>NZ_JBUBVE010000001.1:0-4185000 GCF_054897895.1 Pseudomonas sp. LB3P58
GCTCGGACCCAGACGCACCACGGCCTGCATCCATGCCAATGGCGCAACCATCGAGGCCAACAAGCAGGCGTAAAGCACCAGCGGAATGTTCTGCAGCGTCGGGCCGATCTTCGGTGAGGCGAGGAACATCGGAAATAGCACCGCCACCGCCACCCATACCTGCAAATACAGCAACACCAGCGGCGGTAAACGCAGCTGCCACTTTTTCAGCAGCGTGCTGTAGATCGCGTAGGCCAGGGTGGCGATCAGCATCATTGCGTCACCCAGGTTCACCCCGTGTTCGAGCAGCGCACCAAGGCTGCCGGAGGAGACGACGACCAAAACCCCCGCGAACGACAGCACCGCACCGGCCAGGGCGCCGATGGTCAGGCGCTGGCCGAGGCTGATGATCGCCATGGCCAGTGACATCAACGGCATCAGCGACAGGATGATGCCCATGTTGGTGGCCGAGGTCAGGCTCGCAGCGAAGTACGCCAGGCTTTGGTAAACAGCCATGCCGAGCACGCCGAGCACAAAGATCTTGCCCAGGTTCGGGCGGATCGCTGGCCAATGGGCGATCACCGGTTTGAGCATGAAGGGTGTGAACAGCAATCCGGCAAGCAGCCAGCGGTAAAAACCGATCTCGGCAGGGAAGATCGCCCCGGCCGACATTTTGGTGATCACGGTATTGCCGGCCCAGATGAAAATGGCCAGCAGGGGATAAGCGTATTGCATCAGAGAAAACCAGAACGTTAATGAGGGGTGATTATCGCCTGTCTGGATACAAGCCTATACTTCGATCCAGACAACCTGCCCCTGATGACGGACAGCATGAACAGTAAACACATCGATCTGCTCGACTTCAGCGAACTGCCTGCCCCGGTGTACTTCCGTTATGCCGATTTTGATGCGCATCGTTATGCCTCGGCGCACCGTCACCCATGGGGCACTCTGGAGTATTCGGCCCACGGTGTATTACACATGGAAATCGGTGGCAGCCGCTTCATGTCACCGCCGCAATACGCGGTGTGGGTGCCGCCGCAGGCCGAGCACAGCTTCTATAGCCATCAGCCAATCAACTATCGTGCGGTCTGCCTGGCGCCGATGATGTGCCACGACCTGCCGCAACAGGCCTGCACCCTGGCCATCAGCGACATCCTCAAAGCGATCCTCAAAGACTTCGCTGCCCGGGATGTGAAGATTCCGGAGTACGAAGCCGACAAACGTCTCGCTCAGGTGTTGGTGGATCAGCTGCAACAGGCGCCGGTGCATAAATGTTATTTGCCCTACGCCAGCAGCCCCGGCTTGCTCGGGATACTCGAAGCCTTGCAGGCCGAGCCCGGTGATAACCGGCCCTTGTCGGAGTGGGCTGCGCAGATCCATGTCAGCGAGCGCACCCTGGCGCGGCGGTTCGTGCGTGAGTTGGGCATGAGCTTTGGCGAGTGGCGGCAGCGGTTGCGGTTTCTGGCGGCGATCGAAGCGTTGGACAGCCATCGCAGCATTCAGGAGATCGCGTTCGACATGGGCTACAGCACCGGCTCAGCGTTTATCGCGATGTTTCAACGCCAGGCGGAGTGCACGCCGGAACAGTATCGACGCAGCCACCTTGAGAGCAGGAAGGTGTAACAGGTGTTGTCTACACTCCAGAGCGAGGCCGTGCTCGTCGGTGCGGCAACAAGGAGAAAACTCCATGAAGATGTTGCGTGTCCCTTTGTTGATGATCGGTTTGCTGCTCTGCGCCCAGGGCTTTGCCGCCACCGAGCAACAGAACAAGATGACCACCTGCAATGCTGACGCTACCGCGAAAACCCTCAAGGGAGACGAACGCAAAGCCTTCATGAGCAATTGCCTCAAGGCTGCACCCGCCGCCGAGGCTGCCAAACCCCTGACGCCTCAGCAAGAGAAAATGAAAACCTGCAACGCCGATGCCGCCACTAAGGCGCTCAAGGGCGATGCGCGCAAAACCTTCATGAGCGATTGCCTGAAGAAAAAATAAACATTGGAGCGGGATATGTGGGGGCGGCGAGGACCTCTTCGCGAGCAGGCTCGCTCCCACAATGGATCTGTGTACGCAGGGCAAATGTGGGAGCGGGCTTGCTCGCGAAGAGGCCGGCAAGGACATTGCAAAAATCCGCCACCATTGCGACCAAGGTCGACCTACACAATCCCTAGTGCTGGCATCGGAACGCTGGCAGACTGCCAATCCTTTTACGCCGTTCGTTTTGAGGCTGTATGCCAACGTTTTCTGAACGCCAAGTCTTATTGTCAATCAGTTGGGTCATCATCTTTGGTGGTTTGTTGCTGGTGATCCCGTTGCGATTACTGCCGAGTTTGCTGGCCGGGCTGCTGGTGTTCGAACTGGTCAACATGCTCACCCCGCAATTGCAGCGCCTGATCGAAGGTCGGCGTGCGCGCTGGCTGGCGGTGGCGTTGTTGGGGACGCTAGTGGTCAGTGTGTTGACGCTGATCTTTGCCGGTGCCTTCAGCTTTCTGCTGCATGAAGCGGAAAACCCCGGCGCTTCTCTCGACAAATTCATGGGTGTGGTTGATCGGGCGCGCGGGCAACTGCCGCCGTTCATCGACGCCTATCTGCCCGCCAGTGCCGCCGAGTTCCGCGTGGCGATTGGCGAGTGGGTGAGCAAGCATCTAAGCGACTTGCAGCTGGTGGGCAAGGACGCAGCGCACATGTTTGTGACGCTGCTGATCGGCATGGTGCTGGGGGCGATCATTGCCTTGCAGCGCGTGCCGGACGTGACCAAGCGCAGGCCATTGGCCGCCGCGCTGTTCGACCGCTTGCACCTGCTGGTCCAGGCGTTTCGCAACATCGTGTTCGCCCAAATCAAGATTTCCCTGCTCAACACCTTCTTCACCGGGATTTTCCTGGTGGTGGTCCTGCCGATGTTCGGCATCAAGCTGCCGCTGACCAAAACCCTGATCGTGCTGACCTTCCTGCTCGGCTTGTTGCCGGTGATCGGCAACCTGATGTCGAACACCCTGATCACCATCGTCGGTCTGTCGCTGTCGATCTGGGTGGCCGTGGCGGCGCTGGGATACCTGATTTTTATCCACAAGCTCGAATACTTTCTCAACGCGCGCATCGTTGGCGGGCAGATCAGTGCCAAGTCGTGGGAGTTGCTGCTGGCAATGCTGGTGTTCGAGGCCGCGTTCGGCCTGCCGGGGGTGGTGGCGGGGCCGATTTATTACGCGTACCTGAAGAGTGAGTTGAAGCAGGTGGGGATGGTTTGATCAGGTGATGTGTATTGCCTGATAGGGCCCTATCGCGAGCAAGCTCGCTCCCACAGGGGAACGCATTCCAATGTGGGAGCGAGCTTGCTCGCGATGGCCTCGTCTAGGTTTCGGGTCAGTCCATGTTGCCGTAGCGCTTCATCGCTTCAATCGCCAAGCCACTACCGATGCTGCCGAAGATGTTCCCTTCCACATGCCGAGCGTTCGGCAACATCGCCGAGACGCTGTTGCGCAGTGCCGGAATTCCGCTCGAACCCCCTGTGAAAAACACCGTATCCACCTGATCGACCCGCACGTTGGCGTCGTTCAACAACTGGGTGACGCTGTTGCGCACGCGCTCCAGCAAGTTGTCGATGGCCGATTCGAACAGTGCCCGGCTCAACTCCACGCTCAAACCCGGTTCGATTCGGTCCAGCGGCACATGGCGGCTGTCGGCATGGGTCAGCTGGATCTTGGTTTCTTCCACTTCCATCGCCAGCCAGTGGCCGGCGCGCTGGTCGATCAGCTTGAACAGGCGATCGATGCCGCCGGTGTCTTCGATGTCGTAGCGCATGCTGCCCAGCGCCAGGGTGGACTTTTGCGAGTACACCGAGTTGATGGTGTGCCAGGTCGCCAGGTTCATGTGGTGGCTGGTCGGCATGTAAGCGCCGCTCTTCATCCGGCTGCCGTAGCCGAACAGCGGCATCAGGCCTTGCAGGCTCAGCTGCTTGTCGAAATCGGTCCCGCCGATGTGCACGCCGCCGGTGGCGAGGATGTCGTCGTGACGGTTGTCGTGGGTACGGCGTTCAGGGGACAGGCGCACCAGCGAGAAGTCCGACGTACCACCGCCGATGTCGACGATCAGTACCAGCTCTTCTTTTTCGATGGTCGACTCATAGTCGAAGGCCGCCGCAATCGGTTCGTACTGGAACGAAACGTCCTTGAAACCGATGGCGCGGGCCACGTCCACCAGAGTGTTTTCGGCTTCCTGGTCGGCCATTTCATCGTCATCGACGAAGAACACCGGACGACCCAGCACCACTTCATCGAACTCGCGACCGGCGGCGGTTTCGGCGCGCTTCTTCAGCTGGCCGATAAACAGTCCGAGCAGGTCCTTGAACGGCATCGCCGTGCCGAGGACGCTGGTGTCGTGCTTGATCAGCTTGGAACCGAGCAGGCTCTTGAGCGAGCGCATCAGCCGGCCTTCATAGCCTTCCAGGTACTCGTGCAGCGCGAGGCGGCCGTACACCGGGCGGCGTTCTTCCATGTTGAAGAAGACCACCGAAGGCAGGGTGATCTTGTCGTCCTCCAGCGCGATCAGCGTTTCCATGCCGGGGCGTAGCCAGCCGACGGTGGAGTTGGACGTGCCGAAGTCGATACCACAGGCACGGGCTGGAGATGCGTTTTTCATGTCTTTCGAGTTCCGGTTAAAAAACGGCCGCGCAGTGTATGTCAGTGCGGCGCAGATTCGAAGGCCGACTATCTGCTAAATCACCACGAATAGCGCCTTGATAAGCTGGCCCGATGCCCCAAACTTGTCTGCATCGACCCTGGCAGCCATTCGGCGGTCGCAAGAACTGCCCACCGCTGCCGATAAACTTCTGATGCGCTGCCCGGTCACAACCTTGAGATCGGTCAACCTCGCGGCTGCCAATAGGCGCATGCTGCCGGTGGTGGCGCGATATCGATAACGGATGGTGATCCTTAGATGGACTTCAAAGACTATTACAAGATTCTCGGTGTGGAACCGACCGCGGACGATAAGACGATCAAGGCCGCCTATCGCAAACTGGCGCGCAAGTATCACCCGGACGTCAGCAAGGAAAAGGACGCCGAGTCCAAATTCAAAGACGCCTCGGAAGCCTATGAAGCGCTGAAAAGCGCCGACAAGCGCGCCGAATACGACGACTTGCGCAAATACGGCCAGCACGGCCAACCGTTCCAGGGCCCGCCGGGTTGGCAGGGTCGTGGTGCAGGCGGTTTCGGTGGTGGTCAGGATACGGGCGATTTTTCGGACTTCTTCAGTTCGATTTTCGGCAACCGTGGTCCTGGTTTTGGTGGTGGACAGCCGGGTCGAAGCGCCGGGCGTCGAGGGCAAGACGTGGAAATGGAACTCGGGATTTTTCTGGAAGAAACCCTTTCGAACGAATCGAAGAAGGTCACCTTCCAGGTGCCGCAGTACAACGCTGCCGGCCAGCATGTCAGCAACACCAGCAAAAGCCTGAACGTGAAGATCCCGGCCGGCGTGACCGACGGCGAGCGCATCCGCCTCAAGGGCCAGGGTGCCCCGGGCACTGGTGGCGGGGCGAATGGCGACTTGTTCCTGATCATTCGCTTTGCGCCGCACCCCAAGTTCGACGTCGAAGGCGAGAACCTGATCATTACCTTGCCGCTGGCTCCGTGGGAGTTGGCATTAGGTACTGAGGTGGCAGTGCCTACACTGACAGGCAAGATCAACCTCAAGGTTCCGGCCGGCAGTCAGAATGGCCAGCGCATGCGCGCCAAGGGCCACGGCTTGATGAACAAGGACGGTCATCGCGGTTATCTGTTTGTACAACTCAAGGCCGTCATGCCTAAAACCTCGGATGACGAGGTGAAGGCGTTGTGGCAGGAGCTGGCGAAAAAAGCGGCTTTCAACCCCAGAGAACACTTCTGATCCCAGAGACGGAGTAGCCCATCATGAGCAACCCCCTGATCGTTCAACTGGACATGGCAGAATTCTGTGAGGCGACCGACCTGTCGGACGTCTACGTGATCGAGATTGTCGAGCACGGCATCCTCGAACCTCAGGGCGCACTGCCCAAGGATTGGCGTTTCAACGATTATGAACTGGCACTGGCCAAGCGTGCCGCCAAGCTGCGGCACGATCTGGAGCTGGAATGGGAAGGCGTCGCCCTGGCGCTGGACCTGCTGGAAGAGGTCCAGCAACTGCGGGCCGAGAACCGCATGCTCAAGCAGCGGTTGGCTCGGTTGATCGTCGAGTAGCCAAAATGTAGGGATAAACACTCGATAGGTGGCGAGGGGGCAATCCCCTCACCACAATGCGGTGCTGCTGAACATCATCGGCTACAAAACCACCCGCGACACTCTCGGCAACACCACACGAAACGTCGTGCCTTCGGTCTCGCTGGAGCTGACTTCGATCGTGCCCTGATACGCATCCACTACTTGTTTGACGATAGGGCATAAGACCAACGCAAAACAAAGGGTGTTATATATGTATGTTTAACTCTTTAATAGTTGAACAATCACGCTATTGAATGGCCGTCGGTCCAGCAGTTTTTTAGTCTTTTATTTCAGGGGGTGGCGCTTAAGCTGATTACTCCTATCGTTACTTTGGTTGTTACATAATGTCTGAATTAAAAGGGTTGGAAGGTATTGAACAAGTTCCGGTTAATCGAGTTGCACATAAAGGCCCTCACCACGAACGTATTGTCCAGGCACTGCCCAGCGCTATAACAGAAGCGCCGGTGAGTCGACTGTTATCAGTGGACGGTTTAAATGATTTAAATACAATTTTCCCCGATTGGTACATCAACGCGTCCAGCCTCAATCGGCGTTACCTCTCGCAACTGGTCGAGGAGCGCTGGCGCTTTCAAGCGAAGGTCGATGGCCCGCTGAAAAACCTGCAACAGGACATTCAGGCGTTCGCCAAACCCTTGCTGGCCACGCTCATCAGGTCGAATTTCAACACCCGTGTCGACGTCAGCCAACTGACGGTGAAGCTGTATGTGCCGGACAAGATTCTCCTGGCGATCGACCGTGGCGCCAGCTATCTGCGCGAATCCACGCTGCTGGAGGCGGCCTTGCACAACTTCGAAGAGCCGGAAACCGCTGAAGATCATTTCAGGACCGGTTCCGGTGTGTATTCAAGGAACTTCAAAGGAGAGTTGAAACTTGAAGCAACAATGACCACCCAAAAAATCGCCACGCTGTGTCGGCGCCTGGATCTGGGGGGGCAGTATCAATCTCATATAAAAAGCATTCTGTTGCCGTCCGACCCGAAGGCCCGGCAGTTATTGGAAGAACATGCGCTGGCCGCGCAGAAAGCGTCCTTTAATCTGGACGCGTTGATGGCTTATTTGAAAAAAGATATCAGCGAATATGCCTACGGAAAACTTCAACAGGTGCGTGATGGCAAAAGCGATATCACCTTTCATGGTCAGCCACTGTACCGGCATCGGCTCTCGCTGATGGGTTTCGCGTTGCACGGCATCGTGTTGTTCAGTGCGGTGAGCCAGCCGTCCAGGGTCAAGTCGTTGGTCGACGAATTGACGCCTGACGGTCTGAAGTTCTGGAGCGACTGGTCGCAACGCATGCCGGCGCTGACGGGTAGTTACTACGACAAGTACAAACTGCTGCAGTCGTTCCTGGCCAACGGCCCTGCCGGCGTGCATGAGGACATGCTGCGCCGCGAAGATATCTATCAGCAAAGTCATCTGGACGGACCGGTGATTGCCTATGTGCCGGACGATCCGCTGCACCCGCTGAAAGAGTACGACTCGCTCGCCGACTTCATGAAAGAGCTGCTTGGCCAGCTGCGCGATACGCAGTATCAGGAATTTTTCAGTCGCTTCGTGGCGCAGAAGGACAAGGGCAAATTCTTCGCCCGGGTCAAAGAGCGGCTGACGCGTGTTGTCTGGCAACAACGCGAGCCGTTGGACATGGGCCCCTGGTGGCGGGAAACCGCAGTCGAAAACCCGACCGCAGAGCCCATCACCAACCTGATTGCCGGGGACTTGTGGCAATGGCTGTATGTCGACAAACGCAATAAAGCCATCGCCGATGCGCGGGTCATCGCGGTGCCGACCGGCGATGAGGATGCCACCACGCGCTGGAAACGCCTGACCAGTTATCTGGACATTGGCTGGAACGTGTTCAACTTTGTCGGGATGTTGATTCCCGGCGTGGGCGAAGTGCTGTTGGGGGTGATGGTGGCGCAGATCGCCGAGGAACTACTGGAGGGTATCGAAGACTGGAGCAAGGGCGACCGGGAGGAGGCCGGGGCGCACATCAATGGGGTACTGATCAACTTTGCCCAGTTGGCGCTGATGGGCGCCGGGCATGTGCTGCCCCGGGGGGCCGTCGCAGCGGTCAAGCCCAGTGCGCTGATCGACAGCCTGCAACCGGTGGAACTGCCCGGTGGCAAGACCCGCCTGTGGAAACCCGACGTCGGGCCTTATGCGCACCCGGTGGCGCTGCCGGACAATGCCGTGCCCAACGACATCGGTCTGATTGAACAGGGTGACAAGCAGTGGCTGCGACTGGAAGAAAGGCACTATGAGGTGAACCAGGACCTGATGACGGGTCAGCATCGGCTGGAACATCCGCAGCGCCCCACGGCCTACAAACCGGTGGTGGAGCACAACAAGGCCGGTGCCTGGAAGGTCGAGACCGAGCGGCCGCTGGAGTGGGAAGCGAAACGGTTGATGCAGTGCATGCACACCACGCTCGATGGATACTCTGCGCAGACGTTAGGCATGATTCAACACGTGAGCGGGGTAGACGAAAGCCTGCTGCGCCGGTTGCACGTCGAGCATGAAACCCCGCCCGCGCTGCTGTGCGATACCTTCTTGCGCTTCAATACCTATGCCGATGCGGAACGATTCCCGCAGCACATCGCGGCTAACCAGATTCCAGAGACGATGATTGGCTTTGTGCCAGAGGTCACGGTTGAACTGCCGCGTTGGCCCGAGAATAGGGCGCTGGAAGTTTTCGAGGCGTCGGATCGTTCCGGGACCTCCGTCAAACACGGCAATGCAACGGCATCCGGGCCGATGACGATCAAGGTCAGTCGTTCCGAAGTGGCTGCCGGTAAGCTGCCCGGGCGAGTCATTGAATCGCTGAACGAAACCGAGATTCGCGACCTGCTCGGCGATGAGGTCGCGGTGGGTACACCTGAGCGTATTGATGCGCTACGCAAGCAGTTGGTCGTGCAGGCAGGGAAGCACAAGAAAACCGTATTCGATGCACTTTACAAAGGCCGCGATGTTTCCAGCGACCCTCGTGTGCAGCGAGTGCTCAATGACGTTCCGGAGTTGCCGGCCAGCGTTGCGCTGGAATTGCTGGAGCATGCCGAGCCGGCCGATCTGCAACACCTGAGCGAAAAACAGCGTCTCTCGCTGCGCTTGCGTCAACAGGCCCGGGCAGTGCGTGACCGGGTGCGATTGAACCGGGCTTATGAGGGCCTCTACCTTGAGGAGCTGGCCAGTGCCGACTCGCGCAGGCTCGAACTGGGCTCCTTGGCCGGCCTGCCCGGGTGGTCCGATGAGGTGCGGATCGAAATTCGCGAACTGGGGTTTGCTGGGAAACTGCATGCCAGTGTGGGGCCGGAAAGTGCGCCGATCCGTAAGGTGCTGATTCTCGAGGAAGACGGGCGTTACCAGACGCGGGACGCGGATGATCGGCATTTGCACGGCAGCGATGAATTCTATGCTTCGGTCTTGCACGCCCTGCCGGATGCGCAACGCAACGCGTTGGGCTATGGCATTCACGAAGGCGCACGGCTCAAGTTTAATGTACAGCGCTCACCCCTGAGCCATGATCAGTTCGCGTCGACGTTGCTTGAGCATCCGATTCGTAAGCCGACTTACGATCCGCGCAGCATGAAGCTGCCTGGAGGCATGGACGGCTATCGAGGCGTTTCCGGGGAGTCGAATGCACGGCTTCGCGTGCGCAGCCTTTATCCAACCCTCACAGATACAGAACTCGATGCGTTTATTGAGACCTTGCGCCAGCGAAATACCTCGATTGGGGTAGAGGTCCAGGCGCTTGAGATCGAATTCAACCAGATGGTTTCAACCCTGAAGCGCTGGGTGAACGGGCCGACCCGGGATTTTCGTTTGAGCCCCAGCGCCTTTGCCGAAGTGGAAGCCAGGAATACCCTCGCCAAAAAGCTCAGGCAGTGTTGGCAGCGTACGGGTCCAAGGCACCTGGATGCGAGTGGGAGGGTTCTTGGACAGACACTGGACCTGAGCAATTTTGAATTGCATATGCACATCGATCGTATGCCCCGACTGGCGGCCAACTTCGATCACGTCACGCGTCTGTGGTTACGCAATACCGGGCTATCGAATGTCGAGCAACCTTTTCTTCGTTCCTTTCGCAAGGTGCACGTGCTGGACCTTGCGCAGAACAAATTGACGTCGCTGCCATCGAGCATCGCCCATATGCCGCACCTGACAGACCTGGATCTCACGCGCAACCGGATTGTGCTTAACATCCTCGATCGCGAGATGCTCAAAAACCGTACCCTGCTGTGCAGTTTACGTCTGGGTGAAAACCCGTTGGGGTTGTTACCGAACATCAGTCGCATGCCTGACTTGCATACCCTGGTGCTGACTCATACAGGGGCCACCACGTGGCCGCCCGGGCTGTTTGACCGACCACGGTTCAGGCACTTTTTCCTGGACCTGCGTTTCAATGTGTTGACGGACATTCCGCAGGTTACGCCGGGCACGTGGGGCGCAGAGCTGTTGGGGCGTACCTGGCTCAGTCGCGAGCCCGCGTGGATGTCAGCTGAAAATCTGGAACGTCTCAAAGACTATGTTCGCTCGGCGGGCATGGACCCTGAGCGTCGTTACCCTCCCATGGGTGTGCGCACCAGCATCCAGTGGGAAGAAGGATTGACCCGACGTGATTGGGTCAGCAAGCAAGAGGTCTGGAACGAGGTTGAGGATGAATTCAACTCAACGGATTTTTTTGAAGAAATCAATGCACTGACCCAGTCCGCCGACTTCACCGCCAGCAAGGTCTATCGAGCCGATTTGACGGCCAAGGTCTGGCGAATGCTGGACACCATGGCTGAGAACGCTTCATTACGAGAGCAGTTTTTCAGGGAGGCCAACATGCGATCCAACTGCGTCGATGGCGCCACACAGCTTTTCAACGTCATGGGTGTGGAGGTGCTGGTCCACGAAGCATTGGCGCTCGGCAATAACGGTTTGATCGAGGCTGAGCTGGTGAGCCTGGCAAAGGGCAAGTCGCGCCTGGATGAAGTCGAGAGAATCGCCAAGCGTCATATCGTGGCGCGCGAGGCGGCGGGTGAGCAATTCCGACGTTTGGACGCCGCACGTAATGTCACAGGCACCATCGATGAGGTGGAGGTTCACCTGGCCTTCATGACGGACCTGGCGCAGCGGCTGGACCTGCCGTGGCAGGCGCGCGGCATGCAGTTTCGCAAGATCGCAGGCGTCACCAGCGAAATGATCGAGGGCGCCTATCAACGGGTTTTGGGGCTGGAGGAGGGTGACCTGCTGCGTAACTCGATTGCCGAGCAACCTTTCTGGAAGTCCTTCGTCGAGCGCTTGAATGGCTCGCGCTTCAGGGCGATTGATCGCAAGACCATTGCCACCACCGAGTTCAAGGTTGCCCTGGATGAACGGGCCGACAGCGCAACGCTGTCGCTGGAGAAAAAGGCTGGTTTGAAAGAGCGTATCCGCGTACTGGCCGCTGAGCTTGGTGAGCCGGAAAGTGCCTTTGCCCCCGGCCAGATCATGACCGACGAGGCCTATGCCCAAGCGCTGGAAACGATCAAGGCCGAGCGTGAAGCCTTGCTGTTGCAGCTGACCCAGGAAGCCATGGACCGGGCGAAACTGAATCGGGTTGAAATACCTTTTACGGTTGCCCCGGGCAACTGATATCTGAACGTCTCAGCCCCGAGTGCCACATTGTGCACTCGGGGTTTTTGTGCGCTTGAGGCGTCAGAACAGGAAATAGCGCTGCGCCATCGGCAACACATCCGCCGGTTCACACCACAGCAAAACCCCGTCAGCCTTGACCTGATAAGTCTGCGGATCGACGTCGATGTCTGGCAGGTAATCGTTGTGTATCAGATCGGTTTTCTGCACGTCGCGGCAACCTTTGACCACGGCGATTTTCTTTTTCAAACCCAGGGCTTCCGGCAGCCTAGCGTCCTGCGCAGCCTGGCTGATGAAGGTCAGGCTGGTGGCGTGCAATGAGCCACCGTAGCTGGCGAACATCGGACGGTAATGCACCGGTTGCGGTGTCGGGATCGACGCGTTGGCATCGCCCATCAGGCTGGCGGCGATGGCGCCGCCCTTGAGGATCAGCGTCGGTTTGACCCCGAAAAACGCCGGGCGCCAGAGCACCAGGTCGGCCCATTTACCGACTTCGATAGAGCCCACTTCATGGCTGATGCCGTGGGTGATCGCCGGGTTGATGGTGTACTTGGCGATGTAGCGTTTGGCGCGGAAGTTGTCGTTGCCTTCGCCATCACCGGGCAACGGTCCGCGCTGCTTTTTCATCTTGTCGGCGGTCTGCCAAGTGCGCGTGATCACTTCGCCAACGCGGCCCATGGCCTGGCTGTCGGAGCTGATCATCGAGAACGCGCCGAGGTCGTGGAGGATGTCTTCGGCGGCGATGGTTTCACGACGGATGCGGCTTTCGGCGAAGGCCACGTCTTCGGCAATGCTTGGGTCCAGGTGATGGCAGACCATCAGCATGTCGAGGTGTTCGTCGATGGTGTTGCGGGTGAACGGCCGGGTCGGGTTGGTCGAGCTCGGCAGAACGTTGGCAAAGCCGCAAGCCTTGATGATGTCCGGCGCGTGACCGCCGCCCGCACCTTCGGTGTGATAGGTGTGGATGGTGCGGCCCTTGAAGGCGGCGAGGGTGGTTTCGACGAAACCGGATTCGTTGAGCGTGTCGGTGTGGATCGCCACTTGTACGTCGTACTGGTCGGCGACGTTCAGGCAGTTGTCGATGCTCGCCGGGGTGGTGCCCCAGTCTTCGTGCAACTTCAGGCCGATGGCCCCGGCCTTGACCTGTTCGATCAGCGGCTCGGGCAGGCTGGCGTTGCCTTTGCCGGTGAAGCCAATGTTCATTGGGAACGCATCGGCGGCCTGGAGCATGCGCGCCAGGTGCCACGGTCCGGACGTGCAGGTGGTGGCGTTGGTCCCGGTGGCCGGGCCGGTGCCGCCGCCGATCATGGTGGTGACGCCGCTCATCAATGCTTCTTCGATCTGCTGCGGGCAGATGAAATGGATGTGCGTGTCGATGCCGCCCGCGGTGAGGATCATGCCTTCACCGGCGATGACTTCGGTGCTGGCGCCGACTGCGATGGTCACGTTCGGCTGGATGTCCGGGTTGCCGGCCTTGCCGATGGCGGCGATGCGCCCGTCCTTGAGGCCGACGTCGGCTTTGACGATGCCCCAGTGGTCGATGATCAACGCGTTGGTGATCAGCGTATCGACCACTTCTGCGGCCAGTAATTGGCTTTGACCCTGACCATCGCGGATGACTTTGCCACCGCCGAATTTCACTTCTTCGCCGTAGGTGGTGAAGTCTTTTTCCACTTCGATCCACAGCTCGGTGTCGGCCAGGCGGACCTTGTCACCGACGGTGGGGCCGAACATGTCGGCGTAGGCTTGTCTTGAGATTTTCATGCGCTTGCCTTGGGATTCAATTGTGTTTGAGACCGCTCGCGTAGCTCGCTAATCGCGAGCAAGCTCGCTCCCACAGGGGAACGCGGTCAACTGTGGGAGCGAGCTTGCTCGCGATGGGGCCAGAGCCGGCACTGCATTACTTACAGATCGCCCATGATCCTGCCGGCAAACCCGAACACCCGGCGATGCCCGGCCAGGTCAATCAACTCGACCTCGCGGCTCTGTCCCGGCTCGAAGCGCACGGCGGTGCCGGCGGGGATGTTCAGGCGCATGCCACGGCTGGCGGCGCGGTCGAAGGTCAGGGCGTCGTTGGTTTCGAAAAAGTGATAGTGCGAGCCGACCTGGATCGGACGGTCGCCGCTGTTGGCCACCTTCAGGCTGAGGGTGCGGCGGCCAACGTTGAGTTCGATGTCACCGGGCTGGATCTGGTATTCACCAGGAATCATCAATGGGCTCCTTGGAGAATCTTGTAGTAGAGGGCGGTCGGTTTGTAACGACCGCTCGGGTCGCAGGCATAGTCGGGGATTACGCCGGCGCGGGTGTAACCCAGGGCTTTGTAGAAGTCTTCGGCAGGGGAGCCGGCCTCGGTGTCGAGGTAGAGCATGCCGCGCTTGTGCTGGAGGGCGGCCGTTTCCAGCGCACTCATCAATTGCTGCCCCAGACCCCGGCGACGCGCATGTTCACGCACCAGCAGTTTTTGCACTTCGGCGCGGTTCAGGCCATTAGCCTTCTGGCACAGGGTCAGTTGCACACTGGCCTGTACTTGCTCGTCCTTGACCACCACCCACAGCAGCACGTTGCCCTTGTTCAGGTTCTCCTGGACATCATCGAAATAGGCTCGGGCCTGGGTGGCGTCAAGATTGGCCATGAACCCGACGCTGGCGCCATAGCCGACGGCGTCGAGCAGCAGATCAATCAAACCCTGACGATAGTGCGCAAAGCTTTCAACATTGACGCGGCGCAGTTGGGCGGCGTTCATGGGCAATTACTCCTTGTTGGCAGTCGGCGGCTCCGCGCCAGGATTGAGGGTCAGTTGCATGAAGGTCAGGTCCAGCCAGCGACCGAACTTGGTGCCCACCTGAGGCATCTGGCCGGTCGTCACGAAACCGGCTCGTTCATGCAGGCGAACAGACGCGGCGTTACCGCTTTCGATGGCGGCGACCATCACATGTTTGTCGCAGCCTTTGGCGCGCTCGATCAGCGCGATCATCAATTGCGGGCCGAGACCATTGCCACGCTGGTCGCTGCGCACGTAAACCGAATGCTCGACGGTATGGCGGAAGCCGTCGAACGGCCGCCAGTCACCGAATGAAGCGTAGCCCAGTACCGTGTTGTCGCCGTCGACGATCACCAGAATCGGGTAGCCCTGGGATTGCCGGGCGCTGAACCAGGCCTGGCGGTTACCCAAATCCACGGCCTGTTCGTTCCAGATGGCCGTGGTGTTGAGCACGGCGTCGTTGTAGATGTCGCGAATCGCCGGCAAGTCGGCATGCGCTGCATCGCGGATGTGGTAAGTCATGGCGCGGCCTCAGGCGATCGGTTGGTGGACGGTGACCAGTTTGGTGCCGTCGGGAAAGGTCGCTTCGACCTGGATCTCCGGGATCATTTCCGGGATGCCTTCCATCACTTGTTCGCGGCTGAGCAGGGTGGTGCCGAAGTGCATCAGCTCGGCCACGGTCCGGCCGTCACGCGCGCCTTCGAGCAGTGCGGCAGAAATGTAGGCCATGGCTTCCGGGTAGTTGAGTTTCACGCCGCGCGCCAAACGCCGCTCGGCCACGAGGCCGGCGGTGAAGATCAGCAGCTTGTCTTTTTCGCGTGGGGTCAGGTCCATCGTTTGGAATCCATCTGGGCAGTTTTGTGAGGTTCTTGCGGTGTGGGAGTGTCAATGAAAACCACCCCTCACCCTAGCCCTCCCGAGACGTCGGACCGCCCCAGAGGGGAGAGGGGACTGATCTCGGTTGGATGTTGGGGCCGGATCAGTCAGTAGCATTCTTGTGTCTGGAATATTTCTACAAATCACATTGGTCAGGCTACCTCTCCCCTCTGGGGAGAGGGCGGGGGGTGAGGGGTGGCCTTCAAGTACTCCAAATCCTCGGAGGCAAAGCTTCTCGCCCCAGCAGCGCAGGCCTGAGCAATCGCCACAAATCAATCAGCCACCCCCTTGCCAACAGCGCTTCACCGGCCAGGCAACGTGCGACTAAAAGCCCCGGCAATTGCGTCAGATCCCCGCGTACATCATTTGGCAGCGAGCGACAACGCTCCAGCAATTCGCTAGCGATGTCGCCGGTCACCAACAGTGTCGCAAACACCGGTTGTCCATCCATCCCAATCGGCGAATCAAGCAAACCATCGCCTCCGACAATGCGCTGGCGTTCATGCCAGAGCAACTGGCCGTCACGGCGGATGTCCAGTTGCGCCTGAAAATGCCCGAGGTCGAAACGCTCGCCGCTGGCCGGACGACCTAGCGCCACCACATCCCAGTAAAACAACCGCGCATCGCCTTCCAGATCAATCGAGGTGCTGAGCTCCGCCTGGGCGTCGCTGAAGATAATCGTCTCTTGTGGCAACCATTCCAGTGTCGCGCCGGCGGCTACTTTCAAGTCGAGCTTCTGATAAGCGGGCCCCGCTGCGCGATACCACTTGGCCGCGCCGGGGCTGGTGATTTGCGCCCAGGCATCGCGGCCGACACTGGCCGAGATGTCCAGCCGATCACCGCCGGCAATCCCGCCCGGCGGATGCACGATGATGTGCTGGCAAACTTCCGGCCCTTCGGCATACAGGTGCTTCTGCACCCGCAGCGGGCCTTTGTGACGGCGCTGAACCGGGCGCGTACTGTCGCCGAATCGGGCATAGCCGAGTTCCAGCTCAGCGTGCCAGCTGGGGGTAAACACGGCAGTGGGAACAGGTAGATTCATGAGCTCTAATTATCGTTAGGACGCTACAGATTAGATCGTAGCCTTATATCGTAACTAGACCGCGTACACCCTCGGCCTCCATATTTTCTCCGCGACCCTGCTGCACGATTTCGCCCCGGGACATCACCAGGTACTGATCGGCCAGTTCGGCGGCGAAATCGTAGAACTGCTCCACCAGCAAAATCGCCATATCACCGCGGGCCGCAAGCTTCTTGATCACTGCGCCGATTTCCTTGATCACCGATGGCTGGATGCCTTCGGTGGGCTCGTCGAGAATCAGCAGGCGTGGACGGCTGGCCAACGCTCGGCCGATCGCCAATTGCTGCTGCTGACCACCGGACAAGTCGCCGCCGCGCCGTTGCTTCATCTGCAGCAGCACCGGAAACAGCTCGTAGATGAACGCCGGGACTTCCTTGGCTTCAGCGCCGGGAAATCGCGACAGGCCCATCAACAGGTTTTCTTCCACGGTCAGCCGGCCGAAAATTTCCCGACCCTGAGGCACGAAAGCGATTCCGGCATGAACCCGCTGGTGCGGCTTGAACGCGGTGATCGGTTTGCCTTCCCAGTTCACCGCGCCTTCTTTGGCCGGCAACAAACCCATCAGGCACTTGAGCAGGGTGGTCTTGCCCACGCCGTTGCGCCCGAGCAGGCAGGTGACTTCACCGACTTTCACCTCAAACGTAAGGCCGCGCAGGATGTGGCTACCGCCGTAATACTGGTGCAGCTTGTCGACTTGCAGCATCTTAAAATTCTCCTCAAATCCCCTGTAGGAGTTTGCAGCTCTAGCGACCGAGATAAACCTCGATCACGCGCTCGTTGTCCTGCACCTGTTCCAGCGACCCTTCGGCCAACACGCTGCCCTGGTGCAACACGGTGACGTGGTCGGCGATGGAGCCGACGAAGCCCATGTCGTGTTCCACCACCATCAGCGAATGCTTACCGGCCAGGCTCTTGAACAATTCGGCGGTGAATTCGGTTTCGGCGTCGGTCATGCCCGCCACCGGCTCGTCGAGCAGCAGCAGTTGCGGGTCCTGGATCAGTAACATGCCGATTTCCAGAAACTGCTTCTGACCGTGGGACAACAAACCCGCCGGACGATTGACCGACGTGGTCAGGCGAATGGTCTCCAGCACCTCGCTGATGCGATCTTTCTGTTCGCCACTCAGTCGCGCCCGCAGGCTGGCCCACACCGATTTGTCGGTTTTCTGCGCCAGCTCCAGGTTTTCAAAAACGCTCAAGGCTTCGAACACGGTCGGCTTCTGGAATTTGCGACCGATGCCGGCCTGGGCGATTTGCACTTCGCTCATCTGCGTAAGGTCGAGGGTTTCACCGAACCAGGCCTTGCCGTGACTGGGGCGGGTCTTGCCGGTGATCACGTCCATCAGCGTAGTCTTGCCCGCGCCGTTGGGGCCGATGATGCAACGCAATTCGCCGACGCCGATGTACAGATTCAAGTCGTTCAGTGCCTTGAAACCATCGAAGCTGACACTGATGTCTTCCAGGGTCAGGATCGTGCCGTGGCGCGTATTCAGGCCTGGGCCGACGCGTTGGCCGAGGCCGATGGCGTCACGGCTGCTGCCGGCGTCCCTGTTGGGTTCCAGTGGCGGAAAAAACGCCGGTTCGAGCATGAATTCAGCCGTCGCAGTGACTTTCATTGTTCACCTCTTTTTTTCAGCAGACCGATCACGCCTTTGGGCAGGTACAGGGTCACGACGATGAACAGAGCGCCGAGGAAGAACAGCCAGTATTCCGGGAAGGCTACGGTGAACCAGCTCTTCATCCCGTTGACTACACCAGCACCAAGCAACGGGCCGATCAGCGTGCCGCGACCACCCAGCGCCACCCAGACCGCGGCCTCGATGGAGTTGGTCGGTGACATTTCACTCGGGTTGATGATCCCGACTTGCGGCACATACAACGCACCGGCCAGGCCGCACAACACTGCGCTCAGTACCCAGACAAACAGCTTGAAACCACGCGGATCGTAACCGCAGAACATCAGGCGGTTTTCCGCATCCCGCAGGGCGGTCAACACCCGACCGAACTTGCTCTGCGCCAGACGCCAGCCGATGAACAGGCTTGCCACCAGCAACACCACGGTGGCGAAAAACAGCACCGCGCGGGTGCCCGGTTCAGTGATGCCAAACCCGAGAATGGTGCGAAAGTTGGTGAAGCCGTTATTGCCGCCAAACCCGGTTTCGTTGCGGAAGAACAGCAGCATCCCGGCGAAGGTCAGGGCCTGGGTCATGATCGAGAAATACACGCCCTTGATCCGCGAGCGGAAGGCGAAGAAGCCGAACACCAGCGCCAGCAACCCCGGCGCCAGCACTACCAGACACATCGACCAGAGGAAACTGCTGGTGCCGGTCCAGTACCACGGTAATTCGGTCCACGACAGAAAGGTCATGAACGCTGGCAAACCATCACCGGAAGCCTGGCGCATCAGGTACATGCCCATCGCGTAGCCGCCGAGGGCGAAGAACAAGCCGTGACCAAGGGACAACAGACCGGCGTATCCCCAGACCAAATCGAGGGCCAGCGCGACAATCGCGTAGCAAAGAATCTTGCCCACCAGCGTCAACGTGTAAGCCGAGACGTGAAACGCGCTGTCCGGCGACAACAACGACAGCAACGGCAACGTCAGCAGCAAAACGAGGATCACCGCGCCGACAGCGATGGTGATTTTGGGGCCGGCCTTTTGCGTGGCCGTGAGCATCAGGGGCTGGTTCATCAGTCGATCACCCGTCCTTTCAGTGCGAAGAGGCCTTGCGGACGTTTCTGGATGAACAGAATGATCAGCGCGAGGATCAGGATCTTGCCGAGCACGGCACCGATCTGCGGTTCGAGAATTTTGTTGGCAATACCGAGGCCGAACGCGGCCAGCACGCTACCGGCCAATTGGCCGACGCCACCGAGTACTACCACCAGAAACGAGTCGATGATGTAGCTCTGACCGAGGTCCGGGCCGACGTTGCCGATCTGGCTGAGGGCTACGCCACCAAGGCCAGCGATGCCTGAGCCGAGGCCGAAGGCGAGCATATCCACGCGTCCGGTCGGCACACCGCAGCAGGCCGCCATGTTGCGGTTCTGGGTGACGGCGCGCACGTTCAAACCGAGGCGCGTCTTGTTCAGCAGCAACCAGGTGAGCACCACCACAAACAGCGCGAAGGCGATGATCACGATGCGGTTGTAAGGCAGCACGAGGTTGGGCAGCACTTGAATCCCACCCGACAACCACGCCGGGTTGGCCACTTCGACGTTCTGCGCACCGAACACCAGTCGCACCAGCTGAATCAGCATCAGACTGATGCCCCAGGTGGCGAGCAGCGTTTCCAGCGGGCGGCCATAGAGGTGGCGAATCACCGTGCGTTCCAGCGCCATGCCGATGGCGGCGGTGACGAAAAACGCCACCGGCAACGCGATCAGCGGGTAGAACTCGATGGCTTGCGGGGCGAAGCGCTGGAACATCAGCTGCACCACGTACGTCGAGTACGCGCCGAGCATCAGCATCTCGCCGTGGGCCATGTTGATCACGCCGAGCAGGCCGAAAGTGATCGCCAGACCGAGTGCCGCGAGCAACAGAATAGAACCCAGCGACATGCCGCTGAAGGCTTGGCCGAGGATCTCGCCGATCAGCAATTTGCGTTTGACCTGAGCGAGGCTGGTTTCGGCAGCGGTGCGTACGCCGACATCGGCTTCGACACCGGGTTGCAGCAGGCTTTCGAGGCGAGTGCGAGCCAGCGGATCACCGGTTTCACCGAGCAGACGTACAGCGGCGAGGCGTATGACCGGGTCGGTGTCTACCAGTTGCAGATTGGCCAGGGCCAGGCTCAAAGCGGCATGGACACTTTCATCTTTTTCGCCAGCCAGTTGCTGGTCGAGAAATTTCAACTGCGCCGGTTTGGCGCTTTTCTGCAATTGCTGCGCGGCGGCCAGACGGGTTTTGGCGTCGGTGGCGAGCAATTGGTGGCTGGCCATAGCGGTGTCGATCAGACCCCGCAGGCGGTTGTTCAGACGCAGGGTTTTGGCTTGGCCGTCGACGATCAGCTCGCCTTGTTGCAGGGCGTTGATCAGCTCGATACGGGCCGGATCGGGCTGCGCGGCCCAGGCTTCCAGAAGCTTGGCTTGCTGCACGGGATTGGCCGCGACGAAGTCTTCGGCATCGCCGGCATGGGCGGCCATCGGTAATAACAGCGCGAGGGCGAGGATGAAGCGGTAAAGGGCTGTGGGCATTGGTGGTGTTCCCTGTCTAGCTACGGCCGATGGAACTGTGTTCGGCTTTGGATCGACCCCTCACCCTAACCCTCTCCCCAGAGGGGCGAGGGGACTGACCGAGGCGCTTGGACGAAATACTGCGACCTGAGATATCGAGTCGAACTCAGGTCTGGAAAACCATGGGGATCGGCTCCCTTTCCCCCTCTCCCCCGTGGGGAGAGGGCTGGGGTGAGGGGTGGATTTAAAGCCCACCCAAAAACCTGGATCCGCCTCAGTTGCTCTTCACCGCATAATCCGGCTTCTTGTCGTTACCCGAGATGAACGGGCTCCACGGCTCGGCACGGATCGGACCTTCGGTCTGCCACACCACGTTGAACTGACCGTCCGCCTGAATCTCGCCGATCATCACTGGCTTGTGCAGGTGGTGGTTGGTCTTGTCCATGGTCAGGGTGTACCCAGACGGCGCGGCAAAGGTCTGGCCGGCGAGGGCTTCGCGGACTTTGTCGACGTCGGTGGACTTGGCTTTCTCAGCCGCTTGCGCCCACATGTGGATGCCGACGTAGGTGGCTTCCATCGGGTCGTTGGTCACCGCTTTGTCGGCGCCCGGCAAGTTGTGTTTCTTGGCGTAGGCTTTCCAGTCGGCGACGAATTTCTTGTTCGCCGGATTCTCGACCGACTCGAAGTAGTTCCAGGCCGCGAGGTTGCCCACCAGCGGTTTGGTGTCGATACCGCGCAGTTCTTCTTCGCCGACCGAGAACGCCACGACCGGAACGTCGGTGGCTTTCAAACCCTGGTTGGCCAGCTCTTTATAGAACGGCACGTTGGAGTCGCCGTTGACGGTGGAGATGACCGCTGTCTTGCCACCCGCCGAGAATTTTTTGATGTTGGCCACGATGGTTTGATAGTCGCTGTGGCCGAATGGGGTGTAGACCTCTTCGATGTCCTTGTCCGCCACACCTTTGGAGTGCAGGAACGAGCGCAGAATTTTGTTGGTGGTGCGCGGGTAGACGTAGTCGGTGCCCAGCAGGAAGTAACGCTTGGCGCTGCCGCCTTCTTCGCTCATCAGGTATTCAACCGCCGGAATCGCTTGCTGGTTCGGCGCGGCGCCGGTGTAGAACACGTTCGGCGACATCTCTTCGCCTTCGTACTGCACCGGGTAGAACAGCAGGCCGTTGAGCTCCTCGAACACCGGCAACACCGACTTGCGTGACACCGACGTCCAGCAACCGAACACCACCGCCACCTTGTCCTGAGTCAGCAACTGACGACCTTTTTCCGCGAACAGCGGCCAGTTCGACGCCGGGTCGACGACCACAGGCTCCAGCATCTTGCCGTTCACGCCACCCTTGGCGTTGATCTCATCAATGGTCATCAGCGCCATGTCTTTGAGCGACGTTTCGGAGATCGCCATGGTGCCGGACAACGAATGCAGAATACCGACCTTGATGGTCTCGGCGGCCTGGAGGCTCCAGGTCATGCCCATCGCGGCAATGCTTGCCGAAAGTGTGAAAGCCTTGATCAAGCTGCGACGCTTCATTGTGCGATCTCCATGAACTTATGAATTTTCTTGGTTGGCAGATGCGGACTACTGAAGGGTCTTTAGCAAGGGCTGTGCCTGGTCGGCAAAAGGCAGGGAAATGTCGTATTAGAGCGGTTGCGCCGGTTGGGCGGCGCACCATGAAGGATCGCGCCTGGCGCGTTGGTGCGAAGAGGTGCGCCACATTGGGGCGCAGACATTGCGATCAAATCTGTAGGAGGGTGGATTAGCGGCGGCGCATGAGGCCGATGAAGAACAGGCCTCCGATGGCGGCGGTGGCGACGCCGATGGGCAGGTCTTCCGGGGCGATCAGGGTGCGGGCGGCGACGTCGACCCAGACGAGAAAGAGGCTGCCCAACAATACGCACACCGGCAGCAATCTTCGATGTTCCGCTCCGACCAATCGACGAGCAATGTGCGGCACCATCAGCCCGACAAACCCGATAGACCCGCTTATAGACACCAATACCCCAGTCATCAGCGAAGCAATCAAAAACACCCGCAACCGCACGGTACGAGCATTGAGCCCGAGGGTCACGGCCGTCTGCTCGCCCGTCATCAACGCATTCAGTGGCCGCGCCATGCCCAGCAACAACACCAACCCGAGCAACACGCTGGCCGCCGGTACCGCCAGCAACTCCCAACGGGCCAACCCTAGCCCACCGAGCACCCAGAACATCACCGCCGAACTCGCGCGGTGATCGCCGAGAAACAGCAGCAGATTGGCGATCGCCATCATCACGAAGGACACCGCCACGCCGCACAGCAGCAGCCGATCACTGTCCAGCCGCCCATTGCGGTTGGCGATCATCAGCACGATCAGCATGCTCAGCAACGCGCCAATAAACGCCGCGATCGGCAAGGTCAGCAGGCCGACGATTTCACCGACATGCAGCACCACGATCACGGCGCCGAGGGTCGCGCCGGAGGTGACCCCAAGCAGGTGCGGATCGGCCAGCGGGTTGCGCGTCACCGCTTGCAGCACCGCACCGATCAGCGCGAGCCCAGCGCCCACCAACGCGCCAAGCAACATGCGCGGCACGCGAATCAGCCAGACGATGTGTTCCTGCCCGGCGGCCCAGTCCGGCACGCCGAAACCGAAAATCTTGTGCAGTAAAATCCGCCACACAACATCCACCGGCACCCGCGCCGGGCCAAAGCCCAGCGACACCACGCACGACACCAGCAACAACGCGCCGAGGGCAACCAGCAGCAAGGCGTAGCGACGATTGATCATTCGCCGTGGAAACCCTTGGCCAGGGTTTCAACCGCCAGCACGTTGTCGATCCCCGGCGTGGCCTGCACATACGGAATCACGATGAAGCGCTGGTTCTTGATCGCGTCCACCGATTGCAGCGCCTTGTTGTTGAGCAGGAATTGCTCTTTCTGTTCGGCGGTGACTTCGCCGTAGTCGACGATCACGATCACCTGCGGATTGCGCTCGACCACGTTCTCCCAGTTGACCCGGGTCCAGCTCGATTCGACGTCATCCAGAATATTGCGCCCGCCAGCGGCATCGATCAGCGCTTGCGGCATACCGAGACGGCCGGAAGTCATGGCGCGGTCTTCACCGCTGTCATAGAGGAACACGCGAGGTTTGTCCGCCGGCAGATCCTTGCGCACTTCGACGACTTGCGCCTGCATCCGGGCAATCATGGCGTTGGCGCGATCCTGCACGTCGAAGATTTTGCCGAGGTTGCGCAGGTCGTTGTAGGTGTCTTCCAGGCTGGCCGGTGGACGCTTCATCACGAACGCGCAGGACTCGGTCAGCTCGTAGACATTGATGCCCAGCGGCTGCAATGTTTGCGGCGTGAGGTCACCGCCCACGCGCATGCCGTAATCCCAACCGGCGAAGAAGAAATCAACGTTGGCGTTGAGCAGGGTTTCCACCGACGGGTACTTGGCTGCCAGCTCCGGCAAGCCATTGAGGATAGTCTGCATCTGGGGCGTGACCGACTTCCAGCCGGTCACACCGCTGTACCCGGCCATGTTTGGTTTGAGGCCAAGGGCGAGCATCATCTGGGTCATGTTGATGTCGTGGCTGACCGCGTGTTTCGGCGCTTGCTTGAAGGTCACTTCGCGGTTGCAGCTCTGCACGGTCAACGGGTAGTGAGTGGCCTCGGCAAATGCTTGGGCATTGCCCAGCAACAGGGCGGCGCAAAGCAGGGAACGCAAAGTCATGATTGGGTTATCCAGGTGATTCGTGGGTAGCCGTGCAAGGGATGTTCATCGATCAGCGCTTCGACGCCGAACACGTCGCGCAGCAGTGGGGCGGTCAGGACTTCTTTCGGCGTGCCGCTGGCGACGATGCGACCGTGATTGATCACGTACAGCCGATCGCAGAAAGCAGCCGCCAGATTGAGGTCATGGATGCTCGCCAGGGTGCCGATCTTCAGGCGTTTGACCAGTTGCAGCAGTTCGAGCTGATAGCGCGGGTCGAGGTGATTGGTCGGCTCGTCTAGGATCAGCATTTGCGGTTGCTGAGCCAGGGCGCGGGCGAGGATCACACGCTGTTTTTCACCGCCGGAGAGGGTGGCGAAGGCATGATCCTCGAAGCCTTTCAGACCGACTGATTCGAGGGCTTGGGTCGCGAGATTTCTGTCTTCGAGGGTGTCGCCGTCGAACAGACCTTTGTGCGGTGTGCGACCCATGGCGACGACTTCGTCGACGGTGAGGCCGAAGGCGTCGGGGAATTCTTGCAGGACCACGGCGATGCGTTGCGCGCACCAGCGTGAGGATTGCTTCCAGACGTTGTGGTGGTCGAGCTTGACCTCGCCGGCCTCGGGTTTGCTGAAGCGCCAGGCACAGCGCAACAGGCTGGTTTTGCCGCTGCCGTTGGGGCCGATCAGACCGACGAACTCACCGGGGGACACGTGCAAGGTTGCATCACGCAGTTGGAACTGATGATGGCAATGGCCGTGGCCCAGGGGTGTCCAGGCGAGGTTCGTGAGGTTCAGCGAGGTCATTGCGTGCTCGAAGTGCGGGGGTCGTTGCAGCGGGCCGACATTGTAAGGTCAACCGCACTGCAACAGGCATCTCGCTGTATTCAGGATGAAGATGAGGCGGATTCAGACTGGCCGCTCAAGCGCGACAGCAGCACCCGATCCAGCAGCCAGACCACCACCAGCGAAGCGCCCACCAACGGAAACGCCACCGCCAATGCAAACATGATGACCATCGCGGTTTTCCATTTCGGCAGGTCGTGGCGCAGCGGCGGAACACCGAATTTGCCTTGTGGACGACGCTTCCACCAGATCACCACGCCGCTGACGGCGCTGAGCAGAATCATCAGACAGATCAGCAGGATGATGATCTGATTGAGCGGGCCGAACATTTTGCCTTCGTGGAGCATCACGCCAATTTCTGTTGCACGGGCGACGGTGCCGTACTGCTCGAAACGCACGTCGGCGAGGACGTCGCCGGTGTACTGATCAACGTGCAGCGTGGCGTCGTTGCGTGGGTCGTCGGCGAACACGGCGATGGTGAACACGCCCGTGGCGGTTTTCGGGAAGGTGATGCTGTAACCCGGTTCGACCTTGCGTTCCGCAGCGATGTTCTGCACGTCCTGCAAGCTGATGGTCGGCGCGGCGGGGCCCGCTTGCGCGCTACCGTGGGCCATGTGTTCGGCGTGGTCGCCGGACATCGGCATTGGTGTGTTTTCCATCGCCCAAGGCACGGTCTGGCGGGTGGCGGTGTTGAGGCTGCGAGCCTCGACATCGGACTTGGGCACGTTGTCCCACATCGCTGCCGGAAAGACATTCCACACTTCGGCGTATTGCTTGCCCCAGAACCCGGTCCAGGTCATGCCGCTGAGCAGCATCACCAGCAGCAACGACGCGCCCCAGAACCCGGTCACCGCGTGCAGGTCACGCCAAAGCACTCGACCGCGACTGTTCAAGCGCGGCCACAGGATGCCGGCTGCCTGGCCACGCGGCCACCACAGAAAGACGCCGGAGACCACCAACACCACGCCCCAACCGGCGGCCAGTTCGATCAGTCGATCACCGACGGTGCCGATCATCAATTCGCCATGAATCGCTCGTGCAACGGCTTGCAGATTCTTTTTGGCGTCTTGCTCGCCGAGGATGTCAGCGTGGTAGGGATCGACGAAAACGTTGAGCTCGTTACCGCCATTGATCACGACAAATTGCGCGCTGCGTTCGGCGTTGACCGGTGGCAAATACTGCTTGATCGTGGCGTGTGGATAAGCCTCTTTCACCCGCTTGAGCAGGTCATCGGCCGGGACGCTGTGATGCCCGGCCGGGACGTTCAGCAGGCTGCCGTACATCAACGGATCGAGTTGCGGCTTGAACAGGTAAATGATGCCGGTCAGGGCCAGCATCACCATGAAAGGCGCGACGAACAGACCAGCATAGAAATGCCAGCGCCAGGCCAGGTTGTAGAAATTCGGTTTGGGCTGTTTCATCACGTATGCTCCGCTTTGGCATGGATCTTTTAGTTGTTTATTTACGGTTGCTGCGCAACCGATCGCGAGCAGGCTCGCTCCCACAGGGTCAACACTGTCCATGTGGGAGCGAGCTTGCTCCGGGCGGCGTTCCGACGATGCTTTTAGAAGCTCATGTCCACTTTGGTCCAGAGCGTGCGCCCCGGTTCTTTAATGGCTTGCGGGTCATTGGCCGGGTAGCCGAAGCCGGCGTTGCCGGCCAGGTTCAAATGCTCGGCGTACGCCTTGCCGAACAGGTTGTCGACGCCCGTGCTGACCTTCCAGTTTTTGTTGATCCGGTACGCGCCATTGAGCGAGAACACGCCAAAACCCGGGGTCTTGTCGAAGTCCTTGCCGACGACGTTGCCCTTGTTCTGGTCGATGCGGTTTTGCGCCGCGACCACGCGCCACAAGGCCCCGGCGCTCCAGTTGTCTTCGCTGTAGGTCAGGCCGAAACGGGCATCCAGCGGCGGCATTTGCGGCAGTGCGTTGCCGTCGCTGCTGTTCTTGCCCCAGGCGTAGGCCAGGGTCGCATCGGCTTTCCAGTTGCTGGTCAGCTTGTAGGCCGCACCCAATTCGCCACCCATGATCCGCGCGTCGATGTTCTGTGCTTGCGAGGTCATGCCCATCATTGTTGGCGTGTAGTTGAACAGGATGTAGTCGCGCACCTGCCCGACGTAACCCGAAGCCCAGGCTTCGAGGTCTTCGGTCTTGTATTGCAGGCCGAAGTCGAGCTGGGTGGTTTTTTCAGGCTTGATCGAATCGAAGGCATTCACCGATCCGGCGGGGCCGGACTTGGGTGAAAACAGCTCCCAGTAATCCGGGAAACGCTGGGTGTGACCGAGGCCGGCATACAGCGTGGTCGGGCTGTCAGCCAGGTCGTGCTCATAACGGACGAAGCCGCTTGGCAGTGTGTCGGCGCGGGTGTCGTCGGCGGTCGGGTTAGGGCGCGCCATCATCCCGGAGCCCGTGGTCTGCCGGAAATCCTTGGCCGAAGCGCGATCCAGTCGCGCGCCGGTAATCAGCCGGTCACGGTCGGCGGCGTACCAGGTCAATTCGCTGAACACGCCGTAGTTGTGGAAGTCGGCGTCCTTGTTGCGCGGCAAATCCTTGTAGACGTCGATGCCCATGGCGCTGCGTTGGCGATGTTCGCTGGTCTGCGCATCGATGCCGCTGATCAACTGCACATCGGCCCAGCGCCAGGTGGCTTTGATCCGTGCGCCGAGGGTTCGACGGTCGACGTTGGAGGCCATCGGGCCGGCGATCATTCCGGTGCCGGACGGCGTGCGCAGGGTGTAGTTGTCCATCACGTGGTCGGCGTAGTTGTAGTAAACCTGCGCCTCGACCTTATCCAGCACGTCGCCGATGTTCGACTTCTCGAAACGCAGGCCCAGGCTTTCGCGCTTGAACTGCGAGCCGTCCATGCCGCGTCCGGCGTAACGCGCTTCGCCATCGCCCTTGCCGGCGGTGAGTTCCAGCAGGGTGTCGGCGTCCGGGGTCCAACCCACCGCGACGTCGCCATTCCATTTGTCATAGCGCGACGGCACGGTGTCGTTGTTACCGTCCCGGTAGTCGTCGGCATGCGCGGTGTTGCCGATCACTCGCACGTAACCCAATGGCCCGCCGGCAGCAGCATCCACCACTTTGTCGAAGCGGCCGTTGGAGCCGGCCAGCACGCTGGCGTTCACCCGCGTGCCGAGTTCGCCGAAGCTTTCTGGCTCACGGTCGAAGAGGATGGTCCCGGCCGACGCGCCCGGTCCCCAGAGCACGGTTTGCGGGCCTTTGATCACGGTCAGTTTGTCGTAGGTTTCCGGCGAGATGTACGAGGTCGGTGCGTCCATTCGGCCGGGGCAGGCGCCGAGCAATTGGCCGCCGTTGGTGAGGATGTTCAGCCGCGAGCCGAACATGCCGCGCAGCACCGGGTCGCCGTTGGTGCCGCCATTGCGCACCAGGGCGAAGCCAGGGATGGTTTTCAGGTAATCGGCACCGTCACTGGCCGGCACCGGTTGGCGCGGGTCCTTGGGGTTGGTGACGATGGTCAGTGGCGAACTCGGCGCGATGGCGGTGATCACCGTCGGGCTCAGTTCTTCACTGTGACCGGCGTGTTCATCGGCCTGCACCATCGGTGTCAGCAGTGCACCGCAAAGGAAGGCGGTGGCGTGCCTGAAACGAATGCTGGATTCGTTCAAGGCAAAAGAAGCTTGGGCAGCGCTCAAGCGTGTGTCAGCAGAAAACCTGGACATGACAATTTCCATCGAACAGTCGTAAACGACACGGCCGGCAGCCTGCGGCTGTCTTCTAAACCATGTGAGATCGGATGTGAGGGTTTACGCGTCGATGGGTGGGGCGCGGGTGCGGGCGCCGGGGAAGAAGGTTTGCCGGGCGTGGCCCAGGCGAGGGGACGGTGTGGTGAAGGTGGTGGCTGTTGGCGTGTCGAATGCGACGAAGGACTGGCCGCCGGTCAGCGCCGGGCAATTGAACAGCAGGCTGCAATAGCCGCATTTTTCCCAGAGCGCGTGATGTGAGGTTTTTGGCGGGCAGTGTTCGGCAGCGGGTTGTGCGTCGTGGACGGCGTGATCCATCGCCGACATGTCCATGCTCATGTCCATCGACATCGTCATGGACATCGAGGCGCGTTGATCCATCGGCATCGACTGAGAAATCAGCGGGCCGATAAAGATCATCAACATGGCGAACAGGCTGATCCAGCTGCCGCGCGTCAGGCTTAACGGCTGACGACGGTGTGCGGATGACCTGGCGCTAAGCGGGCGCATGGGCGTTTTTGCTCAGTCGCTTACTGGGCGTGGGCGTGTATCTGCATGCCTTCCGGCGGCTTCTTCTGCACCGAGACTTCGACCGTCACGTCGCCGGATTTTTCGAAGTGCATCGTCAGCGGGAAGCGTTTTCCGTCGCTCAACAGACTGCGGTCTTTCAGTTCCAGCAGCATCACGTGGTAGGCCATTGGCGCAAAAGTGACTTCGCCACCGGCCGGGATTTCGACACTCGGCACGTGCTGCATTTTCATCAGATCGTTCTGCATTACATGCTCGTGCAGTTGGGCAACGCCTGCAATCGGCGAGTCGACGCTGAGCAAGCGGTCAGCGGTTTTGCCACCGTTGTGAATCACGAAATACGCCGCGACCGTTGGCGCGTTTGGCGGCAACTCCTGCGACCACGGATGAGCGATCTCCAGCTCCCCGGCCTTGTATTCGTGAGCATTGGCAAAACAGGCAGGCAGCAGCAACACAGCCAGGACGATGAGTTTGTTCAACATGGCAGTTCTCCAGAACGATTCAAAACGCAGGTCAATTGCGAGAAGGAATCACACCAGAGGGGAAGCGCGAGGATTAAGACTTGGCCATTGCTGGCGCGGTGTCGGTGTATCGAGAGAGGCGTGAGGCAGGCTTCTATTGGCCTCGAAACGCGCGAAGTACAGTTGCGGCACATGCCCGGGCAGCGCCACCAGTGGCGCGGAACCTGAACAGCACCAGCAATGTTGCATGTTGGAGTGATCGTCACTCTGCGGGGTTTTCTGTTCGATATCGCCCAGGGAAATCGCCACCATCTTGGTGCCGCTGGACGAACAGAAACTGCCCCACAACAACTGCTCGGCGGGTGATTTCGCCGTCTGCGCCATCGCTCCCGTCATCGGCATGGCGAGCATGTTGAACAGCACTGCGAAGCAGGCGATCCAGGCAAATGCGAGCCGTTGTCGGGACATGGGAAAAATCCGGTTGGGTGGGCGATCAAGCGCGGCTATTTAGCCTGATCAGGGCCGATAAGTAAAAAAGCGGCGTGCGGTGTGGTGTCGCAGCGCCTGAGTTAATAGGTGCAGCATCCTATGAGCCATTTCTGGCTCGCCATTATGAAAGAGTGTAGCGACTTCGTTTCGCAATGCCTGAGCAAATTGTGGGTCACTCTGGATTCGTGCGCGGATGGTGTGTTTGACGTCCCTGAGCGCCACACGATTGAAACGACCGTCTCCCGAATCTTCCTCCTCACTGGCCTTTAGGTAATTCCACATGTCGGCAGGTGTCAGGAGAAACTCGGCGATATCGAAACGAGTGAATTTTTCGGTCATTCGGTACTCCGAGCGCTACATTCGTGGGACTCAGAAATATAGGGGCGGGGTTGCGACCTGACTAGTCAGCCGCGTTGGATGATGTTGTGGGTGAGGTCCGATAGATAGGTAGGGCGTTGCGCATTTTTTTTGTAGCAGCTGGCGAAGCCTGCGTCCGGCTGCGCAGCAGTCGTAAAATCTTGCACCGCGAATCTGCCGGTAAACCGTAGTGTCAGGATTTACGTCTGCTGCGCAGCCGGACGCAGCCTTCGGCAGCTGCTACAAGTTATGTGGTGGTTTCTGCTATCAGGGCTGCCAATACGTCTGTCACCGACCCAAACTCCCGATCAACCCCCGGCAACACCGGCCGCTGCAAAACAATCACCGGCACCCCACGCTCCCGTGCCACTTCCAGCTTCGGCTCGGTCGCGGTGCTGCCACTGTTCTTGCTGATCAGTACATCAATCTGCCGACGTTCAAACAGTTCACGTTCATCCTCGATCAGAAACGGTCCACGCGCGCCGATGACTTCGCAGCGTTCGTTGCCGGGGTAAACGTCCAGGACGCGCAGGGTCCAGAATTGCTCTGACGGTATTTCGTGCAGATGCTGCAACGGTTCACGGCCAAGGGTGAACAGCGGTCGCCGGAACGGTTCCAACGCTTCAATCAACTCGGCCCAATCGCTGACATCTCGCCAGTCATCCCCAGCCTGTGGTTGCCAGGCCGGGCGCCTTAACGCCCAGCAGGCAATACCGCTCAACCGCGCAGCGATGGCGGCGTTCTGGCTGATTTGTGCGGCGTAGGGGTGGGTGGCGTCCAGCAGCAGATCGATCCCTTCATCGCGAATGAACTGCGCCAGACCTTCAGCACCGCCGTAACCGCCAACGCGAACCTGACAGGTCAGATCTGTCGGCACACGCCCGACGCCGGCCAGGCTATAGATGTGTTCCGGCCCCAGGGTTCGAGCGATGGCCAAGGCTTCCGTCACGCCACCCAGCAACAACACGCGCTTCATTGAAAAGCTCCCGCATGGCCAACAATCCCGCCCTGGCGATCGATGGCAAATACTTCAACCTGAACCTGCGCCGGCACCACGCTGCGGGCAAAGTCCAACGCGTGCTGACACACCGCATCACCCAGGGCGATGCCCGCCGCACTGGCCATCGCCAAGGCTTGCTGACTGGTGTTGGCCTCGCGAATCCCTTGCTGCAATACCTCATCGGCGCCAATCGCCGCCGCCCACGCGGCCAATTGCGGCAGGTCGATGCTCGAATGTCGGCTGTGCAAATCCATATGCCCGGCCGCCAGTTTGCTGATTTTGCCGAAACCACCGCAGAGGCTGAGTTTATCCACAGGCACTTTGCGCAGATGTTTGAGCACGGCGCCGACGAAGTCGCCCATTTCGATCAGGGCGATTTCCGGCAGGTCGTAGACCCGGCGCATGGTGTCTTCGCTGGCATTGCCGGTGCACGCGGCGATGTGCAGGTAGCCGTTGGTTTTTGCGACGTCGATGCCCTGATGGATCGAGGCAATGTAGGCCGCACAGGAAAACGGCCGGACGATGCCGCTGGTGCCGAGAATCGACAAACCGCCAAGAATCCCCAGGCGCGGGTTCATGGTTTTCAAGGCCAGCGCTTCACCGTCCTCGACGTTGACGGTGACTTCGAAGCCGCCGCTGTAGCCGAGTTCGTCGGCCAGCAGGGTCAAGTGGTCGGTGATCATCTTGCGCGGCACCGGGTTGATCGCGGGTTCGCCGACGCCCAGCACCAGCCCCGGCCGGGTCACCGTGCCGACGCCACGACCGGCATTGAAGCGAATGCCTGGCGCCGTGTTCAGTCGCACCTGGGAATAGAGCAGGGCGCCATGGGTCACGTCCGGATCGTCGCCGGCGTCCTTGATGGTTCCGGCTTCGGCACCATCTTCCAGCAACCGGCAGAACTCCAGACGCATCTGTACCTGCTTGCCTTTGGGTAGGACGATTTCCACTGCGTCCGAATGCGTACCTTCCAGCAACAAACGTGCAGCCGCCAGACTGGTGGCGGTGGCGCAGCTGCCGGTGGTCAGGCCGCTGCGCAACGGTGCGGGTTGTTCGGCGGTTTCGTCACGCATCGAAAGGCTTCGTCACTTCCAGCAAGGTAATCGGCAACGCCTGACGCCAGGTATCGAAGTCTCCCAGCGGTTGGGCTTGAGCGATATGGATTCGCGTCAGTTCCCCGCCGTGCTGCTCGCGCCAGGCCATCAAGGTCATTTCACTTTGCAGCGTGACGGCGTTGGCGATCAGTCGGCCGCCGGGTTTGAGTTGTGCCCAGCAGGTGTCGAGTACGCCTTCGCGAGTGACGCCGCCACCGATGAAAATCGCGTCCGGGCGCTCCAGTCCGTCCAGGGCTTGCGGTGCACTGCCGCGAATCAGTTGCAGACCGGGCACGCCGAGCGCATCGCGGTTGTGCTCGATCAACAACTGCCGACTTTCATCGGCTTCGATGGCCAGCGTTCGGCAACTCGGATGGGCGCGCATCCACTCGATGCCGATCGAACCGCTGCCGGCGCCGACGTCCCACATCAACTCACCGGGCACCGGGGCGAGACGCGCGAGCGTGATGGCGCGCACGTCGCGTTTGGTCAGTTGGCCGTCGTGCTTGAAGGCTGAGTCCGGCAGACCGGCCAATCGGGAGAGGCGCGGCGTATTGGGTTCGGCGATGCACTCGATGGCGATCAGGTTCAGATCGGCGATCAGAGGATCGTTCCAGTCATTGGCGACACCCTCGATGCGTCGTTCGGCTGCACCGCCCAGATGTTCCAGCACGGTGAGGCGACTCGGCCCGAAACCGCGTTCACGCAACAGCGTGGCGATCGCGGCCGGACTCTGACCGTCGTTGCTCAACACCAGCAAGCGAACACCGCTGAACAACTGTGCATTGAGTGCGGCAATAGGACGAGCAACCACCGAAAGCGTGACCACATCCTGCAACGGCCAGCCCATTCGCGCTGCCGCCAGCGAGCAGGAGGAGGGCGCCGGCAGGATCAGCATTTCATCGTTGGGCAGTTTCCGGGCAAGGCTTGCGCCCACGCCAAAGAACATCGGATCGCCGCTGGCCAGTACGCAGACCGGTTCGCCGCGCAGCGCTAAAACAGGTTCAAGGGAGAAAGGGCTGGGCCACAACTGCCGCTCGCCACGGATGCACACCGGCAGCAAATCCAGTTGCCGCTGACCACCAATGATCCGCGAAGCACGCAGCAGAGCGTGCCGGGCGTTTTTGCCCAGGCCCTTGAAGCCGTCTTCGCCGATTCCCACTACTGTCAGCCAGGAGGCCATGTTGTTCCTTAATCCAATGTTCATCGTCAAAGGCGACATGATAGCGCGGCTTCTGTCATCTGACGCAGGTCTATGGCCGGCAAAGGGTACTTCGGGTTGCAGACACTTAATGTTGACGAAAAACTGTCTGTTGTAATGATAGTTTTGGTAGTTTGGTTTTTGTTCGGGTTGCGCAATCTTATATGTATTAAATATTTGGCCTGTCGTTGATGTTGGCCACGACACTATCAAGGATGAAAGAAACTTATATGGATAACGTGTTAGCTGAAAGTGTCATCAAACATGATGCGCTGATGATGAATAATGTGCTGCTGACCGGCATTGCCGGCCAGACGATCGCCGACAATAGCTTTGTCAAAAATTGCATTTATCTGGCCCAGCGTGGCGCGGATAAAGTCGCAAGGAGCGAGACGCAGCCGGGGCCTTGGTTCGATCGTTACGCCGGTATGTTTTGGTCAATGGATTGGACGCTTGCCGAGCCTGTCGAGTACATCGAGCCGCAGTTTTCGGGCAGTTTGAAACAGGCCTGGTTGAACGTGGCACGTCCCTACCTCTCTAGCGCTCAAATAGATCAGGTTGGAGCCGTACTTGGAAAGCTGGAGAGTGACGCCAAGTTGCTGGCAAAGATGACGGGCTTAAGTGGGAAAATAGTCGGGTTCAACATTGTGCCGGTCAGTTATAAACCCAACGGAGATCTGGAAATGGTGGTCAGTCATGTCAGGTTGATCAAGTTGGGTATCACTACTCCCTACCTTTTCTGGACAATAGACCAGAGCCTGTCTCAATTGGATATCCGGATTCGGCGGTTGGAGATCAAGCGTCGAGACATGGACGCCATTCGACAAAGCGTGGAAGAAGCCACTCGAGCCCTTGCGCTTGAGTTCAGCGAGTACGAGCTCTAATCCACGCAGACCGAAGCATTCTTTTGCTTGATTGATACTTCGGCAGCGTTTCCGACCGGCAGACTTTTCATGCCCTCGGGCAAAGCAGGCATAATGGCAGCCCTTCGCCCTTCACGCGCATCCAGTCAGCCGGTCACTCATTGAACGAACGCCCGATGTCCACCGCTTTACGCCCCTCGGCCTGCCCGGGGTTGCTGCGTATCGTCCAGGCGCTGGACGGCGGTATCTGCCGGATCAAGTTGAATGGTGGTTCGATCAGTGCGGCTCAGGCCAACGCGGTGGCCAGTGCTGCCGAAAGGTTCGCCGGCGGCGTGATCGAGGCGACCAACCGCGCCAATCTGCAAATTCGCGGGATCGGCAGTGAACATGGCGCCTTGATCGACGGCCTGATGGCAGCAGGGTTGGGCCCAAGCACCGCCGCTGGCGACGATGTGCGCAATCTGATGCTCAGCCCCAGCGCCGGGATCGATCAGCAGATGCTGGTCGACACGCGTCCGCTGGCCGAAAAAATCCTCGCTACGCTGCAAAGCCATGAACGCTTCCACGACCTCAGCGCCAAGTTTGCCGTGCAACTGGATGGCGGCGAAGGCTTGGCGATGCTCGAGCATCCTCATGATCTGTGGTTGTCCGCCACTGAGCGAGACGGCGAGCTGGTTTTTGCATTCGGTCTGGCCGGGTGTCCCGTGGATACGCCTGCGGGCGCGGTGTCATTGGAGCAGGGCCATGCGCTGGTGGTCGCGGTGCTTGAGTTGTTTCTTGACCTGGCGCGTCCCGAGCAGACACGCATGCGGCATCTGCTCGCTGAGTGCTCGCTCGACGAATTTCTCTCCCGTCTGGCCGAGCGTGTGCCGCTGATGCCCATCATGGGTTGGCAGCGCAAAGTAAGTCCGAGTGTCTTGCACATCGGCGCTCATCCACAACGCGACGCCGAGCATGTGTATATAGGCGCGGTGCCGCCGCTGGGCCGTCTCAATCCCGCGATGCTCAGAGGTGCTGCACAACTGGCGCGTGACCACGGCGACGGCAGCCTGCGTTTCACACCTTGGCAAAGTCTGTTGTTACCCGGTGTCCATGCCGACGATGTGCTGCAAGTTATCCACAACCTTGAACAACTCGGCCTGCGTTGCTCGGCCGACGATGCCTTGGCGCATCTGATCGCCTGCACCGGCTCGACGGGTTGCGGCAAAGGCCTGGCCGACACCAAGGGCGATGCCCGACAACTGGCGGCGCTGCTGCAACGTCACGGCCAGACACTCAACGTGCACCTGTCCGGCTGCCCGCGTTCCTGCGCAGCCGCGCACATTGCACCGGCCACGTTGCTGGCGGTTTCTCCCGGTCACTACGATCTCTATTTTCGCGATGCAGCGCAGCCGCACTTCGGCGCGCTGCACGCACGCAACCTTACTATTGAAGCGGTCGCAGCCTTGCTCGACGCCCGCTCACGGAGCCCCCTTGATGCTTGATTACATCCGCGACGGTCAGGAGATCTATCGCAACTCCTTCGCGATCATTCGTGCCGAGGCCAACCTCGAGCGTATTCCGGCCGATCTGGAGAAACTCGCGGTCCGTGTGATCCACGCCTGCGGCATGGTCGACGCCATCGACGGCCTGCAATTTTCCGAAGGCGCGGGCAAGGCCGGGCGTGATGCGCTGGCCGCCGGTGCACCGATTCTGTGTGATGCGCGGATGGTCAGTGAAGGTGTGACCCGCACGCGTTTGCCTGCGAACAACGAAGTCATCTGCACCCTGCGCGATGAAAGCGTTCCGGAGCTTGCCCGCGAGCTGGGTAACACCCGCTCCGCCGCCGCGCTGGAACTGTGGCGCCCACACCTGGAAGGCAGCGTGGTGGTGATCGGCAACGCGCCGACCGCGCTGTTTTATCTGTTGGAAATGCTCGATGCCGGCGCGCCAAAACCGGCACTGATCCTTGGCTTCCCGGTGGGTTTCGTCGGCGCCGCCGAATCCAAGGCAGCGCTCGCGGCAGACAGCCGTGGCGTGCCTTTCGTCATCATGCAAGGCCGGCTGGGCGGTAGCGCCATGGCCGCCGCCGCCGTCAATGCCCTCGCTACGGAGATCGAATGATGCAGCAACCTGGACGTTTGATCGGCTTGGGCGTCGGCCCTGGTGATCCGGAGCTGATTACCGTTAAAGCCCTGCGCCTGCTGCGTGAGTCGCCGGTGGTGGCGTACTTCGTCGCCAAGGGCAAAAAGGGCAACGCCTTCGGCATCATCGAGGCGCATTTGCAGGACGCGCAAACGCTGCTGCCGCTGGTGTATCCGGTGACCACAGAAGCGTTGCCGGCGCCGCTGTCGTACGAACAAGTGATCAGCGATTTCTACGATGCGGCCGGCGAAGCACTCGCCGCGCACCTGGACGCTGGTCGTGACGTGGCGGTGATCTGCGAAGGCGATCCGTTCTTCTACGGCTCCTACATGTACCTGCACGATCGACTGGCGGAACGTTATGAGGCCGAAGTCGTGCCGGGCGTTTGCTCAATGCTCGGCGGCGCTTCGGTGCTCGGCGCGCCGCTGGTGTATCGCAATCAGAGTTTGTCAGTGCTGTCGGGTGTGTTGCCCGCCGACGATCTCAAGCGTCGTCTGGCCGATGCCGATGCCGCCGTGATCATGAAGCTGGGGCGCAACTTCCCCAAGGTCCGTCAGGTACTCGAAGAACTCGGGCTGGCGGAACGTGCGCTGTACGTTGAACGCGCGACCATGGCCAACCAGAAAATCGTCCCGCTGGATCAGGTCGAGCCGATGTCCTCGCCCTACTTCTCGCTGATCATTGTGCCCGGTGAAAGGTGGCAAGGCTGATGGCCCGTCCAGTTCCGGCGATTGTCATTCTGGGCAATGGCAGCCTCGCGACCGCGCGCAAGATTGCGCAGCTGTACCCCGGCGCGTTGATCCATGGTTTGGCCGAACGGGTGGAAGGCGCGGACCGCGTCTATCACGAATTCGGCGCCACCTTGCGTGAGTTCTATCAGCAGGACACGCCGATTATCGCCTTGTGCGCTGCGGGCATCGTGATCCGAACGCTGGCCCCGCTTCTGCTGGAAAAAGGCGCCGAGCCGCCAGTGCTGGCCGTGGCTGAAGACGGCAGCGCCGTGGTGCCGCTGCTCGGCGGCCTCGGTGGCGTGAACGTCATGGCGCGAGAGATTGCTGCCGGTCTTGAGGTCGCCGCCGCCATCACCACCAGTGGTGAATTGCGCTTCGGCACCTGCCTGCTCAATCCACCCAGCGGTTACGCCCTCGGCGATCTGGAACTGGGCAAGCGCTTCGTCTCGGATTTGCTCGCCGGCCAAAGCGTACGCGTCGAAGGGGCTGCGCCGTGGCTGGCGCAAGCGCAGTTGCCGGAAGATCCTCAAGCGCAGCTGTCGATCCATGTCGGTCATGCCGAACGTGCGCCTGCAGCCAATGAATTGATGATCTACCCGCGCAATGTGTTGGTGGCGGTGAGCGGTGAGGTCGCGGATCTGTCAGGCGCTATTCGCGCGACCCTACATCAAGCGAAAATCGCCGTGCAATCGGTGGCGTGCCTGTTGGCCAGCGACCTGCACATGACCAATTCGGCGCTGCGCGAAGCGGCACTAGAGCTGGGCGTGCCGCTGCGGTTTGCGTCGGTCAGCGGCGGCGTTAGCGAGTTGTCCCACCACACCGTGCCGAACGCTACCATCGTGTCAGCGGATACCGGCATTGCCATCGCGGTGGCCACTCAGCCGCTGGACGCTGCGCAGATCGGCCGTGCACGCGGTCGTTTGGCGGTAATCGGTCTGGGCCCTGGCGCCGCCGAACTGATGGTGCCAGCGGTCAAGGCCGAACTGGCCAGGGCCACCGACGTACTCGGTTACGAAACCTACGTGCGCATGGCCGGGCCGTTCCGTGAAGATCAAGTGCTGCATTGCACCGACAACTGCGAAGAGATGCAGCGTGCCCGTCACGCCTTCGAGCTGGCGGCGCAAGGCCGTTCGGTGATTGTGGTTTCATCCGGTGACCCCGGTGTGTTCGCCATGGCGGCGGCGGTACTTGAAGCGTTGCACGAGTCGAGTGAGCCGAGCTGGCACAGCGTCGATCTGGAAATCCTGCCGGGAGTTTCCGCTTCGCTGGCGACCGCTGCGCAGGCCGGTGCGCCGTTGGGGCATGACTTCTGCGTGATGTCGCTGTCGGACAACCTCAAGCCTTGGGCGATCATCGAGAAGCGCCTGGACCTGGCCGCCGAAGCCGACCTGGCGCTGGCGTTCTACAACCCGATCTCGCGCTCGCGTCCTTGGCAGTTGGGTCGGGCACTGGAGATTGTCGCGCAACACCGCACCGTAGAAACGCCCGTGGTGTTGGGACGAGACATTGGTCGCCCGGGCCAGACCTTGCGCGTGACTACGCTGGGGCAGTTGACCCCGGATCAGGTGGACATGCGCACCATGGTGTTGATCGGCTCGTCCACCACCTGTGCATTTCCTCGTGCCGAGGGTGGTGAGTGGGTGTATACGCCGCGTTGGTACGGTATCAAGCCTGCCTCCTGAACCACAGCGGCCCCGCGTGGGCCGTTTTCACTTAATACATTCCCGTCTGCTGGTTTGGCACTTTCACCTTGGCGTTGATGCGTCATTTATTTCACCAGTCGTTGTGGGATTTATGATTCTCGCCACGACGAATTAATACTGTTTTCTGTCGCTGCTTTCTTCCTTTATGCAGTGCTTTTTTTGCAGTCGAAAACTTCGGTGTTGCGCATGAGTCACAACGCCGCCTGTTTGTTGATGGCCTTGATGATTTTGTTTGTCTAAGTGCGCTTATTCAAGTCGGCAATATAAGGTTTTATTTTTTTCAAATTTGATTGTATTGAAATTAATTGAATTTCTTCGGGTTTGAAGTGCGCGCTTTTGCGATTTAGTTTTGTCTCGTGTGAAGTGGTTGCTTCACGTGTTGATCTGGTCTCGTTCAAAAATATGAAATGGTTGACGTTATCGTCGAGCGGTATTTGCGTGGCTGGCTTACAGAACTTAATTGCATGTATTGAAGCTGGAGAGTGTCTTGTCTAATAGTCATTTGGACGTTGCGTATGTCGGTGAGTATGTAAAGTTCGCAAAACTTTTTAATCTTAAAGATCTTGAGCAGGCGTTAATTTCGCACAAAGGTACCGATGAGTATGACGCTGTCTTCAGGTATTACTCAGGCTGCATCGACTTGCTCGATTCGCCCAGGATGCTGGAGCCGCTGGGCCTGTTGAAGCAGGCTTTGGCATCTTTTGGCGGGCCTGTGGGTCGACCACGACGAACGACTGAGTCGCTTCCTCCCAAGAGCGCGTCCCCCGACGTGACAGACATCTACGAACGGCTCGAAGGTTTCGAGGCTCGTTTGTCGAACGGTACGCAGCAGTTGCAAACTCCCAAAACAGACGTTCCTGACAATCTGCACTTCGTCTGGCTCGGCGGCGGTATAGGAAATATCCAACGCGACTACATCAATATCTGGAAGCAGACATTGTCTGGGCAGGGTTACACTCTAAAACTCTGGTACGACAGCGATGCATTGCTGGCGTACGAAACCAATCGGATTATTGTCGAGGCGGCCAAGGCTGACGCCATGCTTAATGGCGGGCAGACCAGTAGTACCGCTATTGAGCTAGGCGACAAGTATGAACAGCGGGTCATCGCTCTCAAGCAGCAGATGTTTGCACACATTAATATAGCGCTAGAACGCGGAGAGAGCGCCGACGACGCCAGGATCGATCTGTTGGTTCGAGCCTATAGCCAAGATGAAGGGCGGTTGAAAGTACTCAGGGAAAACAACCGCCAGAGTCTGTTGTCGTTGAAAGAGAGCGCTATTGTTCTTTGCGATCTCGCCACCGAGGCGACACCCTTGTACGTGCAGGACATCTACGAGCGAGAAGTCAGCTTGCGTGGCAACTTTGCTGCCGCCTCCGATATTGTCCGCGCCGAGGCACTGTTCGCCGACGGTGGCAGTTATGCAGACGTGGATAACCTGCCGCCGCTGTTAGAAAACCTGGGCGGGGTGGATATCAGCCGGTTTGGCTCGGATGCACGCCTGGGTGTTTTGCAGTTGATACTTGACCACCGTCCTGAGTGGATGCCGGGGCGACAGGTTATACGCAGCAAGTACACAAACTATTTCGAGCAAATTCCCCTGGAGCACCGTGAGGCGCTGGAGAATTTTTCCAAGAGCAGCCCTGATATCAGCAGTGTTTTCCGGCGCCCGGTAGAGCGCCAGGTGCGACCGGATGGACTGCGTGCCGTCGCCGAACAAAGCACGTTGAGTAACGCATTCATGATGGCTCATCCCGGGTCAGCGATGCTCAAGGCTGTTCTTGACCGTTTCAGGCTTAACTATGAGGTGGTGGATGCCACCGCCCGGTTAGCCGTTGAAAGAAAGATCGCGCTTATCGATGCCCAGGCAGTCAGTGGCGTTGCCGAGGAGGTGGTCGAGAAACGGTTCGGGCCCTTGCATGAACTGCCGATGGAGGAAGAAATAGCGCTCAAGTTCTTGGCTGAAGCTGCCGCTGCTTACTACAGCGACGGTATCCGTCCACAGAGTGAAGTGACCATTTATCTGACCGGGCCTGCTGCGATGCGCGATGGGTTGGCGGATTACGAAAAAATGCATTTCACCCCGCGGGGCGCTGCAGCTTCGAGAACTGAAGTTGCCATACCCGCCATCGCAACCGTCAACCGGGCGACCGAGGAGGAACTGGATCACTCCTGGAAGGAGAACGAGAGCGACACGATTCAATGGCTGAATAGAGAAAAGCAGCGTTGGGAGGCCGGGCAGTTCAAAACCCGCTATGCCGGCGATGTCACACAGCTGCTCAACTACCAGGGTATTGATTTCGAAGAAGGCTGGCCGGTGATCGAAGGTCGTCATGTGTTGATCACCGATCTGTTGCAGCAACTGGCCGATGATCTCGGTGAGCCATTTCGCCAGGCAATGAGTCAGCGCCACTACGGCAGCGTGACGTTTGAAAAGCCGTTGTCCCTGAGCTTCGATGACCGGCAAGCGATCATTGCTCAGGACGCCAACATCCGCCCCCCGGCATCCCTCCCGGACGCGGCGACACAAAACCTGTCGGTGGATGAACTGCTGAGGCGGGTCGCCAAAGACCCACTGCTCACCGTGAAACTAAACCCGCTGCAGCGACTGTTGCTGAGTGGGCTATTGGGGGTCAGTGCGCTGGATAACCAGCATTTTGATGCCGTCAGTGCAACGCTTGAAAACCTTGCCAATACGATGTCGGAGTTGGGAGTCATCCACCGTTACGGGGCCATTGAGCGGGAGTTGTTCAAGCACCGTCATCCGGCTTTCCTTGCCGGGTTGACGCGTGCTTCCAACCTGCCCGTGGCCTTGTCCGAAACCAGCGTCGAGCTCAAGAAACAGGCACTCGAACGCCCGCTGACCCTGGTGGAATGGGGGCGTTTGGTCGCCAGAATTCAGCACGTGGCGAAACTCGAGTACCGCGACCGGATTGGCGAGCGAATCGGTGAAGTGCTGGACAGCTTTGTTCACGGCAGTTTCAAAATGGTGCCGCAGGACTTGTTGCTCGAAGGATCGGGCGATCGGGTTGCCGGACGCTGTTACCCACTGGCACTGGCCATGGCTGCTGCGCTCCATAAAGGCAGCAACGCGGCAAATACCTTGCGGGAACGCTTTTACCTGGCGGTTACCGAGCCTGAAGCCGGCGACTCAAGGGAGTTTGTGAACATGATCGAGGAGCTGCGTGACGTCCCGGTCAATGAACCAGGCAAGCCGTTGATGCGCTCCGATCTGACTCAGGTCGTAGCGATGCTGGAAGAAAAAACGGCCACGACCACCCTGATGCTCAACTCGGACAACCACTCGATGCTGGTTGCGAAAACGTTTGAGGGGCCGCGCAGCGCTTACCTGCTCTACGATCCGAATTTCGGGATCTTCGAGTTCGCGACTGCCTCGACGTTCAGTGAGGCGCTGACGCACTTTTTCATCCGCAAGGAGATGGCCAGGCATTACGCCGCCTTTGGGGATGTGACACGTCCGACTTTTGACTTGATCGAACTCAATGGCGCAGGGCTGAACGCCATGGTGCTTGCGTCCGGTGCTCAGGTCTCAAGTCTGTTGGCGCCGGGAGCATTGCCTGAGCAGGCGCCTCGGGTAAGACAACGGCTGGCCAGTGCCCGGGGGCAGTCGTTGGTCAACAATGCAGCGTTGGGCAGTTCATTGCTGGAACTGGACGCGCACTGGTGGGGTGGGCAGATCGCGCAGGCGACACGGCAGTTGCAGGCGCAACACGGGCTGGCGTCGGACTCTGTTGCGTTGTTCGAGACACTGGAGATAACCCCAACAGGGGAATACACAATCAGTCTGGTCAACACCGATGCCGGGCAGACCATTGAGCGTGTCACCACCAGCGATCACCGGTTCCTGAGAATTAAAAACTTCCTCTCCGAAACCTTCCATTCATTGGCCGCTCGCCCGCGTGCGCCGGTCAATCCACTTGATCCGACGGACGCCGGCAGCGTTCATACGCTCAATGCCGGTTTCACCATACAGGCCCTGATGAATGCGCTGCGACATCACGAGGGCGCGGCCAGCGGTGGTGACAAGGCCCTGACCACCGCCATTCGCCTGCATGCCTACGTGAACTATGCCCAGCTGGCCCATGGCAACGTAGTGGACGTTATGGGTGTGATCAAACTGATCCGCCAGGCACTGGACGATGAAAAGCTGATCGCCAGGACCAGCGCGCCGTTAGTGCGTAGGGCGTTGGGGCATGTCGCCAATGAAGGGGTCGGTACGGTATTGGGGATGGTGAATGTCGGGTTTGATATTTACCAGTTGAGCCATGCCACCAATGAGATTGAAAAGGCGCAGTTCGGGACGCAGTTGGCCTTCGACTCCGCGAGTACGGTGCTGGGCGCAGCGGGTCTGGGGGCCGCCCTGGCTGGCGCGGGTACGGTGGCCGCGGTGCTGGGGGGCGCCGGGGTGATTCTTGGCGGGTTGGCAGTGGGCGTTACTGCGCTGGCCGAAGGTTTTGCGACGATTGCGGAGGAAGCCAAGGAGGTCGCGCTGTTTTTTGATGGGCTTGAAAAGGCGTATGTACAAGGAGGCTATCACCTGGACAAGGCGTCGAATGCCTGGATGGCGAATCCCTTGCTGGTGTTTGCCGATTTGGATTTACGCGCATCCACCGTCCATTTCGACAGCCCGAAACTGTTCCCGCTTCGGGACCATTTCGGGGTCCCGGATTACGATGTGGATTACAACCGAGCCATCGATATTCGTCAGGGACTTGAGTTGCCGGACTCGGCGAGTTTCTCACCACAGGCAGGACAGACCATCGTTCTGCCCGGCAGACCCAAGACCTGGTACGGCTATGCATACAAGTTGCTGCCGTTTGTCACGTTTCGTCATGCCGGCGGGTACGACACGGCACGTCGACTGGAGAAAAAGAACGAACAGGGGCAATGGCAGTTTCTGTTTTCGTTCTATTCGTTTCCCGGCGAGTACGTGGTCAACCGGCTGTACCCGGCCTACAAACCAACGGTATTCAACGTTCGTCTCGATAACGTCGAGCGTGCACTCGCGGTACCTGCGTTGCCGAAGATGTGGCACGGGCTGGTGTCCTATCGGGTAGAAGGCGCAGGTGCTCAATGTTCCGTGCTGCTCAATCCCGGGGTGAGCCTTGAACTCGTCGCGCCCGGTCATACGGCCATGCTCTGGGTGCTGCGGACTCCGTGGCTGGCGGAGTCAGACATCCGGATAGAAGCGGGGGGACACCTTGTTTCGGCGACGCTGGATGTGACGTTCAGTGGCGGTGGCGTTCACCATGTATTGCTTAAGCTGGCGGATAACAAAATCGTGCGTGTAGATCTTGCTGCCCGGCGACTGGAGGTTGTCGAAGAAGAGGCCGATCCGGTCCTCGGGGAACAAGCGTTGCTGGATCACTTCAAGACACTGACCCATGAACATCGCCTGGCCACGTCTTACACCCCCGTTCGCAACTTCGTGGTGCCGTTCGAAAAGCCGGACGAACCCAGGACGGTAACCGCGTATTACGACTCGGCGCAGGATCGTTTTCTGTACATCCGCGACCCGAATGTCCTGTTGTCGGATGAGGTGATATTGGGCGCGGTGGTGGAGGGTTCGGCTTACTTCTATCACCTCGATGATTTCTATATCTGGCAGGTCGATGTGATCACCGGAACGCTGGTTCAGCGCTATCGTTTGCTTATTAGAGATGGCGTGGCGATTGTCCGCTGTGAGGCCGTGACCAATGGCGGCATTCAGATCGTGCAGCAGATCACTGGAAAGGCCGGCCAGCGCGATGAGCTGACCTATGTGATCCATGACCGGGCCGTGTTGCTCAGCTCGATCACCCGCGGTCAGGATCCTGCGTTGCAGGTCGTTTTGGACGCCGACACGCTGAAGGACTGGAAGCAGGTGCTGGGCGACTATGTGTTGCTGGCAGAGTCCGCCACTACAGTGAACTGGCGTCCCGGTGCACTGGTTTCGATTTGTTGGCAGATCGATGCCGAGTCGCGGGATCTGGTCTGGGTGCGCAGCAGTGATGGGTTGATTATTCGTGCACCTGCCAGGCGTCACCATGCGCGGGGATGGGCAGACTCGATCAAGGCCTTGAATGATCTTGTGCTCATTGTTCCCGCCGGTGTCGAGGGCGAAGTGTTCGTTACCTGCGACAAACTTCACCAAAGCCTCATGTGTCAGCAAAGGTCGATGGTGGAGGGTCGCGCACAATGGTCGTCCAGCAACATCTCCCCCCCTGGGCTGAAAAATGTTGTCGCCGTTGAGCGGGACTATCTCGTCCTGACCGACGCTGGTCTGTTCTTTGACATTATGCCGGACGGGAATCTGAGACTCGGCGGGCTGACCGAGCACTGGTTCAAGGGAAAAACCCAATGGTGGTCGGCGCTGGAAACGGTTGCGTTGCAATACCCGGTGCCGAGTTTTGCCATCCTGGGCTTGACCGGTTTCAAAGCCGGTTTGTGCGCCTGGTACTTGGGTGGTCGGCTGCTGCTCGCTGAAATGGGGCTCGGCAAAGAAGTACGGTTGCTGAGTACTACTCCAGACAATCAGGCCACCTGTCTGTTTGATCTTTCAACCGGCAAGATTGTCCGTCAGGGGTTTATCGATCCAGACCACTTGAGCACGGCATTTGCCCAGGGAACGAAACTGTTACTGGCTGAGGCATTGCCAGCCCCGACGCAGGAATGGGCGAGCTGGACCTTTAGCGACGTAACAGTGGAAGGCTCTGGCCTGAGGGCAACGACGCTTGAAGGTGTGGAGGTGGATTTACAGTACAACGAACCGGTTCGGATTACGGGCGTTGACAGCCATTGGGTCGCGGCACTGGAAGGTGAGTTGAGTGAGGGCCTGGCGGCGCTGGCGAACAAACATCGATGCGCCGATTTTCTGTCCATCAAAGACCCTGACTACCCACAATGGTACGTGGTCCGGACCGGACGGTTGATCCGCATTCCGAAGACCGCTATTGCTGCGCAATTCACGCTCGTCGGCACCCAGCATCAAACCAATGTGATGCTGCATGACCGCGGGGATGGTTTTTTACACACCTACCCGCAAAACAACAGGGTCGGGCCGTTCGACTATGTCGAGCGAAACGCCGAAGTACTGGTGGTCGAGGGGGCGAAAACGCGTACGGACCTGCTCCCGTTGATCGCCGATGATGTCAGCATCCTGGTGCTCAAACTGGGTCAAGGTTCAACGACCTGTCGGCTTACCAGAGCCGTGTGGTTGAAACTTGAATCGGTCATTGTCGATTGCCGTCATTCGCTCGACCACTCGCCTTCGGTTCCGGGAAAACTCATCTGGGATATCGTGGTTGCGGATCAGTTGTGGGCGAGCCGGGTCGATGAACACTTGGTGATTGTGGATGCGGACAGCGGACAGCGGACACAGCTTGATCTTTCGCGACGTATTCTCCAGCGATATCGTTTTGCAACGGAACGTATTTCTGACGATGAGCGGCTATCAGTCCTTCGCGGTGTCAACACTGGTGAGTGCCCTGGCCAGGAAGGGCGGTACAAGCAGTGTGTTACTCAAAGATATTTTGCCCACCGCAATAGTTGAAAAAATAGAAGATTGAGTTCTGACAGCCACAGGCCATCGAGGACAGGCAGCTTGCCGCGCTAATGACGAAGGTGGGCGTCACGGAACCAGGTAGCCCTTCACCCCGGTAAAGATGATCTGCGCCGCCAATGCGCAGACGAACAACCCCATCAACCGGCTGACGATCTGCAAGCCCTGGTCACCGAGAATGCGCTCGATGCGGTTGGACAGATAAAGCACTACGCCGACCGTAAAACTGGCCAGGGCAATACTGAGAATGGCCGTGAGTTTGTCGTCCCAATGAGGCTGGCTCACGCCCATCACCAGCAAGGCGCCGATGGTGCCGGGGCCGACCGTCAGGGGAATGGTCAGCGGGACGATGGTCACGTCCTGCTGCACGTTGTCGGTTTGCACCGCCGACTTGCCCTGAGCCATGCCCAGCGCCGAGATAAACAACACACTGCCGGCGCCGATGCGGAAGGCGTCCACGGTGATGCCGAAGACACTGAAAATCACTCGCCCGAACAGGTACAGCAAGACGCTGGAGACCAGGGTGGCAGTCGCCACTTTCCAGGCCAGTCGACGTTGTTCCTTGCGCGAATAACCGCGGGTCAGGCTGATGAAGCAGGACAATACGAAGAACGGGCTGTAGAGCACCAGCATCTTCAGGTAAACGCTGAACAACACGTGGAGCATGGTTTCGGCTCGCATCAAGAGAGGGGTGAGGCGAAGTCTATCAGTCGATCAATTGCGTGTGGGTATCGGGTTTCAACAATCTGATTGTTAGTTGTCTTTATTTGCGTGTTCTTAACTAAGTAAATGGTGTTGGTTGTTATGGTGTGGCGGGACATGATGTTACATGTTTTGGTTTGTTAGTGTTCGCTTGTTTGGTTATTGTTCTCTGGCAAGTTCATGAGGAGCTTGCTTTAATATAAATAAGGAATTTAGTATGAATAACCAAGTGGTTAGTGAGCAGTATATTGCGGGCTGTATTAAACGTGTGCAGGAATATGAACTGGATGATGAGGTGATCATTCGCCCTCGTAGTATGTTTACAGTGGGTGACACCATTGAAGAACCGTCGAAAGCCTCTATCGTCGGCGAAGGTGTATTGTCTTTCAGCAGTGGCCTCAGTGGTGAGAACCGGTCGGATGCGCAGAATGCTTTTCTCTATGCGAGCCTTGTAGCGAACAAAAAATATCCAGAGGAATACCAGGGTGTAGAGTGGTATCAGTTGTTTCGAAAAGTCATGCAAGATGCTGGCTGGTCAGCTGTGCGCAAGTACTACAGCGACTTGAACATCAGCGGAACCAGTGTCCGCATGGACAAAATGGTGTTGGAGATTCTTGGCTCGGTGGTCGCTGGCCTTGCGCTGCCTGGTCCGAGTACTGCACTGATGCTGAAAGTGGCGGGGGATGCGATTGCAGCCTTGCAAAAGCGCGATACGGCACTGACAGTTTATGAGCGAAATCTGTTGACGCATGGCGTAGGCGGAATAGCGGCCGGTGCGTGCACTGAACATAATGGCGTCGCCATTATGGCCATCGGTGCGGTGCGGTTTTTACGCAGGAACACGTCGACCAAAGTGCTGTTTGTGGATGTGGATACTCGTGGTGTGAAACTGTATCGCGGTGAAACATTGTTTGAAAAGAATGATCTGGTTGCCACAGCTAATCGTGAAACTATTGCAAATAAACTTATCGCGCACGCCGGCAAAATTGTTGACTATGACATCTAATTGAATCTTGCAGGGCAGTCGAGTATCGGCTGCCCTTCTTTATGAACGAGGAACTGATATGAGTCGCGATTATTCAGTGTCGGTCGTTGGTGGGGCTATCGTGATTGTTCCTGGATCTGATGGGCAGGCAGCTCATGATGATTTGGTCAATTCGGTGCTTCTGGCGCAATTGGTTGCCAATAAAAAGATTGAAAAAAATCCAAAGGCTGATTGGTACAACGCCTATGTGGAAGTTTTAGATGACTTCTGGCTGCGGCAAACAAAGGCACGAGAGGAAAGGCTCATCACCGAGAACAGCGTCGAGTCTGCGATCGAATGGGTTGCCGCTGCGATGTCCAAAGGTGCTTCAGGCGAAGGGCAAGCTGCTGCCGCAATATTGGCACGGGTGGCGAGTGTGTCGGGCACCGAACCTGCAATGAGCTTGCTGCGCAGTCACGTGCAAAAAACGTCCGTAGATGAATCGACTGAGGTACCTGCGCCGCCCAACGTTGTGCGCTTGCTTGTGATTCTGGCGCGAACTCCGACCTCGTTCACAAGTGTGTGCCTGGAGTTCAAAACCCATCTGGAGATAAGCCCCAATCCTTTGGTGCAGCTGTATCAGGCCGAAGATGTGCAAGGCGCTGTCAGCATGCGTTACGCCCGGGTCTATCTGTCCGAAACCCTCTACGGGCCTGCGCGTGATGCTATCGCCTTGAAGGTCAGGGAAAAGCTTGACGCAAATGTTGCGATGTTGAGCCTGAGCGACGGCTCTTCGGGTGTCTGATCGAATCGCAACACTGGGCTGCTTCAGAAGGTCGAGGCGGTCCGATTTTGCTGATCACGCTGCGCAACCCAATGCTCAATCAAATCGCGCAACTGCGACAGCTCGACCGGTTTGGCCATATGCCCGTCCATACCGGCCTGGCGTGCGCGTTCCTTGTGCTCAGCAAGGATGTGAGCAGTCAACGCCACCACCGGCGTGCGAGTCCGCTGATTACCGACTTCCCAGGCACGCAATTGCTGAGTCGCGGAGAAGCCGTCGAGGATCGGCATTTCGCAGTCCATCAGGACCAGGTCATAACGCTGGGCTTTCATCGCCTGCAAGGCTTCTTCGCCATTGCTGGCGGTGTCCGGTTGCAGGTTGAGCTTGCCTAGCATGCCGCGAATCACTTTGGTCGAGATGCTGTTGTCTTCGGCCACCAGGATGCGGAAATCGCTTGGCACCTTCACCGGTAAGGTCGGGCCGGTGGGCAGGTGCTGCGAGATGGAAAGGCCCTTGTTTCGCTGGTTCAGCTCATCGGCCAATGTTGTCTTGAGGGTATAGCCGGCCACCGGTTTGGCGAGGATGCGTTTGATCCCGGAGTTGCGCGCGATGATCTTGCTGGGCGCATTGCTGATGCCGGTGAGCATGATCAGCAGGATGTCGTGGTTCAGGCTCGGGTCTTCCTTGATCTTGGCCGCCAGTTGCATGCCGGTCATGCCGGGCATGTTCTGGTCCAGCAGGACCACGTCGAAGTAATCGCGCAAGTGAGCCTTGGTCCGCAGCAGCGCCAGCGCTTCCTTGCCGGACGCTACGGCACTGACATTCAGGCCCCAGGCGGTGCATTGTTGCACCAGCACTTTGCGACACGTGTCGTTATCGTCCACCACCAATACCCGTGCACCCTGCAAGGGGCCATCAAGGTCAGACGTCGGGTGTTCAAGGCGGTCAGGGTCCAGCGGCAGGGTCAGCCACAAGGTGCTGCCCTGATTGGCGCCGCTCTTGATCCCGAACTCCCCTTGCATCAAGCGAATCAGCTGACGGGCGATCACCAGCCCCAAGTTGCCTCCCAAACGGGTGGCCGAGAGGAAGTGCTTGCTGTGCAGTTCGGCGTGCATCAATGCGTCGCGCTCTTCGACGTCCATCGGCTCACCGCTGTCCTGCACGGCAATGCGCAAGCGCGGTTTGACACTGCGCTCATCGAGCGCGACGACGATCAGGATTTCGCCTTCGTCGGTTTTCTTCAGGGCGTTTTCCAGCAGGCTCAGCAGGGTCTGGCGCAGGCGAGTCGGGTCACCGCTGATGACGCGCGGCACTTGCGGCTGGATAAAGCTGATCAGCTCGACGTTCTGCTGTTCGGCCTTGGCGCGGAAGATGCTCAGGCAGTCTTCGATCAGTGCGTTGAGGTCGAACTGCACGTCGTCCAGTTCGATCTGCCCGGACTCGAGCTTGGAGATGTCGAGAATCTCGTTGATCAGTGTCAGCAGTTCGTTGCCGGCACTGTGGATGGTCTGTACATAGTCGCGCTGCTTGACCGAGAGCGGCGTGCCCAGCAGCAGCTCGGTCATGCCCAGGACGCCATTCATCGGGGTACGGATCTCGTGGCTGATTTTTGCCAGGAATTCGGCCTTGGCGTTGATCTCCGCATTGCTGGCGGCCAGGTCGCGGCTGACGCTGAAACGGTCTTCGGTGATGCTGCGCTGACGTTCGCTCAAGGCAATGCTCATCAACACGCCGCTGATGCAGATTAACCCCAGCAGCGTCATGATCAAGCCTTGCGGTGCGACCAGGGTCAATCCCAGCAGCGCCGGCAACATGATCAGAGTGCCAATGTTGAACACCACCATTGCCGCGACGAACAGGCGCGCCGGGCGATAACCTTTTTGCCAGTGATAGGCGCTGACGAACAACATGCTCAGACCTGCCAGAGCGACCAAGGCGTAGGTCATGATGTTCAGCGGCAGCGTGTTGACGAATAACAGCAGCAAGCCGCAGACCACGATGAACAGAATGTCCCCCAGCAGCAGCTTGTTCAGTGGGTGCGGGCCGAGTGGGGCGAAGAAGCGATAGGCGAACATCAGGCCGCACGGCGCCGTCAGCAGCAAGGCGAAGTAGGCGCCGGGTGTCTGCACCGCGTGCCAGTTCGGCAGCCAGGGCCCTGCCAGATTCAGCAACAGCAACAGGCTGAGCATCAACAATGCTTCACATCCGGCCAGCCAGAAACTGCTGCGTGAGCGGGTATAGGCGTAGCGGACGAGGCTGTACAGGATCAACATCCCGAGGCAACCGAACAACAGTCCGTAGATCAGCGTCTGATTCTGATTGGCCGCGGTCATGACCGCTGACTGCAGGGTGATGTAAGGCCTCAACTGATGGTCGGAGACCAGTCGCAGGTAAACATCGAGAGGTTTTTCGTTTTGCGGCAGTGGCAACATGAAGTCGCTGCTGGGCAGTGGCCGTTCAGCCTGGGGCTGGCCGGTGCCGGTGTTCAGTTGCTCGATCAGCGTGTCGCCGTCCAGCACATACAGATTGAGGTGCGACAGGTCGGGCGCGAACACCCGCAGCAACTGTTCATGCTTGCCGGGAGCGAGTCTGAAGCGCAGCCATAACGCGCCATCGGGCTCGGCGGCGGTGAGGCGGTCGAGTTCAATGGGGCTGAATTGATTGGTGTAGCGAGCGGAACGGATGTCGCTGAGCTGCAAGTCGCCCTGTTCGTCGAGCAATACCGCCCAGCCACTGCCTTGCGCGGCCTGGGCCGGGAGCATGCAGAGCAAGGTCAGCAGAGTGACGGTGAAACCTATGGCAATCCTGAGCCAGCGCACGGCGAAATCCCTTCGTAGGTTGATGCCAGAATATAACTATGCGCGGCGCCGGAATAGTCAGGCAAGGGCCCGAAGCCCTTGCCTGGCCGAAAGGCGCTCTTATTCCTGATTTTCGCCACGCTCGCGGGCAATGGCACGGTAGCCAATGTCCTTGCGATAGAAACAGCCTTCCCAGTCAATTTTGGCCGCCAGCTTGTAAGCCTGCTGCTGAGCGGCATCGACGCTGGCACCCATTGCCGTGGCGCAGAGTACCCGACCACCGGCCGTTACCACCTGACCGTCCTTGAGTGCAGTACCGGCGTGGAAGACTTTGCCTTCCAGTGCAGCAGCTGCATCGAGACCGTTGATGGCAACGCCTTTAGCGTAGTCACCAGGATAGCCGCCAGCCGCCAGCACGATGCCGACGCTCGGACGCGGATCCCATTGTGCTTCGACCTTGTCCAGGGCTTGCGCCAGCGCAGCTTCGACCAGCAACACCAGGCTCGACTGCAAACGCAGCATCACTGGTTGGGTCTCAGGGTCGCCGAAACGGCAGTTGAATTCGATGACTTTTGGGTTACCAGCCTTGTCGATCATCAGACCGGCGTACAGGAAGCCCGTGTAGACATTGCCTTCTTCGGCCATGCCGCGCACGGTCGGCCAGATCACCAGGTCCATGACGCGCTTGTGCACTTCAGCAGTCACGACCGGGGCAGGGGAGTATGCACCCATGCCGCCAGTGTTCGGACCGGTGTCGCCGTCGCCGACGCGTTTGTGGTCCTGGCTGGTGGCCATCGGCAATACGTTCTTGCCGTCGACCATGACGATGAAGCTGGCTTCTTCGCCGTCCAGGAACTCCTCGATCACTACGCGCGAGCCTGCGTCGCCGAATGCGTTACCCGCCAGCATGTCGCGTACGGCGTCTTCGGCTTCGGTCAACGTCATGGCAACGATCACGCCTTTACCGGCGGCCAGGCCATCGGCCTTGATCACGATCGGTGCGCCTTTTTCACGCAGATAAGCCAGGGCAGGCTCAATCTCGGTGAAGTTCTGGTAGTCGGCGGTCGGGATCTTGTGGCGCGCCAGGAAATCCTTGGTGAAGGCTTTCGAACCTTCCAGCTGAGCAGCGCCAGCGGTTGGACCGAAGCAATCCAGGCCACGGGAGCGGAACAGATCGACGACGCCCGCGACCAGCGGCACTTCCGGGCCGACAATGGTCAGGGAAACGTTTTTCTCGGCGAAATCTGCAAGCTGTTCAAGGGCCAGCACATCGATAGCGACGTTCTCGCACTTGGCTTCAATGGCGGTGCCTGCGTTGCCGGGCGCCACGAAAACTTTCTGCACGCGCGGATCCTGAGCCACTTTCCAGGCCAGGGCGTGTTCACGGCCACCGCTGCCAATGATCAAAACATTCATTTCAAAAACCTCGGATGACGCTAATTCTGGGGAGCACCGCAGAGATGCTTTTCTGTAGGAGTGAGCCTGCTCGCGATGGCGGCGTTACATTCAGAATCTATGTGTCTGAAAGGACGCTATCGCGAGCAGGCTCACTCCCACAGTTGATCGTCGTACTTAGTGACGGAAGTGACGCATGCCAGTAAAGACCATGGCGATGCCAGCCTCGTCGGCTGCTGCAATCACTTCGTTATCGCGCATCGAGCCGCCAGGCTGGATCACCGCAGTGATACCCACCTTGGCCGCGTTGTCGATACCGTCACGGAACGGGAAGAATGCATCCGATGCCATGACCGCACCTTGAACCTGCAGACCAGCGTGTTCAGCCTTGATCGCAGCAATGCGCGCGGAGTTCACACGGCTCATCTGGCCAGCGCCGACACCGATGGTCTGACGGTTCTTGGCGTAGACGATGGCGTTGGACTTAACGTACTTGGCGACTTTCCAGGCGAAGATCAGGTCGTGGATTTCCTGTTCGGTCGGAGCGCGTTTGGTCACGACTTTCAGGTCGTCGGCACCGATCATGCCGATGTCGCGGCTCTGTACCAGCAGGCCACCGTTGACGCGTTTGTAGTCCCAGGCAGCGGCGCGATCAGCCGACCACTCGCCGCAGGCCAGCAGGCGCACGTTGGCTTTGGCGGCCACGATGGCGCGAGCTTCTTCGCTGACGGACGGGGCGATGATCACTTCGACGAACTGACGCTCGACGATGGCCTTGGCGGTTTCAGCATCCAGTTCGCGGTTGAACGCGATGATGCCGCCGAACGCCGACTCGGTGTCGGTGGCGTAGGCCAGCTCGTAAGCCTGGCGGATACCGCCTTCGGCGTCCGGGCTGACGGCCACGCCGCACGGGTTGGCGTGCTTGACGATCACGCAAGCCGGTTTGACGAAGCTCTTCACGCATTCCAGCGCGGCGTCGGTGTCGGCCACGTTGTTGTACGACAGCTCTTTGCCTTGCAGTTGGGTCGCCGTGGCGATACCGACTTCGGCAGGTTTGGTTTCAACGTAGAACGCCGCGCTCTGGTGCGGGTTCTCGCCGTAGCGCATTTCCTGAGCCTTGACGAACTGGCTGTTGAAAGTGCGCGGGAACTCGCTGCGACCTTCGGTGCTGAGGGTGTCAGCCGCCTGGTTCACGGTGCCCATGTAGTTGGCGATCATGCCGTCATAGGCGGCAGTGTGTTCGAAGGCCTTGAGCATCAGGTCGAAACGCTGAGCGTAGGTCAGGCCGCCAGCCTTGAGGCTTTCGAGGACGCTGGCGTAGTCGCTGGCATTCACCACGATGGCCACGTCTTTGTGGTTTTTTGCAGCCGAACGGACCATGGTCGGGCCGCCGATATCGATGTTCTCGATCGCGGTCGGCAGGTCGCAGCCTGGCTTGTTGATGGTGGCTTCGAACGGGTACAGGTTGACCGCTACCAGGTCGATCGGCTTGATGCCGTGCTCGTTCATGATGGCGTCGTCGATACCGCGACGACCGAGGATCCCGCCGTGGATTTTCGGGTGCAGGGTTTTTACCCGGCCGTCCATCATTTCTGCGAAACCGGTGTAATCCGCGACTTCCACTGCGGCAACACCGTTGTCGCGCAGCAGCTTGAACGTTCCGCCGGTGGAGAGGATCTCGACGCCCAGGGCTTCAAGCTCTTTGGCGAATTCGAGGATCCCGGTCTTGTCGGAAACGCTGATCAAGGCGCGGCGGATCGGCAGGCGGGTAGTCTGGTCGGTCATTTCAATTTCCATCAAAAGCAAAGGAGTCAGCAAAAAAGGCGACCGTTTTTACGCGGGCGCCTTTCTGGTTTGATTGAATGCTTAAAGCAAATCGTACTGCTTGAGTTTCTTGCGCAGCGTGCCTCGGTTCAGCCCGAGCAGCTCGCTGGCCTTGGTCTGGTTGCCCTTGACGTAGTTCATCACGCACTCGAGCAGGGGCGCCTCGACTTCGGAGAGCACCAGGTTGTACACATCCGTGACGGCAGCGCCTTCAAGGTGGGCGAAATAATTGTGCAGCGCCTTCTCGACACTCCCGCGAAGGGTCTGACCTTCTTCGCTCGGCGTATTGAGGTGCTGTTTCAAATTCACGTTGTCGCTCACGGGTGTTGTTCCACTCACTAAAGTCTCGGTCATCATCGTCATGCGGCCACCCCTTCTCCGTCCCCTGTCAGGCTCTTGTAACGTTCGGCGAAGAAGCCCTGAACGTTGGCGCATTGTGCTTCCGTATCTTCCAAACGATTGAAGTGGGCGCGAAATTCCCTGGCGCCCGGCAAGGTTGCGAGATACCAGCCCACATGCTTTCGAGCAATGCGTACGCCCATGACGTCTCCATAGAAGACGTGCAGCGCAGCCAGATGCTCTAGCAGAATGCGTTCCACCTCGATCAGTTCCAGTGCCGGGAGTTTCTCGCCGGTACGCAGAAAATGATCGATCTCACGAAAAATCCACGGCCGCCCCTGAGCGGCCCGGCCTACCAGCAGGCCATCGGCACCGGTCGCATCGAGCACGTACCGGGCCTTCTCTGGTGAATCGATATCGCCATTGGCAAAGACCGGAATCGACACGGCCTGCTTGATCGCGGCAATGGTGTCGTACTCGGCTTCGCCGGTGTACAGATCGGCACGGGTGCGGCCATGGACTGCCAGTGCCGTAATGCCTGCCTGCTCGGCGATCTTCGCCACGGTCAGGCCGTTCTTGTTGTCCCGGTCCCAGCCGGTGCGGATCTTCAGGGTCACCGGCACATCAACCGCAGCCACTACGGCCTGCAGGATCTCGGTCACCAGTGCTTCATCCTTCAACAGCGCGGACCCGGCGGCCTTGTTGCAGACCTTCTTCGCCGGACAGCCCATGTTGATATCAATAATCTGTGCGCCCAGTTCAACGTTGGCCCGGGCCGCATCCGCCAGCATCTGTGCATCACCACCGGCGATCTGTACCGAGCGGGGCTCGGGATCACCTTCGTGGATCATGCGCATCCGCGATTTGCGGGTGTTCCACAAGCTCATGTCGCTGGTGACCATTTCCGAGACTACAAGTCCTGCGCCCAGTCGCTTGCACAGCTGACGAAAGGGTTGGTCTGTGACCCCCGCCATCGGGGCGAGAATCAAGCCGTTGTGCAATGTGTAAGGACCGATGCGTACCGCCGACATAGGACTTCCCTGTTGTGGGGTCGGATCATGAGAGTTCGAAAAAGGGTTGGCATGATACCCGCTCTCGATGACTGGATAAAGGCTGAATTGAACAAAATCTGAACAGTTATTCTGTTATCGCCAGCGGTTTGGTGTGAGCGGTCAAAGTCAGAAATATGCCGTCAAAGCCGTAACACTGAACCGTTTCACTCGGGCGAATGGAAGCTCAGGCTGTAATTCACCGCTTTGGAGCCTGGATCGAGGATATCCAGTGCGATGTGGATCGGCGTTTGCGGAGGCATTTCCGCCATCCCTTCGAGATCGCCGTTGAGGTACTCGCCGGGCTTGAAGCGACGGCTGGCGATCAAGTGGCCGTTGAGGTCGGCAAAACGCAACTCCAGCAGCGGGAAAGGCTGGGAGAAGGGTGCGCGGTTGTAGATGATCGCGTCGACCACCAGTGCACCGTTGAAGTCCGGGTGACTGCGGACCACCAGGTTGCTGCTTTTGATTTTGGCGATGTCGACTTTGGATGGCACGGTGCAGCCGATTTGCGGGCACAGTTGCTGGAACCACGGACGGTACTGGTCCTGACGCGCCAGTTCATCGAAATGGTAGGCGATGTACTGACCAGCGAGCACGGCGACGCCGAGCAGGATCAGCAGCAGCCAGAAAAATCGACGACCCCAGGGTGAACGGCGCTTTTGCCAGTCCAGTTGCAGCGGGTCATCGGTCAGGTCTTGCAGGGCGTCGGCGCGGACAGCCGGCTCACGCTTTTTGCGCACTGGTTCGATCGAGGGCAGATCGTCGTCGATATCATCGGTCGCCGACAGGCGTTCGTGATGCATCGGTGCGTCCAGCGGGTCGTGCAGGCGCAGCTGTGGCGGCAGAGACTCGTCGTCCAGCTCCACCGGTTCCAGGGACAGCGAAGGTTCGGTGCGCGAGTATTTGCTCGGATCGAGTTCCAGCTCTGGCAAGTCGGCTTCAGTGGTCTGCGCACGATCGGCGGCCGATTCGCTGAACAGGCTGTCGGGCCATGGCGCTTCTTCGTGCTCGACGGTATCCCGGCTGGCGCTCAGGCTGTCTTCGCGGGGCCGGCCGAATTCCGTGGTCGGCTGGATTTCCCGTTGTTCGAGGCGGGCGAGTTCTTCGTCCAGGTCCAGACTGTCCAGATCCAGCTCGGCGGCAGTCCATTGCTTTTGGCTGATGGCTCGCGGCTCCGGCGGTTCGACGATGACCGGGGCAGCCGGCGTGATCGCGTCCTTGCCGGACCGTTGCTCAAGTAGCTGCTTGGCGGCGTTGAACACCTGCAAGCACGAGCCGCAACGAACCACTCCGCGGGCCACGCTCAATTGAGCATGGCTGACGCGGAAGCTGGTTTGGCAATGCGGGCACTGAGTGACGAAGCTGTCGGTCATGCGGTAATCCGGATTATGCAGGCGTTCATTCTAGCGCCGACGGCCAGTAATGCGCACCCAGCCATCGCGATTGGCGATCGGGTCCAGATCGAAGTCCTGAGCGTAGGCTTTGGCGACGTCTTCACCTTGCTCGGCGAGGATGCCCGACAGCGCCAGACGGCCACCGGATTTGACCAGGCTGGACAATTGCGGCGCCAGGGAAACCAGCGGGCCGGCCAGGATGTTGGCGACCAGCACGTCGGCCTGAACTTGCGGCAGATCTTGCGGCAGATACAGCGGGAAGAGTTCTTCGGCAATGTTGTTGCGCCCGGCGTTATCGCGGGAGGCCTCCAGGGCTTGCACGTCAATGTCGGTGCCGACGGCTTCTTTCGCGCCGAGCAGCAGGGCGGCGATCGCCAGAATCCCCGAGCCGCAGCCGAAGTCCAGCACGTTGCAGTCTTTCAGGTCCTGACCGTCGAGCCATTCCAGGCACAGTGCGGTGGTCGGGTGGGTGCCGGTGCCGAACGCCAGGCCTGGATCCAGCAGCAGGTTTACCGCGTCGGGTTCAGGCGCAGCGTGCCAGCTCGGAACGATCCACAGGCGCTGGCCGAAACGCATCGGCTGGAAACCGTCCATCCAGCTGCGTTCCCAGTCCTGGTCTTCGATGACTTCGCTGTGATGTTCAGGCAACGGGCTGCCAGTCAGCAACTCAAGGTGGGCCAGCACGGTGGCGGCTTCGGTGCCACCTTCGAACAGGGCCAGCAGGTGCGTGTGCGACCACAGCGGCGTGGTGTTGAGTTCCGGCTCGAAGATCGGCTGATCTTCGGCGTCCATGAAAGTCACCGATACGGCGCCCACTTCAAGGAAAGCGTCTTCGTAGGTTTCGGCTTGTTCTGGGCTGATGGCGAGACGGACTTGCAGCCAAGGCATGGCGGGCACCTTTGAAAAATATTGATTGCAGCCTAGCGGGCTGCGAGAAGCGCGCAAGTTTACGCGAGCGCGGGGCTTTTGTGGGAGCGGCCTTGCTCGCGTTCACATTATGAAATCTCCAGAAACAACAAAGCCGCTCGAAAGCGGCTTTGTTGGTCTGGATCACAGCTTAATGCTTTTCGGCAGCCAGCTTGTGTTCCAGGTAGTGGATGTTGATTCCACCTTTGCAGAAGCCTTCATCGCGGACCAGGTCGCGGTGCAGCGGGATGTTGGTCTTGATCCCGTCGACAACGATTTCGTCCAGCGCATTGCGCATGCGCGCCAACGCTTCGTCGCGGGTTGCGCCGTAGGTGATCAGCTTGCCGATCAACGAATCGTAGTTCGGCGGAACGGCATAGCCACTGTACAGGTGCGAATCGACGCGAACGCCGTTGCCACCTGGTGCGTGGAAATGCTTGACCGTGCCTGGGCTCGGCATGAAGGTTTTCGGGTCTTCGGCGTTGATTCGGCATTCCAGTGCATGACCGCGGATGACCACGTCTTCCTGGGTGTACGACAGCTTGTTGCCAGCGGCGATGCTGAGCATCTCCTTGACGATGTCGATGCCGGTGACCATTTCCGAAACCGGGTGCTCAACCTGAACGCGGGTGTTCATTTCGATGAAATAGAACGCGCCGTTTTCGTACAGGAACTCGAAAGTGCCCGCGCCACGGTAGTTGATGTCGATGCAAGCCTTGACGCAGCGTGCGAGGACTTCAGCCCGGGCCTTCTCGTCGATGCCCGGTGCCGGCGCTTCTTCGAGAACCTTCTGGTGACGACGTTGCAGCGAGCAATCGCGGTCGCCCAGATGGATGGCGTGGCCCTGGCCGTCGGAAAGTACCTGAACTTCCACGTGGCGTGGGTTGGTCAGGAATTTTTCCAGATAGACCATCGGGTTGCCGAACGCCGCGCCTGCTTCGGTGCGGGTCAGTTTGGCGAAGGAGATCAGGTCTTCTTCTTTATGCACAACGCGCATGCCGCGACCACCACCGCCGCCAGCGGCTTTGATGATCACCGGGTAACCGACTTCGCGACCGATGCGCAGAGCGGTTTCTTCGTCTTCAGGCAGCGGGCCGTCGGAACCCGGAACGGTTGGAACGCCCGCAGCGATCATGGCGTGCTTGGCCGATACCTTGTCGCCCATCAGGCGAATGGTGTCGGCTTTCGGGCCAATGAACGCGAAGCCGGAGTTCTCGACTTGTTCAGCGAAATCAGCGTTTTCCGCAAGGAAACCGTAGCCTGGGTGAATGGCGGTAGCGCCGGTCACTTCAGCCGCAGCGATGATTGCCGGGATGTGCAGATAAGAATGCGCGGCCGAGGCCGGGCCGATGCAGACGGATTCGTCTGCCAGACCCAGGTGCATCAGCTCTTTGTCGGCCTTGGAGTAAACGGCGACAGTCTTGATGCCCATCTCTTTGCAGGCACGCAGGATCCGCAGGGCGATCTCACCGCGGTTGGCGATCAGAACTTTTTCCAACTTCGCAGTCATCAAAGTCTCTCCGCGGTTCAAACGATGGTGAACAGCGGTTGGTCGTACTCAACCGGCTGGCCGTCTTCGACGAGGATAGATTCGATCACACCGCTGGATTCAGCTTCGATGTGGTTCATCATCTTCATGGCTTCGACGATGCACAGGGTGTCGCCTTTCTTCACGGTCTGGCCGACTTCAACGAAGGACGGCGAGGCTGGCGAAGATTTGCGATAGAAGGTACCGACCATAGGCGAACGGGCAACGTTACCGTTCAGAACTGGCGCGGCCGGAGCAGCAGGTGCGGCGGCAGCAACCGGGGCAGGAGCCACAGGCGCAGGCGCCGGAGCATGCATTGGAGCCGGTGCGTAATACTGCTGAGCCGGGGTCTTGCTGTGACGGCTGATGCGTACGGACTCTTCGCCTTCCTTGATCTCGAGCTCGTCGATGCCGGACTCTTCCAGCAGTTCGATCAGTTTCTTAACTTTACGGATATCCATGAATCATCAACTCCCAAGGGTCGGTCAGGGGCGTTACGCTTGTCGTTCAAGCTGTTGCCGGTCTTTCAAGCTGCTCTAGGGCAGCCTCCAGGGCCAGTCGATAACCGCTGGCGCCAAGGCCGCAGATCACTCCCACCGCTACGTCGGAGAAGTAAGAGTGATGGCGGAAAGGTTCGCGTTTGTGCACGTTAGACAAATGCACTTCGATGAATGGGATGCTCACCGCCAGCAGCGCGTCACGTAATGCGACACTTGTGTGTGTAAAAGCTGCTGGGTTGATCAGAATGAAGTCCACACCTTCGCTGCGGGCAGCGTGGATGCGGTCGATCAATTCGTACTCGGCGTTGCTTTGCAGGTGCAGCAAATGGTGGCCGGCTTCACGGGCACGGCGTTCCAGGTCCTGGTTGATCTGCGCCAGTGTCGTAGCGCCGTAGGTGCCCGGTTCACGGGTGCCGAGCATGTTCAGGTTGGGTCCGTGCAGAACCAGTAGCGTCGCCATCTGCTGTTCCTTGTTATCTGTGTGCAATTGTCAGAACCCGGCGACTATGCCGCAAAGCCTTTGTGACTGTCCAGTTCTATGCAATAGCCAGCACGATGGCCGATGTTTGCGCGAAATATGTGACCGGGTTATTAAATCCGGTCATTTGCTTTCGCAACACGTTCGGCGAAGTCAGTGGCGTTGATCTCGCCGATCACTCGCACATCGGCGTGTTCGACGCCGTCCTTGCCAAAAAACATCAGCGCTGGCGGGCCGAACAGTTTGTAGCGGTCGAGCAGGGCGCGTTGCTCGGCGTTGCTGGCGGTGATGTCGAAGCGGATCAGTCGATAGCCTTTGAGGCGTTCGACGACCGTGGCGTCGTTGAGCACTTTATGTTCGATGACTTTGCAACTGATGCACCAGTCGGCGTACCAGTCGAGTAGCAGCGGGGTGCCCGATGATTTGGCTTCGGCGAGGACGCGGTCCAGGTCTGCCGGGGTGCTGACGGTTTGCCAGGCGCTGGTGTTTTGCGGTTGCTCATTGTCGGCAACCGTGCGCGGCTGGCCAATCGGATTGAGCGGGTCGGTCTGGCCGCTGAACGCGCCATACCAACACGCCAGCGCATAAAACAGCAGGAACATTCCCAGCAACTGGCCCAGGCGTTTTCTCGGCGGTTTGTAGACGAACTCCAGCGCACCCATGAATAACCCGACGCCACCGGCCAGCAAGCCGATCAGCAGCAGTGTGATCTGGCCCGGCAGTACTCGACTGAGCAAACCGATCGCCAGCCCCAGCAACAAAACGCCAATCGCGTTTTTCACATAGATCAACCAGGGTCCGCTTTTCGGCAGCCAGGCGGCGCCACCGGTGGCGACCAGCAACAGCGGGGCGCCCATGCCAAGGCCGAGCATGAACAATTTCAGACCGCCGCCCAATGCATCGCCGCTGGCGCTGATGTACAGCAGCGCGCCGGCCAGCGGTGCCGAGACGCAGGGCGACACCAGCAGGCTGGAAACCACGCCCAGCACCGCGGCACCCCACAACGAACCACCCTCGGTGCGACCGGCGATCCGATCCAGCCGACTGCTGATGGCGTGAGGCAGCTTGAGTTCGAAGACGCCAAACATCGCCAGGGCAAACAGCGCAAAAAACGTCGCGAACGGCACCAGCACCCACGCCGATTGCAGCCGCGCCTGAAGATTGAGCTGGGCGCCGAACATCCCCATCAACGCCCCGAGCAGGGCGAAGCAGACGGCCATTGGCAGCACATAAGCGAGGGACAGATTGAAACCACGCAAGCCACCCACCTGACCACGCAACACCACGCCGGACAGGATCGGCAGCATCGGCAGCACACACGGTGTGAACGTCAGGCCCAAGCCTGCGAGGAAGAACAGCGCCAGTTCGCGCCAGCTCCAGGTCGGAGTTGCGCCTGCGCTGCCATCAATACTCAGGCGCTCGGTCTCGGGTGGATAGCACAAGCCTTTGTCGGCGCAACCCTGATACGTAACCACCAGGGTGAAGGCGCGTTGATCGGTGCGCGGCAGTTCGACTTCGAGAATGCCGTGATAGACCTCGACATCGCCAAAATACTCATCGTGCTTCTGTTCGCCCTTGGGCAGTTGCGCGGCGCCCAGACCAACATCGGCGGGTTCGGCGCGAAACTGGAAGCGGTGTCGGTAGAGGTAGTAGCCCTCAGTGGCGACGAAGCGCAGTTTGATCGATTGCGGTGTGCTGTCTACCAGGCTCAGTTGAAAGGCTTCACGCACCGGCAGAAAGTCGGCGCTGTTGTTGATCGAGCCCAACGTCGAACTGGGCCGACTGTCCAGCAAACCGGCGGCGGTGGCCGGCAGGGCGAGCACTAAAAACAGCAGGCAGAGCAAACGGCGCATGACAATCTCGCGTATCGAAAGTGAAGGCATGATAGCGGACAGTCGCGGGGTGTGCAGGGCCGGAGTTTTGTGGTGGTTGTTCTTGCGTCATCGCGAGCAGGCTCGCTCCCACATTGGATCTGTGAGCGACACAAAACCCGGTGGGAGCGAGCCTGCTCGCGATGGCAATCTATCAGACGCGGAAGGCCTGAACGGCTGTATGCAATCGCCCACCCAACACCAGCAAGTTCTCCCCTTGCACGCGTCCCTCGCCGATGCGCAACAAGTTATCCCCACCCAATTGGTGAATCCGCTCACTGTGATCGCGGATCTCGCTGACGGCACCGCTCTGCTGGGCGGTGACATCGGCGATGCGCACGGCGGTGTCGGAAATGGTCTGGATCGCGCCGACGATTTTATCCAGCGCACCGTCGGCGGCCTGGGCCTGATTGGCAGTGGCTTCGGCGTGTTCGACCTGGGCGCGCATGCCTTCCACCGATTGTCGCGCCGCGGTTTGCAAACCGGCGATCAGTGTCTGGATCTCTGCTGTGGCGCCAGCGGTGCGTTGTGCCAGTGAACGAACTTCTTCGGCCACCACCGCAAACCCTCGACCCATTTCCCCGGCACGGGCCGCTTCGATGGCGGCGTTCAGGGCCAGCAGGTTGGTCTGGTCGGCAATCGAGCGGATGACTGTCAGCACGCCGCCAATGGTTGCCGACTCTTCGGCCAGGTGTTCGATCATCTGCGCGTTGCCTTGCACTTCACCGACCAGCGCGTGCAGCCCGGTGAGACTCAAACCGATGACCTTCTGGCCGTGCTCCACCGCCAGCCCGGCATGGCGGCTGGCGTCGGCCGCCTGGCTGGCATCGCCGGCAACCTGTTGAATGGTCGCTTCCAGCTCGCCGAGAGAATCACGGATCAGCGCTGTGTCGCCGGCCTGATGTTCGGCGCCGCTGTGCAGGTCATTGCTCAACTCGGCCAGCGTTCGGCTGCTGCCGGCGACCTGTTCGGCGTTGAGGCGAATGGTCCCGACCAGGTCGACCAGATAGGCGCGCAACCGATTGAGCGAAGCTTGAATGTCGTGCAGTTCACGATTGGTCGCGCCCAGTTCAATGTCCCGGCTGAAGTCGCCCTCGGCCCAGGTCGAAAGGGCCGGGGCGAGGTTGGTCAGCGTCCGGGCCAGTTTCCGTTGCAAGGTGTCGATCAGCAAAGCAATCAGCAGAATCAGGCCAATCATCACCCCTTGCATCAGCCGCACTTCGCCCTGGATCTGGCCGTGCTGGGCGCGAACCACCGGCTCCAGTCCGGCAATGGCCTGCTGCACGGCGGCGATTTTCAGGTGAGTGGCGGCGCTGAGGTCGGTGCGTTTCTGGATCTGGTCACGAGTACGGGAGAGTTCGGCGGGGTAGCGGGTCAGCAGGCCGTTGAGTTCGCGCTTGAGGCCGACGCCCGCATCTTCGGCAACAGCTTTTTCGGTGTTCTCCAAGCCCATCATCGCGGCGAAATCATCGGTGCCGGATTCGCTGCTGCTGGCTACACCGAGCAGCGGCAAGGCGCCCAGCAACTCAGCCTGAGTGCGGATGTTGGTGACTTCACGCTCGACATCGGCGGCCAATTCGCTGCGGCCGCTGCTGACCAGTTTGTCTCGCGCCAAGGATAATTTTCCCAGGTGTTGAGAGGCAGCGAGCAACGGCGTCAGATACGCCGCGTTAGCGCTGGCGTATTGGCTGAGCTGGTCGAGGCTGGCGCCGAGTTCGCGTTCGGCCTGAAGCAGCAGCGCTTGCGGATCGCCCGCGAGTTTGCCGGCCGCCAGCAGATCGGTTTTGCTGAATTCTTCGAGGTTCGACAGGCTCGGGCGCAAGGTGTCGGCCAACGCCGGCGGCAACTCACCGAGCTCCTTTTGCAGGCCGTCGATAGCCTGACTGGCACTGCTCAGGCGCAGGGCATCGCCGCTGGCGAGGTAGTCGTCGATGTTACGCGCGACTTCATTTTGAAATTGCTGGGACAAGCCCAAGTAACGCTCCATCAATAGATAGGGACGCTCCAGGGCCTTTTGCGACCACCACAGTGTGGCGCCAAGGGCCACGCACACGGCGACTAAAAGGAGGGTATTGAGATTGGTCAGCAGCTTCAGGCGCATCGCGGGTCTACCAGCGGCAGAATGGTAAGCGCCTGAATTTATTGCGTTTGTGTTACAGGGTTATGACCGAATGGGTCGATTCCGATGAAAAAGTGGCACTTTGCTTTGACGTCCGCGCGGCCTGCACGCGGTTGCGTCCGGCGTCCTTTGCGCGGTACAGCGCTTCGTCTGCCTGGCTGGCCATCATCAGGCTGTCGGAGTGCTCGCACAGTTCCACCACCCCGGCGCTGAACGTGCACCAGAGGTCCTGCGGTTGAGCCGGGTAGTGAATCTCGGCAAAGCGTCGACGGATTTCGTCGAGCACTTTATGGGCCGATTCGAGATCGGTGTCCGGCATGACGATGGCGAATTCTTCACCGCCGTAACGGCCGATGAAGTCGGTCTTGCGCAAGCGTTGCTTGAGAAACAGCGCCAGGCTCTTGATCACTCGATCGCCCATGGGGTGGCCGTGGCTGTCGTTGACCCGTTTGAAGTGGTCGATGTCGAGCATCGCAAAGCTCAGCGGCTTGCTCTCGCGGCGGGCGCGGAAGCTGCAGTCTTCGAGCAATTGCAGAATGTGCGTGTGGTTGTACAGCCCGGTGAGGCTGTCGCGGACCATCCGCGCTTTCAGATTGCGTGCCCGCGCCGCGCGGTTACGCACGGTGGTGATCAGGTGCCGGGGCTTGATCGGTTTGGTCAGGAAGTCGTCGCCGCCCTCGCTCATGGCGTCGAGCTGCTTGTCCAGATCGTCTTCGGCCGACAAGTAAATGATCGGCACGCTGACATAGCGATCGTTATGACGGATCACCTTGGCCAATTCAGTACCGGTGCAGGCCGGCATGTACATGTCGAGGATGATCAGGTCTGGCTGGAAGTCCGCGAGCTCGGCCATGGCCTGGATCGGCTCGATCAAGGTCCGCGTGACGATCCCGGCGCTATTGAGCAGGCGCTCGGTGTGCAAGGCCTGGGCGCGGGAATCGTCGATGATCAGCACTTTATAAGGTTCGTACTGGGCGACGCAGGTCAGGACTTCGATTTTCTCCAGCAGGCTCGAGGCTTCGAGGGTGCCGGTCAGGAATTCCTGGCCACCGGCACGCACGGCGGCGAGACGGGTCGGGGTGTCGGTTTCGTGCAGGCTGAAGAACAACAGCGGCAATTGATGATCGAGGCCTTCCTGGGCTTCGGCAGCCAGTTTCAGGCCGATGCCGGCGCCACTGAAATCCACGTCCATGACGATTGCCGCAGGCAAGCGCTCGACCATCGAAGAGCGGAACGCCGCAACGCTGTCGAGGGCTTGAGCGCTGAGCCCAAAAAATTCCAGCTGCTTGGCCAGACGCTCGGCGCGGTCGTAGTCCTGCAGCATCACGTAAATCGGCTTGCGCAGCGGCGGCAGAAAGGTCTGGTCCAACTGATCGCCATGGCGCAAACCGGTGCGTGACAGGCGCTGCATCAAACGATTGAGGTCAGTGATCAGTCCGCTGCTCAGGCGTCCGCGATTGGCGTCGACAGCCTCCAGCGACTGACCGATGTGGCGCGCCAGTTGGGTGTGTTCAGGTTGTTCGAAGCGCTCGGCGAAACGCAGCAGGCGCAGGTTGGCCTCGCTCAGTTCCGATAAGTCGGTGGTGGACCACTCGCTGCGTTGCAGGCGCTGCCATATCTCAAGAATTTGACGTGCCTGATGAATTACCCGCTGGGCAAAGTGGTGCTTGAGGCGCTCACGGCTGGGGTCTTCTGGCTCGGTCATATCCTGACTACTAGTTAGGGTGCATGCTGAGATCGACTGGTGGCTCTATGCTAGCACCTCTTTTCCATCGCATGAGTGTCGTACGTCAATTAACTGCAAAGCGACCTGATTCAGTTTCTGACCGACTGGTCGCATAGGATCCAAGCTGTGCTTCATTTATAGTGGCCGTCGATCATGGTCATTGTGCGGGTAGTGTTTGCGCAGGATTTAATGCGCGGCAAACGAGGCACGATGAGATAGGGTTGTGGTCGAACCGATGAACTCAAGTGATTGAAAGGATATCGCCATGCTGGACTGGAAGAACCGCGCGGGCAGCGCGCCTGAACGTGCCGCTGAACCGAAATCGGCCACCCGTAGTTACTTGGGTGGCCTGTTGTTCAGCCGGGCGTTGGCCACTCTGATTGCCATTTACTTGCTGGTGGCTATTGCGCTGGGCTGGTACTGGAGCCAGGAACCTGCGCTGTTCCCGGTTCAGCAGAACGCCCAGATGGCCGCCGAGAAAGAAGGCAAGCAAATGGTCATCGGCTACACCACGGTCGAAACCCTCAAGACCGTCGCCGGTACTTTGCTGACCAAACCGGGTGGCTATATTTCCAACGACCGTTTCCCGCCGGGCCTGTGGATGGATAACACGCCGAGCTGGGAATATGGCGTGCTGGTCCAGGTCCGTGACCTGAGTCGTGCACTGCGTAAAGACTTCGCTCGTTCCCAGTCGCAGTCCACCGAAGACGCGGACCTGGCCAAGGCCGAGCCGCGCTTCAACTTCGACAACAAGAGCTGGGTGCTGCCCTCCAGTGAGTCCGAATACCAGGAAGGCATCAACTCCCTGAGCCGTTATCAGGCACGCCTGTCCGACCCGAGTCAGAAAAGCGCGCTGTTCTATGCCCGCGCCGACAACCTGAACAACTGGCTGGGCGATGTCGGTACCCGTTTGGGTTCGCTGTCACAACGGCTGTCGGCGAGCGTTGGCCGGGTCAAACTCAACACGGCGCTGAAAACCGAAGTCATCGCACCGGGTCAGGTGCCACAGGTTGACGAAGAAATCGTCGAGACCCCGTGGATGCAGATCGACAACGTGTTCTACGAAGCTCGCGGTCAGGCCTGGGCCCTGTCCCATCTGCTGCGCGCCATCGAAGTCGACTTCGCCGATGTGCTGGCCAAGAAGAACGCCACGGTTAGCGTGCGTCAGATCATTCGTGAACTGGAAGCCTCGCAGGAACCGGTCTGGAGTCCTATGATCCTTAATGGCAGCGGCTTCGGGGTGCTGGCTAACCACTCGCTGGTCATGGCCAACTACATCTCCCGGGCCAACGCCGCAGTGATCGATTTGCGTCAATTGCTCAATCAGGGCTAAGTCATGGTCGATAGCGCCAGAGAGGTCGCGCACCGCGCGGCCTCGGATGCCGAACAGATCGCCTGGGTTGACGAGCAGGACAACCTGCTCGGCGCCCTGGTCCGCTCCGACCTGCGTGAACGCGGGCTGATCGGGCGCGGCACTTACATCATGCTGTTCAATTCCGCCGGTGAACTCTGCGTGCATCGACGCACGCTGAGCAAAGCCATTTATCCAGGTTTCTGGGACGTGGCGGCGGGGGGCATGGTGCTAGCGACCGAAACCTACGCCGAATCGGCGGCCCGCGAGCTGGAAGAAGAGCTGGGTGTGAGCGGCGTGGAACTGACCGCCCATGATCATTTTTTCTTCGAAGACACCGGCAATCGGCTCTGGTGTTCGGCGTTTTCGGCGGTGTGGGACGGTCCGTTGATCCTGCAACCCGAAGAAGTCCTTGAAGCGCGCTTTATTCCCGTTGATCAAGTCCTGCTGGAAATCCAGCAAAAGCCTTATTGCCCGGACTCTCTGGCCGCATTGAAGCGCTATCTTCGCGCCCGTGGGTCTGACGTCGCAAAAGAGGCATAAATTGGCGCCGATTGGCTCTTAGCAAGTCGGCTTTTTGCCGTTACACTGCGCGACCTTTTCAAGCTGAACCGGCATTGCCTGTTGTAGGAGCTGCCGCAGGCTGCGATCTTTTGACTTTGCTTTTGAGTCAAAATCAAAAGATCGCAGCCTCGTTGCACTCGTCAGCTCCTACACAGGTTGTACCGTTTCAGTAGCGCTGCCCCTGCCTGAGTGGGGCTTCGCGGTCGATAGCCTTGCCCAAGTGCTGCGACCAGTCTTTGTCCTCCCAAGAGGATTGCCGGTGGCCAAAAAAGCCGCATCCTTCGCCGCCCTTGGTGGCCTGGTATTTTCCACCGACGCAGGTCGTCATTGCCCGGATTGCAGTCAACCGGTGGATGCCTGCATCTGCAAACAGACCGTTATCCCGGCCGGCGACGGCATCGCTCGCGTGCGTCGCGAAAGCAAGGGGCGTGGCGGCAAGACGGTGACCACCATCACCGGCGTGCCGTTGGCCGAAGACGCGCTCAAGGACCTGGCGACCACGTTGAAGAAACGTTGCGGGACCGGTGGTGCGTTGAAAGACGGAATCATTGAAATCCAGGGCGATCATGTCGAGCTACTCTTGGCCGAACTGATCAAGCACGGTTTCAAAGCGAAGAAGTCCGGCGGCTAGCAGCCTCTGTGAAAACCACCCTCGGCTTGATCCAGCCCTGATCCGATTCAGGTCTGGCGTCGTCTACATGGTTTTCACAGAGCCTGTTCTGACCGGTTTCTAAACTCACTGCGGTCAGCGAGGTCTATCCCTTCGTTGACGAACCGTCATTTTCATTCTTTAGACTGCGCCGGCCTGAACCCAGGCGACGCTCTATGACTTCTTTATAGGGGACTTCAATGTCCGTACGACGCACACGCAAAGACGATGGCAGCCAATGGACAGTTGCGGACAGCCGCAGTGTTTACGGGATTCGCCATTGGGGGGCCGGGTACTTCGCGATCAATGACGCCGGTCGCGTCGAAGTTCGTCCGAACGGTCCGACCAGTTCGCCTATCGACCTCTTCGAGCAAGTTGACCAGCTGCGCCAAAGCGGCCTGTCCTTGCCACTGCTGGTGCGTTTCCCTGACATTCTGCAAGACCGCGTGCGTCAGCTGACCGGCGCGTTCGACGCCAACATCGAGCGTCTGGAATACCAGAGTAAGTACACCGCGCTGTACCCGATCAAGGTTAACCAGCAAGAAGCGGTGATCGAGAACATCATTGCCACCCAAGACGTGTCCATTGGTCTTGAAGCCGGCTCCAAGCCTGAGCTGCTGGCCGTGCTGGCCCTGGCGCCGAAGGGCGGCACCATCGTCTGCAACGGCTACAAGGATCGCGAGTTCATTCGTCTGGCGCTGATGGGCCAGAAGCTCGGCCACAACGTGTTCATCGTGATCGAGAAAGAATCCGAAGTCGGGTTGGTGATCGAAGAAGCCGCCTCGCTCAAGGTCAAACCTCAGGTTGGCCTGCGCGTGCGTCTGTCGTCCCTGGCGTCGAGCAAATGGGCCGACACCGGTGGCGAGAAATCCAAGTTCGGTCTGTCGGCGGCGCAACTGCTGTCGGTGGTCGAGCGTTTCCGCGCGGCGGGCCTGGACCAGGGTATTCGCCTGCTGCACTTCCACATGGGCTCGCAGATCGCCAACCTGGCGGACTACCAGCACGGCTTCAAGGAAGCGATTCGTTACTACGGCGAACTGCGCAACCTCGGCCTGCCGGTGGATCACATCGACGTCGGTGGCGGTTTGGGCGTGGACTACGACGGTACGCACTCGCGTAACGCCAGCTCGATCAACTACGACATGGACGATTACGCCGGTGTTGTGGTCGGGATGCTCAAGGAATTCTGCGACGCGCAGAACCTGCCGCACCCGAACATCTTCTCCGAAAGCGGCCGTTCCCTGACCGCTCACCACGCGATGCTGGTGGTGCAAGTGACCGACGTCGAGAAGCACAACGACGACGTGCCGCAGATCGACAACAAGGAAGAACTGCCGGAAACCGTGCAGTGGCTGGTTGACCTGCTGGGCCCGACCGACATCGAGATGGTCACTGAGACTTACTGGCGCGCCACGCACTACATGAGCGACATCGCGACCCAGTACGCCGACGGCAAGCTGACCCTGGCCGAGAAAGCCCTGGCCGAGCAATGCTACTTCGCCGTGTGCCGTCGCCTGCACAACTCGTTGAAGGCTCGTCAGCGTTCGCACCGTCAGGTGCTCGACGAACTCAACGACAAGCTGGCCGACAAGTACATCTGCAACTTCTCGGTATTCCAGAGCCTGCCGGACACTTGGGCCATCGGCCAGGTGTTGCCGATCCTGCCGCTGCACCGTCTCGACGAAGAGCCGCTGCGCCGTGCCGTGCTGCAAGATCTGACCTGCGATTCCGACGGTAAAATCAAGCAATACGTCGACGAGCAGAGCATCGAAACCAGCCTGCCGGTTCACGGTTTGAACGACGGTGAAGACTACCTGCTGGGTATCTTCCTGGTTGGCGCCTACCAGGAAATTCTCGGCGACATGCACAACCTGTTCGGTGACACCGACTCGGTGAACATCTATCAGAACGCTGATGGCAGCGTGTACCACGCGGGTATCGAAACCCACGACACTATCGAAGACATGCTGCGTTACGTGCACTTGTCGCCGGAAGAGTTGATGACCCACTACCGCGACAAATGCGCCAGTGCCCGCATCACCGCCGCCGAGCGTACCCAGTTCCTCGACGCGCTGCGTCTGGGTCTGACCCGTTCCTCTTACCTGTCTTCTTGAGGTAAGGCACCGCTCTCATCAGGTTGTCTGAAAATGTTCCGCACGCTGCGGAAATTTCAGATGGCTTGGTGGGATGCCTCTCTGATTTCAAGCGAAATGACTTACATTCTTGGTCATCCAAGTGATGTGGTCTTCTTTTCGCGTAGGTCATTTCCTAAGTTGTACTTCGGCACTCTACTCGGCCAACTCTCTCGGAGAGAATCCCCGACCGCCCCTCCTGTAGAGAATCGCCGATGTTCGATCCAGTCAACGAGCCGTCATTTCGTCTGGATGTAGAGGGTCTGCCCGACCCCTTTGAGGTCTTGGCGTTTACCGGTAGAGAAGCCATCAGCGAGCCTTTTGTGTTCGAGGTGGATCTGCTGATCGATGACCCGACACTCGACCTTGCAAGCCTGCTGTACCGTTCGGCCTTTTTGCATGTCGGGCCCGCGGGAAACGGCTTTCACGGACAATTGCATGAACTCGTCCAGCATGATCATGACTTGGCCGTCAGGCTCTGCCGCGTACGTCTGGGGCCGAAGCTGGCGTGCCTTTCCCTGCGCTTTAGTCAGCGAATTTTCAGCGCGCGCTCGGTGCCGCAAATCCTCGGTCAGGTGTTAAAGGAACACGGTATTGTCGGCAAGAATCGGCGCTTTGAGTTGGGTCGCGAATACCCGCACCGTGATTTCTGTACGCAGTACCAGGAATCGGATCTGCAATTTATCCAGCGTCTATGTGCTCAGGAACGGCTTCACTACCATTTCGAACACTGCGCGCTCGGGCATTGCGTGGTTTTCGGTGATGGTCAGGGGCACTTTCGTTTCGGTGAGAGCGCGGCCTTCCAGGTCGAGAGCGAGCAATCGGCGGTGCGTCAGTTCAAGGTTCAGGGTTGCGCTGATGCAGCCCGAGAGGGGCAACGAACCGCGCAGATTGCCGAAGGTCGGACGGACCTGACGGCGCTGCGCAGCGGTCAGTTGATGCCGCTGTCCGGTCATCCGATCGCTGACTGGAATCATCTCTGGCTGCTGACCCATATCGAGCATCAGGGCAGCCAGGATTTAACGGCGTCCTACAGCAACCAGATCCGCGCGATTCACTGGCAGGTGCCTTTTGTAGCGCCTCATTGCGCAGTGAAACCCAGGATGCACAGCCTGCAACGGGCCTGGGTGGTCAACATTGATGAGTCATGCCCCGATCCGTCCAGACCGGTTGCCGTGCAATTTGACTGGCTCTATCAGGGCGAGGGCGCGGTGCCCAGCCACAGTTGGTTGCCGGTGGCCGCTGAACTGGGCGACGCGGCAGTCACGCAGTTGAGTGAGGGGGCCGAGGTGGTGGTGAGCTTTATCGAGGGGGATCCGGATCAGCCGCTGATTACCGGGTTTCTTCACGTCCCTTCGTCCGTTGAAGAGACTGAGGAGGTCGGCCCGCCGCGCACGACAGATGATGTCGAGGGCTTGCTGGAGCTTCTGCGATCGAGCGAGCCATTGATGTTGCTATGTCTGCTGCCCGGTGGCGGCAGTTTCAACCATTGCACGCAGGCCCTCTGCACCTGCCGGGCGGCGAAGCGGTTTGGCCAGAGCGGTTCGGCATGATCGTCGCGACCCCGCAATGGCTATTGCTGGATGTGCCGGGTGCGCCACAGGCGGGGGCGATGCTGCAACAGCAATTTGCGCATGCCCGGTGGTTCTGGTTGTTCGAAGGCACTGAGTGGCATGCGTTGCGTGAACACGGCCCGGCCCTGATCGACCTTCGGACATGCCCGGCGCTGGCCGGGTTGTGCCACAGCGAAGTGCCCCTCTGGCGTGGCTTGCTGATGGCCAGCGAGGTGTCGTCGTCGCAGTTGCTGGAGCATTTGCGCCGCATGCTCACGGTCACGTTCGGTGTGCATCACCGAGCCTTGTTGAGTTACTACAACCCGCAAACGGCCAGTTACTTGTTCGATGCCTGCGATGCGCAGGAGCTGAGTCGCTGGCTGGGTCCTATCAGCCATTTGCGCTGGTTCGGCGGGACGTGGGCCGACCATGCGATCGGCAGTCAGGGCTGGCAGCAGTTGGTCAATCCGGGGCTTGCCGTCAGCCCTTTGGCGGTTGAAGAAAACCTCAGTCCTCGTCAGCAGGAAAAACTGCAAACCTGCCTGCTGGAGCAACATGCCTGGCACTGGAGTCGGTCCACCGGGACTGACTACAACACGCTGTGGTCCCACGTGCAGGAAGGGCTGGCGCTGGATTTTACCGAGCGTCCGGTACTCGATGACTGGTTATGGCTACGCTTGCAGTACCCCGGCGCTTTGCCTGGGCAAGCGTTGCCGGGACTCACCCAGCAGGAGCGTCTCGATAGCCTGCGCAACCGGTGGCAGAACGATCAGCCCTGAACACGAGGTTCAACATCGATGGCGAGCACCACACGGCGGTTGTTCAGCCTGATAATCGGCGGCGTAATGCTGGCTGTGATGACGGCGTGCTCGCCGCTGAAGTTGCTCAATGCGCTGACCCCCGACGCAACCTGCGACAAGACCGAGGGCATTGCCTATGGCGCTGATCCGCGGCAAAAACTCGATGTGTATGTGCCGCGTCCTCCCATGAAAAACGCCCCGGTGGTGGTGTTTTTCTACGGCGGTAGCTGGAACAGCGGTTCACGCAGCGATTACGCTTTTGTCGGCGAGGCCTTGGCGTCCCGGGGAATTATTGCGGTGCTGGCGGACTATCGGTTGTATCCGCAGGTGCGTTATCCGCTGTTCCTTGAAGATGGCGCCCGGGCCGTGGCCTGGACCTATGAACACATTCGTCAATATTCCGGGAATCCGCAGCGGTTGTACCTGATGGGCCACAGTTCCGGGGCCTACAACGTCGCGATGCTGGCGCTGGACCCCGGGTTACTGGGGGCGGTGGGTCTGTCGCCGCACAACCTCAGCGGCTGGATCGGCCTGGCCGGGCCTTATGATTTTCTGCCGATCAAGAATCCGCAGGTGCGGCCGGTGTTTTTCTGGCCGGATTCACCACCCCGGTCGCAGCCGATCAATCATGTCAGTCGCGGCGCGCCACCGGCCTTGTTGATCGCGGCGAGCGACGATGAGCTGGTCAACCCGGCCCGCAACACCGGTGGTCTGGCGCGCAAACTGCGCGAGGCGGGCGTGCCGGTGCAGGACCTGTATTTCTCGCGCACCGGCCACGCCACGCTGGTGGCGACGCTGTCCCGGCCCCTGCGCGGTTTGGCTCCGGTGCTGGATGTGGTCACGGCCTTCGTCAAAGCCACGCCGACTCAGTGAGCTTTGCCTGCGAACCAGCCGTCGCTTTTGTGCAGGTACCAGGCAAACGCGCCGAGGGTCAGGCTGCGCAGCAACATGAACAATAGAAAGGTTATCCACAGTCCATGGTTGCCAAAACCTTGCAGCGCCCAGGCGAACGGCAGCAACAAAACCACCGTCAGCAGCATGCCGTTGCGCATTTCCCGGGCACGGGTGGCGCCGATAAACAACCCGTCGAGCAGGTAGCTCCAGACCGCGATCAGCGGCAGCGCGGCGAGGTAGGGCAGGTAGATGAACGCCGTGTCGCGCACGCTCTGAATGTTGGTCTGCATCTCGATAAACAGATGCCCGGCGAACAGGAATAGCACGGCAAAGCCCAGACTCGCCAGCAACGACCAACCGCAGGCCACCACCAATGAGCGGCGCAGGGCCTCTCGATCGCGAGCGCCGATGGCATGCCCGCAAAGGGCTTCCACGGCGTGGGCCAGGCCGTCCAGCGCATGGGCGGTCAGCAGCAAACCATTGAGCAGCAGCGCGTTGGCGGCGACGGTGGCATCACCCAGTCGCGCGCCTTGCACGGTGATCAGGAAAAACACCGATTGCAGCGCCAGGCTGCGGATGAAAATGTCGCGGTTGACCGCCAATAGCGGTCGCCAGCTCTGCCACAGCGCCAACGCGGCCCAGGCGATGTGGCCGGGATAGGCGCGCAGGGCGTTGCGGGTCATCAGCAGGCCGATCAGCGCGCCGGTCCATTCGGCGATCACCGATGCTCGGGCGGCGCCGACCACACCCCATTCCAACCCGAGGACGAACCACAGGTTCAGCGCGATATTCACCAGGTTGGTGCTCAGCAGAATGGCCAGCGGCGCCCGGGCGTTCTGAGTGCCGAGGAACCAGCCGACCAGCGCATAACTGGCCAGTGCTGCCGGCAGACCGAACAGGCGCGTGTGGAAAAACTCGCGGGTCAGCTGATCCAGCTCCGCCGACGGCTGCATGAAATGCAGCGCGACCCCGCTCAACGGCACACCCAGTGCTCCCAGGACAATGGCCAGTCCCATGGCCAGCAACAGACCCTGCAGCAAGATCTGCCGCAATGCCGCGCCGTCCCCACGCCCGGCGGCCTGTGCGGCGAACCCGGTGGTGCCCATGCGCAGAAAACCCATGGCCCAGGCGAGAAAGGTATACAGGCTGGCCCCGACCGCGACGGCGCCCAACTGATGGGCGTGGGGCAAGTGGCCGATGACGGTACTGTCGACCAGCGCCACCAGAGGGACGGAAATGTTCGAGAGAATCATCGGCGCGGCGAGCGCCCAGACTCGACGATGGGTAGGGCGGTCGCGCCAGTCGGCGATCAGGTTGGACATGCAGGCTCCTTGGGGGAGCGGGCATTGTAGCGGTTGATTCGGGATTTGCCGTGAATCAGAAATCGACCCCTCACCCCAGCCCTCTCCCCACGAGGGAGAGGGGGAAAGGGAGCCGATCTTCATGCTTTTCAAAACCTGAGTTCGACGCGGAGTTTCAGGTCGATGTAGCACGAGAGAACAACTCAGTCAGTCCCCTCTCCCTCCGGGAGAGGGTTAGGGTGAGGGCTGGATCTCAAGCCGATCAATGGATTATCCAGCTCAACAACCACAACCCCAGCAGCAACCAGATAATCCCCATGATGATCGACGCATTCATGAACGCCCGAATCGCCGACCACAACAGCATCAACCCCAAAATCAGCGCAACGATGCTGATGATCGACGCGTCCATGCCCAGCGCACGGGACAGCCCTTCGACAAAGTTGCTGCCGGCGTGGCTCAGCAGATTGAACAAGCCGCTGAGGCCGTCAACGATGAAACGGATAACCGAACCGAGTGCCTGGCCGAGCCATTCGAAAAAACTTTCTACCTGCATGTCGTGAGCGTCCTTGATGAAAGTGGTGGCGTGGTTGCCGGACTTGAGCCTTGGGCTATCGAGCAGGGTGCCGAGTTCCCTCCAAGCATAGTGGTTTTGCAGCGCTTGCCGCTTGCCTTCATTCCTTATCCCCCCGAAGCTATACGCCTTCAGGAGAGCCCGATGAACCTTGTTGAACTGACCGAACGCCTGCACGCCATCCGTGACCGCAATGACTGGCGGCAATTTCACAGCCCGAAAAACCTGGCCATGGCCGCGAGCGTGGAAATGTCCGAGCTGGTGGAGATTTTCCAGTGGCTGACCGAAGACCAGTCGCGCCAGTTGCCGGCGGACAAGCTCGCCCATGCCGGGCAGGAAATCGGTGACATCGTGCTCTATCTACTGCTGCTGTGCAGCGAGTTGGGGTTGGACATGAATGAAGTGGTGCGCAGCAAACTCGCGGACAGCGAACGGAGGTTCAGCTGATGAGCGACCGTCATTTCGATCAACTGGCGACCCGCTTCGCCGAAAAAATCTACGGCGGTGCCAAAGGCGCGATCCGTCTGGCGGTGCTTCAGGCCGACCTGGCCGAAACCCTGCCGGACCGACCGTTGCGCGTACTGGATATCGGTGCGGGTCTGGGCCACATGTCGTTGTGGCTGGCCCAGCGTGGCCATGACGTCACGCTGGCCGAGCCCGCCGAGCCGATGCTCGAAGGCGCCCGCCAACGCTTTGCCGACGCCGGGCAAACAGCGACGTTCATTCAGGCGCCGTGGCAGGATCTGCTCGGCCAACTCACCGAGCCCTACGACCTGGTGCTGTGCCACGCCGTGCTGGAATGGCTGGCCGAACCTCACGCGATCCTGCCGGTGCTGCATCAATTGACCAAACCAGATGGCTGGTTGTCCCTGGCCTTCTACAACCGCGATGCGTTGATCTATCGCAACCTGCTCAAAGGCCATTTCCGCAAGATGCGCAAGAACGACATGGCCGGCGAGAAACAGAGCCTGACCCCGCAGCAGCCGCTTGATCCACGGGAACTGGCGGCGCAACTTGAGGGAATGTGGCAGGTCGAAACCCAGAGCGGGGTGCGGGTTTTTCACGACTACATGCCGGTGGAATTCCAGACCCGCGTCGAACTGGTGGATTTGCTGGAAATGGAGCTGGCCCACCGTCGTCACCCAAGCTTTGCCGGGCTTGGGCGCTACTTGCACTGGATCTGTCGGCCGGTCTGATCGGAGCGCGAAATGAACAGTCGTTCGGGGTTATTGGTGATCTGTCTCGGGTTGGCGGCCTGTCAGGGCAGCAACCCTTATGTGGCGTCATCCAACCCCTTGCCACCCGCGCCGCCTCAGGCGGCCAACACCTTTGACCGCAGCGCCTACCCAGCCGCGCCGCGCGACTACGGGCGCTACCGCAGCTGGGCCTGGCTCAACGGGCAGCTGCCGCCGGGCAGCGCCTGGGCGGATTCGGCGCAGGTCGCCGAAGCCGTCAGCAATGCCCTTGATCAACGTGGCTTGCGCCCGCTGCACGATAATCGCCCGGCCGACCTGTTTGTCAGCGCCGACCTGCACCTGGAAACCCGCCTGCGTCAGGTTCGGGACGACTATGGTTACTACGGCGGCGGTTATGGCGGTTACAACCGCTACGGCAGCGGTTATGGCATGTACAACACCGTGCCGATCGTTCGGACTTATCAGGAACAGGTCGTGGTGGTGCGGGTTGATTTGTTTGACGCCCAGAGCGGTCAACCGGTGTGGAGTGCCAGCGCCGAAACCAGCAATCGCGGCAGCCAGAGCGAGCGTGCCGATGCCATACGGGAGGCTGTAGAAAAGGCGATGTCGGCGTATCCTCCTAGTTAGCTTCTGTCGTTAAGAAGCATCGCGCAGGTTCATGTCTTCAACCGGAGAAATATCATGTTCCGCCGTCTCGCTTTACTGGCTGTGGCCGTGCTGCTCACTGCCTGCGCCGGCAGCCAGGTCAATCATGACTTCGATGCCAGCCGCGACTTCGCCGCCTATCGCAGCTGGAGCTGGAAAGAACCCGCCCTGCAATATCGCCCCGATGATCCACGGATCAAGAGTGACCTGACTGAGCAACGCATCCGCCAATCGGTGACCGATCAGCTGGATCAGCGAGGCCTGCGTCCGGCTGCGGGTGGCCAAAAGGGCGATTTGAGCGTGCAGACCTATCTGATCGTCGAGCAGCGCCAGCAACAAGTAACCACCAACTACGGCGGCGCTTGGGGTAATCCATGGAATGGCTACTGGGGTGGGCCGATGTACAACGAAACCCGTAACGTCAGCTACAAAGTGGCAATCATCCAGATCGACCTGCTCGACGGCAAGGACGGAAAACTGGTGTGGCGCGGCAGTGACGAGCAGATCCTCAGCCGCACACCGAACCCGTCGGATCGCAGCACGGCGATACGCGAAACGGTGGGGCGAATTCTCGCCAACTACCCACCCAAATAAACACCACAAAACCCTGTAGGAGCACGGCTTGCCGGCGATGGCGATTTCAAGGACGCCATCGCCGGCAAGCCGTGCTCCTACAGGGTTTTTTGTTGTCGGCGCTGGCATGTTGCCAGCAGTCCCGCCAAGTCTTGTCTACACTGCTGTTCACCCATGGAGGTAGCCCTCAGCTGTGCACCGGCAAAGGAGTGCGCGATGTCTCCCCGTTTGCAGTTTCGCAGCCCGTCCCGGCAACGGGGGGCGATCGGTTTGATGGCGGCGCTGACATTGGGCATGGCCCTGATGTTCTTGCTGGTCGTGGTCGACAGCGGTCGTTTGTACCTGAAAAAACGTGACCTGCAGCGCGTAGCGGACATGGCCGCACTTGAAGCTTCCACCCGAGGGGGTGATTGCTCCGCTGGCAACACCGCCACCGTCTATGCCACCGCCAGCGCAAACCGTAACGGCTTCACCCTTCCTGACCCCAATCACAATCTGCTGGTCGCTTGCGGCGCCTTGACCCTGGATGCCAATAACCTTCGAGTATTTGGCGCCGACCCGAGCAAGAGCGAAGCCATTCGGGTGATCGCCAGCCATTCGGTCCAGCAGAGCCTCGCCGGCGGTATCGGCGCCTTGTTCGGTGGCGCTCCACGCGCGGCAACCATCAACCTGACGGCCAGCGCTGTCGCCGCATTACCGCCACCGCAGGCTTCGCTGACCCTGCGCAGCACGACGTTGAGCGTCGACACCAGCAAATCGGCCACGCTCAACGCGCTGTTCGGTGGTTTGCTCGGGGGCAACCTGAACATCAACGCGGCGGGCTGGAACGGATTGGTGAACACCAACATCAGCCTGCTCGGCTACCTCGATCGATTGAAGGTCGACCTTAACCTCAGCGCTGCCGGGTATAACCAGGTATTGGGCAATACGATTGCCGTCAGCCAGCTGATTCAGACCGCCGTCAATGTACTGGACCCCGGCGGCACACTTGGCGCGACCGCAACCATTGCGAGTCTTCAAGCGCTGAAGGTTGCGGCAGGCGCAACCACCGTCGTACTCGGCAACGTGCTGCACGTCGAGGCTGGCAGCACCGTGACGGCGCTGGGGACCAACCTGAAAGTGTTCGACCTGATTGAAGCGGTCGTGCAACTGGCCAACAAGAAAAACGGCCTGGTGGCAACCTTGCCGATCAACCTCGCGGGGCTGGCGCAAATCACCGCTCGGGTACAGATACTGGAGCCGCCACAGCTCTCGGCCATCGGCAATCCGAAAAGCGCCGCGCTCGCGCCGTTGGGGCCCAACCGGATCTATGTGAAAACCGCTCAGGTGCGTACATTGCTGTCGATCGACTTGCCGGTGCTCGATTCCATCGTGGCGCTAATCAATGCGGCGGCTGATCTGGCAGGCCCGCTGACCAACACACTCAACGCCTTGCTCAATCTCAACCTGGTGGGAGTGCTCAACTCACTGACCTGTGCCTTGCTCGTGCCCTGTCAGACTCCCGACATCATCGTGCTGCCGCCACCGATACGTATCGACGTGGCGCTCGACGTTGCCAGCGCCAACAGCTATGTCACTGCCTACAGTTGCGTCAGTACCACCAACAAAACCCTGACCACCAACACCAGCACTTCGCTGGTAAATCTGAAGATCGGCAAGATCGATCCAGCCACCGCTTTCGGTAGCAACACCACGCCACCGGCGGTAGTGGTGCAGCCGTTGAAGGTGATCGATATCGGGGTGAAAACCTGTCTGAGGATTCTGTTCCTGCCCATCTCCTGCGACCCGCGAATTCCAGGCGTCGGCGGTGGCATCGATATCATGGCCGACACCACCGTGGCGCAGAGCGCCAACATGCCGCACGTTTATTCCGCACCGCCGGCCACCAGCCTGCCGGAGATCAACCAGGCACCGTTCTACTATTCCTATTCCACCAGCAACATCGTCAGCAGCCTTACCGACACGCTGACCAATATCAAGGTCAACATGTACGGACCGACGGGCAGTCTGGTCGGTGGTCTGGGAGCGATCCTCAGCACTGTCACGACATTGCTGGTCAACGCGATCAACAGCGTGCTCAGCCCGTTACTCGACACCTTGATCAACACACTGCTGCTCAGCCTGGGGATCGATCTGAACAAGGTCGATGTCGGTGCCAACCTCAGTTGTCACTCAGGACGAGCGACACTGGTGATCTGATCGTCGGCGGCAATCGGCAGTTCGATACAAAACCGTGCGCCCTCGACCGAGTTTCTGACGCTCAGTTTTCCGCCCATGTTCTCGACGATGCCGTAACTCACCGACAACCCGAGCCCGGTGCCGACACCCACGGGTTTGGTGGTGAAGAACGGCTCGAAAATCCGCTCCAGCAACCGCGGATCGATACCGCCCCCGTTGTCCTCGACCCACAGTCGCACCGAATACTCATCACGTTCGGCGTACACCGAGATCCACGGTTTGAACTCGCGATCGGCCTCGCGTTTGCCGAGCAACGCATCCCGAGCGTTGACCATCAAATTGATCAACACCTGTTCGAGCTGATCGACGTAACCGCGCACTTGCACTTCAAACCCGGTCTCGTTGACCCGCAGGTCGACCCCTTTGCCGCGCATCCCTTCGGCCAGCAGCGACAGCGTGCCTTCGATGGCTTGCGCCGGATTAAACGGATGCTGCTCGATCTCCGAGCGGCGGCCAAACACCCGCATGTGATCCACCACCCGCGCGGCGCGCTGGACCTGTGCATCGATGCGGTTGAGCTTGTCGGTCAGGTAGTCGATCTGCGCATCGCCGTTGCTCAGACGCTTGAGCACGTTGACGATGGCCATGCGCATCACATTCAACGGCTGATTGATTTCATGGGCCAACCCTGTGGCCATTTCACCGAGGGTGGCCATTTTTGCACTTTGGGTGAGCTGCTGCTGGGCGCGGCGGACCTCGGTATTGTCGCGACCCACGGCCTGAATCTCCAGCAAATGGCCGTGTTCATCGAACACCCCGCGATCCGACCACACCCACCAGGCATGTTCCCGTCCCGGCAGTTGCAGGTTGATTTCCGCGGTGCTGACCGGGAATTCCGGGCTGAGTCGGCTGAGCCGCTGGAGAAACGCTTCGCGCTGTTCCTGCGACATCCAGCCGCCCAGATTCACCCCGGGCAGTTGCTCGGGCTGGCATTCCAGGTAAGTCGCCAGCGGGCGGTTGCCGAAGGTCAGGGTCAGGTCCGGGCGGTAGCGGCAGATCATCGCCGGAGAGTCCTCCACCAGGATCCGGTAGCGTTCTTCACTCTGCTTCACCTGTTCGGCGGCCAGGGTAGCTTCGGTGACGTCCAGCCACAGGCCGACGGCTTCCACCGGCAAGCCAAGGTCGTCGCGCAGTAGCTTGGCTTCATCGAGTAGCCAGTGGTATTCGCCGCGACTGTCGCGCAGCCGATAGCGGGCGCGCACCGAACCTTCACGCAGCAAATGTCGGGTACGTTCGAAGTACCGATCGCGGTCATCCGGGTGCACCCTTTCAACCAAGGTCCCCGTCGCGCAATCAGCCAGTGTCCAGCCGAGCAGCGGCAGTAGGCTGTCACTGAAAAACGTCGGTTGCAGCGCACCTTCGACATAGCGCTGCACGTAGATCACCGCTGGCGAGCTGGCGATCAGATTGTCCAGTCGGGCATGGGCCGCCGCGGCGTTTTGCTCCTGGTTTTTGATGTCGCTGATGTCGAGCATGAAGCCCACCAACCGCCGGCTTTTACCGATGCCCAGGACCTGGCCCTGCAGGCGATACCAGTTCGGCGTTTGCGCCAAACGCACGCACAGCAGCAGTGGAACACCGTCGTCTTGCAAGGTTTGCAGACGACTGCTCAGCTCCTCCCGGTCGGCGGGGTGCACCCGATCAAGCCAGTCGTGCAGCGGCAAACGATCGATCGCAAGGTTAAGGTTATTGGCCAGCGATGGCGCCAATTGCACCTCGCGACTGTCGCTGAACACCTCCCACCATCCGGTGCCGAGCAAGGCTTGCAGCGACTCCAGCCGTTCCAGTTGCAGATGGTGCCGGTGCTCGCGCAAGCGCTCAAGCAACGGGCCTGCCAGCGCGGCGGTCAGTTGTAACCAGTCGCGATCATTCAGGTCGGGTGCCTGTTGCTGCACCGGATAAAGGCCACACAGCAACCAGGCGACCACACCCTGAGCATCGTGATAGGGCACCGCGAACCCTTCGGCATTACCGAAGATGCCTTGCAAACGGGGGTGTTCAGCGGGCGTCAGGCATTGCGGCGCAGAGCCGTTCAGGCTGTCGAGCCCGGTGCCCAGGCGCTGAGCGTTTTGCCACAGCTGGGGCGCATCGAAGGCCGCGTATTGCTGGTGTATCTGCCAGCCTTCTTCCTGTTCATCGAGTAACGCCACAGCAATGCATGGCATGTGGAAACGCTGGGCCAGGCCTTGCAGTTGTTCCGCCAACACCTCGGGCAGGCGCGTCAGGTTGCACCGGCGCAACTGTTCGCCGATCTGCGCTGCGAGTAATTGGCATTGCTCGCGGCTACGTGATTGCCGGCGATCGAGCAACAAGTCGCCGATGTCCAGCAACTGCAACAGCCAGGCATCGGCCATTGGCTGGACCCAGCCACGCAGGTGCAGGGGTTGTCCGTTGAGGCTGTAAAAGTCCAGGTCCAGACTCTGTCCCTGCCAGTCGACGGGCGAGCCTTCAACGGCGAGGCCGCTGTGGGGCATGAGGAAATCGAGCAGGTGCGGTGCTTGCGCCGCGGGCGTCTGCTGGGCCAGCGCATGCCGCAGCGGGCCTGTCAGGTGAATCACTCGACCTTCGGCATCCAGGTGCATCTGCAAACCGACACTTTGCACGCTCAGGGTGTCTGGCGTGTCCACTGGCTGAGGCGGATGGCGGTTGAGCAGGCGCCCGAAGAGTTTGTCTGCGGAACTCAAAATTGCAGGCTCGAACTGGCGGTGAGGTTTGCCGGCAGATTCGGCACTTGGCCAATTCCCGGCAAGGTCAGAAACGGGATGACCTGCTGCAGTTTGCTGGTGGGGTAGCTGATGCTGACCTTCAACACCCCGCCCACGTAGGTGGCGCTGGCGTCAGTGGCGACATTGAAATTCAGTGCGGCAGGAATCCAGGCCAGCTGTCGGCTCAGTTCTGTCGTGGCAATGGTTTTTACCGCGGTGTCGTACCCGGGGGTGCTCGGATCCAGCGCCACGCTTCGGCGCACCGCTTCGGCGGTCGACTGGGTGAACGATTGCATCAGCAACAGCGGCAAGCTGTAAGTGACGATTCCATAAAACACGGCGAAAAAGATGAGAAACACTAAAGCGAATTCAATCGCTACAGCGCCTTTTTGCTTACGGGGGAGGCCTATTTTCATGACTGCGTCTACCCTGATATTCACAACGTGATATCAGCATAGAATCATTCAGCCAAAACGGACGTTTTTTACCGGATGCAGAGCTTTGTATTACTGATCTGGCTGACGCTATGCGCAGCACAGGATGCTCGAGAACGGCACATCGCCAATGGCCTGACCCTTGGCGCAGTGGTGTTGGCGCTGGCGTATCTCCTGTGGACGGGCACTACCTGGCTGGGGGCCGAGGCGGTGCAGGGCGGCTGGGCTTTTTTGCTGGCGCTGGCCTTTACCTTGCCCGGTTATGCGCTGAGACGCTTGGGCGCAGGCGATGTGAAACTAATGACCGGCCTGGGCCTGGCGACGGACGGCATGCACCTGCTCGGCGTGTTCATCGGTGCCGGATTGGCCAGTGTGCTGTGGCTGCTGCTGGCGCCAAGAGTCTGGCTTCATATGGGCCAAGGGCTTAGAAATCGTCTTCAATATCTGGGGCCTGGAATGTCAAAGAAACAGCCCTTTGCACCCTTCGTATTGGTGGGCCTGTTGCTCACACTCGCCTGGTTTCACTAGTCGCCTGCTCTATGTACAGAGTCGGAAAGTACGTCTACTTTCAACTCAGAAGTTGTACAGCCTGTGGCTGTCAGTAGAGGAACGGTCAACGTTGACCTTGCAGGGAGTCGCACGTGAACAAGCTTTCTTCGGCAGTAAAAATCCTTGTGGTCGACGACCAGCCGTTGATTGCCGCGCAGCTTTGTGAGTTTCTTGACGGCCGCGGTTACCGTTGCGTTCCTTGCGAGACTGGCGAACAGGCCGTCGAGCGTTTCAATGAAGACGAAGCGATCGGCCTGGTGCTTTGCGATTTGCACATGCCCGGTCTGGACGGGATTCAACTGGTTCAGGAGCTGCAACGGTTATCCGGCAAGCACCGTGTGTTTGAAGCAATCATGCTCACTGGGCGTGCGGACAAGCAGGATGTGATCAAGGCCTTGCGGGCCGGGTTTGCCGATTACTACCAGAAGCCGATTAATCTGGGTGAGTTGCTCGAAGGGATTGCGCGTCAGGCAGTGGTTTTGCAAGAACGGCAGAAGAGTCTGCAGCTAGGGCATCTGGATCAGAAGCTGCAGTATCTTGCCGAGTCGATCGATGATCTGTATCAGGATCTGGATAAGGTTCGGCGTGGGCCGCGGTTATCGGTTTCCACTGATGACGATGTCAGTGCTGTGGATCGGGTTGAGATTCCGGCAATTTTCAGTCAGCTGTCGCCAAGGCAGTTGGAGGTGGCGCGGTTGGTGGGAAAGGGGCAGACGAATTATCAGATTGCCTGTGAGTTGGGAATTACCGAGAACACGGTGAAGCTTTATGTGTCGCAGGTTTTGCGGTTGACGCATATGCATAATCGGACGCAGTTGGCGCTGGCTTTGTTACCCAGTCATTCTGGATTGCGTCAGGGGCTGACTGCGCATTAGGTTTTGTTGGTGTGCAGTCAGCCCTGAAACGCTAGCCCCAAGCGTCCAATTCCCGGATCAAGACTACCCCCCCGTCCCACTGTCCACCTGCCCGCTCTCATACTGATCAAAGTACTCCGGGATCTCATGCTGATAGCTTTTCAACCAACGCTGCATGCTCAGCTCGCGCTCGGTCGCGGTTGAGGTTTGCGGCTTCTGGGACGCCGCTTTGTTGCTTCTTTGCAGTTGCAGCCAGCCTTCGGTTTCCTGTTGTTGGGCCGAGACGGGACCGGGGTCGATGGCGTAAGTGGTGAGGGGCAGGGCCAGCAGGCCGATGCAGCAGAGGATGGTCGGTTTCATCAAAAGCCTCTCCCTATTGAAGCGTCGGTGTGACGACGGCGACCTGGTTTACGGCGGTCGGGCCGGACTTGCTCGGTGTCTTGAGTCTTTGCGCGCGGGCCTGGGCTTCGGTGACTTGGGCGGGACTCAGGCCGAGACGGCTGACGAGTTCGGCCGCGCGGCTCCAGTCGTCCTGGTAGATCAGCAGCGTTACCAGATTCAACGCTGCCAGTTGATCGCTTTGCTTGAGTTCCATGGCCGTCAGGAATTCAAAGCTCGCATCCTCGACGCGTAATTGGTTGAGGTACACCACACCGAGGTCGTTGCGGATTTTCTCGTCGGTCGGCGCCAGCCGTGCGGCCCGTTGCAAGTGGGCTTGTGCCAGGCCGTTGTCGCCCTTGGCGGCGGCAAGTTGGCCGAGGCCGTGTTCGGCTTCGGCGGCCAGGCAACTGCCGAGCAGGCTGCGGTACAACGGCTCGGCTTCGCTGCGGCCCAGCAGTCGATAGACCTTGGCCTTGCGCAGGCGCACGTCGGCCAGGTTGTCGGGCAGGCTTTGCAGGTTGGCGAGGCTGGCGTGCAGTTTGCCGTCATTGGCCATGTCATCGGCTAGGTTCAGCGACAGCTGTTCCTCGGAGGTCAGCTTGGCGCAACTGGCCGTATTGGTCAGGGCGCTCCAGGGCGTCGCACCGTTGCTCGCACAACCGCCTAATAGCAGCAGAGTCAAACCGGCAATTATTGCTTTCATAACGATCCCTCTAAGAACCAAAGGCATGGGACAGGGCGGTGAAGCCCGGGCCGGCCAGTACGATCAATAACGCCGGGAAGAGAAACAGCATCATCACGACGGACATTTTGGCGGACATCTTGGAGATGTATTCCTGCAGGCGCGTCAGGCGCCGGTCATCGAGCAATTGCTTGAGGGACAACAGGGATTTCATCGCACCGCCCCCCTGATGGATCAACTGCTCAAGGATGACGCAGGTGTCGGTGAACTCGTCGACGGCCAGCAATCGGGTGGCTTTGTTCAGTTCTTCGCCCAGTTCCAGGCCGGAATCGACCCGGGCCAATACCAGACGCAATTCATGGGTCAGGGCCGGCAATAATTGTTTGCCTTCATTGCTCAACACGCGCAGCGACTGCTCCACCGCCATGCCCGATTCGAACAGGATGCGCAGTAGCGGGATGAAGGTGGAAATCTCGGTCGCCAGTTGTTTTTGCCGACGCAGCGCGGCAGCGGCCAGCAACCGTTTGGGCAACAGATAGCCGATGCCGGTGGCGAACATCGGGGCCATCCAGTGGTTGTCTGTGTGTGGGAAGAACACGCCCTGGATCAACAAGGTCAGGGCCAGCGCCAGCACCGGGGCGCCTACCTGGAACGCCGCGAACAGTGAACGTCGCCGGGCGCTGCGCCAGCCGAGGCGGTTAAGCAATGCCTGGGTTTCGTTATCCAGGTTGACCGAGCGCTGACCGATCCGGCTGCTGCCCAGCAGCTGTAGCCACTGGTTTACCCGGTTGTCGCTCGCCAGTTTGCCGTCGAGTCGTTGCGCCACCTGGCGAACCCGCCGACGGTGTTCCAGCAAACCGCTGAGCAGCAACAACGTTGCCCCCAGAAACAGCAATGCGCAGATCAGCAAAGGCACTTTCATACGCTGCGCAACATGTGCCAGAGCGCCAGGCTGCCGACCACCTGCAAGCCGAACGCGGACGCGAGCATGATTTGCCCCGAATGGTCGTGCCACATGGCGAGCAAGTAATGAGGGTTGGTCGCGAGGAAATAGCCGGCCAGACAAATCGGCAAACAGCCCAGGACCCACGCGGTCACCCGGGTTTCACCGGTCATGGCCCTGAGCTGGCGCGAAGCCTGCTCGCGCTCCCGGATCATCTTGATCAGGTTTTCCAGCAATTCGCTGGCATTGCCGCCATAGCGGTGATTGACCTTCAAGCCGAGCGCAAACAGGCGAAGTTCGTCTTTCTCATACAGCTCGGCGAGGTCAGCCGCGGCATCCGGCAGGCTGACCCCCAGCTGCACGTTGCGCTGAATCCGCCCCATGGCGTTTTTCAGCGGGTCTTCAGCGGCGTCGATGGCGCCCAGCACCGCATCGGCCAGGGTGCGCCCGGACTTCAGACTGCGCACGGTGTGATCGAGCATGGGTGGCAGTTGTTCGATCATGCGCTGGAGTCGGCGCTGATAACGCCAATTGACATACAGACGCAGCATCAGCGGCGGTAGCAGTAACAGAACCAGCAAGCCGCCCCAGCCACCGGTAGCAAATCCGAGCAAGATGCCAAAGGCCCAGAGCAGCAGCCATACCCCCAGGCGCTTGGAGGGACGCCCAAGGCCGGCCCGCAGAAAAGCCCGATCCAGACCCGCCCAGGAGGTTTTCGTCAGTACCGGCTGCGGTTGCCCCTGGGTCAGGCGTCCCAGTACCCGCTCGGTGCCGGTCTGGCGCAATCCGCGATAAAACAGGCGGATCGACAGTCCGAGCAAGACCAGGCAAGCGAGGATGAGCAGCACCGGTTTGAGCATGCCGTGGCCTTCAGTACGCAGAGGGAGAGAGCGCCAACTCACGGCGCAGTTTGTCGCCGGCGGGGTTGACCGCCTCGCGCATGAATCCGAAACCGCTGCGCCGGTCGAGCCGGAACAACGTGTTGGTGACATACACGTCATCACGCAAGCCGATCACCTCCACCACTTCGCTGACGCAGCGGCGGCCGTCGGGCATGCGCGTCAGCTGGATCACTACATCCAGTGCGGCGCAGATCATTTGCCGCAAGGTACGTTCGGCGATGGTGCGGCCCGTCAGGCCCACCAATGTCTCCAGGCGCAACAGCGCATCCTGGGCGTTGTTGGCGTGCACGGTGCTCATCGAACCGTCGTGGCCGGTGTTCATTGCGGTGAGAACGTCTACCACTTCGACACCACGAATCTCGCCGAGGATGATTCGGTCCGGGCGCATCCGCAGGGCGTTGCGAATCAGGTCACTGGACTTCACTTCGCCGTGGCCTTCGGCATTCGGCGGTCGGGTTTCCAGGCGCACCACGTGAGGGTGCCCCAGGTGCAGTTCGGCGACGTCTTCGATGGTGACGAGTCGCTCGTGAGGGTTGATCAACTGGCTGAGAATGTTCAACAGCGTGGTCTTGCCGGTGCCGGTGCCGCCGCTGATCAGGATGTTGCAGCGCTTGCCCACGGCCTCCTGAAGAAAGTCGAAGATCGCCTGATCGATGGTTTGCATCGCCATCAGGTCCGAGCTTTTGAGCATGTCCTTGCGAAATTTACGTATCGACAGGCAGGGACCATCGAGCGCAATCGGCGGAATGATCGCGTTGACCCGGCTACCGTCGGGCAGTCGTGCGTCGACCATTGGCGACGACTCATCGAGCCGTCGACCGAGGGGCGCGAGGATCCGTTGCATGACCCGTTCGACGTGATGCGCATCGATGAAACGCAGGTCGCTTTGATGCAGTACGCCGTCGCGTTCAATGAACACCCGGTGCGGGCCGTTGACCAGAATCTCCGTCACCGCCGGGTCCCGCAGCAGCACTTCCAAGGGGCCGAAACCAGTGAGTTCGTCGACGATTTCTTCGGCCAGACGCTCCATTTCATAGCGGGAAATCGCCAGGTGCAGCCGGGCGATGTACTCGGCAACCTTGTCGATGACGAACTGCGAGAGCACCTGCCGCGAACCCTCCAGCAGGTTTTTGCCGGACTCCTCGATGGCGTCGATGATGTAGCGGTGCAGCACCAGTTTCAGACCTTCGTGGTCAGTGTTGCCTGTGGTGGTGCGCACAGGGGCACCGAAGAGTTTTTCACCGCTCATTGCGCACCCCTCAACCGGTTGAACCAGCCAGACTTGGGTTTGGCCACGCCCTCGGAGCGCTTGGCCAACAGATCGCCGAGGGCGCGCAGGCTTTGAGTCAAGCCTTCGCGGGGGGCCAGTTCAAACAGCGTCACACCTTGGTTCTTGGCGTTAAGCCGAACTTCCGGGCTGTAGACGAGGGTCGCGATGATCTCCATGCCGAAGCTTTTGCTCAGGGTGTCGGAGTCCGGTGCGACGTTGCGCAGGTAGCGATCCACCAGCAGTCTGGCGTGATCGAGCTTCATGCCTTTTTCACGCCACAGGTTGAGTACCGCCAGGTTGCGACGGCAGTCGAGTACGTTCTGATCGGTGTACCACAGCAACTTGTCGCAATGGGTGACGAAGGTGCGTAGCGCTTCGCTGTCCGGCTGGCCCGTCAGGTTCACCACGATGTGTTGGAAGTGTTGGCGCAGGGCGCTGAGCAGCATGTACAACTCGGCGGTGCTGGTGTGTTCCAGCGGCTCATCGTGGTGGGCGTAGGCGAGGATCCGCAACCCGGCGACGCAGTTGGTGAACGCGCTGTCGATCAGCGTCGCATCGAGGCGCCGCAAGTGCCGGAGTGCATCGCCGAAGTGGAACGAACTCTCCAGCCCGAGCAAGGCCAGGCTGTCACCACGCGGCAGGCCCAGGTCCAGCAACAGCGTTTGCTGGCCGCTCTTCTGCACCACTTGCGCCATGTGCGTGGCGAGCAGCGCGCCGTCGGCGTTGATCTGCACACCGTAAAGCACCGTCAGGCTACCCAGTTGGGTGTTCGAGGCTACGGGCGGCAGACGTTTGCTCAGCCGTCGCACCAACCCCGCGACTTCACTGGAGCGCGAACCATAGGCCACGAAATCCCGTGCGCCGGCGCGCATGGCATTGAGCACGAGTTGGTTGTCCATGCCATCGCCCAGCGCGACGATCGCCAGCATCGGTTTGGCTTCCAGGGCGCCTTCGATCAGTGCGCTTTGGGCCACCACGTGTTCGCGGTCCAGGCCGATGAACACCAGGCTGGCGAAGGTCACGTCCACCAGCGCCAGCAATTCGTCGAGGCTGCCAGCGCCGGCGCTGACCACTTGGCCCAACGGGGCGAGTGCGCCTTGCAGCCACTCAAGGTCGGTGCTGTTGCGCGTGATCGCGAGGAAGGTCTGGCTCAGGTTCTGGCTCTGGCTCATTGCGATAATCCGCTGCGTTTATCGAAGTTGCCGTTTTCGAGGAAGTACAGGCGATACCAGTTCGGGTCATAGTTGCGCAGCTTTTCACCCGGCAACGACGGCAGCTGTGCGTTGGCAGCCAACGGTTGGACCAGGTGCGGCGTGACGATCATCAGCAGCTCACGCTCTTCGCGGTTGACCGATGAGTTGCGAAAAAACGCACCGAGAATCGGGATATCGCCCAGGCCTGGAAACTTGCTGACTTGCGAAATGTTATGCGTACTGATCAAACCGCTGATGACGAAACTCTCGCCATCGGCCAGCGAGATGCTGGTATCGGTGCGGCGAATGGTGAACGCCGGGACGGTGGTGCCGCCGATGGTCACGCCATTGCTGAAGTCGAGCTCGCTGACTTCCGGCGCCACTTTGAGGGTGATGCGGTCGTGGCTGACCACGGTCGGTGTGAGCGTCAGGCGGATACCGAATTCCTTGTATTCGATGGAGTAGCTGTTGCTGTTGGCGCTGGGCACCGGGATCGGAATTTCCCCCCCGGCCAGGAAGCTCGCGCTCTGCCCGCTGAGGGCCACCAGGCTTGGCCGTGCCAGTGTGTAGGCGAAGCCGCTGCCTTCCAGGGCGTTGACGATACCGAGGACTTTGCTGCTGCCACCGCCCCAGACAATGTTGAAACTGTCGTTGAGCAGCGGAATGCTGGGCACCGCGATCCGCGGATCAATGTTGTGCAGCGGCACCACGCCCGGCGTCACGGCCGTATTGGGCACCGTACCGGGTGCGCCGAAGAGGAAGTTGTTCGAGCCCTTGCCGAAAATCGACGTGCCGGCCTCTTTCAGTTTGGTCCGGCTGACTTCGACGAAACGAATGTCGGTCTGTACTTGCGACGGTAGCAGTGGGTCATCAGAGGGTAACCGTGTCGCGGTGGTCATCGCCGCGGTGGCCTTGCCCTGAACGAACACCATGCTCTGGCGCGGAGCACTGGCGCAGGCGGTCCAGACCATCAGGCTGGTAGCGCCAGGGGCTATCCCGGTTAGCAAAAACGCTTGATTACCGTTAACTCGCACGTCGGCGATTTTCGGGTCACCCACCGCCACCCGAGTGATTGCTACCGGCGATTGCACCTCCTGTTGCAGCCCTTCACTGACTTCCAGCACCGCAGGCAACGGACCCAGCGCGGCGCAATTGCCGGCGGCTGCGACCGTTACGCTGAGCGGCACACCGCTCAGTAAAGAGACCCAGAGCAGGCCTTGAAACAGGGGCATGGAACGACTGCGCATTTAGATGCGTCCTTGCTCGATTCAGGGGGTTTGTTGGGTAATTTCGTTGCCACGGATGACTTCCACGCTCGACTTGCGCGGTGCTGTGCCGCCGTGGGTGACGACAGGTTTGGGTGGGGGCGTCATGGCCAGTTGGCTGAACTGGATCAACTCGCGGTTGGCACTGGCAAGGTTGGCCGATGAATCGCTTTCGCCGGCCCAGTAACGAGCCAGACGTTTTTCATCGGCGCTGCGTACGGCCAGGCGCAACACGCCGGCCTGGGCCGCCAACATCAGGCGACTCAATAGTTGTTCGGGGACGGCAAGCAAGACGCTGCGGGCGCTGGTGCGCAATTGTTCCTGCCTGAGTTTTTCTTCGATGCTGCGGACCGGGCTTGCGGGTTGACCGTCGTTGGTCATCCCCATCTGTTCACCCACCCCGAGCACCCGCAGGGCTGGCACCACCAGTTGCGCCGACGGCTGAAGGTTGTTGTTGTCCATGCGCAGGAACAGCAGTACATCGACATAGTCCCCCGGTGTCAGTTGCCCACCGGCATTGATCACTTCATCCACCGCGACGGCAAGGGCGCGTTCATCGGGACGAATCATCCGCGCCAGTCTGCCGCCGGCTTCAAAACTTTCATCATTGAGCCAGGTGCCGGCGCTGAGGGCGCGCCAGGGCGTTCGGCCAATCGCTTGATCGAGGCTGCTCAGGCTGCCGGCCGGGACGGTACGGAGTTTTTCCAGGGTCACGTCGGTTGCACTGATCGGCACGAACGGTGGCACATCATGCAGCAACACCACGACCGGTTGGCGGGTGGTGTCGTCCACGGGGGCAGGCGTCTGGGCGATGGGTGCAGGCGTGACGATCCCGGGTTGCACGACAGGCTCGGGAGCGGGTTGGCGGCTCAGTGTGAGGCCCCAGTAACCGGCAATAATGGCGCCCACCAGAAACAAACCGGCCAGGCCCAGAGTGATACGACTGTTCATGACGGCTCTCCCTTTCCTGCTGCTTGAGACCTCGTCGCATCCAACGAGACAACTTCGCAATCAGGCAGCTATGAACATGGAACTATTTCGCTATTTGACGGTAGCTCAGCTAGAGCAAAAAGCCATTACGGGACTGAAAATAACGAACGAAAGTAAGTAGCTAGGGCGAAAAAGTGACTTTTTTGGCGTCAACGAAGCGACTAATACTTTAGTGATAATTCGTTCTTACAGTTGTGGGTACGGGGAATGCCGACAATGCTGATGCTGGCAAAGGGGAATCATGTTGCGACTGTGCAACACCCGCCGTCTTTCAGGAGAGCTGCCATGTCCTTTACAAAGATTGCTCAGAAGATCAAATCCGAAATCGCTTTTTACAAGGGACTGGCCAAAGATACCGAGGGTGCCTCAGGTATTGAGTACGCGATTGTTGCGGCCATGGTTGCGGTGGTGATTGCCGGACTCAGTGCTGGAATGGGCACTACGATCACGAATATCTTTGGAAAAATCACTACTGCATTGGGCGGTACACCGTAACTTGCTAATGTCCCAAAGGGCTTCTAACGTCAGCGCTTAGTCCATTGCAGGTGTTGCCCATGAACGCTCCCTCACTTCCACGCCAACAGCTTCTTCTGGTCGATGATGAGGAGGATGCGTTGCTGGAGTTGGCGGAGTTGCTGGAGGGCGAGGGCTTCAATTGCTTTACCGCCACCTCGGTCAAGCTCGCGCTGAATCATCTGACGCGCCACCCTGATATTGCGTTGGTGATCACTGATCTGCGGATGCCGGAGGAGAGTGGCATGTCGTTGATCAAACGGTTGCGCGAGCATACGTCCCGCCAGCATTTGCCGGTGATTGTGACGTCGGGGCATGCGGACATGGAGGATGTCAGTGACATGTTGCGGTTGCAGGTGCTCGACCTGTTTCGCAAGCCGATTTATCACGTGCGGTTGTTGGAAACGTTGAATAATTTGTTTCCGCAGCCTCGCATGGATTTAGTGAGTCCGTGAGGACGGCGCTAGCTGATTGATCGTTCCCACGCTCTGCGTCCCAAGAGCCGAACGCAGAGTTCGGAAACGATCGGGTCAGGCAACCGGCCGCCAATGCCCAGCCATATGCTCCAAATCCCCCGCACCCACCAACAGCAAATCCCCGCTCGACCCTGCCGCACTGGCCAGCAACGTCACCTCACTGGGCAACCGCACCGGTTTGCGAAATTGCACCGCAATCTCGACATTCGCCGCCGGCAGATGATCACTTAACGCCGCCAGCGTACGCGCCTTGTTCCACAACCCATGGGCGATGGCGGTAGGAAAACCGAAGAGTTTGGCGCTGATGGCACTCAGGTGAATCGGGTTGTAGTCGCCGGACACTTTGGCGTACTGCCGCCCAATGTCCGACGGCGCTTTCCAGCGGGCGACTTCCGACATCTCCAGCGTCGATGCCAACACGTCCTCGACGGGCTCGCCTGCGAGTTTGACCCCGCGGCACAACATCTGGCTTTCAGCTTCCCACAACGCCCCCAACTGATCGTCGAGCGTGGTCACCAGATCGAACGTCGCGCCCTTTTCATGGGGTTGAAGGTTTTGCACCTGAACGCTGACCCGCACGCGATTCACGCCGCCCATTGGGCGAAAGATGCGAATGCGGTTACTCAGGTGAATCAACCCCAGCAGCGGAAATGGAAACTCCTTGGCCGTCAGCAATTGCATCTGCAAGGCGAACGCGAGGATGTGTGGATAGGTTGGCGGCAACAAACCGTTTTCGGCAAAACCGCAGACTTTGCGATAGTCCGCCAGGCGCTTCGGATCGACATTGATCCAGCAGCGCAGACCCGAATCGGGCAGGGTGGTGCCGGTGATTTTGCGTCGCGTCGCGGCCCGCACGTACAGTCCCGACAAGCTGGGTTCGCGGTTGAGTATGTGCCAATCGATGATCATGCCTAAGCCCCCAAAACACTTTGTCCGCACACTCGCAGCGCTTGCCCGGTGAACGCGCCGGTGCCCGGTTGAGCCAGCCACGCCACCGCTTCGGCAACGTCTTGCGGCAGGCCGCCCTGGCCCAGCGAACTCATGCGCCGCCCGGCCTCACGCACGCCGAACGGCAGGTGCGCGGTCATCTGGGTTTCGATGAAGCCGGGTGCTACCGCATTGATGCTGATGCCGCGCTCATTCAGCAGCGGCGCCCAGGCTTGGGCCAGGCCAATCAGACCGGCCTTGCTCGCTGCGTAATTGGTTTGCCCGCGATTGCCGGCGATGCCGCTGATGGACGCCAGCAGGATCACCCGGCCGTTGTCGTGCAGGGTGCCGCTGTCGAGCAGTGCCTTGGTCAGCACTTGCGGGGCATTGAGGTTGACCGCCAACACCGCGTCCCAGAATTCCGGGGTCATATTGGCCAGGGTTTTATCCCGGGTGATGCCAGCGTTGTGGACCACGATGTCGATGCCGTCGGGCAGTTGCTCGATCAACTGCGCAGCGGCATCTTCGGCGCAAATATCCAGGGTGATGCTGCGCCCGCCGAGGCGTGCGGCGAGGGCTTCGAGATCAGTCTTGGCCGGTGCTACGTCGAGCAGGATCACCTCGGCCCCGTCACGGGCCAGGGTTTCGGCGATGGAGGCACCGATGCCGCGTGCAGCACCCGTGACCAGTGCCGTGCGGCCGGACAACGGGCGAGTCCAGTCCGTCACTTGTGTGTTGCAGGCATTCAAGCGAATCACTTGCCCGGAAACGAATGCACTTTTGGGCGAGAGGAAAAACCTCAGCGGGCCTTCCAGTTGATCCTCCGCCCCTTCGCCGACATAAATCAGCTGCAAGGTGCCACCGCTGCGCAGCTCCTTGGCCAACGAGCGGCTGAAGCCTTCCAGCGCTCGCTGGGCACTGGCGGCGAACGGATCGCTCAAGGTCTCCGGCGCGCGACCCAGAATCACCAGGTGCGCGCTGTGGTCGAGGTTTTTAATCAACGGCTGGAAGAACTCGCGCAGCTGTTTGAGTTGATCGGCCTGCACCAGGTCACTGGCGTCGAACACCACGGCTTTGAGTTTGGGGCCGTGGCCGGGAATCCACGCAGTGGCCAGCGAAGGCTCGGTGCCGTAGCTGTAAATCGCATCGGTCAGGCGGTTGGCGAAGGTGCTGATTTTCTCCGTCAACGGGCCACCGCCTAACAACAGCGCCCCCTCGACAGGCCGCAGCCGGCCTGCTTGCCAGCGCTCCAGCCGAACCGGTGACGGCAGACCCAGGGCCCCGACCAAACGATGGCCGATGGACGAATTGGCGAAGTCGATATAGCGGTCAGACATGGAACGCGCTCCAGCAGCTGGGGTTCAAAGTGTGGACCATGAATGGCAATCAGTCGTTCGATCCACGAGATAAGGCCTACGCTAGAACATTGTAGGAGGGCGGTTCTCAATTTGAATATTTCATCAGGAGCTTTTCATGACTCAACTGCGCCGCGTTGCGATTATTGGTGGTAACCGTATTCCCTTCGCCCGCTCCAACGGGCCGTACACCACCGCCAGTAATCAGGCGATGCTCACCGCCGCGCTCGAAGGCCTGATCGAACGCTACAACCTGCACGGTTTGCGCCTGGGCGAAGTGGCGGCGGGGGCGGTGGCCAAGCACTCCCGGGATATGAGCCTGATCCGCGAATGTGTGCTCGGCTCACGGCTGTCGCCAACCACCCCGGCCTACGACATTCAGCAGGCGTGCGGCACCGGTCTGGAAGCGACGTTGCTGGTGGCGAATAAAATCGCGCGGGGCCAGATCGAATGCGGCATCGCTGGCGGCGTCGACACCACCTCCGACGTGCCGATGGGCGTCAACGAAGGCCTGCGCAAAATCCTCCTGCAAGCCAACCGCGCCAAAACCACCGCCGATAAACTGAAAACCTTCCTGCAACTGCGCCCCCGTCACCTGATCCCGGATCTGCCAACCATCAACGAGCCACGCACTGGCCTGTCGATGGGTGAGCACTGCGAGTTGATGGCCCAGGCCTGGAACATTCCGCGCGACGAACAGGACCAACTGGCCTTGGAAAGTCACCAGAAAATGGCCGCGTCCTACACTGAAGGCTGGCACAACGATTTGATGACGCCGTTCCTCGGCCTGACCCGCGACAACAACCTGCGCCCGGACCTGACCCTGGAAAAACTCGCCTCACTCAAACCGGTGTTCGAGAAAAGCGCCAAGGGCACCCTGACGGCGGGCAACTCGACGCCGCTCACCGATGGCGCATCGCTGGTGCTGCTGGGCAGTGAAGAATGGGCCAAGGAGCGCGGCTTGCCGGTCCTTGCCTATTTGCGCGATGGCGAGGTGGCGGCGGTGGATTTCGTCAACGGTGCGGAAGGATTGTTGATGGCGCCGGTGTATGCAGTGCCGCGTTTGCTGGCGCGCAACGGCCTGACCTTGCAGGACTTCGATTACTACGAAATCCACGAAGCCTTCGCCGCGCAGGTGCTCTGCACGCTGAAGGCCTGGGAGGATCCGGAATATTGCAAAACCCGCCTCGGTCTTGATGCGCCACTGGGCTCCATCGACCGCAGCCGCCTCAACGTCAAAGGCAGTTCACTGGCGGCGGGGCATCCGTTTGCAGCGACTGGCGCACGCATCGTCGCGAGCCTGGCGAAGTTGCTGGATGCGGCGGGGCAGGGTCGAGGGTTGATCTCGATCTGCGCCGCCGGTGGCCAGGGTGTGACAGTGATTATTGAGCGCTGAGGACTGCGGCGCTTTGCTGTTGGGCCAGCTGCCGGTTGCGGTTGGCGTAACTCTCGGCCATGACCGAGCAGACGATCAGCTGCAACGGGTGGTAGATCATGATCGGCAACAGGATCAGCCCAAGCCCCGGGTTGGCGCCGAAGATCAGTGTCGCCATTGGCGCACCGGCGGCCAGTGATTTTTTGCTGGCGCAGAATACCGCGGCGATTTCATCGGCCGGGCTGAATTTCAATGCGCGAGCGGTGCGGGTGGTCATCCACAGGATGATCGCCAGCAGGATCGCACTGCCGATCAGTGCCGTGAGGATTACGCTGTTGCCCTGCTTTTGCCACATTCCCGAGACCATCGAATTGCAGAACGCCGCGTAGACCAGCAACAGAATCACCAGCTTGTCGGCGATGTTGGTGTAGCGCTTGTGGCGGGCGAAGAACTTGCCGAGGAACGGCCGAACCAATTGGCCGAGCACCAGCGGCAACAGCAACATGGCGCAGAGGTCGAGCAGGGTTGCGCCCAGATCGATGCCGCCGGCGCCGCTGCCGACCACGAAACTCACCAGCAACGGCGTCAAGAAAATCCCTAGCACGCTGGACAGGCTCGCGTTGAGAATCGCCGCCGGTACGTTGCCGCCCGCGCTGCCGGTCAGGGCCACGGACGAGGAAATGGTCGAGGGCAGGGCGCAGAGGTACAGGAAGCCCAGCATCAGCAGCGACGGAATGTGCGAACCCAACAGCGTGTCGCTCAGCAGCCAGATCAGCGGAAACACCGCGAAGGTGAACCCCTGGACCATCACGTGCAGCTTCCAGTTTTTCAGACCGTGAGTGATCTGCTCGCTGGACAGGTTGACCCCGTGCAGGAAGAACACCAGGAACACGCCGATGTTGATCACGTATTCAGCGTGCATTCCGCCGCCGGTGGCACCAAAGGTCGGGAAGAAATACGCCAGCAGCGTGGCGATCAACATGCCGCACAAGAACCAGTCGGTGACCACGCGTTTGAGGTGTTTGAAGGCATGCATAACAGGCACCGAATACATTTGTAAGAATTGGTGACTTAGCCTAACGTCGGCTCCATCAGCCGTCTTGCGACATAAGGCCAATCAATGCCGACTAACGGACAACTTTCCCTCGAGCGGACGATTCCGACGCTGACGGCGCTGCCGCGTCCGCTGTATGCCCGTGCGGAAAGTCTCAACGCCGGTTCATGGACGCCGCCGCATCGACACGATTGGGTGCAGTTCTCTTACGCGATCAGCGGCGTTCTCGGCGTGCACACCGCCGAAGGCAGTTTCTTTGCGCCGCCGCAGTGGGGCATCTGGATTCCGGCCGATCTCGAGCACCAGGTGGTGACTTCGATGCGCGCCGAGATGCGCAGTCTCTATGTGCGCCGCGAGGATTGTGAATGGGCGGACGGGCGTTGCCGGGTGCTGGAAGTGACGCCGTTGGCCCGGGAGTTGATCAAGAGTTTTTGTTTGCTGCCGGTTGAATATCCACAGGGCGACAGCCAGGAAGCGCGGCTGGTGAGTGTGCTGCTGGATCAGTTGGCGCATCTGCCGGAGGTTGGCTTTTCGCTGCCGTTGCCGCGCCATGAACGGTTGCTGGGGTTGTGCAACGAACTGATTGAAAGCCCTGAGCGCAATGTGACCTTGCAGGCGTGGGCCGAGCGGTTGGGCACCTCGGAGAAAACCTTGATGCGGCTCTTTCAGCGTGAAACCGGGTTGAGCTTTCGAGGGTGGCGACAGCGGATGCGGTTGCTGTCGTCGTTGAGTTTGCTGGAGGAGGGGGACAGCGTGACCAATGCCGCGCTGTCTTGCGGGTATGACTCGACTTCGGCGTTTATTGCGGCGTTCAAAAGCCTGTTCGGGTTTACCCCAGGAGAATTGTTCAAGCAGTGACGGCCCAATCGCGAGCAGGCTCGCTCCCACAGGGTTTTGCAGTGTCCTTGTGGGAGCGAGCCGGCTCCGGGCGGCGTTCCGACGATTGGCCGCGTAGCGGCCACCGGGGTTTTGGATCAGGTTCTGAAGCGGCGCACCAACCCATCCAGCTCATTCGACAACCCTGCCAGACTCTGCGAATCCAGCCGCGCCGAGTTCGCCAGTTCCGCCACCAACTGCGCATCACCATGAATCTGGCTGATGTGCCGATTGATGTCTTCAGCCACCTGATGCTGTTCTTCTGCCGCGGTAGCGATCTGGGTGTTCATGTCACGGATCACGTCCACCGACTCCCGAATCAGCCCGAAGCTGCTGCGTGCTTCACCGATCCGCGTTACCGATTGCTGAGACACTTCCAGGCTGGCGTGCATTTGCTGAGTCACTTGACTGGTGCGCTTGGCGAGGTTGCCCAGCAAACCGTCGATTTCCGCCGTGGAATCCGCCGTGCGCTTGGCCAGCGCCCGAACTTCATCGGCCACCACCGCAAACCCACGACCCTGTTCACCAGCCCGTGCCGCTTCGATAGCGGCGTTCAGCGCCAGAAGGTTGGTCTGTTCGGCAATCGAGCGAATGGTCCCGAGGATTGACTGAATGTCGTTGCTGTCGCGCTCAAGCTGCTGCATCGACTGGGCCGACTGTTCGATTTCCTGGCTTAAGCGATCAACGCTGGTCACGGCTGCATCAATCTGTTGCTGACCTTCACGCGCCTGACGCTGGCCGCTGTCGGCCGATTCCGCCGCCTGGCTGCAAGAACGCGCGACTTCGTTGGCGGTGGCGACCATTTCGTGGAACGCCGTGGAGACCATGTCGACCGCTTCACGCTGACGCCCGGCGGCTTCGGCCATGTCGCTGGAGACCTGGGTCGAACTCTTGGAGGTGGCGAGGATCTTGGTCGCGGCGCCGCCAATGCTCTGGATCAGGTTGCGGATCGCCGCCAAGAACTGGTTGAACCAGTTGGCCAGTTGCGCGGTTTCGTCGCTGCCACGGATTTGCAGGTTCTTGGTCAGGTCGCCTTCACCTTGGGCGATGCCTTCCAGACCGCTGGCCACGCTGCGGATCGGTCGCACGATGAGGCTGGCGAAACTGGCGCCGACGATGGCGAAGAACACGGCCAGCACGGCGGCGATGATCGCGATCAGCCAGGTCAGCTGGGTGGCCGAACTCATCACATCGGTCTGCTTGATCAGGCCGATAAAGGTCCAGCCCAGCTGCTCAGACGGCCAGACGTTGGCCATGTAGCGTTCGCCGTTCAGCTCGACTTCCACCAGCCCTTTGCCGGCCTTGGCCAGTTGCGCGTAGCCCTCGCCGAGGCTGCTCAAGGCTTTGAAGTTGTGTTCCGGTTGCTTCGGATCGACCAGCACGGTGCCGGTGTTTTCCAGCAGCATCAGGTAGCCGGTTTCACCGAGCTTGATCTGCTTGACGATTTCAGTGAGCTGCTTGAGCGTCACGTCGATGCTGACCACACCGCCATTGGTGCCCAACTTGTTGTCGATGGTGCGCACGGTACTGACGTACGTCGCGTCGTCCTGGGCCCAGTAATAGGCCTCGGTGCGGAACGGCTTGCCCGGTTTGGCCTGGGCAGCCTTGTACCAGGGGCGCTGGCGCGGGTCGTAGTTGCTCAGCTTGGCATCGTCCGGCCAGGACACATAACCGCCCGCCGCGGTGCCGAGGATGGCATAGGCGTAGGACGGGTGACTGTTACCCAGGTCCTGAAGGAGGCCGAAGACCTTCTTGTCCATCTCGCCTTGAGGAATGCTTTCGGCGTTGGCGCTCATGTACGTCTTGAGGCTGTCGTCGGAATTCTTGATCAGCGGTTGGGTCGCCAGGTAATCCACGTTCTGGCTGATGCCGTCAAAGAACAGTTGCATGGCGTTGCTGACCTGACGAATCTCGCGACCACTGCCGTCAACGAAACTGTCCTTGGCATCACTGCGCAAGTTCAGCACAACCAGGGTAGCGACCAGCACCACCGGCAAGCAGGCGATGATTGCAAACGCCCAGGTCAACTTCTGTTTGATGTTCATCCGCGCTCCAGATTTTTCTTGTAGGCCCACGCAGTGCAGATGACTCGCGGATTATTGGCAGAACGATTGTCGGACAAATCACTTTGTCATTGATAACTTCGGCTGATGGCTGGGGAAATTTAGGCCTATTAAGAAAAATCCTACGAAGGGTATGAATCGAGATGTCAGCTTCTGTCGCAAATACCCGCTTAGCCCTTCAGCAACAAGTGACGCAGGGTCAGCTATGATCTGTGGCGGCCGATGACGACCGGCGGTTGCTGACTGATTAAACCGGCACATTGTGTGCTTCTTGACGGTCACAGGAACGTTCATAGGTCGGCAACCCCTCCCCCGAATGAGTGGATTGCCGTATAACGAATGACTTTCGCGTGTTTGGTAATAAAGGACCCCCAATAAAAGCTGATGAAGACTCCAAAACGCATTGAACCCCTGATCGAGGACGGTCTGGTCGACGAGGTGCTGCGCCCACTCATGAGTGGTAAAGAAGCAGCTGTTTATGTGGTGCGCTGCGGCAACGAGTTACGTTGCGCGAAGGTCTACAAGGAGGCGAATAAACGCAGTTTCCGTCAGGCGGCCGAGTATCAGGAAGGCCGCAAGGTGCGCAACAGCCGTCAGGCTCGTGCGATGGCCAAGGGCTCCAAGTTCGGCAAGAAAGAAACCGAAGACGCCTGGCAGAACGCCGAAGTGGCGGCATTGTTCCGTCTGGCCGGTGCTGGCGTGCGGGTTCCTCAGCCTTACGACTTCCTTGAAGGCGTGCTGTTGATGGAGCTGGTGGCCGATGAGTACGGTGATGCCGCGCCGCGTCTGAACGACGTGGTGCTGGAGCCGGATCAGGCGCGCGAGTATCACGCGTTCCTGATTTCGCAGATCGTGCTGATGTTGTGTACCGGTTTGGTGCACGGTGACCTGTCGGAGTTCAACGTACTGCTGACCCCGACCGGCCCGGTGATCATCGACCTGCCGCAAGCGGTCGACGCGGCGGGCAACAACCACGCGTTCAGCATGCTGGAGCGGGATGTTGGCAACATGGCGTCCTACTTCGGGCGGTTTGCGCCGGAGTTGAAAAAGACCAAGTACGCCAAGGAAATGTGGGCCCTGTTCGAAGCCGGCACCTTGCACCCGGCCAGCGTCTTGACCGGCGAGTTCGATGAGCCGGAAGAGTTGGCTGACGTTGGCGGGATCATGCGTGAAATCGAGGCGGCACGCCTTGATGAAGAGCGCAAGCAAGCGATCCGCGCTGCTGACGACGCGCCACCGAGCAAAGCCGAAGAACCGCCTCCGCCCTGGATGCAGTGATCGGTTAACGAAAAACCCGGCTGTTGGCCGGGTTTTTTTATGGGCAATAGGGGTTGTCGTGTGGTGTCAGGTAGATCTACCCCCTCACCCCAGCCCTCTCCCCCACGGGGGAGAGGGGAAAGGGAGCAGATATCCATTGCTTTCAAATCCTGAGTTCGACACGAGCTCTCAGGTCGCAGATTTTCTTGAGATATCCCCAATCAGTCCCCTCGCCCCTTTGGGGAGAGGGTTAGGGTGAGGGGTGGCTTTCAGATCTACACAAAATCGCGTCTACTGCCATCGGCCCAAAACCACACTCAAGGATTGAATGTGAACACCCTATCCACCCGCAATGCCCAACTGATCATCACCGCCCGTCTGGTCTCGGACTTCGGCGCCTTCCTCAACATGGTCGCCCTGGCCACCTACGTCTACCTGCTCAGCAACAGCGCCATGAGCGTCGGCATCTTCCTCGCCAGCCGCGTGGCCGGTGGAATATTCGCCAGCCTAATCGGTACGACGTTTTATCGCCGTTGGGCCGGGCGCCTGCCGCTGGTTGCCTTCGACCTGTTGCGCGCCGGGCTGCTGGGGCTGCTGCTGGTGCTGCCGGTCACCCAGCAGATGCTGCTGTTACCGGTGATCGCTTTCGGTCTGGGATTCGGCAACTCGATGTTCGCCATCGGCCTCAACAGCCAGTTACCGCACTTGATCGAGGCTGAGCAGTTGCTCAAGACCAACGCCTGGATCACCTCGGCGTCGTCGGCCGCCATGGTCGGCGGAAGTCTGGTGTCAGGGCTATTGGTGGCAGCATTCGGCTTTGAAACGGTGTTTGCATTGAACGTGGTCACTTATCTGCTGGCCGCGTTGTTCATCTTGCCGCTGCGTTTTTCAAAACCTGTGCCCAGTGACGAACCCAGCCACGAGCGTGGTGAATGGGTGGCCCTGCTCCAGGGACTGCGCAGCACACCGGTGGTGGCGGCGATGCTCGCGGTGGCCATGGCTGACACCCTTGGCAGTGCCGCGCACAACGTGGGTTTTCCGATTATTTCCAGACTGCTGACGCCCGAGTCGGCCAGCACCACGCTGGGCCTGATGTTGGCGGTCTGGGCCTGCGGAAAACTCATCGGTGCGCGCATCGCCAGCCGGCTGAAAGGCTCGGACAACGTGAACCTGGAACGACGATTTTTCTTTGGTGTGTTGCTGATGTCCTGCGGCTTCATCCTGATGTTTCAGCAACAGACCCTTTACGGGCTGCTGTTGTTTTCGCTGCCGGCGGGCCTCGGCGACGGCTTCTCGGAAGTCGGCTTGATGTCACGGCTGCAACGTGAACCGGACAGCCTGCGCCTGCCGATTTTCAGCTTCCTGACGCTGTTGCAAATGACCGGGTTCGGCGTCGGCATGCTGATCGCCGCGCCGTTCTATTCATGGTGGACGCCGGGTGCCGTGGTGCTGTTGTTCCACGGGATTCCCCTCACCACCTTGTTGGTGGTGAAGGGGCTGGCAATCAGGGGCGAGCGGGTTGGGCGCAACAGCCCGACTCCAGGTTCTTGAGGATCGGGCAGTCGGGACGGTGATCGCCGTGGCAGTGTTCGACCAGGTCCTGCAGGGTGTCGCGCAGTTGGCCGAGTTCGCGGATTTTCTGGTTCAGCTCGTCGATGTGCTGACGGGCCAGGGCCTTCACATCGGCGCTGGCCCTTTGGCGGTCCTGCCAGAGGGTCAGCAGTTTGCCGACCTCTTCCAGTGAGAACCCCAGGTCCCGGGAACGCTTGATGAACGCCAGGGTGTGCAGGTCGTCGTCGCCGTAAACCCGGTAACCGCTGTCGGTACGATGGGCGGCCTTGAGCAAGCCGATGGATTCGTAATAACGGATCATCTTCGCGCTCAGGCCGCTTTGGCGGGCCGCTTGGCCGATGTTCATCGGTTGTCCTCCAGATCCTTGGGTTTCCAGGTTTTCAACAGTAGCGCATTGCTCACCACGCTGACGCTCGACAACGCCATGGCCGCACCGGCCAGCACCGGGTTGAGGAAGCCGAACGCTGCCAGCGGAATGCCGATCAGGTTGTAGACGAAGGCCCAGAACAGGTTCTGACGAATCTTCGCGTAGGTCTTGCGGCTGATCTCCAGCGCCGCCGGTACCAGTCGTGGGTCGCCGCGCATCAGGGTGATCCCGGCCGCGTGCATCGCAACGTCGGTGCCACCGCCCATGGCGATGCCGATGTCGGCGGCGGCCAAGGCGGGTGCGTCGTTGATGCCGTCGCCGACCATGGCCACGACGCCGGTTTTTTTCAGTTCGGCGACGGTGGCGGCTTTGTCCGCCGGCAGTACTTCGGCGTGAACATCCTTGATGCCCAGCGCCTCGGCAACCACTTTGGCACTGCCGCGATTATCGCCGGTCAGCAGATGGCTGCTGATGTTGCGTGCGTTGAGTTGTTGCACAGCTTGCAGCGCGCCGGGTTTGAGGGTGTCGCCGAAAGCGAAGAGGCCCAGCACACGAAGTTCGGGACTTTGCTCGATCAGCCAGGACAGGGTCCGGCCTTCGGTTTCCCACGCGGTGGCGGAGTCCGCCCATTCACCAGCGCTCAAGCCGCTCTCTTCCAGGAGACGACGATTGCCCAACGCCAATCGACAACCGTCGAGAGTGCCCGCGATGCCACGGCCGGTCAGCGATTGACTGTCGCTGACATCGGCCACGGTCAAGCCGCGTTCGGCGCAAGCGTCCAGCACCGCCTTGGCCAGCGGATGTTCGCTGCCGCGTTGCAGGGCGCCGGCCATTTGCAGCAGGGCCGCTTCGTCATGGTTGATGGCGCTCAAATGAGCGATGCGTGGGGCACCCGAAGTCAGCGTGCCAGTCTTGTCGAACACCACCGCACTGACTTCATGGGCACGCTCCAGCGCTTCGGCGTCCTTGATCAGAATCCCATAGCGTGCCGCCACCCCGGTCCCTGCCATGATTGCCGTTGGCGTGGCCAACCCCAGGGCGCACGGGCAAGCGATCACCAATACCGCCACGGCATTGATCAGCGCCGTTTCCATCGGCGCGCCGTACAACCACCAACCGATCAAGGTTGCCAACGCAATCAGCAAGACCGCAGGGACAAACACCTGACTGACTTTATCCACCAGTTTCTGGATCGGCGCCTTCGCCGCTTGAGCGTCTTCCACCAGGCGGATGATGCGGGCGAGCACGGTTTCCGCGCCCAGGGCCAGGGTGCGAACGAGCAACCGGCCTTCGCCATTGATCGCGCCGCCGGTGACCTTGTCGCCGGGTTGTTTGGGCACCGGCAGGCTTTCGCCGCTGATCAGCGCTTCGTCGGCGTGGCTCTGGCCTTCGACCACTTCACCGTCCACCGGGAAGCGTTCGCCGGGTTTGACCATGACCAGATCATTCAGACGCAAGGCGCTGATGGCGACGTCCTGCTCGCGGCCGTCGATCACCTGAATCGCCCGCTCCGGGCGCAAGGCTTCGAGGGCGCGAATGGCACTGGCAGTCTGGCGCTTGGCGCGGCTTTCCAGATACTTGCCCAGCAGCACCAGCGCGATCACCACCGCCGAGGCTTCGAAATACAGATGCGGCATGCGCCCGGCGGCGGTGGCCCATTCATAGAGACTCAAGCCATAACCGGCGCTGGTGCCCAACGCGACCAGCAAATCCATGTTGCCCGCACCGGCGCGCACGGCTTTCCAGGCAGCGACGTAAAAGCGCGCACCGAAGATGAATTGCACCGGCGTGGCCAACGCGAATTGCACCCAGGCCGGGAGCATCCAGTGCACGCCGAACGGTTGCAGCAACATCGGCAGCACCAACGGCGAGGCGAGGACAATCGCCATGATCAAGGCCCAACGCTCGCGGTGCAGGCGTTGTTGTTGATGATCGGTTTGCGGGTGTTCGACTTCCCAGACACTGGCGCTATAGCCCGCCTTGGTCACGGCAGCGATCAAGGTTTGCGGATCGATCTGGCCGAGCAGCTCAAGGTGGGCGCGTTCGTTGGCCAGGTTAACGCTGACGCTCTTGACCCCCGGCACCTTGGCCAGCGCTCGTTCGACCCGGCCGACGCAAGAGGCGCAGGTCATGCCATCGATGCTCAATTCCAGACTTTGCTGCGGCACGCTGTAACCCGCCTGCTGCACGGCGTCCATCAAGGCCGGCAGGCTGTCGCTGGGCGCTTGAACCCGGGCCTGTTCGGTGGCCAGGTTGACGCTGACGGCAGAGGCGCCGATGACTTTGCTCAAGGCACGCTCGACACGTCCGGCGCAACTGGCGCAGGTCATGCCGGCAATCGGCAAATCGAAAGTGGTGGATTCGGACATCGGTCACGCTCCCTGTAGAAGATACCTACAGGATCAACCTTGCCATGCTGGCAAGGTCAAGCGCCATGTCTCAGATCAACGATCGGTGTGGCGATCAGTAGTCCAGGGCCGCAGGCTTGAGGTACATCCCTTCCTGCGTCATCGCAATCCGGAACTTCAACACGTCACCGGCCTTGAGCGTAATGTTCTGTGAACCCGGTGCGAGCATGCCCGGGTTGCAACCCGGCGCCTGGCCCGGCAGCAGCTTCAGGCGCAAGGAGACATTGCCCGGCGGCAGGTTGAACGAGGTGCTTTGTTCTTGGAACAACCGCGCCGACAGCTGATCGTGAATGTACACGCCGATCTCGCAGGAGGTCGCGACTTCCAGGCGCTCGCGGGAAATGATCAGTACGCCATAGTCCTCCCCGGCGGCTTGAACTGAAGGTGTCGCGGCAAATAGGCTGAGAAAGCCAAACAGGCTGAGAGCTGGCCAGCGCATGGCTGAATCTCCTGATGTCGAGTCATTGATGGACGCAGCTTGGCCGAGCGCGACGCTGATTGCCAGCCCGGCAGTTCACTTCAGAACTTGACCTTGCCACGGTGGCAAGCTCAAGACTGCACGCAACCTTACTCAAGGAGTCATCCCATGCAAGTGTTCAACGTTCAAGGCATGTCCTGCGGTCACTGCGTCAAAGCCATCACTCAGGCGCTGCAAGCCAAGGATCCTGCGGCCAGCGTGCGTATCGATCTGGCCGCGAAAGAAGTCGGCGTCGAGAGTGCTTTGTCGGCGGATCAGGTGATCGCCGTGATCACCGAAGAAGGCTACGAGGTAAAGGTTGCCTGAGTCCAAACACAATTCCTGTGGGAGCGAGCCTGCTCGCGAAGGCAGAGTGTCATTCAGCATCGATGTCGACTGACGCTCCGCCTTCGCGAGCAGGCTCGCTCCCACATGGAATTGTATTCATCCAGGGGTTTTTAATAGTTAGCGACCTAACGGAATGTTCAAGGCGTCCATGCGCGGCTAGACTGTGGGGCTGCCGACCCTGTCCAACTGGATGCCTGATGAATTTCCGTACCATTTTGATTCTTGGCGCCTTGAGCGCCTTCGGTCCGCTGGCGATCGATTTCTATCTGCCGGCCTTCCCGGCGATGGCGCTCGCCTTCGCCACCGATGAAAAACACGTTCAGCTGACCCTGGCGGCGTACTTCCTTGGCTTGTCCATCGGTCAACTGGCTTACGGTCCGGTGGCGGATCGCTTCGGGCGCCGCATTCCCTTGCTGACCGGCGTCGGCCTGTTCACCGCGGCCTCCCTGGCCTGCGCCTATGCGCCGAGCCTCGAATGGTTGATCGGCGCACGCTTCGTTCAGGCATTGGGTGGGTGCGCGGGGATGGTGATCGCGCGGGCAATTGTCAGCGATAAATGCGATGCGGTGGGGTCGGCGAAGGTCTTTTCGCAGCTGATGCTGGTGATGGGCCTGGCGCCGATTCTTGCGCCGATGCTGGGCGGGCTGTTGGTCAACACCACGGGCTGGCAGTCGATCTTTCTCGTGTTGACCGGTTTCAGTGCACTGGCGGGTTTGGCCGTGGCGCTGGGGCTGCCGGAAAGTCTGCCGGCCCATGTGCCGCGTCAACCATTGTCGGGGGCGTTGCGTCAGTACGGTCGACTGTTGTCGGATCCGGTCTATCTCGGCCACGCCTTGACCGGTGGCATCGCCATCGCCGGGATGTTTGCCTACATCGCCGGTTCACCGTTCGTCTTCATCAAGCTGTATGGCGTGCCGCCCGAGCATTTCGGTTGGCTGTTTGGTACCAACGCGGCGGGTTTCATCCTGGTGGCGCAGCTCAATGCACGATTGCTGGCCAAGCGAGGCCCGGCGTTCTTGCTGGCGCGCACCGTGTGGATCTACGTCGGCGCGGGTCTGGCGCTGCTGGCCGTCAGTTCGCTGCACACCGCGCAGCTATGGCCATTGCTGATTCCGCTGTTTGTCTGCATCGCCAGCCTCGGTTGCATCCTCCCCAACGCCTCGGCCTGCGCCATGAACGGGCAGGGCGCTCGCGCCGGCAGTGCGTCGGCGATGCTCGGTTGCCTGCAATTCAGCGTCGCCGCCGGAGCAGCAGCACTGGTGGGTGTTTTACACGACGGCAGCGCCATGCCGATGGCCATGGTCATCAGCCTGTGCGGAATTCTGGTGGTGAGCGTGGCGATGCTCACCCGGCGTTTGCAAAATACCCGGGCGCTGGCGCAAGCCCAGGTCTGAGGACGGACTCAGCCAGCGGCACGCTGCTGGCGGTCAATAATTTGATGAGGTGCTTGTAGTCGCGCTTCAAGGGTACGGGTGAAGGCGCGGGCTTCGGCTTCACTGCGGAACGTCACGGCATGTTGGTCCAGACGGACTTGCCACTGGGATTTTGCCAATTCTTTTATCAGGATCTTCATTGCTGATCTCTCCTCTCGTAAAAGATGTTACGTAAAAGACTGTGCCGCAGAGTCTCGATTGTAGACCTCAATACGATCGCAATTGTGACAAGGGTCAACTCTCGGACTGACGGTGTCGCCCATCTGGGCGACAACTGTGTCAGTTTGTTTCAGAACCCTTCGAGCACAATCTTGCCCTTGGACTTGCCGCTTTCCAGCAGCTCATGGGCGCGACGCAGGTTCGCCGCGTTGATGGTCCCGAAATGCTCGCCGACCGTGGTCTTCAGCGTCCCGGCGTCGATCAGCTCAGCCACGCGGTTAAGCAATGTGTGCTGCTCGATCATGTCTGCGGTTTCGAACAGCGAGCGGGTGTACATGAACTCCCAGTGCAGCGACAGGCTCTTGCGCTTGAGCTTGGTCACGTCCAGCGCCTTCGGATCATCGATCAGGGCCAGTTTGCCTTGCGGTGCCAAAGCCTCGACCAACTGATCCAGGTGGTGATCGGTCTGGGTCAGGCTGGCGACGTGAGTCACCTGATCGACACCCGCGCGTTTGAGTTCTTCGCTCAACGGCTGGCTGTGATCGATCACCAGATCGGCGCCCAGCTCACGAACCCAGCTCTGGGTTTGCGGGCGGGAAGCCGTGCCGATGACGTTCAGCCCGGTGAGCTGGCTGGCCAGTTGCGTGAGGATCGACCCCACACCGCCAGCGGCACCAACGATCAAAAGGCTCTGGCCTTCATCGGTTTTGCCTTCACGCACTTGCAGACGCTCGAAAAGCAATTCCCACGCGGTGATTGCGGTCAGCGGCAGCGCGGCGGCTTCGGCGAAGCCGAGGGTTTTCGGCATATGGCCGACGATCCGCTCGTCTACCACGTGCAGTTCGCTGTTACCGCCAGCGCGGGCGATGGAGCCGGCGTAGAACACTTTGTCGCCGGCCTTGAACAGCGTCACTTCACTGCCGACGGCCTTGACCACACCGGCCACATCCCAGCCCAGCACTTTCGGCGTGCCCGCTTCAGGCTGGACGTTCTGGCGGACCTTGGTGTCCACCGGGTTGACCGAGATGGCTTTGACTTCCACCAACAGGTCACGCGGGCCGGCAACCGGTTCTGGCAGTTCGATGTCTTGCAGAGCGTTTGAGTCGCTGATTGGCAAGGAGGCGTAGTAGGCAATGGCTTTCATTGGAGCTCCTGAAAAGTAATAAAGAAGGAAGAAATCAGACGATGGAGCGCAGGCGCTTGAGGTCGAAGTGTTCGAGAAAGTCGCCAGCCTTGGCGCGGAAGTTCTGGATATGCGCGCTGGCGTCATGGGCTTGCAGGGCTTCGTCGCTGCTCCATTTTTCGATCATGTAGAAGGCGTGAGGATTGGCGAGGTCCTGGTGCAAGTCGTATTGACCGCAACCGGCCTCGGCGCGGGTCGGTTCCAGCAGCGCACGCAGGTGCTGTTCGAGGGCATCTTGCTGGCCGGCTTTGGCGATGAGGGTGGCGATAGCGGTAAAAGGCTGGGACATGTTCGGCTCCGGGAACGGGATGAATTCGATGGGACGGATGATTGGCTATTTCTCTTCAAGATAAAACCCGCTAAAAGAGCAGTCTCTTTCAATATTTTTTTGATAATCGAGGCTGAACAATGCTGCGTTTCGATGACTTGCAGTTGTTTGTCCGGGCGGCGGACCTGGGCAGTCTGTCAGCAGCGGCGCGGGGGATGGACATGTCGGCTGCGGTGGCCAGTGCGGCGTTGAAGCGCATCGAACAGCAGCTCGGTGCCCGGTTGCTCGCCCGTTCTACCCGTAGCCTGCGGCTGACCGCTGAAGGCGAGGGATTTCTCGAATACGCTCGGGCCGCCTTGAGCAATCTCGATGAGGGCCGTCGTTTATTGGCCCGCGGTCAGGACCAGGTCAGCGGTATTTTGCAGCTGTCGGCACCTTCGGACTTTGGCCGCAATCTGCTGCTGCCCTGGCTGGACGAGTTTCAGCGTGAGCATCCGAAACTCACGGTGCGTTTGCTGTTGGGCGACCGCATCGCCGACCTGTTCCGCCAACCGGTGGACATCGCCCTGCGGTACGGCGAGCCGGAAGACTCAAGCCTGGTGGCGCTGCCCATTGCTCCGCAGAACCGCCGCGTCCTCTGTGCCGCCCCGAGTTACCTGGCGCGGCATGGCGAGCCACGGCAGCTGGAGCAACTGGCTCAGCACAACTGCCTGCTGTTCATGCTCGGTAGCCGGGTCCACGACCATTGGAGTTTTCACGACGGCAAACGCGAGGTCAGCCTGACCGTCAGCGGCGATCGTTTCAGCGATGATGCCGATGTCGTCCGTCTGTGGGCCGTGGCAGGTGCCGGGGTCGCCTACAAATCCTGGCTCGATGTCGCGGCCGATGTGCTGGCCGGTCGATTGAAAGTGCTCATGCCGGAACTGCTCTGTGAGCGCGCACCGCTGAATTTGCTGTGCGCCCATCGCGCACAATTGAGTAAGCCGGTGAACCTTTTGCGGGAAATGCTCGCCAGCCGATGCGCCCGGTTGAGTAGCCAATTTCCGACGTTATCGGGTACCGATCATTAGTCGCAGGCAAATAGCGAAATTTCACTCAGGAACTATCACCACCAATGGTTTCCCAAGGGCAGGAACCGGCGGTTAACCCGCATATACTAGCGCTCGCCTCATGTACGCACCGTCGATCTCGCCATAGCGAGTCCACGTCCGAGTCAGCCAGGCCCATGGTCAATCGCCGCGGCTTTGCGAAACCTGCGAAGCAATGGCCTGTGCGATTGACCGGCTTTGCCCGGGTTATGGCGGTTTCCACGCCTTGGCCGACGACACATTACTGGTCAAGATGTCTCTGAGCAGTAGACGAAACGATTCAACAGGGAGTGAATACATGGAACATGCACCTTGCATCAGCCAGATCGCCACGTTGCTGGCTGACCCAAAGCGCAGCGCAATGATGTGGGCCTTGATGGACGGCTCGGCGCGGCAAACCGAAGAGCTGGCCTTGTTGGCCGGCCTGTCACCGTCTTCGGCCAGTGCGCATCTGGGGCGTTTGTCCGCCGGAGGTCTGTTGAAAGTCGAGTTCCGCGGCCGCAAGCGGTTCTTCCGTCTTGCCGCCCCTGAAGTGGGTGCGGCGATAGAGGCACTGGCCAGCGCCACCCTGGCCAGCACGCCTCGGGAAGTCCCGGACGTTTTCAAACGCACGCCCCCCCTCGCCAAACCTCAAACGGCGCCTTCGTCACTCTTGCGCGCCAGGCTTTGCGACGACCATTTGGGCGGCACCCTTGCCGCCGATCTTTACCAGCGTCTGCTGGATGCGGGCTGGATCGAACAGTTCGATCAGCGGGTCATGATCACCCACAAGGGCGCCACGCAATTGGCGACGCGGGGTGTGTTCATCCAGGCGCTGGCTCATCGCAACAGCCGGGTCGCCTGCGCTTGTCCGGACTGGAGCGAAAGACGCCCGCACATGGGCGGATCACTGGGGGCGGCGTTGCTGCAATTGTTCATGCAGTCAGGTTGGTTGAGCCTGCCCAACGATTCTCGATCCTTGCAGATCACCGCTGCGGGGCAGCGTGAAATCCATCGGTTCGCCAAGGAAACCGAGCTGGAAATGGCGTTGTAGACGCATCGAGATCGACGTTCGAAGCTTCGGGCGTCGTTCAGAGCTGCGAACAGGTCGCATCCAGCAGTAACCCCCAGCAGCTATCGCGCACACTCGTCCGGGGACTTTCGGATTGGGGGAATGTGGCATGGAAACACGAGGCTTCAGCGCGGCAGAACGACTGGAACGGCTGCCCATCAGCGGTTATCACCGGATCATTTTCATCATCATTGCCCTGGCGTTTTTCTTCGACTCCATGGACCTGGCGATGATGACTTTTCTGCTCGGCTCGATCAAAACCGAGTTTGGCCTGAGCACGGCACAGGCCGGGTTGCTGGCCAGCTCGAGCTTTTTCGGCATGGTTGTGGGGGCGTCGCTGTCCGGCATGCTGGCCGACCGCTTCGGGCGCAAACCGGTGTTCCAGTGGAGCATCGTGTTGTGGGGGATCGCCAGTTATCTGTGCTCCACGGCGCAGAACGTCGAAACGCTGACGTTGTTTCGAATCCTGTTGGGGATCGGCATGGGCATGGAGTTTCCCATTGCTCAATCGATGCTCTCGGAGCTGATTCCTGCCAAACGGCGCGGGCGCTACATTGCGTTGATGGACGGTTTCTGGCCGCTGGGCTTCGTCGCCGCCGGGGTACTGTCGTACTTCCTGCTGCCGGTGGTTGGCTGGCGGGACATCTTCCTGGTGTTGGCGGTGCCGGCGGTGTTTGTCCTGGCGATTCGCTTTTTCATTCCCGAATCACCGCGCTGGCTGGAACAGGCCGGGCATCATGACGTGGCAGACAAGGTCTTGCTGCGCATCGAAAATCGGGTCCGGACATCTCTGGGGCGTTCGGATCTGCCTGAGCCGATCCGCCTGCCGAGAGTGGCGAGTACGCCGGGCCATTTCTTTTCCGCGTTGCGGCAGATCTGGTCGCCGCTGTACCGCCAGCGCACGATGATGATCTGGAGCGTCTGGTTCTTTGCCTTGCTGGGGTTCTATGGCCTGACGTCCTGGCTCAGTGCTTTGCTGCAGCAGTCGGGTTTTGCCGTGACCCAGTCGGTGTATTACACGGTGTTGATTTCCCTTGGCGGGATTCCCGGTTTCCTGATGGCCGCCTGGCTGGTGGAGCGTTGGGGGCGTAAACCGGTGTGCGTGGTGACGTTACTCGGCGGCGGGGTGATGGCGTTTCTTTATGGTCAGAGCGCGGTGTTTGGCGGCAACGTCAGCCTGTTGATTGCGTCGGGGCTGTTGATGCAGTTTTTCCTGTTCGGCATGTGGGCGGTGCTTTACACCTACACGCCGGAGTTGTACCCGACATCGGCGCGGGCCACGGGCTCGGGTTTCGCTTCGGCGATTGGCCGCGTGGGTTCGTTGCTCGGGCCAATGGTGACCGGGCTGGTGTTCCCGATGACCGGGCAGGGCGGGGTGTTTGCGCTAGGGGCGATGTGTTTTGCGATTGCGGCGGGGGTGGTGTGGGTGTTCGGGATGGAGACCCGGGGCAAGACGCTGGAGGAGTTGAGCGAGGCGACGATCGTCAGTTAAACACTGAGTAAATGTGGGAGCGGGCTTGCTCGCGAAGGCGGTATGCCAGTCGATATCATCGTTGACTGACACTCCGCCTTCGCGAGCAAGCCCGCTCCCACATTGGATTGCGGTGAACCTTATGGTTTCACTAGCCGCGCATCCAGGCTGTTTTGCGCCAATCGCTTGGCCTGATCCTGGGTCATGCCCAAATGGGTGTACAACGCGTGGAAGTTCTCGGTGACATAACCGCCGAAGTACGCCGGGTCATCCGAGTTCACGGTCACTTTCACGCCACGCTCGAGCATGTCGAGAATGTTGTGCTGAGACATGTGATCGAACACGCAGAGCTTGGTGTTCGACAACGGGCACACAGTCAACGGGATCTGCTCGTCGATGATCCGCTGCATCAAACGTTCGTCTTCGATGGCGCGCACGCCATGGTCGATGCGCTGGACTTTCAGCAAGTCGAGGGCTTCCCAGATGTACTCGGGCGGGCCTTCTTCACCGGCATGGGCGACGGTCAGGAAGCCTTCGTGACGGGCACGATCAAACACGCGCTGGAACTTGCTTGGCGGGTGACCCATTTCCGAACTGTCCAGACCGACAGCCACAAACGCATCACGGAACGGCAGCGCCTGGTCGAGGGTTTTCTCGGCTTCTTCTTCGCTCAAGTGGCGCAGGAAGCTCAGGATCAAACCGCTGGTGATGCCCAGTTGCTGCTCGCCATCCTTCAACGCGGCGGCGATGCCGTTGAGTACCACTTCGAACGGCACGCCACGGTCGGTGTGGGTCTGCGGGTCGAAGAACGGTTCGGTGTGAATCACGTTCTGCGCCTTGCAACGCAACAGGTAGGCCCAAGTCAGGTCGTAGAAATCCTGAGAGGTGCGCAACACGTCGGCGCCCTGGTAATACAGGTCGAGAAACTCTTGCAGGTTGTTGAAGGCGTAGGCCTTGCGCAGGGTTTCGACATCGCTCCACGGCAGGGCGATCTTGTTGCGTTCGGCCAGGGCGAACAGCAACTCAGGCTCCAGCGAACCCTCAAGGTGCAGGTGCAGTTCTGCCTTGGGCAGGGCGTTCAGCCAGTCGTACATAGTCTTTTCTCATCAGGTGCAGATGGCGAGCATTCTACAGATGCCCGTGGAAACAATTAGCAAAACCTGACCAGCCGGTTCATCACAGCGCTTCCTGTTCCCGTCGATAGGCGTAGGTATCGGCGAAGCGCGAGAGCAGGAATTCGGCGCAGGTGGTGGCCGGATACTGTGCCGGGTGCCGTTCATCCTGACAGCCGGGCAGGCATTCGATGACCGTGTCGGGGTGCGGCTCGGCGAAGAACGGCATCGAGTAACGGTCCACGCCCAGCGGGCTGATCACCCTGTGCGGCGTCGACAGGTAACGGTCGTTGCTCCAGCGCGCCATCATGTCGCCGAGGTTGACCACGAACGTGTCGTCGATCGGCGGCGCGTCGATCCACTCGCCTTTAACGTTTCGCACTTGCAGGCCGCCGGCGGCATCCTGATACAGCAGGGTGATGCAGCCGTAATCGGTGTGGGCGCCGGCGCCTTGCTGCTCTTCGGAACTGGCGGTGTGGCGCGGTGGGTAATGAATCATCCGCAGCACGCTGACCGGCTCAACGAAACGGGTGTCGAAAAAGTCGCGCTTGATGCCCAGCGCCACGGTTATGGCCCGTAGCAGGGTTAGGGCCAAGGCCTGCATGTCGACGTAGTGCTGCTCCATCAGCGATTCCCAGCCGGGCATCGACGGATGACGGTTGGGGCCGCGCAGCGGTTTTTCCGCCAGCACCTCAGGGTGATCGGCCGGCAGGTGCAGGCCCATGTCGAAGGTTTCTTTCAGGTCGCTGGGTTTGCTCGGGTCGAGTTGTTCGGTGGCGATGGCGCCATAACCGCGGTGGTGGCGGGTTTGGGTAATGTCGATCTTGAGTTTTTCGGCGGCGGGCAGGGCGAAGAAACGTTGGGCGTTGTCGAGCACGGCGTCGATGCGCGCAGAAGGGATTGGGTGACCCTTGATATAGAAAAAGCCCCACTCGCGGCAGGCGTGGTCGATTTGCGTGGCGATTGATTGCCAGGCGGATGGGTCATGGGTGTAGAGCGGGGCGATGTCGATGATAGGAAGACTGTTCATGCACAATCCTTGAAAGCGATGAAAATCCATTGTGGGAGCGAGCCTGCTCGCGATGAGGCCATCACATTCAACATCCAAGTTGACTGATAGTCCGCCTTCGCGAGCAGGCTCGCTCCCACAGGGTTTTGTGTCTGGCGCTGGGATTACTTCGGAATGTCGGCCTTCATGCCTTCAACGTAGTAGTTCATCGATGCCAGCTCCGCATTGCTCGCCGTCGCGCCCGCCGCAATTTTCTCGACGCCCGCCTGATCCTTGATCGGCCCGGTGAACGGGTGGAAAGCACCGCTCTTGATGTCGGCAATGATCTGCTCTGCCTCGGCTTTCACCGGCGCTGGCACCAGATCGCTGATCGGCAACTCAACCGTACCTTCCTTCAAACCACCCCAGTAATCCAGCGACTTCCACGTGTGGTCGAGCACGCTTTGGGTCGCCTGAATGTAGTGCGGGCCCCAGTCGTTGACGATGGACGTCAGCACCGCTTTCGGCCCGAAGTGCGCCATGTCCGAAGCGTAGCCCACGGCATACACGCCGCGACGTTCAGCCGCCTGGATCGGTGCCGGGCTGTCGGTGTGCTGGAACACCACATCCACGCCCTGATCAATCAACGCATTGGCGGCATCGGCTTCTTTGCCCGGATCGAACCAGGAGTTGACCCACACCACTTTGATCTCGGTGCCGGGGTTGTACTTGTTCAGGGCCAGTTGAATGGCGTTGATGTCGCGGATCACTTCCGGGATCGGGAAGGACGCGACGTAACCGATCTTCTTGGTCCTGGTCATCTTCGCCGCGAGAAAACCGCCGACGTAGCGACCTTCATAGGTGCGCGCCAGGTAGGTGCCGAGGTTCTTGTCCTGCTTGTAGCCGGTGGCGTGTTCGAAGGTCACCATGGGAAATTGTTTGGCGACTTTCAGGGTCGGGTTCATGTAGCCGAAGGACGTGGTGAAGATCAGGTCGTACTTGTCCTTGGCCATGTTGCGGATCACCCGCTCGGCGTCGGCGCCTTCAGCAACGTTCTCCACATAATTGGTGGTGATCTGGTCGCCGAATTTTTCCGCCAGCGCCTTGCGCCCCTGTTCATGCTGATACGTCCAGCCGTGGTCGCCAATCGGACCAATGTAGACGAAGCCGACTTTCAGCGGGTCGGCGGCACTGGCGGTCAGGCTGGCGCTCAGACCGATGGCCGCCGCAACGGCGCAAAGCAGCTTCTTCAACGGACGTTTGTGCATGAATTCGAACTCCATGTTGTTGTGAGGTTGGCAAGGCCAATGCAAGTTGCTGACCAACAGGACAACAAATGCCGAATCCGCGTAACGGCCTTCGCGAGCAGGCTCGCTCCCACAGGAGAACGCATTCCAATGTGGGAGCGAGCCTGCTCGCGAAGGGGCCCGCAATACCAATAAAAGTGCACGCCCTGAACTCGTTGCCATCCACTGGTGCGCTAAGGTGTAACGAAACGTTAGCGCCGCCCCACAGTCAGTAGCTCATCACCCTGGTTTCGCTTCACTCGGCAAAAAGGCCCGCAATGCTCACACTCCTCAAGCAAGAAAAGTTTCTGCTGCTGGCCCTGCTCGCCGCCGTCGTCGCCTATCCGCTGGAACACTGGATGCTGCACAGCGGTCAGCCCATCGCGCTCACCGCAGGCCTGGTGTTGATCGCGTTCATCGTCGTTGCCTCCATGCGCGTCGCCCATCACGCTGAGCTGCTCGCAGAAAAAGTCGGTGACCCTTACGGCACGATGATCCTGACCCTGGCCGCCGTGCTGGTGGAAGTGGTGATCCTGGCGATCATGATGAGCAACGAAGCCTCGCCGACCCTGGTACGCGACACGATTTATTCGGCGGTGATGCTCGACATCAACGGCATCCTCGGCCTAGCTGCGTTGATGGGCGGGCTCAAGCACGGCGAACAGTCCTACAACGACGACTCTGCCCGTAGCTACAGCGTGATGATCCTCACCGCCATGGGTGTGTCCATGGTGGTGCCGGAGTTCATTCCCGAGGCCAGCTGGAAACTCTATTCAGGCTTCACCATCGGCGCGATGATCGTGCTCTACGCCCTGTTCCTGCGCATGCAGGTCGGGCCGCACAGTTATTTCTTCAGCTACAGCTATCCGGAAAAGCGTCGAAAGAAAGTCCCGGAGGAAGAACCTGAACCCATCAATCTGGCGCTGAGTATCGGGACATTGGTGTTTGGCGTGGTGGTCATCGGCGCATTGGCCGAAGTGATGTCCAAAACCCTCGACCTGGGCCTGGAAGGGACGGGCGCACCGCCGGTGATCACTGCGATCCTGGTGGCGGCAATCTCGGCGGCGCCGGAGATTCTGACGGCGTTGCGGGCGGCTCTGGCCAACCGCATGCAGTCGGTGGTCAACATCGCCATGGGCGCGTCGCTGTCGACGGTGATCCTGACGGTGCCGGTGATGGAAGCGATGGCGCTCTATACCGGCCAGCCGTTCCAGATGGCGATGACCCCGGTGCAGACCGTGATGGTCTTCCTCACCCTGATCGTCAGCGCGATCAACCTCAACGATGGCGAAACCAATGCCATCGAAGGCATGACCCACTTTGTGCTGTTTGCGACGTTCATCATGTTGTCGCTGCTCGGTCTCTGAACACACCACAAAACCCATTGTGGGAGCGAGCCTGCTCGCGAAGGGGGCGGATCAGTCAACATAGATGTTGAATGTCAGTCCGCTTTCGCGAGCAGGCTCGCTCCCACAGGGTTGGATTGTGTTGTGTCAGGTGCCGGCGATTAGCTGCCGAGCCGCCTGGCTGTGATCGGCAATCAACCCCTTCAAATCCAGCCCTTCAACCTGCCCATCGATTACTCGCCATTTGCCGCCAACCATCACCCGATCTGCACGATCAGCGCCGCACAGCAGCAACGCCGACACCGGATCATGACTGCCGGAGAACCGCAGCTCATCGAGCTTGAACAGTGCCAGATCCGCCTGCTTGCCCACCGCCAGTTCGCCGATATCGGTACGCCCGAGCAAACTCGCCGAACCCTTGGTCGCCCACCCCAAAACCAGTTCCGGGGTGATCTTCTCGGCGCCATAACGCAGCCGCTGAATGTACAGCGCCTGACGGGTTTCCAGCATCATGTTCGACGCATCGTTGGACGCCGAACCGTCCACGCCCAAGCCCAGCAACGCGCCGGCAGCGGTCAGGTCCAGGGTCGGGCAAATGCCGGAAGCCAGGCGCATGTTCGAACTCGGGCAATGGCAAATCCCGGTGCCGGCGGCGCCGAGGCGAGCGATTTCATCCGGGTTGAAATGGATGCCATGAGCGAGCCAGGTGCGCGGGCCGAGCCAGCCGACGCTGTCCAGATAATCCACGGTGCGCAAGCCGAAGCGTTGCAGACAGAAGTCTTCTTCGTCGAGGGTTTCGGCCAGATGGGTGTGCAGGCGCACGTCGAGTTTGTTCGCCAGTTCGGCGCTGGCGGACATGATTTCCGGGGTCACCGAGAACGGCGAGCACGGCGCGAGGGCGATCTGGATTTGCGCACCGTCGCCACGTTCATGGTACTCGGCGATCAAGCGTTGGCTGTCGGCGAGGATGACTTCGCCTTCCTGCACGGTCTGCTGCGGCGGCAGGCCGCCGTCCTTTTCACCGAGGCTCATGGAACCGCGCGTCAGCATGGCGCGCATGCCCAGTTCGCGGACGCTCTCGACTTGCACGTCGATCGCATTTTCCAGGCCTTCGGGAAACAGGTAATGGTGGTCGGCCGCGGTGGTGCAGCCAGACAGCAGCAACTCGGCCAACGCGACTTTGCTGGCGAGGGCGAGTTTTTCAGGTGTGAGGCGGGCCCAGACCGGGTAGAGAGTTTTCAGCCACGGGAACAATGGCTGATTGACCACCGGTGCCCAAGCGCGGGTCAGGGTTTGATAGAAGTGGTGATGGGTGTTGATCAGTCCCGGCAGGATCACATGCTCGCGGGCATCGAAGACTTGTCCACAGGGTGCGGACGGTTGCTGGCCGGCGGCGAGCACTTCGACGATCAAACCGTCTTGCAGCACCAGGCCGCCACGGGCATCGAGGCCATTGGCAGTGAAGATCGCGAGGGGATTTTTTAACCAGGTACGGGTCGCAGGCATGTTGGCCGGCTCCTCTGAAAGTTGGGTTCAGGTTAGCCAGCTCAGTGATTACCCTGTCTGCTGATCCAGGGTCGTCGCGGGGACGAGGTGCGGAGTCTCAATCAAAAAAGCATCGCAGGCAAGCCCGGCCCGACCAGACGACGCATAACCCCATGTGGGAGCGGGCTTGCTCGCGAATGCGGTGCGTCATGCAACATTGATGTCGACTGACACTCCCTCTTCGCGAGCAAGCCCGCTCCCACAGTAGATGGTGGTGATTACCAAGGAATGGTTTCACCCCTGTAATTCACAAAATGATGCCCGCCCTTGCCGGTATGCGCATTCACCTGATCGACCAACCCACGCGTACTGGTGTCCACATCAATGTCAGCGCCTTCACCGCCCATGTCGGTTTTCACCCAACCCGGATGCAGCGACAGCACGGTGAGTTTCTGCTCGCCCAACTGAGTGACGAAGCTGCTGGTCATCGAGTTCAGCGCCGCTTTGCTGGCCTTGTACAGCGCCAGTTCGGGCGCATCCGGCATGGTCACGCTGCCCAGCACCGAACTCATGAATGCCAGCACGCCACTGTCCGGACGAATCTGCCCGACGAAGCGCTGGGCCAGGTTGATCGGTGCCACCGCATTGGTGAAGAACAGTTGGCCGACCTCGGCCAGGGTCGCACCGCCCGGCGTTTGAACTTCCGGGCCTTTGACCCCGGCATTCACGAACAGCAGGTCAAACACTTCGCCCTTGAGCTGCTGGCTGAGGGCGATGACTGCCTGCTGATCGTCCATGTCGAGTTTTTCGATCCGCACCTTGCCCAAGGCCTGCAAGGCTTCGGCGTTCTGCGGGTTGCGCACGGTGGCGGTGACTTGCCAACCGTCGGCCAGCAGGGTTTTCACCAGCCCGAGGCCCAAGCCTCGGGAGGCGCCGATGATGAGTGCGGTTTTTGCCGTAGACATAAGTGGCTTCCTTGAAAAATGAGGATCACGGATTTAATGGACAACGCTGACCGAGCCGTTGCTGCAACTCCTGACGCAGCGCGCCGAGTTCTTCCATTTGGGTTTCGATCAGTTTGAGTTTGTCTTGCAGCAATTGCGTGACGGCGCTGTCCGGATCGGGCGACTGCCATATCGCAGCGACGCTGTTGCCGATCTCGCCGAGGGTAAAGCCCAATCGCTGAGCGGTCTTGATGTACTGCACCAGTTGCACCATGTCCGCCGGATAGTCGCGGTAACCGTTGGCGCTGCGTTGCGCCGCAATCAACCCGCGTTGCTCGTAGAAGCGCAGCGTGTCGCGGCTGACGGCGCTGGCCTGGGCTAATTCACCAATGCGCATCATGACGTCTCGAGAGGGCTTGACCCTGGAGCATACTCCAGGCTTTAGCCTTGTTGCTCCCTGAGTTTACGGAGCAAGACGGATGTGGACTTCAACGCAATATCGCCGGTTGGTGAAGGGTAGCGCCTGGTATGACTTGATCGTCATGGTGGCGTTTGTCACGCCGTGGAGTTTTGCGGCGTTGCATGGCGTTTTGTTGAGTGTGAGTCAGGCGTTCAACTTGTCTGGCGAGCTGCCGCCGTTTGAGCCGATGCACCTGCTGATGGCCAATCTGTTGGGGTCGATTGTCTGCGTGTGGGCGGTGCTGCGGATTCGGGATCCGCAGCAGGTGTATGGGCGGTATGACGTGGTCGGTAGATTTCTGTTTTCGGCTTGGCAGCTGTATGCCTTGCTCCATGGCGCCAGCTCTTTGTTGGCGATTTTCCTGTTCTTTGAATTGGCGTGGGGCGTAGCTCAGGTGTTGCCTGTTCGGGCGCTTTCGCGAGCAAGCCCGCTCCCACAGGGGATCCGTGTCGACCCGCAATCCTGAGTTAAACCCGGACTACTGTGGGAGCGAGCCTGCTCGCGATGAGGCCGGTGCAGGCAACCGCTAATGCCCAGCCTGCCACGGTTGCCCCAACGACACCGGCGCATACAACCGCGTACGCACCGCATCCCGCGACAACAGCACCAACACCACAATGGTCGCGACATACGGCAGCATCGCCAGCAGACTCGACGGAATCGCCAGCCCCAACCCCTGCGCCACCAAATGCAGGATGCTGGCGAGCCCGAACAGATACGCCCCCAGCAGCAACCGCCACACCCGCCAACTGGCAAACACCACCAGTGCGAGGGCAATCCAGCCCCGGCCGGCGCTCATGTTCTCCGCCCACATCGGCGTATAAGCCAGCGACAAGTAAGCCCCGGCCAACCCGGCCATCGCCCCGCCAAACAGCACCGCCAATGTGCGCACGCCCAACACCGGCAAGCCCATGGCACTGGCCGCATCCGGACTTTCTCCGACCGCCTGAATAATCAGCCCGACGCGACTTTTCACAATCACCCAGGCCACCAGCGCAAACAGCGCGAACGACACATACACCAGCAGATCCTGCGCAAACAGCATCCGTCCGATCAGCGGGATTTCACTCAAATAAGGAATCGCCACCGGTTCGAAACCCGCCAGCGGTTTACCGACCCACGCCGCGCCGACAAAGGTCGACAGGCCCACGCCGAAGATCGTCAGCGCCAACCCGGTGGCCACCTGATTGGCGTTGAACACCAGCGCCACCAGCGCAAACAGGGACGACAACAGCATCCCGGCAAGCATCGCCAGCAACACGCCGAGCCACAGGTTGCCGCTGTTCAGCGCGACGATAAAACCGATCACGGCACCAAACAGCATCATGCCTTCCTGGCCGAGGTTCAGAACGCCGCTCTTCTCGCAGATCAGTTCGCCCAGCGCCACCAACAGCAGCGGCGTGCCGCAACGGACCATGGCGTAGAAAATATTGCTCAGCAGATCGATATCCATCACAGCGCTCCTGCGTGTACGGCGGTGGCTTGTGCACGACGGGACCAGCGCAGGTTCAAGCGTGGTCGGTAGAGAATCAGCACGTCACTGGCCAGCAGGAAAAACAGCATCATTCCCTGGAACAATTGGGTGATTGCCTGGGGCAGATTCATGCTCATCTGCGCGCTCTCGCCGCCGATGTACAGCAACGCCATCAACAGGCTGGAAAACAGAATCCCGACGGGATTCAACCGCCCGAGAAACGCCACGGTGATTGCGGCATAGCCATAACCGGGCGAGACTTGAGGCACCAATTGGCCGATCGGCCCGGTGACTTCACACACCCCGGCCAGCCCCGCCAATCCTCCGCTGATCAATAGCGCCAGCCAGATCAGTCGCTTCTCGCGAAACCCGACGAACCCCGCTGCGCGCTTGTCCAGCCCGAGCACTTTGATCTGGAACCCGATAAAGCTTTTCTGCAGCAACACCCACACAGCCACCAATGCGAGCAAGGCGAAATACACGCCTGCGTGAACCCGACCGTCCTCCATTAACAAAGGCAAACGACTGGCCTCACCGAACATCGCCGACTCGGGAAAGTTGAACCCGGCCGGATCCTTCAGCGGCCCATGCACGCAGAACAACAACAGGTTCAGGGCGATGTAATTGAGCATGATGCTGGTGAGGATTTCGTTGGCGTTGAATCGCGTACGCAACCACGCCGTCAGCCCGGCCCACGCGGCACCGGCCAGGGTGCCGACAAGCAGGATCAACACCAGTGCCCAGCGACTCTCCATGCCGATAATGTTCACAGCGAGCGCACTGCCGGCCAGCGCGCCAAGCAGCAACTGACCTTCGGCGCCGATATTCCAGATTCGCGCTTGGTACGCCACCGCCAGCCCCAACGCGCAGAGCAGAATCGGCAGCGCTTTGACCAGCAGTTCGGAGACGCCATACAGGTCGCTGACCGGGGCGATCAGCAAGGTGTGCAAAGTCAGCAATGGGTCATGCCCCAGCGCAATAAACAGCAGCGAGCCACAGGCCAATGTGAGGGCCGCCGCCAGCAACGGCGAGCACCACAACATCAGTTGCGATTGCTGGCCACGGGGTTCGAGAGAAAGCAGCATGTGAAACTCCGTTAAACCATTGCACGTAATTGAGGAGCGTCGAACTGGCCGGCCATCCAGCCGCCGACATTGATCAGGCGGGTGTCGACCGTGGGCTTGAGCGGTGACAATCGACCACCGCACAAGGCGCCGAGGCGGTCGCTGATCTGGAACAGTTCGTCGAGGTCTTCGGAGATCACCAGAATCGCCGCGCCGGCGTCGCGCAAGGCAATCAGCGCCCGGTGAATGGTCGCGGCAGCGCCGACGTCCACGCCCCAGGTCGGGTGCGCGGCCACCAGAAGTTTCGGTTGCTGCAGGATTTCCCGGCCGAGGATGAATTTCTGCAAGTTGCCGCCGGACAGGCTGCGGGCCGGTGTCTGGGTGTCGGGCGTCTTCACCCCGAAGCGACGGATGATTTCTTCGGCCAGCGCTTCGACCTTGCCGCGCTGGATCAGTCCGTTGCTGACCAGCCCTTGTTGAAAGGCGGTGAGCAGGGCGTTGTCCGCCAGGCTCAAGTCCGGCACTGCGCCGTGACCCAGACGTTCAGCGGGGACGAAGGCCAGGCCCAGTTTGCGCCGTGCATCCGGCCGCAAATGCGCCACCGGTTGCCCGGCGAAACTGATCGTTGCGCCGTCGTTGCGGCTGAGCGGTTCTTCGCCGCTGAGCAGGGCCAGCAACTCATCCTGACCATTGCCCGCGACACCGGCGATGCCGACGATTTCACCGCTGCGCACTTCAAGCTCAATGTCATTCAGCGAGCATCCGAACGGGTCCGGGTTGTGCCAGGACAATCCGCTCACACTCAAGAAGACATCACTGCCGATCACCTTCGGATAATCGGTAATCAACTCTGCCGCTTCACCCACCATCAACTGCGCCAGTTGCCGATCCGAACACTCGACCGGCACGCAATGCCCGGCCACCCGACCGCCGCGCAACACCGTGGCGCTGTGACATAACGCGCGAACTTCACCGAGTTTGTGGCTGATAAACAGAATGCTGCATCCCTCGGCCGCCAGTCGGCGCAAGGTGACGAACAATTCGTCGGCCTCCTGTGGAGTCAGCACCGAGGTCGGCTCATCGAGAATCAGCAGGCGGATGTCCTGCATCAGGCATCGAATGATTTCCACCCGCTGGCGTTCGCCGATCGACAGGCTGTGGACAAGTCGCTCCGGCTCCAGCGCCATGCCGTAGCGCCGGGAGACTTCACGAATCTTTGGCTCAAGCTGTTTCGGTGTACCAGCCGCCGCGCCCATCGCCAAGGCAATGTTCTGCGCCACGCTCAGCGTCTCGAACAGCGAGAAATGCTGGAACACCATGCCGATCCCGAGGCTACGAGCCTGAGCCGGGTTGCGCAGAGTCACGCGTTGCCCTTGCCAGTTCATCTCACCCGAGTCCGCGTGGGTGACGCCGTAGATGATCTTCATCAGCGTACTTTTACCCGCGCCGTTTTCGCCAAGCAGGGCATGGATTTCGCCAGGGGCTATGCTCAAGTCGATAGCATCGTTGGCCAGGCAACCGGGGTAGCGCTTGCTGATTCTGCGCAGTTGCAGACGAGGTGTTGGATCGGGGATCGGCACGGGGTTAGGCATGACAGGCTCGGGTCGATTGAAGTGATGCCGGTGGACACAGCAATTTCCTGGCCATTGAGTCAGAAAAAATCAAATGCGTTACAGATAAAGGCTTTGAGGACGGCGCCTTGCCCTATGTCGATCCCGAACCAGGCACCACTTGAGGGCAGCGCCGTTGATCAGGCTCCGGTTTTGCTCAGGGTGTTTGGTCAAAAAACGAGCAACTGGCGGCAAGCCATACCGGACATGGGGCGGCGACAGCCATGAACGGGTTATCCACAGATTGCTCCACAGTATTTGTGCGCAAGCCCGACGCTCGGGCATAAGCACTGTGCGGCTTTCTTCTAAAGGTGATAAACCGCTCTAACTGATTGTTTTTACGTGGATTTAGCTTTTTTGATGGTGGATTGGACGAAAAGTGAGCAAAGCCCGCAAAGCCGCATGACAGAAGGGTTACAGCCGGGTGTGCTCAGGTTATCCACAGCCGGGTGCACAGTAGATGTGGGCAAATGCACCGGTTCGACGAAAGGGCTGTGAACGTTGTTGGTGCGATTAGTGCTGCAACAAAATGCGTCCGCGGCTCAAGCCCGCCAGCTGCGTTTGCAGGGTATCGATCTGGCTTTCGCTGATCGCCAGTTGCAGTTCTACGCCGTTGGCCGTGAACGTTTCTTCCACAACCAATCCACCCAGTTCCGCCACCCGAAGCTTCACCAGCGGCAACTCTGCAAAAGCACAGGCGCAACTCACCGGCACCCGACTGATCAACTCAACCTTCGCCGCCGCTTGCAGGCACTTGTTGGCGCCGCCGCCATACGCCCGGGCGAGGCCACCGGTGCCGAGTTGAATGCCGCCATACCAACGAATTACCAGCACCGCGACTTGATCGCAATCCTGCGCGTCGATTGCCGCCAGAATCGGCCGGCCAGCGGTGCCGCCGGGCTCGCCATCGTCAGTGCTGCGGTATTGGTCGCCAAGTTTCCAGGCCCAGCAATTGTGCGAGGCATTCAGATCGCTGTGCTGTTCGATGAACGCCTGGGCTTCAACAGGGCTGCTGATTGGCGCGGCGAAAGTGATGAAGCGGCTTTTGCGAATCTCTTCGCGGTACTCGCAAAAACCGCTGAGGGTAAAAGGCATAAGTGTCTTAGATCGTTGGCGTCAGGCCGCAGCCCTTGAGAATGATGCGGATCAGGTTGTTGCCGGCGTCTTCCATGTCCTGCTTGGTGAGCTTGGTACGCCCGCTGACACGGCAGATCTGTGTGGCGAAATCCGCGTAATGCTGAGTGCTGCCCCACAACAGGAAGATCAGGTTCACCGGGTCGACCGGGTCCATTTTGCCGGCGTCGATCCACGCTTGGAACACGCCCGCCCGGCCCTGGAACCAGGCGCGATAATCCTGGTTGAAGTATTCGGTCAGGCATTCGCCGCCGCTGATCACTTCCATCGCGAAGATCCGCGAGGCTTGCGGCTGACGGCGGGAGAATTCCATCTTGGCGCGGATGTAACGCGTCAGCGCTTCGGCCGGATCATCATCAAAGGTCAGGGTGTTGAAGGTGCTGTCCCACAACTGGAGGATGTTGCTCAGCACCGCCACGTACAAACCGAGTTTGTTGGTGAAGTAGTAATGCAGGTTCGCCTTGGGCAACCCGGCATTCAGGGCGATGGTGTTCATGCTGGTGCCTTTGAACCCGTGACGAGCGAACTCGTCTTCGGCGGCTTTGATGATGGTCTCTTCGTTCTTCTGACGAATGCGGCTGGCAGGTTTGCCGCCGTGAGCGGGGACTTCAAAGGTCATAGGCACTTCCGAGCAAGTGAGTGGGTGCAACCAGTGCGTTGATAGCGCACCCACCGGCATCAGACAAGTCCTGACGCGATAAAACCTAGCGTGTCGCCGCCAGGCTCTCCAGAAAACTCTCCAGCACCAAATGCGGGCGACGGCCCTTGCGTGTGACCGATGCAAGGCTCAGGTCATAAAAACGCACCTTTGGTTTCAGCGCACGTAATCGGCCTTGCTGCACCCAGAGGCTGGCGTAGTGGTCTGGCAGGTAGCCGATGTAGCGTCCGGTGAGGATCAGGAACGCCATGCCTTCCCGATCCGAGGCACTGGCCGTGCAATTGAGTGCCTGGTAATGCGCCTGGATTTCCGCGGGCAAACGGAAGGTCGGCGCGATGGCGTCCTGGCTATTGAGGCGCTCGTCATCCAGTTGTTTATCGTCGACATAAAACAACGGATGACCAACCGCGCAATACAGTAGCGAGCGTTCGCTATAGAGCGGCTGATATTCCAGCCCCGACAGCGCGCTGGCCTGCGGCACCACGCCGACATGCAATCGACCGTCGAGCACGCCTTGTTCGACTTCATTGGGCGCGATCATACGGATCTGAATCTGCACGTCCGGCCCGCGTTCCTTCAATTGCGCCAAGGCGTGGGTGATGCGCATGTGGGGCAGGGTGACCAGGTTGTCGGTCAGGCCGATGGTCAATTCGCCGCGCAGATGTTGGTGCAGGCCGTTGACCTCGGTGCGGAAACTTTCCAGCGCACTTAATAGCTGCAAGGCCGATTGGTAAACCTCGCGACCTTCCTCGGTCAGGGAAAATCCAGCGCGACCCCGTTGGCATAAACGCAAACCGAGGCGCTGTTCCAGATCGCTCATTTGCTGGCTGATGGCCGAGCGACCGATCCCCAGCACCGACTCCGCTGCCGAGAAGCCGCCGCACTCCACCACACTGCGAAAAATCCGAAGCAGGCGGATATCAAAGTCACTGACTTGCGCCAGCGGATCGGGGCGACGGCTGCTCATAGTTTAGTGATGACCTGACTGAACGTTAGAAGAGTTGGATTTCACCGACTTTATCCCCGTGGCAATTTAGCTGCAAGAACGCTTTTGATCTCTATGCCGCTTATTGCCCTGCGAGGTTTTGCCCATGAACTTGCCTGAAAACAACCCGACTTCCCTGGCCAGCCAGCTCAAGCTCGATGCTCACTGGATGCCCTACACCGCCAACCGCAATTTCCAGCGCGATCCGCGACTGATCGTGGCGGCAGAAGGCAGTTGGCTGATCGATGACAAGGGCCGCAAGGTTTACGACTCGCTGTCCGGTCTGTGGACCTGCGGCGCCGGGCATACCCGCAAGGAAATTCAGGAAGCAGTCGCCAAGCAATTGGGCACCCTCGATTACTCGCCAGGCTTCCAATACGGCCATCCGCTGTCGTTCCAGCTGGCTGAGAAAATCACCGACCTGACCCCGGGCAATCTGAATCATGTGTTTTTCACTGACTCGGGCTCCGAGTGCGCTGACACGGCGGTGAAGATGGTGCGTGCTTACTGGCGTCTGAAAGGCCAGGCGACCAAGACCAAGATGATCGGTCGTGCACGTGGCTATCACGGCGTGAACATCGCCGGTACCAGCCTCGGCGGCGTGAACGGCAACCGCAAAATGTTCGGTCAGGCGATGATGGACGTCGATCACCTGCCGCACACGCTGCTGGCGAGCAATGCCTACTCCCGTGGCATGCCGGAGTTGGGTGGTATTGCTTTGGCCGACGAGCTGCTGAAGTTGATCGAGCTGCACGATGCGTCGAACATCGCCGCCGTATTCGTCGAGCCACTGGCCGGATCCGCTGGCGTGCTTGTTCCGCCGCAGGGCTACCTCAAGCGTCTGCGCGAAATCTGCGATCAGCACAACATCCTGCTGGTGTTCGACGAAGTGATCACCGGTTTCGGCCGTACCGGCAAAATGTTCGGTGCCGATACCTTTGGCGTCACCCCGGACCTGATGTGCATCGCCAAGCAAGTCACTAACGGCGCGATCCCAATGGGCGCGGTGATTGCCAGCTCCGAGATCTACCAGACTTTCATGAACCAGGCGACGCCGGAGTACGCGGTGGAATTCCCGCACGGCTACACCTATTCCGCGCACCCGGTGGCTTGCGCTGCTGGCCTGGCAGCACTCGATCTGCTGCAAAAGGAAAACCTGGTGCAGAGCGTGGCCGAAGTCGCGCCGCATTTTGAAAATGCGTTGCACGGTCTGAAGGGCTCGAAAAACATCATCGATATTCGTAACTACGGCTTGGCCGGTGCGATCCAGATCGCGCCGCGTGACGGCGACGCCATCGTGCGTCCGTTCGAAGCGGGCATGGCGTTGTGGAAAGCCGGGTTCTACGTGCGCTTCGGCGGCGACACCCTGCAATTCGGCCCAACCTTCAACAGCAAGCCGCAAGACCTTGATCGTCTGTTCGACGCGGTCGGCGAAGTGCTGAACAAGATCGACTGATTCTTCCCTCTATTCCCTCTAATAGAAAGAAAGGCGCCCTTTGAAGGGCGCCTGTGGACAACTTTTCAGGAGTGCTGCATGAGCCTTATCCCGCATTTGATCAATGGCGAACTGGTGACCGAAGAAGGTCGCACGGCCGATGTGTTCAACCCGTCTACCGGCCAGGCGATCCACAAGCTGCCGTTGGCCAGCCGCGAAACCATTCAAAAAGCCATCGACTCGGCCAAGGCTGCGTTCCCGGCTTGGCGTAACACTCCGCCGGCCAAGCGTGCGCAGGTGATGTTCCGCTTCAAGCAATTGCTGGAGCAGAACGAAGCGCGTATCGCTCAACTGATCAGCGAAGAACACGGCAAGACGCTGGAAGATGCTGCTGGTGAACTGAAGCGCGGTATCGAGAACGTTGAGTTCGCTTGTGCTGCACCGGAAATCCTCAAGGGTGAATACAGCCGTAACGTCGGCCCGAACATTGATGCCTGGTCGGACTTCCAGCCGTTGGGCGTGGTGGCCGGTATTACGCCGTTCAACTTCCCGGCCATGGTGCCGCTGTGGATGTATCCGCTGGCGATCGTCTGCGGCAACTGCTTTATCCTCAAACCCTCTGAACGTGATCCAAGCTCCACGTTGTTGATCGCTCAATTGCTGGTGGAAGCCGGTCTGCCTAAAGGTGTGCTGAGTGTGGTGCACGGCGACAAGGCTGCGGTGGATGCGCTGATCGAAGCGCCAGAAGTCAAAGCGTTGAGCTTTGTTGGTTCGACGCCGATTGCCGAGTACATCTACGCCGAAGGCACCAAGCGCGGCAAACGCGTTCAGGCACTGGGTGGCGCGAAGAACCATGCGGTGCTGATGCCGGATGCGGATCTGGATAACGCGGTCAGCGCATTGATGGGCGCGGCTTATGGTTCTTGCGGTGAACGTTGCATGGCGATCTCGGTGGCTGTGTGCGTCGGTGACCAGGTGGCGGATGCGCTGGTGGCCAAACTGGTACCGCAGATCAAGGCGCTGAAAATCGGTGCCGGTACTTCATGCGGTCTGGACATGGGGCCGCTGGTTTCCGGTCAGGCTCGCGATAAAGTCAGTGGCTATATAGAAGACGGTGTTTCTACTGGTGCGACCTTGGTGGTGGATGGTCGTGGTCTGAGCGTGGCCGGTCATGAGGAAGGTTTCTTCCTGGGTGGCTGCCTGTTCGACAACGTCACGCCGGAGATGCGTATCTATAAAGAAGAGATCTTCGGACCGGTGCTGTGCGTTGTCCGGGTTAACAGCCTGGAAGAGGCGATGCAGCTGATCAACGATCACGAGTATGGCAACGGTACCTGCATCTTTACCCGTGATGGGGAAGCGGCGCGTTTGTTCTGCGACGAGATCGAAGTCGGTATGGTCGGCGTCAACGTACCGCTGCCGGTACCGGTGGCTTATCACAGCTTTGGCGGCTGGAAGCGCTCGTTGTTCGGCGACTTGCATGCGTATGGTCCGGATGGCGTGCGTTTCTACACCCGTCGCAAGGCGATTACCCAGCGCTGGCCTCAACGGGCGAGCCATGAAGCTTCGCAGTTCGCATTCCCTAGCTTGTAAGTAGAAGGGAAGAAGGCCGGCCCCTTGGGGCCGGCCTTTGCGTTTAGGGGCTGTTTTTATCTATATGACAGAATTATGAAGATAGGTGTTGACGGCAGATTCTGGAAGTCTATAATTCGCCCCACTTCCGGCGCAGTCGAAACGGAAAACTCCTTGGTAAACAATGAGTTACGCAGTTTTCGACAGCGAGTTGCTTCAGGTTATCGAAGCCCAGAAGGAGTCGGTCAGGCAGGGTGGTTTAGCTTGATTGACGATTCGATCTTCTCGGTCGAAAGCGGTGTAAAAGAGGTGTTGACAGCAGCGAGTAACGCTGTAGAATTCGCCTCCCGCTAACGAGAGATCGAAAGCGCAAGTGGTTGAAGTTGCAAAGGAAACTTTGAAAACTTCGGAAAATAACCGCTTGACAGCAACAGAGGCTGCTGTAGAATGCGCGCCTCGGTTGAGACGAAAGATCTTAACCAACCGCTCTTTAACAACTGAATCAAGCAATTCGTGTGGGTGCTTGTGGAGTCAGACTGATAGTCAACAAGATTATCAGCATCACAAGTTACTCCGCGAGAAATCAAAGATGTAACCAACGATTGCTGAGCCAAGTTTAGGGTTTCTTAAAAACCCAAAGATGTTTGAACTGAAGAGTTTGATCATGGCTCAGATTGAACGCTGGCGGCAGGCCTAACACATGCAAGTCGAGCGGCAGCACGGGTACTTGTACCTGGTGGCGAGCGGCGGACGGGTGAGTAATGCCTAGGAATCTGCCTGGTAGTGGGGGATAACGCTCGGAAACGGACGCTAATACCGCATACGTCCTACGGGAGAAAGCAGGGGACCTTCGGGCCTTGCGCTATCAGATGAGCCTAGGTCGGATTAGCTAGTTGGTGAGGTAATGGCTCACCAAGGCGACGATCCGTAACTGGTCTGAGAGGATGATCAGTCACACTGGAACTGAGACACGGTCCAGACTCCTACGGGAGGCAGCAGTGGGGAATATTGGACAATGGGCGAAAGCCTGATCCAGCCATGCCGCGTGTGTGAAGAAGGTCTTCGGATTGTAAAGCACTTTAAGTTGGGAGGAAGGGCATTAACCTAATACGTTGGTGTCTTGACGTTACCGACAGAATAAGCACCGGCTAACTCTGTGCCAGCAGCCGCGGTAATACAGAGGGTGCAAGCGTTAATCGGAATTACTGGGCGTAAAGCGCGCGTAGGTGGTTTGTTAAGTTGGATGTGAAATCCCCGGGCTCAACCTGGGAACTGCATTCAAAACTGACAAGCTAGAGTATGGTAGAGGGTGGTGGAATTTCCTGTGTAGCGGTGAAATGCGTAGATATAGGAAGGAACACCAGTGGCGAAGGCGACCACCTGGACTGATACTGACACTGAGGTGCGAAAGCGTGGGGAGCAAACAGGATTAGATACCCTGGTAGTCCACGCCGTAAACGATGTCAACTAGCCGTTGGGAGCCTTGAGCTCTTAGTGGCGCAGCTAACGCATTAAGTTGACCGCCTGGGGAGTACGGCCGCAAGGTTAAAACTCAAATGAATTGACGGGGGCCCGCACAAGCGGTGGAGCATGTGGTTTAATTCGAAGCAACGCGAAGAACCTTACCAGGCCTTGACATCCAATGAACTTTCCAGAGATGGATTGGTGCCTTCGGGAGCATTGAGACAGGTGCTGCATGGCTGTCGTCAGCTCGTGTCGTGAGATGTTGGGTTAAGTCCCGTAACGAGCGCAACCCTTGTCCTTAGTTACCAGCACGTAATGGTGGGCACTCTAAGGAGACTGCCGGTGACAAACCGGAGGAAGGTGGGGATGACGTCAAGTCATCATGGCCCTTACGGCCTGGGCTACACACGTGCTACAATGGTCGGTACAGAGGGTTGCCAAGCCGCGAGGTGGAGCTAATCCCAGAAAACCGATCGTAGTCCGGATCGCAGTCTGCAACTCGACTGCGTGAAGTCGGAATCGCTAGTAATCGCGAATCAGAATGTCGCGGTGAATACGTTCCCGGGCCTTGTACACACCGCCCGTCACACCATGGGAGTGGGTTGCACCAGAAGTAGCTAGTCTAACCTTCGGGAGGACGGTTACCACGGTGTGATTCATGACTGGGGTGAAGTCGTAACAAGGTAGCCGTAGGGGAACCTGCGGCTGGATCACCTCCTTAATCGACGACATCAGCTGCTCCATAAGCTCCCACACGAATTGCTTGATTCATTGAAGAAGACGATAAGAAGCAGCCCTAACAGGTTGTAGCTTAGTTGGTTGGAACGCACCCCATGCTCTGTGGTAAAGAGCAGGGTGAGGTCGGCCTTAAAGCTCGAAATTGGGTCTGTAGCTCAGTTGGTTAGAGCGCACCCCTGATAAGGGTGAGGTCGGCAGTTCGAATCTGCCCAGACCCACCAATTTTGTGTGGGAACCTGTAGAAATACGGGGCCATAGCTCAGCTGGGAGAGCGCCTGCCTTGCACGCAGGAGGTCAACGGTTCGATCCCGTTTGGCTCCACCACTACTGCTTCTGTATTGTAAAGCTTAGAAATGAGCATTCCATCGTAGGATGGTGAATGTTGATTTCTGATCTTTAAGATTAGATCGTTCTTTAAAAATTTGGGTATGTGATAGAAAGATAGACTGAACGTTACTTTCACTGGTAACGGATCAGGCTAAGGTAAAATTTGTGAGTTGCTCTTTATGAGCAAGAATCGAATTTTCGGCGAATGTCGTCTTCACAGTATAACCAGATTGCTTGGGGTTATATGGTCAAGTGAAGAAGCGCATACGGTGGATGCCTTGGCAGTCAGAGGCGATGAAAGACGTGGTAGCCTGCGAAAAGCTTCGGGGAGTCGGCAAACAGACTTTGATCCGGAGATGTCTGAATGGGGGAACCCAGCCATCATAAGATGGTTATCTTAAGCTGAATACATAGGCTTAAGAGGCGAACCAGGGGAACTGAAACATCTAAGTACCCTGAGGAAAAGAAATCAACCGAGATTCCCTTAGTAGTGGCGAGCGAACGGGGACTAGCCCTTAAGTGGCTTTGAGATTAGCGGAACGCTCTGGAAAGTGCGGCCATAGTGGGTGATAGCCCTGTACGCGAAAATCTCTTAGTCATGAAATCGAGTAGGACGGAGCACGAGAAACTTTGTCTGAATATGGGGGGACCATCCTCCAAGGCTAAATACTACTGACTGACCGATAGTGAACTAGTACCGTGAGGGAAAGGCGAAAAGAACCCCGGAGAGGGGAGTGAAATAGATCCTGAAACCGTATGCGTACAAGCAGTGGGAGCCCACTTTGTTGGGTGACTGCGTACCTTTTGTATAATGGGTCAGCGACTTATTTTCAGTGGCGAGCTTAACCGAATAGGGGAGGCGTAGCGAAAGCGAGTCTTAATAGGGCGTCTAGTCGCTGGGAATAGACCCGAAACCGGGCGATCTATCCATGGGCAGGTTGAAGGTTGGGTAACACTAACTGGAGGACCGAACCGACTACCGTTGAAAAGTTAGCGGATGACCTGTGGATCGGAGTGAAAGGCTAATCAAGCTCGGAGATAGCTGGTTCTCCTCGAAAGCTATTTAGGTAGCGCCTCATGTATCACTGTAGGGGGTAGAGCACTGTTTCGGCTAGGGGGTCATCCCGACTTACCAAACCGATGCAAACTCCGAATACCTACAAGTGCCGAGCATGGGAGACACACGGCGGGTGCTAACGTCCGTCGTGAAAAGGGAAACAACCCAGACCGTCAGCTAAGGTCCCAAAGTTATGGTTAAGTGGGAAACGATGTGGGAAGGCTTAGACAGCTAGGAGGTTGGCTTAGAAGCAGCCACCCTTTAAAGAAAGCGTAATAGCTCACTAGTCGAGTCGGCCTGCGCGGAAGATGTAACGGGGCTCAAACCATACACCGAAGCTACGGGTATCACTTAGGTGATGCGGTAGAGGAGCGTTCTGTAAGCCTGTGAAGGTGAGTTGAGAAGCTTGCTGGAGGTATCAGAAGTGCGAATGCTGACATGAGTAACGACAATGGGTGTGAAAAACACCCACGCCGAAAGACCAAGGTTTCCTGCGCAACGTTAATCGACGCAGGGTTAGTCGGTCCCTAAGGCGAGGCTGAAAAGCGTAGTCGATGGAAAACAGGTTAATATTCCTGTACTTCTGGTTATTGCGATGGAGGGACGGAGAAGGCTAGGCCAGCTTGGCGTTGGTTGTCCAAGTTTAAGGTGGTAGGCTGGAATCTTAGGTAAATCCGGGATTCTAAGGCCGAGAGCTGATGACGAGTTACCCTTTGGGTGACGAAGTGGTTGATGCCATGCTTCCAAGAAAAGCTTCTAAGCTTCAGGTAACCAGGAACCGTACCCCAAACCGACACAGGTGGTTGGGTAGAGAATACCAAGGCGCTTGAGAGAACTCGGGTGAAGGAACTAGGCAAAATGGCACCGTAACTTCGGGAGAAGGTGCGCCGGTGAGGGTGAAGCATTTACTGCGTAAGCCCATGCCGGTCGAAGATACCAGGCCGCTGCGACTGTTTATTAAAAACACAGCACTCTGCAAACACGAAAGTGGACGTATAGGGTGTGACGCCTGCCCGGTGCCGGAAGGTTAATTGATGGGGTTAGCTAACGCGAAGCTCTTGATCGAAGCCCCGGTAAACGGCGGCCGTAACTATAACGGTCCTAAGGTAGCGAAATTCCTTGTCGGGTAAGTTCCGACCTGCACGAATGGCGTAACGATGGCGGCGCTGTCTCCACCCGAGACTCAGTGAAATTGAAATCGCTGTGAAGATGCAGTGTATCCGCGGCTAGACGGAAAGACCCCGTGAACCTTTACTATAGCTTTGCACTGGACTTTGAATTTGCTTGTGTAGGATAGGTGGGAGGCTTTGAAGCGTGGACGCCAGTTCGCGTGGAGCCAACCTTGAAATACCACCCTGGCAACTTTGAGGTTCTAACTCAGGTCCGTTATCCGGATCGAGGACAGTGTATGGTGGGTAGTTTGACTGGGGCGGTCTCCTCCTAAAGAGTAACGGAGGAGTACGAAGGTGCGCTCAGACCGGTCGGAAATCGGTCGTAGAGTATAAAGGCAAAAGCGCGCTTGACTGCGAGACAGACACGTCGAGCAGGTACGAAAGTAGGTCTTAGTGATCCGGTGGTTCTGTATGGAAGGGCCATCGCTCAACGGATAAAAGGTACTCCGGGGATAACAGGCTGATACCGCCCAAGAGTTCATATCGACGGCGGTGTTTGGCACCTCGATGTCGGCTCATCACATCCTGGGGCTGAAGCCGGTCCCAAGGGTATGGCTGTTCGCCATTTAAAGTGGTACGCGAGCTGGGTTTAGAACGTCGTGAGACAGTTCGGTCCCTATCTGCCGTGGACGTTTGAGATTTGAGAGGGGCTGCTCCTAGTACGAGAGGACCGGAGTGGACGAACCTCTGGTGTTCCGGTTGTCACGCCAGTGGCATTGCCGGGTAGCTATGTTCGGAATAGATAACCGCTGAAAGCATCTAAGCGGGAAACTAGCCTCAAGATGAGATCTCACTGGGACCTTGAGTCCCCTGAAGGGCCGTCGAAGACTACGACGTTGATAGGTTGGGTGTGTAAGCGCTGTGAGGCGTTGAGCTAACCAATACTAATTGCCCGTGAGGCTTGACCATATAACACCCAAGCAATTTGCTGACCTGAAGAGGCACCAGATTGCGGTGTGTGAAGACGAAACGAACCGAAAGTTCGAGATACTCACCAAACACCAAACTATCGCATACCCATTCGCTGGAGCGTAATCCGCAAGGAGAACGACCTGGCTACCGAATTTCTTGACGACCATAGAGCATTGGAACCACCTGATCCCATCCCGAACTCAGCAGTGAAACGATGCATCGCCGATGGTAGTGTGGGGTTTCCCCATGTGAGAGTAGGTCATCGTCAAGATTAAATTCCGAAACCCCTATCTGCGTATGCAGGTAGGGGTTTTGTTTTGTCCGCAGGAAAGTTCTCACAGCAATACCGGACGGCTCCCGGCTGTCACAGTCTCCCGACAATGCTAAGGTTCGGCCCTAGCTTTTGTATTTTCCCAAGGAAGCCTTTATGCCGGACGCGACGTCCCTCAGTGCTGGTTTTATGGTGGTTCACGGCAACCGCCTGGACGAGTTGCGCAGCCTGGTGGTCAGCTGGATGCGGCGTTACCCGCTGGCTCCCTTGGAAAATGAAATTGCCCTGGTACAGAGCAACGGCATCGCCCAATGGCTGAAGCTGGCACTGGCAGAAGACCCTGAAGACGATGACATGGGCGGCTGCGGAATCGCAGCAGCCATCGATGTGCAGTTACCGGGTAGCTTCATGTGGCAGCTCTATCGCATGGTGCTTGGACGTGACGAAATCCCGGTCAAATCCCTGCTCGATAAAGCTCCCTTGACCTGGCGTCTGATGCGTCTGCTTCCGCAGTTGATCAACCAACCGCACTTCGAACCCCTGCAGCGCTTCCTTACGAATGACACAGACTTACGTAAACGCTATCAATTGGCGGAACGACTGGCGGATCTGTTCGACCAATATCAGGTGTACAGGGCCGACTGGCTTGAAGACTGGGCAGAAGGTCGCCATCAATTACGAAATGGCAGAGGTGAAACCAAACCTCTGACCCCGGCTAACTGCTGGCAGGCAGAGTTGTGGCGTGCGCTGTTGCTGGATGTGGGTGAACAAGGCATGGCGCAAAGCCGAGCCGGCGTCCATCAACGGTTTATCGAACGCATCAACAGCCTCGACGTAGCTCCCAGCGGATTGCCTTCGCGGGTGATCGTTTTCGGGATTTCCTCACTGCCCGCTCAAGCCCTGGAAGCACTGGCGGGGCTGGCCCGCTTCAGCCAGGTTCTGCTCTGCGTACACAACCCGTGTCGTCACCATTGGGCAGACATCGTCGCCGATAAAGACCTGTTGCGGCATCAATACAAGCGTCAGGCTCGCAAGAGCGGAATGCCGGTTGTGCTCGACCCGCAAACCCTTCACCAGCACGCCCATCCACTGCTGGCGGCGTGGGGCAAACAGGGGCGGGACTATATCAATTTGCTCGACAGCTACGACGATCCCAACAGCTACCGCTCGGCATTCCGCGATGGCCGTATCGACCTGTTCAGCGATAGCCAGCCACAGAATATGCTCAATCAATTGCAGGACGACATTCTTGAATTGCGTCCCTTGAACGAGACTCGCGAGCGCTGGCCAGCTGTCGATCCGGCAAAGGACGAGTCGATCCGTTTTCACATTGCCCATAGTGCCCAGCGTGAAGTGGAGATCCTCCACGACCAGTTGCTCGCACGCTTCAGTGCTGATCCGGATTTAAGGCCTCGCGATGTGATCGTGATGGTCCCGGACATCGACAGCTACGCACCGCATATTCGTGCGGTATTTGCTCAGCTTGAACGCCACGATCCGCGTTTCATTCCCTTCACGCTCGCCGATCAAGGCCAGCGTGGTCGTGACCCGTTGCTGATTGCTATCGAACATTTGCTCAAGCTGCCCGACAGCCGTTTCCCCGTGAGCGAGATCCTCGATCTGCTGGATGTTCCTGCACTACGTGCTCGCTTCGGTGTAGAGGATCGTGATCTGCCGACCCTGCACCGTTGGATCGAAGGCGCAGGCATCCGTTGGGGCATGAATGCCGAGCAGCGCGCAGGTCTTGGTCTGCCGCAGGAGCTGGAACAAAACAGTTGGCGTTTCGGCCTGCGACGGATGCTGCTCGGTTATGCCGTGGGCAGTGCCAGTGCTTGCGAGGGTATCGAACCCTACGACGAAATCGGTGGTCTGGATGCCGCGCTCATTGGTCCTTTGGTCGCGCTGCTGGATGCATTGGAAATTGCCCACCAGGAACTCTCTCAACCTGCTGCTCCCAAACAATGGGGCTTTCGATTGCACGCACTGGTTCAGTTGTTTTTCCTGGCCAGTAACGAGCATGACGACTACGTGTTGGCCCAACTCGAAGAGCTGCGTGAAACCTGGCTTGAGACGTGCGAGTCAGTTGGCTTGCATGATGAACTGCCGTTGACCGTGGTCCGTGAAGCCTGGCTCGCCGGCCTCGACCAAGGCCGCCTGTCCCAGCGTTTTCTGGCCGGTGCGGTTAACTTCTGCACCTTGATGCCCATGCGCGCGATCCCGTTCAAACTGGTCTGTCTGCTGGGCATGAATGACGGGGACTACCCGCGTGCACAGCCGCCACTGGACTTCGACCTCATGGGCAGTGATTACCGCCCTGGCGATCGCTCCCGACGTGAAGATGACCGCTATCTGCTGTTGGAAGCCCTGTTGTCGGCACGTGACCAACTCTATATCAGCTGGGTCGGTCGCAGCATTCGCGATAACAGTGAACGCCCAGCGTCGGTACTGATTGGCCAATTGCGAGATCATCTGGCCAGCGGTTGGCGACTGCATGAGGTCGACGAAGATCTGCTTGAGGCCATCACTCAGGAACATCCACTGCAACCGTTCAGCTCCCGCTACTTCCATGAAGGCGATGATTTGTTCAGCTACGCGAATGAATGGCAGGTGCTGCATCAAACCAGTGAGCCGTCGACTGATGTTGAGGTACTTGATCCCTACGTTCAGGAGGAGCCGCTGAGTCTCGGTCAACTGCAGGACTTTCTGCGTAATCCTGTGCGACATTTCTTCAGTCAGCGACTGAAGGTGTACTTCGAAGCGGCTGAAGTGCCCTTGGCTGATGAAGAGCCATTTGTACTCGACGCGTTGCAACGTTACAGCCTCAGCGACAGCTTGCTCGAAGCGGCGCTGGGACATCTGGAGAGCACCGACCAGGTACTGGAAGCACAGGCAAAACGCCTTCAAAACAGTGGGCTTCTGCCCATGGCCGGGTTCGGCGAATGCCTTCAGCGAGAGTTGATCGAACCGTTGCCGGATCTGTTGCAGCGTTATCAGCAGCTTTTGGCGTTATGGCCATCGCCGCTCACCAACGCTCTGCCAGTGAATCTGGAGTTGCAGGGTCTGCGTCTGGAGGGGTGGCTCGGCGGCCTGCATCAACGTGCGGACGGTGGTTTGCTATCGGTCACGACAATCCCCAACAGCATCGGCTCGATCAAGTCGCGCAAATGGCATCGACTGACACGGCCATGGGTCAATCATCTGGTTGCCTGCGCCAGTGGTATGGCGATGACCACCGCGTTGGTGGCCAGCGACGACAGTCTGCTGCTCGGTCCGATGGCGGAGGATGCAGCGTTGCGGATTCTGGGCGACCTGTTGATGGCTTGGCAAACCGGCATGCGCCAGCCACTGCCGATTGCGGTGAAGACCGGCTTCGCATGGCTTGGTCAAACTGATCCGCTCAAAGCCCAAGCCGCCGCCCGCAAGGCCTATGAAGGCGATGGCCTGACCACCGACGGCGAGCGTCGCGAAAGCCCGGCACTCGCACGGCAGTTCGCCGACTTCGACACGCTTGTCGCAGACGAAACGTTCCCGGATTGGTGCAACGCGTTGTACCGGCCGTTGCTTGAAGCGCCTTGGCGTTCATTGAACAGCGAGGAGGCGCGCTGATGAGCACGAAACCTCTGGCCTTGGCATTTCCCCTGCGCGGCAGCCAATTGATCGAAGCGAGCGCCGGGACCGGCAAGACCTTCACCATTTCCGCGCTGTATCTGCGCCTGGTCCTTGGCCACGGCGCAGAGTCGAGCGGCTTCGGACGTGAACTGTTGCCGCCGCAAATCCTCGTTGTGACGTTCACCGATGCTGCGACCAAAGAATTGCGCGAACGTATCCGCACGCGTCTTGCTGAAGCTGCACGGTTTTTCCGTGATGAAACACCGGCGCCCGATAGCCTAATCGCGGAGCTTCGTGAGGAGTACCTTCCCGAGCAGTGGTCCGGGTGCGCGAACCGCCTGGACATCGCCGCGCAGTGGATGGACGAGGCAGCAGTTTCAACTATCCACAGTTGGTGTCAGCGCATGTTGCGCGAGCACGCGTTCGACAGTGGCAGCCTGTTTACGCAAACCCTGGAAACCGATCACAGCGATTTGCTGGGCGAAGTCCTGCGCGATTACTGGCGCCTGTTTTGCTACCCGATGCAAGGCGATGCGCTGAACTGGGTGCGCGGAAATTGGGGCGGTCCAGCGGCTTTACTGCCGCGAGTACGTGGTTTGTTCACCAGTGAGCGAGACAGTGTTGAAGGTAAAGAGCCTGCCGAGCTGATCACGGAGTGTCTGCAAGAGCGACGGGATGCGTTGCTCGAGCTCAAGATGCCCTGGCGCCAGTGGGCGGACGAATTGCTTGCCATCTGTCACCAGGGTGTTGCGAGCAAGAGTGTCGACGGGCGCAAGATGCAGGCGCGCTATTTCGAGCCCTGGTTCGAAAAGATCAGGGCCTGGGCTGAAGACGAATCCCTTGAGCAACTGGATATCGGCACCGGATTCACGCGCCTGACACCCGAGGGTATGGCTGAAGCCTGGAAAGGCGAAGTACCCAGTCATCCTGGGCTGGATGCCATGCCCGGCCTCAAGGCCAGTCTCGATGGATTGCCGACACCTGATGCCGCCGTGCTGCAACACGCCGCCCAGTGGGTCGGTGCACGGTTCGAGGAAGAAAAGCGTCGCCGCGCGGAGATGGGCTTCGATGACATGCTGTTGCGTCTTGATGCAGCGTTGCAATCCGATGGCGGTGAGCGGCTGGCAACCTTGATCCGCGAGCAATTTCCGGTGGCGCTGATCGATGAGTTCCAGGACACCGACCCAGTGCAGTACCGGATCTTCGAGAGCATCTATCGCATCGAAGACAACAATCCCGAATGCGGTCTGTTCCTGATCGGCGACCCCAAGCAAGCGATCTACGCATTCCGCGGTGCCGACATCTACACCTACTTGCGCGCCCGCCAAGCCACCGCTGGCCGACTGCACACCCTGGGTACGAATTTCCGTTCCAGCCATGGCATGGTCAATGCCGTGAACCATGTATTCGAGCGTGCCGAGTCTCGCGAGACCGGGCGAGGCGCGTTCCTGTTTCGTGAAAAGAACGGTGAGAACCCGGTACCGTTCCTGCCCGTCGAATCCCAAGGGCGCAAAGAAATTCTGCACATTGACGGCCAGGTCGTGCCAGCCCTGAACATTTGGCACCTGTCTGCCGATCAGCCGCTGTCCGGCGCGGTGTACCGACAACAACTCGCCGCTGCCTGCGCCAGTGAAATCACCGCTTTGCTCAACGGCGGGCAACAAGGTCGCGCGGGTTTCATACAGGACGGAAAGGACTTCAGAGGGCTGCTGCCAGCGGATATCGCGATCCTGGTCCGCGACGGTAAAGAAGCCCAGGCTGTGCGTGGCGAACTCTCCGCACGTGGCGTGCGCAGCGTCTATCTGTCGGACAAGGACTCGGTGTTCGCCGCCCAAGAGGCCCACGATCTGCTGACCTGGCTCAAGGCTTGTGCCGAGCCGGATGTCGAGCGCCCGCTGCGAGCCGCGTTGGCCTGTATCACGCTGAACCTGTCACTGGCTGAACTGGAACGCCTCAATCAGGACGAACTGGCCTGGGAAGCGCGGGTCATGCAGTTCCGCCATTATCGCGAGCTCTGGCGCAAGCAGGGCGTGTTGCCCATGCTGCGGCGATTGCTGCATGACTTCCAGCTGCCTCAGACATTAATCACGCGCAGTGACGGCGAGCGGGTGCTGACCAATTTGCTGCACCTGTCCGAATTGCTGCAACAGGCGGCCGCCGAACTCGATGGTGAACAAGCGCTGATCCGTCATTTGTCCGAGCATCTGGCGTTGTCCGGTCAGGCCGGCGAAGAGCAGATCCTGCGTCTGGAGAGTGACGAACAACTGGTCAAAGTCGTGACCATTCACAAGTCCAAGGGGCTTGAGTACCCCTTGGTGTTCCTGCCGTTCATTTGCTCGGCGAAACCGGTGGATGGCAGCCGTCTGCCATTGCATTACCACGACGCCACGCGCAAGGCCCAAGTGACCTTGAAGCCGACGGCCGAGTTGATTGTTCAGGCGGATGATGAGCGTCTTGCCGAAGATTTGCGCTTGCTTTACGTGGCCCTGACCCGGGCGCAACACGCCTGCTGGCTCGGAGTGACTGATCTCAAACGCGGCAATAACAACAGCTCGGTGCTGCACCTGTCGGCATTGGGTTATCTGCTGGGCGGCGGAGCACCATTGGCCGAGTCGGCAGGTTTGAAGCGTTGGCTGGAAGACCTGCAGCAGGACTGTCCTGCGCTGAACTACGGTGAAATGCCTGAAGCGACCGTCGAGCACTACCATCCGCCGCACAACGATGCGACGTTGCTTGCTCCGCTGATACCCAAACGCAAGGCCAGCGAAAACTGGTGGATTGCTTCCTACAGTGCCCTGCGCATTGGCGACAGCATGAGCGTGGGCACTGATGAAGCGCCGGAGAGCCCGCAAGCGCAAAAGCTATTCGACGACGAACGCCTCGATCCGCAAGCACCACGAGAAGTGGTGGCCGGTGGTGCTGATATCCATCGATTCCCTCGTGGGCCGAACCCCGGCACCTTTCTCCATGGTTTGCTCGAATGGGCTGGTGATGAGGGTTTTGTCGCCACGCCGCAAACGGTGGAAGATGCCATTGCCCGTCGCTGCAACCGCCGTGGCTGGGAGGGCTGGATCACCGCCCTGAGCGACTGGCTGCAGCATCTGCTTACGTCCCCGCTGCATATCGGCGGCGGGCAGGCCCCCGTGGTATTCGAGCGGCTCACCCAATACCGGGTCGAGATGGAGTTCTGGTTCGCCAGTCATAAGGTCGATGTGCTCAAGCTCGATGAACTGGTGCGTCAATACACCCACAACGGCGTGGCCCGGGTGGCTGCCGAGCCGGTGCTGCTCAATGGCATGTTCAAAGGCTTCATCGACCTGACGTTCGAGCACGACGGCCGCTACTACGTCGCCGACTACAAATCCAACTGGCTGGGCGTCGATGACGCGGCCTATACCGAGCAGGCCATGGAGCAGTCGATTCTCGACAACCGTTACGACCTGCAATACGTGCTGTATCTGTTGGCCCTGCATCGCCAGCTCAAGGCGCGACTTGCCGATTACGATTACGACCGGCATGTCGGTGGTGCGCTGTACCTGTTCCTGCGCGGTACGCGCGCGTCCAGCCAGGGCGTGTATTTCGCCCGTCCTCCAAGAGAGCTGATCGAACGTCTGGACCGGCTGTTCCAGGGCAAGCCAGAACCCAAGGCCGAACCCGCCTGGGAACAGGGAGTTTTGTTATGAGTCGCACTTTCGCTGATTTGCTGCCCACTTCGTTGACAGCCGAAAGCCTGGCGGATCTGGCGCCGTTGAGTCGCGCCGATGACTTGCTGCTGTTGCTGACGCGCTGGGTTGAGCGCGGCTGGCTGCGAGCGCTGGACAAAGCCTTCGTCGCTTTTCTTCATGAGCTCGCTCCCGGCGATGATCCACTGGTGCTGTTGGCCGCCGCGTTGGCCAGTCATCAACTGGGCCACGGTCATGTGTGCCTGGATTTATTCGAAACGCTAAAGGAACCGGACTTCGCACTGTCGCTGCCACCGGAAGGCGATCCGCAAAATGGTGCGATGTTGTTGCCGTCGCAACTGCTTGAGGCGCTGGACGGTGCCCATTGGTGCAAAGTCCTGGCCTCCAGCAGTCTGGTCGCTTTGGCGGTCGACGGCCGCGAGGCGGCGCAGCATCGGCCATTGGTGTTATCGGGCAAACGCCTGTACTTGCGTCGCTACTGGGCTTACGAACGGCGTATCGACACCTCGCTGCGTCAACGCCTGGTCGAACACGAAACCACGCCGGATGATTTGTCCCAACGCCTCACCAGCTTGTTCGGCCCAGCCAAGCCCGGTGAAGTGATTGACTGGCAAAAGCTCGCCTGTGCCCTCGCCACCCGCAGCGCATTCAGCATCGTTACCGGTGGCCCGGGGACCGGCAAGACGACGACGGTCGTGCGTTTGCTGGCGTTGCTCCAGGCGCCGGCGGTGGAGGCGGGCAAACCGCTGCGCATCCGTCTCGCTGCACCCACCGGCAAGGCTGCAGCCCGACTGACGGAGTCCATCAGTCAGCAGGTCAGAACCCTGGAAGTCGATGAAACCGTACGAGTGAAGATCCCGTCAGACGTCACCACCGTGCACCGTCTGCTCGGCAGTCGTCCCGGTACTCGACACTTCCGTCACCACGCCGGTAATCGCTTGCCGCTGGATGTCTTGGTGGTGGACGAAGCCTCGATGATCGATCTGGAAATGATGGCCAACCTGCTCGATGCGTTGCCGGCCCATGCCCGTCTGGTGCTGCTCGGTGACAAGGACCAACTGGCATCGGTGGAGGCCGGCGCCGTTCTGGGTGACCTGTGCCGCGACGCCGAGGCCGGTTGGTACAGCCCACAGACTCGCCTGTGGCTGCAAGCGGTCAGTGGTGAAAGCCTGGATGCCAGCGGTTTGCAGGAAGACACCCAAGGGACTCATCCCCTGGCCCAGCAAGTTGTGATGCTGCGACATTCACGCCGGTTCGGCGAGGGCAGCGGCATCGGCCAACTGGCTCGCTGGGTCAACCAGCAGCAACCCGAGGAAGCCCGCAAGTTGTTGGCGGCTCGAAGCCATGACGACGTGTTTTCCCTGTCCCTCAAGGGGGAGCAGGACCGGGCGCTGGAGCGCTTGCTGCTTGAGGGGCATGGCGATGGACCGCAGGGTTATCGCCATTACCTGAGTCTCTTGCGCAGCCTGCGACCACCGCTCGACAGCACGCTTGATGATCCCTGCTGGACCGATTGGGCCCGGCAGGTGTTGCAAGCCTTCGACGCCTTCCAATTGTTGTGCGCCGTACGCAAAGGGCCGTGGGGCGTGGAGGGGTTGAATCAACGCGTGACCGCCGCGCTGCTCAAGGCTCGGCTGATCGACAGCGACCAGCAGTGGTACGAAGGTCGGCCAGTGCTGATGACCCGCAACGACTATGGTCTGGGATTGATGAACGGCGACATCGGCATTGCCCTCAAGCTGCCGGAGCGCGAGGGGCCAGAGGTTGGGAAGCAGGTACTGCGTGTGGCGTTCCCGCGTAATGATGGTCAGGGCGGCGTACGGTTTGTACTGCCGAGCCGGCTCAATGATGTCGAAACCGTGTACGCGATGACGGTGCACAAATCCCAGGGCTCGGAATTTGCTCATACGGCGTTGATTTTGCCGGATGCCCTGAACCCTGTACTCACCAAGGAATTGATCTATACCGGAATTACCCGGGCGAAAAACTGGTTCACCCTGATCGAGCCGCGTCCCGGCGTATTCGAAGAGGCGGTGCGGCGCAAGGTCAAGCGTTTGAGCGGGTTGATGCTGGAATTGGGCACCGACTAATCAGCGAACAGCATCTCCCGACTTTCACCCATCAACAGCCCCTGATTCTGCTCGGTGACCGCGCGGATGTAATCCCACAACAGGGTGATCCGCTTGAGCTTGCGCAGGTCTTCGCGGCAGTACATCCAGAACTGTCGAGTGATGTTGATCTCCTCCGGCAACACCGGCAGTAACCGCGGATCCTGGGCCGCCAGGAAGCACGGCAGAATCGCCAGCGACCGCCCTTGCTGCGCGGCCACGAATTGCGCGATCACGCTGGTGCTGCGCAGGTTGGCACTGGCGCCGGGCAACACATTTGCCAGATACAACAGCTCCGAGCTGAACGCCAGATCGTCGACGTAACTAATGAATGAATGTTTACCCAAGTCAGCCGGGCGGCGGATCGGTGGGTGCTTGTCGAGATAATCCTGCGTCGCGTAGAGCTGTAATTTGTAGTCGCAGAGTTTGCAGCAGACGTATGGACCATGCTCCGGGCGCTCCAACGCGATGACGATGTCTGCCTCGCGCTTGGACAGGCTGATGAAATGCGGCAGCGGCAGGATGTCTACGGAGATTGCCGGGTAGGCGTCGACGAAATGGCTCAGCTGCGGGGTGATGAAAAAGCTGCCGAAGCCTTCGGTGCAGCCCATGCGCACATGCCCCGACAAGGCCACGCCAGAACCTGACACCTGTTCGCAGGCCATGTGCAGCGTGCTTTCAATCGACTCGGCGTAACCGAGCAGCCGCTGGCCTTCGGCGGTCAGGACAAAACCGCTGGTCCGGGATTTCTCGAACAGCAAAGTGCCCAACGCCGCCTCCAGCGAACTGATGCGCCGCGACACGGTGGTGTAGTCGACCGCCAGGCGCTTGGCTGCGGTGCTGGCCTTGCGGGTGCGGGCGACTTCAAGGAAAAACTTGAGGTCATCCCAGTTCAACGAGCCTAGAGACGTGATGTTTTTTTGCATGATGGACCGGCTTTTATGTGCGTTCTTATTAGAAGTTTGCACATCTATACTCCAAAAACAGTCCGACAACCAATTCGCGACACACGCCTCATCTCAAGGCGACTTTCTCGCCTTGGCTCCATAGATAGCTCTCTAAATAAGAACAACGTCCCGGAGACCCAACATGAACGCATCGCTCACGCCAAACGAAACCACTGTCCAAACGGTAAAGCTGTTGATCGACGGCGAGTGGGTCGAGTCCCAGACCACCGAGTGGCACGACATCGTCAACCCGGCGACCCAGCAAGTGCTGGCGAAAGTGCCGTTCGCAACCGCGCAGGAAGTCGACGCCGCGATCAGCGCCGCCCATCGCGCCTTCCAGACCTGGAAGCTGACGCCGATCGGCGCGCGGATGCGCATCATGCTCAAGCTCCAGGCGTTGATTCGCGAACACTCCAAGCGCATCGCCGTGGTGCTCAGCAACGAACAAGGCAAAACCATCGCCGACGCTGAAGGCGATATCTTCCGCGGCCTGGAAGTGGTCGAACACGCCTGCTCCATCGGCAGCCTGCAAATGGGCGAGTTCGCCGAGAACGTTGCTGGCGGCGTCGATACCTACACCCTGCGTCAGCCAATCGGCGTTTGCGCCGGCATCACCCCGTTCAACTTCCCGGCGATGATTCCGCTGTGGATGTTCCCGATGGCCATCGCCTGCGGCAACACCTTCGTGCTCAAGCCGTCCGAACAGGACCCGATGTCGACCATGCTGCTGGTGGAACTGGCGATCGAGGCCGGCGTTCCGGCGGGCGTGCTCAACGTCGTTCATGGCGGTAAAGACGTGGTAGATGCGCTCTGCACCCACAAAGACATCAAAGCTGTTTCCTTCGTCGGTTCGACCGCTGTCGGCACTCATGTCTACGACCTGGCCGGCAAACACGGCAAACGCGTGCAATCGATGATGGGCGCGAAGAACCACGCCGTTGTGCTGGCGGATGCCAACCGCGAACAAGCGCTCAATGCGCTGGTCGGTGCCGGTTTCGGTGCGGCTGGGCAACGCTGCATGGCCACATCCGTGGTGGTGCTGGTGGGCGCGGCCAAGCAATGGCTGCCGGACCTGAAGGCGCTGGCGCAGAAACTCAAAGTGAATGCCGGCAGCGAGCCGGGCACTGATGTCGGCCCGGTGATTTCCAAGAAAGCCAAGGCGCGAATTCTTGATCTGATCGAGAGCGGCATCAAGGAAGGCGCCAAGCTGGAACTGGACGGTCGCGATATCACCGTTCCAGGCTTCGAGAAGGGCAACTTTGTCGGCCCGACTCTGTTCTCCGGCGTAACCCCCGAAATGCAGATCTACACCCAGGAAATCTTCGGTCCAGTGCTGGTGGTGCTGGAAGTCGATACCCTCGATGAGGCCATCGCACTGGTCAACGCCAACCCGTTCGGCAACGGCACGGGCCTGTTCACCCAGAGCGGTGCGGCGGCGCGTAAATTCCAGACTGAAATCGACGTTGGCCAGGTCGGCATCAACATTCCGATTCCGGTGCCGGTTCCGTTCTTCAGCTTCACCGGTTCGCGCGGGTCCAAACTCGGCGACCTCGGTCCGTATGGCAAGCAAGTGGTGCAGTTCTACACTCAGACCAAGACTGTCACCAGTCGCTGGTTCGATGACAACAGCGTCAACGACGGTGTGAACACCACCATCAACTTGCGTTAAGGAGCCGGACATGAAAATCGCTTTTATCGGTCTCGGCAACATGGGCGCGCCGATGGCGCGCAACCTGATCAAGGCGGGCCATGCTCTGCAGCTGGTCGACCTGAACAAAACCGTTCTGGCAGAGCTGGAGCAACTGGGCGGCAGCATCAGCGCTTCGGCGCGTGAAGCCGCTCAAGGCGCAGAACTGGTGATCACCATGCTGCCAGCCGCTGTGCATGTGCGCAGCGTGTGGCTGGGTGAAGACGGCGTGCTGGCGGGGATCGCCAAGGGTGTGCCGGCAGTCGATTGCAGCACCATCGATCCACAAACGGCGCGTGATGTTGCCGCGGCGGCGGCCAAGCAAGGCGTGGCCATGGCGGATGCGCCGGTCTCCGGTGGTACTGGTGGTGCTGCGGCCGGGACGCTGACCTTTATGGTCGGCGCCACGCCTGAACTGTTCGCCACCCTGCAACCGGTATTGGCGCAGATGGGCCGCAACATCGTCCATTGCGGTGAAGTCGGCACCGGGCAAATCGCCAAGATCTGCAACAACCTGCTGCTGGCGATCTCCATGGTCGGCGTCAGCGAAGCCATGGCGCTGGGCGATGCGCTCGGGATCGACACAACAGTGTTGGCGGGGATCATCAACAGTTCCACCGGCCGTTGCTGGAGTTCCGAGATGTACAACCCGTGGCCAGGCATCGTCGAAACGGCGCCGGCCTCGCGCGGCTACACCGGCGGTTTCGGTGCCGAACTGATGCTCAAGGATCTGGGGCTGGCTACTGAGGCGGCACGTCAGGCGCACCAACCGGTGGTACTCGGCGCGGTGGCCCAGCAGTTGTATCAGGCGATGAGCCAGCGTGGGGAAGGTGGCAAGGACTTCTCGGCGATCATCAACAGCTATCGCAAACCCCAATAATCGGGCTGGAAACCTGTGGGAGCGAGCCTGCTCGCTCCCACAATGGCTGCATGTTCCTATCGACATTTACCGGGAAATCACGTCGGGTGATCTCCCGGTTTTTTTGCATCAGGCAAACACGAAATACTTGCGCACGGTTTCAACCACTTCCCACGTGCCTTTCATCCCCGGCTCGATGACGAAAATATCACCGGCGCGCAGATGGATCGGCTCCTTTCCTTCTGGGGTGATGATGCAGTACCCCTCGCGGAAATCGCAGTATTCCCACTTCACGTATTCCACATACCACTTGCCCGGCGTGCAGATCCAGGTGCCCATGATCTTGCTGCCGTCTTCGCTGGTGTAGGCGTTGAGGTTGACGGTGTGCGGGTCGCCTTCGAGTTTTTCCCATTTGCAGGCGTCAAGCACCGGCAGTGGGTGGGTATCGCGAAGAACGGTAATAGGTGCGGTCATGTGGACTCCGGGGCAATCGACTAGAGAACTGAAGTCGCACCCTATAGCGCCCGTCCACCGGTCAGTTGTCTGTGCTCGACATTGAGCTGTCCAGAAACGCGCATTGCCCTCAAAGACTGTTCAGCGGGCAATCGAACCGGCTTTGTTCGAGGCTGGCTTCGAACTCGACCAATTGCGAATGCTGCTGCGACAGCGCAGCGATCCGTTCGCTGATTTCCTGCTTCTTGGCAGCGATGACCCGATGGGCCAGTTCCCATGGCATTTGCGGCCCTTGATGTCCGGCGAAGATCGACTGCAATTCCTTGAGCCTGAAACCCAGCTGCTGCGCGCACTTGATGAAGATCAGCAGGTCTACGCTTTGCTGGTCGTAGACGCGGTATTTGCCCAGCCGCTGAGCGGCAGGCAGCAGGCCGATCGACTCGTAATGACGGATGCTCTTGATCGTGGTTCCGGAGCGTTGCGCGGCTTGGCCGATATACATGGAAAGTCCCTTTTCGCCGTGGTATCCCGGTGCATTATCGGCAGACTCAGCGGCTGGCGATAGCCTGGGCCTGCAGCAACCAGGTTTCACGCTGATCAGCGCTGGAACCGAGAATCGGGCCGAACGTGAGCGTGCGTTGTGGCTCGATGCCGCAGAACGCGAGCGTGGTTTTGCGCACCTGATGTAGGCCAGGCATGCGATAGACCCCGCGGTAATACCAGGGTGGCGTGTCCATGGTCACCAGCAAATGGGCGCTGCGACCATGCAGGAGTTTGTCGGGAAAGGCTTTGCCTTCGCGGTATTTGAACGCGAAACCCGGCAGGAACACTCGATCGAAAAAGCCCTTGAGCAACGCCGGAACTCCGCCCCACCAGATCGGATAAACCAGCGTCAGGTGCTCGGCCCACACAATGTCCGCCTGGGCGCGGCGCAAGTCGGCTTCCAGTGGCTGGACCTGTTGATAACCTTCACGCAGCACCGGGTCAAAGTCCATTGCGCCCAGAAACAACTGGCGCACCTCATGCCCGGCGCGCACCGCCGACTGGGCGTAACGTTCGGCGAGTGCGCCGCAGAAACTGTTGCTCGCCGGATGACCCAGAATCACCAGAATTCGTTTGCCCATCGTCTCTGTCCTTGAAGATGAAAACTCAAGGGTAAAGTCTGCCCCTCAGGGGAGAGTCAAGGCGTGCAGCAAGGCCTTGGCGTAACCGGGCAATGCGCTGAAATCCCGAGCGCAGAGCAACAGTTTGCGTGTGGCCCAAGGTTCTTGCAGGGCGAGACTCTTGAAGGATTGTTCACCACGCCAGCGCTCAACTGCCGCAAGAGGCACAATCGCCAATCCGGCCCCCCGGGCGACCATGCGCATCACGCCATCGAAACCGTCGGCACGAATGCGGATTTGCATGCGCGACCCGGTGTGCAGCGCCTGCTCCTCCAGATACACCGCCAACGCGCTGTTGGCGTTCAGACCGACATAGTCGTGGTGCAAGGTGTCGCTGAAGCTCACGACACCTGCGTGTGCCAAGGGATGATCGCGGGGCATGATCAGCACCAGCGGATCGTCGCGAAACGGGCGAGTCTGCAGGTCATCGGTATCCACGGCGTCAGAGACGATGCCCAGGTCAGCCGCACCTTGGCGCAAGGCATGGGTGATGCGTGCACTGGGCAGTTCTTGCAGATCGATGTCGAGGTTGGGGTGGTCGCGAAGAAAGTCCGCGAGCAACTCGGGCAGGTACTCAGTGATCGCCGTGGTATTGCACAACAGTCGCACTTGACCTTTGACGCCCTTGGCGTATTCGGCCAGATCCTGCTGCATGCGTTCGGCCTGTTGCAGCAGGACGCGGGCGTGTTGCGCCAGGGCCTTGCCGGCCGGGGTCGGGCTGACACCGCTGCGACCTCGCTGCAGAAACTCGATCCCCAACGAAGCCTCCATGGCGCGGATGCGCGCACTCGCCGCCGCCAGGGACAAATGGCTGCGAGCGGCGCCGGCGGTGATGTTGCCGCTGTCGAGGATGTTCAGGTAGAGGCGCAGGTCGGTCAGGTCGAAGTGCATCGGCAACCTCTTGATCTGTGTTGTCAGGACGGACGCTATCGCGAGCAAGCTCGCTCCCACAGTGGACCGAGTCGGTGCGGATGACGCGGTCACCTGTGGGAGCGAGCTTGCTCGCGATAGCGTCCTTTAAAACGACGAAGTTTTCAGCCTATTGCTTGACGAGAGGCTGCCTCAGTATATGGCAGATTTTCAAGCAGCCAATCCGGGCTCACGATAGCGCCATGAATACTCTCGCCGCGTTCTATCAAAACCTCGGTCTGGCCCTTTCACTGATGGTCATCGCGACCTTTCTGCTGGCCGGCATGATCAAGGGCGTGATCGGCCTCGGACTGCCGACCATCGCGATGGGCCTGCTCGGTCTGGCTATGGCGCCGTCGCAGGCTGCCGCGCTGCTGATCATCCCCGCAACGCTCACCAACGTCTGGCAACTGGCATTCGGTGGGCATCTGCGAGGGTTGATCAAACGGTTGTGGCCGATGCTGTTGGCGATCTTCATCGGCACCGGGGCCGGCACGTTGTGGATCGGCATGGCCGGTGGTCATTGGGTCGTGCGGGGATTGGGCGCGGCGCTGTTGCTCTATGCGTTGAGCGGATTGTTTCTGCCGACCTTGCGTGTCGGCCGTCACACCGAGCGTTGGCTCGGTCCGCTGTGCGGCCTGTTGACGGGCGTCATCACCTCGGCCACCGGCGTCTTCGTGATTCCGGCCGTGCCTTATCTGCAAGCCTTGGGCTTGAGCAAGGATGAACTGGTGCAGGCGCTGGGTCTGTCGTTCACCGTCTCGACCCTGGCCTTGGCCGCCGGCCTGTTATGGCGCGGCGCACTCGGCGGTGGTGAGTTAAGTGCGTCGTTGCTGGCGCTGATCCCGGCGGTGCTCGGCATGTTGCTGGGGCAATGGCTGCGCCAGCGGATCAGCGCCGTGCTGTTCAAACGTGTGTTTTTCATCGGCCTGGGCGTGCTCGGCGGCCACTTGCTGATCAGCGGATAGCGGACGACGGGCTGAGCATGTCGATGGCGCGGATATCGAAATCCCGTTCCAGGTACTCATCGCGCTGCTCGAGGAACTGCTTCATGTGCGGAAGGTTCGAGTGCACGTCCAAGTGAGCCTGGGACTGCCAGATCTCGTAGAAGATAAACAGCGTCGGGTCCTGTTTGTCGCGCAGCATGTGGTATTCGATGCAACCCGGCTCGGCGCGGCTCGCTTGCACATAAGCGCTGAAAAACGCTTCGAAGGCGTCGGATTTTTCCGGGCGGGCCTTGGCGTGCAGGATGAAGCCTTGCATTTCACTCATCAGAAATCTCCTCAAGTTCAGAATCGGCGCAAGTTTATGGCAACAATCGCCTATCGATTCGTGCGTATTCGTCAAATGAATTTTGTGAATTCAGCGCTTATTCCGCGCGAGGCAGATCGCTACGCTGCCGCCATCGAATTCCAACCTTCCGAGACTTCCCATGAAAAAAGTCCTGTTGCTCAATGGCGGCAAAAAATTTGCCCACTCCGATGGCCGCTACAACGCCACCCTGCATCAAGCTGCGCTGAGCGTCCTGGATCGCGGCGGTGTGGATGTGAAAGCCACCTTCATCGATGAGGGTTACGACGTCGCCGAAGAAGTCGCCAAATTCCTCTGGGCCGACGTGATCATTTATCAGATGCCCGGCTGGTGGATGGGTGCGCCCTGGACCGTCAAGAAGTACATCGACGAAGTCTTCACCGAAGGCCATGGCAGCCTCTACGCCAGCGACGGTCGCACCCGGTCCGACTCGTCGCAAAAGTACGGCAGCGGTGGTCTGTTGCAGGGCAAGCAATACATGTTGTCCCTGACCTGGAACGCGCCGCAGCAAGCCTTCGATGACCCGACCGACTTCTTCGAAGCCAAGGGCGTGGACGCGGTGTACTTCCCGTTCCACAAGGCCAACGAGTTCCTCGGCATGACCGGTTTGCCGACGTTCCTGGCCGTCGATGTGATGAAGCGCCCGAATGTCGAAGCCGATGTGGCGCGCTATGAGCAGCATTTGACCGAGGTGTTCGGCCTGCCGGCGTAAGGTTCCTTTTGCCCCGCATCCAGCTACTATCAAGCCAGTTTTGAATGAGGGGCACCCGTGAAAGCCAGATCCGATGAGTTGCAGATTTTCGTCTGCGTGATTGAGTGCGGATCGATTTCCGCTGCGGCCGAACAGGTCGGGCAAACGCCTTCAGCGGTCAGTCGTACGCTGTCGCGGCTGGAGGCGAAACTCGATACCACGCTGATCAATCGCACCACGCGGCGCATGGACCTGACCGAAGAGGGCAAGTACTTCTTCGAGCACGCCAAGCTGATTCTCGATCAGATGGACGAGCTCGAAGAGCGCCTGACCTCACGCCAGCAAACGCCGTCCGGGCGTCTGCGGATCAATGCCGCATCGCCGTTCATGCTGCACGCCATCGTGCCGTACATCGACGAGTTCCGCCGGCTCTATCCGGACATCCAGCTGGAACTCAACAGTAACGACCTGATCATCGATTTGCTCGAGCAAAGCACCGACATCGCCATCCGTATCGGCACGCTCGCCGACTCGACCTTGCACGCCCGCTCTTTGGGATGCAGTCCGCTGCACATCGTCGCCAGCCCGGCCTATCTTGAAAAACACGGTGTACCGGCTGAAGTGGCGGATTTGTCCGGGCACACGCTGCTGGGCTTCACCCAGAACGAGGGCCTCAACCAATGGCCGCTGCGTTACGTTCACGGTGATCGCTGGCCGATTCAGGCGTCGATCAGCGCCTCCAGCGGCGAGACAATCAGGCACTTGGCGCTGGAAGGCCAAGGCATTGCCTGCTTGTCGCACTTCATGACGATTGATGACATCCGCGCCGGACGTTTGCAGGTGCTGCTGGCGGATTTCAACAGCGGTTATCGTCAGCCGATCAATGCCGTGTACTACCGCAACTCGCAACTTGCCCTACGGATTCAATGCTTCCTGGACTTCATCCAGGGCAAATTGGCGGCTTATGCGAACGCGGATTTCAAGGGTTGATTCGTGACCCCTGCGCAAGAGTGAATTGGGCAACGCCGTCTGTTTCCACAGGCATCGGTCCTCGATACTGGCTGCATCACTTATTAACGCAGGGAGTTTCTCCATGAACGTATTCGTCACCGGCGCAGCCGGTTTTATCGGCGGCTCCATCGCCACCGGTCTGGTCCAGGCGGGTCACAAGGTCACCGGCCTGGTGCGCAGCACCGAACAAGCTAATGAATTGCGCGGTCTGGGTATCACCCCGGTAGTCGGCACGCTTGACGACAGCGCACTACTGGCCGAACAGGCCCGCGCTGCCGACGCCGTGATCAACGCCGCCAGCAGCGACCATCGCGGAGCGGTAGATGCGTTGCTCGATGCACTTCGCGGTTCCAACAAAGTGTTCCTGCACACCAGCGGCTCGAGCATCGTCGGCGATGCGTCGGGCGGTAAATCCAGCGACGTTATCTATTACGAAGACAACCTGCCGGCACCTACCGTCGACAAGGCTGCTCGCGTGGCCATCGACAACCTGATCCTCGCCGCAGCAAAGGACGGGGTGAACTCGGCAGTGATCTGCAACACCCTGATTTACGGCCACAGCCTGGGCGTCAATCGTGACAGCGTGCAGTTGCCGCGTTTGCTGAAACAGGCGCGTAAAAGTGGTGTGGTCCGGCATGTCGGTACCGGCCAGAACATCTGGTCCAACGTGCACGTCGAAGACGTGGTTTCCCTATACCTGCTTGCGCTGACCAACAACATACCGGGCACCTTCTACTTCGTCGAAAGCGGTGAAGCGTCGTTCATCGACATGACCACTGCGATTGCCCAAGCGCTGAATCTGGGTGAGCCACAGGACTGGCCGTTGAAGGACGCCGAAGCCGAGTGGGGTTATGAAATGGCCAACTATGGCCTGGGCTCCAACAGCCGGGTTCGCGGTAAAAAGGCGCGTGAATTGCTGGGCTGGGTACCGAAGCGGACATCGGTGATTGAATGGATTCGTGACGAGATGGTGTGAGTTCGCTCTAGACAGCGTCGCTGCCTTCGCGAGCAAGCCCGCTCCCACATGTTGATCTGCACAGGACACAGATTTTGTGTCCGACGAAGATCCACTGTGGGAGCGGCGGTGAGACGATTCGACTTGCTCGCGAAGGCGTTTTCAGCAGCCCAACAACTGGCCGGGCCGCCCTCAATTCCGTAACATCCGCTCCCTCTTTTCCCGCCTGTATTTTAGGTCAGCCATGAAACCCAAACGTCTGCGCGCCGATGTCCTGGCCGGGCTCACTACGTCTTTCGCTCTTCTACCCGAATGCATCGCCTTCGCGCTGGTTGCTCACCTCAATCCATTGATGGGGCTTTACGGCGCTTTCATCATTTGCACCCTGACCGCGCTGTTCGGTGGGCGGCCGGGCATGGTGTCTGGCGCTGCCGGATCAATGGCCGTGGTGATCGTCGCGCTGGTGGTGCAGCACGGTGTGCAGTACTTGCTGGCCACCGTGTTGCTGGGTGGGCTGATCATGCTGGCGTTCGGGCTGCTGAAGCTGGGCAAGCTGGTGCGCATGGTGCCGCACCCGGTGATGCTCGGCTTCGTCAACGGCCTGGCGATCATCATTGCCTTGGCGCAGCTGGAGCACTTCAAGAGCGGTGACGTCTGGCTCAGCGGCACGCCGCTGTACTTGATGGCTGGGCTGGTTGCCGTGACGATGGCCATCGTCTATCTGCTGCCGCGTCTGACGCGCGCCGTGCCGCCAGCGTTGGTGGCGATTCTGGGCGTCGGTTTGGCGGTTTATCTGCTTGGTTTGCCGACCCGCACCTTGGGTGACATGGCGCACATCGCCGGCGGCTTGCCGACCTTTGCGCTGCCAGACATCCCCTGGAACCTGGAAACCCTGCGCATCATCGCTCCCTACGCGATATTGATGGCGTTGGTCGGTCTGCTGGAAACCCTGCTGACCCTGAACCTCACCGATGAGATCACCGAGAGCCGTGGCTATCCGGATCGCGAGTGTGTGGCGCTGGGCGCGGCCAACATGGTCTCCGGTGTATTCGGCGGTATGGGCGGCTGCGCCATGATCGGCCAGACGGTGATCAACCTCAGTTCCGGTGGTCGCGGTCGGCTGTCCGGTGTGGTGGCCGGGGTGATGATCTTGCTGTTCATCCTCTTCCTCTCGCCGCTGATCGAGCGCATCCCGCTGGCTGCATTGGTCGGGGTGATGTTCGTGGTGTCGCAGCAGACGTTTGCCTGGGCTTCGTTGCGGGTGGTGAACAAGGTGCCGCTGAACGACGTGTTGGTGATCATCGCGGTAACGGTGATTACGGTGTTCACCGATCTGGCCACCGCCGTGCTCTGCGGGATCATCATTGCGGCGCTCAACTTTGCCTGGCAGCAGGCCCGCGAGCTTTATGCCGACAGTCACCTCGAAGCCGATGGCAGTAAGCTTTACCTTCTGCATGGCACGCTGTTCTTCGCCTCGACTGCGCCTTTTCTCAACCAGTTCGATCCTGCCAATGACCCGTCCGTGGTGACGATCGACTGTCGCCACATGAGCTTCGTCGACTACTCGGCCATCGCCGCGCTCAAGACCTTACGCGAGCGCTACGCCAAGACCGGCAAACAGCTGCGCGTGCTGCACTTGTCCGAACGCTGCAAGAAACTGCTCAAACGCGCCCGCGTGAATCACGACTGAGAGTGATCGATCGTTCCCACGCAGAGTGGGAACGATCATGTAAATAACTCCCCTCGATTTTCATAACCTGCGACCGCTCATACCTCTGCGCGACAACCCTTATCCCTCCACGAAAATTACTTTCACCTAGTTTGAAAATCACGCCTCGAAATGTTTTATGAGTTTCACAACCCATTCGACGTGACCCTTTCGAGGAGTACCGCATGACACCGTCCTTCGGCTATTGGCTGCTGGTTTACGCCGCCATCGCCATCATCGCGCTGATCGTTCTGATTGCCCGTTACCGACTCAATCCGTTCATTGTCATCACCCTGGTGTCCATCGGCCTGGCGCTGCTGGCCGGGATGCCGCCGTCGGGCGTGGTGGGGGCGTACGAGGCGGGTGTCGGCAAGACGCTGGGCCATATCGCGCTGGTGGTCGCACTGGGCACGATGCTCGGCAAAATGATGGCCGAGTCCGGCGGTGCCGAGCAGATGGCGCGAACGTTGATCGACCGCTTCGGTGAGAAAAATGCGCACTGGGCGATGGTCTGCATCGCTTTCCTTGTAGGACTGCCGCTGTTCTTCGAAGTCGGTTTTGTACTGCTGGTGCCGATTGCTTTCACCGTGGCGCGGCGTGTGGGCGTTTCGATTCTGATGGTCGGTTTGCCGATGGTCGCCGGGCTCTCGGTGGTCCATGCCCTGGTGCCGCCACACCCGGCGGCGATGCTGGCGGTGCAGGCCTATCAGGCCTCGGTGGGGCAGACCTTGCTCTACGCGATCCTGATCGGGATTCCGACCGCGATCATCGCCGGCCCCCTGTACGCCAAGTTCATCGTGCCGCGCATTCAACTGCCGGAAGATAACCCGCTGGAGCGTCAGTTTCTCGAGCGTGAACCGCGCGACAGCCTGCCGGGTTTCGGCATCACCATGGCGACCATTTTGTTGCCAGTGGTGCTGATGCTAGTCGGTGGCTGGGCCAATCTGATTTCTACGCCGGGCAGCGGTTTCAATCAGTTTCTGTTGTTCATCGGCAATTCGGTGATCGCCTTGTTGCTGGCGACCTTGCTGAGCTTCTGGACGCTTGGCCTGGCCCAAGGATTCAACCGCGAATCGATCCTCAAATTCACCAACGAATGCCTGGCACCGACTGCCAGCATCACTTTGCTGGTCGGCGCGGGCGGTGGCTTGAACCGGATTCTGGTGGACGCTGGCGTCACCGATCAGATCGTCAGCCTGGCCCAGGTATTTCACCTGTCGCCGCTGTTGATGGGCTGGCTGTTTGCTGCATTGATGCGCATCGCCACCGGTTCTGCCACGGTGGCCATGACCACCGCGTCGGGCATCGTCGCGCCGGTGGCCATTGGTCTGGGTTATCCCCATCCAGAGCTGTTGGTGCTGGCGACAGGCGCGGGGTCGGTTATCTTTTCCCACGTCAATGACGGCGGTTTCTGGTTGATCAAGGAATACTTCAACATGACCGTCGCCCAGACCTTCAAGACCTGGACGGTGCTCGAGACCATAATCTCGGTCGTCGCCTTCGGTCTGACGGTGGGTCTTTCCTATCTGCTTTAGCCGGAGCCACCTGCCATGGACATCCTCTACCAGATCCGCGCCCGTCAGGATTCCTTCAGCGCAGGCGAAGGACGCATCGCTCGGCTGATGCTCGACGACGTAGGATTTGCCTCCGCCGCCAGTCTCGATGAACTGGCGCTGAGAGCGGAAGTCAGCACCGCCACGCTCTCGCGTTTTGCTCGCACCGTCGGCTGCCGCGACTTGCGCGATCTGCGGCTGCAACTGGCCCAGGCCAGTGGCGTCGGCAGTCGGTTCCTCGACCCGGCGGGCACGCCCGAGCAGTCGGCGTTTTATGGGCAGATCGTTGGTGATATCGAGTCGACCTTGCGCCAGCATCTGGCGGCCTTCGATGAGTCGCGTTTTGCCGATGCGGTGAAACTGCTGGGCAAGGCGCGGATGATTCATGCGTTCGGCATGGGCGGTTGCTCGACCTTGTGCAGTGATGAACTGCAAGTGCGGCTGGTGCGATTCGGTTACCCGATTGCGGTGTGCCACGACCCGGTGATGATGCGCGTTACCGCCGCCAGCCTCGATGCCGAACGCGCAGTCATTGCCTGCTCGCTGACCGGCATCACCCCCGAACTGCTCGAGGCCGTCGAGCTGGCGCGCAGCTACGGCGCACGAATTCTCGCCATCACCCGGGCTGAGTCGCCGCTGGCGCAATTGGCTGATGTGCTGCTGCCGCTGCAAGGCGTCGAAACCTCCTTTATCTACAAACCCACGGCGGCGCGCTACGGCATGTTGCTGGCCATCGACGTGCTTGCCACCGAGCTGGCGCTTGCCAATCCTGAAGACAATCAAGAGCGTCTGCGGCGGATCAAACTCGCCCTCGACGATTACCGCGGCGGCGACGATCACTTGCCGCTGGGAGACTGACATGATGTACGACACGCTGATCCGCAACGCCCTGATTATCGACGGCAGCAACGCGCCCGGTTATCCCGCCGACGTGGCGATTCTGAACGGCCGCATCGAGCGTATCGGCGACTTGCACGATGCCAGCGCCACCGAAGAAATTGACGCCGCCGGCCGTGTGTTGGCGCCAGGTTTCATCGACGTGCATACCCACGACGACACCGTGGTGATCCGCCAGCCGCAGATGCTGCCCAAGCTCAGCCAGGGCGTGACCACGGTGATTGTCGGCAACTGCGGGATCAGCGCTTCTCCGGTGAGTTTGCGCGGCGATCCGCCTGACCCGATGAACCTGCTCGGCACCGCAGCAGCGTTCGTCTATCCGAGGTTCAGCGACTACCGCACAGCCGTCGAAGCGGCGAACACCACGCTGAACGTGGCCGCACTGGTCGGCCACACGGCGCTGCGCAGCAACCACCTCGACGACCTGTTCCGCACGGCCACTGCGGATGAAATCTGCGCGATGCGCGAGCAATTGCGCGAGAGCCTTGAGGCCGGTGCCTTGGGCTTATCCACGGGGCTTGCCTATGCCAACGCGTTCTCGGCTTCCACCGATGAAGTGATGCAACTGACCGAAGAGCTGACCGCCTTCGGCGCGGTCTACACCACCCATTTGCGCAGCGAATTCGAGCCGGTGCTGGAGGCCATGGACGAGGCATTCCAGATCGGCCGTCATGCGAAAACACCGGTGATTATTTCCCACCTTAAATGTGCTGGCGCCGGTAACTGGGGGCGCAGTCCGCAACTGTTGGCGTCGCTTGAACAGGCCGCGAAAACCCACCCGGTGGGCTGTGACTGTTATCCCTACGCGGCGAGTTCATCGACGCTGGACCTCAAACAAGTCACCGACGCTCATCGCATCACCATCACCTGGTCAACGCCGCACCCTGAAGTGGGTGGCCGTGACCTGATGGACATCGCCGCCGAGTGGGGCGTGCCACTACTTGATGCCGCTCGACGCCTGCAACCGGCCGGCGCGGTGTACTACGGAATGGACGAAGCCGATGTACGAAGAATCCTCGCCCATCCACTGTCGATGGTTGGTTCTGACGGCTTGCCGGAAGACCCGTTTCCGCATCCTCGTTTGTGGGGCGCTTTCCCACGCGTGCTCGGACATTTCAGTCGAGACGTAGGGCTGTTTCCGTTGCACACCGCCGTGCACAAGATGACCGGGTTGTCGGCGGCGCGATTTGGCTTGAAGGAGCGTGGCGAAATCCGTGAAGGACATTGGGCGGATCTGGTGTTGTTCAATCCTGTGACGATTCGCGATGTGGCGGATTTCAATGATCCGCAACGAGCGGCGGAAGGTATCGACGGGGTTTGGGTCAACGGTGTCTTGAGTTACAGCGAAGGCCAGGCAAACGGGAGAAGGGAAGGGCGGTTTCTGGCGCGGCAAGGGGACTTGCGTGACGGATTCCAGTAAACATTCCGAGTGCTGCGTCACAGTGATGGCACATTGAGACTAAAGAAAGCCATCGCCAAGCCGAAGCGCTGACATCTCGCCCAGCTACACTCTGGGCCTTATCAGTCTGGGAGCAACTCCATGAGCTTCGGCAAAACCACCCCGATCCTGCGGATTTTCGATGAAATCAAGGCCGTGGAGTTCTACGTCGACTTCCTGGGATTCAAGATTGACTGGCAGCATCGTTTCGAGCCCAACTTTCCGTTGTACCTGCAAGTCTCCCGTGGTGAGTGCGTGCTGCATCTGTCCGAACATCACGGCGACAGCACACCGGGCTCGGCGTTGCGGATCGAGACCGATGAGCTGGAGGCCTTTCAGCAACAATTGTTGGCGAAGGAATATACGTTCGCACACCCACAGATCCAGGCCATGCCGTGGGGCAGCCAGGACATGACGATCAGTGATCCGTTCGGGAATCGGTTGGTGTTTACCAATGCGATTTGTGTCTGAACGAAAGATAGACTTCGCGAGCAGGCTCGCTCCCACAGGTTACTCATTGAACCTGTGGGAGCGAGCCTGCTCGCGAATGGTTCTTTCATTCACCACAAAGTGAATGTCAGACCCGGAAGTGGCTGACCATCTGCTGCAACTGACTGCCCAACCGCGCCAGTTCAACACTGGACGCAGCGGTTTCGTCGCTGGCGGCGGCGGTCTGTTCGGACACGTCGCGCACGTTGATGATGCTGCGGCTGATCTCTTCGGCCACGGCGCTTTGCTGCTCGGCGGCGGCGGCGATCTGCTGGTTCATCGACTGGATGTTGGACACCGTGCGGGTGATGTTTTCCAGTGACACACCGGCCTTGCGAGTCAGCGCGACGCTGCTGTCGGTCAGGGCGCGGCTGTTGTTCATCACCGCCGACACTTGTTGAGTGCCATTCTGCAGACCGGCCACCAGGCCTTCGATTTCTTCGGTGGACTTCTGCGTGCGCTGAGCCAGGCCACGGACTTCGTCGGCAACCACGGCAAAGCCTCGACCGGCTTCACCGGCACGGGCGGCTTCGATAGCGGCGTTGAGCGCCAGCAGGTTGGTCTGTTCGGCCACGGCCTTGATCACGTCCATGACGCTGCCGATCTTGTCGCTTTCCTGTTGCAGCACGCTCATGGCTTCGGTGGAGCGCGCCACTTCAGTGGCCAAGCGTTCGATTTGGGCGATGGCTTCGTTGACAACCTTGTCGCCTTCGCGGGCTTCGCCGTCAGCAGCAGCGGCCGCCTGGGAGGCTTCTTCGGCGTTGCGCGCGACCTCCTGCACGGTGGCCGTCATCTCGTGCATGGCGGTGGCCACTTGATCGGTTTCGATCTTCTGGCTGTTGACCCCGGCGCTGGTTTGCTCAGTCACGGCGGACAGCTCTTCGGCAGCGCTGGCGATCTGGGCGACGCCGTCGCGGATGCCGCTGATCAAGTCGCGCAAGGTCACGCCCATGCGAGCGATGCCTTGTTGCAATACACCGAGTTCGTCGCGGCGAGTCACTTTGACGTCCTGGGACAGGTCGCCGCTGGCGATGCGCTCAACCACGGCCAAGGTGTCGCGCAGCGGGCCGGTAATCTGACGGGTGATGATCACGGCAGCAATGATGCCCACCAGCAGCGCCAGCAAGGTGCTGATCAGCTGCAGGGTGCGAGCTTGGGCGCTTTCGACGTCACGGCGGTCGAGCTGGATCTGATACAGCTGATCGCTCAGGGTCACGATGGCGGCGCCTTGGTCGGTCATTTCCTTGCGCGCCTGCACCGCATCGCTGTTCGCCGCTTTATAAGCCAGCAAGGCGCTGCGGTAGTTGGTCAGTGCGGTTTCCAGCTGACGCAGGGCGTCTTGCTGAGTGTCGGCGAAATGCACATTGAGGGGTTTCAGGCTGGCGATGGCCAGGTCCAGTTGGCCGACGGCCTTTTGCTCGGTCTCGGCGTTGGTGGTCGCGGTGTAGCCGCGCACTTCGTAGCGGGCCAGCAAGAAGGCTTCCTTGGCCGCCGTGATGGCCTGGAATTGTTCGAAGCGTTGGTCGCTCAGAGGCATTTGCTGCACGCGGGTGTTGATGGCGTTGATCAGCGTGTTCGCGGTGTCGGCATTGGCGCCCATGGTGTCGCGCGCGCTGTTACCGGTGCGGTACGCGCTGCGCATTTTGTTCAGGGACGTCTTGTAGGCGTCGATGACGGCGCCTTGCTCTTTGAGCAGCTTGAGGTTTTCCGGGCTCTTGAATTTCACCAGCAGCGCTTGTTGCTGAGCGGAGAACGCCTCGAGCGTGGTCTGGACGTTCTGTGCGGCGGTTTCGTCGCCGTTGGTCAGCATGTATTGCAGGCGAACCACACGCAGCTTGGTCAGGCCGGCATTGAGCTGGGTGATGTCGCTCATCCAGTTGCTGCGGTCAATCAATCCGCCCAGGCTCGTCCAGCCGGTCAGGGCGAGGACGCAGGTCAGGGCCAGGACCAGGCCGAACCCCAAGCCCAGCTTCATGTTCACGCTGATATTGCCGAACCAGCTATTCATCAAAAGTCCTCCAGGAACGTTGTGCTTCTAGATCGTCGGTTGGCTGGAAGATTGTTGTTTTTGGTAGCCAGCAAGGTGTGTAGCAGGACTGTATCGGCAGCAATTGCGAGAGCTGAATGGTTTTTGTAGGACCGATGTGTAACAAGACTTTCGTGCGGTCTTAAGCTTTTTTTCACATGAGTTTCACCGGCTGCCGACGCCAGCCTCTTTACCCTCGCGGCATCGAATGACAGTGATGCGTGCCGGTGAGGCGGTTTGATGTGGAATTGAGACTGAGGCTGTTCGGGATAAAACGCTCGATTGATCTGAGCCGTTTTGCCCGCTATCGCAATGCGGCTGTCGTGCTCACCTCGGCGCTGTTGGTGATTGCACTGACGGTCTGGCTGTTGCATCCTGCCGCTGTACCGGACCTGGCCCACGGCAATGTGGCCGGCGCCCGGGCGTTGAAGGCCGATTGGGCCAAGGGCAACGTGATCGTGCTGGTGCGTCACGTTGAACGCTGCGATCATTCCAGCGCCCCCTGTCTGATCGGTAACGATGGCATTACCGAACGCTCTCGCAGCGTCGCGGTGGAGGTTGGTGCGCAGTTCGAACAACTGGGGTTGAACAAGGCCGACATCTACAACAGCCCCATCCTCCGTACAGCGCAGACCGCTGGCTACATGTTCAACAAGGTCGGGGTCGGTGAAGAATGGTTGATCAATTGCAAGGGCACCATGCTGCGTGACGCTTTGGCGCACAAGGTGGCCGGGCGAAACCTGATTCTGGTGACCCACAGCGAATGCATGTCACAACTTGAGAAAGACCTCAAATTGCCGACCGCTACCCTCGGCTACGGCGCTTCTTTGTTTATCTCGGCCGAAACACCTCAGGCACCTCGGATGCTCGGTGTCATCGAAGCCTCGGATTGGCACTCGGTGACCGCCGAATGAATTCACTTTCTGGATCAGGACACACGATGTTGACTTCTTCCCGCTACCGCTTTTACTGGGTGAACTTTGGCATTCCGCTGGCCTGTGCGGTCGTGGTTTTCCTGCTGTTCGACCTGACCAAAATCGACATCGCGTTCAATGATCTTTTTTATGACCCGGTCACGCAGACGTTTCCGCTGGATCATGTCCATCTGTTCGAAAAGATCACCCATAAATGGGCGCGGATCATCCCGAACTGGACCGGAGAGATCGCGATCGTCGGCGCCTTGCTGTCGTTTCTGTGGCCTCGTCTGAAGGCTGAAAAGCATTCGAAAATCATCGCATTTCTGGAAAAAATCAAAGTCGCGCCGGTGCTTCGGTTCGCCAGCAAGCACCGTCGGGACTTCCTCTACGTGGTGTTCGCGTTCTCCATCAGCACCGGTGTGATCCACTACCTCAAGGGCCACACCAGCGTGTACTGCCCGGTCGAAACGACCCAGTACGCAGGGAAGATCGAGCACAAGGAGTGGTACCAGAATTTTGATCTGCTGAAAGTCGCTGGGCCCGGTCGCTGCTGGCCGGGCGGCCATGCCTCGGGCGGTTTCACCATGCTGGCGTTGTACTTCGTGGCGCGTCGTTACCGCTGGCGCTATTCCAAAGCGGTGATGTACGGCTCGCTGCTGCTCGGTTTCGTCTACGGCACGACGCGAGTTGTGCAAGGCTGGCACTACATGTCCCACACCTTCTGGGCCGGGATCTTCGTATGGCTGGCGTGTTTGCTGACAGCGCTGGCGTTCTATGGGCGAGCGCGGCTGGAGCAACCGGTGCTGCAAGCGCATGAGCGACCTGAAAGCGTTGCACAGCCGCAGACGGCTAGCTGATTCAAAAGACTTGAACGACAAAACCCGCCAACCCTGAAGAGGGTGGCGGGTTTTTTGTTGTCCGTCTTGTGGGGCGGTGTTCGGGAAATTGCCTTCGCGAGCAGGCTCGCTCCTACAGAAAAACAACGGGCTAAAAAAGGTATACGGGGCGAGTTCTTAACAAAGTGTGAACAACTGGTGTGATCTATTAATAGCAACCCTTGCTTTCCCTTAATGCCTGGCTGGCCATGCCAAGTGAGCCCTTGATTGAAACGCCCCCCAATTCCATCGCCGGCTGCAAAACGTTTTGTGCCCGGAAAAGCTGTTCGCAGGTTAAGCATCGTCGCGGTCATCCTACTGATTGGCGCAGCGATGGTCGGGTACTGGATGTTTATACCGCCGGCGCGGTTTGTTCCGTTGAGTGGTCTGGATCCTTCCGCCGTGTCGATGATTGCCTTGGGCGATCAGGGCAGTGGTGATCTGCAACAGTGGCGGGTGGGGCAGGCCATGGAGCGAGTCGCGGCCAGAGACGGGCGGCTGGACATGGTCGTTTTGTTGGGCGACAACTTCTATGGCAAACCGCTGACCAGTACCCACGACCTTGGCTGGCAAATGAAATTCGAGCGCGTCTATTGGGGCCAGTGGCTGAGTCATGTGCCGTTCTTCGCTGTGCTGGGCAATCACGATTACCCCGTGTCGCAGAAGTTCGAACTCGAATATGGCCAGCAGCGCAAGGGCTCGGGTCGCTGGCAGATGCCGAGCAATTTCTACGTCAAGGATTTCGGCAGCGTCGAGGGTCGCCCGTTGGTGCGAATGGTGTTCCTCGACACCTCGGCGCCACGGGAATCCTTTCAGCGTCAGATCGACTTGCTTGACCAAGCCTTCCAGCAGCCGGGACCGGCGCCTGTATGGCGCATCGCGGCGGCCCATCACCCGGTCCGCAATCATGGCCAGCATGGTGAGGACGGTGAACTGGTCAACCTGTTGTTGCCCGCGCTGGAACGCAACAAGGTCGACGTGTTCCTGGCCGGGCACGACCACAATCAGCAACTGCTGCTACGCGCTGCCGAGCCAGCCTGGGTGGTTTCCGGGGCCGGGGGCCAGAAACTCTACGCCGTTGGCGCCGGAGCGCAGGACACCTCGTTTGCCACCGCACACGCCGGTTTTGCCAAACTTGATTTGAATCCCAGCCAATTGCGGCTGAACTACTATGACGATCGAGGCAACCTGGAAACCGGTTATCGTTGGGACCGGGATTGTCAGTGGATGGCCAAAGGCTGCCTGTTGCCCGATGTTGCGCAAAAGGTGGTTGTGCAATAACACGATGAGCGTTTAGCGGAACGCGGCATTCGGTGCTGGGTTGATCAACGCCGTCAGCACATGATCCTGCCAGCGCCCGGCGATACTCAGGTAGGCCTTGGCATAGCCCTCACGTTCAAATCCCAGACGCTCCAGCAGCCGCGCGCTGCGTTCATTGCCAGGGATGTAATTGGCCATGATCCGGTGCAGCTTCTGCTCATCGAACATGTAGCCGATTCCCGCTTCCAGTGCTTCCTGCATCAAGCCCTGGCCCTGATGAGATTCGTCGATGTGGTAACCGAGATAGCAGGCCTGAAACGCTCCGCGAGTGATGCCGCTGAAGTTGCAGGCGCCGATCATCTGGCCGTTGTCCGGATCCAGCAACGCGAAATGCACCGCCAGACCGGCCTGGAAAGCGCTGGCTTGCACCTCAAGGCGCGGGCGGATGCGTTCAGGGCTGTGGTAATCGACGGGGCGAATCGGCGACCACCGGGCGAGATGCCTCAGGTTGCGCCGGTAGAAGTCGCTTTCCAGCGCCGCCTGTTCAGGGTCGAGCACCGCCAGCGTCAAGCGCTTGCAGGGTAGGGATAGCAGCGGCATAGGGCGCTCCGGTTCACGGGGATCGTCGCGCAAGCATTGCGTGGCCAGCGTGGAAACACAACAAAACAGCAGGCAAAAAAAAGCCCGCGGGAGGGCGGGCAAACCGTAGTTTCTTGAATGAGCGAGTTCAATGTACCGTTTGGTGAGAGGTCGTGGGGTGAAGAAAAATTCATGTCGATGAGTGCCCGCCGTTTCACACCCTGAGACACGCCTACGGCAAATGATCCGCCGCAAAGTCCGCTTCCGAGCGCGCCCGCAAACGGCCCTTGCGGCAGGCCTGCTGGAACTGTTCGAAGTCGCGCTCATTCTGCGCGGTGTAGCTTTGCGCATACTTGAACAGCGCGTCGGCCAGCGCATCGCTCTTGCCGATGTAGCCGCTGATGTGTGCGGCGTTCCCCGACGATTTGGCGTGTGCGCGGGCCAGTGCGCGGCCACAAATGCGTCCGTAGGCGGCGAAGGTGTCTGCATCGAACGTCTCGAGCTCAGCCGAGACTTTCATGTCGCGCAACTGGCGCACATAGAAGTGTCGACCGCTGGGGCCAGTGGTCCAGCCGAGGAACAGGTCACTGGCCGATTGCATCAACCGTTGACCATCGACCACGCGCTGACCGTTGTGCCGAACTCGCGATTTAGTCTTCACATAATCGGCAAGCACCGAACGACGTGCCTCCTTGAACTGCAGGAACAGCGGGAACTCCTGATCATCGGTCAGCAGGGCCACCAGGCAACGAGTCCCGACGCTGCCCACACCGACCACTTTGAACGCCATGTCGTGGGCATGAAAACGCGACAACAGCGCGCGACGGTCGGCTTGCAGCGTGCCGGGATAGTCGCGCATGAACGCGTCGTAAAGCGCACGCCAGTTCGACAGGCGCAGCCAGTCGTCGTCGGCATCCAGCAGCGTGGTGTTTTCGTGTAAATGGAAAATTTCCGGCAGGTCATCGCGAATGATCAGTCGGCCATGTGCGTCACGGTCACTGATTTTCGGCAGCAGTTCAGCGTGGGTGCGACGCTCGGCTTTTTCGATGGCGCGCTCTACATGCTCCAGTGTCGCTTTGCTCGCCTGCTGCCGCAGATCGCGGTAGCTGATGGACTCGTACCAGGTTTCCATGGCGCTTTGTTCGGCGCATTCGAGCATGGTCTGTTGGTAGGCGCCGACCACCTGGCGGCAGACCGTTTCTTCGACCGTGTCGCCATGGCGCAGGTCGCGCGCCGCCACCACGAAACTTGCCACCAGCCGTTTCAAGTCCCATTCCCAAGGGCCGGGATGGGCTTCGTCGAAATCGTTGACGCTGAACAGCAGATTGCGTTCCGGCGTTGCAAAACCGCCGAAGTTCATCAGGTGACTGTCGCCGCAGATGGGCGATACCAGACCCATGTTGGACGTTGCGGCCAAGTCGTGGGCTTGCAGCAGCGCGTTGCCGCGATAGAAGGTGAAGGGCGAGACCAGCATGCGGCCGTAGCGCAACTCGACCAGCGACTTGATGCGGCCTTCACTGGACGTTTTGATCAATGGCAGAGGGTCGCGAGTTATTTTCCCCATGGACGCCTGCGAACTGCGGGAGCAGTTCTTGCGAGCATCCTTGCCTTGCTTCAAGCGGTCGTTGAGGGTGGTCATGTGGGCTCGTTTGGTGAGTGTTTTAGACGTGTGAGAGATGAGTGTAGAAGGGCTTCGGGTCTTCATCCGAAGAATGGATGGCGATGGGGGTATTTGCTGGTGGGAGTATTGATGGCAATTGGTGCATCGAAATAGTTGGCTGAGGTAAGAACGCTGTAGGACGTGACCTGCATTTTTGCGAGCTGATTCCTACGAAGTGCGGCGGTTGAAGGCGAAGATCGACATCACCTAAAGTTTCAGGCCTACCTCAGTCAATACAGTACGGGTTCAATGATTGGCAACAAATTGGTAATAGGCGTACTTCGACTGCTCTCGGCGGTGCAGATGTTGATCTCCATGTGTGGGGTGCTCGCTGCCACTACTCTTCTCGCCATTGGCATCGACTCGGATCTTGCACCCTTTTTGGCGTTGCTCATGGCATCTGTGTTGACCATTTTGAGCATCTGCGTCCATGAAGGCGGCCATTATCTAGGGGCAAAGTGGAGCCACATGACTGTGCTGGCAATGCGTATTGCGGCCGTAGAATTACTACCGCTTCGACGTGGGTGGCGTATGCGTTGGTCGCCTCGGCTAAAGCGATTGAATGTGGGTGGTTATGTGATGGCCGCGTCCGACCCTTATCGATCGATGCGTAGGCAGACCATTATGTTTACTGCCATGGGGCCCGTATTGAACCTGTTCGTTGGAGTTCTTTGCATTGCAGCAGGTCTGCTGTCGCAGGAGTCCATACGAATGTTTGCGCTGGCCTTCGGTGCCAGCAACATTGCCATGGGCATCTCCAATCTGATTCCCACTTATCTAGGGGGCATCAGTGATGGTGCCGGACTGATCGCATGGTGCTTTCTTAAGGATGAGCGAACTCCGCTGCTTGCGAACGCTCGATTGCTGTCACTTTCTGTTGCCGGGGTTCCCAGTGAAGAATTACCCGCTGGCGACATTGCTCAACTCTCATCTGAGCCCATGCCTGCGCCGTTGTTGGCTGTTTGGTATCGCTTGAACGCTCTGCAGAGTCGGGGCGATTGGCATGGCGCTGTGCAAGAAGGCGAAACCTTACATGCATTGCTGGAGACGCCATCTCAAAGCCCGGACTCAATGGCATTGTTAATTGCAATCCTGCAAGTTGAGTTGGGTTTCTCTCGAGCAATGCTTCGAAGGGAGGCGGGTGAGATGCGAGATGACTTATTGAGCGATGAAGTTGACTGGTGTTGTCCCGTCTTGCGACCCCGTTGTCTTGCGTTGCACGAAATCCTCAAGGGAAATCATTCGGCCGCTGAGCAATACCTCGACCGGTCACTGAGTATTGCGCGCAATGCTCGGGACCTTTCCCTTGGCAAGAGCGAATTGAAGTTGGCAGCCTATGTGCGAGAGCTTGGTGGCGGGACGGTCGAGCCGTAGCGCGCAGAAGGTGGTGTCATTCGGGGGCATTGAAAGTGAGAGGGTGACGGTACATGGGAAAAGTCTATTGGCTTTTTGATTTACTCACCAGTAAGTCACATTAAGTGAAACCTTCTGTTGAGTTATTGAGCCACTTCGCCAACGAGCATCCTTCAATACTCAGCCACCCCAAAAGCCCTCAAAACCCACCCGGCCTCACCAGGCATCAACGTGTACTGAACCTGCCGCATTTTTCCCGTCCTGCCCGCATCGGCATCCGTGCTGTCATAAACCGGGAACCGCTGCACCAACGCATTTTCCACCACAGCAAACTCATCCTCGCCCTGGTAGCCCACCGCTGTTTTCGGGTTCTCGCTGACAGGTGGTAGATAAATTTCGCTCAGCGACTTCTTGCGGTTGGCAGCGTAAGCAATGAGCTCGCCCGGCATCCCGCGCCCCGGAGACCTGATGAAGACGTAAATCTCTGGAGAGCCATTGCGATCAAGGTCGGCGACCTCTGCTCGAACGATGGTGCCGGTGAGGGGGCGTACGATCTCTGAGTTATCGATTTCCAGACCTTGGGGAGCAATGCGTAGAGCACGATTTCCAGCGACCGACACGCTCGTCACATGAAAGCCAATGCCCTGCAATTCAAGTGTCTGGTCGAACGGCTGGTTGCTGTCCGTCGCATCACCCGAGAGGCTCAATGAAAGGCTGTAGTTGGCCACTTCATTGCGCCGAGCGGCGTTGCGCATCAGGTATACCTGAACCGTATATTCGCCATCGGCGGGCAATGGTCCCAGAAAGTGATTGCCCATGATTGATCCGTTAAACAACGCGTAGTCCGCACCTTTCGCGGTGATGTTGAAGTAGGCAGAGGCGCTGGAAGACTTGAAGTCCACGGTCATCATTTCGCCAGCCTTCGCGTTTAGACGGTACTGCGCGGTGAGCGGGCCTTTGATGGATCGGGCGAACCTGATGGTGTCTGAGCCCTTTTTGAAGGTGACCTGCTCGACATGAGGGGCGATCTCAATCGCGGCGTGTACAGGCACAGAAACCATGGCGGCCAGGACGGCTGCGATCCATACGTTCATGTTGATCTTCCTGAGTGCGTTGGTTGCTCAAGCAGTTGCAGGTGCACCCGCAGCATAGGAGCTATTGAGGTGGGGCGCAGCTGGGCTGGACGTCTATGATGAGGAGGGCTTGGCGCATGGGCGTCTCCGTGGGGGGCGCGACGATGATGGCTTGGCCGCGGGGTTTTTTGTGGTGGTCTTGCGAGCCTTATCGCGGGCAGGCCTGCTTTTGCGGGGGATGGTGATGCTGCCTACAGAAATGACCAAACCCCAGATGCAACAAAACCCGCACTTGGCGGGTTTTGTTTTGCTTCGTATTTGGTGGAGCCGGGGGGATTTGAACCCCCGTCCGCCAGTACTCCGCTGTCGGTACTACATGCGTAGCCGTGTCTATTAAGTTAACCCTCAGCGACCCGACGGGCAGGGTGCTTTGGGCGAGTTGTGTAAGTTTTAGCCGCTTCGTCCACAACGTACTGCACGGCGATTCTGTTCTATATGACAATCACTTCGGGTTTACAGACATCCCCTAGTGATTGCTGGACCCGAAGGTACCAGAAGCTCAGGAGCTAAGGCTGCTTACGCAGCGAGAGCGAATTCCTGGCCGTAGGTTTCGTCATTGGCAACTATAAGTAGTTGCAACAGTGGATTTACGAGTTCTGTTACCAACTCGGCATGCACCTAAAGTTTCGCAACCGGCGTCGAATCCTAAACGGCCCCGAGCCTGTTGCTCTGTGAATCAAAGTGAGCAACAAGCCTGCGCAGTGTACGCCAACGTGGCTCAGAAGGCCAACCCGAAGGTTGGCCACCGCAGATTATGGGTTGGCCTGGTTGCTCTGATTGTTCGCGAGTGCCAATGCCTGGGTGGCCTCGGTGACGCATTTTTTGTCGTCCCCGGAGGCTTTTGACGCTTCGGCGCTGGACAGCAGCCTTTTGATCTCCATTGTGGTGTTTGTGGAGGTCGTTGGCAGTGAAGTCACTTTGTTTTTGAGCTCTTGTAGCTTGCTCGTACAAAGGTCGTTGTCCGCAGCAAATACGGGAGAGGCCAACATTGCAGCAGAAATGAAAAGACCAGCGAGTGCGGTACGTTTCATGGATATCTCCTTGAGCTGATGGTCTCGGTGCTGCCGTATGAGCAGGCGGCTCGGCCGAGGTCGAAAATAAGCCACGATTGATGGGGCCTACTTAAAAGACTACGGCGCGGCGAAGGAATTCGGTTTTAGCAGAGAGGCTATGAAAAAATTGTTTGATAGAAGCAATGGCATTAAAAGCGGGCGCAATCGCTTCTTTTCGCTGGTGACCTCTTCCACATGACCAACCCCAGATGCAACAAAACCCGCAATTGGCGGGTTTTGGTTTGCTTCATATTGGGTGGCACCGGGGGGGCCACAAGCCCAACTCGAAGGTTGGCATTGTGCGGGGTTACTTCCCGCCTTTGTTCGCGTTCTTGATTTCTTGGATAGTTTGGGTGGTCTCGGCGATGCAATCATCAGTCCCTTTCTTGGTGCCTTTTGCCTGATCGGCTTTGGCTTGCTTGACGCTGTCCATTACCTGATCAGTCATCTCCGGAGAAATCTGTGCTTTGGCATTTTCGATGGTTTTCAAGTTGACCGAACATAGGTCTTCGGCGGCAAACGAGGTGGACGCCATCAGCGAGACAGTAACGAACAGACCTAACAGTACAGAACGTTTCATGAGTATCTCCTTGAACTGAGGGTCCAGGCATCGCTGGCCATCAGGACGGGCTGCCGAGTTTGGGTAAAGCCCGGTAACGCCCGGGCTTATTCTGTGGACTATGGCAGCGCATCAGGGTTCTACTTTTCTTGCATAACCCTCGCCTGCGTTACCCGATCCACCAAATAGACTAGCCCGTGATAATCAATTCCGCCGTGCTGTGTCAGACCGATCTCACAAGTGCGGCTGGTCGAAATCCCCTCGCTACACTGCTGAACCGCATCCTTGAGCGTGCGCAATGAATGTGCGTTCAGTTCCGGCGTAGTAAAGCCCTTATCCCCCGCAAACCCGCAGCAATGAATGCCTTCAGGAATAACCACGTTTTTGCTGCACTTGCGCGCCAGATCGATCAACGCCTGGCTTTCCCCAAGGTGCTGGGTGCTACAGGTGACGTGCACTGCGATTGGCGCTTCCTGCGGCGTGAAATCCAGACGATCCATCAGATGCGTACGAATGAAACGCACCGGGTCGTACAGGTCCAGACGCACATCGCCCAGGTCCGGGGCCAGGCGCAAGGTGCAGGGGCTGGTGTCGCAATAGATCGGGTCGAGCCCGCCGCGACTGGCGTGCAGCAAGGCGCCGATCAGTTCCTGGCGTTTGTGTTCGGCCTGTTCGGCGTAGCCCTTGGAGGCGAACGGTTGCCCGCAGCAGAGGTTGTCCAGGTTGTCCGGGAAGACCACTTGGTAACCGGCCTTTTCCAGCAGCCCACGGGTTTTGTCGTACAGCGACATTTGCTCTTTATCACCCGCCGCCGGGCCCATTGCCCGCGACACGCAGGCCGCGAGGTACACCACTCGAGGGCGTTCGTCCGACACTGTCGGGCTGAAGCGAATGGCTTTTTCCGGTTGCGGCATGGCGTTGGTCCACTGTGGGACCTGACCTTTGGATAGGCGCGTCAATGTTGCCGAAAGCTTTGCCAATCGTGGCGCCCCCAGCAGCATCCGTGCACCGTTGGCCACGTGCAGGGTGAAGCGTGCACCTTGCAGTGCGGTGGCGAAATTGCCTTCCAGCCAATTGGCGGTTTTTGTATGAGTTGCCTTCCGGCTGCGGAGCTTTTTCACCAGCTCGCCGGTGTTGATTCCTACAGGGCAACGCTGCGCGCAGAGTCCCGTGGCGGCGCAGGTGTCGATGCCTTGGTATTCGTAAGCGGCTTCGAGTTCGCTGGTGTCCACGCCAGCGCGTCTCTTCGCCTGAATGTCACGCCAGATCACGATGCGCTGGCGCGGGCTCAGGGTCAGGCCTTTTGACGGGCAGACCGGTTCGCAAAAACCGCACTCAATGCACTTATCCACAATCTCATCGGCGGCCGGCAACGGCTTCAGGTGCTTGAGGTGGATCTGCGGATCTTCGCTGAGCACCACGTCCGGGTTGAGAATGCCGTTGGGGTCGAGCAGACGTTTTAGCTGCCACATCAACTGGTAGGCATCGCTGCCCCATTCCAGTTCGACAAAGGGCGCCATGTTGCGACCGGTGCCGTGTTCGGCTTTCAGCGAACCGCCGAATTCCACCGCTACCAGTTGCGCCACGTCGTCCATGAACGCCTGATAGCGTGCGACTTCTTCCGGGTTGTTGAAGCCTTGGGTGAAGACGAAGTGCAGATTCCCTTCCAGCGCGTGTCCGAAAAGGATCGCTTCGTCGTAGTGATGTTTGTCGAACAGTTCGATCAAGCGGTTTACGCCGATGGCCAGTTGTTCAACCGGGAAGGTCACGTCTTCGATGATCACCGTGGTACCGGTTTTGCGCACCGCGCCGACGGCAGGGAAGGTGTCTTTACGGATCGCCCAGAGCCGAGCGTTTTCCACCGGGTCTTCGGTGAAGTCGACCTGTTTTTCCACCGGGAACGAGGTCAACGACGCCATGATGTGCGCCAATTGTTCCTGTAGCAAAGTGGACGACGCGGCGCGGGATTCGATCAGCAAGGCGCAGGCATTGTTCGACAGTTGCTGTACGAAAGCGGGCATGCCGGGTTTGTCCTGCACCGAGCGCAGACTGCGCCGGTCCAGCAGTTCCACGGCTGACACCGGTTGGCTTTTCAGCACGGTGACGGCGTTGCAGCAGGTCTCCACGTCCGGAAACACGATCAGCGCCGAGGCCTTGTTCGGATGATCGATCACCGTGTCGTAAGTCACCGCGCTGATGAAACCGAGGGTGCCTTCGGAGCCCACCAGCAAGTGGCTCAAGATATCCACAGGCTCGTCGAAATCCACCAGCGCATTGAGTGACAGCCCGGTGGTATTTTTCAGACGGTATTTGTGGCGAATTCTCGCCGCCAGTTCGGCGTTGGCGCGGGTTTCGCGGCCCAACGTTGCCAGGCGTTCAAGCAGCGAAGCGTGGCTCTCATGAAACGCCGCAACACTCGCCGCATCTTCGGTATCGAGACGGCTGCCGTCGGCCAGCACCAGACGAATGCCAGCCAACGTGTGATAGGTGTTTTGCGCCGTGCCGCAGCACATGCCGCTGGCATTGTTGGCGACGATGCCGCCGATCTTGCAGGCATTGATCGACGCCGGGTCCGGGCCGATCTTGCGTCCGAACGGCGCTAGCCACGCGTTGGCCTGCGCGCCGATCACGCCGGGTTGCAGACGGATTTGCGTACCTTGCCCGCGAATCTCGCGACCGTTCCAGTTATCCCCCAGGACGATCAACACCGAGTCACTGATGGCCTGGCCGGACAGGCTGGTCCCGGCGGCGCGGAAGGTCACCGGGACGAGATCCCGTTGCGCCAGTTTCAGCAGCGCGACTACTTCATCTTCCGACTCGACACGAATCACCAGTTTCGGAATCAGTCGGTAGAAACTGGCGTCGGTGCCGAAGGCCAAGGTCGACAGCGGGTCGTCGAAACGTCGGTCCTGGGGAATCAGTTGCTGCGCATCACGCAGGAAAGCCGCGGGTAGATTCATTGGTCCTCCAGGATCAAAACCACCAGGTCTTTCGGACCGTGAGCGCCGTAAGCCAGAACTTGTTCGATGTCGGCGGTTTTCGACGGGCCGGACACCAGCAGGGCGTTGGTCGGCATGCCTTGGGCCCACTCGAATTCCTGCTGCACTTGATAGAAGTTGTCGCGGATTTCACTGGCCTTGAGCAGGGCGAAGTGCACCGGCGGCACCAGACTCATCAAGCGCGGTTCTTCCTTCGTAGGCCAGAGAATCAGACTACCTGTCGCAGCGATTGCACCGAGGGTGGTGGTCAGGCTGGCCGGCGTCTCGTTGAACAATTCGGTCTTCCATTCTTCAACCGGACGGTCGTAGGATTTGAGCGTTGGCAGATCAGGATTTTCCACCCAGTGCTGAGTGACACGTTGACCGTGAGGTGTAGTTGGTGCGATCAACAGACTCGGCAACTGGCGGTCCCGCAACAACTGAGCAAGCAACGAAGGCCAACCTTCGCCGGACGTCAGATGGATTTCGGTGTGCACCGCTTCCATCAGTTTGCGCAGCTGCGGGATGCGTTGCTCGGCGGTGTATGTGTAGGGCGCTGTCACCAGTTCGACGTCAAAATCGTCAGGCACCGGCGTGGTGCCGGTCAGACTTTTCCGTAACTTGGCGAGGATGTTTTGCTTGGCGCTCATCAGCGATCTCCCTGTTTGGCCAGATGTTCGCGGGCCATGTCATGCAGTGAGCGGGCAGCGGGTTTCGGTGCGCTGTGGTTTTGCGTCCAGGGGCCGACGTTGCTGGGTGCCAGTGCTCGCAAGCGAGTGGCAAAGAAGCCGAATAGTCGATAAAGCGCGGGTGAACTGTTGAGCTTTGCCCAGGCATTCCAGATAAACCGTTCTTTACGCGAGTACTTGCTGCCCTGGCCGCGCATCACTTGATGTGGGCTGTCCGGGGCTTTGACGTTCTCTTCCCGTAGGCGACGCAGCAGTGCCGGAATCGGAATTTTTACCGGACAGACTTCACCGCAGGCGCCACACAGCGACGAGGCACTCGGGTGGTCCGGGACTTTCGCCAGGCCGACCATGTGCGGGGTGATGATTTTTCCGATAGGCCCAGGGTAAACCTCCCCATAGGCGTGGCCGCCGATTCGGGTGTAGACCGGGCAATGATTCATACAGGCGCCGCAGCGGATGCAGTTCAGGGTCTGGCGTAACTCGCTGTCGGCGAAGGCCTGGCTGCGACCGTTGTCGAGCAATACCAGGTGCACTTCCTGAGGGCCGTCGAGTTCATGTTCCTTGCGCGGGCCGGAGATCATGTTGACGTAGGTGGTGATCGGCTGGCCGAGGGCTGAACGGGTCAGCAGTGACAGCAGCGGCACCACGTCGCGCAGGTTTTCCACGACTTTTTCGATGCCGGTGACGGCGATGTGCACCGGTGGCACCGTGGTGGTCATGCGCCCGTTGCCTTCGTTTTCCACCAGCAGCAAGGTGCCGGTTTCGGCCACGGCGAAGTTGACGCCGGAGACGCCGATGTCCGCTTCGAAGAATTTCTGCCGCAAGACCTTGCGACCGATCTGAATGAGTTGGTCAACGTCCTTGGTGTATTCCACGCCAAGTTTGTCGTGGAACAAGGACGCGACCTGACCGGCATTCTTGTGGATCGCCGGCATAATAATGTGTGAAGGCTTCTCGTGGTCGAGCTGGACGATGTACTCGCCCATGTCCGATTCCAGGCATTCAATGCCCTGTTCAGCGAGGAAGTGATTCATTTCCATCTCTTCGCTGACCATCGATTTGCCCTTGATCACTTGCCGCCCCTCGTGAGCGCGGATGATCGATAAGACGATGCCATTGGCCTCGTCCACCGTTTCCGCCCAGTGCACTGTCACACCGTTGCGGGTCAGGTTCTGTTCAAGCTGCTCGAGCAGGTCGGGCAACTTGGATAAAGCACGGGCGCGGACAGCATTGCCCAGCACTCGCAAATGTTCTCTTTCGTGGGCATCGCTGAAGGACGCTGCCCGTTTTGTCATCAGCGAATCCATCGCCGTGCGAAAGTTATTTCGCAGTTGCTTGTCATCCAATGCCTTGTGAGCCCGGATGCGAAAATCTTCTTCTACGGCAACCGTAGGAATAATCGCGGAAGCGTTCATAGAACACCTCCGGTTCGCTGCCAAAGAAAGCTGGCCAGGTGTTGGCCGCGCAATGCTTCCTTCTGTTTCTCCAGCGAGCCGTTGATGTTCATCAGACAACCGCAGTCGGCACTCAGTACCTTGTGCGCGCCGGATTCCTTCAGCGAGCGGGTCTTGTCAGCCACCATCGCGCCGGAAATGTCTGGCATACGGACGCTGAAAGTCCCGCCGAAGCCACAGCATTCACTTTCATGGCTGTGGTCGACTCGTTCCACGTTACGGAGCTGCGCCAACAACTCGCGGCCATGCAAGTGGGTGTTCATTTCACGGCGCGCCGAGCACGACGTGTGCAACGCCACTTTGACTGGCTCGCCACTGTCCTTGAGCTGCACCTTGCAGACAAACAATAGAAACTCGGCCAGTTCATAAGTCCGGGCAGCCAGCGCCTGAACCTGTTTCAAGGTTTCCGGTTCGTCCTTGAACAAGTCGGCGTAGTGCTCGCGCAACATCCCGGCACACGATCCCGATGGCACCACCACCGGATAGTCCCCGGCAAACAGCGCCAGTTGCGAGCGTGCCACGGTCCTCGCCTGCTCGGTGTAACCCGAGGTGTAGGCCGGTTGCCCGCAGCAGCTTTGCCCCTGCGGATACTCGACACGAATGCCTTCGCGTTCCAGCAAGTGAATCGCGTCCATCCCGGCTTCAGGGTAGAACAAATCCACCACGCAAGTTCCGAACAGGTAGACCCGTGACGGTTTCTCGCTGGGGTATTGCCGAGGCTCGGGCAGTGGCGGGGCGACGCGGGTCGCATTTGGCACAGCGTTGTAAAAAAGCTCGCTCATCAGGCGTGTCTCCGGGTGGTCCCGGTTATCCGTCTGTTGAGGCTGCTGAATATAGAGAGGCAAGCTTTCAGCAGCCTTACAGACCGGGTTGTGAATAGCTGACGCCGGAATCGTGGTCCGGCGTCGGTTTTTGCTTTTTTTCGTGTAGTACTTAGTGCACCAGCATGCCGGTGAGCCAATAGGCCTGGATGTAGGTAATCAGGCCGACGATCGTTGCGAAGAATAGGCTGTGCTTGAGGGTGAAGCGGAACAGATCCGATTCCTTGCCCACCAGACCGGTCGCGGCGCAGGCCACGGCGATCGATTGTGGCGAGATCATCTTGCCGGTCACGCCGCCGCTGGTGTTCGCCGCTACCAGCAACACGTCGCTGACGCCGATCTGGTGCGCGGTGGTCGCTTGCAGCGAGCTGAACAGTGCGTTGGAGGAGGTGTCGGAACCGGTCAGGAACACGCCCAGCCATCCCAGGAATGGCGAGAAGAACGGGAATGCTGCACCGGTGCCTGCCAGAACCAGCGCCATGGTCGAGGACATGCCCGAGTAGTTAGTGACGAAGGCAAAGGCGAGCACCATACCGATGGACAGAATCGGCCAGCGCAGCTCGTAGAAGGTCTCTTTCAAAGTGGTAAGACCAGTTTTTACATTGATCTTCAGTACCAGCATCGAGATCAACGCGGAGAAGAAAATCGCCGTGCCGGTCGCGGAAATCGGGTCGAGTTTGAACACCGCCGGCATCGCCGTCGGTGCGGTCACGATCGGTGCGATCTTGATCACCATTTGATCCAGGTGCGGGATAGCGAAGTTGAACACCCAGCTATACATCGAGCCACCTGCAGCGAACATGGCCTTGAACGGTTTCAGCGTCCAGATCGTGACCAGCACGGTGAGGATTAGAAACGGCGACCAGGCTTTGAAAATTTCCCCCAAGCTGTAAGGCGAAGCCACGGTGGTGCGCTTCTGGCCGAAACCACCGGTGCTGGCCACCACGGAAGCCGAGACGGCGCCGACGATGTGTGCGCCTGCGGCGCGTTTTGGCTGCCAGACTTTCAGGAACAGGGTCAGAGAAATCAGGCTGACCAGCGCCGAGGTGATGTCCGGCAGCTCCGGGCCAATGAAGTTCGAAGTGAAGTATTGGGTGACGGCAAAGCTCAAACCGGCCACCAGTGCGGCAGGCCAGGTTTCCCGAACTCCACGCAGGCCATCCATCATGAACACCAGCCAGAACGGCACGAACACCGACAACAATGGCAGTTGCCGACCGGCCATGGCGCCGATCTTGAACGCGTCGATACCGGTCACTTGCCCGGCGACGATGATTGGAATCCCCAGGGCACCGAACGCCACCGGCGCGGTGTTGGCGATCAGACACAGGCCTGCGGCGTACAGCGGGTTAAAGCCCAGTCCTACAAGCAGGGCGGCGGTAATCGCTACCGGCGCCCCGAAACCGGCGGCACCTTCCAGGAAGGCGCCGAAGCAGAAGCCGATCAGCAGCACTTGCAGGCGCTGGTCGTCGGTGATCGACAGCACCGAGCTGCGGATCACTTCGAACTGACCACTCTTGACCGTCAGTTTGTAGAGGAATACCGCCGCCACGATGATCCAGGCAATCGGCCACAGGCCGTAGGCGAAACCATAGCCGGCGGCGGCAAAGGCCATGTCGACCGGCATCTGGAAGGCGAAGATCGCCACGGCAATGGACAAGGCCAGCGTGATACTGCCGGCCACGTGTCCTTTGAGTCGGAACACGGCCAATGCCAGGAAGAAAAACACGATGGGGATAACGGCCGCGAGCGCGGACACGCCGAGACTGCCGAGCGGAGAATAGAGCTGTTGCCAGGTTTGCATATGGGGTGGCCCCTAATTGTTGTTGGTCAGGCACTGGTCAGCGTTCTTGGATAATTGGTAATACCAATTTACAATCGCTGTTGGCTAGGGTAAAAGCCTTGTAGGCGGCGTGTCAATTTGCCGCCCTAAAACTTTTGTCGAATACTCGGTGCAGAAGTCATCTGGTCCGCTCGACCAAATGCCATCTGGCAGGTGCTGACACAGCCCTGATAGGCCAGAATAGAGACCCCGGCGAGCCGTCGGGATCGTGGAGAAATGAGTTATGGGGTTTGATCAAATTCGTCAGCGCCGTTTGTCTGACGATATTGTCGAGCAGCTCGAGGGGATGATTCTCGAGGGCACGCTGAAGGCGGGTGAGCGCTTGCCGGCCGAACGTGCGTTGGCCGAGCAGTTCGGCGTGTCACGCCCTTCGTTGCGCGAAGCGATTCAGAAACTGGCGGCCAAGGGCTTGCTGGTCAGTCGCCAGGGAGGTGGCAATTATGTGGTGGAGTCGCTGGGGTCAACCTTCAGCGATCCGCTGCTGCATCTGCTGGAAAGCAACCCTGAAGCGCAGCGCGATCTGCTGGAATTTCGTCACACCCTGGAAGCCTCCTGCGCCTATTACGCCGCCATGCGTGCTACGGACGTTGATCGCGAGCGATTGACCGCGGCCTTCAATGAATTGCAAGACTGCTATACGCGTCACGACGAGGTAAGTCGGGCGGAAGAGGGGGCGGCGGATGCGAAATTCCATCTGGCGATTGCTGAGGCCAGTCACAACGCGGTGTTGCTGCACACCATTCGCGGGTTGTTCGATCTGCTCAAGCGTAACGTGGTAACCAACATCGGCGGTATGTACAAGCAGCGTACGGAAACCCGCGACATGCTTATCACGCAGCACCGGGAGTTGTACCTGGCGATTATTGAAGGAAGGGCCGAGCAGGCGCGGGAAGTCTCCAGTCGACACATTTTGTATGTGCAGGAAGTGCTGGAAGAAGTGCGTCAGGAAGTACAGCGCATGGCTCGGGCGGAGCGGCGCAAGGGAATGTGATTATTTAAAGCAAAAGATCGCAGCCTGCGGCAGCTCCTACATGGATACGCGATCTATGTAGGAGCTGCCGCAGGCTGCGATCTTTTCGCTGGCGCCAAACACTCAGGCAGAAAGATTAATCTTCCTTGCCCTTGTTGCGCACCGCACGCTGCAACTCGCGACCGGCGTCGCGTTCGCGTTCGGTATCACGCTTGTCGTATTCCTTCTTGCCCTTGCCCAGAGCGATCTCGCACTTGACCATGTGCTTGCTCCAGTACCAGGACAGGCACACGCAGGCGTAACCTTTTTGCTGCACAGCCGTGGCCAGCTTTTCCAGCTCGCGCCGGTTGAGCAGCAGTTTTCGGGTGCGGGTCGGATCAGCGATGACGTGGGTGCTGGCGGTCATCAGCGGCGTAATGTGGCTGCCGAGCAACCAGGCTTCGCCATCCTTGAGCAGTACGTAACTGTCAACCAGTTGCAGCTTGCTCGCCCGCAGACTTTTTACTTCCCAGCCGGCCAGGACCAGACCAGCCTCGAACTTGTGCTCGATGAAGTAATCGTGTCGCGCCTTTTTGTTTTGCGCGATGGTCCCTGTTGGGTGTTTCTTCTGTTTAGCCATAGGGGCGGCATTATAGGGAGTTGCACGCGAGTCGGCTACGGTATCGCTACGTGCTTGAGCAGGTTGATTGAATCCCGGACAATGCGGCCTCTTTTTTGAACGCTTGGGCGTGATAACGATGTCGACAGACAAGGTTTCTGTCCACGGCAGTTGGGCTAGCCGCTGGGTCTTCATACTCGCCGCGACCGGTTCGGCCGTGGGCCTGGGTAGTATCTGGAAATTCCCGTACATGGTCGGCGTCTACGGCGGCGGCGCCTTCGTGCTGATGTTCCTGGCCTGTATCGCGCTGATCGGTGTGCCGGTCATGCTGGCCGAAACCCTGATCGGCCGCCGTGCACGACAGAGCCCGGCCAACGCCCTGAAGGTATTGGCGCTGGAAGCCGGGCATTCAGGTAAATGGTCCTGGGGCGCATTCGCCGGGATGATCACGGCGTTGCTGATCTTGTCTTTCTATAGTGTGGTCGGCGGCTGGTCGCTGGATTACATCATCGACATGGGCCGTGGCGACTTCCAGGGGGTGACGGCTGACCAGGTTGGCGCCTACTTTGGCAATGTGATCGCCGATCCATGGCGCCTGACACTTTGGCACACAATATTTATGCTGCTGTCGGCGGTGGTGATTGCCAAAGGGGTGGTCGCCGGCCTGGAACGCAGCCTGCGGATCATGATGCCGCTACTGTTCGTGATGGTGATTGTTCTGCTGGGCTACAGCATGACCACCGGCCATTTCATGGAGGGCGTGCATTTCATGTTCGACTTCCACCCGGAAAAAGTACTCGACGGCTTGCTGCCCGCCATGGGGCACGCGTTTTTTTCCCTGAGCGTGGGCGTCGGCTCGATCATGATCTACGGCGCCTATATGCCGAAGAATTCATCGATTTCCGGCACCATCGTCGGCGTGGCACTGCTCGATACCTTCGTTTCCCTGGTAGCTGGTCTGGCATTGTTTCCGATCGTGTTCGCCGCGGGCCTGAACCCGAGCGAGGGCCCCGGCCTGATGTTCGTCAGCCTGCCATTTGCCTTTGGTAACGTAGCGTTTGGCCAGTTGATGGGCGTAGTGTTCTTCGTGCTCGTAGCGATTGCAGCCTGGAGCTCGGCGATTTCCTTGCTTGAGCCGATGGTGGCTTACCTGGTTGAACGCACGAAAGTCAGCCGCGCCTGGGTGACCTTTTGGCTGGCATTTATCTGCTGGTTTGTCGGTCTGGGCACGGTGTTCTCCTTCAATATCTGGAAGGAAGCCAAATTTTTCGTGAACGAAGGCGGGATGTTCCACCTCTATCAATGGGGTGCGGCCGGTGGCCTGGACTTCTTTGGTGTGATCGATTTCTTCACCTCGCGAATCATGTTGCCACTCGGTGGTTTGTGTTTCGTGGTGTTTGCAGGCTGGGTGATGGGGCGTGAAGCGGTGCGCGACGAGTTGTCGATCCGCAACCCTGCGTTGTTCGCCCTGTCCTTGTTCTTGATGCGCTATGTGGCGCCCATCGGCATTCTTGTAGTGTTTGCCGCCCAGCTGTGGAAGTGACGCTGACATGACGACACACATTCAACGTTCGGCCCTGCTGCCGTATCCGGCACAAGCGCTGTATGACCTGGTCAACGACGTGGCGCGTTACCCGGAATTTCTGCCGTGGTGCTCATCGGCCGAAGTCCTGGAAAGTTCTCCTGAGCATATGCGCGCTAGCGTCGGCGTGGCCAAGGGGGGACTCAGCCAGCATTTCGTAACGCGCAACACGTTGGTGCCTGGGCATTCGATCGAGATGAACCTCGAGGAAGGCCCATTCAATCAATTGCATGGCGTCTGGGTGTTCAAACCGTTGGGCGAGAAAGCCTGCAAGATCAGTCTGGACCTGTCGTTCGATTACGCCGGTCCGATTGTCCGCGCAACCTTGGGGCCGTTGTTCAATCAGGCGGCCAATACGCTGGTGGATGCCTTCTGCCAGCGCGCCAAGCAGATGCATGGTTGAGGCCGTGATCGACGTTGAGGTGGTGTATGCCGCCATTGATCGTCAGGTGCTCCTGTCGGTGTCGGTACCGGCAGGAACAACCGTGCGGGCGGCTTTGCTGATGTCAGGTGTCGGCGAGGCGTTTTCCGAGCTGGATCTGGCCGATTGCCCGGTAGGAATCTTCGGCAAAGTGATCGCTGATCCAGGCAAGCATCCTGTCCAGGCTGGAGATCGCATCGAGATATACCGGCCATTGCTGGCTGATCCGAAAGAGGTTCGTCGGTTGCGCGCAGCCAAGGCTGCTGAGGCCAAAACCCGGAATCAGTGATTCGCTCAAGCGCTGGACAATAAAAAACCCGGACATGCCGGGTTTTTTATTGCGTCGCAATTTATTGCGGCGAGGTTTCCAGAGGTTCTGGAGTCGGGACTGGAACGGTTTCTACACCGTCGACGTCCTTCTGGATCTGGTCCAGCAACGAACCTGGCTTGACCGGTTTTTCTGGTTTCGGCTTCTCGGCGTTTTCTGCTGGCGCAGCAACTGTAGTGCCGCTGTCCTTGCCGAGAATGGCTTCGTCGCGGCTCACGCCTGGCATGAAATCACCAGAGAGGCTGACAAGCTGGTCATTTGGGTTGAAGATAACGCTAATGCGTTCCTGTTGGCGTTCACCGCCACCCGGTTGCAGGCTGTACAGATAATCCCAGCGATCGGCATGGAACGTGTCGGTCAACAGAGGGTTGCCCATGATAAACCGTACTTGCTTGCGGGTCATTCCCGGGCGTAACTGGTCTATCATGTCCTGCGTGACGACATTGCCCTGCTGGATGTCGATTTTGTAAACCCCGGGGAATGAACAACCGGCGAGTGCGAGCAGTCCCACAAAGGTGAAACTGGTTAGCAAGAGCTTGGTGTTTTGCATCGGTGGGCGACTTCCACTATCTTGGCTGGGACAACGTAAACGCCGATCATACCCGCATTAAGAGAAGCTGCGAAGCAGCATCGCGAGAAAGCTGACCATGGTTGAAAATAGCGAACTACGCAAAGCCGGCCTCAAAGTGACCCTTCCACGGGTCAAAATTCTGCAAATGCTCGATTCCGCCGAGCAACGCCACATGAGTGCCGAGGATGTCTACAAGGCGCTGATGGAGGCTGGTGAGGACGTCGGTCTGGCCACGGTTTACCGTGTCCTGACCCAGTTCGAGGCAGCTGGCCTTGTGGTGCGGCACAACTTCGACGGGGGCCATGCGGTCTTCGAGCTGGACGACGGCAAGCATCACGACCATATGGTCAACGTCGAGACCAGTGAAGTGATCGAATTCTTCGACGAAGAAATCGAGCGACTGCAGAAGGCAATCGTCGACAAGTATGGCTTCGAGATGGTTGATCACAACCTTGTACTGTACGTACGCAAGAAAAAGTAAGCATGTCGCGCGAACTTAAGGTTCGCGAAACGAGCGAAGGCGACCCCAGGGTCGCCTTCGTGCTTTCTGTCGGTCTTAAATTTTTGCAGTGACGACCATTTTCCTGGCATGAGCCAGAGATTCCTTTGTAAGGTCGATGCCTCCCAGCATCCGCGCCACTTCTTCGACCCGATCGTTCTTGCTCAGCTTGGAGACGGCTGTGTGAGTGGCATCTTCGCCGCGCACTTTGTGTACGAATAGATGTTGATGTCCCTGCGCTGCTACTTGCGGCAAGTGAGTTACCGTCAATACCTGCCCGCGTTCCCCAAGTCGACGCAGCAATTGGCCCACGATTTCGGCGGTCGGACCGCCGATGCCCACGTCCACTTCGTCGAACACCAGGGTCGGTACGCGGGAGGTCTGTGCGGTGATCACTTGAATCGCGAGGCTGATCCGTGACAGTTCGCCGCCGGATGCCACTTTTGCCAGCGCTTTCAAAGGTTGGCCCGGGTTAGCACTCACCAGCAGCTCTACCTGCTCAAGGCCATTGGGTAGCAGTTCATCGCTACTGTTGGGGCGCAACTCGATAGTGAAGCGCCCACCAGGCATGCCCAGTCGCTGGATTTCATGCTCCACGGCGCTGGCCAGGCTGTTCGAGGCCTGATGGCGCAAATCGCTCAGCTCACGAGCCTTTTCCTGGTAATGACGGGCGTAGGAGGCCAGTTCATCGCTCAGTCGCTCGATGGATTCGTCGTTGGCATTCAGGGTTTCGATTTCATCCAGCAAGCGCTGCTGCATCTCGGCCACTTCGGTCGGCTGGATGCGGTGTTTGCGCGCCATGGTATAGATCGCATCAAGGCGTTCCTCCAGGTACTGAAGACGCGCTGGATCAGCATCGAAGTTATCAAGGAAGCGGTTCAGTTCTCCCACGGCTTCTTCGACCTGGATCTGCGCACTGGTCAGCAGGCTGCTGGCTTCACCCAGGGCCCCAATCGAGTTGTTGACGCTCGAAAGGCGATTGAGGCTGGCGGTGAGGGCATTCAGCACATTCCCGGAATCACTTTCGCTGCATTGCTCGACCACCTGCCGGCAAATGCCCAGCAGGGTTTCGGCGTTGGTCAGGTTCTTGTGTTCCTGTTCCAGCTGTTCTAGTTCACTTTCGCCGAGGCCGAGGTTTTCCAGCTCTTCGAGTTGATAGCTGAGCAATTGATGGCGAGCGCGCTGCTCGTCGCCGGAATTGGAAAGGCGTTCCAGCTCCTGGCGGGTCTGGCGCCAACGTTGGGCGGCCAGGTGTACCTGACGGGCAAGGTCCGTTGCGCCAGCGTACTCGTCGAGCAGACGGCGGTGTGTGTCGGTCTTGAGCAGGGATTGATGTTCATGCTGGCTGTGGATATCGATCAGCAGTTCACCCAGGGCTTTGAGGTCGCCGAGGGGGCAGGGCGTGCCGTTGATGTAGCCACGCGAGCGTCCTTCAGCAGTGATCACCCGGCGCAGGATGCACGGGCCGTCGCTCTCCAGATCGCGCTCGGCCAGCCAGGCGCTGGCTTCTGGAATATCGACCAGGTCGAAGGTTGCCAGGATATCGGCCTTGTCGGCGCCGGGACGGACCACGCCGCTGTCGGCGCGATCGCCCAGGGTCAGGCCGAGGGCGTCGAGCATGATCGACTTGCCGGCGCCGGTTTCCCCAGTGATCACGCTCATCCCGCGATCGAGTTCGAGATCGAGATGTTCAACGATGGCGTAGTTATGTACGGACAGGTGCACCAGCATAAAGGCCGCTCCCAGGCTTTAGGTCTGGTTATTTATACAGTGTTTTGTTTCTGGCTGACAATGCCCTCACTTAGCTCTATTTGCTTGATCCGACGAAATCCTTAGTGCGCCCGGGAATGACAATGCAGCTGTTTTTTGTAGGGTTAATAAATCAGCGCCCCTTGAAGCTGAATTTTGCGGCCCCATATAGCTGGGCAGAAGCGCGAGTTGAGCTCGCGGACGATATTGAAAGGAGAAATCTATGGCTGACGAACAGACAGTGGATACGCAAAATCTAGACGCCGATCAGGCTGCCCCGGATTCGGGTGATGAACTGGCGGCGCGTGTTCAAGTGCTCGAAGAGCAATTGGCTGGCGCTCATGATCAGGCTTTGCGTGTTGCGGCTGATCTGCAGAACGTCCGCCGTCGCGCCGAGCAGGATGTAGAAAAGGCTCACAAGTTCGCACTGGAGAAATTCGCCGGTGACTTGTTACCGATCATCGACAGCCTGGAGCGTGGTCTGGAGTTGTCCAGCCCGGACGACGAAAGCATTCGTCCAATGCGCGAAGGCATCGAGCTGACCCTGAAAATGTTCCAGGACACCCTGAAGCGTTATCAGCTGGAAGCGATCGACCCGCATGGCGAACCGTTCAACGCCGTTCAGCATCAGGCAATGGCCATGCAGGAAAGCGCCGACGTCGAGCCGAACAGCGTGCTCAAGGTGTTCCAGAAGGGCTATCAGCTCAACGGTCGCCTGCTGCGCCCGGCCATGGTCGTGGTCAGCAAGGCTCCAGCGCCGGTTTCGCCTTCGATTGACGAGCAGGCTTGAAATTAGCCGCAAGGCCCCCATTTAGAAGTCAAGCGTTTAAGTGCTACCGCAGTTAGCCACCACTGCTGCGGCAACCAAATCCAAAGTTTCGGGAGAGTGAACATGGGCAAAATTATCGGTATCGACCTGGGGACTACCAACTCCTGCGTCTCCGTGCTTGAAAACGGCGTAGCCAAAGTTATTGAAAACGCTGAAGGCACGCGTACCACGCCGTCGATCATCGCTTACGCCAACGATGGTGAAATCCTCGTCGGCCAATCGGCCAAGCGTCAGGCTGTGACCAATCCGCACAACACCCTGTATGCGGTGAAGCGTCTGATCGGTCGTAAGTTCGACGAAGAAGTCGTACAGAAAGACATCAAGATGGTCCCGTACAAAATCGCCAAGGCTGATAACGGCGACGCGTGGGTTGAAGTGAACGGCCAGAAAATGTCGCCGCCACAAATCTCGGCTGAAATTCTGAAGAAAATGAAGAAGACCGCCGAAGACTACCTCGGCGAGCCAGTGACCGAAGCGGTGATCACTGTTCCGGCCTACTTCAACGACAGCCAGCGTCAAGCCACCAAAGACGCCGGCCGCATTGCGGGCCTGGACGTAAAACGTATCATCAACGAACCAACCGCAGCCGCTCTGGCTTACGGTATGGACAAGGCGAAGGGCGATCACACCGTGATCGTTTACGACTTGGGCGGCGGTACTTTCGACGTTTCCGTGATCGAAATCGCTGAAGTCGATGGCGAGCACCAGTTCGAAGTACTGGCCACCAACGGTGACACGTTCCTGGGCGGTGAAGACTTTGACATTCGTCTGATCGACTACCTTGTTGACGAATTCAAGAAAGAAAGCGGCATGAACCTTAAGGGCGACCCGCTGGCCATGCAGCGCCTGAAAGAAGCCGCTGAAAAAGCCAAGATCGAACTGTCTTCGAGTAATTCGACCGACGTGAACCTGCCGTACATCACTGCAGACGCCACCGGTCCTAAGCACTTGAACGTGAAAATCTCCCGCGCCAAGCTCGAAGCGCTGGTAGAAGACCTGGTTCAACGCACCATCGAACCTTGCCGCATCGCTCTGAAAGACTCTGGCATCGACATTGGCGCCATCAACGACGTGATCCTGGTCGGCGGTCAGACCCGTATGCCACTGGTTCAGAAGCTGGTGACCGAGTTCTTCGGTAAAGAAGCACGTAAAGACGTGAACCCGGACGAAGCTGTTGCCATGGGTGCTGCTATCCAGGGCGCCGTATTGGCCGGTGACGTGAAAGACGTTCTGCTGCTGGACGTTAGCCCGCTGACTCTGGGTATCGAAACCATGGGCGGCGTGATGACTGCGCTGATCGAGAAAAACACCACGATTCCTACCAAGAAATCGCAAGTGTTCTCGACTGCCGACGACAACCAGGGCGCTGTGACCATTCACGTGCTGCAAGGTGAGCGTAAGCAAGCCGCTCAGAACAAGTCTTTGGGCAAGTTCGACCTGGCCGAGATTCCACCAGCACCACGTGGCGTGCCACAAATTGAAGTGACCTTCGACATCGACGCCAACGGCATTCTGCACGTAGGCGCCAAAGACAAGGCTACCGGCAAGACTCAGTCGATCGTGATCAAGGCCAACTCCGGTCTGTCCGAGGAAGAAATTCAGCAGATGATTCGCGATGCTGAAGCCAACGTCGACGCAGATCGCCAGTTCGAAGAGCTGGCAACCGCTCGCAACCAGGGCGATGCACTGGTTCACTCGACTCGCAAAATGGTCGCAGACGCTGGCGATAAAGTGACTGCTGAAGAGAAGACTGCAATCGAAGCTGCTGTTGTTGCGCTGGAAGCCGCTGTCAAAGGCGACGACAAAGCTGCAATCGAAGCCAAGGTTGAAGAGCTGTCGAAAGTCTCCGCTCCAGTAGCGCAGAAGATGTACGCCGAGCAGGCTCAACCTGCTGAAGGTGCTGCACCGCAAGGCGAATCGGCTGAGAAGGCTGACGACGTCGTCGACGCTGAGTTCGAAGAAGTCAAAGACCACAAGTAAGTTGTTGGTCGGCCGGTTGACTGCCTTTAGGCAGTGACTGGTAGGATGTCGCCGCGCGGGGGCTTGCTCCCGCGTTGGCGTGTCTGGAGTTAGCGAATTTTTACAGCATGCGACAACGCTCGGGTGCTGATGGTATGGCCGAGAATGCTCCTGCTTTTCGAGCCGAAAGTACCGCATCGAATCAAAGACCAGGATCGTTGAATTGACGTGAGTTGGGTCCGGGCCTGTATTGGGGCTCAACGAGTTTGGCAAGGCTCAGGAGAGGTTTGCCGAACGTCCTTAAGAGTGCAAAGACTTATGGCAAAGCGTGACTATTACGAAGTATTGGGTGTTGAGCGTGGCTCAAGCGAAGCAGACCTGAAAAAGGCCTACCGTCGCCTGGCGATGAAGCACCACCCGGACCGTAATCCCGATGACAAAGCGTCGGAAGATATGTTCAAGGAGGCCAACGAGGCCTACGAAGTGCTGTCTGATTCCAGCAAGCGCGCGGCCTACGACCAGTACGGTCATGCCGGTGTCGACCCGAGCATGGGTGGCGGCGGTGCCGGGTTTGGCGGTCAGAACTTCTCCGACATCTTTGGTGATGTCTTCAGTGACTTCTTCGGCGGTGGTCGCGGCGGTTCTCGTGGCGGCGCTCAGCGCGGCAGCGACCTGCGTTACACCCTGGAACTGAATCTGGAAGAAGCGGTGCGCGGTACGACCGTGAATATCCGTGTTCCGACATTGGTCAACTGCAAGCCGTGCGACGGTTCGGGTGCCAAGAAAGGCTCCTCGCCGGTGACCTGCCCGACGTGCGGCGGTATCGGCCAGGTTCGCATGCAGCAAGGCTTCTTCTCGGTGCAGCAAACCTGCCCGCGCTGCCATGGCCAAGGCAAGATCATTTCTGATCCGTGCAACTCCTGCGATGGCCAGGGCCGTGTCGAAGAGTACAAAACCCTCTCGGTGAAAGTGCCGGCTGGTGTCGATACCGGTGACCGCATTCGTCTGTCCGGCGAAGGCGAGGCGGGTGCTCAGGGTGGTCCGACTGGCGACCTGTACGTGGTGATCAACGTGCGTGAGCACGCGATCTTCCAGCGCGACGGCAAGCACCTGTTCTGCGAAGTGCCAATCAGCTTTGTTGATGCTGCGCTGGGTGGTGAGCTGGAGATTCCGACCCTTGATGGTCGAGTCAAACTGAAAATCCCTGAAGGGACTCAGACCGGCAAGCAGTTCCGTGTTCGCGGCAAGGGCGTTGCGCCAGTGCGCGGCGGCGGTGCTGGTGATTTGATGTGCCGTGTGGCGGTTGAAACCCCTGTCAATCTGGGGCGTCGTCAGCGCGAATTGCTGGAAGAGTTCCGTAGCTCGCTGGCAGATGACAACAGTCATTCGCCTAAAACCACTGGTTGGTTCGAAGGCGTGAAGCGCTTCTTCGGCGATTTGTAAGGAGTCGGCATGCGACGTATAGCTGTGATGGGCGCTGCCGGGCGCATGGGCAAGATCCTGGTCGAGGCGGTTCAGCAACGTGCGCCGCTGACCGGGTTGACGGCAGCCATCGTACGCCCCGGCAGTACGCTGATTGGCGTGGATGCTGGTGAACTGGCCTCACTGGGGCGTATCGGCGTTCCACTGTCCGGCAATCTGGACGCAGTGGCTGATGAGTTCGACGTGCTGATCGACTTCACGCTCCCGGAAGTCATGCTGAAAAACCTGGCATTCTGCCGTAAGGCGGGCAAAGCCATGGTGATCGGCACGACGGGGTTGGACGCTGCGCAGAAGCAGTTGCTGGCCGAGGCCGGCAAGGATATTCCGATCGTGTTCGCAGCCAATTTCAGTGTCGGTGTAAACCTGTCGCTGAAGCTGCTCGATATGGCTGCTCGTGTGTTGGGTGATGATGCGGATATCGAGATCATCGAGGCTCATCATCGGCACAAGATCGATGCACCTTCAGGTACGGCTCTGCGCATGGGTGAAGTCATCGCCAATGCGTTGGATCGTGATCTGCAAAAGGTCGCGGTCTATGGTCGTGAAGGTCACACCGGTGTGCGAGAGCGTGAAACGATCGGCTTCGCGACTGTTCGCGGTGGTGATGTGGTCGGCGATCATACGGTGCTGTTCGCCTGTGAGGGTGAGCGACTGGAGATCACGCATAAAGCGTCCAGTCGCATGACCTTCGCCAAGGGCGCGGTACGTGCTGCGTTGTGGCTGGACGGTCGTGAGCCGGGTCTTTACGACATGCAAGACGTGCTCGATCTGCGTTAAGATGCCCCCGAAATCGGGTTCCAACACAGTGTTTGGGCCCGGTTTTATTACGCCAAGCGACGTCCTGTCGCATTCCCCGGCCTTTAAGGCTCATTGGCGGTAGACCAAAAATGCCTTTTTCTGTAAGCTACAGCTTTAGTGTGTCCACTAAAAGCGCGCAGAATTATTCGGTGAAGAAGCGGGGTGACGTGTCCATACGTCACTCCGCTTTTTTACAACCTGCGATCGCCCTTTCAGGCTTTATTTACGGGAGGTCTTCTTGACTAAGCCAGCCATACTCGCCCTTGCTGATGGCAGCATTTTTCGCGGCGAAGCCATTGGAGCCGACGGTCAGACCGTTGGAGAGGTGGTGTTCAACACCGCCATGACCGGCTATCAGGAAATCCTTACCGATCCTTCCTACGCCCAACAGATCGTTACCCTGACTTACCCGCACATCGGCAACACCGGCACCACGCCGGAAGACGCCGAGTCCGACCGCGTCTGGTCCGCTGGCCTGGTTATCCGTGACCTGCCACTGGTTGCGAGCAACTGGCGTAACACGATGTCTCTGTCCGACTACCTGAAAGCCAACAACGTTGTGGCAATCGCTGGTATCGACACTCGCCGCCTGACGCGCATCCTGCGTGAAAAAGGCGCGCAGAACGGCTGCATCATGGCTGGTGACAACATTTCCGAAGAAGCCGCCATCGCCGCCGCTCAGGGTTTCCCTGGCCTCAAAGGCATGGACCTGGCGAAAGTCGTCAGCACCAAAGAGAAATACGAGTGGCGCTCGACTGTCTGGGATTTGAAAACCGACAGCCACGCAACCATCGAAGCCTCTGAGCTGCCGTACCACGTGGTTGCCTACGACTACGGCGTCAAGCTGAACATCCTGCGCATGCTGGTCGAGCGCGGTTGCCGCGTGACCGTAGTGCCGGCTCAAACTCCAGCTGCTGAAGCTCTGGCTCTGAAGCCGGACGGCGTGTTCCTGTCCAACGGCCCTGGTGACCCAGAGCCTTGCGACTACGCGATCCAGGCGATCAAAGATGTGCTGGAAACCGAAATTCCGGTCTTCGGTATCTGCCTTGGTCACCAACTGCTGGCCCTGGCCTCCGGTGCCAAGACCCTGAAAATGGGGCACGGCCACCACGGTGCCAACCACCCGGTCCAGGATCTGGATACTGGTGTGGTGATGATCACCAGCCAGAACCACGGTTTCGCGGTAGACGAAACGACCCTGCCAGCCAACGTCCGCGCGATCCACAAATCGCTGTTCGACGGCACCCTGCAAGGTATCGAGCGTACCGACAAGAGCGCCTTCAGCTTCCAGGGTCACCCGGAAGCAAGCCCTGGCCCGAACGACGTAGCACCACTGTTTGATCGCTTCATCAACGAAATGGCCAAGCGACGCTAATCGCTCGCCTTTGATGTAGCAAAGCTTGAGGGCGGTCCCGACACACGGTGACCCCCTCAAGTCTTCAAAGATTGAACAAGACGGCTTGCCGACTGACCTGCGGATTTGAGTGACAAACCCATGCCAAAACGTACAGACATTAAAAGCATCCTGATTCTCGGCGCTGGCCCGATCGTGATCGGCCAGGCCTGCGAATTCGACTACTCCGGCGCCCAGGCCTGTAAAGCCCTGCGCGAGGAGGGTTACCGCGTCATCCTGGTGAACTCCAACCCAGCAACCATCATGACCGACCCGGACATGGCCGACGCCACCTACATCGAGCCGATCAAGTGGCAGACCGTTGCCAAGATCATCGAGAAAGAGCGTCCGGACGCGTTGCTGCCGACCATGGGTGGCCAGACCGCTCTGAACTGCGCACTGGATCTGGAGCGCGAAGGCGTTCTGGAGAAGTTTGGCGTAGAGATGATCGGCGCCAACGCTGATACCATCGACAAGGCTGAAGACCGTTCGCGCTTCGACAAGGCGATGAAATCCATCGGCCTGGACTGCCCGCGTTCGGGTATCGCCCATAGCATGGAAGAGGCCAACGTGGTCCTCGAGAAGCTTGGCTTCCCGTGCATCATCCGTCCGTCCTTCACCATGGGCGGCACCGGTGGCGGTATCGCTTACAACCGTGAAGAGTTCGAAGAAATCTGCGCCCGCGGCCTCGACCTGTCGCCGACCAAAGAGCTGCTGATCGACGAATCCCTGATCGGCTGGAAAGAATACGAGATGGAGGTTGTCCGCGATAAGAAGGACAACTGCATCATCGTCTGCTCCATCGAAAACTTTGACCCGATGGGCGTGCACACCGGTGACTCGATCACCGTTGCTCCGGCACAAACCCTGACGGACAAGGAATACCAGATCATGCGTAACGCCTCGTTGGCGGTACTGCGTGAGATCGGCGTGGAAACCGGCGGCTCCAACGTTCAGTTTGGCATCTGCCCGGACACTGGCCGTATGGTCGTGATCGAGATGAACCCGCGTGTATCCCGCTCTTCGGCACTGGCCTCGAAAGCCACTGGTTTCCCGATTGCGCGTATCGCTGCCAAGCTGGCGATCGGCTACACCCTGGACGAACTGCAGAACGAAATCACCGGCGGCGCTACTCCGGCATCCTTCGAGCCGTCCATCGACTACGTCGTGACCAAGCTGCCACGCTTCGCCTTCGAGAAATTCCCGAAAGCCGACGCGCGCCTGACCACTCAAATGAAGTCGGTCGGTGAAGTCATGGCCATCGGCCGGACTTTCCAGGAATCCCTGCAGAAAGCGCTGCGCGGTCTGGAAGTGGGCGTTTGCGGCCTGGACGAGAAGCTCGACCTGAGCAATCCGGAAAGCATGAGCATCCTCAAGCGCGAACTGACCGTGCCGGGCGCCGAGCGTATCTGGTACGTGGCTGACGCCTTCCGTGCCGGCCTGTCGGTCGAAGACATCTTCGGCATGAACATGATCGACCCGTGGTTCCTGGTGCAGATCGAAGATCTGATCAAGGAAGAAGAGAAGGTCAAGACCCTGGGTCTGGCCAGCATCGACCGCGACTTGATGTTCCGTCTCAAGCGCAAAGGCTTCTCTGACATGCGTCTGGCCAAGCTGCTGGGCGTGACCGAGAAGGCTCTGCGTCGCCACCGTCACAAGCTTGAGATTTTCCCGGTCTACAAGCGCGTTGACACCTGCGCGGCCGAATTCGCCACCGACACCGCTTACCTCTACTCGACGTACGAGGAAGAGTGCGAAGCCGCGCCGTCGGGCCGCGACAAGATCATGATCCTCGGCGGCGGTCCAAACCGTATCGGCCAGGGCATCGAGTTTGACTACTGCTGCGTACACGCGGCGCTGGCCCTGCGTGAAGACGGTTACGAGACCATCATGGTCAACTGCAACCCGGAAACCGTTTCCACCGACTACGACACCTCCGATCGCCTGTACTTCGAACCAGTCACCCTGGAAGACGTACTGGAAATCGTCCGCGTCGAGAAGCCGAAAGGCGTGATCGTCCAGTACGGCGGCCAAACCCCGCTGAAACTGGCTCGTGCCCTGGAAGAAGCTGGCGTGCCGATCATCGGCACCAGCCCTGACGCCATCGACCGTGCCGAAGACCGTGAGCGCTTCCAGCAAATGGTCGAGCGCCTGAACCTGCGTCAGCCGCCAAACGCCACCGTGCGCAGCGAAGACGAAGCGATTCGTGCGGCCAGCAAGATCGGTTACCCGCTGGTCGTTCGTCCGTCCTACGTACTGGGCGGCCGCGCGATGGAAATCGTTTACGAAGAAGAAGAGCTCAAGCGCTACCTGCGTGATGCGGTGAAAGTGTCCAACGACAGCCCGGTGCTGCTCGATCACTTCCTCAACTGCGCCATCGAAATGGACGTGGATGCGGTCTGCGACGGCACCGACGTGGTAATCGGCGCGATCATGCAGCACATCGAGCAGGCTGGCGTTCACTCCGGTGACTCCGCGTGTTCCCTGCCGCCGTACTCGCTGCCTGCACACATCCAGGACGAGATGCGCGAACAGGTCAAGAAAATGGCCCTGGAGCTGGGCGTTGTCGGCCTGATGAACGTTCAGTTGGCGCTGCAAGGCGAAGACATCTACGTCATCGAAGTCAACCCGCGCGCTTCCCGTACCGTACCGTTCGTGTCCAAGTGCATCGGCGTTTCCCTGGCGATGATCGCGGCTCGCGTGATGGCCGGTAAAACCCTGAAGGAAATCGGTTTCACCAAAGAAATCATTCCGAACTTCTACAGTGTGAAAGAGGCGGTGTTCCCATTCGCCAAATTCCCTGGCGTGGACCCGATCCTGGGCCCAGAGATGAAGTCCACGGGTGAAGTGATGGGCGTGGGCGACACCTTCGGTGAGGCGTTTGCCAAAGCCCAAATGGGTGCCAGCGAAGTGCTGCCGACCGGCGGTACAGCGTTCATCAGTGTGCGTGATGACGACAAGCCACTGGTTGCAGGCGTGGCCCGTGATCTGATCAACTTGGGCTTCGAAGTGGTCGCCACTGCCGGTACTGCCAAGCTGATCGAAGCCGCAGGCTTGAAAGTGCGTCGTGTGAACAAGGTGACCGAGGGTCGTCCGCACGTGGTCGACATGATCAAGAATGACGAAGTCACCCTGATCATCAACACCACCGAAGGTCGTCAATCGATCGCTGATTCGTACTCCATTCGTCGTAATGCCTTGCAGCACAAAATTTACTGCACCACTACCATTGCTGCTGGCGAAGCTATCTGCGAAGCGCTGAAGTTCGGTCCCGAGAAGACCGTGCGCCGCTTGCAGGATCTACACGCAGGATTGAAGGCATGATCAAATACCCAATGACCGTCAAGGGCGCAAAAGCCCTGGAAGAAGAACACGCACACCTGACCAAGGTCGTCCGTCCGAAGCTCAGCCAGGACATCGGTACGGCCCGCGAGTTGGGTGACTTGAAAGAAAACGCCGAATACCACGCTGCTCGCGAGCAGCAAGGTATGGTCGAGGCGCGGATCCGCGACATCGAAGGCCGCATGCAAAATGCGGTGATCATCGATGTCACGACCATTCCTCACACCGGCAAAGTGATCTTCGGCACCACCGTTGAAATCGCCAACGTCGAGACGGATGAAAGCGTCACTTACCACATTGTTGGTGAGGATGAGGCTGACTTCAAACTCGGCAAGATTTCGGTCGGCTCGCCATTGGCCCGCGCCTTGATTGCCAAGGAAGAGGGTGATGTGGTTGCCGTGAAAACGCCTGGCGGCGTTATCGAGTACCAGATTGTCGAAGTTCGCCACATCTGAGCGCAGGCGCCCGCTACGTGCGGGCGCCATGCTTTGGCAACTGACTCAGATGTTGTGGGTTGGCGGCCTGTGGCTGTTGCACATCGGTCTGCTGCCGGTGCTGGGCAAGATTGGCCTGGCACCGCTGCTGATCGACGAAATCGCAGGCATGCTTGATGCGCTGATGGTGGGGTTCGCCGCAGCGTGTGTGATTTTTCAGGCTTTGGTGCTGGTTCAGGCCGAGGGCCTTGCCAGTCTATGGCGCGATATTCGCGGGCAACTGCTGATGATGGCGCTGTATGCGTGTGCGATGTATGCCGCGGTGCGTATCGGCTGGCCGGATGCCGTGCGTTGGCAGGTGTTCAGCTATCTTGTTCTGGGCTTTTCCGGGCTGGTGCTGGTGTTGCAGCCGGTGCCTGGATGGAGTGGCAGGGTGCGCGAAGCACACCCTTGACCCTTGCCATCACTTGAAGCGATGGACGTTCGACAGCTGCTTGTTGACGCTGAAGTTCTTGCGGTAAATCAGTGCCATCTTGCCGATGACCTGAACCAGGTCCGCTTTACCGACCTTGCACAGTTCTGCAATGTTCGCCAGGCGTGACTCGCGATCGAGGATGTTGAGCTTGATTTTAATCAGCTCGTGATCCGCCAAAGCGCGTTCAAGTTCGGCTAACACACCTTCAGTCAAACCGTTGTCAGCCACAGTCAAAACTGGTTTCAGATGGTGGCCAATGGATTTGTACTGTTTCTTCTGCTCTTGAGTGAGCGGCATAATCTGACCCCTGCGTCTGATCTTGTAAAAAGCGGCGGCCAGTTTACCCGAGCGAGTCCGGGACCGCCCAGTTAATCACGACCCGTTTTATTTTCGAGGTGGCCCGTGGCCCGTTCCAAGACAAGCCTTAAGTGGCTGCAAAGACATGTCAATGATCCCTATGTGAAGCAGGCGCAGAAGGATGGTTACCGCTCGCGTGCGAGTTACAAGCTTCTGGAGGTCCAGGAGAAATACAAACTGATCCGTCCAGGTATGAGTGTTGTCGACCTGGGAGCGGCGCCCGGCGGCTGGTCGCAGGTCACTAGTCGGCTGATCGGTGGTCAGGGGCGTCTGATCGCCTCGGACATCCTGGAAATGGACAGCATTCCGGACGTGACTTTCATCCAGGGTGACTTCACCCAGGACGAAGTGCTCGCTCAGATCCTTGAAGCCGTGGGTAATTCGCAGGTGGACCTTGTGATTTCCGATATGGCCCCCAATATGAGTGGTACGCCTGAGGTGGACATGCCAAAAGCCATGTTTCTATGTGAGCTGGCTCTTGATCTGGCGGCTCGGATACTCAAGCCGGGTGGTAATTTCGTGATCAAGGTGTTTCAGGGCGAAGGGTTTGATGCTTACGTGAAGGACGCTCGTCAGAAATTCGACAAGGTCCAGATGATCAAGCCGGACTCTTCCCGTGGCAGTTCCCGCGAGCAATACATGCTGGCTTGGGGTTACCGCGGCCGTAGTGAGTAAATCGAGGTTTTTTTGCGGGTCGATAGGATTTTCGTATTTCGCCCCGTGAGCATTAGCGAATATTGTGTAGAAAGTGTTTCACAAAGGGTTACAGACGGCGCCTGCCAGAGCCGTAGGTAATGTAGTAAGTTAGGCCGGTGAATATCATGCGAAGCGCGCGCCATTAGCGGAGCTTGCTTCAGAGGGTAGTTAATTGAACGATATGGCAAAGAATCTGATCCTGTGGTTGATCATCGCGGCTGTCCTGGTGACGGTGATGAACAACTTCTCCAGCCCTAACGAGCCGCAGACCCTCAACTATTCCGACTTCATCCAGCAGGTCAAGGATGGAAAGGTCGAGCGCGTAGCGGTTGACGGCTATGTGATTACCGGCAAACGCAACGATGGCGACAGCTTCAAGACCATTCGTCCGGCAATCCAGGACAACGGTCTGATCGGCGACCTGGTGGACAACCATGTCGTAGTCGAAGGCAAGCAGCCTGAACAGCAAAGCATCTGGACTCAGCTCCTGGTCGCAAGCTTCCCGATCCTGGTGATCATCGCCGTGTTCATGTTCTTCATGCGGCAGATGCAGGGTGGCGCCGGTGGCAAGGGCGGGCCAATGAGCTTCGGCAAGAGCAAGGCGCGCCTGCTCTCCGAGGATCAGGTGAAAACCACCTTGGGTGACGTTGCCGGTTGTGACGAAGCCAAGGAAGAAGTCGGTGAGCTGGTCGAGTTCCTGCGTGATCCGGGCAAGTTCCAGCGTCTGGGCGGCCGCATTCCACGCGGTGTGCTGATGGTGGGACCTCCAGGTACCGGTAAAACGTTGCTGGCCAAAGCGATTGCAGGCGAAGCAAAAGTACCGTTCTTCACCATTTCCGGTTCCGATTTTGTCGAAATGTTCGTCGGTGTTGGTGCCAGCCGTGTTCGTGACATGTTCGAGCAGGCCAAGAAGCACGCGCCATGCATCATCTTCATCGATGAAATCGACGCCGTCGGTCGCCACCGTGGTGCTGGTATGGGCGGCGGTCATGACGAACGCGAGCAGACTCTCAACCAGTTGCTGGTAGAGATGGACGGCTTCGAAATGAACGACGGCATCATCGTCATCGCTGCAACCAACCGTCCGGACGTACTGGACCCTGCGTTGCTGCGTCCGGGCCGTTTCGACCGTCAGGTTGTCGTCGGTCTGCCAGATATCCGTGGTCGCGAGCAGATTCTCAAGGTTCACATGCGAAAAGTGCCAATGGGTGACGACGTCGCTCCGGCCGTGATCGCTCGTGGTACCCCAGGTTTCTCCGGTGCCGACCTGGCTAACCTGGTGAACGAAGCGTCGTTGTTCGCGGCCCGTGCCGGCAAGCGCATCGTCGAAATGAAAGAGTTCGAATTGGCCAAAGACAAGATCATGATGGGCGCCGAGCGCAAGTCCATGGTCATGTCCGAGAAAGAGAAGCAGAACACCGCTTACCACGAAGCAGGTCACGCTATTGTTGGGCGCGTCGTGCCTGAGCATGACCCGGTCTACAAGGTGTCGATCATCCCGCGCGGTCGTGCGCTGGGTGTAACCATGTTTCTGCCGGAAGAAGATCGCTACAGCCTGTCCAAGCGTGCGTTGATCAGTCAGATCTGCTCGTTGTACGGCGGCCGTATTGCTGAAGAAATGACCTTGGGCTTCGACGGCGTCACCACCGGTGCGTCAAACGACATCATGCGTGCCAGCCAGATTGCACGGAACATGGTAACCAAGTGGGGCTTGTCGGAAAAACTCGGCCCGTTGATGTACGCAGAAGAAGAGGGCGAAGTGTTCCTCGGTCGCGGCGGCGGTGGTCAGGGTGCAAGCTTCTCCGGTGAGACGGCCAAGTTGATCGACTCCGAAGTGCGCAGCATCATTGATCAGTGCTACGGCACGGCCAAGCAGATCCTCACCGATAACCGTGACAAGCTCGACGCCATGGCTGACGCCTTGATGAAGTACGAAACCATCGATGCTGATCAGATCGACGACATCATGGCGGGTCGTACGCCTCGTGAACCTCGCGACTGGTCAGGCGGCACCGGTACCTCCGGAACTCCTCCGGTGGCGCAGGATCCGCGTCCGGAAACACCGATCGGCGGTCCGGCTGCTGACGTTTAAGGTTTGAAATGACTTCTGTTCAGTCCTCGACCCGGTTGCCTTGCGGCAATCGGGTTCTTGATTTAGCCCTGACGCACGTCATGGGCATTCTCAATGTCACTCCCGATTCCTTCTCTGATGGCGGCCAATATAGCCAGCTCGATGCGGCCTTGCGCCACGCTGAGGCTATGGTGGCGGCCGGCGCGACGTTGATCGATGTCGGTGGCGAATCGACCCGACCGGGTGCCAGGGTGGTTTCACCGCTGGAAGAGCTTGAGCGCGTAGCTCCGGTCGTTGAGCGAATACACCGCGAGCTGGATGTAATTATCTCGGTCGACACGTCCACGCCAGCTGTCATGCGCGAAGCCGCACGACTTGGTGCGGGGTTGATCAATGACGTGCGCTCGCTGCGGCGCGATGGTGCTCTGGATGCGGCCGCAGCCACTGGCCTGCCGGTCTGTCTGATGCATATGCTTGGTGAGCCGGGCGACATGCAGGACAATCCGCAGTATCAGGACGTCACGAAGGAGGTGGGCGAGTTTCTCGCCGAGCGCATGGCTCAGTGTGCGTCGGTAGGAATTACAGCGGACCGGATCATCCTTGATCCGGGCTTTGGCTTCGCAAAAACCTTGCAGCACAATCTAAGCTTGTTCAAGCATATGGAGGCCCTGCATGCCTTGGGGCGGCCCCTGTTGGTCGGGGTTTCGCGAAAGAGCATGATAGGTCAGGCATTGAATCGTCCGGTTGGCGAGCGTCTGCATGGTGGTCTGGCGCTTGCAGCGCTGGCTTCGGTCAAAGGCGCGCGTATATTGCGCGTCCATGATGTGGCCGAAACCGTCGATGTGGTGCGGATGATCGCAGCAGTGGAATCAGCCGAATAAGAATGATGGAGTACTTATGACTAAGAAATACTTTGGCACCGACGGCATTCGTGGTCGGGTCGGCGAATATCCGATTACGCCTGACTTCATGCTCAAGCTCGGTTGGGCTGCTGGTATGGCGTTCCGCAAAATGGGCGCCTGCAAGGTGTTGGTGGGCAAGGACACTCGGATCTCCGGCTATATGTTCGAATCTGCGCTCGAGGCCGGACTTACGTCGGCAGGTGCCGATGTCATGCTCCTGGGCCCGATGCCGACACCGGCCATCGCCTACCTGACTCGTACCTTTCAGGCCGAAGCGGGCATCGTGATCAGTGCCTCGCACAACCCTCACGATGACAACGGCATCAAGTTTTTCTCCGGGAAGGGCACCAAGCTTCCTGATGAAGTCGAGCATATGATCGAAGAGTTGCTCGACACCCCGATGACTGTGGTTGAGTCGAGCAAGATCGGCAAGGTATCGCGCATCAATGATGCTTCAGGCCGCTATATCGAATTCTGCAAAAGCAGCGTCCCGACCGGCACCAGCTTCGCGGGCCTGAAGATCGTGATCGACTGCGCTCACGGTGCGACCTACAAGGTGGCGCCTAGTGTATTCCGTGAGCTGGGGGCCGATGTCGTTGTGCTTTCCGCTCAGCCTAACGGGCTGAACATCAATGAAAATTGTGGTTCGACCCATATGGGGCAGCTGCAAGCCGCCGTATTGGCAGAACACGCTGATCTGGGTATTGCCTTCGACGGTGATGGTGATCGTGTTCTGATGGTTGATCATACCGGTACTGTTGTCGACGGTGATGAGTTGCTGTTCATCATTGCTCGCGACCTGCATGAGCAGGGTAAGTTGCAGGGCGGTGTGGTCGGTACGCTGATGAGTAACCTGGGGTTGGAATTGGCCCTGGCGGATCTGGCAATTCCTTTTGTGCGGGCTAATGTTGGTGACCGTTACGTAATCTCCGAGTTGCTGGAGCGCAATTGGCTGGTGGGTGGTGAAAATTCGGGGCACATCGTCTGCTTCAACCACACCACCACCGGTGACGCGATCATTGCCGCATTGCAGGTGTTGATGGCGCTGAAGACCCGCTCCGAGGGGCTGGCGCAATCGCGTCAGGCGCTGCGCAAGTGCCCTCAGGTGCTGATCAATGTACGATTCGGCGGCGGTGCGAGCCCTCTTGATCATCCATCCGTCAAGGAGGCAAGCGAGCGCGTTACCAAGGCTATGGCTGGTCGTGGGCGCGTGCTGTTGCGCAAGTCCGGGACGGAGCCGCTGGTGCGGGTCATGGTCGAAGGCGAGGACGAAACACAGGTTCGCGGCTACGCCGAAGAGCTGGCAAAACTGGTTACTGAAGTTTCTGCCTGATTACGGCTTGCCAGCCATGATTGTGTTGGGTAACATCTGCGCCCACTTTGACCGACGAGGTACAGCATGCGTCGCCCTATGGTAGCTGGTAACTGGAAGATGCACGGTACCCGCGCCAGCGTCGCTGAGCTGATCAATGGCCTTCGTCATCTGGCCTTGCCGAGCGATGTTGATGTAGCGGTATTCCCGCCTTGCTTGCATATCAATCAAGTGATTGATGGCCTGGAAGGAAAGTCGATTTCGGTCGGCGCGCAGAACTCTGCGGTGGAATCCATGCAAGGTGCGTTGACCGGTGAAGTTGCGCCGAGTCAGTTGGTGGATGCAGGTTGTTCCTTGGTACTTGTCGGGCACTCCGAGCGCCGCCAGATAATGGGCGAGCAGGACGGAATGCTGATTCGTAAGTTCGCAGCGGCACAGGCATGTGGCTTGATTCCGGTGTTGTGCGTAGGGGAGACCCTTGAAGAGCGCGAGGCTGGAAAAACTCTTGATGTTGTCGGGCGTCAGCTAGGCAGTATCATAGGGGAGCTGGGTGTTGGTGTCTTTGCAAAGGCAGTAATCGCTTACGAGCCGGTCTGGGCCATTGGTACCGGGCTGACTGCTTCGCCGCAACAGGCGCAGGATGTGCATGCAGCCATTCGCGCTCAGTTGGCGGCAGAGAATTCTGAGGTCGCACAAGGTGTGCGGCTTCTATACGGCGGCAGCGTGAAGGCGGCCAATGCGGTCGAACTGTTCGGCATGCCGGATATCGATGGGGGGCTCATTGGTGGGGCTTCCCTGAATGCAGATGAGTTCGGTGCGATTTGTCGCGCCGCGGGAAACTGAAAAAATGCTGGAAACAGTCGTAGTCGTTTTTCATCTGCTGGGTGCATTGGGCGTAGTTGCTCTGGTATTGCTGCAGCAGGGTAAAGGTGCGGATGCTGGCGCGTCTTTCGGAGCAGGTGCTTCAAATACTGTGTTCGGAAGCCAAGGTTCCTCTACCTTTCTTAGTAAGTTTACTGCTATACTTGCCGCCGGTTTCTTCATAACCAGCTTAGGGTTAGGTTACTTTGCTAAAGAGAAGGCTCACCAGCTGACTCAAGTAGGTTTGCCAAATCCAGCAGTGTTGGAAGTTCCAAAGCAACAACCGGCTTCTGATGATGTACCGGTGCTTCAAGAGCAAAAGTCGGCTACTCCAGCGACTGACGTGCCTCCAGCTCAAGAGCAAAAGTAAGAAGGGTTTCAAACGTAGTATTGCCGAGGTGGTGGAATTGGTAGACACGCAACCTTGAGGTGGTTGTGCCCATAGGGTGTAGGGGTTCGAGTCCCCTTCTCGGTACCAATTATCAGGAGAGCCCGCTGTTGCGGGCTTTCTTGTAGGTGGAAGGTTACATTGACCCTGTCAGGGATCGGTCGTATACTTCCGCCCCAGCTTTGTCGCGGGGTGGAGCAGTCTGGTAGCTCGTCGGGCTCATAACCCGAAGGTCGTCGGTTCAAATCCGGCCCCCGCAACCAGTTTAAGGAGCCCCTTTTAAGGGGCTTTTTGTTAGCTGGACACTTTCAACGCCGCTGTTCGACGGCGTTTCAAGGATGGGCGTTTCGCCCATTTTTTTATTTTGCACAGCATGCACATACATGCACGAGGGGGTTCAGGTGTCGAGCAAGCTAGAAGAGTTGCAGGCCTTGCTGGCCCCGGTGGTCGTGGCCCTAGGCTATGAATGCTGGGGTATTGAGTTTTCGGCTCAAGGTCGCCACTCAATGTTGCGCGTTTATATCGATAAAGAGGGCGGCGTGCTGGTGGACGATTGTGCCATTGTCAGCCGTCAGATCAGCGGTGTTCTGGATGTTGAAGATCCAATCGCCGTTGAATACACCCTTGAAGTTTCCTCGCCTGGCATGGAACGCCCGCTGTTCACTATTGAGCAGTTTGCAAAATTTGCCGGTGAACAAGTGAAGATCAAGCTGCGCTCGCCTTTTGAAGGCCGACGCAACTTTCAGGGCCTTCTGCGCGGTGTAGAAGAGCAGGACGTCGTGGTGCAGGTAGAAGACCATGAGTTCCTGTTGCCGATCGATATGATCGACAAGGCCAACATTATTCCCAGTTTTGACTGAGACGCGGATCCCGCGGATCCAATGGCTTGCGAAAGGCGAGGCGTACGATGAGCAAAGAAGTACTGCTGGTTGTTGAGTCGGTATCCAATGAAAAGGGCGTACCGGCAAACGTAATTTTTGAAGCGCTGGAGCTGGCTCTGGCCACTGCTACCAAAAAGCGTTTCGAGGACGAAGTCGATCTGCGTGTGGAAATCAATCGCCACACCGGTGCTTACGAGACATTCCGTCGCTGGACTGTCGTCGAAGAAGCAGACCTGGACGATCCGGCCATCGAAACCTGGCCGAGCAAGGTTGCAGAAACGCATCCTGGTGCTCAGGTTGGTGATGTAGTCGAAGAAAAGATCGAGTCCATTGAGTTCGGCCGCATCGCTGCACAGACTGCCAAGCAAGTCATCGTGCAGAAAGTTCGCGAAGCCGAGCGTGCTCAAGTCGTTGATGCCTATCGCGAGCGCCTGGGGGAAATCATCTCCGGCACCGTGAAGAAAGTGACCCGCGACAACGTGATCGTCGACCTGGGCAACAACGCTGAAGCGTTGCTGGCTCGCGAAGACATCATTTCTCGCGAAACCTTCCGGGTTGGCGTGCGTCTGCGTGCGCTGCTCAAGGAAATCCGCACCGAGAACCGCGGCCCGCAGCTGATCCTGTCGCGTACTGCGCCGGAAATGCTGATCGAGTTGTTCCGCATCGAAGTGCCGGAAATCGCTGAAGGCCTGATCGAAGTAATGGCAGCATCCCGTGACCCGGGTTCGCGCGCCAAGATCGCGGTCCGCTCCAAGGACAAACGCATCGACCCGCAAGGCGCTTGCATCGGTATGCGCGGTTCGCGCGTCCAGGCAGTGTCGGGTGAGTTGGGCGGTGAGCGTGTGGACATCGTCCTGTGGGACGACAACCCGGCTCAGTTTGTGATCAATGCAATGTCGCCGGCTGAAGTGGCGGCAATTATCGTTGACGAAGATGCCCATGCAATGGACATCGCCGTTGGCGCAGACAATCTGGCTCAGGCCATTGGTCGGGGTGGTCAGAACGTGCGTCTGGCTAGCCAGTTGACTGGCTGGACCCTGAACGTGATGACCGAATCGGACATCCAGGCTAAGCAGCAAGCAGAAACCGGCGACATCCTGCGCAACTTCATCGACGAGCTGGAAGTCGACGAAGACCTGGCACAGGTGCTGGTAGATGAAGGCTTTACCAGCCTGGAAGAGATTGCCTACGTACCGTTGGAAGAAATGCTCAACATCGACGGCTTTGACGAAGAAACCGTCAACGAGCTTCGCGCTCGCGCCAAGGATCGTTTGTTGACCAAAGCCATCGCTACTGAGGAAAAGCTGGCAGACGCCCATCCGGCCGAAGACCTGCTCTCGCTTGAGGGTATGGACAAGGATTTGGCGATGGAACTGGCGGTGCGCGGCGTAATTACCCGCGAAGACCTGGCCGAGCAGTCTATTGACGACCTGCTCGACATCGACGGCATTGACGATGATCGTGCCGGCAAGTTGATCATGGCCGCCCGAGCCCACTGGTTCGAGTAATTAGGCGCGGCCTGAGGAGAGAAGTGCATGACGCAAGTCACGGTGAAACAACTGGCCGATGAGGTCAAAACACCGGTAGAGCGCCTGTTGCAGCAGATGCGTGAGGCAGGTCTGCCGCACACCGCCGCCGAAGAACATGTGACTGACAGTGAGAAGCAATCTTTGCTGACTCACTTGAAAAGCAGCCACAAGGCGAAAGTGGAAGAACCACGCAAGATCACACTGCAGCGTAAAACCACCAGCACCCTGCGTGTTGCTGGCAGCAAAAGCATCAGTGTTGAAGTACGCAAAAAGAAAGTTTTCGTACAGCGCAGCCCGGAAGAAATTGAAGCCGAGCGCAAACGCGAACTGGACGAACGTCGCGCAGTAGAAAATGCTGCACGTCAGAAGGCTGAAGAAGAAGCCAAGCGTCGCGCCGAAGAAGACGCGCGTCGTCAGCCTGCTGCTGCGCAATCCGCTACTAACGACGCCGTTGCAGCACCTGCTGCAGTTGCCGAGCCAGTACGTGAAAGCGCGCCGGTTGTGGCTGCTGCACCAGCGCCGTCTGCCGATGTTCGCAACAAGCAGAACGAACAGCGCCGTCCGGACAAACCACGTGCCGATGATAACAGTCGTCGTGGCAGTAGCGATGGCGAGCGCAAAAACGCTCCGCATCGTGCTTCGGTCAAAGAGAAAGCGCCTGCTCCACGCGTTGCCCCACGTACTACCGACGAAGAAAGCGATGGCTTCCGTCGTGGTGGTCGCGGCAAGGCCAAGCTGAAGAAACGCAACGCTCACGGTTTCCAGAGCCCAACCGGCCCTGTCGTGCGTGATGTGCAAATTGGCGAGACCATCACTGTTGGCGATCTCGCCAACCAGATGTCGGTCAAGGCTGCTGAAATCATCAAGTTCATGTTCAAACTGGGTACCCCAGCGACCATCAACCAGGTGCTTGATCAGGAAACTGCTCAGCTGGTAGCCGAAGAACTGGGCCACAAAGTGACCCTGGTCAGCGACACCGCCCTGGAAGATTCCCTGGCCGAGTCCCTGAAGTTTGAAGGTGAGACGTTCTCCCGTGCACCGGTTGTGACCGTAATGGGCCACGTTGACCACGGTAAAACCTCGCTGCTCGACTACATCCGTCGTGCCAAGGTAGCTGCTGGCGAAGCCGGCGGTATCACCCAGCACATCGGTGCATACCACGTTGAAACTGATCGCGGCATGGTCACTTTCCTCGATACCCCGGGTCACGCTGCGTTTACCGCAATGCGTGCTCGTGGTGCCAAGGCGACTGACATCGTGATCCTGGTCGTTGCAGCGGACGACGGCGTAATGCCGCAGACCATTGAAGCGGTTCAGCACGCCAAAGCTGCCGGTGTTCCACTGGTGGTTGCAGTGAACAAAATCGACAAGCCGGGCGCTGATCTCGATCGCATCCGTAGCGAACTGTCGGTTCACGGCGTGACCTCGGAAGAGTGGGGCGGCGACACCCCGTTCGTATCGGTTTCGGCGAAAGTCGGTACTGGCGTGGACGAATTGCTCGAAGCTGTTCTGCTGCAAGCTGAAGTCCTCGAACTGAAAGCGACTCCATCGGCCCCAGGCCGTGGCGTCGTGGTTGAATCGCGTCTCGACAAAGGTCGTGGCCCGGTTGCTACCGTTCTGGTTCAAGACGGTACCCTGCGCCAAGGCGACATGGTTCTGGTTGGTTCGAACTATGGCCGTGTACGTGCCATGCTCGACGAGAACGGCAAGCCAATCAAGGAAGCCGGTCCTTCCATCCCTGTCGAGATCCTCGGCCTGGACGGTACCCCGGACGCTGGCGATGAGATGAGTGTGCTGTCGGACGAGAAGAAAGCCCGTGAAGTGGCTCTGTTCCGTCAAGGCAAGTTCCGCGAAGTCAAGCTGGCCCGCGCTCACGCTGGCAAGCTTGAAAACATCTTCGAGAACATGGGTCAGGCAGAGAAGAAGACGCTCAACATCGTCCTCAAATCCGACGTCCGTGGTTCGCTGGAAGCGTTGAACGGTGCCTTGAATGGCCTGGGTAACGATGAAGTGCAAGTGCGTGTAGTCGGTGGCGGTGTCGGTGGTATCACCGAGTCCGACGCTAATCTGGCACTGGCCTCCAACGCTGTACTGTTCGGCTTCAACGTGCGTGCCGATGCTGGCGCTCGCAAGATCGTCGAGCAGGAAGGTCTGGATATGCGTTACTACAACGTGATCTACGACATCATCGAAGACGTCAAGAAAGCCCTCACCGGTATGCTGGGCAGCGATGTTCGCGAGAACATCCTGGGTACCGCTGAAGTGCGTGACGTGTTCCGTTCGCCGAAGTTTGGCGCGATCGCCGGTTGCATGGTTATCGAAGGTGTTGTTCACCGTAACCGTCCAATCCGTGTACTGCGTGAAGACATCGTTATCTTCGAAGGCGAGCTGGAATCCCTGCGCCGCTTCAAGGATGACGCTTCCGAAGTACGTGCCGGCATGGAATGCGGTATCGGCGTCAAGAGCTACAACGACGTCAAAGCTGGCGACAAGATCGAAGTCTACGAGAAGGTCCAGGTTGCTCGCAGCCTCTAACTCGCGCACTTCAAGGGCCACGGCGAGCCGCCGCATGCAAGTGCGCGGCACGGCGTCAGGACTCTAAACGCAACGCCCGGTCTGGCTTTTGTCAGGCCGGGCGTTTGCCGCTTTCAGACCCCACGGGTTTCACCGTGTGGCAGTAACAGGTAACAAGACATGGCAAAAGAATACAGCCGTACCCAACGTATCGGCGATCAGATGCAGCGTGAGCTGGCACAGCTGATCCGTCGTGAAGTCAAAGACCCGCGCGTCGGCCTGGTCACCATTACCGCTGTTGAAGTCAGCCGTGACGTTGGTCACGCCAAGATCTTCATCACCGTGATGGGTCAGGACAACGCTGAAGACATCGCGCAAAGCATCAAGGTGCTCAACTCCGCCGCCGGTTTCCTGCGCATGCAGTTGGCTCGTGAAATGAAGTTGCGCAGCGTTCCACAGTTGCACTTCCACTACGACGAAAGCGTCGTGCGTGGTGCTCATCTGTCGGCATTGATCGAACGTGCGGTAGCTGAAGACAATCAGCATCCGGTTGCGGCAGAAGCCGAAGACACCAAGGAGTAATCGGTGGCTCAGGTCAAACGTATCCGTCGTAACGTCAGCGGCATCATCCTGCTCGACAAACCACTGGGGTTCACCTCCAATGCGGCGTTGCAGAAGGTTCGCTGGTTGCTGAACGCCGAGAAGGCCGGGCACACCGGCAGTCTCGATCCGCTGGCCACCGGCGTGTTGCCGTTGTGCTTCGGTGAGGCCACCAAGTTTTCGCAATACCTGCTCGATTCCGACAAGGGTTACGAAACCCTGGCGCAACTGGGCAAGACCACCACCACGGCCGATGCCGAGGGTGATGTTTTGCTGGAGCGCCCGGTGACCGTTGGTCGCGCCGATGTCGAAGCGGTGCTGCCGAAATTTCGTGGGCAAATCAGTCAGATACCGCCCATGTACTCGGCGCTCAAACGTGATGGCCAGCCGTTGTACAAGCTGGCCAGGGCAGGTGAAGTAGTGGAGCGCGAACCGCGTTCTGTTACTATTACGCGCTTGGAATTACTGGCCTTTGAAGGCGATACTGCGCGGCTTGCAGTGGATTGCACCAAAGGTACCTATATCCGCACCCTGGTGGAGGATATCGGTGAGCAACTCGGTTGTGGCGCTTACGTTGCTGAACTGCGACGTACCCAGGCCGGGCCTTTCACGCTTGCCCAGACGGTCACGCTTGAAGAGTTGGAAGCGGTACATGCCGAAGGCGGCAACGAAGCGGTCGACCGCTTCCTGATGCCATCGGACAGCGGCCTGCTGGATTGGCCACTGTTGCAGTTCTCGGAGCACAGCTCGTTCTACTGGCTTAACGGCCAACCGGTACGAGCCCCGGATGCACCGAAGTTCGGCATGGTACGGGTACAGGATCACAATGGTCGCTTCATCGGTATCGGTGAAGTGAGCGAAGACGGGCGCATCGCGCCACGTCGACTGATTCGGTCAGAATGACCGGACGAGGGTGGCTGTTAACAGGCACGGTCACTACTCATTTTTAGATACAGGGATTTGTCCCTGGCCTGTTGAAGCTGTTTCTTTGAAACAGTTTCCTGATAAAAGGATTGCCTCATGGCTCTCGACGTTCAAGAAAAAGCTCAAATCGTAGCTGACTACCAGCAAGCTGTTGGTGACACTGGTTCGCCAGAAGTGCAAGTTGCACTGCTGACCCACAACATCAACAAGCTGCAAGGTCACTTCAAGGCCAACGGTAAAGATCACCACTCCCGTCGTGGTCTGATCCGCATGGTAAACCAGCGTCGTAAGCTGCTGGACTACCTGAAAGGCAAGGATCTGGGTCGTTACCAGACTCTGATCGGTCGCCTGGGTCTGCGTCGCTAATAAGCGATTGCGCTAGAGGTTGGTTGTCTGTCGTACGTCAGTGGGTTTCCCGCTGGCGCATGGCAGGCTCCCAGCCTCAAGTTTTATCTGGATACCTGCTTTACCTGGACAATGACAGTCGGGCCGATTCCCGGCGTTGCCCAAGAATTTCGCAAGAAGACAAGTTCCCCAAGAGCCACAAAAGAAGGTAGGACACCGTGAACCCGGTAATCAAAAAATTCCAGTTCGGTCAGTCGACCGTTACCCTCGAGACTGGCCGTATCGCCCGTCAGGCCTCCGGCGCAGTATTGGTCACCGTTGACGACGACGTCAGCGTATTGGTGACTGTGGTCGGCGCCAAGCAAGCCGATCCAGGCAAGGGCTTCTTCCCTCTGTCCGTTCACTACCAGGAAAAAACTTACGCTGCCGGTAAGATCCCTGGCGGTTTCTTCAAGCGTGAAGGCCGTCCTTCCGAGAAAGAAACCCTGACTTCCCGACTGATCGACCGTCCGATCCGTCCGCTGTTCCCAGAAGGCTTCATGAACGAAGTGCAGGTTGTCTGCACCGTCGTTTCCACCAGCAAGAAAACCGATCCGGACATCGCTGCGATGATCGGTACCTCGGCTGCCCTGGCTATCTCCGGCATTCCTTTCGATGGCCCTATCGGCTGTGCACGCGTTGCGTTCCACGAAAGCACCGGCTACCTGCTGAACCCGACTTACGAACAACAGAAAGCTTCGAGCCTGGACATGGTCGTTGCCGGTACGTCGGAAGCCGTGTTGATGGTTGAATCGGAAGCCAAAGAGCTGACCGAAGACCAGATGCTGGGCGCGGTACTGTTTGCTCACGACGAGTTCCAGGTTGTGATCAACGCCGTTAAAGAACTGGCTGCCGAAGCGGCCAAGCCAACCTGGACCTGGACTCCACAGCCAGAAGCCACCGCTCTGCTGGGCGCCATCCGTGCCGAGTTCGGCGACGCGATCTCCCAGGCTTACACCATCACCATCAAGGCCGACCGTTACGCTCGCCTGGGTGAGCTGAAAGACCAGGTCGTTGCCAAGCTGTCCGGTGAAGAAGGCCAGCCTTCCTCTAGCGAAGTCAAAGCGGCTTTCGGCGAAATCGAATACCGCACCGTTCGCGAAAACATCGTAAACGGCAAGCCACGTATCGACGGTCGCGACACCAAGACCGTACGTCCTTTGAACATCGAAGTTGGCGTTCTGCCTAAGACCCACGGTTCGGCACTGTTCACCCGTGGCGAAACCCAGGCTCTGGTTGTTGCAACACTGGGCACCGCCCGTGACGCACAACTGCTGGACACCCTGGAAGGCGAGAAAAAAGACCCGTTCATGCTGCACTACAACTTCCCTCCGTTCTCGGTAGGTGAGTGTGGTCGCATGGGTGGCGCTGGTCGTCGCGAAATCGGTCACGGCCGTTTGGCCCGTCGTTCGATTGCAGCCATGTTGCCTGCTGCCGACGTGTTCCCGTACACCATCCGCGTGGTGTCGGAAATCACCGAATCCAACGGTTCGAGCTCCATGGCTTCGGTCTGCGGCGCTTCCCTGGCCCTGATGGATGCCGGCGTTCCGATGAAGGCACCGGTTGCCGGTATCGCCATGGGTCTGGTTAAAGAAGGCGAGAAATTCGCCATCCTGACCGACATCCTGGGTGACGAAGACCACCTGGGCGACATGGACTTCAAAGTAGCCGGTACCGCCAAAGGTGTTACCGCGCTGCAGATGGACATCAAGATCAAAGGCATCACCGAAGAAATCATGGAAATCGCTCTGGGCCAAGCCCTGGAAGCGCGCCTGAACATCCTCGGTCAGATGAACCAGATCATTGGCCAGTCGCGTACCGAACTGTCGGAAAACGCTCCGACCATGATCGCGATGAAAATCGACACCGACAAAATCCGTGATGTCATCGGTAAAGGCGGCGCGACCATTCGTGCGATCTGTGAAGAGACCAAGGCTTCGATCGACATCGAAGACGACGGCTCGATCAAGATCTTCGGCGAAACCAAGGAAGCGGCTGAAGCGGCACGTCAGCGCGTTCTGGGAATCACCGCTGAAGCTGAAATCGGCAAGATCTACGTCGGTAAGGTTGAGCGCATCGTCGACTTCGGCGCATTCGTCAACATCCTGCCTGGCAAGGACGGTCTGGTTCACATCTCGATGTTGAGCGACGCTCGCGTTGAGAAAGTGACCGACATCCTGAAAGAAGGCCAGGAAGTGGAAGTACTGGTACTGGACGTGGACAACCGCGGCCGTATCAAGCTGTCCATCAAAGACGTAGCAGCAGCCAAGGCTTCGGGCGTTTAATCACTCCCTACGCCTGACCGCTTCAACGTTATAAAAAATGCCCCGCAGTGAACGCTGCGGGGCATTTTTTTGCCTGCAAAAAAATGAGACGAGCCATGAAGTTGCCTGACCCCAAAGTCAGTGCTAGGTTTAGCCCACTGCCCGTGTAGCTCAGTTGGTAGAGCAGCGCACTCGTAACGCGAAGGTCGCAGGTTCGATTCCTGTCTCGGGCACGAGCGACACGTTGTTTTCATATGATCCCGAATGGTTCTGAAGGCCAGACAAACCGGGCTTCAAACGGTTTTTTTGCGTCAGAGAGATCCTTGATGATCCAGATCCATCTTCCATTCCCCAGATCAAAGAGAACGCCATGACCGTTAAAGAATTGACCCAAGAAGCCAGACACGCAGAAGCGCTGAAGAAGTACTTGCTGGAATCGCCTCAGCTAGCCGAAGAGATCAAGGACTTGCCCGCCGACGATCAGAAAGACCAGATCCAGTGGGCATTCGAGGATGAAGCAGAGTCTCAGGGCTTGCAGCCGTGGGAACTGACGCTCAAGTACACCTCAACCCCTGAAGAGTTCGAGGCTGCGCGCCTTGTTCTGCACAAGGAGGCTGCCGAGGTGTTGGGCGTCGAGTGGGAAGAGTACTGCGAGATGAACAATCTGGTGGTCTGACCTGTGGGAGTGAGCTTGCTCGCGATAGCGGACTAACATTCAACATTGATGTTGGCTGAAAAGGCCTCATCGCGAGCAAGCTCGCTCCCACATTTTTCAATCAAAGGCTCAGGCGCATCGACAGATCGACAGCCTTCACATCCTTGGTCATCGCACCAATCGAGATGTAATCCACCCCGGTTTCGGCAATCGGTAGCAGCGTGCTTTCGTTGATACCGCCGCTGGCCTCCAGTTTCGCCTTGCCGCCGTTCAGGCGCACGGCTTCGCGCATGTCATCCAGACTCAACTCATCGAGCATGATGATGTCGGCACCGGCCGCCAGGGCTTCCTTCAGCTCGTCCAGGCTTTCCACTTCGATCTCCACCGGTTTGCCCGGGGCGATCTTGTGCGCGGCTTTGATCGCCTCCGGGATGCCACCGCAGGCGGCAATATGGTTTTCCTTGATCAGGAAGGCGTCGTACAGGCCGATGCGGTGGTTGTGGCAACCGCCGCAGGTCACGGCGTACTTCTGCGCCAGACGCAGCCCCGGCAAGGTTTTACGGGTGTCGAGCAACTTCACCTGAGTCTCGGCAACGTAATCCGCCAGGTGCTGCGTGCGCGTGGCCACGCCAGACAGCAACTGCAGGAAGTTCAGTGCACTGCGCTCGCCCGTCAGTAGCGAGCGCGCCGGGCCTTCGAGGTGGAACAGCACCTGATTGGGTTTCACCCGCTCGCCATCGCGCACCTCCCAGTGCACCGCAACACGTGGATCCAGCTGCCGAAACACTGCATCAACCCAGGCTGTGCCGCAGATGACGGCAGCGTCGCGGGTGATGATCGTGGCTTTGGCCAGGCGTTCGGCCGGGATCAGCTGTGCGGTGATGTCGCCGCTGCCGATGTCTTCGAGCAACGCACGGCGCACGTTGGCTTCGATTTCGGCGGTCAAATCGGCGAGACGTAGATTCGGCATAACGGACTCCACAAACAAAGTGGCCCGATTATAGGGCCATGGCACTGGGCAACCCAAGGCATCAGAGGCGTTCCCATCGCTCTGAAACCTGCATTTGGTCGATTCACCTGAGTAATCGGCACTCAGTCAGCGTCTGCCATAAGCGTCTATTTCAATGGGAAACGCAGAGTCTGCTGGTAGAGGGGACATCTTTTGCAAGATAATCCGCCTTGCTTTTGACGTCATGGCTTTGACGTGGATTTGGATTGACGACTTCGAAGACTCACCGTTTCAGGAGGCCTGAATGCACAACGACGGGAATGTAGTGCCTTTGCACAAGGTCGCTACCGACCAGGCGACTCCCTCGCCGCTCGCCCGCCTGCCTGTGATTCTGCTTCAGGTTCGCGACAAGGCCGCCCAACAGCTCAGGCATGGTTTGCAGGAACTGTTCGATAATGCCGACGACACGCTGTTCGAAATGGCCGACCGGGCCCGCAATGACGTCGAACAGAACCTCTTCTTCGAAGCCATGCGCGACTTGCGCCTCAAGCGCAAAAACATCGAACGCGGCTTTCTTGAACAATTCTTCGAGGCTTTTGTCAGCCTTACCCAGTGCGACATCATTCAGTCTGCCTTGCCCCAGGCGTTGACCTTCGACGCCTCGGTGGCGCTGCCCGATGACGACGTGGAGCGCAGCGTGGCAGTGGAGGCGATGGTCAGCAAAGTGCTGAACCGCGACGGCTTCGCCCTGGACCAACTGACTGCCCGACTCAGCGCACTGCTGGGCAGGGAACTGCTCGATCAGCACAATCCCATGGGGCCGGCGATGCTCTGCGAGTACTTTATGCAGGCCGGGCGCAACCTGGGGGTGGAGATCAAGGTCAAGCTGATCATCCTCAAACTGTTCGAACGCTATGTGCTCAGGGATGCCAATCAGCTCTACGCCGAAGCCAATCAGTTGCTGATCGCCACCGGTGTTCTGCCCGACCTTAAGCCCGCCCCTGCGCGTCGGGTCACGGATCGTGCAACTGCCGGCGTTGGTACTGAACCCGCACAGGCCAACACTCGCGTCGGTGGCCCGCCGACCGACGACAGCGTGCAGGAAGCCTTCGCGGCGTTGCAGGAGTTGCTGTTTCACGTGCGTGGCAGTGTCGCGCCAACCCTTGAAGCCAGTGCCCAGACACAGCCGATTTCCACCCATGACCTAATGCGCCTGCTCTCGCACTTGCAGCAATACGTGCCGGCGCCGGCAGCCCAGGACGACTTCGATCTGCGAAACCAGCTCGAACAACTGCTGACCCGGGTCAGCGTCAAAAGTGGCAAGTCCCGCGTGGTTGGAGTGGCTGACGAAGACGTGATCAACCTGATCGCCATGCTCTTCGAATGCATCCTCGATGACCGCAACCTGCCGGACTCGCTCAAGGCGTTGATCGGCCGCTTGCAGATCCCGATGCTGAAAGTGGCGGTGCTCGACAAGAGCTTCTTCAGCCGCAGCAGTCACCCGGCCCGGCGCCTGCTCAATGAAATCGCCACCGCTGCCATGGGCTGGGGCGAGTGCGATGACCATGAGCGTGGCAGCCTGTATCTGCGCATCGAGCAAGTGGTGCAACGGTTGCTGAACGATTTTGTCGATGATCCGGCGGTCTTTTCCGAATTGCTCGCGGATTTTCTCGCCTTCACCAGCGACGAACGCCGTCGCTGCGAGCTGCTGGAGCAACGTACCCGTGACGCCGAAGAAGGCCGCGCCAGGACTGATCTGGCCCGCCAGCGCGTCGAGCAGGTGCTGAATCAGGCCTTGTTGGGCAAAGTGTTGCCGCAACGGGTGGTGGTGTTTGTCCAGGAAGCGTGGAGCCAGGTACTGCTGCTGACCTGTCTCAAGCACGGCGATCAGTCGGCTGAGTGGCACTCTGATGTGCGGTCCATGGAGCAATTGATCTGGAGCGTGCAACGTCATGATGAATCCGATGCGAGCTTGCGCTTGTTGGCGCTGGTGCCCGGCTTGCTCAAGTCGTTGCGCGACGGGCTGAGCAGTTCGGCCTTTGATCCGTTCGCCACCAGCGAATTTTTCAGTGAGCTGGAAGCCTTGCACGTTCAGCTGTTCGAACGTCCAGGGCAAAAGCTTGAGCAGTCTGTCGATACACCGGTAATGGTCGAAGTGCTGCAGGGAATCGTCCTGCGAACCGCCGACGAAGGGCCGGTCGATACGGCGTCAGTGCGCTTGCCGGAGGACGATGCCGGTCTGCTTCAGGTTGATCAACTGCGGATGGGGTGCTGGGTCGAGTTTCAGGAAGACGAGGAAAACACCCTTCGCTGCAAGCTGGCGGCGATCATTGAAGCCACCGGCAAGTACATTTTCGTCAATCGCACCGGGATGAAAGTGCTGGAGCGCAGCCGCACCGGTCTGGCGCTGGAATTCCGGCGTGGCGCGGCGCACGCGCTGGACGACACCTTGTTGTTCGACCGGGCGCTGGAGTCGGTGATCGGCAACCTGCGGCGCCTCAATCGCGGCAAGTGATCGCGCCACGAGGGTCTATCACGGCATACTGGGCGCCAACACAGTCGTCGTTGAAGGAACCTGTATGCAGTTGGACCCCGCGAGCGGTTGGTGTCAGGGCGTAGATATTTGCCCCTCGCCCAACTTCAATGCGCGCCCCTCGGGCGAAATTTCCCTGCTGGTGATCCACAACATCAGCCTGCCGCCAGCGCAGTTCGCTACCGGTAAGGTGCAGGAATTTTTCCAGAATCGTCTGGATGTCACGGAGCACCCCTACTTTGAAGGGATCGCCGACCTGCGTGTGTCTGCGCATTTTCTGATCGAACGTGACGGCACTGTCACTCAGTTTGTCTCTTGTCTTGAACGTGCCTGGCATGCCGGCGTCTCGAGTTTCGAAGGGCGGGAAACCTGTAACGATTTTTCCGTGGGCATCGAACTTGAAGGCACGGATGATCTGCCGTTCACCGATGCTCAGTATCAAGCGTTGACGACCCTGACCCGGCAGCTGCAAAGCACGTTCACGGGTATCACCGCACAACGCATCTGTGGGCATAGCGACATCGCACCCGGGCGTAAAACCGATCCGGGGCCGGCGTTCGACTGGGCACGCTATCGCGCTGCCCTGGCACAAGAGGAACAACAATGAGTTTTCTGGTGTTGCTGTTGGCGGTCTGGATCGAGAAGTTCTCGGCCCTGCGTCATCGGATTCAGCGCGATGGTGGATGGGTTCGCGAGCTGAACAAGCTTGAGGTCAGCCCGCGTCTGGCGAAAAGTCCGTGGCTGATCTTGGTGATCCTGGTGTTGTTGCCAGTGGCACTGTTGGGTTTGCTGCTGTTGGTACTGAACCCGGTGGCTTACGGTCTGCTGGCGTTGCCGGTGCACCTGCTGGTGGTGATTTACAGTCTCGGCCGCGGTGATCTGCTGGCCGGTCTCGGGCCGTTTCGCGATGCCTGGCGCCGGGAAGACCTGGAAGCGGCCGCTCTTGTGGCGAACCGCGACCTGGGTATCTGCGCCGATAGCGGCGAGCAACTGCTGGAACGGGTCCAAGGGCATCTGCTGTGGGAGGCGTATCAGAGCTTTTTTGCGGTGATTTTCTGGTACTTCCTGTTGGGTCCGGTCGCAGCCCTGAGCTATCGACTGCTGGCCCTGGCCGAAGAACATGGGCAGAACCAGGCCGTGGTCGAGCGCGCGGCAAAACTGCGTCATGCGTTCGACTGGGTGCCGGTGCGTTTGCTGGCGGCGAGTTTTGCGTTGGTCGGCAACTTTGTCGCGGTCAGCCGGGTGATGCTGCACGAACTGCTGAACTGGAACATCAGCGCCGCCCAATTGATCGAGAAGGTCGGGCTGGTGGCCGGTGAAATCCCGGCACCGGTGGTCGGGCCTGACGGCATCAACAGCCTTGACCGGATCTGGGAACTGCTGCTGCGCGCGGCGGTGCTCTGGTACGCCGGTTTTGCGTTGTGGACAGTCCTTCCTTGATATCTGCTTAAAGCCTAAAAGATCGCAGCCTTCGGCAGCTCCTACAGATTTATACGATCCCTGTAGGAGATGCCGAAGGTTCAGGCCGCGTTCGGACGATCTTTTTCGTTAACCTTAAGTTACAAAACCTCCCGCCGATTTGAGCTATACAGAGACAGCGCCGAATAGTGGCTATCTGCTGTCGACCCGCGCCTGCCAATAAAAATAAGAAATCAAAGGGAGACTTCCAGTGAAGAGCTTGCTCTATCCCGCCGTCGCGCTGATGAACCGCCTGAGCTTTGGCATGAAGTTCAGCCTGATCAGCGTGCTGTTCCTTGTGCCGATGCTGGTGACCAACTTCTATCTGGTGCGCGATTCTTATCGAGAGTTCCAGGGCACCCGGGTCGAACTGCAAAGCCTCGACCTGCTGGGCAGCAGCCTGACGTTACGGCGCGATCTGGAAACCCTGAACAACCTGGTGCAGATCAACGTCACCCTCGGTCAGTCTGGCAAGGCCGGCAATGTCGAGTCGCAGATCAGTACCCTGGGGCAAAGTGTGCTGACCCGTTTGCAAGGGCTGACGGCGATGACCGCGGACCCCGAGCAAATCATGGTTTTCGATGGCAAGCGCGATGAAATGATCGCCGCGTTCAAGGCCCAGCAAGCGGAAAACTCCCTGCAAAGCAAAAGCGCGATGATCGGCAAGTTGCTCGGCAATGCGCAAATTTTCAGCCAGATCATCGCCACTCAGGCCGGCCTCAGCCGCGATACCCAGAGCGACATGCGCCAGCTGAGCGAACTCATCACCAATGTCACCCCGCCAGTGACCCAGCTTCTGGGTGAAGGTCGGGCGATGGGCTCTTTTTCGCTGGGACAGGGCTTTCTCAACTCGGCATCGAGTACCCGTTTTGATGAGTTGCTGGCACAGATCGAAAAACTGCAGGCCGAATATGCCCTGAAGTTGCAGGACGCAATGGGCTCTAGCAAAGCGGCACGGGAAACCCTGGCCGCTCAGGCCGATAGCAGCAAGGCGTCGTTGAAAAAGGCCAGTGAGCTGTTCGAAGAGCAGGTAGTGATGGCCGACACGCTGGATGCGCCGTGGCAGGGCTTTTACGATCAGGTCACAGGCCTGATGGATCAGACCTACCAACTCAATGAAGCCACCCTGAAGTTTCTCGGCACCCAGCTGCAACAGCGACTGGAGCAGAATCGCACCCATATGGTTTTGCAGGCCGTGGCGCTGTCGGTGGTGTTTGTGTTGATTTTTTACCTCTATGGCGGCTTCTACGCCTCGACCCGCACCACCCTCAAGCGTCTTGGCGCGGTGATGGACAAAGTCGCAGCCGGCGACATGACGGTGACCTTCAGCGCCAACAGCCGCGATGAACTGGGCGAGTTGGGCGAGGTGTTCAACGGCACCGTGAAGAAAATCCATGACCTGATCGAGCGGGTCGGCCAGACCGTCTGTGAGGTCGAGCGCCAGGCCGGGCAGGTGGAGAACGTTTCCGCCCAGAGCAACCAGGCAGTGGCGGGGCAGCGCACGCAGATCGAGCAGGTTGCCACGGCCATGAACCAGATGTCGGCCACCTCACTTGAGGTTGCACGCAGTGCCGCGGCAGCGGTCAGCAGCGCCCATAGCGTCAACGATGAGACCATCAGCGGGCGCGGGCTGGTGGAGTCCCAGCAGGGCAGCATCGCTGCACTGGCCAGTGAGATCGATCAGTCGGTGCTGGTGATCAATCAACTGGCCAGCGACAGCCAGTCCATCAGCCGTGTGCTGGAGGTGATCAAGAGCATCGCCGAACAGACCAACCTCTTGGCCCTCAACGCGGCCATCGAAGCCGCTCGGGCCGGTGAGCAGGGCCGTGGTTTTGCGGTGGTGGCGGACGAGGTCCGGACACTGGCCAAGCGCACCCAGCAATCGACCGAGGAAATCGAGCAGATGATTGCCAAGCTGCACAGCGGTGTCGGCGCTGCGGTGAAGGCGATGGGGACCAGTCATCAGATGGCCAACGGCACGGTGGGGCAGTCGGAAAAGGTTCAGCAAGCGCTGGAAAACATCCTCGGTGCAGTCGGCATGATCGTCGATCAGAACCAGCAAATCGCCGCCGCGGTAGAGCAGCAGACCGCCGTGGCCCATGACATCGACCAGAATATTGTCGAAATCAACCGCGCCGGTGAGCGTACTGCCGAAGGTGCGCACCAGACTGAGGATGCCAGCCGTGCGTTGTCGGCTCAGGTGGTGGAGCTCAAGCAACTGATCAGCGCGTTCCGGGTCTGAAAAACACCCCGGCTCCTACAATTTGAACGGGCGGGCAATTTTTCCTCCGCCGTCTGGTTTTTGGTCTTTAATGAAGGCAGATCAATCACTTGGACCCGCCCTGAGGAGGCTCGGTTATGTCTGCGGTAACGATTGGAATCCAGGGTCATTGCGCTCATTGCGGGAGCACACTCCTGCTCAAACCCTGGCAACTCAACGCCATTGCGATCAATGAAGCGTTCACGTGTTCCCACTGCCAGAAAGCTTTACAGCTGAACGATCCGAAACAGATCAAGCGCTTCAAGTCCCTCGACTCCCTGGCATTGCTGCGGGCGAGCACGATGGTCATGGTTTGCACCGCGTTGCTGGTGGCGTTGGTGTTGGAGTGGATCGGGATGTTCAGCGTCGTGGAGCAGCTGAATTTTTCGCTGTTGGCGATTTTCGTCTATTTCGCCGTCATGCGGTTTGCCCGGCACCGGCAACACATGACGCTGACGCTGGAAGCCGCCAAGGCCCATGCCGACTGATTACCAGTTGAACAGCTCACAAGCGTTGGCAGTGCTGGCGGCGGCCAATTGCTCAGGACTGATCGCCATGATCCCGGCCAGTGCCGAACAGATGGCCGGCAGATGCGCCGGGCTGTTGCGTTGGCCGGGGAACATGGCAGGCGCCATGTCCGGCGAATCGGTTTCAAGTACCACCGATTCAAGCGGCAAATCGGCAAGCACACGGTGCATGCGCAGCGCCTGAGGCCAGGTCGCGGCACCGCCCAGGCCCAGTTTGAAACCAAGCTTGATGTATTCGCGGGCTTCTTCTTTGCTGCCAGCGAAGGCATGAATGATTCCCGCGCGTTTCAAGTGAAACCGTTTAAGCGTGGCAATCACCGCCGCGTGGCTGCGTCGCACATGAATCAGCGCGGGAAGATTGAAATCCGCCGCCAGTTGCAGTTGAGCGTCGAACAGTACCTGTTGGCGTTCACGGTCCAGGGTTTCGATAAAGTAATCCAGACCGATCTCGCCCACCGCGCACAGCTGTCGATGGCCGGCTAACCGAGTCAGCCAGTCACCGAGTTCCGTCAGGTCTTCGGGACGATGATCATCCAGATAGACCGGATGCAGACCGAACGCCGCATGCAGGTCAGGATCGCTTTGCACCAGATCCCAGACCCGCTGCCAATTGCCCTGATAAACCCCCAGCACCACCATCCGCCGCACCCCGAGGGCGCGGCTCTCGGCCAACAACGCCGTGCGATCCTCGTCGAAGTCCGGAAAATCCAGATGAGTGTGGCTGTCGATCAGCTCCACGGTTCAGTCCTGGCGAATACGCTGCTTAAAGGTCCGCGCGATGGCCTGCACGCCGGGTCGGTAATCCGATTGCTCGATGGCGGCCAGGGCCAGTTCCAGCGCTTTGTCGGCGATAAGCTGATGCTGCTGGGCCATGGCGTTGACCGGCAGCGGCAGGAAATCCAGCAGCTGCGTGTCGCCGAATGTGCCGAGGCGCAGCGGGCGGGTTTTGAGCGGGAAGTCGTGCAAGGCATCGAATACGCCCTGAAGCAGCACGTAGGAAGTCGTCACCAGCGCATCCGGCAAATGGCCCAGACGCTGTAGCAGTTCTTCCATCAACTGTTTGCCGCATTCACGGCTGAACGACTCGCCGTGTTCGATCAGCACCTCGCCTTTGAACCCGTCCAACGCTTCTTTGAAACCGCCCGCCCGCTCCTGGCTGATGCTCAGTTCGGGGCGTGCGCCGATCAGTGCGATCTGCTTGGGCAGCGGGTCTAGTAGACTGCGGGTCAGTTGCAGGCTGGCCTCGCGGTCATCGCTGATCACCGAACAGAAATGCTCAGGCTCCATGACCCGGTCGATCGCGATGATCGGAATGCCCTTGGCCTGCAATTGGCGATAGCTGTCATCGCCGGCCGGCAGGCAACTGGCAACGATCAATGCATCGCAGCGCCGGGCTCGGAACAGTTTCAGCAATTGCCGTTCGCTGTCCGGCGCATCGTCGGAGCTGGCGATCAGCAGCTGATAGCCGCGAGCGCGGGCGCCTTGTTCCAGCAGTTTGGCGATTCGCGCGTAACTGGGGTTTTCCAGGTCCGGCAGAATGAAACCCAGGGTTCGGGTATGCCGACTGCGCAGCCCGGCAGCTTGGGGATTGGGCGTAAAGCCATGTTGTTCGACGACCGCGCGCACGCGCTCGACGGTGGCACTGCTGATACGTTGTTGTTCTGCCTTGCCATTGATGACGTAGCTGGCGGTGGTAACGGACACACCGGCCAACTGGGCGATATCACTGAGTTTCAACCCGGGTTTTCCTTGTTTTTTCGAGCTTGCCTCGACATTTTCGCCAATCCTACCCGATTAAGGCAGACGACCATCGTCGCGACGCATCCGACAATTGGACTTCAAGGATGAGACATTATCGAGTAACGTGCCAATCATTCTAGATTAAACGTTTCAGCAGGCGTATTTTCTACGTTACAGGCTCCTTTGTCGGTTCTGCCGCGAAACCGCCAAAACTGCCCCTGAAAAGGTGTGTCTAAGAGCCTAAGCTGAATCATTCAAAACAATACCTGGCGTCACAAGGCGCCAAAAAGGAGAAAGCATGCTCGAGCTCACCATAGAGCAGATATCCATGGGCCAATCGGCTGTGGATAAGTCCGCAGCGTTGCACCTGCTGGCGCAGCATCTGGTCACCGATGGCCTGGTGGCCGAGGGTTATCTCGCCGGGTTGCAGGCGCGCGAAGCCCAGGGCTCGACCTTTCTCGGTCAAGGTATTGCCATCCCCCACGGTACGCCGGAAACCCGCGATCTGGTGTTTTCCACCGGCGTGCGGCTGATGCAGTTCCCTGAAGGCGTGGATTGGGGCGACGGTCAGATCGTCTACCTGGCGATTGGTATTGCGGCCAAATCCGACGAACACCTGCGCCTGTTGCAATTGCTGACCCGTGCCCTCGGCGAAACCGACCTGGGCCAGGCGCTGCGCCGCGCCAGTTCCGCCGAAGCCTTGTTGAAGCTGTTGCAAGGCGCGCCGCAAGAACTGGCGCTGGATGCACAGATGATCGGCCTCGGTGTGTCTGCCGATGACTTCGAAGAGTTGGTCTGGCGTGGTGCACGTTTGCTGCGTCAGGCCGATTGTGTGAGCAACGGTTTCTCGGCCGTGTTGCAGCAGGTCGACGCGCTACCACTGGGCGATGGCCTGTGGTGGTTGCACAGTGAGCAAACGGTCAAGCGTCCGGGCCTGGCCTTCGTCACGCCGGACAAACCCATGCGCTACCTCGGTCAGCCGCTCAGCGGTCTGTTCTGTCTGGCCAGCCTCGGTGAAGCCCATCAGGCCTTGCTCGAACGCCTTTGTGCGTTGCTGATCGAAGGTCGCGGCCACGAATTGGGCCGCGCCACCAGCAGCCGTAAAGTCCTCGAAGTCCTGGGCGGTGAGCTGCCGGCGGATTGGCCCAGCGCTCGTATCGCCCTGGCCAATGCCCACGGCTTGCATGCGCGCCCGGCGAAGATCCTCGCACAACTGGCGAAAAGTTTTGAAGGTGAAATCCGCGTACGCATCGTCGATGGCCAGGACAGCGCCGTGTCGGTGAAGAGCTTGAGCAAACTGCTCAGCCTCGGTGCTCGTCGCGGTCAGGTGCTGGAGTTTGTCGCGGAACCGAGCATCGCCGCCGATGCCTTGCCAGCCTTGCTGGCCGCCATCGAAGAAGGCCTCGGTGAAGAAGTCGAACCGCTGCCCGCCGTGAGCCAACAACGCGAAGTGATCGCCGATGTGGCCGAGGTAATCCTAGCGCCAGCCTCTGGCAGTCTGATTCAGGCCATCGCCGCCGCACCGGGCATCGCCATCGGCCCGGCGCACATACAAGTGCTGCAAACCATTGAATACCCGCTGCGCGGTGAGTCTGCCGCCATCGAACGCGAGCGTCTCCAACAGGCGTTGGCGGACGTGCGTCGTGACATCGAAGGCTTGATCGAACGCAGCAAGTCCAAGGCCATCCGCGAAATTTTCATCACCCACCAGGAAATGCTCGACGACCCGGAATTGACCGATGAAGTCGACACCCGTCTCAAGCAGGGCGAAAGCGCCGAAGCGGCTTGGATGGCGGTGATTGAAGCGGCGGCCAAACAACAGGAATCGCTGCAGGACGCCTTGCTCGCCGAACGCGCCGCCGACTTGCGTGATATCGGCCGTCGAGTGCTGGCGCAACTGAGTGGCGTCGAAACCCCGAGCGAGCCTGAGCAACCGTACATTCTGGTGATGGATGAAGTCGGCCCGTCTGACGTCGCCCGCCTTGATCCGGCGCGCGTCGCCGGCATCCTCACCGCCCGTGGCGGCGCCACCGCTCACAGTGCGATTGTCGCCCGAGCCCTCGGGATTCCAGCGCTGGTCGGCGCCGGCCCGGCGGTGTTGCTGCTGGCGCCGGGCACGCCGTTGCTGATTGATGGTCAGCGTGGCCGCCTGCACGTGGACGCCGACGCGGCGACCTTGCAACGCGCCACCGAAGAGCGCGACACCCGCGAGCAACGTCTGAAAGCAGCCGCCGAACAACGCCATCAACCGGCACTGACCACTGACGGCCATGCGGTCGAAGTGTTCGCCAACATCGGCGAAAGCGCTGGCGTGACCAGCGCGGTGGAGCAGGGCGCCGAAGGCATTGGCCTGCTGCGCACTGAACTGATTTTCATGGCCCACTCGCAAGCGCCGGACGAAGCGACCCAAGAGGTTGAATACCGTCGCGTGCTCGATGGTCTGGCCGGTCGGCCGCTGGTGGTACGTACTCTCGATGTTGGCGGTGACAAACCGCTGCCGTATTGGCCGATCGCCAAAGAAGAAAACCCGTTCCTCGGCGTGCGCGGTATTCGCCTGACCCTGCAACGTCCGCACATCATGGAAGCGCAATTGCGCGCGTTGCTGCGTGCGGCGGACAACCGTCCGCTGCGGATCATGTTTCCCATGGTCGGCAGCGTCGACGAGTGGCGCCAGGCGCGGGACATGACCGAACGTCTGCGTCTGGAAATTCCGGTTGCCGACCTGCAATTGGGGATCATGATTGAAGTGCCGTCGGCTGCATTGTTGGCGCCGGTGCTGGCCAAAGAGGTCGACTTCTTCAGCGTCGGCACCAATGACCTGACCCAATACACCTTGGCCATTGACCGTGGTCATCCAACCTTGTCGGCCCAGGCTGACGGCTTGCACCCGGCGGTGCTGCAACTGATCGACATCACCGTGCGTGCGGCGCATGCCAACGGCAAGTGGGTCGGCGTGTGCGGCGAGTTGGCGGCCGATCCGCTGGCAGTGCCGGTGCTGGTCGGTCTGGGTGTGGATGAGCTCAGTGTGTCGGGTCGCAGCATTGCCGAGGTCAAGGCGCGGGTTCGCGAACTCAGCCTGGCGCAGACCAAAATTCTTGCCCAACAGGCCTTGGCCGTGGGCAGCGCAAATGAAGTACGCGCACTAGTGGAGGCCCTGTAATGGCCAAGATCCTGACCCTGACCCTCAACCCGGCGCTGGACCTCACGGTCCAATTGCCGTTACTTGCCCCGGGCCAAGTCAACCGTAGCGACGAGATGCACACCCATGCCGCCGGTAAAGGCGTGAACGTGGCACAAGTGCTGGCGGACCTCGGGCATCAGCTCACGGTCAGCGGTTTCCTCGGGGAAGACAACCTTCAAGCGTTCGAAACCCTGTTCGCCAAACGCGGTTTTGTCGACGCGTTCATCCGTGTCCCGGGTGAGACGCGCAGCAACATCAAACTGGCGGAAAGCGATGGGCGCATCACCGACATCAACGGTCCCGGACCCTTGGTGAGTGAAGCCGCGCAGCAGGCATTGCTTGATCGACTTGATCAGATTGCTCCCGGTCATGACGCGGTCGTCGTTGCCGGCAGCCTGCCCCAAGGCATCAGTCCGCAGTGGCTGCAGGCGTTGATTGTTCGCTTGAAAAATCTCGGTTTGAACGTGGCGCTGGACACCAGCGGTGAAGCCTTGCGGGCGGCGCTCAAGGCCGGCCCGTGGCTGATCAAGCCCAATACCGAAGAGCTGGCCGACGCGCTGGGTTGTGAGGTGGTTTCGGTGGCTGCGCAAGCGCAAGCCGCGAGCCGCTTGCATGCTCAAGGCATCGAGCACGTGGTGATCTCCGACGGCGCTGATGGTGTGAACTGGTTCAGTGTCGGCTCGGCGATGCATGCCACGCCGCCCAAGGTCAGTGTCGTCAGCACCGTGGGCGCAGGCGATTCGTTACTGGCCGGCATGCTCCACGGTCTGCTCAGCGCCGACACGCCTGAACAGACCTTGCGCACCGCCACGGCGATTGCCGCGATGGCGGTCACCCAGATCGGTTTCGGTATTGGCGACGCCACGCAGTTGGCACGGCTCGAACAGGGTGTGCGCATGCGCACCCTGACAGAACAATAAGAGGGTTTGTCATGAAGTTAGCCATTGTTACGGCCTGCCCGAACGGCATGGTCACCAGTGTGCTGTGCGCCCGTTTGCTTGATGCGGCGGCCCAGCGTCAGGGCTGGAGCACCAGTGTCGAAGTCAACGATGCCGCGCACCCGGAACGTCAACTATCGGCGGCCACGATCGAGGCCGCCGAATGGGTGTTGCTGGTGACCAGCGCGCCGGTGGATATGTCGCGATTCGTCGGCAAGCGGGTGTTCCAAAGCACTCCGGCGCAAGCCCTGCAAGATGTTGAAGCGGTGCTGCGTCGCGGTGCTGAAGAGGCTCAGGTTTACGTCGCCCCCGAAGCCGTGGCCGAGCCTGCCGCGCTCGTAAAAAACGCCCCGCGCCTGGTCGCGATTACCGCGTGTCCGACCGGCGTCGCTCACACTTTCATGGCCGCCGAAGCCTTGCAGCAAGCGGCCAAGCGTCTGGGTTACGACCTGCAAGTGGAAACCCAGGGCTCGGTCGGTGCGCGCAATCCGCTGAGTGCAGCAGCAATTGCCGATGCGGACGTGGTGCTGCTGGCCTGCGACATCGAAGTCGCCACCGAGCGTTTCGCCGGCAAGAAGATTTACCGTTGCGGCACCGGCATCGCCCTCAAACAAGCTGAAGCGACGCTGAATAAAGCGTTGGCCGAAGGCACGCAGGAAACCGCTTCGAGCGGCGCCAAAGGCCCGGCCAAGCAAGAGAAAACCGGTGTCTACAAACACCTGCTGACGGGCGTGTCGTTCATGCTGCCGATGGTGGTGGCAGGCGGTCTGATGATCGCCTTGTCGTTCGTGTTCGGCATCACTGCGTTCAAGGAGCCGGGCACGTTGGCGGCGGCGCTGATGCAGATCGGCGGCGAGACCGCGTTCAAGCTGATGGTGCCGCTGTTGGCGGGTTACATCGCCTACTCGATCGCCGACCGTCCGGGCCTGGCGCCGGGGATGATTGGTGGTCTGCTGGCAAGTACCCTGGGTGCCGGTTTTATCGGCGGGATCGTTGCCGGCTTCATCGCCGGTTACGCGGCGCAGGCGATCAACCGTTATGCGCGCTTGCCGCAAAGTCTTGAGGCACTGAAACCGATCCTGATCATCCCGTTGCTGGCGAGTTTGTTCACCGGTCTGGTGATGATCTACGTGGTGGGCAAACCGGTGGCCGGGATGCTCGAAGCCCTCACGCACTTCCTCGACAGCATGGGCACCACCAACGCGATTCTGCTCGGTGTGTTGCTGGGCGGGATGATGTGCGTCGACCTTGGCGGGCCGATCAACAAAGCCGCGTATGCGTTCTCGGTAGGGCTGCTGGCGTCGCAAAGTTATGCACCGATGGCCGCGACCATGGCGGCCGGCATGGTGCCGCCGATTGGCCTGGGCATCGCTACGTTTATCGCGCGGCGCAAGTTTGCTCAGACCGAACGCGAGGCCGGTAAAGCGGCGTTGGTATTGGGGCTGTGCTTTATCTCCGAAGGCGCGATTCCGTTTGCCGCCAAGGACCCGCTGCGGGTGATCCCGGCGAGCATTGCCGGTGGTGCGCTGACCGGTGCGTTGTCGATGTATTTCGGCTGCAAACTGATGGCGCCGCACGGCGGATTGTTCGTACTGGCGATCCCGAATGCGATCAACCATGCGCTGTTGTATCTGCTGGCGATTGTGGCCGGGAGTCTGCTGACGGCGGTGGCGTATGCGGTGCTCAAGCGGCCGGAAGTCGTTGAGCTGGCACTGGAACCCGCCAACGCCTGATACCCCACCGCACTACTGTAGGAGTGAGCCGGCTCCGGGCGGCGTTCCGACGATGGCTGCTTAACATTCAATAGATAAGTTGACTGTTACACCGCTATCGCGAGCAGGCTCGCTCCCACAGGAGGTTGCGTTTTCACACGGACGTCATGCGTACATGTTTTAGTTTTTCCTTTTCAGGGAGAACAATATGAGCGAATTCGACCTCGGTCGCCGTCGTGTCATACAAGCCGTCGGTGCCGGGCTGTTGTTGCCAGGCCTGGCGCCGGCGGTGATTGCCTCGGTCAAGGATCGTCCGCAACTCACCGATGGCGTGCAGTCGGGCGACGTGCTGGGCGACCGGGCGATGATCTGGAGTCGTTGTGATCGTCCGGCGCGAATGGTGGTGGAGTGGGACACCCGCAGCCTGTTCAGCAACCCTCGTCGTTTTGTCTCGCCATTGGCCGATTCCAATACCGATTTCACTGCCCGCGTCGAACTCACTGGCCTGCCCGCCGACCAGGCGATTTTCTACCGCGTGCTCTTCGAAGACGCCCAGAACGGCGTCGCCAGCGAGCCCTGGTTCGGTCATCTGCGCAGCGTGCCGCAAACCCGTCGCGACATCCGTTTCGTCTGGAGCGGCGACACCGCTGGCCAGGGCTTCGGCATCAACCCGGACATCGGCGGCATGCGCATCTACGAAGCCATGCGTTTGCGCCTGCCGGACTTCTTTATCCACAGCGGCGACACCATCTACGCCGACGGCCCCATACCTGCGCAGCTCACCACAGAGGGCGGCCGCGTGTGGCGCAACATCACCACTGAAGCCAAGAGCAAAGTGGCCGAAACCCTAGACGACTATCGCGGCAATTACCGCTACAACCTGATGGACGAAAACATCCGTCGTTTCAACGCCGAGGTCCCGCAGATCTGGCAGTGGGACGATCATGAAGTGGTGAACAACTGGTCGCCGGGCAAGCAGTTGGATGTGCGCTACAAGAGCAAAGATATCCACAGTTTGGTCGGCCGCGCGCGTCAGGCCTGGCTCGAATATGCACCGATGCGGTTGCAGAGTGCCGATGGCGGCGGGCGGATTTATCGCAAGCTCGGTTACGGTCCGTTGCTCGATGTGTTCGTGCTCGATATGCGCAGCTACCGCGGGGCCAATGACGACAACCTGGGTGCCGCTAAACCGTTCCTCGGACGTGAACAGCTGGACTGGCTCAAACGTGAGTTGAAGGCTTCCAATGCCCAGTGGAAAGTCATCGCTGCTGATATGCCGATCGGCCTCGGCGTACCAGATGGTGAAGTCAGCCCCGGTGTGGCGCGTTGGGAAGCCGTGGCCAACGGTGATCCGGGACCGGCCCAGGGGCGTGAACTGGAAATTGCCGAATTGTTGGGTTTTCTGCGGGCGCAGCAGGTGCGCAATTTTGTCTGGCTGACGGCGGATGTGCATTACTGCGCCGCGCACCATTACCACCCGGACCGTGCGGCGTTTCAGGATTTCGAACCGTTCTGGGAGTTTGTCGCCGGGCCTTTGAATGCGGGGAGCTTCGGGCCTGATTCGCTGGATAAGACCTTTGGCCCGGAGGTGGTGTTCGAGAAAGCACCACCGGCACAGAACACTTCGCCGTTTGCCGGGTTTCAGTTTTTTGGTGAGGTGAATATTGATGGGCAGACGGGGGAGATGAGTGTGGTGTTGCGGGATTTGGATGGGGTCAGTGTGTTTCAACAAAATTTGCAGCCGGTTTGAAATCGACCCCTCACCCCAGCCCTCTCCCCACGGGGGAGAGGGGGAAAGGGAGCCGATTTTCATCGTATCCAAACCTGAGTTCGACTCGATTTTTCAGGTCGATGTATAACGTGAGACACCTCGGTCAGTCCCCTCTACCTCTGGGAGAGGGTTAGGGTGAGGGGGCGATGTTCGATTCGCCGCAAGTCTCAAGATCTGCTCAAGCACTTCACTCATCCGCTCAATTACCTCCAGATTGCTAAACCGCACAACCTCAATACCTTGCTGCTGAAGGTAAAGCGTTCGACGCCGGTCATGTATTTTTGCCGCTGTCTCGTAATGCTGACCACCATCCAGTTCGATGGCCAACTTCAGTTCCACGCAATAAAAATCCAGGATGTACGGCGGGCATGGAAACTGCCGACGGAATTTCAGATTGGCGATTTGCCGAGAACGAAGTTTTTGCCAGAGCAGGAGTTCGCAGTCGGTTTGATTGGTGCGCAGATAGCGGGCGAATTGGCGTTGGTTGGAGGAGGGGCGGGTGGGCATGCTTCACGTCCGTGTGAAGGGGGATGGAGGTTTTACTGTAGTCGGGATTTTGGGGACGACTTGAAATCGACCCCTCACCCCAGCCCTCTCCCCACGGGGGAGAGGGGGAAAGGGGGCATATCGGGGGCTTTTCAGAGCCTGAGTTCGACTCGGTATTTCAGGTCGCAGTATTTCTAAAGAAACTCACGGTCAGTCCCCTCTCCCTCCGGGAGAGGGTTAGGGTGAGGGGCTCTTTTAGTAGACGTCACGGCGGTAGCGGCCTTGCTCGATCAGGCGGTCGACCTCTGCAATTCCGAGTATTTCGTTGAGCACGTGATCCACGCCTGAAGCCATCCCTTGCAAGCTGCCGCAGATGTAAATGACCGCACCCTCGGCCAGCCATTTTTTCAACTCGTCCGCCGACTCGCGCAGTCGATCCTGCACGTAGATCTTCTCGGCCTGATCCCGCGAGAACGCCAGGTCCAGCCGCTCCAGATCCCCCGAAATCAACCATTCTTCCAGCTCATCGCGACACAGATAGTCATGCTCGCGATTGCGTTCGCCGAACAACAGCCAATGACGCTGCTGCCCATCGGCGATCCGCGCCTTGAGCAAGCTGCGCAGCCCGGCCAGGCCGGTGCCGTTGCCCAGCAGGATCATCGGTGCCGGTTCGACCGGCAGGTGGAAACCGCTGTTGCGCCGTACGCGCAGGCTGATGGTGCCGCCCACAGGGGCATGCTCGGTCAGCCAGCCGGAGCCGACACCCAGGCTGCCGTCGGGATGCAGTTCCTGGCGCACGATCAGTTCGAGGATGCCATCGGCGGCGATCGAGGCGATGGAGTATTCGCGCATGGCCAGGGGCACCAGCGCATCCACCAGCGCCTGGGCATGCAGGCCGACCAGGTGAGTTCTGTTTTCTGGCAGTTGTCGACTGGCGAGGGCTCGCTCCAGCGGTTGCGACAGGCCACCGAGCGCAACCGTGGCGCGACCGTCAATGCCCAGGCCATCGAGGAAATGTTCGATCGCCCACGGACAATTGCGCGGCAACACTTCCACCAGGTCGCCGGCCAGCCAACTGCTGGTGCTGGGGGCGGTGAGGCCGAGCAAATAAACACCCGAACCGCTGCTGTCAGGGTTGAGCAACTCGCGGCGGGTCAGGTTCCAGTTGTCATAGCTTGGCGCTTGCCAGGTGTCCACGGGCGTCTGTCCGGTCAGCAGGCCGAGTTGCTGCTGCCAGTGACGCAAGGCGTAAGGGTCGCCGCTGTCGACCTCCACCGGGGCGAACAGGGTCTTGCCTCCGTGCTCGCCCAGCCATGTGTGCAAGCGTCGAGCGAAGCCGCAGAAGTGCTGATACTGGCGATCACCGAGGCCGAGCACGGCGTAGTTCAGGCGTTCCAGGCTCAACGTCCGGCCCAGCACTTTGCGCTCGAAACCCCGGGCGCTGTCCGGCGCCTCACCGTCGCCGAAGGTGCTGACCACGAACAACGCATTGCTGGAATCACGCAAGTCTTGCTCGCTGACGTCCGCCAGCGGCTGAACCTTCACCGGCAGGCCCGCAGCCTGCAATTGCCCGGCGGTCTGCCACGCCAGTTGCTCGGCAAAGCCGCTCTGGCTGGCGAAGCCGATCAGCCACGCCGATGCGTCATTGTCCGGTTGTGCGAGGTCTTTGCGGGCATTCTTGATCTGCTTTTTCTTGCGTCGACGATCGAGGTACAACAACCAACCGGTGACGAAAAACAGCGGCATCGTCAGCGCACTAATCGTCAGGATGATCCGCCCGATGATTCCGAAGTAGCTGCCGACGTGCAGCGCGTAAATGCTGGTCAGCAGTTGCGCCTTGAGGCTCTTGTCGCTGTAGCGATCATGGTGCTTGACGACGCCGGTGGCCGGATCCAGCGAGATCTGGTTCAGCGCGCGGTCGTGAGGTGAGGTGTTCAACAGGTAGAACACGGTGGCCGGCTGCCCGGCCACGGGCGGCATGCGGATGTTGTAGGCACTCAGTGCCGGGCCGGCGGCGCTGTAGATGCTGCTCCACATCGCTGCGTAGTCGGCGGTGGGTGCCGGGCCGCTTGGCGCAGGACCGCGACCGCCGCGAACGCGCTCGTTCTGTGGTGAGTCGGAAAGCAATCGGGTCAGGCCCTTGTTGTACCACTCATAGGACCAGGACAACCCGGTGAGCGCTGCCAGGAGGTAAAACATCAGGCACCAGGTGCCGGCGACGGAGTGCAAATCCCAGTTGAAGCTGCGGCCCTTTTTCTTCCAGTCGAGGGTCAGCCAGGCGCGCCAGCTTTTCCACTGACGCGGCCAGCGCAGGTAAAGACCGGACAGGCAGAAGAACACCAGAATCAGCGTACAGGCACCGGTGATCTGCCGACCGCTATCGCCCATGGCGAGGAAGCGGTGCAGTTGCAGCATCAGGCCGAAGAAATCCTGGCCGGTGGCGTCGCCCATGAACTCGGCGGTGTACGGGTCGAAGTAGCGCATCTGCCCACGGCGCTCGCCCGGTGGCGGAGTAAAGATCACGCGCGCGGCGTTACCACTGTCGGTCTCGACCCAGAGCATCGAGACTTTCTTGCCCGAGGCGCCTTCGATTTTTTCCACCAGTTCAGCGGGCGGCAGGACGCCGGCGACCTGCTTCTCGACCTGCAACACAGAAGGGTTCAGCGCGCGCAGGATTTCATCCTGAAACGACACCGTCGCCCCGGTGATGCCCATCAGGGCCAGGACCAGTCCGGCGCTGATGCCGAAAAACCAGTGCAACTGGAACAGGGTTTTCTTCAACACGTCGCTCGCCTTGTTCGTTCGAAAGTAATGATCACGGCGCGCATTATGCCGTGGGTTGTCGAGAAACATTCTTTTTTACGCACAAAAGCCCCGTTCACCTGGATGAACGGGGCCCTGGTCTTCACGCTTCTATCAGAAGTGGAAGTTGGTGCTCAGCAATGCTGTACGACCCGCCGCCTGGTTGGCGAAGTGGGTCGAGAAAGCTTTGTCGTAGTAGGTTTCATCGGTCAGGTTCTGCACGTTCAGTTGCAGGTCGACGTTTTTGCTCAGCTTGTACGCGGCCATTGCGTCGTAACGAACGTAGGAATCAACCATGGTGGTGTTGGCCACGCTGCCGAACACATCATCGACATAAAACGCACCGCCACCGATGGTCAGCTTCGGCGTGACCTGATAAGTCGTCCACAAGCTGGCACTGTTTTTCGGTGTGTTAGGCAGCTCGTTGCCTTCGGTGGCGCGGTTCAGCGGGCCGCCATCGACCTGCTCGCTGTCCATGTATGCGTAACCGGCGAACACTTGCCATTTGTCGGTGATCTTGCCGCTGGCCGACAGTTCGATACCTTGAACGCGGGTTTTGCCGGCGTTTTCATAGGCGGTTGTGTCGACTTGAACGCGAGCGTTTTCTTTCTCGGTGCGGAAGATGTCGGCGGTCAACGACAGGCGATCGTTCAGCAGGTCCCACTTGGTACCGATTTCGTAGTTCTTGGTGGTTTCCGGTTCCATGTCGCTTTTGAGCACATCTTTGTTGCGATCAACCGTGCCACCCAGCGGGTTGCCGTCCATGCCTTCGCCGAGGGTGGCGCCTGGTGGAGTGGCAGAAGTTGCGTAGGACGCATAGATGCTGCCGTTTTCGGCCGGCTTGTAAACCACACCGAATTGACCGGTGACGAATTCGCTGGTGTCTTTGCCTTTTGCAGGTACGCCTTTGTTTACGACCGTCGCCCCTACGCTGTCAAAGGTGCGGTACTGGGTGTCGAAATGGTCGTAACGCAGGCCCATGTTCACCAGCCATTGCTCGGACAACTCCAGTGTGTCGAACACATACAGCGCATAGGTATTGGCTTTGGTGTCGGTGCCAGCGTAGTTACGCGAGATTGCACCGTTCCATGGGTCGTTCGGGTTCGGGTTGGACAGCGAGGTACAGTTGTAACCGCTCGGTGCGCCAATCATCGCCGGTGTGCAGTTGGTGCTTGCAGGAGGAACGGTCGTTGCCGGGGTGGTGTCGGTGTTGACGTTGTACGAGGACTTTTCGCTTTCCTCGCGGCTCAACTCGATACCGGTAGAGAAGCTGTTTTTGAATCCGGCGATGTAGACGTCGCCAAACAGATCGGTCTGGTTAGTGGTGGTTTCGGTGTTGCTGACCCGGGTGTTGGCCCGACGCCAGACGCTGCCGTTGTTGACGTTGCCCTTGCTGTCGTCCGGCTGGGTCAGGATGTAGTCCTGCATGCTGGTGCCGTGGCGCAGGGTGTTCTTGACGGTCAGCGCGTCGCTCAGATCGTGCTCGATGGCGATGGTTGCGGTGTCGGTGCGGCCCTTGCGGAAGTCGCGGCCGTCGAGACCGTAGAAGTTGCTGCTGTCGCCGCCGTCGTTCGGTTTATCCGGATTGGCTTTGGTACGGGCAGCTGCCAGCCCGGTCGGGATGGAGTATGGAATGCCGGAATCTGGCGTGTCGTTGCTTTCCAGGTGGTAGTAGTCGAGGTTGACGCGAGTGTCGGTGCCCAGGCCGAAGGCCAGCGACGGTGCGATGCCCCAGCGATCGTAATCGACGGTGTCACGGCCGGCGACGTTGCTTTCGTGGCTCATCAGGTTCAGACGGCCAGCGGCGGTGTCGGTGAACTGATAGTTGCCATCCATGGTGTAACGCTGGGTCTGGTCGGAACCCCAGGTGAAACCGCCATCGAGCGAATTGCCAAGGTGTGCCTTTTTGCTCACCAGGTTGATGCTGCCACCGGCAGCGCCACGGCCGCCCATGGCCGAGTTCGGGCCTTTGCTGACTTCGATCGACTCAACGGCGAAGATCTCGCGGCTCTGCGAACCGGTATCGCGCACGCCATCCAGATACGTATCGCCCTGGGCATCGAAGCCGCGAATGAATGGGCGGTCGCCTTGCGGGTTGCCACCTTCACCGGCACCGAAGGTGATGCCTGGAACAGTGCGCAGCGCGTCCTGCATGTTGAGGGCGCCAGTGTCCTTGAGCACTTGTTGCGGGATGACGGTGATCGAGCGCGGCGTGTCCACCAGCGGCGCGGTGTACTTGGGCGAGGAGGCTTTTTCGACGTGGTAGGAAGTCTCGTCCTGAGCCTCGCCAGTGATGGCGGTTGCGCCCAGAGAAATCACATTACTCGGTGCTTTTTCGTCAGCTTTTTCCGCCGCGAAAACCATGTGGCCCGCAGAACCGGCAGTAATCGCCACGCCAATTGCAGACGCGAGCAAACGCGGTGAACTGGCCGGTAATTGTAGTTGTTGGCGTGACATGAGAATTCCCCTCCCCAAGGATTTGAGGCCGCGGAATATAGGGTAAACAGGTATTTGTATCAATTGCGAAACGTTACTATTCGCGACAAATTTACATTCTTTACAATTTGCCCTTACGGTTTTTGCTGTCTCGTTCGTCACAGGGGTTGTACACAGGCAATAAGAATCAATACCATTGCCGCCTCTTTGTCCTCAGGTGTCATCCCATGCTGCTGCACATTCCCGGTGTGTTCGCGAAAGAAGAAGTGCAGCGCATCCGCGAGGCTCTGGAGCAGGCAGATTGGGCCGACGGCAAAATCACCGCCGGCTACCAGTCGGCCAAAGCCAAGCACAACCTGCAGCTGCCGGAAGGTCATCCGCTGGCCAAGGAAGTCGGCGCGGCGATGCTGGAACGGCTGTGGAAAAATCCGCTGTTCATGTCGGCGGCGTTACCGCACAAGGTCTTTCCTCCGTTACTGAACTGTTACACGGCTGGCGGCAGTTTCGACTTTCACATCGACAACGCCGTGCGCCAGCCCAAGGGCAGCATCGAGCGGGTGCGCACCGATTTGTCGGCCACTCTGTTCTTCAGCGAACCGGACGACTACGACGGCGGCGAACTGGAAATCCAGGATACCTTCGGCACCCAGCGGGTGAAGTTGCCGGCCGGCGACATGGTTCTGTACCCCGGCACCAGCCTGCACAAGGTCAACGCCGTGACGCGCGGCACTCGCTACGCCTCGTTCTTCTGGACCCAAAGCCTGGTCCGCGAAGACAGTCAGCGCGCCTTGCTGTTCGAGATGGACGGGGCGATCCAGCAGTTGACCCAGGACATGCCCGACCACCCTTCGCTGATTCGCCTCACCGGCACTTATCACAACCTGTTGCGTCGCTGGGTCGAGGTATGAGTTATCAACTGCGCTGTGAGGAAGTGCTCGACGGTGACCGCCTCAAAGCCATGCTCGAGGAAAGCCCGGCGCGCGCGGCACAGGCGATTCTCATCGCCGCCCGCGAAGGTGTACTCGATGCTCAGGCGTTGCTCGGGCAGATTCTGCTGGATGGGCAGGGCATCGAGCAGGATCAGCCGCTGGCCGTGCGCTGGTTCGAGATAGCCGCTCAGGGCGGGCACTTGATGGCGCGCAACATGCTCGGTCGTTGTCATGAGCACGGTTGGGGTTGCGTTGCCGACGCCGCCGTTGCTGCGGGGCATTATCGCCTGGCCTCCGAAGCGGGGCTGGATTGGGCGATGTACAACTTCGCCAACCTGTTGGCTACCGGGCGCGGAGTGATCGAGGATCAGCTGCAAGCACTTAACCTGTATCGCCATGCGGCCGAACTGGGCCATGCGAAATCAATGAACCTGCTGGGGCGTTACCTGGAAGACGGGCGAGTGTGTCCGGCAGATCCGCAAGCTGCGCGTGACTGGTATCGACGCTCGGCGGTCGGCGGGGATTTTCGCGGGCAGTTCAGTTACGCCGCCGTGCTGGCGGATGAAGGCGATATCGACGAGGCGCTGGGTTGGCTGCACAAAGCACTGGCCGGGGGGAACCTGAATTTCTTGCGGGTCGCCAGTAAGGCGTTGGCGAGCGCGACGGATCCGAAAATTCGAGCGTTGGCGGTGGATTATGCCCATCGTTCCGCCGAACTGGAGCACGACCTGAAACCCCTGTAGGAGCTGTCGAGTGCAACGAGGCTGCGATCTTTTGATTGTTAAGGGCAAGATCAAAAGATCGCAGCCTCGTTGCACTCGACAGCTCCTACAGGGCGGCGGGGTGTTTTCGGGGGCGGATTTCAGACACAAAAAAGCCCATGACACGTCATGGGCTTTTTCATTTCTACGCGTAGTGCTTACACGTAAAACGACTTCAGCGGCGGGAAGCCATTGAACTCAACGGCGCTGTAGCTGGTGGTGTAAGCACCGGTCGACAACCAGTACAAACGGTCACCAATCGCCAGGTTCAGCGGCAGGCCGTACTTGTAGTTCTCGTACATGATGTCGGCGCTGTCGCAGGTTGGGCCGGCGATGACCACTTCTTCCATCTCGCCTTTCTTCTCGGTCCAGATCGGGAACTTGATGGCTTCGTCCATGGTTTCGATCAGGCCGGAGAATTTGCCCACATCCGTGTACACCCATCGCTCTACCGCGGTACGGGATTTACGCGCCACCAACACCACTTCGCTGACCAGGATGCCGGCGTTGGCGATCAGCGAACGGCCCGGTTCCAGGATGATTTCCGGCAGCTCGTCGCCGAAGTCTTCCTTGAGGAAACGGATGATTTCTTCAGCGTAGGTTTCCAGGCTGTTGGTGCGGGTGATGTAGTTGGCCGGGAAGCCGCCGCCCATGTTGATCAGCTTCAGGTGAATGCCGTCTTCTTCTTTCAGGCGTTCGAAGATCACTTTGACCTTGGCGATCGCCGCGTCCCAGACGCTGATGTCGCGCTGTTGCGAGCCGACGTGGAACGAGATGCCGTACGGCACCAGGCCCAGGTCGCGAGCGAGGATCAGCAAGTCCATGGCCATGTCGGTCTGGCAGCCGAATTTGCGCGACAGAGGCCAGTCAGCGGTGGTCGAGCCTTCGGTGAGGATGCGCACATAGACTTTCGAACCCGGTGCAGCCTTGGCGATGTTGCGCAGGTCGGCTTCGGAGTCGGTGGCATACAGACGCACGCCCTTCTCGTAGAAGTAGCGAATGTCTTTGGATTTCTTGATGGTGTTGCCGTAGCTGATGCGATCCGGGCCGACGCCCTGGTTCATCACTTTGTCGAGCTCGTAGATCGAAGCGATGTCGAAGTTCGAGCCTTTCTCTTTGAGCAGGTCGATGATTTCGACGGCCGGGTTGGCCTTGACCGCGTAGTAGACCTTGGCGAATTCGAAACCGGCGCGCAGGTCGTCATAGGCCTGGCTGATCATCGCGGTGTCGATCACCACGAACGGGGTTTCTTGTTTGTCGGCGAAGGCCTTCATTTTGTTGAAGGTATCGCGCGCGAAATAGTCTTCGACGTTGATCGACATGCTGGGAACTCCTACTGGCAAACTGAAATTAACAATGGGTGCAAATGAACGTCCTCCGTATCCCCACTTTGGTTCGCCTACTTCCCAAGGCATGTCGCCGAAAGCAAAAAGGCCATGGGAAGCGGTGCTTTCCCTTGGCCTTGCTGTCTCGTCGTCAGTACTTGAGCCGGATGGATCGTTTCCAGCATGGACGTTCGGCGCGAACTTTAGGGCGTGAGGGGCTTGAGATCAACAAAAAATGTCGCGTTTTTACACACATCCGTCGTGCGGTCCCGGACAGCTACTGATGTAACCGACTTGCATGACAGTGTGATGTTCCCGTAGGAGGGATATTTGAGGTGGTTCAGCGGGATTTGTGGTGCCCCATTCGCGAGCAAGCCCGCTCCCACATTGGATCTGCGACATTCCACTATTTTGTGGCTGAACACGGACCAATGTGGGAGCGGGCTTGCTCGCGAAGGCGTCAGATCAGGCGACTGCAGTTTCAGCCGGCGAAACAATGCTGGTCTTGCCCCCACGAGACTTGCCGGAGCTCAGGTACTCGGCAATCGATTCCTGTGTCACTTCACCCAGGAACACCCGCTCCGCATCCATCACCGGCAACCACGAGCGGTTGAATTCGTACATGCGCGACAGCAGGATGCGCAAATGTTCGTCATACACGGCGGTGGCGTTGAACTCGCGCAGGTATTGCGCGCACGTGCCGGTCTGACGGTGCAGGTCGCGACGGCGCACGTAGCCCAGTGCTTTATTGTCGGCGCAAGTGACCACCACGTAGCGACGGTCCAGTTCGTCCATCAACTCCAGGGCTTCAGCCACTGGCGTTTCCGGGCTCACCGACGGCGCGTTGTCCGCTGCATCTTCGGCTTTCACCAGCAACAGACGCTTGAGGGTGCTGTCCTGGCCAACGAAGTTGCTGACAAAGTCATCCGCCGGGTGCGCCAGCAGCGTGTCCGGGTGATCGATCTGCAGCAGTTTGCCGGCGCGGAAGATTGCGATCTTGTCGCCCAGCTTGATGGCTTCATCGATGTCGTGGCTGACCATGATTACGGTCTTGTTCAGCGCGCGCTGCATTTCGAAGAACTCGTTCTGAATCATTTCGCGGTTGATCGGGTCGACCGCGCCAAACGGTTCGTCCATCAGCAACAACGGCGCATCCGCCGCCAGCGCACGAATCACGCCGATCCGTTGCTGCTGGCCACCGGACAATTCACGCGGGTAGCGAGTCAGATACTGTTTGGGTTCGAGCTTGATCATGCTCATCAACTCGCGAGCGCGGTCGTGGCATTTCTGTTTGTCCCAGCCCAGCAGACGCGGAACGATAGTGATGTTTTCCTCGATGGTCATGTTCGGGAACAGACCGATCTGCTGGATCACATAACCGATGTTGCGGCGCAGGGTCACGGCGTCGAGGTCGGTGGTGTCTTCGCCGTTGATCAGGATCTTGCCGGAGGTCGGCTTGATCAGGCGATTGATCATTTTCAGCGTGGTGCTTTTGCCGCAACCCGATGGCCCGAGGAACACACAGATCTCGCCTTCATTGACGGTCAGGCTTACCGAGTCCACGGCTTTCACATCTTTGCCGTTGCTTTGGAAGGTCTTGCTGAGGTTTTGAAGTTCGATCATTTCAGGAGTCCTTTTGGAGTCAGCGTGCGTTGCAGCCATTGCAGAAGCAGGTCGGCGAAGATGGCCAGGAGACTGACCAGCACGGCGCCGACGATCAGCATCGACATGTCGCTGCGGCTGATGGAAGCGAGAATGAGTACACCGAGGCCACCGGCGCCGATGGTGGCGGCGATGGTCATGACACCAATGTTCATGACCACGGCGGTGCGCACACCGGCGAGGATCACTGGCACCGCGATCGGCAGTTCGACCATGCGCAGGCGCTGGCCGAAGGTCATGCCGATGCCGCGGGCGGCTTCGCGAATGCCGGGGTCGACGCCGGTCAGGGCGAGGTAGGTGTTACGCATGATCGGCAGCAGTGAGTACAAAAACACCGCGGTGATCGCCGGCATCGGACCCAAGCCCTGGCCGAATTTTGAGTAGAACGGCAGCAGCAGGCCGAACAGCGCAATCGACGGAACCGTCAGTAGCACCGTGGCGCTGGCTTGCAAGGGGCCGGCGAGTGTCGGGAAGCGCGTCATCAGGATGCCCAGCGGCACGCCGACCAGAATCGCCAGGGTCACGGCAATGCCGACCAGGGTGATGTGCTGCCCGGTCAGTTGCAGGACCAACGGCCAGTCGAGATGGGAAAAGGCGTTCAGAAATTCCATGTCTTTTCCTCCTTATTTGATGGGGTGCTGGCGCAGGAAATCGGCGGCAACGGATGAAGGGCTTTCGTGATCGACATCGACCCGCGCATTGAGCTGGCGCATGGTCGCGTCGTCGAACAGTTCGGCCAGTGGCTTGAGTTCTTCGGCGAGTTTCGGATGGGCGTCGAGGTAAACCTGACGCACCACCGGCGCGGCGGTGTAGTCCGGGAAGTAATGCTTGTCGTCTTCCAGCAGTTTCAGCTTGAAGGCGTTCAAGCGACCGTCCGTGGTGTAGACCAGACCGGCAAACACCTGACCATTGCGCAGGGCGGTGTAGACCAGCCCGGCATCCATCTGGCGAATGTTTTTGCGGGTCAGGTTCATGCCGTAGAGGTCGACCATGCCGTCCAGACCGTCGGAACGGTTGGCGAATTCGGTGTCCAGGGCGACGAGGTGATTGGTCTTCGCCTCAGCCTGCATCACCGTGTTCAGCTCGCTGATGGTGTTGATCTGCGGATACGCCTTCGCGGTGTTTTCTGGCAGGGCCAGCGCGTAGGTGTTGCTGAATTTCGACGGGGTGAGCCAGATCAGGCCTTTTTTCGCGTCGAGTTCTTTCACCTTGGCGTAGGACTGAGCGCTGTCGAGTTTTTCAGTGATGTGGTTGTAAGCCACCAGCGACACGCCGGTGTATTCCCACATCAAATCCAGCTGACCACTTTCGTGGGCGCCGCGGGCCAGGTTGCTGCCCAGACCGCCGGTCACTTGGGTGTCGTAACCCTTGGTGCGCAGGTATTGGGAGGTGATTTCCGCCAGCAGGGTTTGTTCGGTGAACACCCGGGCGCCGATGCGGATCACCGGCTTTTCAGCGGCTTGGGCAAATCCTGCGAACAGCAGAACGCAGCCTGTTAAAAAGCTTAATGTCTTCATAAAAATTCCTTTGCCGAGGCTTAAGACGGGCGGAGGCCGCGTTCGAGCCAGAGGCGGCTGGCGAGTGTCACCAGACCGTCGAGCAGCAAGGCCAGCAGGGCGGTGCAGGCCGCGCCGAGCAGCAGTTGCGGCTGATTGTTCAGGGCGATGCCTGGGAAAATCAGGCTGCCCAGACTGTTGGCGCCGATCAGGAACGCCAGCGGTGCGGTGCCGACGTTGATTGCCAGCGCCACGCGCACGCCACCGATGATGATCGGCACGGCGTTCGGCAGTTCGACCCGCCACAACACCTGAGTCGGTGTCATGCCGATGCCGACGGCCGCTTCCTTGAGCGAAGCCTGGACGTTTTTCAAGCCTTCATAGGTGTTGCGCACGATCGGCAACAGCGAGGCGAGGAACAGGGCGAAAATCGCGGGGCCGCTGCCGATGCCGAGGATACCCAGGGCGATGGCCAGTACGGCAAGAGGCGGCACGGTGTTGCCGATGTTGAAGATCTGCATGAAGCGTTCAGCGCGGCCCACCATGGTCGGGCGGCTGAGAAAGATACCGGCGGGTATGCCCACAACGAGGGCGGCCAGCATGGAAGCGAGGACGAGAATCAAATGGGCTTGCAGGTAAAACAACAAATCGTCGCGGTAATGTTCGATCGTGTTGATGCCAATCCAGTGGACCAGCAGGGCCAGAAGGGCGACGACAACCGCACCTCCTATCAGCCCTTTGCCATAGCGAATAGCCACAGGCAGACTCCTTTTTCTTTGTCGGCGAACGCAGTCCCGTGAGGCATGCCATTCCTGGCTGCCGGGAGTATCAACGTTCGCGAGAAGCAGCTCTTCATGCTGATAAAACCGCATGAGATCGAGCCATAAGCGCAGCCTCGTCAGGCCAACTTGCTGATTTTTCAGCCCCTGGTACGAGTGCCGTAACAGGGGAGTGGACGTCTGCACCTTTTAAAAGGTTCCATAATTAACAGCATTTAGCCACCCTTGATGTCCCTTCCGGCCCGTCGATCGCCGTTGGCGACAGGGCGAACGGTGGTCCGTAGATGTCGGTTTGCGCTATACTCGCCGCCCTTTTTTGAATCACCTGCCAGGCGATTTCCCATGACCAAACAGGCCGCCGAAGTCGCGAAACGCCGCACTTTCGCCATTATTTCCCACCCCGATGCCGGTAAAACCACCATCACCGAGAAGCTCTTGCTGATGGGCAAGGCGATTGCGATTGCTGGCACGGTGAAATCTCGCAAGTCTGACCGCCATGCCACCTCCGACTGGATGGAAATGGAAAAACAACGGGGTATTTCCATTACCACGTCGGTCATGCAGTTCCCGTATCGCGACCACATGATCAACCTGCTCGACACCCCGGGCCACGAAGACTTCTCCGAAGATACCTACCGCACCCTGACGGCGGTTGACTCGGCCTTGATGGTCCTCGACGGCGGTAAGGGTGTAGAGCCACGCACCATCGCGCTGATGGACGTCTGCCGTCTGCGTGACACGCCAATCGTCAGCTTCATCAACAAACTCGACCGTGACATCCGCGACCCGATCGAACTGCTCGACGAAATCGAAGCGGTCCTGAAGATCAAGGCAGCGCCGATCACCTGGCCGATCGGTTGCTACCGCGATTTCAAGGGCGTTTATCACCTCGCCGACGACTACATCATCGTGTACACCGCTGGCCACGGCCACGAGCGCACCGATGTGAAAATCATCGAGAAACTCGACTCCGATGAAGCCCGCGCGCACTTGGGCGACGAGTACGATCGCTTCGTCGATCAGCTGGAACTGGTGCAGGGCGCCTGTCACGAATTCAACCAACAGGAATTCCTCGACGGCCAACTGACCCCGGTGTTCTTCGGTACCGCACTGGGCAACTTCGGTGTCGATCACGTGCTCGACGCCGTGGTCAACTGGGCGCCGAAACCGCTGGCCCGTGTCGCCAACGAGCGCACCGTGGAACCGGTTGAAGAAAAATTCGCCGGCTTCGTGTTCAAGATCCAGGCGAACATGGACCCGAAACACCGCGACCGAATCGCCTTCATGCGTATCTGCTCCGGCAAGTACGAAAAAGGCATGAAGATGCGCCACGTGCGCACCGGCAAAGACGTGCGGATCGGCGATGCACTGACCTTCTTCTCCTCCGAGCGTGAGCAACTGGAAGAAGCGTTCGCCGGCGACATCATTGGTTTGCACAACCACGGCACCATCCAGATCGGCGACACCTTTACCGAAGGCGAAGTCCTGGGCTTCACCGGTATCCCGCACTTCGCTCCGGAACTGTTCCGTCGCGTGCGCCTGCGTGATCCGCTGAAATCCAAGCAACTGCGTCAGGGGCTGCAGCAACTGGCGGAAGAGGGCGCGACCCAAGTGTTCTTCCCGACGCGCAGCAACGACATCATTCTCGGCGCCGTCGGTGTGCTGCAGTTCGATGTGGTCGCCAGCCGTTTGAAAGAGGAATACAAGGTCGAGTGCTCCTATGAGCCGATCACCGTTTATTCCGCGCGCTGGATCGATTGCAGCGATAAGAAGAAGCTCGAAGAATTCCAGATCAAGGCTGTGGAAAACCTCGCGATTGACGGCGGCGGTCACCTGACCTACCTGGCCCCGACGCGGGTCAACCTGGCGCTGATGGAAGAACGCTGGCCGGATGTGAAATTCAGGGCGACGCGTGAGCATCACTAAGCGCTGATCGGCTACATCAAAAACCCCGTTGCGAAAGCAGTGGGGTTTTTTGTTGACCCGATTTCAGCCAGTTAAGCGAAATCCCTGTGGGAGCGGGCTTGCTCGCGAAAGCAATAGACCCGCCAACAGAAGTGATGAGGCTGATGGCCCCTTCGCGAGCAAGCCCGCTCCCACAGGTTTTGTGCTCACTGCTGCAGGATAAATGTCCCTTGATGGAAAACCATCTGCCATTGCTCATCTTGCTTACGCCAAATCGAACAACGCAAGCTGTTGGCAGGGGCGCGCTGGCTGCTGGTGGCGGTGTGACAGTGGTAGGTCACAAGCACGGTGTGTTCTGACAGCTGTTTGACTGCGAATTCGCTGATCGTGCGTTTGGTAAAGGGCTGATCGGGCAAATGCTCGACTAGGTCGGCTTTGGTCCAAGTGCTGCCGCTGGCGCCAAACTCGATGAAGTCGTCGGCGATCAGAAGGGCGATTTCTTCGGCATCGCACCGAACATCTTGCGACTGGAGGCGTTGTTCGAGTTGCAGCAGTGTCTGCGATAGATCCATGGCGGTAGCCTTTGTCTGAGTGCTCACTCTCAGCTTGCGTAGTTAGGGCTTGTGCTTTACTCCACGGCTGTGGATCAGCCGGATGTCTTCCTTGAACTGTTCTCTAAATCCTTTCAAGCGTTCATGGCGAATCTGTGCCAGACGTTGCCTCGCGCGAGGCTTCAATCCTGCAAGGAATTATCATGGTTCGCAACGACCCAGATTTCTGACAGGCTGCGTGCATTGATCTTGAGTATGTAGGAGCACGGCTTGCCGGCGATGGCGGTTTCGAAATTGTCATCGCGAGCAAGCTTTGCTCCTACGGGTTGTGTGGTGCCCCTGATCTTTGATCAGTACCAAGCGATCTGCGTGTGAGGTTTTTCTGTAGGTATTTTCCCGTGATTTCGTAGCTTGACTCTGGTTTTCCATTATCGGGGCTTTTCCTCGCGACAATGAACTCGTCGACGTCTAGTGTTCAGAGGACATTTCGCAAGCAGCGACTTTCCACGAGCAGGAGCACAAGGGATCAATGGAATGACAATTCGGTTGACTCACCTGCTGCGGCTGGACGGCTATTTCTGCACCATGGCCTGGGTACTGGCGGCGCTGCTTTTCATCAATCGCTTGAGCAGCATGGTCAAGCTGTTCATGGCGCTGTACCTGCGTCAGGAACTGGGGCTGGCCATTGAAACAGTCGGCTGGCTGCTGTCCGCTTATGGCGCCGGACTGTTGATCGGCTCGATGCTGGGTGGATGGCTGAGCGATCATGTGCCCACGGCGCGGCTGACGGCTGCGCTGTTTTTTGCCTCGGTGTGGACGCTGGTCTTGCTCGGGCTGACCACGCAGGTGCCGCTGCTGGCAGGTTTGCTTTTGCTCAGCGGGACACTCGACGGGGCGATTCGTACGCTGCATCAGCGGCTGATCATGGAGTACTGCGAGGTGGCGCAGCGTCCTCGCGCGCAGACCTTGAGCCGTGTCGCCAGAAACCTCGGAATGGCTGCCGCTGGCTTGGCGGGCGGGGTGCTGGCGCAGACCGATTTTCGCTGGGTGTTTTTTGTCAGCGCGGCCATGACCCTGCTGGCATTGCTTTGGTTTGTCCGCACGACATGGCATCGACCAGTGCTGATTCCTGACGAAACGCCCGATGTCGGCACAGGCACAGGCGTCCCCTATCGAGATCGACTGTTCCTCTGGTTGCTGGCAGCAGTGATCCTGCTCGGCATGGCGTTCGACTCGATCTACAGCATGCTCGGCAATTACCTGCGGGATTACTACCGGTTGAGCACTGAAGCCATCGGTTGGCAGTTCGGGCTCAATGCGATGCTGATTGTGGTATTGCAAATACCGCTTTCGCACTGGGGTGAACGCTGGGGCGTGCGCCGGCAACTGGCGGCGGGATGTGTGTTGCTGGCGGTCGGACTCGGCATGTTGCCGCTCGGTTCCGGGGTGTTTTACGCCTGCCTTTCGACTGTGGTCTGGACCCTGGGGGAAGCCTTGTTCATGCCGCCGCTGAATGTACTCGTCATGCAGCACGCGCAGGCCGGAAAAAGCGGCCAGTACTTCGGCCTGTTCTTCATGTGCTGGAGTGCGAGCGCGCTGCTTTCGCCTGTGCTTGGCGGGCAGCTTTACGGTCATTTCGGTGGCCACAGTGTCTGGCTCGCAAGCGCGGCGCTGGCGGTGTTGTCCATACCGCTGTTTTATCAAGCAACGCGTTTGTCGGAGCGGCAACGGGTTCTCTCCTCGGCGCACGGCGAGCCTGCTTAACTTAGCTGATCTGGTTATAGACATTATGCAAAACCAATCTCCCTCTCGGCGGCATTCTGTCCATTCGTTAGCGTCCTATCTGGAGAATCGGGTGAATCGGAACTAGATTTCACACAGCGCCAGACAAGCACCCCATGCACCACTCAAGAAAGGATGGAATCGGCTATGAGCATTTTTCAACGCATTGTGCTGTTGCTTAAGGTTTTGGTGATGCTGTCCGTTGGTATGTCGGCGGCGTGGGCCGAGTGCGAGGATCACGGAGAGCAGGCTTCGAGTGGGCCGGTGGCGCACAGTGGCATGATGATCGCCAAATCGGAATCCGAGCCTGGAGACAAAGGGCAGGGTGGTAGCGAGGGCGATGACGATTCGACCACCGAAGAGCCCGACAGCGACGATGATGAAGGCGACAGCCAGACGTAGATGACGGACAAAAGAAAACCCCTCCTGCCGGACTGATGCGCAGCCCAGGCAAGAAGGGGTTTGGTTAACCCTGAAAAAGCGCGCCTCAGTGACTGAGGCGCGTTTTTTTATGCCGCGCCGTCGAGGAATTGCTCGGCGTAGTGGCAAGCCACTTGGCGGCTGTCGAGCAGGCGCAGGGCCGGCTCTTCGGTGCTGCAGCGCTCGGTCGCGTACGGGCAGCGCTTGTGGAAAGCGCAACCCGACGGCGGGTTCAGCGGGTTGGGCAATTCGCCGACGATCTTGATTTTCGGCTTGTTCGGGTCCGGGTGAATGGTCGGGGTGGCCGACAGCAGCGCCTGGGTGTACGGGTGCAGAGGGCGCTCGTAGATGTCGTTTTTCGGGCCCATTTCCACCGGGCGACCGAGGTACATCACCATCACGTCATCGGCGACGTGTTGCACCACCGCCAGGTTGTGGGAGATGAACACGTAAGCGGTGTTGAACTCTTGCTGCAAGTCCATGAACAGGTTCAGCACCTGCGCCTGAATCGACACGTCCAGCGCCGAGGTCGGTTCATCCGCGACCAGCACTTTAGGCTGCAACATCATCGCGCGGGCCAGGGCGATCCGCTGGCGCTGACCGCCGGAGAACATGTGCGGATAACGCTGGTAGTGCTCGGGACGCAAGCCCACCTGCTTCATCATCGCCTGGACTTTCTCGCGACGTTCGGCTGCGCTCAGGTTGGTGTTGATCAGCAGCGGCTCGCCGAGCTGGTCACCGACTTTTTGCCGTGGGTTCAACGACGCGTAAGGGCTCTGGAACACCATCTGCACGTCTTTGCGCAGTTGCTTGCGTTCAGCCTTGTTCGCACCGGTGACTTCCTGCCCGGCGATTTTCAAGGAGCCGGAGGATGGCTCTTCGATCAGCGTCAGGGCACGGGCCAGGGTGGATTTGCCGCAGCCCGATTCGCCGACGACAGCGAGGGTCTTGCCAGCTTCCAGTTCGAACGACACGCCGTTCAGGGCGCGAACGGTCGCATGGCCCTTGAACAGGCCACGGGACACTTCGTAGTGACGGGTCAGGTCGCGGGCGGTAAGTACGACGGCCATTACGCCACCTCCTGATTCAGCGGGTAGAAGCAGCGGGCGAGGCTGTTGCTTTTCGGGTCGAGGGTTGGACGTTGCTGACGGCAGGTGTCCTGCACGTACGGGCAACGCGGCGACAGCAGGCAACCCTGCGGGCGGTCATAACGACCGGGAACGATGCCCGGCAGCGTCGCCAGGCGCGTGGCGCCCAGGCTGTGTTCCGGAATCGCCTTGAGCAGCGCTTCGCTGTACGGGTGCGCCGGAATGTCGAACAGCTGAGGCACCTGACCCACTTCGACCGCCTGGCCGGCGTACATCACGCACACGCGCTGAGCGGTTTCGGCCACGACCGCGAGGTCATGAGTGATCAGCACCAGGCCCATGTTCTGCTCTTTCTGCAGGGCCAACAGCAGGTCCATGATCTGCGCCTGAATCGTTACGTCCAGTGCAGTGGTCGGTTCGTCGGCGATCAGCAGTTTCGGTTCGCCGGCAATCGCCATGGCGATCGCAACACGCTGGCTCATGCCGCCGGACAGTTGATGCGGATAAGCATCCATACGGCTGGCGGCGCCCGGGATTTCAACTTTTTCCAGCAGTTCGATGGCGCGCTTGCGGGCTTGCTTGCCGGACATTTTCAGGTGCAGGCGCAGCACTTCTTCAATCTGGAAACCGACGGTGTAGCTCGGGTTCAGCGCGGTCATCGGGTCCTGGAAGACCATGGCCAGGTCTTTGCCGACGATTTTTCGACGCTGACGGTTGCTGAGCTTGAGCATGTCTTTGCCGTCGAACATCAGGGCGTCGGCAGTGACGATCCCCGGATGCTCGATCAGGCCCATCAGCGCCATCATGGTCACGGACTTGCCGGAACCCGATTCGCCAACGATGGCCAGCACTTCGCCCTTGTCCACGGTAATGTCGAGACCGTCGACCACCGGAACGGCGTTCTTGTCGCCGAAGCGAACGTTGAGATTCTTGATTTCTAACAGTGACATTTGAATCTCCTCAGGCGGCGTTCTTGAGTTTCGGGTCCAGCGCATCGCGCAGGCCGTCGCCCATCAAGTTGATTGCCAGCACGCTGAGCAAAATGGTCAAACCAGGCAGACTGACGACCCACCAGGCGCGTTCGATGTAGTCGCGAGCCGAAGCCAGCATGGTGCCCCACTCAGGGGTTGGCGGTTGAACGCCAAGGCCGAGGAAGCCCAGTGCCGCGGCATCGAGGATCGCCGAGGAGAAACTCAAGGTCGCCTGAACGATCAGCGGCGCCATGCAGTTAGGCAGCACGGTGACGAACATCAGGCGTGGCAGATTGGCACCGGCCAGGCGCGCGGCGGTCACGTAGTCGCGGTTCAGTTCGCCCATCACCGCGGCGCGGGTCAGGCGAACATAGGACGGCAACGAAACCACGGCGATGGCAATAATGGTGTTGATCAGGCCAGGGCCGAGGATGGCGACAATCGCCACAGCCAGCAGCAGGGACGGCAGGGCCAGCATGATGTCCATCAGACGCATGATGGTCGGGCCGAGCAAGCGCGGGAAGAACCCGGCGAACAGACCCAAAAGGATGCCCGGAATCAGCGACATCACCACCGACGACAAACCGATCAGCAGGGACAGGCGCGAACCGTGGATCAGCCGCGACAGCAGGTCGCGACCCAGTTCATCGGTGCCGAGCAGGAACTGGATTTGCCCACCTTCCAGCCAGGACGGCGGGGTCAGCAGGAAGTCGCGGTACTGCTCGCTCGGGTTATGCGGCGCGACCCAAGGGGCGAACAGGGCGCAGAAAATCACCAGCAGCATGAACAGCAGGCCGGCGACGGCGCCTTTGTTCTTGGAGAACGCTTGCCAGAATTCTTTGTATGGAGACGGATACAGCAGACTTTGATCGACTGCTACCGCTGGAATTGAAGTGGTCATGGTCATAATGATCTCAACGCTGGTGACGAATGCGTGGGTTGGCAAAGCCGTAGAGGATGTCCACTACGAAGTTGACCAGAATCACCAGGCAGGCGATTAACAGGATGCCGTTTTGCACCACGGGATAATCCCGTGCGCCAATGGCTTCGATCAGCCATTTGCCGATGCCGGGCCAGGAGAAGATGGTTTCGGTCAGGACCGCACCGGCCAGCAATGTGCCGACTTGCAGGCCGACCACGGTCAGTACCGGAATCAGCGCGTTACGCAGGCCGTGAACGAATACCACGCGCGATGGCGACAGGCCTTTGGCGCGGGCGGTACGGATGTAGTCTTCACGCAGCACTTCAAGCATCGAAGAGCGGGTCATCCGCGCGATCACCGCCAGCGGAATGGTGCCGAGCACAATGGCCGGCAGGATCAGGTGATGCAGGGCATCGAAGAACGCACCGACGTCATCGGCCAGCAGCGTGTCGATGAGCATGAAGCCGGTCCTCGGCTCGATGTCATAGAGCAGGTCGATCCGCCCGGACACTGGGGTCCAGCCCAGTGACACCGAGAAGAACATGATCAGGATCAGGCCCCACCAGAAGATCGGCATCGAGTATCCCGCCAGGGAGACGCCCATCACCCCGTGGTCGAACAGGGATCCTCGCTTGAGTGCCGCGATCACCCCGGCCAGAAGGCCCAGGATGCCGGCGAACAGCAGGGCGGCCATGGACAGTTCCAGGGTCGCGGGGAATAGAGAAGTGAATTCGCTCCAGACACTTTCACGGGTACGCAGGGATTCGCCGAGATCGCCGTGGGCCAGTTTGCCAACGTAATCCAGGTATTGGGCATACAGGGGTTTGTTCAGACCTAGGCGTTCCATTGCCTGAGCGTGCATTTCGGGGTCGACTCGACGTTCGCCCATCATTACTTCCACGGGGTCGCCTGGAATCATGCGAATCAACGCGAAAGTCAGCAAGGTGATGCCGAAGAACGTGGGGATCAATAACCCCAATCGGCGGGCAATAAAACTAAACATCTTGTGGTGTACCTCATCAGCCGGTTAGGCGTGCCTGGCGTCCCTGGGGTCAGGGACGCCGGGAGTTTTCTTATCTACTTCACCTGGGTGGTGGCGAAGTTATTAGTGGTGAGCGGGCTAATGTGATAGCCCTCTACGTTGTTGCGCATTGCGGTGAACATACGGGTGTGCGCCATACTGATCCAAGGTTGGTCCTGGTTAAAGACTTCTTGGGCTTGCTCATAGAGCGCTGCACGTTCCGCCGGGTTAACTTTAGCCCTGGCTTCATCGATCAGCGTCTGGAACTTCTCATTGCACCAACGTGCATAGTTTTCGCCGTTTTTGGCGGCCTCGCAACTGAGCATAGGCGTCAGGAAGTTATCCGGGTCGCCGTTATCGCCCGCCCATCCGGCAGACACCATGTCGTGCTCGCCGTTTTTCGCGCGCTTGAGCATTTCGCCCCACTCCATGACGCGAATATCGACCTTGATCCCGACCTGGGCCAGGTCGGCCTGCATCATCTGCGCGCCGAGCATCGGGTTCGGGTTGGTTGGACCGCCACCGTTACGGGTGAACAGGGTGAACGTGGTGCCTTCCGGTACGCCGGCTTCCTTGAGCAGGGCACGAGCCTTGTCCAGATCACGCGGCGGATTCTTCAGGTCGTGGTTGTAGCCCAGCAGGGTGTCCGGGTACGGATTGACCGCCACGGTCGCATTGCCTTTGCCGAACAGCGCATTGACATATGCGGCCTTGTCGAAGGCGATATCGATGGCTTTACGTACGCGCACATCGCTCATGTACTTGTGCGAGGTGTTCATGGCGATGTACGAGACCGTCATCGCGTTCAGTTCATCGACACTCAGTTTGGCGTCTTTCTTGATGCTCGGAATGTCATCCGGTTTCGGATACAGCGCAATCTGGCATTCGTTGGCTTTGAGTTTTTGCAGGCGCACGTTGTTATCGGTGGCGATGGCCAGGATCAGCGAATCAGCCGGTGGCTTGCCACGGAAGTAATCCGGGTTGGCCTTGAAGCGGACTTGAGCGTCCTTGTTGTAACGCTGGAAAACGAACGGGCCGGTGCCGACAGGCTTGTTGTTCAGGTCGCCGGTCTTGTTGGCCTTGAGCAGCTGGTCGGCATACTCGGCGGAGTAGATCGAGGAGAAGGCCATGGCGATGTCGGCCAGGAACGGCGCTTCGCGGCGGGTCAGGGTGAAGGTGACCGTGTTGTCGTCGATCTTCTCGACACTTTTGAGCAGTTCCTTGAAGCCCATGCTTTCAAAGTACGGGAAGCCCACGCTCGACAGTTTGTGCCACGGGTGATTCGGGTCCAGCTGACGCTGGAAGCTCCAGACCACGTCGTCGGCGTTCATGTCGCGGGTCGGCTTGAAGTATTCGGTGGTGTGGAACTTGACGCCTTTGCGCAGGTGGAACGTGTAGGTCAGACCGTCTTCGCTGATGTCCCAGGAGTCGGCCAGTGCCGGAATCACTTCAGTGGTGCCGGGCTTGAAGTCCGCCAGACGATTGAAGATGGTTTCGGCCACCGCATCGGCGGTGACTGCAGTCGTGTACTGGACCATGTCGAAGCCTTCCGGACTGGCTTCGGTGCAGACCACCAGGGGTTTGGCCGAGACGCCAACAGCGACACTCAGCAACGCGGCCGCGATGGCCGCACGTAGGGGAAGCATTTTCATCAAAGAACCCTCTGCAATCGGTTAAAAGGACAAAAGCCGAACGGCCGATTCGTCACTGAATCAGCCGTTTGGCAGGTTCATTACAGAATGTTGAACGGGATGGTGGTCACGAGACGGAACTCGTTGATGCTGCCATCAGACTGGTTCTCGCTGGCGCGGTGAGCGGTGTAGGTCGCGCGCACAGTGGTGGCCTTGAGTGGGCCGCTCTGCACGGCGTACGAAGTACCGATGCCGTATTCATAGTGGTGTTCACCGTCCATCGTGGTCACGCTGTCGTAGGCGCCACCTTTGTAGTGAGTACCATCGATGCCCCAGCCGCGAGCCTGATAGATGTTGAACTTCAGGCCTGGCACGCCGTATTCGGCCATGTTCAAGCCGTAGGCGATCTGGAAGGATTTCTCGTTCGGGCCGTTGAAGTCCGACAGCAGGGAGTTGGCCAGGTAGATGCCGTTGGTTTCGTGCAGGTAGTCGAAGTACTCGTTACCGTTCACTTCCTGGTAGGAGAAGGTCAGGCTGTGGGCCTGGTGGGTCAGGCCGAGCGACAGGGAGTAGGTGTCGTTGTCGATTTCGCCCAGCAGCTTTTTGCCTTCGTCGACGGTTTTGTAGTAGTTCAGGCCGGTGGTCAGGCTCAGTACCGAGCTGTCACCCAATACATGGCTGGCGCCGAAATAGTACTGGTTCCACAGGTCTTCGGCCTGGGTGCCCCACAGGCTGGTGGTCAGGCTCGCGAACGGCTGATAAGTGATACCAGCGGTGTTCACGTGATCGGCTTCAATGACAGTGTCGGCGTATTCGGAGCGGAACTTACGCTGGCTCTCTTCGGTACGCGGTGAGTTGCGATCGAAGGTGCCGAGGTCGAACGACAGGTTCTCCAATTCTTCACTGTGCAGGCTGACACCCTGGAAGCTCGAAGGCAGTGCACGGTTGCCGATTACATCGACCTGCGGGCTGCTGAAGTTTTGACGACCGGCGGTCAGAGTGGTGTTGGAGACACGCGCCTTGACGTTGGCCAGGCCCAGTTTGCTCCACTGACCCTGGGCGTCGCCGCCGTCTTTGGTCAGGGTACGGTTGTTGCCAAGGCCGCCAACACCATTCAGTGGTGCGCCACCGTTAGCAGACGCAAGGTCTTTGCGGTCACGGTCCAGGGCGATGGCGTTGTAAGCCGCGACTTCAGTGCTGAAGCCGACAGTACCCTCGGTGAAGCCCGAGTTGTACTTGATGATGGTGCCCTGGACCCAGTTGATACGACGATCCGTTTCGGTCGATACACCGTTTTTGTTGTACTTGAAATGGGCGCCACGTTTCAGTTGCTCGTTGGCATACCAGTTACGCGTGCTCCCGGTGATCGACTGGCCTTCGACAAAGCCAGTGGCTTCACTCTGAGCGCTTTTCTCTTTCACGGTAACCGGGGTGTACGCCTGGCTTTGGGTTTCTGCGTACGCCGAGGCGGTTACGCTGCTGATGGCCAGGGCCAATAACGCGGTGCTACTCAGTTTCATGGGGTGAAGCTCCTTTCTTTCTTTTTTTAATGCCGGTCTTTTTTGGTGATCCGGCTATTTGGTTTAGAACTCATTCAAGGCATCGCAAACGTTTGCTGTAGGCCTGATTGACGAATTACGGCAATACGCTTGCGTGAGGGCGCAATGCGCCCCCAGCGGTTCTGGCTAATCGGTTATTTTTCTATGCTGACGCCCGAGAACACGTTACGACCGAAAGGGCTCACCTTGAATCCTTCGATTTTGGCGCTCAACGGCTGGTTAACCGTCGAATGGGCGACTGGCGTAATCGGCACCTGCTGCTTGAGGTACTGTTGCGCCTGTTTGTAAAGCACGGTGCGCTGGTCGCGGTCGGTGACGACCTTGGCCTGCTTGATCAGCTTGTCGTAAGCCGGGTCACACCACATGGAGTAGTTGTTGCCGCCAATGGCGTCGCAGCTGTAAAGCGTGCCGAGCCAGTTGTCCGGGTCCCCGTTGTCACCGGTCCAGCCAATCAGGCTGACGTCGTGTTCGCCATTCTTGGTGCGCTTGATGTACTCGCCCCATTCGTAGCTGACGATCTTCACTTTGAGGCCGATTTTTGCCCAGTCCGCCTGGAGCATTTCGGCCATCAATTTGGCGTTCGGGTTGTAAGGGCGCTGAACGGGCATCGCCCACAAAGTAATTTCGGTGCCTTCCTTCACGCCGGCAGCCTTGAGCAATTCCTTGGCTTTTTCCGGGTTGTAGGCGGCGTCTTTAATGGTCTCGTCGTAGGACCATTGGGTCGGCGGCATGGCGTTGACGGCCAGTTGACCAGCGCCTTGATAGACAGCGTTGAGAATGCCTTGCTTGTTCACCGCCATGTCCAGCGCCTGGCGCACTTCGAGCTGGTCGAAAGGTTTGTGGCGCACGTTGTAGGCGATGTAACCGAGGTTGAAACCGGGCTTCTCGATGAGCTTGAGTGTCGGGTCGTTCTTCAGCGCGGTCACGTCGGCAGGGCGCGGGTGCAGGGTGATCTGGCACTCGTTGGCCTTGAGCTTCTGCACGCGCACCGAGGCATCGGTGTTGATGGCGAAAATCAGGTTCTCAAGCTTGACCCGGCTCGGGTCCCAGTACTGCTTGTTGCCGGTGTAACGGATGTTGGAATCTTTCTGGTAGCTCTTGAACACGAACGGCCCGGTGCCGATCGGCTTCTGGTTGATGTCGCTCGGCTTGCCTTCGGCCAGCAGTTTGTCGGCGTATTCGGCGGACAGGATGGCGGCGAAGCTCATGGCGATGTTCTGGATGAACGCGGCGTCCACGCTGTTGAGCGTCATGACCACGGTCAGCGGCCCGGTCTTCTCGACCTTGGCGATGTTCTTGTTCAGGCTCATCCCGTTGAAATACGGGAACTCGGTCGGATAAGCCTTACGGAAAGGTTGCTGTGGATCGAGCATGCGATTGAACGTGAACAGCACGTCATCGGCGTTGAAATCACGGGTCGGCGTGAAGTATTTGGTTGTGTGAAATTTCACCCCTTCGCGCAGGTGAAAAGTGTACTTGAGGCCGTCCTCGGAAATATCCCAGCTCGTCGCCAGGCCTGGTACGACGTTGGTGGCGCCTTTTTCGAACTCTGCCAGTCGGTTGTACAACGGCTCGGCGGCGTCATTGTCGGTCGCAGTGGTGTACTGCGCGGTGTCGAAGCCAGCCGGGCTGCCTTCGGAGCAGAACACCAGGCTGTTATTGGCGGCCTGGCTGATGGACGTGGCGGCCAGCAGACCGGTGCCCAGCAATGCGGATAAAACCAAGGTATGGCGCATGACGCTCCCTTTTCTCTTTCTCTAAGTGTTTTCAATGAATCGCCGTCCCGTCCGGGGACGTGGAGGCATCATTGATCTCAAGCCATGACAGGCAGCAATAACCGAGAGCCCACGCACGAACTGGTCAGATCCCGACGGTAGGAGCCGTGGGTCTGGCAGTAAATGCGCAGATTCCGAAAGACTCGTAGGAAAAGGCAACGCGTCCGAAACCACTGCTGTAGTACGCAGTGGAATTGGATGTCAGCGGATTCCTACTTTCTCGGCAGATAAAACAACGGCGACGTTAAAAACGTCGCCGCTGCAAAACCTTATTTGCTGACGCTGACGCCGTAGAAGGAGTTCAAGCCAAACGGGCTGATCTTGAAGTCCTGCACGTTGTCGCGCATGGGTTGGAACACCGTCGAGTGAGCGATAGGTGTCATTGGAACGGCATCTTTGAGGACGTGTTGCGCCTGTTTGTACAGTTCGGTGCGCTTGGACTGATCGGTCGTGCGCTTGGCTTCTTTTACGATGCCGTCGAACTTCTTGTCGCACCACTTGGAGAAGTTGTTGCCTTGCAGAGAGTCGCAGCCGAACAGCACGTTCAGCCAGTTGTCCGGGTCACCGTTGTCGCCGCTCCAGCCAATCAGCATCGCGCCGTTTTCGCCGCCTTTGGAGCGCTTGATGTACTCGCCCCACTCGTAGGTCACGATCTTGGCCTTGATACCGATCTTGGCCCAGTCGGACTGCAGCATTTCAGCCATCAGCTTGGCGTTCGGGTTGTAAGGACGCTGCACCGGCATCGCCCACAGGTTGATCTCGGTGCCTTCCTTGACGCCGGCTTCCTTGAGCAGCTCTTTGGCTTTCTCAGGGTTGTACGGCGCATCCTTGATGGTGGTGTCGTAAGACCACTGGGTTGGCGGCATGGCGTTGACGGCCAGCTGACCAGCACCCTGGTAAACGGAATCGATGATCTGCTGCTTGTTGACAGCCATGTCCAGCGCTTGACGCACTTTCAGTTGGGCCATCGGGTTCGGCTGATCGCTGCCCTTGATCTTGTCCATCACGTTGTAGGCGATGTAACCCAGGTTGAAACCAGCCTGGTTAGGCACTTTCAGAGTCTTGTCTTCCTGAAGAGCCTTCAGGTCGGCTGGACGTGGGAACAGAGTGATCTGGCACTCGTTCTTCTTCAGCTTCTGGATACGTACCGACGGGTCGGTGGTGATAGCGAAGATCAGGTTGTCGATCTTGACGTCGTCAGGCTTCCAGTAGTCCTTGTTCCCGGTGTAGCGGATGTTGGAGTCTTTCTGGTAGCTCTTGAACACGAACGGACCAGTGCCGACCGGCTTCTGGTTGATGTCGGCGGCTTTGCCTTCTTTCAGCAGCTGGGCGGCGTACTCGGCGGACTGGACGGAAGCGAAGCTCATGGCCATGTTCTGGATGAACGCGGCGTCGACTTCTTTCAGGGTGAACTTGACAGTTTTGTCGTCGACTTTATCGATCTTGGTGATGTTGGTGTCCATCCCCATGTCTGTGAAGTACGGGAATTCGGTCGGGTACGCCTTACGGAACGGATCATCCTTGTTAATCATGCGATTAAAGGTGAACAGCACGTCGTCGGCGTTGAACTCACGAGTTGGCTTGAAGTACGGGGTGGTGTGGAACTTGACGCCTTCACGCAGGTGGAAGGTGTAAGTCAGGCCATCATCGGAGATGTCCCATTTGGTCGCCAAACCAGGAATAACGGCGGTGCCGCCGCGCTCGAACTGAGTCAGACGGTTGAACATGGTTTCTGCAGAGGCGTCGAAGTCGGTTCCGGTGGTGTACTGACCAGGATCAAAACCGGCCGGGCTCCCTTCGGAGCAAAACACCAGGTTAGTCGCCGCTTGGGCGAAAGGTGCGCTAGCTAACAAGCCTGCGCCGACTAAAAACGGAATGACCGCGTGTTTAAGCATGGTGGCCTCATGATTTGTTGTCATTTTTGGAATTAGAGGACGACCTCGTGAGTCGTGCCTGCGGATACTTATGCAGGGGCCATACCCAATGCAAGATCCTGAGCGACCACAGGCGTTAAACAGTGGCACGAACGTACCTTAATGTCGCATTTGTATAAATTCACGCACATTTGACCGTTTGCGCAGGTTTTTTTCAGTGCATATGGCGCACCTGTACGGGGCGATCTGGACGTTTTGCGCACCCGATTGGAGCGCGGTGTTACTTATTTATACCCATCATTGAGGGGTGTGAACGGGGAGTGCGGGCGTGAATGAGATTGAGTTCTGGTTTGGTGGCTAGGTGTTTGTTGTTTAAAGGGTTGTTGTGTCTGTGGGGGCAGATTGTTCCGTTACTGTTTGTCAGTGGACATCTGTGGGTGATGCGGGCTTTGGGATTTTGTGGGGGCTGCGTGGGCGTGTTGGTAGTGCCGGAGGTGCAACCTTTGCTGCTTGCTGGTCCGACTTGTCTTTGCGCAGGCAATAAAAAAACGGCGATCACTTCGGTGATCGCCGTTTTTGTGTACGGGTTATCGAATCAAGGCATCAACACTTCAATCGAACCATCCGCCGTCATGCTGACCTGGCTGGTACCCGCCTCAACCTCAGGCGTCACCGGTGCCGAGTCCATGCTCGCCGCTTTCATCATCATCGGCGCGCGCATGTACGGTTGTGGATAACCGTTGCTGTTCAAGTTCAGGTTAACGATTTTGTAACCCTTGCCACCCAATGCATCGGTCGCCAATTGAGCGCGGGCCTTGAAGGCTGTCACGGCTTCTTTAAGCAGCGCATCTTCGCTGGCCTTGCGGGTTGGTGTGGCGATGGCGAAGTCCATGCCGCCCATTTTCAGGTCGGTGAGCAGTTCACCGGTCAGTTTCGACAGTGCGGCGAAGTCGGAGCTTTCCAGGCGCAGTTCGGCGCGTTCGCGCCAGCCGGTGATTTTTTGGCCCTTGGTGTCGTAGATCGGGTAGCTGTTGCGGCTGCCCTGTCGCAGGGTGACTTCCTTGACCTGTTTGGCCTGGGCCAGCGCTTTGTTCATGGTGGTGCTGACGTCGGCGGCGAGTTTGGCCGGGTCGGTGTTTTGTTCTTCGGTGTAGAAGGTCACGATCATCAGGTCGCGGGCCACTTCCTGACTGACTTCGGCGCGCAGGGCGATCTGGTTGTAATGAAGTTCGTCGGCGGCCAGGGCCGGGAGGCTGGCGACGGTGCCAACGCTAAGGGCAAGAAGGGCGGCGCTGCGGCTGAAACTGTGCATGAAAACTCCTTGGACGGTGCGCAGGGGTTAAGGTCCGAGCCTGCGTGAAACCATCAGACTCTAGCTTTTATGATCCGGTTCGCACAGTTACAACTTCTATACAGATGGATTGACGGTGGCCGCTGCGCGGCCAATCGCGAGCAGGCTCGCTCCCACATTGGAACGCGTTCACCTGTGGGAGCGAGCCTGCTCGCGAAGGCGGCCTTATAGTCGCAGCCGGTTATTTTGCCATGTGGTCGTTTGCCGCACTTGCGCCTCTGACGGCGTGGCTTGGTTATACTCCGTGCGATCCGCCTGGAGCGCTCATCAGGAGAGCTCATGCTCGCCCCCGTTCAAATCACTTCCGCTACTCGCCAGAATCTCTGGCGGCTGACGTTCATCCGCACATTGGTGTTGGCCGCTCAGGCCGGTTCCGTGGGCCTGGCCTACTGGCTCGACTTACTGCCGCTGCCCTGGTTCCAACTGGCCGCGACCCTTGGTTGCTCGATGTTGCTGTGCGCGTTCACGGCGATTCGCCTGCGCACCACATGGCCGGTGACCGAACTCGAATACGCCGTGCAACTGGCCTGCGACCTGTTTATCCACAGTGCCTTGCTGTATTTCTCCGGCGGCTCGACCAACCCTTTCGTCTCTTATTACCTGGTGCCGCTGACCATCGCGGCCGTGACGTTGCCGTGGCGTTATTCGGTGATTCTGTCCGGTATCGCGTTGACGATGTACACCTTGCTGTTGGCGCGCTTCTATCCGCTGCAAACCTTCCCGATCGCTCGGGAAAACCTGCAGGTTTACGGGATGTGGCTGAGTTTCGCCCTGGCCGCGGCGGTCATCACCTTCTTCGCCGCACGCATGGCCGAAGAGCTGCGTCGTCAGGAAGAACTGCGTGCCATCCGTCGCGAAGAGGGCTTGCGCGATCAGCAACTGCTGGCCGTCGCCACCCAGGCCGCCGGCGCTGCCCATGAACTGGGCACGCCGCTGGCGACCATGAGCGTGTTGCTCAAGGAAATGCGTCAGGACCATCACGACCCGATGTTGCAGGACGACCTGAGCGTGCTGCAGGATCAGGTCAAACTCTGCAAAGAAACCTTGCAGCAACTGGTGCGCGCCGCCGAGGCCAATCGTCGATTGGCGGTGGAGATGCAGGACGTCACCGATTGGCTCGACGAAGCCCTGAATCGCTGGCACTTGATGCGCCCGGAAGCCAGTTACCGCTTCCAGCGCTTGGGCCAAGGCACCGTGCCGCGCATGGCGCCGCCACCGGACCTGACCCAGGCGTTGCTGAATTTGCTCAACAACGCCGCCGACGCTTGCCCCGAAGGGCTGCAAGTGACGCTGGACTGGAATGCCGAGGACTTGACCATCAGCATCCGCGACCACGGCGCCGGTGTGCCGCTGGCCATCGCCGAGCAGATCGGCAAACCGTTTTTTACCACCAAGGGCAAAGGTTTCGGCCTGGGCCTGTTTTTGAGCAAGGCCAGCGTGACACGCGCCGGCGGCTCAGTGAAACTCTACAGTCATGAGGAAGGCGGCACGCTCACCGAGCTGCGCCTGCCCCGTGTTGCCCGAGGAGACGAACATGAGTGACGAGATCCAAGTCGAAGGCGAAGGCGAAGAACTGCCGCATTTGCTGCTGGTCGACGACGACGCAACGTTTACCCGGGTGATGGCCCGTGCCATGGCCCGCCGCGGCTTTCGCGTCAGCACCGCCGGTTCCGCCGAAGAAGGCCTGACCATCGCTCAGGCCGACCTGCCGGACTACGCCGCGCTGGACCTGAAAATGGACGGCGATTCCGGCCTGGTGCTGTTGCCCAAGCTGCTTGAGCTGGACCCGGAAATGCGCGTGGTGATCCTGACCGGTTACTCGAGCATTGCCACCGCCGTCGAGGCGATCAAGCGCGGCGCCTGCAACTACCTGTGCAAACCGGCGGACGCCGATGACGTGCTGGCCGCGTTGCTCTCCGAGCATGCGGACCTCGACACGCTGGTGCCGGAAAACCCGATGTCGGTGGATCGCCTGCAGTGGGAACATATCCAGCGCGTGCTGACCGAGCACGAAGGCAACATCTCCGCCACTGCTCGCGCCTTGGGCATGCACCGTCGTACGTTGCAGCGCAAATTGCAGAAGCGTCCGGTTCGGCGTTGAACGGATGTTGTTGGAGGGGGCAAAAAGCGACACTCGATGGAGTGTCGCAACATGATTAATGCGCCCTTTGCGATAGCTTTAGCTGGATTCAAGCTGGTCTGGTCGTCGAAATCAAAGTAGGCATTGGTCGGATGGTTAAAGATTTTCAATGCGATAAAAATTTTCTTTCGAGGCCGATTCTACATCCCCCTCTTTTATATGAAGCCTTAGTTCGACTCTGTTGCCAATGTGAGGGCGTAGGAAGCGCACCGGAATCAGCGCCGAGGGAGTTTCGCTAAATTCGGAAGTCCATTCATCAGTGCCTAAATGAATTTTTGCACTGAACCTGTATAGGTGATCCTGGGGTGTGATTACGGCTTTGGCCGATACTTCTGTGAATTCACCTAACTTGGAGAGGGGAATCGCTTCACCTCTGGCTTCTTGGAAAAATGCCTGTGTGGGACGGACGATGTCGCTTTCTTTGCCTTTGTTATGAATGCTCATTGAGAAGCTCCTTTGTGTGCGGGGAAGCGATAGAGTGCGAGCTCAGTAAGCGCGGTTAGAGTTTTGATTCCTACTGTCAAATATGACAGTGCCGACCGACGGTCGGCACACTCTGCAAGCGCCACCACGCAGGCTTTCACCGCCGAACCGGCGCTGAACGAATATCCCCAGACTCGCGATAACCCCGGCCGATCATCTATGATCGGTTCGACGTGTGTTCTTTTCCCTATAGAGCCTGAACAATGAATCAGAACGCTGAATATTCCGCGGTCAACGATGCTGTGCGCGGGCAGTTTTTTCGCAAAGTCTGGGCGATGACCACGCCTTACTGGCGCAGCGAAGAGAAGGGCAAGGCCTGGACGTTGCTGATCGCCGTGATCGCGCTGTCGCTGTTCAGCGTGGCGATTTCGGTGTGGATCAACAGTTGGTACAAGGACTTCTACAACGCCCTGCAGAAAAAGGACGAAGCGGCCTTCTGGCAGTTGATCCTGTATTTCTGTGGCATCGCGGCGGTGGCGATTCTTGGCGCGGTGTATCGGCTCTACCTGACGCAGATGCTGACGATTCGCTGGCGGGCCTGGCTCACCGAGAAGCACTTCGCTCGCTGGCTGGGCAACAAGAATTACTATCAGCTGGAGCAGGGCGGTTACACCGATAACCCGGACCAGCGGATTTCCGAAGACCTTAACAGCTTCACGTCCAATACCCTGGGCCTGGGCTTGGGCCTGATCCGCAACGTGGTCAGCCTGGTGTCGTTTTCAATCATCTTGTGGGGCGTGTCGGGCAGCATTGAAGTGTTCGGCTTCACCATTCCCGGCTACATGTTCTGGTGCGCGCTGGTTTACGCCGCGGTCGGCAGCTGGCTGACGCATTTAATCGGTCGTCGCTTGATCGGTCTCAACAACAATCAACAACGCTTCGAAGCCGACCTGCGTTTTTCCATGGTCCGGGTTCGTGAGAATGCCGAAAGCATCGCGCTGTACAACGGCGAACCCAACGAGAACCGTCGTCTGAGCAGCCGCTTCGGGCTGGTCTGGCACAACTTCTGGGACATCATGCGCGTGTCCAAGCGCTTGACGTTTTTCACTTCCGGTTATGGCCAGATCGCAATAATCTTCCCGTTCATGGTCGCCGCGCCACGCTACTTCGCCGGCAAGATCGAGCTCGGTGAGCTGATGCAAATCAACTCCGCCTTCGGCAATGTCCAAGAGAACTTCAGCTGGTTCATCAGCGCGTATCAGGACCTTGCCGCGTGGCGCGCCACCTGTGATCGTCTGCTGAGTTTCCGCCAGGCCATGAGCGACAACGAAGAGCGGGCGCCGGCGATCGATGTGCAGAATCACGGTTCGGCGCTGAAAGTGCACAATCTTGGCCTCGACCTCGCTGACGGTCGTCATCTGCTGACCAACGCCGACATGACCGTGGAAGAGGGCGAGCGCGTCATGCTCAGCGGCCGATCCGGCAGCGGCAAGTCGACCTTGCTGCGGGCGATGGGGCATCTGTGGCCGGCTGGCCATGGCAGCATACGTCTGCCGGCGGCGCGTTATTTGTTCCTGCCGCAAAAACCTTATCTGCCGATTGGCACGTTGTGTGAGGCGCTGAGTTATCCACAGTCTGGCGATACCTATCCGCACGAACGCTACGTTCATGTGCTGGAAGCCTGTCGTTTACCGCATCTGGTGTCGCGTCTTGATGAAGCGAATCACTGGCAGCGCATCCTGTCGCCGGGTGAGCAACAGCGTCTGGCTTTTGCCCGTGCGCTGCTTTACGCACCGCAATGGCTGTACATGGACGAAGCGACCTCGGCGATGGATGAGGAGGATGAAGCGTCGCTGTATCAGGCCTTGATCGATGAGATTCCGGGCTTGAGCATTGTCAGCGTCGGGCATCGCAGCAGCCTGAAGCGCTTCCATCCACGGCATGTTCGTATCGAGAATGGGCATCTGGTGGACCAGACCGTGACCGCATAAACACCAAAACCCTTGTGGGAGCTCGCTCCCACAAGGGCCGGCGTTCGCCGACGGTGATCGTACAACCGCGTTGAGCTATGATGCGGTTTCAGCCGCAACTTTCGAGAAAGACGTTCACCATGGAAAACCCGATCGACGCACCACGCCTCCCTCGCAAGCGCCGCAGCCTCGCTCAGGAACTGGTGACGGTGCTGTCCGAGCAGATCCGCGACGGTCACCTCAAACGTGGCGACAAGTTGCCCACCGAGTCGGCGATCATGGATGCCCATGGCGTCAGCCGCACCGTGGTGCGCGAAGCGATTTCCCGTTTGCAGGCGGCAGGCCAGGTTGAAACCCTCCACGGCATCGGCACCTTCGTGCTCGACACCCCGAGCCCGAGCGGTTTCCGTATCGACCCGGCGACCGTGGTCACGCTGCGTGACGTGCTGGCAATTCTGGAACTGCGCATCAGCCTCGAAGTGGAGTCCGCCGGCCTCGCCGCGCAACGCCGCAGCCCCGAGCAGTTGGCATTGATGCGAGCTGCCCTGGATGCGTTGAATGAAAGTGTTTCCCATGCCAGCGATGCGGTGGCGTCCGACTTCCAGTTCCACCTGCAAATCGCCCTGGCGACGGGCAACCGCTACTTCACCGACATCATGACCCACCTGGGCACCAGCATCATTCCGCGTACGCGCCTCAACTCCGCGCGCCTGGCCCATGACGACCAGCAGCACTACATGAATCGCCTGAGCCGAGAGCACGAAGAGATTTACGATGCGATTGCGCGTCAGGATTCGGATGCGGCGCGGGCGGCGATGCGGTTGCATCTGACGAATAGCCGCGAGCGGCTGCGTCATGCGCATGAAGAGGCGGAGGCGCAGCGGGGATAGGTTTGCAGGTTGGGTGATTTGCTGCCTGACAGATCGCTTTCGCGAGCAAGTCGAATCGTCGCACCGCCGCTCCCACACTTGATCTCGGTTGTTCACAAAAAATGCGTTCACCGAAGATCCAATGTGGGAGCGGCGGTGCGACGATTCGACTTGCTCGCGAAAGGGCCGGCGCCCATCGCGCAGTAACTTCAGCCAGTCCTCAAAATCGAACGATCCACCCTCACCGCCAAATCAGCAGCCCCAGGTTTTGCATCGAAAACCGCATGCCCATGCTCATCAACCACCGCCCGGGCAATCGGCACTCCCTTGGCCAACAACTCCAACGGCGCACCCTTCAGCGATTGCCCCGAAGCCAGTTCCAGTTTCAATTTGATAGTCATCATCGATCTCCTTATCAGGCAACGTTGCCAGTGGGTTTGTAATCCTTGAGCAGCAAATAAGTGCTCCAGCCCCACCAGTCATCCACGGTGGCGGTGTCGTTCAGGTTGTTGACGTCCTTGCGCCGCAGCACCTTGTTGCCCTCGACCTTGAACAACGGCGAGAAATTACCCGTCGGGTTCAGCACTGCTTGAAGATCAGGCAGTTTTTTCAACGCAGCAAAGCTGCCGGCCGACGGAGCGATTCCACTGAGATACGCCGCAAACACTTCATCCGCAGACACCTGAACCGCCTGATTCACCTGGGCGCGATTGGCGCTGGAGAGGGCGTCGAAGTAGCGCTTGTCCCCATACGCATGCCATTGATCGCCGTTGCCATTGCGCACGTTGAGACCGAACTTGCTGTCTTCGTCGTGCATGAAACGCGTGATCAACGAACCCAGATCGCTGGGTGTAACCACCGCTGCCAATTGCTTGCGCGGCACTCGCAGATGGCCGGCGGAAAACAGGTCGGTCAGGTAGTGATCGGCAAAAGCGTTCATCGCATAGGCCAGCTCCAGCTGCTTTTCATCGCCACTGGCGTGGGCCAGCACCGCGTGTTGCACCGCCGCGGTGTGCCCGGCGATATAGGCCAGCAGCGCCCATTCGGCGAAGTGATCGGCATTGTTGGCGGCCAGTTTCAGGTAGCGGCCAAATGGAAACAGCGCCGAGACGACACTGCCGCCGCCGGTGATCTTGTTCCACTCTTCCGACAACGTATCACCGAGGGCGTCATACGCCTCGTGAGGTTGTTTACCGTCCTTGATCGCCTGCTTGATCGCGGCGATTTCCTTTTGCATCACACCGAGGATCAGCTTGGCCTCAGCATAAGCAGCAGGCAGCACGGCCAGCGAGTTGAAGGCATTGGTAAACCGCTGGATTCGGTCGGCGCCTGTCGCGCCTTCGCTGATCGGTTGATCGGGAATTCCATAGAAATCACCCCCCAGCGCAATGACCTGGCCATAGGTCAACGCCAGCCCATTGGGCAAATGCAGCTCCACCTGTGAAGCCGGGATAGCGGGTGCGTCCTTGACGAGACGCAGCAGGGTGCTGTCGCCGATGGCGGTGTGTTCGCCACCCTCGAACCTCAGCTGTGGCTTGCCTTTCAGGGCTTTACCAGAGGCTGTGGGTAGCGACGCGGAAAGGGCAGACGCAGAGTTGTGATGATCAGCAATCTGCAAGACCACGTGTTGGTTATTCCCTATCAGAGGGATGCCATGCTCGGTAAAAAGATCATCCAGTTCGGCGATGACCTGTTTCGGTTTTTCCTTCGGTTGTGCGTGTAGACCTGACATTTCTATCTCCTTGATATGTCGTCGGTACGATCAAAAAATAACTGTATGTATATACAGTTATCTGGATCATAGATGAGAAATTTCCTACGTCAAGAAAATACCTTTCCGACTCAAATTCTGCGGTTGGCGATGAAATGCAGTTGACGGTTATTATTTAAGTTGTACGATGACCTACAACTTCGGCGAAGGCTGAACGGTTTCCTCACACACATACGTCGCTATCCAGGGTGTTCGAATAATGAATCCACAAGAACTGAAGTCCATCCTCTCTTCCGGTCTGCTGTCTTTCCCGGTTACCGATTTCAATGCTCAGGGCGACTTCCATCGCGCGGGCTACATCAAACGTCTCGAATGGCTGGCCCCATACGGCGCCTCGGCATTGTTCGCCGCGGGCGGCACCGGTGAGTTCTTCTCTCTGGCGGCCAGCGAATATTCGGAAATCATCAAGACTGCCGTCGACACCTGCGAAACCAGCGTGCCGATTCTGGCCGGCGTTGGCGGTTCGACTCGTCAAGCCATCGAATACGCACAGGAAGCCGAGCGTCTGGGCGCCAAAGGTCTGTTGCTGCTGCCGCACTACCTGACCGAAGCCAGCCAGGACGGCGTTGCCGCCCACGTTGAAGCCGTGTGCAAATCGGTGAAAATCGGCGTGGTGGTTTACAACCGCAACGTCTGCCGCCTGACTGCGCCGCTGCTGGAACGTCTGGCCGAGCGCTGCCCGAACCTGATCGGCTACAAGGATGGCCTGGGCGATATCGAGTTGATGGTGTCGATCCGTCGCCGCCTCGGTGATCGCTTCAGCTACCTGGGCGGTTTGCCGACCGCCGAAGTCTACGCCGCCGCCTACAAGGCACTGGGCGTACCGGTTTACTCCTCGGCGGTGTTCAACTTCATCCCGAAAACCGCGATGGATTTCTACCACGCCATTGCTCGCGAAGATCACGCCACCGTTGGCAAGATCATCGACGACTTCTTCCTGCCATACCTGGACATCCGTAACCGCAAAGCGGGCTACGCGGTGAGCATCGTCAAGGCCGGGGCAAAAATTGTCGGCTATGACGCAGGTCCTGTGCGTGCGCCGCTGACCGATCTGACGGGCGAAGAGTACGAAATGCTCGCCGCGCTGATCGACAAGCAAGGTGCGCAGTAACACATCCGATTAAACAAGGCCGCTGAGTATTCAGCGGCCTTTTGCGTGAGGAGAACATCTCGTGGCAAATGCAAAGCGTTTTGATAACTACATCAACGGTGAATGGGTTGCGGGTAGCGATTACTCCAACAACATCAACCCGTCGGAGTTGACCGACACCATTGGCGAGTACGCCAAAGCCGATCTCGCTCAGGTTCACGCCGCCATCGACGCCGCCCGTGCAGCGTTCCCGGCCTGGTCCACTTCGGGCATTCAGGCGCGTCACGATTCCCTGGATAAAGTCGGCACTGAAATCCTCGCTCGCCGCGAAGAGCTCGGCACCTTGCTGGCCCGGGAAGAGGGCAAGACCCTGCCTGAAGCGATCGGCGAAGTGACTCGCGCCGGTAACATCTTCAAGTTCTTCGCCGGTGAATGCCTGCGTCTGTCCGGCGACTATCTGCCGTCGGTACGTCCGGGTGTGAACGTCGAAGTGACTCGCGAAGCGCTCGGCGTGGTCGGTCTGATCACACCATGGAACTTCCCGATCGCGATCCCTGCGTGGAAAATCGCCCCGGCCCTGGCTTACGGCAACTGCGTCGTGTTGAAACCGGCCGATCTGGTGCCGGGTTGCGCCTGGGCGCTGGCCGAAATCATCTCCCGCGCAGGCTTCCCCGCCGGCGTGTTCAACCTGGTAATGGGCAGCGGTCGTGTGGTTGGCGATGCGCTGGTGCAGAGCCCGAAAGTCGACGGCATCAGCTTCACCGGTTCCGTGGGCGTCGGTCGTCAGATCGCGGTCAACTGCGTGTCGCGCCAGGCCAAGGTTCAGCTGGAAATGGGCGGTAAGAACCCGCAGATCATTCTCGACGACGCCGACCTCAAGCAAGCGGTCGAGCTGTCGGTACAGAGCGCGTTCTACTCCACCGGCCAGCGTTGCACCGCCTCGAGCCGCTTCATCGTCACCGCCGGGATTCACGACAAGTTCGTCGAAGCCGTGGCTGAGCGCATGAAGTCGATCAAGGTCGGTCACGCGTTGAAAACCGGCACCGACATCGGTCCGGTCGTCTCGCAAGCGCAGCTTGAACAGGACATGAAGTACATCGACATCGGCCAGTCCGAAGGCGCACGTCTGGTCAGCGGCGGCGGTTTGGTGACCTGCGATACCGAAGGTTACTACCTTGCACCAACCCTGTTTGCCGACAGCGAAGCATCGATGCGCATCAGCCGCGAAGAGATCTTCGGCCCGGTGGCCAACGTGGTTCGCGTCGCGGATTACGAGGCTGCGCTGGCCATGGCCAACGACACCGAATTCGGTCTGTCGGCGGGCATCGCCACCACGTCGCTGAAGTACGCCAACCACTTCAAGCGCCACTCCCAGGCCGGGATGGTGATGGTCAACCTGCCGACCGCTGGCGTGGATTACCACGTTCCATTCGGTGGGCGTAAAGGTTCATCCTATGGGTCCCGCGAGCAAGGTCGCTACGCGCAAGAGTTCTACACCGTCGTAAAAACTGCCTACGTCGGCTCCTGACACACCGCAATACCCCTGTAGGAGCTGCCGCAGGCTGCGATCTTTGCTTTTAAAAATCAAAAGATCGCAGCCTCGTTTCACTCGACAGCTCCTACAGGGAACACACCAAGATTCACCCGCGCATAAAAATAATCAGTGGGAGTACATCTACATGCAAGCGACCAAGCCGACCCACGTCCGCTATTTGATTTTGCTCATGCTTTTTCTGGTGACGACGATCAACTACGCCGACCGGGCTACCATTGCCATCGCGGGCTCCAGCCTGCAAAAAGACCTCGGCATCGACGCGGTCACCCTCGGTTACATCTTCTCTGCATTCGGTTGGGCCTACGTGGCCGGGCAAATTCCCGGTGGCTGGTTGCTGGATCGTTTCGGCTCGAAAAAAGTGTACGCGCTCAGCATCTTCACCTGGTCGCTGTTCACCGTGCTGCAGGGCTATGTCGGTGAGTTCGGCATGTCCACGGCGGTGGTTGCGCTGTTCATGCTGCGCTTCCTGGTGGGCCTGGCCGAAGCGCCATCGTTCCCCGGCAACGCACGCATTGTGGCGGCCTGGTTCCCGACCGCTGAACGCGGTACGGCGTCTGCGATTTTCAACTCGGCGCAATACTTCGCCACGGTGCTGTTTGCGCCGCTGATGGGCTGGATCGTTTACAGCTTCGGCTGGCAGCACGTGTTTATCGTCATGGGCGTGATCGGCATCATCTTCTCGGGGATCTGGCTGAAGGTTATCCACAGCCCGCGTCAGCACCCGATGATCAATGACGCCGAGTTCAAACACATCGCCGACAACGGCGGCATGGTCGACATGGACCAGGACAAAGGCAAAGGCAAAAAGGTCGATGGACCGAAGTGGGACTACATCCGCCAGTTGCTGACCAACCGCATGATGCTCGGTGTGTATCTGGGCCAATACTGCATCAACGGCATCACCTACTTCTTCCTGACCTGGTTCCCGGTGTACCTGGTGCAAGAGCGCGGCATGACCATCCTCAAGGCCGGTTTCATCGCCTCTTTGCCGGCGATCTGCGGCTTCATTGGTGGCGTGCTCGGCGGCGTAATTTCCGACTACCTGCTGCGCAAGGGCCATTCCCTGACCTTCGCCCGCAAGGCGCCGATCATTGCCGGTTTGCTGGTTTCCAGCAGTATCGTGGCCTGCAACTACGTGGACATCGAATGGATGGTCGTTGGCTTCATGGCCTTGGCATTCTTCGGCAAAGGCGTGGGCGCGTTGGGCTGGGCGGTGGTGTCCGACACCTCGCCGAAACAGATCGCCGGTTTGAGTGGCGGCCTGTTCAACATGTTCGGCAACATCGCTTCGATCACCACCCCGATTGTCATCGGCTACATCATCAGCTCCACCGGTTCGTTCAAATGGGCGCTGGTGTTTGTCGGTTGCAACGCACTGGTCGCAGTGTTCAGTTACCTGGTGATCGTCGGTCCGATCAAACGTGTGGTACTCAAGGAGCCGCCAGTCAGCGGTCCTGAAACCAATAACAAATTGTCTCAAGCGCATTCCTGAGGAGCGGCGTCATGCAGTTGATTGAACATTCCGACTCGCCGCGCTACATCCGCCTGCACGAGCGGGACAACGTAGTGATCGTGGTCAATGACCAGGGCGTGCCGGCCGGCACCGAGTTTCCGGACGGCCTGGTCACCGTGGATTTCGTGCCACAGAGCCACAAGGTCACCCTCGAAGACATTCCCGTGGGTGGCCAGGTGATTCGTTACGGGCAGACCATTGGCTACGCATTGCAGCCGATTCCGCGCGGCAGCTGGGTCAAGGAAGATCAACTGCGCATGCCCACTGCGCCACCGCTGGACAGCTTGCCGCTGTCCACCGAAGTGCCAGCGGCGCAGGCACCGCTGGAAGGCTTCACGTTCGAGGGTTATCGCAACGCCGACGGCACCGTCGGTACGCGCAACATTCTCGGGATCACCACGACGGTTCAGTGCGTCACCGGCGTGCTGGACCATGCGGTCAAGCGCATCAAGGACGAGTTGCTGCCCAAGTATCCGCACGTTGATGACGTGGTCGCGCTGACTCACAGCTACGGCTGTGGCGTGGCGATTACCGCGACTGACGCGTACATCCCGATCCGTACCGTGCGCAACCTGGCGCGTAACCCGAACCTGGGTGGCGAGGCGCTGGTGATCAGCCTGGGCTGCGAGAAATTGCAGGCCGGGCAGGTGATGCACGAGAACGACAGCTCGGTGGATTTGAGCGAGCCGTGGTTGTACCGCTTGCAGGATTCCAGTCACGGTTTCACCGAGATGATCGAGCAGATCATGGCGCTGGCCGAAATCCGTTTGAAGAAGCTCGATCAGCGTCGCCGGGAAACCGTGCCGGCGTCCGAGCTGATCCTCGGCATGCAGTGCGGCGGCAGTGATGCGTTTTCCGGGATCACTGCCAACCCTGCGTTGGGCTATGCCTCGGACCTGTTGTTGCGCGCGGGTGCGACGGTGATGTTTTCCGAAGTCACCGAAGTGCGCGATGCGATTTACCTGCTGACGTCTCGCGCCGAAACTGAGGAAGTGGCTCAGGAACTGGTGCGGGAAATGGACTGGTACGACCGTTACCTGGCCAAGGGTGAAGCGGATCGCAGCGCCAACACCACGCCGGGGAACAAGAAGGGCGGGTTGTCGAACATTGTCGAGAAGTCGTTGGGCTCGATCGTCAAATCCGGTAGCAGCGCGATCAACGGGGTGCTGGGTCCTGGCGAGCGGTTCAAGCGCAAAGGGCTGATTTTCTGTGCGACCCCGGCCAGTGATTTTGTCTGCGGGACGTTGCAATTGGCGGCGGGGATGAACCTGCATGTGTTCACTACCGGGCGTGGCACGCCGTATGGCTTGGCGATGGCACCGGTGGTGAAGGTGTCGACCCGGACCGAGCTGGCGCAGCGCTGGCCGGATTTGATCGACATCGATGCCGGGCGGATTGCGACCGGGCGGGCTTCGATCGAGGACCTTGGCTGGGAGTTGTTCCACTACTACCTGGATGTGGCCAGCGGCAAGAAGCAAACCTGGGCCGAGAAGCACAAGCTGCATAACGACATCACCTTGTTTAACCCGGCGCCGATCACCTGATACCGCGTTATCGTTCATCGCGAGCAGGCTCGCTCCCACAGTGGATCTTCTTCGTACGCAGATTTTGTGTTCGACGCTGGACAAATGTGGGAGCGAGACTGGCTTGCCGGCGATAGCGGTCTAACAGACGCCAGAGGACTTGCTGGCTTATCATTAGCCCCCTAACGACGCTCACCCAAGGTTACCCCGGCATGCTGGCTATCTTCCTCGAAACCCTGAACATCACCGCGCCGGTGTTTGCCATGCTGTTTCTGGGGGTGCTGCTCAAGCGCATCGACTGGATCAACGACAATTTCATCCACACCGCGTCGGCCCTGGTGTTCAACGTCACCATGCCGGCGTTGCTGTTTCTGGGCATCCTGCACGCCGACCTCCACGCCGCGTTGCAACCGGCGTTGCTGATCTATTTCTCGCTGGCGACGCTGGTGTGTTTTGCCATCGCCTGGGGCTGGGCGATCTGGAAGTGCCCGCGGGAAGACCGGGGGATCTACACCCAGGGCGCCTTTCGCGGTAATAACGGGGTGATCGGGCTGGCGCTGGCGGCAAGCATGTACGGCGACTACGGGATTTCCCTCGGTGCGATTCTCGCGGCGTTGGTCATCCTGTTTTACAACACGCTCTCGACCATTGTGCTGGCGGTGTACAGCCCGGTGATCAAGTCCGACCCCTGGAGCATCTGCAAAAGCGTGATGGTCAATCCGCTGATCATCAGCGTGTTTGTGGCGGCGCCGTTTGCCTACTTCAAGATCGGCTTGCCAGGATGGCTTGAGAAGTCCGGCCAATACCTGGCGCAAACCACCTTGCCGTTGGCGTTGATCTGTATCGGCGGCACGCTGTCGCTGGCAGCACTGCGCAAAAGCGGCAACATGGCGATGAGTTCAAGCCTGGTGAAGATGATCAGCCTGCCGATTCTGGCGACGCTGGGGGCGTGGCTCTGGGGATTTCGTGGTGCGGAGTTGGGGATTCTGTTCCTGTACTTCGGCAGCCCGACCGCCGCGGCCAGTTTTGTCATGGCCCGTCAGGCCAATGGCAATCATGAACTGGCGGCAGCGATCATCGTGATCACCACGTTGATGGCGGCGGTCACCACCAACATCGGGATCTTCCTGTTGCAGTGGGGCGGCTGGATTTAGCCCCGGGATTTACGGTGTTCTTCAGGGCCTCATCGCGAGCAGGCTCGCTCCCACAGGGAAAATGTATTCCAAATGTGGGAGCGAGCCTGCTCGCGATAGCAATCTTTCTAACACTACAAACGCCGGCCTGTTACTCCGGCTTCTGGTAGGTGTCGATCACTTCCTGCGCCGCCCGAAACGCATCGATGGCCGCCGGGACACCGGCATACACCGCGCAATGCAGCAGCGCTTCACGAATCTCTTCCACAGTGCAGCCATTGTTCAGCGCACCGCGCACGTGACCTTTCAATTCCTGCGGGCACTTCAACGCGGTCAGCGCGGCGAGGGTGATCAGGCTGCGGGTTTTCAATGGCAGGCCTTCGCGGTTCCAGACGCTGCCCCAGGCGTGCTCGTTGACGAAATCCTGCAGCGGTTGCGTGAACTCGGTGGTATTGCCCAGCGCGCGGTCGACGAAGGCGTCGCCCATCACTTGGCGGCGGACTTCAACCCCAGGCTTTTTATCATCGGTCATGGCAATTCCTTACTGTGGTGTTGGCGACGCCAGGCGCGCAGCGACGTGAACAGCAAAAACGCCATCAGCGCCGGCAGGACAAAAAACAGCATCAGGTGTTCAAGCTTGCCGGCCAGCGGCATGCCGGTGGTGAACGACACCACGTGCAGACCGTAAGCCAGATACAAACCCAAAAACATCAGACCTTCGGCGCGGGTCACCCGGTAACCGGAATAGAACACCGGCAGGCACAACACCGCGACACCGAGCATCACCGGCAAGTCAAAATCCAGGGCGTTTGGCGACACCGACAGCGGCGATGGCGCAATCAACGCAGTGAAGCCCAGCACGCCCAAAAGATTGAACAGATTGCTGCCGATCACGTTGCCCACGGCGATGTCGCGCTGACCGCGCAAGGCGGCGATCAACGAGGTCGCCAGTTCCGGTAGAGAGGTGCTGACGGCGACGATGGTCAGGCCGATGATCCGCTCCGATAATCCCAGATCGGTCGCGACCGAAACCGCCGCGCCCAACAGCAAGTGCCCGGCGTAGACCAGCATCGCCAAACCCACGACGATCATCAGCAGACTGCGGAGCCATGGCACTTGCGGGACTTCGTGGGTGGTCGATTGTGGACGGACCGAGTGTCGTGACTGGCGCAGCAGCAGGCCCAGATACAGCACCAGTGCCGCCAGCAGCAGCACGCCATCGACGCGGGTCAGTTCTTCGTTCCACGCCAATACGAACACCAGCAGGCTGGCGCCGATCATCAGCGGGATATCCAGGCGCACCAGTTGCCGTGAAACCCGCAGCGGGATGATCAGCGCCGAGAGCCCGAGGGTGACGAGGATGTTAAAGATGCTACTGCCGATCACGCTGCCGACGGCGATGTCGGCGTTCTGCGTCAGGGTGGCTTGCAGGCTGACCGCCATCTGCGGTGCGCTGCTGCCGAGGGCGACGATGGTCAGGCCGATAATCAGTGGTCGTACATGCAGGCGCGCCGCGAGACGCACGGCGGCGCGCACCATCAGCTCGGCGCCGGCGATCAGCAACAGCAAGCCGCTGAGCAATTCAATCACGCTGATCAGGGGTATATCGGCAAGTCCGAAAATGGTCAGCGCTCCGTCTATCAGTCGTCGAGGGCCTGCACACGAACCCGTGCGGTGCCGCTTCTGAGCATACCCAGTTGTTCGGCCGCTTCATGTGAAACATCGATCAGACGCCCACGGGTGTGCGGCCCGCGATCGTTGATACGGACCACACAGGATTTGTCGTTGTTCAGATTGGTGACCTTCACCCGAGTGCCAAAGGGCAACTGGCGATGGGCGGCGGTCAGGGAATTCTTGTTGAAACGCTCGCCGCTGGCGGTGCGTTTACCTTGGTGTTTGGCGCCGTAATACGAGGCAACGCCGGTCTTGTCGTAGCCATGAGGATCGATGGTGTCGGTGCTGGCGCAACCGGCCAGCAGAGAGAGCAGGGCACAGGCACTGAGCAGACGTTTCATAAAAGGTATCCCGGAAACAAATGTGGGAGCGGCGGTACGGCGATCCGACTTGCTCGCGAATGCATTCTGACAGTCAACCTTGTGTTGAGTGCCGAACCGCTTTCGCGAGCAAGCCCGCTCCCACAAGGGAATGGAGCCAGTTTTGAGATCTGGCTCCATTCTCATCAGCCTTCGAGTTTGCTTTTGAGCAGTTCGTTGACCTGTTGCGGGTTGGCCTTGCCTTTGGAGGCTTTCATGGCCTGGCCGACGAAGAAGCCGAACATCTTGCCGCGTTTGGCTTCGTCTGCCGCGCGGTACTGTTCAACTTGTTCGGCATTGGCCGCGAGCATTTCGTCCAACACTGCCGAGATCGCACCGGTGTCGGTTACTTGCTTCAAGCCGCGCTTGTCGATGATCTCGTCCGCGCTGCCTTCGCCGTTGGCCATGGCTTCAAACACCACCTTGGCGATTTTGCCGGAGATGGTGTTGTCGGTGATGCGCAGCAGCATGCCGCCCAGTTGCTCGGCCGAGACCGGCGACTGATCGATGTCCAGGCCCTGTTTGTTCAACAGGCTGCCAAGCTCAACCATCACCCAGTTCGCTGCCAGCTTGGCGTCGCCGCCGATGCTCACGACTTTCTCGAAGTAATCGGCTTGCTCGCGGCTGGTGGCCAGGACGCTGGCGTCGTAGACCGACAGACCGAACTGCGCCTGGAAGCGCTCGCGTTTCTGCGGTGGCAGTTCCGGCAGGGTGGCGCGCACGTCGTCGAGGAACGAGTCTTCGATGACCACCGGTAGCAGGTCCGGATCGGGGAAGTAACGGTAGTCGTTGGCTTCCTCTTTACTGCGCATCGGACGGGTTTCGTCCTTGTTCGGATCGTACAGACGGGTCTGCTGGATCACCCTGCCGCCGTCTTCGATCAGTTCGATCTGACGCTGCACTTCGGTGTTGATCGCCTTCTCGATGAAACGGAACGAGTTGACGTTCTTGATCTCGCAGCGCGTGCCGAATTCAACCTGGCCTTTCGGACGGATCGACACGTTGCAGTCGCAACGCAGCGAGCCTTCAGCCATGTTGCCGTCACAAATGCCAAGGTAACGCACCATCGCGTGGACAGCCTTAACGTAAGCCACGGCTTCCTTGGCACTGCGCATGTCCGGCTCGGACACGATTTCCAGCAGCGGCGTGCCGGCACGGTTCAGGTCGATGCCGGTGGCGCCGCTGAATTCTTCGTGCAGGCTTTTACCGGCGTCTTCTTCCAGGTGCGCGCGGGTGATGCCGACGCGCTTGACCGTGCCGTCTTCCAGCGCGATGTCCAGGTGGCCCTTGCCGACGATCGGCAATTCCATCTGGCTGATCTGGTAGCCCTTCGGCAGGTCCGGGTAGAAATAGTTTTTACGGGCGAACACGTTGTGCTGACCGATCTCGGCATCAATCGCCAGACCGAACATCACCGCCATGCGCACCGCTTCCTGGTTCAACACCGGCAATACGCCGGGCATGCCGAGGTCAACCAGGCTGGCCTGGGTGTTCGGCTCGGAACCGAACGTGGTGGAGCTACCGGAAAAGATTTTCGACCGGGTGGTGAGCTGGGTGTGAATCTCCAGCCCGATCACGACTTCCCATTGCATGTGTTTCTCCTCAGAAGCCGGTTGGGGTGCGGGTGTGCCAGTCAGTGTTGAGCTGATACTGGTGGGCAACGTTCAACAGGCGACCTTCCTGGAAATACGGGGCGAGCAATTGCACGCCGACCGGCAGGCCGTCGACAAAACCGGCTGGCATGGACAAGCCCGGCAGACCGGCGAGGTTGGCGGTAATGGTGTAGACGTCTTCGAGGTACGCAGCGACCGGGTCGCTGCTCTTGGCGCCAAGCTTCCAGGCCGGGTTTGGCGTGGTTGGGCCGAGGATGATGTCGACCTCATTGAAGGCAGCCATGAAGTCGTTCTTCACCAGACGGCGAATCTTCTGTGCCTTCAGGTAATAGGCGTCGTAGTAGCCGGCCGACAGTGCGTAAGCACCGACCATGATCCGGCGCTGCACTTCCGGGCCGAAGCCTTCGCCACGGGAACGCTTGTACAGGTCGATCAGGTTTTTCGGGTCTTCGCAGCGGTAGCCGAAGCGCACGCCGTCAAAACGCGACAGGTTGGAGGAGGCTTCTGCCGGGGCGATCACGTAGTACGCAGGGATCGCGTGCTGCATGTTCGGCAGGCTGATTTCCTTGACCACGGCACCGAGCTTTTCCAGCTCCTTGACGCTGTTGAGGACCAGCTCGGCAATGCGCGGGTCGAGACCGGCGCTGAAGTATTCCTTCGGCACGCCGATGCGCAGACCTTGCAGCGAACCGTTGAGGCCGGCGCTGTAATCAGGCACGGGCTCGTCGATGCTGGTGGAGTCTTGCGGGTCGAAACCGGCCATGCCTTGCAGCAGGATGGCGCAGTCTTCGGCGGTGCGGGCCAGAGGGCCGCCCTGATCGAGGCTGGAGGCGTAAGCGATCATGCCCCAGCGCGAAACGCGACCGTACGTCGGTTTCAGGCCGGTCAGGTTGGTAAACGCGGCCGGCTGGCGGATCGAGCCGCCAGTGTCGGTCGCAGTGGCGGCCGGCAACAGACGAGCGGCAACGGCCGCAGCCGAACCACCGGACGAACCGCCGGGCACGTGTTCCAGGTTCCACGGGTTTTTCACTGCGCCGTAGTAGCTCGACTCGTTGGCCGAACCCATGGCGAATTCGTCCATGTTGGTCTTGCCCAGCGTCACGGCACCCGCGGCGGCCAGCTTGGCGACCACGGTGGCGTCGTACGGTGCTTTAAAGTTGTCGAGCATCTTCGAGCCGCAGCTGGTGCGGATGCCCTGAGTGCAGAACAGGTCTTTGTGGGCGATCGGCGCACCGAGCAGGGCGCCGCTCTCACCATTGGCCCGGCGTGCGTCAGCGGCTTTCGCCTGCTGGAGCGCCAGGTCTTCGGTGAGGCTGATGAAACTGTTGAGCTGCGGATCGAGCTGGGCGATACGCGCCAGCAGGACTTTGGTCAGCTCTTCGGAAGAAAACTTTTTATCGGCGAGACCGCGGGTGATCTCGGCCAGAGTCAATTGATGCATTGCAGGCTCTTTCCCTTTAGTCGATGACTTTCGGAACCAGGTACAGGCCGTTTTCGACCGCTGGTGCGATGGACTGATAGGCCTCGCGATGATTGGTCTCGGTCACGACGTCTGCACGCAGGCGCTGGCTGGCTTCCAGTGGGTGGGCGAGCGGCTCGATACCGTCGGTATTGACCGCCTGCATTTCGTCGACCAGCCCCAGAATGCTGTTCAGGGCCGAAGTGATGTGTGGAAGATCGGCATCATTAAGGCCCAGACAGGCCAGATGAGCGATTTTTTCCACGTCGGAGCGTTCAAGCGTCATGGGATTCTCCAGTGGAAGGAAAACAGAACGGATGCTATCCGTGTGTTAGATTGTCGGAACACTACCGCATTTCTACGGTCATAAGGCCGCGATTGTGGGGGTTGGTGCACAGAAAAGCGGCCAATTTAACATATTGGCGCCTTGCCCAAAATCCCTGTCGTTGTTAGAGTTTGCCGCACTTTTTTACCCACGCGTTGCCTAGGGTCCCTTTCCCATGTTCAAGAAACTGCGTGGCATGTTTTCCAGCGATCTTTCCATTGACCTGGGCACTGCCAACACCCTTATTTACGTGCGCGAGCGCGGTATCGTCCTGAATGAGCCCTCGGTTGTGGCTATTCGGACACACGGTAACCAGAAAAGTGTCGTTGCTGTCGGCACCGAGGCCAAGCGCATGCTCGGCCGTACGCCGGGCAACATTGCTGCCATTCGTCCGATGAAGGACGGTGTGATCGCCGACTTCAGCGTTTGCGAAAAGATGCTGCAATACTTTATCAACAAGGTTCACGAAAACAGCTTCCTGCAGCCTAGCCCTCGTGTGTTGATCTGCGTTCCGTGCAAATCCACCCAGGTTGAGCGTCGTGCCATCCGTGAATCGGCCCTCGGTGCCGGTGCCCGAGAAGTGTTCCTGATCGAAGAGCCAATGGCGGCTGCGATCGGTGCCGGTCTGCCGGTTGAAGAAGCTCGCGGCTCGATGGTTGTCGATATCGGTGGTGGTACCACTGAAATCGCGCTGATCTCCCTGAACGGTGTGGTTTACGCCGAATCCGTACGGGTTGGCGGCGACCGCTTCGACGAAGCGATCATCACTTACGTGCGTCGCAACTACGGCAGCCTGATCGGTGAGTCCACGGCCGAGCGCATCAAGCAGGAAATCGGTACTGCCTACCCGGGCGGCGAAGTTCGCGAAGTCGACGTTCGCGGCCGTAACCTGGCCGAAGGCGTTCCACGCGCATTCACCCTGAACTCCAATGAAGTGCTGGAAGCTCTGCAAGAGTCCCTGGCCACCATCGTTCAGGCTGTGAAAAGTGCACTGGAGCAATCGCCTCCGGAACTGGCTTCCGATATCGCCGAGCGTGGTCTGGTACTGACCGGTGGTGGCGCCTTGCTGCGTGACCTCGACAAGTTGCTGGCCCAGGAAACCGGTCTGCCGGTGATCGTTGCCGAAGATCCGCTGACCTGCGTTGCTCGCGGCGGTGGCCGTGCATTGGAAATGATGGATAAACACACCATGGACCTGCTGTCGAGCGAGTGATTTCGCCCGACGCATCTATGCTGTTGGCGCGCAGGCAGCACTTTGCAGTGCTGCCTGTTGGCGTTTATCTTCTGTCAGTCTGCATCCAGGCCGGTTTGATGCCGTATGAATAAAGAGAACATTTGCCTGGGAGGAGCGGCTTATTAAACCGCTTTTCACCAAAGGGCCTTCACTGGGCGTGCGCTTGTTGGTGCTGGTCGTGTTATCGGTCGCGCTGATGGTGGTCGATGCCCGCTTCACACTGCTCAAGCCAGTGCGTAGCCAAATGTCGCTGGTACTGATGCAGTCTTACTGGATCACCGACCTGCCACAGCGGCTATGGCAGGGTGTGGCCAGCCAATTTGGCAGCCGTACCGAGCTCGTCGCCGAAAACGAAAAACTCAAAACCGAAAACCTGCTGTTGCAGGGCCGCATGCAAAAGCTTGCCGCCCTCACCGAGCAGAACGTTCGGCTGCGCGAGTTGCTCAACTCCTCCGCGCTGGTCAACGAGAAGGTCGAAGTGGCCGAACTGATCGGCATGGACCCTAACCCCTTCACCCACCGCATCATCATCAATAAAGGTGAGCGCGACGGTGTGGTCCTAGGTCAGCCGGTGCTCGATGCCCGCGGCCTGATGGGCCAGGTGGTCGAGTTGATGCCGTACACCTCTCGTGTGCTGTTGCTGACCGACACCACTCACAGCATTCCGGTGCAGGTGAACCGCAACGGTCTGCGGGCGATTGCCAGCGGCACCGGCAACCCGGAACGCCTGGAGCTGCGTCACGTGGCCGATACCGCCGACATTAAAGAAGGCGATCTGCTGGTCAGCTCCGGTCTGGGGCAGCGGTTCCCGGCGGGTTACCCGGTGGCGACGGTCAAGGAAGTGATTCACGATTCCGGTCAGCCGTTCGCTATTGTGCGTGCCGTACCGACCGCCGCCTTGAACCGTAGCCGTTACCTGCTGCTGGTGTTCACTGACGGCCGCACAGCCGAAGAGCGCGCCAACGAAGCTGCCCAGGCTCAAGAGGCTTTGGACCAGCACGGTGGTGGACCGATCATTCCAGCGACCGTGCCGAAACCTGCCATCGTCCCGGCTGCTGTTGCTGCGCCCGTGACGCCGGTAGCGCCGACGGCTGCCCCTGCTGCCACAACCCCGCCCAAACCTGCGGCAACTCATCCTGCTGCTGCGAAACCTGCCGCCAGCAAGCCGCCCGCTGCCGTGAAGCCTGCTGCCAAACCGCCTGTCTCTGCGCCGGCTACCACTGGGGGACGAGAATAATGGTGGGTGCTACTGCCTCCCGAAACGGCTGGATGGTCTGGCTGACATTCGCCATAGGCATGCTGCTCAGTGTTTCGCCGCTGCCGCAATTCATGGAAATCCTCCGTCCACTGTGGCTGGCCTTGCTGCTGGCATTCTGGGCGTTAGCCATGCCGCAGAAAGTCGGGATGGTCACCGCGTGGTGTCTGGGCCTGGCCGAAGACGTGCTTTATGGCACGCTGCTGGGTCAGAACGCGTTGATCCTGACGTTGATCACGTACCTGGTGCTGGCGCTGCAACAACGCCTGCGCATGTTCCCGATGTGGCAACAGAGCCTGGTGATCCTGGTGATCTTCGGTCTCGCGCAGCTTGTTCAACTATGGCTCAGCGCCCTGACCGGCAATCGTCAGCCGACGCTGGCACTGGTCTTGCCGGCACTGGTCAGTGCATTGCTCTGGCCATGGATCAGCTACGGTTTGCGCGGTTTGCGTCGACGCTACAAAATCAATTAATTCGGTCAGGCATTTGCCCGCACCTCGACAAGGGAGATGTCTTGATGAAACAGCTGTACCTCGCCTCAGGCTCGCCGCGTCGGCGTGAACTGCTCACGCAGATCGGCGTGCCGTTCTCCGCCATCAGCGCGGACATCGATGAAACCCCTTTAGAAGATGAATCCCCGTCGGCCTATGTCGAGCGCCTGGCGCGCGGCAAAGCCGAGGCCGGGCGTGGGACTGTCGTGTCTGACGCAGATTTTTGCGTGCTGGGCGCCGACACCGCCGTGGTGCTGGACGGAAAAATTCTCGGCAAGCCGGTTGATGAAGCCGAGGCATGCGCCATGCTTATGATGTTGTCCGGGTGTGAACATGAAGTCCTGACGGCGATTGCGGTGCGAGAGGGCGAGCGTTGCGAGTCTCGGGTGGTGCGCAGTCTGGTGCGTTTTCGCAACATCAATCGCGATGAAGCGGTGGCCTACTGGGCCAGCGGCGAGCCGCAGGACAAGGCCGGCGGCTACGGCATTCAAGGACTGGGCGCGGTGTTTGTTGTCGGGCTCAATGGCAGTTACTCGGCGGTGGTCGGGTTACCGCTGTGCGAAACCGCTGAGCTGCTTGGCCATTTCGGCATACCCTGTTGGCAAACCCTTAACGCGCGTTGAGCGTCGTACTGACAAGATGCGGCCATTATCGTGAACATGCCTGAACGAGACCCTGCCATGAGTGAAGAGATCCTGATCAACATCACGCCGATGGAATCGCGCGTGGCGGTGGTTGAAAACGGTGTTCTGCAAGAGGTCCACGTCGAGCGCACGCAAAAGCGCGGGATCGTCGGCAACATCTATAAAGGCAAGGTCGTGCGGGTATTGCCCGGCATGCAGGCGGCATTCGTCGACATTGGTCTGGACCGCGCCGCGTTCATTCATGCCTCGGAAATCTCCCTGCGCGAAGGCCCGGCGGTCGAGAGCATCAGCGCTCTGGTTCACGAGGGTCAGAGCCTGGTGGTGCAAGTCACCAAGGACCCGATCGGCTCCAAAGGCGCCCGCCTGACGACTCAATTGTCGATTCCATCGCGTTATCTGGTGTACATGCCGCGCACCGCGCACGTTGGCATTTCGTTGAAGATCGAAGACGAAGCCGAGCGTGAACGTCTCAAGCAAGTGGTCACCGATTGCGTGGCCAAAGAAGGCATTCAAGAGGCCGGTGGCTTCATCCTGCGTACTGCTGCCGAAGGTGCCGGTGCCGATGAAATCCTCATGGACATCCGTTACCTGCGTCGCCTCTGGGATCAGATCAACGAGCAGATCAAAACCATCAGCGCGCCGAGTGTGATCTACGAAGACCTCGGCCTGGCGCTGCGCACCTTGCGTGACCTGGTGAGCCCGAAGATCGAGAAGATCCGCATCGACTCCCGGGAAACCTTCCAGAAAACCACGCAGTTCGTCGCCGAACTGATGCCGGAAATCGCCGATCGTCTTGAGCATTACCCGGGTGAGCGGCCGATTTTCGACCTGTACGGCGTCGAAGACGAAATCCAGAAAGCGCTGGAGCGCAAAGTCCCGCTGAAGTCCGGCGGTTATCTGGTGGTCGATCCGGCGGAAGCCATGAGCACCATCGACGTCAATACCGGGGCGTTCGTCGGTCATCGCAACCTCGAAGAAACCATCTTCAAGACCAACCTCGAAGCCGCGACCGCCATCGCTCGCCAGCTGCGCCTGCGCAACCTGGGCGGGATCATCATCATCGACTTCATCGACATGGAAGATGAAGAGCACCAGCGTCAGGTGCTGCGCACGCTCGAGAAACAACTGGAACGCGATCACGCCAAGACCAACATCATCGGCATCACCGAGTTGGGCCTGGTGCAGATGACTCGCAAGCGCACCCGTGAAAGTCTCGAACAAGTGCTGTGCGAACCGTGCAGCAGCTGCCAGGGCCGCGGCAAGCTCAAGACGCCTGAAACCGTTTGCTACGAGATTTTCCGCGAAATCCTCCGAGAGGCTCGCGCCTATCAGGCGGAAGGCTATCGTGTATTGGCGAACCAGAAAGTGGTCGACCGTTTGCTCGATGAAGAATCGGGCAATGTCGCCGAGCTCGAAGGTTTTATCGGACGCACCATCCGGTTCCAGGTGGAAACCATGTATTCCCAGGAACAATACGACGTGGTGCTGCTCTGAATCGCTGTATTTCAACCCTGTTAGAACGGCTGGCCTCAGCTTTTTGCAGCATTTTTGCCATGGGAGCCAACTGACATGGAACGTCTGACACGCATTTTGGCCGCACTGACCCGCTGGGGGCTGGGGCTGTGTGCGTTGGTGTTGGTGTTGTTGGCGTTATACGTCAGCCTCGGCCGAGAGCTGACCCCGCTGGTGGCCGAGTACCGTGCCGAAGTCGAAGCCAAAGCCAGCGCTGCCTTGGGCATGCCGCTGAATATCGGCGAACTGGAAGGTAACTGGAGCGGCTTTGCGCCGATCATGCTGGCTCACGACGTGATGGTCGGCGAGGGCGCCAATGCCCTGCGTCTGGATCAGGTGCGCGCGGTGCCGGATCTTTGGGCCAGTCTGATGGCTCGCGAAGTGCGCATCGCTCACCTGGAACTCAGCGGGCTGAAGATCAGCCTCAAGGAAGGCGAGGACGGGACTTGGGCGCTGGAAGGTTTGCCGGTGCAGCAGGATCAGCCGCTGGATCCTGAACAAATGCTCAATCGCATGCAGATGGTTCAGCAACTGTCGGTACTCGATAGCCAGGTCACTTTGCAGCCACTGCAAGAGCAGCCTCTGACATTGACTTACGTCGGTCTGAATCTGAAAACCGGAGTGTCGCGTCAGCGACTCGACGTTCGTCTGACCCTGCCCGACGGTCAGCCGGTGGCCATGAGTCTGCGCACCCGTCTGCGTGCCAGCGAGTGGAAGGACGGCGAGGCCGAAGCTTATTTGAGCCTGCCGCAAAGCGACTGGTCAAAATGGTTGCCTGAGCGCCTGACCCAACAATGGAATTTCTCCGAGATCAAGGCGGGTGGCGAGCTCTGGGTGAACTGGGACAAAGGCGCCCTGCAAAGCGCCGCGATTCGCTTGAATGCGCCGCAACTCAAAGGTGCCTACGCCGAGCGCAAGCCGATCCAGATCAACAATCTGGCGCTCAACGGCTATTTCCAGCGCAGTTCCGAAGGCGTCCTGATCACCCTGGACTCGCTGGCCATGAACCTCGGCGAGACCCGCTGGGAATCGCATCTGCAACTCAAACAAAACGCGGCGACCGACAAGACTGAAGAGCTTTGGCATCTGCAAGCCGACCGTCTCGATCTTACCCCGATCACTCCGATACTGAATGCGTTGGGGCCGCTGCCCGAAGGCGTTGCTACGGCCGTCGAGCGACTCAAAGTGACCGGTGGCCTGCGCAACGTGCTGATCGACGTCCGGCCCAATGCCACCGACGACAGCAAATTCAGCTTTGCCGCCAACCTGGATCGGGTCGGCTTCGATGCCTATCACGGCGCTCCGGCGGCGCGAAATGTCAGTGGCAGCATCAGCGGTGATCTGGGCGGTGGCGAGCTGCGCATGGACAGCAAGGATTTTTCCCTGCACCTGGACCCGATTTTCGCCAAGCCATGGCAGTACATTCAGGCCAATGCCCGACTGACCTGGAAACTCGATAAAGAAGCCTTCACCTTGATCGCGCCGTACCTGAAGGTGCTGGGCGAGGAGGGCAAGATTGCCGGCGACTTCCTGATCCGCCTGCATTTCGACCACACCCAGGAAGACTACATGGACCTGCGGGTCGGTCTGGTGGACGGCGACGGGCGCTACACCGCCAAGTACTTGCCGACAATGCTCAGCCCGGGGCTGGACGAATGGCTGCGTACGGCGATTCTCAAAGGTGCGGTGGACCAAGGCTTCTTCCAGTACCAGGGGTCGCTGAATCACGGGGCCGACGAGACTGCCCGCAGCATCAGCCTGTTCTTCAAGGTTCACGACGCCGAACTGGCCTTCCAGCCAGGCTGGCCACATGTCAGCAAGGTCACGGGTGACGTGTTTGTCGAAGACAGCGGGGTGCGGATCCTGGCCAGCAAGGGGGAATTGCTCAATACCCAGGTCAACGACATTTACGTCAATATTCCCCATGTGCCAGCGGGGCAAAGCGTCCATCTGTTCCTTGACGGTGGATTCGCTGGCGGGTTGGGCGATGGCCTGAAGATTCTCCAGGAAGCGCCGATCGGCACCGCCGCGACCTTTGCCGGATGGGAAGGCGAAGGCGATCTGCAAGGCAAACTGAAACTGGATATTCCGCTGGTCAAAGGCGAGCAGCCGAAGATCCTCGTCGACTTCAAGACCGCCAAGGCCCGTCTGAAACTGGCCGAGCCACCCCTGGAGCTGACTCAGCTCAAGGGCGATTTCCGATTCGACAGCACCAAGGGTTTGAGCGGGCAAAACATCACTGCGCGCGCCTTCGATAAACCGGTTACTGCACAGATTTTCGCCGATGGCGGCCCCGGCAACCTCAAGACTCGCGTCGCCGCCTCGGGCCAGGTCGAGGTCAAGAAACTGACTGACTGGCTGAGTGTGACTCAGCCGTTGCCAGTGTCCGGTGTGATCCCTTATCAGCTGCAACTGAACCTTGATGGGGCCGACAGTCAATTGACGGTCAACTCCAACCTCAAAGGCGTAGCAATCGATTTACCGGCGCCGTTCGGCATGGCAGCCGACGTCGGCCGTGACACCACGTTCCGCATGACCTTGCAGGGGGCGGAGCGGCGCTACTGGGTCAATTACGGTGAGCTGGCTAATTTCACGTTTGCGGCACCGCCCGGCAATTTTGCCGACGGTCGTGGCGAGTTGTTCCTGGGTGGCGGTAATGCCGTGCTACCCGGCGCCAAAGGCCTGCGGGTGCGCGGCGTGCTGTCGGAACTGGACGTCGGCCCCTGGAAGGACCTGGTAGACAAGTACGCCGGCCAGGATCCGGGCGGCAACGCCAAACAGTTGCTCAGCGGTGCGGATTTCAAGATTGGAAGGCTCAGCGGTGTCGGCACTACGCTCGATCAGGCTTCCGTACAGTTGAACCGCAAACCTGCCGCGTGGGCCTTGCAACTCGACAGTCAGCAGGTGAAGGGCAGTGCCAGCATCCCCGATGCGAAAGCCGCGCCGATTGCGATCAATCTGCAATACGTGCGTTTACCGGCGCCAGACCCGAAGGTCCTGGCCGACGAAAATTCGCCAGATCCGCTGGCCTCGGTCGATCCGACGAAGATCCCGGCACTGGATATCACCATCAATCAGCTGTTCCAGGGCCAAGACCTCGTCGGGGCCTGGTATCTGAAAGTTCGTCCGACCGCCAAGGGCATTGCGTTTACCACGCTGGATTTGGGCCTCAAGGGCATTCTCCTGCAGGGCAGCGGCGGTTGGGAAGGTGTGCCCGGTTCCAGCAGCAGTTGGTACAAGGGCCGGATCAGCGGCAAGAATCTCGCCGATGTACTGAAGGGCTGGGGCTTTGCGCCGAGTGTCACCAGTGAAGATTTTCATATGGATGTCGATGGTCGCTGGCCCGGTTCGCCGGCCTGGCTGGCCACCAAGCGCTTCTCTGGAACCCTCGATGCTTCGCTGAATAAAGGCCAATTTGTTGAAGTTGAGGGCAGCGCCCAGGCATTGCGAGTGTTTGGCTTGCTGAACTTCAACTCCATCGGCCGCCGGCTGCGTCTGGACTTCTCCGACCTGTTCGGCAAAGGCTTGAGTTACGACCGGGTCAAAGGCCTGCTGGTCGGGACCAACGGCGTATATGTGACGCGTGAGCCGATCCGGCTGACCGGTCCGTCGAGCAATATCGAACTCAACGGGACGCTGGACCTGGTGGGCGATAAGGTCGATGCCAAGTTGCTGGTGACGTTGCCTGTGACCAACAACCTGCCGATTGCCGCGCTGATCGTCGGTGCACCGGCTATCGGCGGCGCGCTGTTCCTGATCGATAAGCTCATCGGTGACCGTGTGGCGCGTTTCGCCAGCGTCCAATACACCGTCAAGGGGCCCTGGAAAGAGCCGAAAATCACCTTCGACAAGCCTTTTTGACTTTCTTTTTGAAAAGCCACGTCTCGGGCCGATGGAGTAGCATGGCCGTAAGTCTCCTGTATGTGTTGATTCCAGATTAGGGAAAGGCCATGTCTGTAGCGGTGATTCAAATGGTCAGCCAGAGCGATGTGCTGGCCAATCTGGCCCAGGCCCGTCGGCTGCTTGAGCAAGCGGCAGCCGGTGGCGCGCAGCTTGCCGTACTGCCGGAAAACTTCGCCGCCATGGGCCGTCGCGACATTGCCGACATCGGCCGCGCCGAGGCGTTGGGCGAAGGCCCGATCCTGCCATGGTTGAAACAGACCGCCCGCGACCTCAAGTTATGGATAGTGGCCGGCACCTTGCCGTTGCCGCCGGTGGATCAACCGACGGCCAAAGTGCATGCCTGCTCGCTGCTGGTGGATGACCGCGGCGAAACCGTTGCACGGTATGACAAGTTGCACCTCTTCGACGTCGATGTGGCGGACAATCGCGGGCGTTATCGCGAATCCGATGACTATGCTTATGGCAGTGGGGTAGTCGTGGCGGACACGCCCGTCGGTCGAGTCGGGCTGACGGTGTGTTACGACCTGCGCTTCCCGGAGCTGTACAGCGAATTACGCGCTGCCGGTGCGGAGTTGATTACCGCGCCGTCGGCCTTTACCGCGGTGACCGGCGCGGCGCATTGGGATGTATTGATTCGCGCGCGGGCCATCGAAACTCAATGTTATGTGCTCGCGGCTGCCCAGGGTGGGACGCATCCGGGGCCACGGGAAACCTATGGCCATGCCGCGATTATCGACCCGTGGGGACGTGTGCTGGCGCAACAGGATCAAGGCGAGGCCGTGCTGCTGGCCGAACGCGATAGCAGCGAACAGGCGTCCATCAGGGCGCGGATGCCGGTGTCCAGTCACCGGCGCTTTTTCTCGCAGGGCGCCCGGCGACCTGCCTCAGAACGATGAATTTAAGGCGTAAAGCATATGAGCGAGTTGTTGTCCTCAGTCAGTGAACACCTCCTGGCGCCCGGCGGCGTAACGATCGAGAGCCTGCAAGGTGTGCTCGGCGATCTGGCCGGCCCGGGCATCGATGCCGCCGACCTGTATTTCCAGGGGCAGATTTCCGAGTCCTGGGCGCTGGAAGACGGGATCGTCAAGGAAGGCAGCTTCAACCTCGACCAAGGTGTCGGCGTGCGCGCGCAATCGGGTGAAAAAACCGGCTTTGCCTACAGCAATGCCATTACCCTCGAAGCCCTCGGCGCCGCAGCCCGTGCGGCGCGTTCGATCTCCCGCGCCGGTCAGAACGGCACGGTGCAAGCCTTCACGACTCAGGATGTCGCCCAGTTGTACGGGCCGGACAATCCGTTGGAAGTGATGACCCGTGCCGAGAAGGTCGAACTGCTCAAACGCATCGACGTCGCGACTCGCGCCCTCGACCCGCGTATCCAGCAAGTTACCGTGAGCATGGCCGGTGTCTGGGAACGAATCCTCGTCGCTTCCACCGACGGCGGCCTGGCAGCCGATGTACGGCCGTTGGTGCGCTTTAACGTCAGCGTGATCGTCGAGCAGAACGGTCGCCGTGAGCGTGGCGGTCATGGCGGTGGCGGTCGTACCGATTACCGTTATTTCCTCAGCGATGACCGTGCCATGAGCTACGCCCGTGAAGCGCTGCGTCAGGCGTTGGTGAATCTGGAAGCCATCCCGGCACCGGCCGGTACGTTGCCGGTGGTATTGGGCTCGGGCTGGTCCGGTGTGTTGCTGCACGAAGCGGTCGGCCACGGTCTGGAAGGCGACTTCAACCGCAAGGGCAGTTCGGCCTACAGCGGGCGCATGGGCCAGATGGTTGCGTCCAAGCTTTGCACCATCGTCGATGACGGCACGCTGGCCGGTCGTCGCGGTTCCCTGAGCGTCGATGATGAAGGCACCCCGACCGAGTGCACGACGCTGATCGAAAACGGCGTACTCAAAGGCTACATGCAGGACAAACTCAACGCCCGTCTGATGGGCGTGGCCCGTACCGGTAACGGTCGTCGCGAATCCTATGCGCACCTGCCGATGCCGCGCATGACCAACACCTACATGCTGGCGGGCGAAAGCGACCCGGCAGAAATCATCGCCTCGGTGAAGCGCGGTATTTACTGCGCCAACCTCGGCGGTGGTCAGGTGGACATCACCAGCGGCAAATTCGTGTTCTCCACCAGCGAGGCGTACCTGATCGAAGACGGCAAAATCACGGCCCCGGTCAAAGGCGCGACGTTGATCGGCAACGGGCCGGAGGCCATGAGCAAGGTGTCGATGGTCGGTAACGATCTGGCGCTGGACAGCGGCGTGGGGACGTGTGGCAAGGATGGGCAGTCGGTGCCGGTGGGTGTCGGCCAGCCAACGCTGAAAATCGATGCGATCACTGTGGGTGGCACAGGATCGTAAAGGATGGAGCTTCGGGTGAGTTGCGAGGCAACTCACCCGATTCGGGACTTAACGCAGACCGCGTTGAGTCTCGTCCAGCTCACGGATGTACTTGAAGATTTTACGGCTCGATGCCGGTGGCTTGTTGGTCGCCAGTTCGTGCTGGGCCTGACGGATCAGGGAGCGCAATTGCTGACGATCAGCCTCCGGGTAGTCGACCACGAACTTCTCCAGGACCGCATCGTCGCCCGCGATCAAGCGATCGCGCCAGCGTTCCAGGCCATGGAAACGTTCGTTGTACTGCCGAGTGGAGGCATCGAGTTGATCGAGCAGAGTCAGAATGGCGTCAGTGTCCTGATCGCGCATCAGTTTGCCGATGAACATAAGGTGCCGTTTACGCGCGATATTCGCGGTGTGCTTGGGCGCATCGGCCAGGGCCCGGCGCATAGCGTCGGTCAACGGCAGTTTTGCCAGCAAGTCAGGCTTGAGCGTTGTAAGGCGCTCGCCAAGGTCAACCAGAGCATGAAGCTCGCGTTTAACCTGGGTTTTGCTTTTTTCTCCCGTATCGAGGGAGTCGTCGTAAGAATCAACCATGGTGGCCGTCCGCAAAGAAACGCCGCCATGATAACCAGTCGGGGGCCGCTTGTCCGGCCCGGTCGCTCGAAGGCCCTAGCCGAAAGCAGAATTTGAGTGGAGAACAGCATGAGTGCAGTTGAAAGCGTCGGCCCACAAGCGTTGCCGGCACTGCAAGAACAAGTCGAGCAGATCATCGCTGAAGCCAAGCGCCAAGGTGCCAGTGCCTGTGAAGTGGCGGTGTCCCTGGAGCAGGGCCTGTCCACCTCGGTACGTCAGCGTGAAGTCGAAACCGTCGAATTCAACCGCGATCAGGGCTTCGGCATCACCTTGTACGTTGGCCAGCGCAAGGGCTCGGCCAGCACGTCCGCCAGCGGTCCTGAAGCCATTCGCGAAACCGTCGCTGCGGCGCTGGCCATCGCCAAACACACCTCCGAAGACGAAGCCTCGGGTCTGGCAGATGCGGCGCTGATGGCCAAGGATCTGCAGGATTTCGACCTATTCCACGAATGGGACATCACCCCGGAGCAAGCCATCGAGCAGGCCCTGGCCTGTGAAGCGGCGGCGTTTGCCACCGACAGCCGGATCAAGAACGCCGACGGCACCACCCTCAGCACCCATCAGGGCTGCCGTGTTTACGGCAACAGCCACGGTTTTATCGGCGGTTACGCGTCGACCCGGCACAGCCTGAGCTGTGTGATGATCGCCGAGGCCGATGGCCAGATGCAGCGCGATTACTGGTACGACGTGAACCGTCAGGGCAATTTGCTGGCCTCTCCGGAGAGCATCGGCCAACGTGCCGCGCAACGGGCGGCGAGCCGTCTGGGCGCGCGTCCGGTGCCGACTTGCGAAGTGCCGGTGCTGTTTTCCGCGGAACTGGCCGGTGGTTTGTTCGGCAGTTTCCTCTCGGCGATTTCCGGCGGCAGTCTGTATCGCAAATCCTCGTTCCTTGAAGGCACGCTCGGGCAGAAACTGTTCCCGGAATGGCTGACCATCGATGAGCGTCCGCACTTGATGCGCGCCATGGGCAGTTCGGCGTTCGATGGTGATGGTCTGGCCACTTACGCCAAACCGTTCGTCGAAAAAGGCGAGTTGGTGTCGTACATTCTCGGCACGTACTCGGGCCGTAAGCTCGGGATGCCGAGCACTGCCAACGCTGGTGGCGTGCACAACCTGTTCGTCACCCATGGCGACGAAGATCAGGCAGCCTTGCTGCGCCGCATGGGCCGCGGCCTGTTGGTGACTGAATTGATGGGTCAGGGCCTGAACATGGTCACCGGCGATTACTCCCGTGGCGCGGCGGGTTACTGGGTCGAGAATGGCGAAATCCAGTTTGCGGTTCAGGAAGTGACCATCGCCGGCAACATGCGTGACATGTTCAAACAGATCGTTGCCGTCGGTAATGACCTGGAACTGCGCAGCAACATTCGTACAGGTTCGGTGCTGATCGAGCGGATGACAGTAGCCGGCAGCTAACGCTTAACCGTTACACAAAAAGGCGCGCCACCCATCGTTGGGTGGCGCGCCTTTTTTGTGGGTTGATTTTCGCGGGGTTGTTTTGGTTCTCATTATCATCTAATAATAAATCTCATTACCGAATGGGCCCGGATCATGAGTTCTGCCTTGCACGAGCAGCCTTACCTCGAAAGCTGGCGCTGGATGAGTCGCCAGATCCGTTGCGCGATGGACCCTGACGAGCCTCGCCTGATCGAACATTACCTGGCCGAAGGTCGGTATCTCGCCTGTTGCACGGCAACCTCTCCCTGGACCATCGCCGAAACTTCTTTCCGTCTGTTGCTCGACACCGCCGCCGATGTCGCGCTGCCTTGGCACTGGCGCACCTACTGCCTGGACCAGGCCTGGCGCCCATTGCGCGAACTCGAACGCCTATCTCTGTGCAAATGCCGCCTCAAGCGCTGGCAGAGCTACACCTGGCAGCTGGCAACCTGCGAGTTGCAGCCCTCGATTCCTCTCATAGAACTGGTGCAAGGATTTACAGATGACCAAGACACGTATTGAGCGCGACAGCATGGGTGAGCTTCAAGTCCCGGTGGACGCCCTCTACGGCGCACAGACTCAACGTGCAGTGGATAACTTCCCCATCAGCGGCAAACCGATGCCCGTGCAGTTCATTCGCGCGCTGATCCTGGCCAAGGCCGCCGCTGCCCGAGCCAACATCGAGCTCGAACAAATCAGCGAATCCCAGGGCACAGCCATTGTCGATGCGGCGCTGGGCCTGCTCCAAAGCGACTTCATGCAGCATTTTCCGGTGGATATCTTCCAGACCGGTTCCGGCACCAGTTCGAACATGAACGCCAACGAAGTGATCGCCACCCTGGCCAGCCGCCTGCTCGGCGAGCCGGTGAACCCCAACGATCACGTCAATTGCGGCCAAAGCAGCAACGACATCATCCCGACCACCATCCACGTCAGTGCGGCGTTGGCGTTGCACGAGCAATTGTTGCCGGCGCTGGTGCGTCTGGTTCAGGTGATCGATCGCAAGGCCGAAGAGGTTCATCACCACGTCAAAACCGGTCGCACTCACTTGATGGACGCCATGCCGGTGCGCATGAGCCAGGTGCTCAACGGTTGGGCGCAGCAGCTCAAGGCCAACATCGGTCATCTGCAGGATCTGCTGCCGAGTCTGCAATCCCTGGCTCAGGGCGGCACGGCAGTGGGCACCGGCATCAACGCTCATCCGCAATTCGCGGCGCGTTTCAGTGAGCAACTGAGCAAGCTGACTCAAGTGCAATTCAAGCCGGGCGTGGATCTGTTTGCGCTGATCGGCTCTCAGGACACGGCGGTCAGTGTTTCCGGTCAGCTCAAGGCCACGGCCGTTTCGCTGATGAAAATCGCCAACGACCTGCGCTGGATGAACTCCGGCCCGCTGGCCGGTCTTGGTGAAATCGAACTCGAAGCCTTGCAGCCGGGTTCTTCGATCATGCCTGGCAAGGTCAACCCGGTGATCCCGGAAGCGACCGCCATGGTCGCCGCTCAGGTCATCGGCAACGACACGGTTATCACCATCGCCGGTCAGTCGGGCAATTTCGAGCTGAATGTCATGCTGCCGATCATCGCCCAGAACCTGCTGAGCAGCATCGAGTTGCTGGCCAACTCCAGCCATCTGCTGGGTGAAAAGGCGATCGCCAGCTTCAAGGTCAACGAAGCCAGGCTTAAGGAAGCGCTGTCGCGTAACCCGATCCTGGTCACCGCGCTCAACCCGATCATTGGTTACCAAAAAGCCGCGGAGATCGCCAAGAAGGCCTATCAACAGGGCCGTCCGGTGATCGATGTCGCTCTCGAACACACCGACCTGACCCGCCGCCAGCTTGAGGTTTTGCTGGACCCGGAAAAACTCACCGCAGGCGGCGTGTAACCACCGCAACCGCTTTGGAGGCTCACCATGGAACACTGGAAACGCACGATCGAACGGGCAAATCGTTGTTTCATGCAGGGCGAATATGTAGATGCCCGCGAGGCTTACTTGCAGGCATTGGCCCTGGCCCAGGTGTTGTTCGAGCGCTGGGCGGATGCCGACGAAGCGGTGGCTGCCTGCGTGATTTCCCACCACAACCTGGCGGATCTGCATTTGCGTCTGAACCAGCCTGAGGAGAGCGCCGAGTACCTGTGCGCCATCCATCAGCGGTTGTTGCAGACCATGCAGGACCCACGGCTGGCGCCGGCCCTGCGTGAAGCAGCGTTGCGCCAAAGCAGCAAAACCTACGTCGAGCTGCTGAATTTCATCAGCGAACACGGCGAATATCCGCGCACCCATCGTCTGCTGCACATCGATGCCGCCCCGTCTGCGCCCCTACATCATGGAGTTCATTGAAATGGCTTTTACCTTGCCTGCCTTGCCCTACGCATACGACGCCCTGGAACCGCACATCGATGCGCAGACCATGGAAATCCACTACACCAAGCATCACCAGACCTACATCAACAACCTCAACGCTGCGGTGGAAGGCACCGAGTTTGCCGAGTGGCCGGTGGAGAAGCTGGTGTCAGCTGTCCAGCAACTGCCGGAGAAGTTGCGCGCGGCGGTAATCAATCAGGGCGGCGGGCATGCCAACCATTCGCTGTTCTGGGAAGTGATGGCGCCCAACGGCGGCGGCAATCCTGAAGGTTCCTTGGCTGAGGCGATCGATGAGCAACTGGGCGGCCTGAGCAGTTTCAAGGAAGCCTTCACCAAAGCCGCGCTGACTCGTTTCGGCAGCGGCTGGGCGTGGCTCAGTGTGACGCCGCAAAAGACGCTGGTCGTTGAAAGCAGCGGCAATCAGGACAGTCCATTGATGAACGGTAATACGCCAATCCTCGGCCTGGATGTCTGGGAGCACGCGTATTACCTGCAATACCAGAACCGTCGCCCGGAATACATCAACGCGTTTTACAACGTGATCAATTGGCCTGAAGTCGCTACGCGCTATCAGGCTGCACTGGTTTAAGACTTCTGCAAAAACAATCCAAGGCTGGCTATGGGCACTGAAACACTGGCGATCGGAAGTGGACGAATGTTTCGTTACGCATTCGGATCGCTGTTACTGCTGGCAGGCATGACGTTAATGGTTGCCCAAGGCTTGGCGTGGCTGGACCTCGAGCCGAAACTGCTGCGCGCGCTGCAAGGCGGGGCGATCTGCGCTCTGGGTACAGCCTTGGGCGCGGTGCCCGTGCTGGTGATTCGACGGATGCCTCAGGCGGTCAGCGATACGCTGCTCGGTTTTGGGGCCGGGGTGATGCTCGCGGCGACAGCGTTTTCGTTGATCGTTCCGGGGATCTCTGCCGCTGAATACCTGGGGCTGACGCCTTGGGCGGCCAGCGGACTGATCAGTTTCGGCATCATGCTGGGTGCGTTCGGATTGTTCCTGGTTGATCGCAAGGTGTCAGGTGCGTCGCCGGAAATGCTCGTAGGCACGCTGGAGCGACCGGTCATCCCGCCGCGAATCTGGTTGTTTGTGTTTGCGATCATTGCCCACAACATCCCCGAAGGCATGGCGGTCGGTGTGTCGGCGGGGGGTGGCATGCCCGACGCCGATAGCCTGGCCATGGGCATCGCCTTGCAGGATGTGCCGGAAGGTCTGGTGATCGCGCTGGTATTGGCCGGGGCAGGGATGTCGCGGGTCAAGGCGTTCCTGATGGGTGCTGCGTCAGGTCTGGTCGAGCCGCTCTTCGCGTTGTTGTGCGCCTGGCTAGTGAGCCTGGCCGAATTGTTGTTGCCCTTGGGGTTGGCGCTGGCGGCCGGGGCAATGTTGCTGGTGGTCACCCATGAAGTCATCCCCGAGTCGCGCCGCAATGGTCACGACAAGCTTGCAAGTCTTGGGTTGCTGATCGGGTTTTGCTTGATGATGGTGATGGATACAGCGCTCGCTTAGGCGAGCGTTATTCGCCTTCGCCGAAGTAGTCATTGATCAAATTCACCAATGCCTGCAGCGCCTCATCAGCTTGTTCACCTTCGGTGCTCAGGTGGATTTTGGTGCCCTTGCCCGCAGCGAGCATCATCATTGCCATGATGCTTTTTCCGTCGACCGTGGATTCCGGCGTGCGTCCTACTCTGATCGTGCAATCCTTGAACTCACCGGCGACGCCAACGAATTTTGCAGAAGCGCGGGCATGCAGGCCCAGCTTGTTGATGATTTCAATTTCCAGAGCAGGCATCGCGGTGTGAATCCTTTAGCTGAGGTCGCGGTGGCGAACCTGGACATTCTTCAGGGATTTTTGCAGGGCCTGGCCCAGACGTTCGGTCAGGTAGACGGAGCGGTGATGGCCGCCGGTGCAGCCAATGGCAATGGTGACATAAGCGCGGTTGCTGGCGGCAAAGCGTGGTAGCCACTTGAACAAGTAGGTGGATATGTCCTGGAACATCTCTTCGACGTCCGGCTGTGCCGCCAGGTACTCGGCAACCGGTTGGTCGAGCCCGGACTGATCGCGCAACTCTGGCTTCCAGTAAGGGTTCGGCAGGCAGCGCACGTCGAACACCAGATCAGCGTCCACCGGCATGCCACGCTTGAAGCCGAAAGACTCCACCAGGAACGCCGTACCGGGTTCGGGCTGGTTCAGCAGGCGCAGCTTGATGGTATCTCGCAGCTGATACAGGTTCAGGTTGGTGGTGATTACTTTGAGATCGGCGAGGTCGGCAATCGGCCCGAGCAGGGCGGTCTCATCGTTGATGGCCTCGGCCAGCGAGCGATTGGCATTGCTCAGCGGGTGACGACGGCGGGTTTCCGAGAAGCGTTTGAGCAAGGTTTCTTCGTCGGCGTCCAGATAAAGCACATCACACTGGATATGCCGGCTGCGCACTTCTTCCAGCAGTTCGGGAAACCGCGACAAGTGACTCGGCAAGTTGCGCGCATCGATGGATACGGCAACCAGCGGTTGTGCCAGCTCGGTGTGAATCAACGCGCGTTCGGCCAGTTCCGGCAGCAGGCCGGCGGGCAGGTTGTCGATGCAGTAGTAGCCGTTGTCCTCGAGAACATCGAGTGCGGTACTTTTACCTGAGCCGGAGCGGCCACTGACGATGATCAAGCGCATGATTAATGACCGTTTTGCTCGTCCAGGACAACCTGATACAAGGCTTCATTGCTCGGGGCGCTGCGCAGTTTTTCGCGCACTTCCTTGCGGTCGAGCATGCTGGCGATCTGGCGCAGTAACTCCAGGTGCGCATCGGTAGCGGCTTCCGGGACCAGCAGAACGAACAGCAGGTCAACCGGGGCACCGTCGATGGCGTCGAAATCAATGGGTGCATCAAGGTGCATCAGGGCGCTGATGGGCGAGGTGCAGCCCTTCAGGCGGCAGTGGGGAATGGCGATGCCGTTGCCAAAACCGGTTGAGCCGAGTTTTTCACGGGCAATCAGAGCCTCGAAGACATCTTGCATCTCCAGATCCGGCACTTCTTTGTGGATAAGGTTGGCAATTTGCTCGAGGGCTTTCTTTTTACTGCCGCCCGGCACGTTCACGAGGGAACGGCCGGGGGTCAGGATGCTTTCAAGTCGGATCATGGGTTGGGAGTGTTAACGACCGGTCGCGCCCTGGAGGAGGCTTTGGGTCTTTTCCTTATGCTTTTTGAGTTGTTTATCCAGCTTGTCGGTCAGTGCGTCGATCGCCGCGTACATATCGGTATGCTCCGCGTTTGCGACCACTTCATTGCCGGGAATATGCAGCGTGGCTTCGATTTTCTGCTTGAGCTTTTCGACCGTCATCGTGACTTGCACGTTGGTGATTTTGTCGAAATGCCTCTCTAATCGTTCGAGTTTTTCGCCGATGTAGGTGCGAAGAGGTTCGGTCACTTCCAGTTGGTGTCCACTGATGTTGACTTGCATACAGCTTCTCCTTCGTTGCCAGTGCATAAAGCGGCAGGCAGAAATGCCTGCCACTGGAACGCTGTGGCGTGGCTCTACATCAACCGCTTACGTTCGCTCGAAGGCGCGATCCCGAGGGATTCGCGGTACTTGGCGACGGTGCGGCGAGCCACCTGAATGCCTTGTGCCTCCAGTAAACCAGCGATCTTGCTGTCACTCAACGGCTTTTTCTGATTTTCCGCGGCAACCAGTTTTTTGATGATCGCGCGGATCGCCGTGGACGAGCATTCACCGCCCTCGGAGGTGCTGACGTGGCTGGAGAAAAAGTATTTCAGTTCATATATGCCCCGTGGGGTATGCATGAATTTCTGCGTGGTCACCCGTGAAATCGTCGACTCGTGCATGCCCACCGCTTCGGCGATGTCATGCAGGACCAGCGGTTTCATGGCTTCGTCGCCGTATTCAAGAAAACCGCGCTGATGCTCGACGATCTGAGTGGCTACTTTCATCAGGGTTTCGTTGCGGCTTTGCAGGCTCTTGATGAACCAGCGGGCCTCTTGCAACTGATTGCGCATGAAGGTGTTGTCGGCGCTGGTGTCGGCGCGGCGCACGAAACCGGCGTATTGAGCGTTGACCCGCAGTCGTGGCACGGATTCCTGGTTCAGCTCGACCAGCCAGCGCTCGTTGTCCTTGCGTACGATCACGTCGGGAACGACGTATTCGGCTTCGCTGGACTCGATCTGCGAGCCTGGGCGCGGGTTGAGGCTCTGCACCAGTTCAATCACTTGGCGCAGTTCGTCTTCCTTGAGCTTCATGCGACGCATCAGCTGGCTGTAATCGCGGCTGCCGAGCAGGTCGATGTAATCGGTGACCAGGCGTTTGGCCTCGACCAGCCAAGGCGTCTTGGCGGGCAACTGACGCAATTGCAGCAGCAGGCATTCGCCCAGGTTGCGGGCGCCGATGCCAGCGGGTTCGAATTGCTGGATGCGGTGCAGGACGGCTTCGATTTCGTCCAGTTCGATGTCCAGTTCCGGGTCGAAGGCTTCGAGAATCTCCTCGAGGGTTTCGTCCAGGTAGCCCTGATTGTTGATGCAGTCGATCAGGGTCACGGCGATCAGGCGATCAGTGTCGGACATCGGTGCCAGATTCAGTTGCCACAGCAGGTGGCTTTGCAGGCTTTCGCCGGCCGATGTACGGGTGGTGAAATCCCACTCGTCATCATCGTTGCTCGGCAGGCTGCTGGCGCTGGTCTGGTAGACGTCTTCCCACGCGGTATCGACGGGCAGTTCGTTGGGGATGCGCTCGTTCCAGTCGCCTTCCTCGAGGTTATCAACCGTCGGGGCGGTTTCCTGATAGGAGGGTTCCTGAATGTCGACGTTGGGTTGCTGTTCGGCTTTGTCGGCCAAGGGGTCGGCGTTATCGAAGTCGTCGCCTTCTTCCTGGCGTTCGAGCATCGGATTGGACTCCAGGGCCTCCTGGATTTCCTGTTGCAGGTCCAGGGTCGACAATTGGAGCAGGCGGATGGCCTGTTGCAGCTGCGGTGTCATCGTCAGCTGCTGGCCCATTCTCAAGACTAGCGATGGTTTCATGGCAGGGGCTTAACACCTTATTCGCCGGCGCACATGCGCCATCCACTACAGGGCGCCGGAGCGCCAAACATAAGCAAATTATATGCCCGAAACTGCAGCGTTTGCCTAGAGCGCTGTAACAATAAAAAAATGTTGATTTTTTATCGAGACAAGCGCCCGAGCAACCAGCCAGACACCTCAGTGCTTACAGGCGGAACTCATGGCCCAGATACACTTCCTTGACCAGGTCGTTGGCCAGGATGGTGGCAGAGTCACCTTCGGCGATCAGCTGGCCATCGTTGACGATGTAGGCGGTTTCGCAGATATCCAGGGTTTCACGGACGTTGTGGTCAGTGATCAGCACGCCAATGCCCTTGGCCTTGAGGTGATAGATGATCTGTTTGATATCGCCCACCGAAATCGGGTCCACGCCGGCGAACGGTTCGTCGAGCAGGATGAATTTCGGGTTGGTAGCCAGTGCCCGGGCGATTTCCACGCGGCGGCGTTCACCACCGGACAGGCTCATCCCGAGGTTGTCGCGGATGTGGCTGATGTGGAATTCCTGCAGCAGGCTTTCCAGCTCTTTGCGACGACCGGCCTTGTCGAGTTCCTTGCGGGTCTCGAGGATCGCCATGATGTTGTCGGCTACCGAGAGTTTGCGGAAGATCGATGCTTCTTGCGGAAGATAGCCGATGCCGGCCTTCGCACGACCGTGCATAGGCTGGTGGCTGACATCCATGTCGTCAATCAGTACGCGGCCCTGATCGGCCTGTACCAGACCGACAATCATGTAAAAGCAGGTGGTCTTGCCGGCGCCGTTGGGACCCAGCAGGCCGACGATCTGACCGCTGTCGATCGACAGGCTGACGTCACGCACGACCTGGCGGCTCTTGTAGCTCTTGGCCAGATGCTGAGCTTTCAGAGTTGCCATTACTGGGCCTTTTGCTCGTCGGTTTTCTTCTTCGGCTGGATCACCATGTCGATGCGCGGACGCGACTCGGTGACCTTGTTGCCCGTCGCGCGACCGGCGCTCGCAAGCTTTTTGACCGTGTCGTAGACGATTTTCTCGCCTTGGGTGACGTTGTTGTCCTTGTCGATGACTTTCGCCTTGTCGATCAGCACAACGCGGTTTTGCGAGGCGTGGTACTGAATAGTCACTCCCCAGCCCTGAACGGGCTTGGTGTCGCCCTGGGTTTGCATTTGCTCGAAATAGGCGAGGTTGCCCACCGAAGTCACCACGTCGATGTCGCCGGTCGGGGTGCGGGTGATGGTCACAGTATTGCCTTTAACGATCATCGAGCCCTGAGTGATGATCACGTCACCTTTATAGGTGGCAATGCCATTCTTGTCGTCCAGCTGGGCGTCGTCGGCCTGGATGCGGATAGGCTGCGCTTGATCGGTCGGCAGAGCCCAGGCGCTCACGCTTCCCAGTGCTGCGCTCAGACCGAGCAAAATAGGGAGGGTTTTAACGAGCCTCATACTGTCCTCTTACGTTAGATAGCAGGTGTATCCTGCTTTCTTTCAAATACGCTTTCATTCCCTTGCCAGTCGACACACCACCAGCGCCGTCGATTCTAACGGGTTGCTCGGTCTGCGCATATTGCTGCTGCGGGAACACTGTCATGCGGGTGCTGGTAATCAGGGTCTTGCGGTTTTTCTCGTCGAAGCGCGTGATGCGCACCGAGTCAATCAGTTCGACCTGGGTGCCGTCGGGATTCACTTCGCCGTGCTCGCTCTGGATATGCCACGGAAACTCGGTGCCGCGGAACATGTTCAGGTCGGGATTGGTCAACAGCGTCACTTCGGTGGCTTTCAGGTGTTCAACCTTGTCGGACGTCATTTCGTATTGCAGTTTGCCGTCCGGCAGGTATTGCACGCTGTGGGCGTTGATCGCGTAATAGTCGATCGCGGTTTCATCGATCTTTGCCACCGGCTGATCGAGGAAGCGTTCCGGGCTGATGTTCCAGTAGCCGACCGCCGCGAATATCGCTGCGATGCAACCGAACACCAGGAATTTGCGAAACTTTTTGCTCAGCATAGTTGGCTCACAGGTACGCGGCGTTTGCCGCATCAAGGCGGCCCTGCGCGCGCAGGATCAATTCGCAGAATTCTCGAGCGGCACCCTCGCCACCGCGGGCCTGGGTGATGCCGTGGGCGTGTTCACGGACGAAACTGGCAGCGTTTGCCACCGCCATGCCCAGGCCGACGCGGCGAATCACCGGCAGGTCCGGCAGGTCGTCGCCGAGATAGGCAACTTGCTCATAGCTTAGGTTGAGTTGGGCAAGAAGCTCGTCGAGCACCACCAGTTTGTCTTCGCGCCCCTGGTACACGTGTGGAATACCGAGGTTCTTCGCTCGTCGCTCGACCACCGGGGTCTTGCGGCCGCTGATGATAGCGGTCTGCACACCGGCTGCCATCAACATCTTGATGCCTTGGCCGTCGAGGGTGTTGAATGTCTTGAATTCGCTGCCGTCTTCGAGGAAGTACAGGCGTCCGTCGGTCAGTACGCCATCGACGTCGAAAACCGCCAGTTTGATGTTCTTGCCGCGTTGCAGCAGGTCGGTGCTCATCACATTACTCCTGCGCGCAGCAGATCGGACAGGTTGAAGGCGCCGATCGGACGGTCCTCCTTGTCCACCACTACCAGCGCGTTGATTCGATGGTCTTCCATGATTTTCAGGGCTTCGGCTGCCAGCATATCGGCCCGGGCGGTCTTGCCATGAACAGTCATGACCTCATCGATGGTCGTATGGTGGATGTCGATGGTCCGGTCAAGGGTGCGGCGCAAGTCGCCGTCGGTGAAGATCCCGGCCAGTTTGCCGTCGGCCTCCACAATCGCGGTCATGCCCAGGCCCTTGCGGGTCATTTCCATCAAGGCGTCCTTGAGTAGCGTGCCACGTTGCACCTGGGGCAGCTCTGCGCCGGCGTGCATGACGGTTTCCACTTTCAGCAGCAGGCGTCGGCCAAGCGCGCCGCCGGGGTGGGAAAAGGCGAAATCTTCAGCGGTAAAACCGCGGGCTTCCAGCAGCGCAACGGCCAGGGCGTCGCCCATGACCAGCGCGGCAGTGGTCGACGAGGTCGGTGCCAGGTTTAGCGGGCAGGCTTCGTGCTCGACGTGCACGTCGAGGTTGACTTCGGCAGCCTTCGCCAGCGGTGAGTCAGGGTTGCCGGTCATGCTGATCAATTGAATGCCCAGGCGCTTGATCAGCGGCAGCAGGGTGACGATTTCATTGGTGGAGCCGGAGTTCGACAGCGCCAGGATGATGTCGTCGCGGGTGATCATGCCCATATCGCCGTGGCTGGCTTCGGCCGGGTGCACGAAAAAGGCCGTGGTGCCGGTGCTGGCCAGGGTGGCGGCGATCTTGTTGCCGATGTGCCCGGATTTGCCCATGCCGACCACGACTACGCGGCCTTTGCTGGCCAGAATCATCTCGCAAGCGCGTACGAAATCTGCGTCGATACGGGGCAACAAGCCTTGTACGGCTTCCAGTTCGAGGCGGATGGTGCGTTGTGCTGATTGAATCAGGTCGCTGGATTGGCTCATGTCAGAAATCGTATAGCCTGATGAAAAGGCGGCGATTATAGCGGTAATGATCAAAACCCTCACGCAAGTTCGTCGCGCTTTGTCATTGCCGGTTACCGAATACCCTTAAATATAAGCTTTTACCCCGTCATGTTGCTGAACATGGCCCGGCTTGGGCCTTGGGCGCTTGGCCATTGCGGTGATATAGTTCGCCGCCAGTTCGGCCTGCCCGGGAGGTATGTGCTTTCGCCAGAAAGTCAGGCGTCCGAGTGAGAGGCTGCATCGCAAGGAGTTTAGATGAGTGCCGATAAAGCCTACGCGGTCGAGCTGAAGGGACTGTCCTTCAAGCGCGGAACGCGCAGCATTTTCAATAACGTCGATATACGCATCCCGCGCGGCAAGGTCACCGGCATCATGGGGCCTTCCGGGTGTGGCAAGACTACGCTGTTGCGGCTGATGGGCGCACAGTTGCGGCCCACCAAAGGCGAAGTCTGGGTCAATGGACAGAACCTGCCGAAACTGTCGCGCAGTGATCTGTTCGATGCGCGAAAGCACATGGGCGTGCTGTTTCAGAGTGGCGCACTGTTCACCGATCTCGATGTGTTCGAGAACGTCGCCTTTCCGCTCCGCGTCCATACCGAACTGCCGGAAGAAATGATCCGGGACATTGTCCTGCTCAAATTGCAGGCTGTGGGCTTGCGTGGCGCCATCGACCTGATGCCTGACGAGTTGTCCGGCGGCATGAAACGTCGCGTCGCGCTGGCCCGGGCGATCGCCCTCGATCCGCAGATCCTCATGTATGACGAGCCCTTTGTCGGCCAGGACCCTATCGCCATGGGTGTGCTGGTGCGTCTGATCCGCCTGCTCAACGATGCGCTGGGCATTACCAGTATCGTGGTCTCCCACGACCTGGCCGAGACCGCGAGCATTGCCGATTACATCTATGTCGTCGGCGAAGGCCAGGTGTTGGGGCAGGGCACTCCCGAGGAGCTGATGAACTCGCAGGAGCCACGCATCCGTCAATTCATGACAGGCGAGCCCGACGGTCCGGTCGCCTATCACTTTCCAGCGACGGATTACCGCGCAGATCTTCTGGGGCAGCGTTGATGCGCAAGATTTCACTAATAGAACGGGTTCGCCGGTTCGGCCACTCTGGCATTGACGTGCTGGGGGTGTTCGGCCGTTCGGCGATATTCCTGTTTCATGCCTTGCTTGGCCGTGGGGGCATTGGCGGCGGTTTTGGCTTGCTGATCAAGCAACTGCATTCGGTGGGCGTAATGTCCCTGGTGATCATCGTGGTCTCCGGGGTATTCATCGGCATGGTGCTGGCGCTGCAAGGCTTCAATATTCTATCCAGCTATGGTTCGGAGCAGGCGGTCGGCCAGATGGTTGCGCTGACGCTGTTGCGCGAACTGGGGCCCGTGGTCACGGCATTGTTGTTCGCCGGGCGCGCCGGTTCGGCATTGACTGCCGAAATCGGCAACATGAAGTCCACCGAGCAGTTGTCCAGTCTGGAAATGATTGGCGTCGACCCGCTCAAGTACATCATTGCCCCGCGCCTGTGGGCCGGCTTCATTTCCCTTCCCGTGCTGGCAATGATCTTCAGCGTGGTGGGCATCTGGGGTGGTTCGTGGGTGGCCGTCGACTGGCTGGGTGTCTATGAAGGTTCCTACTGGTCCAACATGCAGAACAGCGTGACCTTTGCAGACGATGTGCTCAACGGCATCATCAAAAGCATCGTTTTCGCCTTTGTCGTGACCTGGATTGCCGTATTCCAAGGCTATGACTGCGAGCCCACTTCCGAGGGGATCAGTCGTGCCACTACCAAGACCGTGGTGTATGCCTCTTTGGCTGTACTCGGCCTGGACTTTATTCTGACCGCCTTGATGTTTGGAGATTTCTGATGCAAAACCGCACCCTGGAAATCGGTGTCGGCCTTTTCTTGCTGGCTGGCATCCTGGCTTTGCTGTTGCTGGCGTTGCGGGTAAGTGGCCTGTCCCCGAGCGCAACCACCGACACTTATAAACTTTATGCGTATTTCGACAATATCGCCGGTTTGACTGTCAGAGCTAAAGTGACCATGGCCGGTGTGACCATCGGCAAGGTTACGGCGATCGATCTGGATCGCGACAGTTTCACCGGTCGAGTAACCATGCAGCTGGAAAAGCGCGTAGATAACCTGCCGACTGACTCCACTGCATCTATCCTGACCGCTGGACTGTTGGGCGAGAAGTACATCGGTCTCAGCGTGGGCGGCGAAGAAGGCTTGCTCAAGGATGGTGGAACCATCCACGACACGCAGTCGTCGCTGGTACTCGAAGACCTGATCGGTAAGTTTCTGCTCAATACCGTTAGTAAAGACGCTAAATGAGGAGCTTTTAAATGATCTCTACCTTGCGACGTGGCCTGTTGGTATTGCTCGCGGCCCTGCCGTTGATGGCTAACGCCGTGGCGGCGCCTTCCGCGCACGAACTGGTACAGGACACCACCAATCGGTTACTTGCCGATCTGGCGACCAATAAAGAGAAGTACAAGCAGGATCCGAAAGACTTTTACACCGCGCTGGACACGATCGTCGGACCTGTTGTGGATGCCGAGGGCATTTCCAAGAGCATCATGACGGTCAAATACTCGCGCAAAGCCACGCCTGCGCAAATGAAGACCTTTGAAGAAAACTTCAAAAAGGGTCTGTTCCAGTTCTATGGCAATGCTTTGCTCGAATACAACAATCAGGGGATCGTCGTCGACCCTGCCAAGGATGAGTCGGGAGATCGTACAAGCGTCGCCATGACGGTCAAAGGTAGCAACGGCGCGATTTATCCTGTGTCTTACACACTCGAAAAGATCAATGGCGAGTGGAAACTGCGCAACGTGATCATCAACGGCATTAACATCGGCAAGCTGTTCCGTGATCAGTTCGCTGATGCGATGCAGCGCAATGGCAACGACCTGGACAAGACCATCAATGGTTGGGCCGGGGAAGTCGCCAAAGCCAAGGAAGCCAGTCAGAAGCAAACAACCGAGACAAAAGCTCAATGAGTGTGTCGGCCATTCGCATGAGCGAATCCGGCGAGCTGACGCTTAGCGGCATGCTGGATTACCGCACTGGCCCCGGTTTGCGTAAGCAGGGGCAGGCGCTGATCAAATCCAGCAAGGCCGCTGCACTGGTGGTCGATTGCTCGGCAGTGTTGAAGTCCAGCAGTGTCGGCTTGTCGCTGCTGCTGTGCTTCATGCGTGATGCAGAGTCGGCCGGCAAGGCGTTGAGCATCCGTGGGATGCCAGAAGACATGCGCGAAATCGCTCAGGTCAGCGAATTGACCGAGCTGTTGGCGCATCCCTAATCGCATCTATTAAGAAGCCCCCCGTCAGAGTCCTGCTTCGCGGGGTTCGCAGGCGCGGGGCTTTTTTGTATGATGTCCGACCCGCGCGCACAGGGCGCCGATTGAGGTTGAGCATGCAGGCCGTAGAAGTGAAGAGCTTCCTTGAAGGAAAGCTGCCCGGAACTCAAGTTGAAGTTGAGGGCGAAGGCTGCAACTTTCAGCTGAACGTGATTAGCGATGAACTGGCGGCGTTGAGCCCGGTGAAGCGTCAGCAGCAGATCTATGCCCATTTGAACCCATGGATCACCGATGGCAGCATCCATGCGGTCACTATGAAATTTTTCAGCAGCGCGGCCTGGGCCGAGCGCACCTGAGCCCAAGGGCGTCGAGATTCTTATGGATAAATTGATAATTACCGGTGGCGTTCGTCTTGATGGCGAAATCCGCATCTCCGGGGCAAAGAACTCTGCCCTGCCGATCCTGGCTGCAACCTTGCTGTGCGATGGCCCGGTGACTGTTGCCAACCTGCCGCACCTGCACGACATCACCACCATGATCGAGCTGTTCGGTCGTATGGGCATCGAGCCGGTGATCGACGAGAAACTCAGCGTCGAAATCGACCCGCGCACCATCAAGACCCTGATCGCTCCGTACGAACTGGTTAAAACCATGCGTGCGTCGATCCTGGTGCTGGGCCCGATGGTTGCCCGTTTCGGTGAAGCCGAAGTCGCACTGCCTGGCGGTTGCGCCATTGGTTCGCGTCCGGTTGACCTGCACATCCGTGGCCTCGAAGCCATGGGCGCGGTCATCGACGTCGAAGGCGGCTACATCAAGGCCAAGGCGCCTGAAGGTGGCCTGCGCGGCGCGCACTTCTTCTTCGACACCGTCAGTGTGACCGGTACCGAAAACATCATGATGGCGGCCGCTCTGGCCAAGGGTCGCAGCGTTCTGGCAAACGCCGCTCGCGAACCTGAAGTCATCGACCTGGCGAACTTCCTGATCGCCATGGGTGCCAAGATCACTGGTGCCGGCACCGACACCATCACCATCGATGGCGTCGAGCGTCTGCACCCGACCACTTACAAAGTGATGCCTGACCGTATCGAAACCGGCACCTACCTGGTCGCAGCGGCTGTGACCGGCGGTCGTGTGAAGGTCAAGGACACCGATCCGACCATCCTCGAAGCCGTTCTTGAGAAACTCAAGGAATCGGGTGCCGAAATCACCTGCGGCGAAGACTGGATCGAGCTGAACATGCACGGCAAGCGGCCAAAAGCCGTTAACGTGCGCACCGCTCCGTACCCGGCGTTCCCGACCGACATGCAAGCGCAGTTCATCTCGCTCAACGCCATTGCCGAAGGCACCGGTGCCGTGATCGAGACGATCTTCGAAAACCGCTTCATGCACGTTTACGAACTGCACCGCATGGGCGCCAAGATCCAGGTCGAAGGCAACACTGCCATCGTCACCGGTACCGAAAAGCTCAAGGGCGCGCCAGTCATGGCCACCGACCTGCGTGCTTCGGCCAGCCTGGTGATCTCGGCGCTGATCGCTGAAGGTGACACCCTGATCGACCGCATCTACCACATCGACCGTGGTTACGAGTGCATCGAAGAGAAACTGCAGATGCTCGGCGCCAAGATCCGCCGCGTACCGGGCTAGTTTCTGCTGCATGGGCGCAGGGACGCGCCCGTTGATTTGTTGAAGTCGAGCCGGTTTCCGGCTCGATGTGTGTCCGGCGCCATTTGCGACCGGGCATGAGTACCTTGATAAGGACTGACGTTTCCCATGTTGACCATCGCACTGTCCAAGGGCCGCATCCTTGACGACACCTTGCCGCTTCTGGCTGAAGCGGGCATCGTGCCGACCGAGAATCCGGACAAGAGCCGCAAGCTGATCATCCCCACGACTCAGGCCGATGTGCGCCTGCTGATCGTGCGTGCCACCGATGTGCCGACTTACGTCGAACATGGTGCCGCTGACCTGGGCGTCGCCGGTAAAGATGTGCTGATGGAATATGGCGGCCAGGGTTTGTATGAGCCATTGGACCTGCGAATTGCCCTCTGCAAGCTGATGACCGCTGGCCGTGTCGGCGATGTCGAGCCCAAGGGCCGCCTGCGTGTGGCGACCAAGTTCGTCAACGTTGCCAAGCGCTACTACGCCGAACAGGGCCGTCAGGTCGACATCATCAAGCTCTATGGCTCGATGGAACTGGCGCCGCTGATCGGTCTGGCAGACAAGATCATCGACGTGGTCGACACCGGCAACACCCTGCGCGCCAATGGCCTGGAACCCCAGGATTTCATTGCCGACATCAGCTCCCGGCTGATCGTGAACAAAGCTTCGATGAAAATGCAGCACGCCCGTATCCAGGCGTTGATCGACACCCTGCGCAAGGCAGTGGAGTCTCGACACCGCGGCTGATTCACCTGCGCGACGTTAAGTCGCGCCCGTCTATCCGCCTCATAGCCAGAATTCTCAGGTGCCCAAGCGGAAACGACTGCTAAGTTAGGGCGCCTGAGTTTTCGCCATTCCTATGAGGCTCTCGCTATGATCGCACCGACTGCAATTCGCCGACTCAACGCTGCTGACCCGGATTTCGCACATCATCTGGATCATCTGCTGAGCTGGGAAAGTGTGTCTGACGACTCGGTCAATCAGCGGGTGCTGGACATCATCAAGGCCGTGCGCGAGCGTGGCGATGCGGCGCTGGTGGAGTTCACCCAGAAGTTCGACGGCCTGCAGGTCGCGTCCATGGCGGACCTGATCCTGCCTCGTGAGCGCCTGGAACTGGCCCTGACCCGAATCACCGTGCCTCAGCGTGAAGCGCTGGAAAAAGCCGCGTCCCGAGTACGCAGCTATCACGAGAAACAGAAGCAGGATTCCTGGAGCTACACCGAAGCCGACGGCACCGTGCTGGGCCAGAAGGTTACGCCGCTGGATCGCGCCGGCCTGTACGTGCCGGGCGGCAAGGCGTCTTATCCTTCCTCGGTGCTGATGAACGCGATTCCGGCCAAGGTGGCCGGTGTGACCGAAGTGGTCATGGTGGTGCCGACGCCTCGTGGTGAAATTAACGAGCTGGTGCTGGCTGCGGCTTGCATCGCCGGCGTCGACCGCGTGTTCACCATCGGCGGCGCTCAAGCGGTCGCCGCGCTGGCTTACGGCACCGAAAGTGTGCCGAAGGTCGACAAGGTGGTCGGTCCGGGCAACATCTACGTCGCCACCGCCAAGCGCCACGTGTTCGGCCAGGTCGGCATCGACATGATCGCCGGCCCATCCGAAATCCTCGTGGTCTGCGATGGCCAGACTGATCCGGACTGGATCGCCATGGACCTGTTCTCCCAGGCCGAGCACGACGAAGACGCCCAGGCGATTCTGGTCAGCCCGGACGCCGAGTTCCTCGACAAGGTCGCCGCCAGCATCGCCAAACTGCTGCCCACCATGGAACGCGCCGAGATCATCGAAACGTCGATCAATGGCCGTGGTGCGCTGATCAAGGTCCGCGACATGGACCAAGCCATCGAAGTGGCCAACCGCATCGCGCCGGAACACCTTGAGTTGTCAGTTGCTGATCCGCAGGCCTGGCTGCCGAAGATTCGCCATGCTGGCGCGATCTTCATGGGCCGTCACACCTCCGAAGCCCTGGGCGACTATTGCGCCGGTCCGAACCACGTGTTGCCAACCTCCGGCACCGCGCGTTTCTCCTCGCCGCTGGGTGTGTACGACTTCCAGAAACGTTCGTCGATCATCTTCTGCTCCGAGCAGGGTGCGTCGGAACTGGGCAAAACCGCTTCCGTGCTGGCCCGTGGCGAGTCGCTGACCGCTCACGCGCGCAGCGCCGAATACCGCATCGTTGACGACAAGAAGGGCAACTGAACATGAGTAAATTCTGGAGTCCCTTCGTCAAGAATCTGGTGCCTTACGTACCGGGCGAGCAGCCTAAACTGGCGAAACTGGTGAAGCTCAACACCAACGAAAACCCATACGGTCCATCGCCAAAAGCCTTGGCGGCGATGCAGACCGAACTGAATGACAATTTGCGTCTGTACCCGGACCCGAACAGTGATGTGCTCAAGCAAGCCGTCGCCAAGTACTACGGCGTGCAGAGCAATCAGGTGTTTCTCGGCAACGGTTCCGATGAAGTCCTGGCGCACATCTTTCACGGTTTGCTGCAACATGATAATCCGGTCCTGTTCCCGGACATCAGCTACAGCTTCTATCCGGTTTACTGCGGCTTGTACGGCATCGCCTTCGACGCGGTGCCGCTGGACGAGCAGTTCCAGATCAACCCGGCGGACTACGCCAAGCCGAACGGCGGGATCATCTTCCCGAATCCGAACGCACCGACGGGCTGCCTGTTGGCGCTGGATGCGGTGGAGCAAATCCTCAAGGCCAGCCCGGATTCGGTGGTCGTGGTGGATGAGGCTTACATCGATTTTGGCGGTGAGACGGCGATCAGCCTGGTGGACCGTTATCCGAACCTGCTGGTGACTCAGACCTTGTCCAAGTCCCGTTCACTGGCTGGCCTGCGGGTTGGTTTGGCGGTGGGGCATCCGGACTTGATCGAGGCGCTGGAGCGGATCAAGAACAGCTTCAACTCCTATCCGCTGGATCGTCTGGCGAATGTCGGTGCAGCCGCAGCGTTCGAAGATCGTGAGTACTTCGACAAGACCTGCCGGTTGGTCATCGAGAATCGTGAATGGGTCGTAACGCAATTGGAAGCGAAGGGCTTTGAAGTGTTGCCGTCGGCGGCGAACTTCATTTTCGCCCGTCATCCGAAACACGATGCGGCGGGGCTGGCGGCGAAGTTGCGCGAGCAAGGCGTGATCGTTCGGCACTTCAAGCAGGAGCGGATTGCCCAGTTCCTGCGGATCTCGATTGGCACGCCGGAGCAGAATCAGGCGTTGATCGACGGCTTGGGCACTCTCTAAAGCATCCCCCGATCCTGTGGGAGCGAGCCTGCTCGCGATGAGGCCATAACATTCAACATCATCGTTGACTGTTAAACCGCTATCGCGAGCAGGCTCGCTCCCACAGTGGTTTTGTGTTGGTTGCTTACTCTTCTTCTTTCTCTTTAACCGGCGCAGGTGGCGGACGCAAACCGATCTCGGCGGTGAGCTTGAGCTCTTTGCCGTTGCGCATCACCTGGATCGTGACGTGGTCGGTGGGCTTGATCCGCGCGACCTGGTTCATCGAACGACGACCATCGCCGGCCGGCTCGCCGTCGATGCTGAGAATCACGTCACCCAGTTGCAGGCCGGCCTTCTGCGCCGGACCGTCACGGAAAATCCCCGCGACCACAATGCCGGGGCGCCCCGACAGACCAAACGATTCCGCCAGTTCCTGGCTCAACGGCTGCACTTCGATGCCGAGCCAGCCGCGAATCACCTGGCCGTGTTCGATAATCGACTTCATCACTTCCATGGCCAGTTTCACCGGGATTGCGAAACCGATGCCCTGCGAACCGCCGGACTTGGAGAAAATTGCCGTGTTGATGCCGGTCAGGTTGCCGTTGGCATCCACCAGCGCACCGCCGGAGTTGCCGGGGTTGATCGCCGCGTCGGTCTGAATGAAGTCTTCGTAGTTGTTCAAGCCCAGCTGATTGCGCCCGGTGGCGCTGATGATGCCCATGGTCACGGTCTGGCCGACACCGAACGGGTTGCCGATGGCCAGAGCTACGTCGCCAATGCGGATGTTGTCGGAACGCCCGACAGTGATCGATGGAAGATTCTTCAAGTCGATCTTCAGGACCGCGAGGTCGGTTTCCGGGTCGCTGCCGATCACTCGAGCCAGGGTTTCACGACCGTCCTTGAGCGCCACCACGATCTGGTCGGCACCGGTGGTCACGTGGTTGTTGGTCAGCAGGTAACCTTCCGGGCTCATGATCACGCCTGAACCGAGGCTCGACTCCATGCGCTTCTGCTTGGGCGAGTTGTCGCCGAAGAAGCGGCGAAACTGCGGATCTTCGAACAGCGGATGGTTCGGTTTGTTGATGACTTTGGTGGTGTACAGGTTGACCACCGACGGCGCAGCCGTGGTCACTGCGTCGGCATAGGACACAGGGCCTTGTTGCATGGTGGTGGTTTGCGGGGCTTGCTGCATGTTGACGTCAAGGCTCGGGAGCCCGACCCACTGCGGGTAACGCTGGATGATTAACAGAGCGATAAGCACGCCGGCCAACAGCGGCCAGCCGGAAAAACGCAGCGCTTTGAGCATTAAGCACGTCCTGAGAGGTTGCAGGCGGTATGAGACCGCCCATAATGTCGCGCATTATACGAGGCGAAGCTTGCCTCTGAACGGGATATTTAGGAGTCTTTTATGGCCGTTGCCTTGAGCACCCTGGTTGAAGAAGCCGACCGTTACCTTAACAGTGCAAAGATTGCCGATTACTGCCCCAACGGGTTGCAGGTCGAAGGCCGGCCGCAGGTCATGCGCATCGTCAGTGGCGTCACCGCCAGCCAGGCGTTGCTCGACGCTGCGGTGGAAGCCAGTGCCGACCTGGTGCTGGTGCATCACGGTTATTTCTGGAAAGGCGAGAATCCGTGCATCACCGGCATGAAGCAGCGTCGGTTGAAAACCCTGCTCAAGCACGATATCAGCCTGTTGTCCTACCATCTGCCGTTGGATCTGCACCCGGAAGTCGGCAATAACGTGCAGCTGGCACGTCAGCTCGATATCACCGTGGAAGGCCCATTGGACCCGGATAACCTCAAAGTTGTCGGCCTGGTCGGTTCATTGAGCGAGCCGGTGACGGCCCGCGATTTTGCCCGTCGCGTACAAGAAGTCATGGGTCGCGAGCCGTTGCTGATCGAAGGCAGCGAGATGATCCGCCGCGTTGGCTGGTGCACCGGTGGCGGTCAGGGTTATATCGATCAGGCCGTGCTGGCTGGCGTCGACTTGTACCTCAGCGGTGAGGCGTCCGAGCAGACCTTCCACAGCGCCCGGGAAAACGACATCAGCTTCATCGCCGCCGGCCATCACGCCACTGAGCGCTATGGCGTGCAGGCACTGGGGGATTATCTGGCGCGGCGTTTTGCCCTTGAGCACATCTTCATCGATTGCCCGAATCCCATCTGATTGCCCAAACGCGGGGGTATATTCATATACCCTTTCGATCTAGCTCACGTCCTGATTAGAAGAGGTCGCTGTGCTAGGATTCCTCGCTCGAACACGGCCCGCTGGCCGTCCATAAGATCGTTTTCGTGAGTAGCCATGGTCGACAAACTGACGCATCTGAAACAGCTGGAGGCCGAAAGCATCCACATCATCCGCGAGGTCGCCGCCGAGTTCGATAACCCGGTGATGCTGTACTCCGTCGGTAAAGACTCCGCCGTGATGCTGCACCTTGCGCGCAAGGCATTCTTCCCGGGCAAACTGCCGTTCCCGGTGATGCACGTCGACACCCGGTGGAAGTTCAAGGAAATGTACGCGTTCCGCGACCGCATGGTCGAAGAACTCGGCCTGGACCTGATCGTGCACGTGAACCCCGATGGCGTTGCTCAGGGCATCAACCCGCTGACCCACGGCAGCGCCAAGCACACCGATATCATGAAAACCGAAGGCCTCAAGCAGGCCCTCGACAAGTACGGTTTCGATGCTGCTTTTGGTGGTGCCCGTCGTGACGAAGAGAAATCCCGTGCCAAAGAGCGCGTGTATTCCTTCCGCGATACCAAGCACCGCTGGGACCCGAAAAACCAGCGTCCCGAGTTGTGGAACGTCTACAACGGCAAGGTCAACAAGGGCGAATCGATCCGTGTTTTCCCGTTGTCGAACTGGACCGAACTGGACATCTGGCAGTACATCTACCTCGAAGGCATCCCGATTGTGCCGCTGTATTTCGCCGCCGAGCGCGACGTTATCGAGATGAATGGCACCTGGATCATGATCGACGACGAACGCCTGCTCAATCACCTGAGCGATGAAGACAAGGCGCGCATCGTCAAGAAGAAGGTCCGTTTCCGCACACTGGGTGACTACCCGTTGACCGGTGCGGTCGAGTCCGAGGCCACCAGCCTGACCGACATCATTCAGGAAATGCTCCTGACGCGAACTTCCGAACGCCAGGGCCGGGTCATCGATCACGATGGCGCAGGCTCGATGGAAGAAAAGAAACGTCAGGGTTATTTCTAAGGGGTTGTCATGTCGCACGCATCTGATTTGATCAGCGAGGACATCCTCGCCTATCTGGGCCAGCACGAACGCAAGGAAATGCTGCGCTTTCTAACCTGTGGCAACGTCGACGACGGCAAGAGCACCCTGATCGGGCGCCTGCTGCACGACTCCAAAATGATCTACGAAGATCATCTGGAAGCCATTACCCGCGACTCGAAAAAAGTCGGCACCACCGGCGATGACATCGACCTGGCATTGCTGGTCGACGGCCTGCAGGCCGAGCGTGAGCAGGGCATCACCATCGATGTCGCTTACCGCTACTTCTCCACCGCCAAGCGCAAATTCATCATCGCCGACACCCCTGGCCATGAGCAGTACACCCGCAACATGGCCACCGGTGCATCCACCTGTGACCTGGCGATCATCCTGGTCGACGCCCGTTACGGCGTGCAGACCCAGACCCGTCGCCACAGCTTCATCGCCTCGTTGCTGGGCATCAAGCACATCGTTGTCGCCATCAACAAGATGGACCTCAACGGCTTCGACGAAACCGTCTTCGAGTCGATCAAGGCCGATTACCTGAAGTTCGCCGAAGGCATCGCCTTCAAGCCGACCACCATGGCCTTCGTGCCGATGTCGGCGCTGAAAGGCGACAACGTGGTGAACAAATCCGAGCGCTCGCCGTGGTACACCGGCCAGTCGCTGATGGAAATTCTTGAAACCGTCGAAATCGCCAACGACCGCAACTACACCGACCTGCGTTTCCCGGTGCAGTACGTCAACCGTCCGAACCTGAACTTCCGTGGTTTCGCCGGCACCCTGGCCAGCGGCGTCGTGCACAAGGGCGACGAAGTCGTTGTGCTGCCGTCGGGCAAGAGCAGCCGCGTGAAATCCATCGTCACCTTCGAAGGTGAGTTGGAGCACGCCGGTCCTGGTCAAGCGGTGACGCTGACCATGGAAGACGAGATCGACATCTCTCGCGGCGACTTGCTGGTGCATGCCGACAATCTGCCGCAAGTGACTGACGCGTTCGACGCCATGCTGGTGTGGATGGCCGAAGAACCGATGCTGCCGGGCAAGAAATACGACATCAAGCGCGCGACCACCTACGTGCCGGGTTCGATCACCAGCATCGTCAACCGCGTTGACGTGAACACCCTGGAAGAAGGTCCGGCCAGTTCGTTGCACTTGAACGAAATCGGTCGGGTCAAGATCAGCCTCGACGCGGCCATCGCGCTGGACGGTTACGCGAGCAACCGCACCACTGGTTCGTTCATCGTCATCGATCGTTTGACCAATGGCACCGTTGCGGCCGGCATGATCATCGCTCAGCCGTTGAGCCACGGCACCAGCACGCATCACGGCAAACTGGCGCACGTCGCCACCGAAGAACGCGCTCAGCGCTTCGGCCAGCAACCGGCCACCGTGTTGTTCAGCGGCTTGTCGGGCGCCGGCAAAAGCACTCTGGCTTACGCCGTTGAACGCAAGCTGTTCGACATGGGCCGCGCGGTGTTTGTACTCGATGGCCAGAACCTGCGTCACGACCTGAACAAAGGTCTGCCACAGGATCGCGCCGGGCGTACCGAGAACTGGCGTCGTGCGGCGCACGTTGCGCGTCAGTTCAACGAAGCCGGTTTGCTGACACTGGCAGCCTTCGTTGCGCCGAGTGCCGAAGGTCGTGAACAGGCCAGGGAGCTGATTGGCAAGGAGCGTCTGCTGACGGTCTACGTCCAGGCCTCTCCGACGGTCTGTGCCGAGCGTGACCCACAAGGCTTGTACGCGGCGGCCGGGGATAACATCCCGGGTGACTCCTTCCCGTACGACGTGCCGCTGGACGCCGACCTTGTGGTCGACACCCAGTCGCTGTCGCTGGAAGAAAGCGTCAAGCAAGTGCTGGAACTGCTGCGCAAGCGTGGCGCGATCTAAGCGTTAGCCGTTAATAAAAAACCCGCCGATGAGTGATCATCGGCGGGTTTTTTTGTGCCCCTGAAACCGCCTTCGCGAGCAGGCTCGCTCCCACAGTGGATCTTCGGCGAACACTGAACTTGTGGGAGCGAGCCTGCTCGCGAAGGGGCCAGTACAGGCTCCTGATTACTTGGCTGGATACTCCCGATGCATCTGCCCAAGTAGCGCATCCTTGTCCTGCCACAACTGGTTGATCCAACCCTGAAACTGCAATCGATACTCGCCGTCCTGGTCGTAGTTCTTGCCGATGAACTGCGGCGGAATCTTCAGCTCCTGAAAGTGCACCACCACATCCTTCACGTTCCCACAGAGCAAATCCCAATAACCGGGACGGCCAGCCGGGTAGTGAATGGTCACGTTGACGATGGCTTCCAGCTGCTCACCCATGGCATCCAGCACAAACGCAATGCCGCCCGCCTTCGGTTTGAGCAAGTGACGGAACGGCGATTTCTGCTGGGCATGCTTGCCTTCGGTGAAACGCGTGCCTTCGACGAAGTTGAAAATCCCCACCGGGTTATGGCGAAACTTGTCGCAGGTCTTGCGGGTGGTTTCCAGATCTTTGCCTTTCTTCTCCGGGTGCTTTTCCAGGTAGGCCTTGGAGTAGCGCTTCATGAATGGAAAACCGAGCGCCCACCACGCCAGACCAATCACCGGCACCCAGATCAGTTCCTGTTTGAGGAAGAACTTCAGCGGGCGAATCTTTCGGTTCAGCACGTACTGCAACACCATGATGTCGACCCAGCTCTGGTGGTTGCTGGTGATCAAATACGAGTGCTGATAGTCCAGGCCTTCCAGGCCGCTGAGCGTCCAGCGCGTGTGGCCGAGCAAGTCCATCCAGGCCTTGTTGTTGCTGATCCAGGCTTCGTGGATGTGGCTCATCAGCCAATCGGTAAAACGCTGGGCGGCGGAGAAGGGCAGCAGCAGTTTGAAGATCGCCACGATGAACAACGGTGTGCAACAGGCAATGGTGTTCAGCGCCAACAGCAGCGAGGCAATCACGCCTCGCAGCGGTGCAGGTAGGGAATCCAGCATTTAAAGATCCAAAGGTCGGTTGGCAGCTTGAATCGCGGTCAACGCGATGGTGTAGACGATGTCGTCAACTTGCGCGCCGCGCGGCAGGTCGTTCACCGGTTTGCGCAGGCCTTGCAGCATCGGCCCGAGGCTGACGCAGTCGGCGCTGCGCTGCACGGCTTTGTGGGTGGTGTTGCCGGTGTTCAGGTCGGGGAACACGAACACTGTGGCGCGACCGGCGACCTGGCTGTTTGGCGCCAGTTGCCGGGCAACGGTTTCGTTGGCAGCGGCGTCGTACTGCAATGGGCCGTCGATCAGCAGCGAGTTCTGTTGTTCATGGGCGAGCAACGTCGCTTCGCGGACCTTCTCGACTTCTTCACCGCTGGCCGATTCACCGCTGGAGTAGCTGATCATCGCCACGCGCGGAGTGATGCCGAAGGCGGCTGCCGAGTCGGCGCTTTGCAGGGCGATCTCGGCCAGTTCGCTGGCGCTCGGGTGCGGGTTCATTACACAGTCGCCGTAGACCAGCACTTCCTCGGGGAAGAGCATGAAGAACACCGATGACACCAGCGTGCAGCCCGGCGCCGTTTTAATCAGCTGCAGGGCCGGGCGGATGGTGTTGGCGGTGGAGTGAATGACGCCGGACACCAGGCCGTCCACTTCATCCAGCGCCAGCATCATGGTGCCGATCACCACGGTGTCTTCCAGTTGCTGCTCGGCCATCGGCGCGTTGAGGCTTTTGGTTTTGCGCAGGGCAACCATCGGCTCGACGTAGCGCTCGCGAATCAGGTCCGGGTCGAGGATTTCCAGCCCTGGCGGCAGCTCGATGCCTTGAGCGCGAGCGACGGCTTCGACGTCCGCCGGTTTCGCCAGCAGTACGCAACGGGCGATACCACGCGCCTGACAGATGGCCGCGGCTTGCACGGTCAACGGCTCGCTGCCTTCGGGCAGGACGATGCGCTTGTTGGCAGCCTGGGCGCGCTGGATCAATTGATAACGGAACACGGCGGGCGACAGGCGCATTTCCCGTGGCGTGCCGCAGCGTTGGTGCAGCCACTTGGCGTCGAGGTGGCTGGCAACGAAATCGGTGATGATCTCCGCGCGCTCGCGGTCGTCGATCGGGATTTCCTTGTTCAAACCGTTCAACTGGTTAGCGGTGTCGTAGGAACCGGTGCTCACCGACAACACCGGCAGGCCCGCCTGCAACGCACCTCGACAGAGGTCCATGATGCGCGGGTCGGGCAGGGTGTCGCTGGTCAGCAACAGGCCGGCCAGCGGCACGCCGTTCATGGCGGCTAGGCTGACGGCGAGGATGATGTCGTCGCGATCACCGGGCGTCACCACCAACACGCCGGGCTTGAGCAGCTCCACGGTGTTACGCACGGTGCGGGCGCAGATGATGATGTTGGTCATGCGTCGGGTTTCGTAATCACCGGCATTGAGAATCTGCGCGCCCATCAGGTCGGCGACGTCGCGGGTGCGCGGGGCGTTCAATTCCGGCTGGAACGGAATGCAACCCAGCAGACGGAAATCGCCACTGCGCAGTAACGGTGAGTGTTCCTTCAAACGCGAAGCGAAAGCCTCCATGCTTTCATCGGTTTTGACCTTGTTGAGGATCACACCGAGGACCTTCGGGTCTTTCGGGCCGCCGAACAATTGCGCCTGCAATTCGACTCGGCCGGACAGTTCGGTCAGCACTTCGTTTTCCGGTGCCGAGACCAGGATCACTTCGGCGTCGAGGCTTTTCGCCAAATGCAGATTGACCCGCGCGGCGTAACTGGCGCTGCGGGTCGGGACCATACCTTCGACGATCAGCACGTCTTTGCCGACTGCAGCCTGCTGATAGAGGGTGATGATTTCTTCGAGCAACTCGTCCAGCTGACCGTCGCCGAGCATGCGCTCGACGTGCGCCAGACCAAGCGGCTGAGGCGGTTTCAAACCGTGAGTGCGGGCCACCAGTTCGGTGGACCGTTCAGGCCCGGTGTCACCCGGATGCGGCTGGGCAATCGGTTTGAAAAAGCCGACCTTGAGGCCGGCCCGCTCAAGAGTACGCACCAGCCCGAGGCTGATGGAGGTCAGACCCACACCAAAATCGGTGGGCGCGATAAAAAAAGTTTGCATGCGAATTCTCTGGAGGTGCATGGCAATGGTGACGACCTATGTCTGGCCGTTTACCGAAATTCAGTCGCCAAGGTTATCGCTAACCGAGCCTTGTGCGCACCAACCGCAATCAAAGGGCTGGCCTATTTTTTCAATACGTTGCGCGGGGTCCAGGACCCAGGCGCGCGATTGCCACGGTGGCTGGTGGCGCAGGTGCTGGGTGTGACCGCAGGAAAGCTCGGCCACCCAGTGCCCGTCCTCATCCTGATGGAAGCCTGTGACCGTCGAGCCTTTCGCCGCCACCCGTCTGTCCGGGTTGTGTTCGCTTTCGGGCGATTGCTTCGCTAAACTTGGCCATTCTTCATTCTTATGCAAAAGGTCTCGCCCCATGCTGATCGCCGCCAATAAGGCTGTCTCCATCGACTATACCCTGACCAACGACGCTGGTGAGGTCATCGACAGTTCCGCCGGCGGCGCGCCGCTGGTCTACCTGCAAGGCGCAGGTAACATCATTCCGGGCCTGGAAAAGGCTCTGGAAGGCAAAGCAGTCGGTGACGAACTGACTGTCGCCGTAGAACCTGAAGATGCCTACGGCGAATACGCTGCCGAACTGGTCAGCACATTGAGCCGCAGCATGTTCGAAGGCGTCGACGAGCTGGAAGTGGGCATGCAGTTCCACGCATCCGCTCCGGACGGCCAGATGCAGATCGTCACCATTCGCGATCTGGACGGCGACGATGTCACCGTCGACGGCAACCACCCGTTGGCTGGTCAGCGCCTGAATTTCCAGGTCAAGATAATCGACATCCGTGACGCCAGCCAGGAAGAAATCGCTCATGGTCACGTCCATGGCGAAGGTGGCCATCACCACTGATTTTCTGCGCTAAGCTTTCGAGAACTGGAGAGGCGCCCGAGGGGCGCCTTTTTAGTCCGCGGCTGTCCCTGGTGACACCGCCAAGTGGCTGTTTCGAGAAGAACACGGGAATTTGGAGTTCGTCATGAGTGCTTTTCACGACCTTAAATTGACAGGCCTGGATGGTCAGGAGCTACCGCTGGCGCCTTTCAAGGGGCGTGTCGTGCTGGTGGTCAACGTTGCCTCCAAATGCGGCTTGACCCCACAGTACGCGGCGCTGGAAAACCTCTACCAGCAATACAAGGACAAAGGCTTCAGCGTGCTGGGCCTGCCGTGCAACCAGTTTGCCGGTCAGGAACCGGGCTCCGAGCAAGAGATCCAGGATTTCTGCAGCCTCAACTATGGCGTGACCTTTCCGTTGTCCAGCAAGCTGGAAGTCAACGGTCACGATCGTCATCAGCTGTACCGTCTGCTGGCGGGCGAGGGTGCTGAATTTCCCGGTGACATTACCTGGAACTTCGAAAAATTCCTGCTGGGCAAGGACGGTCGCGTGCTGGCGCGGTTCTCGCCGCGTACGGCGCCGGATGATCCGACTGTCGTTCATGCGATCGAAAAAGCCCTGAGCTGAACCAAAAAAATCGCAGCCACTGAGCTGCGATTTTTTATGCCTGCCTTTTGAACCTTAATCACCGCAATCAATAGTGCTGTGCATCGCTTGCCGCTCCGCATATTATCGCCGTCATAAAACATCTATCCCGTCGATACCGTTTTCGTGGAGCGCCCCATGCCCGTCAAAGCCCTGTTCAAACCGTTCCACCTCGGCACCCTCGAATTGCCGACCCGCGTCGTCATGGCGCCGATGACCCGTTCGTTTTCGCCGGGTGGCGTTCCCAATTCCAAAGTGATCGAGTACTACCGTCGTCGCGCCGCTGCGGGTGTTGGCTTGATCATCACCGAAGGCACCACCGTCGGCCATAAGGCTTCCAACGGTTACCCGAACGTGCCGCATTTCTACGGTGAAGCAGCGCTGGCCGGCTGGAAGAAAGTGGTCGACGCGGCTCACGCTGAAGGCGGCAAGATCGTTCCGCAGCTGTGGCATGTCGGCAGCGTGCGCCGCATCGGCACCGAACCGGATGCCAGCGTGCCGGGTTATGGTCCGTCGGAGAAATTGAAGGACGGTCAGGTCGTGGTTCACGGCATGAGCAAGCAAGATATCCAGGACGTGATCGCCTCGTTTGCCCAAGCCGCCAAAGATGCCCAGAGCATCGGCATGGACGGCGTGGAGATTCACGGTGCCCACGGCTACCTCGTGGACCAGTTCTTCTGGGAAGGCAGCAACCAGCGCACCGACGAATACGGTGGCAGCCTGGCTAACCGTTCGCGTTTTGCCATTGAACTGATCCAGGCGGTGCGTGCAGCGGTCGGCGAGGGTTTCCCGATCATCTTCCGTTTCTCTCAGTGGAAGCAGCAGGATTACACCGCGCGTCTGGTGCAAACACCGGAGGCACTGGGTGAATTTCTCAAGCCATTGTCCGACGCCGGCGTGGATATTTTCCACTGCTCGACGCGCCGTTTCTGGGAGCCGGAGTTCGACGGTTCCGAGCTGAACCTGGCCGGCTGGACCCGCAAACTCACTGGCAAGCCGACCATCACCGTGGGCAGTGTCGGCCTGGACGGCGAGTTCCTGCAGTTCATGGTCAACACCGACAAGATCGCGCAGCCGGCCAGCCTGGAAAAACTGCTGGAGCGTTTGAACAATGATGAGTTCGACCTGGTGGCCGTCGGTCGTGCGTTGCTGGTGGACCCGGACTGGGCGCAGAAAGTGCGTGACGGCCGTGAAGAAGACATCCTGCCGTTCAGCCGTGAGGCGTTGATGACCCTGGTTTAAGCGGCGTCTGAGTGGACCCTATCGCGAGCAGGCTCGCTCCCACAGGTTTTGTGCACGACACAGAACCCCTGTGGGAGTGAGCCTGCTCGCGATGACTGATCTGATGTCACCCAAAAACTAGGGGACAGTCGATGCATTCGGCACCACCAACTCCCCCATACAAGCCCCGCGCAACTGCCCTTCAAACTGCTCGATAATCGCTGCCCAGCCCTGGCGACTCGCATGCTGACGCGCATTAAGCCGTACGCAGCGCAAGGTTTCGCGCTCCTCCAACAGCCAACACGCCGCATCGCAGAACGCCTCTTCGTCCCCCGGCATCGCCAGTACGCCGTTGTAGCCATGGCGGATGTGCTGAGCCGCCGCCGCTTGATCGTAGGCCACCACACCCAGTCCCGAGGCCAGCGCCTCGAGCACCACGTTGCCGAAAGTCTCGGTCAGGCTTGGAAACAGAAACACATCCCCCGACGCGTAGTGACTGGCCAAGGCTTCGCCGCGTTGTGAGCCACAGAAAATCGCCTCGGGCAGTTCTTTCTCCAGGACCACTCGTTGCGGGCCGTCGCCGATCACGATTAACTGAATTTTGCGCTGTGGATAAGTGGCTTTCAGTGTGTCGAAGCAGCGTTTGAGCAGGCCAAGATTTTTCTCCGATGCCAGACGTCCTACGTGGATGACCGCGATGTCGTCGTTACCCAGCCCCCAACTCTCCCGCAGGGCGTTAATCCGCTTGGTCGGGTGAAACAACTGGCTGTCGACCCCGCGCGACAGCAACGCCAGGCGCTCGAAATGCCGGCGCTCCAGTTCCAATCTTTGGCTCACGCTCGGCACCAGGGTCAGCGTCGAACGATTGTGAAACCAGCGCAGGTAGTGGGTCAGCAATCGCGTCAGCAGTCCAAGCCCATACTGGCTGGAGTACTGCTGGAAATTGGTGTGAAAGCCGCTGACCACGGAAATCCCCAAGCGCCGCGCCGCGCGCAACGCGGACAATCCCAGCGGTCCTTCCGTGGCGATATACAGCACGTCCGGTCGATGACGCTTCCAGCGCCGCAGCAGCTTGTGCATCGACGACTGACCCCATTGCAGACCCGGATAGCCCGGCAGCGGCCAGCCTCGACACAGCAACAACGCATCGTCGCTGCCCAGCTGCTGATCGCAACCCTGACGCGGTCGCACCAATTCCACCTGATGCCCGCGCGCGCGCAAGCCGTCACACAAGCGGCCGAGGGTATTGGCCACTCCGTTGATTTCGGGAGGGAAGGTTTCGGTGATCAGGGTGATATGCAGAGCTGTCGTCATGACCTCAGTGTCGGCTGAGGCCATGTCGTCAGTGTGACGGTGGGATGATGGATTTGTGACCGGGTCAGCGCTGGGCCACCAGGTTTTCTGCGCCGCGTTCACGCACCCAGAACAGCGTCGCACCCGCCACGGCGGCCGGCATCATCAGGATATTGACCACCGGAATCAGCAGCACCAGATAAACACTGCCGCCGAAACTCATGCTCTGCCAGCGCTTCTCGCGCAGCCAGGCGAGCATCTCGTTCCAGCCCAGTTTGTGGTTATCCGCCGGGTAGTCGATGTACTGGATCGCCATCATCCACACCCCGAACAGCAGCCACAGTGGCGCCGCGATGATGTTCACCACCGGGATGAACGAGAGAATGAACAACCCGATCGCCCGCGGCAGGAAGTAGCCGAGTTTGCGCATCTCCCGGGCCAGGGTGCGGGGGATCATTTCGATCAGTTCACCCCAACTGAAGGACGGGAAGTCGTCGGTGCCGCGCACCACCACTTCGACTTTTTCCGCGAGGAAACCGTTGAATGGCGCGGCGATGACGTTGGCCAGCATGGTGAAGGTGAAGAACACCATCAACACCACCAGCACCACGAACAACGGCCAGAGCACATAACTGAGAAAACTCAGCCAGTCGGGCAGGGACGGCATCAACGTATCGACCCACAGGCTGAATTGATGGCTGGCCAGGTAGATCAATCCGACGAACAGCACCAGGTTGATCACCAGCGGCAACAGCACAAACAAACGCAGGCTTGGGCTCAGGACCAGCTTGAGGCCTTCGCGCAGGTATTGCGGGCCGGACAGAACGGGGGCGGGCATAACGTGCTCCGAGCAAAGGGGAAACGCGCCGACCTTACCGGCTTTGCCTGACGGGCGAAAGCGCGGTAGCAGCATCGACATTAACTGTAACAAAGGCGCCTATGTCTCCATCGTGATGGGATAGAGACCGCCTATGAGCTGGATTGTTAAACCGTATTTCCTTAATCTTCGCCCCCTCGATACGCTGCACCCAATCTTTTTTACAGGACTGTCGAGCTCAAGCCTTCCCCAAGTGCTTTCAACGGTCCTTTTTTATTCCCGCCGGCAACCCGGCGTTCCGTGCCAGATATTTCGGGCCGGTCAACAGGAGCAGGTCATGTCTGAAGTCCGTCATTCGCGAGTGATTATTCTCGGTTCCGGCCCTGCCGGTTACAGCGCCGCGGTCTATGCCGCCCGTGCCAACCTCAAGCCACTGCTGATCACCGGCATGCAAGCCGGCGGTCAACTGACCACCACCACCGAAGTCGACAACTGGCCTGGCGACGTCCACGGCCTGACCGGCCCGGCGCTGATGGACCGCATGAAAGAGCACGCCGAGCGCTTTGAAACCGAAATCGTCTTCGATCACATCAATGCCGTGGACTTCGCTGCCAAGCCGTACACCCTGACCGGCGACAGCGCGACCTACACCTGCGACGCGCTGATCATCGCCACCGGCGCCAGCGCTCGTTACCTGGGTCTGCCGTCGGAAGAAGCGTTCATGGGCAAAGGCGTTTCGGCCTGCGCGACCTGCGACGGTTTCTTCTACCGCAACAAGCCAGTGGCCGTGGTCGGTGGCGGCAACACCGCCGTTGAAGAGGCGTTGTACCTGGCCAACATCGCCAGCAAGGTCACCCTGATCCACCGTCGCGAAACCTTCCGCGCCGAGAAAATCCTGATCGACAAGCTGAATGCCCGGGTTGCCGAAGGCAAGATCGTCTTGAAGCTGAACTCGACTCTGGACGAAGTCCTGGGCGACAACATGGGCGTGACCGGTGCCCGCCTGAAGAACAACGATGGCAGCTTCGACGAGCTGACAGTTGACGGCGTGTTCATCGCCATCGGCCACACCCCGAACACTTCGCTGTTCGAAGGTCAGCTGACCTTGAAAGACGGCTACCTGGTTGTGCAGGGCGGCCGTGACGGCAACGCCACTGCCACCAGCCTCGAAGGTATCTTTGCTGCCGGTGACGTGGCTGACCACGTTTACCGTCAGGCCATCACCTCGGCCGGCGCCGGTTGCATGGCGGCACTGGACGCCGAGCGCTACCTCGACGACCTGCAGAACGCTTGATTCTGATTCTGTAGAAAGCAAAAAAACCGGCCTCGGCCGGTTTTTTTGTGTCCGCGATTCCACGGCCAATACAGGACGAGTGTGGGAGCGGGCTTGGTCCGGGCGGCGTTCCGACGAAAGCTGTTTGTCAGTCGACATCAATGTTGAATGTAACGACCTCTTCGCGAGCAAGCCCGCTCCCACAGGATTTGTGGTTAGCCACGAAACCGCTCCTGAACAAAGTCCATGACCTTCAACGATTGATAGATGGCATTGGCGGCAATCCGTCCGAATGGCCCGCCGTTCCAGTCCAGCAGGTACGGTTTGAACAGCTGATAACGCGTACTTTCCCCACACACCGCTTCGGCGATGACCCTGCCGCCAATCGAGCCGGTGTTCAAGCCATGGCCACCAAACGAGGTGCAGGCCCAGACGCCCGGTTCCAGCAATCCCAGGTTGGGCATCTTGTTGGTGGAGTAACCCATCAGGCCGGACCAGGCCAATTCGATTTTGACCGGGGCCAGTTGTGGATAGACCGAGACCATGTCGGCCTTGAGCATGGTGGCGAGGGCTTTTTCGTTCTGTTCGTTGCGGGTGGTGATGCGTCCGCCCCAGAGCAGGCGATCGCCTTCGACCACGCGGTAATAGTCCGAGGCGCGGCGGTCGTCGGAGAACGCGGCGCTGGAGTCGAGTACGTTTTTGATCGAGTCGCCCAGGTGTTCGGTCAGCACCACATAAGTAGCAATGGGCAGGTAGGCGCGGCTGAGTTTTTGCAACTCCGGGCCGCCGTAACCGCCGGCGCAGAACACCAGGTCCTGGCAGCACACGGTGCCGTTGGCGGTCTGGACGATTTTGTCGGCGCTGTCGCGCCGCCAGGCCAGCATTTTTGATTGTTCGAAAATCCGGCCTCCCGCTGCTTCGATGGCGAGGGCCAGTCCCAGGCAATAATTCAGTGGATGAAAGTGCAGGGCGTTGGGATCTTCGATGCCTTGGAAATAGCGCAGGGTGTGGGCCCGCTCGCGGACCTGAGGGGTGTCGAGGTAGTTGAGTTCATAGCCGAAGTCCCGGCGCATCGTGTCGATGTGGTTTTTCACACCAGCACTGTCGTCGTAACGCTTGACCTGAATCGTGCCAGCGGATGGATCGCAGCCAGTCAGTGCCAGTTCGGTGATGTTGCGGCGGACAATCTCCACACCCTCGGCCGACATTTGAAACAGCGCCTTGGCCTGTTCCAGTCCCAGCTTCTTGCGGATCGCTCCCGAACCCTGAGCCCAGCCCGGCGAGACCACGCCGCCATTTCGACCGGACGCGCCCCAGGCAACTTGCCGGTCTTCGAGGATGATCACGCGTTTGCCGCGCCGGGTCAGCTCCAGGGCAGCGGTAAGGCCCGCGATCCCGGCGCCGATGATGCAGACGTCGCAAGTTTCGTCAGTGCTCAGTTCGGGCCTGGCCGCTCGGGGTAGCGAAGTTTGGGAATACCAGGTGGTGGGGATGTTGTGCATGGTGAATCCTTAAAAGATCGCAGCCTGCGCAAGTGCGCCAGGCATGCGATCTGGGGGATTGGCTTACTTGACGGTCGAATAATCCACGCCGTACCACTTGGTCGACAGCTTGGTCAGCGTGCCGTCCTTGTGCATCGCGCCGATGATTTCACCGAGCTTGGCCTTCAATTCCGCGTCACCCTTGTCGGTGGCAATGGCCAGGGGTTCGTAGAACACCACGTCGTTATCGACGGCACGCAGCGGGTAGTTTTTCTTGATGGCCGCTTCCAGCGTGCTGCGCTGAGTGAGGATGCCGTCGAGACGAACGCCGTCACCCAGACGCAAGTCATCCAACGGCCCGAGGGAACCGGCATAGGTCTTCATCTTCTTGGTCTGTACGTCGTAGGCGACGGGCGGCATGTCAGTCGCTTCGATGGCCAGTGCCTGGTTCAGGTAATCCTCGGACGTGGTGCCGCCTTCGACACCGATCGTTTTGCCATTGAGCGCTTTGTGGTCGGTGAGTGTGGATTTGTTGTGAACCGCAAATACGTAGGGCACGTAGTAATAGGTCGCGGGGAAGTCGAGAATTCGCGCGCGACTTTTAGTGGCGGTCATCGAGCCCACGGACATGTCCCAGCGCCCGTTCCACTTGCCGGCGGTGATCACGTCCCAGTCGGGGGTAATGAACTTGACCTCGACGCCGAGACGCTTGGCGATCTCTTTGGAAACGTCGATATCAAACCCGTCGATTTCATTCTTGTCGTTGATAAACCCTTGGGGTGGCCAGGTCGCGGACGTGGCGACGGTCATTGTTTTACTGCTCTGGATTTTGTCCAGTACGGCTCCGGCGTTGGCGGCGCCGACGAACACCAGCGACATTGCGGCTGCGATTACGTGTTTTTTGCTGACCATGTCCATCTCCACTTATCGTTATTGTTATGAAGGGGCAAAGCGGTGCTCAGTGACCAATGATCTGTGACAGGAATTTCTGTGCGCGTTCGGTTTGCGGGTTGTTGAAAAACTCGGAAGGGGTGGCTTGTTCTATGACCTGGCCCTGGTCCATGAACAGCACGCGGTCGGCGACCTTGCTGGCAAAACCCATTTCGTGGGTTACGCAAATCATGGTCATGCCGTCGGTGGCCAACTCACCCATCACGTCCAGCACTTCGTGGACCATTTCCGGATCGAGGGCCGAGGTGGGTTCGTCGAACAGCATCACTTTGGGGTTCATGCACAGCGCCCGGGCAATCGCCACGCGTTGCTGCTGGCCACCGGACAGTTGCGAAGGGTACTTGTCGGCGTGTTCGGCAATTCGCACCCGCTCCAGGTAGACCTGAGCGCGCTTTTTCGCTTCGGCAGATGTCACGCCTTGCACCAGTTGCGGGGCCAGGGTCAGGTTGTCCATCACGCTTAAGTGTGGGAACAGGTTGAAGCTCTGGAACACCATGCCGATTTCCCGGCGTACCGCGCTGACACTTTCGGCCTCGCTGGTGAGGGTGATGCCGTTGACCTGAATATGACCTTTCTGGAAATTCTCCAGATGGTTGATGCAACGAATCATCGTCGATTTACCCGAGCCTGATGGCCCGCACACCACCAGGATTTCGCCCGTGGCGACGTTCAGGTCCACATCGCGCAACGCGTGAAAATCGCCGTACCACTTGTTCAGGCCGGTGATGGAAATCATTGACTGGCGGGGTTGCGCTGCAGGCGCAAGGTTGAGTTGTTCAGCGGTATTGGTTCGAGTCATCACGCATCAACCCCTGGCAATGGATCGGTTGACCCGTTTTTCGATTCGCGCCTGCACCCGTTCGAGAATGAACGACAGGGCCCAGTAAATCATTGCGGCGGTGATCAGCATTTCCAGGTGGCGGAAGTCCGCGCGGCCCTGGGTCTTGGCCAGGTACATCAGTTCCCAGACGCCGATCACCGACACCAGCGAACTGTCCTTGAGCATGGCGATGAACTGGTTGCCGGTGGGCGGGATGATCACCCGCAAGGCTTGCGGCATGATCACCCGGCTCAGGGTCTTGAGCGGGCTGATGCCCAGGGCTCGTGAGGCTTCCCATTGGCCCACCGGAATGCTCTGGATGCCCGCACGAAAAATCTCGGTCATGTAGGCGCCGTAGCACAGCGACAACGCGAAGATGCCGGCCGGCACTGCGTCCACCACATAACCCAGTTGCGGCAGTCCGAGGTAAATCAGGTAGATCTGGATCAGCAGCGGAACACCGCGAAAGAACGAGGTGTAGAACGAGGCGATGGCGTTGGCCAGGCCGTTGTTCGACAGCTTGGCTACGGCACCGATCAACGCCAGCACGAAGGCAATCACGATCGCCACGGCGGAGATGTACAGCGTGGTCGCCGCGCCCTGGATGATCAGGAAACCGATCTTGTCGAGGATGAAGCTGTAGGAGAGGTCGAAGGTGTCGAAGAACGCCAGGAACAGGATCAGCAGTTCGATCCATACCACGGTGGTCTGCACCTTGAACTTCAAGCGTCCGAGGACGTGAAAGTTCAGTGTGCCCAGTGCGGCAATCGCCAGGCCGAAGGCGATATTGCGAGCGGTCAGGCTGTCCGGGGCATTGCCCAACAACGGATGCAGGAAATGACTGAGGGCGCTGTTACCCAGGTTCATCAGGTAGGAGCCGAGAAACAGCACCACGGCTACGCCAAGCAGGAATTGAGGATCATTGGACTTTTTTTTATAAATTATATTGTCGTGATACATGAATGCCTCAGGCTTGTAGGTGGTAGTGATCTCGCTTGGTAAAAGGGGTATTTGGCCAGTATTGCGACGCAAAATCGGGGACTACAAGCGAACATAATTCGCTATGTCAGTCCCTGATCGTAGTTTGCTTTTCAGGAAAGGTTCGCCAGGCAGGTCTCAAGGATATCCAGCCCTTCTTCCAGCACCGCGGCCTCGGTAGTCAGCGGTGCCAGCAGCCGAATGATGTTTCGCGACTTGCCGCTGGGCATCAGCAGCAAGCCCGCGTCGCGGGCCAGGGCCAGCAGCTGCGTCAATTGCGCCGAGGCCGGTGTGCCGTCGGCATTGGTCAGCTCGATACCGCGCATCGCGCCAACGCCGGTCAAGCGGCCCAGAAACGGAGAAAGCTTGTTGGCGCGCCAGGCTTCGTAGCGGCTGACGATGGCCTCTTCCTGTTGCGAGCCCCAGGCGTGCAGGTTCGCATCGGTCATCTCGTCCAGGGTTGCCAGTGCCGCGGCGCAGGCAATCGGGTTGCCTGAATAGGTGCCGCCCAGTCCGCCTTTGGGCAAGGTGTCGAGCAGCGACTTGCGCCCGACCACCGCGCCCAGCGGTACGCCACCGGCGATGCTTTTAGCGAGCAGGATCAGATCGGGTTCAATACCCAGTCGCGAAAACGCAAAACGCTGGCCGGTGCGACCGAAGCCGGACTGGATTTCATCAGCGATCAGCAAGATGTTTTTTTCATCACAGAAACGACGTAGCGCCTGGGCGAACTCCACGTCCATCGCCAGGAAGCCCGCTTCACCTTGCACCGGTTCGACGATGAAACACGCCACGTCTTCGACATCGATTTCGACGCTGAACAGTCGATCCATGGCCTTCAATGCCTCGGAGCAGGTCACGCCGTTGTCCTTGCTCGGGAAGGGCAGGTGAAAAACCGGACCCGGTAGCACGCCGACTTTCTGTTTGTAGGGCGCGACTTTGCCGTTGAGGTTGAGCGTGGCGAGGGTGCGGCCATGGAAGGCGCCGTCAAAGGCGATGACGGCCGTGCGACCGGTGGCGCCACGGACGATCTTCAGGGCGTTTTCCGCCGCTTCCGCGCCGCTGTTGGTGAGCATGCCGCTGACCGGGTAGTCCACCGGAATAAACGCGGTGAGACGATCCATCAGTTCGATGTAGGGCACATGCGGGGCGGCGTTGAACGCGTAGTGGGTCAGCCGGGTGGCTTGTTCGCGAATGGCCTCGACGATGCGTGGATGGCAATGGCCGAGGTTCAGTACACCGATGCCACCGACGAAGTCGATGTAGCGTTTGCCATCGGTGTCCCAGACCTCGGCATTTTTGCCGTGGCTTAGTGTGACGGGATGAACGATGTTGATCGACTGGCTGATGGTTTCGCTGCTCATGGATACCTGACTCAGAAGAAGGGATGCTTCTTTTTATCTAAGCCGTGAGCAGCGGTACCCGGCAAACGAAATAAAGTTGCCGGGTCAATCTTAAAAGTCGGGATGTGTTTGGAAGGTGTTGAATCAGCGGCGAGTCAGCGGCTGTTGAGTGAACTTCACACCGGCTAATCCATGAGCAATCAACGCGCGGATATTGCCGTGATCGCTGCCTTCAGGCGTGGCCACCACCGAACGATAATGTTCGCCGAACGCCAACAGCGCTTCTTCATCGCTCAAGCCTTCCAACAGCGCCAGACCCAGGGTCTTGGACGAGCCTTCATTCTGCCCGGCTGCGTTTTCCACGCCGCCATTGTTGAAAGCCTGAGGCTGATAGTCGTAGCCGGCGGCGATGAAGGCCAGGGTGTCGGCAAAAACGTGTTCGCCGCTCTTGAGGCTGGCGCGCAGGGTGTTCAAATCACTCATTGGGTTTTCCTTTGGCGAACGCCGCTTGTTGTTCGGCGTTGGCTTCTTGCTGGTATTGGGCTTTCCACTCGGCGTACGGCATGCCGTAAACCACTTCGCGGGCGTCATCGAGGCTGACCTCGATCTGGCGTTCATCGGCAGCGGCCTTGTACCACTTGGACAAGCAGTTACGGCAGAAACCGGAGAGGTTCATCAGGTCGATGTTCTGCACATCCTTGCGGCTGTCCAGGTGGGCGACCAGCCGGCGAAAGGCGGCGGCTTCGAGTTCCAGGCGTTGTTGATCGGTCATGGCGGGCTCTGTGCAATCAAATCGTGCGCGGATGATAAAAGTCTGACGAACAATGTGCCAGACGTGGTCAGCGGCTCGCTGCAAGCGTAATAGACACCGACTCTGCGAATCGCAGGGCGTGGGGCTTGTCGACTTCGACCTCGGCGTACAACACCGACTCGTTGGCCATGACCAGATCGAGAATTTCCTGAGTCAGGCGTTCGAGCAGGGCGAAGCGATTGCCTTCCACGTGGGCGATGATCGCCTTGGTGATGGTGCGGTAGTTCAGCGCGTGATCGATGTCGTTGTCACGCACCGCTTCCTGAGCGGCATACAGGATGGTCAGGTTGATCAGCACATCCTGCTTGTTGAGGATTTCATCCTCGTTGATCCCGATGAAGGTCCGCAGGCACAGGTCCTTGACCCGGATGCGTGCCGTTCCTGGTTGAAGTTGTGGCATTGCTACTTGCTCCGTCCAATCAATTGCAGGAACTCCTGGCGGGTGTTGCTCGACTCGCGGAAGGCGCCGAGCATCACCGAGGTGTTCATGGTCGAATTCTGTTTCTCGACGCCGCGCATCATCATGCACATGTGCTTGGCTTCGATGACCACTGCGACGCCCGCCGCACCGGTCACTTGCTGTACCGCTTCGGCGATTTGCCGAGTGAGGTTTTCCTGGATTTGCAGGCGACGGGCGAACATGTCCACCAGTCGCGCAATCTTCGACAGGCCCAGCACCTTGCCCGTTGGAATATAAGCCACATGCGCCTTGCCGATGAAGGGCAGCATGTGATGTTCGCAGAGCGAATACAGCTCGATGTTGTCGACGATGATCATTTCATCGTTGTCGGAAGCGAACAGCGCGCCGTTGACGATCTCTTCGACACTTTGTTCGTAACCATGGCAGAGGTACTGCATGGCTTTTGCCGCGCGAGCCGGGGTGTCTTGCAACCCTTCACGGTCCGGGTTTTCACCGAGGCCGATGAGGATCTCGCGGTAGCTCTGGGACAGGGCGTTCTGGGGCAGGGATAACGTCATGGAACATCCTCGCGGGGGCCGCTTATTTGATGTGCCGTCCGCCGTTGACGGTCAGGGTCGTGCCGGTGACATAAGGGTTGTCGAGCAAATAACGCAGGCTCTGGTAGATCACTTCGCAGCCGGGTTCGATACCCAGCGCGGACTTGGCCAGTGCCTTGGCGCGGTACGCCGCGTCGTCGTCGGGGTTGAACATTAGCAGGGCTGGCGCGATGCCGTTGACCTTGATTGTCGGCGCGTATTTCGCGGCGAAGGACAGGGTGAGGCTGTCGAGCCCGGCTTTGCTGGCGCAGTAGCCAATGTGCTTGCTGCTGCCCTTGCGGGTCACGTCGTCGCTGATGTGCACGATGTCGGCGGGACTTGAGCGCTGCAGCAAGTCGACACAATGCAGGTTGATCAGGTAGGGCGCCAGCATGTGGACGTTGAACATGCGGGTGAAGGCGGTGGCGTCGGTGTCCGGGGTTTCGGCCAGCCATTCGGAGGCGTTATGGACAATCGCCCGCAGGCTGTCGGTGTGGTTTTTCAGTTCGCTGATGAACGCGAAGATTCCGGCTTCAGTGGAGAAGTCGGCAAACACCGCGGTCGCCCCCAGGTCGCGCAGGGTTTGCACGCCGGGGCGTTCACTGCGGTAGCTGAAGATCACCGGCTGGCCATCCTCGAGCAAACGCTGCGCACAGTGCAGGCCGACACGTTGGCCGGCACCGGTAATGAGAATCGGGGCTACGAAAGAGGTCATGAACGGCTCGCGTCGCGGTAAGAGCAAAACTATACCAGCGACGAGAGGCGTACACCTATTGTGGTAGCAGGCTTAGCGATTCTGCGTTGAAGGCTCGGCAGGCAGCGGCCGTTGCGGCGCGGTGTTCAGCCAGCTGGCCAGCAGGCGGGTCGACAGCGGAATGAAGAAGTAGACCATCAGTGGGGTCAGGCACAAGGTGCTGATGAACACCCGGCTCAGCAGACCCATGTCGCTCAGCAACGGCCCGAGGACAAAGTTGAACAGCAGGGAAACCGGAAAGAATGCCAACCAGATCGCCACGGCCTGTTTCCAGCGTGGTGGGCGCTGGCCGGCCGCGCCGAACCAGCCTTCGATGCCGCTGACACGATGTTCCGTTGGATGGGCAAACAAGTCACTGCCGCGAGCCAGCCAGGCGGTGCGCGAGGCGGAATGCTCCCAGGCGTGCAGCGTCTGCTCGTCGGCGAAGCGGAAAATAATCTGGAATTCGTCATCGTCGGGCGGCGGAGCGAGCACGCCAGAGCCGAGATAGCCGGGAAAATCGGTGGCCAGTTGTTCGCCTTCGCGCAACCAGGCGATCAGGTCTTGATAACGCCCATCGGCGACGCGGCGCGCAACCATCAGCGTGACGGGTGAGGTAGACATTGTGTATCTCCGTATGACAATCGCGTCGCTCCGGATAGGAGTTTCGCCAGGCGCAGCGCCGGGGTGGTGGGCTGCGTCTTGGAACAAGCAAGGATTATTCCTGATTCTGCCTGGAACGTCAGTGATATTCGTCGCCATCAACGTCTTGTAGGGCGTGGGGGCAGGAGAGTTAGAATGGGATCCAATTTATACATGGACGTAGAATTATAAAATGCCTGTCCTGACTGACGTTGTCCCTGGCTTGCAGCCTGGTCTTCCTCTCGAGCAGGAAGAACTGTTTCCGATTCGTGAAGTGGCGCGCCTGACCGGGGTCAACCCGGTCACGCTACGTGCATGGGAACGCCGCTATGGGCTGATACAGCCCGCGCGCACTGAAAGTGGGCACAGACTGTATTCGATGACCGATATCGATCGGGTCCGCACCATCCTTGGCTGGATCGAACGCGGCGTTGCTGTCAGTAAAGTCGGCAAGATACTGGCCAGGATTGCACCGCTTCAGACCCTGGCGCACATCATCCCGAATGAACTAGTGCACGCTGACTACACGCAATGGCAGCAACAGGTTCAGGCGGCGGTGAATGTCTTTGACGAGGTTCAACTGGAGCAGGTCTATGGACAGATCTTTTTCAGTTATCCGCTAACTGTCGTATTTCAGGACATTTTGCTTCCACTCTGGAAGCAATTACTGCAGCGTCATGAGGCGTTCGGTCAGGCCAGCGAGTGGTTTTTCCTGGATGGTTTTCTACGTTCTCGAGTGTTGCAACGCCTGCTGCTGGTGCGTGTCTTGCAGCCGCGACGGGTGATTGTCTGCGGCCTGAATGATCAGTGTCGTGAACTCGAAGTGCTGGTAACCGCGCTGTTTCTGAGCAGTGTCGATTCGGCTATTCAAGTGTTGGCTATCGGTCAGCCATTCGACGAATTGGCCCTGGTCTGCGAGCGGATCAAGCCTCAGGCGCTGGTGCTATTTTCCAATCACGCGCCTGCGCCCGAGTTGCCACGGCGGTTGAAGCGCCTGGCCTTGAGCCTGGATTGTCAGTTGATGCTGGCGGGGGATGCGTCCGATCTGGTGCAGGAAAGCCTGGCTGGATCGTCGATTGGATGTCTGGGTAACGAAGGATTGGTCATGCGTCAGCGTTTGAAACAGTTCCTGACAGGTAACCTGGATACTTGAATCAGAGATGCATGGCCGGATGCGTCAGCCGATGCTGTTGAAGGATGTACTGGCGCAGACGCTCGGTTTCGTCCTTGTCACCCTGATTCAACTGATAGGCAAAGAAGCCGCTCTCGGTTTCTTTCTCGAAGGTGCCGCGCAACGCGATGCGCTCGTAGCCAGACGGGCTGAACCACAAGGCGAAATGTTTGGGCGGTTTGGTCTTGTTGCGAACTTCCAGCAAGACCCCTTTGAACGACACTTCGTGCACCCACATCGTACCGGGTTGGCCATTGGCATTCTCCAGCGCTACCGGCTCTTCGAGTACCAGGCGCCATGGCCGGACCATCGGTCCGTCTTCATAGATGCTGGGGACGCCGAGGCGTAAATGCAGCGCATGAAATTCGTCTTCCACCAGGTGCAGCGGGAAGGTCATTTGCTGATTTTCGAAGTTGGCCTGGATGGTGACTTGCTCATGAGCGGCAAGGCGCGTGAGCAGGTCACGAATCTGTGAACCACCGTTGACGAGCAGGCTCGACGTCGCATCCCGCACATTGAGTTGCGGGTTGTGTTGCATTGTCTGGATAAAATCCAGCTCATCCTGGGTCAGGAGTGCGTCGCGTTGCATAATCTGCTCGACAGAAAAAGTTACAAAGTCACTGGTGATTGTAGTTAATGACAATCAATCCTTCGTTTTGTTTTCGCCGTTCGTCGCTTTTAGTGCGGCAAGCTCGGCCTGGACCTCAGCCAATTGCGCCTCCAACTGCGCGACTCGCTGCTGCGCCTTGACCTGAAGGGTGACGTCTTTCTGCACACCGATGAAATAAGTCTGTCCGTCATCCGGGTTCTTCACCGTCGAGAGGGACAGCTCGTTCCAGAACGGCGTGCCGTCCTTGCGATAGTTCCTGAGGATTTCCCGGCAGGAACCGCCACTGCTCAACGCCTCGCGAATCAACGGGAGAGCTTCCTGGTCGCGGTCCCCTGACTGAAGAAAACGGCAATCCTGGTAGAGGATTTCTTCGCTGGTGTAACCCGTCAGGCGTTCGAATGCCGGGTTGACGTAAATCAGGATGTTGTCCTGCTCGCCTTCCTTTTCGGCAATCACGATGCCGTCGTTGGAAGCGTTGATCACCATTTGCAGCAGTTGGGCGTTAATCATCGGAGAATCCTTTCCAATTTGATTGTGGGATGCATTCTAAAAGAACACTGAGAACTTTCTACTGGTCACCCGCGTTAATTGAGAGTCAATCGCAGCTTTTTTGCCACGGCTGTTAATATCCCCCGTCTTTTTACTCAGCTTCAGGATCAGATTGATGAAAGTCGCCATCCTTTCCGGCTCGGTGTACGGCACGGCTGAAGAAGTCGCCCGCCACGCCGCAAATATTTTAAAAGCAGCGGGTTTCGAAACCTGGCACAACCCGCGTGCAACCCTCGCCGATGTTCAGGCTTTTGGTCCCGAAGCCTTCCTGGCGGTGACCTCGACCACCGGCATGGGCGAGTTGCCGGACAACCTGCAACCGTTGTATTTCGCAATCCGTGACCAGTTACCAGCTGCCTGGCGTGGCTTGCCGGGTGCCGTGATTGGTCTGGGCGATGCGAGTTACGGCGATACGTTCTGCGGCGGTGGCGAGCAAATGCGTGAATTGTTCGGCGAACTGGGCCTACGCGAAGTCCTGCCAATGCTGCGCCTGGATGCCAGTGAAAGCGTGACGCCGGAAACCGACGCCGAGCCTTGGCTGGCGGAGTTGGTCAGCGCTCTGCGGGGCTGACCGGCCGCTCGCGCAGCAGGGCGAGCCAGGCTTGCGCGGCTTTTGACAGGTACGCGCCCTGACGCCAGATGAAGGCGATATCCCAGCGCAGATAACCCGGTGCGTTCAAGGTCAGGCGCACCACGCCTGGCCGCACCAGCCCGCGTGCCACCACGCGCGGCAACAGCACCACACCTTGACCGGCCGCCACCAGCGCCGCGAGAAAGTCAGCCTGGCCGCTGCGACCACCTTCCTTCGGCGTAAATCCCAGTTGCTGGCAGGCTTGCAGCAAGCGGTCATTGAGCACGAAGCTGCGCTGATACAGCAGGAATGGAGTGTCGGCCAATTCCTCCAGCCCAATCACCGTCTTCGACGCCAGCGGATGGTCGGCCGGCAGCAGGGCGTCCAGCGGTTCATCGCAGAAAGGCTGGAAGGCGAACTGCGGGTCCTTCGTCAACAGGCTGCCACCCAGTTCCAACTCTCCACTCAAAACGGCCTGTTCGATGTTCAGGCTACCGCCCTCAAGCAATTGAATGCTGATGTTCGGGTAGCGTCGTCGGTATTCGGCGAACAGTCCGGCGAACAGCGCGTCGCTGCCCAGAAGCGGCAAACCCAGACGCAATTCCCCGCGGGCCAGTTGGCTCAAGTCATCCAGCTCACTGAGCAGTTCGTTGCGCAGCCGCAACATGCCTTCGGCCCGTTGCAGGACCACGCTGCCGGCGGCGGTAAGACGCAGCTGCGAACCCTGCCGTTCGAGCAGCGCAGTGCCGAGGCTCTGTTCCAGTTGAGCGACCTGTTTGCTCACCGCCGATTGACTGATGTGCAAGGTTTTGGCGGCCTGAGTAAAACCACCCTGATGCATGACCTCGACGAAGCTGCGTAGCTGTTTGAATTCCATGTGCATGATTCCATTTTGGAATGGCTTCGAGTCTAACAATTCGCTTCGGGTATGGCAGCCCGCTCCTTAAAATGAGCACCTGTGAGGACCGAAGACATGAACGCATCAACCTTGAAAAGCCTGGCTCGACTGGCGGCCGAATTAGCCGTGCTGCTGGCCATCTATCTACTCGGCTGCCAGATGGCCGTGTGGTTTGCCTGGCCGATTCCCGGTGGTGTCATCGGCATGGTGCTGTTGCTGCTGGCGTTCGCTTTGGGTGTGGTCAAACCGGCAGCGCTACAAATGGGCGCCGGCCTGTTGATGGCCGAGATGCTGTTGTTCTTCATTCCGGCGCTCATGAGCCTGCTCGATTACGGCGGTCTGCTGCGCAGCGACGGTTGGCGAATTTTGCTGGTGATCGGCGTCAGCACGTTGATGGTGATGCTGGTGACCGCCTTCACCGTGGAACTGGTGGTGCGGTTGAGGAGGTCTCGTGAAGCTTGAACTGATGCCGATGTTCTGGCTGGCCTTCACGCTGCTGGCTTATTTATTCAGCCGCTGGATCTACCGTCGCACTGGGCGCTATGTACTGTCGCCACTGATTCTGGTCCCGGCTCTATTGTTGGCACTCGCCGTGCCGCTGCACACCGCGTATGCCGAATACTCGAGCAACACCCATTGGCTGATGCTGGTGCTGGGGCCGGTTACCGTCGCTTTCGCGGTACCGATCTGGCAGCAGCGGCAGATGCTGATGCGGCATTGGTCGGCGTTGTTGCTGGGGATGCTGGCGGGCAGCGTCGCGTCCATCGGCAGTTCGTTCGGGTTGGCCAAGGCGCTGGCGCTGGACAGTTCGGTGACGATGTCGCTGGTGCCGCGTTCGATCACCACGCCTTTTGCCATGCCGCTGGCCCATGACTTGGGCGGCGTACCGGAACTGACTGCAGTGTTTGTGATGTTCACCGGGGTGTTCGGGGCGATGCTCGGCGGCATTCTGCTCAAGTGGTTGCCCCTGCGCAGCGCCTTGGCTCGAGGGGCGTTGTTTGGTGTCGGCGCTCACGGTGCCGGGGTCAGTCGGGCACATGAAGTGGGGGGTGAAGAGGGCTCGGTGGCGGGGTTAGTCATGGTTCTGACGGGGCTGCTGAATCTGTTCGCCGCACCGTTGTTGGCGGCAGTACTTTGACATGGATCCACGTTCGTTGGCGTACTGACTCGCTAGGCCATCAAGCTGGCTGCCAATGCAACTACACGATCCCCGGGGCGTGACTAGACTGTTGTAACGTCGGTGAACAATAGAAACCCCAAGAATAAAAATTAGAGGTTCCTTGCCGTGAGCGTAGCCCCCGTCCAATCGCCACACAGTGTCAAAGACCAGGTCAGTGCCGCCGAGTGGCAGACCCGCGTCGACCTGGCCGCCTGCTATCGTCTGGTTGCCCTGCATGGCTGGGATGACCTGATTTTTACCCACATCTCGGCCAAGGTCCCCGGTACCGAAGACTTTCTGATCAACCCGTTCGGGCTGATGTTCCACGAGATTACCGCGTCCAGCCTGGTCAAGGTCGATCAGGCCGGCAACAAGCTGATGGACAGCCCTTACGAGATCAATCCGGCGGGTTACACCATCCACAGCGCGGTGCACGAGGTTCGTCACGACGTCGTCTGCGTGCTGCACACCCACACCGCTGCCGGTGTCGCCGTGTCGGCGCAGAAACAAGGCATTTTGCCGATCAGCCAACAATCGTTGTTTGTCCTGTCCAGCCTGGCTTATCACGCCTACGAAGGGGTTGCGCTTAACCATGAAGAGAAGGCGCGACTGCAAGCCGACCTCGGCGAAAACAATTTCCTGATGCTGCACAACCACGGCCTGCTGACCTGCGGCGCTACCATCGCCGATACGTTCCTGATGATGTTTACCTTCCAGCGCGCCTGCGATATCCAGGTGCTGGCGCAGAACGGTGGCGCCGAATTGATTGCCATCGAACCGCAGATTCTGGCGGGTGCCAAGGCGATGATCGCCGGCGTCACAAAAAGTGCTCAAGGGATGGGCGGCGCACTGGCCTGGCCAGCGCTGCTGCGCAAACTCGATAAACAAGACGCGGGTTATAAACTCTAATGGCACTCGCCGAGATCCCCCTGTGTGTCTGGCGCAAACGCGGCCAGACGTTCATCTTCCGTGGCCAGACCATCCGTTACTGGACTGCGGGGCAGGGTGAGCCACTGTTGCTCATTCATGGCTTCCCGACCGCCAGTTGGGACTGGCATTTCCTGTGGCAGCCGCTGACCCAGCGCTATCGGGTAATTGCCTGCGACATGCTCGGCTTCGGTGATTCCGCCAAACCGGTGGACCACGAATACAGCCTGTTGGAGCAGGCCGATCTGCTACAGGCTTTGCTGGCGCACGTGAAGGTCGAGCAGCCGGTGCACCTGTTGGCTCACGATTATGGCGACAGCGTGGCCCAGGAACTGTTGGCCCGGCATTACGAAGCGCGCATCCATATCGCCAGTTGTGTGTTCCTCAATGGCGGCCTCTTTCCCGAAACCCATCGCCCGATACTGATGCAAAAACTCCTGCTCAGCCCCTTGGGCTGGATGATCGGGCGAGCCTTTTCCCGTGACGGTCTGGTGAAGAGTTTCCGGCAGATCTTCGGTCCGCAAAGTCGCCCCACCGAGAGCGAGATGGATGATTTCTGGAGCTTGATCGAGAGCAATCAAGGGCCACGGATCATGCACAAATTGATCGCCTACATCCCTGAGCGACGTGCCCAGCGCGAGCGTTGGGTCAGCGCGATGCAGCGGGGTGAAGTACCGTTGCGGGTGATCGATGGTGAGGTCGATCCGATCTCCGGCGCGCACATGGTCCAGCGCTATCGGGAACTGATCCCGAACCCGGACACGGTCTTGTTGCCCGGAATTGGCCATTACCCTCAAACCGAGGCGCCGGGGCAGGTGCTCAAGCACTATCTGGAGTTTCGCGATCAGATGATCTCACCGCCGCGCAAGGCCGCCTGCTCCTGATTATCCCTCTGTCTTATCGCGCACCATTCAGCCTCACCCCAGTTCATTGTGACCCGCATCGCCGTGCCTGACACTCGGACTCATTGTCCCCTGGCCTGCTGGAGTCCCCCCAATGAATGAGTCTGTGCGCTTCGAAGATAAAGTCGTGATCATCACGGGGGCAGGCGGCGGCCTGGGCCGGGCCCACGCGCTGCTGTTCGCCAAACAGGGCGCCAAAGTGCTGGTCAACGACCTTGGCGGTTCGGCTCAGGGCGAAGGCGCAAACGCTTCGGCGGCCGACCGGGTGGTGGCCGAAATCCGCGAGGCCGGTGGCATCGCCGAGGCCAACCATGACTCCGTCACCGACGGCGACAAAATCGTTCAGAACGCCTTGGACACCTTCGGTCGTGTCGATGTAGTGGTCAACAACGCCGGGATCCTGCGGGACAAAACCTTCCACAAAATGGAAGACGGCGACTGGGACCTGGTTTACCGCGTCCACGTCGAAGGCGCCTACAAAGTTACCCGTGCCGCCTGGCCGCACCTGCGCGAGCAAAACTACGGCCGCATCATCTTCACCGCTTCGACGTCGGGCATTTACGGCAACTTCGGTCAGTCCAACTACGGCATGGCCAAACTCGGCCTTTACGGCCTGACCCGCACGCTGGCCATCGAAGGCCGCAAGAACAACATCCTGGTCAACGCCATCGCCCCCACCGGCGGCACTCGCATGACCGAAGGCCTGATCCCGCCGCAAGTCTTTGAACAACTCAAACCGGAACTGGTCAGCCCGCTGGTGGTGTACCTCGCCAGTGAGAACTGCCAGGAAACCTCCGGGCTGTTTGAAGTCGGTGGCGGCTGGATGGGCAAAGTGCGCTGGGAACGAAGCCTCGGCGCGGGGTTTGATCCTCGGGTTGGTTTCTCCCCCGAAGATGTGGCGGCGCATTGGCAACAGATCTGCGATTTTGAAGGCGCGGCGCACCCGCAGGACAACCTTGAAGCGCTGAAGGAAATGATGGCGAATTTGCAGAAGTATTCGATTTGATGGAAGCCAGCAAGGTCATCGTTCTTGACCTTGCTGGTTCTTGATAGTCGGAACTGAAGTCGAATGCTCGCTTCTTTATTTGGATTACTTTGTTTCAGTTTTGAAGTTAGGCTTTCCGTTGGCCGAACGCCATTGCTTTATTGCGTTTATTACACCGATCGGGCTGTCTTCAACACCCTCTCTGGGGTCATATAAAACGCCTGTGCCGTCGGGGTGTTCTGACGTGAGTACAATGTTTTCGACAATTGCATCATGCTCGGCTTCGGATGAGTAATTGCCCTCGAATAAACACTCGATGAGGTCTAAGTATTCGTCTTCTGTGTATTCTTCCAGTGTGCTACGAAGATTCATTTCATTCTCCTTTTATATTGGAGTGAATGCTGATATGCAGTTTTGGCGTCATCACCCGAAGGTTGTCCATGTCATAGACCTCGCCGCCTGCTCCGATGGGGTTGATGTGGTGGATTTCATACTTTATTCGCCTGCCCACTTGGTCCTGAGGAAGTGCGGCAGGAGCAAGTCGGTGTTTCATATCCATTTGTCTTAACTTTGTAAATTGGCTGCTCAATAATTCATCGTCGCCCATGGCCTTCCAAAATGCCCTACGAAACGCTTTAAAACTCGAAAACTCCCGTCCTCGAAATTTATCCGCAATCTGCATCGGAATCGGCGCTCCTTCTCCCGTCGAGGCTGCACCCAACCAGTTTCCGGAAACTGGTTGTCCGGCGCCACTGGCAACACCGGGATCCTGCCGCCGATCCCTGAGCATCGTGAACGTCGGAGGGATCCCGGACTCGATCGGAAAGACGGTGATGAAGCCACCAAATTCGTAGCGATCCAGCTCTGGAAACGGATCGATTCGCCCCGTGTCGGGGGTGACGGTAGCGCCTTCATAAATCGGCAGGTCAGTGTCGATCAGCGGAAATTCCGTTGAAGGATCCTGCGGTTCTACCAGCGGCGTCCAGGTGATGACGGGACCGTTGGAGACGGTGCTGCCGGAAACGTAGACATTCTTGCGCGCGTCAAAGTGAGCGAACCTTACCGGCACACTGGCGGGAACTGTCACACCGTCAGTGGCAACAACAACGATCTCTACCTTGTTGCCTATCGTCCTCGAGCCGAGTCTCACCGGCAGGTCGATTTCCCCTCCGACGGCTGCCAGTTCATACAGGTCGGCAGTTGAATCAGGAGCGAGTTCTGACAGCGGAACACTTACAGAGAAAAGATCACCGTTACCCAGCCTGGAGGGAGCCAATAGAGCGGCGAACCCGACCAGGACCGGCACTGCTACTGATGCGAGTGCTGCGATAACCGCGGCTACCGCTGCTCGTAACGCGGTCCTGAGCGCCAAGGACGTCGCTGGACTAACGCCGAATGTTCCGAGTGTGCCGGTAAACGTTGGGCCGAATGCCGCCATTGAACCGACATTGGCAAACGAGGGGCTTTGCCACCGAGCCTCTGTTTCCTCTCGCCATTGCGTCAGAAGGCGTGCTTGCTCGAGTTGACGTTGGGTCTCGGCCTCTGCCGCCAGAAGAGCCTGTTGCCGCTCGCGCTCTTGCGCCTGCTTTTCCTTCTGCTGCTGTATTTTCAGATTCGCCAGTTGAGCTTGACGTTGAGCCACGGCGGTAGCTGTATCAATGACTTTCCTGCGAGTCTCCAGACTCTGTCTTTCTGTTTGCAGTTGCTTTTGTATCTGCTCGATTCGCTGTTCCATTTCGGCTTGGAGACGAGCCTGCTCGGCTGCGAAATGCTGTGCGGCTGCTTCTGCATTAGCTTCAGCCTCGGCCAGCGCTGTTTTCAATGTAGCGATTCGTGCTTTTTCTTGAGCCTGATTCTGAGCCTGAAAATCAGCCAGCGCTTTAAGTTGTGCCTCTAGGTGTGCCTTTTCGGCAGCCATTCGAACTTGTTCTTGCTCTCGGCGTGCCGCGTCAGCGATTTCTTTCAGGCGCTGCTGTTCAGCTGCGATCCGGGCGCGCTCGGCAGCTACTCGTTGGGCTTCCGCCGCTGCCGCTTGCGCTTGATCATTGGCCTGAACGGCGGCCAGCCGATTGAGTACCTGCACTTGTTGCTGGTTCAGTATCTGAATGGACTGCGCCAGCAGCCAGGCCTCGTGAGCAGCACGGTATGAGGCCGTCCATGCTTGCATTGCAATACCACCGGGCATGACCCGTTGTCCCATGGTCGATGCCTTTTGATAGAACTCAATCAAGCTTCGGTTCAGCGGGTCACCGCCATAAAACTGATTGGCAAGAGCTGTTTTCTGATGGAAGTCAGCGGTCTTTCGACTCAAAAGAGTGTTGCGAACACCTAGTTCACGAATGATCGCGTCTGCAGGAGGAAGGGGATGAGTCGAACCTTCCAGTCTTGTGGCTGCTAGTTCTTGTTCGATGGTCTGTGGTAGTTGATTGATGCGGGTTTGATATTCCTGCGCAAGTGACTTTTTGGTGGCGTCTATCGTATGTGAGTTGGCAATAACAATATGGTGGGGGTCAAAGTTGTGGGGGCCAAACATGCCGCTATGGGGGATGGTCGATGAAGTTGCAGGTACGATCGGAACGTGTAACGGTGCAATTGCAGTCGTGTAAACAGCTTCGGTTAACTCCCATGTTGGAGGCTTTTGCATATTCATATCCTTTTGAATGTGCTTGTTGAATGATGGAGTAGTGGGGCATTGTTCGGTTGGCATCGACTTATTTTTTGCCGGCGAGTGGTCGATAGGTTTCAAGTTACAGCAAAGTTTTGGTTCATGATTCTGGTAAGGCTGTAAGTAAATGCGTATGGGTTTGAGTGAACTTTCGGCGGGTTAAAACGATCATGGGTAAATGCTTCTGTTCAAGAAGAAATTTCCCATGTCGTTTCCGGAAGTTTCTCGGAGGGGGGGCGTTCGGTTTTTCAACAGGCATAAAAAAGGCCGCTGCAAACGCAGCGGCCAAAGTAAGACGATTGATCAGGAGCTATAAATCAACGTCAGTGAACACGGGGCGATGAGTCGAAAATCTTCAATTCATCTGAAATCTGTCGCCAATGACGTGGACGGGGCACTCGCCATTGCTTCCTGCTTTCCGGCCGTTTGCCGTGAAAGCCCGGCAAGAATAAGGCCTTGAGCCAAAAGGAAAAATAGCGATTCATGACATGAACTGTTGCAGTATGAGTAACAGTGCTGACAGACCTCTCCCACACGCCATGCGCTGCGTTGATAACCCCCCATCCAGCCCATCCATAACCTGCGCAAAACGCCGTCCCATGCGGGGATTCATCCTTTGGAGGTACATCGCGAATACCTCCTTGGTGCGCTTATCGCTCCCAACGTGCGGCAGTAGGGTGGGGCCTTCTGTCACTCACCGGGGAAGACGCATGACAAAAACAACAATGCGCGCCATCTTCACGCCGCAAGCGCTCGCCGCTGCGGTTGCCTTGGGTTGCTGCGCCCAGGCGCAGGCTGTTTCATTCAACATCGGGGAAATCGAGGGGACCTTTGACTCTTCGCTGTCCGTCGGCGCGAGCTGGGGCATGCGCGATGCCGACAAATCTCTGGTGGGCATCGTCAATGGCGGGACCGGCCAGTCTTCGACCGGGGATGACGGGCGGCTGAACTTCAAAAAGGGCGAAACCTTCTCCAAGATCTTCAAGGGTATTCATGACCTCGAATTGAAGTACGGCGACACCGGTGTGTTCGTGCGTGGCAAGTACTGGTATGACTTCGAACTCAAGGACGAGGATCGTGAGTTCAAACCGATCAGTGACAGCGGTCGTAAGGAAGGCGCCAAGTCCTCCGGGGCGCAGTTGCTCGACGCCTTCGTCTATCATAACTATTCCATCGCCGAGCTGCCGGGCACTGTGCGCGCCGGTAAGCAGGTGGTGAGTTGGGGTGAAAGTACCTTCATCGGCAACTCGATCAACAGCATCAACCCGATCGACGTTTCAGCGTTCCGCCGTCCTGGCGCCGAAATCAAGGAAGGCCTGATTCCGGTGAACATGCTGTTCGCCTCCCAAAGCCTGACCGACCAACTCTCGGTGGAAGGTTTCTATCAACTGGAGTGGGACCAGACCGTCGTCGACAACTGCGGCACCTTCTTCGGCAACGACGTGGTGGCTGACGGCTGCAACAAGAATTACACGGTTGCCAGCCCGGCGATTGCACCGTTGCAACCGATCGCTGCAGCGTTTGGCCAAGGCTTCGAAGTCAGTCAGGAAGGGGTGATCGTACCGCGCGGTGGTGACCGCGACGCCCGCGACTCCGGGCAGTGGGGGACGGCGCTGCGCTGGCTCGGCGACGACACTGAGTACGGCCTGTACTTCATGAACTATCACAGCCGTAGCCCGACGGTCGGCACCACCACTGCCGGCCTGACAACGCTGGCACGGATCCCGGCCATCGTCGGTGCCGCCAACAGAATCGCGCCCGGTACCGGGTCTGCACTGGCTCAGAGTGTGATGCTCGGACGCGGCCAGTATTACCTTGAGTACCCGGAAGATATTCGTCTCTACGGCGCGAGCTTTTCCACCACCTTGCCTACCGGCACGGCGTGGACCGGCGAGATCAGCTATCGCCCCAACGCTCCGGTGCAAGTCAACACTAACGACCTGACCCTGGCCTTGCTTAACCCGATCGCAGGCGGCGCGGCATCACCTATCGCGACCACGCCAGGTGCCGACAACAAAGGCTACCGCCGCAAGGAAGTGACGCAGGTCCAGAGCACCCTGACGCACTTCTTTGACCAAGTGTTGGGTGCCCAACGGCTGACCCTGGTGGGCGAAGCGGCGGTGGTGCACGTCGGTGGCCTGGAGCCGCGAACCAAACTGCGTTACGGCCGTGACGCGGTCTATGGCCAGTACGGTTTTGGTGGCAATACCGACGGCTTCGTCACCTCGACCTCCTGGGGCTACCGCGCCCGGGCGATCCTCGATTACGCCAACGTCATCGGCGGGATCAACCTCAAACCCAACCTGTCCTGGTCCCACGACGTCGCCGGTTACGGCCCTAACGGGCTGTTCAACGAAGGCGCCAAGGCCGTCAGCGTCGGCGTCGATGCCGACTACCGCAACACCTATACCGCGAGCCTCAGTTACACCGATTTCTTCGGCGGTGACTACAACACCCTGGAAGACCGCGACTTCCTGGCGCTGAGCTTCGGCGTGAACTTCTGATCTGGCTGAGAAGGATGATTTTAATGCGCAAGATGATTCTGCAATGCGGCGCCCTGGCCTTGAGTCTGCTGGCTGCCAACGTGATGGCGGCGGTCTCGCCTGAAGAAGCCAACAAGCTTGGCACCAGCCTCACGCCGCTGGGTGCCGAGAAGGCCGGCAACGCTGATGGCTCGATCCCGGCCTGGACCGGCGGTATCCCGAAAAACGCCGGCGCGGTGGACAGCAAGGGTTTCCTGGCTGACCCGTTCGCCAGCGAAAAACCACTGTTTATCATCACCGCCGCGACGGTCGACAAGTACAAAGACAAGTTGTCGGAAGGTCAGGTGGCGATGTTCAAGCGCTACCCGGACACCTACAAGATCCCGGTCTACCCGACCCACCGCACCGTGGCCGTACCCCCGGAGATTTACGAGTCGGCCAAACGCAGCGCACTGAACGTGAACAGCATCAACGACGGTAACGGCCTGGCCAACTTCACCGGTAACCGTTACTACGCCTTCCCGATTCCGAAGACCGGCGTCGAGGTGCTGTGGAACCACATCACCCGCTATCACGGCGGCAACCTGCGCCGCATCATCACTCAGGTGACCCCGCAAACGAACGGCAGCTACACGCCGATCCGCTTTGAGGAAGAGATCGCCGTACCGCAACTGATGAAGGAACTGGACCCGGAAAAAGCCGCCAATGTGCTGACTTTCTTCAAGCAATCGGTGACGGCACCTGCGCGTCTGGCGGGTAACGTGCTGCTGGTTCACGAAACTCTCGATCAGGTGAAAGAGCCGCGTCTGGCGTGGATTTACAACGCCGGCCAGCGCCGTGTGCGTCGCGCACCGCAAGTGGCTTATGACGGGCCGGGTACTGCCGCTGACGGCCTGCGCACGTCCGACAACTTCGACATGTTCTCCGGTGCACCGGATCGCTACGACTGGAAACTGGTCGGCAAGAAGGAAATGTACATCCCTTACAACAGCTACAAACTCGACTCACCGAGTCTCAAGTACGACGACATCGTCAAGGCCGGGCACATCAACCAGGACCTGACCCGTTATGAGTTGCACCGGGTCTGGGAAATTATCGGTACGGTCAAGCCGAGCGAGCGACACATCTACGCCAAACGCCACATGTACCTCGACGAAGACAGCTGGCAAGTAGCGCTGGCAGACCATTACGACGGTCGCGGTCAGCTGTGGCGAGTGGCCGAGGGACACGCTCAGTACTACTACGATCACCAGACTCCGGCCTACACCCTCGAAGCGCTCTACGACATCATTGCCGGCCGATACATTGCCCTGGGAATGAAGAACGAAGAGAAGCACAGTTTCGAATTCGGCTTCGAAGCCAAGGCTGCCGACTACACGCCATCGGCCTTGCGCGCCGAGGGCGTTCGGTAAGGGTTTTGATACATCGACAGTACAAAAGGCGACCGGGTGGTCGCCTTTTTTATGGCTGCCAATCAGCGTGCTGAATACTTCTCAACAAGCGGGTTCGAGAGGGCTAGGGTTGCCGGACAATTATAAAAAGGCACGCCGCAATGACCGCCATGATCCCGTGTCTGGACCGTTCTGGATTCCTGCCCCGTCTGTCCACTCACCACCAGTCACGGGCTCGCTTGACCGAGCCGTTACTGGCCTCCACGGCCCGGGTGAAATTAATCTGCGCGCCGGCCGGCAGTGGCAAGACAGCGCTGCTCGCCGAATGCCTGTTGCAGGCACCAACCCAGTGCCGTGTGTTCTGGTTGCCATTGTCTGGCGGGGTGTTGAGCGCGGTGGATTTTCGTCATCGTCTGACAGAAACGCTGGGGTTGGCTTCGTCGAGCGAATCCGAGTTGCTGGGGTATCTGTCACGATTGCAGACGCCAACCTGGCTGTTTCTCGATGACTATTGCCGCGTCCCGAACCCCGAGTTGGACTTGGTGCTGGATCGCATGCTGGCGGTGAGTAGCCCGATGTTGACCTGGTGGCTGGGCGCTCGCCGCCGGCCGCCCTGCAACTGGCCAAGGTTGCTGCTCGACGATGAGTTGTACGAGTGCGAAAGCACTTCGCTGGCTTTCACGCCAGGTGAAGTCGAGCAGATATTGCAGCCCTGGGTACCGGAGCAGGCCAGCAAGGTGGCCAGTCGGATCATCCAGCGCACCGGCGGCTGGTGTGCCGGTGTGCGGATTGCATTGCTGCACAAGTGCGACTGGTTGCGTCAGGACAAAACCCTGGGACGGGCGGACACCTTGCTCGATTACCTGGAGCATGAGTTGTTCAGCTCGCTGACGCCTGAGTTGAGCGAGGCCTGGCGCGTGCTGGCGCACTTGCCCCGCTTCAATGCCCGGCTGTGCGATCACCTGTTCGGGGCCGGAGAGGGCGCTCAGTACTTGCGGACCTTGCAAGCGCTGGGCTGTTTTATCGAACCTTGGGGGGACTCCACCGATTGGCTGCAGATATTCACCCCGTTCACGCAGTTGTTGCGCGATGAGCAATGGCCGGCGGGACGCTCCTGGCATCGGCGTGCCTGCCAATGGTTCTGTGCCGAACAGGACTGGAAATCGGGCTTCGAACAGGCATTGCTCGCCGAGGAATACGAAGTGGCGGTCAGCCTGTTGCAGCACTTCAGTTTTGAGCATTTGTTCGAGGAGCAAACGGTGGTGCTGTTGTTGCGTTTGCATGAGCAGCAAGGCGAGGAACTGACGCTGGGCAGCCCGCAATTGGTCGGATTGATTACAGCTGCGCTGTTATTCGCCGGACGTTTCGAACAGGCGACTGCCTGTATTGCTCATTTGGCGCATTTTACGCCTCAACCGTCGGCGGTGCTTCAGCGTCAACTGATTGCACGTTGGCAGGCCCTGCAGGGTTGGTTACTGCATTTACAGGGACGAATGGAGGCTTCGCGCGCGCACTTTCTTGACGCGTTGAACGCGCTCGATCCCGAATGCTGGACGGCGCGCCTGATGTGTTTGTCCGGTTTGACGCAACAGGCATTGCTAAGGGGCGAACTCGACGTGGCGCAAGCCCACAACCGCGAGGCGCTGTGCCTGGCGCGGGCGCAAGGTTCGCTGGTGTTCGAGGGCCTGATGGAGCTCGATCATGCGCAATGGCTGGAGCAGCGTGGCGCCCCGGCTCGCGCCGAGAGTCTGCTCTGCGACATCGATGAACTGCTCCGTCAGCGTTCGGACCGACCTGCACCCTTGCTGGGACGAATTGCGTTGCGGCGTGGGCGGTTGGCCTTGTGTATGGGCGCAGACGAGCGCGCTGCCGAGTTCTTTCAGGCGGGCCTGGACGATTGCTTGCGCAACCACGACAAGCGCGTGTTGTATGGGTTTCTGGGTCAGGCCCAATTGGCTGCGAACCAGGGCGATTACGCCCAGGCATTCGTCCGGTTGCGCGACGCGGAGCGGCTGATGCAACAACGGCATATTCCAGACACCGTCTACCGCGGCGTTCTGCTGCAAGTCAGCAGCCAGCTCTGGTTGCAACAAGGCCGTCCGGAACTGGCACATGAGGCCCTGACCCGCGTGCTGCGCCACTATCGCGGGCCGAATGCTCGGCAGGCGCCGCCGGCGACGCTGGAGCTCATTGCGCGAATCGAATACTTGCTGGTCCTGGCCGATACCCAAATGCACGTGGCGATCGAACCTTTGGCGCAGCTTCACGGGGCGCTGGTCGTTGCGCACGAACGCGGCATGTTGAATCTGGAAACAGAACTGCAACTGATGATTGCGCAAGTGGCTTGGCTCACCGGCGACAGTGCACAGGCACAAAGTGCCATGCAGCGGGGCCAGGCGTTGGCGGAGCGCGGTCATCTACAGTTTGCGCTGCGTGAATTGAGTTTGCGCCAGCCCGATTTGTACAGTTGTGCGGGGCGGGTAGATCCAGGGGAAAAGGCTGAGGCGGTGATTGCGGAGGGCCCTCTGAGTCGACGGGAACTTGAAGTGCTCACTTTGATTGCGCAGGGTAATTCCAATCAACAGATTGCCGAGCAACTTTATATTTCCGTTCATACGGTAAAAACCCATGCGCGTCGTATTCATGGGAAGTTAGGTGTTGAGCGTAGAACGCAGGCGGTGGCCAGGGCTAAGTTGTTGAAGTTGTGTTAGGTGAAATAAGGGGTGTGCGTGCGGTGTTAAATTTATTGAAATAAACATCGTATGTTCGATTGAGGATTATTCTTTTAGAGTTTGGTTTAAGTTCCCGAGTAAATAAAAATTATTTACCGCTTAGCTCAAAATAAAGGATGAATCAATTGGACAAGATGTTCACGAGCCTGATGCTCGATAGCCTGCGCCAACGCGTCGATAGTGCAACTGAATTTAAGAAGGCTAACTTGGCAGGTCAACAACTGTTGGCGGTGCTGAAGGCGATTCCTTCGTTCAAGGACATGGCGCGAAATCGATTGGTTGAAAAACTTCGGGAGGACCATCCGGGTGTTGAACTCGATAAAGTTTTTGTGAATAGAGGCAGCTACGCGGAAAATCTTGAAAGTCGACCGGCAGGTTCGTTGCTGGAGGTCCACTTCGAATGCCTGTCACGTAATCTGTCTCCCAACTACGTGGTCGGTTCTGATGGTGTGTATGACCGCCCGAACACGACCGACAGCCAATTCAAAGTTCCTGGGCTGGATATCTATCAGGTTGAGCGCCTTCTCGAGAATGCCCGCCAAAATCTGAGCTGGAAGCATCGCAATAGTCTTGACCAGTATTGGAAGGCTGCGGCCAGTGGACAAGTCGATGGAAACCCTTCATCTACCCACAAGGATGTTCTGCAGCAATCGATAGCAAGGACGCTGATGGCGGAGCTTTCCTTGAGTGTTATCGGTGGGCGGCTTGAGCCTCACCAAGGCGAGCGGGTTGCAGATATTTTACTGTCGGGTCATGGCGGGTCACTGTACCAAGTGGTGATTAATAATGTGGGCCAGTTCCCTGTTCGCCTTCCCTCGGGATTTGTCGTGGACATGTCTGGTTTGGGTAATGCTGAGTTGTTACTGAACAATGATCATTACGGGTGCGTGCTGTATACCCCCGACCGAGGGTTCGAGTTTTTCCTGAGCAGCAATGACGTACAGGCAGCGTTGTGCAGTCGTCTGTCGATATCCGGGGGCGAAATTTCTTACCCGGGCCTGCAGGAAAGTGCCTTTCAGTATTGCGCCGGTTCGCGAATCAAACACCAGAAAGATGAAGTGTCGAAGCTGTTGGAGAAAAGCGATAACAGCGGCGTGGGACTCTTCGCCTCTCTGGAAAATGTTCAGCAACTTGGCGCACTTCGACACCACTGGCGGGAGAGTTTTGAAGCGTTGCAAGCCGCTGTTAAACGCACTGAGTGGCCCAACTGGTTGAAGGGTGCACCTCCATCGGTACAGGAGCGCTATTCGGAACTTGAATACTCGATGGTCAAGTACGAGTCTGACTTTAACGCCACATTCAATGGGTATTTTTCTTTACGGGAGTATACCCGACGGCAAGTTGCCGATTGGACCCGGAGTGCCCTCGGTATCGAATTGGATTCCGAGAGCATTCGGGTGCGCAGTGTCTATGAAATCAAGGTCGGTGGACGGACTATCCGTCAAGAGGACAGCTACACCTTGACCGAGTTCGTGACGATTGGCTTGCATGATTCCGGTCATCGCGCCCGGTTGGTGCTTGAGGGCGGCGAGGCCTTCGGTCTGACCATCGCGAAGCTCGAGAGCTGGCTGCAAAATATTGATGTGCGAGCAGACTTTGTGAATGCTCAGCCGGCCAACCCGCCTCAGCCTTACCGCGAAGCGTTGAACAATAAAATGTTCAGTCAGGTGGAGTTTGCCTTATGGGTTGCTCGCCATTCCGGTCGCTTCAGCAGCGAGGATTTCAATCTCGTCAATCGGGCAATGGCCGGCGACTCGGCGGTATTGATCAATGGTGTGAGTATTACGGATTCAACTCAGCCGTTGAAGGACGTGCTGGTGTTCCATGGACGTCAGGGGGCGCTGGGGCCGCAGCAGGTTTTTCTGAGAAACCCTCATGGTCACTATGAGTTTCTGCGCTTCGGCAGCTTTTCTGAATTTGCAGATCAACTCAAATTCTGGATGAGAGGTGATCCTGTTTATGCTGCGTCGCTGATTAACCCCAGTGACCTGCCAGCCATCGGTAAAAAGGTAGGGGTGAAGGATAACTGGCTGTGGGAGTATTATGGATTTCGTGTCGCTGCGGTGGTACTGAGTCGCAGCCCGAATGAACCGCTGGCCGGTCTGGTGCAGGTGAATTACCGGTGGACGTTAGCAGAAATAAATTTGGTGGCACCTCCGAATTATCGACGTGTCCCGCAATCCCTGCGTCAGACGTACGCTCGGCTCAATACAGAACTCAAGGCGTTGTATACGGTCGAGTTCCGTGACACCGGATTCCCATCCTTTGAGGTCTTCGCTCGCAAACTTATTAAACAGCGGGTAGAACAGGTACTTCGAGAACGAGGGAGCGCTGTCGATGTAGATCCGGATCTTGTTTATGTACAGATCAGTCCTCAAGAGGATATGACCCTGTCGCAACTGATTATCAGTGAGCGTAGCTTTGACGCCAACAACAGTCCGCGTCCGGATCCTCGGGACTATCCGCGATTCCACTGGTCAACGGCTCACCCACCACTGGATAAATTGTCGATCCGGGATATTTCCGGTTGGTCGAAAACACTTCGTCCGGGAGAGAAATATATTGAGTTGATAGAGTCTGATTATTTGCCGTCAAATCATCAGCTGTATACGTTTAAGCGAGAGGTTAACTTTAAGAAATTGCAGGGTGAGATGTATCAGGCGTTACTCTCTCAATATTTTGACGCTGGTTTGAATAATGAACAGTTGAATAGTTTGGAGCGCATCATTGTCGGATTGAGAACTCCTGAGGAGTACCGCGGTTCGGAGCCCGTTGTCAATACTGAAAGTGTTTACTATTTTACGTTGAAGAGTATCCGTAAAGTTGAGGGTGTTTATATTTTCCGAGCTGTCACAAGCAAGGGGGTTGAAGACTTCATTTACACTCCGCATGCACCAGATCATGTCGCATTTCGTAGCGTAAATAAGTTTGTAGGGTCTATTCGAGATCGCCAGGGGCCGCTCAGGGATTACTACATCAAGCGGATAAGCTTTCTCGATAAGAAGGTCATTAACGATTATTTCGATGAGCTTGATGCGAATCTTGATACCGTAGCGCCACCGAAGCCTCTGATCAATACTCGCGTCAGGGATTTGCGAATGTCCTACGGAATTCACGTCAGGCGGGTTATCGCGGACGTGGACGCCCAAACTACCAGTCTTGCTGAAATTATCGGAGGCCTGGTTTACGAAAACGTGATGTTGGCGGCCACTGTTATCAGTATTGTCATTCCTCCCGTTGGCCTCGCGGTAACGGCGATCGAAGTCGCTAAAAACATCTACGACGGCATCAAGGCTCAACACTACGGTGACAACGAGGCCGCGTTTACCCATTTCAAGGATGCCCTGATCGGGCTGGTCGGTCTGGCTGGGGTGGGGCAGGGAGTCGAGAGCGTGACCAAGGCGCAGAAGACGCTCATTCAACTGGTGGGTGATGCCAATACCGTGGTGGGGCTGATGTCCACGGCGCTGGATCAGAAGCTCGGCCATGAACGTCTGATCGAGATCTTCCAGCAAGTGCTCGACGAACCTGACGTTAGCACCAGTAAAACCATAGTGATTTGACGGGCAGTTAACATTCGCCTGGCAGTTATGCCGTCAGCGGAAGCTCAAATCGAGCTGGCGGGCTCAAACCCCATCCGCCAACTCACGGCCCGCGTCGCAGCCAACAACCGCTGCGCCGCCGGGCCGTTTTCGTCGGCGTGAAACAACGACGTCGGGCCGACAATGGTCATCACCGCCGCAACATGCCCGACAGCGTTGAACACCGGTGCCGACAAGGCGTCCACGCCCGGCATCAGCAAACCATGCACATGATGCAGACCGCGTTCGCGGATCTGTTCGCACAACGCTTTATAGGCCTGATCGTCCGCCAGCGCATGTGAAGCGCTGCTTTGCAGTTCCTGCTCGCGCAAATCGACGGTTTCACGCTTCGGCAGATAGGCGCCGAACACCAGCCCCGTGGACGAACTGAGCAACGGCAATACCGAACCCAGCTGAGTCACCACCGTCACCGCGCGCACCGCCGGTTCGATATGCACCACGGTCGCACCCTGATTGCCCCACACCGCTATAAAGCAGGTTTCATTCAGATCGTCACGCAACTCGGCCAGGGGCAGGGCGCCGACTTTCAGCACGTCCATACTGTTGAGTGCGGCGAGACCGACGCGCAAGGCTTCGCGGCCCAGACCGTAATGGTTGGTGGCGGCATTCTGTTCAGCAAAACCGCTGGCAATCAGCGCCTGCAAATAGCGGTGAACCTTGCTCGCCGGCATCTGTACGTGTTCGGCCAGGCGCGACAGTGAAGTCGATGGCGACAGCTCGGCAAGCGCCTTGAGGATGTCGGTGCCGACCTCGGCCGAGCGGACTTTCTGTTTATCGTTGCTGCGCGGCGTTTCCATGGAGGCGGTCTGATCCCGGGACGAATGGGCGTCTTTATAGCTTGACGGTCAATACCAATCAAATTACGTTAAGCGTAATCGAATTACGATAAAAATAACCCGGGCGTGCCGAGACCTCTTCAATGGAGCAACGGGCCATGCCTACTCCCTGTTCAGGAGGCTCCATGAACCTCGATTCAACGGCGCCCGAGCTGGCTTATCAGTCCGGCTTCGGCAACGAATTCAGCAGTGAAGCGTTGCCCGGCGCACTGCCTGTCGGCCAGAACTCCCCGCAAAAAGCCCCGTACGGTCTCTACACCGAATTGTTCTCCGGCACTGCGTTCACCATGGCTCGCAGTGAAGCGCGGCGCACCTGGATGTACCGCATTCAGCCGTCGGCCAATCACCCTGCGTTCGTCAAACTGGATCGGCAACTGGCCGGCGGCCCGTTGGGTGAAGTGACCCCCAATCGCCTGCGCTGGAATCCGTTGGACATCCCGGCCGAGCCAACCGATTTCATCGACGGGCTGGTGAGCATGGCCGCCAACTCGGGCGCAGAAAAACCGGCCGGGATCAGCATCTACAGCTACCGCGCCAACCGCTCCATGGAGCGCGTGTTTTTCAACGCCGATGGCGAACTGCTGCTGGTGCCTGAACTGGGACGTCTGCGCATCGCGACTGAACTGGGTGTGCTGGAACTGGAACCGCTGGAAATCGCCGTGCTGCCACGCGGTCTGAAATTTCGTGTCGAACTGCTCGACCCGCAAGCTCGCGGCTACATCGCCGAGAACCACGGCGCGCCGCTGCGCCTGCCTGACCTCGGGCCGATCGGCAGCAATGGTCTGGCCAACGCACGGGACTTCCTGACGCCGGTCGCTCATTACGAAAACCTCAAGCAACCGACCACCCTGGTGCAGAAATTTCTTGGCCAGTTGTGGGGCTGCGAGCTCGATCATTCGCCGCTGAACGTGGTCGCTTGGCACGGCAATAACGTGCCGTACAAATATGACCTGCGCCGTTTCAACACCATCGGCACGGTCAGTTTCGATCACCCGGATCCATCAATCTTCACCGTCCTGACGTCGCCGACCAGCGTCCACGGTCTGGCCAATCTCGACTTCGTGATCTTCCCGCCACGCTGGATGGTGGCCGAGAAAACCTTCCGCCCACCGTGGTTCCATCGCAACCTGATGAACGAATTCATGGGCCTGATCAAGGGCGAGTACGACGCCAAGGCCGAAGGCTTTGTGCCCGGCGGTGCGTCCTTGCACAGTTGCATGAGCGCCCACGGGCCGGATGGTGAAACCTGCACCAAGGCGATCAACGCCGAACTCGCGCCAGCGAAAATCGACAACACCATGGCCTTCATGTTCGAGACCAGCCAGGTGCTGCGCCCGAGCCGATTCGCGCTGGATTGCCCGCAACTACAAAACAACTACGATGCCTGTTGGGCCACGCTGCCCGCCACTTTCGACCCGACCCGGAGATAACCCATGACTCAGACTTCCATCACTCGTAGCTGGGTTGCCTCCGCCAACGGCCATGCTGATTTCCCTCTGCAGAACCTGCCGCTGGGCGTGTTCAGCGTGAAGGGTTCGGCACCGCGCAGTGGCGTAGCCATTGGCGAACATATCTTTGACCTGGAAGCTGCACTGGACGCCGGGCTGTTCGATGGCGTCGCAAAAACTGCAGTTGAAGCCACCCGTGGCGGCCAGTTGAACGCGTTCTTCGAACTGGGTCGTGACGCTCGCGTTGCCCTGCGCGAACGCCTGCTGGAATTGTTCAAAGAAGGCAGCACCCTGCACGGCAAGATCGAAGCCCAAGGCGCAAAACTGCTGCCACTGGCGGCGAATTGCGAGATGCACCTGCCGGCGAAAATCAACGACTACACCGACTTCTACGTCGGCATCGAGCACGCGCAGAACGTCGGCAAACTGTTCCGTCCCGACAACCCGTTGCTGCCGAACTACAAATACGTGCCGATCGGTTATCACGGCCGCGCTTCGACCATTCGCCCGTCGGGCACCGATGTTCGCCGTCCGAAAGGCCAGACCCTGCCAGCCGGTCAGACCGAGCCGACGTTTGGTCCATGTGCACGTCTGGATTACGAACTGGAGCTGGGCATCTGGATCGGTCAGGGCAACGAGATGGGCGACTCGATCGCCATCGGTGACGCCGCCGATCACATCGCCGGTTTCTGCCTGCTCAACGACTGGTCGGCGCGGGACATTCAGGCTTGGGAATACCAGCCGCTGGGACCATTCCTGTCGAAGAGTTTCATCACCAGCATCTCGCCATGGGTGGTGACGGCCGAAGCGCTGGAACCGTTCCGTCGTGCTCAGCCGGGACGTCCGGAAGGTGATCCACAGCCGCTGCCGTACCTGTTCGACAAGCGTGATCAGGCCGCCGGCGCCTTCGACATCGAACTGGAAGTGTTGCTGCTCACCGAAGGCCTGCGCGAGCAAAAACTGCCGGCCCATCGCCTGACCCTGAGCAACACCAAACATATGTACTGGACCGTGGCGCAATTGGTCGCGCACCACAGCGTCAACGGCTGCCAGTTGCAGGCCGGCGACCTGTTCGGTTCGGGCACCTTGTCGGGGCCTGAGAATGGTCAGTTCGGTAGCCTGCTGGAAATCACTGAGGGCGGTAAAAAGCCGATCGAACTTGCGTCTGGTGAGGTACGGAAATTCCTTGAGGACGGCGACGAAATCATCCTGCGCGCACGTTGCAGCCGTGACGGTTTTGCCTCCATCGGCTTCGGCGAATGCCGTGGCAAAGTGTTGCCGGCGCGCTAAGAGGATCGGGTCATGGAACTCTATACCTACTACCGTTCGACTTCGTCCTATCGGGTGCGCATTGCGTTGGCGCTCAAGGGGCTGGATTACCAGGCGCTGCCGATCAATCTGATCGCACCGCCCGGTGGCGAACATCGACAGCCGCCGTATCTGAGCATTAATCCGCAAGGCCGAGTGCCGGCCTTGCGCACTGACGAAGGTGAGCTGTTGATCCAGTCGCCGGCGATCATCGAATACCTGGAGGAACGTTATCCACAGGTGCCGCTGCTCTCCAAAGACTTCGCCGCTCGCGCCCATGAGCGGGGTGTGGCGGCGCTGATTGGTTGCGACGTGCATCCGCTGCACAACGTCAGCGTGCTCAACAAGCTGCGGCAGTTGGGGCACGATGAACCGCAAGTGGTGGAGTGGATCGGGCACTGGATCAGCCAAGGATTGGCGACGGTGGAGCAGTTGATCGGCGATGAGGGTTATTGCTTTGGTCCGACGCCTGGGCTGGCGGATGTTTACCTGATCCCGCAGCTGTACGCGGCCGAGCGCTTCAGCATTTCACTTGAGGCGTATCCGCGGATTCGTCGAGTGGCGGCGTTGGCGGCGACGCATCCGGCGTTTATCCAGGCGCATCCGGCGAATCAGCCAGACACCCCTTAAGTCAGAAACAAGATCAAAAGATCGCAGCCTTCGGCAGCTCCTACATTGGGATGGTGTACACCCTGTAGGAGCTGCCGAAGGCTGCGATCTTTTGCTTTTAATGGACGATTGAGTTAGGCGGCAGGTGCCCTAATCGTTCAGTCAGGCGAATCCGCTGAATCGGGTCGTCACTGAGCAGCAGGGCATGCTCCAGGTCAAAGCGCTCGGCGTTCGGGCAATCCAGTCGTTGATAGAGGCTGGCCCGGGCCAGGTAGTCGGAGGCGCTGGCGTTGCCCAGTTCCAGCACTCGTTCGGCGTCGATCAGGGCGCCGATGTAGTCATCGTTGGAAAGGTGTAACTGACGCAGGTTGCGCGACAGCCGCTGGAGCATTTGCACCGGCTCGGCCGTGAGCAAATGTTCGGCGCCGAGCTTCATGTTCGGGCCGTACTGGCGTTGCAGCAGTTCCCGGCAGTCGTTGGGGTACAACCGACGCCCGCCGCATGGGTCGAGCAGGTGATCGGCGCCCGGTACCCGCAGCAGGAAATGCCCGGGGAAGTTGACGCCAACCATGGGGATTTCCAGACCTTTGGCCAGTTCCAGGGCAATCAATCCCAGACTCAGTGGCTGCCCACGTTTGCGTTCCAGCACCTTATTGACCAGCGCGACTTGCGGACGCAATGGCGTGGAGTCGTCCTGAGCGAATCCCAGGTCATTCATACGCCGTAACAACGGTTGGGCCAATTCGCTGACCGGCAACATCGGCAAGCCGTAACTGACCCGTTGTTGCAGGTCCTTGAAATCTTGCAGCACCGCCTCGGGATTGACCTCACTGTCGTGTTCGGCGGCAATCCACAGCGCCGCCTCGAACAGCGCGGGCGGTGAACGTTGCAGACAGTCGAAAAAACGTTGGCGGGGGGTCATCAAAATCTCCGGGTAATGCCTCGTTTTAGCCCCGTCTCCGCCATTCGTCCAGTGCCGAACATAGGTGGTTGCAGGTTATGTCCGAAAGTCTGCATGGCGGCGGTGCTTATTCCGGTGCGCTTCTGCAATTTTCGGGCGCAAGCCTATACTGGCGACTACAAGAAGCAATTCGGGAGCCCTACGATGTTCGCTCTCATGCAAAGCACTCGCCTTGAATCGCTGCATCTGAGCGTCGACTCGGTCACCGGGTTGAAGGCGGTCATTGCCATTCATAACAGCCGTCTGGGGCCTGCCCTGGGTGGGTGTCGTTACCTTGCCTATCCCAGCGACGAATCTGCCGTCGAGGATGCGGTGCGCCTTGCTCAAGGCATGAGTTACAAGGCGGCGTTGGCCGGCCTGGCTCAGGGCGGCGGCGTTGCAGTGATTGTTCGCCCGGTTCATGTGGAAAACCGCGCCGCGCTATTCGAAGCCTTCGGGCGTTGCATCAATCAGCTTGACGGGCGCTACATCACCGCCATCGACAGTGGCACCTCCGTGGCGGACATGGATTGCATCGCCCAACAGACCCAGCACGTCACCAGCACCACCTCGGCGGGCGACCCTGCACCGCACGCGGCGATGGGCGTGTTCACCGGCATTCGTGCCACCGCCATGGCCCGACTGGGCAGCGATAACCTCGAAGGCCTGCGAGTGGCGATTCAAGGGCTCGGCAACGTTGGCTATGCCCTCGCCGAACAACTGCACGCCGCCGGTGCCGAGCTGCTGGTCAGCGACATCGATCACGGCAAGGTCCAACTGGCGATGGAGCAACTCGGCGCTCACCCGATCGCCAACGAAGCGCTGCTCAGCACCCCTTGCGACATTCTCGCGCCCTGCGGCCTCGGTGGCGTGCTCAACAGCCACAGCGTGACGCAACTGCGCTGCGCGGCGGTGGCAGGTTCGGCGAACAACCAACTGACCCATCTGGAAGTCGCCGATCAACTGGAACGGCGGGGCATTCTGTATGCGCCGGACTACGTGATCAATTCCGGCGGGCTGATCTACGTGTCGCTCAAACACCGCGGCGAAGAGCTGTCGACCATCACCGCACACCTGTCGAAAATCAGCTCACGGCTGACCGAAGTCTTCGCCCATGCCCAAGCGGAAAAACGCTCGCCGGCCCGAGTGGCTGACGAATTGGCGGAGAAAGTGCTGTATCGATGAGGTTGAACCGATGAAGGAGTGAGGGCCTATCCGGCAGACTTGCTCCAAGGCCTGGCGCCACAAGCGTCAAGCTTGACTGACGCACGCTGACGCGGCGTGCCAGGAGCCCCTGTGATGCCTCACAAGGTTGAGCTGCCTTACACCCGATTTTTATCCCCTGACGGCCAATTGCTCGGCGAGCTTCCTGCCTGGGCCGACGATTTCAATTTGCTGACGCGCCTTTATCGGCAGATGGTCCTGACCCGCCTTTTCGATCAGAAAGCCGTCGCCCTGCAACGCACCGGGCGCATCGGCACTTATGCGCCGACGTTGGGCCAGGAAGCCATTGGCGTCGCCGTCGGCAGCGTGATGCACGCCGAAGACGTGCTGATTCCGTATTACCGTGACACCGCCGTGCAGTTGATGCGTGGGGTGCGCATGGAAGAAATTCTCCTGTACTGGGGCGGCGACGAGCGCGGCAGCGACTTTGCCGAACCGGCGGCGGCCCAGGACTTTCCGATCTGTGTGCCGATTGCCACCCAGGCCTTGCATGCCTGCGGCGTTGCCAGTGCGTTCAAAATCCGCGGCGAACATCGGGTTGCCGTCACCACCTGCGGCGACGGCGCCACCAGCAAAGGCGATTTCCTCGAAGCCCTCAACGTCGCCGGTGCCTGGCAGTTGCCGGTGGTGTTCGTGGTCAACAACAACCAATGGGCGATCTCGGTGCCGCGGCGAATTCAGTGCGGCGCCCCGACGCTGGCACAGAAAGCGATCGGTGCCGGGTTCCACGGTGAGCAGGTCGACGGCAATGACATGCTCGCGGTTTACGACCGAGTACAAGTGGCCCTCGAAAGGGCGCGTCACGGCAAAGGCCCGGTGTTGCTGGAATGCCTGAGCTACCGCCTCGGCGACCACACCACCGCTGACGATGCCACACGCTACCGGCCAGCGGACGAGGTCAAGCAGGCCTGGCTCGAAGAACCGGTCAAACGCCTGCAACGTTTCATGGTCGGCCAGGGCGTGTGGGACGAAGGCCGCGAACAGGCGCTGATCAGCGAATGCCAGGGCTTGGTGCAGCGTGCTGTGGATAACTTCGAAGCGGCGGGTATTCAGGCGCCCGAATCGATCATGGATCACGTCTACGCCCAATGGCCGGCGTCCCTCGCCGGGCAGCGTGAAGAGTTGCTCGAACGGGCGGCGCGCCGCGCGGGAGATTCGAGCCATGAGTAACGGCAAAGTCACGTTGCTGGAAGCGGTGAATCTCGCGCTGCATCGGGCCATGAGCGAAGACGAGAACGTCCTCGTCCTCGGTGAAGACGTCGGGGTGAACGGCGGCGTGTTTCGCGCCACCCAAGGGCTGCGCGACAGCTTTGGCTTCAAGCGAGTCATCGACTCGCCGCTGGCCGAAACCATGCTCGGCGGACTGGTGGTCGGCATGGCTGCTCAGGGGCTGAAACCGGTGGTGGAAATCCAGTTCATGGGTTTCATCTACGCCGCCATGGAACACCTGGTTTCCCACGCCAGCCGCATGCGCAATCGCACACGCGGGCGGATCACCTGCCCGATAGTCATGCGCACGCCGATGGGCGCAGGGATTCGCGCGCCGGAACATCACAGCGAAAGCACTGAAGCATTGTTCGCGCACATTCCAGGTCTGCGGGTGGTGATTCCGTCATCGCCGGCGCGGGCTTATGGCTTGTTGCTGGCGGCCATCGATGACCCGGACCCGGTGGTGTTTCTCGAACCGACCCGGCTCTATCGCATGAACCCGCAAACGCTGGTGGATGACGGTAAACGCCTGCCGCTGGACAGCTGTTTCACCCTGCGCGAAGGCAGCGACATCACGTTGATCAGCTGGGGCGCCAGCGTGATGGAAACCCTGCAAGCCGCCACCGCATTGGCCGAGCGGGGTGTCTCGGCGGAAGTGATCGATGTCGCGAGTATCAAGCCGCTGGACCTCGACACGATGGAAGCCTCGGTGCGCAAGACCGGTCGTTGCGTGATCGTTCATGAAGCGCCGCGCTCCTGCGGCGTCGGCGCGGAAATCGCCGCGAGTCTCTATGAGCGGGTGTTGCTGGAATTGCAGGCACCGATCCAGCGAGTCACGGCGCCTGATATTCCGCCGCCGCTGTATCGGCTGGAATCGCTGTACATGCCCAACGTCGGGGACATTCTTCAGGCCTGCGACAACGTTCTGCACTTCGCCTGAACCCAAGGAGGCTGCGATGAAATATTTCAAACTGCCGGATCTGGGCGAGGGTTTGCAGGAGGCGGAAATCGTCCGTTGGCACGTCGCGGTCGGCGATACCGTCAAGGCCGATCAACTGCTGGTGTCGGTAGAAACTGCCAAGGCCCTTGTGGATATCCCCGCACCCTATGACGGCGTGGTGGCGAAACTTCATGGCGGTGAGGGCGACATCATTCACGTCGGTGAACCGCTGCTCGGTTACGAAGGCGAAGCGGACGCGGGCACCGTGGTCGGGCGGCTCGAAGGTGGCGGCAGCAGTCAGAATGACTCGTTTTTCATCGGCGCTGCCCCCTCGACCCGAGAACACCTGGCGACTCGCGCCACGCCAGCCGTGCGACAACTGGCTCGGCAACTCGGCGTGGAGTTGAGCGGGTTGACGGGCTCCGGCCACGAGGGGCTGATCACCCGCACGGATGTGGAAAACGGGGCTCAAACTGAACTGGATCGCTTCGGCGGCGAACGGTTGCGCGGTGTTCGGCGCAGCATGGCGCTGAACATGGCGCGGTCCCACGCCGAAGTCGTGCCCGTGACGATTTTCGGTGACGCCGACCTGCATCGCTGGGGGCAGGCACGCGAACCGCTGATTCGTCTCGCCAAAGCGATGGCGGCAGCGTGCGCCGTGGAGCCGGTGCTCAATAGTGCCTTCGACGGCAAAAGCCTGTCGCTCAAACAACACGAACGGCTCGATCTGGGCATCGCCGTGGACACCCCGGACGGCTTGTTCGTGCCAGTGCTGCGCGATGTCGGTCACCGCACTCCGGCTGACTTGAAGGAAGGCGTCATGCGATTAAGGGCCGACGTGCAGGCGCGATCGATTCCGCCCAAGGAAATGATGGGGGCGACCCTGACGTTGTCGAATTTCGGTACCTTGTTCGGTCGCTACGCCAACCCGGTGGTGATGCCGCCGCAAGTGGCAATCCTCGCCGCTGGCGCGATCCGCGACGAACCGGTGGCTGTCGACGGCGCGGTGGTGGTGCATCCGGTCCTGCCGCTGTCCCTGACTTTCGATCATCGCGTGGTGACGGGCGGCGAGGCGGCACGCTTCTTCAAGGCGCTGGTCGAGGCGCTGGAGCAACCCGAAGCCTAGGTTTTTCGCAGGCATGAAAAAGGCCCTGAGTCATTTGACTCAGGGCCTATTCAATTCGGGGTTGCTTACTTGGCAGCCTTGGGCGCTTTAGCTGGCTTGGTCGGCTCAGCGACTTCAACAGGTGCAGGTGCCTCAACGGGGGCAGCCTTTTCAACGACTTCAGCCGGCGCATTGAGCAATTCGGACAACGCGTCCGGCTGGCTCTTGAACGCCTTGGCGAACACATCGCGGTTCTTCGCCATGTAGATCCCGGCTTCTTCCACTTGCTGTTCGGTCAGGGACGGAACGGCTTTTTGCAACACTTCAGCCAGCAACTCGGCCAGTTCGAGCATTTTGTCATGACGGTCAGCTTCGGCTTTATCCATGAACAAGCGCTCCAGATCTCGGCTGCTGCGGTATACCACTTCGACGGCCATTCACCACCTCACATGCCTTCACATTAAGTTGTCTTATTCGACTACTGTATTTATATACAGCGAAAAGGATAAGCGAATCCCTGCGCTTTGGGTAGTGGCTTTTTAATGTAGACCGAAATCAGGGTTTGTGAGGTGCAGGTGCGACCAAACGCCACGGAGCGCGTTTTAGAGCACCTCGCCATCATGTGGCAGGCGCCTCTGGCCTTTTTTCTGCATGCAGAACAACCGTCACGTCAAACCCGCATCATCCGCTCGAACCGAGCTAAGGAAGAATCATCGTGAAAATCAACTGGGCCGAGAACCTGCGGCAGAACGTGCATCAACTGGCCGAGTCTCTGGGCAACCTGTTCGTCGAGACCTTCCACTACCTGGCGCTGTTCGCCATCGGTGCCGTCACCGCGTGGGCGGCGGTGATGGAGTTTTTGCAGATGATCGAGGCGGGGCACATCAAGATCGATGACATCTTGCTGCTGTTCATCTATTTGGAACTGGGGGCGATGGTCGGGATTTACTTCAAGACCAACCACATGCCGGTGCGTTTCCTGATCTACGTGGCGATCACTGCGCTGACGCGACTGCTGATCTCCAACGTCTCGCACCACAACCCGCCGGACATCGGCATCATCTACCTGTGCGGCGGGATTCTGCTGCTGGCGTTCTCGATTTTGGTGGTGCGTTACGCCTCGTCGCAATTCCCTTCGGTGAAGATCGAACACCCGCAACGCAAGATCGGTGCGGGTTCCGGTGAGCATCCCGAAGTGGAGAAGGGCGAGCTTTAAAGCCTCATGGCCGGCCGGCTGTGGCCCTTGACGCGTGGCGGCGGCAGGTTGTGATTGTCGCCGTCGGTCATGGCTTCAAGGATGGCCACGGCGCTGTGGCCCTGTTCGATGGCGATGCCGAACTGAATGCTTTGCACCAGGCGTTTGAGGCGCTGGGGGTCATTGCGTTGTTCGGCGCTGATCATCCGTTTGGCGACCACGTGACCGCTGTTGGACAGGGTCAGCATGATGCTGCCATCCAGGCCCTGAATGCTCAGGTTGATCTGATAATCCGCTGCAAAAGTATCGGTAATGAGCTGAAAAGGGTTGTCCATGATGCGTTACCGCCTGATTGAACGTGCAGTTGTTGACCTACCGTGATCGGGATTAGTTCGCAACACCAGACCACCGGCACATCGCTCGCTGAGGTTTCAAACGTCCTTTTGCCTCTGGAGTGTCATAGCAAGGGGCATGCCGGAAAAATTGTCGAACAATAGACACGGCAAAAAATAGGCGGGCTCTGTGGCCCGCCTTCTTTTTGCCTGCCCGTTTCAGGGCATGAAGGAGTAGATGATCGCAGACAGTGCAATCAAACCGATCAGCACCGCGAACACGTTCGAGGCCTGACCCGAGTACTGGCGCAAGGCCGGCACGCGGCGGATGGCGTACATCGGCATCAGGAACAGCAGGCACGCAATGATTGGCCCGCCGAGGGTTTCGATCATGCCGAGGATGCTCGGGTTGAACGTCGCCACGGCCCAGCAGCTGAGGATCATGAACAGCGCGGTGACGCGATTCAGCCAACTGGCAGACATCACCCGGCCACGGCCGCGCAGGCTTTTCACGATCAGCCCCTGAAAGCCTTCGCTGGCGCCGATGTAATGGCCGAGGAACGACTTGGTGATCGCCACCAGCGCAATCAGCGGTGCGGCGTAAGCGATGACCGGCGTCTGGAAGTGGTTGGCCAGGTACGACAGGATCGAGATGTTCTGCGCCTTCGCCGCCGCCAAATCAGCCGGAGACAGGGCCAGCACGCAGCTGAAGCAGAAGAACATCACCGTCACCACCATCATCCCGTGGGCGATGGCGAGGATGCCGCTGCTTTTGCGTTCGGCCTGCTCGCCGTAGCGCTGTTTCTGGTCGACGGAGAAGGCGGAGATGATCGGCGAATGGTTGAACGAAAACACCATCACCGGGATCGCCAGCCACAACGTCTTGAAGAACAGCGGCATGGCCATGCCTTCACTGGCGGTGGCGAAGAACGCTCCGTTCCAGTTCGGGATCAGGCACAAACCGAGCAGCAGCAACGCCGCAACGAACGGATAAACCAGCACGCTCATGCATTTGACGATAACGCCCTGGCCGCAACGGACGATCGCCATCAGACCGAGGATCAGTACCAGCGACAGAATCGCCCGCGGTGGCGGGGCGATGTGCAACTGATGCTCCATGAAGCTGCTCAAGGTGTTGGTCAGCGCCACGCTGTACACCAGCAGAATCGGGAAGATCGCAAAGAAATACAGCAGCGTGATCAGCTTGCCGGCACCGATGCCGAAGTGTTCTTCCACCACTTCGGTGATGTCCCCGGAGCGCCCGGACAGCACGAAGCGGGTCAGGCCGCGATGGGCGAAGAAGGTCATCGGAAACGCCAGCACTGCCAGGACCAGCAGCGGCCAGAAGCCACCCACACCAGCGTTGATCGGCAGGAAAAGCGTGCCGGCGCCGATAGCCGTGCCATAAAGGCCGAGCATCCAGGTGGTGTCGTGTTTGCTCCAGCCCTTGTGGGTTATTTCGCTATTGCGTGTCAGGTCTACAGCAGGATTATCGGCAGCAGGTGTACGTACATCGGTCATCGTTTGGCCTCGTTATTGTTCTTGCTCGGGCTCACGTGTTGCGGACGGTCAGGGAGTGCTCCTCAGCACTCCACCCAGCTAACAGCCAGGCCGCCCCGTGAAGTCTCTTTGTATTTGTCATGCATGTCGGCGCCGGTATCGCGCATGGTGCGGATCACCCGGTCCAGGGAAATGAAGTGTTTGCCGTCGCCGCGCAGGGCCATTTGCGTGGCGTTGATCGCTTTCACGGCAGCAATTGCGTTGCGCTCGATGCACGGCACTTGCACCAGACCGCCGACCGGGTCGCAGGTCAGGCCGAGGTTGTGTTCCAAACCGATTTCGGCGGCGTTTTCCAGTTGCTCGGGCGTGGCGCCGAGTATGTCCGCCAGACCGGCAGCGGCCATGGCGCAGGCGGAGCCGACTTCGCCCTGACAGCCAACTTCGGCACCGGAGATAGACGCGTTTTTCTTGCAGAGAATGCCTACAGCCGCAGCGCCCAAAAAGAACGCCACCACGTCATCGTCCGACGCGTCCGGGTTGAATTTCATGTAGTAGTGCAGCACCGCCGGAATGATCCCCGCCGCGCCGTTGGTCGGCGCTGTGACCATGCGCCCGCCCGCTGCGTTTTCTTCGTTCACGGCGAGGGCAAACAGGTTCACCCACTCCATGGCCGATAGCGTGGAGGTGATGACATTCGGCTTGCCGATTTCCAACAGGCTGCGGTGCAATTTCGCCGCGCGACGCGGAACATTCAGACCGCCGGGCAGGATGCCTTCGTGACGCAGCCCCTGCTCGACGCATTCGCGCATCACCGACCAGATGTGCAGCAGGCCATTGCGGATTTCGGCTTCACTGCGCCAGGCCAGTTCATTGGCCATCATCAACTCGGAAACGCGCAGACCGTGCTGGTTGCAGAGCTTGAGCAATTCGGCGGCGCTGGAGAAATCGTACGGCAGCACCACGTCGCTGGTGGGCGCGATGCCGGACTCGGCTTCGGCCGCTTCGATGATGAAACCACCGCCGATCGAGTAGTACGTTTGCTCCGACAATTCACCGGTTTCGCCAAAGGCTGTCAGGGACATGGCGTTGGGGTGGTAGGGCAGGCTCTCGTCGAGCAGCAGGAGATCGCGTTGCCAGTTGAAGGCGATGGTCGATTTGCCGGCAAGGGACAGTTCACCGGTTTCGCGCAGGGTCTGGATTCGGCTGTCGATGGACGTGGGATCGATGCTGTCCGGCCATTCGCCCATCAGGCCCATGACACAGGCGCGATCGGTGGCGTGACCGACGCCGGTCGCCGACAGCGAACCATAAAGTCGGATTTCTACGCGCCGTACGTCGGCCAGCAATTGTTGGTCAATCAGGGCTTGGGCGAAGGTCGCAGCGGCGCGCATCGGGCCGACGGTATGGGAACTGGACGGACCGATGCCGACTTTAAAGAGATCGAAAACACTGATAGCCATGCTAAAGCCTATACAAGCAATGGAGGAGGAATCGCTGCCATTTTTGTAGGACAAGCGCAATGTCGGCGATACTGCCTACCTCGGTCCTACGTGACCAACGAAACTTCCTAAGACAGCCTTTAGCAGGACTAAACAATGAGTCGCCAATTGCACGCCCAGACTTACGTCTGGCTGCACGTGTTTTCCTGTGCCGCGCGGCACTTGTCGTTCACCCGATGCGCCGAAGAGCTGCACATCACTCCGGGTGCGGTCAGTCAGCAAATCCGACAGCTGGAAGAACGGCTTGGGTTTCGACTTTTCCACCGTCGCGCTCGCGGCGTGGAACTGAGCGCTGAAGGCCAGCGACTGGCCATCACGGTCAACGAGGCTTACGGCAGCATCGATGCGGAATTGCGACGACTGGACGCAGGAATGATCAGCGGGATTTTGCGGGTGCGCTCGATTCCATCGTTCCTTAGCAAGTGGTTGACCCCAAGGTTGCCGCGTTTGCAACAGCGCTTTCCGGACATTCAGTTGCGCCTGGTGGCTGAGGACAGCAGCGTGCCATTGCACGAAGGCGACTTCGACCTGGCCATCGACCTGAATGACGGCAGCTATCCCGGTTTGTTATCCACAACCTTGCTCGACGAACAGATATTCCCGGTCTGTGCCCCAAGCCTGTTGCGCGGCCGGCCGCCGCTGCATGGTCCGGCGGACCTGATGCATTTCCCGTTGCTGCACGACATTACCGCCTGGCGCGGCAGTTACGAGTATGCAGAGTGGGAGTTCTACCTCAACGCCATCGGCTTCGAAGGCGCGGACGTGCGGCGCGGGCACACTTTCAATCGAAATCACCTGACCATCGAAGCGGCGATTGCCGGGATGGGCGTGGCGATTGCGCGACGAACGTTGCTCAATGATGAGTTGGAGCGAGGGACGTTGATCGTGCCGTTTGGTTTGGCGGTGCCGAATCACAAGCGTTACGTGCTGCTCTATGCGCCAGGGACGCTGAGCCATCCGGGCGTGCGCGCGGTGCATGACTGGCTGGTAGAGGAGGCGGGAATTTTTCGAAGTCTGCACCCGCTGGCGGAGCGGCAGATGTGAGCAATTGTGACAAAAGAGTCAGGCGACCCAACTCCCGACCTTAACAGCGCTTTTGCTCCTTGTCCGGCTTTTTTTGCGTATGAAAATTTATCTTTTTTTAGGGGTTGAATTGTTCTGCGAGCAGACCGATTGTGTAAGTAAGAGGTCACGGTGATGACGCCTATGGGCCAGCCGAAGGGCCTCTCGCGAGCTAGCTGAAATAAGGGATGAACTATGCAAATCCAAGTCAACAGCGATAACCATATTCAAAGCAGCATCCGACTGGAGGAGTGGGTACGTACTACCATTGAGAGCACGCTCGAACGTTATGAAGAGGACCTGACACGCGTCGAGGTTCATCTGCGGGACGAGAACGGCGACAAGCCCGGTCCCCATGACATGCGCTGTCAGCTGGAAGCGCGGCCAAAAGGCCACCAACCGATTTCTGTCACCCATAAAGCCGCAAACCTGGAACTGGCGATCGACGGTGCGGCTGAAAAACTTGAACATGCGCTTGAGCACCTGTTCGGCAAACTGCGGGGCAAACCACGTGCCGCTGTGGTGCCGTTCGAGAGAGTCGCAGCCGATGCGCTGCTGGAAGACGAGTTTCTCGAGAACGAACAGGCTGCGCAAAACGGTTGAAGCCTGATTAATTTTTACCTTTCCACTACTGAAAACGGGCCTGCTTATGCAGGCCCGTTCTTGTTTGTGCTGACTGACCGCTGGCTGCTGTAACAACGATCCCGTCGGATCTCTTTTGCACATGAGAATATTTATCATTAGTATTGCGACCTTGTTGGTCCCGTGACGCTCACGAGGCCTCACCCGTTTCAAGGTCGAAACATGAAAGTCAAAATCACCGCGCTCCCCGTTTCCTACCGACTGGCCGTCACTTCCCGAGTGCTGGCCGCCGTGCTTGGGGGGTACCTCGTCGCGGCATTGGCCAGTGTCAGCCTGACGATGTGGCTGCCCATGGCTCGCGGCGAAGCGGTGGTCACCGGGATGATGACCTCGTTTCTGGTGTATCTGGTCGCTGTACTCTGGTGCTTTGCCTGTCGCAGTGCGTGGCAAGCCTGGTTCGGATTGATCGTGCCGAGCGTGATTTTGGCGGCGATGGCGGGGCTGGCCTACTGGATGGTCCACGCATGAAAGAGGGCTTTCGACAGGCCATGGCCTGGCTGCACACCTGGGCCGGGTTGATCTTCGGCTGGCTGCTGTTCGCGATTTTCCTGACCGGCACGCTCGCCTATTTCAAGGATGAGATCAGCCACTGGATGCAGCCGGAAATTCCCGCCCGTGCGCTGTCCTCCGAAGCCAGTCTGACCCTGGCCCAGCACTACCTTGAGCAGCACGCCGCGGGTGCATCGCGATGGCTCATCGATTTACCGGATGCTCGCGAACCTGGGTTGTCGGTGAGGTGGCAGCAAGCACCGGCCAAGCCCGGCACGCGCGGTCAATTCACCGAAAAACTCCTCGATCCGCAAACTGGCGCAGAAGTGCAGGGCCGGGACACACGCGGTGGCGAATTCTTTTACCGCTTCCACTTTCAGCTGCAGATGCCCTATCCGTGGGGGCGCTGGCTGTCGACGATCGCAGCGATGGTGATGTTCGTCGCGCTGATCAGCGGGATCATCACCCACAAGAAAATCTTCAAGGACTTCTTCACCTTTCGCCCGCGCAAGGGCCAGCGCTCCTGGCTGGACGGGCACAACGCAGTGGGCGTGCTGGTGTTGCCATTTCATTTGATGATCACTTACAGCAGCCTGGTGATTTTCATGTCGATGGTGATGCCGGCGAGCATCGTCGCCTCTTATGGCAGTGACTTCGATACGTTTTACGATGAAGTGTTTCCTGCTTCCAGTATTCCCGAACTTGCCGGTGAACCGGGTCAGTTGGCACCGTTGGCACCGCTGCTGGAACGGGCCAGCGAGCAATGGTCGGGCGGGCGGGCCGGGCGGCTGACGGTGAACAATCCAGGCGATGCGAATGCCTCGGTCATTCTTGCGCGTGACGGCGCCGACCGAGTGGTCCACGACTTTGGCAGCGCGGTGACATTCAACGGCGTGACCGGGCAGCTGCTCAGCGCAACGCCGAAGCAAGCATTGCCAATGGCCATTGCCGGCAGTTTCTATGGCTTGCACATGGGCCATTTCGCCGGTCCGGTATTGCGCTGGCTGTACTTCATTTGTGGTTTGGCGGGCACTGGGATGATCGGTACCGGGCTGGTGATCTGGCTCGGCAAGCGTCAGCTCAAACATGCGAAGAGCGGTGTGATGCCGTTTGAGTTGCGACTGGTGGAAGTCCTGAACATCGCCAGCATGTCGGGGTTGATGGTCGCGGTGGCGGCGTTCTTCTGGGCCAATCGATTGTTGCCGATCGGAATGGCCGGGCGGGCGGATTGGGAAGTGAACAGCTTCTTCATTGTCTGGGGTTTGAGTGTGTTGCACGCCATGGTCCGCCATGGTCGCGCAGCGTGGGCCGAACAGTTGGCGCTGGCAGCGTTGCTGTTCTGTGCGGTGCCGCTGCTGAACGCGCTGACCACGCCTGATCACTTGGGCGTCACCCTGATGCAGGGCGATTGGGCCATGGCCGGTTTCGATTTGACGTGCCTGGGCAGTGGTCTGTTTTTCGCGTGGGCTGCGTGGAAAATGCAGCGCGCGGCACAGGCTGGAATCGTCACCCGACCGCGGGCGAAATCGATAATGCTTGAGCAAAAGGCGCTCTGAATGTTCCTGGCCTTGTTGCTGTGCTACGGCGGTTTCACCGCGCTGTGTTTATCCATGGATCGGCATCACGCCGAACTGTTGGGGCGTAAGCCCTCGGCCCGTCGCCGCCAGGGGATGAAACTTGGTGGCTGGCTGTTGCTGGCGTTATCGCTGTGGGCCGCGGTGTCGTCGACGGGGTGGGGTCTTGGATTGGTGGAGTGGTTTGCAGTGTTGATGCTCAGCGCTCTGGTGCTGGTGTTGTTGATGCCATATCGCCCGCGCCTGGCCTTGGCGTTGGCCGGGTTGAGCGTGCTCGCCAGCCCCGTTGCCGCGTTTGCGCAGGGCTGACCTGATGATCACCAGCCCCCCGGAATCCCATGACGACGAACATCGCGGTGCGCGTGCGCATTTCCTGCAGGTGTTCCTTTCCCAGCGTTCGCAAATGGAAGCGCTGGTGAGCCGTCGTGTCGGGTGTCGGGCGACGGCCGCAGACCTGGTGCAGGACTTGTTTCTGCGTTTCTGGCGTCGGCCGCTGGTGCAGGTCGAAGAGCTCAGCACTTACCTGTTGCGCTGCGCCGGCAACATCGCCATCGACCATTTGCGCAGCGAAGGCACGCGGGTGCGGGTCAACGAGGGCTGGATGCCGGATCAACCCGACAGTCACGGCAGCGAACCGCAAGCAGCGTTGGAGGCGGGCAATGACTTGCGTCACGTCGAAGCGGCGTTGCGTGCGCTGCCTGAGCGCACGCGGCAGATCTTTTTGCTCAACCGTATTCACGGGCGCAAATACGCCGAAATCGCCAAGGCCATGGGTTTGTCCCAAAGCGCTGTGGAAAAACATATGATGCGCGCCCTCGAGGCTTGCAAGGCCAGCCTGAGGGAACCCGAACCGCGCACGCCAGGGAAAGCACCGTGAACAACACCGAACGCGTCACCCCGACGCCTGCTCAGGAACAGGCGGCCTTCGCCTGGCTGAGTCTGTTGCATGACCAGCCCAGCAGCGGCGATCAGGCCACCTTCAGTCATTGGTTACAGGCCGATCCCGCCCATGCCGAGGCTTACGCCCAGGCGCAAGTGGTGTGGGAGTTGACCGAAACACCGGCCCGAACGTTGGCCGATGAAGACGCGTTTGCCTTGCAGGGTTATCTCAACGCGATGAATCGCTCGCGCCGTTCCAGCGTTCGGCGTTGGTCCGGGGCGTTGGCGATGGCGGCGTGTCTGGTGCTAATGATCGGCTTCGGTGCCGGCTGGCAACCGTCGCGCTGGGTCGATGATCTGGGGGCGGACTATGTGTCGGCGCCGGGGGAGATTCGCACCGTCACGTTGGCGGATCAGTCGCAAGTCACGCTGGATGCTGACAGCGCAATTGCGGTGGATTTCAGTCGTGGCGAGCGGCACGTTCAGTTGCGGCGCGGCGCCGGATTTTTCAGCGTGACCCACACCGGCGATCCGTTTGTGGTGGACGCTGAGAAGGGCCAGGCGCGGGTGCTGGGGACTCAGTTCGAAGTGCGTCTGCAACCGCACGGCGCGCAGGTCACGGTGTTGTCCGGGCGGGTTGGTGTGACGGCGGACAAAAACGCCACACAGCAAATCCTGACGGCTGGCCAGCAAGTGGCTTATGGCGATGGCTTGGCGGAAAAACTCCACAGCGTCGACAGCGAAGCGCAATTGGCGTGGCGTCAGGGATGGCTCAATTACTACAAGGCGACACTCGCCGACGTGGTGCAAGACCTTGGGCGTTATTACCCGGGACGGATTGTGCTGCTCAACGATGAACTGGCGGCGCGGCGGGTCAGTGGCAGCTTTCCGAGCAAGGACCCGCAGGCGGTGTTGAGTTCGTTGCAAGGGGTGTTGGGAATTGAGCAACACAAGGTTTTGGGGCATCTGATTATTTTGCGTTGAGGCGGATGGCCTCATCGCGAGCAGGCTCGCTCCCACAGGGGAGCGCATTCCAAATTGTGGGAGCGAGCTTGCTCGCGATAGCGTCAGATCAAACACCGCATGGCCTGAATAAAAATATTTTCAGAATTCTGGTGAGGTAAACCCCGACGCCATCCGTGTAGTGACTGAAACTGCGAGTCATTCGCATCCGTAGCGGTTCTACACAGGTCATGAGCAATGAAGTCCAGGGCGAAATCGGGTTCGGTCAAACAATGGTTGGGTACGTGTGCCCTGAGCTTTTCGGCGTTGGCATTGCTGCCGTTGAGTGTGGCGGTGGCGGCTGAGGCCGGCAGTGTCCGACAGAGTGCGCAGTTCAGCTTCGCAATGGCCGCCAAACCACTGCCTCAGGCCTTGAGCGACTTCAGTCGGATCACCGGCATCAGCGTGGTCTACACCGATGAGGCGCCTTACGGCATCAACGCTCCAGCGCTCAGCGGACAGATGAGTGCCGAGCAAGCAATGCAGCGTTTGCTCAGCGGTTCGGGTTTTACCTTCCGCCGTACCGACGGCCACACGTTGGTGCTGGAGCCGTTGCCTACCGATGGCGCCTTGAACCTGGGCGCGACCACCATCACCTCGGTGGCCGATCAATCCATGAGCTATCAGCCGCCACCCACCAGTTCGGTGATGCGCTCATCGGCCTTGCTTCAGGAAATCCCCCAGACCGTCAACGTGGTTCCGGCTCAAGTCATTCGCGATCAAGCGCCGCGCAATCTGGACGACGCGCTGGCCAACGTCAGCGGCATCACCCAGGGCAACACGCTCGCGAGCACTCAGGACTCGGTGATGACCCGCGGTTTCGGCGACAACCGTAACGGCTCGATCATGCGCGACGGCATGCCGATCGTGCAGGGCCGTGGCATGAATGCGACCGTGGACCGGGTCGAAGTGCTCAAGGGCCCGGCCTCGCTTCTTTACGGCATTCAAGACCCGGGCGGCGTGGTCAACATGGTCAGCAAAAAGCCCGAGCTTGAGCAGTACAACGCGTTGACCCTGCGTGGCTCGACCTATGGCGACGGTAAAAACGGCAGCGGTGGCGGTCTCGACAGCACCGGTGCGCTCGGCGAATCCGGGTTGGCCTATCGCATGGTGCTGGACCACGAAGACGAAGACTACTGGCGCAATTTCGGCACTCACCGCGAGACATTGGTAGCACCGTCATTGGCCTGGTTCGGCGAAAGCACCAAGCTGCTGTTTGCTTACGAACACCGCGAGTTTCTGACTCCGTTCGATCGCGGCACGGTGATCGACCCGCGTGACAATCATCCGCTGGACATCTCCCGCGAGCGTCGCCTCGACGAGCCGTTCAACAACATGGAAGGCCGCTCGGACCTCTATCACTTCGAGGCCGATCACGAACTCAACGACAACTGGAAAGCCCACTTCGGCTACAGCTGGAACCGTGAAACCTACGATGCCAGCCAGGTGCGCATCACCGCCATCGACACCAAGAAGGGCACGTTGACCCGCAGCATGGACGGCACTCAAAACGCTATCAGCACCGACCGCTTCACCACCGCCAGCCTTGAAGGCAATGTCCAGTTCGCGGGGATGAAACATGACCTGGTGTTCGGCGTCGATGATGAATACCGCAAGATTTACCGCGAAGACCTGATCCGTCAGAAAAGCTTGAGTACTTTCAGTTACATCAACCCGGTGTACGGCCGCGAAGTCGCCGGCACCACCGTCAGCCCGGCGGACAGCGCGCAGACCGATGAACTGCGCAGCGACTCGATCTTCCTCCAGGACTCGATCCACCTGACCGATCAATGGATTTTCGTCGCTGGCGGGCGCTTCCAGGAATACGACCAGTACGCCGGCAAAGGCGTACCGTTCCGGGCCAACACCGACAGCAACGGCCAGAAATGGGTGCCTCGCGCCGGCCTGGTGTATCGCTACACCGATGAACTGTCGTTCTACGGCAGCTACACCGAGTCGTTCAAACCCAACTCGACCATCGCGCCGTTGAGCGGCAGCAGCACCGTGCTGGACGGCAGCATTGCGCCGGAAGAAGCCAAGTCCTGGGAAATCGGCGCCAAGCTCGACATGCCGGGCCGCGTCACCGGTAACGTCGCGCTGTTCGACATCAAAAAACGCAACGTGCTGGTGGCCAACTCCGAAGGTCTGGTGACGATCTACAGCGCCGCCGGCGAAGTGCGTTCCCGTGGTCTGGAAGTCGACCTGAGCGGTCAGTTGACTGATCGCTGGAGCATGATCGGCAGCTATGCCTACACCGATGCAGAAGTCACGGAAGACCCGATCTACAAAGGCAAAAAGCTGCAAAACGTAGCGAAGAATAGCGGCTCGCTGTCGGCGGTTTATGACTTCGGCACCATCGTCGGTGGCGATCAGCTGCGGGTCGGCGCGGGCGCGCGTTATATCGGTGAGCGAGCGGGTAACGCGGTGAACGATTTCGACCTGCCGAGCTACACCGTGGCCGATGCGTTCGCTACCTACAACACCAAAGTCGAAGGGCAGAAGGTCAAGTTCCAGCTCAACGTGAAGAACCTGTTTGACCGCACCTACTACACCTCGGCGGCGAGCCGGTTCTTTGTGTCGATGGGGGATTCGCGACAGGTGTCGCTTTCAAGCACGCTGGAGTTCTGATTGGAAACCGAGTCATCGTTCATCGCGAGCAGGCTCACTCCCACAGGGGAATGCGTTCCAAATGTGGGAGTGAGCCTGCTCGCGATGGCGGCGTGCCAGACACTGAAGACTTCAGGGTTACCGCAAAAACGCCTGGCGATACTCGCCGGGCGTTCCGCCTAAAGCTTGCCTGAATCGATTGGTGAAATGACTCGCACTGGCAAACCCGCACGCCAATGCAATTTCCCCCAACGGCTGCGATGTCGCACGCAACAACTCCCGCGCCCGGCTCAGTCGTCGCGACAGCACATACTGATGCGGCGGCAACCCAAAGCTCTCGCGAAACATCCGCGCAAAGTGGTATTCGGATAACGCACACAACGCCGCCAACTGCCCCAGGCTGATCGCCTCGGCCAATTGGTTGTCGATGAACTCCACCAACTGCCGCCGCTGATGCGCAGCCAATCCACCCTTGAGCCGCAACCCCACACGCATCCCGACCTGGCCGAGCAACACGTGGCTGAGCATTTCATGGGCCAGGCTGCTGGTGAGCACGCGTTCGCCGGGTTCGTCCCAGTTGAGTGTGAGCATTTGCCGAAAGCGCCGGGCTTGCGCCGGGTCGTCCAGAAAGGTGGCTTCGCGCAACTGCAGCTCGCGAGGTTCGCGGTCCAGCAGCGTGACGCATCCGAGGGCGAATTGTTCGGGGCTGAAATACACGTGGGCCAGGCGAATGTCGCCGTTGATCACCCAGCCAGATTGATGCTCGGCCGGCAGGATGCACAACTTGTCGGGGCCGCCCTTGGTGCCGGGCTGGTCGCGACGAAAGGTCCCGGTGCCGCCGGCGATGTAACAGGACAGCGTGTGATGGCTCGGCGCTTCGTAATCCTGGGCGTCGTGATGGTTGCTCCACAAGGCTGCAGCCATGCCGTCACCGAGCTCGGCGCTGTGCTCGAGGCGAGCATTGGGCGAGCGGTTGAGGGCTTGAAAGACTTGCAGTGATTCCAATGCGGGCATGATCGCTTCTCTCCAACGCCTTGCATCCTACTCCGTAGCCGTTCGGCTGCCAGCCTGTGACCCGACAAAAGCGCAAGTTTATGCAAGTGCGACGAGGCTTGGCGCAGGACACTGAGCCCCTATTGAGGAGCTTTGCCATGAACCTGTCGTTGTATTTGCTGACCGTGCTGATCTGGGGCACCACCTGGATTGCCTTGAAATGGCAATTGGGCGTGGTGGCGATTCCGGTGTCGATCGTTTATCGCTTTGGTCTCGCAGCGCTGGTGCTGTTTGTCATGCTGCTGCTGAGTCGCCGCCTGCAAGTGATGAACCGTCGCGGGCATCTGATTTGCCTGGCGCAGGGGCTGTGCCTGTTCTGCATCAACTTCATGTGCTTCTTGACTGCCAGCCAGTGGATCCCCAGCGGTCTGGTCGCGGTGGTGTTTTCCACCGCCACGTTGTGGAACGCGCTCAATGCACGCGTGTTCTTCGGCCAGAAAGTTGCTCGCAATGTGCTGATGGGCGGTGCGCTGGGCTTGTTCGGGCTTGGCCTGTTGTTCTGGCCTGAACTGGCGGGCCACACCGCGAGCCCGCAAACCTTGCTCGGGTTGGGCCTGGCATTGCTCGGGACACTGTGTTTCTCGGCAGGCAACATGCTGTCGAGCCTGCAACAGAAAGCCGGGCTCAAGCCGCTGACCACCAACGCCTGGGGCATGGCATATGGCGCGGCGATGTTGTCGGTGTGGTGCCTGGTCAAAGGCATTCCGTTCGACATGGAATGGAACGCGCGCTACATCGGCTCGCTGCTGTACCTGGTGATTCCGGGTTCGGTGATCGGTTTCACAGCCTACTTGACGTTGGTCGGGCGGATGGGGCCAGAGCGCGCAGCCTATTGCACCGTACTGTTCCCCATCGTGGCGCTGAACGTGTCGGCGTTTGCCGAAGGCTATCAATGGACCGCGCCCGCATTGATGGGTTTGGTACTGGTGATGCTGGGCAATGTGCTGGTGTTTCGTAAGCCCAAGGCGCCGATGGTGCAGGGGAACGGCAAGCTGGCCTGAGAGGCATGATGGTTGAGCGTTGAAGCCACTCAGCGCTCAATTCTGATGGCTATAAATATCAGCAAAGGCAATATGAAATCGACGATATGCCGAGCCCAGTCTTTCGCGTTCCAGGTTTGTGACTCATCCATGTTGAACCATTCGACACCGACCATTTGCAGGCAGATGTAATAAACAAACATGGCGATCAATAATCCAATAATTGCAAACTTCTTCGCTTCATGAAAGTTTTTGGAAGAGGCGTTTATGTTTCGGTAAAGATGATAGGCGCCTAGCAAGCAGAAAGCGGTATAAATGACTTCAAGGGTAATAATGATCCAGTAGATTCGGTGGTGGAGCATGGGCGAGGTAATTGCCCTGTAGCTCAGGTTCAGGTTTTCTCGGGTGGTGTCCATGCTAAGGACGTGACCGACATATTCATAGTTTGATGCGTAGTCGGTGAAGTTGCTGTACATCACCAGCAGGCCAAAGAAGCTTATGTAAGTCATCAGTATTACTTTGCTGTATCTGATGATCTTGTCAGTTGTAATGTTGTTCAAGGTGGGCGCTCTCCATAACTAATAACCCGTGGGTCGGGTCAGTAGTGAAGAGTCTATCTTGTCGAACTTGTTTTCGGCGGCAGACTGAATTTCAAGTTGTGTATGGAGCGGGCAGACGTTTAAAGCGTCTGCCCTTTTTAGTTAGTGCTTCCAAACTTGTGGGTTCACCAGATCTTGCGGTCGCTCTCCCAGCAAAGCGCTGCGCAAGTTAGCCAAGGCACGGTTGGCCATGGCTTCGCGGGTTTCATGAGTTGCTGAGCCGATGTGCGGCAACGTCACCGCGTTTTTCAGTTGGAACAGGGGAGACTCGGCCAGCGGTTCTTTCTCATAAACGTCCAGCCCGGCGCCGCGAATCCTGTTGTTTTGCAGGGCTTCGATCAGGGCAGGTTCGTCCACCACCGGACCGCGCGCAATGTTCACCAGAATCGCGCTCGGCTTCATCAATGCCAGTTCGCGATGGCTGATCAGGTGTCTGGTTTTTTCGCTGAGCGGCACCACCAGGCAGACGAAATCGGCTTCGGCCAGCAGTTGATCAAGGCTGCGGAACTGCGCGCCGAGTTCTTGCTCCAGTTCGGTCTTGCGGCTGTTGCCGCTGTAGATAATCGGCATGTTGAAGCCCAGTCGGCCACGTCGGGCGATGGCCGCACCGATGTTGCCCATGCCGACAATGCCCAACGTTTTGCCGTGTACATCGCAGCCGAACAACGGCGCACCAACGGTGGCTTGCCATTGGCCAGCCTTGGTCCAGGCGTCCAGTTCGGCGACGCGGCGGGCGCTGCTCATGAGCAAGGCGAAGGCCAGGTCGGCGGTGCTTTCGGTGAGGACGTCGGGGGTGTTGGTGAGCATGATCCCGCGTTCGTTGAAGTAGGCGACATCGTAGTTGTCGTAGCCGACCGAGACGCTGGAGACGACTTCCAGTTTGGCGGCGTTTTCCAGTTGTGCGCGACCGAGTTTGCGACCGACGCCGATCAGGCCGTGGGCGTGGGGCAGGGCTTCGTTGAATTGGGCGTTGATGTCGCCGTTTTTCGGGTTTGGGACGATGACGTCGAAGTCTTGCTGCAGGCGTTCGATCATTTCGGGGGGGACGCGGCTGAAGGCGAGGACGGTCTTTTTCATGGGAGGAGGGCTCTCGGGCGCAGGTGAATGCCAAGCACGCTAACATTCTTCCGAGCTTTTATGCGAGCACCCGGATTACCGAGTGTACGCCGTTGATCGTTCCCACGCAGAGAGGGGGAACGATCAATCACTTGGGCTGGAAATCAATTCGCGACCCGAACCCCACCCATGCTCCCACTCAATTCATAAGCCACCAATTCCGCCTGATGCGCCGCCAAAATCTCCGGCAACGACCCGCGCAAATACTCGACCCACGTCTTGATCTTCGCATCCAGATACTGCCGCGACGGGTAGATCGCATACAGATTCAACTCCTGCGACCGGTAGTTCGGCATCACCCGCACCAGCGTCCCGTTGCGCAACCCTTCAATCGCTGCATACACCGGCAAAACCCCAACCCCCATGCCGCTGGTGATTGCCGTCTTCATCGCGTCGGCGGAGTTCACCAGAAACGGCGAGCTATTAATCGTCACCATCTCTTGGCCTTCCGGGCCGTCGAAGGTCCATTTCTCCAGCGGAATCACCGGGCTCACCAAACGCAGGCACGCGTGGTTCAGCAAATCGCTGGGCTTCTGCGCGCAGCCGTTGGCTTTCACATACGCGGGCGAGGCGCAAACGATGCTGTAGGTGATGCCCAAACGCTGGGAGACGAAGCCTGAGTCCGGCAGCTCGCTGGCCAACACGATGGACACGTCGTAGCCCTCGTCGAGCAGGTCCGGCACGCGGTTGGCCATGGTCAGGTCGAAGGTGACGTCGGGGTGGGTTTTGCGGTAGCGGGCGATGGCGTCGATCACGAAGTGCTGACCGATGCCGGTCATGGTGTGCACCTTGAGCTGTCCGGCCGGGCGGGCGTGGGCGTCGCTGGCTTCGGCTTCGGCTTCTTCGACGTAGGCCAGGATCTGCTCGCAGCGCAATAGATAGCGCTTGCCGGCCTCGGTCAGGGCGATGCGTCGGGTGGTGCGGTTGAGCAGGCGGGTTTGCAGGTGGGCTTCCAGGTTGGAGACCGCGCGCGAAACGTTGGCCGTCGTGGTGTCGAGTTGCACGGCGGCGGCGGTGAAGCTGCCGGCCTCGGCCACGTAACTGAAGGCGCGCATGTTTTGCAAAGTGTCCATGGGGTGCTCTCGGAGGCGATGGCAAATTGTGACACGAAGTTACGGGGGCTGAGACCCCGACCAAGGGATTATCGCGCTAACGGTAACAAAGATTCACAGGATTCCCAGCTTATCGCCATCCAGGCCCACCCCTAGAATTGCGCACCTCAGGAACAACTCCCTCAATTCAGGAAATCGCAGCAGTGCCGCGTCGCATCAACAGAGCGCTTCAGACGCTCAGTGTTTTGGCTTTAACCCTGGCAATCAGCGGCTGCATCGGTACCGGAGGTATTGCCCCTCAGGGCAAGGCACTCGAGGCCAATTCACTGGCCACCGACGAAGCCATCCAGAACGCTGCACAGGACGCACACTGGCCGACCGCGCAATGGTGGCAGGCCTATGGCGACCCGCAATTGAACCGCTGGATCGACCTCGCCCTGCAAGGCAGCCCGACCATGGCCATGGCGGCGGCGCGAGTGCGTCAGGCCAAATCCATGGCCGGGATCGCCGAGTCCGCCGAGTCTTTGCAGATCAATGGCGAATCCACCCTCAAACGCCACAACTGGCCCACCGATCAGTTCTACGGGCCGGGCGAGTTGGCCAACACGACGACGTGGGACAACAACGCCGCGCTGGGCTTCAGCTACGCCCTCGACCTTTGGGGCCGCGAAAGCAACGCCACCGAGCGCGCCGTCGACATGGCGCACATGAGTGCCGCGGAAGCGCGTCTGGCCCAGCTCGAATTGCAGAACAACATCGTGCGCGCCTACATCGAGCTGTCGTTGCATTACGCGCAACGGGACATCGTCGCCGCGACCCTGAAACAGCAGCAGCAAATTCTCGACCTCGCGCAGAAGCGCCTGAACGGTGGCATCGGCACCCATTTCGAAGTCAGTCAGGCTGAAACGCCGCTGCCGGAAACCCACCGCCAGATCGATGCGCTGGACGAAGAAGTCGCCCTGAGTCGCAATCAACTCGCAGCCCTTGCGGGCAAAGGTCCGGGGGAGGGCGCGCAGTTGCAGCGGCCAACGTTGTCGTTAGGCGCAGCGCTGAAACTGCCGTCGTCGTTGCCCGCGCAGTTGCTCGGTCAACGCCCGGACGTGGTCGCCAGTCGCTGGCAAGTGGCGGCCCAGGCGCGTGGTATTGATGTCGCTCACGCCGGTTTCTACCCCAACGTCGACCTGGTCGGCAGCCTCGGCTACATGGCCACCGGTGGTGGAGCGCTGGAGTTTTTGACCGGCAAGAAGCTCAACTACAGCGTCGGCCCGGCCATCTCGTTGCCGATCTTCGACGGCGGGCGTTTACGTTCGGAGCTGGGCGAAGCCTCGGCCGGTTACGACATCGCCGTGGCCAAGTACAACCAGACGCTGGTCAACGCACTGAAAAACATCTCCGACCAGTTGATCCGCCGCGAGTCCATGGACAAGCAGCAGGCCTTCGCCGCCGAGTCGGTGGCCACCGCCCAGAAGACTTACGACATCGCGATGATCGCCTACCAGCGCGGCCTCACCGATTACCTCAACGTGCTCAACGCCCAGACCTTGTTGTTCAAACAGCAGCAGGTTCAGCAGCAGGTTCAGGCGGCGCGCCTCAGTGCGCACGCTGAACTGGTGACGGCGCTCGGCGGCGGACTGGGCGCGGGCGACGATGTGCCGACAGACAGCCAGACCCAGGCACCGAAAACCCCGGTCCTGCTTGAGAGCCTCTCAAATTGAACATGCAACCTGTGGGAGCGAGCCTGCTCGCGAATGCGGTGTGTCAGGCGAAATCAGCAGTGACTGACACATCGCATTCGCGAGCAGGCTCGCTCCCACAGGTGCCGCGCCCGGCCTTAATTTCATTGAGCAGGATTTCATGACTCCCTTGCCCGCACCTTTGCGCTGGCTGTATTCCCTTGAATGGCGCCGGGGTTTCTTCGACTGGGCGCGCAGCGATGGCGTGACCTGGGTCTACATTTTCAAGGTGCTGTTCGCGGCGTTTCTGACCCTGTGGCTGGCCATGCGCCTGGAGTTGCCGCAGCCGCGCACGGCGATGATCACCGTGTTCATCGTCATGCAACCACAAAGCGGTCACGTGTTGGCCAAGAGTTTCTATCGCTTTCTTGGGACATTGGCCGGCTCGGCGGTGATGGTCGCGTTGATTGCCTTGTTTGCGCAGAACACCGAGCTGTTCCTCGGTTCGCTGGCGATCTGGGTGGGCATCTGTTCGGCCGGCGCGGCGCGCTATCGCAACTTCCGCGCTTACGGTTTCGTGCTCGCCGGGTACACCGCCGCGATGGTCGGTTTGCCCGCACTGGCGCACCCGGACGGCGCGTTCATGGCGGCAGTCTGGCGGGTGCTGGAAATCTCCCTGGGGATCATTTGCTCCACGCTGGTCAGCGCCGCGATCCTGCCGCAATCCGCCAGCGCCGCCATGCGCAACGCCTTGTATCAGCGCTTCGGCGTGTTTGCGCTATTCGTCACCGATGGCTTGCGTGGTCGCAGCAAACGGGAGGCTTTCGAGGCGAGCAACGTGCGCTTCATTGCTGAGGCCGTGGGGCTGGAAGGGCTGCGCAGCGTCACTGTGTTTGAAGACCCGCACATGCGTCGACGCAACGGTCGGCTCAGCCGCTTGAACAGCGAGTTCATGGGCATTACCACCCGTTTCAACGCCTTGCACCAGTTGCTCGAACGCTTGCGCAGCAGCGGCACCGATCACGTGGTTGCGGCGATCAAACCGGGTTTGCAGGACCTCGCCGAACTGCTCGACGGCTTCAGCGGTCGTGCCTTGACCAACGCCGATGCGGGGCGTCTGGTGATCGCGTTGACCGCCTATAAAGAAGGTTTGCCGGCACGCGTTCGCAGCTTGCGGGCGATTTTTCAGGAGAGCAATCCGAGCGACGCCGAGCAGCTGGATTTTCATACCGCGTACGAATTGCTCTATCGCTTTGTCGATGACCTGCACAGTTATGCACAGACCCACGCGTCGCTGGCCGATCACAGCCATGCGCGCGAGCAATGGGATGAGCCGTTCACCCCGCAAACCAACTGGATGGCGTCGGCCGCCTCGGGGATTCGCGCGGCGTTTATTCTGGTGGTTCTGGGCAGCTATTGGGTCGCCACCGCGTGGCCAAGCGGGGCGACGATGACCCTGATTGCCGCCGCGACCGTGGGCCTTTCAGCGGCGACACCGAACCCGAAACGCATGGCGTTTCAGATGGCTTGCGGGACGTTCCTCGGGGCCCTGATCGGCTTCGTCGAGATGTTTTTCATCTTCCCCTGGATCGACGGTTTTCCGTTGCTCTGCGTGATGCTCGCACCGGTGATCGTGCTCGGTTCGTTCCTGACTTCACGGCCTCAATATGCGGGCGTAGGGCTCGGCTTGCTGATCTTCTTCAGCACCGGTTCGGTGCCGGACAACCTCACCGTTTACAACCCATACGCCTTCATCAACGACTACATCGCCATGGTGCTCGGCATGCTGGTGTGCGCGGCGGCCGGGGCGATCATTCTGCCGCCCAACAGCCGCTGGTTGTGGCGTCGGCTGGAGCAGGATTTGCGCGGGCAAGTGGTGTACGCCATCAGCGGCAAACTCAAGGGTTTGGCGTCGAGTTTCGAAAGCAGCACCCGCGACCTGCTGCATCAGGCCTACGGTCTCGCGGCAGGGCAGCCGCAGGTGCAACGGGACTTGCTGCGCTGGATGTTCGTGGTGCTGGAAGTCGGCCACGCGATCATCGAGTTGCGCAAGGAACAGGCGATCCTGCCGGTGCATCCGGCCTATGCCGAATCCCAACCGTGGCGTCAGGCGATCCGGGTGATGGGGCGCTCGCTGGTGCGACTGTTTCTGCAACCGAGCCAGAGCAATCTGGAGCGTGGATTGATCGCCGTCGATCACGCGATCAGCCGCGTGCAAGCCACCGACGAACCTTTCGCGCCGCATTTCGATACCTCGGCCTTGCGTCGGGTGAAGAGCTATTTGCACTTCATCCGCACTTCGTTGCTGGACCCGCAATCACCGCTCGCGGCTTACGCCACCGCCAAGCCCCAAGGACTTGAACATGCCTCGTGAAATCGCCTTCCACGGCGTGTACATGCCGACCATGACCCTGATGTTTTTCATTGCGGCGGCACTGGCCTGGGCACTTGATCGGTTCCTGTCCGGGTTCGATCTGTACCGTTTCTTCTGGCACCCGGCGCTGCTGCGCCTGAGTCTGTTTACCTGTCTGTTCGGCGCCCTGGCGCTGACTGTCTACCACTGAGAATGCCCTGATGAAAAAGCTTTTCAGCCTGCTCGCCACCTTGCTGGTGCTGGCCCTTGCGATGTGGATCGGCCGGACCCTGTGGGTGCATTACATGGACACCCCATGGACCCGCGACGGTCGGGTGCGCGCCGACATCATCAACGTCGCCGCCGACGTCACCGGGGAAGTGGTGGACGTGCCGGTGCGCGACAATCAACAGGTGAAGAAGGGCGATTTGCTGATGCGGATCGACCCCGAGCACTACCGCATCGCGGTCAAACAGGCACAATCGCTGGTGGCCTCGCGCAAGTCGACGTGGGAGATGCGCAAGGTCAACGCCCACCGCCGCGCCGACATGGACAACCTGGTGATCTCCAGGGAAAACCGCGACGACGCCAGCAACATCGCCGACTCGGCCCTGGCCGATTACCAGCACGCTCAGGCGCAGCTCGAAGCCGCCGAACTGAACCTCAAACGCACTGAAGTCCGCGCAGCGGTGGACGGCTACGTGACCAACCTCAATGTGCATCGCGGCGATTACGCGCGCATCGGTGAGGCGAAAATGGCCGTGGTCGACATGAACTCGTTCTGGGTCTACGGCTTCTTCGAAGAAACCAAATTGCCCCACGTGCGGATCGGCGATAAAGCCGACATGCAGCTGATGAGTGGGGAAGTGTTGAAGGGGCATGTGGAAAGCATTTCTCGCGGCATCTACGATCGCGATAACCCGGAGAGCCGCGAGCTGATTGCAGATGTGAACCCGACCTTTAACTGGGTGCGTTTGGCGCAGCGGGTGCCGGTGCGGATACACATTGATGAAGTGCCGGAAGGGGTGCTGTTGGCGGCGGGGATTACGTGCACCGTTGTGGTTAACTGACCGTTAGACCGAGTCGGGCCCTTCGCGAGCAAGCCCGCTCCCACACTTGATCTGCGTCGTACACATATTCCGTGTTCACTGAAAATCTAATGTGGGAGCGGGCTTGCTCGCGAATGAAGCGACTCGGTCTATCAGACATAAGGCAAAGGTTCATTCCTTGCAAAACGTCTCATGCAAATGCCGCCAAACCACCTTGCCATCCGCCTGCTTCTCAAACACCACCGTCGACCGCCGATCAGAGTGCAACCCCGTCGCATCGGTCTGCTGCTCGCGATAACTCACCGTTGCACCACCGTCGTGCAGAGCGATGCCGCGCAACTCGCTGAGCTCGATTCTGAACCCGAGCTTCTTCCCGCCGGCCATCAAAAACAATTCGCTCAACGCATCGAAATCCAGCACCCGGCCCAACGGCGAGACCATGGAAAACTGCGGAGAAAAACGCGTCAGCAACCGTTCAAGCGTCGGCTCGTCCTGTTCCTCGGCTAACCATTGCTCGATGGCGACGTGAGCCTGGATCACTTCGTCAAAGTATTCGGTGTAGTCAGTCATGGAAGTGTTTCCTGAAATTTTCTGCGTTAGTTCTGACGCCATCGCGAGCAGGCTCGCTCCCACAGGGATCTTTGGTGTGAATGCAATTTATGCCACGCAGCAGAACCCTGTGGGAGCGAGCCTGCTCGCGATGGCGTCGACTCGGTCTCAGAGTTGCCCGCGCAACCCGAACCGCTTCATCAACCCCGCTTCCAGCAGCCCTTTAGGCAACAACCCCGCCAGCAACGGCAACGCCCGGCTGCCATTGCCCAGACGAATCAGGCGCGGTGGTTTGCTCTGCTGCACGGCCTTGAGCAACCCGGCGGCAAATTCACTGGCCGGGGTCGGGTTGTCCTGGGAGGCCTTGGCCCGTGCGCGAATGCCTTCACGCAGTGGAAACCACGGCGATTGTTCGGTAATCAACTGCTCCGCCTCATGGCCGGCATTCTTGGCAAAACTCGAGGCGATGGCGCCCGGCTGGACTTCCATGACCCGCACACCAAACGGCGCCAGTTCCATGCGCAACGCATCGGTCAAGGCATGCACCGCCGCTTTCGAGGCGCAGTAGGCGCCGGCGAATGGCGTGACCAAAACCCCGGACACGCTGCCGATGTTCACCACCAGACCCTTGGCGCGACGCAGCACCGGGAACAGGGCGCGGGTGACGCCGACAATGGCGAACACATTGGTTTCGAATTGCCGCTGCATGGCCGGCACACCGCCGTCGAGCAACGGCCCCATGGCGCCATAACCGGCATTGTTGATCAGCACGTCGAGGCCGCCATGTTGCTGGTTGATGCGCTCGCTCAAGTGTTCGAGTGCGGCGCCATCGTTGACGTCCAGTTGCACGGCGGTGAAACCGGCAGCGGCCAGCGCCGCCACGTCTTCAGCCTTGCGGGCGCTGGCCCAGACGTCGTATCCGGCATTTTTGAACACATCAGCCAAGGCGCGGCCAATGCCGCTGGAACAACCGGTAATCAACGCAACGGGCATGGCGCGGTCCTTGTGCAAAAAGAGGAAGGGGATTAATCGGAGAAACCACCCTGCAAACGCTCAGCGCGAAACTCTAGTGTTTGGGGACGATAGCCAGGGCGCAGCGGCGGCAGCGGCAAACAGTCTTCCCAGTTCGCGCCGGCCTGCAGTTCGCCGGGGCCGCGATAGCGCGGTGCGGCGTATTGATTGTCGGCCAGGTTGACCGTATCGCCCGGCGCATACGCGGCGATGCGCCAGCGCAGTTCGGTCAGCGGCACGTCGTTGCCGTTGTTCATTTTCAGTTGCAACGGCCGGTCCGCCGGGCAGTGTTCGGGCGCATAAGTGATGCGCAACTCCAAGCGCGCCAGTTGCTTGACCTCGCGGTTGTCCAGCCAGATCACCCAGGTTGCCACCAGACCCAAACCAACGGCGGCTGCCAGAGAAACCGGCAATGCCTTGGCCGGGTAGCGCAGCAACAAAATCAGCCAGGTGATGACCAGCAGGACGCCGATGAACATGACGCAAACCTCGGGAGGGGAGAAGGTCATCCTACCTAAGCCTGGGTGCGCTTGGCGATGGGCATTCATTCAGCGGCGGCTGGTCAGGCCCCATCGCGAGCAGGCTCGCTCCCACATTCGACGGAGTTGTCTTATGGGAATGCGATTAAATGTGGGAGCGAGCTTGCTCGCGATGAGGCCCGCGGAGGCAACAAAAACGTGAGACAAAAAAAAAGCCCCCACCCAACCTGCTGCGGATAGGGAAACGCAGCGGGTCGGACGGGGGCTTCTTGTGTTACAGATCAATCACTGCGCGATGGTTTTCACCGACACGCCGCGTTCGATCGGGTTGGAGCGACCGTAGATATCTTCAAACCGCTCGATATCGTCTTCGCCCAGGTAGCTGCCCGACTGCACTTCGATGATTTCCAGCGAGATCTTGCCCGGATTGCGCAAGCGGTGGACCGAGGCGATCGGGATGTAGGTCGACTGGTTTTCAGTGAGCAGGAACACGTTTTCGTCGCAGGTCACTTCAGCGGTGCCACTGACCACGATCCAGTGTTCGGCGCGGTGGTGGTGCATCTGCAACGACAGGCACGCGCCCGGTTTGACCGAGATGCGCTTGACCTGGAAGCGGCCGCCCATGTCCACCGAGTCGTAGGAGCCCCACGGACGATAGACTTCACAGTGGGTCTGGGTTTCGCTACGGCCCAGCTCGTTGAGGGTGTTGACCATCTGTTTCACGCCTTGGACCTTGTCCTTGTGGGCGATCATCATGGCGTCCTTGGTTTCGACGACCACGATGTTATCCAGGCCGATCACCGACACCAGTTTGCCGTTGCCGTGGATCATGCAGTTTTTGCTGTCCTGAATGACCACATCGCCTTTGGTGACGTTGCCGTTGGCGTCTTTTTCATTCACTTCCCACAACGACGACCAGCAGCCGACATCGCTCCAGCCCGCGGTCAGCGGTACAACGCAGGCGCGCTGGGTTTTTTCCATCACCGAGTAGTCGATGGAATTGTCCGGACAGCAAGCGAAGGTGGCGGAGTCGATGTCGACGGTGTCGGCATCCTGCTCGCTGCGTTCCAGGGTCAGCACGCAGGTGTCGTAGATGTCCGGATCGTGTTTTTTCAGCTCTTCGAGGAAACGGCTGGCGCGGAACAGGAACATGCCGCTGTTCCAGAAGTAACCGCCGGACTCGACGAACTCGGTGGCGCGTTTCACGTCCGGTTTTTCGACGAAGTGCGAGACGCGGCTGACACCTTCGGGCAGCAGCGAATCGTTAGCCGACTTGATGTAGCCGTAGCCGGTTTCCGGTTTGGTGGCCGGTACGCCGAACAGCACCATTTCGCCGTTTTCTGCAGCGACCGTGGCCAGGGCCAGCGCGCGTTGCAGGGCTTTCTGATCTTCCAGCACGTGGTCGGCTGGCAGCACCAACATCAATTCGTCGCGACCTTCGTTGACCAGCATCAGTGCGGTCAAGGCCACGGCTGGCGCGGTGTTGCGGCCGAACGGTTCCATCAGGATGCGCTGTACGTCCAGTTTACGGGCGCCCAGCTGCTCGTTGACGATGAAACGGTGTTCCTTGTTGCAGACCACGATGGGGGTGTCCATGCCTTCGAACACCAGGCGTTCCAGGGTTTGCTGGAACAATGTTTGTTCGCCGGTCAGGGCGAGGAATTGTTTGGGAAACTGTTTGCGCGAAAGCGGCCAAAGACGTGAGCCACTACCACCTGACAAGATCACCGGAATCATGTTGTTACTCCTTGAAAATCGTATGGGTCAGAGCTACTGCGTTCTGTCGTTTCACTCTTGTTCTTATTCCGTGTCCGGGGTAGCCCGTGGGCTACCCGGAAAAATGATTAGCGCGTCGAAACCGGGCGTTTTACCCAGACTGGTGCCAGGCTGCTGCCGCTGCCAGTGACGTACAGCACCGCGGCTTCACCGCGTTCCAGGGCAACCGGCTTCACGTCGCCGACTTTCTTGTCGCCATCGTATAGCGCCAGGCTGACTTTAACCGGGTTGATTTCACGCTCGCCACGGCCCTTGGCGGCCACGGTCGGGACCACTTCAGTCTTGCCGTCCGCGGTTTTCAGGGTCAGGGCCTTGTCGCTGAGGTTCTGCACGCGAACCAGGGATTTCTGCTTGTTCTTGAACGGCGGCTCTTCGATCAGTTGCGGTGCGCCGCTGGCGTTGTTGACCAGGGTGTAATAGTGGTCACCGGCCAGTTTCACCGGCAGGGACTGGCTACCGACCTTGGCGCTGTAGTCGCCGCCCGGCATGAAGCTGAAGTCAGTGCTGGACAGCGGCGCGACTTCGGCCAGGTTGGTGGTGCCGACGGTGGCGCTGACTTCAGCGTTACCGGCGTTGTAGACACGTACGAAGCTTGAACCTTTCGGTGCAGTCGGGCCGTAGAGTGCGGCGTCGCCAGCGAAGGCGGACATCGACAACACGCTCATGCCAGCAACGAGAGCGAAGGTCTTGGCGAGACGGCGAGGAGTAGTAGTGAAAGTCATGGTGTACCTCTCTTTCAGTTTTGCGCCCGGTCGGGCGTCTCGGATTTAGTGTTTGCGGCTACGTTTTGTTGGCGAACGCCGGCTTCTTTGAGCTCTGCGACCCACTGCGGGTCGGCGTCACCGATTTCGTTGTTCACAGGCAGATAACGTTCAGGAAACTCCCAGATCAGCACCTGTGGCGGGCTGTTCTTGAAAGCATCACTTTTCAGGTAGCTGAGCATCGGCAGAATCGGGCCGTGGCCGTCTTCGGCGTAATTGACCACGTCGCTGTTCAGCGCTTGTTTCAGCGCACCGACGAAGTTCCAGTTGGGGTTGGCGCTGTAGCTGGTGCCGATCAGGGCCACCGGCACTTCAGTGTTGGCGAACAGGGCGTCATCAGCGGCAGGCTGGTCCTGCGCCGCAACGGTGTTGCGCTTCTGCAACGGCTCAGTCTTGGGCATCAGGTTTTCGAACAGCGGGTCCAGCGGCAGGAACAACCGCAGGTCGCCCTTGTGAGTCACCTTCTCCGCAGGTTCAGTGACGAAGTGTTGCGGCTCGCCGCTCAGCGGGTACTTGTCGGAAATGGATTTCGCCAGGGTCTCGGCGGCGATTTGTGCGCCTTCCGGGGTCCAGTGGGTGTCGGTGCGCAGGAACACTTGCTGACCGTCCAGCTTGGCTTTCAGCATCGGGCCGAACAGATCGGGAGCGAGGACTTTGTTGGCCGCCACATGAGCGTGGAAGTCGTCATAGAGGTTGGCGTGGATACTCGAAGGCTTCACTTCACCCAGGTGTTCCGGGTACAGGCGAGTCTTGGCCGGCACGATTGCCATGACCAGTTTCACGCCTTTGGCTTTCAGTTCCTGGCGCACGCCTTCAACCAGCGCGTAGTTGCCTTGCAGGTTCAGCTCTTCGTTGACGATCGGGTTGAATTCCTCATCGCTGTACAACCACTGATCGCGGCCGAGCACGACGCCCGGACGACCTTCGTTGAACAGTTTGAAATCCAGCGCAGCCCAAAGGTTGGTGCCCAGGCGCTTGATCGGAAACTCGTCGTCGTAATGCGTTTCCACGGCTTTGGTCCAGCGACCGTTGAGCACCGTCGTTTCGGCAGAGGTACTGAAGCCGAGGAAGCTGCGCGTGGACCACACGCCAAGGACCAACAGCGTCACCATGAACAGGGCGATGTAGAGGATGCGTAATGAGCGGGTCATAGTCAGATCCCTCAGAACTGGAAGTAAAGGAACGGCGAGAAGCTTTGCGCCGAGAGTTTGAAAATCGAGGCGATGAACAGCACCAGTACCAGCGTGCGCATCACGTAACGAGACCAGTCCGCAGTCCAGTAGGCCGGTTGCACAGTCGCTTCAACGCCGACGGTGTAGCCAGGCTGGTGGATGCTGCCCGGGTTGTCGCCCGGTACGGCTTTGATCATTCCAGGGGTCGCGGCAGCCGGGCCATCGGCCTCGACGTTCACAACAGGCTTGGTCTTCTCAGGCGGCAGGTTGCTGTAGAAGTCACGAATGCCGAAGAACGCCAGGGTCATGTAAGCCACCACCAGGGTCGCCACTTGCAGGCCGGTGAGGCTGGCCGCGTTGAGTTCCGACAATGACCATTCGCCGAAGCTGAACATCGCGCCGTACATACGACCGGCGACGTGCAGGTTTTCCGAGCGGAAGATCACCCAGCCCATGACGACGAGCAGGAAGGTCAGCGCCCAGCGGATCGGGTTGATGCTGCGCGGCGAGGTATTCAGGCCGAGGGCTTTTTCGATCGCCAGCCACATGCCGTGCCAGGCGCCCCAGACGATGTACGTGATGTTCGCGCCGTGCCACAGACCACCGAGCAGCATGGTCAGGAACAGGTTGCGATAGGTCATCAGCGTACCTTTACGGTTACCGCCCAGCGTGATGTACAGGTAGTCACGCAACCAGGTGGACAGGCTGATGTGCCAGCGACGCCAGAACTCGGTGATCGACTGGCTGATGTACGGCTGTTTGAAGTTTTCCATGAAGCGGAAACCCATCATCAAGCCCAGACCGATCGCCATGTCGCTGTAACCGGAGAAGTCGAAATACAGCTGCGCGGTGTAGGCCAGCGCGCCGAGCCAGGCATCGCCCGTGGTCGGGTTCTGCAAGGCGAAGCAATGGTCGGCCACGACCGCCAGGGTGTCGGCGATGAAGACCTTCTTGATGAAGCCCTGCATGAATCGCGTCGCACCTTCGGAGAACTTGTCGAGGGTGTGGGTGCGGTTGTTGAACTGGTCGGCGAGATCGCGGAAACGCAACACCGGACCGGCGATCAGGTGCGGGAAGATCGCCACGAACGCGGCAAAGTCGATCAGGTTGCGGGTCGCCGGGGTATCACCACGGTAGACGTCAATGATGTAGCTGATGGACTCGAAGATGTAGAACGAGATCCCGATCGGCAACAGCACGTGGGTCAGGATGAACGGCGACAGACCGACGGAGGTCATCATCGCGTTGATGCTGTCGACGCCGAAGTTGGCGTACTTGAAGTAGCCGAGAATGCACAGGTCGACGGCCACGCCCAGGAGCAACCAGCGTTGTGCCGGTTTGGTCCGAACGCCTGCGGCACCGACTTTGAGGCCGATCCAGTAGTTCCACAGGGTGACGGCTGCGAACAGCGCAAGGAAGTCCACACGCCACCAGGCATAGAACACGTAGCTGGCGATCAGCAGCAGCAGGTTGCGATAGCGTATTCCGCTTAAGTAGTACATGCCGAGAAAGATCGGCAGGAACAAAAACAGGAACACGTTGGATGAAAATACCATCCCGGTCTCTCCATGTTTAACCAACAGTCAAGGGCCGCAGCCCCCCCAAACCCCCCCACCGAAATCGAGGGGTAAAACGGTGTTTCCTTGAGGGGTGTGGCTGGCCTTTAGACCAACCCCTCACCCCCCGCCCTCTCCCCGGAGGGGAGAGGGAGCCTGATCTCGATGGCTTTCAAAAATTGAGATCGGCTCGATATCGCATGTCGCCGAAACTTAACCAGACGCCTCGGTCAGTCCCCTCGCCCCTCCGGGGAGAGGGTTAGGGTGAGAGGTGGTTTTCAGCCACCCCGCAAAACTCAACTACCTTTTTTGCCCTTCTCATTCGCCGGGTCGTAGACCTTGGTCAGGTCACCCCCGAGGCGGAAGGTCTTGAACGGCTGCATCTCGTGCTTTTTCTCAAGCACATCCGGCGAGCAGGTGTAGAGCGAGCAGAACGGTTCGAGCCAGGCGAATTTCGAATCGACTTTCAGGTCGGTCATGTCCTGTTCCTTACCGTTCTTGTTCTCGAATTCTTCCGGGTCTTTGACACCCGCGAGCACTCGATCACCCAGGCGTTTCAATGCGCCGTTGTTTTCCTGACGCAAGTCCACACCGTTGACCTGAGCGAAACTGGCGATCATCGCGAGCGGCGGCAGGGCGTAGTTGTGGTAGGCGAGGGCGCGTTGCTGGCGCTTGAGTTCGTTGGGCAGGAAACCCTGCGCGTCGATTTGATTGGCGCCGACCTTGAACTCTTTCACCGACCAATCGAACAGGTCGCGGCGGTTGGTGGCGATGGACGTTGCCATCACCGACCAGGCGGCCCAGTACGAATGGTTGTTGGTTTGTTCCAGCGGCAAGTTGTCCCAGTCGCTGACTACCTGATCGGCCATTTTGTTGAACCAGGCTTCAATCAACTGCGATTCTTGCGGATGATTCGCCAATGGATGGGAGTCGGAAAACTTCAGGCGAATGTACGAAGAAGCCATGCTGCCCAAGGCCCATTTGCGCATCGACTTGCCGGTGTGGTTGAAGTCCTTGGACATTAACGCATCGGCCTTGGCCCAGGCGGTCAACCAGTTCAGCGTGCACTCGAGTTGTTCCGGACGACCGTCACGCATGAACTGCATCACGCGCTTGCTGGTGCCGCGTTCCAGTTTGGTGATGTCGGCGGTGCTGTCGCGAAAGGCTTTTTCCGATACCTCGTTCAGGGTCGAACGGGCCTTGTCGGAACCTTCGTATTTGCTGCGAAATTGCAGCGAGCCGGTGTATGGCGTCGGCATCGCATCACAACCTTCGCTCTTGTCGCCGGTTTTGACTTTTTCAATCGGCGCGAAGTACCCCTGTGGCGGGCGCAGTGGCGCGGCGGCCTGAGTCGCACCGGCAAACATGGCCAGGCTCAACAGGGACGGTGCGATCAATCTTTTCAAAGTTCGGGTTTGCATAGTTGCCTCATTGCCCGGTCTGAGCGGTACGCTGCCCAGCGCCAGGGAATACGTTGCGTTTGCAGATTTTCGCTTCGACTTTCTGTCCCGCGGCCCCTGCTTCAGGGCCCTGGATTTCGACGGCCAGCAGATTCTGCGAGGCCCAGTCTTCGTCCGTGCGCAACTCAAAGGCGAAACGCCCGTCAGTGTCGGAGGTTTCCGGCTTTTCGATCTTGATGTCCTCGTGGCGACCGTTCATGTACCAGAGGGTGGCTTGCAGAGTTTTCACCGACGGATCGGCGAAGCGGATATCAACCTGGTGACTGCTGTTTTGCAGGTTCAGGTTCTTGCTGTTGACCATCAATTCGTTCTTGCCCGGTTTCAACGTGGTGCTGCCGGTCATCTGTGCATCCTTTCCTTCGCAACCGTTGTCCAGCAGCGCCATCATCTGGCGGTAGATGGTTTCCTGGTCGAGGCGATAGAGCGGCGAGAATTCCCAGATCAGAATCTTCGGCGGCTTGGTCTGGAACTCTTCGCTGCCCAGGTACTGAAGCATCGAACCTTCCAGGCCACCGCCGGGGAACGCCACGTTGAGGATGTCGGCGCCGATGGCCTCTTCGAGGAAACCGGCGAAGTTGTAGTTCTTGCCACTGTGGCTGGTGCCGACCAGGGTGATCTCCGGATTGCCGGAATCACTGAACAGATCGCCATCAGCTGCTTCGCCTTTCGGCTCGGTGGTGAACTGATCCATGTACTGGATCGCGTAGCTGGTGCCACAGAGTTGACCAGCCATGTTGTGTAACGTTCCAGTCTTGCCCATGCGACCCGACTTATGGCTCTCGAATTCGCGCTTCGGTACGTCGGCAAAGGCCGGCATTTTCTTGATTTGCTCACCGACGATTTTCGCCGTACGCTGGGCGCCATACGGCGTCCAGTGTTGGTCGCCCTGGAAGTAGAAATCGTGGGCCGGCAGGGTGTCAGGCAGCGACTCGTTGGTCAGCGGCGACAGGTCCGGCACGGTGTAGCCCATGGCGGCGAAACGCCCGAGCATGGTCTTGTAGTTCCTCAAGGCCTTGTCGAAATCGTACTTGGCCTTGTCTTCCGGGTTGAGCTTGTTGCGGTTCACCAGACCACGGGTCGGCTGGTAAACGATGACCAGTTCAATGCCTTTGCTCTTGAACGCATCGTGCAGTTCTTTCATGCGTTTGTAGCCGGCGGGTGTGGTGTCGAACTCGGTGCGCAAGTCTTCTTGCGTACGGAACAGCCAATCGCCCTGAGCCTGCACCAGCGTGGTGAAGTTCTGCTGATAACGCGTGGTGTAGTTCTTCGCGTCGTGGGCTTCCGGACACAGGCTGCAGCACGGTTCGGCGCTGAAGGCAGGTGCTTTGGCTTCATCGGCACGAGCGCCGGCACTGGCCGCGAAAATGCCGACAGTCAGGGCCGACAGGCTGAGTAATTTGATCAAGTGTGAGTGCATAAAATTATCCTCAGTCCCGTACTTTGGTCTGGCGTTCGACAGGGTCGATCAACACGGCTTTCTGCTGGCGTACCAGCAGGTCGAGAATTTCGTCCTGGCGCTCGCCGAGAATCCCCGAGAAGCTGATGCCGCTGGATTTGGTCGGCGCGAGCATCGACACGCGATACAACTCGACGCTCAACGGCGAGTCGATGGACAGCGGGCCGCTGCCGTTGCCGGCCAGTTCGCCGCCGACCACGATCAGGGATACCTCGGCATCGAACGGGTCGAGCTTGATGTCCCGGTCGGTGTCGCTCAGGTCCTTGATGTGCCCGTAGACACCGGTCAGACCGTTGGCCATGGACAGGTTTTCGTAGAGGCGGATGTTCACGCTGTTACGAATCCGGATGCCGTGGCGTCGGTTGCTGATCACCTTGTTGCCGTAGATCAGGTTGTCGGCACTCTCGTAGAGGGTGATGCCGTCGGTGTGGTTCTTGTAGATCTCGTTGTAGGCGATCAGGTTGTTGACGCTGTTACGGTCGATCACCAGGCCCGACAACTTGTTGTCGTAGCTGCGGTTGTTGAAGATGAAGCTGTCGTTCACTTCACGGGAAATAATGATCCCGTGCTTCTTCTTGGTACCAAACACTGTGTTGTCGGCAATGATCAGACCGTGGGAACGGTCATGCGGGTCAATGCCGTAGACGATGTTGTCTTTGTAGGTGTTGCCCTTGACCACGAAGTCGCGGGTTTCGTAGCAGTAGAAGCCGTACCACATGTCCGAGAACTCGGAGCCGACGATCCAGCCGCTTGGTTCAGGGCGCTTGAGCACCTTGGCCATGTTCGGCGTGTATTGGGAAATACTCACGCCGTAGGACTTACTGTTGGCGTAGCCGAAACTGGCGATCTTGCTGTTGGCGATGTAGGTCTGGGTGCCGCCCCAGGACAGCAGGAACGGACGGAATTCCTTCGGCGACTTGAAGGCCGCCGGGCCGTTTGCCTTCTCGCTCCAGCCAGTGATTTTGGTATCGCGCACGAATAGCTGACCGTCGTTGACCAGGAACGAACCGCCCTCTTGGGACAGGCGCAGTTCCTGGGTCTGCTTGTCGATTTCCAGGATGCCTTTCTCACCCACCACGATCGGCAACTTCGCCAGGAACACACCTGGCGAGGTTTCGCTGAAGTACTGCTTAGGTACTTTATTGGCCAGATCCTTGAGGTTCATGTAGCCGTCGTCGATGAAAATCGCCTGCGGGATACCGTGCTGACGCACGACCCATTCGGCCATCTTGTTATCGCCGCCGATGAAGTCCTTCAGGGCGTTTTCCTGCATCATCCGGCGCACGCTGATTTTGCCGGGCTTGGTGCGCACGACTTTCGCGGCGATGGCTTCGGCGGTATAGCCGGAGGTGTCCGGCAGTTTCGGCTTGGCCAGCTCCAGCGGCGCGGTCGGTGCGCTGCTGACGGTGTAGGTCTTGGCTTGTTGCAATCCCTTGGCAATGGTCGCCGGCTGGCCTTTTTGAACGGGCGAGGCCGGCTCCACAGTGGCGAAGACTGCCGTGCTGGCCAGCAACATCGCGCCGGCCAGCAAGGTTATCGAGCCTCTCTTCGGACTGTTCATGTCAGGAACTCCCTTAGCGGTTCGCATCAGAAGCGCCAGATCACGTCGATAAACGCGCGGTGCATGTACGAGTCGACGCCTTTGCCATACGCATCGCCGGGCTTGAACACACCGCCACGCAACCGCACCAGGGCCGAAGGCTCATCGATCGATTGGCTCAAGGAGGCGGGCAGCAGGCCTTGCTTGAAGTACTTGGTGACGACCACGTCCATTTCCTGGCCGAGGTCTTTGCTGCCATCTTCCAGCGGCAGGGACGTGCTGGAAAGAATTGCGCCGGTCGCGTCGTCGGTGTTGTTCTCGACGGCGTTGATGCCGTTGCTGCCGACAGGCTTGTTGCCGTCTACGCGCCAGAATTTATGGTAAATCACACTGGCGTCGTATTCGTCGTTGAGCATCCACGAACCGAACAGAGTGGCGGACTGCATGTTTTGCATTTCGCCACGGAAGGCTTCGCCGAAACGGTGAACCCGCGAGCGAGTACCGGTGTAGTTCGAGCGGTTGCTTTCCAGGCCGTTCTGTTCGTAATCGGCACTGGCACGGGCATAGGCTGCACCGACTTGCCATTGCGGATCGAGGCGCAGACGCACGCCCAGGTCAGTGGCCCAGCCGTCTACATTGCCACTGGTTTTGGCTTGTGCTGGAACGGTGCCATCGGCGTTGAGCGGGTTGACCTTGTCGCGGTCGCCGCTCATACCGGTCACGCTTCCCCAGTAGTTGACGGTGTTGGTGTTGCGCCAGTTGTAGGCATCGCTGTCGGCGGTAAGGCCTATCCAGCTGATGTCGCCATTCTGTTTCTTGTCCAGGGAATCGGCGGGAACACCCGGCTGCGCGTAGTCGAGCTTGCCGTCATCGTGGGTGTGATGACCGCGAATGCCGACCCAGTTGCCCGGGGTCCACTGGTACGCCGCATCGGCGAAAGCGTGCAGGCGATCCTTGTCCTTGGGCGCGAGTTCTGTGAGGTCGGTGCGGTATTCGCTGAAGCGTTCGGCGACACCGGCGTTGGCGCGCAACAGGGTGGTGTCGAAGGTCCAGTTCAGGGCTTCGATGTTGGTGTCGCGCCATTGACCGTCGTCGTTGTGCAGGCGCTGGCGACCGAGCTTGAGCATCTCGCCGGGGTACGGCGTCAGGCCGCTGTAACCGACCCAGAACTCACGCATCGCCAGGTAGTTTTTCTTGCTCTTGCGACCACCGCTGTCGGTGGACTGGGTGCCGTCGCTGTCGGACTGTTGCAGGGTGTCCGTCTCGATGATGTCGGTGGACGTCACGGCCTGACCCATGGCGTAGCCGCTCCACGCGCCGCTCTCGCCGTAGATCCATGGACGCAGGTCGAGGCCGACGCCATTGACGTCGCCGCCGCTCGCCGTACCGAGGTCAGTGTCGTCTTCGGACTGGGCGGTGACTTTCACGTCAAGGCCGTAGTTCTTGCTTTCAGTCAGGGCCGCCAGGGTCGGGCACGACCACAGCAGGGCGAATGACAGGCCAATACCGGCCTTAACGAATGGATTCAACTTCATAGGGATTCCTCGCCGTCTTCTTCTTCCAGGGCATGCAGTTCCAGCGTGTTCTGACTCAAGGCACCACGAACGGCCTGTTCTTGTTTCAACAGGCGTTGGGCCTCGGCGAGCTGGGCAGGCGGCAGTTGGGCTTCGAGTGTTTGCGCAAGCTCGGTGGCTTGCGGGGTGTTCTGGGCCTTGGCCAATTGGCTGAAGACATAAGCGTTAAGCGGGTCGGGCCGGGTGCCCTTGCCTTGGGAGAACAGTTGGGCAATGGCGAAGTCGGCGCTGTTCTGGCCGTTACGCGCAGCCTTGAGCAGGTGGTCCAGCGCTTTTTGCGAATAGACCTTGCCCAGGTAACCGCGACGGTAGATCTGGCCGAGGTAGTAATCGGCGGCCACTTCTCTGTCGACGGCTTTCTTGAAGTGTTCTTCGGCGACCTTCGCGTCGGCCGGGACCATTTTGCCTTCGTAGTAGAGCTTGCCCAGCAACAGTTCGGCGCGCGGCTGGTCGGCAGCGCGGCCGTTGTCCAGGTACTTCATCATCGTGTCGACGTCACCCAGTTCCGGGAAGTCGTAGAGCAGTTGTGCCAGGCTGACCCAGGAAGCGGGGTAACCGGGTGCGATGCCTTCGAGCAGTGACTGCGCAGTTTTCTCGTCGGTCGTGCCCAGGGATGCATCGCCCAGTACGCGAGCCACGCTGTCCACCCGCTGGGCGGAAACCGCGCCGCGAGCCTGAGCGGCTTGCATTTGCTTGATCAGCTCGGCCTGTTTCTCTGGCTGGGCTTTTTTCTGATAGACCGTGGCCAGTTCGACGTAGCAGATGTCGGTGGTGTTCAACGCGGCTTTGCAGATCGTTTCCACTTCGTCCAGGTGCTGGTCGTAAGTGCCCTGGGTGCGATAGAGCAGCACTTGGGCCAGGCCCGCTTCCGGCTTGCCTTCGGCGCGCCATTGGCTGATCTGCTGTTGCGCGTTGACGTTCGGGAAACTGTGCGGGTATTGCAGGTACAGCATCGCCAGCGGGATCAGGGTGTTGCCTTCACCATTGGCCGAGGCTTTTTTCAACAGACCTTCGGCTTCGTGCTGTTCGGCTTCGGTGGAGCCGGGTTTGGCCACCAACAGACGACCCAGGCGAGCCTGAGCCCGCGGCGAAACGCTGGCCGCGGCGCGATAAGTCGCCTCGGCTTTCTTGATCTGCGCCGGGTCACGGCTGTCGACCTGGATATCGGCGAGGCCAACCTGTGCTTCGCTGTAGCCCAGGTCTGCCAGTTGCTGGTAATTCTGCGCCGCCAGCGTGGTATCACCGCGCTTGAGGGCTTCGTTGGCCAGACGCTGGTCGGGCAGGCCGGCGCATCCGGCCAGGGCGATTGCCATGGCCAGAGTCAGCGGGACTGGCAGGATTCTGAGTGGGCTAGTCACGGGCATGTCCTCTTGTTTTTAACGACCGGCGGCCATGGCTTTGTCGATCAGCCAGTTCAGGTTCGGACCACGGGTGGCGTTGACTTCAACCGGGCGACCGGCGAATTTGCTGTCCAGCGGCTCGTCAGGCTTGATCAGCACGCGGATGTCGGACGACAGGTCGGCGCTTTTCAGGCTGGTGCTGCTGATGATCGTGCCGGAGCGGGTTTTGTCTTCGCCGGCGATCTGGAAGCTGACCGAGCTGCCTGGCAGCACGTCGCCGAACTGGCGATAGGAGAAGCGCGCTTCAACGTTGGCTTCGCTGTTACGCGGCACCAGTTGGAAGATCACGTCACCCTTGCTGGCGTACTGACCGTTGGCGACCATTTGCTGCGCTACGGTGCAATCGCACGGCGACGTCAGGGTGCCGGTCATTTGCTTGCCGAACAGTTCTTCAACCTTGGCCGGTTGTAATTGATTGTCGTCAAGATGGCCCTTGAGCACATCGAGCATGCTGGTGCTGAAGGTCGCGAGCGGGGCGCCTTTGGCCGCAACGCCGTCGGGCTTGATCAAGCTCTGCACGGTGCCATCGCGCGGCATGGTGATGTTCATGCCCGCCACGCTGACCAGACCGGCCTGGGCGTGGCTGACGAAGTACATGCTGTACACCGACTTGAAGATGAAGCCGAATGCCGTCAGGCCGACGAGGAAAATCGCGAAGCTGAAGGTCACTGCACGCAGGCGACCGAACGGGGTCATGCCGTGGCCGCCATCCTTGTTCTTGCGCGCCTTGGTGAAGTTGTCGCGTTGCAGGGTGGCCAGCACTTCACCCATGGTGACGATGTCGCCGGCCAGGTGAGAAGTGATCAGGTGGCGCAGGGTGGAAATGTCCTGAGATTCGAGGTTCTGGAACTGGCAACCGGTACGACCGGTTTCGCGGTCGTGGGAGCGCACCAGTAACTCGACGTCCATGGCCAGGCCGAGGTTATCGATGACGAACTGCAGGCGAGCCTTGTACACGTCGCCGATCTTCAGTGGCAGCTGACCGGCGTTGAAAGCCAGGCCGCCAGCGGAGAGGTCGATGACCCGAGCTTCTACCGGGGTCCGGTCAGGACCGTAGAAGCGCAGCTTGGCCGGGATTTTTACCCGGGCGTGCTGGCGCTGGGCTTCTGATTCATGCACTACGTTGGCGTTGACGGCGGTATTCATATGGACGATTTCCTAGTTAATTCAGGCGAGTTCGGTCAGACCATCATCAGCAGCACAGCAACAAAAATGCTGCCGGCGGAGAAGGTCATGGTCCGAGACGACCAAGTGTTGAACCAACCTTGAAAGCTGGCGAGATCACGGGTCAGGGAGGTGGGCTGGCGAGTCCAGGACTGTCTGTCGAGGCGGAAGAACACGTAGATCTTCACCAGCGCGCCGACGATCTGGTTGTAATAGAGAATCGCCGGGTAGGCCGGGCCGATCGTGTGACCGGACAAAGACAGCAGCACGGTCAGGATCAGGCGGGTAATGCCGATCCACAGCAGGTAAACCAGGATGAACGCGATGCCGTACTTGAAGCTGGCGATGAGCGCGACGGTCAGGCCCAGCAGCGACGTCCACATCGACACACGCTGGTCGAACAGCACCACCGAAGTGAACAGGCCGAGACGTTTCATCCCCAGGCCCAAGGCGCGGGAGTTCTGCCGCAGGTTGTTGCCGTACCAGCGGAACATCAGTTTGCGACTGGCCTTGATGAAGCTTTTTTCCGGCGGGTGTTCCACGGTGTGAATGGCGGCGTCCGGCACATAAAACGTGTCATAGCCCAGGCGCATCAAGCTGAACCAGCTCGACTTGTCATCACCGGTAAGGAACTTGAAGCGACCCAGGCGCCAGTGTTGCAGCGAGTCGCTTTCCACGTCGGCGATGAAGTCCGGGTTGGTCACCACAGTGGCGCGGAATACCGACATCCGCCCGGTCATGGTCAGCACGCGCTTGGACAGGGCCATCGAGCACATGTTGATGTGGCGCTGGGCGAAGCGCAGTTTGTGCCACTCGCTCATGATGTAGCCGCCGCGCACTTCGCAGAACTCGTTGGTGGTCAGGCCGCCGACATTGCCGAACATCTGGAACCACGGCACGGTCTTGAGCACGACGCCTTCAGCGAGCACGGTGTCGCCATCGATCACTGCAACCACTGCGCGGTCGTCCGGCAGGTGGCGGGAGATGGCGCGGAAACCATAGGCCAGGCCGTCGCGCTTGCCGGTGCCGGGAATGCGCACGAAGTCGAGCTTGACGCGAGCCGGTGGATTCATTTTGGCCCAAAGGCTTTTCACCAGCTTCTCATCGGACATTTCCACGATGGAGCAGACCATGGTGGTCGGCAGTCCGCAGTCGATCGCTTCGCGAATCACCGAGGCGTAGACCTGGGCGGTGGTCAGCGCGTCGATACGAAAACTGGTGACCATCAGAAACACATGGGACGGGTCTGCTGCTTTACCCAGCTTGCGCACTTTGCGCCGCAGGTGCGGGTAGACCACGTACAGAAACAGCATGCCGCGCAAAAAGTGCGTGGCACCCATCGAGTAGCGCCAGATACCGACGATACCGATCAGGAAGATGAAGTCCTTCGACTCGGAGTCGAACGTGGACGCAGGCAACGCCATGGCGATGCCCATCAAAATACTTAAGTAAAACAGCCAACCGGCGGCCTGAAGTAGGCCGTGCTTTAGCCTGTGCATAATCTGCATCCGTCTCTATCTCGGGCGAGCCTGTGGGGTGGCCCGATGGGGTTAAGGCAGGCGAAAAAGCCGGGAGGGTTGCGGGCTTTGTGAGCCCTGCAAACCCTCCCGATGCCGCTTGTTACCAGCAGATGCCTTCAGTCCGGCCACTTACGCTAGTGGCTTGGGACATGAAACCGACCAGGTCGATCACTTGCTTGCCGTGTGGAGCGTTCTGCGCCAGGGCGCGGAATTTCTCGTCACGGTTGCCGAGGATGATCACGTCGGAGTTGTTGATCACGTCGTCGAAATCGGCGTTGAGCAAGGACGAGACGTGAGGGATCTTCGACTCGATGTAATCCTTGTTCGCACCGTGGACACGGGCGTATTCGACGTTGGTGTCGTAGATGCTCAGGTCGTAGCCCTTGCCGATCAGCATTTCTGCCAGATCCACCAGCGGGCTTTCGCGCAGGTCGTCAGTGCCGGCCTTGAAGCTCAGACCCAGCAGGGCGACTTTGCGTTTGCCGTGGCTGGAAACGATGTCGAAGGCGTTCTGCACCTGGGACTCGTTACTGCGCATCAGCGAGTTGAGCAGCGGTGCTTCCACGTCCAGGGAACCGGCGCGGTAGGTCAGGGCGCGAACGTCCTTCGGCAGGCAGGAACCGCCGAACGCGAAACCAGGGCGCATGTAGTACTGGGACAGGTTCAGCGTCTTGTCCTGGCAGACCACTTCCATCACTTCGCGACCATCGACGCCGACGGCCTTGGCGATGTTGCCGATCTCGTTGGCGAACGTCACCTTGGTGGCGTGCCACACGTTGCAGGTGTACTTGATCATCTCGGCCACTGCGATGTCCTTGCGGATGATCGGAGCGTCGAGTTCTTCGTACAGCGATTGCAGAACGTCGCCCGAGGCCTTGTCGAACTCGCCGATAACAGTCATCGGCGGCAGGTCGTAGTCGGCGATCGCGGTGCTTTCACGCAGGAACTCAGGGTTCACCGCAACACCGAAGTCGACACCGGCTTTCTTGCCGGAGCAGTCTTCGAGGATCGGGATCACTACGTTTGCCACAGTGCCTGGCAGTACGGTGCTGCGAACCACGATGGTGTGACGGGTGGTCTTGTCACGCAGGACAAAACCGATCTCGCGGCACACGGCTTCGATGTAGTTCAGTTCCAGGTCGCCGTTCTTCTTGCTCGGCGTGCCGACGCAGATCATCGACAGGTCGGTGTCGCGAATCGCCTCGGCGAAGTTGGTCGTGCCGCGCAATTTGCCCGTCTCGATACCCTTCTGCAGAAGCTCGCCCAGACCCGGTTCAACGATCGGCGATTTACCGGCGTTGATCATATCGATTTTGTCTTTGGCAACATCGACGCCAACGACGTCATGGCCCCGTGCAGACAGGCAACCGGCACATACTGCGCCGACGTAACCCAAACCAAATATGCTGATGCGCATCGCAATTACCTCTGTGTTTATCAAGCCATTACATGGCCGGAGTTAATGGTGTTCAGCGGTCGTAGTGCACTCGGAAGTGCGCCTTAAAGGCGTCACAATGCCGCGTGCAGGCATATAAGTTCCGAGTGTCTAAATAAGTGCACTCAAGATGTGCGCAACTAGGCTTTTATTGTTATGGCGTGCCCTGTTATGCAGCAGGCCTTCTAATCAGAAGACATTCATGCAAAGGTCTTGCGCGCTCAATGCCAGGCCAGAAGCCCGTAAATCAAGCGGTTGGGTGCTCAGGTGAGCACGTTTATAGGGGCGCTGCCTTGGCCTTGTAGGGGATATTTATGATGCTTATCTCCTGTCCTTCATGTGTTGCCCAAATCAGGGATCAGTCTGCAGAAGTTAATGTGACAACTTCGCTACGTGAATCTCTTCTCTGCGTAAGTTATCTCGTACAAGCTCAGAGAGAATGGTTACCGGTGGTATGAGCGACGCATCTGGACATAGTTCCAGTCCGCCCATCGCGATTTCTGAAATTTCTTGAAATATTGAAAAAGATGGCACTGCTTTCATATTGATAGCAACACCTGTTTCGCCCTTGATACATAGGGTTATTGTCGGATTAGATAGTTATGTGCCACTACCGATAAAAAAATTCAGTGCCACTACTGAAAAAAATCAGCAAAGTCGAGTGAAACTAAAGTTAGAAATTCGAGTGATTGATTTTTGACGTCAGTAAAGTGACGAATGGAGCGGGGAATTGTTGAACGATTGGACGTGGCGCACGACCCGTTAATGAGGCGTGCGCCAACCGGGTGTTTACTCGGGTGCGTGATCGCGCAGGAACACCAGATTGTCCGGTTTAGACTGCTCGGCGCTGTAGCGATAACCTTGTACGTCGAACTGTTTGAGGGCTTGCGGGTCGTTGATGCGCTCTTCAATGACGAAGCGACTCATCATGCCGCGGGCCTTTTTCGCGTAGAAGCTGATGATTTTGTACTGGCCATTCTTCAGATCCTTGAAGTCGGTATTGATGATGCGCGCGTTCAGGGCGTTGCGTTTGACCGCCGAGAAGTACTCGTTGGAGGCCAGGTTCAGCAGCAGATCATCGCCTTGATCGGCCAGGGCTTCGTTCAACCATTCGCTGATCCGTGTGCCCCAGAAGGCATACAAGTCCTTGCCACGGGCATTCGCCAGTTTGGTGCCCATCTCCAGTCGATACGGCTGCATCAGGTCCAGTGGGCGCAGCAGGCCGTACAGGCCGGACAACATGCGCAAGTGCTGCTGGGCGTAATCGAAATCGGCCTCGCTGAAAGTTTGAGCATTCAACCCGGTGTAGACGTCACCCTTGAAGGCGAGCAGTGCCTGTTTGGCGTTTTCCGGAGTGAACGCAGGGGTCCAGCTGCCGAAACGCGCGGCGTTGAGCCCGCCGATCTTGTCGGAGACGTGCATCAGCTCGCTGATCTGCGCAGGGGCCAGCTCGCGCAATTGCAGGATCAGCTCCTGGGAATGGTCGAGGTATTGTGGCTGGGTGAAGCGCTGGGTCGCCGGCGGTGTTTCGTAATCGAGGGTCTTGGCGGGGGAAATCACCATCAGCATGAAGTCGTCTCCTTTAATCGTGGGGGCGATTCTAGGGGGTTGTCCTTGTTGACTCCAGCTATGAGCGTCATAGGTGATCGGTGGTGTCATGGAACAAGATCGCAGCCTCGCTTCGCTCGACAGCTCCTACAGTGCGCGTACATCTGTAGGAGCTGTCGAGCGAAGCGAGGCTGCGATCTTTTGATCTTCCCGCGATATAGTGCCGCGCGGGTTTTGTTATGGAGACATCCCATTGCGTATCGTTTTTCTATTCTCGGCCTGGCTGTTGAGCTTCGGTGCCATGGCGGCGTCGGGCGATGTGGCGACGCTTGATCGCAGCACCTGGCCTGAACAGCTCAACAGCCCGACCCTGTTTGATGTGGCATCACGGGCCGAGATCCTCATGTTTTCTCGCGTCCTGTTGGCCAGCGAATCCCTGGATGAAGTGAGCCTGGCCCAGCGCCTGGGGTTGCGCACGGTCAATCTGGAATCGATCAACAACCTGCGCCAGCGCATGTGGCAGCGACTGCTGACCAACTACAACTACGCCCAGCAGAGCTGCGATCAGGATGCCTCCTTCTGTTTCCTGGTCGAGGACATGGACACCCTGCGCCAGCAAGCCGCCAAGTTTCAGGTCAGCGATGAGAGCTACTACATAAAGTGGGCCGAACCGAGCCGACTGTTCCACGCCCAGTACCTGGACGAGCAATTACGCAAGGCAGCGCTGTTTCCGCAAACCAGCAGCGAAGTCGATCGTTTTGGCGACTATGAGCGCAACGGTGATCAGATGCATGACCGGCTGTTTTTGCTGACCTTCGACAGTGCCGCCAATGCCGCGCCGGATAACACCGCCTGGGCCACGGAATACTTGCGCAAGTCGAACATGACCGGCACGTTCTTCGTTCTGGGCAAGGACATCCAGGCCCGTCTGGCCGATCGTTCGGTAGCCAGCCTGCAAGCGACGTACTCGAAGCAGTGCATTGGCGCGCAAGGCTGGGAATTTCGCTCCCACAGCCACTGGCAGGACTGGCAGGATTCGGTACGACGCAGCGCCGAACTGGTCAAAAGCAAACTGCCCGAGAACTACGTGCCATTGTTTCGGCCGCCCGATGGTCAGCGTCGGTCTGACGCTGAAGGATTTTTCAGATCCCAGGGCTTGCTGGTGGCGCTGTGGGATATCGATGCCCAGGACGGTGCGGGCAAGCTAAAAGCCAATCAGAGCGCGCAACGGGTGTTGAGCCTGATGTTGTTGTGGCGCCACGGGGTGATCAACTTCAACGTGAAGCAGGATGCGCTGAAAACGGCGATGCCTTGGCTCATCACGCAAACGGCGCAAAGCGGAATCGGCTGGGAAGACTGTCAGGACGCGTTTCGCTGAAAACGGCGAAAGGCCGTAAACATTGGGGGATGGGTGGTTTTGGGCGAGAATTCGGTGCAGGCGGACTTCCGACTTTAACGGGGTGATGGCAATCCGCCTAGTGCTATTGGTCACTCTGAAAAATAAACTTCAAAAAAACGTCAAAGTACTTTTTTCTGTCACAGGTTTTAGAGTATTACGAAGACAGACCGCCGAAACCTGCAACACAGGTGGCGTCTTCCAAGACCCAGCTATGGATGCAGTTCACTTGAGTCCCCGCAGGTGAATTCGGTGGCCACTTCGAGGCGCAGCACTGTCACGGTATTGCGTCGACTGGCTCCCACAAAGGTGACCGAGTATGGATGATCACGGACGTAGTTCTTCCTCCAACCAGCCAATCCTTTATGTACTCGATACCAACGTATTGATTCACGATCCAAACGCCCTGCTTAACTTCGAAGAACACCACGTCGCCATCCCGATGACCGTGCTTGAGGAGCTCGACAAGCTCAAGAGCGGGCATCACAGCGTGGCTGCGGAATGCCGTCAGGCGATTCGCCTGATCGACAAGACTCTGGGCGATGCCAGTCCTGAAGACGTCGAGCTCGGCGTACCGATCCAGCGTGGCAAGAGTGGTCCCAAGGGTTTGCTGTCAATTCTGATGAGCAAACGTGCCGAACCGAACATCATTCTGCCCGAGCACCTGAACGACAACATCATCATCAACCAGTTGATCGACCTGCACGCGCGAGAACCAAAGCTGCCCGTGGTGCTGGTCACCAAAGACATCAACATGCGCCTCAAGGCCCGGGCTTGCGGGATTGCGGCCGAGGACTACAGCACCGACCAACTGGTTGACGACGTGTCGCTGCTGCCCAACGGTTATCACAACATGACCGGCTCCTTCTGGGACCGAGTGAGGAATGTCGACACCCGTCAGGATCATGGCCGCACCTGGCACCAGGTACAGCTGATCGACAACCTGCCGGCGGTACACGTCAACGAGTTCATCATCGATGAACAGGGCTTTGTCGGCTGGATCAAGGAGATCGAGGAAGACAAGCTACTGATTCTCGACCTGCATCAGGAACCCCTGTTGCACCAGGAAGCCTGGGGCCTGAAACCGCGTGACATCTATCAAAGCCTGGCGCTGTACGCCTTGCTCGATCCGGATATCCACCTGGTCAACCTGACCGGGGCAGCAGGTTCCGGTAAAACCATCCTCGCACTGGCGGCGGCGATCGAGCAGACCATGGTCAGCAAACGCTATCGCCGGATCATCGCGACCCGTAGCGTGCAGGGCCTGGACCAGGAGATCGGTTTCCTGCCCGGCACCGAAGCGGAAAAAATGGAGCCTTGGCTGGGCGCGATCACCGACAACCTCGAAGCCTTGCACATGGATGACGAAAACACCCATGGCAGCGTCGATTACATCCTCAGCAAAGTGCCGTTGCAGTTCAAGTCCCTCAACTACATTCGAGGCCGCAGCTTCCAGCAGAGTCTGATCCTGATCGATGAATGCCAGAACCTCACGCCGCACCAGATGAAAACCATCATCACCCGTGCCGGCGCCGGTTCCAAAGTGGTGTGCCTGGGCAACCTGGCGCAGATCGACACCCCTTACCTGTCCGCGACCAGTTCCGGGCTGACGTACCTGACAGAACGCTTCAAGGATTTCCCCAACGGTGTGCACATCACCCTGCAAGGGGTGCCACGTTCGATTCTGGCCGAATACGCCGAATCGCATTTGTAACCTTCACCAAAGCCGGGCGGCCTCACAGGCCGCCCGGTTTTTTATGCCCAACACAAATCCCCTGTGGGAGCGGGCTTGTGGTGATCCGATAATCAAACGTGCGGAATTTTGACCCACAGGTTTACAATCGGGGCTCCTGATCAGGAGTATCCCTGTGCTGACTCATCTCGATTCCCAAGGTCGCGCCAATATGGTCGACGTCACTGAAAAAGCCGTGACGTTCCGTGAAGCAACGGCCCAAGCGCTGGTGCGCATGCTGCCCGAAACCCTGCAGATGATCGTCAGCGGCGGTCACCCCAAGGGTGATGTGTTCGCCGTGGCGCGTATCGCCGGCATTCAGGCCGCGAAGAAAACCAGCGATCTGATCCCTCTGTGCCATCCGCTGCTGCTCACCGGCGTCAAGGTCGAGCTCAGTGCCGAAGGTGACGACACCGTGCGCATCGTCGCGCGCTGCAAGTTGTCTGGACAAACCGGCGTGGAGATGGAAGCCCTGACCGCCGCCAGCGTCGCCGCGCTGACTATCTACGACATGTGCAAAGCCGTGGATCGCGGCATGACTATCGAAAGCGTGCGCCTGCTGGAGAAACTCGGCGGCAAGAGCGGCCATTTCCAGGCGGATCAACCATGAACGTCACCGTGAAGTTTTTTGCCCGTTACCGTGAAGCGCTCGGTGTGGACTCAGTGAAGGTTGAAGGTGATTTCGCCTCGGTCGACGATGTGCGAGCGCTGCTGGCCCAGCGTGACGGTGCCGAAGTGTTGAGCGAGCAAAACCTGATGTGCGCTCGCAACGAAGATCTGTGTCAGCTCGATGAGCCGGTGAGCGATGGCGATGAAGTGGCCTTTTTCCCGACCGTGACCGGAGGCTGAGCCATGGCGATTCGCGTGCAATCCACGGCGTTCGATCCGGGTGCTGAAGTCAACGCCATGCATGCCGCCAATGTGGGCGTCGGTGCTGTGGTGAGTTTTGTCGGCTATGTTCGCGACTTCAATGACGGACTCGACGTCGCCGGGATGTTCCTTGAACACTACCCGGGCATGACCGAAAAAGCCCTCGCCAAGATCGCCGCAGAGGCCGAGCAGCGCTGGCCGCTGCTCAAACTTGAAGTGCTGCATCGCATCGGCGCCCTGGAGCCGGGGGAGCCGATCGTCTTCGTCGGCGCCGCCAGCGCCCACCGCCAGGCCGCGTTCGATGCCTGCGCCTTTGTCATGGACTACCTGAAAACCCGCGCACCGTTCTGGAAGAAAGAAAACACCCCTGACGGGGCGCGTTGGGTCGAAGGGCGCGACAGCGATCATGCGGCGGCGGATCGCTGGAAGCAGTAAGCAACCAATTAGTTCTTCGTTGACTGTCAGTCCGCCTTCGCGAGCAAGCCCGCTCCCACATTTAATCTCCATGCAACGCAGATCTAATGTGGGAGCGGGCTTGCTCGCGAAGAGGCCATCTGCATCACCCCATTTCCCACTGATTGACCTCCCGACCATCGGCGGCCACATCTTCAAGAGCCCCGATTGACGGTCTATACATAAAAGTCCAGTATGGAATTATAAGTACAAAAAAGGCCTTGCCCGTTTCTGCTCTTTCTTCTGTCTTGCCAAACCAACAACAACCCGCGAGAGAACGAACATGAAGAAATTCCCCCTCATCACCGGTCTGGCCCTGAGCCTGTTGGCGTGCAGCAGCCTGTTCGCCGCCGATAAAACCCTGCGCATCGGCATCGAAGCGGCTTATCCACCGTTCGCGTCCAAAACCGATAAAGGTGAGATTGTCGGGTTCGACTACGACATCGGCAATGCCCTGTGCGCGCAGATGAAGGTCAAGTGCGTCTGGGTCGAAGGTGAGTTCGACGGTCTGATTCCTTCACTTAAAGTGAAGAAAATCGACATGGCGCTGTCGTCCATGACCATCAACGAAGACCGCAAGAAGTCGGTGGATTTCACCCACAAGTACTACTTCACCTCATCGCGTCTGGTGATGAAGGACGGCGCGGTCGTGGATGACCAGTACGCCAGTCTCAAGGGCAAGACGGTTGGCGTGCAGCGCGCAACCACCACTGACCGTTACGCCACTGAGGTTTTCGAGCCGAAGGGTATCAACGTCAAGCGTTACGGCAACAACGAAGAGATCTACATGGATCTGGCTGCCGGTCGCCTCGATGCCATTTTTGCCGACACCATCCCGCTGAATGACTTCCTGACGATGCCGCGTGGCAAGGGTTATGCCTTTGTCGGGCCGGAGCTCAAGGATCCGAAATACGTGGGCGAGGGCGCCGGGATTGCGGTGCGCAAGGGCAACACTGAGTTGGTCTCCGAGCTGAACACGGCCATCGACGGCATTCGCACCAGTGGCGAATACCAGAAGATTTCAGAGAAGTACTTCAAGTCTGATATCTACGGCGACTGATCAAACGCATCGCCAGCAGGCTGGTTCCCACTTTGGAATGCATTCAACTGTGGGAGCCAGCCTGCTGGCGATGCGGTCGTGGGATCATGCAAATCTCTGGAAATAGCCCGAATTTAATCCCTTCTTAACCGGCTCGTCGTCTATTCCCCGATACCCAACTGTGCGCGCCGGACTCTCAAAGGTCAGGGTCAGCGTGTAGACTTCTGGGCAATCGATATTTAGAAGGGAAACGCAATGAGCGAGGAAACGATGCGGTTGGGCCGTGAACGGCGCTATCTGGTGTTGCTGGGCATCATCTGCCTGGCGCTGATCGGTGGCGCGCTGTACATGCAAATTGTTCTGGGCGAGGCGCCATGCCCGCTGTGCATCCTGCAGCGTTATGCGTTGCTGCTGATTGCGCTTTTCGCGTTCATCGGCGCGGCCATGCGCACCCGCCGCAGCATCACAGTATTTGAAACCCTGGTGGTGATCTGCGCCCTGGCAGGCGTCGGAGTAGCCGGGCATCACGTCTATACCCAGTTCTATCCGGCGGTCAGCTGCGGCATCGATGTACTGCAACCGATAGTCGACGGTTTGCCACTGGCGAAGATCTTCCCGCTGGGCTTCCAGGTCGACGGCTTCTGCTCCACGCCGTACCCGCCGATCCTCGGTTTGTCGCTTGCACAATGGGCGCTGCTAGCTTTTGTGCTGATCGTGGTGCTGGTGCCGCTGCTCACTTCGCGTAACCGCAAAGCCCTGCGCTGAAGTCATCCGCCGCATCGCTGCACAAAAAAAAACGCCCGGGCCCTCGTTGATGGGGCCGGGGCGTTTTGCATTTCAGGGCACAGGTTAAATGACCTTGATGCGCGACAAGTATGGGTGTGGCACGTGTGCGACATGTTGTCACAGCGGGAGTGTCGCAAGGCATTTCAGGGCGCCGAATTGGTACATGACTACGCAACAAAATTGGCCTGTTTTAGCGTCTGGCAACTTCAACCCAAAAAATCCGGAACAGGCAGTTTTAACAGGCCTTGGCGAATTGCCGAAGCCCTTGTCACATGGGGGCTTTGGCAGGGTCGAAGGAGGGAGCAGAGGCTTCGATACTGTCTGAACTGCCTGAGGTAGACCTACAATTTTTGGTGTTTTTGTTGAGAATTAATTTCGATACCATGGCGCACTTTTGCAAATACCGTGAATGATTGTTGCTGGAATGGATAAAAATTATTTCGGGATGAGACATGGTTTATAAAACGTTACATATCTACAATCGCCCGCACTGAATTCCCGGCACTGCTCATCCCTGAGCAGGAATAGGGCGTCGAGAGGCCGGTTGGCTTCATGCGACTCCCAGGTGTCGGTGCCTTCCAACTATCCGCACCAAATGGAATTGGTCTGTAACAAGGCCTTTGACCACGAATTCGAATAAGAACTCAACGCTGGCCCAGGATTTGTCGAACAGCGTCTGACGCGCGACGGGCAGCCACTTATTCAATCCAAGAAAAATGCCAACCCTTGGCAGGGTGAAGTGTTGGCGATCAAAACCCAACTGCATTGCGCAAGCTGCTTTAGAGGTCGTGAGATGAGTAAAAACAGGTACCCCAGACTACTAGGCTTATTGCCGCTGATCGGCACGTTGTTGCTGTCAGGCTGCAACATGACCTTGCTCGATCCCAAGGGCCAGGTTGGCCTGGACGAGCGAAACCTGATCATCACCGCAACGCTGCTGATGCTGTTGGTCGTGGTTCCGGTCATCATCATGACCTTCCTGTTCGCTTGGAAATACCGCGCGTCAAACACCGACGCCGTCTACACGCCGAAATGGTCGCACTCCACCAAGATCGAAATCGCGGTGTGGGCTGTTCCAGTGCTGATCATCATTGCCCTGGGTTATGTCACCTACAAGTCGACCCACGCGCTGGATCCTTACAAGCCGCTGGAGTCCGACGTCAAGCCGATCACCATTGAAGTGGTCGCGCTGGACTGGAAGTGGATGTTCATCTATCCAGAGCAAGGCATCGCCACCGTCAACAAGATCGTGTTCCCGGCGCACACGCCGATCAACTTCAAGATCACTTCCGACTCCGTGATGAACTCGTTCTTCATCCCGGCCCTGGGCGGCCAGATCTACGCGATGGCCGGCATGCAGACCAAACTGCACCTGATCGCCAACCAGAACGCTGAAATGGACGGTATCTCCGCCAACTACAGCGGCGCTGGTTTCACCGGCATGAAATTCAAAGCTATCGCCACCTCTCAGGAAGATTTCGACGCCTGGGTCAGCGAAGTCAAAAAGGCACCTAAACAGCTTGAAAAAGCTGAATACGAAGCCCTTTCCAAGCCAAGCCAGAACAACCCAGTCGAGCTCTACTCCTCGGTCACGCCGAACCTGTTCCAGACCATCGTCGACAAGTACGAAGGCATGAATCCGGGCAAGCCGATGCACCACGAGAAGAAAGAGCACGAAATGGCCGCCATGGAAGGGATGGACATGAGTTCGCATTCAGCTGCCGGGGCAGAGGAGTAAACGATGTTTGGTAAATTAAGTTGGGAAGCGGTCCCGTTCCACGAACCGATCGTGATGATAACCATCGCCATGATCGCGCTCGGTGGTCTGGCGCTGTTCGCTGCAATCACCTATTTCAAGAAGTGGACCTACTTGTGGTCCGAGTGGCTGACTTCGGTCGACCACAAGAAAATCGGCGTGATGTACATCGTCGTTGCCATGGTCATGCTGCTGCGCGGTTTTGCCGACGCCATCATGATGCGTACCCAGTTGGCCATGGCCACCGAGGGTTCGCCTGGCTACCTGCCGCCTGAACACTATGACCAGATCTTCACCGCTCACGGTGTGATCATGATCATCTTCATGGCGATGCCATTCTTCACCGGCCTGATGAACCTTGCAGTGCCGCTGCAGATCGGCGCGCGTGACGTTGCCTTCCCGTTCCTGAACTCCTTGAGCTTCTGGCTGCTGGTTTCCGGCGTGGTGCTGATCAACCTGTCCCTGGGCGTCGGCGAATTCGCCAAGACCGGTTGGGTTGCCTATCCGCCGCTGTCGGGCCTGCAATACAGCCCGGGCGTGGGGATGGATTACTACATCTGGGCGCTACAGCTATCCGGGTTGGGTACGACGCTGACGGGGGTCAACTTCCTGGCCACCGTGCTGAAAATGCGTACCCCGGGCATGAAGCTGATGGACATGCCGATCTTCACCTGGACCTGCACCTGGGCCAACGTCCTGATCGTGGCCTCGTTCCCGATCCTGACCGCTACCCTGGCACTGCTGACGCTTGACCGTTACATGGATTTCCACATTTTCACCAATGAACTTGGTGGCAATCCGATGATGTACGTCAACCTGTTCTGGGCCTGGGGTCACCCCGAGGTTTACATCCTGATTCTGCCGGCGTTCGGGATCTTCTCCGAAGTCATCTCGACCTTCACCGGCAAGCGTCTGTTCGGCCACCACTCGATGGTCTACGCATCGGGCGCGATCTCGATCCTGGGCTTCATGGTCTGGCTGCACCACTTCTTCACCATGGGTTCGGGTGCCAGCGTCAACGCCTTCTTCGGTCTGGCGACGATGCTGATTTCGATCCCGACGGGGGTGAAGCTATTCAACTGGCTGTTCACCATTTACCAAGGTCGTCTGCGTTTCACCAGCCAGGTTCTCTGGACCCTGGGCTTCATGGTGACCTTCGCCATCGGCGGCATGACCGGCGTACTGCTGGCCATTCCGGGTGCGGACTTCGTCCTGCACAACAGCCTGTTCGTGATCGCTCACTTCCACAACGTGATCATCGGCGGTGCGGTATTCGGCTACATCGCGGGCTTCGGCTTCTACTTCCCTAAAGCGTTCGGCTTCAAGCTGCACGAAGGTTGGGGCAAGGCAGCGTTCTGGTTCTGGATCACCGGCTTCTTCGTCGCGTTCATGCCGCTCTATGTACTGGGCTTCATGGGCATGACCCGTCGTCTGAACGCCACCACCAACCCTGAGTGGGTGCCGTACCTGTACGTCGCCATGTTCGGTGCGGTGATGATCGCGGTCGGTATCGCCTGCCAGCTGATTCAGCTGTATGTCAGCGTGCGTGATCGCAACAAGCCGGAAAACATGTGCGAACACGGTGACCCGTGGAATGCACACACGCTGGAATGGTCGACCTCGTCGCCACCACCGTTCTACAACTTTGCCGTGCTGCCAAAAGCGGACACCATCGATCCGTTCACCGAAGCCAAGGAAAACGGTACTGCGTACAAGGCTCCGGCCCGTTACGAACCGATCCACATGCCAAACAACACCGCGACCGGTGTGGTCATGGGTGCTCTGTTGACCGTGTTCGGTTTTGCGATGATCTGGCACATCTGGTGGTTGGCCATCGTTGGCCTGTTTGGCACCGTGGGCTACTTCGTGATCCACGCTGCCCGCGATGATCAGGGCTATATGGTGCCGGTCGACGTGATCGAGCGCATCGAAGCCGAGCAGCACAAACGTCTGGTAGCGGCCGGGAAAGTTCCAGCCACCGCCACCCGTGTTGAAACCTCGTTGGAACAGGCTTAAACCATGTCGAACTTAGTGACCACTGCTGGACACGCCCATGGCACGGACCATGGGCACGACGACCATCACCACGACTCGGGCGAGATGACCGTATTCGGTTTCTGGCTCTACCTGATGACCGACTGCATTCTGTTTGCGTCGATCTTCGCGGCGTACGCGGTACTGGTTAACAACGTAGCGGGTGGCCCGTCGGGCCACGACATCTTCGAACTGCCATACGTACTGGGCGAAACCGCTCTGCTGCTGTTCAGTTCGATCACCTACGGCTTCGCCATGCTGGCGTTGTTCAAGGGCAAGAAGAACCAGGTCCTGGGCTGGCTGGCCCTGACCTTCATGTTCGGTGCCGGCTTCATCGGCATGGAGATCAACGAGTTCCACATGCTGATCTCCGAGGGCTTCGGTCCTAGCCGTAGCGGCTTCCTGTCCGGGTTCTTCACCCTGGTCGGCACCCACGGTCTGCACGTGACCAGCGGTCTGATCTGGATGGCGATCATGATGTACCAGGTGCAGAAAAACGGCCTGACGGCGACCAACAAGACCCGTCTGAGCTGCCTGAGCCTGTTCTGGCACTTCCTGGACGTGGTGTGGATCTGCGTATTCACCGTTGTTTATCTGATGGGGACTATGTAAATGGCTAACGCTCATTCCCACGATAGCCACGACGCCGGCCACGGCAGCGTCAAGTCTTACGCTATCGGTTTCATTCTGTCGGTGATCCTGACGGTCATTCCTTTCGGCCTGGTGATGTACCCATCGCTGCCGAAAGCCCTGACCCTGTGGATCGTACTGGCCTTCGCAGTCATCCAGGTGCTCGTGCACCTGGTGTACTTCCTCCACCTGGACCGCTCCGCTGCCCAGCGTAACAACGTGATTGCGTTTGTCTTCGCTGCACTGGTCATCGTCCTGTTGGTAGGCCTGTCGCTGTGGATCATGTACAGCATCCACACCAACATGATGGCGCACTGAGGAAAGTCCGGATGTCCTTTAAGCACTTTATCCAAATCACCAAACCGGGGATCATTTTCGGTAACGTGCTTTCTGTGGCGGGCGGATTTTTCCTGGCCTCGAAAGGGCATGTCGATCTGGCCATTTTCCTGGCCGCCATGATCGGCACGTCGCTGGTGGTGGCTTCCGGTTGCGTGTTCAACAACTGCATCGACCGCGACATCGACCTGAAGATGGAACGCACCAAAAACCGGGCGCTGGTCCAGGGCTTGATCTCCCTGAAACTGGCCCTGGCGTTTGCGACCGTCCTGGGTGTTTTCGGCGTTGCTCTGTTGTACAAAGTGGCCAACCCGTTGGCCGCGTTGTTCGCGGTGATCGGCTTCGTCATCTACGTCGGCTTCTACAGCCTGTACCTCAAGCGCAAGTCGGTTCACGGCACGCTGGTGGGCAGTCTGTCGGGCGCCATGCCGCCGGTGATTGGCTACGTCGCTGTGACGAACAGCTTCGACATGGCCGCACTGACGTTGCTGGTGATGTTCAGCCTGTGGCAGATGCCGCATTCCTATGCCATCGCGATCTTCCGCTTCAACGATTACCTGGCCGCATCGATTCCGGTGCTGCCAGTGAAGCGCGGAATTGAAGTGGCGAAGAAGCACATCCTGCTCTACATCCTGGCGTTCCTCGTAGCGACCTTGATGCTGACCTTCAGCGGCTACGCCGGCATGAGCTACCTCGCCGTCGCCGCGGCCATGGGCATGTACTGGTTGTACATGGCCTGGACCGGCTACAAGGCAGTGGATGACACGGTCTGGGCACGCAAGCTGTTCGTGTTCTCGATCTTCACCATTACCGCGTTGAGCGTGATGATGTCGCTGGACTTTAAAGTGCCGAGTGAGCTGTTGCTGACGTACGCGCCTTAAGATTCAGAGGCTGCAAAGAAAAGCCCCGCCTTCGAGAGAAGCGCGGGGTTTTTTATTGGGTTTCTTTTGGTAGACCACGTCGCCCCTATCGCGAGCAGGCTCGCTCCCACATTGGATCGGCGTTGCTGCCAATTTTGAGTACGAGGCTGAACCCCTGTGGGAGCGGGCTTGCTCGCGAAGGCCGCACCGCGGTCTATCAGGAAAACTCAGCTATCGAGCAACCGGAAAAACCGTTCCCGCACCTGGCTGTTATCGCTGTGCGCCACGTTGAAGCGCAGGAAGTGGCTAGCGCTCGGCGCTTTGCTGAGCAGGGTGCCGGGCGCCAGTACAAGGTCGATTTCCAGGCCTTTCCTTGCCAGCGTTTCGGCATCCAGCCCTTCGGGCAGACGCGTCCAGATAAACAACCCTTCCCCCGGCAGCGAAGACACCGAGCAACCTGCCTCCTCCAGCCAACTCGTCACCCGACTGCTCGACTCGTAAAGCCGATCCACCGTGCGCCGGGTATGTTTGGCATAGCTGCCATCACTGAGCATCGTGCAGATAATCTGCTCTGCCAGTTCCGAAGTCATGCCACCGGCGGCCATTTTGAGCGCAACCAGCCGTGCGGCCAGTTGCGGTGAAAGCACCGCGTAGCTGACGCGGCTGTTAGCCGTCAGGGTCTTGGAGAAACCGGACACGTAACTGACGTTGTCCAGCCCACCCGCCGCCAGACGTGGCGTGCTTCGTTGCTGCAAGTCGCAGTACAAATCGTCTTCGACGATGTGGAAACCATAGCGGTGACTCAACTCCAGCAAGCGATAAACCTGCGCCGGGGAGAACGAATGCCCGGTCGGGTTGTGCAGGGTGCTGTTGGTCATGTAGAGCACGGGACGATGGGCAATCAGCAGTTGCTCGAAGACCTCAAGGTCCATGCCGTCACTCCCGCGGGGGATGGTGATGACCTTGGCACCATGCAAGGCCAGATTGGTGTGCATGGTGAAGTAACACGGATCGTCGAGCAGCACCGTGTCACCGGGTTTGACCAGCAGGCGCATCAGCATGTCGATGGCCTGCACGGTGTTGGCCGTGGTGATGATCTGGTCCACCGGCACTTCGATGCCCAAGGCCGACAGCTTGACCCGCAACGCCTCGCGCAGCGGCAGGTAACCGCTGGCGACGCCGTATTCGCCCATGCGCAGGGAAGTTGCGCGCAGGGTGCCGCGCACGGCTTTCAGCAACTCGTCAGCCGGCAGCCACGAGGACGGCAGGAAACCGGCCCCAGGGCGCAGCGCGCCATTGTCCAGCAGCACCGCGCGGCGGACCACGCTGAGCGTGTCTTGAGGTTGCAGGTCCGGACCTGCATCGGTCTTGATCGTGGTGCTGGAACGGTGCACGTAATGCCCCGAGCCTTGGCGTGAAACCACCAAACCCTTGGCCCGCAAGCGGTCCAGAGCATCCACCACCGTGGATTTGCCCACGTTCATCATCTCGGAGAGTTCGCGAATCGGTGGCAGCCGGGAGCCGTGAGGCAGGCCTCCGTGGCTGATGGCCTCCGATAACTGATCGACGATCTGCTGAACCAGCGGTACACCCTGCTGGAACTCGATGGCGGCGATCACTGCGCGCTGAACCTGCATTTTACTGGTCTCTCCGGCAGTAAAGTTCGTTGGATTCTATACGAACTTGCTCTGATGAAAATAAGCGTGTCTCTCTACCATACCTTACAGACTTTCTTGATTGTCGGCGCCTGTGGCTGCCGCAATCGCTTGGTTCCAGAGGTGTTGCATGAGTGTAGAAACAACGGTCGCCATCGCCAAACCGGTGATTAACATTCGCCTGTTCACAATCCGAATCATCACGGCCGTGTCGCTGTTTGCCGTGCTGGGCAAGGCCAACGTCTGGCTCGACACTGCCACCAACAGCATTCTCGCCCTCGGTTATCGGGCCTTGCTGTTGCTGTTGCCGCTGACCTTGTTGGTGTTGGGCCGGCGTTCGCTGAGCGTCACGTTGCTGTGCGCCGCCCTCGGATTGGTCTTGCTCGCGGTCACCAGCAACCAGGGCATGGTGATGTTCGCCGCCGCGTTGTTTGCCTACGGTATTGCGATTGCCGGTTACCTGATCAAGAGCGAAGCCGCCCAGACCAAAGAGGGCGCGGCCTACAACCGCGTCGCCATGAACATGGGCAGCCTGCTGGCGGGCTTGATCCTGCTCTCGCCCTTGTTGACCCCAACGATGTTTTTCCTCGGTGCCGCCGCTTTCGTACTGCTCTGTTTGCCCATCGCCATGGGCGCAACGTTCACCACTCAACCGGTCGTTGCCCATCCGGTGACCCAGGACGGCAGCGGGTGGCGCAACAAACTGCCGTGGGTGATCGCCGGCATCATCATGGGGATCAAACTGTTTGGCGTGTTCTCGATCCTGCCGCAAGCCATCCTGCTCGAAACCGGTGAATTACCGGCCTGGTATGGCCTGATGCTGATCCTCAACAGCGCGGTGGTGGTGTTCGCTCAGGTGCCGATGATGAAACTGATCGAACGCACCGGGCGCTTCAAGGTAGTCGCGGTGATCGGGATCATCGTCGGCGGTTTTGCTGTGCTCTCGTCTCCGGCCGCTTTTCACGTCGAAACCCTCGCCGGCGCGTTGATCTGGGTGGCGCTGCTGTCCCTCGCCGAATGTGCGTTCAGCTACCTCGATTACTTCTCCGTCAAACAAAACAACATGTTCGTCAAGGAAGTGTCCCTCGGCGTTGGCGCCGGGCTGACGGTGCTGATCATGCGGGTCGTGCCGCCGCCGTACAACGCACTGGTGCTGGCCGCCATTGGCGCGGGCGGGATCCTGGCCTGGTACTACCTCAACCGTAAATCCAATGCGTCGTTGCACGACTGACTCATCGCGGATGCGTTATTCACTTTCACAGGTCGGAGGTTTCATGAATACGACGTCATGCGTAGTCGTGGTTGGGTACAACGGCAATCGGGTTCACGACATCCAGAAACTGCGCGAGCTCTGCAAGACGCTCTATGACGCCCGGCTCATCCTGTTGGTCGATCAGATTCAGCCTGATGACGAGCAAGTGGCCGATCACGTCTGCAGCACTTCACTGGCGCCCGAAGCGGTAGCGACCTCCCTCGAACTGGTGGTGGGCTGTCTGAATGCCGATCGATGGAAGCTGATCGGGGTTCTGCCTTTCTCCGACCGTGGCGTGTTGCTCGGTGCCGCGCTGGCTTCGCATTTCGGCCTGCCCGGCATCACCCCGGGCGAGGCGCGGGCGGGGCTGGACAAGCAGATCTTTCGCAAACTGGAAGCGGCGGCCAGCACTTCACCGCAGGATTACCGTCCGGTGTTTTCCGTACGCATCGAAAGCTTGCCCGAACTGCGCCAGAGGGTCATCGAGCTGGGCGGCAAAGCCTTTATCAAACCGGCTTGTGAAGGGGCGAGCAGAGGTTGTCGGGTCATCCATCATCCGTCCGAATGCGACGAGGCCTGGCAGGCACTCAAGCCGTATCGCGAAGGCGGCATCGTGCTCGAAGAACTGATCCAGAACGCCCGGGAGTACAGCTGGGATTACGTGGCCGGCAGCACCTGGGTTACCGAAAAAACCACCACTGAAGGCGCCTATCGCGCGGAAATCCAGCAGGTGGTGCCCGCGCCGTTGGCGGCCGACGTGCAGGCTCGATTGTCGGCAGCGGGGCGGCACATGTCGGCGTTGGTCTCGCTGGATAACGGCGCCTACCACAACGAAGTTTTCCTGCGCGCCGACGGCCTGACCTCCGCAGTGGAAACCAACATGCGCCCGGGTGGCATGCACATCTGGGACCTGGCCCGTCTGGCGTTCGTGGATTTCGATCCGTGGGAACGCTGGGTCAGATGGGCGGTGGAAGGCAAGACCGAACACCAGGATCCCGTGGCCCGGGGTTATTGCGGCATCCGTCTGCTCAGAGCGTCGGCTGACGGTCTTTTGCGCGCCACGCCAGACATCGAATCGCTGGCCCGAAAACTGAACATCGAACTGGTGGAAGCGGTGTATGCCAAGCGTGTCGGTGATTCGGTCACGGCATTGGTGAAAGACAACACCTCATTCATCGGCCACATCGTGTTGTTCAGCAAGGACTACGGACAACTCAGCGACAACCTGTTGCGGCTGGCAGAAGCGATCGAGTCACGCGTCGAGGTCACCTGCCTGGCCCCGGCGACGAGGGCTTTTGGCTGAGCCGGTGGGACCTGCGTTTTTTTGCATTATTGATTCAGAGGGTTTGGTAAATGATTGAGCAAAAGAGCTGTGATGAGCGTTTCATCGACCTGGCAAAAGAGCTCGGCTATGACATCTACGGCGAGAACACCGCCGGCGGGCATTATGCCCCACTGGTTCGGCATCATGATGAGTTGTACATCAGTGGTCTGGTGCCGCGCATGAACGGCAAAATCCAGTACCCCGGCAGAGTCGGCCTGGAATTGAACATGGCGGATGCTCAAACGGCAGCCAGCATCAGCGCGATGCGCGGGCTGGCGCTGATCGTTGATGCCATTGGTTCGCTGGATAAAATAAAGTCGCTGATACGGATAACGGTCTATGTGAAATCCACGGCAGACTTTGTTGATCTCAGCGAAGTGGCCAACGGCGCATCGGATGTATTCAGTCATGTGTTGGGGGACGCCGGTAAACATACCCGAACGACCGTCGGTGTTTATCAATTACCGAAAAATGCCGCGATAGAAGTTGACATGATCGTAGCGCTGAGACCGTCAGCGTTATAAGTGTTAGTTGTTTGGCTTTACAGTGCTGAATGGTTGGCCTAAGGTTCGATCATTAAAGTCGACAACATAAGTTGGAACTCGCAATGAATAACGTTCAAGGTGCGTTTTTTTCATATAAAGACTTTCGCCAGAGTTTGCACCAGCCGCCGGTCAGTGCACAGGTGTGGAAGAGGGGTGAACTGACAGACATGCGTCAGAGCCTCGAGGCCAGCGAAGTCGATATTGTTGCGCTGGCCCACGACAACAGCATCGAAGGTTGCAAGTTGACGCCAGGGATGGCGGTGTCCATGCAATGGTTGAAACCGGGCGCGGTGTTGAACGGGCATGCTCATTCGTGGTGGCACCTGTTTATCATCCAGTCCGGCCGCGGCGCGTTGACCTTGGGCGATGCCGATGAAGTGAGCGTCAGCATGGGCGATGTGCTGCTGGTGCCGGCATGGACCCGGCACGGCTTCGTCAACACCAGCGACGACGAGCCGCTGGCGATGCTGAACATGAGCAACATGCCGCAAATGGCATCGCTCTCCAATCTGGGCGATCGCCAGGCCTGATCACTGTCCAACCGTCATTTTCCCTTCGTTGCACACCAGGGAGTCAGCGTTCGCTGACTCCCTTTTTCTTTTCTGCGGCCCTGCCGAATCCTCCTGACGATCTGCGTTTTTTAACTTTCTGTATCGATAGAAACAGATAATTTCTGTATCTGTTCAGCGCTTGATCAACTAACTACGATCACTTCCAAGGCAACGGATTAATGTGGTTAATGCAAGGGAGCGTTCTATGGAAAGTACAAAGCTTAAACTCTATGTCGGCGCAGATTTTGTCAGTGCTTTTGCGATGTCGGCTTTTGTGGCGCTCAAGGAAAAGCAACTTTCATTTGAACTTTTCACGCTGGATTTGAAGGCGCGGGAGAACTATCAAGCGAGTTATCGTGACCTGTCTCTCACCTGCAAGATCCCCACGCTCATTCACCAGGATTTCGCATTGTCGGAATCTTCGGCCATTGCCGAATACCTGGAAGAAATAGCGCCGGGGCATAACAGACTATTGCCGCTGGACATCAAGCAGCGCGCCCGCGCCCGTCAACTCCAGGCCTGGTTGCGCAGTGATTTGTTGGTCATTCGCAAAGAACGCCCGGCGGATCTTATTTATTTCGGCAAAAAAGATACCCCGCTGTCCGACGATGCCCTGGCTGCCGTCGACCGGTTGTTTTTTGTCGCCGATCGATTGCTTGAGGGGGGCGCCGAGCACCTGTTCGGTGACTGGAGCATTGCCGACACCGACCTGGCAATCATGCTCAACCGATTGGTCGCCAATGGTGATCAGGTTCCCTCCCGACTCGCCGCGTATGTCCACCGCCAGTGGGATCGCGACAGTGTTCGGGCATGGATGGACATAGAGCGCAAAGCGCCGGCCATCCAGTAAGAACTGCCAGACAATCACCAGGAGCGCTGCCATGCAGGGAATGTCGGAGCAGGAACGCTACAAGCCCTATAACTCACGCACCATTCGAGACACGCCGTACTGGCAGAAACTGACGCCAGCGTTGCAGGAAGCCATGACCGTCGTGGCCCGGGTCATGCCGTTTCGCACCAATGAATACGTACTGGGCACGTTGATCGACTGGAACAACATCCCGGACGATCCGATTTTCCGCATGACCTTTCCCCACAAGGACATGCTGCTGCCGGACGAGTACGCGTCGCTCAAGCAACTGATCGAACGGGATGACAGTGTCGCCATCAAGCGGCGGATCGAGGCGATCTGGTTGCGGATGAACCCGCATCCGGCCGGGCAGCTGACCCACAACGGCGCGACTCTCGACGGAAAAGTCTTACCGGGCATTCAGCACAAGTACCGCGAAACCGTGCTGTTTTTCCCGGGTGCCGGTCAGACCTGTCACGCCTACTGCACGTTCTGTTTTCGCTGGGCGCAGTTCATCGGCGAAGAAGAACTCAAGTTCAATGCGCGCGAATCCCAGGAGTTGGTGAGTTACCTGCGGGTGCACACCGAAGTCACCGATGTGCTTATCACCGGTGGCGATCCAATGATCATGAATACCCGTTCGCTGGCGGGGTACATCGAGCCGTTGCTGGACTTGCCTCACCTGAAAAGCATCCGTATCGGCACCAAATCCGTGGCGTATTGGCCGCAACGGTTTGTCAGCGACAAGGATGCGCCCGAACTGCTGGAGCTGTTTAAGCGGATCGTCGCGGCGGGGAAAAACCTCTCGATCATGGGGCACTACAACCACCCGGTGGAGATCCGTCAGGACATCGCCCGCCAGGCCATCGAACGCATTCGCTCCAGCGGCGCCACGTTGCGCATGCAGGCGCCGGTGATTCGGCACATCAACGAGAACCCCGCTGATTGGGCGGCGCTCTGGACCGAAGGAGTGCGGCTCGGCGCGGTGCCTTATTACATGTTTGTCGAGCGCGATACCGGCCCCAGCCATTATTTCGCGATGCCGCTGGCTCGGGCGTTCGAGATCTTTCAGGCGGCGTATCGCACGGTGTCCGGATTGGCGCGCACGGTTCGTGGTCCGTCCATGAGCACCTTCTACGGCAAGGTGTTGATCAACGGCATCGAAACCGTGGCCGGGGAAAAAGTCTTCGTGCTGCAGTTCCTCCAGGCTCGCGATCCGCAATGGGTGTTGCGCACGTTCTATGCGCGATTCGATCCGCAAGCGACCTGGTTCGATGAGTTGCGGCCGGCGTTCGGTGAGCGCTTGTTCTTCTTTCAGCCCGAGCCTGATCTTGTGGTTGCGCCGGCGCCCGAATTGATACCGGTTCTGCTCGAAACGGCGTAGGACGATTCATCAGGAGATATGGATATGAGCGGTATTCCCTTTGATCAGCGAGAAGGTTTCATCTGGCTCGACGGCGAGTTCGTCGAGTGGTCCCAGGCGCGGCTGCATGTGCTGACCCATGGTCTGCACTACGCGAGCACGGTGTATGAGGGAGAGCGTGTCTACAACGGCAAGATCTTCAAACTGCGCGAACACAGCGAGCGTTTGTATCGCTCGGCTCAGTTGATGGATTTCGTCATTCCCTATGAGCTGGCCGATCTGGAAGCGGCCAGCCATGAGCTGCTGCAACGCAACAACGTGGTCGACGGTTATCTGCGGCCAGTGGCCTGGCGCGGCAGTGAAATGATTTCCACCTCGGCTCGCTTCAACAGCGTCCATGTGGCGATCGCCTGCTGGCAATGGCCGAGCTATTTCGACCCGGCCGGGCACATGGCCGGCATTCGTTTGAAAACCGCTGAGTGGCGTCGTCCGCCACCGAGCTGCAGCCCGTTTGAAGCCAAGGCATCCGGGCATTATCAGATCGCCACGCTGAGCAAGCACGATGCTGAAAACAACGGTTACCACGACGCCTTGATGCTCGACTGGCGCGGCAACGTTGCCGAAGCCACCAGCGCCAACGTGTTCTTCGTCAAAGGTCGGACGTTGCACACCCCGGTGCCGGATTGTTTCCTCAACGGCATTACCCGTCAGACCGTCATCGAACTGGCCAAGGCGCTGGATTACCAAGTGGTCGAGCGAACCATTGTTCCTACGGAACTTGGCGATTTCGACGAGTGTTTTCTCACCGGTACCGCTGCCGAAATCACACCCGTGCAGCGCATCGATGAACATCGCTATCGACCGGGCAACGCCTGTCGCGAATTCATTGCCGCCTACACCACAACCGTCAACGCCTGATAAACAGCCAGGAATCTCACCATGTCAGATCAAGGGATTGTCGCGTCTAAACCTTACGTTTCACTGGGCCACCGCCACGAAGAATTGTCGGCGCGAGGCTGGACGGTGCTGACGCCGGACGAGTTCGCCGACGACGTGCTCGGTACGCTGAATGAGTTCGGTCCGGTCATTCCGCAATTCAACGGGCAGACCGCGTTCGCCATCACCCGCAAGCCGGGGTACGAAGACTTGCCGTATTCCCAGAGCATGAACGGCATCGGCCCACACACCGAAGCGCCGGTTTACGGACCGCCGCCGCGCTACCTGGCGTTGCATTGTCATCAACAGGCCACGTGCGGTGGCGGGCATACAGGGCTGGTGGACGGTTATGAATTGCTGGCGTTCCTCGAGCGCACCGATCCCGAGCTGCGTGAATGGATCGACGACACGCCTGTGGAGTTCGTCGCCACCGCCAAACCCGGTGAAGCCGTGCAACGCCGGGTCAAGGAATACATCCTGACGCCTACAGAGGACGGGGATATTTTCCGCTTCAGCTACAACCAGTTTCACTACGGCGATGTGAATCCTTCCAAGGAAGCGCTGCTGCACTCGCAAGTCGCCAATAGCTCGTCGCCACTGGCCAGGTTCGCAGTCCTGGGCGAAGCATATTTCGTTGAACACAACACACCGGTGCTGATTCCCGACGGATGCCTGCTGATTTGGGACAACTGGCGAATGATCCACGCCCGCAGCCGATACACTGACCCGGCGCGAAACCTGACCCGCTACTGGCTGGCCTGATTCATCCGTCGCCCTTAATTCTATTGGCGTACCCGTCATCGGGTACGCGTCCTACAGGTATCGCGTCATGCAAACAGCAATCGAGATCGCCAAGGTCGATCATCAACTGGTCGTGCGGCTCAATCAGGCCTGGACCAAAAGAGCCACGGTGTGTGCACCGGACAGGGCCGAGGCCAGCGAAGCGTTCGATCCGGCACGTCCGGATTACCCGGAGTGCATGGTGCCGTTTTTCCATCATCCGAAATTCCAGGCCCTGAGCGATGAACTCAAAAGCACCGTGGTGACCTGGGGCTGGATCGGCTACAACCTGCGCACGGTGACCGCCGAAGAGCATGTGGTGAACCCGGCACTGAGCGTCATCGCCAATCAATACCTGGGCAAGGATGACTGGCATTTTCGCGAGGCCATGCAACAGACGTTGATCGACGAGCACTACCACACGCTCATGCACCTGCGGGCGATCGAACGGACCAAGCTGGAGCGAGCGCTCGATCAGGATCTGGATCTACCACCGTCGGTCACCTACCTGCGGCTGATCGCCCTGCGCGAAGAACTGCCGGAGCAGTGGCAGCGCGACCTGGCGGCGATCACCTTTGCGGTGGTGGCCGAGATCAGCGTCAACGCCTATCTGGATTTGCTGGCCGACGATCAAAGCATTCAACCGCAAAACCGCTGCGTGGCCGAACTGCATAACCGCGACGAATATGCCCACAGCAAAATTCTCGCCGAAGTGGCGAAGGTCATGTACGCGAACATGCAGCCGACCCAACGGGCGTTTTTCGCTCGTACGTTGTCGGTGGCGCTGAGTGCTTTTGTCGCCCAGGACTACTCGATGTGGGAGGCAATTCTTACGCAGCTCGGGGTCGAGGATGCCGCGCTGATCATCGCCGACACCCGGGAGAGCAACAAGAACGCCACGATCATGCGGGACTACAGTGGTCTGCATCGTCTGGCCCAGGATCTGGGCATCAGCGACGAGATCGATTTCGACTTCCGTCCGACCCTCAAAGCCACCGCATCGGCCTGAACCAGGAGGTGAATATGTCCGTTCCTGTGTACGAAGTGTTCGCCATCCGTGTCGGCGCCAATGCCCAGCGCACCGCCCGGGAAAACTTTCTCTACGACGCCTGCTGCGGTGATCCGAATGCGTCGATGCCGTTGGATTACTACTTCTGGGTCATTCGTAACGAGCAGCAGGTGATCGTGGTCGACACTTGTTTTCAACCGGCCACGGCAGACCGACGCAACCGTCAGATGTATCGCCTTCCGGAAGAATCCCTACGCCAACTGGATATTGATCCGGCACAGGTCGACAACCTGATCCTCACCCATTTGCACTGGGATCACGCCGGCAACCTGGGGCTTTTTCCGAAGGCCACGGTGCATCTGCAAGAAGCGGAACTGCGCTTCTGCACCGGGCCGAAAATGGCCCATCACACGGTGAACAAAACCTACGAGGTCGAGGACGTGATGTCGGCGCTTCCACCGCTGTTTGAAGGCCGGATGCGTTTGCACACCGGCACGGTCGAGGTGATTCCCGGTGTGACGTTGCACCCGGTGGGCGGGCATACACCGGGTAGCCAAGTCGTACGGGTGAACACCGCGCGTGGGTGGATTGTTCTGGCCTCGGATGCCGCGCACTTGTGGGCGAACATCCGTCAGCGCAGTCCGTTTCCGATTCTGGATGATCTGGCGCAGACGCTTGAGGCGTTCAGTTTGATCGATAGCCTGGCCGACGGTGAGGACCATGTCATTCCCGGCCATGATCCGCTGATTGCCGAGCGCTTCCTGCATTGGAATGACGATCCGCACATCATTTGTCTGCACCAAAACCCTCTCTGAATGCCCCCCGTGTAGGAGCTGCCGAAGGCTGCGATCTTTTGATTTTGATGTTTAAGATCAAAAGATCGCAGCCTTCGGCAGCTCCTACACGGGTGTGTTTAGCGCTGGTTCTTGAGGAGTTGACCCAAGGTCGCCAGCGCGTCATCGATTTGCGATGAATACGGCGCGCCGCAACCAATGCGCACAAAGTGATTGAAACGCTGGCCGTTGGAAAAGATATCCCCAGGTGAAATCTGGATGCCGGCCTTCAATGCCTCGTGGAAAAACGCCATGGACGAATGCTGGCGCGGCAGTTCCACCCATAACAACGTACCGCCCCGAGGGGAGGTCACGCAGGTGCCGGCGGGAAAGTAGCGAATGATCGCCGCGCTCATTTGCTGGCGTTGGTGAGTCAGGATTTTCCTCAAGCGGCGTAGGTAACGTTCGTAGGACGGTGTCTTCATGAACGCACTGACCGCCAGTTGCGACAACGCCTCACATCCCCGGGACTGAGTGTGTTTGAGCATTTCCACGCGGTCGTGCCATTTCCCCGCGCTGATCCAGCCCAGGCGTATGCCCGGTGCCAGGGTTTTGTTCAGCGAGGCGCAATAGATCACGTTGTCGGTGCGGTCCCAGTGCTTGAGCGTGGACAGCGGCTGCTCGGTATCCACCAGATCGCCATAGGTATCGTCTTCGATCAGCACCGTGGCGTGCTCGGCGCACAGCTGCACCAGCCGCGCCTTGTTGGCGTCGGGCATGATGCTGCCCAGCGGATTTTGCAGGTTGGGAATGACGATCAGCGCCTGAATCCGTTCGGGGCCTTTTAGCAATTGTTCGAGGGCGAACAGATTGATTCCGGCGTGCGAAGTCGCCGGGACCTCCAGCACCCGCAGGTTCAGGCTCTCGAGAATTTGCAGCAAACCGTAAAAGGTCGGTGATTCCACAGCCACGGTGTCACCCGGTTGGGTGACCGCGCGCAAGGCCAGGTTGATCGCTTCGGTCGCACCGTTGGTGATCACAATCTTTTCCGCTGGCAGGTTGGACTTTGCGGTCAGCGCCCGTCGCGCAAGAATACTGCGCAATGTGCTGTTGCCGCAGGTGGAGCCCGCCGCGCCGAGCAAGTGCGGATCGTGACGCAGCGCCTTGATCATATGATCTTGCAGGATCTTCAACGGATAGAGTTCCGACGCGCAGAAGGCACTGGCGAAATTGACCTTGATCGTCGCGCGCTGACTGGCCTTGAGGACCGATGACACCTGCTCGTGAATGCCGACGTAGACGCCGGTGTCCAGCGGCGGGGGAGGCGCGATCGGGACGGGTTTGCGCAACGTATCGGGCTGGCGAATGTAGTTGCCGGAGCGCGGCCGGGCTTCCAGGACTCCACAGTCCTCGAGTTCCCGGCAAACCTGCACCGCGGTCGACAGGCTGACGGCGTGTTTTTCCATCATCAGCCGAATGGAGGGGAATCGTTCTCCGGTTTTCAAGGTGCCGCTGCGGATCGCGTCGAGGTAGTGGTTGGCCAACTGACGGTAAAGGGGAGTTGTGTTCATGATGACCTCAGCAATCGCACCACTGAAGTCTTGGGCTGGAAAGTGAGTTGACGCTCCCTGCAGGCGGACCCGTGGTGCTGAAGGGTTAAGGAAAATTGTTTTTCTGGCGCCGAATCACCGTGGCATGGGTGCCTTTGGGCATTGATTGCCGAACGGGGTGGCACTTTGCAACTGTCTCGGTGTGGGCGACGACGACAGGAAGGGAAATGGTGGGTTTTATAAAATCGCGGGCAATAAAAAGCCCCGCTCTAGGGCGGGGCTCTTGGGTCAGTGGCGCCCGAAGCGCCGCTGGTGGATCGTATTACTGCGCGGCGATGCTGTAGCCATCGAACGCGGTTTGCTGCTGAAGCGCGGTGATGATGTTCTTGCGGTTGACCGCTTGTTCAGCCCCGGCATTGTCCAGGAACGTCTCGCTTTCCAGCTCCGCTTCTTCGCCTTCGCCGACGAAGGTGAAGCCCAGGAACTCCAGCGCTTCACGGTCAACGCTCAGACGCGAACGCGGGGTGCGCAGCGGCAACGTCACGCTGATACCGTCCTTGCTGATGGTGAACACTTCGACATCTTTCTTGGCGCGAGCAGCCTTGCTTTTGCCACTGCTCGGGTTGCTGATGGCCTGGTGGGTCTGGTTCAGCACTTTCAGTGCGAGGCCATAGACCAATTCCTGAAATGCCGGGTCGTCCTTGAAACTGGAGAGAATCCGGCTGATCGGGAATTTGCTGCTCAAGTCTTCCAGGGCAGCAATGTCGGCAGCCTCGGCGTCCTTGAGCTGCTTGAGTTCGCCCATCAATTGGTAGGCTTTATCGTCGTCGAAGCTGTCGTGAGCGTGGCGAATCGCGGCGCGCAGCTCGCGGATCTGGTCGCTTTCCCGGGTGGACTGGAAAGCGTCCAGGACCATCTCGCTGATGGTCTTGGCCTGGGGCACGTGCTGTGAAAGATTGATGGAGTTTTCGTATTCCGCTTTGGACGACAAGGTGACTACGGATTCAGCGGTATTGGAATCGGACATTGAAATTTCACTACTTCTTTTAACTTGGGTTGAGGCGAGAAAGCTCTGGGCCTTTTCAGGCCGCCTAATCTATTGGACCGAGGCGGCGTTGTCACGGATGAACAGGCGGCTGGTCATCATTTTTGGCACAGCGGCTTTTAACCGGCGGCTATCTGGGGGCGTTTTGCATGAAGTGTCAGCAGCAGCCGATAAAGCTTCAACGCCCGACCGCTGATCAGTCCACAGACAAAACCGGAAGCTGACGCCTTGAGTAGCAACATTTCAAGGGTGGCGGCCATTTCCGGGTGAACGTCATCCTGGTAGCCGAAGTAATAGTTCACCGCAAAAAACAGCAGATAGAGCACCAGGGTTTTTAACGTGCCCGGCACGATCAGGCCGGTTTGCGGATCATCCAGCTCAATGCCCTTGCGTGGGAAAATCAGCAGCGCCGCGAGGCTGCCGAGGATGACGGCGGCCAACCAGCAACTGACCGATAGCTGCGGATTCAGCGTCAGGTTCAGCGAATAGAGTGACCAGCCCAGCAGTATCGGCGCTGTGACGAGCAATGAAGTTTTGCTTTCACGTGTCGGGGACAGGGCTTTGACGCCGAAGTAGCACAGCAGCAGAAATATCGCGTAAACCCACAATGGGGTGTTTTGCAGGGTGTTGAGCATCGTGCAGCGTCCTTGCCGAAATGGGTGCCGGGATATTAGCCGTTGCTGTGGCCCAGGCAGTCGACTATTTCCCCAGCGAATTCAGATTCATCGACCGCACCGCCAATTGCTCGGCCGTTTGCTGATCCACCGCCAACGAAAAGCGGAAGGTCGCGCCACGTCCGGGAACGTCAATCAGCTGGATCTCGCGGCCATGCAATTGCAGGATCCGGTGCACGATCCGCAATCCCAGTCCGCCATCACGTCGTGCGCCGCCAATGTTGAACGGGCGCAGGAACAGACCTTCGCGCAGTTCGGCAGCAATGCCGGGGCCGGTGTCGCTGACGGTCACTTCGATAAAAGGTCCTTGAGGGCGCAGGCTGAGCTCGATTTCTCCCCCTTGCGGGGTGTGGCGCAGGGCGTTGTCGAACAGGTTGGTGAGCACCCGCTCGATCAATCCAAGGTCGGCGCAGGCCGCCGAAACATTGGGTGCGAAGGTGGCCTTGAGTTCGACCTGGCGCGCCTCGGCCGTCAGTTCGAATTTCTGGAAAATGTCCTGCACCAGATCGGTCAGCGAGAAACGCTCCAGCACCGGTTGCACGAAACCATGTTCCAGGCGCACCAGTTCCAGCAGCGATTGCGCCAGACCACCGACCTTGCGGCTTTGATCCAGCGCGATGCCCAGATAACGGCGGCGGTCGGCGGGTGACAGCGTGGCGTCCTTCAACGACAAGGTTTCCAGGTAACCGTGCAGCGAGGCGAGAGGCGTGCGCAGGTCATGGGAGATGTTTGCCACCAGTTCGCGGCGTTCCTGATCCTGGCGGGTCAACGAACGCCATTGCTCGCCGAGGCGCGCCTGCATCTGCCGGAAGGTGGCGTCGAGTATGGCAATTTCATCGTGGCTGGCGGCTTTTTCCGCCGGGACGGATGCCGGCGGCGTTACCGGAGCACCATCAATGTCGAACTGGCTGACGGTTTCGGTCAAACGGCGCAAAGGTCGGGTGATGAGGGCGAATGCGGTGAGACCGGCAATCAGGCACAGCAACGCCACCAGCCCGATGGACAACAGCGCGGTGTTCAGGGCGGCGCTGGTGGCGCCGCGTTCGGCGAAGCGGTCGTGCTCTTCGCTCAGCAGCACCACATAGAGATAACCCACCGGTTTGCCATTGACCTGCAATGGCGCGGCGCTGAACACTTTACGGCCATCGACGCTGCGCGGATCGTCGCCGAGAACCGGCAGGGCATCGCCCTTGAGCAGGCGCTGGATCGGCGCCAGATCGACCCGCTCCCGGCGTATCCGACCCTCGGGCGCAGCACTGCCGACAATCCGGCCCTCGGGGTCGAGCAGATAGACCTCGACACTGGGATTGACCAGCATCAGTTGGCTGAACAGGTCGCGCACGGCGTCGGGCATCAGGCCTTTGGTGTCCATCAGCACGGTGTCATGGGCGATGTGCTGGGCCAGATCCCGCGATAACCCTTGCACCACTTCCAGCTCATGCATTTTGTTGGACTGCACCTGCATCCAGGCCGACGTGCCGCAGCACACCAGCAGCAACACGGCGAACACCAGAGACAGGCGCTGAGTCAGGGTCAGTCTCACGGCTGCTCCTCCTTGGCCGCGAATTTGTAGCCTCGTCCCCACACCGTGAGGATGCGCACCGGTTGAGCCGGATCGGCTTCGATCTTTGCCCGCAAGCGGTTGATGTGAGTGTTGACGGTGTGCTCGTAGCCTTCATGGCTGTAGCCCCAGACTGCGTTGAGCAGGTCCATGCGCGAGAACACTTTGCCGGGCTGACGGGCGAAGAAATACAACAGGTCGAACTCCCGTGGCGTGAGGTCGAGGCGGCGACCGTCAAGGGACACATCGCGCGTGATCGGGTCGATGGAGAGGCCGTCCGTGATCAGGCTGCCGGCGTCCATCTTCAGGTTGCGGGCCATGGCGTCGACCCGTCGCAACAGCGCTTTGACCCGGGCCACCAGTTCGAGCATCGAAAAGGGTTTGGCCAGGTAATCGTCGGCGCCGAGTTCGAGCCCGAGAATCCGGTGCACTTCGCTGGAGCGCGCACTGGTAATGATGATCGGTGTGTAGCGGGCCATGGCGCGGGCCCGACGGCAGATTTCCAGGCCATCGACGCCGGGCAGCATCAGGTCGAGGATCAGTGCGTCCCAGCTTCCTTGCTGCAGCAGTCGCATGCCTTCATCGCCGTCGGCGCAGTGCACCACCTCGAACTGCTCATCACGTAGATGCAGGCAGATAAGGTCGGCGATATGCAGGTCGTCCTCGACCACGAGGACGCGTTTGGTCTGTTCCATCAAGCTCAATCCTTCGGCGCAATGAGCGCATTGTGCGGGTTTTCCGGGGCCTGAGTTATCACGAATTGTTTAACTTCTCGTGAGGATTTGGCGATCAACCCAAGCCTAGGCTGTGTTCCATGACAGGCACCTGGAATTTTCGGAGACGACCATGTTTTCACGGCGACAGTTTCTCGTAGCAAGCGGCGGGCTAGGCGCTGCAGCCCTGGTCATCGGTGTATTGCCAAAATTTGCCGCCAGTTCTGCACTGGTCAGTGATGCCAGCGCGGCGGAGGTGTTCGAGGTGACTCACAGCGACAGCGAATGGCACGCGATGCTCAGCGCCGAGCAGTACGAAATCCTGCGCGAAGAGGGCACCGAACGGGCCTACAGCAGCCCACTGAACAACGAGCACCGTGACGGTACGTTTGCCTGTGCCGGCTGCGATCTGCCGCTGTTTTCTTCCGCGACCAAGTTCGACAGCCGCACCGGTTGGCCGAGCTTCTGGGCACCGCTGGACAAGGCTGTGGCCACTCGTCAGGACCGCTCCTTTGGGGTACTGCGCGAAGAAGTTCACTGTCGGCGTTGTGGCGGTCATTTGGGCCACGTCTTCGACGATGGGCCCAAACCCACCGGGCTGCGTTACTGCATGAATGGCCTGGCGATGACTTTTGTGCCGAAGTCGGCTTGATCCGCGGGTACTCCCTTTCACTCATTTTTGCAGGTCGACGTTATGTGGCTTCTGGTCCTCGCTTATCTCGGTGGTGTGCTGACGATTGTCAGCCCGTGTATCCTGCCGGTGCTGCCCTTTGTCTTTGCTCGCACCGGGCAGCCATTTATGAAGAGCGGATTGCCGCTATTGGCGGGCATGGCGCTGACTTTCGCGCTCGTCGCCTCGCTGGCAGCGGTGGGCGGCGGCTGGGTGGTGCAAGTCAATCAGTACGGTCGCTGGCTCGCGTTGCTGTTCGTTGCATTGTTCGGGCTAACGCTGTTGCTGCCTCAATTGGCCGAGCGTCTGACCCGGCCACTGGTGGTGGCCGGCAGCCGGTTGTCGGAAGCCGCGGGCGTCGATGCCCGACCGCGTCCCGGCGCTTCGTTCCTGATCGGTGTCGCCACGGGCCTACTCTGGGCTCCGTGTGCCGGGCCGATTCTGGGGCTGTTGCTGACCGGAGCCGCGTTGCAAGGGGCAAGCATCGCAACCACCTTGTTGTTGCTGGCCTACGCCGCGGGTGCCGCAACTTCCCTCGCGGTGGCGCTGCTGCTGGGCGGTAAAGTCTTCGCGGCGATGAAGCGTTCCATCGGCGCTGGCGAGTGGCTGCGTCGAGGCCTGGGCGCAGCCATGCTGGCGGGTGTGGCGGCGATTGCCCTGGGGCTCGACACCGGGATTCTGGCGCGCGTTTCGACGGCGTCCACCGGCGGTATCGAGCAGGCTTTAGTGGGACGGCTGGCCGGCCAATCACCGAACGTTAGCGGGGCGATGATGGCGCAGGTTCCAGCCTCGGGAAGTGCAATGAAAGCGGCTGACAAAACGCCGGGCGCACTGCCAATTGAAGGCAACCTTCCACCGCTGGATGGCGCGGTGCAATGGCTCAACTCGCCACCCCTCACAGCGCAGGCCTTGAAAGGCAAAGTCGTGCTGGTGGATTTCTGGACTTACTCCTGCATCAACTGCCTGCGCACGCTGCCGTATGTGAAGGCTTGGGCCGAGAAGTACCGCGATCAGGGATTGGTGGTGATTGGCGTGCATGCGCCCGAGTTTGCTTTCGAACGAGACGTAGGCAATGTCACCAAAGCCATGAAGGACCTGGGCATCAACTACCCGGTGGCCATCGATAATGACTTCAAGGTCTGGCGAGCTTTCAACAACCAATACTGGCCGGCCCACTATTTTGCCGACGCTCAGGGTCGCATCCGTTATCACCACTTTGGCGAAGGTGAGTACGCCGAATCGGAGCGGGTGATCCAGCAACTGCTGCGCGAAGCGGGTGCCGCGAAGGTCGCGGACGGCCTGATCAATGCCAGTGCCGAAGGTGTTCAACTGGCCCCGGACATGAACGAAGTGCAATCGCCGGAAACTTATGTCGGCTACCAGCGTGCCGAGCATTTCGTGCCTGAAACCAGCCTGGTGCCGAACAAGGTATCGGCCTACACCCCACCGCCCCAATTGGCACTCAACGACTGGAGCCTGGACGGTCAATGGAATGTCGGCTCGGAGCGGGCGACTTCAAGCGCGCCGGCCAGTCGCATCGTCTACCGCTTCCATGCCCGCGATCTGCATCTGGTGTTGGGGCCTGGCACTGACGGTAAACCGGTGCGTTTCAAAGTGTTGATTGACGGAAAAGCTCCCGGCGATGCCCACGGTACCGACGTGGCGCCCGACGGCAGCGGCAGTGTGACTGAACAACGTTTGTACCAATTGGTGCGCCAAACCGATGGCGTGACGGATCGGACCTTCAGCATCGAGTTTCTCGATCCCGGAGTGTCGGCGTATGCGTTTACGTTCGGTTGATTGTCCTTCCATTCATTCAGGAATCAGCCTCATGAAAACCCTATTCACCTGGCGCCGCACCCTGTTCGGCCTGGCCGCTGCCGGCGTCATCGGCCAGTGCCTGGCGTTCTCTTTCGGTGCGGCAGAAGACGCGGTCATCATTCCTCCCCCCACCCTCGACGAAACCACCCAGGCCCACAACGAAACCGCAGTGTTTGCCGGCGGTTGCTTCTGGGGCGTCCAAGGCGTGTTCCAACATGTCAAAGGGGTGAAGAAAGCGGTCTCGGGTTACGCCGGCGGTGCAGCCAACACGGCTCAGTACGAGCGGGTCAGCGGTGGCGATACCGGTCATGCGGAATCCGTCGAAGTCACCTTCGACCCCCGTCAGGTCAGCTACGGCAGCTTGCTGCAAATCTACTTCTCGGTGGCTCATAACCCTACCGAACTCAACCGTCAGGGACCTGACAGCGGCACTCAATATCGCTCGGCGCTTTTCCCGGAAAACAGCGATCAGCAACGTATCGCCCAGGCCTACATCGCCCAGCTGGACACTGCTCGTTCGTTCAACAAACCCATTGTCACCAAGCTGGAGACCTACAACGGTTTCTACCCGGCCGAGGAGGAACATCAGGACTTTCTGACCGAGCACCCGACCTATCCCTACATTGTGATCAACGATCTACCGAAGGTCGCGCAGCTGAAAAAGCTTTATCCGGATCGGTATCAGGAGAAACCGGTATTGGTGAAGGCGGGGATGTGAATGGCGAGTTGGCTATTTACCGCGCGGACGCTCCATCGCAATGGTCGACGTTTCAAAACCCAGGCTTGAAAAGAAATCCGAAGCACCTTCCCGGCCTGCTCGCAGAACCCAGGTCATGTCGGTGTTCTCGCCCATGACATGCTCAACCAGCGCGCGCCCGACACCCTCACGTCGATGTTGTCCACAGACAACGACCATCGACAGATAACCGTTTGATAGGCCGTCCGTGATGCCTCGGGCAAAACCGATAATTTGGGAGGCCTTCATAGCAACGGCGTTGCGTTGGGAGTTAGCGATCAACTGCGCAAAATGTTCAGCAGAACCTGTGCGGTGAGCCCATCCGTTTTGCCCCAGAAAAAGGCGTATGGACTCTACTTCCGAGGGCAGTACATCGCGGACATGAAAGGTGTCATTCATCCGGAAATCACATTCTTGCCCGCGATCTTCGACCGATACAGCGCCTGGTCGGCCCTGGCCAGCAACCCGGTCTGTTGTTCTTCGTCAAAGCGCTGAACCACGCCAAAACTCATGGTCACTTGAAAGTCCCCCACTGGCAGCAGGCTTGCAAGGCCATGGCGGATACGTTCGGCGAGGGCCCGGGCATCGGCGAGTGGTGTATTGGGAAGGATCAGGATGAACTCGTCGCCGCCCCAACGCGCGAGCAGATCGCCCTCGCGTACGCAGTGCTTCACGCTATCGATCACCTGCACCAATGCCGCATCGCCCAGCGCGTGGCCATAATGATCGTTGATGTTCTTGAAGTCGTCGATGTCCATCGCAATCAGCGACAGCGGTTGTCGAAAGCGCTGGGCGCGTTCGCATTCCTGGGGCAGGGCTTTTTCCAGAAGATAGCGATTGGCGATTGAGGTCAGTGTGTCGGTTTCCGCCAGTTTTCGGTTTTCTTCGAGTTGGATTTGCAGTTGCTGATTGACGCGAGACAACTCTCGGGTGCGTTCTTCAACGATCGCTTCAAGGGATTGGTTGCGCCGTTCAAGCGCTTCGTACAGGCGCTTCTTGTCTTGGATGCTGCGGTGCGCGCCGACCATCCGCGCCACCGAGCCGTCGGCATTGCGTGCCAGTACGTAGCCACGGTCTTCGATCCAGGTGTAGCTGCCATCCTGCATGCGGCAGCGATACTCGGCCTGATAGCCGGGGGCTCGTTGGCTCAGGTAGTCGTCGAACAGTGCCATGACCTGCTGGTAATCGTCGGGATGGATCACGTTTTCCCAGGTCAACACGTTGTTATCCAGGGAATGAGGCGGGTAGCCGAGCATCTCGTACCACCCGGGGTTGCGATAGACGAACCCGGTGTTGGCGTTCCAGTCCCAGATGCCGTCGCTGACCAGCTCCAGAATGGTGTGCAGCATGTCTTCGTTCAAATCCGACAGATTGAACTTCAACGGCTCGATATTCGACGCTTCACCCATCTCCGCACTCCCTGCCGCCCTGAAATCTAAGTGACCCGCCTGTCGAGGAGATTAGTCGATGGCGTATTCAGCCGGCTAGTGCTTGCCCCATCTCTGCAAGGCAAAGTCGACGAAACTACGCAGTTTTGGCAAACGGTAGCGATCCTGGGCATACATCAGGTTCATCGGTCGGCTTGGCGGCAGGTAATTCTGCATCAATGCCACCAGTTTTCCGTCCTTGAGATCTTGCTCCATCAACGCATCAGGCAACACCACGATGCCCATGCCGGTTCGCGCCGCTTGATGCAGTCCTGCCGAACTGTTGATCAACATCGGTCCATTAACCGCTACCGCCACTTCGCCCTCGGGACCGGTCAGGCGCCAATTTTTTTCCACCGACTGCCAGTCATCCCCGGCCGGATAGGCAAAGGATAGACAGTCGTGGTGTTGCAGATCATCAGGTTTCTGCGGTGTGCCTTTGCGCGCCAGGTACTCCGGTGATGCACACATGGTCAGGCTGTAGTCGAGGAGTGGACGGGCGATCAGGTGGGCCTCCTCGGTATTGCCCAGGCGAAACGCCACGTCGAAACCGTTTTCGAGCAGGTCCGGACGGCGATTGGTGAGGACCACATCCAATTTGACGCGTGGACACAGCAGGGCGAATTCACTCAGGGCGGGTGCCAGTTTTTCAGTGCCGAACGTCAGCGGTGCGGTGATGCGCAAGGTGCCGCTCGGCTCGTCGAGGGCCTGCTCGGCCAGCCGTTCGGAATCCGCCACCAGCCCCAGTACTTCGAGGCAACGCTGGTAATAGGCGGTACCGAATTCCGTTAACCGCTGGCGTCGCGTCGTACGGTGGAGCAGGCGCACACCCAGGCGTCGCTCCAACGCTCGCAGGTGATTGCCGACCATAGTGGTGGACATTTCGCACTGCAACGCGGCGGCGGTCATGCTGCCGGTTTCCACCACTTTGACGTAAACGGTCATTGCCTGGAACAAATCCATTATCAAGCCCAGCTTTAAAATGATTGAAGTGTTGCAGCGTTTATCTAGTTCAGGTGGCTAACCATACTGCAAAAACACCGACCATTGATGGAGCTTGATGTCATGACCGCCGCCTGCCTGATGACCACTTACCAACCCTTGGCCTTGAGTTTCAGCAAGGGACTGGGCACACGCCTGTGGGATCAGGCTGGTCGTGAATACCTGGACGCGGTGGCGGGCGTGGCAGTGACCAACGTCGGTCACTCCCATCCGAAAATTGTCTCGGCCATCAGTGAGCAGGCCGGGCTGCTGTTGCACACCTCCAATCTTTACAGCATCGACTGGCAACAGCGGCTGGCGCAGAAACTGACGCAACTGGCGGGCATGGAGCGAGCGTTCTTCAACAACTCCGGTGCCGAAGCCAACGAGACGGCGCTGAAACTCGCTCGGTTGTATGGCTGGCAAAAAGGCATTGAACAACCGCTGGTGGTGGTCATGGAAAACGCCTTTCACGGCCGCACCCTGGGCACCTTGTCCGCCAGTGATGGCCCGGCCGTGCGCCTGGGCTTCAACGAGTTGCCGGGGGACTTCGTCAAAGTGCCATTCGGCGACCTCAAGGCGCTGGACAAGGTGCAGCAAGCCCACGGCCCGCGCATCGTGGCGATCCTGATGGAACCGATTCAGGGTGAAAGCGGTGTCCAAATGGCCCCGCCCGGTTACCTGAAAGCCATTCGCGAACTCTGCACTCGGCGCTCGTGGCTGCTGATGCTTGACGAAATCCAGACCGGCATCGGCCGCACCGGCCAGTGGTTTGCTTTTCAGCACGAAGGCATCGTTCCGGACGTCATGACCCTGGCCAAAGGCCTGGGCAACGGCATTCCCATCGGCGCCTGCCTGGCCCGGGGCAAAGCCGCCGACCTCTTCACCCCCGGCAGTCACGGCAGCACCTTCGGCGGCAATCCACTGGCTTGCCGGGTCGGTTGCACCGTACTGGAGATCATCGAAGAACAAGGGCTGCGGGAAAACGCCAAACTTCAGGGCGAGCGTCTGCTGGCCAGGTTGCGCATCGAATTGGCGGACGCCCCGAACGTAATGGCGATCCGCGGTCAGGGTTTAATGATTGGCATCGAACTCAAACAACCGATTCGCGACCTGACCCTAATCGCCGCACGGGATCACGGCTTGCTGATCAACGTGACACGGGGCAAGACCGTTCGCTTGCTGCCACCGCTGACGATTGATGAGCGGGAAGTGGAGATGATTGTCAGAGGGGTTTGCCGGGCACTGAGCGCGGCCTGAGACTTATCTCAGTAGTGGTATCTACACATCACGATGCGTATTTCACCGTCCTCGACTGCATAGACCAAGCGATGCTCAGCTGTAATCCGCCGCGACCAGAAGCCGCTCAAGTTGTATTTGAGCGGTTCAGGTTTTCCGAGTCCATCGAACGGCTCGCGCTGGATTGATTTGATCAGCAGGTTGATTCGCTTGAGACCTGCTTTATCGTTTTGTTGGAACCACAGATAGTCTTCCCAACCTTCAGGAGTGAACTCAATATTCATTCTTCGATGAGTTGCTTGGTTTTTGTTTTCCCTGCCCGCAGGTTGCCGATCGATTTGATCAAGCGTTCAGCATTAGCAGGGGAGCGAAGTAGATAGGCTGTCTCTTCGAGGGCGTTGTACTCCGCCAGAGACATCATCACCACGGGTTCGCCTTTCTGGCGAGTGACCAACAGTGGAGCGCGGTCTTCATTAACCCGATCCATGGTTTCTGCAAGGTGTGCACGTGCTGTGGTGTAGTTGATGGTTTGCATGTTGTAGTCCTCGCTCAATGCAAAGAACGTACAGAAATGAGTACAGGATGACAAGGTGATACCTACGAGTGGTCGTTACGCAGACGATGCATCTACGTTTGTACTGAGTATCGCCGATGATTTTTCAAGACGTTTCCGTGATCGATGTAATCCCGATCCGATTAACACGCCATCCCCAGCGCTCAAATGCGCCAGGTGCGGGGTGGAGAATGGATAAAATCATTCATTTTCGCTCGGCTCACGAGTTGCCGTTTCGAACCGCCAAACCCTTCGAACAGACGCTGATGCGCGGCAAACCCACTGGACTCTTCGCGCGTACGATAGCTGCCGGCCCAGTCGAGCAACGCAATCAATAACTCGTCACTCTTGTCCCGCTGCGCCTCTCGCTGACGAATATTGGAAACACATTCCTCATCTTCAACACACAGCCAGATCAGTGCTGTCGCCCGGGGCAAGAGTTCGCTGATGATCCAGCCGTAAACGCCTTCGATAACCCAGCGCTCTTCACTGGCCACCACCCGTGCCATGCCCAACGCCTCGGCACGGGGGCGGGCGATGCTGTGTTCGTCGGACAACCAGTGAATCGAATCGAGATCGACCCACGGCACTTGCAGGTGCTCGGCCATTCGTTCGGCCAGCCAGCTTTTGCCAGAACCGGAGTTGCCGATGATCAGGGTTCGGGTGAAGTTCATGAGCGACACCGATCATGTAAGGGAGCCGTAATCCGAACAGAACGTGTGAACGATCAGCCTTCAGTCGTCATTCTCAGGCGCAACCATCCGCGTCTTCGGCAAACCGTTTGAGTTGTGCTGATAGATCTCCTGCGGCTGTCCTTTTTCATTAAAGAACACCTGCCCGATCCCCGCCGAATTCCACAGTCGTTCACCTGCTTCAGCATGTTCCGGGACATGGGGAACAATGCGCATGCGCCGGCGTTTGGTCAGCCAGTTGAGCGGCGAGCGGGGCGAGTAGAGCCAGCGGTTGAGGCGGTCGAACCACTCGAGCAGCGCGGTAGGGAATTCGTTTTTGATGCCACTGCTGGTGATCTGCCAGATGCGCGGGCCGGCCTTGCGGTGTCGGATCAGTACTTCGTAGACGAAGGAATAATGCACATCGCCCGACAGCACCACGTAATTACCGGGTGTGCGCGAGTGTCGGAAAATGTTCAGGATCACCTGGGCCGCACCGCGATGGGCCATCCAGTTTTCGGCGTCCACCAGCAGGGGATAACCGCACCAACTGAAAACGCGCTGCACGGTTTCGATCAGTTTGACGCCGAAGATCGGCGCCGGCGAAACGATGATGGCTGAAGGGTGATCGAGCAGTTCCTGTTGCAGTTCGCTGAGGGCTTCCCAGTCCAGTAGACCCGAGGGCTGCTTGAGGTTCATCTCGCTGCGCCAGCGTCGGGTGCGGGTGTCGAGCACGACGATGGCCGGGCTGGTGGGCAGCACGTAATGCCAGTTCTGAAATCTCAGCAGTTCGTCAATCAACCTGTCCTGAATGTCACTGTCGAGGTAGCGGTCATGCCCGGTCGCGCTCAATCCGCCGGCCTTCTTCAGCACAGCGCCAAACGCGTCCGGGTTGTTGCCCCAGCCCTGGCACAGCATATAAGCAATCAGTGCGTTGCCGATGATGCGCCTGGAGAACGGATGGCCGTAGGCCGTTTCCTCCCATTGCGCGGAAAGATTCCAGTCATCGGTAATATCGTGGTCGTCGAAAATCATCAGGCACGGCAGGTGAGCGAGTGCTCGGGCGACGCCTCCCAGACCGGCCTTGAAGCCATCGATGCGCGTCTGCTCAAGCGCATAACGCTCACGTCTTGCAGGCGTCAGTGCCGGTGGTTGCGGGGCGATCAATGTCCAGGGTGTTGGCGACCAGACCAGCAGGTACATGGCCATGACTTCGGCGAACGTCACCAGATGGTTGTCGGCACTGCTGCTGGTGAAAATCGGCTTACGCGCCCCGCCGAAAAATCGCTCGCGCAGGGTTTCGTTACTCTCCAGCGCCGGTAACAAATCCGCACGATGGTAGTAGCTGGCGGGGTGCTCGTAGAGCTTGGCGCTGTCGCTGACCACCGCGCCTTCGAGGTGCTCTTCGAACAGCCCCAAGCGCTTGATCAAGGCATGGATGGCTCGCAGCATCGGCCCCGCGACATCGTCGGCATAAACCTGATCGCCGCTCATCATCAACAGCGCCGGACGTTTGTGTGCGTCCGGCTCCGCCTCCAGCAAACGATCGACGCACAGCAAACCGTCCGGGGCCGGATGGTGAGGTTTGCGGCAAGAACCGTGCAGCAGATGATCGGCCCGTTTACGCAGGACGAAGTTTGGGCAACGGGCGTCGCCGTACAGCAAGTGCGGGGCCCAATCGGCGATGCCTGTGCCAGCGTCGTCAATCAGCAGGTCGTATTCGATTAACGTGTCGCAGGGCAGGGTGGCGTCCAGCGACACATCGATCAAATGAACAAAGGCCTGGGTGCCCACCGCAATGACCGTGCACTGACTCGCGTCGAGGTGGATAGCGTCGCGATCTTGCAGACGCAACGTCAGCGTCAACGCCCGCGACCCCACCAGCCACATCACCAGCCGCGTGGGCTCCAGACGCCGCAGCAGCGGCCCGACCAGGACAGGGGGCAGGGATTGGTGATCGTCAGGCAGCGGCAAAGACATGGACATCCGGGTTCTTGGAACAGAGAAGCGCGGAATGATAACGCAGCTGACGTCAATGAAACGCAACGGGCTCGAATCCGGCAGTCAAGGCAACGGCTCGCTGTCCGCCTTCATGACATCCGTCTCGCCATTGGCCACGAGCCAGCGAAACAGCTCTGTCACGGATACCGTGTGGCTACGCTCGATCCATCGCACCAGCGCCGGGCCATAGTGTTCGGTGTAGCGGCTGAGCACCAGATGGCGACAGTCCGCTGACAGGCGCAGGGTAATTTCCCGGCAGTGCAGAGTGGTCGGGTCGTGCTGGATGACCCGTTGCTGCAGCATCAGGCTATTGCCTTCAGAAACCATCGGCCGGAGCTCCTGTACATTGAGGTTTGGTTGTCTGCGCCGAGCCTTGTTTGCCATCGGCCACGTAGGCGGCACGATGCTCGGCGACCACGTTACGTAACGCGCTGTAGTAGTCCGGCAGTTTTTGCAGGCTGTCGGTCAGCGGTAAGGCTTCTGCGCGGCCATCGACGAAGCCGCCGACCGTACTGATAGTGGACAGCGTGTCCACGGTGTCGCTGTTGCTGCCAAACGGATCGACCACAAAACCGAGCACGCGGCCGACGGCGTCGCGGCTGTTGGACGTGCCGAGCAAAGGCAACTCGACGATCGGCCCGTTGCCGATGCCCCATACGCCAAACGTCTGGCCGAAATCTGCGTCGTGACGCGGGATACCGGCCATGCCGGAGACGTCGATCAAGCCCACCACGCCGACCGTGGTGTTCAGCACGAAACGCCCCAGCGTATTGACCGAGCGCATCGGGTTGCCTTGCAGCAGGTCATTGATGAAAACCTTGGGCTCGCCGAAGTTCGCCACAAAGTTATGCACACCGGTCTGGAAAAAGTCCGGCGAGTAGCGATAGCCGCGAGCGACCGGCGCCAGGGCATAGTCATCGACCACCCGATTTAACGCGAAGACCCCACGATTGAACGGTTCCGCCGGGTCGTACACCGAATAGGCGATGTCGGCGCAACTCACATCGGTGGACGGCGGCTGACTGCTGCAACCCGCCAACCCGGCGGTTAGCACGGCAATCGAGGTGTTGCGGGTCAGCCAGGGAGCACACTTGAAAGGCAACATGGACGCAAGTCTCGGGAAGAATTCGCCGAGATGCTGAGCCCCAAGCCTTGCGCAAAGATGTCTGGTTTATTGCGGCGCTGACGCTTTATTGCAGGATTGAAATATATGACGCGCTGCCGTGAATGGTTTTAGATGACGGTTCCATTCGCCCCTTAAGTGACCTTCGGTGAACAGCCTTTTAATTGTGGACGACGACCTTGAAGTCCTCGATCTACTGAAAAAATTCTTCGTGCAGCACGGCTACAGCGTCGAAGTCGCCACCGACGGCCCGTCGCTGTGGACGGCCATCGACCGACAGCCGCCAGACCTGATCATTCTTGACGTGATGTTGCCCGGGGACAGCGGGCTGATCCTGTGCCAGCAACTGCGGATTCGACACTCCATTCCGGTGATTATGCTCACCGCCATGGGTGAACTCAGCGACCGGGTCGTCGGCCTGGAACTGGGCGCCGATGATTACCTGACCAAACCCTTCGACGCTCGTGAACTGCTGGCCCGCGTGCGCGCCGTACTGCGTCGGGTGGACGAGCGCCGTCCGGTATCGCAGGAACGGCCACGGCCGCTGATCGACTTTGCCGACTGGCACCTCGACGTCACCCGTCGAGAACTGCGTTCGCCGGACAACGTGATGATTCCATTGTCGGCCGGTGAGTTTGACCTGCTGCTGGTCTTCGTCGAACACCCGCAGCGCATTCTCACCCGCGAGCAATTGCTGGACCTGGCGCGCGGGCATTGTCACGAGGCGTTCGATCGCAGCATCGACGTTCAAGTCAGCCGCCTGCGACGCAAACTCGAGTCCGACACCAAGCGCCCGGCGATGATCCGCACCGTGCGCAATGGCGGTTACCTGTTCACGCCCAGCGTGACGCGGCGATGAGCTGGCTGAGGCGGATTCGCCGGGATACCGTGGCGCGCTGGATAGCGTTGACGATCATCCTGGCCATGCTCATTTCATTGGCACTCAACGGGCTGTTTATCCAACTGGCCGGCGTGTGGGCGCGCCCACCACTGACCGAAACCGGCCTGTTGGAAAAAGCCGCCGCCATCAGCCGCGTCATCGAGGCCGCGCCGGCGCCTCTGCGCGATTCATTGGCGCAAGCTGCCGGCGAGAACGGCTTCACTGTCAGTTGGCACCCGGACCGGCACGATCTCAATCTGCCGACCGTGGAAGATCCGAAGTCCGACATCGGCTCGACCATCCTGCAGCCGATGCTCAGAGCCCCTGACCGGCGCATCGAAGCCTATGAACCGGCCGACTGGACGGAGCACACGGCGGACGCGCATTACGCGCTGCTGATAGAGCTATCGGATTCGACATGGCTGATGTTCTCCGCGCCCTCGCGCAGTTGGGGCCTCGACGAAACGCCACGCTACCTGATCGTGATCCTGCTGGTGCTGATCTCCACCGCCCTGGTCGCGCTGATCGCCACCCGGCGCCTCGCCACACCTTTGCAGCACTTTGCCGAAGGTGCCCGACGCTTCGGCGTGGACTTCCGTGCACCGCCCATCGAACCGCTGGGCCCACAGGAAATCCGCCAGGCAATTCTCGCGTTCAACGCTATGCAGGCCCAGTTGCAGCACTTCATCCGCGACCGCACACAAATGCTCGCCGCCATCTCCCACGACCTGCGCGCGCCCCTGACGCGGATGCGCTTGCGGGGCGAATTCATCGAAGACAGCGAGCAACAGCAACGCTTGTTTCGTGATGTGGATGAAATGCAGGCGATGATCAACTCGGCGTTGGAGTTCTTTCGTGATGATGCCCGGCTTGAGCCGGCGACCCAGTTTGATCTGGCGGAACTGCTGCAAACGTTGCTGGATGATTACCGGGATCAGGGTGTCGAGATTGCTTTCAGTGGACCGCTGCGGTGGGTGTATTTCGGGCGACCGTTGGGGCTTAAACGGGTGATGACCAATCTGCTGGATAACGCGATCAAATACGGGAGTGAGCCGGGGATTGAACTGATCCCCGGAGCCGGGGAGGTGAGGATCAACGTACTGGATCGTGGGCCAGGTATTCCGGATGCCAGCCTTGAACAGGTTTTTGCACCGTTCTTCAGAATGGAAGGCTCACGAAACAAAAGCACGGGGGGCGTTGGTTTGGGGTTATCGGCGGCGCGGGCGATTGTGCTGGAACACGGCGGCGAGCTGACACTGCGCAATCGATCGAAGGGCGGGTTGGAGGCGTTGGTGGTGTTGCCGGTGCATCCGAATACAAGCCACTACGCTTAACCCCTGTGGGAGCGAGCTTGCTCGCGAATGCGGACTGTCAGACGACTTTGTAGTGACTGATACACCGCTTTCGCGAGCAGGCTCGCTCCCACAGGTTTTTCCACAGTTCTGCTGGTCTAAGCCTCCCAGCCCGCCCCACTGACCGCCGCCTGCGCCAGTGGGTGCAAGTCTGCCCCCTGATGCTCCGTCTGCCAGGCCAGCAATTCCTTACGCATGCCGGGCGTCCAGTACATCTGCAGGTGATTACGCACGCCGAGCACGGCCTGTTGCTGGTCCGGTTGGCTGGCGAAGTACTGGGCGATCTGATTGGCCATTTTGATCAGATTTTCAGTGCTCATCGGCGTACCTCGGCTTTAGAGCCACGCGCCTGGCGGCGTTCGTCGAGCAGGCGGTGCTGGTTGTCGCTGAACTCCTGATAGCGCTTTTGCCACTCGGAAGGGTGGTAGACGCGGCTGACTTCCACGGCCGTGACCTTGTACTCCGGACAGTTGGTGGCCCAGTCGGAGTTGTCGGTGGTGATGACGTTGGCCCCCGATTCAGGGAAGTGGAAAGTGGTGTACACCACGCCTGGGGCGACCCGTTCGGTGACCCGAGCACGCAGTACGGTCTGGCCGGCGCGGCTGCCGATGCCGACCCAGTCACCTTCGTTGATGCCACGGCTCTCGGCGTCGCTCGGATGGATTTCCAGGCGGTCTTCGTCGTGCCAGGCAACGTTTTCGGTACGCCGTGTCTGAGCGCCGACGTTGTACTGGCTGAGGATGCGCCCAGTGGTCAGCAGCAGCGGATAGCGATTGTTGACCTTCTCCTCGGTGGGCACGTAGCCGGTGAGCATGAAGCGTCCCTTGCCGCGCACGAATTCCTCGATGTGCATGGTCGGCGTGCCGTCCGGTGCCGCGGCGTTGCACGGCCATTGCAGGCTGCCGTGGCGATCCAGTTCGGTGTAGCTGACGTTGGTGAAGGTCGGCGTCAGGCTGGCGATTTCATCCATGATTTCTGACGGGTGCGTGTAGTTCATCGGGTAGCCCAGGGCGTTGGCCAGGGCCACGGTGCCTTCCCAGTCAGCCTTGCCGCCCAGAGGGTCCATGACCTTGCGCACCCGGGAGATGCGTCGCTCGGCGTTGGTGAACGTGCCGTCTTTTTCCAGGAACGAGCAGCCCGGCAGGAACACGTGGGCGAACTTGGCGGTTTCGTTGAGGAAAATGTCCTGCACCACGATGCATTCCATGGCGGACAGGGCTGCGGTGACGTGCTGGGTATTCGGGTCGCTCTGGGCGATGTCCTCGCCCTGGCAATACAGGCCCTTGAAGCTGCCGCTGAGGGCGGCTTCGAACATGTTGGGAATGCGCAGGCCCGGATCGGGTTGCAGGGTGACATTCCAGGCCTGTTCGAACTGCGTCCGTACCACCTCGTTGGAGATGTGGCGGTAGCCAGGCAGCTCGTGGGGGAAAGAACCCATGTCGCAGGAGCCCTGAACGTTGTTCTGCCCACGCAGCGGGTTCACGCCAACGCCTTCGCGGCCGATGTTGCCGGTGGCCATGGCCAGGTTGGCGATGCCCATGACCGCGGTGCTGCCCTGACTGTGTTCGGTGACGCCCAGACCGTAATAGATCGCTGCGTTGCCACCGGTTGCATACAGGCGGGCGGCGGCGCGGATGTCGGCAGGTTCTACGCCGCAGATGGCGCCAAGGACTTCCGGCGAGTTTTCCGCGCGGCTGACGAACTCGCTCCAATGGGTGAAATCCGTGCCCTCGCAACGAGCGTCGATAAAGGCCTGATTGAGCAGGCCTTCGGTGACGATGACGTGGGCCAGGGCGTTGAGCATGGCGACGTTGGTGCCCGGGCGCAGGGCCAGGTGCAGTTCGGCGCGGGCATGCACCGAGTCCACCAGATCAATGCGTCGTGGGTCGATGACGATCAGTCGCGCGCCTTCACGCAGGCGACGTTTGAGCTGGGAGGCAAACACCGGGTGGGCATCGCTCGGGTTAGCGCCCATCACCAGGATCACGTCGGCCTGCATCACCGAATCAAAACTCTGGGTGCCAGCGGACTCTCCCAGGGTTTGTTTCAGGCCATAACCGGTTGGCGAATGGCAGACCCGCGCACAGGTGTCGACGTTGTTGTTGCCGAACGCGGCGCGCACCAGTTTTTGCACCAGATAGGTTTCTTCGTTGGTGCAACGACTGGAGGTGATGCCACCAATGGAATCGCGGCCGTATTTTTGCTGCAGCCGGCGGAATTCGCTGGCGGCGTAGGTCACCGCTTCATCCCAGCTGACTTCCTGCCAAGGGTCGTTAATGTTTTTACGGATCATCGGTTTGGTGATGCGATCCGGGTGAGTGGCGTAGCCCCAGGCAAAGCGCCCTTTGACGCAGGAGTGGCCGTGGTTGGCTTGGCCGTTCTTGTCTGGAACCATGCGCACCAGTTGGTCGCCTTTCATCTCGGCGCGGAACGAGCAGCCCACGCCGCAATAGGCACAGGTGGTGATCACGCTGCGTTCGGGCTGACCCAGTTCGACCACGCTTTTTTCCATCAGGGTCGCGGTGGGGCAGGCTTGTACACAGGCGCCGCAAGATACGCATTCCGAGTCGAGGAAGTTATCGCCACCGGCGGCCGCAACCCGGGATTCGAAACCGCGCCCGGTAATGGTCAAGGCAAAGGTGCCCTGGGTTTCTTCGCAGGCGCGCACGCAACGGTTGCAGACGATGCACTTGCTCGGGTCGTAATCGAAATACGGGTTGGAGGTGTCCTTCACGTCGGCGAGATGGTTGTCGCCTTCATAGCCGTAACGCACTTCCCGCAGGCCGACCTGACCGGCGACGGTTTGCAGCTCGCAGTTGCCGTTGGCCGAGCAGGTCAGGCAGTCCAGTGGGTGATCGGAGATGTACAGCTCCATGACGTTGCGGCGCAGGGTCGCGAGCTTCGGCGTCTGGGTGTGCACGCTCATGCCTTCGGTGACCGGCGTGGTGCAGGACGCCGGGTAGCCGCGCATGCCGTCGATTTCAACCAGGCACATGCGGCAGGAACCGAAGGCTTCCAGGCTGTCGGTGGCGCACAGTTTCGGAATGGTGGTGCCCAGCAGCGCGGCGGCGCGCATCACCGAGGTGCCTTCGGGCACGCTGATGCTGCGGCCGTCGATGTTCAGGGTGACCTGCACCTGGCTGTCGCGGGCCGGGGTGCCGAGATCGATATCGGTGTTCGGGTCGAAGAGAGTGATCATTGGTCGGCCTCCGAAGATTGCAGACCGAAGTCGGCGGGGAAGTACTTGAGGGCGCTGGCTACCGGAAAGGAGACCATGCCGCCCAGCGCGCACAGCGAACCGTATTGCAGGGTGTCGCACAGGTCCTTGAGGATGATCACCTGCTCATCGCGACCGTTCTGGTCAGGTGCGGCCAGCAGACGGTCGATCACCTCCACGCCCCGGGTCGAGCCGATGCGACATGGGGTGCATTTGCCACAGGATTCCTCGGCGCAGAACTGCATGGCGAAGCGCGCCATGTGGGCCATGTCCAGGCTGTCGTCAGCCACCACCACACCGCCGTGACCGAGCATGGCGCCGATGCCGGCGAAGGCTTCGTAATCCAGCGGCGTGTCGAATTGACTTGGCGGCACCCAGGCGCCGAGCGGGCCGCCGACCTGAGCGGCTTTCAGCGGTCGGCCACTCGCGGTACCACCGCCGTAGTCTTCCACCAGTTCCCGCAGGGTCAGGCCAAAGGCCCGTTCCACCAGGCCGCCGCGACGAATATTGCCCGCCAGCTGGAAAGGCATCGTGCCGAGGGAGCGGCCCATGCCGTAATCGCGATAAAACTGCGCGCCCTTGGCCAGAATCAGCGGCACCGAGGCCAGGGTCAGCACGTTGTGCACCAGGGTCGGCAGGCCAAACAGGCCCTGCAACGCGGGGATCGGCGGCTTGGCGCGGACGATCCCGCGTTTGCCTTCGAGAGAGTCCAGCAGCGCGGTTTCCTCACCGCAGATGTAAGCGCCGGCCCCGACGCGTACTTCCATATCGAAGGCCTGACCGCTGCCGCCGACATTGGCGCCGAGGTAACCGGCGGTCCGGGCGATGTCCAGCGCTGCACGCAGTGTCGCCACGGCAGCCGGGTATTCCGAGCGCACATAGATGTAGCCGTAACTGGCGCCGACGGTAATGCCGGCAATGGCCATGCCTTCGATCAGCAGGAAGGGGTCACCTTCCATCAACATGCGATCGGCGAAGGTGCCGGAGTCGCCTTCGTCGGCGTTGCACACAATGTATTTCTGCGCTGCCTGGGTGGCGCGCACCGTGCGCCATTTGATCCCGGCCGGGAAGGCCGCGCCGCCACGGCCACGCAGGCCTGAGTCGAACACCTCAGTCGCGGTCTGTTCGCCACCGATGGTGACGGCTCTTTTCAAACCCTCGAAACCGCCATGATCCCGGTAATCGTCGAGGTACAGCGGCCGGGTGATACCGGCACGGGCAAACAGCAGGCGTTGTTGCGTCTTCAGATAGGGCAACTCTTCCACCAGGCCCAAGGCCAGAGGATGAGAAGACGGCTCGCCTTTGAGCGCTTCGAGCACAGACGGCACATCGGCAGCCGTCAGCGGGCCGAAGCCGAAACGGCCCTGCGGCGTGTCCACTTCCAGCAGTGGTTCCAGCCAGTACAGACCGCGCGAGCTGGTGCGTTTCACCTCCAGAGGCACAATGCGTCCCCGGGCATGGGTGATAAGGGCTACCACAACCTCTTCGGCACCAACGGCACGGGCCAGCGAATCACCGGGCATATAGAAAGCCGACATCATGCATCCTCCCGGCAAGCATCAAGCAAAGCATCCAGACGCTCGGCACTGAGCCGCGCATGCACCTGGCCATCCAGCTCAAGGGCGGGCGAACAGGCACAGGCGCCGAGGCAATACACCGGGCGCAGGCTGATGTTGCCGTCGGCGCTGCTGCCGTGGTCGTCCAGTTGCAGGCGTTCGCGCAACTGCGCCGCAAGCTGCTCGGCGCCGCGGCTCTTGCAGGACTCGGCCCGGCACAGACGCAGGATATGCCGGGCTGGAGGCGCGGTGCGGAAGTCATGGTAGAAGCTGATCACCCCGCGAACCTCGGCCTGACTCAGGTTTAGCGCGTGGGCAATCTCGGGGATGGCGGCATCGGGGATATAACCGATGCCCTCCTGAATCTCATGAAGAATCGGCAACAGTGCACCCGCAGAGCCCTTGTGGCGCTCCAGCACGCTGTTGACCATAGGCAATTGCAACATCTCATCAGGCATTCAGCATTCCTCACGGTCACGGACAAACCAGAGGGTTGTCGGTCGTCCGAAAGTGTCGGCTGCGGCACTCACACCACGTCACGGTATCGTGGCAATTTCAGGCCGTTGGCCAGGGCACCCTGTGCGGGCATCTTGTTGTGCCCGGCGCGGTCTTCGCCGCACCTCTATAAGGGCATTAAGGCAGCTTGCCACGCTGCTTTTGATTCATCTGCACCAAAGCGACGTGTTCGGTTCTTTCTACGACCTTCTATTGAGTCTAGAAGAGTGCGGCCCGAGGCGTCGTCCCTGAATGGTCGGGGCCAGTTTCCAGCGCTTGTGCCAAGCTGATGGAGTGTTAATACGCCCGCCGCTCAGACAAACCTCAGGAAGCTCATGCCATGAACCCCAGTCATGCGTCGCACGTCCGTCGAGAATTCTACAAAGCAGTCGGGTTCTACTTTCGCGTTGTCTGGCCGATCTTTTCCATACTGCTTTTTCTGATCGTGCTGATCGGCCTCATCATCAGCCACCTGGAGGGTTGGGATCCTTTTGACGGCATCTATTTCGGCTTCGTGACCGGTTTGACCATTGGTTATGGAGAACTCGTGCCGAAACTTGGCGTCTCGCGGGTTCTGGCGATTTTTCTGGGGTTCAACGGGGTGCTGATGACAGCGATATTTGCGGCGATCAGTGTTCGGGCGATTGAGGTTGCAGTGCGGGCGGCGGGGCAGGAAGAGCCGGGTAAGCCGACGGCGTGAAGTCATGCAAGTCATCGACTCCCAAATTCATGCGCGACGGCGTGGTGTTTACCAACGAGCGGGAGTGTCAGATCCGTGGGCAATTCAGGGAGCCGATGCGTTGATCTATCCCGCTGTAACAGCCGAAAAATAAAAAGCCCCGAAAAACCTCGGGGCCAATCCTGAATGCCAGCCACCACACACAACCCCTGTGGGAGCGAGCCTGCTCGCGATAGCGCCAGCCCAACCAACGCAAAACCCTGAAGTGACCTCAACCACTTGTAGGAGCGAGCTCGCTCGCGAAAAACGCAAGGCATCCACCTATCCCGCTGAATACCACACCTACCGCAACCAAACCCGCTCCCACAACATCACGCCTAACTCTTGAAACCAAAAGCTAACCCGGCGCTTCGCCGACTATCCCTCAGCCTTCGCCCCCGCCCGCTTAGACGCCATCTCATTGTCCCGATCCCGATTCAGCACCTTCACCGCATCATCCACCACCGCCTTGCTCATCGCCGTCAAATAATGCGCGGCCCAGGCGTGGCGGTCGGTATCTGTGGCGTAAGCAGCATCTTCGGTCAGCTTCTTGGCGAGGAACAGAAAGTCAGAAGCCATTGATAACGCATCACCGAGAGGAACGCCGCGAGTTACGTGGAATAGGGCTTGATTCGCGCAGTAGATGGCGGGTGTGAGGCCGATGGTTTTGAGTTCGGGTTGATCGGTCATTGGCCACCTCCGATGACGGAGAGGCGGTAGGAGAGGAGGGATGGTGGAGCGTTACTCGATTGGGAATTGCGTAGAGGGAAAAGCCAATTTTTGTACGGATTTGTTCTAGTCATGGGTCAACATCCTTGATTTGAGGAGCTGCCACGAGCCTTCTCACAGGCTTGGGTGACAGCCGTGCGCGGGGTGAGAAACCGGCAATCAAGGCAACCGGTAGACCCGAAGGTCTCCCACGCACAGCCGCCATAAAGCCATATCGCAGACGAAAAAAAACGCCACGATAGGTTTTGGGGCGCTTTGCGCCTTGATTGTTGCGGGCTCTCACACCCGGTCGCTGAATTGGCAGCGACGGTGGGAGGGTATCGTGGAGACCTCGTTCCTGCAACCTTCGAAATTAATGGGTAACAATCTGGTCAACCACCGCGAAAACTCGGGTGATAAAGGCGCAGTGGCCGGCCGGGGCGTGGCGCACTTCCGTCATGAAACGCAATGAAACAACGTCCCGCCATCCGTCTGGGGGTTACATATTTACGCTTCGGGTCCTCGCGCATTTACCTCATAATCGCGCGCTTCTACCGGTCGTCTCATGTCGGTAGCTCAGCTTCTCTACTAATCTGTAGCCGCTGCCACCAGATTTTTAACAGCCAAGGAGAAAGGCAATGCCAGACAAACGGAACCAGCGTCAGTCGGATGCATCTGCAAAGGATGCTCTCGAACGGTTACTGCCCCTGTCTGAATTGCCTGTGACCCTATGAGTCAAGCCGCCTTAGTCAATCCAAGCCTGCTCACATGGTCTCGTGAGCGCGCAGGTCTCTCCACTGAACAGGTTGCTAGAAAGCTGCCGGTGAAACCTGATCGAGTACAGGAATGGGAGGCTGGAGAGACCAAGCCGACATTCCTTCAGGCTCAAAAGTGGGCGAGCGTCGCTCATATTCCTTTTGGCTTCCTGTTTCTTCAGAAGCCTCCCGTCGAAGAACTGCCTTTGCCTGATCTGCGGACTGTCGGTGGGCTTGCGCCTCAACGTCCCAGTTTGGAATTGTTGGACACCGTACGGGATTCCATACGTAAGCAGGACTGGTACCTGGAGTATCTGCAACACCAGGAGCATCAGCCGCTGGCATTTGTAGGTCGCTTCAATAGCCGATCTCAAGTCGCAGAGGTGGTGGACGATATTCGCCGGATCCTCGGCGTGAACCCTGACATTGCTCGATTAGATTACGACAAATACAGCCGTGCCTTGATCGAGGCAGCAGAAACGGCTGGCATTTTGGTTATGCGCAGTGGCATTGCTCTAGGAAATACTCATCGCAAACTTGAAGTTAGCGAGTTTCGTGGTTTTGCCATCAGTAATGCCTACGCCCCCGTTGTATTCATCAACAGTTCCGACGCCCCCACCGCCCGGCTGTTCACCTTGCTTCACGAACTGGCACATATCTGGATTGGTAGTAGTGGAGTGTCTGACGGAAACACCGCTAATGGTCGAGACGAGGAACGATTCTGCAATGCAGTTGCAGGTGAATTTCTGGCTCCCGAAGCCCAATTCCGTGCCTTGTGGAACGCCGATGTTAACTGGGAAGAAAACCTGGCTCCGCTGGCAACTCGGTTTCACATCAGTAAATTGGCGATTGGTCGCCGCGCATTAGATCTTGGATACATAAGCCAGACCCAATACAGCGCTTACTATCGAATGATCCTCAAGGCTTTTCAGGATGATAAAGGTGGCGCGGGTAACTACTACCGCAACGCCACTGCGAAAAACAGCCCTAGCCTAAGCAAGGCGGTGCTGACTGAAGCAATGAGTGGCCGGATGCTGCTGCGCGATGCGGGACATTTGCTCGGCGTGCAACCTGCCAAATTAAGGACTCTCGCCAGCATGATTACGGAATGAATCATTTACTCGACGCTAACACGCTGATCGAAGCAAAAAATCGTTACTACGGGATGGCTATCTGTCCTGGGTTTTGGCAATGGTTACTACTTAAGAATAAAGCATTGGCTTTAGCCAGCATTGCACCTGTAATGGATGAGCTAACAAAAGGGCATGACGATCTGGCGGATTGGGCGAAGGACAATTGTGATTTCTTTCACTCCACCACCGATCAGGATACGCAACTGGCATTCATGCAGGTTGCGGGGCTTGTGGCTGATCAAGCGCCTAAGATGAAAACAGGCGCTATGGACGAATTTTTAGCAGGTGCTGACCCTTGGTTGATTGCGAAAGCAATGACTACAGGGGCTACAGTCGTTACTCATGAAGTGCTAAACCTCGATGCTAAACGAAAATTCATTATTCCCAATATTTGTAAGGAGCTGAATGTTCCTTTTTTGAATACGTTCGAGTTGTTGCATAGGCTTCAAGCAAGGTTTGTATTGCCTGCTTAAAATAAGTAATTTGCTCAAATCGTGTGGGCTTGAAATGTTTAGCAGAGTGAATGGAAATAAAGCTGTACCCTTTTCGGTCAGATGGTCTGTCCCCTTTTTATGCAATTGTTTCTCCCTCATGACAACGCTACCCTTTGCGCTGTTTGGAGTTTAAGTTTTTAACAGGAAAAAATAATATGGATGTTCAGCGCTTCTATCCTTCAGTGCGCCGCTTTATAAAGATTGACGCGATCATACTGCTTTTTATTTTCCCGCTTTTTGCTCAAGCGGACATTACTGAGGAAGAGGTGACGGCTAACTGTCTTAAAGTTAGTGAATACTCCGCCGAGGGCGGAAAGTATTACAAGCTTAAGCAATACGCCAAGGCTCGGGAGCAGTACGAGCGGCAGATCGGCTGGTCGGAGAGTTGTCAGTTTGACGAAGAGGCAGTTGCGATGGCCTACAATAACGTCGCTCTCACCTATGTGCACGAAGGAAATTACCTTAAGGCCCGGGCATGGCTAAATATTCTTCCAAATGACAAAAGGTCGATTTTTAACCTCAAGAAATTTAGTGGCGATATAAAAAACTCGGTAGAGAAACTGTCTGCTAAGTCAGAAGGGCAATATTGGCAATATGCCGGGGCTTCGTTATGGAACACGATGACTTTCAAGCCGCAGGGTCAGAAATACAAAGTTGATTTTCAGGGTTATTACGCTGGCCTGATGGCGATGTATTACGGTCCCAATATGGGTGAGTTTTCAACGGTATTAGAGGTTGATAACGGCAAGGCTCATTACGCCATGAGCGGAGATGACGAAGGCGACTGTGTATACGACTTCGATATAAAAAAAGATCTGCTCACTGTGAAGCGCACGGCAGGTGAGTGGTGCGGCTTTGGTCATAATGTGGGTGCTGAAGGCGTTTATCACAGCGTCGAGTTCTAGTAAATTTCGGAAAACTCGCGAAATTGGCAAGCCGCCGAAACCCAATGTAGTCGGTCTGGAAAAGGGGGCGGATTTATTGTTCGTAAATACGTGGCGACCGGCTTCGGTGCGCCTATCGGGCGTCTCCGGTTTTTAGGCTGCCCCTTTCCTTCATTGAATATCTTTTAGATAGTCCTTGAGCGCGTTGAGCGGGGCATCAAGCTGCTCCATCGTCTGTGCAGTTCTGAAATCTGCCGCTAATCTATGCAGCTCGCGGCCTAGGACCGTATTGACACCGCCGATGGCGTTCAGCGCCAAACTCAGGCATTCATCCTCTTTCCCCTGAATCGCCTCCACATCCCCCCTACGCACCAACAACCCAAAAACCTCCCGCTCATAATCACTCATCAGCAAATCATCCCGCAGAATCGGACTTGAATCTTCCGTCTCGTAAGCGAGCTTGAGGGAGAAGAGGGCGACGGTTTCCAGCAGCAACTCCATGGGGGGAATCCTTGTGAAATGTTCCGCCGGCGCTAGAGGCATGGAAGAGAAGCAAGATCAAATGATCGCAGCCTTCGGCAGCTCCTACGGGGGGCGGGGTGGCTTTTCTACAGACGAAAAAAAGGCCTTGCTAAGCAAGACCTTTCTTAATTTTGGTGCCCCGAGGGAGACTCGAACTCCCACTTCTTGCGAAAACGGATTTTGAATCCGCCGCGTCTACCAATTCCGCCATCAGGGCTCAATGGCGGCGAAGTATAGAGATGAGATTACCGTCGGTCAATCAGGTACATAGAGAATTTTCACTATTTCGGCTAGACTTCCGGCCCCTGCTAGACGAACCCCATCATGCGCGTTGCTGACTTTACTTTCGAACTCCCTGATTCGCTGATCGCTCGCCACCCTTTGGCCGAGCGTCGCAACAGTCGCCTGTTGACCCTTGATGGGGTCAGCGGCGCCCTGGCGCACCGTCAATTCACTGATTTGCTCGAGCATTTGCGCCCGGGCGATTTGATGGTGTTCAACAATACCCGGGTGATTCCGGCGCGGCTGTTTGGCCAGAAGGCTTCCGGCGGCAAGCTGGAAATCCTGGTGGAGCGGGTGCTCGACAGTCATCGCGTGCTGGCCCATGTGCGGTCGAGCAAGTCGCCGAAGCCGGGTTCGAAGATCCTGATCGACGGCGGTGGCGAAGCCGAGATGCTGGCGCGTCACGATGCGTTGTTTGAGCTGGGGTTTGCCGAAGAGGTGTTGCCGCTGCTCGATCGCGTCGGGCACATGCCGTTGCCTCCTTATATAGACCGCCCGGATGAAGGCTCGGACCGCGAGCGTTATCAGACGGTCTACGCCGAGCGTTTGGGCGCTGTGGCGGCGCCGACGGCGGGGCTGCATTTCGATCAGCCGCTGATGGAGGCGATTGCCGCCAAGGGCGTCGAGACTGCATTCGTGACCTTGCACGTCGGCGCTGGCACCTTCCAGCCGGTGCGCGTCGAGAAGATCGAAGATCACCACATGCATAGCGAGTGGCTGGAAGTCGGTCAGGACGTGGTCGATGCCGTCGAAGCCTGCCGCGTTCGCGGTGGTCGTGTGGTGGCGGTGGGGACCACCAGCGTGCGTTCCCTGGAAAGTGCCGCGCGCGATGGCGTGCTCAAGCCGTTCAGTGGCGACACCGACATCTTTATCTACCCGGGCCGGCCGTTTCATGTGGTCGATGCCCTGGTCACCAACTTCCATTTGCCCGAATCCACGCTGTTGATGCTGGTTTCGGCGTTCGCCGGTTATCCCGAAGCCATGGCCGCTTATAAAGCCGCCGTTGAGCATGGTTACCGCTTTTTCAGCTACGGTGATGCGATGTTTATCACCCGTAATCCCGCACCACGTGGCCCTGAGGAAACAGAATGAGTCGCACCAGTCGCATGTCTTTTGAGCTTCTTGCCACCGATGGCAAGGCTCGTCGCGGTCGTTTGACCTTCCCGCGCGGTACCGTCGAGACCCCGGCGTTCATGCCGGTGGGCACGTACGGCACGGTCAAGGGCATGTTGCCGCGGGATATCACCGCCACGGGCGCGGAAATCATTCTGGGTAACACCTTCCACTTGTGGCTGCGTCCTGGCACCGAAGTGATCAAGAAGCACGGCGACTTGCACGATTTCATGCAGTGGAAAGGCCCAATTCTGACCGACTCCGGCGGTTTCCAGGTGTTCAGCCTGGGCGCGATGCGCAAGATCAAGGAGGAGGGCGTGACCTTCGCTTCTCCGGTCGACGGCGCCAAAGTGTTCATGGGTCCGGAAGAGTCGATGCAGGTCCAGCGTGATCTGGGCTCGGACATCGTGATGATCTTTGACGAATGCACCCCGTACCCGGCTGACGAAGACGTCGCACGGGTATCGATGGAGCTGTCGTTGCGTTGGGCCAAGCGTTCGAAAGAAGCCCATGGCGACAACACGGCGGCGCTGTTCGGCATTGTTCAGGGCGGTATGCACCAGGATCTGCGCATGCGCTCCCTGGAAGGTCTCGACAATATCGGCTTCGATGGCCTGGCCATTGGCGGTCTGTCGGTGGGCGAGCCGAAACACGAGATGATCAAGGTGCTCGACTACCTGCCGGGTCAGATGCCGGCTGACAAACCTCGTTACCTTATGGGCGTTGGCAAACCGGAAGATCTGGTTGAGGGTGTGCGCCGCGGTGTGGACATGTTCGATTGCGTGATGCCAACCCGTAATGCCCGCAATGGGCATCTGTTCATTGATACAGGCGTGCTGAAGATCCGTAACGCGTTCCATCGCCATGATGATTCGCCGCTGGATCCGACCTGCGATTGCTACACCTGCCAGAACTTCTCCCGTGCTTATCTGCACCATCTGGACAAGTGCGGCGAAATGCTGGGTAGCATGTTGAATACCATCCACAATTTGCGCCATTACCAGGCGCTTATGGCTGGTTTGCGCGAGGCTATTCAACAGGGTACATTGGCCGCCTTTGTCGATGCCTTCTACGCCAAACGCGGGTTACCTGTTCCGCCTTTGGACTGAGTTTTCTGACCCCAAGATTCAACATTTGCAACTGGAGTGCTAAATGAGCTTTTTTATCTCTAACGCCATGGCTGACGCTGCTGCACCTGCTGCAGGCCCAATGGGCGGCGGCTTTGAGTGGATTTTCCTGGTCGGTTTCCTGGTCATCTTCTACCTGATGATCTGGCGTCCACAGGCCAAGCGCGCCAAAGAGCAGAAGAACCTGCTGGGCAGCCTGCAGAAAGGCGACGAAGTTGTGACCACCGGTGGTATCGCCGGCAAGATCACTAAAGTGGCAGACGATTTCGTTGTTCTGGAAGTTTCCGACACCATCGAAATGAAGTTCCAGAAAGGCGCCATCGCCGCCACGCTGCCAAAAGGCACGCTGAAAGCGATCTAAGTTCCAACTTCTACTCAATCGACGGGGCGCGCAAGGCGCCCCGCGTCATAAGCGGGCGGCGTGATGCTGAACAAATACCCTCTGTGGAAATACATTCTGATCCTGGCGGTGCTGGCGGTCGGTCTGATTTATTCCGCTCCCAATCTATATCCTGATGACCCGGCCATTCAGGTCAGCGGTGCAAGCACTGCGCTGCAAGTCAATCAGGCTGATCTGGATCGTGTGAGCGCAGCGCTCAAGGAATCCGGGATCAACGTCAAGGCGGCCACCCTGGCAGCAAACGGCAAGGGCGGTTTGATTCGTCTGACCAAGGCTGAAGATCAGCTGCCTGCCAAGGACGTCGTGCGCAAGGCATTGGGTGATGACTACGTCGTTGCACTGAACCTGGCACAAACCACCCCTCAATGGCTGCGCAGCCTGGCCGCGCACCCGATGAAGCTGGGTCTGGACTTGTCCGGTGGTGTGCACTTCCTGCTGGAAGTGGACATGGACAAAGCGCTCGATGCGCGCCTGAAAGTCTACGAAGGCGACGTCAAGAGCCTGTTGCGTAAAGAGAAACTGCGCTATCGCAGCCTGCCGCAACTCAATGGTGCCATTCAGCTGGGCTTCACTGATGAAGCAGCCCGCGAACAAGCCCGTACGCTGATCCGCAAGAGCTTCAACGATTTCGACATTGTTCCGGCCGACCTCAATGGCCAACCGGTGCTGCGTCTGGCGATGACCCCGGCCAAGCTGGCGGAAATCCGCGAATACTCCATCAAGCAGAACTTGACCACGGTACGTAACCGCGTCAACGAACTGGGTGTTGCCGAGCCAATCGTCCAGCGTCAGGGCGCCAACCGCATCGTGGTTGAGCTGCCAGGCGTGCAGGACACCGCCGAAGCCAAGCGTATCCTCGGCAAGACGGCCAACCTTGAGTTCCGTCTGGCCGCTGAGCCTGGCGCTTCGAAAGCCACTTCCGAAACCTTCGAGTTCCGTGAAGGCAAGCGTCCGCCAGCACAGATCGAGCGTGGCCTGATCATCACTGGCGACCAGGTGACTGACGCCAAGGCTGGCTTCGGCGAGCACGGCACGCCAGAAGTGAACATCCGTCTGGATGGCCACGGTGGCGAGCTGATGAGTCGTGCGACTCGCAGCAACGTCGGTCGCAGCATGGCGGTGATCTTCATCGAGCAACGTCCGGTTACCACTTACGTCAAGCAAGTGGTCAATGGCGTCGAGAAAGACGTGCCGGTCCAGACGTTCAAGGAAGAGAAGAAGATCATCAGTCTGGCGACCATTCAGTCGCCGCTGGGTGCTCAGTTCCGCATCACTGGCCTGAACGGTCAGGGCGAGTCGTCCGAACTGGCGCTGCTGCTGCGTGCCGGTGGTCTGGCTGCACCGATGTACTTCGCTGAAGAGCGCACCATTGGCCCGAGCCTGGGTGCCGACAACATCGTCAAGGGTATCGATGCATCGCTGTGGGGCATGCTGTTTGTCTCGCTGTTCATCATGGCCATCTACCGCTTCTTCGGCATCATCGCCACCGTCGCTCTGGCGGTGAACATGGTGCTGTTGCTGGCCCTGATGTCGCTGCTGGGTGCAACGCTGACCCTGCCGGGTATCGCCGGTATCGTATTGACCATGGGTATGGCGGTCGACGCCAACGTTCTGATCTTCTCGCGGATACGTGAAGAGATCGCGGCGGGCATGACCGTACAACGGGCAATCAACGAAGGCTTCGGCCGGGCATTTACCGCGATTCTCGACGCCAACCTGACCACTCTGTTGGTCGGCGGGATTCTCTTTGCCATGGGCACCGGCCCGGTCAAAGGCTTCGCAGTGACCATGTCCCTCGGGATCTTTACCTCGATGTTCACGGCCATCATGGTGACCCGCGCGATGGTCAACCTGATCTTCGGCGGTCGTGACTTCAAGAAGTTGTGGATTTAAGGGGCTGCCATGTTACGTACAATCAACTTCATGGGCGTTCGCAACTTTGCGTTCGGCGTCACATTGTTCCTTACTGCTCTGGCAATGTTCAGTGTCTTTCATAAGGGCATGAACTGGGGCCTGGACTTCACCGGCGGTACGCTCATCGAGCTGACCTACGAGCGTCCGGCCGATGTCACCAAGGTGCGTGAGCAGCTGGTTACAGCGGGTTATCACGAGGCGATCGTACAGAGCTTCGGTGCGACCACCGATTTGCTGGTGCGTATGCCAGGTGAAGACCCGCAGCTGGGTCACCAGGTGGCCGAGGCCTTGCAGAAGGTCGGTGGCGACAACCCGGCGGTGGTCAAGCGCGTCGAATTCGTGGGCCCTCAGGTCGGTGAAGAGCTGCGCGACCAAGGCGGCCTCGGCATGCTGATGGCGTTGGGCGGCATCCTGATCTACCTGGCTTTCCGCTTTCAGTGGAAGTTTGCGGTCGGTGCCATCGTTTCGCTGATCCATGACGTGATCGTGACCATCGGTATTCTGTCGTTCTTCCAGATCACCTTCGACCTGACGGTACTGGCGGCGGTACTGGCGATCATTGGTTACTCGCTCAACGACACCATCGTGGTATTCGACCGGGTTCGTGAGAACTTCCGTGTGCTGCGCAAGGCGTCCTTGATCGAGAACATCAACATCTCGACTACCCAGACCCTGCTGCGGACCATGGCAACGTCGATCTCCACTTTGCTGGCGATCGCGGCCCTGTTGTTCTTTGGTGGCGACAACCTGTTCGGCTTCTCCATCGCGCTGTTTATCGGTGTGTTGGCGGGTACTTACTCGTCGATCTACATCGCCAACGTCGTGCTGATCTGGCTGAACCTGAGCACCGAGGATCTGATTCCTACAGTGGCTACCGATAAGGAAGTCGACGACCGTCCATAACGGCTATCGTTTTCCAGCTGTCGACCGAAAAGGCGCGAGTGTTGAACTCGCGCCTTTTTTTATGCTCCAAGGCTGGGAGAAGCGCGGGCATGTCCCGCATGTGATGGTCAGGAGGTTCATGTGAACAAGTCGATGCTGGTTGGTGCAGTATTGGGTGCTGTTGGTGTGACGGCCGGGGTTGCTGTTGCCACCTACAGCCTGGTCAAAAAAAGCGGCCCTGAGTATGCGCAAGTTTTAGCCGTTGAACCGGTCAAGACACAAATCAAGACACCACGTGAAGTATGCAAGGACGTTGCAGTAACCCGGCAAGCGCCGGTGAAAGATCAACATCAGATCGCCGGTACCGTGGTCGGTGCGTTGGCGGGTGGTTTGCTCGGTAATCAGATCGGTGGTGGCACCGGCAAGAAGATTGCCACCGTAGCAGGTGCAGTTGGCGGTGGTTACGCGGGCAACAAGGTTCAGGAAGGCATGCAGGAGCGCGACACCTACACCACGACTCAGACGCGGTGTAACACCGTGAATGACATCAGTGACAAGGTCGTAGGTTACGACGTCCGTTATTCGTTGGACGGCAAGGAAGGCAAAGTACGGATGGATCGCGATCCGGGCAACCAGATTCCGGTCGACAAGGAAGGCAAGCTGATCCTGGGGCAGAACGAAGAGAATCGCTAAATACTCAGGTTTGAGATTCAAAAAGAAGCACCCTTCGGGGTGCTTTTTTTGTGCCTGAAATCCGGTCTCGGAAACACCCAAAACCCAATGTGGGAGCGGGCTTGCTCGCGAAAGCGGTGTGTCATTCGCTATAAATGCTGAATGTTAGACCGCGTTCGCGAGCAAGCCCGCTCCCACAAGGGGTTGGTGGTGAGGCACAAATTTCGGGCATAAAAAAAGCACCCCGAAGGGTGCTTTTTTGTGGCTGCTCGCTTAGCGCTTCAGCGAGGCCGGCAGGTGCGGCTGGATCGCCGTCAGTACTGCTTTGAAGCACTTGGTGTTACCGGCAACAACGTGGCCTTTCTCAAGGAAGTCGTGACCGCCGGTGAAGTCGCTCACCAGGCCGCCTGCTTCCTGAATCAGGAGGGCGCCTGCAGCCATGTCCCACTCGGACAGGCCTGACTCCCAGAATGCGTCGAAACGGCCGGCCGCTACGTAAGCCAGGTCCAGGCTCGCCGAGCCAGCGCGGCGGATGCCGGCAGTCTGGCCAACCAGAGCGCGGAACATGCCCAGGTAGTTGTCGAGGTTGTCCATCTGGTCATCGCGGAACGGGAAGCCGGTACCCAGCAGGGCGCCGTCCAGGCTGGTGCGGCCGCTGACGCGCAGACGACGACCGTTCAGTTGGGCGCCGCGACCACGGCTGGCGGTGAATTCTTCCTGGCGAACCGGGTCCAGAACAACAGCGTGTTCCAGGCGACCGCGGTATTTGCAGGCAATGCTGACGGCGAAGTGAGGAATGCCGCGCAGGAAGTTGGTGGTGCCGTCCAGTGGGTCGATGATCCACAGGTAGTCTTCGCCTTCGCCGCTACCCGGGTGCATGCCGGTTTCTTCACCGAGAATGCCGTGGGTAGGGTAGGCCTTGCGCAGCGCGTCGATGATTTTCTGTTCGGCGGCGCGATCCACCTCGGATACGTAATCCTTGGCGTCTTTTTCGTCGACCTTGATGGTATCCAGGCGCTCGATGGAGCGGAAGATCAATTCACTGGCGCTGCGGGCGGCGCGCAGCGCGATATTCAGCATGGGCTGCATGGATGTGTCACCTAAGGTTGTTAAAGAAAGCCGGGCATTCTATCAGAACTTTTCTACAGGTGAAGGTCAGTGTTCGCTTTCATAGCTTAACGGTAGGTTGAGCTGTAAGATTCTGCTCCCATTAAAGTGTTCGAGAGCGCCTCCCTTGCTGCAAAACATTCGTGTCGTCCTGGTCAATACCAGCCATCCCGGGAATATCGGCGGGGCTGCGCGTGCCATGAAGAACATGGGCCTGTCGCGGCTGGTGCTGGTCGAACCGCGGTTGTTTCCGCATCACGAAGCCGATGCTCGTGCTTCCGGTGCCGGTGACATCCTTGAAAACGCGCAAGTCGTCGCCACCTTGGAAGATGCCTTGGTCGGCTGCAATCTGGTGCTTGGCACCAGCGCCCGTGATCGTCGCATTCCCTGGCCGTTGCTCGATCCCCGCGAATGCGGTGTGAAAGTGGTCGAGGAAGCAACGCAGGGTGCTGAGATCGCCTTGGTCTTTGGTCGTGAAGATTCCGGCCTGACCAATGAGGAGCTGCAGCGATGTCATTATCACGTGCACATCCCCTCAGACCCTGAGTTCAGTTCGCTGAACCTTGGGGCAGCGGTGCAGGTGTTGAGCTATGAAGTGCGTATGTCCTGGCTCGCGGCCCAAGGTCAGCCGAGCAAGGTCGAGAAGGATGAAGTGGCGTCCACCAAAAGTGGTGAGCTGGCGACCATGGATGAGCTGGAGCGATTCTATGAGCACCTGGAGCAAACCCTGGTGGCCATTGAGTTCCTCGATCCGGAAAAACCACGGCACTTGATGGCGCGCCTGCGCCGGTTGTACGGACGCAGCTCGGTCAGCCGGGCGGAAATGAATATATTGCGTGGCATCCTCACGGAAACCCAAAAAGCGGCCCGTGGCGAGCTTCTTAAGCGGAAGGATTAAAAATGTTCGAGCGTTTGCGTGAAGATATCCAGAGTGTTTTCCATCGTGATCCGGCAGCGCGCAACGCCTTTGAAGTCCTGACGTGCTACCCGGGCATGCACGCCATCTGGATCCATCGCCTGTCGTCAGCCCTGTGGGGCATGGGCTGGAAGTGGTTGGCGCGGTTGGTGTCAAACTTCGGTCGCTGGTTGACCGGGATTGAGATCCATCCGGGTGCCAAGGTTGGTCGTCGCTTCTTTATTGATCATGGCATGGGCATCGTCATCGGTGAAACCGCCGAGATTGGCAATGATGTCACTCTTTATCAGGGCGTGACCCTGGGTGGCACCAGCTGGAACAAGGGCAAGCGTCACCCGACGCTTGAAGATGGCGTGGTGGTCGGGGCGGGGGCCAAGGTACTGGGTCCGTTTACGGTCGGCGCTGGAGCCAAGGTCGGTTCCAACGCCGTGGTCACCAAGGCGGTTCCGGCGGGGGCGACTGTGGTCGGTATTCCGGGGCGGATCATCGTCAAATCCGATGAAGAGCAGGACGCCAAGCGCAAGGCTATGGCCGAGAAGATTGGTTTCGATGCCTACGGTGTTGGCGAAGACATGCCGGACCCGGTGGCGCGTGCCATCAATCAGTTGCTCGATCACCTGCAGGCCGTCGACGGCCGTCTGGAAGGTATGTGCGGTGCGTTGAAGGATCTGGGCAGTAATTACTGTGCGAAAGATCTGCCTGAGCTGCGCGAAGAAGACTTCGCCTGTGTGAAGGACAAGGATCAGAGCCAGGCCAGCTAATTCCGGGCTGGCCCCTTCGCAAGCAATTGCTGGCTGTTCGCGGCCAGCCTTTGCTATGATGCGCCCGCTCTTTTGCGGGTAATCCTGACTAAAGTACTAGGTCTTATAGTTGACTTAAATACTCGGGAATTGCATACTCGCCCCATTCCGAACTCCGTGGTAATTGTCCATGCGACTGACTACAAAAGGCCGATACGCCGTGACTGCCATGCTTGACCTGGCGTTGCACGCGCAGCACGGGCCGGTGTCCCTGGCCGATATCTCCGAGCGCCAAGGCATCTCCCTGTCCTACCTCGAACAGCTCTTCGCCAAATTGCGCCGCAGCAATCTGGTGTCCAGCGTCCGTGGTCCAGGCGGCGGCTATCAGCTGTCGCGCGACATGCAGGGTATCCAGGTTGCTCAGGTGATCGATGCGGTGAACGAATCGGTCGATGCCACCAAATGCCAGGGCCAAGGTGATTGCCATCAAGGCGACACCTGTCTGACCCACCACTTGTGGTGCGATCTGAGCCTGCAGATTCACGAATTTCTCAGCGGTATCAGCTTGGCTGACCTTGTCACTCGCCGTGAGGTACAAGAAGTAGCCCAGCGTCAGGATCAGCGCCGTTGCAACAGCAAAGCGCCGCGCCTGGACAAGATTGAAGCGTCCGCCGTCGAATGACAGCCAAAGAGCTAGCGGCACGCCAGCCAGCCTGATTTAGGAGATAGTCCATGAAATTGCCGATTTACCTTGATTACTCTGCGACCACCCCGGTTGATCCGCGTGTAGCGCAAAAGATGAGTGAATGCCTGCTGGTTGACGGAAACTTCGGTAACCCGGCGTCCCGTTCCCACGTGTTCGGCTGGAAAGCTGAAGAGTCCGTCGAAAACGCTCGTCGTCAGGTCGCTGACCTGGTCAACGCCGACCCGCGTGAAATCGTCTGGACCTCCGGTGCCACCGAGTCCGACAACCTGGCAATCAAGGGTGCGGCGCATTTCTATGCCACCAAAGGCAAACACCTGATCACCACCAAGATTGAGCACAAGGCTGTCCTCGACACCATGCGCCAACTGGAGCGCGAAGGCTTCGAAGTCACCTACATCGAGCCTCGCACTGATGGTCTGGTCACCCCAGAGATGATCGAAGCTGCCCTGCGCGACGACACCATCCTGGTTTCGGTCATGCACGTGAACAACGAAATCGGCACCATCAACGACATCGCAGCCATCGGCGAACTGACCCGCTCCAAGGGCATCCTGTTCCACGTCGACGCTGCTCAGTCCACCGGCAAGGTCGATATCGACCTGTCGAAGCTGAAAGTCGACATGATGTCGTTCTCTGCCCATAAAACCTACGGCCCTAAAGGCATCGGCGCACTGTACGTGAGCCGCAAGCCGCGTGTTCGCATCGAAGCGACCATGCACGGCGGCGGTCACGAACGCGGTATGCGTTCCGGCACCCTGGCGACCCACCAGATCGTCGGTATGGGCGAAGCCTTCCGCGTAGCCAAGGAAGACATGGTTGCCGAGAACATCCGCATCAAGGCCTTGAGCGACCGTTTCTTCAAGCAGGTCGAAGGCCTGGAAGAGCTGTACATCAACGGCAGCATGACCGCCCGCGTTCCGCACAACCTGAACCTGAGCTTCAACTACGTTGAAGGCGAGTCGCTGATCATGGCGCTCAAGGATCTGGCGGTTTCGTCCGGTTCGGCCTGCACCTCGGCTTCCCTTGAGCCTTCGTACGTACTGCGCGCCCTGGGCCGCAACGACGAACTGGCACACAGCTCGATTCGCTTCACCTTCGGCCGTTTCACCACCGAAGAAGAAATCGACTACGCCGCGCAGAAAGTCTGCGAGGCCGTTACCAAGCTGCGCACTCTGTCGCCGCTGTGGGATATGTACAAAGACGGTGTCGACATTTCGAAAATCGAGTGGGCGGCACACTGATTTCAAGTCGCCGCAACCCGGCCCTGTAAAACGCAGGTTTTCAGGGCTTAAGAGCGACTCTCTGATGAGTGAGGATTAAGAATCATGGCTTACAGCGAAAAGGTCATCGACCACTACGAGAACCCGCGCAACGTCGGCAAGATGGACGCGGAAGACCCTGATGTCGGCACCGGCATGGTCGGCGCCCCAGCGTGCGGCGACGTGATGCGTCTGCAGATCAAGGTTAACGAGCAAGGCATCATCGAAGACGCCAAGTTCAAGACCTACGGTTGCGGTTCGGCTATCGCCTCCAGCTCCCTGGCGACCGAGTGGATGAAAGGCAAGACTCTGGATGAAGCAGAGACCATCAAAAACACTCAGCTGGCTGAAGAACTGGCTCTGCCGCCAGTAAAAATTCACTGCTCCGTACTTGCTGAAGACGCTATCAAAGCGGCCGTTCGCGACTACAAGCAGAAGAAAGGCTTGATCTGACTTTCAAGTTTTGGCGACGAGTAAGGAGTCACCGATGGCTATCAGCATGACAGAAGCGGCTGCTCAACACGTGCGACGCTCCCTCAACGGGCGCGGCAAAGGTGAAGGGATTCGTCTGGGTGTTCGCACCACAGGCTGTTCCGGCCTTGCCTACGTGCTGGAGTTTGTCGACGAGGTGGTTGCAGAGGATCAGGTGTTCGAAAGTCACGGCGAGAAAGTGATCATCGACCCGAAAAGCCTGGCCTACCTGGACGGCACCGAACTCGATTTCGTCAAGGAAGGGTTGAACGAAGGCTTCAAGTTCAACAACCCCAACGTGCGCGGTGAATGTGGCTGCGGCGAAAGCTTCAACATCTGAGGCTGCGCGTGGGTACTCCTTGTCATTTCGCTTTATTTGAGCTGAAACCGAGCTTCCGTCTGGATCTCGATCAGTTGGCCACGCGCTACCGTGAGTTGGCGCGCGGTGTTCATCCGGACCGCTTTGCAGACGCTTCCGAGCGCGAGCAGCGGCTGGCGCTAGAGCAATCCGCGAGCCTCAACGAGGCCTACCAGACGCTCAAAAGTCCCCCAAAGCGCGCGCGTTACTTGCTCGCCATGGGCGGTCGCGAGCTGCCGCTGGAGGTCACGGTGCATGATCCGGAGTTTCTTCTGCAGCAGATGGAGCTGCGTGAAGAGCTCGAAGACCTGCAAGACAGCGCCGACCTGGCGGGTGTTGCAGTGTTCAAGCGTCGCCTGAAGACTGCGCAGGATGAACTGAACGAAAGCTTCGCAGCCTGTTGGGATGATGCAGCGCAACGTGAACAGGCCGAACGCCTGATGCGGCGCATGCAGTTCCTCGACAAGCTCACCTACGAAGTGCGCCAGTTAGAAGAGCGCCTCGACGATTAACCCAGTGCCGCTCCGGTCGCACGCCTGATATACAGATAAGTCCTGATAACGATGGCCCTACTGCAGATCGCCGAACCCGGCCAAAGTCCTCAACCGCACCAGCGTCGTCTGGCTGTGGGGATCGACTTGGGCACTACCAATTCGCTGGTCGCTGCATTGCGCAGTGGTCTTTCCGAACCTCTGGCTGACGCTGACGGGCAGGTCATCCTGCCGTCTGCCGTGCGCTATCACGCCGATCGTGTCGAGGTCGGCGAGTCCGCCAAACTGGCCGCCGCCACCGACCCTTTGAACACCGTGCTGTCGGTCAAACGCTTGATGGGTCGTGGTCTGTCCGACGTCAAGCAATTGGGCGATCAACTGCCGTACCGCTTTGTCGGCGGTGAATCGCACATGCCGTTCATCGACACCATTCAGGGGCCGAAAAGCCCGGTCGAAGTCTCCGCCGATATCCTGAAAGTGCTGCGTCAGCGCGCCGAAGCGACGTTGGGTGGTGAACTGGTAGGTGCGGTGATCACCGTTCCGGCCTATTTCGACGATGCTCAGCGTCAAGCCACCAAGGATGCGGCCAAGCTGGCCGGTCTGAACGTGCTGCGTCTGCTCAATGAGCCGACCGCCGCCGCTGTAGCTTACGGTCTGGATCAGCACGCTGAAGGCCTGGTCGCTATTTATGACCTGGGTGGCGGCACCTTCGATATTTCGATTCTGCGCCTGACTGGCGGTGTGTTTGAAGTTTTGGCTACCGGCGGCGACAGCGCGCTGGGCGGCGATGACTTTGATCACGCAATTGCTGGCTGGATCATCGAGAGCGCCGGTCTGTCCGTCGACCTCGATCCGGGTGCGCAACGCCATCTGCTGCAAACCGCTTGTGCGGCCAAAGAAGCCCTGACCAATACCTCGTCCGTTGAAGTCGCTTATGGCGACTGGAAAGCCGAGCTGACCCGTGAAGCCTTCAATGCGCTGATCGAGCCAATGGTTGCCCGCAGCCTGAAAGCCTGTCGCCGCGCTGTGCGTGATTCCGGCATCGAGCTGGAAGAAGTGCATGCCGTGGTCATGGTCGGCGGTTCGACCCGTGTGCCTCGCGTCCGCGAAGCCGTTGCTGAAGCCTTCGGCCGCGAGCCGCTGACCGAAATCGATCCGGATCAAGTGGTGGCCATCGGTGCCGCGATCCAGGCCGATACCCTGGCTGGCAACAAGCGCGATGGCGATGAACTGCTGTTGCTTGACGTGATTCCGTTGTCCCTGGGGCTGGAAACCATGGGCGGCCTGATGGAGAAGGTGATTCCACGCAACACCACCATCCCTGTCGCCCGAGCTCAGGACTTCACGACTTATAAAGATGGCCAGTCGGCCATGGCGATCCACGTATTGCAGGGTGAGCGCGAGCTGATCAGCGACTGCCGTTCCCTGGCACGCTTCGAATTGCGCGGCATTCCGGCGATGGTGGCCGGTGCGGCGAAGATTCGCGTGACCTTCCAGGTCGATGCCGACGGTCTGCTCAGTGTTTCTGCCCGCGAGCTGGGCTCGGGCATTGAGGCCAGCATCCAGGTCAAGCCGTCCTACGGTCTGACGGATGGCGAAATCGCCAAGATGCTCAAGGATTCGTTCCAGCACGCCAACGACGACAAGGTCGCTCGGGTGTTGCGTGAGCAGCAGGTCGATGCCCAGCGCCTGATCGAAGCGGTGCAGGGCGCCCTCGATGTCGATGGCGAGCGCTTGCTCGACGCCGAAGAGCGCATGGTTATCGAATTGCAGATGCAGGAACTGACCGAACTGATGAAAGGTACTGATGGTTACGCCATCGAGCAGCAGACCAAACGTCTGTCGCAAGTGACCGACGCCTTTGCTGCCCGCCGCCTGGACTCGACGGTGAAAGCCGCGCTGGCGGGGCGCAACCTGAATGAGATTGAGGAATAACGATGCCGCAGGTCATTTTTCTGCCACACGAGAAGTTCTGCCCGGAAGGTATGGTTGTGGAGGCTGAGCCTGGCACATCCATTCTCGAGCTGGCCCACGAACACCATATCGAGATGGAAAGCGCCTGTGGCGGCGTCTGCGCCTGCACCACCTGCCACTGCATCATCCGCGAAGGTTTCGACTCGCTGGAAGAAGCGGACGAGCTGGAAGAAGACTTTCTTGATCGGGCCTGGGGTCTGGAGGCGCAATCGCGTCTAGGCTGTCAGGCGATCGTCGGAAATGAAGACCTGACTGTCGAAATTCCGAAATACTCGCTCAACCATGCGGCCGAAGCGGCGCACTGATTCAAGGAACTGAAATGAGTCTGAAATGGGTTGATGTGCTGGAAATCGCGATCCAACTGGCTGAATCCAAGCCGGATGTGGACCCGCGTTACGTGAACTTCGTCGATCTGCACAAATGGGTGCTGGCATTGCCGGAGTTCAGTGATGATCCGACCCGCGGTGGCGAGAAGGTGCTTGAAGCCATTCAGGCCGCCTGGATCGAAGAAGCAGACTGAGTCTGCGCCGTACGCAGTTAGGCAATACCAAAGAACCCGCGTATAATTCGCGGGTTTAATTTTTCGCAAATTACCGTTTCTGGAGTTACACCATGGCTGTTCAACGTACTTTCTCCATCATCAAGCCTGACGCTGTTGCAAAAAACGTTATCGGCGAGATCACCACTCGTTTCGAAAAAGCTGGCCTGCGCGTTGTAGCTTCGAAACTGAAGCAACTGTCCAAAGCTGAAGCTGAAGGCTTCTACGCTGAGCACAGCGCTCGTGGTTTCTTCGGCGACCTGGTTGCTTTCATGATCTCCGGTCCGGTTGTCGTTCAGGTTCTGGAAGGCGAAAACGCTATCGCTCTGAACCGTGAGCTGATGGGCGCTACCAACCCTAAAGAAGCTGCTGCCGGTACCATCCGCGCTGACTTCGCTGATTCGATCGACGCCAACGCTGTACACGGTTCGGACTCCGAAGCCGCTGCTGCTCGCGAAATCTCGTACTTCTTCGCAGCTACTGAAGTAACCACTCGCTAAGCATTGGCTTAAGAGTGAAGGTGAATCCATGACTACATCGACTGTAAAAACCAACCTGCTGGGTCTGACTCAGCTGGAAATGGAAAAATTCTTCGACTCAATCGGGGAGAAGCGTTTCCGTGCCGGTCAGGTAATGAAATGGATTCACCACCTTGGCGTCGATGATTTCGACGCCATGACGAACGTCAGCAAGGCCTTGCGCGATAAGCTCAAGGTTATTGCCGAGGTTCGTGGTCCTGAAGTTGTCAGCGAGGACATCTCCACCGACGGCACCCGCAAGTGGGTGGTGCGTGTGGCGTCCGGCAGCTGCGTCGAGACCGTGTACATTCCCCAGGGCAAACGCGGCACTTTGTGCGTTTCGTCCCAGGCAGGCTGTGCCCTGGATTGCAGTTTCTGCTCCACCGGCAAGCAAGGATTCAACAGCAACCTCACTGCCGCCGAAGTCATCGGCCAGGTGTGGATTGCCAATAAATCGTTCGGCAGCATCCCGGCGACCGCCGACCGTGCCATCACCAACGTGGTGATGATGGGCATGGGTGAGCCGCTGCTGAACTTCGACAACGTCGTGGCCGCCATGCATCTGATGATGGATGACCTGGGCTACGGGATCTCCAAGCGCCGCGTAACCCTGTCTACCTCGGGTGTGGTGCCGATGATCGATGAGCTGTCCAAGCACATCGACGTCTCCCTGGCGTTGTCCCTGCACGCACCGAACGACGCATTGCGTAACCAATTGGTGCCGATCAACAAGAAGTATCCGCTTAAGATGCTGCTCGAGTCGTGCCAGCGCTACATGTCGTCCCTGGGCGAGAAGCGCGTGCTGACCATTGAGTACACGTTGCTCAAGGACATCAACGACAAGGTCGAACACGCGGTCGAAATGATCGAGTTGCTCAAGAACATCCCGTGCAAGATCAACCTGATTCCGTTCAACCCGTTCCCGCATTCCGGTTACGAGCGCCCGAGCAACAACGCGATTCGTCGTTTCCAGGATCAGCTTCACCATGCCGGCTTCAATGTCACCGTACGCACCACCCGCGGTGAAGACATCGATGCCGCGTGTGGCCAATTGGTAGGACAGGTGCTGGATCGCACCCGTCGCAGCGAGCGTTATATCGCCGTGCGTGAGTTAAGCGCCGAAAACGATATCGCACAGAACGCTGCGAACAATAATTAAGAGAGGATCTCTATGTCCCTGCGCTTACCGCTGCTTTTGCTGTTGGCCAGCCTGTGTGCTGGCTGTGTCCTGTCGGGCGATTTCAACCCGATGAAGACCAGCAAGGGCCGCGATGAAGCGCGCGTTGCCTATGTGCAGCTGGGCTTGGGGTACTTGCAGCAGGGCATGACCGAACGGGCGAAAGTACCGTTGAAGAAAGCGCTGGATCTGGATGACTCGGATCCGGATGCCAACGCTGCGCTGGGTCTGGTATTCCAGGCCGAGATGGAGCCGGAGCTGGCGGATCAGCATTTTCGCAAGGCGCTGTCTTCCCGCCCCAACGATGCGCGAATCCTGAACAACTACGGCAGTTTTCTTTTCGAAGAGAAACGCTACAAAGAGGCGTACGAGCGCTTTGAACAGGCCGCCGCCGATACCTTGTATCCTGAGCGTTCGCGGGTGTTCGAGAACCTTGGAATGACCGCTTCGAAGCTGGGGCAGCGCGATCTGGCGCAGCAGCAGCTGGAAAAATCCCTGCGTTTGAATCGCCAACAGCCACGAGCATTGCTGGAAATGGCTGAGTTGTCCTTCGAAGACAGGCATTATGTGCCCGCGCGTGACTATTACGATCGTTTTAGCCAGCTCACCGAGCAAAATGCACGTAGTCTATTGCTCGGCGTTCGGCTGGCAAAAGTGTTTGATGATCGCGACAAGGCCGCCAGTTTTGGCCTGCAACTAAAACGACTCTATCCCGGTACGCCGGAATATCAGCAATACCTGTCGGAGCAATGATGAAAGCGGCGCATCCCGAAGTTGTAGCAGCGAATCGCGTTAATCCCGGTGAGACTTTGCGCCAGGCCCGCGAAAGCAATGGCTGGTCGCTGGCCGAAGTGGCCCTCAAGCTCAACCTCACCGTCAATTCCCTGAGCAATCTGGAAGCCGGCGCTTTCGACAAGCTGCCTGGGCATACCTTTGCTCGCGGTTATATTCGCGCCTACGCGAAACTGCTCGGCATGGATCAAACTGTACTGGTCCAACAGTTCGACCAATCCACCGGCACCGACTCCCAGGGCAGCAACGTTCATAGCCTGGGACGTATCGAAGAGCCGGTTCGGGTTTCCCACACCATTTTACGAATTGTCAGCCTGCTATTGCTTATCGCTGTTATTGGTGGTGGTTTTGTCTGGTGGCAGGATCAAACCTCATTGCGCACCAAAGACCTGACGAGCCTGAGCCCGGAACACGTTGAAGTCGAAGGCGCTGACGGCACCACCCAGATCCATCCGCTGGACGAGCCGGAAGACCAGGCCGTCGCGGAAGGTCAGGCTGAAGGCACAACCGCTCTTGCGTTGCCGCAAGCCGAGACGTCGGCTGAAGCGCCGGCCGAAGCTGAGGCGACTGCGCCTGCTGCACCGGTTGCACCAGCGCCAACCGCACCCGCGCATAGCGCTGCGCCAGTTGTCGCTACTCCGGTATCGCCAGCCCCGACTGCCCCTGTCGTATCAGCCCCGCCTGCATCCGCTTCGGTGACTCCGACCATTCCCGCTCCAGCAGCGGCTGCTCCGGTTGCCGGCCAAGGCCAGGTTCAACTGCAATTCACTACCGATTGCTGGACGCAAGTGACCGATGGCACCGGCAAGGTGCTGTTGAGTGGTCTCAAGCGTAAAGGCGAAAACGTTTCCGTGAGCGGCAAGCCACCGTTTTCCGTGCGTCTGGGCTTCGCCCGTGGCGCGCAGGTCAGTTACAACGGGCAGGTGGTTGATGTCGCTCCGTTCACCAGTGGCGAGACTGCTCGCCTGAAGTTGGGTCAATAAGTCATGCACGGCGAATCTCCAATCAAACGTCGCGAATCCCGCAAGATCTGGGTCGGTAACGTGCCTGTTGGCGGCGATGCGCCTATCGCTGTGCAGAGCATGACCAACAGCGACACCAATGACGTCGCTGCCACCGTGGCCCAGATCAATCGTCTGGAAGCGGCTGGCGTCGATATCGTGCGAATTTCCGTTCCCGATATGGATGCCGCTGAAGCCTTCGGCAAGATCAAGAAGCTGGTCAAAGTACCTTTGGTTGCCGACATCCACTTCGACTACAAGATCGCTCTGCGCGTAGCCGAACTGGGCGTTGACTGCCTGCGAATCAACCCGGGCAACATCGGTCGTGAAGACCGCGTGCGTGCGGTAGTCGATGCCGCCCGTGATCGGGGGATTCCGATCCGCATCGGCGTGAACGCCGGTTCCCTGGAAAAAGACCTGCAAAAGAAATACGGCGAGCCGACTCCGGCTGCGCTGGTTGAATCTGCCCTGCGTCACGTCGAGCACCTTGAACGCCTGAACTTCCAGGACTTCAAGGTCAGCGTGAAAGCTTCTGACGTGTTCATGGCCGTCGCCGCTTACCGCTTGCTGGCCAAGGAAATCGTCCAGCCGCTTCACCTTGGCATCACCGAAGCCGGTGGTTTGCGTTCAGGCACAGTGAAATCCGCCGTGGGCCTCGGTATGCTGCTCGCCGAAGGGATTGGCGATACTATTCGCATCTCGTTGGCGGCCGACCCGGTCGAGGAAGTGAAAGTCGGCTACGACATTCTCAAATCCCTGCACCTGCGTTCCCGTGGCATCAACTTCATCGCCTGCCCGAGCTGCTCGCGGCAGAACTTCGATGTGGTCAAAACCATGAACGAGCTGGAAGGGCGCCTCGAAGACCTGCTGGTGCCGCTGGATGTCGCGGTCATCGGTTGCGTGGTCAACGGACCGGGCGAAGCCAAGGAAGCCCATATCGGCTTGACCGGCGGCACGCCAAACCTGATTTACATCGACGGCAAGCCGTCGCAGAAACTGACGAATGACAATCTGGTGGATGAGCTTGAACGCTTGATCCGTCAGAAAGCGGCCGAAAAGGTCGCAGCTGACGCAGCAGTCATTGCGCGCGGCTAAGTCGAACGAATTTAAGGATTTATAGTGAGCAAGTCTCTGCAAGCCATACGTGGCATGAACGACATCCTGCCCGAGCAGACTCCCCTGTGGCGTCATTTCGAAGGCACCGTCTCGCGTTTGCTGGATAACTACGGTTACAAGCAGATCCGCATGCCAATCGTCGAGTTCACCGAGCTGTTCAAGCGCTCCATCGGTGAAGTGACCGACATCGTCGAAAAAGAGATGTACACCTTCGACGACCGCAACGGCGACTCCCTGACCCTGCGCCCTGAAGGCACGGCGGCCTGTGTGCGTGCGGTGCTTGAGCACGGCATCACCGGCGGTGGCCAGGTGCAGAAACTTTGGTACATCGGCCCGATGTTCCGCCACGAACGTCCGCAGAAAGGCCGTTATCGCCAGTTCCACCAGATCGGTTGCGAAGTCTTCAACCTTGACGGTCCGGACATCGATGCCGAGCTGATCGTGCTGACCTGGCGCCTGTGGGGCGAGCTGGGCATCCGTGATGCGGTCAAGCTCGAACTCAACAGCCTGGGCACTGCCGAGTCCCGCGGTCGTTATCGCGAAGCGCTGGTCGAGTTCCTGTCGGCCCGCCTGGACAAGCTGGACGAAGACAGCCAGCGCCGCCTGAAGACCAACCCTTTGCGGGTCCTGGATACCAAGAACGCTGACACTCAAGCCGTGCTGGTCGACGCGCCGAAAATGGCCGACTACCTCGACGAAGAATCCCGCGTGCACTTCGAGGGCCTCAAGGCTCGCCTAGACACCGCCGGCATTCCTTACGTGATCAACCCGAAGCTGGTTCGCGGGCTGGATTACTACAGCAAGACTGTTTTCGAATGGGTCACCGACCAGTTGGGCGCCCAAGGCACCGTGTGTGCCGGTGGTCGTTACGACGGTCTGGTGGAGCAGATGGGCGGCAAGCCGACCCCGGGCGTTGGTTTCGCCATGGGCATCGAGCGCCTAGTGCTGTTGCTTGAAACCCTGGAGCAGATCCCGGAAGAGATTTCCCGTCAGGTCGACGTCTACCTCTGCGCCTTCGGTGAAGCCGCCGAGCTGGCCGGTCTGGCCCTGAGTGAACGTGTTCGTGATCAATTGCCCAACCTGCGCCTGCAAGTGAATGCCGGCGCCGGCAGCTTCAAAAGCCAATTCAAGAAAGCCGACAAGAGCGGTGCGTTGTACGCGCTGATCCTCGGTGACGACGAAATGGCCCAGCAAGTGGTAGGTTTCAAACCCCTGCGTGGCCAGGGCGAACAACAAAGCATTGCCTGGGATGCGCTTGCTGCACACCTGGCCACCTGCGTCGTGCAGGGTTGAAGCTGTCAAACAGCCGATTTAGCGATTAAGGAGTATTGGGGTGTCGAGTACCGAAGACGAACAGCTGTCGGATTTGAAGGACTGGTGGACACGCAACGGCAAGCCTCTGGTCACTGGCGGCCTGTTGGCGCTGGTCATCGTGTTCGGCTGGCAGGCCTTTCACAAGTATCAGAGCAATCAGTCGCAAGGCGCCTCGATGCTCTATCAGCAACTGCTGGAAACCACGCTGACGCCAGACGGCAAGCCTGATGCCGCCCGTGTTGCGGACCTGGCCGGCAAGCTCAACAGCGAGTTCGGCGGTAGCGCTTACGCGCAGTACGGCAGCCTGTTCGTGGCAAAAGTCGCGGTCGACAGCGGCAAACTGGATGACGCAGCCAGCGAACTGAAAGCCATTGTTGCTAAACCGGCCAACCCGGCGCTGGGCGAAATTGCTCGTCAGCGTCTGGCGCAGGTGCTGGCCGCGCAGAACAAGGCCGATGAAGCCCTGAAACTGCTCGAAGGTGATGCCGATAAAGCATTCCTGGCCACTCGCGAAGAACTTAAAGGCGACCTGCTGGTGCAGTTGGGTCGTACCGACGAAGCGAACGCGGCGTATCAAAAAGCCAAGGCGGCGCTGTCGGATGAAGCGGCAGTGGGTGGCCTACAAATCAAGCTGGACGACCTGGCCAAAGGGGATGCGTGACGTGATTCGTTGGAAACATGCAGCATTGCTGGCTCTGGCCATATTGGCCGCGGGTTGCAGCAGCAACAGCAAAAAAGAACTGCCACCAGCCGAGTTGACCGACTTCAAAGAAGAAGTGGTTCTGCAAAAGCAGTGGAGTCGTTCGATCGGTGACGGTCAGGGCGAATCGTACAACATGCTGGTTCCGGCGATCGATGGCGATACCATCTATGCCGCCGACGTCACCGGTGTGGTGATGGCGATGGATCGCAGCAATGGCGACGTCAAATGGAAGAAAGATCTCGACCTGTCTGTTTCCGGCGCTGTCGGCGTCAGTTACGGTCTGCTCCTGATCGGTACGATCAAGGGTGAAATCGTTGCCCTGGACGCCATCAACGGTGAAGAGAAATGGCGCGCTCGCGTGTCCAGTGAAGTCCTCGCACCGCCGGCCAACAACGGTGATGTCGTTGTAGTTCAGACTCAGGATGACCGTCTGATCGGTCTGGATGCCGCTACCGGCACCCAGCGCTGGTTGTATGACAGCACTCCGGCGGTATTGACCCTGCGCGGCACCAGTGCGCCGATCGTCACCAACCGCCTCGCGGTGGCTGGCCTGTCGACCGGTAAAGTGGTCGCTCTCGATATTTCCAACGGCGTGCCGGTATGGGAACAACGTGTAGCGATTCCACAAGGTCGTTCGGAACTGGAGCGCGTTGTCGATATCGACGGCGGCCTGCTGCTGTCCGGCGGTACGCTGTATGTCGCCAGCTATCAGGGTCGCGTTGCGGCACTGGATCTTGAAAGCGGTCGTCAGCTCTGGCAGCGTGATGCTTCCAGCTATGCCGGTGTCGCCCAGGGTTTTGGCAACGTCTACGTGAGCCTGTCTTCGGGCACCGTTGAAGGCGTCGACGAGCGTTCCACCACAGCTTTGTGGAGCAACGATTCGCTGGCCCGTCGTCAACTGTCGGCTCCGGAAGTGTTCTCCAGCTATGTTGCAGTCGGTGATATGGAAGGTTACCTGCATCTGCTGAGCCAGGTGGACGGTCGTTTCGTCGGCCGCGAGCGCATCGACAGCGACGGCCTGCGTGCCCGTCCGCTGGTGGTGGGCGACACGATTTATGTGTATGGCAACAGCGGCAAACTGGAAGCCCTGACCATTAAGTAAAGGTTTGACTATGCTTGGGGTTAAACCCCAGGCAGCCCCGTAACAAGGGGTTCGCAGCGCCCTCAAGCGCTGCCCCGAGCACCAGCCGCTGCCTAGCAGCGGCTTTTGTATTTTCTGAAATAACGAAGTGGAGAGCCGCATGGTTCCCGTAATCGCCCTGGTGGGCCGACCGAACGTCGGCAAGTCCACCTTGTTCAACCGCCTGACCAGGACTCGCGACGCCATCGTCGGTGACTTGTCCGGTCTGACCCGTGATCGCCAATACGGTGAGGCCAAGTGGCAAGGGCGTTCCTACATTCTGGTCGACACCGGCGGTATCTCCGGTGACGAGCACGGTATGGACGAAAAAATGGCCGAGCAGTCGCTGCTGGCCATTGAAGAAGCGGATGTCGTTCTGTTCCTGGTAGATGCCAAGGCCGGTTTCACCGCCGCCGACCAGATGATCGCCGAGCATTTGCGCAAACGTAACAAGCGTTCTTACGTGGTTGCCAACAAGGTCGACAACATCGACCCTGAAATGGCCCGCGCTGAATTCGCCCCGTTGGGCATGGGCCACGCGATCCCGATCGCCGGTGCTCATGGTCGTGGCATCACCCAGATGCTGGAAATCGCCCTGAGCGACTTCCCGAAAGACGATGACGAGCTGGAAGAAGGCGAGGAAGAGACCGTTGCCGAAGGCGAGGAAGCCAAGCGCATTCCTGGCCCTAGCGAAAAAGACGGGATCAAGATCGCGATCATCGGCCGCCCGAACGTCGGCAAGTCGACCCTGGTCAATCGCATGCTCGGTGAAGACCGGGTAATCGTCTATGACGAGCCCGGCACCACCCGCGACAGTATCTACATCCCGTTCGAGCGTAACGACGAGAAGTACACGCTGATCGACACCGCCGGTGTGCGCAAGCGCGGCAAGATCCACGAAGAAGTTGAAAAGTTCTCCGTGGTCAAAACCCTGCAAGCGATCAAAGATGCCAACGTGGTGATCTTTGTGATGGACGCCCGCGAAGGCGTGGTCGACCACGACCTCAACCTGCTGGGCTTCGCCATTGAGTCGGGTCGTGCGCTGGTGATCGCGATCAACAAGTGGGACGGCATGACGCCGAGCGAGCGCGACTTCGTGAAGGTCGAGCTGCAACGTCGACTGTTCTTCGTTGACTACGCCGACATTCACTTCATCTCGGCCCTGCACGGCACGGGCGTGGGCAACCTCTACGCCTCCGTACAGAACTCGTTCAAGTCTGCGGTCACCCGCTGGCCAACCAACCGCCTGACCACGATTCTGGAAGATGCGGTCGGTGAGCACGCGCCACCGATGGTCAACAACCGCCGGATCAAGCTGCGTTACGCCCACTTGGGTGGTGCCAACCCGCCGATCATCGTGATTCACGGTAACCAGATCGAGAAGGTGCCGAAGTCTTACGTTCGTTACCTGGAAAACACTTACCGTCGTGTCTTGAAGCTGGTCGGTACGCCGATCCGCATCGAGTTCAAGGGCGGCGAGAACCCGTACGAAGGCAACAAGAACTCGCTGACCGATCGCCAGGTCAACAAGAAGCGTCGCATGATGTCGCACCACAAAAAGGCCGACAAGAAGCGCCGCGACAAGCGCTGATTCAGGTTTTTCCCGTGGAATGAAGAGGGCGCCAATGGTGCCCTTTTTCATGCCTGTCGTTTGGGCTATTCTCGGGCTCTCCCGTGCCGCCGTAGAGCCGGGTGCAGAGCAGGGAATCACCGATGATCACCAGTAAGCTGCCGAATGTCGGCATCACTATCTTTACTCAGATGTCTCAGCTCGCGGCGCAAACCGGGGCGCTCAATCTGTCTCAGGGTTTTCCCGATTTCGATGCGCCGCAGGCCCTGTGCGATGCGGTCGGTCGGCATATCGCCAATGGCCACAACCAGTATTCGCCGATGACCGGCCTTCCTGCATTGCGTCAGCAGATTGCGGCGAAGATCGCCCGCAGCTACGGCGTCAATGTGGATGCCGACCATGAGGTGACAGTCACGCCCGGTGCAACCCAGGCGATCTTTTGCGCCATTCAGGCGGTTATCCACAGCGGTGACGAAGTGATCGTCTTCGATCCGGCCTACGACAGTTATGAACCTTCGGTTGAGCTGGCCGGTGGTCGCTGCGTTCATGTGCAGTTGGGACTGAATGACTTTGCCATCGACTTCCAGAAGCTAGGTGAAGCCATTACCCCGCGCACGCGGATGATCATCCTCAACACCCCGCACAACCCAAGCGGCGCGCTGATCAATCGTGCCGAACTGGATCAGCTGGCGGCGTTGATCCGCGATCGCGACATCTATGTCATCAGCGATGAGGTCTACGAACACCTGGTGTTCGATGGCGTGCCCCACGTCAGCGTGCTGAATCACCAAGAGCTGTATCAGCGTGCATTTGTGGTCAGCTCCTTTGGCAAGACCTATCACGTCACTGGCTGGAAAACCGGCTACGTGGTCGCACCGCCGGCCCTCACCGCCGAGCTGCGCAAGGTTCACCAATACGTCAGTTTCTGCGGTGTAACGCCGCTGCAATACGCCTTGGCCGACTTCATGGCCGAGCACCCGGAACACGTCGAAGAACTGCCGGCTTTCTATCAGGCCAAGCGCGATCTGTTCTGCGATCTGCTGACGCCGTCGCGCTTCAGTTTCACCCGAGTGGCCGGCACGTATTTCCAATTGGTCGATTACTCGCAGATCCGCCCGGACCTCAATGACGTCGAGATGGCGTTGTGGATGACCCGCGAACATGGCGTGGCGAGCATTCCGATCTCGGTGTTCTACCAGACTCCGCCCGAAGGCCAGCGCCTGGTGCGCCTGTGCTTCGCCAAACGCGAGGAGACCCTGCGTGAAGCAGCGGAAAAACTATGCGTGATCTGAGTGCACTACCCAATCTGAACATCGCGCTGATCCAGACCACCCTGGCCTGGCACGATCGTCAGGCCAATCTGGAGCATTTCGAGCCGTTGCTGGAACAGGCTCGCGGCGCTGACCTGATCATCCTGCCAGAGATGTTCACCACCGGTTTCTCGATGGAGTCCGAGACCCTCGCCGAGTCGGAAAATGGTCCGACCAGCAAATGGATGCGGGTCCAGGCAGCGAAACTGGATGCGGTGATCACCGGCAGCGTGATCGTCCAGGCGGCTGACGGCAGCCATCGCAATCGCCTGTTGTGGGCGCGGCCGGACGGGGAGGTGTGGTACTACGACAAGCGCCATCTGTTCCGCATGGCCGGCGAACACAACCACTTCACCCCCGGCGAACGTCAGGTGCAGTTCGAACTCAAGGGCTGGCGAGTGCGTCCGCTGATTTGCTACGACCTGCGCTTCCCGGTCTGGAGCCGCGACGCTCAGGACACCGATTTGCTGCTGTACACCGCCAACTGGCCGGGGGCACGGCGTCAGCACTGGAACCGCTTGCTGCCAGCGCGGGCGATTGAAAACCTCTGCTACGTGGCGGCGGTGAATCGCATTGGTACTGACGGCAAAGGGTTTGCCTACACCGGTGATAGCCAGGTGCTGGATTTTCAAGGAGAGACCTTGCTCAGTGCAGGCGAAGCCGATGGCGTGTTTCAGGTCGTTCTGAACGCTGCGGATCTTCAGGCTTATCGAACACGCTTTCCAGCGAACCTGGATGCCGATACGTTCGAGTTCACCTGAGATCTCGGCGGTCTGAACCGGCCTCTTCGCGAGCAAGCCCGCTCCCACAGTTGATCGATGTGAACACAGATTATGTGTACACCCCAATCAACTGTGGGAGCGGGCTTGCTCGCGAAGGGGCCATAACCGACAACGCATAAACATCAGGCAAACAAAAAGGCCCCGAGGTTCGCACCTAGGGGCCTTTTGCATTTCAGCGAAGGCTTACGCCGCTTTCGCTTCCGGCTGGCTCAGCGAGCGGTTCAGCGCGCTGAACAGGGCCTTGAAGCTGGCGGTGGTGATGTTTTCATCGATACCGACGCCGTGCACCGCACGTTCGCCGTTCACGCGCAGTTCAATGTAGGCCGCAGCCTTGGCGTTGGTGCCCGAACCGATGGCGTGTTCGTTGTAGTCCATGATTTCAACCGGAATCGGCAGACCGGCCACCAGCGCTTCCAGGGCGCCGTTGCCCTTGCCACGCCAGTGCAGGTTGGTTTCACCCTGACCTTTGCCCGAGACTTCCACTTCGACAGCGCTGTGACCGTTTTCTTCCTGCAGGCGATGGCTGACCAGCGCGTACGGAGTGTTGGCCTGCAAGTACTCGCTGTGCAGCAGCGCGTGGATCTGCTGAGCCGTCATCTCGAGGCCCAGACGGTCGGTTTCACGCTGCACAACCTGGCTGAACTCGATCTGCATGCGGCGCGGCAAGCTGATGCCGTATTCCTGTTCCAGCAGGTAAGCGATACCGCCCTTGCCCGACTGGCTGTTGACGCGGATCACCGCCTCGTAGCTGCGGCCGATATCGGCCGGGTCGATCGGCAAGTACGGTACTTCCCACAGGGCGTCCGGTTTCTGCTGGGCGAAGCCCTTGCGGATGGCGTCCTGGTGGGAGCCGGAGAACGCGGTGTGAACCAGGTCGCCGACGTACGGGTGACGTGGGTGCACCTGGATCTGGTTGCATTCTTCGACGACTTTGCGCACGCCGTCGATGTCGGAGAAGTCCAGTTCAGGGTGAATGCCCTGGGTGTAGAGGTTCAGCGCCACGGTCACGAGGTCGACGTTACCGGTACGTTCGCCGTTGCCGAACAGGCAGCCTTCGACACGGTCGGCGCCGGCCATCAGGCCCAGTTCGGTGGCCGCAACGCCAGTGCCACGGTCGTTGTGGGTGTGCAGGCTGATGATCACGCTGTCACGACGGTTGATGTGACGGCCGAACCATTCGATCTGGTCGGCATAGATGTTCGGGGTCGCGCATTCCACTGTGGCTGGCAGGTTGAGAATCACCTTGTGCTCAGGCGTCGGGTTCCAGACTTCGATCACCGCGTCGCAGACTTCTTTGGCGAACTCGAGCTCGGTGGCGCTGAAGGTTTCTGGCGAGTACTCGAAGGTCCACTCGGTGTTTGGCTGCTGGGCGGCATATTTGACGAACAGCTTGGCCGCGTTCACGGCGATGGCCTTGACCCCTTCCTTGTCCTGGTTGAAGACAATGCGGCGGAAGGAAGGAGAGGTGGCGTTGTACAGGTGAACGATGGCTTTCTTCGCCCCGCGCAGGGATTCGAAGGTGCGCTCGATCAAATCTTCACGGCCCTGGGTCAGCACCTGAATGGTGGTGTCGTCCGGGATGTGGTTGCCTTCGATCAGCGTACGCACGAAGTCGAAGTCGGTTTGCGAAGCCGCCGGGAACGACGCTTCGATTTCTTTAACACCGACCGACACCAGGGTTTTCCAGAAACGCAGCTTCTTGACCGCGTCCATTGGCTCGATCAACGACTGGTTACCATCACGAAGGTCGGAGCTGCACCAGATCGGCGCGGCGGTAATGGTCTTCGACGGCCAGGTGCGGTCCGGGATGTCGATGGTCGGGAACGCGCGGTATTTCGAAGACGGGTCTTTGAGCATGCTCATCGGGGAATCCTTATTGTGTGGGCCGAAAAAAGGCGGCCTGCCGGTGGATCAAATGTTCTGGGGATAAAGCGTAGGACGAGGCACCGCGATTCAGCCTGGCAGTCGTGCACTGACAAGGCACAGGCTGCGGTGCTGGCGAAGCTGAATGAGGGTGTGAGAGGTTTTCATGCCTTCAACCCTAACCGCGAGGGTGAAGGATGGCAAGCGGTCGAAAAAAATTGAGAGGAATCCTCGAAAAGTCGTGGTTATCGAGATTTTATTGCGGTGAACGGCGGTGATTGTTTTTATGTTTGCGCGAGGTTTGAGTGATGCGCAATTGAAGGCTTTCGGTGATGGGGCGTGTCAGCGCGGCTATTCTTAAAGCCTCACCAAGGACTACTGGCAGGCAGGAGTCGGCAATGAACGAGTCGGATTGGAAGTTTTATAGCGCACTGCGTCCGTTGGCCCATGAGCGGCTATGCGTCCGGATCATGGAAGAGGTCGAGCGCACGGTGCTGGATAAAAGCATTGCACCTTATGAGCGGATAGAAGCCAGTGAAGAAAGGCTGAAGGCCGGTCAACAGGAGCTGTATTGGGCGTTTGGCGTGTTCAGTCACTCACGCAATGAGGCGCCTGCTCACTTGCTGGGGCTGTGTACTCATGAGTTGATCAGCGCTGAAGAGTTGGCGGGCTTTTCGGAGGAAACTCAGGCCTGGATCAAGGAGTGTCTGGCGCATAGGGAAATTCATGGGATTGAGGACTTGGAAGCTGAATAGATGGCGTCTGTTATGCCGCCATCGCGAGCAGGCTCACTCCTACAGTTGATCTATGGCGAACACAAATCCAATGTGGGAGTGAGCCTGCTCGCGATGAGGCCGGCAGCCTCAACCACTATCTAAGGCTGAAATGCACCGATAAAGATGGCCGGATCCACCCGCGCATCATTCAGGCTGACGTTCCAGTGCATATGCGGCCCGGTCGCGCGCCCGGTGGCACCCACTTTCCCGACCACTCCACCACGGGCCAATTGCTGGCCAACCTGCACGTCGATTTTCGACATGTGGCAGAACATGCTGATAAAGCCCTGCCCATGGTCGACAAACACCGTGTTGCCGTTGAAAAAGTAGTTGCCGATCAGAATCACCTTACCGGCCGCCGGGGTCTTGATCGGCGTACCGGCAGGCACGGCGAAGTCCAGGCCGGCGTGAGGATTCCGCTCTTCACCATTGAAGAAGCGGCGCACGCCGAACTTGCTCGACAGCGGGCCGTTGACCGGTTTGTCCAGCAACAGGTTGCTCGGGGTGTTCGGGCTGAAGCTGCGGTAAGCCTGGATCTGTTCGGCCAACTCACCCTCGATGCGCTTGAGATTCTCCGGGTTCGGATTGACCTGCTGCGTGTTCTTCAGGGTGATGTGCTGTTCCGGGTATTTCTTGTTACCCACGTTGAAATTCAGACTGCGACCGTCACTGCTGACCTGCTGCGTGCCCGGTTTAACCGTCAGCGGCACGCCGACAATCGCCAGCCAGTTGTTCTGTTCCTTGACCACCAATACGGGTTTGCCTTGATAACTGGCCTTCGGCGCCTGCGCAGAGGCACCCAGATCCACCACGGCCACGCCGCCCGGCACCGGTTTGTTCAACAGGCGGGTGATGTAGCTGTCGGCGTGGGCGTTGAAGGTCAGGCACAGCAACAGCAGCGGAGCTAAAAAACGCGGCATGGATCAATCCAGTAAAGAAAGGGTGACAGGCGTCAGGTGATTGTCTTCGACCCGCACTTGCAGTTCGCCTTCGCCAAGTCTGGCTTTCAGGCGCTGACCATTGTGGGTTTGCGCGGCGTTGCGGATCGCGTTGCCGCGTTCGTCCAGCAAAATGCTGTAGCCACGGCCGAGGGTCGCCAAAGGGCTGACCACATGCAGCGTCTGCATCTGGCTTTGCAGTTGCAGGCGACGTGATTTTAGCCCTTCGCGCATGGCACGGGGCAGGCGTTCGGCAAGACTGTCTAGGCGCTGACGGAGCATCGCCAGTTGCCGTCCCGGATGTTGCCCGGCGAGGCGGGTTTCCAGGCGGATCAACCGTTCGCGACGGGTATTGAGGCTGCGTTCGAACGCCCGGCGCATGCGCATGTCCAGATCGTCCAGGCGCTGCGCTTGCTGGCGCAGACGTTCGCCGGGATGGCGCAAGCGGCGAGACATGCCTTCCAGGCGCAGTCGATCACGCATCAAGCGGTCGCGGATGCGCATCACCAGACGTCGATGCAGGCTTTCGACCCGACGGACCAGGTCACTGGAGTCCGGCGCGAGTAGTTCTGCGGCGGCGGACGGCGTCGGGGCGCGGACGTCGGCCACGAAGTCGCTGATCGACACGTCGGTTTCATGGCCGACGGCGCTGACAATCGGCGTCACGCAGGCATCCACGGCGCGGGCCACGGCTTCTTCGTTGAAGCACCAGAGGTCTTCCAGCGAACCGCCGCCACGGGCCAGGATCAACGCGTCGAAACCGCGGGCGTCCGCCAGTTTCAATGCGCGGACAATCTGCGCAGTGGCTTCGCGGCCCTGCACGGCGGTGGGGATCAACGTGAGCTGGATCTGCGGCGCACGGCGGCGGAATACGCTGATGATGTCGCGAATCACCGCGCCGGTGGGCGAGCTGATGATGCCGATACGTTGCGGATGCGCTGGCAGCGGCACTTTGCGCTCGGCGCTGAACAGGCCTTCGGCGCTGAGTTTTTCCTTCAACGCATCGAAGGCCAGACGCAGCGCACCGTCACCGGCCGGCTCCACGGTATCGAGGATCAACTGATAGTCGCCACGGCCCTCGAACAGCGAAACCTTGCCGCGGACCTTCACCGCCAAGCCATCCTTCAATGCCTGACGCACTCGCGCCGCGTTCTGCCGGAACAGTGCGCAACGCACCTGGGCACCGCTGTCCTTGAGGGTGAAGTACACGTGGCCGGACGCCGGACGGGCGAGGTTGGATATTTCGCCTTCGACCCCAATGTTGCTGAACACGTCTTCGAGCAACACCCGCGCGCGGCCGTTGAGCTGGCTGACAGTCAGGACTTCACGGTCCAGGCCGAGTCTTGCAAAGGGATCTTTAATCATGGGGCGCAGTTTAAAGGCATTCGGCGCCCAATCTCCATGCATCAACAAAAATCCCCTGTGGGAGCGAGCCTGCTCGCGAATGCGGATTAACTTTCAATATTAATGTGGCTGACACACCGTATTCGCGAGCAGGCTCGCTCCCACAGGGGTTAAAGTCGTTAGTGGTATTCAAGGAAGACGGGGAATGAACGTGCTTGAGTTGTTGCACCAATGGCCATTCGGCGCTACGGACTGGCTGGTAATCGCGTTGGGCATTGCCCTGGCCTACATCGTGTTCGGCATCGCCGGCTTCGGCACCGCATTGGTAGCGGGGCCGATTCTGATCCTGTTCATGCCGCTGTCGAAGATCGTGCCGCTGTTGGTACTGCTGGATTTCGTCGCGGCGTTCGGCAATCTGCTGCCTTCGCGGCGGGATGTGGCGAAGCCCGAGTTGCTGCGTCTGCTGCCGTGCATGGCGGTCGGCTGCACGCTGGGAGTGATTTTTCTGTTGAACCTGAAATCCGATGTGTTGTTGCTGATGATGGGGCTGTTTATCAGCGCTTATGCGATTTATAGCCTGTGGGTCAAAACCCGTCCGACACAATTGTCCGCCGCTTGGGCCGTGCCGATGGGTACGGTGGGCGGGATGTTCGGGGCATTGTTTGGCAGTGGCGGCTTTTTATATGCGATCTATTTGAACACTCGCCTGCCCAAAGAGGCAGCCCGGGCGACTCAGAGTGCACTGATCAGTTGCAGCACCGTGGTGCGCTTGAGCCTGTTTGCTGTCGCGGGCGTGTACGCCGAGCTACCCTTGTTGGTATTGGCGCTGTGTTTATTGCCGGCCATGGCATTGGGGCTGTGGATCGGCCGGCGGTTGACCATGAGATTGTCCCGCGAGGCGTTTGTGCGGCTGGTGACCTGGTTGGTGCTGGCCAGCGGAATCGCCTTGATCGGACGATATTTGAGTGCTTGACCGGATTTCGTCAGGGATTAAGCTGCCGGCCGCAAACCCTGTAGGAGTGAGCCTGCTCGCGATAGCGGTTTAACATTCAATAATGTTGTCGACTAATACACCTCTATCGCGAGCAGGCTCACTCCTACAAGGGTGAATATTCAGTATTTGCAGAGTCTGCACCCATGAATTCGCAAAGCATTATTGTCCCGAAAATCTCCACACTGCCGGTGCACGAACCCCGGGCCCGGGCGGTCGTGCGTTGGCTGGTGCGCAAGAACATCATTAAAGAAGAACTGACCACTTGTGGCCGCACTGGCAACCGCATGGCTCATGCCATCGGCGACGGCGCCCGCGCTGTCGTGCTGCATCCTGAAGCGTTGCCGTTCGGCGAACCGATCAATGGCCTGGAGATCATCACCAAACGCTGCATCTATACGCCGGCCAAGGGTTTCCTTGAAGAGGCGGGCTGCGCCGAGTGCCGCAAGGAAGTCGGCGAAGCGCTGTTCGACAGCCTGGAAGACTGGATGCCGGGGCGCACCGATAACTTCACGTGTCCGGAGTGCGGGCATGAAGATGACATCAACGGCTTTCTTTTCCTGCAGGAATGCGGCTTTTCCAACCTGGGTTTTATCTTCAACAACTGGGCCGAGGCCGGGTTCAAGCAGAGCTTTATCGACGAATTTGCCGATTGGCTCGATCAGCCTGTCAGTTGGGTGAAAGTCGAGCTGTAGGAGACGAGAATCCCCGTATATCAGTAATGCTAATAATAGACAGAGTTTTACATTGAACCCGAGGGGGTGTCTGACTATAATGGCGCGCTTCCATTTTCCCGCTCGGGAGCCCCCGCGATGCTGCGTATCAGCCAAGAAGCTCTGACATTCGACGACATTCTCCTAGTGCCTGGTTATTCCGAGGTGCTTCCTAACGAAGTCAGTCTCAAGACCCGCCTAACCCGTGGCATCGAGCTGAATATTCCTCTGGTTTCTGCCGCCATGGACACCGTTACTGAAGCCCGTCTGGCAATTGCCATGGCTCAGGAAGGTGGCATCGGCATTATCCACAAGAACATGACCATCGAGCAGCAAGCTGCCGAAGTGCGCAAGGTCAAGCGTTATGAGGCCGGCGTGGTCAAGGACCCGATCACCATCGAGGCTGACGCCACGGTTCGTGAACTGTTCGAACTGACCCGCATGCACAACATCTCCGGCGTTCCGGTCCTGCACGATGGCGACCTGGTCGGCATCGTCACTTCCCGTGACGTACGTTTCGAAAACCGTCTGGACGCCACCGTCCGTCAAGTGATGACGCCTAAAGAGCGTCTGGTCACGGTCAAGGAAGGCGCCGACAAGAACGACGTCCGCGAGCTGTTGCACAAACACCGCATTGAACGCGTGCTGATCGTCGACGAAAAATTCGCCCTCAAAGGCATGATGACCGTCAACGACATCGAAAAAGCCAAGGCTTACCCGCTGGCCAGCAAGGACGACCAAGGTCGTCTGCGCGTTGGTGCTGCAGTCGGTACCGGTAAAGACACCGGTGATCGCGTAGCTGCCCTGGTCAATGCCGGCGTTGACGTGGTGGTGGTCGACACCGCTCACGGTCACTCCAAAGGCGTGATCGACCGCGTTCGCTGGGTCAAACAGAATTTCCCTGAAGTGCAGGTCATCGGCGGCAACATCGCCACCGGCGCTGCCGCCAAGGCTTTGGCCGAAGCAGGCGCCGATGCAGTCAAGGTCGGTATCGGCCCAGGCTCGATCTGCACCACCCGTATCGTCGCCGGTGTCGGCGTCCCGCAAATCAGCGCCATCGCCAACGTCGCCGCTGCCCTAGAAGGCACTGGCGTTCCGTTGATCGCCGACGGCGGCATCCGTTTCTCCGGTGACCTGTCCAAGGCCATCGTTGCCGGTGCTTCCTGCGTGATGATGGGCTCGATGTTCGCCGGTACTGAAGAAGCACCGGGCGAGATCGAACTGTTCCAGGGTCGTTCGTACAAGGCTTACCGCGGCATGGGTTCGCTGGGCGCCATGTCCCAGGCTCAAGGCTCCTCCGACCGCTACTTCCAGGACTCCTCGGCAGGCGCCGAGAAACTGGTTCCGGAAGGTATCGAAGGGCGTGTTCCTTACAAGGGCACACTGAGCGCCATCATCCATCAACTGATGGGCGGCCTGCGTTCCTCGATGGGTTACACCGGCAGCGCCGACATCGAAGAAATGCGCACCAAGCCTGAGTTCGTGCGGATCACCGGTGCCGGCATGGCCGAATCCCACGTTCACGACGTGCAGATCACCAAAGAAGCGCCAAACTACCGCGTAGGTTGAGCCTTCCAGCAAAAAGTTAAGTAACCGGGGCTGTTTTCAGCCCCGAGTTGTTTCTGATTTTCTTCACCGAATTGCATAGACGAGACTGACCACATGGCCCTCGACATTCACGCTCACCGCATCCTGATCCTCGACTTCGGTTCCCAGTACACCCAGCTGATTGCCCGCCGCGTGCGTGAAATCGGCGTGTACTGCGAACTGCATCCGTTCGACATGGACGACGAAGCGATTCGCGAATTCGCGCCGAAAGGGATCATCCTCGCCGGCGGCCCCGAGTCCGTACACGTCGCCGACAGCCCGCGCGCACCGCAAGCCGTCTGGGACCTGGGCGTACCGGTCTTCGGTATCTGCTACGGCATGCAGACCATGGCTGAACAGCTGGGTGGCAAGGTCGAAGGTTCCGAGCTGCGTGAGTTCGGTTACGCCCGTGTTGACGTGGTCGGCAAGAGCCGCCTGCTCGACGGCATCGAAGACCACATCGACGCCGACGGCCTGTTCGGCCTCGACGTGTGGATGAGCCACGGTGACAAGGTCACCAAGATGCCTCAGGAATTCCACATCCTGGCCAGCACCCCAAGCTGCCCGATCGCCGGCATGTTCGACGATGCTCGTGGCTACTACGGCGTGCAGTTCCACCCGGAAGTGACCCACACCAAGCAGGGCGGTCGCATCCTCTCGCGCTTTATCCTCGACATCTGCGGCTGCGAAGCCCTGTGGACGCCTTCGAAGATTGCTGAAGACGCCATTGCCAACATTCGCGCCCAGGTCGGCACCGACAACGTACTGCTCGGCCTGTCCGGCGGTGTGGACTCCTCGGTGGTTGCCGCGCTGCTACACAAAGCCATTGGCGACCAGCTGACCTGCGTCTTTGTCGACAACGGCCTGCTGCGTCTGCACGAAGGTGAGCAAGTGATGGCCATGTTCGCCGAGAACATGGGCGTCAAAGTGATCCGCGCCAACGCTGAAGATCAGTTCCTGAACAACCTGGCCGGCGAGTCTGACCCGGAGAAGAAGCGCAAGATCATCGGCCGTACCTTCATTGACGTCTTCGATGCCCAGTCCAACAAACTGGACAACATCAAGTACCTCGCCCAAGGCACCATCTACCCGGACGTGATCGAGTCGGCTGGCGCCAAAAGCGGCAAGGCTCACGTCATCAAGTCGCACCACAACGTGGGTGGCTTGCCGGAAGAAATGAACCTCAAGCTGGTTGAACCGCTGCGTGAGCTGTTCAAGGACGAAGTCCGTCGTCTGGGCCTCGAACTCGGCCTGCCGTACGACATGGTCTACCGTCACCCGTTCCCGGGCCCGGGCCTGGGTGTGCGGATCCTCGGTGAAGTGAAGAAGGAATACGCCGACCTGCTGCGTCGTGCCGACCACATCTTCATCGAAGAACTGCGCAAGGCCGACTGGTACCACAAAGTCAGCCAGGCATTCGTGGTGTTCCAGCCGGTGAAATCGGTTGGCGTGGTCGGCGATGGCCGTCGTTACGCCTGGGTCGTTGCCCTGCGTGCCGTTGAAACCATCGACTTCATGACCGCGCGTTGGGCTCACCTGCCATACGAACTGCTGGAAACTGTTTCCGGCCGGATCATCAACGAAATCGAAGGCATCTCCCGCGTCACTTACGACGTGTCGAGCAAGCCGCCAGCGACCATTGAGTGGGAATAATCCCGCGCTAGCCTTGATGGCTTGATCGCAGGTAACTGAAAAGGCCGTGTGAACACTGTTCACACGGCCTTTTTGCGTTTTAGACGCCTGGTAGTCGGACGGGGGTCATGCCCATTCTGTGCAGCGCTGAACTCAAGGCGTCGGGGTTTTGAAAGCGTCGACCATTGATCTGCCAGGAATCCCGTTCGACGTAGTACCCATCTGCATCATGCTTGATGGGCGTTCGAACGAGTTTGCCACGGGTGAGGATGCCGTTACTGGTGATGACTCTGTTGGTGAGGGTTCTGCTGCGGTGAACCAGAAAGGGTTCACCGGTACTGGTGCTGAGGGTGTACGTGCCCGGCATGGGTAGCCCATCCTCCAGCCTTTGCGCCAGGATCACGCTTTTCGGCGTCGGGATTTGCAGCAACAAGTCATTTTTGGCAAAACCGGCCACTTGTCCCGGGCGTGGCTCGTCGGCCACCCCCGGGTCGACCTTGATACCGCCGAGCTCATCCGGGCCCACGCTTTCAATACGCAGCCCGATGCTGCCTTCAAGTTCGCTGACACCCGCCACGCCGGCATAGGTATTGGCGTGGCTGTTCCCGACCAACGCCACCCAGCGATGCGCGCCTCTGGCCGTTTGGTCGGCGTCGATGACTTGGCGGGCGAAGAAATTCATCATTTTTTGCCGAAAATTGATGTTTGCCCTCTCAATGCCAGCGCTGCGGTAACTGGCCAGGCAGTCGATGGCCTGAACGCGGATATGGTTTTTTTGCGCCGTCCTGACCACCTGCTCAAAGGTGAATTGTTCGCTGGGGTCAGTCGAAAAACCTGCATCAAGGTCCTTGAGGTAGCTTTCCAGATCCTCGGACATCACTCCAGTGCGGTTGAACACATCCAGGTCAGTCTGATGGAAATCGGTCAGCAGATGCTCCATGTACAGGGTTTTGACCTTTTGTTTGCGCAGCACGCTCATGTTCTCGACCAGAAACTGTTTACTGCCCACGCTGTCGTGGCTTTCACCGATGACCAGGCTCTGTGACCGCTTGAAAAGGGTCTTGATGATGTCCTGGAGCTTCGCATTCGCAATGAACGATGGAATGGTCGGTCTGGGTCGCAGCGGCGGTTGCGAATAGAAGGTCACGGCGTCGTCGTGCAGTGTTCGGCGCAGTCTCTTGAAGGCTCCCAGCTCAATGTCCGGATTGTTTGGATTGACAAAGCCGTCCTTCAAATCCCCCTTAGGGGCCATACCCTTGGCCGCCTGTTTGAGGGCTGGCTTGATGTCCTGCGGAACATCGTATGCCGTCGCCGGGGCATCGAAGTCCGGGAGTGGCGGCTCGGCCCTGGCAAACAGATCGGCAAACAGATCGGCAAACTTGCCCCCGCCCACCAGGCCGGGACGCGTGAGGGGCACCCATTCACCCATTTCATTCAGGCGTACCGGTATGTTGCGGTAAAAGGAGTAAGGATTGACCGGGTCAATGATTACCCAGGTTTTCAGTTCGTTGCTGTAGCGCACCAGGTAGAAACTGTCACCGACTGCGATGTAGTTACCTCCAGTCCGGGGTTGGTAAATGCCCTGGAATTTGCCTTCGTCACTGACCGGGAAGTCGCCGTCGAGGACCTCATTGGTTTCAAAAGGGGCGAGAATGTCGGCGTCGGCAGGCGTGGCCATGACGGTCTCGAAAGACGGAGTGGGTGGTGGGGGCAGTTCAGCTTCTGACTTCGGTTCCGGCCCGGTCGCAAGGGTCTCTTCTGTCTCCGTGATTTCTGCGAAATCGGAGGCCTCTGCAAGTTCTGCCGCCCCCCTCAGGAAAGGCAGGTTGAACAGCACATCCACGCTGCCAAGGATGGCGCCAGTCACTGCGGCCTTGCGTTCCGCCGGGGTGTGGCCGTTGATGGCCTGGTCGATGTGAAGCCCGACATTGGCGATGCCAGCGCCGATGACGACAAACGCTGCCGGCCATGCAAGGGCGGCCATCGGCCCGAAGGTGTGGTTGAAGGCATTGAGATAGCCTATCCACAGCTTTTTCCTGATCTCGCCGTTGGAGTGCAGCAGGTAATTGGCGTCGCTGAGCATGCGCTCATGAGTGGACCGGTTCAGATGGGTGAACGCATCACCGGCAATTTTCTCGCCACGGTAGTGGAGCAAATGATGGTCCGCGACTGCATATTCACCGGGCAATACGTCATAGGCATGGGTGAGGCCGATATTTTCGGTTTCCGTCTCCTCAAACGCATGAATGATCAGGCCAATACCGGTGAAGTTGGTGAGCTTGTGCCCCAGTGAAGTGGGTTTGTCCTGAATAATGTCGCGCTCTTGCTGCTTGAAGTGCATGAGCATGCGCTCACGGCCTTCGGCATCCTTGACTTCATTGGCCAGCCATTCGTGCAATTGCTCGACGCTGGTGAAGCAGTGAAAACCTCTGGGCTCACCCGGAACGTAGAGAATGTTCAGGTCACGGTCGTCGGTGATACTGAAAATGTCCGTCGACACGTACTGATCAATACAAAACTTGCGGATTGATAAACCGCTGCCTGCTGGCGCCTCGTCCAGCAGCATTTGCCGGGTGAGTGGCCTGCTCACATTTGCGGTGGCCGCCCTGAGCACCAGGGTGAAATGTTCGCGGGTCAGGTATCCCTTCTCGTAGTCTTCAATGGCTTTGGCGATGAACGTGCACTTGGCCAGCGCACGGAAGTTGTCGCTGTGCTTTTCCCAGAACGTCGCGATGGCCGTTTTGCAACGGTCAGCGAAATTGGTATCCCAGAAGGTTTTCAACACATCCCGGGCATGCAGGCGAATTTCGTTGGTTTCATCGTAGTTTCCGGCATTGCCGTCGGCACGGTAGAAACCGCTGTCAACGTCCAGCAGGTCCCCGTTGTCCTGGTCGTGGACACTGAAACGCTGCATGACCAGTTGCGGGAAGGTCATCGACTCCCTGGGTTTTTCGAATACATGCTGCCAGCCGGTAAAGGTCTTCGAACTGCTTTGAGCGGCATTAAACCGATGCCAGTAGACCTTGTCGGGTTCGATATCCGTGATGTTGTGCTGGATGAGAATGTCTTTGGCGACCTGGTACGCCATGGCGTACATGTCGGGGCAATCGGTTACCAGATCAGGGATCAGGGCCTGGAGGGCCTGCGCATCGGTAGCGTCGGGCAGGGTTATGTCTTGAGTGTCGTCCATGATGCTCGCCTTGAGAGGTTGCTGAGGGGGCGCTCACTATCTCAAGGGGCATTGGTTCCATCTGTAAGCTACTGGGTATCTGGTGGTGGTCTGTTGCTGATAGAAGAAGTAGGGCATGACGAAGGTCTGAGTCAGGCTCAGCGCCGTGCAACGTCAGAAAAGTAAAACTTGTCCAGGGTGTGCCGCGACTCGGTGTATTCGAACTGCCGTCCGTCCTGCAAAAACGTCTGGTTGCTGACCACGATCACATGGCTCTGGCCGTCGAGGTCCAGGTGTTGCTGGTCGTCCTTGCTCCGGGGCACCGCTTCGATGGTGCGCTGGGCGTAGGCGATTTGCAGTTGCAAGGTCTGCTCGATGAAGGCGTAGATCGAGTGCTCGGCGATGTCTCGGGACAGGCCGGGAATCACGTCGCTGACGAAATGGTTGATGTCGAGGATCACGCGTTTGCCGTCGATCCGCCGCACTCGCTTGATCCGCGTGATCAGGCTGCCTTCTTCAGCCTTGATGTGTTCGAGCAGAGAACCTTCGAGGGGGATCTGGCTGAACTCGACCACGTCGGTGCTGACATCGTTGCCCAGGCGCGGGTAGGTCTCCTGGAAGCTGACGATGCCACCCAGCTGAAATTCGATCGGGTTGGTCGACAGCACGAACGTGCCTTTGCCGTGGACTTTCTGGGCGAAACCGCGCTCCTGCAGTTGCTCGATGGCCTTGCGCACGGTGCCGCGACTGGCCTGGTAGCTGTCCATCAGTTCGGTTTCGGAAGGCAACCGGGCGCCGCGTTCCAGACGTTCGGTCGTGATGCTGGCAAGCAGATCGCTGTAGATCTGGTTGTATTTACTCATGGGGATGGCTCTGTGCCGCGCTGTGCTCGAGGTTTCGAACCTTAAGGGCAGGGTAGGGGTTTGTCCATGCGGCGTTAGTTTTCTTTGACCTTTGAGGTGGGAAGTGTCGCCGCCGGTCGGGTTCAGGATAAACAAATTCAAACTCGTCTGTACGAGTTGTTGCTTTAACTCGTACAGACGAGTACTTTTCGCTTCGGCGTGCTGCCAATAACAAAAAACTACAGCGGAAGAACAAGCATGAGCCACGACTATCCGAATATCGCCAGCGAGCTGCTGCAAAGCCTCGGTGGCAGCGACAACCTCGAGCAGGCCGCGCACTGCGTCACCCGCCTGCGCCTGGCCCTCAAGGACCCGAGCCTGGTCGACAGCGCCACGTTGAACCAGATCGATCTGGTCAAAGGCTCGTTCTTCACCGGCGGCCTGTTCCAGGTGGTCATCGGTCCCGGTGAAGTGGAAAAGGTCTACGCAGAACTGCGCCGGCAAACCGGTCTCGCGGCTTCAACCATCGCCGACGTTAAACAAAAAAGCGCCGACAAGATCAACGCCATGCAGCGTCTGGTACGGGTGTTTTCCGACGTTTTCATGCCAATCCTCCCGGCGTTGATCATTGCCGGCCTGCTGATGGGCATTAACAACCTGATTGGCGCCAAGGGCATGTTCATCGAGGGCAAGACCCTGCTGGACGCCTATCCGAAGCTTGACGGGCTCTGGAGCCTGATCAACCTGATGGCCAACACCTCGTTTGTGTTCCTGCCGGCGCTGGTGGGCTGGTCGGCGGCCAAACGGTTTGGCGGCAGCGAAATCCTCGGCATCGTGCTTGGCCTGATGCTGGTGCACCCCGATCTGCTCAATGCCTGGAACTACGGCAAAGCGGTGGCCGGGCTGGATGGGCAGAGCCTGCCGTACTTCGACATCCTGGGGTTGTTCCAGATCGAGAAGGTTGGCTATCAGGGGCAGATCCTGCCGATCCTGCTGGCGGCCTACGTGATGAGCGTCATCGAAAAATGGCTGCGGGCGCGGGTGCCGAACGCGATTCAATTGCTGGTCGTACCGATCACCACCATTGTCGTCACCGGCGTACTGGCGCTGGCAGTGATCGGCCCGGTGACCCGGCATCTGGGGATTCTTATCACCGAAGGCGTGGTCATGCTGTTTGACCTGGCGCCAATGGTCGGCGGGGCGATTTTCGGTTTGCTCTACGCGCCGCTGGTGATTACCGGCATGCACCACATGTTCCTCGCGGTCGACTTGCAGCTGATCTCCACCCAGGGCGGCACCTTCATCTGGCCGATGATCGTCATGTCCAACCTGGCCCAGGGCAGTGCGGCACTGGCGGTGTTCTACATGACCCGTAACGTGCGGGATAAAAGCATGGCCTCGACCTCGGCGATTTCCGCTTACTTCGGCATCACCGAACCGGCCATGTTCGGGGTCAACCTGCGCTACAAATTTCCGTTTTATGCAGCCCTGATCGGTTCGGCCCTGGGCTGCATTTTCCTGTCGCTGAACAAGGTCCAGGCCTCGGCAATCGGCGTCGGTGGCTTGCCCGGTTTTATCTCGATCATTCCGCAGTTCATTCCGATGTTCGTGATCGGGATGGTCATTGCCATGGTCGTGCCGTTTGTTCTGACCTGCGGGTTGAGCATGAAGATTGTTCGGCCGGGATATCGGGTCGCCTGACAGATCGCTATCGCGAGCAAGCTCGCTCCCACAGGTTGACCGCACTCCAAATGTGGGAGCGAGCCTGCTCGCGAAGAGGCCCTAAAGGCCGATACAAAACTTACTGAAGGAATCCGCCATGCAAGACTGGCAACGTTCGGTGATCTACCAGATCTACCCGAAGAGTTTTCACAGCCACGCCGGCAACCCCACGGGTGATTTGCTTGGCGTTGTGGCCAAGCTCGATTACCTGCACTGGCTGGGTGTCGATTGCCTGTGGATCACGCCGTTCCTGCGCTCGCCCCAGCGCGACAACGGCTACGACATCAGTGATTACTACGCCATCGACCCGAGTTACGGGACCATGGCCGATTGCGAGTTGCTGATCGCCGAGGCCGGCAAGCGCGGGATCAAGCTGATGCTCGATATCGTGGTCAACCACACCTCCATCGAGCACCCCTGGTTCCAGCAGGCCCGCAGCAGCCTCGACAACCCGTACCGGGATTTCTACATCTGGCGCGACCAGCCGAATAACTGGGAATCCAAGTTCGGGGGTTCGGCCTGGGAGTACGAAGCCCAGACCGGTCAATATTTCCTGCACCTGTTCGATCACACTCAGGCCGACCTGAACTGGGACAATCCCAAGGTGCGCGCCGAAGTCTTCAAGATGATGCGTTTCTGGCGCGACAAGGGCGTAGGCGGATTCCGTCTGGACGTGATCAACCTGATCTCCAAACCGGCGGACTTCCCTGAGGACAACACCGACGGTCGACGCTTCTACACCGATGGCCCTAACGTCCACGAATACTTGCAGCAAATGCACCGCGAAGTCTTCGAAGGTCATGACCTGATCAACGTCGGCGAAATGTCCTCCACCAGCCTCGAACACTGCATTCGTTACTCGCGGCCAGAGTCGAAAGAGCTGTCGATGACCTTCAACTTCCATCACCTGAAGGTTGATTACCCGAACCTGCAGAAGTGGATTCGCGCCGACTTCGACTTCCTGGAACTCAAGCGCATCCTCTCCGACTGGCAGACCGGCATGCAGGCCGGCGGTGGCTGGAATGCGCTGTTCTGGTGTAACCATGACCAGCCACGGGTGGTCTCGCGTTTTGGTCATGACGGCGAATATCGAGAGATCTCGGCGAAGATGCTCGGCACGGCGCTGCATTTCCTCCAGGGCACGCCGTTCGTGTACCAGGGCGAGGAACTGGGCATGACCAATCCGGGCTTCGATCACATCGATCAGTACCGCGATGTCGAGACGCTGAACATCTTTCGGCTCAAGCGCGAGGCGGGTGCAAGCGACGCCGACAACATGGCGGCGATCATGCAGAAGTCCCGGGACAACGGCCGTACGCCGATGCACTGGAACGCCGAGCCTAATGCCGGTTTCAGCGCTGTCGAGCCGTGGATCGGGGTGCCGGCCAACGCCGCGCAGATCAACGTTGCCGCCCAACTCGATGACCCGGATTCGGTGCTCCATCACTACCGCCAACTGATCGCTCTGCGCCGCAGTGAAGCGTTGATGTCCGACGGCGTTTACCGGCAACTGTTGCCCGAGCACACGCAAATCTGGGCGTACGTGCGTGAGGGCAATGGCGAACGGTTACTGGTGTTGAACAACTTCTACGGCACAACTTGTGAAGTCGTATTGCCGAATGAAGTGATCGGCGAGGCGATGACGCAGCGGTTGGTTATCAGCAACTACCCAGACTGTCCGCCGCGCAATCGGCAGGTGTTTTTACGGCCCTTTGAGTCGTTCGTTCTGCACCTGACCGACCACTAAAAAACACTGTTTTAAAACAACACGCAGAACGCTGCGCGGGAGAGTTTTGCGCGTCGATTTTGCCGCTGCACACAATAAAAATAATGGGGTGGTTCTTGAAAACAACAATAATTCGCAGCCTTGCAGCTGCGAGCGTATGCCTGGCGTTGCCACTATCGGCCCAGGCGCTGGAGTTCGCCGGTTACTTGCGCAGCGGCGTCGGCACCTCGGTCAACAGCGGTAAACAGCAGTGTTTCCAACTGCCGGGTGCGCAGACTAAATACCGCTTGGGCAACGAATGCGAGCAGTACGCTGAGCTGGAACTGCGCCAGGATCTTTACACCCTGGATGACGGCTCGGTGCTGAGCGTCGATGGCATGGCGTCGTTGTACAACCAGTACGACAAGGACCTGACCTTCAACGGTGACAACGGCTCGGTGCGCCTGCCGCAGGCGTACGCGCAGTGGTCGAACATGCCCAGCCTTAATGGCGGTTCACTGTGGGCTGGCCGGCGCTACTACAAACGGAATGATATTCACATTTCCGACTTCTACTATTGGAACCAGAGCGCCACCGGCGGCGGTATCGAGGACGTGCTGATCGGCGATCTGAAATACAGTTACGCCTTCTCGCGCAAGGACAACCTGTACCAGAAGGACTACATCAACCGTCACGACTTCAACGTCGCTGGTTTCAACACCAACCCCGGCGGTGAACTGGAGTTTGGCCTTAGCTACATCGACAAACCCGACAGTCGCGACGCACATCGCGGCTGGGCGATCACCACCCAGCATGTGCAGAAAGGTTTTCTGGGTGGCAAGAACAAACTGGCGTTCCAGTACGGCGAAGGGCCCGGCACCGGGTTGGGCTATACCGGTAACGTGAAGCTGGACGACAGCAGCAAAAGCTACCGGGTGGTGGAGTTCTTCGACTGGCAAGTGACGCCGCGATTTGGCGGGCAGATCGAGGCGGTCTATCAGAAAGACATTCGCCCGGACGGCGCTGACCAGAACTGGATTTCCCTGGGCGTTCGCCCGACTTATGCGCTCACCGAGCAGTTCAAACTGGTGACCGAATTGGGTCACGATCAGGTCGAAGCCACGGGCGGCACGCGCAAGCTGAGCAAGTTCACCTTCGCTCCGACCTGGTCGCCCAAAGGTCCGGAATTCTGGGCTCGCCCTGAGGTGCGTCTGTATTACACCTATGCGAGCTGGAACGAGGCTGCCAAACGGGCGGCCAATGAACTGGCGCAGGGTTCGGCATTGTCCGACACCGGCTCTTTCGGCACCGCACGACACGGTTCGAACGTCGGATTGCAGGTCGAGTATTGGTGGAAATAAGCGATGCTGTCGGAGCCTCGCGCTCCATCGGCACTTCAAAGAACAAAACAGCAGGTGACGTCATGGCCACACCCCAACAATTGCAACTGCTGGCACCTTTGTCCGGCGTGCTGATGCCGCTGGACCAGGTGCCCGATCAGGTGTTTTCCAGTCGCGTGATCGGCGACGGTCTGTGCATCGATCCGACTTCGCAAACCTTGTGCGCGCCGCTGGCAGGGGTTGTCAGCAATGTGCAGGCCAGTGGGCATGCGGTCAGCATCACCGACGACAATGGCGTGCAGGTGTTGATGCACATCGGCCTCGATACAGTGAACCTGGCTGGAAAGGGTTTCACCCGGTTGGTGGAGGAAGGTCAGCGGGTGGCGGTGGGGCAGTCGCTGATCGAGTTCGATGCCGATTACATTGCCTTGAATGCTCGCAGCCTGCTGACCTTGATGCTGGTGGTCAGCGGTGAGCCGTTCACTTGGCTGACGCCGGAAACGGGTTTGGTAGAAAGTGGCCAGCCGTTGCTGAGCTTGAATCCCATCGAGCCAACAACTGATGAGCCGGTGCCGGAAGAGGGCGAAGCACTGTTTTCCAAACCGGTGACACTCGCCAATCCGAACGGTTTGCACGCCCGTCCGGCAGCGGTGTTCGCTCAGGCGGCGAAAGGTTTTTCGGCGAGCATTTACCTGCATAAACAGCAGGCGAGTGCGAACGCGAAATCCCTGGTGGCAATCATGGCGTTGCAGACGGCTCATGGTGACGTTGTGCAAGTCAGCGCGGCCGGCCCGGATGCTGAAGCGGCGATCAAGACGCTGGCCGAATTGCTGACCGACGGGTGTGGCGAGACGGTCGCCGTGATGGCAGAAGTCGAGACGGTTGAAGCGTCATCGCTGAACGTTTTGCGCGGAGTCTGTGCCTCGGCGGGTTCGGCGTTTGGTCAGGTTGTGCAGATCGCCGAGCAAACGCTTGAAGTGAGCGAGTTCGGCGTCGGTCCGCCGCTTGAGCGAGAGCATCTGTCTCGGGCTTTGGCCGCAGCGGCGCTGGCCTTGCAGCAGCTGCGCGACAACGCCACCGGTGACGCCCAGGCAGAGATTTTCAAGGCGCACCAGGAACTGCTTGAAGACCCGAGTCTGCTGGATCAGACCGAGTCGCTGATCATCGAAGGCAAAAGTGCCGGGTTCGCCTGGCGCGCAGCAACCGAGTCGACGGCAACCCTGTTCAAAAGCCTGGGCAATGCCTTGCTGGCGGAGCGGGCGGCGGACCTGGCCGATGTCGGCCAGCGGGTGCTCAAGCTGATCCTCGGCGTACAGGATCAGGCGATGGAGCTGCCTGAAGGGGCGATCCTGATCGCCGAACAACTGACGCCATCGCAGACCGCCGGGCTCGATACCCGCAAGGTACTGGGTTTCGCCACGGTCGGTGGCGGTGCTACCAGCCACGTCGCCATCCTCGCGCGGGCGTCCGGTTTGCCGGCGATCTGCGGGTTGCCCGTTCAGGTGCTGGCGCTGGCCAACGGCACCCAAGTGTTACTCGACGCCGACAAGGGCGAGCTGCATCTGGACCCGGATCTGGCGGCCATCGAGCAGCTGCAGGCCAATCGTCAGCGCCAGCAGAAGCGCCATCAACATGAGCTGGCGCACGCTGCGCTGGCGGCTTGTACCCGCGATGGTCACCACTTTGAAGTGACGGCAAACGTCGCTTCTCTGACCGAAGCCGAGCAGGCCATGACGCTGGGCGGAGAAGGCGTCGGTCTGTTGCGTTCGGAGTTTCTTTATCTGGACCGCAACCATGCGCCGAGCCATGACGAACAGGCATCCACCTACAGCGCCATCGCCCGCGCCCTGGGGCCGGCGCGCAATCTGGTGGTGCGGACTCTGGATGTCGGCGGCGACAAACCGTTGGCCTACGTGCCGATGGACAGCGAAACCAACCCGTTCCTCGGCATGCGCGGGATTCGATTGTGCCTTGAGCGCCCGCAGCTGTTGCGCGATCAGTTCAAAGCGATCCTGAGCAGCGCCGGGCTGGCCCGTCTGCACATCATGTTGCCCATGGTCACGCAACTGTCGGAGTTGCGACGGGCCCGGCAGCTGCTTGAGGAAGAGGCGCTGGCATTGGGTCTTACCGAGCTGCCGAAACTGGGGATCATGATCGAAGTGCCGGCAGCGGCACTGATGGCCGATCTGTTTGCGCCTGAAGTGGACTTCTTCTCTATCGGCACCAACGACCTGACCCAATACACCCTGGCCATGGACCGCGATCACCCGCGCCTCGCCAGCCAGGCCGACAGCTTTCATCCGTCGGTGCTGCGTTTGATTGCCAGCACCGTGAAGGCCGCCCACGCCCATGGCAAATGGGTCGGTGTGTGTGGCGCCATGGCGTCGGAGACGCTGGCGGTGCCGTTGTTGCTGGGACTTGGGGTGGATGAACTGTCGGTGAGCGTGCCATTGATTCCGGCGATCAAAGCGGCGGTTCGCGAAGTGGATCTGCTGGACTGCCAGGCCATCGCCCAGCAAGTGCTGGGCCTGGAAAGCGCCGAGCAAGTGCGCGAGGCGTTGCGGCTGTATCACGAGGCGACAGTCGATACTTCACTGGTACTGGAGAACTGAGCATGTTCGAGAAAATGCAGCTGGCGTTCTGGAAAGCGTTGACCCCGGATCTGGTGGTGGATGAGCCGAAAGTGGTTGCTCAACCTGTTTCTGGTCTGGCCCCGAATATCGTCGCCGCACTGGGCGGAATGGATAACCTCAAATCGCAGCAGCCGGTGGCACTGACCCGGGTTCGGGTGGCGTTGCGGGATGTGGGGCGGATGGATCGGCAGGCATTAAATGTGGCAGGTGTGCCGGGAGTCATGATGCTGGATGAAGGCGTGGTGCATTTGTTGATGGGGTCGGTGGTCGCCGAACGCTAGTTGATCAGATTCAAGAGCCACCCCTCACCCCAGCCCTCCCGAAACGTCGGACCGCCCCATAGGGGAGAGGGGGGAAAGGGAGCAGATCTCCATGGTGTTCAGATCCTGAGCTCAACTCGATATCGCAAGTCGATGTAGCTCAAAAGAACATCTCGGTCAGTCCCCTCTACCCCTGGGGAGAGGGTTAGGGTGAGGGGTGGCCTTTGAACTTACCCCAGAACGCCACCCCACCCTTACTGTTTCTCAACCGCAGGTGTATCGTATTCGCCTTTTACAGGCCCTGCGCCTGTCGCTGATACGTGAGGTAGTTGAGTTCATGTCCTTTACCCGTCGCCAAATCCTCGGTGGCCTGGCCGGTCTTGTTGTCGTTGGTGTCGGAGCGGGGGGCGCGTCGCGGTACTGGTTGGGCAAAATGGCCGACGCCGACGCGGGCCACGACTATGAGCTGATCGCCGCACCACTGGACGTTGAACTGGTGGCCGGGCACAAGACCGAAGCCTGGGCGTTCGGCCCGTCGGCGCCGGGCACCGAGTTGCGGGTGCGTCAGGGCGAATGGCTGCGGGTTCGTTTCATCAACCACCTGCCGGTGGCCACCACCATTCATTGGCACGGCATCCGCCTGCCGCTGGAAATGGACGGCGTACCCTACGTCTCGCAGCTTCCAGTGCTGCCGGGCGAATACTTTGACTACAAATTCCGCGTGCCCGACGCCGGCAGCTACTGGTATCACCCGCATGTGAACAGCAGCGAAGAACTCGGGCGCGGGCTGGTCGGCCCGTTGATCATCGAAGAGCGCGAGCCTACCGGTTTCAAGTACGAGAAGACTTTGAGCCTCAAGAGCTGGCACGTCGATGAAGAGGGCGCTTTTGTCGCGTTCAGCATTCCTCGCGAAGCGGCCCGTGGCGGCACGGCGGGGCGCCTGTCGACAATCAATGGCGTCTCGCAAGCGGTGATTGAGTTGCCCGCCGGGCAGATCACCCGGGTGCGCCTGCTCAACCTCGATAACACCCTGACCTACCGCCTCAACATTCCTGGCGTCGAAGCGCAGATCTACGCGCTGGACGGCAACCCCATCGAACCGCGCCCGTTGGGCAAGGAATACTGGCTCGGCCCGGGTATGCGTATCTGTCTGGCGATCAAGGCACCGCCGGCCGGTGAAGAACTGTCCTTGCGCAATGGCCCGGTTCGCCTCGGCACGTTCCGTTCGGTGGCGAACACCGATGCCCCGACCGAGTGGCCGCCCGCGCTGCCCGCGAACCCGGTGGCAGAACCGGACCTGGCCAATGCCGAGAAACTCAACTTCAATTTCGAATGGGTGGGCTCGGTGTCGGTGAACGTCGACAATGGCAAGCCGCCGAGCCTGTGGCAGATCAACGGCAAGGCCTGGGACATCACCGATAAAACCTGCGCCGACCGCCCGATTGCCAAGCTCGAGAAGGGCAAAAGCTACATTTTCGAATTGAAGAACATGACTCAGTATCAACACCCGATTCACCTGCACGGCATGAGCTTCAAGGTCATTGCCTCGAACCGGCACAAGGTCATCCCGTACTTCACCGACACTTACCTGTTGGGCAAGAACGAGCGCGCGCAAGTGGCGCTGGTGGCGGATAACCCGGGGATCTGGATGTTCCACTGCCATGTGATCGACCACATGGAAACCGGCCTGATGGCCGCCATCGAGGTGGCGTAATGCGTCAGATACGCCCGACAGCCATCATCGACCGCAGCCGTGATCGTGATTTCATGCGCGAAGCCCTGGCCCTGGCTGCCCAAGGCGCGGCCCTGGGTGAGGTGCCGGTGGGCGCGGTGCTGGTTCAGGACGGTGAAATCATCGGCCGGGGTTTCAACTGCCCAATCAGCGGCAACGACCCGAGTGCTCACGCCGAGATGGTTGCGATCCGCGCGGCGGCGTTGGCAGCCAGCAACTATCGTCTGCCCGGCAGCACGCTGTACGTGACGCTTGAGCCGTGCAGCATGTGCGCCGGGCTGATCGTGCATTCGCGGATTGCGCGGGTGGTGTATGGGGCGCTGGAGCCGAAGGCCGGGATTGTGCAGAGTCAGGGGCAGTTTTTTACCCAGGGATTTTTGAATCACCGGGTGCTGTACGAAGGCGGGGTATTGGCTGAGGAATGCGGCGCGGTGCTGAGCGAGTTTTTCAAGGCCCGAAGAGCCAAACCAGCAGAATAAAACACAAATCAAATGTGGGAGCGGGCTTGCTCGCGAATGCGGTCTAACATTCAACAGAAGTGTTGACTGATCTACCGCTTTCGCGAGCAAGCCCGCTTTCGCGAGCAAGCCCGCTCCCACATGGGGATCTCCTTGGGGAGGGAGATTGGGTGTTTACTTGCGGGCCACGATGACGGCACGCATCGGCGCGGGCAGCCCTTCAACCGTCTTGCTGTGATCTTCCGGATCAAGGAAATCGCTCAGCGACTGATACTTCATCCACTCCGTCCCGCGCTGTTCCTCGACCGTCGTCACGCTCACGTCCACACAGCGAACATCCGTGAACCCTGCCCGGCGCAGCCACAGTTCCAGCGCCGGCACCGACGGCAGGAACCACACGTTACGCATCTGCGCATAACGGTCTTCCGGTACCAACACCTGCTGCTGATCGCCCTCGATCACCAGGGTCTCCAGCACCAATTCGCCACCCTTGACCAAGCAATCCTTCAGCGCCAGAAAATGCTCGATCGGCGAGCGACGGTGATAGAACACGCCCATGGAAAACACGGTGTCGAAGCCTTCCATGTTCGGCGGCAGGTCTTCGAAAGGGAACGGTAGGTGCCAGGCATTGGGCTCGGACAAGTAACGCTGCACTGCCTGGAACTGGCAGAAGAACAGCCAGTTCGGATCGACACCGATCACGCTGTCGGCACCCGCGCCGAGCATGCGCCACATGTAGTAGCCGTTGCCGCAACCGACATCGAGGATGCGTTTGCCCTTCAGATCCAGATGCGGGGCGACCCGCGACCACTTCCAGTCCGAACGCCATTCAGTGTCGACGTGCACACCAAACAGATCGAATGGCCCTTTACGCCATGGCGACAAGCCCATCAGCGCAGTGCGCATCTGAGCGCGGGTTTCGTCGTCGCAATCGGTGTCCAGCGTCAGACCGTTGAGCAAATCAACTTCGCTCGGCTGAATCTTCGGTAAAGCGTCCAGCGCACTCTGCCAGCGCTCCAGGTCGCCGTGACCCTTTTCCATTTTCTTGTCGAGTTGCGCTTGCAGGGTGTTGGCCCAATCAGCCAGCGGTGAGCCAGCCAAGCGGCGGGCGAGGGGGGACAGATCAATCATGGCAAGGCAATCAACGAGGCAAAGTTAAGACACTGGAACCACGGCACGACTTTCGAGAACCCGGCGGCCAATAGGCGCTCACGGTGTTCTTCGAGGCTGTCGGGCTTCATGACGTTTTCGATGGCGCTGCGCTTTTGGGCGATCTCGAGTTCGCTGTAGCCGTTGGCGCGTTTGAACGCGACGTGCAGGTCAGTGAGCAGCGCGTGTTCGTCCGGATCATTGAAGCGCAGCTTCTCCGACAGAATCAGCGCGCCACCGGGCAACAGCGATTGGCGGATACGCGAGAGCAACGCCGTGCGCTGTTCCGGGGCGATGAATTGCAGGGTGAAGTTCAGCGCCACCACCGAGGCTGGCTGGAATTCCAGGGCCAGGATGTCGCCTTCGATCACTTCGACCGGCAGCAGCTCCTGGAACATCGAGTCCTGACCGTTGAGGTATTCACGGCAGCGTTCAACCATCGCCGCCGAGTTATCCACAGCGATGACGCGGCAGCCGTCGGTGCGTACGTGACGGCGCAAGGCCTGGGTCACGGCACCGAGCGACGAACCCAGGTCGTAGAGCACGCTGTTGGGCTGGGCGAACTGCGCAGCGAGCACGCCGAGGTTTTCAACGATGGTCGGATAACCCGGCACTGAGCGCTTGATCATGTCCGGGAATACCCGCACCACGTCCTCGTTAAAGGCGAAGTCAGGCACCTGGGCCAAAGGCTGGGCGAAAAGGCGATCGGGTTCTTTGCTCACGGCGGTTCCAGCGGCGTTGGTGGAAAAAGCCGGCATTTTAGCCAAATTGACGGGGGGATGCGCGGGTTGTCTGATAAACCGCCGGGCAGGATCCGAGGTTTGCGTGTTCAGTGAGACCGCTTTCGCGAGCAAGCCCGCTCCCACAGTAGTTCTGCGTCGGACACAAGAAGTGCGTTTAACACTAATCAAATGTGGGAGCGGGCTTGCTCGCGAAGGATTCAGCGCGGTTTCGGGCCGAACGCCGAGGCCGCAATCCCCCATTGCCCCAGCCAGTAGCTGAGGATGATGACGTAAGGTGCGGCATGAAACGGCGCGACGAATCGATTGATGCCAATCACGCTGTCAGAGAATACAAACGCCACCGCACCTGCCGCCGCCAGCAGCGCCGAGCGTTTGGGCACGTCGGTGCCGAGTCGGGCCAGCGCCCGCCAAAGCATGGCGCTGATGGCCAGACCGTAGACGATCACCGGGATGAGCAGCGGACCCAGCCCATTGGAGATCAAGATCCCCAACAACACCGCGCCGACGCCCAAAGCGATGATCAGCGGTAACAGCGCCGCCCGCCGACAATCGCTCAAATAGGCCTTCAGATACGCCAAGTGGGCGACCAAAAACGCCCCAAGCCCAAACACAAACAAATCCCCGGGCCATGCCAATAACACATCACCGAGCAGGGAGAAAATCAGTCCGAGGCTGATCCAGCGACGGTATTCGCTGGGCGGTGCGTCATGCAACCAGCCGAGCAAGGCCAAAACCGGCAATGGCTTGACCAGCAGGCAAAGCAACGCCGCATGCACGCTGACGCCGTAGAGGAACGTCACCGCGCCCATCAGCGCCAGAATCAGCCAGCCCACGATCAGTTAACCGAGATCGCGCAGTCGAAGGTTTCCACGGCCGGTACTTCCGGTGCCCATGGCTGTGAGTAGGTCAGGCGCAAACGGCCCGTGCCAGCGGTGAAGGACTGGAAGCGCCAGGTCGAAATGCCGGCGCTGCCGACGATCCCCGCGTCTTCCGGATTGCTGTAAACCTCGGGGCTGAGTGCGCGTAATACGCCACCGGCCGAATCCTGGATCGCCCAGCGGTAACCCGTGGTCGGGTTGCTCGGCAGGGTCAGGATCAGGTTTTGCCCGCTGTGCAGATTTACCGGGCATTCGCTTTGTTTTTCCACGGTCACGTTCTGTTTCGGTTGCGTGGCGCACGCGGCCAGCAAGGAGAGGGCGAGGGGGACAAACAGGCGGGTGGGGGACATAAGGTCAGTGGCTCCGGCATTCACGACGAACGGCGAGCATAACCGAGTTGAGACAAAGTGTGACAGCGCTGGGGATTTGCGCCGTTAGTGCCGACGCCTTCGTCGGAACGCCGCCCGGAGCAGGCTCGCTCCCACAATGGATTGAGATAACCCTGTGGGAGCGAGCTTGCTCCGGGCGGCGTTCCGACGATAGCGGTGGTGCAGGCGCTAGATGATTATCAGAACAAAATCTTCGCCACATCCGCAAAGCGCTTGGCGAAGTGCACGGTAATCCCTTCCTTCAGATAGTCCGGCAATTCTTCAAAGCTACCGCGATTAGGCTCCGGCAGGATCAATTCGAAGATCTTCTGCCGCCGCGCGGCAATCACCTTCTCGCGCACCCCGCCAATCGGCAGTACATGCCCGGTCAGCGTCAGTTCGCCGGTCATGGCGATGCCTTTTTTCGGTGCCTGGTTTCGGGCGAGCGAGAGCAGGGCGCTGGCCATGGTCACGCCGGCACTCGGGCCGTCTTTCGGGGTGGCGCCTTCCGGGACGTGCAGGTGGACGAAGGCTTCGTCGAAGAACTTCGGATCACCGCCAAACGACTTCAGGTTGGAACTGACGTAGCTGTAGGCGATTTCCGCCGACTCCTTCATTACATCACCCAATTGCCCGGTGAGTTTGAAGCCACGATTCAGGGTGTGAATGCGCGTGGCTTCGATCGGCAAGGTCGCGCCGCCCATGCTGGTCCAGGCCAGCCCGGTGATGACACCAGTACCGGACAGCACTTGCTCGTTGCGGAAGACTGGATGGCCGAGTGAGGATTCGAGGTCTTTCGGGCCGAGCTTGATCACCGCTTTCGGCTCGTCGATCAGTTTCACAACGGCTTTGCGCACCAGTTTGCCCAGTTGTTTTTCCAACTGCCGCACGCCGGCTTCACGGGCGTATCCGTCGATCAACGCTTTGAGGGCGCTGTCGCTGATACTCAGGCTGCCTTTGGACACGCCGGCCTTTTCCAGTTGCTTCGGCCACAGGTGACGCTTGGCGATGGCGATTTTTTCTTCGGTGATGTAACCCGACAGGCGAATCACTTCCATCCGGTCCAGCAACGGGCCGGGGATCGAGTCCAGGGTGTTGGCGGTGCAGATGAACAGCACTTTCGACAGGTCCAGGCGCAAGTCCAGGTAGTGGTCGAGGAATTCGACGTTCTGTTCCGGGTCGAGGGTTTCCAGCAGCGCCGAGGCCGGGTCGCCCTGGTAGCTCTGGCCCATCTTGTCGATCTCGTCGAGCATGATCACCGGGTTCATCACTTCGACATCTTTCAACGCATGGACGAGTTTGCCCGGCTGCGCGCCGATGTAGGTGCGGCGATGGCCCTTGATCTCGGCTTCGTCGCGCATGCCGCCGAGGCTGAAGCGGTAGAACGGCCGACCGAGGGATTCGGCGATGGATTTGCCGACACTGGTTTTACCCACGCCCGGCGGGCCGACCAGCAGCACGATGGAGCCGCTGATCTCGCCTTTGTAGGCCCCGACGGCGAGGAACTCGAGGATGCGGTCCTTGATGTCGTCGAGGCCGGCATGGTGTTTGTCCAACACCTTGCGTGCGTGCTTGAGGTCAAGTTTGTCCTCGCCGTATACGCCCCACGGCACCGAGGTCGCCCAGTCGAGGTAGTTGCGGGTGACCGCGTACTCCGGCGAACCGGTCTCGAGGATCGACAGTTTGTTCATTTCCTCTTCGACGCGTTTTTGCGCCTGAGCGGGCAGAACCTTGCCTTCCAGGCGTTGCTCGAACTGTTCGATGTCAGCGCTGCGGTCGTCCTTGGTCAGGCCCAGCTCTTGCTGGATGACCTTGAGTTGTTCCTTGAGGAAGAACTCGCGCTGATGCTCGCCGATCTTGCGGTTAACTTCGGCGGAAATCTCTTTTTGCAGGCGTGCGACTTCGACTTCCTTGCGCAGCATCGGCAGGACTTTTTCCATGCGTTTGAGCATGGGTACGCAGTCGAGCACTTCCTGCAGTTCACTGCCGGTGGCCGAGGTCAGTGCCGCGGCGAAATCGGTCAGCGGCGACGGGTCGTTGGGGCTGAAGCGGTTGAGGTAGTTCTTCAGCTCTTCGCTGTACAGCGGGTTGAGCGGCAGCAGTTCCTTGATCGCGTTGATCAGCGCCATGCCGTAGGCCTTGACCTCGTCGGTCGGCTCGGTGGGCTGGTGCGGGTATTCGACTTCGACAAGATATGGCGGGCGATGGTGTTTGAGCCAGGTGCGGATGCGCACGCGAGTCAGGCCTTGGGCGACGAATTGCAGTTTGCCGTTTTCGCGACTGGCGTGGTGCACCTTGACCAGCGTGCCGTAGAGCGGCAGGGCCGAGGTGTCGAAATGGCGCGGATCTTCCTGGGGCGTGTCCATGTAGAACAGGGCCAGGGAGTGGTGATCGGATTTGCTCACCAGGTCGAGGGTTTCGGCCCATGGTTCTTCGTTGACGATGACCGGCAGTACTTGGGCCGGGAAGAACGGGCGGTTGTGGATCGGGATGATGTAGACCTTGTCCGGCAGGTTCTGGCCTGGCAGGGCGAGGCCTTTGCCGGTGGAGTGGTGTTCGGCGTTCTCTGGGTCGGCGTATTCGCTCGGGTCTTCGGGGAATTCTTGCTGGTCGCTCATGGGGCACCTGCGCAATTGGGTATGGGTGTTAGATGGGGCGGGTGGGGGGTGGTTTCAATGGGGCGGGATATTTCTGGGTGTGTGTTCAGGGTTTTGACAGGTGCGTTTGACTTGGCGGCCTTTGGGCCGACCATGTTGGTGGTTGACCGGGTGTATATCCGTTGCTGCGGTAACGGCGGCTTAGGTTTTCGCCCTTACGGCGACTCACTTTTTTGACAAACGCCTCAAAAAAGTAAGCAAAAAAACGCTCGCCCCGAGCGTCCGGCCCCTCGCTTAGGCTCGGCGTTCCTTCGTTCCGGCATTCATCTGGGGGCATCGCCTCCGGTCGGCTTCGCTTCGACCTCCTCTCGATGTGTTCGACTGCGTCGAACGGCGCTGCGCGCCTACCCCCCAGATGAACACCTCCACTCAGCCTCCCGATGGGGCGGGTGGATCAAGATCAAGAGCTGCAGGCGAGCTAACGCTCGGCCTGTTGAGTGGTGAGGGGCGAAAGGCTTACCCGATCCCCTGTGGGAGCGAGCTTGCTCCGGGCGGTGTGGCAGAAATGGCGGCCACAAAAAAGGCGACCCCCTCACAGGAGTCGCCTTTCCTTTAACCGCCGTTAAAACTTACTCGGACAGTTTGTACGCAATCACATAGTCACCTTGTTTGGTGCCCAGCGACCCGTGACCGCCTGCAACAACAAGCACGTATTGCTTGCCGTCCTTGCCGGTGTAGGTCATCGGCGTGGTTTGCGCGCCGGCTGGCAGGCGGCCTTCCCACAACTGCTTGCCGTTTTTCACGTCGTAGGCGCGCAGGTACTGGTCAAGGGTGCCGCTCAGGAAAGCGACGCCACCAGCGGTGGTGAAGGTGCCGCCCAGGCTTGGAACGCCCATGCTCAGCGGGATCGGAACCGGTGAGCTGTCGCGCACGGTGCCGTTTTTGTGTTTCCAGATGATTTTGCTGGTGGTCAGGTCGACCGCTGTCACGTAACCCCAGGCCGGTGCCTGGCATGGCAGGCCCATTGGCGAGAGCAGGGGCTCGAGGACGACGCCGTAGGGCGCGCCTTTGTTTGGCTGCACGCCTTCGGTTTCGCTTTTACGCGGGCCTTGGGCAGCGATTTCGGCGGCCGGGATCAGTTTCGATTTGAACGCCATGTAGTCCGGGTTCATGAAAGCGATCTGACGCACCGGATCAACCGAGATACCGCCCCAGTCGAACACGCCGAAGTTGCCTGGATACACGATCGAACCTTGCAGCGATGGCGGCGTGAACGGGCCGTCGTAGCGCAGGGATTTGAAGTCGATCCGGCAGATCAGTTGGTCGAACGGCGTGACGCCCCACATGTCGCGCTCTTTCAGCGGCGGCGGCATCAGGTTGAGGTCGGATTTCGGTTGGGTCGGCGAGGTGTGATCACCGGCGACAGCGCCTTGTGGCACCGGCACTTCGTTGATCGGCACGATGGCCTTGCCGGTGCTGCGGTCCAGCACGTAGATGCTGCCTTGCTTGGTGGACGCGAGTACCGCTGGCTTCACGCCGTCAGCGGTTTTCAGGTCCATCAGGGTTGGCTGGCCGCCGACGTCCATGTCCCACAGGTCGTGGTGGGTGAACTGGAAGTGCCAGCGCACCTTGCCGGTGGCGATGTCGAGGGCGGTCAGGCCGGCAGAGTGCAGTTCCGACTCAGGGGTACGCGCGCCACCGAACTGGTCCGGGGTCTGGTTGCCCATCGGCAGGTAAAGCATGCCGAGTTTTTCGTCGACGGCGAACATGGACCACATGTTCGGCGAGTTGCGGGTGTAGACCTTGCCTTCGGCAATCGGCGCGGTGTCGTCCGGGTTGCCACTGTCCCAGTTCCACACCAGTTTGCCAGTGTGCACGTCGAACGCGCGGATCACGCCGCTAGGCTCGTCGGTGGAGACGTTGTCGGTGACGTGGCCGCCAATCACCACCAGGTCTTTAGTGACCGCTGGAGGTGAGGTGGAGTAGTAGCCACCGGCCGTGAAGCTGCCGATGTTGGCGCGCAGATCAACCTGGCCCTTGTCGCCGAAGTCTTCGCACATCTTGCCGGTGTCGGCGTCGAGGGCGATCAGACGGGTGTCGGCAGTCGGCAGGAAGATCCGGCGTGGGCAGACGCTGCTGACCGGCGCAGGGCTGGCGGTGCCGGTCGGGCTTTGCTCGGAAGCGTAAGCGGCGTCATCGTGATACGACACGCCACGGCAGGTCATGTGCGCCCAACCCTTGAAGTTCGCCGCGTTTTGCGTGGAGAGCTTCGGATCGAAACGCCAGATTTCCTTGCCGGTGTCCGGGTCCAGCGCGATCACCTGGCTGTGTGGCGTGCAGACGTAGAGCATGCCGTTGACTTTCAGCGGGGTGTTTTCGGCGGTGGTTTCGCCCGGGTCGTTCGGCCCTGGCAGGTCGCCGGTGCGGAAGGTCCAGGCCGGAACGAGCTTGTTCGCGTTCTGCGGCGTGATCTGCGCCAGTGGCGAGTAACGATCGCCATGGGCGCTGCGGCCGTAGGAGTTCCAGTCACCGTCGGGCATGGCCGGGGCGGTGTTGGTCATGCCCGGCACGCTGTCGCGGTCCAGTTGGCCTTTGATTTCACCGGGGTTGGTGAACTGACTGGCGAGCGCGGCAACACCGGCAATCGCCACGGCAGCGCTGAGCGCACCCGTGCCGACCGGATTGAACTCACCGCGATGCAGCGGGCGGCGGACCCACGGCAGCAACATGACGATGCCGATGGCAAACAACATCGCCAGACGCGGCACCAGTTGCCACCAATCGAGGCCGACTTCCCACAGGGCCCAGACGGTGCTGGCGAACAGCACCGCAGCGTACAGGCCCAGCGCAGAGCGGCGAGCGGCAATCAGCAGCACGCCGGTCAGCGCCAGGCCGATACCGGCCAGCAGGTAATACAGCGAGCCGCCGAGCATGCTCAGCTTGATCCCCCCGGCCAGCATGGCCAGGCCCATTAGCAGAAGCAGGATACCGAGCAGGCTCGGCAACAGACGGCTTCGACTCAAAGCACCATCAGTGCTCATAGTGTGGTTCTCCGTGACGTTTTAAGTTGTCCCGCGCAAGTTCACTGTAGATGACGATCCGGTGCGGGCAGGGTTCATAGAAAAACTGTTTAGTTGATGCGGTCCTTGTGGGAGCGAGCCTGCTCGCGATGGCGGCTTAACATTCAGCATTGATGTCGACTGACATACCGCTATCGCGAGCAGGCTCGCTCCCACAGGTTTTGTGCGCGTCTTAAAAGGAAGAGGTGATCTTGATCCCGCCAATCAGCGCGTCATCGACCTTGTCCACGCCACCGGGGTGGCGGATGTATTGCAGGTTCGGGCGTACGGTCAGCCAGTTCGTGACGTGCACGCCGTAATAGAGTTCGGCGCTGTATTCGGTGTCCTGCGGTGGCAGGAAGGACGGGTTGTCGTAGTCGAAGACCGCGCGGGCCTGGTTGGTCGCCTCGGCGTTCTTGCGATAGGCCGGGTTGACGTGGACGCGAGCCAGGGCGAAACCGATGTCGTCCTTGGCGCGTGCATCGAACAAGCCTTTGTAGACGACGCCAGCCTGGACATAGTTGTCGATGGCGTTGGTCTTCTTGTCGTGCATCGTGCCGTTGGCGAACACGCTCAGGCCGCGGGAGTTGTCGCTGGCGCGGCGGGTGATCTGCTGCTGCACACCCAGCCACACGCCGTGTTTGCTCGACGCGCTGCGGTAAGCCTCGCCACTCAAGGCTGCCGGCTGACCGTTGCTGTCCTTGTAAGCGTCGGTGGCGTTGGCACTGCTGTAGTAATAACCGGCGCGGTATTCCCCCGGCAGGCCGTTGAGCTTCGGCGACCACACCAGCTCCACCGGCAGGATCGCGCCCTGGGTGCCGCTGCCGCTGAGCTTGAAGCCATTGTCGCGATCAAGGTTCGACGGGTTTTGCTCGTAGGCGCCGACCTGTGCGTACAGCTCCGGCGTCAGGTGATATTTAACGCGCATCGCCCATTGGCTGACCGGCCAGTTGTACCAGATGCCACCGACCCAGTTGCCGACCTGCGAGCCGCAGAACGCGAGGTTCTGGAAGTCGCAGGGGAAGCTGTTGAAGTCTTCGCCTTCGCCGAAACGGCCGACTTTGATGTCGAGCTTCTGATCGAAGAATTTCTGCTGATACCACATCTGCGTCAGGCGCCAGGTTTGCCCGCGACCCCAGACTTCCTGAGCCGAGGTGAACCCGCCCACGCGCGGATCGTTGATGCGGTCGTTGCTGATGTTGTTGCCGTTGCGCTCGGTGATGGTCAGCTGAAATTCGGCGTCGTCCCAGCCCAGAATCTTCTGCAAGTCCATGTGGGTGCCGAGGCCGAACTGGTCGCTGTAGCGAGCGGTGCGGTCATGGTCGTAACCGCCGTGCAGATTGCTGCCCATTTCGCCGGTGTAATCGACTTTGAAGTCGTAGCCTTTTTCCGAAAGTTCGGTGCGCGTGCCGTTCCAGTCGCCGAGCATCCACGGCGACTCGCTATCGAAGGCCGGAGTCGCCTGGGTGCAAGTGGCGAGGCCCAACGCGGTGAATCCGCCAATCAGGTTCAGGGCTTTTCGACCAGCAATAGCGGTGCAGACAGCGCTGTCTCGCTGAGTTTGAAGATAAGGCATAGGGGAAGTAATTCTGGGTCTTTTTCTGGGAAGTGAACTGAAGCGGCAGTATGTCGCGGGCAGCGGAACCGTTTCAGCTTGACGGGCGCAAGGATAATGACCTGTTACAAATAGAGAAAGCGCTTTTAACGACATGAATTCTTTCGTATTCGGTAACAGTGTCGGGAGGCGATCTTTGCGGGCTCACCTACATTTAACAGATAGCGCACAGAGCGCTTCCACCCGACCACACCCTCGGCTAAGGTGCGCGGCTTCCCATACTTTCACCGCTCGAAGGCCCGGCATGACCGAACAGAACAACAACCCGCTGCACGGCGTGACGCTGGAGCAAATCCTCAACGCGCTGGTTGAACACTACGAATGGTCGGGGCTGGCCGAGCGCATCGATATCCGCTGCTTCAAGAGTGACCCGAGCATCAAGTCGAGCCTGACTTTCCTGCGTAAAACCCCGTGGGCACGGGAGAAGGTCGAACGCTTGTACGTGAAGTTGATGCGCACCAAGCGACCGGTCTGAGCATGGTCAATCCTCCGACGCCAGGTTCTGCCGCGAGGCGTCGTGTTGTCGCCGTGGCTGCGGTGCTCGGCTGGGCGGGACTGAGCATTCAGCTGTACCTGATTCTCTACTCACGCTGGACACTGGCGGCCAGCCTGCTCGGTGGGCTGGTCAGCTTCTTTAGCTATTTCACCGTGCTGAGCAATACGCTGGTGGCGACCGTGCTGACGTGTGAGCTGACGTCCCGCGAGTCGGCGGCGCGCCGCTGGTTTTTGCAGCCGTGGGTGAGTAGTGGCATTGCCGTGAGCATCGCCGTGGTCGGCCTGGGGTACAACGTGTTGTTGCGCCATTTATGGCATCCGCAAGGCTGGCAATGGCTGGCCGATGAGCTGATGCATGACGTCATGCCACTTCTGTTTCTGGCTTATTGGTGGTGCTGTGTGCCGAAAGGCACGTTGCGACTGCGGCATATCGCGGCGTGGGTGATCTATCCAGTGGTGTACTTCGCGTATTCGTTGTGGCGCGGGCGTCTGCTGGCGGTTTATCCCTATCCGTTTATTGATGTCGGCAAGCTGGGTTATCCACAGGTGTTCGTGAATGCTGGCGGGTTGTTGGTGGGGTTTGTGGTGATTGCCTTGCTATTGATGGGTATCGACCGCCAGATTGGGCGGCGCCGATAGCACCGCCAGCACGAATCAATCTTCGTCGCTGTCATCCAGCCGCCAGTAGCCGACGGCTTTGACGGACTGCTCGTTAAGCCCGTGCTCATCCAGCAACACCCGGCGAATCTGCCGCGACACTTTGCTCTCGGTCGCCACCCAGGCGTACAGATTGCCGCTGGGCACTTGCAGCTGCTTCACGGTGGTCAGCAGGTTGTCCTTGCCGCCCTCGCGCAATACCCAGATCACATTGACTTGCGCGGCGCTTTCCAGACGTTGCTGCTCGGCGCCGTTCTCCACTTCGACGATCACCAATGCCCGGCGATTGGCCGCCAAACCTTCCAGCCGCCGAGCGATCGCGGGCAGGGCGGTTTCGTCACCGATCAGCAGGTAGCTGTCGAAGATGTCCGGCACGACCATCGAGCCCCGTGGCCCGCCGATGTGCAGGAATTGGCCGGGTTTGGCCTGCTCGGCCCAGGTCGCGGCAGGGCCGTCGCCGTGCAGCACGAAGTCGATGTCCAGTTCCAGCGTGTCGAGGTCGTAGCGGCGCGGTGTGTAGTCGCGCATCGCCGGCATCGGCTGATCGGTTTTTCCGGCGCCGAGCACGAGGGTTTCCAGCGCCGCTGTTTCTGCCGCGTTCTGTGGGAAAAGTAGCTTTACGTGGTCGTCCGTTCCGAGACTGACGAAGCCCGCCAGTTCCGGCCCGCCCAGCGTGATGCGGCGCATGCGTGGCGTCAGGTCGACCACCCGCAACACTTCCAGACGGCGGCGTTTGATCTCGTGGCTGACACGGTGGATGGTTTGCACGATCACTTCAGTCATTCGGCTTGCTCCTGGACGGGTTGAACGACAGGGCCATCGACGATGGCTTTGGCGGTGTTGTTAAGCAGGTCGCGTACCCGCAGGATTTCTTCCGGGCTCCAGCGGCCGTGATGCATCTGCAAGGCATGACGCAAGTTGTGCACGGCTTCGTGGATCTCGGCGGGGCGGTCATGGCCGCGCAATGAGCGCTTGCTGACCTCGATGCGCATCCGCACGCCGTCCAGTGCGATCGCCTGATCGCTTAACGACAGGCGTCCGGCATCGGTGATGGTGTAGCGTTTTTTACCGCCCTCGGCGTCGCCCAGGATCATCTCGCTTTCTTCAAGGAAGGTCAGGGTCGGGTAAATCACACCGGGGCTGGGGCTGTACGCGCCGTCGAACATGCTTTCGATCTGGCGGATCAGGTCATAGCCGTGGCAAGGCTGCTCGGCGATCAGCGCCAACAACAGTAATTTCAGGTCGCCGGGGGCGAACACCCGTGGTCCGCGTCCACCGCGTTCGCGGCCGGGGCCAGGGCGTTTCTCGAAGCCGTCGCGGCCGTCGCGGCCGTCGCTGTGTTCGCGGTGGGGGGAATGATGGTCTCTCATTTTCCTTCTCTCTCGTCGTATTTAGATACAACTTAAGATATATCTTAAGGTGTAAGCAAGACGTTTTTTGAGCAGCACCTTTCAGGCGACGAGTGGCAGGCAACCTGAACGTTGACGTTCAATTGGCCTGGCACGCTTATTCTTTAGTGACTGTGAGTTGAGAATTAATTAAAGTCATTGCTCTAATAATTATTGAGTTTATTTTATAAAAGTCCTCGAAAGCCCCAAGTTTGTTAGTTGAAAGCGCTGTATGGTTTTTCCAGTAAAACTGTAGGTAGGGCGCAGCCTACAGTTGTTGTGTTGTGATGCTTGTTTTTGTTCTTTTTTCTGGCGGGTCATGGGGGCGATTAACTACGCGATTGTCGGAAGTTGCTTGCTTATTTTCCAGAGCAAACAGTCGATCATGGTCTGGCGTTGGAAGTGCAGGTAAACATGACCGAACCTGGTCGGTGTTGTTTGAACTTTCAATGATCTAATCACTTAAAGAAAACAGGTACTAATCGATGTTCAAAAAAATCGCATTTGCTGCTCCTCTGGCCGTCCTGGCACTGGGTTCGTCCATGGCATTCGCCGCAGAACCGATTAACCAGGTCATCAACATCAAGGCGTTCGTTCCTACTTCGCTGTTCAATGTTGCGCCGCAAAACCCGGATTTCGGTCGTGACGAAACCATGACCCGGCAGGGCAGCGGTGATCTGACCACCGTACGTGGTCTCTTCAACATGAAACACACCGACCCGAAAGGTGCCATCAACGCACTGATCGATGGTGACGCGGCGCTGTACAACGGCCGTGACAGCATTCCATTGACGGTTACGATTGGTGGCGTTGAATTGGGCAGCACCACCACTGAAGTCGTCAACGAACTGGACTCCGTACCGGGCGTGCAACGGGAAATGATCATCAAGGCCCAAACGCCGACAGCGACCCAGACGGGTGATTACTCCACCAGTTTTGCCGTGGTATTCGAACCTGTTATCAAGCCGTAATTGAAATATCTTTTTGAATAAAGTTTTTTATTCAGCGGCCTTGCCCACTTGTCATCACTGGATGACAAGTGGGCGCCGAGTTCTTATGTAATTGAGATTTCAGATCATGTTTCCGATGACTCCCATCGCGACCGCGCTTGCACTTTTTTTTTGTGCCAGTGCCGTCGCTGCCCCCACTAACAACGACAACACACCGCGCAGTCTGCTTGCGCAGGCCAAAGGGTTGCCGGCGGAATTCGAAGAGCACTTCTTCGATGTGCCATTAGCGGTTCGGGTGGAGCGTGATCAGCAGTTTCTCGGTGAGGCGATGATCGTTTTGACCAAAGATGACCGTGTCACCCTGATAGATTTTACCGACGTCGGTGACAGTCGCATCCCCGCCAGTGAGCGAGAGGTCTGGGCCACTTACCTGAAGCAAGGCGTTGCCTTGGGTGCCTGCCAGGGCAGATGCCCCGAACAGATGCAGGCGGTGCATTACAACCTGCAGAACTCGCTGCTCTCGATGGCCACCGAAAATGCCGAGCGCGATGCCGAGACCCCGCGTTATTACGAATTACCCGAGGGCGGCAGTACTGGCCTGATCGTGCGCAACCAGCTCAACCTCAATGGTGGCCAGGATCAGGACCTGGGTGGGCGCTATGGTCTTGAGGCCAGCAGCAGCCTGGGTAACTGGACCCAGCGGGTGAACCTGCAACTGGCCCGGCTCGGTGGCCCGGATGACAAGCTCTATCACGCGGTTCACGAGTTATACAGCCAGCGGGAATTGCAGGGCAGTTTTCTGCGACTCGGCTATTTCACCCCCAACTCCGAAGGTCTTACCCGACAACTGCGCTCGTTTGGTGCCAGCCCCGATACGGCAGCAGGCCTGATGTACGGCAGCTCTGACAGTCTGGCGATCAACAGCTCGGCGCCCAGCGTTTATCCGATCTACGTCACGGCCAACCGCCAGGCATCGGTGGAGATTTTTCGCAACGGCGTCTTGATCAACACCCAGGCCGTCGGTGCTGGCCTGCAAACCCTCGATACGCGGTCATTGCCCGGCGGCATCTACGAAGTCGAGGTGCGGTTGATCGAAGACGGCCAGATCACCTCGACCACCCAGGAGCTGGTGTACAAACCCACCAACTGGCGCAACCACGATGAGCGCTGGCGCTACAGCCTGTTCGCCGGCCAGGAAAGCAAATTGCTGAGCAATTGGGATCAACAGTCCCATGGCGATTTGACGGCTGGTGCGGCAGTCAATTACCTGCTGCATCCGCGGGTGATTCTGGGGCTGTCGGCGCGTCAGCTGCAGGACAAACAGCAGTATGGTTCGTCGATCGACTGGACCCTGGCCAACAACACCAGCCTGTATGCCAACCTCTATCAAACCAAAGACCATGGCACCGGCATGGACCTGCAAGCCCTCTACAACTACGGCTCAGGCAATCTTTTCGCCACGCACACCCGCAGTTGGCTGGACACCACCCATACGTATGAAACCTTGCCGGACGGCACACGCATACGCCAGCGCAACGTGTTCACCGGCCAGACCAGCAACAGCTCACTGGCGATCAACCATCGGCTCAGCAGCAAGAATTCATTCAATGCTCGGGTTTCCTACAGTGAGGGCAACACGGAAGGTGTTGCGCTTGATCTGGGCTGGTCGCAAAGAACCCTGTTGTTCGGCAGTGACGCCAGTTGGCGCTTCTCGGTGTTCGACCGGCCGGGCAGTTTCAGCAGTGGCGACGAACGTAACCGCGGGGTCGACCTGAGCGTCAACGTGGCGCTCGGCGGACCGGGTGAACAATGGTCGGGCAGCATCGGCACTCGTACGGCCCGGGAAGGCGGACGCGACAACAACGGCTCGCTGACCTATAGCAAAACCCTTGAAGACCACGTTCTGCAAAACGTCTCGGTCACGGCCCTCGCCGACACTTATGGCGTGGGCCTTTCCGGACTCAGCAGTTTCCGGACCGACACGTTCAATGGCGATGCCTTCGTCCAGCGGTCGTCCTTCAACGGCAACTACACCGGCGGCTTGAACTTCGACAGCACCGTGGCCGTGGGCGGGCAGCACATCGTCATGAGCAGCGAGCAACACCGCGGTGGCGCCGGGATGATCATTGATGTGGAAACCGATCTCGATGAGATCGCCCTGCGAGCCGACGACTTCAGCGGCGGCAGTGCGACGTTGCGGCCCGGCCGCAACTACGTGCCGCTGACCGCCTACAAAATCGGTTCGGTCAGCTTCGACTTCGAAGGCAATCACGTGCCGTCGGCGAGCATTCAGCCGCCGCGCGCCCGCTATCACCTGAACAAGGGCGGGGTGGATTACAGAAAGATCACTGTGAGCAAAACCCTGACCGTGCTCGGTCGATTGCTCGACCCCCAGGGCAAGCCGCTCAAGGGGCACCACATCATCAATCATGCCAGTCGTGGGGTGACGGAAGTGGACGGTTTCTTCTCCATGGAAATGAACGCCGGTTCGCCGACGCTGGAAGTACGACGCGGCGAGCAATTGCTGTGTCAATTCCGGCTTGATCCGAGCAAGGCCCGCACTGAAAACGACCTGTTGCTGATCGGCGATCTTCGGTGCACCAGCGATACGTTGGCGCAGGGGGCCGACACCCTTCATGCACCGGGTTGATGAGCGATTCAAGGACTCAATCAAGGCTGCTCACAGATCACCACCAAGAGGACAAGAAAATGAATTATCGATGGGCACTGCTGTTTGCTGGCTGGTTGCCGCTGATGGCCAATGCGGGGCCGGCGATCAATGTCGGGGTGGTCTACGACTACCTGGACGCTGACAAAAGTACGTACTTGAAACGGGTGTTCAACGGCGGCGATGCCACGGCCTTCGTCAAGGTCAATATCCTGGAAATCGTCTATGACGCAGATGGCACCTCGCGGGAAATACCTCTGACGGCGCAGGCCGATATGGCTGCCCGCAACGGTCTGATGGCCAGCCCCGCGCGCTTGATCGTTCCGGCCAACGGCATGCAGGGCACCCGTCTGGTGTACATGGGCGAGCGGGACCGTGAGCGTTATTTCCGGGTGCGATTTGTGCCTGTCGTGCCGGAAAAGGAAGACGAGTTCGCCGTGTCCAGCGACGAGCGCGACGCGTACAAAAAAGGTCTGTCAGCCGGGGTCAATGTGCTGGCCGGTTACGGCACGATATTTTTTGTCCGGCCCGAGCAAACACGCTTCGACAGCATGATCGATGACGGCCCGGGTCAGTACCGGATCCGCAATCAAGGCAACTCGGTGGTGGTGATCGATGAGTTCAGGGACTGCTCGGCCAAGAGCGAATCCGACTGCCAGCCGACCACCAAGCATCACATCCTGCCGGGCCGCACATTCCAGTTCGACAAACAGAGCGGTCGCGAATATCGCTTCACGATGATCGAAGGCAAGGCTACGAAGGTGCTGGAGCTCAAGGGCTGAAGCTCGCTGCGCAAGCGCCCTTATTGACCGTGTCAGGTGACAAATCATGTTCAAGGCAACACTCGTAACTACATCGCTGGCGCTGCTCATTACGGTCAGTGGCGTCGTTCAGGCGACCACCTTCCGGGAAACCTTCGAGGTGGCGGTGACCATTCCCACCGCGGAGTTTTACGTGATCCCGTCGGAACCGGGCTGGATTCATCAGCAACAACTGCTGCCCTATAGCCCGATCACAAACCGGTTGGCTCCGTTGCGCAAAAACTTCGATGTGAAAAATACCCACGGCGGTATTTCCGCCAGGCTCAGTGTCGAGCCGTATCTGAGCAATGGCCAGGCCAGTGACGACATACCCTTGATCGTGACGTTCAACAGTAAGCGACTGACTGTGGACGCCGAAGAGGTGATTTCCGAACTGGATGGCCGGGCCGGCAGGCGCGTAGGTCTGGAAGTGGCCGCAGTGGAAGTGCCGAACGGTTATCCGCCGGGCAGTTACTACGGCAGCGTGCACATGATTTTCGAGGCCTTGGCGCCTTAGCTGGACGTGATGGAAAACGTTCTGAAGGTGAATCGCAAGACCGCCTTGAGAACGGCCACTTTGCTGCTTTTCAGGACCCAAATGATGGATTTGAACAAGAGAATCACAAAGAACCGTGCTTCGGGACTGGCTCTCGGGGCGTTGTTGTTTCTGCACACGCAGGCTGCCAGTGCCAATGACCTCGTCTATGAAATCGAGGCGTTTTTTGAGCCGAATGTGAACAAGCCGACTGAAAACATATTTAAAAATACGACGCCAATAAGCAGCATTTGCCGGGTTCATATTCCCACACAATGCAAAAGCCTGAACATTTTCAGTCTTCGATTTGACGGGTTTGCCGCAGACAGCACAGGGCCCTTTCTGGCCAATCATACAAACCCCAGAGAAGGAGCAATGTTCAAGGTTCCTTCGACGTTCAAAGACGTGGTGGTAACACATGTCGGTACGAACAGAACGGAGGTCGTTCAAATGCGGATTGCCGGCATCGGCTCGGCGTGGAAAATGCCTCGACCACCCGGGGTCAGCGCCTGGGGATTGGGGGAGGGAGGGGCGGGCTGGGACCGTCAATGGCGGGAAGCCCCCAGCCCGTGCGTGAGAACTGGCCATCTGGCGGCAGGCGTCCAAGACGCCAGTTTTTTCTGGATTGTGCCGGAGGGGGCGGGTGCCTGCAGCCGGCAACCGGTGCAGGCGGACGTCAATTGGTTCACTCTGCGCTCACTTGAATTTGCCTACGAACTCAAAACGCCCAATCCATTGGGGATGGCCGACGGGCAGTACACAGGCAGCACGAGTTATTCGGTGGGTCGAAACGAGGACTTCGATTTCGGTGATCTCATGAATGTCATGAGCGGTAATACTTTCCTATTCAACTTCACCCTCACTGTGAAGCATCAGCTGAAGATCGAGGTTCCACCAGGCGGCAATAAAGTCGAACTGGTTCCCCAGGGCGGCTGGCAAGCCTGGCTGAATCAAGGACGCAAACCGACGCGGTTGTTCAGGGACCAGACCTTCAGCGTTTCGTCCTCCTCGGCTTTTAAAATGACGTTGGAATGCCAGCATCAGGCTAACAACACCTGTGCCTTGAAGGATCCGGTGTCTGATCAGACGGTGGCGCTGGATATTGCCGTGAGCTTGCCCTATGGCTTGACCAGCCGTGGCGGAGAAGCCGTCAAAAGCCGTCCCTTGCGTCTGGATGGCGTTGGTACTGATTTCTTCCAGCCCTCTTTTTATGTGAGTCGTGGGGAGGGAACGCTGCACTTCGAAGTCGGACGCGACGAAGTCGAGAAAATGCTGGTATCGGGTGTTGCCAGTACGTATTCCGGCGATGTCACGGTTATCTGGGATTCGGAGGTTTGATAGAAAACTGCGGGAGCGAGCTCAACGCTGCGCCGTCTCGACCGGCAGGCACATCGTGTGCCCGCCCGGCTGCAGGTACGGCGTCAGAATCGGCGCCATCCCCTTGAGCACTTGCACTGGCAAAGCCGAGGTGAACTTGAACGCTTCGGCCGATTGCCCGGGCACGAACGCAGTCATCGTGCCGAAGTGACGATCGCCGATGTAGAACACGAAGGTCGCGGTGCGGTTGATGGATTTCGAACTCAGAATTCGCCCACCCGAACCGAAGGCTTCGATGCGGTTATCGCCCGTACCGGTTTTGCCGCCCATGGCCAACGGTTTGCCATCCGGCGTGATGAAACTGCCAGAAACACGTTTGGCCGTACCGGCATCCACCACCTGCGACAACGCTTCACGCATGGCCGTGGCCACCTCGGAAGGCATCACCCGTTTACCGGCATCCGGATCATTGATCAGTTTGGTTTCATACGGCGTGTTCGCCGCGAAGTGCAGGCTGTCGATGCGCAGTGTCGGCATGCGCACGCCGTCGTTGAGGATGGTACCGATCAGCTCCGCCAAGGCGGCCGGACGGTCGCCGGAACTGCCGATGGCGGTGGCCAGCGACGGCACCAGATGGTCGAATGGATAGCCGACTTTCTGCCAGCGTTGGTGAATGTCGAGGAACGCCTCGATCTCCAGCATGGTGCGAATGCGGCTGTCGCGGGCACCCTTGTGACGGCTTTTGAACAGCCAGCTGTAGACTTCCTGGCGTTCGAACTGGCTGGCTTTGACGATCTGGCTGAACTTGGCGTCGGGGTTTTTCAACAAGTAGCCGATCAACCATAGATCCAGCGGGTGGACCTTGGCGATGAAGCCCTGGTCCGGCAAGTCGTAGGCGCCAGGGCCGTAGCTTTCGTAGAGCCGCTGAAGACGTTCGTCGGTCAGTTTCTCGGTGAGCTTGGCGCCTTTGAGGTGCGCGCGCACGAACATGTTGAAGCTTTCCTGACTGGCCTGTGGCAACAGATAACGATGCACCGCGGCCATGCGAATCGGGGTCGGGCGCATGCTGTCGAGGAAGGTCTCGAGCCGCGCCTGGGTGTCCTTGTTCTTGTATCTCTTCCAGAACTTCAGCAGGAACGACGTGCCTTCGCGGTCGGCGAACGAGGCCAGGTATTCCTGGCGGCGAGGGTCGCGGTCGTCCTTGAGCAATTCGGCGCTGCTGTTGGGGCCTGAATACGTGGTGTAGCGCACCAGGTCACGCATCAGCCGAATGAACGGCAGGTTGATCGACTCGCGCAGGGCATCACGCAGGGTAGGAATGCGGCCGTTGTCTTCTTTGCGAAAGTTAACGAATGTGTGCAGCCCGCCACCGGTGAAAAAAGCTTCACCGGGGCTGGCCGAGTATTTGCGATCCAGCGCAGCGCCGAGCATGCCTGGCAAGTTGCGGTCTTTGTTCTGGATCAGGTAATCGACGGCCCAGCGACTCAGGCGGTCCTGATCAGGGACGTCGACCTTCTTCAGTTCCGGGATGGTCATCATTGCGTACTTATCGTGCAGCTCGGCGATGATCTGCAAATAGGTGGTCAGCACACGCATCTTGGCGGTGGAGCCCAGTTCCAGCTTGCTGCCTTCATTGATATCGAACGGCTGGTCGGTGCTGTCGGTCTGCACCCGCACCCGTGAGCCGTCCGGGGTCAGTTCGAACAGCGTGAAGCTGTAGCGCACTTGGGTGGTACTGGTGGGGGTCAGCAGGCGCTCGCCCATCAAGCCGATCTGCGCAGCAAACACAGGGTCGGCCAGATGCTTCAGGTACTCGGTAGCCTTGGTTTGCAACTCGCCTTGCAGGGTGCTGGTGGCGGAAAGATCAAGGCGATCGAGGTCGTACAGCGGACGGTTGAGCAACCCGCCCAGACGACTGCGTGCCACGCTGATGCCCTTGTTGGTTTCGATCGGCTGAATGGTGGGCTGTGTCTGCCAGTCGCGATAGGTCACTTTGCTGGTCAATGCCGCTGCCGCGAGTGGCGCATCGATCACGTCATTCAGTGCCAGCAGGCGAATGTGGCTGTCGGTGAGTTCGGCCAGTTCATCGTGGCCCTTGGTCAGGTAGTGGGAAGGGCGGCGCTGGGCAATCATCAAAGACAGCATCTCACGCAGGGCCAGACCTTTTTCCGACATGCTTTTCGGATCTGTCTCCTTACTGGCCAGTTGCTCGTTGGCCTGGTTGAAATCGGCGCCGTACCAGACGCGCAAACCTTCGGCCATACCATGCACTTCACCGTGGCCCGGTACTGCCGACAGGGGCACGCTGTTGAGGTAATCGCGAATCACGTTCTGCCGGGCTTCGAGGGTCTCCGGCCCGGCCTGATAGGCGCGCACACTGGCAGAAATCATCTGACGGATCTTTTCCGCACCCGACACGGTCAGGCCATCGGGCGAATGCCGGTACTTCTCAAGTTGCGTGGCCAGGGTACTGCCGCCCGCCGACTGGCCTGGCAGGTGCATCAACTTGGCGACCTGGGACCATGCCGCCATGCCGAACCGCGGCCAATCCACGGCAGGGTTGGCCCGGGGCTGATGGGGGTCGAGCAGAAAGCGGTTTTCGATGAACAGCAAACTGTTGACCACCACGGGGGGGATCGCCGCAAAGCTTGAATACAGTTGTTGTGGGTATTTGTACTGGTAAAGCGGTGCCGCACGGCAATCGGTGATCGACAATCCAGCCTGGATTTTCTCCGCGTAGGGCACGAAAAAGCCATTGCCGGTGTAGTCCATCAACTTTTGGGAAAATCGGGTCTGTGACGCCACAACGTAGTCGCGCTTGATCAGACGCGGCAGGAATTCACCCAGGGAGCTGTAGCCCAGACGCAGATCGAAAGGGCCCGCGCCCGGATAGCGAATGGCATCGCTGGGACCGGGTTTCAGCTCGTAGCTCAGGGTGGCGGCGAATTGGCTGAGTTCCCGGGATTGAAACTTCGACGTGCGCATTTCCTTGGCCGCGGCCAGCCCGAGGACAATCAGAATTATCAGCAACAACAACCAGAACGCCCCCCAACCGTGCTTCGTACGACTGCGAGGGGGTTTTTCAGGTATAGGCGCTTCATCCACACGTTCAGTCGGAACCACATTTTTTCTCGAATCGGTTTGCCATAAAGCGCCCATAGTCGACTGATCCATTCACGCAGATTGAGAGGACTTGTCTGAAGCTTAGACGGTGGTTGGCCTTGGTGAAAAAATTGTGAATACACAAATCTTGAATTTTCATCGTCAAGTCCCGTTTTACGGCTACTGCGCAACCGAACGGGGATAAAAGCTGCTGGCGAGCTAACGCTCGGCCTGATGAGTGGTGAGAAGGGAAAAAATGGGCACGCCAACGAGGTTGGGTGCCCATTTTTTATGCCTGACGAATCAGCTGACTCGATTTTGAAGCCTGGCGAAAATCGCCGCCATCTCGGGTTCATCCAGATGATCCAGCATTCGCTCCACCAACAAATGCACGCCGTCAGCCATGCGGCTGAGCGCCAAGGCTACGGAGCGGCGGGAACCGTCCACATCGTCGGCGAGGTTGGCGGCGATGGCGCTGATGGACAGCAAATCTTCCGAGGCATTGGCGAGAAGGGTTTCAGGGTTGATGCCCGGGCAGACGCTGAAGAGCTGGCCGTTGCGTTTTGGTGGCTTGGGATCGGCTGGCGGGAAGTGATGGTCGAGGGCGCGCTCGGCGGCTTCGTGGAGCTTGTTGGAGTCGAGTGATTCGTAGGGCGATGCCGGATCGGTTTCCGGCGGATTTGGTGTGACCTTGAACATTGGCTCAATCCTCATATGAGTGAGGCTGCAACCCGTTCGCTACTAAACGTAAGGGTGGCAGCTGTGCACAGGTTAGTAGACCGATGAGCCAAGAAATCGGCGCGCCGAAGCGCCCTGCACACAACCGCCATCAAGTGCGGGCATGGGCTGCCTGCTAGATAGATACGTTGTGCGTCTTGACATCGACGGGCTACTAAACCCGATCACTGATGGGCAGTGACAGGAACCAAGTTACCGACCACCCCCAAGGCGCACAAGCCGGCGGATTCTGGCGTAGCCGTAGGCAACGGCGCAAGGTGTTGTAGCTTGCAGGAAGTAACCTTGAGGCGTTTTAAACAAACGCCGTCGAGCGGTGTTTAACCATCGGAAATGTTGGCAAGAAAGAATCTTCCATGCGTCTTATCCGCTCGCCATCATGAGAAGTGGCACCCACAATCTAAACCTTGGCACTCACCTCACTGCGATTCACCAACGCATCCAGCGCATCATTCAAACTCGATGCCTTGTCGCCAACCAACAGATGCCAAACCCCACCGTCCAGCTGACTCACACCCTGGCAACCCAGCGCCTTCAATTCACATTCCGACAACGCCTTGCCATCCGCCAGTTGCAGCCGGATCCGGGTCATGGCGATGCAATCCATTTGCAACACATTCTCGCCGCCACCCAAAGCATTCAGCCATTGCTGTGCTTCTGAATTCGCCACCGCCGCAGGTTTCGGCGCATCGATAACTGCAGGAGGGGAAGAAACAAGTGCGCGCCCCAACGCAGGCATCGCCAAGCGAATCTCATCGGCAATGCTGTCTGCCATCGGCCCGACCACCACCTGCAAACTCCCACCCTTGCCCGGACGCACAACCGCCATCGCACCCAGTGCTTTCAACTCCGCATCGTTTGCCTTGTTGCGATCCACCATGTCCAGCCGCAACCGAGTGGTGCAGGCGCCCACGGTGATCAAATTCTGCGCACCACCCAGCGCCTTGATATAAGCCCCGGCCCGTTCATTCTCGGCGATGACTGCTTTGTCGCCATTCAGAACATCTTCACGCCCCGGCGTCTTCAAGTTGAACCGACGAATGCAGAAATCAAACACCACGTAGTAGATCACCGCATACGCCAGGCCGACCGGGACCATCAACCAACCGTTGGTGGATTTTCCCCAGCCGAGAATCATGTCGATCAAACCACCGGAAAACGTAAAGCCGAGATGGATATTCAGCAAGTTGGTGATCGCCATCGACAGCCCAGTCAGCAACGCATGCACTAGATAAAGCAGCGGCGCGAGGAACATGAAGGCGAACTCGATCGGCTCAGTTACACCTGTCAAAAATGAAGTCAGCGCCATCGACAGGAAGATCCCGCCCATGACCTTGCGGCGTTCCGGCAGCGCATTGCGGTACATCGCCAGGCACGCGGCGGGGAGGCCGAAGATCATCATCGGGAACATGCCGGTCATGAACTGGCCGCCCTTCGGGTCACCCGCGAAGTAGCGCGACAGGTCGCCGGTGACGATGGCTCCGGTGGTCGGGTCAGTGAAGTTGCCGAAGACGAACCACGCCATGTTGTTGAGGATGTGGTGCAGCCCGGTGACGATCAGCAGGCGGTTGAAAACGCCAAAGACGAACGCGCCGAAGCTGCCGCTCTCCATCATCAACGTGCCGAAGCTGTTGATGCCGTGTTGGATGGGCGGCCAGATCAAGCCAAAGATCACGCCCAGGCCGACGGCGGCGAACCCGGTGACAATCGGCACGAAGCGCCGGCCGCCAAAGAACGCGAGGTACTCCGGCAGTTTGATGTCCTTGAAACGGTTGTACAGCGCGCCCGCCATCAAGCCGCTGACGATCCCGGCGAGCATGCCCATGTTGATGCTCGCGTCGAGCACCTTGAGGGTGGAGATCATCACCAGGTAACCAATGACCCCGGCGAGGCCTGCGGTGCCGTTGTTGTCCTTGGCGAAACCGACCGCGATGCCGATGGCGAAGATCATCGCCAGGTTGGCGAAGATGACTTGGCCGGCGTCGTGGATGATTGCGATGTTCAGCAGGTCGGTGTCGCCCAGGCGCAGCAACAGGCCGGCGATCGGCAGGATCGCGATCGGCAGCATCAGCGCGCGGCCAAGGCGTTGCAGGCCTTCGATGAAGTAGTGGTACATGGCGGATCTCCCTGGATTTTTTGTTGTTTTCAGCTCAGAGGCCATTGCTGGTGACAGGCGTGACGCACCGCGCTGGCGCTGCTCAACTTGAGCAGGTCCTGGCTGAGGCGTCGGCATTCGCTCGCGTCCAGGTGGCGGACGCGGTCCTTGATTTCACCGATCTGCACCGGGCTGACCGACAACTCGCTGACGCCCAGGCCAATTAGCACCGGCGTGGCCAGCGGATCGGAGGCGAGCGCGCCGCAGACACCGACCCAACGGTTATGCACCGCAGCACCGGCGCAGGTCTGGGCGATCAGCCGCAGCAGCGCCGGGTGCATGGCGTCGACCCGCGAGGCGAGGCCGGCGTGGTCGCGGTCCATGGCCAAGGTGTATTGCGACAAGTCGTTGGTGCCGATGGAGAGGAAGTCCGCGTGTTTGGCCAGTTGCTCGGCCAGCAGGGCGGCGGCGGGGACTTCGATCATCACGCCCAGCTCCGGGCGCTCAAGCACACCGAGTTCAGTGCACAACGCGTCGAGACGCTGGCGGATGTGCAGCAACTCATCGACTTCGGTCACCATCGGCAATAGGATCCTGCAGCGCGCCAGTGGGCTGACATGCAGCAAGGCGCGCAGTTGCTGATCGAGCAATTCCGGGCGGACCTGAGCCAGGCGAATACCGCGCAGGCCAAGCACGGGATTGGCCTCAACCGGCAGCGGCAGGTAGTCGAGTTGTTTGTCGCCGCCAACGTCGATGGTGCGGATGATCACTGACTTGTCACCCATGGCGTCGAGCACGGCTTGATAAGCGGCGCGCTGTTCCTCTTCGTCCGGCGCGGTGTTGCGGTCGACGAAGAGAAACTCGGTACGCAGCAAGCCGACGCCGTCGGCGCCATTGGCCAGGGCATCAGCCGCTTCGGCGCTGGAGGCCACATTGGCGGCGACTTCAATCTGCAAACCGTCGAGCGTCAGTGCCGGGGTGTGAGCCTGAGCCTGTTGCTCCGCACGGCGCTGTTGATGATCGAGTTGCGCCTGATGCACTTCGGCCAAACGTTCGGCATTTGGCATCAGTTCTAGGCGACCACCATTGGCATCCAGCACAACCGCTTGGCCTTGCTGCTGATCCAGCAGCGTAGAACCTAGCGCGACTATGCACGGCAAGCCTTTGCCGCGAGCGAGAATGGCGACGTGGGAGGTCGCGCCGCCCTCGGCCATGCACAACCCGGCGACACCTTGCTGACTGAGTTGCAGCAGATCGGACGGCGTCAATTCATGCGCGGCGACGATGGCGCCGGCAGGCACGTCGTAGTGCCAGGTTTCGCCGAGCAGGGCGCGCAGCACGCGTTGTTTGAGGTCGCGCAGATCGTTGGCGCGTTCGGCCAACAACGGGCTGCCGAGTTGCTGGAGCACCTCGCACTGCACGTCGATCGATTGGCTCCAGGCGTGGGTCGCGGCCATGCCTTGGTCGATGGAAGTGTTCGCAGCGTTCAGCAGCGCCGGGTCTTCGAGCAGGGCGAGGTGCGCGGCGAAGATCGCTTCTTCGTCGGTGTTTTTATGTTTCCTGGCTTGGGCCAGCGTGTGGTCGATTTCACTGCGTACGACGGTCAGCGCGGTGTCGAGGGTTTGCAGTTGTTGCTCGGGATCATGGTTGCCGGCGTCCACCGGCAGGCTGATTGCGGTCAAGCGGAACAACGGGCCGCCAACCAAACCGGGCGCTGCACAAACACCGTGCAGCACGCCCGCTTCGGCAGCTCGAGTGCGTCGGGCAATCGGTGTCGGCGCGGCGGCGTGGCTGTCTTCGGCCAGCGCTGTGGATAACGCGATCAGCAACGCTTGCAACGCGGCTTCGGCGTCCGGGCCCTGGCAGCTGACCTGAACCTCGTCCTGTTCGCCAACGGCCAAACCCATCAGCCCTATCAAGCTGTCGCAGGTCGCCGATTTGCCAGCGAAATGCAGCTGCGATTTGCTCTTGAAACCTTGGGCTGTCTGACGAATCAGCGCTGCCGGACGAGCATGCAGCCCGCCGCGATGGGCGATACGAATGTGGCCGACAATCTCTTCCCCGGACAGCTCCGCTTCAGCCTGCGCTCCAGGTGCGTGCCGACGAATGATGTGCAGCAATGGCTCGCCAACTTTTACCGACTTCAGCGTGATTGGCCGCGCCTGAAAGTCCTGGCTGTTGGTCAGGATCATCAGGCTGACCAGGCTTTTGCACTGCTGCGCGACCTTGTCCAGGTCATAGCGCAACAGCGGTTGGCCATTGCTGACCCGCGCGCCTTCCTTGACCAGCATCGAGAAGCCTTCACCCTGCAACTCGACCGTGTCGAGGCCCAGGTGCAGCAGCAACTCGGCGCCGTTGTCGGCACGCAAGGTGACGGCGTGGCCGGTGCGCGCGACATGCACCACGACGCCAGCGCACGGGGCGTGGAGGGTGTCGTTCAGCGGGTCGATGGCGATCCCGTCGCCCATGGCGCCGCTGGCGAACACCGGGTCCGGGACTTTGGCGAGCGTGAGCACCGGGCCGCTGAGCGGGGCGCTGAGGGTCAGCTCTTTATTATTGTTGTGCATGGCTCGGTCTCATCAGGAAATACGTACGGGTTCGGACTCAGTGCGTGCGCGTCACTTTGCTCAAGTGCCGCGGCTGGTCCGGGTCCATGCCTCGGGCGACAGCCAAACCGGCGGCCATGACGTAGAAACTCTGGATTGCCAGAATCGGGTCGAGCGTCGGGTGCTCGGCGCGGGTCAGGGTGAGGTCGCGTTCGGCAATGTCATCCGGTGCGGCCAGCAATACGCGGGCACCGCGCTGGCGCATGTCGGCGGCGAGGCTCAGCAAACCGGCCTGCTCGGCACCGCGCGGGGCGAAGATCAGCAGTGGATAATTTTCATCGATCAACGCCATCGGGCCGTGACGGACCTCGGCGCTGCTGAAGGCTTCAGCCTGGATCGCCGAGGTTTCCTTGAATTTCAACGCAGCTTCCTGGGCGATGGCGAAACCGGCGCCACGGCCGATCACCATCAGGCGCTGGCAATCGCGCAAGGCATCGATGGCCAGGCTCCAATCCTGTTTCGCCGCCTCGCGCAAACCTTCCGGCAGCGCGAGGCCGGCCTCCAGCAATTGCGCATCCTCTTTCCAGTGGGCGATCAGACGGGCGCTGGCACTGAGGGTGGCGATAAAACTCTTGGTCGCGGCGACGCTGCTTTCGGTGCCGGCACACAGCGGCAGGCTGAACTCACACGCGGCCTCCAGCGGCGAACTCTCGGCGTTGACCATCGAGATGCTCAGGGCGCCGCGCTTGCGCAGCAGACGCATGCTGTTCACCAGATCGGGACTTTGCCCGGACTGCGAGAAGGCGAACGCCACTTGGCCGCTGACCTTCAACGGCGCTTGCAACATGGTCACCACCGACATCGGCAACGAAGCCACCGGGAAGCCCAACTGCTGCATGGTCAGGTAGGCGAAGTAACTGGCGGCATGATCGGAGCTGCCGCGAGCGACGGTCATCGCCACTTGCGGCGGCTGACGGCGCAGGCGCCCGGCGATCTCGATCATCTGCGGGTCGAGTTGCTGCAATTGGGCTTGCACGGCCTCGAACGAGGACAGCGCCTCTTCAAGCATTTTTGAAGTCAATGTCTTCTCCTTCGACCATGACGGCGGTCAGTGTGAGTGAGCGATCGAGCCGCACGCAGTCGGCCCAGCTGCCGGGTTGCAGGCGCCCGCGATCGTTGAGGCCGAGGTAGTCGGCGGGGAATTGCGAAAGACGTTGCGAGGCCTCGGCGATCGGCAAACCGATCTTCACCAAATTGCGCAGGGCCTGATCCATGGTCAGCGTGCTGCCGGCCAGCGTGCCGTCGGGCAAGCGCACGCCGCCCAGGCATTTGGTCACCGTGTGGCTGCCGAGCTTGTATTCACCGTCGGGCATGCCAGCGGCGGCGGTGGAGTCGGTGACGCAATACAGACACGGGATTGAACGCAGGGCCACACGGATGGCGCCGGGGTGCACGTGCAGCAAGTCCGGAATCAGTTCGGCGTATTTGGCGTGAGCCAGTGCTGCGCCGACGATGCCCGGCTCGCGGTGATGCAGCGGGCTCATGGCGTTGTAGAGGTGGGTGAAACTGCTGGCTCCGGCGTTCAGCGCGGCAACGCCTTCCTCGTAGCTGCCGAGGGTGTGGCCGATTTGCATGCGCACACCGCGAGCGCTGAGGTCACGGATCAAGGCGTCGTGGCCGGCGATTTCCGGGGCGATGGTGATCACCCGGATCGGCGCCAGTGCCAGATATTCTTCGACTTCGGCCATCAACGCGGTGTGGGCGAAATTCGGTTGGGCACCGAGTTTGCCGGGGTTGATGTACGGGCCTTCCAGGTGCACGCCGAGGACTCGGGCGCTGCCTTTTGGGCGCTGTTCGCAGAACTCGCCGACGTCCTTGAGTACTCGCGAAATCTCTTCGTTCGGCGCAGTCATGGTGGTCGCCAGCAGCGACGTGGTGCCGAAACGCACGTGGGTTTTGGTGATGGTCTCGAAGGCGGGCGCGCCTTCCATGATGTCTTTGCCGCCGCCGCCATGAACGTGCAGGTCGATGAAACCCGGCAGCAGGTAAGGCAGGTCGTTGTCGGCCGGATCGCACGGTTGGCCTTCGATCGACACGACTTTGCCGTGTTCGTGAATCAGCCGGCCGCGAACCCAGCCGCGGGCGGTGAGGATGTTGTCTTCGGACATGATCGGTTCTCGGTTCTTTGGCGGTGAAGCGGGTTATCGACGAAGCTCTGCGACAAAGTCGTAGTAGTCGTTGCGGCAGTAGGTGTCGGTGACTTCGATTGGTGTGTTGTCTTCCAGGTAGCCAACCCGGGTCATCAGCAGCATGGCGGTGCCGGGCGCGATGCCCACCAGGGCGGCGAACTCGTCCGAGGCGTTGATCGCCTGAATGTGCTGCAGGGCGCGGACGATCGGCTTGCCGATGCCGTCGAGGTATTCGTAGAGGGAGTCGCCCACCGCTTGTGGCTTGGGAATGATCGAGGCGGGCAGGGTGCTCATCTCGATCGCCATCACCGTGTCGTCGGCTTTACGCAGGCGCTTGAGCCGCGCGACCTTGTCGTTCGGCGAGAGGCCCAGGCGGATCAGTTCTTCGTGGGTCGGCGGAGTGATTTCACGCTCCAGCCATTGCGAGCCGGGGACGAAGCCCTTCAGCCGCAGCATTTCGCTGAAACCCGAGAGGCGCGACAGCGGTTGTTCCAGGCGTGGGGTGATGAAGGTGCCGGAACCCTGGTTGCGGCGGATCAGGCCTTGCTCGAACAGAACTTCCAGCGCTTTGCGTGCAGTGACCCGGGAGATGCCCAGCATTTCGCTGAGGTTGCGCTCCGATGGCATGGCCTGTTCGGCTTTCCACTGGCCGGCATGGATCGCCGCTTCCAGATTGCGCGCCAGTTGCAGGTACAACGGCGTGGGCTGGGTGTCGTCAGGGCGTAGGGCCTGGAGGTCATTCATGTAGGTTTGGTCCGATGCGGATATAGGATTGTTGTCGCCCGGTGGTGGGTGAAACCTAATACCACTTAAATACCATGTCAATGAGACCACTTTGCTGTTGGCGCGGGAAAGCCTGCCCTGATTGATGGGTAAGAGGGGTGCTGGTTTGAAGTGGTATTAGAGGTGGGGATTTCAACAGCAAAGATCGCAGCCTTCGGCAGCTCCTACGGGTGAAATTGGTATCTACCCGGTAGGAGCTGCCGAAGGCTGCGATCTTTTGATTTTATTTTTTGAGGAGCGACGGAAGGTAGCCGCTACGGGCGGATTTCGATCATCGTGCCGTCCGGCACCAAACCCCAAACCTCGCGCATGTCCATGTTGCGCATGGCAATGCAGCCGTCGGTCCAGTCCAGCGTGTGGAACAGGTCTTCGGGGTTTTCTTCAGTGTCCGGGGTGCCGTGGATCATGATCATGCCACCGGGTTCGACGCCTTCACGACGGGAGCGCACGGAGTCACTGATGTTCGGGTAGGAGATGTGCATCGCCAGATTGAATTTATCGCTGACCTTGCGCCAATCCAGCCAATAGAAACCTTCAGGCGTGCGTTTGTCGCCTTCCATCAGCTTCGGCCCCTTGGGGCGTTTGCCCAAGGAAATGCGATAGGTCTTGAGCGGCTTGCCGTCATTGATCAATTGCAATTGGTGGGCGGACTTGAGCACCAGAACTTTTTCGATGACTTTGCCGTCCAGCGTTTCCGCAACGGAAGCCTGGGAGACAGCGACGAACGACAAGCAAAACAGGGCAAGCAACCAGCGCATGAAACGATATCCCTAAAAGGTGTCGCGACTATTTAATAGTTATAGGTGAGTTTAGAAGCTTTAAGTGATGGCAGGCTGGGCAAGCGGCGGGATCGACTCGGACCGCACGGGGTAGACCTCGGTCCGCCGGTCAGCGAAGAAGCATTCTAAGGTACGGCCCACCGTGCGGAAAGCCAGCTCGGACCAAGGGATGTCGGCTTCTTCGAAAAGCGCCACTTCAAGGCTCTCGGGACCGGCGCAAAAGTCCAGGTCCACCAGCTCGGCGCGGAAGAACACATGCACCTGGCTGATGTGCGGCACGTCGATCAACGTATAGATGCTCAGGTTGCGCACCCGCGCGCAGGCTTCTTCGGCCGTCTCGCGAATGGCCGCCTGCTCGATGGTTTCACCGTTTTCCATGAAACCGGCGGGCAGGGTCCAATAACCGAGCCGAGGCTCGATGGCGCGTCGGCACAACAAGACCTTGGAGCCCCAGGTCGCGACGCAACCGGCGACGATATTGGGGTTCTGGTAGTGAATCGCCTGACAGCTGTCACAGACAAAACGCAAGCGCGAATCGCCCTCTGGAATGCGCTGGGTCACCGGGTTGCCGCACTGACTGCAAAATTTCATGCTTGGGTTCCTGAATGCTGCGCCTATCTTGGCGTGCGACGGTGTCTGTCGGCAAGTTGTCGTTTAGCGACATGCAGTGGTTATGGGCTTGGGCGGTCGGTTCGATTGGTGCATGATGCGAGGTAGCGAATAAATCGAGAAGTCTCATGCTGGACGAGCTACTGCATCGAGTAAGCAACCACATCCCTCGCACACTGGAAACCGACAAACGTTTCCCTGAAGCCGCGGTACTGGTGCCCATCACTCGCAGTGACGAACCGGAACTGGTTCTGACCCTGCGCGCCAGCGGGCTCTCGACCCATGGCGGCGAAGTCGCCTTCCCCGGCGGGCGACGTGACCCCGAAGACCCTGACCTGATTTTCACCGCCCTGCGCGAAGCTGAAGAAGAAATCGGCCTGCCGCCCGGGCTGGTCGAAGTGATCGGCCCGCTGAGCCCATTGATCTCCCTGCACGGCATCAAGGTCACGCCCTATGTCGGTGTGATTCCGGACTTTGTCGAGTACCGGGCCAACGATGCCGAGATCGCCGCAGTCTTCAGCGTACCGCTGGAGTTCTTCCGCATGGACCCGCGCGAACACACCCATCGCATCGATTACCAGGGCCGTAGTTGGTACGTGCCGAGCTATCGTTATGGCGAGTACAAAATCTGGGGCCTGACGGCGATTATGATCGTCGAGTTGATCAACCTGCTCTATGACGCCAAAATCAGCCTGCACCAGCCACCCAAGACGTTTATCAACACCTGAAGCCATCGCCCGTATGGCGTGAACCCCGCTTTTTGCAAGTGAGCCAGCCTGGCCTTGAGGACAATAAGATGAAATATCGCCTGGGCGACGCCCGCGTCGAAACCCATCCGCAGAGCTGGGTCGCACCCAATGCTGTGCTGGTGGGCAAGGTCAAACTGGAGGAGGGCGCCAACGTCTGGTTCAACGCTGTGCTGCGTGGCGACAACGAACTGATCCTGATCGGCAAGAACAGCAACGTCCAGGACGGCACCGTGATGCACACCGACATGGGTTTCCCGCTGACCATCGGCACCGGCGTGACCATCGGCCATAACGCCATGCTTCATGGCTGCACGGTGGGCGATTACAGCTTGATCGGTATTAATGCGGTCATTCTGAACGGTGCGAAGATTGGCAAGAACTGCATCATCGGCGCCAACTCACTGATTGGTGAGGGCAAGGAGATTCCAGACGGTTCGCTGGTCATGGGCTCCCCCGGCAAAGTGGTGCGCGAGCTGACCGAGCCGCAGAAAAAAATGCTGGAGGCCAGCGCTGCTCACTATGTGCATAACTCGCAACGTTATGCCCGCGATCTGGTTGAGCAGGAAGAATGAGCGCCACTGAACGGCCGGTACTATCGCCCTGCGTGAACATTTGCGCGTTGGACGAGGATGACATTTGCACTGGGTGTCAGCGCACGGTGGAAGAGATCACTCGCTGGAGCCGGATGGACAACGAAGAGCGCCGCAAGGTGTTGGGGTTGTGTCATGAGCGGGCCAAGTCGAGTGGCATTCTCTGGATGCTAGGCAAAACACCAGACCTGTAGGTACCCTGTGCTCCAAATTGACAGGTATCCCGCCGCCCCATGTTCTTCCTGATCGCTTACATCAGCAGCGTCGTGCTGATCAACTACGCCTTTTCCACCGCTCCGCACCTGGACATCCTCTGGTCAGCCTGGGGTGGTTTGGTGTTCGTTTTGCGCGACATGGTGCAAATCCGTTTCGGCCATGGCGCGATCGCGGCGATGCTGGCAGCGCTGGTGTTGTCCTACGTGACGTCCGATCCGTCCATCGCGCTGGCCAGCGCCACGGCGTTCGCGGTATCCGAATGCATCGACTGGCTGGTGTTCAGCATCACCAAGCGTCCCTTGCACGACCGCCTGTGGATAAGTTCGGCCCTGAGCATTCCTCTCGATACCTTCATTTTCTTCGGCATGATCGATGCGTTCACCCCGGGCGTGATCCTCACCGCCATGGGCTCGAAGTTCGCGGGCGTGACCGCCGTGTGGCTGATCATGGCCTGGCGCTTGCGCAAGCAGGCCGTCGTCAGCTGAAGCCAAACCCGCTGGTTCATGTAAAATGCCGCGCTTTCTCCCCATGGGAAGCGCGCCAGGCGCTGCGACCCTCGATGATCCGCTTCTTGAGGACCTGAGATGACCCGTATCGGAACTCCATTGTCGCCAACCGCGACCCGCGTATTGCTGTGTGGCTGTGGCGAGTTGGGCAAGGAAGTGGTGATCGAGCTGCAACGCCTGGGCGTTGAAGTGATTGCCGTGGATCGCTACGCCAATGCGCCTGCCATGCAGGTCGCCCATCGCAGCCATGTGATCAACATGCTCGATGGCGCCGCCCTGCGTGCGGTGATCGAAGCCGAAAAGCCGCATTTCATCGTGCCGGAAATCGAAGCCATTGCCACCGCGACCCTCGTGGAACTGGAAGCCGAAGGCTTCACCGTGATCCCGACCGCTCGCGCCGCGCAGTTGACCATGAACCGCGAAGGCATCCGTCGCCTGGCCGCTGAAGAGCTGGACCTGCCGACCTCGCCGTACCACTTCGCCGACACCTTCGAGGATTACAGCAAGGCCGTTCAGGACCTGGGCTTCCCATGCGTGGTCAAGCCAGTGATGAGTTCGTCGGGCAAAGGCCAGAGCTTGCTGCGCAGCGTCGATGACGTGCAGAAAGCCTGGGATTACGCTCAAGAAGGCGGCCGTGCCGGTAAAGGCCGCGTGATCATCGAAGGCTTCATCGATTTCGACTACGAAATCACCCTGTTGACCGTGCGTCACGTTGGTGGCACTACGTTCTGTGCGCCAGTCGGTCACCGTCAGGAGAAGGGCGACTATCAGGAATCGTGGCAGCCACAAGCCATGAGCCCGATTGCCCTGGCCGAATCCGAGCGCGTTGCCAAAGCCGTCACTGAAGCCTTGGGTGGCCGTGGTCTGTTTGGTGTTGAGCTGTTCATCAAAGGTAATCAAGTCTGGTTCAGCGAAGTCTCGCCGCGTCCACATGACACCGGTCTGGTGACCTTGATTTCCCAGGACCTGTCGCAGTTCGCGCTGCACGCACGGGCGATTCTGGGCCTGCCGATTCCACTGATCCGTCAGTTCGGCCCATCGGCTTCGGCGGTGATTCTGGTGGAAGGGCAGTCGACCCAGACGGCTTTCGCCAATCTCGGTGCTGCGTTGAGCGAACCGGATACGGCGTTGCGTCTGTTCGGCAAACCTGAGGTCAATGGTCAGCGTCGGATGGGTGTGGCATTGGCACGTGATGAGTCGATTGACGCGGCTCGCGCCAAGGCTACCCGCGCTTCCCAGGCTGTTGTTGTAGAGCTGTAACCGAGGCGCGCCATTCGCGAGCAAGCCCGCTCCCACATTGAATCGCATTCTTTCTGTTAGAACGCGGTCCCCTGTGGGAGCGGGCTTGCTCGCGAAGCTTTTGCTTTTTCTTCAGGCAACCCGATTCAGATCGTTATTGCGCGTCTCCTTCAGGCACAGCACGGCAATCAAGCTCAGCACCGCCGCCCCCGACACATACCCGCCGACATAACTCAAGCCGCCCATCGCCACCAGCTTCTGTGCGAAGAACGGCGCCGCCGAGGCCCCGACAATGCCGCCCAGGTTGTAGGCCGCCGACGCACCGGTATAACGCACGTGGGTTGGAAACAGCTCCGGCAGCAGCGCGCCCATCGGCGCAAACGTCACGCCCATCAGAAACAGCTCGATGCACAGGAACAGCGCCACGCCCCAGGTCGAACCTTGGGTCAGCAGCGGCTCCATCAGGAAACCGGACAGGATCGCCAGCACACCGCCGATGATCAGCACCGGTTTGCGCCCGTAACGATCACTGGCCCAGGCCGACAGTGGCGTAGCGGCGGCCATGAACAACACGGCGAAGCACAGCAGCGCGAGGAAGGTTTCGCGGGTGTAGCCAAGCGTCGACACGCCATAGCTCAGCGAAAACACCGTCGAGATATAGAACAGCGCGTAGCACACCACCATCGCTCCGGCACCCAGCAACATCGGCGCCCAGTATTGGCTGAGCAGCTCGACCAGCGGGATCTTCACTCGCTCCTGGCGAGCCATTGCGTTGGCGAACACCGGCGTTTCGTGAAGCTTGAGGCGCACGTACAGACCGACCATCACCAGCGCAGCACTGAGCAGGAACGGAATCCGCCAGCCCCACGAGCGGAACTGCTCGTCGTTCAGGGTCATTGCCAGCGTCAGAAACAGGCCATTGGCCGCGAGAAAACCGATCGAGGGGCCGAGTTGCGGGAACATGCCGAACCAGGCGCGTTTGCCCTTTGGTGCATTCTCCGTCGCCAGCAACGCCGCGCCGCCCCATTCGCCGCCGAGTCCCAGGCCTTGGCCGAAGCGCAGAACGCAGAGCAGGATCGGCGCCCAGGCCCCAATGCTGTCGTAGCCCGGGAGTACGCCGATCAGTGTGGTGCACACGCCCATCAGCAGCAGCGAGGCAACCAGTGTCGATTTGCGCCCGATGCGGTCACCGAAGTGGCCGAAAAGCGCCGATCCCAGCGGTCGAGCCAGGAAGGCGATGCCGAAGGTGAGGAACGCCGACAGCATCTGGGCCGTGCCGGAGGTCTGCGGAAAGAACACCGGACCGATCACCAGCGCAGCGGCAGTGGCATAGACGTAGAAGTCGTAGAACTCGATGGCGGTGCCGATGAAACTCGCGGTCGCCACGCGGGTGGCGGAGTTCGTCGGTTGCGCAGGCGCGGTGTCGTTATAAGTCGTGCTGGTCGTCATGCGGTTATCCCTGACAGTCATGTGCCCCAGTGGAGCGAATTATTATGGTCGAACACCCAGGGATGTGGGTTTGATGCGGGGTGCGGGTAGCACGGGGGTATGGCGGGGCTTGGGTAAGCGGATCGATTATAGGAAGGCGGCTAACGATCGAACAAGGGCATAGATATTGAAAAAGATCGCAGCCTCGCTTCGCTCGACAGCTCCTACAAGGGAACGCATTCCAAATTGTAGGAGCTGTCGAGCGAAGCGAGGCTGCGATCTTCTAACTGTCTAACGGATAGAAACAATCGCAGGCGTCGAACTGGTATGCCAGATTAAAACCCGAGTGACGCGATTGTCTTCAGTCTCCAGAATCTCCAGCCGATAACGCCCGATCTTCAGGCATACCGCACTGTCCGGAATCGTCTCCAGCGCCTCGGTCACCAGCCCGTTGAGGGTTTTCGGACCGTCGCTTGGCAAGTGCCAGCCCAGGCTCTTGTTCAATTCGCGAATCGACGCCGCCCCTTCGATCACCAGGCGGCCATCGGCCTGTGGATGGATGTGCGGGTTTTTCAGGCTGTGCTGGCTTTCGAACTCGCCGACGATTTCTTCGAGAATGTCTTCCAGGGTCACGACACCGAGCACTTCGCCGTATTCGTCGACCACCATGCCCAGGCGTCGCTGTTGTTTGTGGAAATTCAACAGCTGCAGTTGCAATGGAGTGCTTTCCGGCACGAAGTAGGGGTCGTGACAGGCTGCCAGCAGTGCCTCTCGGGTCAGGCTGGCGTCGGACAGTAGATGGCGGATCTGCCGGGTATTGAGTACCGCCTCGACCTGATTGATGTCGCTGTGGAAAACCGGCAAGCGCGTGCGTTTATTGGCGCGAAGCTGCTCGATGATTTCCTCGAGGGAGTCGTCCAGGTTGACTCCCTCGACGTCACTGCGTGGCACCAGAATGTCGTTGACCGTGATGTTGTCCAGCGCATGGATGCCTGACAGCGGGTGTGGGCGGCAGACGGCGTGTTCGTGATCGTCGTGCCGATCGTTCGGGGCCTCGTCTTCGCTCTGCTGCACCACTTTGACTTTGCGGGCGAACGGTCGCATCAGCAGCTGGCTTAGGCCATTGAGCAGCCAGGCGGCGGGATAGATGATTTTCAGTGGCGCGCCAAGCAAGGTGTTGCCCAAGGCCAGGACGGCGTCCGGATAACGGACGGCGAGGGTGCGCGGCAGGTAGTCGGCGAACACCAGAAGCACGGCGCCAGCCCCCAGGCAGGCCACCCATGGACCGTTTTCCGCCCAGGTAAAAATCGCCAGCAAGGTGCTGATGACCACGACCAGTGCGCGGCACAGGGTGTTGCAGAGGATCAGGCTATTGAGCGAAAAGCTCAGCTTCGCCACCGGCTTGTCGCTCGAACGCGAAGCGGTCCGCTGGGCGAGCAAGTACTGTTGCGCAGCTTCGATGGCGGTAAACAGCCCCGACCATAAAATCAGCAGGGCCACTACCGCGATCATCGGCCCTATGGGCAAGTCGTCCATTAATGCCGCCCGTCAGATATGCAGGATGTATTCACGAACCAGCTTACTGCCGAAATACGCCAGCATCAGCAGGCAGAAACCGGCGAGGGTCCAGCGAATGGCCTTGTGTCCGCGCCAGCCGAGGCGATTACGGCCCCATAGCAGCACGCTGAAGACGATCCAGGCGAGGCATGCCAGCAAAGTTTTGTGCACCAGGTGCTGGGCGAAAAGGTTGTCGACGAACAGCCAGCCGGAGATCAGCGACAGCGACAGCAGGGTCCAGCCGGCCCAGAGGAAACCGAACAGCAGGCTTTCCATGGTTTGCAGCGGTGGGAAGTTCTTGATCAGGCCCGACGGGTGCTTGTGCTTGAGCTGATGGTCTTGAATCAGCAGCAGCAACGCCTGGAACACCGCGATGGTGAACATGCCGTAGGCGAGGATCGACAACAATATGTGGGCGAGGATGCCCGGTTCTTCGTCGATGATCTGCACCGTGCCGGCGGGGGCGAACTGTGCGAGCAGCACGGTGGCGGCGCCGAGCGGGAACAGCAATATAAGCAGGTTTTCCACCGGGATCCGCGAGCAGGCCAACAGCGTCAGGGCAATCACCGCGGCGGCAATCAGGCTGGCGGCGCTGAAAAAATCCAGACCCAGGCCAATCGGTGTCAGCAGGTGGGTGAACAGACTGGCGCTATGAGCCAGCACGGCGAGCACGCCGAGCGTGACCAGCAGGCGTTTGTTCGCCTTGGCAGCGGAGGCCAGACGAGTGCCCTGATAGAGGGTCGCAGCGGCATATAAGCAGGCGGCGGCGAGGGTAGCTAGCAAACTGGGTGACAAGGGGAGCATAAATCCTGTTAGGCAAGCCCGAAAGGCGCTGAGTTTGGCATAGAACCCCCGCAGCACGAAAGACCATGCAAGCTGACGACGAGGTGTCCGCCAGACGCAGTCTTCGCTATAATCCGCGACCTGCCCACGCCGCAGGCTCGCCGAGCACATGTTTATTCCGGTCTGGGCCGCCATTATCCCGGTCTACACAGGGCCTGAAAGGATCGCGCAATGTTTGAAAACTTAACCGACCGTCTCTCGCAGACGCTGCGCCATGTCACCGGCAAGGCCAAGCTGACCGAAGACAACATCAAAGACACCCTGCGCGAAGTGCGCATGGCGTTGCTCGAAGCTGACGTCGCCTTGCCGGTCGTCAAGGACTTCGTCAATTCGGTCAAGGAACGCGCCGTCGGCACCGAGGTGTCGCGCAGCCTGACGCCGGGCCAGGCCTTCGTGAAGATCGTCCAGGCCGAACTCGAAAGCCTGATGGGCGCGGCCAACGAAGACTTGAACCTGAGCGCTGTTCCTCCTGCCGTCGTGCTGATGGCCGGTTTGCAGGGTGCGGGTAAAACCACCACCGCCGGCAAACTCGCGCGCTTCCTTAAAGAGCGCAAGAAGAAGTCGGTCATGGTCGTATCTGCGGACGTTTACCGTCCGGCAGCGATCAAGCAGCTGGAAATGCTCGCGGGTGAAGTCGGCGTTACCTTCTTCCCGTCCGACCTGAGCCAGAAGCCGGTCGACATCGCGCAAGCGGCTATTAAAGAAGCAAAACTGAAATTCATCGACGTGGTCATCGTCGATACCGCCGGTCGCCTGCACATCGATGAAGAGATGATGGGCGAGATCAAGGCGCTGCATGCCGCGATCAACCCGGTGGAAACGCTGTTCGTGGTCGACGCCATGACCGGTCAGGACGCCGCCAACACGGCCAAGGCCTTCGGCGATGCGCTGCCGCTGACCGGTGTGATCCTGACCAAGGTCGACGGCGATGCCCGTGGCGGTGCCGCACTGTCGGTTCGCGCCATCACCGGCAAGCCGATCAAGTTCATCGGTATGGGCGAGAAGAGCGACGCGCTCGAACCGTTCCACCCGGAGCGTATTGCTTCGCGCATCCTCGGTATGGGCGACGTACTCAGCCTGATCGAGCAGGCCGAGCAGACCCTCGACAAGGACAAGGCCGACAAACTGGCCAAGAAGCTGAAGAAGGGCAAGGGCTTCGACCTCGAAGACTTCCGCGATCAGCTGCAACAGATGAAAAACATGGGCGGCCTCGGCGGCCTCATGGACAAACTGCCAAACATGCCCGGTATGAACCTGGCGCAGATGGGCAACGCCCAGGGCGCGGCAGAGAAACAATTCAAGCAGATGGAAGCCATCATCAATTCCATGACCCCGGCCGAGCGCCGCGACCCTGAGATGATCAGCGGTTCGCGCAAACGCCGGATCGCCATGGGTTCCGGCACTCAGGTGCAGGACATCGGTCGCTTGATCAAGCAGCACAAGCAGATGCAGAAGATGATGAAGAAGTTCTCCGCGAAAGGCGGAATGGCCAAAATGATGCGCGGCATGGGCGGTATGTTGCCCGGCGGCGGCATGCCGAGAATGTAAAGAATCCGCGTCGGCAGCGATGTCGACGCAGCCCCACATGGACGTGGGATCTCCAGCAAACCCGCACTTGGCGGGAGCTGACTGGCCGTTTTCAACGACGGCTCTATAGCAAATCTTGATGGCGGCCGATAGGCAGCCGGAAAAAGACATTTGCAAAAGTCCGGATATTCCTTAGAATATGCGGCCTTTCGGGCACCTATGCCCGCTGTGCCTTTAGATTTGCAGCACCGACTACAGGAACGATGTTCACATGCTAACAATCCGTCTTGCCCTTGGCGGCTCCAAAAAGCGCCCGTTTTACCACTTGACCGTAACCGACAGCCGCAACCCGCGCGACGGTTCGCACAAGGAACAGGTTGGTTTCTTCAACCCTGTTGCTCGTGGTCAAGAAGTCCGTCTGTCCGTGAACCAAGAGCGCGTAGCCTACTGGCTGAGCGTTGGTGCACAACCTTCTGAGCGTGTTGCTCAGTTGTTGAAGGACGCGGCTAAGGCTGCGGCCTGAGCAATATGAACGCGACGCCAGCTGTTGCTGATGATTTGATCGTTATCGGCAAAATTTATTCGGTTCATGGCGTTCGCGGCGAAGTGAAGGTGTATTCCTTTACTGATCCGACTGAAAACCTGTTGCAGTACAAAACCTGGACGCTCAAGCGCGAAGGTAGTGTGAAACAGGTTGAGCTGGTCAGCGGACGCGGGAACGACAAGTTCCTGGTCGCAAAGCTCAAGGGTCTTGATGATCGTGAAGAAGCGCGTCTTCTGGCCGGTTATGAGATCTGCGTGCCGCGCAACCTGTTCCCTGAATTGACCGACGGCGAGTACTACTGGTACCAGCTGGAAGGTCTGAAGGTCATTGATCAACTCGGGCAATTGCTCGGGAAAATCGATCATCTTCTGGAAACCGGCGCCAATGATGTAATGGTGGTCAAGCCTTGCGCTGGCAGCCTGGATGATCGCGAACGCCTGTTGCCCTATACGGAGCAATGCGTGTTGGCCGTCGACCTTGCCGCAGGCGAGATGAAGGTGGAATGGGATGCGGACTTCTAAGCGTGGCTAACTTGCGCGTAGAAGTGATCAGTTTGTTTCCCGAGATGTTCTCCGCCATCAGCGAGTACGGCATCACCAGTCGTGCGGTGAAACAGGGGCTCTTGCAGCTCACCTGTTGGAATCCGCGAGACTACACGACGGATCGACATCACACTGTGGACGATCGCCCATTTGGCGGTGGTCCGGGCATGGTGATGAAGATCAAGCCCCTGGAAGATGCGTTGGTTCAGGCCAAGGCAGCAGCCGGGGAGGCGGCGAAGGTAATTTACCTGTCCCCCCAAGGCCGTCAACTGACTCAGTCGGCGGTACGCGAGTTGGCGAATCTGGATGCATTGATCCTGATTGCCGGCCGCTATGAAGGCATTGACGAGCGTTTTATAGAGGCTCATGTCGATGAAGAGTGGTCGATTGGCGACTATGTACTGTCTGGCGGCGAGCTGCCGGCGATGGTCCTGATCGATGCGGTTACACGACTGCTGCCTGGAGCTTTAGGGCATGCGGACTCCGCCGAGGAAGATTCCTTTACGGATGGTTTGCTGGATTGCCCGCACTACACCCGACCGGAGGTGTATGCGGATCAGCGTGTTCCCGACGTATTGCTAAGTGGCAATCACGCGCATATCCGGCGTTGGCGTTTACAGCAGTCCCTTGGTAGGACCTTTGAACGACGCGCCGATCTTCTGGAAAGCCGCTCGCTTTCTGGAGAAGAGAAGAAGCTGCTCGAGGAATACATCCGCGAGCGGGACGATAGTTAACAACGTATCGATGGTAGATCCGACGATTTACCTTAGGAGCACAGCATGACTAACAAAATCATCCTTGCACTCGAAGCAGAGCAGATGACCAAAGAGATCCCTACCTTTGCCCCGGGCGACACTATTGTCGTTCAGGTGAAAGTGAAGGAAGGCGACCGTTCGCGTCTGCAAGCGTTCGAAGGTGTTGTTATCGCCAAGCGTAACCGCGGCGTAAACAGTGCTTTCACCGTTCGTAAAATCTCCAACGGTGTTGGCGTAGAGCGTACTTTCCAGACCTACAGCCCGCAAATCGACAGCATGGCCGTTAAACGTCGCGGTGACGTACGTAAAGCCAAGCTGTACTACCTGCGTGACCTGTCCGGTAAAGCAGCTCGCATCAAGGAAAAACTGGCTTAAGTCCAGCTTCCGATGCAGAAAAAAGCAGCCTACGGGCTGCTTTTTTGTTGCCTGCGATTTATCTTTCCTGGCCGTACTGTCGGTCTTGCCTGAGCCTTTATGCCCGCCATCGATCATCCCCTGATAGACCAATTCCTCGACGCTCTGTGGCTGGAGAAAGGTCTTTCCGATAACACCCGCGATGCCTATCGCAGCGACCTGGCCCTGTTCAACGGCTGGCTGCAGGAAAAAGGGCTGGAGTTGATCAATGCCGGCCGCGAATTGATCCTCGATCACTTGGCCTGGCGTCTGGAGCAAAACTACAAACCCCGCTCGACGGCGCGATTTCTCTCCGGCGTGCGTGGCTTCTATCGCTATTTGCTGCGGGAAAAGCTGATTGCCGTCGATCCGACCTTGCGTGTCGACATGCCGCAGCTGGGTAGGCCATTGCCTAAGTCCTTGTCGGAAGCGGATGTGGAGGCCTTGTTAAAAGCGCCTGACCTGAGCGAAGCCATCGGCCAGCGCGACCGCGCCATGCTCGAAGTGCTTTATGCCTGCGGCTTGCGTGTGACGGAACTGATCAGCCTGACGCTGGAGCAGGTCAATCTGCGCCAAGGCGTGCTGCGAGTGATGGGCAAGGGCAGCAAGGAGCGGCTGGTGCCGATGGGCGAGGAGGCGATTGTCTGGGTCGAGCGTTACCTGCGCGATGGCCGCCAGGAGCTGCTTGGCGGGCGTCCCAGTGATGTCATGTTCCCCAGCCAGCGCGGCGAGCAGATGACTCGGCAGACCTTCTGGCATCGCATCAAGCACCAGGCCAAGGTTGCCGGGATCGGCAAGTCGCTGTCGCCGCACACCTTGCGTCATGCCTTCGCCACGCACTTGCTCAACCATGGTGCGGACTTGCGGGTGGTGCAAATGCTGCTTGGCCACAGCGATCTGTCGACCACGCAGATCTACACCCACGTCGCCCGCGCCCGCTTGCAGGACCTGCACGCCAAACACCACCCGCGTGGCTGACCGCTCCCACAATGGATTTGTGTCGCCCGCGATGTCTCGCGTCACCCGCATTCGGCCACACGGGCCTTATGTGGTAGGCTTTGCCGGTTTGCACGATGGGCGTTTATGACCCGGTGTTTCGGCACGGGCGTTCTGATCGTCCCATTTGTCCGCCTTCAGGAGTTCTCATGCGTCTGACCCAGATTTTCGCCGCCGCAGCCATTGCGTTGGTCAGTACCTTTGCCGTCGCCGATGACGCGGCCGACAAAGCCATTCGTAAAAGCCTGGAAAACCTCCAGCTCGAGGTGCCGGTAGAAACCATCACCGCCAGCCCGCTGCCAGGTCTGTACGAAGTCAAACTCAAGGGCAGTCGCGTGCTCTATGCCAGCGCCGATGGCCAGTACATCGTTCAGGGTTACATGTTCCAGCTCAAGGACGGCAAGCCGGTCAACCTGACCGAAAAGACTGAACGCCTGGGCGTTTCCAAACTGGTCAACGAAATTCCGGTGGCTGAAACCGTGGTCTACCCGGCGATCGGCGAAACCAAATCGCACATCACCGTGTTCACCGACACCACCTGTCCGTACTGCCACAAGCTGCACGCCGAAGTGCCTGAGCTGAACAAGCGCGGCATCGAAGTGCGTTATGTCGCGTTCCCGCGCCAGGGCCTTGGCTCGCCGGGTGACGAACAGCTGCAAGCGGTCTGGTGCTCGAAAGACAAGAAAGCGGCCATGGACAAGATGGTCGACGGCAAGGAAATCAAGGCCGCCAAGTGCGATAACCCGGTTTCCAAGCAGTTCGCCCTCGGTCAGTCGATCGGCGTGAACGGTACACCGGCCATCGTTTTGGCCGACGGCCAAGTCATTCCGGGCTACCAGCCTGCGCCACAAGTCGCCAAACTGGCACTGGGCGCGAAGTAAATTCGCATCGTCACGGTCAGCCATTGACGATCATGGTTCGGCGGCAGCATTCGCCGAGCCATTAATAGAGAACCGCGAGCATGCGGTTGTTTTCACGGCCGGCCTTGAGTCGGCCGTTTTATGGGGAGTTCACAGTGAAACCGGTCAAAGTAGGCATCTGTGGGTTAGGGACCGTCGGTGGCGGTACCTTCAACGTACTTCAGCGTAACGCCGAGGAAATTGCTCGTCGTGCCGGGCGTGGAATCGAAGTGGCACAAATTGCCATGCGCACGCCAAAGCCTCAGTTCCAGACGACCGGTATTGCGATTACCAACGATGTCTTCGAAGTGGCCACGAACCCTGAGATCGACATCGTCATAGAGCTGATGGGCGGCTACACCGTTGCCCGCGAGCTGGTACTCAAAGCGATCGAGAACGGAAAACATGTTGTGACCGCGAACAAGGCGTTGATCGCCGTTCACGGTAATGAAATTTTCGCCAAGGCCCGGGAGAAGGGCGTGATTGTGGCGTTCGAAGCCGCCGTGGCCGGTGGCATTCCGGTGATCAAGGCGATCCGTGAAGGCCTGTCGGCCAACCGCATCAACTGGGTCGCCGGCATCATCAACGGCACCGGTAACTTCATCCTCACCGAAATGCGTGAGAAGGGCCGCACCTTCGAAGACGTACTCGCCGAGGCGCAAGCCCTGGGTTACGCCGAAGCCGATCCGACCTTCGACGTTGAAGGCATCGACGCGGCCCACAAGCTGACGATCCTGGCGTCGATCGCGTTTGGCATTCCGCTGCAGTTCGACAAGGCCTACACCGAAGGCATCACCAAGCTGACCACCGCTGACGTGAACTACGCCGAAGCGCTGGGCTATCGCATCAAGCACCTGGGCGTGGCGCGCAGCACCGCGGCCGGCATCGAACTGCGCGTGCACCCGACGCTGATTCCAGCCGATCGCCTGATCGCCAACGTCAACGGCGTGATGAACGCGGTGATGGTCAACGGTGATGCCGCCGGTTCGACCCTGTTCTACGGCGCTGGCGCTGGCATGGAGCCGACCGCTTCGTCGGTGATCGCCGACCTGGTGGACGTGGTTCGCGCCATGACTTCCGACCCGGAAAACCGCGTACCGCACCTGGCCTTCCAGCCGGATTCGCTGTCGGCGCACCCGATCCTGCCGATCGAGGCCTGCGAAAGCTCCTATTACCTGCGCATCCAGGCCAAGGACCATCCGGGCGTGTTGGCGCAGGTGGCGAGCATCCTGTCGGAGCGCGGCATCAACATCGAATCGATCATGCAGAAGGAAGTCGAAGAACACGACGGCCTGGTGCCGATGATCCTGCTGACTCACCGCGTGCTGGAACAGCACATGAACGACGCGATCGCCGCCCTCGAAGCATTGGCGGGCGTGGTCGGTCCGGTCGTACGGATCCGCGTCGAGCACCTGAACTAAGCCGTTATCGTTCACCGGGCCCGCCTGCGGGCCCGGGTTTGCGAACACTGTCTATTGGAGCCAGTCATGCGTTATATCAGTACCCGCGGCCAGGCACCGGCCCTGAATTTCGAAGACGTCCTGCTGGCCGGTCTGGCCACGGACGGTGGTCTGTACGTCCCGGAAAACCTGCCACGTTTCACCCAGGAAGAAATCGCTTCCTGGGCCGGCCTGCCGTATCACGAGCTGGCCTTCCGGGTGATGCGCCCGTTCGTCACCGGCAGCATCCCTGATGCCGATTTCAAAAAGATTCTGGAAGAGACTTACGGCGTGTTTTCCCACAACGCCGTGGCGCCATTGCGTCAGCTGAACGGCAACGAATGGGTGCTGGAGCTGTTCCACGGCCCGACCCTCGCGTTCAAAGACTTCGCTTTGCAGCTACTGGGTCGTCTGCTCGACTACGTGCTGGAAAAACGTGGTGAGCGCGTAGTGATTGTCGGCGCCACCTCCGGCGACACCGGTTCGGCCGCCATCGAAGGCTGCAAGCACTGCGATAACGTCGACATCTTCATCCTGCACCCGCACAACCGCGTGTCCGAAGTGCAGCGTCGCCAGATGACCACCATTTTCGGCGAGAACATCCATAACATCGCCATCGAAGGCAACTTCGATGACTGCCAGGAAATGGTCAAGGCCAGCTTCGCCGACCAGAGCTTCCTCAAAGGCACGCGCCTGGTAGCGGTGAACTCGATCAACTGGGCGCGGATCATGGCCCAGATCGTTTACTACTTCCATGCAGCCCTGCAGTTGGGTGGCCCGGCGCGTTCGGTGTCGTTCTCGGTGCCGACCGGCAACTTTGGCGACATTTTCGCCGGTTACCTGGCGCGCAACATGGGCCTGCCGATCAACCAGTTGATCGTCGCCACCAACCGCAACGACATCCTGCACCGCTTCATGAGCGGCAATCAGTACGTCAAGGACACCCTGCACGCCACGCTGTCGCCGTCGATGGACATCATGGTGTCGTCGAACTTCGAACGCCTGCTGTTCGACCTGCACGGTCGCAACGGCGCAGCGATTGCCGGCTTGATGGACACCTTCAAGCAAGGTGGCGGTTTCAGCGTCGAACAGGAACGCTGGACCGAAGCCCGCAAGCTGTTCGATTCGCTGGCCGTGGATGACGCTCAAACTTGCGAAACCATTGCCGAAGTTTTTGAGCAGACCGGCGAACTGCTGGATCCGCACACCGCCATCGGCGTGAAGGCGGCGCGCGAGTGCCGTCGCAGCCTGGACATTCCGATGGTGATCCTCGGTACCGCACATCCGGTCAAATTCCCGGACGCAGTGGAAAAAGCAGGCGTAGGAAAAGCGCTCGAACTACCTGCACATCTTTCTGATTTGTTTGAGCGAGATGAGCGCTGCACCGTGCTGCCAAATGACCTGAAAGCCGTGCAGGCCTTTGTCAGCAAGCATGGCAACCGCGGCAAGCCTCTGTAACCAATTAAAACTGTCACATTTTGAAGCCCGTCTCCTGACGGGCTTTCTCATTTCTGCATGTCACACTTGTTGGGTTTTCGCCCCTTGAAGGACGGGCGAGTTGATCACGAAGGAAGTGGCAATGCTGTTTTTCAGAGGGTTAAAACCAGCCGCGTGCTGGATGTTTTTTTTAGTCGGCACCCTGGGCTTTGCTCCATGGGGGAACGCGTCGCAATTGGCGGCGACCGATTCCAAAGGATCGGTTGCTGGGCTAAAGATCGAGCTGGATGCTCAGGAGTTGAAATGGATTGCCGAGCATTCGAAAGTCATCGTCGCATCGGTGCAATACCCGCTGTACCTGTTCAAGGATGAGCACGGCCAATGGAACGGCTTGAACAATGATCTGCTCAACCGCATCAGCGCGATGACGGGATTGCAGTTTGTTCACGAAGAATCGTTTTCCACCGATCAGTTGCTCGGGCGACTGGAAAGTGGCGCAGCGGACATGAGCACGACGCTGGCGATGAATGACGAACGCAAGACGTTTCTGGATTTCAGTCATGCGTTCGGTGGCGCTGGCTGGGTGTTCGTCGGGCGGGCCGGGGCGCCAGAGGTGCAATCCCTGGAGCAGTTGTCGGGACGGGTTCTGGTGTTGCCGACCCGGCATGCGCTGGAGGCCACGATTCGCCGCGACCATCCGGACATCGAGCTACGCTCGGTTAAAACCTACGCGGAGGCCCGGGCGCTGGTCGAGAGCGGTGAGGCCTATGCCACCATCGAAAACGAAACCGGAGCACAACTCTATCCGTCCGGACAGCTCAAGGTCGGGTATACGGTGGAGGGCAAATGGGAGGCGGACCACCTGGCCGTACGCAAAGGTCAGCCTCAGTTGTCGAGCATCCTCAACAAGGCGCTTGAGGCGCTTGATCCTGCTGAATTGCGCGCCATTCGCCTGAAATGGCTCAATGGGATTGCCCCGGTCAAGGTGCCCGGTGCCTGGCAACGACTCGCCGAGTGGGGCTGCTGGGGAATGTTTATCGTCAGTCTGTTCGGCCTGTTGTCCCTGCTCTGGAACCGACGGCTCACGGTTTTGATCCAGCAGCGCCTGGATGCCGAGAAGAGTCTGAGTGATCAGCTTGCCTTCCAGCATGCGTTGATGGACGCCATGCCCGATCCGATGTTTGTTCGTGATCTGGAAGGGCGTTTGATCATGTGCAACAAAAGTTATGAGGAGGGCTTGTCGACCCGTTTCGACCAGGTTCAGGGACGACAGCTGATTGAACTGGACGTCTTGCCCAAAGAGACTGCCGAACTGCTGCATGCAGAGTTCATGGCCCAGCTCGGTACGCGCAAGACGCGCTTCAGTGAGCGTCAATTGAGGTTCAAGAACGGCGTCAGGCATGTCTATCAGTGGACGGTGCCTTTTTACGGTGCCGACGGACAGTTGCGGGGCCTGCTGGGTGGATGGACCGATATCGGCAAGCGCAAGCAGCAGGCATGACGCGGCTGTTTTTTATCTGTCATCTTGGCCGTGCATGCTCTATTGACCAGAGGCGCAGGTTCACCAGCAGTCGGTATCCAGAACTTTCTTCTCGAACCAGTGGTCATTTACTGTAGGTACGCCCCAGGCACTTTGTTTTCGGACTATTGAGTGGTGATCGAGATGGAAAGTATCAGTCTATTGCTCGGTGAAGCTCTGAGCCCGTATCAGGTAACGTTGACCCCGTCGGGGACCCATGGCGAATGCCTGGTGACCCTGAAAAATGCGACCGGCGCTATCGTGGTCGAGCGGGCGTTCAATCAGGCCCAGTTGACCAGCAAACGTATGCTGACGGATGTGGTCGACGGATTGCATCGCGACGTGCTGATCGCCGAAGGTCGGCTGGAGCCCTGTGTCATCGCGGCGTTACGTAATGCTGCTCAGGATAAAATCCTGGCCAACCGAAATTGAATTGTTTTTTGTGGGAACCTTCCTGCGCTTAGGTCAGTCAGACCTTGTAACAGCAGGATCAAGCATTGTGCTCCGGTGCTTGTAGCCTGCTGTTACTGGTCTTTATGTAGGCCACGTTTAACCCCGAGTCGTCTCCCCACTTCTCGGGGTTTCTTTTTGCCTGCGATTTGTCATTGCTCGGCCTGATGCTCGAAAAACGCTTTGGTTTCTTTCAGGTAGTCGCTGCGCCTTTCCGGATCCAGCCAGTCAGCGTACTGCTGATCCAGTCGATCATGCGGCAGGGTGCGTAACAGTTGGTTGATCTCATTGATCGCCTTTAGGCCTTGAGGTGTATTGGAGCAGCCGATGTGCCCGGACAGGTATTTACCCGTGCCCCTGACCGGATAGAACTCCAATTGGTCGTCGGCAATCTGTGCCTGATTGGCTTTATAGCGAATTTCCGGCCAGTAACCCAAAACTACCTGCAACCGACCCAGACGCTGCATCTGTAACAGACTGCCGAGGGCGTCGTTGCCGTAGTGACGTGTCAGCGCGTCGGGCAGTGCCTGTTTCAGCAGTGTGTCGAGGAATTGGCCATAACTGCGCTCTGCCACCACACCGACCTTCTTTCGACCACTGGCCAGCATTGCCGCCAGATCGACTTCACCGTCGACCAGAAACGGTTCCAGCACCGCTCGATCTTCCTGCCGGACGACCAGGCCATTGCTGACGGCACGGAAGGCCGGAATGGAGAAGGTAATCCACTGTTCCCGCTCCTTGGTCCAGACCAGCGAGGGATCGCACGTAAACGACGCTTCGTGGAGCATTTGCATGCCGCGGGCCCGGTTGACCCGCATCAGGGAGTGCTGGTATTGCGGCATGCCGGCGATCAACAGCGGCAGCATTTGATCGATGATTCCCTGTCCTTTTTTCGGACCTTCGAGAATCATCGTTGGCGGCAAATCGCGCAGCAGCCAGATCAGCGTCTCTTTGGGTTGTGCCGATACGGGAGCGCCAAGGCACGACAATAAGATGAGCGTCACCAAAGCCCGCCAGCCGTGGACGTGGTTGAGTGCTGATGAAAGCAGGCGTTCCAGCTTAGATGGCCCCGCCTTCACGCAGCTTTGCGATCTGTTCCTTGTCGTAACCAAGATCGTTGAGTACCTGCGCATTGTGTTCGCCCAACTGCGGCCCGACCCATTCCGAAGTGCCGGGTGTCTCTGATAGTTTCGGCACGATTCCCGGCATCTTGAAATCTTTGCCGTCTGGCAGCTTGGCCTTCAGGAACATTTCCCGGGCCAGGTACTGTGGATCACTGAACATGTCTTCCGCGCTGAAGATCCGGCTGGCCGGTACGTCGGCCTGATTCAACTGCTCGATGATGGTGTCCAGCGGCAGCGAGTTGACCCAGCGATCAATCACCCCATAAATCTCGTCGCGACGACTATCGCGTCCGTCGTTGCTCGCCAACGCAGGGTCATTGGCCAGGTCCTCGCGACCCATGATCAGCATGAAGCGTTTGAAGATCGCGTCGCCATTGGCGCCGATCTGCACATGTTTGCCGTCGGCACTGGTGTGGATCGAGGAGGGCGTGATGCCCGGCATGATGTTGCCGGTGCGTTCGCGGATGAAACCGAACACGTCGAACTCTGGGACCATGCTTTCCATCATGGCGAAGATCGCTTCATACAGCGCCACATCCACCACTTGGCCGAGGCCACCGTTGACCTCGCGATGACGCAACGCCATCAGCGCACCGATCACACCCCACAACGCAGCAATCGAGTCGCCGATGGAAATTCCGGTGCGCACCGGTGGCCGGTCTTCGAACCCGGTGATGTAGCGCAAGCCGCCCATGGATTCACCGACGGCGCCAAAGCCTGGCTGATCCTTCATCGGTCCGGTCTGACCGAAACCCGAGAGACGCACCATCACCAGTTTCGGGTTCAGAGCGTGCAAGACATCCCAGCCCAGACCGAGTTTTTCCAACACGCCCGGGCGAAAATTCTCGATCAGAATGTCCGCTTCGCTGAGCAGTTTTTTCAGGATCGCCAGGCCCTCGGGGTGTTTGAGGTTCAGGGTCAGGGACTTCTTGTTGCGCGCCTGGACGAACCACCAAAGCGAGGTGCCTTCATACAGTTTTCGCCATTTACGCAACGGATCGCCGCCATCGGGGGACTCGATTTTGATCACCTCGGCACCGAACTCGCCGCAAATGCGCGAGGCAAACGGCCCGGCAATCAGCGTACCCAATTCAATGACTTTCAGACCTGAGAGCGGTTTTCCGGTGAGCGGCATGCTGGATCCTGTAGGACAAAGGTTGAGCGAATACAGGGTTTTAACATAGCCGAACGTCAGACGACCAAGGTTGATCGCCTTCAATTCGTGGATTGCCTACCGCATCGGTTAGACTTGCCGCCTTTCCCCGTATCAAGAAGCCCGTTCATGGCCCAGCCGTCCACGACCTACAAGTTTGAACTGAACCTTACCGACCTCGATCGCAGCGTGTACGAGAGCGTGAAGCAGACCATCGCCCGTCACCCTTCGGAGACCGAAGAGCGCATGACCGTGCGGCTGCTGGCCTACGCCTTCTGGTACAACGAGCAGTTGTCGTTTGGTCGCGGTCTGTCAGACGTGGACGAACCTGCCCTGTGGGAAAAGAGCCTGGACGACCGTGTCCTGCACTGGATCGAAGTCGGCCAGCCAGACGCCGATCGCCTGACGTGGTGCTCGCGTCGCACCGAACGCACCAGCCTGCTGGCTTACGGCAGCCTGCGCGTCTGGGAGACCAAAGTGATCCCGGCGATCAAGAACCTGAAAAACGTGCACATCGCGGCTGTTCCGCAGGAAGTGCTGGAAACCCTGGCCAAAGACATGCCCCGGGTTATCAAGTGGGACGTGATGATCAGCGAAGGGACGATTTTCGTCACCGACGACCGTGGTCAGCACGAAGTCCAGTTGCAGTGGCTGAGCGGCGAACGCGGCTGATTATTCGCTGCTGGTCTGCGTTACCCGTATTTATCCTACGTATTCAAGAGAAGCACCTGTCACCCCATGCGCATCGAACCTCGCCTGTTGCCCGACACCCTGCCATTCCTCGGTGATCTGCCGCCGCTGCTGACCCGTCTGTACGCGGCGCGGGGCGTGCTGTCCGAGGCTGAACTGGACAAGAGCCTGGCGCGGTTGATCCCGTTTCAGCAACTCAAAGGCATCGATGCAGCGGTGGATTTGCTGGTGACGGCGCTGGAGCAGCGTCAGCGGATTCTGATCGTCGGTGACTTCGACGCCGATGGCGCGACGGCCAGCACCGTGGGCATGTTGGGCTTGCGCCTGCTGGGCGCGGCGCACGTCGACTATTTGGTGCCGAACCGATTCGAGTACGGCTACGGCCTGACGCCGGAAATCGTTGAAGTGGCGCTGACCCGTACACCGCAGTTGCTGATCACTGTGGACAACGGTATCTCCAGCGTTGAAGGCGTGGCGGCAGCGAAAAAGGCCGGCCTCCAGGTGCTGGTCACCGACCACCACTTGCCCGGTGACGAGTTGCCGTTGGCCGATGCCATCGTCAATCCGAACCAGCCGGGTTGCGACTTTCCGAGCAAGGCGCTGGCCGGCGTCGGGGTGATTTTCTATGTGCTGATGGCCCTGCGTGCGCGTTTGCGCAGCCTCGGCTGGTACGAGAGCAAGCCGCAGCCGAACATCGGTGAGTTGCTGGACTTGGTGGCCCTGGGCAGCGTCGCCGACGTGGTACCGCTGGATGCCAACAACCGGATTCTGGTGCACCAAGGCCTGGAGCGGATTCGCGCCGGGCGTGCTCGGCCGGGGATCAAGGCAATCCTCGAAGTCGCCAAGCGTGACCACACACGTATCACCTCTACCGACCTGGGTTTCATTGTTGGCCCGCGTCTGAACGCGGCGGGGCGTCTGGATGACATGAGCCTGGGCATCGAATGCCTGCTCACCGAAGACGCCGGTCTGGCGCGTGAAATGGCCGCTCAACTCGACGGCATGAACCAGGACCGCAAATCCATCGAGCAGGGCATGCAGCGTGAAGCGCTGGCTCAACTGAAGGATTTGCCGGTCGAGTCGATGCCGTTCGGCTTGTGCCTGTTCGATCCCGAGTGGCACCAGGGTGTCATCGGCATCCTCGCGTCGCGTATGAAAGAGCGCTATTTCCGTCCGACCATTGCCTTTGCCGATGCCGGCGATGGCTTGCTCAAGGGCTCGGGGCGTTCGGTTCAGGGGTTTCATATTCGCGACGCGTTGAGCGTGGTGGCGGCGCAGCATCCGAACCTGATCAGCAAATACGGCGGCCATGCCATGGCCGCCGGTTTGACGCTGCCGGAAGCGAATTTTCCGTTGTTCGCCGAAGCCTTTGACGCGGAAGTGCGTAGGCAATTACGCGAAGAAGACCTGACCGGACGATTGCTGTCGGACGGCACGCTGGCGGTCGAGGAATTCCACCTGGAACTGGCCCGCGCCCTGCGCCATGCCGGTCCTTGGGGGCAGCACTTCCCGGAGCCGTTGTTCCACGGCGTGTTCCAGTTGGTCGAGCAGCGGGTGGTCGGCGAGCGGCACCTCAAAGTGGTGCTGAAGAGTGAATGTGGTTCGGTGAAGCTGGATGGCATTGCCTTCGGAATCGACCGCGACATCTGGCCGAATCCGACCATCAAGTGGGTGGAATTGGCCTATAAACTCGACCTCAACGAGTTCCGTGGCAACGAGACGGTGCAGTTGATGATTGCCCACATCGAACCGCGTTGAAGCGATCTTCTGGCACCCAATCCATCTGAACCCTCCCTCATCCCGCGATGTCGACTAGTCTCTAAGCACTGCTTGATTATCCTTGTGACGTCTTGTCGAATTTTTTGCCCGCGGGGGCGGGTGCTGCACCTTTTTCCTGTCACTCGTCGACTTTCAAACAGAACCCTGGAGCCTGCCCACTGATTCGAGAGGTGCCCCATGAGTCTGCTGCTTGAACCCTATACCCTTCGCCAATTGACCCTGCTCAACCGCATTGCGGTGTCGCCGATGTGCCAGTACTCCAGCGTTGATGGACTGGCCAATGACTGGCACCTGGTCCACCTTGGCAGCCGCGCTGTCGGCGGGGCCGGCCTGGTGTTTACCGAAGCCACGGCGGTCACGGCCGACGGGCGCATCACCGCCGAGGACCTCGGCCTGTGGAACGATGAACAGATCGAACCGTTGCAACGCATCACTCGCTTCATTGCGGCGCAAGGCGCTGTGGCCGGCATTCAGTTGGCTCACGCCGGGCGCAAGGCCAGCACCCATCGGCCGTGGATCGGCAAACATGGCAGCGTCAAACCCGAAGACGGTGGCTGGATCCCGGTGGGCCCATCGTCGATTGCTTTCGACCCGCAGCACACACATCCCAAGCCGCTTGATGAAAGCGAGATCGCTGAGGTCATTCAGGCCTTTGTCGCTTCGGCCCAGCGAGCACTGACCGCCGGTTTCAAAGTGGTGGAAATACACGCCGCCCACGGTTACCTGTTGCATCAGTTTCTTTCGCCCCTGAGCAATCAGCGGCGCGATCAATATGGTGGTTCGTTCGAGAACCGAATCCGGCTGGTGCTGCAAGTCACCGAAGCGGTGCGTGCGGTGTGGCCTGAAGAGCTACCGCTGTTCGTGCGGGTGTCGGCCACCGATTGGGTGGAAGACGGCTGGAACCCCGATGAAACCGTGGAGCTGGCGCGACGCCTGAAAGCGTTGGGCGTAGACCTGATTGACGTGTCGTCGGGCGGTACAGCGGCCAACGCCGAGATTCCTACAGGTCCCGGGTATCAGACCCGCTTCGCTGAACGTGTGCGCAAAGAGTCAGGCATTGCCACCGGCACGGTAGGAATGATCACCGAGCCGGCGCAGGCCGAGCACATTCTGCGCACCTGCCAGGCCGACATCATCTTTCTCGCCCGTGAGCTGCTGCGTGATCCGTACTGGCCGCTGCATGCCGATGATGACCTGGGGGGACGCAAAGCCATCTGGCCGGCGCAGTATCAGCGGGCCACCCATCGTGAACAGCCGATTCATGAGTCGGATTTGCGTGATTGATTGATGCTGTAAAACCAAAGCCCCGATCGTTGTGATCGGGGCTTTGGTTTGTCTGATGGATATTCAGCGCTTGTGCTGCTGCCATCGCGAGCAAGCTCGCTCCCACATTGGACCTCCATTAGACATAAATTTTGTATCCAACAAAGATCACCTGTGGGAGCGAGCTTGCTCCGGGCGGCGTTCCGACGATGGGGCCAGCCAAGACACCCAATTACTCTCAGGTGTACTTACGCTTATCCGGTGCAGGCGGGAAGTACTGATACAACCAGGTCTCACTCAACGTCCGGTCATTGGTGCGAATGAACAACCGCAGCTCCACCGGCGCCACGCTGTCATTGGTCGGGTACCAGTCAAAGGTAATGCGGTAACCCTTGATGTCATCCAGTACCAGCACGTTGAAATCCTTCACTTGCCCATTCGAGCACGTGACTACCGGCTCGATCCCCGCACCTTCCGGCAAGCGGTCCAGACCGCCGCCCGTGAAGTCCACGGCAAACCGTCGCGCCCAGACTTCCGGGTAATGCTCGCCCGGCGCCCAGCCTTCGATGAAGCCGCCCATGCCCGAACGAGTGGCGTTGACTCGCGCCAACGGCGTACCGACCGGTGGCAGTGCGCTCCAGTACAGCTTGTAGCCGTAGTTCAGGGAGTCGCCGGCTGCGACCGGTTTCTTCGGGGTCCAGAACGCGACGATGTTATCCAGGGTTTCGCCGGTCGTAGGAATTTCCAGCAGATCGATAGAGCCTTCGCCCCACGCGGTCGTAGGTTCTACCCACAGGCTCGGACGCTTGCTGTACCAGTCGACGGTGTCTTGATAGCTGTCGAACTCGTGATCGGTCTGCACCAGGCCGAAACCTTTCGGATCGGTGTCGGCGAAGGCGTTGAATTGCAGGGTGGCCGGGTTATTCAGCGGGCGGCAGATCCACTCGCCGTTGCCGCGCCACATGGCCAGGCGATCCGAGTCGTGGATTTGCGGGTGAATCGTGTCGCACATGCGCCGTTCATGGGTGCCGCAGCTGAACATGCTGGTCATCGGCGCGATGCCCAGTTGTTCGATGGCGGTGCGCGCATTGATGTGGGCATCGATGCCCATGACGACCTGGCTGGCCTGACAGTCGATGTCGAAACGGTAAGCGCCGGTGGCGCTCGGTGAATCCAGCAGGGCGTAGACCACGAAGCGGGTGCTGTCCTTGTCTGGGGTCTCGAACCAGAACTTGGTGAAGTCCGGGAATTCTTCACGCTTCTTGGCATAGGTATCGATCGCCAGACCGCGTGCCGACAGCCCGTACTGGCCCGAGGCATCGACCGCACGGAAATAGCTGGCGCCGAGGAAGGACAACACGTCGTGCTGGTCCAGCTCCGGGGCCTTGAACAGCTTGAACCCGGAAAACCCCAGGTCGCCCGTGAGCTGTTTGGTGTCGACCGTGGTTTTTTCATAGTTGAACAGGGACGGGCGGAAATGCACCTCCCGCGCCTGACGCGTCTTGGGGTCGACGCTGTACATGCGCACCGGCTGCTTGAAACCCATGCCGACGTGGAAGAACTGCACATCCAGCTGACCGTTGAGGTCATTCCACAGCGAGTGGTTGCCGTCGTAGCGGATCGCGTTGAAGTTCTGCGGCGTCATGGTCGCCAGGGTCGGCGGCAACACCTGCTTGGTGTCCTGATAGCGATTGCCGGCGAGCTGCTTGGCCTGGATCTTCAGCGCCTCGAAGTCGAACGCCTGAGCCTCGCCATCCGCCGCGCCGGTACCGGCCCAGGCCCGCGAAGCCAGCAGGCCGGTGGCTGATAATCCGGTGTAGGCAGCGATGGCCATGGACGCTTTGAGCAAATTCCTGCGGTGCATAAGTTCAACCTGTCGTGAACAATCCCGCGCCGTTCCTGGCACGTGCTGGATCAAAAATAAAGGTTCGGACATGCCTTCGGCCAAACGCAACGGACATTAAACAGATAACAAATAGCTTAAACCGTTCGGTTGTGTAGAAAAAATGATGGGTAGCACTTTGGCTTCGCGGCAATGAAACAAGAAATGTCGGTTAAGTTTTCCGACAGTACTTTCTGATTTATAGGGCATTTCTGCTTTTTTTGACTAATTACTCTAAAAACCGCTTTTCAGCGCCCGGATAGTTTCTATTCTGTGGTCATGACCGGTTTCTGCCCTTCAGGCCGGCGACTGACAAAAAGGAGAGGGCGATGCGGTTTTTGAAGTTTTCTCGGGCTTATAGAAGGACATCGTCCATGACGAAAGTACAAGGCATCACTCAGTTGCTGGGAATCCTTCCTTGCTTGACCACTGTGCGCCGAAGGCGTCGGGTCAGTTCGGACGAGATGAAGTTGTTGGAGCGCTATCGGGAGCTGTCGGAAAGCGACCAGATTGCGATGCGGTATCTGGTGGATGCGATGAGGAGTGTTTCGCGGTTTTGACCGAGGATGGTTACCGTGAAAGCCATTTGGCTTTTACGGTGGCCAGGCAGGTCAGCTTGCCAGCATCGGCGTCGATGATGCCTTCTTGGATTGCTTGGCGGCGAGCCGCGATGTTTTTTAGCTCGATGGTTTGTTGCAGATACTTTTCTGAAAAGGCGCTATCACTTGGAATCACTTCAGTGACGCTTTGGCGGGTGATGCGCGGTTTGCTCATGGCTGCGGATTGCTCTTACGGGAGATTGAACAGGTGTATTCAAACCAAAGGGGCGGACTGTGAAGTCTGCCCCTTTTTCATTTTTTCACTCTACCTTCAACTGCAAGTGCCTACGATCGTGAACGGCCGCTGTGCCTGCATCAGATCAGGCATGTCCCGCCACTTGACCCAGGCCTGATGCTGCCAATGCAGCAGCGGCACCGAGATCCCGGCCCACTGCAACGAACTCAGGCTTGGAATGTTATCCACAGATGTCGCTTTCGACTCACGCAGCGTAGGTATGACTTCGTTGCTCAGCCACTGGCGCAGGTTTCGGTTTTCCGGGACGAAGTGGTGCACCAGAAGGGCGTACATCCCTGATTCGCTGACCATCAGTGATTCGACTGTTTTCCCACTCTTGAGCAACCAGACGTATCGACGCTGATCGGGATCGAGTTTCAGGGTGAGGCGTTGATCCATCGGGCGGCCCATCAGGCGACCGAGGTCCTGGACGCAGAACCAGGCTTGGTTGTCCTGCATGAAGGCGTGGAGGAAGCGGTTGTGGCGGGTGAAGATGGTAGGGGTGAAATACGGATGGGTTTCAGACGGATTTGGTGTGTGCGTAATCATTTTTTCGACTCCATGTTGAAAAAGGAGCCGCCACTAATCCTTCGACAGATTTGGGTGGCGGACCATGTGGCGTTCGAAGTCGGAACATTCTCGATCAACACGGAAGCCGAGAGGCCCGCGCCACACGGCCCACCATAAAGCGAAGCTGAAAGGCAAAAATGCCCCAGTTCATATGGGGACGCGGATGCGCCATGTTGATGATATTCCGGCTTCGACCCCGGGTTGCTGATGTTGCAGCAACGGGTTGAAGCCTATCTGCAAGGCGCTCGCGGTGCCAAGTCTACTCTGGCGCCGCGTGTTGTAGGAATCAGTGTCTTTTCTGGAAGGTTCGATCTGTAGGAATTGCCTGTTTTTGCATGAGGTGCAGTCAAGCAGCGTCACAGTCGTGGTTTTTCCTATAGTTTTTCCCGCATTCAGGAACGAACTGCAGGTTTGCTACATGTTGATCGAATTTTCAGTTTCCAATTATCGCTCCTTCCGTGACAAACAAACCCTGTCCATGGCTGCGACGCCGCGCTTGAGCAAAAAGCGCAACGTGTTCACACCCATCGTAAATGGGGAAAAACTGCCTGATTTATTGAAGGTGGCGGCGATTTACGGACCGAACGCATCCGGTAAATCTTCGCTTATCCGGGCAATGGGGATCATGGGGAGTTTGCTTGCTTCGATACCTACATCAAATGATGAACCGCTACCGGTCTCGCCATTTCGTTTTGACCCGCAACTTCAAAATGAACCCAGCTCTTTTGAGTACAACTTCATCCAACGCGGGGTCCGATATCGGTTTGTTCTGCGCATGACGGCGCAGCGGATTATCGAGGAACAATTGGTTTCCTATCCCAAAGGTAAGGAAACGCTGTTGTATTCGCTTCGTTTTGTTGATGAGGGGGAGCAATATGTTTTTGGCTCAAGCCTTGAGGGTGGTAAAGACGTGCACAACGCTTGGCAGCGTCTGACGAGCCCCAAGATGTTGTTTATTTCGCAGGCGGTTGCGAACAGTAGCGAAGAGTTGACTCAGTTGCGGGGGCCGTTTAGCTGGTTTCAAACCGGTCTACTCGTTATTGAGCAGAACAACATGATGGGGCTGTCAGCAGCGTCCATCAGATTTCTTCGGATGGCATCGGATTACACACATGATTTACGAGACTTTCTAAAAGAAGTGGATATCCCGGTTTCAGCGATCCGGCTCAACACCGAAGACGCAGAGTCTGTTCAACGCACCAAAAAGCTCACACTGAAAGAGTTCTTCGCAGCCGCCCAAAAAGACAAAGTAACCCTGACGCATACGAGTCTTTTAGGCAGTGCGGAGTTTGATTTTTCCGAGGAGTCCGACGGTACGAAAAACCTGATTGGGTTCTGGCTGCCCTGGTTCATGATCAATCACGCCGATGGTAGCGGGATACTTTCTGTCGATGAGTTGGACAGCAGCCTTCATCCCTCAATAGTCGCGGACTTGATTGAGAAGCACCTGGACAGTGGGCTGGATACTCAACTGATCTTTACCACTCACGACACTCATCTAATGAACGCCAAAGCGCTTCGACGCGATCAGTTCTGGATCACCGAAAGAGACGCTAACGGTGCAACCTGCCTTTTTTCTGTTTACGACTTTGAAGGGCGGGAAGGGGAGGATGTCGAGAAGCGTTACTTTGAAGGCCGTTATCGCGGGTTGCCACTGATAAGGCGGGGTTGATCATGGCGCGTTCGATACGGCTATTTGATCGAAAGGCACCGCGGTTCAAGCCTCAACCCAAAGTGTTGATCCTCTGTGAAGACAGCAAGTCAGGAAAGCGATATCTGGAGGAGGCTGCATTTCATTTTCGCGCCAAAGCTCAAGTGGAAATTGCCCACTGTGGCGTCACACACCCAAGCGGCATTGTAGAAACAGCAATAGCCCGCCAGAAAGGCTTCGACAAGGTGTTTTGTGCATTGGATCGCGATACACATCTGTGTTTTGAACGAGCGATAAATCTGGCGAGGTCTCATCCGAAAATCAAAGTCATCGCTTCGTACCCCTGTTTTGAGTTTTGGCTGCTTCTGCACTTCGGTTTCAATCGAAAGCCATTTCGAGCGGTTGGGAAGCACTCTCCAGGCGACTTGGTGGCCAAGAGCCTCAGAGAAAAACCCAGCATGGATAAATACGAAAAAGGCGAAGACACCAACTATTTCGCACAACTTTTAGGTGAGCCCTTCCAAAGGGCGAGAGATTTGGCACCAAAGATTATCGAGGACGTCGCTATCAGTGGCGACCCCAACCCCAGTACCGAAATCCATCTGCTGATGGACGAATTCGAAATTCTCTCCAAACCCCTGCCGATCTAACACTTCAAACCCAGCCCGCATCGCTGCGGGCTGGGCAAGTACCGTTACCGACTAACCTTCCAAGCATCCCCCGCAGGCGCAGTCCCATGGTCATACGGCTTGGCAAGCCACATATAAACCAGCCCCAACCCAATCACGATCGCAGTACTCAACACCATCGCGTAGTTGATGTACCACGCCGCATCCGGTGTGCGCGGCCAGGCCATGTTGATGATCGCGCCGACGCCATAGACCAGCGCGCCGATGTTCACTGCCCAGCCCCAGGGGCCGAGGGTGAATTTGCCGCTTGGTTTCCAGCCTTTCATGCGCGCATACAAAGCGGCGAGCACGATCATCTGGAACGCCAGGTAGATACCTATGGCCGCGAAGCTGACGATGGTTGCCACGGCATCCTGCAGGAAGAAGCCCAGCACAATGATCAGCGCCGGCAGGACGCCGGACACGAACAGTGCAGCAACCGGAACCTGAGTCGTAGGAGAAATCTTCTTCAGCAGTGAGCTGCCGATGATCATTTCATCTCGAGCGTAGGAATACAGCAGTCGACTCGCCGCGGCTTGCAGGCTGATGACGCAGGAGATGAAGGAAATCATCACCACACCCATCACCACTTTCGAACCGACCGGGCCGAAGGCGTTGTTGAGGATGGTGGTGACCGGGTCCTTGTCGGTGCCGTTGATCACCGCTTGCATGTCTGGCACGGCGAGGATCAGCGCCAGGCAGGCGAACATCGCCGCGATGCCGCCGATGTAGATGGTCATGCGCATGGCCACCGGGATCTGTTTGCTCGGGTTCGGGGTTTCTTCGGCCACATCGCCGCAGGCCTCGAAGCCGTAGTACAGGAACATCCCCGCCAGCGAGGCGGTGAGAAACGCCGGCAGGTAGGAGCCATCAATGCTGATATCGAAGGTATTGAACAACACACTGATCGATTGATGACGTTCGAAGATCAGCAGGTAAACGCCGACGATCACCGCACCGACCAGTTCGCAGAGGAAGCCGAACATGGCGATCCGTGCCAGCACTTTGGTGCCGCTGAGGTTGACCAGAGTGGCGAACAACGTCAGGAACAGTGCGATGACGATGTTGGTGTTGTTGCTCGGTTCAAAGCCCATCATGGCGGCCAGGTACGGACCGGCGCCCACCGCAACGGCGGCGATGGTGACGCACAGGGCGATGGAGTAGATCCAGCCGACCATCCACGCCCAGCGCTTGCCCACCAAGCGGCGAGCCCACGGGTACACGCCGCCGGAAATCGGGAACTGCGAGACCACCTCACCGAAGATCAGGCACACCAGCAACTGGCCGCAACCGACCAGCAAATAGGCCCAGAACATCGGTGGCCCACCGGCGGCGAGGCACAGGCCGAACAGGGTATAAACCCCTACGACCGGAGAGAGATAAGTGAAGCCCAGGGCGAAGTTTTCCCACAGGCTCATGCTGCGATTGAAGTTCGAGGTGTAACCCAGTTTGCGTAGCTGCTCGGCGTCGCTGTCCGCGACGGGTACAGCGAGTTCGGGTGTTGTATCCATGGTGTTAGCTCCGGAAAATCGGCAGATTTCGGATGTCCGAAACCGTGACAGGGCCATGACGGCGCTGCCCGGATCGGTGGTTATTGTTTTGGCTTCTTTGGGGTGGAACCTGTGGTGCGTGTTGCCGAGATCATCCTTGAGATCGGGGTGACACCTTCGCGAGCAGGCTCGCTCCCACAGGGGAATGCATTCCAAATGTGGGAGCGAGCCTGCTCGCGAAGCTTTTAGTGCTTGAACATCACATGCCGAACGACGGTGTAGTCCTCCAGCCCGTACATGGACATGTCCTTGCCATAACCGGACAGTTTCTGACCGCCGTGAGGCATTTCGCTGACCAGCATGAAGTGCGTATTCACCCAGGTGCAGCCGTACTGCAAGCGTGCGGACAAGCGATGCGCACGACCGACGTCCGAGGTCCAGACCGACGACGCCAGGCCGTAGTTCGAATCGTTGGCCCAGCCCAGCACCTGTGCTTCATCGGCGAATTTGGTCACCGATACCACCGGCCCGAACACTTCGCGACGGACGATTTCATCGTCCTGTTGCGCGTCGGCCAACACCGTTGGTTCGAAGAAGAAGCCATTGCCTTCCACAGCCTTACCGCCGGTGATCAATCGGATATGCGGCTGCGCCACGGCACGTTCGACAAACCCGGCCACACGGTCGCGATGTTGCGCGGTGATCAACGGGCCCAGTTCGGTCGACGGATCGTCCTGCACACCGTACTTGATGCTGCTGACCGCTTCGCCGAGCTTCTCGACGAATTTGTCGTAGATGCCTTCCTGCGCGTAGATGCGGCAGGCGGCGGTGCAGTCCTGGCCGGCGTTGTAGAAACCGAAGGTGCGAATGCCTTCCACGGCTGCATCGATGTCGGCGTCGTCGAAGATGATCACCGGGGCCTTGCCGCCCAGTTCCATGTGCATGCGTTTGACGCTGTCGGCGGTGCTGGAAATGATGTTCGAACCGGTGGCAATCGAGCCGGTCAACGAGACCATGCGCACTTTCGGGTGTGTGACCAGCGGGCTACCGACCGTAGGCCCACGACCGAACACCAGGTTAAGCACACCGGCCGGGAAAATGTCCGACGCCAGTTCCGCCAGACGCAGCGCGGTCAGCGGGGTTTGTTCCGACGGCTTGAGCACTACGGTATTACCCGCCGCGAGGGCTGGAGCGATTTTCCAGGCGACCATCATCAGCGGGTAGTTCCACGGTGCGATGGAGGCGATCACGCCGACCGGGTCGCGGCGGATCATCGAGGTGTGGCCGTGCAGGTATTCACCGCCCGCCGAACCGCTCATGCAACGGCTGGCGCCAGCGAAGAAACGGAACACGTCGGCAATCGCCGGGATCTCGTCGTTCAGCGCGGCGCTGTAAGGCTTGCCGCAGTTGTCCGACTCCAGTTTGGCCAGCTCTTCGCCGTGGGCTTCAATGGCGTCGGCGAGTTTGAGCAGTAGCAGCGAACGTTCTTTCGGCGTGGTTTGCGACCAGCCTTCAAAAGCGCTGTCGGCGGCACGCACGGCGGCATCGACCTGGGCTTCACTGGCTTCGTTGATTTCCACCAACACACGACCGAGGGCCGGGTTGAACACCGGTTGGGCGGGGCCTTCGCCGTCGATCAGTTGGCCATTGATCAAGAGTTTGGTTTGCATGGCTTTGTCCTCATTGCAGCTTTTATTTTTCTGTCGGAACCCGATCAAACTGTGGGAGCGAGCCTGCTCGCGATGGCGGTCTTACAGTCGACATCACTGCTGAATGACAGTCAGTCATCGCGAGCAGGCTCACTCCCACAATGGATTCGGTTCCTACAGTTATTCGGTTATTTCCCGCCACTGCCCGCAACGCTTTCGCCGCCACGGGTCAGGTAATAGGCGCCGAGGATCGGCAGCATGGTCACCATCATCACCAGCATCGCGACGACGTTGGTCACCGGCACGTCCCGTGGGCGGCTGAGCTGGTTGAGCAGCCACAGCGGCAGGGTGCGTTCATGGCCGGCGGTGAAGGTGGTGACGATGATTTCGTCGAACGACAGGGCAAACGCCAACATGCCGCCGGCCAGCAACGCCGAGCCGAGGTTCGGCAGGACGATGTAGCGAAAGGTCTGCCAGCCGTCGGCGCCGAGGTCCATCGAAGCCTCGATCAAACTGTGCGAAGTGCGACGCAAGCGGGCGATGACGTTGTTGTAGACGATCACCACACAGAAGGTCGCGTGACCGACGATGATGGTGAACATCCCCGGCTCAATGCCCAGCGTCTTGAAGGTCGCCAGCAACGCGATGCCGGTGATGATCCCCGGCAAGGCAATCGGCAGGATCAGCATCAGCGAGATGCCTTGCTTGCCGAAGAAATCGCGGCGGTACAACGCCGCCGATGCCAGTGTGCCGAGGACCAATGCAATCAACGTCGCGACGGAAGCGATTTGCAGCGACAGCTTGATCGCTTCCAGCACGTCGGGACGCGAGAACGCCACGCCGATCCACTTCAACGTGAAGCCTTTAGGCGGAAAACTGAACGCTGCGTCTTCGGTGTTGAAGGCGTACAGGAAGATGATCAGGATCGGAAAGTGCAGAAACACCAACCCGCCCCAGGCGGCGATGCGCAGGCCGAGCGAGGCTTTCTCGCCGTGCGTTTCTGGCCTTGGTTTTTTCGCATCAGAGCGCATCGAAGGCCCCCAGTCGTTTCACGACAGTCAGGTAAATGGCGATCAACACAATCGGCACCAACGTGAAGGCCGCAGCCATCGGCATGTTGCCGATCGCGCCTTGCTGGGCGTACACCATGCTGCCGACGAAGTAGCCCGGCGGGCCCACCAGTTGCGGCACGATGAAGTCGCCCAAGGTCAGTGAAAAGGTGAAGATCGAACCGGCCGCGATGCCTGGAATCGACAGCGGCAGCGTCACTTGCATGAAGGTCTGGCGTGGCTTGGCACCGAGGTCGGCCGACGCTTGCAGCAACGACGGCGGCAGACGTTCCAGCGAGGCCTGGATCGGCAGGATCATGAACGGCAGCCAGATGTAGACGAACACCATGAACCGGCCCAGGTGCGAGGTCGACAAGGTGCTGCCGCCCACGCCCGGAATGCCCAGAATGAACTGCAAAACCGGCTCAAGACCCAGGTGCTGAACGAACCACTGCGCCACGCCGCCCTTGGCCAGCAGCAAGGTCCAGGCATACGCCTTGACGATGTAACTGGCCCACATCGGCATCATCACCGCGATGTAGAAAAACGCCTTGGTTTTGCCGGTGGTGTAGCGCGCCATGTAGTAGGCGATCGGGAACGCGACGATGGCGCTGGCGATCGACACGACGACGGCCATGCTCAAGGTGCGCAGGATGATGTCGAAGTTCGACGGCTGGAACAGCGCAGCGAAGTTCGCCAGGGTCAGGTCGGGCGTGACCGCCATGGTGAAGTCATCGAAGGTGTAGAAACCTTGCCACAGCAGAACCAGCAGCGAACCGAGGTAGATCGCGCCGAACCACAGCAATGGCGGGACCAGCAGCATCGACAGGTACAGGTTCGGCCGGCGATACAGCAGGTTGGAAAACCTGCGCAACGGCGAGCCGCCGGCCGGGGTTTGAGGGAGAGCCACGCTGTTCATCTCACACCCCACCGACAGCGTTGTCGTGCAGCGGGATCATCGCTTCCCGTGCCCAGCGTGCGCTGATGCGTTGCCCGGTCTGATGTTGCGCGCTGACGTCCAGCCACTGGACGTTGGCCTGGCTGATGTTCAGGGTCTGGCCGTTTTCCAGTTTCAGTTCATAGCGCGTGGCGCTGCCCTGGTACTGAATGTCGTGGAGCAAACCGCTGACTTCGATTTCATGGCTGGCCAGCGGCCCTTCGGCGAAACGCACGTGTTCCGGGCGAATCGAAAACGGCTGTGGATTGCCGCTCAATAGTTTCGCCAGGTCACCGCGAATCACGTTGGAGGTGCCGACGAATTCCGCCACAAAGGTTGTAGCCGGTTTCATGTAGAGGTTGCGCGGAGTGTCGACCTGTTCGATGCGCCCCTTGTTGAATACCGCCACGCGATCCGACATCGACAGCGCTTCGGTCTGGTCGTGGGTGACGAAGATGAAGGTGATGCCGAGCTGGCGTTGCAGCTTCTTCAATTCACCCTGCATTTGCTCGCGCAGCTTCAAATCGAGTGCACCCAACGGTTCATCGAGCAGCAGCACGCGCGGACGATTGACCAGGGCGCGGGCCAGGGCCACACGCTGGCGCTGGCCGCCGGACAGTTGCACCGGTTTGCGCTCGCCGTAACCGCCAAGGGCGACCATGTCGAGGGCTTCTTCGGCGCGTTTCTGGCGTTCGGACTTGCCGACGCCTTTGACCTTCAAACCGTAGGCGACGTTGTCGAGTACGTTCATGTGCGGGAACAGCGCGTAATCCTGGAACACGGTGTTCACGTCACGCTGATACGGCGGCAGCCCGGCGGCTTCTTCGCCGTGAATACGGATAGAGCCCGCACTCGGTTGTTCGAAACCGGCGATCAGGCGCAGACAGGTGGTTTTGCCCGAGCCGGAAGGGCCCAGCATGGAAAAGAACTCGCCGTCCTGGATATCGATGGAAACCCGGTCAACGGCCTTCACTTCGCCGAACTGACGGGAAACGTTGGTGAACTGGACTGCAAGCGTCATGGTGCGGTGCTCCAAAAAGGCGAGGGCCTCACAGCGGCCCCTGCCTGGACTTCTGAAAAATCTGAATCGTTGCGGTGTACGCGATCTGCTTTTAGCTCCCTCTCCCTCCGGGAGAGGGCGGGGGGTGAGGGCGCGTGTCGGTCATTCCCAAGAATCGAGGTGGAGTCAAAAACCACCCCTCACCCCAGCCCTCCCGAAACGTCGGACCGCCCCACAGGGGAGAGGGGGGAAAGGGAGCCGACCGTGTCGTTCTTGAGAACTCAGCGACCGCCCATGATCGCGATGTAGTCCTGCGTCCAGCGGCTGTACGGCACAAACTTGCCGCCTTCAGCCTGCGGGGTTTTCCAGAAGGCCAGGTTGTCGAATTGGTCGTAACCGTTGGTCTTGCAACCTTCGGCGCCGAGCAATTCGCTTTCCTTGCACCCGGCCGGAACCGAAGGCAACGAACCGAACCATGCCGCCAGGTCACCCTGGACTTTCGGTTGCAGCGACCAGTCCATCCACTTGTAGGCGCAGTTCGGGTGCTTGGCTTCGGCGTGGAGCATGGTGGTGTCGGCCCAACCCGTTGCACCTTCTTTTGGAATGACCGAGGCAACCGGCTGCTTGTCCGCCACCAGGCCGTTGACCATGTAACCCCAGGTGCTGGACGCCGCCACGCCTTCGTTTTTGACGTCACTCATCTGGACCGTTGCGTCATGCCAGTAGCGGTGGATCAAGGGCTGTTGCTTGCGAAGCAGCTCCAGCGCCGCTTTGTATTGGGCTTCGTTGAGCTGGTACGGGTCTTTGATGCCCAGTTCCGGCTGTTTCGATTTGAGATAAAGCGCTGCATCGGCGATGTAGATCGGGCCGTCGTAGGCCTGGACCCGACCCTTGTTGGACTTGCCGTCCGGCAGGGTTTGCTCTTCGAACACCACACTCCAGCTGTCCGGCGCTGTTTTGAAGATATTGGTGTTGTACATCAACACGTTCGGGCCCCATTGGTACGGGGTGCCGTAGGTTTGCTTATTGACGACGTACCACGGGCCGTCCTTGAGGCGAGGGTCAATGTTCTTCCAGTTCGGGATCAACGCCGTGTTGATCGGCTGCACACGCTTGCCGGCGATCAACCGCAGGGAGGCATCGCCGGATGCAGTCACCAGGTCGTAACCACCCTTGGACATCAGGCTGACCATCTCATCGGAAGTGGCGGCTGTCTTGACGTTGACCTTGCAGCCGGTTTCCTTTTCGAAGCCGGTGACCCAGTCGTAGGCCTTGTCGCTTTCGCCACGTTCGATGTAGCCAGGCCAGGCCACAATATCCAGCTGACCTTCGCCGGCACCGACGGCTTTCAGCGGTTCGGCGGCCTGGATACTGGCACTGGCCAGCAGCGCGGTGGTGATTGCACTGAGCAGTGCGGTCTTGTGCACGAACATGGGGTTTCCCTCTTCTTTAATTATGGTCGGGGCAGTTTTGAACGTGGTGAAGCATGCCGTTAGCGGCTTGTTATAAGCGTAGTCAGAGATGCTGTCCGTGGCGGGCCATGATGTGCCGCACCACGCTGTAGTCCTGAAGCGAATCGCTGGATAAGTCCTTGCCGTAGCCCGAACGCTTCAGGCCGCCGTGGGGCATTTCGCTGACCAGCATGAAATGGCTGTTGATCCAGGTGCAGCCGTATTGCAAGCGCGCCGCGACCTGCATCGCCTTGTCCAGGTTCTGGGTCCAGACCGAGGAGGCGAGGCCGTATTCCGAGTCGTTGGCCCAGTCCACGGCTTGTTCGAGCTGATCGAAACGGGTCACGGTGACCACCGGCCCGAACACTTCGCGCTGGACGATCTCATCGGTCTGCTTACAACCGGCCAGCAACGTCGGCTGGTAATAGAAGCCGGCACCGGAATGCACCGCCGCGCCGGTCACCCGCTCGATATGCGGCTGGCCGAGGGCACGCTCGACGAAACTGGCTACGCGGTCGCGTTGGCGGGTGCTGATCAGCGGGCCGATCTCGTTGTCGGCGTCACGTTTGCCGGCGAAGCGCAGGCTGCTGACCGCTGCGCCGAGCTCGGCCACCAAACGGTCATGAATCCCGGCCTGTGCATAAATTCGGCAGGCTGCGGTGCAATCCTGGCCGGCGTTGTAATAGCCGTAAGTACGCACGCCTTCGACCACCGCTTGAATGTCGGCATCGTTGCAGACGATCACCGGGGCCTTGCCGCCGAGTTCGAGGTGAGTGCGTTTCAGGGTTTTCGCCGCGGCTTGCAGGATTTTTTGCCCGGTGACGATATCGCCGGTCAGCGACACCATGCGCACTTTAGGATGACTGACCAAGTGGCTGCCGACGCCTTCACCGCCACCGCAAACAATGTTGATCACACCGCGTGGCAAGATCTCGGCCAGCGCTGGCGCCAGGGCCAGAATCGACAGCGGCGTGTGTTCGGATGGCTTGAACACCAGCGTGTTGCCGGCGGCCAGGGCTGGGGCGATTTTCCACGCGGCCATCATGATCGGGTAGTTCCACGGTGCAATCGAGGCGACCACACCAATCGGATCGCGGCGGACCATGCTGGTGTAACCCGGCAGGTATTCGCCGCTGAGCTGGCCGGTCTGGCAACGCACGGCACCGGCGAAGAAGCGGAACACATCGACCGTGGCGCTCAAGTCATCCTGACGCGCCAAGTGCAAGGGCTTGCCGCAGTTCAGGGATTCGAGGCGGGCGAGGAGGTCGGCTTGTTTTTCGATGGCGTTGGCGATGTCCAACAGCGTGTTCGAGCGTTGTTGCGGCGTGGTCCGCGACCAACCGGCAAAGGCTCGGTGAGCGGCGAGAATGGCGGCTTCGACTTGCTCGGTACTGGCTTCGGCGATGTGGATCAGCACTTCCCCGGTGGCCGGGTTGAGGATTGGTTCGACAAACCCCTGGCCCGCGACCAATTCGCCATCGATCAACAACGCGGTGAACAACGGGGTCTGCGCGCCAGCCATTTTTCGGGTTCTCTTTTCTTGTGTGGCCATGCTGCTCCCTGTGACTGGGGCGCGGCCGTCTTATAGATGTACCAAGACTAGGCGCCGCACCCGAGGTCGACAAATACTAAATACTGAAGGTGGCGTTCGATTAAATAGATGGCTTGCGCCCGCCGTGGGGTTGCTCGCGTGCGACGGTCAGGAACGGGTCCACCAGCGCTGGGCGCGCGGTGCCGCGACGCCAGGCCAGGCCGACGTCGAGGGTCTGGCTCAAGTCCGCTATCGGCCGCGCTTCGATGATGTCGCCCTCCAGTGACCACGGGCGATAGGTCATATCGGGCTGGATCGACACGCCCAAACCTGCGGCAACGAGGCTTCGCACGGCTTCGGTCGAGGCCGTTCTTAAGGTGATGCGCGGTTGCAGCGAAGCCGCCGCCCACATGCGTTGCGCATTGCGGTCCATTTCATCGACGTTCAGCTGAATCAACGGTTCGCGGGCCACGTCGGCGAGGTTGATGCTGTCGTGTTCCAGCAGCGGATGCTGGGCCGGCAGCCATAACCGGTGCGGCGAGTGGGTCAGCACTTCGGTCTGCAAGGCGTGGCGGTCTTCGAGGTTGGAGAGGATCAGCACGCCGACATCGATCTCACCGCTGACCAGCAAATGCTCGATGTACGGCCGCTCGTCCTCCATCACCCGGATCTCGACGTTGGGGTAGGCGCGCTGGAAGCGGGTGAGTAGATCGGCGAGGTAGTAACCGGCCACCAGGCTGGTCACGCCGATGATCAACTGACCGGCGACCTGATCGGTGCTCTGTTGCAGGCTGCGTTTGGCGTTGTCCACCGTCGCCAGAATCAGGTGCGCCTGGCGCAGGAATTGGTGGCCCTGGTGGGTCAGCGTCATGCCCTTGGCGTGACGGTTGAACAGGCCGACGCCGATTTCCTGCTCCAGTTGTTGGATGGCCAAGGTGAGGGTCGACTGAGAAATGAACGCGGTTTGTGCGGCGGCGGAGATCGAGCCGGTCTCGGCCACGGCGATGAAGTGACGGATCTGACGCAAGGTCATCATGGAGAAAGTACCCGGTGGGCGGTTTTTATAGATTTGCTTGAGTGTATATCCATTTTTCTGAAGGGCCGTGATCGGCTGAACGGCGCTGCGCAACATCTCGAAGCACTCTCGCCCCCGAATGCCGGGCACTTTCGATCTAGGCTGGTGACCTTATTGATCCGGTTAACCCCTTTTTTGGAGGCGGAAAATGAACACGCGTGGATTGCTCGATCAGCTACTCAAGTCCGGTCAGGACATGTTGCAGAACAAGGCCGGCGGCTCACAAAACAAGGCCTCTGGCGGTGGCTTGGGCGGATTGCTCGGCGGCAGCGGTGGTTCGGGCGGCCTCGGCAGTTTGCTTTCGGGCGCAGGCGGCGGGGCGTTGGCGGCCGGTGCCATGGGTTTGCTGCTGGGCAGCAAGAAAGGGCGCAGTGTCGGCGGCAAGGTCCTGACTTATGGCGGCCTGGCTGCGCTGGGCGTGATTGCCTACAAGGCGTATGGCAACTGGCAGGCTCAGCAGGGCACCGCGCCGAAGACTGAACCGCAAACCATCGACCGCTTACCAGCGGCGCAAGTTGAACAGCACAGTCAGGCGATTCTCAAAGCGTTAGTGGCCGCCGCTAAAGCTGATGGGCATGTCGATGAACGCGAACGTGCGCTGATTGAAGGTGAATTCACCAAGCTCGATAACGACCAGGAATTGCAGCACTGGCTGCACGCCGAACTCAACAAACCGCTGGACCCGGCCGACGTCGCCCGCGCCGCGAGCACGCCGGAAATGGCTGCGGAGATGTACATCGCCAGTGTGATGCTGGTGGATGAGGAGAGCTTCATGGAGAAGTCCTACCTTGATGAACTGGCGCGTCAGCTCAAGCTTGAACCGGGGTTGAAGGCTGAGTTGGAAAAGCAGGTTCGCCAGGCTTCCGTGTAAGTCAGCAGGCCGTCTTCAGTCGCGCTACATGCCCCCCTCAGGGCCAATTCCGGCTGTTTTTGCCGGGGATGAGAAGTGGTGCGCAACCCTTTTTAGATGCAGCCCCGCCCTCGGCTATACTCCGCAGCATTTGAAATACCCTCCCGAGGACTGACTGTGAAGAACTGGACGTTGCGCCAACGCATCTTGGCGAGCTTTGCGGTGATTATCGTCATCATGTCGTTGATGGTGATGCTTACGTATTCACGTTTGATATCAATTGAGTCCAGTGAAAGGGCGATACGCACCGATAGCCTCCCCGGGCTTTACTACAGCTCAATGATTCGCAATGCCTGGGTTGATGATTATGTGCTGACCCAGCAACTGATCGGACTCAGTGGCAATCAAAAAATGACCCAGGCAGTACTGGACCAGTACCAGAGTGCTGAGGATGCTATTGAAAACGCAGTGGCCAACTATCGGAAGACCATCGCTGATAAAGATGAACAGGCCAGTTTCGACGCGTTTTTAAAACTGCACGATAGTTATGACAAGGTGCTCGCTGAGGTTCTCGATGTTTACCAGCACAAAGACATTGAGCAGGCTCGGCGCATGGTCGCCGAGCAACTGACCCCGCCCTGGGCTGCCGCTCGCAAGCAGTTGGATGGGATCATTGAGCAAAAGAAAATGGAGGAAGAAGCAGCCGTTGACTTGATAGTCTCGGCGGTCGAGACGACAAAACTGGTCATGGGCCTCTCGTTACTGATCGCGATCATTGTCGCTGGCTTGTGTGGTCTGTTGTTGATGCGCGTGATCATGGCGCCGATGCAGCGTATCGTGCAGATTCTTGAATTGATGCGTACCGGCGATCTGAGCGGCCGTTTAAATCTGACGCGCAAGGACGAATTCGGCGCCGTGGAAACCGGCTTCAACGACATGATGACCGAGCTGACGTCCCTGGTGTCCCAGGCCCAGCGTTCCTCGGTGCAGGTCACCACCTCGGTGACCGAGATCGCTGCCACCTCCAAGCAACAGCAAGCCACCGCCACCGAAACCGCCGCCACCACCACCGAAATCGGCGCGACGTCCCGTGAGATTGCGGCCACTTCGCGTGATCTGGTGCGCACCATGACCGAAGTCTCCACCGCCGCCGATCAGGCCTCAGTGCTCGCTGGTTCCGGGCAGCAAGGCCTGGCGCGGATGGAAGAGACCATGCACTCGGTGATGGGCGCGGCCGATCTGGTCAACGCCAAACTGGCGATCCTCAATGAGAAGGCCGGCAACATCAACCAGGTGGTGGTGACCATCGTCAAGGTCGCCGACCAGACCAATCTGCTGTCGCTCAACGCGGCGATTGAGGCCGAAAAGGCCGGTGAATACGGCCGCGGTTTTGCCGTGGTCGCCACCGAAGTGCGGCGTCTGGCGGACCAGACCGCCGTTGCCACGTACGACATCGAGCAGATGGTGCGCGAGATCCAGTCGGCGGTGTCGGCTGGGGTGATGGGCATGGACAAGTTCTCTGAAGAAGTGCGTCGTGGTATGTCCGAAGTGCAGCAAATCGGCGAGCAGCTGTCGCAGATCATCCATCAGGTTCAGGCGTTGGCGCCGCGGGTGTTGATGGTCAACGAAGGCATGCAGGCCCAGGCCACGGGCGCGGAGCAGATCAACCACGCGCTGGTGCAGTTGGGCGATGCCAGCAGCCAGACCGTCGAGTCCCTGCGCCAGGCCAGTTTCGCCATCGACGAACTGAGCCAGGTGGCCGTAGGGCTGCGCAGTGGCGTTTCGCGATTCAAAGTCTGATGAGCGAACCCACGGCCAAGCGCACCGCCGTGAAGCCGGCGCTGCAATCATTGTTTCTGGTGTTCCGCATCGGCAACGAGCGCTATGCCTTGCAGGCTATCGAGGTGGCGGAAGTGCTGCCGCGTCTGCCGTTGAAACCGATTCCCCGCGCGCCGGAATGGGTGGCCGGAGTGTTCGCCTATCGTGGCGCGGTGGTGCCAGTGATCGACCTCAGTGCACTGACGTTCGGCCAACCGGCCCAGGCCCGCACCAGCACGCGCTTGGTGCTGGTCAATTACCGTCCGGATGAAACCGCTGAGGCGCAATTGCTCGGGCTGATTCTGGAACAGGCCACCGATACCTTGCGCTGCAACCCGGCGGATTTTCAGCCCTATGGCCTCGATAATCGCCAGGCGCCGTACCTCGGGCCGGTGCGTGAAGATGCCCAGGGTTTGCTGCAATGGGTGCGGGTCGCCGACTTACTCGACGATCAGGTTCGCGCGCTGCTGTTTCCGTCGCAGCCGTTGGACCTGGCGCTGTTTGAGGAGCGGCCATGAGCAGCGATCAGCGGTTTTTCGATTTCCTCAAAGAGCGCATCGGTCTCGACGTGACGTCGGTAGGCCCGGCGATCATCGAGCGTGCGGTGCGCCAGCGCAGCACGGCGTCCAAAGCGCTGACGGCTGATGAGTACTGGCACACCTTGCAGGGTTCGCAGGACGAGCAGCAGGCGCTGATCGAAGCGGTGATTGTCCCCGAGACCTGGTTTTTCCGTTACCCGGAATCCTTCGCCACGTTGGCGAAACTGGCCGCCAAACGCCTGAGCGACATCAACAATATGCGCGCGCTGCGGATTCTCAGCCTGCCGTGTTCCACCGGTGAAGAACCGTATTCCATCGCCATGGCATTGCTCGATGCCGGGCTACAGCCTCACCAGTTCAAGGTCGAAGGCATGGACGTCAGCCCGTTGTCGGTGGAAAAAGCCCGGCGCGCGCTGTACGGCAAGAATTCGTTCCGTGGTCAGGACATCGCCTTTCGCGACCGGCATTTCACCGCTGAAGGCGAGGAGGGCTATCGCCTCAGCGGGCGAGTACTCGAACAAGTGCGTTTGCAGGTCGGCAATCTGCTGGATCCGACGTTGCTGGCCAACGAGCCGCCTTATGACTTTGTGTTTTGCCGCAACCTGCTGATCTATTTCGATCAGCCGACCCAGCAGCAAGTGTTCGAAGTACTCAAGCGTCTGACCCATGTGGATGGCGTGCTGTTTATCGGCCCGGCCGAGGGCAGTTTGCTCGGCCGTTTCGGCATGCGTTCGATCGGCATCCCGCAGTCCTTTGCGTTCAGTCGTCAGAGCGCACCAGAGCCTGCGCCCATTGCGACGTTCGTTCCGACGCCTCTGCCCGTGCGCCAACCGGTGCGCAGCGTGGCGCCGCCGCCCGTTCGCAGCCGGCCCTTCGCAACGGTGGCGCCGCTGCCGGTCGTGACGAAAGTCGCCAACCCGGACACCGCCACACTGCTGGCGAACATCGCCGCGCTGGCCAACGAAGGCCAAAGTGCCGAGGCCCGCGCCGCGTGCGATAGCTATTTGCGAAGTCATGAACCCGTGGCCCAGGTTTTCTACTGGCTGGGCTTGCTCAGCGATGTCGCCGGCAGAGTCCTTGAGGCTCAGGGTTTTTATCGCAAGGCGCTGTACCTCGACCCGCAACATCCCGACGCGTTGATGCACCTGGCGGCGTTGCTGCAATCCTTGGGTGACACGGCAGGCGCCAGACGATTGCAGGACCGCGCCGCCCGCAGTGAGCGCGCCACTGACAGTGAGCGTAACCGATGAACGCCGCCGACACCTTTAGCCTCACCCATGAAGATGCCCAGGCCATCGACGACTGCTGGAACCGCATCGGTATCCACGGCGACAAGTCCTGCCCGCTGCTGAGCGATCACATTCACTGCCGCAATTGCGCGGTGTATTCGGCCGCTGCGACGCGCTTGCTCGACCGCTACGCGTTGCAGCAGGAAGACCGCGGGCAAGTCTCCACGGCGGTCGAGAGCGAGGTGAAAACCCGTTCGCTGCTGATGTTCCGCCTGGGCGAAGAGTGGCTGGCCCTGGCCACTCGCAGTCTGGTGGAAGTCGCGCCGCTGCAAGCGATTCATTCCCTGCCGCACCAACGCTCCCGGGCCTTGCTCGGCGTGGCGAATGTGCGCGGCGCGTTGGTGGCATGCCTGTCGCTGGTGGAACTGCTCGGGCTCGACGGCGCCAGCAGCGTGGCGTCCGGCGCGCGGGTCATGCCGCGCATGCTGATCATCGCCGCCCACGGCGGGCCGGTGGTGGTGCCGGTGGATGAAGTGGACGGGATTCACGCCATCGACGAACGCATCCTCGAGGCAGCGTCCCGCTCTGGCACGCAGGCCAGCGCCAAATACACCCGTGGCGTGTTGCAATTCAAAGGTCGCAGCCTGCGTTGGCTGGATGAAGAACAGCTGCTGTCCGCCGTGACCCGGAGCCTTACATGACCCCCGAGCAAATGCGCGACGCCTCTTTGCTGGAACTGTTCAGTCTGGAAGCCGAGGCCCAGACCTTGGTGCTAAGCGCCGGCCTGCTGGCGCTCGAGCGCGATCCGACCCAGGCCGATTACCTCGAGTCGTGCATGCGCGCGGCCCACTCGCTCAAGGGCGCGGCGCGGATTGTCGGGGTCGATGCCGGGGTCAGCGTCGCCCATGTGATGGAAGATTACTTGGTCAGCGCCCAGGAAGGGCGCCTGTACCTGCGGCCCGAACTCATTGATGCACTGTTGCAAGGCACCGATCTGCTGATGCGGATTGCGACGCCGGGCAACGCTCCGGCGCCTGCGGATATCGAAGCTTATGTCGTCTTGATGGGACGGCTGCTTGATCACATGGCGGCTACCCCCATCGCGCCGCCGATGGCAGAACTTCAGCTGGAACCGCCGACGCCCAAGGTTGAGCCGCCCATGCCGGCCGCCACCGAAGCCCCCCCGGCAGCGCCCGCCGAGCCAGCGCCCAAGACTAAACGCACCACCGAAAACGGCGAGCGGGTGTTGCGGGTCACGGCCGAACGCCTGAACAGCCTGCTAGATCTGTCGAGCAAATCCCTGGTGGAAACCCTGCGGCTCAAACCGCACCTGGCCACCATGCAACGCCTCAAGCGTATGCAGAACAAAGGCCTGCGGGCATTGGAAAACCTCAACGTCCACCTCAAGGAACATGCCTTGAGCCTGGAAGCACAGGAAGCCCTCGATGACGCTCGTCGGCTACTGGCTGAGTCTCAGCAATTGCTGGTGGAAAAGAACGCCGAACTGGATGAGTTCGCCTGGCAGGCCAGTCAGCGGGCGCAAGTGTTGTACGACACCGCGCTGGCCTGCCGCATGCGGCCGTTTGCCGATGTGTTGAGCGGGCAAGTGCGCATGGTCCGCGACCTCGGTCGCGACCTCGGCAAACAGGTACGACTGGAGATCGAGGGCGAGAAAACCCAGGTCGACCGCGACGTATTGGAAAAGCTTGAAGCACCGCTGACCCACCTGCTGCGCAATGCCGTGGATCACGGCATCGAATCCCCGGAGCAACGGCTAATGGCGGGCAAACCCGCTGAAGGCCTGATCCGTTTGCGCGCTTCCCATCAGGCCGGTCTGCTGGTGCTGGAGCTGAGCGATGACGGCAATGGCGTCGATCTGGAAAAGGTCCGCCGCAGCATCATCGAACGCCAATTGTCCCCGGCCGAAACCGCCGCGCAGTTGACTGAAGAAGAGCTGCTGACCTTTCTGTTTCTACCGGGTTTCAGCCTGCGCGACACGGTCACCGAAGTCTCCGGACGCGGCGTCGGACTGGATGCGGTCCAGCACATGGTCCGTCAGGTGCGCGGCGCGGTCGTGCTGGAGCAGGTGGCGGGCGAGGGCAGTCGCTTCCATCTCGAAGTGCCGCTGACCCTGTCGGTGGTGCGCAGTCTGGTGGTGGAAGTCGGTGACGAGGCGTATGCCTTTCCGCTGGCCCACATCGAACGGATGTGCGATCTGGAGCCGGCGGACATCGTCCAGGTCGAAGGCCGTCAGCATTTCTGGCACGAAGGCCGGCATGTCGGGCTGGTCGCGGCCAGTCAGCTGTTGCAGCGTCCGGCGAGCCAGAACAGTCAGCAAACCCTCAAAGTGGTGGTGATTCGTGAGCGCGAGGCGATTTACGGCGTGGCAGTCGAGCGTTTTATCGGCGAGCGGACGTTGGTCGTTTTGCCGCTGGACGAGCGTCTGGGCAAGGTCCAGGACATTTCCGCCGGGGCCTTGCTCGACGATGGTTCGGTGGTGCTGATCGTCGACGTCGAAGACATGCTGCGTTCGGTGGACAAACTGCTCAATACCGGGCGTCTTGAGCGCATTGCCCGTCAAGGCAGCCAAGTGGTTGAAGCCGCTCGAAAACGGATTCTGGTGGTCGACGATTCGCTGACCGTGCGCGAGCTGCAACGCAAGTTGTTACTCAATCGCGGCTACGACGTGGCGGTGGCGGTGGACGGGATGGATGGCTGGAACGCCCTGCGTTCGGAGGATTTCGATCTGTTGATCACCGACATTGATATGCCGCGCATGGATGGCATCGAACTGGTGTCTTTATTGCGTCGGGACAATCGCCTGCAATCCCTTCCGGTGATGGTGGTGTCTTACAAGGATCGTGAAGAGGACCGTCGCCGTGGACTGGACGCTGGAGCCGACTATTATCTAGCCAAAGCCAGTTTTCATGACGACGCTCTGCTTGACGCGGTGGTTGAGCTCATTGGAGGAGCACGTGCATGAGAATAGCGATCGTCAACGACATGCCCATGGCGGTGGAGGCCCTGCGCCGCACCTTGGCATTCGATCCGGCGCACGAGGTGGTCTGGGTCGCCAGTAATGGGGCCGAGGCGGTGCAGCGTTGCGCTGAAAACACGCCGGATCTGATCCTGATGGACCTGATCATGCCCGTGATGGATGGCGTGGAGGCGACCCGGCGGATCATGGCTGAAACGCCGTGCGCGATTGTCATCGTTACGGTCGACCGCGAGCAGAACGTGCACCGGGTGTTTGAGGCCATGGGCCACGGAGCGCTGGATGTGGTCGATACGCCGGCCATCGGTGCCGGCAATGCCCAAGAGGCTGCGGCGCCGTTACTGCGCAAGATCATGAACATCGGTTGGCTGATCGGTGACCGGGGCAATCGGGAGCGAGCCGCCCCGAGTCCGCTGCGCAGTTCGGCTTCGCGCCAGCGCCTGATCGCCATTGGCTCATCGGCAGGTGGACCGGCCGCGCTGGAAGTATTGCTCAAGGGGTTGCCGCGAGATTTTTCGGCCGCCATCGTGCTGGTGCAGCATGTTGACCAGGTGTTCGCCGCCGGTATGGCCGAATGGCTCAGCAGCGCCAGCGGCCTGAATGTGCGCCTGGCCCAGGAAGGCGAGCCTCCACAGGCCGGCGTGGTGCTGCTGGCGGGCACTAACCACCATATTCGCTTGTTGAAAAACGGCACGCTGGCTTACACCGCCGAACCGGTCAACGAGATCTACCGGCCCTCGATCGATGTGTTCTTCGAGAGCGTGGCCAATTACTGGAACGGCGATGCCGTGGGTGTTTTGCTCACCGGCATGGGACGCGATGGCGCACAGGGGCTTAAACTCATGCGCCAACAGGGCTACCTGACCATCGCTCAGGATCAGCACAGCAGTGCGGTGTACGGAATGCCGAAGGCGGCAGCGGCCATCGACGCCGCTGTGGAGATTCGCCCACTGGAAAAGATAGCGCCACGATTGCTGGAGATTTTCCCCAAATGAAGACATTTCACAGCAATCTGGCCCAAGTAGTACTCAGGTGACTGCCCATGAATGAATTACAGCTCGACGACTTCAAAACCGACGAAAACGCCGCCATGGTGTTGTTGGTGGACGATCAGGCAATGATCGGCGAGGCGGTTCGCCGCGGGTTGTCGAACGAAGATAACATCGACTTCCACTTCTGCGCCGACCCGCACCAGGCCATCGCCCAGGCGATCCGCATCAAACCGACGGTGATCCTCCAGGATCTGGTGATGCCCGGTCTTGACGGCTTGAGCCTGGTGCGCGAGTACCGCAACCATCCGGCGACCAAGGACATCCCGATCATTGTCCTGTCGACCAAGGAAGACCCGCTGATCAAGAGCGCGGCGTTTGCGGCCGGGGCCAATGATTACCTGGTCAAGTTGCCGGACAACATCGAACTGGTGGCGCGCATCCGCTATCACTCGCGCTCCTACATGACGTTGCTGCAGCGTGACGCCGCTTACCGCGCGCTGCGGGTCAGTCAGCAGCAGTTGCTCGACACCAACCTGGTACTGCAACGCTTGATGAACTCAGACGGCCTGACCGGGCTGTCGAACCGCCGGCATTTCGACGAGTACCTGGAACTTGAGTGGCGCCGTTCGCTGCGTGACCAGAGTCAACTGTCGCTGCTGATGATCGATGTTGACTACTTCAAGTCCTACAACGACAGCTTCGGCCACCTTGAAGGCGATGAAGCCCTGCGCAAAGTGGCCACGGCGATTCGTGATGCCAGCGCCCGTCCTTCGGACCTGCCGGCCCGTTACGGCGGCGAAGAATTCGTCCTGGTGCTGCCCAATACTTCGCCGGGTGGCGCGCGACTGGTCGCGGAAAAACTTCGCCAGACCGTAGCTTCGCTAAAGATTCCGCATGTTTTTCCGGTCGAAGGTTCGAGCCTGACCATCAGCATCGGCCTGTCGACCATGACCCCGCAACCGGGCGGCGATTGCCGTCAATTGATCTCGGCGGCGGACAAGGGTCTGTATCTGGCGAAGAACAATGGGCGTAATCAGGTGGGGATTGAGTGAACCATCAGGTTCATTCACCGCTAAAGCCGCCAGGCGGGCTGCCGTGACAGCCTGATTACGTTATACTCGCCGGCTTTCAAAAGTTCGCCAACGAGTGCTGCCCGCCATGGAAATCAACCCGATCCTTAACAGTATCAAGGACCTGTCCGAGCGCTCCGAAACTATTCGGGGGTATCTTTGACTACGATCAAAAGCATGAGCGTCTGACTGAAGTCAATCGCGAGCTTGAAGATCCGTCTGTCTGGAACAACCCGACGTACGCTCAGGAGCTGGGCCGCGAGCGGTCCCTGCTGGCTCAGATCGTCGAAACCCTCGACGAAATGCACACAGGCCTGGCCGACGCCAAAGACCTGCTGCTGATGTCCGCCGAAGAAGAAGACCAGGCCGCCGTCGATGACGTCGCTGCCGAAGTCGAGCGTCTGCGCGAGTCCCTGGAAAAACTCGAATTCCGTCGCATGTTCAGCGGTGAAATGGACGCCAATAACGCCTACCTGGACATCCAGGCCGGCTCCGGCGGTACCGAGGCTCAGGACTGGGCCAACATCCTGCTGCGCATGTACCTGCGCTGGGCCGACAAACGCGGTTTCGATGCGACCATCATGGAGCTGTCGGCCGGTGAAGTTGCCGGGATCAAGGGCGCGACCGTGCACATCAAGGGCGAATACGCCTTTGGCTGGTTGCGTACCGAGATCGGCGTACACCGTCTGGTGCGCAAGAGTCCGTACGACTCCGGTAACCGTCGCCACACCTCGTTCTCGGCCGTGTTCGTGTCGCCGGAAATCGATGACAACATCGAAATCGACATCAACCCGTCGGACCTGCGCATCGACACCTACCGCTCCTCCGGTGCCGGTGGTCAGCACGTAAACACCACCGACTCGGCCGTGCGTATTACGCACGTACCGAGCAACACCGTGGTCAGCTGCCAGAACGAACGCTCCCAGCACGCGAACAAAGACACCGCGATGAAAATGTTGCGGGCGCGCTTGTACGAGCAGGAAGTGCAGAAACGCAACGCCGCCTCCCAGGCCCTGGAAGACACCAAGTCGGACATCGGCTGGGGTCACCAGATTCGCTCTTACGTGCTCGACCAGTCGCGAATCAAGGATTTGCGTACTAACGTCGAACGCAGTGACTGCGACAAGGTGCTCGACGGCGACATCGACGAATACCTGGTGGCCAGCCTGAAGCAAGGCCTGTAAACCGCCAGTCAAGACCTTAAGTCCCCTGCCACCGGTGGGGGCAACGAACCTGTGATGGAATTTTTAAAGACATGAGCGACCTAGAACTCGACCCGCAAGCCCTGCAACAGGAAGAAAACTCCCTGATCGCCCTGCGCAAGGAAAAGCTGGCTGCCGAGCGCGCCAAGGGCAATGCCTTCCCGAACGACTTCCGCCGCGACAACTACTGCGAAGACTTGCAGAAACAGTACGCGGACAAGACCAAGGAAGAGCTGGCAGAAGCTGCAATCCCGGTCAAGGTTGCCGGTCGTCTCATGCTCAACCGTGGCTCGTTCATGGTGATCCAGGACATGTCCGGGCGCATCCAGGTTTACGTCAACCGTAAAACCCTGTCCGAAGAAACCCTGGCCGCGGTGAAAACCTGGGACCTGGGCGACATCATCGCCGCCGAAGGCACCCTGGCGCGTTCCGGCAAGGGCGACCTGTACGTCGAAATGACCAGCGTGCGTCTGCTGACCAAATCCCTGCGCCCGCTGCCGGACAAGCACCACGGCCTGACCGACACCGAATCCCGTTATCGTCAGCGTTACGTTGACCTGATCGTCAACGACGATGTGCGCCAGACTTTCCGCGTTCGTTCGCAAGTCATCGCGCACATCCGCAGCTTCCTGATGAAGCGAGACTTCCTGGAAGTCGAAACACCGATGCTGCAAACCATTCCTGGCGGTGCAGCGGCCAAGCCGTTCGAAACACACCACAACGCCCTGGACATGGACATGTACCTGCGCATCGCGCCGGAGCTGTACCTCAAGCGTCTGGTGGTCGGTGGTTTTGAAAAGGTGTTCGAGATCAACCGCAACTTCCGTAACGAAGGCGTTTCGACTCGTCACAACCCTGAATTCACCATGTTGGAGTTCTACCAGGCTTACGCCGACTACGAAGACAACATGGACCTGACCGAAGAACTGTTCCGCGAGCTGGCACAGCTGGTTCTGGGCAGCACCGACGTGCCTTATGGCGACAAAGTGTTCCACTTCGGCGAACCGTTCGTGCGTCTGTCGGTGTTCGACTCGATTCTCAAGTACAACCCTGAGCTGACCGCTGACGACCTGACTGACATCGACAAGGCCCGCGCCATCGCCAAGAAGGCCGGCGCCAAGGTGCTGGGCTTCGAAGGTCTGGGCAAACTGCAGGTGATGATTTTCGAAGAGCTGGTTGAGCACAAGCTGGAGCAGCCGCACTTCATCACTCAATACCCGTTCGAAGTGTCGCCGCTGGCTCGTCGTAACGACGACAACCCGAACGTCACCGACCGTTTTGAACTGTTCATCGGTGGCCGCGAAATCGCCAACGCCTATTCCGAGTTGAACGACGCGGAAGACCAGGCCGAGCGCTTCATGGCTCAGGTGGCCGACAAGGACGCCGGTGACGATGAAGCCATGCACTACGACGCCGACTTCGTTCGTGCGCTGGAGTACGGCATGCCGCCAACGGCCGGTGAAGGTATCGGCATCGACCGTCTGGTAATGCTGCTGACCAACTCCCCGTCGATCCGCGACGTGATCCTGTTCCCGCACATGCGGCCACAAGCGTAAGTGTTTCAATAAAAAAGCCGCCTAAAACAGGCGGCTTTTTATTGCCTGTCTGGTACAAACGTATCAATTGGTTACTTTTGAAGTAGAGAGGAATACCTGTCGTGAACCGTGCAATTGCTCAAGAGGGTGCAGCGGACGTCGCCACTGCGGTCGCTGAAAGTGTTCAGTACCAGGGTCGCAAGGCAAGCCGACAGGGCAGTGAACAGCGTCGACAGGATATTCTCGATGCGGCGATGCGCATTGTCGTGCGCGATGGCGTGCGGGCTGTGCGCCACCGCGCGGTGGCCGCTGAGGCCGGTGTGCCGCTGTCGGCCACCACTTACTATTTCAAGGATATCGATGACTTGCTCACCGATACCTTTGCCCAATACGTGGAACGCAGCGCGGCGTTCATGGCCAAGCTGTGGGCCAGCAACGAAGGCCTGCTGCGCGAAATGGTGGCTTATGGCGATGGCAGCCCCGAGTCGCGCTCCCAGCTGGCTGACGATATCGCACGCCTGACCGCCGATTACGTGCAGCGCCAATTGCACAACCGTCGCGAACACTTGATGGCCGAGCAGGCGTTCCGTCAGGAGGCGCTGTTGAACCCGCGTCTGGCGGAGTTGGTGCGCTCGCATCAGCAAATTCTTCTGCAAGGCACCTGCCATTTTTTCGAGGTATTGGGTTCCCGCGAGCCACAACAGGATGCCAAAGTGTTGACGGCGATTATCGGACGGATGGAATATCAGGGCCTGCTCAACGACGCCGAGCCTGTCGCCGAAGCCGAAATGCTCGGCATCCTGACCCGCTACATGCATTTGGTATTGGCGTCGGTGTAATCCGGTCCCCAGTAGGAGCTGCCGAAGGCTGCGATCTTTTGATCTTGATCTTCTTGATACCGCAGCGAAGCAAGATCAAAAGATCGCAGCCTTCGGCAGCTCCTACAGGTCCGCGTGTATTCAAAGGGAGTGTTGAATGAAAGCCTGGCGTGTCGTTGTGATCGCCTTGTCGTTCCTGCTGCTCAGCGGCTGTCTGGTGACCTTCAAGGAGCCGCTGCCCTCGAGCGAGCCCGCGCCTAAAGGGTTGCTCGGCAAATGGACCAGCACCAACGCCTGGGGCGAGCCGCTGAATCTGGAACTGACGCGCCTCGGCGACAATCACTATCAGGCCGTCAGCTACTTCAAGGCTAAACCCAAGGAGCGCGAAGCCTATCCCTTCACGGTGACCCGCCATGGCAGTCGCTGGTACCTGTCGGCCAAGGTGCCGGCGCAATTCGGTGGGCATTTCACTCTCTTGGGTTTTGAACTCACCGATAAGCATGAGCTGGTGGTCTATAACCTCGACCTCGAGCAGATCAACCAGGCCCTGAGGCAAAAAGTCCTCAGCGGCGAAGGCTTCCAGACCGACGACGGCGACGGCGTGTTGATCAACAACAATCTGGACCAGGTTTTCGCCTACCTCGACGATCCGGCCAATTCCGATGTGTTCGTCGAGGCCGTGCGCTATCAGCGCCTGGCCAAAGCCAAATAAACCCAGCACGTAAACGGTTTTTCTACAGGAGTTTCGGGTGGACGATTACCAGCAGACGATACGCATGTTGTCCGATCGCATTGTGCTGGCGCAGACGCCGATTCGCGTCCTCGATGCGGTGAAGTGGGACGACAACATCCGCAAGGGTTTCCTCAAGGCCAAGGGCAAGGAAATGCCGGCGGTGGACCGTGATTACTACCTGAACCGGCCGCTGGCGTTCGACTCCAGCAAGGTGAAGCTGGAATTCCAGAACATCGAACGCGACATCACCCGTCAGCTCGGACAGTTCAACCCGGTTGGTCAGATCATGCGCCGCATGTGCAAGGAATACCGGATGGTGGTGCGCATGCTCGAAGCGCGCGGCACCGAGGATTTCGGGCTGATTTCACAGGAGCTTTACGGTGCCGCTTCCGACGCGTTCCACGCCGGCGATCCGACCCTTTCCGACCTGGGCCTGATGCTCTCGGATTACCTGAACAATATCGATGGCCGTGGCGACCTGAAGGACGAACCGAAAATCCTCACCGCCAAGGAAGCCGTCCACCTGCTGCAAACCCGCTTGAACAAGGTATTCGGCGAGGCCGAGGAAACCATTCGCGTATTCGAGTCCGACGGGATCGTCGCCGATGCCGCGGCTGGCGCCGACTACATCAAGATCCGCGCCGACGCGATGTTCAACGACCGTGACGTGCGCGCTCTGGAAGTCCACGAAGGGCTGGTGCATGTGGGGACCACGCTCAATGGCCTGAACCAGCCGATCTGCACCTTCCTCTCCAAAGGCCCGCCGTCGTCGACGGTGACTCAGGAAGGTCTGGCGATCCTGATGGAAATCATCACCTTCGCCTCGTACCCGAGCCGCCTGCGCAAACTGACCAACCGCACCCGCGCCATTCACATGGTGGAAGAGGGCGCGGACTTCCTGCAGATCTTCGAGTTCTTCCGCGAGCAAGGTTTTGAAATGGCGGAAAGCTACGGCAACGCCAGTCGGGTTTTCCGTGGCTCGGTGCCGACAGGTCTGCCATTCACCAAAGACTTGTCCTACCTCAAGGGCTTTATCATGGTTTACAACTACATTCAGTTGGCCGTGCGTAAAGGCAAGCTTGAGCAGATACCGCTGCTGTTTTGCGGCAAGACCACGCTGGAAGACATGCGCACCTTGCGCCAGTTGGTGGATGAAGGACTGGTGGTGCCACCGAAGTATTTGCCGGATCAGTTCCGTGATCTGAACGCGCTGTCGGCGTGGATGTGCTTCTCCAACTTCCTCAATCACCTGAGCCTGGACCGGATCGAAGCGGATTACTCCAATATCCTCTAAGGAGTACACGGTCAAAATGTGGGAGCGGGCTTGCTCGCGAATGCGGTCTAACATTCAACATCTCTGTTGTCTGACACACTGCTTTCGCGAGCAAGCCCGCTCCCACAGGTACTGTGTTCCAACTCCATTTTTGCGAGGTTTCAACGGATGAGAATCCTCGGCTTCTTCTGCCTTCTCCTGACCTTGAGCGGCTGCAGCTCGCTGCTGTTCTACCCCGAGCCAGGCCAGTTATTCACCCCTGAAAAAGCGCATCTTGAATACCGCGACATCACCCTGACCACCGCCGATGGCCTCAAGCTGCACGGCTGGTGGTTGCCGGCCAAAAAAGGTGTCGAAGTCAAAGGCACGGTGCTGCATTTGCACGGCAACGGCGGCAACCTGCCCATGCACCTTGGGGGGAGCTGGTGGTTACCGAAAGAAGGGTATCAAGTGCTGCTGCTGGACTATCGCGGTTATGGATTGTCCGAGGGTGAACCGACGCTGCCAGAGATTTATCAGGACATCGACGCCGCGTTCAAATGGCTCGACCAAGCGCCGGAGGTCAAGGGCAAGCCGCTGATCCTGCTCGGCCAAAGCCTCGGCGGTTCGATGGCCGTGCATTACCTGGTTCAGCACCCCGAACGCCAGAAACAACTCAAGGCCTTCGTCCTCGACGGCGTGCCCGCCAGCTATCGCAGCATCGGTCAATTTGCCCTGAGCCAATCCTGGCTGACCTGGCTGTTTCAGGTGCCGCTGTCCTGGCTGGTGCCGGACGGCGACAGCGCGATCCACTCCATGGCGCAGCTCAATGGCGTGCCGAAACTGATCTACCACAGCATCGACGATCCGATCGTGCCCCTTTCCAACGGCATCCGTCTGTATCAAGCTGCGCCGCCGCCGCGGGTGCTGCAACTGACCCGTGGCGGTCATGTGCAGACGTTCGCCGACCCGGTCTGGCGCAAAGTCATGCTGCGTTTTCTCGATGACCCGCAGCATTTCAACGGCCTGCGCCGCCTGGGCGAAGTCCCGAATTACCCGGCGCCGAAAAATTCTGAAGATGAACCACCAGAGAGTCCGCAATGAGTGAAGAACGTAACGCCATCCCGCTGATCATCACCGGTATCTGCACCATCCTCGGCACCGTCGGGGCCTTGTGGTTCTACGGCTACCTGCACTTCGCCAAACCCGAAGATGCGCTGCTGCTCAGCGACTTCACCATGCTCAAGACTGTGCCGGGCGAAGACTACAAAGTCTCCCTGGAGCCGGCCGCGCAAGTCGCGCAGTGCATCGATGGCGTGCTGGTGATGTTCGACACCGAACAGAAAGGCCTGAGCGGCGTGTTGGTCAACAACAAGAAAAAAGCCGTGCGTTGCGTGGGCGAGGAAACCCCGCAGAAGCTGCAACCGTAGCGCGCCCGACAAACTCGCGTGCTTCTGTAGGAGCTGTCGAGTGAAACGAGGCTGCGATCTTTTGATCTTAAAAACAAAAGCCCCGCCTGATCGATTCAGGGGGGGCTTTTGTTTTTCAGCAGACGAAGCTTAGTTCGAGCTGACTGCCGAACGCGGGATCACCGGCTGGTTGTCGTTGGAAATGGTCACTTCCACCCGACGGTTCATCGCACGGCCCGACACGCTGGAGTTCTCCGCGACCGGGTATTCCTTGCCATAACCCTGCGCCACGATACGCACTGGATCAACGCCCATTTTCACCAGCGCCGTGCGCACGGAGCCGGCACGACGCTCGGACAGCGACTGGTTGTGGTTTGCGGTGCCCGTGCTGTCGGTGTAGCCCTCGACGATCACTTTGCGATCAGGGTTTTCCGAGAGGAACTGGGCCAGTTTGTTGATGTTCACCAGACCGCTGGACTTCAGGTCGGCCTTGTTGGTGGCAAACAACACATCACCGAACGTCACCAAGGTTCCGCGATCGGTCTGCTTGGCATTCAGGCTGTCCTGCAATTGCTTGATCTGTGCGTCGCGGGCATCCAGACGAGCCTGGGCACGCTGCGCGGAAGCATTTTTCAGATTGGCTTCGGCGTTGCGCAGGGCGATGGTCTGCTTCGCCACTTCAACACGTTGATTGGTCAGGTAAGCCAGTTGGTCGACCTTGGCCTGGTCTTCTTTGTCCTGATAAGCCTTGTCGGCCTTGTCCAGGTAATCGCTGGCTTCTTTGGTTTCCAGCGCCGCGACTTTGCTGGCTTGCGGGTTGGTTTGCAGGCCGGTGTAGTTGCTACGGGCCTGTTCCAGGTTCGCGTTCGGCGGCGTGGAGCAGGCGGCCAGTGCAACGCTTGCGGCCAGCAGGGCAGGGATCATCAATTGTGTACGCATGGTGGTTTCGTCCTTTTAGTTGAGTAAGAAGTGCGTCGTGTCGCGCCGCTTACTGCACGGTGCGCTGACTTTCCTGACGCAGTTCTTGAACACCTTTCTGAGAGTCCTTCACAGCCTGTTCAGCTTTGATCGCCTGGGCTTTGCGTTCAGCCACGCGAGCGTCCCACTCGGCCTGTTCGGCCAGCACTTTGGCTTCGTCATACTTTTTGTCGTGCATGGCGATTTCGGCTTGTTTGAGCTTGTCCTGGGCGGATTTCATTTCCACCGCCGCAAACTCGGTACCGCCAGCACTGACGGCGCTGTTGACCGCCGATTCCGTCACGGCGAATTGCTCGCTTGGCGGGTTACCGGCACAACCGGCCAGAACGAGGCTGCTGCCGATGGCCAGTGCAGCCAGTTTCAGGCTACGCAGAGGGGGGAACGAGGATTTGGCAGTTCGGGTCTTCATGGTCTTCAACTCCATTGGAAAAACTCCTGAAAAACTTAAAATCCATCCTGGGCAAGGAGCCGCAACCTTCAATTTCCGGGGGTGTTTTAAAACGGCCGTCCCAGGCGTGGTTAATGGGTGTGACCCGAGGCGTTTTTCGAAAGTTCAGAGAATATGGCCCATTGCCCGAAAAAACTTTGACCGAACGGACAAGGCTCTAAACCTGGAATCCTTACCGCAAGCAGCCGTATTCCCGGCCCTGCTGGGGGCCAGGAATATGCATTTTTGGAGGGGGAGAGAAGTGCAGTAATCAGTGTTTCTGTTTGTCGTCAACGGCCGACAAATCGTGCAAATGACGACGGGACAAGGCGAGAAAACGCGGAGTCGGACCGACGTCTTCGTACAGCGGATCACCTTCTTCGTCGGTGGCCACGACGGTCGAGCCCTTTACGTACGGGAAGCTTTTTTCGAGCTCTTCCAGGGCGGCGCCGATCAGCTCGCCGAGCAGTTCTTCGGGCTGCCGTTTGGGGTACATTTCGATAATGGCCGCCAGCCGTGCGGCGGCCTCTACATCCAGATGAATCGAGTATCCGGTGTCGGTCAGGCGACCCTTGGCGTTTTCTTCCCAGTGATGGGCAAGCTCGCGGATTTTCATAGTGACCTCAATGCGCACCTGCTCGTGGCAGGCAGTGTCAGTGTCCGGCAAACGCCGGCGACAGCCGTTGTAAGGCTTACTCTTCAGACTAGCTTTAACGCCCAAGGTTTAAAGTCCCTTCGTCGTCTTATGGCGCGGGGGTTCATTGGGGGGATTGGGTGTATATCCGTTTTTGCGGTGATGGCGGCTATTGGTTTCGCTTTTACAGCGAGTCACTTTCGAAAAGCGCGAAAGTAACCAAAGCGCTCCTGCCCCTGTCGTTCGGTGCCTCGCCTAGGCTCGGCATGCCCTCGCTCCGGTCCTGCTCCGTGGGCCCGCCGCCATCGGCCATCCATGGCCGGGGGCGGCTAACCCGGCATCCATGCCGGGTTGCCCACTGCGCAGAACCTCCACTCGGCCTCTCGATGGGGCGGTGCATCAAGATCAAAAGCTGCAGGCGAGCTAACGCTCGGCCTATTGAGTGGTGAGGAGCGAAAGCTGTACGCCGATCCATTGTGGGAGCGAGCCTGCTCGCGAAGCTGTTGATCTTGCCGTTGCCGTTGCCGTTGCCGTTGCCGTTGCCGTTGCCGTTGCCGTTGCCGTTGCCGTTGCCGTTGCCGTTGCCGTTGCCGTTGCCGTTGCCGTTGCCGTTGCCGTTGCTTTGGCTTTTGATTTTGATCTGTTGCCCCTTTCCCAGAGGCCGAACGCAGGCGTTGCGCAGGGGGCACCGCGGCAAGGATGCCGCGGTAGCCGCCCCCGGCCATGGATGGCCGATGGCGGCGGGCCCCCGGAGCAATGCCGGAGTGAGGGCATGCCGAGCCTAGGCGAGGCACCGAATGGAGGGGCAAAGCCTTTTGCTTACTTTTCGGCGTTTGGAAAAGTGAGTCGCTGTAAGAGCGAAACCGTAATCAGCCATAACCGCAGAAACGGATATGTACCCACCACCCCCAACCCCAAAACTTTCTCGGGCGAACAGCATTCCCATCGTCGTCCGCTTGTAAGAACCGCTTTACAGCGGCACTCTCTAACCCAAGAGCATGGACACCAAGTCACCCGGATTTTCGCTGGAGAACTGCTGATGACCGATATTGATGCACGCTTGCGCGAGGACGTTCACCTGTTGGGTGAGCTGCTGGGCAACACCATTCGTGAACAGTACGGGGACGGTTTTCTCGACAAGATCGAGCAAATCCGCAAAGGCGCCAAGGCCGACCGTCGCGGTTCAATGGACGCTGAACTGAGTGCCAGCCTCAACCAATTGAGCGAAGAAGAGTTGCTGCCGGTGGCGCGGGCGTTCAACCAGTTTCTCAACCTGGCCAATATCGCCGAGCAATATCAGCTGATTCACCGTCGCGAAGAGTCACAGCCTGCGCCGTTCGAAGCGCGGGTACTGCCGGAACTGCTCGCCCGCCTGAGTGCTGAAGGTCATGGCGCCGAATCCCTGGCCCGGCAACTGGGGCGGCTGGAGATCGAACTGGTCCTCACCGCGCACCCGACCGAGGTGGCGCGTCGCACGCTGATCCAGAAGTACGACGCCATTGCCGCGCAATTGGCCGCCCAGGACCATCGCGACCTGACCACTGCCGAACGCGAGCAGATCCACACGAAGTTGCAGCGCCTGATCGCCGAAGCCTGGCACACCGAAGAAATCCGCCGCACCCGCCCAACCCCCGTGGATGAAGCCAAGTGGGGCTTCGCGGTGATCGAGCATTCGCTGTGGCAGGCGATCCCCAACTATTTGCGCAAGGCTGATAAAGCCCTGCATGACGCCACTGGCCTGCACCTCCCGCTGGAGGCCGCGCCGATTCGCTTTGCCTCGTGGATGGGCGGTGACCGCGATGGCAACCCCAACGTGACCGCTGCCGTGACCCGTGAAGTCTTGCTGCTGGCGCGGTGGATGGCCGCGGACTTGTACCTGCGCGATGTCGATCACCTGGCGGCCGAGTTGTCAATGCAACAGGCCAGCGACGACTTGAGGGCCAAGGCCGGGGACAGCGCCGAACCTTACCGTGCGGTGCTTAAACAGCTGCGTGAACGCCTGCGTGCGACGCGTAACTGGGCTCACGCCTCCTTGACGAAGACCACGCCGGCACCCGCCGATGTGTTGCAAAACAACCGCGAACTGCTGGATCCGCTGGAGCTGTGCTACCACTCGCTGCATGAGTGCGGCATGGGCGTGATCGCTGATGGGCCGCTGCTCGATTGCCTGCGCCGGGCGGTGACGTTCGGGCTGTTCCTGGTGCGGCTCGATGTGCGTCAGGACTCGTCGCGGCATACCGCGGCCATGACTGAAGTCACTGACTACCTCGGCCTCGGTCGTTACGAAGACTGGAGCGAGGACGAGCGCATCACTTTCCTGATGCGCGAGCTGAACAACCGCCGGCCGTTACTGCCAGCGTACTTCAAGCCATCGGCGGACACTGCTGAAGTGTTGGCGACCTGCCGGGAGATCGCTGCCGCACCGGGCGCATCGCTCGGTTCTTATGTGATCTCCATGGCCGGCGCCGCTTCCGACGTGCTGGCCGTGCAACTTCTGCTCAAAGAGTCAGGCGTGTTGCGGCCGATGCGCGTGGTGCCGCTGTTTGAAACCCTTGCCGACCTCGACAACGCGGGCCCGGTGATTGAAAAACTGTTGCTGCTGCCCGGTTATCGCTCGCGCCTGCAAGGGCCGCAGGAAGTGATGATCGGCTACTCCGACTCGGCCAAGGACGCCGGCACGACGGCAGCGGCCTGGGCGCAGTATCGGGCGCAGGAGCGCTTGGTCGATATCTGCCGCGAGCAGCAAGTGGAACTGCTGTTGTTTCACGGTCGCGGTGGCACCGTGGGGCGCGGCGGCGGTCCGGCGCACGCGGCGATTCTGTCGCAGCCGCCGGGTTCGGTGGCGGGGCGTTTCCGTACCACCGAGCAGGGGGAAATGATTCGTTTCAAATTCGGCCTGCCGGACATCGCCGAACAAAACCTCAATCTGTACCTGGCAGCGGTACTGGAAGCGACCTTGCTGCCGCCGCCTCCACCAGAGCCCGCCTGGCGCAATCTGATGGACGAATTGGCCGCCGACGGTGTCAGCGCTTATCGCGCCGTGGTGCGGGAAAACCCGCAGTTCGTTGAATATTTCCGCCAGTCCACGCCAGAGCAGGAACTGGGACGCTTGCCGCTGGGCAGTCGCCCGGCCAAGCGCCGCGCCGGCGGGATTGAAAGCCTGCGGGCGATCCCGTGGATCTTCGGCTGGACCCAGACGCGTCTGATGTTGCCGGCGTGGCTAGGCTGGGAAGCGGCGCTGAGCAAGGCGCTGGAGCGCGGCGAAGGTGAGCTGCTGGGGCAGATGCGCGAGCAGTGGCCGTTCTTCCGCACGCGCATCGATATGCTGGAAATGGTGTTGGCCAAGGCCGATGCCGATATCGCCCGGTCCTACGATGAGCGCTTGGTCGAGCCGGATCTGCTCCCTTTGGGGGCGCATTTACGCGACCTATTGTCGCAGGCCTGCTCGGTGGTCCTTGGGTTGACCGGTCAGTCGCAGCTACTGGCACATAGCCCAGCCACGCTTGAATTCATCCGCTTGCGCAACACTTACCTCGACCCTCTTCATCTATTGCAGGCTGAGTTGTTGGCGCGTTCGCGGCAACAGGAAGTGGCACAGGGCAGCCCGGTAGAACAGGCGCTGCTGGTGTCTGTGGCGGGGATTGCCGCCGGTTTGCGTAATACCGGCTAAGGTTTTCGTCGTGGGGCAAGGCACTCGACGCGAGCGTCGGGTGCCTGTGGGCGAGGGCTTGGAAAGTGCTGCCAGGCGACAGTTAGTGATGGGGTTGCGACTAGGGTTACCCCGACGAAAGGCCACATCAGGCATGGGTTTCTCCGACTTTCGGCGGCTTGTGTGCGTAGGATCTGCTGTGTATCTTGATCAGCCTTTGACCGTTTGGGCGGTCACGACCCTTATTTTGAGATTGGCCCCACGAGGCGAATCTGACGTTATCTATATAAAAAATTGAGGAGCACATCGATGCGCGTCATTCTGCTGGGAGCTCCCGGGGCCGGTAAAGGTACTCAGGCTAAGTTCATCACCGAAAAATTCGGCATTCCGCAAATCTCCACCGGCGACATGCTGCGTGCAGCGGTCAAGGCCGGCACCGAGCTGGGCCTGATCGCCAAGAGCGTCATGGACAGCGGTGGTCTGGTTTCCGATGACCTGATCATCAATCTGGTCAAGGAACGCATCAGCCAGGCCGATTGCGCCAACGGTTTCCTGTTCGACGGTTTCCCGCGCACCATTCCTCAGGCTGAAGCCCTGGTGAAAGCCGGCGTCGAGCTGGACCACGTATTGGAAATCGACGTTAAAGACGAAGACATCGTTCAGCGTATCGCTGGCCGTCGTGTTCACGAGGCCAGCGGCCGCGTGTACCACATCGTCTACAACCCGCCAAAAATTGCCGGTAAAGACGACATCACCGGCGACGAGCTGGTGCAGCGCAAAGACGACACTGAAGAAACCGTGCGTCATCGCCTGTCGGTCTACCACGCCCAGACCGAGCCTCTGGTGAAGTTTTACCAGGAGCTGTCCGCCGCTCAAGGCAAACCGAAGTACAGCCACGTCGAAGGTGTTGGCTCGGTTGAAGCGATCACCGGCAAGGTGCTTGAAGCGCTGAGCTGAAAAGTCTGAATCGCTTCATCTTCTACGGCCCGCTTGCGGGCCGTAGTTGTTTATACTGGCGCACTTTTTCTGACCTCTCTTACGGAAACATCGATGAGCACCTTGCTGGCCCTGGACACCGCGACTGAAGCTTGCTCCGTTGCCTTGCTGCATGACGGTAAAGTCACGAGCCATTACGAGGTGATCCCGCGCCTGCATGCACAAAAGCTGCTGCCGATGATTCAGCAACTGCTGGCGGATGCCGGGACCACCCTGCAAGCGGTCGATGCCATCGCGTTCGGCCGTGGTCCGGGTGCGTTCACCGGCGTGCGGATCGCCATCGGTGTGGTGCAGGGACTGGCGTTTGCGCTGGATCGCCCGGTGTTGCCAGTGTCGAACCTGGCCGTGCTGGCGCAGCGGGCCTATCGGGAACATGGCGTGAGCCAGGTGGCGGCCGCCATCGATGCACGGATGGATGAGGTGTATTGGGGTTGCTACCGCGAAACGGCGGGGGAGATGCGGCTGGTCGGCAATGAAGCAGTGCTGCCGCCGGAAGTGGCCGCGTTGCCGGCTGACGCCAGCGGTGAGTGGTTTGGCGCCGGCACTGGCTGGGGTTATGCCGAGCGTATCGCCGTCAGCCTGACCGGGCAGGACCCGGGCATGCTGCCTCACGCTGAAGACCTGCTGACCCTGGCGCGTTTTGCCTGGGCGCGTGGTGAGGCGATTGTGGCTGATGAGGCTCAGCCGGTGTACCTGCGCGATAAAGTCGCCACGCCGAAAGCACGTTGATTCCGAAGCCGAGTGGGTCCTTTCGCGAGCAGGCTCGCTCCCACATGGGTTAGCGCATAACCTGTGGGAGCGAGCCTGCTCGCGAAGGCGATCTAACGGATGTAGCCAATCGTCGTTTTATACCCTCAGCTTTTAAACCTTTTCCATTTTCTGTGTTCTAGTTATCACTCGGCGGTTTGCGAAGTGGGTTCTGCGCCACTAAACTGCCATCATTGATCCCGGACATGTACTCATGCGTATAGACGGCGTTCCCTCTCAGTCCTACCCCATCAAACGCAAGCCTCGCAAAGGCCCTGTGGCGGATGACGACTACGTCGATATCGACGGCGAGCTGGAAATTCCATCCGAAGAGCAAATGGCTGCCCGCGCTGCCAAGGCCTCTGCGCAACGCTTGAGCAATCTCCCCGCCCGTCAACAAGACATGCTTTATCACCGTGCCATGAGCAGCAGTGTCGCGAAGGCCCTGGCCAGCTACCTGAGCACCGCCGGTTTTGTCGATTGGGATTCGGATGTACTGGGCCTCGACCTGTACATCTGATGCAGCTGCCTTACTACCTGGGCTGTCCATCCTGGAGTGAAAACGCCTGGCGCGATTATCTTTATCCGCTGGACGCCAAACCCGCCGAATTTCTGAGTCTCTATTCCCAAGTGTTCAACGCCGTGGAAGGCAATACGACCTTCTACGCGAGCCCGGCTGCGACCACCGTGCAGCGTTGGGCCGAGACCATGCCCGATCACTTTCGCTTCACGGCCAAGTTCCCCGGTGACATCAGCCACAGCGGCGACCTGCGCGAACAATTGACCGCTGCCGAAACCTTCCTGCAATTGCTCAGCCCCCTGGGTGAACGGGTTTCACCGCTGTGGCTGCAACTGTCCAAAAGCTTCACGCCGCAACGATTGCCTGAACTGGCCGGTTTTATTGATGCGGTGGACCGGCCTCTGGCGGTTGAAGTGCGGCATGACGAATTCTTCGCCAAGGGCGATGCCGAGCGAATGCTCAATCGTCTTCTACTGGATCGCGGTGTCGAGCGTATCTGCCTCGATCCCCGTGCGCTGTTCAGCTGTACATCGACCGATCCCTCGGTACTTCACGCCCAATCGAAAAAGCCCAGGGTGCCGCCGCGTCCGGCCGCATTCACGCAATGTCCGCAGGTACGCTTCATCGGCCATCCGCAGCTTGAGGCCAACGACCCGTTCCTGGTGCCGTGGGTCGAGAAAGTCGCCGTGTGGATCGAAGAGGGCCGTACGCCTTATATCTTCCTGCACACCGCCGACAATTTGCTGGCCGCCAAACTGGCGCAACGTTTTCACGCAAAACTGATGCTGCGTTTGCCTGGCCTGCCGCCGCTGCCTGAGCTATACAGAGAGCCCGCTGCCGAGCAACTTGGCCTGCTCTGAAGCGGATTCCCTGCCCTTTTCAGGAGCCTGCCAATGGATGCGCAAACCCTTCGAGCCCAAGCGTTTAAAGCACTGCACGAACGCGCGGGGGCTTTTGTCATTCCCAACCCTTGGGACGCCGGCTCGGCGAAAATGCTCGCCAGCCTTGGTTTCGAAGCGCTGGCGACCACCAGTGCCGGATACGCCTTTTCCAACGCCCGCCCCGATGGCGCGCTGACGCTGGACGACACACTGGCAAACGTTCGGGCGATTGTTGCGGCAACTGAACTGCCAGTCGCCGTCGATCTGGAAAACGGCTTCGCTGACGATCCAGCCGAATGCGCACAGAGTATTTTGCGTGCGGCAGAGGCCGGCGCGGTCGGCGGCTCGATCGAAGATGCTACGGGCCGTGAAGAAGCGCCGATCTACTGCTTCGAGCATGCTGTCGCGCGCATTGAGGCTGCCGTAGCAGCGGCTCGCAGCTTGCCGTTCCCCTTTGTGCTGACAGCCCGGGCCGAAAACTTTTTGCACGGCAATCCTGATCTCGCCGATACCATTCGCCGCTTGCAGGCGTTTGCCGAGGCGGGTGCCGACGTCCTTTATGCGCCGGGTCTGCGCAGTGCTGAAGATGTGTTGGCGGTGGTGCGCGCCGTGGCGCCGAAACCGGTCAATGTGTTGATGTCCGGTGGGCTCAAACTGACGGTCGAGCAGTTGAGCGAAATGGGCGTCAAACGCATCAGCGTCGGTTCGGCGCTGGCCTTGGCAGCGTATGGCGAGTTTTTCCGCGCTGCCGAAGAGATCAAGACGTCGGGTACGTTCGGCTTCACATCGCGATCCATGCCGTACGCCCAGGCCAATCAATTGTTCAAAGGCTGACGATGCGGTTTCGGTGGTGGGTGTGTCGCTGAGGGCTTGTTATTGAAAGTCAGGCGGCGATGCGCAGGTTCTGCAGGACGATCGGGCGAGCCCAGCCGTTATCGAAATCGAGTTGTTTCTGTTGCTCCACCAGCTCTTCGGGCGAGAACGGCGGGAATGGCTTGTCCAGCAGATCGAGTTCGAACTCGGCGATCGGCAGGTGCAGCGGACGCGGTTGCGGTGCCGCGCCAGGCACTGGCAGCGATTGACCGGCCGTGAGCACGATCGGACGGACCCAGCGGCTTTCGAAGTCCTGTTGCTTCTGTTGAGCGACGATTTCTTGTGCCGGGAACGGTGGGAAAGGTTTGTCGGCCAGGTCCATTTCGAACTCGGCAATCGGCAGGAACAGTGGCTCGGGCGGGCGGACCTCGGTTTCTTTCACATCGCATTCGCGCTGGGAAATGATGTGCGCCAGCAGTTCGCTGCCAACGGTGGGTTCGACCGGGCTGTCGAGATCGACTGGTGGAAAGTTGAGAGAAGCCGGTACGACATCGCCCGACTGATCGGCCAGGGCCTGGGCAAAGAAATCCTGCCACAGGTGACTGACGCCGCTCAGTGCTTGGGAGTTTCGTAGACCAAAATCGCCGTGGGGCGAGATGTAGCCTATCGATGTGCGTTGAATGTCTGACATTTCTCTCGGTCGACGCTCAGCTCTGGCAAAATGCTCGATAGTTTTGTTATCGGCCGTTTTTGCCGATCATTAATTTTTTGAGCGTGTTTTCCCATGATTGAGCAACCTGCGGCCTGCCGCATCCATGTCGAGGCCCTGGCCGCGACTTTTCAGCCACAGGCCGAACAATGGGCCGAGCGCCTGGGTTTGCCGATGCAGGTGGATGACGGTGAGTTTGCCTTGCAGGTCGGCGACCAGGGTTTGCAGCTGCAGCAACTGGGCCCGGACGCACCGGGGCCGGTGCGGGTGGACTTTGTCGAGGGCGGTGCGGCCCATCGCCGCTTGTACGGCGGCGGTAGCGGTCAGATGATCGCCAAGGCTGTCGGGGTGGCCCAAGGCGTGCGTCCGCGCGTGCTGGATGCCACGGCGGGGCTGGGCAAAGATGCGTTCGTGCTGGCGAGCCTCGGCTGCGAGATGAGCCTGATCGAGCGTCAGCCGCTGATTGGCGCGTTGCTTGAAGATGGCCTGGCGCGCGGCGCGGAAGACTTTGACGTGGCGCCAATCGTGGCGCGGATGCGCTTGCTCAAGGGCAACTCGATCGAGGTGATGCGCAATTGGGAAGGCGAGCCGCCGCAGGTGATCTACCTCGACCCGATGTTTCCCCATCGTGAGAAAACGGCCTTGGTGAAGAAGGAAATGCGCCTGTTCCGGCCGCTGGTAGGCGATGACCCGGATGCGCCTGCACTGCTCGAAGCGGCGTTGGCGTTAGCCAGCCATCGAGTGGTGGTCAAGCGCCCGCGCAAGGCGCCGTGCATCGAAGGGCCGAAGCCGAGTCATGCGCTGGACGGTAAATCGAGCCGGTATGACATTTATCCGAAGAAAGCGCTCAAGCCTTAAGACCGAGTCGCCCCCTTCGCGAGCAGGCTCGCTCCCACTGGAGATCTACGGTGTTGCATAGATCCAGTGTGGGAGCGAGCCTGCTCGCGAAGGGGCCAGATCAGACAACCGAAACCTATCAGGCTGTCTCTGGCCGATAGGCCCGCATAAACAACCCCACCACTTCCTGCACATGGCTCTCGGCCGCATCCCCGGTCAGCGGCTCGCCACAGCCATAAAGCAGCCTGAAATTCCCCGTACCCTTGAGCAGGCAGAAGAAATGCTCGGCCGCATTGCGCGGTTTGTCGATGCTCAACGCGCCGCTCTGATCAACCTTGATCAGCAACCGCTCCATGCCATGCAGCATGCGCTCAGGCCCGGCCTCGAAGAAGATCAACGAGAGCTTCGGGTCCTGGCTGCCCAGCGTCATCATCAGCCGATGCAGGTTGACCGATTCGTCGCTGTTGATCAGCTGATGAAAGCCGCGCGCGATGTTCAACAGCACCGTTTCTACGGCAGTGCCGTCCGGCAATTCGAAAAACAGCGTCGGCAATTGTTCTTCGCACTTGGCCATCACGGCGGCGGAGAACAGCGTCTCCTTGTCGTTGAAATGGCTGTAGACCGTCAACTTCGACACACCGGCCTCGGCCGCCACGGCGTCCATGCTGGTATTCGCATAACCCTTGCTCAGAAACAGAATTTTCGCCGCATCGAGGATCGCCTGGCGCTTGGCCAGATCCTTGGGACGGCCCGGGCCGTTGGGTACTGAAAGATTGTTAGGCATATGCGCTTTTATTACTGGACTGGTGAGTTTGCTATTAATAACATACTGCTCAGTATAATTATTCCAAGCACCATTAGCGAAAGGTCCTTCACCATGTTCCGCTATGCCTTGCCCCTCGCGTTGCCAGTCAGTCTGGCGTTTTTATTGTCTGCGTGTGGTCACGAAGAGGCGCCTCAAGTCACCGTTCGCCCGGCCATGGTCGTGCAGCCAGAGCCTTCGGCCCAGGCGATGGAAAGTTTTCCCGGTGAAGTCCGTGCACGGTTTGAGCCGGACCTGGCGTTTCGCATTGGCGGTAAAGTCAGTCGACGACTGGTCGAAGAAGGGCAGCGGGTCAAGGCCGATCAACCTCTGGCGGAACTCGATCCTCAAGACGTGCGCCTGCAACTGGAAGCCACCCGTGCCCAGGTCGCCGCTGCCGAGGCCAATCTGAGCCTGGTGCGCGCCGAACGTGATCGCTACAAGACCCTGATGGACCGTCAGATGGTCAGCCGTTCGCAGTACGACAATTCCGAAAACCTTTACCGATCCGGTGAAGCACGCCTCAAGCAAATCAAAGCCGAATTCAACGTTTCGACCAATCAGGCCAGTTACGCTGTGTTGCGTGCGCCTCAGGATGGGGTTGTGGCTAAACGCGCGGTTGAAGTCGGGCAAGTGGTGGCGGCGGGGCAAACCGTATTTACCCTCGCCACCGATGGCGAACGTGAAGTGTTGATCAGCTTGCCGGAGCAGAGCTTTGGCCGCTTCAAGGTCGGTCAGCCAGTGTCGGTGGAACTCTGGACCCAACCCGACCAACGTTTCGCCGGGCGCATCCGTGAACTGTCGCCCGCTGCCGATCCAAAATCGCGCACCTTTGCCGCCCGCATCGCCTTCACCGCCGGCAAGGTGCCCGCTGAACTCGGCCAGAGTGCCCGGGTGTTCGTTCAGACCTCCGATGTGGTGCCGCTGTCGGTGCCGCTTTCCGCACTGACCGCGGAAAACGGCGCGACCTACGTTTGGGTCGTCAACGCCAACAACACCCTGAAGAAAACCCCGGTACGTGTCGGTGCCTTCGGCGAGAAAACCGTACCAGTGCTCGAAGGCCTGAATGCCAGCGACTGGGTGGTGGCCGCTGGCGTCCATGTGCTGCTTGAAGGACAGCAGGTGCGCCCGGTGGATCGCTCCAACCGCGTGGTCAATCTGGCGGACAAGGAGTAATCCCCGATGGGTTTCAATCTTTCCGAATGGGCGCTGCGTAATCGCCAGATCGTACTGTTCCTGATGCTCTTGCTGGCAGTTGTCGGCGCACTGTCCTACACCAAACTCGGCCAAAGTGAAGACCCGCCGTTCACCTTCAAGGCCATGGTGATTCGGACCAACTGGCCGGGGGCCACGGCGCAGGAGGTATCGCGCCAGGTCACCGAGCGTATTGAAAAGAAGCTGATGGAAACCGGCGAGTACGAACGCATCGTTTCGTTCTCCCGTCCGGGCGAATCCCAAGTGACGTTCGTCGCCCGTGATTCCATGCACTCGGTGGAAATCCCGGACCTCTGGTATCAGGTTCGCAAGAAGATCGGCGACATTCGTCAGACCCTGCCACCGGGCATCCAGGGGCCATTCTTCAATGATGAGTTCGGCACAACGTTTGGCAATATCTACGCGCTGACCGGCGAAGGTTTTGATTACGCGGTGCTCAAGGACTACGCCGACCGCGTGCAGATTCAGCTGCAACGGGTCAAGGATGTGGGCAAGGTCGATCTGCTCGGGTTACAGGACGAGAAGATCTGGATCGAACTTTCCAACGTCAAACTCGCCACCCTTGGCCTGCCTTTGTCGGCGGTTCAGCAGGCCCTTGAAGAGCAAAACGCAGTGTCCACTGCCGGGTTCTTTGAAACCAGCAGTGAGCGCTTGCAGCTACGCGTCTCGGGGAATTTTCAGACGGTCGAAGAGATCAAGAACTTTCCGATCCGCGTCGGTGATCGTACGTTCCGCATCGCCGATGTGGCGGATGTGCGTCGGGGTTTCAACGATCCGCCGGCGCCGAACATGCGCTTCATGGCGGAAAACGCCATCGGTCTGGCCGTGGCCATGAAGGACGGTGGCGACATTCTGGTGCTGGGCAAGGCGTTGGAAATCGAGTTCGACCGGATCCAGAAAAATCTCCCTGCCGGTATGCAGCTGCGCAAGGTCTCCGACCAGCCTGCCGCCGTGAAAAGCAGTGTCGGTGAATTTGTTCAGGTGCTGGTGGAAGCGCTGGCAATCGTCCTGTTGGTGAGCTTCTTCTCCCTCGGCGTGCGCACCGGCATGGTGGTCGCGCTGGCGATTCCATTGGTATTGGCGATGACGTTCGCCTGCATGTATTACCTGGGAATCGGCCTGCACAAGATTTCCCTCGGGGCATTGGTACTGGCGCTGGGTTTGTTGGTGGATGACGCAATCATCGCCGTGGAAATGATGGCGATCAAAATGGAGCAGGGCTTCGACCGGATCAAGGCGGCCAGTTACGCCTGGACCAGCACCGCATTCCCGATGCTCACCGGTACGCTGATCACCGCCGCCGGCTTCCTGCCGATTGCCACTGCGCAATCGGGTACCGGCGAATACACCCGTTCGATCTTCCAGGTGGTGACCATCGCGTTGCTGGCTTCGTGGGTTGCCGCCGTTGTGTTTGTGCCTTATCTGGGGGAAAAACTCCTGCCGGATCTGGCGAAGATTCATGCCGCCAAACATGGCACCGGCGACGGCCAACCCGATCCTTACGGCACGCCGTTCTATCAGCGCGTCAGACGCCTGGTGGAGTGGTGCGTACGGCGGCGCAAGACGGTCATTGTCCTGACGGCCGTGTTGTTTATCGGTTCTGTCATCCTGTTTCGCTTCGTGCCGCAACAGTTCTTCCCGGCATCAGGTCGTCTGGAGTTGATGGTCGATCTGAAACTGGCGGAAGGCGCCTCGTTGAGCAACACCCGCGATGAGGTCAAACGCCTCGAAGCACTGCTGAAGGATCACGCCGGTATCGACAACTATGTCGCTTATGTGGGCACCGGTTCGCCACGTTTTTACCTGCCGCTGGATCAACAACTTCCTGCAGCAAGCTTCGCGCAGTTTGTAGTCCTGGCCAAAACCATCGAGGAGCGCGAAATCCTGCGCACCTGGCTGATCGAAGCCCTCAAGGAACAATTCCCGGCCCTGCGCGCGCGGGTGACACGTCTGGAGAACGGGCCACCGGTTGGCTATCCGATGCAGTTCCGGGTCACCGGTGAGCACATCGAGGAAGTCCGCGCGCTGGCCCGTAAAGTCGCGGCCAAGGTTCGCGAGAATCCGCATGTGGTCAACGTCCATCTGGATTGGGAAGAACCGAGCAAAGTCGTTTATCTGAACGTTGATCAGGACCGCGCCCGGGCGCTTGGCGTGAGCACCGCGAACCTGTCGAAGTTCCTGCAAAGTTCACTGACCGGTTCCAGCGTCAGCCAGTACCGTGAAGACAACGAGTTGATCGAGATTCTGTTGCGCGGCACGTTGCACGAACGCACCGAACTGTCATTGCTGCCAAGCCTGGCGGTGCCGACTGACAACGGTCGCAGCGTAGCGTTGTCGCAAATTGCGACCCTGGAATACGGCTTCGAAGAAGGCGTCATCTGGCACCGTAACCGCTTGCCGAACGTGACGGTCCGCGCCGACATCTATGGCAAGGAACAACCGGCGACGCTGGTGAAGCAGATCATGCCGACCCTCGATCCGATTCGCGCCGAACTGCCCGACGGCTACTTGCTGGAAGTCGGCGGCACTGTGGAAGACTCGGCTCGCGGGCAGAATTCGGTGAAGGCCGGTGTGCCGCTTTTCATCGTGGTGGTGCTGACATTACTGATGCTGCAACTGCGCAGTTTCTCACGCACGGTAATGGTGTTTCTGACGGCGCCTTTGGGTTTGATCGGTGTGACCTTGTTCCTGATGGTGTTCCGTCAGCCATTCGGTTTCGTCGCCATGCTCGGGACGATCGCGTTGTCCGGGATGATCATGCGTAACTCGGTGATTCTGGTGGACCAGATCGAGCAGGACATCGCCGCCGGGCTCAAGCCGTGGCAGGCGATTATTGAAGCCACGGTGCGGCGCTTCCGGCCGATTGTGTTGACTGCACTCGCGGCGGTGCTGGCGATGATTCCTCTGTCGCGTAGCGTGTTTTTCGGTCCGATGGCGGTGGCGATCATGGGCGGGTTGATTGTGGCGACGGCGCTGACATTGCTGTTTCTGCCGGCGCTGTATGCGGCGTGGTTCAGGATCAAGAAAGACCCGGTCTAACGTCCTACGTGTATTTCAGATCCCTCTGATATTGAGTCAGAGGGATCGGAATGCTGTACTCAAGACTCAGTTTTACGAGTTTTTGAGACAGTAATAATGAAAAAGCCGCCGATTTTGAGAGGACGGACCGACCCGGTATTCGACCTGTTGGGGAAGTCACCCCACAAGGAACGCCTCTCGGACTACCTTGCCTTGCTCAAACCGTTGGACGATCAGGGGCGCTATCTGCCTTTCGATGAGTTGCGCTACCGCTGGGCGCCGGGGCTGGATTCGAATCTGTGCTGGGCGCTGGTGAAGAAAGCCCGGACTGCGCAGTACTCAAGTCTTTTGCCGCTGGGCGAGCCGCTTCAATGGGGCAACTTCGTGCTCACGCCGTTGGCGCAGAAAGCTGTTTCCGCCGTCGATCGACAAGCCACAACGGCCGCGCTGGAGTACATGACCAGTCAGATTGGTGAGCATGCGCACTTCAGCTATCTGCTCAACGATTTGATCGAAGACGAAGCCATCAGCAGCAGCCAGCTCGAAGGCGCGGCGACCACCACGCGCGTGGCCAAGGACATGCTCAAGCGCAATCGCCTGCCGCGCACGCCGGATGAGCGAATGGTGATCGGCAACTTCAAGATGATGAATTTCGCCTGGGAAAAACGTTATGACGTCTTGAGTGTTGAACTGATTTCAGCCATGCACCGGGTGGGTGTCGAGGGCATTGATGACACGCAATATTCGCCGGGGGAGTTCAGGGCCAACGATGATGTGGTGGTGCAGGACGGCGAGGGCAACACCGTGCATACACCGCCGCCCGCAGCAGGGCTGGTGTCACGATTGCGGGTGTTGTCGACGTGGATCAACCAGCCCCACAACGATCCCGATCAAGTGGATTACCTTCATCCACTGATCAAAGGCATCGGGCTGCATTTTGCTCTGGGCTATGAGCATCCGTTCCGCGACGGCAACGGCCGGGTGGCGCGGGCGCTGTTTTATTGGTTCATGTTCAAGAATGACTTCTCTGCCTTTCGCTACATTGCGATCAGCATTTTGCTGCGCAGTGCGCCGGTGAAATACGGACGGTCTTATCTGAACACTGAGGCTGATGACCTCGATCTGACTTATTTCATCGACTTTCAATGCTCGGTGATCCTGCGGGCTGTCAGCGGTTTTACCGAGGCATATCGGAAAAGTCTGGCGTATGCCGAAAGCTTTGATCGCTGGTTGTTGGAGTCCGGTTTTTTTGACCGTTTGACCGAGAAGCAGCGAGCCGTATTCCAAGTGGCCAAGAGCGGGATGGCCAAGGAATTTACGGCGGTCAATGTGAAGGAGAATCTGGACTGTTCTTACAACACCGCGTCGGCCACGTTGAATGGGCTGGTCGAATTGGAGGTGTTTGAGAAGCGGAAGATGGGGCGCGAGTGGGTCTTCTTTTTGCGGGCTGCATCGACTGCTTGACCCTATGTGGGAGCGAGCTTGCTCGCGATGGCGGTGTATCAGCCACAGTTAATGTCGACTGACACGGCCTCATCGCGAGCAAGCTCGCTCCCACAAGGTCGGTGTTAAGGCTTAGAGCGTACCGAAGACTTTCTTCGCCAAACTGGTCGCTGCGGCTGCAGGATTCTGGCGAATGGCTTCTTCCTGTTTACCAATCATCTCGAACAGACCGTTCAACGCCTGCTCGGTCACATAACTTTCGATGTTGGCGCTCTTCGCATCCACCACACCCATTGTCGCGGCTTGCCCGGCGAACGAGTTGTACTGCTTGGCCAGGCCCACCTGGTCGGTGGCTTGCTTGACGATTGGCAGGAACTTGACGCGGATCTGTTCGCGGCTGGTTTTGCTCAGGTACTGAGTGGCCGAGTCCTTGCCGCCGCTGAGAATGCCCTTGGCATCCTCCACGCTCATCTTCTTCACCGCGTCCACCAGGATCGGCTGGGCTTGCGTCACGGCGGTTTCAGCCGCTTTGTTCATGCTGGTTTCCAGCTGATCGACCTGGTCGCCCATGCCGAACTGCTTCATCTTGCTGGCGACTTTGCCCAGTTTGCCCGGCAATTCGATTTTCACGTCCGGGTTGTTGCTGAAGCCACCCGGCGTGCCGAGTTGCTTCACGGCCAGTTGCGCACCTTGAGTCAGGGCATCTTTAAGGCCGCCGGTGGCGTCTGTCTGCGACAGGTCGTTAAGTGACAGCGCCAGTGCGCTGGCGGAGATCATCAAGCCTGCGCACAGGCCGGCGAAGCGAAGGGTAGGGCGGAACATGGCAGCTTCCTTTGTTCAAAAATTGAGAGTTAGCGGGCGGCGTCGACGCGGATTTTCAGTGGCTGCGGATCGCTGCCATCCAGTTGCACGGCGTGATGTTCGGTGGTGATGAACATCAGCTCGCCGTTGACTTCGATCCGTGCGCTGACCGAATAGCGATGCCCCGGTTTGACCTGCGCTGGATCGTAACTCAGATGAAACGGCAGCGGCACCTGGCCTTTGACCGGGCCTTTGTGTTCGTCAAGGACCACGGCGGGCGCGTCGGCCAGGGAAACGTCCTGCAAGCTGACGCTTAACGTGGCGCTGGGCGGCAGGGCAATGCGTTGCAGGTAGAAGACTTCGCCTTCAAGGCTGGTTTTGGCGGCAGGTTGTAGGGTTTGGCAGGCTCCGAGCAAGGCAGTAAGCCCCAGAAGCGAGAGTTTTTTCATAAGTTTAATCCCTGTCGTTGGCGCCCGAAGTAGATGAGCGCCGACTACAATTTAACGGATTTTTCCGGTGATTTCGCCCCGTGGATCTTTTGATATGCGTTTTTTCAAACTCTACTAAAGGGTTTCAATACAACGGATCGGGGATATACCTCAATTGAATTGCGGTATTCATTTTCAGTCGCGGTCAGGGTATAGCGTTTACCAGGTACGACAGTGTCCGGATCGTATTCCAGGTAAAAAGCCTCCGCCATTTTTTCGCTGATATGTATTTGAGTCAGTTGCGCAGCCGTATCGTCGTGCTCGTGGGCGACAACAGTGACTGCGTGTTCAGGTTGAACCGCTTTAGGCTCCTGTGCCTGGAGGTAAAGGCGGCCGACAGGGCTAAGATGCAGGGTTTGTCGGTGCGGCGCACGATGGACAATCACGAAGTAGTCCAGGTCAATCAGCAGTGGAACGCCGTTGTGGGTCATGCTGATCGTTACAAGGTATTTGACGCTGACATCGGAATAGTTGTGCATGAATGAAAAATCCCAACGCCCGCTATACAGTTCCGGTTTGCGGGATTGCGCAACTTTTATGGAAGCAGTTGAGTTGACAGTTTGCACGCTTATACAGGTTTCGCCTTCGCCATCATCGGGGGGTAGAAAGTCTTCAGGCAAACTGAACGTTAGAGTGACGTAGTTGTTGGTGTTTTCTAATGGGTTCATCGCGATATCCGTATCTGGACTAAAGTGGGCCTCTATTAATCCATAATTGACAGGTTATAAGAACATCCTTGTTCTTATAGTCATTGTCAGAAAGTTACAAGCAACCTCAACTAAGCCTGATCCGCCGCATCTTCACTGCGATGCAACGCGACCTGACGGATCGACAGCCGAATCTCCGCCGGCAACACCCGCTTGGCCGCGCCTTCGGCCAGCTCGCCGAGCAATTCGTGATAGCTCAGCTTGCCGGCCTCGTCGCGCTTGAGCACATCCAGATCCAGCATGGTCTGGATGAAGTGGCGGAACAGGCTCTTGTCGAAGAACTCCGGGGCGTTCAGGCCATGGAGGATCGACAGGCGCTGGGCCATGACCGTGCACAAGTCTTCCAGCTCTTCGGCGCTGATGCTGTTCTGACCGCTGTTGAGCAGCAGCGAGACCGTCATGTAGAAACGTTGCAGGGTCTGGGCGATGCTTTTCGACAGCAGGGTCAGCAGCACGAAATGCCGCGAGCTCGGTGCCGGACGCAGGTAGACATCATTCTCAAAACGCAGCAGACCTTGCTCGACGAAGGCTTCGAGCCATTGATCGATCACCGCATCCAGCTCGTCCAGCGACCAGCGAATGAACAACTCCGATTGCAAGTACGGATAGAGCGCGCGGGTGTAGCGCAGGATCTGTTCGCGGCTCATGCGCGAGGCGCTCTGGAAGAAGCTCGCCAGCAACGCCGGCAAGGCGAAGATGTGCAAAACGTTGTTGCGGTAGTAGGTCATCAGGACGGCGTTCTGCTCGTCCAGGTACAGAATCTTGCCCAGGGCATCGCTCTGCTCGGACAGCAGATCCATGTCCTTCACATGCTCGATCAGCGCCCGGCCGTCACCTTCCGGCAGGGTGGTGTGCGGCGAATACGGGACCTTGCGCAGCAGCGCCAGGTACAGATCGAGCACCCGCGCCATAGCGCGATCATCCAGCGCGAGACGGCTGGTGGACAGCAGCGCCAGGGCAACAAGGTTGACCGGGTTGATCGCTGCCGCTTCGTTCAGATGCTGCGCGACTTTCTCGCCGAGGCGGTTGGTGGTTTCGTTGAGCCAGGCCGGTTTGAACTGCGGACCGAGTTCCTGCTGGCGCCAGTCCGGTTGTTCGCTGTCGAGGAATTCCGCCAGTTTGATCGGCTCGCCGAAGTTCACGGCCACTTGGCCGAAGCGCTGCTTGAGCGCGCCGATGACTTTGAAGATGTCGAAGATCGATTCTTTTTTCTTGGTCGCGCCACGCAGTTCGCCAAGGTAGGTCCGGCCTTCCAGCACGCGTTCATAACCGATGTAGACCGGGATGAAAACGATCGGCATCCGCGACGAACGCAGGAAGCTGCGCAGAGTGATTGCGAGCATCCCGGTTTTCGGTTGCAGCATGCGTCCGGTACGCGAACGGCCACCCTCGACGAAGTACTCCACCGGGAAGCCTTTGGTGAACAGAGTGTGCAGGTATTCGTTGAACACCGAGGTGTACAGCGGGTTGCCCTTGAAGGTGCGGCGCATGAAGAACGCACCGCCGCGACGCAGCAGGCCGCCGATCCCCGGCATGTTGAGGTTGATCCCGGCGGCGATGTGCGGCGGGGTCAGGCCGTTGCGAAACAGCAAATAGGACAGCAGCAGGTAGTCGATGTGGCTGCGGTGGCAAGGCACGTAGATCACTTCGTAACCCGGGGCGACCTTTTGCACGCCTTCGATGTTGTTGACCTTGATGCCGTCGTAGATTTTGTTCCAGAACCAGCTCAGCACCACTTCCATGAAGCGGATCGCGGTGTAGGTGTAGTCGGAGGCGATCTCGTTGCCATAGCGCAGGGCCTGGGCCTTGGCTTTCTCCGGGGAGATGTTCTCGCGCTCGGCTTCATCGAGGATCGCTTGCTTGACCAAGGGCTGGTTGAGCAGGCCTTTGACCAGGTTGCGCCGGTGGGAGATGTCCGGGCCGATGACCGCAGCTTTGAGGTTGCGGAAGTGCACCCGCAGAATCCGCTGGGCCATGCGCACGGTGCGCTCGTGGCCCTTGTTGTGGTCGATCAGCTCACGCAGGTGAATCGGCGCCGAGAACTGCACCCGGGTTTTGCGCCCCAGCACAATGATGCTCAACAATCGACGCAGACGCCCGGTGACTGCCCAGCTGTCGGCGAAGAGCAGTTTCCACGGGCTCGATTCGCTGTCTGGCGACTGACCCCAGAACACGCTGACCGGAATGATCTGCGCGTCTTCGGCGGCATTTTGGCTCAGGGCGCTGACCAGACGAGTCAAGGTCGGTGGCGCGCCTCGCTTATCCTGACGGCCGAGCCAGTCGGGCTCCGGCGTCAGGTAAAAGAACGCGGCGGGCTCCACCAATGTACCTACCGATACCGGCAACACCGGCCGGGGCAAACCTGCCTTGCTGCACTCGGTATCGACCACGGCCAGGTCGGTCAGCGAAGGATTTTGCAGGACGTAGAACACCGGACGGCTGCGGTCGAGGTTGAGGGTGAACGACGACTGATTGATCGTCTCCGAGCGAACCCAGAGGTAGAGCAGTCGGCGCAGGGTGCCAAACACAAGACGGCGGAACGGGGAGCGGGTCATACGGCATCTGCGTGAGTGAATAAAACCGAGCGTTTGCTCGGGCGGCCGATAGTGTGCCGTATTCGCCGAAAATCGGCAAAAAAGCGGCTAAGTAAAGTGAGTTGAGAGTTTTGGCGGCTGTCATATACTCGGCCGTTCAAAATAAAAACAACGGGGTACTGATTCATGGCAACGCGCGAAACCGGCAATGTGAAGTGGTTTAACGACGCCAAGGGCTACGGGTTCATTCAGCGCGAGGACGGGGTGGACGTGTTCGTGCATTACCGCGCGATTCGTGGCGAAGGGCACCGCTCGTTGGCTGAAGGTCAGCAGGTGGAATACGGCGTGGTGACGGGCGAGAAAGGCTTGCAGGCTGAGGATGTGGTGGGGCTGTAAGCCTTAAGATCAAAAGATCGCAGCCTGCGGCAGCTCCTACAGGTGTACATATAACCCTGTAGGAGCTGCCGCAGGCTGCGATCTTTTTGGTTTTACACGGTTTTCCAGGTGATTTCTTCTTCACCATCAGTGCTGATGCGCATCCAGCGATCAGCTGTCTCTTCACCTTCTTCCTCGACCCAGCTACCCGGTGCGCAGCGCACCTCGACGTTCAGCGCGGCAAACGCTGCGCGGGCACAGGCGATGTCGTCTTCCCACGGGGTCTGGTCGCTGTCCAGGAACAGGCTGTTCCATTTGCCCACGGCTTTCGGCAGCCAGGTGACCGACACGTTGCCGGCCTTGCACTTGTAGGTCTGGCCTTTCTGGACCCAGTCGGTGCATGGGCCCAAAGCAGTGCCGAGCCAAGCCGCGACGGCCTTGTAGTCGACGTCGGCGTCTTTCAGGTAAATCTCGATATCGGGTTGGCGCATGGATGTCCTCACTGCGGGTTTGAAAAATCCATTCGCGGATTTAGCCGGCCTACGGCAAATGCCGGAGACCAAAAAATTAAAATTTATTGAAGTACGAAGTAATCGTAGCGCATCGAAACAGTGACCTCGAACGGCTCGACCTGTTCGATGACCGCCGCTCGGCGTTCAGCACTGGCGCGCCAACCGTGGGGGGTCATGGCCAACAGGTTCGCACGGTCCTGACCACTTGCAAGCGTCAGTTTGAACTCCAGGGTTTCGCTGTGCTGCAGCGCCATGCCTTCCGGCACCAGGGCCAGATGCTTGTCATCGGTGTATTCACGCACTTCGTCGTACAGACGTTCGCGCAATTCCATCAGATGGCCGCTGGTGGGGCCGACTTTCATCAAACCGCCACCTGGGCTGAGCAGGCGTTTGGCTTCCTCCCAATCCAGCGGGCTGAAGACGCTGGCGAGAAACTGGCAGCTGCCCGAGGCCAACGGCACCCGCGCCATGCTGGCGATCAACCAGGTCAGCTGCGGGTTGCGTTTGCAGGCGCGTTTGACCGCTTCCCGGGAGATGTCCAACGCGTAACCGTCGGCGTTCGGCAAGGCCTCGGCGATTTGCGCGGTGTAGTAACCCTCGCCACAACCGATGTCCAGCCAGCGCTGCGGTGCGTACTGAGCGGCCAGTTCCGCCAGACGCTTGGCCACCGGCGCGTAATGGCCGGCGTTCAAAAAGTCGCGCCGGGCTTCGACCATCGCCAGGTTATCCCCAGGGTCGCGGCTGTTCTTGTGCTGCACCGGCAACAGGTTCAGGTAACCCTGACGCGCACGGTCGAAACGATGCCCGGCGGGGCAGGCCACGCCGTTGTCTACCGCGTTCAGCGGTTCGCTGCAGATTGGGCAGGCAAGCATCAGGCGAGCAACTTGATCAGGGTCTGGTAGTAGATTTCGGTCAGCACATCGAGGTCGGCAGCCAGCACGCGCTCGTTGACCTGGTGAATCGTCGCGTTGACCGGGCCCAGTTCAACCACCTGCGTACCCATGGTCGCAATGAAGCGCCCGTCGGAGGTGCCACCGCTGGTGGAGGCTTTGGTATCGCGACCAGTGATGTCCTTGATGCTCGACGCGACGGCATCCAGCAACGCGCCCGGTTCGGTGAGGAACGGCAGGCCGGACAGCGCCCAGTCGATGTGCCAGTCCAGGCCATGTTTGTCGAGAATATCGGCGACGCGCTTTTGCAGGCCTTCAACGGTGGATTCGGTGGAGAAGCGGAAGTTGAACACCGCCACCAGGTCACCCGGGATCACGTTGGTCGCGCCAGTGCCGGAGTTCACATTGGAGATCTGGAAGCTGGTCGGCGGGAAGAAATCGTTGCCATGGTCCCAGTGCTCGGCGGCCAGTTCGGCCAGCGCCGGGGCGGCGAGGTGGATCGGGTTCTTCGCCAGGTGCGGATAGGCCACGTGACCTTGCACGCCGCGCACGGTCAGCTTGGCACCGAGGGAGCCGCGACGGCCGTTCTTGACCACGTCACCCACCAGAGTGGTGCTCGACGGTTCGCCGACAATGCACCAGTCCAGACGCTCCTTACGGGCGGCAAGGCGTTCGATCACCGCTTTGGTGCCGTGGTGCGCCGGGCCTTCTTCGTCGCTGGTGATCAGGAAAGCAACCTTGCCCTTGTGATCCGGGTAGTCGGTGACGAAGCGCTCGGCCGCCACGGTCATGGAAGCGAGGCTGCCTTTCATGTCCGCCGCGCCACGGCCGCAGAGCATGCCGTGTTCGTCGATCACCGCGTTGAACGGGTCGATCTGCCAGGCAGTCACCGGGCCGGTCGGCACCACGTCGGTGTGACCGGCAAAGCACAGCACCGGACCGTCGTGTTTACCGTGGGTCGCCCAGAAGTTATCCACATCTTCGATGCGCATTGGCTCAAGCGCAAAACCGGCATCGCCCAGGCGCTGCATCATCTGCTTCTGGCAATCGGCGTCGACCGGCGTCACGGACGGACGGCGGATCAGGTCGATGGCGAGTTGAAGGGTCGGCGAAAGGTCGGCGTGGGCCGTCATGGGAAAACTCCGGAAACTGTAAATGTGGGAGCGAGCCTGCTCGCGATGAACGATGACACGGTCCGTATGACAAACCTCATCGCCTGCATCGCGAGCAGGCTCGCTCCCACAGGTATTGGGTCAGGCCTTTGGGGGCAAGGCGCGCAAAATGGCGGTTATCTTAAAGCAAAACGGCGGCCATTGGCCGCCGTTTAGTGCATCCGCAACGATTTAGACCGCCGGTGCCGTCTCGCCCTCGACCGCCGGTTTCGGCAGCGAAGACAAGAACGCCATGATCAGCGCCGCCAGGTATGGCAATGATTGCACGAGCAACATCGTCACCCAGAAGCGCATGTCATTGCTCGGCAGGCCGTTCACCAGGAAAATCCCCAGCGCCGCGCTCCACAACAGCAGCATGATGAACATTTCTTCGCGAGCTTCCGAAATCGCCACCCAGAAGCCGTGGTTATCGGCGTTTTTCGGGGTGCGGAAGAACGGAATGCTGCTGGTGAAGAAACCGTACAGCACCGCTTTGGCGATGGTGTGCGACAACGCCAACCCTGCCAATGCCGCGCAGAAAGCGTCCTTCAGGTTGACCCCGACCGCACGACGGTAGAGGAAGATGATCTTGCCCACCTTGAACACGAACAGCGCCAATGGCGGGATTGCGAAAATCAGCAACGGTGGATCGACCCGCTGCGGCACGATGATCATCGCCGCCGACCACAACAAGGCGCCCACGGTGAAGAAGATGTTCATGCCATCTGCGACCCACGGCAACCAGCCCGCGAGGAAGTGGTAACGCTGGCCACGGGTCAGCTCGGTGTCCTTGCCGCGCAACAGACTGGCGGTGTGACGCTTGATGATCTGAATCGCACCGTAAGCCCAGCGGAAACGCTGTTTCTTGAAGTCGATAAAGGTATCGGGCATCAGGCCTTTGCCGTAGCTGGTGTGGTAATACGCCGCTGACAAGCCTTTCTCGAACACGCGCAGACCCAACTCGGCGTCTTCACAGATGCACCAGTCAGCCCAGCCCAGTTCCTCGAGCACCGAGCGCCGGGTCATGGTCATGGTGCCGTGCTGGATGATCGCGTCACGGTCGTTACGGGTGACCATGCCGATGTGGAAGAAACCTTTGTATTCCGCGTAGCAGAGCTTCTTGAAGGTGCTTTCGTTCTGGTCGCGGTAATCCTGCGGCGACTGCACCACGGCGATTTTCGGATCGGCGAAGTGCGGCACCATGTGCTTGAGCCAGTTCGGGTCGACGCAGTAGTCCGAGTCGATCACCGCAATCACTTCGGCATCCTTGGCAGTGTGCGGAATCAGGTAATTCAGCGCGCCACCCTTGAAACCGGCCAACGGTGCAACGTGGAAGAACTTGAAGCGCGGGCCGAGGGTTTCGCAATAATCGCGCACCGGTTCCCAGACCGCCGGGTCCTTGGTGTTGTTGTCGATGATCAGGACTTCGAAGTCCGGATAGTCGAGGTTGGCCAAGGCGTTGAGGGTCTGTTTGACCATCTCCGGCGGCTCGTTGTAGCAAGGTACGTGAATCGAGACTTTCGGTCGGTAGTCCGAATCGCCCACCACCGGCAGGAATTCACGTCGGCGTTTGTGGGTCCAGACCGCTTCGGCCAGTTCATGCGCCTCGGTCAGCAGCACGATAAACACCCCGAGTGCGCCGAGCGCGAGCAAGAAGCCCACCGTCAGGCTGAACCAGGTGCTGTATTGCTGACTGTAGTCGTAACCGATCCACACCAGCACCGAACCACAGAGGAACGCGGTGAAGGTCAGGAAGGTGCGGCCACGTTGACGCAGGGCCGAGCCGTCGATCATCAGCAGGGTCAGGGACAGCAGAGCCAACACCACGGAACCGATGGCCAGCACGCGCCATTGCGGGATCGCGACGACCGGGCCTTCGAAGTTGAATTTCTGCTGGCGCGCGGCGTTGAAAACGCCCCAGTAAGCGCCCACGGAACCTTCGTCACTGGCCTTCCACGGTTGGTCAAAGGCTTCGATCACGAAGTAGTTGAAGCCCTGGCGATTGAGCTTGTTGACCAAGGTCCGCAGATAAATCGCCTGGTCTGCCGGCGACGCATCGGCGCCACCGCGCATACGGCCGTTGCTCGGCCAGCCGACTTCCGACAGCAGCAGCGGTTTTTTCGGGAACATCTTTTTCAGGTCGCGGGCGCGGTCGAGTACGAACTGCCCGGACTGCTCCATCGGAACATGTTCCCAGTACGGCAGGACGTGGGCGGCGATCAGGTCGACGTGCTTGGCCAGGCTCGGGTTTTCTTCCCAGACGTGCCATTGCTCGGAGGTCGTCACCGGTACTTTCACTGCCGCGCGGACGCGATCGAGGATCACGCTCAGTTCGGCGGCGGTAATTTCCTTACGGAAGATCGCCTCGTTACCGACCACAACGCGAACCACGCTGCGGGAGGTATTGGCCAGGTCAATGGCGCGCAGGATTTCACGCTCGTTGCGCGCAAGATCCGGGCTGATCCAGATACCCAGTGTCACGCGCAAACCGAATTCTTCGGCGAGCTTGGGAATATCACCCAGGCTGCCATCGACCGAGTAAGTACGGATGTTGTCCGTCAACTTGCTCATGATCTCCAGATCGCGACGCATTTCATCGTCGGTCGGGTATTGCTCTTTTTGTGGGTACTGCCCTTGCTGGAACGGCGAGTACGAAAAGCCGGAGATCTGTTCAGGCCAGTTGGGGGCGGTGACCGGGCGATTGATCAGCGCCCAGAAGCCGGTAAACAAGGCTGCGATGGCGAGCACCACGACCAGGTTGAGTCCAAATTTACGCGATGACATAGCTTTTTCGGGTTCCAAAGGCTGTGGAACGAAGGAACGGTTTGCGGCTGGCTGCCAGGGGGCAGGGGCGCGCATCCTACACTGGAGGTTCTCTGACCGTACAGCGAACAGGGAAATGCCCGACATTGGGCACTCTGGTTTCACATAAGTTCTTTCACTTGTCGCTGGAAGGTTAAAAGTTCTCGCACTGTGGCCCTATAATGCGCGCCGGTTTTTGGGGTAATGGTCATGAGTACAGAAGATCCGCGGTTTGCAGGCATCGCCCGTTTGTATGGCATCGACGGCCTGGAGCGCCTGCGCGCGGCGCATGTGGCGATCGTCGGCGTTGGTGGCGTCGGTTCCTGGGCGGCGGAAGCCGTCGCCCGTTGTGGCGTGGGCGAGATTTCGCTGTTCGACCTGGACGACGTCTGCGTCAGCAACGCCAACCGTCAGTTGCACGCGCTGGACAGCACCGTCGGCAAACCCAAGGTTGACGTGATGGCCGCGCGCCTGCGCGGGATCAACCCGGACTGCACCGTGCACGCGGTGGCGGACTTCGTCACCCGCGAGACCATGGCCGAATACATCACGCCGAACATCGACTGCGTCATTGATTGCATCGACAGCGTGAATGCCAAGGCGGCGCTGATTGCCTGGTGCAAGCGCCGCAAGATTCAGATCATCACCACCGGCGGCGCGGGCGGGCAGATTGATCCGACGTTGATTCAGGTGTGCGATTTGAATCGGACCTTCAATGATCCGTTGGCTTCGAAAGTGCGCTCGACCTTGCGCCGGGATTACAACTTCTCACGTACCGTGACCCGCCATTACAGCGTGCCGTGCGTGTTTTCCACCGAACAACTGCGCTACCCGAAACCGGATGGCAGCATTTGCTTGCAGAAGAGTTTTGTCGGTGATGGTGTGAAGCTCGACTGCGCCGGAGGATTTGGTGCGGTGATGATGGTGACGGCGACGTTTGGCATGGTCGCGGCGACCAAGGCTGTGGATAAGATTGTGGCGGGTGTTCGTCGCCCCTCCGATAGGGTTAAGTCTGAGGCATAGTGGGTGCTGCTGACGGCCTCATCGCGAGCAAGCTCGCTCCCACATTGGAATGCGGTTCCCTGTGGGAGCGGGCTTGCTCGCGAAGGCGATTAACCAGCCAACTCATTCATCCGCTGTAGCACGGCATTAAGGCCATTACTGCGCGACGGCGACAGCTGCCGGCTAAGCCCCAACTGATCAAACCAATCCGGCAAATCCACCTGCTGCAACTCAACCGCTGACAACCCGTTAACCCGCGCCAGCAGCAACGCCACCAACCCGCGAATCAACCGCGCATCGCTGCTCGCGGCAAACTGCCAGTGACCATCCTGCAATTCACCCACCAGCCATACCTGACTTTCACAGCCATGCACGCGGTTGGCGTCACTCTTATCCACATCGCTCAGCGCCGGCAGACGGTCGCCCCATTGCATCAACAGCCGCGCCCGTTGTTCCCAACCGGCAGTCTTCTGAAAAGTCTCCAGCGCCGTGGCCGCATCGGCAGGCAAGTTCATCGCAACAATTCCAGCGCCTGATCCAGCGCTTCAAAGAACCGCTCCAGGTCTTCGGAATCGTTGTACAGCGCCAACGACACCCGGATGGCCCCAGCCAGCTCAAAATGCTTGAGCAACGGCATTGCGCAGTGATGACCGGCGCGCACCGCGATCCCCTGTTCGGTCAGCAAATGCGCCAAATCAGAGTTATGCACACCCTCGACGACAAAACTGGCCAGCGCCAGTTGCGGCTTGCCCAACAACCGAATGCCGTTGCGTGCTTCAAGGCCTTTGAGCAAATAGTCATGCAGCGCTGCTTCATGGGCGCAAACCGCGTCCTGATCGAGCCCCGCCAGATAATCCAGCGTCGCCCCCAAACCAATCACCCCGGCAATCGGCGGCGTACCCGCCTCGAAACCCAGTGGCGCCGGGCGGAACCGTGCGCTGTGGTAATCCGCATCCAGCACCATTTCACCGCCGAATTGCCAGTGGCGCAGTTGTTCAAGCGCTTCATTGCGACCGAACAGCACGCCCAGTCCGTCGGGGCCGTAGAGCTTGTGGCTGGAAAACACATAGAAGTCGCAGCCCAGCGCCTGCACGTCGTGGCGGCCATGAACCACGCCTTGGGCGCCATCGACCACGGTCAGTGCGTTATGCGCCTTGGCCATCGTCAAGAGGGCGGGCAACGGCTGCCAGGCGCCGAGTACGTTGGACAGCTGACTGACGGCCAGCAAGCGGGTTTGAGGACCGATCAACTGCGCGGCAGCATCAAGGTCGATCAAACCGTCGGCGTCCAGTGGCAGGATCACCAGTTTCAGGTCGCGACGGTGGGCCAGCTGCTGCCATGGCAACAGATTGGCGTGATGCTCCAGGGCGCTGATGACAACTTCATCGCCCGGATTGAAAAGATGTTCCAGGCCATAAGCCAGGAGGTTCAGCGCAGACGTTGCGCCGTGGGTAAAGATGATCTGCCCGCAATCGCCGGCATTGAGCCAGTGGGCGACTTTGCTGCGGCTGGCCTCGAACGCCTGGGTGGCGTGGGCGCCGGGCAAGTGTTGCGCCCGATGTACGTTGGCCGCGCCGTTGGCGTAGTAGTGCGCCAAGGCATCCAGCAGGGCTTGAGGCTTTTGCGTGGTGGCGGCGTTGTCCAGATACGTCTGGTCTTGCCGTTGCAATGCGGCGATGGCCGGAAAATCGGCGCGCCAGGGAGAGGGAATCATCATGTTGTTCGGCCCTGGTGAACATGGGCGGATGTACGCCAAACCTTGTGGGAGCGAGCTTGCTCGCGATGGCGGTCTCTCGGATGCCATCGCGAGCAAGCTCGCTCCCACAGGTGATCGTTTGACGTTCTGCTTAGTTGTGAGCGTGCAGCGCTTCGTTCAGTTCGATGGCCGATTTGTGGGTTTTGCATTCCACTGCACCGGTCTCCGAATTGCGGCGGAACAGCAGGTCAGGTTGACCGGCCAGTTCACGGGCCTTCACGACTTTGACCAGTGCGTTGTTTTCGTCCAGCAGCGCCACTTTGGTACCCGCGGTCACGTACAGGCCTGACTCAACGGTGTTGCGATCGCCCAACGGAATGCCGATACCGGCGTTCGCGCCGATCAGGCAGCCTTCGCCGACCTTGATCACGATGTTGCCGCCGCCCGACAGGGTGCCCATGGTCGAGCAACCGCCGCCCAGGTCCGAACCCTTGCCGACGAATACGCCAGCGGAAACGCGGCCTTCGATCATGCCCGGGCCTTCGGTGCCGGCGTTGAAGTTGACGAAACCTTCGTGCATCACGGTGGTGCCTTCGCCGACGTAAGCGCCCAGACGAATACGTGCCGCGTCAGCGATACGCACGCCGGCCGGAACCACGTAGTCAGTCATTTTCGGGAATTTGTCCACCGAGAACACTTCCAGCAGCTCGCCGCGCAGACGGGCTTCCAGTTGATGTTCGGCCAGTTCGGCCAGGTCGATTGCGCCCTGGCTGGTCCATGCCACGTTCGGCAGCAGCGGGAACACACCGGCCAGGTTCAGGCCGTGCGGCTTGACCAGACGATGGGACAGCAGGTGCAGCTTGAGGTAAGCCTCAGGCGTGGAAGTCAGCTGAGCGTCTTCGGCCAGAAGGGTTGCGACCAGCGGCTTGTGGCTCTCGGCCAGACGGGTGAGCAAGGCAGCCTGGGCAGCGTCGACGCTTTTCAGGGCTTCAGCCAGTTGCGACGCCTGAGCGGTAGTGAACGCGATGGCCTGATTGCCTTCGGTGTAGCCCAGAACAGGTGCGATGGCAGCGACCAGTTCGGCCGACGGGTTGAGCAGTGGCTGCGCGTAAAACACTTCCAGCCATGCACCTTGACGGTTTTGAGTGCCGACACCAAAGGCCAGGCTGAACAGGGTAGTGGACATGTTGATACCTCTAAAAAATGGAACGGGCTGCCTTACTTGAGCGCTGCCGCGTAGATATCTGGCTTGAAGCCAATCAGGGTTCGGTCACCGAGATCAAGCACCGGGCGCTTGATCATCGAGGGTTGTGCGAGCATCAGTTCGATGGCTTTCGGCTGGTCGAGATCGGCTTTGCGTTCGTCGTCGAGCTTGCGAAAGGTCGTGCCTGCACGGTTCAACACCACTTGCCAGCCGTGCTCGTCGCACCATTGGGTCAGGTGTTCACGGTCGATTCCGGCCGCTTTGTAATCATGAAAGTCATAGCCGACAGCGTGTTCATCGAGCCAGGTGCGCGCCTTTTTCATGGTGTCGCAGGCTTTGATGCCGAAAAGGTGCAACGTTTTGCTTGAAACGGTCAAGGAATTGCCCCCTTTGCAGGTGCTGGAAATAAAAGGTGACGGATTATGCCATGACCGGACGGTTTCGCGTCGGTCGTGGTCGGGTTTGTCCGTTTGTCGTGGCGATCAGCGATTGCATGCGACATAGGTGTGACGGCCTGCCTGCAGTCTAAGCGGCTAATATGGCACTTCAATGCTGTCGATTGTCTTGGAAAACGCGCTTGATGCAAACCGCCTGCTAACGTTTGGGATAAAGCAACTTCATAAGTTTTTTATCTTTTTTACTGATCTTTCGGTTAATAGGGATTTCCCAATCGCCCAGTGTCAGCGTGTTAGCCACCGGGTGGTGCATGATGGATTTTCTGTCGTAAGGCGTGTAAATCGCTTCGATCGTATCGAAGGAACCAAAGAGGTTTCTGTCGACTTGCTCTTTGGTCAGCGGATTCATTTCTCGATTCTGGTAGAACGCATACACTTTCGGTTTATCCCAAGGAATACTGGCCTCAGGGTGTTGGTGTTCATGCATGGCGCCTAAGGCATGTCCAAACTCATGAGTCACGATCACGTCGAAGTCTGAATCTTCAGGTTTGACACCCAGATCCATGGTCGGCCAGTCCGGATGAATCAACAGCGCGTCGGTGCCCAGCATTGAGCTGTTGACGTTGTTTTTTGTCGCAATCCGGATATCACCTTCAAGTCCATCGACAAAATCGAAGCTCAGATTGATATAGGGCAGCCACTGGCTGGCAGCGTCGATGATCTTCTGTTTGTGCTCATCATCGGGGCCGTCGATAAACGCGATTTTGAGCGTCCGTCCGTTAGCCCACAGTTTTGAGTAATTGATCAGCGAGCGCTTGCGGCGAGTGCTGCCGCCGGTGCCGGCATTCTCAGGGTTTTCGTTGATGGCGGCTTCGTAGGATTGTTGATCGTTGGGCCATTGGATAAGGGTGCAGTCTTCAATACTGTTCATTGGCTACTTCTTCCTTGAAGTAAGGTCGTGTGAATGCGTACGCTAATGCGCTGCATGAGAGTAAGGGGAACTCTGCAGTTCGGTGAACCTTAATTTCGGCTTAAGTGTTACCGATTATAAAAGTGGCAAATTTGATCTCGGCAAGGCTAAGCTGGGGGGAGGTGAAGTAGCCCTGTCTTCTTTATTACGGGGATAAATCTTTCGCATCAGTCGCCGATCTTTTTGGCTGATAGTGTTGTTGTTCCCTATCGACCAGTCGCCGGTGGTGAACTCGTTCGGAATCTTATAATGCATGATTGAAAGTTTGTCATAAGGAGTTGTTCGTGTGTTGATCGCGTCCAGTGTTCTAAAGAAGTTGTGATCGACTTGCTCTTTCGACCAGTTGAAGTTGCGCAGGTGGAAGTCATAGACCTTGGGTTTGTCCCATGGGATATCGGCGTGTGGGTGTTGGTGTTCATGCTCCATTCCGAGTGCATGTCCGAACTCGTGCATGACCGTTGAATCGAACCGTGGGTGCGTCAGGTCGGTGCCAATATTCAGGGTGTTCTCATGAGGCTGGCGCAGTGTCGCATCAGTGCCAATGGCCGAGTAATTTGCAGGCGCCTCCAGGGTGATCCGGATATCGCCCGTGGCATCGTCGACAAACTCAAGTGTCAGGTTGATTGAGTTTTGCCATTGTTTTATGGCGTTGATAACTGCGTTGCGGTGTGCGAGGGAGGGCGGGTTTATAAATGCAATTTTCAGAGTTCTGTGGCTCGCCCAAAATTTTGAGTGCGTGGCGACTCCACGTTTCTGGCGTCCACCGGTTGAAGAATTCTGGAGGTTGTCAGGGTTTTCTCGTAGAGCAGCCTCGTAAGAGGCGCGTGGATCAAAGTTGCCAATAACGCGGCAGGGCGCTAGAGGGTGCATTGTTATGTCCTTATCAGATGTAGCTTTCGAATGGGTTCGAATGCTGGCGCATTTGATTAGGATTAAATCAGCGATAAGTGGGTGGGGGAGGTTTTAATGTTTAAGTGCTTGCTGCTTTATTATGAGTAAGGCCTGTACTGCGTTGCGCAGTACAGGCTCAGGTTGTTACTTGCGATTAGCCATGAAATTGCGAATCCGCTCAGCGGCTTCGACACATTCCGCCAGCGGTGCAACCAGCGCCATGCGCACTCGGCCTGCGCCGGGATTTGAGCCGTTCACTTCGCGAGACAGATAAGACCCAGGAACGACCGTCACATGTTCTTCAACGAACAGATCACGGCAGAACGCCTCGTCGTCGCCTTCAACATTCGGCCACAAATAGAAACCGCCGTCCGGACGCTGCACGTCCATCACTGGGCCAAGGATTTCCAGGACTGCATCGTATTTCTCACGATACAGCGCACGGTTGGCGCGCACGTGCACTTCGTCATTCCACGCGGCAACACTGGCCAGTTGGGTCTGAACCGGCATCGCGCAGCCGTGGTAGGTGCGATAGAGCAGGAAGCCTTTGAGAATGTCCGCATCACCGGCCACGAAGCCTGAACGCAGACCTGGCAGGTTGGAGCGCTTGGACAGGCTGTGAAACACCACGCAACGCTTGAAGTCCTTGCGGCCCAGTTCCACACAGGCGCTGAGCAGGCCGGCCGGTGGGGTTTGTTCGTCGAAATACAGTTCGCTGTAGCACTCGTCGGCGGCGATCACGAAGTCGTATTCGTCGGCCAGGGCGATCAGCTTCTTCAGGGTTTCGACCGGGATCAGTGCGCCGGTCGGGTTGCCCGGCGAGCACAGGAACAGGATCTGGCAGCGTTTCCAGATGTCTGGGGAAACGGCGTCGAAATCCGGGTTGAAACCGTTTTCGTCCAGGCACGGCAGGTAATGCGGCTTGGCCCCGGCAAGGAACGCGGCGCCTTCGTAGATCTGATAGAACGGGTTCGGGCTGACCACCAGTGCATCGTCGCCACGGTTGACCACGGTCTGGGTGAAGGCGAACAAGGCTTCACGGGTGCCGTTGACCGGCAGCACATTGCGCGCCGGGTCGAGCCAGCCGTTCGGAACGCTGAAACGACGTTCGCACCACGCGGCGATGGCTTCACGCAGGGCCGGAATTCCGAGGGTGGTCGGGTACACGGCCATCTTATCCAGATTGCTTGCCAGGGCTTCGGCGACAAAGCTTGGCGAACGGTGTTTCGGCTCGCCAATGGACAGCGCAATGGCACGCTTGTCCGGGTTTGGCGTGACGCTGCCGAGCAGGGCGCGGAGCTTCTCGAACGGGTAGGGCTGCAACTGGTTCAGAGCGTTGTTCATCGGTACGGGGTCTCGTTCAAAGCGGCTGAATCCTGACGCGCAATCAGATGCTGATGCGCGACAGTTTGATATCGGGTTCGTTGCTGACGGTCAGCTGTTCGACGATTGCGTCCTGCAAGCGGCTGCACAGCAATGGGTCGGACAACGGCTGGTTGTTCGCATCGGTGATGAAGAACACGTCTTCCACGCGCTCGCCGAGGGTCGCAATCTTGGCGTTCTGCAACGACAGGTCGAACTCGAGGAAGATCGTGCCGATCCGCGCCAGCAGGCCGGGGCGATCCGGGGCGCTTAGCTCCAGCACGGTTACCGGACGCTGGGCGTCGTTGTGGATCGTCACCTGTGGCGCAAACGCGAAATGCTTGAGCTGGCGCGGTACCCGACGCTGAATGATGGTCGGGTAGTCGTCCGGGTTGCGCAGGGCTTCGGTCAGGCCCTCGCGAATCTGTTTGACCCGCGCCGGGTTATCGCCGATCGAATCGCCGTCGGTGTCGAGCACGATGTAGGTGTCGAGGGTGAACTGGCTGCTGGAGGTGATGACCCGGGCGTCGTGAATGTTCAGGTTGAGCTGGTCCATTGCCGCCACGGTCACGGCGAAGAAGTCGTGCTGATCCGGCGCATAGATAAAGATCTGCGTGCCGCCTTCGAACTCGCGCTGGGTGGTTTCCTTGATCAGAACCAGCGGTCCGCCGTCGGCCGGCTGCTGGAGGATCGCGTCACTGTGCCAGGCCACGTCGCCGGCAGTGTGGCGCAGGAAGTAGTCATCGCCCAATTGCGCCCACAGCTGCTCGACGTCGTCCGGATCGGTGCCGCCGCGCACCAGAATGTCCAGTGCTGCGCTCTGGGTCTGGCGGATCTGTTCTTCGCGGTCCACCGGGTTTTCCAGGCCGCGGCGCAAGGCCCGCTTGGTCTCGGTGTAGAGCTGGCGCAACAGACTGGCACGCCAGGAATTCCACAGCGTCGGATTGGTGGCGTTGATGTCGGCGACGGTCAGCACGTACAGATAGTCGAGGTGAGTTTCGTCGCCGACGATCTGCGCGAAATCGTGGATCACCTGCGGGTCGGACAAGTCCTTGCGCTGGGCAGTGGTCGACATCACCAAATGGTTCTGCACCAGCCAGACGATCAGACGACTGTCCCACACCGGCAACTGGTGGCGCTGGCAAAAGGCTTCGGCATCCACGGCGCCGATTTCCGAGTGATCGCCATGCCGGCCCTTGCCGATGTCGTGGTACAGGCCGGCCAGGTAGATCAGCTCGGGTTTGGGCAATTTGCCCATGAGCTTGCTGGCCAGCGGGAATTTTTCCGACACCTGGGTGTACTGCAACTTACGCAGATGTTTGATCAGGTTCAGGGTGTGAGCGTCGACCGTATAGATGTGAAACAGGTCGTGCTGCATCTGCCCGACGATGAAGCCAAACTCCGGCAAGTAGCGCCCGAGAATGCCGTAGCGGTTCATCCGTCGCAGATTGCGATGGATGCCGATCTTGCACTTGAACAGTTCGATAAACAGGCTGGTATTGCGGATGTCGTTGCGGAAATCGTCGTCGATCAGGTGACGGTGTTCTCGCAGCAGACGAATGGTATCGGCGCGCACGCCTTTGATTTCCGGCTGCTGGGCCATCAGTACGAAGATTTCCAGCATGGCGAACGGTGTGCGGCGGAACACGTTGTCGTTGCGCGCCTCGATGTAACCGTCGTGCAGCTGGAATCGCGAGTTGATCGGCTGCGGCGGCGCTTGGTCTTCCGGCGCGAGGATGACTTCCTCGAAGTGCTGGATGATCAGGTCGCTGAGCTGGGCAATGCTCATGACCACGCGGTAATACTGCTGCATGAAGTTTTCGATGGCTTGCTTGGCGTCATCGCCTTTGAAGCCCAGCAGCCCGGCGATGGTGCGCTGGTGATCAAACAGCAAGCGGTCTTCGGAACGTCCGGCAAGCATGTGCAGGGCGTAACGAACCTTCCACAGGAATTCCTGGGAGGAGGCCAGCAGCGCGTTTTCGCTCTCGACCAGGAAGCCTTCGCCGGCCAGGGCCCGCAGGTTCAGGGTGCCGTACTCGCGACGGGCCACCCACAGAATCGTCTGAATATCCCGTAGGCCGCCGGGAGAGCCTTTGACGTTGGGTTCCAGGTTGTATTCGGTGTCGTTGTATTTGTGGTGACGGGCCTTCTGCTCGGCGCGTTTGGCCAGGAAGAAGTCCTTGCTCGGCCACATGTGCGCGGTGCTGGTGACGTCCAGCATGCGCTGGCGCAAGCGCTCGGGGCCGCAGATGGTGCGGCTTTCCATCAGGTTGGTGACGACCGTCAGGTCGGCGCGGGCCTCCTGGACGCATTCGTCCACTGAGCGAACGCTCTGGCCCACTTCGAGGCCGATATCCCACAACAGCGTCAGAAAACGCTCGATGGAATCTCGGAAAACTTCGTGATCGGCGCTGTCCAGCAGGATCAGCAAATCGATGTCGGAATAAGGGTGCAACTCACCGCGACCGTAGCCGCCGACCGCGACCAGCGCGATGTCGGCGTCTTCGCTCCAGTTAAACTGCTCCCAGGCCTTTTGCAGGATGTTATCGACGAACCAGGCGCGATCCTCGATCAACCGGCGAATGTCGCGGCCGCTGCGAAAGCGCTCGTCGAGCACCTCGCGGGCTTGGCGAATCGCCTTCTTGAAGGCCGCGATCGGGCTTGCCTTCAGGGCCAGTTCAGCCTGGAACTGGCCACGGTCGAAGAGTTCGGGATCCACCTGCGGCATCGATTGGCTTTCCTGTCTATGAGGCTGAGGAGCTGCGCGCCCGGATCAGGCCGAAACGCGCGGGATGGTGTCGTCGGCGCGCAGGGTGAAGATCTCGTAACCGGTTTCGGTTACCAGCAGGGTGTGTTCCCACTGTGCCGACAGCTTGCGGTCCTTGGTGATCGCGGTCCAGCCATCGCCCAACACCTTGGTATCGGCCTTGCCCTGGTTGATCATCGGCTCGATGGTGAAGGTCATGCCGGCCTTCAGTTCCATGCCGGTGCCAGCGCGGCCGTAGTGCAGGATCTGCGGCTCTTCGTGGAACACTTTGCCGATGCCGTGACCGCAGAATTCGCGAACCACCGAGAAACCGTTTTTCTCTGCGTGTTTCTGGATGATTTCACCGATGTCGCCCAGGCGGCAGCCGGGTTTGACAATTTCGATGGCCTTGTACATGCATTCCTGGGTCACTTGCGACAGGCGCTCGGCCCAGACCGGCACGGTGCCGACGTGGAACATGCGGCTGGTGTCGCCGTGGTAGCCGTCCTTGATGACGGTGACGTCGATGTTCAGCGTATCGCCATCCTTCAAGGCCTTCTCGTTCGGAATGCCGTGGCAGACCACGTGGTTGATCGAGGTGCAGATCGACTTCGGGAAACCCTTGTAGTTGAGCGGGGCAGGGATGGCTTTCTGCTCGTTGACGATGTAGTCGTGGCAGATGCGGTCCAGTTCTTCAGTGGTAATGCCCGGCTTGACATGTTCGGCAATCATTTCCAGCACATCGGCGGCCAGTTTGCCGGCGATGCGCATTTTTGCGATGTCCTCTGGGGTTTTGAGGGTGACGGTCATACAGGCTCTCTCTGCGCTCGATGGCGCCTTCTAAAACGGAATGGGCGTTGCGCGGTCGATCTTCGCGGCCCTGAAAAACGCGATTCTAACAGACGAGCAGCGCAAATCTGAGCCTCTGTGCATCGCTTCTCCTTATAGAATGGCGCATTCTTGGAGGATTCCAAGGGACGGAACCAAGGCGCGCACCAGGATTTAACAATCCGGGTTCCGTTTTTTTCAGCCTTGTGATATAAAATGCGCCGCTTTCCGGGGATCCCCTGAAAAGCCTAAATCCACACACGTGTCGACACGATGACCTGGGTGCCTTCAGCTGATGCTGCTGGTTGGTCATTGGGATACGTGGAGGCCAAACCCGACTTATTAAGGAACTATCATGTCCCAAGTCAACATGCGCGATATGCTGAAGGCCGGTGTGCACTTCGGTCACCAGACCCGTTACTGGAACCCGAAAATGGGTAAGTACATTTTCGGCGCGCGTAACAAGATCCACATCATCAACCTTGAAAAAACCCTGCCAATGTTCAACGAAGCTCTGACTTTCGTAGAGCGTCTGGCCCAGGGCAAAAACAAGATCCTGTTCGTCGGCACCAAGCGTTCCGCTGGCAAGATCGTTGCTGAAGAAGCAGCACGTTGCGGTTCGCCGTACGTCGATCACCGCTGGTTGGGCGGCATGCTGACCAACTTCAAAACCATCCGTGCTTCCATCAAGCGTCTGCGTGACCTTGAAGTGCAAGCCGAAGACGGTACTTTCGCCAAGCTGACCAAGAAAGAAGCGCTGATGCGCACTCGCGATCTTGAGAAGCTCGATCGTTCCCTGGGTGGTATCAAGGACATGGGCGGTCTGCCAGACGCACTGTTCGTTATCGACGTTGATCACGAGCGCATCGCGATCACCGAAGCCAACAAGCTGGGCATCCCGGTTATCGGCGTAGTCGATACCAACAGCAGCCCGGAAGGCGTTGACTACATCATCCCAGGCAACGATGACGCAATCCGCGCTATCCAGCTGTACATGGGTTCGATGGCTGACGCTGTTATCCGCGGTCGCAACCACGTTGCTGGCGGCACCGAGCAGTTCGTTGAAGAAGCTCCGGTGGCAGCAGCTGAGTAATTGACGCCTTGGCGTTGACTCAGTAAGCAAAAAGGGGGCTTGGCCCCCTTTTTGCCACCTCGAAAACCGTTTGTCGGCAGCGCAGTTACAGCCTTTGTAACCTGCAGCAGCCAGCAAGGGTGGTTCGGGAAGAATTGATCGCCCGTTCGATCGGGTGGAATGGTTGAAAACCTATCCAAGAGGAATTTTGAAATGGCAGAGATTACTGCAGCGTTGGTCAAAGAACTGCGCGAGCGTACTGGCGAAGGCATGATGGACTGCAAAAAGGCCTTGACCAAGGCTGGCGGCGACATCGAAAAAGCCATTGATGACATGCGTGCTTCGGGCGCCATCAAGGCTGCCAAGAAAGCAGGCAACGTGGCTGCTGAAGGCGCTATCGCTCTGAAGGAAGACGGTAAATCCGCCGTTCTGCTGGAAGTGAACTCGCAGACCGACTTCCTGGCTCTGCAGGACGACTTCAAGGCATTTGTCGCTAACAGCGTTGAAAAAGCGTTCGCTGACAAACTGACTGACGTTGCTCCGCTGATCGCAGCTCAAGAAGCCGATCGCCTGGTTCTGGTCGGCAAGGTTGGCGAAAACGTCAACATCCGTCGCCTGGCTCGCGTTGAAGGTGACGTTGTTGGTGGTTACCTGCACGGCAACAAGATCGGTGTTGTGGTTGCCCTTAAAGGCGGCAGCGTTGAGCTGGCCAAGGACATCGCCATGCACGTAGCGGCGACCAATCCTGAATTCCTGCTGCCATCGGAAGTTTCCGCTGAAGCGGTCGAGCGTGAGAAGGGCGTGTTCCTGACCCTCAACGCTGACAAGATCGCCGGCAAGCCAGAAAACATTGTTGAAAACATGGTCAAAGGCCGTATCAGCAAGTTCCTGGCTGAAGCGAGCCTGGTTGAGCAGGCGTTCGTCAAGAACCCTGAAATCAAGGTTGGCGAACTGGCCAAGAAAGCCGGTGCTGAAATCGTTTCCTTCACCTACTTCAAAGTAGGCGATGGCATCGAGAAGCCGGTCGACAACTTCGCTGAAGAAGTTGCTGCCCAGCTGGCTGCCGCCAAGCAATAAGACGGTTTTTTAACTGTCGCCCTGAAGAGGCTGCCCGCTCACGCGCGCAGCCTCTTTTCAGATGGGGCACCAATTTTTAATTGGTTTCCTTTTGGAACTGGCTTACAAAGCCATGTTCCGATGGCGCTGAAGCAGCGCCAAGTTAGAGTGAACGCCAGCTGTAAACAGCTCGCAAAGAATTTTTAAAATACGCCGCAGGAGAGATTCGCAATGGCTCAGCAGGGCAGTGGTTATCAGGCTCGCTATAAACGCATTCTACTCAAGCTTAGCGGCGAGGCCCTGATGGGCTCGGAAGAGTTCGGGATCGATCCGAAAGTTCTGGATCGCATGGCGCTGGAAGTCGGCCAACTGGTCGGCATCGGTGTTCAGGTCGGTCTGGTGATCGGCGGCGGCAACCTGTTCCGCGGTGCAGCGCTGAGCGCGGCCGGCATGGATCGGGTCACCGGCGACCACATGGGCATGCTGGCCACTGTGATGAACGCCCTGGCCATGCGCGATGCGCTGGAACGTGCCAATATCTCGGCCATCGTGATGTCGGCCATTTCCATGGTCGGCGTAACCGATCACTATGATCGCCGCAAAGCCATGCGCCACTTGAATGCCAAGGAAGTCGTGATTTTCGCGGCCGGTACCGGCAATCCGTTCTTCACCACGGATTCGGCAGCGTGCTTGCGTGCAATCGAAATCGATGCGGATGTCGTGCTCAAGGCGACCAAGGTCGATGGCGTCTACACCGCTGACCCATTCAAAGACCCGCATGCCGAGAAGTTCGATCATCTGACTTACGATGAAGTGCTGGATCGCAAGCTGGGCGTGATGGATCTGACCGCCATTTGCCTGTGCCGCGACCACAAGATGCCGTTGCGCGTATTTAACATGAACAAGCCCGGCGCCCTGCTGAATATCGTGCATGGCGGCGCTGAAGGGACCCTGATCGAGGAAGGCCAACAATGATCAACGAAATCAAGAAAGACGCTAAAGAGCGTATGCAGAAATCCGTCGAGTCGCTGATGCACAACTTCGGCCGTATTCGTACTGGCCAGGCGCACCCAAGCATTCTGGAAGGCGTGATGGTGCCGTATTACGGTTCCGACACTCCGATCAAGCAGGTGGCGAACATCACTGTCAAAGACGCCCGTACCCTGCAAGTGGTTGCCTTTGAGCGCAACATGCTGGGTGCCGTCGACAAAGCCATCGGTAGTGCGGGTCTGAACCTCAACCCGACCAACCTGGGTGAATTGCTGCTGATCTCCATGCCGGCCCTGACCGAAGAAACCCGTAAGGGCTTCACCAAGCAGGCTCGCGATGTCGCTGAAGATGCCCGTGTTGCGGTGCGCAACATCCGTCGTGATGCGAACAGCCAGCTCAAGGATCTGGTCAAGGAAAAAGAAATCAGCGAAGACGAAGAGCGCCGCGCAACTGGCGAGATCGATGACCTGACCAAAAAGTTCGTGGCTGAAATCGACGCGAATCTGGCGCAGAAAGAAAAAGACCTGATGGCCGTATAAGGGTCACGTTTTCATGGAAAAGACCAAGCAGACTGCGCCGTCCGCGGTGCCGCGCCATGTCGCGATCATCATGGATGGTAATAATCGCTGGGCGAAAAAACGCTTTATGCCGGGTGTCGCCGGTCATAAAGCGGGCGTGGATGCGGTTCGTGCGGTGATCGAGGTGTGCGCCGAGGCCGGGGTCGAAGTATTGACCCTGTTCGCCTTCTCCAGCGAGAACTGGCAGCGCCCGGCCGACGAGGTCAGCGCCTTGATGGATCTGTTCTTCAAGGCATTGCGTCGCGAGGCCAAGCGCCTGAACGAAAACAACATCAGTTTGCGCATCATTGGCGACCGTTCGCGCTTTCATCCTGAGCTTCAGGCTGCCATGCGTGAAGCTGAGGCAATGACGGCGGGCGCCAATCGCTTCGTTCTGCAGATCGCTGCCAACTATGGCGGACAGTGGGATATCGCGCAGGCCGCACAGCGTCTGGCTCGGGAAGTTCAGGCCGGGCACCTGCGTCCGGAAGACATTACCCCGGAACTGTTGCAAGCCTGCCTGGCTACCGGTGATTTGCCGTTGCCGGACTTGTGCATCCGTACCGGTGGCGAGCACCGCATCAGTAACTTCCTGCTGTGGCAACTGGCTTACGCCGAGTTGTACTTCTCCGACCTGTTCTGGCCGGACTTCAAACACGATGCCATGCGTACCGCGCTGGCCGATTTTGCTTCTCGGCAGCGCCGCTTCGGTAAAACGAGCGAGCAGGTCGAGGCTGGAGCCCGGTTTTAATGCTTAAACAACGAATCATCACCGCGCTGATCCTGCTGCCGATTGCCCTGTGCGGGTTTTTCCTGCTCGAAGGCACCGGTTTTGCGCTGTTCATCGGGCTGGTCGTGACCCTGGGTGCATGGGAGTGGGCTCGTCTGGCGGGCTTCACTGAGCAGCCGATCCGCGTTGCCTATGCGGCTGTGGTCGCGTTGATGCTGTTTGTCATGCATATCCTGCCTGGGCTCGCGCCTTGGGTATTGGGTGCGTCGGCACTTTGGTGGGGCGTTGCAACCTATCTGGTGCTGACGTATCCGCGCTCCAGCGAACTTTGGTCCAGCGCTGCCTGCAAGCTGGTGATCGGTCTGCTGATCCTGCTGCCCGCCTGGCAGGGTCTGGTTCAGATCAAGCAGGAGCTTTTGGGCAACTGGCTGATCATGGCGGTGATGGTGCTGGTCTGGGGTGCTGATATCGGTGCTTACTTCTCTGGCCGGGCCTTTGGCAAGCGCAAGCTGGCGCCACAGGTCAGTCCCGGCAAAAGCTGGGAGGGCGTCTATGGCGGTCTCGCGGTGAGTCTGATCATTACTGTCATTGTCAGTCTGGTTCGAGACTGGACGGTAGCGCAGCTATTCAAAGGTCTGATTGGTGCAGCCATCATCGTGTTTATCTCGGTGGTAGGTGATCTGACTGAAAGCATGTTCAAGCGTCAGTCCGGGATCAAGGACAGCAGTAATCTGCTGCCGGGTCACGGCGGCGTGCTGGACCGAATCGACAGCCTGACTGCAGCGATTCCAGTGTTTGCCGTGCTGCTGTGGATGGCGGCACCGTGAGCCGCCCGCAGCAGATTACCGTCCTGGGGGCGACCGGTTCGATTGGTCTGAGCACGCTAGACGTCATCGCTCGCCATCCCGAGCGTTATCAGGCTTTCGCCTTGAGCGGTTTTACCCGTCTGAGCGAGCTGTTGGCGCTGTGTGTTCGTCATACGCCGCGGTTCGCCGTGGTGCCTGAGGCGGGTGCTGCCCGAGGCTTGCAGGACGACTTGCACGCCGCAGGTCTGTCGACTCGCGTGCTGGTGGGGGAGGAGGGCCTGTGTCAGGTTGCTTCCGATCCTGAGGTCGATGCGGTCATGGCGGCCATCGTTGGCGCTGCGGGCTTGCGACCGACTCTGGCGGCGGTCGAAGCCGGCAAGAAAATCCTCCTGGCCAACAAAGAAGCACTGGTGATGTCCGGTGCGCTGTTCATGCAGGCGGTGCGCAAGAGTGGTTCGGTATTGCTGCCGATCGACAGCGAGCACAACGCGATTTTCCAGTGCATGCCACAGGATTTCGCTCGTGGGCTGAGTGCCGTCGGGGTGCGTCGGATTTTACTCACGGCCTCTGGCGGTCCGTTCCGACAGACACCTATGGCTGAACTGGTGCATGTTTCCCCTGAGCAAGCGTGTGCCCACCCGAACTGGTCCATGGGGCGCAAGATTTCGGTGGATTCGGCCAGCATGATGAACAAGGGGCTGGAGCTGATCGAAGCCTGCTGGCTGTTTGATGCCAAGCCGTCCCAGGTCGAAGTGGTGATTCATCCTCAAAGCGTGATTCATTCCCTGGTCGATTACATCGACGGTTCGGTATTGGCCCAGTTAGGTAACCCTGACATGCGCACGCCGATCGCCAACGCGCTGGCCTGGCCGGAGCGAATCGATTCGGGTGTTGCGCCGCTGGATCTGTTTGCAATTGCGCGGCTGGACTTCCAGGCGCCTGATGAAGAGCGATTCCCGTGCCTGCGCCTTGCGCGTCAGGCGGCTGAATCCGGCAATAGTGCGCCGGCCATGCTGAATGCGGCGAATGAAGTGGCGGTCGCGGCCTTTCTCGACGGGCGGGTTCGCTACCCGGAAATCGCGAGTATCATCGAAGAAGTATTGAATCTCGAGCCCGTGGTTGCGGTTGACGATCTCGAGGCAGTGTTCACGGCCGACGCAAAAGCGCGAGTACTGGCCGAACAATGGTTGAGTCGTCACGGGCGGTAAGTGCTGCAATACGTTGACCCATGCGGCACTGGACAGGATTGCGGAGAAAGTAGATGAGCGCGCTCTATATGATTGTCGGCACCCTGGTGGCTTTGGGTGTGCTGGTCACCTTCCACGAATTCGGCCATTTTTGGGTCGCACGTCGCTGTGGGGTCAAAGTGCTGCGTTTCTCCGTGGGCTTCGGTATGCCGTTGCTGCGCTGGCACGACAAGAAAGGCACTGAGTTCGTCGTCGCCGCGATCCCGCTGGGCGGTTACGTGAAAATGCTCGACGAGCGCGAAGGCGAAGTGCCTGCCGATCAGCTTGATCAATCTTTCAATCGCAAATCCGTCCGCCAGCGTATCGCTATCGTATCGGCGGGTCCGATTGCCAACTTTTTACTGGCGATGATTTTTTTCTGGGTGCTCGCCATGCTCGGCAGCGAGCAAGTGCGCCCGGTCATTGGTGCAGTCGAATCCGGCAGTATCGCCGCCAAGGCTGGTTTGAGCGCGGGCCAGGAAATCATTGCCATCGATGGCGAGCCAACTTCCGGCTGGGCCGCGGTGAACCTGCAGTTGGTCCGTCGTCTTGGGGAGAGCGGTTCCCTGCAGTTGCTGGTCCGTGATCAGGGTTCCACGGTGGATTCGCCCCGTGAGCTGATGCTGGATAAATGGCTCAAGGGTGCCGATGAGCCAGATCCGATTCGTTCGCTGGGTTTGCGCCCTTGGCGTCCGGCGCTGCCACCGGTCCTGGCCGAACTTGACCCGAAAGGCCCGGCACAGGCTGCTGGGCTGAAGACCGGTGACCGACTGTTGGCTCTCGACGGTAAGTCGCTTGATGACTGGCAGCAGGTGGTGGACACGGTCCGTATGCACCCTGATACCAAAATCATGCTGCGCGTCGAGCGTGATGGTGCTCAAATCGACGTCCCTGTGACGCTGGCCGCTCGCGGCGAGAAGAAGGCACCCAGTGGTTATCTAGGGGCTGGGGTGAAGGCAGTTGATTGGCCGCCAGAGATGATTCGCGAAGTGAGTTATGGTCCTGTGGCAGCGATTGGGGAGGGTGCTCGACGCACCTGGACCATGAGCGTACTGACCCTCGATTCGCTCAAGAAAATGTTGTTCGGTGAGCTCTCGGTAAAAAACTTGAGTGGACCGATAACCATTGCTAAAGTGGCGGGCGCTTCTGCCCAGTCGGGTGTCGCTGATTTCCTGAATTTCCTTGCTTATCTGAGTATTAGCTTGGGGGTTCTGAATTTGTTGCCCATTCCTGTACTGGATGGGGGGCATTTGTTGTTTTATCTGATCGAGTGGGCGCGTGGTCGCCCCTTGTCGGATCGGGTGCAGGGTTGGGGGATACAGATCGGTATCAGTTTGGTGATCGGGGTGATGTTGCTTGCTCTTGTCAATGATCTGGGTCGACTGTAACGCTTCGCTGAATTGCGAATCTGCCGCATTTTGCGGCAGTTTGTTTATTGCCAGTTGGAATAAGAAAGGACTTCATGAAACGTCTGCTGCTAACTGCGGTTCTCACCGTATTGATGATCGCCGAAGTTCACGCCGAGTCCTTCACTATCTCTGATATTCGCGTCAATGGCCTCCAGCGGGTCTCCGCGGGTAGCGTCTTTGGTGCTTTGCCGTTGAACGTCGGTGAACAGGCGGATGATCGTCGCCTGGTGGAATCCACTCGTGCGTTGTTCAAAACCGGTTTCTTTCAAGATATCCAGCTGGGCCGCGATGGCAACGTCCTGGTCATCACGGTAGTCGAGCGTCCGTCGGTCGCCAGTATCGAGATCGAGGGTAACAAGGCGATCTCCACTGAAGACCTGATGAAAGGCCTCAAACAATCCGGTCTGGCCGAAGGCGAGATCTTCCAGCGCGCCACCCTCGAAGGTGTGCGTAACGAGCTGCAGCGCCAATACGTCGCTCAGGGTCGCTACTCGGCTACCGTCGACACTGAAGTGGTGCCGCAGCCGCGTAACCGCGTTGCGTTGAAGGTCAATATCAACGAAGGCACCGTTGCTGCTATCCAGCACATCAACGTGGTGGGTAACACCGTCTTCCCTGAAGAAGACCTGATCGACCTGTTTGAACTCAAGACCACCAACTGGTTGTCGTTCTTCAAGAACGATGACAAGTACGCTCGTGAAAAACTGTCCGGTGACCTGGAGCGTCTGCGCTCCTACTACCTGGACCGTGGCTATATCAACATGGATATCGCTTCGACCCAGGTGTCCATCACCCCGGACAAGAAGCACGTCTATATCACCGTCAACGTCAATGAAGGCGAGAAGTACACCGTCCGTGACGTCAAGCTGAGCGGCGACCTGAAAGTCCCTGAAGACCAGGTCAAGTCCCTGCTGCTGGTCCAGAAAGGCCAGGTGTTCTCGCGCAAGTTGATGACCACCACGTCCGAACTGATCACCCGCCGTCTGGGTAACGAGGGTTACACCTTCGCCAACGTCAACGGCGTGCCTCAGCCTCACGATGAAGACCATACCGTCGACATCACGTTCGCCGTCGATCCGGGCAAACGTGCTTACGTGAACCGCATCAACTTCCGTGGCAACACCAAGTCTGAAGACGAAGTGCTGCGCCGTGAAATGCGTCAAATGGAAGGCGGCTGGGCTTCGACTTACCTGATCGACCAATCCAAGACTCGTCTTGAACGTCTGGGCTTCTTCAAGGAAGTCAACGTCGAAACGCCGGCCGTGCCGGGCGTCGACGACCAGGTAGACGTGAACTACAGCGTTGAAGAACAGGCTTCCGGTTCGATTACCGCCAGCGTCGGTTTTGCCCAGAGCGCCGGTCTGATCCTCGGTGGTTCGATCACCCAGAACAACTTCCTGGGTACGGGTAACAAAGTCAGCATCGGCTTGACCCGCAGTCAATATCAGAGCCGCTATAACTTCGGTTATGTCGACCCGTACTGGACTGCCGATGGCGTGAGCCTGGGTTACAACGCGTTCTATCGCACCACTGACTACAAAGACCTCGACGTCGACGTAGCCAGCTATGCCGTAGACAGCCTGGGTGCAGGCGTGAGCGTCGGTTACCCGATCAGCGAGACTTCGCGTCTGACCTTCGGCCTGACTGCGCAACAAGACAAGATCAAGACCGGTCAATACACCGTTGACGAGATCTTCGACTTCGTTAACAGGGAAGGCGATAGCTACCTGAACTTCAAGGCCTCGGCCGGCTGGTCCGAATCCACACTGAACAAAGGCGTATTGGCGACCCGTGGTCATTCCCAAAGCCTGACACTGGAAACCACCACGCCTGGCAGCGACCTGTCGTTCTTCAAGCTTGATTACCGTGGCCAGTTGTTCCAGCCATTGTCTGAAAACTACACCATGCGCCTGCACACCGAACTGGGCTATGGCGATGGTTATGGTTCTACCGATGGCTTGCCGTTCTATGAAAACTACTATGCTGGTGGTTTCAACTCGGTTCGTGGCTTCAAGGACAGCACCCTCGGTCCTCGCAGTACCCCAAGTCGCGGTGCGGCTGTGACGGGTAACACCGGCACGCTGGCTGACCCGGACCAGGATCCGCTGCCGTTCGGTGGTAACGTTTTGATCCAGGGTGGTGTCGAGGTGTTGTTCCCGCTGCCATTCGTCAAGGATCAACGTTCGCTGCGTACTTCGGTATTCTGGGATGTGGGTAACGTATTCGACTCCAAGTGCGATAAAACGACGAACGCAAATGTCGGTTCAACCGCTCAAACAGAATGTAACGACATCAGCCTGAGCAATTTGGCCAGCTCCGTCGGTGTAGGCGTGACCTGGGTTACCGCACTGGGTCCTCTGAGCTTCGCGTTGGCCATGCCGGTCAAGAAACCGAATGACGCTGATACTCAAGTGTTCCAATTCTCCCTCGGCCAGACGTTCTAAGCGTCTGACCCAAGATAACGACAATGGATTTTGTAGGAGTGCATCGTGCGTAAGTTGACTCAATTGGTTCTCCTGGCGACCGTACTGGTAGCAGGTCCGGCTTTTGCCGACATGAAAATCGCCGTTCTGAACTATCAGATGGCTCTGCTGGAATCCGATGCGGCCAAGAAGTACGCCGTTGATGCCGAGAAGAAGTTCGGCCCACAGCTGAGCAAGCTCAAGACTCTGGAAAGCAGTGCCAAGGGCATTCAGGACCGTCTGATGGCTGGCGGCGACAAGATGCAGCAAGGCGAGCGTGAACGCCTGGAACTCGAGTTCAAGCAAAAGGCCCGTGACTTCCAGTTCCAGTCCAAGGAACTGAACGAAGCCAAAGCCGTTGCTGACCGTGAAATGCTGAAACAGCTCAAGCCGAAACTGGACAGCGCTGTGGAAGAAGTCATCAAGAAAGGTGCTTTTGACCTGGTCTTCGAGCGTGGCGCAGTGATTGATGTCAAACCTCAGTACGACATCACTCGCCAGGTTATCGAGCGCATGAATCAGCTGAAGTAACCATGACAGCGACTATAAAGCTCGGCCAATTGGCCGAGTTCCTTGGCGCCACACTGCGTGGCGACCCGGAGAAAGAAATTACTGGGCTAGCCACTTTGCAAGAGGCTGGCCCAGCTCAGTTGAGCTTTCTCGCAAACCCCCAATACCGTAAATACCTGGCGGACAGCCGGGCCGCAGCGTTATTGCTGAAGGCCGCTGACGCTGAAGGTTTTGCAGGTAATGCGCTGGTGGTGCCTGATCCGTATCTGGCCTACGCGCGGATTTCCCATCTGTTCGATCCCAAGCCAAAGGCGGCTGCCGGTATTCATCCGACAGCGGTTGTGGCAGCGGATGCAGTGGTCGATCCGGCGGCGAGCATTGGCGCCTTTGCGGTGATCGAAAGCGGCGCGCGTATTGCTGCGGGTGTGACCGTTGGCGCGCACTGCTTCATCGGTGCCCGCTGCGAGATTGGCGAGGGCGGCTGGCTGGCCCCGCGAGTCACGCTGTACCACGATGTTCGCATCGGTAAGCGGGTGGTGATTCAATCGGGTGCCGTACTCGGTGGCGAAGGTTTCGGTTTTGCCAACGAGAAAGGTGTCTGGCAGAAAATCGCCCAGATCGGTGGTGTGCTGGTCGGTGACGACGTGGAGATTGGCGTGAATACCGCTATCGATCGCGGTGCGCTGGCCGATACCGTTCTGGGTAACGGGGTGAAACTCGACAACCAGATTCAGATCGCCCACAACGTCCAGGTCGGTGATCACACCGCCATGGCCGCGTGTGTGGGGATCTCCGGCAGCACCAAAATCGGCAAGCATTGCATGCTCGCCGGTGGCGTAGGGCTGGTGGGGCATATCGAAATTTGCGACAACGTTTTCATCACCGGGATGACCATGGTGACCCATTCGATTACCGAAAAGGGTTCCTATTCTTCCGGTACAGCCATGCAACCGGCAGCCGAATGGCGCAAAAGCGCGGCCCGTATCCGTCAGCTCGATGACATTGCGCGGCGTCTGCGACAGCTGGAAAAGCGTGTAGGGGAAGTGACCCCTGACGGTAATGCTTCATCAGATGGCTGATACCATTTCAATATCAAGTGTGCACAGCCGCTAGACTGCCTCCTTGATTTGCTAGAGGGGTGCGCGTCAGTCGCGCCTCCCAATCTTTACATAGGCTTCCCCCCGAAATGATGGACATCAACGAGATTCGCGAATACCTGCCTCACCGTTACCCGTTCCTGCTGGTGGACCGGGTCGTGGATCTGGATGTGGAAGGCAAGCGCATTCGCGCTTACAAGAATGTCAGCATCAACGAACCCTTCTTCAATGGTCACTTCCCTGCGCATCCAATCATGCCGGGTGTGTTGATCATCGAAGCGATGGCTCAGGCTGCCGGCATCCTTGGCTTCAAAATGCTCGACGTGAAGCCTGCCGACGGCACGCTCTACTACTTCGTCGGCTCCGACAAGCTGCGTTTTCGCCAGCCCGTCACCCCAGGCGATCAGTTGATCCTCGAAGCCCGCTTCATCAGCTGCAAGCGTCAGATCTGGAAGTTCGAGTGCCAGGCTTCGGTCGATGGCAAGCCAGTCTGCTCTGCTGAAATCATCTGCGCGGAACGCAAACTATGAGTTTGATTGACCCTCGCGCAATCATCGATCCGACGGCTATCCTGGCCGACGGCGTCGAGGTCGGCCCTTGGTCGATCATCGGTGCAGGTGTGGAAATCGGCGAGGGGACAGTGATCGGGCCGCATGTGATTCTCAAAGGCCCGACCCGAATCGGAAAGCACAACCGCATCTACCAGTTTTCTTCGGTAGGCGAGGACACGCCCGATCTGAAATACAAGGGTGAAGAAACCCGTTTGGTCATCGGTGACCACAACGTCATCCGTGAAGGCGTGACGATTCACCGTGGGACCGTTCAGGACCGTTCTGAAACAACCCTGGGCGATCACAATCTGATCATGGCCTATGCCCACATCGGCCACGACAGCGTCATCGGCAACCACTGCATCCTGGTCAACAACACCGCGTTGGCGGGCCATGTGCACGTTGAAGACTGGGCGATCCTGTCCGGTTTTACCCTGGTTCACCAGTATTGCCATATCGGCGCCCACAGCTTTTCCGGTATGGGCACCGCCATCGGCAAGGACGTCCCGGCGTACGTTACGGTGTTTGGCAACCCGGCCGAAGCCCGCAGCATGAACTTCGAAGGCATGCGTCGTCGTGGTTTCAGCGAAGATGCGATCCACGCGCTGCGTCGTGCCTACAAGGTGGTTTATCGCCAGGGTCTGACGGTCGAGCAGGCGCTCGCCGAACTGGCCGAACCTTCGGATCAGTTCCCGGAAGTTGCGGTGTTCCGTGATTCCATCCAGTCTTCGACCCGCGGCATCACTCGTTAATCATGGCTAATCTGCGTATTGCGCTGGTAGCGGGTGAGGCTTCCGGCGACATTCTTGGCGCGGGTCTCATGCGCGCACTCAAGGCTCAGCACCCGGCAGTCGAGTTCATCGGTGTCGGCGGTCCGCTGATGCAGGCCGAAGGCCTGACCTCGTATTTCCCGATGGAGCGTCTTTCGGTCATGGGCCTGGTGGAAGTGCTGGGTCGCTTGCGCGAGTTGCTGGCACGCCGCAAGAAGCTGGTTGCCGACCTTATCGCCGAGAAGCCGGACGTGTTCATCGGTATCGATGCCCCGGACTTCAACCTCAATATCGAACTCAAGCTGCGTCAGGCCGGGATCAAGACCGTGCATTACGTTAGCCCGTCGGTTTGGGCGTGGCGGCAGAAACGGGTACTGAAGATTCGCGAAGGCTGCGATCTGATGCTGACGCTGTTCCCGTTCGAAGCGAAATTCTATGAAGAGAAGGGCGTGCCGGTGCGGTTTGTCGGGCATTCCCTGGCTGACGCCATCCCGCTTGAAGCCGATCGTTCCGCCGCGCGGGCTGAACTCGGCTTGCCCGACGGGCCGCTGGTTGCTCTGATGCCCGGCAGTCGCGGTGGCGAAGTTGGCCGGCTAGGTGCGTTGTTCCTCGATACGGCCCAGCGTCTGCGAGCCCTGCGCCCTGGTGTGCGGTTCGTCATGCCTTGCGCCGGCCCCGAGCGCCGCAAGCAACTTGAAGAGCTGCTGGCGGGCCGAGATCTGCCGCTGACATTGCTCAACGGTAAATCCCATCTGGCCCTCGCAGCCTGTGACGCTGTGCTGATCGCGTCCGGAACCGCGACGCTTGAAGCGTTGTTGTACAAACGGCCGATGGTGGTCGCGTACCGCTTGGCACCGCTGACGTTCTGGATTCTCAAGCGCATGGTGAAAAGTCCCTACATCTCCTTGCCAAACCTGCTGGCCCAGCGCCTGTTGGTGCCCGAGTTGCTGCAGGACGATGCGACGGTTGAAGCCTTGGCCCAAACGCTGTCGCCACTGATCGAAGGCGGTGAAGAACAGACCCGCGGCTTCGATGAAATTCACCGTACCTTACGTCTGGACGCCTCCAATCAGGCGGCGGACGCGGTACTGAACCTGATCGGCAAAACACAATGAGCAAAGCAAACATTCAGATGGGCCTGGACTTCACCCTGGTCGCCGAAGTTGAAGATCTGGTCGCCGGCGTTGACGAAGTCGGTCGCGGCCCGCTGTGTGGTGCAGTGGTGACAGCCGCGGTGATCCTCGATCCGAACCGTCCGATCCTGGGCCTGAACGACTCGAAGAAGCTCACCGAAGCACGCCGCGAAAAGCTCTACGACGAGATCTGCGAAAAAGCCCTGAGTTGGTGCATCGCTCGGGCCGAAGTCGAAGAAATCGACGAGCTGAACATTCTCCACGCCACCATGCTGGCCATGCAGCGCGCCGTCGAAGGTCTGCACATCACGCCGAAACTGGCGATGATCGATGGCAATCGTTGCCCGAAACTGTCGATGCGTGCCGAAGCGGTGGTGCAGGGCGACGGCAAGGTACCGGCCATTGCAGCAGCGTCGATTCTGGCCAAGGTCAGTCGCGACCGCGAGATGGCAGCGTTCGAATTGATTTACCCGGGTTACGGCATCGGCGGCCACAAAGGCTACCCGACGCCCGTTCACCTGGAGGCGCTGGCCCGCTTGGGGCCAACGCCGATTCACCGCCGCTCGTTCGCCCCGGTACGCCTGGCTTACGAGGCGCGGGAAAACCTGATCGAGAACTAGTCGGCAGGCTGATGTTTTTGCCAAGGCCCGGTACAATCCGGGCCTTGTTGTCTTCACGTTTCTAGTTTCTAGACAGGATCACTATGCCGGCTTCATTCGTTCATCTACGCCTGCACACTGAGTATTCCCTGGTCGACGGTCTGGTGCGGATCAAACCGCTGGTCAAGACCCTGGTCGGCATGAACATGCCTGCCGTAGCGGTCACCGACCAGAACAACATGTGTTCCCTGGTCAAATTCTATAAAGCCTCCATGGGCGCCGGGATCAAGCCGATCTGTGGTGCCGACCTGTGGCTGTCGAACAAGGATCCGGATAACGCTCTGAGCCGGATCAGCCTGCTGGCGATGAACGCCGTGGGTTATCGCAACCTCACCGAACTGATCTCCCGCGGCTTCATCGACGGCCAGCGCAATGGCTCGGTCATCATCGAACGCGAGTGGGTGGCCGAAGCCAGCGAAGGCTTGATCATGCTATCGGCGGCGAAGGAAGGCGAGATCGGCCTGGCGATGCTCAGTGGCAACCCGGCCGAAGCGGAAAACCTGGCGCGCGAATGGATGGCGGTGTTCCCGGATCGTTTCTATCTGGAGATCCAGCGCACCAACCGCCCCAACGACGAAGAACAGCTGCACGGCGCGGTGGCCCTGGCCGAGAAAATCGGCGCGCCGCTGGTCGCGACCAACGACGTGCGCTTCATCAAGCAGGAAGACTTCGCCGCCCACGAAACCCGCGTTTGCATCGGTGAGGGCCGCGCCCTCGACGATCCGCGGCGTTCGAAGAATTACAGCGATCAGCAATACCTCAAAAGTGCCGAGGAAATGGCTGAGTTGTTCAGCGACATTCCCGAAGCGCTGGAAAACACCGTCGAGATTGCCAAGCGCTGCAACATCGAAGTGAAGCTGGGCACTCACTTCCTGCCCAACTTCCCGATCCCCGATGGCATGACCATCGACGAGTATTTCCGCAAGGTTTCCTTCGATGGCCTGGAAGATCGCCTTAGCGTTTTGCTGCCCAAGGACACCACCGAAGACTACGAAACCAAGCGTCAGGTCTACGTCGACCGGCTGAATTTCGAGCTGGATATCATCATCCAGATGGGTTTCCCCGGTTACTTCCTGATCGTTATGGACTTTATCCAGTGGGCCAAGAGCAACGGCGTGCCGGTAGGTCCAGGCCGTGGATCGGGTGCCGGGTCGCTGGTGGCCTACGTGCAGAAGATCACCGACCTCGATCCGCTGGAATATGACCTGCTGTTCGAACGTTTCCTTAACCCGGAACGGGTTTCCATGCCCGACTTCGACGTCGACTTCTGCATGGACGGTCGCGACCGTGTAATCGACTACGTGGCCGAGAAATACGGCCGCAACGCGGTAAGCCAGATCATCACCTTCGGTTCCATGGCGGCCAAGGCTGTGGTCCGTGACGTGGCGCGGGTGCAGGGCAAGTCCTACGGTTTGGCGGATCGTCTGTCGAAGATGATTCCGTTCGAAGTCGGCATGACCCTGGAAAAGGCCTACGAACAGGAAGAAATCCTCCGTGACTTCATCAAGGTTGATGAAGAGGCTGCGGAAATCTGGGAAATGGCCCGCAAGCTTGAAGGCGTTGTGCGTAACGTCGGCAAGCACGCCGGTGGCGTGGTGATCGCGCCGACCAAACTGACTGACTTCTCGCCAATTTATTGCGATGAGGCCGGTGATGGTCTGGTCACCCAGTTCGATAAGGACGACGTTGAAGCTGCTGGCCTGGTGAAGTTCGACTTCCTCGGTCTGCGGACCCTGACGGTCATCGACTGGGCGCTGAAAACCATCAACCGCGATCGCGCCAAGGTCGATGAGCCGCCGCTGGATATCGCGTTCATCCCGCTGGATGACAAGCCGACTTACCAGTTGCTGCAAAAAGCTGAAACCACCGCGGTGTTCCAGCTTGAGTCGCGCGGCATGAAAGAGCTGATCAAAAAGCTCAAGCCCGACTGCCTGGAAGACTTGATCGCACTGGTGGCCCTGTTCCGTCCGGGCCCGTTGCAATCGGGCATGGTGGACGACTTTATCAACCGTAAGCACGGTCGCGCCGAACTCGCGTACCCGCACTCGGACTACCAGTACGAAGGCCTCAAACCGGTTCTGGCACCGACTTACGGCATCATCCTGTATCAGGAACAGGTGATGCAGATTGCCCAGGTCATGGCCGGTTATACCCTCGGTGGCGCGGACATGCTGCGTCGAGCCATGGGTAAGAAAAAACCCGAAGAAATGGCCAAGCAGCGCGGCGGTTTCATTGACGGTTGCAAGACCAACAATATCGACGCCGACCTGGCCGGTAACATTTTCGACCTGGTAGAGAAATTCGCCGGTTACGGCTTCAACAAATCCCACTCCGCCGCTTATGGCCTGGTGTCATACCAGACCGCCTGGCTGAAAACGCACTACCCGGCGCCGTTCATGGCTGCGGTACTGTCGGCGGATATGCACAACACCGACAAGGTCGTGACCTTGATCGAAGAAATTCGCACCATGAAGCTGCGTCTCGACGCGCCGGATGTGAATACTTCGGAGTTCAAGTTCACGGTGAATGACGAAGGCCGGATTATTTACGGCCTCGGCGCGATCAAAGGTGTGGGTGAAGGTCCGGTGGAAGCCATCACCGAGGCGCGTCAGGAAGGTCCGTTCAAGGATCTGTTCGATTTCTGCGCCCGTGTCGATCTCAAACGTATCAACAAGCGCACCCTGGACGGTTTGATCCGCAGCGGCGCGCTAGATCGTCTGGGTCCTTACTTCCATGACGAGCAGAAAGCCTATCAGGCCAATATCGACCGCAATCGGGCGGTCCTGCTGAACGCCATGGAAGGTGCGATCAAAGCGGCCGAACAAACCGCGCGCACCCACGATAGCGGTCACGTCGACCTGTTTGGCGGTCTGTTCGTCGAAGAAGACGCTGATGTCTACGCCAATCACCGCAAAGCCAAGGAGCTGACCCTCAAGGAACGCCTGAAAGGGGAGAAAGACACCCTGGGCCTGTACCTGACCGGTCACCCGATCGACGAATACGAAGGTGAGATCCGCCGTTTCGCCCGTCAGCGCATCATCGACCTGAAGCCGGCCCGTGATACTCAGACCGTCGCGGGCATGATCATCGCCCTGCGAGTCATGAAGAACAAAAAGGGCGACAAGATGGGTTTCATCACCCTCGACGACCGCTCTGGACGGATCGAGGCCTCGCTGTTCGCCGAAGCATTCCATTCCGCGCAATCGCTGTTGCAGACCGACGCGATGGTGGTGGTCGAAGGCGAAGTCAGTAACGACGATTTCTCTGGCGGGCTGCGGCTGCGGGTCAAGCGGGTGATGAGCATGGAAGATGCGCGCACCAACCTGGCCGAAAGCCTGCGCTTGAAGCTGCAAACCCAGGATTTGAAAGGCGATCAGCTACGCTGGCTCGGTGAGTTGTTCAAGCGTCACCGTGGCGCGTGCCCGATCACCATGGAGTACACCAGTCCCGATGCGAAGGCCTTGCTGCAGTTCGGCGAGACCTGGCGGATCGACCCGGCGGATGCCTTGATTCAAGCCCTGCGTGACCAGTTCGGGCGAGACAACGTCTTCCTCCAATACCGTTGACGGTCCGGCCCTATAGCCAGGGCCTGATCTCGACCTGAATTTTTAATCTCGACCTGAACGCGCCTCTCCCTTAAGGTAGGGCGCGAATAGACAACCGGCCGGCCCAAGCTCTCTTGGAGGTCGACCCAAGACGGACGCCTATGAACCCGAATTTTCTAGATTTCGAACAGCCGATCGCCGACCTGCAAGCCAAGATCGAAGAGTTGCGCTTGGTCGGTAATGACAATTCGCTGAATATCGGCGATGAGATCTCCCGCCTGCAGGACAAAAGCAGCACGCTGACCGAAGACATCTTCGGCAAGCTGACCAGCTGGCAGATCGCGCGTCTGGCGCGTCACCCGAAACGTCCATATACCCTGGACTACATCGAACACATCTTCACCGAGTTCGACGAGCTGCATGGCGACCGTCACTTCTCCGACGACGCTGCGATCGTCGGCGGCATTGCCCGTCTGGACGACCAGCCGGTGATGATCATCGGTCACCAGAAAGGCCGTGAAGTGCGCGAGAAAGTTCGTCGCAACTTTGGCATGCCGCGTCCAGAAGGCTACCGCAAGGCTTGCCGCCTGATGGAAATGGCTGAACGTTTCAAAATGCCGATCCTGACCTTCATCGACACCCCGGGCGCTTACCCTGGTATCGACGCTGAAGAGCGCAACCAGAGCGAAGCGATTGCCTGGAACCTGCGCGTCATGGCACGCCTGAAAACCCCAATCATCGCCACCGTGATCGGTGAAGGTGGTTCCGGTGGTGCGCTGGCGATCGGCGTTTGCGATCAACTGAACATGCTGCAGTACTCGACTTACGCGGTGATTTCGCCGGAAGGTTGCGCTTCGATTCTGTGGAAGACCGCCGAGAAAGCGCCGGACGCCGCTGAAGCCATGGGCATCACTGCCGAGCGCCTGAAAGGCTTGGGTATTGTGGATAAAGTGATCGGCGAGCCTTTGGGCGGCGCACACCGTAATCCGGCAGCTGCAGCTGCATCGATCCGTGCCGAGCTGAGCTCGCAGCTGGCGATGTTGAAGAAGTTCGATAACGAAGCGCTGTTGGCTCGCCGTTACGAGCGTCTGATGAGCTACGGTCTCTGATCTGACCTCGCTATACCCATGTGGGAGCGAGCTTGCTCGCGATGGCGGCTTAACATTCAACAAATAGGTTGGCTGTTACACCGCTATCGCGAGCAAGCTCGCTCCCACATTTGATTTGGGCGAAGTGAACACTATGAGCTCATCCAAGAATGATCTGCCTGCCAGACTCCTGCTGAATCTAGCTCCGTGGCGCAACGCCGCAACCTGGCGCATCGCCTTCTCCGGTGGTCTCGACTCCACCGTTCTGCTGCACCTTCTCGTACACCTCGCAAAAACCGAATCCCTGCCAGCGCTAAGCGCCATCCATGTTCATCATGGCCTTCAGGCTGTGGCTGATGCGTGGCCGGATCATTGTCAGTCGGTCTGTGATGCGCTGGGTGTGCCGCTGCAGGTTGTTCGTGTGCAGGTTCAGCCCGGCGCCAGTATTGAGCGTGCAGCCCGGGAGGCGCGATATGCCGCGTTCATCGAGGCGACTCAGGTCAATGAAGTGTTGATGACCGCCCAGCACCGTGACGATCAGGCGGAAACGTTGTTGTTTCGGCTATTGCGTGGGGCAGGGGTGAGGGGGTTGTCGGGGATGCCACGCCAGCGCCCGCTCGGTAAAGGGCAGCTGCTTCGGCCATTGCTCGATGTCGCTCGGGCTGAACTTGAAGCCTATGCGGCTGAGCAGCGGCTGAGCTGGATCGAAGACCCATCGAACCAGGATCGGCAATTCTCGCGAAATTACCTGCGCCATCAGGTATTCCCGGTATTGACCGAGCGCTGGCCGCAAGCGGTAACGACCATGGCCCGTAGCGCTGCGCATCTGAGCGAAGCACAGGGATTGCTCGATGAGCTTGCGCAAATCGACCTGGCTGGCGCCGGCACTGCCAATGATTTTGATTGGCTGGGATTGCCGTCCCTGGAGCTGGGGGCATTGGAAACGCTGTCCGCTGCTCGTCAGCGTAATGCGTTAAGTCATTGGTTCGAACCGCTGACGCGACTGCCAGACAGTGACCATTGGTCGGGTTGGGAGAATTTACGTGATGCCACCGGCGATGCCTGCCCGATCTGGCGGCTGGCGGATGGCGAACTGCATCGGGCGGGTGGGCGTATCTGGTGGTTGTCCGGCCGTTGGTTGCGCACGCCGCCCACCGTCGGAAACTGGCCCGACCCCTCGCTATCGCTGGTGTTGCCGGACAACGGCGTGCTCACACTCACCGGTCAAATCCCCGATGGCCTGCTGCATATCCGCTATCGTGAGGGAGGTGAGGTGATGAATTTGCCCGGTCGCGGCCATCGCGATCTGAAGCGTTTGCTCAATGAACGTGGTGTGCCGGCGTTCGCCCGTGGCAGATTGCCGCTGCTCTACCGAGACGAGCAATTGCTGGCGGTGGCCAACCTGCGGGGCTTGGACGGCAGTGCAAAGGACCGTTGGAATTTGCATTGGCAGCCGCCGCACGAAGATCTAGGTTTGAGCTGAAAGGGGCTTTCCGGTAGACTACGCTCCCTTCTTGATACAACTTCTGTGGATTCGCCTGAATTGCAGGAGTTGCCGATTACCAAGCAGTCTTTGCTGGGCGATTCCAAAAAATGTGTAGCGAGCAACGTACCGGTGTTTCATCTCCCGGTCTGTCCCAACGCGGCGGTTTTTTTGAAAGGTGCGCTGTGATTAATGCAGGTGATCGGGGGCTTCGGCCTTCCTTCGCTTTCCCCGGCGGCTCGGACCGCTTTAACGCAGACTTCTAGGGTTTTTCATGACGCGCTACATATTCGTCACGGGCGGTGTTGTTTCTTCATTGGGGAAAGGCATCGCATCGGCTTCATTGGCGGCCATCCTGGAGGCGCGGGGACTTAAGGTCACCATGCTGAAGCTGGACCCGTACATCAACGTTGACCCGGGCACCATGAGCCCGTTCCAGCACGGTGAAGTGTTCGTCACCCACGATGGCGCCGAGACCGACCTGGACCTGGGCCACTACGAGCGGTTCATCCGCACGACCATGACCCAGAACAACAACTTCACCACCGGCCGTGTCTACGAACACGTCCTGCGCAAAGAGCGCCGTGGTGATTACCTGGGCGCAACCATTCAGGTGATCCCGCACATCACCGACGAAATCAAGCGCCGGATCATCAAGGGCGCCGGCGATGCCGACGTGGCCATGGTCGAGATCGGTGGCACCGTGGGTGATATCGAATCCCAGCCTTTCCTCGAAGCCATCCGTCAATTGCGTTTCGAAGTCGGCGCCAAGCGCGCGATGCTGATGCACCTGACACTGGTGCCGTACATCGCCACTGCCGGCGAAACCAAAACCAAGCCTACTCAGCACTCGGTCAAGGAACTGCGTTCCATCGGCCTGCAGCCTGACGTGCTGGTTTGCCGCTCCGATCACCCGATCGACATCTCCTCGCGTCGCAAGATCGCTCAGTTCACCAACGTTGAAGAACGTGCGGTGATTGCGCTGGAAGACGCCGACACCATCTACAAGATCCCGGGCATTCTGCACGCCCAGGGCCTGGATGATTTCGTTGTCGAGCGTTTCGGCCTGCAATGTGGCGGCGCCGATCTGTCCGAGTGGGAAGCCGTGGTCGACGCCAAGCTCAACCCTGAGCATGAAGTCACCATCGCCATGGTCGGCAAGTACATGGAACTGCTGGACGCCTACAAGTCGCTGATCGAAGCGATGAGTCACGCCGGCATCAGCAACCGCACCAAGGTCAACCTGCGCTACATCGACTCCGAAGACATCGAAAACCAGGGCACTGCGCTGCTGGAAGGTGTCGACGCGATTCTGGTACCTGGCGGCTTCGGTCTGCGTGGCGTGGAAGGCAAGATCACCGCCGTTCAATACGCTCGCGAAAACAAGGTTCCGTACCTGGGCATCTGCCTGGGCATGCAAGTGGCCGTGATCGAGTTCGCTCGTAACGTGCTGGGCTGGAAAGACGCCAACTCCACCGAGTTCGATCGTGCGAGCGGTCATCCGGTCGTGGGTCTGATCACCGAGTGGGAAGATGCCACCGGCGCCGTCGAAACCCGTACCGAAACCTCCGATCTGGGCGGCACCATGCGTCTCGGCGCTCAGGATTGCCTGCTGGAATCGGGTTCCCTGGTGCACGATTGCTACGCCAAGGACGTGATCGTCGAGCGTCACCGTCACCGCTACGAAGTGAACAACAACCTGCTGCCGCAAATCATGGAGGCCGGTCTGAAAATCACCGGTCGTTCCGGTGATGGCGCGCTGGTAGAAGTGGTTGAAGCCCCGGATCATCCATGGTTCGTCGCTTGCCAGTTCCACCCGGAGTTCACCTCGACACCACGCGACGGTCACCCGTTGTTCAGCGGTTTCGTTAAAGCAGCTTTGGTTCAACACCAGAAGAAGGCGTAAATCCGATGGCCCAGAAGATCATCCGCGTAGGCGATATCGAGATTGCCAACGACAAGCCAATGGTGCTTTTCGGTGGCATGAACGTGCTGGAAAGCCGCGATATGGCGATGCAGGTCTGCGAAGAATACGTAAAGGTCACCGAGAAACTCGGTATCCCTTACGTGTTCAAGGCCAGCTTCGACAAGGCCAACCGTTCCTCCGTGACCTCTTACCGTGGCCCCGGCCTGGAAGAGGGCATGCGGATTTTCCAGGACATCAAGCAAGCGTTCGGCGTGCCGATCATCACCGACGTCCATGAGCCTGATCAGGCCGCGGTCGTCGCTGAAGTCTGCGACATCATCCAGCTGCCGGCCTTCTTGTCGCGCCAGACCGACCTGGTGGTCGCGATGGCCAAGACCGGCGCGGTGATCAACATCAAGAAAGCCCAGTTCCTCGCACCTCAGGAAATGAAACACATCCTGAGCAAATGCGTGGAAGCGGGTAACGATCAGTTGATCCTCTGCGAACGCGGATCGAGCTTCGGCTACAACAACCTGGTCGTCGACATGCTCGGCTTCGGCATCATGAAGCAGTTCGAATACCCGGTGTTCTTCGATGTGACCCATGCGCTGCAAATGCCGGGCGGTCGCTCCGATTCCGCCGGTGGCCGTCGCGCCCAGGTCCTGGACCTGGCCAAAGCCGGTATGAGCCAGTCGTTGGCTGGCCTGTTCCTCGAAGCGCACCCGGACCCGGACAACGCCAAATGCGACGGCCCTTGCGCCTTGCGTCTGGACAAACTGGAGCCATTCCTGGCCCAGCTCAAAGCTTTGGACGAACTGGTGAAGAGTTTTCCGACGGTAGAAACCGCGTAATCCTCATTTCTCCGGTAAAGTACCGCACGAATTAATGCTCAGGCCCTCGGGTCTGGGCCTTATCGTCCGCAAGTCTGCCCGCTGCACATTACTTGCCGGCGATACAAGATTTCCTTCAGCTGCGTCGTTTTCGTCAACTTTGGAGTGTTTACAACAATGGCAAAAATCGTCGACATCAAAGGTCGTGAAGTTCTCGACTCCCGTGGCAACCCCACCGTGGAAGCGGACGTGCTTCTCGATAACGGCATCATCGGCAGTGCTTGCGCGCCGTCCGGTGCTTCCACTGGCTCGCGTGAAGCGCTCGAGCTGCGTGATGGCGACAAGAGCCGTTACCTGGGCAAGGGCGTGCTGAAAGCCGTCGCCAACATCAACGGTCCGATCCGCGACCTGTTGAAAGGTGCAGACCCAAGCGACCAGAAAGCGCTGGATCACGCGATGATCAAGCTCGACGGTACTGAAAACAAAGGCTCCCTGGGCGCCAACGCGATCCTCGCCGTTTCCCTGGCCGCCGCCAAGGCCGCCGCACAGGACCAGGACCTGCCGCTGTACGCTCACATTGCCAACCTGAACGGCACTCCGGGTGTTTACTCGATGCCGGTTCCGATGATGAACATCATCAACGGTGGCGAGCACGCCGATAACAACGTCGACATCCAGGAATTCATGGTTCAGCCGGTTGGCGCCAAGTCTTTCTCGGAAGGTCTGCGCATGGGCACCGAGATTTTCCATCACCTCAAAGCTGTTCTGAAGGCCCGTGGCCTGAGCACTGCTGTTGGTGACGAGGGTGGTTTCGCACCAAACCTGGCCTCCAACGAAGACGCTTTGAAAGTGATCTCCGAAGCCGTGGCCAACGCCGGTTACAAGCTGGGCACCGACGTGACCCTGGCACTGGACTGCGCGGCCAGCGAATTCTACGAAGACGGTAAATACAACCTGTCCGGCGAAGGCCAGGTGTTCACCGCTGAAGGTTTCGCTGACTACCTGAAAGGCCTGACCGAGCGTTATCCGATCATCTCGATCGAAGACGGTCTGGACGAGTCCGACTGGGCTGGCTGGAAAATCCTCACCGACAAGATCGGCGAGAAGACTCAGCTGGTAGGCGACGACCTGTTCGTAACCAACACCAAGATCCTGAAAGAAGGCATCGATAAAAAGATCGCCAACTCGATCCTGATCAAGTTCAACCAGATCGGCACCCTGACCGAAACCCTGGAAGCCATCCAGATGGCCAAGGCCGCTGGTTACACCGCCGTGATCTCGCACCGCTCCGGCGAAACCGAAGATTCGACCATTGCCGACCTGGCTGTGGGCACCGCGGCTGGCCAGATCAAGACCGGCTCCCTGTGCCGTTCCGACCGTGTTTCCAAGTACAACCAACTGCTGCGCATCGAAGAGCAGTTGAATGGCAAAGCCAAGTACAACGGTCGCAGCGAATTCCGCGGTTAATCGTTAATTGGTAAAAAGACACCGGATTGTGTCGGAAAAATCGCTACAGCGATGGATTTGCCACTAATCTGATGCCTTATAAGCACAAGCCTGGGTCTTCCAGGCTTCGTGCTATCAGAAGCTTCAAAGTTTTGGCATGGCTGTCTTTTTTCACTGGATACCTGATATTCGATGCGCAGTCCCAATTGGTTGTTCCTCGTCTTGCTCCTGCTGCTGGCTGGCCTGCAATACCGCCTGTGGGTGGGTAATGGCAGTCTGGCGCAAGTGGCCGAACTGACTCAGCAGATCGCAGATCAACACGCTGAGAACGAGGGGCTGCTTGAGCGCAATCGGGTGATGGACGCTGAAGTCAGTGAATTGAAAAAGGGCATGGAGACCGTTGAAGAACGGGCTCGCCATGAGTTGGGCATGGTCAAGGACGGTGAAACCCTTTACCAGTTGGCTCAATGAACCCCTCGTTACCGGCCTTCTGGGCTGTAATTCCTGCCGCGGGCGTCGGTGCCCGTATGGCCGCGGACCGTCCCAAGCAATACTTGCAACTGGGCGGGCGCACAATTCTCGAACACAGCCTTGGCTGTTTCCTTGATCACCCTTCCCTGAAAGGGTTGGTGGTCAGTCTTGCTATTGATGATCCTTATTGGCCGAACCTGGCGTGTGCTGGCGATCCGCGAATTCAGCGGGTTGAAGGTGGTGCCGAGCGTTCCGGGTCGGTACTCAATGCGTTGCTGCATTTGCATGCGCACGGCGCTGACGATGAGGATTGGGTGCTGGTTCACGATGCTGCGCGGCCGAATCTGAGCCGAGATGATCTGGACAAGTTGCTGGGTGAACTCGCAGATGACCCGGTCGGTGGACTGCTGGCGGTTCCGGCCCGCGATACTCTCAAGCGGGTCGACAAACACAGTCGTGTGGTCGAAACCGTGGATCGCAGTGTGATCTGGCAAGCCTATACGCCGCAGATGTTTCGCCTTGGTGCATTGCATCGGGCGTTGGCCGACAGTCTGGTGGCCGATGCGGTCATCACCGACGAAGCCTCGGCGATGGAGTGGGCAGGCCTGGCGCCGAGATTGATTGAAGGTCGGTCCGACAACCTCAAGGTCACGCGCCCCGAAGACCTTGAGTGGCTGAGACAGCGGTGGGCTAACCGCCGCTAAAAGATCGCAGCCTCGTTTCACTCGACAGCTCCTACATTGCCAGCGTTGGTCGCGGTATCTCGTAGGAGCTGTCGAGTGAAACGAGGCTGCGATCTTTTGATCTTCAAACGCTGTACTCCGGCCTTAACGCCAACCCCTCCTTCAAGTAATCCACCAATTTGCGCACCTTCGGCGACAAATGCCGTTGCTGCGGATAAAGCGCCCACACGGCAGTGTTTGGTGGTTGATGCGCCTCCAGCAGTGAAATCAACGCACCGCTCTTCAGATGCTCCAGCACGTAATAGTCCGGCAGCTGACACAAACCCACTCCCTGTAACGCGGCATCCAGCACTGCTTGCCCACTGTTGCAGCGCCAGTTTCCCTGTACCCGCTGGGAAAATTCCCGCCCGTTCTGTTCCAGTTGCCAGATATCCGAGCTGCCGATGAGGCAGTTGTGGCGGCTGAGTTCCGACAAGCTATGTGGGCGACCATACCGTTCCAGGTAGGACGGCGATGCGCATAGGTACATGCGTCGTGGCGCCAGACGTGTCGCCACCAGTCGTGAGTCTTGCAGACGGCCGAGCCGGATTGCCAGATCCAGACCTTCGTGCACGAGGTCGAGTTGGCGATTGCTCAGTTCGATGTCGATTCGCAGTTGCGGATAGAGCGCCATGAAACGGGTTACCAGCGGCACGATGAATCGTTCACCGTAAGCCACGGCGCAGGTCATGCGCAGCATGCCTTTGGGTTCGCTGGTCAGGTCGCCAACCGCACGCAAGGCTTCTTCACGGCCATCCTGCAGTCGCTGGCAATGTTGCAGAAAGGTTTGCCCTGCCTCGGTCAGAGTGACCCGGCGAGTGCTGCGATAAAGCAGTCGCGTCTGAAGGCGCTCTTCGAGGCGTACTATTTGTCGACTGATGTGGGAGGACGAAACCCCGAGGCGTTCCGCAGCCGCGGTGAATTGGCTGCACTCGGCCACGGCGACGAATTCGTCGATACCTTCCCAGCGGTTTTCGGACATCAAGGATTATCCCTGTATGGCAATAATGTTTTGCTTTTGCCCGGATTATTCACTGTAGAGCGTTGTATTACACTCCTAGTCTCGTTTTTATTCACTGGAGAATCCACATGATCAAGTCGCGCGCTGCCGTTGCCTTCGAGGCCAAGAAACCCCTCGAGATCGTTGAAGTCGATGTCGCCATGCCCAAGGCCGGTGAAGTCCTGCTGCGTGTGGTTGCCTCCGGTGTTTGTCATACCGATGCCTACACGCTGTCGGGTGCGGACCCGGAAGGCATCTTCCCGTCGATCCTCGGTCACGAAGGTGGCGCGGTGGTTGAGGCGATCGGCGAGGGCGTGACCTCCGTCGCTGTCGGCGATCATGTGATCCCGCTGTACACCCCGGAATGCCGCCAGTGCAAATTCTGTCTGTCGGGCAAAACCAACCTGTGTCAGGCAATTCGCGCGACTCAGGGCAAAGGCCTGATGCCGGATGGCACTTCGCGCTTCTCCTACAAAGGCCAGCCAATTTTCCACTACATGGGGACGTCGACGTTTTCCGAGTACACCGTGCTGCCGGAAATCTCAGTCGCCAAAATTCCAAAAGAAGCGCCACTGGAAAAAGTCTGCCTGCTGGGCTGCGGTGTCACCACCGGCATCGGTGCAGTCCTCAATACCGCCAAGGTAAAACCTGGTGATACCGTCGCCATTTTCGGCCTCGGCGGCATCGGTCTGTCGGCGGTGATCGGTGCCGTCAAAGCCAAGGCTGCACGGATCATTGCCATCGACATCAACCCGGCCAAATTCGAGATCGCCAAGCAGTTGGGTGCAACCGATTGTGTGAACCCGAAAGATTTCGATCGTCCGATCCAGGAAGTCATCGTCGACATGACCGATGGCGGCGTCGACTTTTCCTTCGAATGCATCGGCAACGTGCAATTGATGCGCGCTGCACTTGAGTGCTGCCACAAGGGTTGGGGCGAGTCGGTAATCATCGGCGTCGCCGGTGCCGGTCAGGAAATCTCCACCCGTCCATTCCAGCTGGTGACCGGTCGCGTCTGGCGCGGTTCGGCGTTCGGTGGCGTGCGTGGCCGTACCGAGTTGCCAAGCTATGTCGAGATGGCTGAAACCGGCGAAATCCCGCTGGATACGTTCATCACCCACACGATGGGCCTGGAAGATATCAACAAGGCGTTCGACCTGATGCATGAAGGCAAGAGCATCCGTTCCGTCATCCATTTCTGAGGTCGGTCATGAGCCTGGAAAATATCTCCTGCCAGAAAAGCTTCGGCGGCTGGCACAAACGCTATCGGCACCGCTCCGATGTGCTGGGCTGCGACATGGTGTTTGCCGTGTACCTGCCGCCGCAAGCGGAGCAGGGTGGCAAACTGCCGGTGCTGTACTGGTTGTCCGGCCTGACCTGCACCGACGAAAACTTCATGCAAAAGGCCGGCGCCATGCGCATGGCCGCCGAGCTTGGGCTGATCATCGTTGCACCGGACACCAGCCCTCGCGGTCCCGATGTGCCGGGTGATCCGGATGGCGCCTGGGACTTCGGTCTCGGTGCCGGGTTTTATCTGAATGCCACGCAGGAACCCTGGTCCCGGCACTATCGGATGCATGACTATGTCGTGCAGGAATTGCCCGCATTGGTCGAAGCCCATTTCCCGGCGTCGGACAAGCGCGGCATCAGCGGTCACTCCATGGGTGGCCACGGTGCGCTGGTCTGCGCGTTGCGTAATCCGGGGCGTTATCAGTCGGTGTCGGCGTTCTCGCCGATCAACAATCCGATGGACTGCCCATGGGGGCAGAAGGCCTTTTCCCGTTATCTGGGAGAAGACCGATCGAAGTGGCGCGAATGGGATGCCTGCGCGTTGATTGCCGAGGCTGATGAGAAGTTGCCGCTGCTGGTCGACCAAGGTGATCGCGACGATTTCCTGGCCACCCAGCTCAAGCCTGAAGCCTTGCAACAGGCCGCCAAACTGGCCGGTCATCCGCTGACGTTGCGCCTGCAACCCGGCTACGACCACAGCTATTTCTTCATCGCCAGTTTCATCGACGACCACTTGCAACATCATGGGCGCGCTCTAAGCGCCTAATGTTCGACAAAGCAGGTAGAATCACGCCCTGACAAAAATCGGGGCGTTTTTTTATGCGTATTGGCCACGGCTATGATGTGCACCGTTTCGCTGAAGGCGATTTCATTACTCTGGGCGGCGTGCGGATTGCACACGGCTTCGGGCTGCTCGCTCATTCCGACGGTGACGTCCTGCTGCACGCCTTGAGCGATGCCTTGCTCGGCGCCGCTGCGCTGGGTGATATCGGCAAGCATTTCCCGGACACCGACCCGACATTCAAGGGCGCCGACAGCCGTGTGCTGTTGCGTCACGTCGTCGCACTGATCCACGCCAAGGGCTGGAAAGTCGGCAACGTCGATAACACCATCGTCGCCCAGGCGCCGAAAATGGCCCCGCATATCGAATCGATGCGCGCGCTGATTGCCGCGGATCTTCAAGTTGAGTTGGATCAAGTGAACGTGAAAGCTACCACCACCGAAAAGCTCGGCTTTGTCGGTCGCGAAGAAGGCATTGCCGTGCACTCCGTTGCCTTGTTGCTGCGCGCATGAACGAACTGCAATTGCTCGGCCCGCGGGCCTATGGCGAAGCCCTTGGCACCGCAGTATTGAAAGCCACGGCGGAAGATTTTCAGGTCGATGAAGTCCTCAATATCCCCCTCAGTGGCGACGGCGAACACTTGTGGATCTGGGTGGAAAAGCGCGGTCTGAATACCGAAGAGGCGGCACGGCGGATCGCCAAGGCGGCGGGCGTGCCATTGCGCACCGTCAGTTACGCGGGCCTCAAGGATCGTCAGGCGCTGACTCGCCAGTGGTTCAGCGTGCAGCTGCCAGGCAAGGCTGATCCCGATCTGTCGGCGGCGGAAAACGATACGCTGAAAATCCTCAAGACCGGCCGGCACAAACGCAAGCTGCAACGCGGTGCTCACTCGGCCAATGGCTTCACGTTGCGACTGACGCAATTCGCTGGCGACAAAGCGGCGATCGACGAGCGTCTGCAACTGATTGCCAAGCAAGGTATTCCCAATTATTTCGGCGCCCAGCGTTTTGGGTTTGACGGCGGCAACGTGGTCGATGCCCGTGCGTGGGCTGCTCGCAAAGCCTTACCGGAGCAGCGCAACGTGCGTTCGCGTCTGCTCTCTACGGCGCGCAGTTTTCTGTTTAATCAGGTGTTGGCGGCGCGTGTCGCCGATGGCAGCTGGCAGCGTGCCCAGGTTGGCGATCTGCTGGCCTTCACCGATAGCCGCAGCTTCTTTCCGGCCGGTGAAGCCGAGTGCAGCGACCCGCGTCTGGCAATTCTCGATCTGCACCCGACCGGTCCGCAGTGGGGCGAAGGTGACTCGCCGACGACGGGCGCTGTCCATGAACTGGAGCAGGCAATCGCCACTCGCGAAGCAGACTTGCGTGATTGGTTGATTAACGCCGGAATGAGCCACGAACGTCGCATCCTGCGACTGCCCATTGGTGGGTTGACGTGGCATTATCCCGAGCCTGACATTCTGCAACTGGAATTCGTCCTCCCGGCCGGATGCTTCGCCACCGTATTGGTGCGCGAGCTCGTTGATCTGGTGCCGGTGGGGCAGACGGACAGCCCATGCGTATTCTGATTTCTAACGACGATGGGGTAACCGCACCCGGTCTCGCCGCGCTTTATGCTGCGCTGGCGGATTACACCGAATGCGTGGTTATCGCCCCGGACCAAGACAAAAGCGGCGCCAGCAGCTCGCTGACGCTCGACCGTCCGTTACACCCGCAAACCCTGGCCAACGGCTTTATCAGCCTCAATGGCACACCGACCGATTGCGTGCACCTGGGCCTCAATGGCTTGCTGGAGCGCGAGCCGGACATGGTGGTTTCGGGCATCAACCTGGGCGCCAACCTGGGTGATGACGTGTTGTATTCCGGCACCGTGGCGGCGGCCCTTGAGGGACGTTTCCTGGCGCGTCCTTCGTTTGCCTTTTCGTTGGCCTCACGGCAAGTGGAGAACCTTCCCACAGCCGCGTACTTTGCGCGCAAACTGGTAGAGGCTCACGCGGACCTTGAACTGCCACCGCGTACGGTACTGAACGTGAACATTCCCAATTTGCCGCTGGATCACATCCGCGGTATTCAGCTGACCCGCCTCGGACATCGCGCACGTGCTGCAGCGCCGATGAAAGTGGTCGATCCTCGCGGTAAATCCGGTTACTGGATTGCGGCGGCGGGGGATGCCGAAGATGGCGGCCCGGGTACCGATTTTCATGCGCTGATGCAGGGCTATGTTTCAATCACCCCACTGCAACTGGATCGCACCTTTAATGATGCCTTCAGAAGTCTCGATGGCTGGCTGGAGGGGCTGAACTAATGGCTCGTGAACAAGACGATATTCTGCGTCGTGGCATCGGGATGACCTCACAACGGACCCGTGAGCGCCTTATTCAGCGCCTGTATGAAGAGGGGATTTGCAACGCCAAGGTGCTGGAAGTCATTCGCCGTACCCCGCGTCACCTGTTCGTCGACGAGGCGCTGGCTCACCGTGCCTACGAAGACACGGCGCTGCCGATCGGCAATAACCAGACCATCTCGCAGCCTTATATGGTGGCTCGCATGAGCGAGTTGCTGCTGGAGGCAGGTCCGCTCGACAAGGTGATGGAAATCGGCACCGGCTCGGGCTATCAGACGGCGGTGCTGTCGCAACTGGTCGAGCGGGTATTTTCCGTCGAGCGCATCAAGGTTCTGCAGGATCGGGCCAAGGAACGCCTGGTGGAGCTGAACCTGCGCAACGTGGTGTTCCGCTGGGGCGATGGCTGGGAAGGCTGGCCGGCGCTGGCGCCGTACAACGGCATTATCGTGACCGCGGTGGCGACCGATGTACCTCAGGCGCTGCTTGATCAATTGGCACCGGGAGGGCGGCTGGTGATCCCGGTCGGATCGGGTGAGGTTCAACAATTGATGCTGATCATCCGGGAAGAGCAGGGCTTTTCCAGGCGTGTTCTGGGGGCTGTTCGCTTCGTCCCGTTACTCAATGGGCCGCTCGCCTGAGCATTTGTTTTAGCGCGCTGAATTCTCTTCGATTGCTCCTGTCTTACAGCGGCATCGATCAGTTAAACGGGATTCATCGTCAGGCAGCAAACGTGTGCGCGAAGCCATTTCGCTTCATTAAAGGTAAAGCCTGCACGGCCCGTTATACTTGCGACATTTCATGCCGGAACACGGCAATCCACATTTTCAGCCACCACAAAGGGAGCGGCGGGTGAGTCTCACAGTCATTGCGCAGCGAATGGGTAAAACGAGCTTTCAGCGCCTGGTGACTGGCCTTGTCTTGAGCACCTTGCTGGTCGGTTGCTCTAGCAACAAATCGAGCGAAGTACGCGTCGTCGATCGCAACAACGCCGTCGCCCAGCGTCCGGCAGTGACCACGGGTCAATACGTCGTCCGACCTAAAGACACCTTGTTCTCCATCGCCTTTCGCTACGGCTGGGACTACAAAGCCCTCGCGGCACGCAACAACATTCCTACGCCTTATACGATCCATCCGGGTCAGACGATTCGCTTTGACGGTCGCACCGGTTCAACGCCGACGCCGGTGGCCAGCTCCATTGATTCAACGCCTTCTTCGTCGCTCAAAACCACGGTTATCCGGCGCCAGGCGAATGGCGCAACCACCAGCACAGCAGTGGTTGCACCGTCCGTCGCCAGCAAGCCGACCCCTGCTCCGATGCCTCCTGCCGGTCCGGCCCCGACCGGCTGGGGGTGGCCATCTAATGGCATTCTCATTGGAAAATTCTCTTCAAACGGCAGTTTGAATAAAGGAATTGATATCGCCGGGGATTTGGGACAGCCTGTTTTAGCTGCGTCTGATGGGACGGTGGTATACGCCGGGAGTGGCTTAAGGGGCTACGGCGAATTAGTCATCATCAAGCACAGCGATACCTACGTCAGTGCCTACGGACATAACCGCAGGCTGTTGGTTCGGGAGGGGCAGCAGGTCAAGGTCGGACAGACAATTGCCGAAATGGGGTCAACGGGTACAGACCGGGTGAAGCTGCATTTTGAGATTCGCCGACAAGGTAAACCTGTAGATCCGCTGCAATTCCTGCCGCGTCGTTGATCGCTTTCCAGCCTGTTCCGTCACGTAGAGGGAACAGGCTCCAGCGTTGCCAAGGATAAAGGCGCCGCTTGAGCCTGAGGTCGAACTCACCAAAGGACTATAACAATGGCTCTCAGTAAAGAAGTGCCGGAGTTTGACATCGACGATGAGGTTCTCCTGATGGAGAGCGGCATCGGGACGGATTCGATGTCGAATGATGAAGGGGCAGCTCCACCTTCCGTTCGTGCCAAATCCAAACACTCCGCTTCGTTAAAGCAACACAAGTACATTGACTACACGCGTGCACTCGATGCCACGCAGCTGTACCTCAATGAGATTGGCTTTTCCCCTCTGCTGTCCCCCGAAGAAGAAGTTCATTTTGCGCGCTTGTCGCAAAGTGGAGATCCGGCCGGGCGCAAACGCATGATTGAAAGTAACCTGCGGCTGGTGGTGAAAATCGCCCGGCGTTACGTCAATCGTGGTCTGTCGCTGCTTGACCTGATCGAAGAGGGCAACCTCGGTCTTATCCGGGCGGTAGAGAAGTTCGACCCTGAACGTGGCTTCCGCTTTTCGACCTACGCGACCTGGTGGATTCGTCAGACCATCGAGCGCGCGATCATGAATCAGACCCGGACCATCCGGTTGCCGATTCATGTGGTCAAAGAGCTCAACGTGTACCTGCGGGCTGCACGGGAGCTGACGCAAAAACTCGATCACGAACCCTCGCCCGAAGAAATTGCCAACCTGCTGGAAAAGCCAGTGGGAGAGGTCAAGCGCATGCTCGGCCTGAACGAGCGGGTTTCTTCGGTCGACGTCTCGCTGGGTCCGGATTCGGATAAAACCCTGCTGGACACCCTTACCGATGACCGTCCAACCGATCCATGTGAACTGTTGCAGGATGACGACCTGTCCCAGAGCATCGATCAATGGCTCTCGGAACTGACCGACAAGCAACGTGAAGTGGTGATACGCCGCTTTGGCCTGCGCGGTCACGAGAGCAGCACGCTTGAAGATGTAGGCCTGGAGATTGGCCTGACCCGGGAGCGGGTCAGACAGATTCAGGTTGAAGGCCTGAAGCGTCTTCGGGAGATTCTCGAGAAGAATGGCCTGTCGAGCGAGTCGCTGTTTCAATAAGTGATTTTGCTGGCTGGCATTAGGAAGCCCCGACTGGTTCGGGGTTTTTTATTGCTTCAGAGACAGGCCGGGAGTTCCTTTCGTCATCATCTCTGGTTTGTAGTCTCTCGCTGTAAGTGTTTGCTTACTCTTTCGTAAGAGTTCGCTAATTCAATGGGTAGCAGTCGTGCATATTCCTACGTGAGATAAGATTAACTAGTTGATTTATATGCTTATTTTTTAAGATTAATAGCTTGTGACAGCCAGTTTCAGCTAACGGGGGCGATTGCTCTTGGTAGGGAACTCTCTAGTATCTGAACTGTGTCGACGGACAGACACGCCCTTCAAGGATGAGGGGAAAGGACATCGCAGCAAGCGATTCATCAGGACGATGAAAAGGAACACAGGGAATAGGGAAAAAATGTGGGCGGGTCAAACCGCCCCTTTTTTTGCCTGCAGAAAAGCAAAAAGGCCCACAAGGGGCCTTTTCGAGAACGCGGGGGTAATCAGCGTTCGAGATCTTTGATCTTGCCTTTGACGCCATCCCACTCTTCGGCATCGGGCAACGATTCTTTCTTCTCGGTGATGTTGGGCCAGATTTCCGCCAGCTCAACGTTCAGCTGAATAAATTGCTGCATGTCTTCCGGGACTTCATCTTCGGAGAAGATGGCCACGGCAGGGCATTCTGGTTCGCACAGTGCGCAGTCGATGCACTCATCCGGGTGAATCACCAGGAAGTTCGGGCCTTCGTAAAAGCAGTCCACCGGACAGACTTCTACGCAGTCGGTGTACTTGCACTTGATGCAGTTGTCGGTGACGACGAAGGTCATTTCTAATTTTCTCCTCAGGCGGCGGCAGCGGAGCCCCTTCACGTTGGGGTCGCCAGGTTTGGGAGCGATAGTCTGCTGGTCAGGCTATAAGCCAGCAGCATCCCAAACCGCGCGAGATTCTAACAGCTTGCAGGCAAGTGCGTTAGATCCGTGTCTTTAGTGTATAGAGCATTTCGAGCGCGCGACGCGGTGTCATGTCGTCCAGATCAAGTTTGGCCAGATCATCCAGCACCGGATGCGGCAGGCTGGCGAACATATCGCTCTGCTGCGGCGCGGCCGGTTTGCCTTTGGCAGTCTTGGGAACTTCATGAGGCAGGGCGGTCGCTTCCAGCCGACCCAGGTGTTCGCGAGCGCGCACGATCACTTCGCTCGGCACACCGGCCAATTGTGCAACCGCAAGGCCGTAGCTCTGGCTGGCAGGCCCTGGCAGCACGTGGTGCAGAAACACGATGCGTTCGTTGTGCTCAGTGGCATTGAGGTGCACGTTGGCCACCAGCGGTTGCGCCTCCGGTAGCACCGTCAGCTCGAAGTAGTGGGTGGCGAACAGCGTATAAGCCCGCAGATGCGCCAGGCGTTCAGCCGCAGCCCACGCCAGGGACAGACCGTCAAAGGTGCTGGTGCCGCGACCGACTTCGTCCATCAGCACCAGGCTGCGCTCGGTGGCGTTGTGCAGAATGTTCGCGGTTTCGCTCATTTCGACCATGAAGGTCGAGCGCCCGCCTGCCAGGTCATCGCTGGAGCCGATCCGGGTAAAGATCCGGTCCACCAGAGACAACTCGCAACTGGCCGCCGGAACGAAGCTACCGATGTGTGCCAGCAGCACGATCAGAGCGGTCTGGCGCATGTAGGTGGATTTACCGCCCATGTTCGGACCGGTGATCACCAGCATGCGGGTATTGTCGTCGAGGCTCAGGTCGTTGGCCACGAACGGCGTGGTCAGCACTTGCTCGACCACCGGGTGACGACCCTGAGTGATGCGCATGCATGGCTCGTCGACGAAGCGCGGGCAGTTCAGATCGAGGTTCAGCGCACGTTCGGCAAGGTTGCTCAGCACGTCCAGCTCGGCCAGTGCCGCGGCGGTGTCTTGCAGTGGTGGCAACTGGGAGATCAAATCTTCGAGCAGTGCTTCATAGAGCATCTTCTCGCGCGCCAGGGCGCGGCTCTTCGCCGACAGGGCCTTGTCTTCGAACGCCTTCAGTTCCGGCGTAATGAAGCGCTCGGCGCCTTTCAATGTCTGGCGACGGATATAGTCTGCCGGCGCCGACTCAGCCTGCTTGCTTGGCAACTCGATGAAGTAGCCATGAATGCGGTTGTAACCGACTTTCAGGTGCGACAGACCGGTACGGGCCTTCTCGCGTGCTTCGAGGTCGATCAGGAACTGCCCGGCGTTTTCGCTGAGCGATTGCAGATCGTCCAGTTCGGCGTCGTAACCGGTTTTCAACACGCCGCCGTCACGGATGACGGCCGGAGGGTTGTCGATGATGGCTTTTTCCAGCAGTGCCGCCAGTTCCGGGTAGGTGCTGGTGGTCTTCGCCAGTTGAATGATGTGCGGAGCTTCCAGCTCAGTCATCGCCACTTGCAACTCAGGCAATGCACCGAGCGCATCACGCAGGCGAGCCAGGTCACGAGGGCGGGCATTACGCAGGCCGATCCGCGCCAGGATCCGCTCGATGTCGCCGATTTCCTTGAGCTGCGGTTGCAGTTTCTCGAAGCGGTAACCGTCGAGCAGGCAGGTGATCGAGGTCTGGCGCGCCAGCAGTACGGTCAGATCCCGCAGCGGACGGTTCAGCCAGCGGGTCAGCAGACGGCTGCCCATGGCGGTCTGGCAGCGATCGACCACCGATTGCAACGTGTTATCGCGACCGCCAGCCAGGTTGGTGTCCAGTTCCAGGTTGCGACGGCTCGCGCCATCCAGCACTACGGTGTCGTCCAGGCGTTCATGCCGCAGGCTGCGCAAATGGGGCAGGGCGGTGCGCTGGGTTTCCTTGGCGTAGCTGAGCAGGCAACCCGCGGCGCCGATGGCCAGGGTCAGGTTCTCGCAGCCGAAACCTTTCAGGTCTTGGGTCGAGAATTGTTGGCAGAGACTTTTCAGCGCCGAATCACGTTCGAAATCCCACGGCGCACGGCGACGAACCCCACGACGTTTCTCCGCCGGCAGATCCTTCGGCCAGTCGTCCGGGATCATCAGCTCTACCGGATTGACCCGCTCCAGTTCCGCCAGCAGGTTTTCCCAGCCCTTGATCTCCAGCACGGTGAAGTTGCCGCTGGTGATGTCCAGCACCGCCAGGCCGAACAGACGCTCGTCACCCAGCACCGCCGCGATCAGGTTGTCCCGACGCTCATCCAGCAGCGCTTCGTCACTGACCGTACCCGGCGTGATGATCCGCACCACCTGACGATCCACCGGCCCCTTGCTGGTAGCCGGGTCGCCGACCTGCTCACAGATCACCACCGACTCGCCGAGCTTGACCAATTTCGCCAGGTAACCTTCCGCGGCATGGTAAGGAATCCCACACATCGGAATCGCCTGACCCGCCGACTGCCCACGGGCGGTCAGGGTGATGTCCAGCAATTTGGCGGCCTTCTTCGCGTCTTCGTAGAAGATCTCGTAGAAGTCGCCCATGCGGTAGAACATCAGCTGGTCTGGGTGCTGGTTTTTCAGGCGCCAGTACTGCTGCATCATTGGCGTGTGGGAGGACAGATCGGAGAGGGCTTTATTCATCGGATAATCAGGCAAATTCGTTGAAAGGTGTAGGGCAAAGGAGGGGCATCGGCCCGGCTTTTCCGCGATGGGCGCAAGGTTAACATGGGCGGTCCACCCGACGCAGGCATGAAAGCCCTGCGATACGTTTCTTCTGTCTATGCACGGCATATGCGCAATTTATGCAATTTGGCATTTGTCTTCCGCGAAAAGAACAAGCACTATGCGCTTTATGCAAAAACGCAATGTTTCTACCGTCTTAAGAGCGCTGCTCGATCAGCACGGGATCTCCCCCACGGAGCTTCACCGTCGCACCGGCGTGCCTCAATCCACTCTCTCGCGGATCCTCAGCGGGAAGATCGTCGATCCCTCGGATAAACACATCTCGAAGATCGCCGAGTACTTCGCCGTGAGCACCGACCAGTTGCGGGGCCGTGCGGATGTCGCGCCGGCAGCCAGCACCGGGCGCGATCAATTGCATTCGGAACTCAAGGACATAAGTCTGTGGGACGACGATACGCCCGTCGATGATGACGAGGTCTCGGTCCCCTTTCTTCGCGAGGTTGAATTGGCTGCAGGATCAGGAAGGTTCGTCATCGAAGAGAGCGAGCGCTCTAGCCTGCGCTTCGGCAAGCGGAGTCTGCGCCACAACGGCGTTCAGTTCGACCAGGCCAAATGCGTGACGGTGCGCGGCAACAGTATGTTGCCAGTGCTGCGCGACGGCGCCACCGTCGGCGTTAATGCCGGCAAGTGCGGGATCGGCGATATCGTGGATGGCGACCTTTATGCCATCAACCATAACGGCCAGCTGCGGGTGAAACAGCTTTATCGCCTGCCTACCGGAATACGCCTGCGCAGCTTCAATCGCGATGAACATCCGGACGAGGACTACACCTTCCAGGAAATCCAGGAAGAGCAGATCGTCATCCTCGGTCACGTCTTCTGGTGGGGCATGTACGCCCGTTAACCTCACCGCTGTCAGATAAAACCCGCCACCGAGCGGGTTTTTTTTCGCCTGTCGAAAAGCCGTCAGCGCCTTTGCTTGCGGGGCCTTCATGCGTCAATGCATTTTAAATGCATAAATAAATGCATTTATGCATTGACTGTATATGCATCCATGCATATTCTTTGTCTCAAGCAGCTCAAAAGCAGCTCGAAACGAAGCTCTTTAGTTCCACCACAAAGGCAGCGATGAACCGGCCTCAACGGTTCAGAGGGTTGGCAACTGACCCGGGTGTGCAGCGTAAAGCACCAGAAGCAGTTATCCGGCGGGCAGGGACCGCGGTCGGAAAAACAATATGAATGGACTCGTACCGCGCCAGTAGCGCCGAAAGGTCAGCGCGAAGGACCGCATTACTGAAAAGCCCGGCCAATACCGGGCTTTTTGGAATGCCTACCTACCGTCAGGCAAATCAAGAGACACCGTTTGAAAGACACACATCACTCATCAATCACCCCCGGGAGGCGTGACATGACAAACGAGCAACAAGCGTTGCTGGACATGCCGATCTGGCTCGTCATCGTCCTCGCCCTGGTGGGCGGGGTGTCCGGCGAAATGTGGCGCGCCGACAAGGAGGGCGCCCGCGGCTGGTCATTGCTGCGGCGTCTGGCCTTGCGATCCGGGGCCTGCATGGTCTGCGGGGTCTCGGCCATCATGCTGCTGTATGCCGCTGGCGTGTCGATCTGGACGGCTTGCGCGTTCGGTTGCCTGACGGCGATGGCCGGGGCAGACGTTGCCATTGGTCTTTATGAACGCTGGGCGGCCAAGCGGATTGGCGTTTGCGAATTGCCGCCGCGAGATACCCGCCAGGATCACTGAACACCAAGCCCAATGGAATGGCGAGCAGCGGTGCCGACCAGCATCCGACCCGCAAGGACGCGGGTTTCCCAAGGCCAGTACCTTTCACTCAAACCCGCCAACCAGCGGGTTTTTTATTGCCCGGTGAAAACACCATGAAGATCACCCCCCTGATTACCCAACTGCGTGATCACTGCCCAACCCTCGACAATCGCGTTGCTGCCGGCATCGACCTCGAAACGCTGCAAGCCAGTACCCCGCTTTCAACTCCTTGCGCCTACGTAGTGCCGATTGCCGATCTGGCGGGCGCAAACGCGGCGCAAAACGCTACGCGGCAGACCATTCGCGACCGCTTCGAAGTGACCCTGGTGCTTGACACCACCGACGCTACAAAAGCGCTGGATCTGTTGCACGACCTGCGGGCCGAACTGTGGCGGGCGCTGGTGGGTTTCAAGCCCGGGAGTGATTACGACGCCATCGCCTATGACGGCGGCGAACGGGTTTCCATCAACAGCAACCGCGTGCTGTATCGCCTGCGCTTTTTTGCCGAGTTCCAGCTCGGCCGCAATCTGCCTGGTCAGCCTGCGGAGAGCTGGCACGAACGTGAACTGGACGGTTTGTCGTCCTTTACCGGGGTCACCGTGCGGGTCGATGCGATCGATCCGGCGGACCCCAATCTGAAACGCCCAGGCCCCGACGGACGCCTGGAACTGACTTTCTCTGGAGACGTAACCCCATGAGCAAACGCATCACCGTGCTGCCGGCCCCAGGCCGCGTCGTGCCGGACCCGGAAGCGGGCGATCTGTTGCCCCTCGAGGGCCGTGAAGTGCCGGACAACGCCTGGTGGCGTCGACGTCTGGCCGATGGCGATATCACTACCAAAGCCGTGAAAGCGGCAAAACCACAGGGAGCCAAATAATGGCGATCGGATTCAGCAACATCCCCGCGGACATTCGTGTTCCGCTGTTTTACGCAGAGATGGACAATTCGGCCGCCAATAGCGCGTCGTCGGCCATGCGCCGTTTGATCGTCGCTCAGGTCAACGACAACATTGCGCCGGCCGAGGTTGGCAAACTGGTGTTGGTGTCCAGCGTCGCGCTGGCCAAAAGCATTGGCGGCCAAGGCTCGATGCTCGCCTCGATGTATGAAACCTGGCGCAAGACCGACCCGATCGGCGAGATCTGGTGCCTGCCGCTGCACAACACCGAAGGCAGCATCGCCAAAGGCGTGTTGACCTTGACTGGTGCAGCGACCCAGAGCGGTGTGCTCAACCTGTATGTCGGTGGCGTTCGTGTTCAAGCGGCCGTCGTCAACGGCGCCACGGCAGCTCAGGCGGCTACCGCGCTGGCGCTGAAAGTCAACGCCTCGGCAGATCTGCCGGTCAGCGCTGCAGCCGTAGAAGGTATCGTGACCCTGAGCGCCAAATGGACTGGCGACAGCGGTAACGACATCAGCCTGCAATTCAATCGCCTGAAAGCTAAAGAACAAATCAAAGTTCATATCGCCAAAGGCAAAACCGATCTCGCCAATCAAGTCAGTGATGAGGCGATTGCCGCTATCCGTAAGGTGGTGAGCGACCTGGCTGGCTAGTTCATTCGAAATATCCGCTGTATCCAACGCCCACTCACCCGTGGGCGTTTTGTTTTTATTCAAACACGACCTGCTGCGCTGTTGTGCCAATAGCCATGCAGGGCTTTATTACAGGGAAAACAAACAATGGATTATCCAAAAAGCGTCCCCAGTGTCGGACTGGTCAATGGACGGTTTGTCGATGAAAACCCGGTGGCCGGTTCGCCTGGGTCGTTGATTCCGGCGGTGTGGGGCAATGCCGTCACGCAAGAGATTTTGAGTGTTGTCGCTGGCGCCGGGATGGCGCCGTTGGAGGCGGACACGGGGCAGTTGTTGAAGGCGATTCAGGCGCTTATCGGTGTGAGCAGTCCGGTGCGTTCGGTGGTGACCCGGCTAGCGGCATCGAAGCTGCTGGCGCCGGAAGAGCTCGGTCTGGTGCTGATTGATGCAAACCCTGGGGCCACCACCGTTACCCTGCCAGTGGCCAACACCGGTTTGGGGATTCGTGATGTGATCGTGCGACGGGTGGATAATGCTCGAGTTCTTGGGGCTTCGACGCGCGGCGTCTGGGTCGATAACTCCGATATCGGCGTCATTACACAGTCTTACTTCATCCACGCCACTGCCGATGCCGAACTTTAAGGAGGCTATTTTCATGAACTATCAACTCACTGAAGATCCGGCCACGGTCATTCGTCTGCCTGACGGGGCAACCGTTCCTCTACATCACCGCTTCTGGGATGAATACCAGCAATGGCTGGCGAGCGGTGGTGTGCCGCTACCTGCCATCCAGGCAAGTGCTCCGGAGGCCGTTGCCCGAGCCTGGCGCGACCAGGAACTGGCCGCCAGCCAATGGCTGGTCGAGCGTGATCGCGATGAGCACGCGGCCGGTACTCCGATGACCTTGAGCAGCGATCAATATCATGACTTGCTCGATTACCGGCAGGACCTGCGCGACTGGCCCTCGCTTGCCGGCTTTCCAAAAGACGCCAGCAAACCCTTGGCGCCGGTCTGGTTAAAAACAACGGCCAATGGAACATGACTCATGCCTCTCACTTCAGCGCAGTTGCAACACATATTCCCTGACGCCCGCTCCCAAGCGGGCGTTTTCATTTCCGCCCTCAACACCGCCATGACCCACCGCAACATAAACACCGCGAAACGCATTGCTGCCTTCCTCGCGCAAGTCGGCCATGAATCGGGGCAGTTTCAGTACGTGCGTGAACTGGGCAACAACCAATACCTCAGCAAATACGACACCGGCACCCTGGCCCTGCGTTTGGGCAATACCCCGCAAGCCGACGGCGACGGTCAAAAGTACCGTGGCCGAGGCCTGATTCAGATCACTGGTCGCGACAATTACCGTCAGTGCAGTCTCGGACTCTTCGGTGATGATCGTTTACTGTTTTTGCCGGAACTACTGGAACAACCGCAATGGGCCGCCGAATCAGCCGCGTGGTTCTGGGAGCAAAATGGCTTCAACGAACTGGCCGACCGCGACCAGTTCAACAGCATCACCCGTCGCATCAACGGCGGCCTGAACGGTTTGCAGGATCGCTTGCAACTCTGGGCACGGGCGAGGGCGGTGTTATGCCAGCCTTCGGTTTGATGCCGATGTCTTACCGCGTCATTGGCATTGTTATGTTTCTGGCTGTGTTGGCCGGTGGCTCGGCGGCGCTGGCCTGGCGCTTTCAGGATTGGCGTTATGGCGGGCAACTGGCGGAACAGGCAAGAGTGCACGCCGAAGCGCTGAATCAGCTGACCCTGGCAGCCGCGACGCAGCAACAGGCCGAGCAGGACAAGCGCCTGGCGCTGGAGCAGCGTCTTTCGACCAGCGAACAAACCCATTACCGAGCGCTTAGCGATGCCGAACGTGATCAAGGTCGCCTGCGCGATCGTCTTGCCACTGCTGATGTGCGCTTGTCAGTCCTCCTCGATGCCCATGACACTGCCTCTGTCTGTGGAGTGCCAACCGCCTCCGGAGCCAGCAGCGTGGATCATGGAGCCGCGCGCGCCCGACTTGACCCGGCGCATGCTCAGCGAATTATCGCCATCACCGACGCCGGGGACCGCGGACTGATTGCCTTGCAGGCCTGTCAGGCTTACATCAGAGCCCTCGCTCGCTAACATTTTGATCGATCCTGCGCCTTGCAAGCGTTATTGGCTCGTGTACGGTAGTTCTCATTCCGCTTGCTCAGGAGATGACCGTGAAAGAAATCACCCAACTGGCCGCTGAACTTGGCAGGCGCATGCAGGTTCTCAATGCTCATGTCACTGCCGCCGAGTCCTGCACCGGCGGCGGGATCAGCGAGGCGATCACCCGGATTCCGGGGAGTTCGGCATGGTTCGAGGCTGGTTATGTCACCTATTCCAATCGCCAGAAAACCGAGCAATTGAATGTTCCGGTCGAGTTGTTTGCAGCGGTGGGGGCGGTCAGTCGCGAGGTGGTCGAGGCCATGGTCCGAGGCGCGCAGGAGAAAAGCCGGGCGCGTTTTGCCGTGGCGGTCAGCGGTGTGGCGGGACCGGATGGCGGTTCGCCGAGCAAGCCGGTGGGCACTGTGTGGCTGGCCTGGGGCGTTGGTGAACAGGTGTTCAGCGAGGTGCAATACTTTCCCGGCAACCGTGACGAGGTCCGCCGACAAACGGTGAAGGCCGCGCTAGAGGGGCTGCTGCGCCATGCCGTTGGAGAAATCTCAAATCAGGGGTAGGCGATCCTGAAACGCTGTGGAATAATACTGGCTACTTATACAGGTGTTGGCCGTCAGGCCTTATTGATTACGTGAGGACTTTAATGGACGACAACAAGAAGAAAGCCTTGGCTGCGGCCCTGGGTCAGATCGAACGTCAATTCGGCAAGGGTGCCGTAATGCGTATGGGCGATCAGGACCGTCAGGCGATCCCGGCTATCTCCACTGGCTCTCTGGGTCTGGACATCGCGCTCGGCATTGGCGGTCTGCCAAAAGGCCGTATCGTTGAAATCTACGGTCCTGAATCCTCCGGTAAAACCACGCTGACACTGTCGGTGATCGCCCAGGCTCAAAAAGCCGGCGCGACCTGCGCATTCGTCGATGCTGAACACGCCCTCGACCCTGAATACGCCGGCAAACTGGGCGTCAACGTCGACGACCTGCTGGTTTCGCAGCCGGACACCGGCGAGCAAGCCCTGGAAATCACCGACATGCTGGTGCGTTCCAACGCGGTTGACGTGATCATCGTCGACTCCGTGGCGGCTCTGGTTCCAAAGGCTGAAATCGAAGGCGAAATGGGTGACATGCACGTGGGCCTGCAAGCCCGTCTGATGTCCCAGGCGCTGCGTAAAATCACCGGTAACATCAAGAACGCCAACTGCCTGGTTATCTTCATCAACCAGATCCGTATGAAAATCGGTGTGATGTTCGGCAGTCCGGAAACCACCACCGGTGGTAACGCGCTGAAGTTCTACGCTTCGGTTCGTCTGGACATCCGCCGTACCGGCGCGGTGAAAGAAGGTGACGAGGTTGTCGGTAGCGAAACCCGCGTCAAGGTTGTGAAGAACAAGGTAGCTTCGCCGTTCCGTCAGGCTGAGTTCCAGATTCTTTACGGCAAGGGCATCTACCTCAACGGTGAGATGATCGACCTGGGCGTGCTGCACGGTTTCGTTGAGAAGTCCGGTGCCTGGTATGCCTATGAAGGCACCAAGATCGGTCAGGGCAAGGCTAACTCGGCCAAGTTCCTGGCAGACAATCCAGAAATCGCCGCCAAGCTCGAGAAGCAACTGCGTGACAAGTTGCTGACCCCGGCGCCAGACGTTAAAGCATCGCCAGTCAAAGAGACTGCTGATGACCTGGCTGACGCTGATATCTGATTGATCCGATGACCGCCGTACTCGATACACTCGTCGCGGTGCGGCGAACCGCAATGGACCTGCTCGCGCGACGCGAGCACGGTCGAGTCGAGTTGACGCGTAAACTGCGTCAACGCGGCGCCCTCCCTGAAATGATCGACACGGCACTCGACCGTTTGACGGAAGAAGGCCTGCTGTCCGAATCCCGTTATCTCGAAAGCTTTGTTTCCTACCGTGCCCGTTCCGGTTATGGCCCTTTGCGTATTCGCGAAGAGTTGAGCCAGCGGGGCCTGCAACGTACCGACATCGAACTCGCTTTACGCGAGAGCGGTATCAACTGGCAGGAACAACTGGAAGACACCTGGCGACGAAAGTTTTCCGGGCATTTGCCGATAGACGCCCGGGAACGTGCCAAACAAGGCAGGTTCCTGAGTTATCGGGGATATTCCATGGAAATGATCAGCCGCTTGTTCAGCGGCCGAGGGATGGACGATTAACTGAAACGGCTCGCTATTTCGATAGCGGGCCGTTTTTTTTGCTTACGTAACCTTGGATGGTTCCCGCGAGCGCTGTTGCGCCTGGGGTTGGGATTGCGCCCAGTTTTCCGGCAGGTTGATGTAGTCCACCAGTTCCCGCAGGCGTCCATGATCACGGGCGTTGAAGGTGAAGGCGAGTCGCGCAAGGTGGCTGAACTGCGGCTCGTCGTGTTCCTCTCCGCTGTAGGCGTGTTGATGGAAGTGATCGCTCAGGCACAGGTCGGCAAATGCCTCCTGCATGTGTTCGAGCGCCTGGTCGCTGAGCTTGTGATTCATGCGGATCACGAATTGATGCTTGAGCCAGCGGCTGGAGTGGAAGTTGCTGTAGAACTGGTTGATCTGCTCCACAGCCTCTTCCGCGCTGTAGACCAGACTGACGAGTTTCATATCGGTCGGCAGGATGTAGCGATTTTCCTCCAGTTGATGGTGAATGAAGTCCAACGCGCCTTGCCAGAACTTGCCGCCGGGAGCGTCCAGCAATATCACGGGCACTAGCGGGCTTTTGCCAGTCTGGATCAGTGTCAGCACTTCCAGCGCTTCATCCAGGGTACCGAAACCGCCAGGGCACAGGACCAGCGCATCGGCTTCCTTGACGAAGAACAGCTTGCGGGTAAAGAAGAAGTGGAAGGGCAGCAGGTTGGTAGTGCCATTCACGGTGGGATTGGCATGCTGTTCGAAGGGCAGGGTGATGTTGAATCCCAGGCTGTGTGCCAGGCCAGCACCTTCGTGGGCCGCCGCCATGATGCCGCCACCGGCACCGGTGATGACCATCAGATCTGAGCGCGCCAGCGCTGCACCGAGCTCTCGGGCCAGACCGTACAGCGGATGTTCTATCGGTGTTCGGGCCGAGCCGAAAACGGTGACTTTGCGTCGACCCCTGAATTGCTCCAGAACACGGAAAGCGTGTTCCAGTTCGCGTAGGGCTTGGAGGGTGATCTTGGCATTCCAGCGGTTGTGATCTTCCTGGGCCATGCGTAGCACGGTCAGGATCATGTCGCGGTAGATCGGGATGTTCGGGCTGTTGGGTGAAACCAGGTTGAGTTGCTCTTCGACCTTGCTGATGAGGTCGTGGCCGCTTTCTTCAAAATGACGGCTCAGGAGGTCGTTCGGTTGGTAAGGCATCAACTTCTCCTTCCATACAGGCTCTGTTTTTCCCTTGGATGAAGGAAACATTCGCACAACAAGACGCGCAATGGGCAGCCCCTTTCCTGCCCTGAAAAGTAAACGTGAACACTATGAATCTAGACCCTCATAGCGTTTTTCGCTGACTTGATCATTGCGCTGCAAAGTCTTTCCTGGCAACCGGTTATTGGCGATTTGCAAGGTGCTTTCACCGCTCGTCTGAACAAAAGGCGGGTGTCTGACAGTCTGATTTACTAAATGACAGGCACGACACGACAACTTTGCGTCAAAGGCAGGACGCACGTTACAAGCGGTTCAAGGATTTTATCGCTCAAGTAAGGGCGAGGTGCAGGGAGGCGGGAAGCGATGGCCAGAGTCATTCTGGAGATCGATACGCAATTGTATCGATTACTGAAGTCATCGGCCGAGACCAATCATTTGAGTCTCGAAGAAGAGTGCTGCCGGCGTCTGGAGGGGGGCGACCGACGTTCCCGTTATTTGCAGGCGTTGTTGGCAGAACTGCGCGCCGAGGATGAACAGCGGCGCGCCAATTCCCAATGATTACTTCTTCTTGGTCGGAGCCGCTTTCGGGCAGTCCGATTCCTGATAGCTGGCGGAGCCGACTGCGCGGTTGGTCTTCACCTCAGTGAAGTCGTAACGCATGACCGCACCCTTGGCCATCAGTTTGCGGAACGATGGGTTGTTGCATACAGAGGCGCCAAGCTGGAAATACACGGCTTTCGGGTCGGCACGCATCTTGTTGGCGTGGCTGCTTTGTACGCTCAGATGGTTGATCAGCGTGTTGCCTTCGACGGTGTAGCCCTGATCAAGAATGTCTTCGTTGATCGCCCGTGGAGTACCAACACTGCTTTGTGTGGCGACGTTTCGCAGCTCTCTGTTGAGATTCTGCTCACTCAAGGAAGCAGCCTGAGCGCTGAAGGACGACGCCAGCAAAATGGCAGCGGTGGGAACGATAAGGCGCAGCATGAAACTCTCCTGGTTCAGTGACTGGTGGTTCGACCCGTCACATGACTGTGCGTTCAGTGGCGGCGAATTATAGGGGACGAGGCCTGGACGGTACAGGCTTGCGCCGGCTGCTCTGATAAACTGCCGCCACTTTCTGCCCTGCCGAGTGTTTTTCGTGTCGATTTTCTTCCCCTGCCGGCGTTGCCTGCGATGAACCCTGCAACCCCACGCTTTGCTGCAAACGCAGTAGCCCGCTTGCGCGATGAGCGAGAGGAGGAGGGCATCAAGCCGATTCAGGCCCGAGGCTGGAGGGCGCCGCGTTGCCGAGCCTGCCGCGTGATCGAGAGTCACTGCCTGTGCGCCTGGCGCCCGCAAGTCGAGGCCCGTTCTGGCGTGTGCCTGATCATGACCAACAAGGAAGTGTTCAAGCCGAGCAACACCGGTTGGCTGATCGCCGATGTGGTGCGTGACAACCATGCGTTCATCTGGTCGCGTACGGAAGTTGATGAACAATTGCTGGCGCTGCTGGCCGACCCGCAATGGCAACCCTATCTGGTGTTTCCGGGTGAGTACGTCGAACCCGAGCGTGTCACAAACAGCGTCGATGCCGATAGTTCGAAGCGTCCGCTGTTCATTCTGCTGGATGCCACCTGGACAGAAGCCCGGAAGATTTTCCGCAAAAGCCCCTACTTTGATCGGCTACCGATCCTGAGCCTGTTGCCCGAGAAGTTGTCGCGGTACCGGTTGCGCCGATCGACCCGCAGCGAGCATTTATGCACCGCCGAAGTGGCGGCGTTGTGTCTCGATCTGGCGGGTGATACTGAGGCTGCGTCGGCACTGGACGCTTATTTCGACGTATTCAGCCAACATTACCTTGATGCCAAACATCAGCTTGAAATGAATGTTTCAACACCGGCGCACGCCGAGCTGATGCCTTTTGTGTAAATCGGCGCCCCTGTCACGCGCTGATTGTCGCCCATACTGCAAAGAACTGTACTGGCCAAGCACCTTGACCACCCCGGCTTCGCTGGGCATGCTTGGCGCCGATTAGGGCGCGGCCAAGTTTGATACGCCGTATTCTTTACGTGGATAGCCACGTGATTGGCGTTGAACGTGCCCTGTTGGTACAGCTCCGTGGCTGTACCTCGAGTTGTTTGAAAAACAGGATCATTTGAAAAATGGCCACATACGAAATCCTGATTGCCGATGACCACCCTCTTTTTCGTAGCGCCCTGCATCAAGCGTTGACCCTGGGCCTGGGCCCGGAAGTCCGTCTGGTGGAAGTGGCAAGCATTGCCGAGCTGGAAACCCGTCTGGACGAGAAGTCCGACTGGGATCTGGTGCTGCTGGACCTGAACATGCCGGGGGCCTACGGTTTTTCAGGGCTGGTGCTGTTGCGCGGTCAGTATCCGCAAATTCCGGTGGTCATGGTGTCGGCCCAGGAAGAAGCCTCGATCATGGTCAAGTCCCGTGAATTCGGCGCCAGCGGCTTCATCCCCAAGTCCAGTGATCTGAGCGTCATCCAGAAAGCCGTACGCGCGGTGCTCGATGGTGATGTGTTCTGGCCGCCCCAGGCGTTCGAGGCAGTCAGCGTTTCCGCCGAAGCCAAGGCCGCCAGCGAAGGCCTTGCGAGTCTGACGCCTCAGCAGTTTCGTGTTCTGACCATGGTCTGTGAAGGCTTGTTGAATAAACAGATTGCCTACGAGCTGAGCGTTTCCGAAGCGACGATCAAGGCCCACGTGACGGCGATTTTTCGCAAGCTGAATGTGCGGACCCGGACCCAGGCGGCCTTGCTTCTGCAACAACTTGAGTCAATTTCGAGCTAATAAGGCGCGGCGCGTTCACGCTTTTTTGACTGTGCTTAATCTAGCCTTCCCACTTCATTTTTTGGTCAGTTGCCCACTTTATGTCACCTTTCAAAGGCCAAACGGGCCTAAAACGCATCCTCAACGCCTCCGGTTATTCGCTGGACGGTCTGCGCGCAGCCTTCACAGGCGAAGCGGCCTTTCGGCAACTGGTGTTGCTCAACGTCATATTGATCCCGCTGTCGTTCTTCCTGAACGTCAGTCGCGTCGAGCAGGCGTTGCTGATTGCAGTCTGCCTGTTGGCGTTGATTGTCGAATTGCTCAATTCGGCAGTGGAAGCGGCCATCGACCGCATTTCCCTTGAGTTGCACCCGCTGTCCAAGAACGCCAAGGACATGGGCAGCGCCGCTCAGTTCGTGGCCTTGAGCATGATTGCGCTGGTCTGGGCAGTTATCCTGCTTTAAGCGATGGTGGGCAGAACGATCTCGTCGCTGCGCTGAACCCCAGCGGTAAAAGCGCGGCACAGGTCGAGGAATTCACGCATCGCCGACGTCTGATATTTCTGTTTGTGCCAGATGAAATAGAACTGCCGCGCCAGATCCAGATCTGGCGTTTCCACCGGCACCAGGCTGCCACGGCGGAACGCGTCGCGCAGTGCCAGACGCGAAATGCAGCCAATCCCCAACCCGGACTCCACCGCACGCTTGATCGCTTCGGTGTGTTCCAGTTCCAGCCGGATATTCAGCGAGCTGCGATGGTGACGCATGGCCTGGTCAAAGGTCAGTCGCGTGCCAGAGCCCTGTTCCCGCAGAATCCAGGCCTCGTGGGTCAGCTCTTCCATGGTCGCCGTGCCGCGCTTGGCTAGTGGATGCTGGGGCGCGCAGAACACCACCAGTTCATCCTCGACCCAGCTCTGCACTTCGATGTCTGGATGGCTGCAGTCACCTTCGATTAGACCCAGATCAATTTCATAGTGGGCGACCTGCTGCACAATGTTGGCAGTGTTCTGCACGTGCAGCTTCACCTGGCTTTCCGGATGGCGCTGCATGAAGCTGCCAATCAGCAAGGTGGCCAGGTAATTGCCGATGGTCAGGGTCGCGCCAACCGCCAGAGAGCCGAATCCCGACTTGCCATTGAGCAAGTCTTCGATTTCCTTGGACTGGTCGAGCAGCGCCACCGCTTGCGGCAACAGCTGTTTACCGAGGGCGTTGAGGCTCAGCCGTTTGCCGGCGCGGTCGAACAGCTGACAGCTGGACTGACGCTCTAGCTCGGTGATCGAGGTGCTCGCCGCCGATTGCGAGAGGTTGAGCAGACCCGCAGCACGGGATACGCTTTCCTGCTGGGCGACGGCGACGAATACTTGAAGTTGACGGAGAGTAAATCGCATATCGATATAACCGATAACCCTTATCTTAATAATCCAGTTAACAGATATTGTCGCTGCCATTAGAATGCGATGCAATTGCGCACAGCAGCTCATTTTTCGCAGAGCAGGCGCAGAGCACGCGCAGACCAAATCTCCAGGAGTCCCACGTACATGAGCAACATGAACCACGAGCGTGTCCTCAGTGTTCACCACTGGAACGACACTCTGTTCAGCTTCAAGTGCACCCGCGACCCGGGCCTGCGCTTCGAGAACGGTCAGTTCGTGATGATCGGCCTGCAACAGCCCAACGGCCGGCCGCTCATGCGCGCTTACTCGATTGCCAGCCCGAACTGGGAAGAGCATCTCGAGTTCTTCAGCATCAAGGTGCCTGATGGCCCGCTGACTTCCCAGCTGCAGCATCTGAAGGAAGGCGACGAGATCATCATCAGCAAAAAGCCTACCGGCACGCTGGTGCTGGATGACTTGAAGCCTGGCAAACATTTGTACCTGCTCAGCACCGGAACCGGTCTGGCGCCGTTCATGAGCGTCATCCAGGACCCGGAAACCTACGAGCGTTTCGAAAAAGTGATCCTGTGCCACGGCGTACGTTACGTCAACGAAGTCGCTTACCGCGAGTTCATCACCGAGCACTTGCCGCAGAACGAGTTCTTCGGCGAGGCCCTGCGTGACAAGTTGATCTACTACCCGACCGTGACCCGTGAGCCGTTCGAGAACGAAGGTCGCCTGACCGACCTGATGCGCAGCGGCAAGCTGTTCAGCGACATCGGTCTGCCACCGATCAACCCGCAGGACGACCGCGCCATGCTGTGCGGCAGCCCGAGCATGCTCGACGAGACCAGCGAAGTGCTGAACAGCTTCGGCCTGAAAGTGTCGCCGCGGATGCGCGAGCCGGGTGATTACCTGATCGAGCGTGCGTTCGTCGAGAAGTAAGAACATCGCATCACTGAAAAGCCCCCATTGCCTATGCAGGCAATGGGGGCTTTTTTATGTCCGATGCAGGTTGGAGGCGGGGATGACTTCCAGGACACGGATTACCCCGGCTTCGGGGTAATGCCAGCGTACGTCCAGGTCCCAGAACTGCGCGCCGTATTCCCGTTCGGGTGTAGGTATCTGGTACGCCGGGCGTGGGTCTTGTGCCAGGCATTGCTCGATCAGCTCCACCAGCGGTTCTTCAAGGCGCTGAGCATGGCCGTGAGCCTGTTGCAGTGCTGAATCCGTCCACTGCACGGGAATCAGCTGCGGCGCAGCGCTGGCGATGCTGTTGGAGGCGGTATCGATGATGTCGGCGTAAGGCACGTAGGGTTTGATGTCGAGAATCGGCGTGCCGTCCAGCAGGTCGATGCCGGATATCCACAGGCGATTGGCTTCAACCTTGTCCAGCTTCACCACGGATTGGCCGATGCCATTGGGCCGATGCGTCGCGCGGGTGGCGAACACGCCCATGGATTTGTTACCGCCGAGGCGAGGAGGGCGGACTTTCAGCCGTGGCTTTTCTTCCAGTGCCTGATGAAACAGGAACAGCAGCCACACGTGGCTGACCTGTTCCAGACCTTGCACCGCATCGCCCTGATCGAACGGCGCCACCAATTCCAATATACCCCGAGCGGCCGGGGCCAGTTGTGGCTGGCGCGGGATGGCGAACTTCTCCTTGAAACAGGAGCGCACAAAGCCGATGGGGGAAACGCTGTAGGTCATGGTCTGGGGTCGAGGCGGGGTGAGGCGGGCATGATAACCCGATCAACTGTTGAATCGGTGGTGCCTGTCAGTCCGCCATCGCGAGCCTGCTCGCGATGGCCGCGCCGCCGATCTAGAGGCTAAACCCACCATCCAGAGGGATGATATTCCCGGTCATGTAAGCCCCGGCCGTACTCGCCAGACTGATCGCCAGCGCCGCCATTTCTTCCTCCCGGCCCCAGCGTTTCATTGGAATCAACGCCGTGTCATCGGCCAACGCCTGCTCATCATTGCCAATGTGCTGAGTCATCTTGCTCGGAAAACGCCCCGGCGCGATGACGTTGACGTTGATGTGCTGACTCACCAGCTCCCGTGCCAGAATCCGCGACAGTTGATGCAGGGCAGCCTTACTCGGCCCGTAGGCATACGCCTGTTCGCCGAAGGACGAAATGCCCGCCACTGAACCGATATTGATAATTCGCGCCGGATTCGCGGCCGAACCGGCCTTGCGCAGCAGTGGCAAAAACTGCTGAATGCAGTTGAACACCGAGGTCACGTTGAGCTGCATGACTTTTTCCCAGCCCTTGACCGGGTAGCTCTCCAGCGGCGCGCCCCACGTGGTGCCGGCGTTGTTCACCAGAATATCCAGATGAGTGATCTGCTCGCCCAGTCGCGTAGCCAGTTGAAGTACGCCTTCTTCGGTGGCCAGGTTGGCCGCCACTCCGTGGCAACGACCGAATGCGCTCAATTCATCAGCCGTTTGCTGACAGGCTTCGGCATCCCGGGCGCAGACGTACACGGTGGCGCCGGCCTCGACAAAAGCCTTGGCGATCATTTTGCCGATACCACGGGTGCCGCCGGTCACCAGAGCAGTGCGGCCTTGCAGGGAAAAGTACGGGTGCATGGCGAATCCTGAGAGCTGAGGGTTAATACACCCTAGTCGTCAGCCGCCGGAAGCGGAGCCACTATTTTTGCGAGGAATGAGGGTCTATACAGCCTGGCCTTGAGCCGCAGGTTTGCAGCTCAAGGCCAGCGGGCACTTACTGCGGGCGAACGCGCAGGGTCAGGCCCTTGAGGAAGTTGCGCAGCAACTGGTCGCCGCACGGACGGTAGTTGGTGTGGCCGAACTTGCGGAACAGCGCGCTCAGTTCAGGCTTGGACACCGGGAACTCGGAGGCCTTGAGGATGGCGTGCATGTCGTCTTCTTTCAGTTCGAAAGCTACGCGCAGTTTCTTCAGGATGATGTTGTTGGTCACCGGCACTTCGATCGGCTGCGGTGGACGGCTTTCGTCCTTGCCGCGCTTGAAGGTCACCAGACCGTCGAGGAAATGCGCCATGACTTCATCCGGGCAGCGTACGAAGCCTTCCTCGTCTTCCTCTTTCTTGTCGAGGTACGTCACCAGGTCTTCCAGGGTCACGTCCATGCCGCCGAGCTTGATGATCTCGATGACTTTCTTGTCGCTGATGTCGAGCATGTAGCGCACGCTGCGCAGTACGTCGTTATGAATCATGGTGTGCAGTCCTGATATTCAGCAGTGGGCGCCGCATAAACAGCGGCGCCAAAATGTGTGGCGGCGTGAGAAGTCTTAGAACTTCTCTTTGCCGGACAGGTAACGCCATTGGCCCGACGGCACTTTGCCGATGGACACGCCGCCAATGCGGATGCGGCGGATGGCGACGACCTTCAGGCCTACGGCCTGGCAGAACAGGGCGATGACGCCCGGTTGTGGGTTCTTCATCGCAAAACGCAGGCGGTTTTCGTTCTGCCAGCTGGCTTTGACCGGCGGCAGTTCCTTGCCCTTGTAGGTCAGGCCGTGGTTCAGGCGGTTGAGGCCGTGAGCCACCATGTCGCCTTCAACTTCGACCACATACTCTTGCTCGATCTTGGCGGAGTCGGCGGTGAGTTTGCGCAGGATCTTCCAGTCCTGGGTGAACACCAAAAGACCGCTGGCGTTGGCCTGCAAGTCGGTGCTGGCGGTCAGGCGCAGGAAGTGGCCCTTGAGCGGACGTTTGCTGAAGCGGTGTTCTTCGCTCAAGGTCTCGGCGCTGATCGTTGCCATGGCCGTTTCCGCATCCATGCCCACGGGCACGTTCAGCAGGATGGTCACCGGTTCCGGCGCAGTGGCCTTGGCTTCTGGATCAAGCTCGACTTTCTGGTTCTCGACCTTGAACTGCGGCTCGTCGATGACTTCACCGTCCACGGTGACCCAGCCGCCCTCGATGAACAGCTCAGCCTCCCGACGGGAACAGCCGACGAGTTCGATGAGGCGTTTGGAGAGACGAATCGGGTCAGTCATGACAGGGCCGTAACAAAAAAGGGGTGGGCATTGTACCTGCCTGGCGCCGGTTAATCCCGGCTCCATTTGCGCCGTGTGGCTTTTTTGTGGGAGCGGGCTTGCTCGCGAATGCAATTTGTCAGCTGACATCAATGTTGACTGACACACCGCTTTCGCGAGCAAGCCCGCTCCCACACTTGATCCGTGTTGTGTCAGCCATGCCGCGAATGTTGCTGGTTTTGGCGCAAACGCATGTGCAGCAGCGGATAAGGCTGGCCCATACCATCGACTTCCGAGCGACCGATCACTTCGAAGCCCTGTTTGAAGTAGAAGCCCAGGGCTTGCGGGTTCTGTTCGTTGACGTCCAGTTCATCGGCATTCAGGTGTTCCATCGCATAGCGCAGTAACTGCTTGCCCAGGCCCTGGCCGCGGTGAGCCGGGTCGATGAAGAGCATTTCGATCTTGCCCGCCGCAACCCCGGCGAACCCGGTGATGCGCTGGCGCGGGTCTTTGGTGCAGATCAGCATCACTGCATCGAGGTAGCGCGTCAGCACCAGGTTCTTCAGCAGTTCGATGTAGCTCTCCGGCAGAAAGTCATGGGTGGCGCGCACCGAGGCTTCCCAGACCTGAGTGAGTTCTTCGTAGTCGCTCTGTTTCGGCGTGTGGATGACCGAATGTTGGCGCATGGCCGGCTGCTCCTTCTTTTTAATAGCCGTTGCTGTCAATGATGCGAATCCTTTCTCCCACAAAACGATAGACGTAAAAAAGCCCCGCATCTCGTCAAGAGAGCAGGGCTTGTCGTATTTTTTGCGTTTAGATCTGTTCAGCCCACAGGTCGTATTCGTCGGCGTCGGTCACTTTGCACCAGACTTTATCGCCTGGTTTCAGGTTGCTGCCGTTGTCGATGAACACATTGCCGTCGATTTCCGGGGCATCGAAGAAGCAGCGGCCAACCGCGCCTTGCTCGTCGACTTCATCGACCAGCACTTCGATTTCACGGCCGACGCGCATTTGCAGGCGTGCCGAGCTGATGGCTTGCTGGTGCGCCATGAAACGGTCCCAGCGGTCTTGCTTGACGTCGTCCGGCACGATGGCCGCGTCCAGCAGGTTGGCCGGTGCGCCTTCGACCGGCGAGTACTGGAAGCAGCCGACGCGATCGAGTTGCGCTTCGGTCAGCCAGTTCAGCAGGTACTGGAAGTCTTCTTCGGTTTCGCCGGGGAAGCCGACGATGAAGGTCGAACGGATGATCAGGTCCGGGCAGATTTCGCGCCAGTTCTTGATGCGGGCCAGGGTCTTGTCTTCGAAGGCCGGGCGTTTCATCGCTTTCAGGATTTTCGGGCTGGCGTGCTGGAACGGGATGTCCAGGTACGGCAGGATTTTCCCGGCGGCCATCAGCGGAATCAGCTCGTCGACGTGCGGGTACGGGTAAACGTAGTGCAGGCGAACCCAGACGCCGAGGGTGCTCAGGGCTTCGCAGAGTTCGGTCATGCGGGTTTTCACCGGCGCGCCATTCCAGAAACCGGTGCGGTATTTCACGTCGACGCCGTAGGCGCTGGTGTCTTGCGAGATCACCAACAGCTCTTTGACGCCGGCCTTGACCAGGCGCTGAGCTTCGTCGAGCACGTCACCGACCGGGCGGCTGACCAGTTTGCCGCGCATCGACGGGATGATGCAGAAGCTGCAGCTGTGGTTGCAGCCTTCGGAAATCTTCAGGTAGGCGTAGTGGCGCGGGGTCAGCTTGATGCCTTGCGGCGGCACCAGGTCGATCAGCGGGTTGTGATCCTGACGCGGCGGCACAGCGTCGTGCACGGCGTTAACCACTTGCTCGTATTGTTGCGGACCGGTCACGGCCAGCACGCTTGGGTGCACTTTACGAATGTTGCCTTCTTCGACGCCCATGCAGCCGGTCACGATGACCTTGCCGTTTTCCTTGATGGCTTCGCCGATCACTTCCAGAGATTCAGCCTTGGCCGAGTCGATGAAGCCGCAGGTGTTGACCACCACGACATCGGCGTCCTCGTAAGTGGACACAACGTCATAGCCTTCCATGCGCAGCTGGGTAAGGATGCGCTCGGAGTCGACCAGTGCTTTGGGGCAACCCAGGGATACGAAGCCAACCTTTGGATTGGCCGGCGCAGGAGTGGTGGACATGTCTAACCTCGGTATTTGTGACGCCTCCAGCCGAAGTCGGCAAGGCGACAAACGGGCGCTTACGTCCTATCTCGTGAATACGCTGTTTTTTGACGAGTGACTGTTGTTGCCAGGCAAGGCGCCGCGCCGAGTCATAGCTTGCTATGGCGAGAAGCGGCAACGCAGCATGGCGACAACAGGCGCCGTCAAAAAGCAGCAGTGATTCGCGAGACAGGACGTTTTCTGCGCCTCTGATCAAAAAGTGCGCAATTCTAGCGATGAGAGGCGCACTTGACCAGCTTTATGCAGGGAAATACGACGAGTGCTGCGCTATGCTTCGCGCCTTTACGCTTTACCGAATTTTTACAGTCAATAAATCGTCTGTAACCTCAAGTAAAACAGCGCATGCTGCACGGCAAAGCATAGTGCTTCTTATAAGAAGTCCGGGTCTGAGTAGTAGGAGTTTTGGATGGGGCAGGCAAGTAGTCAGACGGCGGGCTCTGAGCATTCGGCGGCAAAGCCGATCGGCATGCTGGTCGCGGCGGTCGGGGTGGTTTATGGCGATATCGGCACGAGCCCGCTGTACACCCTTAAAGAAGTTTTTTCCGGCGGCTATGGCGTACCCGTCAATCATGACGGGGTGCTGGGGATTCTGGCGCTGATTTTCTGGTCGCTGATCTGGGTCGTGTCGATCAAGTACATGATGTTCGTACTGCGCGCCGACAACCAGGGCGAAGGCGGGATCATGGCCTTGACCGCCCTGGCTCGGCGGGCTGCGGCCGGGCATCCGAAGTTGCGCACTTTTCTGGTGGTCTGCGGGCTGATCGGCGCGGCGCTGTTCTATGGCGACAGCATGATCACTCCGGCGATTTCCGTGCTCTCGGCGATTGAAGGCCTGGGACTGGCTTTCGAGGGTATCGACCATTGGGTGGTGCCACTGTCGCTGATCGTGCTGGTGGCGTTGTTCCTGATTCAGAGTCACGGTACCGCGCGGATCGGCATCCTGTTCGGGCCAATCATGGTCACTTGGTTTGTGGTGCTGGGGGCGCTGGGTGTCTACGGCATCATGCAGCACCCGGAAGTGTTGAAAGCGATGAACCCGGTGTGGGGCGTGCGCTTTTTCACCCAGCATCCGGGCATGGGCGTGGCGATCCTCGGTGCGGTCGTGCTGGCGTTGACCGGTGCAGAAGCGCTTTACGCCGACATGGGCCACTTCGGCCGCAAGCCGATCGCCCGCGCCTGGTTCATCCTCGTGCTGCCGGCGCTGGTGTTGAACTACTTCGGTCAGGGCGCGTTGCTGCTCGGCGACCCTGAAGCTGCTCGCAACCCGTTCTACTTGTTGGCACCAAGCTGGGCGTTGATCCCGTTGGTCGGCTTATCGACCCTGGCCACGGTGATTGCTTCCCAAGCAGTGATTTCCGGTGCGTTCTCCCTGACGCGTCAGGCGATCCAGCTCGGTTACATTCCACGCATGCACATTCGGCACACTTCCAGTGCCGAACAAGGCCAGATTTACATCGGTGCGGTGAACTGGGCGCTGATGGTCGGCGTCATCCTTTTGGTGCTGGGCTTCGAGTCCTCCGGCGCGCTGGCCTCGGCTTATGGTGTGGCCGTGACGGGCACGATGCTGATGACCACCATTTTGGTGGCGGCGGTGATTTTGCTGCTGTGGAAATGGCCGCCGGTCCTCGCGGTTCCGCTGTTGGTCGGTTTCCTGTTGGTAGACGGTCTGTACTTCGCTGCCAACGTGCCGAAAATCATTCAGGGCGGGGCGTTCCCGGTGATCGCCGGTATCGTGCTGTTTGTGCTGATGACCACCTGGAAGCGCGGCAAGCAACTGCTGGTCGACCGTCTCGACGAAGGTGGATTGCCGCTGCCGATCTTCATCAGCAGCATCGCCGTGCAACCGCCGCATCGCGTCCAGGGCACTGCCGTGTTCCTGACCGCGCGGCCGGACGCCGTGCCCCACGCGCTGTTGCACAACCTGTTGCACAACCAGGTGCTGCACGAGCAAGTGGTGCTGCTGACGGTGGTGTACGAAGACATCCCGCGGGTGCCGGCATCACGGCGTTTCGAGGTCGATTCCTACGGCGAAGGTTTCTTCCGGGTGATCCTGCACTTTGGCTTCGTCGACGAGCCGGACGTGCCGCAAGCACTGAAACTGTGTCATCTCGATGACCTGGACTTCAGCCCGATGCGCACCACCTACTTCCTCAGCCGCGAGACGGTCATCGCCTCCAAACTCGAAGGCATGGCCCGCTGGCGTGAGGGGTTGTTCGCCTTCATGTTGCAGAACGCCAACGGCAATTTGCGTTTCTTCAATCTGCCGTTGAATCGGGTGATTGAATTGGGGACGCAGGTAGAGATGTAAGCAACATCAAAAAGCCCCCGTTGCCATTGCGGTAGCGGGGGCTTTTTTGTTTCTGGGGTTTTCTCCTGTTTCTCTCTAGCTTGATCCATGCTTAATTCAACGCAATTTTCTGTGCGCCCACGGACGTGTATGCGCACGATAGCGAATGAGAGGTGAATATGGCGGCAGCGGTCATCATTTATGTCGATGGACCCCAGGAAATGTTCGAGGAGCATGAGGACCTGCGGATTGAAGCCGCGGCCCGGGAGCGGCTAATGGGTTTTGAACAAGCCGATGCAGTCAGCCACGAAGATATGCTGGCTCGGTACGCCGAGAAAGGCTTGGGGCGTGTCTCGTCCTGAAGACAATGAAGATCCCACAAGGGATCTGTGGCGTCTGCGAGAATGAAAAAGCCCCCGCAACCATAGGCTGCGGGGGCTTTTTTGTCGGCGAGTTTCAGGTTACTCCTGAGCCGCCGTTTCCTTCGCTTGACGCTTCTCGATGATATCCACCAACCGCTGCGCCAGTTTCGGGTAATTCTCGTCGAAGTGGTGACCACCCGGCAATTTCATCGCTTCGCCCACGGCAGTCTTGTCGGTGCAGCCGCTCTCGTCGACTTCTTCTTCACCGTAGATGCACACCACTTTCTCCGGCGGCAGCTTGGCCATTTCCGGGCCGGTGGCGGCTTCTTTGCCGGCGTTGCCGAGCCAGCCTTCGACTTCGATTTCGAAGCTGCCGGTGCGGGCGAAGGCCAACAGGATGATCGCATCGACCCGTTGCTGTTCCGATGGCTCCAGGCGGTTGTAGATCGCCGGCAGGACGTCGGCGCCGAACGAGTAACCGGTCAGGATGAAGCGCTTGGTGCCCCATTTCTGCCGGTAGTGCTGCATCAGTTCGGCGAGGTCCAGGGCGCTTTGCTCCGGGCTCTTGTGTTGCCAGTAGTAGCGCAGGGTGTCGATGCCGACGACCGGGTAGCCGATCTTGGCCATCTCGCCCGCGACGTCACGGTCAAGGTCGCGCCAACCGCCGTCACCGGACAGGAACAGGGTCACGGTGTCCTTGGCTTGGCCGGCGGGCACTTCGACCACCGGGATCTGCAAGCCGCCAGCGGCTTTATCGCCACCGACTAGGATCTTGCGCAGTTCGTTGTTCAGCACTTGCGGCAAGTTGATGTCGTAGTCGCTGATGCTGGTTTCGGCGTTGGGTTGGTCGCGCACGAAGCCGGCGCTGGTGTCGTCCGGGTTGTCGTTCCAGGCTACCAGCCAGTGGCCGTGAGCGGCGCTTTTCGGTAGCAGGTGCGTGCAGCCGGGTTTTTCCAGGGCCAGGTCCACCGAGACGGCCTGGGCCTTGTCGCTCTTCTGCTCGGACAACCAGCGCCACGCCAGCACGGCGCCAGGACCGATGCCGCTGACCAGGGTCGCCGGACCTTTGAGTTCTCTCAGGGCCGATTGCAGGGCGCGACTTTGCAGCAGGCAGTCTTTGGGCAGGATCACCTGAACAATCTGCGCCGAGCCGCTGCGGCTCAGGGTCATCAGCTGTTTGTTGCTGAGCTTCTGCTCTTCATTGACCGCCACAAGCACCTGGGCGCGTGGCGTGTTGCCGGGGATGACGCGGGTCATCGCGGCGCCATCGGCCGGCGTCAGCTGTTCGAGGGTCGGTTCGGGTGCCGGGCGTTTCAGGTACCAGTAGCCGCCACCGAGAATCAGGGCCAGCACTACCAGTGTGGCCAGTACGTACCGCAAGGAGCGTTGAATCATCAGCGTTTCACCAATCCAGTCAAGCCACCTGCAATCAGGGCGGCAGTGTCGGCCAGGGCAACCAGCGGATCGAGTCCGGCGGGCACGGCCATATAACGGGGTTCCCAGTCAGGCTGGAATTTGTCTTTGAAGCGGCGCAAGCCTTGGAAGTTGTAGAGCTGCTCACCACGGCGGAAAACCATCGAGCCCAGACGCTGGGTCAGTGGTGCGCCACGACGGGGTTGCAACCCCGACAACGGCACCATGCCCAGGCTGAAGCGCGCGTATCCATGATTTTTATAATGTTGAATCAGGCCGACCATCATGAACTCCATGGTCAGCTTGGGGGCATCCGGGTGTGCGCGCATCAGGTCGAGGCTGGCCAGTTCATGGCCATAAGTCTCGAGCAGGTTGGCGAACGCCACCGGGCGCCCTTCGAAACGAATCACCGCGACGCGGAAATGTTTGAGGTAGTCATCGCTGAAGCGGCCGAGCGAGAAGCCTTTCTCGCGCACATTTTTGCCGGTCAGCCAGGCATCGGAGATTACCTTGAGTTCTTCCATCGGTGCTTGCCCTGGATCAAAGATCTCCAGCGACAGGCCATCGCGAGTGCCGCGGTTCCAGGTGTAGCGCAGGTCTTTCATCTCTTTGCCTTTGGCCTCGAGATCAAAGCGAAGCAAATCGACCCGGGCTTCTTCGCCGAGCTTGATCGCGGTCAGGCCGATGTCCATGTAGTACGGCAGGTTCTCGGCGCGCACTTGATAGAACACAGGACGAGCATGGTGGATGTCGCAAAGGTCGCGGAACTGCCAGATCATTTCCGCCCGTTGCTGGGTCGGGCCGATCGGGTCATACAAGGCCACCAGGCTGCGACCACGGCGTGCGTACATCAGGAACGCCTGGTCGTTAGGGTGAAACAGCAGCGCTTTGTCACCGGTCAGGGCGAGGCCGCCATCCGGTTGGGCAGAGGCCATCAGGATCTTTACCGCGCGGTCCAGTTCATCGGGCGTTGGCAGATGGATCACCGGGCGCGCGGTGCGCAGCAGCCAGGTCAGGGAAACCACCACCAGCAACACCGCAGCGCCCAGCAGCGAGCGCAAGCCACGCGGGGCATCGGCGTCGAGGGTGAACTGCCACCAGAGCTGATGGCTGTACGGGACGTCCTGATAGGCGAACAGCAACAGCCAGATCGACGCACCGAGTACGCACAGGCTCGCCACCAGATACAGCGGCGAGAACGGCACCTCGGTCAGACGGCTGGGGCGATAGAACGAGCTGCGGAAAACCCCCAGCAGGCTCGCAGTCAGCGTCAGCAAGCAGGCTTCTTCCCAGTCGAAACCCTTGAGCAGAGAGAGCAGGGCGGCGACCAGCAACAAGATGGTGGTCAGCATCCAGGCGGCCGACAGTCGGCGGCGCAGCCCTTGAGCCAGCAGCAAGCAAAGCACACCGATCAGGCTGGCACCGAAGTGCGAGGCGTCGACCAGTCGATGCGGGATCAGAAAGCCGATGTGTTCCAGGCGTGTGTCGATTTCCGGGGTGGCACCGGAGAACAGCAGCACCACGCCGGACAGAAAGACCAGCACCGCCAGAATCGGCGCGGCCAGGCCGGACGCCACCCTTAAGGACTGACGCGATTGAAACAGGCGCTGACCTTCGTTGATCAGCAGGAATACGCAGGCCACCAGCAACGGCAGCACGACGTAGATCAGGCGATAGAGCAGCAGCGCGGCAGCGAGTGGCGCGGCGCCGAGTGTGTCGGAGAAGGCAGCCAGCAGAATCGCTTCGAACACCCCGACCCCGCCGGGAACATGGCTGAGCACACCGGCGGCCAGGGCCAGCAGGTACACCAGCAGGAACGCGCCGAAGGGCGGTGCTTCAGGCAGCAACAGATAGAGCACGGTTGCTGCTGCGGCGACGTCCAGGGCCGTGATGATCAGTTGCAGGAACGTCAGGCGACGGCCCGGCAGGCGCAAGGTGCGGCGTCCGACCTTGACCAGCAGGTTGTCCGGGTAAGGTTGCTCTGGCAGGCGGCGGCGGTAAATCCCGATGGCCAGTACGCTGAAGAGCAGCAAAACGGCCGCGGCGATTGCCCCTAGCAATACCTCGGACAAACCCAGGGCGGCAGAGGCGCCAGGCAGGTTGCTGAGGGTCGCGAGGGCGGCCAGAGGGGGCAGGGCGCAGCCGAGGGAGAGGCTGGCGAACAGCGTCATGTGCGCGACGTCAGAAGCGCCCAGACCATGACGTGCATATAAACGGTAACGAACCGAGCCCCCCGAGAGCATCGAAAGGCCAATGGCATTGCCGATGGCGAATGCGGTGAACCCGCCCAGTGCCAGGGTTCGCGGCGCCAGTGTCACGCCTGCGTAGCGGCTGGCCGACCATTCGTAGCCCAGCAGGATAATGAAACCGACCACGGTCGCGCCCAACGCGCCCAATAATGCCGGTTTCGGAACGTCGAGAATCGAGTCGTGCAGAGCGTACAGATCGAGTTCGCTCAGCAGGTGGCGACAGGCAATCAGCGCGATAGCGAACAACAGCAAAGTGACTGCCAGGCCGATGGGCTGGCGGTATTTGCTGATTCGATCAAGCAAGCGCAGACGCTCGGCCTTGATCGGTTGTGTCGCTGTGACGGTGTCTTGTGGATCAGACGAGTTGGCGCGCATCAATCACCTCTTGGATTGTGCGCGACAGGATGGGGGTATCGAGCCAAGTTACCAATCCCTGTAGAAAAAAATAATCACAAATATTAACGCCTCTCACCGGTTATCGGCGATGGGTGCGTCATCAGTCGTAGAGGGTTCTGTCTGTGGTTCAGCATAGTCTGGGCTCAGAGCATGGGTGAACCCGAACGGCTCGCTACACAGTGGCATATCATTGTTGCGAAAGGACTTTTTCAACAGATACAAAAAAGGCCACTCTTTCGAGTAGCCTTTTTTGATGTTTGGTTGCGGGAGCCGGATTTGAACCGACGACCTTCGGGTTATGAGCCCGACGAGCTACCAGACTGCTCCATCCCGCGTCTGTGTGGCGGCATTCTACAGGCGAACGCCGGAGTGTCAACCGTTAATCCAGTATAGGGTCAAATAAGCGTAAATGAGTGGCGAACGGTCGTGGGGGAGGCTTAAGTTTCGGAATCAGAACGATTTCTCATTTCGGCACCGTCAGGCGTAACCCGCTCGTTTCCATGCTCAAATTTACAAAAGAGACGCGCACAAAAAAGGCCACTCTTTCGAGTAGCCTTTCTTGATGTTTGGTTGCGGGAGCCGGATTTGAACCGACGACCTTCGGGTTATGAGCCCGACGAGCTACCAGACTGCTCCATCCCGCGTCTGTGTGGCGGCATTCTACAGGTGAACGCCGGAGTGTCTACCGTTAATCCTGAATAGGGTCAAATAAGCGTAAATGAGCGGCGAGCGGTAGTGGGGGAGACTTAAGTTTCTGAATCAGAACGATTTTTCAATCCTGCGTGTCAGTCGTTACCCGCTCTTTCTATCTCGTGTTTACAAAAGAGACGCGCACAAAAAAGGCCACTCTTTCGAGTAGCCTTTTTCGATGTTTGGTTGCGGGAGCCGGATTTGAACCGACGACCTTCGGGTTATGAGCCCGACGAGCTACCAGACTGCTCCATCCCGCGTCTGTGTGTCGGCATTCTACAGAGGATCGGCGGGCTGTCAACCTTCAGCCCAGAGAAAACCTCTTCCCGTTCAATCGCTTAGCTTGAAAATAGGGCTGGGTGATTGGCTGTAAGGTCGGTGTGGCAAGGCTTTCAGCTCTATCGGGTGAGGCTTTTCGATTGAAAAAATAAATTCATCTGGCACTTTTCCTACGGGTGGAAAAGAACATTCGGAGTACTGGTGCTATATACAGGTGTCAGTGAGATACTGCCGATCTGACTCGCCAATACGCCATTTCTTCACCATGAACACTGCTTTTATATGACGCAGCGAAAAATCATCCACGTCGATTGTGACTGCTTCTACGCCGCCATCGAGATGCGTGACGACCCGCGCCTGGCCGGTAAACCCCTGGCGGTGGGTGGTTCGGCGGATCGACGTGGCGTGATCGCTACCTGCAATTATGAAGCGCGGGCTTATGGGGTGCGCTCGGCCATGTCTTCCGGACATGCCTTGAAGCTGTGCCCGGACCTGACCATCGTCAAGCCGCGCATGGAGGCCTATAGAGAGGCCTCTAAGGAAATTCACACGATCTTTCGCGATTACACCGACTTGATCGAGCCGCTTTCGCTGGATGAGGCCTACCTCGACGTGTCCGACAGCGCGCATTTCGGTGGCAGCGCCACGCGGATCGCCCAAGACATTCGCCGTCGCGTCTCTAATCAGCTGCACATCACTGTTTCGGCTGGGGTTGCGCCGAACAAGTTTCTGGCCAAGATCGCCAGCGACTGGAAGAAGCCCAACGGCTTGTTCGTCATTACGCCGGATCAGGTCGAGGATTTTGTCAGTGGTTTGTCGGTGAGCAAGTTGCACGGCGTTGGCAAAGTGACCGCAGACAAATTAGGCCGGCTTGGCATCGTCGATTGTTCGCATCTGCGCGAATGGGACAAGTTGGCGCTTGTGCGCGAATTCGGCAGCTTCGGCGAGCGACTCTGGAGCCTGGCCCGTGGGATCGATGACCGGTTGGTGCACAACGACAGTCGTCGGCAGTCGATCAGTGTCGAAAACACCTACGACGTGGATCTGCCAGACCTGGTGAGCTGCCTCGATAAATTGCCCGAGTTACTGGAAACCCTGGCCGGCCGCATGGCGCGAATCGACAGCAGCTATCGACCGGGCAAGCCGTTCGTCAAAGTGAAATTCCATGACTTCACCCAGACCACTCTGGAGCAGGCCGGGGCAGGGCGGGATTTGGGGAGCTATCAGTTATTGCTGACCCAGGCGTTCAATCGCGGCGGGAAACCGGTGCGGTTGTTGGGGGTTGGAGTGAGGCTGGAGGATTTGCGGGGCGGGTTTGAGCAGATGGAGTTGTTTGAGCGGTAGATTTGCGGTGAATGTCAGGGCCTCATCGCGAGCAGGCTCGCTCCCACATTGGATTTCGAAGCACCGAAGATCCCTGTGGGAGTGAGCCGGCTCCGGGCGGCGTTCCGACGATGCTTCTAGGCCTTAATTCGGTCCCGGATCCGCGACCAGTCGCCCGGCATTCTTGGTCAACGACTTGAGGAATTCGGTCTGCAACTCGGGATCGTTGCGCGTCAGTTCGATCAGGCTTTGTTCCAGCTCGGTGGCTTCTTCTTCCAGACCCAGTTCCGACAAGCGTTTGACCCGGTGTACCCACTGGCTCACTTCGTCGTCTTCGAGGTCGTCGTAAATCAGCCCGTGAGCTTCGAGCAGCTTGCCACGCAAGGAGCTACTGATCGCCAGGGACGAATCGGTGTGCACATTGTCCTGAGCGTCCTGGACACTGATCAGCAGCCGGCTCAAATGATTGATGTCATGTTCGGCGAACGGGCTGTCCAGCAGGTTCACGCGCAATACACCGTTTTTGTCGGTGCTCAGCTCGAACGTTTCCTTTCCGGCCTTGACCTCAACCGGGCGCTCGCTCCATGGCAGGCTCGAGTACTCGGTACGCTTGTCGAGCTGGACCTCGTCGATTCCCGCCAGGTTCTGCTGCGCGCGACCATGAGATTGCGTGTTCATGAACGGGTTGAGCCCGGCGAAACCATAGCTCAGCCAATCCTTGGTCACGCTGTCCGGCAGATTACCGAGAGCGAACACGTTGACCACGTTCGCACCGACGCCGGCCACTACGGCCACCGCACCCAGCGGAATCTCGTAAACCTCCCGCCAGGGTTGGTAAGGCGTGTAGCGGTCGTAGTGGCGTGTGACTTCGAATTCGGTGACTTCGAAAGTCTTCTGCTCGTGGATCTTCACCCGACGTTGCGGCAGCTCAAGCACCTTCGGCTCGCCGACATCAATCTGCAGGCTGTGATCGAGCAATTTACGCTCGACACGTTCCTCGTGCTCGCTGCGTTGTGACATGTGATTGGCACAGCCGCTGACCAGCAGGGTGCCGCACAGGGCGGCACCACCGAGGCCTAAGGTGTTTCGCTTGAACATGACTTCTCTATCTGGTGTCAGCGGCGGATACGGGACTGAAGGAAGGACAGCACGTCTGCGACCGGTAGCGCTTGCGCTTCGGGCTCGGTGCGGCTCTTGTATTCAAGATTGCCATCGGCGAGGCCGCGGTCACTGACCACTATCCGGTGAGGAATGCCGATCAGCTCCATGTCCGCGAACTTGATGCCCGGGCTGGTTTTCTTGTCGCGGTCGTCCAGCAGTACTTCGAAGCCGGCGGCAGTCAATTCTGCATACAGCTTGTCGGTGGCTTCGCGAACCTGTTCGGTTTCGTAGCGCAGCGGTACCAGAGCGATCTGGAACGGGGCCAGCGTGTCACTCCAGATGATCCCGTTGGCGTCGTTGTTCTGCTCGATGGCCGCAGCCACCACGCGGGAAACGCCGATGCCGTAGCAACCCATTTCCAGGGTGACTGGCTTGCCATTCTCGCCCAGCACTTCGCACTTCATCGCTTTGCTGTACTTGTTGCCCAGCTGGAAGATGTGCCCGACTTCGATGCCTCGCTTGATTTCCAGGGTGCCCTTGCCATCCGGGCTCGGGTCGCCGGCGACCACGTTACGCAGGTCGGCAACGGTCGGAACCGGCAGATCACGCTCCCAGTTCACGCCGAAATAGTGTTTGTCATCGATGTTGGCACCGATGCCGAAGTCGCTCATCAGCTCGACGGAACGGTCGATGATGATTGGCAGCGGCAGGTTCAACGGGCCGAGGGAGCCGGCACCGGCGCCAATGGCGTCGCGCAGTTCGGCTTCGGAGGCCATGACCAGCGGGCTGGCAACGCCAGGCTGGTTGCCGGCCTTGATTTCGTTCAGTTCGTGGTCGCCACGGATGATCAGGGCAATCAGCTTGCCTTTCTCTTCAGCGTGAACCACCAGGGTCTTGATGGTCTTTTCAATCGGCAGGTTGAAGCCTTCGACCAGTTGCGCGATGGTCTTGGCGTTCGGCGTGTCGACCAGGCGCAGCTCTTCGGCAGGCGCGGCGCGGGAGGTCTCGCGTGGCACGGCTTCGGCTTTCTCGATGTTCGCCGCGTAGTCGGAACCGTTGCTGAAGGCGATATCGTCTTCGCCGGATTCGGCCAGCACGTGGAACTCGTGGGAGCCGGCACCACCGATCGAGCCGTTGTCGGCTTCAACCGGGCGGAATTTCAGGCCCAGACGGGTGAACACGTTGCAATACGCCTGGTGCATGCGGTCATAGGTGACCTGCAGCGATGGCTGGTCAGCGTGGAAGGAGTAGGCGTCCTTCATGATGAATTCGCGACCGCGCATCAAACCGAAGCGTGGACGGATTTCGTCACGGAATTTGGTCTGGATCTGGTACAGGTTGATCGGCAGCTGTTTGTAGCTGCTCAGCTCGTTGCGCATCAGGTCAGTGATGACTTCTTCGTGGGTCGGGCCGGCGCAGAAATCGCGACCGTGGCGATCCTTGAAGCGCAACAATTCAGGGCCGTATTCTTCCCAGCGACCGGATTCCTGCCACAGCTCAGCCGGTTGGGTGCTCGGCATCAACACTTCGAGAGAGCCCGCGGCGTTCATTTCTTCACGAACGACGGCTTCGACCTTGCGCATCACTCGCAAGCCCATCGGCAGCCAGGTGTACAGGCCCGAGGCGAGTTTGCGGATCATGCCGGCGCGCAGCATCAGCTGATGGCTGATCACGACCGCGTCGGAAGGCGTTTCTTTCTGTGTGGCGAGCAAAAATTGACTGGTGCGCATGGTTGGCCGTTGTCGGTTGCTGATGACGAGAAATGACGGAGCATTGTACGGGCGAGATCTGCTGGCGTACAGGCGTGCGGTCGGCGGGGTGTGGCGGGAGGGCGGGAATCCCCGCGCCCTCTGCGCTGCTTCCTGCTAAAGAACCTACGATTCTTCCGCGACCTGGGTTGGAACCGGTTCTGGTGCCGGCGTTGGCGTCGGGCCTTCGCGGCGGCTCTCCTGGAACCAGTGCAACGCGATCAACAGCAGCGTCGGTACGCCCAGCAGGGCGGTGATCAGGAAGAAGTTGTGGTAACCGAATTTCTCCACCATGACCCCCGAGTAGCCGCCGATCAGGCGTGGCAACAAGAGCATGATCGAGCTGAGCAGGGCGTACTGGGTCGCGGAAAACTTCAAGTTGGTAAGGCTCGACAGGTAGGCGACAAACGCCGAGGTCGCCAGGCCCGAACTGAAGTTATCCAGGGAAATGGTGAGGATCAGCATGTTCAGGTTGGCGCCCATGTCGGCGAGCATCAGGAACAGCAGGTTGGTGCCGGCTGATGCAATGCCGCCGATGAGCAGAATCGGCAAGATGCCGAAGCGCACGATCAGCAGGCCACCCATGCCGGCGCCGACCAGGGTCATGATCAGGCCAAAGATCTTGCTGACGCTGGCAATCTGATCCTTGGTGAAGCCCTGGTCGATGTAGAACACGTTGGCCATCACGCCCATGACCGTATCGGACATCCGATAGGTGGCGATCAGCCCAAGCAGCAGGAACGCTTGCCAGCGGTAACGCAGAATGAAGTCGTTGATCGGCGTCAGCACCGGCGCCAGGCCACGACGGCCAATGGCCGACAGGCACAGAGCGGTGAGCGTGGTGTAGAGGATCGCGCGCAGGAACGCGCGGTCTTCGAGCAGCAGGTCGAGCACGCTCACGCCTTGGAAAAGCACGCTGGCGAAATCGGTGTTGTACAGCTGGGTGAACATGGCCGGCACGGAAACCAGCAGCACGATCAGCACAAACACTGAGGCCAGTTGATGCACAAAGCTGTAGCGCCCGGCCTGAAGCTGCGTACGCAGCGGCACCGGCGGTTCGCGCATGAAAAAGGAGGTCAGCAGCGCCGGAACCATCAAGGCGCCGAACAGGATGTAGGTGCCGGCCCATGCCGAATGCTTATAGTTGAAACCGGTTGAACCGAAGCCTTCAGCAAAGAACAGGGCGCCAGCGGTGGCCAGCAGCGCGGCGATCCGATAACCGGACATGTAACTGGCGGCGAGCGCGGCCTGACGGCTGTCTTCAGCGATTTCCAGGCGATAGGCGTCGACCGCGATGTCTTGCGTCGCCGAGGCGAAAGCAACGACCACAGCAATGGCGATCAGCCAGGACAAATGCTTTTGCGGGTCGCAGAAACCCATCCCGATCAGGCCGAGAATGACCAGTGCCTGGGAAAGCACCAGCCAGGAACGTCGGCGACCGAGCTTGCCGAGAAAAGGCAGGCGCCATTGGTCGAGCAGCGGTGACCAGACCCATTTAAAGGCGTAGGCCAGGCCGATCAGGCTTGCATAGCCGATGGTTTCGCGAGCAACGCCGGCTTCGCGCAGCCAGACCGAAAGTGTCGAAAACACCAGCATGTAGGGCAGGCCGGCGGCGAAACCAAGCAGCAACAGTACAAGCGTCGAGGGGCTGGCATAGGCGGCGAGCGCGGCGCGCCAGGTTTTACGGGGCATGGGCTGGAGTCTGCCTCAAGAAATACGGAAACAAAGCGCGCACTCTAACCGCTGTGCTCTACCGGGCGCCAGCCATGGCGCTGAATATCAACACGATTGTTCAGGATACTGATGCCCTCCATGCGCAAACGCGCGCGTTGTTCATCCCCTGAAGGGCTGCCTGCTGGCAGGCTGATACGCCCGCCGGCGCCGAGCACCCGGTGCCAGGGTAATTTGCTGTCGCCCGGCAGTTGGCTCAGTGTCCGTCCGACGAAGCGGGCGGCACGACCCAGTCCCGCCAGCTCGGCGAGTTGACCGTAGCTCACGACTTTGCCCTCCGGGACTTGCGCCAGTGTCAGGTACAGCGCCGTGCGTCGGATTTGCGCCGGACTATCGGTTTCAGTGGTTGAGTCGGTCACGTCGGCAGTTCCTGAAAAAGTTCGCCTTACCGTCTGTAGAGTAAATCCTGGATCACCCATTGAGAAATGAACTCAATAGAAATAGTCGGGTCAGTCCTTGTTAGGGCCTTATTCGTATGGATAATGCCGACTTTTTTTCGCAAACTTGAGCCTGTATTTGCTTATGTTGTCCAGAACCCTGCTGTGCCTCGCTGTCGTCAGCGCCTCCACGCCCTTGCTCGCCGATACCGTCTGGTTGAAGAACGGTGACAAGCTGAGCGGCAAGATCACCGTTTTCGATGGCGGCAAGCTGTTGATTCAGACTGAGTATGCCGGTTCCGTCCCGATCGACTGGAAACAGGTCAAAACCCTGGAAAGCGATCAGGAGTTGCTGGTCAAGCAGGATGCCTACACCGGTGAAAAGGCCAAGGCGCTGCATGCGGCAGAAGACGGCAAGGTCACCCTGGCCAACGGCGAGACACCCAAGACTGTGGAGCTGGCAAGCATTCAGCAGATTCTCAAGCCCAAGCCTGTCGTCGAGGATTTGGTGTGGAAGGGTAATATCGACGCGGCGCTGGATTATCAGCGGGCCGAGAAAGACACCGACGATTACGATATCGACTTCAAGACCACTGCGCGTCATGGCAGATGGCGGCACACCGCAGAAGGCGAGTACAACCGCGAATTTCAGGATAGCGTGGTCACTACCGACAACTGGCGGGGCGAATACTCGCTCGACCGATTCCTGACCGAAAAATGGTTCTGGCAAGGGCGCGCGGTCTATAAGCGCGACAAGGTCGAAGAGCTCTCTCGTCAGCGCACCGTCGGTACCGGTCCGGGTTACCAGTTCTGGGATAACGAGCTGGGCGCATTCTCGCTGGGCTCGCTAGTCAACCGCACGGACTATGAGTTCGCTGACGGCGGCAAAGAAAACTTCTATTCCGTGGCGATGAAGTGGGACTACAACCGCTACCTGATCGGTAAGAAGGTGGAGTTCTTCACCAATGGTGAAGTGGGCAAGCCGTTGTCGGGCGTGGCGGATTACGCGCTCGATGCCGAAATGGGCTTGCGCTACAAAGTGACCGAATGGGCGTCGCTTAACCTGAAGGCCGAGAGAGACATCATTAGCGGCACCGACGATGCTGATCTGGACAAGACCCGGTACACCGCTGGGTTTGGCGTGGCCTGGTAAGACGCAAAAAATCGCAGCCATGGGCTGCGATTTTTTTTGCCTGCAAAACAGACAGGCACAAAAAAGCCCCGCTTTTGAGGGCGGGGCTTTTTACTAAAGCAAGTACAAGTTAGATAACTTGAACTTCTTCAGCTTGCATGCCTTTCTGACCGCGGGTAGCGATGAAAGAAACCTGTTGGCCTTCTTTCAGGCTTTTGAAGCCGTCGGATTGGATAGCTTTGAAGTGAACGAACAGGTCGTCACCGGATTGTGGAGTGATGAAGCCGAAGCCTTTTTCATCGTTGAACCACTTAACGGTACCAGTTTGGCGATTAGACATGGTGTAACTCCTTGAACAAAGATAACTGCGACGCAGGAAGAACCCTGGCCGAGACTGAGTGCAAAGAGCAGGAAAAATTCTTGTAGATGGTTGGATCGAAATTCAACATATCGTGTAGAGATTCTCAGTGACACAAGCAGCACAGTGGCGCCACCTTAACCCTTTTTCCGGAACGTGCCAATGCTTGCGACGAAGGTTTCTCTGTTTTCATGACTGACGGTCCGCCGGTTTTCCCGCAAGGCCCGGAAATTACGGGGGATCGGCAAGATTTGTGCCCCGGACTTTGAACCCGAAGCGCGCGCCCGGTAAGATGCCGGACAGATTTTTTCCACCTCGCTATTCAGGACACCCGCCATGAGCATCAAATCGGACAAGTGGATTCGCCGCATGGCGCAAGAGCACGGCATGATCGAGCCCTTCGTAGAGCGCCAGGTGCGCGGCAGCGACGATAGCCGTGTGATCTCCTACGGCGTGTCAAGCTACGGCTACGATGTGCGCTGCACAAATCATTTCAAGGTGTTCACCAACATCAATTCGGCTATCGTCGACCCGAAAAACTTCGATGCCGGCAGCTTCGTCGACATCCACAGCGACGTGTGCATCATTCCGCCGAACTCCTTCGCCCTGGCCAGCACCGTCGAATATTTCCGCATTCCGCGTAATGTATTGACCATTTGCCTGGGTAAAAGCACCTATGCGCGCTGCGGTATCATCGTCAACGTCACGCCGCTTGAGCCTGAGTGGGAGGGTCATGTGACCCTGGAATTCTCCAACACCACCAATCTGCCGGCGAAAATCTACGCGAACGAAGGCGTGGCACAGATGCTGTTCCTTGAATCCGACGAAGAGTGCGAAGTGTCCTATAAGGACCGTGGCGGCAAGTATCAGGGCCAGCGCGGCGTTACGCTGCCACGCACCTGATCCGTTCGTCAGGCAAGTCGTGGGAATTCTTGAGCGGGTGGACACTCTATTGGGTGTACTGCCCGGTTCGCGCAACGCGGACGGGGCCATCGCTCAGGAGTGCCCTATGAAGATCGATCCGCGAATAAGTGCCGAACTGGCAAGGCTTGAGCCCAATCAGGTTGGCGTTTTGGCCTGGTCCTTGTTGGCACATCCACCTATCAGCACGGCGGGGGGCATCCCCGGTCAACCTGATCCCGATACCCCCAACGAACAACCCACCGAGCCTGGTGAGCCCACCTTGCCGGACGAGCCTCCTCCAGCGCCAGTTGTTTGATCGCCGCCTGCGAAAAACGAATGGCCAGTCAGCTGATGTCTTCAAAGACTTCAGCTGACTGGCCATATTTCGTTGTAGAGGTGGGAAGTGAGGTTATTTCAGGTTGCCGCTCAGGAACTGCTTCAACCGCTCACTCTTCGGATTGCCCAGCACGTCGTCCGGCGCACCTTCTTCCTCTACCAGCCCTTGGTGCAGGAACAACACCTGACTCGATACCTTGCGGGCGAAGCTCATTTCGTGGGTCACCATGATCATGGTCCGGCCTTCCTCGGCCAGACCCTGAATCACGCGCAGTACTTCGCCCACCAGTTCCGGGTCGAGTGCCGAGGTCGGTTCGTCGAACAGCATGACTTCCGGTTCCATCGCCAACGCGCGGGCAATCGCCACCCGTTGCTGCTGACCGCCAGACAGAAATGCCGGGTACTGATCGGCAACCCGCGCCGCCAGGCCCACCTTGTCGAGATAGCGCCGGGCACGGTCTTCGGCTTCCTCCTTGCTGCACCCCAACACCCGGCGCGGGGCCATGGTGATGTTTTCCAGCACCGTCATGTGGCTCCACAGGTTGAAGTGCTGGAACACCATGGCCAGGCGGGTGCGGATCCGTTGCAGTTCATCGGCGTCGGCCACGTGCATGCCGTGGCGATCCTTGATCATGCGGATGTTCTGGCCGTCCAGGCTCATGGCGCCGTCGTTGGGCTGTTCGAGAAAGTTGATGCAACGCAGGAAGGTGCTTTTGCCCGAGCCGCTGGCGCCAATCAGACTGATGACGTCGCCGGTGTTGGCCTTGAGCGAAACGCCTTTGAGTACTTCATGTTCGCCATAGCTTTTGTGCAGGCCTTCAATGGTCAGTTTGTACATGGGGCATGCATCCTCAAGGCGAAAGTAGATAGCCGCTGCGATAGGCTTCGGTGCCCGCAATGTGGGCGATCACCATGCCGGCAGTGGCCATGCGCCGTAGCGAACGGGCGTACATCAACCCGGCAACGGTGCAATGAACGGGGGTGACGCGGTCAAAGATCGGGTCGATGATTTCAGCGATCAGTTGCCCGGCTTCGAGGTATTCCCCTGGCAGCGCGGTGAACACCAGCAGCCCGCCGACCGGTGTCGCCACCGGTTCAACGCCGGCAAGCGGCGTAGCCGGGTAGGGCAGTTCAGGCAGCGAAGCGGGTTCGCCAGCGATGGCGCCGAAGTGAATCAGGTAATTGATCAACGCCTGGCAATCGAGGCTGGCCAATGGATGATTGACGTCACCCTGACCGCGCAATTCGACGGTGACCGAGAAACTGCCCAGCGGAATGTCGAAGTGTTCGCCGAAGCGCTCCTTCAACTGCCACCAGAGCAGAGTGAAGCATTCATCGAACGACTGACCGCCGGAGTCGGTAGCCAGCAGGCTGGCTTCGGCACCGATGTACCGCGCCAGTGGCTCGACCTGCGGCCAGGCCTCGGGCGTGGTGTAAAGGTGGGCGACCGCTTCGAAATCACAATGCAGGTCCAGCACCATGTCGGCATCGCAGGCCAGCCGTTGCAGCGCCAGGCGCTGGGATTGCAGTTGCGTGCTGGCCGTCTGTTGGGCGAGGGCATTGCGCAGGCTGCTGCGAATCAGTTCGAGGTTGTGCTGCGGATCGTCGCCGAGCAGGCCTTCGATCTCGTTGCCGACGGTTTCGCTCAGATCGACGAACCAGCGGTTGAAGTTCTGCCCGCTTTCGAGGTCGTAACGGCCCAGCGGCACATCCATCAGCACTTGTTCGAGGCCGACCGGGTTGGCTACCGGGACTAGTACGATTTCGCTGCGCAGACGGCCAGCGGCTTCAAGTTCCGCCAGACGCTGCTTGAGGTGCCAGGCAACCAGCATGCCCGGCATTTCGTCGGCATGCAGGGATGACTGAATGTAGATCTTGCCTTTGGCCGATGAGGGGCCGAAGTGAAAGCTGTGAATCTGTCGAGCGGTCCCCGGCAGCGGGGCCAGCAGGTCATGAATCTGGTGGCGCATGTCTCTTTATCCCTAAAGCGGGTCCTAGTGGGTCGGCCCGAGGAAGGCCAGCCATCGGCGTTCGGCGAGGCGGAACAGGCCGACCAGCGCAAAGGTAACGGTCAGGTAGATCAGCGCGGCGATGCCGAACGACTGGAAGGTCAGGAAGGTCGCCGAGTTGGCGTCCCGCGCGACTTTCAATATGTCCGGGATGGTCGCGGTGAAGGCCACGGTGGTCGAGTGCAGCATCAAAATCACTTCGTTGCTGTAATAAGGCAACGAACGACGCAGGGCCGAAGGCATGATCACGTAGGCATACAGCTTCCAGCCTGTCAGACCGTAAGCCTTGGCCGCTTCGACTTCACCGTGAGCCATGCTGCGAATCGCCCCGGCGAAAATCTCCGTGGTGTAGGCGCAGGTGTTCAGGGCGAAGGCCAGGATCGTGCAGTTCATCGCATCACGGAAGAACGCATCCAGTACCGGTTGTGCGCGGATGGCGGCCAGGCTGTAGATGCCGGTGTAGCAAATCAGCAGCTGGATATACAACGGCGTCCCGCGAAACAGATAGGTGTAGAACTGTACCGGCCAGCGGATGTAGAACTGCGGCGAGACCCGAGCGATGGACAGCGGAATCGACACCAGGAAACCGATGAAGATCGACGCGCTGAGCAGCCACATGGTCATGGCCAGGCCGGTGATGTTGTAGCCGTCGGTATAAAGGAAAGCTTTCCAGTATTCCTGCAAGAGTTCGATCATCGTACGGCCTCCCGGGAACCGGCGGCATAGCGGCGTTCGAGCCAGCGCAGGACGAAGTTGGAGGCGCTGGTGATCAGCAGGTAAATCAGCGCTGCAAGCACCAGGAAGTAGAACAGCTGATAAGTGCTTTTACCGGCATCCTGCGCCGCCTTGACCAGGTCGGCGAGGCCGATGATTGAGACCAGAGCGGTGGCCTTGAGCATCACCATCCAGTTGTTACCGATACCCGGCAGGGCAAAACGCATCATCTGCGGGAACACCACGATCCAGAAACGCTGTCCGCGCTTGAGGCCATACGCGGTTGCCGCTTCGACCTGGCCCCGCGGGACCGCGAGAATCGCGCCACGGAAGGTTTCGGTGAAGTACGCGCCATAAATGAAGCCCAGGGTGATGACCCCGGCGCTGAACGGGTTGATCTCGATGTATTCCCATTCCATTAAGTCGGTAAACGACGTCAACCAGGTCTGCAGGCTGTAGAAGATCAACAGCATCAGCACCAGGTCCGGCACACCGCGAATCAGCGTGGTGTAGAGCTGGGCCGGAACCCGCACCAGTTTGACTTTTGACAGCTTGGCACTGGCGCCGAGCAGCCCGAGCAATACGGCCACCAACAGCGACAACACCGATAATTTGATGGTCATCCAGGTGCCTTCCATCAGCAACGGACCAAAGCCCTTGAGGCTGAAGGCTGAGAGCCCCAGGTTTTGTAGTAGGTTTTCGAACATAAATCAGCAACCTGATCGGATAAAAAAAGCGCCCATCGCGAGATGGGCGCCGGGCATTATTTGCCGCTGTACAGATTCAGATCGCCAAAGTGTTTCTTCTGAATGGTGGCGTAGGTGCCATCGTCGTGTAACGCTTTGATACCTTTATCCAAAAGTGCCTTGAGGTCTTTGTTACCTTTCGAGATACCGACAGCCGTTTTGGCTGGCAGCAATTCGCTGTCTACCGGCTTGCTGATTTCGTAATCGGCGCCATTTGGCGACTTCAAAAAGCCCAGCTCGGCCTGCAGCATGTCCTGGATGCCGGCGTCGAGACGACCGGAAGTCAGGTCGGAATACACTTGGTCCTGGTTCTGATAGGCCTGGGTTTTCACGCCCGCCTTGTCCAGAACGGCTTTGGCATAGGCTTCCTGGATGGTGCCTTGTTCGTAGCCGACCGTTTTGCCCTTGAGCGAAGCGACGTCTGCGGTGACGCCAGAACCTTTCTTGGACACGTATGCGGTTGGGCCGGAGAACAGCTCGCTGGAGAAATCGATGACTTTTTCGCGGGCCGGGGTGACGGTCATCGAAGAGATCACACCGTCGAATTTATTGGCCTTCAGGCCCGGAATCATGCCGTCGAAATCGCTTTCGACCCATTTGCACTTGACCTTCAGCTCGGCGCAGATCGCGTTACCCAGATCGATGTCGAAGCCTACCAGGCTACCGTCAGCCGCTTTTGACTCAAACGGAGCGTAGGAAGGATCAACGCCAAAACGCAATTCCTTGTATTCCTTGGCCAGCGCGGAACCGGCTGCCATGCACAACGCCAGTGCAGAAAGGGTCAGCAATGCTTTTTTCATTATTCAATCCCTAAAAACCAATATGAGCGCTTGTGGCGCAGAATTATTGTTACTGGAAAGCGTAAGACCCTATGAAAGTAGCAATTTCCGAACCAGAGTCCCGAACAAGTGTTTTAAAAGGTGATTCAAGAAATGGCAAGGAGGGATTTGTGCACGAAAACGGGCGTCGGAAAATAGCTGCACCAACTTGGTTCAGGATGGCGCAGATCCATGTGGGAGTGAGCCTGCTCGCGATAGCGGAGTGTCAGGCAGTAAAGTGTTTCCTGATACACCGCTATCGCGAGCAGGCTCGCTCCCACAGGGAACTTGGTTAGCCCAGTAAGTCCTGCAGAGTTGCGAGATTGTCCGCCTCTTCGACCGACTTGTCCTGCCGCCAGCGCAACATCCTCGGAAACCGCACCGCAATCCCGCTCTTGTGTCGCCTGGACAGGGCGATGCCCTCAAATCCCAGTTCAAACACCAGACTCGGCGTCACACTGCTCACCGGCCCGAATGTCTCTACGGTGGTCTTGCGCACGATGCTGTCGACCTGGCGCATTTCTTCGTCTGTCAGCCCTGAATAGGCCTTGGCAAACGGCACCAGTGCGCGTTCGCTCGCGTCAGGCGGCCCGTCCCACACGGCGAAGGTGTAATCGCTGAAGAGACTGGCGCGGCGACCATGGCCGCGTTGCGCATAAATCAGCACCGCGTCGACGCTGAACGGGTCGACTTTCCATTTCCACCAGACGCCCATGTCCTTGGTCCGCCCGACGCCATATAACGCATCCCGGGCCTTGAGCATCATGCCTTCGACACCGAGCTTGCGGGAGGCTTGCCGCTGTCGGGCGAGGTCAAACCAGTCTTCGCCGGTGAGTACCGGTGAGGCGAGTAACACCGGGTTGTTGCTTCTGGCGACGACATGCTCCAGTTGAGTGCGACGCTTGGCCTGAGGCTGGTTGCGCCAGTCTTCACCCAGCCATTCCAGCAGGTCGTAGGCGAGGATCACCACCGGCACTTCTTCGAGGATTTTTTTGTCCAGGGTTTTACGGCTGATCCGCTGTTGCAGCAGCGCGAAAGGCTTTGCCGCGGGCGAAACCGGGGAATGAGGGTTGAAGGCATCCTCGGTGGTGGGTTGTCCGGTTTTCCAGGCGACGATTTCACCGTCGATCACCGTACCCTCAGGCAAGCAGTGAACCAGACTGTCGAGTTCGGGGAAGCGCTCGGTGACCAGCTCTTCACCTCGCGACCAGATCCACAGTCGTCCGTCGCGTTTGACCACCTGGGCGCGGATGCCGTCCCACTTCCATTCCACTTGCCAATCGCTGGCCGGGCCGAGCAGGGCTTCGAATTGTTCAACGGGTTGTGATAGCGCGTGAGCGAGGAAAAACGGATAGGGCTGACCGCCCCGTTGGGCATGTTCGTCAGACGATTCGGCGGCGATCAACTTCAAATAATCCGGCGCGTTCGGGTGGTTGGACAGGTCGGTGTAACCCACCAGTCGCTGGGCGACGCGTTTGCTGTCGAGCCCGGCCATGGCCGCCAAGGCGCGGGTGACCAGCAACTTGGAGACGCCGACGCGGAAACTGCCGGTGATCAATTTGATGCACAGCATCAGGCTCTGGCGGTCCAGTTGCGACCACAGGGCAGGCAGTCGCTCGGCCAGGACTTGCGGGGTTTCACCGCGCAGCGGCAGCAGTTTGTCTTCAATCCAGACGGCCAATCCATCGTTGGAGCTGTGAAGCGCTTCGGGCAGCACCAGCGAAATGGTTTCCGCCAGATCGCCGACCGCCTGATAACTCTCTTCGAACAGCCACGGCGCGAGTCCGGAGATCTCCACCGCCAACTCTCGCAGGATGCGCACCGGCACCAGTTGCCGAGGCCGCCCGCCGGACAAAAAGTAAACAGCCCATGCGGCATCTTCCGGCGCGGCCTCGGCGAAGTAGTGTTGCATCGCCGCCAGTTTGGCGTTGCTCGACGTCGTGGCATCGAGTTCGGCGTACAACTCGGCGAACGCCTTCATGCCAGCACCTCGGCGCTCTCGGGTTCGACGGCTGCGTTTTCTTCCTCATCGTCGCCGTACTCGGTGCTGAAACTCATGGCATCGAGACCCTGTTCGCGCAGATGGCGCACCAGTACGCCGACCGAACCGTGGGTCACCCTCACGCGCTCAGCACCGGTCTGTTCGATGGCCCAGAGCAGGCCGGGCCAGTCGGCATGGTCAGACAGAACGAAGCCACGATCCACACCACGTCGCCGCCGTGTGCCACGCAAACGCATCCAGCCGCTGGCGAAGCCGTCGCTGTAGTCACCGAAGCGACGCATCCAGGTGCTGCCGCCGGCCGAAGGCGGGGCCAGGACCAACGCCTTGCGCATCATGGGGTCGCTCTTTTTTACCTCGCCGGCATAGATTGTTGGCGGTAAATAAATACCACCTTCGCGATAAACCTGATTGAGCGGTTCCACGGCGCCATGCACCAGAATGGGGCCGATGCTGGCATCGATACCGTGGAGAATTCGCTGCGCCTTGCCGAACGCATAGCAGAATAAAACGCTGGTTTTGTCGGCGGCGGCGTTGGCTTGCCACCACTGATTGATCTCGGCAAAGACGTGCGCCTGGGGCTGCCAGCGATAAATCGGCAGGCCGAAGGTCGATTCAGTGATGAAGGTATCGCAGCGCACGGGTTCGAACGGTGCGCAGGTACCGTCGGGCTCGATCTTGTAGTCACCCGAGGCGACCCAGACTTCGCCGCCGTATTCCAGACGCACCTGTGCCGAGCCGAGGACATGGCCGGCGGGGTGAAAACTCAAGGTGACGCCATGGTGGGTCAGGGGTTGACCGTAGGGCAGGGTTTGCAGGTTGATGTCCTGGCCCAATCGCACACGCAAAATCCCTTCGCCGGGAGCGGCCGCCAGATAATGCTGATTGCCGGTGCGGGCATGGTCGCCGTGAGCGTGGGTGATGATTGAACGTTCGACCGGTCGCCACGGGTCGATGTAGAAATCTCCAGCCGGGCAGTACAAACCTTCAGGACGCGCGATAACAAGATCCATGTTGTTACCAAAATCGAGGGACTTGTTAGCTATGAGGTTTGCGCGAGACTAGAAGTTCTATTTATTTTTCAGAGATCAGAAGCAAAAGATCGCAGCCTCGTTTCACTCGACAGCTCCTACATTGAAATGCGTATCCCCTGTAGGAGCTGTCGAGTGAAACGAGGCTGCGATCTTTTGATCTTGCCTTATTTGCCAGGTGTAAGAGTCAACCGCGTCTTCCCATACACCTTGTCAAAGTTCTGCGGCTGCATCGGCAGACTCATGTATTGCCCTTTCAGCCACGGATCAATGCTGTCGAGGTAGTTCGGACTCGCCGGATTACCGGATTGCCCCGTACCGTTCTGCCCCATCAGCGGTTCGGCCTGGCCGAAGTCGACGATTAAGCGCATCGCCGGCGCCAGGGCGGTGTTGAAATCCTGACCCCAGGCGAATGCGGCAGTATTCAGTGTGGTGTGGTCGCCGCCGGCTGCAAGCGGACCGCGCACCGTCTGGCCACTGGCGTTTTTCCATTCGTAGCGGTGCAGTTTGCCCCACTGCCAGGCTTTGTGATCGCCGCCCAACTGACTGTCGCCCGCGCTGATCGCCGCTGCCAGGCTGCGGGCGAGGATCGCCGGTTTATCTTCTTTCTGCGGTGTGCGAGCGTCATCCCAGAACGGACTGTCCTCACGACCCAGCAGGTGATCGGCCTGGGCCGCGTAGGACAACTTGCCGTTGGCGATAAAGGCTTTCCACGTCGGGCTGCTTTCCGGGCCCAGTTCATCGATGAAAATCTGTTGGGTGCTTTGCTGGAGGAACAGCTCGTAAATCGCTGCATCAGCGGAGGTCGGGCTGAGTTTTCCGTCGAAGGCCATCAGGCGGGTATACGCCTCGCGAGCCTTGCCGCGATCCGCTTCAGGCAACGCTTCAATGGCCTGCTTGAGCGGTCGAGACATGCCCGGCGCTTCAAACATCTTCTTCAGCTTGGCAGCGAAAGTGGTGGTCTGGTCGTATTGCATGGCGATCAGGCTGCGCGTGTCGTGTTTGCCCACGCCCGCCAGTTCGGCCAGGCGTTCTCCACGTTCCGGTGCCGACCATGAATTGGACAGCTGCATGCCGTAGCCATGGGGAATGACGCGCTGGTTGGCAGTGCCGAGCCAGCCTTGGGCCGGATCCTGGTCATAGGGATGGAGCATCGGGTCGGCGTAACCGTCCCAATCGTAACGACCTTCCCAGCCCGGCGACGGCAGCAAGCCTTCGCCTTCGCGACGGTTCGGGTAGCGACCGGTGACTTGCCAACCAATGTTGCTGGCGTCGGCAAATACCAGGTTCAGCGCGATGGCGCGGATTTCGCGGCTGGCGTCCGAGGCTTTCTCGACGGTCTGGGCGCGGGACAGGTCGAAAAACGCGTCCAGGGTCTTGTCATCGGTGAAGTTCGGCGTCTGCAAGGCCAGGCCAAAACCGTTAGCCAGCGTCGTGCCTTGGGCACTGTTGAGCAGCGGGCCATGGCGGGTTTCGTACACGACTTCGCGAATCGGCCGCTGGCCTTTGACGAAGTAGGTTTCGTTTCGCACGATCGCCGGCTGCCATTTGCCGCCCACCTCGTAGGAAAGTCCGTTGCCCTGGCGTTTGATTTTTTCCAGGAACAGGTCCTGGTTGTCGCCCATGACGGTGGTCATGCTCCACGCCACTTTGCCGTTGAAACCGCCGAGCACCATCGGCAAACCGGCAATGGTTACGCCAGAGGCCTGGTACTTCGGCGCGCGGATCTGCACGTAACTGAACAACGACGGCACGCCCAGTGGGCCATGGCTGTCGCTGGCCAGCAGGCTTTTGCCGCTGCGGCTGCGTTGCGGGCCGATCGCCCAATTGTTCGACGAGGTGGCGCCCAGCAGATTCAGATCGGACAGTTGGCTCGTGGCTTTACTGATCTCGGCCAGGCCCGGGATTTGCCCGTTGAGCTTGATGCCCTGAAGTTTTTCAGCTTCGGCCAGCGGCAGCTTTTCATCGGGGGCGGACGGCGTCAGCCACGGGAGTTTGTCGGTGCTGACGGTCTGGGCCAGCATCAGCGAGGCAATCTCTTCCGGCAGGTTGGCCGACTGGCTGAAGTTCAGCAGGCAGAAAATCAGCGCCGAATCTTCCGGCTTCCAGTATTCAGGTTTGTAGCCCGTGGCCGCGAGGTCTGCCGGCAGCTTGTCGCGGTAACGGAACAGGTAGGCGTTGACGCCGCGGGCATAGACTTCGAAGAAGCGTTTGAGGCGCGGCGAAGACGCCTTGTACAGCTCGCCTGCGCTTTTCTTCAGATTGACGGCGCGCATGTAGCGGTCAGCGTCGAGCAGGTCCGAACCGGACATCTCCGACAAACGGCCCTGAGCCAACAGGCGCAGGGTGACCATTTGCGTGATGCGGTCGGTGGCGTGGACGTAACCCAGGGTGAACAGCGCGTCGTGGAAGGTGTTGCTTTCGATCAACGGCATGCCCATGGCATTGCGGCGTACCGAAACGTTTTGCGCCAGGCCCTTGAGCGGCTGCACGCCGGTGGTCGGTGGGAGGGTGTCCTGGGTGTTCCAGGTCTGACAACCGGTCAGGCTCAAAACACCGGCCACTGCAGCGGCAACGCCGAACCGGGGAAGAAAATGTGTAAGGGCTGGCGAGGCCATGGCAAAGCTCCTGCGGGGGTAGAGGCGCAATAAAGGCGCTACGTTAGTGAGCAGGAGGTGCCCGCGCAAGCGGGGTATCAGGTTATTTCAGGATTTAGGCGGATTGACCTTGGCCACCAGGGCATACGCCTTCACCGTCGCCGGACGGCTCTGGATGTGGTTAAACCAGCGCAGCACGTTGGGGAAGTCTTCCAGGTTCTGGCTCTGCCACTTGTGGGAAACGATCCACGGGTAGATCGCCATGTCAGCAATGCTGTATTCGCTGCCGGCGACGAAGTCTTTGTCGGCCAGCTGCTTGTCGAGGACCCCGTAGAGGCGGGCGGTCTCGTCGATGTAGCGCTTGATCGCATAGGGGATTTTCTCCGGTGCGAACTGGCTGAAGTGATGATTCTGCCCGGCCATCGGCCCCAGGCCACCCATCTGCCAGAACAACCATTGCAGCGCTTGTTGGCGACCGCGCAGGTCTTTGGGCAGGAACTTGCCGGTTTTCTCCGCCAGGTACAACAGAATCGCCCCGGACTCGAACAGTGCCAACGGCTCACCGCCATCGGCCGGTTCGGGATCAACGATGGCCGGAATTTTATTGTTCGGGGAAATTTTCAGGAATTCGGGTTTGAGCTGGTCGTTTTGGCTGATGTTGATCGGGTGCACGTTGTACGGCAGGCCGGCTTCTTCCAGGAATATCGAGATTTTGTGGCCGTTGGGGGTGGTCCAGTAATACAGGTCGATCATGGAGTACTCCAAATCAAAAGATGTCGTTACTTGCGGACAGCAAACGCCGGCATCAGGTCGTCCTGTTTGCGTTCGATAGCTTGCCTGTAGGAGGAGGTGATGCTGAAGTGTGGGAAATTCAATGACCCCGCATGAGAAAAAACGGCATGGAGCTCAAAACAAACGCGGCGCTGATCATCATCGATCAACAAAAAGGCATCCTGCATCCCAAACTCGGTCGCCGAAATAATCTTCAGGCCGAGCAGCGAATCCTCGATTTGCTAGGGCATTGGCGTCGAACCGGGCGACCGGTCATTCATGTACAGCACCTGTCCCGTTCACCCGACTCAGTGTTCTGGCCGCAGCAATCGGGGGTGGAATTTCAGGAGCGGTTTCAACCGCAGACCGGTGAGCAGCTTATCCAAAAGCAGGTGCCGGATGCGTTTTGTGCGACGGGGCTCGAGCGGACTTTGCGAGAGGCCGGGATCGATCAGTTGGTCATTGTCGGCGTAGCAACCAATAACTCGGTGGAATCCACGGCACGAACGGCCGGGAATCTGGGGTTTGATACGTGGGTGGCGGAGGATGCGTGCTTTACGTTCGACAAGGCTGATTATTTTGGCAACGCCCATTCAGCTGAAGACGTGCATGCGATGTCGTTGGGGAATTTGCATGGGGAATATGCGACGGTTGTCAGCACTGCGCAGATCCTGAAGTGAGGGTGACTTTGAGGGCCTCTTCGCGAGCAGGCTCGCTCCCACACTTGACCGCATCTACCTTGAGAATGCGATCTAATGTGGGAGCGGGCTTGCTCGCGAAGGCGATTCAACAGGCGAAGAAGATCTTCGCCCGAAGCATCAAGCGCCGTGGCACTTCTTGAATTTCTGGCCGTTGCCGCACGGGCAAGGGTCGTTGCGGCCGACGTCTTTCAGGGCGTTGCGCACCGGTTCCTGGTGGGCGTGGCCGCAGTTCGGGCCGTGGACATGGCCATGGTCGTGATCATGGTGGTCGTGATGGTCATGATCGTGGTTGCAGTCAGGGCCATGGACATGGGGTTGCTGGGTCATCGGTTTTGCTCCGGAATTAAATCGGCGGGGATTATCACGCCATTGCGCGCCAGGTGCACGTAGTGCGCGATGAATAAACCGGTTTCCAGTTCACCTTCCAGACGATAGGGAATGGGCTGGTCGGGTTTTTTCAGCAGTTTCACCAGATCCCGCACCTTGGGCCACAGGTTGGTGCGAATAGGCACTTTGAAGTAGGCACTGTGTTTGGGACCGACGGTGAACCAGTGTTCGTGCTCACCTTCGGTCAGCAGCATGTCGCCCAAGTGAATGCGGTACTCGATCCCCCGCACCGTCAGATCGCTGTCGTTGGGGTTGTCGACGCGAAAGTGCAGCAGGAATCGCTGCTGCATCAGTTTAGCCTGGACCACTTCGACCTTGACCAGATGCACTTGCGGTTCCGGTTCATCGTCGCCGAACCAGGACGCACAGCCGCCGAGCCCCAGAAACAGAAACAGGGTGAGGGTTTGAAAGACGCGCCGCTGACTGAGCATGGACTGACTCCCTTTGATGCCCAGTCTAGCCTCTCGGGGGGGACCTCAACTGCTGAAATAACCCGCACAACACTTCTTGAACTTCTGCCCGCTGGCGCAAGGGCACGCATCATTGCGCCCGGCTTTGAGTTGTACGGTGGGGTCGATGAAGTACCAGTGGCCGGCGTTCTGCACGAACGACGAGCGTTCGCGGTGGCTGTGTTCACCGCTGCCGTCGTGCCAGCGCGCGGTAAAGGTCACGAAGGCATGTTCCGGCTGACCGCCGAAGACCTCGGAGCTTTCCACCTCAAGGCCCAGCCAGGTGCTTTGGGCGCTCCAGTCGCTGATGGACTGTCGATCCAGGCCTGCCTGTTGTGCGGGCAGGGTGGTCGCCACCAGATAATCGATCAGCCCCAGTACGTAGGCGCTGTAGCGCGAACGCATCAAGGCTTCGGCACACGGCGCCGGATGACCGGCATGGTAATGGCCGCAGCAGGCATCCAGCAGGGTGCCGCTGCCACAGGGGCAAATGGATGTACTCATTGCGTTACCACCAATATTTCCCGAAGTTTTCCGGATTGGCCCAGAACCGTGAGTTAAGCCAGTCGGGGACTTGTTTGTAGTCAAGCAGATCATAGGTGAACAGGGTCAGCACTTGATCGTCGCGCTGGAAGCGTTCGCTGGCTTGCAGGGCCAGGGAGAAAAAATCGGTTTCCTGCCAGCCGCTGGCCGGCAAGTCCGCCAGCACCGCAATGCGACTGGCGTTGAGGTTACGCACCCCGCCAAGCAGGTTCAGGCCATCGCGTTTAGGCAAATGTTCGAGGCAATCGACCACCAGCGCCAGGTCAAACCGGCGCGCCGCCAGTTCGGCCGGCAACGGCCCAGGTGCCGCATGGGCCACAGAAGTGTCCGGGTGCGCCAGCTTGAAGGCCTCAAGCGCGGGGAACTCGCTGGCGCCAATCAGCAACAGGCGCGCGGGAGCGTAACGATCAAGCAAAGCGGCCAACGCCTGCTGGGGCGTGCGCGAAGAAATACCTGCAATCATCGAAGATCCTCAATCAGAGCTGCCAAGACTAGCCTGCTCAAAGGGCCGGGCCTAGAGCTGGTTTGTCCCAAAAGCGCCGATGTGCCGTGAACACGGGATAAAACTGCAATGGCCTATTGCTGGCGGAGATTAAAACTCGGGTCTTTACTACCTGAATCGGTTCTAAGCCGATCCCTCAGGAGAAAACTAGATGAGCATAGTTCGGACAGCATTACCCTTGGTTCTGCTAACCAGTGTGTTGACTGGTTGCGCAGGTTTGCAGAAAACCGACTGGCCGACCTGTGCGGCGGTCGGTGGTGTCGTGGGTGCAGGTCTCGGCGCGACCGAGAGCTCGGCATGGGCGGGGTATGGCGCGCTGCTCGTCGGCGGCACGGCTGCGGCCTATTGCTGGGTTCACGGTGATGGCGACGAAGACGGCGATGGCGTGCCGGATAGTCGCGACAAGTGCCCGGGAACACCTAGAGGCGTGCGGGTCGATGCCGACGGCTGCCCTCCACCGGTGCCTGCGCCAGTGGTCGAAGAAACGGCCGTGGTTAAAGAAGAAGTCATCGTCATTCGCGATGTTCACTTCCAGTTCGACAAGGCCACACTGACCCCTGCCGATAAAGAGGTACTAAACAAAATCGCCACTCGCCTGAAGCAGGAATCGAGTACCGCCCAGTTGACCGTAACCGGCCACACCGACAGCGTGGGCAGCGATACCTATAACCAGAAACTGTCGGATCGTCGTGCGCACTCGGTGGTTGAATACCTGATTTCCCAAGGCGTACCCCGCAGCGAATTCGTGTCTGTTACCGGTGCCGGTGAAAGCCAGCCGGTTGCCGATAACAAAACCGCTGACGGCCGCGCGATGAACCGTCGCACGGAAATCAAAATCAACCGCTAAACCCCTCGTACTCCGCGGCTTGTGCAGTCGCGGATGCGGGTCTTTACTCCTGTGTGACCGGCATTGGCCGGTAACACAGGAGCTTTCACCATGAGTGTTTTCACACGGACCGTCTTGCCGGTTGTGCTGCTGGGCAGCCTGTTGACCGGTTGCGCTACTCACAGCGATGGCACCGCCCCCCTCAATCAACGAACCTGGCCAATCTGCAGCGTTATCGGCGGCCTGGTCGGTGGCGGTCTGGGCGCTCTCGAAAGTGGCGGTTGGGCGGCCGGTGGGGCGGCGCTTGGTATCTTGACCGGTGGCTTGATCTGTTACGCCCAGGATGGCGACGAAGACGACGATGGTGTCTTCGATCGACGTGATCGCTGCCCTGATACGCCGGCCAATACCCCCGTCGAACATCATGGCTGCCCATTGCCGCAGTACCCGGCCAGCGTGAAACCTGAACCTGTGCAGTCGGAGGTCATCACCCTGAGCGACGCGGGCGACGTACTGTTTGCCTTCAACCAATCCGAACTGACCCCTGCCGCGCAGAGCAAGCTGGATTCGCTGATGCCCAAACTGCAAAGCGCCGATGTGGTGAGCATCAAGGTGATCGGGCATACCGACAGCGTCGGCTCGGACACCTATAACCAGGCACTCTCGGAACGTCGCGCCAGTAGCGTGGCGGCCTACCTGTTGAGCCAGGGCGTGGCGCCGGACAAGCTCACCAGCGAGGGCAAGGGCCAAAGCCAGCCGGTGGCCGATAACGAAACGGAAGAAGGACGGGCGAAAAACCGTCGGGTGGAGTTGCACATCAATCGCTGAGCCCCGTGATAGAGCCGTCGGACCACAATTGAAGTCGGCCCGGCGGCCATTCGGCGGTCTTCATGAAGAATTTTTCGTCGCCCTCTGGCTTATCCCGCGTGGAAGCCGGTACTGTGCGCGCAAAGAATAATTCTTAACGGGGGAGCGTATGAACGTGTTTTGGGGGCTGGGGAAGTTGTTGACCCTGCTGTTCTGGCTGGTGGTGCTGGTCAACCAGCTCACGCCGTTCGTCAATCCTCTGCATCTGCTGGTCGATCTGGCCGGCGGCCTGCTGGCATGCCTTCATCTTCTGGAGGCGGTGTTCTGTTTCCGCAGCCTCAGAGGTCGCGCCCACCCTTGGCTTGATCGCCTGAAGATCCTCTTTTTCGGCGTTTATCACCTGCAAACCATCCCGGCTCCGACCGCGTCTAAGGCTTCCCATGCGTAAACTCTGTCTGCTCGCTGCACTCATCAGCCCGTTGGCCTGCGCCCAGGTGGTGAGCGTCGAAACCAACTCGCTGATGCGTTTACCCAACACCGCCAGCACCTTGCAGCTGGAACGCCTGGAAGTGGCCGACTACGGCACGTTGTTGATTCCCTCGAATGTGACCGAGGTGTCCGTCGGTGAATTGCGTCTGGGTCGTGAAGCGCGAATCGCCATCGTCCCCGGCGAACAGCCGCTTGAGCTGAAGGTCAGTCGTGCGCAGTTGTCGGAAGGCAGCCAGATCACGGCTCGCGGCGCGCCGGGAACTTACCTCAAGGCAGCCCGCTCCGGGCGCAACCTGAACTTGCAGATCAAGGCACTGAGAGCGCCGCAATTGTTGGTGGACGCTCGCGGCGGCGCGGGCGCACCGGGTTTCGTCGGTCTCGATGGGGCCAATGGTCAGGCACCGGGTTGTACCTGGGGCCAGGCAGGCCGTGGTGCCGATGGCAGTGATGGCAGCGACGGTCAGCCGGGCGCGCCGGGTGCACTGGTTCGTCTGGAAGTGCCGCGCGATTACCCGGCGGAACTGATCAAGGTTCAGGTGGCCGGCGGTGACGGTGGTGTGGCCGGGCCTGGCGGTAAACCGGGCGCGGGTGGCAAGGCCAAGGGCTGCTTTGTTTACAAGGCTGATGGCGGCAAGAACGGCAGACCGGGTGTTGATGGTCAGCCGGGGCCTGCGGGTGCGGCGGGGGCGGTGACTGTTCAGCGTCTGTAAGAACCACCCCTCACCCCAACCCTCTCCCTTGGGGGAGAGGGGGAAAGGGAGTCGATCTCCATACTTTTCAAAGCCTGAGTTCGACTCGATCTTTCAGGTCGCAATATTTCCAAAGAACCCCTCGGTCAGTTCCCTCGCCCCTCGGGGAGAGGGTTAGGGTGAGGGGGGATGTTGATCTTGCTCTCAAAACATCGGCCGAGCCGCAGCAATCGCCACCAGCACCACCCCGACCATCAGATTAATCCCCACCAACTTGCGAATTTTCCCAAGCGTCGCGGCCCCGGTCGGCCAGTCCTGCGCCGCCACCGCCGTGCGCAACTCCGGAAACAACAACGCCTGAATCCGGATAAACAGCGCCGTCATCACCACGTACAACCCCATCATCACCTGCACATACCGCGGCGCCGCTTCAAAACCGCTGTACTGCAAATGAATCATGCCCACACCACTGACCGGCAACAGCACCACCGCGACCCAGACCCAGCGGAAAAAACCTTGAAACACTTCCACCCACAACTTCAACCGGGCAGGGCCCTCCAGAGCCTTCATCGCCGCGGGCCGCAAGACCATCCACGCGAAAAACATGCCGCCAACCCACACCAGGGCGGACAGGACATGCAGGGTGTAAACGATGCCAAAAGGTGTCATTGGGGTACTCCGTTCTGCGCGGGATTAATTAGCGGGGTATGATAGCGGCCGAACCGAACCACTGAAAATTTATCCAGCGTTTTTTGCGCCCGACAATCCATGATCAGCACCGAACTCAAAACCACGATCCAGGGCGCCTACTCGCGTTTTCTCGAAGCCAAGAGCCTCAAGCCGCGCTACGGCCAACGCCTGATGATCGCCGAAATTGCCAAGGTCCTCGGTGACATCGACACCGACGACGAAGGCCGGCGTAGTGGCGACCCCGCGATTGTCGCGGTGGAAGCCGGCACCGGTACCGGCAAAACCGTGGCCTACAGCCTGGCCGCCATCCCCACGGCCAAGGCTGCCGGCAAACGCCTGGTAATTGCCACGGCCACCGTGGCCCTGCAAGAGCAGATCGTCTACAAGGATTTGCCCGACCTGATGCGCAACAGCGGGCTGAATTTCAGCTTCGCCCTGGCCAAGGGGCGCGGGCGCTACATGTGCCTGTCCAAGCTCGACATGTTGCTCCAGGAAGGTCACGCGCAAACCGCCACGGCGCAGCTGTTCGAAGAAGAAGGTTTCAAGATCGAGGTCGACGAGGCCAGTCAGAAGCTGTTCACCAGCATGATCGAGAAACTCGCCGGCAATAAGTGGGACGGCGACCGCGACAGTTGGTCCACCGCACTGGAAGATGCTGACTGGGCGCGCCTGACCACCGATCACAGCCAATGCACCAATCGCCATTGCCCGAACTTCGGCCAGTGCGCCTTCTACAAGGCCCGCGAAGGCATGGGCAAGGTCGACGTGATCGTCACCAACCACGACATGGTCCTGGCCGACCTGGCGCTGGGCGGCGGTGCCGTGCTGCCGGACCCACGCGACACCATCTACGTGTTCGACGAAGGACACCACCTGCCGGACAAGGCCATCGGCCATTTCGCCCATTACACGCGTCTGCGTTCCACCGCCGACTGGCTGGAAACCACCGCCAAGAACCTCACCAAATTGTTGGCCCAGCATCCGCTGCCGGGCGACCTGGGCAAGTTGATCGAGCAGGTGCCGGAGCTGGCGCGGGAGATCAAGACCCAGCAGCAATTCATGTTCAGCGCCTGCGAGCAGGTCGCCGATTTCAAGCCCGGCGAAGACGTCGAAGGCCGCGAGCGGCCGCGTCATCGCTTCGTCGGCGGGGTGATTCCCGAGCACATGCGGGAAATGGGCGTCGAGCTGAAGAAGGGCTTTGCCCGTCTGACCGACCTGTTCACCCGGCTCACCGAACTGCTCAAGGAAGGCATGGACGGCGAGGTCAACATCGGCATCGCCAGTAACCAGGCCGAAGAGTGGTATCCGCTGTTTGGCAGCCTGTTGTCGCGTTCTTCGGGCAACTGGGAATTGTGGGTAGCGTTCACTGCTGAAGACCCGGAAGACAACCCGCCCATGGCCCGTTGGCTGACGTTGGCCGAAAGCGGCTCGCTGTTCGACATCGAGGTCAACGCCAGCCCGATCCTCGCGGCGGAAATGCTCCGTCGCAATTTGTGGAACGTGGCTTACGGCGCTCTGGTGACCTCGGCGACCCTGACCGCGCTCGGCACCTTCGACCGCTTCCGCATGCGCGCCGGCCTGCCGAAAAAAGCCGTGACCGCTGTGGTTCCGAGCCCGTTCCATCACGCCGACGCCGGTGTGCTGCGGGTGCCGGACCTGAAGGCCGATCCGCGTGATGCGCCGGCCCACACCGCGGCGATCATCCGTGATTTGCCGGCCTTGGTGGAAGGTTCGCGCGGTACGCTGGTGCTGTTCTCCTCGCGCAAACAGATGCAGGACGTGTTCGACGGTCTCGACCGCGACTGGCGCAAGCAGGTGTTCATTCAAGGCAACCTGTCGAAACAGGAAACCCTGAACAAGCACAAGGCGCGGGTCGATGGCGGCGATTCCAGTGTGTTGTTCGGCCTGGCGAGTTTCGCCGAAGGGGTCGACTTGCCCGGCGCTTACTGCGAGCACGTGGTGATCGCGAAGATTCCATTCTCGGTGCCCGATGATCCGGTCGAAGCGGCCCTGGCCGAGTGGATCGAGGCTCGGGGGGGCAATCCGTTCATGGAAATCTCCGTGCCGGATGCTTCGCTGAAACTGGTCCAGGCCTGCGGTCGCTTGCTGCGCACCGAAGAAGACCGCGGCACCATCACCTTGCTCGATCGACGTCTGGTGACCCAGCGTTATGGCAAAGCGATCCTCAATGCGTTGCCACCCTTCCGTCGAGAAATTTCCTGATACACCGGTGGGCAAATTTGCCCACCGCGTTGTCTATCTCTCTGCCATCGCTTTTCCACTGGCCCATCCGGGTCGTTAGGGAGAATTTCGTTCTCATGATTCGCCGTTCGTTGCCCGCTGTATTCGCTCTGATGTTCGCAGCCCCTTTGCTGGCGGCTCCTGCCGGCCAACAGACGCTGTTCAACTTTGTGCGCCCCGCCGATGTGGTCCAGGTGGCGACTCAGGACGCCAGCCTGCCGCAATCCAACGCCGAGCAAACGGCCGAAGGCGAAGTGCTGCGTCGGGTGACGTTCAACCCGGTGGCACAACCGACCTTGCGCCTGACCCCGCAGACTGGCGCTTGGGACTGGTCGCAGTCGGGCTTTATGAGTTTGCGGATTCAGAGTGCAATGAACTGGGCCGTGACCCTGTACGTGAAAATCCAGAGCAACGATGGCAAGACGCTGGTCAGCCGCGTCGACTTGCCGGCCGGCCCTGCGCAAACGTTATTGGTGCCGCTGCAGCCCTTTACGCCATTGAGCCTTGGCCTGAAAGCCGGCCCGCCGATGCCGATCACTTTTGAGGGGCAGCGCGTATTGCTGGCCAGCAGCGTCGGTGAGCTGGAGCGCAGCCAGGTGGTGTCGGTGACCTTGTCGATGGATCAGCCGAAAGTCGCCCAGAGCATTCTGCTGGAACGCTTTGGCGTGCAGGACGGCGATGCGGTTACCCAAGCGGCTTTTGGCGGTCTGGTAGACGCTTACGGCCAGTCGACCCGGGCCAAATGGCCAGAGAAAGTCAGCAGCGACGAGCAACTGAAAAGCGCCGCCGCCAAGGAGCAGCAGCAACTGAAAACCTGGCTGGCCGAGCGCGAGAAGTCGTCCCTGGACAAGTTCGGTGGCTGGAACAAAGGCCCGGCATTCAAGGCCAGCGGGTTTTTCCGCACTGAGAAGCGCGACGGTCGCTGGTACCTGGTGACCCCGGAAGGGCATCCGTTCTATTCGCTCGGGGTCAACACCGTCACCCCGGACGTCGACCAGACCTACGTCGCCGGCCGCGAGTGGATGTTTGAATCCCTGCCCAAACCCGACGAGCCTCTGGCCAGCCACTATGGCGAAGGCGATAACCGTGGAGGCAACGGAGTCGATCAGGGCCGTGGCTACAATACCGGCCGCTGGTACGACTTCTATGGCGCCAACTTGCAGCGTCTGTATGGTCCGCCGTGTGTGGTAACCAGCGACACCAAAGCCGGTGTCGCCGAAGCGGCGAAGACCGGCGCCGTTGAAGCGACCGCCGCGAAAGCAGCTGAGCAAACACCTGCCGAACCTTGCAAAGCGGTGGTTGATGAACAGCGCTGGACCAGCCACACCCTTGATCGCCTGCAAGCCTGGGGCTTCAACACCCTCGGCAACTGGAGCGCCCCGGCGCTGGCCAACGCTGATCGCGTTCCGTACACCTTGCCGCTGTCGATCGTCGGCGATTACGCCAGCATCAGCACCGGCACCGACTGGTGGGGCGGTATGCCCGACCCGTTTGACCCGCGTTTTGCCATGGCCACCGAACGTGCCGTGGCCATCGCCGCGCGCGACCATCGCGACGATCCATGGCTGATTGGTTACTTCGCTGATAACGAACTGGCCTGGGCCGGTCCCGGCGACGACCCGAAAGCCCGTTACGCCTTGGCCTACGGCACCTTGAAAATGACCACCGACGTGCCGGCCAAGCGCGCATTCCTCAAGCAATTGCGGGACAAGTACCGCAATCAGGCAGGCCTTTCCAAAGCCTGGGGCATTGATTTGCCGGCCTGGGAATTGATGGAAGACCCGGGCTTCGTGCCGCCGCTGCCAAGCGCCGAACACCCGGAAATTGAAGCCGACTTCAAATACTTCCAGAAGGTCTTCGCCGACACCTATTTCAAGACCCTCTCCGACTCGCTCAAGTGGCACGCGCCGAATCAGCTGTTGCTGGGTGGCCGGTTTGCTATCAGCACCCCGGAAGCGGTTGAGTCCTGCGCCCAGTATTGCGACGTGTTGAGCTTCAACATGTACACCCTGCAACCGCAGGACGGGTATGACTTCGCCAAATTGCGCAGCCTGGACAAACCGGTGCTGATCACCGAGTTCAACTTTGGCTCCGCGGATCGCGGCCCGTTCTGGGGCGGCGTGACGCAATTGGCGAAGGAAGAAGACCGTGGGGCCGCTTACGCCAATTTCCTCAAACAGGCGATGAGCGAACCGTCGATCGTCGGCGTGCACTGGTTCCAATACCTTGACCAACCGGTTACCGGTCGTCTGCTGGATGGCGAGAACGGTCACTTCGGGCTGGTGGGCATTACTGATCTACCGTTCCAGGGTTTCGTCGATAGCGTGCGCAAGAGCAATTTGCAGACCGTCGATCAGCTCGGTAAAGAGGCCGAGAAGGCCAAGGCTGAGGCGGATAAAGCCGGTCAAGAAGCCGCGGGCGGCCGAAAAGGCGACGCCGGCAAAGGCCCGGGGCAGGGCGCTGGTCATGCGGGTGGGCATTCCGGCAATGGCCACTGAGTGCTGACTGATACGTAAGACTTTCTGAGTGTTTCACCCGGGCGGGATGGCGACCGCCCGGCCCGGCCCTGTTTCCAAAACCTTCAATGGCTGGAACAATGCGGCCACTTTGTAGAGCGTTTATCCAGAGGAGTTGCGGGTGCAGATTCAGGGTTTTTACGAGCTGAAGTTCGAAGCGGTGCGTGAGGCTTTCGCGGCGCTGTTCGACGATCCTCAAGAACGTGGCGCAGCGTTGTGCATCCAGATTGGCGGTGAAACCGTGGTCGACCTTTGGGCCGGCACCGCTGACAAGGACGGCACCGAAGCCTGGCACAGCGACACCATCGCCAACCTGTTTTCCTGCACCAAGACCTTTACCGCCGTGACCGCCCTGCAACTGGTGGCCGAAGGCAAACTGCAACTGGATGCTCCGGTTGCCCGCTACTGGCCCGAGTTCGCCGCCGCCGGCAAAGAGTCCGTGACCTTGCGTCAATTGCTCTGCCATCAGGCCGGTCTGCCGGCGCTGCGTGAGCTGTTGGCCCCGGAAGCCCTTTACGACTGGCAAACCATGGTTGATGCCCTGGCCGCTGAAGAACCGTGGTGGACGCCGGGGGTCGGTCACGGTTACGCCGCGATCACCTACGGCTGGCTGGTCGGTGAGTTGCTGCGTCGTGCCGACGGTCGTGGGCCGGGTGAGTCCATCGTGGCGCGAGTCGCGAAGCCATTGGGGCTGGATTTCCACGTCGGCCTGGCGGACCAGGAGTTCCATCGCGTGGCGCACATCGCCCGTGGCAAGGGCAATGTCGGCGATGCCGCCGCCCAGCGCTTGCTGCAAGTGACCATGCGCGAGCCGACGGCCATGACCACGAGGGCGTTCACTAACCCGCCGTCGATCATGACCAGCACCAACAAACCCGAGTGGCGACGCATGCAGCAGCCGGCCGCCAATGGCCACGGCAATGCCCGCAGCCTGGCCGGGTTCTATGCGGGTCTGCTCGATGGCAGCTTGCTGGAAGGCGAAATGCTCGACGAAATGACGCGCGAGCACAGCCTCGGCGAGGACAAGACTTTACTGACCCGGACCCGTTTCGGCCTGGGTTGCATGCTCGATCAACCGGACGTCGCCAACGCCACCTACGGCCTCGGCCCTCGTGCGTTTGGTCATCCGGGTGCGGGCGGTTCCACCGGCTTTGCTGACCCGGAACACGATGTGGCCTTCGGCTTTGTGACAAATACCTTAGGACCGTACGTCTTGATGGATCCGCGCGCACAAAAGCTTGCGCGCGCACTGGCCACTTGTCTGTAAAACGCGCTCAGGGGTTCCAGGGCCGGAACCCCAAGGCCTTTATGGTTTCCAAGCGTCTGTTTATCCGGGTCAACCCGGCCTGATTGTTCATTACTTATTTTGTGGATATCCAATGTCTTCCAATAAAACTCTCGCTTTGGCCCTGTGCTTCGCTATTACCGGTTGCGCACAAACTCCACAAAATGACTCGGATGGCAGCAGCTGGTGGCCGTTCGGTTCCTCCGACAAAGTCGCCGCTAAAGGTCCGGCTCCGACCCCAGCCCCGGCACCTTTGAAGCCTGCCGCGACCGCTCCGGTGGCCAAGGCTGAAAGCTCCAACCCTTGGTACTGGCCATTCGGTTCCGAGGAAGTTCTCGACAAGAAGCCTGAGGTGAAAGCTGAAGCCAAGCCTGAAGCCAAACCGGTCGAGGTGGCCAAGGCCGATGCAGGTGGCAATTGGTGGTGGCCGTTCGGCGGCAAAGAGCAAAGCACCGCTAAAGCCGTGCCGATGCCCGATCCTAAAGTTACCCAGGCCTGGCTCGACGACTACGAACCGCGCTTGCGCGAAGCGATCAAGGGCAGCAACCTGCAACTCGAGCGCCGTGAAAACGTATTGGTGGTGACCGCGCCGGTAGAAGGCTCGTTCAACCCTGACCGTCCGGCCATGCTGCTGCCGGTGACCCTCGGCCCGTTCACTCGTGTCGCGAAAATTCTTGAAGTTGATCCGAAAACTTCCGTGCTGATTCTCGGCCACAGTGATACGTCGGGCGCCGCACCGGCCAACGTGAAACTGAGCCAGGAGCGTGCCCAGGCCGTGGCAGCGATTTTCCGCCTCAGCGGTCTGCAGCGTGATCGTCTGATGCTGCGCGGTATGGGTGGCGAAGCCCCGCGTGCTGCCAACGACAGCAATGAAGGCCGTGCCTTGAACCGTCGTGTGGAATTGCTGGTGACCCCGCAAAACACCATGGTCGCGTTGCTGAGCAAGTACAATATGCCGGCCCCGGCGCCAGTGAAGTTGGTCGCTGCCCAGGACGTCAAGCCAGTGGTCAAGCCGGTCACCCCGGCACTCGCCGCGAAGAAAGCCGATGTGCCTGCTGCGAAAAAGGCCCCGGCCAAGAAAGCCGCTGCCAAGAAGGCACCGGCTAAAACCGCGACCCCGGCGAAAAAGACTGCTCCGGCCAAAGCCGCTGCCGACACGAAAAAAGTCACCGCCGCTGCTGCCGACGCCGACGCCACAAAAAAGTGATTCGTTAACCAAAAGGAATGCGCTATGACCCAGGGCCTGGCTGATATGCGTCGCGACTACACCCGTGATGGCCTGACCGAGGCGCAAGCCCCGGCCGAGCCATTCGCGCTGTTCCATCAGTGGTTCGCCGACGCGGTGAAAACCGAGCAGGCGCCGGTGGAAGCCAACGCCATGACCCTGGCCACCGTCGATCAGGACGGTCGGCCGCATTGCCGCATTCTGCTGCTCAAGGGGCTGGACGAGCAGGGTTTCACCTTCTTCACCAACTACGACAGCGCCAAGGGCCAGCATCTGGCCGCGAACCCGTTCGCGGCCATGACCTTTTTCTGGCCGGCCCTGGAGCGCCAGGTGCGCATCGAAGGGCGGGTGGTGAAGGTTACGCCTGAAGAGTCCGACGCCTACTTCCAGGTCCGGCCGCTGGGAAGTCGTCTCGGTGCCTGGGCTTCGCCCCAGAGCCAGGTGATCGCCGATCGTGCCGAGCTGGAAGCGCTGCTCAAGAACACCGAGCAACGTTTCAGCGACACGCAACCTCATTGCCCTGAGCATTGGGGCGGTTATCGTTTGTTACCGGAGCGCATCGAGTTCTGGCAGGGCCGTTCGAGCCGCCTGCACGATCGCCTCAACTACCGTTTGCAGGGCGCCGACTGGATTTTTGAACGTCTGGCACCTTAAGCCGTCTACCGATCGGGATAGCCTGCCGCAGCGGCTTCAAGCCACTGCGGCAGGTCTCGGCGCTTGATCTTCTGCGCTTGAGCGTTCGCCAGTTGCTGGAGCATGAACGCCTTTTTCTGCTCGTCTTTACCCGCCAGTGCCAACGCCAGATCGCGGTCCATCCAGCGTTTGATCCGCACGTATAGCCACCAGTGGAAATACAATCCGGCAACGGTAGTGGCGACAATGATGAAGTAATCCATGACAATCCTTGGGGCAGCGGCGCAGATTCCGGAATTTGCCGCTACTGTGTGGTGAGTTCGTGGAGGTGCCTGTACCGGGCCTGAATCAAACCAATTTTATCCGGGCGAGGCCGTGACAGGCGTCAAGCTGCGGAGTTTAATGAATACTTGTCCTTTGGAGTTGATGCTATGCGTAAGTCTGTTCTGCTGGTTGCTTCCTTTTCCACGATGGCGATGTTGCTCACTGGCTGCCAATCGAGCCTGACCGGTGACTCCTACTCCCGTGACGAAGCGCGTCGCGTGCAGACCGTTCGCATGGGCACCATCGAATCTCTGCGTCCGGTGAAAATCGAAGGCACCAAAACCCCAATCGGCGGCGCGGCTGGTGCCGTCGTGGGCGGTGTCGGCGGTAGCGCCATCGGTGGCGGTCGTGGCAGCATCGTTGCTGCAGTTATCGGCGCAGTCGCCGGTGGCCTGGCAGGTTCTGCAGCCGAAGAAGGCCTGACCCGCACCCAGGGCGTGGAAATCACCGTGCGCGAAGACGACGGCAGCATGCGCGCCTACGTACAACAGGTTCAGGAGAATGAGGTGTTCCGTGTTGGCGAGCGGGTGCGGATTGCTACTGTTGATGGGACTAGCCGCGTTTCGCACTAAGCGGGAATACGGGTAAAAGAAAACCCCGATCAGGTGACTGGTCGGGGTTTTGTTTGTTAAGGATTGTCACGACGCGGCGCGGGGACCTATAAAATATTCCAGCCCCTCGGGGAAGTCGACTTTTAGTAGTTCTGCAACCTGTAGGATTTGAGTAGCTGTTAGCTCCAGCTCTCCAGGCTCTATTTCTTCCAGTTTTTTTGACTCGGTCAATTGAGCCAATGCCTGGTTCAACTCATAGTCTTTGATGGTCAATTGGAACTGCAATGAATCATCTTGTTTTTCATCAGGGTAAAAACCGGTGATGGATAGATAGCGCATAATTTTTCTCTTCAGTTTCTTGAGGTTCTTCTACCAGGCTTTGCCTTTTTAGTTCGCTCGCCGGTTAGGTGATTGAATTCGCCCAAATGCACTCCTAATTTATCGTAAAGCTCTACAGCACCGCTTTTGGAGTCCCACTCGTATATACGGCCTCTGCGGTCTAGCCATCGGGCTCGTTTTTTACCTCCACCTTGAACTGAAACTTTCGGTTTTACGGGGAATGCATCAGGGAAGCCTGGGAGGGTTTCTGGATCATCGTAGTACTTATGATCCCCCGGCATGCTCATCACTACATAAACCGGCTTCACCAACGACCCCGCCGGAAACACAAGAATGAAATCCTTGTACTCAGGCGGGTAAACCGGATTCACGATGATGCTGTCAGCCGCTTTCGTCGGCGGATAAACCCAGATGTGTGGTGCTTGCGGCGCAGCCTCCAGCGCTGGAATACCGAGGATGTCGGAACCATCCACAGCTGGTGTCCAGATCAGTTCAACACCATCCCCCAGATCCGCCACCTGCTGACTGCCGCGCAAGCTGAACTGCACGACATCGACCATTTCCCAATCGCGGTTCTTGCCGGTGTAGAAGCCATACACCTTGAGACTACCGTCAGCCTGTTGCTCGACCTGTAGACGAACACGGGTTCTGGCCTGTTTCAGCGCGCGCAATTGATCTTCGGTATAGAGCGCGCTGTCGCCCAGGCTCGGCGTCCAGAACAGCGCGACCACGCCGGCCAATACGGCGGATCCAGCAGTGCCAAGTGCAGCGGCCGGAGCGGCGAGCGCCGGGGCGTGAAGTGCCAGACGGCCAATGCCAAGCGAAACGGTGCTGCCGCTAATGGTTTCAAGATTCAGCAGCCCGGCATCGTCTACATCGCGAGCGCCGAGCCAGGCGACTTCTCCGTAGTCCTTGAGGCTGTCGGTAGGCACCATTCCCGAAGGATTCGAGTAATCGATGATGGCGTCTGGCAGCTTGCAGGACTTGGCAAAGACGCAGCCCGCGCGAACGGCTTCGTGCTTTCTCGCGACGACCTCACGACTCCGTTCGAAGGCGTCTTGCCTCGCGAGCATGGCGTCGTAAGCGTTTTGTCTGGCATCCCGCGCGGCCAGTTCGGTGGCCGTCATAAAGCGGTGAGTGACGTGATGCCCGTCGCCTGACGGTGGGTTCTGAACCCGGGGAATGTCCTTGTTGCCAGCCACTGATCTTCCTTGCGTTCGTCCGTCGACAGCCCCCAACAAAGGGGCTGTGCGACGTTAACGAACGAGGCTGATCGTGGCTGTAGGACGAGTCTTCAATGACTCTAGGAGTTGTCTCTGTTTATCAGGATTGCAGAACGGCGCTCTTGCGACTCGCCGCCGCCGTCACCGCATAACCAATCAACGCCGCCAGTATCGAACCGGTCAAAATCCCCATCCGATCCATCCCGGCGTACTCACTGACACCCGGTTCAAACGCCAGGGAGCCGACAAACAGGCTCATGGTGAAGCCGATCCCGCAGAGGATTGCCACGCCCAATACCTGGCCCCAATTGGCGCCTTGGGGCAGGGCGGCGATGCCGATTTTCACGGCCAACCAGGTCAGGCCGAAGACGCCGAGGGTTTTGCCCAGCAGCAGGCCGACCGCGATGCCCATCGGCACGTGGTGGGTGAAGCTTTCGACCGTTACGCCACTCAGGGACAGGCCGGCGTTGGCGAAGGCGAACAGCGGCAGGATGCCATAGGCCACCCATGGATGCAGGGCGTGTTCGAGGGTCAGCAGCGGCGAAGGTTCGGCGTTTTTCGTGCGCAGGGGAATGCAGAAGGCCAGGGTCACACCGGCCAGTGTCGCGTGGACGCCACTCTTGAGCACGCAAACCCAAAGGATCAGGCCGATGATCATGTACGGCCCGAGCTTGACCACCCCGAGCCGGTTCATCGCGATCAGGGCCACGATGCACGTCGCGGCCAGAGACAGCGAAAGGGTCGAGAGCGTACCCGAGTAGAAGATCGCAATGACGATGATTGCGCCGAGGTCGTCAATGATCGCCAAAGTCATCAGGAAAAGCTTCAGCGACACCGGCACCCGCTTACCCAGCAGGGCCAGTACGCCGAGGGCGAAGGCGATGTCGGTGGCCATCGGGATGGCCCAGCCACCCAGTGCTGCCGGGTCTTCGCGGTTCAGAAACCAGTAGACCAACGCCGGAACCACCATGCCGCCAATCGCCGCCGCACCGGGCAGGACGATTTGCGACGGTTTCGACAGTTGACCGTCAAGAACTTCGCGCTTCACTTCCAGCCCGATCAGCAGGAAGAACAGGGCCATCAGGCCGTCGTTGATCCACAGCAGCGCCGGTTTGGCGATTTGCAACGCGCCGACCTGCGCCACTACCGGAGTGTCCAGAAAGCTGCTGTAAAGCCACGACAGCGGGGAATTGTTGATGATCAAAGCCAGGGCAGCAGCGGCGATCAATAACAGACCGCTGGCAGCTTCCAACTGGAAGAAACGCGTGAAAGTGCTACGCAGAGGCAAGGTCGCTCTCCATCGATGAATTCAAAAGGTGGCACACCCTAACCCGTACCGTTAGTTGTTAAAACAAAAGTTATATTCTTTTTTGTTATATGCCGTTACAACGTGAACGACCAGCAGGGACCTGAGCCTAGCAGTTGTCGGGCGTATTGAACCTCAGCTGTACCTGTGCGTGATGTAGGTTTTTTCCTAAGCTTGTTAGCTGAGCCTTGCAACAAGGCCGACTCAACGAGAAAACCACCATGAGCGACAACCGACAGTGGGCCCGCGAAGCCATCCGGATCATCGAGGCCGACTTCCAGCGCAGCGCCGACACCCACCTGATTCCCTTGCCGCTGCCGGGTTTTCCGGGCATCGAGTTGTATTTCAAGGATGAGTCCAGTCATCCCACCGGCAGCCTGAAGCACCGTTTGGCGCGCTCGCTGTTTCTGTATGCGCTGTGTAACGGCTGGCTCAAGCCCGGGGCGCCGGTGATTGAAGCGTCCAGCGGTTCGACGGCGATTTCCGAGGCGTACTTCGCCAGTTTGCTGGGCTTGCCGTTCATTGCGGTGATGCCGGCGACCACCTCCAAAGAGAAAATCGCGCAGATCGCTTTCTACGGCGGCAAGAGTCATTTGGTCGACGATCCGACGCAGATCTACGCCGAATCCGAACGCCTGGCCCGTGAACACGATGGACATTTCATCGACCAGTTCACCTATGCCGAGCGCGCAACCGATTGGCGAGCGAACAACAACATCGCCGAGTCGATTTTCCAGCAAATGCGCTTCGAACTGCACCCCGAGCCGAGCTGGCTGATCTCCAGCCCCGGCACCGGCGGCACCACCGCTACGCTCGGCCGTTACGTACGTTATCGCCAACATTGCACCCGCGTGCTCTGCGCCGATGCCGAGCGCTCGGTGTTCTTCGATTACTACCAGACCGGCGACGCCAGTCTGCGCCTGGATTGCGGTTCGCGGATTGAAGGCATTGGCCGGCCTCGGGTAGAAGCGTCGTTCCTGCCCAAAGTGATCGATGCGATGGTCAAAGTGCCGGATGCGTTGTCGCTGGCGGCCATGCATTACCTGGCGCAGCGTTTGGGACGACGGGTTGGCGGGTCGAGCGGGACCAACCTGATCGGCGCCTTGATGGCGGCCCAGCAGATGGCGGCGGCGGGGGAGTCGGGGTCAATCGTGGCGATTTTGTGTGATGGCGGTGAGCGCTATGCAACCACCTATTACGATCAGGCTTGGCTCAAGGCCCAGGGGTATGGGTTGAGCGGTTTGATGGATACCGTGGCGGGGAGTGTCGAGCGCGGTGAGCCGCTGCCGGCCAGCGTGCTGCGCGCCAACATCTGAGATTGTTCAAACACTGAAGATCCAATGTGGGAGCGGGCTTGCTCGCGAATACGGTTTCACATTCAACAGAGATGTTGGCTGATCCACCGCTTTCGCGAGCAAGCCCGCTCCCACAGGTTTTGCATTTATTCCAGGTAATGCAGGTCAGGCCTTGAGGCCGAGGATGTCGCGGGCCACAGCTTCTGCAATCCGAATCCCGTCGACACCCGCCGACAGAATCCCGCCCGCATAACCCGCGCCTTCACCCGCCGGGAACAAGCCTTTCACGTTCAGGCTCTGCATCGACTCGTCTCGGGTGATCCGCAGCGGCGACGACGTGCGGGTCTCGATCCCGGTCAACACGGCGTCGTGCAGCGAGTAACCGCGAATCTGCTTCTCGAACGCCGGCAAGGCTTCGCGAATGGCTTCGATGGCAAACGCCGGCAAGGCCAACGCCAAATCACCCAAGGCAACGCCCGGTTTGTAGGACGGTTCTACGCTGCCCAACTCGGTGGACGGCTTGCCGGCAATGAAGTCACCGACCAGTTGCGCCGGCGCTTCGTAGTTGCTGCCGCCCAGCACAAAGGCGTGGGACTCCAGGCGTTCCTGCAACTCGATCCCGGCCAGCGGGCCGCCCGGATAATCGACTTCCGGGGTGATCCCGACGACGATCCCGGAGTTGGCGTTGCGCTCGTTACGCGAGTACTGGCTCATGCCGTTGGTGACCACGCGACCCGGCTCGGAGGTCGCCGCCACCACGGTGCCGCCCGGGCACATGCAGAAGCTGTAGACCGAACGTCCGTTGCTGGCGTGGTGCACCAGTTTGTAGTCCGCAGCCCCGAGTTTCGGGTGGCCGGCGTACTTGCCCAGACGCGCGCGGTCGATCAGCGATTGCGGGTGTTCGATGCGGAAACCTACCGAAAACGGCTTGGCTTCCATGAACACGCCACGGCCGTGGAGCATGCGGAAGGTGTCGCGGGCGCTGTGGCCGAGGGCCAGAATCACGTGTTTCGAATGGATCTGCTCGCCGCCATTGAGCTCGACGCCGACCAGTTGGCCGTCTTCGATCAACACGTCGGTAACGCGCTGCTGAAAGCGCACTTCGCCACCCAACGCGCGAATCTGCTCACGCATGTTTTCCACAACACCGGTCAGACGGAACGTACCGATGTGCGGTTTGCTGACGTAGAGAATTTCTTCCGGCGCGCCTGCTTTTACGAACTCGTGCAGGACTTTGCGACCGATGAATTTCGGGTCCTTGATCTGGCTGTAGAGCTTGCCGTCGGAGAATGTCCCCGCGCCGCCTTCACCGAACTGCACGTTGGATTCCGGGTTAAGCACGCCTTTACGCCACAGACCCCAAGTGTCCTTGGTGCGCTGACGCACTTCGGTGCCGCGCTCGAGGATGATCGGCTTGAAGCCCATTTGCGCGAGCAGCAGCCCGGCGAAAATCCCGCACGGGCCGAAACCCACGACGACAGGACGTTGCTCAAGATCGGCCGGCGCCTGGCCGACCGCTTTGTAGCTGACATCCGGCGCCACGTTGACGTTACGGTCATCGGCAAACGTGTGCAGCACCGTCGCCTCATCGCGAACGTTGAGGTCGATGGTGTAGATGAAGCACAGTTCGGAGGACTTTTTGCGCGCATCGTAGCTGCGCTTGAACAAGGTGAAGTCGAGCAGGTCATCACTGGTGATGCCCAGGCGCTGCACGATGGCAGGGCGCAGGTCTTCTTCGGGATGGTCGATCGGCAGCTTGAGTTCGGTGATTCGTAACATGACAGGATCCGGTTCGCGGGGCGCACAACTGCGCCAAGGCGTTTGAAGCCCGCGATTATAAGCCTCAACGAATGATTCCCGTGAGGCTAAAACGATCAGTCGTTACGCGATCCGCCGAAATACCCGCAGCCACGCTGAACCTGGCCGTCGACGCGCAGTTCGGCGCTCATGTGCTGAACACTGCCGGTGCTGCTGTCGACGCAACGTTGCGGCGCGACCCACAGTTCAATGCGTTGGTTATTGGCTTCGGTGCTGAGGTTGAAGCGGCCATCGCCCAGTTGCTCTTCAACGTAGGGCACGGCCAATGGCGGCTGACCGGCGCGCTCGATGACCATGCCTTTGCCGCTGACTTTCACGTTCCACTCAGGCCCATGGCCGGCGGCGCGCAGGATAAGCAATTTGAAATTCGGATCGTTGCACGCGGTGCCCGAGCGCTCGACGCGGTACAGCTGTGCAAGATCGAGGCGGCTGTCGGCACCACTGGCAACGATCCGGCCACGCACGTCGGCAAACAGTTTGCCCTGCGCATCGGCCAGGGTTGCGGCCTCTTGCAGGACGCTGGTGCCGCCGGTGTCGTTGACCACGTAACTGCGCTGCTCATTGCACGGCTGGAACAACAGCTTGCCGTCGGCCGCCATCAACTGGCCCTGCATGCGGGTCTCGCCCACGTGGGAGGCACTTTCACGCGGGCCATCGAGCAACTGGCAAGCGGCGAACAACGGAAGCAGGGCAACAAGGACTAAGGAACGGGCAACACGCATCTTTGAGTCTCCAGACAAGTGCCGCCACGTTACTCAGCCTGACCGTTCATCACAAGGGTTTAGCCCACGTGAAAGGTCTGGCCTGTTTGCAGGCCTTCCACACTTTTGGCGTAGGCCAATGCCACATCCGCTGCCGGAACCGGTTTGTAGCCGCGGAAGTACGGCGCGTAGCTGCCCATGGCTTCGACCAGTACGTTCGGGCTCACCGAATTGACACGCAGGCCGCGAGGCAGTTCGATGGCGGCGGCGCGGACGAAGCTGTCCAGAGCGCCATTGACCAGCGCTGCCGAGGCGCCGCTGCGAATCGGGTCGTGGCTGAGCACGCCGGTAGTGAAGGTGAACGAGGCGCCATCATTGGCGAACTCGCGGCCGATCAGCAGCAGATTGACCTGGCCCATCAACTTGTCTTTCAGGCCCAGCGCGAAGCTTTCTTCGGTCATTTCATCGAGGGGTGCGAAGGTCACGTTGCCGGCGGCGCAGACCAATGCATCGAATTTGCCGGTTTGTTCGAACAGCTTGTGGATTGAAGCGCTGTCGCTGATATCCACATGGAAATCACCGCTGGTGCGGCCGATACGGATGATCTCGTGACGCTCGGACAGCTCCTTGTCGACCGCCGAACCGATGGTGCCGCCTGCGCCTATCAAAAGAATTTTCATGGTGCTGTTCCTCGTAGTGGTTAAACGAGGTTGAAGTCTAGAGTGGTTTTTTCCATTGATAAGCGCGCTAATAGGCAACCTTTGGTTTTCAAATGGAAACAATCCATGAGCGAAATGGACGATCTGGCGGCGTTTGCGGTGTTGATCGAGGCGGGGAGTTTCACCTTGGCGGCGCAACGATTGGGCTGTAGCAAGGGCCAATTGTCCAAGCGCATCAGCCTGCTGGAAACACGGTTTTCCGTGGTCCTGCTGCAACGCACCACCCGGCGCTTGAGTTTGACCGCCGCGGGTGCGGCGCTGTTGCCGCAAGCCCAGGCGCTCGTAGTCCAGGTCGAGAGGGCGCGTCAGGCATTGGCGCGATTGAAGGACGACATGGCCGGACCGGTGCGTATGACGGTTCCGGTATCGCTGGGGGAAACCTTCTTTGATGGCTTGTTGCTGGAGTTCTCTGGCAAATATCCCGAGGTGCAGATCGAGCTGGACCTGAGCAACAACTACCGTGATTTGTCCCGCGACGGGTTTGATCTCGCGGTTCGCTCCGAGGTGGGCAATGACGAGCGCCTGGTGGCCCGACCGCTTTTAGCCTTGCACGAAATGACCTGCGCCAGCCCGGCCTACCTTGAGCAATACGGCGAACCGTTGACGCCTCAAGCACTCGCTGAACACCGCTGCCTGCTCAACAGTCATTACAGCGGCCGCGAAGAGTGGCTCTATCACCAGCAACACGAGTTGTTGCGGGTTCGCGTGTCGGGACCGTTCGCCAGCAACCATTACAGCCTGCTGAAAAAAGCGGCACTGGCTGGCGCCGGCATTGCGCGGTTGCCGTCCTACTTGCTGCAAGCGGAATTGGCTGACGGGCGATTGCGCTGGCTCTTGCGTGACTATCAGACCCGCCGCATGCCGATGTACCTGGTTCACCCGTATCAGGGCGGTTTGCCGAAGCGCACGCAGGTGTTGGCGGATTACTTGATTGGCTGGTTCAAGCGCAGCGGCGAGGCACTGGATCGGCTCCAACGATAGCGGCTCACCACCCACAGGGGATTTTCATCGTTAGTGGATTGATCTCAAGCACAAAAAAACGGCCCGAAGGCCGTTTTTTGTTTACCGCAAAGACTCAACCACCCAAGTACGCTTCACGCACTTTCGGATCTGTCAGCAGCGCTTCCCCAGTGCCTGTCATCACCACCCGGCCGTTCTCCAGAACGTACGCACGGTCGGCAATTTTCAGCGCCTGGTTGGCGTTCTGCTCCACCAGGAACACCGTCACACCGTCCTTGCGCAGCTGTTCGATGATGTCGAAGATCTGCTGGATAATGATCGGTGCCAGACCCAACGAAGGTTCGTCGAGCAGCAACAGCTTGGGCTTGCTCATCAGCGCACGGCCGATGGCGAGCATTTGCTGTTCGCCACCGGACATGGTGCCGCCGCGTTGGGCGAAGCGTTCTTTGAGGCGTGGGAAAAGTCCGAGGACCTTGTCCATCTGTTCCTGATAATCGCCCTTGTCGGTGAAGAAACCGCCCATGGCGAGGTTTTCTTCCACGGTCAGACGGGCAAACACCCGACGACCCTCCGGAACCACGGCGATGCTCTTGCGCATGATCTGCGCCGAGGTCTGCCCCACGAGCTCTTCACCCATGTACTTGATGCTGCCGCTGTGGGCTTGCGGCGAACCGCAAAGCGTCATCAGCAAGGTGGATTTGCCCGCGCCGTTGGCGCCGATCAGGGTGACGATTTCGCCCTGACGGATTTCCACGTTGACGCTGTGCAGGGCCTGGATCTTGCCGTAGAAGGTGGAAACGTTTTCGAATTGCAGCATTTACGCTTCCCCCAGGTAGGCTTTGATCACTTCAGGATTGTCGCGGATCTGTTCCGGCGTACCGTCGGCCAGAGGCGTGCCCTGGTTGATCACGACGATGTGGTCGGAAATGCTCATGACCAGTTTCATGTCGTGTTCGATCAGCAGCACGGTGACGTTGTGCTCTTCACGCAACATGCTGATCAGCGCTTTAAGATCTTCGGTTTCCTTCGGGTTCAGGCCTGCGGCCGGTTCGTCGAGCATGAGGATCCGCGGACGGGTCATCATGCAGCGAGCGATTTCCAGGCGACGTTGCTGACCGTAGGCCAGGGTGCCGGCCGGACGGTTGGCGAACGCCTTGAGGTTGACCTTGTCCAGCCAGAACTCGGCGAACTCCATGGCCTCGCGCTCGCTCTTGCGGAACGCCGGGGTCTTGAACAGACCGGCCAGGAAGTTAGTGTTCAGGTGACGGTGCTGGGCGATCAAGAGGTTCTCGACCGCCGTCATGTCCTTGAACAACCGCACGTTCTGGAAGGTGCGCACTACGCCTTTGAGGGCAATCTTGTGGCCGGGCAGGCCTTGGATCGGCTCGCCGTCCAGCAGGATGCTGCCGCCACTCGGCTGGTAGAAACCGGTCAGGCAGTTGAACACGGTGGTCTTGCCGGCGCCGTTGGGGCCGATCAGTGCCACGACCTGTTTTTCCTTCACGCTCAGGGCTACGCCGTTGACCGCCAGCAAACCGCCGAAGCGCATGCTCAGATTTTCGACTTTAAGGATCTCGCGGCTCATTTGCGCAGCTCCATGTGAGGACGTTGCATGGGCAGCAGTCCTTGAGGACGCCAGATCATCATCAGCACCATCAAGGCACCGAACATCAACATGCGGTATTCACTGAACTCACGCATCATTTCCGGCAACAGGATCATCACCGTGGCAGCGAGCACGACGCCCAGTTGCGAGCCCATGCCACCCAGCACCACGATGGCGAGGATGGTCGCCGACTCGATGAAGGTGAACGACTCCGGTGTCACCAGGCCCTGACGCGCGGCGAAGAAGCTGCCGGCGAAACCGGCGAAGCACGCACCGAGAGTAAAGGCTGAGAGCTTGATGACGGTAGGATTGAGGCCCAACGCACGGCAGGCGATTTCGTCTTCACGCAACGCTTCCCAGGCACGGCCCAGCGGCATGCGCAGCAAGCGGTTGATGACGAACAGCGCGAACAGCGCCAGCAACAGCGCAACCAGGTAAAGGAAGATCACCTTGTTGATCGAGTTGTATTCCAGGCCGAAGTACTCGTGGAAGGTCTGCAGGCCTTCAGCGGCTTTACGTTCGAAGGTCAGGCCGAAGAACGTTGGTTTCTCGATGTTGCTGATGCCGTTCGGACCACCCGTGAGGCCGGTCAGGTTACGCAGGAACAGACGGATGATTTCACCGAAGCCCAGCGTCACGATCGCCAGATAGTCACCGCGCAGACGCAGGACCGGGAAACCGAGCAGGAAGCCGAAGGTGGCCGCCATCATCCCGGCGATCGGCAGGCAGATCCAGAAGCTCAGACCGTAGTAGTGCGACAGCAGCGCATAGCTGTAGGCGCCGACGGCATAGAAGCCGACGTAACCGAGGTCGAGCAGACCGGCCAGACCGACCACGATGTTCAGGCCCAGGCCGAGCATCACGTAGATCAGCACCAGCGTGGCGATATCCACCGCACCGCGGGAGCCGAAGAACGGCCAGACCAGCGCACCGATGATCAACGCGATGATGATCCAGCGCTGAGTGGTTGGCAGGGTCAGGAACGTACTGGCCTTGGCCGGCATCACCGGCATGTTCGGCGAGGATTTCCAGGCTGCACTGATCTGATGGTCAAACAGCACCCGCAGGAACATCAGCACCGAGCACACGGCGATGGTGATCAGCGTTGTAGTGCTGGTGCCATGGACTTCGAGGTTGATGCCGACGATGGTCAGTTTCAGACCGAGTACCGGGTAGGCAACGGCCCACACCAGCAAGGCGCTGAACAACGCCTGTTTAAGATTCCTAGTCATACTTTTTCAACCTCCGGACGGCCCAACAGGCCGGTTGGCCGGAACAACAACACCAGAACCAATAGACCGAACGCCACGACGTCCTTGTACTGGTCGCCGAAAATATCGGCACCAAAGGCTTCCGCCACCCCAAGCACGATCCCGCCGAGCATCGCTCCGGGGATGCTGCCGATACCGCCCAATACCGCTGCGGTGAAGGCCTTGAGGCCGACCAGGAAACCGGCGTTCGGGTTGATCACGCCGTATTGCATGCTCAGCAACACAGCCGCGATGGCTGCCAGTGCGGCACCGATGACGAAGGTCAGGGCGATGATGTTGTTGGTGTTGATACCCAAGAGGTTGGCCATCTTGATGTCTTCGGCACAGGCGCGGCAGGCGCGACCCAGGCGAGAGCGGGAGATGAACAACGTCAGGCCGAGCATGGCGACAAAGGTCACCACGAACACCACGATTTGCATGTAGGAAATCAGCACTTCTTGTGCGCCACCTGGCCCGATGGAGAAGTTACCGGGGATCAGGTTGGGGATGGATTTGTCCTTGGAGTCTTGCGCCAGCAGAACCGTGTTCTGCAGGAAGATCGACATGCCGATGGCGGAAATCAGCGGGATCAGACGGTTGCTGCCGCGCAGAGGGCGGTAGGCGATCCGTTCGATGCTGTAACCGTAGGCACTGGTCACGACGATGGTCGCGAGAAAAGCGGCGGTCATCAACAGCGGAACACTGTCGAGTCCCATCATGGACAGGCCCGCAATGGCGATGAACGCCACGTAGGAACCAATCATGTACACCTCGCCGTGGGCGAAGTTGATCATTCCAATGATGCCGTAAACCATCGTATAGCCGATGGCGATCAGGGCATACGTGCTGCCAATGGTCAGACCATTAACCAGCTGTTGGAAAAAGTGATAGATGTCAGGCATTACAGCGCTCCTAAAAACCTGATACGCATTTCACTGGTGGAGTCATTTTCCCGCTCGAGCCCCGTGGATCTGCATCCACTTCGAACGCGAGGTTTGCCAGCGAACCGCTGATGACGGTTTTGAGATTTTCAGGTGGGGAGACTGGCGGATCACGCCAGCGCGGCCCAATACGTTCGTAAAACAAAGCCCACGGCACGCCGTGGGCTTTATTGGCAGTCAGTCAGGCAACGCCTTACTGAGGCTTGGCTTCAGTTTTAGGTTTGCCGAAGTGCCACTCGTAAACCACAAATTTGAAGTCTTTCAGGTCGCCCTTGGCGTCGAAGCTCAGGTCGCCAGTCGGAGTCTTGAAGGTGCCTGCGTGGATGGCTTCAGCCACTTTGGCAGCGTCTTCGGACTTGGCAGCCTTGATACCGTCGGCAATCACGGTCACAGCCGAGTAGGCCGGGAACACGAATGGACCGCTCGGGTCTTCTTTCTTGGCTTTGAACGCATCAGCCAGGGCGATGTTGGCCGGATCCTGGTCGAAGGATTTCGGCAGGGTTACCAGCAGACCTTCGGAAGCGTCTTTGGCGATCTGCGAAATGGAGTCGTTACCCACGCCTTCCGGACCCATGAACTTGGCTTTCAGGCCTTTTTCCTGGGCTTGACGCAGGATCAGACCCAGCTCCGGGTGGTAGCCGCCGTAGTAGACGAAGTCGACGTTGGCTTGCTTGAGCTTGGAGATCATCGAAGAGAAGTCTTTGTCGCCGGCGTTGATGCCTTCGAACACGGCAACCTTGACGTTTTTGCCTTCCAGGGTTTTCTTCACGGCAGTGGCGATGCCTTCACCGTATTGCTGTTTGTCGTGCAGAACAGCAACGATTTTCGGTTTTACGAAGTCGGCAATGTAGTTACCGGCGGCAGGGCCCTGGGCGCTGTCCAGACCGATGGTGCGGAACACCATTTTGTAACCACGGGAAGTGATGTCCGGGCTGGTGGCAGCCGGGGTGATCATGATCACGCCTTCGTCTTCGTAAATGTCCGAAGCCGGTTGAGTGGAGCTGGAGCACAGGTGACCGACCACGAACTTGACGCCGTCGTTGACGACTTTGTTCGCGACCGCTACCGCTTGTTTTGGATCACAGGCGTCATCGTATTCAACGGCTTCGAGTTTCTTGCCGTCTACGCCGCCTTTGGCGTTGATCTGTTCGATGGCCATTTTGGCGCCACTGAACTGCATGTCGCCGTATTGGGCTACAGGGCCGGTTTTAGGGCCGGCGATGCCGATCTTGATGGTGTCAGCTGCGAACGAATGGCTGGCAACCCCGGCCAGAACCATAGCGGCAAACAGTTTGGAAATCTGCTTAGTAGCCTTAGTCATAGTGCTCCACTCTTACTGTTGTAGTTTTTATAGTCCTGGCGCCGTAGCAGCAGAACCGGGTCAGATATCTTCGATATCCTCCGGAAAATGCCCCCGGCAACTGTACCGGTACAGTGTAGAGCGCCAATTGTTAGCCTGGGAAGCTGGCGCCAGGGGGCAAAATCAGAGGGTGTCGCTTTTTTGAAAGAAAAAGACAGAATGGCGGCGGGGGTTATAGCTGAAATATCAGCAATCCTTGGCTTTCCTGCTGTTTTCAATCGGTAACTCAATTGCATCCGGGTTTTTCTGCCAGACCACCAACGTTATGATGACGTCGATTTCTTTTCCGGACAGGACCCATGACTCAAGAACCTAGCACCCTCTATGCCAAGCTGCTTGGTGAAACCGCATCTATTACCTGGAAGGAGCTTGAGCCGTTCTTCGCCAAGGGTGCCCTATTGTGGGTCGACCCCGGTCTGGATTTGATTGCTGCAGCGGAGGCAGTCGCGACCGATGAAGGCGAGAAAGTGGCTGCCTGGCTGGCCGCCGACAAGGTCGCCAAGCTGTCTGAAACGCGGGCGCTGGATCTTTTCGAACGTGATCCGGAGCTGTGGGCAGTGGTCGTTTCGCCGTGGATTCTGATCCAGGAAAGGGCGACGAGCTGAAGGTGTGCACTCTATTGGTGCGCGACTTTGTCGGGCAAAAGTGTGTAGCCGAGTAGCGTGATGGCATGTTGCCGTAGAGAAAGGCCACAGGCGGGCCAGCATCACGGTGACGTAAACGTAACGGGAACAGTTTATCGAGCAGCCTGATGGCTGCTTAATTGTTTCTGGATGTTGGGATTTGTCGTGAATGTGAGACCGCCATCGCGAGCAGGCTCGCTCCCACAGTTGACCGCGTTTCTTCAGAAAGAATGCGATCCCTGTGGGAGCGAGCCTGCTCGCGATTGGGGCGCCGCTGATTAAGCGGTTTTACCGGTATGGTTATTCAGCGAAATAACCTTGGTCTTGCCAATCCGGTGACGATAAATCTCGCGCAAGTACTTGATCGCCTTCTTCACGCAATCCCGGGACAGACGAATGTCATTGATCGAGACGAACTTGTCTTTGTCGTTGATCAGCTCGCGGTACTTCTTCTCGTACATCGGTTTGATCGCGTACCAGTTGGTGTCGAGGATCTTCGCTGGGTTCTCGAATTCATTCAGCAGTTCGTCGATCCGGTCCTCGTCGAACTCTTCATTAATGATGAAATCCAGGATCGAGTTATCCAGGGTCTCGTCAAAGCGGTACGGGTTTTTCGCGAAGCAACGCTTGATGAAGGCCACGATCAGGGTCAGGAAGTCGTCCGACAGGCACGGGCTCTTGGCGATCAGGGTGGTCAGCGACAGGTTAGCCGACGCGCCGATGACCAGCGCATAACGCTTGAGCGTGGTGTTCGGGAACAGGCTGTTGAGGTGGGTCTTCAACCGGTTCAGGTCCATGTAGGACAGCTTGTAGTCCTTCGGCAACGAAACAATCGACACCACCGACGAGCAGTTCTTGAAGAAGTGCAGGTCGTGCAAGGCGGCCGCGTCATACCCTGAGTTCTTGTACTGCTCCAGCGAGGCGCGATAGCGCTTGGATTCGATCGGCAACAGGCTGATGCCTTCGATTGCCTGGGTCACTTTGTTGAAGTGCGGCAAGTCGATGGAGCGGAAGAACAGGTCGTCGATGTTCAGGCGCTGCGGTTCTTTCTCGAACACCTTGAATTTGTCGCTGCTCGGCGGCGGGGTTTCCGGCACCACGGACTCGGCGTAGGCAATCGCCACCGGGCCGGCCAGACTCATGAACAGGTCGTTGGCGTCGAGGCGAATGGTTTCGCCAATGTCGATGCCAGCCCGACGGAAATAGTTCTGGTCGTAGTCGGTGGTCACCGCCTGCGCCGTCAGAATGTTGAAGATCTGCTGTGAGATGTACTGGTTAGCGTGCTTTTCCATCGCGTTGACGTCGATGTTCTGAATGTTGCCGTCATCGCTTTCTTCGGCGTAACGCATGATGTCGTTGGAGATCAGCATCATGGCGTTCCATGGGCGGATACGGCCCATGACACTGGCTTCGCTGCTGTCTTCGTTGGCGAAGTTGTAGGAGAAGTCCCACTCTTCCGACAGGTATTTACACAGCAGACGACCGGCGTTGATGTGCAGCGCCTCGGACATTTCGCTGCGGTGATCGGAAATGTTCGGCAACACGCAGATGCCGCTGGTGAAGATCGGCTCGAAGACGAAGGAATGACCGCTCTTGCCGTCGTGCTCGTCCATCGGCTTGGTGTCGAACGTCTTGTTCATGTACGAGTGCTGCTGGGCCAGGCCGAATTCCGAGGCCATGCCCGAGCCGGTACCGCCGCCGGCACTGAAGATCGAGAAATACAGGCGCGACTGGTTGGCCTTGATCCCGCAGCTATCAATCAGGTACGAGTGAATCATCTTCCAGTCAGGGCTGGAGAAACGCTGGGTGTCCTTGTTCAGGATGATCTTCGCCAGGTATTGGCCGAGGATCGGCGCGTTACCGGCGCCACCGGCGTGGACTTCCGACAAGTCCATGATTTTCATTTTGCTGTAGTCGCGCAGGAAACCGCTTTTTTCGCCCTTGCGCGAGAAGCGGATGCGGCCGGCAATGTCTTTGTCCAGGTCGCCGAGCATGACCAGCGGTTCTACCAGGAACACCGGTTTGGTGGCCTTGTTCGGCCCCAGGCGCAGGTTGTTGCGAATCCACTGCGCCGGGCTGTAGCCCTTTTCGGCGAAGCGTTTGTCGGGTGACAGGCGGTCTTCGTTATTGAATTCGTTGAGGTAGAACTTGCGGGCGTTGTACACCAGCTCGGCGACGTCCAGCGCGATGTTCGAACCGCAGCGGCCCAGGCCGATCAGGCACACTGACGGGAATTCCTGATCGCTGTGATGTTCACTGTCGCCTTCCAGATGCGGTGGGCGCGGGAACACCATGTCGCGCAGACCGTCGAGATTATCGAGGATGCGGTCGGTATTGGTTTCGGTGAAGTACAGGTATTGCTGAGTTGCCAACGGGCGCGATGGCGTCAATGGCTTCGACGGTGCGGGGCTGTTTGCCGCGGGGCTCAACGTCAGATCGGATATCGCAGGGGCCGGATTGTTTTTAGAAGTCATTGTGCGCCATGTACCTGGGCTGGTTGGTTGAGCGACACGATGTCGTCGAACCATCACGGATGGGATCTCGCGTCTTTTTTCAGCGCGTATTTGGCCCAAGCGTCAGGGCCTTGGCCTGAGCATCACTCGGGGGAATCCTTTCCTAAGTCATGATGAATCGGCCAATATTCGCCAATCTTTAATCAAAAGGAGGCCAGATGATGGCATCGTTACCTTCGCTCGGGTTTGCCGGGGTCGGCCTGATGGGCTTGCCAATGTGCCGGCGTTTGCTGGCAGCGGGTTATCCGCTGACGGTGTGGAACCGCAATCCAGCCAAGTGCGCGCCGCTGGTCGAGGCCGGCGCACGACAAGTCGCCACGCCAGCTGAGCTGTGCCAGCACGCCGACGTGGTGATGTTGTGTCTGGCGGACACGTCGGTGGTTCGTGAGGTGGTGTTTGGCGCGGCAGGGATTGCGCAAGGTGCGAAAAGCGGTCAATTGCTGGTGGATTTTTCCAGCCTGGAACCTACCGCGACGCGGGAAATGGCGACAGCGCTGGTCAGCCAAACCGGCATGAGCTGGCTGGATACACCAGTGTCCGGCGGAGTGGTCGGAGCCGAGGCTGGCAGCCTGGCGATCATGGTGGGCGGTGAAACGGCGGACCTTGAGCGCGTCAGGCCTGTGCTGTTGAGCCTCGGTCAGCGCGTGACCCACATGGGCGCCGTCGGAGCGGGGCAGGTGACCAAGGCTTGTAATCAGATGATCGTCGCCTGCAATGCGCTGGTGATTGCCGAAGTGGTGGCGTTGGCCGAGCGTTCCGGGGTGCAGGCCAGTCTGATCGCCGAGGCTCTGGCCGGTGGTTTCGCCGATTCAAAGCCGTTGCAGATCCTTGCTCCGCAAATGGCCGAAAGCCGTTTCGAACCAGTGAAATGGCATGTGCGCACGCTGCTCAAGGACCTCGACACCGCGGTGAAGTTTTCCCGCGAGCAAGGCTCGGCCACGCCGATCAGTGGACTGGCCGCACAATTGATGCGACTGCATGGGAGCCAGGGATTCCTGGAAAAAGATCCGTCGACGCAAGTGCAGTTGTACCGCGAGCCAGACTCAAAGGGCTGACAGTGTGCAGGTGCTTGCGCTGGTTGATTTCGCTCAGCACCGGACGCAACTGCGCCAGCGGGATTGGACGACTGAGCAGGTAGCCCTGCACGAAGTCACAGCCGTTACGCTCCAGAAACTCGTATTGCTCAACGGTTTCGACGCCTTCGGTCACCACCTGCAAATGCAGCGTGTGGGCCATGACGATGATCGCTTGAACGATTTCCATGTCCTGGGTGGCCTTGGGAATGTCCTGGATGAACGAGCGGTCGATCTTCAGCGTGTTGAGTGGCAGCCGTTTGAGATAGGCCAGTGATGAGTAACCGGTGCCGAAGTCATCAATCGACAGCGACACACCGAGGGCACGAATCTGGCGCAGCAACACCAGCGTATCGGCGATGTTGCCCATCAGCGCATTTTCCGTCACTTCCAGTTCCAGCCGCTGCGGCGCCACTCCGGCGACCCGTAGCGCGTGTTCGATTTCATCGGCCAATTCTTCGCGCGCCAGGTTCAGGGGCGAGCAGTTCACGGCGATGTGGAGTTCTTCGCAACCCTGACGCGACAACTCGCCCAGATCCTCACAGGCTTTGCGCAGGACCCAGTTGTCCAGTTCGGCAATCAGGCCGTTGGCCTCGGCGATGGCAATGAACCGGTCCGGTGCCAGCAGTCCGTGAACCGGATGTTGCCAGCGGACCAGCGCTTCAAGTTTGCTGACCTGAGCGGTTTTCAGGTCATAGATCGGTTGGTAATAGAGCATCAGCCCGGTGTTTTCGCGCAGGGCGTGGCGCAGCTCTTCTTCCAGTTGCAGTTCCAGCGTCGCGCGGGTTTTCAGGTTTTCGCTGAAAAAATTCAGGCCATTGCGCCCGCTGTCCTTGGACTGATACAGCGCCAGGTCAGCGTTTTTCAGCAACTCTTCACAGGTCTTGCCATCTTCCGGAAACACGCTGATGCCGATACTGGTGGTCATGACCATGCGCCGCCCGGACAGCTCGATCGGCTCCTTCATTTTCGCCATGATGCGCTGGGCCATGTGCCGCGCTTCATCACGATCATGCAGGCTGATGAGGATGCAAAACTCGTCGCCTCCGAAGCGCGCAACCACATCTTCGTGGCTGCGCACCGAGCACTTTATGTGGCTGGCCAGGACTTTGAGCAATTCGTCGCCGGCATCATGGCCGAGGCTGTCGTTGATCCGCTTGAAATGGTCGATGTCCAGGAACAGCACCGCCAGCATGCCGCCTTCGTTGGTTTTCTCCATGAGCTTCTCGGCGAAGATCTGGTTGAAGCCACGGCGGTTGATGAGGTTGGTCAGGGGGTCATAGTGCGCCACTTGTTGTAACGACATCCTCGCCTGGTCCAGTTGACTGAGCAGGGCGTTGACCCGCTGCAGGTCGCGCTCTTTGTTTTGCAGCTTCTTGTCCGCCAGCGCCGCGCTGATGCTGCTGCCGATGATCAGCAGCGTCATGACCGCCACCGTCAGACCCAGTTGCAGATGATTGTTTACGCCGGGCAGCGGCTGGAGGCTATCGGCGGGCAGCACCAGATTGAAGGCAGCCATGCCGGTGAAGTGCATGCAGATGATGCCTGCCCCGAGCACCAGACTGGCGCTGTATTTGAGCAGTTGATGGAACAGGCCGGTGCCGTCGCGCAGATGACTTGATATCAGCAGGGCTGCAAGGCTGGCACCGATGGCGATCACAACGGAGAGGGCGAATAGCGTGGGTTGGTAATACGCCACCGCACTCGAACGCATGGCGCTCATGCCCACGTAATGCATGGTGGCGATGCCCAGGCCGATGCAGATCGAAGCCTGGAGATATTGCCAAAAACTCAGGCGGGGATGACTGAGAGTATGCATGGCCAGCCACGAGGCGAGCAGGGCGATCAACAGAGAAAGGAGAGTGATGGGTAATTCATATTGAATGTCGATCGGCGCCTGAAACGCTAGCATGCCAATGAAGTGCATGGCCCAGATCCCGCCCGCCAGGCAACTGGCGCCGACCCAGCGCCAGAGCCGCTGCGAGGCGGGTTTTTCCACGTGACCGACCCGTTCGGCCATGTCCAATGTGGCAAAGCTGCCGACACAGGCGACCACATACGCCAGCAGTACCAGAAAAGGGTCATGTGTGCAGTTGAGTATTACCTGGCCGTTCGCCGTCAGCTCGGTAATGAAATGCAAGCCAAGCCACTCCATAGCATGCCCCATTGTCATCCTGGCTGACGCCATGAACGCTGGCGAATGCTTTGGAGTATAGAAGGCATGTTTAGAGTGCAAACGGTAGTGGCAAATTGGCCCTAACCATTTTGGAATGAGCGTTAGAGCATTTGGAAATAACTGTTGTATCAGCTGCGACATCTTCCATGGGCGGATATCAGCTTTACAAATAATGACAGACAGCTCTGGCGGGCCTGACTAGATTGCAGGCTCCGGGCTCGGATGCGCTGGCAGTGAAGCCCCAATAACAATAAAAGAGACGGACCCATGCAGAACTCGACCCAAGCGGCGAATGCCTGGCGCATTCTGTTCCTGCTGTTCCTGGCCAATCTGTTCAACTTCTTCGACCGCACCATTCCAGCCATCATCATCGAACCGATCCGCATGGAATGGCACCTCAGCGACTTTCAGCTGGGGATCATCGGTACCGCATTCACCCTCGTTTATGCCATTGCCGGCCTGCCTCTGGGGCGGATGGCCGATACCGGTTCGCGCAGTAAATTGATGGGCTGGGGCCTGGCGGCGTGGAGCGGGCTGACAGCAATCAACGGACTGGTGGGGAGTTTCTGGGCTTTCCTGATCGTGCGCATGGGCATCGGCATCGGTGAAGCCAGTTACGCACCGGCCGCCAACTCGCTGATCGGTGATCTGTTTCCGGCCCATCGTCGGGCACGGGCGATGGGCATTTTCATGCTGGGGCTGCCGTTGGGGCTGCTGCTGGCGTTCTTCACCATCGGCGCCATGGTCAAGGCCTTCGACAGCTGGCGCGCGCCGTTCTTTATCGCGGCAGTGCCGGGGCTGATCCTGGCGATTTTCATGTTCTTCATCAAGGAACCGAAACGCGGCGCTGCAGAGAGTGTGCAAGTCTCGCAGGAGCGCGTAGACCGGCCGATCCGTCGGGTGCTGGCGGTGCCGACTTTCCTGTGGCTGGTGATGGCGGGGCTGTGCTTCAACTTCGCCACGTATGCCTGCAACTCGTTTCTGGTACCGATGCTGCAACGCTATTTCCTGATGCCGTTGCAGGAAGCGGCGGTGGCGACCGGGGTGATCGTCGGCGTGACCGGGTTGTTCGGCCTGACGCTGGGCGGTTGGGTGGCGGACAAGATTCACCAGCGGGTGGCCAATGGGCGACTGCTGTTTGCCGCGTTCAGCTTGATCATCTCGACGGTGTGCACGGCTTGGGCGCTGCATTCCGGGCGGATCGAGATCGGGGTATTTGTGGCGGTGTTCAGTGTGGGCTGGTTGTTTGCCTACAACTTCTACACCTGCGTTTACACCGCCATTCAGGACGTAGTCGAGCCGCGCTTGCGGGCTACGGCCATGGCGCTGTTCTTCGCCGGGTTGTATTTGCTGGGTGGTGGTTTGGGGCCGGTGGTGGTGGGCGCATTGTCCGACCACTTTGCGCATACGGCGATGCTCTCGGCCGGTGCTGAACAGATGACCGAGGCGTTCAAGGCTGTCGGCTTGCATGACGCGATGTATTTGATTCCGGTGGCGCTGTTTTTCACCATGGTGTTTCTGTTTTTGGCGTCGCGGTGTTTTGTGCGCGATGCCAAGCGGATGAAGGAAGGGTTGGTGGCTGTGGTTGAGCCTGTGGGTTCTGCGGTGACTGCTTAACCGCTTTCGCGAGCAGGCTCGCTCCCACATTTGGAATGCATTCCCCTGTGGGAGCGAGCCTGCTCGCGAAGAGGTCATCAGCAGCACAGCAACAATCAACCAGACAAAAAAAGGCCCGCATCGCTGCGGGCCTTTTGTTTTAGCGGTGGAGCAGGGGAGTTAACCCGCCACCAACACCCGAATCGCTTCCAGTCGCAGCGCAGCCTTGTCGAGCATGGCCAGGCCTTGCTCGCGTTGCTTGCGCAGGGCAACCAGTTCGCTGTCACGCACGGTCGGGTTGACCGCTTGCAACGCGGTCAGGCGCGCCAGTTCTTCGTCGGTGTCGGCGGCCAGACGACGCTGCGCCTCAGCCACACGCTCGGCGTGACGCGGGAAAATCTTCTCTTCACCGGCGTTGATCCGTGGCGTCAGCTGATCGCGCTGGGCCTGGATGAACTTGTTGGCGCTGGCACGCGGCACGCTTTCCAGCTGATCGTTAAGGGTTTCGAACGACACCCGGGCCGACAGGTCGTTGCCATTGGCATCGAGCAGGCAGCGCAGGGCGGCCGGTGGCAGGTAACGGCCCAGTTGCAGCGAGCGCGGAGCAACCACTTCGCTGACGTAGAGCAGTTCCAGCAACACGGTGCCAGGTTTCAGCGCCTTGTTCTTGATCAGCGCCACGGCGGTGTTGCCCATGGAGCCGGACAAGACCAGGTCCATGCCGCCCTGAACCATCGGGTGTTCCCAGGTAATGAACTGCATGTCTTCGCGAGACAGCGCCTGGTTGCGGTCGTACGTGATGGTCACGCCTTCGTCGTCGCCCAGCGGGAAGCTGGCGTCGAGCATTTTTTCGCTCGGTTTGAGGATCAGCGCGTTTTCCGAATGGTCTTCGCTGTCGATGCCGAATGCGTCGAACAGGGTTTCCATGTAGATCGGCAGGGCGAATTGATCGTCTTGCTCGAGGATGTCCTCGACCAGCGCATCACCTTCGCCAGCGCCGCCGGAGTTGAGCTCTAGCAAGCGGTCGCGGCCAGTGTGCAACTCGGCTTCCAGACGCTCACGCTCGGCGCGGGCTTCGTCGATCAGCGCTTGCCACTCGCCGTCATCGGCGTTTTCCAGCAGTGGCAGCAGGCGCGGGCCGAACTGATGCTGCAAGGCGTTGCCGGTCGGGCAAGTGTTGAGGAACGCATTCAGCGCTTCGTGGTACCACTGGAACAGGCGCTGTTGCGGGCTGGTTTCCAGGTACGGCACGTGCAGTTCGATGATGTGCTTCTGGCCGATCCGGTCCAGACGGCCGATACGCTGCTCCAGCAGGTCCGGGTGCGATGGCAGATCGAACAGCACCAAGTGGTGCGAGAACTGGAAGTTACGACCTTCACTGCCGATTTCCGAGCAGATTAGCACTTGCGCGCCAAATTCTTCGTCGGCGAAGTAGGCGGCGGCGCGGTCACGCTCGAGGATGTTCATGCCTTCGTGGAAGACCGTGGCCGGGATGCCGGAACGCACGCGCAGGGCGTCTTCCAGGTCCATGGCGGTTTCGGCGTGGGCGCAGATCACCAGCACTTTGGTGCGCTTGAGCATCTTCAGCGTATCGATCAGCCACTCGACCCGCGGGTCGAATTTCCACCAGCGTTCTTCTTCGTTGGCGTCCGGCTGCGCCTGGAAGTTGACTTCCGGGTACAGCTCGGCGTGATCGCCCAACGGCAGTTCGAGGTATTCGTCGGGGCATGGCAGCGGGTACGGATGCAGCTTGCGCTCCGGGAAACCCTGCACGGCGGCGCGGGTGTTGCGGAACAGCACGCGGCCAGTGCCGTGGCGGTCGAGCAGTTCGCGGACCAGACGGGCGCTGGCTTCGGTGTCGCCATCGTTGACCGCAGTCAGCAAGGCTTCGCCTTCGTTGCCGAGGAAACCGTGAATGGTCTTGTGCGCTTCAGGCGACAGGCGCCCCTTGTCCAGCAACTCCTGAACGGCTTCGGCCACCGGGCGATAGTTTTCGCTCTCGGCACGGAAGGCGTGCAGGTCATGGAAACGGTTCGGATCGAGCAGGCGCAGACGCGCAAAGTGGCTGTCCTGACCCAGTTGTTCCGGGGTCGCGGTCAGCAGCAGGACGCCGGGAATGACTTCGGCCAATTGCTCGACCAACGAGTATTCCGGGCTGGCCTTGTCTTCGTGCCACACCAGGTGGTGCGCTTCGTCGACGACCATCAGGTCCCAACCGGCGGCGAACAGTGCGTCCTGGGCCTTCTCGTCTTCCACCAGCCACTCGAGTGCAACCAGCGCGAGCTGGGTGTCTTCGAACGGGTTGGCGGCATCGCTTTCGATGAAGCGTTCTTCGTCGAACAGCGCGACTTGCAGGTTGAAGCGGCGGCGCATCTCCACCAGCCACTGGTGCTGAAGGTTCTCCGGAACCAGGATCAGCACGCGGTTGGCGCGGCCCGAGAGCAGTTGGCGATGGATCACCAGACCGGCTTCGATGGTTTTGCCCAGACCCACTTCGTCTGCCAGCAAAACCCGCGGCGCAATGCGGTCAGCGACTTCACGGGCGATGTGCAGCTGGTGCGCGATCGGTTGCGCACGCACGCCACCGAGGCCCCAAAGCGCGGACTGCAACTGGCGGCTGGTGTGTTCCAGGGTGTTGTATCGCAGGGAGAACCAGGCCAGCGGGTCGATCTGCCCGGCGAACAAACGATCGCTGGCCAGACGGAACTGAATGAAGTTCGACAGTTGGGTTTCCGGCAGGGTAACCACTTCGTTATGCCCGTTGAGGCCGTGGTAAACCAGCAGGCCGTCGACGTCGTCGACTTCTTGTACGGTCAGTTTCCAGCCTTCGAAGTGAGTAATCGAGTCACCCGGCGAAAACCGCACGCGGGTGAGGGGCGCATTCCGTAGCGCGTACTGGCGAGTCTCGCCAGTGGCCGGGTAGAGCACGGTCAACAAGCGGCCGTCCTGTGCCAGAACGGTGCCTAAACCCAGCTCGGCTTCGCTGTCACTGATCCAGCGTTGCCCCGGTTGATACTGCTGCGCCATGCTGCCTGACTCCCACCTTGAAAAAGCGGGCTATCTTAACGGAATGAGGGCTTCAGGGCCAAAGGACTCTCATAAAAACCCGAAGTCTTACGTTAGTACAGCGATGCAGCGCTTGCAGGTCGGGGCACCTATTCGTGCCAAACGGGTCACAGTTTGCGACCGATGGCTCAAGTCGCCATCCCCGCAGCCGACAGCCTGCTGACAGGAGACTAATAATTATGCTGCCACCGATGCTCCCCTTGAGTGCCGTGCCAATCACCTCACAGCAGGATCCGATTCGCCAGCGGCCGGATATTCCCCCCGTGGTGCCGGTGCAAGAAAGCTCCAACGAAAGCACCATCGACCTGCAACAGCGCGATCCGGAAGAGGCGGCGTTTCAGCTGCGCGAGGAACAGCGCCGCAAGCAGGAACAGCAAAGGCGCCGTCGCGAAGCCGATGAAGATCCTGAAGTGCACCTGGCGATTCCCGGTGACGAGCTCAATGCTGACAATACCGTGCCGGTGGCGCCATTGATGGAAGATCAGCCACGTCAGGGTTTGTGGGTCGATATCCAGATTTGAGGTCACGACTGGTCAGCGCCGCCATCAGACCGCATTATTGGCACATCCTTGCCTGCAGATGCGGCAACTGAATTTCATTCCAGGCGATGCACTGAGCACCATGAGCCAAGACGACAAGCTGATCGACCTCAACGCCGAACGCGCCAAGCGGGTTCATGACCTTAATGAAAAGCGCCTGAACGAAGTGCGCCAGGCGTTCGAGCACGCCATGCCGTTGGGTAAAGCGAAGAAAAAGCCGAAGAATAAACCGAAAAAGCGTTGAAACACCCTGCATCGGTTGATGCAGGTCAGTTATTCCCCCTCCTTTACGCCCAGTCTCGGGCGACATTGATCCCGGTCAATTTCTTCTCCTGCCTGATTGGTTAACTTAGCCCCATCGCAACAAGGCAAGTGCAGGAGGCCAGTCATGTTTTTCGACAACGTGGTGATCGCCGGAGTGCTGACAGTCGGCCTCATGGTTCTGTTTTTTGCAGGGTTTGGATTTTTTATCTGGAAGGATTCGCATAAGCGCAAACCGTAGGTCTTTCTGGAAGCAATGAGCACGCAAGGCATTTTGGGCAACTTCGGTTGCCTTTTTTTTTGCGTGCGGTTTCTTGAGGATGTATGGAGATTAGATTTGTGGTGTTTGGAAGATCGCAGGCATGAAAAAGGCGCGGCTCTTACGAGGCGCGCCTTTTTCGTTGCAGCGATGTATCAGCTGCCCAGTGCCTTCGACGCCAGCCAGAACAGGCCGGCCGACAGGGCCACTGTGGCTGGCAGGGTCAGGACCCAGGCCAGCAGGATGGTTCTGACGGTGCCACCCTGAAGGCCGCTTTTATTGGCGACCATGGTGCCGGCCACGCCCGACGACAGGACGTGGGTGGTGGAAACCGGCAGGCTGAAGATGTTGGCCAGGCCGATCATGCACGCGGTGGTGATCTGTGCAGACATGCCTTGAGCGTAGGTCATGCCCTGCTTGCCGATCTTCTCGCCAATGGTCAGAACCACGCGCTTCCAGCCCACCATGGTACCCAGGCCGAGGGCCAGGGCGACCGCCAGAATCACCCAGAACGGGGCGTATTCGGTGGTAGTGGTCAGGTCTTTGCGCAGCTTGTCCAGGTCAGCCTTTTCACGGGCAGCGAGACCAGGAAGCTTGCTGACTTTCTTCGCCGTGTCGTCCAGGCAGAGTAGGTAGCGACGCACTTCGATGCGGCTTTCCGACGGCAGCGAGTGGTAGTCCGCTACACCTTTAAGGGTGCCGAGCAGGGCGGTAATTGTCGGTTCGGTCTGTTGCGGGTTGCAACGGAATTTCTCCGGCAGATCGCCTTCCACGCTTTTGCCCAAGGCCAGGAATTCACCCAGCGTATCGGCATTGCGCTTGTAGAACTGGCTCAGGTGCAGGGTCGCGTCGCGAGTCCGTTCGATCTGGTAGGTTGTGCTGCCCAGGTCGAGTACGAACTGCGCCGGCACGATACCGATCAACACCAGCATGATCAGGCCGATACCTTTCTGGCCATCGTTGGAACCATGCACGAAGCTCACGGCCATGGCCGAGATCACCAATACCAGACGGTTCCAGAACGGTGGGTGCTTCTTGTCATCGAGCTTGCGGCGCTGGTCCGGCGTCTTGTGCATCTTCGACAGTGGGCGCCACCATTTCAGTCCGATCAGCACCAGAGCGGCAACGATGAAACCGGCCATTGGCGAGAACACCAGGGACGCACCGATATCGATCGCTTTCTGCCAGTTCACACCATCAGCCAACGGAATATCGTTGATCAAGGCGTTGGCAAGGCCGACACCGAGGATCGACCCGATCAGCGTATGGGAGCTGGAAGCCGGGATACCGAAGTACCAGGTGCCCAGGTTCCAGGTGATGGCGGCGGCGAGCAGCGAGAACACCATGGCCAGCCCGTGACCGGTGTTCACATTGATCAGCAGCTCTACCGGCAGCAGGTGGACGATGGCATATGCCACGCCGACACCGCCCAGCAGCACGCCGAGAAAGTTGAACACACCGGAAAAGAACACCGCCAGATGGGGCGGCATGGCTTTGGTGTAGATAACAGTGGCCACCGCGTTAGCGGTGTCATGAAAGCCGTTGATGAACTCGAAGGCGAGGACAAAGGCCAGGGCGAGCAAGAGGCTCACAAGCACCCAAGCATCTAGTCCGCTGAATAAATCGATCATGAAGGTTTTCTGACCCGGTCGTAAGGGGGCGCGATTATGCCAGAAAAGACTGCTAATCAATGCACTTGCTGCTCATCGGTAACATTCTTCAACGAATTAATTTGTGGCAGCAGCCAAAATCCCAGGTTTTTACTGGGTTTTGCAAGTCATTGAATTTCTTTGAAAAGCCCGCAGCCACAAGGCGTCCTCTCGTAGGAGCAAGAGGTTTGAACGCTTGTGTGAAATATCTGAAAAGAGGGCCAGACATGCACCATTTGCCTCATCCGGTGGGTGAGGTGGCCGCTGCCCGCTTGTAGCGGGCGCGAAAGGCATCATCGATACATCCTGTTTTTAACGGATGCAGACGCAGACCCTTGAAAGGATTCAGGCCGAGGGCTTATGGCTCTTCGGCTTTGAGTTCCTTTTCCATTTTCTGCAATTCTTGAGTGAAAGCCTGATCCTGAACGGTGGCGCGTTTACGCCAGGGTTTGCGTTCCGGTTCGGGCTGAGCGGCGTAGGTGGTGACTTCCCCGCCGTAAACTTCCTTGTAACGTTGTTCCTGGCGCTCAAGTTCCGCGCGCAGTTCGTCTTTCGTCACAGTGCTACCTGATTGAGTTGAGTTGAATTCTGGTGAAACGCGCTGCATCAAATGTATTTAACCACGCTCGCCGAATGGACAAGGCCCGCAAAGGCATCATTTTTTAAGGCATTGCGATCAATTACTTCCATGTTGCAGGCGGCCACGACACCAGAGATAAACAGCTGACGCAGCATCAGTTTCCTGTTTCAGCGAACGCCTTGGCTAAGCATATGAAATGAGTGTCAGGCGCTAGCTGCGGGTAACGGCGATGGAACATCGCGCTACCGGATGGCGGAATCGGCAATTAAAAACCGGTCGCCACTGAATTTCATTATAGCGGTCGATTCGAAGAACACTATCGCCAAAGAGTTAAAAGTGGGTCTTGATGTGTGATTGTTTTGTTACTCGCAACTTTATACGGCTAACTAGGTCGTTCGGCGGCACGACGTTACAGTGATGTCTTTCTGGCGCCATTAAGTCGAACAAGTTAGGACAATTACATCGGCCCTTCTAGTCTGCGTCAGAGCCAGTGTAAAAACAGGTGCAACCCCGTTCAATAATTGGCTGGTCCTGGTGGGAGTCGATTGCGATTATCGGTCGATGGTTCGATAATCGCACAGTCTTGGCTGCCCGGGGTTGTGTGAGGGACCGGCTGCCGCTTGTAATAGCCGCTGATCCGCGTGGAAAAGGACCTTATATGAACGATCAAATGCGCAATTCCTTCGCTTCAGTGGCGCCGCCGATCGTTGCCTCGCCCGCCAAGCGGATCCAGGCACTGACCGGCGACCCGGATTTCATGACCTCCCTGGCCCGTGGCCTGGCTGTGGTGCAAGCGTTTCAGGAGCGCAAACGTCACCTCACCATCGCCCAGATCAGTCACCGCACGGAAATTCCCCGCGCCGCTGTGCGACGTTGCCTGCACACGCTGATCAAACTCGGCTACGCCACCACCGACGGCCGCACCTATTCGCTGCTGCCCAAAGTACTGACGCTTGGCCATGCCTATGTGTCCTCGACGCCGCTGGCGGTTTCCGCTCAGCCCTACCTGGACCGCATGAGTGAGCAACTGCATGAAGCCTGCAACATGGCCACTCTGGAAGGCGATGACATTTTGTACATCGCTCGTTCGGCCACCACTCAACGACTGATTTCCGTCGACCTGTCAGTGGGTGGACGTCTGCCCGCCTATTGCACCTCGATGGGCCGGATTCTTCTCGCGGCGCTGGACGATACGTCGCTGCGCGAGTACCTCGACCATGCAGAGCTGCAAGCCAAGACCAGCCGAACCCTGCACACCCCCGAGGCGTTGCTCGAATGCCTGCAAGAGGTGCGGCAGCAAGGCTGGTGCATCGTCGATCAGGAGCTGGAACAAGGCCTGCGCTCGATTGCCGTTCCGGTGTACGACGCTTCCGGCCAAGTCGTAGCTGCGCTAAACGTCAGTACCCACGCCGGCCGAGTCAGCCGCAACGAGCTGGAACAACGTTTCCTGCCTGGCCTTCTGAGCGCGAGTCGCGACCTCAGCGCGCAACTCTTTGCGTAAGCCATTTGCCTAAGCTGTTCGATAAACGCACAGACTCGCGTTTATCGAATTGACGCTCTTTCCCCAAGATCACTAATGTCGCGGCAGCGCCAGCCTTGGCTGGCACCTGTTCGACTGCGTTCTTTGCGTGGAATAAAAATAATGAACCAGCCCCAGTCTGCTGTAGGAAACTGCCTCGACGTGCAGTCCTTCATCAATGCTCAACCCATTTCGCGCTACCAATGGCGAGTGGTGATCCTGTGTTTCCTGATTGTTTTCCTCGATGGTCTCGACACGGCGGCCATGGGTTTCATTGCGCCCGCCCTGTCACAGGATTGGGGCATCGACCGCGCCAGTCTCGGCCCGGTGATGAGCGCGGCGTTGATCGGCATGGTCTTTGGCGCACTGGGTTCTGGCCCATTGGCTGACCGCTTCGGGCGAAAAGTCGTACTGGTAGGCGCGGTGCTGTTGTTCGGCGCGTTCAGCCTGGCTTCGGCTTACAGCACCAACGTCGATCAGCTGCTGGTGCTGCGATTCCTCACTGGCCTTGGCCTTGGTGCCGGCATGCCGAACGCCACGACGCTGCTGTCCGAATACACCCCGGAGCGCAAGAAATCCCTGCTGGTGACCAGCATGTTCTGCGGTTTCAACCTCGGCATGGCGGGCGGCGGTTTCATTTCCGCCAAACTGATCCCGGCGTTTGGCTGGCACAGTCTGCTGATGATCGGCGGGATTTTGCCGCTGATCCTCGCCGTCGTATTGCTGTTCTGGCTGCCGGAATCGGCGCGCTACCTCGTCGTCCGCAATCGCGGCACTGACAAAGTGCGCAAGACTCTGGCGCCCATCGATCCAACCGTCGTCGCTCAGGCTTCCAGCTTCAGCGTGCCAGAACAGAAAACCGTGAAGGCCCGCAACGTGTTCGCGGTGATCTTCTCCGGCACCTACAGCACCGGCACCTTGTTGCTGTGGCTGACCTATTTCATGGGGCTGGTGATCGTTTATCTGCTGACCAGTTGGCTGCCGACGCTGATGCGTGACAGTGGCGCGAGCATGGAGCAGGCGGCGTTCATTGGTGCGTTGTTCCAGTTTGGTGGGGTATTGAGCGCGGTGGGCGTGGGCTGGGCGATGGACCGGTTCAATCCGCACAAGGTTATCGGCATTTTCTATCTATTCGCCGGGGTGTTTGCCTACGCGGTAGGGCAGAGCCTGGGCAACATCACGCTATTGGCGACGTTGGTGCTGGTGGCCGGGATGTGCGTCAACGGTGCGCAATCGGCGATGCCTTCCCTGGCGGCGCGGTTTTATCCGACGCAGGGGCGGGCGACCGGGGTGTCGTGGATGCTCGGGATTGGCCGCTTTGGCGCGATTCTCGGTGCGTGGATGGGCGCAACGCTGCTGGGCCTGGGCTGGAACTTCGAGCAGGTGCTGACAGCGCTGGTGATTCCAGCGGCATTGGCAACCACGGCGGTGGTGATCAAGGGCATGGTCAGTCATGCGGATGCGACTTGAGGACAGGCTTCTGATTTTTCGTTGAGCTTGCGGCCCTCATCGCGAGCAGGCTCGCTCCCACAGGAGAACGCGGTCAACTGTGGGAGTGAGCCTGCTCGCGATGCTTTTGATTGTTCAATGGACGCGGAGCGTCCCGGGCTGCATTCCTTTGCTGCGCGTGGGAACGATCAGAAAACGGATCGGTAGTGAGACAACAATCTGTTCGATAAACGAACACTCAGTCGATTATCGGATTGTTTGGCGTTTTTCAGGGGCTTACTCTTCAGTCATTCCGGCGCTGCGCATCGCGCCTTTTTCTTCCACTGTCGGTTCATAACAAAACGGGAGCCTGCCCCATGGCTGAAATCCTTTCGCTGCACGACGCGGTGAAGCAATTCGTTAACGACGGCGATACCGTCGCGCTCGAAGGCTTCACTCACCTGATCCCTACGGCGGCGGGTCACGAAATCATTCGCCAGGGCAAGAAAGACCTGACCCTGGTGCGGATGACGCCTGACCTGATCTACGACCAGTTGATCGGCGCCGGTTGTGCTCGCAAGCTGATTTTCTCCTGGGGCGGTAACCCGGGCGTCGGTTCGCTGCACCGCCTGCGTGACGCCGTCGAGAAGCAGTGGCCGCACGCGCTGGAAATCGAAGAGCACAGCCACGCCGACCTGGCCAATGCCTACGTCGCTGGCGCTTCCGGCCTACCGTTCGCGGTGCTGCGTGCCTACGCCGGCTCCGACCTGCCGAAGGTCAACCCGCTGATCAAAACCGTCACCTGCCCATTCACCGGCGAAGTATTGGCGGCCGTGCCTTCGGTGCGCCCGGACATCACCGTGATTCACGCACAGAAAGCCGACCGCAAAGGCAACGTGTTGCTGTGGGGCATTCTCGGCGTACAGAAAGAGGCGGCACTGGCCGCCAAGCGCTGCATCGTTACCGTCGAGGAAATCGTCGACGACCTCAATGCACCGATGAACTCCTGCGTTCTGCCGACCTGGGCGTTGAGCGCGGTCTGCCACGTTCCCGGCGGCGCGCATCCGTCCTACGCTCACGGCTACAACGAGCGTGATAACCGTTTCTACCAGGCTTGGGATCCGATTGCCCGCGACCGTGAAACCTTCACCGCGTGGATCAACGAGTACATCCACGGCTGCGCTGACTTCAGCGAGTTCCAGGCCAAACTGGCCGCTGCTTCGGAGGCCAAGTAATGACTTACACCACCAATGAAATGATGACCGTCGCCGCTGCCCGCCGTTTGAAAAACGGTTCGGTGTGCTTCGTCGGCATCGGCCTGCCATCGAAAGCCGCCAACCTGGCGCGTCTGACTTCCTCGCCGGATGTAGTCCTTATCTACGAATCGGGTCCGATCGGTGCCAAGCCGAGCGTACTGCCGCTGTCGATCGGTGACGGTGAGCTGGCGGAAACCGCTGACACCGTTGTGCCGACCGGTGAGATTTTTCGCTATTGGTTGCAGGGTGGGCGCATCGACGTCGGTTTCCTCGGTGCCGCGCAAGTCGACCGCTTCGGCAATATCAACACCACGGTCGTTGGCGACTACCACGCGCCGAAAGTCCGCCTGCCGGGTGCCGGTGGTGCGCCAGAGATCGCTGGCTCGGCCAAAAGCGTGCTGATCATCCTCAAGCAGTCGGCGCGTTCCTTTGTCGACAAACTCGACTTCATTACCTCGGTCGGCCATGGCGAGGGCGGTGATTCGCGCAAGCGTCTCGGCCTGCCGGGCGCCGGTCCGGTCGGCATCATTACCGACCTGTGCATCATGGAACCGGAAGCTGGCACCCATGAATTCGTGGTCACCGCGCTGCACCCAGGCGTAACCCGCGAGCAAGTCACCGCCGCAACCGGTTGGGCGATTCGCTTCGCCGACCATGTTGAAAACACTGCCGAGCCGACCGAAGTTGAACTGAAGGCGCTGCGTGATCTGGAAGCCCGCACCGCCGCGGCCCACGGCCAAGCACCCGGAGAAGCCTGATGCGTGACGTTTATATCTGCGACGCGATTCGCACCCCCATCGGCCGTTTCGGCGGCGGTCTGTCGGCGGTTCGCGCCGACGACCTGGCCGCCGTGCCGATCAAGGCGCTGATGGAGCGCAACCCGTCGGTGGACTGGACCGCGGTGGACGAGGTGTTCCTCGGTTGCGCCAACCAGGCCGGCGAAGACAACCGCAACGTGGCGCGCATGGCGCTGTTGCTGGCGGGTCTGCCGGAAACCATTCCGGGCGTGACCCTCAATCGCCTCTGCGCCTCGGGTATGGACGCCATCGGCACCGCCTTCCGCGCCATCGCCAGTGGCGAGATGGAGCTGGCAATTGCCGGCGGCGTCGAGTCGATGTCCCGCGCACCGTTCGTGATGGGCAAGGCTGACGCGGCGTTTTCGCGCAACATGAAGCTGGAAGACACCACCATCGGCTGGCGTTTTATCAACCCGTTGATGAAAGCCCAATACGGCGTCGACGCGATGCCGCAGACCGCCGACAACGTGGCTGACGATTACGAAGTTTCCCGCGAGGATCAGGACGCTTTCGCACTGCGCAGTCAGCAGCGGACAGCCGCCGCGCAAGCCGCAGGATTTTTCGCCGAAGAAATCGTTGAAGTGCGCATTGCCCACAAGAAGGGTGAAAGTGTCGTCAGCCAGGATGAGCATCCTCGCGCTGACACCACCCTGGAAACCCTGGCCAAACTCAAACCGGTCAACGGTCCCGACAAAACCGTGACCGCCGGCAATGCTTCCGGGGTGAACGACGGTGCAGCGGCGTTGATTCTGGCCTCCGGCGACGCCGTAAAAAAGCACGGCCTGACGGCTCGCGCCAAAGTACTGGGCATGTCCAGTGCCGGTGTTGCACCACGGGTCATGGGCATCGGCCCGGTGCCTGCGGTGCGCAAACTGACCGAGCGCCTCGGTCTGGCTGTCAGCGACTTCGACGTGATCGAACTCAACGAAGCCTTCGCCAGCCAGGGTTTGGCGGTGCTGCGTGAACTGGGACTGGCGGACGACGCCGCCCAGGTCAACCCGAACGGTGGCGCCATTGCCTTGGGCCATCCGTTGGGCATGAGCGGCGCCCGCCTGGTACTGACCGCCCTGCATCAGTTGGAAAAGACTGGCGGCAAGAAAGGTCTGGCGACCATGTGCGTCGGCGTGGGCCAGGGGCTGGCCTTGGCGATCGAACGGGTCTGACGCGCAGCGTTGATGAATAAGAACTGAGGAATGCTTCATGACTGACAAGCCTGGTTACCGCCGCCCGCAAGAGGGCACCCAGCCGGAGTACCTGCACCCGGCCTATCAATCCACCAACCGTCGCTCGCCGTCCAAGCCGTTGGTGTTTTTGCCCCATTCGCTGTCGGAAATTACCGGTCCGACTATCGGCGCCGAGCGCATTCAATCGCAGGACAACGACCTGACCGCCCAGCACAAGGGCGAGCCACTGGGCGAGCGCATCATCATTCACGGCCGCGTGCTGGATGAAGATGGCTTACCGGTGCCGGGGATTCTGGTGGAGATCTGGCAGGCCAACGCCGCCGGTCGCTACAACCATGAGCGTGACCTGCACGATGCGCCGCTGGACCCGAATTTCACCGGTAGCGGCCGCACCGTGACCGACGCCGATGGCTGGTACCAGTTCCAGACCATCAAGCCCGGCGCCTATCCATGGGGCAACCACCACAACGCGTGGCGCCCGGCGCACATCCATTTCTCACTGTTCGGGCCGAGCATTCTGACGCGCCTGGTCACGCAGATGTATTTCCCGGGCGACCCGTTGCTGGCCTACGACCCGATCTACAACTGCGTACCCGATACCAGCGCCAAAGAACGCTTGATCGCCAGTTTCGACCTGGAAAAAACCATCCCTTCCTACGCCCTCGGTTATCGCTGGGACATCGTCTTGCGCGGCCGCGAAGCCACGCCGATGGAGAAATAAGATGACGCTGAATGCGACCACGTCCCACACCGTAGGGCCGTATTACCACATCGGCCTGACCTGGCTGAACCGCGAAGACCTGACCGTCGAACAAACCCTGGGCGAGCGCGTGGCGATCACCGGGCAAGTCATCGATGGCAACGGCGACGTCGTCAACGACGCAATGCTGGAAGTCTGGCAGGCCAACGCCGCCGGCAAGTATGACCACCCCGAAGACGATCAGGACAAACCCCTGGACCCGAACTTCGAAGGGTTTGGCCGGGTGCCGGTGGATGCAGAAGGGCGCTTCCGTTTCACCACGATCAAACCGGGCACGGTGGAAGGCTTGAACGGCACGACCCAGGCGCCGCATCTGGTGGTGCTGGTGTTTGCTCGCGGGTTGGTGAAGCACTTGCTGACGCGGATTTACTTTGATGGCGAACCGGCCAACGTGGCGGATCCGCTGCTGGAATGTGTGCCGGCTGAACGTCGCAGCACCTTGCTGGCGAAGCAGGATGCGTCCGGTGTGTACCAGTGGAATGTGATCCTGCAGGGAACGGATGCCGAGACAGTGTTCTTCGATTACTGAGTGAACATCGCTAACCTTGTGGGAGCGAGCCTGCTCGCGAAGGCGTCCTATCAGCCACCATCAATGTTGCCTGTGCCGACGCTTTCGCGAGCAGGCTCGCTCCCACAGGACTGTGTTTGCGCTCAGGTAATGCATCTGTGGAACGGGGCTGTTGCAAAGTGTGTCTAGACTCTCACAGTCCCCATTGAGTAAAAAACAATGACAACTAACACCGCTACTACAGCGCACTACACCGGTGAAGAGCGCAGCAAAAGGATCTTCGCGATAGTCGGCGCCTCGTCCGGCAACCTCGTCGAATGGTTCGACTTCTACGTCTACGCCTTCTGCGCGATCTATTTCGCCCCTGCCTTTTTCCCGTCCGATAACCCGACTGTGCAGTTGGTCAACACGGCTGGCGTATTCGCCGCCGGGTTCCTGATGCGGCCCATCGGCGGCTGGATCTTCGGCCGGCTGGCGGACAAGCACGGGCGCAAGAATTCGATGATGATTTCGATTCTGATGATGTGCTTCGGTTCATTGCTCATCGCCTGCCTGCCGACCTACAACAGCATCGGGGTCTGGGCGCCGATCATGCTGCTTTTCGCCCGCCTGATTCAGGGGTTGTCGGTGGGCGGTGAGTACGGCACCACTGCGACCTACATGAGTGAAGTCGCCCTCAAGGGCCAGCGCGGTTTCTTCGCCTCCTTCCAGTACGTGACGCTGATCGGTGGGCAACTGCTGGCGGTGTCGCTGGTGGTGATCCTGCAACAGTTCCTCACTGAGGATGATTTGCGCGCCTATGGCTGGCGGATTCCGTTTGTCGTCGGTGCGTTGGCGGCGTTGATTTCTCTGTTCCTGCGCCGTTCGCTCAAGGAAACCAGCAGCAAGGAAATGCGTGAAAACAAGGACGCCGGCAGCATCCGTGCGCTGTTTCGCGACCACAAAGCGGCGTTCATTACCGTGCTCGGTTACACCGCCGGTGGCTCGCTGATTTTCTACACCTTCACCACGTACATGCAGAAGTACCTGGTGAACACCGCCGGCATGCAGGCCAAGACCGCCAGCTACATCATGACCGGCGCGCTGTTCCTTTATATGTGTATGCAGCCGTTGTTCGGCATGCTCGCGGACAAGATCGGTCGACGTAACTCGATGCTGTGGTTCGGCGCTCTGGGGACGTTGTTCACCGTACCGATCCTGCTGAGTCTGAAAAGCGTCAGCAGTCCGTTCCTGGCCTTCGTGCTGATTACCGTGGCGCTGGCGATCGTCAGTTTTTACACCTCCATCAGCGGCCTGGTAAAAGCCGAAATGTTCCCGCCGGAGGTGCGTGCCTTGGGCGTCGGCCTGGCGTATGCGGTGGCGAATGCAATCTTCGGCGGTTCGGCGGAATACGTGGCCCTGAGCCTCAAAGCCGGGGGCATGGAAAACTCCTTCTACTGGTACGTGACGGTGATGATGGCGGTGGCGTTCCTGTTCAGCCTGCGCTTGCCGAAACAGGCGAAGTATTTGGAAAACGACCTTTGATCTTTACCCGTGGGCCTGACCGGCCCACGCCTCCAGGGACTGTTTATGAACGAGCGACCGGGCAATCAATTGTTCGATGCCTATTTCACTGCCCGCGACATGCGTGAGGTGTTCTGCGATCAGGGTCGGGTTCAAGCGATGCTTGATTTCGAAGCGGCACTGGCCCGTGCCGAGGCGCGAGTCGGGCTGATCCCGCAGACGGCTGTCGCGCCGATTGAAGCGGCCTGTCAGGCCGGGCATTACGACTTTGCCGCCCTCGGCGAGGCGATTGCCACGGCGGGCAATTCGGCGATTCCGTTGGTCAAGGCGTTGGGCAAGCAGATCGCGGCCAACAATGCCGAAGCCGAGCGCTACGTGCATCTGGGCGCGACCAGCCAGGACGTGATGGACACCGGACTGGTGTTGCAACTGCGTGGGGCGCTGGAGCTGATCGAAAGCGATCTGGCGCAACTGGGCGAAACCCTCTCGAGCCAAGCCCAGCGTTACGTCGCCACACCACTGGCCGGGCGTACCTGGTTGCAGCACGCGACACCCGTCACCCTCGGCATGAAGATCGCCGGTTGGCTGGGCGCCGTCACTCGCAGCCGTCAGCGTCTGCGGGAACTCAAGCCGCGACTGCTGGTGCTGCAATTTGGCGGTGCCTCCGGAACCCTCGCGGCCCTCGGCGAGCAGGCGATGCCGATTGCCCAGGCGCTGGCTGAAGAATTGAAACTGACCCTGCCGGATCAACCTTGGCACACCCAGCGAGATCGCCTGGTGGAGTTCGGCTCGGTACTGGGATTGATCGCCGGCAGCCTCGGTAAACTGGGTCGTGACATCAGCCTGTTGATGCAGACTGAAGCCGCTGAAGTGTTCGAGCCTTCTGCGCCAGGCAAGGGCGGTTCTTCGACCATGCCGCACAAACGCAACCCGGTGGGCGCGGCGGTGTTGATCGGTGCTGCGACTCGCGTACCCGGTTTGCTCTCGACCCTGTTCAGCGCCATGCCCCAAGAACACGAGCGCAGCCTGGGCCTGTGGCATGCCGAGTGGGAAACCCTGCCGGAGATTTGCTGCCTGGTGTCCGGCAGCCTGAAACAGGCGCGGCTGGTGGCGGACGGACTGGAAGTGGACGCCGAGCGCATGGCCCGCAACCTCGATCTGACCCAAGGGCTGGTGCTCGCCGAAGCGGTGAGCATCGTCCTCGCTCAACGAGTGGGGCGCGACACTGCGCACCATTTGCTGGAGCAATGCTGCAAGCGTGCCGTGGCTGAACAACGTCATCTGCGCACGGTACTCGGCGACGAGCCGCAAGTGACCGCCGAACTGTCGGATGCTGAACTCGATCATCTGCTGGACCCTGCCCACTACCTCGGCCAGGCCCATACTTGGGTCGAGCGAGCGGTGGCTGAACATTCTGCGTTGACTGCCTGAAGGAGATTGCTGTGGCTTTCGTACAACTCGCCGAGGGCGAACTGCACTACCAAATTCAAGGGCCGCAACTCGATGACCCGACGGATGCGCCGGTGCTGGTGCTGTCCAACTCGCTGGGCACTGACCTGCACATGTGGGACGCGCAGATTGCGGCGTTCACCGAGCATTTCCGCGTGTTGCGTTTCGACACCCGGGGTCATGGCCAATCGCTGGTCACGCCGGGGCCGTACAGCATCGAGCAACTGGGCCATGACGTGCTGGCGCTGCTGGATGCGTTGCACATCGAACGCGCACATTTCTGCGGCCTGTCCATGGGCGGCTTGATCGGCCAGTGGCTGGGGATCAACGCCGGTCATCGCCTGAACAAACTGGTGGTGTGCAACACCGCGGCAAAAATCGGCGATCCGTCGGTATGGAACCCGCGCATTGAAACCGTGCTGCGTGACGGTCCGGCCGCCATGGTCGCCTTGCGTGATGCGTCGATTGCGCGCTGGTTCACCGCGGATTTTGCCGAAGCCAATCCTGCTGCCGCGAAGAAGATTACTGACATGCTCGCCGCCACCTCGCCTGAAGGGTATGCCGCGAACTGTGCTGCCGTGCGCGATGCCGATTTCCGCGATCAGCTGTCCTCGATCAAGGTGCCGCTGCTGGTCATCGCCGGCACCGAAGATGCGGTGACGCCGCCGTCCGGCGGGCACTTCATTCAGGAACATGTGCAGGGCGCCGAGTACGCCGAGTTCTATGCTGCGCACCTGTCCAACGTCCAGGCCGGAGCTGCATTCAGCGAGCGCGTGTTGGCGTTTTTGTCAGGTCATTGAGGGTTTTTTTGTGGACGAGAAACAACGTTACGACGAAGGCCTGAAAGTCCGCCGTGCAGTACTCGGTGACGCTCACGTCGACCGCAGCCTGAACGCGCTGACCGAGTTCAACTCGGAGTTTCAGGAGATGATCACCCGCCATGCCTGGGGCGACATCTGGACCCGTCCGGGCCTGCCGCGCCATACCCGCAGCCTGATCACCATGGCCATGCTGATCGGCATGAACCGCAATGAAGAACTCAAACTGCACCTGCGCGCCGCCGCCAACAACGGCGTGACCCGCGGCGAGATCAAGGAAGTGATCATGCAGAGCGCGATCTACTGCGGCATTCCGGCAGCGAATGCGACGTTCCATCTGGCGGAGTCGGTGTGGGATGAGTTGGGGGTTGAATCGCGGGAGTGATCTCAGGATTTGAGGGTGCCAGAACTGACGCCTTCGCGAGCAGGCTCGCTCCCACATTAGACCTCATTCTCCCTGGAGGAACTCGGTCAACTGTGGGAGCGAGCCTGCTCGCGATGGCGATGCCATGGCCTACACAGTAGCCACAATAAAAATCCGCTTGAACGGAAACAACGTGTGCCCATCGCTCTCCGGCGGGTAATGCGCATGCACGCGCATCAGGTAGTGGTAGATGAACCGCGCCTGTTCATCATCCTTCAGCCCCTGCATCACCGGCCTTAGCGCCGAGACTTTGACCCAGTCATAGATCGGCGACTTGCCGTCGACAACCTGTAGCTGCTCAGTCTCCCAGATATCCAGTTTCCGGGTGATCGGCGAGAGCAATCGGTAGTAACTTTCCAAAGACAACAGCGGCCGCGCAGCCATGGCCTCGCGCAACTGCGGGGTGCCGAGTGGTTTGCCACCGGGGCCTGCTTCTTCAAGGGTGTTGAGCATCAGTTGATACCACAGCGCATCCCGCCAGTCGGGCATGTGCGCCGCCAGGCATCCACCCGGATTGAGCTGGCCGAGCAGTCGCGGTAATAACTGTTCGTGACCACTGACGAAGTGCAGTACGGCGGCGGCGAACAGCAGGTCCGCCGGTTGTTCGGGTTGCCAGTCGAGTAGATCGCACTGTTTCCACAACGCCTTGATCGGCAGACAACGGGCTTCATCCAGCATTTGCTCCGAACTGTCGATACCCTGCAACTGCGCTCGAGGCCAACGCTTGGCCAAAAGTTGCGTGGCGATGCCGGTGCCGCATCCCAGGTCGTAGATGCGCTTGGGCTGTTTGAGTTCGACACGGTCGAGCAATTCATTGACCGGTCGTTGCCTGAGGCGGGAAAACTGCTGATACGCCTTGGCGTCCCAGTGGGTGCAGGCTTTCCCTGCCGATTCAAGTTTGACGCTCATGAGGTGACCCTCTCTGGCGGTTACAGTTGTCTTCCGATGACGTTCAGTGTTTTCAGGACAACCGCCACGCCTTTGCGCGTGTCCGGCTCGTTCAGCAATTTGATCAACGCATAGGCCCCCGGCGGCTCGGGAGCAGCGGCGACCTCGGCCTTGGCCAGGCGCACGGCGTTACTGACTGTCCAGGTGGCTGCCGTAGCGTTTTCGAACAGCCGCGCCAGTTTTTCCACCATCGCGGCGTCCAGCAGGTCGGTCATGTCCGAGACCAGCGATAGCACATCGACAATGTTGTCCAGCCGACCGCCGTCGATCAACGGCTGAATTTTTGCCATCAAGGCAGCGAGTCCCGGCGTCGCTGGCATGCCGGCAGCGCTGGTCGCCAGCGTTTCATCTGATAGGTTCGTCATTGTTTACGCCGCCCTGAGCGGATCAAAGCATTCCACGGGCAACCGCCCAGTACAGGCCACGATTGAAGCCATTTCTCAGCAGACCGCCGAGCTTGGTCGGCGGTGTCGGCAGGACGTCATGGGCGTAGTCGTACCACAGCGGCATACCGGCGTTGAGACCCATCTGGGCCACGGCCTGAACCCGTCCGTCGTAGACGCTATTAGGCGCACCAAGGCGAATCTCGGCGGTAATGTTGTTGGCGATGACCGGCGCCTGGTTATGGCAGGCACCACCGGCCTTGCTCACCGGCAGATCGACGGTGTCGCCAATCACGTAGACGTGTTCCAGGCCGTAGACCTGCAGGGTCTCGTGGTGGGTCGGCAGCCAGCCTTCGTTGTTGGGCGCTTGAGACACTCCGGACTCCAGCACCGCATCGACGGCGCGGATCGGCGGTGTCGCCATCAGGATGTCGAAGGGTTGCTCTTCGCCTTCTTCGGAGTAGGCGATTTTTCGCTCGGGATCGACACGGCTGAGGGTGAAGCCGCGTTGGAAGCGGATGTTCTTCTGCTCGAAAATGCCGGGCAGGATTTCCCCGGTGGGGCGTTGCAGAAACAGGCAGTTACGCAGCAACTGAGCCGTGGTCGGGTAGGTGTAGACGATTTCCACCTGGTCCCGCACGCCCCGACGACGCAGGAAGTCGTCGAGCATCAACGTCGTCTCTACCGGCGCAATGCCGCATTGGTGCGGCACGTTGGGTGTCTGCGGGAAAGACACCGTGATGAAGATCCGGCCTTTTTTGATCGTGCTCAGCCGTTCTGCCAACTGCCGGGCGGGCTGATACTGGTAGAAGTGGTCGCCGGCTTCTTTCAAGCCCTCGATGCGCTCCGGCGCGGGCACGCAACCGGTGGCAATGACCAGAAAGTCATAGCCATAACGCTTGCCGCTACGGGTTTTCAGGCATTGCCCGGGGAAATCGAAACCCGTGACCTCTTCGACGTAAAAGCTGATTTCCGGGCGCAACAGTGAACGTTCCGGGCGCTTGAGTTCTTCTTCAAAGAACTGATTGAACGCCACGTACATGAACGCAGGTTTGTAGTAGTGATCGGGGGAATTGGACAGTAGTGCAATCGAGACTTCGCCGCGCAGGATTTCTGGATACAGCTTGCTGGCCAGTTGATTGGCCAACATGGTTCCACCTACGCCGCCACCGACGATAACTATTCGCTTGCTCATACCTGACCTCCGTGGTCATGGCAGCTTCGCGTACAGCATCCGGAGATAACGGAAGAAAAAAGGGGCTCCTACATCAGGATGGAGAATTAAACACGCTTCCTGACTGTATCTGTGAACACTCAAAGTGCCAGTTTGTACCGACCAGCGGTGGGAGGCACGCGACCGCCTTAATCCTGCGGTCGCTGCCTGAACGTGGTTATAGCAAGCTGATCGGATAGCTGACGATCAACCGGTTCTCATCGAACTCGTTGTTGCTGAAGTCACGGCGAATAGTCGAATTGCGCCATTTGAGGTTGAGGTCCTTGAGCGCACCGCTCTGCACGGTGTAGCCCAGTTCGCTTTCGCGGCCCCATTCCTTGCCGTCGGTGATGGTGCCGGTGTGCACATTGTCGCCGCTGATGTAGCGGTTCATCAGGGTCAGGCCAGGAATGCCGAGGGCGACGAAGTTGTAGTCATGCCGTACCTGCCAGGATTTTTCTTTCGCATTGTCATAGCTGGCGTTGTAACTGTCGTTGGCCAGGGTGCCGCCGCTGGTGCCGTTGACCCGCATCCAGGCGTTGTCGCCGGTGAGTTTTTGCAGGCCGACATAGAAGGTGTTACCGCCGTATTTGGCCGAGAACAGGCCTGACCAGGTCTTGTTGTCCAGCTCGCCGGCCCGGGCGCTGCCGTCATCCTTGCCGTAGAAGAAACCGAGGTTGGCGCCCAGAGTCCAGTCGCCGATGGGCTGGCTGTGGATCAGATTCACGTATTGCTGGCTGTAGATGTCCTTGAGTTCGGCGTTCCACACACCGATCTGGGTGCGCTTCTCGTTGAAGGCGTATTCACCGCCCTGGAAGTTGAAACGGTCGGAAGTGAACGCCGGTTTTCCGGTCATCGACATGTCGTTCATGCTGCTGTCGTCACGCGGGCTGTTGGCGCGGAACTGGCCGCCGTAGAGCGTCAGGCCATTGATTTCCTTCGAGGTGATCTGACCACCACGGAAGGTTTGCGGCAGGGAACGACCGTCGTCCGAACGCAGGATCGGCAGCACCGGCATCCATTCGCCTACCTTCACTTCGGTCTGTGACAGCTTGGCCTTGAACGCCACATTGGTGCGCCCGAAGTTGTCCGCCGGGCGACCGTCGTGGTCCAGCGGCAGCAACTGCGTACCGCCCGTGCCTTTACCGCCATCGAGCTTCACCGAGTACAGCCCCAGCACATCCATGCCGAACCCCACGGTGCCCTGAGTGAACCCGGACTTGGCGTCGAGGATGAAGCTTTGTGTCCATTCTTCTGCCTTGCCCTGAGCTTTGGTCGGGTTGGTGAAGTTGCGATTGATGTAGAAGTTGCGCAGGTTCAGGTTGACCTTGGCACCTTCGACAAAGCCTGACTCCTCGGCCATGGCGGGCAGAGCCGTACTGGCCAGTGCAACGGCGATGAGGCTGGGGAACCAGTGTTGAGTATTGGAAGGTGTCATGTGCTCGGGTCTCTCTAGTTTTTAGGCGTGAAACGGGGCGCTGCCGCAACTTGGGGGGTTGCAGACCAAAATTTGAATTCGGGATAAAAACGAACGGGATCAGCCGGACAGGGCAGGGCGCGGGGGCATGGTGTCGAACCTGTTGTTATTGGTCTTGTACGACGAATGGTGCGGGGAATGTACCGGATGGTTCAATTGGCGAAAGCGGGTTTTGGGCGATTATCGAACGCCAAAATCAAAAGATCGCAGCCTCCGGCAGCTCCTACATTGGACGCGATTCCTGTAGGAGCTGCCGGAGGCTGCGATCTTTTGATCTTGAGCAACAAAAAGCCCACCAAAAGGTGGGCTTTTTGTTCATAGCGCTATCAGAACAACTTCATCTTCGGCGCTTCTTCTTTCAACGGCTCGTTCTTCGCCGTCTGCTCGTTCCAGCCACCGCCCAGTGCCTTGTACAGATTGACGGCACTGACCAGTTGCGCCAGACGGTCGGTGATCAGTACTTGTTGGGCACTGAACAGCTGGCGCTGGGCATCGAGGAAGGTCAGGTTGCTGTCGACACCAATGCGATAACGACGCTCGGCCAGACGGTAGTAGTCCTGGTTCGCGCTGACGAAATCACGCTGGGCATGCAACTGATCGGTGTAGGTCTGGCGGGCGGCCAGGCCATCGGCGACTTCCTGGAAGGCCGTTTGAATGGACTTCTCGTAGTTCGCCACACCGATGTCTTTCTGGATTTTTGAATAATCCAGGCTGGCGCGCAGGCTGCCGGCGTTGAAGATCGGCAGGTTGATCTGCGGCTGGAACAGCCAGGTGCCCGAACCGCCCTTGAACAGACCGGACAGGTCCGGGCTCAGGGTTCCGGCGTTGGCCGTCAGGCTGATGCTCGGGAAGAACGCCGCCCGTGCCGCGCCGATGTTGGCGTTGGCGGCTTTCAGGTTGTATTCGGCCTGGAGGATGTCCGGACGACGTTGCAGCAAGTCCGATGGCAGACCGGCCGGCACGTCGCTCAGCAGGTCGTCAGCCAATGGCTTGGCCGCTTGCAGATTGGCCGGGACGCCAGTGCCGAGCAGCAACACCAGGATGTTTTCATCCTGGGCGACTTGACGGGTGTACTTGGCCATTTGTGCGCGGGCGTTTTCCACCGAGGTACGCGACTGGGCCAGGTCCAGGGCCGAGGCCACACCCACTTCGTTGCTGCGGGCGGTGAGCTTGTAGCTCTCCTCGAATGCACCGAGGGTGTCCTGGGTCAGTTTCAGCAGTTCCTTGTCGGCCTGCCAGGTCAGGTAGGCGTTGGCCACACTGGCCACCAGGCTGATCTGGGTACTGCGTCGTGCTTCTTCAGTGGCGAAGTACTTCTGCAGCGCTTCTTCGCTCAGGCTGCGAACCCGACCGAACAGGTCGAGTTCATAGGCGCTGATGCCGACCGTGGCCGAGTAGGAACTGGTGATGTCCGCTTGGCCTGTCTGCGAGGCCCGAGCCGGGACTCGCTGGCGGCTGCCGGTGCCGTTGGCCGACACGGCCGGGAACAGATCGGCACGCTGGATGCGGTATTGAGCCGCAAAGGCGTCGATGTTCAACGCCGCGACACGCAGGTCACGGTTGTTTTCCAGGGCGACCTGGATCAGCTGTTGCAGCGCCGGGTCATGGAAAAACTGCTTCCAGCCCTGTTCGGCGGCAGCCTGGGCAGGCGCCTGGGCCGGCGAATACGCCGGGCCTTGCGGGTACTGGCCCGCCACCGGTGCTTCAGGCTGCTGATAATCGGGAATCAGCGAGCAGCCGCCGAGCACGAAAGCGGCAACAGCCAGGGAGAGTAGCGACTTGCTCATTAGCCAGCCTCTTTAGAAGGTTCTAGAGCGTCGTCCTGGTCAGCGATTTTGCGCTGCCCCATGGCCGACACGGTAACGAAAAACAGTGGGACCCAGAAGATCGCCAGGATCGTGGCCGTGAGCATACCGCCAATCACCCCGGTACCGATCGCATGCTGGCTACCCGAACCTGCACCCGTGGAAATAGCCAGTGGTACCACACCGAGGACGAAAGCGAGCGACGTCATGATGATCGGTCGTAAACGCATCCGGCAGGCTTCGACTGCGGCATCGCGCAGGCTACGCCCTTGTTCATGCAGTTCCTTGGCAAATTCGACAATCAAAATGGCGTTTTTCGCCGCCAGACCAATGGTCGTCAACAGGCCCACCTGGAAGTAAACGTCGTTGGAGAGTCCCCGCAGACTGGTTGCCAACAATGCACCGATGATCCCCAAAGGCACCACCAACATCACCGCGATCGGAATCGACCAGCTTTCGTACAGCGCTGCCAGGCACAGGAACACCATCAGCAGCGACAACGCGTACAGCGCGGGAGCCTGAGAGCCGGACAGCCGTTCTTCGTACGACAGGCCGGTCCAGGAAATACCGACACCGGCCGGTAGTTTCTTGGCCAGGGCTTCGACTTCCGCCATGGCTTCACCGGTGGAGTAGCCCGGAGCCGGGGCACCGAGGATTTCCATCGCTTCTACGCCGTTGTAACGCGAGAGCTTCGGTGCACCGTAGATCCACTCACCCTTGGCGAAGGCCGAGAAAGGCACCATGGTTCCCTTGGCGTTGCGTACATACCACTTCTTGATGTCTTCCGGGCTCATACGCGCACCCGGTTGGCCTTGCACGTACACTTTCTTCACTCGACCACGGTCGATGAAGTCGTTGACGTAGCTACTGCCCAAGGCGATCGACAGGGTGCTGTTGATGTCGGTGAGGGTGATGCCCAGAGCACTAGCCTTTTCGTCATCAATTTCCAGCTGGTACTGCGGCTCGTCGTTCAGGCCGTTCGGACGCACCTGGTAGAGCACCTTGCTCTGCGCGGCCATGCCGAGGAACTGGTTACGCGCTTCCATCAGCTTGTCGTGACCGATACCGGCACGGTCTTGCAGGAAGACGTCGAAACCGGTGGCGTTACCCAGTTCCAGTACCGCCGGAGGGGCGAAGGCAAACACCATTGCATCGCGGAAGGTGAAGAAGTGCTGCTGGGCGCGGGCAGCGAGTTTGAACACGCTGTTTTCCGCATCCCGCTGATCCCACGGCTTGAGCATGATGAACGCCAGGCCCGAGCTTTGGCCGCGACCGGCGAAGTTGAAGCCGTTGACGGTAAAGACCGAGGCCACGGCGCTCGATTCCTTATCCAGCAGGTAGGAGCGCATCTCATCGATCACCACTTGCGTACGCTGGGCGCTGGAGCCGGCCGGAGTCTGCACCTGAGCAAACAGTACACCCTGATCTTCTTCGGGCAGGAACGCCGTTGGAATGCGGGTGAACAGCCAGATCATGCCGACCAGGATGACGAGGTAGGCCAGCAAGTACGGGGCCTTGTTCGCGAGCATGTTGCCCACGCCACGTTCGTAGCTTTTGACGCCACGGTCGAAATTGCGGTTGAACCAGCCGAAGAAGCCGCGTTTCGGCGTGCCGTGCTCGCCTTTCGGAATCGCCTTGAGCATGGTTGCGCAGAGCGCCGGGGTGAAGATCAGCGCGACCAGTACCGACAGGGCCATGGCCGAGACGATGGTGATCGAGAACTGCTTGTAGATCACACCGGTGGAACCGCTGAAGAACGCCATCGGCAGCAGTACCGCCGACAGCACCAGGGCAATACCGACCAGCGCACCCTGGATCTGCCCCATGGATTTCTTGGTAGCCTCCTTGGGTGACAGGCCTTCTTCGCTCATGACCCGTTCGACGTTTTCCACCACGACGATGGCGTCGTCCACCAGCAAGCCGATGGCCAGCACCATACCGAACATGGTCAGGGTGTTGATGCTGAAACCGAATGCCGCGAGGATCCCGAAGGTCCCCAGCAGTACCACGGGCACGGTCATCGTGGTGATGACGGTGGCGCGGAAGTTTTGCAGGAACAGGAACATCACCAGGAACACCAGCACGATCGCTTCGACCAGGGTTTCAACCACACCCTTGATCGACTCGGTCACCACCGGCGTGGTGTCGTACGGGAACACCACTTCCATCCCTTGCGGGAAGAATGGCTTGAGGGTTTCGATGGTCTTGCGCAGGGCTTTCGCGGTGTCGAGGGCGTTGGCACCGTTGGCCAGTTTCACCGCCAGACCGGAAGCCGGTGCGCCGTTGAACTGCGCGTTGATGCTGTAGTTTTCACCACCCAGACCGACATCGGCGACATCGGACAGGCGCACTTGAGAACCGTCCTTGTTGACCTTGAGCAGGATCTTGTTGAACTGCTCGGCGGTCTGCAGACGGGTCTTGCCGATGATAGTGGCGTTCAACTGCTGGCCGGGTGCAGCAGGCAAGCCGCCCAACTGGCCGGAAGACACCTGGATGTTCTGCGCCGCGATGGCTGCTTTGACGTCCACTGGCGTCAGGTTGAAGTTGTTCAGCTTGGCCGGGTCGAGCCAGACACGCATCGCATACTGGGAGCCGAAGACCTGGAAGTCACCGACACCGGCGGTCCGCGAGATCGGGTCCTGCATGTTCGACACGATGTAGTTGGACAGGTCGTCCTTGGTCATGCTGCCGTCGCGCGATACCACGCCGATCACCAACAGGAAGTTCTTCACTGCCTTGGTCACGCGGATACCCTGTTGCTGCACTTCTTGCGGCAGCAGCGGGGTGGCCAGGTTCAGCTTGTTCTGGACCTGAACCTGCGCGGTATCGGAGTTGGTGCCCTGCTCGAAGGTCGCGGTAATGGTCATGCTGCCGTCGGAGTTACTTTCCGACGAAACATAACGCAGGTTATCGATACCGTTGAGCTGTTGCTCGATCACCTGCACCACGGTGTCCTGCACGGTTTGTGCGGATGCGCCAGGGTAGGTCACCTGGATCGCAATGGCCGGAGGCGCAATGCTCGGGTATTGGTTGATCGGGAGTTTGAGGATCGATAGTGCCCCGACCAGCATGATGACCAGGGCAATTACCCAGGCAAAAATCGGACGGTCGATAAAAAATCTGGACATGGTTTACTCCCCTTTGCCGCTGGAAGCCTTGTCAGCTACTTTTGCGGGGGCCGGGTTCTTTGCGCCAACGTTAGTCGCTTCACTGGCCTTTACTTCGACGCCAGGTTTAACGAATTGCAGCCCTTCGGTGATCAGGCGGTCGCCGGCCTTCAGGCCGTCTTCGATCAGCCATTGGTTGCCGACAGTGCGGCTGGCCTTGAGCTGACGCAGTTCGACCTTGTTGTCCGGACCGACGACCAGCGCGGTCGGGGTGCCTTTGAGATCACGGGTCACGCCTTGTTGCGGGGCGAGGATCGCTGCACTGTTCACACCGGCCTGCAATTGGGCGTGTACAAACATGCCTGGCAGCAGGGTGTGGTCAGGGTTGGGGAATACCGCACGCAAGGTCACGGAACCGGTGGTCTGGTCCACCGAGACTTCCGAGAACTCGAGTTTGCCTTCCTGTTTGTACTCGCTGCCGTCTTCGAGGGTCAGCTTGACCTTGGCCGCGTTGTCGCCGGATTTTTGCAGACGACCGCTTTCCAGTTCGCGGCGCAGTTCCAGCAGCTCTACCGAAGACTGGGTCACATCGACGTAGATTGGGTCCAGTTGCTGAATCACCGCCATCGCGTCGACCTGGCCGCTGGTGACCAGCGCGCCTTCAGTTACGGTCGAGCGGCCAATGCGGCCGGAGAGTGGCGCGTAAACCTTGGTGTAACGCACATTGATCTGGGCGCTTTGCAGGGAGGCTTCCGATTGCAACCGGTTGGCCAGGGCCGTGTCGTATTCCTGACGGCTCACAGCCTGTTCGCTGACCAACAGCTTGTAGCGATCCGAGATCGATTTGGTCTGTTGCAGGTTGGCTTCGGCGCTTTTCAGGGTGGCTTCATAGACGGCCGGATCGATCTGATACAGCTGCTGGCCGGCCTTGACGTCGCCGCCTTCCTTGAACAGGCGCTTGAGAATGATGCCGTTAACCTGGGGGCGAACTTCGGCGATGCGGTACGCGCTGGTACGGCCCGGAAGCTCGGAGGTCAGGGTGAAGGCTTGAGGTTGCAGAGTAACGACGCCGACCTGAGGGGGTGGTGCGGCAGGTGCCGCCTCTTCCTTTTTGCATCCGCTGAGCAGCGATGCCAAGGCGAGGGCGGTGACCAGAGCGGTAACAGCTGGCTTGAATTGCATGAAAATCCTCGGGTCAGGCGCGCAATTTGCGCACTAGAAATGTGGAAAGGTAAAAAATGTGCGCTGAGTGGATAAGTAGCTTGCTAAGGAATATACTTACGTTCATGGTTGTTTGTAAATACCTTGGCCGCGTATCCACACCATTACAAAAGCCGTTCAAGGGTTCGAATTGTAGGCCGGGGACGACGCCCAAGAACGCTCGCCCCACTTTTATTCAGCGGATGTTCAGACATCGCTGAAGCATCCTGATCGAGGTTGTACTGCCATGGTCCGTCGTACCAAAGAGGAAGCTCAAGAAACCCGCAGCCAGATACTGGAAGCGGCAGAAAAAGCCTTTTACGAAAGGGGCGTGGCGCGCACGACACTGGCGGATATCGCTACCCTGGCCGGGGTCACGCGCGGGGCCATCTATTGGCATTTCAGCAACAAGGCGGATCTGGTGCAGGCCATGCTTGATACCTTGCATGAGCCGCTGGAAGAAATGGCCAAGGCCAGCGAAAGCGAAGATGAACTCGACCCCCTCGGCTGCATGCGCAAGCTGCTGATTCATTTGTTTCATCAAGTTGCCCTGGATCCGAAAACCCGACGCATCAATGAGATTCTGTTTCATAAGTGCGAATTCACCGATGAAATGTGCGACCTGCGCCAGCAGCGCCGAGAGGTCAGCCTTGATTGCAATGTGCGAATCGCCCTGGCGCTGAGTAATGCGGTCAATCGGGGGCAGTTACCGGAAAACCTCGATACGGCCCGCGCAGCCATCAGCCTGCATGCGTACATTGACGGCATCCTGTATCAGTGGCTGTTGGCGCCCGACAGCTTTGAACTGCACATCGACGCCGAGCGTTGGGTCGATACAGGGTTGGACATGCTGCGCTTGAGTCCCAGCCTGCGCAAATGAAACAAAGTGTGTAATTGGATCAGTTTGTGTCAAGACTTGAAGCGGGGAATATCCCTGCGTCGCTCGCCTTTCTGTAATGGGGTGCTTTTATATACGTACGTTCGCCGGGTTGATAGGTAGCGAGCTACGTATTTTGTAGGGATTTTGTGTCGAGTGTGTGAATGAGTGTGAACGACCCGGGCTACAAGGGCGTCGAGCAGCCGATCAAGGGCATAGCGCTGATCTGTCTGGCGGTTTTGTTGTTCGCCAGCCACGACACGTTGTCCAAGTACCTGTCCAGCTTCTACCCGATCGTGATGGTGGTTTGGGCGCGCTACGTGGTGCACACCTTGTTGATGCTGGTGATTTTCGTACCGCGCAGTGGTTTTTTGGCGGTAGTGCGCACCAAGCGTCCCGGACTGCAGTTATTACGCGCCCTGTGTTTGATCGGCACCAGCTTGTTTTTCACCACCGGTCTGCGTTACATCCCCTTGGCTGAGGCCACGGCCGTCACCTTTCTTGCACCGTTATTAGTAACCGCATTGTCTGTACCGTTGCTGCATGAGCGGGTAACACGCAATCAGTGGCTGGCGGTACTGGGTGGATTTGTCGGCGTGTTGATCGTCGTGCGGCCCGGCGGCGCTCTGTTCACCCCGGCGATCTTGTTGCCACTGTGCTCGGCCTTGTGTTTTGGCTTCTATCAATTGCTCACCCGCCTGCTCAGCGGTATCGACAGCCCGACCACCAGCAACTTTCTGACCGGCATTCTCAACAGTCTGATCATGAGTGCGCTGTTGCCGTTCTTCTGGAGTACGCCGACGTTGCTGCACGGCCTGTTCATGATTGGCCTGGGCACTTGCGGCATGCTCGGCCACATGTTGCTGACCCAGGCCTTCCGCCATGCGGCACCGGCGATGCTGGCCCCCTTCAGTTACGGACAGATCCTGTTTGCCGGGATGTACGGGTATTTGATCTTTGACCATACCCCGGACAGCTTCGGCGTGATCGGGATTGCGGTGATTTGCCTCAGCGGTCTTGCGGTGGCCTGGGGACAGCGCAAGCGCTGACAAGATCGCAGCCTTCGATAGCGCCTGCATTATTCGAATGGCGTACACCCTGTAGCTGCCGAAAGCAGCGATCCTTTGATCTTCCATATGCAAAAGCCCCGGCTCTTTCGAGTCGGGGCTTTTGTGTTTCAAGGGGGGGCGCTTACAACACCGGGTAGTCGATGTAGCCGACCGGGCCCTTGGCGTAGAACAGTTCAGGACGCGCCTCGTTCAGCGGCGCATCGGCCTTCAACCGTGCCGGCAAGTCAGGGTTGGCAATGAATGGCACGCCGAAGGCCACCGCATCAGCCCTGCCGCTGGCGAGCCAGGCGTTGGCGCTGTCTTTGGTGAAGCGTTCGTTGACAATGTATGGGCCGCCGAATGCTTCTTTCAATTGTGGACCCAGGCTGTCGCCATCTTCTTTCTCGCGGGAGCAGATGAAGGCGATGCCACGTTTGCCCAGTTCGCGAGCGACGTAAGTGAAGGTCTCGGACAGGTTGTCGTCGCCCATGTCATGGAGATCGGCACGGGGCGACAGGTGCATACCAACGCGGCCAGCGCCCCAGATTTCGATCGCGGCATCGGTCACTTCCAGCAACAGACGCGCACGATTTTCCACGGAACCGCCGTAGTTGTCGGTGCGCTGGTTGGTGCTGCTTTGCAGGAACTGGTCGAGCAGGTAACCGTTGGCGCCGTGGATTTCCACACCGTCAAAACCGGCCGCCTTGGCGTTCTCGGCACCGACGCGGTAGGCGTCGACGATGTCGGCGATTTCAGCGGTTTCCAGGGCGCGTGGGGTTGGGAAGTCGGCCAGTGGGCGAACCAGGCTGACATGACCTTTTGGCTGAATGGCGCTCGGTGCGACCGGCGCTTCACCGCCCAGGTACGACCCGTGGGAAATACGGCCGACGTGCCACAGTTGCAGGAAAATCTTGCCGCCCGCGCCGTGGATCGCCTTGGTGACGTTAGCCCAGCCACGCACCTGATCGTTGGACCAGATACCCGGAGTGTCCGGGTAGCCGACGCCCATCGGCGTGACCGACGTGGCCTCGCTGAGGATCAGGCCGGCGGAGGCGCGTTGTACGTAGTACTCGGCCATCAGCGCGTTTGGCACGCGGCCTTCGTCGGCGCGGCAACGGGTCAGCGGCGCCATGATAATGCGGTTGGCCAACTCAAGGTCGCCCAGTTTGATCGGATCGAAAATAGTCGTCATGAAATAGCTCTCTTGTAGAGATCAGTTGGTAGCAGGGGCCAGTTCGGGATTGCCGCTCTGACGGAAAGTAATCAGGGTCACCAGCAGGGCGAGTACCGCCAGTGCGGCTGCCGCGAGAGGAACGCTGGTCAAGCCGAAACCGTGGGCGATGACGCTGCCACCGACCCAGGCACCCAGTGCGTTGCCGATATTGAAAGCGCCGATGTTCAGGGTCGACACCAGGTTCGGTGCGGCCTTGCCGTAGGTCACCACGTTCACTTGCAGGGCGGGCACGGCGGCAAAGCACGCGGTGGCCCAGAGGAACAGGGTGATTTCGGTAGGAATCAGCGCAACGCTGGTCCAGGTCAGTACGGTCGAGATCACCGCCATCGAGATAAAGACGCCGATCAACGTTGCGGCCATGCCTTTGTCAGCCAGCTTGCCGCCGATGATGTTGCCGACCGTCAGGCCCAGGCCGATGAGCATCAGGGTCCAGGTCACGCCTTTGGGCGAGACGCCAGTGACATCGCCGAGCAGCGGGGCGACGTAGGTGAACAGGGTGAATACGGAAGCTGCGAACAACGCGGTCATGCTCAGGGACAGCCAGATCCCGGCGCCTTTGAGGGCACGCAGTTCGGCGCGCATGTCGAGTTTCTCTTCATCGCGCTTGGCCGGCAGGAAGCGGATCAGGCCGATCAACGCGATCACACCAATCACGGTCACCGCCCAGAAGGTCGAACGCCAGCCGGCTTCCTGACCGAGCGCGGTGCCCAGTGGAACGCCGAGTACGTTGGCCAGGGTCAGGCCGGTGAACATCAGGGCCACGGCCGAAGCACGTTTGTTTGCAGGCACCAGACCTGCTGCCACCACCGAACCAATGCCGAAGAACGCACCGTGGCAGAGGGCGGTCACGACACGGGCGAACATCAGCACGTTGTAGTCGGTCGCCATTGCGCAGAGCAGGTTGCCGACGATGAAAATCCCCATCAACGCTACCAGCGCGGCCTTGCGCGGCAATCGAGAGGTGGCCAGTGCCATGAACGGCGCACCGATGGCCACGCCCAGGGCGTAACCGGTCACCAGCCAGCCGGCGCCGGGGATCGACACACCGAGGTCGGCCGCCACATCGGGCAGCAAGCCCATGATGACGAACTCGGTGGTGCCGATGGCGAAGGCGCTCAAGGCCAGAATGAGTAGCGAGAGGGGCATTGTTAATTCCTTGCCGGAGCGCTGAGCTCCTTGACGATGGCATCGAGGAACGCCTGAATCACGTCCTCGTTGCGTTTGAAGAAGTGCCATTGACCGGCTTTCTGGCTGCTGATCAGTCCCGCACGTTGCAAGTTCGCCAAATGGGCGGACACGGTCGACTGCGACAGGCCGCAGCGTTGATCGATCTGTCCGGCGCAAATGCCGTACTCGTGGTTGTGGATCTGTTCCGGGAACTGGGCTTTGGGATCTTTCAGCCAGATGAGGATGTCTCGGCGTACTGGGTGTGCCAGGGCTTTTATTATTTCGTCGAGGTCGATGGTCATGGTTTGGGCTCGTGATGAGTAAAACGCTATATCGCGATGAGGCGAACTTTAAATCGGTACTTCGCGATATACCAATATGATTTTGGTCTGACGACCTAGTAATTCGGTATATCGAGTTATAACGATATGTTGAGTGTAACGATACACAGGCGCAGTGCTAAGCTGCGCCCATGAACTATCTCGCACATCTGCACCTCGGTGGCCAGCGCCCCGGTCAATTGCTCGGCAGTCTTTATGGCGATTTCGTCAAAGGGCGGCTGCAAGGGCAGTTCGATCCGGAGATCGAAGCGGCCATCCAGCTGCATCGCAGCATCGATGTCTTTACCGACCGCCATCCGTTGGTGGACGTTTCGTTGTCACGGTTTTCCATGACCCGCAGGCGTTACGCCGGGATCGTGCTCGACGTGTTTTTTGACCATTGCCTGGCCCGGGACTGGACGCTGTACGCCGATCAGCCACTGGAACAATTCACTTCGGGGGTGTATCGGGTGTTGTCCGCCGAGGCGCAATTGCCGGAACGTCTGGCGCAGATCGCGCCGCACATGGTGGCCAATGACTGGTTGGGTTCTTATCGGGAATTCGCGGTGCTTGAGCAAGTGCTGCGGGGGATTTCACGGCGGCTGACGCGGCCCGAGGAACTGGCCGCAGCGATGCAGGAATTGCGGGTGTTGTATGAACCGTTAAGCGATGACTTCAGATTGTTCTATCCGCAGCTTCAGGATTTCGTGGCGCAGCGTGTGTAGCCAGGATCAAAAGATCGCAGCCTGCGGCAGCTCCTACAGAGATCGGCGTAGGAGCTGCCGAAGGCTGCGATCTTTTTTTCAGGCAGCGATCAACTCACCGGCACGTCGCGGTTCGGCAGGTTTGGCCACTTCCCCAAACAACGCCTTCTGCACCGCCTGCTGTGCCTCGAACGCCAATGCCGCACGCTCCCGACCTTCACACGCGATCGGCTTGAGCAAATGAATCTCCACCTCACCCCGATCATGGGCAAACAAGCGCATCAAGTGCGAGAGCAAATCATCATCGCCAATGAACGGCGCCAGTGAATCGAGCTTTCCGTCGCGCAGATAACGAATCGCCACCGGTTGCAACTTCACTTCGGAGTCGATCGCCGCAGACAGCAATCGACCGTGGAAAGTGCGCAACGAACGGCCATCGGTGGTGGTGCCTTCCGGGAACATCAGCAGCGGATGGTCCTGCTCCAGATGACGGGTCATCTGTTTGCGAATCAACTGGCTGTCGCCTGACCCGCGACGAATGAACAAACTGCCGGCCTTGGCCGCCAGCCAGCCCGCCACCGGCCAGGTGCGCACTTCGGCCTTGGACAGGAATGACAGCGGCGTGAGCATGCCCAGCAGCGGAATGTCAGTCCAGGACACATGGTTGCTGACCCAGAGCATCGGCGCCTTCGGCAATTCACCGTGCAGGGTCACGCGAAAGGGCAGGGCATTGCTCAGGCGCGCCATGAAAAATCGCGACCAGCGTTGGCGACGGACCATCGAATGAGCAATCCCCAAACGTTCGAACAACCCGAACAGACTGGCCATGCTCAAACCCAGCGCCACCACCACCAACACTCGCACAATCCGCGCGTACACCCGTAACTGACTCATCACACGGCCGCCTTGAAGTGCTTGGCATAACGCGGGCAGAGCTCGTCGCGCTTGAGCAGGATGAACACGTCGGCGACCTGGAAGTCTTCGTCCCAGCAAGGCTCGCCGCAGATCTTCGCGCCAAGACGCATGTAGGCCTTGAGCAGTGGTGGCATCTCTGCAATGACGTTGGATGGGATGTCGAGGCTCGGCAGCGGCTTTTTCGGTTCGGCCCGCAGGTGTTCAGTGCACAGGTAGCGTTCGCGCAGGCGCTGCATGATCGCGTGGGCCTGAATGCCGCCGTCCTGCATCGGGATGCTCGCGCAACCCATCAAGTAGCTGTAGCCGCCCTGGTTCAGCACTTCGGCCAGTTCGCCCCAGAGTACGGCGATGGTGCCGCCGTTGCGGTAGGCCGGGTCGACGCAAGTGCGGCCGATTTCCAGGATCGGGCCTTTCAGATGGACCAGGCCATGCAGGCTGAATTCTTCTTCGCTGTAGAACTTGCCCAGGCTGCTGGCGGCCGTGTGGTCGAGCAAACGGGTGGTCGCCACCAGACGCCCGGTGTTCAAGTCACGCACGCCGATGTGGGCGCAGTGAACATCATAGTCATCCATGTCCAGACCCAGCTCCGCGCCTTTCAGTTTGGCGTTGAATTCGCCGCTGAACACGTTGAAGCGCAAGGCCTGGGCTTCCTGCAAGGCCTCGGCGCCCACCAGGCGTTCGGCTTGCAGGCGGCGTTCATTGCCGGTGTCGCTGATGCGGGCGATCTGAGTCATTGCGAATCTCCGTACGGGCCGTTCACCCGTCGTGGGTTGCAGCCGATCGACTTTCTTTATGCAGCCGTGTTGTGCAAAGTCAGGCTATGTAGCCCCGGTGTCATCGCCATGAAGCTTTGGTGATGCTTATATGACAGCCCACGAGGAGCCTCTTATGCCCTGGCAAAACCTGCTGCGCCGCCGCGATCGTCTGCCCGCCAACCCGGATCTGGGCGAGGGTTTCGCGACCTTGTTGCACCAGTTGGGCAACGTCACGCCGTTCGAACTGGCGGTGGCCGGCGGGCGTTTGATGTCGACGCCGGGACTGGCGTTTCTGGTGGGCTATCAGGCGGCGTTGCGCGTGCTTTGGCCGAGCGCGCCGCTGAGCCTCGGCGCCTTGTGCGCGACCGAACAGCGCAGCCTGCGGGTGACGGACATGCAGACCCGTCTGCACGATTTGCGTCTGAGCGGGCGCAAGGATTTTGTCACCGCAGGCGATGCCGCTGATTGGCTGCTGATCGCGGCCCGCAGTGAAGCTCCCGACGAAAAACCGCGCCTGAGTCTGGCGGTGGTCTATCCCGATGAGCCGGGCGTGCGTCTGGAGAAACTGCCGGCGATCCCGTTGATGCCAGACATCAGCCATGGCCGGCTGTTTCTCGATAACGCTCAGTGCGAACTGTTGGCGGGGGATGGCTGGGATGCTTACATCAAACCGTTCCGCACCCTTGAAGACATCTATGTGCTGAGCGCCATGACCGCCTGGCTGTACGGCGTCGGTCAGGACAGCGACTGGCCGCAAGCCTTGCAACTGCGGTTGCTGGCGCTGTTGGCCGGGTGTGCGGAAGTCAGCCGGCAGGCGCCGAATAATCCGTCCGGGCATGTGTTGCTCGGTGGCTTGTTTGCGCAGTTCGATGGGTTCAAGGCTGAGGTGGCTCAGGCACTGGCCGATGGCCCGCAGCATTGGGCGGCGATGTGGCAACGCGATCAGGGCGTGTTGGATTTGGCGGCGGGTGCGCGGGGGAAGCGATTGGCCAAGGCTCTAGCGGGATCTTCGCTGGATTGACTGGCCCCTTCGCGAGCAAGCCCGCTCCCACATGGGACTGCATTTCAAATGTGGGAGCGGGCTTGCTCGCGAAGGCGGCCTGACGGGCGATACAAATTTCAAAACTGTCATCAACCGCGACTAGGCTCAGCAGGTTCATCCCTCCGAGCCCCCACCATGTCCAAAGGCTTGTCCCTGATTTTCGGGCTCCTGCTCAGCCTCTCGGCCCACGCCGAATACTGGCCTGCCGAGCAATGGTCGACCGGCCCGACAGTCACCGGGCCGGCGCTTCAAGCGCTGGAAACTTACGCCTTCCCACCCCGTGATGAGACCACCCGAAAAGGCATCCGCACTGACGCCTTGCTGGTGATCCGCGACGGTCAACTGATCTACGAACGCTACGCCGGCCCGACCACCGCCGACACCCCGCACCTGACCTGGTCCATCAGCAAAAGCCTGATGGCCACGGTCCTCGGCGTGGCCTATGGCGAAGGTCTGTTCAAGCTCCAGGACCCGGTGCAGAAATTTTATCCACCGCTGGAAAAGCACCCGACGATGACCATGGCCGACCTGCTGCATTGGGCCTCGGGGCTGGACTGGCAGGAAGACTATGAATACGCGCCGTTGAAATCCTCGGTGGTCGCGATGCTCTACACCCGCGGTCACCCGGACATGGCCGCGTTCACCGCCGATCACAGTGAATACGCCAAACCCGGTCAGGCATTCCGTTACTCCAGCGGTGACAGCAATCTGTTATCCGCTGCGCTGAAAACCATCGTCGGCCCGAGCCGTTATCCGGACTATCCATGGACGGCTCTGTTCGAGCCTTTGGGGATTCGCCACGCCGTTTGGGAAACCGACGCCACGGGGACCTTCGTCGCTTCATCCTATGCCTACCTCACCGCCAGGGATCTGGCCCGAGTCGGTCTGTTGATGGCCCGCGACGGTCGTTGGGGCGAGCGGCAGTTGCTGCCCAAGGATTGGGTCACGTTCAACCGCGAACCGTTCGCCCGCTATCAAGCCAATCAGGACGACGCCGTGCCCGGTGGCCATTGGTGGCTTAACCGCGCGGTGGATGGCGCGGCAAAACCCTGGCCCGCTGCACCCGCCGACACCTTCGCCGCGCTGGGCCATTGGGGTCAGGCGATGTACGTGATTCCCAGCGAAAACCTGGTGATCGTGCGCTACGGCGATGACCGCGACGGCAGCTACCGGCACAACGATTTGCTCAAACTCGCGCTCAAGGCATTTGCCGCGAAGGTGCAGCCATGAGCCGTCGCAGCTTTGTTCGTCGCCGACCGTTCAGCTCGCTGTTGTTGATCCTGGTGGTCGCCTTGCTTGGCTGGATCTGGCAGGAGCGCGTGGCGCTGTGGGCGTTCCCGGACATCATCAGCGCCTACACCGCCAAGGAATATTGTTCGTGCCGTTACGTGATGAACAACCCGGCCGAGTACTGCCACAGCTATGTGAAGCAGTGGCTGCCGACCAGTGGCTTTACCGATGACACTGCCAGCAAGCGCGTCACCGTCAGCGGCATGGGCCGCAGCAACAGCGCCGTGTGGATTGGTGAACGCCAAGGCTGCCGCCTGAATCCCTGAAACCCTTCTCAGGTTCCACGTGGTGGAACCACATTCGATTGTCCTCGCGTCGAACTCGCGGTTATCTGGCGGTGAGCGCGACCTGCCTTGATGTGTCGCGAAATCACTGCGAACAAAAAGAACGGGAATACACCCGGCCCGAGGACAATCGTCATGACCCGACATCAGCACATTCTTGCCTGGCTCAACGACGTGGCCAGCGACCTGCACGCCACACGCCAGGATATCCACGCCCACCCGGAACTTGGCTTCGAGGAAAACCGCACCTCGGCGCTGGTGGCCAAATCCCTCGCAGAGTGGGGTTATGAAGTTTACACCGGGATCGGCAAGACCGGCGTCGTCGGCGTCCTGCGCAACGGCAGCAGCGCACGCAAACTGGGGCTGCGTGCGGACATGGACGCCTTGCCGATCCTCGAGAATACCGGCGCGGCTTACAGCAGTCGGCATCAGGGCTGCATGCACGCCTGTGGTCATGACGGCCACACCACGATGTTGTTGGGCGCTGCGCGCTACCTCGCCGCGACCCGTCAGTTCGACGGCACCCTGACCCTGATTTTCCAGCCCGCCGAAGAAGGCCAGGGCGGCGCCGAAGCGATGCTCGCCGATGGCCTGCTGGAGCGGTTTCCCTGCGACGCGCTGTTCGGCATGCACAACATGCCGGGCTTGCCGGCCGGGCATCTGGGCTTCCGTGAAGGGCCGATGATGGCGTCCCAGGATTTGCTCACGGTGGTCATCGAAGGCGTGGGCGGACACGGCTCGATGCCGCATCTGGCGGTGGACCCGCTGGTGGCGGCGGCCAGTGTGGTCATGGCCCTGCAAACCGTGGTCGCGCGCAACATCGACGCGCAGCAGGCCGCCGTGGTGACCGTTGGTGCCTTGCAGGCCGGGGAGGCCGCCAACGTCATTCCGCAACAAGCCATCTTGCGCCTGAGCCTGCGCGCACTGAACGCCGACGTCCGCGAGAAAACCCTCGACCGCGTGCGCGCGATCATCGAATCCCAGGTCCGCAGCTTCGGTTGCAGTTCGAAAATCGAACATCGCCCGGCCTACCCGGTGCTGGTCAACCACGCCGCCGAAACCGAGTTCGCCCGGCAGGTCGGCGTCGAGCTGCTCGGTGCCGACGCGGTGGACGGCAACACGCCCAAACTGATGGGCAGCGAAGACTTTGCCTGGATGCTGCAACGCTGCCCCGGCGCCTACCTGTTCATCGGCAATGGCGTTTCGCGGCCGATGGTCCACAACCCCGCTTACGACTTCAACGACGACATCCTGCTGACCGGCGCGGCGTATTGGGGCGCGCTGACCGAGAGCTGGCTGAAGCCCGCCTGACGACCTCACTTTCTACTGCCGCTGGATCGGGCGCGCATCGTTGCGTCCGTTATCGCCCAACAGGTTTCTGGAGAGTTCCCCATGCAGACTTCGAGCACAGGCGTTTCGCGCACCCGGCAGGTGGTCGCCGCCGTTATCGGCAACGCCCTGGAATGGTATGACTTCATCGTTTACGGCTTTCTCGCGAGCATCATCGCCCGGCAATTCTTTCCGTCCGAGGACGAATACGCGTCGCTGTTGATGGCGCTGGCGACCTTCGGCGTCGGGTTTTTCATGCGCCCGGTGGGTGGCATTCTGTTGGGCATGTATTCCGACCGCAAAGGCCGCAAGGCCGCGATGCAGATGATCATCCGCCTGATGACGGTGTCCATCGCGTTGATCGCGTTCGCGCCGAACTACGCCGCCATCGGCATGGGCGCGCCGTTGTTGATCGTGGTCGCGCGGATGCTCCAGGGCTTCGCCACGGGCGGCGAATACGCCAGCGCCACGGCGTTTCTGGTGGAAAGTGCCCCCGCACACAAAAAGGGTTTGTACGGTTCCTGGCAACTGGTGGGGCAATGCCTGGCGGTGTTTTCCGGGGCGGGGATGGTGGCGTTGTTCACTCATCTGCTTTCCCCCGAGGCGCTGGATAGCTGGGGCTGGCGGATTCCGTTCATGATCGGTTTGTTGATCGGCCCGGTCGGGCTGTGGATTCGCAAGCACATGGAGGAGCCGGAAGAGTTTCTTGAGGCGCGCAAACAGGCCAAAGGCGCGAGCCCGAGCCTGCTGCAAGTGATCCGCGAACATCGGCGCAGCATTCTGGTGTCGATGGGCCTGGCGTGCGGCGCGACAGTGTCGTTTTACGTGGTGCTGGTGAACATGCCGACCTTCGCCCACAAGAACCTCGGCCTGCCGCTGGATCAGGTGCTGCTGGTGCAGATGCTCGCCGTTGCCGTGATGACAGTGATTATTCCACTGTCCGGCGCGCTGTCGGACCGACTCGGGCGGCGCCCGGTTTTGATGGCGTTCACTTTGGCGTTTTTCGTGATGGTGTATCCGCTGTACGTGTGGGTCGCGGCGGCGCCATCGGTGGAACGTTTGCTGGTGATGCAACTGTTGTTATGCAGCGCCATCGGTGGGTTCTTCGGCCCGGCGCCGACCGCACTGGCCGAACAGTTTCCGATCGAAGTGCGCTCCACCGGGGTGTCGGTGGCCTACAACGTCGCGGTCATGGTCTTCGGCGGCTTCGCGCCGTTGATTGTCACCTGGCTCAGCAAGGCGCTGGCGACCCCCGTGGCGCCGGCCTTCTATGTCCTGTTCGCTTGCGTGCTGACGCTGATGGGCACTTACTGCATGCACGAAGCGCCACGCGCTAAAAAATCCGAAGCACTTAATTTGAGGTGAAGCCTTGAGCATCAATCCGATTGTTGAAATGGACGCCGATGCGTTGTCCCGGGCGATTCACGCCCGCCGGGTATCCTGCCGTGAAGTGATGCAGGCCTACCTGGCGCAGATCGAACGCTTCAATCCGCAGGTCAATGCGCTGGTCTCGCTGCGCCCGGCCGAGGCGTTGCTGGCGGAGGCCGACGCCTGCGACCGGCAGTTGGATCAGGGCCAGTCCCGCGGCTGGATGCACGGCATGCCGCAAGCCATCAAGGACCTGGCGGCGACTGCCGGTTTGCGTACGACCATGGGCTCACCGCTGTTCGCCGAGCAGATCCCGCAACACGACGCGATCAGCGTGGCGCGGGTTCGCGACTGTGGGGCGATCATCATCGGCAAGACCAACGTCCCGGAATTCGGTCTCGGCTCGCAGACCTACAACAGCGTGTTCGGCACCACCACCAACGCCTACAACCCGACGTTGGTCGCCGGCGGCAGCAGCGGCGGGGCGGCGGTGGCGCTGGCGTTGCGCATGCTGCCGGTGGCCGACGGCAGCGACATGATGGGCTCGCTGCGTAACCCGGCGGCGTTCAACAATGTATTTGGTTTTCGTCCGTCACAAGGCCGCGTGCCTCACGGTCCTGCGCCGGAGGTGTTCGTCCAGCAACTGGCCACCGAAGGACCGATGGGCCGCAGCGTGACCGATGTCGCCCGCTTGCTCGGCACCCAGGCCGGCTATGACCCGCGCGTGCCGCTGTCGCTCACGCAGAGTCCGGATAGTTTTGGTGAAACGCTGGTGGCGGATTTCCGTGATGTGAGGCTGGGTTGGCTGGGGGATTACAACGGCTATCTGCCGATGGACGACGGCGTGTTGAGCCTGTGCGAATCGGCACTCGCGGACTTCGAAGCACTGGGTTGCCGGGTCCAGGCCTGCCAACCGGACTTTTCCATGGCGCGCCTGTGGCAGACCTGGCTGGTGCACCGACACTGGCTGGTGCAGGGCAGCCTCGGCGCGCTGTATGCCGACCCGCAGAAACGCGAAAAACTCAAACCCGAAGCTCAATGGGAGATCGAGGGTGGCCTGCGCCTGAGGGCGGCGGATGTTTACCAAGCGTCGGTCAGTCGCAGTGATTGGTATCGGGCCTTGAGCGAGTTGTTCGAACGTTACGATTTTCTGTTGTTGCCCACCGCGCAAGTGTTCCCTTTTGATGCACAAACCCCTTGGCCGCGCGTCGTCGGCGGGCAGTCCATGGACACCTATCACCGCTGGATGGAGGTGGTGATCGGGCCGACCCTGGCCGGTTTGCCAAGCATGAGTGTGCCGGTGGGATTCAGCCCGGCCGGGTTACCCATGGGCCTGCAAATTATCGGCCCGGCCCAGGCCGATCGGGCGGTGCTGCAACTGGCTTACGCCCATGAGCAACTGACGCAATGGGTCAAACGCCGGCCGCCGGGTTGTCTGCAAGACGACTGAGTTCACCGAGCAGGCCCGCATCTTGCTGCAAAAAGCGATCATCCATCCGGGCTAAGGGAGGTCGAATCCATGGACAGCAAGGCAGAAACCGGCAGCGTACGTTCCGTCGAGCGGGCGCTGGCCATCGTCGAACTGCTGGGCGAGCATCAGGCGTTGGGTCTGGAGGAGTTGCACTACCTGACGACACTGCCCAAGGCCACGGTGTCGCGGATGTTGCTGACTTTGCAGGAGCAGGGCTGGATTTATCGCGGTTTGAGCGACCGGCGTTATCGGCTGTGCGCCAAGCGTCTGTTCGGCGACAGTCAGCAGCGTTTCAAACGGCGACTGGTGGAAAGCGCCGCGCCGCTGTTGCTGGAGTTGAGCGAGCGCACCGGGCTGGTGGCGGACCTGTCGAGCTTCGATGGCGAGCGGGTCGAAGTCATGGAAAGCGCGATCCCCACGGTGCTGCGCAAGCGTTACCCGAACAACTGCCAGATCGTCGGCCAACACGCCAGCCTGTTTCATTCGGCCATGGGCCGGGCATGCCTGGGCGAACTGGACACCCAAGAAGTGGAGCGACTGGCCGGTCGTGAACGGCTGACCGATGAGAGCCTCTTCAGCGCCAGCGAGCAGGCGTTGCATCAGGGCTTCGGCCAGCGCACCGAAGGTTACTGGGAATACCCGGTGCGCCTGCCGTTCCTGATTCGGGCGGTGGCCTTGCCGCTCCATGCCGACGGCCGACTGGTCGGCAGCATGGCGCTGCACTGGCCAATGGATCAGGCACCGGTGGAACGGGTGTTGAGTCTGCACCTGAACAGCCTGGCCGCCACCATCGGCGATGTGCAGCACGCGTTGGCCTGACTCTTAAAAGATCGCAGCCTGCGGCAGCTCCTACAGGATCGGGTTCCATTCGTGGGCGCGCGATTGCATGGCCGCAATGCAATCCCATGTAGGAGCTGCCGCAGGCTGCGATCTTTTGATCTTCGCGGTTTGCAATGCGCTCACGGGCGGTTAAGGTTCCTGCAGGTTTATCTGCCCCACGAGTCTCTATGTTCAACCGCTTCCTCTGCAAAACCCTCGCCTTCCTGCTGCTGGCCGGTGCCACGCTGTCGGCCCACGCCGATTGGTATCTGGATGGCGAGTCCTCGCGGCTGTCGTTCATCAGCACCAAAAACACCAACATTTCCGAAGTGCAACGCTTTCTGGTGCTGCACGGCAAGGTCGATCCCAAAGGCCTGGCCGAGGTGGAAGTCGAGCTGGACTCGGTCAACAGTGGCATTCCGTTGCGCGATGAACGCATGCGCAAGGACCTGTTTGAAATCCAGACCTTCCCCGAAGCGCTGATCACCGCGCAGATCGATCTGCGGCCGATCAACGATCTGGCGCCCGGCGCGCAACTTGAATTGCGCCTGCCGCTGACCGTCAACCTCCATGGCAAACAACACGAATACAACGCCGAACTGCTGGCGACTCGTCTCGATGACCGGCGCTTCCAGGTGGTGACCCTCGAGCCGTTGGTGATCAACGCGGCGGATTTCGACCTGGCCCCCGGTCTGGAAAGTTTGCGCAAGGTCGCCGGTTTGTCGGCCATCAGCTTGTCAGTGCCGGTGAGTGCGGTACTGATTTTCACGGCGCGCTGACATGGCCGGCGCGATTTTTCCCTGGCGTGAAGGCAACCGTTTTGAACTGCTGATCGACGGGCCACAGTTCTTCCCGCGCATGTTGGTGGCGATTGCCCGCGCCGAAGAGCAGGTCGAACTGGAGCTTTACCTGGTGGAGGCGGGTGCCTGTGCCGAGGCGATGGTTCAGGCGTTGGTCCAGGCTGCCGAACGTGGCGTGCGCGTGCGCTGCCTGTTCGATGATTACGGCAGCCTCGCGTTCACCCTGACTTTGCGCCAGCGTTTGATGGCAGCGGGTGTGGAGCTGCGTTTCTACAATCGCCTGAGCTGGCGGCGCTGGTTGGGCAACTTCTACCGCGATCACCGCAAGCTGTTGCTGGTCGATCAGAGCATGGCCGTGGTGGGCGGCACCGGGGTGACCGATGAGTTCTGGACGCCGGGCGAAGACACCAGCGAATGGCACGAAGTGATGGTGGAAATCACCGGTCCCTTGGTCATCGACTGGCAATTGCTGTTCGACCGCCAATGGATCGCCAACCGCCATCGGCGTGCCTGGAAACCCGCTTCGCATTTTGGCTTGCCGCGTCTGCCACGCGTGCCGTCCATGGGCGAGGGCATGGGCCGGGTCGCCTATGCTGACGCCCGTCAGCACCGGGACATCCTGCAATCGTTGGTTCGCGCGTTGAACAGCGGCCAGCGACGGATCTGGCTGGCCACGCCGTATTTCCTGCCGACCTGGAAAGTCCGCCGCTCACTGCGCCGGGCTGCCGCCCGCGGTGTCGATGTGCGCCTGCTGCTGACCGGGCCGCGCACCGATCACCCGTCGGTGCGCTACGCGGGGCATCGCTACTACCCGCGATTGCTCAAGGCCGGGGTGACGATCTTCGAATACCAGCCGTGTTTCCTGCACCTGAAAATGGTCTTGATCGACGACTGGGTGAGCATCGGTTCGTGCAATTTCGATCACTGGAATTTGCGCTTCAACCTGGAAGCCAACCTTGAGGCGCTGGACCCGGGGCTGACGCGTGCGGTGGCGGCGAGTTTCGAGAGGGACTTTGCGCAGAGCCAGGAAGTCAGCCTGGAGGCATGGCAACGCCGGCCGCTGTGGCGGCGAGTGAAGCAAAGGATTTGGGGATGGGTGGATCGGCTGGTGGTGAATCTGCTGGATCGACGCGGATAGGGGTAGAGCAAGATCAAAAGATCGCAGCCTGCGGCAGCTCCTACAAGGTGTACACCATCCCAATGTAGGAGCTGCCGCAGGCTGCGATCTTTTGCTTTTCAGCGGTATTAAAGCAATTCGAAGCTCTGCTGCGTCACGTCCTGTGAATCCAGGCCGATCTCCACATTGAACTTGCCCGGTTCTGCCGCGTACTTGAGCTGTGTATTGAAGAACTTCAGGTCATCCTCGGTGATGGTGAAGCGCACGACTTTCTGTTCGCCGGCCTTCAGCGTGATTTTCTGGAAGTTCTTCAGTTCCTTGATCGGGCGGATCATCGAGCCGGTCACGTCCTGGATGTACAACTGCACCACGGTTTCGCCGTCACGCTTGCCGGTGTTTTTCACCATGACGCTGGCGTCGAGCTTGCCGGTTTTGTTCAGTGTGGTCGACGACAACGCCATGTCGCTCAGGCTGAAATCGGTGTAGCTCAGACCGAAGCCGAACGGAAACAGCGGACCTGTGGTGTCATCGAAATACTGCGAGGTGTAGTTGCCCGGTTTGCCCGGCGTGAACGGCCGGCCAATGCTCAGGTGGTTGTAGTAGGTCGGAATCTGGCCTACCGAACGCGGGAAGGTGATCGGCAATTTGCCCGACGGGTTGTAGTCGCCGAACAGTACGTCGGCGATGGCGTTGCCGCCTTCGGTGCCGCTGAACCAGGTTTCCAGAATCGCGTCAGCCTGATCCTTCTCTTCGAGAATCGACAGCGGACGGCCGTTCATCAACACCAGCACCAGCGGTTTGCCGGTGGCCTTCAGGGCCTTGATCAAATCGCGCTGGTTGGCCGGGATGTTCAGGTCGGTGCGGCTCGACGATTCGTGGGACATGCCACGGGATTCGCCCACCGCTGCCACCACCACATCGGCATCCTTGGCGGCTTTCACGGCTTCGTCGATCAGCACTTGGGCCGAACGCGGATCGTCCACCACTTCCGGTGCGTCGAAATTGAGGAAGTTCAGGTAATCCAGGACCTTCTTGTCACTGGTGATGTTGGCGCCACGGGCGTAGATCAGCGTCGATTGCGCGCCCAGTGCAGTGGTCATGCCGTCGAACAGGGTCACCGATTGCGCGGGTTTACCCGCAGCGGCCCAGCTGCCCATCATGTCGATCGGTGCCTTGGCCAGTGGACCAACCAGGGCGATTTTCGCGGTTTTCTTCAACGGCAGGGTTTCGCCCTGGTTCTTCAGCAACACCATGCTGCGACGCGCGACATCACGGGCCTCGGTGCGGTGCAGGCGGTTTTCGGCATAAGTGTCGACCGGGTCATCCTCAGCCTTGCCGATGCGCAGGTACGGGTCCTTGAACAGGCCCATGTCGTACTTGGCGGCGAGCACTTCACGCACGGCGTTGTCGATGTCGCTTTGCTGGATCTCACCCGCCTTCAACAGCCCCGGCAGCTCTTTGCCGTAGAGGGTGTCGTTCATGCTCATGTCGATGCCGGCCTTGATCGCCAGCTTCGCGGCTTCGCGACCGTCACGGGCGACGCCGTGTTTGATCAGCTCGAAAATCGCCCCGTGGTCGCTGACGGCCAGGCCTTTGAAGCCCCATTGCTTGCGCAACAGGTCGTTCATCAGCCAGGTGTTGGCGGTGGCCGGCACGCCGTTGATCGAGTTCAGCGCGACCATCACCCCACCAGCACCGGCGTCGATAGCCGCACGGTACGGTGGCAGGTAGTCCTGGAACATCTTGACCGGGCTCATGTCGACGACGTTGTAGTCGCGACCGCCCTCGACCGCGCCGTACAGGGCAAAGTGCTTGACGCTGGCCATGATGCTGTCGGCTGCGTTCGCGCCCGTGCCCTGGAAGGCTTTGACCATCACGCCGGCGATGCGCGACACCAGGTACGTGTCTTCACCGAAGCCTTCGGAAGTCCGGCCCCAACGCGGATCGCGGGAGATGTCGACCATCGGTGCGAAGGTGATGTCGAGGCTGTCCGCCGCAGCTTCCTTGGCGGCGATGCGCCCGGACAGGCCGATGGCGTCCATGTCCCAGCTTGAGGCCAGGGCTATCGGAATCGGGAAAATGGTGCGGTGGCCGTGGATCACGTCATAGGCGAAGAACATTGGGATCTTCAGCCGGCTGCGCATGGCCGCGTCCTGCATCGGACGGTTTTCCGGGCGGGTGATCGAGTTGAACGTGCCACCGATGTTGCCGGCGGCGATTTCCTTGCGGATCAGCTCCCGAGGCATTTCCGGGCCGATGCTGATCAGGCGCAACTGGCCGATCTTTTCATCGAGGGTCATCTGCTTCATCAGGTTGCTGATGAAAGCGTCCTTGTTTTCCAGAGGTGCGGGCGTCGTGGCGGCCAATACGTTATGACTGGCCAGGCTGACGAACAGGCCCAGCAAACACAGCTTCTTCATGAATAGTTTTCTCAAAAGCCTAAACGGCAGTGAATACGCGCCGGTCAGCCAAAATTTAGGGAGCGACTATTGTTGTTCAGGTAAATGCAGCACACTTCTGCGTGTTTTCGCGCTGGGGCATCTTTTAGCCCATTGGCTCGATGCAATCCAGTGGTGGCCGCAGATTATGCCCCAAGAGCCGGGTTCAAAGTTCGTAGGTTGTTTTTCAACGGAATGTGCAAGGGAGCGTCAACCAGATGAATGTACGACACCACTATCGGTCGAGCCTGCAGGTTGCAGCCTTGATGTTGCTGACCACGCTGCTGGCCGGCTGCGGCATCAACACGATCCCGACCCTCGACGAACAGGCCAAGGCCGCCTGGGGCCAGGTGCAGAACCAGTACCAGCGCCGCGCCGACCTGATTCCCAACCTGGTGGAAACCGTCAAGGGCTATGCCAAGCACGAAGAAGAAACCCTGACCGCCGTGATTGAAGCCCGGGCCAAGGCTACTTCGATCCAGGTCGATGCCAGGACCCTGGATAACCCGGAAAAACTCAAACAGTTTCAGCAGGCCCAGGATCAGTTGACCGGCGCCTTGAGCCGTTTGATGGTGGTGTCCGAGCGTTACCCGGACCTCAAGGCCAACCAGAACTTCCTGGCGTTGCAATCGCAACTTGAAGGCACCGAGAACCGCATTGCCGTGGCGCGTCGTGACTTCATCCTCGCCGTGCAGAAATACAACACGGAAATCCGTACCTTCCCCGGTCGCCTGTGGCACAGCGTGATGTACAGCGATTTGCCAATCCGCGAAACTTTCGAGGCCACCAGCCCCGATGCGGAAAAAGCGCCTCAAGTGAAGTTCCAGTAAGCGCCGCAAGGGGCTTGAAGCATCACCAAGGATGAGGTTGCCAATGCGTGTGTTGAAAGTTGGCCTGGTGCTGTTGCTCTGGGTGTTTGCCCTGACGGCGCAGGCTGCGTTGAAGTTTCCGGAACTGACCGGGCGGGTGGTCGATAACGCCCAGATGATCGAACCTGCGGTGCGTGAGCAACTGACGCAACAGCTTCAGGCCCATGAAAAAGCCACCGGCGAGCAGCTGGTGGTGGTCACGTTGCCGGATTTGCAGGGCACCGACATTGCGGACTTCGGTTATCAACTGGGGCGCTACTGGGGCATCGGCCAGAAGGACAAGAACACTGGCGCCCTGCTGATCGTTGCGCGTGACGATCGCAAGCTGCGGATTGAAGTCGGTTATGGCCTGGAAGATCGGCTGACCGATGCGCAGAGCTCGGTGATCATTAATCAGGTGATCACCCCGGCGTTCAAGACCGGTAACTTCAGCAAGGGCATCAGCGACGGGGTCGCGGCGATGCTCGTGGTATTGGGCGGCAATCCGCTGGATGAACCGTCCACGGTGTATGACTCCGGCGGCAATCAGGAAAGTGACTTCGTCTCACGGCATCCGGGGATCTTCGTGTTTCTGGTGATGCTGTTCATCCTGACGATGTTTGTCTGCCAGATGCTCGGGATCCTTCCCAGCGGCGGCGGTGGCCGAGGCGGTTCGAGCGGCGGGTTCGGCGGTGGAGGTTTTGGTGGTGGCGGTGGAGGCGGGGGCTTCAGCGGCGGCGGGGGCAGTTTCGGGGGAGGCGGTTCCTCGGGCGGCTGGTGATCACACAACAATAGCGAGTGGGCATTCTTAAACATGGCATTACTGACCGAACACGAACAACGCAAAGTCGCCGAGGCGATTGCCCGGGTCGAGCGCGACACCGACGCCGAACTGGTGACCGTGCTCGCGGCCCGCGCCGACGACTACGCGTACATCCCGCTGCTCTGGGCCAGTCTGCTGGCGCTGGTGGTGCCGGGTGTCGTGCATTACCTGACCGGCTGGCTGACCATGCACAGCTTGTTGCTGGTGCAATGGATCACGTTCATCGTGCTGTGCCTGGTGTTCCGGATTCCGAAAATCACCACGCACCTGATTCCGCGCTCGGTGCGTCATTGGCGCGCTTCAAACCTGGCGCGCCGGCAGTTTCTGGAGCAAAACCTCCACCACACGGTGGGCAGCACCGGGATGCTGATTTTCGTCTGCGAGGCTGAACGCTATGTGGAAATTCTGGTGGATGAAGGGATTTCGAAACGGTTGGACAACAAGAACTGGGATGGAATTGTTGCGGCGTTCACTCAGCAGGTGAAGCAGGGGCAGACGTTGCAGGGGTTTGTGACGTGTGTGGAGGCGTGTGGCGAGTTGCTCAAGGTGCATGTGCCGGTGACGCATGTGAGGAATGAGTTGCCGAATCGGTTGGTGGTTCTAGGCTGATCTCAGCAGCGACACATCCCTTGTAGCAGCTGGCGAAGCCTGCGTTCGGCTGCGTAGCAGTCGTGAATTCAGGCGCTGCGGTTATTCAGGCAAACCATGCATACCGGTTTTACGACGGCTGCGCCGCCGAACGCAGGCTTCGCCAGCTGCTACGGATCGCACCGTTCGGGAAATTACCCGTGCCCTCACTCCCTATCCCCCCTAAAATACCCGCCATTCCCTGATCCGCACCGTCCGAGGCCGTTTTTCCCATGTCTGTCACCGCCACTCCCGCCAGCCTCGCGCCGGATCACCATGCCCAGTTCATCGACTTGCTGCAGTCCAGCCTTGACCAGAACGCCTTCATCAAACTGGTGTTGGCCAAGTACGTCGGCACTGAAGTGGACTTGCAGCGGTTGATCATCAAGCAGCTGACGGTCAAGGATCAGCCCTGCCTGTCCTTCGTTTACCGCTACAAGACGCGCGACATCACCAAGAATTTGCCGATTGCCGAGGGCGTAGCGACCATCGCCGCACTCTTGCCGGCATCGTTCAAAAATGCGCATTTGCTGTCGTTGACGGATGAAGCTCAGCTGGAATACAGCAAAAAGGGCAAGTCTTCGCTGTTCAAGAGCAAACCTCAGCAATTGCGTGAAGTGCCATCCGCCGAGCACAACCGCGAGAAGAACCGCTTCCTCGACCTGAGCCGGCCGTTCCTCGCCGACCTCGGCGTGACCAACAAGCAGCACGAGCTGATCCCGGCGATGTCGCGCAAGTGGAAGCAGATCAACAAGTTCATCGAAGTCTTCAGCCATGCGCTGACCACCTCACCACTGGCGCTGGACAAGCCGGTTCAGGTGGCAGACTTCGGTTCGGGCAAGGGTTACCTGACGTTCGCGATCCACGACTATCTGCGCAACACCTTGAAAGCCGAAGGCGTTGTGACCGGCGTCGAGTTGCGCGAAGAGATGGTGGATTTGTGCAACGCCGCAGCCACAAAGCTCGAGCATCCGGGGCTGGTGTTCAAGTGCGGTGATGTGCGCAGCGTGGCGCCGAGCGAGCTGGACGTGATGATCGCGCTGCATGCCTGCGACATCGCCACCGACTATGCGATTCACACCGGCATTCGTTCCGGCGCCTCGATCATCATGTGCTCGCCGTGCTGCCACAAGCAGATCCGCCTGCAAATCCAGAGCCCGGCGCTGCTCAAGCCGATGCTGCAATACGGTCTGCATTTGGGCCAGCAAGCGGAAATGGTCACCGACAGTTTGCGCGCGTTGTTCCTGGAAGCCTGTGGTTATGAGACCAAGGTGTTCGAGTTCATCTCACTGGACCACACCAACAAGAACAAGATGATCCTGGCGGTCAAACGTGCCGAGCCGGTTGATCCGGCTCAGTTGTTGGTGAAGATTCAGGAGCTGAAGGATTTTTACCACATCAGCGAACATTGCCTCGAAACCCTGCTGCGGGCCGATGGGCTGCTGGTTGCTAAGGCTTGACCTGAATCCCTGCCGGTAGCGTGCCCGGTTGCGCCGGGCGCACGGCCGTCTTGCGTCCCAACATCACGGTCACGATCACCCCGGCGGCAAACAGCCAGGTGATCGGCTCGATGTGTTCGCCGAAGAACAGCGCCGAAAAAGCGATGGTAAAGAAGATCTGCAACAGCTGGATCTGACTGACCCGGGCGATGCCGCCCATCGCCAGCCCGGCGTACCAGGCGAAGAAACCGATGAACTGCGAAAACAGCGAGACGTAACCGAAGGCCCACCAGGTCTTGGTCGAAATCTCGCCCTGATGTTGCAGCGCCAGGTACACCACCGGCCCGATCAGCAACGGCGTCGACAGCACCAACGCCCAGCAGATCACCTGCCAACCGCCCATCTCCTTGGCCAATCGGCCGCCCTCGGCGTACCCCAAACCTCCCACGGCAATCGCCCCGAGCATCAGCAAATCACCGGCCTGAATGCTGCCGGCCCCGCTGATCAGCGCATAACCCAGCACCAGCGCGCTGCCCAGCGCGGCGCAGGCCCAGAAGGCTTTCGACGGTCGTTCGTGGGACAACCACGCGGCGTACAGCGCCACGCACAACGGCTGTAAGCCGTTGACCAGTGCTCCGTGAGACGCCGGCAAGGTTTGCATGGCCCAGGCGGACAACACCGGGAAGCCGAGGATCACCCCGGCAATCACCAGGGTCAGGCCTTTGACCTGTTTCCAGGTCGGCCACTTTTCCCGGCGCCACAGCAACAACATCGCCGCCGGAACCGCCGCGAACAGCGCACGGCCCAGGCCGTTGAGCAGCGGATGGAGTTCCTGCACGACGATCCGTGTGAAGGGCAGGGTGAGGCTGAAGATCACAACGCCGAGCAGGCCGAGGGCCATGCCGGTGTTTTCGCGCGAGGACATGATGGCAACCAGAATCGTGGGTGGCGGGAAGACCTTCATCTAGCCATAAACCGCAGGAATCGCTCTGTTACAGCTAGGCGTAGAGTTATCCGTACAGTTTGAGGACGCCATCGCGAGCAAGCTCGCTCCCACAGGGGAATGCATTCCAATGTGGGAGCGGGCTTGCTCCGGGCGGCGATCCGACGAAGAACGATAACGCCGTAGTAGCTGGTTATTACCCGACCCCGCAGATAAGGACTACTTTGAATACTCCTGCAGGCCCACGTATTTCCCAGAGGAGTCATCCCCATGGCGGCTAAAAAAATTCTGATGCTGGTCGGCGATTACGTCGAAGACTACGAAGTGATGGTGCCGTTTCAGGCGCTGCTGATGGTCGGCCACACGGTGCACGCCGTTTGCCCGGACAAAACCGCCGGTCAGACCGTGCGCACGGCCATCCATGACTTCGAAGGCGACCAGACCTACAGCGAAAAACCCGGTCACCTGTTTGCCCTGAACTTCGACTTCGCCAAGGTCAAGTCCGAGGACTATGACGCCCTGCTGGTGCCGGGCGGTCGTGCGCCGGAGTACCTGCGCCTGAACGAAAAAGTCCTGGAACTGGTGCGCGCGTTCGACAAGGCCGGCAAACCGATCGCCGCGGTGTGTCACGGTGCACAATTGTTGGCGGCTGCGGGGATTCTCGAAGGTCGCGAGTGCAGCGCCTACCCGGCCTGTGCCCCGGAAGTGCGCCTGGCGGGCGGTACGTTCATCGATATCCCGGTGACGGAAGGCCACGTACAAGGCAATCTGGCCACTGCGCCAGCCTGGCCGGCGCACCCGAGCTGGCTCGCCGGTTTCCTCGGGTTGCTGGGCACCAAAATCACGCTGTAACGAGGGACCTTTCCATGTGCGAGCTCTACGTCAAAGCCGATCCGATTCTCTACGAATCGCGCTCCCGCTCGCTGCGCATCTGCGGGGTGGTCACCACCCTGCGGCTGGAAAATCAGTTCTGGGACATCCTCAGCGAAATCGCCGAGGTCGACGGCATGACCACCAACCAGTTGATCGCCAAGCTGTATGAAGAGGTGATGGACTACCGCGGCGAGGTGGTGAATTTCGCCTCGTTTTTGCGGGTCAGTTGTACGCGGTACCTGAGTCAGCGACGGGTGCAGGCGCCGGAGTTATCGGTGGTGCGTGCGGTGGTGAAGTAGGACAGGTTGGTCTTTACTCTGAAGCGCGAAACCTCTCAATTGCCAAGGAGTAAGAGCATGTCTGGATGGTATGAAGTGAGCAAAAGCAGCAATGGTCAGTTCAAATTTGTACTGAAGGCCGCTAACGCGGAAACCATTCTGACCAGCGAGCTGTACACCACCCGCGCTGCCGCTGAGAAAGGCATCGTGTCGGTTCAGAGCAACAGCCCGAAGGATGAACGCTACGAGAAGAAAACCACCAAGGATGGCCATCCTTACTTCAACCTCAAGGCCGGTAACCACGAGATCATCGGTAGCAGCGAGGCTTACACCTCCACTGCCGCGCTGGAGAAAGGCATCGCCAGCGTGAAGGTCAACGGGCCGACCACGGTGATCAAGGACAAAACCTTGCCGCTGCTCTAAAACCACCATTCAAGTCCAATACAAATCCCCTGTGGGAGCGAGCTTGCTCGCGATGGCGGTCTGACGGTCAACATCTCTGTTGAATGTTATGACCTCATCGCGAGCAAGCTCGCTCCCACATTGGTTTTGTGTGTGCCGGAAGATCAGCGCAATGCTTTCAACAATTCCTGCAACTGTCTGGAACCCGCCTCGCCGAGTGGAAACACCGGCAACCGCGGATCGCCCACTTCCAGCCCGGTGGCGCGCAAGCCGGCCTTGATCGTTGCCGGTAAGCCACCCTTCAGTATGAAATCCAACAGCGGCAACTGGCGATAGAACAGTTCACGTGCCTTGCTCAGGTCGTTGGCCAATACCGCTTCATACAAATCAAGATTGAGCTGCGGGATCAGGTTCGGTGCCGCCGTGCACCAGCCTTTCGCGCCAGCCGCAAAGGCTTCCAGCGCCAATGGATTACAGCCGTTATAGAACGGCACCTGACCTTCGCCCAGCCGTTGCAGCTGGTGCATGCGCTGGATGTCGCCGGTGCTTTCCTTGACCATCGTCACGTTGTCCACGGCATTGAAAATCCGCAGGATCAGTTCCACCGACATGTCGGTGCCGCTGGTGGCCGGGTTGTTGTAGAGCATGATCGGTACGCCGATGTTCTCGCCGATGGCGCGGTAGTGGGCGAGGATTTCCGCTTCGCTGAGTTTCCAGTAGGACGTCGGCAGCACCATCACCACGTCGGCGCCGTGGGCTTCGGCGAAACGTGCGCGGCGCACCGCTTTGGCCGTGGTCAGGTCGGACACGCTGACGATGGTCGGCACGCGTTTGGCCACGTGCTTGATGCTGAACTCGCTGACCTGATCCCACTCCGCGTCGCTCAGGTAAGCGCCTTCGCCGGTGCTGCCCAGCGGTGCGATAGAGTGGACGCCGCCGTCGATCAGGCGGTCGATGGAACGCCCGAGCGCGTCGAGATCAACGCCTTCGCCGTTGGCGGTGAACGGGGTGATGGTGTAGCCGATGATGCCGTGAATGGTTGGGGTCGACATGGCGACTCTCCTCTTGAAAATAAGTGGTTTCAGTTCAGGCAATCGGCGTGTTGACGCAGGTTCTGCCGAGCGTAGTAGTTGAACGCGGCGCCATGGCGTTTGGGTTTCGAAATCCAGTCATGGGCTTCGCGGCCCAGCTCTGGCAGGATCGGCTTGATGGTCCCGGCGCTCATGGCCAGCAATTGCAGCTTGGCCGCTCGTTCAATCAGTTGCGCAATGACACAGGCCTCTTCGATGGTCGCGCCTGTGGACAATTGGCCGTGGTGCGAAAGCAGAATCGCCCTTTTGTCGCCCAGGGCGGCGGCAATCAGTTCACCTTCCTCGTTGCCCACCGGCACGCCCGGCCAGCCTTCGAGAAACGCGCAATCGTCGTAGAGCGGGCAGAGGTCCATGTGGGAAATCTGCAGCGGCACTTCGAGCATCGACAGCGCGGCAACGTGGGTCGGGTGCGTGTGAATGATGCAGTTCACGTCTGGCCGCGCGCGGTACACCCAGCTGTGGAAACGGTTGGCCGGGTTGGGCATGCCGTGGCCTTCAAGCACGTCCAGGTCTTCGTTGACCAGCAGCAGATTGCTGGCGGTGATTTCGTCGAAACCCAGGCCCAGTTGCTGGGTGTAGTAGGTGCCTGGTTGCGGCCCGCGGGCGGTAATCTGCCCGGCCAGGCCAGCGTCGTGGCCGTTCTCGAACAGAATCCGGCAGGTCAGCGCCAGCTTTTGCCGGTCGGTCCACGTATTATCCGCCAGGGTATTTTGCATCTGGGTCAGCGCTTGCTTGACCAGTTGCTCTTTGGGTAGTGCTAAGGTCTTGGCCATATCGGTGTCCTTTGGGTGGTTCAATGGACGTCGGATTTGCCGTTCACTCGTTGCTCGCAAGGTCATGGGTGAATGCAAATGACACAAGTGATGCTATATGACACTTTGTGTCATTAGCAAGGAACAATCGTTGCTCCCTTGATGGATTAATCGCTCTACATGTCTATCCGTTTGAAATTACTGAGAAAAAAACTCGGCGTGACGCTGGAGGCCTTGGCCGAAAAGTCCGGCATGACCAAGAGCTATCTGTCGAAAGTCGAACGCGGGTTGAACAACCCGTCGATTGCTGCCGCGTTGAAACTGGCCAAGGCACTGAACGTGAAGGTCGAGGAGTTGTTCTCCGAAGACAATGTCAGCCTCGACAGTTACAGCCTTGTACGCAGCGATGAGCGCCAGTCACTGGCGGCCAACGATGACAGCCCGGGTTACGCGGTGCTGGCCCATCAGGTCAGCGAACGCAGCCTGTTGCCGTTCATGATTTACCCGCCGACCGAGTTTGCCGACAAGACCTTCAAGGAGCATTTGGGGGAGGAGTTTCTGTTCGTTCACGAGGGGCAGGTGGAAGTGGACTTCATGAACGAGCGGGTGCTGCTCAAACGTGGGGATGCGCTGCACTTCAATGCGCAGAAACCGCACCGGATACGGTCAGTGGGCGAGGTTCAGGCGCAGTTGTTGGTAGTGGTGCATAGCGCCGAGGAATGAGTCGCCAGTTAAAAGATCGCAGCCTTCGGCAGCTCCTACGCCGATCTCTGTAGGAGCTGCCGAAGGCTGCGATCTTTTGATCTTGATTTAAAGCTCGACCGGAACCGTCAGCTTCGGGCTGCCGAGCGCATGCGTCTTCGAATCAAAAAACCGCAACTCACTCCCGGTCCCTTCAAACACCTTCGCGTAATGCCGCTTCTGGTGCTGAATGAACGCCTTGCTGCGCGGATAAATCGAGATCGCCACCACCTGCGGTTTCGCCTGGCGCAAGGCGTGGATGATGTGGCTGTCCTGCTCACCCAGGGCATGACCAAACAGGCACAGCCCGTCGCCATGGCCAAGTAACTGGTCGTAGCAGAACGACAGATAGTCCGAACTGCGAATGGTTTTGAGCTTGTCCTGCGCCGGACCTTCATTGACGAACAGCGGCACGTCGTCGAGGGTCTTGATCGTGTTGTTGATCGCGAAACTGCCGAGCAACGTGCCCTCGGTCGATATCAGTTTGCGCGCCGTGCCGTCCTGATTCCGCACCAGATGCAGCCCGCCATGCAGGTAAAGCAGCCGGGTTTTATCGGTCGCCGTGGCGCTTAGATCAAAGCTTGATTCTGCCCCCTGAAACAGGTCGCTGATCGCATCAGGCTGGTGCTGAGTCGCCCAGTAGTTGAGCAAGTCGTAGTTGGTGGTGAACACGGTCCGGTAGCGGCCCAGTTCCTGATTGATCGTCGCCAGTGTTGAAGGCACCACCAGCCGCCACGGGATGTGCACCGCGTGCACGGTGTTGATCAGCGCTTCCTTGATTGCGTAGTAACGATTGCGCGGTGCGGCGGAACTCACGGCCAAGGCCTTGTTGACCCGGCTGGTGGTTTTCAGCGCGCTGAGCACCTGCTCGAAGCTGCGCGTCTGCAGGGCGTCGAACACGCTCAGCTCGGACTGGCTCAAGGGTTTTTCTTCGACGGTACGGGCGTTTTCGAACAGTGAGTCGTAGCCGAAGTCGTCCCACACGGCACGGCTGGCGCCGTTGCCCACCAGCAGGCCGCTGAACGAGGCGGTGGCGCGCAAGGCGTTCCAGTCTTCAAGTTGGGCATCAACATCCTGGAAATCGGTCATTGCGGTCAAAGTCTCAAAGCAAAAGGTCTGGTGGGCGGCGACTTTATCACGACCAAGACTTGAGCCAGATCAAGTTACTTCATGACCGATAGGTCGATCCTGTGGGTCCCCGCTGGATCGGCGGTGCCGATTTGGCTTCAGCCAGGAGACTCGCTCATGAGCAGCACGTTTTTCATCCCCTCCGTGAACATCATGGGCATCGGTTGCCTCGACGAAGCCATGGACGCCATTAGCAAGTACGGTTTTCGCAAGGCGCTGATCGTCACCGACGCCGGGCTGGCCAAGGCGGGTGTCGCGAAGATGATTGCCGAGAAGCTGGCAATGAAGGACATCGAATCGGTGATTTTCGACGGCGCCAAGCCTAACCCGAGCATCGCCAACGTCGAGAGCGGTCTGGGTCTGCTGAAGGAGACCCGCTGTGACTTCGTGGTGTCCCTGGGCGGCGGTTCGCCCCATGACTGCGCCAAAGGCATCGCGTTATGCGCAACCAACGGTGGGCAGATTCGCGATTACGAAGGCGTCGATCAATCCACCCAACCGCAACTGCCGCTGATCGCCATCAACACCACCGCCGGCACCGCCAGCGAGATGACCCGTTTCTGCATCATCACCGACGAATCCCGTCACGTGAAAATGGCCATTGTCGATCGCAACGTCACGCCGCTGCTGTCGGTCAACGACCCGGCGTTGATGGTCGCCATGCCCAAGGGCCTGACGGCTGCCACGGGTATGGACGCACTGACCCACGCCATCGAAGCCTACGTTTCCACGGCGGCCAATCCGATCACCGATGCCTGCGCACTGAAGGCGATCACGTTGATCAGCAACAACCTTCGCCTGGTCGTCCGCGATGGCAGTGACATGGCCGCGCGGGAAAACATGGCCTACGCGCAGTTCCTCGCCGGCATGGCGTTCAACAACGCATCGCTGGGTTATGTCCACGCCATGGCTCACCAGTTGGGCGGGTTCTACGACTTGCCGCATGGTGTGTGCAACGCGGTCCTGCTGCCTCACGTACAAAGCTTTAATGCGCTGGTTTGCGCCGATCGCCTCACCGATGTCGCCCTTGCGATGGGCGCCGATGTTCACGGTTTCACCCCGGAAGCGGGCGCCCAGGCGGCCATCGTGGCGATCCGCAGCCTGTCTAAAGACGTGGAAATTCCCGCCGGTTTGCGTGAGCTCGGCGCCAAGCTCAACGACATCCCGATCCTCGCCACCAATGCCTTGAAAGACGCGTGTGGCCTGACCAATCCTCGCGTGGCGGATCAGCGCCAGATCGAGGAGATTTTCCGCAGCGCCTTCTAGGCCGTTTTGCGACCGGGCGCGAGCATGACGCAAAGCATCGCGCCCAACGCCAGCAAGGTACACAACAGAGAAAGCGGCCATGCTTGCGGGCTCGCGATCAAACTGGCGATCCCGCCAATAACGGCGGCCATCAGTTGATGAATGAAACCGCTCAACGCCATCGCATACGCACCGCCGACCGGCGAACCGTCATTGGCCAGGGACAGGCTGACCGGATAAGTCAAAGACTGACCGAACACCGCAACGCAATAGGGCAACCAGAACAGCAGCGCCACTGAAGTACCCGCCAGACTCCCCAGCAACATCACCGCGCTGCCGGCCAGCACCAGCCCTACGCCCGCCGTCATCAACCCGCGTTGACCGGTGCGAAGTACAAAGCCATTGACCGCCAAAGCCCCCAGAAAATAGGCCGCGCTGATCGGCCAGCCCAACAACCCGTATTCCACGGCCGACCAGTTGAACGGTCCTTGCAGAATCAGCGGCGCTGCGGTGTTGAACGCCACAATCACCCCGTACCCAAGGCCGCCGGTGAGGGCCGGCAACAGAAAGGCTCGATGACGCAAAATGCGCCAGTAACTCGGCCAGGCGGATGACGGGGCATTCTCCTCGGTCAGCATCGGGAACCTGACCCGGGCCACGACCAGCCCCATCATCAGACTCACACCCCCCAACAGGTAGAAAATCGCTGGCCAGTCCAGCGCCACCTGGATGATGGATCCCAGGTATTGGCCGATCCCCAGCGCCACCACAAAGGAAATCGAAATCCAGGACAACGCCTTGGCCAGCAGATCGCCGCGGAAACTGTCGCGGATCAGCACCCGGGCCATGACCGAAATACCGCTGGCGCCAATGCCCTGAACCAGTCGAAACGCCAGGAACGATTCAAGCGTCTGGCTCAGGGGCAGGGCCAGATTGCCCAACCCGTAGATACCCAGCGCGGCGAGCAGCACCGGTTTGCGGCCGATGCGCTGGCCCAGGCTGCCCCAGAACAACATCGGCAACGCCATGCCGATCAGATACACCGCCAGCCCCCAGGACACCTGCGAGGCGTCGGCGGACAGATCCCGGGCCATGTCCGGCAGCGCCGGCAGGTAAATGCTCATGCCCAATTGGGCGAGGAAAACCGTGCAGCAGGTGACGAGGAGGGTGGTGCTGCTCTTCATTGAATCTTCCCTGATTTCAGTTCAACAGCCGATGTCCCGGCCTTGAGTGCGTAAAAGCTCGGTAATGAGTTCACAAAAGTGTCGGATCAGCGTCGGTTCCATGTCGGCGCGCAGGGTGATTCTGATGGCGGCCTTGCCCTGTGCGACCACCGGGAAAAACACGGCCGAGGTGAAGAAGCCGTGATTGGCCAGTTCCATGGCGATGTTGTTGGCCAGCGCTGCTTCGCCGCAGTTGACCAGTCGAATGGCCATGTTGCTGTTGTGTTGATCGGTGCGGATGAGGCTGTCGAACAGCTGGATATTACCCTGAAGTTTTTCCTGCAACGCGGCAAATTCCGGCGTGCGATGAAGCAGGATGGACGCTCTGCCCGCGCCAATGGCTGCACTGTTCAGGCTTTGCGACCAATTGCTGGGGCCGCCGTAACGGGCAATGAGCCTCTTCTGCCGTTCATTGCCCAGCATCACCAGACCACCGCTGGCGCCAAACGACTTGGCCAGCGAGGCGACGATCAGGCAGTCATCCCCCAGGGTGTGCAACCTGGGGCGCACGAGGCCAGCGCCGAATGTTCCGACGGCGGACAGCGCGTGGGAATCGTCCAGATAGAGAAACAACCCATAGCGGTCCTTGAGATACAAAAGACTGTCCAGGTCTGCGACCCCGCCCATGCTGTAGGCACCGTCGGCGACATACGCGACGGAGCGGTGTTGCTGGCACTGCTTCTCGAGAAAATCCATGTCGTTATGAGGACAGGTCACGACCGTGGTTTCATCGGCGCAGGCGGCTTTGAGGTGATTCATCGAGTAGTGCGCCAACCGGTCGAAGACCATCACGGGAGGGCGGTTTTCCGTGAACACGCCGCTGGCCAGCAACGGCAGGATTCCGGCACTCGCCGCACTGCACGACAAGGTGCTCAGGCAGCTGGCGCCGAACAACTCGGACAGTTCGGTTTCGTACTGTTCCAGAATTGCCAGCTTGCAGCGGTTCTTTGAGTTGGCGACGCGCAGGGTGCCGGTTTCCCACAGGGTATTCATGGCGCCGTCGAGAATGTCGGGATGGTGATCCAGGCCCAGGTACGACGTCGTGCAGAAATGATGAAACGCGCGCCCGTGCTGATCGAGCATCCGGTTGGCACTTTTGATTTCGACGTTAAGCCCCGAAATTTTCCCGGCTTCAGCGCTCTCCCAATCGTGATCGGCCAACGCGATGACTTTGCGGTAGTTGGTGTAGCGGTTTGCCGCGAGTGCTGTCTGGTCCATTTGAAGATGACTTTCCTTGAGTGAAACGATCCATGGGGTTGTTGCAGTTCGTGTGTGTTTCCAGACTTTACAGAGCGCGGCGGAGGCTTTGAATCGGCTGTTTCCGGTACGGCTGAGTGTTACAAGAGATTTATGTGTAGGGCGATGCCTCGTGATGTTGTGGGCAATTTGCTTTGCCGAGTCACGTAGAAACCGGGCTATCCTGCCGACTCAGTCGAACAGAAGTCATCGAGCCCTCCATGCTGCACAAAAGCCTGATCCGCCGCCTCGACCTGATCACTCTCCAACTGTTTGTCGCCGTTCATGAGGAGGGCACGCTGACCCGTGCCGCCGCGCGTGAAGCCATCGCCGTGTCGGCGGCCAGCAAGCGGCTGATGGAGTTGGAAGAAGCGCTGGGCATCAGTTTGTTCGTACGCCAGGCCAAGGGCATGACCCTGACGCCGGCCGGTGAAACCTTGTTGCACCATGCCCGGCAGATGCTGTTCAACGTTGAGAAAATGGGGCTCGAACTGGGCGAGCACAGCCACGGTATCCGCGGCTATGTGCGGATGCTCGCCAACCTGTCGGCGATCATTCAGTTTCTGCCCGAAGACCTGCGAGACTTTTCCGAACGTCATCCTCAGGTCAAGACCGACCTCGAAGAACGCCCCAGCAGCGGGGTGATTCAGGGTGTGCTGGATGGTGTGGCAGACCTTGGGATCTGCTCCAGTGACAGCGACGTCAAAGGTCTGCACAGCGTGCTTTATCGGCAGGACAAACTGATGGTGTTGATGCTGCCCGATCATCCGCTGGCGAGTCGTTCCAGCCTGGCCTTCGCCGATACGCTGGACAGCGATTACGTCGGTCTGCATTCCGCCAGTTCGATCAACATGCGTACCCACGCGGCCGCGCGCCAGGCCGGCAAAGTGCTGCGTCTACGGATTCATGTACCGGGTTTCGACGCCATGTGCCGGATGGTCCAGGCCAATATGGGCATCGGCATCCTGCCGCAAAAGGCCTATGAGCTATTTGGTCGGGCGCTGGGCTTGCACGCGGTGCCGTTGACGGATGACTGGTCGGATCGCGCGTTGGTTCTGGTGGTGCGCGATGAAGCGGCGCTGTCGCCGGTGAGCCGGATGTTGTTCGAGCAGTTGCGTGGGGTGGTCTGAGCGTTCGCGTTTCGCGAACGCTCGTTGCCAACTGAAGGTTGGATTCCAGCCCCCGTGGTCCTCTAGCCTTGGCTCATATTCCAAGAACAACATGAGGTACCCCGCGATGACTGCCCCCTTGAGTGCAATCAAAGTGATCGAGATCGGCACGCTGATCGCCGCGCCGTTCGCCGCACGCATGCTCGCCGAGTTCGGCGCCGACGTGATCAAGATCGAAGCCATGGGTCAGGGCGACCCGCTGCGCAAATGGCGCAAGCTGCACGAAGGCACGTCGCTGTGGTGGTACTTGCAATCGCGAAACAAGAAGTCCCTGGCGCTGAATCTGAAATCCCCCGAAGGCATTGAACTGGTCAAGCAACTGGCGACCAGCGCCGACGTGCTGATCGAAAACCTGCGTCCTGGCGCCCTGGAGAAACTCGGTTTGGGCTGGGACGTGTTGCACGCCCTCAACCCTAACCTGACGCTGGTGCGTATATCCGGTTATGGCCAGACCGGCCCGTACCGCGATCGTCCTGGGTTCGGTGCGATCGGAGAGGCCATGGGCGGGATCCGCTACACCACTGGCACCCCCGGTTCACCCCCGGCTCGGGTGGGCGTTAGCCTCGGCGATTCCCTGGCTTCGCTGCACGCGGTGATCGGTGCCTTGATGTCGCTGCTGCGGGTCAAGACCGGGCAGGGTGGTGGGCAAGTCGTCGATGTGTCGCTGGCTGAAAGTGTGTTCAACGTCATGGAAAGCCTGGTGCCGGAATACGACATGCTCGGCCATGTTCGTGAGCGCAGCGGCGGGGCGTTGCCGGGCATTGCGCCGTCCAACACTTACCTGACGGCCGATGGCGCCTACGTGGTGATCGCCGGTAACAGCGACCCGATCTACAAGCGCTTGATGGACGTCATCGGTCGCCGTGATCTGGCCGATGCGCCAGAGTTTGCCCATAACGACGGGCGTGCCACCAAGAGCAACGTGCTCGATGCGGCGATCACTCACTGGACCAGCAGCCTGCCGATCGACGAGGTGTTGTCGGCGCTGGAAGCCGCCGAAGTCCCGGCCGGGCGGATCTATTCAGTCGCCGACATCGTCGCTGATCCGCACTATCAGGCGCGGGACATGCTGCTCAACGCCGACCTGCCCGGCGGCGCCACGGTGAAGATGCCCGGCATTGTGCCGAAAATGTCCGAGACGCCCGGTGGCGTTAACTGGTCCGGACCTACGTTGGGCCAGCACACCGACGACATCCTCGCGGGGCTGGGCCTTACGGGTTCGGACATCGAACGGCTGAAAGCTCAAGGGGTGGTGCAATGATCACTGATTTTTCCGAGGCCCTGATTGTTCAGGAAGTCTCCCCCCGCGACGGCTTGCAGATCGAGCCGACCTGGGTCGAAACCGTCGACAAGATTGCCTTGATCGATCAGCTGTCGCTGGCCGGCTTCAGCCGCATCGAAGCAGGCTCGTTCGTTTCGCCCAAGGCGATTCCGGCGCTGCGCGATGGTGAGCTGGTGTTCAAGGGCATCGTCCGGCAACCGGGGGTGATTTACGTCGCGTTGATCCCCAACCTGAAAGGCGCGCAACGGGCGCTGGCGACGAGGGCCGACGAGTTGAATCTGGTGATGTCCGCCAGCCAGACCCACAACCTGGCCAACATGCGCATGCGTTGCGAAGCCTCATTGGCCGCGTTCGGCGAGATTGTGCAATACGTTCGCGGGACGACGGTGCGACTCAACGCCAGCATCGCCACCACCTTCGGCTGCCCGTTTGAAGGCAAGATCGATGAGGATCGCGTACTGCAAATCGTCGAGGCTTATCAAGAGCTCGGGATCCAGGGCATCACCCTGGCCGACACCACCGGCATGGCCAATCCGCGGCAGGTTGATCGTCTGGTGCGGCGGGTCTTGCAGCGGGTTTCGCCGGCTGATTTGACCCTGCATTTCCACAACACTCGCGGGCTCGGACTGTGCAACGTGCTCGCCGCCTACGAGGCCGGTGCCCAACGCTTCGACGCGGCACTGGGCGGGCTCGGCGGTTGCCCGTTCGCGCCGGGCGCCTCGGGCAATATTTGCACCGAAGATTTGGTCAACCTGTGCGATGAAATCGGCATTCACACCGGCATCGATCTGCCGCTGTTGCTGCAACTGTCGCGAGGATTGCCCGCGCTGCTGGGCCACGAAGTGCCCGGTCAGTTGGCCAAGGCCGGACGCAATTGCGATCTGCATCCAAGCCCTTCCTGACCACACCGAATCCCCTGTGGGAGCGGGCTTGCTCGCGAATGCGGACTGACATTCAGCATTGATGTCGACTGATACACCGCCTTCGCGAGCAAGCCCGCTCCCACAGTAAAAGCATTCATCCCCGAGCCTCTCAACCAGACAACAAAAACAATCGGACACCTACGGGCAGTCTGCCTGGAGAACCATCATGAGCCTTAATGTACTGGAGGCGGGCGCGAGCCCGTCCGTTAGCCACGACGAAGAAAAAGCCCTGGTCAGCAAAGTCGCCTGGCGCCTGATGCCGTTGATCATGGTCTGCTACCTGTTCGCGTTTTTCGACCGCATCAACATAAGCTTCGCCAAGTTCCAGCTGCAGACCGACCTGAGCCTGAGCGACACCGCTTACGGCCTCGGCGCCGGGTTGTTCGTGGTCGGTTACGTGATCTTCGAAGTGCCGAGCAACATGATGCTGTACAAGGTCGGCGCCCGCCGCTGGATCGCCCGGATCATGATGTCCTGGGGCCTCGCCACCGCCGCCATGGTCTTCGTCAATAGCGAATGGCAGTTCTACGCGCTGCGCTTTGTGATTGGTGCGATGGAGGCCGGTTTTGCGCCGGGAGTCCTGTATTACCTGACGCTGTGGTTCCCGCAGCACTATCGCGGGCGCATCACGTCGATGCTGTTTCTGTCGTCGGCGTTTGCCGGTCTGGTCGGCGCACCGTTCTCCGGGCTGGTGTTGCAACACCTCGACGGCTTTATGGATATGCGCGGCTGGCACTGGCTATTTCTGCTGGGCGGCGTGCCTTGCATCGGCCTCGGCTTGCTGGTGCTGACCTTGCTCAAGGACCGCATCGAAGACGCCCATTGGCTGACGCCGTCAGAGAAAACGCTGCTGGCCAGCCGTATCGCTCACCATGAACCGCACAAGAGCGGCGGCTCGTTGCTCGCCGCGCTGCGGATTCCGGGTTTCCTGACCCTCGGGCTGATCTACTTCCTGATTCAGGTGGCGTCCTACGGCTTGAACTTCTGGGCCCCGCAACTGATCCGCAGCGCTGGCACCGAAAGCCCGGTGATGATTGGTTTGCTGACCGCCATCCCTTACATCTGCGGCGCGATCAGCATGGTGGTGATCGGACGGTTGTCCGACTCGACCGGTGAGCGACGCAAGTTTGTCGCAGGTTTAGTGGCGGTGGGCGCGGTAGGGTTCTTCTGTGCAGGGATCTTCGCTAACCACACGACCTTCCTGATTGTCGCGCTGGGCTTGCTCGGTGCCGGGATCATCGCGTCCATCCCGAGCTTCTGGACCCTGCCGCCCAAACTGCTGGCCGGTGCTGGCGCAGGGGCTGCGGGCGGGATCGCAGTGATCAACACCCTCGGCCAGTTCGGCGGCATTGTCAGCCCGGTGATGGTGGGGCGGATCAAAGACCTGACCGGCAGCACCACGCCGGCACTGTATGTCATCGGCGTCGCTGCGCTGATCGCCGTTGCGCTGCTGATGTGGGGATTGCCGCAGAAGCTGCGCACGCTCGACAAGTTTTAAAAGATCGCCGGCTACCCCAGCCCTTACATGGACCACGCATCCCTGTAGGAGCTGGCGCAGCCTGCGATCTTTTGATCTTCAAGACGTCGCAATGATCGCCTTTGCCGGCGAAGTACCGAACTGAATCAACACCACTCCAGCCATCAATAAAATCGCCCCAAACACCCGCGGCAACGTCATCTGCCGCTCCACCAACCCAAACCACCCGAAGTGATCCAGCACCAGCGAAGCAACCACCTGTCCCGCCAGCGCCAAAGCAATAAACCCCGATGCCCCAAGTTTGGGCAGCAACATCAGCGCCAGCGAAATAAAGCACACCCCAAACGCGCCACCGGTCCACATCCACAGCGGCGCCTTGCTGATGAACGCCAGCGACGGCAACGGCAGGCGCAGCGCCAACATAACCGGCAACAACACCACAATACTCACCAACAACGACGCGAGGGTCGCCCACAACGGATGGCCCAAACCGCGCCCGAGGTTGGCGTTGATCGCGCTTTGAAAAGGCACCACCGCCCCGGCTATCACGGCCAGCAGCAACAGCCCTGCCCAATGCAACGTACTCATGATGAATCTCCAACAGGTTTTGCTGGACTCTAGAGTATTCGTCGCGCAGATTTAAATTCAAAATAGCTATTCAGAACATGCATCAGATGAATGATCTTCGGCGCGTCGACCTCAATTTGCTGGTGATCCTCGACGCCTTGCTCAGTGAGCAACACGTGACCCGTGCCGCCGAGCGCTTGCACCTGAGTCAGCCGGCCGTCAGTCATGCGTTGGCGCGGTTGCGTGATCTGCTCGGCGATCCTTTGTTGGTGCGGGCGGGTGCCAGCCTCGTGCCAACCCCGCGAGCCCTGGAGTTGATGGCTCCGTTGGCCGAAGCCTTGGCTCAAGTGCAATCGCTGCTGGCACCGAATACCTTCGATCCGGCCACCGCCAAGCGCACGTTTCGACTGGCGATGTCTGACTATGGCGCTGCAATCATCCTGCCGGGGTTGATCCGGACCTTGCGCCGGGAAGCACCGGGCATCGATCTGCAAATCAGCCATGCCAGCCGCGAAGGCATGCTCGATGCAGTGCTCAACGGCGACATCGACGTGGCGGCAGGCGTCTTTCCAGAGTTGCCGAACGAGTTGCGCAGCACTCCGCTGTTCGAAGAGCACTACGCCTGTCTGGCAGACCGCAACAGCCTGCCCGCCGATGGCGTGCTCGACCTGCCGAGCTACTTGGCCCGACCCCACGTCCTGCTGGAAATGCGCGGCAGCGGCACCCCGGAAATCGAACGAGCCCTGACAGCCCTGCGTGAACGCCGTCGCGTGGCGATCAGCCTGCCGCACTGGAGCGTCGCCCCGGAATTCATCAGCGGCACAGACCTGATCCTCACCGTCGCTTCCCGAGGGTTGCTCAATATCGATGAGCAGTCGTTGATCGTGGTCCCGCCGCCGTTTCATATTCCGTCGTTTACGTTTGTGTTGGTTTGGCACAAGCGGCGGGGCGGGGATCAGGCGTTGAACTGGTTGAATGGGCGGATTGAGGAAGGGATCAGGCACGTATGACGTTCTATCCAGTGCCCTGATTTTGTAGTGTTTACCAACTGACAGGCGGAAGACGCCTGGTATGGAAGACCCTTAGTACCTGCAGGCGTCCTTGGCGAACTCGATAGGGAATTAGATAAGGTCGGTCTGGCAAGACCCATTCTCGAGTGCCGGGCAGACGGCCTTCACGGCCGGTTGCCGGAAAGCGCGCAAGGTGATCGACGCTGGCAAGGAGGGCTTGGACGAAGTCCGCTGCGGCTTTCGGATTCTCAATTGCTATATAAGCGGCTTCGTCATCGAGATTCTTTAATGCAGTACGCAGCCACTCAACGCGCATTGGCTGTCCACTTGTCGGCGATTGCATTCACTTCTTCCGGCGTTGCGAAGTCACCGGCATCGGCTTCTTTCAGCGCTTTCTGAATTTCTTCAATTTGCCAGGCTTCCCTCGCGAGATATTCACGCAGAGCATCCACTGCGAGAAATGACTTACTGCGACCCGTGGCCCTGGCAAGGTTGGCGAGCGTATCGGCTAGTTCGTCTGGTAAGCGCAAAGACATGACGGACATGACGGTCTCGATGTAGTGGTTTGTAATACAACATACTACCGCGTCATGCGGGGGGGTAGGCCACCCCCGTTCGTCTGCCGTAACAAATGATTGAACAGACCTACCGAGCCGGGGATAGTGCGCGGCTGAAATCGTCTGGTTTTTTGAAGTAAACAAGGAGCAGGGCATGACATTGAAGTCTGGATTGATAGGCAGTTTGGCTGCGTGCAGCCTGATAATGACGGCCCGGGTGTTCGCTGAATGCTCGCCAGCGCCGTTGAGTGACGATTTTGGTTTTTCCGTTTGTAAGGACTGGCCCGCTTATCCCGGCCTTACTCTTACTGCCACTTCGCAGCACGAAGCGAATCCGTCGTTCGACAGTTCGGGTCGTGACGGAATCTATGACCTCAGCCTTGCGGTCGTGTCGAGCAGTGCTTTGAAACCTCTGGCGTCCTTCCATCAGGCGTCTGCCTTCGTGTCTGACGCATTTGGTGTTGAAGACATTCAACTTGATACCGCGCGCTACACACTCACGCCAGAACTGCGAGCCTTTGGCGTACGGATCAGATTTGGCGGTTCTTCTCGCGCCAATCCCATGGCTGAAACCTGGCTGTCGCTCTATGTAAAAGAAGGCACTCAGTTGCGTCCAGTCCTGGACAGGCTCATCACAGAGGCGGAGAGCGGCGAATGGGACACCAACTGTGCCGGTGAGCGCTACAACACCGTTCGAACCCTCGAGATCGGCAAAACCAGCTCACATGGATTTGCGGATCTGATCGTCAAGTCGGTGGCCACCAGTATCATCGGCAAAGGCGAGGGAGAGGCTTGTGAATCCAGATCAATCACCGCTAAACCCGTGCTGACGACACTTCGATACAACGGCAAAGCCTATGTCCTGCCGCAAGGGTTCAAGGGCGTTTAAGTACTACGAGCGATTTGTGACGATCAGGGAAGGCTATGACTATAACCAGGAAACTGCTGAGTTCAATCGCCGTACTCGGCCTCATCATTGCTGCCGGCCAGGCTCAAGCGGGTTGCGAAGATGAGGCGCCATTCGGTCAGCGTTCATTCACGCTATGCAAGGTTTGGCCGGCTTATGACGACCTGACGATTGTTGCCACGTCGACGGTTACCCCGGACTTCGTAGATGCAGGTAATGACGGCGGGAATGTCGATCTGGAGTTGTTGGGGCGAACTGTGCGATGGCGAATCCAAAAATTGAAGACAACCCAAGTCACTCTCCGTTATGACGGTAAGCAATACGTCGTACCAGAAGCACTTAGCGGTTAATCGGTCGACAGCAGCCCTTTGCACGGTTGAAGTTCTTCGACGATCTGTAAGTCGGGTTCCGGGAACCTGAGATAGACTTGCGTGCATTCACCCCGGTTCAATAGGACTTCCAATGACCCCATCGCTGCTAATGGCTGTTCTCGCCTCGGGCTTTATCTACGGCATCACGCCGGGGCCGGGTGTGTTGGCGGTGTTCGGCATCGGTGCGGCGCGTGGTCGGCGGGCCGGGGCGGGGTTTCTCTGCGGGCATTTGCTGGGGGATGTGGTCTGGTGCAGCACCGCGCTGATCGCGATTGTCGGTGCGCGGGAAATCGGCAGTACTGCGTTCGATGTGCTGGGCGTGCTCAGCGGGCTGTATCTGCTCTGGCTCGGTCTGCGCGCGGTTCGTGCCCGTCGCAGCAGTGTCGAAGCGCCACAGGGCCCGGCGCGGCAGCCGTTCTGGCACGGCATTCTGTTTGGCCTGACCAATCCGAAGGCTTACCCGGTGGCGGTAGCGACTTTTACGGCGCTGCTGTCCAGCCGTGCCGAATTGCTGCACTGGTCGATGCTGCCGTGGCTGATTGTCCTGAGCTTCGTTGGCGGCCTCATGGCCTACGCTATCCTCATTGGCATTGTCGGGGCGCGGCAGGTGCGCAGCTTGTACCAGCGCCATGAGCTGTTGATCACCCGGTTGTGTGGGGTGATGTTTATCGGTTTCGCCATCAACGCCCTGGCGCATGCATTGCCGGGGCTGGTGACGAACAAGGCGTGAGGCTGATCGCAAGGAGGCGTCAGTTGTATTGATGGGGCATGGAGGGTTCTTTATTGCTGCATTGTCCGGACACGCTCACCGCACTATGGCAACCAGAAATTCCGCGCCGTTGGCGAGTTTCATCGATCTCTTGCTGGACGCCGTCTGTGCGGTCGACAAACAAGGTCGCTTCGTATTTGTCAGCGCGGCCTGCGAGCGTATCTTCGGTTATACCCCCGAAGAGCTGATCGGCCAGCCGATGATCGACCTGGTGCACCCCGCTGATCGTCAGCGCACCCTCGATGCCGCGCGGGAGATCATGGGCGGCGACCCCAAGCTCAATTTCGAAAACCGCTACCTGCGCAAAGATGGCCGCGTGGCGCACATCCTCTGGTCGGCGCGCTGGTCGGAGGTCGACCAACTGCGCATCGCCGTGGCGCGCGACATCACTGAGCGCAAGCAGGCCGAATCCCGGCAAGCGGCGTTGTATGCGATCTCCGAAGCGGCCCACGCGGCGGAAGATTTACTGGCGCTGTTCAAACGCATCCATTTGATTATCGGAGAATGGCTGCCGGCGCTGAATTTCTCCGTGGCGCTGTATGACGAACACTGTGCGCAGCTGAATTTCCCTTATCACGTGGACGATCTGGAGCCGCAACCCGAGCAGCCCGGAACGATCACCGGGCGCCTCTGCGCCGAGGTGATTCGCAGCGGCCAGCCGATTCTGCTGACACCGGATCAGGACAATTTGCCGGAAGGGTTTGAGGCGCTGGTCGCGGGACAGCATTCGCCTTGCTGGCTGGGCGTGCCGTTGAGTTCACAAAACGGCACCATCGGTGCGTTGATCGTCAAAAGCGTGCCCGGTGGTGAGCGCTACACCGAACAGGACAAGGAGCTGCTGCAATACGTTTGCGCCCAGGTCGCCACAGCGATTGAGCGCAAGCAATTGCATGCCAGGCTGCAGCGCATGGCCCAGTACGACCAACTGACTCAACTGCCCAACCGAGAGTTGCTGCGTGAACGGCTTAAAGACTCACTGACGCTGGCGCGGGCGGATTCCGGGCATATGGCATTGCTGTATGTCGACCTCGACCGTTTCAAGGAAGTCAACGACACCCACGGCCATGCGGTCGGCGACATGCTGCTGCAAGCTGTCGCCAACCGGCTCAAGGGCTGTGTGCGCGAAACCGACACGGTGGCGCGCATCGGCGGCGATGAGTTTGTGGTGTTGTTGCACAGCATCCACGCCTCGGAAGACGCCGACAGCGTGGCGGGAAAAATCCGACAGGTCCTGGCTCAACCCCTGCGTCTGGACGGTCACAGCCTGATCATCCAGACGAGCATCGGCGTTGCGCGATACCCCGACCACGGAACCGAAGAAAAGCAGTTGTTCCGGCATGCCGATGAGGCCATGTACGCCGCCAAGCGCCAAAATCATCAGCGCCTCGGGGCCTGAAAAATCTGCCACCGTTCGTCGCGGCGATTTCAACTTTTCTAAACCTTTGCGGTGATCGAAATTCTGATTCTATGCGGGCTCCTGCTCGCCGCGATCATCACCAAGAGGTAGAGAATCATGCCTAATTCAAGAAACTCGAACTCGGGAAACTTCGCCAACGATCGAACGAAGGCGTCTGAAGCCGGTCGCAAAGGTGGGAAAACTACCACCACGACTGTCGATAAAGACCCTGCGAAACCCGATATGGGCCGTAAAGGTGGTCAGAAATCGAAGTAGCGGTGAAGGTAGTTTTGATTGAGAGGCGGGAGCGTAAGCTCCCGTTTGAATTTTTTACGAGGAGGGCGCGACCATGAGCCGGATGGCCACCCGATTACGCAATGCCAGTTTTGCCACGTTGCTGGGTCTGTGCGCCAGCAGTGCCTTTGCCCAGTCCCCCGCCGAATTCATCAACGATGCATCGGCCAAAGGCATGGCCGACATCGAAGCCAGCCGCCTGGCGCACCAGAAAACCGAATCCAAAGAGGTCAAGGACTACACCATCGTCGTCATCAACGACCGCACCACCGCCAACCAGCATCTGGCGAAAATCGCCAAGCAACTGGATTTGCCGGTGGCTCCGCGCGAAGAGGTAGTCGATAAAGCCAAAGCCTTGATGCCGCAAGTGCAGGACGGCGCGAGCTTCGACCAGGCCTACGCGGCCAGTCAGGTGAAAACCACCCAGGAAGCCATCGAACAGCTTCAACAGGTAGCGCAGACCACCGACGTGCCTGAAATCAAAGCCTTCGCCGAAGAAACCCTGCCAAAATTGCAGAGCCATCTGCAAATGGCCAAGGCGCTGCAAGCCAGTCGCTAACCCACGAAGTACGCGGGTGACCTCGGGCCACCCGCGACGTCCCGATCAGCATTCATTCAAATCCTGCTTACCTTTTTCCTGGACGACGGTGCCGTCCAGGGAAATCGTTTCGCCCTCGCCAAGTTGCCGATACTGCTTTCTCAGCGCTTCCAACTGCTTGAGGTCCAGCGCCTCGAGCCCCAGCATCGCGTTCTGCGCCTCCTTCGTCACCCGCAGCAACTCATCGACCTTCAAATGCAAAATGTCCGTGTCGCGGTTCTGGGTGTTCTGGATCAGGAACACCATCAGGAACGTGATGATGGTGGTCGACGTATTGATGATCAGTTGCCAGGTGTCGTTGAAGTGAAAAATCGGCCCACTCAGCCCCCACAGAAAAATCAGAATGATCGCCCCCATGAACGTTTTGGGGCTGCCGGCCCACAGGGCAAGTTTCTGAGCGACTTTTGCGAATTTCATTGCCGTGTTCCTTATAGGGATGCGCCTGATTTTCAGACAGCACGGGCATGATGAAAATTCTGATTAAATTCTGGGTTCAATGAAAAGCCGGTAACTCGTACCTCGGTAGGTCGAAGTAGCTGACGGAAGGCTGCGACCTGGCGATCTTATAGGTCGAATTGACTCAGATATGGATGGAGGAAATCTCTGTTGTTCCCAATTCTTGGTTGGATTCTTTCTTTGTGCCGGTTTGTGTCTAGTATCAAAGGCAATCAATTTGCCAGCATGCAAACACACGGATCGAACCAGATAAGAGGCCACTCATGGAATTCTTCGAAAAGTTAGCAAGCTTAGCCGCCAAAGTTCGTTTGCAAGGCGCTGCCATTAAGACGGAAGAAGCGACCAAGAACGCGTTTGTCATGCCGTTTATCAGCACGGTGCTGGGCTACGATGTCTTCGATCCGACGGAAGTAACTCCCGAATTCGTTTGTGATATTGGAACGAAAAAGGGAGAAAAAATTGATTACGCAATCATGAAGGGGGGAGAGGTTCAAATCCTCATCGAGTGCAAAAAAATAGGCGAGCCGCTGCACATCAATCATGCCTCCCAGTTGTTTCGTTATTTTCACGTCACCAGCGCCCGAATTTCTATCCTTACCAACGGTCAGGTCTACAAGTTTTTCACCGACCTGGACGCGCCAAACAAGATGGATGAGAAGCCGTTTCTTGAACTCGACCTTCTGGATATCGACGAGTATTCCGTTCCCGAATTGGTCAAGCTCACCAAGTCAGCCTTCGATGTGGATTCGATCATCAGCGCCGCAGGTGAGCTGAAGTACGTCAGCCAAATCAAAAAGGTCATTGCTTCGCAGGTCAGCAAGCCTGATGACGACTTTGTGAAGGTGTTCGCATCGCGTGTATACGACGGGGTGATTACTCAGAAGGTCCGTGAGCAGTTCCATGAGCTAACGAGAAAGGCCGTGGTGCAGTTTCTCAACGACCAAATCAACGACAGGCTTAAGTCGGCCATGAGCGGTGCTATTCAACCAGCGTTGGCCTCTTTGCCGGTTTCTTCCAGTGGTACCGAGCAGCCGGATTTGCGGGACGAGTCTGAGGACAAGGTTCTGACCACCTTGGAAGAACTGGAGGGTTATCACATTGTCCGCGCCGTGGTTCGGTCTGTTGTCGATGCCAAACGAATTGTTCAACGCGACACCCAAAGCTACTTCGGCATTCTGCTCGACGACAACAACCGCAAACCTATCTGTCGTCTGCACTTCAATCGTTCACAGAAGTACATCGGGATTTTTGATGAAGAGAAAAATGAAACCCGGCACGCAATCAACTCGATAGACGATATCTACGAATACTCGGATCACTTGAAGAAGACTGTTGGATATTACGACTAGCCGAGCTTGCTCGGCGCGAAAAAAAACCGGCCATTGCGGCCGGTTTTTTGTGGGCATTTGATCAACAACGCGCGAACAGATATGCCCTCTCATTCAATTCAATAAAAAAACCGCCCTTGAGGCTAATGCCAATCAGTTAAGGAGCGACACAATCCGTAGCAGCAGGCTTCGCCAGCTGCTACGGATCGCGTTTTGGCTTAACTGATTGGCATTAGCCCTTGAGGCCGGTTTTTTAGGAGTCAATTCACTCCGCCAACTTCACGTCCACCGACCAACTGAAGTACCCCAATGCCTCGCAGCTTTTATTGATCAGCATGAATTTCAGTTCGCACGCCGCCACACCAGCCGCCAATTGCGTGCAGTGCCAGTAATGATCATCGGCCGTGTGGCTGCCCGGTTGGGTCGGGTTTTCGGGATTGGGTGCGGGGACTGTCAGGTTTGTGTGGATCACCAGTTCAGGTGGTGAAAGTACCCCGGCATCACCGACAGACATCTCGTAGAACACCACGCTGTGTTCAGCGAGCAAGCTGACGGTCCTGCCACGGATATGGAAGTTCTCGCCGTTACTGGCGATAAACGTCATAAAGCTGTCATTTGTAGTACTTTGTGTTGTTTTGTTGCCGCTGATGGCAAAGATGAAACCTTCCTCAATCCCGGTCGGGTTTTGCGGCTCAAGACTGGGTTGCGGATAACGTAAAAGCAGCGATTCGGCATCGACGACCAGCAGCACATTATTGGCTGGCGCGATACTCGTCGAGGGGGAGGCAATCGGTTCGGAAGTCATCATGGATTCCTTTCATGATGTTGATTCAAGACGGCAGCCGCATCAGTTCAAGCAAGACATCCCGTCCCGGCCGAAGCGGCAGCGAACTCGGTAGGCCCCTCGTCGCCAAGGGGCCTTGTCATCGTCAGTTACGGATGGTAATGAACGGATCCCACGAGCAGCAACCTACGATCTTGCAGTCGCGATCAACGATCAGGAAATGGAAGTGGTAGGTCACGCTACCGCACGAAAGTGTTTCCGAAGACCAGTAATGGTTGTCGACTTTCTGGCAGCTCGGAACCGACGGGTTGCTGGTGTTGGGAACGGCAACGCACGCTGTAGCCTTGCGAGGCGTGGGTGTGGAGATCAACTCGTTGCCGACATTGCCAATGAACTTGTAGAAAATCACTGCAGTCTCGAAGCTCTGCGACAGACTGGTTTCACGCCAGCGAATCAAGTCGCCTACCTGGGCTTTCAAGTTGAGTTCGCCACCGGCCTGGCCGCTGACCACGTTGTTCTGATTGGTCACCATGTACACATGATTGACGTCGATTAACGTCGGCGAGGCAGGGTTTTTGCTGATGTTCGGGTAGTTTTTCAGAATGGTTTCAGTGTCGATTGAAACAAGAACATCCGTGACTCGAGACATAGTAAAGCTCCTTGTTCATAGTGAATGCCTGGCATCTTCCAGGCACAACAACGCTTGCTTGCCTTACGGCCGTTGCGAACACACTACGGGCGGAACCCACCTGTCACGGGCATGAGCTGGCCTTGCTCCTTGCGTGCAAACTAACGGGTTCGGGTTCCTTCCGACGGGCCGCGATAGGACTATAGGTGCCATTTCAAGGCTGTCAAAATTGCTTTCCTGTCAGTTCGACGAACGGTCGATTTAGTTATGATTTCAGAAGATTTGGCGATAAAGAACGCGCATTCAAACTCTCGTTGTTATGTCGGTGCCAAGTCATACAAGTTCAGGTAATAGACAGATACGACCTGCTACAAGATCAATTAGCCAGGCAGGAGCGTGGCTGGAAAAGGGGGGATTTTTGCTGATTCACTCAATGCGGCGGTCAAGCCTGAGGAGGCAGCATGTGGTTACGTTATATGGCGTTATTGGCGGTGATGTTCGCAGCGTCCGGCTGTGTGCAGGAGCGGGTCGTTCATGAGCGGCGTCCGGTGCAGCATGAGTACGTTGAAGTCATTGCACCGCAGCAGCCACCGGAACGCGTAATCGAAGTAGAGCCTGTGGCGCGTCCGGGGTACGTCTGGTCCCGAGGATACTGGCGTTGGGAAGGTGGGCGTTATGTCGCTGTTCATGGCCACTGGGTGCCGGAACGACCGGGCTATCGTTATGTGCATCCCCACTGGGAGCAGCGCAATAATGGCTGGTATTGGCAACGAGGGGGTTGGGTCAACTGACATCTTTCGCCATAGGTCGGATAGGGCAGGGCACATCGGTTGGCGTATCGTAGCGAACCGTTATCTGCCCTGCCCATGACAACGCACCGACAGGAGAACGCAATGAGTTGGTCCGCCAAACAATACGTCGCCTTTGAAGATGAACGCACACGCCCCGCCCGTGACCTGCTGGCCGCGATTCCTGCTGTGGACGCGCGCTTGGCAATCGACATCGGTTGCGGCCCCGGTAATTCGACCGAGTTGCTGGTTGAGCGCTTCGCCAATGCCACGGTGCGTGGCTTGGACAGTTCGACCGATATGATCGAGGCCGCCCGCAAGCGCTTGCCGCAGGTGCAATTCGATACGGCTGATATTGATACCTGGAACGAAAACGGCCCATTTGATGTGATTTTCGCCAACGCGGTATTGCAGTGGGTTCCCGACCACGCGAAGTTGATACCTGCACTGGCGAGCAAACTGGCGCCCGGTGGCAGTCTGGCGATCCAGATGCCGGACAATCTCAACGAACCTTCGCATCGCTTGATGCGCGAGGTTGCAGCCGATGGCCCATGGGTTGGCAAACTGGCAGGCGCCGCCGGGCAGCGGACGGAGATGGCAGATGCCAGTGGTTATTACTCGATGCTGCGAGCCCACTGTTCCCGTGTCGATGTGTGGCGCACGACTTACCATCATCCACTTTCTGGCGGCGCGTCTGGTGTGGTCGAGTGGTTCAAGGGCAGCGGATTGCGGCCGTTTCTTGATCCGCTGGATGAGGCGGAGCGAGCGCAGTATCTCAAGCAGTATCAGGCGGCGATCGAGCTGGCTTATCCGACGTTGGCCGATGGTTCAGTGCTGCTGCCGTTCCCACGGTTGTTTATCGTCGCGACCCGCTGATGTGTTAGTGAAAAAGGGACAGACCGCGCTCTTTTCGTCTGTCCCTTTCGCGCACTAATGGCCGAGTATCCTGTCGTAGCTAATCAATCAACTGATCTATCAACACCGCGTTGCTATAGACCAAGCTTCCATCACTTGCGCGATGCCCGACCAGATGGAACTGACCACGCTCGTTGTGTATATAGACGCGCATCTGGCAGTCGGACAAAGGGTCGTATCCCTCTGGCAATTTCAACTCCAGTGTGTCCATGTCGACATCGACCATGGCTTCACGCTCATGGGTCTTCTGCAGGCGTTCTTCAGCGTCCTCCAGACCCTTATGGAGGGGACCATCGACGTAAAAATGGATTTCACCCATCGGGGTCGACTTTTGTTGTCCGTTGACTTTGCACCAGCCTTCGATCGTCAAGGCACTCATGACGAAATCTCCGTTGTGGACGGCTGGACGCTGTCGCTCTTGGCCGTCATTTGTCTGACCGCTATGCATAGGCGAGGATCTTTGCGGGCGCTTTTAGCCGATCTTTGCCTTGCGTAATCAGATTTTAATTATAGCTGGCAACCGGGCCTCGCTTGCTCGACGTGTCGTCCCGGGATATGTGTTACTGAATAGTTACAGCTATATATAGCGAATAGATTTCAAGTGATCAAGTTGATGCTGAAGTTGGAATATCCAGGCAGCAAGGCTTTCCAGGAAAAGCGCTTGTTCCGGCCATGAACTATACTTCCTGCGGACTTTGCCACGAAGATAGGTGGTATTTGTCTAGCCTGTTTTGGCGTCAGATTAGTATTTGATTTGACGATGTTGTTCTGTGGCGATGCTTAGGCATACCGATGAGTAACAGGAATAGGATGAAAGCAAAATGGCAATGGCAATTATTCTTGTACTAATCGTTATTGCATCAGTGCTGTTCCATATATTAGCGCCTTGGCATGCGGCACCGGCAGCTTCCAACTGGGGGTCCATAGACACCACCCTGTTCATCACCCTGATCATCAGCGGAATATTTTTCATCGCCATCACCGTATTCATGGCGTTGGCCGTGATGCGTTTCCGTCACAAGGAAGGTGCCAGGGCGGCCTACCAGCCAGAAAATAAAAAGTTGGAAACATGGTTAATTATCGTGACCTCGGTAGGTATTGCCGCGATGTTGGCGCCAGGTCTGGTTGTTTACAGTGACTTTGTCCGGGTGCCGAATAATGCTTATGAACTTGAAGTGGTCGCCCAGCAGTGGCAGTGGGCCTTTCGATTTCCCGGCCAAGACGGAAAACTGGGCAAGTCGGATATCAAGTTTGTTGATTCCACCAATCCCTTTGGTCTTGACCCCAAGGATCCTGTTGGGCAAGACGATGTACTTATCATAAGCAATGAAGTTCGCCTTCCGCTCGATAAGCCGGTAAAAGTTTTACTGCGCTCTAAAGATGTGCTGCACGATTTCTATGTACCACAAATGCGCAGCAAGATGGACATGGTGCCAGGGATGGTGTCGTACTTTTGGTTTACACCGACTAAAACCGGGAAGTATGAAGTCCTTTGCGCTGAATATTGTGGCGTCGGCCATTACAACATGCGCGGCCATATGATCGTGGAGGAACAGGACGCCTTCGATCAATGGCTGAACAGCCAACCGACTTTTGCGCAGACATTAACGACTGCTGCCAAGCCCAGTCGGGACAGCGTGCTGAAAAAAGGCCGCATGCTGGCCGAAAACCTCGGCTGCAGTGCCTGCCATAGCCAGGATGGCAGTGCCAGCCTCGGCCCGGGATGGAAGGGTCTGTACGGCCGCACTGAACAGCTTGCCGATGGCACCAGTGTGCTGGTCGATGAGGCCTACCTGAAAGAGTCGATCCTCGATCCGAAGGCCCGATTGGTACAGGGCTACCCGCCGGTCATGGTGACCTATACTCTCAATGACGATGAACTGGGCGCACTCGTCGTCCTGATCAAATCACTGGGTGCCGCGCAGCAAGACAATGAACCTTCTGCCAGCGAAGCGTCGGGCCCAGGTGACGACTTGGCGACGCAGGGGCAACAGCTGGCTCAGTCGCTCGGCTGTCTGGCCTGCCACAGTGTCGATGGCAGCAAGGGCGTCGGCCCCAGCTGGCAGGGCCTGTATGGCGAGACCGTAACCCTTGCCGACGGTTCGACGATAAAGGCCGATGAGGGCTATATAAAAGAGTCGGTTCTTAATCCCGGAGCCAAAATCGTCAAGGGCTACGCAGCCGTCATGCCGGCCTTTACCCCGAGCGACAAGGACCTGAACGCACTGATCGCTTTTATCAAATCCAAAGCAAATGCCGACGCTGATGCAAGCAAGGCGCAGCCAGGGAAGTAGCCGTAAAGCAGCCAGGAATGCACCGAAACTTCGAACCGGAGGATGACGTGATGGCCTATGCGGAGCAAGCCGAAACAGAAGCACTACACGAACCCAAAAGCTTCCTGACCAAATATGTCTGGAGTCAGGACCACAAGGTCATCGCCATTCAGTATTCCTTGACGGCTTTGTTCGTGGGCGTTATCGCCGTGGTGTTGTCCGGCTTGATGCGCATACAGATAGGCTTCCCCGGTACTTTGGCGTTCATGGACGCCAGTACTTACTATCAGGCGATGACCATGCACGGCATGATCATGGTCATTTATTTGCTGACGGCCTTGTTTCTGGGGGGCTTCGGTAATTATCTGATCCCGCTGATGGTGGGCGCCCGCGACATGGTCTTCCCCTATGTCAACATGCTGAGTTACTGGTTCTACCTGCTGGCGGTAGTGGTGTTGCTCTCCAGTTTCTTTGTACCGGGCGGCCCCACCGGTGCGGGCTGGACGCTCTATCCGCCACAGTCCATTTCTCAGGGGACACCGGGAGTCCAGTGGGGCATCGTCCTGATGCTCGTCTCACTGGCGATTTTTATTGTCGCAGCCACCATGGGCGGGTTGAACTACGTCACCACGGTGTTGCAGGCGCGCACGCATGGCATGACATTGTTTCGCATGCCGCTCTCCGTATGGGGAATCTTCATGGCCTCGATTATGGCCTTGCTGGCCTTCCCGGCGTTGTTCGTCAGTGCGGTCATGATGCTGTTTGACAAGCTGTTGGGCACCAGTTTCTTTATGCCGGCGATGGTCTCGCTGGGGCAGCAGCTCGATCACCAGGGTGGCAGCCCGATCTTATTCCAGCACTTGTTCTGGTTCTTCGGCCACCCGGAGGTTTACATCGTTGCTCTCCCTGCGTTTGGTCTGGTCTCCGACTTGATCAGCACGCATGCGCGTAAAAATATCTTCGGCTACCGAATGATGGTGTGGGCCATTATTGCGATTGGTGTACTCAGCTTTGTGGTCTGGGCGCACCATATGTATGTCAGTGGAATGAACCCGTACTTTGGCTTTTTCTTCGCCGTCACCACCTTGATCATCGCGGTGCCGACCGCACTGAAAGTCTACAACTGGGTGCTGACCCTGTGGCGCGGCGACATTCATCTGACCGTGCCGATGCTGTTTGCCCTGGCCTTTATCGTCACCTTCCTGGTCGGCGGTCTGACCGGCTTGTTTCTGGGCAATGTGATCGTGGATATTCCGCTCTCGGACACCTATTTCGTTGTGGCTCATTTTCATATGGTGATGGGTGTCGCGCCGGTGCTGGTGGTGTTCGGCGGCATTTATCATTGGTTCCCGAAAGTCACCGGGCGCATGTTGAACGACACCCTGGGCAAGCTGCATTTCTGGATTACCTTTCTGGGCACCTACGCCATCTTCTTCCCCATGCACTACCTCGGTTTCCAGGGCATGCCACGCCGTTACTACGCCTATGAAAACTACGCGTTCATCCCGCAGTCGGCGCAAGAATTGAATGCCTTCATTACGGTGGTCGCATTGACCGTTGGCGTTTCCCAGCTGCTGTTCCTGTTCAACCTGGCCTGGAGTGTATTTAAGGGCAAGCCCGCAGGCAGTAATCCCTGGGGCGCGGCCAGTCTGGAATGGCAAACGCCGAACACCCCGCCGATACACGGTAACTGGGGAGCGAAGCTGCCGGTCGTGCATCGCTGGGCCTATGACTACAGTGTGCCGGGGATAGAGCAGGATTTCGTTCCGCAAACAGTCTCCGCCGAGGAGTTGGAGCAGATGCGGCAACTGAGTGCCGGAACCAAGATAGCGGACGTTAAAACATGAGCAGGTTGCTATTGAGAAACGCCGACGGCGCTGACCCCGGCGGCAGCTGGAATCGCGATCCGGAGGGTATTCAGGCCGGAGAGGGTGCCGATCGAAACCAAATCGCAAGAATAGGCCTGCGCTTGTTTCTGGCCGTGGTGAGTTCGTTGTTCTTTCTCTTCTTGCTCGCCTTTATCGCCCGTTCACAAATGACCGACTGGCTACCCCTGACAGAGCCTTTGGCGCCGTTAGCCGATCTCTCGCAGCTATGGCTGAATTCGGCTTTTCTGGTATTCAGTTGCATCGCACTGCAGTGGTCGCGTATGGCCGCCCGAAAGGCGCGACTGGGTGCAACTGTGATTGGTTTCGCATTGGGGGGTGTATTCGCCATTGCTTTTCTGGCGGGACAGCTCTGGGTCTGGCAGCAGTTTGTTGCCTGGGGCTACTTTCTCGCCAGCAATCCGGCCAACAGCTTCTTTTACCTGTTGACCGGCCTGCATGCGCTCCACCTGCTGGGCGGGCTGATAGCCTGGGGCATAATCGTTGCTAAATTCCTGCAGCGCGTGCCATTGCCGCAACTCAGCGCCAGCGTAGAGCTGTGTGCAATCTATTGGCATTACTTACTGGGTCTTTGGTTCGTGCTATTCGCTCTGCTGACCAGCACGCCGCAAACCTATGAAGCCATCGCGAGATTCTGCGGCCTGAGGTGAAAAGCCATGGCAACGCACCCACTTGCCCCAGGCGAGTCCAGTTCATCCAATCCACCCAGCTTGCCGCCGCCAGAAGGATGGCAGGGCATCGCCAGCGACTGGTCCTCGGATAAGGAGGCCTTCAAGCAGGTCCCTTGGGGCAAGGCGATGATGTGGATATTCCTGCTCAGCGATACTTTTATATTCACCTGTTTTTTAACCGGCTACATGTCGGTACGCATGACCATCACCACCGCCTGGCCGAACCCCAGTGAAGTGTTCGCATTGACGATTGGCGGTAGAGAAATCCCACTTATTCTGATCGCCATCATGACCTTTGTGCTGATCAGTAGCAGCGGCACCATGGCCATGGCCGTCAATTTCGCCTATCGCCGTGATCGTGCGAAAACCACTGCCCTGATGCTGGCGACCGCTGCCTTGGGGGTGACCTTCGTCAGCATGCAGGCATTTGAATGGAGCAAGCTCATCGCAGAAGGCGTGCGTCCCTGGGGGAACCCTATGGGGGCGGCGCAGTTTGGAGCCAGCTTTTTCATGATTACCGGTTTCCATGGACTGCATGTGTCAATCGGCGCCATCTACCTCAGCATTGTGGCGATGAAAGTATTTCGGGGAGATTATGAGCGCTCCGGAAACTATCAGAACGTCGAGATAGCCGGGCTTTACTGGCACTTCGTGGATTTGGTGTGGGTGTTTATTTTTGCTTTCTTCTATTTATGGTAGAGGAGCACGGGTGATGGCACATGCTCAAGGTCAGCAACATCCAATCAGCTTGTACCTTAAAATTTGGGGGCTGTTATTCGTCCTCAGCACGATGTCGTATCTGGTCGACTATTTCCACTTCCACGGCTACCTTCGGTGGTCCCTGATTATCACGTTCATGTTGTTGAAGGCAGGTCTAATTGTCTCCATCTTCATGCACATGGCCTGGGAGCGGTTGGCCATGGTCTACGCCATATTGGTGCCACCGTTGTGTTTGCTGGTACTCGTCGGACTGATGGCCACCGAGGCGGACTATGTTTTCCTCAGCCGGGTCATTTCCTTCGGCCAATAAGCAGCGTCTGGATGGCCTCAGTCTCCAGGAGCTAACCCGATATCACTCGCTTGAACTGATGCCATTTGTGCTGCCAGGCTACTGTCCAGTGGGGGGCGGCCGCTCCCGTGCCGGCGATCTCCAGCATTGGATGATGTTCGATAACCCCGTCCAATACCGACTCCTGGCCCGGCTCGACATCTACGAAGAAAATATGTTTTCCCTCTGCTACCACCTGTTTAAAACTGCGGAAGTGGGTGTTAGGCACTTGGATACCAAAAAAACCGCCTTCCCAGATGCAGAAGCCACATACAACAATGGCAAGAAAGATAAAGGGCATCCAGCCTGCGGCGGATTCGGTCCAGCCCAGCCAATAGGCGCCGCCAAGAACCAGCGCCGCGAGTGGCACACCGATCACTGCACCAATTTCGCCAGAGTGGACAACATCCTGTTCCATTAACGAGTTAACCTCGTGAAGGTGATGTTGTTCAACATCGGCAACGTGTTCACTGAACACATGAATTTGTTCGGAATTGATGCCGCTGGCTTCCAGCTCATTTTCAACGGCTTCAAGATCGTCGAGATTGTTGCTGATGTAATAGTGTCTATTCATGCCACACCTCCCATCTCGTGCTTGCCGTAGACCTCCTTTGTCTTGCAGCTGCCAGTCGAGATTTACAGTCGGTATCAGTACCCGTGGGCACGTTGGGCGCTTCATTCAAGCCATAAAAAAGTATAGCACTGCATATCATTCAGGCATGGGGACGGGAAGTATGCGGTCTGATGCTCCCGGCAGGTTCCCCGGCACCCCAAATTCCGGGCACAAAAAAACCGGCCACAACGGACCGGTTTTTTGTGTTCCTGCGTCTCCCGTCAAAACCTCCTGACGTGAGACCAAAATTCGATTGGAGCGGGTGAAGGGAGTCGAACTGGCATTATAAATCAATCACTTATATCTAAAAAAATATACAAACATACATGTGACTGTACAGCGAGCATGGAATCCGACGAGCGGTAGTCTCTCAGGTTTGGCGAGAGCCTTTGGCAAGCTGTTCGACTAGCTTCAGCACGCTTTCCCGATCAGTTCCTTTCAGCGAATGAAATAACTTGAGCAACTGTGCTTCGTCGTCATCCACGCAGTAGAAATAAGCCATCGGTAAATCCAGGACTGTTGCGATCTGTTGAACAGTACCCACCCCGGCCTCGTGCACGCCTTTTTCATATTGATTCATACGAGCTGATGCGCTTGCTGGCTCAATTCCAGCTTCTATACCAAGCCTTTCTTGACTCAGACCTGCTGCTTTTCGCGCTTCCTTCAATCGCTTGCTGAATATGCTCAATTTCTCTAACCGCAAAAGCTAAGAGAGTCTTAGATTTTCGTTGACGCCTTGCTAAGACTTACTTAGGATCGCGAGCGCAGTGGCTTTTTGATGTCGTTTCTTTGCGGCAGAAGGTAGCCATGGGCTACCATCAGTTTTTTCGTGAAAAAGGAAATTGCGATGTTAGGAATGATGATTGGTGCGGCAATTGCGATAGCGCTTATGTTGCTAAAACGCGACATTTTCAGATGGTATGGCTGTTTAGTGGCAGCGTATTTTGGCTTACTTCTGATCACTGAAGCGATATCGCCATTAAAATCGCAGATATGGTTTCTAGTAGGTACTTTTTCCGGTTATTCAGTAATCAGTGCCTTTGATCTTATCGTGCGACCAATCCTCAGCAAACCTCTCGCATACAAAGATTTCGTCATTACCCATGGCTACGTAACGAATTCGCGGTCTGTGAACACGTATCATTCCAATACCTCTGTAAACGTAGGAACTTTCGGAGATATTAATGCTAGTACTGATCACTACTCCGTAGAACACAATGCCATGGCGATCAAAAAAGTCGATGGCGAAATGATTACGGTGCAAGGAACATTCAATAGCGGAAGGGCTAAAATTGGTGAAGAGGTCGTCTTCGGTGGTCAGAATGGAAGGAAAGAGTACTGCTTCTACAATGTAACAACAAAGCGAGGCGATTCACAGTCGCTGGTCAAGCCTGTAGAGCTGATACTATGCGCACTATTACTTTGTATTCCTTTTATTTCGGAGATTGCACTGGCATCGTTTTTTGTAGGGGTTACCATCGGAAAGCAACCTAAGAGTCTTGTATCAAGCGGAGCAATGGAGATGGAGCTAAGACATCTGGCATTCGCATTGTCTTACCATTTCATTGCTGCAGTTATCGCTCTATATTTAGGAAAAGTCGACTCAATAGAGGCTGGGTTTTCCGCATATTTTTATATTATCTCCCCCGTCACTTTAATTCATTTAGCATTATGGTGGCTGGACTATGCGCGGTTTGAGAAATTCATTTCTGGGAAAATGAACGAGGCGATTAAACTACATCACTCATCCGCACAGATGTCGAAATCAGAAGTCGCCTAGTGTCAAGGGCTATTGGTGCTGGTCGCGGTCTATAGTCGCACATGATCGGGCCGCAGCTGGGCGGCTGGTTGGCCAGCTTTACCGGCCAGCCAGGCGATCGTGTGTGGCGGACAAGCGCAGCGCGTCAGGCTCTTGCTGTCGCAGATATTCCCCCTGGCCAACCCTCTTCGTCGCCCTTGATTCTCGAAATCAAAAAATAGGGATATCGATTGCGACGCGCAGCGGCGCATGAGCCCGCCGACCCCGGCCCGGGGGACGTCCTGTCGGGGGCGGAACCCCGACACCGGGGCGCCGAAGAGGCGCGATCTTGCTTTCCCCGCCGGGCTAGCCTTGCCCGGCGAGAAGGGCATATGGTGTTTCAGTAATTTAATCATCGCTGCACATTTCAAAAAGCTCACAATGAGTGACTTGGGCAAGTTTGATTTGCGTTTGTGCTGTCGCTGTACAAATTATGTTGATTTCAACTTTTCTAACAAAGTCCGTTACTATTGCGGGGCTTGCATATTCCTCCGGCAGCTCTTCGGAAATATTGACCTGTAATCGAGCATTTCCGCACTTCAAGCAACGTGTTTTATTGGATAGTGGGTGAGCTGTCAAATGCAGTTTTTCCAGGAGTTCCTTGCGTTTCGTTAGTGATACTTTGTCCATCATCTCTAGCCTCATCGTTTATTTTTGTTTTTAGTGCAAAGCCAAATTTTCGATTGGGATTTTTAACAGCCGATATAAAAAGTTTCTCCTCCAGCTTATCTAGCTTCGGCGCAACCGCCTTGGGCGTTTCTATGAGCGATGACAGGTCGGAGCGCAGTCCAGTGCCAGACTGTGCCTTTCGCATCGCCCCCAGCGGCGTCAGAATTCGCTGTTCGACCCGCCCCTGTTGCTGATCCAGGGCTTTGAGATAACGCATGTCATCACGTAGTTGGTTGATGTGCTCGCTGATCAATCGTCGGTTGGAAGCAAAATCACTGCCGTAGCCATCCTGGCTCAAAAAATTGCGCCCGCTGTAAGTGCTCAAGTTGAATTTGAACAGCACGGAAAAGCCTCTGGTAAAGGCTTGGCGGAAGGCCTCTGCCGCTTCCTGCTGCTGCTTGAAGAACTTGCGCGACTGCGCCATCACTTCATCCGCGCCCTGGCGAATCGCGTTGTGCAGCTTGCGCCTGAGTTCATCAGCCACTGGATCCCCGGTTTTGATATCCGCCACCTCCATTTCGGGGTTGCTTGCATCGGCCAGGGCATCAATCTGCGTTTGGTCGAAGCCCCGAATCAACGGGTTATTGGCCACAAAATCGCGAGCAGCAGTCCGAGCCCGAGGGCTGAAAGTATCAAGATCGTTTTTAACTGCCTTAAACTCTTCTGACAGTTCTCCAAGTCGTTTTGCAGAGAGACCGTCAAGCCGACTTGTTCGTTCAGCTGATCCGTTAGTAAGTTTATGTCGCCCTTGAGTTTCCGCTGTCCGTTCAGCAAGCGCCTCACTGTATCTGGATTCAGACCCAGCTCGGCGAGCTTCGAATCGCGCAACTGCTTTTGCAGACCGTTGTTTAATTTGCTCAAAAGATCGTTCGCCATACAGCTCTCCTTTTAATCTGGCTGCTTTGTTCATTTCCGGAAATTTGAAGGAAAAATAATCCGCGCCCTTCCTTGTGATTTTTGCTCCGCAACTTTCAAGATACTTGAACATGTCTTCGCGACTGCCGATGGCCTGGTTATCAATCAGTGTGTTGATTGCTGCCACGACTTGTTTTTTGGCATCACTCTGGGGATCAAAAGGTTTAATCACTACATTGCGAGAATATTTCGGGTCACGGGGATTTTGCAGCCCGTATTTTTCGCACATATGATCGATAAACGCGTCGTTATGCTCAACAAAGGTTTTATTGCTCCCAGCTCCGCGCTTACCGTCATAATTTGGTGGAAATGGATTAAAATATTTGCCGCTTTCAGCGTGCACACGCGGTGCGATGTAGTGCATTTCCAGCCGATCCAGGTGCCGGTGCTCGACCATACAAATCAGCCGACTGTCTTCGCGATCGATCCCAGCAAAGGCAAAGTCCTTGAACTCAGCAATGATCTGTTCCTTCATCCCCGGCGTGGCATCGATCAACGCCGTTTCCTCTTTTGAAAAGCTCAGCACGCCAGACGTGTACTTGTGTTTAAAGTCCAGGCTTTCGCACAGCGCACGGATCACATCCGGATCACCATCCAGCAGTACCGGCGCCGGCTCTCGCAGCTTCCACTCCTCGGCAACCTCATCGTAATAATTCGGATCGAGAAAGTAGTCGATCGCCGCTCCAGCCCCAGTTGTGCTGTATTTCGACAGGCCGTGAATCATGATTTCACCGCCTTCTTTTTCCGCTGGGCCGTGCGAAATTGCCGAGCTGTTGGCATCAAATGCTGTGCTTCTGTGGAACTTACCGCCGCCACGCGCTCAATATCCTCACGAATAATGTTCACGCTGTGGATCAAGATCGCCGCGTCGGCTTTTTCTTTGTAGATGTTTGCGTGTTTCGAAAGCATGTTCAAATTGCTGTTTATGCGAGCAAGCCAGACATTCAATTCTCTGATCTGTTGCGGCAGGCCAATGCTCACTTCGACGGTCGCATCCGTAATCAACTTGCTGATAAATTGACTGACATTCATCTCTGCCGATCGGGCTTTTTCATTCAGCAGCTTACGCTGCGACAGAAGCACTTGCGCATTGATTTGAACCATCTTGTCAGCCACCACAGGCTGTTTTTCTGCCTCGCTCATGATCCCTCCTGGGATTCTTCTTTTGATCTTGCTGTTGCTCTTAAAGGGGCATGGGGGAACCCCATCGGATTCAAGGCAGAGCCTTGACAAGGTCGGAAAATGTCGCAGACTATTTTTCGAGGAGCCTTGTTCATTTATGAGCTCAAGAGTATTGTTAATGCATAGCTGTCAAATGTTCAATTGGCAGTTCTGGGAGAGTTAATTATATTGAGGTTTTATGAGTGAAATTTATTTCGGAAGCGTAGCGCTATTTTATTCAGCTGGCGATACGCTTGAGCCAGATGCAAGTTACGACGGAAAAAATGCAAGGCAAGAGCAAACAAAGCGCTCAATAGCGTGCCTGCGGAACTATTTTAAGGAGCATTCTGTTGCACCTACGTTATCAAAGCGCACATCAATCGAAAGCGCAGGATCTTCAGTCGATAAGTTTTTTGGAAGATAACTTAGGAACGATTCACATAACGCTTGATTTTTTCTGGCTGGTTGGAGTAGGCGGCATCATCACGGCGGTGATGAGTATGAGAAAGGATCTTCTATTCAAAGTCCTAGGGAATTAGGAGCTCACCCGGGTAATGGTTTACGCCATTTTTCTGCAGATGCAGCGCTCTTGAATGGCTGGTGAATTTTAACCAACTCACTAGTTTTTCATTTTAAAACATCAGCATGCGTGATTTTTCGCTTGTGACTCAGAGCCATTTTCTCTTATAAAAGACATCTTTTTAGCCCTCTCGTAAAAGGATGTAAACCATGAGCAATGCTTGGAACGAAGGTTATTTCACGGACGAGGATTACGTCTACGGGTACTGCCGAGAAGTGAATCCAGTGTTCCAGCGTTACTGCTTGTTGCTGCGTGGTTTTGCCAGCCTGGAAAGCACTGATGCCCATCACTGCGAACTGGGCTTTGGTCAGGGTGTCTCGATCAATATTCATGCCGCCGCCAACCCAGGGCGCTATGTTGGTACGGACTTCACCCCGACTCAGGCGGCGCATGCCAGCGAGCTGGCGGCCTCCTTTAACAGTGATGCCCGGCTGTATGACGATAGCTTCGAACAACTGCTGACCCGTGAGGACTTGCCGCAATTCGACAGCATCAGCCTGCATGGCATCTGGGCCTGGGTCAGCCGCGAGAATCAACACCTGATCGTCGAATTCGCTCGTCGCCACCTCAAGCCCGGTGGGCAACTCTACGTGGATTACAACTGCTCCCCAGGTTGGTCGCCTATGGCGCCGCTGCGCAAGCTGCTCAGCCTGCATGACCAGTACGCCTCTGCGTCATTACGCTCAGCCGATCGCGTCGACGCCGCCTTGCAATTCTCCGAGGCACTGCTTGCAGCCAATCCCCAATACGCAGAAGCCGCTCCAGGCTTGAGCGCCAGGCTACAAAGCATCGCGGGTCAGAATCGCCAATACGTGGCCCACGAATACTTCAACCGCAACTGGGACTGCATGTACTTCACTGACGTGGTGGATGCGTTCGCCCCCGCCAAGCTGGACTACGCCACCACGGCGGTACCGCTGGACACGGTGAATCCGCTGAACCTGAGCGATGAAGGCATTCAGTTTTTGGAAGGCATTGAACACCCGATTTTGCGCGAGCAGGCGCGTGACTACTTTGTGAACCAGCATTTTCGCAAAGACCTGTACATGCGCGGCGCTCGCCGACTGGCTGCCTCTGAACAGCGTTCCCGCCTGCTCAACACGCGCTTTGTGATGGTGCAGGTGGTGGACAGTGTTGCCAGCACGATCGTTGGCGCTGCCGGCGAAGCTACGTTGACCGCTGACATCTATGGCCCGGTTCTCGACGCACTCTCAGCCAAGGCTTACGCTCCAAAATCGCTGCGCCAGCTGCTAGCGGCTGTTACCCCGATGACGTTTGACGCGCTTCAGCAGGCTGTCAACGTGCTGGTCGGCATGGGGGCGGTGGCACCCTGCCAGACCGAAGCGGATGAAAAGCTGGTGGTGGAACGCTGCGGTCTTCTCAACCTGCAGTTGTGCAAACGTTCATTGTTCAGCAATCAAATTCAAACCTTGGCGAGCCCGGTCACGGGCGGGGGTGTTTCGGTCAGTCGCTTCGACCAGCTGTTCCTGATCGCAATGATGCAAGGCAAGAAACAACCGACTGAATGGGCGCAAGTGGCGTGGGGCGTCATGAGCGAACATGGCGAAGTCTTCGTCAAGGATGGCCAGCCCCTGACCAGCGCTGAAGAAAACATGGTCGAGCTGGTTGAGCAAGCCAAAGCGTTCGCTGAAAAAACGTTGGTCGTCCTCAAAGCGCTGAAAGTCGCCTGATCATTGCGCTGCAAGCCCTCGCCGTCCGGTGGGGGTTCAAGCATGCGGTTTGTTCATATAGGTTAGTGCTGATCTTGGGATGTTACATCCCAGGCCTTCATGCAGCCTCGTTGTGGGGTAGATGGATGCGTAGCATGATGGAAGATGACAATAACGAATATTCATTATTTTCTTGAACTCAGCTGGGGAATGGGCCCTAGCGCCGCGAAGATGAATATCAAAGGCGTGAGAATGCTGTACGTGTCTGTGCGGCGATTTCAGAGCTTTTCCGTAACGCCTGCAGTCGATGTGTGCAAAGTGCTCTGAAAACGCTGCAGGCGGCGTTCCAGGCCCTTTCGCGAGGTGGGTAACCGAGGCGCTTGAGTACAGCGGAATAATCTGGGCCTTCCGGGAGAAACTGCCATTGCTCAGAAGGCAGTTTGGATAATCGTTGTATGCATGTGCTACACCAGCGCGGTGGCCTCAGAGCATTAGCGAATGTTCGGGCTTCTGCTTCTCTTGAATAATTAATAACAATTGTGACCTGTTCTGTCTCCTTACGTCTCAACTTGTCCGCTTGCTCCTGGCTGATGTCTTCGCACAAACCTGCAATTTGCACAGACTGCTCATCCAGCTCATGCTTTATTGATCTTGCGGTGAAGATTGCTTCACCGTATTTGTTCTTTCCCTCTTCTTTTTCAAAGCTAAGCTTATCTGAATCATTCTCAAAAAAATGGACGCGGGCCGTTAATTGGCTCTCATTCCTATCATCTAGATCCATAGGAGGATGGATTTGCTCGGCCAGTTGCTTTATATGTGCCGGTGCATCGGGATCTTTTGCCACCCGTTTAAGTGCTCTCTGTTTTCCTGTGGCGCACTTGATACCGAAAAAAGCATATTGTCTCGCGCCCATGGCACGGATGGCGCATTTGTACCTGGTGGCAGTGTCATCGTCTTCACCCGCTAATGCTTTCAGCACGTATCCAAATATATAAGATGAAGGGGTGGCGGTATCATCACTTGTCTTTTCAATAATGCGGACAATATCGCGCTTATTATTCGCAAAATAGTCTTTACGATCTATGTACAGTCTTTCTATTGAATCTTCAATGGCTTCCAAAATTTCTAGTTCTTGATTGAAGAAAATTGCTATGTGCCAATGCGGGCATCCATCTTCATGAACCTCGACCACCCGAAATCCGAAATAATCCCCGCTTCTTCTATCAACACCAATATTATCTAGAGCGTCCAATATCGAACGCCAATCCTTTTGCAGAGATTGGTTAGCCTCTCTGGCACTCGCCCCTGAATACTTATCCCTTCCAACCTTCGGGTTTGGATGGAACTCTGGAGACGCTGTTAGCGTGATAAAGGCGCAGCCAAATTGATTCTCCTCCGCGATTTTCTCAAGAGCTTTGATGTCTAAAAATAATTCGTTAAGTCTGTTTTTTCTTGCTCCATCGGCCACGTCTAGCAAGTTGAATACAAATGGATCAGAACTATTATTGCGGATTATCTTGTTACAGCTCTTCAGGAATTTATCTGTTTTCTCCTTGCGTTCTTTATGCATTTTGATCGTTCTGTCAGAACAGCACACTTGAGTGGGGCTCTTGCCGCCAAGCTCTTTATTTATATGTGCTATATGTTCTCTCTTTTCATCGGCCAGTTTGATGATTTGCCTGCGCCACCATTTTTTATCGCTTATTCTGAGTGCCAGTGAATCGGTAGTCGAATTTTTAGATTTTTTTACCTTTATATTAAACGGTAGATCGTCAATGATGAGTTTCTTTTGATTGCCATTTGCAGGCAGCAGTGAAAATCTATACGCGGCGGCGATTTTATGCGCGAGACGAACAAGCTCATCATTCGAAAAATAGATTATTTCTTCGATAGCGGGAAGTGCTTCTGAGGGCGGGGTGTCGGTCTTTTCATATATCTCGTTTCCGTGGTCGTCAAACCCACGGAAAAGTATTTCGCTGTATTGTGTTTCTAGCAACTGCTTCGGGAGAAGTCGGTTGGGAGTGGTGGTGTACATTTTATTATTCTTATTATTCTTATTATTCTAAGCCGCACTAGGCGGCGTTTCTGCTTCTAATCCGCTCCGGGCGGTGAACGGATCAATTTTTTCAGACCACCTATCCGGCGGGCCACGCTATTAGAGTTTCAGTCGATATCCAGTGTGGATATGCACGTGTTACAAGGCTTCTCCTTGAAGTTTAGCGATCTGTTCCAGAAGATTGGCTTTAGCTTCTTTCAAAAGCTTGAGCTGTTCTTTTTCACGAGTTATCCGCTTCTGTTCTATCCATACTTCTTCTTCAATCCGATTGATTAATTCGCGGCTGGCACTCATAAAGTATTCACTGGCGTCTTTGTCCGTCAAATCTTTGATAAGATCGGATAGCTCATTTAGCTTTGACTCCCAGTCCTCAATAATGCCTTGAGTTATGACGTTTTTCTTAGGCTTCCCCAGTTCGCAGACATGAGTGAACATTATTTTACGCTCCTGTTGTTAAAGTAAGTTTCGATATCGCTTTTTCTCCAGCGGCTGGACTTCCCAAACTTCAAAGGGGCAGGAAAGCCTTGGCTTTTGATTGAGCGATAAATTGTTGCTCGGGAGAGTTTTAGCTCTTTTTTGAGATCTTCAAGTGTCATCAGCATTGTTCGTCTCCTGCGACGTTTTGTTGTTGCTGTATGTAGATTTAAAGATCGATAAACTTACGTCAAGCAGTATTTTTTGTTGTACGACACTGCCCGGAGTATTCAACAAAAGACACCGCTGCGACTGTTCATAAGCGCTTGAAAATACTAGGGAAGCCGGTGTCATCCAACGTTTGTACGTAATAAGAGAATTTTTAGATTTTTACTGGACGGAAGAGAAAGCAACGGGGGAGTTTGACGTTTACTTTGGTTGTCCGAGATTGCCCCGAGTTTTCGTCGGAGCAGTTTTAATGACGTTGTCTGACACTGCCCTGGATTTTTTGAAAGGGCAGCAGGTTACACGTATAATTTTGTACTGATGGCAGCTTCGCAAATATTGACGAGTCCTCTTTTGAGTCTTTCGAGTGCCGAAAAGTTTAGCTTTTTTTCGAGTAAACTGCTGGTGTCGTAAATCTCAAACTCAAAAATATCAAGTTGTCCCTTTGAGTTTCTGAAGTACCCGAATTCGATACGAACGTTGTCTTCTTGTGAATTTCCCTCTGCATCTGACTCCTCATGGAGCATGTAAATTTTTGCTACTGCCAAGGTGTGCCCGGATTCTGCGCGATTCATTTGGCTGAGTTCAATGTTCATTCGTGTTAGCTTCCAGTCTGGTTTATTTATTTTTTGATCTTGCTGCTCTTCTCTTAAAGTCGGATTTTTGATTCGGCGTCAAACCTTCTTTTAATGCGTCGAGGTAATCGCAGTACCATTGCATCATTATTTCCCTGTTCTTGAGATGAGTTGCTTTGTCATAGACCTCCCTCAGTCCCGGTTTCTTGTGTGCTAGCTGCATTTCCACCCAATTTTCCGGCCAACCGTGTTCGGAGAGTAAAGTCGTTGCTGTGTGACGTGATCCATGACCTGTCATTCGGTCTTTATAGCCCGCACCTGCAAAACATTTGTTAACTGTATTGTCCGACATCACCAAACTTTTCGATCCTTCGGAAGGGAATAGATATTTAGATTTGCCGGTGATGTTTTTTAAGTGATTTAAAATTGAGATTACTTGACTGCTCAAAGGGACTAGATGCTCGCGGCCCATTTTCATTTTGCTATCAGGGATGCACCAGATTTTTTTATTAATATCAAATTCTGCCCACTCGGCTTTCCTGACCATACCTGGTCTGGATGCTGTATAGATAGTCAACCAGGCAGCACTTTTTACAAGGATGCGGCTAGGCGAAGCCTCAAGAGCTTTCAGAAAGTCAGGAAGTTGATGTTCGAGCAGGTGGGGATACTGCTTTTCCGGTGGTTGTACTGATGCGATATCCAATAAATTGCTTGCCGGATTGTTTTCACACTTACCATTTGCTATCGCATATCCAAAAATCTGATTAAGCCAGCTGCGGACTTTTTTTGCAGTGTTATGAGCCTGTCTGAGCTCTATCGAGTTCTGTAGTTCGGCACAATGCTTGCGAGTGATACTGGAAATCGGTAATTTCCCAAGTGCTGGCAGCATGTCATTGTCTAGCGCATATTTCATGGACTTGAGCGTTTTTTCTGCTCTGCCGTCGGCTGACTTTTTGGCATACCAAGCCTCGGCAATGCTCTCAAAGCTGTTTTTTATGGCTTCGCTCAGTTCAGATTTTTTTTGCGCTCGATGCAGCACAGGATCAGTTCCCGATGCGAGTAATCTGAGCGACTGCTGCGCCTTTTCGCGGGCTTGTTCGATGTTCACATCGCGATAGCTGCCCAGGCCGTGCCAGCCCCATTTCCCATCAGATTTTTTATATCTCAGCTCCCAGCGTTTGCGCCCGCTGGGGCTTACTACGATGTGAAGCCGCTCTGCTCCACCGTAGTTTTCCCGGTACTCCTTGTCCTCGGGCTCCAGGGCATCGATGACAGTCCTGGAGAGGGGTCGCCTTTTTATCTCTGATCGTTTCATGTTTGTGTATGGTCTGGTTCGAAGTTTTCGAGACCGTACACGAGGCTGTACAGAAAAAATAGGGCTGCACAGAGACGCCCGGAAATCGCGGGAGATTACCAGGATGCTAAGTCATTGATCTATAACGAGTGGTGAGACGTCAGGAGACTGGTGGAGCGGAGGTATGGAGCGGGTGAAGGGAATCGAACCCTCGTTATCAGCTTGGGAAGCTGGAGTAATGCCATTATACGACACCCGCTCAGAGCGGCTGACTTTGTACCAGATGTGGGCGTGGAAATGAAGTTTTTCTTTGCGTGGGACGGCTTTAGCGCAACTGAAACAAAGCAGAGACCGCATGACGGTCTATCGCGGGCAAGCCTTGCTCCTACAGGAATGCATTCAACACTGTAGGGCGAAGCCTGCTCGCGATGACGCTGTTTCAGATGGCCAATGCATGTTGGTCCTGGACGTAGTGATAACGCGGTCGACTTTCGTGTTGCGAAGGTTTCAAGAAGCCCAGCAATGCGTTGCGGCTATCTCGGCAAGCAGCTTTGTGTTCCATGTCGAGAAAGTGGCCGGTGGCCTGCAGGGTGGTGAAAGTAGCGTGTTGCACATGGTTGGCGAACAGTTGAGCGCCGTCGGTAGCGGTGTACTCGTCCCATTCGCCGTTCATGAACAGCACCGGCACGTTGATTTTCTCCGCGGCTTTGAAGAAGCACTGGCGATCACTCTGCAGCAGATCGCTGATGTGGAAATGCATCTGCCCGTATTCATGCTCGGCCAGGGAACTGACGTGCCGATAATTGAAGCGCTTGAACAGTGTCGGCAGGTGTTTGCCGATGGTGCTGTTCACCAGGTTGCCGACCCGGTCACCGTCCCGGCTGCCGAGGTAATCGATGCCGCGCTCGAGGTAGTCGAGCATGTGCGCGTTGATCTCCGGAGAGAACGAGCTGACCACGGCTTTTTCGATGCGTCGCGGCTGGTGGGCCAGAGCGACCAGGGTCGCGGCGCCACCCCAGGAAAACGACAGCACGTGTTCGGCGGCGAAGTGGTCGATCAGCTCCAGGAGGATCTGCCCTTCGATTTCCTTGGTCAGCAATTTCTCGTGCAGGTTGTGGGCTTTCGACTTGCCCGCGTAGGGCTGGTCGTAGCAGACCACATTGAACTGCGGGTGAAGGTTTTTCACGGTTTGTGCAAACGACGCAGTCGTGGCCATCGAGCCGTTGACCAAAATAATGGTCTTCTCTGCGGCGTCTGCGCGATAGAACTCCGTGTAAACCCGATACTGACCCTGTATATCCAGCACAGCGATTTCTGGCCTCATGTCATAAGACTCCTGGCAAGCGGGTATGCGTGCAAATCAGATTGCACGAGCTTTGTGACAGGTAGGCATACGCCTGGAATTTGAGAGGCCCATGTCGATCCATTGCAGTCCGGTCGACGGGTATTGTTATTGGCGGGCAGTCTGCCGGGGGAAGGCGGAACCTGAGGGTTCTCTACCGGCAAAAAGTTTCTTAGAAGTATGTTGTGACTCATCGGTCACATTTCGGCCGACGTCCTGATTCAAGCAGGGGGCACGTCATCACGCAAGTATCTTTGGCAAATTGTCCGACAACTTCTGCTGAGCGGTCGCCTGCTTAGATCAATTGAATCTCTTCGGTGCGTAATGCGCGGTACTCGCCCGGTTTCAGGGCACTGTCGAGCACCAGCGGGCCCATGCTTTCGCGGTGCAGGCGCAGCACCTTGTTGTCGAAATGGCCGAACATCCGCTTCACCTGATGATAACGGCCCTCGACGATGCTCAGTCGTGCGGACGTTGCTCCGAGTACGGCCAGCTCGGCGGGTTGGGTGGTGAGGTCTTCAAAGGCGAAGTACAGGCCTTCGGTGAATTTCAATGCGTATTCCGGGCCAATCTCTTGCTCGGTTTCTACGTAGTAGACCTTGGGCAGTTTGGTTTGCGGCTGGGTCAGGCGTCGCGACCAGCTGCCATCATTGGTGATCAGCATCAGGCCGGTGGTGTTGAAGTCCAGGCGCCCGGCGATGTGCAGGTCCTCCTTGTCCGGCTCATGGATCAGGTCGAGCACGGTCGGGTGTTGCGGATCGCGGGTGGCACTGACGCAGCCAGACGGTTTGTGCAGCATGAAGTAGCGTGCAGGCTTGCCGACTTGCAGCAGCTCATCGTCGACTTCCACGCGGCTGAATTCCAGTACGTCGGCGTGAGGGTCGCTGACGATTTTTCCGTCGATCCTGACGCGCTTTTCCACCAGCAACAGACGCACCTGCTTACGGTTGAAGCGCGGCAGGTTGCTGAGGAAACGGTCAATGCGCATGACGAGGGATCGGTAGGGAAGGGGCGCGTATCTTACGTGATCGGTTGTGCGGTTGCTTACAGCTGCGCCTCGACTTGCGCGCAGCGTGGGCACAAACAGGATTTGTCGCGCAGTTCGGGCGGCAGTGCTTCGAGTACCGCCGGGTCGATGCTGACGCCGTAGCACCAGCAGGCCCGATCGGCGGTTCGCGGGTCGGCCAGAGTGCAGTCGTTGGAGGCGCCGCAGGCCGGGCAGAAATCTGGCTTATTCATGTAGGGTTATTCATAACTGGAGTGAGGCATTTCCACGCAGGTGCGGTTACGGCCGGCTTGCTTGGCCCGGTACATCGCATGATCAGCCCTCGAGAGCAGCGTGTGCAAGGTGTCATCGGTCTGCAGGGTGGTCAGGCCGATGCTCACGGTCAGCTGCAAAGCCTTATCGTTGTAGGCATAACGCTGTTGCTCGACATGCTGACGAATTTTCTCGGCGACCATCAGACCGGTCTCACCGTCAGTGTCCTTGAGTAGCACGATAAATTCCTCCCCGCCCCAACGGCAGACGATGTCGGAGTGCCGCAGGCAACTCTCCAGATCCCGTGCAAAGCCGATCAGCACCTGATCGCCGGCAAGGTGCCCGTAGGTGTCGTTCAAAACTTTGAAATGGTCCAGATCCAGCAGCAACGCGGTCAGCGGTTTGGGCTCGCGCTGGGCTTCGTGCATGGCTTGCGCCGCCAACAGATCGAAACCGCGGCGGTTCGGCAACTCGGTCAGGCTGTCGAGGATCGCCTGGGCCTGGATTTTGCCCTGGTAGCGCTTGATCACCCGGTTGAGCAGGGCCAGCACAATCAGCGTGACGATCAGGCAGATCAGCAGGTTAAGGTACAGCGACTGGCGGATTTCACTGAGGGCGCCGTCTTCACGTTTGTCGACGAACAGGTACCAGTTCAGCTCCGGGATGAACCGTACGTTGAGGAAATGTCCCTGGCCTTGGACGGAATATTCGTAGCTACCGCTGTGAGGTTTGGGCAGTTGGCTGACCAGGTCCTTCATGCTGTCGAGTTCGCCGAGCCTCTGCCCGATCTTCGCGCCTTGTGGGCCGCCCTCGGCCCCGGTGAGCACCAGGCGCCCGAAGTTGTCGACGAAGTACACGCTGCGCTGGTAACGCTGCTGATACTTGTCGATCAGCTTGATCACTGCATCGACCGTCAGACCGACACCCGCTGCGCCGATGAAACGGTTGTTGTAGTCGTAGACCTTGTAGTTGATGAAGAAGGTCAGGTTGTCCTTGTTGGCAAGGTCCGGGTCGACATTGATCTCGTAGGGATCGGCCATGTCTCGTACGCGGAAATACCACGCATCGCGGGGTTCAGTGACTTTGACCTGTTTGAGTACGCCCTTGGCGTGGTAGTAGGTGAGGCTGGTGTTGGAGACAAAAAATGCGGTGTAGGCGCCGTAGTGGGTCATGACCTCGTTGAGGTAGCGGGTCATTTTTTCGGGGTCTTGCTCGCCGTTTACTACCCAGTCACGCATGAAGGTGTCGCGGGACATCATCGAGGAAATCAGGATCGGTCTGACGAGGTCTTTCTGGATTTCCGAGTAGACCGTGTCTGACGTCAGCGGCAGTTCGGTGTTGATGATGTTGTCGCGTATCGACGCTCGCGAGGCGTAGTAACTGAGGAAGGACGTGGCGAGAAAGCCTGCGCCCAGCAACGCGATCAGCGTGAGGACCAACGAACGTTGGGAATACAGCGGCGAGCGAAGCGGCATGACGATTCCGTTGGCAGTGACCCGATGGCAGGCATTCTAATGGCACCGCCGGGAAATAACTGCTGCATTTGTGGGGGGAATGGTGTCAGTAGGGCCACCCCTCACCCCAGCCCTCTCCCCACGGGGGAGAGGGGGAAAGGGGGCCGATCTCCATGCTTCTCAAACCTGAGTTCGACTTCGAAATTTCAGGTCGCAGCATTTCGTTCAAGCACCTCGGTCAGTCCCCTCTCCCTACGGGCGGTCCGACGTTTCGGGAGGGTTAGGGTGAGGGCGCGATTCCGGCTCAGACACGAGTCCCAAGATACGCACGCCATCCACCAAGGTGACTAATGTCCACCGCCCCCTCCAACCCATACGCTTCACAAATAAACCCACTCTCCCAACGCCCATCCGCCAATTGCACTTTGCCCAATCCCAGCGGTGCCGGTATCCCGGTCAAAAACGAACCTAACTCACGGCTCGGCAGTTCCCAAACCTCCACCGCAATCGCCACACCCCCGTCCTTCACGCGAACCATTCCGGGGCGAAACGGCGGGCCACCGGCCAAGGCATACAGTTGATAATCCGGCGAGCTGAACGTCGTCTCGACCCGTCGAGCCCCACGCTGCTTGAGCTGCCAGTTCAGCGCCAACCCATCCAGATGCGCACCACACACCACCAGCCGCGCCCGGTCATTACGCGCGGTAGCCGTCGGCGCAGGCGCGAGCAAACCTTGCTGGCGCTGCAAGGCATCCGCCACACCCAACAAATACTGATCAGTGAACGCCCGTCCGAACAACGTCACACCCCAAGGCAAACCATTGCCCATGAAACCGCTGGGCACGGCGACGGCGGCGTAATCGAGCAGGTTCATGAAGTTGGTGTAGTAGCCCAGTTCCGAATTGCGCAACACCGGCTCGGCGTCCAGTTCCGCCAGCGTGACGGGGCGGCCGAGGGTGGGTGTGAGCACGCAATCGAGGCCGTCCAGCGCCTCGTCGCACAGGGCTTTCAGGGCTTGAAGCCGGTACTGGGCGCGGAAGGTTTGCACGCCGTTCACCGCTGGAGCCTTGGCTAACACCGCGCGAATCACCGGCAGTACAGCTTCAGGATTTTGCTCCATCAATTCGCCGGCGACGCTGTAGCGCTCGGCCACCCACGGGCCTTCATAGAGCAAACGCGCCGCTTCAAGGAACGGCGACAAATCCAGCTCCACCGCTTCACCGCCCAAAGCATTGAGCTGATCGATGGCATCACCAAACAACAGCGGGCCTTCAGGGCAGCCGAAGAACTCCAGATCCTGAGCACGCGGCACGCCAAAGCGGAAGGGGCGAGGGGCACCAAACGCCGAGCCGTCATTCCACAACGGATTAAGGCGGCTGTATTCATCGCGGGGATCAAGGTGCGCAGTGAGCGCGAGCAACTGACTGGCTTCCCGAGCAGTCGCGGTGAACGTGGTCACGCAATCGAGGGTGCGACAGGCCGGAACCACACCCGCCGTTGAGATCAACCCTTTGCTGGCTTTCAACCCCACCAGATTGTTCAGCGCCGCCGGCACACGCCCGGACCCCGCTGTGTCCGTGCCCAGAGAAAAACTCGCCACGCCGAGCGCCACCGCCAGTGAAGACCCGGCGCTGGAACCGCCCGATGGATACTCCGGCAACACGCTGTTCGGGCACGCACCATACGGCGAGCGACTGCCGTTAAGCCCGGTGGCGAATTGATCAAGATTGGTCTTGCCCAACGGAATCGCCCCCAGCGCCAGCAACTGCTCGACGATGGTCGCCGAACGCTCCGGCACATAGGCAAATGCAGGGCACGCCGCGGTCGTCGGAATGCCCGCCAGGTCGATGTTGTCCTTGATTGCAAACGGCACGCCGTACAGAGGCAGGCTTTCGATATCGCGACCGTCGAGTGCGGCGAGGTACGGTTCCAGTTCTTCAACACTGAGTAAGTGGATGAACAGGTGATAGTCCGGGTTCAGCGCCGCGGCTTTATCGCGCAGGCTCAGCAGCAGTTCACGGGGCGTGATATTGCCGATGCGATAAGCGCTGCGCAGGGCGTCGAGTTGCAGATTGATGTTCATGGCGTTAATCCTTTTCAAAGTGGGTTCACTCAAGTTCCAGCACCACGACGCGCTGTCCGGCGCGCACTGCCGAACCCGGTTGCACGCGAATCTCGCGGACCACCCCGGCCATGGGGGCGAGCAATGGGATTTCCATCTTCATCGACTCCAGAATCACCAGCACATCACCCGCGGCAACCCGGCTGCCGGTTTCAACCTGAACCTGCCAAAGGTTGCCGGCGATGTGGCTGTCGACGCTCTGTTGACCGCTGGCCAGCGGTGCGTCGTCGGTCACTTCCGGGACCAATTCTTCGCTGTCGAAATGCGCCTGGCCACTGGCGATCCAGCGCTCGCGCTCGGCGTTGAACGCACCTTTTTGCTGATCGCGAAACGCGGCAATGCTCTCGGCTTCCTTCGTCAGGAAGGCTTGGTATTCCGCCAGATTCAGCTGACTGTGCTCGATGTTCAGATCGAAGCGCCCGAGGGGAAAATCCCGTCGAATGCGCAGCAGTTCATCGGCACTGACCGGGTAGAAACGGATCTGATCGAAGAAGCGCAGCAACCACGGTTTGCCATCGAATGCGGCGACCTCGCGATAGCGATTCCACATCTGCAACGTGCGGCCGACGAACTGATAACCGCCAGGGCCTTCCATGCCGTACACGCACATGTAAGCACCACCGATGCCCACCGAGTTTTCCGCGGTCCAGGTGCGGGCCGGGTTGTATTTGGTAGTCACCAAACGATGACGCGGATCGAGTGGCGTGGCGACCGGCGCACCGAGGTAGACGTCGCCCAGGCCCATCACCAGGTAGCTGGCGTCGAACACCGTGCGCTGCACTTCGTCGAGGTTTGGCAGGTCGTTGATGCGGCGGATGAACTCCAGATTGCTTGGGCACCACGGGGCGTCCTTGCGCACGGTGGTCATGTATTTTTCGATCGCCAACTGGCAGGCCGGGTCGTCCCAGGACAACGGCAAATGGACGATGCGCGAGGGCACTTGCAGGTCCTTGGCGGCGCACACGGCGTCCCATTCGCCGGCAACGATGCCGAGCAGATCGGCCAGCGGCAGTTGTTCGGGTTGGTAGTGCACTTGCAGCGAGCGGATGCCAGGTGTCAGGTCGATGACGCCGTGCAGGTTTTGGCTTTCCAGTGCTTGCATCAAGGCGTGGGCGCGGAAGCGCAAGACCAGGTCAAGTTCGGGGGCGCCGATTTCCAGCAGCAGATGAGTGTCCCCCGACAATCTCGCCACCAGCCGCGTATTCCCCTGACCCAAATCCAACACAACAGGCGACACAATCCCCTGTGGGAGCGGGCTTGCTCGCGAAGGGGCCGTGTCAGTCGACATTGATGTATCTGACACACCGCTTTCGCGAGCAAGCCCGCTCCCACAGGGGGTATTGCATTTCAAGGCGAGATTGCGGGCGGTCTTCAGGTCGACGGGGAGGAACTGTACTTTGTCCCCAGCCTTGAGCTGGCCCAGCTGCCAAAGATCCGCCTCGATCACCGTCACCGGGCAAACAAACCCGCCGAGGCTAGGGCCGTCTGGACCGAGGATAACCGGCATGTCACCAGTGAAATCCACTGCACCAATGGCATACGGATTGTCATGAATATTCGACGGATGCAGACCCGCCTCGCCACCATCGGCACGCACCCATTCAGGCTTCGGCCCGATCAACCGCACACCGGTTCGGCTGGAGTTGAAATGTACTTCCCACTGGGTGGCGAAGAAAGTGCCAATGTAGTTTTCGGTGAAGTATTCCGGTGCGCCATGAGGGCCGTAGATCACCCGGATCTGCCGCAGAACGGGCAACTCGGTGACCTGTTCTTCAGCCAGTTGTTGACCGGCGCGGCGGTCGTTCAAAGCAGGGAGATGCAACACGTCGCCGGCTCTCAATGCGCGACCACCATGCCCACCAAACTGGCCGAGGGTGAAGGTGCTTTTGCTGCCCAGATAATCCGGCACCTGCAGGCCGCCGCGCAGGCACAGATAGCTGCGGGCGCCGGCACCGGCAATCGTTCCAAGGCTCAAAGTAGCGCCCGCCGGTACCAGCAAAACCGTGTTCATCGGCGCCACTTCACCATTAAGGGTCAGTGGAATCACTGCCCCGGTCACCGCCACCACCGCGTCGCAATTGAAACGCAGCAGCGGTCCGCTCATGGTGATTTCCAGCGCCGCGGCGCCTTCGTCGTTACCCAGCAAAAGGTTGCCCAAACGCAACGCGCGACTGTCCATCGGCCCTGACGGCGGCACGCCCACGGCCCAGTAACCGAGGCGGCCGGGATAGTCCTGAACGCTGGTCTGAGTACCGGCGCTGAGCACTTCAAACGTGTTGGCCTGATACACCAGACCTTCCAGGCAACGGGTCCACGGCTGACCACTGGCGAAGGGCACATCGAGCAGAATCTGCCGCAAATAATCGCGGTTGGTTTCCACCCCATAGAGCTGGCTGTCGCCCAGCGCCTGATGCAGATCGGCAGCGGCTTCTTCGCGGGTCGGCGCCCAACTGATGACCTTGGCGATCATCGGATCGAAATACGGTGGAATCTCGCAACCGGCCTCGACCCACGTGTCGATACGCAGGTGTTTGCCATCGGCGGCAGGGAAGTTCACGGCGGTCAGCAAGCCTGGGCTCGGCTGAAAATCGCGACCCGGATCTTCGGCATAAAGCCGTGCCTGAATCGCATGGCCGCAGGCTTTCAAGTCTCGGCTCAACTCGCTCAACGGCGGCAAATCACCGGCTGCCAGTTCGACCATCCAGCGTACCAGATCCACACCCCAGACTTGCTCGGTGACGCCGTGCTCCACCTGCAAACGGGTGTTCACTTCGAGAAAATAGAAACGCTGAGCCTCGCTGTCGAAAACGAATTCAACGGTGCCGGCGCTGCGGTAATTCACCGCTTTCGCCAGTTTGATCGCCGCCGTACACAGCTCCTCCGCCATGCCCTCGGGGAGGTTCGGCGCCGGGGTTTCTTCGAGGACTTTCTGGTTGCGCCGCTGCACCGAGCAGTCGCGCACGCCGAGGGCAATCACTTCGCCCAGGCCGTCGCCGAACACCTGCACTTCCAGATGACGGGCGCGCTGGATGTACTTCTCGATGAACACCCCGGCGTCGCTGAAGTTGTTCTGGCCGAGGCGTTTGACGGCCTCAAAGGATTCGCTCAATTCGGCAGCGCTACGGCACACGCGCATGCCGATGCCGCCACCGCCGGCGGTGCTTTTGAGCATCACCGGGTAGCCGACCTGTTCGCCGGCAGTCAGCGCTGCGTCGAGGCTGTCGAGCAACTCGGTGCCTTCGAGCATCGGCACGCCGTGTCGCTTGGCCAAGGCGCGCGCGGTGTGCTTGAGGCCGAACACTCGCAGCTGTTCTGGCGTCGGGCCGATGAAGGCGATGTTGGCGGCTTCGCACGCTTCGGCGAACGCAGCGTTTTCCGAGAGGAAACCGTAGCCCGGATGGATCGCCGTGGCGCCGGTGGATGTGGCGATGGCGAGGATTTTTTCGACGGACAGATAGGTGCCGGCGGCTGCGCCTTCACCGAGGCTGTGGGCTTCATTGGCTTGCAGGATGTGCAGGCTGGCGGCATCGGCTTCGGAATACACGGCGACGCCTTTGACCTGCAATTCACGCAGGGTGCGCAGAATGCGGCAGGCTATGGCGCCACGGTTGGCAATCAGGACTTTTTCGAACATGGCATAACCCCCGGAGGCGATAGCGCATCAGCCTCGACCTGGGATGCGGGCCGTCCCGCAGTTTTTCGATAAGCGCCAGGGTCGTCCCCGACGGCAGAATCACTTCACTCCAAAACACCACCGAACCCCTGTGGGAGCGGGCTTGCTCGCGAAGACGGAGTGTCAGTCGACATTAATGTTGAATATGACGGCCCCTTCGCGAGCAAGCCCGCTCCCACATTGGATTTAGGGTGTTCTTACTTTTTTAGGCACTGGCCTGAACGGGCCTGACACAGGGTGAACAACCATCTACGCAACCGCACGAATTTCAGTTCCATACCAGCAGCTCCGCAGGTGTCGGGTTGTAGGCGTTGCACGGATTGTTCAGTTGCGGGCAGTTGGAGATCAGCACGATCACGTCCATCTCGGCCCGCAGGTCGACGTACTTGCCCGGCGCCGAAATCCCGTCTTCAAACGTCAGCCCGCCATCCGCCGTAACCGGCACGTTCATGAAGAAGTTGATGTTCGGCCCGATGTCGCCCTTGCCCAGTCGCCCGTCGTGGACGCAGGCGCGCAGGTAGTTGTCGCGGCAGCTGTGCATGTAGCGTTTCTCCAACGCATAACGCACGGTGTTGCTCTCTTGCGCGCAAGCGCCGCCGAGGGTGTCGTGACGGCCGCAGGTGTCGGCGACGATGGTCAGCATCGGCTTGCCGAGGTTGGAATAGAGCACGCTGCCGGTGCTCAGGTAGACGCTGTTCTGCCGGCGCAACGTGCGTTGTACGTCATAGCGTTCCTTCGGATTGGCAACGCTGTAGAACAAGGTGTCGACGGCCTGGTTGCCTTCCAGATCGAGGATGCGCAAGGTCTGGCCGGCCTTGACCTCCATCAACCATGGCTCGCCGGCCGGGATGGTGGCGCGGTAGATCGCGGTTTCGGGCAACTGTTGAGCGGTAGCGATTGCGAGTGACATGGCAGCGATCCTCAGGCGAACAGACGGTCGGTGTTGATGAAGCCGCGCTGGTTTTCCGGGCGCGAGGTGCGGCAGTGTTCGGCGACGCTGGCGTCGGCGTTCATCCAGCTGAGCTTCAGCGGTTTCGGCGCGTACTCAGGCGAAGGGTCCATCGGATGTTGCAGCGCAGTGAGCACCACCAGCGTGTCCATCGGCGCATACAACTCGATGTAGTCGCCGGCCCTGGAATTGCCTTCGACGAAGTGAAAACGCCCGGCCTCATCGACGTTCACCCGGCTGAACAAATTGAGCGTCATCAGCAAATCGGACAGGCCCAAACCCCACTTGCCCAGCTCCACCAATAGGTTGTCGGTGCCGTTGCGGAAGAAGCCGTTGCGCAGTTCCTGATAGCGCCCCGCGCCGTATTTTTCCGCGACCTCTTCAGCGCAGAGCACACCACCGAGGCTGTCGCTCCAGCCGCAGGTGTCGGCAGTGATCGCCGCCAGCACGCGGCCCATGTCCGAGTACAGGCAATGGCCGGTGGTGAGCTTGGCCGTGTGTTGGCATTTGAGGCTGTCGGGCAGGTTCAGGCGTTCGGTTTTTTCATTGGCATTGAGCAACGTCAGGCTGACGTTGGCGCCACCGCGCAGGTCGGTCAGGCGCAGCAGTTGGCCGCGTTTCAACACGAAGGAGCGATGGCCGCCGCCGGGGAGCATTTCTTCGGCGAAGGGCGGGAACAGTTGGGTCGAATCAGTCATTTCAAAAATCCTCTAAGCGGTACGAAGCGTGCCTGCCAGCTCAGCCGGCAAGGCATCGACGGCGGCACGGCTGGTGCGGCGGTCGCTGTTCAAAGGGATGTCGTAAGTGATCCGCGCGCCATAGGCGCCGGGGGCGTGCGGGTCGACGCGGACCTTGTCGAACACCAACAGGCGAGTGCCGAGGCTGAAGCCTTCGGACAGGTCGTGGGTGACCATGAACACCGTCAGTTGCGTCTCGCGCCACAGCTCCAGCAGCAGGCCGTGCATGTCTTTGCGGATGCCTGGATCGAGGGCGCCGAAGGGTTCGTCGAGCAGCAACACGCGCGGTTTCATGATCAGCGCCTGGGCAATCGCCAGTCGTTGTTGCATGCCGCCGGAGAGCTGCGCCGGGTACTTGTCCAGCGAGTGTCCGAGGCCGACTTTGTGCAGCAACATTGAGGCTTGTTCGCGTGCGTCTTTTTTAGCGCTGCCAAACAAGCGTCCGAGCAGAGGCGAACGTGGCAGTTCGAGGCCGAGGGCGACGTTGTCCAGCACCGTTAAATGCGGGAACACCGAGTAGCGCTGGAACACCACGCCACGGCTGGCATCCGGCTCGCCGGCCAAGGCCTGGCCATCCAGCAGAATCTCGCCGCGACTGGCGCGCTCCTGCCCGAGCAGCAGCCGCAGGAAGGTCGACTTGCCGCAACCCGACGCACCAACCAAGGTGCAGAACTCACCTTCGTTAACGCTCAGGTTCAGCCCTTCGAGCACCACCTGATCGGCGTATTGCTGCCAGACATTTTTGACTGTGATGAAACTCATGCGCGGGCCCCCTCATACCAAGGGAACGCCCGTTGGGTCAGGCGTTTCAGGCCCCAGTCCATCAGCCAGGCGAGCAGGGTGATCCAGACCACGTACGGCAGAATCACGTCCATCGCCAGGTAGCGGCGCACCAGGAAAATCCGGTAACCGAGGCCGTCGGTGGAGGCGATGGCTTCGGCGGCGATCAGGAATAACCACGCCGAGCCGAGCATCAGCCGCAGCGAGATAAGCAGCCGTGGTAGCAATTGCGGCAGCACCACGCGCAGCATCAGCGTCCAGGTCGAGGCGCCGAGGGTCTGGGCCTTGATCAGCAACTCCACGGGAATTTCCCGGGCGCGTTGTTCCAGATCACGGGCCAGGCACGGAGTGATGCCGATCACGATCAGCATCACTTTCGACAACTCCCCCAAGCCGAACACGATGAACAGAATCGGCAGAATCGCCAGCGGCGGCACCATCGACAGCACCGTCAGCAACGGCGACAACGGCGCGCCAAACAGCGGCAGGGTACCGGCGGCGATGCCCAGGCACAGCCCGGCCAGCGCGCTGATACCGAGGCCGATGGCCAGGCGGCGCAGGCTGGACGCGGTGTCTTGCCACAACAGGTATTCACCGGTGCGGCTGTCGGCGGTGAACGCCAGGCGTTTCACCGCGTCAGTCATCTGCACGGCGCTCGGCAACAGCTTGTCGTTGGGGTTGTCCGTCAGCCGCTCGGCCGAGCCCATGAAGTAGGCGAACAGCACCAGGGCGAATGGCAGGATCACCAACAGCAGGCGACTCGGACGATCCGGGTGGCGATTGATCAGGCGCATGGCCAGGTCCTCCTGATTACAGCTTGGCGTCGGCGGCCATCTGCACGTAGGTCGGGTCGAAGCGCAGCTTGAGGTTGGTCTTGTCGCCGCTGGTCACGCCGTTGGCGAACGCCATGCCGACCGCGCTGGTGTCCTTGGCGCCTTCCCCCAGCAAGCCGTGCTGGAAGGAGAACTCGGCGACTTTGCGCATGGTTTCCGGCAGTTGCTTGCTGGTGGAGAACGCCAGGGCTTCTTTGGGGGTGGCGAACAATTTGGTGGTGTCCAGTTGCGACTGGAAACCGGCCAGATCGGTGCCGGAAGCTTTGGCCATGTGTTCGAGGGCGGTTTTACTGGCGGCGTTTTTGGCGTTCATCAACTCGACCACTTCGAACCAGGCGCCGGTCAGCGCTTTGCCCAGCGCCGGGTTGTCTTTGAGGGTCGATGAGTTGACCACCATCATGTCCATGATTTCGCCGGGGATCTGGCTGGAGTTGAACACTTCGGTCACCGCAGGTTTGGCCTTGATGTCCGAAAGCATCGGGTTCCAGGTGGTGACAGCGTTGACCTGATCGGTGTTGAAGGCCGCCGAGATGTCGGCGTCGGAGGTGTTGACCACTTTCAGGTCTTTCTCAGTCAGATCGACCGAATCCAGCGCTCGGGCCAGCAGGTAGTGGGAGACAGAGAGCTCCACCAGATTGACGTCCATGCCTTTGAGGTCGGTGACTTTCTTGCCGTCGCCCTTGAGCACGATGCCATCGTTGCCGTTGGAGAAATCGCTGACGATCAGCGCGGTGCTGTCGACGCCGCCAGCCGCCGGAATGGTCAGTGCATCCATGTTGGTCATGGTGCAGCCATCGAACTGGCCGGCGGTGTATTGGTTGATGGATTCGACGTAGTCATTGAGCTGCACGACATCGATCTTGATGCCGTACTTCTTCGCCCATTTATCGACGATGCCTTGGCTGCCTGCGTATTCCCAGGGCATCCAGCCGGCGTAGATGGTCCAGCAGACGCTGAAGTGGTCTTTCTGGGCGGCCTGGGACGAGACGCTCACGAAGGCTGCGAATGCAGCGGCGAGCAGGGCGGGTAAACGAAGCTTGAGCATGGTGGTTCTCCAGTTGATCAAGGGCGGGCAGGAGTCAACGCGGCACCGCGAACGGTGGCTTGTCTCCCGGGCTTTTGTCCCGCCGTGTAACCTCAACTGGAGGTCGCCAACTCTCGGACCAGCCACTCGCCTTAGCGAGCCGGAACCCTAGTCAGCCATTGCAAATTGTGGTGCCGCGAACCTGTGATGACTCCTGCACGTGTTTGCTAAAGCGAGAGCCGTGCCAAGTCGGCTTGAGCGCTCTAGCGTGGGCGATTACGCAGTTGGCGCGTTGGGAAGAGGTGGCGGCGCTGCCTTGTGATGGTGCGTGGGTGCACCGCAATGGATCGGGTCGGCCGCTGATCTGAAGGTCCAGGCGGCTCGGCACTCGGCGCAGCATCGCCAGTCAAAACAGGTGTCAGCCGGCCTGTTCCGGTTGTGGGTCTTTCAGGAGGCCGCCATGTTTCGTCGACTGTTGTTTGGTGTTGTTCTCGGCCTGGGATTGTCCGGCTGCTACTACTACGCTGGTGGTTACGATGTGTATTCCGAGCCTTATTACTACCCCGGCTATTCACCCTATTCCTACGATTACGGACCGCGCTATTACTACGGACCGCGCTTTTATGGTGGCTATCGCTACTACTATTGGGGTGGGCACGGGCCAGGTCATTACGGTGGTGGATATCGCGGTGGCCACCATTAATCAGCGGGTGAATGGATGAAAAACCTTTCATCGGCGACTTGTTTCAATGTGTTTCAGGAACGCACCAGATTTGGAAAACGATGTCTGATCTTTCGACAGTCACCGAATAATTGACTGTCGCCTGCCAGCGTCGCTGGTGTGGCTCACTCGCGGTCCAGGAGGCCGCCATGTATCTGCGAATTCTTCTGATTGCTGTATTGGGATTGTCTCTTGGTGCATGCGTGCCTTATTCCGATGGAGGAGCCAGCTACTACAGTTCCGAGGTCTATACCTCGCCAGCCTATTATGACGGCGGACCTTACTATTCAGGCGGCGGCGGTTATTACACGCAACCACGCCGGTACTACGCCCCGCCAGCGCGGTATTACCAGCCAACGCCGCGGTATTACTATCAGCCGCGGGTTTATCAACCGGCACCACGCTATTACCAGTCGCAACGAGGCGACTATCGGGCCCATCAGAATCGCGGCTGGGATGGCCATGACCGTGGCGGTTGGGACGGCCGTAACCGCGGTGGAAACAACGACTATCGCGGCGGCAATGGCGGACGCGACAACCGTGGCGGAAGGGGCGACCACAACGGTCGCGGCGATCACGACGGCCGAGGCGGCCACCGGTAGGCCTCACAAAAACCTCTACAAAAAAGCGGCGCATCAAGCGCCGCTTTTTTTTGGCTGCGTCAGGCATGGATCCTTGGGTCGTGACTGGTGTTTGGAGGTGAAGCCCTCAACGGAATCGTACGGCTGGTGGCGGGAACGCCCCTACTCGGTTCGAAAAATCACTCGTCTTGCCCATCTCCTCGGGTGTTCTCGGAACCCTCCTACAGTTTTATTTCTGCGCATTTGTTAGCGTTCGTATATTCATATTGATGTTGGAAAACTTCAGTTTATGGGGGTATCTAAGGAAAGAAGCCACTCAAATTATGAATCTACTTATTATTCATCAAAACTTTCCCGGTCAATTTCGGCATGTTGCCTTGGCGGCGCAGAGTCGCCCGGACATCGCAGTGACTGCGATAGGGCGGGATACCGCTCCAGGAGTTCATGGGGTAAAGCTTCTTCGATATCGACCTATAAGAAAAACATCGAATTTTGCTCATCCGTATTTGCATAAATATGAAGAGGCGATATTTGATGGGCAACAAGTTTTGGGGGTGTTGAAAAGGCTCAAACAAAAGGGTTATTGCCCCGATGTGATACTCGCCCATCCGGGATGGGGTGAAACACTGTTCGTTAAGGATGTATATCCTGACATTCCGCTCATTCATTTCTGTGAATATTATTATCATTCAAAGGGTGCGGATATGGAGTTCGATCCGGAATTCCCATGTCCCGTAGATGCATCATCAAGGCTTCGTCTCCTGAATTCGATGCATCTTTTGAACCTTGAGCAATGTGATGTTGGAATTTCGCCAACACATTGGCAGCGCAGTCTGTTCCCGCCAATTTATCACTCTAAAATTCATGTGATTCATGAAGGTGTCCCTTCGCAATCTTCCGAGCCTGTGCCTGCCTCTGTAAAGCTACCCAGTGGGCATGTGATAAAAGCCGGCCAATCAATCGTGACGTACGTTGCCAGAAACCTAGAACCCTATCGTGGTTTTCATAGTTTCATGAGGTCCATTCCATACATTCAAGCCAAGTGCCCAGACGCCCACATCGTAATAGTAGGAGGAGATGGCGTAAGTTATGGGCGTATGCCTATAGGGTATGAAAACTGGCGCAGCAAAATGCTGGCTGAATTAAAAGTGGATCTTTCCAGAGTGCATTTTACCGGCAAACTGCCTTATGAAACTTATAGGAGTATTTTGCGGGTTTCAGTAGTTCATGTTTATTTGACTTATCCCTTCGTTCTGTCTTGGTCATTGCTTGAGGCTATGGCGTCTGGATGTGTCGTTATAGGTTCCGATACCGCTCCAGTCAAAGAGGTAATTGTTGACGGTGTAAATGGATTGTTAGTGGATTTCTTCGATAGTGAATCGATAGCAGGAAAAGTTTGCAATGTTCTAAGGTCTCCTGGTGATTTTAGGCTAATTAAAAGATCTTCGGATTTGACAGCGAGCAAGTTTGATGTAAAGCATGGTGTCAAAGTCTATTTTGAGATTTTTGATCGCGTGATGTCTGGTTGTTGTTCTAGATTGGCTGTTTGATCATTTTAAAATGGAGTTTGAAATGCATAAATTGTTTCGCAAGGGCGTAAGTCGGTGGTGTAAGGCGATACTGAAGTACGGTTTGGTTTTGGCTCTGTGTTATTGGGTCGTGGATTTTTATATTGAATGGGGGCGCATGGCAGAAGCAAGAGAACGTCATTATCAGGAATCAAAAAAATGTAGTCAGAAACTTGCCGGTATGGAGCACGTTCCTATATTGGGAGGGGGGCTCCTTGATAGAACTAAAATACCAGGGTTCCATTTTGGTTCTTCAACGAGGGACGGGCTGTGTATTGCAGATGTTCTTGAGGGGTCTTTTTGGTGGACGGGTACTGAGCTGCGCACAGAATATCAGGAGAGCGGGAAAGAGCCTTCATCTAGTTGGGGGCATTTCAATGTGGCGGCTAGGCTATACACCAGAAAGCCATCCACCGAACCATACAATATGGGATTTAAGGTTGTTGATTGGCCTGAAGAGCTGATTGTGAAACTCAAAAATTATCCAGGCTTGGAGCTTTGGCTTAATGAGCGGCCTCCTAGTATTAAGAATGAGTTCTCAGTTACAGACTTTGTAATACGTGACTGGCGCCGACGTGACGGAACACCGCGCACGATATCGTGTGACGGTTTGGGCTCCCCGAGGAAGAAAACTTTAGAAAGTGGGGTAAGTAAGGCGGATCTATTGAGGTTTAATAAATCGCAACTGCAAAATTTAGATTTTGGTGATTTGAATGCCTATTGTACGGTCGGATTGCATGATTTCGATTTTGCAGGTGGGGATGCTCGTATAGGAACCGGTACTGGTTCGTTACGTGGGGCTCCCATAGCGCTTCGATTGCTTAGTGAACATCTTTCGCGTTCCATAATTACAGGGAAGTAACTATGAGCTATGTTTTTAGTGTCTCAGAGCAAAAAATAATTTTCGATGCTGTCAGTATATGCAATGGGATGGAGTTCGATTCGGAAAAAGAACGGTACAAAGAAGTAGCGATGGAAGGTAAGAATTGCGCACCTTTCTATCAGGCGTTATCAGATATTATTGGTGATAAGCTTTCCGGTCGAGTTGTTTTTGATGAAACCATTAAGCGGACTTTAAAAAGTGCCAAGCTCTGGCTTGATGTGGCGATTGATGCCAATGGAGGAAACGGTGCTTACTCTGCTCTAATTCGTGCCTATACGTTGCGGCAAGGACAACTGAGGCTGAATGAAGCATTTAGCGCTGATTTGATGCAACAAGCGTCTAATGGGGTGGCAGTCAATTTTGTAAATGCTTTGATTCACGGGTCGGTTAAAGATAATTTGGCACCGTGGACCGTACCTTTAATTAGCCAAATCGCTTCCATCGATGCAAGAGCCGTCGGTGAAATATTGTTCGAAGACGTAAGTGATGCACCAGACACTGCTTCAAGTCGTAATTCAGGATGGTCGGGGACAATCGCGTTCAGTCTGTTGGGTGGGGAGTTTCCCTATGAAACGTGGAGGTTAATATCGGCAGGTGATCCCGGGTCGGAAATAAAAGGCAGTCATGAACAAGCAAAGGTTAATAGAGTCGATGATTTTAAGAACATCCTGTTTGCCATAGACTCATACAGTGTGGCGCTTGAAGCGGTGATCAAAAATTTTGGCAGGAATATTTTTGATAGCTTGTTTTCAGTTGCGCCAGAGCAGATAAATGTGGCGCTTAGTAGTGGAAGTGTTAATCCGTTAATCCAGTATGTGGTTAAAGGAACGCCTATTTTGCCAGTGGTTAATCTGATATTAAGATACGGTGCGAATGCCTTCTTTGACATGTTTAGACGAACCTACGAAGGTGACGCTACTTTTACGGCGACCACGGATGAAACGTTTGCTGCTAACGCCTATACATTTTTCTCATCGCTCTCACCGAGTCAATCCCAAAGCATTGTTGCCAAGACGATTGGGGAATACGGCAGCGCTTCGGAGTGGGGAGTACTAGCCGCCGCGGATACGTCTACCGGCCAGGCAGTACGTAACTCTCTCAAACACCTGAGTGAAATAGTTATAGAAAGAGGCGAAGGTTTTTCAGGTTGTGGTCTGGAACTCTATGACTCGAAAACTGGCGAAGGTGTCATTACGGAACAATGGCTATTTGATCGCGCAGACATGTTAGGCCGCCTGATAGCCAGAACCAACGGATCATTTGGTGAAAACACGGCTCAGAAGTTCTCTTACTCAGATCTCGCATCAGGTAAACAGGCGGCAATGGCTACAGGGGTTTCAAATCCTCTGGTTATGTTTGGCGATGATGGAGGCCGTTCGTTCAGCGGTGGAACAAATATCGACCATCTCTATGGTGGTGCGGGCAATGACACGATCAACGGCCTGGATGGGAATGATCATATTGACGGTGGTCACGGTAACGACTCGTTAACGGGTGGAGATGGGAATGATGCGCTGCACGGGATGTCCGGTGATGATGTATTAGTGGGTGGAAAAGGTAACGATATTCTGATTGGCGGGGCAGGCAATGATCGATATGAATTTTCGAGTGGCGATGGAGTCGATCAGATTTTCGATTTTAACGCCGATGGTCAGATACTTATCAATGGCCTTCCGATACCTCTCCCAAAACGTAGCAGTCCTCTGAGTAATACCTGGATTACTGAAGATCGGACCATTACTTTAACCCTCATCGAAGAACTCACTGAAAAAACACTTAATATTAAATACGGTAAGCATGACCTGGTTGTTATAAAGCACTACACGCCAGGAATGTTGGGCATCCAACTCCCGGATTACAAAGGTCAGCCCATTCCGAGACCCAATCTAACCGTAATGGGTGATTGGAAAGCAAAAGATACCGATCCAGATGTTCCCGGTGATCAGTTCTCTTACGATGAACTGGGCAATGTTGTGGTGATGCCGAATGTAAAGCAGAGAAACAAGGCCGACATGCTGCACGGATCGCCGAACGATGACTTGCTCATTGGGCTTGGCGGACCTGATCGGTTATTCGGTCGCGCCGGAAATGATCGTTTGTTTGGAGATAAGCAAACAACTATCAAAAAAGCGATGGCGGGTGGGGCAGTTCTCGGGGGAGCAAGCCGTGGCGATTGGCTAGATGGGGGGCTAGGCGATGATCTACTGATTGGCACCCCATCCCCAGACGTGCTGCTTGGCGGAAACGGACTAGATACGCTTATTGGCGGGGCGGGCGACGATTATTTATCGGGTGATGATGTGACCGCTGGTCTGGCGGAAAACTGGGACTTTAAAACCATTGACGTCCCTCTTGGCAATGGTGTTATCAGCAGGCGTGGCGTCCTTTCCAATGCCTCCTCCAGCAATGCCGTGGAGGGTGGTGACGACATTCTTTATGGTCAAGGTGGTCAAGACTTTATGACGGGTGGCTGGGGCGACGATTTGCTCGATGGCGGAACCGGGAATGATGTGATGAGCGGTGATCAGGGAAATGACACCCTTCGCGGAGGCAGCGACGACGACATTTTGTTGGGAGACAACCTCGACTGGGCTCGAGGGCTCCAAAGCAGAAACCATGGAAACGATTTGTTAGACGGTGGGGATGGCAATGATGAACTTGCCGGTAATGGCGGCAGCGATGTGTTGTACGGCGGTCTCGGTAACGGCTATTTAAAGGGGGATGATCCCGTCCTGCAGGGTATTGAGGGTAATGCCGCAGATTATTTCGGCAGTGATTTTCTGGATGGTGGTGCGGGTGACGACACCCTCCAAGGTGGCGGTGCTGATGATTCACTTTATGGTGGTGCAGGTAACGATAATCTATCTGGCGATTACACCGATCACCCAGTTCGTTACCACGGTGATGATTTTCTTGATGGCGGTGTTGGTGATGACACGCTTTTAGGCATGGGTGGCTCCGATACGCTGGTAGGGGGACAAGGGAATGACGCCCTGGATGGAGATGAGCACAACCTGGAGGAGGGGGGAACTAATGATGACTACATTCAAGGAAATGCCGGAAACGACACGCTCTGGGGAGGCTTGGGTGCCGATACACTTTACGGAGGTGCTGATGATGACATCTTGCTTGGTGATTATGAGCTAAGACCCGAAACGGAACATGGCGCAGATTATCTTGATGGCGGTGCAGGTAACGACACGCTGCTAGGCGGCGGTGGAAACGACACTTTATATGGCGGTGCAGGTGGGGACTATCTTCGCGGTGGTCCCGGTAATAATGTTTTTGGAGGAGGCAGCGGCAACGACTATCTGGATGGGCTAGACGGCGATGATATTTATCATTTCGGCGCCGGAGATGGTGTCGACGTTATCGCAGATACGGGCGGAAACAACATCATAAAATTCGGACCTGGCTTTACTGCAGATAATTTAAAAGCTGACATTATTGTTGTTGATGTTGGTCCAGTATTACGAATGTCCAATGGTTTGGGTGACGCCATTCGGATCCGGGATTTTGAAAAGTGGCAGAGTTCATCTTTTAGTTTTAGTGACGGTTCTGTTTTAAGTTTTCAGGGCGTTATGAAAATAGTCCAAGGGCCGGTAGACGTTTCGTCTTTGGCAGAAACATCTCTGGTAGGAGGTGCAGACGGAAGTAGCACGCATAATGCTGCGGTCGATACTCCTCGCCTTAAAGGTGATAATGACAAACTGTGGGGCGAAGAGTTTCTGGCGAACATGAAAAAGCGCCGCTCGGCATTTATACTCGCATCGGGGTTCGTGCTAAATGCTCAGGGAGCCTGGAGCAAAAGCCATATTACTGATAACGAGTACAGCTACCACGAAAAAACTAATTTAATTGTTGAAAGCTTCCAGGCAGGATCCTTGTCGGAAACTCCGGATCGAATGAGTCTTGTTTCTGGTAGAGCAGTACTCAGTGAGAGATCCTCAAATACAACGTCCCGCACTGAGTCAATACCTTCAGTGGAGGGCGGACTGAAATATACGCCAAAACAAGAGCCGCAATACTATCCCTCTGGCTCAAGCTACAGTGGGTTTGCTTTAAGTGCTGGTGAAGTTGTCATCGAAAATAAAAGCGTCACAGGTGTCATTCAAGGTTGGTATGTTTATCCTGCTGGCAGCTTCGAAGATGGTGCAGTTAGTTACAAGCAGTTCAGTTGGGATGCCACGACTGAAACCATTAGGCACCAAGTTGTTCAGGGCGATGATGCTGGCGGTAGAGTAAATCTCGAAGGCGGCAATATTTTTCATGGCGGGACGGGCGATGATTTAGTCGTCACCGTTAAGGATCCCGACGTTAATTATGGTGAACATGAAGGTAAGACACCCGGTGCGTTTCTTTCAGGCGGGGCAGGAAACGATACGCTGCTTGGATCAGACGGCGCGGATTATTTAGTCAGTGGCTCAGGGCATGATTGGCTTTACGGTGAGAACGGTCCTGACACTTACATAATAGGCGCGCATGCTGGAGCGACTACCATTATTGCGGATATGTTAAGCCCTGTTTTTCTGCGTCCTGAAGTTGGGGTTGCTGGGTGGGAATCTGAGTCCGGACCAGACGATACTGATACCGTTAGACTTCCGGGTGGGATAACTCTTGAACAGTTGCAATTAAGTTGGGGTACCGTATTGGTTGAGGCGGTCAATATAGAGTTATCACCAAATCCACAGCGCGGCACCTATCGCAGTCCACCTCGAGGGCTGATGCTGTACTCAACGCTTGATATTTCCTGGGGTAAGGAACAACAGGTTCGTATTGTATTGCCGAATGCAAGTGATCTTGGTGGCTCTGGTATTGAAGTTATAAAGTTTGCAGATGGTACGACCATTCGTTTGGAACAGCTTATCGCTAACAGCAAATTAGGTCCTGCTCCTGATAGTTACCATAGCGGCATTTTGGTGGTCGATGCTCCTTTGGTCAGATCTTCTCGTGATAATAAAGCGCTTCCTCTCGTTGGTGGTCGAGGTGATGACACTTTGAGTGGGGCAGGTGAGATAAGAGGCATGCAGGGAGATGACTCGATCTCGGGCGGTCCAGGAGACGATGTTCTTTGGGGAGGGCCGGGTGACGACACTCTAGCAGGTGGCGCGGGTAATGACGTTTACAAATATGACGGGCTGGGAAGAGATTTGATTGTTAATGCATCTGGCGGTATTGATGGAATTGATTTTACGGATTTCGATGTGTCCATCCTTCAGCTGAAATTTCACCGCGATAATGATGATCTCGTCGTAGTGGTGAATTATGGTTCGTCTCCGAAGATACGAGCGGTTAATCATTTTTTAGGAGGCGATGCCGCGATAAGTTTTATAAGAGTACAAGGAGTGGATAGAGTTCCTCAAGACTACACGGCGGACCAACTTGTTGATCTTCTACACGCTTTGCCCCCGCTAAGGGATGCGGAGGACATCTTGTTGCGTAATGACGATGAAGCGTTGCAGGCAGCGAAGGAAATAATACAATTTTATGGGCTTAACGGTTAATTATTACTTCAATGCCAAACAGGTGATGACTACAAACAATTTCTCCGCTTGCGGTAGGAGGCTCGTTCCGGGAATAGGGTAGGGACGAAGTGCAGTTAACAACGTGTACGAGCATGGTTTGCCCGCGATAAGCCCTTGAGATAGCCATCGCGGGCAATGCCCGGATTTCAGTATTCCTACAGATCGGCCAGAGGATGCCGGCCTTCCCAGGCCTTGTGAAAATGCGCATCTACCACCGCATCCGGCAGGTTATTGATGTCTGGCCAGTGCCAATGCGGTTTTTGATCCTTGTCGATCAATCGTGCGCGCACGCCTTCGCTGAATTCAGGATGACGGCAACAGTTGAGGCTCATGGTGTATTCCATCTGAAAGACTTGAGCCAGCGACATGTGCCGGGCGCGGGCGATCTGTTCCCACACCAGATGAGCGGTCAGGGGCGCACCTTCGCTCATGGTTTTCGCGGCACGGCTGAGCAGCAGATCCGTGTTGTCGCGCAGCTGGCTGATGGCCTTCCAGGCGCAGCGCACGTCACTGACATCCAGCAGCTCATCGATCTGCTGGCGTCGTGGCAGCCATTGGGCTTCGGGCATTTGCGCGATGGCTTCCTGCTGCAGGGCTTTGAGCAGACTGTTCAGCTGCATCGGCGTCTGTTCCTGCCAGTTCAACTGCAGCAGGCCTTCCATCAGCTCTTCCTGCTGTTCATCGAGCAGGAAACGGTCGGCCAAGTCGAGATCGATCGCATCGCGACCGTTCATATGGGCGCCGGTCAGGCCGAGGAACAATCCGAGCTTGCCGGGCAGACGCGACAGAAACCAACTGGCCCCGACATCCGGGTACAAACCGATACTGATCTCCGGCATCGCCAGGCGGCTGCTCGGCGTGACAATCCGGATGCCCGACGCTTGCAGCAGCCCCATGCCGCCGCCGAGCACATAGCCATGCCCCCAGCAGATCAGCGGTTTAGGGTAAGTGTGCAGATTGAAGTCCAGGCGATATTCCGCCGCAAAGAAATGCGCGGCCAGCGGCGGCACTTCGCCGGGATGGGCGCGACAGGCTTCCACCAGGCTGCGGACTTCACCGCCGGCGCAAAAGGCCTTGGCGCCGTTGCCGCGCAACACGACGCAGACGATTTGCGGTTCTTTGGCCCAGACGTCCAGTTGATCGCGCAAGGCGTTGATCATCGGCAGTGACAGGGCATTGAGGGACTTTTCGGCATCCAGGCTGGCGACTCCGATGCGTGCGCCGTCGGTGCCAGTGAGTTCTTCGAAGTGCAGATTCATCGTGACCTCGATCGGGAATTTGAGCGTTCAGTATGATCGCTATGTAGGAAAGTGCCGGATCTGCGTCAGATCAATTGACAAGCGTGATGGGCTTTCCTAGGGTTCGCCCCATTGTTTTTGCCGGATGTAACCATGACTGCTGACGACCGTATCAAACTCGAACCGAGCTGGAAGGAGGCACTGCGTGCCGAATTCGACCAGCCCTACATGGCAGAGTTGCGCAATTTCCTGCAAGAGGAGCGCGCGGCCGGCAAGGAAATCTACCCTCCAGGACCGATGATTTTCAACGCGCTCAACTCGACGCCGCTGGATAAAGTCAAAGTTGTCATCCTCGGCCAGGACCCGTACCACGGTCCGGGACAGGCCCATGGCTTGTGCTTCTCGGTGCAACCGGGCGTACCGGCGCCGCCGTCGCTGGTGAACATCTACAAAGAGTTGAAACGCGATCTGAACATCGACATCCCGACCCACGGTTGCCTGCAAAGCTGGGCTGACCAGGGCGTGCTGATGATCAACACCACCATGACCGTGGAACGCGCCAACGCCAACGCCCATGCGGGCAAGGGCTGGCAGTACTTTACCGATCGGATTATCGAAGTGGTCAGCGAACACCAGCCACATCTGGTGTTCCTGCTGTGGGGCGCGCATGCCCAGAGCAAGCAGAAACTGATCGATGCCACCAAGCATCTGGTGCTGACGTCGGTGCATCCGTCACCGTTGTCCGCCTATCGCGGCTTCCTCGGGTGCGGGCACTTCAGTCGAACCAATAAGTTTCTGGAACAGAATGGCGAAACGCCGATCGAATGGCGGTTGCCGCCAGTTTGATGCGTTGACCGAGTTGGCCCCCTTCGCGAGCAGGCTCGCTCCCACAAGGATCACGCGAACCCTGTGGGAGCGAGCCTGCTCGCGAAGGGGGCGACTCGGTCTTTCAGACAGAATCCGGCTGCCGATTCCAATACTTGAACAACGGCTCCGCCAAAAACAACACAAACAACAAGCGCATCACCTGCATCGCTGTCACCAGCGGCACTGACAATTGCAGGGTTTCCGCCGTCAGGCTCATCTCCGCAATCCCGCCGGGCATCATGCCCAGTGTCAGCGAACGCAAATCCAGATGGGTCAACGCACTCAACCCCAGCGCCGCCGCGGTGGCGATCAGCATGGTCAACACCGTGCCAATCAACGTCCGCCCCATAAACGATGGCGCACGCCGGAAAAACTGCCGATTGAAGTGGCACCCCAACCCGCTGCCAATCAGCCATTGGCCGATCTGGCTGCCGCCGTTGGGCAAACTGATGTGCAGATCCCAGCCAATACTCACCGCCGCACTCACCAGCAACGGCCCGAACAGCCACGGATTGGGTTGACGCAGACGCTCCCAGAGCCAGGCGGCGAGGGCGCCCGCCGGGAATAGAAGTGCCAGCCAGCGCCAGTCAACGGAAGTGGCATGGGCCAGCGGTGCACCGTCACCCAACAAATACTTGAACGCCGCCGGCACACACAGCACCACCACCAACACCCGCAGACTTTGCCCCGCCGCAACACGACTGAGCACCGCGCCGTTACGCGCGCCGAGGTTGACCATCTCCCCGGAGCCGCCCGGCATGCTGGAAAAGAACGCGGTCGCGCGATCTTCACCGGTACGCCGCATCAACCAGACCCCGACCACGGCCGACAGGCTGGTGACCAATGCACCGAAGAAGATCAGACCGAAGTGGCTCAGGACCTGCTCCATCACCACCGGGGTGAAGTGCAGGCCGATGCCGATGCCGACAATCCACTGGCCGCACTTGCGGCCGCCAGGGATTTCCGCCAATTGCCAGGGTGTCAGGCAACGCACCAGGATGATCGCCAGCAACGAGCCGACCATCCACGGCAGTGGCCAGCCGATCTGGCTGGCCAGGTAACCGCCCAGCAGACCGACCAGCGGGGTTCCCCACCAGGCTTTGAAGGGTATTCGATCAGACATCGGCAATAACGCGCCGGGCGACCGAACGTTTGCGCCAGATCCGCAGGATCGGCATGAGCAGCATGATTGCAGTCAGTACCCAGACACCGAAGGTGATCGGGCTCGACCAGAGGATTTCCAGTGCACCGTTGGAAATCGACAGGGCGCGACGCAGGTTCTGCTCCATCAAACCGCCGAGGATGAAACCCAGCAGAACCGGCGACAACGGGAAGTCCAGCTTGCGCAGGATGTAGCCGAAGATGCCGATGCCGATCATCAGGAACAGGTCGAAGGTGGTGGCATGCACCGCGTAGACGCCGATCCCGGTAATGATCGCGATCACCGGCACCAGCGCCCAGTTCGGCACGGCAAGGATGCGCGTGAAGATGCGGATCATCGGAATGTTGAGGATCACCAGCATCACGTTGGCGACGAACAACGACGCGATCAGGCCCCAGACAATGTCCGGTTGCTGTTGGAACAACAGCGGGCCCGGGGTGATGTTGTACAGCGACAGCGCGCCGATCATCACTGCCGTGGTACCCGAACCCGGAACGCCGAGGGTCAGCATTGGCACCAGGGCACCGCAGGCAGCGCCACCGATAGCGGTTTCCGGAGCCGCGAGGCCACGCATGTCACCTTGTCCGAAAGTGCCATTGGCGCCGGCGATACGTTTCTCGGTCATGTAGGCCACAGCGCTGGCCAATGTCGCGCCGGCACCCGGCAACACGCCCATGATGAAGCCCAGCAAACCGCAACGGATGTTCACCACGAACACCGCCGAGGCTTCCTTGAAGTTGAACATCATGCGCCCGGTGGCTTTCACCGCTTCCTGGCCGCGATGAGTTTTTTCCAGCAACAAAAGGATTTCACTGATGGAGAACAAGCCCAGTACCAGCACAACGAACTGAATACCGTCCGTCAAATGGATGTTATCCCCGGTGAAACGGTACACGCCGCTGTTGGCATCGATCCCGACGCTCGATAGAAACAAACCGATCAGCGCGGCGATAAAGGTCTTCAGTGGTCGATCACCGGCCATGCCGCCGAGACAGACAATCGCAAACACCATCAGCACGAAGTATTCCGCAGGTCCGAAGGCAATCGCCCATTTCGCCAACAGCGGGGCGAACAGCACCATGCCGCACGTCGCGATGAACGCACCGATGAACGAGCTCCACGCCGACAGCGACAGCGCCACACCGGCCAGGCCTTTGCGGGCCATCGGGTAACCGTCGAGGGTGGTCATGACGGTGGAAGCTTCGCCCGGGATGTTCAGCAGGATCGAGCTGATCCGGCCGCCGTATTCGCAACCCAGGTACACCGCCGCCAGCAGGATCAGCGCCGACTCCGGTGGCAGGCCGAGGGCGAACGCGATCGGAATCAGCAACGCCACGCCGTTGATCGGGCCCAGCCCCGGCAACAGCCCGACGACGGTGCCGATCAAGGTGCCGCACAGCGCGGTCACGAGGTTGTACGGGGTCAGCGCGACGCCGAAGCCCTGACCCAAATAGCCAAGAGTATCCATATCAGTTCTCCAGAACGTCGAGCACGCCCAGCGGCAGTGGCACGTCCATCACCTTGTCGAACAGCAGATAAAGACCGATAGCCATCAGGCTGATGATCACCGTGCTGGGTAGCCAGCGGCCGCCATACAGGCGTGCCATGGGGATTCCAATCAGAATGCTGGCGACGATGAAACCAAGGGGTTCGAAGGCCCCGGCAAACACCAGCAACAGCAGCACGCAGATGCCGATTTTGATCAGGGTTTCGCGGTCCAGTTTCGGGTCGTCGTCGCTGTGCACGATCGGCGTCGGCCGAAACACCATGTACAGCAACGCCAGCCCCATCAGGCCGAGCATCAACAATGGAAAGGCGCGCGGCCCCACCGGTTCGTAGGAAAAAGCCGCTTGATACGGCCAAGCCATCAGCGCCAGGCCAACACAGACCAGCAACAGCGCCGAAGCGAAAATGCGTTGTAAGAGCATGAGAAACTCCTGTGCCACGACCCCGCAGAACGGGGGCCGCAGCCGCTAGACAGAGGCGATCACTGAATCAGGCCGAACTCTTTGGCCAGCACTTTGTAGTCCGCGACCTGCTTCTTCACGTAGGTGTCCAGCTCCGGGCCGGTCATGGCGAACGGGAACAGTTCACGCTGATCGCGCAACTTGGCGAACTCTTCGGAAGCCAGCAGCTTGTCGAAAGCGTCTTTCCACCAGGCGTAGTCTTCGTCGCTGACCTTTGGCCCGAGGTAGAAACCGCGAACCACTGGCCAGACGATGTCGTAGCCTTGCTCTTTGGCGGTCGGGATGTCTTTCATTTCCGGCTCGTCCAGGCGCTTCTCGGAGAACACGGCCAGCAGGCGCATGTCACCGCTCTGGATGTGCGGCATGGAGTCGGAGATGTCGGTGCTGCCGACCTGGATGTGGCCGCCGAGCAGGGCGGTGGCGATTTCACCGCCGCCTTCGAGGGCGACGTAACGCAGGTCGCGCGGGTTGATCCCGGCAGCCTTGGCGATCAGGGCGGTCTGCATCCAGTCCTGGCTGCCGACGGTGCCGCCGGAGCCGATCACCACTTTGCTCGGATCTTTCTTCAACGCCTGAACCAGATCGTCCAGGGTCTTGTAAGGCGAATCGCTTTTCACCGCGATGGCGCCGTAGCTTGTTCCAACCGCCGCCAGCCAGCGCACGGCGCTTTCATCGAAACGGCCGAACTTGCCTTGGGCCAGGTTCAACAGCGAACCGCTGGACCACGCTACCAGCGTGCCAGCGTCGGCTGGACGCTGAGCGACCACCGCGTTGTACGCCACCGCGCCGACACCGCCGGGCATGTAGGTCACGCGCATCGGTTTGGTCAGCAGTTTCTGATTCACCAGCGCGCTTTGCGCCAGTTTGCAGGTCAGGTCGAAACCGCCGCCGGGCGAGGCCGGGGCGATGCATTCCGGGCGTTTGGGTTCAGCGAGCAATTGGCCGGCGAACAGCAGGGCGCTGGCAGTGAGAGCAACTTTACGCATTGACAGGTTCATTCAAGTCTCCTTGGGAGTTGTTGTTATAGGTGTACTGAATTACCAAAGGGCAACGCTATAGCTCACCAGCAGACGCACTTCATCGGCATCGCGAGCGGAGTAGTTGGAGCGGTAAGTGGCATTACGCAGGCGCACGGCGACATCCTTGAGCGCGCCGCTTTGTACGACGTATTTAATCTCGGAGTTGCGTTCCCACTCTTTGCCTTCGTCACCGTTCTTGAGCTTGATGTTGTCACCGCTCACGTAACGGCTCATGAAACTCAGGCCGGGAACCCCAAGCCTGGCGAAGTCAAAGTCGTAACGTGCCTGCCAGGAGTGTTCTTCGGCGCCGGCAAAGTCGTTGATCTGAACGAAGTTGACCAGGTACGGGTCACTGCCATCGACATAAGGGAACGCGCTGTCGCCGGACATGTGCTGATAACCGGCGCTGAATTTATGCCCGCTCAAGGCGTAGCTCACCAAGCCGTTGAGGGATTTGTTGTCGATCTTGCCGCCACGGGCCGCGCCCTGGTCATCACTGATGGCCAGGCGCAGATCGGTGCCGAAAGTACCGGGGCCGAACGGTTGCGATGCGACAACACCGAGGAAGTGCTGGTTGTAGACTTCATCAAGTTGCGCGAAGTGGTAGCTGCCGGTGATTTTGTCGGTGAACTTGTAGTCCAGGCCGCCAAAGTCGAAATGCTTGCCGGCTGCGGTACCAGCGAAGCGGCTGTTCTTGTTGTTGAGGGCGATGTCCTCGAAGTCGGTGCTGTCGCGGTCCTTGGCTTTCTCCAGACGCCCGCCGGTGAAGGTCAGGTTCTTGATCTCTTTTGAGGTCAGCAGGCCGCCTTCGAAGGTCTGCGGCAGAATACGCCCATCGTTGGCTTTGAGGATCGGCAATTCCGGAAACAGGCTGCCGATTTTCAGCTCCGTGGCGGAGATTTTCACTTTGCCGGTCAGGCCGAGCTTGGAATATTCATCCGCCGCGCGACCGTCGTCATGGGTTGGCAGCAGGCCGGTGCCGGTGCGGTCGGGACTTGAATCGAGTTTGACCCCCAGCATGCCCAGCGCATCGACACCGAACCCCACGGTGCCATCGGTGTAACCCGATTGCAGGTTGAGCATGAACCCCTGAGCCCATTCGTCCCGCTTGGATTGCTGGGCGCTGGTACCGTCGCGAAAGTCGCGGTTGAAATACATGTTGCGGGTTTCGAGGGTTGCCGTACTGTCTTCGAAGAAGGCAGCCTGACTCAACGGCGAAAAGCCGGCGAGGGCGGCGGCACTGACAAGGGCGGTGTGGCTGAGGCGGGAAAAGCGAGCAGGCGGGCAAGCCTGAAGCTGCATGGACAGCATCTTGAAGTACTCCGTTTATTGTTCTTATTGGCGAAAACGCTTCGAGGCGTTTTTCGTACGCTATGTGCGGTAGCGACGGGCAGTCGAAACTGTCCGTGGCTGGACTCTAACGGGCCAACCTTTCGCTAACCTTTCAGAAGACTTTCACGGTTCTCGGGCTTCACAGCGGCGGTTGCGGCTGTAAACTCCGCGCCAAAGAATGGCGTCGACCATCCCTGAATGAGGTAAAGATCCATGCGTGTTCTGCTCGTCGAAGACCATCTGCAGCTCGCTGAAAGTGTCGCCCAGGCGCTCAAGAGCACCGGGCTGACCGTGGATGTGCTGCACGACGGCGTGGCGGCCGACCTGGCGTTGAGCAGCGAGGAATACGCCATGGCGATCCTCGACGTCGGGCTGCCGCGCATGGATGGATTCGAAGTGCTGGCGCGCCTGCGGGCACGGGGCAAGAATCTGCCGGTGTTGATGTTGACCGCCCGCAGCGACGTCAAGGATCGGGTCCACGGCCTGAACCTCGGCGCTGACGATTACCTGGCCAAACCTTTCGAACTGACCGAACTCGAAGCCCGGGTCAAAGCCTTGCTGCGCCGCAGTGTGCTCGGCGGTGAACGCCTGCAGCGCTGCGGTGTGTTGGCCTATGACCTGGACACTCGGCGCTTCACCCTCGGCGAAGAGTTGCTGACCCTGACCTCCCGCGAGCAGGCAGTGCTCGAAGCCCTGATCGCCCGTCCCGGTCGAGTGATGAGCAAGGAGCAACTGGCCTCGCAAGTATTCGGTCTGGACGAAGAGGCCAGCCCCGACGCCATCGAAATCTATGTCCATCGCCTGCGCAAGAAGCTAGACGGCCAACCGGTGGTCATCGTGACCTTCCGCGGTCTCGGCTACTTGCTGGAAAGCCGCGATGCATAAGCCCAGCAGCCTGCGCTGGCGGTTGCTGTGGAATCTGGCGTTGTTGCTGGTGGTGTTGATGTTGGCCAGTGGTTTGAGCGCTTACTGGAACGGTCGCGAAGCTGCCGACACCGCCTATGACCGGACCTTGCTGGCCTCGGCGCGGACCATCGCGGCGGGCGTCTCCCAGCGCGACGGCTCGCTGAGCGCTGACGTGCCGTACGTGGCCCTCGATACTTTTGCGTACGACAGCGCGGGGCGGATTTTTTACCTGGTCAACGACATCAATCAGAAACTGATCTCGGGCTACGAAAACCTGCCGCCACCGCCGCCGGGAACGCCGCGCACCGATGACTATCCGGCACTGGCGCGTTTCTATAACGCCAAATACCAGGGCCAGAACGTACGCGTGGTGAGCCTGCTCAAACCCGTGAGTGATCCGAACATGAACGGCATGGCGGAAATCCGCGTGGCGGAAACCGATGAGGCGCGGGTCAGCATGGCCCGCAGCCTGGCAGCCGACACGTTGCTGCGTCTGGGCATGCTGGCGATCGGTGCGTTGTTGCTGGTGTGGTTTGCGGTCAGCGCCGCGTTGCGTCCGCTGGAACGCTTGCGCACTGCGGTGGAAGAGCGTCAATCGGACGATCTGCGGCCGTTGCCGTTGGTGGAAGTGCAGCACGAATTATGGCCGCTGGTGCGCGCGCTCAATCACTTCACCGAGCGCCTGCGCGGGCAGTTCGAGCGTCAGGCGCAGTTCATCGCCGATGCCGCCCATGAACTGCGTACTCCCCTGGCGGCGCTCAAGGCACGACTGGAACTGGGCTTGCGCTCGACCGAACCGGAAACCTGGCGCAATACGTTGGAAACCGCCGCCCAAGGCACGGACCGATTGACCCACCTTGCCAATCAATTGCTCTCGCTGGCACGGGTCGAAAATGGTGCCCGGGCCATCGCCGAGGGCGGCGCGCAGTTGCTTGACCTCAGTCAACTGGCGCGCGAACTCGGCATGGCCATGGCACCGTTGGCCCACGCACGCGGTGTGGCGCTGGCACTGGAAGCGGACGAACCGGTGTGGTTGCGCGGCGAGCCAACGCTGTTGAACGAACTGTTGAGCAATCTGGTGGATAACGCGCTGGCCCATACGCCGTCGGGTGGCAACGTGATTCTTCGGGTCACGGCACCGGCCGTGTTGGAGGTCGAGGATGACGGCCCGGGCATTCCTCTTGAAGAGCGCGATCGGGTGTTCGAACGCTTTTACCGGCGCAACCAGCAGGTGGCCGGTTCGGGGTTGGGACTGGCGATTGTCGGTGAGATCTGCCGCGCGCACCTGGCTCAAATCAGTCTGCACGATGGCGAACAGGCGGGGTTGAAGGTGCGGGTGAGTTTTATTGCCGGGTAGTTTTGTGGTGTCTGGACTGGCCCCTTCGCGAGCAGGCTCGCTCCCACATTGGTCCTGTGAACACAGATCAAATGTGGGAGCGAGCCTGCTCGCGAAGGGCACGACGCGGTTTCTTGATCAGTAGAACATCGACCGCGACTCTTCCAGATCGCGGCACATCCCCTCGTTCTCCGGATCAATCCCCAGCTTTTTGAACGCCGGCACGCTGAATGCGTCGATGCGCGCGAGGGGGTGGTCAGTGTCTTTGTGGCAATACAAGCTGGCCACCTGCACCAGATCGACATAGTCGACCCGATCGGACTGTCGATTGAAGTCCAGATAAAGCCCCGGCACCTGTACCAGCATCTCCGGAAACTCCCAGACCCTGAGCAGTTTGTCGCCGAGCAGTGGATGAATGTGATCGATCACATGGTTGAGGCTGACCGGGTCAGCCAGCAGTTCATAGTGATCTTCGGCGTAGGTCAGGATCGGCAACACACCGATCTGATGCACCAGTCCGCCAAGGGCTGCCTGATCGGGCTTGAGTTGCGTGTACCTGCGGCACAATGCATAGCTGATCCCGGCGATTTCCAGGCTTTTGCGCCAGACATCGCGCATTTTCTGTTCCACCACCTCGGAGCGGGCATGGAAAATCTGTTCCATGACCAGACCGATGGCCAGGTTGCTGCTGTAATTGATGCCCAATCGAGTGATTGCCGTGTGCAGGTCAGTGACTTCCTGGGTCGCGCGCAACAGCGGGCTATTGACCACTTTGATCAGACGCGCCGACAGCGCGGTATCGCGGCCGATCACTTTGCTCAGGGTGCTGACACTGATTTCCGGGTCTTCAGCGGCCTTGCGAATCTGCAGGGCCACTTCCGGTAACGTTGGCAGAACCAGGTCATCGTTATCGATGGCCTCAACCAAATCCTGTTGGACCTTTTCCGCCAGCTCACTCATTTCGTTTCTCTAGGTATTGCGACAAATGCTGCTGTTAACGCTGGATTTCGCGATCGCGATCCAGTTCGTAAGGCAGGTCGAGCAGGTGCAGGGCTGGCCCTTCGAGCGCGCCCAGATGGATATCACCCCCTTCCGCTGCTTCAGCTTGCAGCACGGCCAGGAGTTCAATATTTTGCCCGGCGTTGGCGGCCAGCACCACTTCGCCGATAGAGCTGCCGTGGGTAGGGGAAAACAATTGTGTGCCAGGTGCAGGCAACTCGTTGGCATCCAGTTTCAGGCGATACAAGCGGCGCTTGAGTTTGCCCAGGTACTGCATGCGCGCGACGATTTCCTGGCCGGTGTAGCAACCTTTCTTGAAGCTCACGCCACCCACGGCTTGCAGATTGAGCATCTGCGGGATGAACAACTCGCGAGTGCTCGGCATGACCTGACCGATCCCTGCGCGGATCTGGCCCAACAGCCATTGATTCAGATCGCCTTCGGTCAATACGGCGGACAGTTTGCCCTTGATGAGGTCGGCCTGCTCGGCGGCGACCCAGAGTTCGGCGCGGTCCGGCGAGACGCGAATGGCGATCAGGCCGTCATTGCGCGCGACGCTGTCGGTGTCGGCCGGAAGCTCGAGACCGAGACTGATCAGTGCCGCATCGCCATGGCCCACGCCGAAGCGGACCCAGGCGGCGCTTTCGTCGGTCAGTTTGGATTTGGAAAACACCGCGTACTTTTTCAGGTCCGCCAGTTGCGGTTCCAGCAGTTCGGTGGCCATGGCCATCAGAACGCCGTCGCCTTCCAGCAGGATGCGGAAACTCGACTGCATCCGGCCCTTCTGCGTGCAGCGGGCGCCGAGGCTGGCCTGGGTGTCACTCAGGTAATTGAGGTTGCAGGTCAATTGGCCTTGCAGGAATTTGCCGGCATCCGCGCCGCGTACTGCGAGAACGCCTTCGTGAGACAGGGTGCAGAAAAAAGCAGAATCGGCCATGGGTCATCGCAGGGTAAAGAGTCTGGGGGACATCATAAGGGTGCGCTCTCGAAATGGGTAGTTCACAAAGGATCGTTGGTGGCCGACCAAAGCCGAGTGTTCGACTCTGCCTGGGGCTGTATACTTGCCGCCTATTTGAGGAGCGCTCCATGGTCGAAGATGTTGAACTGAATCGCCTCTACTGGCACAGCCGCCGCGGCATGCTTGAGCTTGACGTGTTGCTGGTACCGTTCGTGAAAGAGGTCTATCCGCACCTCAATGATGTCGACCGCGATTGCTACCGCAGGCTGCTCGAATGCGAAGATCAGGACATGTTCGGCTGGTTCATGGAACGTGCCGAATCGGAAGATCCGGAGCTTCAGCGCATGGTTCGCATGATCCTGGATCGTGTCCAGCCCAAGTAATGCGTTCGAATGCCGCTGGCATGCCTCACGGCAATTGCTGGCGGCGTATCTTCTGGCCCAGCTGTTCGCGCTGGGTTCGCTGTGCCTTCTCTCTATTCCGGTCTGGGCCTGCCTGCTCGGCGCTTTTTGCTGTCTGGCTCACGGCGCTTGGGCGTTACCGCGACAGATTCTGCTGACACACCCAAGGGCATTTCGCGGCTTGCGTCGCAATGCCGATGGCTGGCAGTTGTGGAGTCAGGAGGAGGGTTGGCAATCGGTGCAGCTACGACCGGACAGCCTGGCGCTACCTTTGCTCGTTGTGCTGCGTTTTCGGCTGCGGGGCGAACGACGAGTCAGGGCGATTTGTGTGCCTCGTGACTCGCAGGCGGCGGATCTGCACCGGCGCCTGCGGGTTCGGCTCACGTTCAGTCGACGTAGGTGGGCGGCACCAGAATAGTGTCCAGGGCAACCGGCAGCATGTTCGGATAGTCGAGGGTGTAATGCAGGCCACGACTCTCCTTGCGTTCCATGGCTGACTGGATCATCAGCTCGGCCACTTGGGCCAGGTTACGCAATTCGATCAAGTCCCGACTGACCTTGTAGTTGCTGTAGAACTCGTCGATTTCATCGAGCAACAGACGCACGCGGTGCTGTGCCCGTTGCAAGCGCTTGTTGGTGCGCACAATGCCGACATAGTCCCACATGAATCGCCGCAGTTCGTCCCAGTTGTGCGCAATGATCACGTCCTCGTCGGAGTCGGTGACCTGGCTCGCATCCCAGACGGGCAGGGCGATCGGAATCGAAACCTGTGGCAGCTGTTCAAGAATGTCCGCCGCCGCCGAACGCGCGTAAACGAAACACTCCAGCAACGAGTTGCTGGCCATGCGGTTGGCACCGTGCAGGCCGGTGAAGCTGGTTTCGCCAATGGCATATAGCCCCGGCACGTCGGTGCGACCCTGCTGATCGACCATCACGCCGCCGCACGTGTAGTGCGCCGCCGGAACCACCGGAATCGGTTGCTTGGTGATGTCGATGGAGAATTCGAGGCAGCGCTCGTACACCGTCGGGAAGTGAGTCTTGATGAACGCTTCCGGCTTGTGGCTGATGTCCAGATAGACACAATCGACGCCCAGGCGCTTCATTTCATGGTCGATGGCCCGGGCGACGATGTCGCGTGGGGCCAGTTCGGCGCGAGGGTCGAAGCGTTGCATGAAGCGTTCGCCGTTGGGCAGCTTCAGGTGTGCGCCTTCGCCGCGCAGGGCTTCGGTGATCAGGAAACTCTTGGCTTGCGGGTGATACAGGCAAGTGGGGTGGAACTGGTTGAATTCCAGATTCGCCACCCGGCAGCCCGAACGCCAGGCCATGGCAATGCCATCACCGCAGGCGCCGTCAGGGTTGCTGGTATAGAGATAGACCTTTGCTGCGCCACCCGATGCGAGGATCACGAAGCGAGCGCCGTAGGTGTCGACTTCACCGGTCCCGCGATTGAGGACGTAGGCGCCGAGGCAGCGATCACCTTCAAGGCCCAGGCGCTTTTCGGTGATCAGGTCGACCGCGACTCGCTGTTCCAGCAGTTCGATATTCGGTCGTTGCCTGGCCTTGTCGAGCAAGGTTCTGAAAATCGCTGCGCCCGTGGCATCGGCGGCATGGATGATGCGCCGATGGCTGTGGCCGCCTTCGCGGGTCAGGTGGAACTCGAATCCGCCATCTTCGGTGCCGGACTGTTCATCGCGGGTGAAGGGCACACCTTGGTCGATCAGCCATTGAATCGCCTCTTTACTGTGCTCGACGGTAAAGCGCACGGCGTCTTCGTGGCACAGGCCGCCGCCAGCATTGAGGGTGTCATCGACATGTGATTCAACGGTGTCGGTGTCATCCAGGACGGCAGCGACGCCACCCTGGGCCCAGAACGTCGAGCCGTTGGCGAGGTCGCCTTTACTCAGTACGGCGATGCGCAAATGATCGGGCAAGGTCAGCGCAAGGCTCAAACCGGCAGCGCCGCTGCCAATGACCAGAACATCATGTTGAAACTGTTGGCTCATTTCAGGATTCCGCTCAAAGCGACCCGGGTCGGGGTTGGCGCAAGACACCTGGATCGGCGAGTCAAGACAGCCACACAGCCCACTAGTATATAGAGGGGGGGAGCGGCACAATAGCGAGCACACATGGCATTGTGAAACTACTGTGACGGAAAATACCTGACGCTTCGTCGGATGGTTTTTCGGCCGGTTCGGCGACAAGACGACTGTATCAACGATTTAACAGTCTTTTTCTATTCACGGTTGCACAATGTCAGTCTTGCGCAGCTATAAATATTTGGAACTTTTGCCAAAGGCCCAAGATCAATAGACCGTTGCCTGATTCAAGGGACAGTGTCGGCTTCAACGCGGGATCTGTGATTTGATCCTTGCCGGCGAATCCGATGACAAGATTATTCGCGCAGCCGGGTTGACCCGCGCTGCGCTTTTCGTGCGTGCCAAATCAGAGCCCGCAGGAAACTTGCTTGGAGGGGGAGAACTTTTGCGAAAAGCCCGAGTCTATGTTTGCAAGTCTGGTCGTTTAGTTATGCAAGCCTCCTCCGAGCTTATCGAGGAGTGTTCATGCTAACCCAGGAAGAGGATCAGCAGCTGGTCGAACGCGTTCAGCGCGGCGACAAGCGAGCTTTCGATCTGCTAGTGCTGAAATACCAGCACAAAATTCTCGGGTTGATCGTGCGTTTCGTGCACGACACCCATGAAGCCCAGGATGTGGCGCAGGAAGCCTTTATCAAGGCGTACCGTGCACTTGGAAATTTTCGCGGGGACAGCGCGTTTTATACGTGGCTTTACCGCATCGCCATCAACACGGCGAAAAACTATCTGGTTTCACGCGGCCGTCGGCCGCCGGATAGCGATGTCAGTTCCGAGGATGCAGAGTTCTACGATGGCGATCATGGCCTCAAGGATCTCGAGTCGCCAGAACGTGCATTGCTGCGGGATGAGATCGAAGGCACCGTCCATCGAACCATTCAGCAACTGCCAGAAGATTTGCGTACGGCTTTAACTTTACGTGAATTCGATGGTCTGAGTTACGAGGACATTGCGGCCGTCATGCAGTGTCCGGTGGGTACCGTGCGCTCCCGGATTTTCCGCGCTCGGGAAGCCATCGATAAAGCCCTGCAGCCGTTGTTGCAGGAAAACTGAGACAGCGGCGACAGCCAAGAGAGGAACGCCATGAGTCGTGAAGCCCTGCAGGAATCGCTGTCCGCAGTGATGGATAACGAAGCGGACGAATTGGAATTGCGTCGGGTATTGAATGCCTTTGACGATGTTGAAACCCGTGATACCTGGGCTCGTTATCAAATCGCTCGGGCAGTTATGCACAAGGATTTGCTGCTTCCACGTCTGGATATCGCTGCGGCAGTCTCTGCTGCGCTGGCTGACGAAGCTGTACCTGCAAAAGCCTCCCGTGGTCCATGGCGCAGCCTGGGTCGTCTGGCGGTCGCTGCTTCGGTAACCCTCGCCGTACTGGCAGGTGTTCGTCTGTATAACCAGGACGAGATCGCCGGGGTCGAACTGGCTCAGCAATCCAGTCAACCGGGTCTGGCCGTTCCTCAGGTCAAGGGTCCAGCTGTATTAGCAGGCTACAATGAGAGTTCGGAAGCCACTGGCCCTATGGCCAACGGCGTATTGCAAGGTCAGCCAGGCTGGCACGATCAGCGTCTGCCAGGCTACTTGCGCCAACATGCTCAACAAGCTGCACTGAAAGGTACTGAGAGCGCTCTGCCTTACGCTCGTGCAGCAAGTCTGGAAAACCGTTAAGGAGGATCATGCGCGCCATCCCTCTACTTACGCTTCTGCTCGGTGGCTGGTTTGTTGTTCCAGCCCATGCTGATGAAGCCCAGGACTGGTTGACCCGTCTGGGCCAAGCCGAGCAACAGCAAAGCTTTCACGGTACATTCGTCTACGAGCGTAACGGTAGTTTTTCTACCCACAACATCTGGCACCGCGTCCAGGATGGCAAGGTCCGCGAGCGTTTACTCCAGCTCGACGGCTCGGCACAGGAAGTCGTGCGCATTGATGGGCGTACTCAATGCGTCAGCGGCATTCTGATAGCTGGGCTTGGAGATTCCCCCAGCTCCTCTGCTCGTGCACTCGATCCACAAAAGATAAAGAATTGGTACGACCTTGCCGTCATTGGCAAGTCGCGTGTGGCCGGGCGTGCGGCAGTAATCGTTTCACTGACACCTCGCGATCAACACCGCTACGGTTTTGAATTGCATCTGGATAAAGAAACCGGCCTGCCTCTCAAATCATTGCTTCTGAATGAAAAAGGGCAGTTGCTGGAGCGATTCCAGTTCACACAACTCACCACCGATGATCCGTCCGACAGCGACTTGCAGCCTGGCGCCGATTGCAAAACAGTTGCCCTCGACAGCGACAAGGCTTCTGCAATCAAGGCGGCGCAAGTATGGCGTTCGGACTGGTTACCGCCTGGTTTCGAGCTGACCAGCAGTACCTCCCGCAAGGATCCAGAGACCAAAACCCAAGTCAACAGTCTGATGTATGACGATGGTCTGGCCCGTTTCTCGGTTTTCCTTGAGCCGTTGAATGGCGCAACAATTACTGACACTCGCACCCAGCTGGGGCCGACCGTTGCAGTTTCCCGACGCTTGACTACCCCGCAAGGCGAGATGATGGTGACCGTGGTCGGTGAGATTCCGATTGGCACCGCCGAACGGATTGCGCTATCCATGCGCAGCGACGCCACTGCAACCAAGTAGTGAGCTGAAATCGAAATGTTTGGTGAGCATTTCAACTTGCAAATATCCCCGATTTTTTCTATAGGTCAGAGCCCCTCGGCTCTGGCCTTGTTTGTTGTTCCCGGAACAAAAATACCGGCGTATCGTTCCCGGTGTTCCTTGCTCCATATCGCTTAACCATGCTCGTCGTAACGGGAGCCGTATGTCGATACCACGCTTGAAGTCTTATCTCTCTATTTTTGCCACCGTGCTGGTGCTTGGTCAGGCGGTCGCTGTTCAAGCGGCCGAGTTGCCTGACTTCACACAGTTGGTCGAGCAGGCCTCGCCCGCGGTGGTAAACATCAGTACCACGCAGAAACTGCCGGATCGCAAAGTGAACGAGCAGATGCCCGACCTTGAAGGCTTGCCGCCCATGTTGCGCGAGTTCTTCGAGCGCGGCATGCCGCCACAGCCTCGTACGCCACGCGGTGATCGTCAACGCGAAGCCCAATCCCTGGGGTCGGGCTTCATCATCTCGCCTGATGGCTACATACTGACCAACAACCATGTAATCGCCGATGCCGACGAAATTCTCGTTCGTCTCGCCGACCGCAGCGAATTGAAGGCCAAGCTGATCGGCACCGATCCACGTTCCGACGTGGCGCTGTTGAAAATCGAAGGCAAGGATCTTCCGGTCCTGAAACTTGGCAAATCCCAGGATCTGAAAGCCGGCCAATGGGTCGTGGCGATTGGCTCGCCATTCGGTTTCGACCATACCGTGACCCAAGGTATCGTCAGCGCCATCGGTCGCAGCCTGCCGAACGAAAACTATGTGCCGTTCATCCAGACCGACGTGCCGATCAACCCGGGTAACTCGGGTGGTCCTCTGTTCAACCTGGCCGGTGAAGTGGTGGGCATCAACTCGCAGATCTACACCCGTTCCGGCGGCTTCATGGGCGTGTCGTTCGCGATCCCTATCGACGTAGCCATGGACGTATCCAATCAGCTCAAAAGCGGCGGCAAAGTCAGCCGTGGTTGGTTGGGTGTGGTGATTCAGGAAGTGAACAAGGACCTGGCCGAGTCGTTCGGTCTGGAGAAGCCAGCCGGCGCGCTGGTGGCTCAGATCCAGGATGACGGCCCGGCTGCCAAGGGTGGCCTGCAAGTAGGGGACGTGATCCTGAGCATGAACGGCCAACCGATCGTCATGTCCGCCGATCTGCCACACCTGGTGGGCGCGCTGAAGGCCGGCTCGAAGGCTGATCTGGAAGTGATTCGTGAAGGTAAGCGCAAGAATGTCGAGTTGACTGTCGGCGCTATCCCGGAAGAAGGCAAAGAGCTGGATGCACTGCCGAAATCCAGCACCGAGCGCAGCAGCAACCGGCTGGGTGTTTCCGTGGTCGAGCTGACGGATGAACAGAAGAAAACCTACGACCTCAAAGGCGGCGTCGTCATCAAGGAAGTCCAGGACGGTCCTGCTTCTCTGATTGGCCTGCAGCCAGGCGATGTGATCACTCACCTGAATAATCAGGCAATCGGTTCCACCAAGGAGTTCACGGATATCGCCAAGGCGCTGCCGAAGAACCGCTCGGTGTCGATGCGGGTTCTGCGTCAAGGACGCGCCAGCTTCATCACCTTCAAACTGGCTGAATAATCCGGTTGTCGGCTGAATAAAAAACCGCCTCGAAAGAGGCGGTTTTTTTATGTCTGCAATTTTTTTCTGACAAGCGTCAGCCCATCATGTCCTTGATCATGCGCTCTTCCTCCATCAGCTCACGCTGCCGTGCATCGATCCGCGATGACAGCGGGAAGTTGGTGCCTGCCTTGCGCTTGGCGAAGTCCAGTTGCTGAATGGCCTGACGGTAATCCCCGACCAGGGCGAAATACTCGGCGCGGGCCTGATGCAGGCCGATGATGTTGCCTGACAGGCCGCGAGTCTCGGCCACCATGTACCAGACGTCCGGATCGTCAGGACGGCTCTTGAGCAGATTCTCCAGTGCTTTTTCTGCGTCGGGCGCACGGTTCTGTTTGAGCAGCAGGTCAACACGCACCGAATTCAGCGGATAGTTGCCGGGATACTGCGTCAACATCCGGTCAACCCGGGACTGGGCGTCCGGCAGACGATTGTTGGTGATGTCCAGATCGACCTGCGCCAGGTTGTAGATGATCTCGTTCGGCGACTTGGCCAGCAGCAACTTGAGGTTTTCCCGTGCCTCATTCAGCTGGCCGCCCTTGATCTGGGCGATGGCCAGGCCATAGCGAGCGACATCGTTTTTCGGGTTTTCTTCAAGCTGGGCGCGAAAGCGTTTGGCGCCCAGGCCAGGTGTTTCTTCATAGATCAACTGGACGCGTGCACGAATCAGCTGATAACGCATCGTGTCTTCGATGCCGCCGGGTTTTGCCTGTTCGGCGCGGTTGCGCGTGTCAGCGATCCGCGACTCGGTCACCGGGTGAGTCAGCAGAAATTCCGGTGGCTTGGCGTCGAAGCGGTATTGGCGCGCCAATCGCTCGAACATGGTCGGCATCGAGCGCGGGTCGTAACCGGCCTTTTCCAGGTTGAGGATGCCGATGCGGTCAGCTTCCTGTTCGTTCTGGCGAGAGAAACGCCGCTGTTCCTGAACGGCCGCCGCCTGCGTACCCGCAATGGCCGCGATCCCGGCGTCGCCGGCGCCAGCTGCGGCAATCACGATCCCGGCCAGCAGCGCGGCCATCATCGGCACCTGCATGCGCTGTTGGGCTTCGACGCCACGGGCGAAGTGGCGCTGCGACAAGTGAGCCAATTCGTGAGCGAGTACCGAGGCGTATTCGCCTTCGGTCTGGGCATTGAGGAACAAGCCGCCGTTAACCCCGACAATGCCGCCCGGTGCCGCGAAGGCGTTGAGTTGCGGGCTGTTGATCAGGATGAACTCCAGGCGCCGGTCATTGACCTGGCTGGTCTCGACCAGCCTGTAGACGCTGGATTCGACGTAGTCCTTGAGTTGCGGATCGTTGAGCTGTGAAACCTGGCTGCGCAACAGCGCCAGCCAGGCACGGCCCAACTGATGTTCCTGTTGCGGCGAGACGATGGCAGAACTGGCGTCGCCGAGTGACGGCAGGTCGTCGGCGAAGCCCGGTGAGGCGAGCAGGCAAGCGAGCGTCAGCAGGGTAGGGCGCAAAAAAGTCATGCACAAAGCCTTAGTCGACAAAGACCTTACTGTAGCCGGACACTACGCTTCGGACCAGATATTCTAGCCACTCGACCACCTGCCCCCGGAGTGATGCAATGACCGACGCTGTAGCCCATGACGCCGAACTCGACGCCAGCGGCCTGAATTGCCCCTTGCCGTTACTAAAGGCCAAGCTGGAGCTCAATCGACTGGCCAGCGGCGCAGTGCTGAAGGTAATCGCCACCGATGCGGGCTCGCAGCGCGACTTCCGCACCTTTGCCCGATTGGCGGGTCATACGCTGCTTCGTGAAGAAGATGAAGCGGGTGTTTACCGCTACTGGTTGAAAAAAGCCTGAATTCTGCTGCGTTCGTTTCTAAGGATTATTGATGTTCAAAGTGTTACGCGACTGGATTCAGCGCTACTTCTCCGATGAAGAGGCCGTGGTGCTGGCGGTCCTGCTGTTTCTGGCGTTTACCGCCGTGCTGACGCTGGGCGGCATGCTTGCGCCCGTGCTGGCCGGGATGGTGCTGGCGTATCTGATGCAAGGGTTGGTCGTCACTCTCGAACGCCTGCGCATGCCGGGCGGGGTGGCAGTGGGGCTGGTCTTTGCGTTGTTCATGGGGCTATTGCTGGTGTTTATCGTGGTTGTGGTGCCGTTGCTCTGGCATCAGTTGATTACGCTGTTCAACGAGTTACCCGGCATGCTCGCCAAATGGCAGTCGCTGTTATTGCTGCTGCCCGAGCGCTACCCGCATCTGGTGTCCGACGAGCAGGTGCTGCAAGCCATCGAAGTGGCGCGGGGCGAGATTGGCAAGTTCGGTCAGTGGGCGCTGACGTTCTCGCTGTCGAGTCTGCCGCTGCTGGTGAACATCATGATCTACCTGGTGCTGGTGCCGATCCTGGTGTTTTTCTTTCTCAAGGACCGGGAGATGATCGGTCAGTGGGTGCGGGGTTACTTGCCCCGTGAGCGGGCGCTGATCACCCGCGTCGCTCACGAGATGAACCGGCAGATCGCCAATTACATTCGCGGCAAGGTCATCGAGATTTTCATTTGCGGTGGCGTGACCTACATCGGTTTCGTTGTTCTGGGCCTCAACTACGCGGCACTGCTGGCATTACTGGTGGGCGTGTCGGTGGTGGTGCCTTACGTCGGCGCAGTGGTGGTGACCGTGCCGGTCATGCTGATTGCGCTGTTCCAGTGGGGCTGGAGCGATCAGTTCATCTATTTGATGGCGGTCTACGGGATCATCCAGACGCTGGATGGCAACGTGCTGGTGCCGCTGCTGTTCTCGGAGGCGGTCAATCTGCATCCGGTGGCGATCATCTGCGCGGTGTTGTTGTTTGGCGGGCTGTGGGGCTTTTGGGGGGTGTTCTTTGCGATTCCGCTGGCAACCCTGTTCAAGGCCGTACTGGATGCGTGGCCGCGCAAGGAGCCAGAAGTCGCGCCGCTGCTTTAACAGCTAGCCAGAATGGAGGGTGGGGCTGATGGCCTCATCCCGAGCAAGCTCGGTCCCACATTTGATCTGTGTGAACACAAAACCAATGTGGGAGCGAGCTTGCTCGCGATAGCGTCCGAGAGGACACCAAATGTTCAGGCTTTGTTTAACGCCTGAGCGGCAGCCAGAACAGCATCCACATGGCCCGGCACCTTCACTCCGCGCCATTCCTGACGCAGCACGCCGTCCTTGTCGATCAGGAACGTGCTGCGATCAACGCCCATGTATTCCTTGCCGTAGAGCTTTTTCAGTTTGATCACGTCGAACTGCTGGCAGAGTGCTTCTTCCTTGTCGCTGATCAGCTCGAAGGTGAACGCCTGCTTGGCCTTGAAGTTTTCGTGTGATTTAAGGCTGTCGCGGGACACGCCGAAGACTTCTGTGTTGGCGGCTTTAAACGCATCAAGCTGATCACGAAAGCCCTGACCCTGAGTGGTGCAGCCTGGCGTGCTGTCCTTCGGATAGAAGTAAATCACCACCTGCTTGCCTTTGAGGCTCGCGAGGTTGACGGTCTGCCCGCTGGTGGCGGGTGCTTCGAAGTCGGCAACCGGTTGGTCGATGGCAACGGCCATGAAAGCTTCCTTACATTGGGTTTTGTGGGCGCCACGGTTCGATCAGGGCATCCAGGTTTAGCGCGTCTGCGAAATCCAGGAACTGATCGCGCAGCCAGCTGATTTGCACGCCGGCCGGCAAGGTCACGGTAAACGTGGCATTGAGCATGGTGCCGCCGGTTTGCGGAGCCTGATAGGTGTCGCAGGTCAGGTTCTCGAGCTCGACGTTGTGGTCCATGAAGAACTGACACAGCTCGTTAATGATGTCCGAGCGGTAAGCCGAGCTGACATAAGCGACGTATGGCAGGGCTTGAGGACGATTCTCCAGCGCGGCGCTGCGTACCACATTCACCGTAAAGGCGTGCTTCTTGGCGAGACTCGGCAGGCTGCCTTCGAGGCGCGCCAGGGCGTCCCAGCTGCCGGAGATCTCGAGGATCAACGCACTGCACTCGCCATGACGCGTCAGGCGAGAAGTGACCACGGCGCAGCGGTTTTCATGGCTGGCGCGGCACAGGACGTTAGTCAGCTCCATGGGGTTGGCGCCGAGGGCACTGATGACAAGGAATTGTTCGCGAACTGTGGGGGTGGACATGCAGCATTCCTAAAGCGATGAGCGGTCGATACTTCTACGGGCTTTTTTTACCGGGAGCGAGCCTGCGGATGCGAATTCAAAAAACCCGAGCCGCAAGGTTGCAACGTGCTCCAGAGTGGCAAGAGCGAGGGGTGGCAACGCTGGATCGGGGCTTGTGATGCCGAAAATGGAGGCTGGAACCCGGCGTACGAGCTTATCAGTACCGATCAAAGTCTGAAGGGTAGCGAAAAGCAGCGCCAAGGGGAATGGCAGCAGCGCAGTACTTCGCTTGTACAAGCATCTTGGCGCCAGTACCATTACCGCTCTCTTTTTCCGGCAGGAGCGGTTTCATGATTGCGGGCAGTATGGTGGCACTGGTCACACCCATGGATGCACAAGGGCGTCTTGACTGGGACAGCCTCAGCAAACTCGTGGACTTCCACCTTGAAAACGGCACCCATGCCATTGTCGCGGTCGGTACTACCGGCGAGTCGGCAACCCTCGATGTAGACGAACACATCGCCGTCATCAAGGCCGTGGTCAAGCAGGTCAATGGCCGCATTCCGGTCATCGCCGGTACCGGCGCCAACTCGACCCGCGAAGCCGTAGAACTGACCCGCAACGCCAAAGAGGCCGGCGCCGACGCCTGTCTGCTGGTCGTTCCGTACTACAACAAGCCGACCCAGGAAGGTTTGTACCTGCACTTCAAGCACATTGCTGAAGCGGTCGACATTCCACAGATCCTCTACAACGTTCCTGGCCGCACCTCCTGCGACATGCAGGCCGAGACCGTGATTCGCCTGTCCACTGTGCCGAACATCATCGGTATCAAGGAAGCCACCGGCGACATGAAGCGTGCCAAGGCAATCCTTGATGGCGTGAGCAAGGACTTCATCGTGCTGTCCGGCGATGATCCGACCGCTGTCGAGCTGATCCTGATGGGCGGCAAGGGCAACATCTCCGTCACCGCCAACGTCGCCCCGCGCGAAATGGCTGACCTGTGCGAGGCCGCGCTCAAGGGCGACGCCGAGACTGCACGGGCAATCAACGAAAAATTGATGCCGCTGCACAAGGATCTGTTCATCGAAGCCAACCCGATTCCGGTGAAGTGGGCTTTGGTCGAAATGGGCCTGATGCACGAAGGCATTCGCCTGCCGCTGACCTGGCTGAGCGCACCTTGTCATGAAACGCTTCGCACGGCCCTGCGCCAGTGCAGCGTCCTGGTTTAATTGAGGAAGTACTACGCATGAAGCGATTGGCCGGACTTTCCGCACTTGCCTTGATCATCTCCAGCACCAGTGGCTGCGGATGGGTCTGGGGCCCGGAAGGTTATTTCCGTGACCGCGGTAGTGATTACCTGGAAGCGCAACAGACTGCACCCATGCAAATGCCGCCGGATGTCAGCACCGCCAAACGTCTGGATCCGCTGTTGCCGATCCCGCGTAACGTGGCCGATGACACCGTCAAGGGCGAGTACATCGTTCCTCGTCCGCAGCCGTTGTCGGCAGCGGCTGACGCCAGCGCCTACTCCCTGCAAAAGACCGGTGATTCGCGTTGGATCGTCGCTCAGAACCCGCCGGCCGAAGCTTGGCCTGTGGCCGTGCAGTTCTTCCAGGACAACGGTTTCCGTCTGGACGAACAGCGTCCGCAAACCGGCGAATTCACCACCACCTGGCAGCATTCCGACGAACTGTCCGCCGCGATGGCCAAGCGCCTGAGCGCAGCCGGTGTCGGCGCCGACAGCGAAACCCGCGTGCGGGTCCGCATCGAGCCAGGCGTGCAGCGCAACACCAGTGAAATCTACGTGGTCAGCGCCGAGCGTCCTGCCGGCAGCACCTCCGACGTGGCCTTCACCAACCGTTCGGTCAACACTGGCCTGGACGCGGCACTGGTCGACGACATGCTCGCGAGCATGAGCCGCACCTCGGAGAAGGGCGGTTCGGTTTCCATGCTGGCTTCGCGTGATTCCGATACGCCAAGTCGTGTCAGCCTGAGCGAAGACGGCAGTGGTAACCCTGTCCTGAACGTCGGCACCGATCTGGATCGTGCCTGGTCGAGCGTCGGTCGTGCGTTGGAACAGGGCGAATGGCGCGTGGAAGACATCAACCGCAGCCTCGGTTTGTACTACATCAACCTGTCTGAAAAAGCCGAGAAGAAAGACGAGAAACCTGGTTTCTTCAGCGGCCTGTTCGGCAGCGCGCCGAGCAAGGAAGAAGTTGAAGCCCGTGCCGAGCGTTATCAGGTTCGCCTGAGCAAGGTTGGCGACAACGTTCAGGTCACCGTCGAGAAAAACATCAACACCGTGGCGCCGGCAGACGTGGCGCGCAAAGTGTTGAGCGTGATTCAGGACAACCTGGGCTGATCACATGCGTTTTGCCGTTCTCGGCAGCGGTAGCCAAGGGAACGGCACGCTGATAGCCAGCGCTGACACGTATGTGCTGGTGGATTGTGGTTTCTCCCTGCGGGAAACCGAAAAACGCCTGCTGCGCTTGGGTGTGAACCCTGCGCAGTTGAGCGCGATACTCGTGACCCACGAACATGCCGACCACGTGCATGGCGTGGGTTTACTGTCTCGGCGCTACAATCTGCCTGTCTACCTCAGTCGCGGTACCCTGCGCGGGATGCGCAAACCAATTGAACCGGCTGGTCTTCTGGCCGGCGGCGAGCAACTGCAGATCGGCGCACTGAGCATCGGCGTCATTGCCGTGGCCCATGATGCACAGGAGCCGACGCAATATGTCTTCAGTGATGGTGAGCGGCGTTTTGGCCTGTTGACCGACCTGGGCTCGTATTGCAACAAGGTGCTGGACGGCTATCGGGACCTCGATGCGTTGATGATCGAGGCCAACCATTGCCGTGACATGCTGGCTCGCGGTCACTACCCGTACTTTCTCAAGCAGCGGGTAGGCGGTGAGCTGGGGCATTTGAACAACCATCAGGCGGCATTCCTGGTGTCCGAGTTGGGCTGGCAAGGCCTGCAACACCTGGTCCTGGCCCATCTGAGCAGCAAGAACAACCTGCCGCAGCTGGCCCGGCAATGTTTTGTCGACACCCTCGGGTGCGACCCGGACTGGCTGCAACTGGCCGATCAAGATTCAGGGCTCGACTGGCGACACATCGCCTAGCCCACCTACTTAGCAAGCGGAGCCCATCATGGAAAAACGTGAAGAACTCTACCGCGGCAAAGCCAAATCGGTTTTCAAGACCGACGACGCTGACCGCTTGATCCTGCTGTTTCGCAACGACACTTCGGCGTTCGACGGCAAGCGCATCGAGCAGCTCGACCGCAAAGGCATGGTGAACAACAAGTTCAACGCCTTCATCATGCAGAAACTCGAAGCAGCCGGCGTGCCGACCCAATTCGACAAACTGCTGGGCGACAACGAATGCCTGGTGAAAAAACTCGACATGATCCCGGTCGAGTGCGTCGTGCGTAACTACGCCGCCGGCAGCCTGGTCAAGCGCCTGGGCGTCGAAGAAGGCATGAAGCTCAACCCTTACACCTTCGAACTGTTCCTGAAGGACGACGCCAAGGGCGACCCGTTCATCAACGAATCCCACGTCGTGGCCTTCGGTTGGGGCACCGCCGAGCAACTGGTTCGCATGAAAGAACTGTCGCTCAAGGTCAACGAAGTCCTGAGCAAACTGTTCGACGACGCCGGCCTGCTGCTGGTCGACTTCAAACTGGAATTCGGTGTGTTCTCCGACGGCTCCATCGTCCTGGGCGACGAATTCAGCCCGGACGGCTGCCGTCTGTGGGACAAAGCCACCGGCAAGAAAATGGACAAGGACCGCTTCCGTCAGGGCCTCGGTGACGTCATCGAAGCCTACGAAGAAGTCGCCAATCGTCTGGGCGTACCGCTTTAATCGACGCAAGCATCTGATAGCACGGAAAAATTTCGCTTAGGGGGTTCGCTTCCGGCAAAAGTGTTGTTATGATGCGCGCCGTTGGAGAGATGCCAGAGTGGCCGAATGGGACGGATTCGAAATCCGTTGTACCTTCACCGGTACCTAGGGTTCGAATCCCTATCTCTCCGCCATTATTCAAAATGACTAAGCCCCTGTAATCATTAATGATTACAGGGGCTTTTTCGTTTGTTCGGTTTTTTTTAGGGCATTTTTAGGGCATTTTGATATGCCAATTTGCTTAAAGTACTGATCTCTTTTAGTGACCTTTCGTGCCTGCGTGGCACCTTTTTTAGGATTTGGCAAAAACTGTCACTTTCTGCTGATGTTTTTTCTGGGTAAAGGTGTGCGATAGCTGAGGTTACCTATGCAAGCCTAACCAAAGTTAGCTAGACTCCGCGCATGATTCGCTTCATTCCCGCAACAGGAATGCTCAGAGCGCGTGTGAAACGGATTCACACGATTCTCAGTACCATCAATCTAATTAGTGAATTTCGATGACGCAGACCACCGCTTGGACCACCGAGACGCTTCGTTTCTCTCTCCTAGGAGTTCCTGAGGGTGTAAAGGTGTCTTGGCAATCCATCGTGGGCATGGAGCCAGAATCGGTTACAAATCGTCCAGCACAACAGCTATCCATCCAGGAAGGTCCTTTCGAGGGCGGGCGACTGATCATCACCTCCCACCCTGGTCGGGTTGATATTACGCTGGCAGCATTGCCACATGACCCGACAAGCCATCCAACGTTGGGTGATTTTTCTAGCGTCAGCGCAAAGTTTGAATCTCGGCTGTGCGCCCTTAAATTGCCGACAGTTGCCCGATTGGCAATGGGCGCAATCCTGAATGTTTTTCCCGGTTCAGTGGAAAGAAGTCACGTAATGTTTAAAGAGTTAGTGCCAGAAGTAAGTTTTGGTGCTGATGCCTCTGATCTTATGTTTCAGGTAAACCGAGTTAAGAAGTTTCCAAAAATTAGCGGAATGATAATGAATAGGCTGACCAAATGGTCTCAATTGTTAAGTCAGACTGTTCAATATCAAAATCATGAAGCATTAGGCACAAAGCAGAATCATCTTATTCAGCTTGAATTGGATATAAATACTCACGCCAATTCTAAGCTTCCACATGCTGATGCGTATAAGACTATTATTGCGGCATTCTTCAGTGAAGCTCGACTGTTAGCAGGAGTTGAAGCAAATGCAAATGGATAGTGCACCTTATGTTGTTGAGTCGTCAGTGATGATGGCTCCAATCGAAAGGCGGATCACGGATTTTTATGATTCCAATCGAGCCGCGTTGGTTGTAAGTCCAAGCTCGACTTCTAACTATCCTGCTTACGAGTTGCGTTCTCGGACGGTTTCTTATGGTTCGTCTAGTAAGGATGTCGTCAACGTTGCTGCTGCGCAAAATCAAAGCTTTAATAAAAGTGGCATTCGCGTATTCGACGCAAAAGAAGGATGGATAGTAAACGAGCTTGTCAATGTTCAGGTGAAGTCCCTGACGGGAAACTTGATAGATGCTATACAAGAGCAGCTCGATTCAATTTATGCGGTGGATGCTGCTGCTGTTATTGACCCGGATCAAAGTAGAGTGGCAATCCGAGCTGTTGTAGATGTTGTTGAAGACTACATAAAAGATAAAGATCTCTGGAGCTTGAATGAGCTTTTAGCTTTGGCGGAGCCAGCCTCCATGAGAAGGATTACGAGTGTATCTGTATTGCGTACATCATTCCGAGTACGCGATAAGCTTAGCAACTGGCCTACACTTTATGATCTTGTCTCGGCGCACCTGAAAGAAACGGGGCAGGATCCTGAGCGCGCGTTGCGTGGTTTGTCTCGGCCTAAGGTAGTTCAGATTGCCTGAGGTTAAACTAATTGGAGATGTAGGGTTGTTCGGGGCTGCAATACTACAAACACAAACTCCCGGACAACGGCATGCCGCATTAGTGTTTAAAGATCGTAGTAAGACTCATTTGAGTCTTCTTCATCTTGCATGGCATTACACCTTGAAATGTGACCCGTTCAATGCTCCCTATCGATCAGTGCCTAGTAAGCATTTTGACGATGAAGAGCTTGAGCTATTTGCGGAACACGCATCAAGGTTGTATGACGAAAACATGGCCGGTATTCCATATGGTATGGAATATACGGGGGCGTCTGTCTTTAATGGTAATTTGAGTTTTATTGATTCCCCAGGTGCTGGGTTGACGTGCGCAACTTTTATTTTAGGATTTTTTGATAGTTTGGGGTTTGAGATTCTCGATCTTTCGTCTTGGCAAAGCCGAGAGGATGATACTCAGTGGCAAGCGAGCATTTATGCAGCGCTTGAGCCCCGTCTTACTCCGGAACGCGCTGATTCTCAGCGAAACTTAATCGGTGCAGCTTATAGATTTAGACCGGAAGAGGTGGTTGGCTCTTTTGGGGTTTTTGAGTCTTCCCCCATAAAATTTGCTGATGCTGTAGAAGTCGGGGTTAAGCTACTAGACGAAATGCGTACTAAATGATTCACGGGTGGCTCCTTGTTAAGGAACCACCATGGAATGTTTTCTATGGTCTAAATCCCAACATTTTCGACACGATACCCGCCATGCTCTTGGTGTCCTTCGGTATCCACCTTCCGTAATGCTTTCTCACCATCGTTGTATCAGCATGCCCGAGCTGCCGAGCCACCCATTCAACTGGAACATAGCTCGACAGCATCTGGCTGGCAAAGGTGTTTCGACACTGGTTGGCCCCTCGGTGGCGAACTTCCGCCTTTTTCAGGTGGGCGGTAAACCAGTTGCTCAAAGTCTTGCCGCTCCAGAGCAGACCACTGGTGGAGCTGCGAAATAAAAACCTGACCTTCATCTTCTTTGAGGTGATGTTGTTACGCTGGATCACGGTGATATCAACGGCTGGTGCTTCTTTGGCGGCGGTAACAATCTCCCGCATCAATTCAAGAGCTGGGTCTATCAGTTCGACGACTCGCACCCTGGAGCGTTCTTTGGGGACTTTGAACTCACAAACGACCAGTGCGCGCCGGACTTGCACCAGGCCAGCATCAAGGTCGATATCCCTATCTCTCCGCCATTATTGAATAAGACTAAGCCCCTGTTATCGTTAAAGATTACGGGGGGCTTTTTCGTTTTTTAGGGTTTCTTTAGGGCATTTTTAGGGCAGAAGATTACGTCGCCACACCGCTTTAGGTCGCTCAGAGTCTCAAGGGGAAATACCTTGCGTAGCTATGCCATGTGCCTGCTTGGAGCTGCCAGCAGACTCAGTGATTCTAATTTTCGATTGTTAGCAACAGGCATGGCAAGACTCATCTCTTCGGATACCGCTAGCATCCGCTCAAATGGATTCAATGCTGAAGATTAGCAAAAAAAGAAATATCAACTAAAGTTATTTGTGGATCCTTACCTATCTTGCTGCTTAGGAAACATCAATGGACGTCATATTGTTTTCGTTGATCTTCATCTGTATGTTCGGCTCGGTCGCGTACGGTAAGTCCGAAACTTGTGAGAATGTAACATTTGATATTACATCTACCATTGATTTGGGTGTAGGTGCTAACAACGTATTGCTCGTCGGGGACGTTAATAATGATAAGCGTGAAGATGTATTATTTGAAGTTAATCAGATGAGCCTTGGCTTTCATGGTATGACAATATACATAACTGCAAGCGATGGAAGACCAGGTTCGCCGATAATCGTTAGGACAAATAACAGCTGGCCAAGAGATCGAGGTACTTCCTTTCAAAAACTGGCAAATACGCCTAAAGAAGCAATATTTATTAGTGAAGACATAGGCAATAGCAATTTGCATGTTAACTACTTAGCCAAGAATGCGCCAAATCCACATTTTATTAACATGAATTCGTCCGGGTTAGATATTGGGAATCTTCGGCAAGTCGGAGATTTCAATGACGATGGCTTATTAGACATGTTGATGTACTACGATTCGCCAAAACCTACCGCTGAATTATTATTTGGAAAGGGGGGGGCACAGTTTTATGCTCCGAAGGTCATCGGGGTAGATCTTGCCGAAAAAAGTGTTTTTCAAAATGGAACATCTGCAAGGCTGGATCGATATTTCGGGCCTGATAATCCTGTTGCATTAGCAATTGGTGAGCAATTGCATCATGATCAGGCAAGTGGACAAAATGTTCCTTCCAGACTCCAAGTCTTCGTTTTAGGCGGAGATGGAAAGACACTGGGGTATCCTCAAGTTGAGTGCTATATTCCAAACGAGATGTTATCGTTCATAAAAAATATGGCGCCAATCTATGATAGTTACCGCATACTATCGCATGCGCCCTGGTATCCAGTTTTTGTTACTTCGAAAAGTTCGGATCCAGCGCTTTGCCAAATTGAAAAGATTTCTAATGGGAAAGCAGAGTTCTCCACTCTTGGTGATGTAAATGGTGATGGAATGGATGATATTATTTGGAAGAGCCTTGTGGATCATCAGATATGGTTCGCGCTTAGTAAGGATTCAGTGTCGCCCGGTAAGTGGAAGCAAGGCACGATTGGTGTTGGTGAGGAAGTTTCCAATATCGCATCAGGATTTTTGAATTCTGATAAATACGCGGATTTGGTGCTTAGGACATCTAGTAAATTAATATACATGTCTCCTAGGTGTATTCCATAAGTTTTGCTAAGGAATCAACAAGAGTTTGCTTGGGTGTGATTAACTTCTAAAACCAAGCATTTTAGATACGATCCCAGCCATACTCTTGGTGTCCTTCGGTATCCATCTACCGTAATGCTTTCTTACCATCGTCGTGTCGCTATGTCCTAGCTGCCTGGCTACCCACTCAATGGGTACGTAACTAGATAGCATCTGGCTGGCGAACGTGTGACGACATTGGTTGGCACCTCGGTGGCGGATTTCCGTTTTTTTCAGATGGGCGGTAAACCAATTGCTCAATGTCTTACCACTCCAGAGCAGGCCGCTTGTGGAGCTGCGGAAAAGAAATCTGACTTTCATCTTCTTTGTCGTGATGTTGTCGCGCTGAATGACGGTTATCTCTACGGCGGGTGCTTCCTTGGCATCGGCAACAATCTCGCGCATCAGTTCGAGAGCGGGGTCAATCAGCTCAATGACTCGTACCCTGGAGCGTTCTTTGGGTACTTTGAATTCACCGACGACTAGTGCTCGTCGCACGTGAACCAAGCCGGCCTCAAGGTCGATATCCTCGATGGCAAGCGCGATGAGTTCTGACAGCATGGGCATCAAGACCGCCATGGATCTGGCCAAGGCTGACCCGTGGACGTTGCGGAAAAACTTCAGCGTGGTGATCGAGAAAACCGCCCGGGAGTTAGCTGGTACTGCATGCCTGGAGCTCGACGAGCCGGCCCCGCCCAAGCAGGAGATCTGCTGCAGCCGGATGTTCGGAAAACGCCTCACAGAGCTGGCCCCGATCAAGGAGGCCGTCGCCACTTACATGATGCGCTCTTCGGAAAAACTGCGTGCCCAGAACTCACTGTGCAAGAAGATCCGCGTCAGTATTCGGACCGGCATGTACAACCCAGATGAAGCGAAGTACGCCAATGGTGTAACGGTCGATCTGCCGTACCCCACCGACGATGTGCGTTTACTTATCACAGCGGCGATCGGCGCCCTCGATCATGTTTTCCGACCGGGTTTTAATTACAGCAAGGCTGAAGTACTGCTTTTGAATCTGTGCCAGCCTGGTGAGTACACCGATGATTTATTTGCTGCCTCGCGATCCAATAAGGCAACGCGTGTCATGACGGTGCTCGATCAGATTAACGAGCGTTGGGGACGTGGCACGCTGCGGTCTGCAAGCGTGCCGAGCTGTCCGAATTGGGCAATGCGACGGGAGCTGATGAGTCAGAGCTACACGACAAAGCTCAATCAGCTTTGGTCCGTTCCATGTTTGTAGTTAACGGGAGCTATTTGGAGTTTACGTTGGCCAATGCTTAGCCTCACCCTCTACAAGTTTTAGTAGTTTTATTTCGTTTTTAAAAGATTTTATAAAGTAGGAGTAATTATGAGAGTATGAGGGGCGAGTTTCAAGCCATGCTTTAGGATCCCACCCGCATTCAATAATGTCGGATGCGGAAAAAACAAATTCTAGCGCATCAGTGAATAGCGGCAAAAACTCTTCATAGCTTTTATATTTGAAGTCATCACTTCCATGAACGAAGTAGTTTCGAGTTTTTATCGCTAGAACTAAAACTCGGTCAATTCCGTCTGATATTTGCGGGCAATGACTTTTTACGATTTCTGCTCTATGGAGGACTTTGCTTCGTAGATTGGCTCGTCCCCACCTTTTCATAACTCCAATGGCTGCCGCTCGATCATCAGACTTCGGTAGGGTTTCAAGTATCTTTATGCATTCCTCTCGTGCGGTATTGTATTCCTGAGTTATTTCCTTGTTTGGTAGCGTAGCTTTTGAAGGCAATATATCAAAAGCATTGGCGGCGGATACAAGCCTGTCGGTGTCATAAGAGCGGTTTTTGTTCAAGCCATTTAAATATTGTATTCGCCCAATGCTCCATTCTGGTTCCCTAATAATCCAGTTTTGTAGAACCGCGGAAAACTCATCGGGCCTATGAATTGGGTTTAAGGGGGCGTCATTGGCTCCCTGGAGAGGGGGGGCCGAGATTGATGAGCTGTAACTACAATATATTTCTAAGTGATTATCTGGTAAAGAATCAAGTTTTTTGATTTTTATATCGCTGGTTTTTTGAGTGCGCCCAGCGACAATCGAAAAAAACCTAGCAAAGGTTGATATATTGTCAATTGTTTTATCGAAACTTATAGGGTCATTGAATTTTAAGTTTGCGGTTATATTGTTTTCACACGTTATTCCGGATTTTCCATCGACAGAGAAGCTAGGGCTATGGGTTATAGTTAATGCACCAATCTGGGTGTCACACTTGAATATATCTAATTTCCCGGTCCAATAGAAGACATGTGGAGTCTCTGATATTTCAGGTGGTGAAAATTCGTAATTGAGATTGGTGGTTTGTTTAATGGTTTCGTGGTTTTTGGTTAACAGAGCTTTTAACTGGTTTTCGGTGCTAAATAAATGTCCAAATGCGCTGCGATCATTAAATAATGTTGGAAGGTCGTTTGTCGTAAAACATACTTCGGTTATTGTGTTTTCGGTGTTGTTAAGTGTTGTGTAACCTATTGATGCGTAATGAGGAAAAACAGAGGCAGTGTATTCAATTCCGCCATGGTGGTAATCGTGTTGTGACCCTGCCTCGATGCACTGTAAGCATGAGATGACTTTATGGTCGAAGCCGATTCCCGTTAAAATATGAAAATCCGAGAGGGGAGGTATGGGTGATTTGCTTTTGAATGTTATTAACGTGTCTTCTCCATTAAGCTTTAGCGTGCCGAAAATTTCTTGGTCAAGTATGTTGAAGAAGCCATTTATTTCTTTTGAGTTAGCGTCCATTTGAAGGTCCTGTACGAACTGTGCCTAGCGATACTTCGACAGCTTGTAGGTGGATTTTTATTAGGGATGACATGCACAACTTATCTGCTCCACGCTCAGTATAGTGAATTCCCACTTCCTGTCGGGGCTGGCGAGGGTGTTGTTAATGAGAGATTTCAGATTTCCCAGTTGGGAGAATTTTATTGTCGACATCAACTCAAATACCTTTTGTATCTCGCTGGTATCTGGTCCGCGCGGTATTCCGCTCGGTGTTCCGAAAGTGACGCGTACAGTTTCACCGCTCACTAGAATTGCTGTTACTTCCTTAGCGCGGAGTTCTACCGGGGGTGACGTGACAACAATGCTGATGATTTCTGCGTTCTTTGCGCCAAAGTTAGATTTTAGCATGCTGCAAAATGCAAATTGCACATTTACATCGGAGGTTAGCGCTAACAAGGTTGTCTGTATTCCGTATTTGTCGGAATGGAAAAATGCTAAAATCGAGCCTGGAATATTTACTGTTATTGTTGGTGTGTTAAGCCAAGTCACGCGTACAGTGATTGTCACTCCCGTGCCGTCACTCAAGACAACACCTGTACTATCAATTTTTTCAATTGCCATTTTTACGTCCTTTGTAGGATTATTCGGAGGGGGTTGCAGGGATTGCTAACGATTGGTGGCCAGATAAGCAGTCTGCGAGCAGGTGTGCATATGTGACGAGAACTTTTATTATTTCCTCAAGCGTATCGTTATAAGAAAATGGTATGTCTGGATGGCCGGCTCGTTCGAGGAGTTTTATAAGGTTGTCGTTACTTGGGTGTATGTAGGAGTTTATGGTATTTCTATACCGCTCTTTCTCAGGCGTGTTGATGTTGGACTCGTTTAAAGTCTTCTCAATAAATTTTTCTTTGTTGTCGATTTTACCGTTATTGTGAACTATTGCATGTCGAAGCTTTTCTATAAAGGTAATAGCAAACCTAAAATTGACATTCTGGCAGTTGGTTTTTTCTAGTTTTTCGAGGTCGCTGAGCTTTTTCCTGAATTGGATTAATATTGACGATGGTTTGTTTTTCTTTTTTTCTTTTGTATAATTCAGGTGCCATTCTTTATCTAATGTATAAATTTCGTGGAGTGTAAGTGCTCCATAGTCGGATAGAGGCCAGAAATTTTTGTCGCGGAATCCTATGTCGGCGTAAAGCTCTTCAATGTAGTCTTCGAAGATCTCGTAAGCCTCAGCTAATATCCATTGGTACTGCTTGTTTCTATGCTGTAATTCAAAATTTATTTGGTCGTCTATATTTTGAGTTTTCTTCCCGTACGAGAGTAGTTCGTTGGTTTTTGCAGAATAGAAGAACATCCTATTTATTGACCTTGGAATGTTCTCGTAAGGGCTGTCTTGTAAGGATTCTCTTTTTTTTGCCTCATGTAAGTTTTCAAGATTTTTGTCGCTGTTGGAGCGGGCAGCGCGCTGCAGTAGAATCAATTCAGAGATTTTAGTGCAGAAGTTGTTAAATATTTTTTGGGGGGGCATTTGAACTCCTATCCTTAGGCTTCGTGCCAGTTCGGATGCGTAGTTACTATCGAACAATGCTTCTGTCCTTTGACTGCCACTGACAGTTAACTGACCGTTACCATAACATTCCCCTGCCTCGAAACTTCATTGCGAGGGCTGTTATTTTTTTTTGCCAATTTCCAGAAAGGCAGTCAGGTACTGATCGAGAATTCCGGTGTGCTCTAACATTCGAAAAGAATTTCTATGAGCAGCATTTTTTTCATGGGCTTCAGTGATACTGCACCATGAGCATTGCTTCAAATCAAAATTTATTTTTGGTTCTTTGCACGATTCACATCTTTCATTATGCGGAACTATTTCTTTGCCATTAAAGATGTAAGTTTTATTTTCGCCATCTAGGAAAAACGGGGTTGTGGTGCTTTTGCCGATGCGCTTCTCGTAATAATTGCATCCTACTATTTGTGAAATTTCTTTTATCTTGTCCTTCAAGGGTTGTGCTGCTTTTGCGCCTACAATTAAGGATGTTACGAAGTTTGCAGGGAAGTAAAGAAGCGTTAGGGTTTCGTTGATTTTATCGATGTTTTTTTCGTTAACGATGAGGCGTCTTTCCTGCTCGTAGCTCCAGCACGTTTGTTTGGAGAAATAGGCGGAGCTTCCAATCGCTTGCTGTAGCCATCCTATATGCCTCGGTTTAGATACTACATATGCACGATCAAGCATGCCCTGCATCCCTTCGTGAGGGCTGTCTCGGTAATCAATGTTTCCAAAGCTTGGGTCTGAGTTTTTTGATTCGAGCCACTCGTCAAGTGCAGCTTCATTTATTTGGGCGACAAAGCCCTGAGAATTTGATGCGTAATGAGCCCACATTGGAGTGATTAATGGAGACTTTGAAAAGCAGGTAACTGGCTGTTGAGTTACCATTGAGATCATCTCGTTGTAATATGCGAGAATTTCAGGGCCTTGATTGTAGTCGATGGTTAAAAAAAATTCGAATGGATCATTATAATCTTTCAAGTAGGAAAGCTTTAAGCTACATGTTCCATCTGCTAGCAAAAATTTGTCAGCTATTTCCGGGCCCATGTATTTATATAAATTGTTATTGTCTTCCATGATCAAGTTACCTCGGCTAAGCATGTGATGTGTTTATTGGCGAAGGCAGAATGCCATCCTTAAGCACCTGACTGGAAGAAAAATTAAATTTGGGAGGGGTATGGGGGTGAGGGGTGGTACAAAAATGGCAGGCGAATTTTATTCTTAATATTGCGCATCATTAGGGTTGCCGGCTGCCACCGGAAGCCGTCGATTCGATTAAGGCAGATTCTGTTAGGGGGGAAGGTTTAGGGCAAAATTAGGGCAAATACAGGGCCGCGATAGGCCGCAGCACGCCACAGGCAGAGGTCGAAAACGCCGTATTTGATGGTCTGGAGCGGTCCTCAGAGATTCATGAAGGGGTTCGAATCCCTATCTCTCCGCCATTATTGAATAAGACTAAGCCACTGAAATTGTTAAAGATTTCAGGGGCTTTTTCGTTTCTGGCATTTCGTTCAGGTATCGCTTTTTGCTATCGAAGCTGAACTCTCGCCTGGATCACCCACAACCCCAGCAAAGTCAGAACAGCAAAGCCCCCGCCCATCAAGAAAGTGCCTTGGAAGCCTACCGTGTCCCACAACGCCCCAGCGATGACGCTGGCCAGCAGCAAGGCCAACCCGGTCAACAGATTGAACATGCCAAATGCCGTCCTGCGCAGTTCAGCCGGCGCGCAATCGGCGATCAGGGCGGCGAATATCCCTTGGGTAAACCCCATGTGCAGCCCCCATAGAACGACGCCAACGACCAGGCCACCGATACCCGGCGCGAATGCCAGAGTCAGGTCGGCAGCAATCAGCAATACCAGCCCTGCGCCGAGCACCGCTACGCGGCTGACACGATCAGACAAAGCCCCGGCGGGATAGGCTGACAGTGAGTACGCCACCCCCATCAGGACAAGCACCGCTGGCGCCCACATCGGCGCCAGCCCGACAGCCTGACCGCGCAGAATCAGAAAGGCTTCGCTGAAACGCGCCAGGGTGAATACCGCAGCGACACCCACCACCCACCAGTAGCCAGCACCCAGTCGGGCTAATTCCCGCCGGCTCAAAGGCGCACGCACCCGGCGCGTCCCTTCCACTTGTTTGGGCTCATGAACGAACACCAGCAGCACCGCGACGGCAAGGAAGGCCGGGATGACGGCCACCCAGAACACCGTCTGGAAGTGGTTCGCGGTTAGCCACATCAATCCGATCGCCAGCAACGGTCCCAGGAATGCACCCACGGTATCCAGAGTTTGCCGCAGGCCGAAAGCTGCCCCCCGTATCTCGGGCGGCGTGATGTCGGCCACCAACGCATCGCGCGGGGCGCCGCGAATACCTTTGCCAATGCGGTCGATAAAACGCGCCCCGATCAGCCAGTCCAGCGAGCCCGCCAAAGGAAAGATCGGTTTGGACAGTGCCCCCAATCCATAGCCCAGCGCCGCGAGCAGTTTGCGCTTGCCCAATCGATCGCTGAGTGCCCCGGAGAATACCTTGGTGATCGAGGCCGTAGCCTCGGCTATGCCTTCGATGAGACCCACGGCCAGAACGGAGGTACCCAGTACGGTGACCATATAGAGCGGCAACAATGCATGGATCATCTCTGAGGAGATGTCCATCAGCATCGAGACGAAGCCCAATGCCCAGATGCCGCCAGGCATGGTGCGCCAAACGTTGCCGGTTGACGCCTTCTCGGTTGGCGCAGTAGTCGAAGTGCCACCCGACTTGTCAGTGGTTTTCATCATGAGCCTCGAAAGCCTGTTTGGCGTAGACATCTAATAGCGCCTCGCACCCCTGCAGCCGTGTTGCCGTTACCTGCGCCAACATACGCTGTATCAACGAGTGATTTCGATCAAACAGTTGCGCAATGTCTCTGGCTTTCGGTGTAACCCTGGTCATTAGCTATCATGCAATACAGGGCAAATCACCGGATGACGGGGGAGTGCATGAACAGATGGCGACGGATTTGGGTGTTTGTGAAGCTGGTGGCAGCATTTGCGGCTTGCCTGGCCGTTGCTGTTCAGGCTTTTAGCTACATGTTGGAAAGTCCCGACGCAGAGCAAATGCACCCTTTGAGCATTGTGGTTGTCGGACTGATCTTTGGCTTCATCACCTATGGAATCCTTTCACTGATTGAAAGGGCTGTGCGGGGTTTCCTGCCCCATCGTGCCCCAGTCACCACCACGGTAGCGGCTCAACCTCAAACAGAACTTGAGGAAGATGCCGTGCTGATGGAAGAACAGCCTTTGGTCCTGTCAGCTGACGATTCAACTCAGCAGAAAAATCAGTGAACAGTCTGTATGGCATGGATTACCGGGCGATCACCAAAGGCTCGAATCAGAGTTTTTGCGTCGGACCAGACAGCACCGCAGCGTAAGAAAAATATGCATCTTCAAGGGAAAAGTTACTCAACGCAGTCACCCAATTTACCGCCCCCCGAATCTATTGGTCGTCCCGCCAATCAAGGCTGGATCTGCGCAACATCCCCTGACATTGAAAGACCCTGCTGCAAAAAATCCTCATCTACTCTCGTTTCGCAGATCACTGATCTGCCGTCATCAGCAATCGCAAGGAGCGAGCAATGTATTTTGAGATTTACAGGCAAACCCGTGGCATCGCACAGACCGGCAAAGGCCAATGGCGGTGGCGTTTGAGGGCGGGAAACCATGAAACGATTGCCAGCGGGGAGGCTTACGTCAATAAGTCTGATTGTGTGCATGCCATCAGTTTGATTCAAGGGACCCACGATCAGACCCCGGTCAAGGAAATCTAGGCTTCAGGTGGTGAAGCTGCTCGGTCAGAGCAGCTTCGTTTCAACGGGCGGTCTTACGGTTGTGAGTGCCGCTGCCTGAATCCGAATTAAGCGCAAACTGCTGAGTCGCATAGACGCCGATTGCGACACCTACCTAAACTGTCATCAGATTTGGGAGCGGGGTCAGTGGATGAATCGTAACGAACTACGCAAGGCCGACATCAACCTGATGGTGGTGTTTGAAACGCTGATGCTCGAACGTAACGTCACCCGGGTGGCGGAAAAGTTGTTTCTCGGTCAGCCGACCATCAGTTCGGCACTCAATCGCTTGCGCACGATGTTCAACGACCCGCTGTTCATTCGTGTCGGGCATCGTATGGAGCCGACGGCGCGGGCCGAGGAGATTATTCTGCACCTGTCGCCGGCGCTGGATTCGTTGTCGGTGGCGTTGAGCCTGACCCATGATTTCGACCCCGCCAGCAGCACCATGACCTTTCGTATCGGGCTGTCGGACGATGTCGAGTTTGGCCTGCTGCCGCCGTTGCTGCGTGCCCTGCGCCAGGAAGCACCCAAGGTGGTGTTCGTGGTGCAGCATGTCGATTACTGGCGGATTCCGGATTTGCTGGCGTCGGGCGACATCACGGTGGGTATCAGCCAGACTCGCGGGCTGCCGGCCAACGCCAAGCGCAAGTTGTTGCGACACATCCTGCCCTGCATTTTGCGCGCGGACGCATCGGACACACCGTTGACGCTCGATGAATATTGCGCGCGACCGCACGTGCTGGTTTCCCACACCGCCAATGTCAGTGGTTACGCCGATGAGTGGCTGGCGGAGATTGGTCGTACGCGCCAAGTCGTCCTTTCCGTGCCGCAATACAGCTCGTTACCGGCCTTGCTAGCCGGGACCGATCTGATCGCCAGTCTGCCGGATTACGCCGCCGAAGCGATGGCCGCGTCTGGCCAGCTGTTCAAGGAACTGTTCCCGTTCAAGGCGCCGACCCTGGATCTGTCGATGGTCTGGCTCAGTCATGTCGATACGGACCCCGCCGAGCGCTGGTTGAGGTCGAGGCTGGAGGCGTTCATGAGTGAACGCGCGCTTTTACCGCCCGAGTGAGTAGGGCGATGCTGTGTTATATGTACGACCTTTCTGCCCACTTTCAGGAGCTCAGTCATGCCTCACCTGCACATGGAATACACCGCCAACCTGCCCGAGCTCAATGCCGACGTGGCGTTGATCCGGCTCAACAATGCGTTGGTGGCTTCCGGTCAGTTTGCTGCCGAATACGACATCAAGAGCCGAGCGGTGAAGGTTGAGACGTTCAAGGTCGGCACGGTGTCAGGTGAGCGAGCTTTTGTGCATGTGAAACTGGCACTGTTGAGCGGTCGCTCACCGCAGATCAAGCAGCAGTTGTCCGAAAGCTTGCTGGCCGTGGTGCAGGACCTGTGTGATTGGCCGACGGATATTGAAGTCCAGCTGGCCGTGGAAATCCTCGACATCGATCGAGAGTCCTACACCAAGATTGCCATCAGCCACTGAGTTTCAGGCCATTTCCTGCTCGGTGCAGGCCTTGACCACTTGCTCGCGCAGCCAGGTGTTGGCGCTGTCCTGATCGACATTCTGGCTCCACTGCATGTCGAGACTGAAACCGGGCAAGCCGTTGGGCGCTTCGCAGTGATTGAAGATCGCGTCGTTGGCCAGCAATTGCTGGATACGCCGAGGCAGGGTCAGGATGAAGTCGGTGCCGGTGATCATCTTCAGTGCTGCGCTGTAGCTATTGGAACGCGCGACGATCTGCCGTTTTTGCGCCTGCTGCGCCAGCCAGCCGTCGACCATGTTGGTGGTGGAAGTCCAGGGGGTCGGGAACACGTGCCGGCGTTCAACAAAGGCTTGCAGGCTTAAACGCGGCTCCGGCGGTGTGGCGCGTTTATCGAAGACACAGACAAGGTCGTCCTCCAGCAGTATCCGGGATTTGAAATCACCGTGATTGCGATGAAAGTTCGGACCGAAGCAAATCACCAGGTCGAGGCTGCCGTCGCGTAGCTCTTCGGCCGGGATGTCGGTTTCAAACTTGTGCATGTTGACCATCACTGGCAGGTCGGCGAAATCGAAGCTTTTCAACAGACGCGGCAGGATCAACTGCTCGAAGTATTCCGGTGCGCAGATATTGAAGGTGACTGGTTGCAGGGTAGGGTCGAATGCTGGCGCACCGGCGTGACACAGATTGATGCTTTCGAGGATCTTCAGCACGTGGGCGTACATGGTGCTGGCTTTGTAGGTGGGGCGCATACCCGCACGGGTATTGATGAACAGTTCGTCTTCGAAGCTGGTGCGCAGCTTTTTCAGGCAGTAACTCACGGTGGACTGGCTGACGCAGAGCGCCTCGGATACACCGCTGACGCTGCTTTGCTCATACACGGCAATAAACACCATGAGGTCCTGCATATCGAGCTTTCTAAGCAAGTTACTGTTCAACATCTGTTCCGTCTCGCTGTGCTCCTTGCGCTGACTGTGCGCAAATTTGTGCGAGTGATCCTAACGGAACGATGGTGCCAGGAGAATGCCTTGTAGGAGTTTTCATGGAAAGTTGTAGGGCCGTTCCAGAGGCCTTCAGCCCTGAACGGCTGCAGGCACCCCGCGGCGGCTGGACATCAGCAGTGCCCACATACCGACTCCCACCAGCAGCGCGCCGATGATTTCCAGCGGCAGTGGCGACTGACGTAACCAGAACCAGTGAAACAATGTGAGGAACAGCGTGCTCAGGTAAATGTAGGAAATAACCGAGGACGGGGCGATAACGCCGATGGCCCGATGCAGCAGCCAGAAGGTCGCCAGCGTGGCGAACACCGCCAGGTAAATCAGCCACCAGAAATCGCTCACGGTCAGCAATGACGCCGATCGCCAGCCACCGCTGAATCCACAGAATGCCAGCAGAAACAGCGCGCCGAACAGCATGTTCCAGAAAGTCATGCCCACCGGGCCGCGACCCTTGAGGCTGCTGGCCTTGAGCCGTTGACTCAGGGGCGAGTAGAGCGCCATCGCCAGGCAACCGACGCCATACACCGACACTGCATACAACGAAGGCAGCTCACCAGGGCCTGCGCCTTTCAAAACCAGCAACACGGCCCCGGCAGCGGCAATCAGCATCGGCAGCACCCGCTGTTTCAGGTTGCTGTCGGGCATCAATACGGCTTCGAACAGCAATGTCAGCAGTGGCACCAAGGTGAACATCGTTCCGGTATTGACGGCCGAGGTGTAGCGCAATGCCTCGAACAGCGAGCCGAAATACACCGCCAGCAGCAAGCCGAGCGCGGCATGGCCGAACAGTCCGCGGGCGGTCATGGCGGTATCGCCCTTGAACAGCAGCAGCGGCAAAAATACCAGGGCGCAGAACAGCAGGCGCAAACCGGTCAGCAGGATCGGGTCGATGGCCTGACTGACCTGTGCTGCCGCAGAAAACGATGCAGCGATCAACAGTGCCCAGAGCAGCATGCCGACGTGAGCGGCGGCGAAACCGGTGTGTTTCATGATGTGAGTTCCAGGGTCAGCGAATGTGTTGGGCGTAATGCCGCGGATCGAAGCGTAAGACCATCAGGATCATCAGTGCCATAACGCCGGTCAGTGACCACCAGGCCCATTCGAAGCTACCGAGCTGATCGCGGATCAACCCGGCAATCAGCGGCGAGAGACCGGCGATCAGGTAGCCGATGCCTTGCACGAACGCGGTCAGGCCACCGGCACGCTGGGGATTGTCCAGATGATCCAGGGACACGATCAGGCTCATCGGGAACAGTCCGCCGATGCCGAGCCCCAACAGGCAGGGCCACAACAGGCTCAAGTGTTGCGGGCTGAGAATAAGCCCGCAGAAACCGGCCATGATCAGCGCCAGCAACACCACCAGCACCACGCGCCGGTCACGGCTGCGGTTGGCGATGGCCGGTGTCAGCAGGCCGGACAACACTTCCATGGCAGTCAAGAAACCCAGAAGCAGCCCGGCGTTTTGTTCGCTCCAACCCTTTTCCACGTAGTACGGCGCCAGCCAGGCCAGCACACAGGTGTAGGACGCCGTGCCCAGGCCGAAGAAGATGGCGAGTAACCAGGCGCGGGAATTGCCGAAGAAGGAGCCATTGCGCTGCGCCTGAGCAGGCTGCGCCGGCAGCCTTTCACGTTGCACGCACCAAAACAGCAACGCTACCAGCGCCAGCGCCGCCCAGATCGCCAGGCCTACGCGCCAGCTGCCGGTGCGGATCATCACCAGCGGTGCAAATGACGCCGCAATCGCTGCGCCGCCCATGATCGATGTGACGTAGAGCCCCATGCACACGGAAACGTTGTCGCTGAAGCGGGATTTGATCAGCGCCGGCATCAACGCCTGGATCAGCGCGATACCGATACCCGCCAGCACGGCGCTGAGGATCAGTTCGGCCGCTGAATCGAGGAACAACCGCGACACCGTGGCCACGCCGATGATCAGCAGCGAGAGCACCACGGTGCGTTGCTCGCCGATTCGTTGGCTGACGCTCAGCCCAAAGAACATCGCCAACCCCATCGCCATCACTGGCAGCATGGTCAACAGCGAGGCCAGGCTGAAACTCAGTGTTATGTCGCCGCGAATCGCCGACAGCAAAGGACCAACGGCGGCCATGGAAGGCCGCAGGTTCAGGGCGACAAGAATGATGCTGAGCATCAGCCAGAGAGCGGGGCGAGAGGTTGCGCGAACGTTTTCCATCTATCGGACCTTGAATGACAAGGAGCCGATTAGGCGCGCGAGGCCTGCGGGCCGCAAATCAGAAAGTCTGGAGTGGTATTTAGAAATTAAATAGTTCTGCTGCGACGCGAGCCCCAATGTGAATGTTTAGCCAGCCCACAACCAAAGTTCTTCAAATCCTGATTTAACGACTTAACCTCCCGTGTGACGCTGCGGGTCATCTGTTCTCTGCGGTTTTATCTATGGACGGTTGTCCCGTCGCACTTCCCTCCGAATTAGCCTTTTGGGCGCTGTGGCACTGCCGTCACGCGCGCCCGCCGGATTCCTGCATTTCCCGTTGATTGTTCTTACAGGTCCCGCGCCATGCGCCGGGATCAAAGCGGCGACGCCTGTGCGTTTGCCTGACGCGGAAATAAGAGAATTCCCATGAGTGTTGCCACGACATCTTTCGCCTCCAAGCAAGAAGCCCTGACCTTTCTGGAACAGAACCCGGATATCGAGATGTTCGAGTTGTTCATCCTCGACAACAACGGTGTACCTCGGGGCAAGTTGCTGCACCGCGATGAATTACTGGCGGTGTTCGAAAGCGGGCGGCCATTGCCGAGCACCATTCTTGGCCTGACCATCAACGGCGATGACGTGGAAAACTCCGGCCTGGTCTGGGACGTTGGCGATATCGACTGCCGGGCGTACCCGATCAGCGGCAGTTTGACGCGCATGCCCTGGCGGCTGATTCCTACGGCGGCGGTGCAGGTCAGCATGCACCCGAAGGAGGGCATGCCCGCGACGATTGCCGATCCACGGCATCTGCTGGCGAAAGTCATCGAGGGCTTGCAGGCCGACGGTTATTACCCGGTGATGGCGGCGGAGCTGGAGTTCTACCTGCTGGATCAGCAGCGCGACAGCAACGGTCGGCCGCAACCGGCGCGGGATGTCGATGGCGGGCGGCCGCGAGGGACTCAGGTCTACGGATTGCGTGAACTGGAACAGATCGAGCCGTTTCTGGCCGATCTCTACAGCGCCTGCAAACTCCAGGGCATTCCCGCGCGCACGGCGATTTCCGAATACGCGCCGGGGCAAGTGGAAATCACCCTCGAACACCGCACCGACGCCTTGCAGGCGATGGACGAAGCGGTGCGCTACAAACGACTGGTCAAAGGCGTGGCCCACAAACACGGGATGACGGCGTGCTTCATGGCCAAACCGTTCGATGACCTGGCGGGCACTGGCATGCACATGCACGTCAGCCTGGCGGACAAGGAGGGCAACAACCTGTTCGCCAGCGAAGCCCCGGACGGCACGCCTCTGCTCAAACAGGCGGTCGGCGGGATGCTCAGTACGTTGCTCGATTCGTTGCTGCTGTTCTGTCCGAACGCCAACTCTTACCGTCGCTTCCAGACCAACAGCTATGCGCCGCTGGCACCCACGTGGGGCGTGGACAATCGCACCGTGAGTTTGCGCGTGCCCGGCGGGCCGGCATTTTCCCGGCATATCGAACACCGCATCTGTGGCGCCGACGCCAACCCGTATCTGGCGGCTGCGGCGATTCTGGCCGGGATCCATCGCGGTATTCGCGAACAACTCGATCCTGGCGCGCCGGTGGAGGGCAATGGCTACGCCCAGGCCACGGAACTGTTGCCGACTGACTGGCTGACCACGTTGCGGGCACTGGAAGGTTCAAGCTGGGCTCGGGAAGCGTTCGGCGGTGAGTTCCTCGGCGTGTACCTGGCGGTAAAACGTGCCGAGTATCGACAGTTCATGGGCGAAGTCGGCGAGCAGGACTGGCGTTGGTATTTGAATCAAGCCTGAACAGAACCTGAACCATTCTCAAATAAATTGAGCGTTTTTGCCTCGTGCCATGAGCCAACTAATCGTTGGCTTCTTTTTCACAAAAAATTGATGGTTGGAAGCCTAAAATTAGTGACGTTGCGGCCAATGAAATTTTCACATTTGGCGAAGGCACTTTTATTCAGGAACAGCCGATCATCATGTTGAAGATTAAAGCCGTGCGCCCCGAGTGGGTGACACTGATTGCCAGCGCCTTTCTATTGGCAGGATTCAATTTAGTTCTCTGGCAACACCTGTTTGAAATCACGACCTCTGACGGTCAAGGCATCGTCATGCGTGTGGCATTCGGGGCGATGATCGTTGCTGCATTCAACATTGTGCTGACCCTGCTGGCGTTCCGGCCGCTAATGAAGCCCGTTTTGACGCTGATCTTTATGGTCAGTGCCAGCGTAGCGTACTTCATGGCTCAATATGGCGTGCTGATTGACACCGGCATGCTGCGTAACTTTGCGCAAACCAATGCGACGGAAGTGCGTGACTTGCTGTCGTTGAAGTTGCTTGTTTATATCCTTCTGTTGGGTGTCTTGCCATCGTTGTTATTGTGGCGGACCCCGGTTAATTACCGTCGCTGGCACCGTGAACTGTTAAGTAAAGCACTGGTATGTGTTGCGTCGGTTGCCGTGATCGGTGGCGTTGCACTGATTAACTATCAGGGCCTGTCTTCGTTGTTTCGCAATCATCATGAATTGCGCCTGATGGTCGTGCCAAGCAACTACATCGGTGCCTCTTTCGGCTTTCTGCGTGAGCAGGTCGCGTCTGCGCAGCAGCCCTTCGTCAAACTGGGTGAAGATGCCCAGCGAAATCCCGCCTGGCAAACCCATGAGCGCAAATCCCTGACCGTGCTGGTGGTGGGCGAAAGTGCCCGGGCCGAGAACTTCGGCGTCCTGGGGTATGACCGTGACACCACACCCAAACTGAGTAAAGAGGCCGGCCTGATCGCGTTCACCGACGTGCATTCCTGCGGGACGGAAACAGCGGTGTCGGTGCCGTGCATGTTCTCCGACATGGGCCGCAAGGATTACAACGCCAGCAAGGCAAAGAACCAGGAAGGCCTGCTGGACGTGCTCAAACGCGCGGGGCTCGACGTGATCTGGCGCGATAACCAATCGGGCTGCAAAGGCACTTGCGATCGGGTCACCCTCGACGACGTCAGTAACCTGAAAGACCCGGTGCTGTGTGCCAATAGCGAATGCCGCGATGAAATCCTGCTGCAGGGTTTGCAGCACTTCATCGATACCCTGGATAAAGACACGGTACTGGTGTTGCACCAGATGGGCAGTCACGGTCCGGAGTACTTCAAGCGCTACCCGAAAGAATACGAGCGCTTCACCCCGGTTTGTGAAAGTAACGCGCTGAACAATTGCAGTCGCGAAAGTATCGTCAATGGCTACGACAACACCCTGGTGTATACCGACCACGTGCTGTCCACCCTGATCGATTTGTTGCGTAACAATCAGGACAAAGTCGATACCGCGATGCTCTATCTGTCGGACCACGGCGAATCCCTGGGCGAGTACAACTTGTTCCTGCATGGCACGCCTTACATGCTGGCACCGGAACAACAAAAACATGTCGCGATGCTGGCCTGGTTTTCCGACAGCTATCAAAAGTCGTTCTCGGTGGACGCCAATTGCCTGCAACTGAGTCGCGACAAACCCTTGAGCCAGGACAACCTGTTCCATTCGATGCTCGGTCTGCTGGAGGTCCAGAGCAAGGTGTACAAGAAGAATCTGGATATGTTTGCTGGATGTCGTGGTGCGGTGAACGACGGCGTATTGGCCACAGAGTGAGTACCTCAACCTTTTTCCATGCCCCGGTCGCTAACGTGCGGCCAGCAGAGTTTCCCCCGAGAGCCATTGCACATGTCCGCTCAACCCCCATCTGCCATCGAGCTTGAGATCGCCCGGCGCTACGATCAGGAGCACGCCCGCGTCTGTCTTCAGCCGCGACCGCGTGGCCTGGCCGGGCGGTTGACGTTCTGGCGTGACGAGCAATTGGTGCGCAACGCGCTCAAGGCTGCCGGCGAACCGGGTCTGGTTCTTGATTTGGCTTGCGGTGTCGGGCGCTTCTGGCCGGTACTGGCCGAGCATGCCAACCGGGTGATCCTCGCGGCCGACCCGTCGCAGGACATACTCGATCATGCCCGTACCCACCATCCGCAGAGTTTGCTGGAGCGGGTCAAAACCTTTCAGAGTTCGGCGTTTACCATCGGCTTGTCGGCGAATGCGGTTGACTGCATTTTTTGCATGCAACTGTTTCAGCACCTCACCTGCCCCGAGCATCGCTTGGCCGTGCTCAAGGAGTTCCATCGGGTCAGTCGCGATACGGTGATTGTGGCGGTACGGGTCGATGCTCATTTCAAAGGTCGGCGCACGGATGCACAGGGTGCTCCGGCCCGACCGTTGGCCAGCAAGGCCGACGTCGAAGCCGAGTTCAAGCGCGCAGGTTTGCGCTTGCTCAGTCATCAGGACTTCCTGCCCGGCTGTGCGCGGATGCGCGTCTACGTACTGCGTAAGGCCGGCTAGTCTCCGCTTGTCAGACATTTCTTGCTGTTTTGCAGGCGTTTTCGCTAAAGCTCTTGTTCAGTGAATGCGCGGAAATCGCCGGGGGCGATATATACTGCGCGCCATTCTTCAAGGGAGAGCCGTGTGGCCATCGATATTCACTGGATTCGCGACAACGATAGCCTCGGTCAGTTTTGCGCCGAGTGGCAGCAGCTGCCATTCGTTGCCCTCGACACCGAATTCATGCGGGTCGACACCTTTTATCCGATTGCAGGCCTGCTGCAGATCGGCGATGGCGTACGCGCTTACCTGATTGACCCGCTGAGCATCGATAACTGGCAGCCACTGGCCGCGTTGCTGGAAAACCCGGCCGTGATCAAAGTCGTCCATGCGTGTAGCGAAGACCTCGAAGTCCTGCTGCGTCTGACCGGCAGCCTGCCGGCGCCACTGTTCGACACTCAGTTGGCCGCCGCTTACCTGAACCTGGGTTTTTCCATGGGCTATTCGCGGCTGGTGCAGGAAGTGCTCGGCATCGACCTGCCCAAGGGCGAGACCCGTTCCGACTGGCTGCAACGTCCACTTTCCGACACCCAAATCAGCTACGCCGCCGAAGATGCTTTGCACTTGGCGGAGGTTTTCGTACAGCTTCGTCCGAAGCTGTCTGACGACAAGTACGCCTGGGTCCTGGAAGACGGCGCCGAGCTGGTGGCCAACCTGCGCCGCGAAGTTGATCCGTATGAGGTCTATCGCGAAGCCAAGCTGGCCTGGAAGCTCTCCCGCGCCCAACTCGCCGTGTTGCGTGAACTGTGCGCCTGGCGCGAGCGCGAGGCCCGCGCCCGTGATCTGCCGCGCAACCGCATCGTGCGTGAGCATTCGCTGTGGCCACTGGCGCGGACTCAGCCGGACAACCTCGGCGCGCTGGCGAAAATCGAAGACATGCACCCGCGTACCGTGCGTCAGGACGGCGAATTTCTGCTTGATCTGATCAAACGCTCTGGCAGTGTGTCGCCTGATCAATGGCCGCCTGCGGTGCCGGAGCCTTTGCCGGTGGACGCCGCCACGCTGGTCAAACAGCTGCGTGCGATCGGCCAGGCCGAAGCCGAGCGCCTGAACATTGCGCCGGAGCTGATGCTGCGCAAGAAAACCCTGGAAGCGCTGCTCAAGAGCGGCTACCCCAACGGTCCTTACCAATTGCCTGATTCGCTGCGTGGCTGGCGCCGCGAATTGATGGGCCAGGCGCTGCTCGACAGCCTGGCCACCGCCGGAGAACAGCCTTGAAACGTATTTGCTCCATTTATCGAAGCTTGAAGAAAAACGAGATGTACCTCTATGTGCTCAAAAGCGATGCACTGGAGCGCGTCCCGGAAAGTCTGATGGCCGCCTTCGGCAAACCGCATCACGCCTTTGACCTGGTGCTGACCCCCGAGCGCAAACTGTCGCGCGAGGACATCACCGTGGTGCTGGAAAACCTTGAGAAGCAGGGTTACCACTTGCAAATGCCGCCGGCCGAAGACGAGTACATCGAACACTTGCCGGAAGAATTGCTGCGCCGCAACGATCCGATGTGACCGGCAGACAGGCTCTGTTCAGAGCCTTTATGAAACACTGGAATGATTTTGGCGATGGCCAGGGCGATGGAGTGATACTCCGTCGGCGGCCGTCTGCACTGTTTTTGAAAGGTTTGAACCATGCGCGTTCTGATTGCTGAACACGACCACCCGGTGTACGCCCAGCTGTTGCGTCAAGCAGCGCCCGACCTGGAAGTGCTGACCAGCGGCGACTCCGCCGAACTGGCCAGCCAGGCCGCTGATTGTCCGATCTGGCTCGGTCAGCCGGACTTGCTGGCGACCTTGCTGCGTCAGGGCCACGAGCCACAATGGCTGCAATCGACCTGGGCGGGCATTACACCGCTGCTGGCCGATGGCTTGCCACGTCACTATCGCCTGACTCGGGCGGTGGGGATTTTTGGTCAGGTCATGGCCGAATACGTGCTGACCTACATGCTCGGCCACGAGCGCGAAGTGCTGCCGCGGCTGGTCAGCCAGGTCGAGCGCAAATGGGACAGTCGCCAGGGCCAAAGTCTGGCTGGGCGCAAAGTATTGATCGTCGGCACCGGTGACATCGGCCAGACCGTGGCGCAGTTCCTTGTGCCGTTTGGTGTCGAGTTGTACGGCATCGCCAGCGAAGCCCGCGAGCAGGCGCCGTTTACCGAAGTCGGGGCGCTGGCTGATCTGCCGCGTCTGGTGGGTGAAGTGGATTACGTGATCAATCTGCTGCCCAATACGCCGAACACCCACGACCTGTACGACGCGGCGCTGTTCAAGCAGTTCAAGCCGACCGGGTTGTTCATCAACGTCGGGCGCGGCGTGGCAGTGGTCGATGCGGACCTGGTGGAGGCCTTGAAAGAAGGGCATCTGGCCGGTGCGGTGATCGACGTCTGCCGTCAGGAGCCGCTGCCGCAACGTCATCCGTTCTGGACCGCTTGGGGCTTGCTGCTGACCGGCCACAGCTCGGCACCGACCTCGCCAGCGATGATGGTGAAACTGTTTGTCGAGAACCTGCGGGCGTATCAGGCGGGTGAGGCGTTGCGCGGGGAAGTGGATTTCAATCGCGGCTACTGAGCCAACCACTTACTTGAATATTGTGCAAAACCTGTGGGAGCGAGCCTGCTCGCGAAAGCGGTCTATCAGTCAACAGTGATGTTGAATGTGACGGCCCCTTCGCGAGCAGGCTCGCTCCCACATTGGTTTTTCGGTGTGGCTTAGAGGGTGAAGTCGCCTTCAGCAGCGAGCTCGCTCAGCGGACGACGCGGGCTTGGCTCTTCGCGCGCTTGCAGGTAGTCCGCCAGCGTCGCCTTGTCGCCCAGTTTGCCCACCGCTACCGCCGCGTGCAGCGCATAACCCTCGGGAATGTTCAGCTCCTTGCGGGTCAGCTCCTGGTCGAAACCGGCCATGCCGTGGGTGTGCCAGCCGCTGATGCTCGCTTGCAGCGCCAGATGGCCCCAAGCGGAACCGGTGTCGAAGGTGTGCCACAAGGCCGGGGTTTCTTCAGTGGCGCCAGGTACCGCGAAGGTGGTTTTCGAGATCACGATCACCAGTGCCGAGGCGTGTTGTGCCCAGCTGCGGTTGAATTCGTTCAGCAGCCCCAGATAGCGCTCCCAGTTTGGCGTGTCGCGACGCGCATACAGAAACCGCCAAGGCTGCGAGTTGTAGGCCGATGGCGCCCAGCGTGCAGCTTCGAAGAAGCTCAGCAGGGTTTCTTCGGAGATCGCTTCGCCGGTGAAGGCGCGGGGCGACCAGCGGTCGGTGAACTGAGGGTGGATGGCATAGTCGGCAACGCGTGGATTAGCACTCATCAGGAGATTCCTTGCTACGTTTGAAGGTGTGGGGCGATGCAAAACCCTACTGGGCGGCGCAATAACTGACAAGCTCGTTCTACCGGCAGTCGCCAACGCTTGGCCCACAAGGGCCTTGGCACTAGACTGGCGGCCTTTTCACCACCTGATGTTGATGCTTGAGCCATGGCCGCCAAAGTCGAACCGTTCTGGATACGCAAAACCCTCGATCAACTCGATCAAGAGGAATGGGAATCGCTGTGCGACGGCTGTGGCCTGTGCTGCCTGCAAAAGCTCGAAGATGAAGACGACAACAGCGTCTATTACACGCGTATCGCCTGCAAACTGCTGGACCTGAAAACCTGTCAGTGCACCGATTACCCGAACCGCCGCGATTTCGTCCCCGACTGCATCCAGCTCACACCGGGCAAGGCTGACGAATTCAAATGGTTGCCACCGACCTGCGGCTATCGACTGGTCAGCGAAGGCAAGGACCTGCCGCTTTGGCACCATCTGGTGTGCGGTGATCGCGATGCGGTGCACCACGAACGTATTTCCCAGTCCGGGCGCATGCTCGCCGAAGGCAGCGTGGCCGAAGACGATTGGGAAGACCATCTGATTTTTCGGGCGGGTTAAACGCCAAGCGTATTAACGTTTCACGAAGGAGTGTGTATGGCTGTGGGATTGCGGCTGGCGTTGGCCTTTGGGCTTTTGGCCCTGAGTTCGCCCGTGTGGGCGGCGAAGAAGGTTGATCTGGATTACCACGTGCGCCTGTTGCCGCAAAGCGATCAGGCCGAAGTGCGGCTGACTCTGGCTCAGGGTTCTGCGGTGCGCAGTCTGGATTTCGATCTGGGCGATGGCAGCCACTACAGCGATTTCAAGGCCGACGGCCAATGGCAGCTCACGCCGGGCAAGCAGGCCCGTGGTGTCTGGCGTCCGGCCGCCGACAAGGCCAGCCTGACCTACCGCGTACGCATCAGCCACGGACGCAAGAGCGGCAGCTTCGATACGCGCATGACCCCGACCTGGGCGCTGATGCGCGGCGACGATCTGGTGCCGGCAGCCAAACTCGATCAGCAGGACGGCATTGAGCTGGTCTCACGCCTTGAATTCGAATTGCCCACCGGCTGGAAAAGCGTTGAAACTGCCTGGCCGCGAATCGGCAAGAACAAATTCCGGATCGATAACGTCTCTCGCTTGTTCGACCGGCCCACCGGCTGGATGCTCGCCGGCCACCTCGGCAGCCGTCGCACGCGGCTTGGGGAAACCGAAGTCACCGTCGCCTCGCCTCAGGGCCAAGGCATGCGCCGCATGGATGTGCTGACACTGTTGACCTTTGTCTGGCCGCAAGTGCAGGCGGTGTATCCCCGTCATCCCGTCAAACTGTTGATTGTCGGCGCCAACGACCCGATGTGGCGCGGCAGCCTGGGCGCGCACGAATCGATCTATCTGAACACCCGTCTGCCGCTGGTCAGCGAAAGCGGTACCAGTGCGCTGGTGCGGGAATTGGCGCAGGTGTTCGGACGGATCAACGATCAGCAGCGCAGTGACTGGATCAGCGAAGGGTTTGCCGAGTATTACGCCATCGAACTGGTGCGTCGCGCCGGCGGCATGAGTGATGAGCGGTATGAGAGTTTGCAAAAGAAGTTGGCCAAGGACAGCCAGAACGTCACGACCTTGCGCGCTGAGCAGGTCAGCCCGGCGCAGGTGTCAAAAGCGGTCGTGTTATTGCAGGAACTGGATCGCGAGATTCGCCTGAAGACCCGCAACAAGCGTTCGCTGGATGATGTGTTGCGCGGGGCGATACATCTGGAGAGCGTGGATACCAAGGAGTTTGTTCAGCTTGCGGAAAGCGTTATTGGCGAGTCTTCCAAGGTCCTTGATACCGAATTGCTTCAGTAACACCGCCTTCGCGAGCAAGCTCGCTCCCACAGGTGACCGCATTCCAATATGGGAGCGACGGTGCGACGATTCGACCTGCTCGCGAAGAGGCCTTAAGCCTCAATGAAAATCTCGGGTTAAACCCCGGTTTTCGGCGACTTCAACGAATCATTACCGGTCACGGTAGCGGTATTGGTCGCCGCTTCAGCATTCGCCTTCAACCGGTTCAACTCTTCACCCGCCCGCTGAATCTTCGCCCGCCCGTTGTTCATGTCCTGACGGCTTTTCTCCAGCAGGCTTTTCGCCGAACTGTGCCCGGTAATACCACGCGCCAGGGCCACACCGCCGATCGCCACTTGAATCAACCCGAACACACCACCGCGACGCAGGCCCTTGCCGACCATCACCACGCCGCCGGCCAGGGAACCGATGCGCTCCCAACCCTGCACGTTCTGCTCAGTGTGAGTCTGGAACGGGGTCGATTCGATGCGTTCTACGCGTTTGAGTTCGCTCATGATCTGTCTCCTGGCTGGAATGACGCTTCAAGAATAGATAATCAAGAATAGATAATTAAGCTGACTGCCGAGGCGGGCGGCTTGTTCCATCGGATGTACGCTGAATCAGCGAAATTTCGCCCCGGACCGGGTGTTGAGTCCCTTGGACATGCGGTCATAGAGCACGACGTTGACGGTGGCCGCCAGGTTCATGCAACCGGTGGTCGGGATGTAGACCACGTCTTCGCACCAGTCGCGAATCTCTTTATCCAGCGAGCCGTCTTCCGGGCCGAAGATGTACAGCGCGCGGTCCGGGTGTGTGTATTCCGGCAGCGAACGGGCGCCGTCCACCAATTCCACAGCAACCGGCACGCAGCCCAGCGGCAGGATTTTTTTCAGGTCGTCGATGCCGATCAGCGGAATGTCGTAGTGGACACGCTTGGTGTCGGTGACGAAGTCGGCGGCGCGTTCATAACGTTTGCCGGTATAGAACACGGACGCCACGCCATAGCAGCCAGCGGCGCGCATCACCGAACCGACGTTCTCCGGTGATTTGGGGTTATACAAACCAATGCAGCTGTACCGTTTGTCTGCCACGAGCGGGTGCCTTCGGGGAAAAAACGGCGATTATACGGGGATTGGGGGAGGGTGGTCAGTTTGTAGATTGGTGGTGTCTGGTCAGCCGCCTTCGCGAGCAAGCTCGCTCCCACATTTGATCTCTGGTGTTCACAAATACTGTGTTCACAGAAGATCCCCTGTGGGAGCGAGCTTGCTCGCGATGAGGCCAGTCAAGGCACTGAAGATCTTCAGTCTTCCTTCTTCATCAGGCCGGCCAACGCGGCAAACGGGTTATGCGTCGCCTTGGCGATTTTCGGCGAGCTCAGCGAGCCTTCACCGAAATACTGTTGATCGGTGTACCGCGAGTGTTCGTTGTCGTGGCAATACAGGCACAACAATTCCCAGTTCGAGCCGTCCTGAGGGTTGTTGTCGTGATTGTGGTCGCGGTGGTGCACGGTCAGTTCGCTCAGGCGCTTGCCGGAAAACTCACGGGCGCAGCGGCCGCACACGTGCGGGTACATTTTCAGGGCCTTGTCGCGGTAACCCATTTCCTTGTCGCGCTGGTTGTCGGCAAGGATGCGGTCCAGTTTCGACGTGTTGGTCGGTGGCGTTGACGAACTCATGGGTTCACCTTTGTAAAAAGACTAATGACGGTATTAAGCGCAGTTTAGCTCAGCCCTTGAGCTTCTCGGCAATCCAGATGGTGTGGCGGGTACCTTTGTTGCCATGGGCGAAGACCTGGACTTCCTCGGCCTTGAAGCCGGCCTTCTTCAGTTTGTCGGAAAACTGTCGGTCAGCGCTCGCGGACCAGACGGCCAACACGCCTTTGGGCCGCAGGGCCTTGGCGCAGGCGCTCAGGCCGCCGGCGGAGTAGAGCCAGCTGTTGGCCTTCTGGGTCAGGCCTTCGGGGCCGTTGTCGACGTCGAGCATGATCGCGTCGAAACCTTGCGGCTCGGCTTGCAGGACTTTGGCCACGTCTTCCATGCGGATTACGGTGCGCGGGTCCAGCAGCGGGTTCCCGGCTTTCTCGCCCAGCGGTCCACGGTTCCACTCCACCACACCCGGCACCAGTTCGGCGACCACCACTTCAGCGGTCTTGCCCAGATGCTTGAGGGCCGAGGCGAGGGTGAAGCCCATGCCCAGGCCGCCGATCAGCACGCGCGAATTCGGCCGACCGGCCACTTTACGGCACGGGATCTCCGCCAGAGCGTCTTCCGAGCCGTGCATGCGGGTGTTCATCAGTTGCCCGCCGTCGCCGCCCTGGATCTTGATGACGAAATCCTCGCCGTATTCGAACAGGCACAAGGCACCGCCATTTTCAGGAATTGGAGTGGTGTCGAGCAGAACGAAACGTTTCATGGGGCTCACTTGAGGAGAAATTGGCATAAGAGGGAGAAGGCAAACACGCGCAGTTGGGAGTAGCCTGCAAAAAGACAACAAGGCCAACGGAGCCATTGATGAAGCGCACCATTCTAACGGTCATTGCCTTGGCCGCGCTCTCGATAACTGCAGTGCAGGCCCAGCAGTTGCAAACCATTCCGACCAGCCCTGCGTCGCTGCCCGGTTCGCCCGGCACCGCGACACCGACACCGTACCCGCAAATCACCCCGACCAGCGTGCCCAAGGTCGGCCCCGGCAGTGGCGGCCCGCCGCTGGTGCCGATCGAGATGCCCAGTCCTCCGACCAAGGATCAACCGTTGCCGGGCCTTGAGCCAAACAGCACGAAGATCAAGTCACCCGGCGGTTAAACCTGCTGCGAGAGCAGTTGCCCATCGGCCATGCGCAAGCGTTTGGAGAGGGAGACGGCGAGGGCGCGGATGATTTTGGCGGCGATTTTCGGCGCATCGTTGAGCATCTTTTCCAGCGAGTCCTTGCCCAGATTGAGCAACTGACAATTGCTCGCGGCCACGCAACTGGCCGAGCGGCGTTCGCCGTCGAGTACGGCCATTTCGCCGAACGCCCGACCGCTGCGTAACGTGGCCATGGTCACCAGGTGCCCGTCGCTGTTGGTTTTCTGCACCGCCACCTGGCCGGTGTGGATGATGCACATGAAGCTGCCGGCATCGCCCTCATGGAAAATCTCTTCGCCCTGAGCAATGGTGCTGATGCTGAAGTAACCCGAGGCCGCGGCGAAGTCCGCCGGCAGCAGTTGATCGAACAGGCCACAGTCCATCAGCCAGTCGCGAATTTCGTTGTTCAGTAAGGTCGGTTCTGACATGTCGTCACGGTCTTTTTCTTGTGTTTGTTGCTGTTCCGGATCTGCAATCCACCACAAATCCCTTGTGGGAGCGGGCTTGCTCGCGAAGGCGGTGTGTCAGACAACATTGATGTTGAATGTGATGGCCTCTTCGCGAGCAAGCCCGCTCCCACAGGGGGTATGTGTCGTACCGGGCCCGGTGTCTGGTGTTAAGACCGACACGCCGGGCCAAGTTCCTCAGGCGATGCCCAAAACCTTGAAAACAAATGCGTATTCGAGTGCTACGTCACGTAATCCCTGATAACGACCGCTCATCCCGCCATGCCCTGCACCCAATTCGGTTTTGAGCAGCAGGGGATTGGTGTCGGTTTTGGTTGCACGTAATTTCGCCACCCACTTGGCCGCTTCCCAGTACTGCACGCGACTGTCGTTGTAGCCGGCAATCACCAGGGTCGCCGGATAGGCTTGCGCGGTGACGTTTTCGTACGGGGCGTAGGCCTTGATCCGATCATAGACGTCCGGTTCTTCAGGATTGCCCCATTCGTCGTACTCGGTGACGGTCAACGGCAGATCCGGGTCGAGCATGGTGTTCAGCACGTCGACGAACGGCACTTCGGCAATCGCAGCAGCAAACAATTCCGGCCGCTGATTGAGCACCGCGCCGATCAGCAGACCACCGGCGCTGCCGCCGCTGATCGCCAGTTGCTGAGGTGTGGTGAAGCCATTGGCGATCAGGTGCTCGGCGCAGGCAATGAAGTCGCTGAAGGTGTTGTGTTTGTGTTCCTGCTTGCCGGCGCGATACCAGGCCTCGCCCAGTTCACCGCCGCCACGCACGTGAGCGATGGCGAACGCCACGCCACGGTCCAGCAGACTCAAACGAGCGTGGGAGAACCACGGGTCGAGGCTTTCACCGTAAGCACCGTAGCCGTACAGATAAAGTGGTGTCGGCTTACCGAGGGCTTCGCGTTTGACGACGAGGCTGATCGGCACTTTCGTACCGTCCGGTGCGGTCGCCCACAGACGCTGACTGACGTAGGCATCGGCGTCGAACGGACCGAGCACCGGGGTTTCCTTGAGGACTTTCTGCTCGCCGCTGCCCAATACCAGTTGGCGGATTTGCGCCGGACGGTTCAACGCTTCGTAGCGCAGACGGATCCTGTCACTGACGAACTCCAGGCTGTTTTGCACATGCAGGCTGTAGGCCGCATCCGGCAATTGCACGCGGTAGCTCGGCAGGTCTTGCGGATGAACTTCGATGATCGGCAAGCCACCTTCACGCAAGCTCAGGGTCATGGCCCCGGCGTTCAGGCTCATACCTTCGATCATCACCGTGTCGCTGTGGGGGATCAGGTTCTGCCAGTCGGCCTCGGTCGGCGCCACGCCGGTGTCTACGGCGTGGTACAGGGCAAAGTTGATGCCGTCGCGATTGGTGCGAATGAACCAGGTCCATTGACCGTCGAGCGCGCCGTGATCGACGTCGTACTCATGGTCTTCAACCCTCGGTGCGATGCAGGTAAACGCCTGCTGCGGCTGGAACGCATCGAGTACCCAGACTTCGCTGGTGGTCTTGCTGCCCAGGGACAGCAGCAATTGCTGCTCGGAACTGGAGCGATAGCAATGCATGAAGAATCGACCGTCCGGCTCATGGAACACCTCTTCAGCCGCCGTACCGTCCAGCCGATAGCGGAACAGTTTGTGCGGGCGATGGGTGTCGTCCAGCTCGCCGAAGAACAGCGTCAGGCTGTCATTGGCCCAGGTCATGCTGCCGTCGCAATCCTGGAATTCCAGTTCACTGACACGTCCGTTGGACAATTCCTTCACGAACAGCGTGAAAATCTCATCGCCCGTGGCATCGATGCTGTAGGCCAGACGCTGGTGGTCCGGGCTGATACTGAAGGCGCCCAGGGAGAAGAATCCACCTTTGGCCAGTTCGTTCGGGTCCAGCAGCAGCTGTTCCTGGCTTTCGTCGAGCTGCAGGCTGTCATCGACAGGGCGCGGGCAGCGGTAGTGACGAGCATATTCATCACCGGCCGTGGTGCGCGTGTAATACAGGTAAGGGCCCCAAGGGGAGGGCAAGGACAGGTCGGTTTCGAGAATCCGGGCCTTGATCTCTTCGAACAGGGTTTCACGCAACCCGGCCTGATCGGCGGTTTGCGCCTCTTGGTAGCGGTTTTCCGCCTTCAGGTAGTCGAGCACCGCGTCGGTGTCGCGCTCCTGCAGCCAGGCATACGGGTCGTCGCCTTCGGCCTTGCGGGCAATGGGAGCGTCGGAAACGTTGACGGATAGGGGCATGAAGGACTCTCGAGCGTTTTACGAAATAGGGTTCGCAGACGGCGGGCAAGCCTGACGTGCGAAAAGTCGTTACTATAAGCGCCTATTTGCCTGCCTTGCCATGGACACCATGACCGAGAACGACTATCTGATCGCTTGGGGCCTCTACGCCTTCGCCGCTTTGGGCTGCCTGTTGGTGTGGATGCGCTTGACCCGCTGGATGTGGCGCTGGCTGCGTGAGCCGCTGCGGCTATTGGTTGCTGTGTTGCTGTTCAGCCCGACCATCATTGATCCGGTGAAGGAAAAGGTCGCTCCGGCCATCGCCATCACGGCCCTCGATTTGCTGTTCAAAGTCGGCAACAACGCCTGGCGCGCGATTTCCGACCTGTTCATGTACGGCATGATCGCTTTCGGCATTTACCTGGTTTTCGTGGCGATTCGTTTCCCTATCGAACGGGCGTCCAACGCTCGCAAGGAACAGGCTGCCGCTGCCAAGGCTGCTGCCCGGGCCGATGACCCTGAAGAGGATCATCCTTTCGGCGGTGCGGGCGATGATCGTTACGGTCGTCCACCGGTGCCGAGCAACCCTCAGCGATTGCGGGTCGAACCGCGTCTGTAACCTTGCCCCTGCCTTTCAGCGAGAATCCGAGCATGTGTGAGTTATTGGGCATGAGCGCCAATGTGCCGACCGATATCGTGTTCAGCTTCACCGGGCTAATGCAGCGCGGCGGCCGCACCGGTCCGCACCGTGACGGCTGGGGCATCGCCTTTTACGAGGGCCATGGCCTGCGTCTGTTTCAGGACCCGGCGGCAAGCTGTGAGTCCGAAGTCGCGAACCTGGTGCAACGCTATCCGATCAAGAGCGAAGTGGTGATCGGGCACATCCGCCAGGCCAATGTCGGCAAGGTCTGCCTGTCCAATACCCATCCGTTTGTGCGTGAGCTGTGGGGCCGTAACTGGTGTTTCGCCCACAACGGCCAGCTCGCGGAGTTTCAACCGATCAAGAGTTTTTACCGCCCCGTCGGCGATACCGACAGCGAAGCGGCGTTCTGCGATCTGCTAAACCGCGTGCGCGCAGCGTTCCCGGAACCGGTAGAGGTCGAAGAACTGCTGCCAGACCTGGTGGCCGCCTGCGCCGAATACCGCAGCAAAGGCGTGTTCAACTGTCTGCTCAGCGATGGTGATTGGTTGTTCTGCTATTGCTCGACCAAACTGGCGCAGATCACCCGCCGCGCGCCATTCGGCCCGGCGCGTTTGAAGGACGTCGATGTGATCGTCGATTTCCAGGCCGAAACCACGCCCAACGACGTGGTCACGGTGATCGCCACCGAACCCTTGACCGAAAACGAAACCTGGACCCGCTACGAACCGGGCCAATGGAGCCTTTGGCGACGCGGTGAATGCGTCAGCCAGGGCAAGACCGAATAAGGATTTCCCTTCATGTTGCTCAGTTATCTACGGCTGGTGTTGTTCGCGGCGGGCCTGTTGATCGGTGTCCAGGTGCCAGGGTTCATCAGCGATTATGCCAAGCGGGTCGAAGCGCATCTGATTGAAGCGCAGACCGGTCTGAGCGGTTTTCAGGGCACGGCGAATCAGTTCTTCAAGGGTGACATGCAGGCATTGGTGGCCCATTACCGCGCCAGCGAAGACCCGATCTTTCGCAGCGATGCCGACAGCCTGAGCACCTTGCTGACCCGTCAACTGGCCCTCGATAAACAGTTCCAGGCCATGCAGGGCCCGTGGTACATCCGCTTCCTGCAAGTGGCATTGGCCGCCGATCCGGATATTCGCAAGGAAACCTGGAATGGCTACAGCTACCAGATCCTGCTGACGCCGGAAGCGATGATCTGGGGCATGAGCGGGGCGTTGCTGTTGTCGTTCGGCATTGAATGCCTGTTCCGTCTGATCGACTGGGTGGTGCTGGGTGGCAAACGCCTGCGCCAGAGCCGGCCGATCGAAGATCGGGATGTGCGGGGGCTGTAAGAAAAAGATCAAAAGATCGCAGCCTTCGGCAGCTCCTACAGGTGTACACATTCCAATGTAGGAGCTGCCGAAGGCTGCGATCTTTTGATTTCAGCTCACCGAAGGTTTGCTCAGGAGGATGTAGTTCTCACCCACCTTCTTCGCATACCCGTCCAGCACCTGCTGACACAACGAAACAATCTCCTCGACCCACTCCACGCCAACCCGCCACGACACCACCACCTGCAAATTCGGTGGCCGTTGATCGATGGCCAGCAAGGTCAATTCCCCCCGCGCCAGTTCCTCGGCTACCAGTACCGGTGGCAGCGCACCAATACCAAATCCGTCCCGCAACAACCGGGTGATCGCCGACACCGAGTTCACGCAGTTCAACCGTGGCGTCATGATGCCGTTGGCCTGCATCAGGGCGAGAATCTCCTGATGCGGATGAGAGTTTTTCGAATAGGTAATGATCCGTTCCCGCGCCAGGTCGGCAATGCCTGAATACTCGCGGTTGTAGATCGAGTTAGTCGCCACAATCCAGCCCATCGGGTGACTGGCCAGCTCAAGGCTGCGCACGCTTTCCTGACGCAACAGGTCGGTTTGCAGGATCAGATCGAGAAAGCCTTTTTGCAGCTGATCGCAGAGGTTGAGCGCGGTATCGGCCACCAACTCGATTTCCACCAGCGGATAGTGATCCATCATTTGCGCCACCAACGGACTCAGCCAGGTATGGATGACCGTGTCCATCACGCCGATGCGAACCCGTCCAACCTTGCTCGAACGGGTTTCGATCGACTGCTTGAGGGATTGCATGGTGTCCATCATTTGCTCGGCGTACTCGAGCACTTTCAAGCCTTCGGGCGTCAGGCTCACGCCACGTGAATCACGCAGGAACAGCTTCACCCCGAGTTCGCCTTCGAGCACGGCAATGCGGCTGGAAATCGACGCCTGGGTGGTGAAGAGCTTGTCTGCCGTCAGGCGAAAACTCTTGAGTCGGGCGACCCAGACAAAGGTCTCGAGAAACTTCAGGTTCATGGGGTCAGCTCGTGCGACCCGCTTTAGGGATAAGGTTTTCTTATGTCTAGGGCGGGTTTTTATTAGTTGGACGTAACAGGGCCGGCAGCCCAAAAATCAGGCCATCCGGTTCCCACGATAGGCGTCGTCGGGGCTCAGAACAATACCAATAAAAATTAGCGCGGAGATTTGCCATGAGTGCGCCCGACACGCTCAACATCCCAAAAGCCACGGTTCGCCCGGGACCTTTCGACTGGTACCGCAACATCAATAAACAGGAACGCCGCACCTTCTGGAGCTGCAAGATCGGCTATGGCCTGGACGGCATGGACACCCAGATGCTCAGCTTCGTGGTGCCGACCCTGATTGCGATGTGGGGCATCACCACCGGCGAGGCCGGGCTGATTCACACCAGCACCCTGATCGCCTCGGCCATCGGCGGTTGGGTGGCGGGAATTCTCTCCGACCGCATCGGTCGCGTACGCACCTTGCAACTCACCGTGCTGTGGTTCGCCTTTTTCACCTTCCTCTGCGGTTTCGCCCAGAACTACGAACAACTGCTGATCAGCCGCACGCTGATGGGCTTCGGTTTCGGCGGCGAATGGACCGCCGGCGCGGTGTTGATGGGTGAAGTGATTCGCGCCAAGGACCGCGGCAAGGCTGTCGGCATGGTGCAATCCGGCTGGGCATTGGGTTGGGGACTGACGGCGATCTTGTATGCGCTGCTGTTCTCGGTGCTGCCACCGGAAGACGCCTGGCGCGCACTGTTCATCCTTGGCATCGTGCCGGCGATTTTCGTGATCTTCGTCCGCCGGCTGGTCAAGGACCCGGAAATCTATCGCGAAGCCAAGGCTAAGCAAGAACCCAGCAATCCGGCAAAATTCTACGAGATCTTCGCTCCCGGCATCCTTTTCACCACGATTCGCGCCTCGGTGCTGACCACCGGAGCTCTGGGCGGTTACTACGCGATCACCTCCTGGTTGCCGACCTTTCTGAAGAACGAACGCGGTTTGAGCGTACTCGGTACGGGCGGTTATCTGGCGATGGTGATCGTCGGTTCCTACGTCGGTTATGTCATCAGCGCGTACTTGACTGACATCCTCGGGCGTAAAAAGAACTTCATTCTGTTCGCGGTCGGCTCGTTCACCATTGTTCTGCTCTACACCCAATTGCCGGTCAGCAATGGCGTGATGCTCTGGCTGGGCTTTCCTCTGGGCTTCTTCGCTTCGGGGATTTTCAGTGGCATGGGCGCGTTTTTGACCGAGCTGTTTCCAACGCGGATTCGCGGTTCGGGTCAGGGCTTTTGCTACAACATTGGCCGGGCGTTGGCGGCGTTGTTCCCACTGTTGATCGGCGTGATGAGCCAGAAGGTGCCATTGAGTGTGGGAATCGGTGCTTTTGCGGCGGTGTCCTACGGGGTGGTGATCCTTGCGGCCCTGAGCCTGCCGGAAACCCGTGGCAAGCAACTCGAAGCCGAGTAACTGATAATCTGCGGGCAAATGCCTTACAGATAGAAAAGAATAAAACTTACAGGAGTGTTCACCGTGAGCCGCCTGCTATTGAACTGCGACATCGGCGAGAGTTTCGGCAACTGGACCATGGGTCTGGACGCCGAGGTCATGCCCTTCATCGATTGCGCCAACATCGCCTGCGGCTTTCATGCGGGCGACCCGAGCATCATGCGCAAGACGGTCAGCCTGGCCCTGAGCAACGGGGTTCAGATCGGCGCACATCCGGCGTATCAGGATCTGGTCGGCTTTGGCCGCCGTTCCATGGCCTATACCGCCCAGGAACTTCAGGACATTGTGCATTACCAGATCGGCGCCCTCGACGGCATTTGCCGGGCTCAGGGCGGGCGGGTGAGTTACGTCAAGCCGCACGGTGCGATGTACAACGACATGATGGCCAACCCGGCGCAATTGCGCGCGGTGCTTCAGGCTGTGGCGTCCTATGATCGCCAGTTACCGCTGATGTTGATGGCCACTCGCGACAACAGCACAGCCCAGCAGTTGGGCGATGAGTACGGCGTAACCCTGTGGTTCGAAGCCTTCGCCGATCGCGCTTACGACAGCGCAGGAATGCTGGTCTCGCGGCAACTGTCGGGCGCGGTGCATCACGATCCTGAAACAATCATCGAACAGGCGCTGACCATTGCCCGCGGCGGCAACCTCACGGCCAGCGATGGCAGTGCCTTGCACTTGCAAGCCAACACCCTTTGCGTACACGGGGACAATGCCAGTTCGGTAGCCGCTGTGCGGCGTATTCGCGAAGCACTTGATCAGCAGAGCGCGTCATGAACCTGCGGGTAGAAGTGGTGGCGCTGGATTGCCTGATGGTGCGCCTGTTCGATGAGATAGCCGAAGCGAACATGCCGTGGATGCTCGCCGCCAGTGAAAGTCTGCGTGCTGCATTCGCCGGGAATCTGATCGATCTGGTGCCGTCCTATACGACGTTGATGGTGCATTACGATCTGACCGCGTTGAGTCCGGCCCAGGCTCGGGAGCTGATCGCCGAGGCCTTGATCGATCTGTCGCCCAACGCCTGCACCCGTGGCAAATGTCATGTGTTGCCGGTCTGGTATGACTTGAGCGTTGGCCCGGAGTTGAGCCTGTTGTCCCAGCGCAGCGGATTGGCCGTGGATGAAGTGATCCGTCGCCACAGCGAGCGCGAATATCAGGTATTCGCCTTGGGTTTTGCGCCGGGTTTCGCCTTCATGGGGCTGGTGGAAGAAGCACTGGCCGCGCCGCGTCTGAACACTCCGCGTAAAAAAGTGGCTGCGGGAAGCGTCGGCATCGCCGAACGCCAAACCGCCGCTTACCCGGTGGTGTCCCCCGGTGGCTGGAATCTGATCGGCCGCACCCCGGCCAAATTGTTCGACCGCGAACGCGACGGCTACAGCCTGATGCAACCAGGCGACACGGTGCGCTTCGAAGCCGTCAGCCATGCCGAATTCATCAATCTGGGTGGTGATGACACGCCATTGGAGGCGCAGGCATGAGCCGTCTATCAATAGAAGCGAGTACACCGCTGTGCCTGTTGCAGGACGCTGGCCGTTTCGGCGTGCGGCATCTGGGCGTGACCCAGGGCGGGGCGGCGGATTGGCGGTCGATGTCGTGGGCCAATTGGTTGCTGGGCAATGGCCTGGATGCACCGGTGATTGAAATCACCCTCGGCGGGTTTACTGTCGTTGCCGAAGAGGATTGCGTGCTGGCGTTGGCCGGGGCGGATCTGGGGGCGCAGGTGGATGGCGAGGCGTTGGCACCGTGGCGCAGTTTCAGGCTGAACAAAGGTCAGCAATTGCAATTCACCCAGCCGCTGCTTGGGGCCCGGGCATATTTGGCAGCCCCGGGCGGATTTGATGCGCCAAAGGTGTTGGGCAGTAGCGCAACCGTGGTCCGTGAGGAACTCGGCGGGCTGGATGGCATGGGCCGGGCGTTGGCCAAAGATGCGCAGTTGAGCTACTCGGGCAGCTCGCTGCTACTGCTGCGGGCGTTGGCGCCCGAACAGGTGCCGGATTTCAAACTCAACGCGCCGCTGGACCTGGTGCTCGGTGCCCAGATCGGCGAGTTCAGTGGACAGAGTTTGTTCGACGCGTTCAACAGCGTCTGGACCCTCGACAGCCGTGCCGACCGGATGGGCATCCGCTTGCTGGGAACGGCGTTGCGGTATCAGGGTAAGCCGATGATTTCCGAAGGCATCCCGCTGGGTGCGGTTCAGGTGCCGCCGGACGGGCAGCCGATTGTGTTGCTCAATGATCGGCAGACCATTGGGGGGTATCCGCGATTGGGGGCGTTGACGCCGTTGGCGCTGGCGCGACTGGCGCAGTGTCTGCCGGGGACGCAGGTACGGTTGAAGCCGGTGGTGCAGGATGTCGCGCATCGGGAACAAGTCGAATATCTACGCCGGTTTTTAGAACGCTAAAAGCTTCGCGAGCAGGCTCGCTCCCACAGGGAAACTCGGTCAACTGTGGGAGCGAGCCTGCTCGCGAAGGGGTCCTGACAGGCAGTGAAGATTACTTGGAAAGAAACCGCATCCCTTCTTCCAACCCCCGCAACGTCAGCGGGTACATCTGGTCGTTAATCAAGTCCCGCACGATGTTGGTCGACGACGTATAGCCCCAGGTATCTTTCGGATACGGGTTGATCCAGATGACCTTCTTGTACTTCTCCATGAACCGCTGCATCCACACATAACCCGCTTCTTCGTTCCAGTGCTCGACGCTGCCGCCGGCCTGGGTGATTTCGTACGGCGCCATGGCGGCGTCGCCGATGAAGATCACTTTGTAGTCGGCGCCGTATTTGTGCAGCAGATCCTGGGTCGACGTGCGCTCGGAGCTGCGGCGCATGTTGTTTTTCCACACCGATTCATAAATGAAGTTGTGAAAGTAGAAGTACTCCAAGTGCTTGAACTCGGTCTTGCACGCCGAGAACAGCTCTTCGCAGATCTTCACGTGGGCGTCCATCGAGCCGCCGATGTCGAACAGCAGCAACAATTTCACGGTGTTGCGCCGTTCGGGCCGCATCTGGATGTTCAGCAGCCCGGCATCGCGCGCGGTGTGGTCGATGGTGCCATCGATGTCCAGTTCTTCCGCCGCGCCCTGGCGCGCGAATTTGCGCAGCCGCCGCAGGGCGACCTTTATGTTGCGCGTGCCCAGTTCCACCGAATCGTCGAGGTTCTTATACTCGCGCTGATCCCAGACCTTGACCGCTTTGCCCTGACGCTTGCCGGCATCGCCGACACGAATGCCTTCCGGGTTGAAGCCGCCGGAGCCAAACGGGCTGGTGCCGCCCGTGCCGATCCACTTGTTACCGCCGGCATGACGTTCTTTCTGTTCTTCGAGGCGTTTCTTGAACTCCTCGATCAGCTTGTCCAGGCCGCCGAGGGACTGGATCGCCGCCCGCTCTTCGTCGGTCAGCGAACGCTCGAACTCCTTGCGCAACCAGTCTTCCGGGATCAATGCCTGTAGGTGATCATCGAGTTTTTCCAGGCCATTGAAATAGGCACCAAACGCCCGGTCGAACTTGTCGAAATGCTTTTCGTCCTTCACCAGAATCGCCCGGGACAGGTAATAAAACTCGTCCATGTCGGCGAAGGTCACGCGTTGCTTCAGCGCGTTGATCAGGTCCAGCAGCTCCCGTACCGAGACCGGTACTTTGGCTGCGCGCATTTCATTGAACAGGTTAAGCAGCATGGCTATCGCCCTCTATCTTGTTAAACAGAGGGATCAGCGAGTGCCGCGACGGCTCATGAACGCCAGACGTTCAAGCAACTGCACGTCCTGTTCGTTCTTCACCAAAGCGCCTGCCAGCGGCGGAATGGCCTTGGTCGGATCGCGCTCGCGCAGTACCGCTTCGCCGATGTTGTCGGCCATCAGCAGCTTCAGCCAGTCCACCAGTTCGGAGGTCGATGGCTTCTTCTTCAGGCCCGGCACCTTGCGCACGTCGAAGAACACGTCCAGCGCTTCGCTGACCAGGTCTTTCTTGATGTTCGGGTAGTGCACGTCGACGATTCTCTGCATCGTGATGCGATCCGGGAACGCGATGTAGTGGAAGAAGCAGCGGCGCAGGAAGGCGTCCGGCAGCTCTTTCTCGTTGTTGGAGGTAATGATGATGATCGGGCGTTTCTTGGCCTTGATGGTCTCGTCGATCTCGTAAACGTAGAACTCCATCTTGTCGAGTTCTTGCAGCAAGTCGTTCGGGAACTCGATGTCGGCCTTGTCGATTTCGTCGATCAGCAGGATCACCCGCTCTTCGGACTCGAAGGCTTCCCACAGCTTGCCCTTTTTCAGGTAATTGCGAACGTCGTGAACCTTTTCCGTGCCCAGTTGCGAGTCACGCAGACGGCTGACCGCGTCGTACTCGTACAGGCCTTGATGCGCCTTGGTGGTGGACTTGATGTGCCAGGTGATCAATTTGGCGCCGAAGGACTCGGCCAATTGCTCGGCGAGCATGGTTTTACCGGTGCCCGGCTCGCCCTTGACCAGCAGCGGACGCTCCAGGGTGATGGCGGCGTTGACCGCCAGCTTCAGGTCATCGGTGGCGACGTAAGCCTGGGTGCCTTCGAACTTCATCTGCTAATCCTCGAACGGTAACGCCGACCTGAACGAAGCAGGGCGGGGCGCAATAATTGTAGTACCCGACTATAACGCGGTGCCCGGTCGACTGTGAACGCAGACGGCTTATTCAGTCTCTGAATGGGGCGTCACATCTTGACTCAGTATCGGCTGCTAGCCAGTATTGAGCTATCGCCATTTTGGCGATAGCTTGTTGGGCATGTCTACTAAATATCGGTTTCGCGATACGTACCGCATTCAGTTGCGTGAGAAGGATCATCCGCCGCCCCATGTCCACCTGACCGGTGGCGGGCTGGACGTCATGCTAAGCCTGGAAACCGTCGAAGTGATGGTGGGCAAGGCGCCGCCGCTGATTATCAAGGAAGCGCTGGAGTGGGTCAGGGCCCATCAGGTGCAATTGCTGGAGGATTGGAAACGATGTTACCCATGAAACGACCACGGCTGTCGGCCGTGCAGGCGTTGCCGGATCACCGCCTTGTGCTGACCTTTATCGACGGTCAGCAACTGAACCTCGATTTGAGTCGGGACCTGCGCGCCTATCCAGGGTTGCAGCCATTGCTGGAGGCTGGCGCTTTCGAAGGGGCAACCCTGGGTGATGAAGGCTGGAGCGTTGAGTGGCCCGAACTGGACATCCAGATCGGCGCCGACACTCTGTATCTGGATGCGCTCGCCCAAAACGCATCGGACGAAAACACCCGGATCTTCATCGACTGGCGCGCTCGTACCGGGCTGCCGCTCAATCAGGCGGCCGAAGCGTTGGGGGTCAGTGCCCGCAGCATCACGCGCTACAGCAGTGGTCGTGAAGCCGTACCGCGATCGCTGGCACTGGCCTGTCTGGGCTGGGACTTCTTGCAGCAGCAATCGAGCCCGGCGCGGGCGGCGGAAGAAACCGGTCGCTACATCGTCACTCGAAAACCCTAGCCCGCATCCGGTTTTGGCCGTTCGTATTGGGCATTGAACGCCTGGATGAAGCCGTTGCGTAAAATCTGCAAAAAAGCCTCGAATGCGCTGATATCTCGCTGATGCACGCTGCCCCTGAGTTGGACGCGAGTGGCAAACTGGTTCTTGCCCTGATTTTTCAGCACCGTTTCGGAGCCCCCGACGAGGGCCTCCCAAATAGAACGGAAAATCCCTTTGTCCTTGTTCTCGACATCCTGCTGCCAATTGAACACGTCGACGTCCTTCAGCAGCGGTTTGATGTAACCCGTCAATTGAGCTTTTTTAGCCTCGGCTTCAATGACCACATCACCGTGACCGGCATTGAAGTCGAACTTGCCATAGGCCGAGGCGAAGTCGTTCATGCGTTTGAGTTCGATGTCTTTGGCCCGCAGGCGGAACTCGAAATCTTCAAAGTTGCTAAAAGGGTCGAAGGTGGCGGTGGTTTCCAGTGGGGCGTGCCCGAGCAGCAGCGCCTTGCCTTCGAAGCGAGCGTCGCGTTTGCCTTTGGTGTCGACCACGTTGGTCAGGTTGTAAATGCTGGCGTTGACCTGAGTGGCGTTCATGTTCACGGGGGGCTTGGAGTTGAAGTTGCGGAAACTGATCTTGCCATCGTTGATCTGCACTTCGTTCAAGGTGATGGGGACCAGTTTGCTCAACTGCGCACGCCAGTCGGTGCCCTGACCGGTCTGGGAGTTTTGCTTGTTGGCGCCGCCGTCGACGAAGTTCACCTCGGGTTTGAAGAACTGCACCTCGGCCACGACGGCGTGGTCGTACCAGAGCGAGTGCCAGCTGACGGAAAGGTCGATCAGCGGCGCGTTGACGAAAGGCACCGGGACCTTGCCCTCGACCTTGACGATTTTCAACCCGTTGATTTTGTACGCACCGCGCCACAGGGCCAGGTCCACATCGGTGATCTGGCCACGGTAGTCGCCCATGTTCGCCAGCTTTTCATTCAGGTAGTCGCGCACCATGTAGGGCAGGGCGATGTGCAGGGCAATCAGCAGCACAACGAAGCCGGCGAGGGTCCACAGGGGCCAACTGTATCTGCGTTTCATGATGGCAAATCTCTGGCGTTGTAAAGCCATTGACTGCTGCGGTTGCGGGACGTTCGACTGACTGGACGACCAAGGGCAACAGGCATACCTTGGAGAGCTTATTTAACGCTGTATAAGGACCCAGCCATGAGCCGTATCTACGCTGACAACGCCCATTCCATCGGCAATACGCCGCTGGTGCAGATCAACCGTATCGCCCCGCGCGGCGTGACCATCCTGGCCAAGATCGAAGGGCGTAACCCCGGTTACTCGGTCAAGTGCCGGATCGGTGCAAGCATGATCTGGGACGCCGAAAGCACCGGCAAACTCAAGCCTGGCATGACCATCGTCGAACCGACCTCAGGCAATACCGGTATCGGCCTGGCATTCGTTGCTGCGGCCCGCGGTTACAAGCTGATGCTGACCATGCCGGCGTCCATGAGTATCGAACGACGCAAAGTGCTCAAGGCACTGGGGGCCGAACTGGTACTGACCGAACCGGCCAAGGGCATGAAAGGAGCGATCGAGAAGGCTGCTGAAATTGTCGCCAGCGACCCGGCTGCCTACTTCATGCCGTCGCAGTTTGAGAACCCGGCCAACCCCGCCATCCACGAAAAAACGACCGGTCCGGAAATCTGGAACGACACCGACGGTGCAGTCGACGTACTGGTGGCAGGCGTCGGAACGGGTGGAACCATTACCGGGGTTTCGCGGTATATCAAGAATACTCAGGGCAAACCGATTATTTCGGTGGCGGTGGAGCCAGTAGTGTCGCCAGTCATCACCCAGGCAATGGCTGGTGAAGAAATCAAGCCGAGCCCTCACAAGATCCAGGGTATTGGTGCCGGTTTTGTGCCAAAAAATCTTGATCTGTCGATGGTCGATCGGGTTGAGTTGGTCAGCGATGAAGAATCCAAGGCCATGGCCTTGCGCCTGATGCAGGAAGAAGGGATTTTGAGCGGCATTTCCTGCGGCGCCGCCATGGCGGTGGCCGTCCGCCTGGCGGAAACCCCGGAAATGCAGGGCAAGACCATTGTGGTGATCCTGCCGGACTCCGGTGAACGCTACCTGTCGAGCATGCTGTTCAGTGATCTGTTTACCGACCAGGAGAATCAACAATAGACGTTGCGATTTTTTGATCCAGTGGGAGGGGGGTGATTCAGGTCAGCCCCCGTTCAGGAACCTTATGTTAAGAAGTGCTTTATTGCGTAATCCTTAACACTGAATGTTGGGATACACGGGTGTTTCCCGAGGCCGGTAGTGTTTATCATGGCCGGCTGCCACGTTGGGTAAATGGCGTTGTGCAGAGTTGTCTACTATCAAGGAGTTGTTGATGACCTTTTCCCTTGCCGCGAAAGCGTCGCTGTTGCTGCTGTTCCTCGGCAGCACTCTCTATGTGCATTTGCGCGGCAAGGCACGATTGCCGGTCCTGCGTCAGTTCGTCAACCATTCAGCTTTGTTCGCGCCCTATAACGCCTTGATGTACCTGTTCTCCGGTGTACCGTCCAAACCCTATCTGGACCGCAGCAAGTTCCCGGAACTGGACGTGCTCAAGGACAACTGGGAAGTCATCCGCGACGAAGCGATGCACCTGTTCGACGAGGGCTACATTCGCGCCGCTGAAAAGAACAACGATGCCGGTTTCGGTTCGTTCTTCAAGAAAGGCTGGAAGCGTTTCTACCTCAAGTGGTACGACAAACCGCTTCCCTCAGCTGAAGCCTTGTGCCCGAAAACCGTGGCCTTGGTCAGCAGCATTCCCAACGTCAAAGGCGCCATGTTCGCGTTGCTGCCAGGCGGCAGCCACCTCAACCCGCATCGCGATCCGTTCGCCGGTTCCCTGCGTTATCACCTGGGGTTGTCGACGCCGAACTCCGACGATTGCCGGATCTTCGTCGACGGTCAGGTCTACGCCTGGCGTGATGGCGAAGACGTGATGTTCGACGAAACCTACGTGCATTGGGTCAAAAATGAAACCGACAAGACTCGGGTCATCCTGTTCTGCGACATCGAACGACCGCTGAGCAACCGCCTGATGACCCGCATCAACCGCTGGATCAGTGGCTTTTTGGGTCGCGCCACTGCACCGCAGAATCTTGATGATGAACGGGTTGGCGGGATCAATCAGGTCTATGCCTGGAGCAAGAACTCCAGTGACAAGTTCAGCGGTGTGGTCAAGCGGTGGAAGCGTCGTAATCCCAAGGCCTACCGTGTGCTGCGACCGGTGTTGGCGGTGGTGGTGCTGACATTGTTGGGGTATTGGTTGTTTGGTTGAGGCCGGTTCACATAAGAAAAAAACCGCTCTTTAAGAGCGGTTTTTTTTGAGTTGGAGAAAGCTAGGGACGTCCCGCGAGCAGGTCTGGTTCGTCGATGTGGGTACCCGTCAAGGCTACTTTGAGAAAGCGAAGCTGATTGTCGGAAAGCTTTGTCGGCATGGGTTTTGTTTCTGCCTTGGGCGATTCACCTTGGGCGGAAGACTTTTTAACGCGAGCTCGCATATTGCCTCCAGCGTTGATCTTAAATTGAACAGTTCTCACGATACTAGTCGCTCCCTATGGCCATCACAAGACGGTCTTCATTGTCGAACTCGAAACCGAGTTTTTGATAAATAGGGACCGCACCTTCTGCCGGTTCCTGAATTTCTATCAGCGTACTGCCGATTATTCGTGCGTAATGTTCGACGGCGATCAACGCCAGTGGGGCTATACGGTTTTTGAGGAGACGAGGCCTGCCTGGTTTGCCTTCCAACCGGACAATCCTGACTCGAAGTCGGCTGTTGTTGGGATTGGCAAAGCACAGCCCACATAATTCGAGGCCAAACCAGATAGCCAGATCCAGTGCAATGGGCTCTTTCGCCTTCCAGGCAATGACCTCGTCCCATGAAAAGTGTGGTTCATCCCAGAGGCTGAAAGCAGTCAAAGCATCTGCATTGATCGCTTCGAATCGCACGCTCGCTAATACATTGTTTCGGGTGCTATTTGGCTCTAGCTCGTTGGCCGGCTGAGCTATAGAGAAATTGGCCAGTTGTCGAGCCCTTGACCTATACAACTGATACCGAAGATACGTCCGTTCCCTTGGCATTCGATCTCTTGCATTCCATGTCTCCCAAAGCGGGCGATTTCATTTCATCCAGAGTAAGCAGCGCTTCTTTTGCTGTCTTTAGTGGCCCTTTGTCCAAGTCATTGCAATCCATGTCAGTCGCTGGTTATAGTCGGCGCTCGGTGGTTTTCTACCCACCGTCCAATCCATCAAAAAAGATCAGCCCATGCCAGCTTCCCTCATCAACGCGGTAGTCGATTCAGCGGTCAACGCTGGCGTCGTGCCGTGCGGGAATCAGCAGCCTGCGCAGATCAGTCATTACCCTCCACCTGTCAGTAGCACGCCGGTGTGCGCAGTCGTATCACCGCCAGGCGTTGGCTTTTCGGGCTGATCAGCTTTTTTCTGCTGTTCCCACGCCCGTCTGAAAAAGCGCCCGCTTGAAAAAAACTACTGAATTTCAGCTTCGGCTGAGTTGGCTTTTTGCCTGACTACAGGTGGTATTCATGTTTGTCCTTTCGAAACAATCCGCGCTCGCGGCGGCGTCCACGAGCCTGTTCGTTCTGCTGTGGAGCAGCGGGGCGATCTTCTCAAAATGGGGCCTGGCCCACGCGTCACCCTTTGCCTTTCTGCTGTTTCGCTTCGCTATCGCAATCTGCGGATTGGTGCTGCTGGTGCCGTTGCTCAAGCTGAAGCTGCCCAAGGGCGGCAAGCCGATGGTGTATGCGATGGCCACGGGTGTGGTGTTGCTGGGGGCTTATCAGATTTTCTATCTGCTGGCCCTGGACCTGAAAGTCACTCCGGGCGTCATGGCAACGATCATGGGCGTGCAGCCGATTCTCACGGTGGTGATCATGGAGCGTCAGCGATCAGCCAGCAGAATGTTCGGTCTGACGCTGGGTTTGGCCGGGTTGATCATGGTGGTCTATCAGGGCATTGGTCTGGCCGGCATGTCGTTCGCCGGAATGCTCTTCGGTTTGCTGGCGCTGGCGAGCATGACGTTCGGCTCGATCATGCAGAAGCGCATCACCGACAATCCACTCGGCACGCTGCCAGTGCAGTACCTGGCCGGGCTGTTGCTCTGCGGAGTCTTCGTGCCGTTCCAACCCTTTCATTTCGAACACAGCACCGGTTTTATCGTGCCGGTGTTGTGGATGGGATTGGTGGTGTCGGTGCTGGCGACGTTGCTGCTGTATCGGCTGATTGCACGGGGCAATCTGGTGAATGTCACCAGCCTGTTTTACCTGGTGCCGGCGGTGACGGCGGTGATGGACTACCTGATTTTCGGCAACCGGCTGGCGGCGTTGAGCATGCTTGGCATGTTGCTGATCATCATCGGTCTGGTGTTCGTATTCCGTAAAAACGCCTGAAACAAAACAAGGCCTGGGGCATGAGTTCCAGGTCTTTTTTTATTTGGCTAGTGCTTGCTCGGCCCACACCACAAAACTACCTGGCAACCACCTCTTTCGACTTCACCACCGCCGACTTCAGCACCAACCACAACGCCGCCGCAATCAACACCCCGCCATAGATGTGCGCCATCGACAACGGCTCATCCAGCAACAGCGCCCCCCACAGCACCCCGAACGGCGGAATCAGAAAGGTCGTGGTCATCGACTTCACCGGCCCGACCGAGCTGAGCAGGCGGAAGTAAATAATGTACGCCAACGCGGTACATACCAGCCCCAAACCCAGCAACGACAACCAGACACTCCAGCCGCCCCAGCTCTCCGGTGGCTGGCTGATCACGCTGTAACCGAACAGCGGCAACAGAAACAACGTCGCGCCGAGCATGCTGCCCACCGCCGATAGACGACTGTCGAGACCACCGGCCTGATCAAGCCAGCGTCGCGCGAGGAACCCGGCGAAACCGTAGCAGGTCGTGGCGAGCAGGCAGGCGAGGGCGCCCATCAGCAGTTGCATGTCGAACGCCACCGGACCGGCTCGGGTCAGGATGCCTACGCCCAACAGCCCGAGGAACACGCCGCCAAGTTTGGCGGCGGTGAGTTTTTCATGGAAGAACAGACCGCCGATCAGCACGCCCATCAGTGGCGTGGTGGCGTTGAAAATGGCCGAGTAACCGGCTGGCAGCACCTGGGCGGCTACCGAGTACAGGGTCGCCGGAATCCCGGAGTTGATCACTCCGAGCAGCATCACGGTTTTGAGTTTGCCTTTGAAATCCCAGCTGATGCGCATCAGCCCGAGAATCACCAACAGGCCGACCGCGGCAATCGACACGCGGAAAAAAGCAGTGGGGATTGTGCCAATCACCGGGGCGATGATGCGCATGAACAGAAAGCTCGCGCCCCAAATGGCGGCAAGCGACAACAAACGCAGAGTATCGACGGGGTTCACGGCGCTTTCCTTCCTTGATTGGCGCGCAAGTGTCGCGCCAGTCAGGACACAAGGCAATGGTTGCGTTGCGTAACAAAGGGCCACTAAGCTCAGGCCCCACGATAAGAATCAGCCGCCGAGGTTTTACCTATGCCGCAGCAATGGCCAGCCGCCGACATCGCCCGAATGATCCTCGATGGCTTTGACGATTATCGCGAGCATTTCCGCCAGATCACCGACGGCGCCCGGGCTCGCTTCGAGCAAGCCAAGTGGCAGGAGACGCAATCGGCGTCGGCCGCGCGGATCAATCTCTACGAAGAAAAAGTCAGCGAAACGGTGGCACGACTGCGCATCGCGTTTGACGCCGACACGCTGGACGTCAGTTGCTGGCCGCTGGTCAAAAGCGCATACATCACGCTGATCGACCTGCGCTTCGACGATGAACTCTCCGAGACCTGGTACAACTCGATTTTCTGCGGGCTGTTCAGCCACGACCTGATCAGCGACGGCTGCATGTTCATCCACACCACCCGGCCGAGCCTGCGCCGGGCCCGCGCCGCGCAAACCCGCACCTACAAACCTCAGGGCCAGCTGTCCGGCATGCTCGCGAGCATTTTTGCCGACTACCGCTTCAGCGAGGATTACGCCAACCTGGCGGGCGACCTGAGTCGTCTCGAAGGACAATTGCGCGAGAACCTGCCGGACTGGGTCTGCAAGGACCCGGAGCTGAGCGTCGAACTGTTTTCCTCGGTGCTTTACCGCAACAAAGGCGCGTACCTGGTCGGGCGCATCTATACCCAGGACGAACAGTGGCCGCTGGTGATTCCGCTGCTGCACCGCGAAGGTCGCGGGATTCAGATCGATGCGCTGATCACCGATGAAGCGGACGTGTCGATCATCTTCTCGTTCACCCGTTCGTATTTCATGGTCGACGTGCCGGTGCCGGCGGAGTTCATTGGTTTCCTCAAACGCATCCTGCCGGGCAAGCACATCGCCGAGTTGTACACCTCGATCGGCTTTTACAAACACGGAAAATCCGAGTTCTACCGGGCGCTGATCAATCACCTGGCCAACACCGACGACCAGTTCATCATGGCCCCGGGCGTGCGTGGCATGGTGATGAGCGTGTTTACCCTGCCGGGCTTCAACACCGTATTTAAAATCATCAAGGACCGCTTCTCGCCGTCGAAGAACGTCGACCGCGCCACGGTGATCGAGAAGTACCGTTTGGTGAAGAGCGTCGACCGGGTCGGGCGTTTGGCCGACACCCAGGAATTTGCCGACTTCCGCTTCCCGTTGAGCAAGTTCGACCCGGCCTGTCTGCAAGAATTGCTCGAAGTGGCAGCGTCCACCGTGTCGGTAGAGGACGACACCGTGCTGATCCGCCACTGCTGGACCGAACGGCGGATGACGCCGTTGAACCTGTATCTGGAGAACGCCAACGACGCTCAGGTCCGCGAGGCGTTGGAAGATTACGGCCTGGCGATCAAGCAACTGGCGGCGGCGAACATCTTTCCCGGCGACATGCTGCTGAAGAATTTTGGCGTCACGCGTCACGGGCGGGTGGTGTTTTATGACTATGACGAGATCTGCTTCCTGACTGAAGCCAACTTCCGCCACATCCCGCAACCGCGCACGCCGGAAGATGAGATGGCTTCGGAGCCGTGGTATTCGATCGGACCGCTGGATGTGTTTCCTGAAGAGTTTCCGCCGTTTTTGTTTGCTGATTCGGGGCAAAGGAAGTTGTTTGATCAGTTGCATGGTGAGCTTTACAACGCTGATTACTGGAAAAGCCTGCAAGAGGCGATTCGGGCCGGGAAGGTGATTGATGTGTTTCCGTATCGGCGCAAAGGCCTGGATAACGAGTAACGGCTGAAAACCACCCCTCACCCCAGCCCTCCCGAAACGTCGGACCGCCCCACAGGGGAGAGGGGAAAGGGAGCCGATCTGTGGTGGTTTCAGAACGTGTATTCCCCTCGATATCTCAGGTCGCAAATTTTCGAAAGTCACATAGGTCAGTCCCCTCGCCCTCCGGGAGAGGGCTAGGGTGAGGGGATTGGGGCCCCAACTGACACGCCAAACACCCCGCAAATCTGCGACAATCCGCCCCCTGCGCCACTAGACGACTTATTGCGTACCTGATGACTGACGAATCGCCTTCCATCGACAAACTGCTGAAAAACCTCGATCACGCCATGCTCGCCGACCGCCACCGGCTGCGGCGGCAGTTGCTTGAGCTGCGTAAAAAACCTGACGAGGCCAAGCTGGCCCAGTGGGTGACGCGCACGCAGGCGTCCTGTGATCAGGTGCTAGCGCGCCGCGCCAGCCTACCGGTGATTCGTTACGACGACAGCCTGCCGATCGCCGCCAAGCGCGACGAAATCAAGGCAGCGCTGCTCAAGCATCAGGTGCTGATCATTGCCGGTGAAACCGGCTCGGGTAAAACCACCCAGTTGCCGAAGATCTGCCTGGAAATCGGTCGCGGTCAGCATGGCCTGATCGGCCACACCCAGCCCCGTCGAATCGCCGCCCGCAGTGTGGCGAGCCGGGTCGCCGAAGAATTGGCGACGCCGTTGGGTGCGCTGGTTGGCTATCAGGTGCGGTTCGAGGATCAGAGCGATTCCAACACCCTGATCAAACTGATGACCGACGGCATCCTGCTGGCGGAAACCCAGAACGATCGCTACCTCGAACGCTACGACACGATCATCGTCGACGAAGCCCACGAGCGCAGCCTGAACATCGACTTCCTGCTCGGTTACCTGAAAACCCTGCTGCCGCGTCGTCCGGACCTGAAAGTCATCATCACCTCGGCGACCATCGACCTGGAGCGTTTCTCCAAGCATTTCGATGACGCTCCGATTGTCGAAGTCTCCGGCCGCACTTTCCCCGTGGAAACCTGGTATCGCCCGCTGACCCTGGAGCAAGACGAAGAGGGCAACCGCGTCGAGGATGACTTGACCGTGGATCAGGCGATCCTCGCCACCCTCGACGAAATCGCCGCGTTCGAACGCAGCGAGCGCAAAAGCCCCGGCGATGTGCTGGTGTTCCTGCCCGGTGAGCGTGAGATTCGCGACGCGGCGGACATGCTGCGCAAGGCTCAGCTCAAGCACACCGAAATTCTGCCGCTCTACGCACGACTGTCGCCGGCCGAACAGCAGCGGATTTTCCAGTCGCACCCAGGCCGTCGCGTGGTCCTGGCGACCAACGTCGCGGAAACCTCGCTGACGGTGCCGGGCATTCGTTACGTGATCGACAGCGGCACCGCGCGCATCAGCCGCTACAGCTACCGCGCCAAGGTCCAGCGCCTGCCCATCGAAGCGATTTCCCAGGCCAGCGCCAACCAGCGTAAAGGTCGCTGCGGGCGAGTCGAGCCGGGCATTTGCATCCGCCTCTATGGTGAAGAGGATTTCATCGGTCGCCCGGAATTTACCGACCCGGAAATCCTGCGCACCAACCTCGCGGCGGTGATTTTGCAGATGCTGCATCTGCGCCTCGGCGAGATCACCGATTTCCCGTTTATCGAGCCGCCGGATGGCAAGGCCATCAGCGACGGTTTCAACCTGCTGCAAGAACTCTCGGCGGTCGACCGCAACAGCCAGCTGACCCCGCTCGGTCGCCAATTGGCGCGGCTGCCGGTGGACCCACGGATGGGCCGCATGCTGCTGGAAGCGGCGAAACTCGGCAGCTTGCAGGAAGTGCTGATCGTCGCCAGCGCCATGTCGATTCAGGACCCGCGCGAGCGTCCGCCAGAACGTCAGCAAGCGGCCGATCAGGCGCACGCGCAATGGAAAGACGTGGACTCGGACTTCGCCGGGCTGGTCAATCTGTGGCGCGGTTTCGAAGAACAGCGTCAGGCCCTGACCGCCAGTCCGCTACGTAATTGGTGCCGCAAGAATTTCCTGAATTACCTGCGTCTGCGCGAATGGCGCGACTCCCATCGGCAGCTGAGCCTGATCTGCCGCGACATGCAGTTGAGCCTCAATAAAGAGCCGGCGGATTACCCGAAACTGCACAAAGCCGTGCTCTCGGGGCTGCTCAGCCAGATCGGCCAGAAAACCGATGAAGGCGATTACCTCGGTGCGCGTCAGCGGCGTTTCTGGATTCACCCATCATCGGGCCTCGGTAAAAAACGTCCGCAATGGCTGATGGCCGCCGAACTGGTGGAAACCACCAAGCTCTACGCGCGCATGGTCGCCAAGATCGACGCCGACTGGATCGAACCCTTGGCCGGGCACCTGATCAAGAAAAACCACTTCGAACCCCATTGGGAGAAGAAGCGCGGTCAGGTCGTAGCCTTCGAGCAAATCACCTTGTTCGGGCTGATCGTGGTCGGTCGCCGGCCGGTGCATTACGGGCCGATCGACCCTGTGGTGTCTCGTGAGTTCTTCATTCGTGAAGGTCTGGTGCGCGGCGAGATTCAATCCAAAGCCAAGTGCCTGACGGCCAATGCGCAACTGCTGGAACAGCTCGACGAACTGGAAGCCAAGGCTCGCCGTCGCGACATTCTCGCCGACGAAGAAACCCTGTTCGCCTTCTACGATGCGCGACTGCCGGCGGAGATCCACCAGACCGCGACCTTCGACAGCTGGTATCGGGTCAACAGCCAGAAAGACCCGCAACTGCTGATCATGCGCGAAGAAGACGTGCTGGCCCGGGAGGCTAGCGAAGTCACTGCCCTGCATTACCCGGACACCTTGCACATCGGCGATCTGGAGTTGGCGCTGAGTTACCACTTCGAACCGAACCACCCGCGTGACGGCGTGACCCTGCGCGTGCCGGCGCCGCTGTTGCCGATGCTGCCGCCGGAACGTCTGGAATGGCTGGTGCCGGGCGTGATCGAGGCCAAGTGCATCGCGCTGGTGCGCAACCTGCCCAAAGCCCTGCGCAAGAATTTCGTACCGGTGCCGGACTTCGTCAAAGCGGCGTTGCAGCGCATGACCTTCGCCGAGGGCTCGTTGCCGCAGGCCTTGGGCCGTGAGCTGTTGCGCATGACCGGTGCGCGGGTCAGCGATGAAGCCTGGGCCGAAGCGTCGCAGCAGGTCGACAGCCATTTGCGGATGAACCTGGAAATCGTTGACGGCCAGGGCAAGTTCCTGGGCGAGGGGCGTGATCTGGCGGAACTGACCGCACGCTTTGCCGAAGCCAGTCAGGCTGCGTTGGCCGTGCCGCAAACCGCGAAAAACCAGCAACCGGTGGAGCCCAAAGTGTTTGCCGCCGTCGCCGAGAAAACCCAGCAGAAGATCGCCGGGCTATCGATGACGGTGTATCCGGCGCTGGTGGAAGAGAGCGGCACGGTCAAGGAAGGACGTTTCTCGACGCCGGCCGAAGCCGAGTTTCAGCATCGTCGGGCCTTGCAGCGTTTGCTGATGCAGCAACTGGCCGAACCGGCGAAGTTCCTGCGCAGCAAGTTGCCGGGACTGACCGAATTGGGCCTGATGTACCGCGACATGGGGCGCATCGACAGTCTGGTCGAAGACATCCTGCTGGCCAGCCTCGACAGCTGCATTCTCGATGGCGAAGATCCGTTGCCACGAGATGGTGCCGGGTTGGCATCGCTGGCCGAACGCAAGCGCGGCGGCTGGACCGAGCACGCCGAGCGCCTGGCCAAGCTGACGCTGGAAATCCTCAAGCTCTGGCACGGCCTGCAAAAACGCTTCAAGGGCAAGATTGATCTGGCGCAAGCCGTGGCCCTGAACGACATCAAGCAGCAGCTCAGTCATCTGGTGTATCCGGGGTTTGTCCGGGAAACCCCGATGCAGTGGCTCAAGGAGCTGCCGCGTTATCTGAAAGCGGTCGAGCAGCGCTTCGAGAAAATCGGCGCTCAAGTGCAGAGGGATCGGGTCTGGAGCGGTGAATTGTCTGGCCTGTGGACGCAATATCAAACCCGCGCCAACAAACATGCCCAGGAAGGCAAACGCGATCCGCAACTGGAGCTCTATCGCTGGTGGCTGGAGGAATACCGGGTTTCCCTGTTCGCCCAACAATTGGGGACCAAGGTGCCGATCTCCGACAAGCGCCTGAACAAGCAATGGACCCAAGTCGAACCGTAGGCCCGAGGCTTGTGCAATACCTGTGGGTGGGAGTCATCCAGCCAATAGGCGCCAAAACCCAATGTTTATGGCAAACTTCGCGCCTATAAACGCCGGCCCCGCGGTTTTGAGCCTTCAAAGGTCTGGGCGGATCGGAATAAAGCGATGCCAGGTTTGCTCCCCCTGACGGGAGCAGATCCTTTGTGTGTTGGTACGTCGGTGCCAACACTTTCTGCCTGAACAGATTAGAGAAACGACCATGCATAACGTCGTCATCAGCGGCACCGGCCTGTACACCCCGGCCAACAGCATCTCCAACGAAGAGCTGGTGCAGTCTTTCAACGCTTACGTCGCGCAATTCAATGCCGACAATACCGACGCCATCGCGCGCGGTGAAATCGAAGCGTTGACCGAGTCCAGCGCGGCGTTTATCGAAAAGGCCTCTGGCATCAAAAGCCGTTTTGTCATGGACAAAGAAGGCATCCTCGACCCGCAACGCATGGCGCCACGCTTGCCGGAACGCTCGAATGACGAGTGGTCGGTGCTTTGCCAAATGGCCATCGGCGCCGCCGAGCAAGCCTTGCAGCGTGCCGGCAAAACTGCCGCGGACATCGACGGCGTGATCGTCGCCTGCTCCAACCTGCAACGGGCCTACCCGGCCATCGCCATCGAAGTCCAGGAAGCCTTGGGCATCCAGGGTTTCGGTTACGACATGAACGTCGCCTGCTCCTCGGCGACCTTCGGCATTCAGGCGGCGACCAACAGCGTGCAATTGGGCCAGGCCCGGGCGATTTTGATGGTCAACCCGGAAGTCTGCACCGGTCACCTGAACTTCCGTGACCGTGACAGCCACTTCATCTTTGGCGACGCCGCTACCGCGGTGATCATCGAACGTGCTGATCTGGCGACGTCCAAGTACCAGTTCGACATTGTCAGCACCAAGCTGCTGACCAAGTTCTCCAACAACATCCGCAACAACTTCGGCTTCCTCAACCGCGCGGCGGAAGAGGGTGTCGGTGCCAAGGACAAACTGTTCGTGCAGGAAGGCCGCAAGGTGTTCCGCGATGTCTGCCCGATGGTCGCCGAGCTGATCGCTACGCACCTGGAAGAGAACACGCTCAACATCAGCGACGTGAAACGCTTCTGGCTGCACCAGGCCAACCTCAGCATGAACCACCTGATCGTCAAGAAGCTGCTGGGCCGCGAAGCCACCGAAGAAGAAGCCCCGGTGATTCTCGACACCTACGCCAACACCAGCTCCGCCGGTTCCGTGATCGCGTTTCACAAGAACCAGGACGATCTGGCCGCCGGTTCGCTGGCAGTGCTCAGCTCGTTCGGCGCCGGTTACTCGATTGGTAGCGTGATTCTGCGCAAGCGCTGAGTTCGCTTTAAAGAATCGTCCGATCGCAGGCTCTCGCCTGCGGTCGGACGATTTTTTTTGCACAAAAAAACTCGCGCTGCAGAATCGGACGGATGATGGGGACCGATACCACAACGCGAGTTTGTAAAAGCGCCTCGAGCTTCCTTGCCCGAGTCGTGTAGCGGGGAATCAGAACTTCGCTTCGGCATCCAGTTGCAGGGTGTTGATGTCGGAGTCTTTCTTGTTGAGGCTGGCGTTGGTTTGGTCAGATGTAGCCATGAAGTACGTCGCGCCGAGGTTGAAGTTCTTGTCCAACTCGTAGCTCACTTTCAACTTGCTGCCGCGCGAACCGGTGTACCCGTTGGCAAAGTCGGAGTCGGTGAAGGCGCCGACCACCGCGTTACGCTGTACATCGCGGTAGTTGTAGTCCACTGCGAAGCCGTAGATCTTGGACTTCACACCGGCCAACCAACCAGTGTCCTGATCGTTGCTCGCGTCTTTGTTGTTGACGTACTGACCGTACAACGAGAGCGGTACTGGCAGGTTGCTGAAGTCGAGCTGACCAAAGCCTTCGTACAGTTTGAAGGTTTCGTTCGGGCTGTTGCCATTGACGGCCAGGGCGCATGGCGCGGTGACGGTGCCGGTGGTAGGGCAGGCGCTGTTCTTGTCGTTGTCGTACGAGTAGATACTGCCGCCCAAGGTCATTTTCATGCTGTCGGTGATGGCGAAGCGCGCACCCAACTGGCCAGCGTACAGGCGCAGGTCGTGTTTGAACTGCACGCCCTCGCCGTCGACGTTGTCCTTGAGGGTGTAGTGGCCGGCGCTACCGAACAGCTCGGTGCTGCCGCCCAGCGGGTATTTGTAAGTCGCAGCCAGACCTTCCGGGTTGATGTCGCTATCCCAGATGATGTCGCCCATGCTTACCCATGGCTGAGACATCTTGCCGCCAATGAGGTGCAGGTTCTTGATCGCGTCAGGGTGGTAGTCGACGTAGCCCTGGTCCAGCCAGATCGACTTCTTGTCGAAGTAGTTGTTCAGGTCCTGGTTGGTGGAGCGGGCGTCGTCGTTGCTGCCGGTGGCGATACGGATACCGGTGTCGACTTGCGGGTTGATTTCGCTGTAGGCACCCAGACGGGCACGAATGCGCTGACGATCCTGGTCTTTGTTGTTCGGTACGCCATCGTTGTGGACCGTTTCCTCACGGAAACGCACGTCACCCTTGAATTGGGTCTTGGCAGCCCACGCCAGTTTCTGGTCGAAGGTACTCAGTTCATTGGTTTTCTTCGCGGTCGCTGCGATCTGCTCGTTGGTCTCTTGTTGAGCCTGGCGGGCGATTTGCTGGTCTTTTTGATCCCTGGCCAGCTCGGATTGCAGTTCGGTGTACTGCGCAGGCGAAATCGAGCCGTTAGCCTTGAGCATGTCGAGCAGTTTGGCGTCGACTGCGGCACTGGCCGGAACACTCATGGCCAGCAACAGCCCGCCACACAGGGCCGCCGCAGTTTTCGTGGAAGCAAGACGCATATCAATCTCCGAAGATGTAATGGGATGACTGAGCCATCCAGGACACAACCGACCGTTGACGGACGGAAAACAGTGGCCGGGTATAGAATCCGGCGCTCTAAAAACAGGCGCCAGTATCGCGATGGTTTATGACAGAGCAGTGGCAATGTGATGGCGTCTCGATGACGATACAAAGTCGTCGAGAACTATTGAGCTAGAGCGCTGTCGTCGAATTGCTCGTGTGCAATTCAGAGCGATAAGCGATACTCGCGAGGCTTTCATGCCATGAAGAGTGAGGATGGTGATGCCGTTGCAACGTCTGCAAAGTCTGTCCGAAATCGCGTCGCAGACGTGGGATGCCCTGGTGCCCGAGAATCAGCCTTTTCTGCGCCACGCCTTTCTCGGCGCGCTGGAAGACAGCGGCAGCGTCGGTCCTCATTCCGGCTGGCAACCCGAGCATTTGTTGCACATCGAAGGCGACCGCCTGATTGCCGCGCTGCCCAGTTACCGCAAGTGGCATTCCTACGGCGAGTACGTGTTCGATCACGCCTGGGCCGATGCCTGTGAGCGTGCCGGTATCGATTACTACCCCAAATTGCTGACCGCCGTGCCGTTCAGTCCGGTCAGTGGCCCGCGTTTACTGGCGGCCACGCTCGAGGACGGTTTCGAACTGTTGAAAAGCCTGCCGGGCTACCTTGAAATCGAACAACTCTCCAGTGCCCACATCAACTTCACCGACCCGTTCACCGACGCGGCCCTGGCCGAGCAGCCGGGCTGGTTGCAGCGTATCGGCTGTCAGTACCACTGGCAGAATCGCGGCTATCGGGACTTTCAGGACTTCCTCGATGTCCTCAGTTCGCGCAAGCGCAAGCAGATGCGCAAGGAACGCGAACAAGTGGCGGGGCAGGGCATTGATTTCGAATGGCTTGAAGGCAGGCAACTCGATCAGGCGCAGTGGGATTTTGTCTATGCCTGCTACGCCAACACCTACGCAGTGCGTCGGCAAGCGCCGTACCTGACGCGGGAGTTTTTCAGTCTGTTGGCCGAGCGCATGCCAGAGTCGATTCGTGTGGTGTTGGCCAAGCAAGGCTCACGGCCGGTGGCCATGGCCTTCAGTCTGGTGGGGGGCGACAGTTTTTACGGTCGTTACTGGGGCTGTCTGGCGGAGTTTGATCGTCTGCACTTCGAGACCTGTTTCTACCAGGGCATGGACTACGCGATTGCCAACGGCTTCCAGCGATTCGATGCCGGTGCCCAGGGCGAGCACAAGTTGATTCGCGGGTTCGAACCGGTGATCACTCATTCATGGCACTACTTGCGCCATCCCGGTCTGAAAGCCGCCGTCAAAGACTTCCTGCAGCAAGAGCGCGTTGGCGTGCTGGCGTATGCCGAGGAAGCGAGGACGGCCTTGCCTTACCGGCAAGACTAATCCTCGCCCTGGGCTTTAGCGCGTTTATCAGGGTGTCGCAGATCCATGTGGGAGCGAGCTTGCTCGCGATAGCGGTGTGTCAGTCGACACAAATGTTGAATGCTAAACCGTCATCGCGAGCAAGCTCGCTCCCACAGGTTCAGTGTTGTTCATTCAATTCAATCAATGCCGACAAATCCACCCGTCTGGTGCTGCCACAACCGCGCATACAACCCGCCATGGGCCAGCAGTTCGGCGTGGCTGCCAGTTTCGGCGATCTTGCCTTTTTCCAGCACCACCAGCCGGTCCATGCGGGCGATGGTCGAGAGCCGGTGAGCGATGGCGATTACGGTTTTGCCCTGCATCAGGGTTTCCAGGCTCTCCTGGATCGCCGCTTCGACTTCCGAGTCCAGCGCTGAGGTGGCCTCGTCCATGATCAGGATCGGCGCGTCCTTGAGCAGCACGCGAGCAATCGCAATCCGCTGACGCTGACCGCCGGAGAGTTTCACCCCGCGTTCACCGACGTGGGCATCGAAACCGGTGCGGCCTTCGGAGTCCGACAACAACGGGATGAACTCGTCGGCGCGGGCCTTGTGCACCGCCTCCCAGAGTTCGGCGTCGGTGGCGTCGGGTTTGCCGTACAGCAAATTGTCGCGGATCGAGCGATGCAGCAAGGACGTGTCCTGGGTGATCATGCCGATGCGCTCGCGCAGGCTTTCCTGGCCGACTTCGGCGATGTTCTGGCCGTCGATGAGGATGCGTCCGCCCTCCACGTCATAGAGGCGCAGCAGCAGGTTGACCAGGGTTGACTTGCCTGCGCCGGACGGACCGATCAGGCCGATTTTCTCGCCAGGCTTGATGGTCAGGTTGAGGTCGCCGATGATCCCGCTCTTCTTGCCGTAGTGGAAATCCACGTGCTCGAAACGCACTTCGCCACGGGTGACCAGCAACGGTTTGGCCTGCTCGCGATCGGTGACGCTGACCGGTTGAGAAATGGTCTGCAAACCGTCCTGAACCATGCCAATGTTTTCGAAAATGCCGGTGACCACCCACATGATCCAGCCGGACATGTTGACGATACGGATCACCAGGCCGGTGGCCAGGGCAATCGCGCCTACGGTGATCAACGACTGCGTCCACAGCCACAGGGCCAGGCCGGTGGTGCCGACGATTAGCAAGCCGTTCATGCTGGTGATGACCACGTCCATGCTGGTGACCACCCGGCCGGCCAGTTGGGCTTTTTCGGTTTGTTCCTTGATCGCTTCGCGAGCGTATTGCTGCTCGAAGTTGGTGTGGGCGAACAGCTTCAGGGTGGTGATGTTGGTATAGCCATCGACAATCCGCCCCATGAGTTTGGAGCGCGCATCGGAGGACACCACCGAGCGTTCCTTGACCCGTGGCACGAAGTAGTAAAGGGCACTGATGAAGGCGACGATCCAGGTCAGCAGCGGGATCATCAGGCGCCAGTCGGCTTCGGCGAACAGCACCAGCGAACTGATCGCGTAGATCAGCACGTGCCACAGCGCGTCCACGGCTTGCACGGCCGAATCGCGCAGCGAGTTGCCAGTCTGCATGATGCGTTGGGCGATGCGCCCGGCGAAGTCGTTCTGGAAAAAATTCAGGCTCTGTTTGAGCACATAACTGTGGTTCTGCCAGCGGATCAGGCTGGTCATGCTGGGGCTCAGGGTCTGGTGCACCAGCAGGTCATGCAGGCCAACAAAGATCGGCCGAAAAACCAGGGCTACCACCGCCATCCAGGCCAGCTCGATGCCGTGTTCCTTGAAGAAATCGACGTTAGGCGTGCCTTGGGTCAGGTCGATGATGCGGCTCAGGTAACTGAACAGCGCCACTTCGATCAGCGCACCGATCAGACCGACGAACAGCAGGACGGCGAAACTCGGCCAGACCTGCTTCAAGTAATAGGTATAAAAAGGCAGAACCCGATCCGGCGGAGCGGTCGTCGGGGCATCGCGGAAAATGTCGATCAGTTTCTCGAAACGGCGATAAAGCATCAGTTCTCCGCCCGCGCACGGGCTCTCCTTTGAACAGTGTGAGCGGCGCACTCCGGCAGCCGCTCAAGACTTCCTGTGTAGCTTAGTCGATGACTTTGGCCGACTTGATGAACACAGGGTCGGCTGGCACATCTTTCATGCCGCCACGGGTGGTGGTTTGCGAGTTGACGATGACGTCCACCACGTCCATGCCTTTCACGACTTTACCGAAGACCGCATAGCCGTCACCGCTGTCGAGGAAGTCGTTGTCCTTGACGTTGACGAAGAACTGGCTAGTGGCCGAATCAGGATTAGAGGTGCGGGCCATGGACAGCGTGCCACGGACGTTATGCAGACCGTTTTTGGACTCGTTCTTGATCGGTGCCTTGGTTTCTTTCTGCTGCATTTGTTGAGTGAAACCGCCGCCCTGGATCATGAACCCTGGAATTACACGGTGAAAAATCGTGTTGTTGTAGAAGCCGCTGTTGACGTAATCAAGGAAGTTCTTGGTACTGATCGGCGCCTTGATCGGGTCCAGTTCGATTTCGATCTGGCCATTGGTGGTCTCCAGCAGCACGTGCGGCGCTTTGGCGGGCGTTGCGGCCATCAGGTTGGCGGCAAACAGAACGGAGCCAGCGACGAGGGCGATTTTTTTCAGCATGGGTCAGTGATCCTGAGTGAGGTGGTGTCGACTGCGGTGAGAAACTCGAGCAGCGTTTGGTTGAACATTTCGGGTTGATCCAGCGGGGTGGCGTGGCGCGAATCGGCGATCACCACCAGCCGCGCATCGGGCAGCAGTTTTACATAGGTTTCTTTCAGCGAGACCGGTGTGTAGTCACGGTCGGCGCTGACGATGAGGGTTGGACAGGAGACCCTTGAAAGTCGTTCCTGAACCCCCCAGCCAACGATCGCATCGAAGCTGGCGAGATAAGCATGTTTGTCGTTTTTTGCCCAGCGCTCGGCCATTTTTTGTCGCAGGTCACCCTGTTCGGGTTTGGGAAATAGCTTGCCGCCCAAGGCCGTGCCGATGGCGCCCAGACTGAGGACGCGCATCAGGCTCCAGCGCTTGAACCACTGCCAGTAATCGTCGCGGCTGCGCAGTTTGACCTCGGGCGCGCTGTTGACGATGCACAGGCTTTTGAGCAATTGCGGCTGATCCACGGCCAGTTGAAAACCGATCATGCCGCCCATGGACAGGCCCACGTAATGAGTGGGGCCGAGTTTCAGGTGTTCAATCAGGGCGATCAGGTCAGCGCTGAACCCGGCGATGCTGTAGCGCTCGCGGGGTTTGTCGGAGCGACCGTGGCCGCGTACATCCGGGACGATCACCCGGTAGCGGGTCGACAGCGCCGGGATCTGCTTTTCCCAGTCCAGGGTGCTGGAGCCCAGCCCGTGGACCAGCAGCAACGGCGTGCCGTGGCCATATTCCTCATAGTGCAGGTTGCAACCTTCGTGTTCGAAATAGGCCATGCGTACACTCCGTGTCAGGCTTGTTCAGGGGCGGCGAAAGGTGCATCCAGCGGCGCAGTGTCAAAAGTGCGCAGCAGTTCGATGAGAATCTGCGTGGCCGGACCCAAGGGTTTGTCCTTGTTCGAGTACAGGTAGAAGCTCGGGTTGCGGCTGCCACCCTGGTCCAACGGTAGCAGCTTGAGCAGACCTTCCTTGAGTTCCCGTTCGATCATGTGCCGAGGCAACCAGGCGAAACCCAGGCCGCTGCTGACAAAAGTTGCCGCGGTGGCCAGGCTGCCGACGGTCCAGCGCTGTTCCGCGCCGAGCCAGCCGACGTCCCGTGGCTGCTGGCGACCGGAGTCGCGGATGACCACTTGCATCTGGGATTCCAGATCCTGGAAGTTCAGTTCGCGGTTCAGACGATGCAGCGGGTGTTCGGGGTGAGCGACTGCCACAAACTCTACGTCGCTCAATTCCGCACCCAGGTAACCGGGAATGCTCAGGCCGGTGATGGCCAGGTCGGCCACGCCTTCGAGCAAGACTTCCTCCACGCCGGATAGAACCTCCTCACGCAGACGCACCCGGCAGCCACGGCTCTGCGGCATGAACGCGGTCAAGGCGCGGACGAGACGGGCGCTCGGATACGCAGCGTCGACCACCAGCCGCACTTCCGCCTCCCAGCCTTGTTCCATGTGATGGGCCAGGTCCTCCAGCTGACTGGCCTGTTTTACCAGTTGCCGCGAGCGGCGCAGCAGCACGCCGCCGGCTTCGGTCAGCACCGCTTTGCGGCCGTCGATGCGCAACAGCGGCACGCCGAGTTGGTCCTGCATGCGCGCCACGGTGTAGCTCACCGATGATTGCGAGCGGTGCAGCGCTTCGGCGGCCTGGGCGAAACCGCCGTGGTCGACCACGGCCTGTAACGTTCGCCATTGATCAAGGGTCACGCGGGGCGCTTTCATGAATAGCTCCTCTTGTCCTAAGCTGGCAGTCCTTTATGGAGACTGCTGAATGAAGAAATTCTGTTGTGTACTGCTGGCGATGCTGCCGCTGACGGCATTTGCTTATCCGATCGATGTGCAGAAAAACCTCAACGGCTTGAAGATTGACTACGAGACCTTCGACACGGATAACGACATCGGCTCCATCCGGGTGGCCAACTACGGCGACATCGATGCGAGCTGCAAGGCAGTTTTCAACAATGGCCCGGAAGCGCCGCGTACGCGCAAGATCGATGTGCCGGCTGGCAAACACAAAAACGCCACTGCGAAGTTCACCCGCAGCATTATCAAGCTGCGTATCGAGCTGACCTGCACCCCCAAATGACATCAATCCCTTGTAGGTGTGAGACCGGCTAGCCGGTCTCACACCTACTAAGGCATGCTCAGCTTATAAACGAATTTATTGATGGTTTATAGCAGTTATTTGCGCTTTTTCATCGATTTGACTCTGTTTAACCTTCACTCCATCGACTTACAACATTCTCAGATGGAGGCTACATCCCATGTCCCGCGTACTGATCATCGAAAGCAGCGCTCGTCAGCAAGACTCGGTTTCGCGTCAACTGACCCAGACCTTCATCAGCCAGTGGCAAACCGCGCACCCGAACGACCAGATCACCGTTCGTGACCTGGCCGTCAACCCGGTGCCGCATCTGGACATCAACCTGCTGGGCGGCTGGATGAAACCTGCCGAGCAGCGCAACGACATCGAACAGGTTTCTCTGGAACGCTCCAACCAGTTGACCGACGAACTGCTGGCCGCCGACGTACTGGTCATGGCCGCGCCGATGTACAACTTCGCCATCCCGAGCACCCTTAAAGCCTGGCTCGACCATGTGCTGCGTGCCGGCGTGACTTTCAAGTACACCGACACCGGCCCGCAAGGCTTGCTCAGCGGCAAACGTGCCTACGTGCTGACTGCGCGCGGCGGGATCTACGCCGGCAGCACCGCGGATCACCAGGAACCCTACCTGCGTCAGGTCATGGGCTTCATCGGGATCCACGACGTGACGTTCATTCACGCCGAAGGCATGAACCTGGGCGGTGACTTCCAGGAGAAAGGCCTGAGCCTGGCCAACGCCAAGCTTGCCCAGGTCGCCTGAGGCTTTAATCGCCAGATAATCCCTTGATGTTCAAGTGACCTGGCGCAACCTCTTCAAGGCTTTACGCGCATCGAACCTCCCTTTGCACTTGTTGCTCCTGAGTGCTGTAGCCCGATTGAACGCTTTAGCGAGATCGGGCTTTTTTTTGCCCGGGATTTAGCGATGGCCGGCAAAAAACGCTATCGTCGCCGCCATTCGAAACGAGGCGAGCATGGGCTATCTACTTTTTGTCACGCTGATTCAGGCGTTTTCCTTCAGCTTGATCGGTGAATACCTGGCCGGTCATGTCGACAGTTACTTTGCGGTGCTGGTGCGAGTGGTACTGGCGGGGCTGGTGTTCATTCCGTTGACCCGCTGGCGTTCGGTTGAACCGGCGTTCATGCGCGGCATGCTGTTGATCGGCGCGTTGCAGTTCGGCGTGACCTACGTCTGCCTGTACCTGAGCTTTCGAGTTTTGACGGTGCCAGAGGTGTTGCTGTTCACCATCCTCACACCACTTCACGTGACCTTGATCGAAGACGCGCTGAACCGGCGCTTCAACCCGTGGGCATTGGTCGCGGCACTGGTGGCGGTGATGGGCGCGGCGGTGATTCGCTACGACCGGATCAACCCCGATTTCTTCATGGGCTTCCTGCTGCTGCAACTGGCCAACTTCACCTACGCTGCCGGGCAAGTGCTCTATAAGCATCTGGTGGCCCGCCATCCGAGCGATTTGCCGCATTACCGGCGCTTTGGCTACTTCTATTTGGGGGCATTGGCGGTGGCGTTACCGGCGTTTCTGCTGTTTGGCAAACAGAACTTCCTGCCCGAAGCGCCTCTGCAATGGGGCGTGCTGGTGTTCCTCGGCTTGGTCTCCACTGCGCTCGGGTTGTACTGGTGGAACAAGGGTGCGTGCCTGGTGAACGGCGGGACGTTGGCGGTGATGAACAACCTGCATGTGCCGGTGGGGTTGCTGATCAACTTGCTGATCTGGAATCAGCATGAAGCGCTGGGGCGGTTGTTCCTGGGTGGGTCGGTGATTTTGATGGCGGTGTGGATCAGTCGTTTGGGCATCAGGCGCGCAACCAAATTCGTGTAAGACCGGCCGCAAGCTGCGATTTTTTGATTTTTAAGATCAAAAGATCGCAGCTGCGGCGGATGGGCCAGCAGGCAGAGGTTCGGCTGGTAAGCCATCATTTATCTGGTTTTTTTGGTGTTTTAAATGATTCGTAATGCCTATGTGTTTAGCGTCAAGAACGTGTTCTTAATGCTTCTTTTTGTAGTTGTTTTACCGCCTTTCGTGCTAGCTGGCGAAGCGCATAAGAAAGATTGGAAAAGTATAACTATCAGTGATCTTTCTGCCATGCGACAACTGATAGTTACTTCTCATCCAGGCGCTATAGATAGTAGTAATGAGGCTTTTACAGGTTGGGTTGAACGGGGTTATTTGGAAGCAAGTCAGCTGTCCAAACGCGTCAACTCAAGGAAAGACTCTCAAGCCGTGCTTAATTTTTACATTGCGGGCTTCAAGGATGGGCACGTCGGGCTGAATCAACCTAATCAAGGGAGTTCTTCCTGGGCGGGTTTCATTTTGGATAGGCAGGGACGGAGTTTCGTTGTGAAGCACATCGCTAAAAATTGGCCTGTACCGGTACCGCCGATTGATTCCAAGGTCGTATCGTGTGATAACAAATCGGTCCGCGAGATACTAGAGAATGAATTATCTCCTTATATTGATCGTAGACTTAATCTACATTCGGCCTGGTTGCACTTAGCTAAGCAGTTAACTGTCGATGATGCCAGCTATCCCGTGCTGTCGAGAGACTTATCAAAAAGCTGTTTGGTTGTTCTCCCAAACGGAGAAAGACAAAGCTTTACTTTATTGTGGCAAGAAGATCGCGGGCAATTGGAGGCTTTCCTGCGCCAGGCTCAACCGCCCCAAGCTCTCCAAAATTTGGGGGGCGGGCGATATTGGATACATGTATCGAACTTCATGCCATCAGCAACCGAGAATGCTTCCCTCGATAAAATGCTCGACGTCATCAAGAGCATCAATGATGCCAAGCTGGTTGTGCTTGATACACGAGGTAATCGCGGCGGTAACAGCTTAGTTGGCGCTGAAATACTTTCTGCTCTGTTAGGCTCGCAATTGGTAAAAAGCTTGGATGAGCCATCTCGTGCGTATGCGATGTGGCGAGTTTCTCCTTTTGCACTCTCAACGCTCAATAAAGCGCTAACTGCCATGGAAAGCGACTATGGAAAAAATAGTGAAGCTTATCAATTTGTTTTTAGTTTAACCAAGTCAATGGAGCTCGCACTTCGCGAGAAGAAAGACTGGTTGCGCCAGCCAAGCACTACCTCGGTCAATCAAGAGGGTTCGAGAGGAGTCAATGCCCAAGGTTTTAAAGGTAAGCTTGCACTGGTTACTGACTCATTTTGCGCCAGTGCCTGTCTAGACTTTGCGGACGTCGTTCTTGCTGTTCCGGGGGTTGTCCATTTGGGTTTATCAACGAGCGCTGACACACTTTATATTGATATAGGCTCTCAAACACTGCCGAGTGGTGCCCAGTTCTGGCTACCGTTAAAGGTATGGAGAGGCCGAGCGCGAGGAAATAATAAAAGTTATGATCCTCAGTTTGTTTTTGATGGGGATATAAACGATACAGCGGTAGTTCAAAAGTGGGTTCTTGATAACTTATGATCGGATCGGCGCCATTCCTCAAGCGCGCAGCAAACCGACATCGCTGCAACTTTGCCCTGCGCTTTGTTCCAGGCCTTAAATTCAGCCTGCTTGCGGCTGATGTAATCGGTTAGCAGATGCACCTGGGACAGCTTCTGCTCTTCGTCGTCGCGGATGAACCGCACGCCACTGGCGTCAATGAACAGACTACGCTTGATCCGTCGTCCACCTGACTGTTGCATGCCACGCCAGTTCTTGAGCGACTCGGACATCAGGCGCCAGGTCGGAATCGAAACGATGGTCTTGTCGACCCCATCAGCCCATTGACTGGCGGGGCATACAGGCTGTGCTAGGGTTTCGGAACCAATTCTTCACCTTTGGGCCCCAGCCATGGACGAGACTATCGTTAACGTTACCACTGCGAAGTTCAACGCGTTAATCGCGCTGGTGCAACAGTATGGTGCCGCTTTCGCGGTGAAGATCCTCTCCGCCATCGCCTTCTGGATCGTCGGACGCTGGCTGATAGGTTTTGCTGTCGGCATGGTGCAGCGGGCTCTGGGCAAACAGAAGGTCGACCCGACCGTACTGCGCTATGTTGGCTCAGCCATTACCGTGACGCTGAACATCATTCTGGTGATCGGTATCCTCGGCTACCTGGGCATGCAGACGACCACCTTCGCTGCGCTGCTCGCTGCGGTCGGTCTTGCGATCGGTCTGGCCTGGTCGGGGTTGCTGGCCAATCTGGCGGCGGGCGCGTTTATTATTGTCCTGCGCCCATTCAAGGTCGGCGACTTCATCTGCGCGGGTGGGGTGACGGGTACGGTCACCGAGATCGGTCTGTTCGCTACCGCTATCAACACCCCGGATAACGTGCTGACGCTGGTCGGTAATAACAAGATTTTCAGCGACAACATCCAGAACTTCACCCACAACCCGTTCCGCCGTGTCGAACTGAAAGCACAGCTATCGGGCGCGGCCGACTGGAAAGCGGCGGCGGCCTTGCTGAAACAACACATTGCCACGATCCCCAATGTGCTTGCCGAGCCAGCAGTGGAGGTGGAGATTTTAGAGTTCAATCTGGTCGGTCCGGTGTTGGCGGTGCGTCCTTACTGCCACAACGAGCACTATTGGCAGGTTTATTTCGACACCAACCGCACCATCAAAGATTCCCTCGGTGAAGCCGGTTTCCCGGCTCCGATGCCGGCGCAAACGGTGATCATCCAACAGCATGCCGGGTGAGCCGAGGTGGTCACATGATGTGTTTTTCTGGCTCGGGGATGTGGCTTGCGCCCAGTATCGCCGGGAGCAGCCCGGCTCTTAAGTCACCTCCACTCGGCTGCTGATACAGGCTCAAGCCAAACTCCGGCAGCACCGCCAGCAGGTAATCGAAAATATCCCCCTGAATCCGCTCGTAATCCGCCCACACGGTGGTGCGGGTGAAGCAGTAGATCTCCAGCGGAATGCCCTGAGCGGTGGTCTGCATCTGGCGGACCATGCAGGTCATGTTTGGCTGGATTTCCGGGTGACTCTTCAAATACGCCAGTGCATAGGCGCGGAAAGTCCCGATATTGGTCATCCGCCGACGGTTGGCCGACATCGCCGCCACATTACCCTGGGCTTCGTTCCAGGCCTTGAGTTCAGCCTGCTTGCGACTGATGTAGTCGGTCAGCAGATGCACCTGGGACAGTTTCTGCTCTTCGTCATCGTGGATGAACCGCACGCCACTGGCGTCGATGAACAGGCTGCGCTTGATCCGTCGCCCACCGGATTGCTGCATGCCGCGCCAGTTCTTGAACGACTCGGACATCAGGCGCCAGGTCGGAATCGACACGATGGTCTTGTCGAAATTCTGAACCTTGACCGTGTGCAGCGTGATGTCGACCACGTCACCGTCGGCGCCGACTTGCGGCATCTCGATCCAGTCGCCGACCCGCAGCATGTCATTGCTGGTCAGCTGCACGCTGGCGACGAACGACAGCAGGGTGTCCTTGTAGACCAACAGAATTACCGCCGACATGGCGCCCAGCCCTGACAGCAGCAATAGCGGCGAACGGTCGATCAGCGTGGCGACGATGATGATCGCGCCAAAGACGTACAAGACCATTTTCGCCAGTTGTACGTAGCCTTTGATCGAGCGGGTACGGGCATGTTCGGTGCGCGCGTAGATGTCGAGCAGGGCGCTGAGCAGGGCACTGACCGCCAACAGCAAAAACAGAATGGTAAATGCCAGCGCGACGTTACCAAGGAAGATCAGACTGGTTTTGCCCAACTCCGGCACCAGATACAGGCCGAACTGGATCACCAGCGAGGGTGTGATCTGCGCCAGACGATGAAAGACCTTGTTATGCCGAAAGTCATTGATCCAGTGCAATGCCGGCTGGCGACCGAGCATTTTGGTCGCATGCAGAATGAGGTAGCGCGCCACTCGTCCGAGGACCAGCGCAACCACCAGCAATAGCACCAATGCCAGGCTGGAATGCAGGAGAGGGTGCTGATCAAGGGCACCCCAAAGGTCTTGGACGTTGAGCCAGAGCTGTTTGATATCCATGGGCAAAAACGGTTCTTCTGTAGGACGCGACAGGGCGATTAGAGCATTTAAGACGCTTTGGATGACGTTTGAGGACAAAAGACGCAACAAAAAAACCACTGTTTAGCGCCGTTTGTATAAAGAAACTCGGCCTGAGCGCTCGAAACCGTTACCCTATGCAGCTGTTTTTTTGTATTTCTTCGAGGTAGCACCCGTGTTTTCCCAATTCGCCCTGCACGAACGCCTGCTCAAAGCCGTGGCCGAGCTTAAATTTGTCGAGCCAACGCCAGTGCAAGCAGCGGCTATTCCGCTGGCGCTCCAAGGGCGTGACCTGCGGGTGACAGCGCAAACCGGTAGCGGCAAAACCGCTGCCTTCGTTTTGCCGATCCTCAACCGTCTGATCGGCCCGGCTAAAGTCCGCGTCAGCATCAAGACCCTGATCCTGCTGCCGACCCGCGAGCTGGCCCAGCAGACCATCAAGGAAGTTGAGCGTTTCGCTCAGTTCACCTTCATCAAGTCCGGCCTGATCACCGGCGGTGAAGACTTCAAGGTCCAGGCTGCCATGCTGCGCAAGGTGCCGGACATCCTGATCGGTACGCCGGGCCGGATGATCGAGCAACTGAACGCCGGCAACCTCGACCTCAAGGAAGTCGAAGTACTGGTGCTCGACGAAGCCGACCGCATGCTCGACATGGGCTTTGCCGAAGACGTCCAGCGTCTGGTGGAAGAGTGCACCAACCGCCAGCAGACCATGCTGTTCTCTGCCACCACCGGTGGTTCGGGCCTGCGCGAGATGGTCGCCAAGGTGCTGAACAACCCTGAGCACCTGCAACTCAACAACGTCAGCGACCTGAATGCGACCACCCGTCAGCAGATCATCACCGCTGACCACAACCAGCACAAAGAACAGATCGTGAACTGGCTGCTGGCCAACGAGACCTACCAGAAGGCCATCGTGTTCACCAACACCCGGGCCATGGCCGACCGTATCTACGGCCGCCTGGTGGCGCAGGAATACAAAGCGTTCGTCCTGCACGGTGACAAAGACCAGAAGGATCGCAAGCTGGCCATCGACCGTCTGAAGCAGGGCGGCGTGAAAATCCTCGTCGCCACCGACGTTGCCGCTCGTGGCCTCGACGTGGAAGGCCTGGACCTGGTGATCAACTTCGACATGCCGCGCAGCGGCGACGAATACGTTCACCGCATCGGTCGTACCGGTCGCGCCGGCAACGATGGCCTGGCCATCTCGCTGATCTGCCACGGCGACTGGAACCTGATGTCGAGCGTCGAGCGCTACCTCAAGCAGAGCTTCGAGCGCCGTACCATCAAGGAAGTCAAAGGCACCTACGGCGGACCGAAAAAGGTCAAGGCCTCGGGCAAAGCCGTTGGCGTGAAGAAGAAAAAAGTCGACGCCAAAGGCGACAAGAAGAAAACCGGCGCCAAGGCACCGACCAAACGCAAAATCGCCAACCGCCCGAAGACCGACGCCCTGTCGCTGGTCAGCAAGGACGGCATGGCGCCGCTCAAGCGCCGCAAGCCGGAAGCGCCGGCTGCTGAATAAGCAGTTCTAGCGACCCATAAAAAACCGGACCAGTGTCCGGTTTTTTTATGCCTGAAATTCCTGAGTTGGATCAACCCTCGGCTTTCTTCTCGGCCGATCCCAACTCCTTGAGTCGCTGATCGATCAGTTGGCACTTGTCCGGCAAATCCTTGCTGGCCGTCCCCAAATCCATCTTCTGCAACTCAGCGTTGATCTCCTTGGCTTTGGCTGGGTTTTGCTCGGTGAGCTTGGCGACTTCCTTGGCCAGTTGTTCGCGTTTTTCAGTGGCTTCCTCGGGCGTGCAGGCCCAGACGGGGAGGGCGCACGCGAGGGTGGCGGCGAGGGTGAGTTTCAGCAGGGTTTTCATTGGGGTGGGCCTCATTTCCGGTTAAGGCGGGTTATCCGGTTGAGGGTTGAAGGGCGTAAAAAGTTCAGAGACGCCAAACCCGGTCGCCTTTTGGGCGACGGTTTGACTATCAGCCACCCAGCGGTACAGAGCGCCGGTTCTGAACTTGATGTAGGGGGAATATCCTGGTGCGGTCGGACAGTCGCCCGGCAAATTGCGGATGACTAAACACTGCCAACACCTGTGGGAGCAAGCTCGCTCCCACAGTGGATTTGCGGTGTTTGGGGATTGGTGTTCTACACAAGTGGTCTATCCCCCATGGCAGCAGCTGGCCGAGACCTTGTCTTCATACCGATCGTGAAGCCTTACCCATTCCATGATTTCCTCTTCATTACGCCCCTTGGGCGTGAGGTCGAGGTAGTTGTAAGCACCGACCAGCAGGTCCAGGCCCCTCGCATAAGTGGAATAGGTGTGGAAAATCTCTCCAGCATCGTTGCGATAAAACACGCTAAGGCCGGGGAGTTCTTCTTCCGCGCCGTCGGATTTTTCGTAGTTGTAGGTGGCTTTACCGGCGGTGACGTCTTCTGCTCGGGCCGAGACGCCGAAGTCGTAATTGAAGTCGCACCCTTCTGACGACACCCAATCGAATTTCCAGCCCATGCGTCGTTTGAAGGCTTGGAATTCGGCGAACGGTGCGTGGGAAACCGCCACTACGGCCACGTCATGATGGGCCAGGTGTTGGTTGGCGCCGTCAATGTGATCGGACAGGAACGAGCAGCCGGAACAGCCTTCGTCCCAACCTTTGCCAAACATGAAGTGGTAGATGACCAACTGGCTACGGCCGCCGAACAGGTCGGCCAGTTTCAGTTCGCCGTTCGGGCCCTGAAAGTGGTAGTCCTTGTCGATTTTTACCCAGGGCAGGGCGCGGCGTTCGGCGCTGAGTTTGTCTCGCTCTTTGGTGAAGGCTTTTTCATGGGCCAGGTGTTGCTTGCGGGCGGCGAGCCATTCTTGTCGGGAGACGACGGGATGATTCTGAATGTTCATTGGGATTCTCCTGCGGGGTGCTGGGAGGTGACTTACACAGCCTAGTCGTTTGACCTACGCCCAATTCGACATACCGCCGGTCGGTGCTGTTCAAAACCTCAGCTGAACGGCTACGAACCGCGCCGGTCACAACTTATGAAGGCCATCTCACTCGCGGGCACTGGAGGTTGAATCAGGATGACGACTTATAACTGGGATTTGATTGAACGCTTGCTGCATGAGGTGCAGAACGGCGCTGGCCACATTTTCACCCCACGGCCCTACGCCGAGCAGTATGCGGCGGAGAAAGCGTCGAAAGGTGAGCCGTTTGAGAACCTGGATCACCTGAAAACGGTAGCTGGCGAGTACGAAAAGTTACTGTTGATACGGGGCTATATCGAGCCTCGGCCAGAAGATCAGGGTGGCAATGGCGAGAACTACATTTTGACGCCTCGGGGCTCGAGTTTATTGAGTTTGATCGACAGCAGTATTCCGGGGAATGACCATCCGCGGCAGGTGTTGGATGAGCAGGAAGATGCGCTGGATGAGGTGAGGTTTGATGAGATCGCGTCGAGGGCACAGATTGCCTGACGATCACCCCCTAACCCATTGTGGGAGCGAGCCTGCTCGCTCCCACAATGGATTTGTGTTGCGCTTAGCTCTGTTTTGCCGCCTTCAGGCACTTCAAATCACTGAAATCCTTCCTCACCCCTTCGATCTTCCTCAGCAACCGCTGGCGCTGTTCCGGCGTGCTTTCGGCCATCAAGTCCACAAATAACGCCCGTGCCTGGGCTTCGGTGCTGGCGTAGGCCTGGCGATAAGCGGGCGTCCACAAGCTCTCTCGATTCACCAGAAGCGTCTCGATCCGCTGTGGGAATTCTGGACTCTGGCGCTGCGCAACTGCCGCACTGAACTGCTTCTGCCAATGGACGCGGTTGGCGATCCATTGCGTATTCTGGTCACCCAAGGCGTTGGACCACGCGACAACGCGCAGCTGCTGGGTTGTGCTGAGCGGGCCGAGCCAGTCATTCAGGCGTTTTTCCATACGCTGGCTGCGCGCCTTGATCTGTTGATCGAGGGACGGTTTGAGGTATTGCGCCTGGCGTTTACGCTGGTCCTTGGCGAAGGCCTCGTTCATTTCCGCGACTTGCTTGTCATCCAGCCCCTGTAACAGCTCAATGGCTGACGGGGTAATTTCCCTCGCGGTCTGGGCGATGGCCTGTTTGGCTTCCTGGACGCGGGTTTGCAGCGCAGCGTCGGTGACCTGGTTGGTCTCGACCATGACCTGCAAGCGATCCAGCCAGTCGAGGTAGCCCGGCAGTTGCGTGGTGCAGTGCCAGCTCAGGTGTTCCTTGAGGCGCTCGTTGAGCCAGCCTTTCTGCTCGCCGTTCATGTCCAGGTAGTCGCTGAGCGTCCACGGAATGATCACGTCGAGGTTGCGATACGCCAGGCCCACGCGACTGCACGCACCGAGGGCGAGACAGAGGGTGATAACGACGGCGAGACACTTCAACCAGCGCGACATGGGCGAATCCTTTGCGAAGGCCTGGCTTTTTTAATGGGCTTCTCTATGTGAACGCAGGATGAGCCTCGCAGTTCAGCCGATCAATAAAAGGCGCGTTCGGCCTTGAGGGTGACAAGCCCATCGCATTGGCTGTTGTGCCCGGAATAGGCGGAGCAGCTGCTGCCACTCAAGCTGGAGTCACTGTAGATCAGGTCCAGGTCGACGCCCATGAACGGGCGGGAAAGTTGCACTGACCAGTCGGTGAAATTGCCTACGTATCCACCGTCGACGGACACCGGTGTGTTGAGCTGGTGGGTGGTGTATTTCATGCTGATCCCGATGCCAAACGGCTGATTGCCGCCAAGATCTGCGAACACGGTGCTGTTCTGCTTGTCCGGGTCGTTGCTGAACGCTGCGCCGAAACGGCTGCCCAGAAAGGTCAGGCCACCGAAAAGCTCCTGGCTGTCGAGGGTGTCCACTTTCGGGTAGCTGTAACGGATCATGCCGACTTCGTACCCGAGGGTATTATCGAAAGGCTGTTTAAAGCCCATGTAGGAGTCGACTTCAAGGTTGGCCCCAGGCGTTAAACCCATGCTCGGTGCCCATTGGCCCACGTAAAAACCGCTGTCGTGACTCAGGTCGAGACCACCGTGGAACGAGCCGGTACTGGAAGGTTTGACCAGCCCCTGGGCCATGCTGCGGCTGGGGGTAGTGCCGAGTTTGAGATCGAAGTCGCCCAGTTCACGCTGAAAGATTTGCGCATTGGCGACCGAACACGACAGCAAGGTGCCGAGCAATAAATAGGAGGGTTTGAGCATGCGTCACTCCATGACAGCGAGGTGCAGGCACTGAAAACCTACTGAAACGCTTGATCTAGACGTGTGCAAGCATACCGGCGAATGCTCGGCATCGAGGGCCGTTCGTCGATTTTTGAAAAATTGGTTTGGTTGCGGGGGTGTTGCGAGGAGGGTTCCAGTCCAAGCGCTTCGAAGCTCAAAGCGCTTAGGGACCAGGTGACGCGGCGGATCTTGGGGAAGAGTTACTTCTTGCCCAGGGTGATCTGCTTGGACGGGCCGAACGTCTGGCCGCTGACGCCTTTGGCAATTTGCTGGATCTCTCCGCCGGACTTGAGGAACGCAGCAATCTGGTTGTTGATCGATTCGCTGGTTTCAACGGCTGGAGCTGGCTTTGCTTTGCTGTTGGATGCTTTTACACGCATGGCGGCCATTAACCTATAGAAAATTAACTTGGCCAGGCATCGTACAGGAAATACTTGACAATTGCTTGGTAAATATCCCCCCGAAATACACAGGGCAGATGAAGAATTAATCACAAGTTATTATTCTGAATAGGCCTCTAAGCTGCTGTTTTAACTAAGAACGATCGTGAAAAATTACAGTTTTCCGCCTGGCGGACAGGTGAGAGAATCGCCAGAACGGCCTGACGAGCGGCCAGGCGCGTGCGGTAAAGCCCAGGAAAATTAAGCCCTTCAGAGGATTTTCTCGCGCCACCGGGCTGGCCAGCGAACGCGGCCCGCAAAACCGGGTAGAATGCCGCCCACGCAATGAGGGTATTGGAAATGGCTTTAGTCGGGCGCTACAACAGTCTGCAAGTGGTTAAACACACTAACTTCGGTTTATATCTGGACGGTGGCGCGGATGGCGAAATCCTCCTGCCTAATCGTTATATTCCCAAAGATATTCCCAGCGAAGATGAAGACTGGCTCAACGTTTTTATTTATCTGGACAGCGATGACAAACTCATCGCAACTACCGAAAAGCCGAAAGTTCAAGTCGGTGAATTCGCCAGTTTGAAAGTCGTTGAAGTCAACAGCATCGGTGTTTTCCTGGATTGGGGCTTGCCGAAGGATCTGTTGCTGCCGTACTCCGAAGAAAAGCGTCAGATGACCGCCGGCGAGTATGTCGTGGTACACGTCTACCTCGACAAGCACACCCGCCGCATCACCGCGACGGCGCGTCTGGACCGCTACCTCGACAAGACCCCGGCCAACTACACCCCTGGCCAGGAAGTTGATTTGCTGGTTGCCGAAGCCACCGATATGGGCTTCAAGGCGATCATCAACAACAAGCATTGGGGTCTGATTCACAAGAACGAAATCTTCAAGTTCATGCGCGCCGGTAAAGAAGAGAAGGGCTTTATCAAAGAAGTCCGTGCCGACGGCAAGATCAGCCTGAGCCTGCAACCGGTCGGCGAAGAAGCCGCCACCAGCCTGAACTCGAAGATTCTCGCCAAGTTGCGCGACAATAATGGCAGCCTGCCGGTCAGCGACAAGAGCGACCCGACGGTGATCAGCAGTATGTTTGGCGTGAGCAAGGGCAACTTCAAAAAGGCCATCGGTGCGTTGTACAAGAACGGCCAGATCGTTATTCACGCCGATCGCATTGAACTGAGCTGACCTCGCGCCCGCCCTCATGTGACGCGATTGCATAGGGTTGGACTGTGATGAAAAAGTCCCGGCCCTGTGTCGGGGCTTTGCTTTTTACTGTCGAGTGACTGCCATGTTTTGTGTTGTCGAGGTGTTCCGGTGAGCGCCACCCGGCGCAGTGCCGATGGGTTTGCCCTGCAAGTGATGATTGGGTTGTGCCTGATCTGGGGCGTTCAGCAGGTGATGATCAAGTGGGCGGCGCCAGACATCGCGCCGGTCATGCAGGCCGCCGGGCGCTCGGGTATTTCCGCGTTACTCGTAGGACTGTTGATCTGCTGGAAGGGCGGCTGGGATCAAGCGGGCAACACCTGGCGCGGTGGACTACTGGCTGGCGCGCTTTTTGGCCTGGAGTTCTTCTTCATTTCCGAAGGCTTGCAACTGACCACGGCCGCGCACATGTCGGTGTTCCTTTACACCGCGCCGATCTTCACCGCATTGGGCGTTCATTGGCTGTTGCCGAGTGAGCGTTTAAGACCGGTCCAGTGGCTGGGGATTTTCCTCGCCTTCGTCGGGATCGCCATCGCCTTTGCCGGCGGGGTGTCGTGGGACAACCTCGATCACCGCATGTTGATGGGCGATGCGCTGGGCGTGCTGGCTGGCGCGTCATGGGGTGCAACCACGGTGGTGGTGCGCGCTTCGCGCCTGTCGGAAGCGCCGGTGACGCTGACGCTGTTCTATCAATTGATTGTCGGTTTCGTTGGCCTGTTGCTGATCGCGATCCTCAGCGGCCAGGTCACCCACGTCAGCCTGACCACCGTGGCGGTGGCCAGTGTGTTGTTCCAGGGATTGGTGGTGTCGTTCTTCAGTTACCTGACCTGGTTCTGGCTGTTGCGCCGTTATCTGGCGGCGAACCTGGCGGTGTTTTCGTTCATGACGCCGCTGTTCGGCGTCACGTTCGGCGTGGTGCTGCTGGGCGAAGAGCTGAGCTTCAACTTCGTTGTCGGCGCGGTGCTGGTGTTGTTGGGCATCACGTTTGTCAGCGCTGAGCAGTGGGTGCGCCGTCGCTTGCGCAAAGCCCTTGGGCAGAGCTGACCGGACGCAGTAACAGACCGCCAGCGACAATCAAACCGCTGCCGGCGAACACCAGCGCGGGCTGCAAACCACCGCTGAAGTGGCTGCTCAACGCCGCCAGCAACGGTCCGCTGAGCTGACCCACCGCAAAGCACGCCGTCAGCAGCCCTGCGTTGCGCTGGGTGGCGTGGGGCGCCAGTTCCCGGGAACGTTGCATCACCAATTGCATGCAGGCCAGGAACGGCGTGCCGCAGAGGATCACGCCCAAGGCCAGGCCTGGGCCGCTGCCCAACAAGCAAGCAAAGACCCCAGCGGCTTGCAGCCACAACGTCGCCATTAGCCAATAACGAGTGCCCTGCGGGTGTTGTCGACGCAGACTCACCAGCACCACCCCGATGGCAGAAGCAAGACCGAAGCAAGGCCAGAACAGATCGGCCTGCCATTGGCCATGGAACTGCGCGTTGGCCATTTGCGAGAGGAAAGTGGCCGGAATGATGTAGCCCAAACCGTACAGACCATAGACCACGCCTAAACGGCCGATGCCACGATTACCCGAGCCAGCGACGCTGGGAGCGGCAGCCACGGTCGTGGCCGGTTGCGGCAGGAACGGCAGAATCCCCAGCAGCATCGCCAGCCCGACACCGGCATACACCAGCCACAAGGCTGCAGAAGTCTGCCCCAGCAGGTTCGATCCCAAGGCCAACAAGCCCGTCAGAAAAATCCCCAGACCCGGTCCGGCAAATACCAGAGCGCCAAGCCGTGGGCGACCGGCCGCCGCGGCCAACGGCTGGCTCAACGCGGTGATCATCACCAGCACCCAGGCGCTGGCCACGCCGGTGCCGAACCGCAGCACCAGATGGGACCAAAACCCGTTGGCCCAGAACGAGGCCAGCGTCAGTAATACACAGAGCCACAAACCGCCCAGCAAACGCCGGCGGACTTGCTCGGGGCGGCGAGAGAACATCGCGTCCACTGCGCCAACGAAGTAACCGAGGTAGTTAGCTGCGGCAATCAGACCGGCGGCGGTCAGGTCGATCTGACCTTCGCTGAGCAGGTGCGGCAACTGAGGCGTGAGGGCGAAACGCCCGATGCCCATGGCCATCATCAGGGCGATGAAACTGGCGAGTAAGCGAATCAGAGGGGACATGGTCTGAATTCCAGCAGAGGATCAATGACCGTCAGGCTAGGACTGATTGACTTTCTTTTAAAATGAATAATAGTGAGTAACTTGTTCTGATTTGGAGAAAGGTGTGGAATTCAGCCAATTGCGGATTTTCCAGGCGGTAGCGGAGGAGGGTTCCATCACCCGTGCTGCCGAACGCCTGCACCGTGTGCCATCGAACCTGTCGACCCGGCTTAAACAGCTGGAGGAGCAACTCGGCGTAGAACTGTTCGTGCGTGAACGTCAGCGTTTGCAGTTGTCGCCTGCGGGAAAAGTCCTGCTGGACTACACCGCCAAGTTGTTCAATCTGCGCGACGAAGCTCAAGCGGCGGTGCAGGGCGGGCAACCGGCCGGGGACTTCGTACTCGGCACCATGTACAGCACGGCGGCGATTCATCTGCCGGGGTTGTTGGCGCGTTATCACCGCACTTATCCGGCGGTGAACCTGCAAGTGCAGTCCGGGCCAAGCGGCGAATTGCTTGAAGGTTTGCTCACCGGTCGCCTCGATGCGGCGCTGGTGGACGGTCCGCTGGAGCTGGCCGGGCTCGACGGCGTGCCGTTGTGCGACGAACGGCTGGTGCTGATCAGCGAGGCCGATCACCCGCCGATCCTCAGCGCGCTGGATGTGGAAGGGCGCTCGGTGTTCACGTTTCGGCAGGGTTGTTCCTACCGGATGCGCCTGGAAGCCTGGTTCTCCCATTACCACGCGGCCATGGGCCGGGCGATGGAAATCGAGTCTTATCCGGGGATGCTCGCTTGCGTGATCGCCGGCTCAGGCGTGGCGCTGATGTCGGAGTCGATGCTCGCCAGCCTGCCGGGCCGCGAAAGCGTGGCGGTGCATCCGTTGGCCGAGCCATTTGCCAGTGCCACCACGTGGCTGATGTGGCGTAAAGGCATGGTCGGGGCAAACTTGAACGCCTGGCTTGAGCAGCAACAATTGATCTATCCGTCGGCGCCGAGTCAGGCTCGGGCGATGGCTTGAACTATCGGTCAGGTATTTTGATCAATTCAGTAACAGATCATTGCGACTTTGGGCGAGCATTGCGTAGGACTTCGGACTATTATCAGTGCGAAGTGGCTACAGAATTTTGGCCACTCGGCACTACCCTGAAGGGGGCACCATGAAAGAGAAAATCCAAAACTGGCTGCACGACCTGGGTGTTGCACTCGGTTTGATCGAACCGCCTCTGCAACCTGTGCCTATTCGCACTGACGACGAACAACGCCGACGCCAGCAGCGCCGCCGGTAACGCGTCAAGGCCTAAAAGATCGCAGCCTTCGGCAGCTCCTACAGGGAGTAGCGCCAATGCTGCGATTGTCCGTGTACCTGTGGCTCGGGCCGTGTTCGGACGATCTTGGCGGTCTACAGGTTAATGCCGCCCAATCTCCATCAAAAACCGGCTCAAGTCATTCGCCATCCTGGCGGTCTTGAGCATCAGGTCTTCCTCCGCCGTAAACGCCGTCAAACCCAGTTCATCTTCCAGATGGAAGATCAGCTCTTCGATATCTTCTTTATCCAATCCCAATTGCGCCAGGCTCGCGTTGTCGTCGAAGTCATCCTGACTCTCCAGCAGGCTTCAGGCGTGCAAGCGCTGCCACTCGTCAATCATCGTGCGCAAATGCTCTCCGGAAAAACTCCCGAAATGCCCGCCATGCACCGTGCGGATCGGCAACTCGCGCAAACGCTGCAGGCTGCGGGCGTAGTCGTCGAGGTTGGAGTGGTAGGCGTCTTCGATCAGCGGCCCGTCGTAGATGATGTCGCCGCTGAACAGGGTTTCGGTCGCGGCTTCGTACAGGCTGATGCCACCCGGTGAATGCCCCGGCGTATGCAGCACTTGCAGCGTGCGGTTACCCAGGTCCAGCACGTCGCCTTCTTCGATCAGGCCGGTGGCTGGTGCAGCTTTGACCCGGTATTCGGCGTAGCACAACGGGCAATCGGGGTGTGCCTCGAACATGTCGTCGCCGACAAAGGCTTTGCTCAAATCGTTGTCGCCATCGGGTGCGGCGAGGATGTCCGCTTCAGCCGGATGCACCAGCCGTTCAGGGAATTCGTGATGCCCGGCGATGTGGTCGAAATGGCAATGACTGGCCACGGCGACCAGCGGCCGTTCGGTGATCCACGGCAGTTGCTCGCGCAGGCTGACCAGCCCGGAACCGCTGTCGAGCAGCAAGTCCTTGTCGCGACCCTGAATGTGCCAGAGGTTGCAGCGATAGAAGGGGCGGATGTAAGGCTCGTGAATCAGGCGAATACCGTCACTGAGCTGTTTCACTTCGAACCACTGATCGCGGCTGACGATCTTCATAAACGATTTTCTCCAGACGAAAAAAAACGGGTGTGGCAACCGACGCCACACCCGTCGAAGAAAGCATCAAGTCGTTATGTTCAGCTTAGGCGGCGCTGGCCACCACTGCAGGGCGAGGGGACAGCAAGCTGACCACCACGAAACTCACCAGACCCACGCCGAGGCTGTAGTAGATCGGGGTGTTGGCATCCAGACCGTCTTTGAACATGAACACCAACGCTGTGGCGAAGCCCATGCCCATGCTGGCGATAGCGCCGGCGGTGTTTGCGCGTTTCCAGAAAATCGCACCGATCAGCGGGATCAGCATGCCGCCCACCAGCAAGTTGTACGCCAGGGTCAGGGCGCTGATCACGTCATTCACGACCAGAGCGATGCCGAGTACCACGATGCCGGTCAACAGGGTGAACAGGCGGTTGATGCCCAGCGTCGACTGTTTACCGCCGCGCAGTTTCGGCAGCAGGTCTTCGGTCAGGGTGGTGGCGGCGGCGAGCAGGCCGGCGCTGGCGGTGGACATCATGGCCGCCAGGGCAGCCGCAATCACCAGGCCACGGATACCGTCCGGCAGGGACAGTTTGACGATGGCGGCGAAGGCGTTGTTGACGTTGTCCAGGTCCGGGATCAGCACATGAGCGGCCATGCCGATCAGGGCGCAGGCCAGTCCGTAAAGGATGCAGTAGAAGCCTGCGAATGTACCGGCGACCTGAGCCACATTGGCGCTCTTGACGGTGAACACACGCTGCCAGATGTCTTGGCCGATCAGGATCCCGAAGAAGTAGATCATGAAGTAGGTGATGATGGTGTCCCAGCCAATCGTGGTGAAGCTGAAGGCGGTTGCCGGCAGTTTCAACACCAACTCATCCCAACCACCGACGCGGTACAGGCAGATTGGCAACAGGATGAACATCAGGCCCACGGTCTTGATGACGAACTGGACGATGTCGGTCAGGGTCAGGGACCACATGCCGCCGATCGCCGAATAAATCACCACCACGCCACCGCCGACCAATACCGACAGCCAGAACGGCAGGTCGAACAGCACTTGCAGCACGGTGCCAATGGCCAGGATCGAGACCACGCCGATCATCAGCGCATACGCCAGCATGATCACCGCGCTCGCGGAGCGGGCCATCGGGTTGTAGCGTTTTTCCAGCACCTGGGTAACGGTGTAGATTTTCAGTTTCAGCAGCGGTTTGGCGAGGAACAGGTTCAGCGCCACGATCCCGCAACCGAGGGCCGCGCAGAGCCAGAAACCGGAGATGCCATGGACGTAGCCCAGGCGCACGGTGCCGACGGTAGAGGCGCCGCCCAGAACGGTTGCGGCCATGGTGCCCATGTACAGGCTCGGGCCGAGGTTACGACCGGCGACCAAAAAGTCTTCGTTGGTCTTGGCCTTGCGCATGCCGTAGTAGCCGAGTATCAGCATCGCGGCGGCGTAGATGAGTACGACGAATAAATCCAATGCCATGATGGCGTGTCTCCGATTGTCTTTTTTATGTGAAACAAAGGCGTTTCTGTGGGGTTGCTCTCTGTGGGAGTGAGCCTGCTCGCGATAGCGGTCTTGCAGTCACATCATCGTTGGATGTGCTTCCGTCATCGCCGGCAAGCCGGTCTCGCTCCCACAGGTGGATCAGTGTCAGGCGGGCTGACGGAGTTCAGGCTTTGCCATGGTGTGGGCACCCTTGCTGCGTGAATCGTTCGGACCGAACACCGCGGCCGCTTCCGGGAACAGGCTCAGCAGCGCCAAGTACACCAGCGACGCCAGGCCGAGGGTGACCGGCAAGCTGATGTCGATGCCGCCGGCCAGTTCACCGAGCGGACCCACGAACTGCCCCGGCAGGTTCACAAAGCACAAGCCCACCGCAGCACTCGGGATCCAGGCACCCAGCCCACGCCAGTTCCAGCCATGCGTGAACCAGTAGCGGCCACCTTTCTCGCCGCGGGTGAACACTTGCAGGTCATCCGGGCAGTAGAAGCCGCGACGCACCAGCAGACCGATGATCATGATCACCATCCACGGGGTGGTGCAGGTGATGATCAGCACGGCGAAGGTCGACACGCTCTGCACCAGGTTCGCCGCAAAGCGTCCGATGAAGATGAAGGCAATCGACATCACGCCAATCAGCAGCGTGGCCTTGACCCGCGACAGCACACGAGGGAACACGCTGGACATGTCCAGCCCGGTGCCATAGAGCGAGGTGGTGCCGGTGGACATGCCGCCGATCACCGCAATCAGGCACACCGGCAGGAAGAACCAGCTCGGCGAGACGGCCAGTAACCCGCCGACGTAATTGTTGGCGGCGATGTAGTCCGGTGCCTTGATCGCTACGATGGTGGCAGTGGCGAGGCCGAACAGGAACGGGATAAAGGTTGCGATTTGCGAGATCACCACCGCCGCCATGATCCGGCGCTTGGAGGTGTCACGCGGGATGTAACGCGACCAGTCACCGAGGAACGCGCCGAAGGAAATCGGGTTGCTCATCGCGACCAGTGCAGCGCCGATGAAGGCCGCCCAGAAACCCGGTTGACCCATGCTGACGGTGCCGGCGTAGTTCACATCGAACGGTCCGATGAAGGCGAAGATGCCCAGCAGGAACAGCAGGCTGGCGCTCCATACCGCGATCTTGTTGACCCACAGCAGGAAGCGGAAACCGTAGATGCACACGGTCAGTACCAGGATCGCGAACAGACCGTAGGCCAGGCCCAGGGTCAGGTCGGTTTCCGGAAGACCGATCAGACGTTTGGCGCCACCGATCAGCGCATCACCCGAACTCCACACCGAGAGCGAGAAGAAGGCGATGGCGGTCAACAGCGACAGAAACGAACCGACGATCCGCCCGTGCACGCCGAAGTGTGCACCGGAAGACACGGCGTTGTTGGTGCCATTGATAGGACCGAACAGGCCCATTGGCGCGAGGATCAGCGAGCCCAGCAGCACACCCAGCACAATCGCCCAGACGCCCGCCTGAAAAGACAGGCCGAACAGTACCGGGAAACTGCCGAGCACGGCGGTAGCAAAAGTGTTGGAACCACCAAAGATCATCCGGAACAAATCCGTCGGGCCTGCGGTGCGTTCACTGTCCGGGATCTGTTCGACCCCGTAGGTTTCAATGTGCGTAAGGCTTTGGTCTTTGTTGTTGTTATTCATGATCAGCTCCGATCATAAAGGCGCGCTCATCGTGTGTGAGCGTCACCTGTTTGGCTAAGGGGTTGGCAGCCCTTCCGGCATCGCGGACAAATGTTCGTGGCAGGCCAGCCATAGGCCTTGTTGTTGTCGGCGAAACACAATCGTCTCGCGCTCCTGGCTGAAGTGTTGCTCCCCTTGCATGCGCAGTTCGGTGGCCACGTCATGGATGAAAATCGCCACGTCACCCTGCAGGCTGACGAAGGCGTTGCTCGAGGTGCACGAAAGCACCTCGAAGCCATCCTCCGAGCGCCAGGTGTCCCACAACGCCTGATAGGCATCGCGCGACAGCAGGGGCTGTTCGAGGGTGTAGAACACGAAGCTGGCGTCGGTGCTGAACGCACCGAAGTAGGCTTCGCGATCGTTACGGGCAAAGGCGGCTACCAGATCGGCAGCGGCCTGGAGTACCTGATCACGTTCGTTCACGACCAATCCTCAGCGGTGGACTACGCCAGGCAGTACGCAAAGCATTTCGTACAGCAGGTTGGCGGCCAGCAGCGAGGTGTTGCCGGTGGTGTCGTAAGCGGGCGAGACTTCTACCAGATCGCAGCCGACCAGGTCGAGGCCTTGGCAGCCGCGAACGATTTCAATCGCCTGAATGGTCGTCAGACCACCGATTTCCGGGGTGCCGGTACCTGGCGCCCAGGCAGGGTCGATGCCGTCGATGTCGAAACTCAAGTACACCGGCCCGCCGCCGACTTTCTCGCGAACTTCGGCCATCAGCGGCGCCAGGGATTTGTGCCAGCACTCTTCGGCCTGAACCACGCGGAAGCCCTGGTTGCGGCTCCAGTTGAAGTCGTCAGCGGTGTAGCCCTGAGCGCGCAGACCGATTTGCACTACGCGGTCCGGATCCAGAAGGCCTTCTTCAACAGCGCGACGGAAGGTGGTGCCGTGGGCGATTTTCTCGCCGAACATGTGATCGTTCACATCAGCGTGAGCGTCGATGTGCACCAGGCCGACCTTGCCGTGCTTCTTATGGATCGCACGCAGGATTGGCAGGGTGATGGTGTGGTCGCCGCCGAGGGTCAGGGGGATCACATTGTGTTCGAGGATCTTGTGGTAGGACTCTTCGATGATCCGTACCGCGTCCAGCAGGTTGAACGTGTTGATCGCCACGTCACCGATGTCGGCAACCGACAGCGAGTCGAACGGTGCAGCGCCGGTGGCCATGTTGTACGGGCGGATCATTACCGATTCAGCGCGGATTTCGCGAGGCCCGAAACGGGTGCCGGGGCGCAGGGACGTGCCGATGTCCAGGGGGACGCCAACGAAGGCAGCATCCAGACCGGCAGCGGTTGGCACATGGGGAAGTCGCATCATGGTGGCGATGCCGCCGAAGCGCGGCATTTCATTGCCGCCCAGTGGTTGGTGAAGAATCTTGTCCACGGGTAAGGCCTCATCGTCGTTGTTTTATTTATGTCGGTTGCGCAGGTCGGGGAGACGCAGGCACCGCTGTGGGGCGATTCTGCGAAATGTAGTGGCCGGGAAGAATCGCTACGGACAAATACTTAGTTCAGATTTTTCTAAACTAATGGCGGAGGGGGAGATAGACTTCTCGGCATTGAGATTTGCGATCGGCTCAGGATCGCCCCCTCACCCTAACCCTCTCCCCAGGTGGGGAGAGGGGACTGAGCGAGGTGTTCTCGGGAATTACATCGACCTGAAATATCGAGTCAAACTCAGGATTTGAAAGCCATGGAGATCGGCTCCCTTTCCCCCTCTCCCCCCTGGGGAGAGGGTTGGGGTGAGGGGTGGATTCAACAGGCAACACATTTCTAAAGCCCGGAGCCCCCATGGCCAACGCGTTACCCGACCTGAAACTTTTACGCATCTTCGTCAGCGTGGTTCGCCATCAGGGGTTTGCCAACGCCCAGCAAGAGCTCAACCTCTCGACCTCGGCCATCAGCACTTACATGAGCCAGCTCGAAGCCGCCCTCGGCCTGGTCCTCTGCCATCGCGGCCGTGGCGGTTTCAGCCTGACCAGTAAAGGCGAGCTGTTCCATCAGGAAACCCTGCGTCTGCTCGGCGAACTCGAAGGCTTCGAGCAATACGCTGCGGCGCTCAAGGGCGAACTGCGCGGCACCTTGAACCTCGGCGTCATCGACTCCACCGTCAGCGACAAGGCCTTGCCCTTCGCCGAAGCCATTGGCGCTTACAGTCAGGAACACCCGGCCGTGCATTTGCACCTCTCGGTGATGAGCCCCTACGAACTGCAACTCGGCGTGCAGGACAACCGCCTCGACCTGGCCATCGGCGCGTTCTCTACGCGCATGAGCGGTCTGGTCTACATGCCGCTGTACCGCGAACAACACTGGTTGTATTGCAGCAGTCGTCATCCGCTGTTCACCGAGCGGCGTATTCCCGAGCAAGTCATCACCCAGCAACGCATGGTTGGCCGCGGCTACTGGAGCCAGGCGGAACTGGCGCGCCACGGTTTCAAGCACAGTGCGGCGACGGTGGAAAGTATGGAGGCGCAGTTGATTCTGGTGCTGTCCGGCGCCTACATCGGTTACCTGCCGGAGCACTATGCTCAGGCTTGGGCGGATAAGGGCGATTTGCGGGTGCTGCTGCCGGCGACTTTCGGCTATCAGGCGCCGTTTTCGATGATCGTGCGTCGTGGCCGCAGCCGCGAGCCGTTGATCCAGACCTTCCGCGACCTGCTCAAAGCGCAACTGAATCAGGCTTGAAAAAATGTCCAGAATCCAATGTCCGCGCTGCCTGCGTCCGCAAACCCATTGCCTGTGTTCGCTGATTCCGAGCCTCGACAGCCGCACCCGAGTGCTGTTGTTGCAGCATCCCAGCGAAGTGAACCACGCGCTGAACACCGCGCGGTTGGCGGCGTTGGGGTTGAAGAATGCCGAGTTGATAGTGGGCGAGGTGTTCGAGGATTTGCCGGCATTGTTGAATCAGCCGGGTTATCAGGCGCGGCTGCTGTTTCCTGCCGATGATGCGCAGCCGTTGCAGGCTTACACGGCTACTGATCAACCATTGTTGCTGGTGGTCCCGGACGGCACCTGGCGCAAGGCACGCAAGATGCTGCACCTCAACCCGCTGCTGGCGGCGCTGCCGAGGGTTACGTTGGCAGAGGGCGGGGTGTCGAGGTATCGATTGCGCAAAGCACCGGGGCCGGGCGCGTTGTCGACGGTGGAGGCGATTGTTCAGGCGTTGCAGGCCCTCGAAGTGCCGACCACTTTCGAACCGTTGTTAAAACCGTTCGAAGCGTTGATCGAGGGGCAGATTGCGGCGATGGGGGAGGAGACCTACCAGCGCAATCATGAGCCGAAATAGTCGTTGTTTTTGAGGGCCTCTTCGCGAGCAGGCTCGCTCCCACAGTTGATCGGGTTCCTCCAGAAGAAATGCGATCAAATGTGGGAGCGGGCTTGCTCGCGAAGGCGGTAGAACAATCACAGAAAATCCCGGCCAGAGACTAGCGTTCGCGCATCGCCTCGGTCCGGGCTTTAAGCACCGGTTTAAGCAAGTAATCCAGCACACTTTTTTCCCCGGTGATGATATCCACCGTCGCCACCATCCCCGGAATGATCAGCAACGGTTTCACATCCCCGCCCAAATGGTTTTTATCTGTCCTCACCTGAATCAGATAGAAGCTGTTGCCCTTGTCATCCGTAATCGTGTCCGCGCCAATCAACTCCAGCTTCGCACTCAACCCGCCATAAATCGTGTAGTCGTAAGCACTGAACTTGACCATCGCTTTCTGCCCCGGGTGCAGAAACGCCACGTCCTGCGGCCGGACCTTGGCTTCGATCAGCAAGTTGTCTTCAATGGGCACGATTTCCACCATGTCGCTGCCCGGCTGGACCACGCCGCCGATGGTGTTGACCTTCAGCACTTTGATAATTCCGTGAACCGGCGATACCACCGTGGTGCGGGTTACGCGGTCATCGATCGCAATGCTCGATGCTGTGATTTTCGACAGGTCGGTGCGTTTTTCATTTAGCTCTTTCGCCGCGTCGGAGCGGAAGGATTGTTCGGACTCATCAATCTTGCTTCTGATCTCATTGATCGCCGATTCCGCCCGGGGAATCGCCAGCGTCGTGGCGTTCAATGAGCCGCGAATCTCCACCGCGCTGCGTTTGAGTCGCAGGATTTCCACTGGCGAAACCGCTCCCGTGCCCACCAGTGGCGCGGACATGTTCATTTCTTGTTGCAGCAGCGCCAGGCTTGAACTGAATTGGCCCTGTTTGGAGCGGAACTCCGCCAGCTCCTGGGTTTTCTGCCGAAGTTGCTCACTCAGGGTGCGTTGTTCGCTGGCCAGTCGACGTTGCCGTTGCTCGTACAGCGAGCGCTCGTCTTCGGCCACTTGCGGCGCCTTGGCGATCACTTCGGGGGACAGCTTGAATGGCCGGCCTTCCGCTTCGGCCGACAGTCGTTCGACCTGCGCGATCAGCGCATAACGATCCGCCTCGCTTTCGCCCTTGTTCGACAGGAATCGAGTGTCATCGAGGCGCAGCAAGGTGTCGCCCTTGTTCACCATTTGCCCTTCGCGAACGAAGATCTCAGTGACGATGCCGCCCTCCAGGTTCTGGATCACTTGAACCTTGCTCGACGGAATCGCCTTGCCTTCGCCCATGGTCACTTCCTGCAGCACCGCAAACTTGGCCCAGACCACCGCGGTGATAATCAGCGCAGCCGCCAGCCACACGGTAATCCGCGACCAGCGTGGGGAATCCTGCAACGAGGCGCCGGCGGTTTCGGGCATGAATTCGCTTTCGGCGCTTTTGCTGAAACTGCCGAAGTAGCCGCGTGGCTTCGAATTAGAGCGCGACGCGTCGGATGATGAACGGGCCATGGCTAGCTCCTAGACAGCCGCAGAGCCGACACGGCCCTTGCGCAGTGCATCGATGACCACTTCTTTCGGACCGTCGGCGACGATCCGCCCGTTGTCCAGCACCACCAGCCGATCCACCAGGCTGAGCATCGAGGTGCGGTGGGTCACCAGCAGCAGGGTTTTGCCCTGGACCCAGCGGTGGAGTTTTTGCCGCAGAACGTCTTCGCTGCTGTTGTCCATGGCGCTGGTGGGTTCGTCGAGCAACATGATCGGCGGATCCAGCAACAAGGCGCGGGCCAGCAACACGGCCTGACGTTGCCCGCCGGACAGCAGTTGTCCGCGTTCACCCACCGGCCGGTCGAAGCCTTGCGGATGCTGACGGGCCAGCTCGGTGACGCCGGTCAGTTCGGCGACTTCGAGCATCCGTGAATCGCTGATGTAGCGGGCGCCGAGGGTCAGGTTGTCGCGCAGGCTGCCGGCCAACAGCGGCAGGTCATGGGCGACGTAACCGATTTGCTGACGCAGGTCGGCGACGTCCAGTTGCCGCAAGTCCAGGCCATCGAGCAGCAACTGGCCTTCTTCCGGTGCGTAGAAACCCATCACCAGCCGCGCCAACGTACTTTTGCCCGAGCCGCTGCGACCGATGATGCCGATCCGCTCACCGGGTTTCACGCTGAAGCTGATGTTGGCGAGGGCCGGAGCGTTCTGGCCGTTGTAATGGAACGTCACACTGCTGACGTCTATCGCGCCTTGCAGTTGCGTGCGTTCCAGCGGCCGTTGTTTGACGTCGCGTTCCTGCGGCAAGGACATCAGCGCATCGGTGCTTTTCATGGTCAGTTGCGCTTGCTGATAGCGCGTGATCAAACCGGCAATCTGCCCCAGCGGCGCGAGCACCCGGCTGCCGAGCATGTAGGTCGCCACCAGCGCGCCGACGCTGAGGTTGCCGGCGATGATGCTGTAGACCCCGGCGACGATGGTCGCCATGCCGGAGAATTGCTGGATGAACAGCGTGCCGTTGGTGGCCAGCGCCGAGAGGTTGCGCGCATGGCTGTCGAGGCGGGTGAGGGCACCGTGGGTGCTTTCCCATTTGTGCTGGCGTTCGCTTTCGGCACTGCAGGCCTTGAGGGTTTCCAGACCGCCGAGGGTTTCGATCAGCAGCGCCTGGCGTTCGGCGCCCAGGGTCAGGCTTTTCTGTACGGTGTCGCGCAGGCGCACCTGGATCACCATCGCAAAGATGATCGTGATCGGAAACGCCAACAACGGAATCACCACCAGCCAGCCGCCGAGCAGGCCGATCACCACCAGCATCAGCACGGCAAACGGCAGGTCGATCAGGCTTGTCAGCGTCACCGCGGTGAGGAATTCCCGCAGGCCCTGGAAGTCATGGATGCTTTGGGCAAAACCACCGATGGTTGCCGGCCGCGCTTTCATCGCCATGCCGGTGATGCGTTCGAACAACGTGGCCGAAAGGATCACGTCGGTTTTCTTCCCGGCGGTGTCCAGCAGGTGCGCACGGACCACCCGCAACACCAGTTCGAAACCGGTGCCGATCAGCAAGCCGATGGACAGCACCCACAACGTCGACGTGGCCTGGTTCGGCACCACCCGGTCGTAGGTCTGCATCACGAACAGCGGCACCATCATCCCCAGCAGGTTGATCAGAAAACTTGCCAGAATCGCATCGCTGTACAGCCACTTCGACAGCTTCAAAGTGTCGCGAAACCACGCTTCAACCCGCGGCACCAGCGGCGAGCGCAAGTCTTCGAGTTCATGCCGTGGCCGCGCGAACAAGGCCTGGCCGCTGTAATTCTCGGCCAGTTCGTCCGTGCTGACCCATTGCTCACCGCCGTCGGATTCGCTCGGCAAAATCAGCAACTGCCCGTCATCGCCGAAGCGTCGTAGAACCGCCGTACGGCCGTTGTTGAGGATCAGCATCACAGGCAGGTTGAGGGCGGAAATATCCGCCAGTTCACGGCGCAGCAATCGCGCCTGCAAACTGGCTCGGGCCGCTGCGCGAGGCAGCAGGTCCAGGCTCAGACGTTGCTTGTTCAGGGGCAGCCCGGCACTCAGGCTGGCGCGACTGACCGTCGCGCCGTGGAGTTTGCAGAGGATCAACAGACCGTCCAGAAGCGGGTCATCGAAGCTCAGGCGCGGATCGACACCGATGTTGCCGGGTTCCATGCTGGTCACATTGATCTCTCCACAGGCCTACTTCAGTTCAGGCAAACGGGCTTCGTTTTTTACTTCCGTGGAGGCGATCGCATCGGCGGGCAACACCACCCGTTGTTTGCTCAGCAACTGACCCATGTTCGCCAGCACGCGGTACATCGAGAACTCCTCGGTGTAGCGCACTTCGGTGTAGCGGCGGTTGGCGTTGTAGAGCTCGTTTTCACTGTCCAGCAGGTCGAGCAGGGTGCGTTGACCGAGGCCGAACTGGTCCTGATACGCCACGCGCACACGTCGGCTGGTATCCGCGTATTCGCGGGCGGTCGGGGTTTGTTTCTTGGCATTGACCATGGCGTTCCAGGCCAGGTGAATGTTCTCGTTGAGTTGGCGCAGGGCATTGTTGCGGATGTCCATCGCCTGGTTGATCTGGTGCGCATCGGAGGCCAGGCGAGCCTTGTCGCTGCCACCGCGGAACAGGTTGTAGTTCATCACCACGCCGACTCGCCATTCGTTGTCGTGGCCTTCATCGCCCTGCACGTTGTTGTTCGCACCCACGGCGGCTTCGGCGTCGAAGCGAGGGTAGAACGGCGACTTGGCAACTTCGTACTGGCTCTCGGCCGATTGCACATCGGCCTGCGCGGATTTCAGGTACGGGTTGTTTTCCACCATGCTTTGCTGGGCTTCCGGCAGGGTGGCGGGCAGTTCGCCGCGGGTCGACGGCGGGGCTTCGAGTTCATCGGGCAGGCGCCCCACGACGGCGTAGAAGTTCGACTCGGCATCCGCCAGATCGACTTCAGCGGTATCGAGGTTGTTTTGCGCCAGTGCCCGGCGAGCGACGGACTGGTCGGAGTCGGCGGTGCTGCCGATACCCCGCTGGGTGCGCAGACCGATCTGATCGTTGACCCGCATGTGAGCTTGCAGGTTGTTCGTGGCCAGGGTCACCAGTTCGCGGCGCTTGAGCACTTCGAGGTAGACCTCGATGGTGCGCAGGGCCAGATCCTGAGCGGTACCTTGAGCGTAATAGGCCCGGGAATTGACCACGCCTTTGGTGCGCTGGACTTCGTTGGCGGTATTGAAACCATCGAAGAGCATCTGCCGCAGACGCAATTCCGATTGGGTGTAGGTCAGGATTTCGGTGTGGTGATTGCCTAATGCCCGGGTGTTGGTGTTATCGCTGTACCCGCGCCCGTAGGCGGCATTCAGATCAACCGATGGATAAAAGCCCCCCTTGGCGACTTTCACTTGCTCATCGGCCGAGAGGCGGCTGTCTACACGCGACGCCAGTTCCGGGTGGGTCGCGATGGTGCTCTGGATTGCCTCCGTCAATGACATGGCTTGAGCCTGAGAAGTGCAGGCCATGGCCAACAGAATTGCGCTGCAGAGCGGGGTTAATACGCGCATGGGTGCCTCTCCCTGATTCCTAATGGTGCTTATTGGTCGCCAAATATTTGACGGCATTTATAGTGAAAACCGTTTCATGCTTGTAACAACAGAGCTAAGAACATTCTGGGGGAAACCATAGAAGAATTTTTCATAAGTCTTATGCCAAAAAAAACTTATGCGCTCCGCAAAATCCAGCACATTGTTCACTCCGAAAGCCCTTGATTTATGAGCGTTAGGGCGCTTTGCAGGGCTTGAGGAAAGTTCCAAACCACATATCGACATAGGGCGGGGAAGTGCTGGAGGGGAGGGAAGCGGACGGTTTTGAGGTGACGGTTTTTTGTCACCTTGGTGGATCAAAACCGTTACGCATCGCTCAAAGGGCGACTGTTGCGCAATTGGATCCCGATGCCATTGATTGCAGAGGGTTTTTATCCCGCAGCAGACACGTCGCCCGCGAGCGGCACGCTTGGCGAGAACGGCGCCAGGGCAGCGGCTTACTTCAGGTAACCGCTGCCAGCAGGCGATTCCGCCAGGCAACCCGTTGGAGCCAGGAGCACGTTCTTCGCAAAAACAGGATGCCGACAGCGGTTGGCAGCGGAGGAAGTGCACATGGCTACGCTCATCGGTATTGTCAGTAAGGTCATTGGTCAGGTGTTCGCGGTTGCGAGCGATGGCACCCGACGCGCGCTGGTCGAGGGGGACCGGTTATTCGCCGGCGATCAACTGGCCACCGGGGCCGAAGGCGCGGTGGCAGTGCATCTGCAGAATGGCCAGGAACTGACCCTCGGGCGTGGCAGCAGTATGGAGATGACGCCTCAGTTACTCGCGCATCAGGCACCCCATGTAGACACCGCTGAAGCGGTGACGCCGACTCAGGCGCAACTGACCGATGTCGAGCAACTGCAAAAAGCGATCGTTGCCGGCGACGACCCGACCCAGACTGCTGACGCTACGGCGGCCGGACCGGATTCGACCGGCGCGCCCGGTGTACTGGGTGGCGGCCACACGTTTGTCATGCTTGAAGAGGTGGGCGGGCGGGTCGACCCGACGATTGGTTTTCCTACCGCAGGCTTCAACGGCATTCCCGAATTTCCCCTGGAGCGGCTGGCCGGAAACCCGGACAACGGCGATAACGGTGCAGGTGGTGCAGGTGGTGCAGGCGGTTCGGGTGGTTCAGGAGGGGCAGGCGTTGTTCCTGTAACACCGGATGTTCCTGTTGTTCCTGTGACACCGATTGTTCCTGAGGTGCCGAACAATCCGGTGACCCTCACCGGCCTGTCGGTAGCAGGGGGCGAACTGACCCTCAATGAGGCCAACCTGGCCGACGGTTCGGCCCCCAACCCTGGGGCACTGACCAAGACCGGCACGTTCAGCGTGTCTGCTCCTGATGGGCTGACCAGCCTGAGCATCGGAGGGATCAACGTGATCAGCGGTGGCGTTGCCGCAGGCTTCCCGCAATCGATCACCACCCCGTTGGGCAACAGCCTGACCGTCACCGGCTACAACCCGGCCACGGGGGTTGTGAGTTACAGCTACACCCTCAACGACAATGAAACCCATCCGGCCGGTGACGGCACCAACACCCTCACCGAGCACATCACCGTGGTGGCCGGCGACAGCAATGGCGATACCACCACGGGTTCCCTGGACGTCAACATCACCGACGACGTGCCCAAGGCGTTCGATGACAGCAACGCCAGCACTGCATCGGAAACCCTGGTGACCCTGACCGGCAGTGTGCTGCCCAACGACGTTCAGGGCGCTGATCGCATTCCTGCCGGACCCGAGAGCGGGCCAGTGGTTGGCGGCACTTTCAGCGGTAAATACGGCACGTTGGTGCTCAATCCAGACGGGACTTACACCTACACCCTGAACACCAGCGATGCCGACTTCAAAGCCTTGCAGGGCGGCGGCAGCGGCACCGAAACCTTCAGCTACACGCTCAAGGATGCCGACGGCGATACCAGCACCGCCAAGCTGGTGCTGAACATCCATAACAACGATGACCCGGTCACGATTAGCGGCCTGAACGTCGAAGGCGGCGAACTCACCGTCTATGAAAAAAACCTCAGTGACGGCAGCGCACCGGATTCCACCGCGCTAACCCAAAGCGGCACCTTCACCATCACCGCCCTCGATGGCGTGCAAACCCTGAGCGTTGGTGGCATCAACGTCGTGGTCGGCGGTGTGAGCGCGGGTTTCCCGCAATCGGTCGTCACGCCGTTGGGCAGTACGCTGACCATCACCGGGTTCGACAGCGCCACTGGCGTGGTCAGTTACAGCTACACCCTCGCCGATAATCAAGCGCATCCAACCGCCAATGGTGCCAACAGCATTTCCGAGCAATTGGCAGTCACCGTGGTCGACGACAACGGCACCACAGCCAACGGCAATCTGAACGTCAACATCGTCGATGACCTGCCGACCGCCCACCCCGACTCGACCGCGGTCGCAGAGGGCGGCACCGTCAGTGGCAACGTGCTGTGGAACGACGTCGGCGGCGCCGATGGCCTCGCCGCAGGAGGGGCGGTGGTCGGTGTTCGTGCCGGTTCAGACACCTCGACCCCGGCCGTTGGCGGCCTCAACAGCCAGATCAATGGCACCTACGGTTACCTGACGCTGGACGCCAACGGCAACGCCGTCTACCACAGCAACCCGAACGCCGTGAGCGACCCCGGTGCGACCGACGTGTTCACCTACACCGTGCGCGATGCCGACGGTGACCAAAGCACCACCACCATCACCATTGACGTGCACAACAGCGGCATCACAGCGGTCAGCGACAACGACGTGACCGTGTACGAAAAAGCCCTCGACCTGAACCAGGACGGTCAGGATCTGGCGCCCGGCACCGTTACCGGCAGTCAGCCGGTGAATACCGGCGAAACCGCCAGTGGCACCCTGGTCGGTTCGGTCAGCGGCGCGGCCGGTGCGATCACCTACACCTTGGTCAGCAGCGCCACCGGCACCTACGGGCAAATTCTGCTCAATCCCGATGGCGCCTACACCTACACGCTGACGTCGGCACCAAGCACCACGCCGCATGCAAACGATGGCGCCAACACCCTGAGCGAAAGCTTCACCTACCAAGCCACCGACTCTCTGGGTAACAGCACCACCAGCACCATCGTGGTCAAAATCGTCGATGATCAGCCGACTGCTCATGCCGACGAGACTTCGGTCGCAGAGGGCGGCACCGTCAGTGGCAACGTGCTGTGGAACGACGTCGGCGGTGCCGATGGCCTCGCCGCAGGAGGGGCGGTGGTCGGTGTGCGTGCCGGTTCAGACACCTCGACCTCAGCCGTTGGCGGCCTCAACAGCCAGATCAATGGCACCTACGGTTACCTGACGCTGGATGCAGCGGGCAACGCGGTCTACCACAGCAACCCGAACGCCGTGAGCGATCCCGGTGCGACCGACGTGTTCACCTACACCGTGCGCGATGCCGACGGTGACCAAAGCACCACGACCATCACCATCGACGTGCACAACAGCGGCATCACAGCGGTCAGCGACAGCGACGTGACCGTCTACGAAAAAGCCCTCGACCTGAACCAGGACGGTCAGGACCTGGCGCCCGGCACCGTTACCGGCAGTCAGCCGGTGAATACCGGCGAAACCGCCAGTGGCACGCTGGTCGGTTCGGTCAGTGGCGCGGTCGGTGCGATCACCTACACCCTGGTCGGCAGCGCCACCGGCACCTACGGGCAAATCCTCCTCAATCCCGATGGCACCTACACCTACACGCTGACCTCGGCGCCAAGCACCACGCCGCATGCGAACGACGGCGCCAACACCCTCAGCGAAAGCTTCACCTACCAAGCCACCGACTCTCTGGGCAACAGCACCACCAGCACCATCGTGGTCAAAATCGTCGATGACCTGCCGACTGCTCATGCCGACGAGACTTCGGTCGCCGAGGGCGGCACCGTCAGTGGCAACGTGCTATGGAACGACGTCGGCGGTGCCGACGGCCTCGCCGCAGGAGGAGCGGTGATCGGCGTGCGTGCCGGTTCAGACACCTCGACCTCGGCCGTTGGCGGCCTCAACACTCAGATCAATGGCACCTACGGTTACCTGACGCTGGATGCCAACGGCAACGCCGTCTACCACAGCAACCCGAACGCCGTGAGCGATCCCGGTGCGACCGACGTGTTCACCTACACCGTGCGCGATGCCGACGGTGACCAAAGCACCACCACCATCACCATCGACGTGATCAACAGCTGCATCAGAGCGGTCAGCGACAGCGACGTGACCGTGTACGAAAAAGCCCTCGATCTGAACCAGGATGGCCAGGATCTGGCGGCGGGCACCGTCACCGGCAGTCAGCCGGTGAATACCGGCGAAACCGCCAGTGGCACGCTGGTCGGTTCGGTCAGCGGCGCGGTCGGCGCGATCACCTACACTCTGGTCGGCAGCGCCACCGGGACCTACGGGCAGATCCTGCTCAATCCCGATGGCTCCTATACCTACACCCTGACGTCGGCGCCAAGCACCACGCCGCATGCAAACGATGGCGCCAACACCCTCAGCGAAAGCTTCACCTACCAAGCCACCGACTCTCTGGGCAACAGCACCACCAGCACCATCGTGGTCAAAATCGTCGATGATCTGCCGACTGCTCATGCCGACGAGACTTCGGTCGCCGAAGGCGGCACCGTCAGTGGCAACGTGCTGTGGAACGACGTCGGCGGCGCCGATGGCCTCGCCGCAGGGGGCGCGGTGGTTGGCGTGCGTGCCGGCTCAGACACCTCGACCCCGGCCGTTGGCGGCCTCAACTGCCAGATCAATGGCACCTACGGTTACCTGACGCTGGATGCCAACGGCAACGCCGTCTACCACAGCAACCCGAACGCCGTGAGCGATCCCGGTGCGACCGACGTGTTCACCTACACCGTGCGCGATGCCGACGGTGACCAAAGCACCACCACCATCACCATCGACGTGATCAACAGCTGCATCAGGGCGGTCAGCGACAGCGACGTGACCGTCTACGAAAAAGCCCTCGACCTGAACCAGGATGGCCAGGATCTGGCGGCGGGCACCGTCACCGGCAGTCAGCCGGTGAATACTGGCGAAACCGCCAGTGGCACCCTGGTCGGTTCGGTCAGTGGCGCGGCCGGCGCAATCACCTACACCCTGGTCGGCAGCGCCACCGGGACGTACGGGCAAATCCTGCTCAATCCCGATGGCACCTACACCTACACGCTGACCTCGCCGGCCAGCACCACGCCGCATGCGAACGACGGCGCCAACACCCTCAGCGAAAGCTTCACCTACCAAGCCACCGACGCCCTGGGCCATTCCACCACCAGCACCATCGTGGTGAACATTGTCGATGACCTGCCGACCGCCAACCCCGACGCAGCCTCGGTAGCGGAGGGCGGCATTGTCAGTGGCAACGTGCTGGCGAACGACTTCGGCGATGCCGATGGGGGTGGGGTGGTCGGCGTGCGTGCCGGTTCAGACACCTCGACCTCAGCCGTTGGCGGCCTCAACAGCCAGATCAATGGCACCTACGGTTACCTGACGCTGGATGCAGCGGGCAACGCGGTCTATCACAGTAACCCGGACGCCGTGAACGGCTTCGGGGCGACCGACGTGTTCACCTACACCTTGCGCGATGGCGATGGTGACGAGAGGACCACCACCATCACCATCGACGTGAACAATAGCTGCATCAGCGACAACGACGGCGACCAGGCCAGTTCGACGTTGACGGACCCAGTCATTGCGAACGCGCCACCGGTGGCGGTCGATGACCACATCATCACCAACGTGCTGTCGGGCAACATCGTGGTGCCGGGCGAGTTGTTGCTGGCCAACGACACCGATCCGAATGGCGATCCGCTGACCGCTTCGCCGATCACCGTCAGCACCGGTTGGATTGCCAAAGGCGCGGACTTCACCGGCACCCAGCAAAACTTCAGCTTCACCGGCGGTAACGAGCAGGCGGTAACCCTCGCTCGCAGTGCATTCGTCGCGAACACGACAGCCATGACGGCGGTGTTGGTCGTCAGCGGGGCGCTGGGACCGGTTAGCAGCAACACCCACGATGACGACCGCATCACCGTCGACCTCAAACAGGGTGAAACCCTTAACCTGGATCACAATCTGGCGGCCGGTCATGTCGCCATGGAGTACTCCATCAACGGCGGCACATGGATCACCCTCGCGGACGGGCAAACCCTCACTGCAACGTCGGACAGCACCTACCAGATCCACATCACCAACATCGACAACGGTGGTCCGGGCAACAGTGGGAAGGGAGCGGAAAACTACCAGCTGACCATGACCGTCAACTACGCCGGTGCCCATGACATAGCGCCCGATGTCCACGGCACCTACGCCGCCAACGACAGCCATGGCGGCAGCGACAACGCCGCCGTGACCATCACCTATCAGGACGGCCACACCCTCACCGGCACGGCGGGCGATGATGTACTGGTGGCGGGCGCCGGTAACAACGTGATCAATGCCGGCGACGGCAACGACGTGCTCACCGCCGGTTCCGGCAACAACGAAATGCACGGCGGCGCCGGCAATGACTTGCTGTACAGCGGTGCGGGCAACGACCTGCTCGACGGCGGCACCGGCGTTGACACCGCGAGCTATGCCCACGCTACGGCCGGGGTCACGGTCAATCTGGGCGTGCTCGGTGCGCAGAACACTGCGGGCGCCGGGACCGACACTCTGACGGCGATCGAAAACCTGACCGGCTCCAACTTCAACGATTCCCTGACGGGCGATAACCACAGCAACATCATCAACGGCGGCTTGGGTAACGACATGCTCAACGGCGGGGGCGGCGATGACTTCCTGATCGGCGGCCTGGGCAACAACACCCTCACCGGCGGCAGCGGCGCCGACACCTTCCAGTGGCTCAAAGGCAACAGCGGCCATGACGTGGTCACCGACTTCACGCCGGGCATCGACAAACTCGACCTGTCGCAACTGCTGCAAGGGGAAAACAGTACCGCGGCGTCGCTGGATGATTACCTGCACTTCAAAGTCACCGGCAGCGGCGACTCACTGGTCACCAGCATCGACGTCAGCGCCATGGCTGGCGCCGCGCCGAATCAGACCATCGACCTGGCGGGCGTGAACCTGGCCAGCCATTACGGCGTAACGCCGGGGGCGGGTGGGGTGATTGCGGGGGGGCACGATACGGCGACGATTATCAACGGGATGCTTAATGACCATTCGTTGAAGGTGGATACGGTGTGATCTGAAATGACAAAACCCGCCATTCCTGTGAAAAGGGATGACGGGTTTTTTGGTGTTTGTGGGTTCGTCGTTCAGTTCGGAATCCATCCCTCACCCTAACCCTCTCCCAGAGGGAGAGGGGACTGACCGTGAGTGGCTCAAGTTATGAAACACACCCAAAAACCTGAGTTTCACGCGATTTTTCAGGTCGATGTAACTCGACCAAACAACTTGGGCCGGTAAATAAATGCGTCCCCTTTTCAGCAAACATCAAACATCAAACATCAAACGTCGAATGCCGGATTGAAAATCTTCTCGCCGGGCACAAACGTAGCTGACCGTTATCGAACTGGATGTTACGCAAAGGGCGGTTTCCAAATCGAACCGGGGACAGTTTGTCCCCGGCAGATCGATGTATCGGTTGACCGCCTGAAGCAGGGCTTGCTCAGTTTCGCTCACTCACCTCGTTCAGTTAATGTGACAGAGTTTCTATGAATCATAAGCCACTATTGGGTGCTTCTCGTCGAAAGTATAATAACCGCCAAGCGCCAATCCCAATTGTGGGGAATACGAAAGCCTCCAGTAAAATCGACCAGCAGAATAATCAGATCCGGTGTGCCACTGAAGTTGACCCCTATACAGATACTTATAATTAATAATTTCCCGTCTAGGAGGTTCGTTCTGGATCATGAATACGCCACCCTGGCTAATGATCCATTGTTTCGCCTGAGCGAAATTGGAAGGGATTGGGTTATGAAGCATGCGGATGACGTTCGTTGTATCAACAGTGAAGCTTTTCTCCTGGCCCGCTGCGTCAGACACGGTAATAGTTGCCGAACCATTCCCTTCGCTTCGCACGACCCCATTGTTGTCGACTGAGGCTATGCTTTCGTCAGATGATTCGTACTTGTATGGGAGAGTACCGCTGGAGGCTGAACGGTCTGCAGCAGTTCCGACAGGGTCGACTCCTTTGGATATCCAAGGAAGCCCTGTGCCTTGGATTGAGATATTTTGTCCGTTAAGGTTTAGTGGAGTAGTGTCCACTATAAGTTCGGGGGTGACCTTCACCGTATAAGTACGCAGCGGGAAAGTCACCGCCGTCGTTATATTGACGATACCGTCAAAGTTCACCCTGAAGCTGATGTTCAGCACACTCCGGTCCTTGAGCGTCTTCAACCACTCAATCGGTGCCGGCCTGACCAGACCAGGCAGTGTGTTGTGAGGCTCACCCTTGCGGTCCTCATATGAAATAGCGTCACCATTGGCAGCAACTCCCTCATACAGTACCCAGACATTCTGCCCCGGCACCTGATGCGGCCATTCGCCTACTCGTAGCTGATCGGTGGCCTGCAGTTGAGTGACGTCCAGTTCGCTACCTGGCGCGCGGTCGATGGCCGGAGTCGGAAGGCTCGGATGGCTATCCGGGATCGTGCCAACGGAAGCCGTCAAGATCGGCGACGACGGCAGCGGTTTGCCGTCGCGGTTCAGCAGAAAACTGAGCCTGACCTTTTCTTTACCCATGTTCGCCGCGATAAAGGCCTTGGTCAGCGGGAAGTTGGCCCGGCTGTTGGCGTTCAGCGGTAGTGGTGTGAAGGTCGGGGAGCCCGCACCGGGAGCGCCTTCGACGATGAGTTGTACGGTGTCGCCCTTGCGATAACCCAGCACCTCCACTTGACCATTCGCGCCTTGCAGATTGGCGGCGTCCAGCGGATCGAGTAAGCCATTGACGGACTTCTGCAACCTTGGAGGTTTCAGATCCGGCAACCCCTCGCCGATGACCCGCGCCGAGGCCACTCTTGAACTGCCCAACACAGGGCCATTTCTGAGCAACTGATACGTCGCTGTCACCACGCTGCTGGCAATCACCTGGTCGTTGGCCACTTGCAGAACGCAAGGTTTCTTCTGCCCGAAATCGTCCGCCTCCACGATACCGGACACCGTCACCACCACGTCGGGCAGGCCGGTGACTTTCGCGGTGTAGGTCGCATTGAGGGTGTCGCCTGGCAGGAAGCGATGGTCGCTGGTCAAGACAATCAGCAACAGCGGATTCTTGCCCAGTTTTTCCAGGTCAATGATGCCCGGTTCGTCCGTCGGGTCGTTCTGGATTTCCCGCAGGATGGGTGCCGGTAGACGGCTACCGCTCAGGTCCACGTCGGCGATTTGTGTCGCCGACCATGGCGAGTCGGTGTCCGGGCCATTGCCGAGCTGGTCGGTGACGGTGTAGGAAAACTTGAACTGAGGATGGTCCTTGGCATTTTCCAGATCGGCGCGCGTCAGGGTGAAACACACTGTGACCGGTTCATCCGAACCCGGTTTGGGAGCTTGCAGCGAGGTCACTGTGTGAAATACATCATGGCCATTGCAGTTCAAACGAATGCGGTCGTAAGCCCGGCAATACGGGTAAGACACGCACACTTGAGCACCCGCAACGGGGAAGTCCGGGCCGACGCCATGCTTGATTGCATCGGGCAGCAACAAGTCCAGTCGCGAGTGACCGTCTTCTCCCGGATTGGTGTCTTGATTGCCAGGCCGGATGGCGTTGTACAGCAACTCCAGTGGTGGCTGGGAAGTGCCTATGTTCTGGCTGTTGCGAGTCACTGAATAGGTGAGGCGGTTGGTGATGTCGGGAAGCAGCAGCTTTTTCGGAATGTACAGGGTGGTGGTGCTGCTATCGGACGCCGTCTGCTGGCTGTCGATGCCGGGTTGACCGTTGAGATTGAGGGTGACGGTATCGCCCGGTTGCTGACCCAGGTAAGGATCAACCTCAACAGTGGCACCCATGGGGGTCAGGTCATAAATGCGCAACGGCACGCCAGCATCTGCACCCTCGACCGGGACAGTGGCCTCGGGAAGCCTGGGTGCGTACAGCACCAAAACAGTGTTATTGAGCGCTTCGGTTTGATCGCCGGTCATGGGAGGGTTCCTTGCCTGAAGATGGGGGACTGATGCGGTATCAGACACCCGGCAAGGCGAGCTGCCTACTGTCATATCTGACAGGTAACGACAGTTTTAAGACGAACGGTCGTACCCCTTACATCGGCTCCGGCGGCCCAATCAACCGCCCCATCACACCAAACAACCCCAACTCCCGGATCACCTCCAGCTCCCCCTTGGTCTCCACCATCTCCGCAATCAACGGCAAATCAATGCTGTTGGTCGCCCGAAAAATAGCCTCGATGAACAGCCGTTTATCACTCTGCTCATCAATGTGACGGATGTACGCACCGTCGACTTTCAAGTAAGCCAGCCCCAATTGAGTCAGGTTTCCGATCTGGCCGAAGCTGCCGCCGAAATGCTGCAGACCGATGCGGTAACCGGTGTTGAGCAGGCTGTGGCTCAGGCGTTGCAGTTCTTCCTGTGGTGGCAGTTGGCGTTCGTCGATTTCCAGAATCAGCAGGGGCGCGAGTTCGGGCAGCGATTCGAGCATGTCGAGGATGTGTTGCAACTGCGCTGGATCGCGCAGGGTGCTGCCGGACAGGCTTAGCGCCAGGGGCCAACGATTGACGATGAGGTAGTCGAGGGTGGCTTCGAGCATGGCCAGGTCAAACCGGGCCGACCAGCCGAGTCGCTCGATCCACGGCAGGAAATGCCCGGCGGCAATGGCCTCGCCCTGCGGGTCGATCAGGCGCGCGAGGACTTTGTGATGCAGCACCTGGCTGGTGTCGGCGCATTGCACCACCGGCTGGAAATACAGTTGCATCTTGCCTTGGTTCAGGGCGTCGTCGATCCAGGTTTGCCAGTCGTTTTGGGATGGGGTCGGCGCGGTGATGGAATCGGCCAAGTGAACCCACGGGCGCTCGGGATGTTGCCGGGCTTCGGTCAACGCCTGATCCAGTCGCGTCAGTACGTCACTGGCCGGCTCACCGGGGTGGTAAGGGGCGATCCCCAAATGCGCCACCGGCATGGCGTCGCTGGCGCCGGTCAGGCGCAGGTTTTCCAGGGTGGCGCTGATTTCGCTGGCCAGGCGTGCGGCGTCGGTGCTGTCCAGGCCAGGCGTCAGCAGGCTGAATTCACCGCCACGATTGCGCGCGGCTAGCCAGGTGCGACGTTCCGCTGGCTGGGTCAGGCGTTTGAGCAATTCACCGACGGCGCTGATCAGTGCATCGGTACGTTGGCCGCCCAAACGTTGGTTGAGACCGACCAGGTCGTTGATCCGCAACATCAGCAAATGGCCGTCGCTGCTCTGCTCGGAGACCAGCAACTCGTCGGCCAATTCTTCATCCAGCAAGCGTCGATTGGCCAGGCCTGTAAGGCTGTCCTGATAGGACTCGACCCGCAGTTTTTCACTGCGTGCGACCTCTTCGGCGAACAGCGCCTTGAGCTTCTCGACCATCTGGTTCATGGCCAATACCACGCGTTTCAACTCCGGTGTGCGCGGCAGTTTCGGCAGGCTGAGGAACTCGCGTTTGCTGATGGCTTCGGCCTGTTTGACCATGGTGTCGAGCGGACGAAATTGCCGGCGCAGCAACCAGCCACCAAACACGGCACTGAGCAGGCCGCACACCAGCAACCAGATCAGGCTGCCGAGCGTGCTGTCCCAGAGTTTGGCCAGGGCGAACTGCGGATTGCTCAACACTTCGACCCGTGCCGCCTGCACCCAGCCGCGCATGATCAGCGCTTCGCCACCGGGTGGGTGCAGGTTGACCAGGTTCACAAACCAGGCGGGAACGCCGTCGATTTGCCCCGGCGCACTGCGCTCCACCAGCACCTGCGCATCGTCGATGTTGATGATTCGAATACTGCTGAAGTAACCGCTGTCGAAAATCGAGCTGACCATTAATTCGATCATGGCCGGGTCATCGATTTGCGCCGTCAACGACAACCCCAACGCGGTGGCGGCGTCCTGGGCGTGGGAGCGCAATTGGCCGAGCATCTGGTCGCGAGAGCTTTCCAGGCTGACAAAAAAACTGCCGCTGAACGCCACCAGCAAGAACAGGCAGATGGCGAGAAACAACTGTTTACGCAGTGACATAAATCGCTCCTTGCTCAGGTGGCTAGCCGTCGCCCACGGCGAACCCTTCGGCCTGCATCTTTTTTAGTACGTCCTGCCAGCGCGACAGTTTTTTCGAGTCGCTGCTGCGTTTGCCACCATTGGCTCCCGGCAAGTACAGGCCTTCTGCGTTGAAGGCGTACACCGGCAGCAAGTCTTTGCGTTGGGAGGCGGGGCGGACCTCGCCGATCAAGTTGTCCAGCACCAGCGGATCGGCCGTGGGGCTGTTGTAGAAAGTCAGCACCATGTGCGCCTGGTTCTGGGTCAGGGCTTTCACGTAGGTGATGCGTAGTTTTTCGCTGGGAATTCCCAGGTAGCGCAGGCTGAAATATTTCGCCAGTGCGTAGTCCTCGCAATCAGCGGCACCTTTGATCAGGGATTCGACGGGTGTGGCCCAGTAATCGGTCTGATGCCAGATGCGGGTGTCGTCCAGAAAGCTCAGTTGCTGATTGAAGAAACGATTGACCGCGTTCAGTTGCTCGCGCTCGGGGGCGTTGACTTCGCTTTGCAGCATCTGACTCCAGGCCTCGATCCTTCCCCGTCCCGCGCCGAGGGTGCCGTAGCGATCTTCGGCGGTTTGCAGAATCTGCGTAAAACTCCAGTTGGCCCCGACACTGCTCAGCCCGGCCAACAGAAAAGTGATCAGCAACAGCCATCCGCCGAGCCGAAGTCGGAGCGTTGACCATCCTGGACTACGCAGACTGCGGGACATGTCTGGCCGCTCGGGTGCAGATGCCTGAAGTCTAGGCGGTGTTTATTGAAAGGGAGGGTTGATCGTCGGAGGAAGGGAGCGATCAGGGATCAGGGCTTTTGCAGGGTTTTCTGTTTGAGGATGTAGACGCTCACCAGCACGGCGCTGGTCAGCATGAACCCCCGCGCCCACGGCAGGGGCACCAGGTAGCAGGAAAGGAGGATGCTCGCCCACATCAGGCCGATGGCGTAGACCTTGCCTTTGAGTGGGATACCGTTGCCGCTCAGGTAATCGCGAACCCACGGCCCAAGCCGCGGATGTTCAACCAGCCAATGATAGAAGCGCGGCGAACTGCGGGCGAAGCAGGCGGCCGCCAGCAGCAGGAAGGGCGTGGTGGGCAACACCGGCAGGAAAATCCCGATCACCCCCAGCGCTACGCTCAGCCAGCCGATGGCCAGCAGCACGTAACGCAACATCAGGGAGCGGTTGCCTATGGGGTTGTCCATAGGCAAAACCTTAGTGGTGACGAGGCTTGAGGATCGCCGGTTTTTCGTCTGGCGCCTGGCACAGCAGGTACAGCGCGGTCAGGGCTTCCGGGATCTGCACGATCATGTCGTCCATCAGGTTGGCGTCTTTGGCGATGTCTTCGAACTCAGGCTGTTCGTCGAACAGACCCGAACCGACCATGATCGGCAGCAGCATTTCGCTGACTTCGTCTTCGGCGGTTTCGAACCAGGCTGCTTCGCGCAGGAACACGCCTTCCATGAAACCGATGCACCAGCCGCGCAGGTCGGAGTCATCCGGCTCTTCGCCCAGGTCCAGGTCACAAGGCAGCTCGAACTCTTCATCGGACGCCAGTTGGCGAGCGATGTGAGCCTTGAGGGCCAGCAGGGTGGATTCGATCGCTTCACGCTCGGTGTCGTCGGCGTAATGCGGCTCTTCGGCGAAGAGGGCGTCGATCCATTCACGGTCGGGAACGGTTTCGGAACAGATCGACAGCGCAGTGAGGTAGCCGTGGGCGGCCACGTAGTCCAGCGCCTCGTCATGCAGTTCGTCGGCGTCGAGGAAGACTTGCAGGCGGGTTAGTTGCTCAGCGAAGGACATTAAAGGGCTACCTTGGGAATTAAACAGATGCGGGAATTCTAGGCCTTCTTGAGCGCTTGGGCCAGCCGCGCGGGATATTTGGACCCATGCAGGAGTATGGAACACCGCAATCCCTGTGGGAGTGAGCCTGCTCGCGATAGCGGTGGGCCAGTCAACTCTGTTTTGAATGTAGCGCCGCTATCGCGAGCAGGCTCACTCCTACAGGGTTCTTCATGGCATTGGGTTATGTGTCTTATCAGTGGTGCCCTGCGCAAGGGAGGGCTCGGGTATACTCGCGCGTTTTGTGATGCCCTGCCGGCGTCGCGGCTGAAATGTGAAGCGTCATGCAATGCGCACTTACGATTTGTCGGTGCAGCCTTCGTGGTTCTGAACCAGCCTTGCAGGGATGTTTTTGTGATTTTTGGAGTTTCTATGCTCGAACAGGCTCAACGCGTCCTCAAGGACATCTTCGGCTACGACAGTTTCCGTGGCCGTCAGGGTGCAATCATTGAGCGCGTGGCCAGTGGCGGCGACGCCCTGGTGCTGATGCCTACCGGTGGCGGCAAGTCCTTGTGCTTCCAGGTGCCGGCGCTGTTGCGCGAAGGCCTGGCGGTGGTGGTGTCGCCGCTGATCGCCCTGATGGACGACCAGGTCGCCACCCTCGAAGAGCTGGGCGTCGCGGCGGCGGCATTGAACTCCACGCTCAGCGCCGAGCAGCAGCGCGATCTGGCGGCACGGATCAAGCGCGGTGAAGTGAAAATGCTTTATCTCGCGCCCGAGCGTCTGGTTCAGCCACGGATGCTGGCGTTCCTGCAAAGTCTTGAAATTTCCCTGTTCGCCATCGACGAAGCCCACTGCGTGTCCCAATGGGGCCACGACTTCCGCCGCGAATACCTGCAACTGGGCCAGTTGGCGGAATTGTTCCCCAACGTCCCGCGTATCGCCCTGACTGCGACCGCCGACAAGCGTACCCGGGAAGAAATCGTCGACCGCCTTCATCTTCAGGATGCCGAGCGTTTCCTCTCGAGTTTCGACCGCCCCAACATCTTCTATCGCATCGTGCCCAAAGAGCAGCCGCGCAAGCAGTTGCTGGCGTTCCTCGCCGAACGGCGCAGCGATGCCGGCATCGTCTATTGCCTGTCGCGCAAGAAAGTCGACGAAGTGGCGGTGTTTCTCAGCGAACAAGGCTTCCCGGCGCTGCCGTACCATGCCGGTTTGCCCAACGATACCCGGGCTCACCACCAGAAGCGCTTTCTCAATGAGGAAGGCCTGATCATGGTCGCCACCGTGGCGTTCGGCATGGGCATCGACAAGCCCAACGTGCGCTTTGTCGCTCACCTCGATTTGCCAAAATCCCTTGAGGCTTACTACCAGGAAACCGGTCGCGGCGGCCGAGACGGTCTGCCGGCAGACGCCTGGATGGCCTACGGCCTGCAAGACGTGGTGATGCTCAAGCAGATGTTGCAGAACTCCGAGGGCGACGAGCGTCACAAGCGTCTGGAGCAGCATAAGCTCGACGCCATGCTCTCGCTCTGCGAAGAAACCCGCTGCCGTCGCCAGACGCTGCTGGCCTACTTCGACGAAGACATGCCCGAGCCGTGCGGCCATTGCGACAACTGCGTCGATGGCGTGCAGACCTGGGACGCCACCGAGCCGGCCCGTCAGGCGCTTTCGGCGATCTACCGCACCGGCCAGCGTTACGGCGTCGGGCATTTGGTCGATGTGTTACTGGGCAAGGACAACGAAAAAGTTCGCAGCTTCGGCCATCAACATCTGTCGGTGTATGGCGTTGGCAAAGCAATGGGCGAGAGTGAATGGCGCTCCTTGTTCCGTCAGCTGGTAGCCCGCGGTCTGGCGGACATCGACCTGGAAGGCTACGGCGGCCTGCGCTTGAGTGACACCTGTCGACCGCTGCTCAAGGGCGAAGTGACCCTGGAACTGCGTCGCGACCTCAAGCCGCAAACCACGGCCAAAAGCAGCAAGAGCCAGGCGAGCCAACTGGTTCGCGGCGAAGAACGCGAACAGTGGGAAGCCTTGCGCGCCCTGCGTCGAAAACTCGCCGAAGAGCATGGTGTGCCGCCGTACGTCATCTTCCCCGACTCGACACTGCTGGAAATGCTCCGCAGCCAACCGACCTCGCTGTCGGAAATGGCCACGGTCAGCGGCGTTGGCGCACGCAAGCTGGAGCGTTACGGCGAGGCCTTCCTCGAAGTCCTCGGCGGGCAAGTCGAGGCGCCGAAAGTGGTGGCCGACCTGCGCCACGAACTGATCACCCTGGCCCGCGCCGGCATGACACCGATGCAGATCGCCGGTCAGCTGCAATGCTCGGAAAAGAACGTCTACACCCTGCTCGCCGAAGCGATTGGCAAGCAGCAGTTGTCGCTGGAGCAAGCGCTGGATCTGCCCGAAGAGTTGATGGGCGAAATCCAGGACGCGTTCCTCGACGGCGAAGGCGAGTTGCCGCCCGTGTCGGAGATTGCCGCACTGTTTGCCGGGAGAGTGCCGGAAGGGGTTTTGTACTGTGTTCGGGCGGCACTGCAATCCGAATTCGAGATTTAGGTGATCTGCCACATAGATGTAACGATTCAGTACAGAGCAAGCCTTGCCTCTGGCCAAGGGTCATGCTTAGCTGACTAATAATTAGTTTTTCTTTATTTCAGTCTAATCATGAGTGTTTTATGCCGTTAACCGACCAACACCGCTTTGGCATGCAACTGGCCCAGATGTCGCGCGGCTGGCGTGCCGAACTGGACCGCCGTCTGGCTGGCCTGGGTCTGTCCCAGGCACGCTGGCTGGTGCTGCTGCACCTGGCGCGTTTTGAGGATGCCCCGACCCAACGTGAACTGGCGCAGAGCGTCGGCGTTGAAGGGCCGACCCTGGCTCGTCTGCTCGACAGCCTCGAAAGCCAGGGGCTGGTGCAACGTCAATCGGTGCTGGAAGACCGCCGGGCGAAGAAAATCGTCCTCTGTGCCCCGGCCCTTCCCTTGATCGAACAAATTGAAACCATTGCCACCCAACTGCGCCACGAGTTGTTCGATGGCGTCGATGAGGCGGACTTGAAGGTCTGCATGCGTGTCCATGGGCACATTTTGGCCAACCTGGAAAAATCTTGAGGCATAAACGCACCCAGGACTTTTGAGATACCCCGTTGGGCAGACTATAAAGAACTACTTGGCAATATCGTGTTCGTACCGGATGTGCGAACGCGTACAAGATGGTTCTGGTTATCTAAGGGATGCTCATGCTCGAGAGTTGGCACATGGTTTTGCGGTGTTGCGCCAGGCTGCTTCTGGTCGGTGGTGCTGTCACTTACTCGGCATTGGCGCCCGCGTTGGGCCTGGGTGATATCACCCTGCATTCAGCGCTGAATCAGCCGTTGCGCGCTGACATCGCCCTGGAAGATGCCGCCGGTCTGGAGGAGGGCGAGCTCTCGGTCAGCCTCGCGACAGCGGAGGAGTTCAGTCGCGCCGGCATCGATCGGGTGTTCTTCCTCAATAATCTGAAATTCACCCCGATCCTGCGCGGCAACCGCAGCCTGATCCGGGTGAGCTCCAGCAAACCGGTCAATGAACCTTTCCTGAATTTCCTGGTGCAGCTCAATCAGCCCAACGGGCGCGTGCTGCGCGAGTACACGGTGCTGATCGATCCGCCGGGTTCACCGGGGATTGTTCCCGTCACTGACGAGCCGATGACCGACGTTCAGTCCTCCGGATTCCCGACGGTTGAGCCGGCCGTTGCGAAGCCACCTGCGGCGAAGGGCAAAAAGCCCCCTGTTCCTCGCGTCGATCAACCTGCTGCCGCGCCTGTGAGTGATCCCGTTGCCGAACAACTGGCCGCCAGCGTGCTGCAAAACCAGCAGCTGCAAGCAACCATCGATGAATTGACTGCGAAGCTTCAGGCCCAGGAGGAGCAGGTCGCCGGTCAGAAAAAGCAGGTGACGGAACTGCAAACCCAATTGGCGGAAATCAAGACCGCAGCGGCGGAGCCGGTTGCACCCGCCGTTGTGACTCCCGCGCCAGTTATTGTTGAAGAACCTGAGGCCACCCACTGGGGGCTGATTATCGGGTTGCTGGCGGTGGTGGCTCTGGTGTTGCTGGGGTTGTTCGTTCGGCGTCAACGACAACAGGTTCAGGCATTGCCCGACGCGTTACCTGTTTTGCCGTCACGGCATGAACCGGCGCTCAATCGCACTGCAGAACCGGTTGCCCAATCGTCAGGGTTGCAACCGGCAACTGAATCGGGTGAAGAGTCGCCCGCAGGCGATGTGTTTGAAGGGGTTGATATCTATCTGGCCTATGGCCGTTTTTCCGAGGCGGCCGGTTTGTTGCGAGAGGCGCTGATCAAGGAGCCGCAACGCACGGATCTTGCCGTTCAGCTGTTGGAAGTCTTGGGTAAACAGGGTGACATACCCGCCTATGAGACACAGGAAAACAACCTGCGTGACGCCGGATACGACCTGCAAGAACTTCAGAATATTCGCGCTCGACACCCGAAATTGAGCAGTGCGGCACCGTTGGCCGTTGCAGCGTCAATCACTCCCCCCAAGGCTGCGATTGCTGAGGCACCCAATGATGAGTTCCAGTTGAACCTCGATGATCTGTCGATGGATTCGAGTTGGGACCTGATCAGCCCTTTTGAGCACTCGCCGTCCGCCGCGAAGCCATCGAGCGAATCCGCGCCGGTCGAGCCGCCGTTTGTCTCGAACCTGCACGTCTTGCCCGAGGTGTTTGAAATGCCGGACGACTCGACGCTGGACGAACCCGAACTTGAATGGGTTGCCGAGCCTGATTCCCAGTCTCTGGATGACACTTTTCTCAACGAGTTCAGCGATCCCGGCCAGTCGCTGGAACTGGAACCGCTGAACCTGGAACCGGCCGAGCCGAGCAGCGCCGACAAGCTCGAACAAGCCCAGACCTGCATTGATGACGGCGATGTGGACAGCGCCATCGAACTGCTCAACGAGTTGCTCAAGGAAGGTAACGAGCCGTTGAAGCAGACCGCCCGGAACCTGCTCGCCGGGCTATCATAGCGGCGCCCTCTGGCTCAGGAGTTTCGCCGATCATGACTGCACGCAAACCGGAAATCATCATCACGTATTGCACGCAATGCCAGTGGCTGTTGCGTGCGGCCTGGCTGGCCCAGGAACTGCTCAGCACCTTCGGTGACGACCTGAGTAAAGTGTCGCTGGTGCCCGGCACCGGCGGGGTGTTTCACATTTTCTGTGACGATGTGCAGATCTGGGAGCGCAAGGCTGATGGTGGTTTCCCTGAGGCCAAAGTGCTGAAGCAGCGGGTCCGCGATCAAATTGATCCGGACCGCGATCTGGGGCACAACGACCGCACTCAGTGAGAGGCGGCTTCTGCCGCAACGGTCTTCTTGCTTGAGCCGCCCGAGAGTCGGCTGGAGACCACGATCGCCACGATGATCAACGCGCCACCGAGCAGCATGCGCAGTGTCGGGTTTTCATCAAACAGCAGCCAGGCCATGGCGATGCCGTAAACCGGCTCCAGGGCGAACACCACGGCCGCGGTCCGCGCCTTGATCACTGCCAGGCTGGCGACAAACAGACTGTGAGCGACGCCAGTGCAGAACACCCCGAGCAGACCGATCCACAGCCAGTCGATGGCGCGCACTTCGCTCAACTGCGGTGCCGCCACCGGCAACAGGCACAACGCGACCACCACGTTCTGACACAGCGCAGCCTGCACCGCCGGGATTCGCCCAGAGCTGGCGCGGTTGGTCAGCGATAGCAGAGAGAACAGCAAACCTGAGCCCACCGCCCACAGCAGACCAATGGTGGCTCCGCTGGCCAGATCGAAATCAGGGGTGACCAGCACCAGCCCGACACTGACCAGCACCACCAGCAGGATTTCGTTGGCGCGAATTCGCTCGCGGAAGATCAACCCTTCGAGGATCACGGTAAACGCCGGGAAGCTGGCGAAACCCAGGGTCGCGATTGCCACGCCTGCAACCTTCACTGCAATGAAAAAACTCACCCAGTGTCCGGCCAGCAGTAAGCCGCTGAGCAACAGTCGGCGCCAGTCCACAGCCTCGAGTTTCTGCCAGCGAGTAGTGCTGGCGAACCGCGCAAAAACGGCTAACGCCAGCACGGCGAACGCGGCACGCCCGAAGACGATGACGGCGGGGGAAGCGGCAGCCAGTTTGCCGAACACACCGGTCAAGCCGAACATCAGTGCGCCGATATGCAGGGCGCCAAGGGCGGTACGGGGAGTCATTGCAATCCTTAACAACAAGCGAACAAAGATGTAGGAGCAGCCTTCGGCAGCTCCTGCATTGAACCGTGAAACCCCCAGTTGTGTCTGTCGGCAAACTATTGCTTTTTGTCGCCAACCTCGCGCCGCAATTTGCCGGGTGAGGCACCGAACTCCCGCAACACCGCCGCCGCGAAGGCGCTCTGCGAACTGTAACCGACCCGACTGGCAATCTCGCCGATCGGCAGCGCCGAATCCCGCAACAAGCCCACGGCCATGTGCAAACGTCGACTGCGGATGTAATCCATCGGCGTCTGCCCGCATTCAGCAACGAACCGCGCATGCAGCCGAGCGCTGGACAGACCGGCGATACGCGCCAGATCGGCGACTTGAAGTGGGTAGGCTGCGTATTGATCGATGTGCGCATTCAGCGCCGCATAAGGCAGGCGCCGACCGCCGACGATCTCGGGTTTGGCGTTGTTGAGGCTGGCCAGCAACAACACCGCGCCTTGTTGCGCGATCAATGGATCGCTGACCTGACTGCCCGCCAACCAACTGACCAATTGGCTTTGCCCTGCATCCAGCGACAGGCGACCGGCGTTGTCGAGCAAACGACGGCTGGCCTCGGCGTGATCACCAAGAGACTGAGAAACCCATTGGTCGCTGGGCACATCCAGTACCAGGCAACGGCTGCCATTGGCGCTACCGCAGGCGTGATGGAAACCGGACGGCACCACCACGAAACTCTGCTGGACCACCTGACTGCCATGCCCGTCGACCTCGAAATCCAGCGCACCCGACAGCCCGAACACCAGTTGCGCGTGGTCGTGATTGTGGACGATCAGGTCATGCGTGTATTGGCGTAGCGTGAGGATCGGTCTCATCGCAGGTCTCCCGGGCAAGGCTGCCAGTCTACACCGAGGGCAATCGTGGAGCGCTGTCACAGGACTGACTCGCCACTGTCATGGGCAATTAACCCGACCGGCGCAAAGTTGCAAAAACTTTTGCAGAGGGTTGCCCATGACCAGCGCCGAGCTCGCCAAACCCAGTCGTAAGCAACGTGTGCGGACCTTGTGGATTTCCGACGTGCATCTGGGCACCCGGGATTGCCAGGCCGAGCACCTGTCGCAGTTTCTCAAGGGCTACCACGCGGACAAGATCTACCTGGTCGGCGACATCATCGATGGCTGGAAGCTGCGCGGCGGCATGTACTGGCCTCAGGCGCACACGAATGTGATCCGCCGCTTGCTGACCATGAGCAAGCGCGGCACCGAGGTGATCTACGTCACCGGCAACCACGACGAATTCCTGCGCCGTTATTCGAAGCTGATTCTGGGCAATATCCAGTTAGTGGACGAAGCGGTGCATGTGACCGCTGATGGTCGGCATCTGTTGGTGATCCACGGCGATCAGTTTGACGTGATCACCCGGTATCACCGCTGGCTGGCCTTTCTCGGCGACTCGGCCTACGAATTCACCCTGACCCTCAACCGCTGGCTCAACCATTGGCGCGCACGCTATGGCTACGGTTACTGGTCGCTGTCGGCCTACCTCAAGCACAAGGTCAAAACCGCGGTCAGTTTCATCAGCGATTTCGAAGAAGCCATCGCTCACGAGTGCGTCAAACGCGAGTTGCACGGCGTGGTGTGCGGGCACATTCACCATGCCGAGATTCGCAAGGTCGGCGGAGTGGATTACCTCAATTGCGGGGATTGGGTGGAGTCGTGCACCGCGCTGATCGAGCATTGGGACGGATCGATCGAGTTGTATCGATTGGCGGATGCCCAGGCGCGGGAGGCGGAGTTGAAGTTGGCGAAAGTCGCATAGCCGGCGTAGGCCGCAAAAAGCAAAGATCGCAGGCTTCGCCAGCTCCTACAGGGGATCGCGTTTCCATGTAGGAGCTGCCGAAGGCTCGGGCCGCGTTCGGACGATCTTTTGATCTTAAGTCGGTGCGTGCTCTTCCATCGCGGCTTTGTAAATCGAGTACTTGGGCTGCGCAAACAACCGTTCCATCATCGGTTCAAAGAAGCTCAGCGGCAGCGTGTCATACGCCGGATCAAACGCCGCCGCATCGTATTTGGCGCAAAACTCAATGGTCGCCTGATACTGCGGATGCCCGCTGTATTGCTCGCGCAAATGCCGGTCCATTCCTAGATGATGGAAGAAGTAATACCCCTGGAAAATTCCGTGTTTCTCGACCATCCACAGGTTCTCGGTGCTGACGAACGGCTTGAGGATTGCCGCAGCGATGTCCGGGTGGTTGTAGGAACCCAAGGTGTCGCCAATGTCGTGAAGCAGCGCGCAGACCACGTATTCTTCATCTCGGCCATCACGCCAGGCACGACTGGCGGTTTGCAGGGAATGGGTCAGACGATCCACCGGGAAGCCGCCAAAATCACCCTCCAGTAATTTCAGGTGCGCCACAATCCGGGTCGGCAATTGCCTCGCATAGGCACTGAAGTCTGCGGCGATGATTGCCCAGTCTTCCTGCGTGCCGTCCTGCATGTGGGTGAAACGGGCGTTGGCATTCATCGGCTGTCCTCCTGTGGTTCATTGCGCCTAGAACGGCACGCGACCCAGAATCATGTCTCGGTACATGACGAAATCGCCGAGCAGGCTGTAAAACGGATGTTGAAAGGTCGCAGGACGGTTCTTCTCGAAGAAGAAATGCCCGGCCCAGGCGAAGCTGTAACCCGCCAGCGGAAGGGCCCATAACAGCAGCCAGGCGCCTTTTCCGATGGTCAGGGCCAAAATGAAAACAACCAGCGTCGTGCCGATAAAGTGCAATCGTCGGCAGGTACTGTTGCTGTGTTCGCTGAGGTAATACGGGTAGAACTCAGCGAAGCTGTTGAAACGTTTGATGTTTTCCACGACTGCGATCTCTGTGGTTATTGTTCTGACTGCAAGATGTTCTGCGGGTAGCTTATTTGAGTCTAGAGTGATCATTGGCATCAGCCAGTGACAATGGGCGCCACTTTAGTATCCTTCGGAAATTGGCCGTAGCATGCGGCTCATCATGTAAGTGGACGACATGAGCGAACGAACGACTTCTGCAAGCTGGGCGATGGGGATTGTCAAAGCACTGGAGATGGACGGCCTGGATTGCCGGGTTCTGTTCAAACAGCTGGGGCTCGACTACGCGGCACTGGATGATCCAGACGCGCGCTTCCCGCAAGATTCCATGACTCGACTGTGGCAACGCGCGGTTGAGCTGTCCGGCAACCCGGCGATTGGCCTGAACATGGGCAAGGTGGTGCGACCGGCCTCCTTTCATGTGGCGGGCTACGCCTTGATGTCCAGCCAGACCCTGGCCGAAGGCTTTCAACGGCTGGTGCGCTATCAGCGGATCATTGCGGAAAGTGCCGACCTGAGTTTCCGGTTGTTGGAAGAAGGTTACGCGCTGATTCTGACGGTCCATGGCGACCACCTGCCACCGACCCGGCAGAGTGCCGAAGCGTCACTGGCCTGTGCCCTGGCGCTGTGCGGCTGGTTGACCGGGCGCACCCTGCAACCGCGCAAGGTGCTGGTGCAGGGCGATCAGCCCGTCGATCTCGAACCCTATAAAAAAGCCTTCCATGCGCCTTTGGTGTTCAACGCGCCGTATGACGCCTTGATTTTCGAACGCGCAGACATGGAGGCACCGCTGCCTACCGCCAACGAGGCGATGGCGCTGTTGCATGACCGGTTTGCCGGTGAGTACCTGGCGCGGTTTTCCGAGAGTCGCGTGACCCACAAGGCGCGACAGGTGCTGTGCCGTTTGCTGCCCCAGGGCGAACCCAAGCGCGATACCGTGGCGCAGACGTTGCACCTGTCGCAACGCACCTTGCAGCGACGCTTGCAGGAAGAGGGCACGAGTTTTCAGACGTTGCTCGACGACACCCGGCGTGAACTGGCCGAGCAATACCTGGCGCGGCCGACCATGACCCTGCTGGAAATTGCCTACCTGCTGGGGTTCGCCGATCCGAGCAACTTCTTCCGCGCTTTCCGCCGCTGGTTCGACGCCACCCCCGGCGAGTACCGGACGCGGCTGATGGGCGCGCCTGCGCCTGTCAGTGACGCCAGAACGCCGGAATACACAGAACAAACACCGTAATGATCTCGAGTCGGCCCAGTAGCATGCCGAACGAAAGAATCCACTTGGCAGCGTCCGGCAGGGTGGCGAAGTTGCCCGCCGGGCCAATGGTCTCGCCCAGTCCCGGGCCAACGCCGGACACCGTGCTGGCTGCGCCGGTGAGGGCGGTCATCCAGTCCACACCGAGCAGCGACAACAGCAGCGCGATCACGCAGATGGTGATGGCGAAGAAGAACGAAAAGGTCAGAATCGAACGCACGATTTCTTCGTCGAGGCGGTGACCGTTGTACTTTTGCTTGATCACCGCGCGCGGGTGAATCAACTGGTTAAGGTTGGCCTTGAGCAGGATGTACGCGACCTGGAAGCGGAAAATCTTGATCCCGCCAGCGGTCGAGCCCGAGCAGCCGCCGATAAAGCCCAGATAGAAGAACAGCATCAGCGAGAAGTTGCCCCAGAGGCTGTAGTCCCCCAGCGCAAATCCTGTGGTCGTTACCACCGAGGTCACGTTCAGCGCCACATGCCGCAACGCCTCCAGCCAATGCAGCTGGGTGGTCCACCAATACCAGGTGCCGAGCACCAGCCAGGTCACCAGCAACATGCCGAGCAAGCCTTGAACCTGCTGATCCTTGATCAGTGCTTTGCGGTTACCGCGCAAGGTCGCTACATACAAGGTGAACGGCAGGCTGCCGAGGATCATGATGACGATCGCCACCCAGTGCACCGCCGGTTGCGTCCACTTGGCCAGAGACTGGTCGGACGTTGAAAAACCGCCGGTGGAAATCGCCGACATCGCGTGGTTGATCGCATCGAACGGGCTCATCCCGGCCCACCAGAACGCCAGGCTGCCGATAATGGTGATGCCGACGTAGGCCGCAACGATCAAACGCGCCACCATGTGCGAACGGGGCATGACTTTTTCGGAACGGTCCGACGACTCGGTCTGAAACAGCCGCATGCCACCGATGCGCAGCAGTGGCAGAATCGCTACCGCCATGCCGATAAAGCCGATACCGCCGAGCCAGTGCAGCAACGAGCGCCACATCAGGATGCCGGGGGACATGGTGTCCAGGCCGCTGAGTACTGTCGACCCGGTGGCGGTAATGCCGGACATGCTTTCGAAGAACGAGTCGGTGTAGCTGATGTGCTGGGTCAGCAGGAACGGCAGCGCGGCGAAGATGCACACCACCAGCCAGCTGCTGACCGTCAGCAAATACATGTCTCGCGGGCGCAGGTGAATGTGTTCGGGACGACCGGGGATGACCAGGGCCAAACCCGCGACGAAGGTAATCATGCTCGCCCAGAGGAACGACGGCAGGTCGCTGGTGCGGTCGAAAATCACCAGGGTGGCCATGGGCACGACCATGGCGATGGCCAGCGTGATCAGGAAGATGCCGATGATGAAACCAATAATCCGTAAGGTCGGCAACGCCATGAAGTCCGCTCGGGCTGAGATTGGGAAGGGCGCCATTCTACCTGCGGGGCAGGGCATGTAAACCGGCGCCGCCTGCGCAGTTGCAGCTAGAATAGCCAAACATTTTTTTCAGGAGGTGGCCGATGCAGGCTCTCGACGCTTTGCTCAACCGTGTTTCCGTTCCACGACTGCTCGAACCGGCACCGACCGCAGAACAACGCGAAGTGCTGTTTGGCGCTGCGATGCGAGCGCCAGACCATGGTCACTTGCAGCCTTGGCGCTTCCTGACAGTCGAAGGCGCGGCGCGCGAGCAAATGGGCGAGTTGCTGGCCGAAGCGGCGAAGCTGCAGGACAGTGAGGTGTCCGAGGCGGCACTGGACAAGGCGCGTAACGGTCCACTGCGCGCGCCGCTGGTGGTTGTGGTGATCGCGCGGTTGCAGGATCACGTCAAGTATCCGAAATCCGAACAACTGCTGGCGGCGGGTTGTGCGGCTCACGGGATTTTGCTGGCGGCTTATGCGCAAGGGATTGGCGCGGTGTGGCGCACGGGTGAACTGGCGTATTCGGCGCATGTGGCCAAGGGCTTGGGGCTGGCTGAAGGGGAAGAGGTGATTGCGTTTCTTTACCTCGGCACGCCGCAGAAAGAGCCGCGCGTTGCCGAAAAGGTTGATCTGGCCGAGTTCGTCAGCGTGTGGCCTTCCAAGGGCTGAGAGCGGTCGTTTGTGAGTGAGGGGTGAATCATTGCGATCCAGCCCTCACCCTAACCCTCCCGAAACGTCGGACCGCCCGTAGGGAGAGGGGACTGACCGGGTTGTTCTTGGAGCTACATCGACCTGAAAATCCGAGTTGAACTCAGGTTTTGTAAAGCTTGAAGATCGGCTCCCTTTCCCCCTCTCCCCTATGGGGCGGTCCGACGTTTCGGGAGGGCTGGGGTGAGGGGTGGATTTCAGAGCTGCACCACAGCCCCAGGTACCAACGGTAATTCGAGGCTGGCAATGAACCCGCCCTCCGGGTGATTGGCCAGCACCAGACTCCCGCCGTGCCGTTCCGCCGCACGCCGCGCAATGGCCAATCCCAAGCCATGTCCAGCCGCCGTCTGCCCCGGCGCCCGGTAGAACGGCTCACCCAACTGGCTCAAATGCGTAGCCTCTACGCCCGGCCCATGGTCACGCACACTGACCACAATCCGCTCACCCTGACGCACCGCCTGCATTTCAATCGACTGTCCCACCGGGTTGAACCGCTGAGCATTGCGCAGCAGGTTGTCGACGGCGCGCTCGATCATCGTCGGCCAGCCTTTGAGGTTCAGCTGCGGCTCGGCCTCAAGGTGCACGTTCTGCTCTGGCGAACCCAATTGAGCATCCTTTTGCAGAGTGTTGAGCAACGCATTGAGATCAACCTCTTCAGCGCTGGCGTTGTCGGCATCGACCCGCGCCAGAACCAGAATTTCGCTGATCAGTGCTTCCAGTCGATCGCACTCCCGAGTGAGGCGCGGCCAGAGCTTTTCCCGTTCTTCAGGGTTGGCCCGCTCGGCGAGTGCCAGTGCAATGCGCAGCCGCGCAAGCGGAGAACGTAGTTCATGGGACACATCCCGCAGCAACTGCCGCTGACTGCCGATCAAACTTTGCAGGCGCGCGCCCATGCGGTTGAAGTCGTTGGCCAGCACGCCGAACTCATCGCGGCGGTTGGCCAGTTTTACCAGGCTGTTTTGTTGGTAGGTGGTTTGCCCCAGATCATGCACCGCGCCGCGCAAGCGGCTGAGTGGGCGGGTGATCGACAGCGTGACAAACAGACTGAACAAGGTCAGTACCACCAGCGCGATACCCAGCGCACTCAATGGCCAGAGCAGGCTTTCGCGATGCCATGAGTCCAGTTCCGGGTGCGGAATTCGATAGATCAGCAGGTAGGTGTCGCCGGTTTTTTCGCTGGTGTATTCCGCGGTCAGACGACGCCATGGCAGGCGGCGATCATCGTTGTTCTGCCGCGCTTCGAAGGCAGCCGCCCGACGTGGGAACGTACCGCGCACCACCGGATCGCCGCTCTCGTTGAGCACTTGAACGTCGATGTGATACTGGCGCTTGCGCTGTTCCAGAATGTCCTGGGCCGCGTCTTCACCCTGTGACTCGTAGGTTTGCGTCCACTGCTCGGCCAAGGTATTGAGGCCGGGATGGCGACTGAGAATCCACGCGTCCTGATTGAGCATGTGCCCCAGCAGAATGGAGAGCCCTGCAACCAGAGCGATGGCCAGCCAGAAGCTGGCCAGAATACGCCAGAACAATGAGCGCACAGAAAATCCTCAAGCAAACGCAAATCCCATGTGGGAGCGGGCTTGCTCGCGAAAGCGGTGAGTCAGTCAACAATTCGTTACCTGATACACCGCTTTCGCGAGCAAGCCCGCTCCCACAATGAACTGAGTGGCATCAGACCCAACGGTGTTAGCCGTCGGGTCCGGGGTTAACGCATTATTGCGCCTTTTGCGGCTGTTGCGCTTTCCAGGCCTTGAACTCGGCCCATTCGGCGCGACGCTCAGCCTGTTTTTTCTGGATCTCGTCGAATTGCTTCTGTTGATCCGGTTTCAGCAAGGCACGCACGTCGGCTTCAGCTTTCTTGTGGTTGGCCGCCATTTCATCTTTCATGGCTTTCTGGTCGGCAGGCGAGAGTTTTTCCAGGTACTTGTCGACCACTTGCTGACGCTCATGCATCTGTTCGCCCATGATTTTGCGGATCTGCTCGCGCTGTTCGCGGCTCAGGTCCAGCTGGCTGTACGGGCCTTTGCCGTGCATGCCGTGCATCTGACCGCCATGGCGTGAGCCGTCCATCGGGCCACCCATCGGGCCGGCACCTTCAGGCATGGCCATGGCAACGGTCGGCAGGGCGGCAGCGAACATCAGAGCGATAAGAGTCTTGCGCATGGTGAATCTCCTTGTCTCGTTCCCGGTACGTTCCGGATGAGTACAGATTACGGAGATCAAGGTCAGCGGCGGTCAGCGGAGCGTAAAGCTTGGGTAAAGACGAGTTCTCGCCGACCTGACAAAACTTACAGGCTGTAGTAGTAGCCGCGGCTGCGCAGGGCCACGATGCGTGGGCGGCCGTCGGGGTGCGGGCCGATCTTTTTGCGCAAGTTGCTGACGTGCATGTCGAGGCTGCGGTCGTACAGCGTCAGCTTGCGGCCGAGGGCGATTTGCGCCAGTTCCTGTTTGTCCAGCGGCTCGCCGGGCTGCTTGAGCAGGGCTTCGAGCAAACGGCTTTCGGAAACGGTGAGGGTGAATTCCTGTTCATCGATGCTGACCACGCCGCGCACCGGACTGAAACACAGGTCGCCCAGTTCCAGCTGACTGGAGACTGCTGCCGGATGACTGCGGCGCAACACGGCGCGCAGGCGGGCTGTCAGTTCCCGTGGGTCGCACGGTTTGGCCAGGTAATCGTCGGCGCCGAGTTCCAAACCGAGGATGCGGTCCAGCGGCTCGCCGCGGGCCGAGAGCATCAGCACCGGCAAGTCCGGGTGATCGCTGCGCAATTGCTTGAGCAGTTCCAGGCCGCTGCCGTCCGGCAGCATCACGTCCAGTACCACGGCTGCCGGCGATGTTTCGGCCAGTGCGCGACGGGCGCTCTGACCATCGTGGCAGGCGCGGACCTGGAAGCCTTCCTGGCTCAGCCAACTGCTCAGGAGCTCACACAGCTCCTGGTCATCATCAATTAATAACAGCTCGCTCATGACTCACTCAATTTAGCCATTGCCTACGTTTTCTGGTGGCACCACTGGCGAAGATACCGCAGAGCAGCGCCAATAGCGCTACTGCGGCGCCAATGACGAACCACTGTTGCTGATCGGTCAATAGACGCGGCAGCGGGCTGCTGGCCTGGGCTTCCTTGAGCTGCAGCTTGAGGCGCTGATTCTCTTGGCGCAACCGGCTCAACTGAGCGCTTTCGCGTTCGGCATCGGTATTCTGCAGTTGTTTGCTCAGTACTTCTCGTTGCTGTTCGCTTACCTTCAAGCGCTGTTGCAACTCGGTGATCTGGCTGCCGGCGCTCAGGGACAGCGGTGTGGAATTACCGCCCTCGGCGCTTTCTTCACCATGAGCAGGGGCCACAATCGACAACGTCACCAACATCAGACACAACGGACCTTTGCGCATCGCCACTCCTGATTCCAATACGAGTATTGGGCAGGTTGTCGGCCGGTAAACGAGAATAATGAGCGTTGAGAGCGCGATGAACCGATAAGGTTCATCGCGCTGGAGGGATATTACGGCAGGACTTGCTTGAACGGCTTGACCGAAACGTTGGCGTAGACGCCTGCGGCGACATACGGATCGGCGTCGGCCCAAGCCTGGGCGGCGCTCAGGGAATCGAATTCGGCGACGATCAGGCTGCCGGTGAAACCCGCCGCGCCCGGATCATTGCTGTCGACCGCCGGGTGTGGACCGGCCAAAACGATGCGCCCTTCACCTTTGAGCACTTGCAGGCGCTCAAGGTGTGCAGGCCGTGCGGCCAGGCGGGCTTCCAGGGAGTTGGTGACGTCTGTGGCAATGATTGCGTAAAGCATGTCAGTCCTCGGTTTTTGGCGTTGTGGTATCGGCGTCGTGCAGGTGGCGGGACAAGTAAATGCCCTGGGCGACCAGGAACAGCAGCGTCATGCCCAGGCTGCCGAAGACTTTGAAGTCGACCCAGTAGTCCTGAAAGGTGAACGCGACGAACAGGTTGGCGGCACCGCAAAACAGGAAAAACCCGATCCAGGCGATGTTCAGACGGGTCCAGACCGGCTCCGGCAGGGTCAGCGCGTGGCCCATGATGCGTTTGATCAGCAGTTGCTCACCGACAAAGTGGCTGCCAATGAACGCCAGGGCGAACAGCCAGTTCACCACCGGGGCTTTCCATTTCAGGAAGGTTTCGCTGTGGAACGCCAGGGTCAGGCTGCCGAAGACCAGGCAGGCGATGAGGGTCAGCCACTGGCTCTTCTCGAGCTTGCGCTGCTTGATGAACAGCGTGCCGTAAACCACCAGGGAGCTGATGATCAGCATGGCGGTGGCGCTGTAAATACCGCCTACAGTCAACTCATGACCGGCAATGTCGACGACCCGTGGATCGAGTTTGAAGACGATGAAGAACAGCAGAAGCGGGATGAAATCGATGAATTGTTTCACAGTGGCAGCCAGAAGCAGGATGTGGCGGCATAATAACAAACATATGGGCGCGCGATAGCGCCAGCTGATTTGAGGTAAAAAAGTCCTGTGAATGTTGATTTGCACTGCCATAGCACGGCCTCCGATGGCGCTCTCGCGCCTGCAGTACTGGTTGCGCGTGCGTTCGAGAAAGGCGTGCGAGTCCTGGCCTTGACCGATCACGACACCCTCGAGGGCCTCGACGAGGCTCGCAGTACGGCGACCGCGCTGGGGATGCAATTGGTCAATGGCGTCGAATTGTCCTGCACCTGGGGCGGCGCAACCATTCACGTTTTGGGCTACGGATTTGATGTCAATGCCGCGCCGTTGGTCGAGGCCATCGCAAAATTGCACGATGGCCGCTGGCTACGGTCCGAAGAAATAAGCCGAAAACTGGCATTGAAAGGCATGCCGGGTGCGCTCGAAGGGGCTCGGGCCATCCAGCAGGAACTGGGCGACAGCGGCAACGCGCCGGCTCGCCCGCATTTCGCCGACTGGATGGTGCGTGAAGGTTTCGTCAAGGATCGCGCCGAAGCGTTCCGCAAATGGCTGGGTGCCGGCAAGCTGGGGGACGTCAAGCAACACTGGCCGACCCTGGAAGACACCGTCGAAACCCTGCGCGCCGCCAAGGCCTGGGTCAGCCTGGCGCATCCATGGCACTACGATTTCACTCGCAGCAAACGTCGCCGGCTGATTGCCGACTATATTCAAGCAGGGGGCCACGCTATCGAAGTGGTCAATGGCCATCAGCCCGCCGAGCAAGTGGGCAGCCTGGCGATTCTCGCCCGTGAATTCGGTCTGCTGGTCAGCGCCGGCAGTGATTTTCATGGCCCTGGAGGCTGGTCCGAGATCGGTGAGTACCGCCCGCTCCCGGAGGATCTGCCACCACTGTGGTGTCGATTCAAACATGACCCAATTATTGCCGCCGTCTGAACAGGTAGAGAATGTGAGTCAATTTTTCCAGATTCATCCGGAAAACCCGCAAGCGCGCCTGATCAAACAGGCTGTCGAGATCATCCGCAGCGGCGGGGTGGTGATTTATCCCACAGACTCGTCCTACGCCATTGGTTGCCAGATCGGCGACAAGAATGCCGTGGAGCGCGTGCGCCGGTTGCGAGGCCTGGATGACAAACACAACTTCGCGCTGATTTGCAGCGACCTGTCGCAGTTGGGGGTGTTCGCCAAGATCGATACCGGCACCTTCCGCCTGCTTAAAGCTCACCTGCCGGGGCCTTACACCTTCATTCTCAACGCCACCCGCGAAGTCCCGCGGCTGTTGTTGCACCCGAAAAAACGCACCATCGGCCTGCGCGTGCCGAGCCATCCGATTGCTCTGGCGCTGCTGGAGGAACTCGGCGAACCGCTGATGAGCGTGACCCTGATCATGCCCGGTGACACCGACCCGATGACCGATCCTTACGAAATGCGTCAGTTGCTCGAGCATCAGGTCGACCTGATCATCGACGGCGGTTTCGGCGGGATCAAGGCGTCCACCGTGATCAACCTCGCCGACGGCGAGCCGGAAGTGATCCGCATCGGTTGCGGCGACCCGACGCCGTTCATGGCCGAGGCGTAGATGTCTGCAGTAGAACCCGTTGTCGACAGTCAGGCCGGAGCCCAGCAAGAGCTGCCCTTCGCGATGGTCTATGGCCAGGCGGTCATGGAAATGCCGCTGGACCTGTACATTCCGCCGGACGCGTTGGAAGTCTTCCTTGAAGCGTTCGAAGGTCCCCTGGACCTGCTGCTGTACCTGATCCGCAAACAGAACATCAATATCCTCGACATCCCGGTGGCGGAAATTACCCGTCAGTACATGGGCTATGTCGAGTTGATGCAGTCGGTGCGTCTGGAACTGGCCGCCGAGTACCTGGTCATGGCCGCGATGCTGGCCGAGATCAAATCGCGGATGCTGCTGCCGCGTGCCGAAACGATCGAGGCCGAAGAAGACGACCCTCGCGCTGAACTGATCCGCCGCTTGCAAGAGTACGAACGCTTCAAGGCCGCAGCCGAAGGCATCGATGGCCTGAGCCGTGTGGGTCGTGACGTGGTAGTCCCCAAGCTCGACGCCCCGGAAGCCCGAGCACGCAAGCTGTTGCCAGACGTGCGTCTGTCAGAGCTGCTGTTGTCCATGGCAGAAGTGTTGCGCCGTGGCGACATGTTCGAAAGTCACCAGGTCAGCCGCGAGGCGCTGTCCACGCGCGAACGCATGAGCGATGTGCTGGAGCGCCTCAAGGGCGGCGGTTTCGTGCCCTTTGCCGAGCTGTTCACCGCTGAAGAAGGACGTCTGGGGGTGGTGGTAACCTTTATGGCGATTCTCGAACTGGTCAAGGAATCCTTGGTCGAGCTGGTGCAGAATGAGCCGTTCGCAGCGATCCACGTGCGGGCCCGAGCCGAATAACGAGTTGAATCATGAACCTGACTGAACCCCGCGAGCTGGCGCCATTGCTTGAAGCCTTTCTGTTGGCCTCGGGAAAACCGCAATCGCTTGAACGCCTGTTCGAACTCTTCGAAGAGGGCGAGCGGCCGGAGCCGCCGGTCTTCAAGAAAGCCCTGACGATTCTCGCCAAGTCCTGCGACGGCCGCGCCTTCGAGCTGAAGGAAGTGGCCTCTGGGTATCGCTTGCAGATCCGCGAAAAGTTCTCGCCGTGGGTAGGACGTTTGTGGGAAGAGCGGCCGCAGCGCTATTCCCGCGCCATGCTCGAAACCATTGCGCTGATCGCCTATCGCCAGCCGATCACCCGAGGCGAGATCGAAGACGTGCGGGGCGTGGCGGTCAACAGTCACATCGTCAAAACCTTGCTGGAGCGCGAGTGGATCCGCATCGTCGGTTACCGCGACGTGCCGGGTAAGCCGGCGATGTTTGCGACCACCAAGGCGTTTCTCGACCATTTCAATCTGAAAAACCTCGACGATTTGCCACCGCTGGCCGAATTGCGCGAGCTGGAGCCTGATCCGGTGCTCGACTTTGACGATGCGCCGGTGCCTGCCGGACTGCAGGAGTTGGCGGACGCCAGCGCCGAGCCGGAAGAGCCGAAGGAAGAAACCAGTTTCCACACCCTGTTGCTGGAACTGGACACCATGGAGGAGGGGCTCAAGACCGACTTCGACGATCTGCTGCGCGATGGCGAGGTGACCGAGACCGAAGAGATCCTGGATCAGCCCGAGCCCGAGCCTGAAATCGAAGTTGAACTTCAGGTCGAGCCCGAAGCCACAGTCGAAGAAGAGCAGGAAGATGATGTGCTTGGCGTTGCCGAAGCTCGTGAGAAACTCCTGGCTGCTGTCGCTGCGCTTGAACAACACAAGCCCAAGCCCGAGTTGACCGACGAAGAAGCCGAAGCCCAAGCCCTTGCCGAAGCGATCGAAAACGAACGCCGCCAGTTCGAAGACTGACACGAACCCAAAGTGGGAGACTCTATGTTGCAGCGCAACCTTGCCTTCAGGCGCCGTTCTTGAGCAACTGGCTGAACGCCTCCAGCTCACTTTTCTCCAGATCGGAAACCAGCACAAATCGCATGTGGTTTTCTTGCCAGAACACTACGTTAAAGCCGCGGACCATCTGACTCTGCCGCGGCTTATCCGCCTCCTGCGTGGGCAGGATAAACACATTGATAATGTGCTTGGCGCGCCCATAACTCAGGGCCGCCGTGGTCTGATGTTGCAGGTAATCCAACCGTCCACCCAATAATGGAAAGCCCTGCGCCGAGTAATCGAATACCGGCGGCGAGAAGTCGAGCTTGCCGGTGAACCAAGGCTTCACTGTATGGCGGTCGGACGAAACCACATCGTTCAAATGTTCACCCATTAACGAGCGGACATGGCTGGAGACCGCCTCATCCATCAACGGCTGTTCGCTGGCCGGTGTGACGACATACAGCATCACTGCCAAGGCCAGCGCTGTCGCTGAAAAAACAGGCGCGAACCATTTTCGCCAGCGTTCCACTGCACGGACTTGTGGCGCAACAGGGGCGAAAAGGTTGGCAGTCAACGACGCCGGTGCCGAGTAATACGGCGCATGTCGCTTCACGCTTACCTTCAGTAGCCGCGCCTGATCATGCAACCGCGCGCATTTGGCACATACGGCCAAATGCCCGGCGACCCGGGCAGCCATCACCGTATCGAGTTCCTTGTCCAGATAGCCATGAACCAGCGTCTGGCAAGCAGTGCAGTCGAGTTCATTCATGATCATGCAACTTCAATAGTTCGAGCTTGAGCATGGCGCGAGCCCGGGCCAGTCTCGACATGACGGTGCCGATGGGGATGTCGGCCACCAAGGCGATGTCCTTGTAGGGCATGTCTTCGAGCTCCTTCAGAATAATCACCTCGCGAAATATTGGCGGCAGGGCGCACAGGGCTTGCTGGACAATCGTCGCGTTTTCCGTGTGAATGGCCAGCAACTCCGGGGTTTGGCCGTGACTCAACGCGGCATCGTCTTCGGGCAGTTCATCGCCGATAGCCACCCAGTGGTGGCCGGCCGAGGCCTTGAGCCAGGTGTAGCTTTCGTTACGCACGATGGTCAGAAACCAGGCCTTGGCATTGCCGTCGGTGAAACGGTGCAAGAATCTGAACGCCCGCAGGGCGCTTTCCTGCACGACGTCGCGCGCGGCGCTGTCGTTACCGGTGAGCCAGCGCGCGAGGTTGTAGGCGGCGTCCATGTGGGGCGCAAACAAGTCCTCAAATCGCTTCATAGTGATTCCCGTAACGTCCCACCCCTATAACCGTCACTCGCTGTGTTTTATTCCCGGGGAAAAAATAATTTTCCGACGTGGAATAAACACTCGTCCCGCAAGGTTGTATCTCGTGTCAGCTACATCACTGTAGTCCGCTAGCGAGGGCACACCGATGGACATTTATTCAAAACACGAACGACGCACCGACGGTCCGCTGAACCCCGACCGCCGGACACTGCTCAAGTGCTCCGCGTGGGCCGGAGCCGGTGTGATCTGGGCCTTGAGCGGCGGCGTTCCGCGGGCTTTTGCGCTGGACGAATCCGGCAACGTCTCCGACCCTAAAGCGCTGGCCAGCACCTTTCACTTTGTGCAGATCAGCGATTCGCACATCGGTTTCAATAAGGAGGCCAACCCGGAACCGTCGAAGACCTTGCAGGTGGCCATCGACAAGGTCATCGCATTGCCGAAACGGCCGTCGTTGATCCTGCATACCGGCGATATCACCCACCTGTCGAAACCGGAAGAATTCGATACTGCCGCGCAACTGCTCAAGGGCCTTCCGTCCACCGTGCACTACGTGCCGGGCGAGCACGACACCCTCGACGAGGGCGGCGGCAAACTCTATCTGGAGCGTTATGGCAAAGGCACCAAAGGCAATGGCTGGTACAGCTTCGATGACCACGGTGTGCATTTCATCGGGCTGGTGAATGTCTTCAACTTCCAGGCCGGCCATGAAGCGACTCTTGGCGCCGATCAACTGGCCTGGCTGGCCGATGACTTGCGCGCCGTGACGAGCAGCACGCCAATCGTTGTGTTTACCCATATTCCGTTGTGGACGATTTATCAGCCGTGGGGTTGGGGCACCGAGGATGGCGATCAGGCGATTGCCATGCTGCGCAAGTACGGTTCGGTGACGGTGTTGAATGGGCATATCCATCAGGTCATCCAGAAGGTTGAAGGCAATATCACCTTCCACACCGCCCGCGGCACGGCTTATCCACAACCTGCACCGGGTACGGCGCCGGCACCGGGGCCGATGACGGTGGCGGCTGATCAATTGCGCAATTATCTAGGGGTCACTGACGTGCGAGCGACGCAGGGCGAGCATCCGCTGGCGCTGATCGATTCGACACTGGTTTAGCGGAGGAACGGAGATGAAAACGCGACTGTTGGCCGTTGTCTGCCTGATGTTGTCGATGCCGGCGTGGGCTCAGGAGGTGAAAATCGATATCAAGGAGTTCATGTTCGGGCCCAAGGATTTGAACGTGGCCGTGGGCACCAAAGTGACGTGGGTGAACGACGACCAGGTTCCGCACACGGTGGCGGAAACCCACAAGGTGTTTCGTTCGGGGGCGCTGGATACCAATGACAGCTTTTCCTGGGTGTTCAACACGCCGGGGGAGTTTGAGTATTTTTGTGCGCTGCATCCGCAGATGATCGGGAAGATTGTGGTCAGCCAGTGATGTCGCAAGAAACTTGCGATAGATCGAGCTGAAGAAACCCTAAACCCCCTGTGGGAGCGAGCTGGCTTGCTCCCACATGGGTTCAGTGTCGCGGTTGAGCAAACTCGGCGACACCGGTCGGCGGAAATACAGGTAAGTCTGCATTGATCAGCTAGTCTCTGATGCGCGAACGCTCCCATGAGCGTATGATTCGCGACCCTTCGGCGATCCCTTCGCCCTAGACCCTGCTTTCAACTCTTCAGGTCCCTCACTTCAGAGCTGCCTGAACAGACCACACCGGGAGGTGCCCAGATGAGTATCAACGACCAGAAAGACGACCAGGAAATCGGCCCAGCAGGCGAAAAACTGCAGAAAGTCCTCGCCCGTATCGGCGTCGGCTCGCGCCGTGACGTAGAAGCCTGGATCAGCCACGGCCGCATCAAGGTCAATGGCAAAGACGCCACCCTCGGGCAGCGCGTCGACATGCACGACGCCATCACCATTGATGGCAAGGTGATCAAGCGCGAAGAAGCCGCCGAGTCGGTACGCCGCGTGATCATGTACAACAAGCCGGACGGCGAAATCTGCACCCGCCTTGATCCGGAAGGCCGTCCGACCGTTTTCGACAAGATGCCGCGCCCGAAAGAAGGTCGCTGGATCAACATCGGTCGTCTGGACATCAACACCACCGGCCTGCTGATGTTCACCACCGACGGTGAGCTGGCCAACCGCCTGATGCACCCTTCCTACGAAATGGACCGTGAATACGCGGTACGTGTGCGTGGCGAAGTCGATGACGAGATGATCGAGCGTCTGAAAGCAGGCGTCGTCCTCGAAGACGGCCCGGCCAAGTTCACCGACATCAAGCAAGCGCCGGGTGGCGAAGGTTTCAACCACTGGTACCACTGCGTGGTGATGGAAGGTCGCAACCGCGAAGTTCGTCGTCTGTGGGAATCCCAGGGCCTGGTGGTCAGCCGTCTGAAGCGCGTGCGCTTCGGTCCGGTGTTCCTCAACTCCGACCTGCCGATGGGCCGCTGGCGCGAAATGAGCCAGTACGAAGTCGACATTCTGAGTGCTGAAGTTGGCCTGACGCCTGTGGCCATGCCGCAGATGAATGCCAAGAGCAAAGACAAGCTCGACCGCATGCAGCGTAAATCGTCGCGTCCAATGGGCAAGACCGAGCGCGTGCGTTCGTTGCGTCCAGCGATCGGCAACCAGACCGCTGCTACGCCGCGTGATACCCGTGAGCCGCATATCGAAGGCGAGCGTCCAGCCCGCAAACCAGCAGCCCCTCGTGCTGACGGCGAGCGCGGTCCACGCACGCCACGTCCGGCCAACGGTCGCACTGAGCGCGGCGAAGGCCGTGGTGCACCAAGCGGTGGTCGTAGCGATCGCGGTGCTCCAGCCGGTCGTGGCGAGTCTCGTGGTGAGTCGGGTCGCGGTACGCCGGTGGCAGACCGTCCTTCCGACACCAAGCGCCCGACCAAGGCACCGGCGAAGAAGCGTCCAGGCATTGTCCTGGTCGACAAGGACGCGCCATCGGGCAAGCGCCGCGGTGCGCCAGCCGGTTCGGGCCAACGCCCGGGCTTCGGTCGTCGCAAGCCTGAGTAATCGGTAAGCGCCAAATGAAAAACGCCAACCTTCGGGTTGGCGTTTTTTTTGGTCTGGCTTTAAGTAAGGTGGTGACTGTTCGGGCCTCATCGCGAGCAAGCTCGCTCCCACAGGTGACCGCGTTGTCTTATGGAAATGCGATCTACTGTGGGAGCGAGCTTGCTCGCGATGAGGCCAGTAGCAGCACCACCTGCTTTGTGGTTAAAAGACAAACCGCCCATCAAACACCGGCTCATCATCCAGCGCCAACACGCCGCTGGAGAAGATCAGGTCCAGATGATGGCTACCCTTCGCGCCACCCCCCAATCCCAGATGCAGCCCGCAATGGCGCTCCTCAAATCCGGCATTGCGCGCATACAGCGTCTTCACGCCTTCATTGGTGCCAATCCCCAACTCCTCGATGCGCCGATTGGATGGATTGGCCTCCAGGTACTTGTTGAAGTCATGTTCCAGCCCCGGCACCTCGGTGGCGATTTTGCTGATGGTCGAGTTCTCGATCCACAACTCTAGCGGCGACTCCAGCACCCCGTATTTGCGGGCAAATGGAATGGTGCTGAGAAAAGTCCCCATGAACTTGACCCGGCCGTTAATGGCCTCGCTGTGCGTGGCAATTTCACCGGGCGCCAGATCGAAGTTGCCGACGCCGTTGATGTCGGTCCACTTCTTGATACTGCTCAACGGTGTTTCGAACCACGAACCGTGATCATCTTTGAAACTTAACGTGGTGGCATGGGACATGCGCTGGATCAAGTGGCTGTTCAGCCCGGCAATGCGCTGCGGTGTGACACTGAACGTGTCGTAGAAGTAATCGCCGTAATCCTTGAACAGCAGCGACTTCTTCCAGTTCTCGGCCATGACGCCTTGCAGCGCGCGGACAAATTCCGGGCCGTCGGGGCGTGGGTTGGGCAGGGTGGAAGAGTCGTAGAAGAAAATGTACAGATCACTGTCGGCAATCGCTTGGGCCAGCAATTCCGTAGGTTCCAGGTCCAGTCGCAGTGCGCTGAAGCTGAACCGTGGGCTGTCACTGGCCTGTTCGGCGATGGCGTTTGTCAGTGCCTGGTAATCAGCCGTGTGGCCGAGCAAGACCTTCGCCGGGTTGATGCCGGCAAGGGCAGGATGATGTTCGAGGTAGTAAAAGAAATGCGAAATGGCGCGTTGCTTATCCATGTAGTCCTCCCTGACAAACCGAGAAAAAGTGGCAGGCACCACCGGCCGGATCGTGCCTGCCGGGATGTCTTACAGAGGCCACATCGCTGTGCCGAACGGAACAACCGCATCGGCTTGCATCATTTCAACGGCGGCTTCATGGGTCGGTGCTGCAAACCAATCGTCCAGTTGCAGTTCAGTTTCCAAGTCTTTTTCAAGTGCTTGCATTGTGAATCTCCTAGATGACTTTTTCGGTAAGTGCTGCGGCGCGTTTTCAGTCATTGAACAACTCGCCAACTTGCTGATTGATGCGTCTCGGCAAGTCGCTGAAAACCTAGTTCACAGGTTTTTAAATTGCAAAAAAATAATCAAATAAGATTTATTTGAACTTTTTATTCTGTTTTTGATTAGGCAATTTGTTAATAAAAAACAAAAAACTAACTCGACCTTTTCCTAAGGAAACGTCCTACCGTCAATTTGCAGTCAGCCTACAGTCAGATCTGATTCGGCAAATTTACGTTACGGCATGTAAAGAAATACTGACGAAATCAAGCCTCAAAGCCCTTGGTTTGACGCTTGCGGAAGGGATGTAAGGAAAACCTTCCGCCCAACAGCCAATTAACCCTTGCGCAGGGCTCTGGCCCGCTTGTTTCAGGCGCGGTTGAAGGGTGAGATGCGCCCCATGCCTGTCGTGCAGGTGCATAACAAGAAGGAGGCGCAATGTACGCCGTGACTCATCTCCATCTCTCCCCGTGGGGCGGTTTTTCCGTCGCTCCCGTCGATGACCCGCAAAGGTCTGACTCCATTTTTGCAGCCGCCCGAGACCCTCGAGGCGGACACAGGCAATCCCGGCAAATGACACGCTGATCCAGTGGTGTCTGGCAGCAGGGGGTTACAGGTGTACAATGCGCCGCGTTTTAACTGTGACCTCCTGCGCATCTGCGCAAACCTCAAGGCTATCCGCCTTGTTCACTCCGCCGCGCCACAAGCGTGTCGGGTTCGATTTCGTCACAGATAAAAACAAACAGGTGACGCATGACCGTTGTAAAAACGCTGAACTCCTTTTGCCTTCGCTGGGGTTTGATCGGCGCTGCTTGAAATCGCAACCGAGCAGCAACGTCTAACGAACATCATCAAACCTTGCGTGAGACCCTTTTCATGAGTGGACAAAACTCGCATTCAGGCGAGCTGAAACGCGGCCTGAAAAATCGCCATATTCAACTGATCGCCCTCGGTGGCGCGATCGGTACCGGGCTGTTCCTCGGCTCGGCCGGCGTCCTGAAATCCGCCGGCCCGTCGATGATCCTCGGCTACGCCATCTGCGGCTTCATTGCTTTCATGATCATGCGCCAGCTCGGCGAAATGATCGTCGAAGAGCCTGTGGCCGGTTCCTTCAGCCACTTCGCCCATAAATACTGGGGCGGTTTCGCCGGCTTCCTGTCGGGCTGGAACTGCTGGATTCTGTACATTCTGGTGGGCATGTCGGAGCTGACCGCGGTCGGTAAATACATCCACTACTGGGCGCCACACATCCCGACCTGGGTCTCGGCAGCCGGCTTCTTCGTCTTGATCAACTTGATCAACCTGGCGAACGTCAAAGTCTTTGGTGAGGCCGAGTTCTGGTTCGCGATCATCAAGGTCGTGGCCATCGTCGGCATGATTGCGCTGGGTAGCTACCTGCTGGTGAGCGGCGACGGCGGCCCGCAAGCGTCGGTGACCAACCTGTGGGTCCACGGCGGCTTCTTCCCTAATGGTGTCAGCGGCCTGGTGATGGCTATGGCGATCATCATGTTCTCCTTCGGCGGCCTGGAAATGCTCGGTTTCACCGCAGCGGAAGCCGACAAGCCGAAAACCGTGATCCCGAAAGCCATCAACCAGGTGATCTACCGGATCCTGATTTTCTACATCGGGGCGTTGGTTATCCTGCTTTCGCTGACGCCATGGGACAGCCTGCTGGCGACCCTGAACGCGTCGGGTGATTCCTACAGCGGCAGCCCGTTCGTTCAAGTGTTCTCGATGCTTGGCAGTGACACCGCTGCGCACATCCTCAACTTCGTGGTCCTGACCGCGGCATTGTCCGTGTACAACAGCGGCACCTACTGCAACAGCCGCATGCTGCTGGGCATGGCCGAGCAGGGCGATGCGCCGAAAGCCTTGTCGAAGATCGACAAGCGTGGCGTGCCAGTGCGTTCGATCCTTGCTTCGGCGGCGGTGACATTGATTGCCGTATTGCTGAACTACCTGATCCCGCAGAACGCGCTGGAACTGTTGATGTCGCTGGTGGTTGCCACCCTGGTGATCAACTGGGCGATGATCAGCTTTTCGCACTTCAAGTTCCGCCAGCACATGAACAAGACCAAACAGACGCCACTGTTCAAGGCCCTGTGGTACCCGTACGGGAACTACATCTGCCTGGCGTTCGTGGTGTTCATTTTGGGCGTCATGCTGCTGATTCCGGGCATCCAGATCTCGGTGTATGCGATTCCGGTGTGGGTCGCGTTCATGTGGATTTGCTACGGCATCAAGAACAAGCGTCGTGACCGGCATGCGTTGCAGGCTGCGGGTTCCGTAGCGAAATAACGTAAACACAGACACAACAAACCCGGCCATGTGCCGGGTTTGTCATTTATGGGGTTCACACAAAACCCCTGTGGGAGCGAGCTTGCTCGCGATGGCGGTGGGTCACGCAACGATGATGTCGACTGACACGGCCCCATCGCGAGCAAGCTCGCTCCCACAGTTGATCTGCGGCGTGCCGGAGAGCTTATTCGCGGTATCCTGCGCACTCTGAATACGGACGCTTTCCATGCTGGTGATTTCCAACAACGTGCATCTGCCGGATGCCGAGATCGAGTTGACCGCCATTCGTGCCCAGGGCGCCGGTGGGCAGAACGTCAACAAGGTCTCCAGTGCCGTGCACCTGCGTTTTGACATTCCGGCCTCGTCCTTGCCCGAGTTCTACAAGGAGCGGCTGCTGGCGCTGCGTGACAGTCGCATCACCAGCGAAGGGGTGTTGATCATCAAGGCCCAGCAATACCGCACGCAGGAAGCCAATCGCGCGGATGCGCTGGAGCGGCTGACTGAGTTGATCCTCAGTGCCACCAAGGTCGAAAAGAAACGTCGTCCGACCAAACCGACCCTCGGTTCGAAGAAGCGTCGGCTCGAATCCAAGACCAAACGCGGCAGCATCAAGGCCGGGCGTGGCAAGGTCGATTTTTAGCGCGCTTGGCGTTCTTCCCGGTACTTTTCATTGAGGTGCTTCGGCGCCTGCCGGTACAGGTAACCGCTCAGTGCCAAACCGCTCAACGCGGCAATCGCGGCGAACAGGAAAATCGAGGCAAAGCCGAAACCGGCGGCAATCGCACCCGCGAGTGGCCCGGTAATCCCCAGCGACAAATCGATGAACAACGAATAAGCCCCGACTGCCGCGCCACGACTTGAGGCCGGCACCAGGTTGACCGCTTCCACGCCCAGTGCGGGGAACACCAGTGAGAAACCGAACCCGCTCAGCGCCGCGCCGGCCAGTGCCCAATGAGCATCCGGCGCCAGCCATAGCAGCAGCAAGCCGAGGGTTTCCACCGACAGGCAGGCAATCGCCACGCGAAAGCCGCCGAGGCGGTTGATCAGGTTGCCAAACAGCAGCCGCGCACCGATGAAGCTGGCGCCGAACAAACTCAAGCACAGCACCGCGTTGTCCCAATGCTGCGTGGCGTAATACAACGTGATGAAAGTCGCGATAGTGCCGAAACCGATGGAACCCAGCGCCAGACCGCAACCATGTGGCAGCACGCGCCCCAGCACATGCATGAACGGCAACCGTTCACCGACCACAATCGGCGCGGCGGTTTTCGGCCAGGCCAGCACCAGACCGAGGACGCCCAGCAACACGATGCTCACGCCCATGCTCCACAAGCCCAGCTGATTCACCAGCAGCACGCCCAGCGGTGCGCCGACCGCCAGTGCGCCATAACTGGCGATGCCGTTCCAGGAAATGACCTTGGCGGTATTCGCCGCGCCGACCCGGCCGATGCCCCAGCCGATCGAACCGGAACCCACCAGGCTTTCCGCGCTGCCGAGCACCAGACGGCCGATCAGCAGGCTGATCAAACTCAACATTGGCAGGCTCTGGGTCCAGGCCGAAATCAGCATGAACACACCGCTCAAACCGCAGCCGGCGAGGCCGTACATCACGGCGAGTTTGCTGCCCTTGTTGTCGATGATTTTCCCGGCATAAGGACGGCTGAGCAGGGTGGCCAGGTATTGCACGCTGATCACCAGGCCGGCGATGACCGCGCCGAAGCCCAGATCGCTGTGGACGTAGCCAGGCAACACGGCCAAGGGAATGCCGATATTCAGGTAGCCGATAAAGGTGAACAGGACGATGGAAACGACTTGCAGCGTGACCGCCAGGGGGCGCTGGTTTTCAGACATGGGTAAAGATCCACGGGAAAGCAGGATAGATAGGCTGCTTATGATAGCGGCGCAAGCGGCTGCGGGTCGTGGAAAAAGTAAAACTATTTGCCGGGCGGGGATGAATCAGGGTTTGGCGGGAGCGACCAGGTGCGTGGTGACCAGGGCGGCCAAGGCGTTTTCTTCGCTGCCGAAACGGGCGAGCAGCGCGGCGCGCTTCTCGGGGGACAGGCGATTCCAGATATCGATCATCTTCTCGGTGGTACCGATCAAGACGCTGGCCTGCAGCTCTTCATCAAAAGGAGGCGTGAAGTCGTCGGTCATGGTGGGCTCAAGGGTTCAGGCGGTGTGGAAAGCGCATGTTAGCGCTTTCCACACGGTCTGGCATTGCAGGTGAATCAGTCTTCGCTGTCGGCCTTGCGGCGTTCAGTGGCTTCTTTTGGCTCGGGCTGTTGGGCACCGGCTTGTTGCGTGGGCGTCTGCTCAGTTTCGTGCAGGCTTGGGAAGGGGAGATTAGGGATCTCGTGCATATCGCGCTCCTCGCAAAGTCTGTTGATAGATCTGGTAGATCCGCGCTTTTAAAAAGCTTGGGGAGGATACAGCAGAAGAAATGACAAATAGACTTTTATATCTAATTGTTGCGACGGATGGGATTGTCTAGACAGGTCTGTGTAGGAGCTGCCGAAGGCTGCGATCTTTTGACTTTGCTTTTTAAAAACAAGATCAAAAGATCGCAGCCTTCGGCAGCTCCTACGGGGGATTGCATTTCAAATGTGGGAGCGAGCCTGCTCCCACAGGGGACTTGCGGTGCTTGATGGTTATTTGCAGACTTCGGCGATTGCTTCGGCCAGCAGGTCCAGACGCGTTGCATCGATCCCCGCTACGTTCGCCCGACCAGTACCGACCATGTAAACGCTGTGATGATCGCGCAGTTGTTTGACCTGGTCCGGCGTCAAACCGGTGTAGGAAAACATCCCGCGCTGCACGCCGATGTGCGCAAAGCGATCACGCAAGCCATGAGGCTCAAGCGCTTCAACCAAACCGCTACGCAGTTGGGCGATACGCAAACGCATGGCTTCCACTTCGTCGGCCCAGAGGCTTTTCAGTTCTGGATCACCGAGGATGGTCGCTACCACAGCAGCGCCATGATCCGGGGGTGTCGACCACAGGTTGCGGGCGATGTTAGCCAGTTGGCTGCGGATATCCACCAGCTTGTCAGCGGTTTTCGCGCAGACAATCAGCGCACCGGTGCGGTCGCGGTACAGGCCGAAGTTCTTCGAGCAGGAACTGGTGATCAGCACTTCCGGCAACGCGGCAGCGAACAACCGAGTCGACCATGCATCCTGTTCCAGGCCATCGCCGAAGCCCTGGTAGGCGAAGTCGATCAGCGGCACCAAATCGCGACTGCGCACCACGTCCAGCACCCGGCGCCAATCGTCATGGGACAGATCGAAACCGGTCGGGTTATGGCAGCAGGCGTGCAGCAGCACCACATCGCCCTTCGGCGCTTCGTTGAGTACCGCGAGCATCGCTTCGACGTCGAGGCGGTTATCGCTGCCGACGTACGGGTAATGACTGACCTTGACTCCGGCCGCCGCGAAAATGGTTTCGTGGATTGGCCAGGTAGGATTGCTCAGCCACACGCCACGGCCCGGAAGGCATTGGGCGATGAAATCGGCACTCAAGCGCAGCGCGCCGGTGCCGCCCGGCGTTTGCGTCGCGCCGGCCCGTTGTTCGGCGATCAGCGGGGAATCGGCACCCAGCACCAATTCAACGATGGCCTTGCCGAACGCCGGTTCGCCATGGCCACCGATGTAGGTTTTGGTGGTCTGACGATCCACCAGACGTTGCTCGGCGAGCTTCACGGACTGGGGAATCGGTGTCAGGCCCTGGGCATCCTTATAGACGCCCACGCCGAGGTCGAATTTGCGCGGGTTGGGGTCCTGCGCATAGGCCTCCATCAGGCCGAGAATCGGGTCGCCGGGTACTCGTCCGATGGCGTCGAAATGCATTATTTGCGGCCCTCAGCGTCCTTGGCCACTTCGTCAGTGCGCGCGGCCATGATGAAATCGTTGCGGTGCAGACCTTTGATGGAGTGGCTCCACCAGGTCACGGTGACTTTGCCCCACTCGGTCAGCAGGCCCGGGTGGTGACCTTCAGCCTCGGAGATTTCACCGACGGCGTTGGTGAACGCCAGTGCGTGCTTGAAGTTCTTGAACAGGAAAACTTTTTCCAGCTGCATCACGCTGTCGCGCACTTCAATGTTCCAGTCAGGGATCTGCTTGATCAGTACCGGCAGTTCTTCGTCGCTGACCTGAGGGGCATCGGCGCGGCAGGCTTCGCAATGGGCTTGGTTCAATGTGGACATGATGGGTTCCTGAAATCGAATTATTGGAATTCGGCCGTCAATTCACCACGCTAAACCAAAGCGTCGGTTCCTGACAGGCTCACTTGATTCTAAAAGCTGCGGATCACGCAGCCTTTGGCGGAAATTTTGGGGTGCGCAAGCCTAGCTGCATGCCTTGCTTGACCATGCCCATGATGTCTTCGTGGGCGAGATCGAACAGGCGCTTGAGGTTCGGCAGGACAAAGTACAGCGGTTGCAGGATGTCGATGCGGTACGGCGTGCGCATGCATTCCAGCGGATCGAAGGTCTGATGTTCAGGTTCGTCCGACAGGCAGTAAACGGTTTCTTTCGGCGAGGAGAGAATGCCGCCGCCGTAGATGCGCAGGCCTTGTGGCGTATCGACCATGCCGAACTCGATGGTCATCCAGTACAGACGCGCCAGGTAAACGCGTTCTTCCTTGGAAGCCTGTAGGCCGAGTTTGCCGTAGGTGTGGGTGAATTCGGCAAACCAGGGGTTGGTCAGCAGCGGGCAGTGGCCAAAGATCTCGTGGAAAATATCCGGCTCTTGCAGGTAATCCAGCTCTTCGCGGGTACGAATAAACGTCGCCACCGGGAACTGCTTGTTGGCGAGCAATTCGAAAAAGGTCTGGAAGGGGATCAGTGCGGGTACCCGGGCAACCTGCCAGCCGGTGGTTTCACCGAGGACTTTGTTGATTTCACCGAGTTGCGGAATGCGGTCGTGGGGCAGACCGAGTTTTTCGATACCGTCCAGGTATTCCTGGCACGCACGGCCCTCGATCACTTTCAGTTGGCGAGTAATCAGCGTGTTCCACACCGCATGTTCTTCGGCGGGGTAGTCGATAAAACCTTGCGCATCGGGCTCGCGAGCCACGTATTGCGTCTGCTTCATGCTGCTCTCCTGCTAGGGGATTTCGTTCTTGTTATGTCCTGCTATGGACCTAGAAATACCTCAAGAAATGCAGTGTTGCAGCACGCGAGTCGCGTCGTGCGTAGGAAAATTCATCGATTTTCGTAAAGTTTTCGTTACGGATTAGTCGTTGTGGCGCAGGGATTGGTATTTCCGGGTTTGAAATGGTGTGCAGGTGTCACATAATCTTGACGACAAAGTTGGCGCCTGCGCAGAAAAATCCTTGCCCAGGCCCTCGATCTCTCCTGTTTCGGGCCTTTATATGCGTATCAAAGTCCACTGCCAGAACCGCATCGGTATCCTGCGCGACATTCTCAACCTGCTGGTGGAGTACGGGATCAACGTCGCTCGCGGCGAGGTCGGCGGTGAGCAAGGCAATGCCATCTACCTGCATTGCCCGAACCTGATCAACATTCAGTTTCAGGCATTGCGTCCGAAATTCGAATCGATTGCCGGGGTGTTCGGCGTCAAGCGCGTAGGGCTGATGCCCAGCGAGCGTCGGCACATGGAACTCAATGCGTTGCTCGGCGCCCTGGAATTTCCGGTGCTGTCGATCGACATGGGCGGTTCGATCGTCGCGGCCAACCGTGCGGCGGCGCAGTTGTTAGGCGTGCGGGTAGATGAGGTGCCGGGGATTCCGCTGTCGCGTTACGCCGAGGATTTCGACTTGCCGGAATTGGTGCGCGCCAACAAGTCGCGGATCAACGGGTTGCGGGTGAAGGTGAAGGGCGACGTGTTTCTCGCCGACATCGCGCCACTGCAATCGGAGCATGACGACAGCGAAGCCATGGCCGGCGCGGTACTCACGCTGCACCGCGCCGACCGGGTCGGTGAGCGCATCTATAACGTGCGCAAACAGGAATTACGCGGGTTCGACAGCATTTTCCAAAGCTCGAAGGTGATGGCTGCGGTGGTACGCGAAGCCCGACGCATGGCGCCGCTGGATGCTCCGCTATTAATAGAAGGTGAAACCGGTACGGGTAAAGAGTTGTTGGCGCGCGCCTGCCACCTGGCGAGTCCGCGGGGGCAATCGCCGTTGATGGCGCTCAACTGCGCCGGTCTGCCGGAATCCATGGCTGAGACGGAGTTGTTTGGCTACGGCCCCGGCGCTTTCGAAGGGGCGCGGGCAGAAGGCAAACTCGGACTGCTGGAGCTGACGGCGGGCGGTACGCTGTTTCTCGATGGCGTCGGGGAAATGAGCCCGCGCTTACAGGTGAAATTGCTGCGTTTCCTGCAGGACGGTTGCTTCCGTCGTGTGGGCAGTGATGAAGAGGTTTATCTGGATGTGCGGGTGATCTGCGCGACTCAGGTCGACCTGTCAGAGTTGTGTGCACGCGGCGAGTTTCGCCAGGATTTGTATCACCGCTTGAACGTGCTTTCGCTGCACATTCCGCCACTGCGTGAATGCCTGGATGGCTTGACGCCGCTGGTGGAACACTTCCTCGATCAGGCCAGTCGGCAGATCGGTTGCCCGCTGCCGAAACTGGCGCCAGCGGCGATGGAACGGCTCAGTCACTACCATTGGCCGGGCAATGTTCGGCAGTTGGAAAACGTGTTGTTCCAGGCGGTTTCCTTGTGCGAGGGCGGGACCGTCAAGGCCGAACATATTCGCTTGCCGGACTACGGCGTGCGTCAGCCACTTGGCGACTTCTCACTCGAGGGCGGGCTGGACGAGATTGTCGGGCGCTTCGAGAAAGCGGTGCTTGAGCGTTTGTATTCCGAACACCCGAGCAGTCGGCAGCTGGGCAAGCGATTGGGGGTTTCGCACACCACCATTGCCAATAAGTTGCGTGAGTACGAAGTCGGCAAAGAACCCGGCAGCGCATAGGTCCCTACGAGGTCGGAGTTGAGCCGAAGAGGTCGGCACTTGCCGCAAACGGCATAACACCGCCGGTTTTTCGTCTTCGATACAATCCTCCAATCCCTCCTGAACCCCTCAAGTCCTTTGTTTGCCGGGCCCTGCGCCGCCAGAAAAAAGTTGGTCTGCAAATTGCTTATGGCTCAGCAGTACAGCGGTGGGCGGCAAACGTCCGGCATGCAGAGGAAAGAGTGTGGACAAGTACCTTTATGTGGCAATGACCGGCGCCAGCCAGAATGCACTGGCGCAGAAGGCTCATGCGAACAACCTGGCGAACATCTCCACCAACGGTTTCCAGAAAGACCTGGAGCAGGCTCGTTCGATGCCGGTGTTCGGTGACAGCTTTCCGGCGCGTGCGTTTGCCCTGTCCGAACGTCCGGCCACCGACTTCTCCCCTGGCGCATTGGTGGAAACCGGTCGTGACCTCGATGTCGCGGTGCAAGGCAATGGCTGGATCGCCGTGCAGAACCCGGACGGCGGTGAAAGCTACGTGCGCACCGGCAGCCTGAACGTCGACGCCCTGGGCGTGCTGCGGGCCGGCAACGGTATGCCGGTGATGGGCAATGGCGGGCCGATTGCCGTGCCGCCCGAGCAGCAAATCGAAGTGGGCGAGGACGGCACCATCAGCATTCGAGCGATGGGCGAAGGTCCGCGCGTGATGGCGGAAGTCGACCGCATCAAGCTGGTTAATCCTGACTTCAAGAACATGACCAAAGGCCTGGACGGATCGATCCACACCAAGGATGGCAAGCCGGCGCAAGCCGATGCCGACGTCAAACTGGTGTCCGGTTTCCTTGAGTCGAGCAACGTCAACGCCGTGGAAGAGATGACCTCGGTACTGGCCCTGGCCAAGCAGTTCGAACTGCACATCAAGATGATGAACACCGCCAAAGAAGACGACCAGGCCATGGCTCGGGTCTTGCAGATCAGCTAATTATCAGAACGTCGCGCCGTAAAACAGGCGCACGAGGAGAATCGAATGCTTCCGGCTCTATGGGTTGCCAAAACAGGTCTGTCCGCCCAGGACACCAACCTGACGACCATTTCCAACAACCTGGCCAACGTGTCGACCACGGGTTTCAAACGTGACCGCGCCGAGTTCCAGGACTTGCTCTACCAGATCAAACGCCAGCCAGGCGCCCAGTCGACCCAGGACAGTGAACTGCCGTCGGGTCTGCAATTGGGTACCGGTGTGCGCATTGTCGGCACCCAGAAAAACTTCACCGCCGGCAGCCTGCAAACCACCGAGCAGCCGTTGGACATGGCCATCGACGGTCGCGGTTTCTTCCAGATTCTGCAGCCGGACGGCACGACTTCCTACACCCGTGACGGTACGTTTCACCTGGACTCCAACGGTCAGATCGTGAACTCCAGCGGCTTCGCCCTGGAACCGGCCATTGTCATCCCGAACGATGCCCAGACCTTTACGGTCGGTCGCGACGGCACTGTGTCCATCACCGTTGCCGGCAACCCGGCCTCCCAGGTGATCGGTAACCTGCAAACCGCCGACTTCATCAACCCGGCCGGTCTGCAGGCTGTGGGCAACAACCTGTTCCTGGAAACCGCGGCCAGCGGCGCGCCGCAAGTCGGCACCCCGGGCCTGGCCGGTTTCGGCACCACGCTGCAGAACACCCTGGAAACCTCGAACGTCAGCACCGTTGAAGAGATGGTCAACATGATCACCACTCAGCGCGCTTACGAGATGAACTCCAAGGTGATCTCCACCGCCGACCAGATGCTCTCGTTCGTAACGCAGAATCTGTAATCAAGTCTATGAGGCGGCCATGAGGTCGCCTGCAACACCGTGAGGTAGGGTCATGAATCGCTATGTATCTGTTCTGGCACTGAGTGGGATCGCCGCGCTTTCGGGCTGCGTCGGTCCGACGCCCAAGCCCAATGACCCTTACTACGCCCCGGTGTTACCGCGCACGCCGCTGCCGGCGGCGGCCAATAACGGCTCGATCTACCAGGCCGGTTTCGAACAGAACCTGTACAGCGACCGCAAGGCGTTCCGGGTCGGTGACATCATCACCATCACCTTGAACGAGAAGACCCAGGCCAGCAAAAACGCCAATTCCCAGGTCGGCAAGACCAGCAAGACCAGCATTGGCCTGTCCTCATTGTTCGGCAGTACGCCCAATACGAATAACCCGCTCGGCAGCGGCGACCTGAGCCTGGATGCCAGCTACAGCGGCGACCGCGCGACCAAGGGTGACAGCAAGGCCGGGCAGGGCAACAGCCTGACCGGCTCGATCACCGTGACCGTCGCCGACGTGTTGCCCAACGGCATCATCGCCGTACGCGGCGAGAAGTGGATGACCCTCAATACCGGTGATGAGCTGGTGCGGATTGCAGGGCTTGTTCGCGCCGATGACATCTCGACTGACAACACCGTTTCGTCGACCCGTATCGCCGATGCACGCATCACCTATTCGGGCACCGGTTCGTTTGCCGATGCGAGTCAGCCAGGCTGGTTCGATCGTTTCTTCCTCAGCCCGCTGTTCCCTTTCTAGGTGGCTACGTTGAATCTTAAACACCTCATGGTGGCCGCCCTGATGCTGTCCGCAGCGTTCAACGCGCAAGCCGAGCGGCTGAAGGACATCGCCAGTATTTCCGGCGTGCGTTCCAACCAATTGATTGGCTACGGCCTGGTGGTCGGGCTTAACGGTACCGGCGACCAGACGACGCAAACCCCGTTCACCCTGCAGACCTTCAACAACATGCTTTCGCAGTTCGGCATCAAGGTGCCGGCGGGTTCGGGTAACGTGCAGTTGAAGAACGTTGCGGCGGTGTCGATCAGTGCTGATTTGCCGGCGTTCGCCAAGCCGGGTCAGCAGGTCGACATCACCGTATCGTCCATCGGTAACTCCAAGAGCCTGCGCGGCGGCACCTTGCTGCTGACGCCGCTCAAGGGTATCGACGGCAACGTCTATGCGGTCGCTCAGGGCAACCTGGTGGTCGGCGGTTTTGATGCCGAAGGTCGTGATGGTTCGAAGATTACAGTCAACGTTCCGTCGGCCGGTCGTATCCCGGGCGGTGCGTCGGTTGAGCGTTCGGTGCCGAGCGGCTTCAACCAAGGCAACAGCTTGACGCTGAACCTCAATCGTTCGGACTTCACCACGGCCAAGCGCATCGTCGACAAGATCAACAATATGCTCGGCCCTGGCGTTGCCCAGGCCATCGACGGCGGTTCGATTCGTGTCAGCGCGCCACTCGATCCGAGCCAGCGCGTCGACTATTTGTCGATCATCGAGAACCTTGAAGTCGACCCGGGTCAGGCGGTGGCGAAAGTCATCATCAACTCGCGGACCGGCACCATCGTGATCGGCCAGAACGTCAAGGTTTCCCCGGCCGCCGTGACCCACGGCAGCCTGACCGTGACCATCACCGAAGACCCGATCGTCAGCCAGCCCGGCCCTCTGTCCAATGGGCAGACGGCGGTCGTGCCGCGCTCGCGGGTCAACGCCCAGCAGGAAGCCAAGCCGATGTTCAAGTTCGGTCCGGGCACCACCCTCGACGAAATCGTGCGTGCGGTGAACCAGGTCGGCGCGGCGCCGGGTGACTTGATGGCGATCCTCGAAGCACTGAAACAGGCCGGCGCGTTGCAAGCCGACCTGATCGTGATCTGAGGACGGCGACCATGGATATGCGCAAGGGCGGATTGGGGGTCAGCAGCAACGATTCGGGTTCCTATTCGGACCTCAATCGACTGAACCAGCTCAAGGTCGGCGACAAGGACAGTGACGCGAACATGCGCAAGGTGGCGCAGGAGTTCGAGTCGCTGTTCCTCGGTGAAATGCTCAAGTCCATGCGCTCGGCCACTGAAACGCTGGGCCAGGACAATCCGCTCAACACGCCGGCAGCCAAGCAATACCAGGAAATGTACGACCAGCAGTTGGCCGTTTCCATGTCCCGTGAGGGTGGCGGTATTGGTCTGGCTGACGTGCTGATGCGTCAGATGTCGAAGAACAAACCGCTGGCCCCGGGCGAGGCCGCTGCCGCGTCAGCCGCCAAGCAAGCTGCCGCGAAAGCCGCCGTGGAAACCCCGATTGCCGCCGGCACGGTCGCCACCAACGGGCCGCTGTCGCGCCTCAATGGCGAGCGTCCGTTGTGGGCTTCGCGCTCGGTGAAGTCGCCAGCCAACGCGGGCGAGGGCGCTCATCGCAATGACATGGCGCTGATCAATCAGCGACGTCTGGCGCTGCCGCCGAAACTGGCCGACCGCTTGCTCGCAGGGCTGGTGCCGTCGGCATCGAACGCTGCCGCGACCGCTGCGACGGCGCAGAACAACATCCAAATGCCGCAGAGCACCAAGACCGGTGCCGGTCCCCTGTACAACGGCGATTGGCTGGCTTCGCAAACGGATGCGACATCCAGCGGGCGCCTGCAGGTTTATGGCCGTGCCATGGCGCAAATACCGCTGGCACCGGCGAAGAAAGCGTTCAGTTCCGCCGACGAATTCGTCAACACCATGCTGCCGATGGCCAAAGAGGCCGCCGAACGCATTGGTGTCGATCCGCGTTACCTGGTGGCGCAGGCCGCCCTGGAAACCGGTTGGGGCAAATCGGTCATGCGCGCCCAGGATGGCAGCAGCAGTCACAACCTGTTCGGCATCAAGGCCGGCAGCAGTTGGAAAGGCGATTCGGCGCGCGCGATCACCAGCGAATTCAGGAATGGCGAGATGGTCAAGGAGACGGCTCAGTTCCGTTCCTATGACTCTTACAAGGACAGCTTCCATGACCTTGTGACGCTGCTGCAAACCAACAATCGCTATCAAGATGTTGTGAAGTCGGCCGATAACCCAGAACAGTTTGTGCGCGAGTTGCAAAAGGCCGGTTACGCAACCGACCCGGACTACGCAAGCAAGATTTCGCAGATAGCCAAGCAGATGACGAGTTACCAGAACTACGCTGCGGCGGGCGCTACCACCACGCCTCTATAGGCATAAGCTATAAGGTCTGAACCATGAGTTTGCTCAACATCGGGATGTCGGGGCTGTCAGCCAGCCAATCGTCGTTGATGACGACGGGTAACAACATCGCCAACGTCGATACCGCGGGTTACTCGCGTCAGCAGACCGTGCAGGGCACCAAAGCCTCGCAGCAGTTCGGCAATGTCTACATCGGCACTGGTACGACGCTGGCCGATGTACGTCGGGTGTACAACAGCTACCTTGACGCCCAACTGCAGACCGCCACGTCGCTCAACAGTGATTCGGCCGCCTACCTGGCGCAGGTTTCGCCGGTAGATAAACTCCTGTCCGACAGCAGCACCGGCATCAGTAGCGCGCTGACCAAGTTTTTCAGTTCCATGCAGAACGTCTCTTCGGCTCCGACCGATGACGCGGCACGACAGCTGCTGCTCAGCGATGCCAAGGCCCTGAGCAATCGCTTCAATTCGATTTCAAGTCAGCTGAACCAGCAGAATGCCAACATCAATGGCAACCTCACGGACATGGCTTCGCAAGTCAACAAACTGGCGGCCACCGTTGCACAGCTGAACCAGAAAATTTCCGAATCCTCCGGCAGCACGGGTCAGCCCAATGACCTGCTGGATCAGCGCAACGAGACGGTCCGTCAGCTGTCCGAGCTGGTCGGCGCACAAGTCACGCAGAGCGGCTCCAACTACGATATTTACCTGGGCAGCGGTCAGCCGCTGGTCATAGGCAATACCTCCACCACCCTGGAAGTGGTGCCTGGCAAGAATGATCCGAGCCGTTCCACTATTCAGATGAACCGTGGTTCAAGCACCATCGATATCTCCTCGGTGATCTCGGGTGGTGAAATGGGTGGCCTGCTGCGCTATCGCAGCGAAGTGCTCGACCCTGCGATGAATGAACTGGGGCGAGTAGCCCTGGTGGTCGCCGACCAGATTAACAGCCAGCTTGCCCAGGGCATCGACAAGAACGGTGAGTTCGGTGCGGCCCTGTTCGGCAATATCAACAGTGCCACCCTGATCAGTCAGCGCAGTATTGCCGCCGCGGGCAACAACCCTGCGTCGGGTAATCTGAACGTGACCATCAAGGACACGGGCAAGCTGACCACCAACGATTATCAGGTCACGTTCACCAGTGCCACGGACTACAGCGTCCGTCGCTCGGACGGCACCGATATGGGCTCGTTCAACATCAGCACCACCCCGGCACCGGTGATCGATGGCTTCGAGCTGTCTCTGGGCGGGGCGGGCATGAGCACGGGTGACACCTTCAAGGTTACGCCCACCCGTGGCGGCGCCAGCGAGATCCAGACGGTGCTCACCGACCCTAAACGTCTTGCGGTCGCGGCCCCTCTGACCGGCGTCAGCGGCTCGGGCAACACCGGGACCGGCAGCATTCTGAAGCAGCCTGACCTCAAGTCGTCGCTCAATATCTACAACCCTGCCGACAGCGCAATCATCCAGTCGGGGATCAAAAACTCGACACCGGTCAAGATCATCTTCGGCCCTGCCGGTGGTGCTTCGCAGACCTATTCGGTCAAGGATGCCAAGGGCACCCAAATCGCTACTGGCAGTATTGTTCCGGGGCAAAGCAACACCCTGAGCGTGGCGGTGAAAATGGTCGATGCCAGCGGCAACCCGATCATGGACAGCAGCGTCCCGCCGGTGCAGCGCACCTTTACGTTTGAAATGACCATGGACGGTTCGCCGAAGGACCTGGACAGTTTCACCGTGTCGCTGACCGGTGCCAGTTCCAAGGACAACCGTAATGGTCTGGCCGTCATCGACCTGCAGACTCGCAAGACCGTGGAAACCGGTGGTACCAGCAACGGTATCAGCCTTTCGGACGCGTACGGCAAGCTGGTGGAAAACGTCGGTGCCAAGGCCGCCCAGGGCAAAAACGATTCCGATGCGACAACCGCCATCCTGACGCAGGCCAAGGGCGCCCGTGACTCGTTATCCGGTGTCGACCTGGATGAGGAAACCGGCAATCTGGTCAAGTACCAGCAGTACTACACAGCTTCTTCGCAGATCATCAAGGCTGCGCAGGAAATCTTCAGCACTCTGATCAACAGCCTTTAAGGAGTCGTAGATCATGCGTATTTCTACCCCCCAGTTCTACGAGCGCAGCGCTGCGAACTACCAGAAGAACTTCAACAACGTCGTCAATACCAGTCAGGAAGCCAGCGACAACCTTCGCGTACGTACGGCCGCTGATGATCCGGTTGGCGCTTCGCGGTTGCTGCAACTGGGTCAGCAGAGTGCAATGCTCGACCAGTTTTCGACCAACATCACGACGATCAAGAATACGCTGGGTCAGTCCGAGACCGTTCTCAACAGCATCAACAACGTGCTGCAGCGTGCCAACGAACTGGCCCTGGGTGCGGGCAACGCCGGCTATACCGATTCCGAGCGCAACGCCAACGCCTCCGAATTGGGGCAGCTCGAATCGCAGTTACTGAGCCTGATGAACAGCCGCGATGAAAACGGCCAGTATCTGTTTGGCGGGTCCAACAGCGGTACTGCGCCGTACTCGCGCAATGCCGATGGCACTTACAGCTATCACGGCGACCAGACCACCTTGAACCTTCAGGTGGGTGATGCGTTGACCATGCCCAGCAATGACACCGGCTTCAGCATTTTCGAGCAGGCCCTCAACACCAGTCGCACCCAGACCACGCTGACGGCACCGGCGGTGAATGACGGACGGGTCGACCTGTCCAACGGTCAGGTGTCGGGTAGCGTGACTTACAACGACAAGTTCCGCAGTGGCGAGCCCTATGCGATCGAGTTCCTGAGCAGCACTCAGTTCAAGGTCACGGATTCCGGCGGCAACGATGTAACGGCTGAAGCCTCCAACAACGGTGTCTTCGATCCCAAGACGGCCGGTGGCACACAGGTATCTTTCCGCGGTGTCGATCTGCGTCTGAACATCAATCTGAAACCAGGCGATACCACCCCGGACACTGTGATTGCCGGGCATATCTTCAATCTGGGCGCCAAGCCAGACACCTTCAGTGCCACCCGCAGCGCCGGCAATCCATCGACCGCCGTCGTGACGGGAGCCACTGTCAGCAACGCAGCCAACTACAACGCGGCATTCCCCAATGGCGGGGCGATTCTCAAGTTCACCAGCGCCACGAACTATGAGTTGTATGCCTCACCGTTGACCGCTAACAGCAAGCCGGTGTCTACCGGGACCATGGCGGGTTCGACAGCGACGGCCGCGGGTGTGGATTTCACCTTCGGTGGTACGCCGGCGACGGGTGACCAGTATGTGGTTCAACCCAACACCCACCAGACCCAGAACATCCTCGACACCATCAGCAAGCTGCGCACCGCACTTGAGGCGCCGATCGATGGTTCTGCCGCCGCCGAACAGAGCTTTCGCGCCTCGCTGGATTCGGCGATTGCCAACATCGGCAGCGGTAGCAACCAGGTACTCGGTTCGCTGACGTCGATTGGTGCTCGTGGTCAGGCACTGGATATCCAGAGCTCGACCAACGAAAGCCTGACGATGGCCAACAAGACCACCACGTCGTCGATCCAGGACTCCGATCCGGCCGAAGTGCTCAGCCGCCTGACCCTGCAACAAACCATGTTGCAGGCTTCACAGTTGGCCTTCAGCAAAATCAGTCAATTGGGGCTGTTCAACAAAATCTGAGTTTGATCGCTAACCACTCGACGGACGAGATGACCCCTCGGCCGTCGGGTGCAAGCATTTTCTTCCAACCGGGTCAGCATGCCCGGCCCCAGGGCTGGAGCACTCTGCGGTCGAGAGTTTTCCTGTGAGTTCAGCTCCCCTTGTCAGTGTCGCCATCCCTGCCTTCAATCCGCGTTTTTTCCATGCGGCATTGCAAAGTGTCCTGAGTCAGAGCTACGAATCCCTCGAAATCATCATCTGCGACGACAGTCCTGGCGACGAGATTGCGAGCATCGTCGAAGGGGTTTCGGCCCAGACCCGTTTCTCGCTGCGCTATCTGAAAAACCCTCAGCCCCTGGGCTTTGCGGGCAACCTGCTGCGGTGCCTGGAGGAAAGTCGCGGGGAGTACATCAAATTCCTTTGTGATGATGATCGATTGTTCTCTGGCTGCATCGCGACTCAGGCCGCACTGCTGAGCGAGTACGAAGATGTCAGCCTGGTCGGTGCCCAGCGTTATCTGTGTGATGCCGGCGATCACATCCTGCCGCACCGCCTGGAAAACACCGCGATGGCCGGTGGCAATGCGTTGTTCAAGGGGGCAGATCTGCTGGACTTCTTTGAGGTCCGTCCGCTGAACTTCATCGGTGGCTTGAGCAACGTGCTGATGCGCACTGCCGATGTCCGCGAATTGCTGCCGGCGTTGCTGCAACCGGAGGTGGGTTTTGCCGGTTTGCTGGATCTGGTCCTGTTCGTTTGCCTGTTGCGGCGCGGCAACCTGGCAGTGGCCAGTCAGGTGCAGAGTGTCGAGCGCCTGCACCCCGACAGCTTCAAATGTCAGACGGCCGTGCAGCAGCAAATGCTGGTCGAAGGTCAATGGCTGACGCAAATGCTCAACGAGCGCGGCGATAAAGGGACCGCGTTTTCCGGCTGGATCCGTTACTGCGCCGCGCTGCCGGGTGTCGATGCGAAAAAACGCGTGTGGGAGGAGTTTTCCCTCGGCCATTTGCTCGTCGCTCGCCAGGCCCTCCAAGAGTCCAGAGTCGGCAGCGACAGCCGCAGCTTCGGGCAGCTGTATGCGCAGTGGCTGGAGTGTCGGCGCGAGCCTGCGATCCTTGGGCAACTGTTGGCGCAGACGCACGCGTGGCCACACCGACCGACAATCGTTCCGATCGTGATCGACGGCGCCGGCGACCGGCAGGCCCTGGAGCTGACGCTGGAAAGCATCAACGCTCAATGCTACGGCGCTCAGGCCGTGGTGGTGCTGTCCAGTGCGGGCGCTCAAGCGGGGCTGGACGGGCGGGTGCTGAACCTGGCGCTGGAGGCGGATTGGGCGCAGCAGCTTAATGGTGTCTTGCCGCAACTGGAGGGGGCCGATTGGTTCTACCTGTTGCGTTCCGGCGATCGCTTGAGCGAGGCCGCGCTGCTCTTGATGGCCGAGCGCATCGTCGAGCGTCAACATATGTTGTGCTGCTACGCGGATGAAGGCGCGCTGGTGGACGGCATCTCCCGTGAGCCGGTGTTCAAACCGGATTTCAATCTCGACCTGATGCGCAGCTACCCTTACACCGGGCGCGCGTTGGCGTTTGAGCGCAACGGTTTTCTGGCTCGGGGCGGTTTCAGTGCCGACTTCCAGGAGCTGGCGCCTCAAGACTTGCTCTGGCGGATGGTCGAAAGCGCCGGCCCCCACACCATCGAACACATTGGCGAAGTGTTGGTGGAGTCGTCCTTCAGCTACGCCTCGTGGTTGTCTTCGACCGCCGTGGCCGCTGAAAACCCGCGACTGCTGGAGGCGCACCTGCAACGGTTGGGTGTGGCATTCGACTGGCGGGCCGACAATGAAGCGCTGATCAATCAGGTGGATTATCGCCACGCCCGGCAACCGCTGGTGTCCATCATCATTTCCACCAAGGACCAGCTGACGGCGCTTGAGCGCTGCCTGGCGAGCCTGCTGGAAAAAACCGCTTACCCGAACTACGAAGTGTTGATCGTCGACAACGCCAGTCTCACCAGCGAGGCTCGCGCCTGGCTGGACGGCATGGCGCAGCTGGGTAGCGACAAGCTGAGAGTGCTGCGTTACCCCCATGCGGCCAACTTTGCGGCGATTCACAACTTCGCCGCCGCCCAGGCTCGTGGCGACTACTTGTTGATGCTCACGCCGAACAGTGTGATCACTGATGCCGACTGGCTGGACGCACTGATGAGTCAGGCCCAGCGCCCCGAAGTCGGGATCGTCGGAGCGAAAATGGTCTGCGCCCAAGGCACCGTCCAGCATGCCGGACTGGTGCTCGGGTTGCGCGGACCGGTGGGTGCGCCGTTTATCGGCGAATCAATGCAGTCCGGTGGTTACATGCAGCGTCTGCAGGTGGTGCAGAACTACAGTGCGGTCAGCGATGACTGCCTGCTGGTGCGCAAGCAGGTGTTCGAGGAGTTGGGCGGGCTGGACGAGCGTTCGTTCAGCCTGGCATTCAACGATGTGGACCTGGGCTTGCGAGTGGCCAAGGCCGGTTATCTGGTGGTCTGGACGCCTCATGCCCGCTTGATGCTGGTGGAGCCGGCGGTTTCGTTGCAACAGGGGGGCGAACAGGCGCGCCAGGAGCAGCTCGGTCGCGAGCAGCAGACGATCTACCGCAAGTGGTTGCCCGACATGGCCCGGGATCCAGCCTACAACCCCAACTTGAGTCTCACCGGTTCGAGTTTCTGCCTGGAACCTGGCATGCGCCTGGGCTGGAGTCCGTTCGGCAGCCGCAGCTTGCCGCGGGTTCTGGCCTTGCCGGTGAACCAATCGGCTGTCGGGCATTACCGCGTGGTGCAGCCGTTTCTGGAGCTGGAGGCGGCGGGCCTGGTCACGGGTGTTCAAGCTTTCGAAATGCCGTCGATCATCGAGTTGGAGCGTCAATCGCCGGATACGGTGGTGATGCAGGGGCGCTACAACGATGCGCTGGTGAACGAAATCGAGCGGGTCAAAACGTATTCCCGAGCCTTGCGCATTTTTGAGCTCGACGACTACATCATCGACGTGCCGGAAAAAAACGGCCACCTGAAACATCGGCCCAAGGATTTCGAAAAAGCCATGCGTCGTGGCATCAGCCTGTGTGATCGAGTGGTGGTGTCGACCCAGGCGCTGGCTGATGCGTTGAACGGCATGCATCACGATATTCGCGTGGTGCCGAATACCTTGGCCACGCACTTGTGGAGCAACCGCGTTTCCCTGCGCCGCACCGGTGCCAAGCCGCGCGTCGGCTGGGGTGGCGGCACCAGCCATGCCGGTGACCTGGAGATCATTGCCGACGTGGTCCGTGAATTGGCCGATGTCGTCGACTGGGTGTTCTTCGGCATGTGCCCGCAAGCGCTGCTCCCTTACGTGCGTGAGTTCCACCCCTCGGTGGGCCTGCAGGAGTATCCGGCCAAGCTGGCCAGCCTTAACCTCGACCTGGCGCTGGCGCCGTTGGAATACCACATCTTCAACGACTGCAAGAGCAACTTGCGACTGCTGGAATACGGCGCCTGCGGCTATCCGGTGATCTGCACCGACACCGAAGCCTATCGCGGCTATTTGCCGTGCACACGGGTCGTCAGCAACAGCACCGAGGAGTGGCTGCAAGCAATTCGCATGCACCTGGCCGATCCCGAGGCCAGCTATCGTATGGGCGACGAGTTGCGCGAAGCGGTGATGCGTGACTACATGCTGCGCGGCGATAACTTGCAGCTGTGGTACGACGGATGGATCGCGAGCTGATCAATCGTTTAAATCGAAAGGCCGGGCAGTGATGTCCTAATGTTGTTCACTTAAGCTTGGTGTTTCCAGGCACACACACACACACACACATGGGTCGCGAGCGGGCGGTGGATCAAGAGCGAGGCGGCCGACCTGTCTTTTCTTTTTTGTGTACATATCCGTTTCTGCGGTCACGGCGGCTATTGGTTTCGCTTTTACAGCGAGTCACTTTGAAAAGCGCAAAGTAACCAAACGCTCTTGCCCCTTTCGTTCGGTGCCTCGCCCAGGCTCGGCATGCTCTCGCTCCGGTCCTGCTCCGTGGGCCCGCCGCCATCGGCCATCCATGGCCGGGGGCGGCTAACCCGGCATCCATGCCGGGTTGCCCACTGCGCAGAACCTCCACTCGGCCTCTCGAGGGTGCGGGCACCGCAAAAGCCAAAGCGAGGCGGCCTACCGGCCGGCCTGTCTCTTCAAAGCGTACGCATTTCCCCTGTGGGAGCGAGCCTGCTCGCGATGAGGCCCTGTCAGTCGACATCAATGTTGAATGTAAGTCCGCCTTCGCGAGCAGGCTCGCTCCCACAGTTGGATTTTTGGCGGGCATGACATAGGTGTCCACCGCCGATGACCTTGACAGACATCAGGTCGGCTATCAGGCCGCCTCGCTTGGCTTTTGATTTTGATCTGTCTGCCCCTTTCCCAGAGGCCGAACGCAGGTATTGCGCAGGGGGCACCGCGGCAAGGATGCCGCGGTAGCCGCCCCCGGCCATGGATGGCCGATGGCGGCGGGCCCCCGGAGCAATGCCGGAGTGAGGGTATGCCGAGCCTAGGCGAGGCACCGAATGGTGGGGCAGGAGCCCTTGGTTACTTGGGGCTTTTCCAAGTGACTCGCTGTAAAAGCGAAACCGTAACCAGCCATCACCGCAGAAACGGATATGTACTCCAATCTTAAGTGAACAGCATTAGGCAGTGATGTCCGGCCTTTTTTTATGCGAAAAGTGCTGCCCGATGGACGCGTGGAGCTGGCGCGTTTCCTGCAAGTCCCCCTTGCATCGCCATAAAACGAGCACTCCCGGCCTGTCCGGAGGCGCTATGAACGGCAAAAAGGTTTTAGCCAGAAGGCCCGCAAAAGCTTGATACAGCTTGGCTGAGCCCTGTGAAGAACAAGAGGGGAGACGATGAAGGCAGTTATTTTGGCGGGTGGCCTGGGCACGCGCATCAGCGAGGAGTCGCACCTCAAGCCAAAGCCGATGATCGAAATCGGCGGCAAGCCAATTCTCTGGCACATCATGAAGCAGTACTCCGCCCACGGTATCCACGACTTCGTGATTTGCCTGGGCTACAAGGGGTATGCGATCAAGGACTTCTTCGCCAACTACTTCCTGCACACCTCTGATGTCACCTTCGACATGTGCAACAACCGCATGGACGTTCACCAGAACTACAGCGAGCCGTGGCGCGTCACGCTGATCGACACCGGCGACGACACCATGACCGGTGGCCGCCTGCGCCGCGCCGCGCGTTATGTGGAAGGTGAACAGGCCTTCTGCTTTACCTACGGCGACGGTGTCTCGGACCTCAACATCGGAGCCCTGGTGGATTTCCATTTGGCCCACGGCAAGCTCGCCACCGTGACCGCCGTGCAACCCCCGGGACGTTACGGCGCACTGGAGCGTGACGGCGACAAAGTGTTGGGTTTCACCGAGAAACCGCGCGGAGACGGTGGCTGGATCAACGGCGGTTTCTTCGTGCTGTCGCCCAAAGTGCTGCCGTATATCGCTGACGATCAAACCTCCTGGGAAGCCGAACCTCTGGCCGCATTGGCCACCGAGGAGCAGTTGCAGGCCTTTCAGCACGACGGCTTCTGGCACCCGATGGACACCCTGCGCGACAAGAATCACCTTGAGGCGTTGTGGCAGAGCGGGGAGGCCCCATGGAAACTATGGGACTGAGCCCGGAATTCTGGCGCGGCAAACGGGTTCTGCTGACCGGCCATACCGGTTTCAAAGGCAGCTGGCTGACATTGTGGCTGCAAAGCCTCGGTGCCGACGTCAGCGGATTTTCGCTTGATCCGTCGACCGAGCCGAGTTTGTTCGAGCTGGCGCGGGTGGCTGAAGGCATCAACGATCAACGCGGTGATCTGCGTGATCTGGGCGCCTTGCTGGAACTGATTGCCGAGGTGCAACCGGAAATCGTCCTGCACCTGGCAGCTCAGCCTCTGGTGCGTGAAGGGTATCGCGACCCGCTGGGGACTTACTCCAGCAACGTCATGGGCACGCTCAATCTGCTTGAAGCGATCCGCCAGGTCGGTGGCGTGCGCGCGTGTGTGCTGGTGACCACCGACAAGGTTTACGCGAACAAAGAATGGCTGTGGCCATACCGCGAAAACGAAGCCCTCGGCGGACATGATCCCTATAGCAGCAGCAAGGCTTGCTGCGAGTTGCTGGCCCAGTCTTACGCGGCGTCGTTCTTCCCGGCCGAGCGCTATGCCGAACACGGTCTTGCGCTGGCCACGGCCCGGGCCGGCAACGTGCTGGGCGGTGGTGACTTCGCGCCGGAACGCTTGATCCCCGACGTGCTCAAGGCCTGGTCGGCGGATGAGCCGGTGACCCTGCGCTACCCGCAAGCCGTGCGCCCTTGGCAGCACGCGCTGGAGCCGTTGGCCGGTTACCTGCAACTGGCTGCCGGCCTTTACGAGCAAGGTCCCGAGTTCGCTGGCGCCTGGAACTTCGGCCCGAGCGAAGCGGACATGTGCAGCGTCGGCGAAGTGGTCGAAATGCTCGCCAACCGCTGGCCGCAAGCACGCGGACTGCGCATCGAGCCGAGTGATTTGCATGAGGCCGGTCTGCTGCGTCTGGACAGCAGCCGCGCCCGTCAACGGCTGGCCTGGGCACCGCGCTGGTCGTTGCAGCAGTGCCTGACCCAGACCCTCGATTGGCACCTGGCGTGGCAAAACGGCGACGACATGCGCGCCATCACGTTGGGTCAGCTGAACCTGTACCGAGGCGCAATGTGAGCGAGTTTCTGTTGAAGCCTTTGCCGCTGGCCGGACTGTTCTGCGTGCAACACAAACGCTTCGAAGATGAGCGCGGGCACTTCGCGCGGCTGTTCTGCGAAGGCAGCCTGAGCGCCTTCGGCCAGCCGTTTCATATCCGCCAGATCAACCATTCCTGCACCCGCGAACGCGGCAGTGTGCGCGGTCTGCATTATCAGAACGCCAGCGCACCGGAAGCCAAGCTGATCACCTGCCTGCGTGGTGAAGTCTGGGACGTGGCGGTGGATTTGCGCCCGGACTCCGAGACCTTCCTGCACTGGCACGCCGAACACCTGCGGGCCGGCGACGGTCGTAGCCTGTTGATCCCGGCCGGTTTTGCCCATGGTTTCCAAACCCTCACCGATGACGCCGAATTGCTTTACTTACACAGCGCTGATTACGCGCCTGCGCACGAGGGTGGTTTATCGGTGAACGATTCACGGCTGGCGATTGCCTGGCCGTTGCCTGTCAATAATCTGTCGGCCAGGGATTCCAGCCATCCCTTGCTCGATGAACACTTCGCTGGAGTGCGTGTATGAATTGCCGTGGTTGCGCTACTCCGCTGGCTTTGCCGCTGATTGACCTCGGCACTTCGCCGCCGTCCAACGCCTACGTGCGCGCCGATCAGCTGGAACAATCCGAGCAATGGGTGCCGCTGAAGGTTGCGGTGTGTCAGCAGTGCTGGCTGGTGCAGACCGAGGATTACACCCGCGCCGACAGCCTGTTCGACGCCGAGTACGCCTATTTCAGTTCGTTCTCCAGCACCTGGCTGGCCCATGCCGAGCGCTATGTGGGCGAGATGGTCGAGCGCTTTGGCCTGACCGCCGACAGTCGCGTGGTGGAAATCGCCGCCAACGACGGTTACTTGTTGCAGTACGTGGCCGGGCGCGGCATCCCTTGTCTGGGCGTCGAGCCGACCCGCAGCACCGCGCAAGCGGCACGGGAAAAAGGCCTGGAGATTCGTGAGCTGTTCTTCGGCCGCGACACCGCTTCGCAGCTGAGCGCCGAAGGCTGGGCCGCTGACCTGATGGCCGCCAACAACGTGCTGGCCCACGTGCCGGACATCAATGATTTCCTCGGTGGTTTCGCGATCTTGCTCAAGCCGACCGGCGTGGCGACGTTCGAGTTTCCGCAGTTGCTGACGCTGATGGCCGGGCAGCAATTCGACACGCTGTATCACGAGCACTATTCCTACCTGTCACTGACCGCCGTGCAGACGTTGTGCGCGCGCAACGGTCTGGAAGTGTTCGATGTCAGTCAGCTGTCGACCCACGGCGGTTCGCTGCGTGTCTTCGTCCAGCGTGCTGATGGCGTTCGCCGCGACGTACAACCAGCGGTTCAGCAACAGTTGCAGGCCGAACTCGCCGCCGGTGTGAAAACCCCCGAGTACTACACGACCCTCGCGCCGGCCGCCGAACGCATCAAACACGAACTGCTGCGTTTCCTGTTGCAGGCGAAAGCCGACGGCAAGCGTGTGGTGGGATACGGCGCCGCCGCCAAGGGCAACACCTTGCTCAACTACGCCGGGGTCAAGCCGGACCTGCTGGCCTGGGTCGCCGATGCCAACCCGCACAAGCAGGGCAAGTACTTGCCGGGCAGTCGTATCCCGATCGTTTCGCCGGCGCAGATCGACATCGAGAAGCCGGACTACGTCCTGGTCCTGCCGTGGAACCTGCTGCACGAAGTCAGTCAGCAACTGGCTCAGGTGCGCGAGTGGGATGGCCGATTCGTCATCGCCGTGCCTGAGTTGACCGTGCTGTGAAGGTCCTGGTCACCGGTGCCACCGGGTTCGTCGGCCGTCATCTGGTCGCTGCCTTGCTCGCCCGTGGCTGTCAGGTCCGGGCCGTGGCGCGCAACGTCGAAATCGCCGCGAGCATGTCGTGGATCAATGCCGTGGAGTTCATCGCAGCGGATATTCACGCCGCCGACCTGGACATCGCTGCGCTGACCGATGGCGTCGATGCCTTGGCGCACCTGGCCTGGCCAGGGTTGCCGAACTATCAGGCGCTGTTTCACTTCGAGCACAACCTGATGGCCGATTACCGGTTCATCAAGGGCGCGGTCGAGGCGGGCGTGTCGCAGGTGCTGGTCACCGGGACCTGTTTCGAATACGGCATGCAGAGTGGGCCGCTCAGTGAACAGAGTGCGCCGCAGCCGAGCAATCCTTACGGGCTGGCAAAAAACTCCCTGCGCGTGTTCCTCGAAAATTTGCAGCGGGTTCAACCGTTCACCTTGCAATGGGCGCGGCTGTTTTACCTGCACGGCACCGGACAGAACCCCAACAGTTTGCTGGCGGCGCTGGACCGGGCGATCGATGCCGGGGAAGAACGTTTCAACATGTCGGCCGGTGAGCAATTGCGCGATTACCTGGTGATCGATACGGCCGCCGGTTACCTCGCGGCGATCCTGCAACAGCGGGACTTCAATGGCGTGATCAATTGTTCCAGCGGTCAGCCGGTTTCGGTCCGGGCGCTGGTCGAGCAGCGGCTGCGTGAGCGTGGCGCATTGATCAGTTTGAATCTCGGCCACTACCCATACCCGGCCCACGAGCCGATGGCGTTCTGGGGCGTGGCGGACCGCTTGCAACAGTTACTGGGAGCAGAGCATGACGCATGAGTTGTATCGGGTCGCCGACCTGCCCGTGTTGCAGAATCGCACCTTTGCCGACCCGCAATCGGCCAGGGCTTCGGCCTCTGCCGACATGGTCTTGGTCCAGGATGAGCAGAGCGGGTTGATCTTCAACCAGGCCTTCGATGCCGACAAGCTCAGCTACGACGCCGATTACCAGAACGAGCAGGCGCATTCCGGTCAGTTCCAGAAGCACCTGAGCGATGTCGAAGGGATCATTGCCCGGCACTTCAAGGGCCAGGAACTGATCGAAGTCGGCTGCGGCAAAGGTTATTTTCTAGAACTCCTCAAAGGTCTGGGCTATGCCATCACCGGCATCGACCCGGCCTACGAAGGCGACAATGTCGACGTGATCAAGGCCCCGTTCACGCGCGGGCTGGGTCTGGCGGCGGACGCCATCGTGCTGCGTCATGTGCTGGAACACATTCAGGATCCGGTGAGCTTCCTCGCCGAGATGGCCGACGCCAATCAGGGCGGACAGATCTACATCGAAGTGCCGTGCTTCGACTGGATCATCGATCACCGCGCCTGGTTCGACCTGTTCTACGAGCACGTCAATTATTTCCGCCTCGATGACCTGCGCCGGATGTTCGGCACCGTGCATGAGGCTGGTCACCTGTTCGGTGGCCAATACCTGTACATCGTGGCCGACCTTTCGACCTTGCGCCTGACCCCGGAGCAAACGGTGCCGCGCCTGGACCTGCCCGAAGGTTTCACCGGCAGTCTTGAGCGCGCGGTGCAGATTATTCAGGCCGCACCCGAACAAGGTTCGGCGATCTGGGGCGCGTCGTCCAAAGGCGTGATCTATTCGCTGTTCCTGCAACGGGCCGGTGTGGCGGTGGATCGTGTGGTGGATATCAATCCGGCCAAGCAGGGCCGTTATCTGCCTCTGAGCGGCGTGCGGGTGTCCTCGCCGCAAGAGGCCATGGATGCCCTGCCCGAAGGCGCCCATCTGTTTGTGATGAACTCCAACTACCTCGAAGAAATCAAGCGGATGACCGGTGGACGCTACGTCTATCACGCCGTCGACAGCGCTTCGTTCCAGTGACTATTGAGAATTTTCAGATGACCGACAACACCATCAATAAAGCCTTCGAAGCCGAATGCCAGGCAGAAATCGCCCGTCAGGGCGATGACCAGACACTCACCGGTCTGGCCCAGGATTTCTTCAACCAGTCGGCCAAGCACAAGTACAGCTACCACTTCTCGTGGATGGGCCGTCCGATCATTCAGCTGCCGCAAGACATGATGGCGATGCAGGAAATCATCTGGCAGGTCAAACCCGACCTGGTGATCGAGTGTGGTATCGCCCACGGCGGTTCGATCATCTACTACGCATCGCTGCTGGAGCTGCAAGGTCACGGTGAAGTGTTGGGCATCGACCTCGACATTCGTCCGCACAACCGCGAAGCCATCGAAAGCCATCCGATGAGCAAGCGCATCAAGATGATCGAAGGTTCGAGCATTGATCCGGCCATCGCCGAACAAGTGCGTGCCGCTGCCGAAGGCAAGAAAGTCATTCTGGTACTCGACTCCAACCACACCCACGATCACGTGCTGGAAGAACTGCGCCTGTACGCGCCACTGGTGTCGGTGGACAGCTACTGCGTGGTCATGGACACCGTGGTTGAAGACATGCCGGCCGACTTTTTCCCGGATCGTCCGTGGGGCCCGGGCGACAACCCGAAGACTGCCGTGTGGAAATACCTGGAAGAAAACCGCGACTTCGAGATCGACCGTCAGCTGCAGAACAAGCTGCTGATCACCGTCGCTCCGGACGGCTATCTGCGTCGGGTTCGTTAAGCAACGTCATGTCATTGAGTTCATCGGGCGCTTCGCCGGCTGCGGGGAAAGGTATGCAAGGTCATTTCGGTTCTGAACAAGTTGCACCACTGGGCGAGCGTTTCACGCTGCTGCTGGCCACCCACAACCGGCCAGCGTTTTTGCGCCGTACGCTGCAGTACTACAGCAATTATCCGTGCACGATCATTGTGCTGGACTCCTCCAGTGCGCCGGACACAGGGGTCGCCGAGGCCTATCCGCACGTTCAGTACCAGCACTTGCCGCAATTTTCGTACCTGGGTTTCCAGGCCAAGCTCAAGCACGGCATTGGCCTGGTCACCACACCGTACATGGCCTTTGCCGCCGACGACGATTTCCTGCTGCACGGTGCGTTGACCGAGTCGGTGGAGTTTCTGGAGGCGAACCCGGACTACGGCATGTGTCATGGCTACTGCATGATGTACCTGACCGACGCGACCCGAGTGACCTACTACCGTCGCGACAAGAAAGTTCAGGAAGACTACGCCAGCGAGCGCGCCGAAGACCGGGTGCTCGATTACATGGGCCAGTTCATTCCGCCGTTCTTCGCCGTCACGCGCACGGCGCTGCTGCGTCAGTGGTACGACCTGATGCCTGAAGAGCTGAGCTTCGAATGGCAGGAAATCGGCCATGTGTATTACTTGCTGGCGTCGGCCAAGGCCCGGATTCTGCCGATCCCTTACGTGGTGCGCGAAGCCAACTATGGCGCTTCGGAACACAACACCGAGGTGGTGTTTGTGCTCAGTTTCACCGATGCCAAATCCGTGGCCGAGCGGGAGAAGTTTGCCGATTTTCTGTCCAGCGTGCCGACCGCGATTGCCGGTCGCGATCAGGCGCAGACCCGCGCATTCGCGCTGGACAGTTTTGCAGCCATGTCGCAGTGCTTGTTGCAGCGACGCTCACTGACCTCCGAGCCGATTTTCCATTCGACCTGGAATGACCCGTTCAAGGGCCCGGTCCGCGAATTCGGCCCGACTCAGTTCGTCGAAATGCCGTTCTACAACCAGCCCTTTTTCGATCGCCTGACCGAGTTCGAATTCCTCTTGCACGCCATGCCCGCGGGCAAGCTGCAGCTCGAACGCCTCGAAGCGGTGCTGCTGGAGCAAGAACAACTGCTGCGCACCCATGGCAACGACACCGAGCGAACAATCAAGGCTCGCCTGTGGAAGGCGCTGTCGTGCAATGCGTTCAACCGCAAGGTCGTCAAGCGCCTGGCGCTGGCCCTGAGCAACGATGGCGAGGGCGATGAGGCCGACGTGCTCTCGGCCTGGGCTGGACGTCTGGATGCGGTATCGACCCAGGACAGCCGAGTGTTGCTGGACAAAATGCCTACCGGGCAATTGCTGAACTGGCTGGAGGCGCGAGGACCTGATAAAGAGCAGGCCGCGTCTATTGCCCGTCATCTGAGCGCGAAGGGGGGGAGTCCGCGGTTCTGCATTTTGTTGCTGGACCTGAATAACGATGCCGACAAATTACAGACGACTTTCGACAGTCTGTTGGACAGCCATTTCCGCGCGTTCCAGATCGTGGTGTTCACCACAGGCGAAATTACCTCGGCCACCCGCGTTGAAAATACCCTGCATTTCGTCAAGGTCAGTGCCGACAACTACATCGAAAAGATCAATCAGGTGGTGCCGAACACCCGTTGCGACTGGCTGTTACTGGCTGAGGCGGGCGATGAGTTCACCTCCAGCGGTCTGATTCAGGCCAGTGTCGAATTGCTGGCCGCGCCTGAGTGTCGGGCCGTCTGCGCCGATGAAGTCCATCGTCGGGCGAGCGGAACCCTGACACCGGTTTTCCGCCCGGACTTCAACCTGGACCTGCTGCAAAGCGTACCTTCGTTGATGGCGCGACACTGGTTGATTCGGCGCGACGTGTGGGTCGAAGCCGGTGGCTACAGCCGCGAATTCAGTCAGGCTGCGGAGTTCGATCTGCTGTTGCGCCTGATCGAGAGCGGTGGCCTGGCAGGCCTCGCCCACCTCTCTGAACCCTTGCTGATCTGTCAGGCACCTGCGCTGGCAGCCAACGAGCATGAGCGTCAGACCCTGGTTCGCCATCTTGCTACCCGCGGCTATCAGGCTCAGGTCAGCAGCGAGTCATCTGGCGTGTACCGCGTGGATTACCGTCACAGTGACCGCCCTCGCGTGTCGATCATCATTGTCGCCCAAGACAATGAGGCTGATTTGCAGCGGTGCGTCGTCAGCGTGTTGCAACGTACGCGTTACCAGAATCATGAGTTGCTGATCGCCGACAACCACAGTCAGTCCCCTGAGTTGCTCGCGTGGCTCGACAATCTGGAACAAAACGGTCGCGGCCGGATTCGGGTCATCCGGGCCGAGCAACGATTGAGCGTGTCTGCCTTGCACAATCTCGCCAGTCGCCAAGCGCAGGGAGCGTTCCTGGTGCTGCTGGCTGCCGACGCGCAGGTGGTCAATGCCAACTGGATCGAATCGCTGCTCAATCAGGCACAGCGTCCGGAAGTCGGCGTGGTGGGTGGCAAACTGGTGGACGATGAAGGCAAGGTGACGGGCGCCGGGATGATCCTGGGTTTGAATGGCGACGTGGGCTCTGCGTTCATGGGTGAAAAGAAAGAGGCCACCGGTTATATGCAGCGCCTTGTGGTCGAGCAGAATTACTCGGCAGTTTCCGGGGTCTGCCTGATGGTTCGCAAAGACCTCTATGAAGCCGTGGACGGTCTGGATGAAGAGCATTTCGACGAGACACTGGGCGATATCGATCTGTGCCTGAAAGTCGCCGATGCCGGGTTCCTGACGGTCTGGACACCGCAAGTGCAGATTCTCCATCCGGGTACCCTGGCGCAGGCGCCACAGGTCAGTGCGGCGCTGCGCGACAAGTGGCAGTCACGCTTCGCGCAAGACCCGGCCTATAACATCAACCTGGCCTTGACCGGCAAGGGCTTTACCCTCGGCGACGCCTGCAGTGTGAACTGGGCGCAGTTGCTCGCATAAGCCTGGCTGACAGGTAAAAGGACTCAAGGCATGTTCAACGGTAAATCGATTTTCATCTCTGGCGGCACCGGCTCGTTCGGGCGCAAATTCATTCGTCGGTTGCTGGAGCAATATCAGCCGAAGCGGGTGGTGGTGTTCTCGCGCGATGAACTCAAGCAGTACGAGATGCAACAGACGTTCAACGCACCGTGCATGCGCTACTTTCTGGGTGACGTGCGCGATGCCGAGCGTTTGCGTCAGGCCATGCGCGGCATTGATTACGTGGTACACGCCGCGGCGCTGAAACACGTGCCGGCGGCGGAATACAACCCCACCGAATGCATTCGCACCAACGTCAACGGCGCGGAAAACATCATCGCGGCGGCCATCGATAATGGCGTGAAGAAAGTCGTAGCGCTCTCCACCGACAAAGCCGCCAGCCCGATCAACCTGTACGGTGCGACCAAGCTGCTGTCGGACAAATTGTTCGTGGCCGCCAACAATATTGCCGGCGAACAGCAAACCCGTTTTTCCGTGGTTCGCTACGGTAATGTGGCCGGCTCGCGCGGTTCGGTAGTGCCGTTTTTCAGAAAGCTGATTGCCGAGGGCGCGACAGAGTTGCCGATCACCGATGAACGCATGACGCGCTTCTGGATCACCCTCGATCACGGCGTGCAGTTCGTACTCGACAGCTTCGCCCGCATGCACGGCGGCGAAGTTTTTGTGCCCAAGATCCCGTCGATTCGCATCGTCGATCTGGCGCTGGGCATGGCCGAGCATTTGCCGCACAAGAACGTCGGGATTCGTCCGGGCGAAAAACTCCATGAGCTGATGGTGCCGCTGGACGACGCACGCATGACCCTGGAGTTCGCCGATCACTACACGATTCAACCGTCGATCCGTTTCACCAGCGTCGACGTGGATTTCGCCGTGGACAAACTGGGCGAGCAGGGCAAGCCGGTGAGCGAAGATTTCGAATACCGCTCCGACACTAATCCGCACTTCTTGTCGATCGGCCAGATCGCTGACCTGCACGCGGAGCTGTCGGTATGATTCCTTATGGTCGGCAAAGCCTCGATCAGACAGACATCGATGCGGTAGTTGCCGTGTTGCAGTCCGACTGGCTGACACAAGGGCCGACCATTGAACGCTTCGAACAGGCCATGGCCGAGCGTTGTCAGGCCGATTTCGCGGTGGCGGTGTGCAACGCCACCGCCGCGCTGCACATTGCTTGCCTGGCAGCCGGACTTGGGCCGGGTGACCGCTTGTGGACCACGCCGAACACCTTTCTGGCCTCGGCCAACTGCGGTCGCTATTGCGGCGCCGACGTGGACTTCGTCGACATCGATCCGCTGACCTGGAACCTTGATGCCTACGCGCTGGCGGCGAAGCTGGAAGCCGCCGAGCGCAACGGTACACTGCCCAAAGTGCTGGTGGCCGTGGCGTTTTCCGGTCAGAGCTGCGATCTGCGCATGATCGCCGAACTGGCCGAACGCTACGGTTTCACGGTGATTGAGGATGCCTCTCACGCGGTTGGCGCGTCCTATGCCGGGCGTCCGGTGGGTTGCGGTGAATTCGCGGCGATGACCGTGTTCAGTTTCCACCCGGTGAAAATCATCACCAGCGCCGAGGGCGGCATGGTCCTGACCAATCGCCCGGAGCTGGCCGAGCGTTTACAGCGCCTGCGTAGCCACGGCATGACCCGCGATCCGGCGCAGATGACCGAACCCAGCCACGGTCCCTGGTACTACCAGCAAGTGGAATTGGGCTTTAACTACCGGATCACCGATTTGCAGGCAGCCCTCGGTCTGTCACAGCTGAACAAGCTTGATGGCTTCATCGAGCGTCGGCGTGAACTGGCGGCCCGTTATGACCGATTGCTGGCGTACTTGCCGCTGACTTTGCCCAGCCCTCAACCAGAGGCGGAATCGGCGTGGCATCTGTACGTGGTGCGGTTGCAGACGGATCGGATCAACCTCAGCCATCGACAAATATTCGAAGGCTTGCGAGCGGCCGGTGTCGGTGTAAACCTGCACTATATTCCGCTGCATTTGCAGCCCTACTATCATGAGCTGGGTTTTGCCGAGGGTGATTTTCCTCAGGCCGAACGCTATTACGCCGAGGCGATCAGCCTGCCGCTGTTTCCTCTGCTGAGCGATGAACAACAGGACTATATCGTCGAGCAACTGCGGCGGCTGGTCCTTGAGGAGTAGTGTCCTGAGCAGTGTTGCGATCATTCCTGCCCGTGGTGGCAGCAAGCGAATTCCGCGCAAGAACCTCAAGCCGTTCGATGGCGTGCCGATGATCGTCCGCTCGATCCGCACGGCGCTGGATTCGAACCTGTTCGACGAGGTAATCGTCAGTACCGACGATGAAGAAATCGCTGACGTCGCGCGGGCCAACGGCGCTCAGGTACCGTTCATGCGTCCTGCTTCATTGGCGGATGATTTCACCGGGACCTCAGCGGTCGTCGTTCATGCCTTGAATGAATTGCAAGCGTTCGACTTTGCCTGCTGCATCTACGCCACCGCCCCCTTGTTGCAGGCGCGTTATTTGCGTCACGGCTATGAGCTGCTGGAGCAGCATCCGGACAAGTCTTTCGCGTTTTCTGTCTGCAGTTTCGGCTTTGCGGTGCAGCGTGCCTTGGTCCTCGATGCGCAGGGCGCATTGACCTCGCTCTACCCGGAATTTCGCAACACCCGCTCCCAGGATTTGGCCGAAGCCTTTCAGGACGCCGGCCAGTTCTACTGGGGCCGCAGCGAAGCCTGGTTGCGCGGCGATGTCATGTTCTCCCCGGCGAGCCTGCCGGTGATTCTGCCACGGCATCTGGTGCAGGACATCGATACCCCGCAAGACTGGAAACGTGCCGAATACCTCTACGCCGCGTTGAGGGCCGGGGGGGAGCTGCAATGAGAGTGTTGATCCGCGCCGACGCGTCGCCGACCATTGGCAGCGGCCATATCGCCCGGTGCCTGACCCTGGCCAGAGTGCTGCGCAAGCAGGGCGCGCACGTTGCTTTCGCGTGTCGCCTGCTGCCGGGGCATCGGCTGGACAGTCTCGCCGCCGAGGGCTTCGAGACCTTCGCGCTGCCGGATCGCTATCCCGATGAAGACCCGCAACAGGCGATCGAATCCATGCTGCCATGGCAGGCGGACATTGCTGCGTTAGGGCAAGCATTGGAAAGCCATCCAGCCTTCGACTGGATTGTCGTCGATCACTACGGCCTCGATCATCACTGGCAAACCGCAGCCCGCCGCTGGGCGCCGCGGATTGCCGCGGTGGACGACCTCACCACTCGCATGTACAGCGTTGACTTGCTGCTCAATCAGAATCTTTCGGGTACGCCGCAGGCCTATGCTTCGCGGGTGGCGCCCAATTGCCAGACGTTGCTGGGGCCACGTTTCGCGATGTTGCGCGATGAGTTTTGTTGCCCGGCGATCCCGATCAAACCTCAGGCCAAACGGGTGCTGGTGAACTTTGGCGGCTTCGATGCGGCGATGCAGACCCACCACGCGATGCTGGCGCTGGCGGATTTGCATGATCTGGAAGTCGATTTCGTCGCCGGTGCCGACAACCCGGCCTGGACGCAGATGCAGGCACTTGCAGCCAGTCGTCCGAACTGGCGATTACACCGTTTTGTCAGCGACTTTTATCGTTTGATGACCGAGGCTGACCTGTTTGTCGGTGCCGGCGGCGGCACCAGTTGGGAGCGGGCGGCCATGGGGTTGCCGACGATCTGCATTGCGGTCTCGAACAATCAGCAAGCCAACGGTGAAATCATGGCGACCTCGGGATCCCATGTGTATCTGGGCACCCGCGAGCACGTCAGTGTCGAGCAGTTGCGTCAGGCCATCGCTTTTCTCGCGGGCAATCAGGGGTTACGCCAGAGTCTGGCCGAACACTCGCGGCAGCTGGTCGATGGGCGTGGTGCGCAGCGGGTTGCGGCAGCGCTCGCCGATGCGGTACTGCAGGTTCGCAAGGCGTCCCTGGACGATGCCTGACTGCTGTTCGGGGCCGGTTTCACTCAGAGTAATTGCGCGTTCACGCGCGTTCTAAAGGATCACCGCAATGACTAGCTTCAAGATTGGCCATCGCACCATCGGTGCCGATGCGCCACCGTTCATCATTGCCGAGATGAGTGGCAACCATAATCAGTCCCTTGACGTGGCGCTGCAGATCGTCGAAGCCGCAGCCAGGGCCGGGGCGCATGCCTTGAAGCTGCAAACCTACACCGCCGAGACCATGACCCTGGACCTGTCCGAAGGTGAGTTCTTCATCAAGGACCCGAACAGCCTCTGGGCCGGTTCTTCGCTGTACGCGTTGTACGAGAAGGCTCATACACCCTGGGAATGGCACGCGCCAATATTTGCCCGCGCAAAGGAGCTGGGCATGCTCGCCTTCTCGACTCCCTTTGATGACACTGCGGTGGACTTCCTCGAAAGCCTCGACGTACCGGCCTACAAGATCGCCAGTTTCGAAAACACCGACCTGCCACTGATTCGGCGGGTCGCCGCCACCGGCAAGCCGTTGATCATTTCGACCGGCATGGCCAGCATCGCTGAACTCGACGAAACCGTGCGTGCCGCTCGTGAGGCCGGCTGCCGGGATCTGGTGTTGCTCAAGTGCACCAGCACTTACCCAGCGACACCCGCCAACAGCAACGTGCGGACGATTCCTCACCTGCGCGAATTGTTTGGCTGTGAAGTTGGCCTGTCCGATCACTCCATGGGCGTCGGAGTGTCTGTCGCCGCGGTGGCACTGGGGGCGACGGTGGTGGAAAAACATTTCACCCTTGATCGTGCGGCGGGTGGTGTGGATGCCAGTTTCTCTCTGGAGCCTGCGGAGCTGGCCAGTCTGGTGATCGAAACCGAACGCGCCTGGCAGGCCATGGGCCATGTGCATTACGGCGTGACGGAAGCCGAGCGCAAGTCCGTGGTGTATCGCCGTTCGCTGTATGTGACTCAGGACATGGCGGCCGGCGAGCCCTTCACCACCGCCAATCTGCGGGCCATTCGTCCTGGTCTGGGGTTAGCCCCCAAACACACTGAAAGCCTTCTGGGACGCCGCGCCCGCCAGGCCATCAAGCGCGGAACGCCGCTGGATTGGTCGTTGGTCGAATAACGCCTTATCGGCCAGATTCGGCAAAATAGCGTGACCTGCGAGTCATAACGCGCATCTTCACTGTATTGTATTAATTGGGGAGGTGGCGCCTGGTGTCTGTTTGGCCCAGTGATAGCCTTTTATTCTTCCCGTCTGTCGCTCCCTCGGGGCGACATTTTTCTCTGTTTGTCGGCGCCCCTCGATTCCTTGCGAGCGGTGGTATTGGGCTGTTTATTATTGGGAAGCCGTAATGATTGGCATAAAAAGCATTGCGAGCTACGTTCCTGTAGCCGGCGTGGACAATTACGCACAGGGTGCAAAATTCGAAAAGGATGAAGAATTCATCCTGGGCAAAATCGGTTCGGCCTTCCTGCCGCGCAAAGACGCCGGGCAAGAAACTTCGGACCTGTGTGTGGAAGCAGTCAACGCGCTGTTCGCCAACAATCCCGATTTGAAACGTGAATCCATCGACGTGCTGATCGTCGTTACTCAGAACGGCGACGAAGAAGGCCTGCCGCACACGGCGGCCATCGTTCAGGACAAACTCGGGCTGCCGACCACCGTCGCCGCGTTCGATATTTCCCTGGGCTGCTCCGGCTATGTCTACGGCATCTATGCGATCAAGGGGTTCATGGAAGCCGCCGGCCTAAAGAATGGCTTGTTGGTGACTGCCGATCCGTACTCGAAAATCGTCGATCCGGAAGACCGCAACACCACCATGCTCTTCGGTGATGCGGCTACCGCCACCTGGATGGGCGAAGACGCGCCATGGCAGCTGGGCAAGGCCAAGTTCGGCACCGACGGTTCCGGCGCACCGCACCTGAAGGTGACCGATGGCGTGTTCTTCATGAACGGCCGTCAGGTGTTCAATTTTGCGCTGCTTAAAGTCCCGGCGCATTTGCATGAGCTGCTGGGCGACTCGGGCCTGACGGCCGACGATATCGACGCATTCTGCATTCACCAGGGCAGTGCCGCGATTGTCGACGCGGTGGCACGACGCTTTGAAGGTGAACCGGAGAAGTTCATCAAGGACATGGTCGAGACCGGCAACACGGTGTCATCGAGCATTCCGTTGCTGTTGGAAAAACATGTTCTGGACTCTGGCTGGAAGCGCGTCGCGTTGAGCGGTTTCGGCGTTGGATTGTCCTGGGGATCGGCGATCATCTATCGCCCTTGATTCCAGGCTCTTTAATCAAAGAAAGCCAGGCACAAAAAAAGCGTTCAAGGTGTAACCTTGAGCGCTATTTTTTTGCCTGAACGAAAAGTGAGGCTCCATGAGCGAGTTCTTTGAGCGCAACGTCGAAGTCATACAGCATCGCTGGCCAATGCTGTCTGCGCGCTTGCTGGTTGAGAACACAAGCCTGTTGCAGGCTGAGCTGGTGGAAGGCCTGGGCTCGACGCTGAGTATCAATGGCATTCAGCTGACCAGTCGCCATGACCGCACCCGTGAGGCCAGGCTTCAGGCCGACAGCCTGCCCGCCGACAGTCCGGTGGTGCATGTCTACGGCACCGGGCTTGGCGATCTGCAAATGGAGCTGCTGGCGCGCGCCGGGCTTGAGCGTTTGTACGTGCACATCCTCAACGGCGCGGTGTTTGCGCTGGTGCTGCAATTGCTTGATCAACAGCCGTGGCTTGGCGATCCGAGAGTTGAGTTGCTGTATGCCGGCGATCTGGCGGAAATCCAGTTACCGTTTTTCGCCTTGCCGTCGGAGTTGGTGCTGGCCGATGATTTCAACGCAAAAATTCGCGATCGCCTGATCAGCGAAATACACCTGAGCTTTAACAATCGTGACTTCAAGGCCGACGACCCGCAGATCGTCGAACGCTTGCAAGTCAGTCTCCCGTTGCTACGCACGGATAGCGATGTCGCCGAGCTGTTTGATACACGGGTGGGCGAGGAAATCTACGTCATCGCGACCGGGCCGAGCCTGGAGCAACATTTCCAGCGCCTGCGGGAAATCCGCGGGCAAACCGATCGCCCGTTGTTCATCTGCGTCGACACGGCCTATCGGCCTTTGCTGGAGCGGGGCATCAAGCCCGATGTGGTGGTCACCATCGATGTGAAAATCAGCGCCTACCATTTACCTGCCCAGGACTCGGCCGGCACCCGGCTGGTGTACTTGCCGATGACCGATACTTCAGTGCTGGAAGCCTGGCAGGGCAAGCGTTATGTGGGTTACTCCGCCAGTCCGATCTATAACCAGATACGCCAGCAGATCCTGCGAGCCGAGTTGTTTGTCGGTGGCAGCGTGATTCATCCGGCCATCGATCTGGCGGTCAAGATGGGCGGCTCGCGCATTACCCTGTTCGGTGCCGACTTCGCCTTTCCGATGAACAAAACCCACGCTGGCTGGAGCGATGGCCAACTGGGGCCGCAGCTGGGTGTTGCCAAGAATTGGGTACTGGACGGCAATGGGCAGCGAATAAAGACACAGCTCAACTTCCGGAGTTACCTGTGTGAGGTGGAGCGTTACATCGGCGGGCATCCTCAGGTGCGTTTCTTCAATAGCAGTCGGGCGGGCGCAATGATCGCCGGTACGACGTTCAATCCAGAGTTCGTGCAATGAGTCAGGTCGTCGAGTTCAGTACAAACGCCGGTCAGTGCGCTTCATTGTTTCGGCTGGGGCGCGATGTCGAGGCCGCTGTGGCGATGGTCGATCTGTTTGCCCAATGCATGTCGACCTTCGATGGGGCGACGGCCTCAGTGCAACAACAGTGGGCGCAGGCGCTCATGAGCATGCTCGGCTGTCAGGAGCGTCAGGATTGGTTGAGCCTGGCCGACTTTCTGGAATATGAAGTGGTCGAGCTGTTGAGAATGGTTGAAGGGCGCTAAACCCGAACTGTCGATTCTGCTTTTCCCCCGCTCTCTACACCGCGACTGTGAGCCAGTTCACAGTCTGCGGTGCTTTTCTGGCGTCACTTTTCCATTCCTTGCGCCCGCTAACCCTTTGTTTACTGAGGGGTGGCAGTGTGATGGCAAATATTTTCAAAAATCCCCTCAAGCAACACCCAAACCCGACGATAACTATTACGAAGGTTCTCTAGGCCACACCCGGCGGTTGCCAGGGCCGGAAGCCGCAGTACCCAACCAACGAGGATTTCGTCATGGCTTTAACCGTAAACACCAACACTACTTCGCTGGCCGTTCAGAAGAACCTGAACCGCTCTTCCGATGCACTCAGCACTTCGATGACTCGCCTGTCTTCCGGCCTGCGTATCAACAGCGCTAAAGACGACGCTGCTGGCCTGCAAATCGCTACCAAACTGCAAACCATGATCACCGGTTCTGCCGTAGCGATCAAAAACGCCAACGACGGTGTTTCGATCACCCAGACCGCTGAAGGCGCACTGGCTGAATCGACCAACATCCTGCAGCGTATGCGTGAACTGGCTCTGCAAGCCACGAACGACTCGAACAGCACCTCTGAACGTGCTGCGCTGAACAAGGAATTCTCTGCGAAGTCCGACGAACTGACTCGTATCGCTACTTCCACCACTTTCGGCACCAACAAGCACCTGCTGGACGGCACTGCCGGTACCATGCAGTTCCAGGTTGGCGCAATGACCGGTGCAGACCAGCAGATCAGCGTTGTAATGAGCAGCAGCTTCGCCGCCAGTGCTCTGGGTGTGGGTACCGGTCAAATCGCTATTTCGGGCACCACCGACGCAATGACTCACACCTCTGCTCTGGCTGCCATCGACAAGATCGATACCGCCCTGCAGACAATCAACAACACTCGTGCTGACCTGGGTGCTGTACAAAACCGTTTCCAGAGCACCACCAACAACCTGCAGAACATGTCTGAGAACTCCGTTGCCGCTCAAGGTCGTATCCAGGATACCGACTTCGCAGCAGAAACCGCTCAGCTGACCAAGCAGCAAACTCTGCAACAAGCTTCCACCGCAGTTCTGGCCCAGGCCAACCAACTGCCATCCGCTGTACTGAAACTGCTTCAGTAATAGCTGGGTGAGTTTTGGCGGGGGAGTGCGCTTGTCGTGCTCTCTCGCTTTTTTACTTTAAGAGGTGATGGACATGGATATGAGCGTGAAGCTGAACTTGTCTTATCCGGCTGCGAAGCCAGCGACGACTGTTGCTGATACTCCAGCGCAGAAGCCTCGAGCCGATGCTGCTATCGTGGCACCGGTCAAGGATGAAAAGAAGGACGCGGTAACCGAACGGGACCAATTGAAAATGGCCGTCCAGGAAATTGAAAAATTTGTTCAGTCGGTCAAGCGCAATCTGGAATTCTCGATTGACGAGCCTTCCGGAAAAGTAGTGGTCAAAGTGATTGCCAGTGACTCCGGTGAAGTGGTTCGTCAGATCCCCAACGAAGAAGTCCTTAGGCTGGCCAACAGTTTGAATGATGCGAGCAGTCTGTTGTTCAGCACTAAAGCCTGACAACTGGCATGAAACTTGTTGCTACGTTCTTTTGGGCTTTGTAGTGGTCAAAAGACCGGCGACAAACTGAAAGGGAGAAGCACATGGCAAGTCCAATTCTACCGGGTCTGGGTCTGGGCTCCGGTATTGATACGGCAGCGATCGTCAAGGCGCTGGTGGCTGCAGATAAAGAGCCAAAGCAGAACCAGATCACCAAACAGGTGACCGCCAACACGGCTTCGATTTCCGCAGTGGGTCAGTTGAAGTCTGCGCTGCAGGCCTATCAGACCGCAATGAATAACCTCAACAGCAAAACTACCCCGGCGTTTCTGGGTTTTGCTGCGACCTCGTCCGAAACCAAGTTTGTCACGGCTGTTTCGGACAACAGTGCCGTCACCGGCAACTATGCTATTGACGTCACCAAGCTGGCCACCAGTTCCAAAGTCGCCACGGCTACCTTCGCCGGTGGCGCTAGCAGTGCTATTGCGGTGGGTACGTTGACCATCAATCAGAATGGCACTGACTACACCGTTGACGTACCTGCGAACTCCACGCTGCAGACCGTCCGGGATGCCATCAACAGCAAGCTGCAAGCCAATGGTATCAGTGCCAACATCGTCAACGATGGCAGTGGTTCGCGCATGGTTATCGGCTCGACCACCACCGGTAAGGGCTCGGACATTGTCGTCAGCGGGATTGCCTCGCTGGCTGCCGATGGCACCCAGCCGATGACTGCCGGCAGCGGCGGATATGTTTCCGCGCTGGCGGATGATGCGGCCTTCACGGTCGATGGCATGAGCATGACCAGCAAGTCCAACACCGTTGGCCAGGCTGTCAGTGGTTTGAGTTTCTCGCTGGTGGGTGTCGGCAAGTCCACAGTGTCAGTGGCAACCAATACGGATGGCCTCAAGGCCTCGTTGCAGACGTTTGTCGATTCTTACAACAATCTGGTCAAAACCGTTAACTCGCTGACCAAGACCACCAAGGATGCCGATGGCAACCTGACCGTGACGGCGCCGTTGACCGGCGATGCCACGGCGCGTGCTTTGCTGTCGGTGGTGCGCAACGAACTGGTGACGGTGCCGGCGGGCTCCAGCAGCAAATTGTCGGTACTTTCGCAGTTGGGCATCAACACCGTGCAGGCCGACGGAACCCTGGAGTTCAGCGCCACCAAGTTCTCCACTGCCATGAATGACAAGAAACTGGGCGGAGAAATCCAGTCACTGTTTACCGGGGACACCGGTCTGCTGGCGCGCATGAACGCCGCGATTGATCCTTATGTCACCACGGACGGTTTGCTGGACAAGCGCACGAAAAGCCTCAACAGCGTGACGAGTAACCTGTCCAACCAGCAAATTGCCCTGGACTCGCGCATCGCCTCGCTGACTGAGTCATTGAGCAAAAAGTACAACGCGATGGATACCCTGGTCGGCAAGCTCAAGGCGACTGCGGACAACATCAAGTCGATGTTTGAAGCCATGAACGCGCAAAAAAACGCTTAATAAACGTCGAAGCGACAAAAGCCCGGCAGCTTTTTCAAGCGTGCCGGGCTTTTTTGCTTTGGCCTAAAGTTTTTTGACGCGACGTCGATACACTGGTTATACAAACTTTTGAGTTGTGACGAGGTACAGCATGAACCCGATGTTAGCCCTTCGGCAGTATCAGAAGATCGGTGCCCAGGCTCAGACTTCCGAAGCCAGCCCTCATCGTCTGGTGCAGATGTTGATGGAAGGTGGCCTGGATCGTATCGCTCAGGCCAAAGGCGCGATGGAGCGCAAGGAAATCGCCAACAAAGGTCTGGCCATCGGCAAGGCTATTGGGATTGTTGGTGGTCTGCGCGAAGGTCTGGATCGTGAGAACTCTGCCGATTCGATCGGCAGCCTGGACAATTTGTATGTCTACATGATCAAGCGCCTGACAGACGCCAATATCCGGAATGACTCAACGATTCTGGATGAGGTCGCCGATTTGCTTCGCACGGTCAAAGAAGGCTGGGATGCTATCGCCGAGCCGGGTCCGCAGTTTTAAGGAGATCACCATGAGTCTTGTATTGCAGCGAATCGAACAAACCCGTGAAGGCCTGGTCGGTGCTTTGGCCGAGCGTAACTGGGAAGCCATTGGTGAATTGGACCTGGCTTGCCGTTCCTGCATGGAAGACGTCTTGAGTGAAGCTTCGGTGGACGAGGCCGCGTTGCGCGATAATCTTGAGGAGTTGTTGGGGGTGTATAAACAGCTTCTTGAGGCGGCGACAGGGGAGCGGCAAGCGATAGTTGACGAGATGTCGCAGATCCACCAAGCACAGAACGCGGCAAAGGTTTACCATCTGTTTGGTTAATTAATCCTCGGTTAATCCAAACATAGTGCGCCATAAATTTGACTGTGCACGGTTTTTTGACTTAACTAGTGGCTGGTTCCAGATTTCAGGCGTCTACAGGCATAACGTGTCTGCAAGCGTCTAGCTTGCCCCATCATTTTGGGCATTGAGTTGACTAGGGAAGTTGCTATTGCATGTGGCGTGAAACCAAAATTCTGCTGATTGATGACGATAGCGTCCGCCGCCGCGACTTGGCGGTGATTTTAAATTTTCTTGGCGAAGAAAATTTACCCTGCGGTAGCCATGACTGGCAGCAGGCTGTCGGCTCATTGTCATCAAGTCGAGAAGTAATCTGTGTCCTCATCGGGACGGTCAATGCTCCTGGTGCACTCGTGGGCTTGTTAAAGACACTCTCAACCTGGGATGAGTTCCTTCCGGTTTTGTTAATGGGCGATAATTCTTCCGTTGACTTGCCTGAAGACCAGCGTCGCCGAGTGCTTTCGACCCTCGAAATGCCACCCAGCTACAGCAAACTGCTCGACTCCCTGCACCGTGCCCAGGTCTATCGCGAGATGTATGACCAGGCGCGCGAGCGCGGCCGACACCGTGAACCCAATCTTTTCCGCAGTCTTGTCGGCACCAGCCGGGCGATTCAACACGTCCGTCAGATGATGCAGCAAGTCGCCGACACCGACGCCAGTGTGCTGATCCTCGGTGAGTCCGGGACCGGCAAGGAAGTGGTCGCGCGCAACCTGCACTATCACTCCAAGCGTCGTGACGCGCCGTTCGTACCGGTCAACTGCGGGGCGATCCCGGCCGAGTTGCTGGAAAGCGAACTGTTTGGCCACGAGAAGGGCGCCTTCACCGGGGCAATCACCAGCCGCGCCGGGCGTTTCGAACTGGCCAATGGCGGCACGCTGTTCCTCGATGAAATCGGCGACATGCCGTTGCCGATGCAGGTCAAGTTGCTGCGCGTATTGCAGGAACGCACCTTCGAGCGCGTGGGCAGCAACAAGACCCAAAGCGTCGATGTGCGGATCATCGCGGCAACCCACAAGAATCTCGAAAGCATGATCGAGATCGGTACCTTCCGCGAAGACTTGTACTACCGCCTGAACGTGTTCCCGATCGAGATGGCGCCACTGCGCGAACGTGTCGAAGACATTCCGTTGCTGATGAACGAGTTGATCTCGCGCATGGAGCACGAGAAGCGTGGGTCGATCCGTTTCAACTCCGCGGCGATCATGTCGCTGTGCCGCCACGGCTGGCCGGGCAACGTCCGCGAGCTCGCCAACCTGGTGGAACGCATGGCGATCATGCATCCGTACGGGGTGATCGGCGTGGTCGAGTTGCCGAAGAAGTTCCGCTACGTCGATGACGAAGATGAGCAACTGGTCGACAGCTTGCGCAGCGATCTTGAAGAGCGCGTGGCCATCAACGGTCATACTCCGGACTTCTCTGCCGGCGCCATGCTGCCGCCGGAAGGTCTGGACCTGAAGGACTACCTCGGTGGTCTGGAACAAGGGCTGATTCAGCAGGCGCTGGATGATGCCAATGGCATCGTTGCGCGCGCCGCCGAACGCCTGCGCATTCGTCGCACCACGCTGGTGGAAAAGATGCGCAAGTACGGGATGAGCCGTCGTGACGGTGATGAACAGGCGGATGATTGACGCCTGTTTTTCAAGTCCTTCATTTGTAGGCGGTTTTTTTTAGGCACGGGTATTGCTACATCCCTCGCAACGTTCCGTTTAACTGACGGTCAGCCAAGCGAGAGAGCACGATGCCCCAAGCCGCCCAGATGTCTCCTGTCCCTGACGCTTCGGGACAACCGTCGTCCGTAGAGCAGGCGAGCCGGCTTGGCCTTGAGCAGGCGTTTGCACTGTTCAACCAGATGTCGAGCCAATTGACCGATTCCTACAGCATGCTCGAAGCCCGGGTCACCGAGCTCAAGGGTGAGTTGGCGGTGGTCAGCGCTCAGCGCATGCAGGAACTGGCGGAAAAAGAACGCCTGGCCAACCGGCTGCAAAACCTCCTCGATCTGTTGCCCGGCGGTGTCATCGTCATCGACGCCCAAGGCATCGTGCGCGAAGCCAACCCCGCTGCCTGCGAACTGCTCGGTCTGCCCCTCGAAGGCGAGCTGTGGCGTCATGTCATTGCCCGCTGCTTTGCGCCCCGTGAAGACGACGGTCACGAAATCTCGCTCAAGGACGGTCGGCGTTTGTCGATCTCCACTCGCTCGCTGGATGCCGAGCCCGGTCAGTTGGTGTTGCTCAACGACCTGACTGAAACCCGTCATCTACAAGATCAGCTGGCTCGCCACGAACGTCTCTCGTCCCTCGGTCGAATGGTCGCTTCGCTGGCCCATCAAATTCGTACACCGTTATCCGCCGCCTTGCTCTACGCCAGTCATTTGACTGAACAAGCGTTGCCGGTCGAGACCCAGCAGCGTTTTGCCGGGCGCCTGAAAGAGCGTCTGCATGAGTTGGAGCATCAGGTTCGCGACATGCTGGTGTTTGCGCGCGGCGAGCTGCCGCTGACCGATCGCGTCACGCCCAAAGTGCTGATGCAGTCGCTGCAGGCGGCAGCACTGACCCATGTGCAGGACCTGCCGATTCGCTGGCAGTGCGACAGTCACGCAGGTGAATTGCTGTGCAATCGTGACACGCTGGTCGGGGCGATCCTGAACCTGATCGAGAACGCCATCCAGGCCAGCGCCGGTGACGTCCGCTTGAAGGTCCACCTCTATACCCGTGACGACAATTTGCGCGTCTCTGTCAGTGACAGCGGCAGTGGCATCGACACGAAAGTGCTGGCACGACTCGGCGAGCCGTTTTTTACCACTAAAACCACTGGGACCGGCCTCGGCCTGACCGTGGTCAAGGCTGTGGCCCGTGCCCATCAGGGAGAATTGCAGCTGCGCTCGCGGCTGGGTCGCGGCACTTGCGCGCAGGTCATCCTGCCGCTTTTTTCCGGTGAAAAGCCCCACGCTCAAGGAGCGGAGTGAAGGACATGGCAATCAAGGTTTTACTGGTCGAGGATGACCGCGCGCTACGCGAAGCACTGGCGGATACGCTGCTGCTCGCGGGGCACGACTACACGGCGGTAGGCTCGGCAGAAGAGGCGCTGGCGGCGGTTGGTAATGAGGCGTTCAACCTGGTGCTGAGTGACGTCAACATGCCAGGCATGGACGGCCATCAACTGCTCGGATTGCTGCGCACTCGTCAGCCGCAGTTGCCGGTGTTGCTGATGACAGCTCACGGCGCCGTGGAGCGGGCGGTCGATGCGATGCGCCAGGGCGCGGCGGATTACCTGGTCAAACCGTTCGAGCCCAAGGCATTGCTCGATCTGGTGGCGCGTCATGCGCTGGGCTGTCTCGGTGCGGCCGAGGGCGAGGGGCCTGTAGCGTTCGAGCCGGCCAGTGCGCAATTGCTGGAACTGGCCGCGCGGGTAGCGCGCAGTGATTCCACGGTATTGATCTCCGGTGAGTCCGGGACCGGTAAAGAAGTGCTGGCGCGTTACATCCATCAGCACTCTCACCGCGCCAGTCAGCCGTTCATTGCGATCAACTGCGCAGCCATCCCCGACAACATGCTCGAAGCCACGTTGTTCGGTCATGAAAAGGGCTCGTTCACCGGCGCCATCGCGGCGCAGGCCGGCAAGTTTGAACAAGCTGATGGCGGGACCATCCTGCTCGACGAAATTTCCGAAATGCCTCTCGGGCTCCAGGCCAAGTTACTGCGAGTATTGCAGGAGCGCGAAGTTGAGCGGGTCGGCGCCCGCAAGCCGATCACGCTGGATATTCGGGTCGTGGCAACCACCAACCGTGACCTGGCGGGTGAGGTGGCGGCGGGGCGTTTTCGCGAAGACCTTTACTATCGCCTGTCAGTGTTTCCGCTGGCCTGGCGTCCGTTGCGCGAACGTACCGCCGATATCCTGCCATTGGCCGAGCGCCTTCTGGCCAAGTACGTCAATAAAATGAAGCATGCCGCGGCAAGGCTGTCGCCTGAGGCTCAGGCGTGCCTGATCGGTTATCCGTGGCCGGGTAATGTGCGTGAACTGGATAACGCGATTCAGCGGGCGCTGATCCTGCAGCAGGGCGGATTGATACAGCCTGAGGATTTCTGTCTGGCCGGGCCGGTCGCCTGTGCGCCGTTGCCAGCCTTGGTGCCAGTGTCCGTGCGAACCGTGGAGGTCGAATCCGAGTCGGGCGGGGCGCTGGGTGATGACCTGCGTCGCCGTGAGTTCCAGATGATCATCGACACTTTGCGCTCCGAGCGCGGCCGTCGCAAAGAGGCCGCCGAGCGACTGGGCATCAGCCCGCGCACCCTGCGTTACAAGCTGGCACAGATGCGTGATGCCGGAATGGACGTGGAAGCGTACCTGTTCGCCACCTGAAAGTTGACGCAAGTAACGCCGATCTAAATGTGGGAGCGAGCCTGCTCGCGAAGGCGGCGTATCAGGCACATAAATGTCGACTGACACACCCTCATCGCGAGCAGGCTCGCTCCCACAATGGTTTTGTGGTGAATCATGGATCGATAGGCTTTTGTTTGGAGCGGCCACGGAGCTGGCACCCTTGTTGCTAACACCTCACTACCCGCCGAGTGAGTGTCAAAAAATTGCGGGTCGCCAAAGACGTAGCTCGTCAAAGAGAGAGACCATGAGCCAAGGTATTGAATTCAATCGATTGATGCTGGACATGCGCTCCATGCAAATGGATGCCATGTCTGCGTCGAAATCGACTGCCGCAGTCCCTCAACTGGGTGGCAGCAGCTTTTCCGACATGCTCGGTCAGGCCGTCAATAAAGTGAACGACACCCAGCTGGCGTCCAATCAGTTGGCCAGTGCCTTCGAGATCGGCAAAAGCGGTGTCGACCTGACGGACGTGATGATTTCCTCGCAAAAGGCCAGCGTGTCTTTTCAGGCGTTGACCCAAGTACGTAACAAGCTGGTTCAGGCATACCAAGACATCATGCAGATGCCGGTTTAAGGACGATTTGAGTCATGGCAGAAGCAGTCGCCGATAATGTTCCGGCCAAGGCCACTCCAATAGACGGCAAGCCGCCGCTGTTCGGGTTGTCCTTCCTGGAAAACCTCTCCGAGATGACCATGTTGCGTCAGGTAGGCCTGTTGGTCGGCCTGGCTGCGAGCGTGGCGATTGGCTTTGCCGTGGTGTTGTGGTCCCAGCAGCCGGACTACCGGCCTCTGTACGGCAGCCTTGCCGGTATGGACGCCAAACAGGTCATGGATACCCTGGCCGCAGCCGACATTCCCTATACCGTTGAACCGAACTCCGGTGCCTTGCTGGTCAAGGCCGATGACCTGTCCCGTGCGCGAATCAAACTCGCGGGCGCTGGTGTCACTCCCAGCGATGGCAACATCGGTTTTGAAATTCTCGACAAGGACCAGGGCCTGGGCACCAGCCAGTTCATGGAAGCGACCCGTTATCGTCGCGGTCTCGAAGGCGAACTGGCCCGCACCATTTCCAGCCTGAACAACGTCAAGGGTGCTCGCGTGCACCTGGCGATTCCGAAAAGTTCGGTGTTCGTGCGCGACGAGCGCAAGCCGAGCGCTTCGATTCTGGTGGAACTGTACTCCGGTCGCTCGCTGGAGCCTGGCCAGGTACTGGCGATCATCAACCTGGTGGCCACCAGCGTTCCCGAACTCAGCAAATCCCAGATCACTGTCGTCGACCAGAAGGGCAACCTGCTGTCGGATCAGGCGGAAAATTCCGAACTGACCATGGCCGGCAAGCAATTCGATTACAGCCGTCGCATGGAAAGCATGCTGACTCAGCGCGTGCACAACATTCTGCAACCGGTGCTGGGCAATGATCGCTATAAAGCCGAAGTCTCGGCCGATGTGGATTTCAGTGCCGTCGAGTCGACCTCCGAGCAGTTCAACCCGGACCAACCGGCGTTGCGCAGCGAGCAGTCGGTCAATGAACAACGTACCGCCAGCAATGGCCCGCAAGGTGTGCCGGGCGCTTTGAGCAACCAGCCACCCGCGCCGGCTTCCGCACCGCAAACCACCGGTGGCGCTACCGCGTCAGCCGGCATGGTGCAGCCAGGCCAGCCACTGCTGGATGCCAACGGTCAGCAAATCATGGACCCGGCCACCGGCCAGCCTATGCTTGCACCGTACCCGGCGGACAAGCGTCAACAGTCCACCAAGAACTTCGAGCTTGACCGTTCCATCAGCCACACCAAACAACAGCAGGGCCGTTTGAATCGCCTCTCGGTGTCGGTGGTGGTGGACGACCAGGTCAAGATCAACGCGGCCAACGGTGAAACCACCCGTGCGCCGTGGACCGCCGATGAATTGGCGCGCTTCACTCGCCTGGTACAGGATGCCGTCGGCTTCGACGCCAGCCGTGGCGACAGCGTCAGCGTAATCAACATGCCGTTCTCCGCCGAGCGCGGTGAAGTGATTGCCGAAATTCCGTTCTACTCCCAGCCGTGGTTCTGGGACATCGTCAAGCAAGTGCTGGGAGTCTTGTTCATCCTGGTGCTGGTGTTCGGTGTGCTGCGTCCGGTGCTCAACAACATCACCGGTGGTGGCAAAGGCAAGCAGTTTGCAGGCTTGGGCAGTGACGTCGAGCTGGGTGGGATGGGCGGCCTGGACGGCGAACTGGCCAACGACCGCGTCAGTCTCGGTGGCCCGACCAGCATTCTGCTGCCGAGCCCGAGCGAAGGCTATGACGCACAGTTGAACGCAATCAAGAGTCTGGTGGCAGAAGATCCGGGTCGCGTGGCCCAGGTCGTGAAAGAGTGGATTAACGCAGATGAGTGATAACCGAGCCGTTGCCGCCAAACTGTCCAAGGTCGACAAAGCCGCGATTCTGCTGCTGTCCCTGGGTTCTACCGACGCCGCTCAAGTGCTGCGCCACATGGGGCCTAAAGAGGTCCAGCGTGTGGGTGTGGCCATGGCCCAAATGGGTAACGTGCACCGCGAGCAGGTCGAGCAGGTGATGAGCGAGTTCGTCGACATCGTCGGCGACCAGACCAGCCTCGGCGTCGGCTCCGACGACTACGTGCGCAAAATGCTCACCCAGGCCCTGGGCGAAGACAAGGCCAACGGCCTGATCGACCGCATCCTGCTGGGTGGCAACACCAGTGGCCTCGACAGCCTGAAGTGGATGGAACCGCGCGCCGTCGCCGACGTGATCCGTTACGAACACCCGCAGATCCAGGCGATCGTGGTGGCGTATCTCGATCCGGACCAGGCGGGCGAAGTGCTGGGTAACTTCGACCACAAAGTGCGTCTGGACATCATTCTGCGGGTCTCCTCGCTGAATACCGTGCAGCCTGCGGCCCTGAAAGAACTCAACCAGATTCTCGAGAAGCAGTTCTCCGGCAACTCGAATGCCTCGCGCACCACCTTGGGTGGCATCAAGCGCGCGGCGGACATCATGAACTTCCTCGACAGCTCGATCGAAGGTCAGCTGATGGACTCGATCCGCGAAGTCGACGAAGACCTGTCCGGTCAGATCGAAGACCTCATGTTCGTCTTCAACAACCTGTCCGATGTCGACGATCGCGGCATTCAGGCGCTGCTGCGCGAAGTGTCTTCCGACGTGTTGGTGCTGGCCCTCAAGGGCTCGGACGAAGGCGTCAAAGAGAAGATCTTCAAGAATATGTCCAAACGGGCGGCCGAACTGTTGCGCGACGACCTCGAGGCCAAAGGCCCAGTGCGCGTCAGCGACGTGGAAACCGCGCAGAAAGAAATCCTCACCATTGCCCGCCGTATGGCCGAAGCCGGAGAAATCGTTCTCGGCGGGAAGGGCGGCGAAGAGATGATCTAAGGTCACTATGTCGTCCAAACATGATGAGTCCAACACCGACCTGATCCGTGGCAAGGACGTCGCTGGTTTCGACGTCTGGTCGCTGCCCAGTTTCGATCCGTTCGTGCCGGAACCCGAGCCGGAACCTGAGCCCGAGCCGCCGGAAATGGAAGAAGTGCCACTGGATGAAGTCCAGCCACTGACCCTCGAAGAACTCGAAAGCATTCGCCAGGAGGCCTACAACGAAGGCTTCGCCACGGGCGAAAAAGAAGGTTTCCACAGCGCCACGCTCAAGGTCCGTCAGGAAGCCGAGGTGGCCCTGGCCGCCAAGATTGCCGCTCTGGAGCAACTGATGGGGCATTTGTTCGAGCCTATCGCCGAGCAGGACACCTTGATCGAAAAGTCCCTGGTCGACCTGGTGCAGCACATCACCAAACAGGTGATTCAGCGCGAACTCGCCATCGACTCGACGCAGATCGAACACGTCATGCGTGAAGCCCTCAAGCTCTTGCCGCTGGGCGTGGGCAATGTGCGGCTGTACATCAATCCGCAAGATTTCGAACAGGTCAAAGCCCTGCGCGAACGCCATGAAGAAACCTGGCGCATCGTCGAGGACGAGGCGTTGTTGCCCGGCGGTTGCCGGGTCGAGACTGAACACAGCCGTATCGACGCCATGGTCGAAACCCGCGTTGCGCGGGTCATGGACAAGCTGTTCGATCAATTGCACGAACAGGCTTTGCACCCGGCCGAACCGGATATGAGCCTGGAACTGCCGATCAGCGACAAGCCAGCGGTCGCGCCGGTCGAACCTGAACTGGACGTTCCCGATGCGCCTTGATCGCACCAGCTTCGCCAAGCGCCTCGGCAGCTACGCCGAGGCCACGGAGCTGGAAGGCGCGCCGATCCTTGAAGGCCGCTTGCTGCGCATGGTCGGCCTGACCCTCGAGGCCGAGGGCTTGCGCGCCGCCATGGGCAGCCGCTGCATGGTCATCAATGACGACAGTTATCACCCGGTGCAGGTCGAAGCCGAGGTCATGGGCTTCTCCGGCAGCAAGGTGTTTCTGATGCCGGTCGGCAGCGTTGCCGGCATCGCTCCCGGTGCCCGTGTGGTTCCTCTGGCTGATACCGGCCGTCTGCCGATGGGCATGAGCATGCTCGGGCGGGTGCTCGATGGCGCCGGTCGTGCGCTGGACGGCAAGGGCGGAATGAAGGCCGAAGATTGGGTGCCGATGGACGGTCCGACCATCAACCCGCTCAAGCGCGAACCGATCAGCGAGCCGCTGGACGTGGGCATTCGCAGCATCAACGGTTTGTTGACGGTCGGTCGCGGTCAGCGTCTTGGCCTGTTCGCCGGTACGGGCGTGGGCAAGAGTGTCCTGCTGGGCATGATGACCCGCTTCACCGAGGCCGACATCATCGTCGTCGGGCTGATCGGTGAGCGGGGTCGTGAAGTTAAAGAATTCATCGAGCACATCCTCGGTGAAGAAGGGCTCAAGCGTTCGGTGGTGGTGGCGTCCCCGGCGGACGATGCGCCGCTGATGCGTCTGCGCGCTGCGATGTACTGCACACGAATCGCCGAGTATTTCCGCGACAAGGGCAAGAACGTCCTGTTGCTCATGGACTCCCTGACCCGTTTCGCCCAGGCCCAGCGGGAAATCGCCCTGGCCATCGGCGAGCCGCCGGCGACCAAGGGTTATCCGCCCTCGGTGTTCGCCAAACTGCCGAAACTGGTGGAGCGGGCCGGTAATGCCGAGAAGGGCGGGGGGTCGATCACCGCGTTCTACACCGTTTTGTCCGAAGGCGATGACCAGCAGGATCCGATTGCCGACGCCGCGCGAGGCGTGCTCGACGGGCACATCGTGCTGTCCCGGCGCCTGGCCGAGGAAGGTCATTACCCGGCCATCGATATCGAAGCGTCCATCAGCCGGGTCATGCCGTCGGTGGTTACGCCGGAACACATGATGCGCGCCCAGTATTTCAAGCAACTGTGGTCGCGTTATCAGCAGAGTCGTGACTTGATCAGCGTCGGCGCCTATGTGGCCGGTGGTGATCGGGAAACCGACCTGGCGATCTCCCTGCAACCGCAGTTGGTGAAATACCTGCGCCAGGGCCTGAACGACAGCATCAGCCTGGGCGAAAGCGAAGCCTATCTCGGCACGATTTTCGCCCCCGCGGCCGGCGGTTAACCGGCCATGGCCCAGAGCCGAGCCTCGCGCCTGGCCCCCGTGGTCGAAATGGCCGAAAAGGCCGAGAAAACCGCGGTCCTGCGTCTGGGGCACTTCCAGGGGCAAGTCCGTCTGGCCGAAAGCAAACTCGCCGACCTCGAAGCCTTTCGTCTCGACTATCAAGAGCAATGGATCGTGCGCGGCAGCAGTGGCGTGTCTGGCCAATGGCTGCTGGGTTATCAAGGCTTTCTGGCGCAACTGGGTACCGCCATCGACCAGCAGCGACAAAGCCTGGTATGGCATCAAAACAACCTGAACAAGGCGCGGGAATCCTGGCAGCAGGCGTTTGCCCGGGTCGAAGGCTTGCGCAAACTGGTGTTGCGCTACATGGATGAGGCGCGGCGGCTGGAAGACCGACGCGAGCAAAAGCTGCTGGATGAGTTGTCCCAGCGGTTGCCGCGTCAGGATCCTTATTGATCAGGCAGGGTTCAACCGTTTTCCCGCCTTGCTCCTGCCCTCGCCAAGTGCTAAACCTTGTACACGTACGTTCACCAATGACAAGGAAGCCGTTAAATGCCAGTTGTTACAGAAGTCTCCCAAGATGGTCAAAAGCTGACGATATCGGTCAAGGGACGATTCGATTTCGCCAAGCATCAGGAATTTCGTGAGTCCTATGAGGACAAGAAGCTCTCCGCAGTTGTCGTCGACTTGAAAGAAGCGACCTACCTCGACAGTTCGGCGCTGGGCATGTTGCTCTTGCTGCGTGATCACGCTGGTGGCGACAATTCCGATATTCGCGTCGTCAACAGCAGTACCGACGTGAAGAAGATCCTCGCCATTTCCAATTTCGACAAACTGTTCGACATCAGTTGAACGGCATGCAGTCGCCGTTCGAACCGCTGACGATCCTGATCGCCGAAGACAGCGCGGCTGATCGCATGCTGCTGTCGACCATCGTCCGTCGCCAGGGGCATGAGGTGCTGACGGCCGCCAACGGTGCCGAAGCCGTTGAAGCGTTTCGCCAGCAACGGCCGCAACTGGTGCTCATGGACGCGATGATGCCCGTGATGGACGGTTTCGAGGCGGCGCGGCAGATAAAGGTATTGGCAGGGGAAACCCTGGTGCCGATCATCTTCCTCACCTCGCTGACCGAAAGCGAAGCGCTGGCCCGCTGTCTGGAGGCCGGGGGCGACGACTTTCTGGCAAAACCCTACAACCAGGTGATCCTCGCCGCCAAGATCAAGGCGATGGACCGCTTGCGCCGGTTGCAGGCCACGGTGTTGCAGCAGCGCGACCAGATCGCCAGGCACCACGAGTACCTGCTCAACGAGCAACGCGTGGCCAAGGCCGTGTTCGACAAGGTGGCCCACTCCGGCTGCCTGAATGCACCGAATATCCGCTACCTGCAATCGCCCTATGCATTGTTCAACGGCGATCTGCTGCTGGCCGCATTCACCCCGGCCGGCGATATGCATGTGCTGCTCGGCGATTTTACCGGTCATGGTTTGCCGGCCGCGGTCGGTGCCATGCCCCTGGCCGAAGTTTTCTATGGCATGACCGCCAAGGGTTACGGCCTGTCCGAAACCCTGCGCGAGATGAATGCCAAGCTCAAGCGCATCCTGCCGGTGGACATGTTCTGTTGTGCAACGCTGCTGTGCCTGAGTTTTCAGCGACGTTCGGTGGAGGTCTGGAACGGCGGGATGCCGGACGGTTATCTGCACAGCATCGCCAGCGGTGAGCGAACGCCGCTGGCGGCTCGGCATTTGCCGCTCGGCGTGCTGAGCCCGCAGTCCTTTGATGATCGCACCGAGGTGTTTCCGATGGCGGTCGGGGATCGGGTCTTCCTGTTGTCCGACGGGGTGATCGATACCTGCGATGCCAACGAACAGTTGTTTGGTGTGGAGCGATTGCAGCAGGTGTTTGCGGCCAATCGTCAGCCTGATGAGTTGTTCGAAGAGATCGAACAGGCGTTGCGGGACTTTCGCGGCGAGGCCCGTGATGACGTGAGCATGGTCGAGGTCAGTCTGCTGGAGGCCGCACAACTGAGCCCGCCGGCGCTGGTGTATTCCGACAGTGGTCAGTCCTGCCCGCTGGACTGGTCAGTGAGTTTCGAGTTTCGCGCCGCCACGCTCAAACGCTTCAATCCGCTGCCGTATCTTCTGCAATTACTGCTTGAGGTCCACGGTCTGCGGGCTCAGAGTGGGGCGCTCTACAGTGTGTTGGCCGAACTGTATTCCAATGCCCTGGAACATGGGGTGCTGGGGCTGGATTCGAGTCTCAAGCGCGATGCCTCGGGTTTCACTCGCTATTATCAACAACGCAATACACGCCTGGACGAGTTGCAGGACGGCTTCGTGCGGGTGCATTTGCAGGTGACACCCAAGGGCGAGGGCGGGTGCCTGACTGTTCGGGTTGAAGACAGTGGCAAGGGTTTCGATGTCGCGCGGGTGATGGAGCGGCCCGTGGATGGTGTCCGTCTGTCGGGACGTGGCGTCAGTCTGATCCGTCAGCTGGGCCACAATGCGAGTTGGTCCGACGATGGTCGAAGTGCCCGCGTGGAGTTTTTCTGGGAGGCTCTGGCATAATCCACGCATTCTTGATCAAGGAGTGAGCAAGTGGCTGACACACACCTGGACCGCGACGTGCTGAACGCGTTGCAAGAGGTCATGGAGGATGAGTATCCGACGTTGCTGGATACCTTTCTCGCCGATTCCGAAGAGCGTTTGCGCATCTTGCGAAAGGCTGAAGATGCTGCGCAGCTCATGAATGCTGCCCATAGCTTCAAGGGCAGTAGCAGCAACATGGGCGCCATTCGCCTGGCTGAGTTGTGCCATGAGCTGGAGCAACGCGCCAAGCAAAAAAGTCTCGCCGGCATTGAAAAACTGGTGGGCGAAATTGATGACGAATTTGCGATTGTCCGGCCGCTCTATGAGGCCGAGCGTCAGCGTTCTCTCTCTGCCAATGAGACCGTCCGGCGCTTTTAGCGCCTGTCACTCAAATCTGGCGTGACCTTTGCAGTAATCTCCGTCAACTGTACCTACGATCCCAGTGCAGCGGAGACCGTTCCATGCCCGTTACCCCCAATATGCTTCTTCAGGCCGCCGCGCAGGCCAAGACTCAAGCCGCTTCCGCCAATACACCGGCGCTGGCCGCTGAGCCTGGGGACAAGGCATCCAGCTTCGCTCAGGTCTACGCCAATCAAGCCCGGAACAAACCCTCAGTGGTGGGTGATGGATCGGCCAAGCCGCTACGCGATAAAGCGCCGGACATTCCCGATAAAAAGGACGTCAGCAACGACAAGTCTGCCGCCCCGGAACCTGCGGTTGCCGATAGCGGCAAATCCTTGCCTGCCGATAAACCGGCGCAGGCTGACGACGAGGCCGCCAGCGATGACGGGTCGGATACTGCGCAGACGCCGGTTGCCGATGCCGCACCCGTTGACCCGACGCTGGATCCTGCGTTGATGCAGGTAGTACAACCTGCGGTGCCAGCACCGGTGCCGGCAGCTCCGCCCGTTGCAGTCACCCCACAACCGCAGGTCGAGGTGGCTGTGACGGCGGCAACGACTCCGGTTGTTGCAAGCGCTGACCCCGATTTCGATCCCGAAGCTGATCCCCTCGACGCACTGCCCGCCGTGCGCATGGCCATGGAGCAGGGCGGCCATATTTCGGCTGCGAGTCAGGCCCAGCCCAAAGCGGCACCGACCTCGGCCCAGGCCCAGGCCGACGGCGAGTCAACCTCGGCGCAGACCTTCGCCGCAGGCATGGCGAGCATGCTCGATGTGCAAGCCGACAAGGACAGCACCGGCCAGGGCGGCGACAAGGCCTTCGGTGGTCTTATCGATGACGGTCTCAAGGACCTGAAGTCCGCGAGTAGCGATACCCGAGTCGACGATTTCGCCAACCGTCTGGCGGCACTGACCCAGGCGGCCACGCCGAAAACCGCCAACGCATTGCCGGTGAATCAACCGATCGCCATGCATCAGAGCGGCTGGACCGAAGAAGTAGTGAACCGGGTCATGTACCTGTCCAGTGCCAATCTCAAGGCGGCCGACATCCAGTTGCAACCGGCTGAACTGGGGCGCCTGGACATTCGGGTGAACATGGTTCCGGATCAGCAGACCCAGGTGACGTTCATGAGCGCCCATCCAAGTGTTCGCGAAGCGCTGGACGGGCAGATGCATCGCTTGCGTGACATGTTTGCGCAGCAGGGTATGGGCCAGGTTGACGTCAATGTGTCCGACCAGTCCCGTGGCTGGCAGGGCCAAGGGCAGGAACAGGCTCAACAAGGTCAAGGCCAGGGCGGACGCACTAACGCCAGCGGTGGTCGTCTCGATTCCATGGGCGAAGAGCTTGCGCCAACAGCTGCCGAAGTAGCGGCCAGCACCACCAGCGTCATCGGCTCCAGCGCCGTCGACTACTACGCCTGATCAAATCAGGCACCAAACCCTGTGGGAGCGAGCCTGCTCGCGAAAGCGGTGTGTCAGCCTCATTGATGTTGACTGACACTACGCCTTCGCGAGCAGGCTCGCTCCCACAGTGGATTTGCCGTGTTCTTCAATGACAGCCATTCCACCCATCTTCCTTCAGACACTTCTGGCATAACACTTGCTCTTGCCTTGCCGTGCGACTGTGAAAACCCGAATAGTGACGGATTATTGGCATGGCGAAGAGCGAAGCAGCAGTAAAAGACCCCGCAACCAAAGGCAAACTCAAGCTGATCATTGTGATCGTGGTGGCCCTGCTGCTGGCGATCGGCTTGTCCGTGGGAGCGACCTGGTTCTTCATGCACAGCGCCCAGAGCAAGCCTGCCGCCGCGGCTGAAACCGCCCCGGTCGGCAAGCAGCCAGCGATTTTCGAGCCCATGGCGCCGGCCTTCGTGGCCAACTACAACCAGAACGGTCGTCAGCGCTACATGCAGGTGAGCATCACCATGCAGGGTCGCAATCAAGCCGATCTGGAAGCGCTCAAAGTTCACATGCCTGTCATCCGCAATAACCTGGTCATGCTGTTCTCCGGGCAAGACTTCGCCACCCTGGCGTCGCCGGTCGGCCAGGAAATGTTGCGTCAGAAAGCCACGGCCAGCGTCCAGGAAGTGGCGCAGAAAGAACTCGGCAAAGTGGTCATCGAGCAGTTGCTTTTCACTAATTTCGTACTGCAGTAGGAACACGACATGGCCGTGCAGGACCTGCTGTCCCAGGATGAGATCGATGCGCTGTTGCATGGCGTCGACGATGGTCTGGTACAGACCGATACCGCTGCTGAACCCGGCAGTGTCAAAAGCTACGACCTGACCAGTCAGGATCGCATCGTCCGTGGACGCATGCCGACCCTGGAAATGATCAACGAGCGTTTCGCCCGTTACACCCGCATCAGCATGTTCAACATGCTGCGCCGCTCGGCGGACGTTGCCGTCGGTGGCGTGCAGGTGATGAAGTTCGGCGAATACGTGCACTCGCTGTACGTGCCGACCAGCCTCAACCTGGTCAAGATCAAACCGTTGCGCGGCACCGCACTGTTCATCCTCGACGCCAAACTGGTGTTCAAACTGGTGGATAACTTCTTCGGCGGCGACGGCCGTCACGCGAAGATCGAAGGGCGTGAGTTCACCCCCACTGAACTGCGTGTGGTGCGCATGGTGCTGGAGCAGGCGTTCGTCGATTTGAAGGAAGCCTGGCAGGCGATCATGGAAGTGAACTTCGAGTACATCAACTCGGAAGTGAACCCGGCCATGGCCAATATCGTCGGCCCGAGCGAAGCCATTGTGGTGTCGACCTTCCACATCGAACTCGATGGCGGTGGCGGCGACCTGCACGTGACCATGCCGTACTCGATGATTGAACCTGTACGCGAAATGCTCGACGCCGGCTTCCAGTCGGACCTCGACGATCAGGACGAACGCTGGGTTAACGCCTTGCGCCAGGACGTGCTGGACGTTGACGTACCGATCGGTGCCACGGTTGCCCGTCGCCAGTTGCGCCTGCGGGACATTCTGCACATGCAGCCGGGGGACATTATCCCGGTCGAGATGCCGGAAGAGATGATCATGCGCGCCAACGGCGTGCCTGCGTTCAAGGTCAAGATGGGGTCGCACAAAGGCAACCTCGCGTTGCAAGTGATCGAGCCGATCGAGCGCCGCTGACCGGCGCTCCAACCCCCTGTGCTTTTAACTGACGGCTCCTGATTGAATGGATGCCCGCCGAGGACAAATTGATGGCTAACGATATGAACACCCAGGACGACCAGGCGCTGGCCGATGAATGGGCTGCGGCCCTGGAAGAAACCGGCGACGCCGGGCAGGACGACATCGACGCCTTGCTGGCTGCCGACGCCGCCAGTTCGCCGTCCAACCGTCTGCCGATGGAAGAGTTCGGCAGCGTGCCGAAGAACAACGATCCGGTCACCCTCGACGGTCCGAACCTGGACGTGATTCTCGATATCCCGGTGTCGATTTCCATGGAAGTCGGCAGCACTGATATCAACATCCGTAACCTGCTGCAGCTTAACCAGGGGTCGGTGATCGAGCTCGATCGTCTGGCCGGTGAACCGCTGGACGTGCTGGTCAACGGCACGCTCATCGCTCACGGTGAAGTGGTAGTGGTCAACGAGAAGTTCGGCATCCGCCTGACCGACGTGATCAGCCCAAGCGAACGCATCAAGAAGTTGCGCTGAGTGAAAAAGGTTCTGGGTTTTGTGCTGGCGTTGCCGTTCAGCGTTCTGGCTGCCGAGCCGGTGGCGACCGCTACTGCGGCCGCCGCGCCGGCGGTCAGCAGCGGTGTGGCCGGACAATTGACGCAGTTGGTGTTCGGTTTGCTGCTGGTGCTGGGGTTGATCTTCTTTCTCGCCTGGTTGCTGCGTCGGGTGCAACAGGCCGGACCAGCCGGCAAGGGGCAGGTGATCGAGCTGATCGGTTCCCGCGCGCTTGGCCCGCGTGACCGTCTGATGCTGGTGCAGGTCGGCAACGAGCAGATTCTGCTTGGCTTGAGCCCCGGCACCATCACCGCGTTGCACGTGCTCAAGGAGCCGGTGCAAGTGCCCAGCGGTACTGAAAAAGCGACCCCCGAGTTTGCCCAGCGCCTGATGGAGCTGATGGGCAAGGATCATAAGGATAAGAAGTAATGGGTGCGCTACGCATCATCTTGACGCTGGCCCTGATGCTGGTCGCGCCACTGGCGTTCGCCGCCGATCCGTTATCGATCCCGGCGATTACCTTGGGCACCAATGCCAACGGCGCTCAGGAGTATTCGGTCAGCCTGCAAATCCTGCTGATCATGACTGCGCTGAGTTTTATCCCGGCGTTCGTCATGCTGATGACCAGTTTCACCCGGATCATCATCGTCTTCTCGATCCTGCGTCAGGCCCTCGGCTTGCAACAAACGCCGTCGAACCAGATCCTCACGGGCATGGCGCTGTTCCTGACCCTGTTCATCATGGCGCCGGTATTCGACCGGGTTAATCAGGATGCCTTGCAGCCGTACCTGGCGGAGAAACTCACCGCTCAAGACGCCGTGGCCAAGGCTCAGGTGCCGATCAAGGATTTCATGCTTGCCCAGACTCGCACTAGCGATCTGGAGTTGTTCATGCGCTTGTCCAAACGCACTGATATCGCGTCGCCGGATCAGGCGCCGCTGACGATTCTGGTTCCCGCGTTCGTCACCTCCGAGCTGAAAACCGCGTTCCAGATTGGCTTCATGATCTTCATTCCGTTCCTGATCATCGACCTGGTCGTGGCCAGTGTGCTGATGGCCATGGGTATGATGATGCTCTCGCCGCTGATCATTTCCCTGCCATTCAAGATCATGCTGTTCGTGCTGGTGGATGGCTGGGCGTTGATCATCGGCACGCTGGCGAGCAGCTTCGGCGGTGTATCGCCATGACGCCAGAAGTTGCGGTAGACATCTTCCGGGAAGCGCTGTGGCTGACCACCATGATGGTTGCCGTGCTGGTGATTCCGAGTTTGCTCGTGGGCCTGTTGGTGGCGATGTTCCAGGCCGCTACGCAGATCAACGAACAGACCCTGAGCTTCCTGCCGCGCCTGCTGGTGATGCTGGTGACGCTGATCGTCGCCGGTCCGTGGTTGGTGCAGACATTCATGGAATACATCCTGCAGTTGTACGGCAGTATTCCTCAGGTCATCGGCTAAACCATGTCGCTACTCCAGCTGACCGATACCCAGATCAGTACCTGGGTGGCGGCGTTCATGTTGCCGCTGTTTCGCGTCGGTTCGTTGTTGATGGTCATGCCGGTTTTCGGTACGACCCTGGTGCCCAGGCGGGTCCGTCTATTTTTCGCAGTGGCCATTACCGTGGTCATCGCTCCTGGCCTGCCGCCGATGCCGCCGGTCAATGCGCTGGACTTGAGCGGGCTGCTGCTGATTGCCGAGCAGATCCTCGTCGGTGCGGTGCTGGGTTTCTCCTTGCAGCTGTTCTTCCAGGCCTTCGTGGTCGCCGGGCAAATTGTCGCCGTTCAGATGGGTATGGGCTTCGCGTCGATGGTCGATCCTACCAACGGCGTGTCGGTAGCGGTGATCGGGCAGTTCTTCACCATGCTGGTGACGTTGTTGTTCCTGTCGATGAATGGCCATCTGGTGGTGTTCGAAGTCCTCACCGAAAGCTTCACCACGCTTCCGGTCGGTAGCGGGTTTATGGTCAATCATTACTGGGAGCTGGCCGGCAAACTCGGTTGGGTCTTCGGGGCTGCTTTAATGCTGGTGCTGCCAGCGATCACCGCGCTGCTGGTGGTCAACATTGCGTTTGGCATCATGACCCGGGCGGCGCCGCAGCTGAACATCTTCTCCATCGGCTTCCCGCTGACCCTGGTGCTCGGGATGTACATCCTCTGGGTGGGGCTTGCAGACATTCTCAATCAGTATCAACCGCTGGCCTCCGAGGCCTTGCAGTTTTTACGCGAACTGGCACAGGCGCGCTGAGTCATGGCTGAGAGCGAAAGCGGTCAGGACAAAACAGAAGACCCCACGGAGAAGCGTAAAACTGATTCCCGTGAGAAGGGCGAGATTGCGCGCTCCAAGGAACTCAATACGCTGGCGATCATGTTGGCCGGTTCCGGTGCGCTGCTGATTTTCGGCGGGGCGTTGGCGCAGGATCTGATGGATCTGATGCGGATGAATTTTTCCCTGCCGCGTGAAGTCATCCTCGATCAGCGCTCCATGAGTACCTACCTCATGAACTCAGGGCTGATTGCTTTGCTGGGGATCCAGCCGATCATGATTACCCTGGTGTTGGCTGCATTGATTGGGCCTATCTCCCTGGGTGGATGGCTTTTTTCGGCTGGCACCATGGCGCCGAAGTTCAGTCGGATGAATCCTGCCGCCGGCCTCAAGCGGATGTTTTCGACGAAGGCGCTGGTGGACCTGCTCCAGGCGTTTGCGAAGTTTTTAATCATCCTGACGGTGGCTCTGAAGGTGTTGTTGTCGGACATCGACGACCTGATGCGCATTGGGCACGAGCCGTTGGAGCTTGCGGTCATCCACTGTCTGCAAGTAGTGGGCTGGAGCGCTTTGTGGATGGCCTGCGGGCTGATCATCATTGCAGCGGTGGACGTGCCGGTGCAGCTTTGGGAAAGCCACAAGAAACTGCTGATGACCAAGCAGGAAGTGCGTGACGAGCATAAGGATCAGGAAGGGAAGCCAGAGGTTAAACAACGGATTCGCCAGCTGCAGCGCGACATGTCCCAGCGCCGGATGATGGCGGCGATTCCCGACGCCGATGTGGTGATCACCAACCCGACCCACTACGCCGTAGCGCTCAAGTACGATCCAGACAAGGGTGGGGCGCCGATGCTGATCGCCAAGGGCAGCGACTTCCTGGCCTTGAAGATCCGTGAAATCGCTGTGGCCAACGAAGTGCTGCTGCTTGAGTCGCCGGCACTGGCGCGTTCGATCTACTACTCCACCGAACTTGATCAGGAAATCCCTGGCGGGCTCTACCTTGCCGTCGCCCAGGTACTGGCTTACGTCTACCAGATCCGCCAGCACCGTGCCGGCAAGGGCAAACGCCCGGATCCGCTCAAGGACGATTTGCCGATTCCGCCGGATTTGCGGCGCGATTCCTGAGCGCCACCGTCCGTCTGAAAACGCTGTGTACCTGGTAGTTCTGACAGTAGACACACTTCCTCTTAAGCGTTGTCATGGCCTTGGGAATTCTCCCGTTCGATGTCCTTGCTATGGTCGTTCAATGAGTCGATTGATCACTATGGATGGGCGTTCATTCAGGCATTTGAGGTTACGGTCATGGCAGAGCGTGAATACAGAAAGCTTCAAGGGATGGCGTTGGAATTTGTTTCGGGAGTCCTGGAGGAGGATCGGCTCGAGCGCACGATCAGTTACTCGGCTACGTTCGACATGACGCTGGACTTTACGCATTTTGTGCAGATGGCCAATGCCTATATTCCGGGTTATCTGAGCAACCCTATCAATGCGATTCGCCCCGAACTGGACGGGTTCGGCTACCACTATGCATACAATTACTTCTTCGGTGCTGCTGGCAATATTGGTGATAACCGCGCGTTGTTCGATGTCTTCACGTCCCCCCGTTATTACATGGATCAGTGGTCAAGTGGAGGGCTGGAGGAGCGTTATCACAAACCCCAATTCAGTGTGGTCGATGGCCGTTTGCACGTTGTCGCGCGCAAGGACTTTCGTTGGGAGAGCAAGCGTGAGATCAACGTCGAAGATCTGCCGGTCATTCCCTTTCAATGGGCGCTTAACCTCATGCAGGGGCACGACTTTTCTGGTCAGAAGGCACCTTTAACCATCGTGGTGCTCGGTTACGCTGAGGAGGATTTTGTCGCGGTAGAAGGTCTTCAAATGCATAGAGGTACACGGTACATGGTCGGCAAGGCGCTTCATTTCGGTCCGATCCACAAAGAGCAGATTCTGACGGCGCGTTAATCCCTTTTGTAGCAGCTGTCGAGCCTGCGAGGCTGCGTCCGGCTGCGAAGCAGTCGTAAAACCTTGCGAGGAGTTCGTAGAGCGCGATCCCGCCTCGAACGCTCGACAGCTGTTACAAAAGCTCAATAGATCCCTCTATTTCCTGCCTTGGCAAAAGTTGGAAGGCTTCTTGCAGTAGCGGCTCTGCGCCTGCTTCAGGCGTCAAAAAGTTTGCTTTAAAGGAACGGGGAATACCGGTGGATCGCTCTCAGTTACTCAACAGTGCTCGCACAAACGTTGCCGACTTAAGTCGGGGCAATCTGGGTGTGCCGTTGTTGCTGCTGGTCATGCTGGCGATGATGATGTTGCCGGTGCCGCCGTTCCTGCTGGACGTGTTCTTCACGTTCAACATCGCGTTGTCGATTGTCGTCTTGCTGGTCTGTGTTTACGCCTTGCGGCCGCTGGATTTCGCGGTGTTCCCGACCATTCTGCTGGTGGCGACGTTGCTGCGACTGGCGCTGAACGTGGCCTCCACGCGGGTGGTGATGCTCCACGGTCAGGACGGCCATGCTGCTGCGGGTAAGGTGATCCAGGCCTTCGGCGAGGTGGTGATCGGCGGTAACTACGTGGTCGGTATCGTGGTCTTCGCGATTTTGATGATCATCAACTTCGTCGTGGTGACCAAGGGTGCCGGGCGGATTTCCGAGGTGAGTGCGCGTTTCACCCTCGATGCGATGCCCGGTAAACAAATGGCCATCGACGCCGACTTGAATGCCGGCCTGATCGATCAGAACCAGGCCAAACTGCGCCGGATGGAAGTGGCCCAGGAAGCCGAGTTCTACGGTTCCATGGACGGTGCCAGCAAGTTCGTTCGCGGTGATGCCATTGCCGGCCTGCTGATTCTGTTCATCAACCTGATCGGCGGCATGGCGGTCGGTATCTTCCAGCACGGCATGACCTTCGGCGATGCCGGTCGGGTGTACGCCTTGTTGACCATCGGTGACGGTTTGGTGGCGCAATTGCCATCACTGCTTTTATCTACAGCTGCAGCGATCATGGTGACCCGTGCTTCCGGTTCGGAAGACATGGGCAAGCAGATCAATCGCCAGATGTTCGCCTCGCCCAAAGCGTTGGCGGTAGCTGCTGGCCTGATGGCGGTCATGGGGCTGGTGCCCGGCATGCCGCACTTTTCCTTTCTCAGCATGGCAGCCCTGGCGGCTGGCGGCGCGTACCTGTTCTGGAAGAAGCAGAACGTGGTCAAGGTTCAGGCCCTGCAAGAGGTCAAGCGTCAGCAGGAACTGCTGCCATCACCGGCTCGCGCTCAGGAAACCAAGGAGCTTGGCTGGGACGACGTCACTCCGATCGACATGATCGGCCTGGAAGTCGGCTACCGGCTGATTCCGCTGGTGGACCGCAATCAGGGTGGTCAGTTGCTGGCGCGGATCAAGGGTGTGCGCAAGAAGCTGTCCCAGGACCTGGGCTTCCTGATGCCGACCGTGCATATCCGTGACAATCTTGACCTGGCGCCGAGTGCCTATCGCCTGACCCTGATGGGGGTGATCCTGGCCGAAGCGGAGATTTACCCGGACCGCGAACTGGCGATCAACCCGGGGCAGGTCTACGGTACGCTCAACGGCATTACCGCCAAAGATCCGGCTTTCGGTCTGGAGGCGGTCTGGATCGAAGTCAGCCAGCGTGCCCAGGCACAATCCCTCGGTTACACCGTGGTCGATGCCAGTACGGTAGTGGCAACCCACTTGAACCAGATTCTGTACAAGCACTCGAGCGAGTTGATCGGTCACGAAGAAGTACAGCAACTCATGCAATTGTTGGCCAAAAGCTCGCCAAAACTGGCCGAAGAGCTGGTGCCGGGTGTGGTGTCTCTGTCGCAGTTGCTCAAAGTATTGCAAGCCTTGCTGGCCGAACAGGTGCCAGTACGGGACATTCGCAGCATTGCCGAAGCTATCGCAAACAACGCCAGCAAGAGTCAAGATACTGCCGCGCTGGTGGCCGCGGTGCGTGTCGGCGTATCCCGCGCAATCGTCCAAAGCATTGTAGGGACTGAGTCGGAGCTGCCAGTTATCACGCTGGAGCCAAGGTTGGAACAAATATTGCTCAATAGTCTTCAGAAGGCAGGACAAGGCTCGGAAGAGGGCGTTCTGCTGGAGCCAAGCATGGCTGAGAAGCTGCAACGCTCGTTGATCGATGCGGCGCAGCGTCAGGAAATGCAAGGTCAGCCGGTGATTCTGCTGGTAGCCGGTCCGGTTCGCGCGATGCTGTCGCGATTCGGCCGATTGGCAGTCCCGGGTTTGCATGTGTTGGCTTACCAGGAAATTCCTGACAACAAGCAAGTGACCATCGTTGCGACAGTAGGGCCCAACGGCTGAGGTAGTGGTTTATGCAAGTTAAGCGTTTTTTCGCCGCCGATATGCGTCAGGCCATGAAACTGGTTCGTGATGAGCTGGGCGCTGATGCCGCCATCATTGGCAACCGCCGGATCGCCGGTGGTGTCGAGCTGACGGCTGCCCTGGATTACAAGTTGTCGGCGCTGGCTCCGCGCGTTCCGAACATGGAGCTCGAAGATGAACTGCGCAAGACCCAATCGCGGATCGTCACCGCCCAGGCTGAACTGAGCCTGCGCAGCGATGGCGAGAGCGATAAGTCCACCAATCGCCAATTGTTCGCCGGCTTGCCGCTGACCGCCGCCGAGCCACTGATCGAGCCGACCTACACCGAACCCCGCCGTCCTGCACCGGCTGCGGCACCTGCCTCCGGTGGCGTCGACCCACGGGCGTTCGACTCGATGCGTTTCGAACTCAACAGCCTGCGCGAACTGATGGAAGTGCAACTCGGCTCCCTGGCCTGGAATCAGCTGCAAGGCAGCCGTCCGGCCCAGGCCAATCTTTGGCGTCGCCTGCAACGCATCGGCCTGTCCGGCCCGTTGTCGCGCGATTTGCTGGCGCTGATTACCGATATTGAAGAACCTCGTCAGGCCTGGCGCATGTTGCTGGCACACCTGGCGCGGATGATCGCCACACCGGAAGTCGAGCCTCTGGAAGAGGGCGGCGTGATTGCCATGGTCGGCCCTGCCGGCATGGGCAAGACCACCACCCTGGCCAAGCTAGCGGCCCGTTACGTGCTCAAGTACGGCGCGCAGAATATCGCGCTGGTCAGCATGGACAGCTATCGAATTGGTGCTCAGGAACAACTCAAGACGTTGGGCCGGATCCTCAATGTGTCGGTGACGCATGTCGATCCGGGCCAATCGCTGGTGCAGGCGCTGGAGCCTTTGCTGCGCAAACGCGTGGTGCTGATCGATACCGCGGGCCTTCAGGCCAGCGATCCGGCACTGCGCATGCAGCTCGAAAGCCTGGCCGGTCGTGGCATCAAATCAAAAAATTACCTGGTCCTGGCAACCACCAGCCAGAAACAGGTTCTAACGGCCGCTTATCACAGTTACAAGCGTTGTGGGCTCGCTGGCTGCATCCTGACTAAACTGGATGAAACGGCAAGTCTGGGCGAGGTGTTGAGCCTGGCCATCAGTCATGAATTGCCGGTGGCCTACCTGACCGATGGCCCGCGGATTCCGGATGATTTGCATCTACCGCGTCGTCATCAGTTGGTCAGTCGCGCCGTCAGCGTGCAAATGCAAGAAGAACCCAGCGAAGAAGCCATGGCTGACATGTTCGCTGATATTTACCACAGCCCGACCAAGCAGGTTGGCTGAGGTATTAATGAACAGTTTTTGTACCTACATCGATGGTCTGCCATGCATTGTTCAGTTAGTGAACGCGCAGCCAGTAATGTGGCCTCCGTCTAAGTAAGACAAGGTAAAGAAAATTCATGGGCAGCATGCATCCCGTACAGGTGATCGCGGTGACCGGCGGCAAAGGTGGCGTCGGGAAGACTAACGTGTCAGTGAACTTGTCCCTGGCTCTAGCTGAGCTCGGCCGGCGCGTCATGCTGCTGGACGCTGATCTGGGGCTGGCGAACGTCGACGTCCTTCTGGGACTGACACCCAAACGTACTTTGGCCGACGTGATCGAAGGCCGCTGCGAGCTGCGCGACGTACTGTTGCAGGGCCCTGGCGGCATTCGCATCGTCCCGGCCGCGTCCGGCACACAGAGCATGGTTCATTTGAGCCCGGCGCAACACGCCGGCCTGATCCAGGCGTTCAGCGATATCGGCGACAACCTCGACGTGCTGGTGATCGACACCGCTGCGGGTATTGGTGAGTCGGTCGTCAGTTTCGTTCGCGCAGCGCAAGAAGTCTTGCTGGTGGTCTGCGACGAACCGACCTCGATCACAGATGCCTACGCACTGATCAAACTGCTGAACCGCGATTACGGCATGAACCGCTTCCGCGTCCTGGCCAACATGGCCCAGAGCCCGCAGGAAGGTCGCAACCTGTTCGCCAAGTTGACCAAGGTCACGGATCGCTTCCTTGACGTCGCCTTACAATACGTCGGCGCGGTGCCTTACGACGAAAGTGTGCGCAAGGCAGTGCAAAAGCAGCGCGCCGTCTACGAAGCCTTCCCTCGGTCCAAGTGCTCACTGGCGTTCAAGGCCATTGCACAGAAGGTCGATACCTGGCCGCTGCCTGCCAACCCGCGTGGGCACCTGGAGTTTTTCGTCGAGCGCCTCGTGCAACAAACCGCAGGACCTGTGCTATGACAGCCAGTGGCTACAACCTCTACAAGAAGTCGGCACGTGACGCGCAGTACGAGCTGATCGAGCGTTACGCGCCACTGGTTAAACGCATTGCCTACCACTTGCTGGCGCGTCTGCCAGCCAGTGTCCAGGTCGAAGACCTGATCCAGGCCGGGATGATCGGCCTGCTTGAAGTGTCGACCAAATACGACGCCAGCAAAGGCGCGAGTTTCGAGACGTACGCGGGCATACGAATCCGTGGCGCGATGCTCGATGAAGTACGCAAGGGGGACTGGGCGCCACGTTCGGTCCACCGCAATACCCGGATGGTCAGCGACGCAATTCGCTCTATTGAAGCTAAAACCGGCCGTGACGCTAAAGATCACGAGGTTGCGGCCGAACTCCAATTGAGTCTCGACGATTATTACGGGATTTTGAACGACACCCTGGGCAGCCGGCTATTCAGTTTCGACGATCTGTTGCAGGACGGCGAACACGAAGGGCTGCACGAGGATGGCGCCAGTGCTCATCTCGAGCCGTCACGCGATCTGGAAGATGAACGCTTCCAGGCGGCGCTGGCGGACGCGATTGCCAATTTGCCGGAGCGTGAGCGACTGGTGTTGGCGCTGTACTACGACGAAGAGTTGAATCTCAAGGAAATCGGTGAGGTCCTGGGGGTCAGCGAATCTCGGGTCAGCCAGTTACACAGCCAGTGCGCGGCCCGTTTGCGGGGGCGTTTGGGGGAGTGGCGAGCGCGCTGAAGGCAGTGTGGGGACACTGCGAACGCGGCGGGTGGGGTGTTGAACCGTACCGGTCCCGATCTGTTGTGCTCCAGACAGTCATTGAGTGCTTTGCCGGATTGATTGAAATGGCGCGTCCAGGTGCTGGGCGCGTTTAAGACTGCTTGGAGGTCGAATTGGACAAGAACATGAAAATCCTCATCGTTGATGACTTCTCAACGATGCGGCGGATCATTAAAAACCTGTTGCGTGACCTTGGGTTCACCAACACGGTCGAGGCCGACGATGGCACTACTGCCATTCCGGTTCTCAACAGCGGCAGCATCGACTTTCTGGTAACAGACTGGAACATGCCTGGCATGACCGGTATCGACCTGCTGCGCCACGTGCGTGCCGATGAAAAGCTCAAGCACCTGCCGGTGCTGATGGTGACCGCTGAAGCCAAGCGCGAGCAGATCATCGAGGCAGCCCAGGCCGGTGTTAACGGCTATGTGGTCAAGCCCTTCACGGCCCAGGCGTTAAAAGAAAAAATCGAGAAGATTTTCGAACGCATCGGTTGATGTGCGAAGCCACTGCGCCACGGGGGAGCTATGGAGCATAACGAGTCTTCACAGGGCGATTTCGAATCGACTCTGAAAAAACACGCGGTCGAACTGGTCGAAAGCCTTGAAAAAGGCAGGTTCGGCGACGCTGTGCAACTGATCCATGAGCTCAATCAGACCCGTGACCGTGGCCTGTATCAGGAAGTGGGCAAGCTCACTCGCGAGCTGCATAGCGCGATCGTCAATTTCCAGATTGACCCGCACATGCCGCAAGCCGAGGAAGTCTCGCAGATCACGGATGCCACCGAGCGTCTGGGTTATGTGGTCAAGCTGACCGAGGCGGCTGCCAACCGCACCATGGACCTGGTGGAAAACGCCACGCCGCTGGTCAACGGCCTGAGCAACGAAGCCCAGGCCTTGAGCACCGACTGGGGACGGTTCATGCGTCGCGAAGTCGGGGCTGAAGAGTTCCGCGAGCTGGCCCGGCGAGTCGACGGTTTCCTGACACGCAGCAGCGAAGACAATCGCGTTGTGTCGAGCAACCTCAACGACATTCTGCTCGCTCAGGATTACCAGGACCTCACCGGTCAGGTGATCAAGCGCGTGACCCAATTGGTCACCGAAGTTGAAAGCAACCTGCTCAAGCTCGTGCTTATGGCCAGTCAGGTGGACCGCTTTGCGGGCATCGAACATGACCGTGAAGCGATGCTGGCAGAAAAAGATCCGCAAAAACATCTCTCTCAGGGTGAAGGTCCGCAGATTCATGCCGATAAAAGAGAAGACGTTGTGTCCGGTCAGGACGATGTGGACGATTTGCTATCCAGTCTTGGATTTTAGGTTTTTAGGTTTTTAGACCTTTAGGAGCACCCCCTTAATGAGCTTCGGCGCCGATGAAGAGATCCTTCAGGATTTCCTGGTTGAGGCCGGCGAGATTCTAGAGCAACTGTCCGAACAGCTGGTCGAGCTTGAAAGCCGACCAGACGATGCGGACTTGCTCAATGCAATTTTTCGCGGTTTTCACACTGTAAAAGGAGGCGCCGGCTTCCTCCAGCTCAACGAGCTGGTGGAGTGCTGTCACATCGCCGAGAACGTGTTCGACATCCTGCGCAAGGGTGAACGTCGCGTCGACTCGGAACTGATGGACGTGGTTCTCGAAGCGCTGGATGCGGTGAACGGCATGTTTACCGAAGTCCGCGAACGCAGCCCGATCACGGCTGCCACGCCAGAATTGCTTGCGGCACTGGCCCGTCTGGCCGAGCCGCAAACCGCCGATGAAACGGCACCGGTCGCCGAGGTGGTGGAAGAACCTGCCGCCGAGAGCGAATCGGGTGACATCACCGATAACGAATTCGAACAACTGCTGGACTCGCTGAACGCCGTCAAGGCTCAGGCAGAAGCCCCGGCAGCTGTGCCAGCGCCGAGCAGCAATGCGGCGGCCAGCGACGAAATCACCGATGCCGAGTTCGAGTCGTTGCTCGATCAACTGCACGGTAAAGGCCAGTTCGCCGTCGATGCGGTAGCCCCGGCACCAGCCGCACCGGCTGCCCCGAAAGCGGCAGGCGACAGCTCCGATATCACTGACGACGAGTTCGAAGCACTGCTCGATCAGCTGCACGGCAAGGGCAACTTTGCCGTTGATGCGCTGGAATCGGCCATTGCTGCGGTCCCGGCCCCGGCTGCACCCACCGCTAAAGCGGCTGGCGGCGATCTGATCTCCGATCACGAGTTCGAATCGCTGCTCGACGAATTGCACGGCAAAGGCAAGTTCACCGAGGTTGGCACTGGTGCAGTGGTTTCTGCTCCTGTCGCCAAGGCGCCAGCACCGGCTGCGAAACCCGTTGCCAAAGCGCCCGAGCCTAAAGCCGAAGCGCCGAAGCCTGCCGCTGCTGCTGCACCGGCTCCGGCCCGTGCCCCGGCTGCGCCGCCACCGGAAAAACCGGCCAGCGAAGCCGAAACCACCGTGCGGGTCGATACCGCGCGTCTCGACGAAATCATGAACATGGTCGGCGAGTTGGTACTGGTGCGTAACCGCTTGGTCCGTCTGGGCCTCAACAGCGGCGACGAAGCCATGTCCAAAGCCGTGTCGAACCTCGACGTGGTCACGGCCGACCTGCAAACCGCGGTCATGAAGACCCGGATGCAACCGATCAAGAAGGTCTTCGGGCGCTTCCCGCGTCTGGTTCGCGACCTGGCTCGCCAGCTCAAGAAAGAGATCAACCTGGAACTGGTCGGCGAAGAAACCGACCTCGACAAGAACCTCGTCGAGGCCCTGGCCGACCCGCTGGTCCACTTGGTGCGCAACTCGGTCGACCACGGTATTGAAGAGCCGGCCGAGCGTGAAGCGATGGGCAAGCCTCGCAGCGGCAAGGTGATCCTGTCCGCTGAACAGGAAGGCGACCACATCCTGCTGTCCATCTCCGATGACGGCAAGGGCATGGACGCCGATGTTCTGCGCGGCATTGCCGTGAAGAAAGGCTTGATGGACAAGGATGCAGCGGATCGCCTCAGCGAATCCGATTGCTTCAACCTGATCTTCGCGCCGGGTTTCTCGACCAAGACCGAAATTTCCGATGTCTCCGGACGCGGCGTGGGCATGGACGTGGTGAAAACCAAAATCGCCCAGCTCAACGGCACCATCAATATCTATTCGACCAAGGGCAAGGGCTCGAAGATCGTCATCAAGGTCCCGTTGACCCTGGCGATCATGCCGACGCTGATGGTCATGCTGGGCAACCAGGCGTTTGCGTTCCCGCTGGTGAACGTCAACGAAATCTTCCACCTCGACCTGTCGACCACCAACGTCGTGGACGGCCAGGAAGTGGTGATCGTGCGGGACAAGGCGCTGCCATTGTTCTACCTCAAACGCTGGCTGGTCAGCTCCGCCGCTCATGAAGAGCAGCGCGAAGGCCACGTGGTGATCCTTTCGGTGGGCACTCAGCGGATCGGCTTCGTCGTCGATCAACTGGTGGGCCAGGAAGAAGTGGTCATCAAGCCATTGGGCAAAATGCTCCAGGGAACCCCGGGCATGTCCGGCGCCACCATCACCGGTGACGGCCGCATTGCGCTGATTCTCGATGTTCCGAGCATGCTCAAGCGTTACGCCGCACGGCGTATTTGATTCTGGTGGAGCGGGGCGACTGAGCCTCGCTCCGTCTAACGGAGTGTTTATGGCAGTTAAAGTCCTGGTGGTGGACGATTCGGGGTTTTTCCGCCGCCGCGTCTCGGAAATTCTTTCAGCGGATCCGAATATCCAGGTCGTCGGCACGGCGACCAACGGAAAAGAGGCGATTGATCAGGCGCTGGCCCTCAAGCCAGACGTGATCACCATGGACTACGAGATGCCGATGATGGATGGCATCACGGCGGTGCGGCACATCATGCAGCGCTGCCCGACCCCGGTGTTGATGTTCTCCTCGCTGACCCACGAAGGCGCTCGGGTAACCCTCGACGCGCTGGACGCTGGCGCGGTGGATTTCCTGCCGAAGAATTTCGAAGACATCTCCCGCAACCCGGAGAAGGTCAAGCAACTGCTGTGCGAGAAGATTCTCAGCATTTCGCGCAGTAACCGTCGCGCCAACACCTACAGCGCTCCGGCACCTGTCGCCGCACCCGCCCCGACGCCCGCACCTTCGAGCGTCAGCAGCTACGGCAGCAGCGCGCCTGCGCGTCCGGCACCGGCTCCGATTCCGGCGCGTACGCACGCCCCGGCCTCGTCGTCGCCCGCGCCGAAACGCAAAGCTTACAAACTGGTCGCCATCGGTACGTCCACTGGTGGTCCGGTTGCCCTGCAGCGGGTTCTGACCCAATTGCCGGCCAACTTCCCCGCACCGATCGTATTGATCCAGCACATGCCGGCCGCCTTCACCAAGGCCTTCGCCGAACGTCTGGACAAGCTTTGTCGCATCAGCGTCAAGGAAGCCGAGGATGGCGACATCCTGCGTCCGGGCCTGGCGTTGCTGGCGCCGGGTGGCAAGCAAATGATGATCGACGGCCGTGGCGCGGTGAAAATCCTCCCGGGCGACGAACGTCTGAACTACAAGCCGTGCGTGGACATCACCTTTGGTTCCGCGGCCAAGACTTACGGTGACAAAGTTCTGGCGGTTGTGTTGACCGGCATGGGCGCCGACGGTCGTGAGGGCGCGCGTCTGCTCAAGCAGGGCGGCAGCTCGATCTGGGCTCAGGATGAAGCCAGCTGCGTGATCTACGGCATGCCGATGGCCATCGTCAAAGCCGAACTCGCCGATGCGGTGTACGGCCTGGACGATATTGGCAAGCATCTGGTCGAGGCCTGTATCTGATGGATGTTTTAAGCCTCATCGGGATCATCATGGCGTTCGTCGCCATCATTGGCGGCAACTACCTTGAAGGCGGCCACCTCGGCGCCCTGGCCAACGGCCCGGCGGCGTTGATCGTACTCGGTGGGACCATCGGTGCGGCGCTGTTGCAGGCGCCGATGAGCGCCTTCAAGCGCGCCATGCAGATTCTGGCCTGGATCCTGTTTCCTCCGCGCATCGACCTCGCCGGTGGCGTTGATCGCGTCGTCAGCTGGAGCCTGACCGCGCGCAAGGAAGGCCTGCTCGGCCTGGAAGGAGTAGCCGACGCCGAATCGGACAACTACTCGCGCAAAGGCCTGCAACTGCTGGTGGATGGCGCCGAGCCGGAAGCGATCCGCAGCATCCTGGAAGTGGATTTCTACACCCAGGAAAGCCGCGACATCGAAGCCGCCAAAGTCTTCGAAAGCATGGGTGGCTACGCGCCGACCATCGGCATCATCGGTGCGGTGATGGGGCTGATCCATGTGATGGGCAACCTGGCCGATCCATCGCAACTGGGTAGCGGCATTGCCGTGGCCTTCGTCGCGACCATCTACGGCGTGGCCAGTGCCAACCTGGTGCTGCTGCCGATTGCCGCCAAACTCAAGTCCGTCGCTTTGCGGCAGTCGCGTTATCGCGAAATGTTGTTGGAAGGCATTCTGTCGATCGCCGAAGGTGAAAACCCTCGCTCTATTGAGTTGAAGCTTCAGGGCTTCATGGATTGATGGGAGACATGGACCATGGCACGTCGTCGCCAACCTGAAGAACATGTAAACCATGAACGTTGGCTGGTTTCGTACGCCGACTTCATTACGTTGCTGTTCGCTTTCTTCGTCGTGATGTACTCGATCTCTTCGATCAACGAAGGCAAGTACAAGGTCATTTCCGAGGCGTTGATCGGGGTCTTCACCGACTCCGACCGTGCCCTCAAGCCGATCCCGATCGGTGACGAGCGGCCGAAGACCGTGACCCCGGCCAAGCCGCTGGTTAAAGACGCCGAGCAGGTCGACGCCGGTATCGCGGGTGTCAGCGATCCGCTCAAAAGCATCGCCGACGACATCAGCGCCGCGTTCGGCGACCTGATCAGCTCCAACCAGATGACCATTCGCGGCAATGAGCTGTGGGTCGAGATCGAACTCAATTCCAGTTTGTTGTTCGGCAGCGGCGACGCCATGCCCAGCGACATCGCGTTCAACATCATCGACAAGGTTGCCGCGATTCTGAAGCCGTTCGACAACCCGATTCACGTCGAAGGCTTCACTGACGATCAACCGATCCGCACCGCGCAGTACCCGACCAACTGGGAGCTGTCCTCGGCCCGTTCGGCGAGCATCGTGCGCATGCTGGCGATGCAGGGTGTGAACCCCGGTCGTCTGGCGTCGGTGGGTTACGGCGAGTTCCAGCCAGTGGCCAACAACGCCACTGCCGAGGGCCGGGCGCGTAACCGTCGCGTCGTTTTGGTGGTGTCACGAAATCTCGATGTACGCCGCAGCCTCACGGGCACCGGAACCGCCAATGCGAAACCGGATGCCGCGTTGAAGCGTGCTGGCACACAAACTGCACCGACCCCGGTCAAGTCGCCGGGACGAGAGAGTGCCGTCAATTCTCCGTCACCCGCATTAATACGTTGAGCTTTTCCTCGGTCGACCATTTCGACCGGGAGGAATAATCCGAATGAGAGTCTGGGCAGTCGCCAATCAAAAGGGTGGTGTTGGTAAAACCACTTCCTCTATCGCTTTAGCCGGTTTGCTGGCCGAGGCGGGCAAGCGCGTGGTTGTGGTCGATCTCGACCCCCACGGCTCCATGACCAGCTACTTCGGTTACGACCCCGACAGCCTGGAACACAGCAGCTACGACCTGTTCCTGCACAAGGGCAGTGTGCCGCAAGGCTTGCCCGGTCAGTTGCTGTTGCCCACCAGCCACGAGAGTATTTCGCTGTTGCCGTCGAGCACCGCACTCGCGACCCTCGAGCGCCAGTCGCCGGGGCAGAGTGGCCTGGGCCTGGTGATTGCCAAGAGCCTGGCGCAACTTTGGCAGGACTTCGATTACGCCGTGATCGACAGCCCGCCGTTGCTCGGCGTGCTGATGGTCAATGCCTTGGCGGCGAGCCAGCAATTGGTGATTCCGGTGCAGACCGAACACCTGGCGGTCAAAGGCCTGGAGCGCATGGTCAATACCCTGGCGATGATCAACCGTTCGCGTAAACAGGCGCTGCCGTTCAGCATCGTGCCGACCTTGTTCGACCGCCGCACGCAGGCGTCCCTCGGCACGCTGCGGGTGTTGCGCGACAAGTATCCGGAAGAAATCTGGCAGGGCTACATCCCGGTCGATACCCGCTTGCGCGATGCCAGCCGGGCCGGCGTGACGCCTTCGCAGTTCGACGGCAAGAGCCGTGGTGTTCTCGCGTACCGCGCACTGCTCAAGCACCTGCTGGCCGCACAACTTGTCCCGCAGGTGGCGTGAGATGAACCGCCCGGTAAAAATCACCTCGCGCCCGCAACTCGCGCTGCAGTCCTATCTGGACAGCTTGCTGATGGAGGCGACTGAAGAGTTGCCGCCGGAAATCGAAGCGCTGGTTGAAATCGTTGAGGTTGTTGAAGCGGTCGAAGTTGAAGCTGCGCTGGACGAGTTCCAGGCAGCGGTGCTCGAAGAGCAGGCTCGCGATGCGCAGAAACCCGCCGTGGTTGCCGCGCCGGTAGCAGCGCCCGTGGCGAAAGCACCGGTAGCCGTGATCGAAGCACCAGCGCCGGTTCTCGCGCCGGTATCGACCATCGCACCGTTGCTGCAAGCCTTGGTGCCACCGGTGGTCGAAGTCCACCTGCCACCGAGCAACACGCCACCACCGGTGGAAACCGATGGTCGTCCGTCCTGGGCCGCCGAGCCATTCGAATGCCTGTTGTTCGATGTCGCCGGGTTGACCCTGGCCGTGCCGCTGGTGTGCCTGGGCTCGATTTATTCTTTGGCCGGTCACGAGCTGACACCGCTGTTCGGTCAGCCGGAGTGGTTCCTCGGGATCTTGCCAAGCCAGGCCGGCAACCTGAAAGTATTGGACACCGCGCGTTGGGTCATGCCTGACCGCTACCGCGACGATTTCCGTCAGGGCCTGCAATACGTTATTTCGGTTCAGGGCTACGAGTGGGGGCTGGCGGTGCATCAGGTCAGCCGCTCATTGCGCCTGGACCCGAACGAAATCAAATGGAGAAGTCATCGAGGTCAGCGGCCATGGCTCGCCGGCACGGTGATTGAGCACATGTGTGCGCTGCTGGACGTTTCCGCCCTGGCCGAGTTGATCGCCAGCGGCGGGGCAAAGCACATGGGTGGCATCAAGCCGCTACACAAACCGACATAGCTGCCGACATAACAAGTATGCGACGGCATTGTTGAATGCCGCCAACAGAACACACACCGCCAGAAGCGGTTTTTCGAGGGGTCAGGGTATGAGTAATCAAGCGACGAATGCAAAAGGTTCTGAAGATCCGATCCTGCAATGGGTAACCTTCAAACTGGACAATGAAACCTACGGCATCAACGTGATGCGCGTTCAGGAAGTCCTGCGTTACACCGAGATCGCCCCGGTCCCGGGTGCCCCGAGCTACGTGCTGGGCATCATCAACCTGCGCGGTAACGTGGTCACCGTGATCGACACCCGTCAGCGCTTCGGCCTGATGAATGCCGAGATCAGCGATAACACCCGTATCGTCATCATCGAAGCCGACAAGCAAGTCGTCGGGATCATGGTCGACAGCGTGGCCGAAGTGGTTTACCTGCGTCAGTCGGAAATCGAGACCGCGCCGAACGTCGGTAACGAAGAGTCCGCCAAGTTCATTCAAGGCGTGTGCAACAAGAACAACGAACTGCTGATCCTGGTCGAGCTGGACAAGATGATGAGCGAAGAAGAATGGTCGGACCTGGAGAACATCTGATTGATTCTTGAGGTAGCGGTCATTGTCCTGTTCCTCTTTTGGGCAGGCACGCTGGCGATGTTTCTGGCGTACATACGAGGCCAACGACTGATCGCCGCGCAGCAGGCTCAGGGCGATGCGCTGCGCGATCAGCGCATCAAGGACCTGGCCAAGCGCGTCGAGGACTACCAGAGCGGCAACGTGCGCATGGGTGAAGACCTGCACGAACTGCGCGCAGTGGTTGGCCCGCTGCCGGACAAACTGGCTCAGCTGGAACAGCGCGATCCGTCGAGCCTGTCGTTTGCCCAAGCGGCAAAACTGGTCGGTATGGGCGCGAGCGTCGATGAACTGACTCAGTCTTGTGGCTTGACCCAGGCTGAGGCGGAGTTGATGAGTAAGTTGCACAAGAACTGACGCCTACCCAAGATCGTTCCCACGCGGAGCGTGGGAACGATCATCAATAGTCGTCGCCGCGTTCGGTGATGTCCTTCTCCACCATCGGCGCATCCGGATCTTGCCCCTCGGGAAACTTGCCCTTCAGATTCCACGCAAACGCAATAATCTCCGCAATCGTGCGATACAACTCCTCCGGAATACTTTCCCCCAATTCCATCCGCGCCAGCAGCTTCACCAACTCGGCGTTTTCGTAGATGGGCACTTCATAATCGCGGGCAATCTTCAGAATGGCTTCGGCCAGTGCTTCGTCACCTTTGGCCGTGAGGGTAGGGGCGTGGTTACCGTCGTACTTGAGGGCGATGGCCTGGCGCGGGGTGTTGGGGTTTTTCATGCGGTTTCGTCGACCCAGCGTTGTTCGAGGCGAGTTTGGGGGCCTTGTGGCGGTGTGCCGAGGTGACAATCGAGATCGCCGACATTCAGGCCGGACGCCAGCAGACGCTGGCGCAGTTCGGCCAGGTTACTTTCGATCAGGCTGGCGGTGTACGGGCGTTCGGCCCACAGCTGGCTGGACAGGCTGCCTTTGATCAGTTGTGCCTGAATCTGCAACGGGCCCAAGGGCTCCATGTCGAACGCCAGGTCCACTCTCCACAATTGTTGTTTGGGTTCGCGCTCGTCGCGGCGTTCGTTTTGCTGTTCTTTCTCGGGCGCTTCTTCTCGCTGGAACTTGACCTGCAACGGCACGATGTCCTGCAGATTGCGCATCGGGATTTCCAGTTGCCAGGTGCTCATCAACCGTCCGTCGTCAGTGACGCCGGTCTGTTCCAGGCTCGACAGTTGATGGCTTTGCAGGCGCGAAACGGCCGCTGCTGCCAAACGCAGCAAGTGCTCGAGATCGCCTTCGCCGTCCATGCTTTGGAGTAGACGCTCGGGCAGCGGGAAGCTGGTTGGCTGCGGTTTGGCGCTGACCTGACCGAGCATGCCGAGGGCGCTGCGTACAAAGTTCGGCATGGCCTGGGCCAGTGTGTTGGCGGCAATGATCGCGTTCAAATTGGTGTTGGCCGGCAGGCCGGGCGTCAGTTGTGCGATCAGCTTGAGCAGATCGCCTTTCATGTCCGGGGCCAGTGTCGGGTTCTGACCGCTGAGCAGTTTGGCTTCAAGGAACAGCCCGCTATTGGCCAGTGCCTGGGCCAGCCCCTTTGGCGTGCTGAGTTGTTGAACATCGGGCAGGCCGGCGAGCAACTTGTCGACGGCAGCACGCAGATCGCTGGACGTCTGATTCGAGGGCGGCAGGTTTTGCAGGAGTTTGAGCAGGCCATCCAGCGAGCCTTGGCGGCTCTGTTGGCTGACCAGTTGTTGGGTCACTGCCAATTGCTCCTGGCGGCTGCTCAATGGCACGAACTTCAGCGTCTGGGTGTCCTGCACCAGCGCGCTCAGCAAGGTGCCGATGCGCAGCGGCGTCGGGCTGTCGATGCTCAGGGTGCTGCCGCTCAACGCGGTGTTGAGCAAGCTCACCATCGAGCGGAACACCGTCGGCTGGCCCGGCACCTGCGGCAACACCTGGGAGGTCAGCACTTTGCCTTGCAGCAGCGTGCCGACCGGCAGTTGCGCGGTGTCGATACGGGTGAGGGTGGCAACGCTGGAGGCGATGGCCTGTTGCACGGTGACGGCCAGATTACCCGCCGACGGCTGGGTGATCGCCAGGCTGGTGCCCTGAGGCAGCGGCTGGGTGCTGGTGGCCTGGACCGTGGTCTGACGACCACTGTCGAGGGTGACCTTGAGCAACAGTTGAAAGGTCTGATCCGCCTGCTTGAGCGACAGCACTTCGGCCTTGGCGGTCTGGCCCGCAGTGATCAGGCCCTCCATCGGCGTCAGTAACTTCAGCAGGTCGCCACTCACCACCAGCGGCCGCGAAGTCGCGGGGGTGGTCTGCGGTAGCGGGAGGATGTTCATTTCGCCTGTCATACGCGGTCACAACCTGAAGAAATTGCCCTCTTTAGAGTAGGGCATGGCATGTATAATGCCGCCCCGTTGTATCCGGGGCGCTGAAAACATTTCAAATACTTGATCCAGCTCCTTAGAACGGGCCGCCAATGCATTTATCCTGCATATCTTTAACGGCCGCTCCACTGCCGACTTGAACCCAAAAGGCCCGTGATCTCTTGACCAGTCCTGTCCTGCAAACCGTTGCCCTCGCCTGTGAGCGAGACCTTCGGCTGCTCTTCGAAAATCTCGAATTGAGACTGGCCAGTGGCGAAATGTTGCAAATCAGCGGCCCCAACGGCAGTGGCAAAACCAGCCTTTTACGTCTGCTTTGCGGTCTGATGCAGCCGACTGCCGGTCAGGTGCTGCTCAACGGCCAGCCGTTGAACGAGCAACGCTTTGAGCTGGCGCGCAACCTGCTGTGGATCGGCCATGCCGCCGGGATCAAGGATCTGCTGACGCCGGAAGAAAACCTGAGCTGGCTGTGCGCCTTGCATCAACCGGCCTCCCATGAGGCGATCTGGCAGGCGCTGACGGCGGTCGGACTGCGCGGTTTCGAGGATGTTCCTTGCCACACGCTGTCTGCCGGGCAGCAACGCCGGGTCGCGTTGGCGCGGTTGTACCTGGAATGCCCGCCGCTATGGATCCTCGATGAACCGTTCACCGCGCTCGACAAACAAGGCGTGGCGCAACTCGAAGAACACCTGGCCGCACACTGCGAGCGCGGTGGCATGGTGGTCTTGACCACTCACCACACGCTGACCCGGATGCCGGCCGGCTATCGCGATATTGATCTGGGGAATTGGGCCGTATGAGTGTTTTCGGCCTGTTGGTCGCCCGTGAGGCCCGATTGCTGTTCCGCCGTCCTGCGGAACTGGCCAATCCGCTGGTATTCTTCGCGATCGTGGTTTCCCTGTTCCCGTTGGCGGTCGGACCCGAGTCTCAATTGTTGCAAACCTTGTCTCCGGGACTGGTCTGGGTAGCGGCCCTTTTATCGGTTTTGCTCTCGCTGGACGGGCTTTTCCGCAGTGATTTCGAAGACGGATCGCTTGAACAGTGGGTCCTTTCGTCGCACCCCCTGCCTCTTCTGGTTTTGGCCAAGGTACTGGCACACTGGTCCTTCTCTGGCCTGGCACTGGTTTTGCTCGCTCCATTGCTGGCATTGATGCTCGGTTTGCCAACCGCCTGTCTGCCGGTGTTGCTGCTTTCGTTGTTGCTGGGTACACCGGTGCTGAGCCTGCTCGGTGCGGTGGGCGCAGCCCTGACGGTGGGATTGAAGCGCGGTGGCCTGTTGCTGGCGCTGCTGATCCTGCCGTTGTACATCCCGGTGTTGATTCTCGGCAGTGGCGCCTTGCAGGCGGCATTGCAGGGCATGCCGGCGACCGGTTATCTCCTGTGGCTTGGTAGCCTGACCGCTCTGGCGATAACACTGACACCTTTTGCAATAGCTGCTGGCCTGAAGATCAGCGTCGGCGAATAATGAGGTCTGGTCAAAATTTGATCAGTAAAGACCCTGGCTCTTCATAGCGAAGAGCAACCGTGATGGAAACAGTAATGAACTGGACTTGGTTTCATAAGCTCGGCTCGCCCAAATGGTTTTACGGCATCAGCGGCAAACTGCTGCCATGGCTGAGCGTCGCGGCGTTGCTGCTGATCAGCGTTGGTGTAGTGTGGGGCCTGGCCTTCGCGCCGCCGGACTACCAGCAAGGCAACAGCTTTCGCATCATTTATATCCACGTTCCGGCCGCCATGCTGGCCCAGTCCATCTACGTGATGCTGGCTGTGTGCGGCATCGTCGGGCTGGTGTGGAAGATGAAGCTGGCCGACGTCGCCCTGCAATGCGCGGCGCCCATCGGCGCCTGGATGACCGCCGTGGCGCTGGTCACCGGCGCGATCTGGGGCAAACCGACCTGGGGTTCGTGGTGGGTCTGGGATGCACGACTTACGTCCATGCTTATTCTGCTGTTTCTGTACTTCGGTCTTATTGCGCTGGGCAACGCGATCAGCAATCGTGACAGTGCCGCCAAGGCCTGCGCGGTATTGGCGATTGTCGGCGTGATCAACATCCCGATCATCAAATACTCGGTGGAGTGGTGGAACACCCTGCACCAGGGCGCGACGTTCACCCTCACCGAAAAACCGGCGATGCCCGCCGAGATGTGGCTGCCACTGCTGCTGACGGTGCTGGGTTTCTACTGTTTCTTCGGCGCGGTATTGCTGCTGCGCATGCGTCTTGAAGTGCTCAAGCGCGAAGCCCGCGCCAGTTGGGTCAAGGCCGAAGTGCAGAACAGTCTGGAGGCCGCTCGATGAGTTTTGCTTCATTCGGCGACTTCCTCGCCATGGGCCATCATGCCCTGTATGTCTGGTCAGCCTATGGCATCTGCCTGGCGGTGCTGGCCCTCAACGTGGCGGCGCCAATCCTGGCCCGCAAGCGGTATCTGCAACAAGAGGCGCGTCGTCTGCGCCGGGAGAACGGCAAGTGAATCCGCTGCGCAAAAAGCGTCTTATCATCATTCTCGCGATCCTGGTCGGTGTCGGTGCTGCCGTCGGCCTGGCCCTGAGCGCCCTGCAGCAGAACATCAATCTGTTTTACACCCCGACCCAGATCGCCAACGGCGAAGCCCCGCAAGACACGCGTATCCGCGCTGGCGGCATGGTTGAGAAAGGTTCGCTGCAACGTTCCGGCGATTCGCTGGACGTGAAATTCGTCGTCACCGACTTCAGTAAATCCGTGACCATCAGCTACCGCGGCATCCTTCCGGATCTGTTCCGCGAAGGGCAGGGCATCGTTGCCCTGGGCAAGCTCAACGCCGACGGCGTGGTGGTGGCTGACGAAGTGCTGGCCAAGCACGACGAGAAGTACATGCCGCCAGAAGTGACCAAGGCTTTGAAAGACAGCGGTCAATCTGCTCCAACGCCCGCGAAGGAGGGTTGATCGATGACGTCTGGACTCTATATTCCTGAACTCGGCCATCTGGCCATGATTCTGGCGCTGTGTTTCGCGCTGGTTCAGGCCGTGGTGCCGTTGCTTGGTGCCTGGCGCGGTGACCGCTTGTGGATGAGCCTCGCTCAACCAGCGGCTTGGGGCCAGTTCGCGTTTCTGCTGTTCTCCTTCGGTTGCCTGACTTACGCCTTCATGTCCGACGATTTCTCCGTCGCCTACGTCGCCAGCAACTCCAACAGCGCCTTGCCGTGGTACTACAAGTTCAGCGCGGTGTGGGGCGCTCACGAAGGGTCGTTGCTGCTCTGGGCGTTGATCCTCGGCGGCTGGACCTTCGCGGTGTCGGTGTTCTCCCGGCAGTTGCCGCAAGTGATGCTGGCTCGCGTGCTGGCGGTGATGGGCATGATCAGCACGGGTTTCCTGCTGTTCCTGATCCTTACCTCGAACCCTTTCGCCCGCATCCTGCCGCAGATTCCTGCGGACGGTCGTGACCTCAATCCCTTGCTGCAAGACATCGGCCTGATCGTTCACCCGCCGATGTTGTACATGGGCTATGTCGGTTTCTCCGTGGCGTTCGCTTTCGCCATCGCTGCACTGCTGGGCGGTCGTCTTGATGCGGCGTGGGCCCGCTGGTCCCGCCCGTGGACCATCGTCGCCTGGGCTTTCCTCGGTATCGGCATCACCCTCGGTTCATGGTGGGCGTACTACGAACTCGGCTGGGGCGGCTGGTGGTTCTGGGATCCGGTGGAAAACGCCTCGTTCATGCCATGGCTGGTGGGTACGGCGCTGATTCACTCGTTGGCGGTCACGGAAAAACGTGGCGTGTTCAAGAGCTGGACCGTGTTGCTGGCCATCGCTGCCTTCTCGTTGAGCTTGCTGGGGACCTTCCTCGTGCGTTCCGGCGTGCTGACGTCGGTTCACGCCTTTGCGTCCGACCCTGAGCGCGGTGTGTTCATCCTGATCTTCCTACTGTTCGTGGTCGGTGGCTCGCTGACGCTGTTTGCCCTGCGCGCTCCCGTGGTGAAGAGCCACGTTGGCTTCAACCTCTGGTCCCGGGAAACTCTGCTGCTGGGTAACAACTTGGTGCTGGTGGTGGCGGCCTCGATGATTTTGCTGGGCACGTTGTATCCGCTGATTCTCGATGCGATGACCGGCGCCAAGCTGTCGGTCGGCCCGCCGTACTTCAACGCACTGTTCATCCCGTTGATGGCCTTGCTGATGATGGTGATGGCAGTCGGCATGCTGGTGCGCTGGAAAGACACTCCGGTCAAATGGCTGTTGAGCATGCTGACGCCGGTGTTGCTCGGCAGCGCCGCTTTAGCCGTGGTAGCGGGTGTCGCTTATGGCGATTTCAACTGGGCGGTGATCGCGACCTTCATGCTCGCGGCCTGGGTGTTGCTGGCCGGTGTGCGTGACATCTTCGACAAGACTCGCCACAAAGGCCTGATCAAAGGCCTGCCGACCCTGACCCGCAGTTATTGGGGCATGCAGGTCGCTCACCTCGGCATCGCCGTGTGTGCCCTCGGCGTCGTGCTGTCGAGCCAGAACAGTGCCGAGCGCGACCTGCGTCTGGCGCCGGGTGAGTCCATGGACCTGGCCGGTTACCACTTCGTGTTCGAAGGCGCCAAGCACTTCGAAGGCCCGAACTTCACCTCCGACAAAGGCACCGTACGGGTGATCCGCGACGGCAAGGAAGTCAGCGTGCTGCACCCGGAAAAACGCCTCTACACCGTGCAGAACTCGGTGATGACCGAAGCCGGGATCGACGCCGGTTTCACCCGTGACCTCTACGTCGCACTCGGCGAACCGTTGGGTGATGGCGCCTGGGCCGTTCGCGTCCACGTCAAACCGTTCGTACGCTGGATCTGGTTCGGTGGTCTGCTCACCGGTTTGGGCGGGTTGCTGGCGGCGCTGGATCGCCGTTACCGGGTCAAGGTGAACAGCCGTGTGCGTGAAGCACTGGGCATGACGGGAGCCACGGCATGAGACGTTGGTTGATGCTGTTGCCACTGGTGATTTTTCTGGTGGTGGCTGTTTTCCTTTATCGCGGGCTCTATCTGGACCCGGCCGAGCTGCCTTCGGCGATGATCAACAAGCCGTTCCCGGAGTTTTCCCTGCCGGCCGTGCAGGGCGACAAAACCCTGACCAAGGCCGATATTCTGGGTAAACCAGCGCTGGTTAACGTCTGGGGCACCTGGTGCATTTCCTGCCGGGTCGAGCATCCGGTGCTGAACAAACTGGCCGAGAAAGGCGTGGTGATCTACGGCATCAACTACAAGGACGTCAACGCTGACGCCTTGAAGTGGCTGGTGGAGTTTCACAATCCGTATCAGCTGGATATTCGTGACGATGAAGGCACCCTGGGCCTGAACCTCGGCGTTTACGGCGCTCCGGAAACCTTCTTCATCGACGCCAAGGGCATCATCCGCGACAAGTTCGTTGGCGTGATCGACGAACAGGTCTGGCGCGAAAAACTGGCGGCCAAGTATCAGGCGCTGGTTGATGAGGCCAAGCCATGAAGCGCTGGATAGCCGCCGCGGTATTGGGTTTGAGCATGGCCGGCGTGGCGCACGCGGCCATCGACACCTACGAGTTCGCCAAAGAAGGTGATCGCGAGCGTTTTCGCGAGCTGACCAAAGAGCTGCGTTGCCCCAAGTGCCAGAATCAGGACATTGCCGACTCCAACGCACCGATCGCCGCTGACCTGCGCAAAGAGATTTTTCGCATGCTCGGCGAGGGCAAGGACAATCAGCAGATCATCGACTTCATGGTCGACCGCTACGGTGATTTCGTCCGCTACAAACCCGCTCTGAACGCCAAGACTGCTGTGCTCTGGTTCGGCCCTGCCGGCCTGTTGCTGGGCGGTTTTGTGATCATCGCCGTGATCGTCCGCCGTCGTCGCGTGCAACGCGCTGACACCAAGGATGAGCTTTCCGCCGAGGAGCGTGAGCGCCTCGACCACCTGTTGGATAAAACCAAGAATGATTGATTTCTGGCTCGCTGCAGGTCTGCTACTTCTGGTTGCCCTGAGTTTTCTGCTGATCCCTGTTCTGCGTGGCCGCCGCGCCCAGCTTGAGGAAGATCGTACGGCCCTGAACGTCGCGCTGTATCAGGAGCGCGTGGCTGAGTTGCAGACTCAGCAGGAAGAGGGCGTTCTCGACGCCGTGCAAATGGACACCGGTCGCGCCGAAGCCGCCCGTGAGTTGCTCGCCGACACCGAAGGCGTCGAGGCGCCGCGCGTATCCCGCCTGGGCAAGCCGTGGCCGTTGCTGGCGGCGATTCTGGTGCCGGTGTTGGGCCTTGGCCTGTACCTGCATTTCGGGGCGAGCGACAAGGTCGAACTGACCCGCGAATTCTCCCAGGCGCCGCTGTCGATGGAAGAGATGACCCGCCGCCTGGAGCGTGCAGTCGCGGCCCAGCCGGATTCGGCTGAAGGCCTGTATTTCCTCGGTCGCACGTACATGGCTCAGGATCGCCCTGGCGATGCGGCGAAGATCTTCGAGCGCACGGTGAACCTGGCCGGTCGTCAGCCGGAGCTGTTGGGCCAATGGGCGCAGGCCCAGTACTTCGCCGATGGCAAGAAGTGGTCGGACAAGGTTCAGGCCCTGACCGACGAAGCACTGAAAGCCGATCCGAAAGAAGTCACCAGTCTTGGCTTGCTCGGTATTGCGGCCTTTGAAAGCCAGCGTTATCAGGACGCCATCGACTACTGGAATCGCCTGCTGGTGCAACTGCCGCCGGAGGACAGTTCCCGCGCCGCGCTGCAAGGCGGCATCACTCGGGCCACCGAGAAACTCGAAGCCAGTGGCGGCAAGGTGGCCCAGGCGCCCGCCGCCAAGGTGGCGGCACTGCTCAAGGTGCGAGTGGATCTGGCGCCAGAGCTGAAAGCCAAGGTCCAGCCCGGCGACAGCGTATTCATTTTCGCCCGCGCCACCGCAGGGCCTCCTGCGCCATTGGCCGCCAAACGGCTGACCGTGGCCGACTTGCCGGCGACCGTTGAACTGGGCGACGCCGACGCAATGATGCCGCAGTTGAAACTGTCGAACTTCCCTGAAGTCCAACTGGTTGCACGCATCTCCCGCGCCGGCAAACCCACTGCCGGCGAATGGATCGGTCGCAGCCAGCCTCTGGCCAGCAGCACCACTGCGCAGCAAACACTGACCATCGACAGCCCGGACAAATGACAGGAATCGCCACTATGACCGCCATCGCTCGTATCACCCTGCTCAGTATGGTTTTGGGGTTAAGCGCTTGCGTGGTCCAGCCGCAGCAGCCTGAACGGCTGCCACCGATCCCGCCGTCGCAGCCGCGTCCGACGCCGTCCACGACACCGACACCGGGCAAGCCGGGCATTCCGGCCAAGCCCGCCAAACCGCTGCCACGCACCTCCGCCAGCTTCGCGCCGCCGCCGGGTGGCAACAGCCATTGGGACGCCAAGCTCGGCGTGTACGTTCTCGATGATCAGACCAACACCTTCTACCGCCAGCGCACGTACTACCGCTGGGATAACGGCTGGAGCCGGTCGATCAGCCCGAACGGACCATGGGAAGAGACAGACATCCATGGCGTGCCGGGCGGGTTGGGACGACAATTCGGGCAGTAAACAAAGGCGACCTAAGGGTCGCCTTTTTTGTGCCCGCTGAAATTCACGATTCACCCCAACCCCTGTGGGAGCGAGCTTGCTCGCGATGAGGCCGTGTCAGTCGACATCAACTGTGCCTGACACTCCGCTATCGCGAGCAAGCTCGCTCCCACAGGGGGGGCGGTGTTTTTCAGAACTCAACCTTTCACAAAACCTTCATCAAATGGCCCATCCAGCGACATGTGCAAGTCATAGGGCTGACACAGCCCGTGCCTAAAGTCGGTTGAACTTCAAAACGGCCATGGACGGCTGTTCAACCAGACAGAGAAGCCCATGAACGCAGCTATCCATGTCGATCATCTGAACAAGACCTTTGCGCGCAAGACCGCACTGGTCGACCTCGAACTCACCATCGCCACCGGTGAGATGGTCGCGCTGATTGGCGCTTCCGGCTCCGGCAAGTCCACTTTGTTGCGGCACCTCGCGGGCCTGGCCTGTTGCGATCGCAGCAATGGCGGCAGCGTTAAAGTGCTGGGGCGGGAAGTGCAGGCGTCCGGACGGCTGAATGGCAAGGTGCGTCGCTTGCGTGCCGACATCGGCTACATCTTCCAGCAGTTCAACCTGGTCAACCGCCTCAGCGTGCTCGATAACGTGCTGCTCGGTTGCCTGGGCCGGATGCCACGCTGGCGCGGCAATCTGAGCCTGTTCAATGCCCAGGAAAAGCAATTCGCCCTCGAATCCCTGGACCGCGTCGGCCTGGCCGATCTGGCGGCTCAGCGCGCCTCCACCTTGTCCGGCGGCCAACAGCAGCGCGTGGCGATTGCCCGAGCCCTGACCCAGCGTGCCGAAGTGATTCTGGCCGATGAACCGATTGCCTCCCTCGACCCGGAGTCGGCGCGCAAGGTCATGGAAATCCTCGCCGACATCAACCGTCGCGACGGCAAAACCGTGGTCGTGACCCTGCATCAGGTGGATTACGCCACTCGTTATTGCCCGCGTGCCGTGGCCCTCAAGGGTGGACGGATTCATTTCGATGGTCTCGCCGCCGACCTGAACAGTCAGTTCCTCAACGATTTGTACGGTGCCGACATCGACACCAGCCTGATGTTTTCCGACCAGGCCCGCCGTCCCGAACCTGCGCCCCGGCTGGTACTGGCGCGCGGTTGAACACACTCATTTTTCCAACGACGCACTCCAAGGAATCAATTCCATGTTGAACCGTATCGGTCGCGTTTTTGCTGGCGCCGCGCTACTCGCCAGCTGTGTGCTGGGTACTGCCCAGGCTGAAGAAAAAGCCATCAACTTCGGCATCATGTCCACCGAGTCTTCGCAGAACCTCAAGAGCATCTGGCAGCCGTTTCTGGATGACATGCAGAAGAAGACGGGCCTGAAAATCAATGCCACGTTTGCTTCTGACTATGCCGGCCTGATCCAGGGCATGCGCTTCAACAAGGTCGACGTGGCCTGGCTGGGCAACAAGGCCGCCATCGAGGCGGTGGACCGTTCCAACGGCGAGATCTTCGCCCAGACCGCAGCCGTCAGCGGCGCCGCCGGCTACTGGAGCGTGCTGATCGTGCGCAAGGACAGCCCGATCAACTCCGTCGACGACATGCTCAAAAACGCCAAGAACCTGACCTTTGGCAACGGCGATCCTAACTCCACTTCTGGCTATCTGGTGCCGGGCTACTACGTGTTCGCCAAGAACAACGTCGATGCCGCCACCGCGTTCAAACGCACCCTCAACTCCAGCCATGAGGTCAACGCCTTGAGCGTGGCCAAAGGGCAACTGGATGTCGCGACCTTCAACACTGAAAGCTGGGATCGCCTGGCCGTCACCCAGCCGGACAAGGCTGCACTGCTCAAAGTGATCTGGAAGTCTCCGCTGATCCCCGCCGACCCGCTGGTGTGGAGCAAGGCCCTGAGCGACAGCGAGAAGACCAAGATCCGCGATTTCATCTTCAGTTACGGCGACACCGAATCCGAGAAAGCCGTACTCGCGGGGATGCAGTTGGGCAAGTTCCTGAAATCCAGCGACGACCAGTTGCTGCCGATCCGTCAGCTCGAACTGTTCAAGCAGCGCACCACTGTCAACGCCGACACCAAGCTGGAAGCGGCGGACAAGGCCAAGAAACTGGCTGATATCGATGCCGAGCTGGCCAAGCTGCAAGAGCGCCTGACCTTGCTGGAAAAAACCAACACTGAGAAGAGCGCAGCAAACGCTGGCTAATTTCACGGCGCGGTAAATGTGGGAGCGGGCTTGCTCGCGAAGGCGGTGTGTCAGTCGACATCAACGGTGAATGTCACTGCGCATTCGCGAGCAAGCCCGCTCCCACAGGTTTTGCACTCGGCGCTACTTAGGTGCCAAGCATTTTCAAAGCTGCTTTCAAGAGAACCCTCATGACCACTCTTCACGCTGAAGCTGTCGGCAAGCGCACCTGGCCGCAGTACCTCGGTTGGGGCCTGTTCCTGGTCTTGCTGACCTGGGCCTGGCACGGCGCCGAGATGAACCCGATGGCGCTGTACCGCGACTCGGGGAACATGGCGACCTTCGCCGCGGATTTCTTCCCGCCGGACTTTCATGAATGGCGCGCGTACCTCAAGGAAATGATCGTCACCGTACAAATCGCCCTCTGGGGCACGGTGCTGGCGATTGTCTGCTCGGTGCCGCTGGGCATTCTCTGTTCCGAAAACATCACGCCATGGTGGATTCACCAACCACTGCGCCGGGTCATGGACGCCTTCCGTTCGATCAACGAAATGGTCTTCGCGATGTTGTTCGTCGTGGCGGTCGGGCTGGGTCCGTTTGCCGGTGTTCTGGCGCTGTGGATCAGCACCACCGGGGTACTCGCCAAGCTGTTCGCCGAAGCCGTGGAGGCGATTGATCCGGGCCCGGTCGAAGGGGTTCGCGCCACCGGAGCCAGTGCCTTGCAAGAGGTGATCTACGGAGTGATTCCGCAAGTGATGCCGCTGTGGGTGTCCTACGCGCTGTATCGCTTCGAAGCCAACGTGCGCTCCGCGACAGTAGTGGGAATGGTCGGTGCCGGCGGCATCGGGGTGATTCTCTGGGAGAACATCCGCGCCTTCCAGTTTGTACAGACCTGTGCGGTGCTGCTGGTGATCATCGTCGTGGTGAGCCTGATCGACATCCTGTCGCAACGCCTGCGCAAGCAGTTCATCTGAATTTCGGAGGGGTGCCCCTGGGCGCTTTTTTTTAAGCATGCAGTTGTCTAGACAAGATGAGCCGGTGTACCGCGAATTGGCCGACATCCTGCGCCGTGAGCTGGCGGATTATCAGGCCGGGGACTTTCTACCGGCCGAGGTCCAGTTGGCGGAACGTTTCGGCGTCAACCGCCATACCTTGCGCCGCGCCATCGATGAACTGGTGTTCGAAGGCAGCCTGTTGCGCCGCCAGGGCAAAGGCACGCAAGTGCTGGAGCGGCCGCTGATTTATCCGATGGCCGCCGACAGCGCTTACAGCCAGTCGTTATCCGCACAGGGGCTCGGCGTTGAGGCGGTATTGCTCAAGCGCCGCTACTGCTTCGCCAGCCGTGAAGAAGCGCAACACCTGGGCATCGCTGAGATGGCGCCGATGATCGAATTGCAAACCCTGCGCAAGCTCGATCACCAGCCGGTCAGCCTGATCCGTCATCGCTACTGCGCCAGTCACGCGCCGTTGCTGGCGGACTACACCGGCGGTTCATTGCGCCAATACCTCAGCGAACGCGACATGCCGCTGACCCGCACCTTGAGCCTGATCGGCGCCCGTTTGCCCAGCCGCGACGAAGCCGCGTTGCTGATGATGCCCCGGCACTTGCCGGCGCTGAGTGTGTTCACCCTTTCCCGCGACCGCGACGGCCACCCGGTGGAGCTGGCCCAGTCCACCAGCCGTTCGGATCGCTTCCAGTACCAGGTCGTCACCTGATGGAGAACTCAATGCACGACTCAATTCACGGCCTTCTTGCTCCTCACGCCGAACGGCAACACTGGATCGGCGTGCTGGCCCGCGCCCGACGCAGTGAATTGCAGCCCCATGAAGCGGCGCTACGTGACGTCGAATACCAACTGATCCGCGCGCCGGAAATAGGCATGACCCTGGTGCGTGGGCGCATGGGCGGCAACGGTGCGCCGTTCAACGTCGGCGAAATGAGCGTGACCCGCTGCGTGGTGCGTCTGGCCGACGGTCGTACCGGTTTCAGCTACCTGGCGGGGCGCGACAAGGTGCACGCCGAACTGGCGGCGCTGGCCGACGCGCATTTGCAGGGCGCGCAAAAGCGCCATTGGCTGGCGGAAATGATCACGCCGTTGGCGACTGCCCAGGCCGAACGCCGGGCGCAGAAAGCGGCCGAAACCGCCGCCACCAAAGTCGAATTCTTCACCCTCGTGCGAGGAGAAAACTGATGAGCGCACAGCTGTTGCAACCGGCCTTCACCGACCCGGTGCTGGATGCCCAACGCGGTTTTCGCGCGGCACTGAAGGCGCTGGCCGGCCCCGGATTGATCCAGACATTGCACGACATTCCGGGCATCGAAGGTCTGGCGCCGGCCACCTACGCGTTGTGCCTGGCGCTGTTGGATGTCGATACGCCGCTGTGGCTGGCGCCGTCCTTCGACACACCGGTGATCCGCGCCAACCTGGCGTTCCATTGCGGTTGCCCGCTGACCGCAGATCGGCAGAACGCACGGTTTGCCTTGCTCGCTGACGCCGACTTGCTCGACCTCAGCGGCTTCGACAGTGGCAATGATCGCTACCCGGATCAGTCCTGCACCTTGCTGGTTCAACTGCCATTGCTCGACGGCGGAGAAGGGCTGGCCTGGCGCGGACCGGGGATCGAGACTGAACACGTGGTCTGCCTGCCGCTGCCGCTGCCGGACCGCGTCTGGCGCGAGCGCGAGCAGCGCAACGAATTCCCCCGTGGGCTGGATCTGTTTTTCACCGCCGGCCATGACCTTATCGGCCTGCCGCGCAGCACGCGGGTCGCCCACGCAGCACAGGAGCGTGCCTGATGTACGTAGCCGTCAAGGGTGGCGAACAGGCCATCGACAATGCCCACTGTCTACTGGCGAAAAAACGCCGGGGCGATACCTCGGTCACAGAACTGAGCGTCGAGCAAATCCGCCAGCAACTGCCGCTGGCCGTGGCGCGGGTGATGAGCGAGGGCTCGCTGTACGACGAAGAGCTCGCCGCACTGGCGATCAAGCAAGCGGCGGGCGACCTGGTGGAAGCGATCTTCCTGCTGCGCGCCTATCGCACCACGTTGCCGCGTTTCAGCCCGAGCCTGCCGATCGATACGGCCGACATGCAGCTCAGCCGGCGCCTGTCCGCGACCTTCAAGGATGTGCCGGGCGGGCAACTGCTGGGGCCGACCTTCGATTACACCCATCGCTTGCTGGACTTTGCCTTGCTCGCCGAGGGCGAATACCCGGGGCCGCAGATCACGCCAAACGCCAGCCTCGAACCGTGCCCGCGAGTCTTGGGTTTGCTGGCCAAGGAAGGCTTGATCAAGAACGAGTCCGACAACAGCGACAGCGTCGCCGACATCACCCGCGACCCGCTGGAGCTGCCGGCCAGCCGCGCCGAACGTTTGCAGGCACTGGCCCGTGGCGATGAAGGTTTTCTGTTGGCGCTGGGTTATTCCACGCAACGCGGTTATGGCCGCAACCACCCGTTCGCCGGGGAAATTCGCATCGGTGACGTCGAGGTCTGGATCGACCCCGAAGAACTGGGTTTCCCGATCAATCTGGGCAGCATCGAAGTCACCGAGTGCGAGATGGTCAACCAGTTTGTCGGCTCGGCCACCGAGCTGGCGCAGTTCACTCGCGGCTACGGTTTGGCCTTCGGGCATGCCGAGCGCAAGGCCATGGGCATGGCGCTGGTCGACCGCGCGCTGCGCGCTGGCGAGTTCAACGAAGAGATCGTATCGCCGGCGCAGCAGGAGGAGTTCGTGCTGATGCACTGCGACAACGTCGAGGCTGCCGGTTTTGTGTCGCACCTCAAGTTACCTCACTACGTGGACTTCCAGGCCGAACTGGAACTGATCCGCAAACTGCGCAAGCCTGCCGAGGGCCACAGCCATGAATGACCTGACTCAGGTGGCCGTACGTGACGCGGCGTACAACTTTGCCTACCTCGACGAACAGACCAAACGCATGATCCGTCGCGCCTTGCTCAAGGCTGTGGCGATCCCCGGTTATCAGGTGCCGTTCGGTGGCCGCGAGATGCCGCTGCCTTACGGCTGGGGCACCGGCGGCATGCAATTGACCGCCGCGATTCTCGGTGCCGATGACGTGCTCAAAGTCATCGACCAGGGCGCGGACGACACCACCAATGCGGTGTCGATCCGCCGCTTCTTCGCTCGCACCGCTGGCGTTGCGACAACTGAAAGCACACCGGACGCGACAGTGATCCAGACCCGTCACCGCATCCCGGAAACCCCGTTGCACGCCGATCAGATCATGGTCTACCAAGTGCCGATTCCGGAGCCGCTGCGCTTTATCGAACCCTCGGAAACCGAGACCCGGACCATGCACGCCCTCAATGATTACGGGGTCATGCACGTCAAGCTTTACGAAGACATCGCCACCTTCGGCCACATCGCCACCGCTTATGCCTACCCGGTGATGGTCGATGAACGCTACGTGATGGACCCGTCGCCAATCCCCAAATTCGACAACCCGAAACTCGACATGAGCCCGGCGCTGATGCTGTTCGGTGCCGGCCGGGAAAAGCGCCTGTACGCGGTGCCGCCGTACACCAAGGTCACCAGCCTCGACTTCGAGGATCACCCCTTCGAAGCGCAGAAGTGGGAGGAGTGCTGCGCCATTTGCGGCAGCGCTGATTCATTCCTCGATGAGTTGATTCTCGACAACGCCGGCACCCAGAGCTTCGTCTGTTCCGACACCTATTACTGCGCCCAGCGCGTCAGCCAGCAGGAGCAGGGCCAATGAACCAGGCGCTGAAAAATGATCTGTCCGTGACCACGGCCGAGCCGCTGTTGCAGGTGCGTAATTTGTCGCTGCTGTATGGGCCGGAAAAGGGTTGTCAGGACGTCAGCTTCGACCTGTATCCCGGTGAAGTGCTGGGGATTGTCGGTGAGTCCGGCTCGGGCAAATCGACCTTGTTGTCGCTGCTCAGCGGACGCCTGCCACCGCAGCGCGGCAGCATCGGTTACCGCGACAAGCAGGGCCAATGGCTGGACCTGTACAGCGCCAGCGAAGCCGAACGCCGGACGTTGTTGCGCACCGAATGGGGCTTTGTCGAACAGAACCCGCGCGACGGCTTGCGCATGGGCGTGTCGGCCGGCGCCAACATCGGCGAGCGTCTGATGGCCCAAGGCGTGCGCAATTACCAGCAATTGCGCGGGGCAGGCATCGACTGGCTGAGCCAGGTGGAAATCGACCCGCAGCGCATCGACGACTTACCCCGGACGTTCTCGGGCGGCATGCAACAGCGGCTGCAAATTGCTCGCAATCTGGTGTCGAGCCCGCGCCTGGTGTTCATGGACGAGCCCACCGGTGGCCTCGATGTGTCGGTGCAAGCGCGCTTGCTCGATTTGCTCCGTGGCCTGGTGCGTGAACTGGACCTGGCGGTGGTGATCGTCACTCACGACCTGGCGGTCGCCCGTTTGCTGGCCGACCGACTGATGGTGATGCGCCGCTCACGGGTGGTGGAAACCGGCCTGACCGATCAGGTCCTCGACGATCCGCAGCACCCTTATTCGCAACTGCTGGTGTCTTCGGTGTTGCAGCCGTGAAGCCCCGTTCAACTGTGGAAACCGAGCGATGAATACCTTGATCGAGGTCCGTGACCTCTCGAAAACCTTCACCTTGCACCAGCAACACGGCGTGGTCCTGAACGTGCTCCGCGGGGTCGATTTCACCGTGGCAGCCGGTGAGTGCCTGGTGCTGCACGGTCAGTCCGGCGCCGGTAAAAGTACCTTGCTGCGCACCTTGTACGGCAACTACCTGCCGGCGGGCGGCAGCATTCGCGTGCAGCACGACGGCCAGTGGCTGGAGTTGGTGGGCGCCGAACCGCGCGACGTTCTGCAGGTGCGTCAGCGCACCTTGGGCTACGTCAGTCAGTTCCTGCGGGTGATTCCGCGCGTGGCCTGCCTGGACGTAGTGATGGAGCCGGCCCTGGCCCGTGGCTGGTCGAAAGAACTGGCGCAGACGCGGGCCGAATTGCTGCTCAGCCGCCTGAACATTCCGCAGCGTCTGTGGCAATTGGCGCCCGGCACCTTCTCGGGTGGTGAGCAGCAACGGGTCAACATCGCCCGCGGCTTCATGGTGGGGTGGCCGGTGATGTTGCTCGACGAACCGACAGCGTCCCTCGACGACATCAATCGCCAGGTGGTGCTGGAACTGATGAACGAAGCGAAAACTGCCGGTGCCGCCTTGATTGGCATCTTCCACGACCGCACCGCCCGCGAGGCGGTTGCCGACCGCCATCTCGATATGACACCCGCCGCTGTGAACCAAGAGGAATACGCCGATGCCCGTTGAACAGATCCTCAGCAATGCCCAACTGGTCACCGCTGACCGCGTGTTCCTTGGCAGCGTGCTGTTGCGCGACGGCTTGATCGCCGACGTCACCGAAGGCCTGAGCCGATTGCCTCAAGCCCAGGACCTCAACGGAGATTTCCTGTTGCCGGGGCTGGTGGAACTGCACACCGACAACCTCGAACGCCACATGACCCCGCGTCCCGGCGTGGACTGGCCGTCGACTTCGGCGGTGCTCAGCCATGATGCGCAGATCATCGCGGCCGGCATCACCACGGTGTTCGACGCGGTGTCCATCGGTGACGTGAACCCCAAAGGCAATCGCATGCAGAAATTGCCGGCGATGCTGGAAGCGATCTCCAGTGCCTCCGACGCCGGGCTGACCCGCGCCGAACACCGTCTGCACCTGCGTTGCGAGTTGTGCCATCCGGACACCCTGAGTGTGTTCCGCGACCTGGTGGAGCATCCGTTGGTGCAACTGGTGTCGGTGATGGACCACTCGCCGGGCCAGCGTCAATTCGTGCTGGAGTCCAAGTACCGTGAGTACTACATGGGCAAGTACCACCTGACCATGACGCAGATGGATGAATTCATCACCTTGCAGATGGCCAACTCCCGGCAGTACAGCGAGCGCTATCGTGCGGCGATTGTCGAGCATTGCCTGGCGCGGGGCCTGTCGGTGGCCAGCCATGACGACGCGACGCTCGCGCATGTCGAAGAGTCCGCGCGATACGGCATGACCATCGCCGAATTCCCGACCACCGTTGAGGCGGCGCGCGGAAGCCAGCAGCAAGGCATGAAAGTGCTGATGGGTGCACCGAACATCGTGCGCGGCGGTTCGCACTCGGGTAACGTCGCCGCCGCCGACCTGGCTGCTGAAGGGTTGCTGGATATCCTTTCCAGTGATTACTACCCGGCCAGCCTGCTGCAAGCGGCGTTTGCGCTGGCAGCCCAGGACAACTCGTGTGATCTGGCCCACGCAGTGCGCATGGTCAGCCTGGCCCCGGCCCGGGCGGCGGGTTTGAATGATCGCGGCGAAATCGCCGTCGGACTGCTCGCGGACCTGGTGCAAGCCAGAAGCCGGGACGGGTTGCCGGTGGTGCAACAAGTGTGGCGCCAAGCGAAGAGGGTATTTTGATGGCCGGCAGGTTGATCTATCTCATCGGACCTTCAGGTTCGGGCAAGGACAGCCTGCTGGATGCCGCACGCACACCGTTGGCCGAACGCGGCTGTCGCATCGTGCGGCGGGTCATTACTCGCTCGGCAGAAGCGGTGGGCGAGGCGGCGCACGGCGTCAGCCCCGAACAGTTCGCCGAGCTGGAGGCTCAGGGTGCGTTTGCCCTGAGCTGGCACGCCAATGGTTTGTTCTATGGCATTCCACGGGAAATCGACGACTGGCTGGAAGCGGGACGGGACGTGCTGGTCAACGGTTCGCGCGCTCATCTGCCGCAAACCCGCCAGCGATATCCAGACGCGTTGGTGCTGTTGCTGAGCGTCGATCAAGCCGTTTTACGCCAGCGACTGCTGGCGCGCGGACGAGAGTCTGTGACCGAGATTGATCAGCGACTGGCGCGCAATGCCCGTTTCAGTGAGCGTCTGCTGACCGATCACGGTCCGGCAGTGCACCTGCTGGATAACTCTGCAGCGCTGGAGCGCACGGTCGAACGCCTGCTGGCCTGCATCGACGAGCATTGCGTATGCGCCTGACATTACTGGGGACCGGTGACGCCCGGCAGGTGCCGGTCTACGGCTGCGAGTGCGTGGCCTGCACTCATGCCCGCAACGATGAACGACTCAGGCGTCGACCGTGCAGCGCGCTGATCGAATGCGGCGACCAGCGCTGGCTGATCGACAGCGGGCTGCCCGACCTGACCGAACGCTTCCCGCCTCGCAGCTTCAACGGCATTTTCCAGACCCACTACCACGCCGATCACGCCCAAGGCCTGCTGCACTTACGCTGGGGCCAGGGACTGGTGATTCCGGTTCACGGTCCGGTGGACCCGGAAGGCCTGGCCGACCTCTACAAACACCCCGGCATTCTCGATTTCAGCCAACCGTTCAGCCCTTTTGAAACCCGCCAGTTTGGCGGGCTCAGCGTCACGGCATTACCGCTGCAACACTCCAGACCGACCCTCGGTTATGTGCTGGAAGGAGAGGGACGAAGGATCGCCTACCTGACCGACACCGTGGGCTTGCCACCGTCCACTGCTGAATGGCTGCAACAAGTACCGCTGGACCTGCTGGTCCTCGACTGCTCAATGCCGCCACAACCTCAGGTGCCACGTAACCACAATGATCTGACGCTGGCGTTGCGGTGTATCGAAGACTTGCAACCGGCGTCGGCGGTGTTGACGCACGTCGGGCATACGCTGGATGCGTGGTTGCTGGAGCATGGGGGGGAGTTGCCGCCCAGGGTTACGGTGGCTTTTGATGGTTGCGTGTTGTAGGGCAGAAGGCATTTGTGGTTTGTGTCAGTTCTCTTTTGTCAGTAACCCCTGCACATACTCCACAAACGCCCGTGCCTTCGCGCTGGCCATTCTTCCGGTAGGAAACACCGCCCACAAATCCTGGTTCGGCAGGGTCCAATCCGTCATCACTTCCCTGACTGCACCACTGGCCAGTTCCGGTGCAAACATCCATTCGGAGGCCATGGTCAGCCCCAGGTGGGCGAGGACCGCTTCACGCAATCCTTCGGCGGCGCTGACGCGAATTCGGCCGCTGATGATCACAGACTGTTCTTCGTTCGCGTTGTGAAATTGCCAGTTAGCGCCGCCGCCCAGGGCGTAGACCACTGCCTGATGTTTGCACAGGTCAGCCGGGCAGGTGGGTTCGCCATGTTTTTCGAAATAGGCTGGCGTGCCGAGTACTACACGCCGGCATTCGGCGATCTTGCGGGCGGTGAGGCCGGAATCGCTCAGGGCGCCCATGCGCAAGGCGATGTCGACGCCTTCTTCGACCAGATTGATATTGCGGTCGTCGAGCATCAGGTCGATGTTCAAGTCTGGATTCTGATCGAGGAAAGGCCCGAGGTGCGGCACGATATGTATTCGGCCGAAAGTCACGGCGGCGCAAATGCGCAGGTTGCCGGTCAGCCCGCTGGCGGCACCGCGGGCGGCGTTGTCGGCCTCATCGGACTCCTCGATGGCACGCTTGGCGCGTTCGAAAAAGGCCAGGCCGGCCTCGGTGGGCGTCAGGCCTCGGGTCGAGCGCAACAGCAGTCGCACGGCAAGACGTGATTCGAGTTGTGCAATGGCTTTCGATACGGCGGGCTGGCCGATATTCAGGCGCCGGGCGGCGGCGGAAAACGAGCCGGTTTCCACGACGTAGACGAAGGTTTCCATTGCGGCGAGGCGGTCCATTCGAAGCCCTTGTGCAGTCTGATGGCTTTAGGAAATCCCCTGTGGGAGTGAGCCTGCTCGCGATGATGGCGGCACATCCAAAAGAGATGTGAGGTTTAGTCCGCCATCGCGAGCAAGCTCGCTCCCACAGGGATTGGTGTGTTCAGTTAGAACGCGGCTTTGCCGATGGACGCGCCGCCGTCGACAAACAAGGTTTGCCCGGTGATAAACCCGCTCTGCTCGGACAACAAAAACGCAATCGCCGCCGCGATCTCCTGCGGTTGCCCCAGCCGCCCCATCGGCACGCCGGCCAGATACCGCGCTTCACCTTCGCTGCCCGGTGGGTTGTTGGCGCGAAACAGTTCGGTTTCGGTCGGCCCCGGGGCCACGGCGTTCACTGTTACGCCGGTTTGCGCCAGTTCCAACGCCCAGGATCGCGTGAAGCTGATCAACGCCGCTTTGGCCGCCGCGTATGCAGTGCGCTGCGTAATACCCAGCACAGTCAGGCTGGAAATGTTCACCACCCGACCCCAGGCCCTGGCGCGCATGCTCGGCAGCAGTGCCTGAGTGGCCTGCAAGGCCGAATGCAGGTTGACCCGCATCACGTCGTCGAACGTGTCGAGGTCGATTTCGCCCAGCACCTGCGGGCGTACCAGGCCAACGTTATTCACCAGCCCGTCGAACTCATAAGTCCTGGCCAGATCCGCCAGCACTTCCTGAGTCAGTGCCCTGTCGCTCAGATCCAGCGGAAACAGAATGCCGGGAAAGCTCAGGTCGGGCGATCGGGCGATTCCGACCACCCGATGACCCGCGCGGTCCAGGTGCTCGGCGACCGCGCGGCCAATGCCTTTGCTGGCGCCGGTGATGAGGAAGGTACGTCGGGTCATTACACACTCCTTGAAAGAACATACCGCGGCTCAGGCGGCATTTGATCGGTTCAGCCGCGAATCGCATCCAGCATCGCGTCAGGCTCAGGACGCTGAGTGTAATCCGGGTTGACCTCGGCGTAACGGATCAGGCCATCCTGACCGATCAAACAACGCGCTGGAATGGGGGCATTCACATCCTGAAAAACAACGTGAACTGACCCTGTCCGGTATCTATGGTCGAGTGGCGCTTCATTAAGGTGATGCTTCGCTGGAGGGACCGCTGTGCACTATCCAATCATTATCGAGTGGGGAGATGAGAGAACTGCAACCGGTATTGAAATACCTGACATCCCGGGTGCGGTGACCGCTGTGGATACGTTTGAGGAGGCGTATGACGCAGCCATCGAAATCGTGCAGATCTTGCTACAAAAGATACGTGCGGAAGGTTTGCAGATCCCATTGCCGACGTCAGTAAACACACATCGGGACAATCCGGAATTCGCAGGCAGAGGTTGGGGAATGTTGAAGATTTGAGGCACGGAAAATCTGCTACACATCAATCCGGGCAAGCCGCCCCCTTGGCAGGAGAGAGGCTTGTCCGGGCGACGATCCGGCAAAGCTTTTGGAGCCTTAAGCCGTCGCCAACGAACGCTTCTCTGAGACACTCAAGAACCGCAACAACGCCAACAGCGGAAACGCGCTACCCACAATCACGATCCACAACCAGCCGCCATGTTCATATACCGCACTGGCCACCGAGGAACCAAACGCGCCGCCGATAAAAATGCTGGTCATGTACAGCGCATTCAGGCGGCTGCGGCTTTTGGCGTCGAGGGCGTAGACCGCACGTTGGCCGAGGACCATGTTCATCTGCACGCAGAAGTCGAGCACCACGCCGGTGACGGCAAGGCCGATAACGCTGTAAACCGGATGGATGAACGCCGGCAGGAAGCTCAGGCTGGCGAACAGCAGGGCCAGCAGCGAAGCAATGCGAGTGTGGCCGGCATCGGCCTGTCGACCGGCAATGGGGGCGGCGATGGCGCCGATGGCCCCGACCAGGGCGAAGATCGCGATCTGGGTTTGCGACAAGCCATGATTGCGCGCCAGTTCCAGCGGCACGGCGGTCCAGAACAGGCTGAAGGTGGCGAACATGCACCCCTGGTAAAACGCGCGCTGACGCAACACCGGTTGTTGACGCAACAGAGTCCACAGAGAGCCCAGCAACTGACCATAAGAAGCGCTGTGATCAGGCTGGCGCTTGGGAATCGTCAGCGCCAGCACGATGCTGATCGCCGCCATCAGCACCGCCGCAATCACAAACATCGCACGCCAGCCGAAATGGTCAGCCACCACGCTGGACACCGGTCGCGCCAACAGAATTCCCAACAGCAAACCGCCCATGATGCCGCCGACCACACGGCCACGCGATTCCTCTGGTGCCAGATGCGCGGCCAGTGGAATCAGGATCTGCACCGACACCGAACTGAACCCCACCAGCAGCGAGATCAGCAAAAACACATTTGGCTGATCGGTAAACGCAGCGCCCAGCAGACTGGCAATCGCCACCACTGTGGTGATGATCATCAAACGACGGTTTTCCAGCAGATCACCCAGCGGCACCAGGAAGAACAAACCCAGCGCGTAACCGATCTGGGTCAGCGAAACGATCAGGCTGGCCATGGTGCTGGTCAGGCCGATGTCCGGCGCGATCAGGCCGATGATCGGTTGGGCGTAGTAAATGTTGGCAACGATGGCGCCGCAGCAGAAGGCGAATAGCAGCACCATGCCTCGGGTCATTGTAGCGGTGCCGTGGGGCACCTGGGTCGCTGGGTTCATATCGGGTCTCGCTGAACAAAAGAGAATGCGCGCAGGCTAAAGGGCTATCGGAATGGGCAGAAGAGGGTTTGGAGTGATAGCAATCATTCCGTTGCGGAATGAGTGACGGACGTGTGTGATGTCCATCGAGGAGCCTTGCGTCAAAATATCGAGGTCCGATGATACATTCACTTACATCCTGTTCGATAGCGTGCTTATGTTCTCTCTTCACGTTTCATAAAACGGAAGGCACTTTCATGAATGCGATGTTTCGTCATCTGATTCGCGGCACTTCAGTGGTTACCTTGATCGGCTTGTTCACGGCAGGTATTGCCCAGGCTGCTGACGCGCCAGGCATGCGCATCGGCGTTCGCGGCGAGATCACTGGGGTCAGCCCCGACGTGCTGAAAGTCCACGTCAACAGTGGTGAAAACGTGGTGATCAACCTGACCAAGGACACCAAAGTCCGCGCCGTCACCCTGGCCAATATCGAAGACATCAAACCTGGTAGCTACATCGGTTCGGCTGCCATACCGCAGGAGGACGGAACCCTCAAGGCACTGGAAGTCCACGTCTTCCCGCCGGAACTGGCCGGTAGCGGCGACGGTCATCGGCCGTTTGATTTGGCGAAGGGCAGCAGCATGACCAATGGCAGCGTCGGTGATTTGGTCGTCAGCAATGGCCGGGTTTTGACCGTCAACTACAAGGGCGGGCAGCAGAAGATTCTGGTGCCGGAGGATGTGCCGATCGTGAACCTGGTGCCGGGGGATCGCAGCTTGCTGAAGGTGGGTGTGAAGATCGTGACGTTTGTGACGCAAAGCGCTGACGGCACGCTGACTGCGCAATCGATCTCGGCGGGCAAGGATGGCGTGACACCGCCAATGTAGCTGCTTGGCGCAAACCCCTGTAGGAGTGAGCCTGCTCGCGATAGCGGAGTGTCAGTCGATATCAATGTTGAATGACACTCCGCTATCGCGAGCAGGCTCACTCCTACAAGGGATCTTCAGTGAACACGAGTTTTGTGTTCGGCCACAAAAAAAGGCGACCTTCTCAGGTCGCCTATTTCGTGGGGCTCAGGAATTACTGACCGCTGTAGATCTGATCAAAGATCCCGCCATCATTGAAGTGGGTCTTCTGCACAGTCCGCCAGTCACCAAAGGTCTTCTCTACCGAAAGGAAATCCACTTTCGGGAAGCGATCGGTGTACTTGGCCAACACCGCCGGATCACGCGGACGCAGGTAGTTCGCCGCCGCAATTTCCTGACCTTCCGGCGACCACAGGTACTTCAGGTATTCCTCGGCCGCAGCGCGGGTGCCTTTCTTGTCGACGGTTTTGTCGACCACCGACACTGGCGGCTCGGCTTCGGCGGAAACACTTGGGTAGATCACTTCGAACTGATCACGACCAAACTCACGGGCAATCATTTCCGCTTCGTTTTCGAAGGTCACCAGCACATCACCAATCTGGTTGGTCATGAAGGTCGTAGTGGCGGCGCGGCCACCGGTATCCAGCACCGGCGCTTGTTTGAACAGCTTGCCGACGAAGTCTTTGGCTTTGCTTTCATCACCGCCGTTTTTCAGTACGTAACCCCAGGCCGAGAGGTAGGTGTAGCGGCCGTTACCCGACGTTTTCGGGTTTGGCACGATCACCTGCACGCCGTCCTTGAGCAGGTCGGGCCAGTCTTTCAGGGCTTTCGGGTTGCCTTTGCGGACGATGAACACGGTGGCCGAGGTGAACGGCGCGCTGTTGTTCGGCAGGCGGGTGACCCAGTTGTCCGGGACCAGTTTGCCGTTGTCCGCCAGGGCGTTGATGTCGGTGGCCATGTTCATGGTGATGACGTCAGCCGGCAGGCCATCGATCACCGAACGCGCCTGTTTGCTGGAGCCGCCAAAGGACATCTGCAGGGTGATGTTTTCGTTGTGCTCGGCTTGCCAGTGTTTCTGGAAGGCAGTGTTGTAGTCCTTGTAGAAATCGCGCATCACGTCGTAGGAAACGTTAAGCAGGGTCGGTGCGGCCTGAGCCATGCTGGTCAGTGCCAGGCCAGCGGCCAGAAGTGAGGCGCCAAAGAGTTTTTTCACTGCGCAGTCCTTGTTCTTAAGTTTTATTTAAAAGTGAGGCAATTTGCCAGCGACTATAACGGGGCTCGCATAGTCCTTTAAAGATTAAAAAGCACTTTGCTTATTCCATTTTCTTGAATAGCTGATTACCGCACCGTGAGCAGAATGCTGCGCCATGTTCGTGGCTGTTTTTCTTGCACACCGGGCAGTCGTGTTGCAGTTGTTCGCCGCGCATCGCGTTGGCCAGTTCGGCAGTAAAAATCCCCGTCGGCACGGCGATGATCGAGTAACCAGTGATCATCACCAACGACGAAATCACCTGACCCAGCGGCGTCTTCGGCACGATGTCGCCAAAGCCTACGGTGGTCAGCGTGACGATAGCCCAATAGATGCCTTTGGGAATGCTGGTGAAGCCGTGCTCCGGGCCTTCGATCACGTACATCAAGGTGCCAAATACCGTCACCAGGGTGCAGACGCTGACCAGAAACACCACGATCTTCTGTTTGCTGCCGCGCAATGCGGACATCAGATAGTTGGCTTGCTTGAGGTACGGACTGAGCTTGAGCACGCGGAAAATCCGCAGCATCCGAATGATCCGGATAATCAGCAGGTACTGCGCATCGGCGTAGTACAACGCAAGAACGCCGGGCACGATCGCCAGCAAATCCACCAACCCATAAAAGCTGAACGCATAGCGCAACGGCTTGGGCGAGCAGTACAGGCGCAGGCCGTATTCGATGGCGAAGATGACCGTGAAGCCCCACTCGATGTACGCCAGCACGTTGGCGTAGTTCTGGTGAACCGCATCGATGCTGTCGAGCATCACGATCACAATACTGGCGAGGATGATCAACAGCAGGATGCCGTCGAAGCGCCGCCCAGCCACTGTATCGCTCTGGAAAATCATGACGTAGAGGCGATGGCGCCAGTCGTTGTTGCTTTCCATAAGGTCTTGCCCAAGCCGAAAATCAGAGAAGCCTGGGTGATTGGCGAGGATTGCGCAAGCGGGACGCCAGGTACGCCGTGTTCAGCCGGTTTTAATCGTTCATGGCTTAAGAAATTGATTATCTCGTCGATATAGCGACTTCCCACAGAACAAGAACCTTTGTCTCGATGTGCTGCCCAGATTTCAGGCGATGGGTTTCAAAACCACACGGAAGCGATATGGATAGTCAGTTTTTCAAGAAAAGCCTGCTGGCAATGGTTGTCAGCGCTTCGACCGCTCAGGTATTTGCCAGCGAGTACGACCTGAGCCAGGGTTTCAAGGACTGGAGTGGTCAAACCCTCGGTGAAACCTTGACTCTGACCGGACAACGGACCCGCCAGAGCAACACGGACAAAACGGGTGTCACGTTCTTTCAGAACACTGTCGCGGGCTCACTCATTAACCGGGGCGACTTCACTTTCGACGCTCAAGGCGCGACGGTGACCGGGATCGGACTGGATGTCAGTTTCCGCAACACCAGCGGCAGCAACATTCAGGGTGACTTCATCAATGCCGGCAAGCTTTCTCTTTCCAACGTGAATAGCGCTGAGGGAATCGAGATCGCCAATACCACTATCACCGGCAATGTCATCAACGCCGGGACTGTCTCCATCACCCAGGCATCGGGAGCCAATATCTATGGCTCGCCTGAGGGTATCTACCTCCATGGGACCACTATTGGCGGCGATCTGATCAACAGCGGTGTTGTCGATGTGCAGGGTAACTATGCCGTGGGGCTGATTCTTGATTCCCATTCCGCGCTTCCCGTGAGCATCGCCGGCAGGCTTCTCAACTCAGGGACGATTCGTGCCACGGGTCAGAACGCCTCCGCTTTTCACGTCGAGACCCAAACCAGCGCGTTGAGGATCGAGAACAGCGGCTCGATCATGAGCGTTGGCAAGAACTCCGCGGCTATCGGGTTTTTGGATGGTTCAGTCGATTATTTGCTCAACACCGGGACTATTGAGGCATCGGGTGAAGACGCCGTTGGCATCAAGCTCGGGGGTGCCACTTTCACGCAGAATGCTGTGTCTGGCGCTCGGGGCATTATCAACTCCGGCAATATCACTGCGGACGGTGTTGCGATCCGGGTCGATGCGGACCAGACATCAGCGTTCGAGATCAACCAGCAAGGTGGCGAAATTCGCAGCAATCATGCAGCGGCCATCGATGGCGCAGGGTTAGCGCAACTGAACTGGACCGGCGGTGCAATCAAGGGCGATCTGCTCAACCTCAATGGGGTGAATGTCGCGGGTCAGGCGAATTACACCGGTAGCAAAATCGACAGCACGGTTTCCATCGTTTCGGGATCCCTGAACCTTCAGAACCAGGGGGGCGTGATTACCGGTGACCTTAACGTCGGTGCCAACAGTGGCATCGATATGTTGCTTTCGGATCGCGTCACACCCGGTACGCCTTATTTGACGGTGGACGGCAAGGCCACCTTCGCCCAGTCCTCCAAAGTGACATTGAATGCCAAACCAGGTGATTTCACACCGACCGCTGCCGGCACTCAATACACATTGGTCAAGGCCGGCAGCCTGCAGAACAACGGGTTGAGCGTTACCAGTTCGTCTTCGTTGTTGAACGTCGCCAGCTATACAACCGATGCTCAGACCGTCAACGCACTGGTCACACTAAAAAGTGACAGTCAGGTGAATGAAGAACAGGGGAGCATCGGTACTTCCAGCAGTACCCGCGAGATTCTCAATCGCTTCAAGAATAGCCCGCTGGGACAATTGAACAGTGATGATGCGGTCTTCAAAGCCTTTGCCAACGCTTCCTCCCAAGAGGAACTGGCAAAGCTCGGTGAGCAACTGGCTCCGGACGTCAGCGGTGGGGCGGTCAATGCGGCAGTGTCGGGTCAGGCGATGATGAATGGTGCGATCAGCAACCGCGTGTCCGGTCTGCGCTCGGGGCTCTCATCAGGAGATTCGTTGGCAGAAACCGGCGTATGGGTTCAGGGGTTGAGCAGCAATCAGGATCAGGACAGCCGTGATGCAGTCGTCGGTTACTCGGCCAACAGCAGCGGTATTGCAGTGGGGGCAGATGGCAAGCTGAATGCCAATTCCACCGTGGGTCTGGCCTATTCGTATCTGAACACTAACGTCACTTCCGACACCGGAAATAAAACCGATGTGCAGGGCAGCGCATTGACGCTGTACGGTAGCTGGGATCTGCGCAACTGGTTTGTCGATGGCAGCCTCAGTTACGGGCGCAATGACAATGACAGCAAACGTTATATCGCCGACAGCGTGGCCAAAGGCAGCTACAACAGTGACGCGTGGGCCCTGAGCGCCTTGAGCGGTTATACCTTCAAACTCACTGATCAACTGATTGTCGAACCGCGTGTCGCCGCACGTTACACCAATATTCAGCTGGACAGCTTTAATGAGCATGGCTCTTCGGCCGCCCTGCACTCCAATGCCCAGCGCTTCGAAATTGGCGAGCTGGGTGCCGGGTTGCGAATGGCCGCTGACGTGCCATTGCTCAATGGCACCCTGACACCTGAAGCGAGCGTGATGGCTTACCATGACTTCATCGGTGACCAGATCAATCAGACCTCCAGTTTCACCTTGGGAGGCTCGCCTTTCATTGTCTCGGGAGCCAGTCCGGTACGTGATAGTTATGAAGGTCGCTTAGGGGTGAAGTATCAAATTGATGCTCTAACCCTGGGGACCCATTACAGCTATCAAGCGAAGACCGGTTTTAACGCCGACACCTTTACCCTTGAAGCGCGCTACGCTTTTTGATCGACTGGATTGCAACGGTTCGCGCTGGCGGACCGTTGCGTCTGATCAACAGGTTAAAACCATGTTTAAAGCACTGGCCGCCATCGGCTTCGGGTTACTCGGGCTCAGCGGTTGCGCGGGTAAAGTCGATTTGCGGGCGGTAAGCCAAGGCTCGTCGCTTACTCCTGGAACGCTCGATAGTTCACCTTACACACTCATGGCCTTGCTCCCACCACCAGGGGGCTACAAGCATCTGCGTGTTTACATTGAAGGCGATGGTCGGGCGTGGGCGACACGGTCTCAACCGAGTATCGATCCGACCCCTCGCGTGTCCTTGATGGCGAGACTGGCCGCTGGAGATCGGGGGCCCAGCGCCTATCTGGCGCGCCCTTGTCAGTTCGTGACATCACCGGGCTGCAACACTGATCTGTGGACTTCCGGTCGTTTCAATTCATTGGTCATAGAGAGCATGAACGCGGCCCTTGATCGTCTGAAAAGTCGCTTTGCCGTGGAGCAGTTCGAACTGGTCGGATACTCGGGCGGCGCGGCGATTGCCTTGATCCTTGCGGGTTCTCGTAACGACGTCACTCAGGTGCAAACGATTGCCGGGAATCTCGACCCGGTAAAGTGGGCGAAGCTGATGCAACTCGCGCCATTCTCGAAGCCGGTGACACCTCTGGAGTTTCGCGACAAGTTGCGTGCGCTGCCGCAACGTCATTTCATCGGATTGAATGACAAGGTCGTGCCGCCTCAAATGCTTCAGGTCTACACCACGCAGCTTCAGGGCAAATGCCTGGAAGTCGTCGAAACCCTCGCCACCCACGATCAGGGATACGATGAAAGTTGGGGCGCGCGGTCGGATCTGCCATTGGCTTGCAAGACTGACCCATTGCGCTGAATGCAGATTCAGCCCTTTCAGGCGCCACCCTTGGTTTGGCGCTCAATAGCGCAAGGCGCACTGTCCACGGCGGCCTTGCGCAGCACCCGATTGCCGGCACGGATCAGCCAGCAGGCGAGGATAAAAGGCGCAGTCAGCGTTGGCAGACCGATGGCGGCAAACACCGGCGTCAGCAACAGCGCTGATGCGATACCGACCAGCGGCAGCCAAGGCTTCTGGCGCTGCGAGCTGAAGGCGAGGGCGGCGAGTACGGCGTTATAGCCACCGAGGCCGATCAATGCGGTATAGAAGTCGTGATGCAGCATGCTCCAGCCCATGCCCGCGACAGACGCCAACAACGCCCAGCAGAATGCGCGGCGATCAGCGATCAGCAAACCCACGGCAATCATCGCACCGGCCAGCGGATGACCGAGGAACATCACCTGGCCGAGGCCTTTGAGTGGTGCGGCGAGCATGTTCAGTGTGTTGATTTCGATCAAGTGCGCATTTGTCGAGGGCGTGGCGAAGCACAGCAGCAACCAGCCCAGCCCCACGAAGGGCGCCGTATAGGCAGGCAGGTATTGGCTGACCCGGACGCGTTTGAGCCACTGTTGAGTGAACATCGCGCTCAGGCCGCCCGCGGCAATGATCAGCGGCGGCAACATCGCTGACCAGGGGAAGTAGAGGCTCAGCAACAAGCCGAGCAAGACACCGTTGTAACTGAAGAGCCCGGCCTGTCGATCGGCCTTGGCATAGCCGCGTCGTTGCGCGGTGAGCAGCCCGGCGACACCGCCCAGCAGTGCACCGCCGAGCAGGGCGGGCGCGGTGAAAAGAATGGCCAACAGGCACAGCAGACCGCACAGCGGATGGCGCTGGAGAAAGATCTGGCTGAAGCCGTTGAGCAGGGCAGTGGCCCAGTCGGGGCAGTGGGTGTTGAAGTGGTTGGCAGGCATGATGAAGTCTGTGGAGTTTCAGGTGAATCGTGGCGCCTGCATCGCGAGCAGGCTCACTCCCACACTGAATCTGTGTTCAGTTTTAGAGTTGTGATCGACACAACTCCAATGTGGGAGCGGGCTTGCTCGCGAAGAGGCCGGTACAGGCGCTAGATCAACGTCTCGATGCGCAAAGAGTTAGTCGACCCCGGCTGCCCAAACGGCACACCCGCCGTGATCAATAACGTGTCGCCACGCTTGGCCATGCCCTGCGCCTGGGCAATCTCCAGCGCCGTCGAGCACACCTCATCCACCTGCCGCAGCCGATCATTGACCACCGAGTGCACGCCCCACGCCACCGTCAACCGGCGAGCGGTTTGCAGGTTCGGCGTCAGGTTGAGGATCGGCACCGTCGGCCGTTCCCGCGCCGCACGCAAACTTGAGGTGCCGGACTCGCTGTAATTCACCAGCACCGCCACCGGCAGCACATTGCTGATGCGACGAATCGCGCAGCTGATCGCATCGGAAACAGTCGCCTCAGCTTTCGGCCGGCTCACATCCAGTTGCGCCTGATAGTCCGGACCATTTTCCACCTGGCGGATGATCTTGCTCATCATCTGCACGGCTTCCAGCGGGTACTCGCCGGACGCGGTTTCCGCCGACAGCATCACCGCATCCGCACCTTCAGCCACGGCGTTGGCAACGTCGGTCACCTCGGCACGGGTCGGGGCAGGGGAGAAGCGCATCGACTCCAGCATCTGCGTCGCCACCACCACCGGTTTGCCGAGCTGACGGCAGATGGTGATGATGTTTTTCTGAATCTGCGGCACGCTTTCGGCCGGTACTTCCACGCCCAAGTCACCGCGAGCAACCATGATCGCGTCACTCAATTCGGCGATCTCGCGCAATTGAGTCACCGCCGATGGTTTCTCGATCTTGGCCATCAAAAATGCTTTGTCGCCGATCAGATCGCGCGCCTCGCGAATGTCTTCCGGGCGCTGCACAAACGACAGCGCGACCCAGTCCACACCCAGCTCCAGACCGAAGCTCAAATCGCGACGGTCCTTGGCGGTCAGCGGGCTCAGTTCCAGCACCGCTTGCGGCACGTTCACGCCTTTGCGGTCCGAGAGTTCGCCACCATTGAGCACGGTGGTGTCGATGGCGTCGGAGTACTTGGTGACCACGCGAAGACGCAACTTGCCGTCGTCCAGCAGCAGGTCCATGCCCGGCTCGAGTGCGGCGATGATTTCCGGGTGAGGCAGGTTGACCCGGCGTTCATCGCCCGGCGTCGGGTCAAGGTCCAGGCGTAGCGCCTGACCGCGATGCAGTTGCACCTTGCCTTCGGCGAACTTGCCGACCCGCAGTTTCGGGCCTTGCAGATCCATCAGAATGCCCAGCGGATAATTCAGCTGGCGCTCGACTTCACGAATCCACTGATAGCGCTGAGCGTGGTCGGCGTGATCGCCATGGCTGAAGTTCAGGCGAAAGATGTTGACCCCGGCCTGCACCAGCTCACGGATGTCGTCGATCCCGTTAGTGGCAGGACCGAGGGTGGCGAGGATTTTAACCTTCTTGTCAGGCGTCATTTTTAGGGCTCTCGAGAATCAGGATGGCACGGAAGTCGTTGACGTTGGTGCGGGTCGGCTCAGTGACGATCAGCGCGTCCAGCGCCTCGAAATAGCCGTAGCCATTGTTGTTGTCCAACTCGTCGCTGGCGCTCAGGCCGAGGGCGGCGGCGCGGGCGTAGCTGTCCGGGGTCATGATTGCGCCGGCGTTGTCTTCGGAGCCATCGATGCCATCGGTGTCGCCGGCCAGCGCGTAGACACCGGGCAGGCCTTTGAGGCTGTCGGTCAGGCTCAGCAGGAATTCGGCGTTGCGTCCGCCACGGCCATTACCGCGGACGGTGACCGTGGTTTCACCGCCCGAGAGGATCACGCAAGGCGCCGCCAATGGTTGACCGTGCAACACGACCTGACGGGCGATACCGGCGTGAACCTTGGCTACTTCGCGGGATTCGCCCTCCAGGTCGCCGAGGATCAGCGGGCTGAAACCGGCCTGACGCGCTTTCACCGCAGCGGCTTCAAGCGACTGCTGCGGACGGGCGATCAATTGGAAGTGACTGCGCGCCAGGCTCGGATCGCCGGGTTTGACCGTCTCTGATTCCGGGCTCTGTAGCCAGTTGCGCACCGAGGTCGGGACTTCGATGTTGTAGCGCTTGAGGATCGCCAGCGCTTCGGCGGAGGTGCTCGGGTCGGCCACGGTAGGGCCGGAGGCGATGACCGTGGCGAGGTCGCCCGGTACATCGGAAATCGCATAGGTATAAACAGTGGCAGGCCAGCAGGCTTTGCCGAGGCGGCCGCCCTTGATCGCCGAGAGGTGCTTGCGTACGCAATTCATCTCGCCGATGGTGGCGCCGGATTTGAGCAGGGCTTTGTTGATCGACTGCTTGTCGGCCAGGGTGATGCCGGCCGCGGGCAACGCCAGCAGGGCAGAGCCACCGCCCGAGAGCAGGAAGATCACGCGGTCGTCTTCGGTCAGATTGCTGACCAGTTCCAACACGCGTTTGGCGACCGCCAGACCGGCAGCGTCAGGTACCGGGTGAGCGGCTTCAACCACTTCGATTTTTTCACACGGGGCGCCGTGACCGTAACGCGTCACCACCAGACCTGATACTTCACCCTGCCAGCAACGCTCCACCACTTGGGCCATGGCCGCGGCGGCTTTGCCGGCGCCGATGACGATCACCCGACCGCTGCGATCTTTGGGCAAATGGGCTTCGAGGACTTGCTGCGGATGGGCCGCGTCGATGGCTGTGGCAAACAGCTCGCGCAGGAATTGTTGCGGATTGACCGACATGGCGGGCTCCCGGATTTCTTGTTATTGGAGGGCGACTCGGTTCCTTGTGGGAGCGGGCTTGCTCGCGAAAGCGGTGTGTCAGTCAACCTATTCATTGACTGAACAGCCGCCTTCGCGAGCAAGCCCGCTCCCACAGGGTTTTGTGCAGGGCTTACTTATCGCGAATCGAGAAATTCGCCATGTGTTCCAGGCCCTTGATCAGCGCCGAGTGGTCCCAGTTGCTGCCACCGATCGCTGCGCAGGTGCTGAACACTTGCTGGGTGTTGGCGGTGTTCGGCAGGTTGATGCCCAGCTCGCGTGCGCCGGCCAGGGCCAGGTTCAGGTCCTTCTGGTGCAGGCTGATGCGGAAGCCTGGGTCGAAGGTGCCTTTGATCATGCGTTCGCCGTGCACTTCGAGGATCTTCGAGGATGCGAACCCGCCCATCAGCGCTTCACGGACCTTGGCTGGATCGGCACCGTTTTTCGAAGCAAACAGCAGGGCTTCGGCCACGGCCTGGATGTTCAGCGCCACGATGATCTGGTTAGCCACTTTCGCGGTTTGACCGTCGCCGTTGCCGCCCACCAACGTGATGTTCTTGCCCATCGCCTGGAACAGCGGCAGAACGCGTTCGAAGGCATCGGCATCGCCGCCGACCATGATGCTCAGGGTCGCGGCCTTGGCGCCGACTTCACCACCGGACACTGGCGCGTCGAGGTACTGAGCGCCTTTTTCGTTGATTTTGGCAGCGAAGGCTTTGGTGGCGGTTGGCGAGATCGAGCTCATGTCGATCACGACTTTGCCTTTGCCGACACCGGCCGCAATGCCGTCGGCGCGGAACAGCACGTCTTCGACCTGCGGGGTATCCGGCACCATGACGATGATGAATTCAGCTTCTTGCGCGACTTCTTTCGGGTTCGCCAGGGCGACGGCGCCACCGGCAATCAGGTCAGCAGGCGCGGGATCGTGGTGCGCCGACAGGAACAGGCTGTGACCGGCTTTCTGCAGGTTCAACGCCATTGGGTGGCCCATGATGCCGGTGCCGATAAATCCGATTTTAGCCATGAGAAAATCCTCTTGTTTTTGTATGTCTCCCTGTAGGAGCTGCCGCAGGCTGCGATCTTTTGATCTTGACCTTCACAAACAAGATCAAAAGATCGCAGCCTGCGGCAGCTCCTACAGGGTCATGTGTTTGTCAGATTGCGTTATGGGTTTTCAACCAACCCAGGCCCGCTTCAGTGGTAGTCAGCGGCTTGTATTCGCAGCCAACCCAACCCTGATAACCGATGCGGTCCAGGTGTTCGAACAGGAAGCGGTAGTTGATTTCACCGGTGCCCGGTTCGTTGCGCCCAGGGTTATCGGCCAACTGGATGTGGTTGATCTCGCCCAGGTGCGCAGCCATGGTGCGGGCCAGGTCGCCCTCCATGATTTGCATGTGATAGATGTCGTATTGCAGGAACAGGTTGGCGCTGCCGACCTGTTCACGAATCGACAGGGCTTGCGCGGTGTTGTTCAGGTAGAAACCCGGGATGTCGCGGGTGTTGATCGCTTCCACCACCAGTTTGATACCCGCCGCTTGCAGCTTGTCGGCGGCGTATTTGAGGTTGGCGACGAAGGTTTTTTCCACGGTGGCATCGTCGATGCCTTGTGGGCGAATACCGGCCAGGCAGTTGACCTGGGTGTTGCCCAAGACTTTCGCGTAGGCAATCGCCAGGTCGACACCGGCGCGGAACTCTTCAACCCGGTCCGGCAGGCACGCGATACCGCGTTCGCCCTTGGCCCAGTCACCGGCCGGCAGGTTGAACAGCACTTGGGTCAAGCCATTGGCATCGAGCTTGGCTTTGATCTCGGCGGAGCTGAAATCGTAAGGGAACAGGTATTCGACACCACTGAAGCCGGCCTTGGCGGCAGCTTCAAAACGGGCAAGAAAATCCTGCTCGGTGAACAGCATGGACAGGTTGGCTGCGAAACGCGGCATGGTGGTCTCCCGTATATGTGTGAGGTCCCTTGTGGGAGCGAGCCTGCTCGCGAAAGCGGTGTGTCAGCCAACATCTTTGTTGGATGTGAAGCCGCCTTCGCGAGCAGGCTCGCTCCCACAATGGGAACGATCAGCAGTTAATCGAGCAACGAAATCGCGGTTGGCGCGTCGTTGCCGACCAGCGCCAGGTCTTCGAATTCGTTGACGGCGTTGATCTCGGTGCCCATGGAAATGTTGGTCACACGCTCCAGAATAATCTCGACGATGACCGGCACCTTGAACTCTTCGATCAGCTCCTGAGCCCTGCGCAGGGCAGGCTGGATCTGGCTCGGTTCGAACACACGCAACGCCTTGCAGCCCAGGCCTTCGGCGACCGCGACGTGGTCGACACCGTAACCGTTGAGTTCCGGAGCGTTCAGGTTGTCGAAGGACAGCTGCACGCAGTAGTCCATGTCGAAACCGCGCTGAGCCTGACGAATCAGCCCCAGGTACGAGTTGTTCACCACCACGTGGATGTACGGCAGCTTGAACTGCGCGCCCACCGCCAACTCTTCGATCATGAACTGGAAGTCATAGTCGCCCGACAGCGCCACAACTTTACGGGTCGGATCAGCCTTGACCACGCCCAGCGCTGCAGGAATGGTCCAGCCCAGAGGACCTGCCTGACCGCAGTTGATCCAGTGACGCGGTTTGTAGACGTGCAGGAACTGCGCGCCGGCAATCTGCGACAGACCGATGGTGCTGACGTAGCACGTGTCCTTGCCGAACACCTGGTTCATTTCTTCGTAAACGCGCTGCGGTTTGACCGGCACGTTGTCGAAGTGAGTCTTGCGCTGCAGGCTGGATTTGCGCTGCTGACAGTCTTGCAGCCAGGCGCTGCGGTTTTTCAGCTTGCCGGCGGCTTGCCATTCGCGAGCGACTTCGATGAACACGGTCAGCGCGGCAGCGGCGTCGGAAACGATACCGAGGTCCGGGGTGAACACGCGGCCGATCTGAGTGCCTTCAATGTCGACGTGAATGAACTTGCGGCCTTCGGTGTACACGTCGACCGAACCGGTATGACGGTTGGCCCAACGGTTACCGATACCCAGCACCATGTCGGATTTGAGCATGGTCGCGTTGCCGTAGCGGTGCGAAGTCTGCAAGCCAACCATGCCCACCATCAGCGGGTGATCGTCTGGAATGGTGCCCCAGCCCATCAGGGTCGGGACCACCGGGATACCGGTCAGCTCGGCAAACTCCACCAGCAACTCGCTGGCGTCGGCATTGATGATGCCACCACCGGCCACCAGCAATGGACGCTCGGCCTGGTCGAGCATGGCCAGCGCCTTCTCGATTTGCACGCGGTTAGCGGTTGGCTTGGCCAGCGGCAGTGGTTCGTAGGCGTCGATATCGAATTCGATTTCAGCCATCTGCACGTCGAACGGCAGATCGATCAGCACCGGGCCTGGACGGCCGGAGCGCATTTCGTAGAAGGCTTTCTGGAACGCGTAAGGCACCTGGCCCGGTTCCATGACGGTGGTTGCCCACTTGGTCACTGGCTTGACGATCGAGGTGATGTCGACCGCCTGGAAGTCTTCCTTGTGCATACGGGCGCGGGGTGCCTGGCCGGTAATGCAAAGAATCGGGATCGAGTCGGCCGAGGCGCTGTAGAGCCCGGTGACCATGTCGGTACCGGCCGGGCCGGAAGTGCCGATGCACACGCCGATGTTGCCGGCCTTGGTGCGGGTGTAGCCCTCGGCCATGTGCGAGGCGCCTTCAACGTGGCGAGCAAGGACATGATCGATGCCACCGACCTTCTGCAAGGCGGAGTACAGCGGGTTGATCGCGGCGCCGGGGATGCCAAAAGCGGTATCAACCCCTTCGCGGCGCATCACCAGAACGGCGGCTTCGATTGCTCTCATTTTGCTCATGGTTTTGTGCCTCTTACGTTTTGTAATTGTATACAAGTGGCTTTGCGCAGAGTGTATTCACGGCGGACGGCGCAGGTCAATCCATTTTCTCAAGCGGACGTTTCATTCGTCGGAAGCCCGATCTACTGTGGCTTTTCGTCGCATGTGGCGCTTTTCGAAAATTATTGTATACAAAAAAATAACTCATTGTGTTCTATTTGTTGCATCGGACTTCTGAACAAAACGCAGTCCAGCAGCTTTCCCTATAACAAAATGAGGACGGCACCATGAGCGCTTTAACCTTGAAAGTCGCAGTCAACCTGACCAATCAGGCTATCTCCGCAGGGCGTGCAATCTCGGCGGCTCCATTGACCATCGCAGTCCTGGATGCGGGTGGACACTTGGTCACCCTGCAGCGTGAAGACGGCGCCAGCCTGCTGCGCCCGCAGATCGCCATCGGCAAAGCCTGGGGCGCCATCGCCCTGGGCAAAGGCTCACGCCTGCTGGCGCTGGACGCACAACAACGACCGGCGTTTATCGCCGCTTTGAACAGTCTGGGGCAGGGCAGCGTTGTGCCGGCACCGGGCGGTGTATTGATTCGGGATCAGGAAGGGAACGTGCTGGGAGCGGTGGGTATCAGCGGGGATCTTTCCGATGTTGATGAGCAATGTGCGATCAATGCGATTGAGGCGTTGGGGTTGCAGGCGGATGCGGGGGTGACTGCTTGATTATGTAGTGACTGATCTACCGCTTTCGCGAGCAAGCCCGCTCCCACACTGGTTCGTCGGTGGACACAAAATGTCTGAACACCGCCCACCCACTGTGGGAGCGGGCTTGCTCGCGAAGGCAATCTCCCGGACACATCCAGCTAAAAGTCTGCCGCACCCTCAAGCATTCGCAGGTCTAGCCTTCTCATGAATTCATCGTGAGAGAAGGCAAAGGAATGCCTGAACTGTCAGCTTCGCATCGCCTGCGAATCGGCCGCTATGCCGAGCAAAACCGGATCTATCTCCTGACTGCCAATACCCTCAAACGAGAGCCTGTTTTCAGGGATTACACCTTGGGCAGGATGGTCGTACACCAATTCAAACAAGCACAGGACCAAGGGTTTGCCGACTCTTTGGCCTTTGTCGTCATGCCCGATCATTTTCACTGGTTGATTCAACTACAAAGAGGGTCGCTGGGCCAGTTGATGTGCCAGACCAAATCGTTAAGTACTCGAGCAATCAATGCCGCCACTGGCAGGGCAGGCAGTCTTTGGCAGCAGAGCTTTCATGATCATGCGGTGCGGCAAGAGGAAGATTTGGTGAAGCTTGCTCGATATGTTGTCGCCAACCCATTGCGGGCGGGGCTGGTGGAGAAGCTTGGCGACTATCCGCTGTGGGATGCCATTTGGCTTTAGTCTCAGGGCCGCGTTGCCCCCTTCGCGAGCAAGCCCGCTCCCACAGGGGATTTGTGGACATCAGAGATCGAGTGTGGGAGCGGGCTTACTCGCGAAAGGTGCGCTGCGGTGTATCAGTCCGGCTCACACCCCTTGAGCACCAACCGGATAATCGTCTGCGCCGCCGCTTCATAGTCGGCCTCATCGAGCTTGGCCTTTCCGGTCACCGCGGAAATCTGCCAGTCGAAGTCGGCATAGGTCTGGGTCGCGGCCCAGATGCTGAACATCAGGTGGTTGGGGTCGATCGGGGCGATCTGGCCGCGGTCGATCCAGGTCTGGATGCAGTCGATGTTGTGCTTGGCCTGGCCGTTGAGCCGTTCAACCAGATCAGCGCTCAGGTGTGGGGCGCCGTGCATGATTTCGCTGGCGAACACCTTGGAGGCGAAGGGCAGGTCGCGGGAGATGCGGATTTTCGAGCGGATGTAGCCGCTCAGCACTTCACTGGGCACGCCGTCGGCATTGAACGGTGTCGAGGCCTGCAGAATCGGTTCGATGATGCTTTCCAGGACCTCGCGGTAGAGGTTTTCCTTGGATTTGAAGTAGTAGTAGACGTTGGGCTTGGGCAATCCCGCCTTGGCTGCGATGTCACTGGTTTTGGTCGCAGCGAAGCCCTTGTCGGCAAATTCTTCACTGGCGGCACGCAGGATCAGTTCTTTGTTGCGCTCGCGGATGGTGCTCATAAACCAGGGGGTTCCTTGCCTGTTCTGGCGGTTGCGCATGGTAGCACCGGCCTCGCGCGGCGCTCAAGAATGCCCCGTGCGGTACCCGGCCGCGTTATGCTGCGCGGCATTCATTCAAGAAGGAAACCTGATTCATGGCAGGAAGCAGTTTGCTGTTGCTGATCGACGACATTGCCGCGGTACTCGACGATGTGGCGTTGATGACCAAAATGGCCGCCAAGAAGACTGCTGGCGTGCTCGGCGACGATCTGGCGCTCAATGCCCAACAGGTTTCCGGTGTGCGTGCCGAGCGGGAAATCCCGGTGGTGTGGGCGGTGGCCAAGGGCTCGTTTCTCAACAAGCTGATCCTGGTGCCCTCGGCGTTGGCCATCAGTGCATTCATTCCGTGGCTGGTCACGCCGTTGTTGATGATCGGCGGCGCTTACCTGTGTTTCGAAGGTTTCGAAAAACTGGCCCATAAATTCCTGCACAGCAAGGCGGAAGACCAGGCCGAGCATGCAGAGCTGGTCGAGGCCGTGGCTGATCCGGCGGTCGATCTGGTGGCGTTCGAGCAGGACAAGATCAAAGGCGCCATCCGCACCGACTTCATTCTCTCTGCAGAAATCATCGCAATCACCCTGGGCACCGTGGCGGATGCCTCGCTGACGCAGCAAGTCATCGTGCTTTCGGGCATTGCCATCGTCATGACCATCGGCGTGTATGGCCTGGTGGCCGGCATCGTCAAACTCGACGACCTCGGCTTGTGGCTGACCCAGAAGCCTGGACAGATCGCCAAACGCATTGGCGACGCCATCCTGCGTGCCGCGCCGTACATGATGAAAAGCCTGTCGGTGATCGGCACGGCGGCGATGTTCCTGGTGGGTGGCGGAATTCTCACCCACGGCGTGCCGGTGGTTCATCACTGGATTGAGAGCGTCAGCGCAGGGGCGGGCGGTGCCGGGTTTGTCGTGCCGACGTTGCTGAATGCGGTGGCGGGGATTGTGGCGGGGGCGGTGGTGTTGGCGGGTGTGATGGTTGCCGGCAAACTCTGGAAAGCAGTGAAAGGCTAAAGCTAGGCACTGCCCAAATGTGGGAGCGGGCTTGCTCGCGAAGGCGGCACATTCAGCATTGATGTAACTGACAGACCGCTTTCGCGAGCAAGCCCGCTCCCACAGGGGATTTGTGGAACGTCTAGAAATGAAAAAGGCCATTCGATTCGCATCGAATGGCCTTTTTTGTTGCCGATGAATTACTCGGCGATCTGCAGCTTGCGCGACTCGGTGTAGACGTAACGCACCTTCTCGTACTCGAACGGTGAGTTCAGCTGGCCGTAGCGGAAGCTGGTCTGGTAGCGCTTGTCGATGCTGCGCAGGACCCAGATTTCCGGGTGGTTTTCGCTGACTTGAGCGACGTTCAGGAAGTTGATCGCGTTCTCGGCGGTGAAGTCCACTGCCAAGCCACCGGTGTCGCGGATGTTCGAAGGACCAAGGATCGGCAGCACGAAGTAGGCGCCGCCCGGTACACCGTAGAAGCCCAGCGTCTGGCCGAAGTCTTCGCTCTGGCGCGGCAGGCCCATGGAGGTGGCCGGGTCCCACAAACCGGCGATACCGATGGTGGTGTTGAGCAGCAGGCGCGCGGTGGTTTCCATCGAGCGCTGCCCTTTGAATTGCAGCAGGCTGTTCAACAGATTCGGCACATCACCGAGGTTGTTGAAGAAGTTGCTGACGCCGGTGCGCAGGAAGCTCGGGGTGATGTAGCGATAGCCGTTGACCACGGGCAGGAACACCCATTGGTCGAAGCGGTAGTTGAAGTGGTAGACGCGGCGGTTCCACTCTTCCAGCGGGTCGTAGACGGCCAGCGCGCTAAGCGTCGAGCGTTCGAACTCGCGCTGATCCAGCCCCGGGTTGAATTTGAGTTTGCTCAGCGGCTCCTTGAAGCCGTCACTGTCAATCACAACCGGTGCGTTGGCTTTGCTGTTGTCGGCATTGGCGACGCCTGCACAGAGTAACGCTGCGATAAGCAGGAGGTATTTAGCCACGGAAGAACTCCAGCATGGCGTCGCTGTTGACGCGGTAATTAAGGTTGCCGCAATGGCCGCCCAGTGGATAAACGGTCAAGCGATCGCCAAAGGTCTTGCGCAGGAAACCAAGGTCACCAGGGCCTAGAATCACGTCGTCGGCGTTGTGCATGACGGCGATTTTCGGGCTGTCGTGCAGGTAATCCTTGAGCGCATACAAACTGACCTGGTCGATCAGTTGCAGCAGGCTCCCGCCGTCGGTGCGGGCGCGCCACATCGGGATGAGCTGTTCGGTGATGTAACAGTCGAAGTCGCACTGCAGCGCACGCTTGAGGTACGGCGTGAGGCTGGTGCCTTCGGTAATCGGGTATTTCGGCGGGGTGATGAGGCCGCGGCGGTTGATCAGGTCCGAGGTGAAGGCAATGTCGGCTGCCGAGAAGCGGAACGAAGTGCCGATCAGCATGGCCATCTGTTCGTTGCTCAGGTGCTGCTTGGACTGCTGGAAGTCGTAGAGCAGGGCATCGTTGAGGTCGATGTAGCCTTTCTGCTGGAAGTAGCGGGTCAGTTTGTTCAGCACCAGTTCGTAGAACGTTGTGCTGTTGTTGATGCCCTTGACTTCCGTTTGTACAAGCTTGTCCAGGTTGGTAATCGAGGTATATAGGTTGACCGGCGGGTTGAGCAGCAAGACTTTCTTGAAGTTGAAGCTGCGGCGGGTTTCATCCAGGTGCGCGACAAATGCCGCGTCCAGGGCGCCCAGGCTGTAGCCGGTCAGGTAGTAATCGGTGACGGGGACTTTCGGGTTTTGTGCCCGCACGGCCTGCATTACCCGGTACATGTCTTCGGCATCGTCCTCGGTGATACCTGGGGTGGCGAAGCGTGAGGCGGCGCTCATGAAGTCGAAGCTGGTAGGCGACGACAGTTGCACCACGTGGTAGCCGGCCTTGTAGTAGAGCTTTTTCAGGTATTCGTTAAGGCTGCTGTCGTAGCGCGCGCCGGTGCCGGAGATCAGGAAAATCAGCGGTGCGGCTTTATCCTGGGTGGCGATGCGGTAGGTGAGTTTCTTCACCGGCCAGAAGTTGTCCGGCAAATCGAACTCACGCTCCGGGCGTAACCTGACGCTGCGGGTTTCCTGATTGATGTCATCGTCCAGCGGCAACTCCGGACGCAGGTCCGGCGGTGTCGTCGCGATGGTCGCCTCGAACGGGTTGGTCAAGGGGTAGCCATAGCTGGCAGCGTCGATATCGACGGCCAGTGCGGACGCACTCAAAATAAGGCCGCCAAACAGGGCGGCGAAGCGCAAGGAACGGAGCATGACTAGATCCCTTAGAGAAAGGTGCCAAATGAAGTTCGCAGGCTATGACCACGGGGTTTGCGCCAAAGTGCCATGGATCGGCACCAATCAGGCCTAATTTCGGATTAATAGTAGCTGGACGATACACTTTGCAGCGATTTCGTGACCAATTATCTCTTACATGCGTTTGCTAACCGCTGGCTGGGGATTAAGCTGGCCGCCGTTTTCGTTTATTGGAGTGCTTCATGTCCCGCCGTCTGCCTGTAATTCTGCTGCTCGTTCTCCTGCCGTTATGGCTGGCCGCCAGTTATGGCGCGCGTTATGGCTTCATGGAGGATGCTCAATGGGTCGGCATCTGCGTGGACGAAGCGAGTCGCTGGGAATGCCAGGTTCGTTCGAGCCTGGGCCTGATGATTCACTTCAATGTCTTGGGCTTCGCGGCATTGGCGGCAGCCGTTATCGGTTTTGTGCTACCGGGCCGGGCAGGGTGGTGGTTGGCCGTGCTGGCGCTCGTGTTCGGGTTTCCGGCGTTGGCGTTGTACAACACGACATTGGCTGTTTTTGCGGTGGTGATTGCTGGATTGCGTTTGGTTAGGGCTTCCCGCAGCGCCTGATAGATCGTCATCGCGAGCAAGCTCGCTCCCACAGGGATTTTTGTCGTACAAAAATTCTGTATTCGCTGAAGAACCCTGTGGGAGCGAGCTTGCTCGCGATGAGGCCGGTAGGGGCGCTGAAAATTTATCCTTTTCGAACCCGCAAACTGCGCCACAACGCTGCAACCATCAACACACTCACCAGCGCCCAACCCCAGGCCTGCTGATTCTGCAACCCTTCGCGATACAGCTGCGGCGCAATGCCAGCACCGATGATGAAGGTCAGCAGGGCAATCTCCCGACGCGCCACGCTCACCGGGCGGCACAGATAGACCAGCGCCGGCAGGATGAATGCGACACTCGGGAAGCTGCGATAACGCGGATCGAACACCAGCTCCAGCATCGTCACCGCAGCGGCAAACCCGGCCACAGCGAGCAACCAGCCCGCCCGACGTTCCAGCGCATTGAACGCCCGTCCGCGCCAGCCGGCGCGAGCGCTCAGGGTCAGTGCCGCATGGGCCAGCACCAACACGTTCAACGCCGTCAGCAAAGCGACCCATAACCATTCACTGGTAAACCGCGTAGTGACACGGGCCAGGTCGCCCCAGGCGCCAATCGAGCAGGCGGCCAGCGCGCCGAGCAGTGGCAGGACCAGCGCCGCGCGCGTGCTGCGTACACGTCCGCCGAGGATCAACGTGCCAAGGAAGATCAGACCTCCCACCACCAGCCACTGCGTCCAGTAAGGCACGTTCGACACCGGACCGGCGAGCACGCCCTTGTCCTGGCGATCGGCATCGAACAGCCCCCAGTAACCACCGACCGCACCTTCGCTGGCGCGTTTCCATGGCTGGTCGAAGGCTTCGATCAGGTTGTAATGCCAGCCTTGCTGCTCCGCCATGATGACAAAAGCGCGAATGAACTTGGCTTCATTGACCCGGCTCGGCAGGGCGGTTTCACGCTGACGGCCTTCACTCGGCCAACCGGTTTCGCCAATCATCACGTCCTTGGGCGCGAACTTGTTGCCGAACACCTGACGTACTTCGGCCACATGCTGCAGGGCGGCATCGATGTTCGACGGGTCATCTTCCCAGTACGGCAACAAATGGATGGTCAGGAAATCCACCGCCGGGGCGATTTCCGGGTGTTTGAGCCAGAACTCCCAGACATCGGCGTAAGTGACAGGCTGTTTGACCTGGCTTTTGACTTTACTGATGAGCTTGGCCAGTTGCGCGCCAGTGACTTCCTTGCGCAACAGGGTTTCGTTGCCGACGATCACCGAGGTCACAACGTCCGCGTTGGCGTTGGCCGAGGCGATCAGCAGGTCGACTTCCTTGGCGGTGTCCACCGGGTTGCTGTTGACCCAGGCGCCGATCATCAGTTTCAGCCCGTGCTTGCGCGCCAGGTCGGGCAGGGCCTCGAGGCCGGTCATGGAATAGGTGCGGATGCATTCGAAGCTTTTGGCCAGCAGCGCGAGGTCGGCATCCATGCGCTCGGGGCGCAGCTTGAACGGCTGATCGAACGGTGATTGATCCTTGTCGAACGGGGTGTAGGAGGCGCATTGCAGCTTGTGCGTCGCACTGGCCACGTCCGGCAGGATCACCGGTTTACCGAGGCCGTACCAGAAGCCACCCAGGGCAAAAAGCCCCAGCAGGCAGGCGAATAGATAAGCAAAAAAAGGAAAGCGGGATGTCGCGGGCATGGTCAGGCCGTCTGGGAGCAAAGCCGCGCATGTTACCTTCATTTGCCGCGTGCTTGGTGGCCTGCATACTTTTGACATGCAAAGTTTGGGCGGATTGGCCGGCGGTCTTCCTGTGGTCTAGATTAATGGCGTTCTGATGTCGTTTCTCGATGCCTTGAGGTCGCTGGCAGAGAAGGTCGCCATTGTCGTGAGGTTGATTATCGAGGCGTCAGTACTCCGCTGATGTTCGGACGAGTTTGCGGTGGGCGTGATGGGGGCGCTGGGCACCATAACAATACGTTGACGCGACTCGGCATCCGTCGAGCGCAGCACTTTCGGGGAAGTAACGATGAAGATGCGACGACTCTTGGGCGCAGGTGCCGCTTTGGTGCTGGCGATCAGTTCTACTGTAGCCAGCGCCGAAGGCAAGGCAGTGACTATCGGTTATGTCGACGGCTGGTCGGACAGTGTCGCCACGACCAACGTGGCCGCTGAAGTGATCAGGCAGAAACTCGGTTATGACGTGAAACTGCAAGCAGTCGCCACCGGGATCATGTGGCAGGGCGTGGCCACTGGCAAACTCGATGCCATGATGTCTGCGTGGCTGCCTGTGACTCATGGTGAATACTGGACCAAGAATAAAGATCAAGTCGTCGATTACGGTCCGAACTTCAAGGACGCGAGAATTGGCCTGATCGTGCCGGAGTACGTCAAAGCCAAAAGTATTGCCGATCTGAAAACCGACGATAGCTTCAAAGGTCGCATCGTCGGCATCGACGCCGGTTCGGGCGTAATGCTCAAGTCCGAGCAGGCGATCAAGGACTACGATCTGACCGGGTATCAACTCAAGGCCAGTTCCGGCGCCGGCATGATTGCCGAGCTGACCCGTGCCGAGAAGAAAAACGAATCCATTGCCGTCACCGGCTGGGTGCCGCACTGGATGTTCGCCAAGTGGAAACTGCGCTTCCTGGACGACCCGAAAGGCGTTTATGGCGCGGCTGAAACCGTAAACAACATCGGCAGCAAAGAACTGGCAACCAAAGCTCCGGAAGTTGCCAAGTTCATGAAGAACTTCCAGTGGGCGTCGAAAGACGAAATCGGCGAAGTCATGTTGGCGATTCAGGATGGTGCCAAACCTGAAGCCGCCGCCAAGGATTGGGTGGCCAAACACCCGGAACGCGTTGCAGACTGGACCAAATGATTTGAGCTGACGCGTCTGGTCAGCACTTCTCAAGGCCCCTTGGCATATTTGCCAAGGGGCCTTTTGTTTTTCCCCATTTATTTAATGCATGCCGGGAAATGGCGATTCTGTCATGTCGTTCTAATACTAAGGTCGTCTGGAACCAGTTCCGTAGCCGCATAGAGTGGATAACGTTCCAACTTCATCTGTGCTGCGAGGATAAAAACAATGAACGACAGCATTTACCTCTCGATTCAAAACAGCCCGCGCTTCAAGGAGCTGGTTAGTAAGCGAGAAAAGTTCGCCTGGATTCTTTCGGCGATCATGCTTGGGCTTTACTCCGGATTCATCCTTTTGATTGCTTACGGGCCGCATATTCTGGGGGCGAAAATCAGCCCCGAGTCTTCGATTACCTGGGGGATACCGATTGGTGTCGGGCTGATTCTCTCGGCCTTTATCCTGACTGCAATCTACGTACGACGCGCCAATGGCGAATTCGACGACCTGAACAATGCGATTCTCAAGGAGGCTCAGCAATGATCCGGCGTCTAATGGCTCTATTGAGCATCGCAGCCTTTGCACCTGGCGCCTGGGCGGGTGAAGCCCTGACCGGCGAAGTGCACAAACAACCGCTCAACGTTTCCGCGATCCTGATGTTCGTCGCGTTCGTTGGCCTGACCCTGTGCATCACCTACTGGGCTTCCAAGCGCAACAATTCGGCGGCTGACTACTATGCGGCGGGTGGCAAGATCACCGGCTTCCAGAACGGTCTGGCGATTGCCGGTGACTACATGTCGGCGGCGTCCTTCCTGGGTATTTCCGCCCTGGTGTTCACTTCCGGTTACGACGGTCTGATCTACTCGATCGGCTTTCTGGTGGGCTGGCCGATCATTCTGTTCCTGATCGCCGAGCGCCTGCGTAACCTGGGTAAATACACCTTTGCCGACGTGGCGTCCTACCGCCTTGGGCAAACCCAGATCCGCACGCTGTCCGCTTGCGGTTCGCTGGTGGTGGTGGCGTTCTACCTGATCGCGCAAATGGTCGGTGCCGGCAAGCTGATCCAGCTGCTGTTCGGTCTCGACTACTACGTTGCCGTGATCCTGGTCGGTATCCTGATGTGCATGTACGTGTTGTTCGGCGGCATGCTGGCGACCACTTGGGTGCAGATCATCAAGGCCGTGTTGCTGCTGTCCGGTGCTACGTTCATGGCGCTGATGGTCATGAAACACGTCAACTTCGACTTCAGCTTGCTGTTTTCCGAGGCAATCAAGGTTCACCCTAAAGGTGAGGCGATCATGAGCCCGGGCGGTTTGGTGAAAGATCCGGTTTCGGCATTCTCCCTTGGCCTGGCACTGATGTTCGGTACCGCTGGCCTGCCGCACATTCTGATGCGCTTCTTCACCGTGAGTGACGCGAAAGAAGCTCGCAAGAGCGTGCTGTATGCAACCGGCTTCATTGGCTACTTCTACATCCTGACGTTCATCATCGGCTTCGGCGCGATCCTGCTGGTCAGCACCAACCCTGCCTTTAAAGATGCGGCTGGCGCGCTGTTGGGCGGCAACAACATGGCGGCGGTGCACCTGGCTAACGCAGTGGGCGGCAGTATTTTCCTGGGCTTCATCTCGGCAGTCGCGTTCGCAACCATTCTGGCTGTAGTGGCTGGTTTGACGCTGGCCGGTGCTACGGCGGTGTCTCACGACCTTTACGCCAGTGTGATCAAGAAGGGCAAGGCGAACGACAAGGACGAGATCCGTGTCTCGAAAATCACCACCATCTGTCTGGGTGTGTTGGCGATCGGTCTGGGCATTCTGTTCGAAAGCCAGAACATCGCGTTCATGGTTGGCCTGGCGTTCTCCATCGCGGCGAGCTGTAACTTCCCGGTGCTGCTGCTTTCCATGTACTGGAAGAAGCTGACCACGCGTGGTGCGATGATCGGCGGCTGGTTGGGTTTGATCAGTGCCGTTGGTTTGATGGTGCTTGGGCCAACCATTTGGGTGCAGATCCTGCATCACGAGAAGGCTATCTTCCCGTACGAGTACCCGGCGCTGTTCTCCATGGCCATTGCGTTTATCGGGATCTGGTTCTTCTCGATCACTGACAAGTCGACTGCGGCTGACAATGAGCGGGCGCTGTTCTTCCCGCAGTTTGTTCGTTCGCAGACGGGCTTGGGGGCGAGTGGGGCGGTTGCTCACTAAGGCTTCAGGCTTGTATATATAAGCTGCGTTAAACAGAAATGCCCCGGTCGAGAGATCGGGGCATTTTTTGTTGGGCGGTTATCGGCCCTTGTTGACTGAGTACATATCCGTTTCTTCTGTAACGGCTGATTATGGTTTCGCTTTTACAGCGACTCACTTTTGCAGACGCCCAAAAGTAAGCAAAACGCTTCGCCCCGGCGTACGGCACTTCGCTAAAGCTCAGTGTTCCCTCGCTACGGTGTCCATCAGGGGGCATCGCCTACGGTCTGCTTCGCGACGACCTCCTCTCGATGTGTGCGGCTTCGCCGCACGGCGCTGCGCGCCTAACCCCCTGATGAACACCTACGCTCGGCCTGCCGAAGGGGCGAAAGATCAAAAGCAGGATCAACATCAAAAGCAAAAGCCAGATCAACAGCCCGCCGCTCACTCATCGTTCACTCCGCGTGGGAACGAACAGGTTCATCGCACAAACAAAAACGGCCTCTATATAAATAGAGGCCGTTCCCGGTGCAACTTTAAGACGTTATCGCAAGACAGGTCTTATTTGCGGTCTTCCAGCTTGGTGATGTCACGCGACTCGTAGCCGGTGTACAACTGGCGCGGACGGCCAATCTTGTACGGGCTGGAGAGCATTTCTTTCCAGTGGGAGATCCAGCCGACAGTCCGCGCCAGGGCGAAGATCACGGTGAACATGCTGGTTGGAATGCCGATCGCCTTGAGGATGATCCCCGAGTAGAAGTCGACGTTCGGGTACAGCGAGCGTTCGATGAAGTACGGGTCGGTCAGGGCGATCTCTTCCAGGCGCATGGCCAGTTCGAGTTGCGGATCGTTGGTGATGCCCAGTTCCTTCAGCACTTCGTCGCAGGTCTGCTTCATGACTGTTGCGCGTGGGTCGCGGTTTTTGTAAACCCGGTGACCGAAGCCCATCAGTTTGAACGGATCGTTCTTGTCCTTGGCCTTGGCGATGTACTTGTCGATGTTCGACACATCGCCAATTTCATCGAGCATGGTCAGAACAGCTTCGTTCGCGCCGCCGTGGGCAGGGCCCCACAGTGCAGCGATGCCGGCGGCGATACAGGCGAACGGGTTGGCACCCGAAGAACCGGCCAGGCGTACGGTGGAAGTCGATGCGTTCTGCTCGTGGTCGGCATGGAGGATGAAGATCTTGTCCATGGCGTTAGCGAGTACCGGGCTGATCGGTTTGATCTCGCACGGGGTGTTGAACATCATGTGCAGGAAGTTTTCCGCGTACGTCAGGTCGTTGCGCGGGTACATCATGGGTTGCCCCATCGAGTACTTGTAAACCATCGCTGCCAGGGTCGGCATCTTGGCAACCAGACGGATCGCGGAAATTTCGCGATGCTGCGGGTTATTGATGTCCAGGGAGTCGTGGTAGAAGGCCGAGAGGGCGCCGACTACGCCGCACATGACGGCCATCGGGTGGGCGTCGCGACGGAAACCGTTGAAGAACGTCTTCAGCTGCTCGTGAACCATGGTGTGGTTCTTCACGGTGCTGACGAACTGGGCCTTCTGTTCTGCGGTCGGCAATTCGCCGTTGAGCAGCAGATAGCAGGTTTCCAGGTAGTCCGACTTTTCAGCCAGCTGTTCGATCGGGTAGCCGCGGTGCAGCAGAATGCCGTTGTCGCCGTCGATATAGGTGATCTTCGACTCGCAGGAAGCTGTCGACATGAAACCAGGGTCAAAGGTGAAACGGCCCGTGGCCGTCAGGCCCCGAACATCGATAACATCGGGACCAACGGTGCCGGTTAAAATGGGCAGCTCGACGGGGGCTGCGCCCTCGATGATCAACTGCGCTTTTTTGTCAGCCATGTGGCCTCCTATTTATGCTTGAAATCATCAGACAGACCCCCCACGCAGGGCCCGCACCACTATAGTGAGATAAATTCGAATGTCAATTTGCCTAAAGTCTTGCTCCAGAAGGCTTTAACCGGACTTTTTCCTCGAAATTGACTGCCATTTACGCCTTTTATACGACTTGTGCAATGAGCTATTAGGGGAAGGTGAACGCGTTGTCATTAGTAGCCTAACTGTCTATACTCGGCCACCGACCGCCAGGGGCTTTTTGGCCTGCTTTGTTGGGGGTCGCATCCCTGGGTAGTGGTTACCTGACCAGTGCACTCCCCAACAACTTTGCCCTGATTGTTAGGGGCTCTTCAGTGTGAAAAAAAAGCCGTGAAAAGCCAACGACCTGTAAACCTAGACCTAAGGACCATCAAACTCCCCATTACCGGCGTTACGTCGTTTCTTCACCGTGTTTCCGGCATCATCCTCTTCCTGGGCCTTGGCTTCATGCTGTATGCATTGGGCAAGTCTCTGGGTTCCGAGGAAGGTTTTGTCGAGGTGAAGGCATGCTTGACCAGTCCGCTGGCCAAGTTCGTAGCATGGGGCCTCCTCTCCGCCTTGCTGTATCACATGGTAGCCGGCGTGCGCCATCTGATCATGGACATGGGCATCGGTGAGACGCTGGAAGGCGGCAAGCTGGGCTCGAAAATCATTATCGCCGTGTCTGCGGTGTTGATCGTTCTGGCGGGAGTTTGGATATGGTAACCAGCGTAACGAACCTGTCGCGTTCCGGTCTCTATGACTGGATGGCGCAGCGTGTGTCTGCGGTTGTTCTCGCGGCTTATTTCATTTTCCTGATTGGATACCTCGCAGCGCACCCTGGCATTGGCTACGCCCAATGGCACGAGCTGTTTGCAAGCAACGGGATGCGTATCTTCAGTCTGCTGGCCCTGGTGGCCCTGGGCGCTCACGCCTGGGTTGGCATGTGGACCATCGCGACCGACTACCTGACGCCGATGGCGCTGGGCAAGTCCGCGACTGCAGTACGTTTCCTCTTCCAGGCGGTATGCGGCGTCGCGATGTTCGCGTACTTCGTCTGGGGTGTGCAGATTCTTTGGGGTATCTGATTCATGTCTACTACAGTTAATACGCTTTCGTTCGACGCCATCATCATTGGCGGCGGCGGTGCCGGCATGCGTGCTGCTCTGCAGCTGGCACAAGGTGGTCACAAGACTGCCGTAGTTACCAAGGTTTTCCCGACTCGTTCGCACACTGTATCCGCCCAGGGTGGCATCACCTGCGCCATCGCTTCGGCAGATCCGAACGATGACTGGCGCTGGCACATGTACGATACCGTCAAGGGTTCCGACTATATCGGTGACCAGGACGCTATCGAATACATGTGTTCCGTAGGCCCGGAAGCGGTCTTCGAACTCGAGCACATGGGGTTGCCGTTCTCCCGTACCGAACAAGGCCGCATCTATCAGCGTCCGTTCGGCGGTCAGTCGAAAGACTTCGGTAAAGGTGGCCAGGCTGCACGTACTTGCGCCGCTGCCGACCGTACCGGTCACGCACTGCTGCACACCCTGTACCAGGCCAACCTCAAGGCCGGCACCGTATTCCTCAACGAATACTACGGCGTCGACCTGGTGAAGAACGAAGATGGTGCCTTTGTCGGCATGATCGTCATCTGCATCGAAACCGGCGAAACTTCCTACGTCCGCGCTAACGCCACTGTTCTGGCGACTGGCGGTGCAGGTCGTATCTACTCGTCCACCACCAATGCCCTGATCAACACCGGTGACGGCGTCGGCATGGCTCTGCGTGCTGGCGTGCCGGTACAAGACATTGAAATGTGGCAGTTCCACCCGACCGGCATCGCCGGCGCCGGTGTACTGGTGACGGAAGGTTGCCGCGGTGAAGGCGGTTACCTGATCAACAAGCACGGCGAGCGTTTCATGGAGCGTTATGCTCCGAACGCCAAAGACCTTGCTGGTCGTGACGTTGTTGCTCGCTCGATGGTTAAAGAAATCATCGCCGGCAACGGTTGCGGTCCGGATGGCGACCACGTAATGCTGAAACTCGATCACCTCGGTGAAGAAGTTCTGCACAGCCGTCTGCCAGGCATCATGGAACTGTCCAAGACCTTCGCCCACGTCGATCCAGCCGTGTCGCCGATTCCGGTCGTTCCAACCTGCCACTATATGATGGGCGGCGTGCCGACCAACATTCACGGTCAGGCGATCACTCAGGACGCCGACGGCGTTGACCAGATCATCCCCGGTCTGTTCGCAGTAGGCGAAGTGGCCTGCGTATCGGTTCACGGTGCCAACCGTCTGGGCGGCAACTCGCTGCTCGACCTGGTGGTATTCGGTCGTGCTGCCGGCCTGTTCCTGGAACAGACCCTGAAAGAAGGCGTCGACTACACCCGCGCTCGCCAGTCCGACATCGACGCTGCCCTGGCACGTCTCGATGGCCTGAACTCGCGTACCGAAGGCGAAGACGTCGCCACCCTGCGTAAAGAGCTGCAAAGCTGCATGCAGAACTACTTCGGTGTATTCCGTACCGGCGAATACATGCAGAAGGGTATTGCTCAGCTGGCTGATCTGCGTGGCCGTATCGCCAACGTCAAGATCAACGACAAGAGCCAGGCGTTCAACACCGCTCGTATCGAAGCGCTGGAATTGCAGAACCTGCTGGAAGTGGCCGAAGCTACCGCCATCGCTGCAGAGATCCGCAAAGAGTCCCGCGGCGCTCACGCCCGTGAAGACTACGAAGACCGCGACGACGAAAACTGGCTGTGCCACACCCTGTACTTCCCGGGTGACAAGCGCGTAACCAAGCGTGCTGTGAACTTCTCGCCGAAGACTGTTCCGACTTTTGAACCTAAGATTCGGACTTATTAAGGGTGGCCGCCATGTTGCAAGTCAGTGTTTATCGCTACAACCCTGATCAGGACGCTGCGCCGTTCATGCAGGAATTTTCGGTCGATACCGGTGGTAAAGACCTGATGGTGCTGGACGTGCTGGCCCTGATCAAAGAGCAGGACGAAGGTTTCTCCTATCGTCGCTCTTGCCGTGAAGGTGTTTGCGGTTCCGACGGCATGAACATCAACGGCAAAAACGGTCTGGCGTGCGTCACGCCGCTGTCCGCTGTCGTGAAAGGTAACAAGCTGATCGTTCGTCCTCTGCCAGGTTTGCCGGTTATCCGTGACCTGGTCGTCGATATGAGCATCTTCTACAAGCAATACGAAAAGGTTAAGCCATACCTGCAGAACGACACGCCGGCTCCGGCCATCGAACGTCTGCAGACCCCTGAAGAGCGTGAAAAGCTTGACGGTCTGTACGAGTGCATCCTGTGCGCTTGCTGCTCGACCTCTTGCCCGTCCTTCTGGTGGAACCCGGACAAGTTCCTGGGTCCAGCTGCTCTGCTGCAAGCGTATCGCTTCCTGGCAGACAGCCGCGACACCAAGACTGCCGAGCGTCTGGCTTCGCTGGATGACCCGTTCAGCGTATTCCGCTGCCGCGGGATCATGAACTGCGTCAACGTCTGCCCGAAAGGCCTGAACCCGACTAAGGCCATCGGTCACGTACGTAACATGCTGCTGCAAAGCGGCGTGTGATTCAGCTGCTGTACCCGTAGGACTGCTGTACCCGTAGATGCTACGGCGCAGGCTTCAACCGGCGCCGTAGTTTTAACCTGAGCAGCAGCTTATAAGGCTGCGGCTCTTATTTTGAAGAAATGAGACAAGCAGGGGCATCCGGGCTGGTACCCGGACTATCAGCGTGATCCTAAGTGGCTTGTTTTAGTCGCTGCATTCGGACTTCTGCAAGCGTGCTCGGTGTCGACGCCGGTGGTGTTCCCCTAACCGAGGGTGACCAAGCATGCAAGAAAGCGTGATGCAGCGCATGTGGAACAGCGCCTACCTATCCGGTAGTAACGCTGCCTATGTGGAAGAGCTCTACGAGCTCTACCTGCACGACCCTAACGCTGTGCCAGAAGAGTGGCGCACCTACTTCCAGAAGTTGCCTGCTGACGGCAACACTGCCACCGATGTTTCGCACTCCACAATTCGCGATCATTTCGTCTTGCTGGCAAAGAACCAGCGCCGCGCCCAACCGGTTTCCGCCGGCAGCGTGAGCAGTGAGCACGAGAAGAAGCAAGTTGAAGTGCTGCGATTGATCCAGGCCTACCGTATGCGTGGCCACCAGGCAGCCCAGCTTGACCCGCTGGGGCTGTGGCAGCGTCCTGCACCTGCAGACCTGTCGATCAATCATTACGGCTTGACCAATGCCGATCTTGATACGACCTTCCGTGCCGGCGACCTGTTCATCGGCAAAGAGGAGGCGAGCCTACGCGAAATTCACGAAGCGTTGCAGCAGACATATTGCCGCACCATCGGCGCTGAATTTACGCATATCACCGATTCCGAGCAGCGCCAGTGGTTCCAGCAGCGTCTGGAAAGCGTGCGCGGCCGTCCGACGTACTCCGCCGACATCAAGAGCCACTTGCTTGAGCGCGTGACCGCCGGCGAAGGTCTGGAAAAATACCTGGGTACCAAATACCCGGGTACCAAGCGTTTCGGTCTGGAAGGCGGCGAAAGCCTGATTCCGATGCTCGACGAGCTGATCCAGCGTTCCGGTTCCTACGGCACCAAGGAAATCGTTATCGGCATGGCCCACCGTGGTCGACTGAACGTGCTGGTCAACACCTTCGGCAAGAACCCGCGCGAGCTGTTCGACGAGTTTGAAGGCAAGAAGAAGGTCGAGCTGGGTTCCGGTGACGTTAAGTATCACCAGGGCTTCTCGTCCAACGTGATGACCACTGGCGGTGAAGTTCACCTGGCCATGGCGTTCAACCCGTCCCACCTGGAAATCGTATCTCCAGTGGTCGAGGGTTCGGTTCGCGCCCGTCAGGATCGTCGTAACGACCCTACCGGCGAGAAGGTTCTGCCGATCTCCATCCACGGTGACGCGGCATTCGCCGGTCAAGGCGTGGTCATGGAAACCTTCCAGATGTCGCAGACCCGCGGTTTCAAGACCGGCGGCACCGTGCACATCGTGATCAACAACCAGGTCGGTTTCACCATCAGCAACCCGCTGGACTCGCGCTCCACCGAGTACGCGACCGACGTTGCGAAGATGATCCAGGCGCCGATCCTCCATGTGAATGGTGATGATCCGGAAGCCGTGTTGTTCGTGACCCAGCTGGCCATCGACTACCGCATGCAGTTCAAGCGTGACGTGGTGATCGACCTGGTCTGCTACCGTCGTCGTGGCCACAACGAGGCCGACGAGCCAAGCGGTACTCAGCCTCTGATGTATCAGCAAATCGCCAAGCAGCGCACCACGCGTGAGCTGTATGCCGATCGTCTGACCCAGGGCGGTGTATTGGACGTTGAACGTGTTCAGGCGAAAGTCGACGAATACCGCAACGCGCTGGACAACGGTCTGCATGTTGTAAAAAGCCTGGTCAAAGAGCCGAACAAAGAGTTGTTCGTGGACTGGCGTCCGTATCTGGGCCATGCCTGGACCGCGCGTCACGACACTCGCTTCGATCTGAAAACCTTGCAGGAACTGTCCGCCAAGCTGCTGGAAATTCCGGAAGGCTTCGTGGTTCAGCGCCAGGTCTCGAAAATCTACGAAGACCGTCAGAAGATGCAAGTCGGCGGCCTGCCGATCAACTGGGGTTACGCCGAAACCATGGCGTACGCGACCCTGGCGTTCGAAGGTCACCCGATTCGCATGACGGGTCAGGACATCGGTCGCGGTACGTTCTCGCACCGTCACGCTGTCTTGCACAACCAGAAAGACTCGGGTACCTACATCCCGCTGCAAAACCTGTACAAGGGCCAGCCACGTTTCGACCTGTACGATTCGTTCCTGTCCGAAGAAGCCGTACTGGCGTTCGAATACGGTTACTCGACCACCACGCCTGAGGCGCTGGTTCTCTGGGAAGCCCAGTTCGGTGACTTCGCCAACGGTGCCCAGGTGGTGATCGACCAGTTCATTACCAGTGGCGAGCACAAGTGGGGCCGTCTCTGCGGTCTGACCATGCTGCTGCCGCACGGTTATGAAGGTCAGGGTCCGGAGCACTCTTCGGCTCGTCTGGAGCGTTACCTGCAGCTGTGCGCCGAGCACAACATTCAGGTTGCCGTACCGACTACGCCGGCTCAGATCTACCACTTGCTGCGTCGTCAGGTAATTCGCCCGCTGCGCAAGCCGTTGATCGTTCTGACTCCGAAGTCGCTGTTGCGTCACAAACTGGCCATCTCGACCCTGGAAGATCTGGCCGAAGGTTCGTTCCAGACCGTTATCCCGGAAATCGATGTTCAAGACCCGAAAAAGGTCGAGCGCATTGTTCTGTGTAGCGGCAAGGTCTACTACGACCTGCTGGAAAAACGCCGTGCCGAAGGTCGTGACGACATCGCCGTCGTGCGTATCGAGCAGCTGTACCCATTCCCTGAGGACGACTTGAACGAAGTCCTGGCTCCGTACACCAACCTCAAACATATCGTTTGGTGTCAGGAAGAGCCGATGAACCAGGGTGCCTGGTACTGCAGCCAACACCACATGCGCCGCATCGTTGGCAATCACAACAAGTCGCTCGTACTCGAGTACGCGGGCCGTGATGCTTCTGCTGCACCTGCTTGTGGTTACGCATCGATGCACGCTGAGCAGCAAGAAAAACTGCTGCAAGACGCCTTTACTGTTTAACGCCTTCGCGCACCTGAAACCGAATTTAAGGACCCACAGATAATGGCTATCGAAATCAAAGCCCCCACTTTCCCGGAATCGGTTGCCGATGGCACCGTTGCCACCTGGCACAAAAAGCCGGGCGACGCCGTCAAGCGCGATGACCTGATCGTCGACATCGAAACTGACAAAGTCGTATTGGAAGTGTTGGCCACCGCTGATGGCGTGCTGGGCGCGATCGTCAAGAACGAAGGCGACGTCGTTCTGTCCGACGAAGTCCTGGGCTCCATCGAAGCGGGCGGCGCTGCTGCCGCTCCAGCTGCTGCCGCTGCTCCGGCCGCTGCACAAGCTGCTGCTCCAGCCGCTGAAGGCGAAGATGATCCTGTTGCTGCACCGGCTGCTCGCAAGCTGGCTGAAGAAAACGGTATCAACATCGCTTCCGTTGCCGGCACTGGCAAAGGCGGTCGTGTGACCAAGGAAGACGTTGTTGCCGCTGTAGCTGCCAAGAAAGCCGCTCCGGCTGCCGCGCCTGCCAAGGCTGCTGCTCCTGCCGCTGCTGCTCCAGTATTCGCTGCCGGCGATCGCATCGAGAAGCGCGTACCGATGACCCGCGTGCGGGCCACCGTCGCCAAGCGTCTGGTTGAAGCTCAATCGAACATGGCAATGCTGACCACTTTCAACGAAGTCGACATGACCGAAGTCATGGCGCTGCGTTCGAAGTACAAGGACCTGTTCGAGAAGTCCCACAACGGCGTGCGCCTGGGCTTCATGTCGTTCTTCGTCAAGGCTGCCACCGAAGCGCTGAAACGCTTCCCGGCTGTCAACGCGTCGATCGACGGTGCTGACATCGTTTACCACGGCTACGCTGACGTCGGTGTTGCTGTTTCCAGCGACCGCGGCCTGGTTGTTCCGGTTCTGCGTAACGCCGAACTGATGAGCCTGGCTGAAATCGAAGGCGGCATCGCCACCTTCGGCAAGAAGGCTCGTGACGGCAAGCTGTCGATGGACGAGATGACCGGCGGTACGTTCACCATCACTAACGGTGGTACTTTCGGTTCGATGATGTCGACCCCGATCGTCAACCCGCCGCAAGCGGCCATCCTGGGCATGCACAACATTCTGCAGCGTCCTATGGCGATCAACGGTCAGGTTGTTATCCGTCCGATGATGTACCTCGCTCTGTCCTACGATCACCGTCTGATCGATGGCAAAGAAGCTGTGACCTTCCTGGTTACCATCAAGAACCTGCTGGAAGACCCGGCTCGTTTGCTGCTGGATATCTGATTTCGTTGCACGGGCCGTCCAGTGATGGACGGCCCTTCTGTAATGACCAGCTTCGTCCCACGACGGTCCTCAAAAGGGCCCGTCCGGTTTGATTCGAGAAGGAATGACACATGACTCAGAAATTCGACGTGGTAGTGATTGGCGCGGGCCCTGGCGGCTACGTGGCTGCCATTAAAGCAGCGCAACTGGGCCTCTCCACTGCCTGCATCGAGAAATACACCGACAAGGAAGGCAAACTGGCCCTCGGCGGTACTTGCCTGAACGTCGGCTGCATTCCATCCAAGGCGCTGCTGGACAGCTCCTGGAAATACAAGGAAGCCAAAGAAGGCTTCGCGATCCACGGTATCAATCACGCTGGCGTGACCATGGACGTGGCGGCAATGGTTGGCCGTAAAGCCAACATCGTCAAAGGCCTGACCTCTGGCGTTGCCACCCTGTTCAAGGCGAACGGCGTTACTTCCCTGCAAGGTCACGGCAAACTGCTGGCCGGCAAGAAAGTTGAACTGACCAAGCCAGACGGCAGCGTCGAAATCATCGAAGCAGAGAACGTGATTCTGGCTTCGGGCTCGCGTCCGATCGACATTCCACCGGCTCCGGTTGACCAGAACGTGATCGTCGATTCGACTGGCGCACTGGAATTCCAAGCCGTACCTAAGCGTCTGGGCGTGATCGGCGCTGGCGTAATCGGTCTGGAACTGGGTTCGGTCTGGTCCCGTCTGGGTTCCGAAGTGGTTGTTCTGGAAGCGCTGGAGAAGTTCCTGCCAGCGGCTGACGACGCCGTTTCCAAAGAAGCCTACAAGACCCTGACCAAACAAGGTCTGGACATCAAACTGGGCGCTCGCGTCACCGGTTCCAAAGTGAACGGCAACGAAGTTGTCGTGAACTACACCGATGCCAATGGCGAACAGAACATCACGTTCGACAAGCTGATCGTTGCCGTTGGTCGCCGTCCGGTGACCACCGAGCTGCTGGCAGCTGACAGCGGTGTGAACATCGACGAACGTGGCTTCGTTTTCGTTGACGACCAGTGCGCCACCAGCGTTCCGGGCGTTTACGCGATCGGCGACGTGGTTCGCGGCATGATGCTGGCGCACAAGGCGTCCGAAGAAGGCATCATGGTGGTTGAGCGCATCAAGGGCCACAAAGCCCAAATCAACTATGACCTGATCCCGTCTGTTATTTATACTCACCCGGAAATCGCGTGGGTCGGCAAAACCGAGCAGACCTTGAAGGCTGAAGGCGTTGAAGTTAACGTTGGCACCTTCCCGTTCGCAGCCAGTGGCCGTGCCATGGCAGCCAACGACACCGGCGGTTTCGTGAAAGTCATCGCTGATGCCAAGACTGACCGCGTATTGGGCGTCCACGTGATTGGCCCGAGCGCCGCAGAACTGGTTCAGCAGGGCGCGATCGGTATGGAATTCGGCACCAGCGCTGAAGACTTGGGCATGATGGTTTTCTCCCATCCGACCCTGTCCGAAGCCTTGCACGAAGCAGCTCTGGCTGTGAATGGCGGCGCCATTCACATTGCCAACCGCAAGAAGCGTTAAGACAAGACAATAAGAAACCACGGCGGAAGGCCCGTCGTGAGCCTTGCGTGCAAGACTCACCGCGGAATGTCCGCCGGACGCAGCCTTGCGTAGTCTCACCGGTTATCCGGAACACCTACGCAAGCAGCAGTCACAGGTGGTGCGGCACTTGAACAAGTGCAGCACCGAATGCGCAGTACCTAACGAAGACGGTAATAAGCATGAATCTTCACGAGTATCAGGGTAAGCAGCTGTTCGCTGAATACGGCCTGCCAGTATCCCAGGGTTTCGCCGTAGACACCCCGGAAGCAGCAGCAGAAGCGTGCGACAAAATCGGCGGGACCGAATGGGTTGTCAAAGCCCAGGTTCACGCAGGTGGTCGCGGTAAAGCGGGCGGCGTTAAGCTGGTTCGCAGCAAAGAAGACGCCAAAGCATTCGCTCAACAGTGGTTGGGCAAGCGTCTGGTGACTTACCAGACTGATGCCAATGGTCAGCCAGTCACCAAGATCCTGGTTGAATCGTGCACTGATATCGCTAAAGAGCTGTACCTGGGCGCTGTCGTTGACCGTTCGAGCCGTCGCATCGTGTTCATGGCTTCCACCGAAGGTGGCGTGGACATCGAGAAAATCGCTCACGACACCCCTGAGAAAATCCTCAAGGCCACTATCGATCCACTGGTTGGCGCTCAGCCATTCCAGGGTCGCGAGCTGGCATTCCAGCTGGGCCTGGAAGGCAAGCAAGTTGCTCAGTTCGCCAAGATCTTCGTAGGTCTGGCCAAGCTGTTCAAGGATCACGACCTGGCTCTGCTGGAAGTGAACCCGCTGGTGATCAAGGCTGACGGCGATCTGCATTGCCTCGACGCCAAGATCAACATCGATGCCAACGCCATGTACCGTCAGCCTAAGCTGAAGACTTTCCACGATCCGTCGCAAGACGATCCGCGCGAAGCGCACGCTGCCAAGTTCGAACTGAACTACGTAGCGCTGGAAGGCAACATCGGTTGCATGGTCAACGGTGCTGGCCTGGCCATGGGTACCATGGACATCGTCAACCTGCATGGCGGCAAACCAGCCAACTTCCTCGACGTGGGCGGCGGTGCTACCAAAGAACGCGTTACCGAAGCGTTCAAGATCATCCTGTCCGACACTAACGTCGCTGCAGTATTGGTCAACATCTTCGGCGGCATCGTTCGTTGCGACATGATTGCCGAAGGCATCATCGGCGCTGTGAAAGAAGTCGGCGTGAAAATCCCGGTTGTTGTTCGCCTTGAAGGCAACAACGCTGAGCTGGGCGCTAAAGTACTGGCAGAAAGCGGTTTGAACATCATCGCTGCTACCAGCCTGACCGACGCTGCTCAACAAGTTGTCAAAGCTGCGGAGGGCAAATAATGAGCGTCCTGATCAATAAAGACACCAAAGTTATCTGCCAGGGTATTACCGGTTCGCAAGGTAGTTTCCACACCCAGCAAGCCATCGAATACGGCACCAAGATGGTTGGTGGCGTAACTCCTGGTAAAGGCGGCACCGAGCACCTGGGTCTGCCAGTGTTCAACACCGTGAAAGATGCTGTAGCTGCCACTGGCGCCACCGCCAGCGTGATCTACGTTCCAGCTCCTTTCTGCAAGGACTCCATCCTGGAAGCAGCATTCGGCGGCATCAAGCTGATCGTTTGCATCACTGAAGGCATTCCTACCCTGGACATGCTGGATGCCAAGGTCAAGTGCGACGAGCTGGGCGTAGTCCTGATCGGTCCTAACTGCCCAGGCGTGATCACTCCAGGCGAATGCAAGATCGGCATCATGCCAGGTCACATTCACTTGCCAGGCAAGGTCGGTATCGTTTCCCGTTCCGGCACCCTGACCTACGAAGCTGTCAAGCAAACTACTGACGCCGGTTTCGGTCAGTCGACTTGCGTCGGCATCGGCGGTGACCCGATCCCGGGTTCGAACTTCATCGACATCCTGAAGCTGTTCCAGGAAGACCCGAAGACCGAAGCGATCGTGATGATCGGTGAGATCGGCGGTTCGGCTGAAGAAGAAGCGGCTGCCTACATCAAGGCACACGTGACCAAGCCGGTTGTTTCCTACATCGCTGGTGTGACTGCCCCTGCAGGCAAGCGCATGGGCCATGCTGGCGCAATCATCTCTGGCGGCAAAGGCACTGCAGACGAGAAGTTTGCTGCCCTGGAAGACGCAGGCGTTAAAACCGTGCGTTCGCTGGCAGACATCGGCAAGGCTTTGTCCGAGCTGACCGGTTGGGCGATCAAGTAAGCCTCGCGCTTATCTGACGCTTCACCAAACAAAGGCCACCTTCGGGTGGCCTTTGTCATTTGCGAAGATCAAAAGATCGCAGCCTCGTTGCACTCGACAGCTCCTACAAGGTTTCGTATCCCCTGTAGGAGCTGTCGAGTGCAACGAGGCTGCGATCTTTTGATCTTTTTATATGTAAACGCGACACAGAAATGTCGTGCATCGGATACTTCGCACCCTAACAGTGCGTTTGTCGGGCAAATTCGTTAGGCTAGCAGCCATTTTTGCGTCCGCGGCCCACAAGGTTGCTACGCGCTAAACGGGTCAGTCCTATACGGACCGACAGCATTTCCCTCACCCCTCAGGGAAATCCCTCTCTAAATTCCGATTCAGTAGTGTGGTATTTCCTTAATGAAAGTGTTGAAAGGCCAGGACATCCTGGCACTTGGTTTTATGACGTTTGCCCTGTTTGTCGGGGCTGGCAACATCATCTTCCCGCCTATCGTCGGTCTGCAGTCCGGTCCAAATGTCTGGATGGCGGCGCTGGGCTTCCTGATCACCGCGGTCGGTCTGCCGGTGATCACCGTTGTCGCGCTGGCCAAGGTCGGTGGCGCCATGGATGCCTTGAGCAGCCCGATCGGCAAAGTCGCCGGTGGCCTGCTGGCGGCCGCGTGCTACCTCGCTGTCGGCCCGCTGTTCGCGACACCGCGCACCGCCACCGTGTCATTCGAAGTCGGCTTGGCGCCGCTGACCGGCGAGAGCCCGCTGGCGCTGTTCCTCTACAGCTCGGTGTACTTCCTGCTGGTGTTCTTCATCTCGCTCTATCCGGGTCGTCTGCTGGATACCGTAGGACGTTTCCTTGCACCGCTGAAGATCATCGCCCTGGCCGCGCTCGGCATCGCAGCGTTTGCCTTGCCGGCCGGTGATGTCGGTGTGGCCACCCCGGAATACGTGGCGGCACCGTTCTCCCAAGGCTTCATCAATGGTTACCTGACCATGGATACCCTGGGCGCACTGGTATTTGGCATTGTCATCGTCAATGCGATCCGCTCCCGCGGCGTCGAGTCGCCGGTGCTGATTACCCGTTACGCGATCATCGCCGGGCTGATTGCCGGCGTGGGTCTGGCGCTGGTTTACGTCAGCCTGTTCCGTCTCGGTTCGGGCAGCCATGAAGTGGCCGCAGGTGCCACCAACGGCGCAGCGGTGTTGCACGCTTACGTGCAACACACCTTCGGCTCTCTGGGCAGCGGTTTTCTGGCGGTGCTGATCTCCCTGGCCTGTCTGGTGACAGCAGTAGGTCTGACCTGCGCCTGCGCCGAATACTTCAGCCGTGTGCTGCCGCTGTCCTACAAGACATTGGTCATCATCCTGGCCGCGTTCTCCCTGCTGGTGTCCAACCTGGGCCTCACCAAGCTGATTGCGTTCTCGATCCCGGTGCTGACCGCGATCTACCCACCGTGCATTGCCCTGGTCGCTCTGAGCTTCTGCAAGGACTTCTGGCATGAGCAGGGCCGCATCGTCGGTCCGGTGATGCTGGTGTCGTTTATCTTCGGTTTGATCGACGCCCTCAAGGGCGCGGGTCTGGCGGACTGGATGCCGACTCAGTTGTCTCACCTGCCGCTGAGCGAACAAGGTCTGGCCTGGCTGGTGCCGTCGGTCATGACCCTGGTCGTCGCGGTGGTTTGCGATCGCATGCTGGGCAAGCGCGAAGAAGCACTGGCTTAAGCTGCTTCATGGCCTGCCACAAGCGGGCTGTGAACACACATGGAAATGCCCCGTATCAATCGATACGGGGCATTTTTTTTGGAGGTGATGCAGTGTCTTTTTCCATAAGCTAACGTCGAAGCACTGCGAAGATTTCATGTGGGAGCGGGCTTGCTCGCGAAGACGGCTTATCATTCAACATTGATGTCGACTGACCCACCGCTTTCGCGAGCAAGCCCGCTCCCACAGGGTTTTGGTATTCCGTTCAAACATCACAAGGACCTGCATGTCGTTCATCCACGCCAACATGATCCACATCCTCGCCGCGCTCTGGTTCGCCATCTGCTGGGGCGGTTACACCCGTTATGCGACGTGGAAGGGCCGCGACACCGCGTGCCTGGCCAGCGTGCTGCACCTTTATCGCGAAGACTGGATGCGCCGCATGCTGTTGCGCGACAACCGTATCGCTGACGCCAGCGTGATCGGTAACCTGGAGCGCAACGCCTCGTTCTTCGCCTCCAGCACACTGATTATCCTGGCCGGCATTCTCACGGTGCTCGGCGCCTCCGAACGGGCGGTGTCGTTGTTGGCGGATATCCCGATGGTGCAACAGGCATCCCAGGGGATGTCGGAAATCAAGTTGCTGTGCCTGGCGCTGGTGTTTGTCTATGCGTTCTTTACGTTCAGCTGGTGCATGCGCCAGTACAACTTTGCGGCCATTCTGGTGGGCTCGGCGCCTATGGTCGGTGAGCGTCACGTTTCCGAACAAGAGCGCAAAGCCTTTGCTGCCCGGGCGGCCCGTGTCATCTCCATGGCTGCCAACCAGTTCAACTTCGGACTGCGCTCCTACTATTTCGGCATGACCATGCTGGCCTGGTTCGTCAGCCCGTGGTTGTTCATGTTGATGAGTACCGGCGTGGTGCTGGTGTTGTATCGCCGGGAGTTTCATTCCGACGTTCTCGACGTGATGGTCTATACACCTACAGAGGCGCCATTGCCCGAGGCGATTAAAGAGGCTGTTTGATGAGTATTCCGTTCTGGTGTGTATTTATCAGCGCACTGCTGATTTATGTGGCGAGGATTCCAGTCGCCAGGGCGATGAATGACCAGGGCGGTTATGACAACCATCTGCCGCGTCAGCAACAGGCGCAACTGACTGACTTTGGTGCCCGTGCGTTGGCGGCTCATCAAAACTGTTTTGAGGCGTTCATTCTGTTCGCGGTGGGGGTGTTGATGGCGCACACCACGCAAACGGCGGGGTGGCTGATCGACTTGCTGGCAATCATCTTTGTGATCACGCGAATCATTTATTTGCTGTGCTATTGGGTTGATCTGGCCTGGCAGCGGAGCCTGGTATGGTTCGTCGGACTAGTGTGTTCGTTGCTGCTGATGATTAGTCCGACTTTTAGAACTATTTTGCTGTAGCGCCTGCATTGCAAACAAAAACATCAGGCAAAAGAAAACCCGCACTTGGCGGGTTTTCTTTATCACGCTAAAAACTGTTTTAGTTTTTAGGTGCTTCTTTTGTGGCTGCTTCGTTCGATTCAGCCTGATCTTTGGCGGCTTCGGCGTTTTCTTTCGCCGCGTCGTTCACTTTATCCTGAGCTTTGCTCATGTCTTGCTGAGCTTGTTCGGCATGTTGGTTAGCATCTTGAGCTTTGTCCTCGGATTTTTTACCGCAGGCTGCGAGACCGAGGGAAGCGGTCAACATCAAGGCAATAGCTAAAGTCTTACGCATGGGGTGTTTCTCCTGGTGGATATTATCTACTGGCCTTTCGAGCGCAACCCATAGCGTTAAGTTCCTCAATTCATACAGATATATAAGTTTATTCCGACGGGAACTTTTACTAAAAACGCCTAGTGCGTTGCCTGAACATTAAGAAGAGTTTTTATCAAAATGGCCGAAAACCCCGTTTTTGAGCGCGCTACACGATTTCTATCAGCGCTGCGACATTGTCAGGTACTTGGGCTGCGGGTTCACAGCGCCAGCGGTGAGGGGCTAACGGTCATCCTGCCGTACAGTCCGCAAATTGTTGGCAACCCGCAAACCGGCGTTATTCATGGCGGGGCGCTGACCTCGCTGATGGACACGGCTTGCGGCATGTCCACCCTTTGCGTGCTGCCCGAGTTCGAAGTTTGTCCGACCCTCGACCTGCGCATCGACTACATGCACGCCGCCGAGCCGCATAAAGATGTCTACGGTTTTGCCCAGTGCTACCGGGTGACCACGGATGTGATCTTTGCTCGCGGTTTCGCCTATCAGGACGATCCCGAGCAGCCCATCGCTCATGTAGTGGGCACCTTCATGCGCATGGGCAAAGCCATCAAGGGCACCAAAGGCTTTGGCGGCGTCATCGCCGGAGGTGCGAAATGACCGATTCCTTCAAGGAACAACTTCAGCAGGCACATGAGCAGGGCGACTACGCCTCGCTGCTGCACCTGATTCCCTACGCCAAACTGATTGGCGTCGAATGTTCGCGGGTGGGGGATGACCTGCTGTTTCGTTTGCCGGCCAACAAGGACAACATTGGTAACCCTTTATTGCCGGCGATCCATGGCGGGGTGATTGCCGGGTTCATGGAGCTGTCCGCAGCGCTGCACCTGCTGATTTTCACCGGTTCGCCGGGTGTGCCGAAGATCATCGATTTCTCCCTCGACTATCTGCGCGCCGGGCAGTTTCGCGACACCTGGGCCAGATGCCAGGTGTGCCGGCAGGGTCGCCGGGTGGCCAACGTTGCGATTACGGCCTGGCAAAGCACTGAAGCCGAACCGATTGCCACAGCCCGCGCTCATTTCAAAATTGAAGAGCCCTTGAAATCCTGAACTCAGCCCCCAACTTTGATGACAACCCGCCGCCGACCCTTCAGGTCGCGGCCACTGCCATCTGATTGGAGTTTGATGACCATGAGTGTGGAAACTCAAAAGGAAACCCTGGGCTTCCAGACCGAGGTGAAGCAGCTGCTGCACCTCATGATCCATTCGCTGTATTCCAACAAGGAAATTTTCCTTCGCGAATTGATCTCGAACGCCTCTGACGCTGTCGACAAATTACGTTTCGAAGCCCTGTCCAAGCCTGAGTTGCTGGAAGGTGGCGCCGAACTGAAAATCCGTGTGAGCTTCGACAAGGACGCTAAAACCGTCACCCTCGAAGACAACGGCATCGGCATGAGCCGTGAAGATGCGATCACCCACCTGGGGACTATCGCCAAATCCGGCACTGCCGATTTCATGAAACATCTCTCCGGCGATCAGAAAAAAGACTCGCACCTGATCGGTCAATTCGGTGTGGGTTTCTACTCTGCATTCATCGTCGCCGATAAAGTCGACGTGTTCAGCCGTCGTGCCGGTGCTGCGGCCAGCGAAGGCGTGCACTGGTCGTCCAAGGGTGAAGGCGATTTTGAAGTTGCCACCGTTGATAAAGCCGAGCGCGGCACCCGTATCGTCCTGCACCTGAAATCCGGTGAAGACGAATTCGCCGATGGCTGGCGTCTGCGCAACATCATCAAGAAGTACTCCGACCACATCGCTCTGCCGATCGAGTTGCCGAAAGAAGTGGCCGCCGTTGAAGGCGAAGAGCAACCGGCCGTTGAATGGGAAACCGTCAACCGCGCCAGCGCCCTGTGGACTCGCCCTCGCACTGAAGTGAAAGACGAGGAATACCAGGAGTTCTACAAACACGTCGCTCACGACTTCGAGAACCCGCTGAGCTGGAGCCACAACAAGGTCGAAGGCAAGCTCGAATACAGCTCGCTGCTCTACGTGCCGGCCCGTGCTCCGTTCGATTTGTACCAGCGTGAAGCGCCGAAAGGCCTGAAGCTGTACGTGCAGCGCGTGTTCGTGATGGATCAGGCCGAGTCATTCCTGCCGCTGTACCTGCGCTTCATCAAAGGCGTGGTCGATTCCAATGACCTGTCGCTGAACGTGTCGCGGGAAATCCTGCAGAAAGACCCGATCATCGATTCCATGAAGTCGGCGCTGACCAAGCGCGTTCTCGACATGCTGGAAAAGCTGGCGAAGAACGAGCCTGAGCAATACAAGAGCTTCTGGAAAAACTTTGGCCAGGTCATGAAAGAAGGCCCGGCAGAAGACTTCGCCAACAAAGAGAAAATCGCTGGCCTGCTGCGTTTCGCATCGACCAACGGTAAAGAAGGCGAGCAAGTGGTGGGTCTGGCCGAATACCTGGCTCGCGCCAAGGAAGGTCAGGACAAGATTTATTACCTGACCGGCGAGAAGTTCGAAGCGGTTAAAGACAGCCCGCACCTGGAAGTCTTCCGCAAGAAAGGCATCGAAGTGCTGCTGCTGACCGACCGCATCGACGAGTGGCTGATGAGCTACCTCAGCGACTTCGACGGCAAGAGCTTTGTCGACGTTGCGCGCGGTGACCTGGACCTGGGCAACCTGGATTCGGAAGAAGACAAGAAAGCTGCGGAAGAAGTCGCCAAGTCCAAAGAAGGTCTGGTTGAGCGTCTGAAAACTGCACTGGGCGATTCCGTCGCTGAAGTGCGGGTTTCGCACCGTCTGACCGACTCCCCGGCGATTCTGGCCATCGGCGAGCAGGACCTGGGCATGCAGATGCGTCAGATCCTCGAAGCCAGCGGTCAGAAGGTTCCGGAATCGAAGCCGATCTTCGAATTCAACCCGGCTCACCCGCTGATCGAGAAACTCGACAACGAGCAGAGCGACGAACGCTTCGGCGACCTGTCGCACATTCTCTTCGATCAGGCGGCCCTGGCCGCCGGCGACAGCTTGAAAGACCCGGCCGCCTACGTGCGCCGTCTCAACAAGCTGCTGGTTGAACTGTCGGTTTAACTGCGTTGTACAAAAACCCGCTTCGGCGGGTTTTTTTATTCTGGTGTCTTTTACTGGGAGTTAATCATGAGCCAAATCACTGTTCGTTCCGTCGCTTATCAGATTGATGGCCAGTCGTATGAAAGCCGTCTGGCGTTCGATGCCGACCACAAGGGCCCACGCCCCGGCCTGTTGATGGCGCCGAACTGGATGGGCGTCAGCGCCGGTGCCGAGGAGATCGCCAAGTCTGTGGCGTCCAAGGGGTATGTGGTGCTGATCGCGGACCTCTACGGTCAGTCGGTCCGCCCGCAGAACGGCGACGAGGCGGGTGCAGCCATGATGCCGCTCAAGCATGACCGGCCGTTGTTGCGCAAACGCATGCAAGCAGCGTTCGATCAGCTGCAAATCCAGGACGAAGCGGCGGTCGATACCTCGAAGCTGGCGACCTTTGGTTTCTGCTTTGGCGGCTGCTGCGCACTGGATCTGGCGCGCACCGGAGCGCCGGTGAAAGCGGCGGTGTCGTTCCATGGAACGCTGGATTCGCCGAATCCGGCGGATGCCAGGAACATCATAGGTTCGGTGTTGGTGCTGCACGGTGCATCCGACCCATTGGTGCCGAAAGAGCAACTGCCGGCGTTTGAAGATGAAATGAACGCGGCGGGCGTGGATTGGCAACTGCTGAGCTATGGCGGCGCGGTGCATTCCTTCACCGATCCGCACGCCAATGTGCCGGGCATGATGATGTATGACGCGAAGACGGCAAGTCGTGCGTTTACCTCGATGCACAACTTGCTGGATGAAGTGTTTATAGGCTGATAGCAGTTTTTGCCCTGACACTCTTGTTGTTTGGGCTGGCCTCATCGCGAGCAAGCTCGCTCCCACATTTTTGGAATGCATTCCCCTGTGGGAGCGAGCTTGCTCGCGATGGCGGTGTCATTACCAACCAAGAACTAAGGTAGTTCGATCCTTTCGCTTTCCCCCGGCACCGTCGGCCAATCCCCGGCCGCCCAGCGTCGCCGCGCTTCATCGATCAACGCCGGATCGCTCGCCACAAAATTCCAGTTGATCCGCCGCGGCCCATCCAGCGGCGCTCCACCAAACAGCACGGCATGACAGTCGCTTTCAGCGAACAGCGTCATCTCTTCCCCGACCGGCAACACCACCAGCGAATGCGGTTCTATCAACTCGCCATCCAGTTGCACCTCGCCGTCCAGCACATACAACGCCCGCTCTTCATGCTCGGTTGGAATCAGCAATGTGGTCGCCGTTTGCAGGTTCAATTCGGCATACAAGGTAGGAGAAAGCACCGGGACCGGTGATTCCAGGCAAAAGCCTGACCCGGCAATCATCCGGATCTTCACCCCCAGATTATCGCTGACCGGTAGCGTGGCCGCCGGATGGTGGCTGTAGTGTCCGGGACCGTGCTCTTTATCTTTTGGTGAGGCCAGCCAAATCTGCAAACCATGCATCGTGAAACCGCTGTCCTTCAACGCCTCAGGCGTGCGCTCGACGTGGGCAATCGCGCTGCCCGCCGTCATCCAGCTGACATCACCGGCGTCCACCACCTGATCGGAGCCGAGGCTGTCCTTGTGCTGGATTTTTCCTTCGAACAAGTACGTGAGGGTCGACAGACCAATGTGCGGATGCTGACGGATGTTCATGCCTTTTCCCGCCTCGTAACGGGTTTCGAGCATGTGGTCGAAAAACACGAAAGGCCCGACGCTGCGGCATTTGGCTGACGGCAGGGGGCGAAGAATCGGCTGGCCTTCGACATCTTCGGCGCGGGGGCGGATCACGAGCGGAGTGTTCATGCTGCATTCCAGGCTGAGCGGGTAATGCATGGAGCATAACCCGCTTGCGCAGCCCTTGCCGCTATTGGCTGAAGGCACCTTCAGACAGGTGCGTTTCGATACTGACGTCGGTGGTGGTCATCAACTTGTGGACCGGGCAACGGTCGGCCACGCGGTGCAGCTCGTCGCGCTGGGCGTCGGTGAGTACACCTTTGAGTGTCAGTTTGACGTGCAGGGCATATTTGCCTTTCTGCTCTTCGCTGTTGTCACGTTTGACCTCGACCGTGACACCGGTCAGCGGGATGTCTTTTTTCTTCGCGTACATCTTCAGGGTCAGGGCCTTGCAGGCGCCGAGGGCCGCGTCGAAGTAATCGTGTGGCTCGGGCGCCGAGCCTTCGCCGCCGGAGAGTGTCGGTACGTCGGCAAAGAGTTGATGGTCATCGATCTGTACGCTGTGACGAAAACCTTCGGCGGAGACGGTGTTGACGGTGACAGTCATGGGAAACCTCGCAGGTAACAGGAAAAGTCATTCGATCAAAAAAGACCTTGAAGGTATAGAGCACTCCTCCAGTTACGCGTTCCACTTTCTTGCGCGCCCATTCCTGAGCGCTGAATCGTTACCGCCCGACGATCGAAGTAGTAAGGCGTTTTGATATCACTTTTTCGTCTTACGCAAAATCTCTCAGGGCCGATACCTTCTAAGGCAACCCGCTGCAGGATTGATGCAGCGCTTTTGGAAGGAACCAGAGCAATGAGTATCAGAAGTCTCAATATTGCGCCGCGTGCGGGCCTGGGTTTTGGCCTGCTGGCGTTGATGGTGTTTGGATTGGGGGCGTTCGCCCTGCTGCAAATGTCGAACATGCGCGCGCAGTCCGATCAGGTCGATGACAACTGGCTGCCCAGCGTGATGGCGGTCGGGGAGATGAATCAGGACATGCTGCGGCTGCGGGCATTGACCATGCGTCTGCTGATCAATCGCGACCCGCAGGCCCTGGTGCAAAACGTCAGCAAACTCAATGAGCTCAAAGGCAACCTCGGTGAGCCTCAGCAGCGTTATGACGCGCTGATCGTGCTGCCCGAAGAACGTGTGCTGTTCGACCGCTTCAAAGCCTCGGAGCAACACTACCTGCAGTTCCAGACTCAGGTGATGACGCTGTCTTCTCAGGGACGGGTGGAAGAGGCGGCCGCTATCCTCAATGGCGAGATGAGTCCGTTGGCCGATGAAATTACCGTCACCCTCAACGCATTGATCGAACTGAACAAGCACAACGCCAACCTGGCGACGGAGGCGGGGCGCCAGGTGTTCAGCCAATCGCGGGTCTGGGTCGGGGTGATGATTGGCCTGACGGCGCTGATGACCATCGGCCTGGCGCTGCTGCTGACCCGCAGCATCGTCGTGCCGCTTTCCCAATCGTTGAAGGTGGCTGAAGGGGTGGCTGGCGGCGATCTCACCGGTGATATCAGCGTCACCGGCAAGGACGAGCCGGCGCGGCTGTTGCAGGCGCTCAAGAGCATGCAGGGGAGTTTGCGCGAAACCCTGCGGCATATTTCCGACTCATCCAGCCAATTGGCCTCGGCCTCGGAAGAACTCAGTTGTGTGACCGAAGAAGCCACCCGGGGCCTGCATCAGCAGAGCCTGGAAATCGACCAGGCCGCCACGGCGGTGAATCAGATGACCGCGGCGGTGGAGGAGGTCGCGAGCAATGCGGTGGCCACATCCGAAGCCTCTCGGGAATCCGACCGGATCGCCCAGCATGGTCGCGAGCAGGTGCATCAGACCGTGTTGTCCATCGAATCCCTGGCCGACGATGTCACGGCCAATGCAACCCAGGTCGAGGACTTGGCGCAGAAAGTTTATGGCATCAGCAAAGTCCTGGATGTGATTCGCTCGATTGCCGAACAGACCAACTTGCTGGCCCTGAACGCGGCCATCGAAGCGGCGCGGGCCGGGAGTGCCGGGCGCGGGTTTGCGGTGGTGGCCGATGAAGTGCGGGCGCTGGCGCACCGGACGCAGCAATCGACCCAGGAAATCGAGCAGATGATCTCCGGCATCCAGAAAGGCACCGATGCTGCGGTCAGTTCGATGCAGCAGAGCAACACGCGCGCGCGTTCGACCCTGGAAGTGGCGAAAGCAGCGGGCACGGCACTGGAGGAAATCGCCACGGCGTTTACCCTGATCAATGAGCGCAACCTGGTGATCGCCAGCGCTTCAGAGGAACAAGCGGCTGTCGCGCGCGAGGTGGATCGCAACCTGATGAACATTCGCGATCTGGCGTTGCAGACGTCGGCCGGGGCTAATCAAACCAGTGCCGCGAGCCAGGAGCTGTCTCGGTTGGCGGTCGATCTGAATACGATGGTGGCGCGGTTCTCGGTCTGAACGCCGAGCGGTTTTGTCGTTCCGGCGACGCTACCGGCTGGCTGTGCAAGGTTGCGGGTGGCGCCATCCCGGCCTATGGTCCAAGCGATACTTTGCCGCGACTGGCGCGCGATGACTCGCCGTCGGTTGCTGTCCATCCAGTGCTGATTTGCGTAGCGAGGTGACGACATGCCCACCGACTCCCGACCCGCCGTACTCGAACTGATCGGCAATACGCCGCTGGTGCGCGTCAGCCGTTTCGATACCGGCCCGTGCACGCTGTTCCTCAAGCTTGAATCGCAGAACCCCGGCGGCTCGATCAAGGATCGCATCGGCCTGGCGATGATCGACGCCGCCGAGCGCGATGGCAGCCTGCGACCCGGCGGCACCATCGTCGAAGCCACCGCCGGCAATACCGGCCTTGGCCTGGCGCTGGTCGGCCGAGCCAAGGGTTACCGAGTGGTGTTGGTGGTGCCGGACAAGATGTCCACCGAGAAGGTTTTGCACCTCAAGGCGATGGGCGCCGAGGTGCACATCACCCGCTCCGACGTCGGCAAGGGTCATCCCGATTACTACCAGGACGTTGCGGCGCGGCTGGCGCTGGAAATTCCCGACGCTTTCTTCGCCGATCAATTCAACAACCCGGCCAACCCGCTGGCCCACGAATGCAGCACCGCGCCGGAAATCTGGGCGCAGACTCAGCATGACCTGGACGCCATCGTCGTCGGCGTTGGCTCGGCCGGTACGCTGACCGGGCTGACCCGCTTCTTTCGCCGCGTGCAACCGGACCTGGTCATGGTGCTGGCCGATCCGGTCGGCTCGGTGATGGCCGAATACAGCCGCAGCGGCACCATGAGCACGCCCGGCTCCTGGGCGGTGGAAGGCATCGGCGAGGACTTCATTCCGTCGATTGCCGACCTGTCCAGCGTGCGCCACGCCTACTCGATCAGCGACGAGGAAAGCTTCGATCATGCCCGCCAACTGCTGCGCGCCGAAGGCATACTCGGCGGCTCTTCGACCGGCACACTGCTGGCGGCGGCGCTACGTTACTGCCGCGAGCAGACCGAGCCGAAGCGGGTTGTCAGCTTCGTCTGTGACACCGGCACACGCTACCTGTCGAAGGTCTATAACGACCAGTGGATGAACGATCAGGGCCTGCTGCAGTACAAACATTACGGCGATCTGCGCGACCTGATCTCACGGCGCTTCGAGGATGGCCGGGTGATCAGCGTGGGCCCGGACGATACGCTGCTCACCGCGTTCCAGCGCATGCGCCTGGCCGATGTGTCGCAACTGCCGGTGCTGGAGGGCGGGCAGCGGCTGGTCGGCGTGATCGACGAATCCGACATTCTGCTGGGCATGCAAGAAGAGGCTTCGCACTTTCGCGCGAGCGTGGCCAGCGCGATGACCGATAAGCTGCAAACCCTGCCTCCAGGCGCCAGTCTGGCTGAACTACGGGCGGAGCTCGATCGTGGGCTGGTGGCGATCATCGCCGACGCTTCGGGCTTCTACGGCTTGATTACTCGAGTCGACATGCTCATTCACTTACGGAGATCCCTTACATGAGTCAACACGATGAAAACGCTGTGCCACGTGCCTTCGCCACCCGTGTGATCCATGCCGGGCAAACGCCCGACCCTACCACCGGGGCGCTGATGCCGCCGATTTACGCCAACTCCACCTATTTGCAGCAGAGCCCCGGTGTGCACAAGGGCTTCGACTACGGGCGCTCGCACAACCCGACGCGCTTTGCGCTGGAGCGTTGCGTTGCGGACCTCGAAGGCGGCACCCAGGCCTTCGCGTTCGCCTCCGGGCTGGCGACGATTTCCACCGTGCTCGAATTGCTCGATGCTGATTCGCACATCGTCTCCGGCAACGACCTGTACGGCGGTACTTTCCGACTGTTCGACAAGGTGCGCCGGCGCAGCGCCGGGCATCGCTTCAGCTTCGTTGACCTGACTGATGTGTCGGCCTTCGAAGCGGCGCTGCAGGACGACACGCGGATGGTCATGGTCGAGACGCCGAGCAATCCTTTGCTGCGCCTCACCGACCTCGTTGCCATCGCGCGCATCTGCCGCCAGCGCGGCATCATTTGTGTGGCCGACAACACCTTTGCCAGCCCGTGGATACAGCGCCCGTTGGAGCTGGGCTTCGACATTGTGCTGCACTCGACCACCAAGTACCTGAACGGCCACTCCGACGTGATCGGCGGCATCGCGGTGGTCGGACAAAACGCAGACCTGGCGGAGCGTCTGGGCTTCCTGCAGAACGCGGTAGGCGCGATCGCCGGGCCGTTCGACGCTTTCCTCACCCTGCGCGGCGTGAAGACCCTGGCGCTGCGCATGGAACGCCACTGCAACAATGCGCTGGACCTGGCGCAATGGCTGGAGCGTCAGCCGCAGGTGGCGCGCGTCTATTATCCGGGCCTGCCGTCGCACCCGCAGCACGACCTGGCGCAGCGGCAGATGCGCGGTTTCGGCGGGATGATATCCCTCGACCTGAACAGCGACCTGGCCGGCGCCACGCGTTTCCTTGAGAGTGTGCGGATCTTTGCCTTGGCCGAGAGCCTGGGCGGGGTGGAAAGCCTGATCGAGCACCCGGCGATCATGACCCACGCCAGCATCCCAGCGGATACTCGTGCGCAACTCGGCATCGGCGATGCGCTGGTGCGGTTGTCCGTGGGGGTCGAGGATGTCGAAGACCTGCGCGCCGACCTTGGACAGGCGCTGGCGCGGATCTGAATTTCAACAGGCAAAAAAAATCCGGAACCCTTATCGGATTCCGGATTTTTTGTGTCGGGGCGGATCAGCTGCCTTTGACAGCCTTGCCGTTGACCGTACCGTCGAGGAGCATGATGTTGTACTCCTTGCCGTCGGTTTCAACCTGTTGCAGACGAACCAGCAGGTAATCCCAGTCCTTGGCGAACCACAGGACGGTGATGCGCTTGCTTTGTGTCGGGTCGCGCACGCGCTCGACCTTGATCGCATCGATCTGGCCAGCTTTGGTGTCGACCTTTTCCGAACCCAGCACGCGGAAGTCATAGGTGTCGACTTCGCCAGCGTCGACGACCTGGTAGCTCATGCTTTTCTTGCCCGCGGCCACGTCGTGCTGCAGGGCCAGCTGATAAGTGGATTTGTCGACCATGCCACGGTTGAGCGGGATCTTGACCGGGTCACCGCGATCGGTCCCGGTGATCATTTTGTTGGTCCAGTCGAAATCCAGGTCAGCCTTCTTGGCTTTGCCCAGGCCGCCACGTTCGAAGTGGTAGGACTGCGGCAGCAAGGTGTCCTTGTCCAGCGTCAGGGTGCTTTCTTCGGTCAGGCTGGCGATCATCATCGAGGCCTTGAAGCTGAGCTTCCAGGCGCCGTTGGCTTGCTTGGTCAGGCTGCGTTCAGCGGTGCCGCTCATGGGCAACTGCTTCCAGTCAGCGGTGTAGCTGGCGGAGAAAGGTTGAAGTTCTGCAGCCTGCGCAAATGGCAGTGCGAGCAGAGCGCAAGCGAAGAGCAGGGCGCGACGCATAAAATCTCCTAGGTTCGAATCAAGTGGCCGCTGGCCGCGAGTAACTTTCCATCCAGTAAAGCACCTTGCTCGCCGAGTGATAAACGACCTTCGGCAAACCAGCGTACAGCCAGCGGGTAGATCAGGTGTTCCTGGGTATGAACTCGCTGCGCAAGACTCTGCGGCGAATCGTGCAACTCTACCGGTATTACTGCCTGTACGACCAGTGGTCCGCCATCGAGTTCCTCGGTGACGAAGTGCACGGAGCAGCCGTGCTCGGTGTCGCCGGCCTCCAGCGCGCGCTGATGCGTGTGTAACCCTTTGTATTTGGGTAGCAGCGAGGGATGGATGTTGAGCAGGCGACCCGCGTAGTGGCGCACGAAGTCAGCGCTGAGAATGCGCATGAAACCGGCCAGTACCACGAGTTTGGGGTTGAACGCGTCGATCTGTTCGATCAGCGCGGCATCGAAGGCCTCGCGGCCTTCGAAAGCCTTGTGATCCAGGGTGCGGGTGTCGATGCCCGCGTCCCTGGCGCGTTGCAGGCCGTAAGCGTCGGCGCGGTTGGAAACCACCGCAGCGATGCGGACCGGGCTGTCGCCGGTCCGCGTGCTGTCGATCAAGGCCTGCAAGTTACTGCCGGTGCCGGACAACAGCACCACCACATCACAGGTCTGGGACATCAATGAGCCTTGAGGTTCTTCAGTTCAACCTGAGCCGCGCCTTCGGCAGCGGTGGAGATCTGACCGATGACCCAAGGCTGCTCGCCGGCTTCACGCAGGACGTTCAGCGCGGTTTCAACGTGCTCTTGAGCAACGCAGATGACCATGCCCACGCCGCAGTTCAGCACGCGGTGCATTTCGTTTTCGTCGACGTTGCCTTTCTCTTGCAGCCAGTCGAATACGGCAGGACGGGTCCAGCTCGCAACGTCAACCACGGCTTGTGCGCCTTTTGGCAGAACGCGCGGGATGTTGTCCAGCAGGCCACCACCGGTGATGTGGGCCATGGCTTTGACGGCGCCGGTTTCCTTGATCAGCTTGAGCAGCGGCTTCACATAGATACGGGTCGGGGCCATCAGCAGGTCGGTCAGCGGTTTGCCGTCGAGCTGGATGTTTTCGATGTCGGCACCGGACACTTCGATGATCTTGCGGATCAGCGAGTAGCCGTTGGAGTGCGGGCCGGAAGACGGCAGGGCGAGCAGGGCATCGCCGGCAGCGACTTTGGAACCGTCGATGATTTCGGATTTTTCCACGACGCCGACGCAGAAGCCGGCCAGGTCGTAGTCTTCGCCTTCGTACATGCCTGGCATTTCAGCGGTTTCGCCGCCGACCAGGGAGCAGCCGGACAATTCACAGCCAGCGCCAATGCCGGTCACGACCTGGGTCGCGGTTTCGACGTTGAGTTTGCCGGTGGCGTAGTAGTCGAGGAAGAACAGCGGCTCGGCGCCGCAGACCACCAGGTCGTTCACGCACATGGCAACCAGGTCGATGCCGATGCTGTCGTGTTTGTTCAGGTTCAGTGCCAGGCGCAGCTTGGTGCCAACGCCGTCAGTACCGGAAACCAGCACAGGCTGTTTGTAGCCGGCCGGGATTTCGCAGAGGGCGCCGAAACCGCCCAGGCCGCCCATGACTTCCGGGCGCGCAGTGCGCTTGGCGACGCTCTTGATGCGTTCGACCAATGCTTCACCGGCGTCGATGTCTACACCGGCGTCCTTGTAGCTCAGGGAGGGTTGCTTGCTCATGATCCAGGCCTTTAGGGGGGATTCAGGGGTAACGACCGAGTCCAGTGGGACCACCGAAACTGACGAAGGCGATTGCCAAGCGCATATTTCAGGGTGCCCGGCTGTTGCCGGTCTGCGAAGGCGCGCGATTTTATCAGGCTTGAGGGGCAGCGGCCATCCTCAGGCCGACGGCAGGGGCATATCAGCTTAAAAAAACCTTCATTGCCCGTGTTGGTCGTCTCCTTCATGGCTGTATAAGGTATCCCTATTAAGTGTCTATCGTTATGACAGTGCAAAAACTTGCCGGGGTCGGGTGAATGTTTTGCTTGGGGGCGTGGTCACAGCCTTGCTCAATCCGGTTCACGCGGCCTGTTCCAGCCGCTCTTGTCGTCAGGAATCCTCCATGCGCTTTTTTTCTAGATTTTTGTTTGCGGGCTGTTTGTCATTGGTCAGCCTGGCGAGTCATGCCGAAACCGTCAAAAACCTGTATCAGGTGCGTCAGCCTGTCAGTGGTCAAACCCCTGAGGTGCGCGATCAAGCGACCCAGCAAGCGCTGGATACGCTGGTGTTGCGTCTGACCGGTGATCCCAAGGCTGCGCAAAGTCCGGGGTTGGCGGCATTGCGCAAGGACCCGCAGCAAATCATCAGTCAGTACGGCTTTGACGCTGGCCCGCCGGAAGTGCTGAAGGTCGATTTCGACCCGGCCACCACCGAGCAAGCGTTGCGCCGTGCCGGGCTGTCGTTGTGGGGGGCGAACCGGCCTTCGATCCTCGGCTGGTGGCTGAACGATTCCACCGAGGGTTCGAGCCTTGTCGGTGATGGCCAGGCCAGTGCTGCACCGCTGCGTCGAGCAGCGCAACACCGTGGTTTGCCGCTGCGTCTGCCGCTGGCAGATCTGAGTGAGCAGATTGTCGCCACGGCACCGAACCTGGAAGGTACGGACGCGACGCCACTGCGCGGGGTATCGGAGCGTTACAGCGCTGACGCCTTGCTCGCGGTGCATGCTCGTGAAGAGGGCGGCCAATGGCAGGCCAAGTGGCATTTGTGGCTGGGCGACAAGAAGGAGGCGGGCAGCGTAGAGGGTGCGGATCAGGCCGCGGTGGCCGATGCGGTGATGCTGGCGGTCAGTGAGCGGCTGGCGCCTCGCTTTGTCGTCAAACCGGGTGCTTCGGGCGAACAATTGCTCGAAGTCCAGGGCATGAATCTGGAGCACTACGCGGTGCTTGGGCGTTTGCTGGAGCCGTTTGGTGCGCGTCTGCAAAGTGTCGACGGCGACCGGATTCTCTACCGGGTCAATGGCAGCGCCGAACAGTTGAAGGCGCAATTGTCGCTGGCCAGGTTGCAGGAGGTTCCGGCCGGTGAAGCGCCGGCGCCAGTCGCACCGGCTCAGCCGGCCGAGGGTTCGGCACCGCTAGTAGCGCCGACTCCGGCACCTGTGCCGCAGTTGCGATTCCGTTGGTAACGGTTTTCTTTCTTTATATAGATGCATATGGAGTTGTACATGGCCGATACGCGGCGTTGGTTCTGGTTGGGTGGGGTGGTTCTGCTCTGCGTGTTTGTCTGGCTGTTGCATCCGATCCTGACGCCGTTTCTGGTGGCGCTGCTGTTGGCTTATCTGTTCGATCCATTGGTGGATCGGCTGGAAAAGGCCGGTCTGTCTCGGACTTGGGGCGTGGTGGCGGTGTTTGCGCTGTTTACCTTGATCTTCACGACACTGCTGTTGGTGTTGGTGCCGATGCTCGCCAAGCAGTTGTTTCGTTTGTACGAACTGATGCCGCAGATGCTCGACTGGTTGCAGCACACCGCACTGCCGTGGGCGCAATCGAAATTCGGACTCTCGGATAATTTCTGGAAATTCGACAAGCTCAAGGCAGCAATCAGCGAGCACATGGGTCAGACCTCTGACATTGTCGGTGTTGTGCTGAGTCAGGCAACGGCTTCCGGGCTGGCGCTGATTGGTTGGCTGGCGAATCTGGTGCTGATCCCTGTGGTGAGTTTCTACCTGCTGCGAGACTGGGACCTGATGATGGCCAAGATCCGCGGTCTGCTGCCCCGTGATCGCGAAGAGCGCGTTGTAATCCTGGCGGGTGAATGCCATGAAGTGCTGGGTGCATTCGTGCGCGGGCAGTTGCTGGTGATGGTGGCGTTGGGTGTGATCTACGCGGCCGGCCTGATGTTGGTAGGGTTGGAGCTGGGGCTGTTGATCGGGTTGATTGCCGGTCTGGCGGCAATCGTGCCGTATATGGGGTTCGTTATCGGGATCGGTGCGGCTTTGATTGCCGGGTTGTTCCAGTTCGGTGGCGATCTGTATCCCATGATCGGGATCGTCGCGGTGTTCATGGTAGGGCAGGCGCTGGAAGGCATGGTGCTGACGCCATTGCTGGTGGGGGACCGGATCGGTCTGCACCCGGTGGCGGTGATCTTCGCGATTCTGGCGGGGGGCGAGCTGTTCGGATTTACCGGCGTGCTGCTGGCACTGCCGGTGGCGGCGGTGATCATGGTGCTGGTGCGCCATGTGCATGATTTGTATAAAGATTCGGATATGTACAGCGGTGTTGATGAGCCCGAGATTTAAGAGGGCCTGATCAAGCATCGCGGGCAGCCTGGTTCATTGCCAGGTTGACCCGAATCCCTCGCGCGGCTGTCACATGCGCCGCCAAAGAAACTGGCATAAAACCAGTGTGTTAACGCAAACCTTTGATTTTGCTTGTGGTCTGTCGCATTGTGCGACCCGCCTCACGGGTATAAACTTCGCAAACTTTACACAGAGGCCACTAACGGTTCCTTTGGAACTGTTCAGTCAGCATGAAACCGATTCAGCTGCCCCTAGGTGTGCGTCTGCGTGATGACGCTACCTTTATCAATTACTATCCAGGCGCCAATGCCGCTGCACTCGGCTATGTCGAGCGGCTATGCGAAGCCGACGCCGGCTGGACCGAAAGCCTGATTTATCTCTGGGGCAAGGACGGGGTAGGGCGTACGCACTTGTTGCAAGCGGCCTGCCTGCGCTTTGAACAGTTGGGGGAGCCGGCGGTGTATTTGCCGTTGGCCGAACTGCTTGATCGCGGCATCGCCATCCTCGACAACCTTGAACAGTACGAACTGGTCTGCCTGGATGATTTGCAGGCGGTGGCCGGTCGGGCGGATTGGGAAGAGGCGCTGTTCCATCTGTTCAACCGTCTGCGTGACAGCGGTCGACGCCTGTTGATCGCCGCGTCGACATCCCCGCGTGAACTGCCGGTGAAGCTGGCGGACCTCAAATCCCGTCTGACGTTGGCGCTGATCTTTCAGATGCGTCCGCTCTCCGACGAAGACAAATTGCGTGCCTTGCAACTGCGCGCCTCTCGTCGCGGTCTGCACCTGACCGATGAAGTCGGGCATTTTATTTTGACCCGCGGTACGCGCAGCATGAGTGCGCTTTTCGAGCTGCTTGAGCGCCTCGATCAGGCCTCCCTCCAAGCTCAGCGCAAGCTGACGATTCCCTTCTTGAAAGAAACCCTGGGCTGGTAAAGCCAAGGCCTGTAGGGGTTTCGGCAAATTTCAGGCGCCAAGAAATCCGCTTTCCTACAGGGTCGTAGGCCGCGCGAACGTCTAAAACGGGCTTAAGCGCTTAGATGTAAACGAGAAACCGAGAAGTCACATAAAGATCGATTGAATTTGCAAATGAGGTTGATAGTAGGCATAGTCTCGGCTTCTTTAGAACTATCAGCCACGGTCGTGCCCATGCTAAATCGCTTTGCACCCCTCGTGCCCCTCGCACTCGTCACCCTGTTGTTCGGTTGCGCTGCTCACTCTCCAGTGTCCCAGCAAGAGCAACAACAGCAGGTTAAAAATTCTGCTACCGCCCAATCTTCCGCTTATCAGCAAGCTCTTTTCCAGGAAGAGGCGGCCACCGAAAAAGAACTGGCAGACTTCGCCGGCGGCAAGTCGTACCAGCTTCCGGTTCTGGCTGACAGCATCCTCGAACGCGGCATGTCCCTGATCGGTACCCGTTACCGTTTCGGCGGCACCTCCGAAGCTGGCTTTGATTGCAGCGGCTTCATCGGTTACCTGTTTCGTGAAGAAGCCGGCCTGAACCTGCCACGCTCCACTCGCGAAATGATCAACGTCGACGCTCCGCTGGTTTCTCGCAGCAAACTGGAGCCGGGCGACTTGCTGTTTTTCGCCACCAATGGCCGTCGCGGCCGCGTCAGTCACGCCGGGATCTACCTGGGTGACAACCAGTTCATCCATTCCAGTAGCCGCAAAAGCGGTGGTGTCCGGATCGATAACCTGGGCGACAGCTACTGGAGCAAAACCTTCATCGAAGCCAAGCGCGCACTGGCGATGGCGCCGACTGCGTCCCCGGCGATCGTCACGGCTCGCAAGTAAGCGGACTTTTTGTAAGGTGAACTTAAAGTCTTACTTGAAGTTTGCCACGTAGCAGCTAGAATCCTGATCTATTATTGATGGCAAACCGCCTGCGTCCTGCGCAGGCGGTTTTCTTTTCTGCGCCCCCTGCAGAAAAAGCCGCAGCCAGATCAGGATGCTCTGCATATGTCGACGTCGGCCCGCCTCGCAATCATGTTCTTCGCAGCGCTGCTCAGCGCCTGCGCCAGCCGTACACCGCCACCTGCGCCGGTGGTTCGCGCTCCCATCGTTTTCGGTTCCTCCCAATCATTCTCCCCTGAGGCAGAAGACGTCTTGTTCCGCGCGCTCGGCCTGGTAGGTACGCCGTATCGTTGGGGCGGCAACACGCCGGATTCGGGTTTCGATTGCAGCGGGCTGATCGGTTACGTCTACCGTGACGTCGCCGGCATTTCCCTGCCGCGTACCACCCGCGAGTTGATCAGCATGCAAGCGGCTAGCGTGGGCAAGGAAGGGCTGCAAACCGGTGACTTGATCTTCTTCGCCACCAATGGCGGTTCTCAGGTCAGCCACGCCGGGATCTACGTCGGCGAAGGTCGCTTCGTCCATGCGCCCGCCACCGGCGGCACGGTGAAGCTCGACAGCTTGTCCAAAGCTTACTGGCAGAAAGCCTATCTGAGCGCCAAGCGCGTGTTGCAGCCTGAGCACTTGGCGCATAACCCATAGTTCGCGAGGTTGTCATGACCGCCCGCACACTTAATCTCGACGATTCCCTGTATCAATACCTGCTCGACGTTTCCCTGCGCGAAACGCCGTTGCTCAAGCGTTTGCGTGACGAAACCCAAGCGCTGCCCATGGCTCGCTGGCAGGTGGCACCCGAGCAAGGTCAGTTCCTCGCGCTATTGGTGAAACTCACCGGCGCCAAGCGTCTGCTGGAAGTGGGCACCTTTACCGGTTACAGCGCCTTGTGCATGGCGGCTGCATTGCCGGATGACGGTTCGCTGATCTGCTGTGACATACCTGGCGACTACAACGCCACTGCGCGGCGTTACTGGCAGGAAGCGGGGCTTGCCGAGCGGATTGATCTGCGTCTGGCGCCCGCGCTGGAAACCCTGGCTCAGCTGGATCAGCAAGCGCCATTCGACCTGATCTTCATCGATGCCGACAAAGCCAACTACCCACGCTATCTGGAGCACGCATTGCGTTTGTTGCGCGTTGGCGGTCTGGCGGTGTTTGATAACACGCTGTGGAGCGGACGGGTGCTTGAGAACAATCCCGAGAGCGAAGACACCCGAGCCATCCAGACGCTCAATCGTGCCTTGAAGGATGACTCGCGTGTGGATCTGTCGTTGTTGCCTTTAGGTGATGGGCTCACGCTCTGTCGTAAGCGCTAAACGCGGTCCTTGTGGGAGCGACGGTGCGACGATTCGACCTGCTCGCGAATAGCGGTGGGTCAGGCAAATTCAATGTCGAATGTGCCGGCCTCATCGCGAGCAGGCTCGCTCCCACATGGGTTATGTGTTGTTCGAAATTTATTTAACCGCCGACACGCGCCACACCTTGTTGCCCACGTCATCCGCCACCAACAAATCACCCTGCCGATCAATCACCACACCCACCGGCCGGCCCATGGCTTTTTCCTCGTTGTTGAGGAAACCGGTGAGCACATCAATCGGCTGCCCGGTCGGTTTTCCTGCGCTGAACGGTACAAAAATCACTTTGTAGCCACTGTGCGGTTTACGGTTCCATGAGCCGTGCTGGCCGATGAATGCGCCTTCCTTGAATTGCGCCGGCAGTCTGTTGCCTTCAGCAAACGTCAGGCCCAACGAGGCGGTATGCGGGCCGACCGCGTAATCCGGCGCAATGGCTTTGGCCACCAGGTCGGGGTTTTGCGGCTCGACGCGGATGTCGACGTGCTGACCGTAATAACTGTAAGGCCAGCCGTAGAACCCGCCGTCCTTCACTGACGTGATGTAATCCGGCACCAGGTCGCTGCCGATTTCATCGCGTTCGTTAACCGCCGTCCACAGTGCGCCGCTCCGGGGTTCCCAGGCCAGGCCGTTTGGATTACGAATCCCCGAGGCGAAGATTCGATGATTTCCGGTGGCACGATCCACTTCCCAGATCGCCGCGCGACCTTCTTCCTTGTCCATGCCGTTTTCCGCAACGTTGCTGTTGGAGCCCACGGTGACGTATAGCTTGCTACCGTCCTTGCTGGCGATGACGTTTTTGGTCCAGTGGTGATTCAGCGTACCGCCCGGCAGGTCGATCACCTTCATCGGCTGCGACTTGATCGCCGTCTCGCCGTTTTCATAGTGAAAGCGCAGCAGGCGGTCCGTGTCGGCGACGTACAGGTCATTGCCGACCAAGGTCATACCGAAGGGCGAGTTGAGGTTTTCCAGAAACACCGTGCGGGTTTCGGCGATGCCGTCGTGGTCCTTGTCCCGCAGCAGCGTGATGCGGTTCGGGCTCGGTACTTTGGCGCCGGCACGGCCCATGACTTTGCCCATCACCCAACCACGAATGCCTTTGCCGTCATCGGGTTTGGGTGGTGCGTTGGTTTCGGCGACCAGCACGTCGCCGTTGGGCAACACATAGAGCCAGCGCGGGTGATCGAGACCTTCAGCAAAAGCCGCCACCTGAGTCCCTGTCGCGGCGATGGGTTTCGTGCCGTCCGGCCAGCCGATCGCCGGGGCGATGTTCACCGTCGGGATCAGGGTTTTATTCGGTTCTGGCAGCTTGGGTGACGGGCCGTAGCCGTCGGTGACTTGCAGCCTGGCGGTTTCACCACAGGCCGCAAGCCCTCCGGCGAGCACGATGACGAGAGCGAGCGGGGGCTTGCGCATGCTGATCTTCCCTATGAATGCATTGACCTAATCAATAGAGAAGCGCGGGTGCGCGATGGTTCAACCGGTCAGCCGCGGGCTTCCTTGAACAGCACGGCAATGCCGGGGTGATAGTTGCCGGCTTCGTTGCGCAACTTGCGATAGGCATAGGGGAAATACCAGGCCACCGCGCAGGTGTGTTCCTTTTGCAGGTCGTCGAGCATGTCCTGGAGTTCTTCCGGGGTGGCGCTTTGTTGGGCTTTTTGCGGGGCGACGAACAGGCAGCCGAGTTTCAGGTCGCTGGCGTAGCTGATGCGCTTGGCGTCGCTGGTGATGTCCTGCAATGATTGCGTCAGGTTCAGGCTGTTGACGCGGGGCCAGCGCTGGGTCGCCTGAAGGTAAGCGCGTTCTTCGCTGGTCGCGATAAACAGATCGGCGCGGCCATTGCGTTCGCCTTCTTCGGTCTGTTTACGGGTCGGTGTTTGTTGCAGCGTGACCATTTCCGCCATCCAGGCCGCGGCGGACAGCAGGCTCAGGTTGGCTTTTTCGTCGAACCAGTAAGGCGTGTCGTTATCGCCGCGCACGGCGTTGTAGCGGTCGATACAGTCAAACCAGCGTTCCAGCACCGGGCGCAGGAATTCCAGCTTCGGATTGCTGATGATCATGCCTTGCATGTGGCTCACCCTTGTTATTGTGTTGTGAGGTTGTGGCTCTTTGATATCACTGCTGAGAGTGTGGCACAAGATTGGCGTCAGATAATTGATCGACGGCAGTTAATCGCTCGCAGGTCGCCCGTCTTCAATTGACGCTCCATCCCCAACCCTCTAACCTTCGCGGCTTGTTTCAGGTGCTCTGTGACCTTGGTCGACAGAGTGAAACAGGGAAGCCGGTGAGTGACTCTCTTCAAGCGACGAAGAGCCATGATCCCGGCGCTGCCCCCGCAACGGTAAATGAGTGAAGACTGCGCCTTGAGCCACTGTGTCGACTGTCGACATGGGAAGGCGCGCAGTCAGGCAAAATGCCGCTCATGAGCCCGGAGACCGGCCTGATCCATCCAGCGGCATCACGGTGGGCGATGCCAGGCTTCTTGCCGTCTATTCTTGTGCCTGCCCGCCGTTATCCAGCCTCAACGGAGAGCTCCCCCATGACTGATACCCCCGATCGTGACGAACGTCATCTGGCGCGCATGCTGCGCAAAAAAGCCGTGATCGACGAACGCATCGCCAATTCCCCGAATGAATGTGGCCTGCTGCTGGTGCTGACCGGCAACGGCAAAGGCAAAAGCAGCTCGGCTTTCGGCATGCTCGCCCGGTCCATGGGCCACGGCATGCAGTGTGGCGTGGTGCAGTTCATTAAAGGGCGCAGCAGCACCGGCGAAGAACTGTTCTTCCGGCGCTTCCCGGAACAGGTGCGTTTTCATGTGATGGGCGAGGGCTTCACCTGGGAAACCCAGGATCGCCAGCGTGACATCGCCGCCGCTGAAGCCGCATGGGCGGTGTCCCGAGAATTGCTGCGTGATCCGTCGATCGGCCTGGTGGTGCTGGATGAATTGAACATTGCGCTCAAGCACGGTTATCTGGATCTCGATCAAGTGCTCAGCGACTTGCAGGCCCGTCCGCCGATGCAGCACGTGGTGGTCACCGGTCGCGGCGCCAAGCCGGAGATGATTGAACTGGCTGACACCGTCACCGAAATGGGCGTGATCAAGCACGCGTTCCAGGCCGGGATCAAAGCGCAAAAAGGCGTCGAATTGTGAGTCAACCACGTCATTGCCCGGCGGTATTGATTGCCGCGCCGGCCTCCGGTCAGGGCAAGACCACCGTCACCGCTGCGCTGGCCCGTTTGCATCGCAATCAGGGGCGCAAGGTACGCGTGTTCAAATGCGGCCCGGACTTCCTCGATCCGATGATTCTCGAGCGCGCCAGCGGTGCGCCGGTGTATCAACTGGACATGTGGATGGTCGGCGAGCAGGAAAGTCGTCGACTGTTGTGGGAAGCCGCCGGCGAAGCCGATCTGATCCTCATCGAAGGCGTCATGGGGTTGTTCGACGGTACGCCATCCAGTGCTGATCTGGCGCGACACTTCGGTGTGCCGGTGCTCGGCGTGATCGACGGTACCGCCATGGCGCAGACCTTTGGCGCACTGGCCCTGGGGCTAGCGCGTTATCAGCCGGACTTGCCGTTTGCCGGTGTGCTGGCCAACCGCGTCGGCACCCTGCGTCACGCGCAATTACTGGAAGGCAGCCTCACTGAAGGTTTGCGCTGGTACGGTGCCTTGTCCCGGGAAACCGGGATCGAATTGCCGAGTCGGCATCTCGGTCTGGTTCAGGCCAGTGAGTTGAACGATCTCGACCTGCGCCTCGATGCGGCGGCCGATGCGCTGGCCAGCAGCTGCGAAGTCGCGCTGCCACCGGCGGTGGAATTCGCCGCGCCTGATGTGATCGCTGCAGAACCGTTGCTGGCCGGCGTGCGTATCGCTGTGGCCCGTGACGAAGCGTTTGCCTTCACCTACGGCGCGAGCCTGGATTTGCTGCGGGCCATGGGCGCCGAGTTGCTGTTTTTCTCGCCGATCCGTGACACGCAATTGCCGGAGGCAGACAGCCTCTATCTGCCGGGCGGTTATCCCGAATTGCACCATGTGGCGCTGTCACAGAACACCACGATGCTGGACGCAATCCGCGCTCACCATGCGGCGGGGAAACCGTTGTTGGCCGAGTGCGGCGGCATGCTGTATCTGCTCGATTCGTTGACCGATGTCGAGGGCACTCGCGCTGAACTGGTCGGCTTGCTGGCCGGTGATGCGGTGATGCAAAAGCGTCTGGCTGCGTTGGCGTTGCAGGCGGTCGAGTTGCCAGAAGGTTCGTTGCGCGGGCACACCTATCACCATTCGCTGACCAGTACCGAGCTTGAGCCGATTGCTCGTGGATTGAGCCCGAACGGTGGGCGAGGGGCGGAGGCGGTTTATCGTGAGGGGCGGATGACCGCCTCTTATGTGCACTTTTATTTCCCGTCCAATCCCGCCGCTGTAGCCGCATTATTTGCGCCTGACCTTGAGGCCGCCATCGCGAGCAGGCTCACTCCCACAGGGGGCTGCGTTTCTTCAGGCAGCACACCTTCCAATGTGGGAGCGAGCCTGCTCGCGAAGAGGCCATGACTGACAACGCATTTTCCGACGCTGAGCGCGCGGCGGTCTACCGAGCCATCGGCGAACGCCGCGACATGCGTCATTTCAGTGGCGGCACGGTCGAGCCCGAGTTGCTGCAGCGCCTGCTCGAAGCCGCGCATCAGGCACCGAGTGTCGGCCTGATGCAGCCTTGGCGGTTCATCCGCATCAGCGATCGAGCCCTGCGCGGCAAGATCCAGTTGTTGGTTGAAGAAGAACGCATCCGCACCGCCGAAGCCCTCGGCGAGCGCACCGACGAATTCATGAAGCTGAAAGTCGAAGGCATCAACGACTGCGCCGAGGTGCTGGTCGCCGCGCTGATGGACGATCGAGAGCGTCATATCTTCGGCCGCCGCACTTTGCCGGAAATGGACATGGCGTCATTGTCCTGCGCGATCCAGAACCTCTGGCTGGCCTCCCGCGCTGAAGGATTGGGCATGGGCTGGGTCTCGCTGTTCGAGCCGCAAGCGCTGGCGGACCTGTTGGGTTTGCCGGCCGGAGCCAAGCCGTTGGCCGTTCTTTGTCTCGGCCCGGTCAAGGAATTCTATCCGGCGCCGATGCTGGTACTCGAAGGCTGGGCGCAGGTGCGTCCGCTCAGTGAGTTGCTGTATGAAAATTATTGGGGAGTGAGTCAATGAGTGTGGCGTTGTTGAGTGTCGCCGCGGTTGCGCTGGATGCGCTGCTGGGTGAACCCAAACGCTGGCATCCGCTGGTGGCGTTCGGCCGTTTAGCCGAGCGCATCGAGCAACGTTTCAATGGCGGCGGCCGCGGCTGGCGCAGCCATGGCGTGACTGCCTGGGTGATCGCGGTGTTGCCGCTGACCCTGCTGGCCACGGCGTTTTCCTGGGCGCCCTATGTCGGCTGGATCGTCGAGATTCTGGTGCTTTATTGTGCCCTCGGCATGCGCAGCCTTGGAGAACACGTCGAGCCGGTAGCCAAGGCGCTGCGCAGTGATGATCTGGACGAGGCGCGCAAACGTGTCAGTTATCTGGTCAGCCGCCAGACCAGCGAACTGGACAAAACCGAAGTCGCCCGCGCCGCTACAGAATCGGTGCTGGAGAACGGCAGCGACGCGGTGTTCGCTGCGCTGTTCTGGTTTGCTGTGGCCGGCGCGCCTGGCGTGGTGCTCTACCGTTTGAGCAACACGCTGGATGCGATGTGGGGTTACCGCAACGAACGTTTCGAACGTTTCGGCTGGGCAGCGGCAAAGATCGACGACGTCCTCAACTATATTCCTGCACGCTTGGTGGCGCTGACCTACGCACTGCTGGGCAAAACCCGACTGGCTCTGAAATGCTGGCGTACCCAGGGCCCGACCTGGGACAGTCCGAATGCCGGACCAGTGATGGCGGCCGGTGCCGGAGCGCTCGGTGTCGAGTTGGGCGGGGCGGCGATTTATCACGGTGAACTGCATCAGCGTCCGCCACTGGGCGAAGGCGTGCCGGCGGACGCCGACTCCATCGACCGCGGCTGGCAATTGGTCCAGCGCGGGGTATGGTTATGGTTGCTGATCCTCTGCGTGGGGGCTGAATTCTATGCTTGAGCACGGTGGTCGGTTACGCAAGGCGGCGCTCGATTACGGCATCGCCGAAGCCGATTGGCTCGACCTGTCCAGCGGCCTCGCGCCCTGGCCGTTTCCGATCCCGGAGATTCCGTTGCGGGCCTGGGCGCGGTTGCCGGAAACCGATGACGGTCTGGAGCAGGCGGCCTGTGAATATTACGGCGCCGCACAGGTGCTGCCGGTAGCCGGCTCGCAAATGGCGATCCAGTTGCTGCCGCGTTTGCGCCGGGCCGGCAAGGTCGGGGTGCTCTCGCCGTGTTACGCCGAACACGCCGAAGCGTGGCGCCGTAACGGCTACATCGTGCGTGAAGTGCTGGAGCAGGAAGTCGACTTCTTTCTCGACAGCCTCGACGTGCTGGTGGTGGTCAACCCGAACAACCCAACCGGCCTGAGCCTGACACCGAGTCGGCTGCTCGACTGGCACTCGCGGCTGGCCCAGCGCGGTGGCTGGCTGGTGGTGGACGAGGCGTTCATGGACAACACACCGCAGCTGAGCCTGGCACCTTTTGCCAATCAGGTCGGGTTGATCGTGCTGCGTTCCTTCGGCAAGTTTTTCGGCCTGGCCGGTGTGCGTCTGGGTTTCGTCCTGGCTGAGCGCAAGTTGCTCAAGTTGCTGGCCGAGCAAGTGGGGCCGTGGGCGGTCAGCGGGCCGACGCGGGTGCTGGGGCAGGCCTGTCTGCTGGATACCGAAGGGCATGTCCGGCAACGGGTTCGCGCTGATGAAGCCAGCGAGCGTCTGGCGCTGCTGCTTGAACACCACGGTTTCAAACCCCAGGGTGGCTGCGCCTTGTTTCAATGGCTGATCACCGACCGTGCCGAAGACCTGCATGAGTTCATGGCCCGGCGCGGCATTCTGCTGCGGTTGTTCACCCACAACAGCAGCGTGCGTTTCGGCTTGCCCGCCGATGAAACCGAGTGGACACGTCTCGCGCAAGCGTTCGCAGCCTACGCCAAGGAAACCCAATGACTACGTTGATGGTGCAGGGCACCACTTCCGACGCCGGTAAAAGTACGCTGGTGACGGCGTTGTGCCGCTGGGTCACGCGTCAGGGCGTCAGCGTCGTGCCGTTCAAACCACAGAACATGGCGCTTAACAGTGCCGTGACCGCCGACGGTGGCGAGATCGGTCGTGCGCAAGCGGTGCAGGCTCAGGCCGCCAACCTTGAGCCGCACACCGACATGAACCCGGTGCTGCTCAAACCCAACAGCGACACCGGCGCTCAAGTGATCATCCATGGTCGCGCGGTCACGACGATGAACGCGGTCGCGTATCACGACTACAAAGCTATCGCCATGCAAGCAGTGCTGGCCTCTCATGAACGGCTGAGCGCGGCGTATCCCGTGGTCATGGTCGAAGGCGCGGGATCGCCGGCCGAGATCAATCTGCGTGCCGGCGACATTGCCAACATGGGCTTTGCCGAGGCGGTGGATTGTCCGGTCGTGTTGATCGCCGACATCAATCGCGGCGGGGTTTTCGCGCATCTGGTGGGCACGCTTGAACTGCTGTCGCCCAGCGAACAGGCGAGAGTCAAAGGCTTCATCATCAACCGGTTTCGCGGCGATATCGCTTTGCTGCAACCGGGGCTCGACTGGCTGGAAGCGCGCACCGGCAAACCGGTGATCGGCGTTCTGCCTTACGTGATGGACCTGCACCTGGAAGCCGAGGACGGCATCGATCAGCGTCAGACTGACAAGGCCGACCAGGTCCTGAAAGTAGTGGTGCCTGTACTGCCGCGAATCAGCAACCACACCGATTTCGATCCGCTGCGCCTGCATCCGCAGGTGGATCTGCAATTCATCGGCCCCGGTCAGGCGATTCCACCGGCGGACCTGATTATTCTCCCCGGCTCGAAAAGCGTGCGCAGCGACCTCGCGTACCTGCGGGCCAGTGGCTGGGACACCGCGATCAGTCGTCATCTGCGTTATGGCGGCAAAGTGCTGGGCATTTGCGGCGGTCTGCAAATGCTCGGCAACCAGGTCCACGACCCGCTGGGCCTCGAAGGCGCGCCGGGTTCCAGCGCCGGTTTGGGCTTGTTGGCGTTCGAAACCCAGCTCGAAGAAGAGAAGCAATTGCGCAATGTGCGCGGGCGTCTGGCGCTCGAAGACGCGCCGGTCAGCGGCTATGAAATTCATGCCGGCGTGACCACCGGTCCGGCGCTGGAAAACGCCGCAGTGCAGCTGGACGACGGTCGCTGCGACGGTGCGCAAAGCGTGGACGGGCAGATTTTCGGCACCTATCTGCATGGCCTGTTTGAATCGCCCGCGGCGTGCAGTGCGCTGTTGCGCTGGGCAGGTTTGCAGGCGGTGCAGGACGTGGATTATCACGCGTTGCGTGAGCGCGATATCGAGCGGCTGGCGGATCTGGTGGAGAAGCATCTGGATACCCGACTGTTGCGTGAACTCTGCGGGATTTGAGGTGACTGTTCCGGCCTCTTCGCGAGCAAGCTCGCTCCCACAGGTGATCGCATTCCAATGTGGGAGCGAGCTTGCTCGCGATGAGGCCCGTCGCCACACCGCCAATTCGAAAGGATGTAACCATGCTGCAACTGATCCTCGGCGGCGCCCGCTCCGGCAAAAGTCGCCTGGCTGAAAAACTCGCCTCCGACAGCGGTCTGGCGGTGACGTACATCGCCACCAGCCAACCCCTCGACGGTGAAATGAACGAGCGGGTGGCCCATCACCGCGCCCGTCGTCCGGCCGAATGGGCGTTGATCGAAGAGCCGGTGGAACTCGCCCGCATCCTGCGCGAAACCGCCAGTGCCGAACGTTGCCTGCTGGTGGATTGCCTGACGTTGTGGATGACCAATCTGCTGATGCTCGACGACACCGAGCGCCTGTCAGCCGAGCGTGATGCATTGCTGGACTGCCTGGCGTCGTTGCCGGGTGAAATCATTTTTGTCAGCAACGAGACCGGAATGGGTGTCGTGCCGCTGGGCGAATTGACTCGCCGCTATGTCGATGAAGCCGGTTGGCTGCATCAAGCCTTGGCCGAGCGCTGTCAGCGAGTCGTCCTGACCGTCGCCGGCCTGCCCCTGACTTTGAAAGGAACTGCGTTATGACTCAATCCTGGTGGCTGAACCCCTGCAAGCCGATCGATGCTCAAGCGGTCGAGCAGGCGCAGGCCCGTCAACAGCAACTGACCAAACCGGCCGGCTCCCTCGGTCGACTTGAGTCGGTGGCCGTGCAATTGGCCGGGCTGCAGGGCCAGGTCAAGCCGAGTCTGGATCAGCTGTGGATCGCGATTTTTGCCGGTGACCATGGCGTGGTCGCTGAAGGGGTGTCGGCATTTCCCCAGGAAGTCACCGGGCAGATGCTGCATAACTTCGTCAGCGGTGGGGCGGCGATCAGCGTGCTGGCGCGGCAACTCGGGGCATCCCTGGAAGTCGTCGACCTCGGCACGGTGACGCCGTCGTTGAATTTACCGGGTGTGCGTCACATGAACATCGGCCCGGGCACGGCGAATTTCGTCGAAGGTTCGGCGATGACGCCGGCTCAAGGCGAACTCGCTTTGCAGGCCGGTCGCGACAGCGTGCAGCGCGCCATCGCGGCGGGTGCGCAGTTGTTTATCGGTGGCGAGATGGGCATCGGTAATACCACTGCGGCCAGTGCGTTGGCCTGTGCCTTGCTCGATTGCCCGGTGGTGCAACTGGCGGGGCCGGGCACGGGTTTGAATGCGGCGGGTGTCAGCCATAAAGCTCAGGTTATCGAGCGCGCTTTGGCATTGCACAGTGCTCAACGTGGCGATGCGCTGCAAACCCTGTTCAACCTCGGAGGTTTTGAAATCGCGGCACTGGTAGGCGCGTATCTGGCGTGTGCCCAGGAAGGCGTCGCGGTGCTGGTGGACGGTTTCATTTGCAGTGTCGCGGCGTTGGTGGCGGTGCGCTTGAACCCTGAATGCCGTCAGTGGCTGTTGTTCGGTCATCGCGGCGCCGAGCCGGGTCATCGTCATGTACTGGAAACCCTGAACGCCGAACCGCTGCTGGACCTCGGCCTGCGTCTGGGCGAGGGCAGTGGCGCCGCATTGGCCGTGCCGCTGCTGCGTCTGGCGTGCGACCTTCACGGGCAGATGGCGACTTTCGCCGAGGCCGCCGTGGCGGATCGTCCGGCATGACCTTGCGCCTGGACCTGTTGCGCCACGGCGAAACCGAACTCGGTGGCGGCTTGCGCGGCAGCCTCGACGATGCGCTGACCGACAAGGGCTGGGCGCAGATGCGCGCGGCGGTAATCGAGCAGGGGCCTTGGGATCGTTTGGTCAGTTCGCCGTTGCAGCGGTGTGCGCGGTTCGCCGAAGAACTCGGCGCACAACTGGGTTTGCCGGTGCAGTTGGATAAAGACCTCCAGGAGCTGCACTTTGGCGCCTGGGAAGGGCAGAGTGCAGCAGCGCTGATGGAAACCGATGCCGAGGCGTTGGGATTGTTCTGGGCCGACCCTTACTCGTTTACGCCGCCTCAGGGTGAGCCGGTGGTGGATTTTTCGACGCGGGTGTTGGCGGCCGTTGAGCGCTTGCAAGCCGCGTACGCTGGCGAGCGGGTGTTGCTGATCAGTCACGGCGGGGTCATGCGTTTGTTGCTGGCTCAGGCGCGGGGATTGCCTCGTGAGCAGTTGCTCAACGTCGAAGTCGGGCATGGCGCGTTGTTTTCGCTGACGGTCGAATCCGGTGTGTTGTTAAAGGAAGCGCTCTGACCATGTTGCCTTTCTGGATCGCCCTGCAATTTTTGAGCAGCCTGCCGATTCGTCTGCCGGGCATGCCGGCGCCACAGGAGTTGGGGCGGTCGCTGCTGTTTTATCCGCTGGTCGGCCTGCTGTTCGGCGGGATTTTATGGGCGTTCAACTGGCTGTTACTCGGCACGCCGTTGTTGCTTCACGCAGCGCTGTTACTGACGGTTTGGGTATTGCTCAGCGGCGCGTTGCACCTGGACGGCCTGGCCGACAGCGCCGATGCGTGGCTCGGTGGGTTCGGCGATCGCGAGCGCACGTTGACGATCATGAAGGACCCGCGTAGCGGGCCGATTGCGGTCGTGACGCTGGTGCTGATGTTGCTGCTCAAATTCGCCGCGTTGCTGGCATTGATCGAGCAGCAACACGCCGTAGTGCTGATCATTGTTCCGTTGATCGGGCGCAGCGCGATGCTGGGCTTGTTCCTGACCACGCCTTATGTGCGTGCCGGTGGCTTGGGGCAAGCGCTGGCCGATCATCTGCCGCGTTTGGCGGGTAAACAGGTGTTGGCGGTGAGTGCGTTGGCGTGTGTTTTGATTGCCGGTCTCAGCGGTGTGTTGGCAGTTGTGCTGGCGGCGCTGGTGTTTGTCTGGCTGCGGCAAGTGATGCTGCGCCGATTGGGCGGCACGACGGGCGATACGGCGGGGGCGTTGCTGGAAATCCTTGAGGTCGCGGTGCTGGTGGGATTGGCTATCTGCTGAACTTCCCACATCATGTAACTTGATTTAACACAACCGCGGGTATATACACGCACCATGCTCGACTCCCAATGTTTATGCATCAACCTGCGTCGCGCCGCCCGTGGCGTCAGCAGGCATTACGACGGCGCTCTCGACGGCTTCGGGATCAACGTCGCCCAGTATTCTCTGCTGTGTAATCTGCAGCGTCTGGATAAACCGAGTATTTCCACGTTGGCCGAGGCCATGGGGCTGGATCGCAGCACCTTGGGGCGCAATCTGCGGGTGCTGGAAGGCGAAGGCCTGCTGATGCTGGTCGAGGGCGAAGACATGCGTAACCGCATCGTCATGCTCACCGAGGCCGGTGTTGAACGCCTGAAAGCGGCCTTGCCCGCCTGGGAAGCGGCGCAACAGCGATTGATTGACCGTCTGGGTGCCGAGAAACGCGAAACCTTGCTGCGACTGCTGGACGAACTGGCGTGATGCCAGTTTTTCCGATCTTAAGCGGGTATATACCCGCTACCGGAGAATAAGAATGACATCGATGTGGCGTACGTGTGGTTGGGTTTTGTTGGGGAGTGCGCTGATTCTCGCGTTGTCCTTGGGCGTCAGACACGGCTTCGGGCTGTTTCTGGCGCCGATGAGTGCCGAGTTCGGCTGGGGGCGTGAGACGTTTGCCTTCGCCATTGCCTTGCAGAACCTGATCTGGGGCCTGGCGCAGCCCTTCACCGGCGCGCTGGCCGACCGCTTTGGCGCCGCGAAAGTGGTGCTGGTCGGCGGTGTCCTGTATGCGTTGGGTCTGGTGTGCATGGGCCTGTCGGATTCCGCTGTGACCTTGTCCCTGAGTGCCGGCCTGTTGATCGGCATTGGCCTGTCGGGCACCTCGTTCTCGGTGATCCTCGGCGTGGTGGGCCGCGCAGTGCCGCCAGAGAAACGCAGCATGGGCATGGGCATTGCCAGCGCTGCCGGCTCTTTCGGTCAGTTCGCCATGTTGCCCGGCACGCTGGGGTTGATCGGCTGGCTGGGCTGGTCAGCGGCATTGCTGGTGTTGGGCCTGTTGGTGGCGCTGATCGTGCCGCTGGTGAGCATGCTCAAGGACAAGCCGTTACCGGTGTTCGGTCATGAACAAACACTGTCCGAAGCCCTGCACGAGGCCTGTTCCCATTCGGGATTCTGGCTGCTGGCGTTCGGCTTTTTTGTTTGCGGCTTCCAGGTGGTATTCATCGGCGTGCACTTGCCGGCTTATCTGGTGGATCAGCACCTCCCGGCGAGCGTCGGCACGACGGTGCTGGCGCTGATCGGGCTGTTCAATATTTTCGGTACTTACACGGCTGGCTGGCTCGGCGGGCGGATGTCCAAGCCGCGTTTGCTCACCGTCCTGTATCTGCTGCGGGCGGTGGTGATCGGGCTGTTCCTGTGGGCGCCCGTCACGACGACCACCGCGTACCTGTTTGGCATGGCGATGGGCTTCCTGTGGCTGTCGACCGTGCCCTTGACCAACGGCACCGTCGCGACCTTGTTCGGTGTGCGAAATCTGTCCATGCTCGGTGGGATTGTTTTCCTGTTTCACCAGCTCGGATCGTTCCTCGGCGGCTGGTTGGGCGGGGTGGTGTACGACCGAACCGGGAGCTATGACTTGATCTGGCAAGTGGCGATTCTCTTGAGCCTGTTAGCCGCAGCCCTGAACTGGCCGGTGCGTGAGCAGCCGGTGGCGCGCCTGCAAACACAGATGAGTGCGATATGAACAGTCTCTGGCCGCGGATCGCTGTCGTCGCTGTCTGCGCCTTGCTGCTGGCCCTGTCGTGGTGGGGCTGGCATCAGGGCGGGCTGGCGTTGATGCAACTGGGCATGGGTGCTTGCTAGCAGGATGTGAGGGCGAGTAACTTCGGTTTTGACGATTTCTCGAGGATGCACCGACATGCTGATGCGCTGGCTTGCAGTTCCCGCGTTACTGGTAGCGTTTAGTGGATTGGCTCAAGCCGCCGAATGCCCGGAGCTTTTGCAAGGTTCGTTGCCCAAGTTGCGCGCCAAGGAATCCATCGACCTGTGCCAGCGCTTCGCTGGCAAACCGCTGGTGGTGGTCAATACCGCGAGCTTCTGTGGTTTCGCCCCGCAGTTCAAAAGCCTTGAAGCGCTGAATCAGCGTTACAAGGATCAGGGGCTGGAGGTAATCGGCGTTCCGTCCAATGACTTCAAGCAAGAGTCCAAGGATGGCGAAGAGACTGCCAAGGTCTGCTACGTGAACTACGGCGTGACGTTCACCATGACTGAGCCGCAGAAAGTCCGCGGTAATGACGCGACTCACTTGTTCAAGATCATCGCCAAGCAGAGCGCCGCGCCGAAGTGGAACTTCTACAAATACGTGGTCGATCGCAAGGGCAAGGTGATCGCCAGTTTTTCCAGCTTGACCAAGCCTGACGATCCCGAGTTCATCGAGGCGGTGGAGAAAGCCCTAGCCTCGCAACCCTGATCGACGCCCGTTAAAAAGCCCCGCCTCTGTACAAGAGAGCGGGGCTTTTTCAATTCAGGCGGCGAGCGGTTCAGGCTCGCCGGGAATCATCAGAAGCGGTAGGTCGCGCCAACACCGAAACCGTTCGCACTGTTTTCGTACTTGGCGTTGTAGGACTGACCCAAAGCGTTAGCGCGCTTGACAGTGACAGATTCTTCCTTGAGGTAGGAGTAAGCCACATCAATGGTCCAGTCGTCGGTTGGGTTGAAGCCCGCACCGACACTGAAGATCGTCCGGTCGCCGGTTGGAATGCGTGGAGAACGATCAGTGTTGTTGGTGGGCGACTGGTCAAGGGAGAGACCGGTACGCAGTACCCACTGCTTGTTCAGCTGGTAGGAAGTACCCAGGGCATAAGCCCAGGTGTCATGCCAGTTCTGGTCTTCCTTGATGGTACCAACGATTTGTGGGGCGAGGGCACCACCGCTAGATGCGGTTACGCCTTCGTTGTTGACCGTGATGTCTTTCAGGCGGCTCCAGCGAGTCCAGGTAGCACCGGCATAGAGCTTCCAGGAATCATTAATGTCTTGAGTCACGGAAAGGTCATAGGACTCAGGTGTTTCAATCTTCAGCGAGGCATCGTAACGGTTGGATTTGAGCAGCTGAGGTGGCACGCCAGCGCCGGTAGTCACATCGGTGTGGCCGTCGAGCTTGTAGTTCACTTTCGAGTGATAGGTCAGGCCCACGCGAGTGGTGTCGGTGGCTTGCACCAGGACGCCCGCGTTAAAGCCCAAGGCCGTATCGTCGCCCTTGATCTCCACATTGTTGTCACCAGTCCGGGGGATAGGGAGAGCAATGTCCGATTCCAGGGTGCCGGAAATCCGGTTGATGGTAGGGCCAAAACCGATCGAAACTTTATCGTTGAAAGCGTAGCTGATGGTTGGCTGCAGAGTGACGACTTTGACTTCGCTCTTGCTGCCGAAAGCGCGGCCCTGAAAGCCGTTTTCGTAGTCGGTGATCAGCCCGAACGGAGCGTAGACACCAAAACCAACAGCCCATTCATCGTTGAGTTTATTTGTATAGAAACCCATCGGTACTGAAGTGAGCGGAACCATATCGCCTTTGTTGGTTCCGCTTGAACGGCCGCTGGTATCGCTGATATCGGTCGAGGCGTCGATCGCTGCGAGACCGCCAGTGATTTGCTGGCCTTTGAGGCGGGCCATACCGGCAGGGTTGCCAAAAACTGTACTTGCATCATCGGCAGATGAAGAGCGCCCTGCAAAACCTGTCCCCATCCCGCTGATGCTTTGTTCGTTAAGGGCAAAGCCACTTGCGAAGATCTGGGTGGATGCCAAGGTAACGGCGAGGCTAAGGGTGGTTTTGAGCATTACTTTTTTCATTATTAGAACTCCTGATGATCACCGGGGCGAAAATTACCAACATTTTCGTCCCAGCGCTATAGGCTGTGAGGCTTGATTTAGAGCGGTTTTGTAGGACAATCCGACCAAAATCGCAGCAGTTGTGCGATCTTGTGGAAGTGGCAGATCAGCAGGCGACCAGATTCAGCGGCGAAACACAGGTTTGCCAGGCGCAGGTGAAGTCTCTCAGGCGTCCTTGAGGCTGGAAGGTCTGGCGCCAGATGCGGGCCATTCCCAGTAGGTCGTCTGCTTCGGGGAGGGGGGTGTTCTGTTCTTCTACCAGCAGCCAGGCGATGGCGGTGGCGTAACGCAGGTTGACGGTCAATTCGAGGTGCGGACCACTCAGGAAAGCATGCTGGCTGGCCAGTCCGCGAACCAGGCTTGCGCGTTCCGGGTCAAGTGCCAGGTAGTGGTCCCAAAGTGCTTGATGGCGGGGTTCCGCGATTCGGTACAGGCCGTGTCCACGGCGGTCATGCAGGGCGGTTCCAAGGGCTGACTGGCTGGCGGCGACGCCCAGCAGCAGGGATTCGGCAGTTGCGCTATGGCACCCGAGGTAAATCAATGTCGGGCGGATCACATAACGGCACAGTTCGCTGGCAGCGATACCCATAAAGCCCTCGAAACGTGAAATGGTCGGCGATACCTGAAGGGGCCTTGGCAGCGGGTGAATCGACTCAGGCTCGCCGGAAGCGGCTGAAGCCGCTTGAGTTGAAGTGTAGTGTCATATTCGCGCCGTAAAGGCCTGTTTTTAAAATATTTCCGGCTGCGAGTTATAACCGTTATATCGCTTAGTGCTTAGGCGGTGGCAGCGAAAAGTGAAATATCGGGCAATAAAAAGCCCCGCTTTTTGAGCGAGGCTTTTGAGGTTTTCAGTCTTTCTGGCGTATCAGGCAACCAGTGCCTGACGGGTACGCTCGATCACGGCCTGCAGCGGCTCGGCGCTGGAGTATTGATCGGGGTACAGGCGTTCGCTGTGACGAGCGATGCCGTGTTCGTTGACCAGAGTGAAGCTGAAGCAGCCTTTGCGAGCGGCCATGATCAGGCAGTTCATTGGTGCAAAAGCATTGGTTAGGGTGCGAATGGCATCCTGGGTGTGGATTTGAGTAGACATAGTCATTGGGTGTTCCTACAAGCGACACGGATAAGAACCGTGCAAAGTTAAAACGTTCCAGTGACGACGACCACCATTGGTCGAACGAAGAACCCGACTGGAACAAAGCAGCCAGTTTGAAGCGCTGATAAATTGGCGCGCTTGGGCTGGCAGGTAGGTACTTAGGAGGGCAGGCAACACATCAAGGGCAAAGGTTCTGGGCCCGGGGTGAAGATCCTGATCAATTTGCAGGTTGGTTCGGTCAGAGTAAGTGAGCTTCGCAACACCCTTTGCTTTCGATTCAAAGGCAGTGTTGACGCAAGGTTTACCTGGAAACCATCGAGGTGGTCGATCCCGCTTTGTCGGTGGAGGCTTCCTTGAGGAAGGCTGACCGGGGGGATTTGTTCGACCAGAATTGACTTTCAGCTTGGTACTAACGCCGCGGATACTAACGGATTGAATTGCTGAAGGGAAGTGTGTTAGCAAAAAAGTTCTGTGGGGGCCCCTCATTCGACGTCCAGATTGGCGCTCGGAAAAAGCCATGACCCGCAGACTTGCCCTGTAATAGCACAAATTCCGACCATTGGTAGTCACGGCTCATCGGGCCAGGACCAGCCTGGATCATGGGTTTGCCAAGGTTTATCCCCAAGTGCGGGCGAAAAATGCGCCGAAAAAGCGCATCGATATAACTGCCTCGAAGGTACTTGTGCACATAAGTCACGGAGGGTGTCACGCCGCTGTCATCTTCCCTTCAAACGCAGTGGGTGCCTGTAACCAAAATTTAAGTCAATGAAAAACATCGCTTTTTTTTACTGGTGAAAAAATCGTCAGTTTGACTGCGAGCCCCATTCCATACGGCTTTGCGAGAGTTCAAGGGCGGTTGTCCACTGAGTTATCCACAGCTTCTGTGGATTGTCCCGAGCGCTTGCTCTAGGACGGGCGTGCCGGGTTTTTTTAGGCTTTACCTGTAAGAAAAAAAGAGTAGAGTGGCGCGCCTTCCGATCTGCCCCACAGTGCTTTATGAAGTTTCGCTCAGTATCAGTCTCTGCAACCTCCACACCTCCCAGTATTACCCCGCCCAAGCGCTTTTCGATGCGCGTGGCCGAGTGGCTGCTGGACAGCCCGCGTCTGGGCGAAAACCCCAACGTCAAACACTTCGCCGGACGTTTGCTCAAGCAGCCAGCCCGTGAAGGGGTCGTGGCCGCGCAAAGCCGTCTCGGTCAGCTGATGTGCCGTGAATGCGGGAATGCCCGGGATCGCCGTATCGGCCAGGACCTTTTGCGTTCGGCCGCGCGGGCAGGGGATCGGCGCGCCCAGCAGGAACTGGGTCTGATCGAAGACTGAGCTGTCCAAGACCTGACGCCTTGGTTAACCTTCAAGCTTTATTTCATTGGCAGGAGTGGCTATGGCTATGGACTTGACCAGCGCATTGCTCGGTCTGGCGGGCGCTGCGCTGCCGTTACTGGTACTGGCCTGGCAACTTCAGCGGCGAGCGAGCGCCACGCAGTCAGAGGTTGCGCTGCTGGAAGAGCGTCTGGCCACGGCCCATCTGGCTCAGGATGGATTGAACGCGCAACTCGAAGCCTGTCGCGATGAAATCGGTGATCTGGGCCAGGCCAACGCCGCCAAACAAGCCGACCTGGCCGCCGTACGCCGTGAAGTCGAATTGCTGCAGATCGAACGTGACGACGCACGCGACGCCGCTCACGCCTGGAATCTGGAACGCGCCGGCAAAGAGGCTGAGTTGCGTCGTCTGGACGCCCAGGCCGCTTCGCTCAACGCCGAGCTGCGTGAGCAGCAGGAAAGCCATCAGCAGCGCCTCAACGACCTGCAGGGCTCGCGAGACGAGCTACGAGCGCAGTTCGCCGAGCTGGCCGGCAAGATCTTCGACGAGCGCGAGCAGCGCTTTGCCGAAACCAGTCAACAACGCCTCGGTCAGTTGCTCGATCCGTTGAAAGAACGCATCCAGTCCTTCGAAAAACGCGTCGAGGAAAGCTATCAGGCTGAAGCCCGCGAACGTTTTTCCCTGGCCAAGGAACTGGAGCGGCTGCAACAGCTGAACCTGCGCCTGAGCGACGAAGCCACCAACCTGACCCGCGCCTTGAAAGGCCAGAAAACCCAAGGCAACTGGGGTGAGCTGATTCTTGAACGGGTGCTTGAACACGCGGGCCTGGAGAAGGGGCGCGAGTACCAGACCCAGGTCAACCTCAAGGGCCCGGACGGTGAGCGTTTCCAGCCGGACGTGATCATTTATCTGCCGGGCGACAAACAGGTGGTGGTCGACTCCAAGGTCAGCCTCACGGCCTATCAGCAATACGTCGCGGCCGAAGACGATGCCATCGGCCAGATCGCCATCAAGCAGCACGTGCTGTCCCTGCGCACTCACGTCAAAGGGCTCGCCGGCAAGGATTACAAGCGTCTCGACGGTTTGCACAGCCTGGATTTCGTCCTGCTCTTCGTACCGATCGAAGCAGCGTTTTCTGCCGCATTGCAGGCTGAGCCGACGCTGTTTCAGGAGGCCTTCGACCGCAACATCGTGATCGTCAGCCCGACCACGTTACTGGCGACCCTGCGCGTCATCGACAGCCTGTGGAAGCAGGAGCGCCAGAGCCAGAACGCCCGGGAAATCGCCGAGCGGGCCGGGTGGCTGTATGACAAGTTCGTGTTGTTCATCCAGGATCTGGATGAAGTCGGCAATCGCCTACAACAACTGGATAAAGCCTACAGCTCTGCGCGCAACAAGCTGACGGAGGGCCGCGGCAATCTGGTTAGTCGTAGCGAGCAGCTCAAGTTGCTTGGCGCGCGGGCGAGCAAGAGCCTGCCGGCAGACTTGCTGGAGCGGGCGATGACGGATGTGGATGGGTTGGCCGAGTTGCCGGAGTAAATGATCGTTCCCACGCTCCGCGTGGGAACGATCTGAGCCGGCCAGGGTTACAACGGCAAATGCCGACTCAGCAACGCCCGCAACGCCGCCGGTTTCACCGGTTTGGCCAGATAATCCAGCCCCGCCGCATGCACTTGGGCCACCGTCTCCGGTCGCCCATCGGCGCTGATCACCACCCCTGGCACTGGCTCACCCAATCGGGTTCGCAGCCATGCCATCAGTTCGGTCCCGGTCTCGCCATCGTCCAGATGGTAATCCACCAGCGCCAATTGCGGTCGCATACCATCGCTGAGCAGTGCCGCGCATTCATCGCGGTTGCGCGCCGTCCAGACCTGACAACCCCAGCGCGTGAGCAAACTGTTCATGCCAATCAGGATGCTGTCTTCGTTGTCGATGCACAGCACCTGCGAGCCGCTCAGCAATTTGCCATTGAGTTCGGCGACCTTGGTCGGCATCGCGGTTTGCGCTCGAGCCAACGGCACACTGACACTGAACACGCTGCCACGCCCCGGCCAGGAGCGTACGCGCAAGGTATGACCCAACACGCGACACAACCCGTCGGCGATTGCCAGGCCGAGCCCCAGGCCTTTCTCTGCGCGCGTCTGGTGGCTGTCGAGGCGTTTGAATTCTTCGAAAATGACCTGCTGTTTATCCACAGGAATGCCCGGACCACGGTCCCAGACTTCCAGGCACAGCTCGCCCTTGCGTCGGCGAACCCCTAGCAGCACCGGGCCTTTGGCGTAGCGGAAGGCATTGGTCAGGAAGTTCTGCAGGATTCGTCGCAGCAATTTGATGTCGCTGTCGACGCGCAACGTACTGCCCCTGACGCGGAATTTCAGCCCCTGATCGCGGGCCAGCGCCTTGAACTCGGCACCGAGGACGTCAAACATCTCATTGAGCACGAACGGTTTGGGATCGGGGGTGATCTTGCCGTTTTCCAGGCGGGAAATGTCCAGCAGATCGCTGATCAGGTCCTCGGCCGAGCGCAGTGAAGTGTCCAGATGATGGACCAGTTTCTGCGCCTCACCGGAGAGGCTGTCGTCTTGGTGGGAAAGGGCAGCCGAGAACAGTCGCGCAGCGTTCAACGGTTGCATCAAGTCGTGGCTGACCGCCGCCAGGAAACGGGTTTTCGACTGGTTGGCCGACTCTGCGGTGCCCTTGGCTTCGGTCAGGGCGACGTTGAGTTGCGACAGTTCGTGGGTCCGCTCGGTGACCCGACGCTCCAGGCCCTCGTTGGCTTCGGTCAGCGCTTGCTCAGCCTCGCGGAACGCGGTGATGTCGGTGAAACTCATGACGAAACCGCCGCCCGGCATCGGGTTGCCGATCAGCTCGATCACACGGCCATTGGGGAAAAGTCTTTCAGAAGTATGGGCGCGGCCCTGACGCATCCAGTGCAAGCGCCGTGCGACGTGTACTTCGGCTTCGCCGGGGCCGCACAGGCCGCGTTCGGCGTTGTAGCGAATGATGTCGGCAATCGGGCGGCCAAGCCTGATCAGCCCATCCGGGTAGTTGAACAGCTCCAGATAGCGCCGGTTCCAGGCCACCAGTTTCAGTGACTGGTCGACCACACTGATGCCTTGGGTGATGTTCTCGATCGCGCCTTGCAGCAGCGCGCGGTTGAATTGCAGCACTTCCGAGGCTTCGTCGGCGATTCGGACGACGTCCTCGAGTTGCATTTCCCGACCTTCGATGGCGGCTTTTACCACCGCTCGGGTCGAAGAAGCACCGAGCACACCGGCCAGCAAACGTTCAGTGTGGGCAATCCATTCACCATCGGCGTTCTGGTTCGGGTTGAAGCCTTTGCCCTGACGGTAGGCGAAGCGGATAAAACTCTGACGGGCGCGTTCTTCGCCGACGAAGCGTGCGGCCAGCTGCAACAAATCGTCGATCTGCACCGACAGCATCGAACGGGCGCTGGGGCGGGCGCTGATTTCCTGACCGATGAAGCGACCCGCCTGCCAATGTTCCGAAACCCTCGTACGCGACAGCACCGAGACCCAGGCGAACAGCGTGAAGTTGGCCGCCAGCGACAACACAACGCCTTGGGTCAACGGGGTGAGCGGCAGTTTCAGCGGGTTGCTGTGCAACCAGGCCAGCCCCGGGAAGCTGCTCAAGGACAAACCGAGGCTGTGGGCCGCGATCGGCAGAATCAGGGTGTAGAACCAGAGAAATGTCCCGGCAGCCAGACCGGCGAATACTCCCCGGCGATTGGCCTGTTTCCAGTACAGCGCACCGAGCATGGCCGGGGCCAGCTGGGTCACGGCGGCGAAGGCGATCTGGCCGATGGTCGCCAGGCTCGCCGTCGAGCCGAGCAGGCGATAACTGACGTAGGCCAGCAGCAGAATCACCACAATGCTCACTCGGCGCACCGAGAGCATCCACTGGCGGAACACTTCGAACGGCCGCTCGGCGTTGTTGCGCCGCAGCAACCATGGCAACAGCATGTCGTTGGAGACCATGGTCGACAACGCCACGCTGGCGACAATCACCATGCCGGTCGCCGCCGAGGCGCCACCGATAAACGCCAGCATCGCCAGGGCAGGATGGGATTGAGCGAGCGGCAGGCTGATGACAAACGAGTCCGGCAGTACCGAGCTCGGCAGCAGCATCTGACCGGCGAGGGCGATGGGAACGACGAACAGCGCCGCCAGCGCCAGATAGGCTGGAAACACCCATTTGGCCAGGCGCAGATCCTGAGGGTCGATGTTTTCCACCACGGTCACGTGGAACTGCCGGGGCAGGCAGATGATTGCCATCATTGCCACGCCGGTCTGCACCACCATCGACGGCCAATTGATGGTTTCCTTCCAGTATTCTTCCAGGCGCGGGGCGAGCATGGCCTGGTCGAACAGGTCGTCGAAACCGTCGTACAGGCCGTAGGTCACGAACGCGCCGACCGCGAGAAAAGCGAACAGCTTGACCAGCGATTCGAACGCAATCGCCAGCACCATGCCGCGGTGGTGCTCTGTGGCGTCGAGGTTGCGGGTACCGAAGACGATGGTGAACAGCGCCAGCACCAGCGACACGATCAGCGCCGTGTCCTGGGCGCGCGTGCCCATGGCGTCGGCACCGGCGCCGATCAGCAAGTTCACCCCGAGCACGATGCCTTTGAGTTGCAGTGCGATATAGGGCAACACGCCGACCAGACAGATCAGCGCCACCACCACCGCCAGCGACTGGGATTTGCCATAACGCGCGGCGATGAAGTCGGCAATGGAGGTGATGTTCTCCTGCTTGCTGATCATCACCATTTTTTGCAGGACCCACGGTGCGCATACCAGCAGCAGGATCGGCCCGAGGTAGATCGGCAGGAAAGACCAGAGCTGTTCGGCGGCCTGGCCCACGGCGCCAAAGAAGGTCCAGCTGGTGCAATAGACGGCCAGCGAGAGGCTGTACACCCAGGCGCGCACTCGCGGCGGCAACGGTGTGCTGCGACGGTCGCCGTAGAAGGCGATGGCGAACATGATGGCCATATAGGCCAGGGCGACGGCGGCGATCAGCCCGCTGGACAGCGACATGGGAACTCCAGACAAAAGACACCCGGGACTCCCGCCCGGACAGACAGTCTCGCACGATGACAGGGGTTAGTCAGTGTCGACCAAGGTCGCGGCGTGGCGGGGTGTCGCAGGGTGCTTGTCAGTTGGATCTTGGGTGTTTTTTCCGGCCCCTTCGCGAGCAAGCCCGCTCCCACATTAGATTTCAGGTGTTCACAAATAGTGTGTCCACTGAAGATCTAATGTGGGAGCGGGCTTGCTCGCGAAGGCGGCCTCACTGATTCAAAGCAATCTCGATCAACCGATGCAACTCCTCAACCTCCAGCGGTACCGCTGAAAACAGGATACGAAACACCGTCGGCGCCGCCACCATGTTGATCAGCCGATCAACGTTCGGCTTCGGCTGATCGGGGTAACGATCCAGAATCGTCTGCAGCTGCCCGCCAATGATCGTCGCGCAAAGGGCTGGCGTGGTGCTGCATTGCACGTCGCGCAAGATGTTGCGGCCGGGCTCGGAACTCATCTCGTCCAGATACTGCTCGGCCCAGGCGCGCACGTCACCGCGCAGGCTGCCGGTATTGGCCGGCTCGCTCTCGGGGCGCATGCGGGCGAGGGCGACGTCCGCCAACAACACCGACAGATCGCCCCAACGCCGGTAGATAGTCGACGGTGTAACGCCGGCACGCGCGGCGATTTGCGGGACGGTCACGGTGGCGCGGTCCTGCTCTTCGAGGAGATCGCGGACTGCCGAATGAACCGACTCTTGCACCCGGGCACTGCGTCCGCCGGGGCGTAAACCTTCTTTAATAGCCATGCATCGGACCTTAACACAAAGAATTTGCTTTAAGCGTCAGCCAGTCGCACACTCCGCAAAAGCAAAAAGTTAGCTTTTGCGGAGTGTATTTATGTCCAGTTCTACGTCTAATCGTTCAAGCCTGTGGTTCCTGGCGATCACCTTACTCAGTTTTCTCGCGGCGTCCACGGCGCCGACGCCGTTGTATCACTTGTACCAGGAACACCTGCAATTCTCGGCAGCGACCCTGACCCTGATTTTCGGCGTGTACGCCATCAGCTTGCTGGCGGCATTGCTCACGGTCGGTTCGCTCTCGGATTACCTGGGGCGCAAACCGGTGATCTTCACCGCTGTGATGTTGAACATGCTGGCGATGCTGTTGTTTATCAACGCAGACAGTGTCGCCTGGTTGATCAGCGCACGAGTGCTTCAGGGGTTTGCTACGGGGATGGCCACTGCCGTACTGAGTGCGGCGCTGTTGGACACCGATCGCCAGCAAGGGTCGCTGGTCAACAGTGTCGCGCCGTTGCTGGGCATGGCGTCGGGCGCCATGGGCTGCGGCTTATTGGCCGAGTTTGCGCCGTTGCCGTTGCAGTTGACCTATTGGGTGCTGTTCGCGCTGTTTGTGATGCAAGCGCTGTACGTTTGGCGTTTGCCGGAAAGCGTCAGTCCCCAACCGGGAGCCTGGGCATCGCTACGCCCGACACTGCATGTGCCGATCCAGGCGCGGCGTGCGTTGTGGCTGGTGCTGCCGATCAACATCGCGGTGTGGGCACTCGGTGGTTTTTACGCTTCTTTGGCACCGTCTCTGGTTCGCACGGCCACGGGATCGACCTCAAATCTGATTGGCGGTGCGACGGTGGCCGTGTTGACGGTGACCGGCGCGTTGATGATCTATACCCTGCGCGATCGGCCGGCCGACAAGGTGTTGCGATTGGGCGGCAGTCTGCTGCCCGTCGGCGTCGCGCTGATTTTGATGGCGGTGCACAGCGCCAGCCTGCCGCTGTTTTTCGTCGGGACGCTGTTGGCCGGTGGCGGTTTCGGTGCCGGTTTCCTCGGTGCATTGCGCAGCGTCGTGCCGCTGGCCTTGCCCCATGAGCGGGCAGGGTTGATGTCGGCTTACTACGTGCTCAGTTATCTGGCTTTCTGCTTGCCGTCGTTGCTGGCCGGGAACTTGACCCGGACCTTCGGGCTGGTGGCCACCACCGATGGTTACGGCGCGGTGCTGATTGCTCTCTCGGTCGGCGCTCTGCTCGCGTTGATGCGTCAGCAGTCCATGAAAGTCTGTGGCGTCGATGTTCGATGACCGCTAGCCTTGGCGCCGCCATTCATTTCGACGGACCGACGCATGAAAATCATCCGCAGCAAATCCTTCACCGCTGACCGTGCCTGGGGCGCTTTGGATATCGCCAACATGAACGGCATCACCACGCGTTTGCACTGGACCGATCAGCCCTATAAATGGCACATCAATGATGGGCAAGAAGTGTTCGTGGTGCTGGATGGCGTCGTGCAGATGCGTTATCGCGAAGCAGGTCAGGAGAAAGAAGTGATGTTGGGTGTAGGCGATATCTTCTATGCCGACGTCGGTACCGAACACGTCGCCCATCCGCAGGGTGCGGCGAGAATCCTGGTAATCGAAACTGAAGGCAGCGTCTGACGCTATATCTGTAAATCAGATAACAGTTAGAGATATTACCCGTTATATAGATATTCGATTCGGATCTACCATGAGCTCCACCTCAACAGAGGACAGGAGTTCACCATGACATGCCCCAACACCGCCCCAGCCGGTTTCAAACCTTTCAGTCATTTGCAGCATCCGCGTGAAGTGATCCGCCAGTTCACGCCGAACTGGTTCGCCGCCACCATGGGCACCGGTGTGCTGGCGTTGGCGCTGGCGCAGCTGCCTGGCGAAAATGCCGGTTTACACGCGATTGCCGAAGCCCTTTGGCTGTTCAATATCGTGCTGTTCGTCTTGTTCACTGCGCTATACGCGGCGCGTTGGGCGCTGTTTTTCGATGAGGCGCGGCGGATTTTCGGTCACTCCACGGTCTCGATGTTTTTTGGCACCATCCCCATGGGTCTGGCGACGATCATTAATGGTTTCCTGGTGTTCGGTCTGCCGCGTTGGGGTGAGGGCGTGATAGATGTCGCCGAGGTGCTGTGGTGGCTGGACGTGGCGATGTCTGTGGCGTGCGGCGTGCTGATTCCCTACATGATGTTCACCCGTCAGGAACACAGCATCGACCAGATGACCGCCGTCTGGCTGTTGCCGGTGGTGGCGGCAGAGGTGGCGGCCGCCAGCGGTGGTCTGCTGGCACCGCACCTGGCCGATGCCCATTCGCAACTGGTGGTGCTGGTGACCAGCTACGTGCTCTGGGCCTTTTCCCTGCCGGTTGCGTTCAGCATTCTGACCATTCTGTTGCTGCGCATGGCGCTGCATAAACTGCCTCACGAAAACATGGCCGCCTCCAGCTGGCTGGCGCTCGGCCCGATCGGCACCGGGGCGCTGGGCATGTTGCTGCTGGGCGCCGACGCACCGGCGATCTTCGCTGCCAACGGTCTGCCAGGCATTGGTGAAATCGCCGCAGGGCTGGGGTTGGTGGCCGGGATCACCCTGTGGGGCTTTGGTCTGTGGTGGATGCTGATCGCGGTGCTCATCACCCTGCGTTACCTGCGCGTCGGTATTCCGTTCAATCTCGGCTGGTGGGGTTTCACCTTCCCGTTGGGCGTCTATTCCCTGGCGACGTTGAAATTGGCCAGCACCTTGAACCTGACGTTTTTCAGTGCCTTCGGTTGTGTGCTGGTGGTGTTGCTGGCGGTGATGTGGCTGATCGTCGCCAAACGGACAGTGCAGGGCGCCTGGCGGGGCGAGTTGTTTGTCTCGCCGTGCATTGCAGGATTAAACAAATAACCTGCAAAGTTTAGGTAATGTGTGGCCTGGATCGCCGTTGGATATTCCAATAACTGCATCCACGCCACTCTCTACCCAACATCAGGGACACATGGAAGATGAGTCACCCCTCACAGTTCACCTTGCTTCGCACCCGGCGCTTCCTGCCGTTCTTCGTCACGCAGTCGCTCGGGGCGTTCAACGACAACATCTTCAAGCAGTCGCTGATACTCGCCATTCTCTACAAGTTGACCATCGAGGGTGATCGCTCGATCTGGGTCAATCTGTGTGCGCTGCTGTTTATTCTGCCGTTCTTTCTGTTCTCGGCGCTGGCCGGGCAGTTCGGGGAAAAGTTCGCCAAGGACGCGCTGATTCGTCTGATCAAGCTCGGGGAAATCGCCATCATGGCGGTCGGCGCGGTCGGTTTCATGTTCGATCACCTATCGCTGATGCTGGTGGCGCTGTTTGCCATGGGCACTCACTCGGCGCTGTTCGGGCCGGTGAAATACTCGATCTTGCCCCAGGCGTTGCGAGACGAAGAGCTGGTGGGTGGCAACGGCCTGGTGGAAATGGGCACCTTCCTGGCGATCCTCGCCGGGACCATCGGTGCTGGGATCATGATGTCGTCCAGTCATTACGCGCCAATCGTCTCCACGGCAATTATCGGTGTTGCGGTCCTCGGCTACCTGGCCAGCCGCAGCATTCCACGGGCTGCGGCCGCCTCCCCGGAAATGCGTCTGAACTGGAACATTTTCAGTCAGTCCTGGGCCACGTTGAAACTGGGCTTGGGGCAGACGCCAGCGGTGTCACGCTCGATTGTCGGCAACTCGTGGTTCTGGTTTGTCGGGGCGATTTATCTGACGCAGATCCCGGCCTATGCCAAGGAGTGGATGCACGGCGACGAAACCGTGGTGACGCTGATTCTTACGGTGTTCTCGGTCGGTATTGCACTCGGTTCGATGCTCTGCGAGAAACTGTCCGGTCGCAAAGTCGAGATCGGTCTGGTGCCGTTCGGCTCGTTCGGTCTGACCGTGTTTGGTTTGCTGCTGTGGTGGCATTCCGGTGGAATTCCAGACAGCGTTCCGGGCCATGGCTGGATCGAAGTCCTGGGTTTTGGCCACGCCTGGCTGGTGTTGATCGACATTCTGGGGCTTGGGGTGTTCGGCGGTTTCTACATCGTGCCGCTGTACGCGCTGATTCAGTCTCGTACCCACGAGAACGAGCGGGCGCGGGTGATTGCCGCCAACAATATTCTCAACGCGCTGTTTATGGTGGTCTCGGCGATTGTCTCGATCGTCTTGCTGAGCATGGTCAAGCTGTCGATCCCGCAGCTGTTCCTGGTAGTGTCGCTGCTGAACATCGGCGTCAACGCCTACATCTTCAGCATCGTCCCCGAGTTCAGCATGCGTTTCATGATCTGGCTGCTCAGCCATTCCATGTACCGCGTGGAGCATCGCAATCTGCAGCTGATTCCCGAGGAAGGCGCGGCGTTGCTGGTGTGCAATCACGTGTCCTTCGTCGACGCCTTGCTGATTGGCGGCGCGGTGCGTCGGCCGATTCGCTTTGTGATGTATTACAAGATCTACAACTTGCCAGTGCTGAACTTTATCTTTCGCACGGCCGGGACCATTCCGATCGCGGGGCGTCAGGAAGACATTCAGATCTACGAAAAAGCCTTCACGCGCATTGCTCAGTATCTGAAGGACGGCGAGTTGGTGTGCATCTTCCCTGAGGGCAAATTGACTGCCGATGGCGAGATCAACGAGTTCAAGGGCGGGCTGACGCGGATTCTCGAAGAGACGCCGGTGCCGGTGATTCCGTTGGCATTGCAGGGTTTGTGGGGGAGTTTCTTCAGCCGCGATCCGCAAAAGGGCGTGTTTCGCCGGTTGTGGTCACGGGTGACACTGGTGGCAGGGCCTGCGGTGTCGGTTGAGGCGGCAGAGCCAGCCAGGTTGCAAGGGATGGTGGGGGAATTGCGCGGCGCTGTGCGCTAATTCCTTTCGTTGCGGGCCGCTAACCAAGCGTGCCCGCTCTGGGCATTTAACCCGCCATTGCCAACCGGTTACGTCCCTCGCGCTTGGCCACATACAACGCACTGTCGGCCCGTCGCAACAGGCTGTCGGCAGACTCGCCGGGTAATAGCGTCGAGCAGCCAAGACTGACCGTCAGCTCGATCGAATGGCCGTCGGCCGAATATTCCTCTGCCTGCACTGCAAATCGTAGCCGTTCGCCAACCATGGCTGCCGCCTCACGACTCGTGTTGGACAGCAGGATCAGGAACTCTTCGCCACCGAAGCGGAAGACCATGTCCACGTTGCGCAACTGGTTTTTGATCGAGGCTGCAACGGCCTTTAGCACTTCATCGCCGGCGCTGTGTCCGTGGGTGTCGTTGATGTGTTTGAAGTGATCGATGTCCAGCATCAGCAGCGACAGGGGTTGCAGATGCCGACGCGACATCTCGATTTCCCGTTGCAGGGTCTGATCCATGGCAATGCGGTTGCCGGTGTCGGTGAGCGGATCGCGCAAGGCACTTTGGGTGGCGGCGCGGTAGAGCAAAGCATTGCGCATCGGATACAGCAATGCGGACAGCAGCGACTCGAGGTTGCCTTGTTCCTGCTCACTGAACCGTTGATTGCGGCGGAATACCAGTTCACCCAGTTGCTCGCCTTCATGGCTGAGGCTGTAGCTGATCGAATGATGGCCGCGCAGGCCGAACTCCAGGCGCAAGGCGCTGGACGTGTGCTCGTACGTCAAGGCGTCAAGCGGTACAAGTCGCTGAATCTCACGGAAGAAGAGCCCGAGAATGCGTTGCGGCTCAAGACTGGTTTGCAGCTGCAGGCTCAGTTGCTGGCGCAGTTGCGCAAGGCTGACGGACCTCTCGATGAGGGTAGGCTGCTGACCAAAGCCCAGGCGTTGCAATTTGGCGCTATCGAAGTCAATTGCGTTGGTCTGGGAAGGTGATTTCATATGGCGTGCGCCCCTAAGCAGTAAGGCTGTCTTACAGGCTGGGTGAGAGCGGCTTTGGGCTGCGCGTCATACTGGTCCATCAGTCCCGTAGGACATTTGGCGCAAGTTTAGTCCGCTTTGCCGACGATAAGTAACCTGTCGGCTCAGGCGTCCGCCCTGTCTGCTTTCACACTGCGTGTCTGAGCAAATTTAGAGCGAAAGTCGTGCCATTCGGTTCCGTCGGATAAAAATCGTTCTAAATCAAGGTGTTGAAGCTGTTGTTGAAGAATGCTGTCGCGTTCGGTGACAGTTGTTTGACTTGTGATGGGGTGGTTACGACGCACTTTGAGTGCCGCGACGGGAAGCTGTCGCGGCACAAAAGCGACGCGCGGGCGTTACTGAGCGTTGAACGCCTGGCCGTTGATGCCGGTGCTGTCTGGACCCATCAGGTAGAGGTAGACCGGCATGATCTCCTCGGGTGTCGGGTTGTTCAGCGGGTTTTCACCCGGGTAAGCCTGGGCGCGCATGCTGGTGCGGGTGGCGCCCGGGTTGATGCTGTTGGAGCGCACCGGTGCCACGGTGTCGACTTCGTCGGCGAGGGTTTGCATCAAGCCTTCGGTGGCGAATTTGGACACGCCGTAAGCGCCCCAATATGCACGACCCTTACGGCCGACGCTGCTGGAGGTGAACACCACCGAAGCATCCTGAGACAGCTTGAGCAGCGGTAACAAGGTGCTGGTGAGCATGAACATGGCGTTGACGTTGACGTGCATGACCCGCATGAAGTTTTCGCCGGACAGTTGCTCGATCGGCGTACGCGGGCCAATGATCGACGCGTTGTGCAGCAAACCGTCGAGATGGCCGAATTCGGTTTCGATCATCGCTGCCAGCTCATCGTATTGATGGGGCAGGGCGGTTTCCAGGTTGAACGGGATCACGGCCGGTTGTGGATGGCCGGCGGCTTCGATTTCGTCGTAGATTTGAGTCAGGTTGGCTTCGGTCTTGCCCAGCAGCAGCACGGTGGCGCCGTGTGCGGCGAAGGTTTTTGCGGCGGCAGCGCCGATGCCACGGCCAGCGCCGGTGACCAGTATGACCCGGTCCTTGAGCAATTCAGGGCGGGCGGAATAATCAAACATAAGAAACCTCTACAAAAATTCTTCAGGCCAAGCGCCAACCCTGTGGGAGCGAGCCCCTTGGATGCGGTGCACCTGCAAAAGCGGCTCAGCAGCTACATAGCGCGCTATCGAGCACTTTGCGCAACTCCAGCGGATGATCGACCACCACATCCGCACCCCAATGCCGCGGGTTATCGTCTGGATGAATGTAGCCATAGGTCACGGCGGCCGTCTTGGTGCCGGCATCGCGACCGGATTCGATATCGCGCAGGTCATCACCCACAAACAGCACGCTGGCCGGGTCCAGGTCGAGCATCTTGCACGCCAGGATCAACGGCTCGGGGTCCGGTTTGCTGTTCTTCACATGGTCCGGGCAGATCAACAACGCCGAGCGCTCGGCCAGGCCAAGCTGCTGCATGATCGGCTCGGCGAACCGCAGCGGCTTGTTGGTGACCACGCCCCAGATCAGGTTGGCCTTCTCGATGTCGGCCAGCAGTTCGCCCATGCCGTCGAAGAGTTTGCTGTGAACCGCGCAACCGGCGAGGTAACGCTCCAGGAACTCCAGGCGTAATTCCTCGAAACCTGGTGATTCCGGGTCCATGGAGAAGGTCACGGCGACCATCGCCTTGGCGCCGCCGGAGATCTCGTCGCGAATGTGTTTGTCGTTCATCGGCGGCAAGCCGCGATCGGCGCGCATCGCCTGACAGATCGCAATGAAGTCCGGCGCGGTGTCGAGCAGGGTGCCGTCCATGTCGAAAAGAACTGCTCTGATACGCATCGGCTTACTCCTCGCGCAGGGTCTGGATCATGTAGTTGACGTCCACGTCGGAGGCCAGTTTGTAGTGCTTGGTCAGCGGGTTGTAGGTCAGGCCGATGATGTCCTTGACGGTCAGGCCGGCCATGCGGCTCCAGGCACCCAGCTCGGACGGGCGGATGAATTTCTTGAAATCGTGGGTGCCGCGCGGCAGCAGCTTCATGATGTATTCCGCGCCGACGATGGCGAACAGGTATGCCTTCGGGTTGCGGTTGATGGTGGAGAAGAACACCTGGCCGCCGGGCTTGACCATACGGAAGCAGGCGCGGATTACCGAGGATGGATCCGGCACGTGCTCGAGCATTTCCAGGCACGTGACCACGTCGAACTGCTCGGGCATTTCTTCTGCCAGCGCTTCGGCGGTGATCTGCCGGTATTCGACGCTCACGCCGGATTCCAGTTGATGCAGTTGCGCGACCGCCAGCGGCGCTTCGCCCATGTCGATGCCCATCACGGTAGCGCCGCGCTGGGCCATGGCTTCACTGAGGATGCCGCCGCCGCAACCGACGTCGAGGACTTTCTTGCCGGCCAGGTTGACCCGCTCGTCAATCCAGTTGACCCGCAGCGGGTTGATGTCGTGCAGCGGTTTGAACTCGCTTTCGCGGTCCCACCAGCGATGGGCCAGGGCTTCGAATTTGGCGATTTCGGCGTAGTCGACGTTGCTCATGGTTAAGTCCTCTAAAACTTGAAAAATCCTGTTGCCCCGGTGGTTGGTCCGGGGTGCTTACGATTCGGTATGGCCGCTGATGCGCTGGCCCCAGGCCTTGGCGGTGGCGCAGAGCTGTTCTTCATCCAGACGAGTCAGGCGACGGTCGTCGAGCAGTTGCTTGCCGGCGACCCAAAGGTGCTTCACGCAGTCACGGCCGGTGGCATATATAAGCTGCGAAACCGGGTCGTAGACCGGTTGTTGCGCCAGGCCGGAGAGGTCGAATGCGACGATGTCTGCCGCTTTGCCGACTTCCAGCGATCCCACTTCGGATTCAATGCCCAGCGCGCGAGCGCCATTGAGCGTGGCCATGCGCAGGGCGCGATGAGCGTCCAGTGCGGTGGCCGAGCCGGCGACGGCTTTGGCCAGTAAAGCGGCGGTGCGGGTTTCGCCGAGCAGGTCCAGGTCATTGTTGCTGGCCGCGCCATCGGTGCCGATCGCCACATTGACGCCTGCCTGCCACAACCGCTCCACCGGGCAGAACCCGCTGGCCAGCTTCAGGTTCGACTCCGGGCAATGAATCACGGTGGTGTTACTTTCTACCAGCAACACCAGGTCTTCATCGCTGATCTGAGTCATGTGAACGGCCTGGAAGCGCGGCCCCAGCAAACCCAGACGCCCGAGGCGGGCCAATGGGCGTTCGCCGCGCTGCTCGACGGACTGTTGCACTTCGAAGGCGGTTTCATGCACGTGCATGTGGATCGAGGCGTCCAATTCCTCGGCGATCACCCGGATTTTCTCCAGGTTCTCGTCACCCACGGTGTAGGGTGCGTGGGGGCCGAAGGTGACTTTGATGCGCTCGTGGTGCTTGAGATCGCCAAATAATTCGATGCCCTGACGAATGGCGTCGTCCGCCGTGCTGGCGCCCGGGATCGGGAAATCGAGGATCGGAATCGCGATTTGCGCGCGAATGCCGCTGTTATGGACGCGCTCGCTGGCAACCTTCGGGAAGAAATACATGTCAGAGAAACAGGTGATGCCACCTTTGATCTGCTCGGCGATCGCCAGGTCAGTGCCGTCACGGACGAAAGCTTCATCGACCCACTTGGCTTCGGCCGGCCAAATGTGGTTTTCCAGCCAGGTCATCAGGGGCAGATCATCGGCCAGGCCACGGAACAGCGTCATCGCCGCATGACCGTGGGCATTGATCAAACCAGGACAGAGCAACATGTCCGGCAGTTCGCGGACTTCGGTTGCGTTAAGCTTCAGCGCAGTCGAGCGTGGGCCGATGAATACGATGCGTCCGTCGCGGATGCCCAGGGCGTGCTCTTTGAGGACAACGCCAGCGGGTTCGACGGGTACCAGCCAGGTCGGCAGCAATAGCAAGTCGAGCGCAGCGGCAGTGTTCGGCATCGAGAGTCGGTTCCAGAGCTTTTGTAAAGGATGGCGAAGTATACCCGAGCGTCTTCGCAGGGGGATCGCTATAATCGACGGCTTTTGTTCATGAGTACGGGGTGACGGATGCGCGATCGACTGTTGGCTGCGGAGAAGGTGAAGGCCATCGATTGGCGTGATGGCGCCCTTTACCTGCTGGATCAGCGTATTTTGCCGTTCGAGGAAACCTGGATCGCCTACACCAGCGCTGCTGGCGTGGCCGAGGCCATTCGTTCGATGGTGGTGCGCGGCGCGCCGGCGATTGGCATCAGTGCCGCCTATGGTGTTGTGCTGGCGGCCCGCGCGCGGTTTGCCAAAGGTGGTGACTGGCAGGCGGCGCTGGAAGAGGATTTCGCGCTGCTGGCCGATTCCCGTCCGACCGCAGTCAACCTGTTCTGGGCCCTGGGCCGCATGCGCGACCGGCTTGAGCGTCTGAAGCATCACGCCGATCCGCTGGCGGTGCTGGAGGCGGAGGCTATCGCCATTCACGAGAGTGATCGCGAAGCCAACCTGACCATGGCGCAACTGGGGGTGGACCTGATCCGCAAGCACCAGGGCAACGCCCAGGCGATTCTGACCCACTGCAACACCGGCGCTCTGGCCACCGGCGGCTTTGGCACGGCGCTCGGCGTCATTCGCGGCGCTTTCATTGAAGGCATGGTCGAGCGCGTCTATGCCGACGAAACCCGTCCATGGCTGCAAGGTTCGCGGTTGACCGCTTGGGAATTGGCCAACGAAGGCATTCCCGTGACGCTCAACGCGGATTCCGCCGCTGCCCACATCATGAAGACCAAGGGCATTACCTGGGTGATCGTCGGCGCTGACCGGATCACCGCCAATGGCGACGTGGCCAACAAGATCGGCACTTATCAGCTGGCGGTGAACGCCATGCACCACGGCGTGCGTTTCATGGTGGTGGCGCCGAGTTCGACCATCGACATGAACCTGGCCAGCGGTGATGAAATCCCGATTGAAGAGCGCGATGGTCGCGAGTTGCTGGAAGTCGGCGGCAAGCGGGTCGGGGCGGATGTCGATGCGTTCAACCCGGTGTTCGATGTGACTCCGGCTGACCTGATCGATGCGATCGTTACCGAAAAAGGCATCGTCGAGCGCCCGGACACCGCGAAAATGGCGCAGTTGATGTGTCGCAAGCGTCTGCATTGAGGGAGTCCGGCGTCTTGTGAATCGCCATCGCCAGCAGGCTGGCTCCCACAGGTTTTGTGATCGATACCTATCCTGTGGGAGCCAGCCTGCTGGCGATGAGGCCCTCAACGTCAATAAACATCCGTAATTCAGCCGCGAATTCTGCATTCGGAGCGGCTCTAAGCCTCTCTCGTCCCCTTCAAGCCTGTCACCGGTCAACTAACTATGCTCCATGCGCATCAGGGGGATAGGTGCGTGGCGGCTCTTGTGATAACATCCGGCGGTTTCCAAGGTAGCCCGATGTGGCTGCCTTTACTGCGCAGATCCATGGCATAACTCGTTGATTTGTCGTAAGTCGGTGCATGGCACTCAGCCTGCAGCGGCGAGCTTCGTTCGTCCCATATGGATGTGACGAAGTTTCACCAGAAAAAGGAATCAGGCTTCTCATGGGCGAACTGGCCAAAGAAATCCTCCCGGTCAATATCGAAGACGAGCTGAAGCAGTCCTACCTCGACTACGCGATGAGCGTAATTGTCGGGCGGGCACTGCCGGATGCGCGCGATGGCTTGAAGCCCGTGCACCGGCGTGTGCTGTTCGCGATGAGCGAGCTGGGCAACGACTTCAACAAGCCGTACAAGAAATCTGCCCGTGTTGTCGGTGACGTGATCGGTAAGTATCACCCTCACGGTGATACCGCGGTGTACGACACCATCGTTCGAATGGCGCAGCCATTCTCGCTGCGTTACCTGCTGGTAGACGGTCAGGGCAACTTCGGTTCCGTGGACGGCGACAACGCCGCCGCCATGCGATACACCGAAGTGCGCATGACCAAGCTGGCGCACGAGCTGCTGGCTGACCTGCACAAAGAAACCGTGGACTGGGTGCCGAACTACGACGGCACCGAAATGATCCCGGCGGTCATGCCGACCCGTATTCCCAACCTGCTGGTCAACGGCTCCAGCGGTATCGCCGTGGGCATGGCGACCAACATCCCGCCGCACAACCTCGGTGAAGTCATCGACGGTTGCCTGGCACTCATCGACAACCCTGAGTTGACCATCGATGAGCTGATGCAATACATCCCTGGTCCGGACTTCCCGACCGCCGCGATCATCAACGGTCGCGCCGGCATCATCGAAGCCTACCGCACCGGTCGTGGCCGCATTTACATGCGCGCCCGCTCGATGATCGAAGACATCGACAAGGTCGGTGGCCGTCAGCAGATCGTCATCACCGAACTCCCTTACCAGCTGAACAAGGCCCGTCTGATCGAGAAGATCGCCGAGCTGGTAAAAGAGAAGAAGCTTGAAGGCATCACCGAACTGCGCGACGAGTCCGACAAGGACGGTATGCGCGTCGTGATCGAACTGCGTCGCGGCGAAGTGCCTGAGGTGATCCTCAACAACCTCTACGCCCAGACCCAGCTGCAAGCGGTGTTCGGTATCAACATCGTCGCGCTGATCGACGGCCGTCCGCGGATCCTGAATCTCAAGGACCTGCTGGAAGCCTTTGTTCGTCACCGTCGCGAAGTCGTCACCCGCCGTACCGTGTTCGAACTGCGTAAAGCCCGCGAACGTGGTCACATTCTGGAAGGTCAAGCGGTTGCCCTGTCGAACATCGACCCGGTCATCGCGCTGATCAAGGCTTCGCCGACCCCGTCGGAAGCCAAGGAAGCGCTGATCAAGACCGCGTGGGAATCTTCCGCCGTGGTCGCGATGGTTGAACGCGCCGGCGCTGATTCGTGCCGTCCAGAGACCCTGGACCCGCAATACGGTCTGCGCGAAGGCAAGTACTTCCTGTCGCCGGAACAGGCACAAGCGATTCTGGAACTGCGTCTGCACCGTCTGACCGGCCTGGAACACGAAAAGCTGCTGGCCGAGTATCAAGAGATCCTCAACCAGATCGGCGAACTGATCCGCATCCTCAGCAGCGCTACGCGCCTGATGGAAGTGATCCGCGAAGAACTGGAAGTGATCCGTGCCGAATACGGCGATGTGCGCCGCACCGAGATTCTCGATGCCCGTCTCGACCTGACCCTGGGTGACATGATCCCGGAAGAAGAGCGCGTCGTGACCATTTCCCACGGTGGCTACGCCAAGACCCAGCCATTGGCTGCGTACCAGGCTCAGCGCCGTGGCGGTAAAGGCAAATCGGCTACTGGCGTGAAGGATGAGGACTACATCGCTCACCTGCTGGTCGCCAACAGCCACACCACGCTGCTGCTGTTCTCCAGCAAGGGCAAAGTGTACTGGCTGAAAACCTACGAAATCCCGGAAGCGTCCCGCGCTGCCCGTGGTCGTCCGCTGGTCAACCTGCTGCCGCTGGACAGTGATGAATACATCACCACCATGCTGCCGGTCGACGAATACACCGAAGGTCACTTCATCTTCATGGCCACTGCGAAAGGCACCGTGAAGAAGACCCCGCTGGAATCCTTCAGCCGTCAACGCAGCGTCGGCCTGATCGCGCTGGAGTTGGATGAAGGTGACGTACTGATTTCTGCCGCCATTACCGATGGCGAGCGCGAAGTCATGCTGTTCTCCGACGGCGGCAAGGTCACTCGCTTCAAGGAAACCGACGTTCGCGCCATGGGTCGTACCGCTCGCGGTGTCCGCGGCATGCGTCTGCCGGAAGGCCAGAAGCTGATTTCCATGCTGATCCCGGAAGAAGGCAGCCAGATCCTGACCGCTTCGGCCCGTGGTTTCGGCAAGCGCACGGCGATCACCGAGTTCCCTGAGTACAAACGTGGTGGTCAGGGCGTTATCGCCATGGTCAGCAACGACCGTAACGGCCGTCTGGTCGGTGCAGTCCAGGTGCTCGACGGCGAGGAAATCATGCTGATTTCCGACCAGGGCACACTGGTTCGTACTCGTGTCGACGAAGTCTCCAGCCTGGGTCGTAACACCCAGGGCGTGACCCTCATCAAACTGGCCAGCGATGAAACGCTGGTAGGTCTGGAGCGGGTTCAGGAGCCGTCGGAAGTCGAAGGTGAAGAGCTGGAAGAAGGTGAAGAGGGTGCAGTGTTCGACGGCGAAGTCGTAATCGACGACGTTGTTGAAGATCAGCAACTCGACGCCGCCGCTGACGAAGAACCGCAAGAGTAAGCGGACAGACAGGGGGCGGATGAGAATTCGCCCCCTTGTTGTTTGTCCGTAATGAAATATCGACACCCATGAAAATTCCTTGTGGGAGCGGGCTTGCTCGCGAAGACGGACTGACATTCAGCACAGATGTCGCCTGTTACACCGCTTTCGCGAGCAAGCCCGCTCCCACATTGGATCTGTGTCGACTGATATGTTTGTACGATCCACCAAATCAGAGCGAGATTGGATGTGAGCAAGAGAGCCTATAACTTCTGTGCCGGTCCTGCGGCACTTCCCGAAGCTGTCCTGCAGCGCGCCCAGGGTGAACTCCTTGATTGGCACGGCAAGGGCCTGTCGGTCATGGAAATGAGCCATCGCAGTGATGAGTTCGTGTCCATCGCCACCAAGGCCGAGCAGGATCTGCGTGATCTGCTGAATATCCCCTCGAACTATAAAGTGCTGTTTCTGCAAGGTGGCGCCAGCCAGCAATTTGCTCAGATTCCTCTGAACCTGTTGCCGGAAAGCGGCACCGCCGACTATATCGACACCGGTATCTGGTCGCAGAAAGCCATCGAAGAAGCTTCGCGCTACGGAAACGTCAACGTTGCCGCTACCGCCAAGCCTTACGACTATTTCGCTATTCCCGGTCAGAACGAATGGAACCTGTCTGCAGATGCGGCCTACGTTCACTACGCGCCGAACGAAACCATCGGCGGCCTGGAATTCAATTGGGTCCCCGAAACCGGTGATGTTCCGCTGGTCGCCGACATGTCTTCCGACATTCTCTCGCGTCCGATCGATGTTTCGCGCTTTGGCATGATCTACGCCGGCGCCCAGAAAAACATCGGCCCGAGCGGCATCGTCGTCAACATCGTTCGCGAAGACCTGCTGGGTCACGCCCGCTCCCTGTGCCCGACCATGCTCAACTACAAGGTCGCGGCCGACAACGGCTCGATGTACAACACCCCGCCAACCCTGGCCTGGTACCTCTCGGGTCTGGTATTCGAGTGGCTGAAAGAGCAGGGTGGTGTTGAAGCCATCGGCAAGCTCAATGAAGTGAAACAGCGCACGCTGTACGATTTCATCGACGCCAGCGGCTTGTACAGCAACCCGATCAACAAGTCGGATCGCTCGTGGATGAACGTGCCGTTCCGTTTGGCTGACGACCGTCTCGACAAGCCATTCCTGGTCGGTGCCGAAGAGCGTGGCCTGTTGAACCTCAAGGGTCACCGTTCCGTGGGTGGCATGCGTGCCTCCATCTATAACGCCGTCGACATCGTTGCGGTCAACGCACTGATTTCGTACATGGCAGAGTTCGAGAAGGAACACGGCTAATGTCTGAGCAAGAACTCAAGGCACTGCGCCTGCGCATTGATGCCCTGGACGAGAAAGTCCTGGAGCTGATCAGTGAGCGCGCACGCTGCGCCCAGGAAGTTGCGCGAGTAAAGATGGCCTCGCTGGCCGAAGGCGAAGTGCCGGTGTTCTATCGTCCTGAGCGCGAAGCTCAGGTGCTCAAGCGCGTGATGGAGCGTAACCAGGGGCCGCTGGGCAACGAAGAGATGGCGCGGCTGTTCCGCGAAATCATGTCCTCGTGCCTGGCCCTCGAGCAGCCGCTGAAAGTGGCGTACCTCGGCCCTGAAGGCACCTTCACCCAAGCCGCAGCCATGAAACACTTCGGCCACGCGGTGATCAGCAAGCCGATGGCGGCGATCGACGAAGTGTTCCGTGAAGTGGCAGCCGGTGCAGTGAACTTTGGCGTGGTCCCGGTGGAAAACTCCACCGAGGGCGCGGTCAACCACACCCTCGACAGCTTCCTCGAACACGACATGGTGATCTGTGGCGAAGTTGAGCTGCGGATTCACCACCACCTGTTGGTCGGTGAAAACACCAAGACCGACAGCATCAGCCGCATCTATTCCCACGCCCAGTCCCTGGCCCAGTGCCGCAAGTGGCTGGACGCGCATTACCCGAATGTCGAGCGCGTGGCGGTGTCCAGCAACGCCGAAGCGGCCAAACGGGTCAAGGGTGAGTGGAACTCGGCGGCGATTGCCGGCGACATGGCTGCAGGCTTGTACGGGCTGACCCGTCTGGCCGAGAAAATCGAGGATCGCCCGGACAACTCCACGCGATTCCTGATGATCGGCAGCCAGGAAGTGCCGCCGACCGGCGACGACAAGACGTCGATCATCGTCTCCATGAGCAACAAGCCCGGCGCGCTTCACGAGTTGCTGGTGCCGTTCCACGACAACGGCATCGACCTGACGCGCATCGAGACGCGTCCGTCGCGCAGCGGTAAATGGACCTACGTGTTCTTCATCGACTTCGTCGGCCACCACCGCGACCCGCTGGTCAAAGGTGTGCTGGAAAAGATCAGTCAGGAAGCAGTGGCACTCAAAGTGCTGGGTTCCTACCCGAAAGCAGTTCTCTAAGGGCGGTAGCAAATGAGTGGTGACTTCCTCGCTCTGGCACAGCCGGGCGTGCAACAACTTTCGCCTTACGTTCCGGGCAAACCCGTGGACGAACTGGCGCGCGAGCTGAACATCGATCCGGCCAGCATCGTCAAGCTGGCGAGCAACGAAAACCCGTTGGGCGCCAGTCCCAAGGCTCTGGCGGCGATTCACGAAGCGCTGGCCGAACTGACCCGCTATCCGGACGGCAACGGTTTTGCGCTCAAAACCCTGCTGGCCGAACAGTGCCGCGTCGAGCTGAATCAGGTGACGTTGGGCAACGGTTCCAACGATATTCTGGAGCTGGTCGCCCGTGCCTATTTGGCGCCGGGTCTGAATGCCGTGTTTAGTGAGCACGCGTTTGCGGTCTACCCGATCGTCACGCAAGCCGTCGGCGCTACGGCCAAAGTGATCCCTGCCAAAGACTGGGGCCATGATCTGTCGGGCATGCTGGCCGCGATCGATGCCGATACCCGTGTTGTCTTCATCGCCAACCCGAACAACCCGACCGGGACCTGGTTTGGTGCTGAGGCGCTGGACGAATTCCTGCAGGACGTACCGGAACACGTGCTGGTGGTGCTGGACGAGGCCTACATCGAATACGCCGAAGGCAGCGACTTGCCGGATGGCCTGGACTTCCTGGCGGCGTACCCGAACCTGCTGGTTTCGCGCACGTTCTCCAAGGCCTATGGCCTGGCGGCGTTGCGGGTCGGTTATGGCTTGTCCACTGCCGTGGTTGCGGATGTGCTGAACCGCGTGCGTCAGCCGTTCAACGTCAACAGCCTGGCCCTGGCCGCTGCGTGCGCGGCGCTGCAAGACGCCGAGTACCTGGCTGAAAGCCGTCGCTTGAACGAATCCGGCATGCAGCAGCTGGAAGCGGGTTTCCGTGAGCTGGGGTTGAGCTGGATTCCGTCCAAGGGCAACTTCATCTGCGTCGATCTGGGCCGTGTCGCGGCGCCGGTCTTCCAGGGCTTGTTGCGCGAAGGCGTGATCGTGCGTCCGGTGGCCAATTACGGCATGCCGAACCACTTGCGCATCACCATCGGTTTGCCGGCTGAAAACAGCCGCTTCCTTGAGGCGCTGACCAAGGTTCTGGCTCGTGGTTGATGTCACTGCACTGCAATCTGCTGAACCTATGATCGGTCGCCTGGTGGTGGTCGGTCTGGGGCTGATCGGCGGTTCGTTTGCCAAGGGTTTGCGTGAAAGCGGCCTGTGCCGCGAAGTGGTCGGGGTCGATCTCGACCCGCAGTCGCGCAAACTGGCGGTTGAGTTGGGTGTGGTGGATCGTTGCGAAGAAGACCTGGCCGCTGCTTGCCAGGGCGCCGACGTGATTCAGTTGGCCGTACCGATCCTTGCCATGGAAAAAATGCTCGGCCAATTGGCCGGCATGGACCTGGGGCAAGCGATTCTGACCGACGTCGGCAGCGCCAAAGGCAATGTGGTGCGGGCGGCAACCGAGGCGTTTGGCGGCATGCCGGCGCGTTTCGTGCCGGGGCATCCGATTGCCGGTTCCGAGCAGAGCGGGGTGGAAGCCTCTAACTCAGAGCTGTTCCGTCGCCATAAAGTGATTCTGACACCGCTGGATCAGACTGATCCGGCAGCCCTGGCAGTGGTCGACCGGTTGTGGCGCGAATTAGGCGCCGATGTCGAGCACATGCAGGTCGAGCGTCATGACGAAGTGTTGGCGGCGACCAGCCACTTGCCGCACTTGTTGGCGTTCGGTTTGGTCGATTCGTTGGCCAAGCGCAATGAAAACCTTGAGATCTTCCGTTACGCTGCCGGCGGTTTCCGCGATTTCACAAGAATTGCGGGTAGCGACCCGGTCATGTGGCACGACATCTTCCTCGCCAACCGCGAAGCTGTCCTGCGCACACTCGATACATTTCGCAGCGACCTCGACGCCTTGCGCGACGCGGTCGATGCAGGGGATGGGCACCAATTGTTGGGCGTGTTCACTCGCGCCCGGGTTGCCCGCGAACATTTCAGTAAAATCCTTGCCCGCCGGGCTTATGTGGACGCTATGAATTCCAACGACCTGATTTTCCTGGCACAACCTGGTGGCCGCCTGACTGGGCGGATTCGAGTACCGGGCGACAAATCGATTTCCCACCGTTCGATCATGCTCGGCTCCCTGGCTGAAGGCGTTACCGAAGTGGAAGGTTTCCTTGAGGGCGAAGACGCCCTGGCAACCTTGCAGGCCTTCCGCGACATGGGCGTCGTGATCGAAGGCCCGCACCACGGCCGCGTGACCATTCACGGCGTCGGCCTGCATGGCTTGAAGCCTGCGCCGGGCCCGATCTATCTGGGCAACTCCGGCACGTCGATGCGTCTGCTGTCTGGCCTGTTGGCTGCGCAGAACTTCGACAGCACGCTGACAGGCGATGCTTCGCTGTCCAAGCGTCCGATGAATCGCGTGGCCAATCCGCTGCGTGAAATGGGCGCTGTGATCGAGACCGCTGCTGAAGGTCGTCCACCGATGACTATTCGCGGTGGCAACAAGCTCAAAGGCCTGACCTACACCATGCCGATGGCCAGTGCTCAGGTTAAATCCTGCCTGCTGCTGGCGGGTTTGTACGCCGAAGGCAAAACCACCGTCACCGAGCCGGCTCCAACCCGCGACCACACCGAGCGCATGCTGCGTGGCTTCGGCTACCCGGTCAGCGTTAACGGTGCGACCGCTTCGGTCGAGTCCGGCCACAAGCTGACCGCGACCCACATTGAAGTGCCGGGCGACATCTCGTCTTCCGCGTTCTTCCTGGTGGCGGCATCGATCGCCGAAGGTTCGGAGCTGGTGCTTGAGCACGTCGGCATCAACCCGACCCGTACCGGCGTGATCGACATCCTGCGTCTGATGGGCGCTGATATCACCCTGGAAAACCAGCGTGAAGTCGGCGGTGAGCCAGTAGCTGATCTGCGCGTACGTGCAGCTAAACTCAAAGGTATCGAGATTCCCGAGGCGCTGGTTCCACTGGCCATCGACGAATTCCCGGTGCTGTTCGTGGCTGCCGCCTGTGCCGAAGGGCGCACCATCCTGCGTGGCGCCGAAGAGCTGCGGGTTAAAGAGTCGGACCGGATTCAGGTCATGGCGGATGGCTTGCTGGCGCTGGGCGTCAAATGCGAACCGACCCCGGACGGCATCATCATCGACGGCGGCCAGATCGGCGGCGGCGAAGTGCACGGTCACGGCGATCACCGGATTGCCATGGCCTTCAGCGTGGCTTCGTTGCGTGCCACTGCACCGATCCGCATCCATGATTGCGCCAACGTCGCGACGTCGTTCCCGAACTTCCTCGCGCTGTGCGCGCAGGTCGGTATCCGTGTTGCACAAGAGGCTCAGTCGTGATTATCAAGCCACCGGTCATCACCATCGACGGGCCTAGCGGTTCGGGCAAGGGCACTATTGCCGGGATTCTGGCCAAGCGTCTGGGCTGGTGCTTGCTGGATTCCGGTGCGCTGTACCGTCTGCTGGCATTCGCCGCGCGTAACCATGGCGTCGATCTGACCAATGAAGAGTCGCTGAAGCTGCTGGCCGCTCATCTGGACGTGCAATTCGTCGGCGCGACCGAAGGTCATCCGCAGCGGATCATTCTCGAAGGTGACGATGTCACTGATGATTTGCGCAACGAACAAGTTGGCGCCTGGGCATCGCAAGTGGCTGCGTTGCCGGCGGTGCGCGACGCGCTGCTGCAGCGCCAGCGGGCGTTTCAGGAGGCTCCGGGGCTGGTGGCCGATGGTCGCGACATGGGCACGGTGGTTTTTCCCGATGCGCCGCTGAAGATATTCCTCACTGCCAGTGCCGAGGAGCGTGCGCGCCGTCGATACTTGCAGTTGAAGGGCAAAGTCGATGGTGTTAGTCTGTCGAGTCTGCTAGATGAGATACGTGTCCGCGATGAGCGTGACACCCAGCGAGCGGTAGCCCCGCTCAAGCCGGCGGCTGACGCCATACAGCTGGATTCCACGGAATTATCCATCGATCAGGTGCTGGAACGCATCATGAGCGAGATCGCCATTCGCGATATCGCCGGGTGACCAAGAAACTCCGTAGGGGACCAGTCATAGTCTTGCGGTGTTTCTTCTAATGAACATAACCCACGTCGTCTGGGACGTGGAGATGGGCGTATCCTTCGCCCTTATTCAACAGGAATTAAAATGAGCGAAAGCTTTGCGGAACTCTTTGAAGAAAGCCTAAAAACCCTGAACCTTCAGGCAGGCTCCATCATCACCGGTGTTATCGTTGATATCGATTACCAAGCTCGCTGGGTAACCGTTCACGCTGGCCTGAAGTCTGAAGCACTCATCCCGCTTGAGCAGTTCTACAACGATGCTGGCGAACTGACTATCAACGTCGGTGACGAAGTTCACGTTGCTCTGGACTCGGTTGAAGACGGCTTTGGTGAAACCAAGCTGTCCCGTGAAAAAGCCAAGCGCGCTGAATGCTGGATTGTTCTGGAAGCAGCCTTCGCAGCCGAAGAAGTGGTCAAGGGCGTTATCAACGGTAAGGTTAAAGGCGGCTTCACTGTCGACGTTAACGGCATCCGTGCGTTCCTGCCAGGTTCTCTGGTTGACGTCCGTCCTGTGCGCGACACCACGCACCTGGAAGGCAAAGAGCTGGAATTCAAGGTCATCAAGCTTGACCAGAAACGCAACAACGTTGTCGTTTCCCGTCGTAGCGTCCTCGAAGCCGAGAACTCCGCTGAGCGTGAAGCTCTGCTGGAATCCCTGCAGGAAGGCCAACAAGTCAAAGGTATCGTCAAAAACCTCACCGATTACGGCGCATTCGTCGATCTGGGTGGCGTCGATGGCCTGCTGCACATTACCGACATGGCTTGGAAACGTATCAAGCATCCTTCCGAAATCGTCAACGTTGGCGACGAGATCGATGTCAAGGTTCTGAAGTACGATCGCGAACGCAATCGTGTTTCCCTGGGCCTCAAGCAACTGGGCGAAGATCCATGGGTTGCTATCAAAGCCCGTTACCCAGAAAGCACTCGCGTTACCGCTCGTGTAACCAACCTGACCGACTACGGCTGCTTCGCTGAGCTGGAAGAAGGCGTTGAAGGCCTGGTACACGTTTCCGAAATGGACTGGACCAACAAGAACATCCACCCTTCGAAAGTCGTACAAGTCGGCGACGAAGTGGAAGTTATGGTTCTGGACATCGACGAAGAGCGTCGTCGTATCTCCCTCGGCATCAAGCAGTGCAAATCTAACCCATGGGAAGATTTCTCTGGCCAGTTCAACAAGGGCGATAAAATCTCCGGCACCATCAAGTCGATCACCGATTTCGGTATCTTCATTGGTCTGGACGGCGGCATCGACGGTCTGGTTCACCTGTCCGACATCTCCTGGAACGAAGTGGGCGAAGAAGCCGTTCGCCGCTTCAAGAAGGGCGACGAGCTGGACACCGTTATCCTGTCGGTTGACCCAGAGCGCGAGCGTATCTCCCTGGGTATCAAGCAACTGGAAAGCGATCCGTTCTCCGAGTACGTTCAAGAGAACGATAAAGGCGCAATCGTTAAAGGCATCGTGAAAGAAGTTGACGCTAAAGGCGCCATCATCACTCTGGCCGACGATATCGAAGCGACTCTGAAAGCCTCCGAAATCAGCCGTGACCGCGTTGAAGACGCGCGCAACGTTCTGAAAGAAGGCCAGGAAGTAGAAGCCAAGATCATCAGCGTTGACCGCAAGAGCCGCGTAATCCAGCTCTCCATCAAGTCGAAAGACGATGCAGAAGAGAAAGAAGCAATCCAGAGCTTGAAAGACAAGCCTGCTGCTGACATCGCTGCTGGTCCTACCACTCTGGGCGACCTGTTGCGTGCACAAATGGAAAAACAGAACTAAGTTCTGTCAGACCATAGAAAAAGGGCGACTTCGGTCGCCCTTTTTTGTGCCTGGAATTTGGTGATTCTGATAGTTTCGCGGCGCTGCGATTGTTTGCCGTGAAACCAATCGTCCCGGCAAGTTGTCTCTTTCTTTAATCGGATCAATCGTTTATTTGCAGCTAGTCTTTAGCTTGAAGCGAACGACCGTCCGGCGGCGTGTCCGGCCTAAGGAAGTGAATGAACAAGCTCATTGTCGTTATAGCAGTACTGACACTGGCAGGCTGTACCACTAATGCCAAGACTCACGCGGTGCGTGGGGTCAGTGGCATCGAGATCGATTGTTCGGGTCTGGGGTCGGGATGGGAGAAGTGTCGCAAGCGAGCGAACAAGGAGTGCAAGGCGGCTGGCTACAAAGTTGTAGCCAGATCCGATGATGCCAAAGACGAGGATGAGTACCTCTTTGGATTTAATCCAGCGGGCTATCTGACGCGCACCATGCTGGTGATCTGTAGATGAGTGTGTGACTGCGCGATCAGTGATTCGTTACTCTGGAATAGGTCATCTCATTGTTGGTGAGGTATGTCAAAACTCGGGCTGTTCAAATTCATCCGGGCGTGCTAAAACCTTTGAAGCGCTGATCTAGCTGCTTGAAAAAGAAGGGAAAAATATGACGAAGTCGGAGTTGATCGAACGAATTGTCACCCATCAAGGGCTGCTCTCATCCAAGGATGTGGAGCTGGCCATCAAGACCATGCTCGAACAAATGTCCCAATGTCTGGCCACCGGTGATCGCATCGAGATCCGTGGGTTTGGCAGCTTCTCCTTGCACTACCGCGCGCCGCGCGTAGGTCGCAATCCAAAAACCGGTCAGTCCGTCAGCCTCGACGGCAAGTTCGTGCCGCATTTCAAGCCAGGCAAAGAATTGCGCGATCGTGTGAACGAAGACGAGGAGGAGGTGCTTTGACGACCACCGCAATACAAGGAGCCGCTTATGCGTAACCTCAAGCGCGTACTGCTCGTCGTATTCGTCCTGTTGCTGGTTTTGGCGATCCTCGCGTTCGTTCTCGAGAATCAACAATCGGTTTCCCTGTTGTTCCTGGGTTGGGCGGGGCCGCAACTACCGGTATCGCTGGTCATGGTTATGGCGCTGTTGATTGGGATGGTGATCGGGCCGATTCTTGGCTGGTTTCTGGGGCGTACGTCCAGAGTTTCACGCAAGCGCCTTGTCTGATGCGACATGACGCGGAAGGCGCACTAATCTTTAGCCACAGCTTGTCTATATCCATTAGTAAAACCGTCATTAAGCTGTAAAATGCTGCGCTTGTCCGATAGTGGCATATGCCCACGTCGGTTCAAACTGACTCTGTCAGAGGCCTCGGCTGGCTTGATGGCTTCTGCATTCATGGATTAGGCAGTGCTCGGTTGGCGGCCCTGTCAGTAACTCAAGGGTATGGTTTCGCGTGAAAATTCTAGTAACCGGCGGCGCCGGGTTTATCGGCTCGGCAGTCATTCGTCATATCATTTCCAACACTACCGACGCTGTCGTTAACGTCGATAAGCTTACTTACGCCGGTAACCTTGAGTCATTGGCCGAAGTTAGCCAGAACTCGCGTTACGTGTTCGAGCGCGTCGACATCTGCGACCGCGATCAGGTTGACCGCGTCCTGCGTGAACACCAACCGGATGCGATCATGCACCTGGCCGCAGAGTCCCACGTTGATCGCTCGATTTCTGGTCCGTCTGAGTTCATCCAGACCAACATCATCGGCACTTACACCCTGTTGGAAGCTGCGCGCCACTATTGGGCTGCGCTGGATGATGCGCGTAAAGCCAACTTCCGCTTTCACCATATTTCGACTGATGAAGTTTACGGAGACCTCGAAGGTCCGGAAGACCTCTTCACCGAAACCACGCCGTATCAGCCAAGCTCGCCATACTCCGCCAGCAAGGCCAGTTCCGATCACCTGGTTCGCGCCTGGAGCCGTACTTACGGCTTGCCGACCCTGGTCACCAACTGCTCGAACAACTACGGTCCCTGCCACTTCCCTGAGAAGTTGATCCCGCTGATCATCCTCAATGCGCTGGAAGGCAAGCCGCTGCCGGTCTACGGCAAAGGCAATCAGGTCCGCGACTGGCTCTACGTCGAAGACCACGCCCGCGCACTATACAAAGTCGTGACCGAAGGCGTTATCGGCGAGACGTACAACATCGGTGGCCATAACGAAAAGCAAAACATCGAAGTGGTGCATACCCTGTGCGCACTGCTCGACGAACTGCGTCCCGATTCCGCTCACCGTCCACATGCCAGCCTGATCACCTACGTTCAGGATCGCCCGGGTCACGACCAGCGTTACGCAATCGACGCCAGCAAAATCCAGCGTGAACTGGGTTGGACGCCGGAAGAAACCTTTGAAACCGGCATCCGCAAAACGGTCGAGTGGTACCTCAACAACACTGAATGGGTCGCTCACGTAAAGAGCGGTAGCTACCAGCAGTGGATCGACGAGAACTACGCAGATCGTTCGAACAAAGCATGAAAATCCTTCTGCTTGGAAAAAACGGCCAGGTAGGCTGGGAGCTGCAGCGCTCCCTCGCACCGCTTGGCGAGTTGATCGCATTGGACCGACATGTTGTGGATGGTTTGTGCGGTGATCTGTCCGATCTCGATGCCTTGCGCGCGACGATTCGCCAGGTCAAGCCCGACGTCATCGTCAATGCTGCGGCCTACACCGCTGTCGATAAAGCCGAGTCCGAGACTGAGTTGGCCGACCGTGTGAACGGTCAGGCAAGCCAAATCATGGCCGAAGAGGCCAAGACCCTGGGTGCCTGGCTGATTCACTACTCGACCGACTATGTCTTCAGCGGCCTGGGTTCAACGCCGTGGCAAGAGTCAGATGCAGTCGCCCCGGTGAATCACTACGGCGCCAGTAAACTGGCCGGAGAGCAGGCGATTACTGCGTCGGGCTGCAAGCATCTGATCTTCCGTACCAGCTGGGTCTATGGCGCTCGCGGCAACAACTTCGCCAAGACCATGTTGCGTTTGGCCAAGGATCGCGAAACCTTGAGCGTCATCGCTGACCAGATCGGAGCCCCGACCGGGGCAGACCTGATTGCCGACGTGACCGCGTTGGCCATTCAGCAAATTCTGCAACGTCCCGAGCTGTCGGGCTTGTATCACTTGGCGGCCAGTGGCGAAGTGTCGTGGCACGGCTATGCTAGCCATGTGATCGGCTTCGCCCAAGCCAACGGCGAGCAGCTTGCCGTAACGGCGATCAATCCGATTGAAACGACGGCTTATCCAACACCTGCGCGCCGCCCTCTGAATTCGCGATTGAATACTCAGAAGCTGCGTGACAACTTTTCTCTACACTTGCCGGATTGGCAAAGTGGTGTAACCCGAATGCTTAGGGAAGTTCTGAATAAATGAGCACGACAAATCGTAAAGGCATCATCCTCGCTGGCGGCTCGGGCACGCGTCTGCATCCGTTGACCCTCGGCGTGTCCAAACAGATGTTGCCGATCTACGACAAGCCGATGATCTTCTATCCGCTGTCGGTGCTGATGCTTGCGGGCATGCGTGAAGTCCTGATTATCTCCACACCAGAAGACTTGCCGTGTTTCCGCAAGTTACTGGGTGACGGAAGTCTGTATGGCATCAAGCTGACCTACGCCGAACAACCTAGCCCGGATGGTCTGGCACAAGCCTTCATCATTGGCGAAGAGTTTATCGGCGAAGATCCTTGCTGCCTGATCCTGGGCGACAACATCTTTTACGGTCAGCATTTCTCGGACAACCTGCGCTCCGCCAGCTCTCAACAACATGGCGCTACCGTATTCGGCTACCACGTTTCCGACCCGGAACGCTTCGGTGTTGTCGAGTTCGACAAAACTGGTCGCGCTCTTAGCATTGAAGAGAAACCGCTGAAGCCAAAATCCAACTATGCGGTGACCGGCTTGTACTTCTACGACAACGATGTTGTCGAGATCGCCAAGAGCATCACGCCGTCCGAGCGTGGCGAGTTGGAAATCACCGACGTTAACCGTGCGTACCTAGAGCGCAAGACGCTCAATGTCGAAATGCTGGGTCGCGGATTTGCCTGGCTCGATACCGGTACCCATGAATCACTACTGGAAGCAAGTCACTTCGTGCACACCATCGAACAGCGCCAAGGCCTGAAAGTGGCTTGCCTGGAAGAGATTGCCTACAGCAATGGTTGGATCACTGCCGAGCAGCTCGGCGCGCAAGCCGATGCCCTGAAGAAAACTGGTTACGGTCAGTACTTGCAGAAGTTGTTGGACTCGCCTTCCCGGTAAGGGGTGGCCTCGACGACTTGCCGACCCACTGCGCCAGGGTTGAGCGGGTGATGGCCAAACCGGGTTGTACGGTATCTAGGCCGAGTTCGGATCGAAGTGAATATCGTATCGAGCTGGTGTGTCGTGAGATTGGCATCCGGTCCGATCGGCTCGAGCTCAAGCACCAGTTTAAGTCTGCGAGTATGGTGGCAAGTGGGGCTGTGTGCGTAGCCGACGGACATTAACCAGACCGCCAAGCTTTTGCCCAGCAACCAACGGGCGACGCGGCATAGCTGGAGTGGCTTGTGCGGAACTTTAAGCGTTTTTTGCTTGACTGATCTATCTTCTTGGTTACTTTTGAGGGGTGGCTTTTGTTTTGTAAAACTAGCATCATGCCTCGCTGGTTTTTTGGGGATGGTCACTGCCGCAGTTACCAAATTTGATCTAATTGCTCATGGCTCAGCTGGGGGGTAACTGGTCCTCTGTTAGGGATGCCAGCAGCCTGGAAGATCATGAGGAGGGCCCGCAAGCAAATTTGAGGTCGTTTCAGCATGGCAGGTGAAGCACATTTCTTGCAGATGGGGTTTCCGGCAATGTGATTCGTTTTGCTTTTGTGAAGGTCGTTTTTTGATTTTTGGTACTGGCCCGACAGGGCGGCGGCCAACCTTTCTCGCAAACTGATGAGTGGACCACTCCCGACAAAAAATAGTAGTTGGAATCTAAGAAGGATAACGCGACAAATGCGCAACAACCGTGCTGAGGCCAGGCCTAACGATGAAATTGACCTCATCGAGATTATTCAGGGGTTATGGCTACAAAAATGGCTGATCTTAGCTGTCGTTATGCTATTCGCTTTGGTTGGTGGGGCTTATGCTTTTCTTAGCAAGCCTGTCTACGAGGCTAAAGCTTTTGTCATTCCGCCGACGCAGAAAGATATTGCCGATTTTAACTATGGCCGAACCCGAGAGTCGGAACTGGAACCTTACAGCGTGAAATACGTATATGACGTTTTCTTGCGTAATCTTCGAGCTGAATCACTGCGTCGGAATTTTTTTGAAGAGTACTATCTCCCGTCCCTTAATGAATCTGAGCGCGTCGGTCCTCAGGATGGGCTTTATGACCGTTTCTCCAATGATCTGACGGTTGCGCTTGCTGATAAAAGCTCTCCGGATCGTTTCTCCTTGACGATGCAAAGCAATGATCCGGCCAAGGCTGCCGAGTGGTTGAAGGCTTTTGTAGACAAGGCACGGGTCTTAGCTGTGGGGGAGATGATCGAGAGCGTCAATAGAGAAGCTGAAGTCCGTGCACGAAACCTTGCGCAGCAGATTACTACACTGCGTGAAAGTGCTGAGCGTGTTCGCGAGGATCTTATTACCCAGTTGCGTGAGGCACTGCGTATCGCTGAGGCTATTGGTTTGGAAAAGCCTCCAATCATAAGCGGAAATTTATCGGGCGAAGTGTCAGCCAATATGAATGGCGAGTTAACTTATATTCGTGGTAGCAAGGCGCTCCAAGCTGAAATCAAAAACCTTGAAGAGCGGAAGTTAGAAGACCCTTTCATAAAAAATCTTCGGGCTTTGCAGATAAAGCAAGCCTTCTACAGGGATTTGTCTGTCAAGCCGGATGATGTGGCGGTTTTCCGTCTAGATGGTCCGATTGAGATGCCAGATCAGCCAATCAAACCGAAGAAAGCATTGATATTGGCAGTGGCGATATTGCTGGGTGGAGTTATTGGTATATTCGTAGCATTGTTCAGAACCCTGTACCGCCACAGTCGTGAGCTGCGCTCGGTTTAGGTATTCGAGATTGAGTTGTTTGCTTCTGGTGGGTCGCGAAGCGCGTCCCATCGCTGTGAAGGGGGGCGTTCGGGGCAGCAGCGGTTTCGGCTCGATGAGTTTGTGGAGCCGATCTTGTTGTCGGTGGGTTTTTCATTAGGACCCAATTGAGCCGAGCGGATTCCGCGGGGTATTTTCGTGGCGATTTGACATCGTAGCATTGGCATCCTCACGGAAGCCAGCGGAAAACCTTGGGGCCGTAGCGTGCTTTATGCAGCGTGGGCGACGAACTCATTTTAGTCAACTTTAATTTAATCCGATTAACCAGGCGTTTACTTATGCATAAACTGGAAGACATCAAACTTGCCATCGTTGGTCTTGGTTATGTTGGCCTGCCGCTCGCGGTTGAGTTCGGTAAAATTCGTGGTGTTGTTGGGTTCGACATCAATCAGAATCGCATTGACGCTCTCAAGGCGGGACATGACGCTACACTTGAAGTCACTGATGAAGAACTTAAACAAGCTGCGCTGTTGGATTTCAGCACTAACCTTGAAGATCTGAGTGCTTGCAATACATTTGTCGTAACGGTGCCGACGCCGATCGATCAATACAATCAACCTGATTTGACTCCGCTCATCAAGGCATCGGAAACCATCGGGAAAGTTTTAAAGAAAGGCGACATCGTCATCTACGAATCGACAGTTTATCCTGGTGCAACCGAGGAAGACTGCGTACCAGTGCTGGAGAAGGTTTCCGGCCTAAAATTCAATATCGATTTTTTCGCAGGTTATAGCCCCGAACGTATCAATCCGGGTGATAAAGAGCACCGTGTCACGACCATCAAGAAGGTGACCTCAGGTTCGACGCCAGAAATAGCTGAGCTGGTAGATGAACTCTACAATCAAATCATTACTGCAGGTACACACAAGGCCAGTAGTATTCGGGTTGCTGAAGCTGCCAAGGTTATTGAAAACACCCAGCGTGACTTGAACATTGCATTGATCAACGAGCTGGCGATTATTTTCAACAAAATGGGGATTGATACCGAGGCTGTGCTGCAGGCAGCGGGAACCAAGTGGAACTTTTTACCGTTTCGCCCCGGTCTGGTTGGTGGCCATTGCATTGGTGTCGATCCTTATTACCTTACCCATAAGGCACAAGCGATCGGCTACCACCCAGAAATCATTCTGGCGGGCCGTCGCTTGAACGATGGAATGGGCGCTTATGTCGTTTCGCAACTGGTCAAAGCAATGCTCAAGCGCCGCATTCAAGTTGATGGTGCTCGTGTTCTTTTGATGGGCTTTACATTCAAGGAAAACTGCCCAGATCTGCGTAACACTCGAATCGTCGATATCGTCCGTGAGCTGGCCGACTACAATATTGCTGTAGATATCTACGACCCGTGGGTCAGTGTTGCGGAGGCACAGCACGAGTACGGAGTTACGCCGATTACCGAGCCGGCCATCGACTCTTATGATGGTATTGTTTTGGCGGTTGCGCACAACGAGTTTCGTAGCATGGGGGCGGCAAAGATCCGTCAATTCGGAAGGGCAGAACATGTCTTGTACGACCTCAAGTACCTGCTGACCGCCGCGGAGTCTGATATTCGTCTCTAAGGAAACTCTGAATAATACTTCCAGATTTGGTGAAATACTTGCCTTCCACGAACTGAACTGCTGAGTCCCGATTAAACAGATGTTCTTCACTGATGCCGAGTACGCCTGCAAACGTAAGCAGGCCCGCCGCGAGCGCTTCCTGATCGAGCCGCATTATCCGGAATCCTGCGCGATGCCGATACATGGGTGGGAACAAGCGTCCTGAGCATCAGAATCGCACGATGATCTGGTCGATTGCGGCGCGGTCCAGCGGCTACAAAAGGCACGGAAAGAAGGAGTTTGGTCGGTCGACTGCGGCTCATGATCGAATAAGCCAAGGCCCAAGTACGCGCCTATGTTGAACATTGTTTCGGGTAATCAAGCGTCAGTTTGGCTATACAAAAGTGCGCTTTCGTGGCCTGATGAAAAACACCGCGCAACAGGCTACCCTATTTGCCCTGTCGAACCTGTGGGTGATGCGAAAACGGCGGCTGGTTGCGGGAGATGTGCGCCTGTGATGCGGGAAAAGCGCCTTAAGGAGGCGTCGTTCAAGGGTGGAACGATGTAAGAACAGGAAAGGTCTGATTTCTGACAAAACCAGTGCTTTTTGAACCTCAACCAAGGGTGGTATCAAAAATCGCTGACTATTCAGGCCTTCCCTAAGGCAATGGTCGACGTGAATCCTATTTTTAATGGATCGGGTTCCATCAGATTATATTCACACAAGAATCCTATATATGACTTTTTACGAATCTTTGAAGAAAGCACTTCCCATAGACCCGAAAACCTGGCTTGTCACAGGTGTGGCCGGCTTCATTGGTTCTAACCTGCTGGAGGAATTGCTTAAACTTGATCAGCGGGTAGTTGGGTTGGATAACTTTGCGACTGGTCATCAACGTAATCTCGATGAAGTGAAAAGTCTGGTTAGTGCTGAACAGTGGAGTCGCTTTCGTTTCATAAATGGCGATATCCGAAAATTTGAAGATTGTCAAAGTGCCTGCGTGGGCGTGGACTATGTCCTGCATCAGGCAGCGCTCGGTTCGGTGCCAAGATCGCTTAATGATCCTATTGCAACAAATAGTACCAATGTTGATGGGTTTCTGAATATGTTGGTGGCGGCTCGGGATGCGAAAGTAACGAGTTTTACTTATGCAGCCAGCAGTTCAACTTATGGGGATCATCCAGGGCTTCCAAAAGTTGAGGATGTGATTGGCAATCCTCTCTCTCCTTACGCTGTGACAAAATATGTTAACGAGCTTTATGCTGATGTTTTTGCTCGTAATTATGGATTCAAAACAATAGGGCTACGCTATTTTAATGTCTTTGGTAAGCGCCAGGATCCCGAGGGAGCTTATGCCGCGGTGATTCCGAAGTGGACGTCGTCAATGATAAGCGGTGATGATATCTTTATTAATGGTGATGGTAAAACCAGCCGTGATTTCTGCTTTATTGAGAATACCGTGCAGATGAATTTGTTGGCTGCCACTGCTATCGAAGAAACCGCTTTGGGTCAAGTGTATAACGTTGCTGTCAGTGGGCGAACCGAATTAAATCAGCTGTTTAGTGCTCTTAAGAAAAGCTTGTCGGAACAAGGAGTAGTGTACTCGAAAGAACCCGTTTATCGTGATTTTCGAGCGGGTGATGTTCGTCATTCTCAAGCCGATATTAGCAAAGCAAAAACAATGTTGGGCTACGAGCCTGAGTTTGATATTTTTGCAGGGATTGATAAAGCAATGCCTTGGTATTTGTCATTCATGAGTTGATGCTGAATAGATTCGTTAGTCATACGGCTGGCTATTTGAGTAGTGACCGAATGTCCTTGGTTCATGTGTTTTTATCCAGGCGTGCTGAATTGATAATGCTCAGCATAGCAATGGGCTCGTTGCGTAATGTAGTCACATGAGGTTGCAGTGCAATATAAAAATATACTTTGGAACCTGCTAGGCCTCGGCTTGCCTCTGCTGATAGCTGCTCTGACGGTTCCAGGCTTGATTTCGGTAATAGGCACTGAGCGATTTGGTTTTCTGGCGCTTGCATGGGGATTGATTGGCTACGCCGGAGCGCTCGATCTGGGGGTTGGTCGTGCAGTTACTCAAAGGTTAGCATCCCTCCGAGGGAGGGACAGTGAAAATGAAATTCCCGATGTTATTAGCACAGCAGTTCGAATCACAACGGTTATTGGTACTGTAGGATTCATTCTGATTGTACTGGGAAGCTGTCTCGGTGGTTATAATTTCGTACCGCGACAGACTGTTAGTGTTATGGAGGTTCTGATCTCTCTGCTGCTCCTGGCGGTGGCTATACCGATGCAGGCTATCAGTGCAACTTATCGCGGTGTGAACGAGGCTTATCTTAATTTTAAGAATATTAGTTTCTTGCGTATTGCTCTCGGTACGGCAAATTTTGGTGCTCCATTCTTGGTTGCGCAACTCACTAACCAGTTGTATTGGTTGATCGCAACTTTGGTGCTTTCTCGAGGGATTGCATTGTTTATGTACAGGAAGTTTGCTTACCAATGCCTGCCAAATGGCGAGGCTGACAAAGGTAAATTTACTAAAGTGCAAGCTGGTAAACTCCTCACGTTTGGAGGTTGGGTCACGGTGAGTAGTGTTGTTAGCCCATTTTTAGTGCAGGCTGATCGTTTTTTTGTCGGAACGCTGATATCCGCGGCGGCGGTAACTGCTTATGTGATTCCTTATGAAATAACGGTGCAGGCACTGATTTTGGTTGGGGCGATTACTACGGTTGCGTTTCCGGTAATTGCTGGTTTTCTGCAAGATGATGTAAAAAAAGCGCATCACACCTTTAATCGATGGCTGATACGGGTTTCGCTCATCATGTTCTGTGTGATGGGTTGCGTTGCACTATTGATGCCCTATATTTTGAGTCTTTGGGTTGGACAATATGTATCGGAAGAATCTACCTGGGTGGGGAGGATTCTTTGCGTTGGCGTATTTTTTAATGCTGTTGGTTCAATGTATTATTCGTTTTTGCATGCGTCTGGTCGATCTAAAGAAACCGCTGTTTTGCACCTGATTGAGTTGCCTCTATTTGTGGGGGCGCTTTATATACTTATTACATATTTTGGCATCATGGGGGCAGCATTGGCGTGGACCTTTCGAGTTGTTTTTGATTCGCTAGGTCTTTTCTATTTTACTAAATTTAAGCGGTGAAGGTGTGTTGAATATAAGGCTTCCAAAATACCTCGCATTTTTTGTCTTGGGTATGATTTTGCTGGGCTTTAGCACATCCCCTGAAGATGGGGGGGTACTGAGTTTTGGTACGCCTTTTTTTATCGCTTCAATGCTTGCATTCATGCCGGTTATTTTTCGCTATCTGGCTGATATGGATTGGAGGTTTTTTCTTTTTCCATTCCTCTATATATTTTTGATTGTTGTCATGACAGCTTTTTCTTTTAGCCCGTTTCAGTCGTCGGTAAGGGCTTTCTTTAATGTGGTTGGTTTTGTCATTTATCTAGGGCTGATTTGCAGTGTGCTAAGCCAGCGATTGTCGGTCCAAGCACTTGCTAGGATTTTAATATGTTCGGGTGCAATGTTGGCAATGTATTTCATTGTCAATTTTTTCTTAAGCTCTATGGAACATGGTATTCAACAGGTCATACTGGAGCGATATGTTGGGGGGGCTATGTCTCTTCCTTGGGGAGCAAGTAATACTATTGCGCAGGTTTTGCTGCTCTCAGCTGTGTCTTACACAATTTTGGATGAGCGTCGGAAGTTTGATTTTTTGATGTTCTGCCTTGTTGCGGTAGGTATATGCCTGACGTTCTCCAGATCAAATATGTTGTTGTTGTTGTTATTGTTTTTTGTTGTTTTTAGGATGCGCCAGCTTGTTGTGGTTGGTTTTATTTCGGTTTTTATACTAGGTGTTTTTTTCGCCTACATGGTCATATCGGTTGGCTGGGATTTATCTGGATTTAACACTTTTTTGTCGTCTAGGACGGATGTCGAGTTGTTGGCGACCGGAAATGGGCGATTACAAACGATGATGGAGAAAATTGATTATCTGGTGGATCACCCTTTTGAACCAATCGGCTATTATTCCTCATTATTCCACTTTGAGCTCTCTGCCCACAATTTTTGGATGACCTCATTGATCGAGGAGTCACTGGTCGCGGTTTTGGTTTCTCTGGGCTTCTTTTTTTTCGTAGGGCGGACAGTGTTTCGTCGTGACCGAAGTGTGTTCTTCGGATTCTTGATCATTATGATGGCGTTGATGGTTGAGGATCCGCACTTTACTCAGCAGTATATTACTAGCTTCTGGGTGTATTTAGCCTTGCTGGTTGCTTTTGGCTTCACTGAAAAGGGCGTGGGTGTTGAAAGTGAGTCATAAGATTGATGTGGTTATTGTGAATTGGAACTCTGGCGACCAGGTTTTACAGTGCGTGGCTTCAATAGGCCAAGGTGGTGATAACGATCTAGCGCGAATCATCGTCGTAGATAATGGTTCAACGGATGGTTCGGAAAAGCTGTTGCTACCTTTGACGAATGTTGAACTAATCAAGGCTGGTCGGAATCTTGGGTTTGGAAAGGCTTGCAACTTGGGTGCAAGGCATGGAAGTGCGAAGTATATTCTTTTTCTCAATCCAGACGCGGCCGTCTTTCCGGCATCGCTACAATCAGTATTTGACTATATGGAACGGCCAGACAACCAGGATGTTGGTGTCTGCGGGGTGCAATTGAAAGACGAACACGGTGAGATTTCACGTAGCTGCACCAGGTTTCCAACCGTGTCAGGTTTTCTTGCACATACCGTTGGTCTTGATCACTTCATTCCCAAGCTCGGTCATTTTATGAGGGAGTGGGATCATGCAAGTGATCGCTCTGTTGACCATGTGATAGGGGCCTTCTATTTTATTCGGCGTGAGATTTTCGACCAGTTGCAGGGCTTTGATGAAAGGTTCTTCGTGTATTTGGAAGACCTTGATCTATCACGAAGAGTTAAAGCCAAGGGTTGGAGAATAGAGTTCCTGAGTAATATACAAGCTTTCCATAAAGGCGGAGGGACTTCTGATCAAATCAAGGCGCGACGTCTGTTTTACTCGCAGCGTAGCAAAATTATTTATTCATATAAGTATTTCGGATTTCTGGGAGCAACATCGGTCCTTTTGAGTACGTTGTTGCTCGAGCCACTATCGCGTACCGGGATCTCAATTTTACGTGGTTCATTATCATCTATCAAGGAAACCTGGGTCGCCTACGGGCTGTTGATTAGTTGGTTGCCTGGATGGATTTTCAATGGGCGGAAAAAGAACTGATTCCAGATTGTTGCAACAAGTGCTTCGATGAGTTGGGGCGCGATAAAAGTTGCACTTTGGCTTCTTAGACGAGATGTAGTTAAGCATGAAAATTTTATTATTGTCAAAATATTCTCGGCTAGGGGCAAGTAGTCGTCTTCGCTATCTTCAATATATACCTTATCTTGAGAAGAACGGCGTTGAGGTAGTGGTCAATAGCTTGTTTGATGATGCCTATCTTAAGCGTCTATACAGTTCGGGCAAGCGCCCAGTTTTTCGATCAATATATTGCTATCTGGTGCGTTTTTTTGCACTTTTCACCGTTCGAAAATACGATGTTATCTTGATAGAAAAGGAGCTATTCCCTTATTTTCCAGCGACGGTAGAGAGGCTCTTAAGGGTTTTTGCCCCGCCCTATGTTGTGGATTATGATGATGCGATATTTCACAACTATGATCTTTCCTCCAACTCGCTTATCCGCAAATTTTTGGGCAGAAAAATTGATGTGGTAATGCGCAACGCGCGATGCGTGATTGCGGGAAACGATTACCTTGCCAATCGTGCGACAGCAGCAGGCGCAAAAAATGTTGTCGTGGTTCCCACCGTGGTCGACAAAAGCCGGTATTCGGCGAAACGGGATGCTAGTTGTCAATCGCTCGTTATTGGTTGGATAGGTTCACCTTCCACACAAAAATATGTAGTCGCGATCCGGCAGGCGCTTCTCAAGGTGTGCGATGAATTTGGAGCTCGTGTCATGCTGATGGGGGCTACGCCCGAGATTGTTGACGAGCTACCCGGGATTGTCGTAGAGGTCCGGCCTTGGTCAGAGGACAGTGAGGTCGACTTCATACGTCAGTTGGATGTAGGTATCATGCCGTTGGTTGATGGTCCTTGGGAGAAGGGGAAGTGCGGCTATAAACTGATTCAATACATGGCTTCCGGTGTTCCCGTTGTTGCTTCTCCAGTGGGCGTAAATATCGAAATTGTCAATGGAAATCAATGCGGGCTGTTAGCGGATAGCCCCGCGGAGTGGGAGTCTTCTTTGCTGAAGCTATTAGGCAATGCTGATCAGCGATTACACTATGGCCGGGCGGGGCGGGCAGCGGTGGAAAATACATACACTCTGCACGTCCAGGTATTGGCTCTGAATAAAATATTTTGTGGAATAGTTGGCAAAAAAAAATGTAGTTTATAGACGGTTACGCTTTCAGTTCTTGGTAACAAGGGGCTGAACGTAACCGGGATTGAGACAGGCGACCCGAGCTTCATTCGTTTGAGGTTGGGGAGCGTTTCAATCGTTGCATACGTTTCGAGTCAGTAATAGTTGTTGTGGGCGGAGTATGTTCATTTGAATAAGGAGTCTCGGTGATGTGTGGTTTGACTGGTGTTTTTAGTTGCAACCGAAAACCCGAATTGCAAAATATAATCACCAGCATGAATAACGCACTCATTCATCGAGGTCCTGATGACTCAGGAAGTTGGTTGGATGAACGCATTGGGTTGGCCTTGGGCCACCGTCGTCTGTCGATTTTGGATTTGACGCCGGCAGGTCACCAGCCCATGCATTCAGCTTGTGAGCGCTATACCATCGTCTTCAATGGAGAAATCTATAACCATTTGAAGTTACGTGAAATGCTGATGGCTGAAGGTAAGGCCCCTGCCTGGCGTGGACATGCCGATACCGAAATTCTTTTGGCTTGTTTTGCTGCGTGGGGTATAGAACGCACGCTTGAAGCTACTGTCGGAATGTTTGCCATCGCATTGTGGGATCGCGAGAAACAGTTGCTTACCCTTGCACGAGATCGTATGGGAGAGAAGCCACTTTATTATGGTTGGCAGGGCGAAACGCTGCTGTTCGGCTCAGAACTCAAGGCGCTTAAACGAGATCCTGAGTTTAAAGCGGAAGTTGATCGAAATTCTTTGGCTTTATTACTGCGACATAGCTATATACCTGCCCCTTACAGTATTTATAAGGGTATCTCAAAGCTCTCGCCCGGCCACTATGTTACGTTGCCTTTGGGTAACATCGATGCAGCCAAAAAAGCTCAGCCTCAAGCTTATTGGCAAATGAATACAGCGGTGCAAAAAGGTCAGGCCAATCCATTTACAGGAAGCGCAGCTGAGGCTGCAGACCTTCTTGAGCAGGAGCTTCGCAGCAGTATTGGCGAGCAAATGTTGGCTGATGTGCCGCTAGGGGCATTCTTGAGCGGTGGCGTGGATAGCAGTGCTGTAGTTGCGTTGATGCAGGTGCAAAGCAAGCAGCCGGTTCGCACATTTACAATTGGTTTCGACGAGCACGGTTACGACGAGGCTGTGCATGCGAAGGAGGTTGCTCGTCATCTTGGTACGCAGCATACCGAATTGTATGTGCGCCCAGAGGACGCTCTTGAAGTGATTCCTCGATTGCCGACGATGTACTGCGAGCCATTCGCCGACAGCTCCCAAATGGTGACTTTTTTGGTAAGTCAGATGGCCAGCCAGCAAGTGAAAGTCGTGCTTAGCGGTGACGGCGGTGACGAGCTGTTCGGTGGCTACAATCGTTATTTGACTGCACGAAAAGTCTGGGAGCAGATGGGGCGATTGCCGAAACCTGCTCGCCATGCGGCAGCTCACGTGCTGCGCTCACTTTCACCATCGACGTGGGACAGTTTGTACAAGCGGATCAGTCCCATCTTACCGAAGCGGTTACATATCGCGGCTCCTGGTGACAAGGCGCAAAAACTGGCGGATGTACTTGCCCTTTCAGATGATCATGCCTTCTTCCACCAATTGACTAGTCACTGGAAAGACCCTGCCAGTATTGTCATTGGAGCGATCGAGCCACAAACGTTGCTTACAGATCCATCGGCCTGGCCCAAGACGGACAGTTTTGAACACTGGATGATGGCCATGGATACTCAGACATACATGACCGATGATATTTTGGTTAAGGTTGACCGTGCCGCGATGGCCGCATCTATTGAAACGCGCGTGCCTATGATCGATCACCGCGTCGTCGAGCTGGCGTGGCGTATGCCACTCGATTTCAAGATTCGCAATGGGCAAGGTAAGTGGCTTCTGCGGGAGGTCTTGTATCGTCATGTTCCGAAGGAGTTGATAGAGCGTCCGAAGCAGGGCTTCGGGGTGCCACTCGATAGCTGGCTACGCGGGCCTTTACGTGAGTGGGCTGAATCATTGATTGACGCAGGTCGGCTTCGTCAGGAAGGTTACTTTCATCCTGCTCCTATTCGTCAGATGTGGGACGAGCATTTATCAGGTCGACGGAATTGGCAGCACCATTTGTGGAATGTGCTTATGTTTCAGGCATGGTTGAGTGAGCAGGCATGAACTCACTCTTACTAATCATTGTGAATGACGCGGCGTTTTTTCTTTCGCACCGCCTGCCTGTCGCGCAAGGCGCGAAAAAAGCGGGTTATGAGGTACATGTAGCCTCGATGCCAGGGCCTGCGGTGGAACGGGTGCGCGATTTGGGTTTTGTTCATCATGAATTGCCACTATCGCGCAGTGGGAAAAATATTTTGGGTGAGATTGTATCCCTGGTATCGATTTGGCGATTGCTCTGGCGCCTCAAGCCCGATGTTTTGCATTTGGTGACGATCAAGCCTGTACTCTATGGCGGTATCGCGGCCAGGTTGGCTCCCGTCAAGGGTGTTGTTGCGGCGGTATCCGGCCTTGGTTTTGTTTTTCTGGCCAAGGGATTGAAGGCTACGATACTGCGCCGAATAATCAGCTCTTTGTATCGCTTTGCGCTTGGGAAGAAAAATCTGCGGGTCATATTTCAAAACCCGGACGATCGCGATGTTCTAGTTGGCATGGGCGCTTTGGAGTCCGTCAAGGTTGAGGTGATCCGTGGATCCGGGGTCGATTTGGCCTCCTATACAGAGCTCCCAGAGCCTAGCGGCACACCGGTTGTTTGTCTGGCCGCTCGGCTTCTTCGAGACAAAGGAGTCCTGGAGTTTGTTGAGGCCGTTAGAATTCTACGCCAGCGAGGGGTGAGCGCTCGGTTTCAACTGGTTGGCGATCCAGACCTTGGAAACCCCGCGACTATAACTGTCGATGAGCTTGAGGCCTGGCGACAGGAAGGCTTCATCGAATTACTCGGTTTTCGAAAGGATATCGCCAAACTATTCGGCGATGCCCATATCGTCACTCTACCCTCGTACCGTGAAGGGTTACCGAAGGTACTTGTGGAGGCTGCTGCCTGCGGCCGAGCGGTAGTGACGACTAATGTGCCCGGCTGTCGAGACGCCATTGAGCCCGGTATTACTGGTTTATTGGTCCCTGTCCGGAATGCGTCCGCATTGGCTGATGCGATAGAAACGCTTTTAAATGATTCTGAACTGCGTCAGCAGATGGGGCATGCAGGACGGATGTTGGCTGAGAGCGAGTTTTCAATTGACAAAATTGTAAAGCAGCATCTGGATATCTATTCCAAATTGGAGCGTACGTCTTGAGCTTGGCAAAAACAGTTCTAGTTACAGGCGCTACCGGGTTTGTTGGTTCAGGTGTTCTTACGCGTTTAGTGGAGTCAAGCGATACGAAACTGTTGGGTCTTGTTCGGACGCGTGGTGCCCAACTACCCATCAATGTCTTGCCGGTTTTGATGTCGGATGAGGGCTTGATGGGCAACATACCCCTCCAGGGCGTGCAGGTGATCGTACATTGTGCAGCCCGGGTTCATGTAATGGATGATCGCGCAAGCGAGCCATTGTCAGAGTTTCGAAAGGTTAACGTCGACGGGACATTAAACCTTGCGCGCCAGGCCGTCGCCGTTGGGGTCAAGCGTTTCATCTTTATCAGCTCGATCAAGGTCAATGGTGAGGGAACGAAGCTGGGAGTGCCTTATGCAGCGGATGATGATCCCAATCCGACGGATCCTTACGGAATATCCAAAATGGAGGCCGAGAAAGGTCTGCAACAGTTGGCTAAGGAAACGGGTCTAGAGGTTGTTATCATTCGCCCGGTGCTGGTCTATGGGCCCGGAGTGAAAGCTAACTTCCAGACCATGATGAAGTGGCTAAGTAAAGGGGTTCCGCTCCCGTTAGGGGCGGTTCATAACAAACGTAGCCTCGTAGCACTGGATAATTTGGTAGATTTGATTGTGACCTGTCTTGATCATCCGGCCGCTGCCAATCAAACATTTATGGTCAGTGATGGTGAGGATCTGTCTACTGCTGAGTTGCTCTCTCGCATCAGTGGCGCGCTGGGTAGGCCTGCACGTTTATTACCGGTACCTGTGTGGCTGCTTGAGTTGGGCGCAGCAATCGTCGGGCGCAGAGACGTAGCTCGACGTTTGTGTGGTTCGCTACAAGTTGATATCAGTAAAACTCGAGAGTTGCTGGGTTGGGCGCCACCGATACCTGTCGACGAAGCGCTGGCTAAAACGGTCAAAGCGTTTCAAGCAAATAAAAATGGCTGAGATGGTATGGTTCTTGGCAAAAATGTGTTGATGGGGTGTTAGATGGACCTTTTGTTTTTTCTGGCGCTGGTAGTAGCGTTTGCGGCGCTGTGTCTGACCTGGGTTTTGCGGCGATATGCATTGGCACGCAGCTTGATGGATATCCCTAATGCTCGCAGCTCGCACTCTGTTGCGACTCCTCGCGGCGGTGGCGTGGCAATTGTCGTCAGCTTTTTGGTAGCCGTACCTTTGTTTGCTGCTACCTCGGGGCTTTCGTGGGATATGGTCTGGGCGATTCTGGGTGCTGGCGGCGGGACCGCGATACTGGGCTTTCTCGATGACCAGGGCCATATCGCGGCTCGTTGGCGATTGCTTGGTCATTTCTGTGCCGCAGCATGGGCGTTGTTCTGGCTTGGTGGTTTACCTGCAATCAGCATATTGGGCGTTACTCTGGACCTCGGCTGGTTTGGGTATGTCGTCGCAGCCTTTTACTTGGTCTGGATGCTAAATTTATATAATTTCATGGATGGTATAGACGGCATCGCCAGCGTTGAGGCTATTTGTGTCTGCGCTGGGGCGTGCTTGATCTATTGGTTTGGCGGATTTGAGAACCTCATCTGGGCGCCATTACTGCTGGCAATGGCAGTTGCAGGATTTCTTTATTGGAATTTTCCGCCTGCCAGCATTTTCATGGGGGACGCAGGCAGTGGTTTCCTGGGGATCATTCTGGCTGTGCTTTCGCTGCAAGCAGCATGGACTGCGCCGCAGCTGCTGTGGGCTTGGTTGATCCTTCTTGGCGTTTTTATTGTAGATGCGACGTTGACGTTAGCGCGGCGTTTATTGCGCGGCGATAAAGTTTATGAGGCCCATCGCAGCCATGCTTATCAATTTGCTTCGCGTGAGATTGGCCGACATTTGCCAGTCACGCTGGTGGTGGGGGGGATTAATTTATTTTGGCTTTTACCTATCGCTATGTGCGTCGTCTTGCTAGGTCTGGACGGAGTGGTTGGACTCGTAATTGCCTATGCGCCGTTGGTCGTCCTGGCGTTAAGATTTCATGCTGGTGAACTCGAAAGACGTTGAGTCATTTGTCTCTCAAAGAGTCAGGTCAGTTTGAACTAAATTCTGAGTCTGGGAGATGTTGACGTTGTATTTCGGTTTCGGTTTCGCTGCAGTAAGAGGTGTCAAAAGTCATGGATAAAATACGCCAGTCGTTATTGAGTTTACCGAGACTGCAAAAGCGTGTGCTGCAGGTGTTTGTAGATGTTGTGTCGGTGTGGGTCGCCCTATGGTGCGCTTTTGTCGTGCGATTGGGGGTGGATGAGTTGATCAACCCATTTACCCAGCATTTTTGGCTATTTCTTTGTGCGCCGATAGTCGCCATACCGTTATTTGTTCGGTTTGGAATGTACCGTGCGGTGATGCGCTATTTTGGCAATGATGCGTTGATAGCAATTGTCAAGGCGGTTAGCCTGTCGTCTTTGGTTCTTGCCTTGATAGTTTATTGGTACAGCAATCACCAGACCGTAGTGCCGCGCTCGATCATTTTCAATTACTGGTGGCTCAGCCTGGTCATGATTGGCGGCGTACGCCTTTTTATGCGTCATTACTTCATGGGGGATTGGTTTTCTGCAGCGCAGCACGTGCCCTTTGCCAACTTGAGCAACAATCTCCCAACAGTCGCTGTCTATGGGGCCGGGGCAGCAGGTAATCAACTGGTGGCGGCACTGCGTATGGGGAAGGTAATGCGCCCCGTGGCGTTTATAGACGACGACAGCAGCATCGCCGATCGGGTTATCGCAGGCCTGCAAGTATTTGGTCCGACCGACATCCAGAAGATGATTGATATTACCGGTGCGGAAGAGATTCTATTGGCAATACCTTCGAGTACACGGGCTCGTCGTCGTGAAATCCTTGGCTATCTTGAGCGCTTCCCTCTTCACGTTCGTAGTGTGCCGGGGTTTATGGATCTGGCCAGTGGGCGCGTGAAGGTGGATGACCTGCAAGAAGTGGATATCGCGGATTTGCTAGGCCGTGACATCGTTCCTGCTCAAGAAGAACTCTTGGAGCACTGCATTACCGGCCGAGCCATCTTGGTAACCGGGGCAGGGGGGTCAATCGGTTCGGAGTTGTGCCGGCAGATACTGTCGCTTTCTCCTACTGTTTTGATCTTGTTTGAGCACAGCGAGTTTAACCTCTATAGCATCTTGAGCGAATTAGAGCAGCGTGTTAAACGCGAGTCTCGAGCAGTCCGCCTATTGCCGATTTTGGGGTCTGTTCGCAACCAAAGCCGACTTTTGGATGTCATTAAAACCTGGCAGATAGAAACAATTTACCACGCCGCTGCATATAAACATGTTCCCATGGTCGAACATAATATTGCCGAAGGCGTGCTCAACAATGTCATTGGTACGCTGAACACAGCACAGGCTGCTTTGCAGGCTGGTGTTGCCAACTTTGTGCTTATTTCGACAGATAAGGCAGTGCGTCCTACCAATATCATGGGCAGCACCAAACGTCTTGCCGAGATGACTTTGCAGGCACTTAGCCGTGAACTGGCACCTGTGATGTTTGGAGATAGCGGTAACATTTCCCGCGTCAACAAGACTCGTTTCACCATGGTTCGATTCGGTAATGTATTGGGATCTTCAGGGTCAGTCATTCCGTTGTTTCATAAGCAGATCAAGGCCGGCGGTCCGTTGACGGTCACACATCCGAAGATCACTCGGTATTTCATGACGGTGCCGGAAGCAGCTCAATTGGTGATTCAGGCTGGATCCATGGGACTTGGGGGCGACGTTTTCGTTCTGGACATGGGCGAGCCGGTGAAGATTGTCGAGCTTGCCGAGAAAATGATCCATCTATCAGGATTGAGCGTACGTACCGAGAAAAACCCGCATGGTGATATCTCCATCGAATTCAGTGGTTTACGTCCTGGCGAAAAACTCTACGAAGAGTTGTTGATTGGCGATAACGTGGAGTCAACCCAGCATCCGATGATCATGCGAGCAAACGAGGATTATCTGCCTTGGGAGACGCTGAAAGAAAAACTGACAGAGTTGTTAGACGCCGTTTCCGATGATGATTACAGTCGCGTCCGACAACTACTACGCGAGACCGTCAGCGGTTACAGCCCTGACGGTGAGATTGTTGATTGGATCTACCAGCAACGTCGCTTGGAGCCTTGAGTACAATTGATTTGATGTGCGTGGTGTCGGTCAAGTGTTAGGGCCGCTTAGAAAAGCTCGACGGATGTCCACTGCGACGTCGAGGATCTCTCCGGCAGTGACCCGCACCAGTTTTCCCTGGGTGTTTTCAAGCTGGTGGTGCAAACCGGTGCAGCATACCTTTTAGCGTCCTGTCCGGGATTAGTTGACCACTACATCCTCTTCGAGGTTAGATAAAGCTGGCAGCTTCACCATGCCCCTTGCTTTATCGGGGGCGCATTTTTTTGCTCAGAATGGCTCGGAATGTTGTTTTAGCAGGAGCTTTGAGTAATCCATATTAAGAGTAAAAGAAATGCCCTTCTTTCCCTGTTTTTTGTCTGCCGTGTTTGTGGTAAGAAATCAGTCAGCGAGCATCGAAAAAATTCTGTCTGATGCGGCGGCTGTCATTGCGGCCATCGTCAGTGATTATGAATTGATTGTGGTGGATAACGCCTCGGATGACGACAGCATTTTAGTGTTGAAGCGTCTGACCGCTGAAAACGGATTGGCCAATTTACAGGTGTATGCCCTGACCAAAGAGGTGGATGCGGATACCGCCTCGTGGGTTGGACTGGAGAATGCGCTTGGTGATTTCGTTGTCGTTGTCGATCCGTTGGCCGATGACATTAGTTTTGTCCCTCATATGCTCGATCAAGCGGTCAGCGGTGCTGATGTGGTGTTTGCTAATAATGCGCAAAAGCCCGCGCAGAGCCTGGCTTATCGTGGGGCTAACGCCGTGTTTCATAGCCTCTACAATCGCTTCAATGGTGTCCATCTGGCCAAGGAAGCGCCGCAATATCGCATTCTAAGCAAGCGGGTGATCAATTTCATCCTGCAGCATCCACAGCCGGCGATGACCTATAGACACCTTCCTGCAACGGGGGGATTCGCGCGTGCTTATCTGAACTACAGCTCTGCGCCGCAGGCATCTCGGCCCAAGCGATTGGGGGAGAGCATCGACCGTGGAATGCGCTTGCTGGTCTCGACCACGCGTGCGCCGATGCGTCTGGTGACCTCGCTCTCCCTGTTTGGTGCCGTTGCCAACCTGGTGTACTGCGTTTATGTACTAGCGGTTGGCATTTTAGAAACCGATGTTGCGCCGGGCTGGATCAGCCTTTCGCTGCAACAGTCGGGCATGTTTTTTCTGATCTCGCTCGTTCTGCTGGTCTTAGGCGAATACATTCTGAACATGGCCAGTTTGTCGAATGAAGGCCCGCTTTATCATGTAGGTCAAGAGTTCACCAGCGCCCGCATGACCAGGCTTGAAAAACTGAACATCGAAGAAGTAGTGTCAGATTCAGCCGAGGCGAAAACCCCGACCATTGAACGTGTTTCCTGATGTCGCGCCTCGATTCAAGCCAATCCAGTCAGGATGCCGTGATAATTGGGGGTGGGTTCTACGGTGCAGCTATCGCTGTGTATCTGGCCAAGCAACGTGGCCTTAAGCGCATCCTGCTGATTGAACGTGAGCCTGCGCTGCTCATGCGTGCCTCTTACAACAATCAGGCGCGTGTGCATAACGGCTATCACTACCCACGCAGTTTCACGACCGCTTATCGAAGTAGGGTAAACCTACCAAAATTTGTACGAGACTGGCCGCTCGCTGTGAAGCAAGACTTCACCAAGCTCTACGCTATTGCCCGACGAAACTCGAAAGTCACAGCTAAACAGTTCGAACGCTTTTGTCGGGAAATTGGGGCGGATATCCAGCCAGCAGATCCCGCGTTACGGGCCTTATTTGAACCCCGTCTGATCGAAGATGTGTACCTGGTCGAAGAATATGCGTTCGACACCACACAGCTCGCGAACTGGGCAGAGCGCGAGCTCAAAGAAAGTGGAGTGCAGATCCACTACCAAACACGGGTGACCGCGATCTTGAAAGGGGCACAGGCACCGCTGCAGGTTGTGGCCGAGATGAAGCAGGGGGGCCAGGAAGTAATCACCTCTCGCTATGTATTCAACTGCACCTATAGCGGCCTTAATCAGTTCAAGGGCGATTTTCCCGGTGTTAGTACCGGTCTCAAGCAAGAAATCACGGAAATGGCCCTGATGCAGATGCCCGAATCACTCAATAGTTTGGGTATCACGGTGATGGATGGCCCATTCTTTTCGATGATGCCCTTTCCGGCGCGTGGACTGCATACCTTGTCACATGTTCGCTATACACCGCACCTGCACTGGAACGATCAACAAGGGATCGACCCCTACGAAAAACTCCGCCATTACGAACGAGACACTCGAGTGGATCGGATGGTACGCGATGTTGGACGCTATATCCCTGAGGTATTGAAAGCCAAACACATTGACTCGTTATTCGAGATTAAAACCGTTCTGGTGAAGAACGAAGGCGATGATGGAAGGCCGATCCTTTTCGAGAAGCACGCAGAGTTGCCAGGCTGTTATTCGGTGCTTGGCGGCAAAATTGACAATATTTATGACGTTCTTGAAACGCTTGAAGCTGAAAACATTATCGGCATCGATGATCAAGAAAAATCTACATTTGGAGAGGTGAATGTTTAATTCGCTTATTGGTTTTTCAGGTTACGTGGGCGGCACCCTTCTTAAACAGGAACGCTTCACATCGCTTTATCGCTCATCCAATATTGGCGATATCGATAACCAATCATTTGATACGGTGGTGTGTGCAGGTGCTCCGGCACAGAAGTGGATCGCCAACCGGGAGCCGGAAGCGGATCGACAAAAAATTGAGGATCTGATCGCACACCTCAAAACCATTCAGTGCAAAACCTTTATTTTGATCAGTACGGTGGATGTCTTTAAGAATCCCATAGGCGTAGACGAGGACACCCCTGTTGATGAGTCGGGCCTGCATGCCTATGGTCTGCATCGTCGATTGCTGGAGACATTCGTCGAAGAGCATTTCTCGAACCACCTGATTGTTCGTCTGCCAGGGTTGGTTGGCCCAGGTCTGCGCAAGAACGTCATCTTCGATTTTCTGAATGACAATAACCTTCAGGCAATTGATAGCCGGGGGGTGTTCCAGTTCTACCCGATGGTTAATCTTTGGTATGACATTAAAACGGCACTCAATGCCGGTTTGAAATTGGTTCACCTCACAGCAGAGCCCGTTAGTGTGGAGGACATTTCCCAACAGGGTTTCGGTAAATCCTTCACCCATACCTTGGCCAGCCCCGCTGCGACCTATGACCTGCAGACCAAGCACGCCCAAGTATTTGGTGCGTCGGGCGGCTATCAATACAGCGCCCGCGAAACGATCCTGGCGGTTAGGGCCTACGCGCAGTCCGAGCCGCTCATGATTAAAGCCGATGCGGGGATGAGCGCATGAGGTTGGCGATTTCCAATATTGCGTGGGACACCGCCGAAGATGAAGCGGTCGCTACGCTGCTTCAGCGGTTTGCGGTTGATGCTATAGATATCGCACCTGGTAAGTATTTTCCGGAACCCGCCAAAGCTACGAATGGCGATATTGCTCAAGTCAAAGATTGGTGGGCTGAGCGCGGGATTGAGATCACCGGCATGCAGGCGCTGTTGTTCGGCACCACGGGGCTGAATGTCTTTGGCTCCGCTGAAAGCCAGGCGGCCCTGCTAACGCATTTGGCGGCGATATGCCGTATCGGCGCTGGCCTGGGGGCGACTCGGGTGGTCTTTGGCTCACCGAAGAATCGTGATCGCAGTGGGTTGAATGATCAAGAGGCTTTGGACATGGCGATTCCTTTTTTCCGGCAGTTAGGGGATATCGCTCAGGCTTGCGGGGTGACTATCTGTCTTGAGCCCAACCCCACCTGTTACGGCGCTAATTTTATGACCAGCAGTGCGGAGACCGCCCAGGTGGTGAAGTGTGTTGCGCATCCAGCCATCCAGATGCAGCTAGACACCGGAGCGCTCACGATTAACCGCGAAAATGCTCTGGTGGTCTTGCACGACTGTGCCGCGCTGATTGGGCATGTGCATGCCAGCGAGCCCGACCTGTTGCCTTTGGGCGATGGTGGTACTGAGCATGGACAAATGGCTGCCGCCCTGTCGCAGTACCTGCCCACTCATGTGGTCTCCATCGAGATGGTGGCGACCAAGGATGAGTCGCATGTGGTGTCGATTGAACGAGCCCTTCAGGTGGCGACGCAGCATTACCGCAGGGCTGGTGTTGAGGTGAGCGTATGAGCATGAAGTGGCTCATCCTCATTCTCGGCATTCTCTCCAATGCTTCCGCCAGTGTTCTGGTGAAGATGGCAATGATGCCCCCGCGCAAGTTTCCCTCCCTCAGCGACCCCTTGGCCGCGTTGAGTAATTGGCCATTCTGGCTGGGCCTCGGGCTGTATGGTGGCGCCTTTTTACTCTATGCCGCCGCGTTGGCCCGCCTTCCTTTAAATGTGGCACACCCGGTTCTGACCGCCGGAGCGGTAGCGACTGTCGCCCTGTTTTCGGTCGTATTTTTTCGTGAATCCTTCCACTGGACGACAGGGGCAGGGATCGTACTGGTAATCGCCGGCGTAGGGCTGATCACAGCTCGCGTGGCTTGATGGTAAACATGATGACCTCTTCTGATATTGCTCCTGTTGCCCGCGAAACGTGGCAAGTACCCTCCTTTGACACACGACTCTGGCTTGGCCGTCAGCACCCTTGGTGCGTGGTGATCCCGGTCATCAACGAGGGAGAACGTATCAAGAGTCTGCTGGCCAGAATGGCAGCGCTCAAGATTGCCGATATTGCCGACATCATCATTGTCGATGGCGGCACCACGGATGGCTCGCTGGAGTTGCCAGCGTTGCAACTGGTCGGCGTACGAGGGTTGCTGGTCAAGACGGCCCCCGGAAAACTCAGCGCCCAGCTTCGTTGCGCTTATGCCTTTGCACTCGACCAAGGTTATGAGGGGGTCGTGACCATTGATGGTAACGACAAGGATGATCCCGAGGCGATACCGCGCTTTATTGACGCGTTGAAACAGGGCGTTGATTTTGTGCAGGCCTCGCGCTTCGTGGCGGGAGGCGTGGCCGAGAACACCCCTAAATCGCGAGACTTCGCGATTCGCTTTATCCATGCACCGATGCTGAGCCTTTTCTCCGGATTCAAGTGGACTGACACCACGCAAGGCTTTCGGGCTTACAGCCGGAAAATGCTGCTAGACCCGAAAGTGGCACCGTTTCGTGATGTATTTATGACTTACGAACTGCTGGCTTATCTTTCCTATCGAGCGCCGAAGCTGGGTCATCGCTGTATAGAATTGGCGACAGTCAGGCGTTATCCAAAAGGCGAAGTACCGACCAAGATCAGTAGTGTGAATGGTAATATTTCGGTGTTAAATATTCTGCTGAAGAGTTGCCTTGGGTGCTACAACAGTAAAATGGAATTAGACAAGTGATTAATCTTTTTAATTTTTTAAAAAAATATTATTTAAGCTTTGATTTGAGTTGTTTGTTTGAACGGTACAAAGGAGAGGTGCTTGCCTTCTCGGCTGTATTTGTTGTTGTGTTTTCCTCATTAAAGATGTATTCGACGCCATTCTCAAGTGGAAATGTTGAGCAGTGGGTTAATCTAACCAATCAGATGTTCTATGGGGGGCAGGACTTTCTGTTTAGTTATGGACCGCTTTATTGGCTAGCTGGAGGTACATCATCGCAGTACAATATCTATACGTATTGGGGTGCCATAACATTTTTGAGCATTATAAATGCATGTTTTTGGTCAGTTGTTTTTACGCTGATCTGTAAGGCTCGCACGTACTTATTTTTTGCCGTGGCGTATTTTATATTTTTAAGTAGTTTAGAGTTTTCGACAGCGTTATTTCTTTTGCCATTCGCCCTCATCGCCTATTTTGAATTTTCAAAAGATAACCCACTAACTGTTAATTCACGGCTTATGGTTGCTCTTGGGGTTCTGGTTGGATTTTTATTCTATGTGAGGTTTTTCTACGGCGTCGTTGGGCTGGCTGCATTTGGGTCTTATTTCTTTATTCGTTTGTTTTCTGAAAAGAAAATTTTAAGATTGGTTCTGTTTTTTATAGGTTTAATTGTAAGCTATGTTTTTTTTGGCTTGATAATATTTCACGACAAAGCCAGCCTGGTTAGTTACTTGATGGTTAATAAAAACCTGAGTTTTGGTAACTCGGTAGATATGACGCTGGATGTTATTAGCTCAAAAAGCACTTTTGTTGCTGTTGCTCTCGTTGTTGTTTTTATTAACACGTATCTTTTATTTAAGCGCAGATCACTTCTGCTAACTGTAAACGTTTTATTGCTTCTGTTTTTTAAACTTGGATTTAGTCGGACGGATCACTATATCGGGTACTTTATAATTCCAGCAGCCACGCTATCTCTTGTAATGATTTTTGAAAAAGACAGGCTTGGCCGACTACTTTTTGCGCTAACTATTTTTAGCCTGTATTATCTTTCGGCTAATCAAATCTACCCTTCCTCCCGAACTAAAGATTCGTTGCTTCCGGCCATAGATTTTAGCGTTGGGTATGAAGATAGGATGCAAAATTTATATGCCAACTTTAAACTTGAAGAGGAGTTGACAAGCAAAATTGGCAAATCAACAGTAGATGTATATCCATATAATAATGAGTATGCTTTTGCAAATAAATTAAACTACAAGCATCGTCCGTCATTTCAGAATTATATGACACTTACGCCAGCGCTGGATTTGATGAATAAAAAATTCTTTGAGTCTTCAGATCGTCCAAAATTTATTCTTTTTACGTCAGGCATAACTTGCGGGTCTGAAAGTTGCGATGTGTTTGATGGCTTTGATCAAAAACTTTCACTGAACGAGGATCCTCTAACAGTAAGCTCTATTTTTCTGAATTATCATACTGTTAGTGTGTCGAAAGGTAAAAATAATGTACCCTTGATTCTTTTAGAAGAAAATGATGGGTATGCCGTTTATTCTGAATCGCCAATATCTGAAAAAATAATGAATTTTGGTGAGTGGTACAAGGTGCCTAGAGCTGCGAATGGGGTAACTAAAATAATTCCAGACTTTGAGCTTACCAGTTACGGGCGCATAAAAAACCTACTGTTCCGTGGAAGCATTCTAAAGATCAGGTATAAATTTATTTCAGGGAATATTCGCGAATACAGACTAAATATCATAAATTCAAAGAGTGGAGTTTGGGTATCCCCGCTGCTGGATAACTTTGAGCTTTCTGGTGATGCTGTTGATTCAGTTATGTTTTTGTCACAATCATCCAATTATTTTAATCCGAAATTCAAATCTAAATGGGTGAAGATTCACATTCCAGGAGTAAACACTAAAAATAGCATAAATGATCATGTGTTAACATCAATCCCGGATGTTCACACAAGTGTAGAAATAGCTTGCGATGGTTCAATTGATTCTATTAACGGAGCTCCTCCAGCCACATCTAAACGTAGTTTTAATGCAATGGAGCTTTTGAAGGTGTATGGATGGCTCGCACTCTCAACCAAAGATGGCACATTGTTTGATAAAACATTTGTGACGCTTACTGACGTCAACGGTAAAAGAATTTTTATATCGACGAACGGTCAAGCTCGGGATGACGTCGGGGCAGCCTTCAAAAAAACCAGCCTTAACGCGGCAGGTTACAATACGCAAATTAACCTTTCAATGCTAAACGGAACCTACACGCTAGGAATGGGGGGGGTACACAATGACGAGTTTTATAGCTGTAGCCAATACACAATCCCCATAACTATAGATAAATAAAACAATGGTAGATGGGCCTGGAGCATTCAGGCCTTTCTTAACGTGTTGTAAATATCCTAAGTTATGCGACAGGTCGTGATTGGTCGATATTATTGCCTACCTGTCGCATAAGTCTGTCGCGTGCAGTAAATTACTTTCGATTATTTGTGCGAGAGGTTCGGCATGAAAAAACGAAGGGCAGCGGATTGGATACGCTCGTGTATCTACTCAGGGGGGGCATGAAGGTGAAGCTGATTGAGCTGCTCAGCTCTGTGTCTCAAGATGATTACTTGAGACTTCGCCAATTGCTTCTTGAAACAGTGAGCGGCTCCAGCTCAGACGGTGTAACAGTCGACTGGATCTACCAGCAACGTCGCCTGGAACCCTGATTGTTTCACATCCTGTAACGGACACATTTTTGACAGGCTCCAGACATCGCCTAAGTTTGGAAGGCAGCTTCGGAAAAGCTGCTTTCTCAATCGATGTCATGGAGCTTCATTTATGCGTACTGGCTATTTCTACTCTCTGGTTTTCGCCCTGCTCACCAGCGCCTCTATTGCTGCCATTGCTGCGCCGACGGTCAAGCCCGAGGCTGGCAATGCACCCTTGGTGCTGGAAGTTTCTCCCAAGGCACAGTCCGGCAAGGTCGATCTGAATCAGGCCGATGCGCCAACCCTTCAGCGCGAGTTGTCCGGTGTGGGCGAGGCCAAGGCCAAGGCGATTGTTGCTTATCGTGAGAGTAATGGGCCGTTTGCGTCCGTGGACGAGTTGCTCGAAGTGAAGGGGATCGGTAAAGCCATTCTGGATAAGAATCGCGAGAAGCTTGAGGTGAACTAAGCTTATACGTCAGCGCCAGGGGCCGGTCATTGATCGGCCTTTTTGCTTTCTGGCGAACGCTGTGATGGTGGGCCTTTCGTCGATATGAGAAAAATTATGCCTATCATATACAGCTGAGATTATGCCTATAATAAATTGGTTTCCGCTAAGCGTTCTGAGCCACAGGCGCTTGTCTTTCCCTTAGGCATCTCCCAGGAGCACAGTCATGAACTCTGTCCAGTCCCAAGGTACGGCCCTCGTCACCGGTGCTTCTTCCGGTATCGGTGCGATTTACGCCGAGCGGTTGGCGGCGCGTGGTTTTGATTTGTTATTGGTCGCCCGTGATCAAGAGCGGCTGGAAGTGGCGGCTACCAAGTTGCGCGCCGAGCATGGCGTTCAGGTCGAGGTGCTCAAGGCGGATCTGACGCAAAAGGATGAGGTGCTGAAGCTTGAACAGCGTCTTCGCAACGATTCGAGTATCAGCCTGTTGCTGAACAACGCCGGTGTTGCAGCGGATGGTTTGTTGGCCAATGCCGACATGGATCAACTGGAGCGTTTGATTCAACTGAACGTGACAACGGTCACGCGGTTGGCATCGGCAGCGGCCGCCAGTTTTGCCAAGGCGGGTCGGGGGACGATCATCAATATCGGGTCAGTGGTGGCGTTGTTTCCCGAGCGCTTCAATGCAACTTACACTGCCAGCAAGGCTTATGTGCTAAGTCTGACGCAGTCGTTGAACGCTGAACTGGAGGGCACCGGGGTCAAGGTGCAGGCCGTGTTGCCAGGCGTAACACGCACCGAGATCTGGGAGCGCTCCGGTATCGACGCAACGCAAATTCCGGCGGATATGGTCATGGAAGCCGATGATATGGTCGATGCTGCGTTGTCGGGTCTGGACCAGGGTGAGTTGATCACCATTCCTTCGTTGCCGGATGCGGCCGACTGGGATGCATTCGTTGCGGCGCGTCATGTATTGGCGCCGAATCTTTCCAAAAGTAAGGCCGCCGCGCGTTACACGTGAGGCGTCATGAATCGGCTTGAGGTATTTGCGGTATGAGTGATCGTCGAATAGTTGTAACGGGCATGGGCCTGGTGTCGCCACTGGGTTCTGGCGTCGAAGCCGTCTGGTCGCGTCTGTTGGCCGGGCGTTCGGGGTTGCGCAATTTGCCGGACGAGGTGGTTGCCGATTTACCGGCCAAGGTCGGCGGCGCAGTGCCAACGCTGGCTGACGATCCCGAGGCGGGGTTTGACCCGGACCGGGCGACGGCGCCCAAAGAGCAGAAGAAGATGGACCGCTTCATTATGTTCGCCATGGAAGCGGCGCGTCAGGCGCTGGAGCAGGCCGGTTGGCAAGCGGCGGACGCCAATGCCCAGGAGCGTACGGCAACCATTATCGGTTCCGGCGTGGGTGGTTTCGGTGCGATTGCCGATGCGGTGCGCACCACGGACAGCCGTGGGCCGCGACGCCTGTCGCCGTTCACCATTCCTTCATTTCTGGTCAACCTCGCCGCGGGTCATGTGTCGATCCAGCACGGTTTCAAGGGCCCATTGGGTGCACCGGTGACAGCTTGCGCGGCCGGGGTGCAGGCGATTGGTGATGCGGCGCGGCTGATTCGTTGTGGCGAGGCAGACATTGCGGTATGTGGCGGCGCGGAAGCGGCGATTGATCGCGTCAGTCTCGCCGGGTTTGCCGCTGCTCGCGCCTTGTCCAGTGGTTACAACGACACCCCGGAACGTGCTTCGCGGCCGTTCGACAGTGGACGGGATGGTTTTGTCATGGGGGAGGGCGCTGGACTTCTGGTGATCGAATCCCTGGAACATGCCTTGGCCCGCGGTGCCCAACCGCTGGCAGAACTGGTCGGTTACGGCACCAGTGCCGATGCCTATCACCTGACGGCGGGTCCCGAGGATGGCAGCGGTGCGCGACGGGCGATGTCGCTGGCATTGGCCCAGGCAGGCATTTCGCCGGCGCAGGTGCAGCATCTCAATGCTCACGCAACCTCGACCCCGGTCGGGGACTTGGGAGAGTTGGCGGCCATCAAGGCGTTGTTCGGCACGGATAACAAAATCGCCGTGACATCGACCAAATCGGCCACCGGGCATTTGCTCGGTGCAGCGGGCGGTATCGAGGCGATCTTCACGCTGTTGGCAATTCGCGATCAGGTCGTGCCGGCCACCCTCAACTTCGACAACCCGGACCCCGCCGCCCAAGGCGTGGACATCGTCCACGGTCAGGCGCGGCCGATGGCCATCGAATACGCGCTGTCCAACGGCTTCGGGTTTGGTGGGGTGAATGCCAGCGTGCTGTTCAAGCGTTGGGAGGGTTAGTCCCGAGGCTGTTTGAGATAGGCGCGAGTCACGTCGAGAATCTGCTGCGCCAGCTCGGGATTCTCGACACTGCGTGACAGCAGTAAAGCCCCGACCAGTGTCGACATGATGACGATGCTTTGGTCGGCGGCGTTCTCGTCTTCAAGAGTGCCTTGCACTTGTTCGAGCCGTGCGTTGAGCACCACGTCAGTGGTCGGGCTTTGCTGCCCGCGCAGGCCGAGCTCCGATGACATGGTCGGCAGCGGGCAACCTTCATCGGGTGAGGTCTGGTGCCATTCGGACAAATAGGCGTCGATGAACGCTTCCAGTGGGCGATCCTGGGCGAAGAGCTCGGCGCAAATGATATCGACCTGCTCGCCTGCGGCTTGCAAAGCCTTTTCCACCAGTTCGTCCTTGGACTTGAAATGCGAGTAGAAACCACCGTGAGTCAAGCCCAGTGCTTTCATCAGCGGTTGCAGACCTGTCGCGCCAATGCCATCGCGGCGAAAGCGCGCTGACGCTTCCTTGATGATGCGTTGGTGGGTCTGGGCTTTATGGTCCTGCGAGTAACGCATCGGGTATCTCCGCAACAATGCGCCATATTAACCAATGAAAATGGGATGGTGATTGTACTTCTACTTCTAAAAAGCATGCAGATGCGTCCAACTCCGTCCTGCTGACTAGAGTGAACTGGCACGAATAGTGATTACTCATTAACTGACGATTGTTGAACAATCACGAGGCAATGAGTATGAACAGCGGACTGTCCCTGGCCGACCACATCACACTTGAGTTACGCGCCGACATCATTGGCGGCCGTTTGCTGCCCGGCATGGCGTTGGTGGAAAACGATCTGGTGTCTGCCTACAACGCCTCCCGCAATACTATTCGCGAAGCGCTGCATCGCCTGGGGCAGGAAGGTCTGACCCGTTATGTGCGCAATAAGGGCGTGATGGTGCGCAGGCTGGACGTCGAGGATGTGCGGGATCTGTTCAAGGTCAGGCGCACCTTGGAGTTGCAGGCCATCAGCGCGAGTCAGCCGCTGCGCGACTATCAATCCGACCGGATGCTCGAAGCCCTGGAAGCCACCGAGCTTGCCCGGGAACGCGAAGACTGGCGCGCTGTCGGCACCCACAGTCTGGCCTTTCATCAACACATCGTTGGATTGCTGCGCAGTCCGTTGTTCGATGAGTTCTTCACCAACGTCGTCGCGCAATTGCGCCTGGTGTTCTGCACCGCTCCCGATGAATCTCGTTTTCAGGCGCCCTGGCTGGCGCGCGACCGGCAGATCCACGAGTTGTTGGCCGAGGGCGACAAACGTGCGGCCGAGGACGCCATGAGCCTGTATCTCGACGATTCCGAACACCTCCTGTTGCAAATGCTTGCCCCAGTTTCCCATCACTGATCGAGGATTCGTGCCATGTACAAAGACTATCCGGCGGCCTATCAAGTCAGCAAAGGTTCGGCCTTGCAGGTGGACAAAGCCTTCTACGAGCGGATCCGCGACAAGAAGGACGGGCGCACGCTGATCGAAGAATTCGAGGTGCCGATCCGCACTGGTCGCGCCTGGAAGGTGCCGGCCGGGCATGTGTTTCGTGTGACCACCCCCGTAGGGCCGCAAGTTGGGGATTTCAATGTCTGGAATGCCAACGATCCACGGGAGCGTTTGTGGGCGGCACGCACCCGGCAGTTACAGGGCGCACACGTCAGCACCCATGACCGGCTCTGGTCGAACCTGCCTTTTTTGCGGCCGCTGGTGACCATCACCGATGACAGTCTGGCCGGTTACGGGATCGATGAACATGGCGGTCGCTTGCATGATTTGCTGGGCACCCGCTGCGATCCTTATGTGAACAAAATGCTCACCGGCGAAGACTTCCATCATCACTGCCACTCGAACCTGACCCGCGCGGTGTTGCCTCATGGCCTGACCGAGTTTGACGTGCATGACGTGCTGAACATTTTCCAGTGCACGGGCCTGAACCACGACGACATGTACTTCATGAAAGCCTGTCCGGCACAGAAGGGCGATTACCTGGAGTTTTTTGCCGAAATCGATCTGCTCTGCGCGCTCTCGACCTGCCCTGGCGGTGATCTGTCACTGGCCATGTGGGGGCCGGATGCGCAGGATCCGCTAAGCGTGTGTCGCCCGCTCGGGGTGGAGATTTATCGATTGGATGATTCGTTGCTTGAGGGCTGGAGCCAGCCGGAACGCGCGGCATACAAAGGGCTGCATGGCTTGCACATTGCCAAGGCCGATTGGGAGAAATAAATCGAAAAATCGCAGCCTCCGAACCCCGTAGGAGCTGCCGAAGGCTGCGATCTTTTGATCTTTTGAACTAGCGGTCCTGCGCATCCTTGGCGTCCGCTTCCGCGTTGCGTTCAGCGACGCGTTTACGTTGCTCCTCGGTCAGATCGACCTTGGTGGCGGTGTCACGCAGCATCATCAAACCACCAACGATCGAGCCAATTGCAACGATCAGAATCAACCAGGCATACCAGGGCATAGGGCTCTCCTTGAGGGCAGGCCGATGGGCGGGTTTCGCCAATCGATCGTGCATACCACTTTGAGCGATTAATTTTCGCAGTGGTTCCATTCTATGCCTGATATGACAGCCGCACTTCGCCTGTTTAGAGCCCGGTCAGCATCGCGTCCGCCGGCGCATCGGCACGCAGTTGCGCCGTGAGCATGAAGTACACGAACCCCACCGCCATGAAGCCCAGGAAGATCAACCCGATCAACGTGTTGAACCAGGCCATCGCCACCAGGCAGACCACCGCCAGCACCAGCGCAATGAACGGCACCAACGGATAGCAAGGCGCGCGAAAGGTGCGCTCCAGATTCGGTTCGGTTTTGCGCAGTTTGAACAGGCTGAGCATGCTCATGATGTACATCACGATCGCCCCGAAGACCGCCATTGTGATCATCGCCGCCGTCAGCGTCATGCCGCCCAGGTTGATCAATCCGTCACTGTAGATCGCGGCAATGCCGATCACGCCACCGGCGATGATTGCCCGGTGCGGTGTCTGAAAACGTGACAACTTGGCCAGGGACGTCGGCAGGTAACCGGCCCGGGCGAGGGCGAAGAACTGCCGCGAGTAGCCGAGGATGATCCCGTGGAAACTCGCCACCAGGCCGAACAGGCCGATCCACACGAGCATGTGCAGCCAGCCCGAACTTTCGCCCACCACGGTTTTCATCGCTTGCGGCAGCGGGTCGTTGATGTTCGACAGGGTACGCCAGTCACCGACGCCGCCGGCAAAGAACATCACGCCCATCGCCAGCAAAACCAACGTCAGAATGCCGCTGATGTAGGCCTTCGGAATCGTGCGTTTCGGATCCTTGGCTTCTTCGGCGGCCATGGCGGCGCCTTCGATGGCCAGGAAGAACCAGATCGCGAACGGAATCGCCGCGAACATCCCGGCAATCGCCGGCGCGCCGAACACATCGGAGCCGGCCCAGCCATTGAGTGCGAAATTGCTGAAGCTGAATGCAGGGGCGACCACGCCCATGAACACCAACAGTTCGGCCACTGCGAGTACGCAGACCACCAGTTCGAAGGTCGCTGCCAGTTTCACCCCGAGGATGTTCAGGCCCATGAACACGATGTAGGCGCCGACCGCTGCGTGTTTCGGGTCGAGGGCAGGAAACTGCACGTTGAGGTAGGCACCGATGGCCAAGGCAATGGCCGGCGGGGCGAAGACAAATTCAATCAGTGTCGCCAGCCCCGCGATCAATCCGCCTTTCTCGCCAAAGGCGCGGCGGCTGTAGGCAAAGGGACCACCTGCGTGAGGAATCGCGGTGGTCAGCTCGGTGAAACTGAAGATGAAGCACGTGTACATCGTGGCGACCATGAAGGACGTCACCAGAAAACCGAGTGTGCCTGCCACGCCCCAGCCGTAACTCCAACCGAAGTATTCACCGGAAATCACCAGCCCGACCGCAATGCCCCACAAGTGCAACGTGCCCAGCGTGGGTTTGAGTTGTGTATTCATGCGTTGCTCCCTGAACGGTTTGGAAAGCTCGGGGGAGGGCGTTTGCAGTGGGCGTGCCATTTTGTATTTGTGCGTCGCAAAGCGCTGAAAGCTGTCGTATCGGGGATGTTCGGCGCTGGATGTCGGCGTTTTGTGCGCCAGTTGAGGGCGTTGTTGTCTGTTGTGCTGTTATCGCGAGCAGGCTTGGAATGGTAGTCGGGTTTGAAAACCACCCCCTCACCCCAGCCCTCTCCCCAGAGGGGAGAGGGGAAAGGGAGCCGATCTTCATCGCTTTCAAGACCTGAGTTCAACTCGGTATTTCAGGTCGATGTAACTCAAAAGAACAACTCAGTCAGTCCCCTCTACCCCTTGGGGAGAGGGTTAGGGTGAGGGGCGGATGTCCCTGACACACCACCAAAAGCAGCCCTGTAACAAACCCATAAACCCACTCTTTACGCTTTCTTTATGCCCAGCCAACCCCCTCGATCTCGTTCCTTTACAGCCTTCCTTCCGACAATGGCTCCACACGCGGCAATACGCCGTAACACGGAGAACTTCCATGAGCGTTCTGGACGGGGTGTCACTGCTACTGGCAGTGGGGCTGTTCATTTATCTGTTGGTTGCGCTGTTGCGCGCGGACCGGAACTAGGAGCGGCTATGCACAGTTATGACTATTGGCTGATCCTCGCCTTCTTCGCCCTGGTGCTGATACCGGCACCGTTTCTGGGCCGCTTCTACTACAAGGTGATGGAAGGGCAGCGCACCTGGCTTTCGCCGATTCTCGGACCGGTGGAACGCGGGTGTTATCGGGTGGCCGGCGTCGATCCGCAGGCCGAACAGAGCTGGCAGAAATACACCCTGGCCTTGCTCGCCTTCAACCTCGCGGGCTTTTTGCTGTTGTTCGCGATTCTGTTGTTCCAGGACCACTTGCCACTGAACCCGCAAAACCTGCCGGGTCAGGAGTGGACGCTGGCGTTCAACACCGCCGTCAGCTTCATGACCAACACCAACTGGCAGGCCTACAGCGGTGAAGCGTCGCTCAGCTACCTGAGTCAGATGGTCGGCCTCACGGTGCAGAACTTCGTCAGCGCCGCCACCGGCCTGGCGGTATTGGTTGCGCTGTGCCGCGGTATCGGTCGCAAATCGACCAAGACCCTCGGTAACTTCTGGGTCGACATGACCCGCGCCACCCTCTACGGCTTGCTGCCGCTGTGCCTGCTGCTGGCGCTGTATCTGGTCTGGCAGGGCGTGCCGCAAACCTTCGCGCAATACGTGAATGCCGTGACCATGCAGGGTGTTGACCAAGTGATCCCGCTCGGCCCTGCGGCCAGCCAGATTGCGATCAAGCAACTGGGCACCAACGGTGGTGGCTTCTTCGGCGTCAACTCGGCGCACCCGTTCGAGAACCCGACGGCGTGGAGCAACCTGTTTGAAGTCGGCTCGATCATTCTGATCCCGGTGGCGTTGGTGTTCACCTTCGGCCACTACGTGAAAGACCTGCGTCAGAGCCGCGCGATCATCGCCTGCATGTTGGCGCTGTTCCTGATCGGCGGCGCGACGTCGCTGTGGGCTGAATACCAGCCGAACCCGACCCTGAACAATGTCGCCGTCGAACAGACCGCGCCACTGGAAGGCAAGGAAGCACGCTTCGGCACGACTGCCACGGTGCTGTGGTCGGTGACCACCACCGCGGCGTCCAACGGTTCGGTCAACGGCATGCACGACAGCCTCAACCCGCTGAGCGGCATGGTCGCGATGGTCAACATGATGGTCGGCGAAGTGATCTTCGGCGGCGTCGGTGCCGGGCTCTACGGCATGTTGCTGAACGTGTTGATCGCGGTGTTCCTCGCCGGCCTGATGATCGGCCGTACGCCGGAATACCTCGGCAAGAAACTGCAGGCCAAGGAAGTCCAGTTGTTGGTGGTGACCTTGCTGGTGATGCCGGTCGGCGTGCTGGTACTCGGCGCGATTGCCGCGAGTCTGCCCGGCCCGGTCGCGGCGGTGAGCAACCCCGGTGCCCACGGTTTCAGCCAGTTGCTGTACGCCTACACCTCGGCCAGTGCTAACAACGGTTCAGCGTTCGGCGGCTTCGGTGCCAACACCGCGTTCCACAACCTGATGCTCGGCCTTGGCATGTTGATCGGTCGCTTCGGTTACATCCTCCCGGTACTGGCCCTGGCCGGCAGCCTGGCGATGAAGAAAACCGCACCGATCGGCCAGAACAGCTTCCCGACCCATGGCCCGCTGTTCGTGACCTTGCTGACCGTGACCATTTTGCTGGTGGGTGGTTTGACCTTCCTGCCGACATTGGCGCTGGGTCCTATTGCTGAACACTTGAGCATGGGCTTCTGAGGAATCAATGATGAATATGCCCGTAACTAAAGCCGCCACCGTCAAGGCGCCGGAACAACCGAAAACCGCCATCTCGGCCCTCTGGCGCCCGGCGCTGGTGCAAGCCTTCGTCAAGCTCGACCCTCGGCAATTGCAGCGTGCGCCGGTGATGCTGGTGGTCGAACTGACCGCGATCCTGACCACCGTGCTGTGCTTCATTCCCGACAGCAGCGTGCCGACCTTTGTCGCCGCGCAAATCGCCTTGTGGTTGTGGTTCACCGTGCTGTTCGCCAACTTCGCCGAAGCGTTGGCCGAAGGTCGCGGCAAGGCTCGCGCCGACAGCCTCAAGGCCGGTAGCGAAGGCCTGAGTGCTCGGCGCAAAACCAGCAACGGTGCCTTTCAAGTCGTGCCGGCCACCAGCCTGCGCAAGGGCGATGTAGTGCGCGTTGAAGCGGGGGAAATGATCCCCGGTGACGGCGAGGTGATCGAAGGTATCGCCGCGGTCAACGAAGCGGCGATTACCGGTGAATCCGCGCCGGTGATTCGCGAGTCCGGCGGCGACCGTTCGGCCGTCACCGGCAACACCCGACTGGTGTCCGACTGGCTGTTGGTGCGCATCACCGCCAACCCGGGCGAGTCGACACTCGATCGCATGATCGCCCTGGTCGAAGGCGCCAAACGCCAGAAAACCCCGAACGAAGTGGCGCTCGATATCCTGCTGATCGGCCTGACCCTGATCTTCCTGCTGGTGGTCGTCACCCTGCAACCGTTCGCCCACTTCGCCAACGGCAGCCTGCCGCTGGTGTTCCTGGTTGCGTTATTGGTCACGCTGATTCCGACCACCATTGGCGGTCTGTTGTCGGCCATCGGTATCGCCGGGATGGACCGTCTGGTGCGCCTGAATGTGATCGCCAAATCCGGTCGCGCTGTGGAAGCAGCGGGGGACGTACACGTCCTGCTGCTGGACAAGACCGGCACCATCACCTTCGGTAACCGTCGTTGCACCGCGGTTTATGCAGCACCGGGTGTAAGCAGCAAGGAACTGGCCGAAGGTGCGTTGTTCGCTTCGCTGGCCGATGACACCGCTGAAGGTAAATCTATCGTCGAGTACCTGCGTGGTCTTTATCCACAGCCTGAGCCGTCCACTGACATGCTGACTGTGGTGCCATTCAGCGCTGAAACTCGCCTGTCCGGTGTTGACTATCAGGGTCGTGTGTATCGCAAAGGCGCGGTGGATTCGTTGCTGGCGTTCGTTGGCCTGAAACGCGCCGACCTGGCCGCGTCTCTGTCCCGGGAAATCGACAAGATCGCCCAGAGCGGCGGCACCCCGTTGCTGGTCTGCGCCGACGGTAAATTGCTCGGCGCGATTCACCTCAAGGACGTGGTCAAACCCGGCATTCGCGAGCGTTTCGCCGAGCTGCGCAAGCTGGGAATTCGCACCGTCATGGTGACCGGCGACAACCCGCTGACCGCTGCGGCGATTGCCGCTGAAGCAGGCGTGGATGACGTGCTGGCCGAAGCCACGCCGGAGAAGAAACTGGCGCGCATTCGTCACGAGCAGAACGACGGGCGCCTGGTCGCCATGTGCGGTGACGGCGCCAATGACGCCCCGGCCCTGGCTCAGGCGGACGTGGGCATGGCGATGAACGACGGGACGCAAGCGGCGCGCGAGGCGGCGAACATGGTCGACCTCGACAGCGATCCGACCAAGCTGCTGGATGTGGTGCAAATCGGCAAGGAATTGCTGGTGACCCGCGGTGCGTTGACGACGTTTTCCATCGCCAACGACGTGGCCAAATACTTCGCGATTTTGCCGGCGCTGTTCGCCTCGATCTACCCGCAACTGGGCGTGCTGAACGTCATGCACCTGAGCAGTCCGCAGAGCGCGATTCTCTCGGCGATCGTGTTCAACGCCTTGATCATCGTGGTGCTGATTCCATTGGCATTGCGCGGCGTGCGCGTGCAAGCGGCGAGTGCGGCGGCGTTGCTGCGACGCAATCTGTTGATCTATGGATTGGGCGGGATTCTGGTGCCGTTTGTGGGGATCAAGGCGATCGACATGCTGTTGACGGCGTTGCATTTGGTTTGAGGCTGAAATCGACCCCCTCACCCTAACCCTCTCCCGGGGGGAGAGGGGACTGATCTCGGATGTCTTGCGAAATTTAGCGACCTGAAAGACCGAGTCGAACTCCGGTTTTGAAAGGCACAAAGATCGGCTCCCTTTTCCCCTCTCCTCCGAGGGGAGAGGGGACTGATCTCGGATGTCTTGCGGAATTTAGCGACCTGAAAGATCGAGTCGAACTCAGGTTTTGAAAGGCACAAAGATCGGCTCCCTTTCCCCCTCTCCCCCATGGGGAGAGGGCTGGGGTGAGGGGGGGATTTCCCTGACACCCCTCTACTTCTCCAATTTCGAGGATTTTGAAATGTCCACAATGATACGCCCGGCCCTGAGCCTGCTCGTCCTGATGACCCTGATCACCGGCGTCGCCTATCCACTGGTGGTCACCGGTGTTGCCCAGGTCGCGTTCCCCGATCAAGCCAATGGCAGTCTGGTTCACGATGCCGACGGCAAGGTCCGCGGCTCGTCGCTGATTGCGCAAGATTTTGTCGGCGACGCCTGGTTCCATCCACGGCCATCGGCCGGAGCATTTGCCACCGTGTCCAGCGGTGCCAGCAACCTTTCACCGAGCAACCCGGCCCTGGCCACTCGGGTGACCGATGATGCCAACAAGCTGCTGGTGCCGGGACAGGGGCCAGTGCCATTGGCGATGGTCACCACCTCTGGCAGTGGCCTCGATCCACACTTGCCACCGGCCGCGATTGCCTATCAACTGGCGCGTGTTGCGGCGGCGCGCAATTTGCCGGTGGCGACCCTTCAACAATTGATGGATGCGCACATCGAGCAGCCACTCGTTGGCCCGCCGGTGGTGAATGTATTGGCGCTGAACATCGCGCTGGAAAACCTGTAGATCGGTGGTGCTGCCATCGCGAGCAGGCTCACTCCCACAGGGGAATGCATTCCAAAATGTGGGAGCGAGCCTGCTCGCGATGGCGGCAGAACAGTCACCCCATCAACATCTGAATGAAAGAGATCCCCGAACATGAGTGACTCCGGCCGCGCCGACGCGCTGTTAGCAGACCTGCCCCGCGACGGCCGTGGCCGGCTCAAGGTTTTTCTCGGCGCCGCGCCCGGTGTCGGCAAGACCTACGCCATGTTGCAGGCGGCCCACACCCAACTGCGCCAGGGCGTGAAAGTCATTGCTGGCGTGGTCGAAACCCACGGTCGCGCCGAGACCGAAGCGCTGCTCGGCGGCTTGCCGCAGCAGCCGTTGGTGCGCTCGGAATACCGTGGCGTGATGCTCGAAGAAATGGACCTCGATGGCCTGCTCGCCGCCAAACCGAAACTGGTGCTGGTGGACGAACTGGCTCACAGCAACGCCCCCGGCAGTCGCCACACCAAACGCTGGCAAGACATTCAGGAACTGCTCGCTGCAGGCATCGACGTGTTCACCACGGTCAACGTCCAGCACCTGGAAAGTCTTAACGACAAAGTGCGTGGCATCACGGGTGTGCAAGTCCGCGAAACCCTGCCGGACTGGGTGCTGCAAGAAGCCTACGAACTGCTGCTGATCGACTTGCCACCGCGCGAGCTGCTCGAGCGTCTGCGCGATGGCAAGGTCTACGTGCCGGAGCAGGCGAGGGCGGCGATCGACGCCTTTTTCACCCAGACCAACCTCACGGCCCTGCGCGAGCTGGCGATGCAAACCGCCGCCGCTCAGGTCGATGATGATCTGGCCCAGGGCTATCGCCAACTCGGCCAAGCGGCACCGGCGATACGCGGTCGCCTGCTGGTCGGTGTCGATGGCGATGCTCAGGCCGAGCGGCTGGTACGTCACGCCAGTCGCGTCGCTCAGCGTCGGCATTTGCCGTGGAGCCTGGTGCATGTGGACAACGGCAGTGTGCGCGACGAGCAGTCGCGGCTGCGTCTGCAAAGCGCTCAGCAATTGGCCGAACGCCTCGGCGGCGAAGTGGTGTTGCTGCGCGCCGGCGAGGTGGCGAAAACCCTGATTCAGCACGCCGCCGAACGCCGCGCGAGTCTGGTGTTGGTCGGTCAGTCCCGGCAGCGTTTGCGTCGACGGTTGTTCGGCGGCGGTCTGGCGTCACGTTTGCTGCGCGATGCGCGCGGGCTGGAAATCAACGTCCTCGACAGCGATCACGAACAGCATCAGCCGCGTCAGCGTTCGGCGCAGTCACTGGTGTGGTTCGACTACGCGCTGGCGCTGGTGGCGACGGTGCTCGCCAGTGCCTTGGCCTGGGCGGTGGCGAGTGTTTTGCCGCTGCCCAATATCTCTCTGGTGTTCCTCGCCGCGGTGTTGCTGGTGGCGGTGCGCAGCAGCCTCGGCCCGGCGCTGGCCTGTGCGGCGCTGTCGTTTCTGACCTATGACTTTCTGTTCATCCCGCCGAATTTCTCCTTCAGCATCCAGCGCGAAGAAGACGTGCTGACCTTGCTGTTCTTCCTGCTGATGGCGGCGCTGACCGGTAACCTTGCGGCCCGGCAACGGCGGCAATTGCAGGCGCTGCGCGACACTCAGGAAGAGACCACCGAACTGCTCGACCTGTCACGCAAACTCACCGCCGCCACCGACCGCCAGGCGGTGGTCAGCGCAGCGGCCCAGCACCTCAATGGCTGGAGTGATCTGCAACTCTGTCTGCTCAATCAAGACGGGCAGGGTGGCTGGAAAGTCGAAACCGGTGGCCCGCTGGAATTTTCCGAAGCCGAGCGCGCTGCCGCCGATTGGGCCTGGCAACACGATCAACCGGCCGGCGCGGGCACCGGCACGCTGCCGCTCGGACGTTGGTGGTGGTGGCCGTTGTCGGTGGAAGACGGGCCGCTGGCATTGCTCGGTGTGTGTGCCAAAGAGGGCCAGACCTTGAGCGGTCAGCGTCGGCGTTTGTTGACCGCGCTGAGCCAACCGCTGGCTCAGGCGCTGGCGCGTGCGCAATTGGCCGAAGACCTGGAAGCCGCGAGGCTGCACGGCGAAACCGAGCAGCTGCGCAGTGCCTTGCTGGCCTCGGTGTCCCACGATTTGCGCACGCCGCTGACGTCCATGCGCGGCAGCATCGACAGCCTGTTGGCCCTCGGTGAGGCGATCCCGCTGGAGGATCGCCGCGAGCTGCTCGAAGGCACTCGCGATGAAGCCGAGCGCCTCGATCGCTACATCCAGAACCTGTTGGACATGACCCGCCTCGGGCACGGCGCCCTGAAGCTGGCGCGGGACTGGGTGTCGCCGGCCGACATCGTCGGCAGTTCGCTCAATCGTCTGCGCGCCGTGCTGGCGCCGTTGCAGGTAACCACCGAAGTGCCACCGGAGTTGCCGCTGCTGTACGTCCACGCCGCGCTGATCGAACAGGCTCTGGTCAACGTGCTGGAAAACGCCGCGCGCTTTTCACCGTCTCACGGTCGCCTGCAATTGCGCGCCGGAGCCGACGACAGCGAGCTGTTTTTTTCGGTGAGCGATGAAGGACCGGGGATTCCGCAGGAAGAACGGGCGAAGATTTTTGACATGTTCTACACCGCCGCGCGCGGTGATCGTGGCGGGCAAGGCACCGGGCTGGGCCTGGCGATCTGTCAGGGCATGGTCGGTGCCCATGGCGGGCGGATCAGTGTCGCCGATGGCATCGAAGGGCGCGGCACCTGCATCACCTTGCACCTGCCGTTGCAGGCTCAGCCGGCCTTTGAAAATTAAGAGCCGAAAGTGAAGCCTGATCGCGCTTGCGCTACTCTCTTGCCACTTCTTTGTGTTGATGTGAATTCATGAGCCAGACCGCGACCATTTTGGTCATCGACGACGAACCGCAGATCCGCAAATTCCTGCGCATCAGTCTTGTTTCCCAGGGCTACAAAGTGCTGGAGGCCGGCACCGGCACCGAGGGCCTGGCCCAGGCTGCGCTGAATAAACCGGACCTGCTGGTACTCGATCTCGGCCTGCCGGACATGGACGGCCAGCAAGTGCTGCGCGAGTTTCGCGAGTGGTCGACGGTGCCGGTGCTGGTGCTCTCGGTGCGCGCCAGTGAAGGGCAGAAAGTCGAAGCGCTCGACAACGGCGCCAACGACTACGTAACCAAGCCGTTTGGCATTCAGGAGTTTCTTGCACGGGTGCGTGCGTTGTTGCGTCAGGCGCCGGCGGGAGAAGCTCAACAAGCGGCGCTGACGTTCGGCCCATTGACCGTGGATCTGGCGTATCGCCGGGTGTTGCTCGACGGCACCGAAGTCGCGCTGACCCGCAAGGAATACGCGGTACTGGCGCAACTGGCGCGGCATCCGGGGCGGGTCATCACCCAGCAGCAATTACTCAAGGATATTTGGGGGCCGACCCATACCGAGGACACTCACTATTTGCGGATTGTGGTCGGGCACTTGCGCCAGAAACTGGCGGATGACCCTACTCAGCCTCGGTTTATCGTCACCGAGGCTGGGGTCGGGTATCGGTTGTTGAGTGAGGACAGTCTTTAGTTTCTGTGTTGAGTGATCCGGCCTCTTCGCGAGCAGGCTCGCTCCCACAGGGATATGCATTCCAATGTGGGAGCGAGCCTGCTCGCGAAGGGGCCTTATCATTCACTCGAGAATCTCAGGAATCCCGTTCATTCTCATACCGGTCCAGCGTATCCCGCGCAATCTCCCGCCCCAGCGCGATCAGTTCCGGTGCCTTGTAAAACTCGAAAAACCGGCACACCCGCTTTGGCACGTTGATCAAAATATCCGGCGGATAACCGGCGATCTTGTACTGCGCCAACGACGTCTGCATCACCTCGAAACTCTGGTTGATCAGGTCCAACAAAGACGCCGGGCCAACGTTGTCGATGATGAACGAACCGGTGGCGGACTTCGGCGCGCCGGCGCGTTCAGGGGCGGCAGCCGGTTGCTGGGCTTCGGGTTCGGCGGATTCGATCCACGGGTTGATCTCGGCCGCTTCTGCCATCAACGCTTCCTTTTCCAGCAGCAGCAATTGTTCCGCCTGTTTGCGGCGGAAGGGCAATTTTGAACCGAGCGAGTTGATCAGGCTGTCGAAGCGGGTCTTGAACGCCGCCGGGCGCTGGATCACCGGCAGTTGATAGTGGCGCTGGTTGGTGGAGTTGAGGTTGACCGCGATGATCAGGTCGCAATGACTCGACACCACCGGCACGATCGGTAAAGGGTTGAGAATGCCGCCGTCCACCAGCATGCGGTTGCCCTGCATCACCGGGGTGAACAGGCTGGGAATCGCCGCCGAGGCGCGCATGGCCTGGTGCAGGCAGCCTTCCTGAAACCAGATTTCCTGTTGGTTTGTCAGGTCGGTAGCCACCGCCGTGTAGGGGATGCGCAAGTCTTCGATATTGATCTCGCCGACGATCTTGCGGATCTGCCCGAAAACCTTCTCCCCGCGAATCGCACCCAGACGAAAACTGACGTCCACCAGACGTAAAACGTCGAGGTAATCCAGGCTTTCGATCCAGTTGCGATATTCGTCGAGTTTGCCGGCGGCATAGATCCCGCCGACCACCGCGCCCATGGAACATCCGGCGATGCAGGCGATGTCGTAGCCACGCCGTTCGATTTCTTCAATGACCCCGATATGGGCGTAGCCCCGGGCCCCACCTGAGCCCAGCACCAGCGCGACACGCTTTTTCATGAATCGCCCTCGTCTGACAAGGTTCAACAATGCACCCATCGAGGGGCGCGCTTCAATCGCTAAGGTCGTTCCGCGAGGCGAGGGCGTCGTTTTTTCGACACTCTTTGGCAGCAGATGGGTATTCTCGCGAGCACTTTAGTTTCCGAGGCGGGGCCAAGGCACTTTTCACGCGCCAGACCGTCTTAACTGCACGACTGTTTACCTATCTTTGAGGTGTGAATAATGAAAGCCTGGATCTGTGTGCCTTTGATTGCCCTGGCACTCGCCGGTTGCGCCGGCAAAACCGCTTACCGTGACAGCTGCGGTAGCGGGATCGATGCCGCGTGGCATGAACTGGATCTGGCCAAGGCCGAAGGTTTTGCCGGAACTGTCAGCTATTCCAAGGCCCTGTCGCTGCTGACCGGTGCCAAGACCCAGCAGCAATTCGAAGCGTTCGAAGGTTGCGCCAAGAAAGCCGAGAAGGCGCGTTTTTATATTCGTGAATCTCGCGCGGGGCGCTGAAAGCCGCTCTAAGCTCTAAGCTGCAAGCAATAAGTCGGTCGCCCCGGATTTCGGCTGGCGGCTTGCAGCTGTTTACGGAGTAACCCCATGATTAACCGGTTGGTGGCTCATGTCCTGGGCTTGGAAGTCCGTTTGCTGGCCTGTCAGGCACGCCTGAGTGCCCGCACCGACCCTGAAGCGCTGCACGATCTGCGCACCACGGTTCGCCGTTTGCGCAGTTTGCTGCGGCCATTGCGCGGCTTGCCCGGGGTCGAACAGCTGGAAGCAGCGGCGTCCCGGGTCGGCGACCTGACCACGCCGTTGCGCGATCGCGAAGTGCTGGCGGCGTACCTGCTCGAGCATGAGCAAACCGAGGCTGCCCATCGGCGTATGGCGCAAATGGCCGAGGCTTACCCGGCCGTCGCGACGAGTCCTGAAGTGGCGCAGTTGCTGATGATCCTCGACGCCTTTCCGCGTTTTCTGCGGGCCTCCCAGCGTCAGGGCTTGCTCAAGGGCTTGCGCCCGCGCATCGAAAAACGTTTAGCCAAACAATGGAAGAAACTCGATCAGGCCCTGCACGATCCGGCGCATGATCGCCACCGTTTGCGCCTGCTGATCAAGCGCGTGCGCTATGGCATCGAAGCCTATCCCGAGCTGGATCGATTGCCGAAAGCCGCGATGCCGCGCTTGAAGTCCGCGCAAGTTGCCTTGGGCGATTGGCACGATTGCTGGCAATGGCTGGCCAGGGCCGAACAGGAAGCCGATTTGCAGCCCTGCGTCGCGGCCTGGAAAACCGCCATGGCCAAGGCCGAAGGCCGCGCCGACCGGGTCCTCGACAAACTCAGCGCTGCCTGTTTCAAATCCTGAAACCACCGCATATCAAATGTGGGAGCGGTGTTGAACATTGAATGAGTGTTCGTATCGAGTGCGGCTCATCTGTCAGTGCTTTTGGCCGGAATAAGCGCTGTGCCATCCTCGCGGGCTGGTTAAGATCCCTTCATCCTTTTCCCGCACCGAGGTTTCCATGCGCTTTTCCGATCTGCTCGACGCTGTCCGCAGCCAGCCGCTGGAGCTGTCTATCCCGGCCGAATGGGCTCAGGGGCGTGCCAGTTTCGGTGGCCTGGTGGCTGCCTTGCAGTACGAAGCCATGCGCGCGAAGGTCCCGGCGGATCGTCCGGTGCGCTCGTTGGCGATCACCTTTGTCGGTCCGGTCGAGCCTGAAGTGCCAGTCAGCTTTGAAGTCGATGTGTTGCGCGAAGGGAAGGCTGTCAGCCAGGTGCTGGGCCGGGCGATGCAGAAGGGCCAGGTGGTGACATTGGTCCAGGGCAGCTTCGGCGCCTCGCGACCGTCGGAAGTGGCGGTGATCGCCGATCCGGCACCCGAGATGAAGCACTGGGACGACTGCCAGGAACTGCCTTACGTCAAAGGCGTGACTCCAGAGTTCATGCGGCATCTGGCGATGCGCTGGAGTGTCGGCGGTCTGCCGTTCACCGGCAACAAATCCCGCGAGATGGGCGGTTGGGTTCGCTTGCGCGGGGACGTGAAGGAAGAGGCGGTCAGCGAGTCGCATATCCTGGCGCTGGTCGACGCCTGGCCACCGGCGCTGTTGCCGCACCTGAAAAAACCGGCGATGGGCAGCACGCTGACCTGGACCATTGAATTCGTCCAGCCGTTGCTGGAACTGAGCACGCTGGACTGGTGCAAATACCTCGTCGAGATCGAGCATGCCGCTGACGGCTACGGTCATGCCGCCGCGAAATTGTGGAACGCCGACGGTCAGTTGATTGCCATGAGCCGGCAGACGGTGACGATTTTCGCCTGATCAGTGACGGCGGTGGCGCTCACGCCAGGCGCGCCACCAGCCGCCGCTCAGGAAGAACCGTGGGAACGTCAGAAACTGCTCGACCAACAAGCGCGACACGGCATCTTTGCGATCGCTGAACGGCTCGGAGGCTTGCGCCTCCAGGCTGTGACCGTGGCGTTGCAGGCCGAGGGCGGCGAACAGGCCGATGACGCCAATCGCGACATTCGCGAAACTCAGACTGAACACTCCCGAGACAATCAGCAGAAATGCCACGATGAACAGCGGCACGGCAATCAGGTGCAGCACCAGATTGGTCGGGTGCTGGTGATTGTTCGGGTACGCTCGCCATTGCCAGGCGGGAAGGTTGGGGTGACGTTTGCCCATGATGGTAATCCTTGGTTCGTTGAGGCTCTTGAACAAAGGATAGGCCGGGGCAAACCAGTCGGCGAATCAAGGCTGGCTATCGGAGTGATAGGTGTCATGTTTGGAATTGATGTTGATTGAGCTGACGCCTTCGCGAGCAAGCTCGCTCCCACATTGGAATGCGATCAAATGTGGGAGCGGCGGTGCGGCGATCCGACTTGCTCGCGAAGGGGCCGTCAAAGCTTGAGCTGACCGATAGCCTTGCTCAATTCCCCGGCCAACGCCGCCAGCTCATTGCTGGTAGTCGCCGAAACCACGGTCTGCTGCACGGTGTTCTCGGTCACATCCCGAATGCTCACGACCGCCCGGTTCATCTCTTCCGCCACGTGGCTCTGCTGCTCGGCCGCCACGGCGATCTGCGTGTTGCTTTCACGCATCTGTGCCACGGCGCTGGTGATTTCCGCCAAGGCTTCGCCGGCCTCCTGAGCCTGCTGCACGCAATCGTCGGCCTTGAACGAACTTTCCTGCATGAAATCCACCGCGTCCCGAGTCCCGGCCTGCAACGCGGAAACCATGATTGTGATCTCGTCAGTGGAGGTCTGGACACGTTTGGCCAGGTTACGCACTTCATCGGCAACCACCGCAAAACCGCGACCCATTTCACCGGCACGGGCCGCTTCAATCGCTGCGTTCAGCGCCAGCAGATTGGTCTGCTCGGCGATGCTGTGAATCACACTGACCACGCCGTTGATTTTCTGACTGTCCTCGGCCAGACGCTGAATCATCTCGGCAGTCTGCTGCACTCCGCTGGACAGGCCGGCAATCGACTTCTGCACCCGACTGACCACTTCCTGCCCGCTGCCGGCCAGGGTGTCGGCGGTTTGCGAGAGGTCGCGGGTGGCGCCGGCGTGCTGGGCAATGTGATAGACCGTGGCGGTCATTTCGTTGATTGCCGTGGCGGCCTGATCGGTTTCGCTTTGCTGGCCAAGCATGCCGTGACGCACTTCGTTCATGCTCGACGCCAGCCGCGCCGCGCCGACATCCAGTTGCCGGGCGGTGCTGGCGACGGTGTTGACCACCCGCTGGTAACCGGCTTGCATGGCGTTGAAGGCATTGGCCATCTGCCCGACTTCATCCGTGCAGGCCAGCGGCACACGGGCCGACAGGTCACCGGTTTTCTCGACGTGGAGCATCACGTCCTTCAGCGTATTGAGCTGGCTGAGCAGGAAGCGGATCAACAATTGTGAAGCGCCGAGCATCGCCAGCATCAGGATTGCCACCGCCACCGCATAGTTGGGAAAACGCTCGCCAAAGACCTGGGTCAGGCTCGGGCCATGGGCAATCACTGCGACCTGGTTGCCATCCGTGCGCGTAAACACTTCAGCGCCCATCAACGGATTGTTGCCGAACAGCGGCATGGCATTGATTTCGACCCAACCGTTGGTATCGGCCAGTTTCATTACCGGCTGCCCGTTCAGCAACGGTGCCTGCCCGCGACTGAAGGTCAGCACGTTATCGGCTTTGGGGAGCGGTTGCCCGGCGGGCCAGGCGTTGAGCAGTCGCGCCTGGGCTTGTGCCGATGCCTGATAAGCATGGCTGCGGGCCTGTTGTTCGAGCTGTACGGCGTACAACACCAGCAGCAAAGTGGTGACGAAGGCGACGGCGTTGACCGCCCAGAATTTGTATTTCAGCGAGATATTGCTAAGCCAGGCACCCATGGAGGTCTTCTCTGATAGCGGAAACAGTTTCGGCAAGGTGCCAGTATTGTGCCGCTACTCAGGGGGCTGGATCTTGATGTGGGTCAACAATCCCGGCCATGCTCGCGCACAGGAATTGCGGGACGTAATGCGCTATCCTTCGCGCCTTCAAATTTCCCTCGCTACAGGATTCCGCCCCATGAAAGCCGCACTCGTCGAACTCATCAGCAAAATAAGCTCCGGGTGCATGAGCGATGACGAAATCCTGAAAATCGCAGACGAAGCGGCCCAGGCCTACGCCGATCCCGAGACTTTTCTGACGGCCAATCCGGATATCAACTACGACGAAACGTTTCCGATTCCGCTGGGCGAGTGGGTCGTCGTCGGCAGTTTGCCGGAGACCGTGCTGTTTCAGGCCGACACCTATGTGGACCTGTTCGCCCAGATCGTTTCCTCGTTCGGCCCCGGCGTTGATTTCAATATCAAACCCAAGCAACTGGCCAAGACTGAAGCCCTGACCGCGCTCAATCGCATTCAGGTGCAGATGGGCAGCATGAACAAGGAAAACGGCGGTTACACGCTGATGAACTTCAGTCAGTTGCTCGACGACGAACTGCAAGTGGTGCTGGTCTACGGCAACGACGTGCCGCGCGTACTCGAGTTGTGCGCCAAAGTCGGCATCGCTGCCGCACCCTCGCTGGAAGCCCTCAAAATCGCCGTCCACGTTTAAAAAACGGAACCCTCGCAAGGCCCGGCTATCCTAAGAGTGCAAACCACTCTTAGGGAGCGACACCATGGGTTCCACGTTCAACGGTCTGATTGGCCTGATTATTCTTGCCCTGGATATCTGGGCAATCATCAACGTGCTCAAAAGTGGTGCCGACACAGGGATGAAAATCATCTGGGTGCTGCTGATCCTGCTGCTGCCGGTGCTGGGCCTGATCATCTGGGCCATTGCCGGGCCACGAGGCAACGTCCGAATCTGAATACGCACCCAAAGCCGACACCTTTCCCCTGTGGGAGCGAGCCTGTTCTATGCCTAGCCGACAGACGAAGGTTCGACCTGTCATGTCCCGCAACGTAGACTTCGCGCCTTGCCACCCGCATTCATCGGAGCACTTCCCATGAGCAACACCCCGACCAGCGAATACCTGGAAACCCTCTACGAAGGCTACGGCCAGCGTTTTCGCATGGAAAAACTGCTGCACGAAGTGCGCACCGAACACCAACACCTGGTGATTTTCGAAAACCCGCGCATGGGCCGCGTCATGGCGCTGGACGGCGTGATCCAGACCACCGAAGCCGACGAATTCATCTACCACGAGATGTTGACCCACGTGCCGATCCTGGCGCATGGCACCGCCAAGCGCGTGCTGATCATCGGTGGCGGCGACGGCGGCATGCTGCGTGAAGTGGCCAAGCACCGCAGTATCGAGCACATCACCATGGTCGAGATCGACGGCACCGTGGTCGACATGTGCAAGGAATTCCTGCCGAACCACTCCAAGGGTGCGTTCGCTGACCCACGCCTGAACCTGGTGATCGACGACGGTATGCGTTTCGTCGCCACCACCACCGAAAAATTCGACGTGATCATTTCCGACTCCACCGACCCGATCGGCCCGGGCGAAGTGCTGTTCTCGGAAAACTTCTACCAGGCCTGCCGTCGCTGCCTGAACGAAGGCGGCATCCTGGTGACCCAGAACGGCACACCGTTCATGCAAATCGAAGAAGTCAAAACCACCGCCGGGCGTCTGCGTAGCCTGTTCCCTGACTGGCACTTCTATCAGGCGGCCGTGCCGACCTACATCGGCGGCGCCATGACCTTCGCCTGGGGCGCGACCAATACCGCCTATCGCAAATTGTCCCGTGAAACCCTGCAGCAGCGCTTCGCCGGCAGCGGCATCATCACCCGCTACTACAATCCGGAAATCCACATCGGCGCGTTCGCCTTGCCGCAATACGTCCTGCAGGCTGTGAACAAGCCTAGCAACGACTGATATCGAGCAAGCCAGAAAGGGCCCTCTCAGGTTGTGTGAAAACACACCGGAGACGGCCCTTTTTTCATGCTTCACTTATAGATGTAGAAGGTCCGGTTGAACGATTGGCCGGGGAAGAATGTCGAGATACATGTAAGCCCATCCATGGGTTTTATCGAGGAGGCACCTGATGCAAAAGTGGAAAGTCACTTTCGTTGATGATCACGGTGAAAAAGTTGACGAGGTGTTCGAGAGCGATGAATGCCCGGACAACGAGCAAGCCGCGAAGCTCATCCGCGCCCGGCGTCTGCCTGTGGCTGCCGAACTGGACCTCAACGATCTGGAAGGGCGCGTCGATGATCCGACTGTCAAAAGTCTGAAGACCCAGTGCAGCATTGAAATCCTCAGCATCACGCCAATCTGAACATCTCCTGTCACATTCCTAACCAGGCCTTGGCAGCGGCTCTATCTTGAGGCTACTCTGCAATCGAGATCAGCGAACGGATCGCTAAGGTCTGGTCTTGTCAGCTACATGCTTGCTTCCCACCGGCAACGTTGTTGCCGCATTGCTCGCCCCATTCGGTTGCGAGTGCCGGGAATACGGAAAGTCTATCCATCAGTCTGAGGGGGACGTTTCATGAGCACAGCCTATCAAGAAGACATCAGCACCAGCGTCTTGCGCCGCATGAAAGAAGGCGGTTTCGACTTTTCACGATTCCATCCCATCGAGTTCTACGCCATTTTCCCGGACGAGGAGCGGGCACGCAGGGCGGCAGGGCATTACTGTGGTGAATCCTTGAATGCACAAATCAGCGTGCGCGACGACGGCGCGTGGTACCTGGAACTGAGCAAAGTGATGTACGCCACTTATGACGGTATCGGCGATTTTGAGCAGGATTTCGAGGCGGTGGTCGAGCCTTTGGGCGGCATCATCGAAGGATGGGGCGTGAAGCAGGAGGTACGAGGGCGACTCGCATAACTTATGAACAGTGACAACACTCAGCAACGGCTGACCTCAGGGTTGGCCGTTTTCGTTTGTGGGGTTTGGAAATCGTGTTTTTGATTCATAACGTTTCAAAAGCGCAAAAAAAAGCCGCCTAAACAGGCGGCTAAAGGGAAGTTCATCAAGATTTTCAGCGAATGCGCGGATTATCCGCATCGACTCCCGGGCAGTGAAATCAACTCTGGCTATGCTGGTGATAGGCGACAACATTGCTTCGCAATGAAGCGGGGGCGATCAGGTGGGGGCATTTACCGCACAGGATTGGTGCGGTGCGTGCAGTGCGATTATCCAACTGATTGATATCAAAGCGTTTATGCCGATGGCACGGGCTTTGCGAAGCCCAGATGTCCGGGTGACAAGGAGTACGGCATGATCCGCACCTATTTTGATGAGATGTACGATGCCGGTGGCCAGGTCCGCCCGCATTATCGGGAGTTTGCCCGTTGGCTGGCCGAAACGCCTGACGAGCTTTTGGCACAACGGCGACGCGAGGCCGATCTGTTATTTCATCGCGCCGGGATTACATTCACGCTCTATGGTGATGAGCAAGGGACAGAGCGCCTGATTCCCTTCGACACCATTCCCCGCAGCATCCCCGCCAGTGAATGGCGAGTTGTCGAGCGCGGCTGCATTCAGCGGGTCAAGGCGTTGAACATGTTCCTCGCCGACCTCTATCACGAGCAGCGCATTATCAAGGCCGGCATCATTCCAGCCGAGCAAGTGCTGGCCAACGAGCAATACCAGTTGGCGATGCAAGGGCTGGATTTGCACCGCGATATCTATTCCCACATCTCCGGGGTCGATCTGGTGCGCGATGGCGACGGCACGTACTACGTGCTTGAAGACAATCTTCGTACGCCGAGCGGCGTCAGCTACATGCTGGAAGACCGCAAGATGATGATGCGGTTGTTCCCCGAGTTGTTCGCGGCCCAGCGCATTGCCCCTATCGACCACTATCCGAACCTGTTGCTCGACACCCTGAAAAGCTCCAGCCCGATTGATAACCCGAGCGTAGTGGTACTGACGCCGGGTCGTTTCAACAGCGCGTTCTTTGAACATGCGTTTCTGGCGCGGGAAATGGGCGTTGAGCTGGTGGAAGGCGCGGACCTGTTCGTGCGGGATGACAAGGTGTTCATGCGCACCACGGACGGGCCGAAAGCCGTCGACGTGATCTACCGTCGCCTCGACGATGCGTTCCTCGATCCGCTGGCGTTCAACCCGGACTCGATGCTTGGTGTTCCAGGGCTGCTGTCGTCGTACCGCTCTGGCAACGTCGTGTTGGCGAATGCCATCGGCACCGGGGTCGCGGACGACAAATCGGTCTATCCATTCGTCACGGACATGATCCGTTTCTACCTGGATGAAGAGCCGATTCTGAAGAACGTGCCGACGTTCCAGTGCCGCAATCCCTCTGAACTGTCCCACGTACTGGCCAATCTTCCGGAACTGGTGGTCAAGGAAACCCAGGGCTCCGGCGGTTACGGAATGCTGGTCGGGCCGGCGGCGACGGCGGCGGAAATCGAGTCATTCCGCGCGCGGATCAAAGCCAAGCCCCATGCGTACATCGCGCAACCGACGTTGTCCCTGTCGACCTGTCCGACCTTTGTCGAAAACGGCATCGCTCCACGCCACATCGACCTGCGTCCGTTTGTATTGTCTGGCCGCGAAACCCGGGTTGTGCCCGGCGGTTTGACCCGTGTTGCCCTGCGCGAAGGCTCTCTGGTGGTGAATTCATCCCAGGGCGGTGGAACCAAGGACACCTGGGTGGTCGAGGATTGAAGGAAGCCTGCCATGTTAAGTAGAACTGCCTCGGATTTGTATTGGATGTCGCGTTACCTGGAGCGGGCTGAAAACCTCGCACGGATGCTCGACATCAGTTATTCGCTGTCGCTGATGCCACAGGATGGCCGTGGTGACGGCCTGCATGAACTCGCCATGCCGTTGCTGATCACCGGCACCCTGGACGATTACCTGGAGCGCCACGGCGATTTGCATGCTGAACGGCTGCTGCATTTCTTCGCCCTGGACGCGGCCAACCCGGCGAGCATCTACAGCTGCCTCGGCGCCGCGCGGGCCAGTGCCCATGCGGTGCGTGGGCGAATCACCGCCGACATGTGGGAAAACATCAATGCCACCTGGCTGGAAATCCGCGGGATTGCCGATCAGGGCTTGAGTCGCTACGGCATGAGCCGTTTCTGCGAGTGGATCAAGGAGCGTTCCCACCTGTTCCGCGGCGCGTCCTACGGCACGATCATGCGTAACGATGCGTTCCGCTTTATTCGTCTGGGGACGTTTATCGAAAGGGCCGACAACACGTTGCGCCTGCTGGATGCCCGCTACGAAATGGCTGGCGATCAGGCAGAGGCGGTCAGCGATGGCACCGCTCACGCCTATTACCAGTGGAGCGCTTTACTAAGGGCGTTGTCCTCGTTCGAGGCCTACACCGAGATCTACCGCGACGCACCCGGCGCCCGGCATGTGGCTGAGTTGCTGTTGCTGCGCGCTGACGTGCCGCGTTCATTGCGCGCCTGCACCGAAGAAATCGACCAGATCCTTGCCCAGCTGCCGGGGGCCAACGGCCGTCCCGCGCAACGCCTGGCAGCGGAAATGGACGCACGCCTGCGCTACACCGGCATCACCGAAATTCTCGACGAAGGCCTGCACGCCTGGCTGACCGAGTTCATCCCGCTGGTGCGCCAGTTGGGTAACGCCATACACAGTTCCTACCTGGAGGCTGCATGAGACTTTCCATTAGCCACGAGACCACCTATCACTACGAAGATCAGGTGCGGGCGAGCATCCAGTACCTGCGACTGACACCCCACGACAGCGAGCGTCAGCACGTGCTCAGCTGGCAGCTCGACTTGCCGCGCCCGGTGCGCGCGCAACTCGATCCGTTCGGCAATATCCTGCACGTGTTGACCATGGACGAGCCCCACGAGGCGATCATCATTGGCGCCCGGGGCCAGGTGGACATCGACGAATTACGCGAGGCGGAGCATGAAAGCCAGTCGGCGCTGCCGTTCCTGCGTTTCACGCGCCTGACCGAAGCCGACGAAGCCCTTCGTGCGTTCGCCGAGAAGGAGTGCAAGCAACGCCGGGATCGCACGGCGCTGATCGACTTGATGCATGGCCTGAACCAGCACATGACCTACACGCCGGGCTCCACCGAAGTGGACACCAGCGCCGCTCAAGCTTTCGCCGGGCGTTCGGGCGTCTGCCAGGATCACACCCACGCCTTTCTCGCCTGCGCTCGCAGCCTTGGCATTCCGTCGCGTTATGTGTCGGGTTATTTGTACAGCGAGAACAGCGAACACCTGGCCAGTCACGCCTGGGCGGAAGCCTGGCTCGATGACGCCTGGTACAGCTTTGACGTGACCAATGAATTGGCGCGGCCTGAGCGTCATCTGAAACTGGCGGTGGGCCTGGATTACCTGGACGCCTGCCCGGTGCGTGGCATGCGACGTGGCGGTGGTTGCGAGCAGATGCATGCGAAGGTGTTTGTGTCACCGACCCCGGTTATCTCCGTCCAGCAGCAATAAACCGGAACACCACAAATCCCCTGTGGGAGCGAGCCTGCTCGCGATAGCGGTGTGTCAGTCGCTGCAGTTCTGACTGAACAGGCGCCATCGCGAGCAGGCTCGCTCCCACAGGGGGGCGGTGTCAGGGCTTAACTTTTCGCCCAGCCATGTGCTTCAAATATCCCACCAACCTCTCCAGATCCCCGTCCGGCAGCACCGTCGCCGAGAACCCGGGCATCTTCGCCTGAGGCCACTGGCGCAAGCTCTGCGGATCACGAATGTAGCGCTTGAGGAAATCCGCGCCGAAGTACTCGGTTGGGTTAAACGGAATATTCAGGTCCGGCCCAAACTGCGCATCCCCGGCGCCGTTCAATCGATGACACGCCAGGCAATTCTTCTGAAACAGCGCAAAGCCCTTGTTCACCGGGTCGTCAGCCTTCAACGCCGGATCGGGCAGCAGGGCAGGGAAGCGCTCGGCCACCGGTGCCATGCGCTTGATGCTCGCCACTTGAAAAGGCCATTGCTCGGGGCTGATGTCGCCCGCCTGCGGATCGGTCCAGACCAGATAGAACGGCCCGGCGCCGGGTTTGCCTTCCGACAGCGGTGGCCACGGCTTAGCGGGTTCTTCAATCGCCAACCATGCGCGCGCACCCTGGGTATTAAGCAATGGCGCAGCCGACAGTTCTGCGGCAAAACCGTCCAGGGCTACCGCCTGTAAATGGTCTTCAGGCTTGATGCCAGTCAACAACGCAGCCACGGGAACAGCGCGATAGCTCATGTCCCGTTTGTAGGAAACGTCGTTGCTGATGGTGATGGTCTGAGCCTGAGGATGCTTGAGCAACTCCTCGGTTTGCCAGGTGCGACTGCTCGCGCCGAGCTCAAGGTTCAGCTGTGCGGCAGACAGAGGCGTGCTGAGCAGCAAGGCCCCGAACAAAATGAGCGTTTTCAAATGATCGCCGTCCATGTCGTGGAAGTGTCCCAAAGGTTGGCACACCCACGCTGGCCCGGGTAGCGAACCCGTCACATTTTTAGAGGGCGATATAAAACCTGGCGCCGTATTTTTTATTGACCGACTAGCCGATCACCTTGGTCAGGTTCGGCAAAATCAACAACAGCGTAGTGGCGAAAAGAATGAGCCCGGCTTGACGTACTTTCGATTGTTTGAACATGGCTTGACCGCCTTTATTGTTATTTCCTGATGCCTGCCTGCATTTCTCCATGACGGCAGAGCGTTGCACTTCCTGTTTGACGAGCGCCTCGGCAAAACCCGACGACAACTTCGTACAAGTTCACCTTAGAGCCCACGTCACGCTTGGTTTAGATCCATTTCGTATGGACTTCACATAAATTGCTCTTAAAAAGACATGAGGCCTAATGCCAGCTTCTTGGGCGCCCGTTTGCTAGACAGCTTGGTGTCCTGAATCGGTTAATTCGGTGGTTGCCTACCGTCCGTCTGAGCGTGACCGTCAACATCAGTGAGCACTGCGGTCATTGAATCCGGGGCCGCTCGGCCTAAGGTGGGGACTCTGCATTTACTCCCCGCTCAGGTTCGAGAACGTCATGACCCAAGCTTTTATTTTCGACGCATTACGCACGCCCCGCGGCAAAGGCAAGGCCAATGGCGCCTTGCACAGCGTCAAACCGGTGAACCTGGTGGCCGGGCTGCTCACGGCGCTGCAACAGCGCACGTCTCTCGATACCAGTCAGGTCGACGACGTGGTACTGGGCTGCGTGACGCCCATCGGCGACCAAGGTTCCGACATCGCCAAAACCGCGACCCAGGTGGCGGATTGGGACGTCAGCGTGGCGGGTTTGCAGATCAACCGCTTCTGCGCCTCGGGGTTGGAGGCGGTGAACCTCGGCGCGATGAAAGTGCGTTCCGGCTTCGAAGACCTGGTGGTGGTCGGCGGTGTCGAGTCCATGTCCCGTGTGCCGATGGGCAGCGATGGCGGCGCCTGGGCACAGGACCCGGAAACCAGTTTTCACAGCCATTTCGCCCCTCAAGGCGTGGGCGCTGACCTGATTGCCACGATTGAAGGCTTCAGCCGTCAGGACGTCGATGCCTATGCGCTGCACTCCCAGCAAAAGGCTGCGCGGGCAAGGGCCGACGGTTCGTTCAACAAATCGCTGGTGCCGGTGCAGGACCAGAACGGCATCATCTTGCTCGATCACGATGAATTCATTCGCGCCGGATCGACCATGGAAGGCTTGGGCCAGCTCAAGCCGAGCTTCGAAATGATCGGGCAAATGGGCTTTGATGCCACCGCACTTCGGGTCTTCAGCCATGTTGAGCGGATCAACCACGTGCACACGGCGGGTAACAGTTCCGGGATCGTCGATGGCGCGGCGCTGATGCTGATCGGCTCCGAAGCCAAGGGCCGAACACTGGGTTTACAACCGCGGGCGCGAATCGTCGCCACCGCCGTCACCAGCACCGACCCGACCATCATGCTCACCGGCCCCGCGCCGGCCACCCGCAAGGCTCTGGCCAAAGCCGGGTTGCGGGTTGAAGACATCGACTTGTTCGAAGTCAACGAAGCGTTCGCCTCGGTGGTGTTGAAATTCATTAAGGACATGGCGATCGACCCGGACAAGGTCAACGTCAACGGCGGCTCCATCGCCATGGGCCACCCGCTGGGCGCCACCGGCTGCGCGATCCTCGGCACGCTGCTCGATGAACTGGAAACCCGGCACCTGCGCTATGGCCTCGCGACGTTGTGTGTCGGCGGCGGCATGGGCATTGCCACCATCATCGAACGCCTCTGAGCCCCGACCGACTTCAAGGAAACCCTTTCATGACCGAAGCCATCCGTTACGAAAAAGGTCAGGACCAGATCGTCGTCCTGACCATCGACATGCCGGGCCAGAGCGCCAACACCATGAACGCGGTGTACCGCGAAGCCATGGCCGCCTGTGTTGCCAGACTCGTTGCCGACAAAGACACCATCGCCGGCGTGATCATCACCTCGGCCAAGAAAACCTTCTTCGCCGGCGGCGACCTCAATGAACTGATCAAGGTCGGCAAACCCGAAGCCAAAGCCTTTTACGACATGGTGCTGACGCTCAAAGGGCAGCTGCGCACCCTGGAAACCCTCGGCAAACCGGTGGTCGCCGCGATCAACGGCGCCGCGTTGGGTGGCGGTTGGGAAATTTGCCTGGCGTGCCATCACCGGGTGGCGCTGGACGATTCTTCGGTGCAACTCGGCTTGCCGGAAGTGACCCTCGGCCTGCTGCCGGGCGGCGGCGGGGTGGTGCGCATGGTGCGGATGCTCGGTATTGAAAAAGCCTTGCCCTATCTGCTCGAAGGCAAAAAAGTCCGGCCGCAGCAGGCGTTGCGGGCAGGTTTGATTGATGAGTTGGCGGCGGATCGTGATGAACTGCTGGCCAAGGCGCGCGCCTGGATTATCGCCCATCCTTCAGCTGTGCAGCGCTGGGACGTGAAGGGTTACCAGATTCCCGGTGGTACGCCGTCGAACCCGAAAGTCGCGCAAATGCTGGCCATCACGCCGTCGATCCTGCGCAGCAAAACCCAGGGCTGCCTGCCCGCGCCAGAGAAAATCCTCTGCGCTGCGGTAGAAGGTGCTCAGGTGGATTTCGACACCGCGCACCTGATCGAAACCCGTTACTTCACCGAATTGACCACCGGCCAGGTGTCGAAAAACCTGATTGGCACGTTCTGGTTCCAGCTCAACGAAATCAATGCCGGCAGCTCGCGGCCCCAGGGCTTTGCGCCCTACGTGACGCGTCGGGTGGGCGTGCTGGGCGCAGGCATGATGGGCGCCGGGATCACCTTTGTCAGCGCGTCAGCCGGCATCGACGTGGTGCTCAAGGACGTCAACCTTGCGGCCGCGCAGAAGGGCAAGGCTCATTCGGCGGCGCTGCTGGACAAGAAGGTTGCGCGTGGCCAATTGAGTGCCGATCAGCGCGAAGCAACGCTGGCGCGAATTCACCCCACTGAAAGCGATGCCGACCTGGCCGGTTGTGATCTGATCATTGAAGCGGTATTTGAAGATCGCGATCTGAAAGCCAAGGTCTCTTCGGCGGCGCAAAAAGTCGTTGGCCCGGATGCGGTGATTGCTTCCAACACGTCGACCTTGCCGATCAGCGGCCTCGCGGCCGCCGTGCCGGATCAGAGCAAGTTCATCGGTCTGCATTTCTTCAGCCCCGTGGAGAAAATGCCCTTGGTGGAAATCATCAAAGGCGTCCACACCAGCGACGAAACCCTGGCTCGCGGGTTCGATTTCGTCCTGCAAATCAAGAAAACCCCGATTGTGGTCAACGACAGTCGCGGTTTCTTCACCTCGCGGGTGTTCGGCACGTTCACCAACGAAGGCATCGCCATGCTGGGCGAAGGCGTGAGCGCGCCGATGATCGAGACCGAAGCGCGCAAGGCCGGCATGCCGATCGGACCTCTGGCGATCTCCGACGAAGTTTCCCTCAGCCTGATGAGCCATATCCGCCAGCAAACCGCCAAAGACCTGCAAGCAGAAGGGAAACCGCTGATTGAGCACCCGGCGTTCGCCGTGATTGACTTGCTGCTCTACGAATACAAGCGTCCGGGCAAGGCTGCGGGTGGTGGTTTCTACGATTATCCGGCCCGTGGGCAGAAGCATCTGTGGCCAGAGCTGAAAAGCCGTTTCGAGAAGGCTGACGGGCAGATTTCGCCGAAGGACGTACGTGATCGGCTGCTGTTCGTGCAAGCCATCGAAACCGTGCGCTGTGTGGAGGAGGGTGTGTTGACCTCGACGGCGGACGCCAACGTCGGCTCGATCTTCGGCATCGGCTTCGCCGCCTGGACCGGCGGCGCGCTGCAGTTCATCAACCAGTACGGCGTGAAAGATTTCGTCGCCCGCGCCCAGTACCTGGCGGAGCAGTATGGCGAGCGATTCGCACCTCCTGCGCTATTGCTGGAGAAAGCGGCTAAAGGGGAGGCGTTCTAGGGGACGGATGACGCATTCCGGGGCTTGCCTTGCCACTGTGTTTCAAGGCAGGCTCAGGGGTGTGCATTATTCCCATCAAGTGTCAGGTATTTTTTATGTCGTTACGCATCTGCATTCTGGAAACCGACATCCTGCGTCCGGAACTGGTCGATCAATATCAGGGTTACGGGCAGATGTTCCAGCGTCTGTTTTCGCAGCAACCCATCGCTGCCGAGTTCACCGTGTACAACGTGATGCAGGGCGAGTATCCCAGCGATGAGCTGACGTTCGATGCCTACCTGGTCACCGGCAGCAAGGCCGACTCCTTCGGCACCGAACCGTGGATTGAAACCCTCAGGGCTTATCTGCTGACCCGCTACGAGCGCGGCGACAAACTGCTGGGCGTGTGCTTCGGCCATCAACTGTTGGCGCTGCTGCTGGGTGGCAAGAGCGAACGTGCGACCCAAGGCTGGGGCGTCGGCACCCACAAGTACAAACTCGCCGCCAAGGCGCCGTGGATGAGCCCGGTGAGGGAAGAGCTGACCTTGTTGATCAGCCATCAGGACCAGGTCACCGCGCTCCCGGAAAACGCCACGGTCATTGCTTCCAGCGATTTCTGCCCGTTTGCCGCGTACCACATCAACGATCAGGTGCTGTGCTTCCAGGGGCATCCGGAATTCATTCACGATTACTCGCGCGCGTTGCTGGATATTCGTCAGGAAGCGCTGGGTGAGCAGATTTATTCGAAAGGTATGGCGAGCCTTGAGCACGAGCATCATGGCGCTACCGTTGCGGAGTGGATGATGCGGTTTGTGGCGCACAAACCAGAAGCCGGGGCGGTTTAAAGCGAAAAGCTTCGCGGGCAAGTCGGATCGCCGCACCGCTGAACTGGTCAAGCAAATCCGGACACCGGTTACGGTGTTTATGCCGCTTTTTGCTCCATAGCTATTGGCGACAGGTAGTTGTTGTAGCTGTGGAGCCTAGTGCGGTTGTAGTACATGAAGAAGCGAACCATGTCGGTTTGTGCTTCTTCGGTGCTGCCGTAGCCTTTGCGAGGTACCCATTCCGACTTCAGCGTTCCGAAAAACCTCTCCGTCGGTGCGTTGTCCCAACATTGCCCACGATGGCTCATGCTCTGCAATATGCCATATCGCTCCAACTCCCCTTGAAACTTGCGGCTCGTGTATTGGCAGCCCTGATCAGAATGGAACATCAGCCCTGGCGCACCTTGTCGAAGGTCTGCTGCCATGCGCAGTGCTTTGCTGACCAAGTTGGCATCATTGATCAGGGAAAACGCCCAGCCAATGACACGCCGCGCAAACAAGTCGATCACGATTGCCAGGTGGCACCAGCGTTTTCCCACTAAAAGACTGGTTACATCGCCACACCAGACCTGGTTGATGGCCGCCGGCCTGAAGTTACGTTCGAGTCGATTAGGCGCAACAAAGGCTTCGACCCCCTTGGATCTGAATGGATGCGGTCGGCGCTGTTTGCTGACAATGTTGGCTTCCTTCATCAGCGACGCAGCGAGGCTTCTTCCTACTGGAAAATGCTCGGCCTTCAGGCGTTTGGAGATCATTCTGGAGCCCATACTTTCGCGGCTCTCAGCGTGTAGGTTGACCACCTGAGCCATAAGCTCTTCACGCCTGATTTTGGGGCGGGAGCGCCGCTGAATCCATTCATAGAAGCTACTGCGCTTGACGTTGAAAACACGACACAGCGTGGCGGTCGGATACGACGCTCTCAGCTCCGCGATCATCGAAAACGAGCGGGATCCGACATCAAGAGCGCGGTAGCCTTTTTTAAGATCTCGGCCTCCAACTCCATTTGCTTGATTTTGGCCTTCAGCTCCTGAATCTGACGCTGATCTTCGGTAATCGCTTTGGTTCCTTTTACCGGCTGGCCTTCGCGCTCCTTACGAACCTGTTCGACCCACCGCCGCAAAGCGGTAGGCCCAATGTCCAACGACGCGCAGACGTCTGGAACGGGACAATCATCATCAAGTACCATGCTGGCAGCACGCAGTTTGAACTCGCGCGAATAGACCTTTCTTTCGTTCATGGAGCCTCCAAGTTGGCGAAATCATATTGCCCTTAAGAGGTGTCCGGAATTATTAGGCCAGTTCACGCTCGCTCCTACAGGTCACCGTAATCCTGTAGGAGCGAGCGGTGCGGCGATCCGACTTGCCCGCGAATGTCACAGGCGCCTCGGTAATGGCTACAACCACCCCGATTTCTTGAAACTCGCCCACAAACTTACGCACCCCACCGCAATAACCCCCAACACCCCGAAATAACCGTAATGCCAACTCAACTCCGGCATGTCCTGAAAGTTCATCCCGTATATCCCGGCCACCGCCGTCGGGAACGCCAGAATCGCCGCCCACGCCGCGAACTTGCGCTGCACCACGCTTTGGCGTGACGCCTCCAGCAACACCCCAACCTCAATGGTCTGGCTGGCAATGTCCGCCAGGGTCGTCAGGTCTTCCATCTGCCGTGTCACATGGATCTGCACGTCGCGAAAATACGGGCGCATGTTCTTGTCGATAAACGGGAAACTCAGCTTCTGCAATTCCTCACCGATCTCCACCATCGGCGCCGCAAACCGGCGCAAGCGCAGTACATCGCGGCGCAGGCTGTGGAGTTTTTGAATGTCGCGCTCGTTCAGGGAGCTACACATGACGCTGCTTTCCAACTCATCGATCTCGGCATGGATCGCTTCACCCATGGGCTGGTAGTTTTCAATCACGAAATCGAGGATGGCATAGAGTACGAAATCTTCCCCGTGCTCCAGCAACAGCGGACGCGCCTCACAACGCTGTCGGACATGGGCGTAGGACGCCGAGTGACCATTGCGTGCGGTAATGATGTAGCCCTTGCCGGCAAAGATATGAGTCTCGATGAACTCCAGTTTTCCTTCATTCCGGATCGGCGAATACGTGACGATGAACAGCGCGTCGCCGAAGGTTTCCAGTTTCGGTCGACTGTGTTTTTCCAGGGCGTCTTCAATTGCCAGTTCGTGCAGGTTGAACTGGCGTTGCAGATTGAACAACTCCTGGGCGTTCGGCTCTTCGAGGCCGATCCAGACAAAGTGGCCGGGCTTTGCCGCCCAGGCAGCGCCTTCATCGAGGGTGATATTGGTGACTTTCTTACCAGCGCTATAAACCGCAGCAGCAACAACTCTACCCATGATAGTGATTCACTTCTTATTGGCAGCTTTCTATTAGCAAAGATGGCAGTGGCAGGCAGTCACCAGCTTAGCCCTGTCTACTGCTTGAGAGTCAGTGAAATCTGCGGAGTTCGTCGGCAAAAACTCGCAGGCAAAAGAAAACCCGCACAAGGCGGGTTTCTTTTACGCGGCTTGCAGTTGCCGATCCATCGAAGCGATGCACTCGCGCATCTGCTCGCGGCACTGGGCAATCAGCAGCGGCATGTCATCCAGGCTCAATCCAGCCGTAGGAATCGCCGGTAACGAGCGGATCAGAATCTTCCCACTGCGCCAGCGGTTCAATCGCATGTGTTTAACGTAACTGCTGACACACACCGGAACAATTGGCACGCCGGCGGCAATGGCCATTTGAAAGGCACCTTTCTTGAACGGCAGCAACTCTTCGCCCAGGTTGCGCGTGCCTTCCGGGAAGACCCAGATCGACGTGTCTTCATTCTGCAGCGTGTGGGTAGTGGTCAGCATCGACTGGCGCGCTTTCTGCGCATTGCCGCGATCGATCAGCACATTGCCCGCTAGCCAGAACAACTGACCAAACAGCGGCACCCACTTCAGACTCTTTTTGCCGATACACACGGTGCGGCGGGGCACCACGTTGCCGAACACAAACAGATCGTAGTTGGACTGGTGGTTGGCGATGATCACGCAGCTGTCGGGTTTATCCATCAGCGGTCCGACGTCGGCCTTCACCCGCAGACGCAAAATGCACATCGCCGGCCATGCATAAAGACGCGCGCACAATCGGCTGTTGTCCGGATTGAACGGTCGGCACAGGCCGAGAATCACCCCAAGCACACCGGCCAGAATAAAGTGTAGGCCCATCAATAACATACGAAACACAAACAGCATTTACAGGCCCCACCGGGACAAAAGGTGGCGCAGTGTACGGATGTGCACTGTTTTCGGCAATTGCCGCTATAGAGGTGGGAGATAGGCGATGTTTGAGCGCATGTTTCCGACTTATGGGTCAGACGCGATCTAGAGCGGTTGTAGGCTTTTCAACGGGGCGCGTAAGAAAAAGCCCGACACGACGGTCGGGCTTTTCGGTGTGGCACGTTTGGGTTTAAACCAAAAAATCCTGATCCTCGATGATCGCGTTGTCCAGCCTCTCCAGCAGCGCCTTGCGCACTTTGAGCTTGGTGTTCTTGTGAGCGATCATGTTGATCTTCTTCAACTGACGAGCCGCCGCCAGCGCCGCGCCTTGCAGCTCTTCGGCCGACACCACCAGGTCGAAGAACCCGGCATCCACGGCGCTTTGTGGATTAAACATCTCAGCGTTGATCACCGAACGGTGGAACGCTGACTTGCGCAGACGATCACGGGCCAGCTCGATTCCGGCGTGGTGCATGGTCATGCCGATCTGCACTTCGTTCAAGCCAATGGTGAACGGGCCGTCGACACCAATGCGGTAATCCACCGACAACAGCAGGAACGCGCCCTTGGCCACCGCATGCCCAGGGCACGCGACGATCACCGGGAACGGGTGCGCCAACAGGCGACGGGCCAGGGTCGAACCGGCAGTCACCAGCGCCACGGCTTCTTTAGGGCCGGAGGTCATCACCTTCAAGTCATAACCGCCCGACAGCATCCCGGGCGTACCGGTAATGATCACCACCGCACGATCAGTCACCGCCTGATCCAGCGCGGCGTTAAACGCAGCAATCACGTCCGGAGAGATGGCATTGACCTTGCCATTGCTCAAGGTCAGGGTCGCGATACCGTCTTCGAGATGGTAGGAAATCAACTCACTCATGACGCTATTCCTTTCAATAAAGTAGGGCAGACGTTACCCACCGCCGCAGGCCAGGTAAAGCGCCGTGACTGACCGCCCAGTCACCCTTTCCCCGCCCGGCAAGCGTCGCCCGCCACACCCGCCGCGCATTCCCCTCTATATAGAAGCAGGCGCGAAGCCGGAGATTGGCAGGTTTGCCATGGCCCGGAACCTGCTCGAACGACTAAAACGCTAAGCGCATGAAAATTCTGCAAAAAAAGTTTGCCATCGGAAAAGCTTTCGACTACATTAGCGCGCCTCGACAGACAGAACTTGTTTGAAGAGATACGGTGAAGTGTCCGAGTGGCTTAAGGAGCACGCCTGGAAAGTGTGTATACAAGAAATTGTATCGAGAGTTCGAATCTCTCCTTCACCGCCACATTCGATGTAACCAAAACCCCTGATTTCGAAAGAAGTCAGGGGTTTTGTGGTTTCTGGCGTCTGGATTTTGTGGATGGCAATGTTATTGATCCACGCTCATCGGCGAAGGCGTTTCCGAAACTCATGTAGGACGGGTGATAGGCATGTGGGAAGTAATGCTGGAAAGCCAGGTAGCTGGGTGCTTTCATAGGTTTCGGCACCTGACACGAGCCGTTTCGTGAGGGGTATTCGCTATGCGCCTTTAGGGGGCAAAATGAATCAACGGCAAGGCACATGACGCGGCCTATTATCTGGAAGGACGAACGCACGTTATGCAGGAATTCACCATGAAACAGGCCGAACTGGAAAAGGTTCACGTGGAGATCGTCAAGCTGATGGCTGAGCAGCGCAAGCTGAACGCCGAGGCCGGGAAGATGACCCGTGAGACTTTTTGGTATCCGGTGGCTGTAGCGACTGGGTTGATTGGCACGGTGGCCACTGTCACCGCAGTGTTGGTCAAGCTGCTCTAACCTGTTGGGCTGCCCAAAACCCCTCGAATGGAATCGACACTATGTCTCACCCTCGCGCCGCTTCCCGCCGCATCGCTATTTCCCTCTCCGCCGTGTTGATAAGTACCGTCCCCTTATTCGCCACCGCATCTACAACCAAGACTTTCCCCGATGCCATAGCCAGCGACCCCGCAAAACTAGGCTGGATGGTCGGCTCGCCACCCCCTGCAGATCGCACCGTGCGTTTCGAAGATGGCAGCTATTTCCAGTTCCCGGCGATGCGCTGGAGTGTTTCGAACTTCCGTCAACTGATGCCAACGATCAACGTTTCACGGGGGCTCGGTGCGCCGGTTCCATTGGTTTCTGCGCTGCGCAAAGACATCGATGCGATCAGTTTCGTCCCGCTGGGCGCGAAGGCTCCGATGACCTGGGATCAATCCCTCGCGGCCACCTACACCGACGGGATTGTGGTGATGCATCGCGGGAAAGTTGTCTACGAGCGTTATTTTGGCGTGCTGAAGCCTGAAGGCCAGCACGCGGCAATGTCGGTGACCAAGTCCGTGGTCGGCACATTGGGGGCGATGTTGGTGGCAGAAGGGCGAATCGATGCGAACAAGCACGTCGCCGAATACGTCCCCGAACTGGCGGCTTCGGCGTTTGGCAGCGCCACGGTGCGCCAGGTCCTCGATATGACGACCGGCCTCAAATACAGCGAGGACTACGCCGACCCGAACGCCGAGGTCTGGGCTCATGCAAAAGCTGGCAGCCCTCTGCCCAAGCCAAAGGACTACAGCGGTCCGCGAAGTTACTACGAGTTTTTGCAGACGGTTCAACCGCAAGGCGAACACGGCAGCGCGTTCGGCTACAAGACCGTCAATACCGATGTACTGGGCTGGATCATCGCTCGAGCGACCGGTCGCAACGTCGCACAGTTGTTGTCGGAGCGGATCTGGAGCCGTTTGGGGGCTGAGCAGGACGCCTATTTCACGGTGGATTCCATCGGCACCCCATTTGCCGGCGGCGGCTTGAACACCGGTTTGCGTGACTTGGCACGATTTGGCGAGATGTTGCGTAATGACGGTCAGTTCAACGGTCAGCAAATCGTGCCCCAAGCGGTGGTCGACGACATGCGTCGCGGCGGTGACAAGCAGGCATTCGTCCAAGCGGGGTACGATTTGTTGAAGGGGTGGAGTTACCGTTCGATGTGGTGGGTGACCAACAAAGAGGGCGGAGCCTTCATGGCGCGCGGGGTCCATGGGCAACGCATTTATGTCGACCCGAAGGCCGAGATGGTGATTGTTCGCTACGCCTCCCATCCGGTCGCCAGTAACTCGGCTAATGATCCGGTCACCTTGCCGGCGTTTGATGCGTTGGCTCAACATCTGTCCAGGTTGCCTTGAGTCATTACCCCCGGACCATGAAGAAGGAAATTTAATGATCACCACCACAACCCACACCATCGAAGGCCGACCAATCACCGCCTATCTGGACATCGTCAGTGCCGAGTCGGTGCAGGGTGTCAACGTTATCCGCGATATGTTCGCCGGGATGCGGGATTTTTTCGGTGGGCGCTCTCAGACATTGGAGCGGGCGTTGAAGGAGGCACGGATTCAGGCAACCGACGAGTTGAAGGAGCGTGCGCAGGCACTTCAGGCTGATGCGGTGGTGGGGCTTGATTATGAGATCAGCATGCCAGCCGGGAAGGGCGGGATGGTGGTGGTGTTCGTGACCGGGACGGCGGTCAAGTTGAGGTGATTGAGTCACGAGGCCGTTCGTCGGGGACGCAATAATCCGAACTACAAGTCCGGTAATGACTGACTAGTCTCAAAAGCGTTGAAGGTCGACATTTTTCAGGCAAATAGGGCTTGCCGGTGTCGACCCTTTTTTGAGAGGGGAAAGGTATGGCTGATTCGTATATCGAAGACGACGGATCTGAGTTTCCGATCAACAATTGCGTGCAGTGTGGTCAAGCAGAGTATATGCCGGGCTTTGGTGAAAACCGGGTTCAGGTCGCCAAATTGAAATCCAAGGTGCCCCGATCCGAAAAGGCGAATTTCTTGCCCAAGAGGATGCCGTCTTCCAGGAAGTAACCGTCAACTGGACAGCCCCCCCGCCATTGAGCGGGGTTTTCATTTTCACAAGGTCGGTTGTTGGGATTTGGACTACAGATACACAGCCCGTTGTTAGCGAATTCTTTCACAAACTTTTCACACCCGCCTACGTAGGCTCAACTCATCCGTTAGAAAGCAGTACCTGGCCCGTTCCCCAGCGGGCTTTTTTTTGCCTGTCATAAAACCTTTTCTAAAAACGCTGTCCAACCGTCGCCTATTGCGAGGTTGTACCCGTGCGTGTCTGGACTTTTTCTCCTCTAAAGCATTCAATCTCGCCCCTTTCGGTTACCCCCTTTTTTTGAGGTTCTTGTCATGCGTTTAACACTGCCTGCTTTGGTTCTGGGGCTTTTGGTTGCTCAAGGTGCGATGGCTGCGGGTGATGGTACTGCCGCCATCGGTGGTGGTTTGGGTGGCGCGCTGGGTAATGTGGTCGGCCAGAGCATGGGCGGCAGCACCGGTGCAGCGATTGGTGCTGGTGTTGCGGGCGCGGCCGGCAGTGCTGTTGCAGCACGCAAAGGCAGCCGCACTAAAGCCGCCATTGGTGGTGGTGTCGGCGCGGCCGGCGGTTCGATCATCGGCAACAGCCTGGGCGGCAGGACCGGTTCCACCATCGGCGCAGGCTTGGGCGGCGCATTGGGCGGCGGCGTGGGCAGCAACCTGGCCAAAGGTCACAAGCGTCACTGATCCTGATCGATCAGCTCAATAAGCCCGGCTTGATGCCGGGCTTTTTGTATCTGGATATTTCTTCTTCGCGCTCTTCGAACTTACAGTTGTCCAACGATCAACGCTGGCGTGATGAAAAAGCTAGACTGTCGCCATCCGTAACGCGTTCTCTTACCCCCGATACGGAATTTAGAGGTACATATCATGCGTTTGACATTGTCCACGTTGGTTCTGGGACTTTTGGTCGCTCAAGGTGCAATGGCCGCCGGTGACGGCACCGCTGCCGTTGGCGGTGGTATTGGCGGTGCGCTAGGTAACGTGGTCGGCCGGCAAATGGGCGGCAGCACGGGTGCCGCGATTGGCGCCGGTGTAGGCGGCGCGGCAGGTAGCGCGGTCGGCGCGAACAAAGGCAGTCGCACAGAAGCGGCTATTGGTGGTGGCCTGGGGTCGGCCGGTGGCTCGGTGATCGGCAATAGCCTCGGTGGTGCTACCGGTTCGACCATTGGCGCAGGCCTGGGCGGCGCGGCGGGTGGGGCGGTGGGCAACAACTTGGGTAACGATAGCGGCAGTTCGCACTCCGGTAGCGGCCACAATCATAAGCATAATAATAAGCACAAGAACAAACATCACTGATTCGTCATTGAGTCACAGCAGAAACCCGGCCCAGCGCCGGGTTTTTCGTTTCTGGTAGTAGGACTCTGGAACGTTTGGTCGTGCGACGCCTCGAACTTCATACACCCCAGAACGTTGTGAGGCATGCCATGACTCCTGAAACCGAAGGCAAAGAAGAAAAAGGCCCGAGCGGGCTTCCGTTCATTAACGATCCAGGAAACGAAGACCCTGGCTCACTGATGGATGATGCAACGGTGCCGCTCAATGATTCCGATGATGCGGGCGATGTCGGAAATATCGAGTTCGAAGACGAGGACGAAGATTGACCCTGGCGGACTTGACCGATCGTCTCTCTGATCGAACGCAATGCAGGGCGCAATCCTCGAAACTTCAGGGCCTGCTTTTCAGGCTCCACGAGAGGTGCCTTATGAACGCTGATCCGAAAGACGCCGACATCGACGATACCCCCGAATATCCGTTGCCTTCACCGACCGATTCCCTGCGTCGTGATCAACGTCCGCCTGATGACGACACCGCTGTAGAGCAGTTGCCGTCTGATGAAGTGAAGCGCGGGGATGTGGAAGCTCACCCTGACGACCCGGACATCGCCGGTGACGACGGCTCAAACGAACCGAGCTGAACATACGCTGTGGCTCAGCGCCGCTCGTCGATTGTGCGGCACCTTTGAAAAGCGATGGCTGCCAGAAATCAGGTACGCACCTTTTAAAGGACCACTGAGGGTGGGAATGGTGGTGATACAAGCCCGGAGACAGGAAGCGGGGCGATGAGTGGTGGAGGTTCGTTCTAACTGGGCTTTTTCCAGATACGGTATCTTTACCCTAGTTATTCGTCGGAGATATCAGTCTCAACCCATCGCATGAAAAACTCTTCCTGAACCTCAGGTTCGTTTGTCAGATTGTTTTCCTCGTAATCAAAGATACTTACTAAATCACTTCTTAATGCTTGTTTTCCCAGCGTCAGTTCATATGCCTTTACGCCTAACGACATCTGTGAGGACATACTAGAGGGGTGTACGTTTATTTTTGCTCCTTTACACAAAAAAGTTACGTCACGGTGGTCTTCCCTGACATGACCCAGGCATTTGTAAAAATCGTCGCCAGCGTATGAATTTCGATAACCATCTTCCATAACAAAAGTGATGCTTAGATTTTCGGAGTCACAGAGAAGCTCAGCGGATTGACGCTTGCCATTTTTGATTATCAAAATCTTTACGCTGTCCACGTTCTATTTCCTGTTCGGATTTAAGGTGGTGTGACCAGATGGGCGGCCATTAGCACCAATAGGGGTTACGCCTAAAATATCTTCTCTTTTGACTCCGCCTTGAATTGCTAACTCTCGCTCGCTACCAAACTTATATTTTTTCCCAAGCTCCGAAGTCAGATCTCGCCCAGGGATCATCCGTATGGTGTACAAAAAACCGCTTCTCATGTTGAATTTTGTCGCGAAATCGATTCCAACCTCTCGAACTGGGGTAGTGCTTACAAAATTGCTCGGGGGCTTGTTGCTATCTAGGGAATGGAGCAGCAAGTCATTGCTGTCGCCCTTGGTTTTAAATCCTTGTTCAAATATCTCATCTGGGTGACGACCGTCTCCACGATATAAATACAACTCCTCTGGATATGACGGGAGTTGAGCTTCCCCCTCATCAACCCCAACCTTCCCCGCCGGATCCTCATCCCCAAACGACGGCCGCTTACACCCATCCCCACCCGGACATTCACTCAACCCCAGCGGATCAACCCACCCTGTCGGGTTCCGCGTGTACTGATACCCGTTTAACCCACCCGCCAACTTGCTCGGATCCGGCGTCAGATACCGTCCAACATCCGGATTGTAGTAGCGATGCCGGTTGTAATGCAGGCCCGTTTCCGCGTCGAAATACTGCCCCTGAAACCTCAACGGCTGATCAAGCACCTGATGGGTGTCGCGGTTGAGGCGAGTCAGGCGGCCATAGGCTGTGTATCGGGCGGCCCAGATGATCTCGCCGCTGTAGTCGGTGAGTTCTTGCGGTGTGCCGAGGTGGTCAAGTTGGTAGTAGAACGGGCAGGCCTGGTGTGGGCCTTTGCCGTCGAGCATGGCCAGGGGGCGGAAGCTGTCCGGTTCGTAGACGTAGCTGCGGTAGTGCTCGCAGCTGCTTTCGGCGATGAGATGGTCGCCCTGCCAGAAGAACTCGGTGGTGTTGCCGTCGACGGTTTTGCTGATGCGGCGGCCGAAGGCGTCGTAGCGGTAGGTCGCCTGGTTGCCGTTGGGCAGAGTGGCGCCGATCAGCCGATGTTGGCAGTCGTAGCGGTACTCGGTGATCAGTTTTTGCCCGGTGCCACGGCGCTCGCGGATCAGGTTGCCAAAGGCGTCGTAGTCGTAATGGCGGTCGCCTTGCATGAGCAGGCGATTGCCTTTGACGGTGGTCGGGCCAGGACGATCCTGCATCAGCAGGTTGCCCGCCGGGTCGTGGGCGAAGCTTTCCGGTTGTTGATCGCGGGAATGTCGGACGCGGATCAGGCGGTCGAGTGGATCGTATTGGTAGCTGCGTTGGCCGTGTCGCGTGTCGGCAATGTAGTCGAGGTTGCCGTTGGCGCTGTAGGCATAGTCGCGGCGATACAGCGGTTGGAGGTGTTGGCTGACAGCGTGGGCTTTCAGACGGCTCTGGTCGTCATACTGATACTCGCTGAGCAACAGGCCTTGTTGGCGGTTTAGTTCGCGACCGGCGAAGAAGGTATGCGACGTCAGTCGGGTGCCGTTGAGGTCGATAGCCGTCAGCGCACCGCCCTTGGCGTGGTGGTAGTCGAGTTTGCTGTTGTCCGGCAGGCGCAGGCGATTCAGCTGACCGCAGGCGTCGTAGCCATAACGCAAGGTGCCCCAACCTTGGTGTTCGCTGATCAGCCGGTCCTGCTGGTCGTATTCGAACTCCAGCGGGTGATCGTGGCCGTCGTCGACACTGACCAACCGGCCGAGGCTGTCGTAGCGGTATTTAACCTTGATGCCGTCGGGCAGGGTTTTGACCAGTAGACGTCCGGCCGAATCCCGCTGATAAGCCGTCACCAGCTGCGATCCGTCCTCGCCGAACTCGGTTTTCTCCAGCAGATGGCCGTTGAGGTCGTAGGCGTACGCCGTGCGTTGGCCGTCGAATCCGGTTTCCTGTCGGATCAAGCCATTGGGCGTGTAGTCCAGCTGATATTTTTCGCCGGACTCGTTTTCGATCTCGGTGAGCAACAACTGGGCGTTGTCGTAGCGGTACTTCAGCTGGGTGCCGTCGGAATTGAGGCGGCGGCTGACCAGGTGCAAATCGTCGATGTATTCGTAGCGGGTGACGCGGCCCAGTTCATCGCGTTCGGCGGTGATCTTGCCGTAGGCGTTGTAGCTGAACGCGCGGCTGACGCCTGTGGGAAGCGTCGTCTGGATCAGTCGTCCAACGGCATCCCATTGGTACTGGGTAACGGCACCGTGTTCGTCCTGGCGGGTAATCTGCCGCCCCAGCGCGTCGTAGGAAAACCGCCGCACACCACCATCCGGCAGCGTTTCCTCAACCAACTGCCCCAAGCCATTCCAGACGAAGACATGCCGACTGTTGTCCGGATAGCGGATCGACAGCAGCTGCCCTTTTTCGTCGTAGTAATAGTGGCTGACATGGCCGTCAGGGTCGGTCGATTCGGTGATGTCGCCTTGCGCATTGCGCTGATATTTCCAGACGGCTTTGCCGCGAAACCGTGCGTGCAGGAAACCGTTGCGATACTCGTAGGCCGTCGGTTCGTCTTCCGGCGGAATCAGCGCGATAAGCCGTCCGACCTCGTCGTAACGGTATTCGGTGACGGCGCCGAGCGGATCCTGCTCGGCAATCAACCGCCCCTGGTCGTCGTAGGCCTTGAGGTGTTCGCCACCATCCAGCTCGACCTTGCGCACCAGTCGCGCCCTGTCGTCATGGACGTAAACCTCTTCGCTACCGTCGGCGTTTTTAACCAGCACACTGCCGTTGTCATCCCAGACGTAACGCGTGTCCATCTGCGAAAAAGTCGCCCAATGCCGCACGCACCGGGCCGCTTTGCCGGCACGCTCCCACTCCCAGTAGAAACTCGCCCCACCGGCCAACTGCCGCTGCAGAATGACGTGCTGATCGTCGTAGTCGTAGCGTTCGCTTTCGCCGGCGGCATTGGTCGCTTCGATCAAGCGATGACGAGCGTCATAGCGGTAGGCAACCAGTGTGTGCTCGGTACGCCAGGCGTCTTCCAGGGTGTCGGTCGGATGAAAACGCTGATACTCGACGGCGACGATGTGCCGGCGCTCATAGCGCAACAGAAGGGAACGGCCTGTGCCGTTATTGAGGCGTTTGATCCTGTCAGAAGTGTCCCGCTGCACTGTCAGTCGATTGCCATAGGCATCGCTGATGGCCGTCAGACGTCCTGCACGAAAGTGGAAAAACCGCGCTTTTTCGCCAGCCAGGGCGAGGATCAGTTCTTCTGGCTCGTCACCTAGATAAATAGCCGCCCGCGACAGGCTGTTGTGAATCGTCGGGCGCTCGATATTCGGTAGTGGAAAAGTCGTACGACGGTTTTCGTGGTCGATCCAGATGACGGTGTCGCCATCGATTTCCAGGTGATGAGCGAGGGAGTGACTCCAGCCGAATCCGAGCCCGCAATCGATCTCCACCGCACTGGTGCGATAGAGCCGGGTGAAGTCGAACGGCAAAATCCCGTCCAGTGAACCGTCGGTCAGCGTGAGCAGTTCCTCGCCGGTGACCATCGATACCGGACAGCCATTGGTACAGGTCAACGGTCCGCAATCGGCGCTGTCACCGTTGGGGTTTTTTGCTTGATCCGGGGCATCGTCGCGATGTTCCAGCCTGCCAATCCTGGTCATGGCTTCAGACTTGTCGCGAGCAATGGCCACCGGATTCTTCACCAACAAAACCGGCGCAACTCCCGCGGTGATTTGCAGCGACACGGCGGGCGCAGGTTTGATCGGTGCATTCCGGGCATTGACCATCAGCGGTTTGAGCGCGCCAGCGTGGGCTGTCAGGTCGGACCTGGCGGTGAGCTCAGCCAATCGCAAACTGGCGGCCGCCAGCCATTGCCGGGTCTGCGGGGACTTGATCCCGGACAACAACTTCTCACTCAGACGCAACTCCAGTCCCGCAGGACCGGTAAGGCACATGAGCAGGAAACTAATCAATATCTCCGTACGAATTTCCGCCACGACCTCGGCGAGGTACTGCGGCGGCAGCATCCTCAGCCAACTGGTGAACGCCGCGAGATGAATGAACATCAACGGCTCGTCGCTCAGCATCAGCAACACCTTGGCGATGGACTCCGCCGAGGCGTTCAACAGCGTTTCAAGCTCGGATCGGGTCAGGTATTCAAGGAGTTGTTCGCTGTTGGCCTGCAGGTCCGCGATCAGGGCGTAAATCTGTTTCACGTCATCCCACAAACCGTTCAGCGAGTTCTCGAAGCCGCGCCAATCGGCCTGTTGCAGCATGCCGTAGCGTTTGATGAAACCGGCCTGGGAGAACCCGGCCCACGCGGGTTCGAACTCGGTCGTCCACTCGTTGCGCAACCAACCTTCCAACTCGCCGATGACGCCCTGATAGGAGGCGTAAAGTGCTTTGACGTGATCAGCGGATACATCGGGAAAGAAGGTGATGCGATAACGCTGGCCGCGCTGGCAATCGGGGATTTCCAGAATGCCGCTGGGGCCGATCTCGTTGTAGATCGGCTCGCCAAACGTCTGTTCACCCGCCACGTCGGAAAGCAAAGGTTCAAGCATCACCGGCGTATTGCCGATCGGCACGAAACGCGCAGCCTCAAACATATGCACAAGGGTCAACGGACCGCTGGCCTGGCACGCGGCGACAGTCGCACTGACAGGCGTGGTCGAATGCTTCGGCGCGCTTAGACGGACTTCATTGCCGACCTTGAATACTTGCTCGACATCCAGGGCCTTGCCGGTCCAGAAGCTTTCCGCCCAGGCGTCGTAGTCGTTCAGGCACAGTCGAAAATCACCCAGCAGCGCTTCGACATTCGGCTGCTCAGGGTCCATGGCGGCGACCACCAGTAGCCCGATGGTGTTGTTCAAGGCCAGGAGGTTGTCAGGTATGAACATTCGCAGTCCCTCGCGCGGATCAATTCAGAGCGCGAGACTTTGCGGGGGATCGGCGGGGAAAGAAGTCGGGAAAGTAAGTGTTTGGTGTAGGGGAAATCGCTAAATGACGAACAGCACTTCGGCGCAGGTTTTAGTACCGCTCAGGCATTGCCCGTTGCCCTATGCCAGTCACGGTCGCTATGCTGCTGAATCCTTTAATCGATCGCGGACCCGGCCGTACCTGAGCCGCCTCTGGGATGTCATAGAAAACGGATCAGATGCGATGAATGCACCGCTGAATGAATTCGGCCCGATCAAGGCCGTGATTTTCGATATGGACGGCTTGTTGCTGGACACCGAGGGCATTTACACCGAGGTCACGTCCATGATTGCTGCGCGTTACGGTCGGGTCTTCGACTGGAGCGTCAAACAGAACATCATCGGCCGTGGCGCGGGTGATCTGGCGCGCTATGTGGTCGAAGCGCTGGACCTGCCGATCACTGCTGAAGAGTTCCTGGTGATCCGCGAACCGCTGATGCGCGAGCGTTTTCCTACAGCGCTGGCGATGCCTGGCGCACAGGAGCTGGTCCGGCACTTGAAGGCCAACAATATTCCGATCGCGGTGGGCACCAGTTCTTCGCGTCAGTCGTTCGGCCAGAAAACCACCTTGCACCGCGACTGGTTCGCCCTGTTCGATTTCATTGTGACGGCCGATGACCCGGAAGTCGGCGCAGCAAAACCGGCGCCGGACATCTTCCTCACTGCCGCGCGCCGCCTGGGTGTAGCGCCTGAGGATTGCCTGGTGTTCGAGGATTCGCCGTTCGGTGTCACGGCGGCGAAAGCAGCGGGGATGACTGCGATTGCGATCCCGGATGCGGCGATGGCTGACGAAAAATACGCACACGCCGATGGCATTCTTCGTACGCTGAAAGCGTTCAAACCGAGCGCCTGTGGTTTGCCAGCGCTCGAATGGGCTTAAAGCTGCGTACATGAAAACGCCGGCAACCTGATCAGGGTTGCCGGCGTTTTTTTATGCGTGATTCAGAACATCAGGCGCCGAAACCACCGTCGATGGTCAGGCTGGCACCGGTGATGTAGCCGGCTTCGGGACCGACGAGGTAGGCGACGAAACTGGCGATTTCTTCCGCTTTGCCGTAACGACCCACTGCCATCAACGGGATCAGGCTTTCGGCGAAGTCGCCACTGGCCGGGTTCATGTCAGTGTCGACCGGGCCCGGTTGCACGTTGTTGATGGTGATGCCGCGCGGGCCGAGGTCGCGCGCCAGGCCTTTGGTCAGGCCGACCAGCGCCGATTTGCTCATGGCGTACGGGCCACCACCGGCGAAGGGCATGCGGTCGGCGTTGGTGCTGCCGATGTTGATGATGCGACCGCCTTCGGTCATGTGTTTGGCTGCGGCCTGGGTGGCGATGAATACGCTGCGCACGTTGATCGCGAGCGTCTGGTCGAAGTCTTCGAGTTTGAAATCTTCCAGCGGTGCAACGGCCAGCACGCCAGCGTTGTTGACCAGAATGTCCAAGCGACCAAAGGCTTTTACGGTGGCGGTCACGGCGTTGCGAATGGCCTCGGCGTCGGCGCTGTCAGCCTTGATGGCGAGGGCTTTGCCGCCGTTACCGGTGATGCTGTTTTGCAATTCTTCGGCTTTGGCCGTGGAGCTGACGTAGGTGAAGGCGACTGTCGCGCCTTCAGCAGCCAGGCGTTTGACAATGGCAGCGCCGATACCGCGGGATCCGCCTTGAATCAAAGCCACTTTGCCGCTGAGGTTCTGAGTAGTCATATCGATCTCCAAAGTCCCGAGGCGAGATGCGTCGGTTGATGGAGCCTAGTATCGATTCAGGATTACCGGCTGTGTAGACGGTAATTGCGATAGTCTGTGTAAACCAAAAGTTTATAGTGGCGCTTATGGAAACCTTCAGCAGTATCGAATGCTTCGTGCGCAGTGCCGAGGTCGGCAGCTTCGCCGAAGCCGCGCGCCGCCTGAGTCTGACCCCGGCGGCGGTGGGCAAGAGCGTCGCCAAACTTGAGGCGCGGCTGGGTGTGCGGCTGTTTCAGCGCAGCACTCGCAGCCTGACGCTCACTGAAGCGGGTCATCGGTTTCTCGGCGAAGTGAGTTCCAGTCTCCACACGATCCAGAATGCCGTGGCCAATCTCGCCAGCGCCGAGGGGCTACCCGCCGGGACGTTGAAGGTCAGCATGGGCACGGTGTTCGGGCGGTTGTATGTCGTGCCGTTGCTCGGGGAGTTTCTACGGCGATTTCCGGCGATCAACCCGGACTGGCATTTCGATAACCGTCAGGTCGATCTGATCGCTCAGGGGTTCGATGCGGCGATTGGTGGGGGATTCGAGCTGCCGCAGGGAGTGGTGGCGCGCAAGCTGACACCAGCCCACCGGGTGCTGGTGGCGTCAGCCGAGTATCTGACGGGGCGTGAGGTGATTGCCGAGCCCGATGATCTGAAGCATCACGATGGCATCCTGATTCGATCGCCGCAGACCGGTCGTGTGCGTTCCTGGCAATTGACCAGTCGCACCCAGCAACACAGCCCGCTGACGCTCAAGGCGCGGATGACCATGAGTGATTCGGAGGCGGCCTGCGCCACGGCCGCCCAAGGGTTGGGCATTGCGCTGGTGAGCATGCCGTTTGCCGTGGGCTATCTGGAGGCCGGGACTTTGCAGCGGGTGCTGCCGGACTGGTATGTCGACGATGGCAACATTTCAATCTATTACGCGGAGCACAAACTGCTGCCCGGCAAGACCCGGGCGTTTGTGGATTTCGTCATTGAGCAGTTTGCGGTGCAGGGGTTGGGGCCGCGGTTTAGTGCTCTTTGAGCCAGCTTCAAAACCGAGGAGCGGCCATCGCGAGCAGGCTCGCTCCCACATTGGATTTGTGAACGACACAGACCCATTGTGGGAGCGAGCCTGCTCGCGAAGAACGATAACGCGGTCTACTGCCCGAAACGCCCCGACCAGCCAATAATCTTCTTCGGCCGCGGCGTCGCATAAGTCCGCACTTTCGACGTCGACAATCCCAACCGCACCAACGACTCGGCAATCGTCACCGCCGCCGTCACACCATCCACCACCGGCACGCCAGTGCGACGGCGAATCTGCTCATCCAGCCCGGCCATGCCGCCGCAGCCCAGGCAAATCACCTCGGCCTTGTCTTCAAGCACGGCCAATTCCGCCTGACGAATAATTGCCTCCAGCGCACGCTCATGATCGGATTCCAGTTCCAGTACCGCCAAACCACTGGCCCGCACCGACGCGCAACGGTCCCAGAGTCCGGACAGTTTGAGGCGATCCTCGATCAGCGGCACGGTGCGGTCCAGCGTGGTGACCACCGAGTAGGCATGGCCGAGGAACATGGCGGTGCTGGCCGCCGCATCGGTGATGTCCACCACCGGCACGTTGAGCAATTCCTGCAAACCTTCGCGGCCGTGTTCGCCGTAACCGGCCTGAATCACGGCATCGAAGGGTTGGTCGTAGGACATCACCCGGTCCATCACCGCGATGGCGGCCAGGTAACTTTCGAAATTGCCTTCGATGGAGTCAGCACCGAAGTAGGGCGTCAGGCCAATGATTTCCGTGCCGGGCGCGGCCACGGACTGAGCCGAACGCGCGATGGCCTGGGTGATGGACTCGGTGGTGTTGACGTTGACCACGAGAATTCGCATGGGAAGTCCTTATAACGGGTGGTTCTGCGGCCCGACAGTGCCGGGCCGCCAAGGGATTAATGGCTGACGTTATCGACGGCGATGGCTTCGCCGCTGACGTCTGCGTAATGGGGCTGCCGTTTGGCGATGATCAGGTAGAGCATCCCGGCAATCCCGGCCCCAATCAGCCAGGAGAAGGGCGATACGCTGTCGAAGCCCGGTACCAGCGCCAGGACGATGGCGATCAGCGCGGCAGGAATGAACGCCGCGACGGCGCGTAAATTGACCCCGCGGCTGTAGTAATAAGCGCCGTTGGGGTCTTCGCTGTACAACTGCGGCACGTTGACCTGACCTTTTCGTACGAGCCAGTAGTCGACCATGATCACGCCGTACAACGGGCCGAGCAGGGCGCCGAGGCCGGACAGGAAATACACGATCACCAGCGGGCTGTTGTAGAGGTTCCACGGCAGGATCAGCACCGCGATGGTCGCGCTGATCAGCCCGGCGCGGCGGAACGTCAGGTATTTGGGCGCCAGGTTGCTCAGCACGAAGGCCGGGGCGACGAAGTTGGCCATGATGTTCACCGCCACGGTGACGATCAGGAAGGCCAGGCAGCCGAGCACCAGAAAGAAGGTGTTGGGAATCGAGGCAATGATCTCGGTCGGGCTTTCTATGATCCGTCCATTGATCTGAAATTGCGCACCGCAGAGCAGGACGGTGATGCTGGCGAACACCAGAATATTCACCGGCAGGCCCCAGAAATTGCCGACCTTGATGGTCTTGCGGCACGGCGAAGAACGGGCGAAGTCACAGAAGTTGAGGATCAGCGTGCCGTAGATCGACAGCCACAACGCGCCACCGGCAAAGATGTTGCGCCACATCTCACCGCCGGTCAGCGGTTCGCGGATCGACCAGGCGATGGTCGCGTTGGCCTGAAAGTACATCCACCCGGCGAGGGCGGCGACGGTCAGCAGAATCACTGGCCCGGCGAACGCTTCGTAACGCCGCACCATTTCCATGCCGTAGGCGAGAATCGCCAATTGCACGAACCAGATCGCCACGAAGCACACCCAGCCCAGGCTCGATAAACCGAGGATTGAGTTGTGGTCATAGTCGGCGAAGCCGGGATGCACCGCTGTCAGCAGTACGCGAAAGACCACCGAGGCCAGGTAGGTCTGAATCCCGAACCAGGCGATGGCGATAACGGCACGGATCAATGCAGGAATCTGCGCCCCGTGAATGCCGAAACTGATCCGGCTGATGACAGGAAACGGCACGCCGGTCTTTTGCCCCATGTAACCGGAGAGGTTCATGAAGCTATACACCAACGCCGCACCGATCCCCAGGGACAGCAGGATTTGCCAGCCGCCCAGTCCGAGCGCATATAGCCCGATGGCGAATGAGTAATTGGCGATGTTGTGAACGTCGTTGGTCCACAGGGCGAAGATGCTGTAGCGGCCCCAGCGTCGACCTTCGGCCTTGGTCGGCGCCAGGTCCTTGTTGTGCAGGCGAGGGCTGAGTACGACGGGTTCTTGAAACGTTTGGTCGTGAGGGGTTGAAGTGGGTGGGAAGGAGGGCAGATCCAGCGCGATGTTGTTATTGGAGAGGCTAGTACGCATTCCGGCAGGCTCCGAGCTTGGCGTCGCGATGACTGTGCATGAGCGTTGGCTCGACAAATCTTCGTCGCGGGCAGTCAGCATCATTGGTTACGGGGCATCTGCAGCCTGTACGGGATAGGGCGCTTCAGGCTTGCGGATCTAAAGTGTGTGTATGTTTTGATGTGATTGTATACAAAACATGTATGCACTTAAGCCAGATCCATGCCAGTCAGCGATCTATGAATTTCACTGTTAATTTCGTTTTGTTATCGGTTTGCGATAAGTATCTGAAATAAAGACGATATAAATTGACTGTTTGAACAGGTATTTATTTTTCAGTGGGATGTGTACGAAAGGTCGACTGAGGAAGTCAGGGCAGGGGCATGTAACTTTTTGGGGCGCTGAAATGAAAAGTGCACACACAAATGGCACCTATGGTGACATTCGTGTGTACACATTTGTTGGGGCGGTTTTTAAGCTTTGGATTTGCTGATGATGTTGCCCGCATGCAGCCCGCATTCTTTCTGCGTCGCTTCTTCCCACCACCAACGACCTTCGCGCTCGTGCTGGTTCGGCAACACCGGACGGGTGCAGGGCTCGCAGCCGATGCTGATGAACCCGCGTTCGTGCAGGCTGTTGTACGGAAGCTCCAGCATGCGGATGTAACCCCAGATCTCTTCACTGGTCATTTGTGCCAGCGGGTTGAATTTGTACAGGGTGCGTTCCGGGGTGGAGAACGCGGTGTCGATTTCCAGCACCGCGACGGCGCTACGAGTGCCAGGGCTCTGATCCCGACGCTGACCGGTGGCCCAGGCTGTCACACCGGAAAGCTTGCGACGTAGCGGCTCGATCTTGCGGATGCCGCAGCATTCGCCGTGGCCGTCCTTGTAGAAACTGAACAGGCCCTTTTCCTTCACGAAAGGTTCGAGCTTGGTGTGGTCCGGCGACACCAGTTCGATGTCGATCTTGTAGTGCTCGCGCACTTGATCGATGAAGCGGTAGGTCTCGGGGTGCAAGCGGCCGGTGTCGAGGCTGAACACTTTGACGTTCTTGTTCAGCTTCCAGGCCATGTCCACCAGCACCACGTCTTCGGCGCCGCTGAAAGATATCCACAGGTCATCGCCAAACTCGGCGAACGCGAGTTTCAGGATGTCCTGGGCGGATTTGTTGGCATAGGTCGTGGCGAGTTCCACGACGTCGAACGTTGGGCTCATCAGGGCGGCTTCCTACAGGTCGGTGGCGCTGGGCGCTCTATATAGGTCAGATGGTAACAAAATCCTGCAGCGACTGGCGCGCCCTATGCGTTGCACCGGTCAGCCTGAGTCGCTAGAGTTCGGCAGTCTTTTGGCTCGCTCGACTCAATAATCAATACAAATGGGAGTGTCTTGTGGAAATTGCCTGTCTGGATCTTGAAGGTGTACTGGTCCCGGAAATCTGGATCGCCTTCGCCGAAAAAACCGGGATTGAATCCCTCAGGGCTACCACCCGGGACATCCCCGACTACGACGTGCTGATGAAGCAGCGTCTGCGGATCCTCGACGAGCACGGCTTGAAACTCACAGACATCCAGGAAGTGATCGCCACGCTCAAGCCGCTGGATGGCGCCATTGAGTTCGTCAACTGGCTGCGTGAGCGCTTTCAGGTGGTGATTCTGTCGGACACGTTCTACGAGTTCTCCCAGCCGCTGATGCGTCAACTGGGTTTCCCGACATTGCTTTGCCATCGTCTGATTACTGACGATTCCGGTCGGGTGACGAGCTATCAATTGCGTCAGAAAGATCCCAAGCGCCAGTCGGTTTTGGCCTTCAAGAGCCTTTACTACCGGGTGATCGCGGCGGGGGATTCCTACAACGACACCACGATGCTGGGTGAGGCGGATGCGGGGATTCTGTTCCATGCACCGGACAATGTGATTCGCGAGTTTCCGCAGTTCCCGGCGGTGCACAGCTTCGAGGATTTGAAGCAGGAGTTCATCAAGGCTTCTAACCGGGCGTTGAGCCTGTAAACCCGATCCCTGTAGGAGCTGCCGCAGGCTGCGATCTTTTGATCTTGCTTCTTAACATCAAAAGATCGCAGCCTGCGGCAGCTCCTACAGGGGATGGTGTTGGTCAGTTACAGGTTTTGCAGGGTATCGAGCAACACCTTCACCTTTGTAATCGATTCCTGATACTCGGCCTGCCACTCGGAATCCGCGACGATCCCGCCACCGCCCCAGCAACACACCTGCCCATCCTTGACCAGCAAACTGCGAATGGCGATGGAGCTGTCCATCTCGCCGCGCACGTCCAGATACAACAAAGACCCGCAGTACAACCCGCGACGCGTCGGCTCCAGCTCGTCGATGATCTGCATCGCGCGAATCTTCGGTGCACCGGTAATCGAGCCGCCAGGGAAGCTGCCAGCGATCAGGTCCAGTGCATCCCGGTCATCCGCCAGTTCTCCGGTGACGCTGCTCACCAGGTGATGCACGTTCGGGTAGCTTTCCAGGCTGAACAACTCCGGCACCCGCACCGAACCGATACGGCAAGTCCGGCCGAGGTCATTGCGCAGCAAGTCGACGATCATCAGGTTTTCTGCGCGGTCCTTGGGGCTGGCCAGCAGTTCGGCGGCGTTTGCCGCATCTTCGGCAGCGGTCAGTCCGCGAGGGCGGGTGCCTTTGATCGGGCGGGTTTCCACATGGCGTTCGCTGACTTTGACGAAACGTTCTGGCGACAGACTCAACACCGCACCGCCGTCGGGCAGGCTCTGGAAACCGGAAAATGGCGTCGGGCACGCCGCCCGCAGCGCGCAATACGCGGCCCATGGATCGCCCTGGCACTGCGCGCGGAAGCGTTGGGCGAAGTTGACCTGGTAACAGTCGCCGGCCTGGATGTACTGCTGAATGCGTCCGAGCGCGTGGCGATATTCGTCAGCGCTCAGGTCGGCCTTCATCGGGGCTTTCAACGTGAAAGACTCGACTGCTTCAGCCGTAGGCTCACTGAACAGTGCGATCAGGCGCTGACGTTCGCTGTCGATCAGCGATGGGTGGAAGACCAACTGACTTGTACTCAGTTGGTGATCGCTGATCAGTGCCCAGTCATACAGCCCGAAACGTGCGTCGGGTAGTTGCAGATCGTCCTGCGCCTGACTCGGCAGGTTTTCTAGATGCCGACCGAAGTCGTAGCTCAGGTAACCGATGAGGCCGCCAGCGAAGGGCAAATCGTAAGGAACAGCCGCTTCACCGAGTCGTGTCAGATTGTCGCGAAGGCGTTGCAGGAAATCGCTGCCACTTTCGTCAGGCAATACCGCTATTTGCTCCAATGGCCAGGCACTGAGCAGGTCATAACGTCCACGCTCGGCACTCGGCCGGCCACTGTCGAGCAGCACGGCACCGGGGGCATGACGAATCGCCGCGAAGTACTCGGCGGGGTTGGCGCGATAGGGGAGCGGGTGTACGGAACAGGTCAACATGGGCGGGGCAGATCAGCCATCGAGGCGGGGGTGGCGATTGTAGTCTCCTCGGGGAATTGCTCCTAGAGGGGATGTCGGGGATTGGCAGGTTGGTGGAGGTTCAGGATTTGTGTCGGATTCAAAAGCCACCCCTCACCCCAGCCCTCCCGAAACGTCGGACCGCCCCAGTGGGGAGAGGGGGAAAGGGAGCCGATCTTCAAGCTTTTCAGAATCTAAGTTCGACTCGGAATCTCAGGTCGCAGTGTTTCGAACAATCGCATCGGTCAGTCCCCTCTACCTCTGGGAGAGGGTTAGGGTGAGGGGGCCAATTTCAGCCCTCAACCGCAGGTATATGCCCAAACATCTCCTGAACAAACTCAACCCGTTCCTGCACCGTCTCAACAACCCCGCGAGCCTTCAACTCTTCCAGCCGCGCTTCAACTGCATGGGTGCGCAACGTCAGCCCGCAATCATTGGCAATCTGAATGTTCAACCCCGGCCGGGCGTTGAGCTCAAGAATCAGCGGTCCTTTCTCCTGGTCCAGCACCATGTCGACACCGATGTAACCCAGCCCGCACAGCTCATAGCAGCCCGCGGCAAGTTTCATGAAACCGTCCCAGTAGGGCAGTTGCACGCCATCCACTGCGTTGGTGGTGTCGGGGTGTTTGGCGATGATGTTGTTCAGCCAGGTGCCGCGCAGGGTCAGGCCGGTGGCCAAGTCCACGCCGACGCCGATGGCGCCCTGGTGCAGGTTGGCCTTGCCGCCGGACTGGCGCGTCGGCAAGCGCAGCATGGCCATCACCGGGTAACCCATCAGCACGATGATGCGGATGTCCGGCACGCCTTCATAGCTGATGCTTTTGAAAATCTGGTCCGGGATCACCCGGTATTCGATCAGCGCGCGGTCGCGGTGCCCGCCCAGGGAATACAGGCCGGTGAGGATGCTCGAGATATGGTGCTCGAGTTCCTCATGGTCGATGATCTTGCCGGACACTGTGCGATAGCGCCCCTCGAACCGATCGGCAACCACAATGATGCCGTCACCGCCGGCGCCCTGGGCCGGTTTGATCACGAAGTCGTTGCGCCCGCCGATGATGTCGTCGAGGTCGTCGATTTCCTTCTCGGTGGAAATCACGCCATACATTTCCGGTACATGAATGCCGGCGGCGATGGCACGTTCCTTGGTGATGATCTTGTCATCGACAATCGGGTACAGACTGCGCTTGTTGTACTTGAGCACGTAGTCTGCGTTACGCCGATTGATCCCCATGATGCCCCGGGCTTCCAGGGCCTTCCAGGTCTTCCAGAAGCCGAACATCAGGCGTCAGCCTTCTTCAGGAACGCCTTGAAACGCACCAGTTCGGTCAGGCGGTAACCGCGATAACGACCCATCGCCAGCATGAAGCCCACGAGGATCAGCAGGATCGCCGGGAAGGTAAACACGAAGTAAATCAGCTCCGGCACGGTCATGATCAGGTGCGCCAGGGACGCCGCGAACAGCGTACCGATCGCCACTTTCATGGCATGGCCGGAACCGCGTTCTTCCCAGGTAATCGACAGGCGTTCGATGGTCATGGTCAGAATCACCATCGGGAACAGCGCTACCGACAACCCGCGTTCCAGGCCGAGTTTATGGCTGAGCAGGCTGATGGTCGCGATCAGCACCACCACGAAGGTCAGCACCACGGACAGCCTCGGCAGCATTTGCAGCTTCAAGTGTTCAAGGTAGGAGCGCAGCGACAGGCCCAGCGCCGTGATGATGGTAAACAGCACGATACCGAAGCCGAGCTGGGTTTCCCGGAAGGCCAGGGCGATCAGCACCGGAGTAAAGGTGCCTAGGGTTTGAATGCCGATCAGGTTGCGCAGGATCAAAATCACCAGTACGCCGATCGGGATCATCACCATGATCATGAACGTCTGCTGGGTTTGCAGCGGCAGGCCGTACAGCGAGTATTCGAGGAAGTTGGCGTCGGTGTTTTCGTCGGTCAGCTTGGCCAGGCGAATCGCGTTCATTTCGCTGTTGTTCAGGCTGAAGGTCACGTTGGCTTTCTTGCCGCCATCGACAGTGATCAGGTTTTCGTCGCCGGTCCACCACAGCAGGCGGTCGGTCGGCAGGCCCTGTTCACCGGTTTCCGGGTTGAAGTACAGCCAATCGGTGCCGTTGAAACTGCGCAGCCAGAGTTCCGGTGTTTGCGGTTGGTCGGCCACCAGACGAATGGTGTGGACCTTTTCCACTGGCACGTGCGCGATGGACAGCACCAATTCGACGATTTTCGCCTTGTGCCCGGGGGACGGATCGCCGCCCAGCAGCAGTTTCACGTTGTCGTCGTTGAGATTGTTGACACGCTTGATGGCTTCGCCGATGAAGGTTTCGACGTCGGCCGAGTGCTGGCGGATCGGTGCGAGCAGGGCTTCGGCGGCGACTTTTTCCGCGCCTTCGACGGCAATGCTGTCGCGGAAGGTCGGGCCTTTGATCTTGGATTTTTCACCGGTGTAGCGCTTGGTCAGCACCAGGCGGTAATAAAGGGTCTGATTGCCCTTGGCCCGACGTGCCGACCAGGTGACTTTGCGGTTGCCGTCGGCACGGTTCACGGCCACGCCGTAGTTATTGGAAATGAAACTCTCGTTGAGGCTGACGTAATCGCGGCTCAGCGGCGGCACGAACATCTGGATCTTGACCGGGTCTTTGGTGCTGGCGACGAACTCGACTTTGGCGTCGATGTTCCACAAGTCGTCGGTGGCGTCTTCGGTCACGGGGATGCCGAGCACGAAGATCTGATAGGCCGTGACTGAAATACCCAGCACCACCAGGATGGCGATCAGGAATTTCAGGTGGAGGGTAAGAGAGCGCATTGGAATTACTCTGCGGTATGAGCGTCGGTGGCGCAGGCGGGTTTGCCAGCAGCGTATTTAAGACTGGGGTCAACCAGCGCATCGAAGCGTTTCAGCGCTTCGGAGCCGATCAGCAGCGGGTATTGGAAGGCGCTGCGGTCGGTCAAGTTCACTTCGATACTGCGTAAAGCCGACCCCATGCAGATATCCAGCTCGATCACCGGACGGGCGGTGTACTTCTTGCCCTCTTCCGGGTCGTAGTCGCCGGCCCGGCGCTTGATCTTGCTGACGCGGGCCAGTGGCCGTTCGATCGGGTGCGAGTGCGCAGCGTCGATCGCCAGATAGAAGCGCACCCAGGATTCGCCATTGCGTTTGAAGCGTTTGATGTCACGGGCACTCAGGGACGCGGTTTTCGCCCCGGTGTCGAGTTTGGCGGCGACTTCCAGGTCGATGCCGTCCAGGGAGGCGTACTCGTTGAGGCCGTAAACAGTCTTTTCCCCCGCCGCGGCGAAACCGGGCAGGCAAAGTAGATAAAGGAAGGTGGGGAAGGGCTTGAGTCTCATAAATCCTGGTGCGCAGCGGTCCGTACTTCTATTCAAGGCCCTGGCATCGCTGCGCAAGCTCCCTCGTATGCCTATCAACTGTTTATGACAAGCAGTGCAGATGTCACAAACAAATGCGGCCGGCATTCTAGCACGGTGGTTTTATGGCGCCACCGCCGGGAGGCGGCTATAAACAGAAGGACTGCGTCGTTCTGGTGCAGTCGGTTATTAGACGATTGTCGACAATACCTATTTATCCTTTGACTAAAAGGTCTGTATTCGCTAGTTTTTGCGGCATCAGCTTTCAAGGTGTCGACAATATGCTGGATCAACTCGATCCCCCGGTAATAGCCCAAGACGATTCGGAGACACTGTCCGAGAACGTCTTCCGGCGCATTCAGGCGGCCATCGTCAAGGGCGAGATCGCCCCGGGCAGCAAGATCTCCGAGCCGGAACTGGCGCGCACCTATGGCATCAGCCGCGGGCCGCTGCGTGAGGCGATCCACCGTCTGGAAGGCCAGCGCCTGCTGGTTCGCGTGCCGCACGTCGGGGCGCGGGTGGTTTCGTTGAGCCATGCCGAACTGCTGGAACTCTACGAAATCCGCGAATCCCTCGAAGGCATGGCCTGCCGTCTGGCGGCCGAACGCATGACCCTCGAAGAAATCGACGAACTGCGCCGGGTCCTCGAAACCCATGAGCGCGATGCGGCGTTTCAGGCCGGTGTCGGCTACTACCAGCAGGAAGGCGATTTCGACTTCCATTACCGAATCATCCAGGGCAGCGGCAACCGCACCCTGACGCAGATGCTCTGCGGCGAGCTCTATCAGCTGGTGCGCATGTACCGCATCCAGTTTTCCACCACGCCCAATCGTCCGCGTCAGGCCTTTGCCGAGCACCACCGAATTCTCGACGCCATCGCCGACCGTGACGGTGAGCTAGCCGAGTTGTTGATGCGCCGCCACATCGGCGCCTCCAAACGCAATATCGCCCGTCACTACCAGGACGGCACACACCAGACAGCCACTGAACGAGGTGAGTCATGAGTTCCAACAAGAGCACTCCAGGCCAGCGTTTCCGCGATGCGGTCGCCAGCGAACATCCGCTGCAAGTGGTCGGCGCGATCAACGCCAATCACGCGCTGCTGGCCAAGCGCGCCGGTTTCAAGGCTATTTATCTGTCGGGTGGCGGGGTGGCTGCCGGCTCCCTCGGCGTGCCGGACCTGGGCATCACCGGCCTGGATGACGTGCTGACCGACGTGCGCCGCATCACTGACGTCTGCGACCTGCCGCTGCTGGTGGACGTGGACACCGGTTTCGGTTCCTCGGCGTTTAACGTGGCGCGTACCGTCAAGTCGATGATCAAGTTCGGCGCGGCGGCGATTCACATCGAAGACCAGGTCGGCGCCAAGCGCTGCGGTCACCGTCCTAATAAAGAGATTGTGTCCCTGCAGGAAATGGTCGATCGCATCAAGGCTGCTGTTGATGCGCGCACCGATGACAGCTTCGTGATCATGGCCCGTACCGACGCCCTGGCGGTGGAAGGTCTGGAGTCCGCTCTGGATCGCGCCGCGGCGTGCATCGAGGCCGGCGCCGACATGATCTTCCCGGAAGCCATCACTGAACTGGACATGTACAAGCTGTTCGCCAACCGCGTGAAAGCGCCGATCCTGGCCAACATCACCGAATTCGGCGCGACGCCGCTGTACACCACCGAGCAACTCGCCGCTGCCGATGTGTCGCTGGTGCTGTACCCGCTGTCGGCGTTCCGCGCGATGAACAAAGCCGCAGAAAACGTCTACACCGCGATCCGCCGCGACGGCACGCAACAGAACGTCATCGACACCATGCAGACCCGCATGGAGCTTTACGATCGCATCGACTACCACACCTTCGAGCAGAAGCTCGATGCGTTGTTTGCGGCGAAGAAGTAAGTCGAATAACTCCCTAACAAATTCAAGATTGGAGACAGCAATGGCCGAAGCAAAAGTACTCAGTGGCGCCGGGCTCCGTGGCCAGGTTGCCGGGCAAACCGCACTGTCCACCGTGGGCCAGTCGGGCGCAGGCCTGACCTATCGTGGCTACGACGTTCGCGAACTGGCGGCTGACGCTCAGTTCGAAGAAGTGGCCTACCTGCTGCTTTACGGTGAACTGCCGACCAAAACCCAACTCGCCGCTTACATCAGCAAGCTGAGCAAGCTGCGCGACCTGCCGCAAGCACTGAAAGAAGTGTTGGAACGCATCCCCGCCGACGCCCACCCGATGGACGTGATGCGCACCGGTTGCTCGTTCCTGGGCAACATCGAGCCGGAGAAAGACTTCTCCGAACAACATGACGTGACTGACCGTTTGCTCGCCGCGTTCCCGGCGATCATGTGCTACTGGTATCGCTTCAGCCACGACGGCAAACGCATCAGCTGCGTGAGCGACGAACAATCCATCGGCGGCCACTTCCTGCACCTGCTGCACGACAAGAAGCCGAGCGAGTTGCACGTCAAAGTGATGAATGTTTCGTTGATCCTCTACGCGGAGCACGAGTTCAACGCCTCGACCTTCACTGCACGGGTTTGCGCCTCGACGCTGTCGGACATGTACTCCTGCGTCACGGCCGCCATTGGCTCGCTGCGTGGTCCGCTGCACGGCGGTGCCAACGAAGCGGCAATGGAAATGATCGAGCGCTTCAGCTCGCCGGAAGAGGCGATCAAAGGCACCCTCGGCATGCTCGAGCGCAAGGACAAGATCATGGGCTTCGGCCACGCGATCTATAAGGACAACGATCCGCGTAACGAGGTGATCAAGGGCTGGTCGAAAAAACTCGCTGACGAAGTGGGCGACACCGTGTTGTTCCCGGTTTCCGAAGCCATCGACAAGACCATGTGGGAACAGAAAAAACTGTTTCCGAACGCCGACTTCTACCATGCGTCGACGTACCACTTCATGGGCATCCCGACCAAGTTGTTCACACCGATCTTCGTCTGCTCGCGGCTGACCGGCTGGGCGGCGCACGTGTTCGAACAACGTGCCAACAACCGCATCATCCGCCCGAGCGCCGAATACGTCGGCGTCGAACAGCGCAAGTTCGTGCCAATCGAACAACGCTGAATGGTGAGCTGACCCGGAGCAGGAAAACACCGCTAAACCCTTGTGGGAGTGAGACCGGCTTGCCGGCGATGACGGACTGACATTCAACATTGATGTCGACTGATGTATCGCTATCGCGAGCAGGCTCGCTCCCACAGTGGAGGTTGTGAGCTTCGAATCCTGTGCCAGGCCCCACCTTTTGAAACTACCGTGACCGAGTCCTGACGATGAACACTGAATTCCGTAAACCGCTGCCCGGCAGCCATCTGGATTACTTCGACGTCCGCGCGGCTGTCGAAGCCATCCAGCCCGGCGCCTACGACACTCTGCCGTACACCTCTCGCGTGCTGGCGGAAAACCTGGTGCGTCGCTGCGACCCGGCCACGCTCACTGAATCCCTGAAGCAATTCATCGAGCGCAAACGCGACCTCGACTTCCCATGGTTCCCGGCCCGTGTGGTGTGCCACGACATTCTCGGCCAGACCGCGCTGGTCGACCTCGCCGGCCTGCGTGACGCCATCGCCCTGCAAGGTGGCGACCCGGCGCAAGTGAACCCGGTGGTGCCGACGCAATTGATCGTCGACCACTCCCTGGCTGTCGAGCGCGGTGGCTTCGATCCTGAGGCGTTCGAGAAGAACCGCGCTATCGAAGACCGTCGCAACGAAGACCGTTTCCACTTCATCAACTGGACCAAAAAGGCCTTCAAGAACGTTGATGTGATTCCGCCGGGCAACGGGATCATGCACCAGATCAACCTGGAGAAAATGTCTCCGGTGATCCAGGTGCGCGATGGTGTGGCGTTCCCCGACACTTGCGTCGGCACCGACAGCCACACTCCTCATGTCGATGCACTGGGCGTGATCGCCATCGGTGTCGGCGGCCTGGAAGCTGAAAGCGTAATGCTCGGCCGCGCATCGTGGATGCGTCTGCCGGAAAGCGTCGGCGTCGAATTGACCGGCAAGCTGCAACCGGGCATCACCGCCACCGACATGGTGCTGGCGCTGACCGAGTTCCTGCGTCAGCAAAAAGTCGTCGGCGCGTGGCTGGAATTCTTCGGCGAAGGCGCCTCGGCGCTGACCCTCGGCGACCGCGCGACCATTTCCAACATGGCCCCGGAATACGGCGCCACTGCTGCGATGTTCTACATCGACCAGCAGACCATCGACTACCTGAAACTCACCGGCCGTGAAGACGAGCAGGTGCAGTTGGTCGAGAGCTACGCCAAGACCACGGGACTGTGGGCTGACAGCCTGAAAGGCGCGCAATACGAGCGCGGGTTGACCTTCAACCTGTCTTCGGTGGTGCGCAACATGGCCGGCCCGAGCAACCCGCACGCCCGCGTCGCCACCTCGGACCTCGCCGCCCAAGGCATCTCCGGCCAGTGGACCGAAGTACCCGGCCAGATGCCGGACGGCGCGGTGATCATCGCCGCCATCACCAGTTGCACCAACACCAGCAACCCGCGCAACGTCATCGCCGCCGGCCTTCTGGCGCGCAATGCCAACAAGCTCGGCCTGACTCGCAAGCCATGGGTCAAATCGTCCCTGGCGCCGGGTTCGAAAACCGTGGCGCTGTACCTGGACGAAGCCGGCCTGACCACTGAGCTGGAGCAACTCGGTTTCGGTATCGTCGCCTTCGCCTGCACCACCTGCAACGGTATGTCTGGCGCGCTGGACCCGGTGATCCAGCAAGAGATCATCGACCGCGACCTGTACGCCACCGCTGTGCTGTCCGGCAACCGCAACTTCGACGGCCGGATCCACCCGTACGCCAAGAACGCCTTCCTTGCTTCGCCGCCGTTGGTCGTGGCTTACGCCATCGCCGGGACCATCCGTTTCGACATCGAAAAAGATGTGTTGGGTGTGGTCGACGGCAAGGAAATTCGCCTGAAAGATATCTGGCCGAGCGACGAAGAAATCGACGCAGTGGTCAAGGCGTCGGTCAAGCCGGAGCAGTTCCGTCAGGTTTACATTCCGATGTTCGCCATCCACGAAGACACCGGTCCGAAAGTGACGCCGCTGTACGACTGGCGCGAGATGAGCACCTACATCCGCCGTCCGCCGTACTGGGAAGGCGCGCTGGCCGGGGCTCGTCCGCTCAAGGGCATGCGCCCGCTGGCAGTGCTGCCGGACAACATCACCACCGATCACCTGTCGCCGTCGAACGCGATCATGCTCGACAGCGCCGCCGGCGAATACCTGGCGAAAATGGGCTTGCCGGAAGAGGACTTCAACTCTTACGCAACTCATAGGGGCGACCATTTGACTGCGCAACGCGCCACCTTCGCCAACCCGAAACTGTTCAATGAAATGGTTCAGGAAAACGGCAAGGTCAAACAGGGTTCGCTGACTCGCGTCGAGCCGGAAGGCAAAGTGATGCGCATGTGGGAAGCCATCGAAACCTACATGGAACGCAAACAGCCGCTGATCATCATTGCCGGCGCCGACTACGGTCAGGGATCGTCCCGCGACTGGGCGGCGAAGGGCGTACGTCTGGCCGGTGTGGAAGCGATTGCGGCCGAAGGCTTCGAGCGCATTCACCGCACCAACCTGGTGGGCATGGGCGTGTTGCCGCTGGAATTCAAACCGGGCACCGACCGCAAGACATTGGGCATCGATGGCAGCGAAACCTACGACGTGATCGGTGAGCGCACCCCGCGTGCCGAGCTGACGCTGGTGATCAACCGCAAGAACGGCGAACGCGTCGAAGTGCCGGTGACCTGCCGCCTCGACACCGCCGAAGAAGTGTCGATCTATGAGGCGGGCGGCGTGCTGCAACGCTTCGCTCAGGACTTCCTCGAAGAATCGGCGGTTGCCGTTTAACACGATGAGTTCGGGCGGGGCCATGCGGTCCCGCTCGATCCTAAAAGGAACATCATGGCTCACGCACCCCAGATCAAAATCCCCGCCACCTACATGCGTGGCGGCACCAGTAAAGGCGTGTTCTTCAGCCTGAAAGACCTGCCCGAAGCGGCACAGATTCCAGGGCCTGCTCGCGATGCCTTGTTGCTGCGCGTGATCGGCAGCCCCGACCCGTACGACAAGCAAATCGACGGCATGGGCGGCGCAACCTCCAGCACCAGCAAAACCGTGATCCTGTCGAAAAGCATCAAGGCCGATCACGACGTCGATTACCTGTTCGGTCAGGTGTCCATCGACAAGCCTTTCGTCGATTGGAGCGGCAACTGCGGCAACTTGTCGGCGGCGGTCGGTTCGTTCGCCATCAGCAATGGTCTGGTGGACGCCAGTCGCATCCCGCACAACGGCGTTGCCGTGGTTCGCGTGTGGCAGGCCAACATCGGCAAGACCATCATCGCCCACGTGCCGATCACCAACGGTGAAGTGCAGGAGACCGGTGATTTCGAACTCGACGGCGTGACCTTTCCGGCCGCTGAAGTGCAGGTCGAATTCATGGATCCGGCAGCGGAAGAAGAGGGTGGCGGTGGTTCGATGTTTCCTACCGGCAACCTGGTCGATGACCTCGAAGTACCTGGCGTCGGAACCTTCAAGGCGACCATGATCAATGCCGGTATTCCGACGATTTTCGTCAATGCCGAAGACATCGGTTACACCGGCACCGAGCTGCAAGGCGCGATCAATAGCGATCCGAAAGCGTTGCTGATGTTTGAAACCATTCGGGCTTACGGCGCATTGCGCATGGGCCTGATCAAGGATCTGGACGAAGCGGCCAAGCGTCAGCACACCCCTAAGGTTGCTTTTGTGGCCAAGCCTGCGGACTACGTTGCTTCGAGTGGCAAAGCGATTGCGGCGGGCGATGTCGATCTGTTGGTGCGGGCGCTGTCCATGGGCAAATTGCACCACGCGATGATGGGCACGGCGGCGGTGGCGATTGGTACGGCGGCGGCGATTTCCGGCACGCTGGTGAACCTCGCAGCGGGTGGTATTGAGCGCAATGCTGTGCGCTTTGGGCATCCGTCCGGCACCTTGCGCGTGGGTGCTGAGGCGAGCCTGGTGAACGGTGAATGGACCGTGAACAAAGCCATCATGAGCCGCAGTGCGCGGGTGTTGATGGAAGGCTACGTCCGCGTGCCGGGTGATTCCTTCTAACTGACACATACCTCTGTAGGAGCTGCCGAAGGCTGCGATCTTTTGATCTTGCCATTAAAAAGAAAAATCAAAAGATCGCAGCCTTCGGCAGCTCCTACAGTTGATTGCATTGCCAAAACAAGAAGGTTGTAACTAACCGAGATTGATCCCTGAACCGAGGTCCCATCAACGAACCACTTCAAGAGTGAATCGAACATGAGCACCAACGTTGACCAGAACAACCGTCCCGACTACGACACGGTCCTGCGGGACATTGCCGACTACGTCCTCAACTTCAAGATTCAATCTGTCGAAGCCCTCGACACCGCCCGCAACTGCCTGATGGACACGTTGGGCTGTGGCCTGCTGGCCCTGCGCTTCCCCGAGTGCACCAAACACCTCGGCCCCATGGTGGAAGGCACCGTCGTCCCGTTCGGCGCGCGCGTCCCCGGCACCAGCTATCGCCTCGACCCGGTCAAAGCGGCGTGGGACATCGGTTGCATCGTCCGCTGGCTCGATTACAACGACACCTGGCTCGCCGCCGAATGGGGCCATCCGTCCGATAACCTCGGCGGCATTCTCGCGGTGGCCGATCACTTGTCGCAAAAGCGCCTGGCCAATGGCGATGCGCCGCTGACCGTTCGCGCTGTGCTCGAAGCCATGATCATGGCTCACGAAATCCAGGGCGTGATCGCGCTGGAAAACTCCTTCAATCGTGTAGGCCTGGATCACGTCATCCTGGTGAAAGTCGCCTCGACCGCTGTCACCGCCAAGCTGATGGGCGCCAATCGTGAGCAGTTGTTGTCCGCGTTGTCCCACGCCTTCGCCGACGGTCAGGCGCTGCGCACTTACCGTCATGCGCCGAATGCCGGATCGCGTAAATCCTGGGCGGCCGGCGACGCGTCCAGCCGTGGCGTGCGGCTTGCGGACATCGCGATGCGTGGCGAAATGGGCATCCCCGGCGTACTGACCGCCAAACAATGGGGCTTTTACGACGTGCTGTTCAGCCACACCAACAACGATCTGGCGCTCAAGCCCGAAGACAAACGCGCGTTCAGCTTCTCCCGGCCGTACGGCAGCTACGTGATGGAAAACGTGCTGTTCAAAATCAGCTTCCCCGCCGAATTCCACGCGCAAACGGCTTGCGAAGCGGCAGTGACGTTGCATCCGCAAGTCAGAAATCGCCTGCACGAAATCGACAAAATCGTCATCACCACCCACGAATCGGCGATCCGCATCATCTCCAAGGTCGGCCCGCTGGCCAACGCTGCGGACCGTGACCATTGCATTCAGTACATGACAGCCGTGCCGCTGGCGTTCGGCAATCTGGTGGCCGAGCAGTACGAGGACGATTTCCACGCGGCGCATCCGATCATCGACGTGCTGCGCGAAAAAATGGTCATCGTCGAAGACCCGCGCTACACCCGCGAATACCTGGAGGCCGACAAACGCTCCATCGCCAATGCGATACAGGTGTTCTTCAAGGATGGCTCCAGCACCGAGAACGTGTTGGTGGAATACCCGATCGGCCATCGCCGTCGCCGCACCGACGGCATTCCGCTGCTGGAAGACAAGTTCAAGGCCAATCTGGCGACGCGGTTCACCGCCCAGCGCAGCGCCGAGATCTTTGCGTTGTGCAAGGACCAGGCTGCGCTTGAGGCGACACCGGTGAATCGGTTCGTGGATTTGTTTGTGATCTGACCGTCGCCTAGGGGTTTGCTTTTTTGCCGATGAGCCACTTTTCCACAGGCAATTTGGTGATCGCAAACCCCGTCAGCAAAATCGCCGAGTACATCATCAGTTCCCGGGACAAGGTTTGCCCCTCGTACCAGGCACCGATGATCACCGCAAACACCGGAAAAATGATGAACACAAACGACAAAATGATCGGGCTCAGCCGCTTGAGCAGCAGGAAGTAAACGATAAACCCGCCCACCGACGCCACCAGTCCCAGATAGAGCAGGGCGCTCCACGACCGCGCGGTGATGGCATCGAACACCGGTGCTTCGACACTCAATCCGGCGACAAACAGCATCAGCCCGGCGATGCCGATTGGCAGCGTGTTGTAGGTAATGACGCTGATCGCCGTGCCGTGTTTTTTAGTCACCACGTAACACAGCGCATGCATCACCGCGGCGCAGAGAATCGCCAACACCCCGAACAACTCAGCATGGTCCAGATGTAGCCCCTGGCTGCGGATGATCATGAACAGGCTGCCGAAGCCTATGGCGATTCCGAGCACTTGCGAGGGGTAGATTTTCTCCCGCAGAAACAGCGCGGAAAACAGCAGGATGAACACTGGCATGCAGCTGAACAGCAGTGCCGTCAGGCCGGACGAAACGTGCATCTCGCCGTAGTTGAGCAAGTAATACGGCAGGCTGAAATACGTCAACGTGACGAAGACAAAGAACCAGCGGCTCTCCCTGGGAAACAGCAGCGGTTCACGACGGATCAGGGCGAAGCCGAGAAAGAGCGGGAAGGCGATGAGGAATCGCAGGCCGGCGGCGGTCAGCGGCGGCACGCTTTCAACGGCAATCTTGATCCCGAGCCACGTCGTGCCCCAACTCAGGCACACGATCAGGAACAGCACGCTGGTGACCAGGGCGGCGAGCCAGGGTTTTGCAGTACATGAAGGTGCGCTGATGGCAATGGACATGATCGAACTCCTTTTATCGTCGGAATTGACCTTCATCTGCAAAAGGTCTATCCCTGATTGAACCTGTTTCAAGCACGCTATTCGGGGCTGCAATGACTGTCAAAACAAGTATTGCCATGGTGTCAATCCTGCGCGACGGCCTGGCGAACGGTCTGGGGGTGAAATACAAACGCCTCGCCGACGGGATCGAAAAAGGCATCGCTGAAGGGCTGATCGAGCCCGGCTGCAAATTGCCGCCTCATCGGTTGCTGGCGGATAGCCTCGGCGTGACCATCGGCACCATCAGTCGCGCTTACGGTGAACTCGAACGTGTGGGATTGGTGGTCGCTCGTGTAGGAGACGGCACGTATGTGCGTCAGCGCGGGATGGAGCGATCGCGGGACGGTGGCTTTCGCAATGTCAGCGATGAGCCGCGGGCGTTTTTTGACATGAGCCACAATCAACCGATTCCGGGGCAGGAAGCGCTTTCTTTTAGTCAGAGCCTGCAAGCGTTGTCCCTTGATCCTGAGGCGTTGCAACACCTCGGGTGCTACAGCGCCGAGGCTGGATTGCTACGCTACCGTGCGGCGGGCGCGCACTGGCTCAGGCATCAAGAGTTTGTCCCGAGCGCCGAGCAGATCGTTTGCGTGAACGGCGGCCAGCACGGTCTGTTGTGTGCCTTGATGGGGTTGCTCAAGGCGGGCGATACGTTGGTGACGGAGCACCTGACTTACCCGGGGTTGATCAGCGTCGCACGCCAGCTCGGGATAAAACTCATCGGTGTCGGGATGGATGATGAAGGACTGATGCCCGATGCCTTGGATGAGGTTTGCCGCAACCATCGTGTGTCGGCGCTGTATTGCACACCGACGATCCAGAATCCTACGGCTGCCGTGATGTCCGTCGCACGGCGGGAAGCGATTGCAGAGGTCTGTCGGCAGCACAATCTGTTGATCTTTGAAGACGAAGCCCACGCGGTATTGGCTCAACAGCGACCGTTACCCTTGAGCCATTTCGCCCCGGAGCGCTCGGTGCTGATCGGCAGCCTGAGCAAGGCGGTTTCGGCAGGTTTGCGAGTCGGTTACCTGCATGCGCCGCAACCGTTGATCGGACGCTTGAGCGCAGCAGTGCGCGGGACGTGCTGGATGGCCAGCCCGTTGTCGCTGGAGGTGGCGAGTCTGTGGATAGAAAACGGCATTGCCGAGCAGTTGCTGGGCCAGCAGATTGCCGAGATCGGTCGGCGCAAGGCGTTGGTGAGTGGTGTGCTGGAGGGCCTGGCGTACAAAACCCATTCCCATAGCCCGCACTTCTGGATCGAAGTGCCCGAACCGTGGCGGGCCTCGCAGATTGCTGAGGAGCTTAAGGCGAATAATTATCTGATCGCCACCGCTGAAGCGTTTGCGGTCGGGCATGGGGCGGTGCCGCAGTTCGTCAGGGCGAGTGTTTGTAATTCGGCGGGGGATGATCGGTTGTTGCTTCAAGGGTTTGATGCGCTGGTGGGCGCATTAACAGAGTCCGTGTAATCGTTCTTCGCGAGCAGGCTCGCTCCCACATTTGATCTTCAGTGGGCACAGCGTCTGTGTACGACAGAGATCCACTGTGGGAGCGAGCCTGCTCGCGAAAGCGATGTAACTGTCGCCGAAAAACTACTTGAACCGCCGCTCCACGCCTTTCTCCACCAAAATCTTCGCCGAAATCTCTTCCACCGAAAAATGCGTGGAATTGATGTGCGGGATGTTCTCGCGGCGGAACAAATTCTCCACCTCACGCACTTCGAATTCGCACTGGGCGTAGCTCGAATAGCGGCTGTTGGGCTTGCGTTCGTTGCGGATCGCGGTGAGGCGGTCCGGGTCGATGGTCAGGCCGAACAGTTTGTGCTGGTGGGCACGCAGGGTGGCTGGCAGTTGCAGGCGTTCCATGTCGTCTTCGGTCAGCGGATAGTTGGCCGCGCGGATGCCGAATTGCATGGCCATGTACAGGCACGTCGGCGTCTTACCACAACGCGACACGCCCACTAGGATCAGGTCCGCCTTGTCGTAATAATGCGTGCGCGCACCGTCGTCGTTGTCGAGGGCGAAGTTCACCGCCTCGATCCGCTCCATGTAATTGGAGTTGCTGCCAATCGAGTGGGACTTGCCGACGGTGTAGGAAGAATGCTCGGTCAATTCCTGTTCAAGAGGCGCCAGAAAGGTCGAGAAAATGTCGATCATGAAACCATTGGACGTTGCGAGGATCTCACGGATGTCCTGATTGACAATGGTGTCGAAGATGATCGGCCGAAAGCCGTCGGTTTCGGCGGCTTTGTTGATTTGTTGTACCATGGCCCGCGCTTTATCCACGTTGTCGATGTATGGCCGCGTGAATTTGCTGAAGGTAATGTTTTCGAACTGCGCCAGGAGGCTTTGGCCGAGGGTCTCGGCTGTGATGCCGGTGCCATCGGAGATAAAGAAAGCAGATCGTTTCATTTGCACCTTGGGCCTTAAGCTAGTGACGAATCTTGGATATGATAGGCGCGATTTGCCGGCCGCCAGTGGCCCGCATTCTCACTTATTTTCCAGGTCCAGGCCATACAGCCGGCAAACGCTCCCTGTAGCAGCCGGCTTCTGAGCTTTTCCAACACAGTTAGTGGAGAGATCACCTTGGTAGAGTACGTAGTTTCCCTCGATAAGCTCGGCGTCCATGATGTAGAGCACGTAGGGGGCAAGAACGCATCCCTGGGCGAGATGATCAGTAACCTTGCAGGTGCCGGTGTATCGGTGCCCGGTGGCTTCGCCACGACAGCTCAGGCTTATCGTGATTTTCTCGAGCTGAGCGGCCTGAACGATCAGATCCACGCCGCCCTCGACGCCCTGGACGTCGACGATGTCAATGCCCTGGCCAAGACCGGCGCCCAGATCCGTCAATGGATCATGGAAGCCGAATTCCCCGAGAAGCTCAACGCCGAGATCCGTACCGCGTTCGCCACGCTGTCGGCCGGCAACCCTGACATGGCCGTGGCCGTGCGCTCTTCCGCTACCGCCGAAGACCTGCCGGACGCTTCCTTCGCCGGTCAGCAGGAAACCTTCCTGAACATCCGTGGTGTCGAAAACGTTATTCGCGCCGCCAAAGAGGTGTTCGCTTCGCTGTTTAACGACCGCGCGATTTCCTACCGCGTCCACCAGGGCTTCGACCACAAGCTGGTTGCCCTGTCGGCTGGCGTGCAGCGCATGGTCCGCTCCGAAACCGGCACAGCCGGCGTGATGTTCACCCTCGATACCGAATCGGGCTTCCGTGACGTGGTGTTCATCACCGGCGCCTACGGCCTGGGTGAAACCGTCGTACAAGGCGCGGTGAACCCGGATGAGTTCTACGTCCACAAAGGCACGCTGGCAGCCGGTCGTCCGGCCATCCTGCGTCGCAACCTGGGCAGCAAAGCCATCAAGATGATCTACGGCGAAGTCGCCACGGCCGGTAAATCGGTCAAGACCATCGACGTCGACAAGGCTGATCGCGCACGCTTCTGCCTGAGCGACGCCGAAGTCAGCGAACTGGCCAAGCAAGCGATGATCATCGAAAAGCACTACAAGTGCCCGATGGACATCGAATGGGCCAAAGACGGCGACGACGGCAAGCTCTACATCGTTCAGGCCCGTCCTGAAACCGTGAAGAGCCGTACCTCGGCCAACGTCATGGAACGCTACCTGTTGAAAGAAACCGGCACCGTGCTGGTTGAAGGTCGCGCCATCGGCCAGCGCATCGGCGCCGGCAAGGTCCGCATCATCAAGGACGTGTCCGAGATGGACAAGGTCCAGCCAGGCGATGTTCTGGTCTCCGACATGACCGACCCGGACTGGGAACCGGTCATGAAGCGCGCCAGCGCCATCGTCACCAACCGTGGCGGCCGTACCTGCCACGCGGCGATCATCGCTCGCGAGCTGGGCATCCCGGCCGTGGTCGGTTGCGGCAACGCCACCCAGCTGTTGAAAGACGGTCAGGGTGTGACTGTGTCCTGCGCTGAAGGCGACACCGGTTACATCTTCGAAGGCGAACTGGGCTTCGACATCAAGAAAAACTCCGTTGATGCCATGCCTGATCTGCCGTTCAAGATCATGATGAACGTCGGCAACCCGGACCGCGCCTTCGACTTCGCACAGTTGCCGAACGCCGGTGTGGGCCTGGCCCGTCTGGAGTTCATCATCAACCGCATGATCGGTGTGCACCCGAAAGCGCTGCTGAATTACGCCGGGCTGCCACAAGAAATAAAAGACAGCGTCGACAAGCGCATTGCCGGCTACGACGATCCGGTTGGCTTCTACGTTGAGAAGCTGGTTGAAGGCATCAGCACCCTGGCCGCTGCGTTCACCCCGAAAAAGGTCATCGTGCGTCTGTCGGACTTCAAGTCCAACGAATACGCGAACCTGATCGGCGGCAAACTCTACGAGCCGGAAGAAGAAAACCCGATGCTGGGCTTCCGTGGCGCCTCGCGTTACATCAGCGAAGCGTTCCGTGACTGCTTCGAACTCGAATGCCGTGCCATTAAGCGCGTGCGCAACGAGATGGGCCTGACCAACGTCGAAATCATGGTGCCGTTCGTCCGCACATTGGGCGAAGCTAGCCAAGTGATCGATCTGTTGGCCGAAAATGGCCTGGCCCGCGGCGAGAATGGTCTGCGCATCATCATGATGTGCGAACTGCCGTCCAACGCGATCCTCGCCGAAGAATTCCTCGAGTTCTTCGACGGTTTCTCCATCGGCTCCAACGACCTGACCCAGCTGACCCTGGGCCTGGACCGTGACTCCGGGATCATCGCGCACCTGTTTGACGAGCGTAATCCGGCGGTCAAGAAGTTGCTGGCCAACGCGATTCAGGCCTGCAACAAGGCTGGCAAGTACATCGGCATTTGCGGTCAGGGTCCTTCGGACCACCCTGATCTGGCCAAATGGCTGATGGAGCAGGGCATCGAAAGCGTTTCGTTGAACCCCGATTCCGTACTGGAAACCTGGTTCTTCCTGGCTGAAGGTCAGGCGCAGGCTTGATGGTGTGAGTGAAGCCTCGGCCTGCTGCGGTGGGCCGAGGTTTTAAGATTCAAGTAGGGCGGGCTCCTCTGGAAGCCGCCCTTTTTTGTGCAAGAGCATTATGCAAAGCAGCAGCAACCTATTTCCTGTCGCCCTGATCAGCGCCGAGCGGCGCGGCGATCTGAGCGAAGACGTCTATCGTCTGAAACCCGGCAACAGCCCTGACGGCACCGTCGAACTGGCTGTGACGCGCCTGGGCATGGCGGATGGCTCAGACGCGCGTGGCGTTCCGGTTATTTTGCTTCACGGCAGCTTTTCCAATCGCCGGTTCTGGTTTTCCCCGAAGGGGCTTGGACTGGGCGCCTATCTGACGCGTCTGGGATTCGATGTATGGATTCCCGAAATGCGCGGCCACGGCCTGTCCCAGCGTAACCAGAACTACCGCAAGAACCGCGTTGCCGACTACGCCCGTTACGATTTGCCGGCCATTGGCGCGTTCGTGCGCGAGCAGAGCGGCCAGATCCCGCACTGGATCGGTCACTCGCTGGGCGGGATTACCCTGGCGGCGGCGCTGGGTGGTGAGTACATCGGCGAACCGGTGGTGGCTTCCTCGGCGTTTTTCGGTACGCAAATCAGTCGCACCTACTGGCCGTTGAAGATTCCGCCGGTGGAGTGGAGCGGGCGCTTCATTCTCAAACGCTTTGCCCAGTTGTCCGGTTCACGGCTCAAGCGCGGCCCGGAGGACGAGCCCATTGGCCTGGCCCTGGAAAGCATGCGCTGGCATGGCCTGTTCGGGCGCTTTGGCGATGCCGACAAGGATTGGTGGGCCGGGTTGGCCGACGTTCAGTTACCGGTATTGGCTGTGAGTGCCGCAGGTGACCATCAGGACCCGACCTGGGCTTGTCGCAAGCTGTTCGATCAGGTGGGTTCCGAGCATAAGCAATTCATCAACCTGGGTCGCGAGCAGGGCTTTGGCGATAATTTCGGTCATGTGGAGATGCTCGTCAGCAAAGCCGCCCAGACTGAAGTCTGGCCGCTGGTGGCGCGCTGGTTGGCAGATCAGCAGACGCCATTGCTGGGTGAAAAACCGGATCTGGCCGCGGCGGTCTGAGCCTGATGCTCTAACAAGGGCATTTCGCTCTGTTCGGCTAGCGGCTAAGATATGACGCATTGAGCTGTTCTGGTCACGTTTCGACACCCTCGATTGTCTTCCTCTTTACAGGAGTTTCTCGATGAATCATTACCTCACGCCTGACCTGTGCGACGCCTATCCGGAGCTGGTGCAGGTGCTGGAACCGATGTTCAACAATTTCGGTGGCCGTGATTCCTTCGGCGGCGAAATCGTGACCATCAAATGCTTCGAAGACAACTCGCGGGTCAAGGAACAAGCCGAACTCAAGGGTAATGGCAAGGTGCTGGTGGTCGACGGTGGCGGTTCCCTGCGTCGTGCGCTGCTGGGCGACATGATCGCCGAGAAGGCCGCGAAAAACGGTTGGGAAGGGCTGGTAATCTACGGTTGCATTCGTGACGTCGACGTCATCGCGCAAACCGACCTGGGGGTTCAGGCCCTGGCCAGCCACCCGATGAAAACCGACAGACGCGGTGTTGGCGATCTCAACGTAGCCGTGACCTTTGCTGGCGTGACGTTCCATCCAGGCCATTACATCTACGCGGACAATAACGGCGTGATCATCTCGCCAAGCCCGCTGAAAATGCCTGAATAAAGCGCTACACCAACAAAGGGGTGAGGATGTTCGAGGAAGAAAACGCGCAGTGGGGGCTGGTGCATGCCCTGGTGCTGGACGGTAAAGGCGGTGCGCGTTCGATAGCCCGGACTGAACTCGATGCCTTGCAGCTGCAGGCCCATGAAAGCCTGTGGCTGCACTGGGATCGCAGTCACCCGCAAACCCAGACCTGGTTGCGAAAATTCAGCGGTCTGAGCGAATTCAGCTGTGATCTTTTACTTGAAGAAAACACCCGACCGCGTCTTTTACAGCTTTCGGACAGCGAACTGCTGCTATTTTTGCGTGGGGTCAACCTGAACCCGGGCGCCGAGCCGGAAGACATGGTCTCGGTGCGGATTTTTGCGTCGGCCCAGCGGGTTATTTCTCTGCGTTTGCGTCCGTTGCGCGCCACCGATGATTTGCTGGTGCAACTCGCCGAAGGCAAAGGACCGAAAACGGCGTCAGAACTCATCCTTTATATGGCGCAATACCTCACCAACAAGGTGCAGGATCTGGTCAGTTGCCTCTCGGAAGTGGTCGATGAGGAAGAAGAAAAGCTGGATGCCGACGAACGGTATACACCCGAGCACGGAGCTATTTTGCAGATCCGTCGCAGGGCCGCTGCGCTGAAACGTTTTCTTGCGCCGCAGCGGGAAATATTCGGGCAGCTGACACGGATAAAACTGCCTTGGTTCGTCGAAGACGACGGTGATTACTGGAACGAATTGAACAATAGCCTGACTCGGTATCTCGAGGAGCTGGAATTGACCCGGGAGCGGGTGGGGTTGGTCCTCGAGGCCGAAGATAGACGTTTGAGCGTGCGCATGAACCGCACGATGTACCGTTTCGGAATCATCACCGGGATCTTTTTGCCGATGAGTTTTCTGACGGGTCTTTTAGGTATCAATGTCGGCGGGATTCCGTTCTCTGCAAGCCCCTATGGCTTCCTGATTGCCTGCCTGATGATGGTCTCGGTGGCAGTGGGGCAGTGGTGGTTATTCCGACGTTTGCGCTGGGTCTGAGGGTGAGCCATGTGACCCGGGCAAATTTGATCGCGTCTTTCACAGACATCACGAGAGGTGCGTATGCACGATCCGTTTGAACAGTCTTTGCGTGACATGCTCAAGGCATCACCGTCCACCCGGGACGACGATGCGTGCCTTGGGCGTGTACTGAAAACCGCCAACCGCCAGGTCGGCGCCGGTGATCTGTTCAGTCTGCTGGGCCGCTGGTTGCCCGCGCTGATGATTGCCTTGAATAACGGATCGGCCCATGTCGCTCCGGTTTCCCGTCACCGTAAACCTACCGTTCGCACTGCTGATAAGGCTGATTGAATATGGAACTTGATCTCTGGACTCAGAGCCTCGTCACTGCAATGACTGCGTTATGGACCAAGGTTGCAAATTTCATCCCGAACCTGTTCGGCGCACTGGTTGTGCTGCTGTTGGGTTTCGTCGTTGCGAAACTTTTGGACACTTTGTTGTCCAAGTTGCTCGCCAAGCTGGGGCTCGATCGCCTGATGGGCGGCACCGGTCTGACAAAATTGCTGTCCCGGGCCGGCCTTCAAGTGCCGATCTCTACCTTGATTGGCAAGATTGTCTATTGGTTCGTTCTGCTGATTTTTCTGGTTTCTGCCGCAGAATCCCTTGGGCTTGAGCGAGTTTCGGCTACGCTCGATATGCTTGCGTTGTATTTGCCGAAAGTATTCGGCGCCGCGCTGGTGTTGCTGGTGGGTGTATTGCTCGCACAATTGGCCAATGGGCTGGTGCGGGGTGCGGCAGAGGGCGTAGGGCTGGATTACGCTGCGGGCCTGGGGCGAATTGCCCAGGGCCTGGTGATTATCATCAGTATTTCGGTCGCAATCAGCCAGTTGGAGGTCAAGACTGACCTGCTCAACCACGTGATTGTGATTGTATTGATTACCGTTGGTCTGGCGGTTGCGCTGGCCATGGGGTTGGGAAGCCGGGAAATTGCCGGTCAGATTCTTGCGGGAATCTATGTGCGTGAGTTGTATCAGGTTGGGCAACAAGTGCGTGTTGGCGAGGTCGAAGGTCAGATCGAAGAGATCGGCACGGTTAAGACCACATTGCTGACCGATGAGGGTGAGCTGGTCTCTCTCTCCAATCGGATCCTCCTGGAACAGCATGTGAGTAGCCGCTAACCCGGCAAATTCTGCTAATGTATGCCGCCGCAAAATGCCCTGAAAAGGGCTGCGGCGGACATTGACCTGACTGTCGGCCCGACTTGTTTTGAATAAAGCTCAATCGCTGTCCACGCGCTACGACCCCCGCGAGCTCTCTGATGAGGAGTTGGTCGCGCGCTCGCATAACGAGCTGTTTCACGTAACGCGCGCCTATGAAGAACTGATGCGGCGTTACCAGCGAACATTATTTAACGTCTGTGCACGGTATCTTGGGAACGATCGTGACGCAGACGATGTCTGTCAGGAAGTGATGTTGAAGGTGCTGTATGGCCTGAAGAACTTCGAGGGCAAATCGAAGTTCAAGACATGGCTATATAGCATCACGTACAACGAGTGCATCACGCAGTATCGGAAAGAACGGCGAAAGCGTCGCTTGATGGATGCTTTGAGTCTGGACCCCCTCGAGGAAGCGTCTGAAGAAAAGGCGCCGAAACCTGAGGACAAGGGTGGACTTGATCGCTGGTTAGTGTATGTGAATCCGATTGACCGTGAAATTCTGGTGCTACGATTTGTCGCAGAGCTGGAATTTCAAGAGATCGCGGATATCATGCACATGGGTTTGAGTGCGACAAAAATGCGTTACAAACGTGCTCTAGATAAATTGCGTGAGAAATTTGCAGGCATTGCTGAAACTTAGTTCGGCGCAAATATCTCTTACGTGTAGGCAAGTTCTGATAGACTTGCCGCCGAGTTGTCCCCCGGTTTGCGGGACTGCTTCACAATCACCAGATGGGGATTTAACGGATGAAACTGAAAAACACCTTGGGCTTTGCCATTGGTTCTCTTATTGCCGCTACTTCGTTCGGCGCGCTGGCACAAGGCCAAGGCGCAGTTGAAATCGAAGGCTTCGCCAAGAAAGAACAGTACGACAGCGATCGTGACTTCAAAAACAACGGCAACCTGTTTGGCGCTTCCGTAGGCTACTTCATCACCGACGACGTTGAACTGCGTCTGGCTTACGACGAAGTGCACAACGTGCGTTCCGATGACGGTCGTAACGTTAAGGGCGCTGATACCGCTCTGGACGCTCTGTACCACTTCAACAACCCAGGCGACATGGTCCGTCCATACGTTTCTGCCGGTTTCTCGGACCAGAGCATTGGCCAGAACGGCGGTGGCGGTCGTAACCGTTCCACTTTCGCCAACGTTGGCGGCGGTGCCAAGCTGTACTTCACCGAGAACTTCTACGCCCGTGCTGGCGTTGAAGCTCAATACAACATCGACCAGGGCGACACCGAGTGGGCTCCAAGCGTCGGTATCGGTGTGAACTTCGGTGGCGGCTCCAAGCCTGCTGCTGCTCCAGTTCAAGCACCGGCTGAAGTCTGCTCCGACAGCGACAACGATGGCGTGTGCGACAACGTTGACAAGTGCCCGGACACCCCAGCCAACGTAACTGTTGACGCTGACGGCTGCCCAGCAGTTGCTGAAGTTGTTCGTGTTGAGCTGGACGTGAAATTCGACTTCAACAAGTCGGTAGTCAAGCCTAACAGCTACGGCGACATCAAAAACCTCGCTGACTTCATGAAGCAGTACCCATCGACCACTACTGTTGTTGAAGGTCACACTGACTCCGTCGGTCCTGACGCTTACAACCAGAAACTGTCCGAGCGTCGTGCAAACGCCGTTAAGCAAGTTCTGACCAACCAGTACGGTGTTCAGTCGTCCCGCGTTCAGTCTGTTGGCTACGGCGAGTCCCGCCCAGTTGCTGACAACGCCACTGACGCTGGCCGCGCTGTAAACCGTCGCGTAGAAGCGAAGGTTGAAGCTAACGCTAAGTAATTAGCGCGCAGCTCTGAAAAGCCCGGCTTAGGCCGGGCTTTTCTTTGTCTGCGATTTGGGTTTTAGCGGGAGATTTGCGTTGCGGCGAAAAGATCGCAGCCTTCGGCAGCTCCTACATTGACCGTGTGCAAATCCAATCCCGTAGGAGCTGCCGAAGGTTCGGGCCGCGTTTCGGACGATCTTTTGATCTCATCACCCCCCGCGACAGCTCCGATGACCAGGATGGCCGGGCTTTTTAACTCAAAGGCGTAGGCATCTTCTTCCATCGCCGTCAGGTCGCTCCGACATTCCCGTTGGTGTGGCAGGGAAGCGTTTTCGATCATTGCCACCGGTGTATCCGCCGCCATTCCTCCGGCGAGCAACTGCTCACGAATCTCGCTCAGTTTTGCGACACCCATATACACCACCAGCGTCGTGCCACCTTGGGCCAGGGCTTGCCAGTTCAGACTGCTGCCATCCTGAGTGTGGGCGGTGACCAGCGTCACGCCGCGCGCAACGCCCCGCAGGGTCAACGGAATATCGCATTGTGTTGCGCCGGCAAGCCCGGCGGTGATGCCGTTGACCAGCTCCACTTCGACCCCATGTTCACGCAGCCACTGCGCCTCTTCGCCGCCCCGGCCAAAAATGCACGGATCACCGCCCTTGAGGCGCACCACGCATTTGCCGTGGCGTGCATAACGCAGCATCAAGCGATGAATGAACGCCTGAGGTGTGGAGCGACAGCCGCCGCGCTTGCCCACGGGAATGATCCGCGCCTGCGGGCAATGCTCCAGCACCGCGTCGTTGACCAGGTCATCGATCAGTACGACATCCGCTTCGCTCAACGCCCGCACGGCTTTGAGGGTCAACAATTCCGGATCGCCAGGACCCGCACCCACCAGCCAGACTTTTGCGCTCATAGTGTTTTCCTCACGAGGTGACGGCGACCGGCTGCGCAGTGGCGGCCAGCAAACGCTTGATTTCCGGGACGCAGGAGCCGCATTGCGTGCCGCAGCCCAATTCTTGTTTCAATCCCTGCAGATCCAGGCCGCGGCTAATGCCGGCGCAGACTGCGCTTTGGCTGACGTTTTTGCAGTTGCACAGGGTTTTGTTCCCGACGTTCGGCGTATTGGCGTTGCCCGGTGGGGCGCTCAGCGGTGCCAGCAGCCAGCGCCTCAGCTGTTCGTCAGCACGACCTTCCAGCCACAGGCTTTGCAGCCAGTGTTGGGCAAGGGTTTCACCGGCCAGGCGAATGGCAGTGATCCGGCCGTTCTCGATCCGCACGCGTTTACCGATGGAGCGCCGTGGGTCGTCGTAGGCCAAAACCGGGCCGTCATTGAGTCCCAGGCATTGATCGATATCACGCAGCAGTTGCGGGTCGGGCGCGACGGCGCTGGCGGCGCGTATCAGCAGCGCGGGGCGTTCACGGCCGGCCAAGCTGAGACTGACGTAGGAAAACGCCTCACATAGCGGTCGTAGCGTCTCAAAATGCTGTTGAACATCGCCCTCGATCAGGGCGAACAGGTTCCACGGCAGTTGCACCGGTTCCAGGCGCACGCCGCTGTGTTTGAGTTCGGGCTGTTTCGACAACGGGTCGAAAGCCGGTTGGGTGAGCGCATTTACGCCACCCTTGAGGAAGCGGTCACCCCAATGCATTGGCAGAAAGGCCTGGCCGGGTCGTACGCTGTCGTCACCGCCGACGGCGACAATCACCGCGCCACGGCGACTTTTCAGGCTGACCAGGTCGCCCGATTGCAGCCGATGCCGACGCAGTTCATCCGGGTGCAAACTCAACACGGCTTCGCTGACGTGGCCGAATAGTTGCGCGGCGGTGCCGGTGCGGCTCATGCCGTGCCATTGATCCCGCAGGCGGCCGGTGATCAGGGTCAGCGGGAAGCGCGCGTCGCGTTGTTCCTTGGCGGCGCGGTACGGTTCGGCCACGAATTGCGCACGTCCGCTGGCCGTCGGGAATATTCCGTCCAGGTACAGCCGGGCGGTGCCTTCGCTGGCGCCAGTGGGGAAGGGCCATTGCTGCGGGCCGAGGCGGTCGATCAGTGCATGACTGATGCCGGACAAGTCCAGATCACGCCCGCGGGTCAATTGCTTGTACTCGTCGAAGACCTGCGCCGGGTTTTCAAAGGCAAACAGGCTGGTTTGATCGGGACGCAGATGTTTTTCCAGGCGCTGTGCGAAATCTACGGTGATCGCCCAGTCAGAGCGGGCTTCGCCGGGTGCGACGATGGCTCGACGAACGTGGGAAATGCGCCGTTCGGAGTTGGTCACCGTGCCGTCCTTTTCGCCCCAACTGGCGGCGGGCAGCAACAGGTCAGCGAAGGCTGCGGTTTCGGTGGTGCGAAAGGCCTCCTGCAATACCACGAACGGGCAGGCTTGCAGTGCCGCGCGCACGGCGGTTTGATCCGGCATTGATTGCGCAGGGTTGGTGCAAGCGATCCACAGCGCCTTGATTTTTCCGCTGCGCACCTGCTCAAACAACTCGATAGCGGTGAGCCCGGTGTTTGCAGGCAGTTGATCCACGCCCCAATACGCCGCCACTTCCGCGCGATGTTCGGCATTGGCGGCCTCGCGATGGCCTGGCAGCAGGTTCGACAAGCTGCCGGTTTCGCGGCCGCCCATGGCATTCGGCTGACCGGTCAGCGAGAAAGGTCCTGCGCCGGGGCGGCCGATTTGCCCGGTGGCCAGGTGCAGGTTGATCAGTGCGCTGTTTTTCGCGCTGCCGGCGGTGGACTGGTTCAAGCCCATGCACCACAGCGACAGGAAGCTCGGTGAAGTGCCAACCCATTCGGCGCATTGCTGCAGTTGCTCGACGCTGATCCCGCAGAGCTGCGAAACCATCTGCGGCGTGTAATCGCGCACCAGGTTCTTCAGTTCGGCCAAGCCTTCGGTGTGGGCCTTGATGAAGTCGCGGTCGACCCAGTCTTCCCACAGCAGCAGGTGCAAAATCCCATGGAACAAGGCGACATCGGTGCCTGGCAGAATCGCCAGGTGCAGGTCGGCCAGATCGCAGGTGTCGGTACGACGCGGGTCGATGACGATGACTTTCATCTGCGGACGGCTGGATTTCGCTTCCTCCAGGCGACGGAAAAGTATCGGGTGGGCGTAGGCCATGTTGCTGCCGACGATCATCACGCAGTCGCTCAATTCCAGGTCTTCGTAGCTGCACGGCGGTGCGTCAGCGCCCAGGCTGCGCTTGTAACCGACCACTGCCGAAGACATGCACAGGCGCGAATTGCTGTCGATGTTGTTGGTGCCCACTAGCGCTCGCGCCAGTTTGTTGAAGGCGTAGTAATCCTCGGTCAGTAATTGCCCGGAAATGTAGAACGCCACGCTGTCCGGGCCGTGTTCGGCGATAGTCTCGGCAAAAACGCTGGCGGCGTGATCGAGAGCGGTGTCCCAGTCGGTGCGGCTGCGGGCCAGGCCTTTGCCCAGGCGCAGTTCGGGATACAACGCTCGGGCCGCGAGGTCGCCGGTCAGGTGCAAGGTAGAGCCTTTACTGCACAGTTTGCCGAAGTTGGCCGGGTGGGCCGGATCGCCGCTGACGCCGAGAATGCGCTCGCCGTCATGCTCGATCAGCACGCCGCAGCCGACCCCGCAATAGCAGCAGGTGGAAGCGGTGATCTGGTTCATCAGCTTGCTTCCCGCAGGGCCAGCAACACCCGGCCATTCTCGACCCGTGCTGAATGGTGGTGAGCGCAACCGATGTCCGGGGCCTGGGCTTCGCCGGTTTCCAGGTCGATCTGCCAGTTATGCAGCGGGCAGGCGACCCGTTTGCCGTAGATCAAACCTTGGGACAGTGGCCCGCCCTTGTGCGGGCAGCGGTCATCGAGTGCGAAAACCTCATCGTCGCTGGTACGAAAAATCGCGATGTCGCCCTTCGGGCCGGCGATGATCCGCGAGCCCAGGGCATTGATTTCTTCCAGTGCGCAGATATCCAGCCAGTTCATGCCGACACCTCCAGGTTCTTCACTGCAATGACGTCGAATTCTTTTTTCAGCTGCGGTTGTTCCAGGCGTTCCTTCCACGGGTCCTGCTCGAACGACAAGGAGAATTGCAGGCGATCGTTGAGCGCCTTGCGCCGCTCCGGGTCTTCCAGCACGGCTTTCTTGATGTGTTCCATGCCGACCCGTTGCAGGTAATGCACGGTGCGTTCGAGGTAGAACGCTTCTTCGCGATAGAGCTGCAGGAACGCGCCGTTGTATTCGCGCACTTCCTCGGCGGTCTTGAGCTTGACGAAGAATTCCGCGACTTCGGTCTTGATCCCGCCGTTGCCGCCGATGTACATCTCCCAGCCCGAATCCACGCCGATAATTCCGACGTCCTTGATGCCCGCTTCCGAACAGTTGCGTGGGCAACCGGAGACGGCCAGTTTCACTTTGTGCGGCGACCACATGTTGAACAGGTCGTGCTCAAGCTCGATGCCCAGTTGCGTGGAGTTCTGGGTACCGAAGCGGCAGAATTCACTGCCGACGCATGTCTTCACGGTGCGGATGGATTTGCCGTAGGCGTGGCCAGACGGCATGTCGAGATCCTTCCAGACGCCTGGCAGGTCCTGCTTCTTGATCCCCAGCAAATCGATACGCTGGCCTCCGGTCACCTTGACCATTGGCACGTTGTATTTGTCGGCCACGTCGGCAATGCGCCGCAGTTCCGAAGGATTGGTCACACCGCCCCACATCCGAGGGACTACAGAGTAAGTGCCGTCCTTCTGAATGTTGGCGTGGGCCCGTTCGTTGATCAGGCGCGATTGCGGATCGTCCTTGGCTTCGCCCGGCCAGGTGGAAATCAGGTAGTAGTTGAGCGCCGGGCGGCACGTGGCGCAGCCGTTCGGCGTACGCCAGTTCAAATAGCTCAGGGTGCCGGCGATGGTCAGCAGATGCTGCTCGCGGATGGCCTGACGAATTTGCCCGTGGTTCAGGTCGCTGCAACCGCAAATGGCTTTTTCGCTTTTCGGTTTGACGTCCGCCGCGCCGCCCACGGTGTTGATCAGGATCTGTTCCACCAATCCGGCGCAGGAGCCGCAGGAGCTGGCAGCCTTGGTGTGTTTCTTGACGTCGTCGACGCTGAACAACCCGTGCTCCTGAATCGCCTTGACGATGGTGCCTTTGCACACGCCATTGCAGCCGCAGACTTCGGCGGTGTCGGCCATGCTCATGGCTTTGTCCTGGCCTTGATGTCCTACATCGCCTAGAGCGTTTTCGCCGAACATCAGGTGATCGCGGATCTCGTCGATGGCGTGGTTCTCACGGATCTGCCGGAAATACCAGCCACCGTCTGCCGTATCGCCGTACAGACAGGCCCCGACCAGCACGTCATCCTTGATCACCAGTTTTTTGTAGACCCCGCCGATAGGGTCGGAGAGGGTGATGGTTTCGGTGCCTTCGCCACCCATGAAGTCGCCGGCGGAGAACAGGTCGATGCCGGTCACTTTCAATTTGGTCGACGTCACCGAGCCCTTGTAGGTGGCGAAGCCCAGTTGGGCGAGGTGGTTGGCGCAGACCTTGGCCTGTTCGAACAGCGGCGCCACCAGGCCGTAAGCGATGCCGCGGTGGCTGGCGCATTCGCCGATGGCGTAGATGCGTGGGTCGTAGGTTTGCAGGGTGTCGTTGACCAGAATCCCGCGGTTGCAGGGGATGCCGGATTTTTCCGCGAGTTCGGTGTTGGGGCGAATACCGGCGGCCATCACCACCAGGTCGGCGGGGATGATGTCGCCGTTCTTGAATTCAACCGAGCCGACCCGGCCATTGCCGGCGTCATGCAGCGCCTGGGTTTGCTCGCAAAGACGAAAGTGCAGGCCGCGGGCTTCCAGGGCGGTTTGCAGCAATTGGCCGCTGGTTTTGTCCAGTTGCCGTTCCAGCAGCCATTCACCGATGTGCACCACGGTGACGTGCATGCCGCGCAGCATCAGACCGTTGGCGGCTTCCAGACCGAGCAGGCCGCCACCGATCACAACGGCGTGCTTGTGGGTTTTCGCGGTGTCGATCATGGCCTGGGTGTCGGCGATGTCGCGGTAGCCGATCACGCCGTCCAAGGTGTTGCCGGGGATCGGCAGGATGAACGGAGTCGAGCCGGTGGCGATCAGCAGGCGATCATATTCGGCCTCGCTGCCGTCTTCGGCGATAACCCGGCGTTTGACCCGGTCGATCTCCACCACTTTGCGGTTGAGCAGCAGTTTGATGTTGTTGTCCAGGTACCAGTCCAGATCGTTCAGCACGATCTCTTCGAAGGTTTGTTCGCCGGCCAGCACGGGCGACAGCAGGATGCGGTTGTAGTTGGTATGGGGTTCGGCGCCGAAGACCGTGATGTCGTACAGCTCATTGCTCAGCTTGAGCAGCTCTTCCAGGGTGCGAACCCCGGCCATGCCATTGCCGATCATCACCAGTTTTAGTTTTTTCATCAGGTTCTCCGGGGAGCTCGGACCCGCCTCATCAGGGCTTTCAGGTCTTGCTCGACAAAATTTGCGCAAACAAAAAAAGGCGTCCCGCTAGTTGCCTAGCGAGGACGCCTTTGTCCTGGTCCCGTTCTCTCGGGAAGCGCATCCTTCGTCGTTGAAGGCTGGGCTTTATGTCTGTTGAGAAAGGTAATGCAGTGGTTGTGCCAAGTCGCACAAATGCCGAATTTATGGGCTCTCAGCATGGGAGAAGGGTGTTTGCGTGCACCGGTTCAATGCGCGATGCCCGGTTTTGAAGCAGAAAGATCAAAAGATCGCAGGCTGCGCCAGCTCCTACAGGGGATCGTGGGCCACCCGTAGGAGCTGGCGCAGCCTGCGATCTTTTGATCTTTTGGGGCAGTGAAAACCTCAGCCATGAAACAGTAAAAACAGCAGCACCAGATTCACCAACAACGACACCAGCGCCAAGGTTCGCCAGACCTTCAGCGGTTCGCGCTCCAGCAGCGGCCTGGGTCGCACGCTCAAACTGCGTCGCTCGCCCTGTTCCAACAGCAACAACCATTCTTCCGCCGTTTCAAAGCGCTGACCCGGATCCGCCGCCACGGCGCGCTCCAGACTTTGCGCAATCCATTCCGGCAGGTCGGGTCGATAGCGACTGGCGCTGACAGAAACCCCGAACCGTGGGCGCTGGAAGGCTTCGATTTCGCCGTAGGGATAATGCCCGGTGAGCAGGAAATACAGGGTCACGCCGACGGCATACAAATCCTGTTGCGGTGTCGGTGCGTCCCCGCGAAAGGCTTCCGGCGCGATATAGCTGGGCGTTCCGGGCAGGGCAGAAGGCTGATCTTCAGACAGGCCAGGGCAGTAGGCGAGACCGAAGTCCAGCAGGCGTAATTCGCCGTCGTCCCCCAGCAGCAGGTTCTCCGGTTTGATGTCGCGATGGAAAATCTGCCGTCGATGCAGTATGCCAACGGCGCGCAGCAGGCGTTCGGCCAGATCCAGCCATTGGGGCAGAGGCAGCGGTCCGACATCTGCTTGTAGTTCCGCCAGGGTAGATCCGGAATATTCCCGCATCACGTAGTACAAATGCTGACGCTGACTGGCGGCATGGACCTCAGGGAAATGCCGCCCGGCCACGCGCTTGAGAAACCACTCTTCTGACAGCAACGCCTGCCCTGCGAGGTGATCGTCGCGCAGCGCGCCCGGCAAGGTTTTCAGCAGCCAGGGTTGTTGTTGCCCATCGCGCACCCGATAGAGCAATGACTGCTGGCTCTGACCGAGTATCCCTTCGACCTGCCAACCTTCGAAAGTCTGGCCTGGTTTCAAGGCTGGCGGCAGCGGCCATTGCTGCAAATGAATCAACGCATCGCCGATGCTCGTTTCACCGAGGGCATCGACTCGCACCAGCAAGGCGCTGGCATTGTCCTGGCTGCCGGCCAGATGCGCCGCGTTGACCAAGGTCTGCGCAGCGCTGTTGAGATCCGGTTGGTCGCGCAGAATTGCCGCAATCGCGGTGTCACCCAGCACGGCCCAAATGCCGTCGCTGAGCAGTACGAAGCTTTCGTTCAGCCGCAGTTCGCCATCGAGAAAATCCAGTACCAAATGCTGATCGAGCCCCAACGCTCGCTTGAGCACATGCTGCATGCCCGGTTGGTCCCAGACGTGATCCTCGCTGACCCGTTGCAAGGTGTCGGCGTGCCAGCGATAAACCCGGCAATCGCCGACATGGGCCAAGGTAAACCGCCTACCGCGCATGACCAAAGCACTGACAGTGGTGAGCAACGGTTGCCCACCGCCATTGGCCTGCAACCAGCGATTTTGTGCCAGCAGCAGGCGATCCAATGCCTGCGCGACGCCCCAGGTTTCCGGCGTGGCGTAGTAATCCAGCGCCAGGGCCTGCAACGTCGAGCGGGCGGCGAGACCACCGTCAGCGCACTGGCTGACGCCATCGGCGATGGCGAACAGGTAACCCTTGCTCGCCGCCAGCGCCGGGGCCGGAGTCACCAGGCGCAGGGCGTCCTGATTCTCCTCGCGAGGGCCGATGGCGCTCGCTTCGGCAAAACTCAGTTGCAGGCTCATTGACGCTTCAGACCCGAGCAGCGGTCACGGCTGCCGAACCCCAAGTGGTTCTCCAGCGACGTTTCACGCCGTGCAGACCGAACCAGGCCAGAACGCCAAGGCTGGCGAACAACCACAAGGCCAATTGATAGCTGCCGGTGCTTTGCTTGATCGCGCCCATGCCCGCTGCCAGTGCAAAGCCACCAATACCGCCGGCCATGCCGATCAAACCGGTCATTACACCGATCTCGCGACGAAAACGCTGCGGCACCAATTGGAAAACGGCGCCGTTACCTGCACCCAGACCGAGCATGGTGCAGACGAAAAGTGCCAGTGCCGCATAGGAACTCGGCAGATTGAAACCCACTGCAGCGATGCAGACCGCCGCCACCGTGTACATCCCCAAAAGGGTGCGAATGCCACCGAAGCGGTCGGCTAGCGCGCCGCCCAACGGACGCATCAAGCTGCCACCGAACACGCAGGCTGCGGTGTAGTAACCGGCAGTCACCGGGCTCAGGCCATATTGGTCGTTGAAATAGCCTGGCAGGGCGCTGGCCAGGCCGATGAAGCCGCCGAAGGTCACGCTGTAGAAAAACATGAACCACCAGCTGTCGCGGTCACCCAAGGCCTTGAAGTAGTCGGACACGGACTTGGCTTTTGGCCGCTCAGGTGCGTTTTTGGCCAGCCAGGCGAAGACGATGATGGTCAGGATCAGCGGGATCAGGGCGAAGCCGAACACGTTGCTCCAGCCAAACGCGGCAGCCAGTACCGGGGCGATCAGTGCCGCGAGCACGGTGCCCGAGTTACCGGCACCGGCGATGCCCATGGCTTTGCCTTGGTGTTGTGGTGGATACCATTGCGAGGCCAGCGGCAGGGCGACGGCGAAGGATGCGCCGGCCATGCCGAGGAACAGGCCCAGCACCAGCGCTTGTTCGTAACTGTGAATGCCGAGTTTCCAGGCGCCGAACAGGGCGCAGATGACGATCACCTGGCCAATCAACCCGGCGGTTTTCGGTGACAGGCGATCAGCCAGCAAGCCCATTACAAAGCGCAATACCGCCCCGGCCAGAATCGGCGTGGCCACCACCAGCCCGCGCTGCTGGGTGGTCAGGTGCAGGTCGGCGGCGATTTGCACTGCCAGCGGGCCGAGCAGGTACCAGACCATGAAACTCAGGTCGAAATAGAGGAAGGCCGCGAACAATGTCGGGGTATGGCCAGATTTCCAGAAGCTTGAATTCATCGCGCACCTCAGCTGTTAGGAGTCTCGAGAAGGAGTCATGAGCTTGCAGGTGGGGCGCCGCATCGGCCGCACCACCGGCCCCGGTCTGTGGGGCCAAAACAAAAAAACGCCGCCACCGGATTCGCCAAAGGGCAAATGAGGTGAGCGACGTCTTTGTCGTAGGTGGGGCAACCGCCGTTGGTTACCTGTAGCGATTACCTAGCGAGATCTGTGCCAGGTTCAGCATGATCGTTGGGGGGGAGTTAGCCGAGTAGCTCACTCATGGCGATGATCTGCTCCGCCACCTGAATCAGCTTCTGCTGGCGGCTCATGGCCTGGCGGCGCATCAGGGTGTAGGCCTCTTCCTCGTTGCAGTCCTTCATTTTCATCAGCAGCCCTTTGGCCAGCTCGATGCGCTTGCGCTCGGCCAGTTGCTGGTCGCGGGCGTTGAGCTGGGCGCGCAGGGCCTGGTCGCTTTCAAAACGCGCCATGGCCACATCGAGAATCGGCTGCAAGCGCTGTGCGTGGATGCCTTCGACGATGTAGGCACTGACGCCGGACTTGATCGCCTGACGCATCACATCGGGGTCATGTTCATCGGTAAACATCACGATCGGCCGCGGTTGATCGCGGCTCACCAGCACCACTTGCTCCATCACATCGCGGCTCGGTGACTCGGTATCGATCAAAATCACGTCCGGACGCACCGTTTCGACGCGCGCGGGCAGGTCGATGGTCAGCCCCGACTCGTCGATCACCTCGAACCCGGCTTCGGTCAGGGCCGCCTTCAGGCGACCGACTTTCTTCGCGGTGTCGTTGATCAGCAGGATACGCAACATATTCGCAGTCTCCTGTCAGCGGCTGGCGAGAAGGGGCGAGCTGTCGCTCATGGCGTGCAGTTTGAAACTGCGGGCATAGCCGGCGGGGTCCTGGCCATCCCAGACCTTGCCGTCGATCAACTGGCTGCTGCGCATTGGCTGATCACTCGCGGCCACACCGACAGCGGTGGCGGCCTCTCGATACAAGTCTAGTTGCTGGACCTGACGGGCCACGCCGAGGTAGTCCGGGTCGTCGCGCAACAAACCCCAACGGCGGAATTGGGTCATGAACCACATGCCATCGGACAGATACGGCAAGTTGACCTCGCCACCACCATGGAAACGCAGCGCGTGCGGGTCTTGCCAGCGATTACCCAGGCCATCGGCGTAGTCACCGAGCAATCGCGGTTCGATGCAGTCGAGTGGCGCGTCGAGGTATTCGGGTGCGCTCAACAGCTTCGCGGTGCTACGGCGATTTTCGGTACTTTCCTCGATGAAGCGGCTGGCCTCCAGAATCGCCATCACCAGCGCCCGTGCGGTGTTGGGGTATTGCTCGACAAAGGCGCGGGTGCAGCCGAGGACTTTTTCCGGGTGATCGGGCCAGATGGTCTGCGTGGTGGCCATCGTGAACCCCAAGTTTTGCTGCACCGCACTGGCGGACCATGGCTCGCCGACGCAGAAGCCATCGATGCGCCCGGCTTGCAGGTGCGCAACCATTTGTGGCGGCGGCACGACCACGCTGTCGACGTCCTGCAACGGGTGGATGCCCTGACTCGCGAGCCAGTAATACAGCCACATGGCGTGGGTACCCGTAGGAAATGTCTGGGCGAAGGTGAGTTTTGGGCGACTTTGGTGCACGTGTCGGTCCAGTGCTTCAGGACTGGTCACGCCTAAAGTCTGTAAGCCATGGGAAAGGTTGATGCTCTGGCCATTCTGATTCAGGCCCATGAGCACCGCCATGTCGGTCGACGCGACACCGCCGATGCCCAAATGCACGGCGTAGATCAAACCGTACAGGCTGTGGGCGGCGTCGAGTTCGCCACTGACCAGTTTGTCCCGCAGGTTGGCCCAGGACGACTGGCGCTTGAGGTTCAGGGTCAGGCCATAAGGTTGGGCGAAGCCCTGCGTGGCCGCGACCACCACGGAGGCGCAGTCGCTCAGGGCCATGAAGCCGAGGTTGATTTCGGTCTTTTCCGGGGCATCGCTGCCGTTGACCCAGGCCAGAGGGTTGGCTGGAACTTCAATCATCAGTAAACACCTTCCATAAAAAAGCGCCGTACCGGGCTGCTTGCCAGGGCAAGGCCAAGTGACGACGCCTTTGTCTTTCGACTCATCCCGCCGTTGGCATGAGTGCTGATGTCAGTGACGGTGCAAGGCATATGCCATCGCTCGCTGATTTTGTCGCGCGCCTCGCCTGCAACCCCGATGCCCGGCTATAATCGCCGCCACTTTTCGTAGCCCAGAGTCAAACCCGCCCATGTACACCCTGGCCCGTCAGCTGTTGTTCAAACTTTCCCCGGAAACCTCCCACGATCTGTCCCTGGACCTGATCGGCGCGGGCGGGCGTTTGGGCCTCAACGGCTTGCTGTGCAAGGCACCGGCGAAAATGCCGGTGACCGTCATGGGCCTCGAGTTCCCGAACCCGGTGGGTCTGGCGGCCGGTCTGGACAAGAACGGCGCGGCCATCGACGGTTTTGCGCAATTGGGTTTTGGTTTTGTCGAAATCGGCACCATCACTCCGCGTCCGCAGCCGGGCAACCCGAAGCCACGTATTTTCCGTCTGCCGGATGCCGAGGCGATCATCAACCGCATGGGGTTCAACAACCTCGGCGTCGATCACCTGCTGGCTCGAGTGGCGGCGGCCAAGTTCAAGGGCGTGCTGGGCATCAATATCGGCAAAAACTTCGATACCCCGGTTGAGCGGGCGGTCGACGACTACCTGATCTGCCTGGACAAGGTCTATGCCCACGCCAGCTATGTGACGGTCAACGTCAGCTCGCCGAACACCCCGGGCCTGCGCAGCCTGCAATTCGGCGATTCGCTGAAGCAGTTGTTGGCCGACCTGGCGACGCGTCGCGCAGAACTGGCGCTGCGCCACGGCAAACATGTACCCCTGGCGATCAAGATTGCGCCGGACATGACCGACGAAGAAACCGCTCAGGTCGCGCAAGCGCTGATCGAAACCGGGATGGACGCGGTGATCGCCACCAACACCACCCTGAGCCGCGTCGGCGTAGAAGGCATGGAGCATGGTGACGAGGCGGGCGGTCTGTCTGGCGCACCGGTTCGTGACAAGAGCACCCACACCGTGAAGGTGCTGGCGGCCGAGTTGGCCGGTCGCTTGCCGATCATCGCCGTGGGCGGCATCACCGAAGGCAAGCACGCGGCTGAGAAAATCGCTGCAGGTGCCAGCCTGGTGCAGCTCTATTCCGGCTTCATCTATAAAGGTCCGGCGCTGATTCGTGAATCTGTAGACGCCATCGCCGCCTTGCGCTGATCCCTGTGGGAGCTCAAGGTGAGATTTTGGCAGGCATAAAAAAGGGCTCCTCGAAGGAGCCCCTGGGCCGAAGCCCGCCGCCCGGATGGGGCGTGCGTGGTAAGTCGTTACGTAATCAGATTGTCGTGTCGGAGTGTGTGCCCTGTGTTAGCCGACGGCGTGAAGTTCGTTGAGTCTATGGATTCCCGCAGTGCCGGTCATACCGTCCCAGTTGTCGCCGCGTCCTTCTCGCCAGCCGTTAATCCAGGCTTGGCGTACCGACGGTAGAGTAAATGGGCAAAGCTCACGGGATTTGCCACCAACGCCATATTGATATCCGCGCAAAAATGCTCTTTCCAACGGATCACGCTTAAGTCTTCTCATAGGGTGTTGCCCTCACTTGTTGACTGTATTTATCGCGTCGACCTCAATCGAGGTCTGGCAGAAAAACTCCTGCCGTTGGGGGCTCGCTGCCGGCGTCGCGAGCCAAGGTGTTGACGTCATTGCGGCGTCAACCTGTATTGAGTTCTAACCAATGCGTCACATCGAGGGAATGATCGTTTTGTCATAAGGACGTAACGATAAAGATGGTATGGCGATAAGTAACACGATGTTGTCCCGTGTTTATTGGCAAAACCCCGGTATGATCAGCCCCGCGCTGCATGATGGGGTTAATCCTTTAGTGAGAATGCCTCCTGTTGAGCAGGGGGACTATTCGACGAAGGGTCGACTTATGACATTTTGTTGCATCAACTTTTTTATCTGTCTTTGCATCTAAGCTCTTTTAACCCGAGCTTGCAGGGGTGGGACGGCACACCTTCGTGCCACGCGGGCGCTCTTTTAGAAAAGCGCCTGATTGAAAACCGGGCCGGCAATGCGTTGCCGGTTCACTTAGCTAAAGGCTCTGGAACTACCATGTCCGATCGTTTCGAACTCTTCCTCACTTGCCCCAAAGGCCTTGAAGGCCTGCTCATCGAGGAAGCCATCGGGCTTGGCCTTGAGGAAGCGCGTGAGCACACCTCTGCCGTGCGCGGCATGGCCACCATGGAAACCGCTTATCGCCTGTGCCTGTGGTCGCGTCTGGCGAACCGGGTGCTGCTGGTGCTCAAGCGTTTTCCGATGAAAGACGCCGAAGACCTTTATCACGGCGTGCTGGATATCGAGTGGCAAGACCACATGCTCAACGATGGCACCCTGGCCGTTGAGTTCAGCGGTCACGGCTCGGGCATCGACAACACCCACTTCGGCGCCTTGAAGGTCAAGGACGCCATCGTCGACAAACTGCGCACGCCGCAGGGCGATCGTCCGTCCATCGACAAACTCAACCCGGACCTGCGCATTCACCTGCGCCTGGACCGTGGCGAAGCGATCCTGTCCCTCGACCTCTCCGGCCACAGCCTGCACCAGCGCGGCTATCGCTTGCAGCAGGGCGCGGCGCCGCTGAAGGAAAACCTCGCGGCAGCGATCCTGATCCGTTCCGGCTGGCCACGCATTGCGGCCGATGGCGGCGCGCTGGCTGACCCGATGTGCGGTGTCGGTACGTTCCTCGTCGAAGCCGCGATGATCGCCGCCGACATGGCGCCGAACCTGCGTCGCGAGCAGTGGGGTTTCACGGCCTGGCTCGGTCACGTCCCGGCGCTGTGGAAAAAGCTTCACGAAGAAGCCACTGAGCGTTGCGCGGCCGGTCTGGCCAAGCCACCGCTGTGGATTCGCGGTTACGAAGCCGATCCACGCCTGATTCAACCGGGCCGCAACAACGTTGAACGTGCCGGCCTGAGCGAGTGGATCAAGATCTACCAGGGCGAAGTCGGGACGTTCGAGCCGCGTCCGGACCAGAACCAGAAAGGTCTGGTGATCTGCAACCCACCGTACGGCGAACGTCTGGGTGACGAGGCGAGCTTGCTCTATCTCTACCAGAACCTCGGCGAACGTCTGCGTCAGGCCTGCTTGAACTGGGAAGCCGCGGTATTCACTGGCGCCCCGGACCTGGGCAAGCGCATGGGCATCCGCAGCCACAAACAGTATTCGTTCTGGAACGGCGCGTTGCCGTGCAAGTTGCTGCTGATCAAAGTCACGCCGGACCAGTTCGTCACCGGCGAACGTCGCACCCCGGAACAGCGTCAGGTCGAGCGTGAACAAGCCGAAGTCGAAGTCGCAGACAACGACGTAGCACCCGGCAAGTACGAGAAGTACAACAAGAACGGCAACCCGATCAAACCGGCACCGGTAGTGATCGAACAGCCGCGCTTGAGCGAAGGCGGGCAGATGTTTGCCAACCGTCTGCAAAAGAACCTCAAGGCCCTCGGCAAGTGGGTCAAGCGTGAAGGCATCGACTGCTACCGCGTCTACGATGCCGACATGCCGGAATACTCCATGGCCATCGACCTGTATCAGGATTGGGTCCACGTCCAGGAATACGCCGCGCCGAAATCCATCGATCCGGAAAAAGCCTCGGCGCGCATGTTCGACGCCCTGGCTGCCATTCCGCAGGCCCTGAACATCGACAAGAGCCGCGTGGTGGTCAAGCGTCGCGAGCGTCAGAGCGGCACCAAGCAGTACGAACGCCAAGCGGCACAGGGCAAGTTCGTCGAGGTCAACGAAGGTGGCGTGAAGCTGCTGGTGAACCTCACGGATTACCTCGACACCGGGCTGTTCCTCGATCACCGGCCAATGCGCATGCGGATCCAGAAAGAGGCGGCCGGCAAGCGCTTCCTCAACCTGTATAGCTACACCGCAACCGCCAGTGTTCACGCAGCCAAGGGCGGCGCGCGCAGCACCACCAGCGTCGACCTGTCGAAAACCTATCTGGACTGGGCGCGTCGCAACCTGTCGCTGAACGGTTTCTCCGAGAAGAACCGTCTGGAGCAGGGCGACGTGATGGCCTGGCTCGACGCCTGCCGTGACGAATACGACCTGATCTTCATCGATCCGCCGACGTTCTCCAACTCCAAGCGCATGGAAGGGATCTTCGACGTGCAGCGTGACCAGGTGCAATTGATCGACCTGGCCATGGCGCGTCTGGCCCCGGGCGGCGTGTTGTACTTCTCCAACAACTTCCGCAAGTTCCAGCTCGAGGAAAACCTTGCCGAGCGTTATGCGGTCGAGGAAATCACCGCCCAGACCATCGATCCGGATTTCGCCCGAAATGGCAAAATCCACCGTGCCTGGAAAATCATGGCTCGTTGACACTTGAACGGATTGGATCCACAGAGCCTTGATTTTTAAAGGCTCTTGGCTTCTTTCTGTGCTGGTCAAATTGATGGCTAATAGCTATAACTCAACGCATGGCCAATGGGCTTTCCCGCACCTGGCGTTTTGAGTTGCGTCTATGTCGTTGCACGCCGTGCGCCCGAAGATCCTGGGTTTTATCAGTGAAGATGTCTCGGCCTGGCTGGTCGCATTGCTGGTATTGGTTGTCGGCGGGATTCTCACGGGATTGCTGGCGTGGTCGACGCTGAATCTGTTCCAGCATCAATTGCGGCAACGTTTCCAACTGCTGGCCAGTGAACGTTACAGCCGTATCGAAGAACGCTTCGAAGATCAGGAGCAGCGCCTCGATGGCCTGCGCCGGTTCTTTGCCAATTCCGATTCGGTCTCCCGCGCGGAGTTCGACGGTTACACCCAACCGCTGCTGCACCGGACTCAGGCCTATTCCTTCGCCAAGCGGGTAACCGGTGCCGAACGGGCGGTATTTGAACGCCAGGTGCGTGCAGAGGGTTTACCCGACTTCACCCTGCGTGAACTCAATGCCGACGGCCAACTGCAACTGGCGGCCGAACGGGATGAGTACGTGGCGGTGCTGTATAGCCAGACCCAAAGCAAACTGGGTTCGCCGCTGGGCTACGACTTGTGGGCTCAACCCTTGCGCCGTTCCACCCTTGAACGGGCCGATCAGCTCGGCGGCATGGCGGTATCGCAGCCGATGCATCTGGTCAGTATCGAACCGGCCTATGCCCGCGGCGTGCTGCTGGTCGCACCGGTGTTGCTGCGCAATAGTCCGGCTACGGCGGGGGTGAAATCGTACGGTTATGTCATGGCTGTGATCAGCATGCATCAGTTGCTCGCGGACGGGCTGCCGGAGGCTGGCCGTGACTATCTTTCGGTGCGCATCCTCGACTTATCCACAGATGATCAGCACGAAGTGCTTTATGAATCCCCCAACACGCCGGCGCCCAGTGAGTTGTCCGCGACCCGGCTGTTGCGGCTTGCCGACCATGACTATCAAGTCGACATTCAGCCCAGCGATGCCTTCCTGCAAGCCAATCATTCTTCGGTGACCACCCTGGTGGTGCTGGGCGGCTTGCTCAGTCTGTTGCTCAGTGCCTTGCTGTATGTGCTGGTCAGTCAGCGTCAACGGGCGCTGAAAATGGTCGAGCAACGGACCCAGGAACTGCGCGCCCGCGAGCAGGAGTTGCGCGGCACCCATGGCCAGTTGCGTGGCGTGCTGAATGCCGCGACCCAAGTGGCAATCATCGCCACTGACCTGCGCGGGGTTATCCAAACCTTTAATGCCGGTGCCGAACAAATGCTTGGCTACACCAGCGCCGAAGTGGTGGGCCACATGACCCTGGAAAACCTGCACCTGCCCCGGGAACTCCTGGCACGTTCGGCGGAGTTGAGCGCGCGTTATGGCAAGCCGATTCCGACCTGCCAGGCGATGCTGGTCGAGGGCGGCGAGGAGGGCGGTCACGAAGCGCGGGAATGGACGCTGCTGCGTAACGACGGCAGCCATTTGACGGTGAACATGCTGGCGACCCCGGTCCTTGACGAGCAAGGTTTGTGGGTCGGGCACCTGGCGATCTGTATCGACATCACTGAACGCAAGCGGGTCCACGAGGCCCTGGCGGCACGGGACCTGTTGTTGAAGAAACTCAGCGCCCATGTGCCCGGTGGGATCTACCAGTTCAAGATGGAGTTCGACGGGCGCTTCAGCGTGATCTACGCCAGCGACGGTATTCGCGAGATCTACGAACTTGAACCGGATGTACTGTTGTTCAACGCCGAAGCGATTTTCACGCGGATTCATCCGCAGGACACCACCCGGGTCCGTGCTTCGATCCGGGCGTCGGCGGACACCCTCAGCCCTTGGCGCGAGGAATACCGCGTGCAGTTGCCCCTGCGCGGCCTGCGCTGGGTTCGTGGCGAGGCGACGCCGGAGGAATTACCCGGTGGCGGCGTGCTCTGGCACGGCTATGTCTCGGACATCTCCGACTTGAAACGGGTGGAAGAAGAACTGCGGGCGCTATCGATCACCGACTCTCTGACCGGGATCCACAACCGCCGCTATTTCCAGGAACGCCTGACCACCGAAATGGTCCGGGTCGAACGCGGTGGCGGCGAACTGTCGGTGATCATGCTCGATATCGACCACTTCAAACGCATCAATGACCAGCATGGTCACGCGGTCGGCGATCGGGTGTTGCAGATCGTGTGCGAACGCATCGGCCATCGGCTGCGACGCACCGACGTGTTCTGTCGCCTGGGTGGCGAGGAGTTCATGGTGCTCTGCCCGGATATCAACGGCGAGCATGCCCATGTCCTGGCCTTGCAGCTATGGCAAGGGTTGCGCAGTTCGCCGATCGAAGGCGTCGGGACCGTGACCGCCAGTTTCGGGATTGCCAGTTGGCGAGTCGGGGAGGGCGCGGATGCGCTGCTGCTGCGGGCGGATTCGGGGGTGTATGCGGCGAAACTGGCCGGGCGGGATCGGGTAGAAGGAGAGATGAACTAGTTTGGCGTGATTTCTCTGGTGAATTGAAAAGCAGCCTGCGGCAGCTCCTACAGGGTTATGTGTACACCCGTAGGAGCTGCCGCAGGCTGCGATCTTTTGATTTTAAGGGTTACAACACCGAAGCCGTTTCCGGCAGTTTCGGCTGGCGATACAGGTCCAGCAGCACCTGATCCAGCACCGACGACGCGCCAAACGGTGCCTTGTCGTTGAGGATCGCCACTACCGCCCAGGTATTGCCGTTGATGTCGCGGCTGAAACCGGCAATCGCCCGCACCGTATTCAAGGTGCCGGTCTTGATGTGCGCTTCACCGCGCATCGCCGTGGTCTTCAGGCGTTTGCGCATGGTGCCGTCGGTGCCGGCAATCGGCATCGAGCTGATGAACTCGGCCGAATACGGGCTTTTCCAGGCCGCTTGCAGCATGCCGGCCATTTCACGCGCACTCACACGTTCGGCACGGGACAGGCCGGAACCGTTCTCCATCACCAGGTGCGGCGCGGTGATGCCTTTCTTCGCCAGCCACTGACGCACGACACGCTGGGCAGCCTTGGCATCGTCACCGTCGGCCTCGGTGCGGAACTGCGCACCCAGGCTCAGGAACAGCTGCTGGGCCATGGTGTTGTTACTGTATTTGTTGATGTCGCGGATGATTTCCGCCAGGTCCGGCGAAAAGGCCCGAGCCAGTACCTTGGCATCTTTAGGCGTTGGCGCCAGACGGTCCACGCCCTGAATGCTGCCGCCCAGTTCCTTCCAGATCGCTCGCACTGCACCCGCGGTGTAGGTCGCGTGGTCGAGCAGCGACAGGTAAGTCTGGGAGCTGCAACCCTCGCCCAACTGGCCGCCGACCGTCACGGTCACGCTGCCATCAGCCTGGGTTACCGGGTTGTAACGCACGCCACCGGTGCATTGCTTGGAATTGACGGCTTTGACCTGGTTTTCGATGCGAATGGTGGCAATCGGCGGTTCCACCGACACCAGCACCCGGCCGTTGTCGTTACGCGCCACAAAGCGCAGGGCCTTGAGGTTGACCATCAGCGAATCGGGTTTGACCAGGAACGGTTTGTTGTCGTCATTGCCGTCGTCGTTGAACTGCGGCAATTGCGGTTGTACGAAGAAGCTGCGATCCAGCACCAGATCGCCAGTGATTTGCGTCACACCGTTGGCGCGCAGGTCACGCATCAGCAACCAGAGTTTTTCCATGTTCAGCTTCGGATCGCCGCCACCTTTGAGGTAGAGGTTACCGTTGAGGATGCCGCCGCTGAGCGTGCCGTCGGTGTAAAACTCGGTTTTCCACTGGTGGTTCGGGCCGAGCATTTCCAGCGCCGCATAGGTGGTGACCAGTTTCATGGTCGAGGCCGGATTGACGGAGACGTCAGCATTGAAAATCGTCGGGGTGCCAGGGCCGTTGAGCGGGATCATCACCAGTGACAAGGCGTTGTCCTGCATCTTGCTGGCCTTGAGGGCTTTTTCAACATTGGGCGACAACGAGGTGTTGATCGGAGCGGCGGAAACAGAGAAGGCCAGCGGGAGCAGAAAACCGGCCAGTAGCAATGGACGCAAAGATTTGATCATGTGAAATAAAACCCTACAGCCGAGGGGAAAAAAGACGAGGGCATGAAGATAAATTCCCTCAGCGGTCATGAAAGTGTCGGCATTATGCCCCAAGGTGTAGCGGCTTGTGCCTTACCCTGGTCCTCTAATCCGCTATTTTTTTACCGACGGTAGGGCCTGCAACCCAGAGAGACGGGCAATCGGCGCCTTAAACTGCTAAAGTGCCGCCCGTTATTACTTATGAGGATTGTTCCAATGGCGACTAACCGTTCCCAGCGTCTGCGCAAAAAACTGTGCGTCGATGAATTTCAAGAGCTGGGTTTCGAACTGAACCTGGATTTCAAAGAAGATTTGGCTGATGAAGCCATTGATGCTTTCCTCGACGCGTTCCTGAAAGAAGCCATGGAAGCCAACGGTCTGGGTTATGTTGGCGGCGACGACTTCGGTCTGGTTTGCCTGCAGAAGCGTGGCTCGGTGTCCGAAGAGCAGCGTGCCGCTGTTGAAGCCTGGCTCAAAGGCCGCAGCGAACTGACCGAAGCAACCGTCAGCCCGCTGATCGACGTCTGGTACCCGGAAAAGCCGATCAATCCGGTAGCTTGATGTTGTAAAAAAACGGCGACCCAAGGGTCGCCGTTTTTTTATGTCCGGAAGATCAAGAGCTCGCAGCCTCGTTTCACTCGACAGCTGCTACAGGGCAATGCGATCCATGTAGCAGCTGTCGAGTGAAACGAGGCTGCGAGCTTTTAGCTTTTACGCCAGTTCAGAATCACCAGCGTCAACACCCCCGCCACAATCCCCCAGAACGCCGAACCGATGGAAAACAGCGTCAGCCCCGACGCCGTCACCATAAAGGTAATCAGCGCCGCTTCACGTTCCTTCACTTCGTTCATGGCGATGCTCAAGCCATTGATGATCGAGCCGAACAGCGCCAGTGCCGCAATCGACAGCACCAACTCTTTCGGCAGCGCGGCAAACAGCGCCGCCAGCGTCGCGCCGAACACCCCGGCAATCCCGTAGAAAATCCCGCACCAGACGGCCGCCGTGTAGCGCTTGTTGCGATCTTCATGGGCATGCGGCCCGGTGCAAATCGCCGCGCTGATAGCCGCCAGGTTGATCCCGTGGGAACCGAACGGCGCCAACAGCAACGAAGCGATGCCAGTGGTGGTGATCAGCGGCGAGGCCGGCACGGTGTAACCGTCGGCGCGCAGCACGGCGATGCCGGGCATGTTCTGCGAGGTCATTGCCACGACAAACAGCGGAATGCCGATGCTGATGGTCGCGGCCAGGGAGAAGTGCGGTGTGGTCCAGACCGGCGTTGCCACTTCCAGGTGGAAGCCACTGAAATCCAGCAGGCCCATGAACCCCGACAGTGCCGTGCCGATCAACAGCGCGGCGAGTACCGCATAACGCGGCGACAGGCGTTTGACCACCAAATACGTGAAGAACATCCCCAGTACCAATGCGGTGCGATGCTGCGCGGCGACGAATATTTCGCTGCCGATCTTGAACAGAATCCCCGCCAACAGTGCAGCGGCCAATGAAGCCGGAATCTTTTTCACCAGCCGTTCGAAGCTGCCGGTCAGGCCACAAACCGTCACCAGCACCGCACAGGTAATGTAGGCGCCGATGGCTTCGCCGTAGGTCACGCCGCCCAGACTGGTGATCAGCAACGCCGCGCCGGGGGTCGACCAGGCGATGGTGATCGGTGTGCGGTAACGCAGAGACAGGCCAATCGAGCACACCGCCATGCCAATCGAGATCGCCCAGATCCACGAGGAAATCTGCCCACTGGTCAGACCCGCCGCTTGCCCGGCCTGGAACATCAGGACCAGCGAGCTGGTGTAACCGGTCATCATCGCGATGAAGCCGGCAACGATCGCAGAAGGCGACGTATCAGCCAGAGGGCGGAGTTGCGTGTGCGTGGCGTCGTTCATGACAGCGGTGTTCCTTATACTTTTGAAAGGTAAAACCCGGGTTCAAGCCTAAACTCAAAAGTAACCAGTCGTTGCAATACAGCGGAAGTGACAAACAGCCGTACAGTCGTGTTGCCACCCTCCATTGTGTACAATCGCGGTGTTTTTTACGCGATACTTGCCAGCGACCCACTGTGCCGTATTACAGTCACGGTCAATTCGCCGCAGTTCTTCCGACTCGAGTGCCCATGAACGAACAGTTGCAACCCCTAAAGAAACAACCGCGAGCAGGCAAAGCCGGCCGCAGCGGTACCCAGGACGATATTGTCTACGCGCATATCTTCGAGGCCATCCTCGAACAGCGTCTGGCGCCCGGCACCAAGTTGAGCGAAGAAGCGCTGGGGGAAATTTTCGGGGTCAGTCGCACCATCATTCGCCGCGCGCTCTCGCGCCTGGCCCATGAAGGCGTCGTGCTGCTGCGTCCGAACCGTGGCGCTGTCGTCGCCAGCCCAAGTGTCGAAGAGGCGCGCCAGGTGTTCATGGCCCGGCGTCTGGTGGAGCGAGCGATTACTGAATTGGCGGTGCAGCACGCCACGGCCGAGCAGATTGCCGAGTTGCGCCAGATGGTCAACGACGAGCGCGACAGCTTCTCCCGTGGCGATCGCGGCGCCGGTATTCGTCTGTCGGGCGAGTTCCACTTGAAGTTGGCCGAAGCGGCGAAAAACGCGCCGCTGATCAGCTTCCAGCGCAGCCTGGTGTCCCAGACGTCGTTGATCATTGCCCAATACGAAAGCGGTAATCGCTCCCACTGTTCCTACGACGAGCACACCCAGCTGATCGACGCCATCGAAGCGCGCAACGCTGAGCTGGCAGTGGACCTGATGATGCATCACATGGATCACATCGACAGCAAACTCAACCTCGACGAAGAAAGCGCGTCGGATGATTTGCATGCGGTGTTCTCACATTTGTTGCAGACCAAGAAGCCAGGGCGGCCAGTCGCGAAGCTCTGATAGACCGAGTCGCGCCCATCGCGAGCAGGCTCACTCCCACATTGGATTTGTGTTGAATGAAAATCCTGTGTCCACTAGAGATCTACTGTGGGAGCGAGCCTGCTCGCGATAGCAATCTGACAGGCAATAAAAATCCCCCGGGCTGTAAAGCTGCGGGGGATTTTTTTATGCCCGAAAAACCTAGCGCTGATGCACCTGATTACCCGCCGCATACGTCTGCAACACGGTCCGGTCATCCCCAAGCGTCATCAATACAAACAACGTCTCGGCAATGTTATTGGCCTGCTTCAAGCGATAGCTGAGCAGCGGCGTGGCGTTGTAGTCCAGCACCAGGAAGTCCGCATCAGTGCCCGGTTGCAGAGTGCCGATCTTGTCTTCCAGACGCAGCGCGCGAGCACCACCGAGGGTGGCCAGGTACAGCGACTTGAACGGGCTCAACCGGGCGCCTTGCATCTGCATGACCTTGTACGCTTCGTTCAACGTTTGCAGCAGCGAGAAACTGGTGCCGCCACCGACGTCCGTACCGATGCCGACATTCAATTTGTGCTTCTCGGCCATCGGCAGGTTGAACAGGCCGCTGCCGAGAAAGAAGTTCGACGTCGGGCAGAAGGCGATCGCCGAGCCGGTTTCCGCCAACCGCGCGCACTCGTCATCGCACAGGTGCACGCCGTGGGCGAATACCGAACGTTCGCCGAGCAGTTTGTAGTGGTCGTAGACGTCCAGGTAGCCCTTGCGCTCCGGGAACAGCGCCTTGACCCACTCGACTTCCTTGAGGTTTTCGCTGATGTGGGTCTGCATGTACAGGTCAGGGAATTCGCTGAGCAACTGACCCGCGAGGGTCAGCTGTTCCGGGGTGCTGGTCGGGGCGAACCGCGGAGTGACCGCGTAGTGCAGGCGACCCTTGCCGTGCCAGCGCTCGATCAGCGCCTTGCTTTCGACGTAGCTGGATTCGGCGGTATCGGTCAGGTAGTCCGGGGCGTTGCGATCCATCATCACCTTGCCGGCGATCATCCGCAGGTCCAGCTGTTCGGCGGCCTCGAAGAACGAGTTCACCGATTGCGGGTGCACGCTGCCGAAAACCAGCGCGGTGGTGGTGCCGTTGCGCAGCAGTTCCTTGATGAAAATGCCTGCGACTTCATCCGCGTGAGCTTTGTCGGCAAACTGGCTTTCGCACGGAAAGGTGTAGGTGTTGAGCCAGTCCAGCAGTTGCTCGCCGTAGGCGCCGACCATGCCGGTTTGCGGCAAGTGAATGTGGGTGTCGATGAAGCCCGGGGTGATCAGCGCATCCTGATAATGGGTGATCTCGATGTCAGCCGGCAGGGTCGGCAGCAAGTCGCTGGCGTGACCAAGGGCGCTGATCTGGCCGTTATCAACCACCAGCAGGCCATCTTCGAAATACTCATACGAGGCTTCAATACCGACTTCGGCAGGATCAGCGATGCTGTGCAGAATGGCGGCGCGGTAGGCTTTGCGAGTCAGTGGCATAAAATTTCTCAATTCGTGGCTTGGCTGCGGCGTGAAGCAGGCAGCAGTTTGGCGATCGATGATCCGGCGCTGGCGGTGTGCTGGCCGAAATTGGCGTTATAGGTGGCGATGATTTCGCCGGCGATGGAGATGGCGATTTCCACAGGCAACTTGCCTTTGACTTCGCCGATGCCCATCGGGCAGCGCATGCGTTGCAGCACGGCGCTGTCGAAACCACGGTCGCGCAAGCGGTGTTCGAACTTCACTCGTTTGGTCTTCGAACCGATCAGGCCAAAGTAGGCGAAGTCGTTGCGCTTGAGGATCGCGGCGGTGAGTTCGAGGTCGAGCTGGTGGTTGTGCGTCATGACGATGCAGTAGCTGCCGGCGGGCAGGTCATCGATTTCGTCCACCGGTTCTTCGGCGACGATTTTACGGACGCCGTGGGGGATCTGTTCAGGGAACTCCGCATCCCGCGAGTCGATCCAGCGCACCCGGCAGGGCAGGCTGGCGAGCAGCGGCACCAGCGCCCGGCCGACGTGGCCGGCACCGAACACGGCGATCTGCGCCTGGACCTGGCCCATCGGTTCGAACAGCAACACGGTCACGCCGCCGCAGCACTGACCCAGGCTGGCGCCGAGGCTGAAGCGCTCAAGGTGCGTGTCCTGCTTGCCACTGGCCAGCATCTCGCGGCCGATCTGCATGGCCTTGTATTCCAGATGCCCGCCACCGATGGTGTCGAAGGTCTGGTTGGCGCTGATGACCATCTTCGAACCGGCGTTACGCGGCGTCGAGCCGAGCTCTTCGATGATGGTCACCAGCACGCAGGGTTCACCCTGGGATTGCAGGTCGGCGAGGGCGTCGATCCAGTTGTACATGTTTCACCTCAACATCTCTGTTGTCTGTCCCGGCCTCATCGCTAGCAGGCTAGCTCCCACATTTGGAATGCATTCCCCTGTGGGAGCTAGCCTGCTAGCGATTGGCCGCGCCTCGGTATCAGAGCGAAGCCAACTCAACTTCGGTTTCAACAGCCTTCGCCACCTTCAACTGCCGCATCTGCTCACAGCCCCACAACACCCGCTCCGGGGTCGCCGGTGCGTCGATTTTCGGTTGATGCTTATAGTCGCCAAGGCTCGCCACAGCGTCCTTGATCGCACACCACGACGCGATACCCAGCATGAACGGCGGTTCACCCACGGCCTTGGAATGGAACACCGTGTCTTCCGGGTTCTTGCGGTTTTCCACCAGTTTCACCCGCAGGTCCAGCGGCATGTCTGCCACCGCCGGGATCTTGTAGCTGGCCGGGCCATTGGTCATCAGTTTGCCTTTGTTGTTCCACACCAGTTCTTCCATGGTCAGCCAGCCCATGCCCTGGATGAAACCACCCTCGACCTGGCCGATGTCGATGGCCGGGTTCAGTGAGTCGCCGACGTCGTGGAGGATGTCGGTGCGCAGCATTTTGTACTCGCCGGTGAGGGTGTCGATGATCACCTCGCAGCACGCTGCGCCGAAGGCGTAGTAATAGAATGGCCGGCCCCGCGCCTGGCTACGGTCGTAGAAGATTTTCGGGGTCTTGTAGAACCCGGTACTCGACAGCGACACCTGAGCGAAATACGCCTGCTGGATCAGCGCTTCGAAGGTCAGGATGTGATCGCGAACCCGCACGTGACCGTTGTGGAATTCCACGTCTTCTTCGCTGACCTTGTACTGGCGCGCGGCAAATTCAACCAAACGTTTCTTGATGATTTCCGCCGCGTTCTGCGCGGCTTTACCGTTCAGGTCGGCGCCACTGGAAGCGGCGGTCGGCGAGGTGTTCGGCACTTTGTCGGTGTTGGTTGCGGTGATCTGCACGCGGTCCATTTCCACCTGGAACACTTCGGCCACGACCTGCGCGACTTTGGTGTTCAGGCCCTGGCCCATTTCGGTGCCGCCATGGTTCAGGTGGATGCTGCCGTCGGTGTAGATATGGATCAGCGCACCGGCCTGGTTGAGGAAGCTGGCGGTAAAGGAAATACCGAACTTCACCGGGGTCAGCGCCAGGCCTTTTTTCAGGATCGGGCTGTTGGCGTTGTAGCGACGAATCGCTTCGCGGCGCTCGGCGTACTGGCTGCTTTCTTCGAGTTCGGCGGTCATTTCCTCGAGCATGTTGTGCTCGACGGTCTGGTAGTAATGGGTGACGTTGCGCTCGGTCTTGCCGTAGTAGTTGGCCTTGCGCACCGCCAGCGGATCGAGGGCCAGATGGCGGGCGATGGCGTCCATCACTTCTTCGATAGCGACCATGCCTTGCGGGCCGCCGAAACCACGGTAAGCGGTGTTCGACGCGGTGTTGGTTTTGCAGCGGTGACCGTTGATGGTCGCGTCACCCAGGTAGTACGAGTTGTCGGCGTGGAACATCGCGCGGTCGACAATCGACGCCGACAAGTCCGGCGAGCAACCGCAGTTGCCAGCCAGTTCCAGGGCAATACCGTGCAGCCGGCCGGTGCTGTCGAAGCCCACGTCGTACTCGACGTAGAACGGGTGCCGCTTGCCGGTCATCAGCATGTCTTCGACGCGCGGCAGGCGCATTTTTGTCGGCTGGCCAGTGAGGTGCGCGATCACTGCGCATAGGCACGCCGGGCTCGCGGCCTGGGTTTCCTTGCCACCGAAACCACCGCCCATGCGGCGCATGTCGACGACGATTTTGTTCATCGACACATCGAGCACTTCGGCGACGAGCTTCTGCACTTCGGTGGGGTTCTGCGTCGAGCAGTAGACGATCATGCCGCCGTCTTCGGTCGGCATCACCGAAGAGATCTGGGTTTCCAGATAGAAGTGTTCCTGACCGCCAATGTGCAACGTGCCCTGGATGCGATGCTCGGCAGTCGCCAAAGCGCCGGCCGAATCACCGCGCTGATGCGTGTGGCTGTCGAGCACAAAGTGGCGTTTGCGCAGCGCTTCAACCACGTCCAGCACCGGCTCGAGATCTTCGTATTCGATGATCGCGGCCATGGCGGCTTTGCGTGCGGTTTCCAGGTCCTTCGCCGCAACGGCGAGCACCACTTGACCGACGAACTGCACGTCATCGATGGCCAGTAACGGATCGCCCGGCATCAGTGGACCGATGTCTTTCAGGCCCGGCACGTCTTTGTGCGTAATGGCGATGCGCACGCCTTCGAAGGCGTAGCAAGGCTGGGTGTCGATGCTGATGATTTTCGCGTGGGCGCGGTCCGACAGCCGTGCGTAAACGTGCAGCTGGTTCGGAAATTCCAGACGGTCGTCGATGTACTGTGCTTCACCGGACACGTGCTTGGCGGCGCTGTCGTGCTTGACGCTGCGGCCGACACCGGTGGTCAGGTCCTTGGCGAACAGTTCAGCCAATTCGGCCTGGGTCTTCTCTACGGCGTGATGATTAGACATAAGCGGTCACCCGAGTCTCGATGTGCGGTGTTTGCAGTTCGATGAAGTATTTACGCAACAGGTTCTGGGCGCTGAGCAGGCGGTATTCCTTGCTGGCACGGAAGTCCGAGAGCGGTGTGAAATCTTCGGCCAGCGCAGCGCAGGCGCGTTCGACGGTGTCGTTGTTCCAGGTGGCGCCGAGCAGAACGGCTTCACAATTTTTTGCGCGTTTCGGGATTGCAGCCATGCCGCCGAAGGCGACGCGGGCATCGGCGATCACGCCGTTGTCGATGCGCAGGTTGAACGCGGCGCAGACGGCGGAAATGTCATCGTCCAGACGCTTGGAGACCTTGTAGGCGCGGAACAGTTGTTCGGCGCTGGCAAGCGGCACGATGATCTTTTCGATGAACTCGCTTTCCTGACGCGCGGTAACCCGGTAATCGATGAAGTAATCTTCCAGCGCCATCGTGCGGCGGACTTCGCCTTTGCACAAAACGATCTGCGCGCCGAGTGCGATCAGCAGCGGTGGCGAGTCACCAATCGGCGAAGCATTGCCGATGTTGCCGCCGAGGGTGCCCTGGTTGCGGATCTGCAACGAAGCGAAGCGCTGCAGCAATTCGCCGAAGTCCGGGTACTCGGCTTTCAAGGCCTCGTAGCAATCGGAGAGGGCGGTGGCGGCGCCGATTTCCAGGCGATCGTCGAAACGATCGATGCGCTTCATCTCGGCGACGTTGCCGACGTAGATCATCACCGGCAGGGTGCGGTGGAACTGCGTGACTTCCAGCGCCAGATCCGTGCCGCCGGCCAGCAGGCGGGCCTGTGGATAAGCGTCATAGAGGTCAGCCAGATCGGCGACGGTCAGCGGCACCAGGCAGCGCTTGTCGCCACTGTTGAGTTCGCCGATGTCGGTAGGGGCGATGGCTTTGAGGCGAGCGATGGTGTCGGCTTCACGGGCGTCGAACTGGTCCGTTTGCTTGCCGCAGCAGGATTGTTCGGCGGCAGCCAGTATCGGCCGATAGCCGGTGCAGCGGCAGAGGTTGCCGGCCAGCGCTTCATGGGCTTTATGAGCATCCGCTTGATCGCTGTTCTTTTGCAGCGCGAACAGCGACATCACGAAGCCCGGGGTGCAGAAACCGCATTGCGAACCGTGGCACTCGACCATGGCTTTTTGCACGCTGTGCAGCTCACCTTGGTGCTTGAGGTCTTCAACGCTGATCAATTGTTTGCCGTGCAGTGACGAAACGAACGTCAGGCACGAGTTGAGGCTGCGATAGCGAATGTGTTCGCGGCCATCGTCATCCGTTTGCAGCTCGCCGACCACCACGGTGCACGCGCCGCAGTCACCGCTGGCGCAGCCTTCTTTGGTGCCGGGTTTGCCCACATGGTCGCGCAGATAATTGAGCACGGTCAGGTTTGGGTCCAGGGCGTGCTCGCTACGGAGTTCCTGGTTAAGTAAAAACTGGATCACGGAAGGCCTCGCAGACTCATTATTGTTGTTAACCGACTTGAACCGAATTTATCAGGTCTGACTTTGTGGTCAATGATTTTCTGACTTAAAGGTCAGGAAATAGCATTTTGTCGATCAACGACTCGTTCCTTTATTATTGACCCTCACGGGATAGCCTGCTTTTTGCTTGAATCGTGCCAAAAACCGCTGAGTGGGCACTCCGCCATGACCCTTCATGTGCGCTACACTGCGCCGCTTGTGCAGATCGAAGAGTTTGAAGGACAACCATGACGTTCAAGGCGCCGGACAGCCTCGCCGAGCAAATTGCTCACCACCTCGCCGAACGCATCATTCGTGGCGAAATGAAGCCCGGGGAGCGCATCCAGGAACAGAAGGTCACGCTGGCCCTCAATGTCAGCCGCGGTTCGGTCCGTGAAGCCTTGCTGATCCTCGAGCGCCGCCACCTGATCGCGATCCTGCCGCGACGTGGCGCCCACGTGACCGAGCTCACGGTTCACAAGGTCCAGAGCCTGTGCACGCTGATGAGCGAGCTTTACATCCTGCTGGGCAATGCAGTGGCCAGCGGTTGGAAAGTCCAGGCCGACATGGCGCCGTTCGTGCAAATCCAGCAGCGCCTGACCGCCAGCTACGAGCGCCAGGACATTCGCACCTTTGTCGACGACAGCTTCAGTGTGATGCGCGCCGCGTATCCGTTCGCCAACAATCCGTACTTGCAGGAAACCGTCGAGAATCTGCAGCCGGCCATGAGCCGCGCGTATTTCCTCGCCCTGGAACAGCGCAAGGCGTCGATGAGCGAGTTCCTGGAGTTGTTCGAACGCTTGCTCGCCGCCGTGCTGGCCCGTGATTTTCCGCAGATCCGCATTGTGCTGACGGCGTATGCCCAGCGCAGCAGTGATCTGGTGGTCTCCGCCCTGACGGACGCCTAAGCGTGCGGCTAAAGTGCATCAAGCTGGCGGGGTTCAAATCCTTCGTCGACCCGACCACGGTGAACTTCCCCAGTAACATGGCGGCGGTGGTCGGGCCCAATGGTTGCGGCAAGTCGAACATCATCGACGCTGTGCGTTGGGTGATGGGCGAGAGTTCGGCCAAGAACCTGCGCGGCGAGTCGATGACCGACGTCATCTTCAACGGCTCGACCAGCCGCAAACCGGTGAGCCAGGCGAGCATCGAGCTGGTGTTCGATAACTCCGACGGCACCCTGCTCGGCGAATACGCGGCCTACGCGGAAATTTCCATTCGCCGCAAAGTGACCCGCGACAGCCAGACCACTTACTACCTCAACGGCACCAAGTGCCGCCGTCGCGATATCACCGATATCTTCCTCGGCACCGGCCTCGGCCCGCGCAGCTACTCGATTATCGAGCAGGGGATGATCTCCAAGCTGATCGAGTCCAAGCCCGAAGACTTGCGCAACTTCATTGAAGAAGCGGCGGGCATCTCCAAGTACAAGGAGCGTCGGCGCGAGACTGAAAACCGCATCCGCCGCACCCACGAAAACCTGGCTCGCCTGACCGATCTGCGCGAAGAACTCGAGCGTCAGCTTGAACGCTTGTACCGCCAGGCCGAGGCCGCCAAGAAGTATCAGGAATACAAGGGCGAGGAGCGTCAGCTCAAGGCTCAGCTGTCGGCTCTGCGCTGGCAGGCGTTGAATGAACAGGTCGGTCAGCGCGAAGCAATCATCGGCAATCAGGAAGTCACCTTCGAAGCGCTGGTGGCCGAGCAGCGTAATGCCGATGCGGCGATTGAACGCTTGCGTGACGGGCACCACGACCTGTCCGAACGCTTCAATCTGGTGCAAGGACGCTTCTATTCGGTCGGCGGCGACATCGCCCGGGTCGAGCAGAGCATCCAGCACGGTCAGCAGCGTTTGCGCCAATTGCAGGACGACCTGAAAGAAGCCGAACGCGCGCGTCTGGAAACCGAGTCTCACCTGGGCCACGACCGCACCTTGCTGCTGACACTGGGCGAAGAGCTGGACATGCTCACCCCTGAACAGGAAGTCACCAGCGCCGCCGCCGAAGAGGCTGCTGCTGCGCTGGAAGACTCCGAAACCACCATGCACGCCTGGCAGGAGCAGTGGGACACCTTCAACCTGACGGCCGCCGAGCCGCGTCGCCAATCCGAAGTTCAACAGTCGCGGATCCAGCAACTGGAAACCAGTATGGAGCGACTGGCCGATCGACAGAAGCGTCTTGGTGAAGAGCGCGCCTTGCTCTCGGCAGACCCGGAAGACGCGGCGATCATGGAACTCAGCGAGCAATTGGCCGCGAGTGAAGCGACGCTGGAAGATTTGCAGGCCAGTGAAGAAGCCCAGGTCGAACGCCTCGAGCAACTGCGTCAGGAGTTGCAATTAGCGCTGCAAAATCAGCAGCAGGCTCAGGGCGATTTGCAGCGTCTGAATGGTCGCCTCGCCTCCCTTGAAGCCTTGCAGCAAGCCGCACTCGATCCGGGCACCGGCACCGCTGAATGGCTGCGCGAACAACATTTGGCGGACCGTCCGCGTCTGGCCGAAGGCCTGAAAGTCGAAGCCGGTTGGGAGCTGGCGGTGGAAACCGTGCTCGGCGCCGACCTGCAAGCGGTGCTGGTGGATGACTTTGGTGACTTCGATCTGGCCGGTTTTGCCCAGGGCGATTTGCGTTTACTCAGCCCCGCCACTGATGGCGTGCGCGTGCCCGGAAGCTTGCTCGATAAAGTCGAAGCGCAGATCGATCTGGCGCCATGGTTGGGGCAGGTTAAACCGGTCGACAGCCTCGAACAGGCGTTGGCCCTGCGCAATCAATTGACCGCCGGCCAGAGCCTGATCAGCCGCGATGGTTACTGGGTCGGTCGACACTTTTTGCGCGTGCGTCGGGCCAGCGAAGCGGAAAGCGGTGTGCTGGCTCGTGGTCAGGAAATCCAGCGTCTGGGCCTTGAGCGCGAAGAGCGCGAAGCCACGGTCGAAACCCTGGAAACCCAACTTCAGAATCTCAGGGCGCAACAGCGTCAGCAGGAAAACGGTCGTGAACATCTGCGCCGTCTGCTGCAAGACGAAGCCCGTCAGCAAGGTGAGTTGAAAGCCCAGTTGTCCGCCGGCAAAGCCAAGGCCGAACAACTGACCTTGCGCCGTACACGACTGGACGAAGAGCTCACCGAGCTGGCTGAGCAACGCGCTCTGGAAAACGAAAATATCGGCGAGGCGCGTCTGCAATTGCAGGAAGCCCTCGACAGCATGGCGCTGGACACCGAGCAGCGCGAGTTGCTGCTGGCTCAGCGCGACAGCTTGCGCGAGCGACTCGATCGGGTACGGCAGGAAGCCCGGCAGCACAAGGACCACGCGCATCAACTGGCGGTACGTCTGGGGTCGCTCAAGGCGCAACATGACTCGACGCGTCAGGCGCTGGAACGTCTGGAAATGCAGTCCGAGCGTCTGACCGAGAAGCGCGAACAGCTCAGCCTCAATCTGGAGGAGGGCGAAGCGCCGCTGGAGGAGTTGCGCCTCAAACTTGAAGAGTTGCTCGACAAGCGCATGACCGTCGACGAAGAACTCAAGACTGCGCAGATCGCTATGGAAGACGCCGACCGTGAACTGCGTGACGCGGAAAAACGTCGCAGTCAGGCGGAGCAGCAATCCCAGTTGATTCGCGGCCAGATGGAAACCCAACGCATGGAATGGCAAGCCCTGACCGTGCGCCGCAAAGCGCTCGAAGATCAGTTGCTCGAAGACGGCTACGATCTGCATGGCGTGCTCGCCACGCTGACGGCTGAAGCCAATGAAAAGGACGCCGAAGAAGAGCTGGAGCGCATTGCTGCGCGGATTCAGCGTCTCGGTGCGATCAACCTGGCGGCCATCGACGAATACCAGCAACAATCCGAGCGTAAACGTTATCTGGATGCGCAGAACGACGATCTGGTCGAGGCGCTGGATACGCTCGAAAACGTGATTCGCAAGATCGACAAGGAAACCCGAAACCGCTTCAAAGATACCTTTGATCAGATCAATGGCGGTTTACAGGCCCTTTTCCCAAAAGTTTTCGGTGGAGGACGCGCCTATTTGGAACTGACGGGCGAAGATCTACTCGATACAGGGGTAACGATCATGGCGCAGCCGCCAGGAAAGAAGAACAGCACCATCCATTTGCTCTCCGGTGGCGAAAAAGCCCTGACCGCATTGGCTCTGGTTTTTGCCATCTTCAAGTTGAATCCGGCGCCGTTCTGCATGCTCGATGAAGTTGACGCGCCATTGGATGACGCTAACGTTGGACGCTACGCACGGCTGGTCAAAGAGATGTCGCAGACGGTGCAGTTCATCTATATCACCCACAACAAGATCGCCATGGAAATGGCCGAGCAACTGATGGGGGTGACGATGCACGAGCCGGGTTGTTCGCGTCTGGTGGCAGTGGATGTCGAGGAGGCGATGGCGATGGTGGATGCCTGAGTCGGCGCTTGTAGGAGAGGTATTTTTGAGTTGTAGGACTTATTTACCTGCCCTGACTTGCTGGCCAATCGACATATTCGCGCAAGCCATGGTGACAGACGGTGTAAAGTTGCCTTTGGTCGTGCTAGTTTAATGTCAATTTTTCGTATACGTGGGCAAAACGCCTGTCAGAACATAGAGTTGGCGCCACGTTTTAAAGCGGTTTGCGAGTTGTAAACCCCTTATTTTTCAGCATTTTTTATAGAGGCACGGGATTACATGGAAATCGGTCTGCGCGAGTGGCTGATCGTCATCGGCATTATTGTCATTGCCGGTATTCTTTTCGATGGCTGGCGTCGCATGCGCGGCGGCAAGGGGAAACTGAAATTCCGTCTCGACCGAAGTTTGTCCAACTTGCCGGACGAGGACACCAGCGCCGAGCTGTTGGGCCCGCCACGCGTGCTGGATACGCATAAAGAACCGCAACTGGACGAGCACGATCTGCCGTCGGTGAGCATGCCTGCTCGTGAGCCGCGTGAGTCGGGTTCCAAGCGCGGCAAGCGTGGCCATGGCGAGCCTTCCCAGGGCGACATGAACCTCAGTCTCGATCTGGACGGCGGCCCGAGCTTCAGCAGCCGTGACGACGATTTCCCGGATGACACCAAGGCTTCGAGTTCGACCAGCGACAAGGAACAACCGCAAGCCGAAGAAGTGCTGGTGATCAGCGTGATCTGCCGCGACGCTGCCGGCTTCAAAGGCCCGGCGCTGTTGCAGAACATTCTGGAAAGCGGTCTGCGTTTCGGCGAGATGGACATTTTCCACCGCCACGAAAGCATGGCCGGCAACGGCGAGGTCCTGTTCTCGATGGCCAATGCGGTCAAGCCGGGCGTTTTCGATCTGGACGACATCGACCACTTCAGCACACCGGCAGTGAGCTTCTTCCTCGGTCTGCCAGGCCCGCGTCATCCGAAGCAAGCCTTCGACGTGATGGTGGCCGCGGCGCGCAAACTGTCCCAGGAGCTGAACGGCGAACTGAAAGACGACCAGCGCAGCGTGCTGACAGCCCAGACGATTGAGCATTACCGTCAGCGCATCGTTGAATTCGAACGTCGCGCCCTGACCCAGAAGCGTTGATTCAAAAGGTTGTTCCCGCGCCGCGCGCGGGACGATCAGCAAAATAGATTGAGCAGCCTCGGCTGCTCTTTTGCTTTATGAGAGAACACCCATGACCGCCGCCAAAAACCGCATTCTAGAGCTGCGTGCTGAGCTGGATCAGCACAACTATCGCTACCACGTGCTGGACGAGCCGAGCATTCCGGACGCCGAATACGATCGGTTGTTCCACGAGCTCAAGGCCCTCGAAGCGGCCCATCCCGAACTGATCACCAGTGACTCGCCAACCCAGCGCGTCGGCAGTGCGGCGCTGTCGGCGTTCACTCAGGTGCGTCACGAAGTACCGATGCTCAGCCTCGGCAACGCCTTCGAAGAAACCGACATGCGCGAGTTCGATCGCCGGGTAACGGAAGGTCTCGACCTGCCGGTTGGCGACTTGTTCGGCGGCGGCGCGGCGGTGGAATACAGCTGTGAACCCAAACTCGATGGCCTGGCGGTCAGCTTGCTGTATCAGGACGGCGTGCTGGTGCGCGGCGCGACTCGCGGCGACGGCACCACCGGCGAAGACATCAGCGTCAACGTGCGTACCGTGCGCAACATTCCGCTCAAGTTGCACGGCACTGGCTGGCCAGCGACCCTGGAAGTGCGCGGCGAAGTGTTCATGTCCAAGGCCGGTTTCGAACGCCTCAACGCCACGCAGCTTGAAGTCGGCGGCAAGACCTTCGCTAACCCGCGCAACGCGGCGGCGGGTAGTTTGCGGCAGCTGGATTCGAAGATCACCGCCAACCGTCCGTTGGAATTTTGCTGCTACGGCATCGGCCAGATTTCGGCCGATATTGCTGATACGCACATTGGCAATCTGCAGCAGCTCAAGGCTTGGGGCATGCCGATCAGTCATGAGTTGAAACTGGCTCATGGCATCGTTGAATGCCTGGATTATTACCGCGACATCGGTGAGCGCCGAAATTCGCTGCCCTACGAAATCGACGGCGTGGTGTTCAAGGTCAACAGCATTGCCTCTCAGCGTGAGCTGGGCTTCCGTGCTCGCGAACCGCGCTGGGCGATCGCCCATAAATTTCCGGCCATGGAAGAGCTCACTGAATTACTCGACGTGGAATTCCAGGTCGGTCGTACCGGTGCGGTGACGCCGGTGGCGCGCTTGAAGCCGGTCAAGGTCGCCGGTGTGACCGTGGCCAACGCGACGCTGCACAACATGGACGAAGTGGCGCGTCTGGGCCTGATGATCGGCGACACGGTGATCATCCGCCGCGCAGGCGATGTGATTCCGCAGGTGGTGCAAGTGGTCATCGAGCGCCGTCCGGACAACGCACGACCCGTACAGATTCCCGAGAAATGCCCGGTCTGCGGCTCGCATGTCGAGCGCACGCAACTGGTCAAGCGCAGCAAAGGTCGCGAGACCGTCAGCGAAGGCGCGGTGTACCGCTGCGTCGGTCGTCTGGCCTGCGGTGCGCAACTCAAGCAGGCAATCATTCACTTCGTCTCCCGTCGCGCCATGGACATCGAAGGCCTGGGTGAGAAGAGCGTCGAGCAGTTAGTGGATGAAGGCCTGGTGAATTCGCCGGCCGATCTATACGCCCTGACGTTCGAGCAGATCGTTGACCTCGAAGGCTTTGCCGAGCTGTCGAGCAAGAACTTGCTCAGCGCCATCGAAGACAGCAAGCAGCCGAGCCTGGCACGTTTCATCTACGCCCTCGGGATTCCCGACGTCGGCGAAGAGACAGCCAAGGTGCTGGCGCGCTCTCTCGGCTCGCTGGAGCGGGTTCAGCAGGCGTTGCCGCAAGTGCTCACGTATTTGCCGGACGTTGGCCTGGAAGTGGCTCACGAGATTCACAGTTTCTTTGAAGATGCGCATAACCAGCAGGTGATCAAGGATCTGCTCAAGCACGGCATGCAAATTCAGGATCAGGGTGAGCTTGGCGCCGAGTTTGCTGCCAGCACCACGTTGGGCGGTTTCCTCGACAAGCTGCACATTCCCTCGGTGGGGCCGGGTGGGGCGCAGAAACTGGCGGACAAGTTTGGTTCGCTTGAAGGGGTTTTCAGCGCCGACTGGCTGGATATGCGTCAGGCGCTGCCGGAGAAACAGGCCACTTCGGTTCGCGAGTTCTTTGCGGTTGCGCAACATCGTCAAATTGCTGAAGCCGCCGAGAAACAGCTGCGTGATTTCGGCATGCATTGGCAGAGCGAGAAGAAAGTCGTTGAAGGCTTGCCGCTGGCTGGGCAGACCTGGGTGCTGACCGGTTCGCTGGAGTTGATGAGCCGCGACATCGCCAAGGACAAACTTGAAAGCCTCGGAGCCAAGGTGGCGGGCTCGGTGTCGGCGAAGACCCATTGTGTTGTCGCCGGGCCAGGAGCAGGTTCCAAGTTGGCGAAGGCCAATGAGCTGGGGTTGAAGGTTCTGGATGAAGAGGCGTTTGTCGAGTTTCTGAAGGCGCACGGTATCGACGTTTAAGATCGACAAGATCGCAGCCTCGTTTCACTCGACAGCTCCTACATTGAGATGCGTGCCCTCTGTAGGAGCTGTCGAGTGAAACGAAGCTGCGATCTTTTGATTTTGCCCACGCAAAACACGGGAACGATCACGGCGCGGCAATGATCTAGTCTTGGCAAGCCCCAGGGAGAGATCGCCATGTACCGCTTCTTCGAACAGCTCAGTACACGCATCGCCGCGCCCTTCATCGGCGAAAGCTCGCGTAACAGCAAGGTCTGGCAGTGCCGCTGCGGGCAGTCGCTGTTTTTTCGCAACAGCCAGTGCCTGGCGTGTTCGGCGGCGTTGGGGTATCAACCGGAGGAGAGTCGCCTATCGTCGCTGCAGCCCGGCGTGCAGGCTGATACCTGGTTGCTCGACGTCGATCTCGAAGCCGGTGTCTTTCGCCGCTGCGCCAACCTCGATTCCCCGGCCGCGTGCAATTGGCTATTGCCCGCCAATGACCACGATGCGTTATGCATCGCCTGTAGCCTGAATCACACCATCCCCGACCTGTCGATTGCCGAAAACCACGAACGCTGGCGCAAGGTCGAAACGGCCAAGCGGCGTCTGGTCGCACAGTTGGTCAGCCTGGGTTTACAGGTGATTCCCAAAACTGTGGACGAAGAGACTGGCGTGGCCTTCGATTTCATCGGTGTCGACCTCGAAGGCAAGCCGCCGACCACTGGTCACGCCAACGGTCTGATCACCCTCGATATCAAAGAAGCCGACGACGCTCATCGCGAGCAGATTCGGGTGCAGATGCACGAACCTTATCGCACGCTGCTCGGGCATTTTCGTCATGAAGTCGGGCATTACTACTGGGATCGGCTGATCGCCAACAGCCATTGGCTGGAACCGTTCCGCGGCCTGTTCGGTGACGAGCGCGCCAGCTATGCCGACGCCCTCGAGCGGCATTACCAGCAAGGCGCACCGCTCGACTGGCAGCAACATTACGTTAGCGCCTACGCGACCATGCATCCGTGGGAGGATTGGGCCGAAACCTGGGCTCACTACCTGCACATGATGGACGCGGTGGATACGGCGTTGGGGTTCGGGATGAGTGCCAGGGAGATGGACTTCGACTATCAGCCGTTTCCCCCAAGCACCCTCTACGATCCACAGCATCCCGGCGGCGCGGCGTTCCTGTCGTTCGTCAATGCGTGGATCGAACTGGCCGGCATGCTTAATGAGTTGTCACGCAGCATGGGGCAGCCGGATTTCTATCCGTTCGTCCTGCCGCCGGCAGTGATCGCCAAGCTGCACTTCATCCACCTGGTGATCCAGCTAGAGGGCGGCCGGGCAGATGAGGTGTTGGCGCAATAGGATCAAAAGATCGCAGCCTGCGGCAGCTCCTACAGGTGTACGCCGATCCATTGTAGGAGCTGCCGCAGGCTGCGATCTTTTGAAGGCCAGCGCATGTCCTTGAAGCAGCACATATTTTTTAATCCGCCCGAACGGTTGTAACTTCTTCTCAGATAGGTACAATGGCGCCGTTCACCGTCAGGTGAACGTCGTTATGGTGATCCCATCGGTCCCCCCGCAACGATTACCCGTGAACCTGGTCAGATCCGGAAGGAAGCAGCCACAGCGGGAACATTGTGTGCCGGGGTGTGGCTGGTGGGGTTGCCTCCATAACGCCATGTCCTCAGAGTCGAGGGCTTGAGCGCGCAACATCCTCTGATACCTCTCGTTTTTAAAAACCTTATTTTTGTTTGTCTGCCGCGCTGTCCTGTAGCGGAGTTGTCATGCCTGCTGTCTGCGGATCCTGCGCTGCCAGCGTCACCCGGCAGCACGAAAGGGCCTTAACCTTAAGGCTTGCGGCTGAACAGCTTGCGGACAAAGCCTGCGATCACCACCAGCCCCACTATCAAGAACTTCTTCGCGGCCAGCAGGAAAATGCCGATCTTGGCAAATAACCCGGCCTTGGCCGCCAGACCGCCACCCACCAGTGCCGCCAGGCCATAAGACGCCAGTTTGTCGGTGCCGGGGCTATAGTCGGTGTACAGGTTGCCGTCGGTGAAGTTAGTGAAGGCGATGACTTTAGGCAGTTCATGCTTGATCATCGACAGGTCCACCATGGCGGCGACGGCGTTCAATTCCAGCACCCCTTTGCGGCCCAATACCCGAATGCTGTAGTTCAGCGTGCTGTCCTCGGCATCGTCGGCTTTCAGTTCCCGGGCCCAGTACATTTTGTGGCTGGTTTCGTCGTAGTGCGGTTGCTCGGCCCAGCCCAGCAGGTGCAGGCCGGCATAGCCCTGCTTCTGCCGCTCCTTATTGTCTTCCTCATCCTCTTCCTGCATTTGTTTGAGCAGGTCGGCATAGTCGATTTTTGCCGCGTCTTCGTCGGAGATATGCCCGTCATCCTTGTAGCTGACAATCACGCCCCAGCCGCTGGCGGTTAGTGGGTTCACGGCTTTTGGGATGATCATGCCCAGGGTCTTGTGGCCGGGCGGGTTGCCCCAACCCTCGGTCAGCAAGCGTTCAGTGTCATTCGGGTCCAGGTAATAAAACTCTTCGTTGAGCTTCAGCGTTGCAATGCCGGAGGGCAGGGTGATGGTGCCGTGCTGCTGCTTCAGTGTGGCGAGAAATTGTTCGGGCGTTTGCTGCGCCTGGGCAACTTCGGCGGACTTCGGTGGAGGGTTGCTGGCCGCTTGCGCAGGCGCGTGAAGTGCGCACAGCAGCGCTGCCATGAGGATCGGGCGGAGGTGTTTCATCGTATTCCCTTACATTTTGAATTAATTTCATGCGAAGAATATCGAATGGCCACTATCTATGCACGATCTTCAATACCAGGTGGGGCGTTTTTCAGGCGCCTGAATGAGTAAAAGGCAGATGTGTCGATTCGACAAATCTGCCTTTTTCATTTCCGGCACTAAGGCTTGGACAAGGCCTGGTCAACCGCTGCAATCAGCTTTCCCAGATCCTTCGGGGTGGCTTTATGTATGACACCGAACAGATACGCCCGCTGTTCATCTTCATCGCCTAAATCTGCGAAAAAGGCTTTCAGCTTCACACCCAACACATCGGCAAACAGGAACAAGGCTTCCACGCTGGGGGTGTAGGTGCCGGTTTCGAAGCGGCTGATGGTTTTGGGGTCAAAACCGGTTTTTTCACCGAGTTCAGCCTGAGTAAGCCCAGCGACCTTGCGGTAGCGCCGAATGGCCGCACCCAAACTTGAAATTTGCATCGCTTAATTCCCATTTAGAATCAAGAACTTAACGATAGATTTTTGCATTAGACAACTGCATGATCCATCACCTTGCTTTGCAAAATGTGATGCGTTTCGTAGAATTGCCGCACAAAATGGGTATTTTGGGCCTTTAAGGTTAGTTGATCTCTGCTGTCAGGAGGCCATCAAACACTGTTCATGGAGTGATATCGTGTTGCCGCGCATTACCTGTAAAAACATCTCTACCGGGCATCCCGCACTGGTCGAGCGGTACCACCGCTAGCCACAGCGAGCCTGACTCATGGATGAGAAATACCGCAGGGCCGTGGATGCCGCCGCGATTTTTTCCGAGACCGATCTGCGCGGCCGGATCACCCACGTCAACGATCAGTTTTGTGCCGTGTCCGGCTATAGCCGCGAAGAACTGCTCGGACAGAATCATCGTCTCCTCAACTCGGGTCTGCACTCCGCCGATTTCTTCGCGGCCATGTGGCGCACCATCGCCTTGGGCAAGGTCTGGAAGGGCGAGATTTGTAATCGCGCCAAGGACGGCAGCCTGTATTGGGTCGACAGCACCATGGTGCCGGTGCTCGATGACGCTACCGGGCGGGTTAACCGTTATCTTTCGATTCGTTTCGACATCAGCGAAAAACACCAATTGCTGCATTCACTGCAATGGCGGGTGGGGCATGACGTGCTGACCGGGCTGCCGAATCGCGCGTTCCTCTCGGATTTGCTGGATCAGGCGCTGGAGTTCTCCCGTCACGAAAACATCCCGCTGGCGGTATGCATGCTCGACCTCGACGGCTTCAAGGCGGTCAACGATGGCTACGGGCATGCCAGTGGCGATCTGCTATTGGTCGAGGTGGCCAAGCGTTTGCGCACCATTGTGCGCGGCGAAGATGTGGTGGCGCGGCTGGCCGGTGACGAATTTGTGCTGGTGTTGCGATACGTGCGAGATCTGCCGGAACTGCGTGCGGCGTTGAACCGGGTGCTCGGCGCCATTTCGGCGCCGTACTCGCTGCATGGCAAGGGCGTCAATGTGTTTGCCAGTATCGGCGTCACCCTGTTCCCCCACGACAATCAAGATGCCGAAACCTTGTTGCGTCATGCCGATCAGGCCATGTACGTGGCGAAACAACGCGGTCGCAATCGCTTTCATTTGTTCGACGTGTCCCGGGATCAGGAGGTCAAGGCCACTCACCAGACGGTCGAGCGAGTGCGCCAGGCGCTGGCTGCCGGTGAGTTGCGCGTGCATTTCCAGCCCAAGGTGAACATGCGTCGTGGCGAGGTTGTCGGCTTCGAGGCGTTGTTACGTTGGGAGCATCCGCAACACGGCATGGTGCCGGCCCGGGAGTTTTTGCCGCTGGTGGAAGAAACGGACCTGATCATCGACATTGGTGAGTGGGTGATGGATCAGGTCCTGTCGCAGTTGCACGATTGGCAGCAAGCGGGGCAGGGCTGGCCAGTCAGCATTAATATTGCAGCACGACATTTCCAGCGCGCGGATTTTGTCGACCGGCTCAAACACGTGCTCGCCCGGCATGCCCAGGTAGCCCCGCAGATGCTCGATCTGGAAATCGTCGAGTCGGTGGCGATCGAGAACATTCAGCATGTCAGCGCCTGTTTACAGGCCTGTCAGGCGCTGGGAGTGCAGTTTTCACTGGGGGACTTCGGCACCGGTTATTCGTCCCTGAGCTACCTCAAGCGTTTGCAAACCCAAACCATCAAGATCGACAAGTCGTTTGTGCGCGACATCCTTAATGATCGGGATGATCTGGCGCTGACCAAGGCGGTCATTGGCCTGGCTCGGGCGTTTGGTCGGCAGGTGATCGCCGAAGGGCTGGAAAGTATCGAGCACGGTGAATTGCTGCTGCGGTTGGGCTGCGAAGTTGCTCAAGGCCATTTCATTGCCCGGCCGATGCCGCCCGCAGAGGTGGCGGGCTGGGTCAAGGGTTTTGTCGCGCCGCCGCAATGGCAGGTGCTGGATCAAGCAGGCTGAAGTTTTGTGATCAACACCGAACCCATGTGGGAGCGAGCCTGCTCGCGATAGCGGTCTGACATTCAACATTGATGGGGACTGACATACCGCTATCGCGAGCAGGCTCGCTCCCACATGGTCTCGTGTCGATCAGAGGAATCGCTTAAGGTGTGCTTGGCTCGGAGCCTATATAGAGCCGAATAATGTCGTCGATTTCCCCAGACATTTTCATTCGCGCCAAGGTGCGCAAAATGCGCTGCACGGGCACCTTGGGATCGTTGCGGATATAGCAGCCGACACTCTGTTCCTGCAAAACCGCCACGCCTTGCAGTTGCTGGCCAGGCAGCAGGCGCTGATTGAACCAGTCCAGCGTCCATTGATTGCTCACGGCGTAGTGATAGCGTCCGGCCAGCAGTTTTTCCAGCACCTGTTCCTGGTTGCGCGCGTCTTCGCGATGCAGTCGGTCGGCGTCGAACAGCGGTTGCAGGGTCGGGTAGCTGTAGCCGAGTACCGTGCCGATGGATTGTCGCGACAAGTCCGCAGGCGACACTGAGGTCAGCGGATCTGCCCGGCTGATCAGCATGTCGCGCTGAAACCAGAGTGGAATGCTCCAGATGTAATCCCCGGACTGATTCGGCAGCCAGGACTGCGCCGCATAGCAGCGGATATCGACTTCGCCGTGCTCCATGGCGTTTTGCACTCGCGTGCGAGGTAGCACATGAAATTCGGCCGGCACGCCGACCTGGGTCGCGAGGCTGACCATCACGTCGTGCAGGATGCCTTGGGTGGGGTGGCCGCGGTCCAGTTGCACCATCGGCATCGCCCAACTGTCGGGCACCACGAAGCGCAATGGCGGCTCGGCGCCAGCGACATTCAGGCTGATCAACAGCAGTGCCCCCAAGGCCAGCCGCATAAACGCTCCGGTGCTGATAAAACCCGAGCCGATAAAAGCCCCCCAAAGATCATCTTAGCCAGATTAGACGAGCGCACCGGATGCAATTTTGGCCTTGCTCCGATAGCATTAGCCGCTTCTGTTCCTTCGTTGCGACGGTTTTCGATGAGTTATCAGGTTCTTGCACGTAAATGGCGTCCGCGCTCGTTCCGCGAAATGGTCGGCCAGACCCATGTGCTCAAGGCTCTGATCAATGCCTTGGACAGCCAGCGGCTGCACCACGCCTATCTGTTTACCGGTACCCGCGGGGTCGGCAAGACCACCATCGCGCGGATCATCGCCAAATGCCTGAACTGTGAAACAGGTATCACTTCAACGCCTTGCGGCGAGTGCTCGGTGTGCCGCGAGATCGATGAAGGCCGCTTCGTCGACCTGATCGAGATCGACGCCGCGAGCCGGACCAAGGTCGAAGACACCCGCGAACTGCTCGACAACGTGCAATACGCACCGAGCCGCGGGCGCTTCAAGGTCTACCTGATCGACGAAGTGCACATGCTCTCCAGCCATTCCTTCAATGCGCTGTTGAAAACCCTTGAAGAGCCGCCGCCCTACGTCAAGTTCATCCTGGCGACCACCGATCCGCAGAAACTTCCTGCAACCATTCTTTCGCGGTGCCTGCAGTTCTCTCTGAAGAACATGACGCCGGAGCGTGTGGTCGAGCATTTGACCCACGTGCTGGGTGTCGAGAACGTACCGTTCGAAGACGACGCGCTGTGGCTGCTGGGCCGTGCTGCCGACGGTTCGATGCGCGATGCCATGAGCCTGACCGACCAGGCCATCGCCTTCGGTGAAGGCAAAGTCATGGCCGCCGACGTACGAGCGATGCTCGGCACGCTCGATCACGGTCAGGTCTACGACGTTTTGCACGCGCTGATCGAAGGCGACGCCAAGGCCTTGCTCGAAGCCGTCCGTCACCTGGCCGAACAAGGCCCGGACTGGAACGGCGTGCTCTCGGAAATTCTCAATGTGTTGCACCGTGTCGCCATCGCCCAGGCCCTGCCTGAGGGCGTCGACAACGGTCATGGCGACCGTGACCGGGTGCTGGCACTGGCCCAAGCCTTGCCGGCAGAAGACGTGCAGTTTTATTACCAGATGGGCCTGATCGGTCGCCGCGACTTGCCGCTGGCGCCGGACCCGCGCGGTGGCTTCGAAATGGTCCTGCTGCGGATGCTCGCGTTCCGCCCGGCAGACACCGCGGACGCTCCGAGGCAACCGCTAAAGCCAGTGGGGATCAGCCAGGCCACAGTTGATTCCGCAAATTCAGTGGCTGCCGCGCCCGTTGTTGCGCCGGTAGTCGCTGCGGCAGTTGCCCCCGTCGCGCCTGCGCCGGTTGTCGCGGTGGTTGCTCCAGTGCAAGCGCCCGAGCCTGAGCCGGTTGCGCCCGAGCCTGTCGTTGAGGCAGTAGCGGTCGAAGCCGTCGTCGATCTGCCCTGGAACGACCCGATAGAACCCGAAGTCGTTCAGCAACCCGCCGTCGAGCCGGTGCTGGAAACCGCCAGCGAACAGCCCGATTTGGCGCCGATGCCATTGCCGACCCCCGACAGCGTAGTGCCGGACGCGCCGGAGTGGGCCGCTGCGCCGATTCCGGAGCCGTCGGTAGCCGAAGTCGATGCCGCGACACCGGGCATGGACCTGGACGACGAGCCGCCGCTGGACGAGGACTACATCGAGCCGGACATGGAATCGGCCTACAGCTACCTCGATGAACTGGCCAGCGAACACACCGCCGAGCCAGCGCCGGAAGCCGAACCTGAACCGGCCGCCATGCCGGCCACCGGTCTGGCGGCGCAATGGCTGGAGTTGTTCCCGAAACTGCCGATCTCCGGCATGACCGGCAGCATTGCCGCCAACTGCACGCTGATCGCCGTCGAGGGTGACAATTGGCTGATGCACCTGGACCCGGCCCACAGTGCGTTGTTCAACGCGACTCAACAGCGTCGCTTGAACGATGCGTTGAACCAGTTTCACGGGCGTACGCTGACTCTGCGCATGGAGTTGATCAAGCCCGAGCAGGAAACCCCGGCCCAGGCTGCGTCCCGCCGCCGTGCGAACCGTCAGCGCGAGGCCGAAGAGTCGATCCACGGTGATCCGTTCATCCAGCAAATGATGCAGCAGTTCGGTGCGGTGGTCCGTAACGATACTATTGAACCTGTCGAGACCCTGGTCACTCAGGGCTAATAACTGAAGGTGTTCGGCCGAAAGGGCCGGGCGCTGTATTTATCCAAGTACTTTTGAGGTGATTCCCATGATGAAAGGTGGCATGGCCGGCCTGATGAAGCAGGCACAGCAGATGCAGGAAAAAATGGCCAAGATGCAGGAAGAGCTGGCCAACGCCGAAGTCACCGGTAAAGCCGGTGGCGATATGGTCACCGTGGTGATGACCGGTCGTCACGACGTCAAGCGCGTGACCATCGATCCAAGCCTGGTCGAAGGCTTGAGCGAAGACGACAAAGAGATGCTGGAGGCCGTGTTCGCCGCCGCCGTCAACGATGCCGTGCGCAAGATCGAAGCCAACAGCCAGGACAAAATGTCCGGCATGACCGCTGGCATGCAACTGCCACCGGGGATGAAACTGCCATTCTGATTCGCCAAAGCGCGTCGGATGGGCTACAAGAAAATGCCAGGCATTGCGCCTGGCATTTTTGTTTCTGGTAGGTAGACATGTGGTGCTTGTCAGGCGGCCTTCGCGAGCAAGCCCGCTCCCACATTCGACCGAGTTCTAATGTGGGAGCGGGCTTGCTCGCGAAGCAGTCGACTCGGTCCTACTGAAGTAACATCGAACGCGACACCTGCATAAAGGTCTGCTCCCTATACCGCCGAATTCATCGATCAAAGGAGAAGCTCACATGCCACAAGCATTGACCCTCAACCAACGTATCGTCCTGGCGTCCCGCCCGGTAGGCGCGCCGACGCCGGAGAATTTCCGCCTGGAGCGCGTTGCGCTGCCGGACCTGACCGATGGTCAGGTGCTGCTCAAGACCCTTTATCTGTCACTCGATCCCTATATGCGCGGGCGCATGAGCGACGCGCCGTCCTACGCCGCACCGGTGGAAATCGGCGAAGTGATGACCGGTGGCGCTGTCAGCCGGGTCGAGCGCTCGCTGAATCCGAAGTTTCAAGAAGGTGATGTGGTGGTCGGTTCTACTGGCTGGCAGAGCCACAGCATCAGCGACGGTCGCGACATCATTCCGGTGCCGTCCGGGCTGCCGAGCCCGTCAATGGCGCTGGGCGTGTTGGGTATGCCCGGCATGACCGCGTATATGGGCCTGATGGATATCGGTCAGCCCAAGGCCGGCGAAACCCTGGTGGTTGCGGCTGCATCCGGCGCCGTGGGTTCGGTGGTCGGCCAGGTGGCGAAGATCAAGGGCTTGCGCGTGGTCGGCGTGGCCGGTGGCGCGGACAAGTGCCGTTATGTGGTCGAGGAGTTGGGTTTTGATGCCTGCATCGATCACAAGAGCCCGAACTTCGCCGATGAATTGGCCAAGGCGTGCTCCGAGGGCATCGACATCTATTACGAAAACGTCGGCGGCAAGGTGTTCGATGCGGTGCTGCCGTTGCTCAAGCCCAAGGCGCGAATTCCACTCTGCGGTCTGATCGCGTCCTACAACGCTCACGAGGCACCGACCGGCCCGGATCGTCTGCCGCAATTGCAGCGCACGCTACTGACCAAACGCGTGCGAATCCAGGGCTTCATCGTGTTCGACGACTACGGTGATCGTCAGCCGGAATTCGTCAGCGCCATGGCGCCGTGGGTGCGCGACGGCAAGGTGAAGTTCCGCGAAGACGTGGTCGACGGCCTGGAGCAGGCACCCGGAGCGTTCATCGGTCTGCTGGAAGGACGCAACTTCGGCAAACTGGTTGTACGGGTCGCCCAGGACTGAGTAATTGACGCTAAACAGAGGCGCGGGTATAAACCGCGTCTCGTTGTTTTGTCGGACTTTTCCCCATGAGCTTCAGCCCTTTGATTCGCCAACTGATCGACGCCCTGCGAATTTTGCCAGGTGTGGGTCAGAAAACTGCCCAACGCATGGCGTTGCAGCTGCTCGAGCGTGATCGCAGCGGCGGCTCGCGATTGGCCCTGGCACTGAGCCAGGCCATGGAAGGGGTGGGCCATTGCCGGTTGTGCCGCACGCTGACCGAAGACGACCTCTGCCCGCAATGCGCCGATACCCGTCGCGACGACACCTTGCTCTGCGTGGTGGAAGGGCCGATGGACGTCTACGCGGTGGAGCAGACCGGCTTCCGTGGTCGCTACTTCGTGCTCAAGGGGCATCTGTCGCCACTCGACGGACTCGGGCCTGAGGCCATCGGTATTCCGCAACTGCTGGCGCGGATCGAAGAGGCAGGCACGTTCACAGAAGTCATTCTCGCGACCAACCCGACCGTGGAAGGTGAAGCCACAGCGCATTACATTGCCCAGTTGCTCAGCAACAAAGGCCTGATCGCCTCGCGTATCGCCCACGGTGTGCCATTGGGTGGCGAGCTGGAATTGGTGGATGGCGGGACGTTGGCGCATTCGTTTGCCGGGCGTAAGCCTATTGTCTTGTAGTGCTTGAACTGACGCCATTCGCGAGCAAGCCCGCTCCCACATTTGATTTGTATACGCTGGAGATCAAATGTGGGAGCGGGCTTGCTCGCGAATGGCGCGCCTCGGTCTCCCTGATTCACACAATCTTCTTGAGTACCAAGCAAGCGCTCGGTTAACTTCGCTGAACCTTCAGTGGAGCTCGCCGATGCCTGCCTTTCAGGAATACTTCGACCCCAGCCACCAATTGGTCCGCGACAGCGTCAGACGTTTCGTCGAGCGCGAGATCTTGCCGGACATCGACCAGTGGGAAGAAGCCGAAAGCTTTCCCCGCGAGCTCTACCTCAAGGCCGGCGCAGCGGGGATTCTGGGGATCGGTTATCCCGAAGCCCTGGGTGGCAGCCATGAAGGTGATCTGTTCGCCAAGGTCGCCGCCAGCGAAGAGCTGATGCGCTGTGGTTCCGGCGGCTTGGTGGCGGGGCTCGGCTCGCTGGACATCGGCCTGCCGCCGATCCTCAAGTGGGCCAGGCCTGAAGTCCGCGATCGCGTTGTGCCTCAGGTGCTCGCCGGCGAGAAAATCAGTGCCCTGGCCGTGACCGAGCCCAGCGGTGGCTCCGACGTCGCTAACCTGCAAACCCGCGCCGTGCGTGACGGCGAGTGCTACCGGGTCAGCGGCAGTAAAACCTTTATCACCAGCGGCGTCCGCGCGGATTTCTACACCGTCGCGGTGCGTACCGGTGCGCCGGGTTTCGCTGGCATCAGCCTGTTGTTGATCGAGAAGGGCACACCCGGTTTCACCGTCGGCCGTCAATTGAAGAAAATGGGCTGGTGGGCGTCGGACACTGCCGAACTGTTTTTTGACGATTGCCGGGTGCCGGTAGGAAATCTGATCGGCGCCGAAAACATGGGCTTCGCCTGCATCATGGGTAACTTCCAGAGCGAACGCCTGGCGCTGGCGCTAATGGCCAACATGACCGCGCAACTGGCGTTGGAAGAGAGTCTGAAATGGGCTCGCCAACGCGAAGCATTCGGTAAACCCATCGGCAAGTTTCAGGTGCTAAAGCATCGTCTTGCCGAAATGGCGACGGCGCTGGAGGTGTCACGGGAATTCACCTACCGCCAGGCGGCGAAAATGGCGGCGGGGCAGAGTGTGATCAAGGAGATTTCCATGGCCAAGAATTTTGCGACTGACACGGCAGATCGGATTACTACGGATGCGGTGCAGATTCTGGGTGGCCTCGGTTACATGCGCGAGAGCCTGGTGGAGCGGCTGTATCGGGATAACCGGATCTTGTCGATCGGTGGGGGGACGCGGGAAGTGATGAACGAGATTATCAGTAAGCAGATGGGGCTCTAATCTGCGGTGTGGCGGCTGACGCCATCGCGAGCAGGCTCGCTCCCACAGTTAATCTCTGTCGTTCACAGAGTTTGTGTACACAGGAGATCCCCTGTGGGAGCGAGCCTGCTCGCGATGACGTCAGCCCAGACGCCGCCTATTTATCAGACAACGCAAACTGCGTCAGGCAAAACGTCGGAATTCCCATATCTTCCAGCCGCTGCGACCCGCCCAACTCTGGCAAATCAATGATCGCCGCCGCTTCATGAACCCGCGCGCCCATGCGTCGAACCAGATTTGCCGCCGCAATCAGCGTCCCGCCCGTGGCGATCAGGTCATCGAACATCACCACCGAATCGCCCTCGCACAAGCTGTCGGCGTGGACTTCGAGGAAGGCTTCGCCGTATTCGGTCGCATAACCCTCGGCCAGCACGTCGGCCGGCAGTTTGCCTTGCTTGCGGAACAGCACCAGCGGCTTGTTCAGCTGATAGGCCAGGACCGAACCGATCAGAAAACCACGCGCGTCCATCGCACCGATGTGGGTGAAGTCAGCCTCGACATAACGGTGGGCGAAGCTGTCCATCACCAGGCGCAGGGCCGTGGGTGACTGGAACAGCGGGGTAATGTCGCGAAAGATCACGCCCGGCTTGGGAAAGTCGATCACAGGGCGGATGAGGGATTTGATGTCGAAGGAGTCGAAGACCATCGTCGGGTGTCCTGGCAGGCTGCAAACGACGCAGTATAACGGCGGCTGAACCGTTTCGCTCAGCCGCCATCGCCGAAATCAGCCGTCTAGCGAGCCGCCGGCCAGGGCGCAGAGCTGGATCGGGTCGAGGATGTGGATTTCCTTGCCTTCAGCAGCAATCAGTTCGTTTTGCTGGAAGCGCGTGAACACCCGAGACACGGTTTCCACCGCCAGGCCCAGGTAATTGCCGATTTCGTTGCGCGACATGCTCAGGCGGAACTGGTTGGCCGAGAAGCCCCGGGCGCGGAAACGGGCCGACAGGTTGACCAGGAACGTGGCGATGCGTTCGTCGGCGGTTTTCTTCGACAGCAGCAACATCATTTGCTGATCGTCGCGAATCTCGCGGCTCATCACGCGCATCAACTGACGGCGCAGTTGTGGCAGTTGCAGCGCCAGTTCGTCGAGGCGTTCGAAAGGGATTTCACACACCGATGTGGTTTCCATGGCTTGCGCCGAGACCGGGTGTTTTTCGGTGTCCATGCCCGACAGGCCGACCAGTTCGCTCGGCAGGTGGAAACCGGTGAGTTGTTCTTCGCCGCCATCGCTCAGGCTGAAGGTCTTCAGGGCGCCAGAGCGTACTGCATAAACGGAATCGAAGGTGTCGCCCTGGCGGAACAGGAATTCGCCTTTTTTCAGCGGGCGGCCACGTTTAACGATTTCGTCCAGCGCTTCCATGTCTTCCAGATTCAAAGAAAGTGGCAAGCAGAGGGGGGCCAGGCTGCAATCCTTGCAATGGGCCTGGCTATGAGCGCGCAGCTTTACTGGCTCGGACATTTCTTCAATCCTTGTGGGAAAAAACACACATAAGCCGTAAGGGTAACCCACGGGAGGACATTCAGGCACGCGGCGATTTTGTCGCAGGGTCGTAAAGCCAGCGTTTCGCAGGCCGGCCGGTGAGGTGATGGCTAGATCACCCGCGAAAACCGCTGGCGATTGTGCTGTTCCAGGTACGCGTCGAACACCATGCACACCGAACGCACCAGCAATCGTCCGGCGGGCAGTACGGTGATCCGTTCGTTATCCAGTTCGATCAGGCCGTCGTCGGCCATTCCCTGCAACTGTGGCCAGAGTTCGCCGAAGTAACCCTGAAAGTCGACGTTGAAGGCGTGTTCGATCTCGGCGAACTCCAGGCTGAAAGTGCAGATCAGTTGCTGGATAACCGCACGTCGCAGGCGGTCATCGGCGTTGCACAGCAGGCCACGGCTGGTGGCCAGCTGCGCGCTAGCCAGCGTGTTCTGGTACTGATTCAGGTCGCTGCTGTTCTGGCAATACAAGTCGCCGATCTGGCTGATGGCCGACACGCCCAGGCCAATCAGGTCGCAATGACCGTGGGTGGTGTAGCCCTGGAAGTTGCGTTGCAGGGTCGATTCTTCCTGAGCAATCGCCAGTTCATCGTCGGGCAGCGCGAAGTGGTCCATGCCGATGTAGCGGTAACCGGCCTGGGTCAGCTGCTCGATGGTGCCCTGGAGTATTTCCAGTTTTTGCGCCGGTGTCGGTAGCTCGTCGCTGTTGATTCGCCGTTGCGGCATGAAGCGTTCCGGCAGGTGCGCGTAGTTGAACACCGAGAGGCGATCGGGTTGCAGGTTGATCACCTCATCGACGGTGCGGGCGAAATTTTCGGGTGTTTGCCTCGGCAAGCCGTAGATCAGGTCAATGTTGATCGAGCGAAACTGCAGCGTGCGGGCAGCGTCGATCACCGCGCGGGTTTCTTCCAGGCTTTGCAGGCGATTGACTGCCCGTTGCACCGCCGGATCGAGGTCTTGCAGGCCGATACTGACCCGGTTAAAGCCCAGTTCACGGAGCAGGCCCATGGTCGACCAGTCGGCTTCGCGAGGGTCGATTTCGATGCCGTAGTCGCCGGAATCGTCGTCCAGCAAGTTGAAGCTTTTGCGCAACTGGGCCATCAACTGGCGCAGTTCATCGTGGCTGAGAAAGGTCGGGGTGCCGCCGCCGAAATGCAGTTGCTCGACTTTCTGCGCGGGGTCTAGGTGGCAGGCGATCAGCTGGATTTCCTGCTCAAGGCGCTGCAAATAGGGCTGGGCCCGGCCGCGGTCCTTGGTGATGACTTTGTTGCAGGCGCAGTAGTAACAAATGTTCGCGCAGAACGGCACGTGCACATACAGCGATAACGGGCGCAGGGCTTTACGGCTGTCGCGCAGGGCGTGGAACAGGTCAAACGTGCCGACCTGACCGTCGAATTGCGCCGCGGTCGGGTAGGAGGTGTAGCGCGGTCCCGCCAGGTCGTAACGGCGGATCAGATCGGTGTCCCAACGAATGGCGTCGAGCATCATGCGGGCATTCCCCCGGATAGGCTGGCAGTGTCCGCGAGTCTAGGGGGTGCGGCGTCGGGGCATCTTGATTTGCATCAACGGTCAGGATCGGTGTGTTTGTGAGGGCCTCTTCGCGGGTCTAATGGCCCATGAGCCAATGCTGATGCGGCCCCGGCAAGGTCCAGATGCCGAACAGGATCACCAATAATCCGCCCGTCATCCGCACGCTACGTTTGCGCAATAACGCCGTGACCCGCTCAGCCGCCAATCCCGTGGCGAGCAATACCGGCCAGGTACCCAGCCCGAACGCGAGCATCAGCAACGCACTGTCCAGCGCATTGCCCTGACTCGCCGACCACAGCAACGTGCTGTAAACCAACCCGCACGGCAGCCAGCCCCAGAGCGCGCCCAGCAGTAGCGCGCGGGGGACGTTCGACACCGGCAGCAGTTTGTTGGCAACCGGCTGGATGTGCCGCCACAGGCCGCGACCGAGGCTTTCGATGCGGGTCAGGCCGCTCCACCAACCGGCGAGGTACAGACCCATGGCGACCAACAGTAATCCGGCAATGACGCGCATGAACATCGCCGCCGGGCTGTTGGCCACCGCCCAGCCCGCCAGGCCGATCAGCAGGCCGGCCGTTGCATAGCTGAGAATTCGCCCCAGGTTGTAGGCCAGCAGCAGTCGAAAGCGTCGGCTGCGTTGCTCCTTGGGAATTGCCAGGGTCAACGCGCCCATCAATCCGCCGCACATGCCCAGGCAATGCCCGCCACCGAGCAGACCGAGAATCACCGCAGACACCAGCAGCGGCGCCAACTCAAGCATGGGGTGGCGCCTTGTCGTCCGGTTTGGCCGGATGGCCGCTGGCTTCGTCGACCGCGGCCTTGTGGTTTGGGTCCTGATCGTCGAACAGGATGCTGTGGGCCGGGCCGTCGAGGTCGTCGTACTGACCGCTGTCGACTGCCCAGAAGAAGATGTAAATAGCGATGGCCACGATCAGCAGCGCGGCCGGGATCATCACGTAGAGAGCTGGCATCTGGACTCCATGCCCGCGCGGCTCAGGCCGGCAGCGGACGGGTTTCTGGCGTGGCGCTGACCGCAGGCGTGTTTGGCATGCGAGTCAGGCGCAGGGCGTTCAGCACCACGGTCAACGAACTGATGGACATGCCGACCGCGGCCCATACCGGAGTGATCCAGCCGAGGGCGGCGAACGGCAACATGAGGCCATTGTACAGCCCGGCCCACAGCAGATTCTCGATGATTACCCGGCGGGTGCGTCGAGCCAGGCTGAAGGCTTGTACCAGTGCGTCGAGGCGGTTCGACAGCAATACCGCGTCGGCACTGGTTTTCGCCAGATCGGTGGCCGAACCCATGGCCACGCTGATGTCGGCGGCGGCCAGCACGGGCACATCGTTGACCCCGTCACCGAGCATCAACACCTTGCGGCCTTCCTTGTGCAGCTGTTGCAGGACCTGCAATTTATCGTCCGGGCGCAAACCGCCACGGGCTTCATCGATGCCCAGTTCCGCGGCGACACTGGCGACCATCGGCGAGCTGTCACCGGACAGCAGCAGCGTGCGCCAGCCGCGAGCCTTGCAGGCCGCGAGCAGGGCGGGTGCATCGGCACGCAGACGGTCGTCGAGAACAAACCATGCCAGCGGCCCCTGGCTGTCGCCGAGCAACAGCCATTGGCCGGCTTCATCCGGCATCGATGGCAGGGCAGCGCCGCTGAGTTCACAGACAAAACCCGGTTGGCCGATGCGCAGGCGTTGTTCACCGACCAAGCCTTCGAGGCCAAGTCCGGGCGTGCTGTGGACTTCTTCGGCGGCCAGCGGCGCCCGACCAAACGCGCGAGCGATCGGGTGTTCGGAACGGTTTTCCAGGGCGGCGGCCAGGCTCAGGCATTGATCGCTGTTGAGCGCGCCGAGCGGGCGAATCGAACGCAAGGCCAGGCGACCTTCCGTCAACGTGCCGGTCTTGTCGAAAATCACCGTGTCGATCTGGTTCAGACCTTCCAGCACGTGGCCGCGAGTCAGCAGCAAACCCAGCTTGTGCAGCGTGCCGGTGGCGGCGGTGAGGGCGGTCGGTGTGGCCAGGGACAAGGCGCACGGACACGTCGCAACGAGCATCGCCAACACAATCCAGAAGGCTCGCGACGAATCCAGTTCCCACCAGATCAGGCCGATAACGGCAGCGGCAATCAGCGACAGCAGCAGGAACCATTGCGCGGCGCGGTCGGCAATTTCCGCCAGTCGCGGCTTCTCGGCCTGAGCGCGGTCCAGCAGGCGGACGATGGCGGACAGTCGGGTGTCTTGACCCAGCGCCAGGACTTCCACGGTCAATGCGCCTTCGACGTTCAGGGTGCCGGCGGTGACCGCATCGCCCGGCGTGCGCGGTTGCGGCAAGTATTCGCCGGTGAGCAGGGATTCGTCGATGCTCGACTGGCCGTCGAGGATCTTGCCGTCAGCCGGGAGGATCGCGCCGGGGTGCACCAGTACCTGATCGCCGACGCGCAGTTCGCTGAGCAGGATCCGCTCGCTCTGGCCGTCGGCACTCAGGCGCAGACACGAGGCGGGCAATAGATTGACCAGTTGTGCGGTGGCGGCGGCGGTGCGTTCGCGGGCGCGACGTTCGAGATAACGCCCGGCCAGCAGGAACAGCGCGAACATGCCGACCGCATCGAAATACAGTTCACCGACACCGGTGATCGAGGTCCAGATCCCAGCGATATAAGCGCTGCCAATCGCCAGCGACACCGAGACGTCCATGGTCAGGTGGCGGGTGCGCAAGTCGCGCATCGCGCCTTTGAAGAAGGGCGCGCAGCTGTAGAACACGATCGGGGTGGTGAGAAACAGCGCGACCCAACGCAGGATGGTGTGCAGCTCGGGACTGAGGTCGATGTTGAATTCCGGCCAGGTGGCCATGGTCGCCATCATCGCCTGGAACCACAGCAGCCCGGCCACGCCGAGTTGGCGCAGGGCCAGGCGGTTTTCGCTGGCCAGTTGTTCGCTGGCGCGGTCGGCTTGATAGGGGTGCGCGGCGTAACCGATGTGGCGCAATTCGCTGAGTACCTGGCTCAGCGGCATTTGCGCATCGGCCCAGCGCACATGCAGGCGATGGTTGGACAGGTTCAGGCGCGCTTCGGCCACTGCCGGCAAGCCACGCAGGTGTTTCTCGATCAGCCAGCCGCAGGCGGCGCAACTGATGCCTTCCATCAACAGGGTGGTTTCGGCAAGTTCGCCTTCGTGGCGGACGAAGGGGGCTTGCACGTCGGCGCGGTCGTACAGCGCCAGTTCGTCCACCAACTGCACCGGCAGCGCTTCGGGGTTGGCTGATGACTCGCTGCGATGCTGGTAATAGGTTTCCAGTCCGCCGGCCACGATGGCTTCGGCCACGGCCTGGCAACCCGGGCAGCAGAACTCGCGGGTTTCACCGAGGACGGCAGCGGTGAAGCGGCTGCCGGCCGGGACGGGCAGGGCGCAGTGGTAGCAGGGGAGTGGAGTACTCATGAGCTGGAATCTATTTCGTCCGGAAGGGCCTCATCGCGAGCAGGTCGAATCGTCGCACCGTCGCTCCCACATTGGATTTGTGGCGTTCACAAAACCCTGTGGGAGCGAGCCTGCTCGCGATGCGCGAAGCGCGACTTTATTTTTTCAGGTCTTCGGCGCCTTGCAGCGGTTCATCACCCAGCAGCAGATCCTTGTCATGGCTGACCTGTTCTTCTTCGAACATGCGCCAGGTCTTGTCGTCCTGAACGCCCAGCAGTTCTACAAAGCGACGACCGTCGACCTTGTCGTTCAACTGGCCAATGTAGCGGCCCTGTTCGGTTTCGCTGCGTGCCAGGGTGATCTTGCGATCCTTCTCCGGCTGGGTCGGCGAGATCAGGTTCAGCTCCAGGGTTTTGGGCTGGCTGTTGCCGCTCAGGCGCAGGTCGACTTCACCGGTCACATCGTCCAGATGAACGCTGGCGCGCAGCAGCAGGGTCTGCGCCAGCAATTCACGGTCGAGGGAGCGGTTGATGCCTTTGCCGGCTTCGTAATAGTTGTCGTTGACCAGGTTGTCCGGGTTTTTCACCGCGATCGTCACCATGGACAAGGTCAGGGTCACGGAACACGCCAGGATGGCGATGATGATCCACGGCCAAAGGTGCTTGTACCAGGGACTTGTGGCGTTTGCTGCAGGCATGATCACTTCTCTCAACGAACTTGTGGGCCGATGAACCGGCTCTTGGCTTCAATGTGGACGCTGTCGTCATCGGCATCCTTGAGGATGAATTTCACCTCGTTGGTGCTCGATGGCAGTTTCTCCGGTGCGCTGGACAGTTCGACCGGCTGGCTGAAAATCTCCCCGGCGGCGACCTTGATCTCGCGCTTGCCTTGCAGCTTGAGGTCCGGCAGGCCAGCGGCTTCGAGCACATAGGTGTGGTCGCGCTGATCCTTGTTCATGATCTTCAGGCTGTAGACGTTTTCGATCCGGCCTTCGGCGTTCTCGCGGTACAGCACGCGGTCCTTGCTGACGTCGAAACCGACCAGCGAACGCATGAAGAATGCGGTCATCAGCAAAGCGATCATCGCCAGCAGCACCGTGGCATAGCCGATCAGGCGCGGGCGCAGTTTATTGGTTTTTTGCCCGGACAGGTTGTGCTCGGTGGTGTAGCTGATCAGGCCGCGCGGGTAATCCATCTTGTCCATGATGCTGTCGCAGGCATCGATGCAGGCCGCACAGCCGATGCATTCGACTTGCAGGCCGTCGCGGATGTCGATACCGGTCGGGCAGACCTGGACGCACATGGTGCAGTCGATGCAGTCGCCCAGGCCCATGGCCTTGTAGTCGGCGCCTTTCTTGCGCGGGCCGCGGCCTTCACCACGACGCGGGTCGTAGGAAACGATCAGGGTGTCTTTGTCGAACATCACGCTCTGGAAGCGCGCGTACGGGCACATGTAAATGCACACCTGCTCGCGCAACCAGCCGGCATTGCCGTAGGTGGCGAGGGTGAAGAAACCGACCCAGAAGTACGACCAGCCGTCGGCTTCGCCGGTGAAAAAGTCGATGGTCAGTTCGCGGATCGGCGAGAAGTAACCGACGAAGGTCATGCCGGTGATGAAGCCGATCAACAACCACATCGTGTGTTTGCTGAATTTGCGCAGGAATTTGTTGGCGCTCATGGGCGCTTTGTCGAGCTTGATGCGCTGGTTGCGATCGCCTTCGGTAACCTTCTCGCACCACATGAAAATCCAGGTCCAGACACTCTGCGGGCAGGTATAGCCGCACCAGACCCGCCCGGCGTACACGGTAATGAAGAACAGGCCGAAAGCGCTGACGATCAGGATCCCCGAGAGCAGGATGAAGTCCTGAGGCCAGAAGGTTGCGCCAAAGATGAAGAATTTGCGTTCCGGCAGGTTCCACCAGACGGCCTGATGGCCGCCCCAGCTCAGCCAGACCGTACCGAAATACAACAGAAACAGCCCGGCACCGCCCATCATCCGCAGGTTGCGGAACAGGCCGGTGAAGGCGCGCGTGTAGATTTTTTCCCGAGAGGCGTAAAGGTCGGCGCTGTTGTTCGCGTTCTTGGCAGGGGTGACGTCGTGTACCGGAATCTGATTGCTCATCATTGCATCCCACGGCAGTGGAAAAATGCCTCGGTCAGTACATGCCGACCGCGGTCAAAAAGAGGTGTTGCAGTGGCGCAATGATACGCCTGTCGCTCTAGGTCAAGGGTGCGACCTTTGGTCGCGTTGGGGAAAATTCGTGGATGGTGTAGCAGATGTAACAAAACATGATGCAAGTCAATTGACTATAGATGATTCACCTTTATCCCAGGCTGACCGCGCACTATTTCGCTTTGGATTGCAGCGCGCTAGCGCTGCAATCCTGTTACGGGTGGCTCAATCGCCAATGCAGTGATGTCAAGGGAGGCGACCGCCTCCCAAAGAGTCCAGCCCTCCGGTGCCGCGTTTTCGGTCGGCGCTGTTTTCACTGTCGATGGACCTGGTTTTGCGCGTCAGGGTGTTTGTCTCGTCAGCATTCTTCAGGGGGACGCCTTCGGCGTCAGTCTGGTGTTCAATGTTGTCGGGCGGGCTGCCTGTAATGTTTTGTTCAGACATGAAACAACTTCCTTGTTTGTTGGGTTGTTTTAACCGGGGGAGAAAAGCAGTGTTGTTGTGATTGGATTTTCACCAGGCTGCGCAAAGGTTAGATTCTGTTGGTGTTTGCGGCGAGTGAGGAATGGTTTCAGGTTGTGAGTGGTGTTGATGGGTTGCCTTGTGAAATGCGGTGCGACAAGAAAATTTCCAGCCTGAAATGAAAACGGCCCCGTCGTCTGACGGGGCCGTTTTTTATTGCATCAAGCGTTTGCCTTACTGGGCGTCCGCCACTGGCGCTTTCTCACCATGAGAGAGGCTGTAGACGTAAGCGGCCAGCAGGTGAACCTTGTCGTTGCCTTGCAGCTGTTCTTGCGCAGGCATCTGGCCCTGACGGCCGTAACGGATGGTCTGCTGCAGTTGAGCGAAGCTCGAACCGTAGATGAACGCTGCCGGGTGGGTCAGGTTAGGCGCGCCCATCGCTGGCGTGCCTTTGCCTTCCGGACCGTGGCACACCGCGCAGTTGGCAGCGAACAGCTTCTGGCCGGCTACCGGGTCAGCCTTGGTGCCTTCCGGCAACTTGCGGCCATCGAGGTTGGTCAGTACGAACGCGGCAACGTTCGCAACGCCTTGCTCGCCGATCACTTCTGCCCACGCCGGCATCACAGCGTGACGACCGCCCATGATGGTGGTCTTGATGGTTTGCGCTTCGCCGCCCCAGCGCCAGTCGGCGTCGGTCAGGTTAGGGAAGCCATACGCGCCCTTGGCATCGGAACCGTGGCAGACCGAGCAGTTGGAGGCGAACAGGCGGCCACCCATCTTCAGGGCTTGCGGGTCCTTGGCGACTTCTTCGATCGGCATGGAAGCGAATTTGGCGAAGATCGGGCCGAACTTGGCGTCCGACTTGGCCATTTCCTTTTCCCACTCGTGAACGCCGGTCCAGCCGCTCTGGCCGTTGGCGAACGCGGTCTGCTTGTCGTTATCGAGGTAGTTGTAACCCGGCAGCAGGCCTTTCCAGTTACCCAGGCCCGGGTACAGAACCAGGTAGCCCAGGGCGAAGATGATGGTGCCCACGAACAGCATGAACCACCATTTTGGCAGTGGGTTGTCGTACTCCTCGATCCCGTCGAAGGAGTGGCCAACCGTTTCTTCGGTGGCTTCGCTGCGCTGGCCCTTGCGGGTGGACAGCAGCAGCCAGGTCAGGGCGAAGATCGTGCCGAGACTGAGGACTGTGACGTACAGACTCCAGAACGTAGTCATTCTTTGTTACTCCTAGAAGCTTGCTCGACGTGCTTGATGGCTTCGGGATCATCCGCGAAAGGCAGCAAGGTCGCGTCTTCAAACTCCGACTTGCGCTTGGGGCTGAATACCCACAACGCCAGACCGATGAAGGCCACCATCACAACAACGGTGCCCAGGCCACGAATCATCCCGATATCCATCTAAATCACCGTTTGCTTTTGATGATGGTGCCCAGGCCTTGCAGATAGGCCACCAGCGCGTCCATTTCGGTTTTGCCCTTCACAGCATCCTTGGCGCCGGCGATGTCTTCGTCGGTGTAAGGGACGCCGAGCGTGCGCAAGACTTCCATTTTCTTGGCGGTGTCTTTGCCGTCGAGCTTGTTTTCCACGAGGAACGGGTAGGCCGGCATTTTCGACTCAGGCACAACGTTGCGCGGGTTGTACAAATGCGCACGCTGCCAGTCATCGGAGTAACGACCGCCAACACGGGCCAGGTCCGGACCGGTACGCTTGGAACCCCACAGGAACGGGTGGTCCCAGACGCTTTCACCGGCGACCGAGTAGTGGCCGTAACGTTCGGTTTCAGCGCGGAACGGGCGGATCATCTGCGAGTGGCAGCCGACACAACCGTTGGCGATGTAGATGTCGCGGCCTTCCAGTTCAAGGGCGGTACGAGGCTTCATGCCTTCGACCGGCTTGTTGGTGACGTCCTGGAAAAACAGCGGAACGATCTGGGTCAGGCCGCCGATGCTGACGGCGATAACCATGAAGAAGGCCAGCAGGCCAATGTTCTTCTCGACTGCTTCATGCTTCATCAGTGAGCTCCAACTACAGCAATCTGTTCAGCAGCTTTGGCTTCAGCCGGGTTCGAGGCACGTACGGTACGCCATACGTTGTAGGCCATGAACAGCATGCCGCTGGCGAAGAACGCACCGCCCAGGGCGCGAACGATGAAACCAGGATGGCTGGCTTGCAGCGCTTCAACGAACGAGTAGGTGAGGGTGCCGTCGTCGTTGATTGCACGCCACATCAGACCCTGGGTGATGCCGTTGACCCACATCGAAGCGATGTACAGAACGGTACCGATGGTCGCGAGCCAGAAGTGCGTGTTGATCAGGCCGATGCTGTGCATCTGCACACGACCGAACAGTTTCGGGATCATGTGGTAGATGGCGCCGATCGAGATCATCGCTACCCAGCCCAAGGCGCCGGCGTGTACGTGGCCGATGGTCCAGTCAGTGTAGTGAGACAGCGAGTTGACGGTCTTGATGGCCATCATCGGGCCTTCGAAGGTCGACATGCCGTAGAAGGCCAGCGACACAACGAGGAACCGCAGGATCGGGTCGGTGCGCAGCTTATGCCAGGCGCCCGACAGGGTCATCATGCCGTTGATCATGCCGCCCCAGCTTGGTGCCAGCAGGATGATCGACATCGCCATGCCCAGCGACTGAGCCCAGTCCGGCAGTGCGGTGTAGTGCAGGTGGTGCGGACCGGCCCAGATGTACAGGGTGATCAGCGCCCAGAAGTGCACGATCGACAGACGATAGGAGTAGATCGGACGCTCGGCCTGCTTCGGAACGAAGTAGTACATCATCCCCAGGAAGCCGGTGGTCAGGAAGAAACCCACCGCGTTGTGGCCGTACCACCACTGGATCATCGCGTCAGTCGCACCGGCGTAGGCCGAGTAGGACTTGAAGAAACTGACCGGCAGGGAAGCGTGGTTGACGATGTGCAGCATCGCCGTCACAACGATGAAGGCACCGTAGAACCAGTTACCCACATAGATGTGCTTGGTTTTGCGCTTGGTGATGGTGCCGAAGAACACCAGACCGTAAGTAACCCAGACGATGGCCAGCAGAATAGCCAGGGGCCATTCCAGTTCCGCGTATTCCTTGGTGGTGGTGTAACCCAGCGGCAAGGTAACGATCGCGCCGACGATCACCGCTTGCCAACCCCAGAAGGTGAAGGCGGCGAGGCTGTCGGAAATCAGTCGCGTTTGGCAGGTTCGCTGCACGACGTAATAAGAAGTGGCAAACAGAGCACAACCACCGAAGGCGAAAATCACCAGGTTGGTGTGCAACGGGCGTAAGCGTCCAAAAGTCGTCCACGGCAGACCGAAGTTCAATTCCGGCCATACAAGCTGTGAGGCGATGAAGACACCAAGCCCCATGCCAAGGATCCCCCAGACCACCGTCATGATGGCGAACTGGCGGACTACCTTATAGTTATAAGCAGTCGGACTGATTGCTGTGCTCATTCTAAGGTTCCACGGTTTGGGTGTTTTATTAGGAGTAAAAATCGGCCGCAAGTATGGAGAAAGCGGGGGGTCATTGCAACGCGCCATGACCTGGGTCAATGCTTTCAAAAGCTGATTCTGCGGCCTTTCCATGCGCCGCGTAGGGACAAAATTGCCCAAGGGCAAAATGTCGCAGCGGACGAAAATGGTGAGGGGGTCAGGTCGGATGTAACGGGGTGTGTTCAAACGCAACGATCGGGTGACAGATGGCAATTGGCACGACAGCCGGTATCTACCAGCCTTTGCGGCCTGTCATCGAGCAGATTCGTCGAACACATCGGGTTGGGTCGACCTGGAACCGGCTCATGCCAGTCCGCATCGGGGGAAGCTTAGACCCGAATCTGGTGAACCGAAAGGAGGACCAACGGAGGGGTGCGACAATGGGTCGCAAAGGGGCAGGGAACTGCCGCATCCGGGAGAATGCGGCAGCAGAGCGGTCGAGATTTATTCGTGTTTGCCTTCAGCCTGCAAACGCTCGGTGTTCAGCCCATGAGACAAGCTGTAAACGTAAGCGGCCAGCAGTTGCACCTTGTCGTTGCCGAGCATTTCGTTCTGCGCCGGCATATGGCCTTGGCGACCATGACGAATCGTCTGTTGCAGTTGCGCCAGGCTTGTCCCGTAGATAAAACCGGCCGGTTGCGTCAGATTCGGCGCGCCCATGGCTTCAGTGCCCTGGCCGTTTGCGCCATGACAGGCTACGCACATAGTGCTGAACGTTTGCTGTCCTGCGTGCAGGTCGGCACCGCTGTCGGCAGCCAACGGCAGGCCGGCCAGGTCATGGCGCACATAAGCCGCGACGTTCTTCACGCCAGCATCACCAAGGATTTCACCCCAGGCCGGCATCGCCGCCATGCGACCACCCATGATCGTGGTTTTGATGGTGTCGGCGTTGCCGCCCCAGCGCCAGCTGGTGTCCGTCAGGTTGGGGAAGCCAAAGGCGCCCTTGGCATCCGAGCCGTGGCAGACCGCGCAATTGGAGGCAAACAGGCGACCGCCCATTTTCAACGCTTGCGGGTCCTGGGCCACTTCTTCCACGGGCATCGCCGCGAATTTGGCGAAGATCGGCCCGAACTTCGCATCGGCCTTGTTCATCTCCTTTTCCCACTCGTGGACGCCGGTCCAACCGTCCTCGTAACCCGGCAGAATGCCTTTCCAGTTGCCCAGGCCCGGGTAAAGCACCAGATAGCCCACGGCAAATACCAGCGTGCCGGCGAACAGCATGAACCACCACTGCGGCAGCGGGTTGTCGTACTCCTCGATGCCGTCGAAGCTGTGGCCCATGGTCTGGTCGACGCTGCCCTTGGTTTCGCCCTTGCGGGTGCCGATCAGCAGCCAGGTCAGGCCGATCAGGCTGCCGATGGTCAGTACGCAGATCCACGTACTCCAGAAGGTGGTCATGGCCGGGTACTCCTTGTTTCAGGTTCTTGGGTGGCGTCATCGGGTAGCGGTTCATCGGCGAACGGCAGCAAACGCGCTTCGGCGAATTCCGGATTGCGCTTGCTGTTGAACACCCACAGCGTCAGGCCGACGAAGGCTACGAACACCACGACCGTGCCCAGGCCGCGGATCATTCCACTGCTCATCTCACTCATTATTTCAAAGGGCATGGCTCACCTCTTGCTCTTGATGGATGTGCCCAGCACTTGCAGGTAAGCGACCAGTGCGTCCATTTCGGTCTTGCCCTTGAGCGAGGCGACTGAGCCGGCGATGTCGTCGTCGGTGTATGGCACGCCCAACGTGCGCATGGCGCGGATCTTGGTTTCGGTGTGGCTGCTGTCGAGTTGATTGGCCACCAGCCACGGATAGCCGGGCATTTTCGATTCCGGCACCACGTTGCGCGGGTTGTACAAGTGCGCACGGTGCCAGTCTTCGGAGTAGCGACCGCCGACCCGGGCCAGGTCCGGACCGGTACGTTTCGAGCCCCACAGGAACGGGTGATCCCAGACGCTTTCACCGGCGACCGAGTAGTGGCCGTAGCGTTCGGTCTCGGCGCGGAACGGACGGATCATCTGCGAATGGCAACCGACGCAGCCTTCGCGGATGTAGATGTCGCGACCTTCCAGTTGCAGCGCGGTGTAGGGCTTCATGCCTTCCACCGGTTTATTGGTCACGTCCTGGAAGAACAGCGGGACGATCTGGGTCAGACCGCCGATGCTCACGGCCAGCACCATCAGCAACATCAGCAGGCCGACGTTTTTCTCGATTGTTTCGTGTTTCATGGCGGCCTCCTCAGGCGATCTGCGCAGCAGCGGCGACTTCGGCAGGCTGCGAGGCCCGCACGGTGCGCCAGGTGTTGTAGGCCATCAGCAACATGCCACTGAAGAAGATCGCACCGCCTACCAGGCGCACGACGAAGCCTGGGTGGCTGGCCACCAGGGTTTCGACGAAGGAGTAGGTCAGCGTGCCGTCTTCATTGATAGCGCGCCACATGAGGCCCTGGGCGATGCCGTTGACCCACATCGACGCGATGTACAGCACGGTGCCGATGGTCGCGAGCCAGAAGTGCGCGTTGATCAGGCCGATGCTGTGCATCTGCGTGCGGCCGAAGATTTTCGGGATCATGTGGTACAGCGCGCCGATCGAGATCATCGCGACCCAACCGAGGGCGCCGGCGTGAACGTGGCCGATGGTCCAGTCGGTGTAGTGGGAGAGGGCGTTGACCGTTTTGATGGCCATCATCGGCCCTTCGAAGGTCGACATGCCGTAGAAGGCCAGCGAGACCACGAGGAAGCGCAGGATCGGGTCGCTGCGCAACTTATGCCAGGCGCCCGAGAGCGTCATCATCCCGTTGATCATCCCGCCCCAGCTCGGTGCCAGCAGGATCAGTGACATCACCATGCCCAGCGACTGTGCCCAGTCCGGCAGCGCGGTGTAGTGCAAGTGGTGCGGACCGGCCCAGATGTACAGGGTGATCAGCGCCCAGAAGTGCACGATCGACAAGCGATAGGAATACACCGGACGCTCGGCCTGTTTCGGCACGAAGTAGTACATCATCCCGAGGAAACCGGCAGTGAGGAAAAAGCCTACGGCGTTGTGCCCGTACCACCACTGAACCATGGCATCGGTCGCACCGGCGTACACCGAGTAGGACTTGGTGAAACTCACCGGCAGCTCAAGGTTGTTGACGATGTGCAGAATCGCCACGGTGATGATGAACGCACCGAAGAACCAGTTGCCGACGTAGATGTGCTTGGTTTTGCGCTTGGCCAGCGTGCCGAAGAACACCACGGCGTAGGCAACCCAGACGATGGTGATCAGAATGTCGATCGGCCATTCCAGCTCGGCATATTCCTTGGAACTGGTGTAACCCAGCGGCAGGCTGATAGCGGCCAGCAGAATCACTACTTGCCAGCCCCAGAAGCAGAACGCGGCGATTTTTGGCGCAAACAGTTGTGTCTGGCAGGTGCGTTGCACCGAATAGAACGAACTGGCGAACAGGGCGCAACCGCCAAAGGCGAAGATCACCGCGTTGGTGTGCAACGGGCGCAGGCGCCCGAAGCTGGTCCACGGCAGATTGAAGTTGAGTTCAGGCCAGACCAATTGAGCCGCGAGAAAAACCCCGAGCCCCATGCCGACGATGCCCCACACCACCGTCATAATGGCGAATTGGCGGACCACCTTGTAGTTGTAGGCGGTACTGATAGAAGTGTTCATGGTTCCCCATCCACGGTTCAGCCGAAGTGAAGGCCTGTCTTTGCGAGTAAGCCGCACGGCAGACGCTCCCTTCGCCTGGAGTTATAGGCAGACTAAAAGCGAGGCAAGCATGGACAAAGAGCACAAGGCCAGTATTGACGGGGATCAATGGGCGCGGTGTGTGCAGGATCATGGATGGTTGTGGAATGAGGCGGCTTCAAAGGCCTCGGTGGAACCTGTGACGCTGATTCTCGCCCATGGCGCGGGCGCACCAATGGACAGCGGCTGGATGAACGATATGGCTGCGCGCCTTACTGCATCTGGGATCAACGTGCTGCGCTTCGAGTTTCCGTACATGGCGCAACGGCGTGTCGATGGAAGCAAACGCCCACCGAACCCGGCCCCGAAACTGCTCGAGTGCTGGCGTGAGGTGTATGCCGTGGTGCGACGCCATGTCGCTGGACGTCTGGCCATTGGCGGCAAGTCCATGGGCGGGCGGATGGCCAGTTTGCTGGCGGATGAGTTGGGCGCGGATGCGCTGGTGTGTCTGGGGTATCCGTTTTATGCGGTGGGAAAACCGGAGAAGCCGCGAGTCGAGCATCTGGCCGGGTTGAAGACGTCGACGTTGATCGTTCAGGGTGAGCGTGATGCGCTGGGCAATCGTGAGGCGGTCGAGGGGTACAGTTTATCCCCGAGCATTGAAGTGATCTGGCTGGTGACGGGAGATCATGATTTGAAGCCTTTGAAGGCTTCGGGGTTTACACATGAGCAGCATCTCACGGCTGCGGCGAGCAAGGTGGCTGAGTTTCTTCTGTGATATTTGCGGTGCCGGTCAGGGCCTCTTCGCGAGCGAGCCCGCTCCCACCTTTGGAATGCATTCTCCTGTGGGAGCGAGCCTGCTCGCGATAGCGGTTTAGCAGACGACATCCTTCATTGATCGTCTCTTGTCAGTTTGAATGTGCCGTTTGGCTTCAAGCGGTAGCCTTCGCTTTTGAAAATGGCGTTGAAATCGCCTTGTACCGTTCCCTTGATCGGGTCAAGTGTGATTGTCAGTTCGGCATCATCCGCATCGACGGTTCTAAAACCGGTGAATCCAGGAGGGGCGGGGATCGAGTGGCTATGGGATAAATGCAGACCCTTCCCGTCCCCGAGCTTGTAGGTGTACTCCAGCACGTTGTCGTCGATGTAAGGCACCATCAACAGAAAGCTGAAAAAGTTCTCTTCATCGCCCGAGCCAGTAGAGCCGTCGAAGACCCAGCTTTTTTCGCCGGTAGGCTCGAACAGGCTTCGGAAAAAAGTGGTGTTCTCCGCAGGTATCGGGTCAGCCCCTAAGCTCCAGTGAAAATCGTTTCCCGGTGCCTGAATGCTGTTCTCTTTCGGGATGAAAATATCTTTTGTGCTCATTGCGAAATCCTTCTCTGTCCACATGGGTATGAAGCAAATGCCGACGGGTATGTCGGCACTCGATTGATATCCCGCCCATGCGGGTGCGTCTACTGTCAAACCTGACAGCTATACACCGGGTTTTAGATGTGTATGACGCTTGCCAACGTCCAATCGCGCGCCTCGGTATTGCTTTCCCTGACGCAATAAAAAACCCGGAAGTATCACCTTCCGGGTTTTTGCCCTGCTTGCAGAGATCAGCGGTTAAACCGCTCCACCAACGAATACTGGGTATTCGCTGTCTTCGTCAGCTCTTCACTCAACAACGCCGAGTGTTGCGCCTGTTCCGAGGTCTGATCCGCCAGGTGCGAGATGTTACTGATGTTGCGGCTGATCTCTTCGGCCACAGCACTTTGCTCTTCAGTCGCCGCAGCGATCTGGGTGGTCATATCGGTGATGTTGGCCACCGCTTCGCTGATCCCCACCAGTGCCTGATCTGCTTCCAGAACCCGCGCCACACCTTCTTCGGCCTGGCGATGCCCAGCTTCCATGGTTTGCACCGCCGTGCTGGCGGTTTGCTGGAGCTTGGCGATCAGGGCGTGGATCTGCCCGGTGGATTCGCTGGTGCGTTGCGCCAGTTGACGGACTTCGTCGGCGACCACCGCAAAGCCACGACCCATCTCACCGGCACGGGCCGCTTCAATAGCAGCGTTCAAGGCCAGCAGGTTGGTCTGGTCGGCGATGCCTTTGATCACATCGACCACGCCACCGATTTCGTCGCTGTCCTTGGCCAGTTGGGTCACGGTCAGACCGGTTTCACCGACCACCACCGACAGGCGCTGGATGGCTTCGCGGGTTTCCCCGGCGATGTCGCGACCGCGACCGGTCAAGCGATTGGCTTCCTGAGTCGCATCAGCCGTGCGCTGCACGTGGCTGGCGACTTCCTGCGTGGTGGCAGCCATCTGATTGACGGCGGTGGCCACTTGCTCGGTTTCGACGCGTTGGCGTTCCAGACCGTTGGAGCTTTTATGCGCCAGGGTGTCGGACTGTTTCGCTTGGTCGCTCAGGTGCTCGGCGGTGTCCTGCAGACGGGTCAGGCAGGTTTTCAGGCGGGCTTCCTGGCTGAGGATCGACATCTCCAGGCGTGCTTGAGCGCCGCGGCTGTCGGTGTACATCTGCGCGATCAGCGGGTCGGAGGTGGTCTGTCCGGCCAAGTGCAGCAGACGCTTGAGGCCGCGCTGTTGCCAGCTCAACCCCAACAGACCCAATGGCACCGACAGGCCGGCGGCCAACGCAAAACCCCATTGGGAGTTGAGCGACGCACCGATCATGAAGCTCAGCTGGCTGACCAGAATGAACGGCAGCCAGTCCTGCAGCACCGGCAGCCATTTGTCTGTTGAAGGAATCGCCGACTTGCCCTGGTTGATGCGTTGGTAGAGCGCTTCGGCACGGCGGATCTGCTCGGCGGTGGGTTTGACCCGTACCGATTCGTAACCGACCACCTGATTGCCTTCGAAAACCGGCGTGACATAGGCGTTAACCCAGTAATGATCACCGGTCTTGCAGCGATTCTTGACAATGCCCATCCATGGCAAGCCTTGTTTCAGTGTGCCCCACATGTGCGCGAACACCGCGGCCGGGACGTCAGGGTGACGGACCAGGTTATGCGGCGCACGGATCAGTTCCTCACGAGAATACCCACTGATCTCGACGAAGGCGTCGTTACAGTAGGTGATCACGCCCTTGGCATCGGTGGTGGAAATCAACCGTTGCTGAGCCGGGAAGGTCCGTTCGCGTTGTGTGTTGGGCTGGTTATTACGCATGGTGTTTTTTAATCCGCAAGACTTTGCAAGGCTTTGTCAGGTTGTCGGCAATGGGGGGGATTTATTGAAAATATTTTTCAATAGTGGGTGCTGTGTCTCAGAAATGCGTTGTTGGTAACACTCAGAGCTCAGTGCTTGGCAGCGTACGATTCGCCGCCGATTTGTACTCAAGGCATTTCTGCGAACGTAAGCTTGGCCATGAGTTTGGCCGAGTGGTCACGGTGTGGCTGTAGGTGAGCGTGCCAGGTCTCGTATTTTGGTGTGATCAGTATGGTTGCATCATTTATGGGGTGACGTGCTGATATTGGATTTCAATTCATCGCTGGATCGCGATATTCAGCAATGGCGATGGCGTGTGCCTGGTGACTACCCTGCGAGGAAGGGGCTGGTGGTCTGGCGAGACCGGCATGGGCAAAAACTGCAGGAAGAGGTCGTTGGCTATCAGCGTAATTTCGCTGATATTGTCCGGGACGCCGGGACGCCGCCGATATTCATCATCGAGGCTGCGCCGATCGAGCATCAGATGATTGATCATGATCTGGAAGAACCAACGGGCGTACGCCCCCTTTTATATGAACGAAATTGGTTTTAGCGACGAAGAAATTGCCGATCATGATCATGCCGGCCCGAAGGGCATCAAGCGCCTGACAAAATGGTTGTACGAGGCGCTTTTCTGTCCTCCCAATTCGCTGACCTGTTTGATGGAGTCAAAGGCTTAGCGCCTCTGATCTGCGGTATCGGAGGCGTGCTGGATTTAAAGCCTGAGCAGGCGTCGAAGGTCTCTCAGCGGGCGCGTCCAGCGCCATGAGTGGCTCTCGAGCAGGACGCGGTTGATTTGCGTAATTGCTTCGAGCTGTTGGCTCATGACGCTCATTTGCGAATCGCGCTCTGCCAGTGAAGCCCCCAGTGCATCGAGTTGATCGTCTTTTGCCTGCGTTACATCAGCCAACGCCACGCGAGCCGCTTCCAGTTGTGTGTTCTTCTCCCTCGTTACATCAGCCAACGCCACGCGAGCCGCTTCCAGTTGTGTGTTCTTCTCCCTCGTTACATCAGCCAACGCCACGCGAGCCGCTTCCAGTTGTGCGTTCTTCTCCCTCGTTACATCAGCCAACGCCACGCGGGCCGCTTCCAGTTCCGCGTTGTTCTTCCTCGTGACATCGGCCAACAACATTTGTGCGGCCTCTAGCTGTTGCTTTTTTTCCTGAATCACATCCGTCATTAGCAGGAGCTGTTGTTTCTCGATCAGGAGATCCTGTGTGGTCTGATCCAACTGCAGTTTGGTCTGCTGGTCCTGGGCGATGAGCTCGGCGATGCGTTCATTGTTTTTTGCCCGGGTGGCTGTCAAGTCCTGGATCTGTTGTTCCTGGATATGGATGCGAGGAAGGGTTTCCTGCAGTTGCTCTGCGATATCTTTGGAGTGCTGCTGCAGGATCAAGGACTGCTGAGCATACTCTTGAAGGTCAGCTTCGAGCGTCTGGATGTATGACTGGCTTTGCACAAGCTTGAGGCTATCGTCGGCACGGAGCGCCGCAGACTGCTCTAGCTCGTGCATCAGCGCTGCGCTTCCTTGAGCCAGATCGACAATACGGGTATCTCGTTCAGTCAAGGCGACGACGTGTTCGGTGTATTGCTTGTTTCGCGTATCGAGGTGCTCAGTCAGGGATTTTTCCATCAGCGTGAGCCGCTCGTTATTGTTCTTCAGCTCCTGGATTTGTTCGTCGCGCGTGTTTATGGCGTGTCGATAATCAACGGCTGCACGCTGGCTGATGCCAGCAAGTACAGAGGGGAGTGCGTCGATATCCTCAATGGGCAGGACCGAGTAAATTTCCGATATCGGGAGTTCTATGCGCCCCAGTTCCTCCCAGCTTTGAAGGTCCAGTGCCACCAGGTTTGCATTCACGATGGCACTGCTATCGATATTGCGTGAGCGACTCAAGCCGATGTACAGAATGTTGTCCTGAACGCAGATACCTCGGGTGTAACCGTCCAGCGTTTTGCTTCGCAACAGTTTTGCGCTGCCGTCGTATTCCCGTAACTCCCTGGTTTCGGAGTTGGCGAGTAACAGCTTGTCGCCAAACGGGACCAGGCTATGGGGTTGCGACAACGCCTCGATCAAGCGTTCTCCAGTGTGCAAATCCTGGACGAAACCGGCTTGGGTTGTATTGCCTTTGTACTCACGGTGGTCCGTGAAGTCACCAAAGGCGCTAAAGACTATGCGCTGATTCCAGAGCGCCAGGCAGTTGATATGTTTTGCGTCGTTTTCACCGGGAAAGGTCCATCGGCGCACCGGGATTGCATTCATATCCAACTGCAGGACTTCATTAGCGTTCGTCCCTACAGCGTAGAGAGAAGAGTCCACGATGAGCACATCATGGATGTCGGGAATTGACGTTCCCGAGTCCTCTGAAGTTTGGTTTCCCTGGTAAAAAACCAGCCCCTCAGGCTGAAAACCCCTCAAAAATTTGTCACCACTAAGGCTGATGCCCGTGGTGTTGATGTCGTCCAGACGAAATACCAGGCCATTGTGGATAAGGAGCAGCCCCCCTCCATTGGGCGAGGAAATCAGCAGATTTTCGAATGCATTGGGCATGCTTGGCGTGTTCCTGAGGCAGGCAGGGAAGGGTAAAAAGATGCGGCTGTAAACGAGGCCATGATAGAAGTAGTCGCTTCGTTGATGCGAACTATCAGCTGTGCGTTATCAGCAGCTATGAGGGTTTTTGAATCCTGAGGGGGTAGTTGGGATCAATTATGGCGAGCAGTTGATTGACCGATTCGTCCAGCGTCGAAATATTAGTGTCGATTCTCAGGTCAGGCTGCTCAGGTGCTTCATAAGGCGAGGAGATGCCAGTGAATTCCGCCAGGGTTCCCGCTCTCGCCTTGCTATACAACCCTTTTGGATCGCGAGACTCGCAAACGGCCAGAGAAGTGCTGACGTGTACTTCCCGAAAGTTGGCAGCGCCTATGATTTCGTGTGCCTGTTGGCGGTCATGATTAAAGGGGGAGATGAAGGCCGCGATGACGATCATGCCGGCGGAGTTCATCAGTTTCGCTACTTCCGCGACTCTGCGGATGTTTTCCGCCCGATCCTCCGGGCTGAATCCAATATTGTTGTTGAGTCCATGACGGACATTGTCGCCATCAAGCACGAAGCACATGCGTCCCATGTCCATCAAGGACCGTTCGAGAGCGTAGGCGAGGGTAGACTTGCCCGAAGCGCTAAGTCCCGTGAGCCAAAGCGTTACAGGCTTCTGGCCCAACAGTTGACGTCGTTCCTCGGCAGTGACCTGGCTGCCATGCCATACCAGAAGGTTAGGTTGTTTATGTGCCATGAAATGACTCAATCCAATCGTAATGTTGAAGCGGGTTTAGGGGAGCGCGATGACGTCAAAACAGCGCTACGCCGGGTTTTGCTGTGTGCGTAGGTCGAACTCGGTTCGAGCGGCGTATACCTGTGTTTGCATGTGCGTCGCAGAGAAACGGTTCGCCCAGAGATTGTTCTGGCGAAATTGATGAATAGTTGAATGATCGCTGTGACTGGCGAGCGCCTCAAGGGTGGTTTTACGCAAATCAGTTCCTTCATCCACTATCCAAACGCCAGGCTCTTGGCCACGTTGCGCCATTTCACCGAAACGGGTGGATATGACGGGCAAGCCGAGGGCGCGGTATTCATAGTATTTGATCGGGTCGACCGAAGCGGTCAGCCGGCTGAGTCTGAAAGGAATCAATCCTACCGAAAACGTTGCCATGGCTGCTATTGCACTGGCGTGGGAGCGCTCGGGGAGCAGCTCGATATTGGCAGGCAATACGCAAGGCGCCGGAGAGAATATGGGGCCGATCAGCCGGATTTTATTTTCAGGATTGGCTCGTGCTAGCGCAATGACCAGATCCCAATCGAACCACCGGCCCACCGTGCCGACGTAGCCGAGTACCTGTTGTTTTGCGCCCAGGTCAAGACTCTCGATCGGCGCCAGTTCCTGCACGTCACAGGCATTGAGGGCCAGTTCTACCTTGTCCGTCACGCTCAAGTGCTTGTCGCGAAGGGCCGTGGAGGACACCAGCACGTTAGATACCCGACGAATGAGGTGTTCCTGGCGACGTTCCATGGACCACCGTGACAGGCCCTGATAAAAGGCCGGAAAGTCATCCATGGCATCGTAGACGGCATAGCTTTCAGGCATGCGCGACAGCAACTGCAGCGCTAGTTCGGAGGGTTTTCCGACACAAATCATGCACGGTCCTCCCGCAGAAAACGCCGCGGTTTTTTTGAAAATGTTGCGCCAGAGTTGCTTTAGTAGCATCGCCGAGCCCGGAATGGGCTCGATCGGTAAGGTCTGGAGTTTGCAGACCTGCAGCCAGGGCGGAACGCTGACGCTTTGCTGATCGGCAACAGGCAGCTTGCGTCTGAAATCGTTCAGCGATGGCAAGCGTGTCGGGTACGGATCGATCCAGAACACGGACTCCCCGGTCTGGTTGTGATACCAGTTGACGAAATGATGCGAGCGCTGGCTGAAGCTGGCCCACGGCACCGGGGATAAGTAGATCATTCGCATTGTTGGAAGTGCTGCCTTAAAACGCCGACTATGCGCGCTGCGGCCTTGCCGTCGCCATAGGGGGAAACCCCACGTGCCATGCTCCGATAAGCCAGAGGGTCATCAAGCAAACGTTGTGCTTGTTCGATGATGGTGTCTCGGTTGGCACCTACCAGCTTGACCACGCCAAGGTCGACCGCTTCCGGGCGTTCGGTTTCCTCCCGGAGTACCAGAACGGGTTTACCGAGGGCTGGTGCTTCTTCCTGCACGCCGCCGGAGTCGCTGATGATCAGGTACGAGCGTTTCATCGCGGCAATGAACGGTGCGTAATCCAGTGGCGCACACAGAATGATGTTCGGTGTCTGGCCGAGCAACTGATATGCGACATCCTTGACGTTCGGATTGGGGTGTACGGGGTAAAGAATCTGGATGTCCGGGTTCCGTTCTGCCAGGCTCTTGAGTGCCTGGCAGATATTCTGGAACGGTTCACCGAAGTTTTCTCTACGGTGGGAAGTCACCAGTACCAGACGTTTGCTCGAATCCAGCTCGATATCGAGTGGCAGCGTCCGCGCAGCAGTCATCAGCAAAGCATCAATGACGGTATTGCCGGTCATGGTGATATTCGCTGGGGCTACGCCTTCGCGCAGTAGATTGTCCATGGAACCCTGAGTCGGTGCGAAATGCCAGCGGGCCAGTTTACCGGCGATCACTCGGTTGGCTTCTTCGGGGAATGGGTTGTAGATATCCCCGGTGCGCAGGCCTGCTTCGATATGACCGAAAGGAATCCGCAAATAGAAACACGCCAGCGCAGCGCTCATCACGGTGGTCGTGTCACCTTGAGCCAGCACTACATCCGGTTTCTCGGACTGCAGGACGCCATCCAGATCCAGTAGCAAACGTGCGGTCAGCGTCGTCAATGACTGATTGGGGCGCATGATGTCCAGGTCCAGATCGGGAGTAATTCCGAAGAACTCAAGCACTTGGTCAAGCATGCCGCGATGCTGGGCGGTGGCCAGAACCCGACAATCGATATTTTTTTCTGCCTGCAGAGCCTTGATCACAGGTGCCATTTTGATGGCTTCCGGACGTGTGCCGACGATGCAGAGTACCTTACGAATCATTACTTTTGATTTCCTATCGTTGTTGCAAGTGAACGCCCTATCCGGTCCGCGTTGGCCATGATAGTCAGGGTGTGCGATTTCTCGGTAAGGCTGGGCAGGCAAGCCCCGTCGACAATATGTATGCCGGGAAGTCCCGCCACTTCGCCAAAGATATCGGTCTGCCCGATCCCGGGCATCGAGTGCATGGGGAGGGTTCCCGCATAGTGGATATCCGCCCCTGGCTTTCCGACGGTGAAACTCATGGGCATCAACAGCGCGCCCATTTTCCAATAGATTCGACGCAGCTTTGCCTCGGCAGTTTTCATGAGCGTCGGTATCTCTGGTTGCAGATCGCCGTTGATGCTCAACGAACCATCGGGGCGCAACGCTGCCGTATTGTTGGACAGGTGGCCAGGAAGGAAGATATTTCCGACAAGGCAAGAGCTGAGCAGGTTTTTCAGCAGTTCGATGCTATAGCGTTTGCTCATCGGAACCCGGCTGACAAACTCGCTCATCGGCAAGCCTGTGGTGCTGAACGTCGAGCCGAAAGCCGTAGCATCAGAAGTCAGCTCCAGGGCGAACGATAGCTGGCCCAGACCAAACGCCGAAACTCTTGGGGTGCCGAGCATTTTCGGCATCCATAGCAGGAAGGCTGCCGTTGGCGACGATAACAGTGGTAATGGAGCTGAATAATTCAGGTGCTTAAGGGCGAGTCTGGTCGACGCAAGAGTTCCTGCCGCCAGCAGTAGGCGCGTACCAGAGAACCGTCGGGAGGAGCGATGGTCGGTGATTGCCCACGAACCGTCCTGTTTCAAGAGGTCATCCACCAGGAAGTCTTGAACGTGCTGGAATCCCGGGTATTGCTTGAGTTTCGGAAGCTCTTGCGATGCGCAATACAACGCCCGATTCTCACATTCCCACAAGCAGTTTCCAGACAGATCGCAGGCTTTGCGTTCTTCCAGAGGCTGGCTCAAGACTGCCACCCTGGAGCGGCCAAGACGAAACCCCGAATCGGGAAACGCCTGTCGGCGTCGAGTGTAGTTATCAAGTAGTCGTTGATGCAGTTTGTCCAGTGGCAAAGGCGGTTGCGACCACTCATCGAGGCCGAAGTAGCTTGAAAGATCGTCGTCGATCTGACCACTGATACCGATCCGGCGAGAGACCGTTTCGTAGGACTTCTCCAGCTCGGAGTAGTCGATGGGCAGATCGGAAAAATCGCTGGCGGGGAGACGCGCAACGCCGCAGCCCCAGGCATTCGACAGGCCACCGGTTGCCAATGATCCTATGCCGATAAAGTTGTTGGCTTCGATGCGATTGCTCGCGCTGAACCCCTGAAAGACATGGGCATGGGTCGGCGTCTTCAGTTTGGGTGATACCGCATCCAGTTGATTCAACGCGTGGAAGTTTTCGCCGATCATCCATTTCCACTGAAGCTCGTCGTTTGTCCTGCTGGTGAGGAACGGACGGGTCGGCGCTGCCGCTGAGCCAGCATCGGCCTGGGCATCCACCATGAGTACTTTCAGGCCGGCTTTAACCAGCGGATAGGCGGCCGAAGTCCCGGCCGGGCCGCTACCGACAATGATTACATCGAATTCAGTCTTCACGCTGGGCTTCCCTTCCAAGAAAAAGCTGGCGGGCAAAGGGTCGGCACAACAGGGTTGATATCCGCCACACAAGCTCTTTGACCGAGGTCAATCCCAGCGCTATCAGCGTGGTGACAAGGTTGCGCTGCTGCAGGGTGCCGAGAAACGTCTTCGCTCCCTGGGGGCTGGCTTCGGCAATACTGAGTGCAACCTGAAGCCGCCAGGAGAGATCCTGAGCGCAGGGCTCCTTCAGGACGCGGTGATTGTCGAGGAGTGTCAGGAGTATCGGCCAGCGCATCAACAGGCGTGAGCTGATGACCGGTCGGGTTTTGCCTGCGCGTTCCAGTGCTCTTGCGTACCGACTGACCAGGCTTCTTTGCGGCGGGTTTTTGAGCAGGTAGTTCAAGAGTACGGCGGCCTCTTGAAGGAGTTGCCGGCGTTGGCCACGGCCAGAGCGGTGCATGCCATGAGCAAGGGGACGCAACTTGACACCCAGCTTTTGCAGGGAGCGCTCGCTGTCCATGTGCGGGAGACTGATGAGTGAAAAAATCCGCTCCAAGCCCAGTTTCGTGCTCAGCGATTGCCCGAGTGACAGGCTGAGCAATTTGAGCAGTGCCACCGGCAGGGGGACTGGCAGGCGAGCGGCATGGATTCGGTGTACTGCGATCGACATGAGAAAGCGGCCAAACGAAATCGGCTGCACCGCGCCGAGATTCAAAATCTCGGCGCGAATGTCTTCCTGCTCGACCACGGCCAATATTGAGGCTGCAAGGTCGTCGACATGGATGGGCTGCACGCAAGGCGCAGGGATTAATATCGGAATGATGGGGAATCGGCGAACCAGTCTTGCCAACACACCAAACAGCCCGCGTTCGGGGCCGCCATACACTTGTCCGGGGCGGATCACGACTCCTCCGGCGGCAAGCACCTCCTGCTCGATACGCCATTTTGTCCGGCCGTAAGCACTAGGAGCGGTGGCCTCGGCAGTCTGGCTGGAAATGAAGATGAACCTGGCCGAGCCTTGATGGGCGCAACGGATTAGCGCTTGAGCTGCCCTTACTTCGTCGTCCGCGCCAGTGTGAGCGCCTGTCGATGTATCGGCAGCCAAATGGATAAGCGCCTGAATTCCTGTCGGGCAATCAGGGGGCGGCCCCTGCAGGTCGTAAGCGAGCCAGGTATAGGCTGCGGGACACGGTTGGCGCGTGGCGCAAATGACCTCGTGTCCGCCCGCTGCCGCGAGAGATGTCAGCCGTTGTCCGATGTAGCCCGTCGCACCGGTAATGAGCAGCTTCATCGTCATACGCCTTCAGTGCGGTCAGACGCGGCAGACGTGTGCGCATCGGACTTAAACACGAACAGTTTGCTGATCCAGTAAGTCACGACTACACAGACCACGTCGGAGACAAACTTCACCGGGGTAGGGCTATTGACGAAATACAGACCCGCGCTGAACAAGGCCGAAGCAACCGGGATATTAATGGCGAGCAATGAGAAGTAGCTGAGTGCTTGAGCTTTGCCGCTGCCACGGGTCGACTGGAACGTAAAGTACCGATGCAAAAAGAAAGCGAACACACCGGCGACCCCTTTGCCGGCGATATTGGCCAGGACCGGTTGATCCTTGAATAAAGAGATCAAAAGCAAAAAAGTTCCCATGTCCAACGCATAGGCTAGGAGCTGGATAGCGCCATACCTGATAAAGGTCAAGACTTCCTCCTGATGACCACGATGTGATGGAGTGCGAGCACACGCCGCAAGGGATAAAGCAGTTTTTCAACGACTTTAATCAAGGGGATCAGCGAATCAGGGAGCAACTGGCGAAAGTTTAATCCGCCCGAAATCAGGTAGCGGGGATAATTACCGCAAATTTCCTGATGGACGATCTCCAGACCAGGGTGCTTGAGCTCGAATGCGTTCCTGTCCCGAACGAAGACGATATAGCTGAGGGCCTGATTGGCGCCGTTCATGGGGCCGGTCGACGGTGTTTCCCACGACTCGAAGTGCATGTCGAATCCCTCGGACTTGAACAGACGCTTATAGAGAAAAGCGGCAAATGGTCCGTGAAAGGGTTCTATTAAAATGGCCCCGCCACCTGGTTTGAGCGTCCTCTCCAGCTCTGTGAAAAACCGATCGGGATGAGGAAAATGGTGAAAGCAGTTTTGGCCATAAAATGCTTTGACCGAGTGGTCGTCCAGGCTCATTGATTCAGCATTCAGTGCCATGTCCAGTTGCTCGGTGGAGACAATGTCCGTGGCCAATACTTCAGGGTACGAATTGCGCATGGGCGCGATGCCCGCACCCAGCTCCACCTCAAGACCTTTGACCTTGAAATACCGGTCGGCCAGGCGATGAAACGAATGATGGAATTCGATGAATACTTCCCGGAGCATTCGCTTGCGCTCAAGAACTCTCTCATGAAGTTCAAGGCGCTCGACGCCATCGACGTCCAATGCCTTTAGCGATGGATCGGCTAGAAAATCTCTCAGTGCCTTCATAGGTTTTTTTCTCGCAATGGCATTGCCTTACGGCGCCTGGAATGCCTTGGCCTGCTTGGCACGGAGGCGATGTCATGGCCGAGGAATGCCATGATCAACTGCAACCCCAAGAGCATGGGCAGAGCGCTAAGCATAACGGTCCCGGCTGGCGTCGCGATGGCATTCTGAGCGGATTCAAGCCAGTGATAGCTGCCGAAGAGGGTCCCGAACAAGAACATGAGAATCCCGATCGGTAATTCGATCGAGGCCAAAGACATGTCTCGCAGGTAGTAGTTGTAGAACACTCGTTTGGTAAAGTTTCGCAGGTGTTTGAATAGAAACTCGCCAATGATTTTCGAGATTTTAAGATTGCTGACTTCGTCGCCGTATCTGGCTTCCATTGGGATATCGACAACCACGGCGCGCACGGTGTTCAAGCGGAACAGAATGTCGGTCTCGAAAAAGTAGCGTTGGCTGACCTTGTCGAGGGGCAATAGCTTGGCGACGTCACGATGAATCGCGGTATACCCGTTAGTGGGGTCAAACAGATCCCAATATCCCGTCGACAGTTTGGCCATCAGCGACAATATGGCATTGCCGAAGAGGCGAACCCGCGGCATCGATTGAACTTCTTCCAGATCGAAAAAGCGATTGCCTTTTGTGTAGTCGGCTTCTCCCGCAAGAATCGGCTCAATAAAAAGCGGGATCAGAGCCGGATCCATCTGACCATCGCCATCGACTTTAACGATGATGCTCGCACCATCCTCAATGGCTGCTCGATAGCCGGTCATTACTGCACCGCCCACCCCTTTGTTGACGTCGTGGGGCAGCACCTTGACTCTCGGGTCGGTACAGGAGGTCAGCACATGCCCACCTGAACCATCTGGGCAAGCATCGTCAATGACATAGATACGCCACACTTCCGGGCCTATGGCTTCAATGACACCTGCGATGTGCGCAGTTACCCGGTAGCTTGGGATGACTACCGCAACTCGTTGTTCTTCCGTGAAAAGCTCTGTTTTTGAGTTCATCGATATCGCTGACTATTGTCTGAATGAAAGTGATTTGAACTCCAGAGGAGTATCGGTATGGCCGGACGCATAGATGATTACGGACGAGGCATTCAGAGGTGCGACTACGTTCATCTCGTGTGTCTCCCATTCCGTCGTGCAGTCAAACGTCTCGATGTCGGTAGTTATGAAGGCGTCTTGGGCATCCATCCAGTTGGCCTGGACTCTTCCGGGAGTGGGCGTCGTTGCGCAGCGTGCAGAGACGCTGTTTATGTAAGGTTGTCCCGGCATCACTTCGACACGCTGTGTTGCCGGTGTCTTTACATTGACGGTCAGGATTTTTCGAGACGCGTCATAGGTCGATGGCGAACTGAGACTCCAGCCTTCGAGGTTGGATAGCTCGGGGTTGAGCAACCGTTCGTAGTAAGTGTCATTAAGTTTGCGCAGGTCCAGATCACCGTTTTTTGCATACGAAGTGGACACATTGAGCAGTAGTTCGAGTTGAGCCTTGGGAGTGTTCTTGAGGTCGATAATCAGCCAGTCCACCTGACGGCGGCGTAATAGCTGCGTAAGTTTTGGTTGCGAGGTCGCCGCGTCGAATTCGGCTTTCCATTTCACGTTGTACCACGACGTGTAAAGGGCATCGCTGTTCAAACCCGCCATCAAGGGGGACGCAAAAACCGCCACGGGATGATGTTCGGTATTTAAAGCGTTGACTGCGTCGACCATTTTTCTGATGGGCAAACGCTCTGATAGATAGGCATCTCGACCGGCCGCACTGAACAGCGAAGATGGATTTATTTGACCATAGTAAGTCGCCGCCTGAATGAATCGGGTATTGGTCAGGACCAACAGGACACCGGCAATGATTGCGAGGGTCCGCGGGAAGACCTTACTGTCGGAGAAGGGCAGGGCGAGAATCACTGAAAACAGAGCGAAAGAGGGGAATATATAACGCAAATACGCTGTTGAGTGGAACGTCATGATCATCGCGCCGACGGCGACCAAGAGGATGCACAACGCTTTTTTGTTTCCGCTCAATACCAGGGCGGCGGCAGTCGTGGGCAGCAGTAGCCATTGGAAACCTGCCGCGCCAACTTGTCCTTCAATGAACTGATTCGACTTGAAGACCATTCGATAGAGGGTATCCCAGGTAACCCCTGTGCCGAAGATTGCCGGTGGTTCGAAGTTTTTGTTCGGCCATAGCGGCGATTGGAAAATGGCATTGAAAAACGGGAAGACGGGATTGCCCGTCAGACACCAGGCAGAGACGTAAGGTGTAACCCCCGCCAGTATCAAGCAGAGGCAGCCCAGGATGAGCGTCCTGACTATCCCTTGGAGGGCCCAGGCTTTGTATTGCAACAAGAGAAAAACCAGGAGGACCGGTAGAATATTCAGTGTCACGGCCTTGGCCGCCATGGCGAAGCCCAGCATTGTCCCTGCCAGGAGCAGGTGCGACATACGCTCTTTGGCATCAGGTGTGAAACTTGAGACTTTTAATATCGCGAGTGATCCGCCCATTATGAAAGCGGTCCACGCCGACTCTATATGCAGGCTGCTGCTTTCAGCGAAGGCGAGGGGAGTCGACAGGAAGATAAGGGTTGCCCACCGGGAGCTTGTGGCAGTTCCTCCGGCCCAAATTGTCATGTTCCGAACTTGCCACGCCAGCAACAAAGTAAATGCGGAGTTGGTCAGGCGCGATGCTGTCTCACCGGCCAGCATATAGGTAATACTGTAGATCCAGTCGACCAGCATGGGCATGACAGCCCACACATAAGTGTTTGCGTCGAACTTCCACTGATGTAGCTGTGCCAGATGTGAAGGGACGAAGAGGTGCATAGCCAGCGCGTCGTGCCCTACCTCCGGCATGAAGGCTACCAATACGTAAAGGCATGCGAAGCTACAAATCAGTACGTCAAGTACAGTCTGGGTTGTTGTTTCTGGGAGGCGGACGGCTCGAATTCGCGTCAGAAGTTCACGACATATCGACGTGGTGTGTTTGTGCCCCAATAAAAGCGGCAATAACAGCAGCGCTGAATACAGCCAGGGGTAGTTGATCGGGAAGTACGCCGCCAGGCCTGTCAGCGTGCCAAACGTACCCGCTCCGATCAGGAAGTGGACGGTCCAGTCGGCGGATATTCTTTGCCCCAGCATCCATCTGCCGAATACGGTTGAAGACAGCGCGAACACAGCGACGACAATCATTGGCCAAGCCTGTCCGAAGGCAATGGACAGGCATGCAATCAAACCGAAGCCCAGAACTATCGGTGACTGGCGGGTGATGACAGTGAGGGCGGTCAGACCTGCCACCGACAGCAATATCGTCCGGATGTCGCTGTTCATACTCGGAAGTTCAAGCGTCGAAAAACCGTACAGGCTGATAGCCGTACTTGCTAATAAAACGGACAGTACCACTGCGTATTTCAGGCTATCTCTATGCAAAATATCGTCTCTGGTGTTCAACACATCAGTGTCGTGCAAAGGGGCGCATAACGGGCTGCTTATACGTCTCGATACGTGTGCGGGACCCAAGGTCCCCACTTGCGCTCGTAAATCGCTTTGTTTTTTTCGAAAAGTGCCTGTTTTTTCTCTGCGCCTAATTTGTTGAACGAGGCGGACAAGTGGTGGTGAACGAAGACATCTTCGGCACAGGCAGCACGCATGCCGCTGTGCTGCACGCGGCGACAGTAATCGTCATCTTCGAAGAACCCCAGACCATACTCTTCGCACAGGCCACCTATTTGCTCATAGGTCGAGCGCGGGAACATTACGCAGAAAAAGGCCAGGGTATTGATTTCGAACCACTGGCCCATACGGACGCGGGTCATTTCTGAAGACTCGGTGTGCATGTCTTCTATCCGGCAATAACGGGTGCTGACTTTTGCTTCATTGCCGATGTTGTTAGTGATCGGGCCGATGATCCCGATGTCTTTGTTGTCCTGCAGGTGACGGATCAAGCCTTTGATCCAGCCGGCGGTGACCACTGTGTCATTGTTCAGGACAACCATATAATCGCCGCTGGCCGCTGCGAGACCCACGTTATTGCCCGCTGCGAATCCCTTGTTGTCAGGGTTGAGGATGACGATCCGGTCTGGATGTCCATCTGCCCAGCCGGTGAGGAATGCAGGGGTGTGGTCGCTGGAGTTGTTATCGACGACGATAATCTCAAGGTTCGCGTAGTGACTCTGGGTCAACAGGCTGTCGAGGCAGGCCTTGGTGAGCTCCAGATTGTTATAGGTCAACACCACGACGCTGACTTTAGGCAGGGGCAAGGTGTCGATGGCCTGACGCAAGCTTGCGGCCCGATGCTGCCAGGTCTGACCCTGTGCAAACGATTGACGCGCTTGCAGCGTGGAGTCGGCCTCTGGCAATGTTTCCAGAATATTGTGTATTGCCGAGATGAAGTCAGTCGGGTTTTTAGCCGTCCAGACCAGTTCCCCGAACTGGCTCAGCTCCGGTAGTTTCACCGACACCACGGGTTTCCCCGCGCTCAAGTATTCATAGACCTTTACCGGATTGGTGGCCAGGGTCAACGGAATGACTTTGAACGGAAGCAGGCAAACGTCTATGGCATGGAGATAGTGCGGTAGTGAGGCATACGGAACTTCGCCTTCCATGACCACATTCGGACAGGCCTTGAGGTGTCTTTTCGCCTGCACCGTATCATTGCCAATCAGCAGTATCAGGTGCTGCGGGAAGGATTGGGCGACTTGCTTGACCAGGTCCAGATCGAACCATTCGGCAATGGCGCCGTAATAACCGATGATTTTTCTATTTTCAGGATCCCGGTAGACGTTGTCGGGACGTTGGCTGAAGAAGTTGTACTCAGCGGCATTGCGGATCACTTCTACGTTGCGGTTTTCTCGCTTGGCGTGCTGTTCAATCCAGTCGGACGTCGCTACCAGCAGATCCGCTCTGCGCATCAAGGCGATTTCAAGGTCGAGCAATTCCTGCGCAACGTTGCCAAAGCCTTCATGATGATCCATGCAGTCATAGATCAACGTGGAATTTGGGATACGTCTTGCCAGCGGGAACCAGTAGGCATGCTGGACGATGCAATCCACAGTATCGACTTTCGCCCATTGCAGGAGCATGGCGATACTCTGGCACAGCTGGCTGATCGCGGCAGTTGAGGGCGGAGCATGATAAATAGCCGGTGCGCCGAGGACCTTAAGGCGGATCTGGAATAGTCCGCTGGACTCATCCAGTGGTTCTACTTCGAAGCCGGGGGCTTCGTCGTCGATAAAATGATTCGAGATATAAAATGTCGTCTGTCCCGCTCTGGCCAACTCTTTGGCCAGGTTTTGCGGGCGCTGAATGCGGAAGTGCCAGTCAATGACTCCGAACATCAGGACCGTGGGATGCGCAGTGGAGGACTGTACTTCAATGTTTGCTTGAGGTGGCGGGAGCGGCAACGATGTAACGCCCGACGATGTCAGTGATTTGCCCGACGTTGCCTTGCGTGGTTTTAGCCAACTGCGAACACGACGCGCCAGTCTGCTTTTTTGGTTTGCGGTGAGCGGCAGGTGCGCGTAGATGCTGCGCGATAATTTAAACAGTAGTTTGCGTATCGAATAATGCAGCGGTGCGCGCTCGATGGCGCTGCTCCAGTCAGAGAGCTTAAGCAGCTCTGCTTGCTTTGCAGCCAGTCGAGTGCGCAAATCCACCGCCCAATCGGAAATGGCGACAGCCTCGCGTTCTTTTGCCTGGAGTAACACACCGGCATCTTTCAGATACTGTTCAGTCGCCTGCAACTGCTCGTGCAGCAGTTCGATCTCGCGTTCCTGAAGCGATACGCGAGTCCGAAGTTCTTTTGAATCAAGGCGTAGTTGATCGATAAGCCTATCTCGATTCTCGATTTCCTTGACGAGCTGCAAGGCTTCGACGGATCTGGATTCTGCTGAACGAGTCAGTTGGTCGATGCAATCAACAAGACGATTGATCTGTTCCATGCGATTTTCTGGTCCTATGGTAAATGCGGTCAACTCAGGCGCGGCATCTACCGTTCGCGAGTCGCACGTTTTAAAACAAATTTTGAGCCGCGAGGTGTTGTCTCGCTCGGTTACTGCTGACCATTCGACGCAAGCTCATAGTCGAACTCCAGCAGTGCCTCACTGGCTCTTGCAACCCACGGGAAGCTGGCCGCGTCGCCGAGATTTTTCCAGGCGTAGCAACGGTTGTTCAGTGGTGGTTGGCCGAGATTTTTGTGATGGGGCAAATGCCGCAAATCCTTGCCGAGGCTCTGCCAATCCAGCATTCGATCATCGAACGCCACGTCAAGGAAATTGCACAAGGGCTGGAGTATGGACTCAGGGCCCGCCACGAGGTCCTCATAACGGACGAAAAAGTAATTCTCCGGTTTTTGAGTGGCGAACCGTCGGAGGTTGAGGTTGGTGTTGTTCCAGATGCCCGGGAATGTCTTCTCAATGTTTTGAGGTGCCCAAGCGGTACTTTGCAGGGACAGTACGACGTCACGTACATCCCGCACGATATGGATCACCTTGATGTTCGAGTTGAATACCTGGGTATTGCGCAGGATTCCGAATGAGCCCAAATCATTGGGGGATTTATCCCCGGCAATGGAGGCTCCTGTTTTCTCGGCGACCAGTGCGTACAGGCTTTCGAGTATGGCAGGCACGTTGTAATCAGCGCTATAGACGCAATTTTCGACTTCACTCGGGGCAAGGTAGCAGCCAATACTGGCGGTAAAGTCTTTGGTCGAAACAATCATTTCAGCAGCGAGTCTGCGACCAACTTGTTCATCGCGTATGCGGTCGATCAAAAACGCGAGAGGAACGATGAAGTCGGTTTCGTGAGGAATGACGATTGCCGGGTTCTGGTTCAGCGATTCTCTGAGGAACGTCGTACCCGAACGTGGGCTACCAAAGATTATGAACATTGCGGCGCTCGCTGAAGGCTGAACTCGGTATCGAAACAGGTCATGGTGCTGATTTTCTTGTGGCAACTTACGCTGAAGACGATCGCGTTGATAATTCGGTCGGCTACTATCAGTTGCAGCTCGCCGTCCTGTTCATAGGAGGTGCCGACGCTGATCGAGTAGTGCCCTGGATGTAGCAGAGGTATGTGGATTCGCGCTTCGACCGTAATGCGCTCGCCGAGGGTCGTGAATCGTTCCGCGGCCATGCCTTCGAGCCGCGTGTTGGTCGCCGCGATTTCCTCGCCTCTGAAGTTCCTGACGATGTAGCCGAATACCAGTGAATGTTCATGGGGCAAGCTGACGTTTGTCGCGGTGAATCTGAGGATGACATCAGAACCACCTTGTACCTCGTCGGTCGGGTTTCTGTCTTTATCGTACAGACGTGCACCAATTATCTGGCAGCGCTGATCGCCCAGGCGCCTGTCGATGTTTGCAATATGTTCTTCGTCGTTGCCCGCCTGCAAGCGGGGCGCTGGCTCAAGGCCCTTTGTTTCACTGGCGACGGGCATTTGAAAGAGCCACGCCAGGTAGTCATCAACCACGCCGTTGGCTGCGCCGATGCTTTGCACTTTGCCTTGATGCAGCCATATCGCGCGATCACAAAAGCGTTTGACCAGCATGCTGTCGTGGGTCACGAGCAGGATGGAAGTTCCTCGTTCCTGGAGTTGATGCAGGCGGTCCATGCAGCGATGGACGAAATGGGCATCACCGACCGCGAGCGCTTCGTCGACAATCAGGATTTCAGGGTCGATGTTGGCTTGAATTGCAAACGCCAGGCGGACGTACATTCCGCTGGAATAGCTCTTGACCGGTTGTTCAATGTATTCGCCAATTTCAGCGAAGGCTTCGATGGCGGCATAGCGCTCGTTGATCTCTGCAGTGCTGAGGCCCAGCATCGCACCGTTGAGATAGATGTTCTCACGCCCCGTGAACTCAGGATTGAATCCAGATCCAAGCTCCAGCAATGCAGCGATACGACCGTGGGTGGTGACCTGGCCGCTGCTTGGGTTCAGCGTGCCGCAGATCATCTGCAGCAACGTTGACTTGCCGCTGCCATTGCGGCCGATGATGCCCACCGTTTCGCCTTTTTTTATCTCGAAGCTCACGTCGTTCAGTACAGGGAAAACCTTGAAGTACTGCTTGCGCTGCCTTGAAAACATCTGCAGCAGGCGGTGAACGGGTTTTTCATAGACGTGATAGCGTTTGCTGAGCTGTTCAACACGGATAACAATTTCAGATGACATCGGCAAAGCCTTTGCGTGTTTTCTGGAACCAGGTAAAGCCTGACCAGGCAATCAATACAGACACTGCCGAATAAGCGGCCAGGCTGCCCCATTGCGGCGTCTTGCCCCAGAAAAGTACATCGCGAGCCATTTCTACTGGAAGGGTTAGAGGGTTTGCCTGCAAGACGGTTTGATAGCTTTCCGGAAGCGTCGAAAGCGGATAGAAAATCGGTGAAAGAAATAGCATCGCCGTGGTGAGAATGCCGATGAGTTGGCCAATGTCACGCAGGTAAACGCTGATTGAGGCGAGAAACCAGGAGATACCCAGCGTTAGCAATACCAAGGGAAAAAGCACCAGCGGTAGTAGAAGAATGGTTGCCGGTGGGATTCCGAACAGTACGACATAGAAAACCAGCCAGGCCAGGAGGCTGACAGTCGTGTGGAACAGGGCTGCACCGAGCGACACGAGGGGCAGTATTTCAAGTGGGAACACAATTTTCTTGACGTAATTGGTATTCGCCAATACCAATCCCGGCGCACGATTCACGCATTCGGAAAACAGGTTGAATACCAGCAGGCCAGCGAACAGTACCAGGGCGAATTCGCTCTTGGAGTCACCGCCACCAGCCCAGCGGGCCTTGAATACAACACTGAATACAAACGTGTAGACCACCAGCATGAACGCGGGCGTGAAGAACGACCAGAAAATGCCGAGCATCGAGCCTTTATAGCGACCGATCACTTCTCTGCGGATCAAGACATGGATCAAGTTTCGATTGATCAGAACACTCTTGATCATGGCTGCGGGGGAAGTGCTGAACGGCTGCATCGGTTGCTTGATCCTTAAGGCGATGTCGATCACATGCTCCCTGAGCGACGTCCTCATGGAGTGGTAGGCCAGATGTAAATCTATTCGGTGTAGTGGCGCATTCGACGTGAAGCGATGAGCTAATATTATTCAATCTTAACTGTCGAGCCACTCAAAACGAATCAACCTCCGTGTACCTGTTCGTTTGTAGCACTGCATGCTGACTTGCTGTGCTATCAGGCTGGTCCAGGCCTGCCGATGCTGTCGACTTCCTTTTTCGATACTACTACTGATTCCGTTAGTAGAGGGGGCGATACATTACGCGTACTGAAGTTTTCCTACAATCAAAACTCGTTTTTCTGCAGAGCCTTTTTTTGAGGATTGGGCGATCAGGTGCGTCCGAGTATTAGTCAGTTAACTGACGCCAGCGATAGGCGCGCTAGTTCATTGTGCCGGATCATTTTGGGATCGTTCTTTAGGTGTAAGTGGCAAACTCAAGAGGAGGCTGGGCGAAGATCGTGTTTTCATCGCGTCTGTGCTCAACTAGTTCGCAGCGCCCTGCTCAGTACTATTTTCAGGGTCCGTCGAAATAACGGTAGTGACGCACAGAAGGGTTTAGCCGATGTCGTTTGAAATGGCCATCAGCGCCGAAAACCTGAGCAAGTGCTATCAAATTTATGATGCGCCCAAGGACCGCCTGCTGCAGATGTTGGTGCGTGGCAGGAAGCGTTTTTATCGCGAGTTCTGGGCCCTGGACGATGTTTCCCTGACGGTCGGAAAGGGTGAGACAGTCGGTATCATCGGTCGTAATGGCAGTGGCAAATCTACGTTGTTGCAACTGATTTGCGGGACGTTGATGCCAACCCGTGGCAGTGTCCGGGGGCATGGCCGGATTGCTGCGTTGCTGGAGTTGGGGGCTGGTTTCAATCCAGAGTTCACCGGCAGGGAAAACGTCTATATGAATGCGGCGGTGCTGGGCTTGAAACGCTCGGAAATCGACGCTCGCTTTGATGAAATCATCGCCTTCGCCAATATCGGCGACTTTATCGATCAGCCCATTAAAATCTACTCCAGTGGAATGCTGGTACGGTTGGCCTTCGCTGTTTCGGTCTGTGTAGAGCCCGATATCCTGATCGTCGATGAGGCCCTCTCTGTCGGCGATGCATCCTTCCAGTTCAAATGCCTGAATCGACTGGAAGAGCTGACCACGAAAGGCACGACGCTGTTGTTCGTCTCTCATGACATGAGCATGGTTAAACGTTTTTGCCATCGGGTCATTTATTTGCGCGAAGGCCGGGTAGTAGCCAGCGGCGCGCCCGATGAAATGGCGGAGTTGTACTTGCTCGATATGCGCGACGAGCAACGCCGATGGGCAAGTGGCGGTGTCATACCGGTTACGCGCAAATCATTCATGGGTGGCCAGGACGGCATTGCTTTCGGTACCGAAGAGGGACACATCAGCTCTGCCTGTTTCACCAACACTCAGGAGCTTTCATCAAGTTACATGTATGGCGACGACATTGAGATTCGTGTTGAGGCGTTGCTTCATCAGTCGATCAGTCAACCCAACATCAGTTTCACCATCCAGGAGGCAAGGCTGCTGGTGATTGGTGGGGCGAATTTTGCGCTGCAGGCTGGCCCCGTCGAAAATGGCTGGCGGCGTACAGCGATCACCGTGCGCTTCCCGGCCAACCTCGCGGCGGGTCGCTACCACGTCACCCTAAAGCTCCTGCACGGAGTGACTGAAGACACCTCGCAATTGATCGAGAAGCAGGTAGCGCCGTTGGCGTTCGATATGTTGCCGAACCAAAGAGACTTTCTGGGCATGGTTAATCTGGGCCTGCAGAGTGTCAGCCCTCGGCCGAGTGAAAAGCTACTCAAGGTTGATCGAATACCCGAGGGCGGACTCAAGGTGAGTGAGGTTTTGGCAGAGCACATAAACGAGCCCGTGTGGCAGGTTGCTATATTCGGTACCTTTGACGTAGAAAACTACGGCGATCTGTTGTTTCCGATCATTGCCGAAGCGGAGCTGACTCAGCGTTTGGGCTCAGTTAACCTGCATCGTTTTTCCTACAATGCGAAAACCCAACCTGAATGGCCGTATACGGTGACGTCACTGACGGAACTGCCAAGTATTGCCGGTAACCTGGATGGCGTTCTGATCGGCGGTGGTTTTCTCATCCGCTTCGATAAAGTCGTTGCTCATGGCTATGGCCCGACAACCCACGACATCCATCACCCTACGGGCTATTGGCTTACACCTGCGCTAATCGCCTTACAGCATGCGGTCCCGGTAATGTGGAATTCCCCCGGGATGCATTGCAACAGTATTCCCACCTGGGCCAGGCCGCTATTGACGATGGCCCTTGAACAAAGCCAGTACGTGCGAGTACGCGACGCTTTGTCACGTGATGCCCTTGGCGCGCTCGCTCACCAGGCCGAGATCGAAGTATTGCCTGATACTGCGTTTGGCTTGCCCCGCTTGATCGATGAGCAGCAACCCTCCCGTGAATTCACTCGCCTGCGTGAGCAAACAGGGCTGACCGGGCCATATATCGTGATTCACGCCATTCACGTGGTGGAATCCTTTGTACAGCTGTTCGAAGACTACCCGGAGGCGTTCCAGCACTATCGGTTTCTGGTTATTCCGATTGGCCCCGTTCTGGGTGACGATCCATCGATCATTGCCAAGCGCCTGCCCCATGCCATCACCTTGTCGTTTTGGCCGCAGCCTTTGCTGATGGCTGAAATTCTCAGTCAGGCGCAAGCCGTGATCGGACATAGCTACCATCTGGCGATAACCGCACTGGCGTTTGGCGTCCCGGTGTTTTGCTCGGCGGATCTGACAACGGGCAAATACACGGCGCTGGCTGAATTCGACTCACTCCATGCGTTGCCGGACGTGGTGACCGTCGACCCTCAATGGTTTATTTCGCGTGTGGGGAAAACCAGTCCATCGCCCGCGGCTCGCGCAGCGGCGGATAAGTTGGTTGAGCACTGGGATCGGGTCGCTGCGATCATTCGCCAGGGCAAAACCTCGTCCCAGCCAGTGTTGGGCGCATTTTTGCAAAATCTGCCGAATCTGCTCGAAGCCGCAGTCGAGGGCAGTGATGCATTGCAAGCTGAATGTCCGGTACACCCCGTCGTACCTGAGATCATCAATCCAGCGCAAAACCTGCCAATACAAGAGCTGGCTCAGCAGCAACGGATTTTTCAGCTCAGTCAGCAGCTAGCACTAAGTGATGCTAGGGTTCTTGAATTGCAAAATTCCAGCTCATTCCGAATGACCGCACCACTGCGCTCCATCGCGCGTGGCATCAGAAACCTGGCAGCGAATAAGAAAAAATAATGTTAGATCTCTCTCGTCTCAAGCCCGCCGCTCTAAAGGCTCACCCTTTCTCATGGGCTGAAATCGGTAGTCTGTATTCAGTCAAGGATGCCGCAGCGCTGGCACAGTCTTTTCCCCATGATCACTTCAAGACGGTGAGTGGTTACGGGGGCGAAAAAAATTATGACTATGAGGCTCGTGCCTTGGTGGGCATGGGGACTAATACCATTGCTTTTCCCGAAGAGCTGAGCGAAGCGTGGCTGAGTCTGGCGCAAGATCTTGGTTCAGCTGACTATCGGGATGCCATGTCGCGACTGACGGGGATCGATCTGCGCAATGTGCCGATGGAGGTCAACGTGTTTCATTACGGACCTGGCGCCAGTCTGGGAGCCCATCCGGATCTGCCAGACAAATTGGTCACCCATATCCTGTATTTCAATGAGTCATGGAACCGCAACGACGGCGGTTGCCTGAATATTTTACACAGCAATGATCCCGCCTCTGTCGCTGCCGAGATTGAACCCCTGGTTGGCAACTCGGCGATCCTGGTGCGCTCGGATAACTCCTGGCATGCCGTCTCGCAGGTGGTGGGCGGCTGCAGTTCCTCACGCCGCAGCTTGACTGCAACGTTCTATCGCCCTGGCTCCGTCAGCTCCATGTGGCCGCAGGGCGACACTACTCTTTTGCATGGGTACCCACGTGGCTGAGCTCGATAGCATCTTGATCGACCGCGACGCGGCCTTGGCCCAGCGAGATTCAGCCATCAATGAGCGCGATACCGCGCTGGCAAAGATCGACTTTCTGCAAAATACTCGCTCGTGGCGCATCACCCGACCACTGCGCTCTCTTGTCCGGCTGATGCGTTATGGTTTTACAACTAGGCAAGATCTGCCCGAGACGGTGGGCGCAATCGTGTACCCCGCAGCACCAGAGCCGTTACTGATGCCTGAGGTGGATCCGGATTTCGTAACAGCAGGGCGCCTGGATATTCTCTGCTTCGCCAATATTGATTGGGCCGCACGATTCCAGCGACCACAGCAGTTGATGAGTCAGTTTGCGCACAATGGTTATCGGGTGTTTTATGTCGTCCCATCCAGTGTGCCTGAACAAGGACAGCTCTATAGGTTGACGTCCGTAGCACCGAATATTTTTGAGGTGGCACTGCAGCGCGATGTCCAAGAGGAGTATTACGAAAAAATAGTGACGCCTGAGAATAACCGGATTTACCTGCGAGCCGTTGCTGCGCTAGTAGCCGACATGCAGATAAAAAACGCTCTCTTGATGATTCACATTGCTTACTGGAGCCCGTTGGCACTCAGGCTGCGATCCGCGCATGGCTGGCGAATCCACTATGACTGTATGGATGACTGGGACGGCTTTCCGAACATCGGCGAACAGCTACTGAGTGAGGAGAAGATCCTGGTTGCCCAGGCTGATCTGGTGACCGTTTCTGCCGCCTCGCTTTATCAGAAGTGGTGCGCCTGTAACGCGCGATGCTTGCTGGTCAGAAACGCAGTAGATTTCGCTTTTTTCCAGCAACACTGTTTTGCCAATGAAGTGCTGAGTGGACTTACCGGGCCTGTGATTGGCTACTATGGTGCCTTGGCGCAATGGCTGGATTATCCATTGTTGGCGGCGTTGGCGGACAGGCGACCAGAGTGGAATTTCATTCTGGTGGGGGATATTTTCGTCGAAGATCTGGCGGGCCTTGAGCAGAAGCCCAATGTGCAGTTGCTGGGCAGGAAGCCTTACTCGCAAATGCCACTTTATCTGGACCATTTCGATGCCTGCCTGATCCCCTTCCGGCTCTACAACGTGACGCACGCGGTCGATCCAGTTAAGTTTTATGAGTACATCAGTGCGGGCAAGCCGGTGGTATCCACTCCGCTCAAAGAAATTAGCGTCTATAAAGACCTGCTGTACTTCGCAACCGGGGTCGATGAGTTCATCGAACAGATAGAGTGCGCTTTGGCTGAGTGCGATCTTGCCATGTACAAAAGGCGAGTTGAGCTCGCCCGTGCCAATGACTGGAAGGATCGATTCAATAGCATGCAACTTGCCATCGTCGAGCTGTACGAAAAAGTCTCCATCGTGGTCATTACGTACAACAATTTCAATCTGACGGTTCAATGTGTAAACAGTATTCTGCGTAATACGACCTGGCCCAACTACCAGCTCATTGTTGTCGACAATGGCTCTGACGATGGCACGTGTGACTATCTTGAGCGCCTGCGTCAAGAAGTGCCGTCGGTTAAGATCATCCTGAACCCGGAAAACCGGGGTTTTGCTGCCGCCAACAATCAAGGCTTGCGAGAAGCCAATGGCGACATTCTGCTGCTGCTCAATAATGACACTGTGGTTCCTAAAGGATGGTTGGACCCGTTAGTCCATCATTTAAGAGACTCAAGTATTGGCTTGGTCGGACCGGTCACAAACGCTGTAGGAAACGAAGCGAAAATCAAAGTTTCCTACACCGATATTCAACAGATGCAAGACTTTGCAGATGGTTACACCGAAGCTCACAAGGGACGGCTGTTCGATATTTCGATGCTTGCCATGTTTTGTGTTGCCTTTCGCAGGGATGTCCTGGATGAGGTCGGTTTTCTGGATGAGGCATTCGGTATCGGTATGTTCGAGGATGATGACTACAGTCGTCGCGTGCAGGCTAGTGGCTACCGAACGGTCTGTGCCGAAGATGCGTTTATCCATCATTACGGGCAGGCATCGTTCAGGAAGCTGATCGCCAGTGGCGAATATCAGGCACTCTGGGACAAAAACCAGGCGTACTTCGAAAGCAAATGGGGAGCCTGGCAAGCCCACGTTCATCGCGACGAGCTTGTTCCGGAAAAGACTGGGAGGGGGTAAGCCACACCTTGATCAGATGTTCCAGGGGCTGAGTCAGGCAGAGACCGGAAGGCCCGTTGCTAAATGTGATTTCAATGTCCTGGCAAGTCTTCGGGTGTCAAATGAAACGGTCTGGGAGAAAAGCCAAGCCGATCACTGGCGTCCGTATGGTCAAATACCAAATTCTGGTTCATGCGCTCCACCAGCGCGCTTGAAAGATGCCGGTAGCGTGGCAGGCACCGCATGATCGAAACAACCATGCTCAATGTCTTCGCGGAGAGGGCCAGTGTTCGCTCTGGACGTCCCTGAGCCTGGAATATTCGTCTCACCATTGCGTGATAAGGCAAGGTTTCTCCCCCTGAAAGGTTGTAACCGCCACTTTGCAGGTCAGGAATTCCAATGGCTGACAGACACGCCTGAACGACGTCATCACTATGTACCGGCTGGCGCAATCCGGTACTGCCACCGATCAGCGGGAAGAATCCGAAACGTTGAATGAAGCGTGCTACTTCAGTAATGTTTTTGTCGCGCCCATGTCCGTAGATCATTGTCGGTCGCAGGATCACCCATTCGATTTGTCGTTCGATCGCCCATTTCTCGAGATGCTCTTCTGCACTTATCAAGCGCTGCGCCAAGACCCTTTCTCGGGCGTCAGGCGATGCTTCTTTGGCAAAGCGGCTCGTGGAGGACAAGACGATAACGCGCTTGACGTTTGTGCTGGCGAGGCGCTCAAGGTAGTCCGGTAAAACCCAGATGGGGGCAAATGACAGGAAGGTGTCCAGTGCCAGTCCGTGCCAGTGGTCAGCATTTTTCCAGGTAGCGCCGGGGCAGGAAGCTTTGGGTCGCCCCCGAGTAAAGGCGGTTACCTGAATGCCAGCTTGTGCCAGCAATGGCAGTGCGCGTTCACCCAAGAGGCTGGAACCACCTAATATTCCTATCCGCAACTCAGGTCTCTTTCTGTAGGTTCAATACATTTAAAAGCTGGATAACAGCATGGCGAATGACCATCAGGCTGAATCGAAACCAGACCCCGATAACCACGCTGATCCACAAGAGGACAGAGTATTTGCTGCGGAAAAATTTGCTGTAGAAACGCAGGATCCCATGGTGCTTGTGCCACTCGACGAAATAGGGGCGATTACGACTGCAGCCACCGAATACATGAGTTATCTGAGCATCCGGCACGAATAGAACGCTCCAGCCTGCCTGGCGGAAGCGCATGCACCAATCGAGGTCCTCGCAGTGGAGAAAATAGTGTTCATCCCACAGTCCGACGCTTTCGATAGCTTCGCGCTTGACCAGCATGCAAGCCCCGGAAATGGCTTCAACGACAATGGGGGCGGCAGGTAGAGGCTCCTTATGCAGTAAAAAGTCGGAAAACGCAGATGGGAAAAACACGGCGAGCCGCGAAAGCCCGAAAGCCCGCATGAAAGCGCGTCTGGGTGTCGGAAACACTCGGCGCCCGCCGGCTTGTTCACTGCCGTCTGGGTTGCACAGAAATCCTCCGACCATACCGATCTCTGGCGACTTGTGCAGAGCCAGTAGCATACGGTCTATGGCATTTACGGCGAGTACGCTGTCCGGATTCAAAAACAATACATTGGGGGCCGCTGACCGGAGGGCGCCTTGGTTGCACGCCACGGCGAAGCCGAGGTTGGTTGCATTGCGTACGATTTGAAGCGAGTCGTCGGTAGTATGGGTTCGCTCCAGCGTCCTCAAACTATCATCGTGGGAGCTGTTATCCACCACAATGACCCTGGAAGCACCGGCGGCAAATGCTGACCCTACACAAGCAACCAATAGTTCACCTGCGTTGTAATTGACGATGATCACATCACACTCGCCATGTAGAGGCGACTTGACCAGTTCATCAATGGTGGGCAGTTCCACTGCTTTCAACTTCATCACTCCATTGGTCAGGCTTGGATGCATATTGGGTTGCAAGTACTTTCAGGTAAATGGTGACTGACTGGAGGCCGACAGGTCTTGGATCTGTAAGATGTGCAAAGGGTACCATCGTATCAATGGCATTACGCCACTTTTGTGAAATAAAACTGGCTACTGAATCGTTAGTCGAAAATCGTACCTTTAGTCAAGTGGTTGGCGACTCTATTGGCCATGATGAAATACAACCTAATCAGGCGGTTGAGGAATACGTAAGGAATGGGTTGTACTCCCAGCTGATTGCTCATTTTTTGTCTTTGTTTGATAGAGATAAAATTCATTTGCAAAGTGCGATGATTTGTAAACATCCGAATTACATCGCCTTGAAACTCAGACCTTAATATCCTTCAACCATTGATTGACGCGCTCCCATTCGAAAACCGTTGGACCGAAGCTATCTCCATGCCACTCCAACATGTCGTCATGATCTGGGTGGCTGGGATCAGTCATCGCGTCAAGAAACTCGGCATATCCTGGCGCACCGCCGATATCTTCCGGCGGGCAAGCATTGGCACCGTCGATGCAGTACGGCACTTGAGTACATGCCCCTGAGGGCAGTTTCTTTTCGACTTTTATCCGATGATCCCAGCCGTCGCCAAAGTCGTAGAGATAGCTAAACTTCTTTTTCCCGTACAACGCTTTGATCAGGGTCTTGCGGGTTTCCGAGTTGACGGGTGGCCCCATCCATCGGGGTCGGGGATGCCATAGTTTTCACCGGCTATTTCAAACTCGTGCATATGTCCTCCCTCCCGATTGAGGGCTACTGCACATTGAATTGAAATGGATCGAACCTGCCATTTGGCGCCGCGTGGCGGTACCCGAGAACATCACGTTGGGCAAATTGCACGCCTAACTCCGATTTTTTCGACAGTTGAGTCAGCGTCTGGCTGAGCCACGTGTTTATTGGTCAAGCAGTGGGCTTGTCCGGCTTTGTCGAACGGTTCTTCGTTGATCGGGTGGTTGCCCGCGAATCTCGCTTTCGATGGCATACAGGGCCGCTATCCGTTGCGCCACCTCGGCGGCAAGTCGTGAAGCCTGGTCTTTATAGACATCGTAAAACTTGCTGCGGGCGTGAGCCCAGCATGCGGCTTCCTGAATGGAGCCTGTGGCACACAGCTGAGCAAAGCCGGCGTAGCCTGCAAGATCCCGCTGAAGCTCTTGAGATGAGCACGGGGATGTTGCCCCTTGCGATCCGTCGAGTAGGCAAACCATACCGCCGCCGGCGTCGTGTAACCGGCAGGTCGGTCGTCACGCACGTATGTCCACAAGCGAGCCGTTTTGGTTTTGCTGTTGCCCGGCGTGAGTCCGCCAATCGGCGTGCCGTCGGCATGGACTTTATGGCTGCTCATGACGTGACGCTCAAGGGCGTTGATCAGTGGTCAATGGCGAAGCTGCCCACCGCAACCAGAACACTGCGACTCGGGCTGATGGACGTGTATTTCGCGTGGCAGGTGTTCAGGTAATGGCTTGTGCCGAGAGATTGTACGAAGTGGCGCTTCAGTTGGCGGCGTCAGTTCAGTCTGGCTGACTTCCAGCTCCTCAAGACTCAACTGGAGCTGGTCGATCATCGCTTCCAGTTGCTCGGAGCTGCGATCGAACTGCGTGCGACGCAGCTTGGCGATCATCATTTTCAACCGCTCAAACTCTGCCCGCAGGGCAGAGACCAGGGCCTTCAATGCTTGAAAATCGTTAGGCAGAGATTCGGTCACGAGAGTCATGCCCGAACGTCGCCGTCCCACCGCAGTAATTTGATCCGTTCACCGCGCCGTCCACGAAAGGCGAAGATTTGACCGGAGAATGGGTCAGCTTCAAGTTGGGTTTGCACCAATGCTGCCAGGCCGTCGAAGCCACGGCGCATGTCCGTGACGCCAGCGGCGATCCAGATACGGGTTCCAGCAGGAGGCGCAATCATCGCAGTAACTGCTATTCGTCGATGCCTGCATGAAGCTCATCAAGGTCGTTAAATTTATTCAGATAAAAGAATTCGGACTTCAGTGTGCCGAAGAAACTCTCCATGGCCGCGTTGTCATAGCAGTTGCCATTGCGCGACATGCTTGGCGTCACGGAGCTTTTTTTGAGAGCCCGCAGGTAAATGGGCATTCGGTACTGCCAGCCTTGGTCTGAATGCAAAACCGGTTTTTCATGCGGCTGAAGCCGCTCGAATGCGCCTTTGAGCATCTTCCCGGCCATATCGAACAGCGGTCGCCTGGCAACCTCATAGGAAATGATTTCACCGTTGTACAAATCCAAAATGGGCGACAGATAAAGCTTCTGACCTCCAACTTTGAACTCAGTAACGTCGGTTACCCACTTTTGATTGGGGGGCGGAGCTTCAAACTCACGCTTTAAAAGATTAGGCGCTGCCTTGCCTGCCTCCTCTTTGTAGGCTCGGTATTTCTTCACGCGCAATCGAAATCGACGATACTGACTTGATTACTCTTAAGGACTTATTTAGAGCAGATATTGAAAAAATATGGAGTTGGCTGGGCTGGAATTTTCGGATTGGTTTTAAGGTGAAAGTGGTTCGTCGACATAAATTGGCGTGATTTTTAATTGGGTTTTTTTTAGCTTTATTCAGGTTGAAAAAGTTGCGCTACTGTTTTCGGTTGCAGTTCTAGCCGCATTAACTGGTTGTGGGGTTGAAGAGCTGCGTATCCCACACCACGGGCGCGTCCAATCCAAGAAGATCAGGGTTTAACATGGACAATTTCCCTTGTCGCAATACGCAATTTATGTGAGCGAATATGAAAAATACTATTTAAATCATTGGGCTTGATTATTTTTTGTATTAAATCACAATCTGCGACATGTTTTCTTTCGAAAGCTCCCACATTGCAGCACTACGTCAGGATGATTGACGGTGCCTACACACTGGCGGGTGTCTCGACTGGTTTGCCCACACGGATGTCCAATACCTATGACCGCCTTTGCCTCTCCTGCACGCTGCATCGCCATCGTCGGCGCAGGTTTCAGTGGAACCCTCACGGCAATCAACACGCTTAGAGCCAACCCGGCAGGGGGACTGCGCATTCTGCTCATCGAGAAAACCAGTCAGACCTGTCGTGGTCTTGCCTATCGGTTCGATGACGATAATCTTCTGCTCAACGTTCCAGCAGGCAACATGAGCGCCATTGCTGATGAACCCAACGATTTCGTCGCGTTTTGCGAAGAGCTGGATCCGGCGTTCAATGCCAAGTCATTCATTTCGCGCCGGCTGTATGGCGAGTATCTGGAGCAGAAGTTAAAGGACGCCATGGATCAGTACCCCGGTGTCATTTCAATCGTGAATGCGCAAGTGAATGCCATACATCTTTCTACTGACTGCAAACCGTACCGGCTGCAACTGGAAAACGCTGAAGACGTGATGGCTGACAAGGTTGTGCTGGCACTAGGTCACTTTGCCCCGAAACTGCCAGCTGGAATCCCAATCGCAGTGAGCAGCCAGGTGGTAAATGCCTTGGACTTCGCCGCCATCGACGCCCTTGACCGAGACGCTCCAGTGGCTGTCCTCGGGATGGGCCATACCGCTATCGATGCGGTGTTCAGGCTGACCAGCTGTAACCCGGGCCGCAAGGTCTACATGATTTCCCGCCGTGGTCTTTTGCCTTTTGGTCACCGCTTCAATCCCCAGCCGCCACGCACCAGCGGATTCCCGTCCTGGCTTGTTTCCCTCCCCATGACCATACGCGCCTATACCCGTGCAGCGCGGGAAGAAGCAAGGGTTCGTGAAGCGGATGGCGGCAACTGGCGGGACATGCTCAATGAGCTTCGCCCTCACACAGCTACGATCTGGAAGAACCTTTCAGACTCGGAACGGGGGAAATTCCTGCATCGGGTCGTGCCGTACTGGGATATCCACCGCCACCGCCTGGCACCGGCCTCCGAGCGCCGTATCAAGCAGCTGATCGAGTCGGGGCAGGTTGTTCAACTGGCCGGCAAGGTGAGGGGGGTAGAGCAAACCTGCTCAGGTCTGCAGATCGAGGTGGCGCTCAGAGGTCATCAACGCGTAAGTAGTCTCCAGGTCGGCGCTCTGATCAATGGAACCGGCCCCAGCTACGACATTGCAGCTGTGGATCAGCCTATTCTCAATCAGCTGCTACGTGATGGCTTGATCAAGCAGGACCAACAGAAAATTGGACTTGAGGTGGATGAGCATTACCAGCTCATCACGGCGGGTGGTGATTCCTTACACGGGCTGCACTACATCGGCCCGATGCTCAAGGCAAAGTTTTGGGAGGCGATTGCAGTCCCCGAACTTCGCATCCACGCGCAACAGCTTGGCCGTCGGCTGGCGAGCCAGTCCTGATCAAGAGGCATGTCTGAAACCTTCGTCCGGCTTTGCAAAAGCCTGCTCAGCAGCCCGATACGTTGTCTGGATTACCACCTACAAAAACACCGCCCGAAGGCGGTGTTTCAGGTCGGGTGGATTTACGACGCAATCAACTGTCGCAACACGTAATGCAAAATTCCCCCCGATTTGAAGTACTCCACTTCATTAAGGGTATCGATCCGGCACAACACCTCGACTTTCTCGCGGCTGCCGTCTTCACGGGTGATCACCAGTGTCAGGTTCATCCGCGGCGTCAGCTCGACGCCGGTCAAACCCAGAATATCCAGCGTCTCCTTGCCGGTCAGGTTCAGGCTCTTGCGGTTTTGATCCAGCTTGAACTGCAACGGCAACACGCCCATGCCCACCAGATTGGAGCGGTGAATCCGTTCGAAACTTTCGGCGATGACCGCTTTGACCCCCAGCAGATTGGTGCCCTTGGCCGCCCAGTCACGACTCGAGCCGGTGCCGTATTCTTGCCCGGCAATCACCACCAGCGGCGTGCCCGAGGCTTGATAACGCATGGCCGCGTCGTAGATCGGCATCCTCTCCCCGGTGGGAATGTAAATCGTATTGCCGCCTTCTTCGCCGCCGAGCATTTCGTTACGAATGCGGATGTTGGCAAAGGTGCCGCGCATCATCACTTCGTGGTTGCCGCGACGCGAGCCATAGGAGTTGAAGTCCCGTGGTTCCACGCCTTTCTCGCGCAGGTAGTGGCCTGCGGGGCTGTCAGCCTTGATGTTGCCGGCCGGGGAGATGTGGTCGGTGGTCACCGAATCGCCGAGCAATGCGAGGACTCTGGCACCTGCAACGTCTTTGACCACCGGCGGCGGCCCGCCGATGTCATCGAAGAACGGTGGATGCTGGATGTACGTCGAGTCGTCCTGCCAGACATAGGTCGCCGCTTGCGGCACTTTAATCGCCTGCCATTGCTCGTCACCAGCAAACACTTCGGCGTATTCCTTGTGGAACATCGCGGTGTTGACCTGGTTCACCGCGTCGGCAATCTCTTTGGTGCTTGGCCAGATATCCCGCAGATAAACCAGATTGCCCTCTTTGTCGGTACCCAACGGTTCGCTGCTGATGTCGATGCGCACCGTACCGGCCAACGCATAAGCGACGACCAGCGGCGGGGAGGCCAGCCAGTTGGTTTTCACCAGCGGATGCACGCGACCTTCGAAGTTGCGGTTGCCCGACAGCACCGAGGCGACGGTCAGGTCGGCGGCCTGAATGGCTTTTTCGATCGGCTCCGCCAATGGCCCGGAGTTGCCAATGCACGTGGTGCAGCCGTAACCGACCAGGGCAAAACCCAGTTCATCAAGGTATTGAGTCAGGCCGGCAGCCTTGTAGTAGTCGGTGACCACTTTCGAGCCTGGGGCCAGCGAACTCTTGACCCACGGTTTGCGCTTGAGGCCTTTCTCCACGGCTTTCTTCGCCACCAGGCCGGCGGCCATCATCACGCTCGGGTTGGAGGTGTTGGTGCAGGAGGTGATCGCGGCGATAACTACCGCGCCGTTTTTCAATCGATAGGTCTGACCGTCGTATTCGTAGTCGGCTTCACCGGCCAGATCGGCATTGCCCACCGCAACGCCACCGCCGCCTTCACTTTCGAGACGACCGACTTCCTTGCTGGTGGGTTTGAATTGCAGGTCGACGAAGTCACTGAACGCTTGTGCGACATTCGGCAGCGAAACCCTGTCCTGCGGGCGTTTCGGCCCGGCAAGGCTGGCTTCGACGCTGCCCATGTCCAGCGCCAGGCTGTCGGTGAACGCCGGTTCCTGGCCCGGCAGACGCCACAGGCCCTGGACTTTGCTGTAGGCCTCGACCAGTTTCACGGTTGCGCTGGGGCGACCGGATAAACGCAGGTATTCCAGGGTGATGTCGTCCACCGGGAAGAAGCCGCAGGTGGCGCCGTATTCCGGGGCCATGTTGGCGATGGTCGCGCGGTCGGCCAGCGGCAGGTCGTCGAGGCCGTCACCGTAGAACTCGACGAATTTGCCGACCACGCCTTTCTTGCGCAGCATCTGGGTGACGGTCAGCACCAGGTCGGTGGCGGTGATGCCTTCCTTGAGCTTGCCGGTGAGCTTGAAGCCGATCACTTCCGGGATCAGCATCGACACCGGTTGGCCAAGCATCGCTGCTTCCGCTTCAATCCCGCCGACGCCCCAGCCGAGCACGCCGAGGCCGTTGATCATGGTGGTGTGGGAGTCGGTGCCGACCAGGGTGTCGGGGAAGGCATACGTGCGCCCGTCCTCGTCCTTGGTCCAGACCGTGCGCCCCAGGTACTCCAGATTCACCTGGTGACAGATGCCGGTGCCCGGCGGTACCACGCTGAAGTTGTCGAAGGCGCTTTGGCCCCAGCGCAGGAACGCATAACGTTCACCATTGCGTTGCATTTCGATGTCGACGTTCTGTTCGAAGGCGCTGGCACTGGCGAATTTGTCGACCATCACCGAGTGGTCGATCACCAGATCCACGGGGGAGAGCGGATTGATCCGCTGCGGGTCGCCACCCGCCTTGGCCATGGCGGCGCGCATGGCGGCCAGGTCGACCACGGCGGGAACGCCGGTAAAGTCCTGCATTAATACCCGCGCGGGACGGTATTGAATTTCACGGTCGGAGCGACGCTCCTTGAGCCAGGCGGCAATCGCCCTGAGGTCGGCGCCGGTGACGGTTTTTTCATCTTCCCAGCGCAGCAGGTTTTCCAGCAGCACTTTCAACGACATTGGCAGCTTGTCCAGATCGCCCAGGCTTTTGGCGGCATCCGGCAAGCTGAAATAGTGATAGGTCTTGTCGTCAACTTGTAAGGTTTTAAGGGTTTTCAGGCTATCGAGGGACGGCATTGAAATGACTCCTTTGAGTCCGCACGGCTACGGACTGACGGGACAGACAGAGCCTTTAACCTAGCCCTGTTCATTCGTTAAAGCTAATAACTGGACTCTATGGCCAAGTCCAAGGTTCCGAACTCGGCTATCATGCGCCCGTTTTCGTGACAGGCTTTGCTTCAACGCAAGTCTGGGCATCGCGCAGTGGTTGAATTTCTCGCCATCTGCCCAGGAGTAAGAATGAACACCCTCTTTATGCATTGCCGGCCGGGCTTCGAAGGCGAAGTCTGTTCCGAGATTTCCGAACACGCCGCGCGGCTGAACGTGGCCGGTTATGCCAAGGCCAAGACCGCCAGCGCCTGCGCCGAATTCATCTGCACCGAAGAAGACGGCGCCGAGCGCCTGATGCGTGGCCAGCGTTTCGCCGATCTGATCTTCCCGCGCCAGTGGGCTCGCGGGATCTTCATCGATCTGCCGGAAACCGACCGCATCAGCGTGATCCTCGCTCACATGGCGGACTTCCCGCTGTGCGGCAGCCTGTGGCTGGAAATGGTCGACACCAACGATGGCAAGGAACTGTCGAACTTCTGCAAGAAGTTCGAAGGCCACCTGCGCAAGGCGCTGATGGCCGCTGGCAAACTGGTTGAAGATGCCCACAAACCGCGTCTGCTGCTGACCTTCAAAAGTGGCCGCGAAGTGTTCATGGGGCTGGCCGAGTCGAACAACTCGGCGATGTGGCCGATGGGCATTCCACGCCTGAAGTTTCCGCGTGAGGCGCCGAGCCGTTCGACGCTGAAACTGGAAGAGGCGTGGCACCATTTCATCCCGCGTGATCAGTGGGATGAGCGTCTGCACAGCGACATGACGGGTGTCGACCTCGGCGCCGCACCCGGTGGCTGGACCTGGCAACTGGTCAACCGCGGCATGCTGGTGACCGCGATCGACAACGGTCCGATGGCCGAAAGCCTGATGGACACCGGTTTGGTGCAACACTTGATGGCCGACGGTTTCACCTTCAAGCCCAAGCAACCGGTGGACTGGATGGTCTGCGACATCGTCGAGAAACCGGCGCGTAACGCCGCGATGCTGGAAGAGTGGATTGGCGAGGGGCATTGCCGCGAAGCGGTGGTCAACCTCAAACTGCCGATGAAACAGCGTTACGCCGAAGTGAAGCGCTTGTTGGAACGCATTGCCGACGGGTTCAAGGAACGCGGCATTCGGGTCGAGATCGGCTGCAAGCAGCTGTATCACGACCGTGAAGAAGTGACCTGCCACCTGCGCCGGCTCGACGTAAAGAAACCCAAGTCCCGCTGATCCACGCGGACCCATGTGGGAGCGAGCCTGCTCGCGATGAGGCCATTACATTCAACATCTTTGTTGACTGATACACCGCTATCGCGAGCAGGCTCGCTCCCACAGGGAAGGCGTTATGCCACAGATGACCGAACACCCGGCAATGCGCGACAATGCCGGCAAGTTTCAGGAGTGAATCATGAGTGAAATGATTGATACGCCGGTTGACGGCACCCTCGACGCCACCGGCCTCAACTGCCCGGAACCGGTGATGATGCTGCACCAGCACATCCGTGACCTGGTGCCCGGCGGCCTGCTCAAGGTGATCGCCACCGACCCGTCGACCCGTCGCGACATTCCCAAGTTCTGCGTGTTTCTCGACCACGAACTGGTGGCGCAGCACGAAGAGGCAGGCACCTACCTCTACTGGATCCGCAAGAAACTCGCTTAACCCGCCGAATGGCTGATGCGAATCCGCTTGCGTGCACTGCGCGTCAGGCGGATCGACAGCATCAGCGCTGCGCAACTCAAGCCCACGATCAAACCCTGCCACAGCCCGCTCGGGCCGCTCGGCGCGCCGAACCAATCGGTCAGGCCCAACGCGTAACCCACCGGCAAACCAATCCCCCAGTAAGCGAACAGTGTCAGGATCATCGTCACCCGAGTGTCCTGATAGCCGCGTAACGCGCCAGCAGCCGTCACCTGGATCGCATCGGAAAACTGGAACAGCGCTGAATACACAATCAGCATTGCCGCGACATGAATCACCGTCGGATCAGACGTGTAGATCGTTGCGATGTGTTCACGCAGCAACAGCATCATGCTCGCGGAGATGCACGCATAGGCCAGCGCCGTGCCCATGCCGACACCGGCGGCGAAGCGTGCTTCACGCGGCTCCTGACGGCCGAGCGCCTGGCCAACCCGCACGGTCACGGCCATGCCGAGGGAGTAGGGGATCATGAACACCAGCGAGCTGAAGTTCAGCGCGATCTGATGCCCGGCCACCACCGTCGCGCCGAGGCTGCCGATCAGCAGCGCAATGACAGCGAAGATGCTCGACTCGGCGAACACTGCGATGCCGATCGGCAGGCCGATGCCCAGCAGGCGTTTGATCACCGACCATTGCGGCCAGTCGAAACGGCTGAACAACTCACTCGACTGATACGCCGGCGCCCAGCGCTCCCACCCGGCCATGCCCAGGGCCATCACCCACATCACGATCGCCGTGGCCCAGCCGCAACCGACACCGCCCATGGCCGGCACACCGAAGTGGCCATAGATGAAGACGTAGTTCAGCGGAATGTTCAGCGCCAGCCCGCACAGACCCAACACCATGGCCGGACGCGTGCGCCCCAGGCCGTCACTGAAGCAGCGCAGCACATGGTAGAACGCGACGGCGGGCAAACCGCTGGCGATGCCATGCAGGTATTGCATGCACGGGCCAATCAATTCGGGATCGACCTTCATGATGTGCAGAATCGGTTCGGCGCTGAACAGCATGCCGGTCGCCATCAACCCCACCACCAATGCCAGCCACAGTGCCTGGCGCACGATCGGGCCGATTTCGCTGTGGGTGCCAGCGCCGAAACGCTGGGCGACTTTCGGGGTAGTAGCCAGCAGCGTGCCGGTCATCAACAGAAACACCGGCACCCAGATCGAGTTGCCCAGCGCCACCGCCGCCAGATCCCGTGGCCCGACCCGGCCCGCCATCACTGCATCGACGAAGCCCATGGCGGTGGTCGCCAGTTGCGCGATCATGATCGGCAAGGCCAGGCCGAGCAGGTTTTTCAGCTCCAGGCGAACCCGGGCCGGGCGGGTGAGGGAAATAGCGGCGGGGCGGTCAGTCACGGAATTCAAGGGCGAAACGTCCAAAGATGTTGATGCGCAAGGCGGCGCATTCTACGCCCTGACGCAGTGGTCAGGAAAAGTCCTGTGTTGCGGATTTGTAATCGGATTTTGAATGTTTCTGCATCCCCGGTGGCCCAGCACCTCCATCTCCGCCTACACTGCCGATCCGCCAAAGGAGCCTGCCATGCTGATTGTTGCCGACGAAAATATCCCGCTGCTCGATGCCTTCTTCGAAGGTTTCGGTGAAATCCGCCGGGTGCCGGGACGTTCCGTTGACCGCGCCACCGTCGAACAGGCCGATGTGCTGCTGGTGCGCTCGGTGACCAACGTTAACCGCGCGTTGCTCGAAGGCAGCAAGGTACGCTTTGTCGGCACTTGCACGATCGGCACCGATCACCTGGATCTGGATTACTTTCAGCGGGCCGGCATCACCTGGTCCAGCGCACCCGGCTGCAACGCCCGGGGCGTGGTCGACTACGTACTCGGCAGTCTGCTGACCCTGGCCGAAATCGAAGGCGCCGACCTGACTCAACGCACCTACGGCGTCGTCGGTGCCGGTGAAGTGGGCGGCCGGTTGGTCAAGGTTCTGCAAGGTCTGGGCTGGAACGTGCTGGTCTGCGATCCGCCAAGACAAGCCGCTGAAGGTGGCGATTACGTCAGTCTCGAACAGATCATCGAGCAGTGCGATGTCATCAGCCTGCACACGCCGTTGAAGAAACACGGCGCCCAGTCGACCTGGCATCTGTTCGATAAAAACCGTTTGAACCAGCTCAAGTCCGGCACCTGGCTGATCAACGCCAGTCGTGGCCCGGTGGTGGACAACGCCGCGCTGCGCCAGGTGCTGCTGCAACGTGAAGACCTGCAAGCAGTGCTGGACGTCTGGGAAGGCGAGCCTGAGGTCGATGTGGCCCTGGCCGAACTCTGCGTGCTGGCGACGCCGCACATTGCCGGTTACAGCCTCGACGGCAGACAGCGTGGCACCGCGCAGATCTACCAGGCGTATTGCGATTTTCTCGGGCAAGCGGCCCAGATCAGCTTGAACGATTTGCTGCCCGCACCCTGGTTGTCGCAAGTGACCTTGAACGCTAACAGCGATCCGGCCTGGTCGCTGGCCATGTTGTGCCGCGGCGTGTACGACCCGCGCCGTGATGATGCGGATTTCCGTCGTAGCCTTGTAGGCAATGTGAATGAGCAGCGTGCAGCGTTTGATTCACTGCGTAAGCATTATCCGCTGCGGCGTGAGATTGATGGTTTGTCGGTGCGGATCGATGGGGATTCGCCGGCATTGCAGCGGATCGTGGCGGCGTTGGGTGCTTCGGCTGTCTGAATATCGAGTTGGCCCAATCGCGAGCAAGCTCGCTCCCACAATTGATCTGTGTCGTACATAAAGTTTGTATGCACTGAGAATCTACTATGGGAGCGAGCTTGCTCCGGGCGGCGTTCCGACGATTGGGTGCGCAGCACCCTCAAAAGGCACCCATAAAAAACCCGGCCATCAGGGGCCGGGTCAAGAAGACGGTGGCTATATCACTTTTGTTCGGCAGGCTTGACCAATCGCTTTTCCAGTTCGCGGCAAGCGTCCTGGATCATGCCTTCAGTGATCGGTACTTCGCGCCCATCCTTATCGATAATCGAGCAACCCAGAGACTGGTCTGGTTGTGTGCGGATCACTTCAATCTTGTCTTCGCTGCTGTTTTGCAAGGACATTGCCTGTCTCCTCTTCAGGTTGTGTGCTTACTGTAGAACCGCCACGTGACCGGGCTGTGACAACTCCCTGCGATCTTTCCAGGGCGACAACATCAGTCCATCAGAAATACCGCGGTGTTGCCACCCGGACTTTAGACCAATACCGTCTAGGATCTAGTCTTTGCGGTCATATTTAACCTGACTCATTATGATTTACAGCGTTCAAGCCCATCGACCGGTGTAGGCTTGATCGCGTCAAAACCCTACTGGTTGTGCCATCGAATGATCTCCATCCTCTCATCCCGTCAACGGCGCGCCATGCGTCTGGCCCTGCGTTTCATCGCGCCTTATCGCTGGCCGGCCGTCGGTGCCTTGCTCGCATTGATCGTCACGGCGGGCATCACCTTGTCCATGGGGCAGGGGATTCGCCTGCTGGTGGATCAGGGTTTCATGACCCAGTCACCGCATTTGCTCAACCAGTCCATCGGCCTGTTTATGTTGCTGGTGGTCGGGTTGGCGATTGGCACCTTCGCGCGTTTCTATCTGGTCTCATGGATCGGTGAGCGCGTCGTCGCGGACATCCGCCGTCAGGTGTTCAACCATCTGATCTACCTGCATCCTGGGTTCTACGAAGCTAACCGCAGCTCCGAAATCCAGTCGCGGTTGACCGCTGACACCACGCTGCTGCAATCGGTGATCGGCTCCTCGCTGTCGCTGTTTTTGCGCAATCTGTTGATGGTGATCGGCGGGATCGTCTTGCTGTTCATCACCAACCCCAAGCTCACCAGCATCGTGGTGGTCGCGTTGCCGTTGGTGATCGCGCCGATCCTGATCTTCGGCCGTCGGGTGCGCAGCCTGTCGCGCCTGAGCCAGGACCGGATTGCCGATATCGGCAGCTATGTTTCCGAAACCCTGGGCCAAATCAAAACCGTGCAGGCCTACAACCATCAGGTCCAGGACGAGCAGCGCTTTGCCGCAACGGTGGAGGAGGCCTTCAACACGGCTCGCAAACGGATCTTCCAGCGGGCCTGGCTGATTACCCTGGTGATCGTGCTGGTGCTTGGCGCGGTCGGGGTGATGCTCTGGGTCGGCGGAATGGATGTCATCGCCGGGCGGATTTCCGCGGGCGAGCTGGCGGCGTTTGTGTTTTACAGCCTGATCGTCGGCAGCGCATTCGGCACGTTGAGCGAAGTGATCGGCGAACTGCAGCGTGCCGCCGGCGCCGCCGAGCGGATTGCCGAGTTGCTGCGCTCGGAAAACATTATCCAGTCACCGACTACTGGCCTGGTGACCTTGCCTGAACGGGTGAAGGGTGACCTGGTGCTGCAAGACGTGCGCTTTTCCTACCCGTCGCGTCCCGAAAGCTATGCGGTCGATGGTTTGAATCTGACGATCAAAGCCGGTGAAACCCTCGCATTGGTCGGGCCCTCCGGTGCCGGCAAGTCGACGGTGTATGACTTGCTGCTGCGCTTTTACGACCCGGCCGAAGGGCGCATCCTGCTCGATGGCGTGCCGCTGACTCAACTTGATCCGTTGGACCTGCGCCGCTGCTTCGCCCTGGTCTCGCAATCCCCGGCGCTGTTCTTTGGCAGCATCGAAGAGAACATCCGTTACGGCAATCCGACGGCAACCCTGGCCCAGGTTCAGGAAGCGGCGAAAATCGCTTACGCCCACGACTTCATCGAACAAATGCCCAACGGCTACCAGACCCACCTTGGCGACGGTGGCCTCGGGTTGTCCGGCGGCCAACGCCAGCGCCTGGCCATCGCCAGGGCGCTGCTGGTGGACGCACCGATTCTGCTGTTGGACGAAGCCACCAGCGCCCTCGACGCCCAGAGCGAACACCTGATCCAGCAAGCCCTGCCGAGCCTGATGAAAAACCGCACGACGCTGGTCATCGCCCACCGACTGGCCACGGTGAAAAATGCTGACCGGATCGCGGTGATGGACCAGGGGAAACTGGTGGCAGTGGGGACGCATCAGGAATTGATTGCGAGCAACGCGCTGTATGCGCGGTTGGCGGCGTTGCAGTTCAGTGATGGGCACAGCGCTCTCACCGACCCAGTAACCGACTAAGTAATCGACCCAGTAGAGCCGCCCAAAAAAAATGCCCGCATCAATCGATGCGGGCATTTTTGTCAGTGCTTCAAAGCAGGTTCATTGATCGTCAAAGTAGCGCTCATGCCAATCCACCAGCGGTTGCGGTGAGTTGAGCTTCTGGCCGTAGATCACCGAATACGACAGCACGTTTTGTACGTACTGGCGGGTTTCGTCGAACGGAATGCTTTCCACCCAGACGTCGAAGCTCAGGTGGTCCGCACCGCGCAGCCACTGACGCACGCGACCCGGGCCGGCGTTGTAGGCGGCGGAGGCGAGGACGCGGTTGCCGTTGAACTGGCTGTGGACCTGGCTCAGGTAAGCGGCACCGAGCTGGATGTTCTTGTCCGGGTCCAGCACTTGCTGCGGCGAGGCCAGTGGAATGCTGAACTTGCGCGCGGTTTCCTTGGCGGTGCCGGGCATCAGTTGCATCAGGCCGCTGGCGCCGACGCCGGAACGGGCGTCGTCCATGAAGGCACTTTCCTGGCGGGTGATGGCGAACACCCAGCTCGAATGCAGGCCACGAATCTTGGCTTCGCGCACCAGGGTTTCGCGGTGGGCCATCGGGAAGCGGATGTCCAGGTCGTCCCAGTACTGCGCCTGACTGATGGTGCGGATCGCCGGGAAATACCATTTCAGGTCGTAGGCCAGTTTCGCCTGGGCGACCATTTCGTCGCGGCTGAAGTGGCGGCTGACGTGGTACCACTCGCGGCGACCATCGACGATCTGCCCGCGAGCGTGAAACTCAAGTGCCCGACGCACGCCTGGGGTATTGCGGACCTTGTTGATCAGTGCCTGGCTCAATACCAAGGGTTTGTTGACCAGCGAATAAGGTGATTGCGAACGATCAGCGGCGAGGAAGCCATAGAAATCTCGCTCGCGAGCCAGGTTCTTGTAGAGCGCTTGCGCTTCCGGGTTCTGCGGCTGCGCCAGTTCCAGGCTGCGGGCCTGCCAGTAGCGCCAGCGGTTGGTGGTCGCCAGATCCTGTGGCAAGCGGCGAGTCAGCTGATAGGCGTCGTCCCAGCGGGCCAGGCGCAGCAGCAGACGCAGGCGCCATTCGGACACGGTGTTGTCGCGCAGTTCCGGATCGTACTTGGTCATCACGTCCAGCGCGCGAGGGTCGAAGCGGCGGGCGAGGGTCAAGCCGATTTCACGGGCGATGGCCACTTTCTCATCACGGGAGAAGTGCATGCTGCTGGCGTAACCGTCGAGCAGTTCCATGGCCTTGTCCGGGTCTTGCTTGGCCAAGCGGCGCAGGCCGAGGCTGACGATGTCAGACATCGGTTCATCGGCCGGGGTGAAACGCGACGGCTGGTTGAGCAGTTCGGGTTTCTGCGCCACATCGATCAGCAAACGACCACGAGGGGCGAGGGTGGTCAGACCGTTGACCAGGCTGTTGGCCAGCGGATAGTTGCGCGCCTGGGCGGCAAGTTTGGTGCGCTCCCAGCGTTTCTGCTCGGTCAACTGGCCTTCGGCAGCCCATTGCCCGAACAGCGCATCGCACGCGGCGGGTTGGGATTTGCCGGTCAGCCAGAGTTTGTTGGCGTTGGCGTAGCCTTCGGCTTTCTGGTTATGCCCGATCTGATACTGCGCGTTCAGGCAGTCCAGTTCGGTGAAATTGAGCTTGGGGTCGTAGTACTTGACGAAGGTCGCCCAGTCGCCGCGTTCGGCCAGCCAACGCAACCAGCGTAACTTCATCCAGTTGGCCTGGGGCAGGTCACCGTGCTCGGCGAGGAATTTCTCGATTTCGGCATTGCTCGCGGTTTTAAGGCGAGCGGTCAGTTCGTCATACGCCAGGTACGGCTCCAGCGGGTAATCACTGAGCGCCTGGCTGTAACGGAAATAAGGACCGGTATCCCCCTTGGCGAGGGCACGCTTGGCTTCATCGTAATACTGGCGCTGGGTGGACAGGTCCACCGCCTGGGCGGTTTGAACGGCAGTGGCAGAAAGAAGAAAACAGGATAAAAGACTGAAAAGGCGACTGCGCATGAGACGTCCGGGCAGAGAAATCATGACAAGCGCGGGCAATGCCCGCGCTGAATTGTCTGTAGCTTAGCCTTTTGCCAGCAGCGGGCGAAAGCTTTGCCGGCCTGTCAGCATCAGTTCGCAACATTTGTCATGCAGAGTGTCGCGAAGGTGAAATTGCCGGCCTTCTGAAGCCTCAAGTCAGGTAGAATGCGCGCCCGGTTTTTGGAGAAGCTCATGACCCTGCTCAAATTCAGCGATGTGTCCCTTGCTTTCGGCGCTATGCCGTTGTTGGACAAGGTGTCCTGGCAGATCGCCCGTGGTGAGCGGGTGTGCATCATCGGCCGCAATGGCACTGGCAAGTCCAGCATGATGAAGCTCGTCAAGGGCGACCAGAAGCCTGATGAGGGCTCCGTTTGGCGCGCACCTGGCCTCAAGATTGGCGAATTGCCGCAAGAATTGCCGGTAGCCGACGAGCGGACCGTGTTCGACGTGGTGGCCGAAGGCCTGGACGGTGTCGGCGAGCTGCTCGCGCAGTATCACCACCTCAGCCAGAACATCGTCACCGACGCCGACCTGGACAAACTGATGCACGTCCAGCATGACCTCGAAGCCCGTGACGGCTGGCGTTTGCAGCAATTGGTCGACAGCACGTTGAGCCGTCTGCAGTTGCCGGCCGACAAGACCCTCGCCGAGTTGTCCGGCGGCTGGCGTCGTCGTGTCCTGCTGGCTCAGGCTCTGGTTTCCGAACCCGATCTGCTGCTGCTCGACGAACCGACCAACCACCTGGACATCGGTGCAATTGCCTGGCTCGAAGAAGCGCTGAAGGATTTCCAGGGCGCCGTGCTGTTCATCACGCACGACCGTTCATTCCTGCAGAACCTTGCAACCCGCATTCTCGAACTGGACCGCGGTGGCCTGATCGACTGGAACGGCGACTACGCCAGCTTCCTCGTGCACAAAGAGGCCTCGCTGGCCGCTGAAGACACCGCCAACGCGCTGTTCGACAAAAAACTGGCGCAGGAAGAAGTCTGGATCCGCCAGGGCATCAAGGCTCGCCGCACCCGTAACGAAGGCCGCGTCCGCGCCCTCAAAGCCCTGCGCAACGAGCGTAGCGAGCGTCGTGAGCGCACCGGCAAAGCCAACATTCAGCTGGATACGGCTGACAAGTCCGGCAAGCAGGTGATGGTCCTCGACAACGTGAGCTTTGCTCACCCGGGCGGCCCGTTCCTGATCAAGGATTTCTCGATGGTCCTGACGCGCGGCGACCGTATCGGTCTCCTGGGCGCCAACGGTACCGGCAAAACCACACTGCTGAAGCTGATGCTCAGCGGTCTGCAGCCAACCAGCGGCACAGTGGAAGAGGGGACGCGCATCGACGTGGCCTACTTCGACCAGTTGCGCCATCAGCTGGACCTGGAAAAGACCGTAATCGACAACGTTGCAGAAGGTCGCGACTTCATCGATATCGATGGTCAGAGCCGTCACGTGTTGAGCTACCTCGGCGATTTCCTGTTCAGCCCGCAGCGTGCCCGCACGCCGGTGAAGGCGCTGTCCGGTGGTGAGCGTGCTCGTCTGTTGCTGGCGAAACTGTTCAGCAAACCGGCGAACCTGCTGGTCCTTGACGAACCGACCAACGACCTCGACGTCGAAACCCTCGAGTTGCTTGAAGAGGTCTTGCTGACCTTCAACGGCACCGTGCTGATGGTCAGCCACGACCGGGCATTCCTCGACAACGTGGTCACCAGCACCCTGGTCTTCGAAGGTGAAGGCAAGGTTCGCGAATACGTCGGTGGTTATCAGGACTGGCTGCGTCAGGGCGGCTCGCCGCGCCTGCTGGGCGTGACCGAGAGCAAGTCCGGCAAAGCCGACCTGACCTCCGCTGTCGTGACGGCCGAAGCTGCGCCAGTCGCTGCTGTCGTCGAAGCGCCGGTGGCGAAGAAGAAGCTCAGCTACAAGTTGCAGCGTGAGCTGGAAATGTTGCCGGGCCAGATCGAAGCCATGGAGCAGCAGATCGCTACCGTTGAGGCGCAAATGGCCGATGCCGGTTTCTATCAGCGTCCTGCTGCCGAGACCGCTGCAGTGATCGCTCAGTTGGAGCAGTTGCAGGCTGAGCACGACGTAATGGTCGAGCGCTGGGCCGAGTTGGATGCCTGATTGATCCTGCTATAAAAAAAGCCCGGCGTTCAGTGATGAGCGCCGGGCTTTTTGTAGGCGCTGTGGTTTAGTTTTTGATCAGGCGCACCGCGAGCACATCACAGGGCGCACCATGCAGCACGTCATTGGCAGTCGAACCCAGCAGCAATGCCAGGCCGTGTCGGCCATGACTGCCCACCACGATCAGGTCGCAGGTTTGTTCCTTGGCCAGGTGGTGAATCTCCTGGCGTGGCTGGCCGTAGGTCAGGTGGCTGTATTCCTTGGAGAGTTCCGGATACTTCACGATCAGCCGGTCCAGGCGTTCCTTGGCCTGGTCGAACTGCTGCTGTTGCAGTTGTGACAGGTCCATGGGCACGTCGCCGCCAAAGGCCATGGCCATTGGTTCGACAATGTGCACCAGGGACAGCTTCGCCCCGTTGCTCACCGACAGTTCGCGAGCGCGGTGGATTACAGGATCGCACTCTTCGGTTAGATCTACAGCGACCAGAATGTGGTTGTAGGGCATGAGGTGCTCCTCCTGAGGGTTGCAATATTGGTAAGTATGGCTGGTTTCAAGCGCATTGTTTTCAAAGTGACTCAATGCGCTCATCAAGAATCGGGAGTACAGATATGACGGTCTGGATAGTGGTGTCAATCATGTTGGTGGTACTGAGTCCGCTGGCATGGTTGCGGCCGTCACGCCACCAGAGCGGCCGCATGGCCCTGCGCATGGAGGCGCGACGCATCGGATTGGCGATGCAACTGGCGCCTCAGGACTGGCCGCACTGGCTGAGCCAGGAGCCACCGAGCCCTTGCGCCCAGTACCATCGACCGCGGCGTGGCAATCGGCCGGCGTGCTGGAGTTACTGGCAAAAAGCGCCGGGTGTGTGGGTCAATCAGTGGCAGGAGGTCTGCGAGGAGCCTGCGTTACTGATTCATTTCGAAAAGTTGCCAGACAACGTTTACAAGGTCGAAGCAGACAAGCAGATGATCACGTTGTATTGGGGCGAGAAGGGCGAAGCGACGGTTTTGCAGGATATTGATGCGGTGCTGAAAGCGCTGGCATAAATCGCGGAAATTTCGCGCCGCAATGGCGCGAAACGTCCGGCAGACAGGCAATAAAAAGCCCGACATCATCGGGCTGGAGTTGGCCAGGCAGGCCGGTAATTCTGTGTGGCGCTGATATTACGCTGGGCATTCGCCAAAAGCGTTCATGTTTTTTCCTCAAGGTCCCGCCAGCGTAGCTTGTTAAACAAAGGCTGCAGCGAATTAGGGCGACTTTTCTAACTATTGATCCTATGAATGGCCTCACATGCAGCCGCGTGTTGCAGGGCTTCGCGGTACGGAAATGACCGGAAAGTCGCATTTCAACCCGTATTTTGGGCGATTGACAATTGTCGGAAATTCCGTGAAGGTGACGTACCCAAATCAAACGGGCGTATGAATTGAGCGTTTGTATTACAAACCGCTCCTACAGAATCCCGACTATCGCGTTGGCGGGTGTGCCGGGTGGATGGGCGTAGCATTGACGATAAACGTCCCTGCCGAGCCATTCGCCTGCGTCCGACGTGTACTGTTCAGCTTCCATATCGTGGAGATCAGTTGATGATTTACGAAGGTAAAGCCATCACGGTTAAGGCTCTTGAAAGTGGCATCGTCGAATTGAAATTCGACCTCAAGGGTGAGTCCGTCAACAAGTTCAACCGTCTAACCCTGAACGAACTGCGTCAGGCCGTAGACACCATCAAGGCAGATGCTTCGATCAAGGGTGTGATCGTCAGCAGTGGCAAGGACGTGTTTATCGTCGGCGCCGACATCACCGAATTTGTCGAAAACTTCAAGCTGCCTGATGCAGAGCTTGTTGCTGGCAACCTGGAAGCCAACAAGATTTTCAGCGATTTCGAAGACCTCAACGTCCCGACTGTCGCCGCGATCAACGGCATCGCCCTGGGTGGCGGTCTGGAAATGTGCCTGGCGGCGGACTACCGCGTCATGTCCACCAAGGCCAAGATCGGTCTGCCGGAAGTCAAGCTGGGCATCTACCCGGGCTTCGGCGGTACCGTGCGCCTGCCGCGCATCATCGGTGCCGACAACGCCATCGAATGGATTGCCGCCGGCAAGGAAAACCGTCCTGAAGACGCGCTGAAAGTCGGCGCAGTCGACGCAGTGGTTGCTCCCGAGAAACTGCAGGAAGCGGCCCTGGAGCTGATCAAGCGCGCCATCTCCGGCGAGTTCGACTACAAGGCCAAGCGTCAGCCGAAGCTTGAAAAGCTCAAGCTCAACGCCATCGAACAAATGATGTCGTTCGAAACCGCCAAGGGTTTCGTGGCCGGTCAAGCGGGCCCGAACTACCCGGCACCGGTCGAAGCGATCAAAACTATCCAGAAAGCCGCGAACTTCGGTCGCGACAAGGCGCTGGAAGTCGAAGCCAACGGTTTCGTCAAACTGGCCAAGACCTCTGCCGCGCAGAGCTTGATCGGTCTGTTCCTGAACGATCAGGAACTGAAGAAAAAGGCCAAGGCCTACGACGAAATCGCCAAAGAAGTGAAGCAGGCTGCTGTTTTGGGCGCCGGTATCATGGGTGGCGGTATCGCTTATCAGTCGGCCTCCAAAGGTACGCCGATCCTGATGAAAGACATCAACGAGCACGGCATCGAGCAAGGTCTGGCCGAAGCTGCCAAATTGCTGGTGGGCCGCGTTGATAAAGGTCGCATGACCCCAGCAAAAATGGCTGAAGTGCTCAACGGCATTCGCCCGACCCTGTCCTACGGTGATTTCGGTCACGTTGACCTGGTCGTTGAAGCTGTCGTCGAGAACCCTAAGGTCAAGCAAGCCGTTCTGGCTGAAGTGGAAGGCAAGGTCAAAGAGGACACCATCCTCGCGTCCAACACCTCGACCATTTCCATCACCTTGCTGGCCAAAGCCCTCAAGCGTCCGGAAAACTTCGTCGGCATGCACTTCTTCAACCCGGTGCACATGATGCCGCTGGTTGAAGTGATCCGTGGCGAGAAGTCCAGCGAAGTGGCTGTTGCCACCACCGTTGCCTACGCCAAGAAAATGGGCAAGAACCCGATTGTCGTCAACGACTGCCCGGGCTTCCTGGTCAACCGCGTGCTGTTCCCGTATTTCGGCGGCTTCGCCAAGCTGGTCAGCGCCGGTGTGGACTTCGTTCGTATCGACAAGGTCATGGAAAAATTCGGCTGGCCAATGGGCCCGGCGTACCTGATGGACGTGGTCGGCATCGACACCGGCCACCACGGTCGCGACGTGATGGCTGAAGGCTTCCCGGACCGCATGAAAGACGACCGTCGTTCGGCCGTCGACGTGCTCTATGAAGCCGAGCGCCTGGGCCAGAAGAATGGCAAGGGCTTCTACGCCTACGAGACCGATAAGCGCGGCAAGCAGAAGAAAGTTGCCGATCCGTCGGTACTGGAAGTGCTCAAGCCGATCGTCTTCGAACAGCTTGAAGTCACCGACGAAGACATCATCAACTGGATGATGATCCCGCTGTGCCTGGAAACCGTGCGTTGCCTGGAAGACGGCATTGTCGAAACCGCTGCCGAAGCCGACATGGGTCTGGTCTACGGTATTGGTTTCCCTCCATTCCGTGGCGGTGCGCTGCGCTACATCGATTCGCTCGGTGTTGCAGAGTTCGTTGCCCTGGCTGACCAGTACGCTGATTTGGGCGCGCTGTACCACCCGACCGCAAAACTGCGTGAAATGGCCAAAACCGGCCAGCGGTTCTTCGGTTAAGCGCCCCCAACTAGAGTGAGAGTGAATATATGAGCTTGAATCCTAGAGACGTCGTGATTGTCGACTTCGGTCGTACTCCGATGGGCCGCTCCAAGGGCGGCATGCACCGCAACACCCGCGCCGAAGACATGTCGGCGCACCTGATCAGTAAACTGCTGGAACGCAACGTCAAGGTTGATCCGGGCGAAGTTGAAGACGTGATCTGGGGCTGTGTGAACCAGACCCTGGAGCAGGGCTGGAACATCGCCCGCATGGCGTCCCTGATGACTCAGATCCCGCACACCGCTGCCGGCCAGACCGTCAGCCGTCTGTGTGGTTCGTCGATGAGCGCTCTGCACACTGCTGCGCAAGCGATCATGACCGGCAACGGTGACGTGTTCGTGGTTGGCGGCGTCGAGCATATGGGTCACGTGAGCATGATGCACGGTGTCGATCCGAACCCGCACATGTCCCTGCACGCGGCGAAAGCCTCGGGCATGATGGGCCTGACCGCTGAAATGCTGGGCAAAATGCACGGTATCACTCGCGAACAACAGGACGCTTTCGGCGTACGCTCCCACCAGCTCGCTCACAAGGCGACCCTGGAAGGGAAGTTCAAAGACGAAATCATCCCGATGCAAGGCTACGACGAGAATGGTTTCCTGAAACTGTTCGACTACGACGAAACCATTCGTCCGGAAACTACCCTGGAAAGCCTGGCGGCGCTGAAGCCAGCGTTCAACCCTAAGGGCGGCACCGTGACAGCCGGTACTTCGTCGCAAATCACCGATGGTGCTTCGTGCATGATCGTGATGTCGGCGCAGCGTGCACAGGACCTGGGCATTCAGCCTATGGCGGTGATTCGTTCGATGGCGGTGGCAGGTGTGGACCCGGCAATCATGGGCTATGGTCCAGTACCGGCCACACAAAAAGCACTGAAGCGCGCGGGTCTTGGCATTAACGATATCGACTTCTTCGAGCTCAACGAAGCTTTCGCCGCACAGGCCCTGCCAGTGCTGAAAGATTTGAAAGTGCTCGACAAGATGAACGAGAAGGTTAACCTGCACGGCGGCGCGATCGCCCTGGGTCACCCATTTGGTTGCTCCGGTGCGCGTATCTCCGGCACTCTGCTGAACGTGATGAAGCAAAATGGCGGCACCTTCGGGGTAGCTACCATGTGCATTGGTCTCGGCCAAGGCATCTCCACCGTCTTCGAACGCGTTTAAGCGTTTCGTTGAAGGAAGCCGGGGCCAAGTGCCCCGGTTTTTGTTTTTCTGAATTTATTTTTGTTTTTATTTTGAAAAGATTTGAGCGAGGGCCAAACCATGCCGATACAACCTGGGCTCTACCAACATTACAAAGGTCCGCAGTACCGCGTATTCAGTGTTGCGCGGCATTCGGAAACCGAAGAAGAAGTGGTCTTCTACCAAGCCCTGTATGGCGATTACGGCTTTTGGGTGCGTCCCTTGAGCATGTTCCTGGAGTCGGTCGAGGTTGACGGCGAACAGGTGCCACGCTTTGCTTTGGTGCAAGCCGAACCGAGCCTTTTTTTCAAGCCATAAGCTGAGTGCGCGCAATACCCTGCGCTTGACCTCACCTTGTAGCCACTATATATAGCGGTGCCGCGTCAGGCGCCAACCGCCTTTCACTTCTAGAATTCAGGAATTTTCTGATCCATGGGCAAATCGCTGGTCATTGTGGAATCCCCGGCTAAGGCCAAGACCATCAACAAGTATCTGGGTAACCAATACGTGGTGAAGTCGAGTATCGGCCATATCCGAGACCTGCCCACCAGCGGTTCGGCTAGCGCCAGCAAAGAGCCAGCCGCCAAGCGCGGCAAGGCCGCTGCGGGTGAAGGTCCGGTGCTCACGCCAAAAGAGAAGGCGCGCAAGCAGCTGGTCTCGCGCATGGGTGTCGATCCCGATCATGGCTGGAAAGCCAAGTACGAGATCCTCCCGGGCAAGGAAAAGGTCATCGAAGAGCTGCGCCGGCTCGCCAAAGATGCTGACACCATCTATCTCGCAACCGACTTGGATCGCGAGGGGGAAGCCATTGCCTGGCACCTGCGCGAAGCCATCGGTGGTGACGACAGCCGCTACAAGCGCGTGGTGTTCAACGAAATCACCAAAAAAGCGATCCAGGAAGCCTTCTCCAAGCCGGGCGAGCTGGACATCGATCGTGTAAACGCACAACAAGCGCGTCGTTTCCTCGACCGCGTGGTGGGCTATATGGTTTCGCCACTGCTGTGGGCCAAGGTCGCTCGTGGCCTGTCCGCCGGTCGAGTGCAATCGGTTGCCGTGAAGCTGGTCGTCGAGCGTGAGCGTGAAATCCGCGCGTTCAACCCGGAAGAGTACTGGGAAGTTCACGCCGACCTCGGCACTGCCAAGGGCGCAACCGTGCGCTTTGACGTGGCTCGCGAGAAAGGCGAAGCCTTCAAGCCGCTTAACGAAGCTCAGGCCATGGCCGCGCTGGAGAAGCTCAAGGCTTCCAGTTACAGCATCGTCAAGCGCGAAGACAAGCCGACCAGCAGCAAGCCGTCGGCACCGTTCATCACCTCCACCCTGCAACAGGCCGCAAGTAACCGCCTGGGCTTCGGCGTGAAGAAAACCATGATGATGGCCCAGCGTCTGTACGAAGCCGGCTACATCACTTACATGCGTACCGACTCCACCAACCTCTCGGCCGATGCCGTGACGATGGCGCGTACTTATATTGAAGGCGAGTTCGGCAAGAAATACCTGCCGGAAAACCCGAATGTCTACAGCAGCAAGGAAGGCGCACAAGAGGCTCACGAAGCGATTCGTCCCTCCGATGCCAACACCGAGCCAAGCAAGCTGTCGGGCATGGAGCGCGATGCAGAGCGGCTCTACGAGCTGATCTGGCGCCAGTTCCTCGCTTGCCAGATGCTGCCGGCCCAATACCTGTCGACCACTGTCACCGTCGGTGCCGGTGACTTCGAGTTGCGCGCCAAAGGCCGCATCCTGAAGTTCGACGGTTACACCCGCGTCATGCCGCAGATTGCCAAGCCTGGCGATGACGACGTGCTGCCGGACATGGCTCAGGGCGACGCGATGAAGCTGATCAAGCTTGATCCGACCCAGCACTTCACCAAGCCGCCGGCGCGTTACTCGGAAGCGAGCCTGGTTAAAGAAATGGAAAAACGCGGCATCGGTCGTCCTTCGACCTACGCGGCGATCATTTCGACCATCCAGGATCGTGGCTACGTAGCGCTGCACAACCGTCGTTTCTACTCGGAAAAGATGGGCGACATCGTTACCGAGCGTCTGGCCGAGAGCTTCTCCAATCTCATGGACTACGGCTTCACCGCCGGCATGGAAGAGAACCTCGATGACGTTGCTCAGGGTGAGCGCGACTGGAAGAACGTGCTCGACGAGTTCTACGGTGACTTCAAGAAGAAACTCGAAGTAGCCGAAAGCGCTGAAGGCGGCATGCGCGCCAACCAACCGGTGATGACTGACATTCCGTGCGTGTTGTGCGGTCGTCCGATGCAGATTCGTACCGCATCGACTGGCGTGTTCCTCGGTTGCTCGGGCTACAGCCTGCCGCCGAAAGAACGCTGCAAGGCCACCGTCAACCTGGTGCCGGGCGATGAAATCGCGGCGGACGACGAGGGTGAATCGGAATCGCTGGTGCTGCGTGGCAAGCATCGCTGCCCGATCTGCAGCACGGCGATGGACGCATACCTGCTGGATGAGAAGCGCAAGCTGCACATCTGCGGTAACAACCCGGATTGCTCTGGCTACGAAATCGAAGAGGGCACTTATCGCATCAAAGGCTACGAAGGTCCGAGCCTGGAATGCGACAAGTGCGGCAGCGAAATGCAGCTCAAGACCGGCCGTTTCGGCAAGTTCTTCGGTTGCACCAATGCGACCTGCAAGAACACCCGCAAACTGCTGAAAAGCGGTGATGCAGCACCGCCGAAGATGGATCCGGTGAAGATGCCTGAGCTGAAATGCGAAAAGGTCAACGACACCTACATCCTGCGCGATGGTGCTTCCGGCCTGTTCCTGGCGGCCAGTCAATTCCCGAAAAACCGCGAGACGCGTGCTCCGCTGGTCATGGAAATTGTGCCGCACAAGGATGAGATCGATCCGAAATACCACTTCCTCTGCGAAGCGCCGAAGAAAGATCCGGACGGCCTGCCTGCTGTGATCCGTTACAGCCGTAAAACCAAAGAGCAGTACGTACAGACTGAAGTCGACGGTAAGCCGACTGGCTGGAAGGCGTACTACGACGGCGGCAAGTGGACGGTTGAAGACAAGCGCCCGGCGAAGACCGCCAAGGCTTAACAGGCGCTGTACTGAAAAGGCCGCATGACAACCCTCGGGTTTTCATGCGGCCTTTTTGTTTTGTGCTTGCGGGAAGCGGAGCTGATCCACGACACTGTCTGACCTGCGTGAAGCAATTATTTCGTTGTGGAGGCTGCCGTCATGGCCCACGAACTCTATACCCGTACCAACCAGAAGATTTACTTCGCCGGCTTGTCGCTGGAAGCGCTCGCCAGAGCCGAAGAGGGGCGGGCGATGAACTCCCTGGCGCTGATCCAGGCCGGACGCGAGTCGGCCCTGTTTCATTTGTACGGTGCGCTGCTGGGGCTGTGCCATGAAATCGCCGGTTTCTATCGCTTGCCTCAGGCCAATGCGCCTCGGGCCGAGTTGTTGCTGACGCGCGAAGTGCTTGAAGCTATCGCGATTCCGGAAATGGCCGAGATGGTCGAGTTGGCCAATAATTCGGAAACCTGGCTGGCCAAACTGCTTGCGGCCCACGCTGCGCTGTTTCAGCCGCCACGGGCGCCGCACAAGCCTAAGGGTGACGTGACGCAGCCGCTGATCCTGGCCGTTAACCTGGATGAAGAAGAGGCTCCTCAAGAGCTGAGCCGGGAAGAGCTGGAGAGCTGGCGTCAGAACCTCAAGGGGCTGGCGATTCGGTTTCGCGAAGGTTTGAACGAGTGTTGAGGGAAGGATGACCCGATGGGTTGTCCGCTCAGGGATGAGTGCTAGCAGATATTTCTTCGCAATGACATCCGGTCAAGTTACCGAGCGAAGCCTGGCCGATGCCTATATAATCCCCGCCTTTCGTGGAGAACAGACCTTTATGCCAACGTCCTTTCTAGAAATCGTCGAGTTACCAGACGGCCGTATTGAGCTGCGCAGGGCTGAGGACGAGGGTTCTCTGGTTACTTTGGATTTCTCCGAGGATGCCAAAGCGTTCCTGCAGGGCCAGCACGTGGAAGTCGCCAAGGCGATGTTGAGCGTCGGCGTTCAGATGGCCGGACGCTTGGTCGAAGGCGATTTCAATACGGACGAGGCGTCTCGGGTTCTTCATTGATCCCGCCCGTCGGTTTTTTGCTGATATCGCTACAGGTTGGCTTCTCTTTCCTTGGAGAAGCCCCGCGCTGTTCAGCGCGCGCATTGTTTGTCAGTTAACCCAATCGAATATTCAGGCTTTGTGCGTCCCCGATCCGGGCGGCGCTGATCAACTGTTGCCGTGAGGTTGTGCTCAATGGGTTGAGCCAACTGACTACCGTGTGACTACGGCCCAGGCGCAAGGCCTCGCAGGTCAACTGCTGAGCGCTCTGAGTGCCGCGCGGTTGCAGCAGCAGGATGCGTTCGCGGTTAAGGCCGGCGTCCCGCAACCAGGCCTGGGTCAGGCTGGCGGGCGGCGCGATCAGCGTCAGCCAGCGCGCGTCCTGGTCCTGACTCAATTCCCTGAGAATCGGCGCAAGAAGGTTCAGGCAGTTCCCGGCTGCACCACGCAGCGACAGCTCACTGAAGACTTCGGGCTCGGTGCTCCAGGGGGACTCGACCACGTCTTTCAGGATCGGCGCCAATGGCTGCACCATGAAAGCCTCGAACAACGGCAGTTGGGCTTGCTGTGATGTGTGTGGGAACTGCATAAAGCCTCCTTTAGCGGCGAATGACGCCGACACTCAAGCCTTCGATCACCAGTTCCTGATCTTTCAGGTTCACTTCGATAGGGGCGAATTCAGGGTTTTCGGCAATCAGCCAGACTTTGCTACCATCGCGCTTGAAACGCTTGACGGTCACTTCGTCGCCGATCCGCGCTACTACGATCTGGCCGTTGCGGGCTTCGCGGGTGGTGTGCACTGCCAGCAGGTCACCGTCGAAAATGCCCACATCCTTCATGCTCATGCCATGAACCCGCAGTAGATAGTCGGCGCGAGGATGGAAGAACGACGGGTTGATGTTGCAGGACTCTTCGATGTGCTGCTGGGCGAGGATCGGAGCGCCGGCAGCCACTCGGCCAATGATCGGCAGGGTGGATTCGTCGGCCTTGGCTTCGAAGCCGGGAATGCGAATGCCACGGGAAGCGCCAGGCGTCATCTCGATCGCACCCTTGCGGGCCAGCGCCTTGAGGTGTTCTTCCGCAGCGTTGGGCGACTTGAACCCCAATTCCTGAGCGATTTCCGCGCGGGTGGGCGGATAGCCGTTGTCTTCGAGGCAGCGTTTGATGAAGGCCAGAATCTCTGCTTGGCGTGGCGTCAGCTTTAGCATATTGATCGCTCTGTCTTTTTATACAGTGACTGGGATTATATACAGTGAAACGGTCTTGGCAATGCTCCTTTTTTTGCCGGCCGCCAGACGGTCGATGAGCCTGCTGATTCAAGCTAGGGAGTTGTATGGTTAAATAGGTGACCGACCATTCCCAAAACGAACCGTCAGGCTTGACAAGGCCTGGGCTGAAACGTATGTTTCAAACAAGTGTTTGTCAGGCGGAGTAGCCATGGCCCAGTCGGAAACCGTTGAACGCATTCTTGATGCTGCCGAGCAATTGTTCGCGGAAAAAGGTTTTGCTGAAACCTCATTGCGTCTGATCACCAGCAAGGCCGGTGTCAATCTGGCGGCGGTGAACTATCACTTCGGTTCGAAGAAAGCGCTGATCCAGGCAGTTTTCTCGCGCTTTCTCGGGCCGTTCTGCTTAAGCCTTGATAAAGAGCTGGAGCGGCGTCAAGCCAAGCCGGAGAACAAACCGACGCTTGAAGAGCTGCTGGAAATCCTCGTCGAGCAAGCCCTGGTGGTGCAACCACGCAGCGGCAACGACCTGTCGATTTTCATGCGATTGCTGGGTCTGGCTTTCAGTCAGAGCCAAGGACACTTGCGACGTTATCTGGAAGACATGTACGGCAAGGTGTTCCGCCGCTACATGATGTTGGTCAACGAAGCTGCACCGCGTATTCCGCCGATCGAGCTGTTCTGGCGCGTGCACTTCATGCTCGGCGCCGCTGCGTTCAGCATGTCCGGCATCAAGGCCTTGCGCGCGATTGCCGAGACCGACTTCGGTGTGAACACCTCGATCGAGCAAGTCATGCGTCTGATGGTGCCGTTCCTGGCAGCGGGCATGCGCGCCGAAACCGGCGTGACCGATACGGCCATGGCCACCGCGCAGTTGCGTCCACGCAGCAAATCAACCCCGGTTGCCGCCAAGGTTTAACCGTGCACGGGTGGGCGCGGCAGCTGACATCCGCTAAGCTAGCCGCCCATGCCGACTCTCGTTCTGAACCCGCTCCCCATTTGTATCGCCGACCTGCCGGGCATTGCCCATGGCGGCGATTGCGTGCGAGCCGGGTTTATCGTTATCAAGGAATCTCTATGACTGCTGGCCTGCAAGGCTCGTTGATGGTGGACGTCGCCGGTACCTGGCTGACGGCTGAAGATCGCCAATTGTTGCGCCAACCCGAAGTGGGCGGCCTGATCATTTTCGCCCGCAATATCGAACACCCGCGCCAGGTGCGCGAGTTGAGCGCCTCAATCCGCGCCATTCGCCCCGATCTGCTGCTGGCAGTCGACCAGGAAGGCGGCCGGGTTCAGCGTTTGCGTCAGGGCTTCGTGCGACTGCCAGCCATGCGCGCCATCGCTGACAACCCGAATGCCGAGTACCTCGCCGAACAGTGCGGCTGGATCATGGCGACTGAAGTGCTGGCCGTCGGCCTCGATCTGAGCTTCGCTCCGGTGCTGGACCTCGACTTCCAGCGCAGCGCCGTGGTCGGCACCCGTTCATTTGAAGGTGATCCCGAGCGTGCAGCGTTGCTGGCGGGTGCATTTATCCGTGGCATGAACAGCGCCGGCATGGCCGCCACCGGCAAGCACTTTCCCGGTCACGGCTGGGCCGAGGCCGATTCCCACGTTGCGATCCCTGTTGATGAGCGCAGCCTCGACGAAATCCGCGCCAATGACCTGGTGCCGTTCGCCCGACTGAGCAAGCAATTGGCCGCGGTCATGCCGGCCCACGTGATCTATCCGCAAGTCGATGCCCAACCCGCCGGCTTCTCCCGTCGCTGGTTGCAGGACATCCTGCGTGGCGAGCTGCAATTCGACGGTGTGATCTTCAGCGATGACCTGTCCATGGCCGGCGCCCACGTGGTCGGCGATGCTGCCAGCCGTATCGAAGCGGCGCTGACTGCCGGTTGCGACATGGGCCTGGTGTGCAACGATCGCGCGGCCGCTGAATTGGCACTGAGCGCCGCCCAGCGTCTGAAGGTCAAGCCGTCCGAGCGCATCGCGCGGATGCGCGGTCAGTCGTACGCCAACATCGAATACCGCCAGAACCCGCGCTGGCTCGCAGCGGTTGGGGCGCTCAAAGAAGCTCAACTGATAGATTGAGGACTTTTCGTTATGACGGTTTACGCGATTATCGGCGGCACCGGCCTGACTCAACTCGAAGGCCTGAGCATTCGTCAGTCACTGGCGGTGGACACGCCGTACGGCGCGCCTTCGGCTGAAGTGCAGATCGGCGAGTACGCCGGCAAGGAAGTGCTGTTTCTTGCGCGCCACGGTCATCCTCACCGTTTTCCCCCGCATCAGGTGAACTACCGCGCCAACCTCTGGGCGCTGAAACAGGCTGGCGCCGAAGCGATTCTCGCGGTCAACGCCGTGGGTGGGATTCATGCCGTGATGGACACCGGATATTTCTGCGTACCGCATCAATTGATCGACTACACCAGTGGTCGCGAACACACCTATTTCGCCGATAATCTCGAACAAGTTACCCACATCGATTTCAGCTATCCCTACAGCGAAGCCCTGCGTCAGCAGCTAATCGCGGCATTGGCGGCTGAAGGCGTTGGTTTTGCCAGTCAAGGCGTGTACGCCTGCACTCAAGGGCCACGGCTGGAAACTGTCGCTGAAATCGCCAGACTGGAGCGCGACGGATGCGACATCGTCGGCATGACCGGGATGCCGGAGGCGGCATTGGCTCGTGAGCTGGAACTGGATTACGCCTGTCTGGCGCTGGTAGTAAACCCGGCGGCGGGCAAGTCGACGGCAGTGATTACCATGGCCGAGATCGAGCAAGCGCTGCATGACGGGATGGGCAAGGTGAAGTCGACGTTGGCTCGGGTGCTTAAAGGTTGATCAATCGTTAAACCGAGTTGACCCTTTCGCGAGCAGGCTCGCTCCCACAGGTACAGTGATAACCCTGTGGGAGCGAGCTTGTTCCGGGCGGCGTTCCGACGATGGCGATTTAATAATCGCCGCTATTTTTCCAACTTGTCCGGCAGCGGCGCAAACAACGCTTCAATATCATCACTCTGCAGCTTCCAGTCCCCGGTCTTGCGTCCATCCAGCACACCAGCCGCCAAGTCGGATTTTTCCTTCTGCAGATGCTGAATCTTCTCTTCCACCGTGCCCCTGGCAATCATCTTGTAGACGAACACCGGCTTCTCCTGACCAATGCGGTACGCCCGGTCAGTCGCCTGATTTTCCGTCGCCGGGTTCCACCACGGATCGTAGTGAATCACCGTGTCGGCTTCAGTCAGGTTCAGGCCGACACCACCCGCCTTCAGGCTGATCAGAAAGATCTGACGCTTGCCGCTCTGGAAGTCTTTTACCGGCGCGCGCCGGTCGCGGGTCTGCCCGGTCAGCAGCGCATAATCGACTCCACGTTTTTTCAGCTCATCTTCAATCAACGACAGCATCGAAGTGAACTGCGAGAACAGCAGAATCCGCCGACCTTCATCGAACAATTCCTCAAGCATTTCCATCAGGCTGTCGAGCTTGCCCGACGTGCTGCCGCGAGTGGGCAGGGTGGCATCGTTGACCAGGCGCAAATCGCAGCAGACCTGACGCAGCTTCAGCAGCGCCTCAAGAATGATGATCTGGCTGCGCGCCACGCCCTTGCGGGTGATCTCGTCGCGGACTTTCTTGTCCATCGCCAGGCGCATGGTTTCGTACACGTCGCGCTGGGCTTCGTTGAGCTCGACCCAATGGATGATTTCGGTTTTCGGCGGCAACTCGGTCGCCACTTGTTCCTTGGTTCGACGCAGCAGGAACGGTTTTATCCGGCCGTTGAGGTGCTGAAGTCGTACTTCGCTGGCGCGCTTTTCGATCGGCACGCGGTAATCGCGGTTGAAGCTTTTCACGTCACCCAGCCAGCCGGGCAGCAGGAAGTGAAACAGCGACCACAGTTCTCCCAGGTGGTTTTCCAGCGGCGTGCCGCTCAGGCACAGACGCTGACGGGCATTCAGCTCGCGGGCAGCGTGGGCGGCCTTGCTGTTGGGGTTCTTGATGTATTGCGCCTCGTCCAGAACCAACACGTGAAAAGGCTGCGCCGCCAGACGTTCGACGTCCTTGGGCAGCAGCGCATAGGTGGTCAGGATCAGGTCGTAATCGGCCAGCGTGTCGAAATGCTTTTTGCGACTGGCGCCGTACAGCGCCAGCACGTTGAGTTGCGGTGTGAAGTGCGCTGCTTCATCCAGCCAGTTGGGGATCAGGCTGGTGGGCATCACCACCATGCACGGCCGATCGAGGCGTCCGGCATTCTTTTCACTGAGAATGTGCGCCAGGGTCTGTAGGGTTTTGCCCAGACCCATGTCGTCCGCGAGAATCCCGCCGACTTCCAGTTGTCGCAACGACTGCATCCAGCTCAAGCCTTCCAGCTGATAGGGGCGCAAGGTCGCGTTCAGACCTTCCGGTGCGGTCGCGGTGAAGTCCTTGATGTCCCGCAGCCGCTGGGCAAAGGTGCGAATTTGCTCTCCGCCCTCCCAAAGCAACGGCAGGTCTTCCAGCGGATTCAGTCGCGTGGCATCGGCTTTGCTCAGGCGTAGCGTGGTTTCGCCGGGCCCTTGCAGGTAGAACTCGCCGAGGGTCGCCAGTACCGGTTTTAATCGGCCGAAGGGCAGGGCGACTTGCAACGGGCCGTACTCGGAGTTCGGGCGATTGGGAATGTTCACCAGGATCAACTCGTCGTCGCGACGTCGGGCCAGTCGCTCCGGGTTGAGGATTTCGGTGTGAGAGCGCATCAGGTTGAGCAGGATCGGTAGCAGACTCAGCCGCTCGCCGTTGACGATGATCCCCAGTTCCAGATCGAACCAGTCACGCTCCGGCGCTTGTTCGACGGTGGCGTACCAATCGTCCACGGCAGTCAGGTCGAAACCGAAATCTTCGTCGATCTGCAACTCCCAACCCTGAGTGCGCAGCTTCGGCAGTTCATTGAGAGTGAAGGTCAGCCAGGCACTGTCGTTGACCATCTCGAAAAGTTCGCCAGCACTTTCCGGCAAGGCTTTGCTTTGCCGGGTGGCGACCTTGAAGCCGAGGATTCGCAGCTGTTCCCTGTAGGTCTGTTCGACTTCCGGGTGGCGTTTTATCCGTAACGTTTGCGTCTCCTGACGAATCAGGATGTCAGCGTTCTTCTGCCCGGAAACGTATTCATCCAGATAGCTGAAAGACAGCGCCGCGCGATGCTGAATATAACGCTGCATCTTGCCGTTGCGCGGTTCGAAAGCGCTGAACTCGATGCTCGCCAGCCACAGGCGCGGCACCGGTTGCACGTTATCCACCAGCACTTGCGGCGGCGCCTTCGGGCTGCGGTTTTCCAGTACGGCTTGAAGTTTCTCGAGTAGCTCGGCGTCTTGCGCGGCGGCTGGATAGGCCAGGGTTTCTTGAACTTTCAGCAGCACCGCCGCGCAGTGTTTGCAGTTGCTGTGGACCGGGCAGGTGCAGGTGGCGTCAATCATCAGCAACGTGGCTTTGGCTGACTCGCGCAGGCGAATGGTCTGACGGTAAACGTTACCGCCAGAGCCCTCGCAGGCGGCAATGATCGTTGCGTCGCCAGCCTCGACGATCCTGACGCGGTTCTCCAAAGCGTAGCGACGGCCGCGCTCCAGGCTCTGTTCCTTGAATCGGCTGACCCAGGAAGGTGCCAGGGGTTTGCTCAGGGTCGCTGACATAAGGACTCAATCAGTCCGGAATTTCATCGGGGACTGGCCGAGGCGCAGGGGAAGTCAGCGAGGTGATCTTGATCAACATGCCCAAGTGGCCGTTGTCGAGGAAGTTCAGCTGGCCGTTCTTGGTGTGGCTATCCTGGTTCATGCGTTCGCTGGCGGTGACCATGCCGTTGGCGTCGATCTGGTTGACCCAGAAGTCTGCATCCACATCGGTGAATCGTCCCAGTTTCATGCTCAGCGTGCCCTCGATCGGGAACTGGCCGAACTGTTCTTTGCCCTCGCTGATCGCAACTTTGCTGGCTTCTTCGCCAAGGTTCTGTTGCCAGGCTTTGTGCAGCAACACTGTGTATTCATTGCTGGCGGTGAGTTTTTCCACTTCAGCATTGAGGCTCGGTGTGCGCAGGCTGTCGGGGTTGATGGGCTGGGCTCCGGCAGCCCAGTCTTCCGGCGCGGCGCGGCTGACGATAGCGGGCACGGCGTTTTGGCGGACCAGAATCATTTCTATCTGGTACAGGTCATCGGCAAACGTCGTCGGCGCAACGAGGGTCATCAACAGGATCAGTGAGCGAAACAGGCGCATGCGGCGTCCTTCAAGCAGTTTTCGGAATGAGGTGCTCAAACAGCGCCTCTACAGTATTAAAGCGCTCTTCCGGGCGCTCCATTGGCACCTGGAATTTAAACATCGTGGCGCCTTCGAATTTGTAGCGTTTGGGCTGGCTCTGGATCAGTTTGATCAGCGTCAGCGGGTCGACCGGGGTTTGCGTCGCGAACTCGATTCGGCCACCTTGCGGGCCGCCGTCGACTTTCTTGATGCCCAGTAGCTCGGCCTGCAATTTCAGCGCGGTAATGCGCATCAGGTTCTTGGTCGGTTCCGGCAACAGCCCGAAACGATCGATCATCTCCACCTGCAAGTCCTTGAGGCCTTCCTCGTCGGTGGCCGAGGCAATGCGTTTGTAGAGAATCAGTCGGGCATGCACGTCCGGCAGATAGTCCTCGGGAATCAACGCCGGTACTCGCAGATTGACTTCCGGACCACCGCCGAGCGGTTGATCGAGGTTCGGTTGTTCGCCCTTGCGGATCGACTTCACCGCGCGTTCGAGCATTTCCATGTACAGCGTGAAACCGACGGCCTGGATCTGCCCGCTCTGCCCGTCGCCGAGCAATTCGCCGGCGCCACGGATTTCCAGGTCGTTGGTGGCGAGCACGAAGCCCGCACCGAGGTCCTGGGTATTGGCGATCGCTTCCAGACGTTTTTCGGCGTCAGGCGTGATTTGCTGACGCGGGGGCGTCAGCAAATAAGCGTAAGCCTGGTGGTGACTGCGACCGACCCGGCCGCGCAACTGGTGCAGCTGCGCCAGGCCGAACTTGTCGGCACGCTCGATAATGATGGTGTTGGCGCTCGGCACGTCAATGCCGGTCTCGATGATGGTCGAGGCGATCAGCACGTTGAAGCGCTTGTGGTAGAAGTCGCTCATCACTTGTTCGAGATCACGTTCGCGCATCTGCCCGTGGCCGATACCGATCCGTGCTTCCGGCACCAGTTCGGCGAGGTCGGCGGCGCATTTCTCGATGGTCTTCACGTCGTTGTGCAGGTAATAGACCTGACCGCCACGCAACAGCTCACGGAGCAAGGCCTCTTTGACCGTACTCTTGTTCTGCTCCATGACGAACGTCCGTACCGACAGGCGACGGGCCGGCGGCGTGGCGATGATCGACAGATCGCGCATGCCCGACACCGCCATGTTCAACGTTCGCGGAATCGGCGTGGCGGTCAGGGTGAGGATGTCGACTTCACTGCGCAGGGCCTTGAGCTGTTCCTTCTGACGGACACCGAAACGGTGCTCTTCGTCGATGATCACCAGCCCCAGGTTTTTGATTTTCACGTCGTCCTGCAGCAGCTTGTGCGTGCCGATGACGATGTCGATCTTGCCTTCGGCGAGGTCCGCGACCGCGGCGTTGACTTCCTTGGTCGATTTGAAGCGGCTCATCACTTCCACGCTCACCGGCCAATCGGCGAAGCGGTCGCGGAAGCTGTTGTAATGCTGCTGGGCGAGCAGGGTGGTCGGCACCAGAATCGCCACTTGACGACCGCCGTGCACCGCGATGAACGCTGCGCGCATCGCCACTTCGGTCTTGCCGAAACCGACGTCGCCGCAGACCAGACGATCCATTGGTTTCGGTGCGAGCATGTCGGTGCGCACCGCTTCGATGGTGGTTTGTTGGTCCGGAGTTTCTTCGAACGGGAAGCCGGCGCTGAAGGTCGCGTAATCGGCTTTCGGGTCGGCGAACGCATGACCTTCGCGAGCGGCGCGGCGGGCATAGATGTCGAGCAGCTCGGCGGCCACGTCGCGCACCTGTTCGGCGGCTTTGCGTTTGGCTTTCTGCCAGGTCTCGGAGCCCAGACGGTGCAGCGGGGCCAGGGCATCGTCGCTGCCGGTATAGCGCGCGATCAAATGCAGGTTGGCCACCGGCACGTAAAGCTTGGCGTTTTCGGCGTATTCGAGGGTCAGGAATTCGGCGGCCTGACTATCGATTTCCAGAATCGTCAGCCCGAGATAGCGACCGACGCCGTGATCGATGTGCACCACCGGCGCGCCTTCGCGCAGCTCGGTGAGGTTCTTGATGACGGCATCGTTGTTGGCATCGGCGCGTTTCTCGCGGCGACGGCGCTGCATCACGCGCTGACCGAACAGCGGGCTTTCAGCGACCAGTGCCAGGGCTGGATCGTCAAGCACCAGGCCTTCGTCGAGCGGCGCGATAGTGATCGCCAGGCGATCCTTGCTCGCGACGAAGTCCGGCCAGCTGTCGACGGTTTTCGGTCGCAGCTTCAGGCGTTCGAGCAATTCCAGCAACACTTCACGACGGCCCGCGGACTCGGCGGTAAACAGCACGCGACCGGGAAACTCGTCGAGGAAACCGGCCAGCGCCGCCAACGGCTGGGTGGCCTTGGCTTCGATGGCCAGGTTCGGCAGCTCCCGAGCGGGGAAGCGCTCGCGGCCAACGCCGGTTTCCACGTCCTGTTGACTGGCAACCACGCGCGGCCAGTTTTTCAGCCGAGCGAAGCAATCTTCCACTGGCAGGAACAACTCGGCCGGCGGTAATAAAGGACGGGCCGGATCGACGCGACGCTCTTCATAACGATTGCGAACGTCGTTCCAGAAGTTTTCCGCCGCCTGCTCGATGCCGGGCAGGGAAAACACTTGCGTGTCCTGGGGCAGGTAATCGAACAGTGTGGAGGTTTCATCGAAGAACAGCGGCAGGTAGTACTCGATACCGGCCGGGGTAATCCCGCTGCTCAAGTCCTGGAAGATCGGGCAGCGACGGAAGTCGACATCGAAACGCTCGCGGAAGCGCGCCTTGAAGCGGGTGACCGCATCCTTTTGCAGCGGAAACTCTCTCGCTGGCAGGAGGCGAACCGTTTCAACCTTGTCGATGGAGCGCTGGTTTTCCGGATCGAAGGTACGAAGGGTCTCGATTTCGTCGTCGAACAGGTCGATGCGGAAAGGCAGTTTGCTGCCCATCGGGAACAGGTCGATCAACGAGCCGCGCACGGTAAATTCGCCATGCTCATAGACGGTGTCGACGTAGCGATAGCCGCTGGCCTCAAGCCGGGTGCGCATTTGCTCGACATCGAGCTTCTGGCCGATGTCCAGCACCAGGCTGCTGCCGAGCAGGAATTTGGTCGGCGCCAGGCGATGCAGGGCCGTCGTGATCGGCACGACCAAAACGCCATGACTCAGCTCCGGCAATCGATACAACGCGGAGATTCGCTGGGAAATAATGTCCTGGTGCGGCGAAAACAGATCGTAGGGCAACGTTTCCCAGTCCGGGAAATGCAGCACTGGCAAATCCGGGGCGAAGAAACTCAGCTCCTGTTCCAGCCGTTCGGCACTTTGGCTGTCGGCAGTCAGCAGCAGGGTGAAGCGCTTGGCAGCGCTGGCGGCCTCGGCAATGGCCAGGCTCAGGGCGGCACCGGGCAGGTTGCCCCAGTGCTGTTTACCTGCCGCGGCAGGGAGAAGCGGTAGACGCAGAACGGGCACGGAAGGTTGAGCTCCAAGCGTTGCGACAAAGTCGGTAATTGTAGCGGTCCCGGGTGCCGCCTGTCAGTTGCAGATGTGTCTATTACGCAGGTTGGGCGAAATGTAGTGGTAAAGACAAAATCGGCCCGTTTTTTAGTAAAAAAGACTGAATATGTAGTGGCAAAACGACTGAGTGTTACGGAGGGTTACAGACAAGACAGCGTTGTCTCCCAAAAAATGACTGCGCTGCAGGCCACGGTTTTATTGGGCTTGAGCCGTGCGTCATTTTTTTGAAGCGGATTTTGTTACTGGTCGCGCGACAGGCGCGCATTGCTACGGGAGGCACTCGGCGGCATAATGTAGCCCCTTTTTTCTGCCCCTACATGTGGAAGGTTCCCGTGACTCAGAAGCCCGACCAGTGTCTTGGTGAATGGATCGACCGTGAAGCACTCGCAGAAGCGATGATTCCGCTTATCGGTCAGCTCTACCGCAATAACAACGTGGTGAGCTCGATCTATGGCCGCAGTCTGATCAACCAGTCTGTCATCGCGATTCTCAAAGCTCACCGCTTTGCTCGCCATCGCCAGTCCGATGACAGCGAATTGTCCGTCCACGAAACATTCCCGCTGCTCAAGGCAATGAGCGAGCTCAAGCTCGGCGCTGCTTCGGTAGACCTGGGCAAGCTTGCAGTTAAGTTCAAGGCTGAAGGCAATGGCCGCACTGCCGAGCAGTTCGTCCGTGAAGAACTGGCTGACGTCGTTGGTCAGCAAAATGTTTCCGCCCGCAAAGGCACCGATGTTGTTCTGTACGGCTTCGGTCGTATCGGCCGTCTGCTGGCGCGCATCCTGATCGAGAAAACCGGTGGTGGCGACGGCCTGCGTCTGCGCGCCATCGTTGTCCGCAAGGGCGCCGAAAACGATCTGGTCAAACGCGCCAGCCTGCTGCGCCGCGATTCGGTACACGGTTCGTTCAATGGCACCATCACCATTGATGAAGCCAACAACACCATCACCGCCAACGGCAACCTGATCCAGGTTATCTACGCGAAAAACCCGACTGAAGTGGACTACACCCAGTACGGCATCAAAAACGCGCTGCTGGTGGACAACACCGGTGTATGGCGTGACGCCGACGGTCTGGGCCAGCACCTGGCTTGCCCGGGTATCGATCGCGTTGTTCTGACCGCGCCTGGCAAAGGCAAGCTGAAGAACATCGTTCACGGCATCAACCACGGTGAAATCACCGCTGATGACAAGATCGTTTCCGCGGCTTCCTGCACCACCAACGCCATCGTGCCGGTGCTCAAAGCCGTCAACGACAAGTTCGGCATCATCAACGGTCACGTTGAAACGGTTCACTCGTACACCAACGACCAGAACCTGATCGACAACTTCCACAAAGGCGATCGTCGTGGCCGTAGCGCCGCGTTGAACATGGTGATCACCGAGACCGGTGCTGCCACCGCTGCTGCCAAGGCGCTGCCTGAACTGGCCGGCAAGCTGACCGGTAACGCGATCCGCGTTCCGACGCCTAACGTGTCGATGGCCATTCTCAACCTGAACCTTGAGAAAGCCGCCACCCGTGAAGAGATGAACGAGTACCTGCGCTACATGGCGCTGCACTCCGATCTGCATAAGCAAATCGACTACGTCAATTCGCAGGAAGTGGTTTCCACCGACTTCGTTGGTTCGCGCCACGCAGGCGTGGTGGACGCTGAAGCAACCATCAGCCAAGACAACCGCGTTGTTCTGTACGTTTGGTACGACAACGAATTCGGTTACAGCTGCCAGGTGGTTCGCGTGATGGAAGACATGGCCGGTGTAAACCCGCCTGCATTCCCGCGCTAAGCGTTAGCTGCACATGAGAACGCCCCGACTTTGGTCGGGGCGTTTTTGTTTGTGTGGTTTGTCAGGTAGAGATGTGGTGTTTGTGATGGCCTCATCGCGAGCAGGCTCACTCCCACATTTAACCGCGTCCGCCTGGACAACTCGATCAATGTGGGAGCGAGCTTGCTCGCGATGGCTATCTATCAGGCGCCGCCGCTAACGATTGCTGCCTGCGCCGTCCGCAGTTCATGTTTGTTACCCCGGAACAACACTAGCGTCGCGATCAACCCCAACACTGCCGCACCGCTGAGCCAGATCCCTGGAGCAGCCTTGTTATCCAGCACATGAATCAGGTACGTACACGCCGCCGGCGTAAACCCGCCGAAGGTCGCGGTTGCCAGGCTGTAGGCCAAAGAGAATCCAGTCGTACGAACTTCCACCGGCATTATCTCGGTCAGCGCCACGACCATAGCGCCGTTATACGAGCCATACAGGAACGACAGCCATAACTCGACGATCAGCAAGTGGCTGAAGCTCGGGTTTGCTACCAGCCATGACAGGGCAGGGTAGGCGGTGAGGATCGCCAGAATCGTCGCCGCCAGCAGTAAGGGTTTTCGTCCGATCCTGTCGGACACAGCACCCATGACCGGCAGCCAGAAGAAGTTCGACAGCCCAATGCACACCGTCACCAACAACGCGTCCAGGTCCGACAAATGCAGTTCGGCTTTGCCGAAGGTCGGGGTGTAAGCGGTGATCAGATAGAACGACACCGTGGTCATCACCACCAACGCCATGCCAGCGAGGACGATGCCGAAGTTCTGACCAATCGAGCGGACGATATCCCGCAGGGTAGGGCGATGTTTGCGCGCCTGGAATTCCGGGGTTTCTTCCAGCGAGCGTCGAATCACGAAGATCACCGGCACGATCATGCAGCCAATCAGGAACGGCACACGCCAGCCCCAATCACCCATTTGTTCCGGGCTCAGCCAGTGGTTCAAACCCACGCCGAGCAGGCCGGCGAATACCACCGCCGCTTGCTGACTGGCGGACTGCCAACTGACAAAGAAGCCTTTGCGGCCCGGGGTGGAAATCTCGGCGAGGTAGACCGACACACCACCCAGTTCCACGCCGGCCGAGAAACCTTGCAGCAGGCGACCGAACAGCACGATCAGCGGCGCCGCAACACCCAGCGTGGCGTAACCCGGCACGCAGGCAATCAGGACCGTGCCGGCGGCCATCATCGCCAGGGTGATGATCAGCCCTTTGCGTCGACCATGGCGGTCAATATAGGCGCCGAGGAAAATCGCCCCCAATGGGCGCATCAGGAAGCCGGCACCGAAGGTGGCCAGCGATAACATCAGGGAAGCGAAAGCGCTATCGGCAGGGAAGAAGGTTTTGGCAATGGCCGTGGCGTAAAAGCCGTAGACCATAAAGTCGAACATCTCGAGAAAGTTACCGCTGACAACGCGAAAAATCGCTTTGCCTTTGCTCGTATTGGAAGACATTTGTAGGTACTCACGCTGGTAAATCTTGTTTGAGACGCTGCACCTGTGGGAGCGAGCAGGCTCGCTCCCACGCGCTCTGAGGCCCATAATGGCGGGCGCGGTTTTGAGGGGGGATGAAGAATTGTTAACTGGACGGTGGAGTGGACTTGTGGTGCTGGCCGGCATTTTGGCCGGTTGTGGCAACGGCGACAGCCTGGAACGCTTCGACGGTCCGACCATGGGCAGTCGTTATTCCATTCAATACGTAAGACATTCCTCCACGCCCGGCCCGAAAGCGGTGCAGGCCGAAGTAGAAAATATCCTCGCCGAAGTGGATCGACAATTCTCGACCTATCGCAGCGACTCGGACATCGAACGCTTCAATGCACTGCCGGCCGGTCGCTGTCAGGTCATGCCTGGCCCTGTGCTCGAATTGATCCGTGTGGGCGAGCAATTGTCATCCCAAAGCGAAGGCTCCTACGACCTGACCGTGGAACCGCTGCTCAATCTCTGGGGATTTGGCCCGCAAGGCCGTGAGGAAAAAGTCCCGACTGCCGAAGCGCTCGCCGAAGTAAGGCAGCGCGTCGGTCACGCGCACCTGCGCATCGACGGCGATCAACTGTGCAAGGACGCCGCGGTCGAGGTCGACTTCAACAGCATCGCCGCCGGTTACGCGGTCGACACGATTGCCGCAAAACTCGAAGCAATGGGCATCCACAGCTACCTCGCCGAAGCCACCGGTGAACTCAAGGCCGCCGGCAAGAAACTCGATGGCTCACCGTGGCGCGTCGCCCTGGAAGAGCCCCGCGACGACCAGCAAGTAGCCGAGCGCATCATCGCCGTCGACGGCTACGGCGTTTCCACTTCCGGCGATTACCGCAACTATTTCGAGCAGGACGGTCGGCGTTATTCCCACACCTTCGATGCCCGCACCGGTGCGCCGGTCCTACACACCCTGGCGTCAGTCACAGTAATTCATCCTTCCGCGTTGATGGCCGATGGCTTATCGACGCTGTTGCTGATTCTGGGGCCTGAAAGGGGTTGGGACTATGCCCAAACGCATGACATCGGTGCATTCTTTGTGATTCGTGCCGATACGGGTTTCGTCACACGAACCAATCAGGCTTTTGAGCGACTGAGTGGCGGAAAAACCGAGTGACGACGGCGATTCAAGCAGCAAAGACTGGCGTTGTAGTGCAGGCAAAACTAGCCTACGACGCGACCAAGGGTTAATGTGCGCGGCGTTGACGCTTATATAGACTGTGTCCGGGTTCTGCACTGGCCCCAAATTGTTCCTTCACGCCGCAGATCGGCGTGATTTAGCCGCAGGTGCCGAGGGCGCCGCGGCCTGTTCTGAGGAGTATGCATGGCTGTCTACAACTACGACGTGGTGGTGCTGGGTTCCGGCCCGGCGGGAGAAGGCGCGGCAATGAACGCCGCCAAAGCAGGGCGCAAGGTGGCGATGGTCGATAGCCGTCGCCAGGTCGGCGGCAACTGCACCCACCTGGGCACCATCCCGTCCAAGGCACTGCGTCACTCGGTCCGGCAGATCATGCAGTTCAACACCAACCCGATGTTCCGGGCCATTGGTGAGCCACGCTGGTTCTCGTTCCCGGACGTATTGAAAAGCGCCGAAAAAGTCATCTCCAAACAAGTCGCATCGCGCACGGGCTACTACGCCCGTAACCGCGTCGACGTGTTCTTCGGCACCGGCAGCTTCGCTGACGAGCAAACCATTGAAGTGGTCTGCGCCAACGGCGTGGTCGAAAAACTGGTGGCCAAACACATCATCATCGCCACCGGCTCGCGCCCGTATCGTCCGGCGGACATCGATTTCCACCACCCGCGTATCTACGATAGCGACACCATCCTCAGCCTCGGCCACACCCCGCGCAAACTGATCGTTTACGGCGCCGGCGTGATCGGTTGCGAATACGCCTCGATCTTCAGCGGTCTGGGTGTGTTGGTTGAACTGGTGGATAACCGCGGTCAGTTGCTGAGCTTCCTCGACTCGGAAATTTCCCAGGCCCTGAGCTATCACTTCAGCAACAACAACATCACGGTTCGCCACAACGAAGACTACGACCGCGTCGAAGGCGTGGACAACGGCGTGATCCTGCACCTCAAGTCCGGCAAGAAGATCAAGGCCGACGCCTTGCTCTGGTGCAACGGTCGTACCGGTAACACCGATCAACTGGGTCTGGAAAACGTCGGCGTGAAGGTCAACAGCCGTGGCCAGATCGAAGTCGACGAGGCCTACCGTACCTGCAAGCCGAACATCTACGGCGCCGGTGACGTGATTGGTTGGCCGAGTCTGGCCAGTGCTGCTCACGACCAGGGTCGTTCGGCCGCTGGCAGCATCGTTGACAACAATAGCTGGCGCTTCGTCAACGACGTGCCGACCGGCATCTACACCATTCCGGAGATCAGCTCGATCGGCAAGAACGAGCAAGAGCTGACTCAGGCCAAGGTGCCGTACGAAGTGGGCAAGGCGTTCTTCAAGGGCATGGCGCGTGCACAGATCGCCGGCGAGCCTCAGGGCATGCTGAAGATTCTGTTCCACCGCGAAACCCTGGAAGTGCTGGGCGTTCACTGCTTCGGTTATCAGGCGTCGGAGATCGTTCACATCGGTCAGGCGATCATGAACCAGCCGGGTGAAATGAACACGCTGAAGTACTTCGTCAACACGACGTTCAACTACCCGACCATGGCCGAAGCCTATCGGGTAGCGGCGTACGATGGCCTCAACCGGCTTTTTTGAGCGGCTCCGGCCGGTGGCCTGAGCCGGCCGGGGAGACCGATTTCAGCAATTCTCGAGCGTGGCGCTGGCCAAACCGGGAAAGTCTGTAATCAGGCTGTCAACGCCGAAGTCGGCGAGTCTGCGCATTAGCGCGGGCTCGTTGACTGTCCATACCGACACATGCAGCCCCTGACGCTGCGCCTTCTGCAGGCGTTCCGGCGTACACAGGGTCCAGTTCAGCGCCAGAATCTCACAGCCATAGCTTTGCGCGACCTTCAATGGGTCGAGCCAGGCGTACTCGGCCACCAATCCGCGAGACACATCTGGCACGAAGTCCAGGGCGGCTTTCAATACTTCCCGCGAACTCGAGGTGATCGTGACCTTGTCGAGCAGGCCGAAACGCTGAGCCATTTCGCGAATCGCCAGCACGGTAGTCGCGGCGCGGGTGCGCGAAGCGCTTTTGACTTCCAGTTGCCAGTGCTCGAAATCGCATTTCTCGAACAGTTCTTCCAGTGTTGGAATCGGGCACGGTTTGATCCAGCCCGGGCCGCCAGTGCGCGCGTCGTAGGTCACCAACTCGGCCGCCGTGTGTTCGACGACTTTGCCGCGACGGTCGGTGGTGCGCTTGAGCGTCGGGTCGTGGATGACCATCAACTCGCCGTCCATGGACAGGTGCAGGTCCAGTTCGCAGCGGCGCACGCCGTGCTTGAGGCATTGCTGAAAACTGGTCAGCGTATTTTCCGGTGCTTCGCCCTTGGCGCCGCGATGGCCGTAGATGAGAGTCACGGTTCTTCCTTAAATTAAATGCCTGATTCGTTTTGTTCGCGGGCCAGACGTCGTTCCTGGGCCTGCTTCTGCAAAATGTAGCGAGCCAGCAATTGGCGCTGGGCATCGGTCGGGTATTCGAACTCGGTGCCAACGTCGTAGCCGTCGCCTTTGCGATCGCAATGGGTGACGCGAGCCCGCAACAAGAGTCCGAGGGCTTGCGGCATCAGCACCAGTTTGACCGACAGGTGCGCGCCCTCGGCAATGGGCGTCGGATGCTGAAATTCGATCCCGCCTTCGGAAATGATCACCGGCTGCGGCTCGCCGATCTGCCCGAGCACGGTGATTGCGATCACCTGGCTGAGCAAATCGATGCGTTTATTCTGGGATTTCAGGAACGCCGCGAGATTCCGGTCGCGCTCACTGATCTGGCGCAGCAGGTGCTGTGACTCGAATTCGCTCAGGTGCAGTTCGCTGAGCAAGTTGAACAGAGGGGAAGCATCCTGCAACACTTCCTGGCCTGCGGCTTCGGGAGCGGACAGGGGCCGAATTTCCAGTGCGATCGTGTCCTCGATACGGTAGTATTCGCGGCGATCTTCTTCATCTAATGTCGACATGGCGAACCCATGGTAGCGGCGGTGGTCTGAGTGTAAAGCTGGTTATCGACCCCCGCCACAAGGACGTTCCTTTTCCCTCCGAACAAGCCCCGACATGTTCAGACCTCTCTTCGTATTTATTGGCACGCGTTATACCCGTGCAAAGCGTCGCAATCATTTTGTGTCATTCATTTCCCTGACCTCGATGATCGGACTCGCCCTTGGCGTGGTCGTGATGATCGTGGTGCTGTCGGTCATGAACGGCTTCGATCATGAGATGCGCACCCGCGTGCTGGGCATGGTGCCCCACGCGACCATCGAGTCCGGTGAACCGATCAGCGACTGGAAAAGCCTGGCCGCCAAGGTCAAGCAGAACCCGCAGGTGACGGCCGTGGCGCCGTTTACCCAGATGCAGGGGTTGCTGACCAACAACGGCAAGGTGTCCAAAGTCCTGCTCAATGCCATCGACCCTGCGCTGGAACGGCAGGTCTCGATCATTGATAACTTCATGCAGCAGGGCAAACTCGATGACTTGGCGCCGGGCAGTTTCGGCATCGTCATCGGTGACAAGGCCGCGGCCAAGCTGGGTGCGGCGATTGGCGACAAACTGACGTTTGTGGCGCCGGAAGTCACCGTGACCCCGGCCGGGATGTTCCCTCGCATGAAACGCTTTACCGTGGTCGGCATCTTCCATGTCGGTGCCGGTGAGCTGGACGGCTATCTGGGTATCACCAATCTGCAGGATCTGGCCAAGCTGCATCGCTGGAAACCGGATCAGGTCCAGGGCATCCGCCTGAAGTTCGACGACCTGTTCCAGGCGCCACGCGTGGCGTGGAGCATCGCCCAGCAACTCGGCGAAGACCATTTCTATGCCCGCGACTGGACGCGCACCCACGGCAATCTGTATCAGGCGATCCGCATGGAAAAAGCCATGATCGGCTTGCTGTTGCTGCTGATCGTCGCCGTTGCTGCATTCAACATTATTTCCACGCTGGTGATGGTGGTGAACGACAAGAAGGGCGACATCGCGATTCTGCGTACCCTTGGCGCCACGCCGGGTTCGATCATGGCGATCTTCATGGTGCAAGGCACCGTCATTGGTGTGGTCGGTACGTTGATCGGCGCCGTGGTCGGGATCTTCGCCGCGCTGAACGTCAGCGCCGCGATCTCGGCCCTCGAAGGGTTGATCGGGCACAAATTCCTCAACGCCGACGTGTACTTCATCGATTACCTGCCGTCGCAAGTGCAGAGCCAGGATGTGTTGATGGTCTGCGCCGCCGCGTTGGTCCTGAGTTTCCTCGCCACCCTGTATCCAGCCTGGCGTGCCGCGCGCACCCAGCCTGCGGAGGCGCTACGTTATGAGTGAGTTGGGCATGAGTGATAAAGCAATCTTGAGCTGCCGCAACCTGGGCAAATCCTACGAGGAAGGCCCGGAGTCGGTAGAGGTTCTGGCCGGTCTGCAACTGGAGCTGCATCCGGGTGAGCGTGTGGCGATTGTCGGTACGTCGGGCTCGGGCAAAAGTACCTTGCTCAACCTGCTGGGCGGCCTCGATACACCGACCAAGGGCAGCGTCTGGCTGGCCGGTGAAGAGCTGTCGGCGCTGAACGAAAAAGCTCGCGGTTTGCTGCGCAATCGGTCGCTGGGTTTCGTTTACCAGTTCCACCACTTGCTGCCTGAGTTCACCGCGCTGGAAAACGTCTGCATGCCGCTGCTGATCGGCAAGACGGCTATCCCGGAAGCGCGTCAGCGTGCGACGGCATTGCTGGAGCGGGTAGGGCTGGGTCATCGCCTGGAACACAAACCGGCCGAATTGTCCGGTGGTGAACGTCAGCGCGTGGCCATCGCCCGCGCTCTGGTGAACAAGCCGGGCCTGGTGATGCTCGACGAGCCGACCGGCAACCTCGACTCCCACACCGCCCAGGGCATTCAGGATTTGATGCTGGAACTCAGTACCTCGATGCGCACGGCGTTCCTGGTGGTGACTCACGACATGAACCTGGCTCGCCAGATGGATCGCGTCCTGCATTTGCAGGAAGGTTACCTGACGCCCATCTGATTGACCGAAACCCGACGTACTGAACAGTACGTCGGGTCTTTTATTTTTATACGGTGCCCAGCGAATGTTCAGACCGTTATCGATCTTTATCGGCGCGCGCTATACCCGCGCCAAGCGCCGCAATCGCTTTGTTTCCTTCATCTCGATGACCTCGATGATCGGCCTCGCCCTGGGCGTGCTGGCGATGATCGTGGTGCTGTCGGTCATGAACGGCTTCCAGCGCGAAATGAGCTCGCGCATCCTCGGCATGGTGCCTCACGCGACTATCGTCGGTGTCAATCCGATCGACGATTGGCAGCCTGTCGCTGCGGCGGCCATGAAGAATCCTGAAGTGACAGCCGCCGTACCGTTCACCGAGATGGAAGGCATGCTGTCCTACAAGGGGATGATGCAGCCGATCCAGGTCAGTGGCGTCGACCCAGCGCAGGAAGGCAAGGTGTCGATCGTTGCCCAGCACATCGTTCAGGGCCGTCTCGATGCCTTGAAGCCGGGTGAGTTCGGCGTGGTGATCGGCGAGATCACGGCACGCCGCTTCCGCTTGAACGTTGGCGACAAGATCACCCTGATCGTGCCGGAAGTCAGCACTGCACCGGGCGGCATCACCCCGCGCATGCAGCGCTTGAACGTGGTTGGCGTGTTCAAGGTTGGCGCCGAGCTGGACGGCTCCATGGCGCTGATCCACGTGGCCGATGCCGCGCAGATGCAGCATTGGGCGCCGAATCAGGTACAGAGCGTGCGCCTGGCGGTAAAGGATTTGTACGCTGCACCGAAGGTTTCCAGCGATATTGCTGGCGGGCTAGGCACCGCTTACAAGGCTGATGACTGGACTCACACTCAGGGCAGTCTGTTCAGTGCGATGAAAATGGAAAAAACCATGATCGGTCTGCTGCTGTTGATGATCGTCGCCGTGGCGGCGTTCAACATCATCGCAACCCTGATCATGGTGGTGAACGACAAGGGTGCGGACATCGCGATCCTGCGGACCATCGGCGCCACGCCGCGGCAGATCATGGCGATCTTCATGGTGCAGGGCACCGTGATCGGGGTTGTGGGTACGTTGATTGGTGGCGTGCTTGGCGTGATTGCGGCGCTGAACGTCAGTGAACTGGTGGGCTGGATGGAGCGGGTCAGTGGGCAGCACATCTTCAGTTCCGACGTGTACTTCGTCAGTAACCTGCCGTCCGAACTGCAGGGGGCGGATGTGCTGTTGATCTGCTCCGCCGGGTTCATTCTGAGCTTCCTCGCCACGGTTTACCCGGCATGGCGTGCGGCGAAAGTCGAGCCGGCTACCGCGTTGCGGTACTCGTAAGCCGTTACACCGCCTTCGCGAGCAGGCTCGCTCCCACAGGTGACCGAGTTGAATCACACATTTGTGAACGACTCAGATCTGATGTGGGAGCGGGCTTGCTCGCGAAGGGGCCAGTCCTGCTGGCCTCAATCTCCCTTGGGCAACTCAATCACAAACCGCGTCCACCCGTTATCCGATTCGCAACGAATCTGCCCGCCATGGGCGCGGATGATTGACTGAGTGATCGCCAACCCCAATCCCGCATGTTCACTACTGCCTTCCTGTCGCGCCGGGTCAGCCCGGTAGAAGCGATCAAATAAACGCGGCAGCAACGCCCCGTCAATTCCGTCGCCGCTGTTCTCCACCGTCAAGCTCAACCCCTTAGGCTGATCAACAATCCGCACCCGAACCTCGCCTTCGACCGGCGTAAACCGCAATGCATTGTCCAGCAAATTGGAAAGCGCCCGACGCAACATGCTGCGATCACCCTCCATGCGCGCACTGCCTTCACGACTCAACCTGACCTGAGCGTCCTCCGCCAACGGCGCAAAAAACTCCAGCAACAGATCCGCTTCTTCCGCCAGCTCCAGCGGTTCGCGCTTGGGCATCAACAACCCGTGGTCGGCCTTGGCCAGGTACAACATGTCGTTGACCAGTTGCGCCATCCATTGCAGTTCTTCGAGGTTGCTGTGCAGTGCTTCGCGATAATCCTCGATGGGACGTGGGCGGGTGAGGGTGACCTGGGTGTGAGTCAGCAGGTTCGACAATGGCGTGCGCAATTCATGGGCGATGTCGGCGGAGAAGGCCGATAGCCGCTGAAAAGAGTCGTCGAGGCGTCCGAGCATGGCGTTGAAGTTGTGGGCCATTTCCGCGAGTTCTGGCGGCATGTTTTCTTCGGGCAGGCGAGCATTGAGCGATTGCGCTGAAACGCCGCTGGCAACCGCACTCATGCGCCGCAACGGCCGCAACCCACTGCGTGCGGCCCAGGCACCGAGCAGGGCGGTGGCCAGTGCCGACAAACCGACCGTCAGCCAGATCAGGTGCTGCATGCGTTGCAGAAAGTGCTGGTGATGGGTGATGTCCAGCAGCAAGGTCAACTGTGGCGAGTCAGGTTTGTCGAGGTACAACGGAGCGTTGAGGACGCGGTAGTCGGTACCTTCGCTGCTCACCGTGGACAAACCCGGTTGGGTCGGCAATGCCTGGGGCAGGTTCGTCGAGCTGTCATACCAGCGCTTGCCGTCGCTGCCGGTGATCCGCAGCGACAGATCAGCCTGTCGGCTCAATTCATCGGCCAGTTTGATTTCGCTTTCATTCGACTGAATGTCATGAAGTGCTCGACGCAAACCAATCAACTTGCCATCCAGCAACTGCTGATCGAGTTCAACGAAATGCGCTTCACTGGCCCGGCTGAACAACACCCCGGCAAACAGCGACACCACAGCGGTGCACGCCGCAAACAGCAGCGCCAGGCGACTGCTTAACGAAAGTCGACGCATCAGGCGGGGCGCTCTTCAAGGACGTAACCCATGCCGCGCACGGTGTGAATCAACTTGTTGGTGAATTCATCGTCGATCTTCAGGCGCAAACGACGGATCGCCACTTCGATGACGTTGGTGTCACTGTCGAAATTCATGTCCCAGACCTGGGAAGCGATCAACGACTTGGGCAGGACTTCGCCTTGCCTGCGCAGGAGCATTTCCAGCAGGGCGAATTCCTTGGCCGTCAGGTCGATGCGCTGACCGCTGCGTTCGACCCGGCGGCGGATCAGGTCCAGACGCAAGTCCGCCAGTTGCAGGCTGGTTTCCTGAGGTGTGGCGTTGCCACGGCGCAACAGGCTCCGGACCCGGGCCAGCAGTTCGGAGAAGGCGAACGGTTTGACCAGGTAATCGTCGGCGCCCAGTTCGAGGCCGTGGACCCTGTCCTCCACCGCGTCGCGCGCTGTCAGAAACAGTACCGGCGTATCGAGGCCGGCGCCGCGCACCGCTTGCAGAATCTGCCAGCCATCGCGACCGGGCAGCATCACATCGAGGATCAACAGCGAGTAATCGCCGGTCAACGCCAATTGTTGGCCGGTGCTGCCGTCCGCCACCAGTTCAGTATTGAAACCGGCTTCGGTCAGGCCTTGGCGCAAGTAGTGGCCGGTTTTCGGTTGGTCTTCGACGATCAGCAGTTTCATGGGCGACTCGAGGCAAATGGAACGAACGCTTTATACCGTGGGCAGCGTTAATACAGGTCAACCTGACAAAGTTGTAATCTGGCTGTCAGGTTGCGGGCAGTCGCAGCAGTTTAGAGTTTTCCACAGGCTGAACCTTATCTTGTTGGAGTACGACTATGTTTTTGCGCAAATCATTGGTGCGCGTCGCGTGTTTGCTGGCGTTGAGCTCGCCGGCGTGGGCTTCCCCGGCGCATACCTACGACTTCGGCCAGCCGGCCCCGGCGGCCAAGGCGACTCGCAGCATTGAAATCGTCATGGGCGACATGTCGTTCACGCCCAAGGCGATTGATATCAAGGCCGGTGAGACCGTTCGTTTTGTGTTGGTGAATAAAGGTCAGTTGTTGCACGAATTCAACCTCGGTGACGCGGCAATGCATGCCAAACATCAGCAAGAAATGATGAAGATGCAGCAAAGCGGCATGCTCACGCCTACAGGTATGAAAGAAATGGACCACGGCGCCATGGCCGGTATGGAGCATGGAATGAAGCACGATGACCCCAACAGTGTGCTCGTCGAACCAGGCAAAACCGCCGAGCTGACCTGGACCTTCACCAAGGCCACCAACCTGGAATTTGCCTGCAACATCCCCGGTCATTACCAGGCCGGCATGGTCGGCAAGATGACTGTCAGTCAGTAAGCACTCAAAGGCGGGAGCAAAGGCTGGTAGAATCCGCTGATTCTTCAGTCAGGTTTCCGCCATGCATCCCGCAGCCGAACACTCGCCGCTGGGCAAATCCAGCGAATACATCGCCACCTACACGCCGTCTCTGCTGTTCCCGATCCCGCGCACCGCGAAATGGGCCGAGCTGGGCCTGACGGCTGAAACCCTGCCGTACAAGGGCGTGGATTTCTGGAATTGCTTCGAACTGTCGTGGCTGTTGCCGTCCGGCAAGCCAGTGGTGGCGATTGGCGAGTTCAGTATCCCGGCGGATTCGCCGAATATCATCGAATCGAAGTCGTTCAAGCTGTACCTCAACTCCCTGAACCAGACACCGTTTGCCGACACCGCGAGCCTCGAAGCGACGTTGGCGAAAGACCTGTCGGCCGCTGCCGGTAAACCGGTCGGTGTGCGGATTCGCAGCCTGAAGGACGTCGAGGCCGAAGGCGTTGTGGCGTTACCCGGCGTATGTATTGATGATCTGGACATCAGCGTCAGCAACTATGAGCATCCGCGTCCGGAACTGCTGCGTTGCGATGAATCGCGCATCGTGGAGGAGAGCGTGCACAGTCATTTGCTCAAATCCAACTGCCCGGTCACCAGTCAGCCGGACTGGGGCAGCGTGGCGGTGGAATACCGTGGTGCGGCGCTGGATCACGCGAGTTTGCTGGAATACATCGTGAGCTTCCGTCAGCACTCCGACTTCCATGAACAGTGCGTGGAGCGGATCTTTCTCGACCTGCAACGGTTGTTGAAACCGGAGAAATTGACGGTGTATGCGCGGTATGTGCGGCGCGGTGGGTTGGACATCAACCCGTATCGCAGTACTGAAACCGTTCAACTGCCAAACCACCGCCTGGTCCGCCAATAAGATCAAAAGATCGCAGCCTGCGGCAGCTCCTACAGGGAAATGCATTCCAATGTAGGAGCTGCCGCAGGCTGCGATCTTTTGATTTCAACGCTGGACATTAAAAAGCCCCGCTATCACTAGCGGGGCTTTTTTGCATCTGGGGGGTTCAGATCCCCATATTCGCCAAGGCTTGCACGATGTTGCGCAAGGTGCCGGCCAGGGTCGGGTGTTCGATTTCGAAGCGCTCGACGGCCAGGTTCACATTGTCGGCGAGGCTGGAGTCCTGGGTTTTAGTTTCGAGCTCAATTTCGAGTTCGATCTGTTGCATCAGCGCGTGCAGGTCTTCGCGCTCGGCTTCGGTCAGCGGTGGATTCTGTTCCAATTGCTCGCGCAGAGTATTGAGTTGTTGTTGCAGTTCGCGGGCAGGCATGGCGTTCTTCCTTTTATCGATAGGCACTGGCATAGACCGCAGCAGCATGCCAAAGGTCTATGGCTTGACCTTTAGATTAATCCACTCGCGCGCAACCTGCATGATCTCGATCAGGGCTTTTCGCCCTTGAGCCGGCGCAGGCTGATGTCGGCCAGACAGGTGTCGAGTTCACCGAGGTGATCGATCACCGAATGCACACCCAGGCCGAACAGTTGCACCGTTGCCTTGCCGCGTTTGAATTCCCGTTCCTGCTGAGTCAGCGCCTGCCAGTCGTTGGGCGCCAGGCCGCAGAGTGAGCCGCAGGACGCCAGCCCAATCGTCCACAATCCGGCATTGAGCCCCGCTTGCAGTAACCGCGGTTCGCCGCTGACCAGCACGCAACCCTCCAGTCGTTCGACATTCAACGTCATCAAGGCTTGCCAGCAGGCATGCGGTGCCGGCCATGGATTGATTGTTTCGGGGTGTTGCGAGGGTTTGATCCATGAAGGCAAGGCAGCGGCCAGGGAATGGCTGAGGGCAGGGGGGAGTTCATCGAGCCAGGCACAGGGAATCTGCTGATGTTGCAAGCTGCGCAGGCTATCCAGCGCACCGGGCGTGGCCTCGGCGTGTATGGCAGAGGGGATGCCGTGGGCGCGTGTGCGGGCACCGAAATCCACCAGGCAACCACTGAGGCCGAACAGGACGGCGGTCAGGCTGGGCGCAATGTGGGGCAAGGTTTCGGCGTGCGGCATATCAACGTCCCTGAAATAGCCTCAAGGCTAGGGGGCGACGGTGACAGTTGAGTGACACTGATATGAATCGCTCACAATCATGCCTCGCGCGGTGCTGCCTAAAGCGGCTATTCCGTCTTATACTAGCCCGCTTAACGCTTGGGCCAAGGGCCCGCGCCAGTACAATCCAAGGAGTTTTTCTATGCGCTGGAGCAATCATCTAGCTCAGTTTTGTGTGTTTACCAGCGTATTGCTGGTTCCGTTCGTTGCCCAGGCAGCCTCGGAAGACGACCCTTGGGAAAGCATCAACCGCCCGATCTACAAGTTCAACGATGTGCTCGACACCTATGCGCTGAAGCCTTTGGCCCAGGGTTATCAGTTCGTGACGCCGCAGTTCCTTGAAGACGGCATCCACAACATGTTTCGCAACGTCGGTGAAGTCACCAACCTTGCCAACGATATCTTGCAGGCCAAACCGGCCGCCGCTGGCGTCGACACCGCACGCTTGATCTTCAACACCACTTTCGGCCTGCTGGGCTTCTTCGATATGGGCACCAAGATGGGCCTGCAACGCAATGACGAAGACTTCGGCCAGACCCTCGGCTACTGGGGCGTAGGTAGCGGCCCTTACGTGATGCTGCCGCTTCTCGGCCCAAGCACCTTGCGTGACGCGCCGTCCAAGTATGTCGACGGCTACACCGGCCCGTACCCTTACATCAACGACGTGCCCGTGCGTAATTCGATCTTTGGCCTGAACATCATCGACACCCGCGCCAATCTGCTGTCGAGTGAGAAGCTGATCACCGGCGACAAGTACACCTTCATCCGCAATGCGTACCTGCAGAACCGCGAATTCAAAGTCAAAGACGGCCAGGTCGAAGACGATTTCTGATCTCGACCGGTAAAACGAAGAAGGCGGCCCGTTGGCCGCCTTCTTTCGTTTGGCTTTCCTGGCTGGTTTCACTCGTGGGTTTGAACCTTCCATTACGTTACGGTTTTGCCGGTTCTTATAACTCCCGGTGATTTGAAATGGAAAGACGTCAAGCGACCATCGGCGTGAGCTTGAAACGCCCCGCGGATGGGAGTACCGTCTGCGCCTTAGAAGGGCACCTCTGGTGTACCTGTGTGTAGGGCAAATGCTCGAAAACAGTGCAATAGAGAGGCTAGAAAGCGAATCCAGTAGTGTGAGCCGGGACAAAGCCCCTGCCTGCTACGCCAACCTAATTCTGGCGCCGTTTGCCCACATGCCAAAAACCAGTGCCACGCTGCTGATAATCGATGATGACGAAGTAGTGCGCGCGAGCCTCGCGGCCTACTTGGAAGACAGTGGTTTCAGTGTCCTGCAGGCCAGCAATGGCCAGCAGGGTCTTCAGGTATTCGAGCAAGACAAGCCCGACTTGGTCATCTGCGATCTGCGCATGCCACAGATGGGCGGACTCGAACTCATTCGCCAGGTCACCGAGCTGTCGCCACAAACCCCGGTGATCGTGGTTTCGGGCGCCGGCGTGATGAACGACGCGGTCGAGGCCCTGCGCCTGGGCGCGGCGGACTACCTGATCAAGCCTCTCGAAGATCTGGCTGTGCTCGAGCACTCTGTGCGCCGGGCCCTGGATCGTGCGCGCCTGCTGCTGGAAAACCAGCGCTACCGCGAGAAGCTGGAAAAGGCCAACCGCGAGCTCGCTGCCAGCCTGAACCTGCTCCAGGAAGACCAGAACGCCGGTCGCCAGGTGCAGATGAACATGCTGCCGGTCAGTCCCTGGACCATCAACGAGTTCCAGTTTGCTCACCAGATCATCCCGTCGCTGTACCTGTCGGGTGATTTCGTCGACTACTTTCGGGTCGACGAACGTCGGGTAGCCTTCTACCTGGCGGACGTTTCCGGTCATGGCGCCTCCTCAGCCTTCGTTACCGTGCTGCTGAAGTTCATGACCACGCGCTTGCTGTTCGAGTCCAAGCGCAGCGGTACATTGCCGGAATTCAAGCCTTCAGAGGTCCTTGGTCATATCAACCGAGGCCTGATCAGTTGTAAGCTGGGTAAACACGTCACAATGGTCGGTGGAGTCATCGACGAGGAGACAGGTTTGTTGACCTATAGCATCGGTGGTCATTTGCCGTTGCCTGTGTTGTACACGCCAGACAGTGTTCGTTATCTGGAAGGGCGTGGTCTGCCGGTGGGCCTCTTCAATGAAGCCACCTACGAAGACCACGTACTGGAGCTGCCGCCGACGTTCAGCCTGACGCTGATGTCCGATGGCATTCTGGACCTTTTGCCAGAACCTACACTCAAAGAAAAAGAAGCGGCTTTGCCCCAACGGGTCAAGGCAGCGGGCGGCAGCCTGGATGGTCTGCGGCAGGTTTTTGGATTGGCCACGCTAGGGGAGATGCCGGATGATATCGCCCTGTTGGTGTTGAGCAGGAATCTTTAATGAGTACCGGTAGAATCCAGTTCGCCGAGCAGGATGGCACCTTCGTCCTGAAGTTCGTCGGTGAAGTTCGCCTGACCCTGTGTTCGGCGTTGGATGCGACTATTGAGCGGATCTTCACGGCGTTGAACTTCAACGCAATCGTGATCGACCTGACCGAAACCCGCAGCATCGACAGCACCACCCTTGGTCTTTTGGCCAAGCTGTCGATCCTGTCGCGGCAAAAGGTCGGCTTGCTGCCGACCGTCGTCACCACCCACGAAGACATCACCCGTCTGCTGCAGTCCATGGGCTTCGAGCAAGTGTTCAACATCGTTGACCGCCCGATCCCGTGCCCTGAGTGCCTGACCGACCTGCCAGACCAGGATCAGTCCGAAGAAGTGGTACGGATCAAAGTGCTCGAAGCGCACAAGATCCTCATGGGCCTGAACGACTCCAATCGTGAAGCGTTTCATGATCTGGTGAACGCCCTCGAGCGTCACTGATTCCATAAGCGACCGCGCACAAAAAAGGGCGAACCTGTGAGGGTTCGCCCTTTTTGCGTTTGCTCTTATTGGATCAGAGCTTGGCTTGCAGCAATGCTTCGAGTTTTTCCTGGTCCCGAGCGAACTGACGAATACCTTCAGCCAGTTTCTCGGTCGCCATCGCGTCCTCGTTGGACAACCAACGGAACTGCGCTTCATTCAAGCTCAAACGCGCTTCACCGGCCTGACCCGGTGCCAATTTGCGCTCCAGCTTGCCAGTGTCCGCCGCCAGCTTATCAATCAGATCCGGGCTGATGGTCAGACGGTCGCAACCGGCCAGTTGCTCGATCTGATTCAGGTTACGGAAGCTCGCGCCCATGACCACAGTCTTGTAGTCATTGGCCTTGTAGTAGTTGTAGATGCGGGTCACCGACTGCACGCCCGGATCATCCGCGCCGGTGTAGTCGTTGCCGTTGGCCTTCTTGTACCAGTCGTAGATGCGACCCACGAACGGCGAAATCAGGAATACGCCTGCATCAGCACACGCCGCAGCCTGAGCGAACGAGAACAGCAACGTCAGGTTGCACTGAATGCCTTCCTTTTCCAGCTTCTCGGCAGCGCGGATGCCTTCCCAGGTGGAAGCGATCTTGATCAGCACGCGGTCACGGCCAATGCCGGCCTTGTCGTACAGCTCGATCAGACGGTGCGCACGCTTCAATACGGCGTCAGTGTCGAACGACAGGCGCGCATCCACTTCGGTGGAAATACGGCCAGGGATCACTTTCAGAATTTCTTGCCCTACCGCGACGCCAAAACGGTCGCTGGCCAGGCCCACATCGCCCTTGCAGTCGCTGACGCATGCGTTCAGCAACTCGGCATAACCGGGAATCGCCGCCGCTTTCAGCAGCAGGGAAGGGTTGGTGGTAGCGTCCACGGGTTTAACGCGAGCGATAGCTTCGAAGTCGCCGGTGTCGGCAACCACGGTAGTCATTTGTTTGAGTTGTTCCAGCTTGGAAGTCATGGGCGTGCTCTGTCCTATGGGTCTAATGACATTACCCGAGCGCTGACAGCCACTCAAGGGTGCGTGTACGTATCGAGGGCCCCAGCGGCAACATCCGGAAAACGGCTGTTTGAATGGCGGGGCGCGGTATCGATAAATACGATGCCAAATCAGACCACAGGTTCAACCGGTCTGACGGCTAACGCGGCTTAATGCCGATGGAGCTGAGGCTAAGTGACATTGTTCAAGATGAAATACGTCTTCCACGCCTCCATGCATTCCTGAGCGAGCTCAAAACAGCATTCATCGCCTCGTTCAGTCTCAATTCTTGCCTCGTCGATGCTAACGATCGAGGTAGTCCCAATTGGACCGACAGTCATCGTAGATGTGATCATGAAGACTCCAGGCTCTAACCCGCTTCGCAACTTCCTATCAAGCTTCCTGTGCTTAAGTTTGTTACAGACGTCGGCGCATATTCTCAGTGCAGGGCTTTGGCTTATGTAGTCTTCCACGTTGCTGAGCGAGGCGTAGCTAGGGGAGTGTTTCACCCAGTCTTTGAGGTGATAACAGACCTCAAAGAAGCTAAATAACTCAAACTCGATGTTCCCACCGTAGGCCGGAAAGATGCCATCGCGGATAGGTTGGAGTTTATTGAATTGATACTGAAGGCGAGCTCGGTGGTATTCCATTTCTCTCCTGGGCGTGTCGCGCTACGAATGCAAAGCGGTTGATTTGAGCGTGCCAAGTCACGCCAGGCGACGCATGCCTGCCGTCTTGGCGGCCTTGCTGTCGAAGGTGACGATGTACTCGCAGCCTGCCGCGTTGGCGCTGCGCTCAATCAAGCAATCTGCGAAGTCGGCGTTGGCCTGTGAGTATCTACGCAGCGCCTGCCAAACAATTTCGGAGTTTTCCACCGTCAATTCACGAGTCCGCAAAAGCGTTTCGAGGACAGTAATGATCTCGCTTTTTGCGCTCTCGTAGCAGGATTGAAGTACCCAGACCAACTCGACTATCGAAACCATCGTGATGAACCCAGGAGAAGCTATTGTCAGCGACTCAATCAGTTCGGAGGCTTTAGCTGACTGCTTTGGATCATCCTGAGCGACATACCTGACCAGTACGTTGGTATCCAGACCTATCATATGGCTTTGGATCCTTGTACCGCGATGGCCTGGTTCATGTCCTCGATGCTTACAGCTTTAGCGGGCTTGCGTATGAGTCCTTTGAGGTCGCGGGCCGAATGAGTCGCGGCCATAATGGCAAATTTACCATCGCCTATGGCTACAAATTCAATGCGATCCCCCGTGTCGAGGCCAAGAGAAGCCCGAACCTGTGCCGGAATTGTGATTTGTCCTTTTGAGGTCAGTGTGGCGGTTGCCATGGTGGATACTCCGTCAAATCAGATTTTCCTTACATTATGGTAAGGGGTTTTTGAAATCAACGTTCAAAGGGACACCGCGATGAATGGCACTGCCAGCGGCTCATAATCTCAGCGTCGCTTATCGTTTTTTTGAAGATTTCTGTGAGACGCATGGCCTTTTGGAAAGTTAATGCTGCACAGTCTGTCCGACGAGTGACTCGCTTAAAAAAGCGGGGATAAAGCTGAATCTTCTATCGACGAGAATTAGGTCTATCCCCATTTTTGTAGATCAGCAAGTAGACCCGTTAACGCCCCTCCAACAACTCCGCCGCCTGATCCAGCAACACCAAAGGCTCTTTAGCCTTGTGAATATCCACCGACAACAACTGCCGAAACTTGCGCGCACCGGGAAACCCGGTGCCCAGCCCCAGCACATGCCGAGTGATGTGGTGCATCGAGCCTCCCGCATCGATGTGCGCGGCGATATAAGGCCGCAACTGCGCCAGCGCCTCGGCCCGGCTGATCACCGGCGCCGTGCTGCCGAACAGTTGCTGGTCCACCTCAGCCATCACATAAGGGTTGTGATAGGCCTCGCGCCCAAGCATCACGCCGTCGAACGTCTGCAAATGCTCGTGACAGGCTTCCAGCGTCTTGATCCCGCCGTTGAGAATAATCTCCAGCTCCGGAAAATCCGTCTTCAACCGCGCCGCCACGTCATAGCGCAGGGGTGGAATGTCGCGGTTCTCCTTCGGCGACAACCCCTCCAGAATCGCAATCCGCGCATGCACCGTAAAACTCGTGCACCCGGCATCCCGAACCGTGCCGACGAAATCACACAACTCCTCGTAACTGTCCCGCCCATTAATCCCGATGCGATGCTTCACCGTCACCGGAATCGAAACCGCATCACGCATCGCCTTCACACAATCCGCCACCAACTGCGGATGCCCCATCAGGCACGCACCGATCATATTGTTCTGCACCCGATCACTCGGGCAGCCGACATTCAGATTCACCTCATCGTAACCGTGCTCCTGCGCCATACGCGCACACATCGCCAGGTCCAGCGGCACACTGCCGCCGAGTTGCAGGGCGAGCGGGTGCTCAGCTTCGTTGTGACGCAGGAAACGGTCGTGATCGCCGTTGAGCAGCGCGCCGGTGGTTACCATTTCGGTGTAGAGGAGGGCGTGCTTGGAGAGCAGGCGCAGGAAGAAACGGCAATGGCGATCGGTCCAATCCATCATCGGGGCGACGGAGAAGCGGCGGGAAAGCGGGGCGGGTGTGGCGGTGATTGGGGGCATTGGCGGTTCTGAGATGGGTGGGGCTGGGAGGTAGGGAGTTTATCAGGATTGGGGTTGCAAGGTTTAGGCGGGCCTTTCTGCGATTGTTCAGGACATCTGAACAATCGCATGGAGGAAATCGACGGGATAGTTACGAGTAAATAAGTCTGTCCCCATTTTTCGGTCAAATGTTCCCCCGGTCACATGTTGCGTATTGCGTCGTTCTCGTCAAGCACGAACTCCAGTCCAATGCCCACTTCCTTTAGCACCTCGGCAGCGCGATCAATGAAAAACTCGCCTTGCTCTGGAAGCTCATACAGACCGTTGATGCGAATGATGGGATGCTTCCCGAGTGCATTGGGTATCTCGGTGTAGATCTCGCCGCTTTCGATGAACGCAACGTAGGTATTGAGCTTGTCTTGCAGCAATTGCAGGTGCTCGCCTTGCTCAGCTTTGCCGCCCCATTCAAGGTGGTCAGAGATAATCAACACGACGTTGTCCGGTTCCCAAGTAGGGATTGCCCAGATATCTATCACCTGTGGATTTGTAATGGACATGTCTGCTCCCTCAGGGCTTTGGTCGAACAATTTCGACTCTGGTTGGTGGGATTACGGTGCCACCGGGAAAGCCGGGTTTCCCTTTGCCTACAACGACTGCACCGCTTTCTTCAATCTCTGGATACGCAAGTTTTTGGTTGCGAGTCAGTGGCGCCGTATCCGACGATTTGCATTCGATGCAGGAAATGTTGCCGTCTGCATCCCGCCCTAGCATATCGAACCTCGTGCGGACTCCGCTTTTGGTCTTGGCCGTCACTTCTCGGCCCACTTCGGGCGTTGTTTCGCGTAGCTCGTCATACTTGGAGTCTTCAAAAGCCTTGCCCTTCTCCTTGTTCTTCTCCAACTGCGTACTGAGCACAATGTAGATTGGCTCAATGCCCGAGTCAGGGAACCAGATAATTGCATCTTGGAACTCAGGGGGATGCGAAGGATTCGCCAGCACCGTGTCAGATTGTGCTGTCGGCGGATACACCCACACGGGGGGCAATTGTGGGGCGCCTTCCAGGGCAGGAATACCCAGCACACCGTCAGGATTTGCCGCTGGGGTCCAAGTGAGCCCAATCCCGTTGCCGATGTCAGCGACATATGTTTCGCCGACTTTCTCGCCCTTGATGACGGGGACATTTTCCCATTCCGCTTTACCGCCCGTGTAGAAGCCGTAAGCGTTGACGGAGCCGTCCGGCAATGTCTTCACGTTGACCCGCACACGGGTGCGGCCAGTTTCAAGCGTTGCGTACTGGTCGTTCGTGTAGAAAGCGCTGTCTGGTGAAATGCTGGTGTTCGGTATCAGCATCCCAACGATGCCCGTTACAAAGCCAGCAGCAACAACGCCTGATCCTTCCAGTAGACCCAGTGACAGCGATCCACCGAGGCGTTGAGCAATTGCACTGCCAGTAGCAGACCCGCCCACCAGTTGCAGTGGAGTGCCTTCGGCGGTAATCGCTGCCCCGGTGCCAAGCACAGCCCACAGTCCGTAGTCGGCCAGTTTCTCAACGGGCACAAACCCGGCGGGGTTCTTGTGATTGATTACACCGTCAGGAAGGTTGCAGCTCTTGGCAAACACACAGCCCATGGTGTCTGGCTTGTCTTCTGGTTCCGGAGCCAGGTCTTTGTATTCCGCCCAACGCTGGGCGTGGGTGTCGACAGGCTCGCTGCCGCTATAGCTATAGCCTTTCGGCGGGTTGGGCACATAACCGCTCATGCAGCGTCCTTGTTCGTCCTTGGAGGTTCCCGGCCTGAGGCGGGGGCAGAATGACGTTAACGGGAAGCACAAGCGCTGGCTGTAAGTGCTGACTTCCCTGTTCCATGTCATTGCAGAGAGCGGATGGTAACCGCACTAGCATGAGGGTTTGAATGGTGGCCTTTTGCGCACTCGCTGTCATTGTTACGAAAGTTGGCTTCTGGCTGATTGCAATCATCATCGCGGGCCGGACAGGGGAGTGGCGAAGAGGTGATCATGACCTGGCAACCTTCAGCGTTGGGAAGGCTGTGGCCGATGTTCAGGTTTGTTGCGGAGAGGGGTGAGTCTCGTCGAAGCGCTGGTGTCTGTTTCTATTCGGTCGGTGTCTTAGAAAAACAGAAACAGACACCTGAACAGACACCTAGTTGAAGCGGGTAAGGCTGGAGGCCTTGAAAACAGTGGAGCGGGTGAAGGGAATCGAACCCTCATTATCAGCTTGGGAAGCTCGCAACGAGAATCGATCTGGGCAGTACCACGAGTGACACCTATGATCAGATCACATCCATCTGCGTTCATCTAAAAGGGAAACAGTCATGCAGGTTGAACACCGCCGACCAACCCAAGCGACAGTGAAAGAGCTTTATGCAAACGCATTCAGATGCGCGTATCCGTCTTGCCGACGGCCGCTTTACAAGGTCGACTCGGAAACAGGTGAACGATCATTAAACTCCAACGTTGCCCATATATGCGCTCGTAGTGAAGGTGGTGAGCGCTGGGACGCCGAAATGTCCGAGGAGGAGAATCGTTCTACAGGCAACCTCTTAATACTCTGCCTTGAACATGCTTGGGAGGTCGACCGACCGAACAGAGCAATGGCGTTTCCCCCCGCGCTGCTTAAGGCATGGAAGCAGGAGCAACTCAACGAGTTTGATGCTATTGGAGGTCAAGGTTGGATGCTTACGTCTGAGATGGCAGACGACGCATTACGCGCCTCTGAAGAGCCCATCAACATCATTAACTCTGTATTGAACCTTGGCGCCCACGGCGGCAATGCCCCCGGTGCTGGAGGTGGAGGCGGGGGAGCGTTCGGGGCGAACTCTAGTGGAGGCGCCGGAGGAAAAGGTGGAGATACATATTACGACGGCGTACCAATAAGCGAATTTGCTTTTGATTACAAACTGCCTTCTGGTGAATACGCAGGTGCAGGTGGCGGCGGAGCAGGCGCGGAAGGTGAAAATACTGTGGGTGGCGGCGGTGGAGGAGGGGGGGATAGAGTTATCACGGCGTTCTCATCGAACGAGCTTGAATCTCTGGAAGGGCCATTGAAGATAGAAATACACGTTGGAGAAGGTGGACGTCCTGGGCAGCATCCTGGTGAACATTCTGGGAATGGGGGGGACTCAGAGCTTCGGTTCGTTACAGCCGATGGGAAAACAGTTAGATCCATCATGGCTAAGGGAGGAGTACGAGGACTACCTGGTTTTGCGATATCTCCAGAAGCTCGGGAAGCGACGCCTGTCGATATTGATTCAGGGCTCAGCGTGTCGACGCTTATGGTTGCAGATGCGTTTCATACAAAAAACGGTCTACTTTATGTAATGGGGGGGGCCGGGGAGTGCTGGTTATATCCAGAACTACCAGCAGCTATATTTTGGCCAACGACCATCGTTGTCTCGATGGGGCAGGTGCCCGATTCGCTTTTACTTACCTTTTATGTGGTTGTTGACGATCCGGATGGCCAAGAGGTTTTTCGACTCCCCTTCAATGTAATCAAGGGAGTAGAGCGACCTGTTGCTAATTTCACTCAATCCATATTGGTGCAGTTCAACGCAAAGGCCGCAGGCGTTTGGGTTCTACGGATTCTGTCGGGCGACTACGAATTTGCTCGGTTGCCCCTCGGTATCCAAGTTCAGGAAGCTTGAGCCACTATTTATGGCCACTCAGGTTTCACCGGGAGGAAGTGAGCGATACCTTCGTGGGGTGGTGTCCGCTCCTGGCCGATTTCTGCCTTTCATGAAGGGCAACCCACAGCGGACGTTCGCGAGAGACAGATATCAGCCAATCGCGACCCGTCGAAAAAGGGGCTGGCTTGGATGCTGGAAAAAACAATAGATAAAGCACGGTTAATGGCTTATGGCTACCAGTCGTGACATGATCAGAGTGTCTACACAATAGATGCTTGACTAAGATTTAAGAGTTGTTATTCCGCAGTTATGAGGATGGCTGTATTTTTTAAAGTGAGATTGTTAATGATATGAAAATTAGAATAATACGCCACACTAGCCATTCAAAAGCTATAGAGCTCGCAAAAACAGGAAAGTTTGTACTGAAATTTAAAGATCCGCTCAATCCGGATCACGGCTTCAATGGCTTTATTAAATCCAGAATGGAAGAATACAACCAGGATCAAATATTTACAGGTGTAGGGGCGGTAATGGAGTTTGAGTGGACTGGTAAGTTTATAGAGATACCTAGTAAATCTACTTCTTCACTCCCCACAAATATATTAATACACCAGCCAGGTTGGCGTGCGCACATCCGCGGCCTTGTCGATGAGAATAATCTTAAGTTGGTAGGTATAAGATTTAAAAATCGCGAAGAAATAAATGATTTAATTGATTATCCTGGCTGGGTATGTTTGGTTCCATTCTTTGGTAAGTTAATCAGGCGTCGCTTGAAGCTGAAATTCATTAAATTCTTTCGGGATTCGTATAAAAAAAGGGATTGCTTTGTTCGGTTTGTCATTGATGGCTCTTCTTTATAATACTTAGATTTGGATGATCACTAATTAGCGGTAAGTGCGATGAGTGCGATAAGTGCGATAAGTGCGATAAGTGCGATAAGTTCGCGGATAGCGGAAGCACGAGATCTGATTCGATCGCGGCGCGGGTGTGGCGGTGATTGGGGCATTTACGCGGAGCTTCTTTTCGCTGCCAGTTTCCATAAATCTGAAGGGGCGTCCGAGGAAGACGCCCCGTTGTGACGTCAGGACGGTTCAGCATCCATACGTCTGGCAACGACATCCAGCACATCACATCCATCGCGCAAGGGTATGCAGCAAAGCATTGCAAAGTCGCTGAGGATCACCGAGTCGGTGGTGATATCGCCGCGCATCGCGAGGTTTTCCAGGATCTGCGTTACCGCGCCAATTCGGTAGCGTGCGGTGCTAAGCAGTGAGTGCAGCGGTTGGGTGGTGTTTACATACAGCGAGGGAAGGTCGTCGGCGTTGCTGGTTAAAGCCATAAATTCTTTCATGAGTGATTGCCTTGAAGTGAAGTGAGATCACCTACCACTCGTTGTCGCCAAACAAAGGGTGGTAGCTGTACGCGGGTTGGCGAACCGGACAAGGCACAAACCGGCAGACCCGAAGATCTCCCACGCACAGCCACCAAAAAAAAGGTAGCCAAGTGCGTTTAGAAACTCTCCGAGCTGGCTCGGAGGTTTCTGTGCCTTATCACCGAGTCGCCAAACCCGATACGCCATTTTGGCGTGGACCGGACTATAGGCTTCGTGACAAAAGCACAGCAATGGACAAGTGTACGGACAATTCCCAGAGTCGTGTAGGACGTTGCTCTTTTAACAGTTTGTCTGGGACACGCCCTTTTTTGCCTCAAGCAATCACTACCTGAACCAACGCTGTCACCCAGCAAAGTTTCATAATTCCCGGCGGGCATGCGGCATAAGATGACTACCTAAGGTCACCGCGCTTCCAACCCAAAGGAAACTGAAAAATGATCTCGAACCTCTTCAAAGTCGCTCTGATCGCCGGCGCATTGCTATTGAGCGCCTGTTCGGGTGCAAGCACCCATAGCGAATATTCGGAAGCCAGCCTGCCGTCTGCCGGTTTTGGTCCGGGGCCTACCAACAACCCCAATAAGATGAATTTCCATGGCAGTGCGCTCGGCAACAGCTTCGGCGAGTACAGTTCGGGGTTGTTGCACGACGATTAACGGCGGAAGTGTTTCCGCCGTTTTGCGTTTTGCCTGATGTGCCGTGTGCTTTGGGTTGGCGACTGCTGCGCAGCCGGACGCAGGCTGCGTCAGTTGCTACATGGATCGAGTAGGTGGCGGCTATTTGGGCTCGGGTGTCGCTATCCATTGGCCCAAAACTTTTTGGTAGTTGCCTGTGACTTTGGCCAGGTGCAGCCACTGATCGACGTACAGCTTCCAAGTCATGTCATCACGCGGTAGCAAGTAAGCCTTCTCGCCGTATTGCATGAATTGCTTCGGGTTCACCGCGCACAGGCCGGGTTTGAGTTTCTGCTGATACAGCGCTTCAGAAGCATCGGTGATCATCACGTCAGCCTTCTTGTCCAGCAGCTCCTGGAAGATGGTCACGTTGTCGTGAAGGCGCAATTGCGCCTTGGGCAGGAAGGCGTGAACAAAGGCTTCGTTGGTGCCGCCGGCCGGTTCGACCAGACGAACCGAAGGCTGGTTGATTTGCTCGACGGTCTGGTACAGCGCCTGATCTTCGCAGCGCACCAGCGGGATTTTGCCGTCGACGTCCAGCGTGGTGCTGAAGAAGGCTTTTTTCTGGCGTTCCAGCGTGACGGAGATGCCGCCGACGCCGATGTCGCATTTGCCCGCGAGCATGTCGGGCATCAGGGTTTTCCAGGTGGTCTGCACCCACTCGACCTTGACGCCCAGGCTGTCGGCCAGCGAGCGGGCCATGGCGATGTCGATGCCCGAGTATTCGCCGTCCTCGGCTTTGACGGTATAGGGTTTGTAGTCGCCTGTTGTGCACACGCGCAGTTGGCCCTGTTGGAGGACGCTGTCCAAGTGCGATGGCTCTGCCTGAGCACCAAACGATAGAGCGAGCAGGCCACCGAGCATCATTGTGGTTTTCAGGTTGTTCATTGTTATCCGGCTTCCATGATGGAGTGGGGGCTGAGAGTACTTACTTTCTGCTGCCCCGCTCAACATTGGCGTGGATGTTGTAGAACTTGATTTGCTGCAGCCTGACCATTACTCGTGAGAGCTATTGCCCCACCACCTCCATTTCCGGACTCAACGTCCCTAACCAAGCCACCAACCCAACAATCAACACCGCCGCCGCCAATTCAACCACCACGCTGCGCCGCAACGTATTCGCTGCCACCCGATACTGACCCTCACGCAACGAGCGCTGCAAAAACGGCCCCAGGTGAAACCGGTTCAACGCGGCGAGCACTAGCATTCCGGCAAACAGCGCGATTTTGATGGACAGCAAAATCCCGTAGGTACTGAGCAAGACTTCGTCGAGCGTTGGGCCCACGATGAACAGGTAGTTCACGACGCCCGTGACCGTGATGACGGCCACGATCACCGCACCCACCCATTCAAATCGGCTGACTGCCCGAGCCAGCAATCTGATGCGTTCCTCGGTTTGCAGATCGTTGAACTTTGCCATCAAGGCAAGCGCGACCAGCGCACCGAACCAGGCCCCCGAAGCCAGCAGATGCAAGATGTCAGTGATGAAATGCCAGTAACGACGGCTGCCTTCATCCATCGCCCCATGACCGCTCCAGGCCAGGCTGGCCAAGGCGATAGCGCCGGCAAAAGACGCGATCAGCAGGCTGAGTCCGGGCGCACGGTGATTGAGCATCACCGCCAGACTGGCGATAACCAGCGCGATGATGCGCACGACCCAGGCCAACCCGACATCCGTCTCAAACACCGTCATCTCGATATGCGGACGCAGCTCGGCAAAGTCCGTTTCACCGCTCATGGCGCTCGCCATCATCACCATGCTGGCGACGGAAAGCAGCACACCCAGCAACGCCGCCCCCATCAACATCGACCGAAACGGCAGCGCCACCCCTGACATCCGCTCCTGTTCTTTCAGGCTGTAAAGCCCAAACAGCGCGAGCCCAAACAACAGCATCAAATCCACATACAACCCAAAGCGCAGTGCAATGCTGACCGAGTCGCTCATCAATCACTTCACTTTGAACGTGACGTTGCCGGTGATCGGGTGGGTGTCCGAAGACACCGCGCGCCATTCGACTTTGTAGGTCCCGGCAGGCAGTGGCGAAAGCGGTGTGATGACCATGGTTTTCGGATCGCTACCACCCGAGACTTTGGCTTTCATGGGCATGGGGGAGTGCGCCATGCCGGGCATTTCCGTCATGACCAGTTTTGCGCCGGAGAACTGGGTCATGAGGCTTTCGGAAAAGTGCAGTTCGATTTTGCCGGGTGTCGCGCCATCCGCACCTTCCGCCGGAGTGGAGGAGAGCAGTTTCGGGTGCGCTTGAGCGAGTGTGCTCATGAGCAATCCGAGGGCAACAGCGGTGATTTTGATTGTGCGCATGCAAGGCCTCTTACCGCTTTAAGCGGTTGTTTTTTTGGTTGTTGAGTTAATGCGTTTAGAACCACAGGCGAACGCCAAGAACGAGGCGTGCTTCGCTGCGATCCTCACCTTCATCGTTGGCGTAGTCGGCGGTTTTGCCGTAGGTGCGGTTCCAGGTCACGCCGATGTAGGGCGCGATTTCCCGGCGGATTTCATAGCGCAGTCGCAGGCCGGCTTCGGTGTTGGATAACCCTGAACCGATACCCCGTTGCGGATCGTTTTTGCCGTAGTAGTTGAGTTCGGCGGTCGGCTGCAGGATCAGTCGGTTGGTCAGCAGGATGTCGTAGTCGCCTTCCAGTCGCGCGGCGGTTTGGCCGCCTTCGCCGATGAAGGCGGTGGCTTCGGTTTCGAAGTTGTACAGCGCCATCCCTTGCACGCCGAACGCGGCCCAGGTTTGCGGGTCGCCGGGTTTGAAATCCTGGCGAATGCCGGTCACCACGTCCCACCACGGGGAGATCGCGTGCCCCCACAAGGCCTGGATTTCGGCGTCTTCGGTTTTGCCGTTGGTGCGTTCGCCTTCGGAGCGCAGCCACAGGCGATCGATGTCGCCGCCAATCCAGCCGGAGAGATCCCAGGCCAGGGTGCCGCCGTCGTCAGCGTCCTGCCATTCGAGTTTTTCGGCGAGGAAGTAATGGTTGAGCGCGGTGTCATGCACGCCGTGGCCGGTTGGGCTGGCGTACACAGCGGCGCGGTCGGCATCGGTCAGCGCCGGGATCGGCGTGCGACTTTCGGTTGGCGCGGCGGGCTGCATCTGGCCGTCGTCCATGCTTTGCATTTGACTAGGGTCCATGCCCTGCATCTGGCTGTGATCCATGTTCTGCATGTCGTCGGTGGCGGCCATCGCCGAAGAGAGGGTCAGGCTCGCGGTCACGAGTGCCAATGAGATTGGAGTGAGTCTGGTCATGGGTAGGCGCCTCATTCTTCCACGCGAACTTCACGGAACATGCCCATTTCCATGTGGTACAGGAGATGGCAGTGATAGGCCCAACGGCCGAGCGCATCGGCGGTCACCCGATAGCTGCGTCGGGAACCGGGCGGCATGTCGATGGTGTGTTTGCGCACCATGAACTCACCGTTCTCGTCTTCGAGGTCGCTCCACATGCCGTGCAGATGGATCGGGTGGGTCATCATCGTGTCGTTGACCAGCACCACCCGAACCCGCTCGCCATATTTGAGGCGCACGGGTTCGGCATCGGAGAACTTCACGCCGTTGAATGACCAGGCGAATTTCTCCATGTGGCCGGTGAGGTGCAATTCAATCGTACGGCTCGGCTCGCGGCCGTCCGGGTCTTCGAAGGTGCTGCGCAGGTCGGAATAGGTCAGGACGCGGCGGCCGTTGTTGCGCAGGCCCAGGCCGGGATCGTCGAGTTTGGGGGCGGTGGTCATGGCTTGCATGTCCACCAGCGGGTTGTTGTTTTCCGTCGCAGGGTGGGACTGCATGCCGGGCATGGCCATGGCGCTGTGATCCATGCCCGCCATGCTGCCGTGATCCATCCCGCCCATGCCCATGTCATCCATGGTCACCAGCGGTCGAGGGTCCAACGGCGGTACCGGCGCGGATAAACCAGCCTTCGCTGCAAGCGTACCGCGTGCAAAGCCAGTTCGATCCATCGACTGGGCGAACAAGGTGTAAGCCGCTTCGGTCGGCTCGACAATCACGTCGAAGGTCTCCGCCACCGCAATGCGAAACTCGTCGACGCTCACCGGTTTGACGTGCAGCCCATCCGCAGCGACCACCGTCATTTTCAGCCCGGGAATGCGCACGTCGAAGTACGTCATGGCGGAGCCATTGATGAAGCGCAGGCGTAACTTCTCGCCCGGCCGGAACACGCCCGTCCAGTTCGAGTTCGGCGCCTGGCCGTTCATCAAGTAGGTGTAAGTTGCGCCGCTGACGTCGGCCAGGTCGGTGGGGTTCATCTTCATTTCGGCCCACATCTTTCGATCGGCGACCGTGGACCCCCAACCTTTCTCGCTGACGTCGTGAATGAAATCACCCACGGTGGGTTTGTTGTAGTTGTAGTAGTCCGACTGTTTTTTCAGCGTCTTCATCAGGTCGACCGCGTCTTCGTCGGTCCAGTCGGTCAGCATCACCACATAGTCGCGGTCGTACTGGAAAGGCTCCGGCTCCTTCGCATCAATCACCAGCGGCCCGTAAACGCCGGACTGTTCCTGTAAGCCTGAATGGCTGTGGTACCAGTACGTGCCGTTCTGTCGAACCTTGAATTGATAGACATACATCCCACCCGGCTCGATGCCGTGAAAGCTCAGCCCCGGCACGCCGTCCATGTTGGCCGGCAGCAAGATGCCGTGCCAGTGAATGGAGGTGTCGGCGTTGAGTTTGTTCTTCACTCGCAGCGTCACCGTGTCGCCTTCGCGCCAACGCAGCAGGGGGCCGGGAATACCGCCGTTGATGGTCATCGCGGTGCGCGGGTTGCCGGTGATGTTGACCGGAGTTTCGCCGATGAACAGGTCGAAGTCGGTGCCCGCCAGCACCTGAGGCTCGCCGGGACTGGTGACCGCCCAGACAGGCGTGCGCCATAACCCGAGGCCGCCGAGGAGTCCGCCCGCGGCCAGCCCCTTCACGAAGGTGCGTCTTGATGTGTTGGTGTGCATGCCGTGTTCCCGGTCCGTCAGCGTGGAGAGAGCTTGACGACGAGGCTAACGGGCGATGCCTTTCAGCAGGCTGAGGCGGGGATTACAGTTTTGTCAGTTTCATGCCGTATTTATTGGCGTGTATCGGGCGTTGACGCTGCGGCCACAGTGCCGCTACCGCAATTGATATACGAAGACGACTTCAACCAACGCTGATCCGGATAGTAAGAAAACAACAACTGCCCATCTTTCATCGAATCAATCAACTTATGCGCAATTGCCGGCCGCACAGCCGGACAACCCAGGCTTCTACCGATCCGGCCATTCGCTCGGGCAAGAACCGGACTGACATAGGGCGCCCCGTGGATAACAATTGCCCGCTCAAATGCGTTGTCATTGAAGCCCGGCTCCAGACCTTCCATGCGCAAGGAATAACCGTTCTGGCCGACATAGCTTGACTGGGTGCGGTACAAACCGAGGCTGGTGGCAAAGCTTTCATTCTGGTTGGAGAACTTGACCGCCATGTTCTCGCCGCTGTTGCGACCATGGGCGACCAGTTCGTGGAACAGTAATTTACGTTTCTTCAGATCGAACACCCACAACCGTTGTTCGGTCGAAGGCAGTGAGTAGTCGATGACAGCAAGTCTTTGGACAGGTGCTTTACCTTGGGCCAAGCTGCATTGGGTAGCGCGTACGGCCAGCCCGATGACTTTGGCGTTGGCGCCTGGTGCTGCTTTGAGCAGCGCGGCTTCAAGCGAATCGGCGTAGGCTGCCGGTACCGAAACTGACGTCAGCAGCAAGGCCGTGAATAGGAAACCAAAGCGGTCTCGTGCCATATGTAAGTCTCACATTAATGTTTCGAGTCTAGCAGTGTGCAGGATGCTAGCCGTTGAATACGGGGCGATTAAGGATTATCCATGGGGCAGTTAACAAGGTTATTCGTCATAAGCCGCATCTTTTTTATGGGCTTTCTGATCAGCGGCGCAGCAATTGCAGAAACTTCGCCGATTGAGGCGGTATCGGCCGTCATCAGCAGAACTGGCGCAGCACCTGACGATTACGTCGCTCAAACGATTCAGGCGGCACTTGAGCCATTGAGTTCATCGTTTCCCCCCTTGCTCACTTCACGTGGTCATCAACGGGTGGATCCGAGTCGCGTGGTCATGGATTTTTACATGCACCGGGGTTATCGCTCGGCCTGGGCGAACGACAACGATGTCATTCAGTTATTGAAAAGCCTGAGCGAGACCCGGGCCGACGGGCTGGATCCTGCGGACTTTCATATTGATGAATTGGCGAACGCCAGAGCGTCGATGCAGGCAGCAGAGCCGACGGTGGCGCAACGAGCGGCGTTCGATATCGCGGCGACCCGGACCTTTATCACGGCGCTGCTGCAATTGCGGCGCGGCAAGGTTGACCCTTCGCGTCTGGACATCCATTGGAATTTCGACCCTGTCGGCGCCGATCCTCGTGGAGACATGAATAACTTGTTCGCCGCGCTCGATGCTCATGACGTGGCGCGGGCTTTCGCCGAAGCACCGCCACAAGAGGCGGTTTACCGCAGCCTGCGCGTGGGCCTGGCGCAACTGCGCAAGGTTCGGGACGCGGGCGGCTGGCCGAAGATTGCCGAAGGCCAATCGCTCAAGCCAGGCATGGATGACGCCTCTGTCGCGCAGTTGCGAGCACGTTTGGTGGTGGGTGGTTATCTGGCCCCATCAAAGAAGCCACGCACTGATTACGACGACAGCGTCACCGCGGCGGTGAAAAAGTATCAGACCGAGCAATACCTGGGGGCGGATGGCGTGGCGGGGGGCGCGACACTGGCTGCGTTGAATGTGCCCGTAGAGGCGCGGATAGACCAGGTTCGGGTGAACATGGAGCGCGCGCGTTGGTTGTTGTACAAACTTCAGGGCACTTTTGTCATCGTTGATATTGCGGGTTACAAGGTGGCGCTTTATCGCGACGGTAAAGCGATATGGCGTTCCCGGGTTCAGGTCGGTAAGCCGTTCCGCAGTACGCCGGTGTTTCAAGCCGAGATTACTTACGTAACGTTCAACCCCACCTGGACTGTGCCACCGACGATCCTCGTCAAAGACATGCTGCCCAAGATTCAACGAGATCCTGGCTACCTTGCCGCCAGCCGTATAAGAGCCCTTGATCGAGAGGGGAATGTGCTTGATCCGTCGACCGTCGACTGGGATAACCCGCGCGGTATCACGCTGCGACAGGATGCCGGGCCGGATAATTCGCTGGGACAGGTGGTCATTCGGTTTCCCAATGACTATTCGATTTATCTCCACGACACGCCGCATCGCGAGTTGTTTGCGCAGTCGCGCCGTGCCACCAGTTCAGGCTGCATACGGGTGGAGAACCCGCTGCAGTTAGTAGAGCTGTTATTCAACGACCCGGTTCGTTGGAACAGCGCCGGGATACAGGCTCAACTGGCGAACGGCAAGACCGAAAACATCAGGCTTCCCGTCAAGGTGCCGGTGCTGTTGGCTTACTGGACCGTGGACCTGAGTAACGATGGTCGAGTGATGTTTAAACCCGATGTCTACGGGTACGATTCCGCGGTACTGCGGGGGTTGAATCTGCCTTCGGATCTGCCCGTTCTGGATGTGCGACGAGCAGGAACTTCCTCTGTGGCGACGGGGCAAAATCGGCAATGGCCGTGAAGGAGGCAAGCGCTCTGCGTCAACCTTTGCACTCCGTCGCAGATTCCAGAGTTGGCGAAGCCAAAAGGTTGGCTCACCCGTTGAAAACTATCACAATGCCAAATAGTCACCGATCATCGATGTAAAGGGATAGGAAATTGAAGATGGATGTTGCGCAAAAAAAACCGTCACTCAACACAGGTATGCTTGATGTGCATGACTTCGATGAGTGCCGCAACATCCAAAAAGGTGCCGTGTTTATCATCGCCTCGGGGGCGTCCGCTAAAGATTTTCCGCTGGAAAAGTTTGCCGACATTCCGATGATTACGATGAATGGCGCCATCTCCATGTTCTCCGGGACAGGTACCAAGCCGTTCTTTTATGCCTGTACGGATCAAGGCTTTTCCCGAGAGCAACCCGAACTGTTTTCAGAGGCGATGCGCATCAGTCAGCGGGTTGCCCTGTGGCAAGAGCACAACTGGTATACGACGGTAGCGCCTGAGGGCGAACTGTATTTACTCGGCCGAGCACCCAAGCTCTCCTGGACTGACCTGGTTTTCAGGGCCGATAAAGAACTCGTCAGAAGTCGCAAACTCGGAAATGGCCGCAATAGAACCCTTGGTTTCAGCAAGAACCTTAAACGGGGTTTTTTTGATGCCCGTACCGTGGCTTATCTGGCTTTGCAAATTGCGTATCACGTGGGGTTTACCAAGGTGTTTCTGGTAGGCGTCGACTTTAATCAGTCTGTGAGTCGTTTTTACGAAGAGGGTGACACGCTAGCCTCCCCATGCCTGCTCGATCAGCATTTTTATACGAGAATCCTGCCGTCGTTCGAGATCTTGTCGAAGTACGTCGTGGATGATGATTTTCAGGTCTACAACCTGTCCAGTTCCTCAAGGATTTCGGGTGAACTCATTCCCCGAGTGACGTTGGATGAGATCGACAAGTTGATCTAAAGGTTGTTCGTGCTTTATTGAAATGGGCGCCCTCGGGGCGCCCATTTTTTGTTTGTAATTTATCGATCGTCAACCGTTCAGCACTTGTGTCGGATCTGCAAATAAGCGTCGCCTAAGCTTTGATTTATCCGGACATTCTTCCGGTACTTACAAGGACGGTGTGGCATGACTTTTTTAAAATTCGGCGCGTCGATCCTGATGGTCTGTTTGGCAGGCTGCGCAACCAGCAGTCGTTATGAACCTCCACCGGTTCCGGCATCAGCGATGACGCTAGACGATGGGCAAATTCATAGCACGTTAGTGGGTAAGCAGTTTTATGGAACCACCCGGCAGGGCAGTCACCCCTACTCGATCAGGTTTTTAGCCGATGGTATCGATGTGTTCGAGATGGCGCCTGACGCGCCGGAGAAAGAACGGTGGACTCTCAAAGACGGTGTTGTTTGCGTCATACCTAACAAGTACCCAACCGAGTGCAGCCAAGTGAAGGTCGCCAATAATGAGTATTGGTTTGTCGACCCGAAGAACGGGAGAGTCAACGCGCATCTGAAGCTCGCGCCTTGATGGTGATGCTCGTGAAGAAATGCGATGGCGACCCAGCGTGAACTCAAGCCGGTGCCCCATGAGATTGCCCGGCGGGCATACGAGCAAATGCGCCTGGGGGATGCAGAAAGTGCTCGGGCGCATTTGCACAGCGCGATGCGGCGACTAGCCAAAGGACATTTGCCCCATACCCCCCCGTAGACTAAGCTCACAAAAAATAAGGGTTTTGGGGTGTTACCCATGCCTTACCCTTACAGGACGCGCTTTTGCCTATCCCTCTTCACGATCCGCACAACGCCACCGGCGTCACGTTGAAACGGTTACCTCTGCGCAAAGCAGCGGTACTGTTTATTGCGGTCGTGTGCCTGAGCCTGTGCGGTTTGCTTTACCTGCAACTGGAGCAGTCGCGCCGGCATGACCTGGCGTTGGCGCAAGTGGCGTCATCAAACCTGACGCGGGCCATGGCGCAGCAGGCCGAAGACACCTTCATGCAAGCCGATCTGGTGCTGACCAGTCTGGCCGACTGGATTCAGGCTGACGGTTTCGGCACGCCCCAAAAGCCACGCTTGCAGAAAACGTTCGCCCGGCGGGTGCAGGCGCTGAGTCAATTGCACGGGATATTTCTGTTCGACCAGAAGGGGCAGTGGATCGTTAGCTCCTTCGAAAATCTGCCACGCGGCCCGGGTGTGTCGGATCGCGAATACTTCAAATTCCACCAGCAGAACGTCTCCTCCCTGGCGCACATCGGGCCGGCGATTCGCAGTCGGGAAAATGGCGAGTGGATCATCCCGATATCCAAACGGGTGAACGACAAGAATGGCAATTTCCAGGGCGTCTTGTTGGCCGGCATCAAGATGGCGTACTTCGATCAGTTCTTCAAAAGCTTCAGCATTGATGACAACGGTTCGATGTTTTTGGGCTTGACCGACGGAACGCTGCTGGCGCGACGGCCGTTTGTGGAATCGCTGATTGGCACATCACTGGCCAACAGCGAGATCTTCGAGAAATTGCTGCCCAACGCGCCCTCCGGCAACGCGATGTTCCGCTCGCTGGTCGATGGTGTTGTGCGGTTGTATGGCTACCGTCAGCTCGACGCTTATCCGCTGGTCGTGTCTGCCGCCTCGTCCAGGGATTCGATTCTCAAGGATTGGAACGACACGGCGTTTCGCTCCACAGTCATCGTTGCCCTGGTGGTGCTGGGCGTGGGGCTGTTCGGTTGGATGTTCCTTTATCAGGTGCGTGTCGGCGAACAGGTCGAGGCGGATTTGCGCACGGCGAAGGAAGCGCTGAAGCTGATCGCGACCCACGACAGTCTGACCGGCCTGGGCAATCGCCGGCTGTTCGAGGGAGCGCTGGACATCGAGTTCGGCCGAGGCGCCCGGCAGTCGAGTTCGCTGAGCCTGATCATGCTCGATATCGATTACTTCAAACGCTACAACGACGCTTACGGCCATGTGGCGGGGGACCATTGTCTGGCTGAAGTTGCGCGGGCGGTGAAGGGGTGCTGCCATCGAAAAGCCGATTTGGCCGTGCGCTACGGCGGTGAGGAATTTGCGGTATTGCTGCCCGACACCGACATTCATGGTGCGATGGTGATTGCCGAGCAGATCCGCCGCAGCGTCATGGACAAGAACATCATCCACAGCGGTTCACCCTCGGGCTTCGTGACGGTCAGTCTGGGTTGTTATTCGTTTGTGCCGACGGGGCGGGACAGCATGGAAGTGTTCATCGAACGTGCGGACGCGGCGCTGTATCAAGCCAAGCATTCGGGGCGAAACCGCTCGGCGGTGCTGTCGATGGAGGGCGGTGTCGAGGCACTGCTGCGTTCGGATCGTTGAGGTGTCTGTCGACGGTGTTTCACCCGCGCAACACCCCGGCCAGCCGGCTGTCTGCCTGTCAGATCCCCTTCAATTGATCGTCTAGAGTTGCGGTAACGCTGCCGATCCCGGCAGGTCCCCCCACCGCACGGATGATCGTCAAAATGTTGATTACTCAAGCATTGGCAGCCGTTGCTCTAACCGTTGCAGCCTGCGCCATCTTTCCGCTCGCGAGCCAGGCTCAATCGAAAGTCACAGCCGAAGAAGCACACGCCATCGGCGTGGATGCCTACCTTTATTTTTACCCGCTGTTGACCATGGACATCACCCGCAAGCAATTCACCAATATCGAACCGGGCAAGGAATTCGGTAAAGGTCCGATGAATACGTTTGTCAGCGTGCCGCAGTATCCACCTGCAAATTTCAAAGGGGTGGTGCGCTCGAACTTCGACACCTTGTATTCCATTGCCTGGCTGGATTTGACCCAAGAACCGCTGGTGATCGCAGCGCCCGATACGGCCGGGCGTTTTTACCTGCTGCCGATGCTCGACATGTGGACCGATGTGTTCGCCTCACCGGGCTGGCGCACCACGGGCACCCAAGCGGGGCAGTTTCTGGTGACGCCGCCGGGCTGGACCGGGACGGTGCCTGCCGGACTGAACCATCTGCCGGCGCCTACGCCCTTTGTCTGGGTCATTGGCCGCACCAAGACCGACGGCGCTGCGGACTACGCGGCCGTGCACAAAATTCAGGCTGGCTACACCGTGACACCGTTGTCCCGACTGGGTAAAAGCCCCGAGCCGGTCAGCGTGAACATTGACCCGGCCGTGGACATGAAGACCCCGCCAAAGATCCAGGTCGACTCAATGTCGGCGACCGACTACTTCGCCTACGCCGCCGAATTGCTCAAAATGCACCCTGCGCACATCACCGATCAACCGATCCTGGCACAGATGAAGCGTATCGGTATCGAGCCCGGAAAATCCTTCAACATGGATGCACTGGACCCTGAAATCAAAGCAGCGCTGCAGACCGTGCCCGAAGACGCGCAGACGCTGATGACGTGGAAGGTTCCAACCCTCGCTCGCGTGGTCAACGGCTGGTCGATGAACACCGACACCATGGGCGTCTACGGCAACTACTACCTCAAGCGCGCGATCGTTGCGCAGATGGGGCTCGGCGCCAACTTGCCCGAGGATGCGATTTATCCACTGAACATCGGCGATGTCGAAGGCAAGCCACTTGATGGAACGAACAAGTACGTGCTGCATTTCGACAAGGGTGAAATGCCGCCGGTAAACGCTTTCTGGTCGATCACCTTGTACGACCCTGAAGGATTCCAGGTCGGCAATGCGCTCAACCGGTTTGCGTTCAGTAGCTGGATGCCGTTCAAGACGAACGCCGACGGTTCGCTGGACATCTACTTCCAGCACGAAAACCCCGGCAAGGACCTTGAAGCCAATTGGCTGCCGGCACCGAAGGGCGGGTTCAACCTGACCATGCGTTTGTATGGGCCCAAGCCCGAGGTTTTGAACGGCAAGTGGAGCCCGCCGCCGGTCAAGCCAGCCTAGTACCGCGTTTCAGGCCAAAAAGCAGCCGACGATCATCGGCTGCTTTTACGCGTCCAGCTGCCCGTCCCGCCACCGGCGCCGCCCGTTCCACCGCCCGCCGCGCCCGTGCCACCCCCCGCGCCAGAGCCGCTGTTCCCGGCATTGCCACCATTTTCGCCACCCGACGAGCCCGATCCGCTATTGCCGCCGTTAGCGTTATGGTCGCTCGAGGGGTGGCCAGGGTTATTGTTGGGCGCCATGGTCGAGCCGCCGATTGAACCCGATTGGGTACCGGTCGCATCAGCGCCATCGCCGGAGGCTGCAAAGGTGCCGACGGACATGGCGGACAGCACTCCCGCCAGTAACAGCGAAGTCATTTTGATGATCATCATGGTGCGTCTCCCAAGATGAGGCATTCTCGACATCAAAAGGTACGCGAGCGATGCGTGCAATTACAGGGCAGCGGCCGTCGATTGGCAATGGTTGTGTTAACGGTTCTTCCATTGCGGCAATGGCTTGCGTTATCCAGGCGCCAGGGCCCAGCATGGCTGCTATGTTCAGTGAGCGTTCGGCGAGTGCCCCGGTAAAAAAGCATTGCGAGCGTCGCATCCCGATCAGGCAATCGATTGACAGGATCAAGTGCATGGATATGACCGCCGTTACCACCGTCGCCGCTCCCCGTCATACGCCGATAACCCGCAACCTGGTGTTGGTCGTCGGCCTGCTGTTTGTTCTGGGTGTGCTGATTGCCCTGTTGGCCTTGTTCAACATTGCCGGGCGTCTGGACGCCCAGGACCTGGCCAAGACCACGTTCTACACCCAGCGTGCGCTGGAAAACCGCATCACCGCCTCGAAAAGCTACGTCGCCAGTTATGCAAACTGGACGACCGCCTACGACCATTTGAACGGCGAGGTCGATGCGCAATGGGCTTACGTCGAGCAGAACGTGGGCAAAACCTTGTTCAGCATCGATCACTACGATGGCGTCTTCGTGGTCGATCATCAGCAAACCAAATACGCCGTGGTGCGCGGGCTTCAGGTGCAAGAGGCGGCGACCACCTATCTTTCGGCATCAATGGCGACGCTGATACAGGCAGTCCAGAGTCAGGAAAGCCTCATTGATCCGATCAGCCAGTTCACGCTGTTCGAGGGCAAACCGGCATTGCTGACGGCTGCCGCGATCGTCCCCAATGACGAAAGGCCGGCGGTCGATCCTCAAAGCACCTCGGTGCTGGTGTTCGTCGACCAATTAAGCCCTGACAAGCTCAGCGCCCTGGGCGCCGATTATGGTTTGCATGATTTAAACCTGGCGCCTGATAACGCCATCTCGCCCGGCAGGCCAGCCGTGGCACTGGCAGGCACTGGCTACAGCCTGGTTTCCCGACTTGAGCAACCGGGTCATCAGTTGCTCTGGTCGCTGCTGCCGCCATTGGGCGGCGCGCTGTTGGTGCTGGCGTTGTTAACGGCTTATTTCTTCCGGTATGTCTTACGCACGTCCGGGCACGTGGATGCCAGCTACACCAGCCTCGATTTATCGAACCAGGCGCTGGAGGCCAGTGAAGAGCGTTTTCGTGCCGTGGCTGAGGCCGCTTCCGACTGGATCTGGGAAATCGACGACAAGCATTGCATCTCTTATCTGTCAGGACGTTTCGCCACCGTCACCGGTTTTTCCGATCAGCAATGGATAGGGCAGGACATCGGGCAATTGCTCAATTGCGATACGCTGCCCTTGTCGCTGTGGCTGCATAAGCTCAATGAAGAACAACCCGTCAGCCATCTTCGCTGCTCCTATCGCGATCAGTCGGGGCAACAGCGTATTTGCCGGGTTTCGGCACGACCGATCCATCGCAAGGGCGCGGTGCTGGGCTATCGCGGAACGGCCAGCGACATCACCGATGAGGTCGCCGCCCATGCCCAGATCCAGCATCTGTCGTTGCACGATGCCCTGACGGGGCTGCCGAATCGCAACAAACTGGCGCGTTTCCTCGACGAGGCCCTGGCGCAGAAAGAGCATTCGGCGGCGCTGGTGCTGTTGATGATTGATCTGGATAACTTCAAGCCGATCAACGATTCCCTCGGTCACCCGGCCGGCGACGCCGTGCTGCTGGAAGTGGCCACCCGATTGCGCGAGTGCACGCGGGGCATCGATCTGGTCGCCCGGCTCGGTGGTGATGAGTTTGTGCTGGTGCTCAATGGCATGGACAGCCACGCCGAAATCGACCGGTTCTGCGAACGTTTGCTCGAGAGCCTGCAGCAGCCGATTCATTACGAGCATCACACGCTGCACATCGGCGCGAGCATCGGTGTCGCCTTGAGTCGGCGTCAGGGGCACATTCCCAATGAGCTGATCCGGTGTGCCGACATTGCGCTTTATCAGGCTAAATCCAACGGCAAGAAGACCTGGTGCTACTTTGCGCCGCACATGAACGATCAGATCCAGCACCGTCGGCAACTGGAAAACGACTTGCGCCGGGCGATCAAGAACAACGAGTTCGTGATGCATTACCAGCCGCGCTACAACATGGGCGGCAAGCAGGTGGTCTCGGTGGAGGCGTTGCTGCGCTGGCAGCATCCGGAGCAGGGGCTGCTGAGCCCCGACGAGTTTATCCCTTTGGCCGAGCAGACTGACCTGATCGTGCCTTTGGGGCGTTGGGTGTTGCGCGAAGCTTGTGAAACGGCCCTGACCTGGCCCGGTGCATTGATGGTGTCGGTCAATTTGTCGCCTGTTCAATTTGCCCGCAGCGACGTGGTGGAGGACGTCAGGGAGGCATTGATCCAGACCCGTTTACCGGCCAGTCGTCTGGAACTGGAAATCACCGAAAACGTGATGCTCATCGATGTGGATGGCGCGTTGGCGACCATGAATGCGCTCAAGGAACTGGGCGTGCGGTTGAACATGGACGACTTCGGTACCGGCTATTCGTCCCTCGGTTACTTGCGCACGTACCCGTTCGACGGGATCAAGATCGACAAGCGTTTCATCTCGTCCATGAGTGGCGGCGGCAATGACCGCGCCGTGGTGCAGGCGATCATCAACCTGGGCAAAGCCATGGGCCTGACCGTGACGGCAGAGGGCGTCGAGACCCTGGAACAACTGGACTTCCTGGTCTCGGACCAGTGCCATGAGGTGCAGGGTTTCTACTTGAGTCGGCCTATGGAAAAGCAGGCGTTGCTGCCGTTGCTGAAGGCATCGCATGACGAGTTTTCAGTGTAGGGGCGTGCCTTTAGTCGCCTGACTCGCTCGTAGAGGCAACTGCCGGGACGCAACCCCGGTCACAACTGGATATCGACCCTGCGTTGCGAGCGTTGGCCCATGAAGAACCTGAAAATCGCGACATTCAATGTCAACGGCATGCGCGCCCGACTGCCGAACTTGCTGGCCTGGCTTGCGCGGGAGCAACCGGACATCGCGTGTTTACAGGAACTCAAGTCGGTCGACAGTGCTTTCCCCGCCGCCGAGCTTGAGGCCGTTGGCTACGGCGCGATCTGGCAAGGTCAGTCTTCGTGGAACGGCGTGGCGATTCTGGCGCGGGATGCTCAGCCGCTGGAGAGTCGTCGAGGCCTGCCGGGTGATGACAGCGACACCCATAGCCGGTATCTGGAGGCCGCCGTGCACGGGGTTCTGGTGGGCTGCCTTTACCTGCCCAACGGCAACCCGCAGCCGGGGCCGAAGTTCGATTACAAGCTGGCCTGGTTCGAACGCCTGATCCGTTACGCGCAAACACTTCAGGCCAGTGAACATCCCGTGGTGTTGGCCGGTGACTACAACGTGGTGCCCACCGACCTCGACATCTACAACCCGCGATCCTGGCTGAAGGATGCGTTGCTGCAACCTGAAAGCCGCGAGTGTTATCAGCGCCTGCTGGCCCAGGGCTGGACCGACTCCTTGCGCCATCTGTATCCGGAGGATCGGCTCTATACCTTCTGGGATTATTTTCGTCAGCACTGGCAAAAGAACTCAGGGCTGCGCATCGATCATCTGTTGCTTAACCCGGCGCTCAGCCCTTATCTGCAGGAGGCCGGTGTCGATGCCTGGGTTCGCAACGAGCCCCATGCGAGTGATCATGCGCCGACGTGGATTCGGTTGAGTTCGCGCAAACTGCGTTGATATTGGCGTGTGCGCGATTGGTTAAATCAATTGTCAGTCGAACCGCTTTTTCCCTTATACATGGCGCCCATCGGCGGAGAAATCCGGCGCCATGCATAAGGACCGAGCAATGAGCGAGCCACACCTGAGCAATCTTGCGTTGTACCTGCAACGCCTGGGCTTCGACGCGCCTCCGGCGCCGACCCTGGAAACCCTGCGCCAACTTCAACTGCGCCACACCGCCGCCTTCGTGTTCGAAAACCTCACCACGCTGTCGGGTCAGCCGGTGCTCATCGACCTGCCGTCCATCGAGCAAAAGGTCCTGCACGACGGTCGCGGCGGCTACTGCTACGAACTCAACAACCTGTTCCTGGCCCTGCTTCAAGAGCTGGGCTTCGACGCTCGCGGTATCTCCGGCCGAGTGGTCATGGGCCAGCCCGAAGGCGCATGGACCGCCCGTACACACCGCTTGAGCCTGGTAACCCTGGACGGCGTGCGCTACATCACCGACGTCGGCTTCGGCGGCATGGTGCCCACCGCACCGCTGATGCTCGATACCCCGGCTGAACAGTTCACCCCTCACGAACCCTATCGCATCGAGCAGCACGAGGATGGCTACACCCTGCGCGCCAACGTCGCCGGCGAATGGCGGGCGATGTACATTTTCGATTTGCAGCGCCAGGAAGACATCGATTACGCCGTCGGCAACTGGTACGTCTCGACCCATCCCGAATCGTCGTTCGCCAGGCAGCTGATGGTGGCGCGCACCGGCGAAGGGGGGCGCCGCACGCTGAACAACGGCAGTTATGCGATTCATCGGATCGGCAGTGAGACTGAACGGCGGCAAGTGACGGATGTGGATGAATTGCTGGGTTTGTTGCGCAGCGAATTCGACATTCGGGTGCCACGGGAGGCGGCATTGCGCCGGGTTATTGAAGGGCTGATTCAACAGCCCTGAGCCTCACAGCTGCAGCCCCTCCTGCACCACCGACAGTAGATTGTCTTCGGTCATGGCGATCGCATCCGGTTGTTGCCCGGATTGATCGATCGCCTGCAGCCACCACTGCGTCTCGCCGTGTTCGCTCACGGTTCGCAGCATCGAGAGTGCCCTTGCCTGTGTGCGGATCTCGACCCGCCCGGCACCATCCTCGGTGAAACGAGCGACGGGGTCGAAGGTAATGCTGTGGTGGTTACCTTCAATCAGTAACTGGTCGATGGCGTAGTCGTAGGTCGCCCCGTCGGGATGACACTCGAAGACGTGCGTCGGTACTCGCCGGATGTTCAGCCCGGCTTCGCTGAGCGGCGCCAGCCAGGTTTCGATGAGGTGGTACAGCTCGTAAACCTGCGCAGGCCAGCCGTCTATCTGGTGATCTGCACAGAGTATCTCGTCGGCGCTGGACTGCTGGGTTTGCTTCAGTTTCGCGGCGAGTTGGTCAGCCTTGCTCATGTCGATGTCCTATCGTGGTCTCAGTGAGAGCGTACCTCTATCAAGGTAGTGCACGTCTTGCCTTGCGTCATGTTGCCGGGAGGTTTTGGCTTCATATCAGGGAAGGTGCGGCGCAAGTCTCAGGTGTGGAATGGCCATGTGTCCATAATCTGACTGATTAGTTGTATACAACTCTATAGACATTTGTCCTGAGTATTGAATACAGTGTGCGCACAACAAAAACCAGGGAACCCCCCAAACCATGAAAACGCCCCATGTTTCACACCAACGGCCTGAGGATGAAAATCTCGGGGTCGGCGCGAATATGGCTTACGGCCTGCAACACGTTCTGACCATGTACGGCGGCATCGTTGCGGTGCCTTTGATCATCGGCCAGGCGGCCGGGCTCTCGCCAGCGGACATCGGTTTGTTGATTGCTGCTTCATTGTTTGCAGGGGGGCTGGCGACGTTGCTGCAAACCCTGGGCTTACCGTTTTTCGGTTGCCAATTGCCGCTGGTACAGGGCGTGTCGTTCTCTGGTGTCGCGACGATGGTGGCGATTGTCAGCAGCGGCGGGGAGGGCGGGTTTCAATCGATTCTCGGGGCGGTGATTGCCGCGTCGTTGATCGGCCTGCTGATCACGCCGGTGTTCTCGCGAATCACCAGGTTTTTCCCTCCGCTGGTCACGGGCATTGTGATCACCACCATCGGCCTGACGCTGATGCCAGTGGCCGCACGCTGGGCCATGGGTGGCAACAGCCATGCGCCGGACTTTGGCAGCATGGCGAACATCGGTCTGGCGGCGGTGACGCTGGTGCTGGTCCTGCTGTTGAGCAAGATCGGCAGCGCGACCATCTCGCGCTTGTCGATCCTGCTGGCGATGGTTATCGGCACGGTGATCGCGGTGTTCCTTGGCATGGCGGACTTCTCGTCCGTCACTCAAGGCCCGATGTTCGGCTTCCCGACGCCGTTCCACTTTGGCATGCCGACCTTCCACTTTGCCGCGATCCTGTCGATGTGCATCGTGGTCATGGTGACCCTGGTGGAAACCTCGGCTGACATCCTCGCCGTCGGTGAAATCATCGGCACCAAGGTCGATTCCAAACGCCTGGGCAACGGCCTGCGCGCCGACATGCTGTCGAGCATGATCGCGCCGATCTTCGGCTCCTTCACCCAAAGCGCGTTCGCCCAGAACGTCGGACTGGTGGCGGTGACCGGGATCAAGAGCCGCTTCGTGGTGGCTACCGGCGGTTTGTTTCTGGTGATCCTCGGTTTGCTGCCGTTTATGGGCCGCGTCATCGCCGCTGTACCGACTTCGGTTCTCGGCGGCGCCGGTATCGTGCTGTTCGGCACCGTGGCGGCCAGCGGTATTCGTACGCTGTCCAAGGTCGACTACCGCAACAACGTCAACCTGATCATCGTCGCCACCTCCATCGGCTTCGGCATGATCCCCATCGCTGCGCCGAACTTCTACGACCACTTCCCAAGCTGGTTCGCCACGATCTTCCACTCCGGCATCAGCTCCTCGGCGATCATGGCCATCGTGCTGAACCTGACCTTCAACCACCTCACTGCCGGTAACTCCGATCAGCAGTCGGTGTTCGCGGCCGGTACTGAGCGCGTTCTGCGTTATCAGGATCTGGCAGCGTTGCGCGAAGGGGATTATTTCAGCGAAGGCAAACTGCGTGACTGCGACGGGAATGAGATTCCGGTGGTGGAGGTGGCTCATGCATCAGACGAGCACCACCCCATCCATGCGAAAAGCAGTGAGCATGTCTGACGGTGGTGCCCGTTAAGTAAGCAAACAACCGACCGCCGTCTTTTCAGACGGCGGTTTTTTCTTGGCCCTGACGCAAGCGGGTGCTGACCAGTGCCGCGAAGACCAGTAAACCGGCGATCACCAGCAAGCCATTGCGCGTGCTGCCGGTGGCTTGTTCGATCAGGCCCATCACCGACGGACCGACGAAGCCACCCAGTAAACCGCAGGTGGTGACGAACGCCAGGCCACCCGCCAGGGCGGTTCCGCTCAAGCGGCTGGAGGGGAAGACAAAGATGATCGACTGCACGACGAACAGCATCAGTGCCGTCAGTGAAAAGCCGATCAGGCCGATGTAAGAATTGGAAAACGAGGCCAGCAGCAGTCCGGCAGACATGGTCAGCAGGCCAAAGAATAGAATGCGTCGGCACCGCTGCGGTGACGTGGCCAGGCGCGGAAAAGTGGCGGCACCGATGGCGGCAGCAATCCACGGCACGGACGTCAGCAGGCCGATTTGCAGTGGCGACAAAGCACCATAGGTCCCGATGATGCCGGGCAGGAAGAAGATCACGGTATAGATAGTGATCTGGTGCACGAAGTAGACGACGATCGCCAGCCAGATTTGTTTATCGCGCAACATCTGGCTGAGGCGGGTTTGTTGTGGGGCGTCGTCGTTCTCGGCGTTCAAGCGCTCTTCGATTTCCCTCGCGTCAGCCGCCGACAGCCAGGACGCGGAGGAGGGGCCGTCGGGCAGTTTCTTCCACACTACATAGGCCAGCGCCACGGCTGGCAGACCTTCCAGTACGAACAACCACTGCCAGCCATGCCAGCCGAGCCAGCCATCGAGTTGCAACAGCGCGCCGCCCAACGGGCCGCTGAGAATATTCGCCACGCAGACACCGAGCAGAAAATACCCGGTGGCGCGGGCGCGTTGTTCGCGGTTGAACCAGTAGGTCAGGTACAGCATGACGCCCGGAAACAGGCCCGCTTCGGCGACGCCCAGCAACAGGCGCATGACATAGAACGAGGTTTCACCCTGGACGAACGCCATGCCCGTCGAGAGCAGGCCCCAGGTGATCATGATGCGAGTGATCCAGAATCGCGCGCCGACCTTTTGCATGATCAGGTTGCTGGGCACTTCGAACAGTGCGTAGGTCAGGAAGAACAACCCGGCACCCAGGCCATACGCCGCAGCGGAAAGCCCAAGGTCGATGCCCATGCTGGCTTTGGCCAGGGCAATGTTGGTGCGGTCAAGAAAACTCATGACATAGACCACGACCAGCAGCGGCATCAGTTTGCGCAACAGTAGGTTGGTCAAGCGTTGTTCGTTACAGGCAGCAGGGGCCTGGGCAACTGCGATGGTGCTTAGGATTGTCATTTTTATAGTCCTAATGTGGGCAAGTGCGCGAGTCATGGCGCCCGGTGCAAAGGGGCGCCACTGTGCCGTTGCGCTAACGGAAGGTGCTGCTTAGCGGTCAGGATTGGGCAAGATCAATCCACACCGGGCCGTTGGGATACTGGTAGCGTTCCAGGGTTTCGGCGGTCATTTCGATGCTGTAGCCGGGCCGTTGCGGCGGCATGTAGCGACCGTTGCGAATCACCACGGGCTCCAGGAAGTGCTCGTGCAGGTGATCGACGTATTCCAGCACGCGATTTTGCAGCGAGCCGGAGACCGCGATGTAATCGAACAGCGAGATGTTCTGCACGTACTCGCACAAGCCGACGCCGCCGCCATGCGGGCACACCGGCACGTCGAACTTGGCGGCCATCAGCAACACGATCAACACTTCGTTGAGACCGCCCAGGCGTGCGGCGTCCAACTGGCAGAAGTCCAGTGCCTGGGCCTGGAACATTTGCTTGAACATCACCCGGTTATGGCAGTGTTCACCGGTGGCGACGCCAATCGGTGCGATCCGCTGGCGGATGGTCGCGTGTCCGAGGATATCGTCCGGGCTGGTCGGCTCTTCGATCCACCATGGATCGAAAGCGGCCAGGCGACGCATGTTTGCCACCGATTCATCGACACTCCAGACCTGATTGGCGTCCATCATCAAGGTGCGCTCCCAGCCGATTTCTTCGCGCAGGATCGCGGCGCGGCGCATGTCGTCCTCCAGGTTGGCGCCGATTTTCTGTTTGAAGTGGGTCCAGCCATCGGCGACGGCTTCGCGGGCCAGTCGGCGCATTTTCTCTTCCGAGTAACCCAGCCAGCCCGGCGCAGTGGTGTAGCCGGGATAGCCTTCGCGCAGCATCTGGGCTTCACGCTTGGCTTTGCCGGGGGCCTGGCGACGAAGCAGGGCAATGGCTTCCTCAGGGGTGATGGCGTCGGTCACGTAGCTGAAGTCGAGGCAGGCGACGAGTTGTTCGGGCGTCATGTCCGCCAGCAGTTTCCACACCGGCTTTGCTTCGGTCTTGGCCCACAGGTCCCACACGGCGTTGACGATGGCGGCGGTGGCCAGGTGAATCACGCCCTTTTCCGGGCCCAGCCAGCGCAGTTGGCTGTCACCCACGGTGATGTTGTGCCAGAAGCGGCCCATGTCGGCGGTGATCTCTTCCAGCGTCAACCCGACGATCAGTGGCGCCAGCGATTGCACGGCGGCCACGCAGATTTCATTGCCACGGCCAATGGTGAAAGTCAGGCCATGGCCTTCCAGGCCGTGTGCCGAATCGGTGTGCAATACCACGTAGGACGCCGAATAGTCTGGCGCGCTGTTCATGGCGTCAGAACCGTCGAGTGACCGGGAAGTAGGGAAACGAATGTCGCGAACGCTCAGGTGGGTGATTCGAATACTCATGGAGAACTCTTTTTATAGGTGACCACTTGGGAGCTCGACTGTAGGGTGGTCGGCGATATAGGCATAATCGTCGATTCGTATAGATGGATATTAAAATTGATATGTCAGAGCAGCCGAAAGTCCCAACGCTCGCCAACCCGGCACCGGCGAAAACCTTCAGTTCGCTGAAGATTTCCAGTCGCCAGATTGCACTGCTCAATGCCTTGGGCGAGTTCCGTAACCTGCGCCGAGCAGCGGCTGCGATGCACACCACTCAGCCGGCCGCGAGCCTGTTATTGCAGCAGTTGGAAGTACGCCTCGGCGCCAAGCTGTTCGAGCGCCTGCCGCGGGGCATGGAACCGACGTTGTATGGCGAAGTGATGATTCATTATGCCCATGGGGCCATTCATGAATTCGAGCACGCCGAAGCGCAGCTGGCGGAGCTGGCGCGCGGTGCCTCGGGGTTGGTGCGCATCGGCACGGTGATGGGGCCGGTGCCGACCTTGTTAACCAGGGGCGTGTTGGCATTCAAGGCGGATAACCCGAAGGTGCGCATCTGTATTGAAGTCGGGACCAGCGACACGTTGCTGCCGGCGCTGATTCGCGGCGATTTTGATGTGGTGCTGGGGCGGCTCCCGGACCAGATCGACAGCCAGGGGCTGGATATTCAACTGTTCGAAAAGGGCGAGCAGATGCGCGTCATCGCGCGTCCCGGGCATGTGCTGGCCACGGCTGCAAAATTGAGCCTGGTCGACCTGGTGACGCAGACCTGGATTCTGCATCCAATCGGCAGCCCGATGCGTCGTCACGTGGAAAGCGCACTGAAGGCCGGGGGCATGGTGCAGACGCTGGACATCGTTGAAACCGCTTCGATTCTGACCACCACCTCGATGATCGAAGCGTCGGACATGATCGCCGTGGTGCCCAATGATGTAGCTGAGCATTACCTGCGCTATGGCATGGTGGCGATCCTGCCGGTCGAGTTACCCATCTCCATGGTCAACATCGGCCTGCTGACACGCCAGTCGCGGCCACTGTCGGCGGCCGTCAGCAAACTGCTGGGTTATCTCAATGAGTATGGGAAGGGGTAACCCGGAACGCTAAAACGAAAAAACCCGCCAGAAGGCGGGTTTTTCGAGTGGTTCAGAGATATTTCTCTGGAACCTTGTCTGGCTCCACGACCTGGACTCGAACCAGGGACCCAGTGATTAACAGTCACTTGCTCTACCAACTGAGCTATCGCGGAATGGCGTGTATGTTACTGATTCAAAAAGAGAAGTCAAGCACCTGTTAGCAATTTGGCGGGTTCATGGGGACGGACGGTGGTTTATCGACCGCGGGCGGTTACCAGAATCGCCTTAGAGGTCTACCATGGCTGCCCGGAAGTGGTTACACGCGCTGCCGGCCATTCGCCGAAAAGGTACGCGCCATGAATCACCCAACCACCACACCTCGCCACAATGGGGTGTTCGCATGAGCATCGCTCAGATCAGCCTGCCCAAAGGCGTCGGCCCGCACGCCGAAAAACTGTTCGACGCAATCACTCAGGCCAGCACCGCTGACGATTTGAACCGTGCCGGTGGCAAGGCGGAAGGTTTTGTATTGGGCCTGGAAAGCGCCAAGGCCATCAAAAGCCAGGTCGCCGAATCGCTCTACGTCGCCTATGACGACGCTGCCAGCCAGCGCGCAACCGAACTGGCCTAACCGCCGAAGGTGACGGTGGCGAGCATCAGTTTGGCGTACAACATCGTTGCGGCCAGCTGCACCAGCCACAAGGCCAGGCCGCCGAGAAACACACCGGCAGCGACTTGCATCACCAGGTTATTACTGCGTTTGGCCGGGGTGCGAGGCACGAAGTGGTCCAGCTCATCGCGGTCGGCGCGTAGGTCATCGTTTTTCATGTTGGTTCTCGTAAGAATTCGGGGTGTACTCAAAACCTGTGGGAGCGAGCTTGCTCGCGAATGCGGTACAACATTCAACAATGATGTTGGCTGACACGACGCCTTTCGCGAGCAGGCCCGCTCCCACATTTGATCTGTGTGCAGTCTAGAGCCCTCGGTCGTTGCTTTGAGAATTATCTCTGACAAACAAAAAACGGGAAGCCATTTGGCTTCCCGTTTTTCGTATCACCGGACGACTCAGATCACCGCAACGATGGCCTTGGTCACAACGTCGATGTTGCTCTGGTTCAACGCGGCCACGCAGATGCGGCCGGTGTCCAGGGCGTAGATACCGAACTCGCTGCGCAGGCGGGTCACTTGCTCAACCGTCAGGCCGGAGTAGGAGAACATGCCGCGCTGACGACCGACGAAGCTGAAGTCACGCTGTGGAGCTTGCTTCGCCAGCTGCTCAACCATCTGGATGCGCATGCCGCGAATCCGCAGGCGCATTTCAGCCAGTTCTTCTTCCCACTGAGCGCGCAGTTCCGGGCTGTTCAGTACAGCGGCGACGATGCTTGCACCGTGGGTCGGCGGGTTGGAGTAGTTGGTGCGGATCACGCGTTTGACTTGCGACAGCACGCGCGCGCTTTCTTCTTTCGATTCGCTGACGATCGACAGGGCGCCCACGCGCTCGCCGTACAACGAGAACGATTTGGAGAACGAGCTGGAAACGAAGAAGGTCAGGCCCGATTCAGCGAACAGACGTACAGCCGCGGCGTCTTCGTCGATGCCGTCGCCAAAGCCCTGGTAGGCCATGTCGAGGAACGGTACGTGACCTTTGGCTTTCACCACGTCCAGCACGTTATTCCAGTCCGCCGGGCTCAGGTCCACGCCGGTCGGGTTGTGGCAGCAAGCGTGCAGGACAACGATGGAGCCGGACGGCAGGGCGTTCAAGTCTTCCAGCAAGCCAGCACGGTTCACGTCGTGGGTCGCGGCGTCGTAGTAGCGATAGTTCTGCACCGGGAAACCGGCCGTTTCGAACAGCGCGCGGTGGTTTTCCCAGCTCGGGTCGCTGATCGCCACGACGGCGTTTGGCAGCAATTGCTTGAGGAAGTCGGCACCGATTTTCAGCGCGCCAGTACCGCCAACGGCTTGGGTGGTGATGACGCGGCCAGCAGCGATCAGCGGCGAGTCATTGCCGAACAGCAGTTTTTGCACAGCCTGGTCGTAGGCGGCGATGCCGTCGATTGGCAAGTAGCCACGGGAAGCGTGTTGAGCGACGCGAATCGTCTCGGCTTCGACAACGGCGCGCAGGAGTGGAATTCGCCCCTCCTCGTTGCAGTAAACACCGACCCCCAGGTTGACCTTGTTGGTACGGGTGTCGGCGTTGAATGCTTCGTTGAGGCCCAGGATTGGATCACGTGGTGCCATTTCGACAGCGGAGAACAGGCTCATTTTGCGGCGGCTCTGAATGGAAAGTGGAGGGACGTGTCGCGCTCCAGCCGAATGCACTAGAGCGGTGCACAAACGGGGAGCTAGTATAGAGGCCATCTGCGATTGATGGCGACAGACGATTCGGCTTTTACGGTAAGTTTTTCCGATTATTTCTCGACCGTTAGTCGATTGGCATCGTCAAAGGTTTTACCCGATGTAGGACGTTTGCCTTGAAAGCGCGGGCAATCGGCTCCACATTGAGCACAATCCAGTTTTTTCCTCGGGCGACATCGGTCGTTTGCGGTCTTTCCCGTTGCTGCCCGGTTCGCCCGGACAGGCGCGAACCCAGAGGTTTTTCATGTCTGAATTCCAGCTAGTCACCCGCTTCGAGCCCGCCGGCGATCAGCCGGAAGCCATCCGCCTGATGGTCGAGGGCATCGAAGCCGGGCTGGCGCACCAGACGTTGCTCGGTGTGACCGGCTCGGGCAAGACCTTCAGCATCGCCAACGTGATCGCCCAGGTTCAACGTCCAACCTTGGTGCTGGCGCCGAACAAGACCCTGGCCGCGCAGTTGTACGGTGAGTTCAAGGCGTTCTTCCCGAACAACGCCGTTGAATACTTCGTTTCGTACTACGACTACTACCAGCCCGAAGCCTACGTGCCGTCATCGGATACGTTCATCGAGAAAGACGCCTCGATCAACGATCACATCGAGCAGATGCGATTGTCGGCGACCAAGGCGCTACTGGAGCGCAAGGACGCGATCATCGTCACCACGGTGTCGTGCATCTACGGTCTGGGCAGTCCGGAAACCTATTTGAAGATGGTTCTGCATGTGGATCGCGGCGACAAGCTCGATCAGCGTGCGTTGCTGCGTCGCTTGGCAGACCTGCAATACACCCGCAACGACATGGAGTTTGCCCGTGCGACCTTTCGGGTCCGCGGTGATGTAATCGATATCCACCCGGCGGAATCCGATTTCGAAGCGATCCGCATCGAGCTGTTCGATGACGAAGTCGAGAGCCTGTCGGCCTTCGATCCGCTGACCGGCGAAGTGATCCGCAAGCTGCCGCGGTTCACGTTCTATCCGAAAAGCCACTACGTGACCCCACGAGAAACCCTGCTGGGTGCCGTCGAAGGGATCAAAGTCGAGTTGCAGGAGCGTCTGGATTACCTGCGCTCCAACAATAAACTCGTTGAGGCCCAGCGCCTGGAACAGCGCACCCGTTTCGACCTGGAGATGATCCTCGAGCTGGGTTACTGCAATGGCATCGAAAACTACTCGCGCTACCTGTCGGGCCGTGAATCCGGCCAGGCGCCGCCAACTTTGTTTGACTACCTGCCGGCTGACGCCTTGCTGGTGATCGACGAATCCCACGTCAGCGTGCCGCAGGTCGGCGCCATGTATAAGGGCGACCGTTCGCGTAAAGAGACGCTGGTGGAATACGGTTTCCGTCTGCCGTCAGCCCTGGATAACCGGCCGATGCGCTTCGACGAGTTCGAAAACATCAGCCCGCAGACGATTTTCGTCTCGGCCACGCCGGGCAATTACGAGGCAGAACACGCCGGTCGCGTGGTCGAGCAACTGGTGCGTCCGACTGGTCTGGTGGACCCGCAAATCGAAATCCGTCCGGCGTTGACCCAGGTCGACGATTTGCTTTCGGAGATCGGCAAGCGCGTGGCGCTGGAAGAGCGGGTGCTGGTCACCACGCTGACCAAGCGCATGTCCGAAGACTTGACCGATTACCTGGCGGACCACGGCGTACGGGTGCGTTATCTGCACTCGGACATCGACACCGTGGAACGGGTCGAAATCATCCGCGATCTGCGTCTGGGCACCTTCGATGTGCTGGTGGGGATCAACCTGCTGCGTGAAGGCCTGGACATGCCGGAAGTCTCGCTGGTGGCGATCCTCGATGCAGACAAGGAAGGCTTCCTGCGTTCCGAGCGTTCGCTGATCCAGACCATCGGCCGGGCGGCGCGCAACCTCAACGGTCGGGCGATTCTTTACGCGGATCGCATCACCGGCTCCATGGAGCGGGCGATCGGCGAAACCGAGCGTCGTCGCGACAAGCAGATCGCCTTCAACCTGGCCAATGGCATCACGCCCAAAGGCGTGTTCAAGGACGTTGCCGACATCATGGAAGGTGCCACCGTGCCGGGTTCGCGCAGCAAGAAGCGCAAAGGCATGGCCAAGGCCGCCGAGGAAAACGCCAGGTACGAAGCGGAACTGCGCTCGCCGGGCGAGATCGCCAAGCGTATCAAGGCGCTGGAAGAGAAAATGTACCAACTCGCCCGCGACCTGGAGTTCGAAGCAGCGGCGCAGATGCGCGACGAGATTGGCAAGTTGCGTGAGCGGTTGATCACTGTTTGAGATTTGTGGTGCCTGTCAGGCCCCCATCGCGAGCAAGCTCGCTCCCACAGGGATCACGCTGAACCCTGTGGGAGCGAGCCTGCTCGCGATGGGGGCGTCGCGGTCTTTAATGTGCCTCGCCAGCCTTCAATCCCGCCGGCAATGCCTTGGTCAGCAACACCGCCAGCATGCTGATCCCCAGCGCAATCCCGACAAAGTGAAACGCATCGTTGTAAGCCATGATCGACGCCTGCTGATGCGCAATTTCACTGAGCTTGCCCAACGCGGCCGTCTCACTGCCAAACCGATCCGTCAGCGACGCCATGCGCTCGGCCACCTGCGGGTTGGTCGGCACAATCGCTTCACGCAAGTAGTCAAAGTAAGTCTTGGTTCGCGCATCCAGCAACGTGGCGAGGAGGGCGATGCCGATCGCGCCGCCGAGGTTGCGCAGGATGTTGAACAGGCTCGATGCCGACCCCGCGTCCTGCGGCAGAATGTACGCCGTGGCGATCAACGAGATGGTCACCATGATCAGCGGCTGGCCCAGCGCGCGGATGATCTGGATCTGATTGAACTGCGGCCCGGCGAAGTCCGGGTTCAATACCCCCGATGAAAAACTCGCCAATCCAAACAGCCCGAAACCCAACGTGCACAGCCATTTCGGCGAGACGTACTTCATCAGCTTCGGCACCAGTGGAATCAGAAACAGCTGCGGTACGCCCATCCACATGATCACTTCGCCGATTTGCAAGGCGTTGTAGTTCTGGATCTGCGCCAGGTACAGCGGCAACAGGTAGATCGAGCCGTACAATCCGACACCCATCCCGACACTGGAAATGCTCGATAAACCAAAGTTTCGATTGCGCAGGATGCCGAGGTTGATCAGCGGATTGGGCTTGGACGTCTGCACGATCACAAAGGTGATCAGGCTGACCAGCGCGATGCTGCCCAGGGTCACGATCAGGCTCGATTCCAGCCAGTCCTTGCGATGGCCTTCCTCCAAAAACACCTGCAAACAACCGAGGCCGACGCCCAGCGTGAGAATGCCCAGGTAGTCGGTGCTTTTCAGCAGTTCCCAATGAGCTTCTTTCTTCTCCAGGCCGTACATCAGGCCGGCGATCATGATCAGGCCCGGCGGAATGTTGATGTAGAAGATGTATTCCCAGCCCCAATTCTCGGTCAGCCAGCCACCGAGGGTCGGGCCGATGGAGGGCGCGAATGTTGCGGTCATGGCAAACATCGCCATGCCTTTGGCGCGGTGGTGTTCGGGGAGTTTGATCAGGGTGAGGGTGAATGCCAGCGGGATCAGCGCGCCGCCGGTGAAGCCCTGCAAGGCACGGAAGACGATCATGCTTTCCAGGCTCCAGGCCATGGAGCAGAGCAGGGAAGCAGCGAGAAACCCGAGGGACACCCACACCGCCAGCCGCCGCGCCGAAAGCAACTGCACCAGCCAAGCCGTCAGCGGAATCATGATGATTTCCGCCACCAGGTACGAGGTGGAAATCCACGAGCCTTCTTCCAGAGTGGCCGACAGCGCGCCCTGAATGTCCTTGAGCGACGAGTTGGTGATCTGGATGTCGAGCACCGCCATAAAGGCGCCGAGCATCACGCTCATGACCGCGATCCAGTCCCGCCGAGTCGGTTCGCCGACCGGGCGGATCAGTTGATCACCGGCCATCGTCAGGGGCGTCTTTGATGTTCACTTTGGCGGTGACCGACATACCCGGACGAATCTTGCCTTGCAGCGGATTGTTCGCGGCAAAGGTCAGTTTTACTGGAATCCGTTGTACGACTTTGGTGAAGTTGCCGGTGGCATTGTCCGGCGGCAACAGGCTGAACTGTGCGCCCGAGGCGGCGAACAGGCTGTCGACCCGCGCTTCGATGGGCGTGTTGCTGTAGGCGTCGAAAGTCAGCTCGGCTGTTTGGCCGGGCTGCATGCGGCCGATCTGGGTTTCCTTGAAGTTGGCCTGAATCCAGATGTCCTGATCCGGAACGATAGACATCAGGTAAGCACCCGCCTGCACATACTGGCCTTCGCGGGCGGCGCGCTGGCCGATCAGGCCGTTTATGGGCGCGTGGATTTCGCTGCGGGTCAGGTTCAGTTCGGCCTGGGCCAGATCGGTTTTGGCGTTGGCGATCATGGCGTCGAGGCGTTTGATCTCGGCGCTCAGTGAGTTGATTTGTTGGCGCTGACTTTGGGCGTCCGCCTGGGCCTTGGTCACTTGCGAGCGGGCGATGTGGTTGTCGGCGGAGAGGGTGGTCACCCGTTCTTCCGAGACATAGCCGGGTTTGCGCAGGGTTTGCGCGCGAGACAAATCGATCTGCGAACGGCCGAGACTCGCCTGGCTGGACGCGACTTGCGCGTCGCTGGCGGCGATCAGGCTGGCTTGCTGAGTGAGTTTGCTCTGGGCTTGCAGGCGTTCGGCCTGGCGGGTCGCGAGGGTAGCGTTGGCGCGGTCGACGGCGAGGTGGAAGTCATCGCCTTCGAGTTTGATCAGCAACTGGCCTTTCTCGACGTGCTGGTTGTCCTGTACAAGCACCTGTTTGATGCGCGCGCCCAATTGACTCGACACACGGGTGATCTCGCCCTGGACATAAGCGTTGTCGGTGCTTTCATAGAATCGACCCTTGAAGAACCACTGGGCGAAAAAGCCCCCGGCAACCAGCAGGACGATCAACAGGAAAATAAACAGGCGACGCTTGAGTTGGGCAGGCATGGGCAGACTGTAGTCGAGAAATTGTAAGGGAAGTTATCAGCGGTCAAATCTGGCATACAGCGAATGATGGGTAAATGCCATCGGCTGATAATCGGCCATTCACCAAGGCTAGAGCGCGTTGTAGACGCAACCTTGGCTTAAATGCCCTGCTCACTGGAGCCGGGCGGGCAACGCCTGTTACCATTCGCCCTTTGTTTTATCTTCATTTCGAGACTTGCCATGACCACCGTCCGCACTCGCATCGCGCCATCGCCTACCGGGGACCCCCACGTAGGTACCGCTTACATCGCTTTGTTCAACTACTGCTTTGCCAAGCAGCACGGCGGTGAGTTCATCCTGCGGATCGAAGACACCGACCAATTGCGTTCGACCCGCGAGTCCGAACAACAGATTTTCGACGCCCTGCGCTGGTTGGGTATCGACTGGAGCGAAGGCCCGGATGTTGGCGGCCCGCACGGTCCTTACCGTCAGAGCGAGCGTGGCGACATCTATCAGAAGTACTGCCAGCAGCTGGTCGAAATGGGCCACGCTTTCCCGTGCTTCTGCACCGCTGAAGAACTCGACCAGATGCGCGCCGAGCAAATGGCCCGCGGCGAAACCCCGCGTTACGACGGCCGTGCGCTGTTGCTGTCCAAGGAAGAAGTCGATCGTCGTCTGGCCGCCGGCGAGCCGCACGTGATCCGCATGAAAGTGCCGAGCGAAGGCGTTTGCGTGGTGCCGGACATGCTGCGTGGCGACGTCGAGATCCCATGGGATCGTATGGACATGCAAGTGCTGATGAAGACCGACGGTCTGCCGACGTACTTCCTGGCCAACGTGGTCGATGATCACCTGATGGGTATCACCCACGTTCTGCGTGGCGAAGAGTGGCTGCCATCGGCACCGAAACTGATTCTGCTGTACGAGTACTTCGGCTGGGAACAACCCGAGCTGTGCTACATGCCGCTGCTGCGTAACCCGGACAAGAGCAAGCTGTCCAAGCGCAAGAACCCGACCTCGGTGACGTTCTACGAGCGCATGGGCTTCATGCCGGAAGCGATGCTCAACTACCTCGGTCGCATGGGCTGGTCGATGCCGGACGAGCGCGAGAAGTTCTCGCTGCAGGAAATGGTCGATAACTTCGACCTGAGTCGCGTCTCCCTCGGCGGGCCGATTTTTGACGTCGAGAAGCTGTCATGGCTCAACGGCCAATGGCTGCGTGACCTGCCGGTGGAAGAGTTCGCTTCGCGCCTGCAAACATGGGCGCTGAACCCGGAATACATGATGAAGATCGCGCCGCACGTGCAGGGTCGGGTTGAAACCTTCAGCCAGGTCGCACCGCTGGCCGGTTTCTTCTTCGCCGGTGGCGTGAACCCGGACGCCAAGCTGTTTGAGTCCAAAAAGCTGTCGGGCGATCAGGTGCGTCAGTTGATGCAGTTAATCCTGTGGAAGCTGGAAAGCCTGCGTCAGTGGGAGAAAGACAGCATCACCGCAACGATTCAAGCGGTGGTCGAATCCCTGGAACTGAAGCTGCGTGACGCCATGCCGCTGATGTTTGCCGCGATCACTGGCCAGGCCAGTTCGGTGTCGGTGCTCGATGCGATGGAAATCCTTGGCCCGGACCTGACCCGTTTCCGTCTGCGCCAGGCGATCGACTTGCTGGGCGGCGTGTCGAAGAAGGAAAACAAGGAGTGGGAAAAACTCTTGGGCAACATCGCCTAAGGTTGTTTGATCCTGCGTAGGAGCTGCCGGAGGCTGCGATCTTTTGATCCTGCTCTTCGGCGCCACCCCGGTTTTTCAGGGGGAGGGCGGTAAGTGATTGTTATGTCGGCAAAAAACTTTGAAATATTTTAAAAATAAGTTTGACAGCCTTCCGATGCGCCATTAAGATTCGCCCCGTCCTCAGCGATGAGGGGCTATAGCTCAGCTGGGAGAGCGCTTGCATGGCATGCAAGAGGTCGACGGTTCGATCCCGTCTAGCTCCACCAATTTACACTTCAAGGTCTGGCCACACCGGCTTTGAAGCGATCACCACTCAGCGGTGATCTGTTGTATAGAAGGGTTTGCGTCCCCTTCGTCTAGTGGCCTAGGACACCGCCCTTTCACGGCGGTAACAGGGGTTCGAGTCCCCTAGGGGACGCCAGTTTTACAGAAGTGATGTTGCAAGATGTCGCTCCGCCGCGAGGCGAAAAATCCGGGGCTTTAGCTCAGCTGGGAGAGCGCCTGCATGGCATGCAGGAGGTCAGCGGTTCGATCCCGCTAAGCTCCACCAATTTTACAGTTCAAGGTCTGGCCACACCGGCCTTGAATCGATCAGCTCTCAGCACTGATCAGTTGTATAGAAGGTTTTGCGTCCCCTTCGTCTAGTGGCCTAGGACACCGCCCTTTCACGGCGGTAACAGGGGTTCGAGTCCCCTAGGGGACGCCACGATTACCCGCTCTGCGGGATTTTATAAGGGTCATTCAATTATTGAATGGCCCTTTTGTTTGTCTGGCGTTTGGCCAAATCCCTCATTTCTTCCAAACTGTTCTTCAGACCAGCGGTCACATCCACGACTTGCGTAAAATTATTATGAGAATAATATTCTAGTCGTAATATTCGGAGGCAACGATGAACGATAAAAAAGCTCAAACCCGCGAACGCATCCTCAAGGCTGCCAGCGCAGCGCTGATTCAGCGCGGCCCGGCCGAACCGAGCGTGGGCGAAGTGATGGGCGCGGCCGGCCTGACCGTCGGCGGCTTCTACGCGCACTTCGAAAGCAAGGACGCGATGATGCTGGAAGCGTTCAAGCAACTGCTCGGTCATCGCCGTGGCTTGATCGCCGACATGGACGCCGAATTGACCGGCGAAGAGCGTCGCGCGCTGGTTGCTGCGTTTTATCTGTCACGCAAACACCGTGATTCCTCTGATTCGGCGTGCCCGATTCCGGCTTCGGTCGGTGAGCTGGGCCGCCTGCCGGACGCGTTTCGCGTGGCGTTGAATGAACATGTGGAAATGATGGTCGCGCAGTTGGCGGCCAGCCCGGAAGACACCGACAAAGCCTTGGCCGACATGGCCTTGATGGTCGGTGGTTTGGCTTTGGCTCGCGCGTTGGGGCCAGGAGAATTGTCCGATCGATTGCTGCGCGCCGCCAAGTCTGCGGTGCTGTGACCTAAAAGCATTAGCCTGAGGAGTGAGAGCGATGAGCACGTTGAAGTGGGTTCGTAGCGTTAATGGCACCTTGGGCTGGTTCGCACCGAAACTGGTCGCGAGCAAAATGCGACTGGCATTCATGACACCGCGGGAGCTGCCGCCGCGTGATTGGGAATTGCCGCTGCTGGCGAAGTCCGAGCGAATCACCCTGCGTTTCGGCCTCTCGGCGCTGCGGTGGGGGCAGGGCCCCGCGGTGTTGCTGATGCACGGTTGGGAAGGCCGGCCGACGCAGTTTGCCAGCCTCATCACCGCGTTGGTCGATGCCGGTTACACCGTGGTTGCGCTGGACGGTCCGGCCCACGGTCGCTCGCCGGGTCGCGAAGCCAATGTGGTGCTGTTCGCCCGGGCCATGCTTGAAGCCGCTGCCGAGTTGCCGCCGCTGCAAGCCGTCATCGGCCACTCCATGGGCGGCGCCAGTGCCATGCTCGCCGTTCAGTTGGGCTTGCGTACCGAAACCCTGGTCACTATCGCTGCCCCGGCGCGGATTCTCGGCGTGTTGCGCGGTTTCGCACGCTATGTGCGGCTGCCACCGAAAGCCCGCTCGGCGTTCATTCGTCAGGTCGAAAGAGACGTCGGCATGCGCGCTGCGGCACTGGATGTCGCGCACTATCAGCTCGACATGCCCGGCCTGATCGTTCACGCCGAAGATGATAACTACGTTCCGGTCAAGGAATCGCAGCTGATCAACGAAGCCTGGTTCGACAGCCGTTTACTGCGCCTGAAAGAGGGTGGTCATCAACGAGTACTGGCTGATCCTCGGGTGATCGAAGGCGTTCTCTCGTTGCTGGCCGGTCGCAGTCTGCAATCGCGCCAATCGGCCTGAGCATCCGTTACACTGGCCCGGTGAAAATTTTCTGACCGGGAGTGGGGCATGGGCTGGGATCGGGCAACGCCATTTATCATTGATCTGGAAGTCGGCGCAGAGGACATCGATGGGCTGGGTCACGCGAACAACGCGGTGTACGTGACCTGGCTCGAACGCTGTGCCTGGCGCCACTCCCAGCGGCTTGGCCTGGACCTGGTCGAGTATCGTCGGCTGGATCGGGCGATGGCGGTGGTGCGGCACGAGATCGATTATCTGGCGGCCGCCTATGAAGGCGATGAGTTGCAATTGGCGACCTGGATCGTCGATTGGGATCAGCGCCTGAAAATGACCCGACACTTCCAGTTGAAGCGCCCCAGTGACAACACCACATTGCTGCGAGCCCAAACCACCTTCGTTTGCATCGAACTGTCGACCGGCAAGCCCAAGCGCATGCCCGCGGAGTTCATCGAGGGCTACGGCCCTGCGTTGTTGTCGCAAAATCTCGAAGCATCCAAAATCTAATGTGGGAGCGACGGTGCGACGATTCGACCTGCTCGCGATAGCGTTGTGTCAGCCAACAGTGATGCTGCTGATGCACCGCTATCGCGAGCAGGCTCACTCCCACAAGGGTATCTGCGATGTTCTGCAGATTTTCCGCGCAATCCAGTAAACTGCCGCACGTTTTTCGTTGAGTGTGTTTTTCATGCAAATTGCTTTGGCGCCCATGGAGGGGTTGGTCGACAACATCCTGCGGGACGTGCTGACCCGTGTGGGCGGTATCGATTGGTGCGTGACCGAGTTCATTCGGATCAACGATCAACTGCTTACGCCTGCCTATTACCACAAGTTCGGCCCGGAACTGCTGACCGGCGCCCGTACCGCATCCGGCGTGCCGCTGCGGGTGCAGCTGCTCGGTTCCGATCCGGTATGCCTGGCGGAAAACGCCGCGCTGGCTTGCGAGCTGGGTTCCGAGGTGATCGACTTGAACTTCGGCTGCCCGGCCAAGACTGTGAACAAGTCCCGTGGCGGTGCGGTGCTGCTCAAAGAGCCTGAGCTGCTGAACCAGATCGTCGAACATGTCCGTCGCGCCGTTCCGGCGCACATTCCGGTGACTGCCAAGATGCGCCTCGGTTTCGACAGCCCCGACGGTGCGCTGGTGTGTGCCACGGCCCTGGCCGAAGGTGGCGCGGCGCACATTGTGGTTCATGCGCGGACCAAAACTGACGGCTACAAGCCGCCGGCCCATTGGGAATGGATCCCTCGGGTGCAGGATGTGGTCAAGGTGCCGGTGTTCGCCAATGGCGACATCTGGAGCGTCGAAGACTGGCGTCGTTGCCGTGAAATCAGCGGTGTCGAGGACATCATGCTCGGTCGCGGCCTGGTGTCGCGCCCGGACCTGGCACGGCAAATCGCAATGGCGCGGGCCGGTGAGGACGTCGTCGAGATGACCTGGGCCGAGCTGCTCCCATTGATTCAGGACTTCTGGCTGCAAGCCAAGGCGCAAATGACGCCACGCCAATCGCCGGGTCGCTTGAAGCAGTGGCTGGCGATGCTGACCCGCAATTATCCCGAAGCGGTCGAGCTGTTCACCGTGCTGCGTCGCGAGACAGAGCTGGATCAGGTCTCGCGTTTACTGGGGCTTCAGGTGTCCGAAGCAGCCTGAAAAAAACCTGTAAATAATCTCTTGAAAAGCAATCTGCGGTCCTTATTTAAGGCCCGCGCCGCCTGAATTCACGACTGCTGCGTCCGAATGCGGCCCAAACCGAACGCAGCCTCGCAGGCTCGGCAGCTGCTACAAAATTGCAGGTGTGCTGCGCTCATTTGAGGAGCTTTTGGAAGTCCTCCACCGGCAGCGGCGGGCTGTGCAAATACCCCTGATAAAAATGGCAGCCCAGCCCCTGCAAGAACTCCAGCTGCTCCGGCGTCTCTACCCCTTCGGCAATCACTTTCAATTCCAGGCTGCGGGCCATGGCAACGATGGCGCGGATGATCTCGGCGTCGTTGGGGTCGGTGGTGGCGTCGCGGATGAACGATTGGTCGATTTTTAGGGTGTCGACCGGCAGACGCTTGAGGTAGGTCAGCGAGGAATAGCCGGTGCCGAAATCGTCCATGGCAAAACTCACGCCGAGTTTTTTCAGGCTGCGCATTTTGTTGATGGTGTCTTCCAGGTTCTGGATCACGATGCCTTCGGTGATTTCCAGTTTCAGCAGCGAGCAGGGCAGACCGTGGCTGGCGAGGCTGTGTTCGATGCGTTCGACAAAGTCATTCTGACGAAATTGCCGCGGGCTGATGTTGACGCACAGGCTGAAGTCGAGCGGATCGACCAGGCCCTTGGCGATCAGTTGTTTGAAGGCGCTGCAGGCTTCGTCGACGATCCAGGTACCCACTTCCAGAATCAGTCCGCTGTCCTCCAGCACCTTGATGAACTCGGTGGGCGATTGCGCGCCGAGGTCCGGATGGTTCCAGCGCACCAGCGCCTCGGCGCCGACGATGCGGTCGTTCCGGGCGTCCACCTGAGGCTGGTAGTGCACGCGGAACTCACCCCGGGAAAGGGCCAGGCGCAGGTCGGTTTCCATGCGCAAGCGCTCGCTCGCCGCCTTCTGCATGGTGTTGTGGTACATCTGCGCGGTGTTGCGGCCCGAATCCTTGGCCCGGTAGAGGGCGATGTCGGCGCGTTTGAGCAGGTCAGTCGGGGTCGAGCCGTGATCGGGAATCAGCGCGATGCCGATGCTCGGAGTCACTTGCAGGCGTTGTCCATCGAGGAACATCGGCTCCGACAGCAGTTCACGCAAGGTGTCCGCCAGTTGCAGGACTTGCTCGCTGACGTCGTTGCGCGAGCCTTCGAGCCCGCTGAGCAGCACCACGAATTCGTCACCGCCCAAACGCGCGACGGTGTCTTCCATGCGCACGCTGGCTTCGAGGCGCGCGGTGATGATTTTCAGAACGGTATCGCCCACCGGATGACCGAGCGAATCATTGATGTGCTTGAAGTGATCAAGGTCGAGAAACATCAGGGCGCCGCGCAGGTTGTGGCGCTTGAGCAGGGCAATCTGCTGACTCAGGCGATCCATCAGCAGGGCGCGGTTGGGCAGGTTGGTCAGCGGGTCGTGGTAGGCCAGGTGACGGATCTGCGCTTCGGCGTTTTTCAGCAGGCTGACGTCCCGCGCGGTCAGCAGCAGGCAGGCGGTTTCGTTGAGGGTGATCGGTTCTACCGAGACTTCGACGGTCAGCAACTCGCCGCGCTTATTGCGCCCGAGCATTTCCTGGTGGTGCACCCGGCCCTTGATCTGGAGTTCGGCGAGCAGCGCCGAACGTTGTTTTTCCTCGGCCCAGATGCCGACCTGATACACCGTGCGACCTACCACTTCATCGGCGCGGTAGCCGGTCAGGCGGCAAAAGCCATCGTTAACCTCCAGATAACGCCCGGTGTCGCGCTCGGTGATGGTGATGGCGTCGGGGCTTGAGTGGAACGCCTTGGCGAACTTCTCTTCGCTGGCCTTGAGCGCGGCTTCCGAGCGTTGTTGCTGAGTGATATCGCGCAGGGTGGTGACGATGCATGGCTGCTCGCCGACGCTGATCTGGCGGCTGGAAATCACGCACGTCAGGGCTTGCCCGTCTTTGTGCTGAACGAGGATCGCCACGTTGTTCAGACCCTGTTCACGGATGACCTGCTCGATGCGTCGCAGGCTTTGCGCCGATGCGTCCCATAGACCGATTTCGTCGGCGCCGCGGCCAATCACGTCGGCGGCGCTCCAGCCGAAGGTCTGGGTGAAGCTGGAGTTGATCTCGATAAATTGGCCGGTGTCCTGACGGGTCACGCAAATCGGGTCCGGGCTGACCTGGAACAGGGTGGCGAACTTCTCTTCGGACGCTACCAGCAGCTGCTCCCGCTCCACCTGATCGGTGATGTCGAGCAGGGTGCCGGCCATGCGCAGCGGGACACCGTTTTCATCGCGATAGAGTCGGGCGCGGCTTTCCAGGAAGCGCGAGCTGCCGTCCGGCAGTTGCACGCGGTAGGTCAGTTGATAATTGCCGGCAGGGCCTTCTCGCAGGCTGCGATAGGCATCGCGCATGGTGTCGCGTTCTTCGCCGGGCACGCCTTCGAAAAACTCGTCGAAGGATTCATGGAAAGGTATGGGGTCCAGCCCGTGCAGCTGGGCGGCGCGTGCCGAGCCGTAGAGCATGCCACTGGGAATGTGCCAGTCCCAGGTGCCGAGTTGCGCGGAATCCAGCGCCAGGTCGAGGCGCTCCTGGCTGTCTTTCAGGGCATGTTCGGCGGCTTTGCGTTCGGTGGTGTCAAGGAACGTACTCAGCAGATAAGGCTGACCTTCGAGCTCGACCTTTTGCGCGCTGAGGATGCCGTCGTGGATCTGGCCGTTGCTGGCACGAAATTGCACCTCCATGCTGACCAGTTCGCCCTTGGCCTTGGTGGCTGTGACGAGTTGCGCCCGTTGCTCCGGATGCACCCAGAGGCCCAGTTCCAGGGTGGTGCGACCAATAGCGTTCTGTACCGGCCAGCCAAACAGGCTTTCGAAATACTGGTTGGCTTCGCTGATCAGGCCGTCTTCCTGGCGAGTCAGCAGCACCATGTTCGGACACAGGTGGAACAGCGTGGCGAAGCGCTTTTCCGAGCTGCTCAACGCCTGTTCGCGCTGGCGCTGGTGGGTGATTTCACGGATGACGCCAATCATGCGTGGCCGGCCGTGTTTGTCCGGCAGCAGGCTGCCGTTGATCTCCAGCCAGTGCAGGCTGCCGTCGGGCCAGCGGATGCGGTGATGCATCGCCTGTTCCAGCGGGGCGCCGGCGATCACCGCGTCGAAGGCGCGAATGGTTTTCGCCCGATCCTCTGGCGGCAGCAAGTCGAGGTATTCCAGATCCGCCGGCAGCGGTTGCCGGGGATCGAAGCCGAACAGCGCCTGGGTACCCCGCGACCAACTGATCTGCCCACGCTCGATGTCCCAATACCAGGCGCCCAAACGTGCACCGTTGAGGGCGGCCAGCAATTGTGGGGCGCTTTCCCAGCTCTGCTCGGACCGTTTTGGGTCAAGCGCCTGTATACGCGGCATCGTCGGAATACGGTCAACAGATTTCGGCATTGGCAAGCCTTGGCTGAGTGGGGTGTCAGGTTCAGTGACTCGAGGCTCTATAGACGTAGCACAGCTTAGCCGAGAGTCCCTGGCAGATCGATTTGTGCATCCAGCAAGGCCATGAAGGCTCGCGCCGCATTCGACAGCGTCCTTTCTGTGTGCAGGATATAGCCTAGCTGGCGAGTGAGTTGTATGCCTGGTAAAGGTATTCGCGCAACCTGATCATCAAGCATGGTGCGCGGCAACACGCTCCAGGCCAGGCCAATCGAGACCATCATCTTGATGGTTTCCAGATAATTCGTGCTCATGGCGATGTTCGGCGTCAGGCCTTGAGCTTCGAACAGACGTCGGACGATGTGGTGAGTAAAGGTGTTGCCACCGGGGAAAACCGCCGGGTGCAGGGCAATGTCCGCCAGGCTGACCGGGCCGTGGCTGATCAGCGAGTGCTCCGGGGCGACCACGAAGTCCAGGGGGTCGTCCCACACCGGCGTGGCCTTGACCAGTGCGTGGGGCTCCGGCGCCAGGGTAATGACCGCCAGTTCGGCGCGGCCATGGAGGATTTCTTCGTAGGCCACTTCCGAATCGAGGAACTGAATATCCAGCGCCACTTGCGGGTAACGTCGGGTGAACTCCCTTAATAAGGGAGGCAAGCGGTGCAGGCCGATGTGGTGGCTGGTGGCCAGGGTCAGGCGGCCGGTCACTTCGCCGGTCAGGTTGGTCAGGGCGCGACGGGTGTCGTCCAGCACATTCAGAATCTGATAGGCCCGCGGCAGCAAGGCGCGTCCGGCCTCGGTCAAGCTGACTTCACGGCCCAGGCGATCGAACAGGCGCACCTTCAATTGCTGCTCCAGTCCGGCGATACGCTTGCTGATGGCCGGTTGTGTCAGGTGCAGCCGTTCGCCAGCGCCGGAGAAGCTCCCAGTCTCGGCAATCGCGATAAAAGCATTGAGGTTGGCGAGGTCCATTGCAGTATTCCAGTTGGTTATCCAAAGCATGAAAAATATGAATTTGAGTTATTTAATGTAACCCCCTAGGATCGACCTCACAAGCCAAGGGGTTATTGAATTTCTCAAGATCCAGGGCATAGAAACACGCTGATGAGGACCGTCTGATGGCCGGCAAAACGCTTTACGACAAGCTTTGGGATTCCCATGAAGTGAAACGGCGCGACGATGGGTCGTCGCTGATCTATATCGACCGCCACATCATCCATGAAGTGACTTCGCCCCAAGCTTTCGAAGGCCTGCGACTGGCCGGGCGCAAGCCTTGGCGCGTCGACTCGATCATCGCCACCCCGGACCACAACGTACCGACCACTCCGGATCGCAAGGGCGGCATCGAAGCGATTACCGACCAGGTCTCGCGTTTGCAGGTTCAGACCCTCGATGACTACTGCGATGAATATGGCATCACCGAATTCAAAATGAATGACGTGCGTCAGGGCATCGTTCACGTGATCGGTCCGGAGCAGGGTGCCACCTTGCCGGGCATGACCGTGGTCTGCGGCGATTCGCACACCTCGACTCACGGCGCGTTTGGCGCATTGGCCCACGGCATCGGGACTTCCGAGGTCGAGCACGTGTTCGCCACGCAGTGCCTGGTGGCGAAGAAAATGAAAAACATGCTGGTGTCGGTCGAGGGCAAATTGCCGTTCGGCGTGACCGCCAAGGACATCGTGCTCGCGGTGATCGGCAAGATCGGCACCGCCGGCGGTAACGGCCACGCCATCGAGTTCGCCGGCAGTGCCATTCGCGACTTGTCCGTCGAAGGCCGCATGACCATCTGCAACATGTCCATCGAAGCCGGCGCCCGTGTTGGCCTGGTGGCTGCTGACGAAAAAACCGTGGCTTACGTCAAGGGTCGTCCATTTGCCCCGAAAGGCGCGGAATGGGACATGGCGGTCGAAGCCTGGAAAGACCTGGTGTCCGACGCCGATGCGGTGTTCGACACCGTGGTCGAACTCGACGCCACTCAGATCAAGCCGCAAGTCAGCTGGGGCACTTCGCCCGAGATGGTCCTGGCGGTTGATCAGAACGTGCCGGACCCGGCGAAGGAAATGGACCTGGTCAAACGCGGTTCCATCGAACGCGCCTTGAAATACATGGGTTTGAGCGCCAATCAGGCGATCACCGACATTCAACTGGACCGCGTCTTCATTGGTTCCTGCACCAACTCGCGGATCGAAGACTTGCGCGCTGCGGCGGTGATCGCCAAGGGCCGTAAAGTCGCTTCGACCATCAAGCAAGCCATCGTGGTGCCGGGCTCGGGCCTGGTGAAGGCGCAAGCCGAGGCCGAAGGCCTGGACAAGATTTTCCTCGAAGCCGGTTTCGAGTGGCGTGAACCGGGTTGCTCGATGTGCCTGGCGATGAACCCGGACCGTTTGGAGTCGGGCGAGCATTGCGCCTCGACCTCCAACCGCAACTTCGAAGGGCGTCAGGGCGCCGGTGGCCGTACGCACCTGGTCAGCCCGGCCATGGCCGCGGCGGCTGCCGTCCACGGTCGTTTCATCGACGTTCGCGAACTGATCTGAGGAACCGCACATGAGAGCTTTTACCCAACACACCGGTTTGGTCGCGCCATTGGACCGTGCCAACGTCGACACCGACCAGATCATTCCGAAGCAGTTCTTGAAGTCGATCAAACGCACCGGTTTTGGTCCGAACCTGTTTGACGAATGGCGCTACCTGGACGTGGGCTACGCCTACCAGGACAACTCCAAGCGTCCGCTGAACAAGGATTTCGTGCTCAACGCCGAGCGTTATCAAGGCGCCAGCGTGCTGCTGGCCCGCGAGAACTTCGGTTGCGGCTCCAGCCGTGAACACGCGCCGTGGGCGCTGGAAGAGTACGGTTTTCGCAGCATCATCGCGCCGAGCTACGCCGACATCTTCTACAACAACAGCTTCAAGAACGGCTTGCTGCCGATCATCTTGACCGACGCTGAAGTGGATGAATTGTTCCAGCAGGTCGAGGCGAATCCTGGCTATGAGTTGACGGTTGATCTGCAAGCCCAGACCGTGACCCGGCCTGACGGCAAGGTCTACAACTTTGAACTTGACGAGTTTCGCAAGCATTGCCTGGTCAACGGCCTGGACGACATCGGCCTGACCTTGCAGGACCATGAGGCGATCGCGGCGTTTGAAGCCAAACACCGTGCTAGCCAGCCGTGGTTGTTTCGCGACAAGGCGTAATGACGCCATCGCGAGCAGGCTCGCTCCCACATTGGATTTGCGGCGTAGACAAAACCCCTGTGGGAGCGAGCCTGCTCGCGATGAGGCCCGCATAAGCACCACATGACCAAACCCTGAAAAAGGAAGTCCATATGACCAGCAACGCCCAGCACAGCCAGGTAGTACAAAAGCAATTCGGTGAACAAGCCTCAGCCTATCTGAGCAGCGCCGTACACGCTCAGGGCACCGAATTTGCGCTGCTACAGGCTGAACTGGCAGGGCAGGGCGATGCTCGTGTGCTGGATCTGGGCTGCGGCGCCGGTCACGTGAGTTTTCACGTGGCTTCGCTGGTGAAAGAGGTGGTGGCCTACGATTTGTCGCAGCAGATGCTCGACGTGGTGGCCGGTGCCGCCGTCGATCGCGGTCTGACCAACGTGTCTACCGTGCTGGGCGCCGCCGAGCGCCTGCCGTTTGCCGACGGTGAGTTCGATTTCGTCTTCAGCCGTTATTCGGCGCACCATTGGAGCGATCTTGGCCTGGCCCTGCGAGAGGTTCGCCGGGTGCTGAAGCCGGGCGGCGTGGCGGCGTTCGTCGACGTGTTGTCACCGGGCAGTCCGTTGTTCGACACTTACCTGCAAAGCGTCGAAGTGCTGCGCGACACCAGCCATGTGCGCGATTATTCCGCCGGCGAGTGGTTGCGTCAGGTCAGCGAAGCGGGGTTGCATACCCGTAGCACCACCCGTCAACGGCTGCGACTGGAGTACACCTCCTGGGTCGAGCGCATGCGCACGCCAGAGGTGATGCGCGCGGCAATCCTCGAGTTGCAGCAGTCGATGGGTAATGAAGTACGCGAATATTTTGAGATTGAGGCCGATGGTTCGTTCAGCACCGATGTACTGGTGCTGATGGCTGAGCGATAAGCGCTGAACGATAGAATTTTTCCCGGCTAGCCCGTGACCCACGGGCGCACCGACTGATGACATGAGGAAAGCATGAGCAAGCAGATTCTGATTCTCCCAGGCGACGGTATTGGCCCGGAAATCATGGCCGAGGCGGTCAAGGTGCTGGAACTGGCCAACACCAAGTACAGCCTGGGCTTCGAGCTGAGCCATGACGTGATCGGTGGCGCTGCCATCGACAAACACGGCGTGCCGCTGGCTGACGAAACCCTGGACCGTGCACGCGCGGCCGACGCTGTACTGCTCGGCGCCGTGGGCGGCCCGAAATGGGACACCATCGAGCGTGACATTCGCCCTGAGCGCGGCCTGCTGAAAATCCGTGCGCAACTGGGCCTGTTCGGCAACCTGCGTCCGGCGATCCTGTACCCGCAATTGGCCGAGGCTTCGAGCCTGAAGCCTGAAATCGTTGCTGGCCTGGACATCCTGATCGTCCGTGAACTGACCGGCGGTATCTACTTCGGCGCACCACGCGGTACCCGCACCCTGGAAAACGGCGAGCGTCAGGCTTACGACACCCTGCCGTACAGCGAAAGCGAAATCCGCCGTATCGCCCGTGTCGGTTTCGACATGGCCATGGTGCGCGGCAAGAAGCTGTGCTCGGTGGACAAGGCCAACGTACTGGCCTCCAGCCAACTGTGGCGTGAAATCGTCGAACAAGTGGCCAAGGATTACCCTGAAGTCGAACTGAGCCACATGTACGTCGACAACGCCGCCATGCAGCTGGTGCGTGCACCGAAGCAATTCGACGTGATCGTCACCGACAACCTGTTCGGCGACATTCTTTCCGACCAAGCGTCGATGCTCACCGGTTCCATCGGCATGCTGCCGTCGGCGTCGTTGGATACCAACAACAAAGGCATGTACGAGCCGTGCCACGGTTCGGCGCCGGACATCGCTGGCAAAGGCATTGCCAACCCGTTGGCGACCATTTTGTCGGTGTCGATGATGCTGCGTTACAGCTTCAATCTGCAGGATGCGGCCGATGCGATCGAGAAGGCCGTCAGTCTGGTATTGGACCAAGGCCTGCGCACTGGCGACATCTGGTCGGCCGGTTGCACTAAAGTCGGTACGCAGGAAATGGGCGACGCAGTAGTCGCCGCGCTGCGGAATCTGTAATCTCTCGGGCCCGCTGCAACTTTCACTCTTGAAAGCAGCGGCCCACTTTTTAAAGAAGGTGTAGTTGCGATGAAACGTGTAGGTCTGATCGGTTGGCGCGGTATGGTCGGTTCCGTGCTCATGCAGCGGATGCTGGAAGAGCAGGATTTCGATCTTATTGAGCCGGTGTTTTTCACCACTTCCAATGTCGGTGGCCAAGGCCCGTCCGTGGGCAAGGACATTGCTCCGCTCAAGGACGCTTACAGCATTGATGAGCTGAAAACCCTCGACGTGATTCTGACCTGCCAGGGTGGCGACTACACCAGCGAAGTTTTCCCGAAACTGCGCGAAGCCGGCTGGCAGGGTTACTGGATCGACGCCGCTTCCAGTCTGCGCATGCAGGATGACGCGGTGATCGTGCTGGACCCGGTGAACCGCAAGGTCATCGACCAGCAGCTCGACGCGGGCACCAAGAACTACATCGGCGGCAACTGCACCGTCAGCCTGATGCTGATGGGGCTGGGCGGTCTGTTTGAAGCCGGTCTGGTCGAGTGGATGAGTGCCATGACCTATCAGGCGGCCTCCGGTGCCGGTGCGCAGAACATGCGCGAACTGATCAAGCAAATGGGCGCGACCCACGCCGCTGTCGCTGATCAACTGGCCGACCCGGCCAGCGCGATCCTCGACATCGATCGCCGTGTGGCCGAAGCCATGCGCAGCGACGCGTACCCGACCGAAAACTTCGGCGTACCGCTGGCCGGCAGCCTGATCCCGTGGATCGACAAGGAACTGCCGAACGGTCAGAGCCGCGAAGAGTGGAAAGCCCAGGCCGAGACCAACAAGATCCTCGGTCGCTTCAAGAGCCCGATCCCGGTCGATGGCATCTGCGTGCGTATCGGTGCCATGCGCTGCCACAGCCAGGCGCTGACCATCAAACTGAACAAAGATGTGCCGATCGCCGACATCGAAGGGCTGATCAGCCAGCACAACCCTTGGGTCAAACTGGTGCCGAACAGCCGCGAAGCCAGCATTCAGGAACTGAGCCCGACGAAAGTCACCGGCACCCTGAACGTACCGGTTGGCCGTCTGCGCAAGCTGAACATGGGCACGCAGTACGTCGGCGCGTTCACCGTCGGCGACCAACTGCTGTGGGGCGCGGCTGAACCGCTGCGTCGCATGCTGCGGATCCTGCTTGAGCGTTGATCGATTGAAGTAATGAACGAACCCGTGCCTTGAAAGAGGTGCGGGTTTTTTTATACCCAACAGTCTGATGTCGATAAGTTGTCTGTACCGGCCCCTTCGCGAGCAGACTCGCTCCCACAGTTGATCGCGGTCTAATGTGGGAGCGAGCCTGCTCGCGAAGGGGTCGGGTCTGCCTGCGCAGATCCCAGCCGAATTGCCTGTGCGCCAACCACCCGGTAAAGTGCCGCTCCCCCCGTTTCGCCAGAGGTAGAACCATGAGCCAGTCCTTTGATATTGCCGTGATCGGCGCCACCGGTACTGTCGGCGAAACACTCGTGCAGATTCTCGAAGAACGCGACTTCCCTGTCGGCAATCTGCACCTGCTCGCCAGCAGCGAATCGGCCGGGCATTCGGTGCCGTTTCGCGGCAAGAACGTGCGGGTGCGGGAGGTCGATGAGTTCGACTTCAGTAAAGTCCAGCTGGTGTTCTTCGCGGCCGGCCCGGCGGTAACCCTGAGTTTCGCTTCGCGTGCCACGGCGGCCGGTTGCTCGCTAATCGACTTGTCCGGCGCCTTGCCGGCTGATCAGGCGCCACACGTCGTGCCTGAAGCCAACGCGCAGGTGCTGGTCGGTTTGAAAAAGCCGTTCCAGGTCAGCAGTCCAAGCCCTTCGGCCACCACACTGGCGGTAGTGCTGGCGCCGTTGCTCGGTTTGCTCGACCTGCAACGCATCAATTTGACCGCCAGTCTGGCCGTGTCTGCCCAGGGCCGCGAAGCCGTCACCGAGCTGGCACGGCAAACGGCCGAGCTGCTCAATGTGCGTCCGCTGGAGCCGACCTTCTTCGATCGGCAGATGGCCTTCAACCTGCTGGCGCAAGTGGGCAAGCCTGATGAGCAGGGTCACACGCTGCTGGAAAAACGCCTGGTACGCGAGCTGCGTCAGGTCATGGCGCTGCCTTTATTAAAGATTTCCGTCACTTGCATTCAAGCCCCGGTGTTTTTTGGCGATAGCTTTAACGTGACCTTGCAGTCATCGAGCGACATCGACCTGGGAAAAGTCAACGCCGCCCTGGAAGACGCGCCCGGTATCGAGCTGGTGGAAGCCGGCGATTACCCGACACCGGTAGGCGATGCGGTAGGGCAGGACGTGGTCTACGTTGGTCGGGTTCGCAGCGGGATCGACGACCTGTCGGAACTTAATTTGTGGCTGACGTCAGATAACGTACGCAAAGGTGCCGCGCTCAATGCTGTGCAGGTGGCTGAATTGTTGATAAAAGACCTGCTGTAAAAGATACTTGGCAACAATTTGTCGAATGAATCCAGCCGGGCGCTATGCTTGGCCGGACTGCTGAAGGCGGGCTCCCTCCGGGGCTTTGCGTGGCATGAATGAAATGATCGCGCGCGACGACTCTTCGCCGCCGCGCGCAATGCCTTACGGCAGCGACTATCAACACCTTCTCGCTGGCCGAGGAATGTTCAAACAAAGGATGAGGCTATGGTTCAAGTTCGCAAACTGGTGTTAGCAATAGCGGCCGCCTCGGCGCTGTCCTCCGGTATGGCGCATGCCCTCGGGCTTGGGGAATTGACCCTGAAGTCGACGCTGAACCAGCCCTTGGTGGCGGAAATCGAGTTGCTCGACGTCAAGGACCTCACCGCTGCCGAATTGGTGCCGAGCCTGGCTTCGCCCGAAGATTTCGCCAAGGCCGGTGTCGACCGCCAGGCGTTTCTCAATGACCTGACCTTTACCCCGGTGCTCAACGCCAGCGGTAAAAGCATCCTGCGTGTGACATCCAGCAAACCACTCTCCGAACCGATGGTGAAATTCCTGGTTCAGGTGATGTGGCCTAACGGTCGCCTGCTGCGCGATTACAGCGTGCTGCTCGATCCGTCCAAATTCTCTCCGCAAACCGCTGATGCGGCTGCGGCTGCGCAGCCTGCACCGACGCAAACCGTCACCGCACCGGTGACTGGTGGTACCAAACCAACCCAATACACCACCGCGCCGCGCGATACCCTGTGGGAAATCGCTGAGAAGGCGCGCAATGGCGGCTCGGTCCAGCAAACCATGCTGGCCATCCAGGCGTTGAACCCGGATGCCTTTATCGACGGCAACATCAACCGGTTGAAAGCCGGTCAGGTGCTGCGTCTGCCGGATCAGGCGCAGAGCACCAGCCTGCCGCAACCGAAAGCCATTGCTGTAGTCTCCGCGCAGAACACCGCGTGGCGTCAGGGTCGTCGTTACGTGGCGAAGCCCGGGGCCGGACAGCAGCAGCTCGATGCCACCAAGCGCGCTCGCGGCGAAGGCCCTTCGTCGCAAACGGCGACAGACAAGCTGAGCCTGGTTTCTGCCGAGTCCGGCAAGGCCGGTGGCAAAGGCGCTGCGGGTGACGCCAAGAACTTGAGCAACAAGCTGGCCGTGACCAAGGAAAGCCTCGACACGAGCCGTCGTGACAACGCTGAACTGAAAAGCCGCGTGACCGATCTGCAAAGTCAGATGGACAAGCTGCAACGCCTGATCGAGCTGAAGAACAATCAACTGGCCAAGTTGCAGGCTGAAGGCGCGGCGGATGCGCCGGCACCCGGTGCGACCGCTCCGGCCATGTCAGCCGAACTGGCGGCCAACCCGGCGGCAACAACGCCTGCGGACGCGGCTCCGGCTGCACCTGAGGCTGCTGCGCCCGAGGCCACTCCAGCTCCGGCCGAGAAGCCAGTTGAGCCGACGCCGGCAGCATCCGACGATCAGCAATTCAAAGAACTGCTGACCAATCCTTGGCTACTGGGTCTGGCGGGTGGTGGGGCAGTAGTGGCGCTGTTCCTGCTGTTGTTGCTGGCGCGTCGCCGCAAAGCCCAGCAAGAAGCCGAGAAGCATTTGCGCATGGCCCGTGACTTGGCCGAGGAGCAGGCGTTCTCCGCTGAACTCGACCTGCCAAAAGGCATCTTCGATGACCTGGAAGTGCCGCCGCCAAGCGTGAAGCTCGCTACCGCGCCAACCCCAACACCACCGCCTGCACCAGCCCCGGCGCCGGTAATTGCTCCGGTTGTGGTAACGCCGCCGATCGCCGCGCCACTGGTATCGCCTGCTGGCGAACGCGACGACGACGTACTGAGCAAGGCTCAGTCGCACATCGCTGCCGGTCGTCTGAATCAGGCGGCTGCCTTGCTGGAAGACGGGATCAAGCAAGAGCCGCAACGCAGTGACCTGCGGCTCAAACTGATGGAAGTCTACGGTCAGCAAGGCGACCGCGATGCATTCGTTGCCCAGGAACGCCAGTTGGTGGCCAACGGTGACAACTTTGCTCAGGTCGAAAAACTCAAGAGCCGCTTCCCGGCCATGGTCATTGCCGCAGCTGGTGGTATCGCAGCCGCTGCGATCGCTGCCGAACTGGACGCGCAATACGTCAAGGACCTGCTGCTGGACGAGCCTGAAGTGCCGGCACCGGCAGTGCCCGATGACTTCGAAAGTGCCTTCGATTTGAGCCTGGATGATCTGGAATCTGCCACTCCGGCAGTGGTTGCACCAGAGGCAGAAGCGGAGGCAGCGCCCGATGACTTCGACAGTGCCTTCGATTTGAGCCTGGATGATCTGGAAGCTGCCTCTCCGGCGGTGGTTGCACCAGAACCAGAGCCAGAGGCAAAGTCCGATGACCTCGACAGTGCTTTCGATTTAAGCCTGGATGATCTGGAAACTGCCTCTCCGGCAGTGGTTGCACCAGAAGCAGAAGCAGAGCCAGAGCCAGAGCCAGTGTCTGCGGCTGAGCTGGACGAGTTCCCGCTGGACGACGACCTGAGCTTCGAATCGGTGTTGCAGCAGCAGACCGACATCAAGGAAAACCTTGATGACCTGTCGGACTTCGATTTGGATATGGATCTTGGTGGGGATGCCTCTCCAGCGACCCTGGCCGAAGACGACTTCCTGTTGAGTCTGGATGAAGGCGTCAAGGACCTGGATCTACCTGTCGCTGAAGCGCCGGCTGTTCCCGAGATTGCGCTGGACGATCTGGAGCTGCCAGCCGATTTCGACCTGTCGCTGGCTGACGAAATGGACGCGCCAGACGCTCCGGACGCGTTTGCAGCCGAACTGGATGACGTCAACGCCGAGCTGGATCGTCTGTCCCAGAGTCTTGGCGAGCCGAGCTTTACGGCGGAAGACGCCATGGCCTCCGCAGCTGACGAGCCGGAATTCGATTTCCTTTCCGGCACTGACGAAGTCGCGACCAAACTCGATCTGGCCCAGGCCTACATCGACATGGGCGACGCCGACGGCGCCCGGGACATCCTCAATGAGGTGGTGACCGAGGGTGATGCAGGTCAGAAGAGCGAAGCGAAGGAGATGCTTTCGCGTCTGGCTTGATTGATCGGTAAGGCGTAAACAAAACGGCAGCCATTGAGGCTGCCGTTTTTGTTTCAGCGGGGATGCGATGGGGTCTGTCGGGCCGCTATCGCGAGCAAGCTCGCTCCCACATTGGATCGGCGTTGCTCAAACTATTTGTGTTCGACGCCAATCCCTGTGGGAGCGAGCTTGCTCGCGATGAGGGCATCACATTCAACGCAGTACCACCTGTTGCACTGGCGTCCCCGTCCGGCGGCCTTATAATGCCTGCCTTTGCGTACATCAGCAGGCTGTCACTCCTTGGCAAATATAGATAATCCGGCCGCCGAAATGGTGGCCGACGGCTTTTTTCGGATCGCGTTGGGCGTTGAATACAAAGGCTCACGCTATCGCGGCTGGCAGCGCCAGGCTTCCGGCGTACTCACCGTGCAGGAAACCCTCGAAAAGGCCTTGTCCAAAGTCGCCGACTCACCCGTGTCGCTGCTCTGCGCCGGGCGTACGGATGCCGGTGTGCATGCGTGCGGTCAGGTGGTGCATTTCGATACCCAGGTCGAGCGTTCGATGAAAGCCTGGGTCATGGGCGCCAATATCAATTTGCCTCACGACGTCAGTGTCAGCTGGGCCAAGGTCATGCCAGCGCATTTTCATGCGCGGTTCAAGGCGATTGCCCGGCGCTATCGCTACGTGATCTACAACGATCAGATCCGCCCGGCACACCTGAACGAAGAAATCACCTGGAACCACCGTCCGCTGGACGTCGAGCGCATGGCCGAGGCGGCGCAGTACCTGGTCGGCACTCACGACTTCAGCGCTTTCCGTGCTGGTCAGTGTCAGGCCAAGTCGCCGATCAAGGAACTGCATCACCTGCGCGTCACGCGCCACGGCAAGATGATCGTGCTGGACATCCGCGCCAGCGCTTTCCTGCACCACATGGTGCGCAACATTGCTGGCGTGCTGATGACCATCGGTGCCGGCGAGCGCCCGGTGGAGTGGATGAAAGAGGTGCTTGAGAGCCGAATTCGCCGTTCCGGCGGGGTGACGGCGCATCCGTACGGCCTGTACCTGGTGCAGGTCGAGTACCGCGACGAGTTCGAATTGCCCGAGCGTTACATCGGGCCGCACTTCCTGACCGGTTTCTCGGAACTTGACGGCTGACGCCCTCGAACGCTTTTGTTACCATCCGGGACTTTCTCGGATTTACCTTGGGGTTCTATCGACATGTCGGCCGTTCGCAGCAAGATTTGTGGGATTACCCGCATAGAAGATGCGTTGGCGGCGGTTGAGGCCGGGGCTGATGCGATCGGATTTGTGTTCTACGCCAAAAGCCCACGGGCCGTGACGTTTCAGCAGGCGCGCTCGATCATCAAGGCGTTGCCGCCGTTCGTGACCACCGTAGGGTTGTTCGTCAACGCCAGCCGCTGCGAGTTGGGAGAAATCCTCGACGCCGTGCCGCTGGACCTGTTGCAGTTCCATGGCGACGAAACCGCAGCCGAGTGCGAAGAATGGAATCGTCCGTACATCAAGGCGCTGCGGGTCAAGGCCGGTGACGATATCGCGGCTGCGTGCGATGCGTTTCCAAGTGCCAGCGGTATCCTGCTCGACGCCTACGTTGAAGGTGTACCCGGTGGAACCGGTGAAGCGTTTGACTGGTCTCTGATACCGCAAGGCTTGAGCAAACCGATCATCCTGGCGGGTGGCTTGACGCCGGACAACGTCGCCGAGGCGATTACAAGGGTTCGGCCTTATGCCGTGGACGTCAGCGGTGGGGTGGAGGCGAGCAAGGGCATCAAGGATCACGCAAAGATTCAGGCATTCATTAAAGCGGTACGCAGTAGCTGATGTGACGGCTGGCACACTGCCGCCGTCCACAGGCATGGCTGAGGGTTTTTGGGGTGTACGCAGGTCACGTTTAGCTGATCCGGCAACCCATCGATCATCGCCACACACATGAATTTAGCTCAAGGGCATACGCGGGGCTGCGAACCAGAGCGTTCGGGCCGCCGGTACTGGAGAAAGAAAGCATGAGCAACTGGTTAGTAGACAAACTGATCCCTTCGATCATGCGTTCCGAGGTCAAGAAGAGCTCGGTGCCTGAAGGTCTGTGGCACAAATGCCCGTCTTGCGAGGCTGTGCTGTATCGTCCGGAGCTGGAAAAGACCCTGGACGTTTGCCCCAAGTGCAACCACCACATGCGTATCGGCGCACGTGCCCGCATCGATATCTTCCTCGACGCTGAAGGCCGTGCCGAACTGGGCGCGGACCTTGAGCCGGTTGACCGTCTGAAGTTCCGCGACGGCAAGAAGTACAAGGATCGCCTGACCGCTGCCCAGAAGCAGACCGGCGAAAAAGACGCACTGATCTCCATGAGCGGCACGTTGCTGGGCATGCCGGTTGTGGTGTCGGCGTTCGAATTCTCCTTCATGGGTGGTTCGATGGGCGCCATCGTTGGTGAGCGTTTTGTTCGCGCTGCCAACTACGCGCTGGAAAACCGTTGCCCGATGATCTGCTTCGCTGCTTCCGGTGGTGCGCGGATGCAGGAAGCCCTGATCTCCCTGATGCAAATGGCCAAGACCTCTGCGGTGCTGGCGCGTCTGCGTGAAGAAGGCATTCCGTTCATCTCCGTCTTGACCGACCCGGTCTACGGTGGTGTTTCCGCCAGTCTGGCGATGCTCGGCGACGTGATCGTCGGTGAGCCGAAAGCCCTGATCGGCTTCGCTGGCCCGCGCGTCATTGAACAAACCGTGCGTGAAAAACTGCCGGAAGGCTTCCAGCGCAGCGAATTCCTGCTGGAACACGGTGCGATCGACATGATCATTCACCGTCAGGAACTGCGTCCGCGTCTGGGCAATCTGCTGGCACAAATGATGGGCCTGCCGACGCCGAAATTCGTCGCCGCGCCAATCGAGCCAATCGTGGTTCCACCGGTGCCCGCCAACATATGATCGAACGTACCCTTGGCGAGTGGCTCGCCTACCTTGAGCAGTTGCACCCTTCGGCCATCGACATGGGCCTGGAGCGCTCGCAACAGGTAGCGTCCCGCATGGGACTGGGCAAGCCGGCGCCTCGGGTGATCACAGTCACCGGCACCAACGGCAAAGGTTCTACCTGCGCATTCGTGGCTTCGTTGCTGCGGGCGCAGGGCCTGAACGTCGGTGTCTACAATTCTCCGCACCTGCTGCGTTACAACGAGCGGGTGCAGGTCAATGGCGTCGAAGCCACTGACGCCGAGCTGTGCGAAGCCTTTGCAGCGGTCGAGGCGGGCCGTGGCGACACATCCCTGACGTACTTCGAAATGGGCACCCTGGCAGCGTTCTGGCTGTTTCAACACGCCAGTCTCGATGCGGTGGTGCTGGAAGTCGGGCTGGGCGGGCGTCTGGACACGGTCAACGTGGTCGATGCCGATATGGCGCTGGTCACCAGCATCGGTGTCGATCACGCGGATTATCTGGGTGATACCCGTGAATCCGTAGCGTACGAAAAGGCCGGCATCTTCCGCCAGGGCGCGCCTGCGCTGTGTGGCGACCTGAATCCTCCACAACCTCTGCTGGATAAAGCGCGCGAGCTCAATTGCCCGTTTTTCCTGCGTGGGCGTGATTTCGATCTCGGCATCACCGATCACAACTGGCAATGGCGCGGTCTTGACGCTCAAGGGCGTGTGGTCGAGCTGCATGATCTGCCGTTGCTCGATCTGCCGATGGAAAACGCCGCGCTGGCGTTGCAGGCTTACCTGTTGCTCGGGTTGCCTTGGGTGGATGCACACATTGTTGCTGCGCTGAAAGCCACTCGCGTGGTCGGTCGCCTCGATCGCCGTCAGTTCAACTGGCAGGGCAAGCGCCTGAACCTGTTGCTGGACGTGGGGCATAACCCGCATGCGGCCGAGTACCTGGCTCGCCGTCTGGCCAGCCGTCCACCGGTCGGCAAGCGTCTGGCGGTGTTCGGACTGTTGGCGGACAAGGATCTGGATGGTGTTGTCGGTGAATTGAATGCTAGTGTCCAGCAATGGGCTGTTGCGCCGCTGGATTCACCGCGAGCGCGCCCGGTTGCCGATTTGCACGCAGCATTGCAGAACCTTGGCGCCTCGGTAACATCCTATGACAGCGTGGCCGCCGCCCTGGATGGGCAGTGCGCGCTGGCGACGAGCGACGACGAGATTCTGTTGTTCGGATCATTTTATTGTGTCGCCGAGGCCCTCGAATGGCTGGCCCGGCGCTCCACGGAGGAAGCGGCAAATGGCATTGCTGGATAAGGCATACAAACAGCGCATGGTTGGCGCCCTGGTTCTGGTGGCGCTGGCGGTGATTTTCCTGCCGATGCTGTTTTCCCGTCAGGATGAACAGCGTCAAGTGACGGTTGAAGCCCCGGCTGCGCCGCAAGCGCCTGCGGTGCCGCAAGTTCAGGTTGAACCGGTGGCAGTACCTGAGCCGCAAGCCCTGCCTCAGGAACCTGTGCCGAGTGATGATGAAATCGCTCAGCAAGAAGCACCGTCGACAGCGATTGCCCCGAGTGTGCCGGTGACGCCTGCGCCTGCCGCCAAACCGGTCGCTCCGGCTCCTGTTCCGGTCGTCAAGCCTACGACAGCACCTAGCCAGCCCATCACGGCTGCACCGGGCAAGCCGGACACGACTCAAAGCCGCGTCGATGCCAATGGCCTGTCGGTCAGTTGGTCGGTGCAACTGGCCAGCCTGTCGAGCCGTGCAAGTGCAGAAAGCCTGCAGAAATCCCTGCGCAGCCAAGGCTACAACGCCTACATTCGTACTGCCGACGGCAAGAATCGGGTGTTTGTCGGACCGCTGATCGAGCGTGCAGAAGCCGATCGTCTGCGTGACTTGTTGGGTCGTCAGCAGAACCTCAAGGGTTTTGTGGTGCGTTTCCAGCCTGAGCGTGGCTAACGAATCGTCAATTGGCTCTATGTAGCAGCTGCCGAGCCCGCGAGGCTGCGTCCGGCTGCGAAGCAGTCGTAAACCCTGCTTGCACGGTGTGCCGGATAGACCGAATTGCCTGATTTTACGGCTGCTGCGCAGCCGGACGCAGGCTTCGCCAGCTGCTACAGGGGCGAGTGCAGCTTCGATAGGGGCTAAAACTATCTCCCCGATTTGAAATGCACTGACAATCGCAGCTTACCGATAGCCATGCGCTCTGCTAAAATGCGCCGCCTTATCCGTCTGTAGGCTGCACTGTGCCATTTACCTGGGTTGACTGGGCGATCGTTGCAATCGTCGCCATCTCCGCATTGATCAGTCTGAGCCGCGGCTTCGTCAAAGAAGCACTGTCGCTGGTGACCTGGATCATCGCAGGAGTCGTCGCCTGGATGTTCGGTGGTTCATTGTCCGAGTACCTCGCCGGATACATCCAGACGCCGTCGGCCCGTGTGATCACGGGCTGTGCCATCATGTTTGTCGCCACGTTAATCGTAGGCGCAATGATCAATTATCTTATCGGCGAATTGGTTCGCGTCACCGGGCTGTCCGGGACCGATCGATTCCTCGGCATGGCCTTCGGCGCCGCGCGTGGCGTGTTGCTGGTGGTCGTGGCGGTCGGGCTGTTGAGCCTGGGGCCGGTACAGCAGGACGGGTGGTGGCAAGAGTCACAGCTCGTGCCAAAATTTCTATTGGTTGCAGACTGGTCCAAAAACCTGATTCTCGGGTGGAGCAGTCAGTGGCTTGCCAGCGGTATCAGCGTACCCGCTGATATACCGTTCAAGGAGCACCTCTTGCCGATGGCCAAAATGCCTCAGTGAGTTGTGTTCAGTTCAGATCCATTAAGTAGGGGTTGCGTCGCATGTGTGGCATCGTCGGTATCGTCGGTAAGTCGAACGTCAATCAGGCGCTGTATGACGCGCTAACCGTCCTCCAGCACCGCGGCCAGGACGCTGCCGGTATCGTGACCAGCCATGATGGCCGGTTATTCCTGCGCAAGGACAATGGCCTGGTACGTGACGTGTTTCATCAACGTCACATGCAGCGCCTGGTCGGCCACATGGGTATTGGCCATGTGCGTTACCCGACCGCGGGCAGTTCGACTTCGGCCGAAGCCCAACCGTTTTACGTCAACTCGCCTTACGGCATCACCCTGGCGCACAACGGTAACCTGACCAACGTTGAACAGTTGGCCAAGGAGATTTACGAATCTGACCTGCGCCACGTCAACACCAACTCCGATTCGGAAGTGCTGCTTAACGTGTTCGCTCACGAACTGGCCCAGCGCGGCAAGTTGCAGCCAACCGAAGAAGACGTGTTCGCCGCTGTTACTGACGTGCACAACCGTTGCGTCGGTGGTTACGCGGTCGTGGCGATGGTGACCGGTTACGGCATCGTCGGTTTCCGTGACCCGCACGGCATCCGCCCGATCGTCTTCGGTCAGCGTCACACCGACGAAGGCGTCGAGTACATGATCGCCTCCGAAAGCGTTTCCCTGGACGTGCTCGGTTTCACCCTGATTCGCGACCTGGCACCGGGCGAAGCGGTCTACATCACTGAAGACGGCAAGCTGCACACCCGTCAGTGTGCGACCAACCCGTCCCTGACCCCGTGCATCTTCGAACACGTCTACCTGGCGCGTCCGGACTCGATCATCGATGGCGTGTCGGTCTATAAGGCACGCCTGCGCATGGGCGAGAAACTCGCCGAGAAGATCCTGCGCGAGCGTCCAGAACACGACATCGACGTGGTCATCCCTATTCCGGACACCAGCCGCACCGCGGCCCTGGAGTTGGCGAACCACTTGGGCGTCAAGTTCCGCGAAGGTTTCGTGAAGAACCGCTACATCGGCCGGACCTTCATCATGCCGGGCCAGGCTGCACGGAAAAAATCCGTACGCCAGAAGCTCAACGCCATCGAGCTGGAGTTCCGCGGCAAAAACGTGATGCTGGTGGACGACTCCATCGTTCGCGGCACCACCTGCAAGCAGATCATTCAGATGGCCCGCGAAGCCGGCGCCAAAAACGTCTACTTCTGCTCCGCGGCACCGGCCGTTCGCTACCCGAACGTCTACGGTATCGACATGCCGAGCGCTCACGAGTTGATCGCGCACAATCGTTCGACCCAGGACGTGGCTGATCTGATCGGCGCTGACTGGTTGATCTATCAGGACTTGCCTGACTTGATCGAAGCGGTCGGTGGCGGCAAGATCAAGATCGAGAAGTTCGATTGCGCGGTGTTCGACGGCCAGTACGTCACCGGCGACGTCGACGAGGCTTACCTGAACAAGATCGAGCAGGCACGTAACGATGCCTCCAAGGTCAAGACGCAGGCAGTCAGTGCGATCATTGATCTGTATAACAACTGAGTAACTACCGGCCCTGAGGGGCCGGTTTTGTATCTACTAAAAGAGCAAGGCAAGGAGTGACAGCATGAGTCAGGATTGGGATGCCGGTCGGCTGGACAGCGACCTCGAAGGCGTAGCGTTCGATACCCTGGCCGTACGCGCCGGTCAGCACCGAACGCCGGAAGGCGAACACGGTGATCCGATGTTCTTCACTTCCAGCTACGTATTCCGTACCGCTGCCGATGCGGCGGCACGCTTTGCCGGTGAAGTGCCGGGCAACGTTTACTCGCGCTACACCAACCCGACCGTGCGCGCGTTCGAAGAGCGCATTGCCGCGCTGGAAAGCGCCGAACAAGCCGTGGCCACGGCCACCGGCATGGCCGCGATCATGGCGGTGGTGATGAGCCTGTGCAGCGCCGGCGATCACGTGCTGGTATCGCGCAGCGTATTCGGTTCGACCATCAGTCTGTTCGAGAAGTACTTCAAACGCTTCGGCATTGAAGTCGATTACGTGCCTCTGGCGGACTTGTCCGGTTGGGATGCGGCGATCAAGGCCAACACCAAACTGCTCTTCGTCGAATCGCCATCTAATCCTCTGGCCGAGCTGGTGGACATCGCCGAGTTGTCGAAAATCGCTCACGCCAAAGGCGCGATGCTGGTGGTCGACAACTGCTTCTGCACCCCTGCGTTGCAACAGCCGCTGAAGATGGGCGCGGACATCGTCGTGCACTCGGCGACCAAATTCATCGACGGCCAGGGCCGTTGCATGGGCGGTGTTGTGGCCGGTCGCAGCGAACAGATGAAAGAAGTCGTCGGTTTTCTGCGGACTGCCGGGCCGACCCTGAGCCCGTTCAATGCCTGGATCTTCCTCAAAGGCCTGGAAACCCTGAGCCTGCGCATGAAGGCGCACTGTGCCAATGCCCAGCAACTGGCCGAATGGCTGGAGCAGCAGGAAGGCATCGAGAAAGTCCATTACGCCGGTCTCAAAAGCCATCCGCAGCACGCGTTGGCCCTACGTCAGCAGAAAGGCTTTGGTGCGGTCGTGAGTTTCGAGGTCAAGGGCGGCAAAGAGGGCGCCTGGCGCTTTATCGATGCGACCCGTCTGATTTCCATCACCGCCAACCTCGGTGACAGCAAAACCACCATTACGCACCCAAGCACCACCTCTCACGGCCGTCTGGCGCCGCAAGAGCGTGAGGCAGCGGGCATTCGTGACAGCCTGATCCGCATCGCGGTCGGTCTGGAAGACGTGGCCGACCTGCAAGCCGATCTGGCGCGCGGGTTGGCTGCCTTGTGATCGAGTTGTCCACGCCAAGCACTGGCACCAATGGCCGCGTTGCACTGGTCACGGGTGCTGCGCGGGGTATTGGCCTGGGGATCTCGGCCTGGCTGATCAGCGAAGGCTGGCAGGTGGTGCTGACTGATCTTGATCGGGTGCGCGGTTCGAAAGTGGCGAAGGTGCTCGGCGACAACGCCTGGTTCATCGCCATGGACGTCTCGAACGAAGGGCAGGTGGCGTTGGGCGTCGCCGAGGTGCTGGGGCAGTTCGGGCGTCTGGATGCGCTGGTGTGCAACGCGGCGGTTGCCGATCCGCACAACATCACCCTTGAAAGTCTTGATCTGGCGTACTGGAATCGGGTGCTGGCGGTGAATCTCAGTGGGCCGATGCTGTTGGCCAAGCACTGTGCGCCGTACCTGCGCGCTCACAGCGGCGCAATCGTCAACCTGGCCTCGACCCGCGCCGGGCAGTCAGAACCCGACACCGAGGCTTATGCGGCGAGCAAGGGCGGCCTGTTGGCCCTGACTCATGCCTTGGCGATCAGCCTCGGACCGGAAATCCGCGTCAATGCAGTCAGCCCGGGTTGGATCGATGCGCGGGATCCCTCCGCACGTCGTGCCGAACCGCTGACCGATGCCGATCATGCCCAGCATCCGGCGGGCAGGGTAGGGACGGTCGAGGACGTAGCGGCGATGGTCGCCTGGCTGTTGTCGAAGAACGCCGGTTTTGTCACGGGCCAGGAGTTCGTGGTCGATGGCGGCATGACCAAGAAGATGATTTACAGCGAGTAATTCGAGCAGGGGCCGCGACAGCGGCGGCTTGAGGTTGCAGACGGCCGTTGGCAACGCTGCGGGAAATGACATGATTTTGTCTTTTTCAGAAAAACTTCAAGCGGGGTATTGACTTAGCATCGGTACCTGCGTAAATTTCGCGGCCTCGGAGATGCAAACGGGTGATTAGCTCAGCTGGGAGAGCGTCTGCCTTACAAGCAGAATGTCGGCGGTTCGATCCCGTCATCACCCACCACTTCCGAGAGTCTTGCGAAAGCAAGATGGAAGCTTTTAAAAGCCTCCACCGACGCGCAGCGGTAGTTCAGTCGGTTAGAATACCGGCCTGTCACGCCGGGGGTCGCGGGTTCGAGTCCCGTCCGCTGCGCCATATTTTCCGAGTCAGAGTTTATTCTGGTTCGAGATTGAAAGCCTCGAAGCTTTCAGTCAGACGAGTTACTTGGACGCAAGTCCAAAGCGATACGCAGCGGTAGTTCAGTCGGTTAGAATACCGGCCTGTCACGCCGGGGGTCGCGGGTTCGAGTCCCGTCCGCTGCGCCATATCTGCCTCAAGGCCCACTGAACGCCTTGGAGCTACGAAGAAAGCCGCTGGTAAAACCAGTGTCTACTTCGAGTCGATAGCAAAGACCCTGGTCGAAAGACCGGGGTTTTTTGTGTCTGCGATTTGGATTTTCTCTCCTGCTCCCCGCAACCATGGGTATTCGCATCTGCCAGCCCAATGCGGCCGTGTGTCGAATTGTTACTCCTATCGACGATTTCCCTCAATAACGCTCAGCCCTGATCAACCGGTGGCTGCGTGGCAGAAACACCTGTCTCTCATTCGCGTATTCAAATTTTTCCTGGGGGCGAAACGCATAAAGCGCTTGGTTTGAAGTATCAACACTAATTAGAATGAGTCGCATTTAAAATATTTCTTCGCGCAGGGTTCCTTTAGATGAGTGATGCAGCGATGCCGGCGGCGCAAACCTTCCACGACCTGTACCGCGACCATCGTGGCTGGCTCGAAAGCTGGTTGAGGCGGCGCATGAGCAATGGCCATGATGCGGCGGACTTGAGCCAGGATACGTTCGTGCGTTTACTCGCCAGCTCCCAGCACATCGCTGACCTGGAAGAACCCCGCGCCTATCTGGCGACGGTCGGCAAGCGACTGCTCACCAACTTCTATAAGCGCCGCAGCCTGGAGCAGGCCTACCTCAGTGCGCTGGCGCTGCTGCCTGAGGATTGCGTGCCGTCGCCCGAGCAACGTTGGTTGCTCCTGGAAACCCTGCAAGCCCTGGACGAATTGCTCGATGGATTGCCGACCGCGGTGCGACGGGCGTTTCTCTGGAGCCAGCTGGAAGGCTTGGGTTATCACGAAATTGCCGAACGCCTGCAAGTCTCGGAGCGCACGATCAAACGCTACATGGCGCAAGCCTATGAACATTGCCTGTTGGTGGAATTGTGATCGGTTCGACCCCTTCGGCAGAAGCCCGGCAAGTCGTGCGGGCTGCCGCTCAATGGCTGGCACTCATGGAATCAGGCGCCGCCAATGATCGCGATCGTGCCAATCTGCAGCACTGGCGTGACAGCCATCCCAGTCACGAACAGGCCTGGCAGAAAGCCCAACTCTTGCGCCAACGCTTTGCCGACCTGCCGTCGGCACTGGCCATGGCCAGCCTGGATCGGCCGCAGACGAGTCGGCGCACGGTGCTCAAGCGCGCCGTCGGGGCGGTGGCGTTGGTGCCCACCGCCTGGCTGATCAGCCGGCAGCTACCGCTGGACGTCTGGCGCGCTGACCTGCGAACGGCGACCGGGGAGGGCAAAAAAGTCCAGTTGGCCGATGGCAGTTCACTGCAATTGAACACCGCAAGTGCCGTCGATATCGACCTGAAGAACCGCCGGCTGAGACTCGTGGAAGGCGAAATAGCGCTGAATGTGCCCGGCACCTCGCCGCTGACGATCCAGACGCACTTCGGGCAAGTGGTCGTCAGTCAGAGCGAGGTGTGCGTTCGTCAGGGGCAGACGGGGTGCAAGGTCTCAGTGCTTAAAGGTGCCGTGCAGTTGCAGCCTTTGCGCGGACCGGTCTTTTCATTGCGCGCAGGCCAGCAAGTCAGCCTTCAGGCGATGGGTGCCGGGCGCGTCGAACCTTTCGATGTGCTTGCCCCAGGCTGGCGCGACGGCGTGTTGATGGCACAGAACCAGCCCCTGGGCGATTTTCTGCGTGAACTCAGCACCTATCGTCCGGGACTGTTGCGCTGGGAACCGGAGCTCGAATCCCTGCGCGTCACCGGCAGTTTCCGTCTGGAAGACACCGATCGCATCCTGACGTTGCTGGCGGCCAGCTTGCCGCTGGAGGTGCATAGGCGAACCCGCTACTGGGTCACGTTGCTGCCGCGCAAAAATAGTGTTTGAGGTGTGTCCCCTTTTTTCGCGTCGCTTGTCATTCAAGGCAAGTGAAACGAAATCAGAGAGATTCTCAATGCCAGTTGTGATGCCCTGCAGTACGCGTCTGGGTTCTTCCAGGCTGCGCCCGTTGTTGCATTTGAGTCTGTTGTTGAGCCTGAGTGCCTGTCCGTTGTTCATCACTGCCGGTTGGGCCGAAGACGCGCCTCGACGCAGTTACCAGGTGCCGGCAGGAAGCCTCAGCGCAGCGCTGACCCGTTTCGCCGGGCTGGCCGGGGTCAACCTGTCAGTGGACCCGGCACTGGTGGGCAGTCGCACCAGCCCTGGACTTTCCGGTGAATACGCGGTCGAGGAGGGCTTTGCCCGACTGTTGCAGGGTTCCGGTCTGCAACTGCAGCCGGTGGGCGAAGAGGCGTACATCCTGACCCCGGTGCCAGAAGGCAGCAGCCTGCAACTGGGCGCCACCTCGATTGTCGGTGCCACTGACTCGGAGCACGGCGATCCGTATGTCGGCGGCCAGGTCGCGCGTCGCGGGTCGCAAGGCTTGCTGGGCTCGAAAGACTTTATGGAAACGCCGTTCAGCATGACCACCTACACCAGTGAGGTGGTCAAAAACCAGCAGGCGCGTACCTTGGGCGACCTGATCGCCAACGATCCTTCGGTTCGCGCCACCAACCCGGCGGGTGGGCGCTATGAGCAGTTCACCATTCGAGGGTTGAGCCTGTTCAACAGTGATGTTTCCTACAACGGCCTCTACGGCGTCCTGCCGACCTATACGATTGACATGGAGATGGCCGACCGCGTCGACGTCCTCAAAGGCCCGAGCCAGCTCATCAACGGCATCTCGCCGCGGGGCAGCGTGGGTGGCGCGATCAACGTGGTGCCCAAGCGTGCGACCGACAAGCCCATCACTTCATTTACCGGCAGTTACGCTTCCGACAGCCAGGTCGGCGGTGCCGTGGATGTCGGCCGGCGCTTTGGTGAAGACAACAAGTTCGGTCTTCGTTTCAACGGCGTAAAACAGTCCGGCGACACCGAATGGGATCACCAGAATGTCGACCGCGAGATGGCCGTGCTGGGCCTGGATTTTCGCGGTGAACGCCTGCGGCTCTCGACGGACATCGGGCGCACTGAACGTGATACCGACGCACCGCAGGAGCGCGTACAGGTTGGCCCTAACGCGCAGGTTCCGCATGCCAGCGATGTGCGCCGCAACTATGCGCAGCCCTGGAGCAAGGCGAGTACCAACGACACGTTCGGCACGGTGAATGCTGAGTTCGATGTCAACGATTCCGTCATGTTGTACGGCGGTGTGGGCGCGCGTAAAAGTAACCATGACTTCCTTCGACATGCTGTTTCGGTCACCAACGACGCCGGTAATTTCAGCGTTCAACCGCGTGACTTCACTCGTGACGAAAATGTCCGGACGGCCACAGCGGGTGTGCGCAACTGGTTCCATACCGGCCCGGTAAGCCATGAAGTCAACCTGGCCGCCAGCTATTACTACATGGACTTTGAAAACGGCGGCGCCCGGTATGCCTCGGCCAACAGCAACATCTATAACCCTGTGGTAACACCAACGCCGGTCAGGCCCACGCGACAGGATTCGGAGGTCTATACCGAAAACCGTTCCACCGGTGTGGCGTTGTCCGACACCCTGGGTTTCTTCGATGACCGGCTGCTGCTGACCCTCGGCGCCCGCTGGCAGCGCGTGAAGGTTGACGACTGGACCGATAACGTCAGAGGCGACACCGGCTACGACGAGGAAAAGGTCTCGCCATCGGGCGGCATCCTGTTCAAGGCCACCGATAAGCTGTCGCTGTATGCCAACTACATGGAAGGCCTGAGCCAGGGCAAGATCGCACCGTCGACTTCGGTGAACGAGGACGAGATCTTCCCGCCGTTCATCAGCCGCCAGGTCGAGGTCGGTGCCAAGTATGACGCCGGTGCGTTCGCCGTCACCGCCGCCGTGTTCCGGATCAAGCAGCCGGCTTACGAGACCAATGCCACGACGCGCGTCTTCGGCCCGAACGGCAAGCGTGAGAACACTGGTGTGGAACTGAGTGTGTTCGGTGAACCGCTCGATGGTTTCCGTCTGCTCGGCGGTGTCATGTACATCGACAGCGAGTTGAAGGACACCACCAATGGCACCTTCGACGGCAACCGGGCGCCGGCCACGCCGAAATACAACGTCAACCTGGGCGCCGAGTGGGACGTGCCGACTGTACAGGGCCTGACCCTGACCAGCCGCGGCATTTACTCCAGCTCGCAGTACCTGGACCAGTCCAACAACAAGGAAATCGACTCCTGGGAGCGTTTCGACGTGGGCGCACGCTACGCGTTCAAGGTCGACGAAACGAACGTCACTGTGCGTGCCAATGTCGAGAACGTGGCGGACAAGCGCTACTGGAGTTCGGCCGGGGCTTCGGATGACAGCGAGCCTGGCTTGACGCTGTCGACCCCACGCACTTACCTCCTTTCGGCGACCGTCGACTTCTGATTCACCCGTGTCATGCGCCCCAGGGAGCGGGGCGCCATCGTTGGACCATGACCTGATTCATATAGAGGAAGGACATATGCACACCATCAGTTAATGAACAATCAAGACACTTGCGTATAAGTCGCTATCTGTCGGTAGCCTATACCGAAGTTGTCAGTTGCATTAAAAGATCATGGCTAGATCATGGCACATCCGGAATATAAACCAGGTTTATTAACTTGGTTTTTTGCGTGCCTGATTATTTTTAAAATAGTTCAAATCGCTCTATGTAAATTTCCAAATAGGTTGTAAGAATTAGTTGCAACAACTTGGTAATGAGAATAAGTTGCATATCGAATTTAACGAGGGTGAAGCGATGTTGAATGATGGCGTATTGCACTCTAATCCTTTGCAAAAAACCAATGCCGACTATTTGGCTCGACAAAGCAAGTTCGAATCTAATGTACGCAGTTATCCACGCAAGTTACCACTGGCGATCGCCAAGGCGCACGGGCTCTGGGTGACTGATGTCGAGGGCAATACTTACCTCGACTGTCTGGCTGGCGCCGGTACTTTGGCCCTGGGGCACAATCATCCGGCCGTCATGGCCAGCCTCGACAGCTTCCTCGCCTCAGGCCTGCCGATGCACACTCTGGACCTGACCACCGCGGTCAAGGACGCTTTCAGCGAAACCTTGCTCAGCCTGTTGCCGAACCAGGGCCGTGATTATTGCCTGCAATTTTGCGGGCCGTCCGGGGCGGATGCAGTGGAGGCCGCGCTGAAACTGGCCAAGACCTACACCGGGCGCAACAACATCATCAGTTTCTCAGGGGCCTACCATGGCATGACCCACGGCGCCCTGGCCCTGACCGGCAACACCGCGCCGAAAAATGCCATCGCCAGCCTGATGCCCGGGGTGCAGTTCATGCCGTACCCTCACGAATACCGTTGCCCGCTGGGCATTGGCGGCGAGGCGGGGGTCGAGGCCTTGACCCACTATTTCACCCAGTTCATCGAAGACGTCGAAAGCGGTGTGTCACTGCCGGCGGCGGTGATCCTTGAAGCGGTGCAGGGTGAGGGCGGGGTCAACAGTGCCCCGGTGAGCTGGCTGCGGGCGATCCGCGAGGTGACGCGCAAGCACGGCATCCTGCTGATCCTCGACGAAGTGCAGACCGGTTTCGGCCGCACCGGCAAGATGTTTGCCTTCGAACACGCCGACATCGAGCCGGACCTGATCGTCATGTCCAAAGCGGTCGGTGGCGGTTTGCCCATGGCGGTGCTGGGCATCCGTCGTGAGTTCGACGCCTGGGAGCCAGGCAATCACGCCGGGACTTTCCGCGGCAACCAGATGGCCATGGCCGCCGGGCTGGCCACGTTGCAGGTGCTGCAACAGCAAAACCTCGCCGCCCAGGCCGAGCGTCGTGGCCAGTGGCTCAAGGACCGACTGGTCGAGTTGCAGGCGCATTATCCGGCCCTTGGCCAGGTGCGCGGTCGCGGCCTGATGCTGGGCATCGAGATCGTCGACGAGCGCCAGCCGGCTGATCGCCACGGGCATTTCCCGATGGACCCGGCGCTGGCCGTGGCCATCCAGCAACAGTGCTTCAAACAAGGCCTGTTGCTGGAACGCGGCGGGCGTAAGGGCAATGTCATCCGCTTGTTGCCGCCATTGATTATCGACGATGAACAATGCCAGCAAGTCATCCAGCGTTTTGATAACGCAATGGCTGCAGCGTTATTGCAGTTGCGTCCTTGAATGAATCAGTCGAAGTTGCGTTAGCAGTCCGTCGAATTGCAGTTCGATGACAGTACTGCAAGTAACTTTGATGGTTGTCTGATTGTTTAAATAGGTTCAGTGAAGTGATGTCGTTACGTGGGGTTTCGTCGGCCGTTAAACAGGTCGATCAGCAACTAATTTTTTCGCCATATAACGTGTCCAGTGGCCTCGCGGGCTACTGTGGAGCACCCATGAATCATCCAGATCGCAATGTTTTATCGAATATGGTCAGTGAGTTGGCGACGACGCGTGCGTTGCTTAATTGTTTGATCAAAGAGTTCGCCTTGCCGGAAAACTGCCTCAGTTACAGTTGGCCGACGCAGATGCAAGGTATCGCCCCGGGCAGTTACCTCGAGGGTCTGGAATGGAAGGGCATTCCCCTGACCATCAGCCTGCCCAACCAGCAGCAGTTCTTTGTGATGGTGGACCGCCGTGATGGTCTGGGCAGTCACCGTTACCTGTCGGACGTTTATGCCCGGCGTGGCGAAGGCGACTGGTCGTGCCTGAGGTTTGCCGAGTTCGTCGAGCAGTTGCTCGCGGCGTGCGAATACATGACCCGCGCGAGCAACGACGAGTTGCTGGATCAGGTGTTGCAAAGCCAGTTGCTGACCGCGGCCATCGTCGGCCACAACATGGACGGCCAGCACCCGGCACCCCTCAGCGGTTACCTCGCCAGCGAGCAGGGCTTGTGGTTCGGTCATCCGAATCACCCGGCACCCAAGGCGCGCCTGTGGCCAGCTCATCTGGCCCAGGAAACCTATGCCCCGGAATTCCAGGCCCGCACGCCATTGCACCTGTTTGAGGTGCCGCTGGAAGGATTGAACGTCGGGGCCAACGGCCTGAGCAAAGCCCAGGTGCTGGCCGGTTTTGCCGATCAAGCGCAGGCGCGGCCAGGGCACGCCGTTATCTGCATGCACCCGGTTCAGGCGCAGCTGTTCATGCAGGATGGTCGGGTTCAGCGTTTGTTGAAATCCGCGGCCATCGTCGACCTTGGCGCCACAGGGCTGATGGCCAACCCCACGGCGTCCATCCGCACCTGGTACATCGAGGGCCATGAGTTCTTCATCAAGGGCTCGCTGAACGTGCGCATCACCAACTGCGTCAGGAAAAACGCCTGGTACGAACTGGAAAGCGCACTGATGATCGACCGAGTCTTTCGTAACCTCCAACAGACCCGGCCGGAAACCCTTGGCGGGCTCTCGGTGGTGGCCGAGCCGGGCAATCTGAGCTGGGCGCCGCAACAGGCCAGCGAAGCCGATAACCACTGGTTCCGCGAACAGACCGGGGCGATCCTGCGGGAGAACTTCTGCCTCGACACCGGCACCGACTGCAGCATCATGGCCGGTACGTTGTTCGCTCGTGGCCTGCATTTACCGCCGTTGGTGCATGAGTTCCTGAGCCGGTTCAACGGCAATGACATCGACGATCAACAGCTGTTGAGCTGGTTCGACGACTATCAGGCGCTGCTGCTGCGGCCGGTGCTGGCGCTGTTCTTCAATCACGGCATCGTCATGGAACCGCATTTGCAGAACAGCGTGCTGGTGCATGACAACGGTCGTCCACAACGCTTGCTCTTGCGGGATTTCGAAGGGGTCAAACTGACCGACGAACTGGGTGCTTCCCGGATCGATGCAGACGCTCATCCACGGGTGCGTGAGTCGCTGCTCTATTCCCGCCAGCAAGGCTGGAATCGCATCGTTTATTGCCTGTTCGTCAACAACTTGTCCGAGGCGGTACTGGCCCTGAGCTGGGAGCGTCCGCACCTGGCGCCGCTGATGTGGCAACGGGTGGAGCAGCAGTTGATCAGCATCCGCGCCGAATTGACCCGCGCTGCGCCGGAACTGGACGCACTGATCGCCGGTCAGCCGATTGCCTGCAAAACCAACCTGAAAGTTCGTCTGGCAGCCAAGGCTGATCGCCAGGCCAGCTACGTCAGTCTGGTGTCCCCGTGGGGCAAGGAGGCCAAGCATGGATAAGCTGCCCGCAGCGGTTTTGGCCGCGATCGACGACGCCCGTACACAACATGAAGACCCGTTGGCGCTGTTCATCTATGACCTGGACGCGCTGAAACAGCACGTCACGCAGGTAATGGCGGCGCTGCCCGAAGGTGTAGAGCTTTACTACGCGATCAAGGCCAACAGCGAAGCGCAAATCCTGGCCACCGTGGCGCCGTTGGTGCACGGGTTCGAGATTTCCTCCGGCGGCGAGATCGATCGTCTCCAGGCCTGCCCGACGCGCAAGCCATTCATCTTCTCCGGCCCCGGCAAACTGGACTCCGATCTGCGTTCGGCGCTGCAACACCAGGTCGAAGCGATTCACATCGAAAGCCTGAACGAAATCGTCCGCTTGCAACGGCTGGCACTGGAAGCGGGGCACGTGCAAGACGTCTTGCTGCGGATCAACCCCGAACTGCCGTCGCCGCTCTCCAGCAAACTGGCGATGGCCGGCACCGCCACACCGTTCGGGATCGACGAGTCGGAACTGGCTCAGGCGGTCAGCTGGGTCGATAACGCCAGCCACCTGCGGCTCAAGGGCTTTCATGTGCATGCGATGTCCCATCAATCGCAGGTGGAGCGCCATGAACAATTGCTCGATCTGTACTTGCAGCGCTGGCCGCAATGGAAAGCGTTGTCGGCCGATCCCGCAGCGATCACCCACCTCAATGTGGGCGGTGGCATCGGCGTTAATTACCTCGGGCCGCAGCAATTCGATTGGCAGCGCTTGTGTACGCATTTGGGCCAGTCCCTCGCGGCGTGTGCCGATGCGCCCATCGTGCGCTTTGAGCCCGGTCGATTCATCAGCGCCTTCTGCGGCTATTACGCGATTGAAGTGCTGGACAAGAAAACCAGTCACGGCAAGCACTTCCTGGTCTGTCGGGGCGGCACCCATCAGTTCCGTTTACCGGTTGCCCAGGGGCATGATCATCCGATCATTCATCTGCCCCGGCATCGCGTAACACCACCGGCGACACAACAGGACTGGACCGTCGTGGGGCAGCTCTGCACGCCCAAGGATGTGCTGAGCCGCGATTGCCCGCTCACCGGGGTGGAGCTCGGCGACATGCTGGTGCTGCCGCTGGCCGGTGCCTATGGCTACAACATTTCCCATGCCGACTTCCTCTGTCATCCGCGACCGCCGCAGGTGTTTGTGCAACAGGCCGGAGCCGCCCCGTGGGACTGACATTTGCCGTTCCGCGCTGGTTGGTAGTGGTCAATGTGTTGTTGGGCACGTTGACGGTCAGCCTGAACAACAGCTCGCTGAATCCGGCGTTGCCGGCGTTCATGGAGGCCTTTGATATCGGTCCGCTGTTGGCCACCTGGATTGTGGCGGCGTTCATGGTGAGCATGGGCATGACCATGCCCCTCACCAGTTTTCTCAGCCAGCGGATGGGGCGCAAAACCCTGTATTTGTGGGGCGTGGCGTTGTTTGTCTGTGGTTCGCTGCTGGGGGCGCTGGCCAACTCCATCGCGCTGGTGATTGCCGCACGCGTGGTGCAAGGCATCGCCAGCGGGCTGATGATTCCGCTGTCGTTGGCGATCATTTTTTCGGTGTACGCCAAGGGTGAGCGGGGCAGGGTCACCGGCCTGTGGGGCGCGGCGGTCATGCTGGCGCCAGCATTGGGGCCCTTGTGCGGGAGCCTGATGCTGGAGTGGTTCAGTTGGCGCTCGCTGTTCCTGATGAATGTGCCGATTGGCCTGCTGGCGCTGATCCTTGGCGTCGGCGTTTTGCCTGCTTCTGAAGCATCGGAACGCAAACCTTTCGACCTGGCGGGTTACCTGCTGATCGCGACGGGCATCGGTCTGCTGATGGTCGCTGTTGGCCGCCTGCGCCATGCCGAAGCCCTCACTGATCCGCTCAACCTTGGCATGCTGCTGGCGGCGATCCTGTGTCTGGTGGCGTTCGTGCGACTGGAGCTGAACCGGACTTCGCCGCTGCTCAACCTGCGCATCTTTGCCCTGCGCGGTTATCGCTTGAGCGTGATCATCGCGGTGGTGCAGTCGGTCGGCATGTTCGAGTGTCTGGTGCTGCTGCCGCTGCTGGTGCAAGTGGTGATGGGCTACAGCGCTATCTGGACCGGTCTGTCGCTGCTGTGCACGGCGCTGTTCGCCAGCCTGTTCGGGCATCTCGGCGGCAAGTGGCTGGACCGTCACGGCCCGCGTGGCGTGGTGCTCTGGGGGCTGCTGCTGACCGGGGGCGCCACGCTGGGATTGGGCGTGCTGGGGGCTGGCGCTTCAATCGGTGTGGTGTTTTTCCTGATGATGGTCCGCGGCGCCGGACTGGGCCTGTCCTATATCCCCATCACCACCGCCGGGCTCGATGCGCTGCCTGAACCGATGGTCACTCAAGGCGCGGCGATGAACAACATTTCCCGTCGTCTCGTCTCGTCGCTGGCCATCGTGATTGCCTCCCTGTGGCTGGAATTCCGCCTGACTGCCGAGACCGGGGGCGGGGTGGTTTCGATGGCCAGCTCGGGGGCGATCAGCGAGGTCTTCATGGCCACCGGCATCCTCATCCTGCTGGCATTGCCCTGTGCCTGGCGTTTTCCCGTTCACGCATCCGACGAGCCGGCCGAGGCACTGCCCTCAGCCCTCGAACACCGTTAATTCTTTCACGGACAAGGTTATGACTATGGCGACTTCTTCACAGGCAACACATCAGGCTGCGGACTCTGCGCCAGGCGTCTGGCTGGCGACGGCTGATCCGCGCCACTATCAGCAAGTGGAACAGCGCGTGGTGGGCCAGCTGCTGCAAACGCTGCTGTATGAAAACGTCCTGCCGTATCGCCATTCGTCCCTCGATGGCGGCCAGTACCGTTTTGTCGTCAGCGGCATCGATGCGCAGCAACAACCGGTGGAGTACCACTGCTCCGGATTGCTCAGCGAAAGCTTCGAGCTGATCCGCCTCGACTATGCCAGTCTCGAACGCGTAAATGCGTTGGGCGCACGCAGCCGGCCGCACCTTCATCAAGCATTGGCGGAGCTGCTCAGCGAACTTCAGGACAGCCCGCACCTGCCACGCTTCACCCATGAGCTTGAACAAACGATGCTCAAGGATCTGCAATCGCGCAGTCAGGGTTATCAAGCGGCCAAGCCAAGCCATCAACTGGATGTCGATGCGCTGGAACAGCACTTCATGGACGCCCACAGCTATCACCCTTGCTACAAATCGCGCATCGGTTTCTCGCTCAAGGACAACGCCAGCTACGGGCCGGAATTTGCCGCGCCCATCGCGATTGTCTGGCTGGCCGTGGCCAAATCCTGCGGGGCGATGAACATCTCGCGGCACCTGGATTACGACGGATTTATCCAGCAGGAATTCGGACTTCAGCGCTGGCAGCAGCTGGCTGAAAGCCTCACCGACCAAGGCAAGGCGATGGGCGATTACTGGCTGATGCCGGTGCACCCGTGGCAGTGGGAAAACATCATCGTTCCTGTGTTCTATCCAGAACTGGTCAGCGGTGAGGTGATCTATCTGGGCACAACGGATGACCGTTATCAGGCGCAACAGTCGATCCGCACCCTGGCCAACGTCACAGAGAAAAAGCGACCTTACGTCAAGCTCGCGCTGAGCATGACCAATACCTCCAGCACTCGAATTCTGGCCCGGCATACGGTGATGAACGGCCCGATCATCACCGACTGGTTGCAGCAGTTGATCGGCAGTGACAGCACCGCCCGCGACCTTGGCTTTGTGATTCTCGGCGAAGTGGTCGGCGTCAGCTTTGACTACGATCACCTGCCCGCCACGCGGATGTCCCAGGCCTACGGCACGATGGGCACCCTGTGGCGCGAGAGCATTCACCAGTACCTGCAAGACGACGAGCAAGCGGTGCCGTTCAATGGTTTGAGCTCCGTGGACAACCGCTACGGATCGGGTGAACAGAAGCCGTTTATCGACGCCTGGATCACTCAGTACGGCCTGCACGCCTGGACCCGTCAACTGTTGCAGGTGGCGGTGTCGCCGATCATTCACATGCTCTACGCCGAAGGGATCGGCATGGAATCCCATGGGCAGAACATTGTCCTGATCGTGAAGCAGGGCTGGCCGCAACGTATCGCCCTGAAAGACTTCCACGACGGCGTGCGCTATTCACCGCAACACCTCGGGCGCCCTGATCTGTGCCCGACCCTGGTGCCGCTGCCCGCCAGCCACGCCAAGCTCAACCGCAACTCGTTCATCCTCACCGACGATCTGGATGCGGTCCGGGATTTTTCCTGTGACTCGTTCTTTTTCATCGCCCTGGCCGAGATGGCGATCTTCCTGCATCAGCACTATCAACTGGAAGAAGCCTTGTTCTGGCAGATGACTGCCGAGGTCATCACTGCTTACCAGGCCGAGCATCCGCAACACCGTCCGCGTTACGCAGCGTTTGATGTTTTCGCGCCGTTCTATGAAGTGGAAGAACTGACCAAGCGCCGCCTGCTGGGCGACGGCGAACGTCGTTTCAAATCGGTGCCGAATCCGCTGCACGCGTTCCGGCCGCAATCATGCTGAGGACCAATCTGCTCAAACAGAAACTCACCACGGGTGAGCCGGTCTACGGCCTGATCAGCTCGATTCCGTCGCCGGCCGCCATCGAATTGATTGCCGAGGCGGGTTTTGATTTTGTGATCATCGATATGGAACACGTGCTGATCAATCCCGAGACCGTGGAGAACATGATCCGCACCGCCGAGAGTTACGCGCTGACCCCGCTGGTGCGGGTGGCGGACCTCAACCCGAAAACCCTGCTGCGCCTGCTCGATGGCGGCGCCCAGGGCATTGTCTTGCCGATGATCGAAGGCCCCGAGCCTTTGGCCGAAAGCATTCGTGCCTGCAAATACCACCCGCAGGGCACCCGCAGCCTGAATGCCGGTCGCCCCGGTGCGTTTGGCAAACACAGCCTGGCGGAATACGTCGCGCTGGCCAACGAGCAAATCATGGTCGTGGCGATGATCGAGAGTGCCGAAGGTGTGCGGCGGGCGGCGGAAATTGCCGCTGTGCCCGGCCTCGACATGATCCTCGAAGGGGCCGCCGACTTGTCGCAATCGATGGGCATGCCCTGGCAGATCGACCGATCCGAGGTGCAGCAAGCGCTGCTCGCCAGTTGGCAGGCAGCCAGCGCCGCGGGCGTGCCGTATTGCGCGATTCCACGTCAGCCGGGTGACCACGAACGGTGGTTGAGCCGGGGCGTAAAAAGTTTTGTTTTGGGTGACGAGCGTGGCATCGCTTTTCGTGCCCTCCAGGCCAAATTGGCCGCCACTTCAGCAGAAGGAAAATAATCGGATGAACTTCACCACAATGGCCGCCGACAAGGTGATGCAGGATTTGGTCGATTGTTTGCTGGCCGAACATTTTTTCGGTACCGAGCCGCTGAACCTGGTGGCGCCATCGTCATCGGCCGATCAGCCGTTTAACGGGTTGAGCGCCGAACAACGGATCTGGGAATGGCCCAGCGATCACCAAGGTTGCATCGTCATTGCCCTGCGTCCCGGCATTACCCAACAATGGGAAAAAGTACCGGGCACGCCGGTATGGGCGCGACAGAATGACCAGCTGATTGTGCTGTCACCCGAGGCCTTCACGACCCAGGTGTTGGCCGGGATGACCGATCGCTACCCGGACAATGAAAAAGGCTTCGCCCTGTTTCTGGATGTGCTGCGCACCAGCGTCCGCCAGACCGAGTTGTCCCTCGCCCATCGGGTCGACAGCGAACGTTTGCTGGAAAAGAGCAACGCGGACTTTTTCCTGGCGATGGAGCAGTGGGCTTCGCTGCGTGATCGTCCCTACCATCCGCTGGCCAAAGCCAAACAGGGTTTGGACGACGCGGAATATCAGCAGTATCAGGCGGAATTCGCCCGTCCGGTGGCGCTCAATTGGGTCGCGGTCGATCGCACGTTGCTGCAATGCGGCGACGGCGTGACGGACCTGGCGCAGAGTTATCCCGCTCAATACCTATTGCCGCCGCTGCTGCAGGCCAGCCTGCAACAAGAGTTGCAGCAGCGGGGCATTGCCCAGAGCCACATCGCGTTGCCGGTTCACCCGTGGCAGTTCGAACACGTGCTGGAGGCGCAACTCGGCGACGCGTTCGCCAAGGGTGATTGCCATCGACTGGACTTCACCGACGGTGATTTCTTCGCCACCTCGTCATTGCGCTCGATGACGCCGTGCTTCAACAGCGCCGATTACCTCAAGTTGCCGATGGCGATCTATTCGCTGGGCGCTTCGCGTTATCTGCCGGCGGTGAAAATGATCAACGGTGGCTTGAGTGAAGCGCTGTTGCGCCAGGCACTGGGCAAAGATGAAACGCTGCAACAGTCCCTGCACCTATGCGATGAAACCAAATGGTGGGCGTTCATGCCGCCGGACGCGACACTGTTCGACGAAGCGCCGCGTCACCTGTCGGCCATGGTGCGCGGCTATCCGCCCGCGCTGCTCGAAGACCCGGACACCCGACTGGTGCCCATGGCTGCGTTGGGCACACCGCTGCCGGGCAGCAATCAGCACTTCTTCGATGACTGGATGGCCTGCCGCCAACTGCCGGCCAACGCCGCGTCGGTGATGACGCTGTTTCGCGAGTTGTGCCACAGCTTCTTCGATATCAACCTGCGGATGTTCCGCATCGGCATGCTCGGTGAAATTCACGGGCAGAACGCGGTGCTGGTGTGGAAGGCCGGCTACGCGCAGGGCCTGCTGTTGCGCGATCACGATTCGTTGCGCATTTTCGTGCCGTGGCTGGAACGCAACGGCCTGGCCGACCCGGCTTACCGGTTGAAGAAGGGGCACGCCAACACGCTGTACCACGAGCGTCCTGAGGACCTGCTGTTCTGGTTGCAGACCCTGGGCATTCAGGTCAACCTCCGCGCCATCATCGATACGCTGGCTGAGGTCTACGCATTGCCGGCGACCGGTTTGTGGACGGCGATGGGCGAAGTGCTCAACGAGTTGATCGACACCATCGAGTTTGACGCCGAGGCGCGGATCATGATCAAGCACCAGTTATTCGAATCGCCGCACTGGCCGCAGAAATTGTTGCTCACCCCGATGATCGAACGCGCGGGCGGCCCTGGCAGCATGCCGTTTGGCAAAGGGCAGGTGGTCAATCCGTTTCACAGGCTCGATCGTGAAGCCTGAGCCGCGATGTCATCCCTCCAGGCGCACGCTGTTGCGCCTGTCCCTGGGGGCGCTCGCCCTCAGGTTTTCTGCGCCGGCGTGGGCCGACGCTGGCGCCGCGCCGTTGCGGGTGATCACCCTGTTTCAGGGCGCCACCGACTGCGCCGTGGTGTTGGGCGTGACCCCGTGTGGCGTGGTTGATTCCTGGAGCGAAAAACCGACCTATCGCTATTTGCGCACGGCACTGGGCGCTGTGCCCCATGTCGGGCTGGAGACCCAGCCCAGCCTTGAAGACATCGCGCTGCTCAAACCTGACTTGATCGTTGCCTCGCGCTTTCGCCACGAACGCATTGCACCGTTACTCAAGCAGATCGCCCCGGTGCTGATGCTGGAGGAAGTGTTTGAATTCAAGAAAACCCTGGCACTGATGGGCGCTGCATTACACCAGCAACAGAGGGCCGACGAGATTCTGAACCGATGGCAGCAACGCGTGGCACAACTGTGCGAGCAACTGCAGCAGACATTTGCCGGCCGCTGGCCGCCCACGGTGTCGATTCTGGACATCCGCGAAGACCACATCCGCAGTTACCTGCCGGCGAGTTTTCCGGGTTCCGTGCTCAGCGAACTGGGATTCAATTGGAGTGACAGCAGCCGGGAGGCGAGCGGGGTATCGATCAAACTCACCAGCAAGGAAAGCCTTGCCGTGGTGAACGCCGATATCTTTTTTGTGTTCCTGCGCGCGCAGAACGCGGCGGTGCAGCGCAACTACGAGAGCCTGGTGCAACACCCGCTGTGGAAGCAGATGCGTGCCCCGCAGCAAGGACAGGTGTGGCAGGTCGATGGCGTCGCGTGGAGTCTGTCGGGCGGGATGTTGGGGGCCAACCTGATGCTCGACGACGTGGCCCGCGTGGCCGCCGCGCAGGTGGCCTCATGAGCCCGGGAGTAAAGCTGTGCAGCGCGAGTGTCGTGTTGCTGCTGTGCTGCGTGTTGAGCCTGGCGGTCGGAGCCACCTGGATTCCACTGCCACAGATTGCCGCGGCGTTTATCCATCCCGACCCGCTGAGTATCAGTCATGTACTGGTGACCACCACGCGCCTGTCGCGCACCCTGATGGCGATTTCCGTAGGCGCCAGTCTGGCGGTCGCGGGCGCCCTGATGCAGGCACTGACGCGCAATCCGTTGGCGTCCCCCGGGTTGTTCGGGATCAACGCCGGTGCGACCTTTTTTATCATCCTGTTTTCCTCGATCTTTTCGCTGTCATCCCCGGATGCCTGGTTATGGTCGGCGTTCATTGGCGCGGCCGTGGCGGGTTGTCTGGTGTGGCTGATCGGCAACATGGGGCAAGGCAGTCTCAGTCCACTGCGTATCGTGCTGGCGGGCGCGGCGATCGCCGCGTTGTTCTCCGCCTTCAGCCAGGCGCTGCTGGTGGTGAATCAGGATGGCTTGGACACGGTGCTGTTCTGGATGGCCGGTTCACTGACCGAACGCAGCCTGTCGACCGCTGCGCCGTTGTTGCTGTGCGGTGTGCTCGGGTTGTCGGGGGCGCTGCTGCTGGCCGGGCAGCTCAACGTGCTGAACGCCGGGGAAGAGATTGCCACAGGTCTGGGGCAGCGAACCGGCCTGATCCGACTGCTGATGAGCGTGCTGGTGATCTGTCTCGCGGGCAGCGCGGTGGCGTTGGCCGGCAGCATTGGTTTCATCGGTCTTCTGGTGCCGCACATGGTGCGCAAGGGGTTGTCCATCGATCATCGCTGGTTGCTGCCCGGTTGTGCGCTGCTCGGTGCGATTCTCCTGCTGTTGGCGGATACGCTGTCGCGGGTTTTGATCCTGCCTCAGGAGGTGCCGGTGGGGGTGATGACGGCGCTGTTCGGCGCGCCGTTTTTCATTATGTTGGCCCGGCGTGGAGGTCGTTATGGATAAGGTGGTGACCTGGCGCCGAGGCGGGTATTCCCGGCAGGTGAACCTTTCCACGTGGTTGCGGTTGGCGGCGGCACTGGTGCTGACGGTGCTGGTGATGCTCGGCTCGTTGTCGCTGGGGAAAGTCATCCTTTCGCCCCTCGAGGTGATGCGAATCCTGTTTTCCAGTCAGGACGCCAGCCTGACGTTGATCGTCGAGCAACTGCGTTTTCCACGCATTGTGCTGGCGGCGCTGGTGGGCGCTGCGTTGTCGGTGTCCGGGCTGATCCTGCAAAGCATCATCCGCAACCCGCTGGCATCGCCGGACCTGCTGGGCATCACCAGCGGTGCCAGCGCCGCCGCCGTGCTTTACCTGTCGTTCCTGTCCGCGACGCTGGGACAACAATTTTTGCCCCTGGCCGCGATGCTCGGTGCGGCTTTGGCGACACTGGCCATTTATCTGCTGGCCTGGAAGCAGGGGACCTCGCCGCTGCGACTGGTGCTGATCGGCGTGGGCGTCTCGGCAATGTTGACGGCCGCGACCACCTTCATTCTGGTGTTCAGTCCGCTGACCACCACCCTGTCTGCCTACGTTTGGCTGACCGGCAGCGTGTACGGCGCCAGTTGGCCTGAACCGCTGGCGCTGGCTGGCTGGTTGTTGGGCATTTGTCCGCTGCTGGTGCTGCTGGCCCGTCAGGTGATGGTGCAACAGCTGGATGACAACCTGGCCCAGGGCATCGGCGTGCGCGTGCAATGGCTGCGAGCCGGTTTGTTGCTGGTGAGTGTGGCGTTGGCCGGTGCGGCCATTGCCTGGGGTGGGGCGATAGCGTTTGTCGGGCTGATCGCGCCGCACATTGCCAAACGCCTGGTGGCACCCGGTTTCGGTGGGCAGGCCGTGATGGCGGCCCTGATTGGCGCAAACCTGGTGATGCTGGCGGACCTGGTCGGGCGCACGCTGTTCTTGCCCCTGGATCTACCGGCCGGGATCTTTGTCGCGGTGCTGGGCACACCCTTTTTTCTCTATTTATTGATTAAACAGCGTCATTAAGGAATTCAACGTATGACGTCGATTGCAAGTCGCGGCCTGACCCTGAGTTATCAGCGCCAGGTGATTATTGACGCGCTGGACATGCAACTGCCCAAGGGCAAGATCTCGGTGCTGATTGGCAGTAACGGCTGCGGCAAAAGTACCTTGCTCAAATCCTTTGCCCGACTGCTGAAACCGCAGCAAGGCTCGGTGATTCTCAACGGTGTGGATATCCAGCAAAAATCCACGGCGGCGGTGGCGCGTGAGTTGGCCATCCTGCCCCAGACACCGACGGCGCCGGAGGGCATCACCGTTCGCCAGCTCGTGGCCCTGGGCCGATACCCTTATCAGAGCTGGATGCAGCAGTGGTCGGCCGAGGATGAAACCATGGTCAATCGCGCGTTGACGCAGACCAGTCTGCAGGCGCTGGCGGATCGGCCGGTGGATGCCTTGTCCGGTGGGCAGCGCCAGCGTGCGTGGATCGCCATGACCCTGGCCCAGGACACCGGCATCGTGCTGCTGGACGAGCCGACGACCTTCCTCGACCTGGCTCACCAGATTGAAGTGCTGGACCTGCTGCGCGACCTCAACCGGCTCCAAAACAAAACCATCATCATGGTGCTTCACGATCTCAACCTGGCCTGTCGTTATGCGGATCATATGGTTGCGGTGCATGACCGTACGGCATTTGCCCAAGGCCGCCCTGAGGACGTCTTGACTCAGGCGCTGGTTAAAACCGTGTTCGATCTCAACTGCAGGATTATTCCTGACCCGTTCTTTGGTACGCCGATGTGCATCCCGTTTGGTCGGGAATTGCCGCAATGAATCTGGCTCACCACTTCACCGCGCAAGAATGGAACGTGCTGGGCGGTGGGTTGCGGTTGAAGGACTGCGCCGAACGTGACCCATTACGCTCGCTGATGGCGCGTGACCTGTTGCAGGAAAAGGTGTGCGAGCGTTTGCTGGACGCATTGAGCCCGGTCATTGGCTCACCGTCGCGGGCGATCACCGCCTCGCTGTTGGGCAAGCGCCTGTCATTCCTGGCAACCGGGGCCTGTTTGTACGCCATGTCGGTGTACGACAAAGGGCTGCTGCTGTCACTGGACAACACGGTGATCGAATACGGTCACGATGAAGGGCTATGGACGTCTTCGATGCCGCTGGTTCCTTCCCTGCCGCTGACGTACGGGGCAGGTGAGCGTGAGGCCTGGCGGGAAGCCGTGGTGCAGGCACTGTTTGCCGGACTGTTGAAGCCGCTGTGGCAAACCTTCAACCGTGTGAGTGGCGTTTCACGGCGCATCTTGTGGGAAAACACCGCCGTGCGCGTGTATTCGTTGTATGAAAAACGCATGGCGAAAATCGATGAGCCGTCGGTACGCGAGCGCTATGAGGCGGACTTCAGTTGGTTGCTGACTCAGGCAGAACCTGCTCTGTTCGGCCTCGATTACAACCCGCTGAGCCATTTCCGCCGACCGCCGACACTGCTCGACGAGGGCCAGCGCAGCATTCGCTTTCGGCGAACCTGCTGCTTCTACTACCTGGCTACTGAGCCCGCTGAATATTGTTCGACCTGCCCACTGCTACGCCCGGGGAAATGCCGATGAGTTATCAGATCAACCCTCGCCAGCAGCCCGTCACCCCGGAGTTGCTCAACGCCTACCGGTCGATCCCTTCGTCCACCATCGGCCATTTTTCTGATCAGGGTTTCCTGCGGGGGATCAAGCCGCTGTTCAACAACATCCGCATGGTTGGCACTGTCGTTACCGTCAAAGTCTTCCCGCCGGATGGCAGCATTTTGCGTGAGGCTTTGTTATTGAGTGAGCCGGGCGACGTGCTGGTGATCGAATGTGTGGGCGACGAGGAGTGTGGTTGCTGGGGCGAACTGCGCACCCTGGCCGGGCTGATCAAAGGGTTGGCCGGGGTGGTGGTGTCGGGTGCGGTCACGGATGTCAGCGCATTGCGTCGCCATGGGTTGCCGATCTTTTGTCGGGACGTCAGTGCGTACACGACTCGTGGCATTGGCGCCCATGGGGAAGTCAATCAGTCGATCAGTGTGGGCGAGGTTCAGGTGCAGCCGGGGAGCCTGGCCATTGGTGATGATGACGGTGTCTTCATCCTCGATGCCCAGCGTGCGGCCGAGCTGCTTCCCGAACTCTTGGCCAAAGAGGAAATGGACCAGCAGCGCCGGGCTGAATTCTTGCAGAGGCTCAATCAGCGAAGGGGCTGACTTCCCGAGCTGAAATGAAAAGGGGCAACTGTGCAGTTGCCCCTTTTTTGCGTCTATCGGTCAGAAGCCGAATTTGTCTCGCAGTCCGTAATACCAGGCGCCCAACGCAGCGAACGGTGTACGCAGTAGTTGTCCACCGGGGAACGGGTAGTGGGGCAGGTCGGCAAATGCGTCGAAACGTTCAGCCTGGCCACGCAACGCTTCGGCCAACACCTTGCCCGCCAGGTGTGTGTATGTCACACCGTGGCCGCTGCAACCCTGGGAATAGTAGATGTTGTCGCCCAGGCGTCCGACCTGAGGAAGACGCGACAAGGTCAGCAAGAAGTTGCCGGTCCAGGCGTAATCGATCTTCACGTCCTTGAGCTGCGGGAAGGCCTTGAGCATCTTCGGCCGAATAATCGCCTCGATGTTCGCCGGATCCCGTGCGCCGTACACCACGCCACCACCGAAGACCAGACGCTTGTCGCCGGTCAAACGGTAGTAGTCGAGTAGGTAATTGCAGTCCTCGACGCAGTAATCCTGCGGCAACAGGCTCTTGGCCAATGCTTCGCCCAAGGGTTCAGTGGTGATTACCTGAGTCCCGCAGGGCATCGATTTGGCGGCCAGTTCCGGCACCAGATTACCGAGATACGCATTGCCCGCAACGATGATGAACTTGGCTCTGACCTTGCCCTGAGGCGTATGCACCACCGGATTCGCGCCGCGCTCGATGCGCACCGCTGGCGATTGCTCATAAATGGTGCCGCCCAGCGACTCGACAGCTGCCGCTTCGCCCAACACGAGGTTCAGCGGATGAATGTGCCCGCCGCTCATGTCGAGCATGCCGCCGATGTACTGATCGCAAGCGACCACTTCACGGATGCGGCGCTGATCCATCAGTTCAAGCTGCGTGTGACCGAAACGTTCCCACAGACGCTTCTGGGATTCGAGATGGCCCATCTGCTTGGCGGTAATGGCGGCGAATACACCACCGTCCTTCAAGTCGCACTGGATATTATATTTGGCAACCCGCTCACGAATGATCCGCCCACCTTCGAACGCCATCTGCCCCAGCAACTGAGCCTGCTTGGGACCGACACTGCGCTCGATCACATCGATGTCGCGGCTATAGCTGTTAACGATCTGGCCACCGTTACGCCCCGATGCACCAAAACCTACCTTCGCCGCTTCAAGCACCGTGACCCGGAAACCGTTTTCCAGCAGAAACAGGGCAGAGGACAGGCCGGTGTAACCGGCACCGATCACACAGACATCAGTCTCTACGTCATCCTGCAAGGCCGGGCGCGGCGGAACCGCATTGGCCGATGCGGCATAATAGGATTCCGGGTAGGGGGTGTTCGCCATCCTGCAGCCTCTGTTTAATATATTTTACGAGTGCATCGATCCTACCCGAGTTAAAAATCGACCGCCAGCCACCGCAAAATCTTCTTTGCGGCGGCAAAATTAAATATTTTGCATATTCATAGGGTTAGCTCGAAAAAAGGTGTTGACACCCCTCCGGAATTCCGTAGAATGCCGCCTCACAGCAGGCACGTAGCTCAGTTGGTTAGAGCACCACCTTGACATGGTGGGGGTCGTTGGTTCGAGTCCAATCGCGCCTACCAAACAAAATCCGCTCTGCTGGGCGGTCTAGAAGGGCTCACCGAAAGGTGGGCCCTTTTTTGTTGCCTGCGATTTGCAAAACTCCCACCTCAGAACGCCAATTCGGCGCCCACCTCCAGGTACTCGATCTTCTTTTCGTCGTGCCCCTCCTGATAGTGCTTCGTCATCTTCTCGTCCGCATGCCCCATCAAAGCCTGGATGTATTCCTGTGGGAATTTCTGCTGCTCATACAGCCATGCCCCTAAAGCGCGGATCTCGTGAAAAGTGGGTCGCTCGCCGGCCGGCACATTGTCGTAGGCGTGCGCGGCATCCCTGGCTTTGCTGAACTCCTTGGTCAGATAGTCCGGGGTCTGTTTGACGTTTTCCAGGCTGATGACTCTGGGCTTCTTCTTGCCTGCCCACTTCAGGCCGATCCACGACAGGTTACGAATCTCGCGCTTGCGCGGTTGGCCACCGGCTGCCTGGCTGTGGTGCGTGTAGTCCGGCGACATGTGGAACCAGCCAACGGCCTTGCCGCCGCATTCGGTGTCCGGATCACCATCGAATACGTCCGTGGTGTAATGCACGGCGCCCGGGTGATTGACGGTGTGCATGCTGATCGCCTGAGGGCTGTGATTCTTGGCTACGTTCACAGCCCGACCCAAGCCCATTTCCAAGCCGGTACCGGCTCCGCCACCACCACAGAAGAAGTCGACAACGATCTCATCGTCCTGAGTGCTGAAGCCGAGTCTGTATTGAGTTTTGAAATCGAAGGGGTGTTTCTTCTGTTGTACGGACATAGAGGATCCTCGCCGGCTGGCGTGATTCGTTGAAGTGAGGTATTTGTGTTCAGCCCGGCATGGAGCCGGATCAAGGAGATCGAAATGGTGTTAGTGGATAGGCCGTACCCAGTTGTCTATGAGCATCGAGGCGTTAAAGCGAAGATTGATTTCGAATGGGATAGCGACAGTGATTCTGTGCCAACAGGACTTAGAATCGCTGTTGAGATCAAAGAAAGGCAGGTTGAAGCAATCCGTGAAAATGCCAAGTACAACAGCTTCAATGAGGCGTTAGCCCGCGGTAAAGCATTGGCGAGGCTAGACATCGATTTGACTCTTGGGCCTGATCTTTCGGCTTGAAAACAGTACTCAGCGCAATAGGTGAGGATGGGTCAGGCGGTGATGCGTTCGCCGATCACCTTGTTGGTGAAGATGACGGAATGCTCGGTGGTCAATTCGAATTGGCCGCGCATGTATCGCAGTCCATGCTCTTGTCGCCGTAGTCCTCCGACTCAAGGTGCATGACAGTGGCGCAGTTCGGGTATTTGCATTCGTCCTGGCCGCGATAGTCCCATTCGTCGTAGTCGCGCTCGGCGACCTTTGCCAGCGCCTCGGCTTTGGTCTTCGCATCTTCTGCGTATTGGCAGGGCTTGCAGGTAAAGCCGTCCGGGTGACCCCATGGCATTTCCGTCAGTTTTCAACGGTGAGTGCACACAGGCGACAAACGTTGTGTTTATCGCAAACCGAGTAGCTGTATTTCTCACCGCTTTCGTTGCACTTTGCGCACCCTGACACCCAATGTCCCGTCCTGAATAAGGTTTACACCTTCATGTAAACCATTCGAGGGAGTGGGGAGCTTTGCAGCTGGAATGGCTGACAACAAAAAGCCCGCGCATGGCGGGCTCTCTGTATGGGGTCAAATCCTTTTGTCTGCTCAATCTGCGCTGCGTTCTGTGAGTGTTTCGTGAAAAGCATGTCGATGGAACGAAAAAACCCGGCACTTGGCCGGGCTCTCTGTAGATGGGGCCAAATCCTTTTGGCTGGCTGCATTGTGCAGGGTGGTTGTGACGAAGGTGTGACAGGGCAGATACGAAAAGCCCGACTCTGGGTCGAACTCGATGATGGATGCCTATATTGATACCGCCAAGGCATTACGCCTCACAAGCAGTTGGATCTTCATAGACTTCGCACCACGCAGCCTTCATTAGCGGCTTGCACTGCGCGTCAAACTTCCCCCTCAGCTTGGCAGTGCTAGCCAGGGTCATCGACCCTGGCATCTCCTCGCCTATGTCCACCATTTTTTGCGCTACGGCGTTCTGGACTTCGCTGTATCTGGCCAGTGAATCATTGAGCGGCTTCACGGTCATATCGCTGACCTTTGCATTCAGGACGTTCAAATGAAGCGTGCAGTAATAATGTTCATGGCCATTTCGGGCTCTCTCCTGCTGGGAGGCTGCGGGCCTCACTGGGACGACGGAGAAAGGTACGGTCGAGATCGTGATCGAGGTCATGATTACCGTCGTGGATACGACCGAGGTTATGATGATGATCGAGGGTATGACCGCCGATATGATCGTCGTGACAATGATCAGGGGTATGATCGCAATCACGGTCGTGATCGTGATCGTGACGATAGAGACGACTGAAGGCGCTGGTCATCGGCTAGCGAGCGACGGCGGTGACAGGCTCTCCTCGGGCCGGTCAATGACCACCCGGTTTGCCGATTAGCTTCAGCGGCACGGGTTGCCAGTGATTCAGGCGTAAGATAGCGGTGCTACCTCATCAAAAGGAGCCGCATATGATCGCCGACCAAATGAACAAGCAGGTATCTGAGGACAGAACTGTTTGGGATCAATACTTCTGTGCTGCGTTGATTGCGGAAAGCAATCTGACGGCACCGGTTGTCGGAGGGGCTACTCATGAAGACAGGCAGAACCTGTTGATTGAAAGGGCCAAAGCTCTCGCCGACAAGATGATGGAAAACAGAAAATAACCAGAGCCCAGCCATCGCGCTGGGCTCTTCACATCTGGATCTCGGCATTGATGCAGCGCTAATGAATCAGGCAATCAAGTCTACTTTGCCGCTAGCAAGGCGATAGACGCCTCCTACTATCTTCAACGTGCCCTTGCTGAGCGCATCAGTCAGCAGTGGTGAGGCATTTTTAAGGCGGTTGACCGAGTCTTTGACATTCTGCGCTGTAGCGTTGTCGATAAGGCTTCCGGGTTGATTGAGCACTTTCTCGATGGCAGGTTTAAGTGCGTCAGTCAATTTTGGGATGTGGCCAGGGAAAACAGTGTGATCTTTTACTGCCTTTATACCTGCGCTGATCGCGCCGCAGCTCTCATGCCCCAGTACGAGGATCAGTGGTGCGCCGAGCACCGCGACAGAGTACTCAAGGCTTGCCAAACCCTCATCGGTAACGAAATTGCCCGCGACGCGTATGGCGAAAAGATCGCCTCGTGCAGTGTCAAAAGCATACTCAGGGGCAATACGGGAGTCAGAGCAGCCGAGTACCGACACGAACGGGTTCTGACCGGAGACCAGGGCTTCCCGCTCTGACTTGAAGTCGTGTGTCTTGGAGTTGCCGGAAACATACCGTTCATTTCCCTCCATAAGCCTTTGAAGTGCCATGTCAGGAGTGATGGAGTTTTGTGGTTTTGGCGGAGCAGCGGTTTTCTCGGCAGCCTGAACGAATGTGTCGGGCAGTGCGCCGGCAAGTAGCAGAGCGCCTGCTCCTAGTCCGGCAAACTGAAGAAATCTACGACGACCACTCGCGTTTTGAACAGGGTTTGAATCACATGATTTACACATGATCTTGTGTACTCGGGTCAGTTGATGGGAATGACTTGCTGTTGGGGGCAAGTGCTTCCAGGGACCTTCGGCACTTGTGGTTGGAGTCTAGACGGGATGTAACGTTATGCTGCTCAGGGCTTGCTGCCAGGCAATGTAGGTGCGTGGGTTCGGTCGCTTTTAGTAGCGAGAACGTCAAATGCTTTCAAGCGTTTTCAAAAACTCCCGGATGTGTCCGGCCGCCTCTTCAGGCGCAACCTGAAGCAGGCAGTGCGGTGCTTCGATTTCAATGATTCGTGTATCACCGTTCATTGAAGAGACCTGCGCAGACGCTGTCCCTGGAACCACTGAATCATGCGTAGCGCGAAGGTAAATAGTCGGTACGCTGACTTGGGCGAGCTTGGCGGATACGTCAACGGCAAGAACCGATCGTAGTCGTGAACGCATTACCGAAGGGCTCACTTGAGTGATGGCCTGACGCAGAGTTGCGCGCAAGGCGCTCGTGGAAAACCGGCCGAGCAATACTTTGCTGATCCATCCGACAGGTGCAAGGCTGAACGGCAGTGCGCCGAGCAAAAAACTCAAGTGACTGAATATGGGTCTTGGATTGCGTGCGAATGTGCTGCATAGCACGAGTCCCACTTGCCGGGGGAGTTGTCTGGCGCTCAGGGAAATAGCAATCGGTCCCGAGAAGGATTCACCCAGCAGTACGAATGGGCGGTCGGTCGGCAGCGACTCTCGGACCAGCGACTCCAGCGCTGTGTAGCTCAGCGGAATATTGGGGGGATAGGTGATGATTAGCGTATCGAGTTCGCGCTCCATGATGGATGCAAAGGCTGCGAACAATTCACCTGTCCCGTCCATTCCAGGTAGTAGAACCAGTGTGGGAGTTGATCGATTCATGTGTTCCGTCCTTGCCTGCGAATCGTTGGCGTCGACCAGCGTTATGGCCAGTGATATCGCCGGCCTAATGGAAGGCCCGCAGCGCTAGACGGCACTGTAACGAGGGGATTGCCCCCTCGTTACAAATGTTGCATGAAGAGCATGAATCACTACTGGCGTGGTTTCATCTCAACAACGTCGGACCTGCGTGGTAGGTCCAACCCACTAAAACCAATCTTACCTGGCGTTCAACTTCTTCAGTTCTTCATAAGTCGCCGACTGTACAAACCAGAAGCCGGAGATGATGCACCACGTCAGGGTGCCGGTAATGAAAACGCCTGCCCCGGACCAGAAGCCCTGAACGAAGATCATGACCACTGCGGCGATCCAGATAACGGCCAGTGCGACGTACAGAACTACGTTGTTTACGCCAATTACGAACTCTTTCACGTCTATTCCCTTTTGAATGTTTATCCTCTGGCTCCTTACGCAAGGGCCAGTGGGCGGCATGATAGGGAGATAGCTGGCTGTTCGCCAGTCATGTCGCCCTGAGCAGGCAGGCTTCGAAAAAAACGTCCTCAGCCTGTGGGTGCCTGGCAGGCAGATTTGAAGATTTTGGACTACTACTGACAAGCCCATTTCCTTCTCCCTGTCAGGAGCATCCCTATGCTGTTTCACTGGTTTCTTGCGGCGATCCACCTCTTGGCTGTTGCCTTGGGCCTCTGGGCGGTGCTCACCCGAGGGACGGCGTTAAGCCGCCTGGTCGCCGGTACGGCGCAGGTTCGCAGCGTGCTGATTGCCGATAACGTATGGGGCATCTGTGCGGGTATTTTGCTGATCACAGGTTTGATGCGGGCCTTCGGTGGGTACGAAAAAGGCACCGACTATTACCTTCATCAGCCGTTGTTCCATCTGAAGATGACGCTGTTCGTGATCATTCTGCTGCTTGAAGTGGCACCCATGATCACCTTGATCAAGTGGCGGATCGCCTTGGGCAGGGGCGCTTCGATTGACCAGGGTCGAGCCCGGCTGTTTGCACGCATCAGCCATATCGAAGCGCTGTTGTTGATGTTGATGGTGATTGCAGCCACCGGCATGGCGCGCGGTGTGACCTTCGGCTAATAACGGCGTGATTCGTCGGGGTTAAAGCGAATAATCTGACAGCCACGGCTTGGCCGAAGCCGGTAGCATCGGCTTCACGTAATGGGGGGAGGAGGCGAGTGCTCAGCAAAATGCCGAGCATGAATCTTTAGCCAGCCATTGCGCTGTAACGAACGGGCTGGCTACTGACTGCAGCAGGATTCAGGGAGTCTGCGGTTTGTCTGGAGCGGTGAGGCCAGCCTGAATGCGCTGATAGATTTCTTCGCGATGAACCGCAACGTCTTTCGGGGCATTGATGCCAATTCTGACTTGCTGGCCGCTAACGCCCAGAATGGTGATCGTAATGTCATCACCAATATTTATGCTTTCACCGACTTTGCGGGTGAGTATCAGCATGGTCTTCTCCTTGATTGCTTTGTAGGGCACCTGATTCGGACAGTGCAGAGGTCGGTGGTATGTATAGATTAGTGCGAAGTCTCACGGTTTGGGTGCCTCTTTCTGACGCGCAGATGCTGCATTAATTCCCAAGGCGTAACTATACAGAGGCCGCAACCATCATTCTCGTTGTTTTGAGCCCATTTTGCGGCACTCGGGAAGTAATCATGGATGCTAAAATCGCCGCTTTAAGCATTCTGAGGGAAGCGTTGTGCGCAAAATGGTCTTGGTAATCGCGGTACTGGCGCTGGCGGGATGCGGTGAGGGCAAGAGTGTTGAGGCGCAAAAGCCGCAATCGGCAGCTGCGGCTGCACCTTCGGTGGCATCCGCACCACAATGGGATCTCGAAGTTCGAGGCGAAACACCTCAGGCGGTCAGCGATTTGAGCGGCTGGCTGATTGAGCACAGTTTCGTTTCCAATATCGTCAAGGAAAATGGAAAAACCCGGATTCTGCTCGGGCCATTCAGTTCGAAAGCCGAGGCCGAGGCCAAACAGACAGAAGTGCGCGCGGCGCTCACCCGGGCGAAGAAACAGAACATCGAATTGCTGGTTGTCGACCATCCCGTGACCCGATAACAGTCTATTCCAGGGGGATTTCGACGGAACGCCTTAAAGGGGATCCACATTGACTCGTTTCTAGACGTAGTCACTGTCGATTCCCAGTAGGAGTTCCCCCCCCATGGCCTCCGCCACCCCTTACAAAATATTCGACGCAGTCCTGCTGCGCAAAAGGGCGCTGAGTCCTCATTTGATGCGTGTCACTCTGGCCGGTCCGATGGTTACCGAAATGGCAACCTGGGCACCGGACCAGCGCGTGAAGCTGTTCTTTCCGGCTGTGGACGGTTCGCCTGCGAGGCTCGCTCATGGCGATGGATGGTACGCACGTTACCGCTCGATGCCGGTTGCCCAGCGCCCGGCGATGCGCACTTACACCATCCGGCATTTGCGTGCCGAGCAGGGCGAAGTGGATATCGACTTCGTGTTGCACGGCGAAACCGGCCCTGCATCCCGTTGGGCAATTCATGCAGTGGCGGGTGAACCGATCCAGATCGTCGCACCTGATCGCCAGTTTTCGGCACAAGACGCGGGCGGTTTCGAATGGAAGCCGCCTCAACAGCTCAAGCATCTGTTACTGGTCGCCGATGCCACGGCCTTGCCCGCGGCGCTCGGCATTCTGGATGAGCTGGCAGTGCTTGCCGTGCCACCGATAACCCAGGTGTTTTTTGAAGTAGACAGCGTGGACGATGCGTTGCCGGTTCCTGACTGGCCCGGGCTTTCGGTGGAATGGCTGATTCGAGATCACGCCACCGCGACTGGCGCGGGTTCGCTGATGGTCGACGCGGTCTGTCGGGCAATTCTGCCGTCATCCGCTTCGAAAGCATTCGAAACGGTGGAACTGGCGGAAGTCGATGTCGACGAAGACATGCTCTGGGAAACGTCCGACTCTGCCCGTGATGGCTTCTACGACTGGATCGCCGGGGAGACGGTTGCCGTGATGAGTCTGCGCAAATACTTGATCAAGGAATGCGGCATTGCCAAGGAATCACTCAATCTGATGGGCTATTGGCGCTACAACAAAGTGGACGGTTAGAAACGACAAAGGCCTCGGGTATCAAACCCGAGGCCTTTGTGTTTTCAGCGAGCGCTTAGCCGCAGGTTTTCATGTCGATCGGGCCGACAAACTCGTTGCCGCGGCCCATGACGCACGCCACGCTTTGGTTGCGCTGTCGTTCCCAGGCCTCTACCGGATAGGTTTTGTTCCAGGCTTCGTAGAGCTGTCGATCCTGTTTCGACAGGCGCAGACCGTACTGCTTGCTCATGTAGAAATACGTTCGGGCGATCATGCCGCGTATGGACGGGCGGGGCATGACCTTCTTCGCCTTGAAGTCGACCTGGGTCAGGCAAGAGCCATATTGACCCGACTGCACCGGCAACCAGCCGAAACTGAAGTTGCTGCGATCGCCATTCACTTCACCAATGCTAGGCACCAGGTTGTGCAGGTCGGCTTCGGCCTTCTGGTAGGTCGGATCGTAGCGCGTGCAGTTCTTGCGCCCACCTTCTTGCCAGCACTGACGCTGATGGCCGATCTGCCAGGCCGGAACAATGTGCTCCCACTCGATGCGGGAAGCGCGCTTGGCGTTTTTACGCGGTACATAACCGCAGGCTGCGAGGTTGACCTTGTTGCCGGTGTATTTGCACCCGCAATAGAACTCTGTGGATTGCGGTGCGTAGAGCTTCCAGGCAACTTTCTTGGCTTCGTTGAAAGTGCGTGGGGCGGCAGCCTGGGCGCCGACGGTTATGAACAAAAACAGCAAAGCAAACCAGCGGACACTCATTGACTCAATCTTCCTTCGGCACAACCCAAAAAATCTGCACGCCGCCATCGTCGCGATAGGCGAGGGTGACGTTGTCGTTCTCGTCGATTTCTTCGAGCAATTGTTCCCACTCATCCACGGGTTCGTCCGGTAGACGGAAGATCAAGGCTGCTTTGGCTTTTTGAGCGGTAGGGGAATTGATGATTTTTTGAACGCGCATACCCATGCGTGCATAGGAGTCAGGAGAGGCAGAGGTGGTGGCCACGGAATTATCCTTATTAAGCTGTACGTGCATACAGTATTTAACTGTAAGCATTTTCGCAACTGCTTAAAATTCAAGAAAATCCTCTGACAGCAATTTTTTCCGTTTGGTGTAGGACGAAGCGAAGTTTTTTATCGAAATATCGGAAGGGAGTGTGAGCCACTCGCCTGGGTAGGCGAGTGGTGAAAGCAGTGCCCGACCGGAACCGGTCAGGCGAGGGCGAATCAGTATTCCCAGAACATCCGTTGCAGCTCTTTGCTGTCGTTGGTCTTGGTCAGTGCGACCATGGCCAGGATGCGGGCCTTTTGCGGGTTCAGGTCATGCGCCACAACCCAGTCGTACTTGTCGTCTGGCTGTTCGGCGTTACGCAGTACGAAACCGCCGGCGTTGACGTGGGACGAGCGAATGATTTGCACGCCGTCCTTGCGCAGGGCTTGCAGCGACGGGACTACACGGGCCGAAACAGAGCCATTGCCGGTACCGGCGTGAATGATGGCTTTGGCGCCAGACTGAGCCAACGCTTTGTAGGCGGTATCGCTGACATTGCCGTAGGAATAGGCGATTTCGACGTCAGGCAGGCTCTTGATGGTTTTGATGTCGAATTCCGAGTCCATGGTGTGACGCTTGGCCGGCAGACGGAACCAGTAGGATTTGCCCTCGACCACCATGCCCAGTGGGCCCCAGGCACTTTTGAACGCCTCGGTCTTGATGTTGATCATTTTGCTGACGTCGCGACCCGACTGGATTTCGTCGTTCATGGTCACCAGTACGCCTTTGCCGCGTGCCTCTTTGCTGCTGGCAACGGCCACTGCGTTGTACAGGTTCAGCATGCCATCGGCCGACATGGCGGTGCCTGGGCGCATGGAGCCGACAACGATGATTGGCTTGTCGGTTTTTTCCACCAGGTTCAGGAAGTAGGCAGTTTCTTCCAGGGTGTCGGTGCCGTGGGTGATAACGATGCCGTCGACGTCTTTGCTGTCGGCCAGTTCAGCCACGCGACGACCCAGTTGCAGCAGGTTGTCGTTGGTGATGCTTTCGGACGCGATCTGCATGACCTGTTCGCCACGAACGTTAGCCAACTGGCTGAGTTCCGGAACCCCGGCGATCAATTGTTCGATGCCGACTTTTGCCGCTTGATAGGTAGCGCTGTTAGCGGCGCTGGCAATGGTGCCGCCGGTGGCCAGGATCACCACGTTCGCCAGTTTCTGTTGGGTTTCGACTTCTTTTGCCTGAAGGGCAGTAGGCAGGAGCAGCAAGAGGGCTAAAGCGCCCGGAACAAAGGTCTTGAAAGCAGATGTCATTATTTTTCTCTCTAGTAGTGAGACGGTGCTGATGCAGGTTCATCTAGATGCGCCCCAAGCGGATCTGAACGCTTGGGGTGAATGAGATGAGCAGGATCTGTACCAGTCGTACTTTGAATCAGAAAAATTTTTAACTTGATGATTCGTATCAGTATTTATTTGATTGGCCAGAATGGTTACACAGTCTGTTGTCCGGGTTTCCGAACGCGTTGAGCGTTTGTGTTCGGCTCTCCGAAAAGTACTACGACCTCTGTAGAAAAAATCGCCTTGCGAGATTGCGAATCAGTGCTAAAGAAACCCGCGCTTCGGTCGATGTTCCTTTAAAGGATCTTTCTACTCAGGAGTTCACATGTCGTTATCCATTGGTATTCCATACGCCGCAGGCGTCACCATCGGCGGCAAGTCCGCCGCTACGATTCAAGCGTTGAGCGATCAGACGGCCGATGCCGCGGATCAAGCGTTGGGTACGAAGGAAAGCGACAGCAAGCAAGTCAGAACCGGCGCTGACGGCTTGGAAAAAAGTGCGCAGGCGTCGACTGAAACGGATGGCGCCGACAACGCTTCGGTGGCGGAAAAGATTTTGCTCAAGCGCCTGAAAGAACTGCAAGAGCAACTGCGTCAGCAACAGCAACAATTGGCAGCGGCCCAATCGGCGTCTTACCCGACGCCTGAAGCCAAGACCACCGTAGTGATGGCGATTCAGGGGCAAATGGCCGATACCACTGCTGCAATAATGGAAACGGCCAACAGCCTTTACAAGGAAATGGCCAAGCGATCGGGTGACGGATCGGTGGTTAACACGACGGCCTAACGTAAATACCCGGTGTTTGCCGGTTACCCCGCAAAACGTCTTTCCCGGCCGTTGACAAATCACGGCAGGGTTCGCATAGTTCGGTCTCCGCAAACGTTTGCGCGGTGCTCCCGGTGGTTTCCATCAGCGAGCGCAATGAAGCCTACGCCAGCGCAAGCGTTGCTCACAATAATCATAAGATCGGAGTGAACCCATGAAGCTGCCATTCGCTGGACGTCTTCTCGCTGTCGCTATGCTGGCTGCCGCATCCGTCGCGTTGCCCGTCTCTTCGGCCTTCGCCGAGACTGAAAAACCCAAAGTCGCGCTGGTCATGAAATCCTTGGCCAATGAATTCTTCCTGACCATGGAAGACGGCGCCAAGGCCTATCAGAAAGACCACTCCGGCGATTTCGAGCTGATCTCCAACGGCATCAAAGACGAAACCGACACGGCTGGCCAGACACGCATCGTCGAGCAAATGATTCTGGCCAAGGTCAATGCGCTGGTCATCGCGCCGGCTGATTCCAAAGCCATGGTTCCAGTTATCAAGAAAGCCATCGATGCCGGTATCACCGTGATCAACATCGACAACCAGCTGGACCCGGCTGTGGTCAAAAGCAAAAACATCACCGTACCGTTCGTAGGCCCGGATAACCGCAAAGGCGCGCGTCTGGTGGGCGAGTACCTGGCCAAGCAACTGAAGGCCGGAGACGAAGTCGGCATCATCGAAGGCGTTTCAACCACCACCAACGCACAGCAAAGAACCGCAGGCTTCAAGGATGCGATGGAAGCGGCGCAGATCAAGGTCGTCTCTATGCAGTCCGGTGACTGGGAAATCGACAAAGGCAACAAGGTTGCTGCCTCGATCCTCAGCGAATACCCACAAGTCAAAGCCCTGCTGGCCGGCAACGACAGCATGGCCGTCGGCGCAGTATCCGCCGTGCGTGCAGCGGGCAAGGCCGGTAAGGTGCAGGTGGTCGGTTACGACAACATCAACGCCATCAAGCCAATGCTCAAGGATGGCCGCGTTCTGGCCACCGCTGACCAGTTTGCAGCCAGGCAAGCGGTGTTTGGCATCGAGACTGCGCTGAAGATCATCAAGGGTGAGAAAGTCGACAGCGGCGCCAATGGCGTGATCGAAACTCCGGTAGAGCTGGTCACCAAGTAGTCCTTCTGGCGACACAACGGTGCTCGCCCGTCGGGGCGAGCGCATGGAGAGTTTTTATGTCAGTTTCTGCCCCGAACGCTGTCCTCTCGGTCAGCGGTATCGGTAAGACCTACGCCCAACCGGTCCTGACCGGCATCGACCTGACGCTGATGCGCGGTGAAGTGCTGGCGCTGACCGGCGAAAACGGCGCGGGAAAAAGCACGCTGTCGAAGATCATCGGCGGGCTGGTCACGCCGACCACCGGCCACATGCAATTCCAGGGGCAGGATTACCGCCCCGCAAGCCGCACCCAGGCCGAAGACCTCGGCATCCGCATGGTGATGCAAGAACTCAATCTGTTGCCGACCCTGTCGGTGGCGGAAAACCTGTTTCTCGACAACCTGCCCAGCAAGGGCGGCTGGATCAGTCGCCGGCAATTGCGCAAGGCAGCGATCGAAGCCATGGCCCAGGTCGGCCTCGACGCGATTGACCCGGACACGCTGGTGGGCGAATTGGGCATCGGTCACCAGCAAATGGTGGAGATCGCCCGCAACCTGATCGGCGATTGCCACGTGCTGATTCTCGACGAACCGACCGCGATGTTGACGAACCGTGAAGTCGAGATGCTGTTCGAGCAGATCACTCGACTGCAAGCTCGCGGCGTGTCGATCATCTATATCTCGCACCGTCTCGAAGAACTGGCGCGGGTCGCCCAGCGTATTGCGGTACTGCGCGATGGCAACCTGGTTTGCGTCGAGCCGATGGCCAATTACAACAGCGAGCAATTGGTGACGCTGATGGTCGGCCGTGAACTCGGCGAACACATCGACATGGGCCCGCGCAAGATCGGCGCTCCAGCCTTGACGGTGAAAGGGCTGACCCGTTCCGACAAGGTTCGCGACGTGTCCTTCGAAGTGCGCGCTGGCGAAATCTACGGGATTTCCGGTTTGATCGGGGCAGGGCGCACCGAGTTGCTGCGCTTGATCTTCGGTGCTGATACCGCGGACAGCGGCACGGTTGCACTCGGTTCGCCAGCACAGGTCGTCAGTATCCGTTCGCCGGCTGACGCGGTCGGTCATGGCATCGCCCTGATCACTGAAGACCGCAAAGGCGAAGGCCTGCTGCTGACTCAATCGATCAGCGCGAATATTGCCTTGGGCAATATGCCGGTGATTTCCAGCGGTGGCTTCGTCAACAATGGTGACGAGATGGCGCTGGCCCAGCGTCAGATCGACGCCATGCGCATCCGCAGCTCCAGCCCGACGCAACTTGTGTCGGAACTGTCCGGCGGCAACCAGCAGAAAGTCGTGATCGGCCGGTGGCTTGAGCGTGATTGCTCGGTGATGCTGTTCGACGAGCCAACGCGTGGCATCGACGTCGGCGCCAAGTTTGACATCTATGCCTTGCTCGGTGAGCTGACCCGTCAAGGCAAAGCGCTCGTGGTGGTGTCCAGCGATTTGCGTGAACTGATGTTGATCTGCGACCGCATCGGCGTGCTCTCGGCGGGACGTCTGATCGACACCTTTGAGCGTGACAGCTGGACTCAGGATGATTTGCTTGCCGCCGCGTTCGCCGGCTACCAAAAACGTGATGCGTTGCTCAATGAAGCAGCGCCTAGGGATCTCGCATGAATACTGCAGTGACTGTCGGCAAACGTAGTGGCAACTTCTACGGCCTCGGTACCTATCTGGGGCTGGCCGGTGCCTTGCTGGCAATGGTCGCGCTGTTCTCGGTTCTGAGCAGCCATTTCCTGTCCTATGACACCTTCAGCACCCTGGCCAACCAGATTCCGGACTTGATGGTGCTGGCGGTCGGCATGACGTTTGTGTTGATCATCGGCGGCATCGACCTGTCAGTGGGCTCGGTGCTCGCGCTTGCGGCGTCAACGGTCAGCGTGGCCATTCTCGGTTGGGGCTGGAGCGTATTGCCTGCGGCGCTACTCGGAATGGCGGCGGCAGCACTGGCCGGGACCATCACCGGTTCGATTACTGTGGCGTGGCGGATTCCGTCGTTCATCGTGTCCCTCGGTGTGCTGGAAATGGCCCGCGGCGTGGCGTATCAGATGACCGGATCGCGCACGGCCTACATCGGTGATGCCTTTGCCTGGTTGTCCAACCCGATTGCCTTCGGCATCTCGCCATCGTTCATCATTGCCTTGCTGATCATCTTCATTGCCCAGGCCGTGCTGACGCGTACCGTGTTCGGTCGTTACCTGATCGGCATCGGCACCAACGAAGAGGCGGTGCGTCTGGCAGGGATCAATCCGAAGCCCTACAAGATCCTGGTATTCAGTCTGATGGGGCTGCTGGCCGGCATCGCAGCGCTGTTTCAGATTTCTCGCCTGGAAGCGGCGGATCCGAATGCCGGCTCCGGGTTGGAGTTGCAAGTGATCGCCGCGGTCGTGATCGGCGGCACCAGTTTGATGGGTGGCCGCGGTTCGGTCATCAGTACGTTCTTCGGGGTTCTGATCATTTCCGTATTGGCGGCCGGTCTCGCGCAGATCGGCGCGACTGAACCCACCAAACGCATCATCACCGGCGCAGTGATCGTGGTGGCGGTGGTGCTTGATACTTATCGCAGTCAGCGCGCAAGCCGGCGGACCTGAGTCATGGCAACAATCAAGGATGTGGCAGCGCTCGCGGGAATTTCCTACACCACGGTTTCCCACGTCGTGAACAAGACCCGGCCGGTGAGCGAAGAGGTGCGGGTCAAGGTTGAGGCAGCGATCAAAACTCTCGACTACGTGCCCAGCGCCGTGGCCCGGTCTCTCAAAGCCAAAACCACGGCGACCATTGGGTTGCTGGTGCCCAATAGCCTCAACCCGTACTTCGCCGAACTGGCGCGCGGCATCGAGGATTATTGCGAGCGTAATGGCTACTGCGTGATTCTCTGTAACTCCGATGACAACCCGGACAAGCAGCGCAGTTACCTGCGCGTACTGCTGGAAAAGCGCATCGACGGGCTGATCGTTGCTTCGGCTGGTGGTGACGAGGGGCTGGCGGAGGGCCTGGCAGGTGTGCGTACGCCGATGGTGATCGTCGACCGTGGACTGAAAGGTGTGAATGCCGACCTGGTGCGAATCGATCACGAATACGGCGCTTATCTGGCGACCCGCCACCTTCTGGAATTGGGGCACCGGGACATCGCCACTATTGGCGGCCCGGCGAGTACCAGCGTGGCGCAGATGCGTCTGGCCGGTTATTGCCGTGCCCTGAAAGAGGCGGGAGTCGAAGTATCCAGCGAGCGCATGCTGGAAAGCGACTTCACCAGCACCGGTGGTTACAACGCGGCCGCGATCCTGTTGGAAGAGAACCCGCCGAGCGCGATCTTCGCCGGTAACGACATGATTGGCATCGGTGTGCTGCGAGCGGCGGCCGAGCGCAACATTCGTGTACCGACAGAACTGTCGGTGATCGGCTTCGACGATATTCAGATGAGCCGCTATGTGTACCCGGCGCTGACCACCGTGGGGCAGTCGATCCTGCAACTCGGCGAGATGGCGGCCGAAGTGCTTTTAAGAAGAATCGCTACACCGGATATGGCCACCGATCAACGGATCGTGACGCCCAGTATTGTCCTGCGGGAGTCGACTGCGCCGCTGGCCGACGTGTTCGCACAGTTCCGTTGAAATAGAAAGCCGCTGAATCGAAAGCACCGCTGAAACAGAATTGATGAGTAGTGACGTATGCCAGCAAAAGTAGTGGTTATAGGCAGCCTGAACATGGACCTGGTCACCCGGGCGCCACGGTTGCCCCGTGGCGGTGAAACGCTGATCGGCGAGTCGTTTGCCACGGTTTCCGGTGGCAAGGGCGCGAATCAGGCAGTCGCCGCGGCGAGGCTGGGGGCGCAGGTGTCGATGGTCGGTTGCGTGGGCAGTGATGCCTACGGCGAAGAGTTGCGCGGGGCGCTGTTGGCCGAGCAGATCGATTGCCAGGCGGTCAGCACCGTCGATGACTCCAGCGGCGTAGCGTTGATCGTGGTCGATGACAACAGCCAGAACGCAATCGTGATCGTTGCCGGTGCCAATGGTGCGCTGACGCCAGCGGTGATCGACCGCTTCGATGCAGTATTACAAGCCGCAGACGTGATCATCTGTCAGCTGGAAGTACCGGATGCCACTGTCGGTCATGCGCTCAAGCGCGGCCGTGAGTTGGGTAAGACCGTGATCCTCAACCCGGCGCCGGCCAGCCGCCCACTGCCGGCGGACTGGTACGCGTCTATCGATTACCTGACACCCAACGAAAGCGAGGCCTCGGCGCTGAGTGGTTTGCCAGTGGATTCTCTGGCCTCCGCCGAAACCGCTGCGACCCGGTTGATCGCCATGGGTGCCGGCAAGGTCATCATCACCCTTGGTGCTCAAGGTTCGCTGTTCGCGAACGGCAAAGGCTTCGAGCATTTCCCTGCGACGAAGGTGAAGGCTGTCGATACCACGGCGGCTGGCGACACCTTCGTCGGTGGTTTCGCCGCCGCACTGGCGGCCGGCAAAAGCGAAGCTGACGCGATCCGTTTCGGCCAGATTGCTGCGGCGCTGTCGGTGACCCGTGCTGGCGCGCAACCCTCGATTCCCACCTTGTCCGACGTACAGGCCTTTAAAGCACCATGAAAAAGACACCTTTGCTCAACGTCGCGCTGTCGCGGCTGATCGCTTCCCTGGGTCATGGCGACATCGTGGTGATCGGCGATGCAGGTTTGCCGGTGCCACCTGGCGTTGAACTGATCGACCTGGCCCTGACCCACGGTATCCCGGATTTCGTCAGCACGTTGAAGGTTGTGCTCAGCGAAATGCAGGTCGAGAGCCATATATTGGCCCAGGAAATCCTGGATAAAAAACCTTCGGCGTTGGCGACGCTCGATGAGCTGAATGCCAAAGGTGCGCTGGGTCATCGTGAGCTGCTCGGTCATGACCAATTCAAAGTCCTCAGCCGACAGGCACGGGCGATTGTTCGTACGGGTGAATGTCAGCCGTACTGCAACATCGTGCTGGTGGCAGGGGTTACGTTCTAACTCGCTGTTGTCTTTCTGCTGTCCCCTGCACAAGGAGTGCGCTATGCACCGCTATGCTCAGAAACTGCACCACCTGCTCCGGAGTCTGCTGCTTTTGTCCTTGATTACCGCAACAAGCGCCCAGGCGGCGGAAAAGATCGACTTGATCATCGACACCGATCCGGGTGCCGACGACGTGGTTGCCTTGCTGTTTGCCCTGGCATCGCCGCAAGAGCTGAACATTCGTGCGCTGACCACCGTCGCCGGCAATGTGCGTCTGGACAAGACGTCGCGTAATGCGCGGCTGGCCCGCGAGTGGGCGGGGCGCGAGGAGGTGCCGGTCTACGCGGGCGCTCCGAAGCCGCTGATGCGCACGCCGATCTATGCCGAGGACATCCATGGCAAGGAAGGCCTGTCGGGTGTCACCGTACACGAGCCGAAAAAAGGCCTGGCCCAGGGCAATGCGGTCAACTACCTGATCGACACCTTGAAAGCCGCCAAGCCGCATAGCATTACCATCGCCATGCTCGGTCCACAGACCAACCTGGCCCTGGCGCTGATCCAGGAACCTGAGATCGTTCAGGGCATCAAGGAGGTGGTGATCATGGGCGGGGCGCACTTCAACGGTGGCAACATTACCCCGGTGGCTGAGTTCAACCTGTTCGCCGACCCGCAGGCTGCAGAAGTGGTATTGAAAAGCGGCGTGAAGCTGACCTACCTGCCGCTGGACGTGACCCACAAGATCCTCACCAGCGAAGCGCGCCTGAAGCAAATCGCAGCGATCAACAACAATGCCAGCAAGCTGGTGGGCGATATTCTCAATGAATACGTCAAAGGCGACATGGAGCACTACGGTATTCCGGGTGGCCCGGTGCATGACGCCACCGTCATCGCCTACCTGCTCAAACCTGAGTTGTTCACCGGTCGTTCAGTCAACGTAGTCGTTGATAGTCGCGAAGGTCCGACGTTCGGCCAAACCATCGTCGACTGGTATGACGGCCTGAAAGCGCCGAAGAACGCTTTCTGGGTAGAAAGCGGCGACGCCCAGGGCTTCTTTGACCTGCTGACCGAGCGTCTGGCTCGTCTGAAGTAAGCCATAGACCCGCAGGTGCCGCCCTGCGGGTTTCACTCCCTTTCGTTATATTCAGCGCCCTTGTAGTCGGCCGGGTATTTCTCGAATACCTGAGCGATGAAGGATTGCGCTGCTTCAGTCCCCAGCTCCTTGACCAATAGATCGATACCAATGATTGCCAACTCTTCCGGGCTGCCCGGGCTGTAAGAGCTGTGGCCCTGTGGCCACTTGGCTTTGATGTCGGCGTCGATACTTACGGTGGTCATGATGGCGCTCGTGAAGTCGGGAAAGTCTGAGTGTCGAGTTAACCATTTTGCGCGGCTTTTGGCACTCCGACTTAGGCATGAGGGGAGGGCTATGCGACACTTGGTCTTTGACGAATTTTCAAGGACTGTGCTGTGCAGATCGATTTGAACACTCCTGACGGCTTGACCCTTGAGGCGGTGCGTCAGTTGCTGGCCTCTGCCAGCGACGATGAGCACACTCAATTGCGCGTCACCAAGGGCGGCATCGCCTACATTTCGTCAGGCGTTGTGGGTGGCACTGATATCAGCGGGCTGTTGTTTCGTCTGGAGACGTGGGCCAAGGGTTCCGGTTATGTCGGAATGGTCGCGGCCAGTGACGAGGTCTGGGTCATGCAGATTTTCAATGCGCTGAAAGAGAACTGGCCGAATCCGCCGTTCGACTACATTGACGTCTATTGAACGCTGTTCATATTCAGTCACGATTGAGTGGTAAACGGCAGGGCGATGCTCAGGCAAACTCGCCGCGTGTCCGAATAGAGGGCAGGGTGCTAGTGCTCCTTGTGAAACCAAACGCCAGATTGGCGGTCGCACGATCTCAGCTTAACTATTGAAAAAAGGAGGCTTCATGCCTTGGAAGCTCGCGTCATTGGGTACTTTGTTGGCCGTTGCCATGCTGGCCGGTTGCAGCACTACCTCCACCGAGTCGACAACAGACCCTGTCACGTCGACTGACACGGGTCACAGCCGTTGTGAGGCAAAGGCTGCCGAATTCACCATTGGCAAAAAGGCTTCGCCTGAACTGCTGGAGCAGGCGCGTACTCGCGCAGGCGCGCAGAATGCACGGTTCCTCTTGCCTACAGACATGGTGACCCTGGAGTACCGCTCCGATCGCCTGAACCTGAATACCGATGCCAATCGGGTCGTCACCCGCGTCAACTGCGGCTGATCGCTTCGGGCTTTTGTTTCACCCATAAAAAACCCCGTCACGTGGACGGGGTTTTTTTAGTGCGGCTGAAAATTACTCAGCGCGGACTTGTGCAGCTTGCATACCCTTTTGGCCTTTCTCAGCCACGAAGGAAACGGTCTGGCCTTCTTTCAGGCTTTTGAAACCGTCGCTTTCGATAGCTTTGAAGTGTACGAACAGGTCGTCACCGCCACCTTGAGGAGTGATGAAGCCGAAGCCTTTTTCATCGTTGAACCATTTAACGGTGCCGGTTTGGCGATTAGACATGGTGTATCTCCAAGAAACATATATTTTCAGTAGTGCTGTGCTGCTCAGGCCAACTGGGCACACCGGGGTATCATAGTCGAAATGTTCGCTTTGGGAGCCCCCCGGACGTGCTGTTTGCCCTGCAGTCGCGTTCTGTTTGCTGCTTTGTTTGGCTGCAAGCCCCGTTTTAAAAGGCTTTCAGCCAAAAGTAAAGACAATAAAAAAACCTGTAAAACCTGAATAAATTGTACGAAAAAGCGGTTTTCAGAGGCTTTTTACTGTCATTGCAGGCGCAAAAAGCGCTCTGTCGGGCTTATTTTTTGGCCTTGTCAGCGGCTTTGCACGCGCCAATTTGCGTCAGTGCCTTTTGCTTCAGGGCGTCACTGGCGGTGTTGTCCATCAGGGACTGGATGTCTTTGGCCGGGTACGATTTGATGGCGTCGGCGCCGCAAGCGCAGTGAGCCTTCGCTGCTGCAGCACCGATCTGCGGAGTGGCCGCTTCTGTGCACTGAGCCATGTATTTCTCGCGTTCGCCCTTCGGCCAATCGGCATGGGCGGCCAGTGGCAGCAGCAGAACGATGGGGGCGACTACTGCGAATAAACGTTTCAGATGCATGCTGGGATGCTCCTTGTGGGTCAATGTCTTGTTATCTGAGGGGTAAAGCAGGGTTCTAGTTCAGCACTCTGGCATAAAATTGCTCGATTTGCCCCAAGACAAAGCCTCGGTGCATCGACGACCGTTCATCTGTGCTAGCATGCCTGGCTCGGGCGTTTGCAGGCTCCGGATGACCTTCAGTCCCGGTAGCGGCAAATGTGCGAATAACCCTGATTTGAATCCCAGTCACTCTGGTTCGGTTTTCCGGTTGGCCGCAAGGCTCCTGCCGCTGTAAGGCAGGCGTTCGTCATTGAATGGCCTGGATCGGATCTTGTACTGGCTCATCCCAACCCACGTGACCTTTGGTAGGGGTCACCACTAGGAGAGGAGGCGCCATGCCAACTATTACTCTTCCCGACGGCAGTCAACGTTCATTCGATCACCCGGTATCCGTAGCCGAGGTCGCCGCATCCATTGGTGCAGGTCTGGCCAAAGCCACCGTGGCCGGCAAGGTCGATGGCAAGCTGGTCGACGCCAGCGACATCATCGGCAGCGACGCTACGCTGCAAATCATTACGCCAAAGGATGAAGAGGGGCTGGAGATCATTCGCCACTCTTGCGCCCACCTGGTTGGCCATGCGGTCAAGCAGCTGTACCCGACGGCCAAAATGGTTATCGGCCCGGTCATCGACGAAGGCTTCTATTACGATATCGCCTTCGAACGTCCTTTCACTCCGGACGACCTGGCCGCCATCGAACAGCGCATGCAGCAGCTGATCGAAAAAGATTACGACGTGATCAAGAAAGTCACTCCGCGCGCCGAAGTGATCGAAGTGTTCAAGGCCCGCGGCGAAGACTACAAGCTGCGCCTGGTCGAAGACATGCCGAACGAACAGGCCATGGGCCTGTACTATCACGAAGAATACGTCGACATGTGCCGCGGTCCGCACGTGCCGAACACGCGCTTCCTGAAATCCTTCAAGCTGACCAAGTTGTCCGGCGCCTACTGGCGTGGCGATGCCAAGAACGAGCAATTGCAGCGCGTTTACGGCACGGCGTGGGCAGACAAGAAGCAGCTGGCGGCTTACATTCAGCGCATCGAAGAAGCTGAGAAGCGCGATCACCGCAAGATCGGCAAGCGTCTGGGCCTGTTCCACACCCAGGAAGAGTCGCCGGGCATGGTGTTCTGGCACCCGAACGGCTGGACTCTGTACCAGGTGCTCGAGCAATACATGCGCAAGGTTCAGCGCGACAACGGCTACCTGGAGATCAAAACTCCGCAGGTCGTTGACCGCAGTCTGTGGGAGAAGTCCGGGCACTGGGCCAACTACGCCGACAACATGTTCACCACGCAGTCGGAAAACCGCGACTACGCCATCAAGCCGATGAACTGCCCTTGCCACGTGCAAGTGTTCAACCAGGGCCTGAAAAGCTACCGTGAGTTGCCAATGCGTCTGGCCGAATTCGGTGCTTGCCACCGTAATGAGCCATCGGGTGCGCTGCACGGCATCATGCGTGTGCGTGCGTTCACTCAGGACGACGCCCACATCTTCTGCACTGAAGAGCAGATGCAGGCCGAATCCGCTGCGTTCATCAAGCTGACCATGGACGTTTATGCCGACTTCGGCTTCAAAGACGTCGAGATGAAGCTGTCCACTCGTCCGGAAAAACGCGTCGGTTCCGACGAGCTGTGGGATCGCGCCGAAGCGGCCCTGGCTGCAGCCCTTGATAGTGCTGGCCTGCCGTATGATCTGCAGCCGGGCGAGGGTGCGTTCTACGGTCCGAAGATCGAGTTCTCGCTGAAAGATTGCCTTGGCCGCGTCTGGCAGTGTGGTACCCTTCAGCTCGATTTTAACCTGCCTGTCCGTCTGGGAGCCGAATACGTCTCTGAAGACAACAGTCGCAAGCACCCGGTTATGTTGCACCGGGCGATCCTTGGCTCCTTCGAACGTTTCGTCGGAATCCTGATCGAGCACTACGAGGGTGCATTCCCCGCGTGGCTGGCTCCGACCCAGGCAGTGATCATGAATATCACTGATAAACAGGCTGATTTCGCCGCTGAGGTTGAAAAAACTCTCAACGAAAGCGGATTTCGTGCCAAGTCTGACTTGAGAAATGAAAAGATCGGCTTTAAAATCCGCGAGCATACTTTGCTCAAGGTTCCTTATCTCTTGGTTATCGGAGATCGGGAAGTCGAGATGCAGACTGTCGCTGTGCGTACTCGTGAAGGTGCTGACCTGGGCTCGATGCCCGTCGCCCAGTTCGCCGAGTTCCTCGCTCAAGCGGTTTCCCGGCGTGGTCGCCCAGATTCGGAGTAATTACTATTAAGCGTGAAATGAGACAAGATAAACGAGCTGCACCGAAGGCCCCGATCAACGAGAATATCTCGGCACGCGAGGTTCGGTTAATTGGGGCTGAAGGTGAACAGCTTGGGATTGTGTCAATTGAAGACGCGCTTCTTAAGGCTGAAGAGGCCAAACTGGATCTGGTGGAGATTTCCGCCGATGCAGTACCCCCTGTTTGCAAACTGATGGACTACGGCAAATCGATCTTCGAGAAGAAGAAGCAGATTGCCGCGGCCAAGAAAAACCAGAAGCAGATTCAGGTTAAAGAAATCAAGTTTCGTCCAGGGACGGAGGAAGGGGATTACCAGGTAAAACTGCGCAACCTGGTACGTTTCCTGAGTGATGGGGACAGGGCCAAGGTATCCTTGCGATTCCGCGGCCGTGAGATGGCCCACCAGGAGCTGGGGATGGAACTCCTCAAGCGAGTTGAAGGTGACTTGCTCGAGTACGGTTCGGTCGAACAGCATCCTAAGATGGAAGGACGCCAACTGATCATGGTCATCGCCCCGAAAAAGAAGAAGTAATCAATAGGGCACGGCAGGCCTTCTGATTATGTTTATCAACTGAATGCGGAGTATCCGAACATGCCAAAAATGAAAACTAAAAGTGGTGCTGCTAAGCGGTTTCTGAAAACTGCTAACGGTATCAAGCACAAGCACGCTTTCAAGAGCCACATCCTGACTAAAATGTCGACCAAGCGTAAGCGTCAACTGCGCGGTAGCAGCTTGCTGGCACCGTGTGACGTGGCAAAAGTCGAGCGCATGCTGCGCCTTCGTTAATTTAGTCAAGAATAGAGGAAGTAACTCATGGCTCGTGTAAAGCGTGGCGTCATTGCCCGTAAACGTCACAAAAAAATTCTGAAACTTGCTAAAGGCTACTACGGCGCTCGCTCGCGCGTATTCCGTGTTGCCAAGCAAGCGGTAATCAAGGCAGGCCAATACGCCTACCGTGACCGTCGTCAGAAAAAACGTCAGTTCCGCGCTCTGTGGATCGCTCGTATCAACGCTGGTGCACGTATCAACGGTCTGTCCTACAGCCGTTTCATCGCCGGCCTGAAAAAAGCGTCCATCGAGATCGACCGTAAGGTTCTGGCTGATCTGGCAGTGAACGAAAAAGCGGCGTTTGCTGCGATTGTCGAGAAAGCTAAAGCCACCTTGGCTTAAGTACCCCCGACAGTCACCCGGCCTCACCTCTGTGGGGCCAGGTGTTAAACGTCATAAATAGGGGAAGAGCCTTCAAGCTCTTCCCCTATTTTGTATCTGGAGTCTGTACATGGAAAACCTGGATGCGCTCGTCTCTCAAGCACTAGAGGCTGTGCAAAGCGCTGAAGATATCAATGCCCTGGAGCAAATCCGGGTTCACTACCTTGGCAAAAAGGGTGAATTGACTCAGGTGATGAAGACCCTGGGGAATTTGCCGGCAGAAGAGCGTCCGCAAGTCGGCGCCCTGATCAACGTTGCCAAGGAGCGTGTCACAGAGGTTCTCAATGCGCGCAAGGCACAGTTTGAAGAGGCCGACCTGGCCGCGAAACTGTCCGCCGAGTCCATTGACGTGACCCTGCCTGGTCGCGGTCAGACCTCGGGTGGTCTGCATCCGGTCACTCGCACTCTGGAACGTATCGAGCAGTTCTTCACCCACATCGGCTACGGCATCGCCGAAGGCCCTGAGGTCGAAGACGACTACCACAACTTCGAAGCGCTCAACATCCCAGGCCATCACCCGGCCCGGTCGATGCATGACACCTTCTATTTCAATGCCAACATGTTGCTGCGCACCCATACCTCACCGGTACAGGTCCGCACCATGGAATCGAAACAACCGCCGATCCGCATCGTCTGCCCAGGCCGTGTGTACCGTAGCGACTCCGATATCACTCACTCGCCGATGTTCCACCAGGTCGAAGGCCTGCTGGTCGACCGCGATATCAACTTCGCCGACCTGAAAGGGACCATCGAAGAGTTCCTGCGCGTGTTCTTCGAAAAAGAACTGGCCGTGCGTTTCCGCCCTTCGTATTTCCCGTTCACCGAGCCATCCGCCGAAGTCGACATGGAATGCGTGATGTGCAGCGGTAAAGGCTGCCGTGTCTGCAAGCAGACTGGCTGGCTGGAAGTCATGGGCTGCGGCATGGTTCACCCGAACGTGTTGCGTATGTCCGGGATCGACCCGGAAGAGTTCTCGGGCTTTGCCTTCGGCATGGGTGTTGAGCGTCTGGCCATGCTGCGTTACGGCGTGAACGACTTGCGTCTGTTCTTCGACAACGACTTGCGGTTCCTCGCGCAATTTCGCTAGTCGTAACGAATTCTTAGGAGAGCAGGATGAAATTCAGTGAACAATGGCTGCGTGGCTGGGTAAGCCCGCAGGTAAGTCGTGACGAGCTGGTTGCTCGTCTGTCGATGGCCGGTCTTGAGGTCGATAGCGTTACGCTGGCCGCCGGCGAATTCACCGGTGTGGTGGTGGGCGAGGTGCTGAGCACCGAGCAGCACCCGGACGCCGACAAGCTGCGCGTTTGCCAGGTCAGCAATGGCTCGGAGACCTTCCAGGTCGTTTGCGGTGCACCCAACGTGCGCCCGGGCCTGAAGATCCCGTTCGCCATGATCGGTGCCGAACTGCCGGGCGACTTCAAAATCAAGAAAGCCAAGCTGCGTGGTGTTGAGTCCAACGGCATGCTGTGCTCGCAAGCCGAGCTGCAAGTCGGCGAAGGTAACGATGGCCTGATGGAATTGCCGGCCGATGCGCCGGTCGGCCAGGACATTCGTGAGTACCTGAGCCTGGATGACGCCAGCATCGAGGTCGACCTGACCCCGAACCGCGGCGACTGCCTGTCCCTGGCCGGTCTGGCCCGTGAAGTCGGCGCGTTGTACGCTGCTGAAGTCACCCGTCCGGTGGTTGCTGTCGTGCCAGCCGTGCACGACGAAGTGCGTTCGATCGAAGTGCTGGCGCCAGCCGCTTGCCCACGTTACCTGGGGCGTGTGATCCGTAACGTTGACCTGTCCAAGCCGACGCCACTGTGGATGGTTGAGCGCTTGCGTCGTGGCGACGTGCGCAGCATCGACGCTGCCGTCGACATCACCAACTACGTGATGCTGGAGCTGGGTCAACCGCTGCATGCCTTCGATCTCGCCGAAATCAATGGCGGCATCCGCGTGCGCATGGCTGAAGAAGGCGAGAAGCTGGTACTGCTCGATGGTCAGGAAGTCAGCCTGCGTAGCGATACGCTGGTGATTGCCGACCACACCCGCGCCTTGGCAATCGCCGGCGTGATGGGTGGCGAGCACAGCGGCGTCAACACCGCGACCACTCGCGATGTCTTCCTCGAAAGCGCGTTCTTCGACCAGATTGCTGTAGCCGGCAAGGCCCGTTCCTATGGCCTGCACACCGATGCCTCGCACCGCTACGAGCGTGGTGTGGACTGGCAGTTGGCCCGTGAAGCCATGGAGCGCGCCACTGGCCTGCTGCTGGAAATCACTGGCGGCGAAGCTGGCCCGATCATCGAAACCGTCAGCGAGCAGCACCTGCCGTCGATTGCGCCAGTTACTCTGCGTGCGCAACGCATCACTCAGATGCTGGGTATGGAAATGGAGTCGGCCGAAGTGGAGCGACTGCTCAGCGGCTTGGGTCTGAAGATTTCTGCCGATGGGGCAGGGCAGTGGCGCGTAGAAGTGCCAAGCCACCGCTTTGACATCAGCCTGGAAGTCGATCTGATCGAAGAACTGGCTCGTCTGTATGGTTACAACCGTTTGCCGGTTCGCTACCCGCAAGCTCGTCTGGCGCCGCAGGCCAAGGCTGAAGCGCGTAGCGATCTGCCTGAGTTGCGTCGTCTGCTGGTAGCCCGTGGTTACCAGGAAGCGATCACCTACAGCTTCATCGATCCGAAACAGTTTGAGCTGTTTAATCCGGGTGTCGAGCCGCTGCTGCTGGCCAACCCGATTTCGAACGACATGGCGGCCATGCGCTCGTCCTTGTGGCCGGGTCTGGTGAAGGCGCTTCAGCACAACCTGAACCGTCAGCAAGATCGCGTTCGTTTGTTCGAAAGCGGCCTGCGTTTCGTCGGTCAGCTGGAAGGCCTGAAGCAAGAGCCTATGCTGGCGGGTGTTGTTTGCGGTAGTCGTCTGCCGGAAGGCTGGGCACAAGGTCGCGATGTTGTGGATTTCTTTGACGTCAAAGCCGACGTGGAAGCGGTGCTGGGCTTCGCCGGTGCACTGGGTTCATTCACTTTCGTACCGGGCAAACACCCTGCGTTGCACCCGGGTCAAACCGCGCGTATCGAACGTGAAGGTCGCTTGGTCGGTTTCGTCGGTGCTATCCACCCTGAATTGTCGAAAACCCTCGGTCTCGACCGTCCAGTCTTCGTATTCGAGCTGGTTTTGGCCGAAGTAGCGTTGGGCAAAATGCCTAAATTCCAGGAGTTATCGCGCTTTCCTGAAGTGCGTCGTGATCTGGCACTGATAGCGTCCACGGACGTTGCGGCCAGTGCCGTACTGGACGTAATCCGTGAAAATGCAGGCGAATGGCTGACAGACCTCAGGCTATTTGACGTGTATCAGGGTAAAGGCATTGATCCTGATAGAAAAAGCCTTGCAGTCGGCTTGACCTGGCAGCATCCATCGCGCACTCTTAATGACGATGAGGTGAATACCACGACGCAAAACATCCTCACCTCGCTCGAACAAAGGTTGAACGCCACGTTAAGGAAGTGACGTATGGGGGCTCTGACGAAAGCTGAGATGGCGGAACGTCTGTATGAAGAGCTGGGCCTGAATAAACGGGAGGCCAAGGAATTGGTCGAACTGTTTTTTGAAGAAATCAGGCACGCTCTTGAAGACAACGAACAAGTCAAATTGTCCGGTTTCGGCAATTTCGACCTTCGGGACAAACGCCAGCGGCCTGGCCGCAATCCGAAAACGGGGGAAGAAATCCCGATCACGGCTCGCCGTGTGGTCACCTTTCGTCCAGGGCAGAAGTTGAAAGCCCGAGTTGAGGCTTATGCTGGAACCAAGTCATAACGACGAGCTCCCCGTCATCCCAGGCAAACGCTACTTCACCATTGGTGAAGTCAGCGAGCTGTGTGCGGTAAAACCACACGTGCTGCGTTACTGGGAGCAGGAGTTTCCTCAACTCAACCCCGTCAAACGCCGCGGAAACCGCCGGTATTATCAGCGACAAGACGTGCTGATGATCCGGCAGATCCGCGCGCTTCTTTACGATCAGGGGTTCACCATCGGCGGCGCACGCTTGCGTTTGTCCGGCGATGAAGCCAAAGACGACACTACCCAGTACAAGCAAATGATTCGGCAGATGATCGCTGAATTGGAAGATGTACTGGTTGTGCTCAAGAAATAAATTCCTGCTTTTAAATACTTCCAGTTTTCAAAAGCTTGCGATATATTCTTGAGCGTTCTTCGAGAAGAGGAACGGGTTTCACGCCTAGTCGGGGCGTAGCGCAGTCCGGTAGCGCACTAGCATGGGGTGCTAGGGGTCGAGTGTTCGAATCACTCCGTCCCGACCATATAATTCAAGGGGTTGCGAGATTTTATCTAGCGACCCCTTTTTATTTTTGGTCGTTTTTCCCCCTACAAAACGACTGGCTCTGGGTGGAATCTTCAGTTGATACCAAGGCCAGAGTTCGGGCACAAGCAGTACGTCGATGCGTCCAGCCAGAGCTTCGGGCTGTGGGGCAACGACGGATCGCTCCAATTGACCTGTTCATCGCTCGGTATGCTGCGCTGCCGATCGCATCTGTTTCAATGATGCTCTGGCGTCCACAGCAATTCCTTCGCCCTTGACCAGGCGAGTGTCATTGAACAACCATCGAAACAGATCACTGTCCCGAAAACAGCCGTGTCGATTTTTGGAAAACGTCGAGTGGTGGAGACTTCATCTTGAAGGCTCAACCGGCAGAACCAGCGATACGCCAGGTTCAAATGGGCCTCTTCGCACAACCGACGCTCTGAGCGAATGCCGTAGCAATAATCCACGATCAGCATGCGGATCATCAGTTCAGGATCAATCGACGGACGCCCAATCGAGCTATAGAAATCGACGAGGTAATGGCCCAGGTCGCTCAGATCGAGTCATTGATCAATGCTGCGCAGAAGGTGATTGGCGGGGATGTGATCTTCAAGGTTGAACGAGCAAAACAGTCGCTCCTGCCCATTCGATAACTGTCCCATCATGCAGTGTGATCCCCCTCCGGCGAATGCAGAGATTTTGCCGTAGGCCAGACAGGGGGCTACTTATTCAACAGAATCGGCTGATTGCTGCCTGCCGCGAAGGGTCATAACCGACCCATACTGTGTGAAAACGTTTTAGAGCAAGTTTGACAGTCAGGACTAGAGAGAAAATCGCGTTCCTACGCAAGCTTCCGGCCTGCTGATAACCAACCGCTGGCAGATTTTACGTAGTAACGCGGACTTCAAAACGGCGCATGCGTTTTCACACAGCCTGGACCCAAATCTGACGATCAAAGTATCAAGCGCCAACTGTAATTTACCTTGTCGACCTCACGCGCAATGGCTTTGCCACCTCCGAAGGATCGCTACTTCCCAGGGTGGCCAACACTCAGTCAGTCACACAGCCCTGCGGTATTCTCCCGGCGAAACTGTCCACCAGGCTCGCCACCACCATCTCGCCCATCCGCGTGCGGGTCTGTAGCGTCGCACTCGCGCGATGGGGCTGCAGCACCACGCTCTCGTTACCAAACAGTGCCTCGGGAATGTTCGGTTCATCGACAAACACATCCAGCGCCGCACCCGCGATCTCACCAGCGGCAAGGGCCGCCACCAGATCGACCTCGTTGACCAGCTTGCCCCGCGCCACGTTTATCAGATATCCGTCCTTGCCCAGCGATTGCAGCACATCGGCATTGATGATGGCTTCGGCCTTGTCGGCAGCGGCGGCGAGAATCAATGCGTCACTGTTGGCCGCGAGTTGCTTCAGATCGGCGATGAAGGTGTGGTTCACATCGCTCATTGGTTGCAGATCGGTGTAGCTGATCGGGCAACCGAACGCCGCGGCCCGGGTCGCCACTGCACGGCCGACCCGGCCCATGCCGACGATCCCGATGCGCATGCCCGACACCTGACGCGCCAACGGCAACGGGGCCAACGGTGTCGGGCTATGGGGCCATTGCCCCGAACGCACATAACGATCACTGGTGCACAGACCCCGGCACACGGCAATCAACAATCCGATGGCCAGGTCGGCGACGTCTTCGGTCAGCGCTCCGATGGTTGCGGTCACGCGGATCCCGCGATCTCTGGCGTAAGCCAGATCCACCGCATCGGTACCCACGCCGTTGACCGCCACCACTTCCAGTTTCGGTAGCTGCGCCATCAGCGCCTGGCTGATCCCGGTATGCCCGCCGGTGATCACCCCGCGAATGTTCGCGCCGTGTTCCTGCAAATAAGCCTGTTTGTCGGCCTGCTGGAAGTAACGTCTGACGGTAAACAGCTCATCGAGGCGCGCGTTGATTTCAGGGATCAGGATCGGGCTGAGCTGCAAGACTTCTGGCTTCATGTAAACCTCGCGTAACGGAATAAAAAGGCCGGTTTAACCGCGACCGGCAAACGGCATGGCACTGGCCATGACGGTCATGTTCAGGACGTTAGCCTCCAGCGGCAGGCCGGCGATGTAGCGCACAGCATCGGCCACATGCTTGACGTCCACCATCGGCTCCACCGCGATGGTGCCGTTGGCCTGGCGCACGCCTTTGGTCATGCGCACCGACATTTCGGTCAGGGCGTTGCCAATGTCGATCTGGCTGCAGGCGATGTTGAATTCGCGCCCGTCCAGGGCCAGGGATTTGGTCAGTCCCAGCACCGCATGTTTACTGGCGGTGTAGGCGCTGCTGAAGGGGCGTGGGGTATGCGCCGAGATCGACCCGTTATTGATGATGCGTCCGCCCTGTGGCTGTTGCCGGCGCATCAGTGCGAAGGCACCACGGGCGCAGAGGAAAACGCCGTTGAGGTTGGTGTCGATGACGTTTCGCCACTGCTCGAACGTCAGCTCATCGAGCGGCACTGCAGGGGCGTTGACCCCGGCGTTGTTGAACACCACGTCGAGGCGTCCGTATACCTCGGTGATGGTGGCAAACAGCGCATCGACGCTGGCCGGGTCGCGCACATCAGTGGGCACCGCCAGCGCTTCGTGTCCTTCGTTGAGCGCCAATTCGACCAAGGCCTGCAACGGCTCCGGCCGACGTCCGGCCAATACCAGGGTGAATCCGTCGGCCATCAGAGCCAGCGCCACGGCGCGGCCGATTCCGCTACCGGCGCCGGTGACCAGGGCCACTTTCAAAGGACTGGACATGTTGTTATCTCCTTTTTTCAATTCACGAGAGCGTATGCCGGGTTCAAGGTCGCTGACCGACGCGCATTTCCAGTTGGCCGACGCCGTCGATCCCAGCGTTAATGATGTCGCCCGGTTGCAGCACATCGACACCTGCCGGGCTGCCGGTCATGATCAAGTCACCGGCCCGGAGCGCTACCGATTGCGAGATGCGGCTGATGATTTCACTGACTGACCAGATCTGACTGTCCAGGCTGTCGCGTTGGCGCTCTTCGCCGTTGACGCTCAGCCACAACTCGCCGTCCGGGTGTCCCGCGCGAGTCACCGGCACGATGGCGGTCATCGGCGCGGCGCCGTCGAACACCTTGGCACCTTCCCACGGCAAACCATTGCTTTTGGCCGCACGCTGGACATCACGACGGGTCAGATCAAGACCGACGGCATAGCCCCAGACATAGGCCTGCGCCTGACTCTCCGGAATATTGGCGCCGCCTTCACCGATGGCCACGACCAATTCGATTTCGTGGACAAACTCTTCGGTCAACGGCGGGAAAGTCACTTCACCCGCCGCATCCACCACGTTGCTCGCCGGTTTCATGAAGAACACTGGCGGCTGGCGGGACTGGCCTTGGGTGTCTGGCCAAGGGTAGTTGCGGCCGACGCAAAATACCCGGCCAACGGGAAAGCGCTGCTGGCTGCCGGCAACCGGTAAGGTCACGGGCAGATCCGGGGTAAATACATACTCGGTCATCGTCATTTTTGTAGTCGTCCTGTTAGAAGCGTCAGCGTAAGGCGGCAATCTTTTGCGAAGTTGGACGAATGCCGCTTCGTGTTGGAGAAAAACGGTGTCTTGGCTCAGCGCGCCTTGAGTTCGATGCGATACAAGCGACCGAGCAGCAACGAATAGGACAAGGTCCCGATCAGCGCCACGCCACCAATGAACCAGAAGGCGTAGGCAAACGAGCCTGTCGCGTGGACGATGCCGCCAATCACGATCGGGGTGACGATCCCGCCAATGTTGGCGGCCAGGCTGGTGACTCCGCCGGTCAGGCCGATCAGTTCCTTGGGCGCGACTTCCGATACGGCCGCCCACGACGACGAAGCGATTCCCTGGGCGAAGAAGGCAATGCTGAGCACGGCAATGCAGATCACGTTCGAGTCGGTGAAATTCACCAGCACAATCGACATACCCAGCATCGATCCGACCACTAATGGCAACTTGCGAGCGAAGGACATTGAGTAACCACGGCGTATCAGCAAGTCAGAGACGATGCCAGCGAGCAAAATGCCGACCGTTGCGCCCACGAACGGCAGCACCGCGAAGATCCCGGCCTTGATCATGGTCAGCTTGCGTTCTTCGATCAGGTACGTCGGGAACCAGGTCAGGAAGAAGTACAACGCCGAGGTGCTGGCGAACTTGCCAATGCAAATCGCCCAGATCTGCCGATAGCTGAACAGCTCGGCGATCTGCCGCCAGTTGAACTGGGTGCGCTCCTGACTGCTCTTGACCAGTCCACCCCCGGCTTCGATGTACTTCAGTTCTTCCTGGCTGACGTTCTTGCAGCTCAGCGGATCGCGGTACAAGTAGAGCCAGATCACACCGAACACAATGCCGAGTATCCCGGTGCTGTAGAAAACATGGCGCCAGTCGTAGGTAGTGGCCAGCCATAACAGCGCGCCGGTAAACAGCGCGGTGCCCAAATACTGGCCGCACACGTAAATGCTGCTGGCCAGGCCCCGTTCGCGGGCCGGGAACCACACCGTGACCGCTCGGCTGTTGGCCGGAAACGCTGGAGCTTCCATGGCACCGACGGCCAGTCGCAGCCCGAACAGCGAAGCGAATCCTGTGGCAAAGCCTTGGCAGACGGTGACCGTCGACCAACTGATCAGCGACACCCCGTAAGTGAACCGGGAACCGAAGCGATCGGCGATGAACCCGGCGGGGACCAAGGCGAGTGCGTAGGTCCAGGCAAACGCGGAAAAAATCAGGCCCATTTCGATCTTGTCCAGGCCCAGATCCTTGGCCATGAACGGTGCGGCAATCGAGATGTTTACGCGGTCGATGTAGTTGATGATGGTCGCAATCAGCAGCAATGACAGCATGAACCAGCGCCGACGCGTCGGCAGTCGCTGAGGCAACAGGGCGTCCCGGGCGCCGGTGCTCACCGGCGGTGCGGTGGACGGGGAGGTTTGCGAGTTCGACATGAGTAGACCTTTTTATTGTTAGAAGAATCGAGATGTTCGCGCGCAGCCGAAGCCGATGCCCCCAGTGTCGGGGCAGAGCAATCGCTACTTGAATGAGAGGCGCGGACAGCCGCTGTCAGGCGCTCAGATACGCCTTCGGACTGGCTCGATCGGGGGAGGGTTGGCGAGGGGGAAAAACAGGTTCATCACGTGCGCACCTTTTGATTGTTTTTGGAAGGGTCGGGCTGCATTGGTCGTTACAGTGGTCGTACAACCTTTCAGAATCAACGAAGGCGTTAGATCTTTTTTTCTTCTGAAAAAGGGGGTTAATGCAGGTGTCCAAGAAAAATCAAATCAGCTCATTTCCTTCGTTATGCTTTATGTGTTTCATAAGTGTATGTTTTTAAATGATTAAATATTTTTGTGTGTTCGTGGTTTTTTGGACAGACGATACATCACACACGGATACAATTAATTCTCTGTATTTCGTTGTCATCCTATGACGTGTTGAAGCCAGCGGTGTCTGCCTTCACAATCACCGCGGTCGCCGCCTGCATCGCGGCGCGACGATAACCTGTCCATGTACCTGTCGAGGATCTTCAGGAGATGTCGTCACCGAGTCGAGTACCCACTTACGTCATGCAGCAACGCAGCGAGTTGACGGACTTTTACATCCGCGACAAAAAGGGACGGCGCGCCGAAACCAGCCCGCATCGCCATGAGTATTTCCAGATCCAGGTCAACCTCGGTGGCGATACCGTGCAGCACATCGGCAACGTCGAACGTCCGTTTCCGCGCAATACGCTGGCCTTCATCCTGCCGCATCGCGTGCACGTGATTCCGCATCCGGCCGACAGCAATTTCATGGTGATCAATTTTTCCCAGACCTTTCTGCTGCCGCACTTGCAGTGCGACCCGATGGACCTGGAGGAGGTCTCGATTCTGTTGGCGCCCGAGTTGTCGCCATTCCGCTTCCAGGAATATCTGGATTTCATTCTGGGTGATGAGGACTTTCGCAAAGTCTGTGCCTTGATCGAACAGATGCGAGTCCTGGATGAGAACCGTCAGTTTGGCACCCGCGAAATGCTCAAGGGCTTGTTGCTGCAACTGGTGGGAAGCGTCTGCGCCTTGTATGCGGAACCCCTCAAGCGATTGGCCGAAGAAAATGCCGCCGAAGTCAGTCGACGTGATGCGCTGAGCAGGATGTCCGAATACTTGCGCAAGAATATTGCCGACCCCGATCTCAACCTGATCAAGGTGGCTGCTGCGACGTACCTGTCACCGACGTATCTGACGCACTGGTTGCGCAAGGAAATCGGCAAGACCTTCACTGAGCTGGTGCTCGAGCGCAGGATGCACGCGGCACGCAATTATCTGCTCAATGGCACACGACCGGTGGGGGAGGTGGCGAGGTTGTGCGGTTTCGCTGACGAGGCTTATTTCTCCCGACGCTTTCGCCAGATACATGGCCAGCCTCCAGGGCAATTCAGACGTCAGCAACTCAATCCCGATACGCCGCAATCACCGTCCAACACGTGATCGACAGCTATGGGTGATGTGGCGGTAGGTATCGAGGTCGATCCGGGCGCACCGAATTGTCGAGGTTGATTCGCCTCGGAAAACACCGACCAGATTTTCGCTTCTTTCTACACGACCAAGCCCACCGGATTGGGGGTGGGTGATCGGCAGTGGGACGCAACGCAGCGCCCCACAAACGCCACGTTGCTCAAGCACGTTTCACTGCGTCGGCACCAAGAGGCGGTAGGTGAACATCAGCTGTATTGATTTGCCGATCCAGCAGCGGATTTTAGCTTTCTGGAATGGGTCAGCTGATAAGCAATTGCCAACCAAATGAACCACCCGGGCATGACCAGCAAGGCAATACGAGTGTCAGGTCTTAATGCCAGCAGGCAGAGAACAAACCCTAGGAACGCCAAGGAGAACCAGGCCATCGGCACGCCACCAGGCATCTTGTAGGTCGATTGCGCATGCAGGTCGGGTCGGCTTTTGCGATAGGCAATGTACGACGCGAGGATGGTCGACCAAGTGAAAATCACCAGGATCGCCGACACGGTAGAGACGATGGTGAACGCTGTCATGACTTCCGGAACGATGAAAAGCAGCAGTACACCCACCAGCATCAACAGTGTCGTGAACGCCAGGCTTAGCAAGGGCACGCTACTGCTCGACAGGCGCCGAAAAATCCCCGGAGCATTGTCGTGATTAGCCAATCCAAACAGCATACGACTGGATGAAAATACGCCACTGTTAGCCGATGAGGCGGCAGACGTCAGCACCACAAAGTTAACGATACCTGCTGCTGCGGGAAACCCCGCAACCAGAAACAGTTCGACGAAGGGGCTCTTGTTGGGCGAAACCTGCTGCCAGGAAGTCACTGCAATAATGCAGGCCAGTGCCAACACATAAAACAGGATGATTCTCAGCGGAATCGAGTTGATGGCTTTTGGCAGGGTCTTCTCGGGGGAACGGGTTTCGGCAGCTGCGATGCCGATCAGCTCGGTGCCGGCAAATGAGAAGATGGCCATCTGGAAACCGGCGAAGAAACCGAATAAGCCGTTGGGGAAGGCTGCCTGTTTATCCAGCAGGTGGTTCAGGGATGCAGTAACGCCACTAGGTGATACAAAGGAGCTGGCAATCATCACCATGCTGACGCCAATCAGGGTGACGACGGCAATGATCTTGATGATCGCGAACCAGAACTCCACTTCACCGAAAAGTCTGACGGTCAGCACGTTTAGGGCGAACAGCGTCATCAGCATACCGATGGCCGGGATCCAGGCGGGTACATCGGGGAACCAGTACTGAAAGAATCCGCCGACCACGACGGCATCGCCCACCACTGCGACGCTCCAGCTCAGCCAGTACGACCAGCCGAGGAAGAATGCCGCTCGCGGGCCAAGGTAGGCACCGGCAAAATCCGCGAAGGTTTTGAAATTCAAGTTGGAGAGCAACAGTTCGCCCATAGCGCGCATGACGAAGTAGACGAACATCCCGATGATCATATAAATGAGGATGATCGACGTGCCCGAGAGGGCAATGATCTTCCCGGAACCCATGAACAGACCTGTACCGATGGCACCTCCCATGGCCATTAATTGAATGTGACGATTGCTGAGCGTGCGCTGCAGCGCGGGCTGTTCAACCCGCTCGGATGGAGTCGATTTCATTACAAAACCTCTTGATTTTATGTTTTTGAGTTTTGGCAGAAAGTGGGTGTCTAGCGTTCTTGTTAGAGATGCAACGGCTACTGACGGTGGTGGTTTGGGGGTGGCAGGGTTTCTCCTCCGCTAACAAGGTGCACGGCCCATTGGCACTTGCTCAGGGGGCTATCAGCTGACTGTGCGCAGGCGCGAGAGAACTGCTGGTTGCTGCCCAAGCAGTTGGTAGAGATTTTTTATGTTGGCAGGCGTCGGCACCAGATGGATGCGCTCACCGATGGCATGCTTGCGCGCCAGGTCGTGCAGGTAGCGCAGTGACGAAAAGTCTTCCAGGGCAAAACCCACCGAATCGAAAACGGTGACCTGTGCGTCGTTCTCGCGCCCCAGTGCCTCGCCCAGAACAATCCGGAAAAACTCTACGACCGGAAAGTCGGGCTCCAGTTGTTGAATATCGCCTTCAATTCGGGTTTGAGGTTCAAACTCAACGATGACCCGGGCATTGCGCAGAATGTCGGCGTGCAGTTCGGTTTTCCCCGGGCAGTCACCGCCGACGGCATTGATATGCATGCCGGGCTCGATCATCTCGGGCGTCAGAATCGTCGCATAGGCTTTGTCTGCGGTAACTGTGGTGACGATGTGCGCGCCCTTGACCGCTTCCTGTACAGAGTTGGCCAGAATCACCTCAATATCCGGGAATGCGGACAGGTTGTGCTTCAACTTGAGTGAAGCGTCGCGATCGATATCGAAAATGCGTAATTCCTTGATGGACAGCATTTCGTGGAAGGCGAGGGCTTGAAATTCGCTCTGAGCGCCATTGCCGATGATTGCCATGATGCTTGCACCGGGGCGCGCCATAGACTGCGCGACCAAGGCAGAGGTCGCGGCAGTGCGCACGGCTGTGGTCAGCGTCAGTTCACTGAGCAGCGTTGGATAGCCACTGTGGACATCGGCCAGGACACCGAAGGCCATGACCGTCAGCAAGTCCCTTTGACCGTTGTCCGGGTGGCCATTCACGTATTTGAACGAGTACTGTTGGCCATCGTCGGTCGGCATCAACTCGATCACACCGGCGGCCGAATGATTGGCGGTGCGAGGCGACTTATCAAACTGTGCCCAGCGTGAATAGTCAGCTTCGATGTAAGCCGCCATTTCGCGGATTGCCCGGCGGACTCCTACCTTGGCGAACAGGCGTGCGGCATGATCGACGTCTATAAAAAGAGTCATGTTTTTATTCTCCGATTCAATAGTTGAAACGCTGCGATTCAGGGGATGACTCAGGCGCGTTTGCTCTCGTAACCGTGCAGCACGTTGACCGCATTAATCCCGATTTCATCGACCATGTAGCCGCCTTCCATCACGAACAGGGTGGGGCAGCCCACGCCCGCTATCAGCTCGCCGATGCCGATGAAGTCTTCGCTTTCCAGCAAGAAGTGGCTGATGGGGTCGTCCTTGAACGTGTCGACGCCCAGTGAAATAACCAGCACCTCAGGGGCAAATTGCTGGAGTTTCTTGCAGGCGTGGAGCAAGGCGTTGCGGTAGCTTTCCCAAGTGGTGTTCTTCGGCAGCGGATAGTTCAGGTTGTAACCTTCGCCGTGGCCAGCGCCGACTTCGTGGCTGTAGCCTGAGTAGTACGGATAGGACACCGTCGGTTCGCCGTGCAGCGAGACAAACATGACGTCACTGCGCCCGTAGAAAATATTCTGGGTACCGTTGCCATGATGAAAGTCGACATCCAGTACCGCGACACGTTTGGCACCTTGGGTAATGGCCTGCTGTGCGGCAATGGCTGCGTTGTTCAGATAGCAATAGCCACCCATGTATTCACGTGCTGCGTGATGGCCGGGCGGACGGCATAGGGCAAAGGCACTGTCGTGACCTTCATCGATCAGCGCCAGTCCGGTCAGCGCGATATCGGCACTGGTTTTTACCGCTTGCCATGTGGTGGCGGTAATGGGCGAGCCGGCGTCCATGGCGTAGAAACCCAGTTTGCCGTCGATGAAAGTCGGCACTTGCTCGTTGGCCAGATCACGCACTGGCCATACCAGCGGCAAGGCATCGTGGGTGCGCCCGGTTGCGCACCATTCAGACCAGGCAGATTCCAGAAAAGTTACGTAGCGCTCGCTGTGCGCGTTGACATAGCACGACCGATCAAATGCTTGCGGTTCGATGATCTGGCCAAGCCCTACCTGTTTGACCCGATGATGGACGGTATCGGCCCGACTGGGCTGTTCGAAGGACGGCTTGAGCACGCCGTCTTTCAATTCGGTGCCGTGGTGCAAACGGTGGGAATCACTGAAAACTGTAAACATTGTGCGCATCCGTTGATGTGAGCCAGTGCAAATATTCTGTTCCGGCTGTGATGCGCTTTCTTTGCTTTGTTTTCGTGGTTTACTAGATTAATCGGGAATTTTTACTCAGGAATGGCGTAATGCAGAAAAAATCATCCAAACGCATCAGTCTCGACGACACCGACCTGGCGATTCTCGCGTTGCTGCAGGAGGACGCGAGTATTTCCAATGCCGAGCTCAGTGAGCGGCTGTCGTTAAGCCTTACGCCTTGCTGGCGGCGGCGTAAGAGAATGGAGGAGGCGGGCGTGATAAAGGGCTACCAAGCCATCCTTGATCGACGAATGCTGGGGCTGGATATCATGGCGTTCGTGCACATCCGTTTTTCCACCCACGCCGATCACGCTCCGGACGCCTTCGAGGCGGTGATTGCGCAATTGCCCGAAGTGTTGTCCTGTCACAAGATCACCGGGGATGCCGATTACGTGCTGCAAGTGCTGGCAGAGGATCTAGATAGCTACAGCGACTTTATCGAGCAGGTACTCAGGCGTCAGGTGGGTATTGCATCCATCCAGTCCAGTTTGTCGTTACGCGAAGTCAAGACCAGTAGCCGTATAGCGATACCCCAATCGAGCAGAGGGTAAAACGATTGAGGTAGTCCGGAGCCCCGACGATGACCCAGGCAACATTGGGCGACAGCCGCCGAACAATCATGTCCTCCTGAAAAACAGATCAGAAGGTGTAAAGCTATTTCAGGACTACACACAGCCATTAAAAAAAGCAGCCCTTTGGCACCGATAACATCGTTTCTCGGGCGCACCGCTTTTCAATATATTGGCCGCCAGATCTGGTGAATGACTCAACACTCACCACCCTCAGTGCGAGTAGTCTTAATGAACAATAAACCTGACAACGCAGGGCTTGATAACGCCGGAGCGGGGACCCGAGCGGTCTGGGGCGGGGAGCAAGTCAGGCACCCCTACAATGCCACTCAAACACCGATCGTGGTCAGCGCCGCTTACGGGTACGACGACATCGACGTCTGGTACGACGTTGCGTTGGGCAAGACGCCGGGCTTTATCTACAGCCGCATGAGCAACCCGACGGTCGAGACCCTCGAAGCAAAAATTCGCGAGTTGGAAATGGCCGAGTCCGCCGTGGCCTTCAGTAGCGGCATGGCGGCGATCAGCAGTGTACTTTTCACCTTCCTGGCCAATGGCGATCGTGTGGTGTCGACCAAGGACAGCTACGGTGGCACCAACAAGATTTTCGAAGAATTCCTGCCGCGCACGGGCGTTAAGGTGACCTTGTGCGAGACGTTCGATCACGAGGAGATCGAGCGTGAAATCGCCAAAGGCTGCCAGTTGGTGTACCTGGAGACGCCGACTAACCCGACCCTGAAAATACTCGATATCCAGCGTTTGGTAGCTGCAGCCAAGCGCGTCGGTGCCGTGGTGGTGGCGGACAACACCTTTGCCACGCCATTGAATCAAAACCCCCTGGCGTTAGGTGTGGACGTGGTCATCCACAGCGCGACCAAGTTCCTCAGTGGCCATGGCGATGTGCTCGGCGGTCTGGTGTGCGGTAACGAATCCTTGATGGCCAAGGTTCGTCATTACCGGGAAATCAACGGTGCGACGCTCGACCCGTTCTCGGCCTACATGATCATCCGGGGAATGAAAACGCTGGTGCTGCGCATGCGTCAACAGCAACGCAGTGCCCGTGCCCTGGCGGAGTTCCTCTGCACCGAACCGTTGGTGGAGTCGGTCAACTATCCCGGCTTGCCCGGTCATCCGAATCACGCTGTGGCGTGCACGCAAATGTCCGGCTTCGGCGCCATCGTCAGTTTTGTTCTGGTCGGCGGAATGGACACGGTCAAGGTGCTTTTGCCACGACTTCGATTCGCCCACTGCGCGGGCAATCTCGGTGCAGTGGAAACCATTTACGGCCCGGCCCGGACCACCAGCCATGTCGAGAACACGCTGCAGGAACGACTGGCTCTGGGTATCTCCGAAGGACTGGTGCGGGTATCGGTCGGCATTGAAGACACTGACGATCTGCTCGACGATTTGAAGCAGGCGTTCGCTTTTGTCAGGTGTTCGCGCGATGAGTTGGCACAGGCAAACACACAGCACTCAAACAACAAAACGTGCATCGAGGCAGCAAGCTGAAGTTTTAACGTTAGTACCTCACGACAAGGCCGTTAGTGAGGCGTTCATGAAGTGGAATAATAATAAAACTAGTGGCGACCTGTTTTTACTCTGCCCCGTAACTCATCGCAGACGTCAATGCGCGCCCTAACAACTTTCATGAGAACAACCATGTCCATAAAAGAAGAACAACTCAACACACGTACCGGTTTTAAACAGGAAATGCAAACACGGCATATTGTCATGTTGGCATTAGGCGGCGTTATCGGTACCGGACTGTTTCTCACGTCCGGGTATACGGTTAACCAGGCCGGTCCCTTGGGCGCGGTGATCGCTTACATCATCGGCGCGCTCATGGTTTACATGGTGATGATGTGCCTGGGCGAACTGGCGGTACAGATGCCGGAAACCGGTTCGTTCAGTACTTATGCCACCCGCTTTCTGGGGCCTGGTACCGGGTATACCGTCGCTTGGCTGTATTGGCTGACCTGGACGGTGGCCATCGGTTCTGAATTCACCGCCGCCGGTATCTTGATGGCGCGTTGGTTCCCGGATACACCGGTATGGATCTGGAGTGCGTTGTTTGCAGGTCTAGTGTTTCTGACCAATGTGATTTCGGTGCGTTTGTTCGCTGAGACCGAGTTCTGGTTGTCTCTGGTTAAAGTGGTGACCGTCATCGTGTTTCTGATGATCGGCGGTGGCGCGATTCTCGGTCTGCTGCACATCGATCAGGGCCACAGTATCGGGTTGAGCAACTTCACTCGCGAAGGACTTTTTCCTACCGGAGTCATGCCGATAGCCATGACGTTGTTGGCGGTGTCTTTTGCATTCTCCGGCACTGAGTTGATCGGTATTGCCGCTGGGGAAACCAAGGATCCGCAACGCAACGTGCCGCGTGCCATTCGCACGACGGTGCTGCGCCTGGCGATCTTTTTCGTGGGGACCATTTTCGTCCTGGCGACGCTGTTACCTCGTGAGCAGGCCGGCCTGGTAGAGAGTCCATTCGTGACTGTGTTCACCTACATCGGGATTCCCTATTCGGCAGACATCATGAACTTCGTGATCATCAGTGCCTTGCTGTCGGCCGCCAACTCCGGTTTGTATGCCGCGTCACGGATGATCTGGACACTGAGTGACCAGGGTCACCTGCCCAAGCGATTCTCGGCACTGACGCGTATGGGCACGCCGCTCAACGCGATTATCATCAGCATGGCGGGTGGGGCTGCCTCGTTGCTCAGCAGTGTGTTTGCCGCCGACACCATCTATCTGGCGCTGGTGTCGATCTCCGGATTGGCGGTGGTGGTGGTCTGGATGAGCATCGCTGCGAGCCAGATTGCTTTCCGCCGTCACTATGTGGCCAACGGCGGTGACATCCGCGACTTGAAATTCCGTGTCCGGGGTTATCCATGGGTGCCGTTGGGAGCGCTGGTCTGCTGCAGTCTGGCGTGTGTCGGGATTGCCTTCGATCCGGAGCAGCGAGTGGCGTTGTACTTCGGTTTGCCCTTCATCGCCTGGTGCTATTTCGTGTATTACATTACCCGCAAAAGCCGCGAGCGACGCTTGTCGGTTGCCCCCTTGGCACAACCGTCCGATGCGTTCTAGTCCGCGTCGACGGGATGGGCAAGCGTGCTCGGTGGAGGGGGCGTCCTAGAGGTTCAAGCCATGAAGCAAAAGACGCTACCCCCATTGAACTGGCTGCGGGCATTCGAGGTGTCTGCCCGCTGTTTGAACTTCACCCATGCTGCCGAAGAGCTGTTTTTGACCCAGGGGGCAGTCAGTCAGCAGATCCGCCAACTGGAAAGCCATCTTGGGGTAGCACTGTTCAAACGCTTGCCCCGAGGTCTGGGACTGACCGAGGAAGGCCAGGCGTATCTGCCGGTGGTGCAGGATGCGATCACGCGGCTGGCAGTGGGGACCAACGAAATTTTTGGTCAGCACAAGCGTCGACCGATCAAGGTGCGTGGCAGCCTGGCGTTCTTCGTGCATTGGCTGGCGCCCAAGCTGGCGGGGTTTAGCCAGGCGCATCCGCATGTCGATATCCGCTACATCAGCAATATCTGGGTCAAGGAACTGGACGGTGAGGATGACATGGAGATTCGCTGGGGCCACGGTCAATGGCCCGGCCTGGTGTCGCAGCGCCTGACCTGGGACACGTTGTTCCCGGTCTGCTCGCCGGACCTGATGGCGAGGTCGCCGCTGACGGTCCCTGTGGACGTGTCGCACCATCCGCTGTTGCATGTTCTGGGTTACGAAGAGGGTTGGGGTTACTGGTTGAACATGGTCGGTGCGGACACCGTCGACTCCTCGACCGGCATGCAGTTCGACACATTGATTTCCACTTTGCGCATGGCCGAGTTAGGGCAGGGGATCGCCCTGGCGCGGTCTTCGATGGTGGAGGAGATGCTTCAGGATGGACGACTGGTCGAGCCTTTCGACCAGCGCATCGAGGCCAGCGAGTCTTTTTACCTCGTACGCGGTTCCGGGGCCGACCAGCACCCTGACGCGGTCATGTTTTCCACCTGGCTGGTCGAGCAGGCACATCGTTTCAAATGAATGGCCGGAGCCAACCATGCGCTATGTAAGTACCCGAAATTCGGCCGTTCAGGTCGATTTCGAAAGGGTCGTGTTGTCTGGGATTGCCGAGGACGGTGGGTTGTTCGTGCCGCTCGAACTGCCACTGTTCGAACCGCAGGACATCGCCAACTGGTCGACGTTGCCCTATGACGAACTGGCCTATCGAGTGATGAGTCCGTTTGTTGGCGAGGCAATCCCCGAGGCAGACCTCAGATGCATGCTCAAGGAGGCTGGCAGCCAATTCAGCCATCGATCCCTGGCACCTTTGCATCAGGTGGATCGCAACGAATGGGTGCTGGAGCTGTTCCATGGACCGACCCGCTCCTCGAAGGATTTTGCCGCCCAGTTGCAGGCACGGCTGGTGCAATACTTTCTGCGCAAACGCGGGCGTCGCGCGGTGGTGCTCGGTGCCACCAACGGCGATACCGGACTCGCCGCCATCGAGGCATTCAAGCACTGCGACGAAACGGACGTGGTGGTGTTTTACCCGGAGGCAGGTGTACCGCAAGACCAACTCCAGCAGCTGCAAGTGGTGGCGCATCCCAAGGTTCATCAGTTCGCAGTGAATGGCAGCTTCGACGAGTGCCAGGCCATCGTCACCCGGCTTTTCCTTCAGTGGCCGTACACGCAGCACGAGGCGATCAGTTTCAACTCCAGCAACTGGGTCAGTGTGTTGGCGCAACTGGTGTTTTATTTCCACGCCGTGCTGCAACTGGGGGGCGGTCAGCGTCCGATCGGTTTCAGCGTGCCTGCGGCGAGTTTTGCCGAGGTGTATGCAGGCTATATCGCGCAAAAAATGGGCCTGCCGATCACCCAGATGATTGTTGCGACCAACCAGAATGACGCGTTGCATCAGTTGTTTCAGAAGAACCACTACAGCAGGTCACGAGCCAACAAGACGCTTTCGCCTGCCATGGACCTGTCGATCTTTTCCAATCTGGAACGGTTCCTTTGGGAACTCTACGGGCGTGACGGCCAGGCGGTGTGTGCCCTGATGGAGGGGTTCGAGTCCAGCGGCGAGATGGTCATCGCCAACGAGTTCTGGTTGCAGGCGCGGATGATCATCGACTCCTACGCGGTCAGTGATGAGCAGACGCTGACGGAAATCACCTCGCTGTATCGCGACACGGGATACGTCATCGACCCGCACACGGCCACTGGTGTGCTGGCCGCCCGGTTGTATCGGCGAAGCCTGGTGGCGCCAATGGTGACCCTGGGGGAAATCTCACCGGTCAAGTCGGCGGCACTGCTTGGCGAGTTGGGCATCAGTGTGGCGGAGTTGCAACCTGAGGTCCCGACGCAAGGACAGGCGCAGGTTTACCGAATTCAACCGGACGATCCCGACACCATCCATGAGCTGCTTGGCGCGCTGTGAAGGCGCGCCAACAGGAGGCCAAGTGAAGCGAATTCTGGACCCTCTCGATGAACGCATCATCGCGGAGCTACAGCTCAATGCCAGGGCTGCACATGCGGAGCTTGCGGCCAAGGTCAATCTGTCACGCAATGCGGTGCGCCAACGTATAGAAAGACTTGAACGTGACGGGGTAATACAGGGATATACGGTACGCACGGGGGAGGGGCGACAAGCCACGTCGAACATCAACGCGGTGATTTTCGTTTACCGCTACGACCGGATGCGGGGCGCGGAAGTGCTGCAAGCGCTGCGGGCCATTCCGGAAGTCATCCAGTGTGATGTCATGAGCGGTGAATTCGACTTGATGCTGCGGGTGGGCGCTGGGAGTCCGCAGCGGGTGCACAAGGTCTGGACTGAAATTGCCGCGTTGCCTGGAGTGGAAAACACTGTGACCTCCTTTGTGCTGTCGTCTGTCGTGTAGCCCATTTTCCGTACCGCCAAAAGCCAACCTGTGTTGGCTTTTTTTATGTCTGAAGCAATGTCATGACTGTGGTCAAAACGCCCACAAAATAGAGCAAATTGGCCTATGTCACTGCCCTGGACTCAGCCCTAACCTAGTGCCCAACAACCCATCACCCGGATCAAGGGCATAACAAAATGACTGAATACAAATTGGCGCTGGTTGGCTTTGGCGGTGTTAACCGGGCATTGGCTCAGCTGATTGCCGAACGTAACGAACAGTGGAAAACAGAACTGGGTTTCACCCTGAAAATCGTCGGTGTGACTGACTTGTTTCTCGGTTCGGTGATTGGCCGCGAAGGGCTGGACGCCAATGTGCTCGCCCAATTGCCGGCAGTCAAAGGTGCATTGGCGCAACTGTCGGGTGGCGACGTCACAGCCCTCAATGAAGCGGTGATCAAGGATTGCGGCGCGGACATTATTGTTGAAGCCACGTTTACCAACCCGGTGGACGGTGAACCGGCGACGTCGTTCTGCCGTTGGGCGCTGGAGGGCGGCCAGCATGTCGTCACCACCAACAAGGGCCCGATCGCTTTGCACGGCGCCGAGCTCAAGGCACTGGCTCGACGCAAGCATGTCGCCTTTGAATACGAAGGCTCGGTCATGAGCGGCACGCCGGTGATTCGCCTGGCCAGGCAGGCGCTGGCCGGCAGCTCCATTGTCGGTTTTGAAGGAATTCTCAACGGCACGTCCAACTTCGTGCTGACCAGCATGGAAGGTGGCCTGGGGTTTGCCGAGGCCGTCAGCAAGGCTCAGGAGCTGGGTTACGCCGAAGCCGACCCGACGGCGGATGTCGAGGGTCATGACGTACGCCTCAAGGTGGTGATCCTGGCGAATGAACTGCTGGACGCGAAGCTGACGGTCAGCGACGTCACGTGCAGTGGCATTTCCTCCCTCAGCCTTGGCGACATCGAAAAAGCCCGGCAGGACGGCGCTCGCTGGAAGCTGATCGGGTCGGCGATGCGTCATGCCGATGGCTCGATCAGTGCCAGTGTCGAACCGCGGCTGTTGAACAACGACCATCCGCTGGCCAGTGTTGGCGGCGCAACGAACGCGGTGTCGTTTACCTCCGAACTGCTCGGTGCGGTGACGGTTTCGGGACCGGGAGCCGGGCGCACGGAAACAGCGTTTGCGCTGCTCTCGGACATCATCAGCATCCATCAATCCATTGCACGCAACCAGGAGTAAACCTGTGAAATTATCGCGCCTGGTTCTGGATATCGTGGAGCCGCCCATTGAAGTCTTTAACGCCTATGACGGTTCCCTCATAGGTAGCGTAACGAATGTCTGTGCGTCGCAAGTTCCGCAGTTGTTGGAGACAGGACGCAGTGGTGCACGAGCGTGCGCCGCGTTAGCGCGTCATCGTCGGGCTCGCATTCTTGAGCAAGCCGCAATCAACATCGAACATGATGCCGGTGTGTTTGCCAGGCTGATCGTCGACGAGGCCGGGAAGACCCTCAAACAGGCGGAAAAGGAGGTCAAGCGTTGCGTCAACACCCTCAAGCTGTCGGCCGAGGAGGCCAGGCGCAATGCCGGGGAAGTGGTGCCTTTCGACGCTTATGAAGGCTCCGAATCGCGTCAGGGCTGGTTTTCCCGTGAACCTCTGGGGCTGATCGTTGCGATCACGCCGTACAACGATCCGTTGAACCTGGTGGCGCACAAACTCGGTCCGGCCATTGCGGGCGGTAACGCGGTGATTCTCAAACCCTCTGAGCTCGCGCCATTGTCGGCCATTAAACTGGTGTCTTATCTGGTCGCGGCAGGCTTGCCTGAATCAGTGGTTACCGTCGCCACCGGCGGCGCGGAACTGGGCAAGGCGTTGGTCGCCGCCCGTGAGGTGCGGATGATTTCCTTCACCGGCGGTTTCGTCACCGCAGAGCAGATCGCCCGCATGGCCGGGTTGAAGAAACTGGCCATGGACCTGGGCGGCAATGCGCCAGTAATCGTCATGGGCGACTGCGACCTTGAGGCCGCTGTCGAGAGTTGCGTGTCCGGAGCCTTTTGGGCAGCGGGGCAGAACTGTGTAGGCACTCAGCGCTTGCTGATTCAGGCGTCGATTTATGAAGCGTTCCGAGAGCGATTCGTCAGCCAGGCCCGTGCGCTTGTGGTCGGCGATCCATTGCTGGCCGACACCGATATCGGCCCCATGATTACTGCGCAAGCCGCGCAGAATGCCGAGCAAGTGGTCAACGAGGCCTTGCAAGAGGGCGCCACGTTGCTCTGCGGCCATCGGCGTGAAGGATCGTGCTATGCCGCCACCGTGTTGGAAAGCGTCGATCACGCCAGTCGACTCTGGCGCAATGAAGTCTTCGCTCCGGTGGTGGTACTGCAATGCTTCGAGAGTTTCGATGAAGCCATCGCGTTGGCCAATGAGCCCGAATACAGCCTGCATGCAGGGATTTTCACCAATGATCTGGCAACCGCGATGAGCGCTGCACGGAGGATCGAAGCCGGGGGAGTGATGATCAACGACTCTTCCGACTACCGCTTCGATGCGATGCCGTTTGGCGGTTCCAAGTACGGTAGCCTGGGCCGGGAAGGTGTGCGTTTTGCCTACGAGGAAATGACCCAACCCAAGGTGGTGTGCCTTAACACGTTGGGTTAGTCGATTCGCGGTAAATGGATCAGCTCGTATGGCATTGGGTCGGTTTGGTCACCGGCCCAATGCGTTTTGCTGAATGGGGAGAATGGAGAAGTTGAATATTTCCACTGAGCTGATAATCGCCAAGAAAGCGTCTGTTGCGATCTGAGGGGCGGTGAGATTTGAAGAATGACGACTTCTGGCCGTTTTGTGCATGTCGTGACTGAACCTTTGGGCTTAAGCGGTCGGTGACAGGCCAGTGGCAAATCGAAAGCAAGCGGGCGCGCTATCACCGAATTAACTAAATCTTATAGCGATGCCCTGACCACCAATGGACAATCAACTGGCTGGGCTCCCGATACGTCGAGGGTCTCGATCAGGTGCCGGGCAGCCTTGCGACCGATCTCGTAGTACGGCAGTTGCACCGTGGTCAGCGGCGGGATGAACAGCTCAGCAATACCGATCATGTTGTCGTAGCCGAGCACGGCGACATCGTCGGGAATTTTCAGGCCACGGCCCAACAATAGCTGATAGGCACAAAAGGCAATGCGGTCGTTGCCACAGATCAGAACATCGAACTGGGGACGACCCTCGATGATGTGCCGGTCGAGGATGGCTGCGGTTTCACCATAGGCATCATGATCGGAAAGGTCGTATTGCAGCAGTGCGTCAGGCGCCAGGCCGAATGCCTGACAGGCACGCTGCAGACCTTTTTGTCGCAGGTTCCAGGCCAGACTCTGTTTTGGCAGATTGATACACAGAGGGCGCCGATAGCCCTGGCTCAACGCGTGATGTACGGCTCGATACTGCCCCGCTTCGTCGTCTGGCACATAACTCACCAGGCGACTGTCATCGGCCAGGCAATTGGCGAGTACCAGGGGTTTGCTTTTCAAGCGCTCGGGAATGCACACCTGGCGAAACCCCATGGCGCTGAAGATCAACCCGTCGGGGCGGTGCGACAACATCAGGTCGATGTTCTGGTCGGTGGGCGGATTGCTCAACAGGTTAAGGATGAACACATTCCAGCCGGCTTGCTGCGCGGTCTGTTCGATGGACAGCAGCAACTCGACTGCGAACGGTGTGGTCGCGGTGTCCAGCGCGAACACACCGATGGTTCGCGACTGGAGGTTGTCGCCGCGCATCTTGCGCGCCGACAGGCTCGGTACGAATTGCAGTTCATCAATGGCGCGACGCACCCGCAGAAGGGTTTCGGGGCTCAGTTTTTCCGGATTATTGAGCGCTCGAGAAACCGTCATCAGGGACACGCCGGCCAGCTGTGCAACGTCTTTCACTGAAGTCATGCGAGGCGAGCCCGGTCAGGTTGACGCAGAATCATGACACAGGGCCCGGGCTTCTCGCGACTCGAATGACGCTGCTCACAGCCATCCAGAGCCGAGAGGCCATGCCTTGGGAATCGAGACACGCCCGCCACTCCCGCTTGCCAGAAGCTTCACGCCCAGACTGTCGGGCCGCGGATAGAGGCGACTGCTGAGGCTGAAGCGCCCGTTTTCGTCGAACACCTCGATGGACGAGCGATCGAGGAACACACGCAGTTCCAGTCGCTCTTGTGTCGGGTCTATCGACACGCTGCGCTGACCTGTGACTTGCGCACCAGAGTGGCTGCGGTCAAGCACCAGACGCTGCAACGCCGCATCGTAGTAGAGCAGGGTTTGTTCATGGCCATCGTCGCTGCAGCGCAACGCGATTCCCAGGTGGCCATCGGTGCAGCCGAGTAAATCCAGGTGCACGTGGATTTCGAGCATATCGCCATTCACTTCCGGCACCCACCGGGTTCCCGATTCATCCCACCAGGACGTGCCTGGCAATGGCGCTTTGCGCAGAGCGGTGAGCTCCCGTGCCGGATACACGCAAAGGCGATCGGCGCACAGTTCCAGTTCGCGCGGCAATCCGAGCATGCCGCACCAGTGATGGGCCTGGCTCGGCATCGGGCTTTCCCACATGTCGAGCCACGCCCACACAAGGCGCCGACCATCGGCGGCCAATAGCGTTTGCGCGGCATAGAAATCATGGCCGTTATCCAACTCGATAAAAGGCCCGCCGGTGAAGTGCCATTCTCTGTCGAGTCGGCCCACTCGATAACCGGTCTGGTATTTGTTGAGCCGATCGTAACCCTGGGGTTGCATGCCCTGGGGGGAGTACAGCAGCACATCGCGCCCGTTCAGTCGGAACAGATCCGGGCACTCCCACATATAGCCATCGCCCTCGCTGCCGCTGGACACATAATCAAGGAACTCCCAGGCGTGCAGATCCGTGGAACGGTATAGCGGCAGTAGCGGTTTATCCCCCAGACGTGCGCCGGCAATGAGGTACCAATAGTCATCCTCCTGCCATACCTTGGGGTCACGAAAGTGCATGATCGTGTCTTGCGGCGCGGTCTCGATGACGGCGCCATGTTTGACGAACCGGATGCCGTCGATGCTGGTGGCCAGGCACTGGACTTGACGGATCAAGCGTTCGTCACCCACGTCCCCCAGCCAGGTGTGTCCGGTGTAGATCAGTGCCAGGGTATCGCCACACACCACCGCGCTACCGGAAAAACATCCGTCACGGTCGAAGTCATCGCCGGGTGCCAGCGCAATGGGCAGGTGCTGCCAATGGACCAGATCAGCACTCTTGGCGTGCCCCCAATACATCGGGCCCCATTTCGCGTCGAAGGGGTAATGCTGATAGAAAACGTGATATTCGCCACGAAAGTACACGACCCCGTTAGGGTCGTTCATCCAGCCCACTTGGGGGGCAAGATGATAACCGGGTCGATAATCCTCGATGACGCGAGACAGGCCGTCACTCAGCGCATGCTGCGCAAGGTCAAGGGAAGAAGACATTGGATCGCTCATGGTATTCAAAGACAAGGTCATAGGGCGCGTGCTCGGACTGAGCGTAGAGAGACGTCATCCGGCAGGGTTTCAATGGCTTGTGGGTGGCGACTCAAGGCAGTGCCGTCGGCGTCGAACAGGTGCAGATTGCCGAACTCCAGCTGCAGCTCGACCTGATTGCCCACCTGCCATCCGGCGTTGACCTCACAACGACAGATCAGTGGCTCGTCCTGACCTGTATCGAGGTGCACATAGGTTTCACTGCCCAGGTATTCGACCCCGGTCACGACGACGCCGGTAGTTCCCTGCGCCGCCTTGAGCGACACGTGTTCCGGGCGAATCCCCAGACTCAGTGGGGCGTCCGCCGCCAGGTTCGAGCTGTCGAAGGGCAGGGAGGTCATACCCAGGACGGGAGTATCGACCAGGCTGGTTTCACCCGGGGCATGCAGGCGTGCCGCCAGAAAGTTCATTCTGGGCGAACCGAGAAAACCGGCGACAAAGCGGCTCGCCGGGCGCTCATAGAGATCGCGCGGTGAGCCGACCTGCTCTACGCGACCGCCATTGAGCACAACAATTTTGTCGGCCAGGGTCATCGCTTCCACTTGATCGTGAGTGACGTAGATCATGGTCGAGCCCAGTCGATCATGCAGCCGGGCGATTTCGTTGCGCATCTGCACCCTCAAGGATGCATCCAGATTGGAGAGCGGCTCATCGAACAACAAAATGTCCGGCTCACGCGCCATGGCTCTGCCCATTGCCACACGCTGGCGCTGCCCTCCAGACAGTTCTTTTGGCTTGCGTTGCAGCAGTTTGTCCAATTGCAGGATTTGCGCTGTTTTCAGCACACGCTCGCGCAGGCTGTTCTTTTCAGTCTTGGCCAGTTTGAGACCAAAGCTGATGTTGTCGTAGACGCTCATGTGCGGGTACAGCGCATAGGATTGAAATACCATGCCGACGCCACGCTCGCGCGGCTCCAGGTCGTTGACCCGGCGCCCGTCGATCAGCAGGTCGCCGCCGCAGATCGAATCCAGTCCGGCGATCAGGCGCAGCAGGGTCGACTTGCCGCAGCCCGAAGGGCCGACGAACACCACGAATTCACCCGCCGCGATTTCCAGGCTGACGTCGCGAAGAATCCGCGCGCCGCCCAATTGTTTGTTCACGTTGTCCAGTTTCAATTTGATCACGATGCTGTTCCTTGTCTTTGTTGGGCATCAACCCTTTAACGCGCCGGCAGTGAGACCGGAAACGATTCGGCGCTGGAAGATCAGCACCAGAATCACCAGTGGGACGGTGACCAGCACCGATGCAGCCATCAACAACCCCCAAGGCAACTCATGGGGGCTGCCGCCGGAAATCAAGGCGATGGCGACCGGCACCGTGCGTTGCGTGTCAGTGAGGGTGAAGGTCAGGGCAAATAGGAACTCGTTCCACGCGGCGATGAAGGCCAATAAGCCCGTGGTGACCAGTGCGGGCCAGAGCAGCGGCAACAGCACGCGGGTCAGCGTGACCCAGGGTGAAGCGCCATCCATGATTGCCGCTTCTTCCAGTTCATGGGGCAGTTGCCCCATGAACGTGGTCAGCACCCAGACGGTGAACGGCAGGGTGAAAATTGTGTAGCTCAGGATCAACGCCCAGGAGGTGTTGTACAGACCCAGGGCGCGGATCACTTCGAACAGCCCCGACAGCACCGCGACCTGGGGAAACATCGACACCCCAAGGACCATCATTAAGACCGTGCCACGCCCACGGAACTTCACCCGGCCCAAGGCATAGGCGGCGGTCAGGCTGAGGAACAGCGCCAGTGTCACCACGCACAGCGCAACCACCAGCGAGTTACCGATAGCTCGCAGGAATGAGGCTTGATGGAGTACCGCCGCGTAATTGGAGAAGTCGGGGTTATCGATCCAGTAGCTCACCTCGAACAAGGCGCTGGATGGCTTCAGCGACGTCACGATGGCGTAGTAGAAAGGGAAAACCGCATACAGCAGCAACACCCCGATCAGACACCAGAACCCGAGGCGCAACAGCGCTTTTTTCAGCAGGCGCGGGCTCATGAGCGGACCTCCAGTTGACGGCGTCCGAGGTAGAGGTAAAGCATGGCGATGACCGCAACCACCAGAAATAACAGCGTCGAGGCTGCGCTGCCGTAACCGACGTCCTGGAACTCCACCAGGTGCTGACGGGCATACACCGACATACTCATGGTGCTCGACGAGTTCGAGGTCAGCACATAGATCACGTCAAATACCCGCAGCGAGTCGAGGATGCGGAAGATCGCCGCCACCAGCAATGCGGGCATCAGCAGGGGAAGCGTGACATGCCAGAATACCTTCAGCGGATGAATGCCATCGACCCTGGCGGCTTCGTAGCAATCACTCGGCAACATCTGCAAGGCCGCCAGCATCAGCAGCGTGACAAACGGGACGGTCTTCCAGACATCGACGATGATCACCGCCCACATCGACAGGTCTGCATCGGCCGTCCAGGCCAGGGGCGCGTCAATCAGGCCGAGGCTCAGCATCAGGTGATTGATGATGCCGAACTGGTCGTTAAGCATCCATGACCAGATCTTCGCCGAGACAATGGTGGGAATCGCCCAGGGAATCAGAATCAACGCACGCACCAGAGAGCGGCCGGTGAACTTGATGTTCAGCAGCAACGCCACCAGCAGCCCCAATACGACTTCCAGTCCCACTGACACCACGGTGAAATGCAAGGTGTTGCGCACCGCGTTCCACCACTGCGGATCGACCAGGATGCCCGACCAGCTGGAGCCGTTGTGGAACAGATAATTGCTCAGGCCAACGAAGGATCCGCCACCGGTGTCCGCCAGGTTGGCGTCGGTCAGGCTGAACCAGAATGTGCGCAGTAGCGGCCACGCTGCCACCAGGGCCAGGCACAGCAACATCGGCGTCAGAAACAGCCAGGCGGCGCGTACTCGACGACGCTGCACAGGCGTTTCCCGGGCGAGCAGGAGCTCGTCACAGGGGGCATGGGTAGTAGAGACAGACATGGTGATTTCCTTCCTTGTGGCTTACCAGTTCCGGCGTTTGATGCGCGTGAGTTCGCTTTCCAGTTCAGCCAGCGCCTGATCGACAGGCAACTCGCCCGCCAGCACGCCATGCACTCGATCGAAGAACGCATTGGAGACCCGTGGATAGCGATCGGCAGTGATGGAGGCGGGACGCATCACCCCATCGTTGAGAATGCTGTGCAGCTGAGCGTAATAAGGCATTGCCGCGAGCAGTTCGGGGTCTTGATACAGCGACTCGATAACCGGGTTGTAGGCGCCTATCAGGGCACGGTGTTTTTGCTCTTGGGCACTGGTCAGGTAGCTCACCAGTTCTGCGGCAAGTTTTGGATGGGCGCTGTAACGCGATACCGCCAGGCCCCAGCCACCGAGGGTGGAGGCATGGCTGCCGGTCTCGCCGCCGCGGGGCAGGGGAGCGACCCCGACCTTGTCTTTTACGGCACTGTCCTGGCTTTGCACCAGAGCCCAGACATAAGGCCAGTTACGCATGAACAGCGCATTTCCCGATTGGAATACACCCCGGCCTTCTTCCTCGGTGTAATTGAGTACGCCCCGCGGGGAGATGTCTCCTACCCAACTTTTCGCCAGGGTCAAAGCCGTTCTTGAAGCCTGGCTGTTGACCACGATGTCACCTCGTGGATTGATCAGCCCGCCTTCCGGTTGGCTGCTGATCCATTCCAGCGCATTACACGTCAGGCCCTCGTAGGCGCGCCCCTGAAAGATGTAACCCCACGCATTGGGGTTCCCGGCATTGCGCTCAGCCTGTTGAATGTTCCTGGCGGTAGCGGTCATTTCCTCCCAGGTCTGGGGAACCTGCTGGTTGTACTTCTCGAGCAAGTCCTTGCGGTAATACAGCAGGCCCGAGTCGGTGAACCACGGCATCGTCACCAGCCGTCCGTTCACCGTGGCGTTATCCACCTGTGCCTGGAAATAGCCTTGGGTCGGGTTGGCAGGAAGCACCTCGCGCAGATCCATCAAGTGTTTGGCCAGCATCCCTGGCCACACCATATCGATTTGAATGATGTCGATGTCGCTGGATTGCGCACTGAGGATCTGTTGATAGAACGACAACCTCTCGGTCGCCGAGTTAGGCGTGGAAACCACCTCGACGTTGTTGCCGGTCTGTTTCGACCACGCCTCGACAGCCTCCTTGCAGAGCTGCAACTCCGCACCCACCGCGCCACACGAGATCGTTAAATCGGCAGCGCTCGAGAGGCATGGAAATCCGGCACAGAGGGTGAGTAGTGCGGCTGGAAGGAGAGTTTTTAGCTGTTTCATAAAGCCCTCTTTATTTTTGTTTTTAGAAAAGTTAACGTTAACATCGCCAAATGTAGCAGCGTATTTGCGATGTGGCATCCTTTTTTTCGTCAATTTTGACAATTCACAATTGACGAAAAAAGGCCGCTCGCGGGAACAGAAAAATAAAAACAAAACAGGAAATTCACATGCAGAAAGCATCAAGCTGGCTACTCGCAGGCGTGCTCGGCACCTCGGCGGTAACCTCTCAGGCCGCGACTCTGGAAGAACGCATGGCCGCGTTTGAAGCCCGTGCCAGCGCCGCGGAAAAGCGTGCAGCCGCAGCCGAGCAGCAAACCCAGGCACTTGCCAGGGAATTGCAGCAGATCAAACTCGCCACTGCTCCCTTGCAGCCCGCAGCGTCTACAGCGGCAGTAATTTCGGTGCCCGCTTTGGATACCCGACTGGCAAAACTTGAAGCCCGTCAGCAAAGCCTGGAGAAAGAGGGCAGTACCGGACATCTCACTGATGGGTTCAGCTTCAACGGCTACGCCCGCTCCGGATTGCTGATCAACGATGGGCTGGGTGGTGGTCGTGGCGGCCCTTATGAAACTCCTGCCGGTTCAGTCGGTGGTGCAGTCGGGCGACTCGGTAACGAGGACGACACCTACATGCGTATAGACCTGTCGAAAGAAATCTATGCGCAAAACGGCACCCGTTCCAAATTCACGGTCTCCATCGCCGATGGTGTGGAAAGTTCCAATGACTGGACGGCCGACGAAAGCAAACTGAACGTGCGCCAGGTATTCACAGCGCTTGACCATGTCGCTGCGTTCAAGGGCAATTCAGTGTTCGAGAACGCCACCCTGTGGGCAGGCAAGCGATTCGATAGAGATAATTTCGATATCCACTGGCTGGACTCGGACGTTGTCTATCTGGCCGGCACCGGGGGTGGAATCTACGATATGCAGATGAACAAGAATTGGCGTTCGAACTACTCTTTGATCGGGCGCAACTACGGGGATTTCAGTCAAGGCGGTCTTAGTGCCGATGTGGAAAGCTACATCCTGACCTCCAACCAGTTCTTCGAGGATGGTCAGTGGCAGTGGATGTTCAATGCCATCGGCGCAAAGAAAAACGATTTCGGTACCCGCACCAATGCAGCGGGTTTGACGCCTGCGGATTCCGGCTTGCACAGCATGCTGGCCAATCACCAGAAAAACTTTTTCGGCAGAGAAGGCTTCTTCAAAACGGCGCTGCTCTATGGGCAAGGTCTGGGAGCTGAGGTCAAGAACATCGGCTCGGATGGCGAACTCATCGACGATGCCCGCGCTCTGCGTCTGGCACTTTACGGTGAGACACCCCTTGCGCCTGACTGGCGCATCGGGCCCAGCTTGCTGGCCGAACAGAGCAAGGATAGATACGTCAAGGGTGACGACTACCGCTGGCTGACCCTGAACGTGCGATTGGCTAACAAAATCAACAGCAATTTCGAGATGGCCTACGAAATAAGCTGGCAAACCATGAACCTCGACCCGAAGGACTATCTACAACGTAATGCGGTCGACGGTAACTTTTGGAAATTCACTGTCGCCCCGACATTCAAACCTGAGGTTGGAGATCTTCTTACACGTCCCGAATTGCGAGTGTTCGCAAGCTTCATGAACTGGTCTTCGGATCTGGACAGATTCAGTACCACAGACTCCTTTGGCATGACGGACTTCAAAGCCGGAGGTGTATGGCAATACGGTATACAAATGGAAACCTGGTTTTAATACTTGAACGTGTCCGGCCAACATCTGCTTTGAAGTTGGCTATGAAAACTTCTCTAACTTCAACAAACCCTGCCTTTCATCAAAGCGCATTGAGTAAGTGATTACTGGTCGATTCTGATCAGCCAGCAGTTCCCTACGACAAAAAATTGAGGAAATGACGATGGTATTGCCTCGCGCAGTAGTGTTTGGCGAAGCCCTGACCGATCTTGTCCAAGGCACTCCTGGACAGTGGAAGGGCTACCCAGGTGGTGCTCCCTGGAACGTTGCACGAGCGCTAAGTCGCTTGGGTGTTAGCAGTGCTTTTGCCGGGTCGGTGAGCACGGATTCACTGGGTGACGAGATAGTTTCGCAGTCGGAAGCAGCTGCAATGGATATGAGGTTTATCCAACGGGTAGACCGAGATCCTTTGGTCGCCATCGTTCCATCGAGCCGTCCCCCAAGATACTTTTTTGCTGGAGATGCCGATCTGTTTTTTGATCCAGATCTGATGCCCGAAGGATGGATCAACCAAGCAGAGCTGTGTCATTTCAGCTGCATCAGTTTGGCTCGACAGCCACTTGCAGACAAGCTGGTTAAAATTGCTCAGCAGGCCAAAAAAGCCGGTAAACGGATTAGCTATGATCCGAACTGGCGCAATTTAATGGATAGCCATTATCGGGAGCAGACCTTCCCTACGATGACCACCCTTGCTGACATGATTAAGCTTTCCGATGAAGACCTTCGGCAAATTTATCCAGGGCTGACAGAACACCAGGCAATGGATGAGCTTCGCGCTCTTAATCCTCAGGCGCAGATCCTTTTTACCCGAGGAGAACACGGGATGATTCTCCACACCCCGGACAGCCAACTCGATCAGCCGGCGATTGCCGTGAAGGTGGAAGACACGGTTGGAGCAGGAGACGCTTGTATGGCTGGTTGGCTGGCTGCGCAGTTGCTGGGGATCGTGGACTTGAGAGAGCGCCTGCAATTTTCAGCGGCTTGCGCATCCATATCTTGCCGCCATGCCGGAGCCCATGCTCCAGCGCTAGCTGATGTGGAAGGTTTGCTGCAGCTGCTAAAACATACTTGACCATGGTTACCGACGCCGAGGAGTTGTCTAAGTAAAAAGACGCTGCGCCGACCCTGGCCATAAGCGTTGCTGAGCTCGCAAGCTCTCCAAAAAAACCAGGCAAGTTCAGGTCATGGTCTGGAGGCTAAGCCAGTCCCGCGGAACTAGCTTGTGCGTTCTTGGATTGAACGCCAGGCGCGATGCTCGCTCAACATCAACGTCGCTATAGCCACCAGCACAGGTACAAAGGCAAGCGCACAGATAACGGTCCAACCGTATCGATTCAAAATACCTCCCGATGCAAACGAGCCGAGCACTACGGCGCCAAAGACAATGAAATCATTGAGCGCCTGGACACTGTTTCTTTCGCTTGTTTTATGGCTCTGAAGGACGAGTGCAGAGGCGCCGACAAAACCGAAATTCCAACCAATCCCTAGAAGCACCAAACATAGATAAAAGTGGTAGGACTGCACACCGGCAAGCCCGACAGCAATAGACGCGCCGGTTAACATCAACCCCACCAACACAACGCGGTTTGCTCCAAAACGGCGGATCAGATTTCCAGTGAAAAAACTGGGTGCGTACATTGCAATGACGTGCCACTGCAATGCCAGGTTCGATGATTCCAGTGAAAGATCCTCATGCTTCATTGCTAGTGGGGCCGAAGTCATCAGGAAATTCATCAAGGTGTAAGTTATGACGCCACGGAGCATGGCGTTGATGAGTCGAGGCTGCCGAACAATCACCGCAAGCGGGCGACCTGGAGTACGAACAGCCGCCTCATGGCGTGGCAAATCGACACCTAGCAGCACCGCCGCCGAAACCACTGCCATTAATGCGGCTGCAACGTAAGTAGCGATAAACAGGTGTGACTCCCATAGGTCCATCGTATAGGTGACCGTCTGTGGACCTAGTACACCCGCCACTAACCCGGCAGCCATGACGATTGAAAGCGCCCAGGGCTGCCTGTTTTCTGGAACACATTCTGCGGCGGCGAAACGAAACGTCAGTACCACAGCGGCATAAGCGCCACCAAACAGCATCGCAGCACAGAAAATGAAGAAGGAAGACAAATAAATGCCAATCGCAGCCAGCACTCCCATCAGGATGCCGCACAACGCTCCCAGCATAAATACGAGACTGCGCCCATAGCGCTGCGCAATGGCGCCGGCAAGTAGCGTGCAGCTCGCCATGCCCACGACAAAAATGGAGATAGGCAGCGTCGCCAATGCTTTATCCGGTGCAAGCATGTCTCCCACGATAGCGCCGGTTGCATAGACGATGACTGAGTTACCACCCGCCAATGCCTGGGCGGTTGCCAGTCGAAAAATGTTGCTGTTCCCAGATGCGGCTGACACGACTTCTCTCCCTTGAATGATTCGTCCCTGATGCACGTGCAGCGTGCCTATTATCAATGAACACTAACGACCGGGCTGCCCCTTACGAAATCCAGGCGCCGGTACCGGCGCACGTCATCGACAAGAGCCTCCCGACAGCGGGTCTGCCAGCCCACGTTATGATGGCCAGGTTCGCCGACCATCTGCCGCCTCTTACACACCGCCGTACTGATACACGGTCGCACTCCAATACTGGCTGCCGTTACCTTTTTGGCGAGCCCATCCGTCGGCTACCAGTTGATTGGCGATCATTCGATTCATAAAGCCATGACCGAGCAGCAGAACCGGTCCATCGCTGGCAAGGGACTGCAATCGTTTGGCTGCCGTGCTGGCGCGCATCCTCGCAGTGCCGGCGGATTCGACATTGCGTGAGTAACCGCACAGCCATAAGACTCGAAGGATAAATGCCCAGGTAAACGGCGATAGCCGTGGCAGTTTCCAATGACCACAAGGTAGTTGTGCTTCGCAGAAAAGTGCGTCGACCAGCGCCGGCTTCAGACCGAGCGCCTGGACGGAGGTCAGCGCACGAGGCGCGCTGCTTGAAACAATCACCGTGGCGGATGCGGCGAGTTGCATACTGGCTTGCGGGACCGGGTGGTGGGTAATTTCGGATCGGTTGTATTGCTCGATCCAGTCTTTCATCTCGAGCGCTGAAATTTTGTCGGTTGCGGCCAGTTTTGGCTGGCCGTGACGCATCAGGATTATTTCCCTGTTCACAATTTTACGTCCTTGTTCTGGTGTGTGGTAAATGACCAGCAAGTGCGGTTTCGGGATCTCCAGGTACGCCTCGCGTGCCAGCATAAAACCGCACAATGCGGCTCGAGATTATCGGCTTTGGGGCTAGACGGTAATCCCGTTTCCGAAAGTTAGTTGTCGACCATGACGGATGAGCTTTTTTTCTTCGAGGCACGCGCACTGTGGTTTTCAAACCAGCCGTGATCGCGGTACCACGCCACGGTGTCGGTGAGTGTCCGCTCTAGCGCCCGGAAACTCAGGCCAAGCTCTTGTTCACTCTTGCTGTGGTTGAAACAGGTGCGGTCCTTCTCTCGTACCAACAGGCGCAACGTAGCCATGCTTAGCAGAATGGGCTTGCCGGTAATACGCGCATACATCTCCTGCACAGCCGCCAAGGTGTATAGAAAGGGGAGCGGTAGTTGTCGAACGGGTGTCTTGACGCCCGCTATACGTCCTAGAACAGGGACCAGCTGACGCATCGTCATATGCCGGCCCGCCGCGAGATAGCGCTCACCTCGTCGGCCATGTTTGGCGGCAGCAATCAGCGCCCACGCCACATCACGGGCATCGACAACGGAGAAGCTGCCAGGGATCAGCCCGGGCAACTTGCCGAGCACGACATCGTTGACCAACTGTCCCGAGGAGGTCGGGCCAATGTCGGCAGGACCCCACATCCAACCGGGCAGGACCATGCAGGCATGCATCTCGGGATGGACCTCCAGGAACGACAAGACGACACGGTCGGCGAGGATCTTGCTGCGGTAGTAGTCATCCGCGTCGGCGTCGGCCCGCAGACATGTCTCATCGATGGACGTGCCAGGTGCGCCGTCGAGCACGGCAATGGAAGACGTATGGATGAACCGTCGTATACCGGCGCGGTAGGCCTGGTTAAGCAGGCGCCGCGTACCAGACACATTGATCTTTTCGAGTTCTTTCCAGTGGCTGCCGCCCTTGTAGTTGTCGCGAAAGAACGCCGCGGTGTGAAACACCGTATCGCAGCCTTGCAGCGATGCTGCGAATGCGTCGACATCGGCCATGTCACCCACGACCAGCTCGACACTCGGCAGATTGTTGAACTGCTGTTCACCTTTGGCTCTTGAACGGACCAGGGCTTTGACCGCGTAGCCACGAGCGACCAATTCACGCACCAGGTTGTTGCCCAGCAAGCCGGTTGCACCAGTAACAAATGCGCTGCGCATGGCTCAACCCTCGGCCGGATAGGCTAACGGCATCAGCACCGCACTGTCGAAGAAGGCTTCTTCACGGATGGCCAGGCCGTCTCTGAAGGTGAAGTGTGCGGCGTAGTACGCGGTAATATGGCGTCCATGAGGTGGAATCACCCGGCCTGGCAACACCAAGGGGGCGGCGAATGTGCCGGTCAGGAAGGCAGTCAGCGCCAAACGATCGTTACCGACGGCGAATGGGCTGAAAATCACTTGGGCATCGGGGAGCGCTTCGAACAATGCGATCTCTCGTTTGCGCATGGCTTCGCGACCGGTTTGTATCCCCGTGCCATCGAGGTAGATGAAGTCTTCGCAAACCAGCGCAAGCATCGCCTCCACATCACGGCGATTGAAGGCACTGGCGGCGCGTTCCGCATAGTCTTTGGGGCCAGTAGTCATGCAGTCCATTCCATTCGTTTCCAGGGCCTGTAGATATACCTTTGAGGCGTCTCCCGAAAAACAGCGACTACTGCATAATGGATTTGCACATATGCAGACCAGGGAGGACAGGACGCATGGCGTTGCAAGCAAATTGGGACGATCTTCGTCTGCTGTTGGCAGTCTCGCGGCGTGGCAGCTTTCTTCAAGCTGGCCAGTTGCTGGGTATCGCGGCGTCTACCGTGTCCCGCCGCCTGACCCAACTTGAGGTCGCACTGGGCGAGCCACTCGTCGAGCGGGGCGTTGAAGGATGCTGGTTGACCTCGCGGGGCCAATCACTCGTGGAAGTTGCCCTGGCTGCGGAAGCTGGCTTGAGGCGTCAAACCGCTGCTGGCATATCCGAGCTACACACAGAGCTATCTGGCAGTGTCCTGGTCAGTGCAGGAGAGGGGTTCTCGTCTTGCGTGCTGGAGGCCGCGAGTCGTTTCACTTCTCTGCACCCGCGTTGCTCGGTGGAGTTGATGGTAACAGCCGACTTTCACAAGATCGTCCGCGGCGTGGCAGACATTGCTGTACGTACAGCTCATCTGGGTGAGCCGTCGCTGATTTATCGACCAATAGGCCGGCTCGCCTACGGTGTCTTCGCTGATGCAGGTTATCTGAAGCGGTTTCCAGGGGTGACCCCGGCCACTTCGGTCAATATTGCCTTGCTTCCCCCGCTGGACATGTTGCCGCAAATGCGTGCGGCAAAGGCCGGTGGTCTGGACCGCGCGCAGATCAGCGTGAACTCGTTCGCCGTGCAGCTCGAATCGGTGAGGCGAGGTATGGGGGTGGCTGTACTGCCCCGTATATTGGCGAAGGATCTGATCGGGTTGTTCCCGGATCTCCACCTTCCAGATATGGAGGTCTATCTGGTAACCCGGCCACAGGGATTAAAGCAGGCTCACATCAAATGTTTTTTTGCCATCCTGGAGCAAGTGCTGCTCGAAGCCCTATCCCTAGAAAATGTTGAAGGTTACCTCTTAGGGGGCGACCCGTGAGTATCGGAACAGCAACTCGGCATTGCCGTCTTTGCGCGCCACGCCATCCAACAGCCACGCCTTGGCCAGATCCTGGACGGTCAGCGTTTGCACCTTCGACGTCTTTACCTGTTCGGCCTCCACGTTAGCAGCAGCATGCACTTGTGCCTTGACGGTTTTCTTGTGTTCGTTGGGATTGATCTGCTCGTCGATGAGCGCTCGGGCCTGGTTGCGGGCCTTGCGGATGTCCGTCAGGGATTTGCGTGGCTAGGACCCGCAGGCGTACTCTTTGTTCTGGTCGCCCCACCGATACCGATAGAAAAAGCTGACCGACATGCCGTCCTTACGCAGGGAAATTCGACCGGCCAGATTGCCGTCCTCCCTGAGGATTCGGCCGGCATCGTTGGCGGTCAGCGACTCGAGTTTTTTGATGGTGATTTTGGCCATAAAATGGGTTCCCCCTACTTTTACCCCCACAAAAACGTCGGCTCTTGATGGACGTTACTGGACTCTCGTAGAGCAGAACACCGCTGGAGCTCAAGTAAATACTCGCTTGGAAAAATCCAGAGTGAAATTTTCAAAGCTTTCAAGAAGTATGCAAAAGGAGATGGGGTGCTAGGGGTCGAGTGTTCGAATCACTCCGTCCCGACCATATAATTCAAAGGGTTGCGAGATTTTATCTCGCGACCCTTTTTTATTTTTGGACGTTTTTACCCCCACAAAACGACTGGATCTAGGTAGAAACTTCACGATATCCATACAGCTTTACACCCCCGCATCTGATGGCTTTCTCGGCCCCAGTGCGCTGGCCGAGGCGATGGCGGCGGCTGAGCAATGGATCGACAGTCAGCTCCATTAGAGCGAAACCGATCGTCATTCCCAAACCACATGATGATGCTCGTATCAGCCCTGCAGGTTTCCGGTTATCCATGGGGGAAGCTGCCAGGCGCCAAAGCTGGCGTGTGAGATATGGGCAGCTTTTCTTTATGCACAGAAACTGACCCGATGCCGCTCCTCGACGGCCGGCCGGAGGGCAGCTTCTTCCCGCTTCGCGCAGATTATGAGCGCTCCATGGGAGTTCCATTGTTGGTGATCAATGGCCGTGGGCTTGATTGGAGAGAATATTTAAAGTACTCCCCTGCAAGTAATCGGCGTTAAGCGTCTTGAAGCAGTTAATACCCTACGCTAATAGTTATTTTTAGCATTATGTAGGAAACCCTCTATTCAGTTTTTAGTGTTGATACAAATTTAGCCAGCAAAGGATCTTTTTCAGCATTTTGCTTGTGCCTGCCGATGAAAATCCACTCGTCCTCTGTCCAAAGAATTCGTGTTGTTTTAGGTGCTTTGCAGTCAAAAACAACCTGATAGATTTTTGTTTCTCGCTGCTGGACGACGACGCATTGCTCAAGGCAAACCAACAATCGCTGCCCGGGCTCTAGTGTCGGCACATTGAGCGGGACACACATATTAATTTCTGTTTTTCGCATGATGACTTTCGTCCTTAAAATTCAGAAACCGTACGCGGTAAATCAAAAGCAAAGGCGATCCGTTGCGGTGAGGGACTCGTCTCATGTCTTTGAACATGACGTCCTATGTGCACTTCAAGGTGCAATCATTACGGTGAAGTAGTCACTTTGAACCCGTACAGGCAATTACCTCCAGGGTGTGGAGCTGATAGCTCATTGCTGATCGTGAGAGCTTTTTGGGTTCGGTTTTGTTCTCGATCTGGCCGTCAGAGCTTTATCACTTGACGCTTACCCGCAAGGTTGTGGGCTTTCAAAGACAAAACATTGGGTGGGAGCGCTCAGGCCGGCGTACCTCATAGAGTTCAGTGGTTCTGTTCATGACTAGCCTCCGAGGGTTCATATGTGCATAATATTATCATTCAGTGATAATAGAAAGGCAATCTGCTCGACCTTGCCTCAGGCAGGAGCGACGTTTTTTGCTCAACTGCCGGGAGGCAAAATCACGCATGAGAACAGAAAGATGTGAGCGCTTGGAGAGCTGCATGAAACGTGAGGACGTAAAAATCAAACACGCTGAAGGCATTCAGTTTGACACCCATTTAATTGCCAATCCGGCCAACACCCAGGAGTGGATCGCCTTCTTTAAAAAGGAAGCAGGAAGAAGCTTTTTCCTGGTCAATGACAATGAAGAAATTGAACCCTTCCGACACCTTGATGATTTGATTCATGAGCTGCGTGAAATCGGTATCAAGGTGGCTGAAATTCATTTTTGAATTCTTTTTTCTTGGAGTGTCGTCATGTCTGTCAGGGTCGAACATCTGTCTAGTCAGAGTGAAGATCTATGGTCCGTGTGTGTAGGTGCCCGGCGAATTCAGTTCCGCAATGAGCAGGGTGCAAAGGACTATGCGGCAAAGCTGAAAGAGCGTATAGAAGCTCCACATATATACCCGTATGCAGTGCCGGCAACCGGCGACAGAAACTGCAGTAAGTAATTAAATGTGTTGCCCTTGTTTTATTATAAAGATTGAAACATAACAAAAAATAACAAGATTCCCTGCTTGAGGGTGATGCAAGACTCGACGAGTTATAAGTCCTAATCAGAGGAACACCAGGAGATTTTTTAATCGGTTGGCCTGTCTTCCTGTTGCGAAGGGGCGCCAGTGATTCCTGGGCGTTTTTGCCTGGGGTCGGTGCTGATGGGTAAAGATCTACCCCTCTTGGGCATTTTGATTTCTCTTCAATCAAAGAGGGGCGGTAGGCGTGGCGCAGGATATAAAAACGCCAGCTCTGACTGAGCTGGCGATTACGTTTATCTAGTCACGCAAGTAGGCCACCAAGGCGTCAGCGAAGGACTCAGTCGTTCCGGTTCCCCCCATATCCGGTGTCACCTGATCGCAGGCGGTTTTCAAAACAACGCGGATAGCGGTACGAATGCGTGTCCCCTTGTCCACCATGCCCAGATAATCAAGCATGTCCGCGGCAGCCAACAACAATGCACAAGGGTTCGCGATGTTCTTGCCAGCGATGTCCGGTGCCGAGCCGTGGACCGCTTCGAAGATGGCCGCATCGGCGCCGATGTTAGACCCGGGCGCCAAGCCCAATCCACCCACCAGGCCTGCGCACAAGTCTGAAAGGATGTCACCAAACAAGTTGGTGGTGACAATGACATCGAATTGATGGGGATTCATTACCAGCTGCATACAGGCGTTATCGACGATCATTTCGTGGAATTCGATTTCCGGATAATCCGCAGCGACCTCACGCGCAACCTCAAGAAACAAACCGGAGCAAGACTTTATGATGTTGGCCTTGTGCACCGCGGTAACTTTCTTGCGGCCTTTGCTACGAGCCAGCTCGAACGCGTATCGCACGATGCGTTCGGAGGCTGTGCGTGTTACGCGAATACTCGCCAAAGCGACTTCGCCGTCTTCTGAAATACTCTGTCCTTCGGGTAAGTAAGCCCCCTCGGTATTTTCGCGCACTGTGATGATGTCGATATCTTCGAAGCGCGAACGGGTCCCCGGGAAACTGATCGCTGGTCGGACATTGGCGTAGAGGTCGAAATGGCGGCGAAGGTGAACGTTGATCGATGAGAACCCACGGCCAATCGGTGTCGTCAAAGGGCCTTTAAGTGCGATGCCATGTTTGGCGATCGTATCGATAGAGGCGGGTGGCATCAGCTGTCCATGTTGCTGCAACGCCTCCAGGCCGGCCTCAACGAAGTCGTAGCGAAGATTGCAGTCAAGGGCGTCGAGTACGCGTAGCGTCGCTTGCATGATCTCGGGGCCGATGCCGTCGCCCTTGATGATTGCGATTGTTCTGCTCATGGTCTCTTCCTTAACAGAGCTTTGTCAGCCTGCTGTATTGATTGGGTCATTGAGACTGGTGTCACGAGTCTGCTGATAGGCATTGACTGTTGGACGGCTTTCACCGCGCCAGTGTGCTGTGTTTCATCCTCCGCGCCGTGACTGCGCAGGTCATCGCGGATCAAATGACGGGCGTCCTGAGACGGGTGTCAGATCTCGCGCCGCACAGAACTACTCGAGGATGCTGCTGCTACGGGGCGAGCTACCGGATCAAGCGTACTGTCACTGCTCCACCGAATATGCGCATAACATTAACATACAATGTTAATGTTTGCGGTAGGCGCGCTCAGCAAAAGTCATTGGCTCACTTTCGCATGACGCGGCGGACCAAAAGCCTGGCGTCATCAAAGGCAGGCACGATTGCCAGCGTCACCAGAACCATCGCGAGCGGTACCGTTGAGATGTAACCAATGTGCTTGAACCCAAATGCCCCCATCACGCCGCCGAAGAAAAAATTCAGCGCCAGCAGTATCAGTATTTTGAGCCGGGTCCGATTGGCGAGAACTTTTGGGTGTGTTGATGTGCTGGCGGCATTCCAGTAAAAGAGTTTTCCCAACTCAATTCCGATGTCCGTGATGATGCCGGTGATGTGTGTCGTTCGGATTTCGGCTTTTGAAATTTTGGTGATCACCGCGTTTTGTAGCCCCATGATGAAGCACAGGAGCATCACGGTGACTGACACGAACAAACCATCCACGGTGGATAGTTGGGCGCCCAGAAAGCCAAAGCAGATAAGCAGAAAGGCCTCGACCAAAAGTGGCACTGCAAACTCACTGTGCATCCGTCTGCGTCGGGAGTAATTGACCATGACCGCAGAGCACGCAGCCCCAACCAGAAAAGACAACAATGCGCCGGCGCCACTAAGTACCAGGTCGTAGGCTCCCAGCACACTGTTGTCTGCCATCGAAGAGACGATGCCCGTCATGTGTGAGGTGTACTGATGCACTGCCAGGAAACCGCCAGCGTTGATTGCTCCCGCGACGAAGGCCAAGGCAAAGCCAAGATGTCGGTTTGCGGCGGTGGTACGCCTTCGCCCGGTGAGACTCCTGACATATTTGATCGGCATTTATTCACCCTTGTCTCAAGGGTATGAGGCGCAAAAAAGCCAACCGATTATGTATGTCTGATATCACCAGGTCCTCGCAATTTAGACGGGGCTGCTCGTTGAGTGTTGAAGCCGTTGGCTGTTGTTTCTACTGGTCGGTGAACAGGATCGCCTGCTGGAGCAGCAGACGGTGCAACGACTGGATAGTCCCAAGTGCGGCAGCTGCCAACCGTGCAATAGGTTGTGCAGCTGCGACACATCAGCATGATTGACGTCAGCTTAGAGCGGGTAGTGCGCCGGGTAATGCAGCTTCGCAACGCCGGTGTCGATAGCGGCCTTGGCCACCGCGCCGGCTATTGCACCGAGCAGGCGAGCATCGAGCGCTTTGGGGAGGATGTAATCGCGCCCAAACTCAAGCTTATCGACGTTGAACGCTTGCAGCACTTCCACAGGCGTCGGCTCTTTGGCCAATTGGCGCAGTGCTTCCACCGCCGCAATTTTCATCGCTTCGTTGATCCGGGTTGCGCGAACATCCAGCGTCCCGCGGAAAATGAACGGAAAGCCCAGAACGTTATTGACCTGGTTAGGGTAATCAGAGCGACCGGTCGCCATGATCAGGTCATCACGTGTGGCCATGGCCAGCTCGTAGCTGATTTCAGGGTCCGGGTTCGAGCAGGCAAACACGATCGGGTTAGGTGCCATCGCTGCCAATGCTTCTGCCGGGAGGAGATTGGCTCCAGACAGGCCGACAAACACGTCAGCACCGGTCATGGCTTCCATCAGCGTACGAGGGCCACCGTCGTTAACGAACTGTGCTTTGTATTGATTGAGGCCTTCCCGAGCGGAGTGGATAACACCGACACGATCGACCATGTATAGGTTGCTTTTTTGAGCGCCGAGACTAAGCAGCAGGCGCATGCAAGCAGTGGCAGCTGCACCGGCGCCGAGGCAGACAATTCTCGCATTACCCAGGGTTTTGCCCTGAATCTCAAGTGCATTGAGCATGCCGGCGGCAGTGACGATGGCCGTACCGTGTTGGTCGTCATGGAAGACTGGGATGCTGCACTGTTCGATCAGTGCTTCTTCGATTTCAAAACACTCAGGCGCTTTGATGTCTTCCAGGTTGATGCCACCAAAGGTGTCGGCAATGCGCACGACGGTCTCAATAAAGGCCTGGGAGCTCTCGGCATTGACTTCGATATCGATCGAATCGATTCCGGCGAAACGCTTGAACAGCAATGCTTTGCCTTCCATGACCGGCTTGCTGGCCAAGGGGCCTAGATTGCCGAGGCCCAGAATGGCCGTGCCGTTGGTGATCACGGCCACCAGATTGCCTTTACCGGTGAAGCGGTAAGCATTCTCTGGATTCTTCGCAATTTCGCGTACAGGCTCCGCTACGCCTGGGCTGTAGGCCAGTGCGAGTTGGGCGGCTGTGTCGGCAGGCTTGGTCAGCGCGATGCTGATTTTTCCTGGGGTTGGGAATTCGTGGTAATCCAGTGCAGCCTTCTTGAAGTCGGTAGTCATGCGATCACCTAATTAGATGTTGATTACAATCACATGCTAACACTATTATAATTATAGGCAACGAGGTCAAGACCCACAGACCAGGATCAAATTGCCAGTTGCGCGCTGCTGATGAAGGGGTTTATCAGCCAGCGGACCCACTCTATTGGCCCTAAGACTTCAGGGCGGGCCTGTATCTGTTGGTCAATAGAGATCCTCCTATGCTTGAACCCGTATTAGGCCACCTCGTGTGGCCATTTTTTTGCGCGCTCGAATGTCCCCAGCGTCAAGACGCTGAGGTGATGGACGTGGCTCAAATGAACGCGGTGATCAAAATAGCAGGGGGCGAAAGGGGAGCAGGCCATGACAAAGGCGCTGAGAGAGGTTTAGCCGGCCATCAACTAACAGGCAACAGTTCAGGTGTTGTGCTGAGCTGTCTTTCGATGCGGTCCATCTTCAAGGTGTTTGGTGTTCTGTTCCTGTTAGCCAAACGTCGAGCCTGTCCAATGGAAGGAAATGACCTGGGTCTGCGTTGATCAGTGGTCTTGACTGTGAGAGGCGTGGTGGGTTCGCGGGAAGGCATGGGGTGCGTCGATTCTTTCTTTGAGTGTGGCGGCATAGTCCTTTGCTCCCTGCTCAGTCCGAAATTGGCAGCGGCTACCGAAACAAACAGACCAAAGCGCTTCGCTCTGACCGGACAGATACTCGACTTTTACTGACAGGGTCAAACTCTCTAAGTGGAACAATCAGAAATGAACTTCGGCGGACTTGATACCCAGCTCTCGAAGCTCGCGGATCAGTTCATCGAGGTGTCCAAATGACTCAATTTCCTCATTGTCATTGACCAGGAAATAGCTTCTCCCGGCTTCCTTTTTGAAAAGAATGATCCACTCGTGCGTATTGGCCGGGTTGGCTATCACGTGCGTGTCGAAGTGCATGCCTTCACCGTGTTTGGTTTTGACGTCTTCGCGTTTCATTCGGGGTCTCCGGGCATATGTTTCTGCGCTCTCGACACTGTATCTACAGGGTCGCTGGTGTCGTACGAGGCTAGGCCAATTGCTTTACTATTATCACTACGTGTGAATAGTATGCACATGCCACCAGCGCGAGGCTAGTCATGATTGCCATACGAGAAGCTTGGAAAGCGGGCTTGTTAGGGCGCAAGCACTGGCTTCGAAATATCGTCTCGGGGGTCATCGTCGGTGTCGTGGCGTTACCCTTGGCCATGGCGTTTGCCATCGCCTCGGGCGTCAAGCCGGAGCAAGGAATCTACACGGCAATTGTTGGTGGCTTATTGGTTTCGCTTTTCGGCGGGAGTCGACTACAGATTGCCGGCCCTACTGGGGCGTTCATCGTCATTTTGGCCAGCGTGACAGCCAAGTACGGCGTTGATGGCTTGCAGATCGCGACAATGATGGCGGGTGCAATATTGTTACTGCTTGGCATCACCAAGCTTGGCGCACTTATCAAGTTCATTCCCGATCCCGTGATCGTTGGGTTCACCGCCGGCATCGGTGTGATCATTTGGGTCGGGCAGTGGAAAGACTTTTTGGGCTTGCCGAACATCAGTGGCGACCATTTTCATGAGCGGCTTTGGCACCTCATCCAGGCTCTGCCCGGACTCCATGTGCCCACGACCCTATTAGCCCTTTTGAGCCTGCTGTTGGTGATACTCGCGCCTAAAGTACCAGGCGTAAGGCGTGTTCCTGGTCCTCTGATTGCCATGGTCGTTGTGACGGCGTTGCATTCCTGTTTTAAGTTCGATGGCGTGGCAACGATCGGGAGTGCATTCGGGGGGATTCCTCAAGGACTGCCCAAAATTGGCCCTCCTGAAATAACGCTGCCGCAGATCATTGAATTGATTGGTCCTGCGTTCGCGATCGCGATGCTGGGGGCGATCGAGTCGCTGTTGTCTGCTGTTGTCGCCGACGGGATGGCCGGCACCAAACATGACTCCAATCAGGAGTTAATCGGACAAGGCATTGCTAACCTGGTCACTCCTCTGTTTGGTGGTTTTGCTGCGACAGGCGCGATCGCTCGAACAGCGACCAACATCCGCAACGGTGGCAACAGCCCCATTGCGGGTTTTGCGCACGCCGTCACGTTGATTTTATTGATCTTCTTCCTGGCACCTCTGGCTTCGGATATCCCGCTGTGCGCGTTGGCTGCGATCTTATTCGTGGTCGCTTACAACATGAGCGAACTGAAGCACTTCACACGCATGGTCAAACGAGCCCCAAAAGCGGATGTTGCGATCCTTTTAATCACTTTCAGCCTGACCGTTTTCAGCGATCTGGCGATTGCAGTGAATATCGGGGTCATTCTCGCCATGCTGCAGTTTATGCGTCGGATGGCTGCATCTGTAGAGGTGCAGTTAATGGTCGAAAAAGAGCTGGAGGCAGAGTTGCGCTTGAATGGGCATGTACATCTTCCACCCGGTGTTTTGGTTTACACCATTGAGGGGCCTCTCTTCTTTGGCGCAGCAGAAACCTTTGAGCGCGTTTTGGCTCAGACGCACACCGATCCCGGGACGTTGATTATTCGTCTGAAACGGGTGCCGTTCATGGATATCACGGGCTTACAAACGCTGCTCGAAGTTATTGAGCAGTTGCGTAAACGCAGCATCGTCGTGAAGTTGTGTGAAGCCAACGAAAAAGTCCTTGGCAAGCTCGATAAGGCAGGGGTTCTTCAGGCACTCGGCTCACAGCATTATCATGCTGACTTCAGTGGTGCACTGGGCAGCTACGCCGAGATCGACAAGCCCCAGGGCTAGAGATGAGGTGCAAGAGAGTAGAAGGAGCGATGAGCAGGCATTCGTCGTGCCCGCTCATGCGCAGATGAATCACTTACCATTGGCCGCAGTTTTGCTTTTGGTGGCGTAGGACACGCCATGCGTCTCCAGATAGTCCCGAATAAGCTGACGAACGACCTGAGAGGGCGTCAGATCCTGAGATGCGCACAGTTCTTCAAGTGCTTTTTTCTTGACGGGATCAATGAGCACAGTTAGTCGTGCAGTCTTATTTTCCATGGAATTGCCAGTACCTTAAAACGGTCGATGTTAATCAAATTGTAATGGTCGGGGATTTATTTGTCACCGATTAGGTTCGTTACAGTTAACTGGATTGACCGTGATCAGAAAATGGCGACGGTACGTCTACCAGAAACGGGTAAAAGAAGGGATAGATGGCCTCGCCCGAATCAATTGCCGCTCTAGCCACTGCTCCAGCTACCCCCGAATGCAGGCGCCCATCCAACGGCTTGGGAATAATGTAATCCCTCCCCAGCACCGCTGCAGGCGAGTACTGCGTGGGTCCATACGAGATGAGTGCGCACCCACGTTCAGCAGCAGCCTCACACACTCGGTCGCCGCACGCTCGTTGTGGCTGATTACCTGTAAAGCGGTAAACGTCGTCCGGATTTTTGGCTATCGCCAAGCAGGGCTGCGCGACCCCTGGGCTGTACGCCATTGCCAGGTCACCTACCGTTTCGACCCGCACCCTTGATTCGACAGTGGTTTTTCCAAGTGGATAACCCTGGTGACGATACGCGGCTGTGTTTTTTGCACTGTATTCATTGCACGCCTAAATTGTACTTTTATTATCATATTATGATAATGTAATTAGACCTTGATGTGTGTCTTTGAGGGCGCTTCATTTCAAGAACTTCTCCCATTTGCAGTACAGGCTGGTTCCGTAGATGAAGGCTTACCACGCTGGTTGGGTGATTTATTACTGTGAGTTGTCAGGCGTTGCAGCCTTCGCAGTGACAGGCACCCTGATGGCAGGGCGAAAATCGTTGGACTGGTTCGGTGTAATCACCATCAGTTTAGTCACCGCTTTAGGCGGCGGTGCCTTGCGTGACGTACTGATGGCACATTATCCGATCGAGTGGGTTTCCAATGAGAATGGCTTTTTGGTAGGGGTTAGTGCTTCGCTAGGAACCATGATTTGGGCGAGGACCTTGAAAACCTTCAACGAGAGGGTGTTGTTGGTAGCCGATGCATTTGGATTGGCTGTATTTACGGTCAGAGGAACAGATATGGCTCTTCAGCAAAACCTCCCTCCCAGCATCGCAGTGATCATGGGTGTAGCTACCGCAGTCGCTGGGGGTGTGATGCGTGATGTGTTGTGTAACGAAATACCGTTGGTGTTTAAGCGTGAGGTTTATGCATCCATCAGTATTTTGGGTGCCGTCGCCTACATCACGCTGTTGGATTTGCAGATTTCTCTTGAAGTGGCGTCTGCAATCGCCATTGCGTTCGTTTTTGTCAGCCGTATTGCCGCCATTCGTTGGAAATGGTTGCTACCCAGGTTCCATGTAGTCGATTGATCTTGTTGCCTGGCCGACAAAGCTACGCTCTATAAGAAAACATGAGTGATGCTTAGTCATCTCTGCCCCCCCATCCTTGAGGCTGCACCTGCAGCCTTTTTTTTCCTTCGCCATTAGATGATTACGCGTCAAGGGAAGGGCTGAAAAGCTGCCGGCACGTTTACTCGACATTATCTGGTAGGCCCCAGATCACCGCCTTCGAATTCGAGTGCGCACGCCGTCATATACAAGCGCCACGTGCGGTAGGTGGCCTTGCTGACGAACCCCAGCAGCTGATCTTGATTCGCCAAATTACGGGTGTTGGTGTGCTGGCAGGTATGGCAGCAACCGCTCAGTTTCATTTTTCACGACGGCATAGCACTCGCAGCTCAGTTGCTCGAGTTGCGCTCGGTCTATGACTTTGACGTGACCGCGGCTGTACTCGATTACCTCCTGTCTTTGTAGTTTGCCGGCGGCCTCGTTCACACTTTCGCGGCGCACACCAAGCATGTTGGCAATAATTTCCTGGGTCACGGACAAGTCGTTGCCCGGTAAACGGTCGAGGTATAACAGAAGCCAACGACACAACTGCTGATCGATCGAGTGATGGCGGTTGCAAACGGCGGTCTGCGCCATTTGGGTAATAAGTGCCTGGGTGTAACGCAACATCAGCAGGAGCATGTCGCCATGCCGATTGAACTCATCCTTCAGCCGACGCCGGGGTAGCCGGTATGCATGCCCAGCACTTTGAACAATCGCACTACTCGGTGTGCTTTCACCGCCCATAAACACGGCGACGCCGATCATGCCTTCGTTACCCACTACCGATATCTCTGCCGTGGCCCCGCTCCCCATCACGCAATGCAATGAGACGATGGCATCAGTTGGGAAGTACACGTGGCGCAAGGTGTCACCTGACTCGTACAACACATTACCTAGCGGCAATGTGACGAGTTCAAGATGGCGCAGGAGACGGCTCTGAACTTGCGCCGGCAATGCGGCAAGCAAATGATTCTGTTTTGGATTGGGGGAGTCGGACATTTACGTTCCTGTTCAAGGAAGAAATTTCTAGCCGCATAGAGAGTGGCTGCGGTGATGAGCTACTTTGCAGAGCGGTCTTGCACCGCTTCGTTATCAGTCAAATGTGCCAGGCAGCCTGTTTTTGACTTTGCGTGTGCTCAAATTTGCGATCTGATCCGCAACACCGTTGATCGTGAGCGTTTGGCAGAGATCCGAACCGAAAAGCACGCAGGACCAATGACCACCCTGTTTCCTCACGCAAGACATGCCCTCGACCAAGGCAACGATGAGGTGACTCAGTGCGCCTGGCAGGGAGGGCGAAATTTTAACCACGCTGTCAGGGTTCGACGGAGATATGCACGCTTGATTATCACTAAATGTGCGTGATTTGTCTGTGCGATGCCGAACATAGTCTCAGTGGGGTCAAGGACAAAATGGGGCGTCTATGGTGAGGAAGGACGATTTTGAGCACTCGACAGCCGCAGGAGTACGAGTCGGGCAATTTTGACCATAAAATGGACTCCCCCTACTTTTCCCCCCACAAAAACGTCGGCTCTTGATGGACGTTACTGGACTCTCGTAGTGCAGAACTCCGCTGGAGCTCAAGTAAATACTCACTTGGAAAAATCCAGAGTAAAATTTTGGAAGCTTTCAAGAAGTATGAAAAAGGAGATGGGGTGCTAGGGGTCGAGTGTTCGCTCGGCGAAAATACGGCGCGCGCCTGCGCAAAATCGTCCCGCACAGCGGTTCGTCTGCATCCCGCTAGGCCAAAGCGTCGCGCTTGGCGAAGATGCTTGCCATTTGCGCCGCGTTCTCGGTTCCCCAGGTGCACAGCGGGATGATCGCATCAGCCAGACTACGGCCGAGGGGGGTCAGCGTGTAGTCCACGCGCGGGGGCACTTCCTTGTAGTCGGTCCGTGCAAGCACTTGATCGGCTTCCAGATCCTTTAACTGCTGGATCAGCACCTTGTCGCTGACGCCAGGGATCAAACGCTTGAGCTCGCCATAGCGTTTCGGACCGTCGCGCAGGAAAAACAAGACCAGCGGTTTCCACTTGCCCGAGATGATGCGCAGCGTGGCGTTGAGCCCGCAGCCGGTGTCGCAGATTTCAGATTTCGTCGTCATTTTTTGATACTTACCAAAAGGTGCATACTTGTCCTTAGGTTATCAGCGCTGCATCCTCGTCTCAAGCAAGCAATTTCCTGCTTGGGTACAACGCCAACGAAGGATGCACGTCATGACCAGACTGAATGGAAAGACCGCCGTGATCACCGGCGGTGCTACCGGTATCGGCCTCGCCGCAGCGAAGCGCTTCATCGAGGAAGGCGCCTTCGTCTTCATCTTCGGCCGCCGCCAGGAAGCGCTCGACGCCGCCATGGCCGAGCTCGGGCCCAATGCCCGTGCGGTGAAGGGCTCGGTCTCCGATCAGGCCGACCTCGACCGACTCTACGCGGCGGTGAAGGTCGAGCGCGGAACCCTCGACATCGTCTTCGCCAATGCCGGGGCGGGAAGCCCGCTTGCGCTCGGCAAGATCACCGCCGAGCACATTGACGAAACCTTCGAGACCAACGTGAAGGGCTTGATCTTCACGGTCCAGAAGGCGCTGCCGCTGATGGGGCAGGGCGGTTCGATCATCCTGACCGGATCGAGCGCCGGCACCACGGGCGCCCCGGCATTCAGCGTCTACAGCGCAAGCAAGGCGGCAGTGCGCAACCTCGCGCGGACTTGGGCGCAGGACCTGAAGGGCACCGGTATCCGGGTCAACGTGTTGTCGCCCGGGCCGACGGCGACCGAACTCGCGAAGGCAGCGCTAGGCGAGGAAGGCATGAAGGTCTTCGCCTCGATGAATCCGCTCCAGCGCATGGCCGATCCGGCGGAGATCGGAGCGGCAGCCGCGTTTCTCGCGTCGCAGGACAGCAGCTTCATGACCGCCAGTGAGGTCGCCGTCGACGGCGGTCTGGCGCAAATCTGATTCGCTACGCCTGAGCGGTCGCTCCATTCCATCTTCGGAGCCCGCAAGGCGTGGCAAACCAAAGGAGATTTTTATGAGCTACGCAATTATCGGCTTCGGCAAACTCGGCCAGGCGCTTGCCAAGGCGTTTGCCCGCAAAGGCATCGAAGTATCCGTTGCAACCACGCGCGACCCGGAAAGTTTTGCCGCCGATGCGGCCGCGATCGGACCCTCGATCATCCCCCAAAAACTGGTGGAAGCGCTCACGGCGGACATCATCTTTTTGGCTGTCCGTTTTGAGTCGCACCGGGAAGTCGCGAAGGCGCTGCCAACCTGGAAGGGCAAGACCCTCATCGATGTGACCAATGCCTACGGCGTGCCCCCTGAGGAACTGGGAGGACAGCCTTCCTCCAGGGTCGTCGCGCAGGCCTTCACGGGTGCAAGACTGGTCAAGGGCTTCAACCATTTGGTTGCTGCCGTTCTAGACCAGGACCCGGCCGTACAGGGTGGCAGGAGAGTCGTGTTCCTGGCGAGCGACGATGACGGGGCCGCAGCCGAGATTGGTGCGCTGGCGGAAAATCTCGGTTTCTCGCCGATCAAACTGGGCGGGCTTTCGGAAGGTGGACTGCTTGTGCAGGCGCGCGGAAATCGCTGGGGTCAGCTGATCTTTAAGGACTTGGTCAAGTTCGACTGATGGATCAGTGATCGCAAATTTTGATGCGAGGCTGCCTCGTGGAAAAGGGCGGCTTCAGGTCCTCGCTGATAGGCAGGCGGCGTTTGCCGCCTTGTTCATCCCCCGCTCTCAGGAAAGATGCACCCGCCATTGCGGACCAGCGCCTTTACTTCCTCGCTCACCTGCATCGGGTTTTGACTTAATCGAGCCACAAACTCCTCACGGCGCCGCACGTACGACTTCGAATCATGCTTCGCGCTCCAGAGCACAATGTTGATCACAATGGGAATGAGGTCCAGACCCTTCTCTGTCAACGTGTAAAAGTCCTTGCGCCTGTCGTCGGGGCTTGGCGCCTTCGAGAGAACGCCTTGCTTCTCAAGAAAGGCAAGTCGCGAAGCAAGCACATTGGTCGCGATTCCCTCTTCCGATTTCAGGAAATCGCCATACGTCTTCTTTCCAACAAAAACGATGTCGCGAATGATCAAGAGCGACCACCGGTCGCCGAAAATCTCCACGCCGTAGTTCACCGCGCAATGGGATCGAAAGTCTTCTTTAAGAGTTTTTTTCATGGCTGGATCTTAGCATCGCTTGCATGTCGCAAGTAAAACTCAGTAGATCGCTTGCTTTTTGCAAGTGAAGCGCCCAGCATGGATCTCACGTTGGATGAGTTCGCCGGATCGCACCAGCAGCCTTGGAATGATCTACCCCATACCTGCAAGGAAACCGCGCATGAGCACTATCAGCATTATCGGCTCAGGTGACATGGCCGCAGCGATCGGCGGCCTTGCCGCCAAAGCCGGACACCCCGTCGAGGTGATGAGTCGTGACGCCGCCAAGGCGCGGGCGCTGGCCGAGCAGATCGGAGCCGGCGCCACGACAGGAACGTTCGGCGCCGCGCCGGCTGGGGATATTGTCATCCTGGCGGTTCCGTACGCCGCCGTTCTCGACGTGGTGAAGCAATACGGGGAAGCACTGGCTGGCAAGCTTCTTGTCGACATCACCAACCCCGTCGCCCCCGACTTCACAAGCTTTGTGACCCCTCAGGACAGTTTCGGTGCACAGGAGATCGCCAACGTCGCCCCTACCGACGCGGAAGTCGTCAAGGCGTTCAACACCCACTTTTCCCACGTCCTGGCCGCCGGTCCTGTCGAGGGTCACCCGCTGGACGTGTTCATCGCCGGGGACGGCGCGCAAGCGAAGGTACGCGTCTCGGCGTTCATCAAAAGCCTTGGACTGCGCCCGATGGACACTGGGCCGCTGCTTATGGCTCGAACGCTGGAGCACGTCTGCCTGTTGTCGCTGGGCCTCATGACCCACTCGGTCAAAAGCACCCATTTCGCGATCGGCGTCAGCCTTCCCGGCTTAGCGCACGCGCACCAGCACGTCTCGTATCACTCTGCTCAGAAGGGCCAATAACATGCTCGTTTTCGTCACTGGCGGCACCGGCCACGTCGGTTCGTACGTCATCCCCGACCTCATCGCAGCCGGGCACGAGGTCGTCGCTCTGGCAAGGTCAGACGCGTCCGCGTCAGCGGCGTCCGCGCTCGGCGCCAAGGTGCGTCGTGGAGATCTTGCCGACCTCGAAGGGCTCAAGGCGGCGGTCGAGTCCGACGGCGTCATCCACCTCGGATACAGGGCCGAACTGCTTCCGTCCGGCGGGATCGCCGCCTTAGTCGAATCGGAACTCGCGACCGTCCTCGCGTTCGGCGAGGCGCTGGCGGGCACGGATAAGCCACTGGTCGTTGCAGGCAGTATCGGCACGCCCATGAACGTGGGCAGGGCGGCGCCTATCGGCGCACCGGTCAGTCTGGGCCGCCCGGCGACCGAGGATGATCCCGCTCTACCTGGCGGCCCGATCAATTCCGGCACTCTGTTGGCACGCAATATCGTGGAAACCGCTGTCGTGGGCCTCGCCGAGCGAGGTGTTAGATCGTCGGTCGTGCGGATTCCCACTCTCTTACACAGTTCGACCGGTCGCCTGCAGCTGATCATGCTCGCGAAAACAAAGGGTTTCGCCGGCTATCCGGGAGACGGCAAGAACCGGTGGCCCGCCGTGCACGTCCGCGATCTTGCCTCTCTGTTCCGCCTGGCGCTCGAGAAGGGGGCCGCAGGCAAAACCTGGCACGGGATCGGCGACGAGGGAATCCCGTTCCGCGAGATCGCCGAAGCTATAGCCACTCGCCTCGCAATACCCGCCGTGAGTATCCCCGCGGACGAACTGATGCTGCCGGGCTACTTTGGTTTCCTGGCGGCAGTGGCCACGCTGGACCTCCCCGCGTCGAACGCCATCACCCGCCAGGCGCTTGGCTGGAACCCCGTTCAGCCCGGTCTGATCGAGGACCTGGACAACGGCCATTACTTTCCACCGACTGACTTGGGCTGACGGCGGGGCGCTGGATCGCAAATGCGTCCGGCACAGTCCCCTGGCACCTTTTTCCGCACCCCATCACCCACGAGGAGCACGCATATGCACGTTTTTGTTACCGGCGGCACCGGCCATTCCGGTCCGTACATCATCTCTGATCTTATCGCCGCCGGCCATGAGGTCACTGCCCTGGCTCGGTCCGACACGGCCGCGGCGCAGGCTGCTGCGCTCGGCGCCAAGGTACGTCGCGGCAATCTCGAGGATCTCGACGGGCTAAAGGAAGCGGCCGCAGCGTCGGACGGCGTCATTCACCTCGCGCACCGGCAGGACCTGATTCCAACCGGCGGGATCAACGCCGTTGCGGCTGCGGAGCTTGAGATCATGCTCGCCTATGGCGAAGCACTGGCCGGAAGCGCAAAGCCGTTGGTTGTGTCTGGAAGCGTCGGCTCGCCCGGGTGGGAGGGCTTGGGCCGGCCGGCCACCGAGGAGGATCCGCCCCTTCCTGGCGGCGATCCGTACAAGAATACCCTGCGGGTTCGGAACATCGTGGAAACCACGGTGATCGGTCTCGCCGAAAAGGGCATACGGTCTTCTATCGTGCGGATACCTGAGATCATGCACAGCTCCACCGATAACGCCGGCTTCCTTCCGCTGTTGATCGGGCTGGCCAAGGAAAAGGGTGTCGTCGGCTACCCCGGAGACGGTGCCAACCGCTGGGGGGCCGTGCATGCCCGTGACCTCGCCACCGTGTTTCGCCTGGCGCTGGAAAAAGGCGCAGCGGGCAGAAGCTGGCATGCAATCGCCGACGTGGCTGTCCCGTACCGCCAGATCGCCGAAGCCATTGCCAGCCGGTTGAATCTGCCGGCCGTGTCTATTCCCGCGGACGTGCTGATGCTGCCTGGCTACTTCGGGTTCCTTGCGAATCTGGTCACACTGGACACCCCGACATCGAACGCCATCACGCGCCGGGTTCTTGGCTGGGAACCGACCCAGCCCGGACTCTTTGCCGATCTTGATAGCGGTCATTACTTCCCGGCCGACTGATGAGGTGACGGCACACCGCCGGGTCGCACTGCGCCCGGCGGGTGGCCAAGCCGCGACGGCGTAACCCGTCCAGAAAAGCTGGAAAATACCTGATTTCAGAACGGAGACTGCACATGAGCACTATCAGCATTATCGGTTCGGGAGGCATGGCCGCAGCTGTCGGCGGCCGTATCGCCAAGGCCGGACACACCGTCGAGGTGGTCAGCCGCGATCCCGCCAAGGCCCAGGCGCTTGCCGACAAGCTCGCATCCGGAGCGATCACGGGAACTTACGGTGCCACTCCGGCGGGCGAGATCGTCATTCTCGCCGTACCGTACACCAATGCGGTGGCTGTACTGGCCGACTTTGGGAAAGCGCTCGACGGTAAAGTGATCATCGATATCACCAACCCGGTCGCTCCCGATCTCTCGGGCCTCGTTACCCCCCACGGCAGCTCCGGCGCGCAGGAGATCGCCAAGGTCGCCCCGGCCAGCGCGCATGTCGTCAAGGCGTTTAATACCCTCTTCGGCCACGTACTTGCCCAGGATAAACGCCTCGATGCGTTCATCGCAGCGGACGATGCGGACGCCAAGGTGCGCGTCTCGGCCTTCCTCGAGAGTCTCGGGCTGCGTCCGTTGGATGTCGGCGGCCTGCAGATGGCCCAGACGCTCGAGTGGCTCGGTCTAATGATGATCGGCCTGGCTAAAAACGGCGCCGGCACCTGGGACATCGCCATGAATGTCGATATCGGCTGAATCACCGACACCACGTCCTCACCAGCAGGCCCACAACGTGCCCGATGAGATCGGACACGATCCTGGGCAAAGGAAATGGATAGATTTCGATGAGCACACAAGAGAATGTCCAGACTGTGAAGAATTTTTTTGCAGCCATGGGCCGCGGCGATAAGCCGGGTCTGCTGGCGTTGTCTGCCGCAGATATCGAGTGGATCGCCCCCGTGCGGCGCAGGTCATGCGGTCAGCGACTCGAGTTCTTTGATGGTCATTTTGGCCATAAGATGAGTTCCCCCTACTTTTCCCCCCACAAAAACGTCGGCTCTTGATGGACGTTACTGGACTCTCGTAGAGCAGAACACCGCTGGAGCTCAAGTAAATACTCGTTTGGAAAAATCCAGAGTGAAATTTTCGAAGCTTTCAAGAAGTATGCAAAAGGAGATGGGGTGCGAGGGGTCGAGTGTTCGAATCACTCCGTCCCGACCATATTTTTCAGTAACTTAGCCGAACGCTAGCCAGTTCGGCTTTTTTACGCGTAAGGACTTATGCGGGGGATCATCCCGTTTTCCTCCTGAGAATGGTCAGTGCCTGTCCGCGGGAATCCGTGGTCGACGCTTTGTTTGCCGCTTCGATCAGTTGCCCAAGCTCTGCGGTAGAATAATGGCTCGTGATGCTGCCGTTCTTGTGTTCAAGCAATGCTTTGCGATCTTCCTCGGTCACGCATGGGGCCGGAACTGTCACCGGCCACGTTCTTGGTACTGCTGGAAAACCCAAAAGCCCCGGAGAGGATTTGATCTAACCTGGATCAACAGTAAGTGACTGTTTTGGGGAGAATTTTTTGTTTTTGATCTTCCCAGATGAAGCGAAAGTTGATAAATTCCCGCGCATCTTGCAGAGGCCCTTACAGGGCTTATAGCGTAAGGACGCAGCATCTCGATGTTGCTCGCAAGCTGCAAAATCAGGAAGAGAGTGCTGGGCACTCGTAGCAACAGATACAGGGGCGTCGCCAAGCGGTAAGGCAGCAGGTTTTGATCCTGCCATGCGTTGGTTCGAATCCAGCCGCCCCTGCCATTTTCCTTATACTCATTCAGGTATAACTCCGCCGACATGCTCGAAAGCATGCCCGGATGCACCACAGTCAACGTCTGGCCGTTGTCGGAACCCTTCCGTTATTTTCTCACCTGGCTGGTATGGCGCAGAGGTTCTGTGTCGCAGAGCCTGACCGTGAATCGCCCACTCTCGAGCGACCGCGCCATCATTCGTCTCGCGAGCGTTTGCAAGCGGGACCCTATCGACTTTGCCATTTCGGGTGAAGCGCCAGTCGTTCGCAGTCCCGGCGACAGAGTTGAGGACAATGCAGTCGAACGGCGATTCAATGATGATAAATTTCGAGTCGTTAGCAAGATGCATGGGCGAGAAGGGCGCGCCTAATCCTGGGCTCGGACGACGGCAACAGCTTCACCGAGCCTCAGAGCGACACTTGTTCCGGTGGGCGATGTATTCGCACTAACAATTGAAAGACAGAGCTATGCCCTGCAGAAGGGTTACTGAATGCCGAAGAAAAAGCCGGAAAGTAAAGTAGCAGCGACGGCTACTGCTAATGAAATTGAGCACGCCATCCAAGCCTTGAACAGAATGGCTGAACGCCTTTGGGGAGATGGTCGAGAGATCGAGGCGAAAGCCCTCCTTGACGCCTTGGACTCTCTAAACAGGGCACTGGACCGGATCAGGATTGGCGAAAGCCGCAGGGTTGTGACTCTTCATTGAAGACCGCCATGGACGCATTGAAAGGCCTAAAGCAGCCAGAATGTGTATGAGGCAGCAATACCGGCACTTGTTTGGCGTTGTAGCCCCGGAAAAATCGGCGCTCGGTGCTTGTATGAGTTCCGGTTTTTATCCGTAACACTGGCTTAATCAAGCGATGGTGAGATCACGTTTCTTCAGCGTCTTTCACTAGATAGCTAAAGACATTGTTCGAATGTTAATCGCTGTTTTCAAAGACTACACTCCAGCCCATGAAACGCTATCTGCGGTTTTGCATCATCTTCATGATTAGCCTGGCGCTTCCCCTCAGCGGGATGGCGGGTGTTCAGGCACCGACAGAACCTTGCCCAATGAAGACGATGGGCATGGCGATGATGGACGACATGGGGATGGACTGCTGCAACGATATGAAAAGTCCTTCCGAGCACGGCAAACCTTGTAAGCCGGGCCAGGAATGCAAGACAGGCGGCATGCTGCAAGTCTCGATCTTCAAGCCTCCTGTAACCGTATTCAACCCCGTTGTGATTTCCTTCTTCAGCGACTCCCTACCCGTACAGACCCCGTCCGGGGTATGGCGACCGCCTCGCGTTTGATTCCTGTCCCACATTGAGCCTCTTTCCGCATTAGCGGGATGGACTAGCTGCGCGCGTGTCTTTTGCCGCGCGCAGTGGATGATCACAGGAATCGTAAACATGAACTCCAAGTGCTATTGCACAGGTTGGTCACTCGTGGCCGGTCTGGCGGCAAGCGTATTGGCATTGCCGAGCTTCGCTGCCGCCTTGACACTCGATGAAGCGTTGCGGCTGGCCGAAAACAATGCACCGTCGCTGACCGCACAAGACGCCAAAATTCAAGCTGCCAGCAGCGCGGCTATTCCAGCCGGTGAGCTACCTGACCCCAAACTGCTGCTGGGTGTGCAGAACTACCCCATTGGCGGTCCGGATCGCTGGAGCATCGACCATGATTTCATGACCATGCAAATGGTCGGGGTCAGGCAGGAGATGCTCAACAGCGACAAGCGCAAAGCTCGCATTGAAGTCGCCGATGCGGCGGTTGATCGCGCCGCTGCGGAGCGTCGAGTCGAACGTCTGAAGGTACGCCAGTCCACGGCGTTGGCCTGGATCAGTAGCTACTCGGTTGAGCGCAAAGATGCGCTGTTCCAGGACTTCTACAAAGAAAACCGCCTGCTGAGCGATACCGTCCGGGCCCAGATTGCCGGAGGCCGCGCTCAACCCGCCGATGCAGTGACGCCCAAGCAAGAAGCGGCTCAACTGGTGGAGCAACAGGACGATCTGACTCGCCAGCGCACGCAGGCCCGAGCGGCCCTCAAACGCTGGATTGGCTCGGCTGCCAACGACAAGCCTGTGGGCAGCTTGCCTGAATGGCCCGTCGATCCCTCAAGCTACTCTCATAAACTGCAACACCATCCCGAGTTGGCCGCGTTTGCGCCGATGACCCGCGAAGCGCAAGCCAAGGTTCGTGAGGCTGTGTCGGAGAAGCAGTCGGACTGGAGCTGGGAACTGGATTACCAGCGTCGTGGCCGTGAGTTTGGCGATATGGTCAGCGTGCAATTTTCCTGGGACCTGCCGCTGTTTCCTGACTCTCGCCAAAACCCCAAAATCGCAGCCAAACAGGCTGAACTCAGCCAGCTTGAGGCCGAGCGCGAAGCTCTGTCACGCGAGCACACCCAGCAACTGGAAAACGAACTGGCTGACTATGAGCGCCTGAATCGTGCCGTGCGCCGCAACCAGGAAAGTCTGTTACCACTGGCCAAGGAAAAGGTCGAACTCAGCATGGCCAGCTACCGCGCCGGCAAAGGCGATTTAAGCGCCGTTGTTGCCGCCCGACGTGAACTCATCGAAGCCCGTCTCAAACAGATCGATGTGGAAGAGCAGCGAGCACTGACCAGTGCGCGTCTGTATTTTGCTTATGGGGAGACCAGCCAATGATCCTTAAAAAATGGAACGGGGCATTGCTGGTAGGTATCTCGCTGGCATTGGGTGTTGCCGGTGGTTACTGGTTCGCTCACCAGCGCATGAGCGGAGTGCCAGGTACCGCCCCGGAACAGAGCCACAATTCACCGGATGAACGCAAGGCTCTGTATTGGTACGACCCCATGTACCCGCAGCAAAAGTTCGATAAGCCGGGGAAATCCCCCTTCATGGACATGCAACTGGTCCCCCAGTACGCCAGCGGCACAGGGGACCGTGCGAGCGTCAGTATCGATCCAGGTCTGACCCAGAATCTAGGTCTGCGTTTTGCGACTGTCACTCGTGGGATTTTTGAGTCGAGCCTCGATGTGACAGGTGCCTTGACGTTCAACGAACGTGATGTCGCTGTGATTCAGGCACGCACCACTGGCTTTGTGGAGCGGGTCTATGCCCATGCTCCCGGCGATGTACTCAAAGCCAACGCGGCGTTGGCAGATATCCTGGTGCCTGAGTGGGCCGCTGCCCAGACAGAGTTTCTTGCACTGAAGCGCAACGGGGATGCTGACCTGTTGGCTGCGGCTCGCCAGCGACTACGACTCACAGGGATGCCGGCAACACTGATTACTCAGGTAGAGCGTGGCGGTAAGGTTCAGCCCTACCTGACGCTCACCAGCCCCATTGCCGGTGTGCTGCAAGAATTGAACGTACGTGCGGGCATGACCGTGGCGACTGGCGATACGTTGGCACGCGTCAATGGCTTGAGCAGTGTCTGGCTAGCCGTGGCCGTTCCAGAATCGGATGCCGGATCGATCACCGTGGGGCAGGCGGTCGAAGCGCGTCTGCCAGCCCTCCCAGGGACAACGCTCAATGGCAAGGTCAGCGCGATTTTGCCCGAGACCAATCCGGACAGCCGCACCCTTCGTGTGCGGGTGGAACTACCCAATCCGGACGGGCGCCTCAGGCCGGGTTTGACCGCGCAGGTACGCCTGAACCGCTCGACCGAGCAAAGTGTGTTGTGGGTGCCGAGCGAAGCCGTCATTCGCACGGGCCGACGTGCTCTGGTGATGCTCGCCGAAGACGCCGGCCGCTACCGTCCCGTGGTGGTGCAACTCGGGCAGGAAAGCGACGGCAAGACGGCGATAGTGAAAGGTCTGGAAGAAGGCCAGAAAGTGGTTACCTCTGGCCAGTTCCTGCTCGACTCGGAGGCCAGTCTCAAGGGCATCGTTGCAAGCTCGGAGGAAGAGTCACCACCCAGCGCAGCAGCCTCCAGCTTTCATGAAGCGGATGGGCAGATCGTTGAGATCAACGACAAAGAAGTCACGCTCGCCCATGGTCCTTTCAAGACGCTGGGCATGCCTGGTATGACGATGACGTTCCCACTCGCCAACCCGGCGCTGATGCAGGGCTTCAAAACGGGTGACAAGGTTCGGGTTGCGGTGAGTCAGACCGACGATGGCCTGCGTGTTGAGCACCTGGAAAAATCGGGGAGCCAGCCATGATCGCTGCCCTGATTCGTTGGTCAGTGGCCAACCGATTCCTGGTGCTACTGGCGACGCTGTTTGTCACGGCTTGGGGCATTTGGTCGGTGCAGAGCACGCCCATCGATGCGCTGCCAGATCTCTCGGATGTTCAGGTGATCATCCGCACCCCTTTTCCGGGACAAGCGCCGCAGATTGTCGAGAACCAGGTGACCTATCCGTTGGCCACCACCATGCTCTCGGTGCCGGGTGCCAAGACGGTGCGTGGCTATTCCTTCTTCGGTGACAGCTTCGTTTACGTGCTGTTCGAAGACGGCACTGACTTGTACTGGGCTCGCTCGCGGGTGTTGGAGTATCTGAGCCAAATACAAGGTCGGTTGCCGGCCAGCGCGAAGCCGGCGTTGGGACCAGACGCGACGGGCGTGGGCTGGATCTTCCAATACGCGCTGGTGGATCGCAGTGGCGGGCACGATCTGGCGCAGCTACGCGCACTTCAGGACTGGTTCCTCAAGTTCGAACTCAAGACCCTGCCCAACGTTGCGGAAGTGGCCACCGTGGGTGGCATGGTCAAGCAGTACCAGGTGCAGCTTGATCCGCTCAAACTGGCCAGCCTCGGTATTACTCAGGCTGAGGTGACCGAAGCCATCGGCAAGGCCAACCAGGAAACCGGTGGCGCGGTGCTGGAGATGGCAGAGACCGAGTTTATCGTGCGTGCTTCCGGTTACCTGAAGACGCTCAATGACTTCCGTGCGATCCCGCTCAAGCTGGCTTCGGGAGGAGTGCCGGTGACCCTTGGCGATGTAGCCACGATTCAGTTGGGACCGGAAATGCGGCGTGGCATTACTGAACTCGACGGCGAAGGCGAGACCGTCGGCGGCGTGGTGATATTGCGCAGCGGCAAGAATGCGCGCGAGACCATTGCAGCGGTCAAGACCAAGCTCGACGAACTGAAAAGCAGTCTGCCGGCCGGGGTGGAAATCGTCACCACCTACGACCGTAGCAAGCTGATCGACCGCGCCGTGGAAAATCTCAGCCACAAGCTAATCGAAGAGTTCATCGTTGTCGCGTTGGTGTGTGGGATCTTCCTCTGGCACCTGCGCTCATCCCTGGTGGCAATCATCTCCTTGCCGGTGGGGGTGCTGATTGCCTTCATCGTCATGCGTTACCAAGGGATCAACGCCAACATTATGTCCTTGGGCGGGATAGCCATCGCCATCGGCGCCATGGTCGATGCTGCCGTGGTGATGATCGAGAACGCCCACAAGAAGATTGAGGCGTGGCACGCGGCCAATCCGGGGGAAGAACTGAAGGGTGAGCGTCATTGGCACGTGATGACCGAAGCGGCGGCAGAGGTAGGCCCGGCGTTGTTCTTCTGTTTGTTGATCATCACTCTGTCGTTCATTCCGGTGTTCACGCTGGAAGCTCAGGAGGGACGGCTGTTCGGTCCTTTGGCTTTCACCAAGACCTACGCCATGGCCGCAGCGGCGGGATTGTCAGTGACCTTGGTGCCGGTGCTGATGGGCTACTGGATTCGTGGACGAATTCCCAGTGAACATCAGAACCCGTTGAACCGGTGGTTGATTCGGATCTATCAGCCAGCCCTGGACGCAGTCTTGCGTCGACCAAAGATCACGCTGCTGGTGGCGCTATTGGTTTTTGTCAGTGCGCTATGGCCAATGTCGCGCCTGGGGGGTGAGTTTCTCCCCCCGTTGGACGAGGGTGATCTGCTGTATATGCCTTCAGCTCTGCCGGGATTGTCGGCGCAGAAAGCGGCACAACTGCTGCAACAGACTGACCGTTTGATCAAGACCGTGCCTGAAGTCGAACACGTCTTCGGTAAAGCGGGGCGCGCTGAAACCGCCACCGACCCCGCACCGCTGGAGATGTTCGAAACCACGATCCAGTTCAAACCACATGAGCAATGGCGTCCAGGCATGACCCAGGAAAAGTTGGTGGAAGAACTGGATCGAGTGGTACGAGTTCCTGGGCTGACGAATATCTGGATACCACCGATTCGCAACCGTATCGACATGCTGGCTACGGGGATCAAGAGTCCCATCGGAGTGAAAGTTGCCGGCACCAACCTGACGGAGATCGATGCCGCGACTCAGGCGGTTGAGCGAGTGGCCAAGGACGTGCCCGGCGTCAGTTCGGCTCTGGCCGAGCGTCTGACTGGTGGCCGCTATATCGATGTGGATATCGACCGCAAAGCCGCCGCTCGCTACGGACTGAATATCGCCGATGTGCAGTCCATCGTGGCTGGCGCAATCGGCGGTGAAAATGTCGGTGAGACCATTGAAGGGCTCGCACGCTTCCCGATCAACGTGCGTTATCCACGGGAGTGGCGTGACTCGCTCGGCGCCTTGGAGCAATTGCCGATCTATACCCCGTTAGGTAGCCAGATCACCCTCGGCACAGTGGCGAAGGTCAAAGTCACGGACGGTCCGCCGATGCTCAAGAGCGAGAACGCACGACCTTCGGGCTGGGTGTACATCGATGTGCGGGGGAGGGACATTGCGTCGGTGGTCGCTGATCTACGACGGGTCGTCAATGAGCAGGTCAAGTTGCAGCCCGGCATGAGCCTGAGTTACTCAGGGCAGTTCGAGTTTCTCGAAAGGGCCAACGCACGACTCAAACTGGTGGTGCCTGCCACGCTGTTGATCATCTTCGTGTTGCTCTACCTGACTTTTGCTCGCTTCGATGAGGCCTTGCTGATCATGGCCACGCTGCCATTCGCCCTTACTGGCGGGGCATGGTTCCTCTATCTATTGGGATTCAATTTGTCAGTCGCCACCGGGGTCGGCTTTATCGCCTTGGCCGGTGTTTCCGCCGAGTTTGGCGTGATCATGCTGCTCTACCTGAAGAACGCCTGGGCCGAACGTGAAGACCTCGGCGACAGCACTGAGCGCGGTCTGGTTGCGGCGATTCGCGAAGGCGCCGTGCAGCGTGTTCGACCTAAGGCCATGACCGTGGCCGTCATCATTGCTGGCTTGTTACCCATCTTGCTGGGCAGCGGGACCGGCAGTGAGGTGATGAGCCGAATTGCTGCACCCATGGTCGGCGGCATGGTCACTGCCCCCTTGCTTTCCCTGTTTGTCATTCCGGCGGCCTATCGCCTGATGCGTCGCCGCCACCTCTCAGTTGAACCCATCAACCCTCAAGGAAAAGTCGTATGAAACTGACCCTGATTGCAGTTGCCAGCACCGTAGTAGCGTTGTCTTTTTCTGCCATGGCAGAGGACATGCCGGGCATGAAAATGGACGGAATGGAGGGCATGCAGATGAAGCAGGAAACAACGCAGGCTCCAGTCGCCACCGCCGACGGAACGATCAAGGCTATCGATACTACGAAGCATACGGTGACCATCTCTCACGGCGCTGTTCCAGCTGTGCAATGGCCGCCGATGACCATGGCCTTTTCCGTGACGGAAGATCAGCTGACAGGGCTGACGGCAGGAGACCGAGTGTCGTTTTCATTTCGAGTCGAGGGTGGCAGAGCGGCGATTGTTTCAATAAAAAAGTGAGATAGCGGTGGTGGAGGTGACCGGCGCACCATGTCGCGCCGGTCGTTACCCGTGCCAGATGCGGCATTAGCTCGCCGAAGACCGCGCAACTCCCTTCCGACGGTTGGACTTTTCCTCGAGTTGGATGGCGAAATCCATGGCCTCTCGGTAGTTGAAACGGTAGGCCCAGGTCTTGCCAGTGTATCGCTCGACGACCTGGAAGATGCCGAGCTTCATGGTCACCACCTGGAAGCGAACACCGCGGCGCGACTTCAGTCGATTAGTGCGCCGGAAGAAATCGATGCCTGCTGCGTTGGAGTGGACTAGCAGAACGCCGAGCTCATCGATGCGCTGCAGAAAGGATGGATGCATGTCTGATCCTCTAAGTGGGGAGCATGTATTCGTATGCACTCGTGCCGATAGCTGCTTGTTTATGGATGCAGAGGTAGTTCTGACGGATAAAGGTAGTCGTAAAAAAGCCACATCGAAACCTGACTCGTCTTTGTGCGACACACGGACTTCTTCGCGAACCCGAGGGTTTTCTCTCACAACCCTTGCTGGGCCTAGGGCAAGCTATTGAGAAATGCGGCAATCTGCCGGGTATCGCGCAAGTGCAGCGTAGAAATTTGCGGGCCTAGGGCCAGGCGCACCGCCTCGATACCCGGGCGATAGCCACGATCGAAATTCCACACGAAGTTCAGGAAGGTCAGGAACGCCCGGTCGAGCTTCTCTGTACAGCCTGCTGCAAGGTCAGGGCGAGGGCGGTTCATTACGCTGCGCATGATCACCCGGGTGAAACAGGTGAGCCGCGACGTATCGAGCCAGATGATCAGGTCGGTACGGGGCAGGCGAAGGTCGAAGGTTCTCCGCGCATAGTTGCCTTCACAAATCCAGGCATCCGGTGCGATCGCTTCGCCGACCCGTGCGCGGAACTGCTCAGCGTCGGGTTCGACCCAACCGGGTTCCCAGAACAGCGTGTCCAGGTGCACCACGGGCAGACTCAGGCGCTTGCCGAGGGCGCGGGCGAGGGTGGATTTGCCGCTACCGGCATTGCCCAGAATTACAATCCGTTGCATGAGGACTTCCTGTCGCAAAAAAAGCCGCCGATTGTGCAGGTTTTGGATGGACAGTTAAAGGCTGATGGATGGGTGTAAACCTTATTCAGGAAGAGACAGTTGCTGCAAATAAGCCTTCGGCGAACACCCTGTTTTTTGCTTGAAGCAACGGTAGAACGTGGACAGCGAGTTAAAGCCTGAGGCACTGGCAATCTCGTCAATGCGCGAGGCGTGGCGTTGCGCATTCAAACGTGAAAGGGCTTCATCCAGGCGCAGCTGATTGAGCAGCGTATAAAACGTTTGCCCCCGAACCTGATTGAGAAAGAACGAGATCTGGTTGCGTGTGTAGCCAGTCGATGCCGCGACATGAGACAGGTCCAGCCGCGGATCGAGGTAGGGCTTGGTCTGTTCGAAGTACTGCTGCAAATCATTGGCGAGCGCCCCGACCTGACGGGCTGATAATCCCAAACGACTGACCGCCTCAGCGCTATAGGCCGGGCGGGTTAACGTTGGGGCATGGCTGACCAGCATTGCGTGTTCGTTGACTTTAATGATCAGCCCGTCCCGTACCGACAGTGCTTCAACAGTGCGGAATGAAACAAGACCCTCGCTGCCATTGAGCGTCACCCGGTACTGCAGGAACGCGGTGTCGCCATCGATGCGCAAGCGATCGGTGTAAATCTGAAACTCTTCTGATCCCATCGGCATGCTTGCCGCGAGATAGTCGCGCAATTGCGAGTACTCGATGGTCCGGTTCTGGAAAAAATCGTTGTACTCGATGGCCGGGTGATAGAGCGCCATCACAGCGTCCAGGTCACGCTGCTTCCACGCCTCGTGATAATGCACCGCAACTTCATGAGTCTGCGTGCTCGAAGGATCCGCCAGGAAGGTTGGGGTGGTGGGTAAATCAGGTACTTCCACGACGAACTCCAGGGTGCAGATCAGGGCAAAGCCCAGAGTATTCCAGAAGCCGTACTTTTCCGCCCGTGTCCGCTGCGATGTTTGCCTGCCCGTTGCGCCTGTGAAAGCGTCGGTTATTGCTTTAGCGTCAGCCCATGAATTTTACGGAGCATGAGCGCATGACACTTCCCATCGCGACCCAGTCCCTGGCGGACGCTCGGCCTTATCCGGTCTGGCAGGAAACACAAACGCCAGCGACCGCCGCGCCGAGGCTCACGGGTGAAGTGACGTGTGATATTGCGATTGTGGGCGGGGGATTTGTCGGGCTATGGACTGCGCTGATGGCGCGTCAGCGCTGGCCTGAAGCAACCATCGTTGTGCTTGAAGCCGGGCAGTGCGGTGGCGAGGCGAGTGGGCGCAATGGCGGGTTCTGTGCGCCGAGTATTTCCCACGGTGTTTCGAATGCGCTGAAGCGTTGGCCCAAGGAAGCAGAGCAACTGGTGCGACTGGGCAGGGAAAACCTGGTGGCATTTGAGGAGGATCTGCAGCGCTATGGCATGGACGTAGCGTTTGAGCGCTCCGGAAAATTGAATGTCGCGAGTCAGCCCTGGCAGGTTGAAGGGCTAAGGTCGATGCAGCGTAACTACGAGCGCTTTGGCATCGCCTGCGAATTTCTGGATGGCGCGGCGCTCAAGTCACACCTCGACTCGCCGGCCTATGTTGCGGGCGTTTTTGAGCCCAATTATGCGTTGCTGAATCCGGTGAAGATGGTCGTGGAACTGCGGCGCGTGTGCCTTGCGCAAGGTGTGCAGCTGTTCGAGCATTCGCCGGTGATCGCACTGCATCAAGATGGCAATCATCAGGTACTGGAAGCCGGACTGGGCTCTGTCAAAGCGGTCAAAGTCGCACTCGGCACCAACGTCGCGCCGCCGTTGCTGGGGGAGTTGAAGTCAAAGGTCATTCCCATTTATGACTACGCATTAGCGACTCAGCCGCTCGACGATGCTCAGCTGCGCGCCATCGGTTGGGTCGGCCGCTACGGGATTGCCGACAGTGGCAATCAGTTTCATTACCTGCGCAAGACCGAAGACAACCGCATCCTCTGGGGCGGTTACGACGCCATCTATCACTTCGGGAGCCGGCGCGATGAGGCGTTAACGCAACGTCCGGAAAGCTTCGCGACACTCGCCCGGCAATTCAAATCGGCTTTTCCGGTATTGGCGGACGTCACGTTCAGCCATGCCTGGGGCGGCATCATCGATACCTCCGCACGCACCACGATGTTCTGCGGCACCTCGTCTGACGGTCGCATTGCGTATGCCCAAGGGTTCACGGGGCAGGGCGTGTCCGCCAGCCGTTTCGCGGCGTTGACCATGCTTGATTTGCTCGAGGGCAAATCTACCGAGCGCACGAAACTGGCAATGACTTCGACAGCACCTTTTCCGTTTCCCCCCGAGCCCCTGCGTTATGTGGGCGTTTCGCTGGCGCAGCGCTCACTGGCCCGCGAAGACCTTACCGGCCACCGCGACTGGCTGCTTAAAGGGTTTGATGCGCTGGGCATCGGTTTTGATTCTTGAAACGGAGTGAGAATGACCATGAGTAAACCTGATCACATCATCGATTTTGCCAACCCCGATTTGCCCGCGGTCGAGTTGGAAACCAGCGATCCCCAAGTGGTCGACACCCCATATCACAGTCGTAGCTGGCGGCACTTTGTGGCGCCGCAGAAAAAAGCGGTCGGTGGCATCTGGGAAGCGCCGGAGCACCTCGAGCGATGTGAATGCGACTACGACGAACTCTGTCATTTGCTCGAAGGACACGTTCGTCTGACTGACAGCAATGGCGTCAGCCAGGAGTTCAAGGCCGGCGCCACGTTTGTGGTCGCCGCCGGCTTCAAAGGCACCTGGGAAAACCTGACGCCGGTGCGCAAGGTGTTCATGATCCTCAGGGGTGGCGTCGAAACCGCTAGGCGTCAGGCAACGCCATGATCGCTCGCGCCGCAATGTCAGTGCCGCGAGTCGCCTGCATATTTTTGCTGAACGCTTCGAGGCGCTGTTTCATCGACTGATCGGCCAGCAGTTTTTCGAGAGCGGCGGGTAGCGCGGACAGTGGATCGGCAAAGCGCGGCAAGTAGCGGCCGACGCCGACTTCCTCGGCGCGTACGGCGTTGTCGTGACCGTCCCAGCAGTAAGGAATGATCAGTGACGGCAAGCCGAAGTACAGCGCTTCGCAGAAGCTGTTGTTGCCACCGTGGTGGATGAACAACTGGCACTCCTTGAGCACGGCCGGCTGTGGAAACCAGCTGTCCAGATACACGTTGTCCGGGACGGTGGTGTACATGTCCCGATAGGCGCCAACGTTGATGAGAAAGCGATAGGGCAGGGCTTCGATGGTCCCGATCAGGCGCTTCATCATGTCGGTGTCGGCGGCACCGAGGCTGCCGAAGCTGATGTAGATCAGCGGCGCGTCGTTGTGCCGTGGGAAGTCGGGAACGATGTAAGGCGCCTCGCGGCGTACGCAACCGTCGAGGTACACATAGCGCTGCGGGTCCAGCGGCGATTGGCGTTCATAACGCACCGGCGTTGGCGACAGCAACAGGTTGAGCCACGGTGAATCATTGAGGAACTGACCGGGTGGGCAGGGCGTCGTACCGTTGCTCGCGAGAAACTGCGAAAAGCGTTCATGGGCCGGCGCGACAGCTTTGCGGTAATGCTCGGCAAAACGTTCGCGGGCATCTACGTCGTCCGCCAGGCAGCCCGACAAATACGGCGGTACGGCGGCATCCGGCAGTTCGGTTTCAGCGCAGGAAACCATCCGCACCCACGGGCATCCCGCGTTGGCGATGGCGGGGAACATGACCACGTTGTCGAGGACGATGACGTCCGGTTTAAGGCGCCCGAGCAACTGTTGCAGCGGTTTTTCCGCTTCAATCGCGGTGTCGATAATGGCTTCCCAGGCCGGCGCCACATAGCTGTCGATCTGCGCCAGCGGAGTCTGGTCGAAGTAGGGAATGTTGCGCTCGATAAAACGTTCCCAGTAATGCTGGTGTTCCGCTGCCGACAACGGACTGGCTTGCGGAATCGGGTATTCGTCGAAGCCGTATTCGGCGAAAAGCCCTTGAAAATGTTCGTGGCAAATAAAGACCGGTTTTGCTCCCAGCTCACGCAGCGATTGGGCGATACCAATGCAGTTCAAGGCCGCGCCGAAACTGGCTTCCGGAAACAAGGCGATAAGTTTTTGTGTGTGCATGGCGAGGACGTCCAAGGCGGGTACAGCCCGCCGTGCCTGAAGATGACTGGATCCTGTCTTATTTTATAAAAAAAATCATCATGTTTTTTGAGCTGTTCAGCGACGCCCGAACAACTGGCCTTGCGGGATGCCGCGGTTTGCGGTTTGCGGGCGCTGGGCGGCGCTCAGGCGCAGGTGCAGTCGCAGCAGGTCGGCGGCGATCTCCAGCTGGCCACGCTCGATGTGCGCGATGATTTGCAGATGTTCGCGCAGGGCTTCCTGGAGGCGGTGCACGCTGACGGTCGGCAACAGATTCGGCAGGCGCCGCAGGCTCTGATGCTGGAGCAGGGCGTCACCGATAAAACGATTGCCGCAGCTCTGGCCGAGCAGTTCATGGAAGCTGATATCCAGTTCGCGAAATTGCTGGGTATCGAAATGCTCTACGGGGCTCGAGAGCAAGGTTTGCATAGCGCTTCGCAGTAACGCCAGGCGTTGTGGGTCGGCGTTGAAGTTAGGGCTGAGCAGGGCTTCCGGCTCCAGAATCAGCCGGAATTTGAGGCTTTCTTCGAGGGCGGCGAGGCTGTTCAGTGAAGGGCGAAACAGCCAGGACTGGCCGGGGCCGCGCTCAATGGCCTGGTTTTCACTCAGTTGTTGCAGGGCTTTTTGCGCGGCCGGCCGGCCGATGTCGTAACGACGCATCAGTTCGCTGATGCTGATGCTGTCCCCGAGGCGTCCGGCCATGCGGTCGCGCAGCACCGAGGTCGCCAGCTCTTCTTCCTCGGCTTGTGGCAATGCGGCATTGAATGCCTGGCCGGTCGGCGGTGCGATCAGTCGATAGCCTTTGCCGGCCTCATGACTCAGCAGGTTTTCTTCCAGCAGCACTTTAAGTGCGCCACGAATCAGTGTGCGTGACACCTGGAATGTCCGCGCCAGCGCTTGCTCGGCGACCGGGTCGCCGGCCACCAGCCCGGTTTCCTGGGTGTGCTCCAGAATCCGGCGGGCGAGTTCCAGGTGGTTGGTGCGGGGTTTCTTCTCGGGTGTTGTGCTCAAGCGTCTATCTCTTTTGGGCGCGTCGACTCAGGTGCTCATCTTATGCCATGCATCGCAAAACCGTCAGGCGCAAAAAAAAACCGTTGACATCGAATCGTGCTGGTCCTAATTTCTAAAAAAAAACATATGCAATCGTTTCTCTTTACGCCGTACTGCCTTCGAACACAAAAATAATCAATCGTCGGGTGAGTATTATGAGAAAGCTGAAAGGCCTTATGTGTCTGGGATTGAGCGCCTCCCTGGCGATCGCTTCACAGGCCGCAAGTGCAAAAGACATGGTGATTTCGATCTGGGACGGCTACATGGCCCCGGATGCGCTGGACAAGTTCAAAGCGGCCAGCGGCGTTGACGTCGACAAGGCATTGCACGCGACCAACGAAGAAATCATGGGCAAGCTGATGGCGTCTGGCGGTGAAGGCTATGACGTTGTGTTTGTCTCCTCTCCTTTCGCCGAAGTCCTGCACAAGCAAGGCCTGCTGGCAGATATCGATCCCGTCAAAGTCCCCAATCTTAAAAACCTCTATCCCGAAGCCACCCAGCTGGAATATGACCCGGGCAACCATTTCTCGGTGCCGTACACCTGGGGTACAACCGGGATTTGCTACCGCTCCGACAAGGTCACGCCAGCGCCGGTGAGCTGGAATGAACTGCTCAACCCGAGCGATGCGCTCAAAGGCAAAGTGACGATGCTCGCCACTGACCGCTGGATGCTCGGGGCCGGTTTTCTGGCCAAGGGTTGGTCGGTCAACGACAACGATCCCAAACAGATCGCCGCCGTCCGCGATCAGTTGATCGCTACCAAGAAACGCATCCTCTCCTTCGACGACACCACCTTCTACTCCAAGCTCGCTTCCGGCGAATCGCTGATGGCGCACGCGTGGGATGGCTGGTGCAACTACGGCACCCAAGCCAATGCGGCCATCAAGTTTGTCGTGCCCAAGGAAGGTTCCGACCTTTGGGTGGACACCATGGTCGTGCTGAAAAGCTCGAAGCATCAGGAGGAGGCGTTCAAGTTCGTCAACTTCATGCTCGCCAGGGAAAACCACGTCTGGGTGGCTGAAAACATCCTCTACAAAATCCCCAACCAGGCCGCAATGGCTGGTTTGTCCGCTGACCTGCTCAAGCAATACCCCAACTTGACGATCGCCCCGAGCGAACTGTTGAAGATGGAACAGTTGCGCGATCTGGGTGGCACGACGCAAAAGGCCTACACCCGGGCCGTCACCGAAATCATGGCGGCACAGAACTAAGCCGCACAAAACGTAAGCCGCACCGAACCGAGGCATGCCCCGCATGCCTCGCCACGCTCGCATGCCGCCTCCGTTCCGGGGCGGGAGGATATGGGTAATGAGTGCTTTGCATGCTGACAGGCGTCTGTCGGCCTGGCTTCTTGCGCCCGGCTTTGGCTGGCTGCTGACCTTTTTGGTGATTCCGTGCCTGCTGGTGCTGGTCTACAGCTTCGTCGAGCGCGGTGCTTATGGCGGTATCGACTGGCTGTTTACCTGGGAAAACTACCAGCGCGCGTTCGATCCGCTGTACCTGGGCATCTTGCTCAAATCGGCAAAGATCGCCGGTCTGGCGACGGTCTTTGCGGTGCTGATCGGCTACCCGGCCGCCTACGCGATTGCTCGTGCTCCGCGGCGCCGGCAAGCGGTGTTCCTGTTTTTGGTGATGCTGCCGTTCTGGAGTAACTACCTGATCCGCACCTATGCCTGGATCGTCCTGCTGAATCGCGAAGGCTTGATCAACTGGATGCTGCAGATGTTCGGCTACAGCGGCGAACCGATCAGCTTGCTGTACACCGAAGCGTCGGTGGTGCTGGGGCTGGTCTACAACTACATCCCGTTTGTGATCCTGGCGATTTTCTCTTCGCTGTCACGGATCAACAACGAACTCTGGGATGCGTCGAAAGACCTGGGTGCCTCGGGCTGGATGACTTTTCGGCGGATCATCTTGCCGCTGAGCGTTCCCGGAGTTGCGGCCGGCGCCGTGTTTGTCTTCGTCCTCAGCATCGGCAACTTCATTACTGCCGACCTGTTGGGCGGCAAGCAGGTGCAGATGGTCGGCAACCTGATTTACTCGCAATTCCTCACGGCGCGGGACTGGCCGTTCGGTGCAGCGCTGAGCTTCTTCCTGATCGCGATCATGCTGATTCTGTTGTTCGTTCAGGCACTGGTTGCCCGTCGTGCAGAAGGGGGTCGCGCATGAGTCAGTCACGTTCGGTTGGCGGCACGGTACTCGGCACGCATCTGGGTTTGGTTTACGCCTTCCTTTATGTGCCGATCCTGGTGTTGATCCTGCTGTCGTTCAACAAGTCCGGTTTGCCCACGGCGTGGGGCGGCGTATCGCTGAAGTGGTACGTGGCGCTGGCGCATAACTCGGCCATTTTGTCGGCGGCCCTCAACACCTTGATCGTCGCGCTGTCGGCGACATTCATTGCCTGCGTGCTCGGGACGTTCCTGGCGCTGGGCATCGAGTTGCGCCGCAAGGGCAATGACAAGGGACAAGTCGTCGACACCTTGTTGATGGCGCCGATGATCATTCCCGACATCGTCCTGGCGATTGCGCTGCTGAGCTTTTTCAACCTGCTCAAGGTTGGGCTGGGCCTGCACTCGATCATCATCAGCCACGCCGTGTTCAACATTGCCTTCGTCTGTGCGGTGGTGCGCACGCGGCTCAAACATTTCGACTATTCGATTCTCGAAGCCTCGATCGACCTGGGTGCGAGCTGGTTCACCACCTTTCGCCGGGTGCTGCTTCCAGCGATTTTCCCCGGCGTGCTGGCGGGCGGATTGCTCTCGTTCACCTTGTCGGTGGACGAATTCATCATCGCCTTTTTCAACTCCGGTTCCGGCCAGGCTTCCACCACGTTGCCCATGCAGATCTACGCCATGATCCGATTTGGCGTCACCCCGGAAATCAACGCTCTGGCGACGCTGGTGATGCTGGTCAGCATCACCGCGCTGCTGGCTTCGCAGCGTCTCAACAAGGCTCCTCGCACCCATGAATAATTCATCTGCGGTACTGATCCTGGACAAGGTCAGCAAGTCTTATGGCAACGGTCTGGCGGTTGACGAGGTGTCGCTGAACATCCGCGAGAACGAGTTCTTTGCGCTGCTGGGGCCGTCCGGCTGCGGCAAGACCACGCTGTTGCGCATGCTCGCCGGTTTCGAAACACCCAGCGCCGGCTGCATTTATCTGGATGGCAAAGACATCTCGCCGCTGCCGGCCAACAAGCGTCCGTTGAACCTGATGTTCCAGTCTTACGCGCTGTTTCCCAATATGACCGTGCGCAAGAACATCGCCTACGGGCTGGAGATGGAGCGTCTGCCGGAGGCGGAGATCCGTCGCCGGGTCGATGAAGTGCTGAGCACCGCGCAGCTCGGTGAGCTGGCGGACCGTAAACCGGATCAGCTCTCCGGTGGTCAACGTCAGCGTGTCGCACTGGCGCGGGCGCTGGTTAAACGGCCGCGGGTGTTGCTGCTCGATGAGCCGTTGGGCGCACTCGACAAAAAGCTTCGGGAAAAAATGCAGCTCGAACTCAAACGCCTGCAACTCGAGAGCGGTATCACTTTCATCATCGTCACCCACGATCAGGAAGAAGCGTTGGTGATGTCGGATCGCATGGCCGTGCTCGACGGCGGCAAGGTCTGCCAGTGCGGCAGCCCGACCGAACTCTACGAGAATCCCAACAGCCGGTTTGTCGCCAACTTTATCGGTGTCAGCAACCTGTTCGAAGGCGTGCGATCGGGTGAGCACTCGGTGCGCGTCAACGGCCAGGAGCTGGCAGTCGAGACCGACGCGCCGTTGATTCCGGGGCAAAAAGTTGCCGTCGTCGTTCGCCCGGAACGTTTACAGGTGCTGACGGAGGAGGGCGACGACTGCGCCAATCGGGTGATCGGCAATATCGTCGAAATCGCCTATCACGGCCTCGACACCAACGTGCATGTACAAACGGCGCTCAGCGACAAGGCCTTGATCGTCCGGGTGCCGTCCTCGCAATTCGAATTTGCTCATTTTGCTATCGGTATGAGCGTCCGGCTCGGCTGGCAGGCTCGCCACGCCCGTGTTCTGACGCGCTGAACAATAAAAAAAGACCAGGCAGGAGTACCGCTCGATGAAACAGAAAGTAATCGCCTTCTTTCCGGAAGCCGCTTATGGCCCGGCGCTCAACTCAGTCGGTATCGCCCAGGCGTGCGAAGCCCTCGGCCACAAAGCAGTATTCCTCACCGACCCGGGCATGAGTGGCGTGTATGCCGGATATGGTTTTGAAGAGCACATGGTCAACATGTCGGCGCCCATGCCGGCCGAAGAAATGGCCCGTTACTGGGTCGATTTCATCAACGGCCACATTCCCAACTTCCGCAAATCCCCACTCGATCAAATCGACAACTACGTAAAGGAATGCTGGGCCGCCATCGTCGACACCGCGAAGTGGGCGCAAAAGGATCTGCCGGCGGTGCTGGACAAGGTCAAGCCGGACTTGATCTGCGTCGACAACGTGATCCTGTTCCCGGCGATCAAGAAATACGGCAAGCCCTGGGTGCGGATCATTTCCTGTTCGGAAAACGAGATCGAAGACCCGGATATCCCACCGCACCTGTCGGGCATGAGCATCGACGACAAGGCCGGTCACGCACAGTTTCGGCAGCGTTTTGAAGACGTGATCGGGCCGATCCACGAAGACTTCAACCAGTTCCTGCAAACCCATGGCGAGCAGCCGTATCCGCTCGGCACATTCTTCGAAGCCTCGCCTTACATGAACCTGTTGCTGTACCCGGACGCGGTCAAGTTCGAGCGCCGTCATCCGTTGCCGGCCGAGCGCTTCCACTACCTGCAAGGGTGCGTGCGTCACGATACGACGTACGAGATTCCCGAGTTCCGCGCCAACAACGACAAGCCATTGCTCTACGTCAGTTTTGGCAGCCTCGGATCCGGTGATGTCGATTTGCTCCAACGTCTGATCAGTGCGGTGGGCAAGTTGCCTTATCGCGCGTTGTTCAATGTCGGTGAGCACCTCGATGAATACCCGGACCTGCCGGACAACGTGCTGATCTCCAACTGGTTCCCGCAGCCGTCGGTGATTGCCCAGGTCGATGCGGTGATCCACCACGGCGGCAACAACAGCTTTACCGAGTGCCTGTTCTTCGGCAAACCGGCGATTGTCATGTCGTACGTCTGGGACGGTCACGACAACGCCATGCGCGCCGAAGAAAGCGGTCACGGTTTCAAGCTCGATCGCTACGACTGGAGCGAAGCGCAGTTGGCGGAAAAACTCGCCGCCTGCCTCAACGACGCGGCGATGCGCCAACGTTTGCAGCACACCAGCGTGCAAATGCAATCACGCAAAGGGCCAGCGGATGCGGCCGACATTCTCGACAAGGTGCTGAACAATGCCTGATCAAAACACGACGGCGGATTTTACGCCGCACCTCGAAGCCGTCAGCAGTCGCACCGATCTGGTGGACTGGGGCGTGCAGAGCGACGCCGTCGAAGGCGTCTCGCACTCCAGCGGCCGACTGTTGTTCAAAGGTCCGAATAACAGTCCTGAAACCGGGCTTTGGGTCTGCACGCCCGGTCGCTGGCGGCTGTCGATTCCCCGTGACGAGCTGTGCCATTTCATCGCAGGCCATGCCACTTACCGCAATGACGACGGTGAAGTGATCGAAGTGCGGCCCAACACACTGGTGTTGTTCCCGGCTGGCTGGACCGGCGAATGCCACGTCCGGGAAACCCTGCGCAACGTTTACATGCTGGCTTGAGCCTGAATTTTTTTGGAGAGCAACACATGACTACCCCGTTTCTGTACGACCCGCTGAGCATCACCGACGTTAAAGATTGGGGCGTGATCCCGACCATGCTCGAAGGTCAATCCCATGTCTCTGGCGTGGTGCTGCACAAAGGCCCCGAAGGCCAGTCCGAGTGCGGTGTGTGGATCTGCACGCCGGGTAAATGGTTTTGCCATGTCACCAGCGACGAGTTCTGCCATTTCCTCGAAGGCCGCTGCACTTACGTCCATGAGTCCGGCGAAGTGATCGAGATCAAACCCGACACGGCCGCCTTTTTCCGCAAGGACTGGAAAGGCGTATGCACCGTCCACGAGACGGTGAAAAAGGTCTACATGATCCGGTGAATGCCATGACTGAAACACGTGCGTTATCGCCAACGCGTGAGGACCAGCGCGCAGCCTTTCTGGCGCGTGCCGGCTTCGCCGAGGCGCAGCTGGTTGCGTTGCCGGCGGATGCCTCGACCCGGCGCTACTTTCGTTTAAGCGGCGAAGGTCTGTTGCTGATGGACTCGCCACCGCACAGCGAGCCGATCGGTCCGTTTGTGCAGGTCGCCCGTCACTTGCACGGGCTGGGGCTTTCCGCGCCGGCCCTGGTGCAGGTTGACGAAGAGGCGGGTTTGGCGTTGATCGAAGATTTCGGTCACGACACCTACACCCGATTGTTGGCGGCGGGGCATCCGGAAGCGACGCTGTATCGCTTGGCCGTCGATGCGCTGGTGGCGTTGCATCGCGTACCACCAGCGGCAGAAATGGCGCCTTACGATGCCCGACAACTGAGTGACGAGTGTGCGCTGCTGATCGACTGGTACATCCCGCTGCTGATTGGCAAGGAGGCGGCGCTCAACCTGCGCGAGTCGTTTCTGACGCTGTTCGCCAAAGCTTGCAGCGATGTCGCGCAACGTCGCGAAGCCTTGGTGTTGCGCGACTTCCACGTCGACAACCTGATGCTGCTGGAAGGCCGCGAAGGCGTTGCGGCCTGCGGACTGCTGGATTTTCAGGACGCACTGATCGGTGCGGCAGCGTACGACTTGATGTCGTTGCTCGAAGACGCTCGCCGCGACGTGCCCGAAGCATTGCGCGTGGCGTTGCTGACGCACTACCTGATGCAACGCCCGGAGCTCAATGCGCCGCGTTTTCTCGAAGATTACCGGCGGCTGGCCGCCCAGCGTCACGCCAAGGTGCTGGGGATTTTTGTGCGCCTGGCGGGCCGCGATGGCAAGCACGGTTACCTGGCGCATCTGCCGCGCACCCTGGGTTTGTTTGTTCGAGCGCTGGACGCCGAGGCCTTTGCTCCGCTGCGCGATTGGCTCAACCGGCACGTACCGGGTTGGCGCGAGGATCTATCGCCCGCGACCTTGGCGACATTGCGCGAAACCCCTTATCGATTGGTTCAAGGATCATCCCATGGCCACGTTTAACACTGACACTGCCCTGCGTTTCATCAACGCCGAGTACCTGCCCCTGACGAATACCCGCGCCCGCGAAGTGCTTGACCCGGCGACGCTGCAACCGGTCGGGCAGGTCGGCCTGTGTGGCGAAGCCGACGTGCAAGCCGCCGTCGATGCCGCCACCACCGCGCAAAAACAATGGCGGTTGATCGACGCCAAAAGCCGTGCCGCGCGTTTGCATCAGTTGGCCAATGCGATCGAACAGAACGTCGCGTGCAACCGCGAAGTCGCGCGGTTGATGACCCTGGAAATGGGCAAGCCGTTTCCCGAAGCCATGGGCGAACTGGCGAACTGCGCGCCGATCTTTCGCTACTACGCGGAAATGGCTCGGGACGATGCGGGCAAGGTCGCCGGCACCACGCAGATCGGCTCGTTCCAGCATGTGCGTTATGAGCCGTATGGCGTCAGCGTGCACATCATGCCGTTCAACTTTCCGATCCTGTTGATGTGCTGGACGGTCGCCGCATCGCTGGCGGCGGGTAACGCCTGCATCGTCAAACCGGCCGAAGCCACAACCCTTTGCACGCTCAAGTTTATGGAGCATTTCACCTCGCTGTTGCCGGGTCTGGTGTCTTGCGTGCCGGGCGATGCGGTGACTGCGCAGCTGCTGGTGAAGTCGACCGGGACTCACGCCGTGGTTTTTACCGGTAGCGTCGCGGCGGGCAAAGCGGTGGCGGTGGCGTGTGCAGAACAGATGAAACCGTGCGTCATCGAGGCCGGTGGCAGCGACCCGTTGATCATCTCAAAACACGCACCACTGGACGTCGCATCGGCGGGAGCGGTGACCGCTGCGTTCCACCTGAGCGGGCAGATTTGCACCTCGGCAGAGCGCTTCTACGTGGTCGATGAGATCCACGATGAGTTCGTCGAGAAGTTCGCCGAACGTACGCGTGCCTTGCGCATAGGTCATGGTCTGGAGCGTACGGAAATCGGGCCGATGGTCAGTGAGGCCGCACGCAACAAAGTCATGCGCCTGGTCGACGACGCCTTGGCCAAAGGTGCGACGCTGGTCTGCGGTGGACGGATCCCGCCACAGCACACGGTGGGCTGGTTCTACGAACCGACCATTCTCACCGGCGTGACCCGCGACATGGCGATTCTCCAGGAAGAGTGCTTCGGCCCCGTCGCGGCGATTTGCCGTGTCAGCGATTTCGACGAAGCGGTGCATCTGGCCAATGACTCGCCGTTCGGTCTCGGCGCATCGCTGTTCACAACCGATCTTGCCGAAGCAATGGAAGCCGCCGAGCGTCTTGAAGCCGGGATGGTCTGGGTCAACAACCCACTGATCGACAACGACGCGCTGCCATTTGGTGGCTGGAAGATGTCGGGCCTGGGACGCGAACTCGGGCGTCAGGGCCTTGAAGCGTTCCGTCGCTCGAAAATGGTCATCATCGATCACCAGCCGAAGATTCAGGACTGGTGGTATCCGTATGCCGACGACGTGTTCTATCGCGATCAGGTTTAACGCCGCGGTACTTGGGAGGATCGCAATGAGCGACAACATTTCCTGGTCAACCCTGGCGGTGATTCTCGCGGCCGGGCAGGGCACTCGCATGCGTTCGCAACTGCCGAAAGTCATGCACCCGGTGGGTAATCGACCGCTGCTCGGCCATGTCCTGGCGGCGGTCGAGGCGGCGGGCATCGAGCAAGTGGCGGTGGTGCTGGGTGCTGGCAGTCGACCGGTTGCCGATTACTTGCAACAGGCTGCGCCCACGGCGCAGTTGTTTACCCAGCACGAACAATTGGGCACGGCGCACGCATTGCTCGCGGCTCGCGCCGCGTTGCAGGCCCATGAGCAGGGCTGCGTGTTGGTGTTGTTTGGCGATTCACCGTTGATCAGTCCGCAGACGTTGTTGCAGCTACGTCAGACGCTGATCGACGGTGCCGCGGTTGCGGTTGCCGGGTTTCAGACTGAAAACCCCGGGCCTTATGGGCGACTGTTGGTGGAAGAAGGTCGCTTGCTGGCCATTCGCGAAGCCAAGGACGCCAGCCCGCAAGAATTGGACGTCGGCTTCTGCAATGGCGGTGTCATGGGCTTGCGTGCCGACACCTGTCTCTGGTTGCTGGAACGTATCGGCAACCAAAACGCACAAGGCGAGTACTACCTCACCGACGCGGTGGCCGTGGCCAACAGCGCCGGGCTGCAAGTCACGGCGGTGGAGGTCGATGAAGACGACGTGCTCGGGGTTAATGATCGCGAGCAATTGCATGCTGCCGAACAGCTTTTCCAGCAGCGGCGACGCCAAGCGGCCATGCAGTCGGGCGTCAGCCTGATGGCGGCGGATACGGTGTTCTTCAGTGCTGATACGCAGCTGGCCAGGGACGTATGCATCGAACCTTGCGTGGTGTTTGGACCGGGAGTGAGCGTGGGCAGCGGGGTGCGGGTCGACGCGTTCAGTCGTCTGGAAAATATTCGGCTGGAGCCGCCGCTGAATGAAGGAGTTTGCCATGCGTGATTATCAACGGCTGTACATCGGCGGCGAATGGATCGCCCGACGCTTTCGCGCCGGGATCGTCTGGGTCAGGTACTTGAACTGAAGCACCAGTTAACTCCAAACCATGTAGCAGCTGGCGAAGCCTGCGTTCGGTTCGGGCCGCGATCGGACGCAGCAGTCGTTAAACCTGAGCGTGCGGTCTTCCTGATCCACCGCGTCTCCTGATTTCACGACTGCTACGCAGCCGAACGCAGGCTTCGCCAGCTGCTACAGGGGCGCGTTTTGGCTGGCTATTTCAGATACCAGCCCCATGGCTGGTCGCTGACGTATTCGGTCACTTGCTTCACCTCCAGATAATTGTGCAGCCCCCATTGGCCGAGTTCCCGGCCAATGCCGCTGTGTTTCATGCCGCCCCACGGCGCCTCGACGAAGGTGGGTTGCGAGCAGTTGACCCAGATAATCCCGGCGCGCAGTTGGTTGGCGACGCGGGCGGTACGTTGCAAATCAGCACTCATCACGGCGGCGGCAAGGCCGAAGCGACTGGCGTTAGCCATTTGCAAGGCTTGCTCTTCAGTCTTGAAGCGCTTGATGCACAGCACCGGGCCGAACACCTCTTCGCGCCAGAGGATGCTGCTGTGTCCGGGCTCGTCGAAGATGGCCGGTTCGATGAAATAACCCTCTGGCAGATACGCCGGCTGCCGACCTCCGGTGAGCAGGCGTGCGCCGCTGGCCAGTCCCTGATCGATAAAGCCGAGGACCTTGTCGTGTTGACCCCGACTGACCAAAGGGCCCAACAACACGCCGGGTTCCAGCCCTGGGCCGATGGTGATCTTGCGGGTTTCCTCAACCAGTCGCTCGATCAACCGCGAGGCGATGTTTTCCTGCACCAGCAAGCGTGAAGTGGCGCTGCACACCTGGCCCTGGTTCCAGAAAATCCCGAACAGTATCCACTCCACCGCCGCGTCGACATCGGCGTCGTCGAACACAATCAACGCAGACTTTCCGCCCAGCTCCAGGCTGATGTTCTTGATGTCGCGAGCGGCCGCCGACATGATTTTTGCCCCGGTGGGCACGCTGCCGGTGAAGGCCAGTTTGTCCACGCCAGGGTGTTCGGTGAGCGGGCCGCCGGCGTCGGCTCCAAGACCGGTCACAACGTTCAGGACCCCGGCCGGCAGACCGATGCGGTCGGCGGCCGCGGCCAGTTCCAGTGCCGTCAGTGGTGTCAGTTCGGACGGTTTCAACACCAGCGTGGCCCCGGCGGCCAAGGCGGGCGCGACCTTCCACGCGGCCATCAGCAGCGGGTAGTTCCAGGGGATGATCTGCCCGGCAACGCCGATCGGCTCATGACGGATGCGGCAGCGAAAACGCTCGTCCGGCAGCGCCAGCGGTTGGTCCTGCTGTTGATCCAGTTCCCGGGCCAATCCGGCGTAGTAACGAAAGCAACCGATCGCATCGCCAACGTCCCACTGCGCTTCGGGCAACGGTTTGCCGTTGTCGCGCACTTCCAGTTCAGCCAACGCCTGTTGACCACTGTCCAGTTCATCAGCCAACGCTTCCAGCCACTGCGCGCGCTCGGCGCCAGTGGTTTGGCTCCAGCCGTTATCGAACGCTCGCCTGGCGGCGCGGACCGCATGATCGACGTCTTCCTCAGTGCCCGCGGCGACCCGATGGAAAGCCTGTCCGGTGGCCGGGTCGATGACGTCCAGGTAACCGCCCAGATCCGGGCTGACCCACTCGCCGTTGATGTAAAGCTGATCACGCATGGTGAGACTCCTGGACGCCGGTGCGGCGGTTTTGCAGGTGACGGGAAGTGAACAGCAGCGCCAGCGACGCGCAGATGATGACGGTCGAAACCGCGTTGATCTCCGGGGTCACGCCGCGGCGGATGGATGAAAAGATGTAGATCGGCAAGGTTGTTTCGGAACCGGCGACGAAGAACGCGATGATGAAATCGTCGAAGCTGAAGGTGAACGCCAGGAGAAACCCGGCCATGATCGCCGGACTGATCTGCGGCAGGGTGACCCGCCAGAACGTTTGCATTGGGGGGGCGTAGAGGTCGGCCGAGGCTTCCAGCAAGGCCTTGTCCAGTGAGTCGACGCGGCTGCGCACGATCACCATGACCAACGCCATGGTGAACAGCGAGTGCGCGGCGATCACGGTAAAGAAGCCCATGTTCAACCGTGGAACGCTCGGTATCCAGCTCGCCAGCAACGGGTTGATCAGGTCGAACAGGCTAATGAACGCAATCAGCGTCGAGATACCGATGACGATCCCAGGCACGATGATTGCGCAATAGGTCAGCGCATCGAACAGCAACCGCACTTTGGCGCCGGCACGTTGCAAACCGAACACCGCGAGCGTGCCGAACAACGTGGCAATCACCGCTGAAGTGAAGGCAATGAACGCGCTATGGCCCAGCGCTTCCATGATGAACGGGTTGCCAAACGCGCGACCAAACCACTGCACCGAGCAGCATTCGAACGCCAGGCCACTGCGCCCGGCGTTGAAGCTGAACAGCACGATCAACGCGATCGGTGCGTAGAGAAACAGGTACAGCGAAGTCGAATAGCTGCGCAGCCACATGTCACAACCCTCCGTCGGCAGGGCGGCCGCCATAGCGCGCCACCAGTTTCAAATACACGCCGATGATCAGCAGCATCATCGCCACCAAAGTCATCGCCAGCGCGCTTCCAAAGGGCCAGTTGCGCGATTGCAGAAACAGGTCGACCAGTGCGTTGCCGACGAAGAACACTTTGCCGCCACCGAGAATGGCCGGGATCAGGAACTCGCCCATCAACAGGATGAACACCAGCATCACCCCGGTGATGATCCCGGGCGCGGAGAGTGGCAGGGTGATCCGCCGGAAACTTTCGAAAGCGCTGGCACCCAGGTCCGCAGAGGCTTCGAGCAGACGCTTGTCGAGTTTTTCCAGGCTGACGTAAATCGGAAACACCATCAGCGGCAAGTAGCCGTAAACGATGCCGATCAGCACCGCCCACGGCGTATTGATCAGCCGCACGTCCTCAAGGCCAAGGCTGGCGAGCAGGGCCGGAATGCCCTTGCCGCTGAGGATGAAAATCCAGGCGTAAGTGCGGATCAGGAAACTGGTCCAGAACGGCACGATCACCAGCGTCAGCAGCAGCGAGCGGTTCTTGCTGACCTTGACTGCCAGAAAATACGCCAGCGGGTAAGCCGCCACCAGGCACACCAGCGTGCCCAGCGGCGCCAACATCAGCGTGTTGCTGAACGCCGCGCCACGGGAACCGAGGTTCAGGTAGTTGGCCAGCGTGAAGCCACCGGCGTAACCGCCCACGGCACTGCGCTCGCCGAAACTGAAGACCAGGATGATCACTAGCGGCATCAACAACAGCAGCAGGAACCACAAGGTCGAGGGCAAGAGCATCAGCAGGGTGATCCGCCGGCCGAGGCTGCGCCGTTGGCGAACCTCGACCGACAGGGCATTGCCCGGCTGCACCGTTTGTGGGTGGGTGGCGACGTTCATGGGGGACTCCTCATTGGCCATGGCCAGGCGATCAGGCGGACTTGAAGCGAGCCATCAATTCGGCGCGCGCCGGGCTGGTGAGCGTCGCCGCGGCACCGAACTCCAGAGGACTGAGCGCTTCGGCGGCCGGGTACATGATCGGATCGTCGAGCATGGCGGTGGGCAGCAACGCATCGACGCGTTTGTCGCCGCTCGGGTAGCCGTGGCTCAACACTTCGAGCTTGTTGTGCTGCGGATCGAGCAGGTAGTTGATGAAGGCGTAGGCCGCGTCCTTGTGCTCCGAGCTTTTGGGTATGGCAAAGAAGTCACTCCACAGTTCGCCACCTTCCTTGCCCAGTTCGAACTGCATCTGCGCGTTGTCGCGGTGCAACTGAGAGGCATCGCCGGTCCAGGACATCGCCAGCCAGGCATCGCCGCTGCGCATTGACGGCTGGATGTCGGAGTTGATGGCGAACAGGTGCGGCTTGACCTCGATCAGCAGTTTTTCGGCATCGGCCAGTTCTTTCGGGTCCAGGGAATTGAAGCTATAGCCGAAGCTTTTCAGCGCGTTGCCGATGGCGGTCAGTTGGTAATCGTGAACCATTGTCCGGCCGCTGGCGGGGCCTTGAGCTGCTGCCCAGAATTCTTTCCAGCTGGCGGGGCCGTTCTTCAGTTTGCCGGCGTCGTAGAGCATGCCGGTAGTGCCCCAGTTTTTCGGTACCGCATACACCTTGCCGTCCACCGTTCCTTGGGCCATGAACTTTTGCTGGAAAGCCGACGCCTCAAAGTTGGGAATGCGCGACAAGTCCAATGGTTCGATCAGGCCCAGGCCAACGTAAGTGCTGATGGTGTAGTTGGTCGGCACCAGTACGTCCCAGCCACTGCCACCGGCCTGCAATTTGGCAAGCATCTCTTCGTTGGAACCGAACACGCTCATCGAAACGCGCGCACCGGTGGTTTTGGCGAAGGTGTCGAGGTTTTCCTGGCTGTGGTAATTCGGCCAGGTCGCCAGCGACAGGCGATCGCCCAGCTTGGCCTGCTCGGCGGCCTCGGCGGTGGAAGTCAGCAGGCCAGGCATGTTGGTTGCGACCACCGCTGCGGCAATTCCCAGGCCTGTGCGGCCAAGGAACTCGCGGCGGCTGATCGAGCCGTTCTGCCAGCTACGCAGGGTTTTGATAAACGTCTTCTGGTCCATAGCACGCTCCACATTCGGTTGATGAAACGAATCGATGATTTACAACGCCATGGCCAGGCCATTGGCGTGATCCCAGCCGACGCTCACTGCAGCGCCGTGTTCGAATGCATTGGCGCCGTGATCCTGTTGGCGCGGCACACGCACGCAAACCACGCCAAAGGCTTGGGTGCGCACGCGGTATTCGGTGGAGTTGCCGAGGTAGATGCGGTCTTCCACGTGGCCTTGCAGCTTCACTTCTCGGGTCATGTCGGCGTTGGCGCTGGCGATGCTGATCAGCTCAGGGCGCACCGCGATGCAACCGGCGACGTCTGCGCTTAAGGCTTTGCCGGTGGGCGTCAATGGGCTGGTCAGTTCCAGTCCTTGCTCGGTGCGCAGCACTACTGAATCGCCCTGCATTTGACGAACCGTGCCGTTGAACAGATTGGATTCGCCAATAAAGTCGGCCACGTAACGGCTGGCCGGCGCTTCATACAGTTGTTCCGGGGTGGCGGTCTGGATGATCGAACCGTTGTGCATCACGCTGATGCTGTCACTCATCGACAAGGCTTCTTCCTGATCGTGGGTGACCAGCACAAAGGTGATGCCGACTTCGCGTTGCAGGCGCAGCAATTCGGATTGCATTTCCTTGCGCAGCTTGCGGTCCAGCGCCGCCAGCGGCTCGTCCAGCAGCAACACGGTCGGCTTGTTCACCAGCGCCCGGGCCAGGGCCACGCGCTGCTGTTGGCCGCCGGAAAGTTCACTCGGCTTGCGTTGGCCGAAGCCGCTCAGGCGCACCATTTCCAACGCTTCATCAGCCATGCGCAGTTGAGTTTTTTTGTCGGGTCGCGGGGTGCGATAACGCAGCCCATAGGCGATGTTCTGCGCCACTGTCAGGTGCGGGAAGAGGGCGTAATGCTGGAACACCATGTTCACCGGCCGCTCAAACGCCGGCACTCCGGCAACGTTCTTGCCCGACAGGCGCACTTCGCCGCTACTGGGCTGTTCGAAGCCGGCTATCATGCGCAGGGTGGTGGTTTTGCCGCAGCCGGAACCGCCGAGGAAGGAATGGAATGAGCCGCGACGCACCGCGAAGTTCAGGCCATTGACGGCCGACACCTCGCCATAGCGTTTGACCACGTTGCAGAATTCGATATCGCTTGGCGAAGTGTCGTTCACGCTGTTGTTCACGAGGCGGGCTCCCTTGCAGTGATGAATCAGTGCGTCGGGGGCCAAACTAGCAATCGGGGTTTTGCGCTGTATATATCCCTTGGGGGATAGAGTCGGTTTCAGGTGTCAGGCTTCGACGACCAGTTCCTGACCGGTAAGGTCGCGGATAAACAGCCCGAGCAATTCGGACTGGCTGCCGATGCCGAGCTTGGCGTAGATGTTCTTGCGGTGAATCTTCACCGTGCCAGGACTGATGCCCAGTTGTTCGGCGACCGAGGCGCTGGAGTGACCGCGTAGCAGCAACTGCACAATCTCTTGTTCGCGGTGGGTGAGGATGTGCGCGCCGAACTGATCGAAGGCTTCGCGGATCTTGAAGTCCAGGTCCTGCGCCGGGCGTGGTTGCAGGGCTTGACGCAAACGCCAGGCTTCATTGATGACCTGTTCAACCACAGCCTGCGCACACTCGATCAACTGCATCTCGTCACGACCAAAAGCACAGCTGGCGGTGGATCGCATCAACGACAGAACGGCCATGGCGCCGCCGCCGAGGTCGACGAAAAACGCCACTTCTTCAGCCAGCCCGGTTTGCTGGTAATACGTCAGGTAATACTCGCCGAGGTAGAAGTGGTCGGGTGCGAACTGGCGCAAACGCCACAGTCCAGGCGCTTGCCCGCGAGTGCATGCCAGGTAGAACGGATCAAGTAAATAGGGCCCGCATTGATAGTCATCGACATACACCGCACGCTTGTCGGCTGCGAAGGTGTCGAACAGCGCCAACGGCCGATGATTGCCTTCGTAGACGAACAGAACGAAGTGATCGACCGGGCATACTTGCCGCAACCAGTGACTTAAGCCTGCTAACCGCGCATGCCCGGGAGGAAGGTCCAGTAAATGGGCAACACCGGTAGTCCAGAGTTTCAATTCCTTGGGGCGCATGGCGGCTTCAAGCAGGATTGGATTGCGTTTAGATGCACAATTTGCGCCATGGCTGTTTTTGGCCTTGTAGAGCGGGGCGCGTGACGTCGAGTCGTTGAAAAGACGCACCGTAACAGCGCCGGATGTTACCGAGTGCCACAGGGTTGGTATCAGAAGTGATGGGGGCGGTGCATCAAGATCAAAAGCTGCAGGCGAGCTAACGCTCGGCCTGTTTCACGCCATCGCGAGCAAGCTCGCTCCCACAGGGTTGTGAAGTGAACCCCACCTTTTGGAACTGGCCAAAATCACTGTGGGAGCGAGCCCGCTCGCGATGACTATTGAAAGGGCGACGCAGAAACATCTGCATCGCCCACGCTTTTTTAGAAGAAACCCAGCGGATTGATATCGTAGCTCACCAGCAGGTTTTTGGTCTGCTGATAGTGATCGAGCATCATTTTGTGGGTTTCACGACCGACGCCGGATTTTTTGTAACCGCCGAACGCGGCGTGCGCCGGGTACAGGTGGTAGCAGTTGGTCCACACACGACCGGCCTTGATGGCGCGGCCCATGCGATAGGCGCGGTTGATGTCGCGGGTCCACAGACCGGCACCCAGGCCGAACTCGGTGTCGTTGGCGATGGCCAGGGCTTCGGCTTCGTCCTTGAAGGTAGTGATGCTCACCACCGGGCCAAAGATTTCTTCCTGGAACACGCGCATTTTGTTGGTGCCCTTGAGCAGGGTCGGCTGGATGTAATACCCGGTCGCCAGGTTGCCCTCGAGTTTTTCAATCTTGCCGCCGGTCAGCAGCTCGGCGCCTTCGCCCTTGGCGATTTCCAGGTACGAAAGGATTTTGTCGAATTGCTGCTCGGACGCCTGGGCGCCGACCATGGTGTCGGTGTCCAGCGGGTCACCACGTTTGATCGACAGCACTTTCTTCATCACGACTTTCATGAAGTCGTCGTAGATCGATTCTTGCACCAAGGCGCGGGACGGGCAGGTGCAGACTTCGCCCTGGTTGAAGAACGCCAGCACCAGGCCTTCGGCGGCTTTTTCGATGAAGGTTTCTTCGGCTTGCATGATGTCAGCGAAGAAGATGTTCGGCGACTTGCCACCCAGCTCCACGGTGGACGGAATGATGTTTTCGGCGGCGCATTTCATGATGTGCGAGCCGACCGGGGTCGAGCCGGTGAAGGCGATCTTGGCGATGCGTTTGCTGGTGGCCAGCGCTTCGCCGGCTTCTTTGCCGAAGCCTTGCACGACGTTCAGCACGCCCGGCGGCAACATGTCGCCGATCAGCTCCATCAGCACGGTAATGCCCAGCGGGGTTTGTTCGGCGGGCTTGAGCACCACGCAGTTACCAGCCGCCAGGGCCGGGGCGAGTTTCCAGGCGGCCATCAGGATCGGGAAGTTCCACGGGATGATCTGGCCGACCACGCCCAGTGGTTCATGGATGTGATAGGCCACGGTGTTGCCGTCGATCTCGGCGGCGCTGCCTTCCTGAGCGCGGATGCAACCGGCGAAGTAGCGGAAATGGTCCGCCGCCAGCGGGATGTCGGCGTTGAGGGTTTCACGCACGGCTTTACCGTTGTCCCAGGACTCGGTGATTGCCAGGACTTCGAGGTTCTGTTCGATGCGGTCGGCGATTTTCAGCAGCACCAGCGAGCGAGCCTGGGCGGACGTGGCGCCCCAGGCATCAGCCGCCGCGTGGGCAGCGTCCAGGGCCTTTTCGATGTCTTCGGCCGTGGAGCGCGGGAATTCGGCAATCGGTTGGCCATTCACGGGAGAAGTCGTGGTGAAGTACTGACCATTGACCGGCGCAACGAACTCACCGCCGATGTAGTTGCCATAACGGGACTTGAAGGAAACGATGGCACCGGGAGTGCCAGGTTGGGCGTAGATCATGATGAGTCTCTCTTGTTGTTATCCGTTGCGGCCGTCCGTGGACGGCCACTGTCAGCTTCAGCCGCCGTATGGCGTCAGGAACCCTGAGGGGTTTCACCGCGCGCCAGGCGGGCATTGATGTCTTCGATGACTGCCGGCAACTCGACGATGGTGTCGATCAGATAGTGCGGGCGAGAGCCTTCGAACATCTTGATGATGCGGGCACGTTCTTCGGCCAGCTTGTCGGAGGGCAACGCCTTGTACTGATCGTAGGTCAAGCCCAGTGCGTTGCCGGAGCAGGTCAATGCGACTGTCCACATACCTGCGCTACGACCTTCGAGAATGCCGGGCCACGTGTCGTCGACCTTCACGCAAGCCGCGACGTCACTGATCCCCAAGGCGATAACGTTGGCCAAGGCCTGAGCAGGGTGCGGGCGACCATTAGGCACTTCGTCTGTCGCTACCACATGGTCGGCGACGTAGCCGTTCTGTCGCGCCAGCTCCACCACTTTTGCCATGACGACGGCCGGGTAACCGGAACACGAACCGATTTTCAGGCCCTTGTCGCGCAAGGCACCGATGGCATCCAGTGCTCCGGGAATCACGGCGGAATGCAACGCGATCTTCTCGATTTGCAGCGGCATGAAGCGCTCATAAAGCGCCGTGACATCATCATCGGTCGGCAGGCGATCAAAGACCGCTCGGTAGCGTTCGGCGATCTGTGGCTGGTTGCATAACGTGCGGATGTGGTCCCACTTGCCCATGCCCATGGGGCCACGTGCTTCCTCCAGCGAAACGGCTACGCCAAACTCGCCGAACGCTTCGACGAAAATTTGAGTTGGGGCGAAGGAACCGAAATCAACGACGGTGCCCGCCCAGTCCAGAACAACGGCTTGCAGATGAGTGGGTTGTTTGTAGTGCATGACGAATCTCCATTTTTGGGTATGGGTAGGCCGTCCCTCTCGTCACCAGGAGGTAAGCCTATTGAGTGTTGAAACGCGTTACGGAATCAGGTTGTCGGTATTGGACTGGAGTCGAACAACTCCGCGATCATTGGCCGGTTCCTTCGAATACCCAGGCAGCACAGGTGGTAATCGATCGAAAACGGATGATTGACGAAGGTGATCGGCTTGGTGCCCGGCGTTTCGGCGTACTCGACGGCCGAAACGAAACCGATGCCGATGCCCTTGGCGATGGCATGGACAATGGCTTCACGACTGTTCAACTGCATGACGCAGTTCAGGGCGACGTCCAGGCGCTTGCAGCTCTCTTCCACCAGTTGGCGTGTGCGAGAGCTTTTTTCACGAAGGACCCACTTCTCGCTGCTGATCTGCTCGACATGCACCTCTTTCTGACTGGCCCAGGGATGGTCGTCGCGGACGACGGCAATAATCGGATAGCGTCGATAAAGCTGAGTATCAAAGCGCTGGTCGAATTCGGAGAGCGCAAGAATCGCCACATCGATGTCGAAGTTGAAGAGACGATCCAGTGTTTCTTTTTCGGGAGAAAACGACGTCTCCAGCTCGATGTCCGGATGCCGCTGCATCAATTCGTAAGTCAGGTTCATCGCAATGGGAGGAGAGACCGCGCCCAAGCGCAGCATGCCTGTCTTGCGTTGCTTGAAACTTTGCAGAAGTTGCACGGCTTCATCCTCTTGGCCGAATAGCCCCTGGGTGATCGCATAGAGCTTGTGTCCCGCCGAACTCATTTCGATAAAACGGCCTCGACGATGAAAGAGTTCCACGGAGAACTTCTTCTCCAGCGCGTTGACCTGTTCACTGACAGTCGGCTGACCAACGCTCAGGTACTCGGCGGCGAGGGTGAAACTGCCGGTCTTCGCCACCGCATGAAAGGAACGTAACCACTTGTGGTACTGGTACATAGAAGGTCCTGTTCCTGAGTCGTTGCCTGTCTACCAGCATCCATGCTGCGTAATCAGCGTCTGATGAACAACGCGACCGCCGCACTGCACAGGCATGCAGCGGTGACCACGATGAAGATCAATGAAGTGTTGCCGGTACTGTCGAGCATACTGCCGATCAACGGTTCCGCCAGGCCGGCGAACAGATAGGACGAGAAGTTCATCACGCCGGTTGCCGTGCCAGCTCGCTTTGCGCCGACCAGGTCTGGGCAGAGCGCCCAGAAACTCGACGCCGGGCCGTAAACGAAGAAACCACAGAGGAACAGCGCCACCAGGCCAATTGCGCTATGAGGCGGGAGGCTCCACATCCACAGGCTGGTCGCTGCACCGAGGAACATGTAGAGCATGATCGCCAGGTAGCGTTTGGAGCCGAACAGCTTGTCCGAAACCCAGCCATTACTGAGGGCGCCGATGGCCATGCCCACCGGCAGGGCAACCGTAATCCATTTCGGATCGACCATGCTGTCGCCGCTTTTCCAGTTGGCACCCAGAAAATGCACCGGCACCCAGACGATCAAGCCATAGCGAGCAGCGTTCTGGAATCCCAGGGATACCGCGGCGATGATCAAACGAAAGTTCTTTAGAACGGCTTTGTAGCGTTGCGCGGACGATTCGACTTCACCGTGTGCCACTTCGTGGTTTTTGTCATCGGCATTGGCGACGCCGGTATCGGCGAGCGGTTCGAAACCCATGTCCTGCGGACGTTCACGGGCCACCAGATAGAAGATGATGCCGCCAGCCAGCATCAGCAGCACGGGCAACCGAAAGATCCAGCGCCACTCCAGATGCATCACCTCAAGCACAACGATTGAGGTCACGTACGAAAGGACAGAGGCGCAACCGGCGGCAAACACGTAAAAGCCATACACCTTGCCGCGCTCGCCGGCACTCCACCAATTGGAGATGAGTCGACTCCCGGGCGCCCAGCCCAATGCCTGGAAATAACCGTTGAGACCCCAAGGCAAGATCAGAGCGGTAAAACCACTGGCGAAGCTGGTCACCCAGTTGGCGGCGCAGGACAATACGGCACCGGCGGTCATGATGCGTCTGCCGCCGAATTTGTCGGCAAGGTTGCCGTTGATGGCCTGGCCGATGGCATAGGCCCAGAGCATGGCCGCCGATGCCCACCCTAGGTGCTCCTTGGTAAAGCCGAACTCGGCCTGGATACCCGGAATGGCGAAACCGAATGTCTGCCGGCCGGTGTAGAAAAACAGATAGCAGAACATCGCCGCCAGCAGCATGCGCCACTGGGCTACTCGGAACGATGAGGTGCGCACTGCGAGTCCAGGCATGGTTTGGGCACGATTCATGATCTTTTCCTTATTATTGTTCGGTCCCCCCGAATGGTGTCGGAGGGTGCACTCTTTTGTGGGTGCGGCAGGAAATCGTCGCGGCTCGTCACGCCGCTGACAGTGCTTGGTTGGGGTTGGCAGGCGCTAGGCCGCCTGTGAGCCGATGAAGTTTTTGCCTCTGGCGCCCTGCATGGCGAAATTGATCATTTCCTCGGCTTCCGATGGCGTTACACCGTAGTCGGCAAACTCCGTCTTCACTCCCAGGCTATGCAGGAACTCGCGCAATTGGTCTTGAGCGCTCTGCAGGTCGTTGCCGAATATTCGCTGAAGGGTTCGGTCGCGCGCTTCGTCGTGGCCCCAGGCGAGGCCCAACACCAGCGGCAGAGTGAAGGAGCAGGCGATACCATGCGGCAGGCCGTAGCGCAGGGTCATTTCGTAAGAAATCGAATGGGCCAGTGCAGTTTTGGTATTGGAGAAAGCCAACCCTGCCTTGAGTGCAGCCAATGCCATGCGCGAACGTAGTTCCCTGCTGGACAAGTCATGACGCAGCAGCGGCAGGCATTCCAGGATGTCCTCGATGGCGGAGATGGCGAAGGTGTCCGAGATCGGGTTGGCATTGATGTTCCAGATCGACTCCAGCGCATGAGACAGGGCATCCAGGCCCGTTGAAACAGTGACCCCCGCCGGAACCGTCAGCATTAACTGCGGATCGACAATGGCCACTTTCGGCCAGGTGCTGTCCAGGTGCAGAGAGTATTTCTTGTGGCTTGCCGAGTCCCAGATGGTGGCCCAAGGGGTAACTTCACTGCCGGTACCCGCCGTGGTCGGGGCTGCAATCAGTAACTTGCTACGCGCCGGGACGAAGGGTTTACCCGTTGCCAGCAACGCGAGCAATTCATCAAAACGACCCGACTCAGTGCCCACGATCAACGCCTTGGCGGTGTCGATGGCGCTGCCTCCGCCCACAGCGATGACTGCGTGACATTCGCCGGCCTCCTGCCAAAAGCGCTCATACGTATCGCGCAGTTGAGCCACGTCCGGATTGGGCTGGACATCCTCGATGACGTACACCAATCGGTCGCCCAGCAGGTCCTCAATACGATCGACCAATCCCAGCCCGCGAGCTTCGGGAAAAGTGACAAGGGCGACCTTTTGGTTTTCGGTGATAGAGGCAAGCTCGAGAAGGCTGCCCCAGCCGAAACGTGTATCAACTGGATTGTGGAATCGGGCAGTCATAGCGGGTCCTTTGTTTTTGTTGTTGGAGGTGGCCCCATACTCGGGGGACGCCGACGTCAGCTCAAATCGATAATTCGCAGGCTTCTATCGGCTGAACCGATACCGAGGTCAGAGTGAAGGCCTGCTCGTAACCGGCTCGGCATCGCCCATTCGGACTAGGCAGGGCTGACGTTTCTGTCGTGTGCCGCTGGCACCAAACTCGAAGGCCAGAGGGGTGTCGCTTCATGCGTGCCCCGCCTAACGAGCAGAAGGCGCCGCGATGGAGTTTGCATTCAGCGACGAACAGGAAATGATCCGCGCATCGGCCGAGGGCTTTCTCGCCGATGTCTCGGATTCTGCCGCCGTGCGAGCGGCGATGGTCAGCGAGCGAGGTTTTGACGAGGCGCTGTGGCAGCGCCTGTGCCGCGAAATGTACTGGCCGGCGATTCATATTCCCGAAGCGTACGGCGGCCTGGGACTGGGCTTTGTCGAACTGTCGATTTTGCTGGAACAGATGGGCCGGCGCTTGCTGTGTTCGCCGTTCTTCGCCACCGCTTGCATGGCCACGCCAGCGCTGTTGCTGGCCGCCAACGAACAACAAAAACAACGCTGGTTGCCCTTGATCGCCGACGGCAGCCTCACCGCTACGCTGGCCTTCAGCAGCGCCAACGGCTGGGCGGCCAAGGATGTTCAGGCCACGGTGGTGACCGAGGGCGAGGGGTTTGTGCTTGATGGAACCCTCAATCATGTGCTCGACGGGCACAGCGCTGACCTCTTGATCATCGCCGCACGGGTTCCCGGATCGACCGGCGAGGCGGGCATCAGCCTGTTCGCAGTGGACGCGGACCGGTTGGGGATCGAGCGTCAAATGTTGCCGACCATGGACCAGACCCGTCGTCAGGCACGGGTTCAGCTCAAGGGTCTGTGCCTCAGCGCTGACTGCCTGCTCGGTGAGTTCGGCGCGGGCTGGCCGCACCTGGAGCGGGTGCTGCAACTGGCGTGCATCGGCCTGGCTGCCGAACAGACCGGTGGCGCGCAGCAGGTGCTCGACCTGAGCGTTGCCTATATGCAGGAACGCCAGCAGTTCGGTCGACCCATCGCCAGTTTCCAGGCGCTCAAACACCGTGCCGCCGACATGATGCTGCAGGTCGAATGCGCACGTTCGGCCAGTTATTACGCGGCTTGCGTGGCCCAGGAAGTCCTCGATCCTGAAGGCGATCCGCAGGTGGCCGCCGAGCTGTCGCTGGCGGCGGCGCTGGCCAAGGCGCAGTGCTCTGAAACCTATTTCCACTGCGCGTCCGAGTCGATCCAGTTGCACGGCGGCGTCGGTTTCACCTGGGAATACGACCCGCACCTCTACTTCAAACGCGCCCGCGCCAGCGAAAGTTTTCTCGGCGCACCTGCCTGGCATCGAGAGCGCATTGCCGTGGCGATTCTTGGGGAGCAGCCATGAAAATCAGTTTCAGTGAGCAGGACGAGCGCTTCCGTCAGGAAGTGGCCGACTGGTTGAGCGCTAACCTGTGCGGTGAATTCGAGCCCCTGCGTTTTCGCGGCGGACCGGGTGACGAACACATGTTTCCCGAGGAGCGCAAAGCCTGGGAACGCAAACTCGCCGAGGGCGGCTGGACGTGTGTGGGCTGGGCGTCAGAGCACGGTGGGCGTGGTCTGTCGATCAGCCAGCAAGTGATTTTCCACGAAGAGTACGCCCGCGCTGGCGGCCCGGGACGCATGGGGCATATCGGCGAAGGGCTGGCCGGACCGACCATTGCCGCGTTCGGCACTGCCGAGCAGCAACAGCGCTTTCTGCCGGGCATCGTCAACGGCACGTCCTTCTGGTGCCAGGGCTATTCCGAACCGGGGGCCGGGTCCGACCTGGCCAACGTCAAGACCCGCGCGGTGCTTGATGACGCCAGCGGCACTTGGGTGATCAACGGACAAAAAGTCTGGACCTCCCTGGCCCATGAGTCGGACTGGTGTTTTGTGATCGCCCGCACTGAACCGGGCAGCGTTGGCCATCGCGGCTTGTCCTTCTTGCTGGTGCCCATGGCCCAGACGGAGATTACCGTGCGGCCGATCGAGCAGCTCACAGGCACCTGCGAGTTCAACGAAGTGTTCTTCGATGATGCCTGCACCGACGCCGCCAATATCATCGGCGCACCGGGCGAGGGCTGGAAGATCGCGATGGCGTTGCTCGGTTTCGAACGCGGGGTATCGACCCTCGGCCAGCAGATGCAATTTCACAATGAACTGAACGAAATCATCGCCATCGCCCGGGCCAATGGCGCCGCGCGTGACCCGATCCTGCGCCAGCGCCTGGCCGAAGCCTGGAGCGGGCTGCGGATCATGCGCTACAACTCGCTGCGCATGCTGTCCGGAGCGCAGGACGGTTCGCTGCGCAAGGAAGCGACCATCTACAAACTGTTCTGGTCCACCTGGCACGCCAGCCTCGGCAAGCTGGCGATGGACGTCCTCGGCGCCGAGGCGGAACTGCTGGAAGCCGGGCCTTACCAACTCACCCGTTTGCAATCGCTGTACCTGTTCAGTCGCGCCGACACCCTCTACGGCGGCAGCAACGAGATCCAGCGCAACATCATCGCCGAGCGCGCCCTGGGAATGCCCAAAGAACTGCGCCTGCGCACCTGACCAAGGAGTTTTCCATGTCTGTTCCTCACTATGTTGCGGGTCACGGTTTGCTGCGTGACAAGTCAGTGCTGATCACGGCCGCGGCCGGGGCCGGTATCGGTTTTTCCGCCGCGATGCGTGCCGCCGAGGAGGGTTGCCGCGCCTTGATGATCAGCGATATCCATGAAGGTCGGCTGGCAGAAGCGCTGTCGAAAATCCGCGAAACGACCGGTCTGCAACAGGTCTTCGGTCAGGTCTGCAATGTCGCTGACGAAGCTCAGGTTCAACAGCTGATCGCCTGCGCCGAGCGCGATCTGCAGGGCGTCGATGTACTGATCAACAACGCCGGTCTTGGTGGTTCACGACTGCTGGTGGACATGACGGATGAGGAGTGGAACCGGGTCCTCGATGTGACGCTCACCGGCACCATGCGCATGACCCGTGCCATGTTGCCGAAGATGATCGAGCGGCGTGCCGGGGTCATCGTCAACAACGCTTCGGTGCTGGGCTGGCGGGCGCAGAAAGAGCAGTCGCACTACGCCGCGGCCAAGGCCGGGGTCATGGCGTTGACCCGTTGCGCCGCGGTCGAGGCCGCCGACTACGGAATCCGCATCAACGCGGTGAGCCCGAGCATTGCGTTGCACGATTTCCTGCGTAAGTCCGCCCCTCAGGCAGTGCTTGATCAACTCGCCGCCAACGAGGCCTTTGGTCGTGCCGCCGAGGTCTGGGAAGTGGCCAACGTGATGATGTTTCTGGCCAGCGACTACAGTTCCTACATGACCGGCGAAGTGTTGTCGGTTTCCAGTCAGAGGGCGTGAACATGCCACGTATTTTCGACACACCTCTCGCGTTGCACGATGCTGTGGGAGAGGTGCTGGGCGTCAGCGACTGGCTGGTTCTCGCGCAGGACCGCATCGACCGGTTCGCCGAGGCGACCGGTGATCACCAGTGGATTCACGTCGATCCGCTCAAGGCAGCCAGTGGTCCCTTCGGCGCCTGCATCGCCCATGGCTATCTAAGCTTGGCGTTGGTCAATCTGTTTTTACCGCAGATCGTCGAGGTACGCGGCATTGCCATGGGTGTCAATTATGGCTGCGAGCGGGTGCGCTTTCCCACGGTGGTGCGTGTTGGCTCGCGGGTGCGCGGCAGTGCGCAATTGATGGCGGTCGAGGAGGTCAAGGGCGGCGTTCAGGCGACCATACGCGTCAGCGTCGACATCGACGGCGAGGAACGTCCCGGCTGTGTGGTCGACACCATCAGCCGTTACTACCCCGTGTGAACCCTTTAACAGAACATTCGAGGAATCCAGCATGAAAGAAGCCGTCATCGTTTCGACCGCCCGTACCCCGATCGGCAAAGCCTTTCGCGGTGCATTCAATGACACCGACGCCCCGCAGCTCGGCGGCCATGTGGTGCGCGAAGCTGTGCGTCGCGCCGGCATCGAGCCGGGTGAAGTGGACGATGTGATCATCGGCGCAGCAGCGCAGCAGGGCACGCAGTCTTATAACCTCGGGCGCCTCTGCGCGATTGCCGGCGGCTTGCCGACCTCGGTCGCCGGGATGGCGGTCGAGCGCCAGTGTTCATCGGGGCTGATGAGCATTGCCATGGCCGCCAAAGGCATCATGTGCGACGAAATCGACATTGCCGTGGCCGGTGGCCTGGAGTCGATTTCGCTGGTGCAGAACAAGCACAAGAACCTGTACCGCAATCAGTCAGGCTCGGTGATCGAGCTGGATCCGCACGCTTATATCCCAATGATCGAAACCGGCGAGATCGTCTCCGCACGCTACGGGATTTCCCGCGAGGAACAGGACGAATACAGCTATCAGAGCCAGGTGCGTACCGCGCTGGCCCAGAGTAATGGATTGTTCGACCGTGAACTCGCGCCGCTAACCAGTCGCAAGGCGATCTTCGACAAGGACAGTGGCGAAACCCGATACGAATCCGTCACCTTGCTGCGCGACGAGTGCAACCGCATCGACACCACCCGCGAAAGCCTGAGTGCGCTGGAACCGGTGTGGCCGGGCGGTCAGTGGAGTGAAAAGGGCCGCTTCATCACGGCCGGCAACGCTTCGCAACTGTCCGACGGTGCTTCGGCCTCGGTGTTGATGAGTGCCAAATTGGCCGAGAAACGTGGCCTGGAGCCGCTGGGGATTTATCGCGGGATGGCGGTCGCTGGCTGCAACTCCGACGAGATGGGCATCGGCCCGGTCTACGCCATCCCGAAACTGCTCAAGCGCCATGGCCTGACCGTGGACCACATTGGCCTCTGGGAGTTGAACGAGGCGTTTGCCTGTCAGGTGCTGTATTGCCGCGACACCCTGGGCATTCCCGCTGAACACATGAACGTCAACGGTGGTGCAATTTCGGTGGGCCATCCTTTCGGTATGTCCGGTGCGCGGATGGTCGGTCACGCGTTGGTCGAGGGGCAGCGCCGTGGGTTGCGTTACGTGGTGGTGAGTATGTGCATCGGCGGCGGCATGGGTGCCGCCGCACTGTTCGAGGTGGTCTGAGTGATCAGTGCACAACAGATTCAAGCGACCATGGCGCGTTATGTGGAATTGGTGGACGCCGGTGATATCGACGGGATCGTCGCGCTGTATGGTCAGGACGCGGTAGTCGAAGACCCCGTCGGCCAACCGCCGATTCAGGGCCTTGTCGCCGTCGAACGTTTCTACCGTGAAGGGCTGGGCGCGAGCAAAGTCTCGGCGACCCTGACCGGCCCGGTTCGGGCGACACTCAACGGTTGTGGGGCGATGCCGTTTCGGGTCGATATAGAATGGGCCGGGCAACCGTGCTCGATCCATGTGATCGACGTGATGGAGTTCGATGCGGACGGCAAGATTCGCTCGATGAAAGCCTATTGGAGCGAGGTCAACATGGGCCCGCAGCCCTGAGACGATTCCCTGTAGGAGCTGGCGCAGCCTGCGATCTTTTGATCTTGATCTGGTCGGCGACGCAGAAATCGCCAAGATCGCAGCCTGCGGCAGCTCCTACATTGGCCGGTTACACCCTGAGGGCTTGGGAATATTCCGCATTCTGCGTCTGCCCGGTTTCGTAGAAGGCCTTGAGGTTCTCGGCGATCTCATGCACGACGTTGTTGAACGCCTTCGCCAGCAACCATTCCACCAGCCGGCCACCGCGCAGGCTGTAGTTCATTTGGGTGGTGATGCGTGTCGCGTCACCCTCGGCCTGCAAGGCATAACTGAAGCTGGCTTCGCGGAACGGAAAGGGCGCACCGCCGCTGGCCTTGTGCAAAATCAGCACGAAACCGACACCTTCCTGCCATTGCACCACGCTTTCATCCAGCCACTGCCCCCCTTTGCGGAACACCCGGCGACTGGCGCCAACCCCTTCACGTGTGCCGGGATGAAACTGGCAACCGGTCAACCCCGGCACGTAATGCGGGGCGAGGCTCAGGTCGCGCAGTTTGGCCCATGCGGCTTGTGGGGTGAGGTCGAGCAGGACGCTGTGGCTGGCAATCGCGGGCATGTTGGAATTCCTCTTGTTCAATGGGATTGTGCCGCGTCGAGAAACGCCGGGCGTTCGCCACCGCCATGCACGGTAATGTCCGCGCCGCTGACATAACGTGCCAGCGTTGATGCCAGGTACAGACAGGTATCGCCGATGTCTTCCGGAGCCGCCAGGCGTTGCAGCGGGATGGTCGCCGCCACCCGGGCAATGCCCGCCTGATCGCCATAATGCATGGCCGCCTGCTCGGTGAGAATCAACCCGGCCGTCACAGCGTTAACCCGCACCTTGGGCGCCCATTCCACGGCCAGCGAGCCGGTCAGGTTCAGCAACCCGGCCTTGGCCGCGCCATAGGCAGCAGTGCCCGGCGAGGGACGGGTCGCGCTGACGCTGCAAATATTGATGATCGCGCCACCGTCGGCTTGCGCCTGCATCACCTGATTGGCCTGCTGACACAGGTTCAGCGGCGCCAACAGATTAAGGCGAATGATCGCTTCGCTAAAACGCGGCGAGGCACTGGCCGCGTCGGCATTCGGTGAACCGCCGGCATTGTTGACCAATACATCGAGGCGACCGAAACGCTCGACGATACTGTCGATCAACCGCCCGGACTGCTCGACATCCCGCAGGTCGCAGGGCAGAAACAGCGCCTGGCGCCCAGCGCTGGCAGGCAGGGTGTCCGGTGTTTCGCGGCCGCAGATCACCACGTCGGCACCACAGTCGAGAAAACGCTGACTGATGCCGCGACCGACTCCTTTGCCACCGCCGGTGACCAGTACCACTTTGCCGCGAAAGTCCATCGGATCAAGCATGGGATGCCTCGTTCTGTCGCTCGGGAATGCTGTCGATGCTAGGTGCGTGGCACCCGGTAGCCAACGTCCGAAAAGACTAGGGCAGCGTAGTCCTGTCGGACGATGTTGTTTGCCCGGGCGCTCGGAATAATCCGGCGACAACAACAGGCCGGGAGGACACCTTATGAGCGCATCAGCGCAAGGGCACTTCGTTACGCTGCCGCAGGGTTTGCAGCTGCACTACTTGGATATCGGCGGGCAGGACATCGGCAGCGGCGAGCCGGTGGTTTTCATTCACGGCAGCGGGCCGGGCGCCAGCGGTCACAGCAACTTCAAGCAGAACTACCCGGTGTTTGCCGCGGCAGGCTACCGGGTCATCGTCCCCGACCTGCCGGGTTATGGCGCTTCAGATAAGCCAGACACCCTCTACACCCTGGACTTCTTTGTCGCCGCCTTGAGCGGTTTGCTCGATGCCCTGGATATCCAGCGATGCGTGTTGGTCGGCAATTCTCTGGGCGGTGCGATCGCGATCAAACTGGCCCTCGACCAGCCGCAGCGGGTCAGCCGGCTGGTGTTGATGGCGCCCGGCGGCCTGATGGAAAAAGAACAGTATTACTTGCAGATGGAAGGCATCCAGAAAATGGGCGCGGCGTTCGCCAAGGGTGAACTGCACGATGCGGGCGGAATGCGCCGGCTGCTGGCGCTGCAACTGTTCGATGACTCCTTGATCAGCGACGAAACGGTCAATGAGCGGGTCGCAGTGGTGCGACAGCAACCGGTCTGCGTGTTGTCGACCATGCAAGTGCCGAACATGACCTCGCGCCTCGGCGAGTTGCAGTGTCCGATCCTCGGTTTCTGGGGCATGAACGACAAATTCTGCCCGGTGTCTGGCGCGCAAACGATGATGCAGCACTGCCAGAACATTCGCTTTGTCCTGCTCAGCGAATGCGGGCATTGGGTGATGGTCGAGCACCGTGAACTGTTCAACCGCGAGTGCCTGGCGTTCTTTGAGGAGGCTCGCTCATGAGTGAACAACTGCGCCATCAATACGGTGAAGAGCTGTATCAGGCGTTGCTGAGCGGCACCACCCTGGCGCCGCTGACCGAGCGTTGGCCATCGATCAGCATCGAAGACGCCTACCATATTTCCCTCTACAGCATCGAACGCCGGGTGGCCGCCGGTGACCGGATTGTCGGCAAGAAAATCGGCGTGACCTCCGCAGCGGTCCAGGAAATGCTCAATGTGCATCAACCGGATTTCGGTTTCATCACCCGGCAGATGTCATTCGCCAATGACGCGCAAATCTCCCTCGCCGCGAACAAGCTGATTCAGCCCCGCGCCGAGGGCGAGATTGCCTTCAAGCTCAAGCACGATCTGATCGGCCCCGGTGTTACCGAAGCCGACGTGCTGGAAGCGACCGAATACGTGATGCCGTGCTTCGAAATTGTCGACTCACGGATTCATGACTGGCGGATCCGCATACAAGACACCGTCGCCGACAACGCCTCCTGCGGTGTGTTCGTGCTGGGCGATGTTCAGGTCGATCCACGGACGCTGGATTTGCCCAACTTGCGCATGCGTGTGTTCAAGAATGGCGAGCCCCTCAGCGAAGGTTTGGGCTCGGCGGTGCAGGGTAATCCGCTGACGGCCGTGGCCTGGCTGGCCAATACCCTGGGCGCCTTCGGTATTCCGTTCAAGGCCGGGGAAATCATTCTCTCAGGCTCTTTGGTGCCGCTGGAGCCTGCGCGTGCGGGCGACCTTTTTTCTCTGACCATCGATGGCCTGGGCAGTGCCCAGGTGTCCTTCTGCGCCTGACCTGTGGGGTTTAACCGGATGAGCAAGAAACTCAGAGCGGCCATTATCGGCCCGGGCAATATTGGCACTGACCTGCTGATGAAAATGTATCGATCGGAATGGATTGAGCCGGTCTGGATGGTTGGCGTGGACCCCCGATCCGAGGGCCTTAAACGCGCCCGTGAATTAGGCGTGAAAACCACGGCCGAGGGCGTCGACGGGCTGCTGCCCCATGTGCTCGACGATGATATTCGCATCGCCTTCGATGCCACCTCGGCTTATGTGCACGCGGAAAACAGCCGCAAGCTCAACGCGCTGGGGGTGATCATGATTGATCTCACGCCCGCGGCCATCGGCCCGTTCTGCGTGCCGCCGGTCAATCTCAAGGAGCATGCGGCGACGTTGGCGATGAACGTCAACATGGTGACGTGCGGTGGCCAGGCGACCATTCCGATGGTCGCGGCAGTGTCGCGGGTCCAGTCGGTGAGTTACGGCGAGATCGTCGCCACCGTGTCCTCCGGTTCGGTCGGCCCGGGCACTCGCCAGAACATCGACGAATTTACCCGCACCACGGCCGGTGCGGTCGAGAAGATCGGCGGCGCCCGATGTGGCAAGGCAATCATCGTCATCAACCCGGCCGAGCCACCGCTGATGATGCGCGACACCATCCACTGCCTGACGGATGACGAACCGAATCAGGACGCCATTCGCACTTCGGTGTTGCAGATGGTCAAGGAAGTGCAGCGTTATGTTCCCGGCTACAAGCTGATCAATGGCCCGGTGTTCGATGGGCACAAAGTGTCGATTTTCATCGAGGTCGAAGGCCTCGGCGACTTCCTGCCAAAGTCTGCCGGCAACCTCGACATCATGACCGCTGCGGGGCTGCGTACCGCCGAGATGTTCGCCGAAGAAGCCCACAAGGGCACCCTGCAACTGCCCGTCCGTTGAGTGGAGAATTGCCATGAATTTGCAAGGTAAGAGCGTCCGTCTGCACGACATGAGCCTGCGCGACGGCATGCATGCCAAACAGCATCAAATCAGCCTGGAACAGATGATCTCGGTAGCGACCGGTCTCGATGCGGCCGGCGTGCCGCTGATCGAAATCACCCACGGCGATGGCCTGGGCGGTGCGTCACTGAACTACGGTTTTCCCGCCCACAGCGACGAGGAATACTTCGCGGCGGTGATCCCGCGTATGAAACAGGCCAAGGTTTCGGCGCTGTTGTTGCCGGGTATCGGCACCCTCGATCATTTGAGAATGGCCCATGAACACGGGGTGTCGACTATTCGTGTGGCCACCCACTGCACTGAGGCGGACGTTTCCGGCCAGCACATCGGCATGTCAGCGAAGATGGGCCTGGATACCGTCGGCTTTCTGATGATGGCGCACAGGGTCAGCGCGGAAAAACTGCTGGAGCAGGCGCGGTTGATGGAGAGTTATGGGGCCAACTGCATTTACTGCACTGACTCGGCGGGCTACATGCTGCCTGATGAAGTCACTGAGAAAATCGCTGCATTGCGAGCAGGGCTGAGTGCCGGGACCGAAGTCGGTTTTCACGGTCACCACAACATGGGCATGGCGATTGCCAATTCCCTTGCCGCGATCGAGGCGGGCGCTGCACGTATCGACGGTTCGGTGGCGGGGCTGGGCGCAGGGGCGGGCAATACGCCGCTCGAAGTGTTTGTCGCGGTGCTTGAGCGGATGGGCGTCAACAGTGGCATCGACCTGTACCGGATCATGGACGTTGCCGAAGACCTGGTAGTGCCGATGATGGACCAGCCGATCCGCCTCGACCGCGATGCGCTGACCCTGGGTTACGCCGGGGTCTACAGTTCGTTCCTGTTGTTCGCCAAACGTGCCGAGCAAAAGTACGGCATTGCCGCACGTGAGCTGCTGGTGGAACTGGGTCGACGCGGCACCGTCGGCGGTCAGGAAGACATGATCGAAGACCTGGCGCTGACCCTGTCACGTTCGCGGGGTGTCTTGCCAACCTGATCTGGCGACAGCAGAAAAAAAGCCACCGGCCTTGCTTGCAGGCCCGGTGGTTTTTTTATGGGAGCAGATTACGCACCAGCGGGGGATAGCAATTGATGGCACTGGCCGAGCAACTGAAGAACGCGGTGGTCGGTCGGTAGGCTTCATTCTTGAAGCGCTGACACAGGCTGGCGGTGCTGCCGGCGCAGACGATGATGAACAGGGCACAGGTGGCTTTTCGCATAGCGAGCCTCGACACGGATTTTATTGTTGTAGAGGCAAGGTATTGCGGCTGGCGGAACGTGGCTTCGTCCGAATGGACTACACGGGCCCCTTGTGGGAGCGAACTTGCTCGCGATGGCGGTGTGTCAGACGACATCAATGTTGAATGTGCCGCCCTCATCGCGAGCAGGCTCGCTCCCACAGGTTTTGCGTGTCAGCCGCGTCGGGCCAATGCGCCCATGGCCATGAACAGTGCAGCAATGGCCCGCGCTTCATTGAGTTCGCCGCGGGCCACCAGGTCGGGGATCTGCGCCAGTGGCACGCGCAGGCATTCCAGCGGTTCGGGCTCGTCGCCGACCAGTTGGCAGGGACTCAACTGTTCGGCCAGCACCACCCGGTAGTGATGGCACAGGTGACCCGGCGCCAGGGTCAGTTCGCCCAGTTCGCTGAGGCGTGCAGCGCGCATCCCGACTTCTTCGCAGAGTTCGCGTTGCGCCGCTTGCAGATAGTCTTCATCAGGCTCCGCGCCGCCCTTGGGCAGGCCGAGTACGGTTTTTTCGACACCGACCGCATATTCACGCACCAGCAACACATGCAGCGGATCGGGCATCGCCACCAGCATCACCGAGCGATAACCGGTACCGCGCAGACGCTCGTAAACCCGCTGCTGGCCGTTGCTGAATTGCAGGTGTAAAGCTTCGATCTGAAAATAGCCGCTTTCAGCCAGCAATTCAGTCTTGAGGATGGTTGGACAGTTGCGCATGGTCAGGCCCCTGGTTGGGATGAAGCCACTGTGCGCCGTGCCGGGATGGCCGCCATCGTCCGAGCGGACGAGGGCGGAGCTTGAACGCTAACCGAGGGTCGCCACGCTGCGCAGGATTAGCCGCACGAGCATGGTCTGGCGGGTCACGCCGGTCTTGGAGAAGGTTGACCGCAGGTGCGCCCGCGAGGTGTTGCGGCTGATGCCCAGCTCCTCGGAGGCTTCGTCGAGGGTCAAACCGTTGGCCAACAACATGGCCAGTTGAGTTTCGGCCGGGGTGAAGTCGAACAGCGCGCGGACGATTTCCTGTGGCGCGGTGGACTGTTGTTCCGGGTCGCTGATGAAAATCACCACGGTGGGGCATTGTTTGCCTTCGCTCCAGTCCGACAACGGCACCGAGCGCACGATGATCCCCAGGTCCGCCCGCCCGGACGGTCGTTGCACGCGCAGGGCTTCGACCACCGACGGGTTGCTGCTTTTTTGCGAGAGCAGCGATTGCTTCACCAGGCGCCGGAACTCTTGAGTGTCGCGCGCGGTGCCGACTTGCAGGCCGTCGTTGACCAGTTTGATGCCGTCCTTTTCCTGGATCAGCCGATCGGCGACCTGGTTGGTTTGCAGCACTTTGCCAGCCTCGTCGAGGATGATCGTACCGACCGCCAACTGATTCACCGCGCCGGCGTAGAGATTGCGCTCGGCCTCGATGCGATTGAGCTGCATGTGGATCTTGATCGAGCGTTCCAGGTGCGGAATGAAGTGCGTCAGCAAGGCTTTCTCTTCGTTGCCGAAGGCCTTGTCATCGCGTCCGCGACTGATGCGGATACGGCACTGGGCGCCGTCGCAGGTGTTGATGTCGGCGCCGAGGATGTGGAACACATCCACCGGCTCGAGGAAATTCTTGTAGAACTCCGAGTGCTGCCAATCGTCGTTGGAGACGAACTCGGCGAGGGTCACCACTTGGCGGTTGGGCAGGTCGACGAATGGGTCGAGGGTGAAAAAGTGTTTGTTATACGACGCGGTCGCCTCGGTCGACGTACCGGTGGTGTTGACCATCAAGCCATCCACATGCGCGCTGGGCGGACGCAGGATGAAGGTCACGTACTTGCTTTCCAGGTACACGTTGAGCTGGTTGAGAAAGGTCGCCCAGGGAATGGTTTCCAGCGGTCCCTGATAGAGGTTGCCGATCAAATCACTGAACGTATCGAGGCTGAGGCTCTGCTGCATAGGGAAAACCGTTTTTATTATTAGCGTTGGCGGTGGCCGAGAATAAGCGCCGATATCGACTCCATGCAACGCTCGGGCTCAAGGCCTGACGGGCGGCTGCCAGTCAGGCTCAGGAAGCGCAAAAGGCCGCTGTATTCAGGCCTGTTCGGTGGCGCGCACGACGAACCGTTTTTGCTCCAGCACGTCGGCCGAGAGCGCCGCGACGTCGGTGTAGAACTGCTCGTACCAGCGGCGCAGCTGATAGACCGGGCCATCACCGTCACACAGCAGCGGGTTGTCGACACGGGTCTTGCTGTGCCAGATGGTCACGTCTTCGTAGAAGGCTTCCTGGGCCTGTTGCACATAGGCCTTGGCCATCGCCTGATTCTGTTCTTCGCTCAGCCCCGGAATCTTTTTCACCAGCACGCCGTAGCGCAGGGTGAAGCTGTCGAGGTCGATCGGCACATGGCAGTTGAGCAGGATCGAATGGATCGGCTGGCCGTTCATCGCGCCGGTCATTTCGGTGATCTGGTAGGCCGGGCCGAAGTAGGTGGCCACGGTGCTCAACGCGCCGTCGCCGGACAAGCGCTCACTGCGGGCGCTCATGATCTGGGTGGCCAGGTGACCTTCGAAGACGTTGCTGAATTCCTCGACGGGGGCGCCATGCACCGTACCGAAGTGCGCCATGTCGGCGATGTTGTCGATCAATTCGCGGCAATTGGTGCCGATCTGCAGTTCGGCGACTTCCCACGCGGCCCACTCGTCACTGAAGCAGGCGTCAATGCGCGGGATGCGCTGCTCAGGGAGCGGCGGGTTGCCTTCCGGGTCATTCCAGACGAACAGCAACTGGTTTTCCTCCATGAGTGGCCAGCTCTTGAGCCGTGCCCGTGGCGGAATGCGTTTGGCGTAAGGAATGTCATCGCAGACACCATCGGCACCCCAGCGCCAGGCGTGGAACGGGCAGCGAATCGAGTTGCCTTCAACACAACCGGTACTGAGGTCGGCGCCCATGTGCGGGCAATAGCCATCCAGAATATGCAGCTCGCCGTCTTCGCCCTGAAAGGCCACCAGCCGGGTGCCGAACACCTCCAGGCGATGGGCCTTGCCGTCGCGGTATTGGGCGGCCAGACCCAGACAATGCCAGCCACGGGCGTAGCGGTCTTCCAGCAGTTTGGCTTCGATGCGGTGCAAGGTACTCATCTTATTATTCTCCCAGGGTTCACGGGCTTGGCGCCTGTCACGGATTCTGCCGCCCCTGTAGAAGCGGGCATCGTCTGAATGGACGATGGCCGGTTTACGCCCGCCCGCTCTACTGACGCCATTGGACCCAGTGCAGGAGTTGGCGATGAGCAATGAACAAGGGCCGGTCGCGGTGATTACCGGGGCCGCCAGTGGTATTGGCCGGGGTTTGGCCGAGCATGCGGCAAGACTGGGGATGCGCCTGGTGCTGGCCGATCTCGATGGGCCGGGGTTGCAAGCGCTGTGCGATGAACTCCAGACGGGCGGTACGCAGGCGATTGCTTGCGTCACGGATGTTGGCGATCTGGCGCAAGTCGAGCGCTTGCGCGACATCGCCCTCGAACACTTTGGCGGGGTTGATCTGCTGTTCAACAACGCCGGAGTGATGCAGACCGGCTACAGCTGGGAAATCACTGCGCAGCAATGGCAACGAATGCTCAACGTCAACCTCAGCGGTGTGATCAATGGCATTCGCAGTTTCGTGCCGCTGTTTTTGCGCCAGGGGCGGGCGGCCCATGTGATCAACACGGCGTCCCTCGCGGGCTTGCTCAGCAGCCCGTTGATGGCGCCTTACAACGTGACCAAGCAGGCCGTGGTCGCACTCTCGGAAACCCTGCACTACGAATTGAGCATGCTCGGTGCGCCGGTATCGGTCTCGGTGGTGTGTCCCGGGCCGGTGGCCAGCGAAATCATGGCGTCGAATCAAGTGGTGGGCACGGCCGGTTCGTCATTCAGTCAATTGCTTGATAGCAGCATCCGCCAAGGCATGACGCCGAGCGAGCTGGCGGAGCAGGTGTTCGCCGCCATCGCCGAAAAACGCTTCTGGATCTTCCCTCACAAAGGTTTCAAACCGGCGCTGGAGCGACGTGTGCAAAGCATCCTGGAAGAAACCAATCCGCAGTTTCAAATGACTGATGTAGGGGGAGATGCCCATGCCGCTCGATAAGCAGATCGCCGCAGTGCTCCAGCAGTTTCGCGACCTGCCGGAGCCCGATTTCAGCCAGCTCGATGCCGGGCAATATCGGCAGTTTTCCGACAACCTGCTGCCCGCCATCCCCGGCGACCCGATGATCGAAGTGCGTCACCTGCGGGTCGCAGGCGCGGCGGGCGAGCTGGATGCGCGGCTGTATCGGCCACTGGAGCAGGACAACCTGCCGCTGCTGGTGTTCTTCCACGGAGGCGGTTTTGTCATGGGCAACCTCGACACCCATGACAACCTCTGCCGTTCACTCGCCAGCCTGACGGAGGCGGTGGTGGTGTCGGTTGCCTACCGACTGGCGCCGGAAAACCATTTCCCGGCGGCACCACTCGATTGTTATGCGGCCACCTGCTGGCTGGTGGAGCATGCGTCTGAACTGGGCGTCGATGGCCGCCGACTGGGCTTGGCCGGGGACAGCGCCGGGGGCAACCTGGCGCTCGCCGTGAGTCGGCTGGCGGCGCAACGCCAGGGGCCGAAGGTTAGTTACCAGTGCCTGTTTTACCCGGTCACCGATGCACGCTGCGACAGTCAGTCTTATGAGGATTTTGCCGAGGGCTATTTCCTCACCGGTGCAATGATGTACTGGTTTTGGCAGCAGTACCTGCAGGATGCCGATCAGGGGGATGATCCCTTGGCCTCGCCGTTACGCGCCGACCGATTGGCGGACTTGCCGCCGACCACCCTGATCAGCGCCGAGTTTGATCCGCTGCGCGACGAAGGCGAGGCGTTTGCCTTGCGCCTGCGAGAAGCCGGCGTGTCGGTACGCGTGCAGCGCTGCGAGGGCATGATTCACGGATTTATCAGCATGGCGCCGTTTGTCGAGCGCGCTGCGCAAGCCTTGTCCGATGCCGCGGCAGACCTGCGCAGGGCGCTATCTGGAGCGAACACATAACCTGTGGGAGTGAGCCTGTCGCGAAAGCGGAGTTACCCGCGACGTAGATGTTGATTGTGCCGGCCCCTTCGCGAGCAGGCTCGCTCCCACAAGGGATTTAGGGTGTTCACAGGCTTGTGTTTACCGACGATCAACTGTGGGAGTGAGCCTGCTCGCGAAAGCGGAGTTACCCGCGACGTAGATGTTGAATGTGCCGGCCCCTTCGCGAGCAAGCCCGCTCCCACAAGGGATTTAGGGTGTTCACAGGCTGTGTGTTTACCGACGATCAACTGTGGGAGCGGGCTTGCTCGCGAAAGCGGAGTTACGAGCGACGTAGATGTTGAATGTGCCGGCGTCTTCGCGGGCAAGCCTCGCTCCCACAGGTTTTGCGGTGTCTCAAGGTTTAACGTCTCGCAACATTTCCTTCGCCTGATCCTGCACCGCAACCGGTGCGCTCATGTTGCCGTCGATCACGGTGATCACCGCGTGCCCCTGCCACAACTGATATGCATCGGCCTGTTGCTGGGCGGCCGTCGGTGTCGGCGGGGCGACCAGGTTGACGTGAACCACGCCGTCGGCGCCGCGCTGGGAGGTGAAGTTCACCCGGTCCCAATTGCCGATCGGGGCAAAACTCACGCCTTTGACCTCACTGGCGGCCAGCGCCGGGTAATTGATATTCAACCCGCTGACACCCGGCAAACCGAGCACATTCAATTCGCAGTCGAGGTTGTTTTTTCCGCAGGCCTGTTTGGCTTGAGCTCCCACCAGGCTTGCCTGCTCGATGACCTTCACCGCAAACCGGGCGGTGTCGTCCATGGCGCCGAGGGTTTTGCGGTAGCCGGCCTGTTGGTCGCGGATGATCAGGTCCATGTCGATGGCCGTTGACACCGCCACCGCCGGAATGCCCTTGAACATCGCGCGGACCGCTGCGTTCAAGGTGCCGGACATTTGCGTCAGCGGGCCGACGTTTTCACCAAAATTACTGCCCGACACCACCAGGTCTGGCGGATTGCCTTTGAGCAGCACGTCCAGGCCAACATTGACTGCATCCACCGGGGTGCCGATGGCGGAGGTCTTGCCCGTGGGCGGGGTGTAGCCCTCGGGTGGGCCGACGCAGAACTTGCCCGGCGCCAGTTCGGTCACCGCCAGGGCCTGGCCGGGCACGACCACGCTGGCGGCGCTGATGCCGCTGCTGTCGTTCAACGGGCCAACCAGCGTGACCTTGTGCCCGGCGGCGGTGAGGGCGCGGTACATCGCATCGATCCCGGGGGCACGGCAGCCATCGTCGTTGGTCAGCAGAATGTTCAAAGCGTTGGCCTGCATCGACAGACCGACGCTGGCCAGGGCGAGAGTGCCAACAAGCAGTTTGTTCATGGGAGAGTCTTCCGTGAAAGGATGGTTTTGAAAAAGCACAACGCCCCGACCGAATAAATCGGTCGGGGCGCGGAGGGGTTAGCGAGTGCCGAGTTTGCGCAGGTTGCCGGGGGTGAATTCGTCGTCAGTAAAAGCAGTGGCATTCAGCTTCGCCGGTTTTTGATCGACCAGCATGCGGTCCACCAGATACGAACCGGCGATCAGGTCGTGGTAGATCCCGAGGCGAGCGTGGTAGCGCTGCATCTCATAGGCGTAGATCGAGGTCTGCATGTTGGTGCGCCACAGTTGCCCACGGCTGTCGTAGTTGTCGGCGAGGGTGGCGGCCCAGGTGTCCTCGTCCAGGTACATCACGCGCTTGGCGTACACGTGGCGCGCGCCTTCCTTGAGGGTGGCTTGCAGTACCCAGACGCGGTGCTTCTCATAGCGCATGTACTGCGGATCAACGTGGCCGGTGGTGGCCAGAATCTGGTCCGAGGTCACGCTCGGGTCGTCGATCTTGTAGTTGTGGTACGGGATGTAGATTTCTTTCTTGCCGACGATGGTCCAGTTGTAGCGATCCGGCGCACCGTTGAACAAACGGTCCTCGTCGTAGACCCGGAAGCCACCGGCCCCGGTCGGCGAGTCATAACCTACTGTCGGCGCACGACGGACCCGACGTTGTCCCGGGCTGTACTGCCAGGCCTGACGCGGCGACGCGGTGGGGTTGATGAACTCGTGACCGACGACGATCTCGCCTTTCTTGCGCACCGGTTCCAGCGTGGTGATCAAGAAGTTGGTAAGAATCCCGTTGGCGCTGTCCAGGGTTTTGTCCGGGCTGGACCAGATCGAGTAGATCTTGTAATTGACCTCTTCCAGTACCCGTTCCTTGTTGGAGTAGACCACCGCTTGTTGGTAGTTGGCCTCTTCGGTATTGGCGCGCCCGGCGAGGGTGTGGTTGAACATCAGCTCGCTGCCGTTTTTCGGAATCGGAAACGGTGAAGCGGCCCAGGCGTTTTGCGTGTCGTTGTTGTCGTTGGACAGTTCGGCGGTGACCGCGTTTTTTTTCACGGCCTCTTCCAGGCGCTGATCGAAACGGAAGTCCCGATGGCTCGGGTACACCGGAATGTTGAACGTATCGGGGTAGCGTTTCAGCAGCGCTTTCTGGCCATCGGTCAGGTTGTCGGCGTACTTGTCCATGTTCTTGGCATTGATTACGAACAACGGCTTTTCGGCCGCGTACGGGTCCGGGTACGGCGAACCGGGGCCAGCGTATTTGAGCTGCGGTGGCAGGCCGCGCCATTTACCGGTCCAGGCCGGGATGCTGCCGTCGGCGTTGCCGGCTTTTTCGGCGCCCATCGGGGTCAGGTCCTGACCCAGGCGTGCGGCTTCTTCGTTGCTGATTTTGGCCTGAACCAGGCCGCTGCCAAGCAGGCTGACGGCCAACGCCGTGCCCAACAATGTGTGGGTGAATCTAGACATGCTGTGCTCCTCCATCAGGGGAATCAGAACCGGTACTTGAAGTTGAGCGCGACGTTGTCGCGGTCGGCCAACGGGCTGTTGTTGGCGTTGCCGAGGTAGGCGTTGTAACGGGCTTCGACGGTGAAGTTGCCGAGGTAACGCCACGAACTGCCGATACTGGCGCGGTTGTCGTTTTGGCCAGAGTTGATGGAACCCACCAACGAGCTGTCACCGTGTGCGGCGGCGCTGAAGGTGACTGGCACCGACATGTCCCAACCGCTGAACACGTCGTTGTAGTCAAAGTTCGCTTGCACCGTATAACCCCAGGCATCGCGGTCGTAGACCAGGCTGTCAGTGCCCGGCAGCGAGAAGCCGGGGGCCAGGTTTACTGGGGCGGACTTGTCGTTACTGAGCACGGTGTTGTAGACCAGCTCACCCGTCAGGGTGGTGTTATCGGCAAATGAAGTCGGGCCGACCACGTAAATCATCGACGTCTGCGCCTGCAGGGTTTTGCCACGCAAGGGGCTGGAGAAACCGTTGTCGACCATCACCGGCGAACCGTCGCGGTAGCTGACTTCACCGGCCCAACTCACGCTGCCCAGTACGGTGGCGAAACTCGCGCCGAACAGGTCGATGTTGTCGAAGTAGCGCACCCGGTAGTGCCCCAGGTCGGTCTGGAAATCCAGCGACGGGGTCTTGTCGTGGTAGCGCGAGTAGTAGAGGCCGAACTCGGTGTTGTTCAGCGACGCGGCGGCGTAGGTAAACGCCACACCGTACTGGCCGCTGTCGCTCGGCTTGTCGTCACCCAGGCGTGTCAGGAAACCGCTGGCGTCGTTGAAACCACCTTCGTCAATGAAGTCGGTGGTGGAAAAGTAGCTCCCCACGCCGAACAGCTCGGTCTTCTCCCATTTGTATTGGTAGTAGGCCTGGATATCGAGGCTGTCGGTCAGGCTGAACTGGGTGAACAGTTGGCCGACCGGCAACAGGATCTCCTTGACCTCGACGCCCGGCGTGGTCGCCTTGGTCGCATCCACCGGGCTCTGGGCGGCGGAAATGCCGGGGTAGAACAGGCTTTCACCCCAGCTCACCACCTGATTACCCAGCCGTGCGTTGAGGGCGTGGCCGCCCATGTCCCAGGTGCCATACGCGTAGTAATCGAGCATGCGCAGTTCATTGCGATGCTGATCGATGGTGTCCTGGGAGAACCGGTCGGGACGGTTGCAATGACCGCCGGCGAAGCAGTTCGAGGTGTCTGTGTCGTTGTCGTTGCCCCGATCGTAAACGTTGTCGTAGAAGCCCGTCCCCCGCAGGAACACGCCGTAGTCCTCACGCCATTTGATGTTGGCCTCGGTGAGAAAACCGCTGCGGTTGTTGATCAGGCTGCCTTTGTCGAACGCGTTGTCGCCATCGTTGCCGTTGGCATTGGCCGTCAGCTTGTGATCGCGAGACTCGGTCCGCCAGGCCAGGCTGTACGTCAGCGTGGTGTCCCAGTCGACGCTCAAATCCTCGTTCGGCTGGAAACTCATGGCGCTGGCTTGACTGCCCAGTCCACTGGCCAGCAAGAGCATGGCCAGCTGTACGCGAGGGTGCAGCGATTGTGGGGCGATTATTGTTTTTATCATGTCGTCCTCATGCCCAGGTCAGACCTGCCCGACCTGCATTTCAGGGGGGTGATTGGTGCTGTGGGCGACTATGGAGTCAGCTTTGTGGCGCAACATCGTCCAAGCGGACTAAGCGATTTGCACGGGGCTGGGGCGCCCATCGCCTTAGTCCCATCGGACGATGACCGTTCAGGGCTCGCGGCGAACAATCCCGAGACCGACTGCACCGGGCGAAGATCTGGCGGCGGCGGTTTTTGCCTGATGGGCGCTGAGCAAAGGTGATCGCATGAATGCTGCCGGGATCAAATGGGATGAGTGCTGCGATGTACTGGTGATTGGCTCCGGAGCGGGGGGAATGACTGCGGCGCTGCGTGCCCACGATCTGGGGCTCAATGCGCTATTGATCGAGAAGAGCGCCGAATACGGCGGCACCTCGGCGGTGTCTGGCGGCGGTATCTGGATACCGGACAACCACCGGATCAAAGCCCTTGGCGGCAGTGATTCGGCGGAAGAAGCGATCGCCTATATCCGTGCGGTGACCCATGGCGAGATCGATGACGGGCGTATCGAGGCTTACGTCGAACACGGCCGCGAGATGGTCGAATACCTTGAACAACAGACCCGCGTGCGCTTCGAGGCGCAACCCGCTTATGCCGATTACTACCCGGAAGTCGAAGGCGGAAAACCGGGTTACCGCTCCATGGACCCACAACCGTTTGATGCTGCCGAACTGGGTGAGGAATTTCTGCGCATGCGTGCGCCATCCCCCGGAACACTGATGATGGGACGCATGGCGATGACCATGAAAGAGGCGCAGGTGCTGTTGTGCCGTGGCCCTGGCTGGTTGCGATTGACGCTGCGGGTGATGTGGCGTTACTGGCGTGACCGCGAGGGGCGGCGGTTGTCACGCCGCGACCGCTTCCTGACCCTGGGCAATGCCTTGATCGGTGCCTTGCGCTGTTCGTTGCAGGACCGCGGCAAGTCCCTTTGGCTGAACTGTGCACTGGAAGAACTGCTGCTTGTTGGTGATCGGGTTGGCGGCGCTCGCGTCTGTCGCGACGGGCAGTTACTCAACGTCAAGGCACGCTACGGCGTGATCATCGCGGCCGGTGGTTTCGAGCGTAATCAGGCGATGCGTAAGCTGTATCTGCCGCAGCCGTCCCAGGCCAACTGGAGTGCCACACCGCCGCACAATACCGGTGACGGTATTCGCGCCGGTCAGGCAATCGGTGCTCGCACCGCGCTGATGGACCATAGCTGGTGGGCGCCGACCACTCATGTCCAGGGCGAAGAAAAACAGCGTGCACTGTTCGTCGAGCGGACCTTGCCGGGCTGCGTGCTGGTCAACTCTGCCGGCGAGCGTTTCGTCAACGAAGCCGCGCCCTATACCGATATCGTTTACGCGATGTATGCCAACAATCGCGAAGGCGCGGTGAGTGTGCCGTGCTGGATGGTGTTCGACGCCGAATTTCGCCGCAAGTACCCCTGCGGCGCGTTACTGCCAGGCTACGCGCAGCCCGATTGGCAGCTGCCCGAGCATCTGCGCGAGTACTTTTACAAGGCTGCGAGTTTGCAGGCGCTGGCAGAAAAAATTGGCGTCGACGGTGCCGGTCTGGCCCGTACGGTGCAGCGTTTCAACGGCATGGCCGTGCAGGGTGTCGACGCAGATTTCCATAAAGGTGAATCGCTGTTCGATCGCTACTACGGTGACCCGAATGTGCAGCCCAATCCTTGCCTGGCACCGTTGCTCAAAGGTCCGTTCTACGCCGTGCGCATTGATGCCGGGGATATCGGCACCAAGGGTGGTTTGCTGACCGATGTTCACGCCCGCGTATTGCATGAGGACGGGCAACCCATCAACGGTTTGTATGCCATCGGCAACAGTGCCGCTTCGATGATGGGGCGCACGTACCCGGGCGCCGGTTCGACCATCGGCCCGGCAATGACCTTCGGTTACGTGGCGGCCAATCACATCAAGTGTCAGAGCGAGACCAGCTCGGCCAAAAGCCTGTTCAGGAGCGTCGAATGAATCAGCCACTTAAACAAGTTGCCGTCGTGACGGGCGCCAGTCGCGGGGTTGGTCAGGGCATCGCCCTGGCCCTTGGCGCTGCGGGCATGACGGTGTTCGTCACCGGACGTGCGCCGGAGCACGGTGGATCGAATGTGTATGGGCATGCATTGCGCGGCTCACTCAAGGACACGGCTGCCGCGATTACTGCGGCAGGTGGGCGGGGTATCGCGGTGGTCTGCGATCATGCCGATGATGCGCAAGTCCAGGCACTGTTCGCTCGGGTTGAAAAGGAATGCGGCCAACTGGATTTGCTGGTGAACAATGCCGCGTTCATTCATGACCAGTTGATCGAGCCGGGTCCTTTCTGGGAGAAACCGCTGGACCTGGTACGGATCCTCGACGTTGGTCTGCGTTCGGCTTATATCGCCAGTTATCACGCCGCGCCGTTGTTGCTGCGCAGCGGTCGAGGGCTGATCTGTTTCACCTCGTCATTCGGTGCCGGGTGTTACATGCATGGCCCCGCGTACGGTGCGCAAAAGGCGGGTTGCGACAAACTGGCGGCTGACATGGCCATCGACTTCGAGGGGCGGGGCGTGGCGGCGTTATCGCTATGGCTCGGCCCGCAACTGACCGAACGCACCCGGATAGCCGGCGAGCAACATGGCGAGCAATACAAGGCCTTTCTGGCGGATGCCGAAACCCCGCAATTCAATGGCCGGGTGATTCACGCATTGCTCAATGACCCGCAGTTGATGACGTTCTCCGGGCAGACATTAATCACCGCCGAAATAGCCGCCGGTTACGGCATCAGCGAAGCCGGCGGCCGTCAGCCACCTTCCCACCGCGCCATGCTCGGCGACCCGCGCCAGCAGCATCCGGCACGGGTGGTCTAGCCCACATTCGGCAGGTCAAACACAAAACCCTGTGGGAGCGAGCTTGCTCCGGGCGGCGTTCCGACGATGAGGCCATCACATTCAACATCTATGTTGACTGTCAGACCGCTATCGCGAGCAAGCTCGCTCCCACAGGGATTGCGTTTAATTGACTGGCAGCAATGCCCACTCACGCAACACATTCTTGGTCACTTTGCCCGCTGCGTTGAGCGGCATGCTCTCAAGCACCCGCACCCGTCGCGGGACTTTGTAGTTGGCCATCTGCTCGCGGCACCAGGCGAGGAATCGGGCCTGCTCGATCTCCATGCCCGGCGCTGGCAGCAGGAAGGCCATTGCCACTTCACCAAGACGTTCATCGGGGATGCCGATCACCGCGACCTGGGCCACGCCCGGGTAGGTCAGCAAACAGTGTTCAATCTCCGCCGGGTACACGTTGAAACCGCCAGTGATGAACATGTCCTTGAGGCGGTCGGTGATGCGCAGGTAACCCTGTTCGTCGAGCACGCCGATGTCCCCGGTGTGCAACCAGCCGTCGGCATCGAGGACTTCCCGGCTGGCCTGCGGATCATTGAAATAACCCTGCATCAGGTTGTAGCCGCGTACCTGAACCTCGCCGGGAACGTTGGCCGGCTGGCTGCGACCGGTGCTGCCAACGCAGCGGATTTCCACGCCAGGCATGGCCCGGCCACTGGTGTTGGCGACCAATTCCGGCGAATCACCAGGACGGCAGATCGTCGCAAAACCGCAGACTTCGGTAAGTCCATAAGCGGTGACGATGGTGGCAAACCCCAGTTCGTCACGCATGCGCTGGATCATCTCCACCGGAATCGCCGCGGCCCCCGTCACCGCTATCCGCAATGACGACAGGTCAAATTCGCTGCGTTGCGGATGGGCAAGCAATGACTGATAGAGGGTCGGCGGGCCGGGCAGCACGGTGATCCGTTCGCGCTCGACGCATTCAAGCACCGCCTGCACATCGAATACCTGCTGCGGCACGATGGTGCAGCCGCGCATCAGCGCCGCCAGCCAACCGGCCTTGTAGCCGAAGGAATGGAAGAACGGATTGACGATCAGGTAACGATCGCCCTCACGCAAACCCACCACCTCGCTCCAGTCGCGTATCACCCGCAGGTTTTGTCTGTGGTTGGTCATAACGCCTTTGGGCTTGCCGGTGGTGCCTGAAGTGAACAGCAGGTCAGACAGCGCTTGCGGGCCAAAGCTTTGTTCGCGGGTTCGCAGGGACAATTGCGAAACGTCGGCGGCCAGATCGAGAAAATCTTGCCACCCCAGCGTGCCCGACCCACCGCTGCGCAAGGTGACGATCTGGCGCAGCGCCGGCAGATCTTCAGACGCCAGCATGCGCGGGTAATCGGCACCCAGAAATTCACCGATGGCAAACAGCACGCAAGCGCCACTTTCACGCAGGATGTAACCCGCCTCGCTGCCTTTCATGCGGGTGTTGAGTGGCACCAGTGCTGCGCCGACACTTTGTAGCGCGCCGGCGGCCACGATCCATTCCCACATATTAGGCGCCCAGATCGCCACCCGATCCCCGGTTTGAACGTTCATTGCCAGCAGCGCGCGGGCGGCTTGGCGGCGCAACTGGTCGAGTTCTCGGTAGCTGATCGAACGCCCGTCATCCTCGATGGCCGGGCGGTCGCCGTAGGCCTGGGCAGCGTTGGCGAACAGTTGGGCGATGGTCAGTGCGTTTGCGACAGGCGGCATGGGGCCTCCTCGGCTAGAGGACAAGTGCGAAAAGGGGAGTGGCCGGGCAGGGTGCCCGGCCGGATAGACGTTACGCGGCGGGCGGGGCGAAGCGGCGACCGGCGGAGAAACCACCGTCCACGGCGATCATCTGACCGCTGACAAAGGACGCTTCGTCTGAAGCCAGGAACAGCGCGACGCTGGCCACTTCTTCCGGTTGCCCGGAGCGGTTGAGCATGTGCTGCGAGGCGAAGAAGGCGTGGAAGGCTTCCTGCTCGCGGACCATGCTGGTCATCGGCGTTTCGATCAGGCCGGGGCACAAGCCGTTGACGCGGATATTGGCGTAGCCGTAATCAATGGCCATCGAGCGCGTCAGCTGGTTGATGCCGCCCTTGGAGACGTTGTAAGCAACGTTGCCGTCGCAGCCTTGCAGGCCGAAGATCGAGCCGATGTTGATGATCGAACCGCCGCGTTGCGACACCATCGATTCCAGCGCGTATTTGCTGGTGAGCATGCTGCCCGTCAGGTTGATGTCCATCACCCGTTGCCAGTTGGCGGTGGTGGTCTGGGTCACGCTGCCCTGATCGGCAACGCCGGCCGCGTTGACCAGCACGTCGATGCGCCCGAAGTGAGCGATGACTTCTTGCATGACCTGCTGGACCTGCGCTTCGTCGCGCACATCGAGGGTCATGAACAGGCCAGGGAAATCCGCCGGTGCGGTGCCTATGTCCAGCCCGACCACTTGCGCGCCTTCAGCGGCGAAGCGGCGCACACAGGCCAGACCGATCCCTGAAGCGCCGCCGGTAACCACCGCGACCTTGTTCTGCAAACGAGCCATAACTGCACCTCTTTTATTGTTGTGGGCTAATGCTGTGGCCGAGTCTAACCGCAGACCCGGCCAAGGTGATCGTCCGTTGAGACTATGGCTGACGGACGTTCAATCCGGGAATTTCAACCGTACCCGGGCGCCGGTTGGACGGCTCTGGCAGGCCAGCGTCCAGCCTTCGGCCAACTCTTTGGGGCTGAGCACATCGTTGCGTGCCAGCTGGATCTCACCTTCCTGGACGACGCACATGCAGGCCCCGCAAAAACCTTCTTCGCAAGAAGAGGGCACGTCCAGGCCTGCCGCTTTGCAACTCTGCAGCAGGGTGTCGCCGGGGCGGCAGGCAATTTCGTGTTGCTGACCATCGAGCTCGACAATCAACGCCTCACACAGTGATCCGAGGGCCGCCAGACGGGCCAAGGTATCTTCGGCGAGTAGTTCGTCGGGATCCGGAGGCGAGACAAAGCGCTCGACATGGATGCGTTCGGCGGCTTCGCCCTGTTCCAGCAGCGTGCGCTCCACGGTGTCCATGAACGGCCCCGGTCCGCAGATGAAGTAATCACCGCCAGCCGAACCTTGCAGCAGATGACGCACCTGGGCGTCGGTCAGGAAACCCTGAACCGAGTCGAGGACGTGCACCACGTGCAGTTGATCAGGATGCGCCTTGATCAACTGACGCAGCTCATCCTTGAAAATCACCGAGGCTTCATCGCGGTTGGCGTAGACCAAGTTGATCGGCCGCCGGCTGCTGTGCAGCACTGATTTCAGGATCGAAAACACCGGGGTGATGCCCGATCCTCCGCCGAACAGCACCAGCGGTCTGTCAACCGATTGCTCCTCGTTCAGGCAGAAATGCCCGGCTGGCGGCAACACCTCCAGCCAGTCACCGACCTGTACCTCGTTCATCCAGTTCGACACCCGGCCGCCCTCGACCCGTTTGACCGTGACCTTGGGCAGCGCATCCGACAGCGGCGAGCTGGCCATGGAGTAACAGCGGGTCAACAGCTTGCCGGCGCAAGGCACGCGAAAACTCAGGAACTGGCCCGGTTTGTAACGAAAGCGCTCACGCAAGGTTGGCGGTATATCCAGCACCAGCGAGCGCGCATCAAAGGTCTCGTCGATCACCGCGCACACTTGCAATGAGTAGCTTCCCGTCGCTGATTCGGCCGGTGTCAGGTTCTGCTGTTGCGTGCCCATGTTCACCTCGGCCTCAGAGCCCGCTGATCAATTGGGCGTTGTCGACGCGGATCTCGGCACCGTTGACGAAACGTGACTCGTCAGTGGCGAGGAACAGCACCACATTGGCAATGTCCCGGGGCGCGCACATGCGGTTCATCGGGTCTTGGTCGAGGGCTTCCTGAGGGATCGGCTGGCCGCCGGTCAAGGCCTGGGTCATCGGCGTGTTGACGCCATCCGGGTGCACGCTGTTGCAGCGAATGCGGTAGCCCTGTTGCTTGCAGTGCAAGGCAATCGAGCGAGTCATTGCCGCCACCGCGCCTTTGGACGCCGAGTAGGCACAGAACATCGGCATCGCGCCCAGCGCGGCCACCGACGACATATTGATGATCGAGCCGCCGCCGGTTTCCTTCATGGCCTGGATCGCGTATTTGCAGCCGAGAAAGTAACCGTCTCCATTGATTTTCTGCACCTTCTGCCACAGTTCCAGCGTGGTGTCCTCGATGCTGCCCAAGGCCAGAATCGCAGCGTTGTTCACCAGCACGTCGAGGCGCCCGAAGTGTTCCAGGGTGGTTTTGATCACTTGTTGCCAGTCGCTTTCGCTGGCGATGTCATGGCGAATGAACAGCGCATTGCTGCCGATTTCCGCGGCGACCTGGCGTCCGGCTTCTTCGTTGAGATCGGTCAGCACCACTTTGGCACCTTCACGGGCCAGCAGCAGGGCGTCTTCGCGACCGATGCCGCTGGCGGCGCCGGTGATGATGCAGACTTTGCCTTCTACACGTTGCATTGTTGTTCTCCTGAGCGTGTGGTTTGAAGTGCGACTTGATCGGCCAGATGGGCAGCGGCCCGGCGACCGGAATAGATGCAATCGGCCAGCGACAGGCCGGAGACATAAAGGTTGGAAGCGACCCCGACTGCATTGCGGCCGGCGCTGTACAGACCACGGATCGGCTGACCGGCGTGGTCCAGCACCTGACCGCTGTGCTCGCAGACTTTCAGCCCGCCAAGGGTGATGACCGGGCAGGGAAACAGGCGGCTGGCGAAGGACAGATCGAGGGCGTACCACGGCCCCTGGTCCATGTCGGCGAGCATGGCTTGCGACTTGCCGAACGTATCAACGACTTCGCCCCGCGCGGCGCGGCTATAGGTTTCCACGCTCTGTCGCAGGGCCTCGACGGGTAATCCGCAACGCTTGGCCAGCTTCGTCAAGCTGTTGCTGCGCCGGGCGTTGAACAGCAAATTGAGCAGCACCGGCAGGCGCTGGAATTGCCAGACCTTGCCCGGCCCGACCTGACGTAGCGCCTCGCGCACCAGCGCCCGGTCGAGAATCAGAATCGCGCGACCGTCCTGTTCTTCGACCATCGCGTGGCCGAGGGTCGCACCGTAGATTTCTTCGTTGGCGTAACGCTGACCCCGAGCATTGACGATCAGCCCTCGGGCCCAGGCCAGCGGTGGATTGATAAAGCGCCAGGCGCTGACCTTGTCCATCCGTGCCACGCTGCCACCGGCGCTCTGGCCAAGGGCGATTCCACTGCCGTTACAGCCAGTGGTCCCCAGCGGCAAACCGGCCAGATACTGCGGCGCATGCTGGCGGACCCACCCGCGATTGAAGATAAAGCCGCCGCTGCTCAACAACACACCCTGTTCGGCGCGAATCAGCTGGCGTTCGGCACTGGTTTGTTCGATGCGTCGCAAGCGAGCGCGCAAACGGTCGGCCAATGCCGGGGCGTACATGTGGATGGCGCTGGCCCAACGTGACAGCCGGGCATGTTGACGGGCTGCGTGGCTACCAGGCGGCAGGTGCCAGGCTTCGACCCCCAACACGTGATCGTTGGTGTCGAGCACCAGCCGGCGCACTTCGCACTGGCTGCGCAGGCGCGCACCGTGACGCAAGGCGCTGGCCTTGAGCGGGGCAAACAGGCTGGCGCCGGACATGCCGGGGCCTTTGGTGCGGTGACCGCGAGGTGCCGGTTTGGCAATGGCGGCATAGGCCGGCACGGCTTCGTTGCCGGAGTAATAAAGGTAGTACTGGTCGCTTGGGTACGAGGTTTTTTGCGGCGGCACGCTGGATTCGAAGGCGACACCCTGACGCTCAAGCCAGGCCAGTTGCTCACAGCTGCCTTCGCAGAAGTCCCGCAAAGTTTGGCTGCTGACGGCCTCGCCGACTTCCCGGTGCAGGTAGTTGAACATCGCTTCGCTGCTGTCTTCATAGCCGGCCTGGCGCTGATATGGTGTGCCGCCGCCGGCATACACCACTCCGCCACTGAGCGCGGTGGCGCCGCCACCTTCAAAGCGGTCCAGCGCCAGCACCGCCAATCCGCGACTGGCCGCTTCGATGGCGGCACAGGCGCCGGCGCCGCCAAAACCGACCACCAGCAAGTCGCAGCGATCATCCCATTGCAGTTGGTCGGCGCTGCTCACTCGCAATGCCGTCAACCCTTGTATGCCGTCCATATTCACGCCTCAGCCCGCGACAGCGAAGGCGGCTGAGGGTTTTGCGGTGGTGGTGTAGGTGCCGTCGAGGTAGACCAGGGGGGTGATCGCTTCGCTGGTGTGGATTTGCAGGATGCGCCCGATGAAGACGGTGTGGGTGCCGTAGCTGAAGTGGCCGTCTTGCCGGCAGAGGATTGCCGATTGGGCGTCTCCCAGGTAGGGAATGCCGCCGGCACTGGTCAGCCAGTTGCCTCGGTCGAATCGTGCTTCGCCTTTGATTGCGCCGCTGCACAGGTGGGCGAGGTCTTGTTGTTCGACGCCGAGGATGTTGACGCAGAAGTCTGCGCCGGTCGCCAGTGCGGCGTGGGGGGAGGCGGTTTTGTTGATGCAGATGAGTAGTGATGGGGGTTCGGTGCTGAGGGAGTCGACTGCCGTGGCGGCCATGGCGAAGCGCTCGGAGCCGTTACTGGTGCTGATTATGGTGACTGACTTGGCCAGGCGGCGCATGGCCTGGAGCATGTCGGCTTTCAGATTGATGTCGTTCATCGCACTTGCCCTTTCGTTGTGCATGGAGTGCGATGGATTCTTGCTCTGACGCCCCTCTGTAACATCGTCCGAGGGGACTAGGCCTTGGCGGCCTCTGGGCCGACCAGGCTCTTGTTGGTTGTGTACATATCCATTTCTTCGGTGATGGCGGCTGACGGTTTCGCCCTTACGGCGACTCACTTTTTTTCAAACGCCAAAAATAAGTAAGCAAAAAAAGGCTCGCCCCGAGCGTCCGGCCCCTCGCTTAGGCTCGGCGTTCCTTCGTTCCGGTATCCATCCGGGGACACTGCCCTCCGGTCTGCTTCGCTACGACCTACATGCAGCGTGTTCGACTGCGTCGAACGGCGCTGCGCGCCACTCCCCGGATGCACACCTCCACTCAGCCTCCCGATGGGGCGGGTGGATCAAGATCAAGAGCTGCAGGCGAGCTAACGCTCGGCCTGTTGAGTGGTGAGGAGCGAAAGGCGAAAGGCGAGCACCGATCCCCGATCCCCTGTGGGAGCGAGCCTGCTCGCGATGGCGGTCTATCTGCCAGCCAATCTCTCAGGGTTGACTCAACGACTTCAGGAATTACCGGAGGCTGCATTCTTTCGCTCTTCTCTTAGGCGCATGGTCCGTTTGAGGGATGCCCACCGCCCCACGCATTGCTTGAATGCCGCTGTGGAGGCGAGCACCACCGGTGCTGCATCCGCCCCGCTGCACGCGCGCCCCGGCGGATGGGGTGAACAGAGGAGAACAATAAAAATGCTCAACCAAGACCTGATTCGCCAGCGTCTGAGCCAACGTGCCCGCGAGCTGGTGCCGATCCTGCGTGAGCGCGCCCAGAACGCCGCGCAAGCCGGCCAGTTGCCTGAAGAGACCCTGAAGGATTTCCACGACGCCGGGTTCTTTCGCATCCTTCAGCCATCACGCTGGGAAGGTTATGAACTGGAGCCCAGGGACTTCTTCGAGGTGCAGATGACCCTTGCTGAAGGGTGCATGTCTTCGGCCTGGGTGCTGGGGGTGGTGGCGATCCATAACTGGCAACTGGCGCTGTTCGATGACCGTGCGGCACAGGATGTCTGGGGCGCCGATTCCAGTGTGCTGATCTCTTCTTCCTATATGCCGGTGGGCAAGGTCGAGCGGATCGAGGGTGGTTTCAAGCTGAGCGGGCGCTGGGGGTTTTCTTCCGGCAGCAAGCATTGCGACTGGGTGTTCCTGGGGGCGTTGGTGCCACCGGAGGAGGCGGGCGGGGCGCCGGATTACCGGACTTTCCTGGTGCCGCGCAGCGACTATCAGGTGCTCGACAACTGGAATGTCATGGGCCTGGAAGCCACCGGTTCCCACGACATCCTGGTGGAGAACGCCTTCGTTCCGGAGTACCGCACTCATCGGGCGTTCGACGGTTTCATGCAGGACAGTCCGGGTAACGCAGTGAACACCGCGTCGCTGTTTCGCCTGCCATTTGGGCAGATTTTTGTGCGGGCGGTGTCGTCCTCGGCCATTGGTGCCCTGCAAGGCGCGGTGGATCAGTTTGTCGAGCACAACCGCGCGCGGGTCGGGGTCAACGACGGTCGCAAAATGGTTCAGGACCCGGCCGCGCAATCCGCGCTGGCCAACGCCATGGTCTGCGTCGACGAGTGCAAAACTGTCCTGCTGCGCAACTTCGCTCTGATGATGCAACGGGCCCAAAGCGCAGAGCCGTTGAGCATGCCCGAGCGGGTGAAGATGCGTTACGACTCGGCGCTGGTGGCCGACAAGTGCGCCAAAGCGGTTGCCGACCTGATGTTCAACAGCGGCGCCTCGACCATCTTCCGCAGCCACGCAATCAACCGGGCATTCCGCGACATTCACACCGGCCGCGCCCACGTCGCGAACAACCCGGCCAAGTACGCCTGGAATCTCGGCGGGGTCAGCATGGGCCAGGACAGTAGCGACTTTTTTCTCTGACTTTCCCTTTGAGTCAGCTAGTCCGTTTGCGTGATTCGAGCGCCCCGTCGATGCCCGAGCATGGGGGCAAGGCACAGGTCTCTGGCGCCGACTGCGCATCCAATAAACACAAGGATCAACCATGAAATTTTCACTGATTTACGAAGCCCAGACGGTGGACTCCAGCCGCGAAGGCGACCGCAAGATTTTCGAAGATACCGTCGAGCAAGCTGTGCTGGCCGACAAGCTTGGCTTCGACACCTTCTGGTGCGTAGAACACACGGCGCTGAGCAACTACTCGCACATGTCCGCGCCGGAAACCATGCTGGCCTTCGTCGCTGGCAAAACCGAACGCATCGGCATTGGCCATGGCGTGGTCTGCTTGCCGCCAGCGATGAACCACCCGGTGAAAGTCGCGGAACGCATCGCGACCCTCGACCTGTTGTCCAAGGGCCGGGTGCATTTTGGCGTCGGCAAGGGTGGCACCCAGCAGGAGGCCGGCACCTTTGGTTATGACCTGGCCACGTTGCAGCCGCAGATCGACGAGATGATGTACCTGATCCCGAAAATGTTCGTGCAGGACGAAATAGAACACAACGGCGACTTCGTGCAGATTCCTAAACGGCCGATCCATCCCAAGCCTTATCAAGACCCGCACCCGCCGATGTACCTGGCCTGCACCAATACCGAGTCGCTGAAAAAGGCTGGTGGTCGCGCAATGGGTGCATTGGTGCTGGGCTTCGGTGGCCCGGAAGAAATTGCCAAGAAGGTCGAGGTCTATCACGAAGCCTTTGATAACCGCGATGAGAAGCAGCAGGTGGGCTTCCGCCCCAACCGCCACATTGCCGCGCTGTGCCCGGCCATCGTGCTTGAAGACAACGAAGAGGCGCGCCGCATTGGCATTCGTGGCCAGCGTTACTTCATGGAATCGTTGGGCTATTGGTACGGCGGTGGTGAGCGCCCGGACCCGGAGAAGTGGAAGGACGACACCTTCGTCGATGGTAACGGCCAGAGCGTGATCAAGTCGCGCTTCGCCTCGGAAGAAGTCAGCGTCGATTTCTCCGACCCGACCATGGCGATGATGAACCCCAACCACGCCTACGGCACCGTCGAGGATTGCATCGGTTACGTGCAGCGCCTGATCGACGCCGGCGCCGACGAAATCCTGTTCATCTGCCAGATGGGCACCGTGCCGCAATGGGCGCAACTGGAGACCCTGCGCAACATTGGCGAGAAAGTGATCCCGCATTTCCGCAAGGCTTAAAACCCGTCACTTAAGCATCTGAACACCCCATCACCCCTGTGGGAGCGGGCTTGCTCGCGAAGGCGGTCTTACATTCAACATCAATGTTGACTGATATGGCCTCTTCGCGAGCAAGCCCGCTCCCACATGTTTTTATGCCCGCCCCAATCATTTCCGCTAGTCCCATTGGACGATGTTCCCCCCGCTCAAACCCGCTTGAATAGCCCTGCATAAAGTCTCCCCCGGCAGCCGCCGAGTGCGGCGGGGCCTTAGAAAAAGAACGAGGAGTGCATCCATGGATATCCGTGGTCTGGGTTACGTCACCCTGTTATCCAGCGACCTGGCGCAATGGCGTCAGTACGCAAGCCAGGTGCTGGGCATGATGGTGGTCGGCAGCGACGACGATGAGCGGCTGTACCTGAAAATGGACGAGCGCCATTACCGCATTCTGGTGGAGAAAAGCACTGAGAACGGCTTCGGTGCGTGCGGCTGGGAAGTGCCTGGCAAAGCGGCGCTTGAACACGCGGTCAGCGTTCTGGAACAAGCCGATGTTCAAGTTACCCGCGGCACCGTGGCCCAGGCCGAGGTTCGCAAGGTCCAGGAGCTGGTGCACTTCAGCGACCCGGATGGCAATCGCCACGAACTGTTCTGGGGCCCGTTGCAGGACTTCGCGCGCTTCGTCTCGCCGGTCGGGGTCAAGGGTTTCGTCACCAACGAATTGGGCATGGGTCACGTGGTACTGCCGGCGCCGAGCTTTGAGCGTTGCCGGGATTTCTACGAGCAAGTGCTCGGTTTCGGTCTGTCCGACCTGATGAAAGTCCGCTTCACCCCGGACCCGGCCGAGCCGCAAAAGCGCATCCACTTCCTGCACTGCAACAACGGCCGCCACCACTCGCTGGCGATTTTCGAGTGCCCGATGCCCCACGGCTGCGTGCACATGATGGTCGAGGTCAACGCGCTGGATGAAGTCGGTCGAGCGCTGGACCGGGTGCACGCCAACGGCGTGAAGCTGTCGGCCACCCTCGGTCAGCACACCAACGATCAGATGATCTCGTTCTACATCAAGACGCCGTCCGGGTTTGACCTGGAGTACGGCTGCGATGGCCTGGTGGTGGATTGGGATCGCCACACACCTTTTGAAAGCACCGTGGTCAGCCACTGGGGCCACGACTTCAGTGTCGGTCGCCAATGAGGACGATGACGATGGACAAGCGAATGACCACGGCCGAGATGGTCGGCCAACTGCGTGACGGCATGACCATCGGCATCGGTGGCTGGGGGCCGCGGCGCAAACCCATGGCTCTGGTGCGGGAGATTCTGCGCTCGGACCTCAAGGACCTCACCGTGGTCGCCTACGGTGGCGCGGATGTCGGCACGCTCTGCGCGGCCGGCAAAATCAAGAAGCTGGTATTCGCCTTTGTTTCCCTGGATTTCATTCCACTGGAACCGTACTTCCGCAAGGCCCGCCAAGAGGCGGCGCTGGAGGTGATGGAGATCGACGAAGGCATGCTCCTGCTCGGTCTGCGGGCCGCAGCGATGAATGTGCCGTTTATTCCGACGGCGGTAGGCCTGGGCACGGATGTGCTGCGGCACAACCCGCAGATAAAAATGATCGCCTCGCCCTATGCCGACGGCAAGGACTGGGTTGCCATGCCGGCGCTCAAACTCGATGCGGCGCTGATTCACGTCGACCGTGCCGATGCGCGCGGTGTCTGCCAGATCAGCGGCCCCGATCACTACATGGACGACCTGTTCGTGCGTGCCGCGACTCACAGCTACGTGACCTGCGATGAACTGGTGGACAGCGAGTATTTCCACGCCGATGCCGGGCAAGCACATCAAGTGTTCTGGGAACGCAACCTGACCACCGCCGTAGCCCACGTGCCGGGCGGCGCGCATCCGTCTTCCTGCGCGCCGTTGTACGGTTTCGACGTGGCGCACTTCAAGGCTTACAACGCTTCAGCCCAGGCCGTCGATGGCTGGCAGGGCTACGTCCGGGACTACGTCGACCGCACCCACGAACAGTACCTGGAAAAGGTCGGCGGTCTGGCTGCGATCCGCCAACTGCCGTTGCCGATTTTTTAAGGGAGCCTTGCGATGAGCACTACCACTTACAGCCTCGCCGAACTGATGATCTGCGCCGCCTCCGAAGCCTGGCGCGACGATGGCGAGGTGTTGGCCAGCGGCATCGGCGTGATCCCACGCCTCGCCGCGTCACTGGCCATGCTCAGCAGCAATCCGCAGCTGCTGATGACCGACTCCGAAGCCTACATGGTCGCCGAACCGGTGCCGTTGGGCGCGCGCAACGGTTATCAACCCAAGCGCGACAGCTGGATGGGTTTCTCGCGGATTTTCGACAATGTCTGGGGCGGCAAGCGCCATGCGCTGGTCGGCCCGACCCAGATTGACCGCTTCGGCCAGGCCAACATTTCCTGCATTGGCGATTACGCCAAACCCAAGGCGCAAATGCTCGGCGTACGCGGTTTTCCCGGCAACTCCATCAGCCACGCCAACTCCTTTTGCGTGCCCAGCCACAACCGTCGGGTGTTCGTCGAAGGCGAGGTCGATATGGTCGCCTCGGTTGGCTACAACCCGGCGCGTCTGGCGCGCGGCTGGTCGCTGGACGAGATCGATATCCGCCTGATCATCACTGACCTCTGCGTGCTGGATTTCCTGGGCCCGCAGCGGCAAATGCGGATTCGCTCGCTGCACCCCGGCGTGACGGTGGCCGAGGTTCAGGACAACACCGGATTTGCCCTGCATGTGCCGCAAGACTGCCCGACCACGGCTGCCCCGACCGTCGAACAATTGCAGCTGATCCAGCGCCTGGACCCGCACAACCTGCGTGCCAGCCAGCTCAAAGACAACCCGCCAGGCCAACGCTGAGCGCCCCCGTTTCGGAGAAAAGTGATGGCTGAACATAACGACAAGAACGAGGCCGACGTGGTGTTGTACGAAGTGCGCGGCGCGGTGGCCCTGGTCACCATGAACCGCCCCGAGTACCACAACGCGCAGAACTCGCAGATGACCTACGCGCTGGACGCGGCGTTTCGCCGGGCCTGCGATGACGATGAGGTGAAAGTCATCGTGCTGTGTGGCGCCGGCAAGCATTTCTCCGCCGGGCATGACATCGGCACGCCGGGTCGCGACGTCGATCAGACCTTCGACCGCGCGAGCCTTTGGTACGACCACACCAACAAACCGGGCGGCGAATTTCTCTACGCCCGAGAGCAGGAAGTCTATCTGGGCATGTGCCGCCGCTGGCGCGAAATGCCCAAGCCAACCATCGCCATGGTTCAGGGGGCGTGCATCGCGGGCGGGCTGATGCTGGCCTGGGTGTGCGACCTGATCGTCGCCAGTGAGGATTCATACTTCGCGGATCCGGTGGTGCGTATGGGCATTCCCGGGGTCGAGTATTTCGCCCATGTGCATGAGCTGAACCCGCGCATCGCCAAGGAGTTTCTGTTCCTCGGCGAGCGCATGCCGGCGGCGCGCGCCTACCAGATGGGCATGCTCAATCGGGTGGTTGCCCACGATCTGCTGGAACAGGAAACCCTCGACATCGCCGGACGCGTCGCACAGATGCCGCGCCTCGGTCTGCAATTGAGCAAGCAGGCAGTCAACAACGCCGAAGACCTGATGGGCAAGCGCGCGACCATGGACATGGTGTTTGGTCTGCATCACTTCGCCCATGCGCACAATGAGCTGGTGTCGGGTGACCGACTCGGCGGATATGACGCCAAGGCCATGGCCCGTTCGCAACGCACCTCGGGCGGGGCGTGAGCATGGCGATCTCTTTGAATACCCGTCTGACCGAATTGCTCGGCTGTCGTTATCCGATCATCCAGACCGCAATGGGCTGGGTCGCCGACCCGAAACTGGTGGCGGCCACCGGCAATGCCGGCGGCTTCGGTTTTCTCGCCGGGGCAACCATCGAGCCGCAGCGGATGGAGGCAGCAATCCTCGAAACCCGGCGTCTGACCGATCAGCCTTTCGGGGTCAATTTTCATATGTACCAGGCCAACGCCGCAGAGATCGTCGAGCTGGTGCTACGCCACAACGTCAGGGCGGTCAGCTATAGCCGTTCGCCCGGCAAGCAAATGATCAGCCGTCTGAAGGATGCCGGCGTGGTGTGCATCCCCACGGTCGGTGCCCTGAAGCACGCGCAAAAAGCCGTGGAAATGGGTGCCGATGCGGTCACCGTACAGGGCGGCGAGGGCGGCGGGCATACCGGCTCGGTGCCGACTTCGTTGCTGCTCGATCAAGTGGTCAACGCGGTCTCGGTGCCCGTGGTGGCAGCCGGTGGTTTCAAGGATGGTAAAGGCCTGGTCTCGGCCCTGGCCTACGGAGCCGAAGGCATCGCCATGGGCACGCGCTTTCTGATGTGCGCCGACAGTCCGGTGCCGCAGGCGACCCTGTCGCGTTACCTCGCGGTCAACGACCCGGCGGCGATCATCATCAGTCGCGCCATCGACGGGATGCCGCAACGGATGATTCGCAACGAATTGCTCAACCAGCTTGAAGCCAGTGGTGGTCTCAAACGTTTGTTGTTGGCATTCCAGAGTGGCTTGGCGTACCGCCGCCACAGTGGCATGAGCCTGACGCAACTGCTCGGCAGCGTTTTGAAAATGCGCGGCAGCGGTGAGCTGACGGCCGCCCAAAGCATCATGGCCGCCAACGCGCCGATGGTGATCCAGAAAGCCATGGTCGACGGGTTACCCGCCGAAGGTGTACTGCCCGCCGGCCAGATCGCCGCGTCCATCGACAGCTTGCCAAGCTGCGCCCAATTGATTGAGCAGATCGTCCGCGACGCCGAAGCGCGTCTGGGCGAGCTGTGCCGCCGTGTGTCGTGAAGGGGAAAGGCATGAAACCATTTAGCGTCAGTATCGATAACGGCATCGCCGAACTGGTGTTCAACCAGCCACCGGTCAACGCCTTCAATTGCCAGGGCTGGGCCGATATCGCCAGCGAGATTGAAGGCCTCGGTCGCGACGCCAGCGTGCGGGTGATCGTGATTCGGGCCGAAGGGCGCGGATTCTGTGCCGGGGTCGACATCAAGGAACTGGCCGCCGACGGCAACCTGATCGTGGCGGTGAACAAAGGCAACTACGACAGCTTCAAGGCGATCCACCGCAATCCGAAACCGGTGATCGTCGCCGTACACGGCTTCGTCCTCGGCGGTGGCATCGGCATCTGCGGCGCGGCCGACATTCTGGTGGCCTCCGAGTGCGCCAGTTTCGGCGTGCCCGAGGTCGATCGCGGTGCCATGGGCGGCGGCGCGCATTTACAGCGGCTGTTCCCGGTGCAGAAAGTCCGTCACATGTACTTCACCGGCGAAATGATCGACGCCGCCGAGGCCTGGCGCCTGGGTGCAGTAGAGCGTGTGGTCAAGCGCGAGGACTTGCGTGAGGCCGCGCTGCAGATCGCCCGCACCATCGCCGCCAAGAGCCCGGCCATGATCAGCCTCGCCAAAGAAGCGCTGAGCGGTATCGAAGACGGCAATCTGGAAGACAAATATCGCTGGGAGCAGGGCTTCACGCTCGAGGCCTATCGCTCACTGGACTCACAGGAAGCACGCGACTCGTTCGTCGAGAAGCGCGATGCCCACTTCAACGGCTGAAGGCACTCTCATGGACCTGACATACACCCCGGCCCAGCAGGCCTTTCGCGCCGAGGCGCGAACCTGGCTGACGGCCAATGTACCCGGTGAACCGCTGCAATCGTTCGACACCGAGCAAGGCTTTGCCGAGCACCGTACCTGGGAAAACCGGCTTAACGACGGTCGCTGGGGCATGGTCACCTGGCCGATCGATCTCGGCGGGCGCGGTTGCGACTTGATCGAGTGGTTGATCTTCGAGGAGGAGTACTACCGCTCTGGCGCGCCTGCACGGGTTAACCAGAACGGCATCTTCCTGCTCGGCCCGACGCTGATGGAATATGGCAGCGAGGAACAGAAGGCGCGCTTTCTGCCACGCATGGCCACTGGCGAAGACATCTGGGCCCAGGCCTGGTCCGAACCGGGCGCGGGTTCCGACATGGCGGCGATCCGCTCGCGCGCCGAACGGGTCGGCGACCACTATGTGATCAACGGCCAGAAAACCTGGTCGACTCGCGCCGTGTGGGCCGACTGGGTGTTCGGTATCTTCCGCACCGACCCCCATTCGCAGCGCCATCAGGGCCTGACGTTTATTCTGCTACCGCTCGACAGTCCGGGGATCACGGTACGACCGATTCCTCAGCTCAATGGCTTGCCCGGGTTCGCCGAGATTTTCTTCGACGACGTCAAGGTTCCGGTGGAAAACGCGCTGGGCGGCGAGGGCATGGGTTGGCATGTGGCGATGTCCACCGCCGGGTTCGAGCGCGGTTTGCTGCTGCGCTCACCCGCACGTTTTCAGGAAACCGCTCGGCGACTGGTGCAGCTGTACCAGGCCAACCGCGAGCAGGCCGACCGCGACCCGGCCATTGGCGAGTCGGTGATGCGCGCCTGGCTGGACGCCGAGGCTTACACCCTGAGCACCTACATGACCGCCTCGAAACTGGTGCAGGGCGGCAAGATCGGGCCAGAGTCTTCGACCAACAAAATCTTCTGGTCGGAACTCGATCAGCGCATGCACGACACCGCCATGAGCATTCTCGGCTTGCGTGGCGAGCTGCTGCCCGAAGCACCTGCTGCGGGCGATGTCGGCCATTGGCTGGAAGGTTTTCTGTTTGCCCAGGCCGGGCCGATCTATGCCGGCACCAACGAGATCCAGCGCAACATCATTGCCGAACGCATGCTCGGCATGCCGCGTGCCTGAGGAATAGACCATGGACTTTAGTTTCAGCCGCGACCAATTGCTGTTCCAGGACAACGTCAGAAGTTTTCTGATCAACGAGGTCACCCCGGAACGCATTCGCGAGTTGTGGCTCAGCGACAGCGGGCGCAGCGATCAGCTCTGGGCCCAATTGGTGGAGTTGGGCCTGACGGCGCTGACCGTTCCCGAAGAGCAAGACGGGATGGGCATGAATGAATTGGACTTCATTCTGCTCGCTCAGGAATGTGGTTATGCCGGCCTGCCCGAACCATTGGTGGAGACGATGCTGATCGGCGTGCCGTTGCTCGCCGCCCTTGATGAAAGCCACGCGGCACTCAAACAGCACTGGCTGGCGCGCGTCGCTGAAGGCCGTGCACGGTTGGCGATTGCCGAACCGGGTAACCCGCTGGTCAGCGATGCTCATGTCGCCGATTTGCTGTTATTGGCTCATGGCGATGAGGTGCATGCGGTCGAACCTGGCGCGGTGCGCCTGACCCGCAATGTATCGGTCGATCCCAGTCGTCAGCTGTTTCAGGTCGACTGGACGCCAACGCCCGCCACCTGCGTGGCCGCTGGCGAACAGGGGCGGCGCTTGTGGGCCGCCGCGTTTAATCGTGGCGCGCTGGGCTGTGCCGCGCAAATGCTGGGGCTGGCCAAGCGCATGGTCGACCTCGCGGTGGATTACACCTTTGAGCGCAAACAGTTCGGCAAACCGGTGGGTTCGTTTCAGGCGGTCAAGCATTTGATGGCCAACGTCGCGGTGCAGATCGAGTTTGCCAAAGGGCCGCTGTATCGCGCCGCCTACGCAGTGGCCGAGCAGCAACCGGGGCAAGACGTGCTGGTGTCCCACGCCAAACTGGCGACGGCGGAAGCGGCGATGCTGGCCGCAAAAAACACCATTCAGGCCCATGGCGCCATGGGTTACACCTGGGAAGTCGACCTGCACTTGTTCATGAAACGCGCCTGGGCGCTGGACAAGGTTTGGGGTGATCGCGGCCATCATAAAGGGCGGATCCGAGCGGCCTTGTTCGACGGCAATCCAGCACTGGGTGCTGGCAAAACTTTCTGACGGCGACTGTGCCTGACGTCAACATTTACCCCGAGGTACACCATGCCTGAAGCCTATATTGTCGACGCCCTGCGCACTCCAACCGGGCGGCGCAAAGGTGGTTTGAGCCAGATTCACGCCGCCGATCTGGGCGCCCACGTCTTGCGTGCGCTGGTCGAGCGCAACGACATCCCCGATGACGATTACGACGACGTGATCTTCGGCTGTGTCGACACCATCGGACCGCTGGCCGGGGACATTGCCCGCACCTGTTGGCTGGCCGCGGGCCTGTCGCATGCGGTACCCGGCACCACCATCGATCGTCAGTGCGGTTCGTCCCAGCAAGCGGTGCACTTTGCCGCCCAAGCGGTGATGAGCGGCACCCAGGATGTGGTCGTCGCCGGCGGCGTGCAAACCATGACCCAGATTCCAATTTCCTCAGCCATGATCGCTGCCGAACCACTGGGCTTCAGTGATCCGTACAGCGGCTCCGAAGGTTGGGTCCGGCGCTATGGCGCACAACCGCCGACTCAATTCCGTTCGGCGCAGATGATTGCCGAGAAGTGGGGGTTGTCCCGCGAACAACTGGAAGCCTATTCACTGGAGTCCCATCAGCGGGCATTGCGGGCCATCGAGCAAGGGCGGTTCAACCGGGAAATCGTGCCACTGGCCGGAGTTCTGCACGACGAAACGCCGCGCCAGACCAGCCTGGCGAAAATGGCCGAACTGGACGTGCTGTTTGGCTGCGACCGGGTGACCGCAGCAGTGTCCAGCCAGACCTGCGACGCGGCCAGCGCGATGCTGATCGTTTCTGAAGCGGCACTCAAACGCTACGGGCTGACACCGCGCGCGCGTATCCACCACCTCAGCGTACGCGCCGAAGACCCGATCTGGATGCTCACCGCTCCCATCCCGGCCACCGCTTATGCACTCAAGCGAGCCGGGATGAAGCTGGAAGACATCGACCGGGTGGAGATCAACGAAGCCTTCGCCTCGGTGGCCATGGCCTGGCTCAAGGAGACGGGTTATCCCCATGAACAGACCAACGTCAACGGCGGGGCGATTGCCCTCGGCCATCCGCTGGGCGCCACCGGCACCCGGTTGATGTGCACGCTGTTGCATGAACTGGAGCGCAGCGGGGGACGCTTCGGTTTGCAGACCATGTGCGAAGGCGGCGGCCAGGCCAACGTGACGATTATCGAACGCTTGTAAGCGATGTATTTGAAGGGAGCAGGAACATGAAAATCTGTGAGAACCGCGTAGTGATCATCACCGGTGCCGGCGGTGGTCTGGGCCGGGCCTACGCGCGGGCCTTCGCTGCCGAAGGCGCTAAAGTGGTGGTCAACGATATCAATCGTGAAGCGGCGCTGGTCGTGGTCGGCGAAATTCTCGGGCAGGGTGGAAGCGCCGTGGCCAACAGCAACGACATCACCCGCTACGACGATGCGGCGTTGATCGTGCGCCAGGCCATCGAAACCTTCGGCGGCCTGGACGTGGTGGTCAACAACGCCGGCATCTGCCGCGACCGCATGTTCGCCAGCCTCACTGAAGCCGACTGGGATGCGGTGGTGGCCGTGCACCTCAAAGGCCACTTCTGTATCGCCAGCCACGCCGCGCGTTACTGGCGCGAGAAGGCCAAGGGTGGTACGCAGCTGAGTGCGCGGATCATCAACACCAGTTCCGGGGCCGGTTTGCAGGGCTCCATCGGTCAATCCAACTATGCCGCTGCCAAGGCCGGCATCGCTGCGTTGACGCTGGTGCAGGCGGCCGAACTGGGCCGCTATGGCATAACCGTCAACGCCCTGGCCCCGGCCGCGCGCACCGGCATGACCGAGCAAGTGTTCGCCGATAGCATGAAAAAACCCGAAGAGGGCTTCGACTACTTCGCTCCGGAAAACGTTGCGCCGTTGGTGGTCTGGCTCGGCTCGCAAGCGTCCAGTGCGGTGAACGGGCAGATGTTCGAAGTCGAGGGCGGCAAGTTGTCTATTGCCGACGGCTGGCGTAGAGGTCCGGAACTGGACAGGCAAGGGCGTTGGGCGGTGGGTGAGGTGGGGCAGGCGGTAGAGCAATTGATGGCCCGGGCGGTGCCGGCGGCGAAAGTGTATGGCAGCTGATTGGGCCGCCCTCTATATAGAAGGATTCGTTTTGCTCTTCTATATAGAGGAGAAACGGGCTGTTTTCCGGCGTTCTGCACGTGATTGATAGAAAAACATAATTAAGGGTTGACGGCAGATTCTGGAAGTCTATAATTCGCCCCACTTCCGGCGCAGTCGAAACGGAAAACTCCTTGGTAAACAATGAGTTACGCAGTTTTCGACAGCGAGTTGCTTCAGCTCATCGAAGCCCAGAAGGAGTCGGTCAGGCAGGGTGGTTTAGCTTGATTGACGATTCGATCTTCTCGGTCGAAAGCGGAACAAAAGAGGTGTTGACAGCAGCGACTAACGCTGTAGAATTCGCCTCCCGCTAACGAGAGATCGCAAGCGCAAGTGGTTGAAGTTGCAAAGGAAACTTTGAAAACTTCGGAAAATAACCGCTTGACAGCAACAGAGGCTGCTGTAGAATGCGCGCCTCGGTTGAGACGAAAGATCTTAACCAACCGCTCTTTAACAACTGAATCAAGCAATTCGTGTGGGTGCTTGTGGGGTCAGACTGATAGTCAACAAGATTATCAGCATCACAAGTTACTCCGCGAGAAATCAAAGATGTAACCAACGATTGCTGAGCCAAGTTTAGGGTTTCTTAAAAACCCAAAGATGTTTGAACTGAAGAGTTTGATCATGGCTCAGATTGAACGCTGGCGGCAGGCCTAACACATGCAAGTCGAGCGGCAGCACGGGTACTTGTACCTGGTGGCGAGCGGCGGACGGGTGAGTAATGCCTAGGAATCTGCCTGGTAGTGGGGGATAACGCTCGGAAACGGACGCTAATACCGCATACGTCCTACGGGAGAAAGCAGGGGACCTTCGGGCCTTGCGCTATCAGATGAGCCTAGGTCGGATTAGCTAGTTGGTGAGGTAATGGCTCACCAAGGCGACGATCCGTAACTGGTCTGAGAGGATGATCAGTCACACTGGAACTGAGACACGGTCCAGACTCCTACGGGAGGCAGCAGTGGGGAATATTGGACAATGGGCGAAAGCCTGATCCAGCCATGCCGCGTGTGTGAAGAAGGTCTTCGGATTGTAAAGCACTTTAAGTTGGGAGGAAGGGCATTAACCTAATACGTTGGTGTCTTGACGTTACCGACAGAATAAGCACCGGCTAACTCTGTGCCAGCAGCCGCGGTAATACAGAGGGTGCAAGCGTTAATCGGAATTACTGGGCGTAAAGCGCGCGTAGGTGGTTTGTTAAGTTGGATGTGAAATCCCCGGGCTCAACCTGGGAACTGCATTCAAAACTGACAAGCTAGAGTATGGTAGAGGGTGGTGGAATTTCCTGTGTAGCGGTGAAATGCGTAGATATAGGAAGGAACACCAGTGGCGAAGGCGACCACCTGGACTGATACTGACACTGAGGTGCGAAAGCGTGGGGAGCAAACAGGATTAGATACCCTGGTAGTCCACGCCGTAAACGATGTCAACTAGCCGTTGGGAGCCTTGAGCTCTTAGTGGCGCAGCTAACGCATTAAGTTGACCGCCTGGGGAGTACGGCCGCAAGGTTAAAACTCAAATGAATTGACGGGGGCCCGCACAAGCGGTGGAGCATGTGGTTTAATTCGAAGCAACGCGAAGAACCTTACCAGGCCTTGACATCCAATGAACTTTCCAGAGATGGATTGGTGCCTTCGGGAGCATTGAGACAGGTGCTGCATGGCTGTCGTCAGCTCGTGTCGTGAGATGTTGGGTTAAGTCCCGTAACGAGCGCAACCCTTGTCCTTAGTTACCAGCACGTAATGGTGGGCACTCTAAGGAGACTGCCGGTGACAAACCGGAGGAAGGTGGGGATGACGTCAAGTCATCATGGCCCTTACGGCCTGGGCTACACACGTGCTACAATGGTCGGTACAGAGGGTTGCCAAGCCGCGAGGTGGAGCTAATCCCAGAAAACCGATCGTAGTCCGGATCGCAGTCTGCAACTCGACTGCGTGAAGTCGGAATCGCTAGTAATCGCGAATCAGAATGTCGCGGTGAATACGTTCCCGGGCCTTGTACACACCGCCCGTCACACCATGGGAGTGGGTTGCACCAGAAGTAGCTAGTCTAACCTTCGGGAGGACGGTTACCACGGTGTGATTCATGACTGGGGTGAAGTCGTAACAAGGTAGCCGTAGGGGAACCTGCGGCTGGATCACCTCCTTAATCGACGACATCAGCTGCTCCATAAGCTCCCACACGAATTGCTTGATTCATTGAAGAAGACGATAAGAAGCAGCCCTAACAGGTTGTAGCTTAGTTGGTTGGAACGCACCCCATGCTCTGTGGTAAAGAGCAGGGTGAGGTCGGCCTTAAAGCTCGAAATTGGGTCTGTAGCTCAGTTGGTTAGAGCGCACCCCTGATAAGGGTGAGGTCGGCAGTTCGAATCTGCCCAGACCCACCAATTTTGTGTGGGAACCTGTAGAAATACGGGGCCATAGCTCAGCTGGGAGAGCGCCTGCCTTGCACGCAGGAGGTCAACGGTTCGATCCCGTTTGGCTCCACCACTACTGCTTCTGTATTGTAAAGCTTAGAAATGAGCATTCCATCGTAGGATGGTGAATGTTGATTTCTGATCTTTAAGATTAGATCGTTCTTTAAAAATTTGGGTATGTGATAGAAAGATAGACTGAACGTTACTTTCACTGGTAACGGATCAGGCTAAGGTAAAATTTGTGAGTTGCTCTTTATGAGCAAGAATCGAATTTTCGGCGAATGTCGTCTTCACAGTATAACCAGATTGCTTGGGGTTATATGGTCAAGTGAAGAAGCGCATACGGTGGATGCCTTGGCAGTCAGAGGCGATGAAAGACGTGGTAGCCTGCGAAAAGCTTCGGGGAGTCGGCAAACAGACTTTGATCCGGAGATGTCTGAATGGGGGAACCCAGCCATCATAAGATGGTTATCTTAAGCTGAATACATAGGCTTAAGAGGCGAACCAGGGGAACTGAAACATCTAAGTACCCTGAGGAAAAGAAATCAACCGAGATTCCCTTAGTAGTGGCGAGCGAACGGGGACTAGCCCTTAAGTGGCTTTGAGATTAGCGGAACGCTCTGGAAAGTGCGGCCATAGTGGGTGATAGCCCTGTACGCGAAAATCTCTTAGTCATGAAATCGAGTAGGACGGAGCACGAGAAACTTTGTCTGAATATGGGGGGACCATCCTCCAAGGCTAAATACTACTGACTGACCGATAGTGAACTAGTACCGTGAGGGAAAGGCGAAAAGAACCCCGGAGAGGGGAGTGAAATAGATCCTGAAACCGTATGCGTACAAGCAGTGGGAGCCCACTTTGTTGGGTGACTGCGTACCTTTTGTATAATGGGTCAGCGACTTATTTTCAGTGGCGAGCTTAACCGAATAGGGGAGGCGTAGCGAAAGCGAGTCTTAATAGGGCGTCTAGTCGCTGGGAATAGACCCGAAACCGGGCGATCTATCCATGGGCAGGTTGAAGGTTGGGTAACACTAACTGGAGGACCGAACCGACTACCGTTGAAAAGTTAGCGGATGACCTGTGGATCGGAGTGAAAGGCTAATCAAGCTCGGAGATAGCTGGTTCTCCTCGAAAGCTATTTAGGTAGCGCCTCATGTATCACTGTAGGGGGTAGAGCACTGTTTCGGCTAGGGGGTCATCCCGACTTACCAAACCGATGCAAACTCCGAATACCTACAAGTGCCGAGCATGGGAGACACACGGCGGGTGCTAACGTCCGTCGTGAAAAGGGAAACAACCCAGACCGTCAGCTAAGGTCCCAAAGTTATGGTTAAGTGGGAAACGATGTGGGAAGGCTTAGACAGCTAGGAGGTTGGCTTAGAAGCAGCCACCCTTTAAAGAAAGCGTAATAGCTCACTAGTCGAGTCGGCCTGCGCGGAAGATGTAACGGGGCTCAAACCATACACCGAAGCTACGGGTATCACTTAGGTGATGCGGTAGAGGAGCGTTCTGTAAGCCTGTGAAGGTGAGTTGAGAAGCTTGCTGGAGGTATCAGAAGTGCGAATGCTGACATGAGTAACGACAATGGGTGTGAAAAACACCCACGCCGAAAGACCAAGGTTTCCTGCGCAACGTTAATCGACGCAGGGTTAGTCGGTCCCTAAGGCGAGGCTGAAAAGCGTAGTCGATGGAAAACAGGTTAATATTCCTGTACTTCTGGTTATTGCGATGGAGGGACGGAGAAGGCTAGGCCAGCTTGGCGTTGGTTGTCCAAGTTTAAGGTGGTAGGCTGGAATCTTAGGTAAATCCGGGATTCTAAGGCCGAGAGCTGATGACGAGTTACCCTTTGGGTGACGAAGTGGTTGATGCCATGCTTCCAAGAAAAGCTTCTAAGCTTCAGGTAACCAGGAACCGTACCCCAAACCGACACAGGTGGTTGGGTAGAGAATACCAAGGCGCTTGAGAGAACTCGGGTGAAGGAACTAGGCAAAATGGCACCGTAACTTCGGGAGAAGGTGCGCCGGTGAGGGTGAAGCATTTACTGCGTAAGCCCATGCCGGTCGAAGATACCAGGCCGCTGCGACTGTTTATTAAAAACACAGCACTCTGCAAACACGAAAGTGGACGTATAGGGTGTGACGCCTGCCCGGTGCCGGAAGGTTAATTGATGGGGTTAGCTAACGCGAAGCTCTTGATCGAAGCCCCGGTAAACGGCGGCCGTAACTATAACGGTCCTAAGGTAGCGAAATTCCTTGTCGGGTAAGTTCCGACCTGCACGAATGGCGTAACGATGGCGGCGCTGTCTCCACCCGAGACTCAGTGAAATTGAAATCGCTGTGAAGATGCAGTGTATCCGCGGCTAGACGGAAAGACCCCGTGAACCTTTACTATAGCTTTGCACTGGACTTTGAATTTGCTTGTGTAGGATAGGTGGGAGGCTTTGAAGCGTGGACGCCAGTTCGCGTGGAGCCAACCTTGAAATACCACCCTGGCAACTTTGAGGTTCTAACTCAGGTCCGTTATCCGGATCGAGGACAGTGTATGGTGGGTAGTTTGACTGGGGCGGTCTCCTCCTAAAGAGTAACGGAGGAGTACGAAGGTGCGCTCAGACCGGTCGGAAATCGGTCGTAGAGTATAAAGGCAAAAGCGCGCTTGACTGCGAGACAGACACGTCGAGCAGGTACGAAAGTAGGTCTTAGTGATCCGGTGGTTCTGTATGGAAGGGCCATCGCTCAACGGATAAAAGGTACTCCGGGGATAACAGGCTGATACCGCCCAAGAGTTCATATCGACGGCGGTGTTTGGCACCTCGATGTCGGCTCATCACATCCTGGGGCTGAAGCCGGTCCCAAGGGTATGGCTGTTCGCCATTTAAAGTGGTACGCGAGCTGGGTTTAGAACGTCGTGAGACAGTTCGGTCCCTATCTGCCGTGGACGTTTGAGATTTGAGAGGGGCTGCTCCTAGTACGAGAGGACCGGAGTGGACGAACCTCTGGTGTTCCGGTTGTCACGCCAGTGGCATTGCCGGGTAGCTATGTTCGGAATAGATAACCGCTGAAAGCATCTAAGCGGGAAACTAGCCTCAAGATGAGATCTCACTGGGACCTTGAGTCCCCTGAAGGGCCGTCGAAGACTACGACGTTGATAGGTTGGGTGTGTAAGCGCTGTGAGGCGTTGAGCTAACCAATACTAATTGCCCGTGAGGCTTGACCATATAACACCCAAGCAATTTGCTGACCTGAAGAGGCACCAGATTGCGGTGTGTGAAGACGAAACGAACCGAAAGTTCGAGATACTCACCAAACACCAAACTATCGCATACCCATTCGCTGGAGCGTAATCCGCAAGGAGAACGACCTGGCTACCGAATTTCTTGACGACCATAGAGCATTGGAACCACCTGATCCCATCCCGAACTCAGCAGTGAAACGATGCATCGCCGATGGTAGTGTGGGGTTTCCCCATGTGAGAGTAGGTCATCGTCAAGATTAAATTCCGAGACCCCTATCTGCGTATGCAGGTAGGGGTTTTGTTTTGTCCGCAGGAAAGTGCGAACGGACATTACCGGTACTTGATCACAATCCCTTTGAGTTTCCGACCTTCGATGGTTTTTACGTCGCGAGCCCACAGTGGACCGTTGACATAGGCGCCCACCGGTTGGATATGGTCGTAGACCACCACCACGGCATCGCCGCCGAGCTTGGCGGACTCGTCGCGTAGTTTTTCTTCTACCTGAGTGATGGGAGGAGCAGGCTCGACGCTGGCATCGATGACCACCTCACCCAATCGGACGTGAGGGCGAAGAGGCTCGGTGCGCAGCACCACGACCTCGCTGGCGAGCGTCGGTGCGGGATGCTCCACGCCCACATAGGCGGTGGTCTGGGCGTCGACGGTGGCGCAGCCACTCAGCGCGAGCAGAGTGGCGGTGAGTCCTCCGGCCAGCAGTGACAGTTTGAAACGAGTGGACCAAGGCACATCATGGGCAGGCATGGTGGGGTTCCTCCGAACAATCCGCAGTTGTACGAGGTAGCGTGTTGACGGTAGCAGACGGTCCGGCAGTTGCCAGAAGCCCAACCTTTCCAGGTTGGGCTTTTTTCATGCCTTGAGAAAGTGAGTTTCACTGATCCTTTTCGCAATTCACCATCCACGACACACCAAACCGATCAACCAACATGCCGAAGCGTGCTGCCCAGAACGTCGCTTCCAGTGGCATTTGAACGCTGCCGTCTTCCGACAACGCAGCGAAGACCCGTTCAGCCTCCGCAATGCTGTCGACATTCAGCGAAACCGAACAGCCGCTCATTTCGTCAGTAGGGCGATCAGGTGTTGTGTCCGAGCCCATGATCGCCTGATCGCCCACCAGCAGGCGGGTGTGGATGATCAGGTTGTGGTAGTCCGTCGGAAAGTGCTCGCGCGCGGGGCTTTCGCCGAAGGTCATCATGACTTCGATCTGGCCTGGCAGGCTTTGGGCATAGAAGGTGAAGGCGGCTTTGCAGTCGCCGTTGAAGATCAGGTAGGGATTGATTTTCATGCTTTGCTCCCGGTAACGAAGAAGCGGAGGGAGGCTGAATTCACCTCCGGCTCCGCAGTGATTGGGCTCCCTTTAGCAAAGCGTTAGATATCGTGATTGGCAGGAATCGTTTAGATGTTTTTTCTATTGAAGCGGCGTGGCTTATGGCTTCTAGCGCCTCAGTAGTGATCCCGGTTCCTCAAGCTACTGCCCGTGGAGCCGCGGGGCGTAGCAAACGTTCGATGGCTCCACTCACCAGACTCTCCAACAGCTCAACGCGCTCTCGCTCATCCAGCGAATGTTGCGCCAACCAGCCGGGTGCGCTGTTGAGTAAGTTTGCGATGGCATGTCCGGCGGCCAGCAATCCCTGTTCACTGAAGCGGGATCGGGCCCCGAGCATCAGCAGCAATTTGCGCTCGTATTGCTCGCGCAGCTGCCGAACCCGTTCCTGTTGCTCTTCATTCAGGCAGCCGCTGTCACGCTCTGCCAGACGAAAATGCCAGGGCATCTCCTGATGCAGGTTCAGATGCGCTCGGATAAGGGCATGGAGTTTGTCACGTTTTGCCGGCGCCTTTTGCTCGATACGCCCCAAGGTTGCCAGCAGCTCTTCGTAGAACTCTTCGATCAGATCGAGCAGCAAGTGCTGTTTGCTGGGGTAATGGTGATACAACGAGCCGGGAGCGAGCCCCAGGCAGGTCGCGAGCTCACGCATGCCGACCTGTCCGAAACCTTTGCAGGCGAACAGCTCCAGCACCTTGTCCCGGTACTCGGCAAAGCGCGAGCAACGCTCAGGCATAGGCATGGAAGCCACGCCCCGTTTTGCGCCCCAGGTAACCGGCGGCGACCATTTCCTTGAGCAGTGGAGCAGGGCGGTACTTGCTGTCGTTGAAGCCGTCGTAGAAGGCTTCGAGGATCGCCAGCACGGTGTCCAGGCCGATCAGGTCCGCCAACGCCAACGGCCCGATCGGCTGATTGCAGCCCAGGCGCATGCCGGCGTCGATGTCTTCGGCGCTGGCCAGGCCTTCCTGAAACACCAGGATCGCTTCGTTGATCATCGGCACCAGAATCCGGTTGACCACGAAACCCGGACGGTTGCCCGCGGTGATCGCGGTTTTGCCGAGAGTGGTCGCCATGTCCAGCGCCAGGGCGTGGGTGGCGTCGCTGGTTTGCAAACCGCGAATCACCTCGATCAGGCCCATCACCGGCACCGGGTTGAAGAAGTGCAGACCGATGAAGCGCTCAGGCTGGCTCACGCTGGCAGCGAGTTGGGTGATGGACAGCGAAGACGTGTTGGAGGCAATCACGCAATCGTCGCTGACCTGCGCGGCGATCTGTTGCAGCACGCGCAGTTTCAGCTCGAGGTTTTCGGTCGCGGCTTCGATCACCAGTTGCACGTTCTGCAGGTTGCTGTAGTCGGTGCTGGTGCGGATCTTGTCGAGAGCGGCGAGCTTTTGCTCTTGCGTCAGCGTTTCCTTGGCAACCTGTCGATCGAGGTTTTTACTGACGGTTGCGAGGGCCTTTTGCAGAGCGCTCTCGGAGATGTCGAGCAAGGTCACGTTAAAACCGGCCAAGGCGCAGACTTGCGCAATGCCATTGCCCATGGTGCCTGCGCCGATCACGCCGATGTTTTGCAGATTCATGTTCTGTCCTTCCGATCAAATCCCGCGATACCTTGGCCGCCGTAGTGGCCGAAGGCGTACTATTGGCCGCGAGTCTAGAGCCGGCAGGGCGGTTGTTCTATGCCGAAACTGTTCAACGGCACTGGTGTTTTTTGCCATTCGGGTGATGGGGAGAGAAGCGTTCACATGCGGGAAAAGGACTCGGTTTCTGCCTACTTCGTGCAGGCAATGATCCATGGGCTGGGCAACAATCCGCAACGTCAGAGGGCTGCGCTTGAACAGGCCGGCATCGATCCGGCGTTGATGGAGCAGCCCACCGCACGTGTACCGGCGAGTGCGTTTGCCGCGTTGTGGTTGATTCAGATCCGCGAGCTCAACGATGAGTTCTTCGGGCTCGACTCCCATGGCATGCCGCCGGGCGGATTCGCGCTGATCTGCCGGGCATTGATTCAGGAACCCGACCTGCACAAAGCCATGCGCCAGTGCCTGGCCAATTTCGCGCTATTCCTCCACGACTTTCGCGGCACGCTGACGGTGCGCGGCAAACGTGCAGTGATCAGCCTGCAGAACCACTCGCCAAACAGCGACGTCAGTCGTTTGGGCGAGGAGACGTTTCTGGTGTTGATGATCAGTCTGCTCTGCTGGCTGGGTGGGCGGCGCATCCCCATCGACCGCGCAGATTTTCGCCATGAACGTGTGTCGCTCAGCGATGACCGTTTGCTCTGGGGACCGAACCTGACCTTTGGCGCGGAGCGCACCGAAATCGAATTCGCCAGCCACTATCTGCGTCTGCCGGTGGTACAGGATCTGGCCTCACTGAAAGTGTTTTTGCGCACCGCACCGCAATGGCTGGTGATCCGTTTTCGTAATCAGCATGGCCTGGCGTCGCAGGTCCATCAGCGCCTGCGCAACAGTCATTACAGCCAATGGCCGACCTTGCAAGCCTTCGCCCTGGAACAGCACCTGAGCCCCAGCACCTTCCGCCGAAAGCTGGAGCGTGAAGGGTGTTCGTATCAGGAGATCAAGGACGAGGTACGGCGTGGCGTTGCGTTTGAGCAACTGCGTCAGAGCAAGGCGAGTATCAGTGACATTGCCGAACAGCTTGGCTTTCAGGAGCCAAGCGCGTTTCATCGGGCGTTCAAGAAGTGGACGGGAGAAAGTCCGGGACGGTATCGGGCGAGGTATCAGGGGGAGCTCACGGAGTGAACCCTGTTCTTGATCGTTTCACCTCGTTACTCGACCAGGCGAGACGCGCCTTGCTGCTGGTCTGGGCAACGTCACGCGGACTGTTTCTGGGATTGGTGCTGGCGACGCTGATCGCCGGCGTACTCCCGGCACTGGCCGCCTGGTTAGGCCAACGTATCGTCGATGCGGTGGTCACCGCCATGCAGTTGCACGCACAACAGGGCAGTGCGCCGTTGTGGCCGGTCGTGCGTTACGTGCTGTTTGAAGCGGGCGTGCTCGCGTTGCTGTCCGGGACTCAGCGGGCGCTGTCGGTCCAGCAATCGCTGTTGCGGGTGCAGTTGGGGCAGAAGGTCAACACGATGATTCTGGAGAAGGCCCAGACGTTATCGCTGGTGCAGTTCGAGAATTCCGAGTTCTACGACAAGCTGGTTCGGGTGCGTCGCGAGGCTTCGACTCGGCCGTTGGCGCTGGTGATGAAGTCGTTGGGGCTGATCCAGAACCTGATCGTGTTGATCAGCTTCGGTGTGTTGCTGGTGCATTTTTCGCCTTGGGCGCTGGTGCTGCTGGTGGTCGGTGCACTACCGGTATTCTTTGCCGAAGCGCATTTCTCCGGCGATGCTTTCAGACTGTTCACTCGCCGCGCGCCGGAGAGTCGGCAACAGAATTACATCGAAACGCTGCTCTCCCACGAGGGCTACATCAAAGAGGTCAAACTGTTCGGTTTCGCGCCGCTGTTGTTGAAGCGTTATCGCGAGACGTTCGCACGGCTCTATGCCGAAGACCGGCGCCTGACATTACGTCGGGATGGCTGGGGATTTGTCCTCGGTCTACTGGGCACCGGCGCGTTTTATCTGGCCTATGCCTGGGTAGTGGTCGATACCGTCCATGGCAATATCAGCCTCGGTCAGATGACCATGTACCTGGTGTTGTTCAAGCAGGGGCAGACGGCGGTGAGCAGCAGCCTGAGTGCCATCAGCGGTCTTTACGAAGATGGCCTTTACCTCTCCAGTCTTTATGAATACCTGGCCGAGCCTGTTGTGGCGGATACCGGCAGCCTCACCGTGGGTGCGGTCCCCGGCGATGGCCTGCGTTTCGAGAACGTCGGTTTCCGCTATCCGGGCGCCAGTCGCGCCGCGCTCGAAGGCATCGATCTTCACCTTGTGCCCGGCCACAGTGTGGCGCTGGTGGGGGAGAACGGTTCGGGCAAGACCACGCTGATCAAATTACTGACGCGGCTGTACCGTCCTGATCAGGGCCGTATCCTGCTGGACGGCAGCGATCTGCAAGCGTGGGAAGAAGACGCGCTGCGGCGGCGCATCGGGGTGATTTTTCAGGATTACATCCGCTACCAATTCTCCGTCGGCGAGAACATCGGTGTGGGTGACACACTGGCGTTCAATGATGAACAGCGCTGGCAGGAGGCCGCCGCCGAGGGCATGGCTGCACCCTTTATCGAAGGGCTGGATCGAGGGTATGCCACGCAATTGGGACGGTGGTTCGCCGGGGGGCAGGAGCTGTCCGGCGGGCAATGGCAGAAGATCGCGTTGTCGCGCGCCTACATGCGGCGCAACGCCGATATCCTGATTCTGGATGAGCCGACCTCGGCACTCGACCCGGCGGCGGAAGCAGCGGTGTTCGAGCACTTCAGTGAGCACACTGAAGGCCGGATGACGTTGCTGATCTCTCACCGGTTTTCCAGCGTGCGCAATGCGGACCACATCATCGTGCTGGATCAAGGCTCCATCCTAGAGCGAGGCGATCACGACAGTCTGGTGGAGGCGGGCGGGCGCTATGCGCAGCTATTTGATTTGCAGGCCCGCGGCTACCGATAGCGCTCAAGATTCCCGAGAAACCCGAGTTACCGTCGGCCCGGCCATCTGCGCTGGTTTTGCCTTCATCAAGCCGTCGAGTGCCTGGCGATACTGGCTACCCCCCAGGCTCATGCTGTTGTTGTGCGTACCGCCGGGTACCAACAGCAAACGCTTGGGTTCGCTGGCGGCATTGAACAACTGCTGGCTGAACCGCGATGGCATGAACGGGTCGGCCAAGCCATGAACCACCAGCAACGGCATGTTGATGTCGACGATCTTGTCGATGGAATCGAATTTCTGCGACAGCAGCCAGCGCACCGGCAACCATTTCACTGGCAGGTTGCTGTCGGCCACTTGCGCCACGGCATCGCCCAGCGAGGTGAAGGTGGACTCGATCACCAGACCGCGCACCGGCACCACGCCATGGTCCTTTTTCGCCTGCGCGGCCAGGTCTGCTGCCAGGTCGATAGCCACCGCGCCACCGAGTGAGTGGCCGTAGATCAGGCGCTTGTTGGCGTCCGGTTGCATCTGGGTGAAGCGCTCCCAGGCGGCTCGCGCGTCCTCGTAAACACTGGCTTCCGATGGCAGATCACCCTTGCTCTGGCCAAACCCGCGGTAGTCGATGGCCAGCACCGAATAGCCCATGGCGCGCAATTGCTCGATGCGGAACGCCTGACCCGTCAGGTTCCAACGCACGCCGTGCAGGTAGAGGATCGACGGCGCATCGCGACGCGCGGCCGGCCACCACCAGGCATGCAGGCTTTGCCCGGCCTTGAAGCTGGCGGGCTTGATGTCGAATTCCTGAACGTCCTGCGGCAGACCGCGATACCAGCCAGCGTTGCCCGGCTCAATACGAAACAGCAGCTCGCGCTCTGTGTACTTGAGCGCGCCGCAGCTCACCGGCAAGCCGACGATTAGCACGGCCATGCACAACAGCGGCAGCCAGCGTCGGCTCAAGCGGCTCATCACATTCGAAAACATGCGGGGGTCCGGAGGATGAAAAGGAAAGCTCGGGTTTTAACAGAAGCGTGGGGAAAGGTGGGGATAAATTCGACAGTCGTATGAATGGCCCGGCGCAGTGCCGGGCAATGACTTACTGGCAACTGCCACCTTTATGGTGCGAGCCGGTGCCGCCGACGGGGTGCGTGCCTTTAGGGCATGCTTGGGCCATCAGTGGGCTGGTGCAAAGAATAACGAGCAGGGTAAGCAGAGATAGTTTTTTCATGGATCCTCCGTGATAGCCACGACGAGTGGTCGTCGCAATGATATCACTTCATTCCAGTTTCGGCGGTGCTGCTTCGGGCCTCATCGCGAGCAAGCTCGCTCCCACAGGGGAACGCATTCCAATGTGGGAGCGAGCTTGCTCGCGATGAGGCCATTACTGCCCATAAATCTTTATAGCCATCCGCAAAGCCATTCGTCTTTGCTTCATACACCACTCAACAAAAAGATTGAGTAATCACACAAAATGTTATTTAAATAACAAAACAACAACGCCAGCGTCAGTCTGGCAAGCCGGATCAAGGTGGGATAGCAATGAGCAAGATCGCAGTCATCGGCAGCAACATGGTGGATCTGATCACCTACATCGATCGCATGCCGGCCCAGGGCGAGACGCTCGAAGCGCCGGGGTTTGCCCTCGGTTGTGGCGGCAAGGGCGCCAATCAGGCGGTTGCCGCCGCCAAACTTGGGGCGGATGTGTTGATGCTCACCAAGGTCGGCGACGACCTGTTTGCCGACAACACCCTGGCCAACTTCCAGCGCTTTGGCATCGACACCCATTACGTGCAGCGTGTCCCCGGCGTGTCCAGCGGGGTGGCGCCGATCTTCGTTCAGGCTGACTCGCACAACAGCATCCTCATCGTCAAAGGCGCCAACGCGCATCTCGCCCCGGCAGATATCGACGCGGCCGCGCAGGCGTTGCGTGAGTGCTCGCTGATCGTTCTGCAACTCGAAATCAACGTCGACACCGTTTACTACGCCATCGAGTTCGGCCGCGCACACAACATTCCGGTGCTGCTCAACCCGGCGCCGGCCTTGTCGGGCCTGAGCCGTGAACACCTGGCGCAACTGGATTTCCTGGTGCCCAACGAGTCCGAGCTGGCGTTGATTACGGGCCAGACCGTGGACTCGCCGGAGTCGGCCCATAACGCCGCCCAGACATTGGTCGCCAGCGGCATCCGCCACGTCATCGTGACCCTCGGCCAGCAAGGCGCGCTGTATGTCGGCGAGGAGGGCGAGTTTCAGATTCCCGGCCTGCCTGTTGCCGCGCGCGACACCACCGGGGCAGGAGACGCCTTCATCGGTTGCTTCATTCATCACTGGAGTCGCGACCGCGATATCCGCGCCGCCATGACTCAGGCCGTGGCGTATTCCGCCTGCTCGGTCACGGGCCTTGGCACCCAGACGTCCTACCCGGATGCCACTGCATTCGCTGAATTCCAGCGCAGCCTCGACGCCTGACGTCGAGCTGATTCACCACTCAACGCTCACCACGGAGAACAACAATGACAAAGCCTCCGCTCCAACAGACGCCCGATGGTTTCTACCTGAACCGCACGCCCTGGTTCGCCTTCATATTGCTGTGCAGCATCTTTGCGCTGTGGGCGGCGGCCGCGAGCATGAACGACGTGCTCATCGCGCATTTCAAGAAGGCCTTTCTGCTCAGCGATTTCCAGACCGCGTTCGTGCAGTCGGCGTTTTATCTGGGCTATTTCTTCGTGGCGATTCCGGCCGCGCTGGTGGTCCGCCGATTCAGTTACAAGCCCACCATCCTGATCGGCCTGATGCTGTACATGTTCGGATGCCTGCTGTTCTTCCCGGCAGCGTCGACCGCCAAGTACGGCATGTTCCTGCTGGCGCTGTTCGTGATCGCGGCGGGCCTGTCGTTTCTCGAAACCGCGTGCAACACCTATTCGACGTTGATGGGCCCGCGTGAAACCGGTACCCGTCGCCTGAATATTTCCCAGACGTTCCACCCGTTTGGTGCGATGGCCGGGGTGTATGTCGGCAGTTTCGTGATGTTCAAGGACACCGACGCCACTCGCGAGCAACTCACGCAAATGAGTGCCTCGGACGCGGCGATCCAGCAACTGCAAATGATCCAGTCCACGTTGCTGCCGTACAAATGGATGATCGCGGTGCTGGTGCTGATGTTCATCCTGATCGCCATCACCCGGTTTCCCGCGTGCAAAGGCAATCAACCGAGCAGCAAGAAAACCGCCAGCCTCGGCCAGAGCCTGTCGCGGCTGTGGCGCAACAAGCGGTTTACCTTTGGTGTGTTGGCGCAGTTTTTGTACGTGGGGGCCCAGGTCGGTGTCTGGAGTTTCACTATCCGCTTGGCGATGCAGTTGGGCGGCATGAACGAGCGCAGTGCCTCGTGGTTTCTGCTGACGACGTTTGCCGCCTACTTTGTCGGCAAGCTGATCGCCAACGTGCTGATGCGCAAACTGCACCCGGCCAAGGTATTGGCGGTGTACGGCGTGCTGTGCATCGCGTTGCTGGCCTACACCATTCTGGTGCCGAACATCACCGCGGTGTATGCAGCCGTCGGCGTGAGCGTGTTCCTCGGTCCGTGCTGGCCGACCATCTACGGCCTGACGATTGACGGCTTGGGTGAAGACACCGGTGTCGGCGGTTCGCTGCTGGTGATGAGCATCGTCGGTGGCGGGGTGATTCCGATCTTCCAGGGGCTGCTGTCTGACTACAGCGGCGGCAACATGCAACTGGCCTATAGCGTGCCGCTGCTGTGCTTCATCGTGATCGTGATGTACGCGGTGCGTTGCCTGCGTCATTCCGACAGCGAGCGGGCACCGGTGGGTGCGGTGGTCGCGTCATGAATACGCGGATCAATCTTCATCCGTCGCAGTTTGGTGAGGCGCGCAAAACCTTGCTGGAATCCGAGGCGTTCACGGTCAGCGCCTGGGTCTATCCCAGTGGCGTGCTGGCCGTGGAATTGGCCAACGGTCGCGGCAGTCTCGTGGTGCTGCCGTATCAGGGGCAAATGATTTGGTCCGCCGTGTTCGACGGTTGCGACCTGACCATGCGCAACCTGTTCAGCCAGCCCAAACCCAGCCCGACGGTAATCGGCACCTACGGCTGTTTCATGTTTCACAGCGGCCTGCTGCGCAACGGTTGCCCGAGTCCCGAGGACGATCATCCGTTACACGGCGAGATGCCCTGCGCGGCGATGGATCGCGCCTGGCTGGAGGTCGGTGAAGACAGCGTCGGTCAATACCTGCGATTGGGTGGCGAGTACGAATACGTGCAGGGTTTTGGTGACCGTTATCGGGCCAGCCCGAGCGTGACTTTACGGGCTGACTCAGGGCTGTTCGACATCGCCATGCAGGTGACCAATCTCGCGGGCAAACCGATGGACCTGATGTACATGGCGCACATGAATTACGCCTATGTCGAGGGTGCTCGTTTCATCGAGCCCTTGGGTTTCGAACGTGTGCGCCTGCGCAGCAGCGTGCCGGCCCATGTGAAACCGACACCGGCCTGGAGTCGTTACATGGAAGAGTTGGCGTCTGCGCCGGAACAGCTGCAGTGCCTGGATCGGCCCGCGCTCTATGATCCCGAGATCGTGTTTTTCTTCGACGGTGTGCGGGCGGATGACAGCGGCCATGCGCACTTTCTGTTGAGCCATCCGGACGGTGCGGCGTTCTACACGCGCTACCGCCCCGACCAGTTCGAGCATGCGGCGCGCTGGATTTTGCACAACGCTGATCAGCAAGTGTCGGCGTTCGTGCTGCCGGCTACATGCGAACCGGAAGGCTATCGCGCCGAGTCCGCCAAGCGCCACGTGCGGTCACTGGCAGCGGGGGCGACGGCTGATTTCAGCGTCACCACCGGCTACCTGAATGCAGTGGAACAGCAGGCGCTGATCAGATGATCAACTGCGCGCCGCTGGCGGCAATGGCGTCGCGGTAGGCCTTGGGGATTTTCTTGTCGCTAACCACGAACTGAAAATCCTCAAGGTTAGCGAAGTGCGCGGTGCGCACCGTGTCGAACTTGCTGTGGTCGGCCAGCAACAGCCGATTTTGCGCCTGGCGCAGGACCTTCTGCTTGACCTCCACTTCATTGAAGTTGAAGCAGGTCACGCCGAAGTCCGGGCTGATGCCAGCAGCGGAAACAAAGGCCCAGGTCAGACGCACGCTGTCGAGAATGCCGGTTTCGCTCTGGTTTTCGAACACCTGGTTCTTGCGGTGGAACGTGCCGCCGCACACCACGATGTGACAGTTGGGTTTTTGCGAAAGTTTGAGCAGCACGTTCAGGGAGTTGCACACTGCCGTGAACTCGAGCTCGTCGGGGATGAAATCAACCACGAAAGGCGTGGTGGTGCCGCAGTCGAAGAACACCGTGTCGCCTGGCTGGATAAACCCGGCGGCGAGTTTGCCGATACGGCGTTTTTCTTCGACGTGCCGGGTGTCCTGTTCGGCCACTCGGTAATCCCCGGGCTCGCTGCCGTCGTGAATTTTCGTGATGTAGCCACCGAGCAGCCGCAGGTGGTCGGTGTACTTGCTCAGGTCGCGGCGCAGGGTCATCTCGGACACGTCCAGCAACGCCGCCATCTCGCGCAGATGAATGGCGCTCTGGTCTTGCAGGGCTTGTTGAATCAGCTTGAGACGCTCGGCTTTTTTACTGTCCACAGGCATTCCGGGGTTGATTGTTGGTGTTATTTAAGTAACATTATTTGTTAGATTTGTAACGTTTTTGCGCGAATCACCCTCGATTGTGGCGCAGGGGCATTTGAATATACAAACAGGAGTTTTTGCGATGGCACACCTCGAACCCCAAGCGTTGGCGCAGTACATCGATCATACCTTGCTGGCGCCCGATGCTTCCCGCGAGCAAATCGCAACGTTGTGCCGCGAAGCCGTAGAGCACGGCTTCTATTCGGTGTGCGTGAACTCGGGGCAGGTCCCTCATGCGGCTCAATGCCTTGCAGGGCAAAGCGTCAACATCTGCGCAGTGGTCGGCTTCCCGCTGGGTGCCGGTCTGAGCGACACCAAAGCCTTCGAAGCCGAGCGGGCGATTGCCGCCGGTGCCGGGGAGGTCGACATGGTGTTGAACATCGGCGGGTTGAAAGACGGCTTGTTCGATCTGGTGCGGGACGACATCGCTCAGGTCAAACAGGCCTGCGGCAGTGTGCCGCTGAAAGTCATTCTGGAAAACTGCCTGCTCACCGACGCCGAAAAAGTGAAGGCCTGCGAGATTTGCCGGGAGCTGAATGTTGCTTTCGTCAAAACATCGACCGGCTTCAGCCGCAGCGGCGCCACCGTGGAAGATGTCGCCCTGATGCGCCGCACCGTCGGCGCGGTCATCGGGGTCAAGGCTTCCGGTGGCGTGCGCGATTACCCGACCGCGCTGGCGATGATCGAGGCCGGCGCCACCCGACTGGGCACCAGTTCGGGCATCGCGATCATCAGCGGCGCCCAGGCGGCAGGTGAGGGGTATTGATCAGTTAGACCTGCGGCATACCGCTCGTGTACGAGTGGTTATTGATGAAATTGTCGCGGTGTTTTCTGGCACTCGGGACGAAAGCTAAAGATCGCAGCCTCGTTTCACTCGACAGCTCCTACAGGTGTACGCAAATCCCTGTAGGAGCTGTCGAGTGAAACGAGGCTGCGATCTCTTGATCTTTATGGCATTTCCGGCAGCTCTTGGGGCCGCAGGTCAAACACCAGCACTTCGGCATCCACGCCGTTGCTCAGGGCCAGTACCTGTTCATCGCGAACCCGCACACCATCACCTTCCTGCAAAGGCACGCCGTTGAGTTCAACACTGCCGCGGGCCACATGTACATAAGCATAGCGATTGGAGGCCAACTCCAGCGTTGCGCTTTCCTTGCCGTCGATCAACGCGGCATACACCCGTGCATCCTGACGCACCTTCAGCGAACCCTTCTCCCCGTCGGGGGAGATGATCAGTTGCAGACGGCCGCGTTTCTTCTGCGTGCTGAAGTGCTCTTGCTGATAACGCGGTTTGGCGCCGCTGACCTCCGGCACGATCCAGATTTGCAGGAAGTGCACCGGCCGGGTGGTCGAGTGGTTGTATTCGCTGTGCGCCACGCCGCTGCCGGCGCTCATCAATTGCACGTCACCGGGGCGGATCACCGAGCCGGTACCCAGGGTGTCTTTGTGTTCCAAAGCACCTTCGAGCACATAAGAGAAAATCTCCATGTCGCGGTGTGGGTGCTGGCCGAAGCCTTTACCGGCGGCAACCCGGTCATCGTTGATCACCAGCAGGTCGGAAAAACCCTGCTCTTTAGGGTTGCGATAGTTGGCGAAGGAAAAGGTATGGAACGACTTCAACCAACCGTGATTGGCCGCGCCGCGATCCGAAGCTTTGCGAAGGGTCAGCATGATGAAATCTCCTGTGGGGACGTTGATTCGTCCGAGTGAGGAGAAGGTTAATAGTTACTGGCTGATGCAATAAGTAGATGGAAACTGAAATACTGTCCCTTTTAGGTTGACAGTAATCGACTGGCGATCACGTATTCTTCTCCGACGCTGATGCCACATTTGGCCATAATGCACCGCACTCTTCGGATGCCGGTATTTGGCAGACGGACCTTCTTATGACTTCAGTGATTTGAACCCATGAAAACCGTGGCTATGGTGTTGTTTCCGGACTTTCTGCTGCTGGACATGGCAGGCCCGATGGAAGTTTTTTCCATCGCCAATCGCTATCTGGCAGCGGATGATCGTTACGAACTGTCGACCATCGGCACCGAACATGGCGCACTGCGTGCCTCCAACGGCGTCAGCGTCCAGGCCGATTTGCACATCGATCAGGCGGATCGGGCGTTCGACCTGTTGCTGGTGCCGGGCGGTCCGGGTGCCTACAACGAAAAACATCCGCCATTGTTGTGTTGGCTCAAAGCCGCGGTCGGTCGCGCCGAGCGATACGGCTCGATCTGCACCGGCGCGTTTGTGCTGGGGCATGCCGGTTTGCTGGACGGTTATCGCGTGACCACCCACTGGCATTACACCGAACGACTGATCAAAGGCTTCCCCAAGGCTACCGTCGAGACCGATCAGATTTACGTGCAGGACCGCAATCTCATTACGTCCGGCGGTGTCACCGCGGGGATTGACCTGGCGTTGTCGGTAGTGGCTGAGGACCATGGCAAGAAAGTCGCCCAGGACGTGGCCAAAGTGCTGCTGGTGGTGATGAAACGTCAGGGTGGCCAGGCGCAGTTCAGTCCGTTGATGGCCGCCGTCGCGCCACATGAAACGCCGATGACCCGAGTACAAATCTATGTGCTTGAGCATCTTGATGAAGCCTTCAGCATTGAACGCATGGCCAGCCTCGCGAACATGAGTACACGGCACTTCGCCCGGATGTTTGTCCGGGAAGTGAACATGACACCCATGGAGTTTCTGCAAAGCGCACGAATTGATTGCGCCAGGAATTTGCTGGAAACCAGCGACTTGCCGCTCAAGACCGTGGCTTTCAAAAGTGGCTTCGGCAGCGTGCGGCACATGCGCTTTCTGTTCAGTGAAAAGCTCGGTTTGACGCCGACCCAATACCGCGAACAGTTCAGCTAGAGCCTTCTTGTCCGTTATGCGCACCGTGATGGCTGTGACGCTCCCACCGTGGCAGTTGTACCGTCACTGATGCCTGCCAAGATACCCTGAACGCTTAGCAATGGAGGTGCGGGAGCCTGGAAGGTGGGTGCAAGGGATGTTGCTGCACTGTGAGCCGGGCCAGGTTTCAGCACGTGAATGTGCATGAACAGCCTCAGAGATTTAAACAGCGATGCGGTGCTGCGATTCGGGCCTTATGCATTCCACCTGCGGCAACGGCTGATCCTTGACGGTGATCGACCGCTGCGCATGGGCGGTCGGGCACTGGATATCCTCCAGGTGCTGGTCGAGCGCGCCGGCAACGTGGTCAGCAAGGACGAACTGATTGCTCACGTCTGGCCGACGTCCGTGGTCGAGGAAATCAACCTGCGCGTGCACATTGCGGCCCTGCGTCGGGCGCTTGGCGACGGGCAGAATGGCCAGCGCTACATCGTCAACATTCCCCAACGCGGTTATAGCTTTATCGCCCCGGTGCAGCCTGCGCCCGCGGGCACGCAGGTCTTGATCGAGACCGTTCAAAAACATCAGCACAACCTGCCTGCACGACTCACGCCGGTGACTGGCCGAGATTCGATGGTCGGCAGTCTCGTCCGGCAGTTGCCGGTTCGGCGTTTCATGACCCTGGTCGGCCCTGGCGGCGTCGGTAAGACCACGGTGGCGTTGCGTGTCGCCGAACTGCTGTTGCAGCACTATGAAGATGGCGTGTGGCTGGTTGATTTCGCGGCGATCGATGACCCCACTCAAGTGGTCGATCATCTGACCCAGACCCTTGAACGAGAGATCGGCACGACGCTGGACGGGCTGGCAAACCGGCACACGTTGCTGGTGCTCGACAACTGCGATCACCTGCTGGAACACTGCCGAACCCTGGTCGAGGATTTGCTGATCTCGGCGCCTCGGTTGTCCATTCTGGTGACCAGCCGCGAGCCTTTGCAGGCGGCAGAAGAAACGGTCCAGCGCCTGCCATCTCTGACGGTGCCGCCCATGTCGGCGTTGCACAGTGTCGCCGAAGCCATGGGGTATTCGGCGGTGCAGCTATTCGTCAGTCGTGCCCGAACCCGTCAACAAGGGTTTGCCTTGCGCGAACAAGACCTCCAGGCGGTCCGTGAAATCTGTCGGCGGCTCGATGGGTTGCCACTGGCCATTGAACTGGCAGCGGCGCAGATCCACGCGCTGGCGTTGGTCGGTTTGCAAGCTCAGCTGGATAACTGTCTTCAGCTGCTGACCCAAGGTCGGCGCACGGCGGTGCCCCGACATCAGACGCTCAAAGCTGCGCTGGACTGGAGCTATGAGCGGCTGAGCCTGCTGGAACAAACCGTGTTGCAGCGCCTGTCGGTGTTCAAAATGTCCTTCACCCTCGATGCCGCGATTGGCGTGTGCAGTTGCGTGGAGCTGAAGCCCGATCAACTGGCGGAACGGGTGAAGCGATTGGTCGCCAAATCGTTGCTCTCGATGGATCAGGTCAACGGCACAGACCGTTATCGCTTACTCAACACCACGCGCACGTATGCCCTTGAGAAGCTCGAACACAGCGGCCATCTGCGGGCGTTTGAGCGGCGCTATTCGCACTACATCAGCCGGGCGCGCCGGGTCTCAGGCGTGCAGTTGCCCATGGAGCTCGTCGAGTAATCGACGGACTTTGCTCAGGTCCGGTGTAGAAAATCCCTCGGTGAACCGATGGTAGATCGGTGCCAGCAGCTCATGTGCTTGCTGATACAAGCCCTGACGCTGCCAAAGTTGCGCCAGCGAGGTGGCGCTTCGCAGTTCCCAAGCCAGGGCTCCCTGATGTTTCGCCACGTTTAATGCCCTGATCAGCACGGCCTCGGCCGCTTCGGTTTTCAGTGGGCAATTCTCGGTCAGCAGTGCATCAGCCCGGGCCCGCAGAACTTCCGCCGTGCTCCAGCCGGCCGTACCGGTGTCGGCCCGTTGCAACAGGACGTCATCGACGAAACCGCCATCCAGGGTGACCATGATGTCCTTGATCAGCCCCACGCCTGGCTGAAGAGGCAAGTGCGCCTCGGCGCGGTCGATCACCTGCGCATAGTGCCGGGCCCAGGTGTAGAACAGCAGCACCGAGTGTTTCTGTGCTTGTTCCAGCAGCAGGCGCAAGAGTTCACGAGCGGTACGGGTATCGCCGTTGTAGTGAGCGATCGGGCAACCGGCCAGCGCCAGGGTGTAGCAGATGGACGTGCCGTGGTTGATCTGGATCGCAATGTCCAGCGCTTGCCGGGCGGTGCGCCAGGCTTGTTCCGGTTGCCCCTGCAACCAGAGGATGCGCGCCAGAATCGTCAGGGCTGCGACGCTCTGATCGTAGTGCACGCCAAAACCGTAGGTGAAGCGGTTGAGGTGGCCGCTCTGGGCCATGCGCTGAAGGACCTGTTCGGCATTCATCCGCGCTTGCTGCTGGTCCCCGGCAAAGTGCAACGCCAGCACCCGCAAGCGATGCGTGCTAAGGGACACCACCGCATCGCCGTGCAGCCCCAACCGATCGAATTGCCGGCTCTGTTCCAAGGCCATTTGATAGTTGGCGCAACAGAGGTTGACCGCCATATGCCCGGACACCGCCCGCAACTGACCGGCCAAATCGTTGCAATGTCTGGCCAGGGTTCTGGCGCTGACGAAAGCCTCGATGGTTTCCGCCGTGCCGATCTGAGTGTGATAGCAAGAATTGCCGAGGGCGAGATGGAGGGCTATTTTCAGCTGCGGGCAGGGATCGGACGTTGCATCGAGCAGTGCCAGCGCCCTACGCACGTACAGACCGTGCTCCTTGAGCAGTGACAGTTCCTGCCACAGCGGCGTGGAAGCTGCCGTCAGGCGAATCGCCAATGCCTGCGGTCCTTGCGCGTTAAAGCACCAGTCGAGGGCCGAACGAATGTCTTCCAGACCGCGGACATAACGCTCGATCCACGTGCCCGTCGGAATCAGCTCCCAGTCGTGCTGGGCCTGATTCATCAAAGCCAGGCAGCGCTCGGCGTGACGTTCCAGGGTATCGGGCAGGTCGGCGGCCTGGTCGAGTTTTTCCAGGGCATAGCTGCGGGTGGTGTCGAGCAATCGGTAGAACACCTCTTCGTCACCCACTTCCACGTTCAGCAGCGATTTGGCCACCAGTTGCGTGATCGAGCCAAAAACTGCCTGCGGTTCGATGTGTTCGCCGACGATCACCGCCGCCGCCGATTCCAGGGTGAATCCGCCTCTGAACACACCCAGTCGGCGCAGACAGGTTTGTTCGCAGGCACTCAGCAGCTCGAAGCTCCAGTCCAGCGTGGCACGCAGGGTTTGGTGTCGGCCCAACGTGGTCTGGCAACCCTGGGTGAGCAGGCGAAAACTGCCTTGGAGTTGGGTCAGCAATCCGCTTAATCCGAAGCCGCTGACTTGCGCGGCCGCCAATTCGATCGCCAGTGGAATACCGTCCAGACGCCGGCAGATTTCAATCGCCAGCGGCAGCTCGTCATCGGTCAGTTCGAAGCTGTCGTGGCTGGCCATCGCGCGTTCGACGAACAACTGCAGGGCGGAAAATGTAAGGGCCTGAGCGCGGTCTGGTACGGCGATGGGGGGAGGGCAGTCCAGCGATTCCAGGCGCTGGACACATTCACCTTCGGCCCGCAGGCTCTCACGGCTGGTGGCCAGAATGTGCACCTCTGGCGCGGCGCGCAGGATGCTCTCGCTCAGCAATGCGATGGCGTCGACCAGGTGTTCGCAGTTGTCGATCACCAGCAGCATCTGCCGGTCGCGCAAGAACGCGGCAAGGCCGCTCATCGGCTCGGCGTCGTGCAAGGACAGTTCGAGCAATGTCGCCAGGTGAACGGTGATCATCGACGGATCGTTGATCGGCGCCAGGTCCAGCAGACGAATGCCATCCCGGTAGCGCCCGATCAGTTGTTCGGCAACACGCAGGGCTACGGTGGTCTTGCCGATCCCGCCGGGGCCGACCAGAGTAATGAAACGCTGGCGTGACAGCTGGACCATCAGGTTCTCGACGAGGGACTGGCGACCGATCATGCGGGTTCGACGAACGGGCAGGTTGTGACCGCTCGGCGCGGGCGTTTCGCTCCCTGGAGGGTGCTCGATGTGCTCAAGCGAATAGGGCGCGACAAAGCTGTACCCGCGCTGCGCCACGGTGACGATGTAACGCTGGCCGGCCTGGCCGTCACCGAGGGCCTTGCGCAATGCGGCCATGTGCACCCGCAGGTTGATGTCTTCCACCACGCTTTTGGGCCAGACCCCGGCGATCAGCGTTTGTTTGCTGACCACCTTCCCGGCGTGTTTCAAAAGGATCAACAGAATGTCCATGGCACGCCGACCCAGGCGCAGGGGCTGATCGGCCTCCATGACCAGACGTTGTCCGGGATAGATCCGGTAGGGGCCGAAATGGATGGCTTGTTCGGGGGGAAGGGTCAACGTGTCACTCCTGCTTGCCGCCGTCTGGTACGCGGTTTCCGAGCATATTCGTCAGGTTTTTACGGCAGCGCAATGCGCTGGCCGGATGACTCTGCAATGTCCGCCTGAACCGCTGGTTTGCGGCCCCTGTTCATGAGTTCCGTATTTATTGGGCGCGACGGTCTTGAAGATATCGCTGAGGCTTTTGGCGCACCAGGGAAAATTAACAACGTTTAACTCGTCCTGAGTCTGGTCTACGCCCAAAACTCTCCCCTGTAGGGATTAAACATGTCATGAGGACGCGGGAATGAGCAACGTGGTGGTGGTCTATCACAGTGGCTACGGGCACACCCGCGTCATGGCCGAAGCCGTGGCCCAAGGTGTGGAAAGGCACTTGAGAAGTACCTGCCAGCTGATTTCGGTCGAGGACGTGGACCGGCACTGGGACCATTTGCACAACGCCGACGCGATCATCTTCGGCGCGCCGACTTACATGGGCAGCGCGTCGGCACCCTTCAAGGGGTTCATGGAAGCCACGGCGGCGTTCTATCTGGCCCAACCCTGGCGCGACAAACTGGCGGCCGGCTTCACCAATTCCGGCTGCCTGTGCGGCGACAAACTCAACACCTTGCTGCAGATGGCAGTGTTCGCCGCGCAGCATTCAATGATCTGGGTCGGCCTCGACCTGCTGCCGGCGCGTTCGAGCACGGGGGTGTTCGATGGGCAAATGAATCGCCTGGGCAGCTCGCTCGGCGCCATGGCGCAGTCGAATGTCGAACAGCCCCCCGAATGCGCACCGCCTCCCGAAGACCGCTGCACCGCCGCGCATCTTGGCGAGCGAGTGGCGCGGCTGGCTGAACGCATGAGCCACTCACCGGTTTGATACACCCCAACACTCGCTAAGGAGACATTGCATGAGTACGTTCACGACCCGAGACGGCACCGAGATTTATTACAAGGACTGGGGCACCGGTCAGCCTATTGTCTTCAGCCACGGCTGGCCGTTGAACGCCGACAGCTGGGAATCGCAAATGATCTTCCTGGCCTCCAAAGGCTACCGGGTGATCGCCCATGATCGCCGCGGTCATGGCCGCTCCAGCCAGCCATGGACCGGCAACGACATGGACACCTACGCTGATGACCTGGCGCAGTTGATCGAGTTATTGGATCTGCAAAACGTCGTGCTGTTCGGCTTCTCCACCGGCGGCGGCGAAGTGGCGCGTTACATTGGTCGTCACGGCACCGGGCGCGTGGCCAAGGCCGGGCTGATTTCTTCGGTGCCGCCGCTGATGCTCAAGACTGAAGCCAACCCCGGGGGCCTGCCGATCGAAGTGTTTGACGGCATTCGCGAGGCATCCCTGGCCGACCGTTCGCAGCTTTACATCGACCTCGCAAGCGGTCCGTTCTTCGGCTTCAACAAACCGGACGCCAAGTCATCTCAGGGCATGATCGACTGGTTCTGGATGCAAGGCATGACCTCCGGCCACAAGAACGCTTATGACTGCATCAAGGCGTTCTCCGAAACCGACTTCACCGAAGACCTGAAGAAGTTCGACATACCGACGCTGGTGGTGCATGGCGATGCTGACCAGGTGGTGCCGATCGAAGCGGCGGGCATTGCGTCTGCAAAACTGGTGAAAGGATCTACGTTGAAGATCTACCCCGGCGCTCCCCATGGCTTGACGGATACCCACAAGGATCAGCTCAACGCTGATCTGTTGGCGTTTTTGAAGGACTAAGCGTCCCGATCCTATGCCATGGAGGCTCTGTAGCAGCTGTCGAGCCCCGGCGAGGCTGCGTTCTCGGATTTTGCGACTGCTTCGTCCGAATGCGGCCCAAACCGAACGCAGCCTCGCCGGGGCTCGACAGCTGCTACAGGAAATGTGTTGGCGGGTCTACGGGGCGTTGGGGCAGGGCGCGCACAGCGCGGCAACGCCACGCAAACGGAGTGATGCCTTCATTGCGAGTGAAGATGTGGCAGAAGTGCGCCTGATCGCAGAAGCCGCATTCGAGACTGATTTGCGTCAGCGTCAGGTCGGTGCTCTGAATCAATTGCTTGGCGCGGGCGATGCGCTGGTTGCGAATCCAGTCTTGAGGTGAGAGCCCGGTGCTGCACTTGAACGCGCGGGAGAAATGACTGCGTGAGAGGGCGCAGGCCCGTGCCAGTTCAGTGACTTCTACGGTTTCACCAAGGCGCTCGAGGATCAGTTGCTTGGCCAGGCTTTCGCGCCAAGGGGTCAGGCCGCCGGTGTTTTTCTTTCGCGTTTCAGTGGCCGTCGCGCGGGCGACGCTTTGCTGAGAATGGGCCATGACAAATGTCCGTGTCGGTGAGCTTCATTTTTGGCAGCAGGGCTCTGGCAGGCGAGTTAAACGTTGTTAATTCCGTCGGTGTGGGTGGCAACCAACGGCGCTAACTCAGCACATTGCTGCAATTTCTACGGGGGCGAGCCGTGCAAAATCGACGTCATCTGGCGGCGTTGTACGTGGCCGCTCTTCTGACTCGACCAAGGTGGTGGCATGAAACATTCTCTGGTTTGCACGTTGGGGCTCGCAGTAGCGCTGGCGTCCGGCATTTCCTCGGCTCAGGCACCGGCGCAAGTCGGCACACAAGTGCCGGGTTACTACCGGTTGGCGGTGGGCGATTACGAGGTGACGGCGTTGTTCGACGGCTACAACGATCTGTCGCCCAAACTGCTCAAGGGCCTGACCCAAAGTCAGATCCGCGCGCTGCTGGCTCGCCGTTCGATTGAAACGCCGGGCGTACAAACCGCGTTCAACGCCTTTCTGATAAACACTGGCAAGCAGTTGATCCTCGTCGATACCGGCGCCGGCCAGTGCATTGGTGCTACAGCCGGGATGCTGTCAGACAATATGAAAGCCGCCGGTTATGAGCCTGCGCAGGTCGATACGATATTGTTGACCCACCTGCATTTGGACCATGTCTGCGGACTGGTCGACGGCCAACAGAAACCGGTTTTCGCCAACGCCACGGTCTTTGCTGCGAAGGCAGAAGCCGACTACTGGCTTGATCCCCAGGCCCTAGCCAAGGCGCCCGAAGGTGCCAAACCGTACTTCAAAATCGCCCAGGACTCGACCGCGGCGTATGTGGCCGAAGGGCGTTTCAAGACCTTCGCCGCCGGTCAGTCGCCAGTGCCGGGCGTGGTCGACGCGGCGCTGGAACCCGGTCACACGCCGGGCAGCACCACGTACCGCTTCACCTCGCAGGGGCAGAGCATTCTGTTTATGGGCGATCTGGTGCATAACCTCGCGGTGCAGTTCGAACATCCGGAGGTGTCGATCGGCTTCGACGTCAACAGCCAGCAGGCAATCAAGAGTCGCGCCCAAGTGTTCAGTGATGCGGCGGCAAGCAAAACCTGGGTAACGGCGGCGCACTTGCCGTTCCCCGGCATCGGCCACATCGCGGCGCAGGGCAAGCATTTCCAGTGGGTGCCGGTGGAATACGGTCCTTACAAACGTGCGGCCAACGTACCGCTGATCGAGTAAAGTCCACCGCTTAGTGCCTGGCTGAACACACAAAGGAACCGTGCCTGTGAACCGTAACGATTTGCGCCGCGTCGACATGAACCTGTTAGTGATTTTCGAAGCGTTGATGTTCGAAAAGAACCTCACCCGTGTGGCTGAAAAACTGTTCATGGGGCAGCCGGCGGTGAGTGCTGCGCTGGGGCGGTTGCGGGATCTGTTCGACGATCCGCTGCTGTTGCGCAATGGCCGCGGGATGGAACCGACGGGGCGTGCACTGGCGATCCTCAAGGAGCTGCAACCGGCGATGGATGTGATTTCCGGGGCGGTCAGTCGAGCCAAGGAGTTCGATCCGACGACCAGTTGCGATGTGTTCCGCATTGGTTTGTCGGACGACGCGGAGTTCGGCTTGTTTCCGCCATTGTTGCGGCAACTGCAGGAAGAGGCGCCGGGGATCGTCGTGGTGGTGCGTCGCGCCAACTATCTGCTGATGCCGGCATTGCTGGCCTCGGGAGAAATTTCCGTGGGGGTAAGCTACACCACGGATTTACCTGCGAATGCCAAGTGTAAGAAGTTGCGGGACATTCCCTGCAAAGTGCTGCGTGGGGACAAACGACCGGGGACGCTGACGCTCGACGAATACTGCGAACGACCGCATGCCATGGTGTCGTTCTCCGGCGACCTGAGCGGCAACATCGATCTGGATCTGGCCAAGGTCGGCCGCAGCCGCCGCGTGGTATTGGGCGTGCCGCAGTTCAGCGGGTTGCGCGCGTTGCTTGCCGGCACTGAAATGATCGCCACCGTGCCTGATTATGCGGCGTGCGCGCTGGTTGAAGGGTGTGCGTTGCGGGCTGAAGATCCACCGTTTCCCATCGATGCGGCGCAGCTTTCGATGGCCTGGAGCGGGGTGCATGATAACGATCCGGCAGAGCGATGGTTGCGGTTGCGGATCAGTGAGTTCATGTCAAAGCCTTTGCCTGTTTCGGCTTGAACATGGCGACCTCCGGGCCGACCACATTCCCGCCTGCCCGATTCCCTGTAGGAGCGAGCGGTGCGGCGATCCGACTTGCCCGCGAAGACGGCCTGGCAGCCGACCTGTTTATATCCTGATGTACCCCGTCCAACTGTGGGAGCGAGCCTGCTCGCGAAGGCGGCCTGGTAGCCGACCAATCTCTTTCAGGTGTACATATCCATTCCTGCGGTAACGGCCACTAATGGTTTCGCCCTTACGGCGACTCCCTTTGGCAAACGCCCCAAAGGAAGCAAAGGTCTCGCCCCAGCGTCCGGCCCCTCGCCTGGGCTCGGCGTACCCTCGCTCCGGCATTCATCTGGGGGCATCGCCTCCGGTTGGCTTCGCTTCAACCTCCTCTCGATGTGTTCGACTTCGTCGAACGGCGCTACGCGCCTACCCCCAGATGAACACCTCCACTCAGCCTGCCGAAGGGGCGGGTGAATCAAGATCAAGAGCTGCAGGCGAGCTAACGCTCGGCCTGTTGAGTGGTGAGGGGCGAAAGACGTGCGCCGATTCCCTGTGGGAGCGAGCCGCTCCCACAAGGGATCTGCGGTGGGTCGTACCGCCGGGCTCATCCACAAAAAGAGCACGTACATCCAATTTTTCCCCTCCCCACACCGGCACTATCGAATGACGTTCCGGCACATCGCTGCCGGTGGTTTTTCATTAGTGCAGGTAGCCCATGAACGCTTCGCGATGGGATGAACGAGCCCAGGATCTCGGGCTGTTTTTTTTGCGGGTCAGCGGTGGTTTGTTTCTGCTGTGGGTGCACGGTTTGCCGAAACTGCTTAACTACAGCACTCAACTGCAAACCATCGAAGACCCGTTTCACCTGGGCGCGAACGTCACGCTGATGCTGGCGATTTTTGCCGAGGTGCTGTGTCCGTTACTGATCGTCGCCGGGGTGTTTGTGCGTTTGGCGTGCCTGCCGATTCTGTGTGTGCTGCTGATCGCTCTGTTGATTGTGCATCCGCAATGGAGCCTCGATGAAGGGCAGTTCGGCTGGCTGCTGATGATGTTGTTCACCAGCCTTCTTATCGCCGGGCCGGGACGGCTGGCGCTCAATGTCCGTTTCCCTGGAGCTTTGCGTTATGCCTGAATCCAATCGTTTCGAGGAAGTCGTGACACTGGTCATCAAGCACAGGGTCAAGGCGGGGTTTGAAGTGCCCTACGAAGCCTGGTTGCGCAACATTGTCAGCATTGCCGGGCAACAGGAAGGGCACTTGGGTGTCGATGTGATTCGCGGCAAGAGTGCCGGTCTTGACCTCTACACCTGCGTGCTGCGCTTCTGCTCGACCGAATCGATGCAGCGCTGGCTCGATTCGCCGCAACGTCTGGGACTGGTCAACGAAGCCACGCCGATGCTCGCTGACGGCGACCAGACCGAGGTCAATCCGGTCAACGAATTCTGGTTCGCGCCGCAAGCCGACGCCGCTTCGCCGCCACCGCCGCGCTGGAAGCAGGCCGTGGTGACGTTGTTGGTGATTTTGCCGCACACCTTGCTGGTGCCGCTGATCTGGGGGCCGCTGCTGCAGCTCAACGCCTTCCTGTCCAATTACGTGGTCGCGACGTTCCTGATCACGCTAACCATCGTCGTGTCGGTGGTGTACCTGTTCATGCCGATGGCGACGCGGTTGTTCGCGCCCTGGCTGTCCTCTTCCACTCAGCCCAAGGAAACGCGATGAACGCCGATCTGATTTTATTCAATGGCCAATTTCATACCGTTGACCGTGAAAACCCACGCGCCAGCGCTGTAGCGATCAGCGACGGTCGCTTTGTCGCAGTCGGCACCGACGCCGACGCCATGGCCCTGCGCGGTTCGGGCACACAGGTCATCGATCTCAAGGGTCGCTGCGTCATTCCCGGCCTCAACGACTCGCACTTGCACCTGATCCGTGGTGGCCTCAACTACAACCTCGAACTGCGCTGGGAAGGCGTCCCCTCACTGGCCGACGCACTGCGCATGCTCAAGGATCAGGCCGACCGCACACCGACGCCGCAATGGGTGCGTGTGGTCGGTGGCTGGAACGAATTCCAGTTCGCTGAAAAGCGCATGCCGACCCTCGAAGAACTCAATCAGGCCGCGCCGGATACACCGGTATTTGTCCTGCATTTGTACGACCGCGCCTTGCTCAACCGTGCCGCGTTGCGCGTGGCCGGTTACACCCGCAACACGCCGAACCCGCCGGGTGGCGAGATTGTGCGCGATGCCAACGGTGAACCGACCGGCATGCTGGTCGCCCGGCCCAACGCGATGATCCTCTACTCGACCCTGGCCAAGGGGCCGAAGTTGCCGCTGGAGTATCAGGTCAACTCCACCCGCCAATTCATGCGCGAGCTCAACCGTCTCGGCCTGACCAGCGCCATCGATGCAGGCGGCGGTTTCCAGAATTATCCGGACGATTATCAGGTGATCGAGCAGTTGGCCAAGGACCAGCAGCTGACCGTTCGCATCGCCTACAACCTGTTCACCCAGAAGCCCAAGGAAGAGCTGACCGACTTCAAAAACTGGACCAGCAGCATGACCCTGCATCAGGGCGACGATTACCTGCGGCACAACGGCGCCGGGGAAATGCTGGTGTTCTCGGCGGCGGATTTCGAGGACTTCCTCGAGCCGCGTCCGGACCTGCCGCAAACCATGGAAGACGAGCTGGAGCCGGTGGTGCGCCACTTGGTCGAGCAGCGCTGGCCGTTCCGTTTGCACGCCACGTACAACGAATCCATCAGCCGCATGCTCGACGTGTTCGAGAAGGTCAATCGCGACATTCCGTTCAACGGTTTGCCGTGGTTTTTCGACCACGCCGAAACCATTACACCGCAGAACATTGAGCGGGTGAGGGCGCTGGGTGGCGGTATCGCGATTCAGGATCGCATGGCATTCCAGGGCGAATACTTCGTTGAGCGTTATGGCGCCAAAGCCGCCGAAGCGACCCCGCCGATCAAACGCATGCTGGCCGAAGGTGTACCGGTCGGCGCCGGCACCGATGCCACGCGAGTGTCCAGCTACAACCCCTGGACTTCGCTGTACTGGATGGTCAGCGGTCGCACGGTCGGTGGTCTGGAACTGCATGCCGAGGGCTTGTCCCGTCAAACCGCACTGGAGCTGTTCACCCACGGTAGCGCCTGGTTCTCTTCCGAGCAGGGCAAGAAAGGCATGATCAAGGTCGGCCAACTGGCTGACGTCGCAGCCTTGAGCGCGGATTTTTTCAGCGTCGACGAAGAAGCGATCAAGTGGATCGAGTCGGTGTTGACCGTGGTCGGCGGCAAGGTGGTGTACGCCGCCGGTGACTTCGAAAAACTCGGGCCGGCCAGCGTACCGGTGCTGCCGGACTGGTCGCCGGTGGTGAAAGTGCCGGGGCACTGGCGTCCGACCTCACCGATGCAGGCGCAGGTTCACCATTGCAGCGGGCCGTGCGGCGTGCATTCCCATAACCATGAAAAGGCGCGGTTGTCGAATGCGCCGGTCAGCGATTTCGCGGGTTTCTGGGGCGCGTTTGGCTGCTCGTGCTTCGCGTTCTGACGATCAAAAAAAGCGCCGACCCTTCGCGTCGGCGCCGTATGTAACACCCATCCACCGAGGAGTTTCACATGAGCAACGTTCCGTACAAACGCCTGAACAAAGATGACGCCGTTGTCCTGTTGGTCGACCACCAGACGGGCCTGATCTCGCTGGTTCAGGATTTCTCGCCGAACGAATTCAAGAACAACGTACTGGCCCTGGGCGATGTGGCCAAGTTCTTCAAGCTGCCGACCATCCTGACCACCAGCTTCGAAAACGGCCCGAACGGCCCGATGGTTCCCGAGTTGAAAGAGCAATTCCCAGACGCGCCGTATATCCCGCGTCCAGGCCAGATCAACGCCTGGGATAACGAAGATTTCGTCAAAGCCGTTAAAGCCACTGGCCGCAAGCAACTGATCATCGCCGGTGTAGTCACCGACGTTTGCGTGACGTTCCCGACGCTGTCGGCGCTGGCTGAAGGGTTTGAAGTGTTCGTGGTGACCGATGCCTCGGGTACTTTCAACGAAACCGTGCAACAAGCAGCCTGGGCGCGCATGGCGGCGGCCGGTGCTCAACTGGTGAATTGGTTCTCGGTGGCCTGCGAGCTGCAGGGCGACTGGCGCAACGACATGGAAGGCCTGGCGAACCTGCTGTCACCGCGCATTCCGAACTACCGCAATTTGATGAACAGCTACTCGGTGCTGTCTTCGAAGTAAGTTTGCGATCGCACAGAAAGATGCCCGCGAATGCGCGGGCATTTTTGCGTCTGGCGAATGAGCTTTTTGTAGCCGCTGTCGAGCTTGCGAGGCTGCTGCTACATGGACCGTGTGGCCCGTTACACCGGTTGGCGTTTGTGCAGCCAACTCAGGAATCCGCTTTTCCTGATCGGCACCGGTGTGGTCATCAACGCCAACCGACTGCTCTGCTGTCTGACTGCCTGCAACTTGTTCAACGCCCGACCCACTTCGACACGTTGTTCCATGCAGTTACGGGTCAGGGATTTGTCGATCCGGTAAATGATGCACGAGGTCAATGTGGTGAAGGTCGCCTGCGAGGGCGTATCGGCGAGAATGCTTTGCTCGCCCATGACTTCGCTCGGCCCCATACGCCCGGCTTCGGTTTGCCCAGTGCCATTGGGCACGGTGGCGCTGACCACGCCGGTGGCGATCACCATCAAGCTGTCTGGCACTTCGCCCAATTCCAGTACCACCTGACCTGCCGCGTACTGCTGCGGGACCATCGACTGGGCGATCTGATCACGCTCATCCTCGCTCAAGGAACGGAAGATTTTCACTTCATCGAGCAACGCCCGTGCGCGGGTCGTCGGTTCAATCACGCCATCGAGCTGCCGGGAAATCCCCGCCGCTTCGAGGTGCCGATGCACCAGGTCGAACAGTTGATTGCGCACTTCGCTTTTTTTACCCAGCTCGGCGATAAACCCGCTGGCTACGTATTCAGACATGGTTTCGCCAGACTCTTTCAGCACTGCTTTCGGTGCCGGGTTGAGCAGCAAACTGCTGCTGCCCTGAAGCGTGCGGTCCAGTGCATCCAGCACCCGACGCGGGCGAATGTGGTTAGGCACTTGAATGCTGATCGACACGCCGTGCATGTTGTTCGGCCGACTGAGGTTGACGATTTTTGCCTTGGCCGCCACCGAGTTCGGCACCACCGCGGTACTGCCGGCACTGGTCAGCAGGTGGGTGGCGCGCCAGTCGATGTCGAGCACTTTGCCCTCGACGCCGTCGATCATGATCCAGTCATCCACCTGATACGGCTTGGTGGTGTTGAGCACGATCCCGGAAAACACGTCGCTCAAGGTACTTTGCAACGCCAGGCCCACGACAATTGCCACGACGCCGGAAGTCGCCAGCAAACCTTTCACCGGCAGCTCCAGTACATAACCGGCCGCCGCGACGATGGCGATCAGAAACACCAGCGCGCCGATGACATCCTGCAGCAACCGACCGCTGTGACCGATGCGGCGCATCAGTACCAGACCGATGACTTCGGTGAGCACCCGTGCGGCATACAGCCACCAGAGAATCCCCAGCGCCGTGGCGCCCGATTGCGCCACGCGATCCTCGGCGAACAGCGGCGCCTGCAACGGACTCACGCCGGCATTGATCGCGAGTGCGCTGAACATTACGAATAGCGTCAGTCGCACACCGACCCGCGTGACGCGATGCTTGAACGGCGCGAGGTGCCAGAGCACAGCGTCGATCACCAGCAGCAGAGCACTCCACGACAGCAGATGGGCAAGGAAAAAAGACATGGGGAAACTCCGGCTAAAGATTGCTTTCGATCGCGTAGCAGCTTCGCCACGCATTTCTGTGTGGCGAGTCGAGGGGACTCAGTTCAGATGCGTCTTGAGTTCCAGTGCCGCCTGGCGAACCGCCGCTTTCACCTCCGGTATCTGGCTCAGTGGGTTGAGCAGGCCGAAGTCGTGAATCATGCCGTTGTAGCGCACGGCCGTGACCGGCACACCGGCCGCGTCGAGGTGGCGGGCATAGGCTTCGCCTTCGTCACGCAACACGTCGAACTCGGCGGTTTGCACCAGGGCCGCTGGCAAACCTTTGAGCTGTTCGGCGCTGGCTTGCAACGGCGAGGCATGGATCTGCGCACGCTCGGCTGTGTCGGTGGTGTAGCTGTCCCAGAACCAGTTCATCATGCCCTTGGTCAGGAAGTGGCCTTCCGCAAATTGCTGGTACGACCCGGTATCGAACTGTGCGTTGGTCACTGGCCACATCAACAGCTGGAAGCGCAGCGCCGGAGTTTTCTGTTCCTTGGCCATCAAGGCCACGACCGCCGCCATATTGCCGCCGACGCTGTTGCCGGCCACGGCCAGGCGTTTACCATCGACGCCGATGTCCTTGCCATGCTCGGCCACCCAACGGGTCGCGGCGTAAGCCTGGTTGATCGCGGTCGGGTAGTGCGCTTCCGGCGACGGCGTGTAATCGACATACACCGCGACAGCACCGGAGCCGACCACCAGGTCGTGGATCAGACGCTGGTGAGTCGGGTAATCGCCCAACACCCAGCCGCCACCGTGGAAGAACATGAACACCGGCAATTCACCTTTGACCTTGGCCGGCCGCACGATTTTCAGGTTGATGGTTTGCCCATCGACCTTGATCGCACGGTCGCTGACGTCCACACCTGACAGATCGACCTTCACCGAGTTTTGCGCGCCGGTCAGTACCGCACGGGCATCTGCAGGGCTCAGTTGCTCAAGCGGCTTGCCACCGCCGGCAGCGAGGGCTTCGAGGAAGGCTTGCGTGTTGTGTTCGACACCCGGGCTGCCAGCGGCAAAGGCGTTGCCTACGGCCAGGGCGAGGAGGGAAGCGGTCAGGGTTGTTTTGACGATGTTCATGGTTAATTCCTTTTTAATTGTGTGTTCGGTCTGGGGTTAGAAGCAGCGGCTGTCGCTGCACCGTGGACACAGATTAATAAGGTGTCTAAAAAGGAAAAAGCGGCTATAAAATGTTTGACTGTCAACCAAGGCGTGACAATGAACCCATTCGAAGATATGCGTATTTTTTGCCAGGTCATGGACTCCGGCAGCTTCACCGCGGCGGCCGATCAATTGGGCCTGTCCAAGCAGTTCGTCAGCCGGCGCTTGATGCAACTCGAAGAACGTCTGGGGGTGCGTCTGCTCAATCGCTCCACGCGGCGACTGGACGTCACGCCACTGGGGCAGAGTTATTACGAGTCAGCCTTGCGCCTGCTGGGCGAAATCGAGCAAGTGGAGCAGGGCATCGCCGGCCAGACCACCGAGCCCCGCGGCACTATTCGTATCACCGCGCCGTTGTCGTTTGCGGTGGCGCATTTGGGCTGTTTGCTGCCGGTGTTTTTGCAGCGTTATCGCGATGTCACGGTGGAAGTCGACCTCAGTGATCGGCCGGTGGATTTGCTCAGTGAGGGTTATGACCTGGCGCTGCGCATCGGCATTCTGGAGGACTCGACGCTGATCGCCCGACGCATCGCCTCCATCCAGCGGGTGTACTGCGCCAGCCCGGCTTACCTGGCCGAGCGCGGCACGCCGCTCAAACCCGAAGACCTGCACAGCCATGACTGCCTGCCTTACGGCCACGGGCGTCAAGTGCAATGGCGTTTCGAAGGGCAGGGCAAGCCGTTGGTGGTCAATGTCACCGGGCGGATGCGGGTCAACAATGGTGAATTGCTCAGGGATGCGGCGATTGCCGGCATGGGGATTACTTACTTGCCTACCTTCATTGTCGGTTCGGCGTTGAAGGACGGCAGGCTGGTGCCGGTGCTGGATGAGTTGCGTCCGCAGCCGCTGACGTTATCGGCGGTGTATCCGCAGCATCGACAGAGTTCACGGCCGGTGCAGGCGCTGATCGAGTTTTTGCGCGAGCGCCTGGATCAGACTGAGGGTGTGTTGTAGAGCATGAGCACATGCCAGTGTGCGAGCCTGCTCGCGATGGCGGAGTGTCAGACGACATCATGTTGAATGACAGATTGCTATCGCGAGCAGGCTCGCTCCCACAGGGGATTTGTGGAGCTTTGGGGTTCAGCGGTTGTCAGGACCTTTTGTCATCGCCTGGCTCGCCACCAACATGCACACCATGGTCGTCACCCGGTTCACCGCCGACATGTACGCCGTGGTCATCGCCGATTTCGCCGGCACGATGTACGCCGTGGTCATCGCCGACTTCGCCGGCACGATGAACGCCGTGGTCATCGCCGACTTCACCGGCGCGATGCACGCCGTGATCGTCGCCGATTTCACCGGCGCGATGCACACCGTGGTCATCGCCGACTTCACCTGCGCGATGAACGCCGTGGTCGTCACCAATTTCACCGGCGCGATGAACCCCATGATCATCACCGGGCTCGGCGTGAGTGCCATTGCGTCCGGAGGAGGCTGTGTTACCGGAATGGCCCGAGCCATGGTCGCTGCCACTGTGACCGCTGCCGCTATTGCCGCCACTGCCGCTTCCCCCGTTGCCGCCGCTATTGCCTCCGCTGCCGCTGCCACCGTGACCACCGCCATTGCCGCCGCCACCGCTTCCACCGCCGCCGCCAGAGCCCCCGCCACCCCCGGAGCCGCCACCCCCACCGCCAGAGCCTCCACCGCCACCAGAGCCGCCACCCCCTCCGCCACTCCCGCCATCCTTGGCCTGTGCGCTCGATACACCGGACAGGCTGTCCGGAATCAATACGGTAGACGCCGACAGAACTGCGCCAATCGCTACTGCCAGTAAAAGCTTGTTGATGTGCATGTCGTTCTCCGTCTTCTTGTTCGGGTTGGAACGTTGATGAACAATGCAACGTGCTGCTTGATTCAGTTGATAAACACTTCAACGCATCGATTTATTCATTTGTAAGTCGATGAACAATGCAACGTGCCGCTCGACCCTGTTCCAGGGGTCAGTGAATACTCGAGGCCAGCTCGAAAATCGGGATGTACATCAGGATCACGATCACCCCGATCAGCAGGCCGATGAAGGTCATGAGCAAGGGTTCGAACAGCCGCACGAACCATTCGATCCAGCGGCTGATTTCTTCGTCGTAGAAGTCGGCGCTACGCTCCATCATTTGCCCGAGGTTGCCGGACTGCTCGCCGGCGCGCAGCAAGCGCAGGGACACCGGTGTCACGAGGTGATTGAGTTCCAGGGCGGTCGACAGCGACTGACCCTCGCGCACCCGTTCGCAGGCCTGGTCCAGGCGCGCGCGGGAGGCGACGGTGAGCAGGCCGCGAACCATGCCCATGGCGGTGACGAGGGGAATGCCGCCTTGTAGCAGAATCCCCAGCGAGCGGTAGAAGCGCGCCAGTTCGTACATGAAGATGCGTTGATGGAACGCCGGGAGTTTTTCGATCACACGGTCCAGGCCCCGACGAAAGGCCGGTTGGCGCTGGAGGAAGGTGAGGGCGACGATGATCGCCAGCAATGCGCCGAAGAATTCGCCCTGATGGGCGTGCAGGAACATCCCGCTGCTCATCAGGATCTGCGACAGCCACGGCAGGTTCGAGCCCAGTCCTTCGAACACCAGGCTGAAGCGCGGCACCACGTAACCCATCAGAAACAACACCACGCCACCGCCCACCACCAGCAACAGCATGGGGTAGATCGACGCGCTGACGATTTTTTGCCGAACCTCGTCCATGCGCTGGCGATAGCTGACATAGCGGCCCAGGGCATCGCCCACGGCGCCGGTCTTCTCGCTGGACTGTACCAACGCAACGTAAAGAGGAGGGAACACCGCCGACAACTGGGCCAGTGCCTGGGAGAACGATTTACCTTCATAAAGCAGACGCACCAGTTCGCTCAAGGTCTTGCGGGCCTGGGGCGCGTTCTCTTTTTCCGCCAGGCTTTCCAGCGCATCGATCAACGGCAGGCCGGCATTGAGCAACGTTGTCAGTTCCTGGCTGAACAGCACCAGGTTGAAAGTCTCGCGCTGTCGAACCCGCAACGCACGCCAGTGACGCTCGGCGTACAGGCTGATCACTCGATAGCCCTGGTCTTCGACGATGCGCCGGGCTTCGCTGTGGCCGAGCGCCTCGACGGTCATCGAAACGACGCCTGCCTTGCCAACGGCTTTGAGATGAAAACGCATGATCGCCTCCCGTCATTGCCAACTGGTGACTTCGGCGTTTTCGCCTTCGCCGCCGGGTTGGCCGTCCTTGCCCATGGACAGCAAGTCGTATTCGCCATTTTCGCCGGGGCAGCGATAGGTGTAGTTACGGCCCCACGGATCCTGCGGCAGTTTTTTCTGCAAGTAAGGGCCGGTCCATTTGGTTTCATCGCTGGGCGCGGTCACCAGCGCCTGCAAACCCTGTTCGGTCGACGGGTAATGACCTACCTCCAGTCGGTACAGATCCAGTGCTTTGCCCAGGCCTTCTATTTGCGCCTTGGCCACCTTCACTTCGGAGCGGCCCAGTTGGGCGAAATACTTCGGCGCGACGATGCCAGCCAGCAGCCCCAGCACCACCAACACCACCAACAGTTCGAGCAGGGTGAACCCGCTTTGAGCACGCGGGGCGGAACGCAAACGCTGATTCATGATGACCTCACACAGTCGGCAGAAGGGTCGCCGAGAAGGCTTATGCAATTGCCATGCACATGCCCGGGCATTCCTCTGCAACCCCTGAATTACGGGCCTTCGCGCATCCGGCACAGTGCTTGCGTATGACTGGTTTACTACCGGCCATTGGGGCATTAGCCCCATTTTTCGGGGCCGGGCAGGAGAGGCATAAAAATGAAAACACTCACCACAGGACTGCTCGGCCTGCTTGTGCTGGCCGGCGTCGTACAGGCCGATGTGTTCGTTTCCGTGGACGCCAAGGGCAGCTACGTTCTGTCCAATGTCCACCGTCCCGGTCGCACCTATGAACGGGTGATTCACGAGCCTGAAACCGCCCGGGTCAGCATGGATCAGCAACCGCAGATGATTGCCCGGCAGCCCTATGCCGAGCTGGTTTCGGCGGCTGCCACAGCCAATGAATTGCCGGCGGCGCTGTTGCATGCGGTGATCCAGGCCGAGTCCGCGTATGACTCCCATGCGCAGTCACCCAAAGGCGCGGGCGGGTTGATGCAATTGATGCCTGACACCGCCCGGGAGATGGGGGTGAAGAATGTCTACGACCCGAAAGCCAATATTCAGGGTGGCGCCAAATACCTGAAGCACCTGATGACCCTGTTCGACAACGACATCAGCCTCGCCGTGGCGGCCTACAACGCCGGTCCGAAAGCGGTGCTCAGCCGTGGCGGGGTGATCCCGCCGTTCGCCGAAACCCAGCGTTACGTGCCCAGTGTCTTGCGCCAATACCGACGCTTGCAGGGCCTGGCCGTGGATGCGCCGCTGTGATTGGGGGTTTCCCCCCATTTGTGGGGCAACACATTTGTAGCCGCTGTCGAGCCTGCGAGGCTGCGTTCGGTTTGGGCGTTTTGGGGGGATTTCTTCAGCCCGAAAAGTGGGGGGAGTAAGTGGGGAATATCCCCCGAGTTGTTAAGTCATTTATGTAATCGATTGAAAAATAACAAAATTATTTATGGCATGCGGATTGCTCAAGGGGATTTGTCGAGACTTATTCCTAATGAGTACCACAGCGAGGCCCGTGATCATGACCGGCATACCCTACGCTCCGTCCTTGTTTAATCTGCTGCTGTTGGTGGCGTCGATGCTGGGCATCGAGCTGGCCGAAGCGGCCGTGCGCTGCGAGCGCAATCTGGTGGCCAACGTCGTGGCCCTGGATCAGCCGCTGATGTTCAACCGCCTCGGCGCGCAGAACGCCAACGGCATGATGTTCGCCCTGCGCCGCGATGTGGTCGATGATCACGAGATGTCCCTGGCCCAGGGCGGGGCGGCGGTGCCGGGCAAAGTCTCGCTGCGGCCCGACAAGCGTCCGCGTCCCCTGGTACTGCGCGTCGCTGCCGGTGACTGCTTGACCATCAACCTGCAGAACTTGCTCGCCTACCAGGCCAACCCCGGCAGCCATGAAAACGGGGAGGAGGGTGAGATTGAGGGCGAAGTCGCCATCGGCAACGTAGACCCATTCAAGGTCGATGAGCAGGTCGCCGACCGCCACGTCGGTTTCCAGGTCAATGGCATGCAAGCGGTCAACAGCATCGACGACATTGCGTCCTATACCGGGCGCAACGCCAATACCTTGATTGCCCCCGGCGCTACCCGTTCCTACACCTTGTACGCCGAGCGCGAAGGGGCGTTTGCCGCCAGCAGCCGCGGCGCGACCTTCGGCGGTGAAGGGGATGCAGGCAACGTGGCCAACGGGCTGTTCGGCCAAGTGGTGGTGGTGCCCAAGGGCGGCCGCACCTATCGCAACACCGTGACCGAAGAAGAGATGCGCCTGGCCAGCGTCGGCCGCACCCCGGCCGGTCAACCGATTGTCGATTACCAGGCGCGCTACCCGCAACGCGCGCCGTGGATACGTGAAGGCAAGGCCGGCACGCCGATCATCAACATGGTCGACGGCAATGAAATCATTTCCAGCGAGAGCGACGCGATCGTGATGGGCAGCAACGCTGACGGCAGCTTCCCGCCGTCGACTTATCCGCTGGAAGCCATCGGTAAACGCAACCCGGCGATCCCGAACCGTCTGGAACCGTTCCGCGATTTCGCCTCGCAGTTCCAGGATGAAACCGCCGCGACCCAGGCGTTCCCCGCTTACTGGGCGGACCCGGTGATGGCCCACGTGCTGGAGCCGACGCGCGACTCGTTCATGATCAACTATGGCTCCGGTGGCATGGGCGCCGAAGTGGTTGCCAACCGTTTGGGCGTCGGGCCGATGCACGATTGCCTGTCGTGCGCCTATGAAGAATTCTTCCTCAGCTCGCACACTGTCGGCGACGTGGCGATGCTGGTGGACGTGCCGGCCAACGCCGGACTGGAAAACATTCGTCCCGGTGAAACGCCGAGCGCCGATCAGATCGGGGTCAAGGCGACCATGGCGCTGTACCCGTCCGAGCCGTCCAACGTCAACCACAGCTACATCGGTGATTTCATCAAATTCCGCAATACTCACAACGGTCACGAGCAGCACATTTTCCACCTGCACGGGCACCAGTGGTTGTTCAACCCCAACGACGACAACTCTGACTATGTGGACGCCCAAGGCATCGGTCCGGGCGCCGGTTACACCTACGAAATCGCCAACGGGGGTTCGGGCAACCGCAACCGGGTCGCGGGCGACGCGATCTATCACTGCCACTTCTATCCACACTTTGCCCAAGGCATGTGGAGCATGTGGCGGGTGCATGACGTCTTTGAAGAAGGCACCAGACTCGAGGTGTCCCAGCAGGGCGCCGACGGTTATCACAGCGAACCTTATGCACTGCGCAGCGGTAAACCGGCGGCAGGCGCCCGGGCCTTGCCCGATGGCGAGATCGTCGCCGGTACGCCGATTCCAGCCGTTGTGCCGCTGCCAGGCAAAGCCATGGCGCCGATGCCGGGCAAAGTCGCGGTCGTGCCGAAAATCGGCGAAACCCTGGTGGCCGGTGATGATGACGACGATGACGAGGAGGATGACGACGACGGCGAACAAATCAGCGGTAACGGCGGCGCTCAGGCCATCGGTTCCCTGGCCCTGGTGGATCGCAGTGAAGCCAACCGCAATGCCGACGGCAGCCTGAAAAACCCTGGCTATCCGTTCTGGATCGGCGGCATGGAAAGCTCGGTCGGCCAACGCCCACCGACCCCACCGCTGGACATGCTCGACGCTGCCAAGGCGCAGGCCTTGAAAACCAGCGGCAACGCCTTGTGGGCCAATCTCGACCCGGCTCAGTCCGGTGGTTGGGATGGCGGTCTGGGGCGCCATTCTCTGGATGGTTTCTCCTCCGGCGGCCAGGCGCACACCATTACCACGTCCCTGGATTTCTCCAAGGAAGTGACGCGCGCCAAACCCATTTACATGCCGGAAGAGGGCACCGAAGTCGAACAGGCGGCCATGGCGTTCCACGCAAAAAAAGACCATCCGAGCTTCGCCGTGCTGCCCGGTAATCAAATCGTGGCGCGCAACTTCCGCACCAACGGCGCCTTGCCGATCGCAGGCGCACCGTATTACGAACCGTGCATGGATGACCGGCAAAAACGCCTGACCAGCAGCGCCGGGACCGGTGAGTTCAACAGCGGTGAACGGGTTGACGGCATGTCCTTCAGCGGTTCCTCGACGTTCACCGCCGACCGTCCACGGGTCTATAAAGCCGCGAACATCCAGTTCGACGCGGTCTACAACAAGGTCGGTTACCACTTCCCGCAAGCGCGCATTCTCGCGCTGTGGGAAGACGCCTGGCCGGTGATTACCAAACAGCGTCCTCCAGAGCCTTTGGTGATGCGCATGAACACCTTCGACTGCGTGCAGTACCAGCAAACCAACCTGGTGCCGGCCACTTATGAAATGGACGACTATCAGGTGCGCACGCCGACCGACGTGATCGGCCAGCACATTCACCTGCCGAAATGGGACCTGACGGCCGCCGACGGTTCGGCCAATGGCTGGAACTACGAGGACGGCGTGCTTTCCCCCGGTGCGGTGCAAGAACGCATCCGCGCCATTCGCGAGTTCAACCAGTGCCAAGGCACCGATCCGCGTGACGGCACGCCGGCCTGCCCGAAAGCCAAGGCTCACCCGTTCTTCGGCCAATACGGCCGGGCCGACTGGGTCGGAGCGCGGACGGCGATGCAGCGCTGGTTTGTCGATCCAGTGGTGAACGCCAAAGGCGTCGACCGTGGCCTGGGAACCATTTTCACCCACGACCATCTCGGGCCATCGACTCACCAACAGATCGGTCTGTACGCCACCGTGCTGGCTGAACCGGCCGGTTCGACCTGGTTCCACGCCGAAACCGGCGAGCCGTTGTACAGCGGCGCGCGGCAGGACGGCGGGCCAACCTCGTGGCAAGCGGTGGTGTCCACCGGTGACCTGGACGGCGACGGCAAGAACGACAGCTTCCGTGAGTTCTTCCTCGAATACAGCGACTTCCAGCACGCCTATGAAGCCGGTGTGTACGTCGGCGCCGGCCCCAACGGCGTGCCCAATCCGCAAGCCTTCCCGGCCACCGCTGACAGCTTCCGTTACGCGATCAACCCGCCGGTGCGCAAAGAAGCCGAGACCCTGCTTGAACAGGTGGTCGAAGCCCGCGGTGGACTGATGCCCGGTTGCCCAAGCCGGCCATGCCCGCAAGCCATCTCGGTCGATGACCCTGGCATGTTCGTGGTCAATTACCGCAACGAACCGCTGGCCCTGCGGGTGTACGACCCGAACAAGGTCGGCCCGGACGGCAAGCGCGGCATGCAGGCCGACGGCCTCGGCGGCGACCTGGCGTACGCCATGCAAAGCCGTACCGACCGCGCCATCCCAGCGATGAACCTGGCACCGAACCTCGTCACCGCGGCCACCGGTCCAACCGGCGGTACTACGCTGTTCCCGCCACATATCAACCGTGGCGGCGCCGAACCGGGTGACCCGTTCACCCCGATGCTGCGCACCTACACCGGTGACAACGTGCGGCTACGGGTGCATGCCGGTGGCCACGAAGAAGAGCACAACGTGACCCTGCACGGCGTGAAGTGGCTGCAAAGCGGTTCCGGTTTCGGCAACAGCTCCAACTCCGGCTGGCGTTCGTCGCAAATGATCGGGATCTCCGAGCAGATGGGCTTCAATACGCCGGTGTCGATGATCTCCAGCGCGGCCGCGACCACCGGGGACTACCTGTACTCGATGGACGCCTCCCTGGAAGGTTACTGGAGCGGAATCTGGGGCGTGATGCGCAACTACACGGCCCAGCGCAGCGACCTGTTCGCGCTGCCGAACAACGCGAAACCGGCCGGTATGCGCAACACCGTGGCGTTCGATGGTATCTGCCCACGGATCGGCGCCAACCCCAATGGCATCGGCACCCGGCCGACACCACAACGCAACTATGAAGTGGTCGCGGCACTGGCCAACGACATCCTTGGCAATCCGTTGAACCTGTCGATGGCCGATCCGGCCGGCATCGGGCAACACGTCGGCGGGGCTTTGAAGCCGGCGGGCGGCACCCTGGTGTACAACTCGCGGGCAGTGAGCATTCCTCAGGTCACGGTGAACGACCCCGAGGACGGGACGACCTTCACCATCGGCGGGCAAAGCGGCCCGTTGCATGACCCGACGGCGATCCTTTATGTGCGCAAGGGCGATCTCGATCCGATCACCGGCAAGCTCAAACCCGGTGTGCCCGTCGAACCGCTGGTGCTGCGCGCAGCGGCGGGTGACTGCATCAACATCACCCTGGAAAACCGTCTGCCCAGCGTGATGCCGGACCTGACCCAGACGGCCTCGGTGATGGGCATGGTCAAGCGTGACCGCAACCATGGCGAGGGCTCGACCACCTTCAGCAATAACCTGATGCGGCCATCCAGCACGGTGGGCCTGCACGCACAATTGCTGGCGTACGACATCACCAAATCCGACGGGACCAACGTCGGCACCAACCCGATCCAGACCGTGCCGCCGCGTGTCGGCAATGTCGGCGCGTACCCGACGCGGACTTATCAGTACTACGCCGGGCACCTGGAGCGTGAAGGCAAGCCGATCACGCAACTGGGCCGCAGTGTCGACAACATCAACGCCACGGCGGTGGAGTTCGGCGGGTTGAATTTCACCCCGGCAGACGTCATCAAGCAGCCGCAAAAAGGCCTTGGCGGTGCGATGAGCATCCTGCCGGTCGGCGCCACCTGGGTTGACGATGCACGCAAAGTCTCGGCGACGGTCACCGCACCGGGGCAAACCACCTACCGCGATTTTGCGATGGTCTGGCAGAAGGCGTTGAACATGCGCTGGGCCAATGGTCGTCCGGTAGAAGGTATTGCCTCGGAGGCCGGTGTACCGACCGATCCGCAGGACAACTCGAGCATGGCCATCAACTACAAGACCGAGCCGATGTGGTACCGCTTCGGCCTGCCACCGGATGCGCCGTTCGGCCACGCCGACGGCCATGGTTACGGCGACGTGCCTAACGCGCACATGGCCTTCAGCAATGCGCTGGTAGGGGGCGATCCGCAAACGCCGGTGCTCTATGTGAAGCCGGGGCAACCGTTCCGCACGCACATCATGATGCCCACCGGTGGCAGCCGTGGCACGACCTTCCAACTGGATGGTCACGTCTGGTCGGTCAACCCGTTCCAGTCGGAGAAGAGCGATACCGGCGGCTATCCGATGAGCACGCCAGGGGTGGGCTCGGTGCGGTTCGGCTACAACCCGATGTCGATGTACATCGGCGCCCACGAAAGCATCTTGCCGGCGGCGCACTTCAGCTTCATGCACCCAAGCGCCGGGGGCAGCAATGCAATACCGGGCGACTACCTGTTCCGAGACTACGGCGCTTACGGCAACACCGCCGGGCTTTGGGGATTGCTGCGGGTGACCAACGAACCTGAACCGGCTCCGGCACCTTGAGCCATAGCAGACACAGATCTGAAGGGGAGAAGTGTTATGAACAGGACCATCAAAATCGCCGGATGTGCGCTCGTTGTAGGGTTGGCGCTGATCTGGCTGGGGGTATGGCGGACGACGCCTGCGGCCACGCTGAGCGAGGTCGCGCTGCCGAATACCTGGGGCGGCCAGACGCTTGAGCGTGACGGGGTGTCGGTGGCGCTCGAGGTGCGGCCGCTGGCGCAGGACGGCGTGCTGCGCGAGGGTGGATTCGCCGACGTGCGCTTTCGGGTCACCGACAGCGCTTCGGGCCAGCCACTGTCGGGTGTCGCACCCGGTGCCTGGCTCGATCCGGAAACCGTCGCCGCCGACCAGGCCCAGGGCCGCGAACATAGCTGCAAATCCCGGGTCGGGGTGTTTCTGAAATCGAGCATCGGCGCGCGGCCGTTGCTCGATCTGAACAGCTACTTCCTGCTGGTGATGAACCGCGATGCCAGCGTCTCGGTGGTCGATCCGTCGGTGTCGGTGGGCGGGATCACCAGCACGATGGCGCGGATTGACATCAAGCAACCGCCGATGGATTGGGTCACGCCCAGAGACAACAAGCGGGCGTTCGTCTCAATGCCGACCGCTGATGAGATTGCGGTGATCGACAGCGAGCAATTCAAGTTGATCGACTCGGTAGCTGCCGGCAGCAACCCGGTACGGCTGGCATTACAACCGGATGAGCGTCTGCTGTGGGTCGGCAACAACGCGAAATCGGCCGAGGCGTCCGGGGTGACGGTGATCGACACGCGCAGCCTCAAGACGCTCAAACACTTGGCCACCGGTGCCGGGCATCACGAAATCGCCCTCAGCAAGGACAGTCGTTTTGCCTTCGTCACCAACCGCGATGACGGGACGGTGAGCCTCATCGACATCGCCAGCCTGACCATCAGCAAGCAACTCAAGACCGGCTCGCACCCGTTGTCCGTGGCGTACTCGCCGCTGTCCCAGGCGGTGTATGTCGCCGATGGCAAGGACGGCACGGTGACCGTGGTCGACACCGCCAGCCTCGCAGTCCGGCGGGTGATCAAGATGAAACAGGGCCTGGGCCCGATGGGTTTCAGCGCTGACGGTCGTTTCGGCATCGTGCTCAACACGCTGGAGAACCAGGCCTCGGTGATCGACGCGGCCACCGACTCGTTGATCCATGAACTGGACGTGTCCGCTGAACCCTATCAAGTGGTGTTCACCAAGGCCTACGCCTACATTCGCGGACTGGCCTCGGCCAAAGTCACGATGATCAACCTGTCGTCCTTGGGTGAAGGCCGCACGCCGATCAGCCAGGGTTTCGAAGCCGGGCCTCAGGCGCCACGGCTGGCCGGTGACCTGCCGCTGGCATCGAGCCTGGCGGTGTCGCGGGACGACAACGCGGTGTTTGTGGTCAACCCGGTGGACAACACCACCTACTTCTACGCCGAAGGCATGAACGCGCCGATGTCCGGCTACCCCAATCGCGGGCAGGTGGCGCGGGCGGCGATGGTCATCGACCGCAGTCTGCGCGAAGTCGAGCCGGGACTGTACAGCGCCCGGATCAAACTGCCCGCCGCCGGACGCTTCGACGTGGCCTTCCTGCTCAACCAGCCGAACATCATCCATTGCTTCACGGCTTTGGTTGAGCCGGATAAAACCCTCACCCGGCACCCGGGTGTGCCGAAGGTGGAGTTCATGCTCGACACGTCAACGGCCGCCCTCGGCAGTCCTTACGTGGTGCGTTTTCGCATCGTTCAGGGCAAGCAGAAAGCACAGCGCAGCGGGGTCAAGGACGTTCAGGTGCGCTACTTCCGGGCTCCGACGTCCAGGGTCCGGCAAGTCGCCGCGCTGGAAGTGGGCGACGGCGTTTATGAAGCCCCGGTGACCCTCGACCAGAACGGCGCCTGGTACCTGCACGTTCGCGCGGCGTCGCTGGGCGCGAGTTTCGACGACAAAACTTTTGCCAGCGTTCGGGTCCTGCCCGGCGATGCCCACTAAAAGGAGTTCGACATGAACCGATTCGCACACCGTGGACTGCTGACGTTCTGCCTGCTGGCCGCCGGTATCGGCCAGGCCTTGGCCCACTCGGCGGATGAACACGCCGGTCACGAAATGCCGGCCAGCAGCGCCCGTTCGGAAAGCGCCCAAATCAAGTTCGCCGACGTGACGCTGGTGGACCAGAACGGCAAAGCGGTGCGCCTGGAAAAAGACCTGGTGACCAACAAGATTGTGGTCATGAGCTTCATCTACACCAGCTGCACCACGGTTTGCCCGGTGGTGTCGTCGATCATGGGCAAGGTGCAAAAACAGCTGGGTGCCCGGGTCGGCGGCGAAGTGCAACTGGTGTCGATCAGCATCGACCCGCAGCGCGATGACGCCAAACGCCTGAACGACTACGCCCGCCACTTCCAGCACGGCCCGGGCTGGAGCTGGCTGACCGGCAGCTCGCAGTCGATCAACGAAACCCTCAAGGGACTGGGCACCTTCAGCGGGGACTTCAAAAACCATCAGCCACTGATTCTGGTGGGCGACGGCAACAGTCGCCACTGGACCCGCTATTACGGCTTCACCGACCCGACGGTGCTGGCCCGTGAAGTGGAGAAACTCAGCGGGCAGCGCAACGTCCACGCCAAGCACACGGCCATCGCGATGGAGCAGCAGCCATGAGAGCCCTCGACTGGATCGCCCTGACGGTTTGCTTTTGCCTGTTCAGTTCGCTGGCGTCCGCCCACGAAGGGCACAAAGAGCCGGCACCTGAGGTGTCCGCCGTTGCCGCACCGCCCGGCTTGGTTACGAGCTCTGGCACCCGCGATGCGAAAACCTGGTTCACCGACACGCCGTTGCAGGACCAGAACGGCGAGACCCTGCGCTTCTACAGTGACGCGCTGCAGAACCGCGTGGTGCTGCTCAATGTGATTTTCACGAGTTGCAACGATGCCTGTCCGCTGATCACCCGCAAGCTCAAGGAAGTGCGTGAGTTGCTGGGCGACAAAGCTGACGGCATCACGTTTATCTCCCTTACCAGTGATCCGCTGCGCGACACGCCAGCGGTACTCAAGGCTTACACCTTGAAGCAGGGCGTCGATGGCCCCCACTGGCTTTTTCTTACCGGCGACAAGGCACAGATGGACCTTGTATTGGGGCGCATCGGCCAGATCGTACCGACCCCCGAACAGCATTCAACACAACTGATCGTGGGTGATGTGGCCAATAAACGCTGGAGCAAAATCCGTCCCGATGCCCCGGCCGCCGCCATTGCCCAGCGCTTGCAGTTGCTGACAATGCCCGTGGCCGGTCGTTGAGCCCGCACCATGAGAACTTCACTCGCTCTCGGCCTGCTACTGCTTGGCGGCCTGCATTTCGCCGCTGATGCGTTGCCGCTGAGCCCTAACGAAAGCGCCGGTAAACGGCTGTATCGCGAGGGTGTGTCCGCGAGTGGCGAGCCGATCATGGCGCGGGTCGGGGCGGCGGACATACTGTTGCCCGCCACCAGCCTGCCGTGCGCCAACTGCCACGGCGCCGATGGCCTCGGGCGGCCCGAAGGCGGGGTGCGACCGCCGGATCTCAGCTGGTCGCGGCTCACCAGCACCTACGGCCAGCAGCACATCAATGGCCGTGCGTACCCGGCGTACACCGAAGACACCTTGGCGCGGGTTATCCAGGAAGGGCGTGATCCGGGCAACAATCGGCTCGACCCGGCGATGCCGCGCTTCGTCCTGTCGATGAATGATCAGCGCAACCTCACGGCCTACCTCAAACGCGTGGCCGAGGACCGCGACCCCGGCCTGACCCCCGACAGTCTGCACCTGGGCACCTTGTTGCCAAGCCAGGGGCCGTTGAGCGAGGAGGGCGCCACGGTGGCAGCGGTGCTCCGGGGCAGCGTGGCGCGAATCAACGAAGCGGGCGGGATTCATGGCCGGCAGTTGCGCCTGACCATCGTCGATCCGGGCCCGGACCGCGCCAGTGCCGAGCAGGCGCTGGACCGATTGATCGAGCAGGAACAGGTGTTCGCCCTGATCGCGCCGCTGGCGCCGGCACTGGACTCGGACCTGGCCGCGCGCCTGGAACGGGCCGGCATTCCGCTGATCGGACCGCTGTCATTGCTGGGCACGGCGCAGGCCAGTCGGCAGATTTTCGAACCGCTGCCGGGGTTGCGCGAGCAACTGATCGCCCTGGCCGATTACGCCACCGTTAATTTACGGGTGCTCCAAGGACCGACGCTGATCACTTACCCGGACGAGCCCAGTCAACGATTGGCAGCGCAGAGCCTCGGCCAGTACTTGCAGGATCACGACTGGCAAAAGGTCAGTCTGAAAGTCTACGACTCGGCGCAAGACGAACTGCCACTGGGCTCGCGGTCGGTGTTTTACCTGGGCAGCGGCGGCGGTTTCAGTCGCCTCGCCGAGCGCTTGCAGGCGGCGGGGCAGGTGCCTTATCTGTTCGCCGCGTCGAACCAGGTGGCGGGTGATCTGTTGCAGGTGCCCAGTGATTTTTCCCGGCGGGTGTTTCTGGCTTATCCGTTCGTGCCCAGTGACTGGACTCTGGCCGGACGCCTGGCATTGACCCAACTGCGCGAACGCCAGGGGCTCGGCGGTCAGCATGCGATGTTGCAAGTCGGCGCGTTCAGTTCGATGTTGCTGCTCAGCGAAGGCATGAAACAGGCCGGGCGCGACGCCAGCCGCGAGAAGCTCATCAGTGCGCTGGAAGGCCTGCATGACTTCGATACCGGGCTGACCCCGCTGATCAGCTTCGGTCCGGGCCGCCGCCTCGGCTTGCGTGGCGCGCATATCGTCACCGTGGACTTGCCCGGCCAGCGCTTTTATCTGGTCGCACCCTACAAACCCATTGCCGCTACACCCTGACTGGAGGTCTCGATCATGGCGCTCAAGACTCTGTTGCTCCTGCTCACGCTGTGGGTTCCCGTGGCGTTCTGCAGCAATGGCCCGGCCGCCGCGCGGGTCAATGGCGAGGAAATTTCCGAGCTTCGCCTGGAGCGCTATTTCGCCGAATACCTGGAGGATCAGGGCCGGGCGGTGGGCAGCCTCCGCAACCCCAAGGCCTACAAACACTTACGTCAGGCGGCACTGACAGCCTTGATTGACAAAGAGTTGCTGTGGCAAGAAGCCGTCAAGCGCGGGGTGGTGGTCAGTGACGCGGTGGTGCAACGTCAGGTCGATCAGACCCGGCAGGCCATGGGCGGTGCCGACGTGTTCGCCCGACGCCTGGAAGACGCCGGTTTCGACGAAGTCGGTTACATCGAGTACACCCGCCGTGAGCTCGCGGCCCAGCAAGTGTTTGCCGACCTCACGCAGGTCGCCGGGCCTGACGAAAAACAGGTCCGCGCGTTCTATGAAGAGCATCGCGCCGAGATGAACCGGCCGGAACACATCCAGGCACGGCACATCCTGATCAAAGTGCCCCAAGGCGCGGATGCCGCCGCGGTTGAAGCGGCCCGGCTACGCTTAGAGGAGATGCGTGTGAAAATCAGTGCGGGTGAGGACTTTGCCAGCGTGGCCCGGGCCGATTCCGAAGATGCTTCCGCCAGCGAGGGCGGTGATCTGGGCTATTTTCCTCGTGGACGGATGATGCCTGAATTCGAAGCCGCGGCCTTTGCCCTGGCACCGGGGGCTGTCAGTACACCGGTGCGTACAGCGTTGGGCTGGCATTTGATTTACCTGCAGAACCACTTAGAGGCGACCGATGTCTCAGAGGTGCAAGGGCTTGAAATGGTCCGGGCTTACCTTGCCCGACAGCAACAGGCTCAGGCTCGTCTACAGGTTCTCGCGCAACTGCGATCAAGCAATCGAATCGAACGGGTTGACGATGATTGAGGGTTCCCCCCCAATAGTGGGGAAATGCTTCAAGGTCCATCCGAGTGCTTCCCCGCCTTTGGGGGATGGAGTTTCTGGACGAAATGGTTTTTTCATGAAAATCAAAGACGTGCAACGGTAAAAAACCGACGCTCAGCCTGGCATGAAGTGTGCGTTAGCCTCAGTGAAGGCGCGTACTCCCAGGGCTGGAACATCGGACCTGCGGCTTCAAGGAGTCGACCTTGTTAAACAAAATACTGGTTGTCGAAGACGAACAGCTGCTTGCCGAAAACCTCAAGGATTACCTTCAGGCGCAAGCGCTGGACGTCCGGATAGCTCACGACGGTGCGATGGCAATCGGCGAGGCCGAGCGTTTTTCACCCGATGTGATGGTGTTCGATTACCGCTTGCCCGACATGGAAGGCTTTGAGGTGCTCGATGCTGTCCGCCAGAACAGGAAGTGTCATTTTGTGCTGATTACCGGGCACCCAACCGCTGAAGTCTGTGAGCGGGCCCGGCAACTGGGAGTCAGCCATATCCTGTTCAAACCGTTTCCATTGGCGGAATTGGCCCGAGCAGTCTGCGACCTTCTGGGGATGGAGCGCGAACCCAAAGCAGGTATGAGCAATTCGCAAGGTTTTGTCGAACGACGCCAGAGCAGGTCCGAGAGTTTCCCGCTGCAGTTGTACGACGGCAGTTGGGTGCTGGCAGATCGTCGACGAAACACATCGACCTCCAAGGCACCAGACGACGAACAATTGCTCACCGGGGAGTAGTGGCGCGACAAGACGTTCCGGCTTCCGCCGCAATGGCCTGCCGCGTCGACAGGGCTCAAAGCCCCCGGCGTTGGAGAGCATGCCATGGACCGTCTATTCCTTGCCGTCGAACCGGCGCTGTCGGACTGTGTACCGTCTCGCTTTTCCAGTGAGCAACTGGCCCTGGCACGCTCGCTCGCCGCCAGTTCCGGCGAACGGGTACTGGAAGCCCTCGGGGGGTTATGCGAACTGGCCCCCATGCCCTTCATCCAGTGCCTCGGCGCGACCCTGCATTATCCGGTGCTCGACACCGACAGCCTGTTCAAAGCCACTCCGGTGTTCGACCGGGTAACCCTGGCCCAATGCCTCAAACGCGAATTCATCCTGCTGCGTCACGACGATGCGGTCATTGGCGTCTTTGCCGACCCCTTCGATACTTCACGCCTGGCCTGGATCGACGATTGCCTGCACGGCGCGCCGCTGTACCTGGTGCATGCCGACGACCTGAAGGCCTACCTGGCACGCCACGAAGAGAGCTTCCACGCCGTGGAATCGCTCAACGCCCAAGCCGACGCCAATGTCGAAATCGATACCCTGCAAAGCCTGTCCCTGACCAGCATCAGCGAAGACGCCAGCGTCGTCGTCAAACTGGTCAACTCGACCCTCTACGACGCGCTGAAAATGCACGCCAGCGATATCCATCTGGGCACCACCGGCAGCGGTCTGGTGATCAAGTACCGGATCGATGGCGTGCTGAACAACATCAGCAAAATCCAGGGCAGCGAATTCGCCGAGCAAGTGATTTCCCGGGTCAAGGTCATGGCCGAACTGGACATCGGCGAAAAACGCGTGCCCCAGGACGGTCGCTTCAAGATCGGCATCAGCGGCCGGCAGATCGACTTTCGGGTGTCGATCATGCCGAGCATTTTCGGCGAAGACGCGGTGCTGCGGGTCCTCGACAAACAGGACCTGGCCGACAAGGTTTGCGGCGTGCAGTTGCAAGCCCTGGGCTTCGAAGAAGAAACCCTGCGCCATCTGCGTCGGCTGGCGGCCGAACCTTACGGCATGGTGCTGGTGACCGGCCCCACCGGTAGCGGCAAAACCACCACGCTGTACGCGATGATCACCGAGATCAACCACGGCGTGGAAAAGATCATCACCATTGAAGACCCGGTGGAATACCAACTGCCGGGCGTGCTGCAAATCCCGGTCAACGAAAAGAAAGGCCTGACCTTCGCCCGTGGTTTGCGCTCGATCCTGCGCCATGACCCGGACAAGATCATGGTCGGTGAAATCCGCGACCCCGACACCGCGCAGATCGCCGTGCAATCGGCGCTCACCGGGCACCTGGTGTTCACCACCATTCACGCCAACAACGTGTTCGACGTGATCGGCCGGTTCACCCAGATGGAAATCGACCCTTACAGCCTCGTGTCGGCACTCAATGCGGTGCTGGCCCAGCGGCTGATCCGCCTGGTCTGCGCCAGTTGCAGCGCACCGGCTTACCCGACCGATGAAGAGTTGCGCCTCTCCGGTCTCGATCCGCAACAGGTCGATCACTACCACTTTGTCCACGGCAAGGGCTGCGGTCATTGCCGGGGCACCGGTTACCGCGGGCGTACGGCGATTGCCGAACTGCTGCACCTCGACGACGAGCTGCGGCAAATGATCGTCGAGCGCCAACCCATTTCGAAAATCAAGGCCCTGGCGTGCAGCCGTGGCTTGCGCCTGTTGCGCGAGTCGGCACTGGAACTGGTTGCAGAGGGGCGGACCACGCTCGAGGAGATCAATCGTGTCACTTTTATCTCGTGATCGTTTTGTCGCCGTGCTCGGTGCCAGTGGTGTCGGTCTGGGCCAGCGTCGTGGCAGTGAAACCCTGTGGCTGGGCAGCGCCGGCTTTATCGACGAAGGCTTCCATGCCTGGGCCGTGGCGCTGGAAACCCTCGACCGTCTGCTGGGCGAACACACCCGTCCCGGTGCCGAATTGAGTGTGGTGATCTCCGGGCACTTCAGCCGCTTCTGTCTGGTGCCCTGGAGCGAACAAATCAGCAGCCCTGCTGAATTGCTCGGGTTTGCCCAACTGTGTTTCGAAGACCTTTACGGCGTACCGGCGCAACCCTGGAGCATGGTGTTGTCGGCTGAGCCGGCGGGTTATGACCGGGTCGCCACCGCGCTGCCGCAAGACTTGCTGACGCATCTGCGCACGCTGGTCACGGGGCGTGGCCTGCGCCTGCGTTCGGTGCAGCCGTACCTGATGGCGGCGTTCAATCACTTCGATAAAAGCTTCGACGCCGGCGACTTCCTGTTCGTCGTCGCCGAACCGGTGCGCAGTGTGTTGTTGCTGGCGCGGGAAGGGCGCTGGGCATCGGTGCGTTCGGTGGGCAGCAGCGACAGCGACGTCGCGCTGACCGCGTTGATCGGTCGTGAAAGCCAATTGCAGGCGTCCACCAGCGAGCGACCTCTGAACGTTTACCTGCACGCGCCGGCACGCATTGACTCGCACCCTGACGTACCCGGTGTGCACCTGCGCACCCTCGAAGAACACCGGACATCCGTACGCGATGGCTTGTACGTCATGTCCCGGGCGGTGGCCTGACATGCGCCCCCTGATGCTCGACTTCCAGCCGCGCCGTCGCTCGGGCCCTTTGGGCTGGAGCCTGCTGGTCGGTGGCGTGGTGCTGACGCTGACCTGCTTCTTTGTTCAGCAGCATGTCAGTGAACAGGCCGCGCAACAGCAAGGCCATTTGCAAACCACTCAGCGCGTACTCACCGGCGACACGGGCGGCAAGGTCAGCCTGACCCCGGCCGAAACCCGTGAACAGGCGCACAACCTGGCCGAGATGCGCAAGGTGTCCCAGCAGTTGCGCCGGCCTTGGGAGCGTCTGTTCGCCATGCTTGAAGCCATGCCCCGGGACGACATTGCGTTATTGACCCTGACCCCGGATGCCCGCAAAGGCCAGGTGCGAATCAGCGCCGAAGCGCGGGATCTGGAAGCCATGCTCAACTTCCACCGCAGCCTCGAAGCCAGCGAAGAGCTGTCCGATGTGTCGCTGCTCAGCCACGAAATCGTCGCGAACGTGCCGGAACACCCGGTGCAATTCAACCTGTCGGCTAGCTGGGAGATTGGCGATGCAAATCCCTAGATTGATCGTCCACGAATACCTGCAAGGCTTGGGCATTCCTGGCCTGGCAGGGCTGGCGATGTTGCTGCTGGCGCTGGTGTATGGCCTGGTGGGCCTGATGCCGGACTGGCAGTCGCTGCAAACGCTCAGCCAGCAGACGCGCGAAGCCGGCGAGTACCTGGCCAAAGTCGAAGACGGCAGTGTTGCCGCGCCGGTGGTGCCGCAACGTCAGCTCGACGACTTCCGCAGCAAGTTGCCGTCCCAGCCGCAGGCCACCGTGGCCATCGACAAGATTTACGCGCTGGCGGCGCAGGAGCACATCACCCTGGCCCGTGGCGAATATTCCCTGGGCATCGACCCCAAGACTCACCTGGCCCGTTATCAGATTCTGCTGCCAGTGCGCGGCAGCTACCCGCAACTGCGGCGCTTCCTGCACGCCTTGCTCGGCCAGTTGCCGGCGGTGGTGGTGGAGGACGTGGAGTTCCAGCGTAAAAAAATCGCCGACACCGACCTGACCGGGCGGATCCGCATGACCCTTTACTTGTCGAGGTCATGATGAATACCAAACGCGCAGTGGGTTGGGTGGCGTTCTTCGGTGTGGCGGCGGCGCTGACCTGGTTGCCTGAATACTTCACGTCGTCATCCGAGGAGGGCGATGCGTCGGTGGCCGCCGTGGCCACCCCGACCAACAGCAAAACCCGTGGTGCGCTGCCCGCCGCATCCGCCGGCAAAACAGCGGCAGCGATCAAGGACCTGAGCCCGGCGGGTGACCTGTTCACCGCCCGCAGCTGGACGGCAGCGCCGCAGCTCGCCACCGTCAACGAACAACCCGTCAACCTGACCACGGAGGTGAAAGTCCCCACGGCACCACCGATGCCTTTCCAGTTCATTGGCAAGCTGAATGACCGTTCCGACCTGCAAGTGTTTTTGCAGAGCGGCGAAAAAATATACGTCGTGCGCAAGGGGGATGTGATCGACGACACCTGGCGGATCGAGGGGATTTCCGACGTGGAACTCAGCTTTGTCTACCTGCCTCTGCATTTGTCTCAGACTTTGTCTGTGGGGAGCACGCAATGAACAGATCCCGTTTGCTGATGAACCTTTGCCTTTGTGCAGGACTGGCCGCGTGCAGTTCGGCGCAGGTCGCCAAGCAAGAGGCGACCGACCTGATGGAGTCGGGACAGTACGAAGCCGGACTGGCCCGCATCGAGGAAGGGCTGAAGGAAAACCCTCGCGACACCGAGCTGCATCTGGCCCTGAACAGCGGCCGTGCTCGTGCAGTGACGGCGCTGTTGACCCAGGGCGACATGGATCGCGCCCAGCGTGATTTTGCTTCTGCCCGCCAGGCTTTCGGCCGGGTGTTGACCATCGAACCGAACAACCGCCGTGCCCAGGACTCGCTGCGTCAGCTCGATCACATGCGCAGCCTGGATGAAAAACTCGAATTGGCCCGTGGTGACCTGCGACGCGGTGACATCTACGGTGCCGACCGCCAGGTGAAACAGATCCTCGAACTGGACCCGAATAATGAAGGGGCCCTGGAGCTGCAAAGCAACGTCCGCCTGGTGCAAAGCCGCAACGTGATTCCATACCCACAACTGCGGACCCGTCTCGATCGGCCGGTGACCCTGGAATTTAGCGAAGCCAACCTGAAAACCATCTTCGAAGTGCTGTCGCAGGTCGCCGGTTTGAACTTCATCTTCGACAAGGACCTGCGCCCGGACATGAAAGCCACCATTTTCGTGCGTGACGTGCGCATCGAAGACGCGGTGGAACTGCTGCTGCAACAGAACCAGCTGCACCAGAAAGTGGTGAATGAAAACACCTTGCTGATTTACCCGGACTCACCACAGAAGCTCAAGGATTACCAAGAGCTGGTGATGCGCACCTTCTACCTGACGAGCATCGATGCCAACACCGCGCTGAACATGATCAAAACCATGCTCAAGACCCGCGATGTGTTCGTCGACGAACGCCTCAATACCCTGACCATGCGCGACTCTGAAGACGCTGTCCGCATGGCTGAAAAACTCCTGCAATCGCAGGACCAGTCCAACCCTGAAGTGGTACTGGAAGTGGAGGTGATGGAAGTCGCCACCCAGCGGATTCTCGACCTTGGCCTGCAATGGCCGAACACCTTCGGCGTGGTCAACAGCGACGGCTCGGCCGTGACCCTGCTCGATCAACTCAAAGGCATCAACTCCAGCCGGATCTCCATCTCGCCGTCGCCGCAGGCCAAGATCAACGCCCAGGACAACGACATCAACACCCTGGCCAGCCCGGTGATTCGCGTCAGCAACCGCGAACAGGCGCGCATCCACATTGGTCAGCGCGTACCGATCATCAGCGCCACTTCGGTGCCTTCGACTCAAGGCCCGGTGATCACCGAAAGCGTCACCTACCTCGATGTCGGTCTTAAACTTGAAGTACAGCCGACCGTGCACCTGAACAACGAAGTGGCAATCAAAATCGCCCTGGAAGTGAGTAACGCCACGCCGCTGGAACCGACCCGCCAAGGCACGATTCCGGTTCAGGTCGATACCCGCAACGCCCAGACCACCCTGCGTCTGCATGACGGCGAAACCCAGATCCTCGCCGGCCTGGTGCGCAACGACCATGGCGCCACCGGCAACAAAATCCCCGGCCTTGGCGACATTCCAGGTCTTGGCCGCTTGTTCGGCAGCAACAAGGACACCGTCGGCAAATCGGAGCTGGTGCTGTCGATCACGCCGCGGATCGTGCGCAACCTGCCGTACCAGAGCCCGTCGGACATGGAGTTCACCACCGGTACCGAAACCAGCATGCACATCCAGGCGCCGGACCGTCGGATGGAAGCGCCGATCCAGAACGAACACATCGATCGGCCGGTTGCTTCCACTTCCACCACTGTTGTCGTCGAGAAGCGTTGATCATGAACGCCTCGCAACGCGGTTTTACCCTGATCGAAGTCGTGGTGACGCTGGCCCTGATCGGCCTGCTGGCCGGCATGGCCGCGCCGCTGACCGAGACCGTGGTGCGCCGGGGCAAGGAGCAGGAATTGCGCACGGCGTTGTATCAGATTCGCGATGCCATCGACGCCTACAAGCGTGCATTCGACGCCGGCTACATCGAGAAATCCCTGAACAGCAGCGGCTACCCGCCGAACCTGCAAGTGCTGGTGGACGGGGTGCGCGATGTGCGCAGTGCCAAGGGCGCCAAGTTCTTCTTTTTACGGCGCGTGCCCCATGACCCGCTGGCGCCGGTCAAGCGTGACGACGAAGGTGGCTGGGGCCTGCGCTCTTATGACAGCTCGGCTCAAAACCCGCGGGAGGGCGAAGACGTCTTTGACGTTTACTCCAAGGCGCGCGGCAAGGGGCTCAACGGCATCGCGTACAAGGAGTGGTGAGCATATGCGTCGGGAAAAGGGTTTTACCTTGCTGGAACTGATGGTGGTCATGGCAATCATCGCCACCCTGATGACCATCGCCTTGCCACGCTATTTCAACAGCCTCGAGGTCTCGAAAGAGACCACGCTGCGCCAGAGCCTGTCGGCCATGCGCGAAGCGCTGGACCACTACTACGGCGACACCGGGCGTTATCCAGACTCCATCGAACAACTGGTCGAGCAGCGTTACCTGCGCAATCCGCCGATGGACCCGATCGCCGAACGCAAAGACCTCTGGGTGCTGGTGGCGCCACCTGACGGCGTCCCGGGCGGAGTCGCCGATATCAAAAGCGGGGCCACAGGGAGGGCGCGTGATGGCAGCCTTTATTCCGAGTGGTAAGCCCTCGAACGAGGCCGGTTTCACTTACCTGGGTGTGCTGTTTCTGATCATGTTGATGGGCCTGGGCCTGGCCAGCGCCGGCGAGTTGTGGTCCACCGCGTCGCGCCGTGATCGTGAACGCCAGTTGCTCTGGGTCGGCACTCAATACGCTCAGGCATTGCGCAGTTATTACCGCAGTTCACCTGGCCTGGCCCAGTACCCGAAGGAGCTGGCGGACCTGTTGCAGGACGAGCGTTTTCCGTCGCCCAAACACCACTTGCGCAACTTGTACCCGGACCCGATTGGTGGCGGCGAGTGGACGTTGATGCGCGGGTTCGACGGACGCATCACCGGCCTCAGCAGCCCCTCCACGGACACGCCGCTCAAGCAGGCGGATTTCCCCAGTCAATGGTCGGACTTCACCGGCATGGCGAGCTACAAGGACTGGCAGTTCGTGGCCGAGAAAGCCTTCCTCGATGGCGCGTCCGCGCCCAAAGGCCAATCCAAAACACCTCAGGCGCTGGGGCAGTGATGCCATGAACAGACACTGGCTACCGACCCTGGTCCTGATGCTGATGACGTCCTTCGTGTCGGCTGCCGAAGAAGACGAAATGCTGGGTTTTATCGTCGACGACACGATCTCGCACATCGGCCACGACTTTTACTACTCGTTCAGTGAACGCCTGCGCGCCACCAGCCCGATGGATTTCAACCTGGTGGTGCGTGAACGACCTTCGGCACGCTGGGGCAGCCTGGTGACCGTGGAATATCAGCAACGTTTGGTTTACCGGCGCTTCCTGCCGCCGAACACCGTGGAGTTGAAGGACGAGGCCTATGAGGCTGCCGATCTGGTCCGCGTGCAGATCGTCCAGCGCAAGCTGGAAACCTTGTTGCAAGACACCACCGACCTTGAGAGGGACGAACTATGAACACTGGAACTTTCTCGAAACGCACGGGCATGTGGTTATTGGGGCTGGGCAGCTGTGGGCTGGTCCAGGCCACGGAGTTGGTCTACACGCCGATCAACCCGTCGTTTGGCGGCAACCCGTTGAACGGGACCTGGTTGCTCAACAACGCCCAGGCGCAGAACGATTACGACGACCCTGACTTGAAGAACCGTACCAGCGCGGCCGGCACGTCGGCCCTGGAGCGCTTCACCAGTCAGCTGCAATCACGGTTGCTGGGGCAGTTGATGGACAACATCTCCGCGGGCAATGCCGGGAGCCTGACCACCGACGCTTTTGTTGTGAACGTCATCGACGACTCCGGTGCACTGACTATTGAAGTGACCGACCGAGCGACCGGTGAAGTTTCCGAAATCCAGGTGAATGGCCTGGCCCCTTGACGGGGATATGGATCGATGGGGAGTCAAGGACATGAAAAAAATAATAGCGCTAGGGCTGATGTTGGCGGCATTGCAAGGGTGCAGTTTGCGCGAGCCGATGGGGGCCGAGCAGGACACCGAATCACCGACCCTGACACCTCGGGCGTCGACCTATTACGACTTGCTGAACATGCCACGGCCCAAGGGCCGGTTGATGGCGGTGGTGTATGGTTTCCGGGATCAGACCGGGCAGTACAAACCGACCCCGGCCAGTTCGTTTTCCACCAGCGTGACCCAGGGCGCGGCAAGCATGTTGATGGATGCGTTGCAGGCCAGTGGCTGGTTTGTGGTGCTGGAACGTGAGGGGCTGCAGAACCTGTTGACCGAGCGCAAGATCATTCGCGCCTCGCAGAAAAAGCCGAATACGCTGGTGAATATCCAGGGTGAGTTGCCACCGTTGCAGGCGGCCAATTTGATGCTTGAGGGCGGGATTATTGCCTATGACACCAACGTGCGCAGCGGTGGGGAAGGGGCGCGGTATTTGGGGATCGATATCTCCCGGGAGTATCGGGTGGATCAGGTGTCGGTGAACCTTCGTGCTGTCGATGTGCGCAGTGGGCAGGTGTTGGCCAATGTGATGACCAGTAAGACGATTTACTCTGTCGGGCGCAGTGCCGGGGTGTTCAAGTTTATCGAGTTCAAGAAGTTGCTGGAGGCTGAGGTCGGGTACACCACGAACGAGCCGGCGCAGTTGTGTGTGTTGTCGGCGATCGAGGCGGCTGTGGGGCATTTGCTGGCGCAGGGGATTGAGCGGCGGTTGTGGCAGGTGGCCGGGGATAATTCTTCGCCTGATAACAATGCGACGCTTGACCGCTATTTGACTCAGAACAAGGTTGCGCCTGAGGGGGAGGAAGAGTGAGCCGAGGCGGCCTTCGGGCCGACTTGGCTGTTTCAGATGTACCCCGATCAACTGTAGGAGCCGAGCTTGCTCGCGAAGGCGGCCTGACAGCCGACCAGCCTCCCCCAGATGTACCCAGTCCAACTGTGGGAGCGAGCCTGCTCGCGAAGGCGGCCTGAAAGCCGACCTATTTCTATCAGGTGTACATATCCATTTCTGCGGTAACGGCCGCTAATGGTTTCGCTCTTACAGCGAGTCACTTTTTCAAACGACAAAAAGTAACCAAAAGTCTTCGCCCCGAGCGTCCGGCCCCTCGCTTAGGCTCGGCGTTCCTTCGCTCCGGTGTCCATCTGGGGGCATCGCCTCCGGTCGGCTTCGCTTCGACCTCCTCTCGATGTGTTCGACTTCGTCGAACGGCGCTGCGCGCCTCCCCCCAGATGAACACCTCCACTCAGCCTCCCGATGGGGCGGGCAGATCAACATCAAAAGCCAGATCAAGATCAAAAGCCAGATCAAGATCAAAAGCGGCAAGCGAGCTAACGCTCGGCCTGTTGAGTGGTGAGAAGCGAAAGGCGTGCCCGATCCATTGTGGGAGCGAGCTTGCTCGCGATGGCGGCCTGACAGTCGACCTGTTTCTTACAGATGTACTCGGTTCAACTGTGGGAGCTGGCTTGCCTGCGATGGCGGCCTGATAGCCGACCTATCTCACACAGGGTGTACGCCCAGTAGCCCAGTGGCCAAAGCGCTACCAAACCGAAGAATGAACAGGCAGTAAATCTCAGAGACTCGTATTGGGTCGTAGAATTAGCTGCTGGTTCTTCATTTGAGCAGGCCGGTGTATTTTCCATATAACCAAAGAACCACCACCGCCCCTGTAACGAAATAGGCAATATGAAATGGATACGCTGCCCAGCGCTTAAGCCTTTTAGGCAACCGTTTCACTTCTTCAACTGATAAGGGTTCCTGGCGCTGAATTTTTTTAGACGAGATTAAAGCGCTGATTGCGGCCAGACGAAAAATTCTTCCATGATGCCCCGTGCCCCACGTGAGGCGGTTGACGCCTATGGAATCCAGTTGTTTGAAATGCTTTTCCAGCGCTTCGAGTTTTGTGTGAGCAGCATAAAAAATGATAGCTACGTCGAAAAGACTCAGCAGGATAAGCGCTCCCCAGACCCAGGCGAGTGTTGTTCTAGTGAGTTCCATTATTCAGAATGCTCATAGAGTTCTTGCCCAATCAGTTCGCTGCCGTCGGTCATCAGCGTTCCGGTTCCGGTGGCGCCTACCGCGCCGGCAACGAGTACACAAACGAGTTTTCCGAGTCCTTTTACTTTTGCACACACAGCGGTGCCTATTTTCGAGCCTGCTGCACCCCCGGCGACAGCTCCAGCTGTACCGCCCACCATTTTTGCGCCCTCAACAAATTTCATTTGCTTGCATTCATCCTCGCGACCAGTCGTGCATACCTCATGAATTTTTAAACTGGATGCGCCTAACTGCAGACCAATCCCGACATAACCACCGGCTTTCATATATTTTGCCGCTCGTGAGACACCCTCAATGTTCGTTGCGTACCCAGGCAACTGTGTTGGTGCCCCAGCCTTGTCCCAACGATGAATCGTTCTGCGAGTTGATAACCCCAAGGCTCGCTTGAGTTTTGGGTGATCCGCAATGCCGGTGCCTTTGCGTACGAGTGACCCAAGGCTGGCATCAAGCTTCGCCATAAGTCGTTTACGCTTGGAAAAAAACTCTGGCGAATGCAGATTGCGGTACTGGCGATATTGTTGCTGATGCAGCTCCTCCAGTTCTTTGAGGGCATTTTTCAAGCCCTCCAGATGCTGCCCAATCATGAACGACGCCACACCCAACGATCCCGCCGACACTTCCAGAAACGGCTCAATCACCTCATGGTGCTCAACCATGAACGACGCCTCTTCATCACTCAGATCCTTGAGCGCGTCATTGACCTTCTGCGCAGCGATCATCATCTGCGCCTCTTCACGCCGGCACATGTAGTGCCGTGAATCGCTGAAGATCACCATTTGCCCCGGTTTCACCCTTTCGCCGAGATGGCGATTGAGCGAACGAAATTCGCGACGTAGCGCATCGCTTGGCGAGCTCTCGTACAGTGAGCGTTCCAGGGACTCAAGGCTCATGGGCCGTTCAACAATGTGAAAGCCCGACTCCGCCGGTTTGGGCTGCGTGAAGGCGTGATCTTCGACCAGATGTTGCGCCGGTGGTGGCTCGGGCTTGGTCTTGAAACCGTTCCATGAAGCGCCACCGTTATCTGGATTCGCGCGAGGCGCAACCATTACCCAATCACCGTTGCTCACAGCGTTGATCAGTTTTTGCTGGTGGGTGGCCTGCATGTAGTTGGAGTGGTTGGCACCTACGGCATTCAGCAGGTCGTCGAAGCCTTGCAAGTCATACGGGTAGTTAAGGGCTTGGCGAAGGGCGTCGATGGCTTGATGGCTTTCGAGTACCTGCCCGCGCTGGTTGGCGAGTTGGTGTTGGGGGATGAGTTTGGTCACGCTTGTCGCCCAGTCCTTGGAAACGGGGCACTTTGGCGATCGGGCTCAGGGGTGGATGCCGGGAGATTCTGTATGTCTTGTAGGGGAAGTCCGAGTTTTTTGCGGTGTTTGGGGGAGGGTGGTTTGTCAGTAGGTTATTGGCTTGCCTGCGATTGCGGCCTGACAGCCGGCCAGTCTCTTGCAGATGTACCCAATACCCCTGTGGGAGCGAGCCTGCTCGCGATAGCGGTGGGTCCGCCACCATCAAGGTTGAATGGCACACCGCTATCGCGAGCAGGCTCGCTCCCACATTTGATCTTCATGGGACACAATTTTTGTGAACGACGAAAATCCACTGTGGGAGCGAGCCAGCTCCGGGCGGTGTTCCGACGATGGCGGCTTCATAGCAGATGCATTTCCATCAGGCATAAAAAAAACTGCGACCCTCCACCCAGGACCGCAGTTTTTTACGCCCTGCGATTATTGCTGCAGCACAGTCGCCTTGTTGTCAGCACCCAGCTGCTGCACCGTCGCAGTCTGGGTCATGCCACTCTGAGTGACGCTGGCAATGTTGCCGGTGCCGCCCTGAGTGACGTAGGCCACGTTCATGGTGCCGGACTGGTCGAAGTTGGTGGTGTTGCCGATGCCGGTGCTGCTGCCCTGGGCCAGGTTGGTGGTGCCGCGCTGGTCGGCGATGAGGATGTTGTCGCTGCCATTCTGGTCGAAGTACAGCTCGTTGTAGTTTTCGGCCTGTTTGACCGTGGTTTTGTTGCCGTAGCCTGTCTGATTGGTGGTCATCACGTGGCCGATGCCGTCCTGTTTGAAACTGGCGGTGTTGTTGGTGCCGTTCTGGTTGACGGTTGCACGTTGGTTGCTGCCGAACTGGCCACCCTTTTCCGGGCCTTTCCAGTCGCTGGCGTAGACCTTGTTACCGCTGCCCACGGAGGTGGCGTTCAGCACATGGCTATCGCCCTTCTGGTAGGTGAAGTGCACGTTGTTGGTGCCTTGTTGGTATAGCGCCAGGGTCGAGCCGACGGATTCGAACTGGTCGGCGTAGATCGCGTTGAGGTCGCCGACTTGCAGCACCTGGGCGACGTTGTTTTCGCCAAAGCTTTGGTCGACCACGGTCTCGTTGGTTTTCCCGTACTGGTTGACGGTGGCCTCGCTGGCGGTTTGCCCGCCTTGCCAGACTTCGGCGCCGTTGAAGTCGCCGAACTGGTTGATGGTCACGGTGCCGCCGTTGCCGTCGCGCTGGTCGCCATAGGCGTAGTTGCCTTCGCCCGCCTGGTTGAGATTGATCTGGCCGCCCATGTGGGCGATCTGTTCGGCGGTGGCGTAGTTGGCGGTGCCGTACTGGATGATCACTGCGTTGTTGGCCGTGCCCAGTTGGATCTGTTCGATGTTGGCCTCGTTGCTGTCACCAAACTGGAAGGTCTGACCTTGGGTGCCTTCCTGAGTGTCCTGATAAATGAACGAGAAGTTACCGGTGCCGTGCTGTTGTTGCAGCGCTTCGTTGCCGCCCACGCCTATCGACTGGCTGGCGTGGCTGGTGTTGGAACTGCCGACCTGTTGCTGGGTGATGGTGCTGCCGTTTTCGAACAGTTGCTCGGCGTAACCGGCGTTGTAGTCGCCGAGTTGATCCTGGGTGATGGTGCCGGTGGCGTTGTCTTGCACCGCTGCGGCGTCGTTGCCCTGGCCGACTTGTTGTTGGGTGGCGGTACTGTACGGGGCCGCGGTCTGTTTCACGTCGGCGATGTTGGCGGTACCGACCTGGTCCTGGGTGGAAACGCTGTCGTCGGCCATCGCCTGGGCACTGACTAGGACCAGGATGGTGGCGGTGAGGGGCGTCAGTTTGAACATGATGAAACCTCCATGTGGTGCAGTGCTTTAGCGGTATTGTTTGACCGAAACGCTCATGCCGTTTCCGGACTGGGTCACGGCGCTTGAAAGCCCCGTGCCGGCCTGGTCGATGCTGGCGTCGTTGTTGTTGCCGTTCTGGGAAATCTGCGCGCGGTTGTGACTGCCGTTTTGTGTGATTGAGGCGGCGTTGCCACTGCCTTGCTGGGTGATCATTGCCATCAGGTCGCTGCCTTGTTGCAGGATGTAGGCTTCCTGATGACTGCCCGACTGGACGATGGTGCCGAGCAGCGACTGACCGTTCTGTTGCAGCAGCGCCACGTTGGCCTGGCCGTTCTGGTCGATCAGCGCGTGCTGGCCAACCGGTGGCGGTAACTCTCCCAGATCGCCACCGGGACCCAGGTCATCGTTTTCCATCAAGTCATCGGCGCGCACACCCGCACTGCTGCAAAGCAGAAGCAGGCAGAGCAGGGCGGCGGTCGAGGTTTTCATGGCTGCGTCCTTTGCGAAGAGGCCGGCCCCACCCACCGAATCGGCGGGTGGGGCGAGGGCTCAGTTGGAGATCACCGAGACCGTGCGCACGGTGCCTTGGGACGAGGTGATGGTGGCTGTCGGGTTCGCCGATGGAATCACCGCAGTGGTGTTGTTCACCGTCAGCCTCCAGCGACCGGTCGCCGGTACCGTGGTGGTGCCCAGGGTTGCCAGCCCGGTCGGGGTGGAGACCTTGATGGTGATGGTGTTACCGGTGGTCACCGATGAGGTGCCTGCAAAGTCCCAGGTGAAGCGGTTGTTGGAGCGAGCCGACACCGTAGCCGTGGTCACCGTGAAGGTTTCCGCAGCAGGCCTTGGCGAGACTTGCACGGTGACCGTGGCCGGTGTCGACAGGGCGCCGAAGCTGTCCCGGGCGATGTAGGTGAAGGTCGTGGTGAAGGCCGTCGTGACCGTGGCCGGTGGGGTGTAGGTGATCACTGTGCCGTTACTGCTGACGGTGCCGCGACCTGCCGGTGGTTGGGTGAAGCTGGCGACTGCCAACGGCACGTTGCCTTCCGGATCGGTGTCGTTGGCCAACACGTTGATCGGTATCGCCACGCCCAGGGTCGCGACGGCGTCGGCGACTGCCACCGGTGGCCGGTTAGGCGCCACGGTGATGGTCACGGTCGCTGGGGTAGTCGAAGCCAGGCCTTTGATGTCTTGAGCCTTGTAGGTGAAGGTCGTGGTTAACGGCACAGTGACCACGGCGGGCGGGGTGTAGACCACCGCAGTCGTGCCGCTCAACGCCACGGTGCCTTGGCCTGCGGCCGGTTGGGTCAGCGCAGTGATGCTCAGCGGCGTGTTGCCGTCCGGGTCTCTGTCGTTGGCCAGCAGGTTGAGGGTGATGGGCACGCCGAAGCTGGTGCTGCCGGTGTCGGCCACGGACAGTGGCGCCTGGTTCTCACCGGCATCCGGTGCAGAACCCACCACGACGACAGGCTCGGTGTCACTGCCGCCGGCGGCGGATTTGACCGTCACAGTGGCGGGTGGCTGGGACAGATCGGCGACGGTGATTTTTTGCAGGGTGCCGGTTTTCGACAGACGTCCGTAACCCTGCGCGACCATGTCTGGCACCGCCACTTCGTCAGTGGACGTGGCCTCGATCAGCAGGCTGTGATTGCTCCAGTTGTAGCGAGCAGTCTGGATTTTCACCAGGTCAACGAGCTTGCTCGAGACCGCCGTAGGGCGGGTGGTGCCGGCCGGGTTGGTGGCGGTGAGCACCACGACCGGAGGCACGGGGCCGCTGAGCAGGCGTTGGCCGAAGTACAACCCGGTGCCGTCACCCACCATATTGGTCAGGCATGGCGTAGGCGGTGGGCCTGGCACAAGGGCGAGGGTTTCGCGGAAGCACAATGTAGAGCTGTTGTCCGCTTTGCCAAAAATTTCGACCCGGGTGCTGGTACCGGTGCCCGAGGCGATGCGACGGTAGGTTGCACGGCTAAGGTCGACATGGGTTTGCGCACGATTGTCGAGGACTTTGCCGGCCAGCGTGAACAGGTTGCTTTGGATCGTCCCGGCCGGGCCCTGGATGCGCACAAAGTTGGTGTTGTTGGGGCTGCCGGTGACTTGTTCGGTGAGGTTCGGGTCGCCGACGAAGGTTTCGATTGCGCCGGTGTCCGGGTTCACTTCGGTGTAGGGGCCGTTGACGCTGCGCAGGAATGGCCCGATAGCACCGCTCAATGCCCCGTTGAAAACTCCCGGCACACCGACGCCGATGTCTCTGGTGATGTTGATTGCACGACGACCGGGGGTGGTGACTTTGACCGTTTCCACGCCATAAGGGTGAGTGATGGTGTAGGTCCCGGCGACGGGCACGTTTATCCGCATACGAATCCGCGCAAAGCTGATTTGATCGCCATCGAGCGGATTTCCGCCGGCAAAAGCGGCTTCTATCCCGGCCACGTAGGCGTCCATTCCATAACCAGCGGCGTTGTTGGGAATGTTGGTCTCGGCGAGGAACCAGAAGGCTTCGTCTGGCCAGTTATCCGGGAACACCATCGGCAGGGTGTCGTCGAAAATGCCCGGTGCCGGCAGCAGGGTACACATGTAGGCCGGTGGCGTGGCAGCCGGCACCCGCGAGCTGGCGGCCCGGGACTGGCACAGTTCCATCGACAGCAGATTGTTGTCCTGGTACCACATCGGGAATTTCCCGGTGGCAAAGGTATAAGGACCGGGGTCGACAGCAGCGAGTTGCGCGAATGCACTGCCGGACAGCGATAGAGTCAGTCCCAGTGCGTTGAGCGCCAGGCGTGGCCAATTGTTCATGATGCCTCCTGATGAGGATCTGGGCATGTGAGCGTTCATTGCACGATGACCACTTCTTCGGTGTCGCTGCCGCCATTGGATGACGTCACTCGAACCTTGGCAGGTGGTATCGGCGAGATGCCGGTGGCCAGGGATTTCACTGCGCCATCGCCACTGAGTGCGCCAATGGCGACACCTGTGCCAGAGGTGGCAGTGAGCACCGGTGGCGAAGTTTCGTCGCTGGTCGAGGCCACGACCGTTATTTGCCCGGTGCTGAGGCTGTATTCGGCACGTGAAATCACCACCAGGTCCGTCAGGGGCATGGGTAAGGTGGTCGGTGTGCTGCTAGCGATGGCCAAGTGGTTGTCGGCGGTCACTTGCAAAGTGCTTGGCAAGCTCGGGTTGGTCGAAGACTGCGCATACCAGTTGCCGGTGGTGTTGGCCTCGGTAAGGTTCAACACCGGGTTGTTGCTGTCCAGCGTCACTTTGGCCGGTGGCGGCGGGGCCAGGACGAACACGTCTTGCTGGGCCACCGGAGCGCTGGCGCCGGGTTTACGCGAGTAGGTGCTGCGCTGGGTGATCATTGGCGTCGGCCGTGCCATTGTCGCCAACTTGCCGGAGATGGCCATCACCGCAGTGCGCAAATCCAGCCCGTTGGGTCCTTCAATGCGGATGTAGTTGGTATTGAAAGGGCTGCCGGTGAAGGCCTCCTCCAGGTTCGGGTCGCCGACGAATTGCTCGGCTGAACCGGTGACCGGATTGGTCTCGGTATAGGGGCCATTGACGCTGCGCAGGAACGGCCCGACATCGCCCTTCAGGGCACCGTCGTAGGTTTTCGGCACGCCGATGCCGATGTCCCGGGTCATGTTGATCGCCCGCCGCCCGGGGGTGTCGACGTTGAAGACATCGACGCCGTAGGGGTGGGTGATGACGTAGGTGCCCGCGGTCGGTACATCGATACGTATGCGGATGCGGGCGAAGCTGATCTGGTCACCTTCGATTGGGTCGCCACCGCTGAAGGCCGCTTCAACGGCGCTGACATAGGTCAGGTCGATACCTCGGGCTGCGTCGACGATGGTGCCGTCGCCGGTGAACCAGAACGCCTCATCCGGGAAATTGCTCGGGAAGACGAGCGGTTGCGTGTCGTCGAAGATCCCGGGCGCCGGCAGCAAGTTGCACATGTACGTCGGTGCGCCCGGTGCGCTGGGCACTCGCGAGCTGACGGCCTTGGACAGGCAAAGCTCGAGGGTTCGACCGTGAGTGTCCTGATACCAGGCGGCGAACGAGCCGTTGGCTGGCACGTAGGGGCCTGGGTCGACGGCAAACAACGCCGCATGGGCGACGCCTTGGGCCAGTGCGCTAACGACCAGGGCGGCCGCGGTTTTGGACAGTAAAGGGTGCATGAGTTAAGCCCTCTATATCGGAATGCCTGCCCCATGGAGACGGGCCAGTTGAGAGGGGGTCGGCAACTTCCATACCAACCGGCGAAAACGGCCGGCAGAGGCCCGAGTCACGGGCGTGTCACTCACAAACGGCATCGGAACGCGGTTTTTGGGCGCGGGCCACTGTCCCCAGGATTGGGGGTAGATGGGGATAAGGAAGAAGTGGGGGGACGAGACCCAACGTCGGGCAAACAGCCGTTAGTGGGCTATAACCCTATAGGGGGAATCGTCGGGAACACGTCCATGGACATGCCTACTCAAACACTCCAGGCCGAGGGAGGTGATATTCGCCTGAGCTCGCGCAAGCAGCCGTTCAATTTACTGCGCTGGTTTTCGCTCATCAGCCTGGCGGTGATTGGCACGGTGGCGGTGGCGTTGGGGGCGGTGTCCACCCGGTTCGTGATTGCCGAAAGCGTGCAACGCGATGCGTTGTTGACGTCCCAGTTCATTCAGGCAATTGCCTTGGTCGAGGTACGCCACGGTTCGATTCCCAGCGGGCGGACCATGGGCGAGCTGCTCGATCCGCGTAAAGACAAGGGCTTTTCCGACGTCGACCCGCTGGCCCGCGCCATTGTCCGGGGCGAATTTCTCGACCATATCGAACACTTGCCGGACGTGATTCTGGCCAACATCTATGCCCCCGACCGCATGGTGATCTGGTCGACCAACCCGGCGTTAATGGGCACCACGATCCACGCCGACGAAGACCTGGAGCAAGCCTTTGCTTCCAGAATTCCTGTGTCGGCCAGTTATCACGATGTGGACAAGAGCCGCTTGGAACAGAAGTTCGTGACGCCTCCGGAATACATCTTCATCGAGAACTACATTCCGTTGTTCGATGCCAACGGCGACAAAGTCACGGCGATGGTCGAGATCTACAAGGAGCCCAAGGACTTGATCAGCCGCATGGAGCGCGGCCTGGTGTTGATCTGGCTGGCCACTGCACTGGGCGGCGGGCTGATTTACCTGGGGCTGTACTGGATCGTGCGCCGGGCGGCCATTTTGCTGGCGGCGCAACAAAAGCAACTGATCACCAACGAAACCTTTGTCGTCCTGGGCGAGATGTCGTCGGCGGTCGCCCACAGTTTGCGTAATCCGCTGGCGACCATCCGTTCAAGCGCCGAACTGGCGCTGGAGTTCGACAGCGGCCCGGCTCACAAGAACATCAACGACATCATCGGCCAAGTGGATCGCATGACGAAGTGGGTGAGGGAGCTGCTGCAATCCTTGCGTCCGCTCAACGATGACGCCGAGCCTGTCAATCTGGTGGCGGCGCTGCATGACAGCCTGATGGCCTTCGAGCATCAAATCACCAAAGCCTCGGTCCACGTGGTGTTCGACCCGAAGCTGACGCCCATGGTCCTGAGCCAGCAGGTGCAGTTGACGCAGATCCTCAACAGTTTGCTGGCCAATGCACTGGAAGCCATGGACAAGCGCGGCACGTTAACCATCACATTGGAGCCGACCGATTCCCGTGGCCTCAGCGTGGTGGTGAGCGACACCGGCAAAGGCATGAACGAAGAACAGCGCAGCATGGCCTTTCGGCCGTTTTTCACCACCAAACAAGGTGGGCTGGGTGTCGGGCTGGTGCTGGTCAAGCGGATCATGGAGCGGTTTGGCGGTGCGGTGACCATGGAAAGCCGTGAAGGCGAGGGCACGAGTGTCCGTCTGTCGTTCAAATTGGTCCCCTGAAAACGGGTGTGAACTTTCCCCGTTAGCGGGTGTCATTCCCCAGTCGTTTCCCCGGTCATGGCACATTGATGTTGATAAGCCATTGTTTTGATGAATATTAATGCTTTCGTAAAAAACGCTTACAACTCTGGCGAGGTCCTTGCAAAACCCCCATTACCCCCTTCATGACTCATGACTTCGAGGCGGCTGGTGATGGACAGAAAAGCGCGGTACCCCTTCAAACGGTTTGGCCTCCTGACGCCTCTGAGCGTTCTTCTGACAATGACGCTGGGCACAACGACTCTGCGCGCCAGCCCCATCGATGATGAGCGACAGCCAGAACCTTCCGACCCCTCGGCTTACCAAGATGAAGCGGCTGACAAAGCGGCGGCATTGAACGCCATTTTGACCATGCCCGAGGCCAACAGAGATTCCTTCGATTTACCCGGTGGCGTCAAAGGCAGTAAAGACACCACGCGGGTGGAAAACATCCTGCCGCCGACGGTGCAGACCAGTTTCAACTACCCCTCCAATGGCAAGCCGAGCCCACTGTATGGCGCTCAGCCGTTCACTCAGCAGTTGGTGCTGTTCGAAGAATTCGGCCTGGAAAAACTCGACCCCACCACACCGGCGGCGCCATTGGGCTTCCCACCGGCAGCCATCGGCCCGTTGCCACAGCAGGACCCCACCAGTGCGGCCCGCAGTGCGCCGCCGAGTGCGGCACTCGACGCCTTTCTGCGTCAACCGGGGCTGACACCGTTCCCGAGTCTGTACTCCAACGTGATCGACCGTAACCCGTGGCAGAAGCAGATCGAATTTTTCCTCAACCGCCGTATCGGCTCCTCGGCTGAAGGCCGTCCGCCAGGAAAAGGCTGGTCACACCAGCGCTGGAACGAGTTTTACCCGCAGGCCGCCTACAAGACCGTGCAAACCGGCGCACGGTTGAATACCGGTTTGCGTGACAGTCGTCAGATGCACCGCTATGCCGTGGGCGAGTTTGGCCCGGGCGGCCTCTATCACAACGTGGCTGGCATACCGGCGACCGATGGCACCGCCAAGGGCGTCGATGCGCGTTTTCACCCGAAAATGCCGGTGCAGAACCACAACTCGGTCTGGACCTTTGACGGCACCTTGCCGCCAAAATTGCTGATGGTGCGTTACGGGCAACCCACGTTGATGCGTCATTACAACGGCTTGCCGATCGACCCGTCGGCGAATATGGGGTTCGGTTTGCACACCATCACCACCCACGAACACAACGGCCACACACCGGCGGAAAGCGACGGTTATGCCAATGCGTTTTTCTTCCCCGGGCAATTTTACGACTATCGCTGGCCGATCCAGTTGGCCGGCTACGACAGCATCAACACCAAGGCTGAAGACCCGCGTGCAGCCTTTCCGTGCTCGCCGGGCGAAACCCTGTGGACCAACGACCTCATCCCCAGCCGCAAGACCTGCAACAACGGCACGATCAAGATCCGCGGCGACTGGCGCGAAACCATGAGCACCCACTGGTTCCACGACCACATGCTCGATTTCACCGCGCAGAACGTCTACAAGGGCAACGCGGCAATGATGAACTACTACAGCGCCCTGGACCGCGGCAATGAATCGGTGAATGACGGCGTCAACCTGCGTTTTCCCAGTGGCAGCGCCTTGCCTTGGGGTAACCGCGACTACGATGTCAACCTGCTGTTTGCCGACAAGGCGTGGGACAAGAACGGTCAACTGTGGTTTAACCCGTTCAATACCGACGGCTTCCTCGGGGATCAGGTGCTGGTCAACTGGCAGTGGAAACCGATCCTGGATGTGCGCGCCCGCAGCTATCGGTTCCGCATGCTCAATGGCTCAGTGTCGCGCTTCTTCAAAATGGCGCTCGTGCGCGAGATCAAGGGCACCAGCGGGGAGTTCCAAGGACCTGCCGGGTCGGGAGTGTCGTATGCCCGCGTGCCGTTCCACATGATTGCCAACGACGGCAACATCATGGAACACAGCGTGCCGTTCGACGGCAGCATGGACCTGGATGCCGACGGCGATAAACAGAACCACAACGCGATCCTGCCAACCCTGGGCATCGCCGAACGTTTCGACATCATCGTCAACTTCTCGAAAAACGGGATCAAACCGGGTGACAAGCTGTTCTTCGTCAACCTGCTGGTGCACGAAGACGGCAAGGGCCCGGAAGAACCCGTCTCCCTGGCTGACGTGCTGTCCGAGAAATACAAGGCGATTATCAAGCAAACCAGCAAGGGGCCGAAGTGGGAGGACGGTGATCCGGCGGTAGGCAAGGTGTTGCAACTCAACGTCAAGGCGTACACCGGCCAGGACCTGGCCATGGACCCGGGCGCTTATGAACCGGCCAAACCGGGCAAGGCTGAAGGCCTGGTGATGATCCCGTTGAAGATCCATCGCGACAACGTCGCCGACAAGGCGCTGTTGGCCAAAGCCCGCCACCGCACCTTCACCTTCGGTCGTTCCGACGGCACCGATGAAGCACCGTGGACGGTCAAGACCGATGGCGGGTTCGGCTTCCACATGGACCCACGTCGCTTGAACACCTCGACCCAACTGGCCAGTGGCCCCACCGATGCCGGTGCCACCGGTTTCGGCACCCTGGAAGTGTGGAACATCAAGCTCGGCGGCGAGGGCTGGAGCCACCCGGTGCATGTGCACTTCGAGGAGGGGATCATCCTCAGTCGCGGCGGCAAGGTGCCACCGGAATGGGAAAAATGGGCACGCAAGGACGTGTATCGCATCGGCTCGGAAAAGGATGGCCTGGACAGCGTCGAGATGGCGATCAGCTTCCGCGAATTCGCCGGGACGTACATGGAGCACTGTCACAACACTCAGCATGAGGACAACTCCATGCTGCTGCGCTGGGACATTGAAAAACCGGGGCAATTCCAGCTGATGCCGACACCGCTGCCAAGTTGGGATGGTGTGCGCTACGTGAACTCCGCCGCGCTGCCAACCTTCCGCACTGGCGACGGCTTCGGCCCTAAAGTGGTGGTCAAACCATGAGCCGCGAGGGAGCCGACATGAAACTGCATACGCCGCGCTCCCGCGCCTTGGGCATGCACCTGGTGTTGATGCTGGTCACCTGCCTGCTGGCCAGTCGGGTGCTGGTGGCTCATGAAGCGGCTCCGTCGGTGTCAGCGTCACCGACGGAGTCGGCGACACCCTGGGGCGGCGATTACTTCCCCAACACCTTGCTGACCGATCAGAACGGTCGGCAGGTGCGTTTCTTTGATGACTTGATCAAGGACAAAGTGGTGGTGATCAATTTCATCTTCACGTCATGCAGCGACTCTTGCCCGCTGGAAACCGCGCGCTTGCGTCAGGTGCAGAAGTTGCTGGGGGACCGGGTCGGCCAGGACATTTTTTTCTACTCCATCAGCATTGATCCCTTGAGCGATACACCCGACGTGCTCAAGGCCTACGCACAACGCTTCAAGGTCGGACCGGGCTGGAAGTTTCTCACCGGGGAATTTGCCGATGTCACTGATCTGCGGAAAAAACTCGGGCTGTTTATCGAAGGCGTCGACAACGGTCGCAGCAAGGACCACAACCTGAGCCTGATCGTGGGTAACCAGGCCACGGGCCGCTGGATGAAAGCTTCACCTTTCGAAAATCCGTGGATTCTGGCCGATCAGTTGGCCAACACGCTGCACAACTGGAAACAGCCCAGCGTTGAAGAAAACTACGCAGATGCGCCCGAGATTCGTCCGCCGAGCAATGGCGAAGAACTGTTTCGCACCCGCTGCGCGTCGTGCCACAGCCTGGGTCCGATGGACGGGCAGGGCATCGGCATGCGCAGCATTGGCCCGGACCTGATCGGCGTCACTCGCCTGCGTGATCCGGCCTGGCTGAGTCGCTGGATTCGCGAACCGGACCGCATGCTGGCGGAAAAAGACCCGATCGCGATGGAGCTGTTTGAGCGTTTCGAAAAAATCCCCATGCCCAACCTGCGCCTGGATGAGAACGCGGCGCAGTCCATCGTGGGTTTTTTGCAGGAAGAAACCGATCGTCAGCAACCGCTACAGGCGGCACAAACGCAATAGCGGCTTAATCCTGTCATTAGGGCCGTCAGTTTCGATCAATGCCACCTACACTGATCCGAACCGCGGCTGAAAAGGCTTGATGCAAGGCATCCGGGAAGGTCCTATGCAGATACCAGGACAACAAAAAACACCTGCGGCGGCTATGTCGGCAGCAGAAAGCAAGGGCTGGCGAGGACAGTTCAATTTGCTGCGCTGGTTTTCCCTGGGCAGCTTTTTCATCATCGCCGCTGTGGCGCTTGGATTGGGCTACGTGTCCACGCGTTTTGTCGTCGATGAGAGCATCGAGCGTGATTCCTTGCTGACTGCGCAGTTCATTCAGGCCATTGGTGATGCGGAAGTTCGCCATGCCGGCATCACCCTGCAAAGAACCATGGGTGAAATGCTCGATCCGCGCGATGACCTTGCCTATCCCGACGTAGATCCGGCGGCGCGTGCCGCTGCCCGCATAGAGTTTCTCGATCATGTCGAACACCTGCCGGACACACTGTTGGCGGTGGTGTACGCCCTGGATCGCACCGTGGTCTGGTCGACCAATGCGCAAATGATTGGCATGCGCGTCGAAGGTGATGAGGAACTGGACGAGTCCTTCGAAATGAAGGAACCCGTGTCCACCAGCTACCACGAAATCGATGAGGAACGTCCCGAGCAGCAACTGCTGCGTGAGCCTGAGTTTCTGTTCATCGAGAACTACATCCCGATGTTCAATGCCGACAAGAGCAAAGTGATCGCCATGGTGGAGATCTACAAGGAGCCCGCGGACCTGGTGGAGCGTATCCAGCGCGGTTTCAAGTCGATCTGGCTGGCAACCCTGCTCGGCGGCCTGGCCATCTACCTCGGACTGTTCTGGATTGTGCGGCATGCGTCCATGCTGCTGCAGAGCCAGCAGAAACAACTGATCAGCAACGAGACCTTCGTCGCGCTGGGGGAAATGTCCTCGGCGGTGGCCCACAGCTTGCGCAATCCGTTGGCCAACATTCGTTCCAGCGCCGAACTGGCTCAGGAAATCGCCAGCCAGAATGCGCAGAAGAACATCGGCGACATCATCAGCCAGGTCGATCGCATGTCGCGCTGGGTTCGGGAGTTGCTGGTGTCATTGCGACCCATAAACGACGACTACGAAACGGTAGACCTGGTGCTGGTCATCGACGACACGTTGAGTGCATTTGACGCGCTGATTAAACGCTCCGGCATCGACGTGCGTTTCACCCCTCAGAGTTGTCCGCCGGTCATCAGCCAACAGGTGTTGCTCACGCAAATTCTTAATAGCCTGTTTGCCAATGCCCTGGAAGCCATGCCCAAGGGCGGCGTGCTGAGTATCGATATTGAAACGCCGCAGCCCGGACTCGTGCACATGACCCTGAGCGATACCGGCAAGGGCATGACCACACAGCAACAACAAATGGCCTTCAAGCCGTTTTTCACCACCAAACAAGGAGGGTTGGGCGTGGGCCTGGCCCTGGTCAAAAGAATAATGGAGCGTTTTGAAGGCTCGGTCGAATTGACCAGCCGAGAGCAGGAAGGAACCCGCGTTTGTCTCAATTTTAAAGTGGCAACGGGAGGGGTATATGGAGCACAGCATTCTGCTGGTCGAGGATGATGAACTCCTCGCCGAGAATATTCAGACCTACCTGGAGCGCAAGGACTTCGAGGTGACGGTCTGCCACTCGGCTGAGGACGCGCTGGACCAATTGGGCACTTTCGTCCCGGACGTGGTGCTGACCGATAACTCGCTGCCGGGCATGAGCGGTCACGACCTGATCCAGAAGCTGCGCATCAGCGCGCCGGATCTGAAAGTGATCATGATGACCGGCTACGGCAACGTCGAAGACGCCGTGGTGGCGATGAAAGAGGGCGCTTTCCATTACGTCACCAAACCGGTGGCGCTGCCGGAGCTCAAGCTGCTGCTGGACAAGGCCCTGGCCACCGACCGAATGGAACGCACACTGTCGTTCTATCAGGAACGCGAAGCACAGAAGTCAGGGGTGCAGGCATTGATCGGCGAATCGGCACCGATGCAGTACCTGAAAAGCACCATTGGCCAGTTAATCGACGCCGAGCGGCGCATGGCCAATACCGATCTGCCTCCGGTGTTGGTGGAAGGCGAGACCGGCACCGGCAAGGAACTGGTGGCCCGTGCGTTGCACTTCGACGGCCCGCGCAGCAAAGGTCCGTTCATTGAATTCAACTGTGCCTCGATTCCTTCCAATCTGGTGGAGTCGGAGCTGTTCGGTCACGAGAAGGGCGCCTTCACCGACGCCAAGGACCGCCGCGTCGGGCTGGTGGAAGCAGCCGATGGCGGGACGCTGTTTCTCGATGAAGTCGGCGAGATGGACTTGTTGCTGCAAGCCAAACTGCTGAAGCTGCTGGAGGATCGGACGATCCGCCGGGTCGGCTCGGTGAAGGAGCGCAAGGTCGATTTGCGGGTGATCAGCGCCACCAACTGCAACCTCGAACAAATGGTCCAGCAGGGCAAGTTCCGCCGCGATCTGTTCTTCCGTTTGCGGATTATTTCGATCAAGGTGCCGCGCCTCTATGCCCGTGGCGCAGACATCCTGCTGCTGGCTCGGCACTTCCTGGCGGTTCACGGCAAACGCTATGGCAAACCGAACCTGTATTTCAGCGATCAGGCTGAAGAATTGCTGCTCAGCTACAGTTGGCCGGGCAACGTGCGCGAGTTGCGCAACATGCTTGAGCAAACCGTGTTGCTGGCCCAGAGCGACACCATCGCCGCCCATCAATTGAACGTGTGCCTGAGCCTGGTGGATGAGCCGCTGGTGTTCCAGCAAGAGCCGCAACACTACGAGCCGCGTCCGGTCTACAACGGCACCGAGTCCATGAACCTGCCGGAAGTGGAGCGCGACATGGTGCGCAAGATGCTCGACAAGACCGACTGGAACGTCACCAAGTCCGCACGGCTGCTGGGCCTGAGCCGCGACATGCTGCGCTACCGAATCGAGAAGCTCGGCCTCGCGCGCCCGGAAAAACGCCAATGGTAGACCTTATTGCATCAATGGCCCCTGACGGCTGAGACACGCGAGCAGGCACGTGGGGTCGAGGACTTCTTCGTTCACGTAGACACCGCGTTGCTGATCGTAGGAGCGGATGAACACTCGAACCGTGGCATCCGCTACTGTCGGCAATCTTGAGTCGTAGAACTCATGCTGGCTCGAAATGGGGATGAAGTCCTGAGGCGCTGTCGGGATGTACGAGCCGGGCGGCACCGTGCTCAGTGACGGTGGCACGGGGTGAGCGAAGGGTTGGTCGGCCCCGTAATAGTTGAACTCACTGCTGTAATCGGTAGTGGGTGTCAGGCTGTCGTCCGCGTAAGCACCGGTTGTGGTGATCAAGCAGAGGGCGAGCAGTAGCCTCGGATCGGTTGTTTTCATGGCAGCACCTGCGAAATCGGTTTTTCCCGCAATTCCCCAAGGTCATTAACTATAGCTCCCGTACGGGCGCGCGTTCGCGATGCCTGGATTACAAGATTTGAACAAAGACTCAATGGGGTTTTTCGAAACGCTGATCTAGACTCGTGCCGGTCAACAAAGACCCCCGTCTGGAGCGCGCAATGGAAATGCCGACAAAAGAAAAAGCCATCGCCAGCAACCGCGATGCCTGGAATGACTCCGCCCGACACCACAAAGACACCCCCGAATGGCAGGCCCGTTTGGCGGCTGTGGGTGAGAGGGATTTTTGCTGCATGGACGACACCCTCCGAGGTTTGCTGGAACAAGTGGGTGTCGACGGCAAAGACGTGGTGCAACTGGGCTGCAACAACGGCCGCGAAAGCTTGTCGCTGTTTGCGCTGGGTGCCCGCAGCGTCGTAGGCGTCGACCAGTCCGAGGCTTTCCTCGATCAGGCGCGGGAACTGGCGTCACGCTCGCCCCATGTGCCTGAGTTCATCGAGGCAGACATCCATCACTTGCCGACTGAACTTCATGGCCGCTTCGACGTGGCCCTGATCACCATCGGCGTGTTGAACTGGATGCCGGACATCGGCGAATTCTTCCGCCATGTCGCACAAACCCTCAAGCCCGGTGGCAGCCTGGTGGTGTACGAAACCCATCCCTACTTGGAAATGTTCGACCCCGAGTCCGCCGATCCGTATCGGCCGGACAGCTCGTACTTTCGCAGCGAACCTTTCGTGCAGGACCAGCCGATCGTCTACGAAGGCAAAATCGACCAGCAGGCGGCTTCGTCCTACTGGTTCGTCCACACCCTCGGCGCCATTTTCACCGGCGCCATCGACGCCGGATTGCAGATCAGCCACTTCAAGGAGTACCCGCATTCCAACCGCGAGGAACTCTATGATCGGTATGAGCAGCAAACGGCGCAGTTGCCGTTGTGTTTTACGTGGGTGGCGGTGAAGCGAGCAGTCTAGTCAGAAGAGTCTCTCAGAGCGTCGAGTGATTGACCGAATGGCCTGGCTGCGCGCAGAGATCAATGCCAAGGGCGTGAATGACCTTTAAAACCGTATCGAAACGTGGTTTTGCACCGGGTGCGAAGGCCTTGTACAGGCTTTCGCGGCCCATACCCGAATCCTTGGCTATCTGTGTCATTCCACGCGCTTTCACCACATAGCCGATAGCGCGAAGAAATTCTTCGTTGTCGCCGTCTGCGAGCACTTGCGAAAGGTACTCGCTGATGGCTTCGTCACTGTCCAGCAGAGCCGCCATATCGAAAGTAGTCAAAGTCTGGCTCATGTTTAAACCTCCTTCCAAAATTCATTGCTCAAATGTATCCATATGGATACGAGTGAGCAGTCAGGCAATTCCTTGGTTGTGTATGTTTTTTCCCTGAAGTGTGTGGGCTATGGGCTGTCTGAGCGGACCTATTCGCGGTGCTGCTGCCGTCCGCTATCCTTGCTCCACGCACATCGAACGGTTTTCCCCATGCTTTCGGTCCAAGGCGTCTTCAAAAGTTACGCCACTCCCCAGGGCCCGCTGCCGGTTCTGCAAGGTGTCGACCTCACCTTGAAACCCGGCAGCAGCCTGGCGTTGATGGGGGAGTCGGGCAGTGGCAAGAGCACCTTGCTGCACCTGATTGCCGGACTGGACAAGGTCGATCGCGGCAGCATCCGCAGTGGCGAACATCGGCTGGAGCAGATGAGCGAAGGGCAACTGGCGAACTGGCGGCGGACCGAAATCGGCCTGGTGTTTCAGCAGTTCAACCTGATCGGCAGTCTGCGTGTGGAGGACAACCTGGCGTTTCAGGCACGACTGGCGGGGCGCCATGATCCGCGCTGGCAGGCGCATCTGGTGCAACGTCTGGGCTTGGGTGATTTGCTGCAGCGTTATCCGGAACAGCTGTCCGGCGGACAACAGCAACGGGTCGCGCTGGGCCGTGCCCTGGCGTCGCAGCCGAAATTGCTGCTGGCCGACGAACCCACCGGCAGCCTCGATGAAGCCACCAGCGATGAAGTCTTGAAGTTGTTGCTGGAGTTGCTCGACGACAGTCCCACCACCTTGTTGATGGTCACCCACAGCCCACGGGTTGCCGCGCGTCTGGCCGAAAAAGTGGTGCTCCACGGTGGCCGTCTGGCTGGCGTGGACGAGCGCTGAGGTGCAGGTCTTTCGCGAAACGCTGCGGGCGCTGCTCAGTCATTGGCGGCAGCACCCGGTGCAGTTTTTCAGTGTGCTGACCGGCCTCTGGCTCGCCACCAGCCTGCTGACCGGTGTGCAGGCGCTGAACAGCCAGGCGCGTGAAAGCTATGCCCGGGCCAGTCAGTTGATCGGCGGCGAACCCCAGGCCAGCCTCAGTGCACCCAGTGGCGCGACCTTCTCGCAGCACGTGTTTGTCGACCTGCGCCGTGCGGGCTGGCCGGTGTCGCCGGTCCTGCAAGGTCGGGTGACGCTCAAGGGGCATGAAGACCAGCGCTTGCAGCTGATGGGGATCGAGCCGGTGTCGCTGCCCGCCGGTTCCTCAGTGGCCGGGCAGGCGTTGGCGATTGAGCAGGTCGTCGAGTTTTTCAGTCCGCCGGGCAGTACCTGGATTTCGCCGCAGACGTTGCAGGCACTGGGTCTGCACGAGGGCGAACGCCCGCTGACTTTGAGTGGTCAGGCATTGCCGCCGCTGCATGCCCAACCCGATATGGCCCCCGGTGTGTTGTTGGTCGACATCGGCTTCGCCCAGCAGATTCTCGGCCTGTCGGATCAGCTGTCACGCCTGCTGCTGCCGAAGGATTTCACCGCGACCCTGCCCGAGCAATTCAAGGGTCAACTGCAACTCAAGACCCGCGGAGAAGAGAACAATTTGTCGCGCCTGACCGAAAGCTTTCACTTGAACCTCGATGCGCTGGGTTTTCTGTCATTCGTGGTCGGCCTGTTCATCGTCCACGCCGCAATCGGCCTGGCGCTGGAACAACGTCGTGGTTTGCTCAGAACCCTGCGTGCCTGCGGTGTCAGTGCACGGATGCTGATAGCCTGTCTGGCGGTTGAACTGGGCGGTCTGGCGTTGATCGGCGGATTGGTCGGCGTCGCCAGCGGCTATCTGCTGGCCAGCGTGCTGTTGCCGGACGTCGCCGCCAGCCTGCGCGGGTTGTACGGCGCCGAAGTGGCGGGGCAGTTGAGTCTCAGTCCGTGGTGGTGGCTCAGCGGCGTCGGCCTGAGTCTGTTGGGCGCGTTGTTGGCGGGTGCCAACAGTTTGTTGCGGGCCGCACGCCTGCCTTTGCTGGCCCTGGCCGACCCGCAAGCCTGGCATCAGGCTCACGCGCGCTGGTTGCGGCGCCAGGGTTGGGTTGCCGTGATTGCCGCGGTGATCGCACTGCTGGCGTTGATCTTTGGCGACAGCCTGAGCAGTGGCTTCGTGCTGATGGCTGCACTGTTGATCGGCGCTGCGCTGGCGTTGCCGGTGGTGCTCAACTGGGTGTTGAATCGGGTGCTGCATCGCAGTCGTTCGGTGCTCGGCCAATGGTTTCTCGCCGACTGCCGCCAGCAATTGCCGGCCCTGAGCCTGGCGCTGATGGCGCTGTTGTTGGCACTGGCGGCGAACATTGGAGCGGGCAGCATGACGGCCGGTTTTCGTCAGACCTTCAGCGATTGGCTCGAACAACGCCTGACCGCCGAACTGTACGTCAATCCGCGAAATCCGGCCCAGGCCAGAGAGCTGCAAACCTGGCTCAAGCAGCAACCTGGGCTCACGGCGGTGCTGCCCAACTGGCAAGTGTCGATCCAGTTGCAAGGCTGGCCGGCGGACGTCTTCGGCGTGATCGATCACCCGACGTATCGCCAGCATTGGCCGCTGCTGGAAGCCTTGGGCGACAACCCTTGGGACCGACTGGCCAAGGACGACGCACTGATGCTCAGCGAACAACTGGCCCGTCGGCTGAAGGTGCGCGTTGGCGATCACTTGACGATCTCCACACCCAATGGCGCCTGGTCGCCACGGATCGTCGGCATCTACGCCGACTACGGCAATCCCAAGGGCCACATGCTGGTCAACGTCAACCATCTGCTGCGCGGCTGGCCGCAGCTGACACCAAGCCGTTTCAACCTGCGCATCGACCCGACGTTGATCCCTGATTTCCTGACCGCGCTGCAAACACGCTTCACGCTGGAGGACAGCCGCATCGTCGACCAGGCCCGACTCAAGGGTTGGTCCACGCAAGTGTTCGAACGCACCTTTGCCGCGACCGCCGCGCTCAACAGCCTGACCCTCTGTGTGGCGGGCGTGGCGCTGTTCATCAGCCTGTTGACCCAAAGCCAGAGCCGTCTCGGGCAACTCGCCCCTCTGTGGGCACTCGGCGTGACTCGCCGGCAATTGATGCTGCTCAATCTCGGGCAAACCTGGTTGCTGGCGGTGCTGACCCTGGTGCTGGCGTTGCCGTTGGGGATCGCGCTGGCGTGGTGCCTGGACACGGTGATCAACGTTCAGGCCTTCGGCTGGCGCTTGCCGCTGCGGGTGTTTCCGCTGCAACTGTTGCAGTTGATGGGGTTGGCGCTGTTGGCGACTTTACTGGCGTCGGCGTGGCCGCTGTACTCGCTGTACCGCACGCAACCGGCGGATCTGCTGAGGACGTTTGCTCATGAAGATTAAGGTCGGCGTGTTGCTATTGGCGTTACTGAGCGGGTGCGATAACTCGGCGCCTGTTGAGAAAGGCTTCGCGGGGCTGGGTCATCAGGCGACCGCGTTTACGCCGGTGGTGCCCGGTCGGGTGTTCAGCTTTCCGGCGGATCACGGTCCTCATGACGGTTTTCGCATCGAATGGTGGTACGTCACCGCCAACCTCAAGGACGATCAGGGACGCGAGTTCGGCGCGCAGTGGACATTGTTTCGCAGCGCCTTGAAAGCGACGCCCGAAGTGGCTGGCTGGGGTAATCAAACTATCTGGCTTGGCCACGCGGCCGTGACGTCGGCGACAGTGCATCACGCCGCCGAGCGTTACGCCCGTGGGGGTGTTGGTCAGGCTGGCGTGAGCCTGGCGCCGTTCAACGCGTGGATCGATGATTGGCGTTTCAGCAGTCAAGGCTCCGACCCTATGGCGGAGCTTCAACTCAGCGCCCGGGACAAGGATTTTGGCTATCAACTGCGGCTGACCTCCACACGTCCTTTGGTGCTTCAGGGCGACAAAGGCTTCAGTCAGAAATCCGAACAAGGGCAGGCGTCGTACTACTACAGCCAGCCGTTTTTTCAGGCCAGCGGCACGCTGGAAATCGACGGCAAAACGTATCAAGTCAGTGGTCCGGCCTGGCTCGACCGGGAATGGAGCAGCCAACCCCTGACCGCCAACCAGACGGGCTGGGACTGGTTTTCCCTGCACCTGGACAGTGGCGAGCAGGTGATGCTCTACCGCATGCGGCAGAAGGACGGTGCGCCATACCTCACCGGCACCTGGATCGACGCTCAGGGCCAGACGCAGCTACTGCACGCCGCCGACATCAGCCTTACACCGCAAGACACCGCCAACGTCGCCGGGCGTTCGATGCCGGTGCGCTGGTCGATCAAAATCCCCGACAAACACCTCGACATCACGATCAGCGCGCTCAACCCCAAAGCGTGGATGGCTTTGCGCATTCCCTATTGGGAAGGACCGGTGCAATTAAGCGGCAGCCATGGTGGGCAGGGTTATCTGGAAATGACCGGGTATTAAGGCACCCCTGTAGGAGCTGGCGAAGCCTGCGATCTTTTGACGTTGATCTTGATCTCCCCGAAATCCCATCGGAACTCCTCGCGACGCCCAACCCTCTACCGTGAGAACCCCCGCAGGAGCCCACACATGAGCGACGACCTAAAACCGCCTGATCTTGATTCGTGGCAGCGCCTGTTCGACGACAAGGCCTATTGGCAGCAGTCCCCCGACGCCCATTACACTGAGCTGCTGCGGGTGGCCGATGATTTGCTGGGGCAGGGCGCCATTGACCTGGAACAATGGCAAGCCTTGAAGGCCAAGGCCGATCAATCCCATAAAGATTCGCCTGCCGTGAACGTCGCCCAAGAGGTTGACGATCCCGAGGCTTGAGGAGAACCCACATGAAACCGACGACCCCCACTGAACACCCTGACGAACCGCGGCCACCGGGAGAAGTCGAGCGCGACAACGACGCTCTGCGCCCGACCGATCCGACCCGGCGTAAGGAAAGCGGCAAGGGCACAGAAAGCGGTGAATCCACCGCACAAGAAACTGCGAACACTCCCTGATCAGCGTCTATGCTCATCTGCGCAGAGGGCGCCGGACGGTGGTTCAGCGCTCGTTGCTGCCTCCAATTCACAGGGAATGTACCGCTTATGAAACGTCACGCACTGACCAAAGCCTTCACCCTCGCAACGCTGCTGTCTGCCGCCAGCCTTAGCGCCATGGCGGCGGACATCCCGCTGTCTGCCGTTGTGGAGGCGGATCAGGTCACCACCAAAGTTGTCTCGGTCGATGCTGCCAACCATCAGGTTGTTCTTGAAGGGCCGGAAGGTCGTCAGGTCCATGTGCAATTGACCGAAAAGGCCAAAAACCTCAAAGCTCTGAAAGTCGGCGATCAAGTTAACGTCAAGGTTACCCGCTCCGTCGCAGCCTATCTCGACACCGATGTCGACAAAGGTCTGCCTGGCACCGTCGAGCGCGCTGGTGAAGTCCGCGCAGCCCCCGGCAGCGACAACCCGGGCGGCGAAGCCTACCGTCAAGTGCAGGTCCAACTGATAATCACCAAAATCGACCTGAAGAAAAACCGGGTAACCTTCAAAAACCCCGCCGGCCAGTCCAAGACCGTTGACGTCGTAAGACCCGAAGTGCAAGCGAAATTGAAAGACCTGAAAGTTGGACAGAGTGTCGTTGTGACCTATACCGACATATTGACAGTGACCAGCAAGCACTGAAGTTGAGTATTAGCTCTATATGTTGATTGTTCTTGTGCAACTTCTTTGTATAAGAACAATCAGTTTTAATGGTCTAACTGGTGAGTTTGCTGGTCTGAAAAATAGTATTTGGGCCGACATTTAATCAAATGTTGTTTCGATAAATTTCATGTTCATATACGCGGACATATTCGAAGACTTCAATTAAAATACTTCCCGTTCGCCCAGTGTCAGGGCTCTTTACCGGTGCATGGATTGCCAGGCCATTACACTGGGCGAACACCTTCTCGAAGTGCGGTACGCACCTGCAACAATACGCTGTTTCAGTGGAGGCCGTCTCCCGATTGCCATTTCGCTACCTCAAGCACATCTCCAAACTGATCTGCAAACTCGACAACTCCGATCTCGCCTTGCAGCACAACGAAGTCATCAGCCTGAATCTGGCGTTGGCCAGCATCGACGGCATCGTCACCGCACCCGGAGAATACTTTTCCCTTCTGCCGCCTGGTGGGCCGACCCACCCGTCAACGCGGTTATGTCGAAGGGATGGAGCTGTCATTGGGGTGAAGCGCGCAGCGGCATCGGTGGCGGGATCTGCCAACTGAGCAACCTGATTCACTGGATGGCGATTCACTCGCCACTGGTCGTGGTTGAACGGTCGAACCACCGCTTCGATCCCTTTCCTGATGAAGGGCGGTTACTTGAGACCGGCTAATGGGTGTCCCCTTTGTTTTCTGACTGAATGTTTTTCCACTGACTGTCCTCACTTAATATCGACACACGCTGAGCGAGCCAACTTTTGCGCTCAACGTCAGCACAAATGCCTCTTCAGACGTGAACCGCGAGGTTTCCAGAAAGCCCAGAAACCACTCCACGTCCAGCGCCGTGAATATCGCCCTCCACTCAGGCCTTTTCGCTTCGCCAGCCGATATTGCTGTCCCACCCAGACCATGACCCTTGCCTTCAAAAAACAAGAAATAAGCATCGTCGTAGCAGTAGCCGATCAACTTGGGCCAATCAGAACTATGGGGCTGCTGCGGTACAAGATCCTTTTCCGCAATCACGTAGTAACTGCGGACTTTGTCGGGCTGTGTGGAAGGGCGGCTGCCAGAAAGCCAGATCAGGCATTGGGTTGCTTTGTCTACGTCATCCATCCAGGCCGATTCTTTCTTGTCCAACTCAGTCATTGTCCCCGCCGCGTCTGCGCGATAAAACATCAGCCAACCGTCTCGACCTTCGTTGACAATCAAATAAGTGCGCCCATGACCTTCGACGGTCAGCGACCAACAACCGAAGTAGGCTCGTTGATCCGAGTAATCAGTGATGGTGAACCCGGCACGTTGAACAGCGTTTTGCAGATCGGGGTAAGGCATGTGGTGGACTCCTGTCCGGAGTGAAAGCGCTGGTTGAAGGACTAACAGGGGGGGCACGACTGTCCTCAATTAATATAGAAAAGGGGACGAATTTATTTTCATGTGTGGAAAATAAATCCGTCCAGTTTTCTCGGTCCAACTTTTTCTATTTTTGATTGTTAAAGAGTATCGAGTTCGATAGTGCAACCATGTTTTTTTAATCTCTGAATTTCTTGTTCGAACGAATAGTTTGTTAGGTCTTTGTTTTTGATATCGTACTCTTTTCTTAGGAGTCTAAATAGGAGTCCTATATTCTCTTTGCGTTTTTTGTCGAGGCTTTTTATAAGGTCGTAATTTTCAGCAGATAAGAATGTATACTTGGATTTTATCACGTAATAGGCTGTTAAATTTGAAAGTAGGCCTGCAGCATCGTCGTAGTTTTCGTTAAGGAATTTTACGTACTCATCAAATATAGTTGTCAGCAAGCTTTGTGCTGCTTTTTGATTTTTAAGTACGCTGCACATCCCCTGCCAGTTGCTTATATATAGATGATCGCCCCACTCGGATCCCCTAGCGAAGTAGATGCCTTTCCCTTTGAAAAAGTCGGAAATTTCATGCTGGTCTAAAGCCATTTCGAACGTGGTTTTCATTGAGGTTTTTCCCTGTCCTCAAATTGGTTTGAACCAAAAAGGGACAGATTTATTTTCGTGGTTGCGTGGAAAATAAATCGGTCCTCTTTGTTTCTATTCTCCGAGAGTTTAGTCTTGGTATTCAAAACATCCGCGGTATGTAAAGAGATTGTTTCTGAGTTTGGTGTTTTTGGGGGGCGCGAAAAGGAATAGTCGTAGATTGCAACTATGGTGTTTATAGGCGCTTCGGTCAGAGGGGTGTTTTTATTTTTCATGTCAGACGCGATGTCAAAGTTGTATGAGCACCCGTCAATTGCATCAATTAGAGAATTTGTTGGCTCGATTTTATCTGCTTCGACAGTGTCATCGTCAACAAAACCAAGTGAGAAAGCCTTGCTGAACTCAGAGCCAAGAAAGTCTCCGTCGTCAGAATACTCTGGGCTCATCACATATCGAAGCGTAGATGGTTCCCAATCGGTGTTCGCCGTCCAAATAGAAACGATTTTTTTCGAGCCAACTTTTTGTTTCCTCAATTTTTAGTCCTTAAGGCAGAGCATCGGCGCAGCGAACAAAAGGGGACAGATTTATTTTCGTGATTGCGTGGAAAATAAATCTGTTCCATTTTTTAGTCCCGTTTTTCTATTTTTTTGTCGAAAGATACCACCTGACAAATTCAAAAAAACCACTCCATTTTGGAGGAGTCAGGCCAGATACGAAGTCTTCTCGTTGAGCTAAGTCGAAGTCCCAAACGCCACCACTATTCTTGTCGAGCAAATAACCTCCTTCACCTTGCAAGGAGGTGAAGCCTATGTAATTTTCTGGTAGCTCCCACATGCCGTGAATGAACTCAGTCCCCATCAGAATCTGCTCTGTGGGCTCGGATACGTCACAAATGTATTCGTCAGATACAGAGCTCTGAAAATTAGCAAGTAGGTAATTTATATAAATACTACCGAACTCGCTGTCTGGAGAGACCCCAAGTGTTTCAAGAGCGCTTATAGCCAGGTCCTTGTCGGTTCTATGTATGTTGCCTGGCTGCTTTTCTATCAGGCTAACTAAGTCTTTGGGTATCATTTGTTTACCTCGGCTGCGCGCCCCCTACAACATTGAGGAACCTCTTTGTCAAATAGCTTTCTGTCTACAGGTGCCAGCATAGAAAATAAATCCGTCCCCTTTTCCTTTACTCTTTTCGTCGAAGGCCGGTCAGGTATTCAAGTGTGAAGAAAGGGCTCGGCTACTCGTAAAGTCCTTTAGATGAATCCAGAGCGTTTAGCAGTTCCTCTTCAGATATTGAATATTGACTAAGGTTGTCTGTATCTAAATCCCCCCATTCCTGTTCATCTTCGATTTCCAGGAGCAGCAGTGGAAGTTTCTTTTGACTGAAGAAGGTAATTATGTCGCGAATGTCTTTTTCGCGCTGAACATGGTCATTTCCGTAAAGATCACATGTGTAAAAAAACCTCTATCACCCATGGCAAGTTTTTTTTGTGAGCCCATCAGTGACATCTTAAATCGTTGGTGCAGAAATTTTGCAGCTTCGAGGTCATCAGAAGGGGGTGCAGAAGCAATACTAATCTTGGTCATGGCTCTAAAATCCTCAGGAACCAACAACAAAAGGGGACGGATTTATTTTTGTGACTGCGTGGAAAATAAATCTGTCCCCTTTTGTTCAATTTTTTTATAGGTCCATAAAGCTGTCGCGGTCATTATAATGTTTTATGGCTTTTAGTATTTCCTCATTTGTAGCAGATTTTTTTTGCTTCAGTACGTTGAATGTAACATCTTCCAAAAGCTCATCGGTAAACCAAAATTCGAGATTGTTTTGAGTAATGCTCTCTGGGAAAATCTCTTCATCGTCATCGGTGATCTCCGAGTATTCATCAATCACGCAGTCGGATTCCAGAGTCGCTTGGTCCGATGATCCTTTTCCATAAACACAATAGGTAAGGGTTTTCTTCTGTGTTTTTAAAAAATCGATTAGATCGGTAAGTTTGATAGTTTGTTTGTATTGCACCGTTAATGCTCCAATTATTCTGTTTTGATTTTCCCTTCTCGGCCTTCTCTACCACCACCCCATATATCTCGCCCACCTTTTCCAGTTGGGTGGTATACAGAGTGTTCGCCTGCATGGTCCGTTCTATGGACAAGCTGCAACAATCCGGGTTTTTCGTTGTGGTGCCAAGTGTAGCCTGTTGGACTGGAGCCCATGTTTCGCTTTGGATCGTCGACCCAGGTTTTGAGCTCAGGGTTTCGGCGATACATATTCTTTCGAAACGCTGGATCGTCATTCAGTTTTTTGATCAAGTCTTTGTTAGCTCTGTTGAACTGTACCTTGTCACTCTTCAAATACAGGTTTTCAGGCACTTTGTAGTCATGGAAAGAATTAAATTGATGGGCTTTCCTGCCGGTTTCAGGAACCTCAGGCTGACCCTCGTCGACAGCCGCTTTCGCTGTTGAGTTTTCAACCCCAATTTCTGGCTTACACCCGTCCGCTCCCGGACAATTATCCAACCCCAACGGATCCACCCACCCCGTAGGGTTAGGCACGTACTGGTAGTTGTTCAACCCACCTGCAAGCTTGATCGGATCAGGCGTGAGATACCGTCCAGTGCCCGGATTGTAGTAGCGATGCCTGTTGTAATGTAAGCCCGTTTCCGCATCGAAGTATTGACCCTGGAAGCGCAGCGGGTTGTCGATTTCTGCAACGTCGAGGGTGGCGAGGTTGCCGTAGGCGCGGTATTTCGCCGACCACATGATCTCGCCGCTGTAGTCGGTGAGTTCCTGTGGGGTGCCGAGATGGTCGAGTTGGTAGTAGAACGGCTCGGCTTTTAGCGGGCCTTCGCCATCGAGCATCGCCAAGGGGCGGAAGGTGCCCGGCTCGTAGATGTAGCTGCGATAGCGGTTGTCGGCGCTTTCGGCGATGAGGCGTTCGCCTTGCCACAGAAACTCTGTGATTTGACCGTCGACGGTTTTGGCGATTCGACGGCCGAAGGCGTCGTACTTGTAGCTTGCGACGCTTCCACCCGGGAGGCTGACGCCGATCAATCGGTGCTGGCAGTCATAGCGGTATTCGGTGATCAGCTTTTGCCCGGTTCCACGGCGTTCGCGGATCTGGTTGCCGTAGGCGTCGTAGTCGTAATGGCGATCACCCTGCATGAGCAGGCGGTTGCCTTTTACGTTGGCCTGGTTCGTGGTTGGCTGGTCGCCTTGGCCGAGGAGGTTGCCTGCCGGGTCGTGGGCGAAGCTTTCCGGGGTGGTGCCACGGACGTTGATCAGGCGGTCGAGCGGGTCGTAGTGGTAGCTGCGGTTGCCTTTGCGACTGTCGTCGATGCCGGCGAGGTTGCCGTTGGCGTCGTATGCGTAGCGACGCTGGAATAGGTTGCGATCCTGCTGGCTAACACTGTGAGCTTGCAGCCGGCCTTGGTCGTCGTACTGATATTGGCTGAGCAGCAGACCTTGCTGACGCTGCTGTTCGCGACCGGCGCCGAACTGGTGAGTGGTCAGGCGCGAGCCATTGAGGTCGATGCTGCTCAGACGTCCGCCGGATTGGTGGCGGTAGTCGAGTTTGCTGCCGTCGGGTAGGCGGCAGTGGCTGAGTTGACCGAGTTTGTCGTACTCGTAGCGCGTCGTACCCCAGCCCTGGTGTTCGGTGATCAGGCGGTCTTGCAGGTCGTATTCGTAGGCGAGCGGCCAACGACCGTCGTCGACGTTTACGAGACGGCCGAGGGCGTCGTAGCTGTAGTGAGTTTCCTCGCCGTCGGCCAGGGTTTTCACCAGCAGACGGCCAGCGGCGTCGCGCTGGTACTCGGTAACCAACTCACTGCTGTCGTCGCCGAATTCGGTTTTCTTCAGCAACTGCCCGTTGAGGTCGTATTCGTAGGCGGTACGACGGCCATCGAAGCCTGTTTCCTGCTGGATTAGGCCGTTCGGGTAGTAATCAAGGTGGTAGTGCTCGCCACGTTCGTTTTCGATCTCGCTGAGTAGCAGGCGCGAATTGTCGTAGCGATAACGCAGCTGGCTGCCGTCCGGGTTGATGCGGCGACTGACCAGGTGAAGGTTATCGGCATATTCGTAGCGAGTGACACGGCCCAGTTCATCACGTTCGGCGGTGACTTTGCCATAGGCGTTGTAGGTGAATGCACGGGTTGCGCCACCGGGCAGGGTGATTTGCGCGAGGCGGTTCGCCGCGTCCCATTGGTATTGAGTGATTGCTCCGCTTTCGTCCTGACGAGTGATCTGCCGACCCAAGGCGTCATAGCGATATTTGCGTTGGCCGCCGTCCGGTAGCTGTTCTTCGAGCAGTTGGCCGAGGTTGTTCCAGCCCAGTTGATGGCGGCTGCCATCCGGGTGACGGATCTCCAGCAGGCGGCCCTGGGGGTTGTAGCTGTAGTGGGTCGAATTGCCATCTGGATCGACTTGTTCGGTGATGTCGCCCTGATCGTTGCGCCAGTATGTCCACTTTGCCGGGCCACGGTTCACTACACGGACAAAACCACGGTAGTACTCGTAAGTGGTGGGAGCGTCCTCCGGCGGAATCACCGCAACCAGTCGGCCGGCTTCGTTGTACTGGTATTCGGTGACTGCGCCGAGTGGGTCTTTTTCGGCGATCAGGCGACCCTTGTCATCATAGGCCTTCAGGTGTTCGGCGCCATCCGGGTCGACTTTGGCAACCAGTCGAGCCTTATCGTCGTGGGTGTAGACCTCTTCGCTGCCATCAGCGTTGGTAACCGTAACGCTGCCCTTGTCATCCCAAGCGTAATTCGCGTCCATCTGCGAGAAGCTTGCCCAGTGATGGATGCAGCGCGCCGATTTGCCTTCTTTTTCCCATTCCCAGTAGAAACTGGCGCCACCGGCCAGTTGGCGCTCAAGAATGACGTTTTGGTCGTTATAGGCATAACGCTCGGCTTCACCGACGGCGTTTTTGGCTTCGATCAGGCGGTGCTGGGTGTCGTAGCCATAGGTGACGAGAGTCTGGACGGTGCTCCAGGCATCTTCCAGGTTGTCTGCCGGGCTGAACTGCTGATAGTCGATGGCGACGATGTGCTTTCGATCGTAGCGCACGAGGAGGGCGCGACCGGCACCGTTATCGACACGTTTGATTCGACCGTGGATATCACGGGTAATGTGCAGACGATTGCCGTAATCGTCACTGATGGCAATCAGCGTCGCGCCTTTGCTGTTGTAGCGGAAGTGGTAAAACTGGGTGCGTTCTCCGGCTTGGGTGAGGATCAGTTCGGACGGGTCGTCACCGAGGAAAATCGCCGCTTCCGACAGGCTGTTGGTGATGGCCGGGCGCTGCACACTAGGCAACGGGAATGTGGTGACGCGGTTTTCGTGGTCGGTCCAGACCACCTCGTCGCCATTGATGTCGACACGTTGCGCGAGGGCGTGGCTCCAGCCATAGCCGAGGCCGCAGTCGATTTCTGCGGCACTGGTGCGATAGAGACGTGTCCAGCTGAAGGGCAGTAGACCGCCGAGTTCGCCGTCGGTCAGGGTGAGCAGCTCTTCGCCAGTGACCATCGATACCGGGCAACCATTGGTGCAGGTTTTCTTGGCGCAGGCGGCACTTTTGTCATCAGGCGTTTTCGACTGAGTAGAAGCGTCGTCGACCTTTTCCTTTGGTGTCAGGGTGGTCTGTTTTTCTTTCTTGCCACGCGGAAACGAAGAAGCGTCTTTCACTTCTTGTTTCGGCGTATCCGTGGTTTTCGGCACCTGACTTTTAGAACCGTTGGCGGCAGCCTCGTCAATTTTGAGCGCTGCTGTTTTGGCAGGCTTCATCGGCACGTTATTGGCGCTGGCAATCAACGGCTTCGACACTTCGGCGTGCGCTGGCAGGCTGTGCTTGCCGCTCAGGGTCATCAGTTTCGCGGCTAATTCTTCAAGGTACTTGATCGCCGTGCCGGATTTGACTGTGGACAGGGCTTTGGTCCCCACCCGCACCGCAATTCCGGCACCGCCAGTGAGGCAAATACCCAGCACTACGTTGATCAGAAATTCCGATGCAATGGCCGTCACCACGTCGACAATGACTTGCGGCGGCAGCATTCCGACCCACGCCACAATCGCCGAGATGTAGATGAACATCAGTGGTTCGTCGCTGAGGATCAACAGGCCCGACGCAATGGATTCCTTGGATGCGGCATAGAGCTTGTCTATCTCGATGTCCGACAGGTATTTGCGGAGTTTTTCGAGATTTTCCTTTGGGTGCGCGAGCAGTTCGAACAGGCTTTTGATGTCATCCCACAGCCTGAGCAGCGCTTTCTCCAGGCCATCCATCGCTCGTTTCAACAGAATGACGGAGCGGCCCGCGCGGTCAGCAGCGGAATAACTGGCCTACTGAGGCTGGAACTTGCTCGACCATTCGCTTTGCAACCAGCCATTGAGATTGCCGATTACGCCCTGGTAGGAGTCGTACAGCGCTTTGACGTTGCTCTGGGATACGTTCGGGAAAAAGGTGATGCGGTACATCTGGCCTTTCTTACAGCCGTCGATCACCTTGATGCCGCTCGGGCCGATCGTTGTTTCAATAACGGGGCCGGTGACATCGTCGTACAAAGTGCCTTTGGTGACGGGCTCCAATTTCACTGGGGTGTTGCCGATCGGTACGAATCGCGCCGACTCGAACATGTGGATCAGCGTGAAGTCGCCCGCCAGAGGGCAGGTTGCGTAGGTCTCGACCTTACCGGTTTTGGTCTTGCGTTTGGTCACGCTGACTTCATTGCCGACTTTGAAGGTCTGGTCGACATCCAGTGCCCAGCCGGTCAGGAAGCCGTCCGCCCAGTCCTTGTAGTCGCTCAGGCAATTGTTGAAGTCTTTGAGAATCAGGTTCACGTCAGGGGTTTTGGCGTCCAGCACGCGCAGGACCAAGGTACCAATCGGGGTATTCATGACGTGACTTCCTTTGTCAGCTGAGCAGCAAGACGCTCTGCCAGATCTTCTGTGTTGGGTTGTTGGCGCACAAAGCGCTCGACCTTGTGGCGCAAGTTACTTTCGGGGAAGGCGAAGAACAGTTCCTGGCAATCCTCTCCCAGCCACTGCATCAGGTTATCGACGACGGTGGTGTGGTCTTTTTCCGTCAAACTGTCGAGCAACTTCGGCGGCACCTCCCACCACGGCCAGGCCTTGGCCGGTGGCACTCCCCTCGGTCCCACTTCCAGTTTCTGGCCATTGATCAGGTAGCGGTCAAACACCGGCAAAACTTCTCCCGCGCCAGCCCCCAATCCTTCAAGAATCGGGAAGATATGCCGCCCATCCCAGAACCGAAAAAACACCTCGGTGCCATCGGGCATACGCACTTGAGTCAAACTGCGAAGATGTTCGAACACCACGTCCGGGGTGCTGGTGGACACCGCCAGCCAGCCCCAATCCTGAGCGTCGGTTTCAGCAATCCACTGAAGGAAACCGGCGTTGGGTTTCAGTTCGGCGAGGTAGGGCATCACTGGCTGCCAATCGGCGTACGGCGTGCCGCTCCAGATCGGGATCAGCTCCGACGCCATCTCCTGCTGGTAGAAGGCTTTCAGTGGCTCGGCATCGCTCGCTGCACTGACAATCAAATAAAGACGTTCATTAGCCTGCAATGGCCGTTCAGCCAACCAATCCTGCGGAGTCAAAAGATCAGATCGCACAAGCACCTGCCTTGCATTTTTCGCACTCTTCACAGAACGGCGCGTTGCGTTTGAGGGTGTTGATCTGCGCCGGGGTCAGGACCGCGCCGGCCTTGTCGGCATCCGCCTGTTTCAGCACACCGGGCATCAGTGGTGCGGCGCCGGTGCCGTTGCCGGGGCTGCCACCTGAGTTCATGTTGATCACCGGGCCGCTCAGGGTGACGCCGCTGCCATCAATCTTGATGAAGCTGCCACCGCCCTTGAGGGTCAGTTCGCTGCCGGCTTCGAGCACAACTTTCATGCCGCTGCTCAGGTGGATTTCCTGGCCGGCTTCGATGAATTGGCCAGTGCCGACTTTGATGTGCTGGTTGACGCCCACAGTGAGATGGTCGTTGGCGCGGGTTTCGACTTTGCGGTCGGCGTAGACGGTGTGGTGTTCTTCGGCTTTGAATTCGCTGTAGCTGTTTTGCTCGACGGTGTCGTGGCGTTCGTTGCCGACGCGGATTTTCTGGTCGTGTTCGACGTTTTCGTCCCAGTCGCGTTGGGCGTGCAGGAAGATTTGCTCCTGGCCCTTTTTGTCTTCGATGCGCAGTTCGTTGTAACCACCGCCACCGGGGGAACTCAGGGTTTTGAAGGTGCTGCGGGTCTTGTTCGCCGGCAGGGCATACGGGACGACGTTTTCCTTGTGGTACAGGCAGCCGCTGATCAGCGGTTGATCGGGGTCGCCTTCGAGGAAGGTGACGAGCACTTCCATGCCGATGCGCGGGATGGCGATGCCGCCGTAGTGGGCGCCGGCCCAGGCGGAGGAGACGCGCAGCCAGCAGCTGGTCTTGTCGTCGGCCTGGCCTTCGCGGTCCCAGTGGAATTGCACTTTGACGCGACCGTATTGGTCGCAGTGGATCTCTTCACCCTTGGGCCCGGTGACCACGGCGCTTTGGCTGCCGAGGATGCGCGGTTTCTTTTGCGTCAGGGGCGGGCGGTTCGGTACGTCCCACGGGGTGGCCTGGAAACGGTTGCGGTAGCCCTGGTGGAAATCGTCTTTCAGGTTAGTGGTGTTGCTGGTGACCGACTCTTCCAGCACTTGCGGCTGTTTGCCTTCGTGGAGGATTTCGGTGAGCAGCCACAGGTCGTTCCATTTGGCCTTGGGGTGTTGGGTCAGGGCCAGGAAATGGCCGCTGACCAGCAACGGCTGATCGCTTTTGCCTTCCGCGAGCTGGAAGTCGCTGCGGTGACGTTCGAGGGCGCGTTTGGCCAGGTGCTTGCCGCGTTCGCGGTCGATGAAGCGGCCGGGGTAGTCGTAGTCTTCGAGGTCGGGCAGGGCGTCGCCGCGGTTCTCGCTTTCCAGGGTCAGGCGCGGTTTTTCGAAGTCGTAGTCGCGGCGGGTGGTGCGGCTGGTGCGGGTTTCCAGGCGCAGGTCGAAGCGCTTGATCACCGGGTCGTTGGCGACCATGCCGGAGTCTTGCTGGTAGGCCACGGGCGCGAGTTTCGGGAACACCGTCTGGTCATCGCCGAACACCAGTTTGTGGGCGGTGGCGCTGTGCTGGAAGTGGTAGTGGATACCTTCTTCCTCGCACAGACGCTGGACAAACTGCAGGTCCGATTCATCGTACTGAACGCAGTAAATGCGCTCCGGATAAATCGCCCCGACTTTGAATTCGTAGGCATTGCTTTGGATGCCGTGCTCTTCGAGGACGCTGCCGATGATTTTCGGCACGTTAAGGTTCTGGAAGATGCGTTGGTTGATGCGGTGCGCGAGGTAAGACAGGTGCGGGCGCAGGGTCACCGCGTAGCGGGTCAGGCGTTTGCCGGAATCACCCTGGGCGGCGCGGTAGATCTGGCCATGAATGCCGCTGCCGTCGGGCGAGAGCTGCAAGAAGGCCGGTTTGTGCAGCAGGGTCTCGAGGTCCAGGGACGGCTGTTCACTGACCAGCTCCACCTCAAACACAAAAGGCTGGCTGATGGCTTCCCGACCTTGCAGGGAGAAAACCTGGAAGTCGCTGGAAAGACCTTCGATGGTCAGGGCAAAGTGAGTTTGATTGGCCGGCGCGAACATCCCTTGTTCCTCGTGCAGTGCAGCGGCGCTCGCCGGCACCCGTGCAGGGAGCTTGCGGACGCGAAAATTCTGGAAAGGCGAAAACAACATCGACCAGCAGAGCTGGCCGATGCTTGAGACGGTCGGCCTGAGTTAGGCGACCGGCTGACGCCAGTCATCGGAACCCGAAGTGCCGGATACTTCGTGGGTCCAGGTGATTTTGCGGTAGGTGAACTGCACTTCTTCCAGGTGAGTGAAGTGCGAGTTCGACGGGTCCTGGCAGTTGTGCATTTTGTTGTTGATGGCGACGATGATCGCGTCTTCCAGTTTGGTGGTGTAGTAGTGCTCTTGGGTACCTTGAGCCGAGGTGCGGTACCACTGGATAACGATTTCGCTCATGCGCTCGCCGGAGGTCAGAGCTGCTTGCAGCAGTGGCGAAGCCTTGTCGTACACCTTGGTGATCACGACTGGCTTGTGGACGCGCTGACCGGTCGGTTGGCCGGACTGCGGGTCACGCGGGATGATCACGTCGTGGCTGAAAGCCTGAACCATGACCTGGTCTTCGTGACCTTCCTGGTAGGTGTTGCCAACCGAGTCGGCGGTGAATGCGCCGGCAGTGATCAGACCTTGTTTCTCGCCAGTGACGGACATGTACGCTGGTGTAGCCATGGATGTGCTCCTTGCTAAAAGTTAGGGTGCCCGGGAGGCGGTATCGCCCGGTGGGTGCCTGACTGTTATCAAGGTCCGTGCCAGAAGCGGTTAAGGCTATATAAATCAGTGGGTTGAGAGAGTTTTCAGAGCTCGCGAAGGATGTTTGGCAGAGATCGCCGGTGAATGTGCGCAAGAAGTTGCGCAGTACTGCGCAACTTCTTGCGCACTTGGCTGGGGCGCCTGACAGGCCGGGCGATCAGCGTCCCGGGAAGGGCTTTCGCAGCGTTGAGTGCGCAACTTCTTGCGCATCAAGGCGGTTAGCCATCATTCGGTGACCCATCGTCTGATTTGCCGAAAACCGGTAGCAGAACCGCTAGGGTGACTGGTGCAACGAATGCTGCAGCCTGAAGGTCAAACTCAGCGCCGAGATGAATGAACATCTGCGAACTCAAGGAGAACGACATGAAAATCCTGATGGTTCTAACGTCACACGATCAATTGGGTGACACGGGTAAGAAAACCGGCTTTTGGCTGGAGGAATTCGCCGCACCGTATTTCGCCTTCAAGGACGCCGGCGCTCTGTTGACCCTGGCCTCGCCCAAGGGTGGTCAACCACCGCTGGACCCAAAAAGCGACGAGCCCGACGCGCAAACCGCAGCCACCGAGCGCTTTCGCAAAGACTCCGCCGCCCAGTCCGCATTGGCGTCTACCGCTCTGCTGAGCAGCGCGAGAGCTGAAGATTATGACGCGATTTTCTATCCGGGCGGCCATGGCCCGTTGTGGGATTTGGCCGAAGACAAAATTTCGATCGCTCTGATCGAGGCGTTTTCCCAGGCGGGCAAACCGGTCGCGGCCGTCTGCCATGCACCGGGTGTGTTGCGTCACGTCAAGGGCGCGGACGGCCAGCCGCTGGTCAAAGGCAAGCGCGTGACGGGGTTTACCAACACTGAGGAAGAGGCTGTGCAACTGACGAAGGTTGTGCCGTTTTTGGTGGAGGACATGCTAAAGGAGAAGGGTGGTGTCTATTCCAAAGGTGCTGACTGGGCGAGTTATGTGCTCACTGATGGTTTGCTGATTACTGGTCAGAATCCGGCATCGTCCGAGGCTGCCGCTGAGGCGTTGTTGGCGAAGCTGAAATAGGATCAAAAGATCGTCCGAACGCGGCCCGAACCTGCGGCAGCTCCTACAGGAGTTCGCGTTCCCATGAGCTGCCGCAGGCTGCGATCTTTTCAACGTGTCATCGCGTAATAGCGGCGAAACATTCCTCGATCGAGCGCCGCTGTGTCTCGGCATACAACGCCAATTCATCGATCGTCGATCGCCCCAGCGCCTTCTCGAACACCTGCCGGTTCGATTGCACGCCATAGTGGGTTTGCGCCGCATCCCCCAGGTTCGACTGAAAAATCCCCGCAGCGCTAACCGGCAGAAAATCTTCGTACACCAACGGTTCAACCCGCAAATACCCGCCGCTGAGCAGATCCTCCAGGGACCACGATTTCAGCTCATCGGCCCCCAAGCCTTTTTCCGTGACGAAGTAGCGAAAGTACGCCAGTTCCTGTTGGCGCATGCCCTCAACGGTGTCAGGGAATTCTGCAAAGTGCTGCGCCATCAGCGCGTTGTAACGTGCGGCATTGGCTTCATTGGGGAAGTCTTTCAATTCATCTCGGGCAGCGTTGAGCAAACGGTCGTAAAGCGCCCGGCCTTTGGGGGTGAGCGCCGCGCCGCGTTGCTCGATTTCGCCGAAACGGGCGCTGTGGCTGCCACGATTCTCGGCTTGATCGGTGAAGGCGACAGGCTCGTCCAGGGCCTTGAAACTGGTCTGGCGCAGCAGAATCGGGCACTGACGGCGGGGCGGGCCTTCGATCACCGCTTTGGGGGTGATGCCGTGCGCAGGCATTTGCGCCTGGACGATGTCGATGTCCAGGGTGCGCGGCGTCAGGTGGTTGATATGCGGGCCGGTGAATGCCACCACGTCGGCGATCAGGCGATGCTGGGCGCTGAGTTTGCGGTACTGCTCGGCGGTCACGGTAGCGGTGTGATGCCAGCGGAACGTTTCCAGCGCCTGCTCGACGAAGTCCTGGGCCTCCTGTTCGGTGAGGCCGCCCTGTGTTTCGGCGCGCTCGATGAGAATCAGCGCAGTGGGCGTGAAGATCGAACGCTTATCCAGCACCGACTGGGCGAACGCTCGCAGTTCCAGGTCTTCGATCAGTTCCAGGCGCAGCAGGGAGGTGAATACCCGGAACGGGCTGACCTGCAACGCCGCCTCATGCACCGCGCGAAAAGCGGTGGAGTGCACCGGCACACCGGCCGGGGTCAGGTCGTAATAACCCACCGGCTGCATGCCCATCACCGCAAACAGCCGGGCGAGGGTGGCCAGTTCATCGGCGGTGCCGACACGGATCGCGCCATGTCGCTCCAGGTCCAGGCGCTGGATTTCACCGGTGCTGTTCAACTGTCGGGCGATCTGTGGATCGCTGTCCAGCACGTGACGGTTGGTCTGTTCCACCAGTTCCATCAGCGCGCCGTACAGCGGCACTTCTTCGCGGTACATGTCGGACATCGCTTTGGAAAAGCGTTGACGGATCAGGTCAGGGCTGACGAAGTTCGGGTGACTCATGAAGGAATTCCTGATGCGGTGACGTAAAGGATGCGGGAAAAGATCGCAGCCTTGCGCGGCGCCGACAAACGAAGAATCTTACGAACTTCATTCTGCAAAGGACTGCATGTTCAGTGCAGCCGCTGATCCTGAGGGCTTTCCGAACGCAGCGATGCCAAAAATTCCCGATACAGCCGCGCCGTGTTCGTCGGTTGCTCCACCATCGGCATATGGCCGGTGTGATCCCAGACTTCCACTCGCAGATCGGCGATGCCTTTGCTCCAGATCGCCACGCTGCTGACATCGATCAAGCGGTCCTTGTGTCCCCACAGCAACAGCGCCTGGCACTTGATGTCGGGCAGTTTCGGCTCCATCGGCGGGCTGGCACGCAAGTCCCTGAAGATTTCTTCCAGCTCTTCGCATTGCTGTTCATAGCGTTGCGCGATGGCGTCCAGCACCACCTTGGGTACCCACGGCGGTTCGGCCATGGTCATGGCGTAGAAGCGCTGGAATTCTTCCCGTGAATGAATCAGGAACGGATTATGGCCCTTGGCCAAATGGCGCTCCAGGTCGCTGGCTTCGGGGGCGGTGACCCCCGCCGGGTCGATCAGGGCCACCGAAACAATACGATCCGGGTACGTGGCCGCCAGCCACGCTGCCATGTAACCGCCCATCGAGTTGCCGATCACGTGGACTTTCTCGACGCCGCAGACATCGAGCAACTGGATCATCCGCTTGGCCTGCAAGGGAATGTCGTAGCCGCCGCCGGCCTTGAATCCGGTTTCGCCATGGCCGGCGATGTCGGGGATGATCACCCGATAGTTGCCGACAAAGTGCCGGGCAAAGCGCAGCCAGATATTTTTGTCGGCGCTGTAGCCGTGGAGCATCAGCACGCTGCTGGACGCTTCGTACGGCCCGCCTTGCCAGGTCGAGACGGTCATTTCGGCGATCGGCACGACAATTTTGTGCAGTCCATACAGCTTGGCCTCTATCGACATGTTCAAGTCATAGAGCCAATGACCGATGGCCGGGTAACTCAACCAGCTCCAGGCCACGAAAACTGCGATTGCGACAACCAACAAAAGCATCAGGCATCTTCCTTTTACGTGATCAGGACAGAATGTGATCGGCGGGTTTCAGCGCCCTGGTCAACCGGTGATAGCTGAAACTGAACCCCGGAAACATCGCAATCACATGACCGCTCTTGCTTTGATACCAACTGTGGCAACCCCCGGACTTCCATACCGTGCGTTCCATCTCCCGGTGGATCATTTCAGTGTAGGTACGTTCTGCTTCGGGGCGTACTTCGATGCTGCGCAAACCGTGTTCTTTTAACGTGCGGATGCAATCCAGAATGTAGTTCATCTGAGACTCGATGATGAACAGCGCCGAGGTGTGGCCGATGCCCGTGTTGGGGCCAGTGACGATAAACAGGTTGGGGAAGTCCGGCAGGCTGGTGCCGAGATAGGCCCGCGGGTACTGGGCCCAGAACTCTTTGAGTTGTGTGCCGTTTTTGCCGGTGACCGGGTAAGAAATCACCCCGTCGGTGGCGTCGTAACCGGTGGACCAGACGATCAGGTCCAGGTCGATGTGTTGGCCGTCCTGGGTGACGATGCCGGTTTCATCGATGGCGGCGATGCCTTGCTCGCGGCTGTGCAGGCTCACGTTACTGCGACCCAACGCCGGGTACAGGGTGCTTGAGATGATTATCCGTTTGCAGCCGATGACGTAGTCGGGTGTCAGTTTTTGCCGTAATTGGGGGTCGGGCACTTGTCGTTTGAGGAAGCGCAGGGCGTGTTGCTGGACCAAGCGGATCGCTGGTTTCGAATACTTGAAGGCAATCACTCGGGTTTCGAACAGCCAGTAGATCATCCAGCGCAACAGTTTGTAGGCCGGTTTGAGCCCCAGTAACCAACGCTGGAATGGCCCAAACGCGCGGTCGGCCCGAGGCAATACCCAGTGAGGCGTGCGCTGGAACACATGCAGATGCTCGACGTCCGGGGCAATGGTTGGAATCACCTGGGCCGCGCTGGCGCCGCTGCCAACGATGGCCACGCGTTTTTGCCGGTAATCGTAGGTGTGATCCCAGTTGTTGGTGTGAAAGGTCTTGCCCTGAAACCGCTCCTGGCCCTCGAAGTGGGGGACCATGGGTTGGCTCAGCGGCCCGGTGGCGTTGATCAGGAACTGCGCATGGAATGTGCCTTTGCTGGCGGTGTGCACCGCCCAGTATTTGCCGTCGTCGTCCCACTCGATGCGCTCGACATTGGCCTGCAGTTCCACCTTGTCTCGCAGGCCGAAGTGCTCCACCACGTACTGGGTGTAGTGGTGCAGTTCGGCCTGTTCGGCGAACATTTGCGTCCAGCGGTAGGGCGCGAAAGACAGCGAGTAGAGCGGCGAGGGCACGTCGACCGCCGCACCGGGGTAGGTGTTTTGGCACCAGGTGCCGCCGAAAAAGTCCCGTCGTTCCAGCAGGCGGAAATCGCTGATGCCTGCCTTGAGCAAATTGATCGCCGCACACTGGCCGCCAAAACCGCTGCCGATGATCAACACTTGAAAGGTCTGCATGGGCCTCCTTTTTTATCGTTATTGATCGAACCCTCCTTTCATGTATAGCCAAACATTGGGCGCTCGCCTCATGGCTATGCCTTGGTATTCAGACCGCCAGCCGGTGATGGCTATTTGCCGTTGCCCTGATAGACTCTCACCACACTTGAAACCCTTGTGTTTTCAGGTTCCGTTCTGTGGCGCAGAGGCCTCTATGGAAAAAACGGGAGGAAAAGGACTTTCACTGGCCAGGAGGCTCTATACATCGCGAACCCTGGGTTTGGCCTTGGGGCTGTTGCTCGTGAGCGCGGCGATGTACCCACTCAACCCTGCACCGTGGGTCTGGGCGGTGATGCTGCTCAACGCCATCCTCTGGCCGCACCTGGCTTACCAGTGGGCGCGCCGCGCGCCAGTGCCTTATCACGCCGAACACCGCAACCTGCTGGTGGACGCCTTTCTCGGCGGCTTTTGGGTCGCCGCCATGCACTTCAATCCACTGCCCAGCGCGACGACCCTGGGCATGATGGCGATGAACAATGTGGCCATTGGCGGTTTGCGTTTCCTGTTGGCGGGAACCGTGGCGCAGATTCTCGGGATGGGCGTCGGACTGCTGATTTTCTCCCCCGCGTTCATCCCACAAACCAGCCAACTGCAGATGTATGCCTGTTTGCCCTTGATGTGTTTGTATCCGCTGGCATTGGGCTGGATCTGCTTCCGCCAGGCCCACACCCTCGGCCGACAAAAGCGTGAATTGCTGGCCCTGAGCCGCACCGACAGCCTCACCGGCCTGCTGAACCACGGCGCCTGGAAGGATCAGCTCGAAGTCGAATTCCAGCGTTGCAAACGTCAGCAGCAGGGCGGGGCGATTGCGCTGATCGACATCGACCATTTCAAATCCATCAACGACACCTACGGCCACGTTGCCGGGGACATCGTCCTGCGTCAGTTGAGCAAAATGCTCAAGCAGAACCTGCGCGCGGCGGATGTTGCCGGGCGCTACGGTGGCGACGAGTTCTGCGTGATCCTCCCGGACCTACCGCTCACGAGCGCTGCGGCCGCCATGGATGCCCTGCGTGATCGCTTCGCCACCTTGGGTTATGAGCAGAGCCCGGCGCTGACAGTCAGCCTGAGCATCGGCCTGGCCGCCTTCAACCCGGCACACACCGACGCGACCCTGTGGCTCAACGACGCCGACCAAGCGCTTTACGAAGCCAAAGCCACCGGTCGCAACCGCGTCATCTGTTGCGGCGATGGCAAATCGCATCACGAAATACTTGATTCGGTGTGAACCGTTTCGCAGGTGTCGCATTCGGTCTAGAGCCTTGCGTCGTAGTCAGGTAGGGTGTTTTTCACCCCCGACACGAAACAAGGATCGATTCATGACGTTCAATCTCCCTCGCTCCCTGCTGGCCACCAGCCTTGGCCTGACCCTCGCCCTCGGCGTTTTCGCTCCCGCAGTTTCCGCCGAACCGCACAAACAAGTCCTCGCCGATTCCGAACAGTACAAGGGTGAAGCCCTGAAGTTACTCGAACGTTTGGTGAACATCGACTCCGGTTCCGGCTATGAACCGGGCCTGACGAAAGTCAGCGACATCGCCATCGACGAACTGAAAAAACTCGGCGCGACCATTGAACGGGTGCCCAATACCCCGGACAAAAGCAGCCATGTGATCGCGACCCTGAAAGGCACCGGCAAGGCAAAAATCCTGCTGATGGCGCACATGGACACCGTCTTCAAGGAAGGTTCGGCCGCCGAGCGTCCGTTCCACATCAAGGACGGCCGCGCCTACGGGCCTGGCGTGATGGATGACAAGGGCGGCATCGTTGCCGGGATCTACGCGCTGAAGGTCCTGAAAAACCTCGACTTCAAGGACTACGCGCAAATCACCTTCCTGCTCGACGCCAGCGAAGAAACCGGCTCGGATATCGCCACCGACCTGATCAAGAAAACCGCCAAGGCCCACGACGTCACCCTCAACCTCGAACCCGGCCGCCCGGCGGATGGCCTGGTGGTGTGGCGCAAAGGCAGTGCCACCGCCGTGGTCGAGGTCAAGGGCAAAGCCGCTCATGCCGGTGTCGCGCCAGAACTGGGACGCAACGCCGCCATGGAAGCGGCGCACCAGATTTTGCAGCTCGGCAAACTGGGCGACGCGGAGAAGAAAACCACCATCAACTTCACCGTGCTCAAGGCCGGCGACCGCACCAACGTGATTCCGGATCAAGCCACCGCCAAGGCAGACGTGCGGGCGGCGGTGCCGGAAGAATTTGACCGGATCGAGAAGGACCTGGCGCGGGTTTCGAAAGACAAGCTGATTGCTGATACGGAAGTCACCACCACACTTCAGCGTGGATTGCCGCCGATGCCGCAAACGCCGGAATCGGATCGGTTGATGGCCATGGCTCAGGGGATTTACGGGGAGATTGGCCGTAAGTTGACGGAAGAGGGAAGTGGTGGGGCGGCGGATGCGAGTTTGTCAGCGGGTGTGGGTACACCGACGCTGGATGGGTTCGGGATAGTGGGCGGCAATATTCATACGCCGGAGGAATACGCGGAGGTAGAGAGCGTGGCGCCGCGGATTTATCTGTTGTCGCGGATGATTATGGAGTTGGCTAAGGCTCACTGAATTGCGTGCGGTTTTTTTTGGGGGGGGGGTGGGTCAGTTGGATCGACCCCTCACCCTAACCCTCCCGAAACGTCGGACCGCCCCAAGGGGGCGAGGGGACTGACCGTGGGTTTCTTGAGGAATCCGGCGACGTGAACGACCGAGTTGAATGCGATTTTTAAGTGATTTGCTGTTGGCCGAATCCAAGTTCGACTCAACCTTTCAGGTCGCAGTAAATAGCCAAAACAACTCGGTCAGTCCCCTCTACCCTCTGGGGAGAGGGTTAGGGTGAGGGGATCTCTCCCGCCGGACACCGCCGTCAAAACCACCCCACAACTTTCCAAGACGTTTCCTACGACGTACCCTGTTGCCGCGTTTCAGCATCGACCCTTATAGTTGCGTCTCGCGGCAACTCTCCGCGACGATCTTGGCCGATCGAACACCCGGAAAACTCATTAATAAGGAGCTACCAATATGTTCGACCAAGTCATGCCCCGTTACCTCCCCATCGACACCTACGACGCCGAAACCCCGGTGCTCTTCATCAACACCCATAAAGAACTCAGCGACATCGCCGCTTGCGCTGCGCATCGCTTCACCGTGGTTCGCGATCTGGCGGACACCTTGTCCAGCCTGAACCTCAAAGACATTTCCGATTGCGACCTGATGCGCGTTACCCGGGCGGTTCATCTGTTGATGCGCGAAGGCTGCGCAATGCTGAATGTGGTTCAGGCGCGGGCGTTGCAGCGGGAGGAGGGGTTCAAAACTGCAGTTTAGTGGTGTGGCATCTGGCCCCTTCGCGAGCAAGCCCGCTCCCACACTCGATCACTGGTGTGCACAAATAATGTGTTCACCGAGAGTCTAATGTGGGAGCGGGCTTGCTCGCGAAGGGGCCATTGCAGCCACTACTTCGACATCTGCTAAACCGCTACTCCTTAACGCTCATAAACTCTTCCGCCCAGCGGATGTATTCCTCAGGCTGCGTATAGGTGTGAGTCAATTCGGTAGCATTCAGGTCCGACGCCTGGGTAAAGATCTGCCGTTGTTCCCGCAGGCTGTCATACGTGGCCTTGATCGCGGCGAAGTAGGCGCCGTGACCATCGATGGTGACCCGCACGCCCAGTTCGGCCAGGCGTTTATCGTCGCGCAGCAACGGGTTGCCGTAGGTGACCAGCATCAGCGGTACGGTCAGGTGCTCGGCGATTTGTTCGAGGTGGTCGAAGTCCCGCACGCCCACCATGCAAATCCCGTCCGCACCGGCCTGCTGGTAATGACAGGTACGGCTGATGACTTCCTGCACCGGCAGAATCCCGGCGTTGGTGCGGGCGATGATCGCCATTTCCGAATCGACCCGGGCTTCCAGCGCCGCACGAATCTTGCCGACGCCTTCCGCCACCCCGATCAGGTCGGTGGATTTGCGGCCGAACTGGGCGGGCAGGAGTGTGTCTTCGATGGTCAGGGCGGCCACACCGGCACGTTCGAGTTCGACGATGGTACGCATGACGTTGAGCGCGTTGCCGTAGCCGTGGTCGGCGTCGGCGATGACCGGCAGTTGGGCAACACGGCCAATGCGAGTGGCCTGCTCGGCAAACTCGCTGAGGGTGATCAGGGCGAAGTCAGGCGCACCCAGTACCTGCAACGATGCGACTGAACCGCCCAGGATCCCCACTTCAAAACCCAGGTCAGCGGCAATGCGGGCCGACATCGGGTCGAAGACCGACGCCGTGTGGTAGCAGGTTTTGGAAGCGAACAGCTCGCGAAAGTTACGGCGTAAATCTTGATGAGAAAGCCTGGACATATGAGTTCCACCACTGCAATGGGAATGGAAGGGCTTGAGCAAAAGTGTCAACGCCGAAGGAACAAAAGGCTATCACGCGAGCGGGGGAAGGATGATGACGAATTTGCAGAGGCGGATGGACCGCCGTCGGTCACGCCGCAACAGCCTGCTGTTGTTGATTGAGCAGCGGCACGGCGCGTACCGAGTCGCCGGGTTGCAGTTGCAGGCGTTTGGCGGTGAGGCGGTCGACGATCAGGCTGTTGCCCACCTGCCTGGCCTGGGCGGCGGTGATGCGGCAGTTTTCCAGGCGACGGTTGTGGATCAGCCACACCGGCGCCTGCTCGTCGGGTGTGCCGATGGCCAGCAGCAGCGGTTGGCTGTCGCGCACGGTGCGGATATTCGAGACAGGGGCTTCGATCACCGGGCCTGCGTCGAAGATGTCGATGTAACCCTTATGGGCAAAGCCTTCGGCGGTAAGGATTTTCAGCGCCGGTTCGGTGTTCGGGTGCGCCTTGCCGATCACGGCCTGGGCCTGTTCGGTGAGCAGGCAGGTGTAGAGCGGCTGGCGTGGCATCAGTTCAGCGATGAACGACTTGCTGCCCAGGCCCGACAAGTGATCGGCGTGGCTGAAGTCCATCTTGAAGAAGTGCCGGCCCAGGCTGTCCCAGAACGGTGAACAACCTTGTTCGTCGGCGCTGCCACGCAGTTCGGCGATGAGTTTGTCGCCGAACAGGTGCGGAAACTCGGCAACAAACAACAAACGCCCCAACGACAGCAATCGACCATTACTGCCGTGGCGTTGATCAGGTCGCAGAAACAGCGAGCAAATCTCCGATTGGCCGGTCATTTCATTGTTCAGGAACAATGTCGGAATCTGCCGCCGGATACCCAGGTCCGGTGACGAACTGACTGTGAGTCCGACCCGGTAGTTGTACCAGGGCTCGCGCAGGCCTACGGCGCCCACCAGGGCACTGACGCCCACCAACTGCTGATCGTCGTCTTCGAGTACGAAGAGGTAATCGGCATCAGCGCGTTCGACCTGTTCGGCGAAGGTTCGTTGGGCCCAGCGCACCCGGTGGGTCAGGCGTTCCTCGTTGGCCGGCAGGGTGGTGAAGCCGGGGCCAGCCTGGTGCACCAGGTTCAGCAAGGCGGGCAGGTCGGTGACGCGAACCGGGCGAACAATCATGATGCAACTCCTTCTGCACGCCTGCTCGGGCGCTGTCGTTGGGCGCGGGGCCGGGTGATGCTCACAGGGCGATCAGCCGGATCGGGCTGCCTTCGGTCACGTTCAGGGCGGCGCACATCTCGGCGCTCAACACCACAGGTTGCCCGGCCTGGTAATCCAGATCGGCGACGATGGCGCGATAGTCCTTCAGCGAATCATTGCTCACCAGATAGCTGCCACGGGCATCGATCGGCGAGCCCGGTTGCGCCGTGCCGGTCTGGCTCCGGGCGATGGAGCGGATGCCGGGAGTGCGCGCATACAACGTCGGACCGCCGTCGAACAGGTCGATGTAGCTGTTGGTTTCGAAGCCTTCGCGCTCGAGGATATCGAAGGCCTCCTGGCCATCGGGGTGAATGCGGCCGATGCAGTCCTGCGCCGCCTTGGGTAGCATCGGCACGTAGATCGGGTATTGCGGCATCAGTTCGGCGAGGAACGTTCGGCTTTCCAGGCCGCAAAGGCGCTCGGCCTCGGCGTAGGGCAGGTCGAAGAAATGCTTGCCCACCGCATCCCAGAATGGCGAGTGCCCTTCGTCGCTGCTGAAGCCGACGATCTCGGTGATGACGGCTTCGGAAAAGCGCTGCGAGTGGGCGGCGATGAACAATAGCCGCGCCCGGGACAGCAGTTCAGAGAACCGTGTTCGCACCAGCGCTGCGTCAATATGAAAACCCCGCAGCAAGGTATGGCCGCTGAGGTCGTGACACAACGACAGCGCGGGCACGCCGTGCTCGATGTTCAGCTCCCGCGAGGCGCTGGTGAAGTGCCGGTTGCGCAGGCTATAGAACGGCTCGCTGAAACCAGCGGTGGCAAGGATCTCCGAGCAGCCCACCAAACGCTCTCGGGTCAGATCCTCCAGCACGAAGAAGTAGTTCTCCGGGCCATGACCCTCTACGTCTTTTTCGAATGAGGCGCAGGAGTCGAGAATCTTCTCGCGCAGGCATTCGGTGTCGTCCGGCAAGGACGTGACGCCTACCAGACTGTCGCGCGCCAGTTGCTGCAACTGGGGCAGGTCGGTTAACTCGACTGGGCGTAAGACCAGCATGGATGCACTCCTGTATCAAAGGGGTCGGTGGTTGGCACCGAACCTGACTATCACTGTCGGTTTCCACGCGTTATATCGGCGATCGCCTGAATTTTTGTCAGACGCCGCTCTTTTTCTTGTCAGCCGTTGCTTGGGTCGGGCAGTACCGCACGGGTGCCCAGTTTGTTGAGTACAAACAGGTAGACCAGGCCCAGGGCAATCCAGATCAGGCCGAGTTTCTGTGCATCGACGCCCATGTTGTACATGATCGCCGCGACAATGATGAAGCCGATCACCGGGCAGATCAGGTGACGGATTACCTGTCCGGATTTCTGTCGCCGCCAGTAGTAGTTGATGACCGTCAGGTGCAGCAACATGAAACCGCTCAGTGCGCCGAAATTCACCAGCGAGGTGAGGGTGTCCACCGAGTTGATGAACAGGTAGCAGATCACCAGCGACAGCACGGCCACCAGGTAGATGCTCACGTACGGCGTGTTGTGTTTGGGATGAACCTTGGCCAGTACCTTTGGCAGCTTGCCGTCCCGGGCCATGCCGAACAGCAGACGAGACACCGCTGCTTGGGAGGTGATTGCCACCGCCACACCCCAGGCCAGCGCCGTCGCCACGGCGGTCAGGGTGGCCAGCCAGCTGCCGGCCGCGAGTTCAGCGATTTCATAAAACGCCGTGTCAGCCGATTTGAAACCCATGCCGGCCGCCAGATCTGTCGCAATCCAGGTCTGCACGACGAAGATCACGCCCATGACCACCAGCGTGATCAGCGCGGCCTTGCCGACGCTGCGGCCCGGGTCACCCTTGATCTCTTCGGCGAGGGTGGAAATCGCATCGAAACCGAGGAACGACAGCACCGCAATCGACACCGCTTGCATCAGGAGGGCGAAGTTGAATGTCTCGGGGTTGTACAACGGCGCCAGGGTCAGCTGACCGTTACCGCCGCCGCTGTGCAGTGCGTTCCAGGCGTAGAACAGGAATATCCCCAGCACCACCAGTTGCGCCAGCAGAAAGATGATGTTCATCCGCGCGGTGAAGGTGATGCCCCGCAAATTGACGAAGGTCGCGCTGACCAGGAAGGCCAGGATGAAACCGACCTTCGGAATGTCCGGGTACAAATGATTCAGGGCCATGGCCGCGTACACATACAGCAGCGGCGGAATCAGCAGGTAATCGAGGAGCATCAGCCAGCCGGCGATAAACCCTACGTGTTGGTTCAGGCCCCGTTGCGCGTAGGAATAAACCGAACCGGCAATCGGAAAGGCCCGAGCCATGCTGCCGTAACTCAGGGCTGTGAAGAACATCGCCACCATGCCGATGATGTAGGCCAGCGGTACCAGCCCCGGTGCCTCGGCGTTGACGTAGCCATAAACACCAAACGGTGCGATGGGGATCATGAAGATCATCCCGTACACCACCAGGTCGGTCAGCGACAGGCTGCGTTTCAACTCTTGCTTGTAGCCGAATTCTTCTATTTCCATGAAGCCCTTCTCCTTGATATGAACGCAGCTACACACTGCGAGTTTGAAGCAATTGCTTTACAACAGCGGTGCCAGGTATTCGGTAAAGCGATTGACGTCTTCAGGCGTGCGCAGCAGGTCGTTGCGCACCTCGATCAACACCGATTCCAGGCCGCGTGCATCGCCGTGGACCGGCACGGTCATGTCGCCCAGCGGGTTGATTTTGTACGGCTCATTACCGGCAACTTTCAACGGATGCTGGCTCAAACCATCGATCAATCGCTGGGCATACTCCTTGGCCTCTCTATACAACACGCCAACTTCAAGCACGCGGGGCTGGCCGTGATAGACCGGCGTGAAGCTGTGAACCCCCACCACCCGCACCGGTCGTCCTTGAGCGATACGTTCGTCGATCAAGTCTGTCAGGCGCGAGTGAAATGGCTCGAACAGGGATTGCCGACGGTACTCGCGGGTGGCTTCGTCCAGGTCTCGGTTGCCCGGCACCTGATAAATTTCGCTCTGCGCCGGAATGCTGTCCGGCGCTTGGCGCGGTCGGTTGAGATCGACCAACAGTCGCGAATAATTGGCCGCCAACAGGGTTGCGCCCAATGCTCGGGACAAGCCCTCGGCCAGCGCCAGGGCGCCAATGTCCCAAGCGATGTGCTCGCGGGCCGCCTCGTGACTCAGGCCCAGGTCATTTAACCCGGTCGGAATAAAACGGCTGGCGTGTTCGCACACCAGAATCAACGGGTGATCGGAGTCTTCCCGACTCAGGGTATACGCGGGCCCGGTGTAAAGACCGAGCTCAGCAGATTCAGTACAGGCGCGCATAGTGTTCACAGCGTTCGGCGGACGACAGCTGTTCCGTCAGCGTCAGTTCCTCGGTTTTAAGGGCGAAGTAGGTGTCCAGCAACGCGCTCGGCAGGGCTTCAATCAGTGCCTCGCTGTTGCGCAGGCAATCCAGGGCCTGGGCAAGGGAAGCGGGCAGGGCGACGATGCCGCGCGCCTGGCGTTGTTCTTCGTTCAGGGCGTCGGGGACTTCATCGGTGATTGCGTTCAAGGCCAGGCGTTGCTCGATGCCCAGCCGACCGGCAATCAGCAGCGCGGCCATGGCCAGGTGCGGTGAGGACGTGGCGTCCATGGCGCGAAATTCCAGGTTGTATTGCGACGCCACCGATTTGCCGCCCAGGCTTATTGTCGGACAGATTCGCAGCGCCGCTTCGCGGTTGCGTTGCCCGAGGCACGCGTAGGACGCGCTCCAGTGATGAGGCTGCAAACGCTCGTAGGACACCGGCGTCGGCGCGGTAAACGCACAGAGTGCGGGCAGGTGATGCAGGATGCCGGCGGCCCAGTGCTGGCCGAGAGTCGACAAGCCATTGGTGGTGCCGGCGTCGTACATCACCGGTTGGCCAGCCAGGTCGAGCAGGCTGACGTGCAGGTGCACGCCGTTGCACACCGCATGCTCCGAGGTCTTGGGCGCGAAGCTCAACGCCAGGCCCATTTGCCGGGCGATCTCGCGGGTGATTTCACGCACGTTCACCGCGCGGTCGGCAGCGGCCACACCCAGGGTCGGGCGACAGGTGATTTCGTATTGATGCTTGCCGTACTCGGGCAGGAACATTTCCGGCTCGACGCCGCCGGCACGCAGGGCGCTGAGCAGCCAACCGCCAAACTCGGCACCCTGACGCTGGGCTTGCAGCGAAAACGCCAGGTGTTCAACGTCGCCGGTGTTCAAGTTGAATTCATGCTCGAACGCCGCATTGACCTGCAAGCCCAACTCGGCGCGATAACGCTCTACCTCGTTGCGCAACACCGTACGCGGGCAGGCACCCCACGGGCGGCCATCGGTTTCGCGAATGTCGCTGTGAATGAAGTCCAGCGCCGGCGCGTTGGCATCCGGGCCGTTACTGACCGTCACTCGGCTGGGCAGATCGGGCATCAGCCGCAAATCGCCATAAGCGCCCCACGGGTTGGCGTAGGCGATGATGTCTTGCGGGGTCAGCGCGCTGTTGGCCGGCACCCAACCACACCCTGTCCTTTGATAGTGCTCGAGTTCGTCCGTAGGAAAGGAGCGCCCGCGTGTCACGCCGATCAGGTCGGTGGTGACGAGGGTGGTCATGGGCAGTGGCAACAGGTACTCGCTCATGGCTGCATCTCCTGCAACCGGCCGAGCACAGTCTGGGTGTCGGTGATCCAGCAGTAACCCTTGATTGCATTCAGGCAGGCCTGATGCCGCGCGGGTGTGTAAGTCGCGCAGGCATCTTCCACCAGCGTTACCAGATAACCGCGGTCGGCGGCGTCACGCACGGCCATGTCCACGCACTGGTCGGTGACGATGCCGGCGATGATCAAGTGCCGCGTCCCGAGGTTGCGCAGCACGTAGTCAATGTTGGTGGAGTTGAAGACCCCGGACGAGGTCTTGGGCAGCACGATTTCGTTTTCTGCCGGGGTCAGGTCGTCGATGATCCGCGCTTGCTGGCTGCCCTTGGGCAAGTGCATGTCCGAGAGTTTGTGGTCCAGCGAGCGGTCGCGGCCATCGGTGGTGAGGCTTTCGATGATCGTGTGCAGCACGTTTTGCCGGGCGCTGCGAAAGGCGCTGAGCAACCGGCGTTGATTGGGCACCACCTGCATGTGGGTGCGGGTCAGGAAGTACTCGGCGTCCGGCCCGTTGAGGTGCGGGTCGAACTGCGGCTCAAGCCAGGCGCGTTGCATGTCCACCAGCAACAGCGCGGTGTGATCGGTGACGAATGGCAAATCCCGAGGCGAGTGGTGGGGGAGCGTGAACATCCTTATTTATCCTCCAGCAGGTGGGTGTCGAAGTGGGTCCGCAGGGCGTCGATGCCTTCCAGGCGATCAGCCAGATCCGGACTGCGCAGGGTCAGACAGGCAATCAGCGCCTCGACCTGAGCCAGCGCCGGAACCAGGGAGTCGAAGGCCGACAACGATTCCACCGGCGCACTGATAATCAGGTCGGCCATTTCCCGCAACGGTGAAGCATAGATGTCGGTGAACAACACCACGCGTGCATATCGACTTTTCGCCGCATTGGCCACGCGCAGGGCTTGTGACTGGTAGCGGCGATAGTCAAACACCAGCACCACGTCCTGACGCTGCACGTCGAACAATCGGTCGGGCAGTTGCGCGTTGTCTTCCAGGGCGAAACAGCCCGGACGCAGCAGGTGCAGGTGGTTGAGCAAGTAATTGGCGAGGAAACTGCTGAAGCGCCCCCCGAAGCAATGCACCTGATGGCGGGTGTCGAGCAGCCATTCCACCAGAATCCGCACATCTTCGGGTTGGGTCAGAGCATGGGTGTCCACCAGCGCTCGATGGCTGTGCGCCAGATATTGGCTCCAGGCGTCGCCTTTCTGAAGATGAGCACGAGGTTGCAACAGGGTGCTGGGGGAACGGAGGCGGTGGTCCATGTCGCTGAGCAGGGCATCCTGGAAATCGGCATATCCGCTGAAACCCAGTTTCTTGACCAGTCGCACGATGGTGGGATCGCTGACACCGGCATGTTCGGCCAAACGTGACATCGGGCCCAGTCCGTTACGCGGGTACTGGTCCAGCAAGGCACGGATGACTTTGCGTTCCGACGGCGTAAGGTCCAGGCCGGGATCGGTGATCAGGTCTCTGAGAGAAGGCATCCGGGCTCCTGCTGGATGGATATGTCGGTTTCATTTCATAAATTGCTAAAACAGTATTTATGTAGTGGACTCAACATGTCTAGTGAATTTTTTCATGGTTTTTTAAAGCCCCAAAACAGGGCGAAAACCCCGTGGGGCTTGGGCTACACAGAAGTCGACTGAGCTTGTAGGTCATCGCCCATAGTGGTGTCGGATATCGCCGTTTTTTTCAGGTGCGTGTGAGTCAGGACCTGTGTTTGCTGGATCAAACGAAACGCCCTGGATCGCGCTTCTTACGGCACAATTGGCAATAATTCGCGGTGTGACGCCGTTTTCAATTTCCATCGACAGAGTGATCCTTCGTGCAGGCGACCCGTTTGACCCTGATGTGCCACGCTCGAACCGTCGCACAAAAATTGGCGTGTTTTCCTACGAATGAACCCATAGAGATGGATTGGCAATCGGCAAGGGGATCGCGTCGTGCTCAGTTCAAGGGGACACCGCGACTGATGTGTGGACCTGAACTGCGAACCCGGCAAACCGCCGAGCTGTTCGGCAGCGACGTGGAGATTGTCGAGGCACTGAGGGATTGCGATTTCGGGCTCTGGAAAGGCGCGCGGATCGACGATCTGCAAAAAACCGCAGCCCAAGCGTTGCAGATCTGGCTCGATGACCCAAGCTCGGCACCCCACGGTGGCGAGTCGGTGGTGCAACTCTGTGAGCGGGTGGCCGCTTGGCTGAAAACACTGGAGGCCACACCGGGGCACATTGTTGCCATCACCCATCCGTTTGTCATTCGCGCCGCGCTGATGCAGGTGCTGCAAGGCGTAGCGTTCAACCTGATCGATGTTGAACCGCTGTCGGCCATCGAGTTGCGGTTCAACGGCCGCTGGCGCCTACGCTTGCTGGGCACGGCCCCTGAGGAAACACGTTGATGAAAAAACTTCTGGTCATCGGCATCGGCGCCGGCAACCCCGACTACATCACGATGCAAGCCGTGAAAGCGCTGAACCTCGTCGACGTGTTTTTCCTCATGGACAAAGGCCAGAGCAAAGACAAACTGATCGACCTGCGCCGCGAGATCTGCGAGCGCTACATCACCGATCGCGACTACCGCTTCGTCGAAGCCCACAGCCCGGAGCGCGAACGCGGTGATGTGGACTACAAGGCCAGCGTGGAAGACCTGAACCTGGCCAAGCAGCAGACCTTCGAACGGTTGATCAGCGAGGAAATGACTGACGACCAGTGCGCCGGTTTTCTGGTGTGGGGCGATCCGGCGTTGTACGACAGCACCATTCGGATCTTGCAGGCGATTCTGGCCTCAGGCCGGTGCGTCTTCGAATTTGAAGTGATCGCCGGCATCACCAGTGTCCAGGCATTGGCGGCGCAGCATAAGGTGCCGCTGAATCGCATTGGCCGCTCGATTGAAATCACCACGGGTCGGCGGCTGGCGGCGGGGCAGGTGAGCGATGCCGACAGCCTGGTGGTGATGCTGGATGCAGAAGATTCCTACCATCGGGTGGCGGACCAGGAGACAGAGATTTACTGGGGGGCCTACCTGGGGACGCCGGATGAAATCCTGATCAGCGGCAAGCTCAAGGATGTGGCGGATGAGATCGAACGGGTGCGTAAGGCGGCCCGTTTGGAGAATGGGTGGATTATGGATACCTATTTGTTGCGTAAGCCTTGAGTGTAGCGGTGTCAGGGCTGGCCTCATCGCGAGCAAGCTCGCTCCCACAGTTGACCGAGTTGTCTGGACGGATGCGGTCTAATGTGGGAGCGAGCTTGCTCGCGATGAGGCCCTAAAACATACCTCAAATTATTGCTTTAACCTCCCGCCCAAACCGCTCCCGATACACCGACGGCGGCACCCCGACCACACTGCGAAACGCCACTCGAAAACTCTCCACCGAGCGATAACCGCAGCGCTGGGCAATCTGGTCGGTGTTCTGGCTCGTACTCTCAAGCAGCTCCCGAGCCCGGCCCAGCCGTTCATGCTGCAACCACGCCTTGGGCGGCATGCCGGTGGCTTCAGTGAAGCGGCGCAGAAACGTCCGTTCGCTCATGGCCGCCTCACTCGCCAGCTCGCGAACCTCCAGCGGTTCGTGCAAACGCTCGCGTGCCCACTGCATGACGCGGGACAAATCGCTACGCGGCGTAGGACTGACCGGTGTCGGAATGAACTGCGCCTGACCTCCGGTGCGTTGCGGCGACATCACCAGCCGCCGCGCCACCGAGTTGGCCACTTGCGTACCGAAGTCCCGCGCCACCAAGTGCAGACAGGCGTCGATGCCAGCAGCACTGCCGGCCGAGGTGATCAGCTGACCTGAATCGACATAGAGCACGTCCGGGTCCACCAGAATGTTCGGAAAACGCTCAGCCAACTCAGCGGTGTAGCGCCAGTGCGTGGTGGCGCCGCGACCGTCGAGTAAACCGGTGGCCGCCAGCACGAACACGCCCGAGCAGATCGACAGCAGCCGCGCACCCCGCGCATGGGCCTGGCGCAGGGCCGCGATCAATGCCTCAGGCACCGGGGCGCTGCGATCACGCCAGCCGGGAATGATGATGGTCCGGGCTTCTTCGAGCAGTTCCATGCCGCCATCGGCCAGCACCTGAATGCCGCCCATGGCACGCATCGGGCCTTGATCCACGGCGGCAATCCGGTGCTCGTACCAAGGGAAGTCGAACTCCGGACGTGCCAGGCCGAAGATCTCCACGGCGATGCCGAACTCGAACGTACAGAGGCCGTCGTAGGCCAGAATCGCGACCAATCCAGGGGTGGGTTGCATTTGGCGGAAAGTTCCCGGTGAGTGTCTTGTGCGCCACTGTAGCCGCAAGCATCGGGCGGATAAAGTCTTCTCACACCCACACAGACTTTGGAGTACAACCCATGACCAGCCTGGTCCGCGAGATTCCCGCCGCCCCATCGGCCATCGCCCTGATGCATTTCAGCAACCGTCTGACCTTCGAAACCGACTGTTCCGACGTCCACGGCAGTCAACAGGCCGGCGAGGTGGATTTTGTCCTGGTGGACGTGCGCGGCCCGCTCGCGTTCGAGCGTGGGCATGTGCCGGGAGCGATCAATATTCCGGGGCGACTGCTGAGCGCTGAAGGTCTGGCGGCCTACCCGAAAACCAGCGTGTTCGTGGTGTATTGCGCCGGGCCCCACTGCAACGGCGCCAACAAGGCTGCTGTGAAACTGGCGGCGCTGGGTTACCCGGTCAAGGAAATGATCGGCGGGGTGACCGGGTGGCTGGATGAAGGGTTTGAGTTGAGTGTGAGGGTGCAACAGTCAGTGAGTGCCGTGATCGGTTGTGAGTGCTGACCACCACCCATCCAGCGTCGCCTGCAACCACTCGAACACGGTTGCGTAGGCGGCGCTGTCCTGTTGACCCCGGGGCAGTGGTGACTCGTCGCCAAAGTGTTCATTGAGCGTCGCCACCGATTCAGCCGTCCACTCCGGATGGAACTGCAAACCCACCCGCGTCGGCCCGACGCGATACATCTGCTGCTCGCACTGATCACTGCGGGCCAGCAACTGCGCGTTTGGCGGCAGGTCGATGGCGTCTTCGTGCCATTCCAGCACGTTCAGATGCTGACCATCGATGAACGTCACGCGGGTCCAACCGGTTTCAGTTCGATCCATCCGCCGCACATTCCCGCCCAGACTCAGCGCCAGCAACTGCGCCCCCAGACAAATCGCAAACACCGGCGCGCCTTGATCCAGGCTGCCCGCCAACCACTGGCGTTCGGCTTCCAGCCAGGCCGGCCCACCGTTGGACTCATAAGGCCCGCCCAACAGAATCACCGGTGCTGCACTGACTGGCGGCAACTGGCCGAGGTCGGCGCGAAACACGTTCAGGGTCAAACCTCGGGACGCAGCCCACGTGGCAATGGCGCCGGGACCTTCGGCGGGGTGGTGCTGGATCAGGTTCAACGTGGGCATAAGGGCTCTCTTGTAGTTTTTGCTTGTAGGTTTTGTCTGAAAAAAGGGCTTGTCCTACAGTCTTTGCACTGGCTTGGCGCACGCTTCAAGGGACTTGAATCTGCCGGCTACTTTTCTATAACTATTTGTCGCTTAAACACAATTTGCCCTCCTTGAGCCGCTCTAGACTGCCGGCCACTTCGGTCTTCACCTACCGAAAGCCAATCGAAAGCTGCCAATAAAAGCCTCCGCACACAGGAGTTATAAATGAAGAAGCTAGTGATGTTCGGTGCCCTGGCACTGTCGATGTTGTCCCTGACGGCTGTGGCCGAAGACGCCAAGCCGATCCGCCTCGGTATCGAAGCCGGTTACCCGCCATTCTCGATGAAAACCCCTGATGGCAAACTCACCGGCTTCGACGTGGACATCGGCGACGCGCTGTGCGAGCAGATGAAAGTGAAGTGCACTTGGGTCGAGCAGGAGTTCGACGGCCTGATCCCGGCCCTGAAGGTCAAGAAAATCGACGCGATCCTGTCGTCCATGACCATCACCGACGATCGCAAAAAGAACGTCGACTTCACCATCAAGTACTACCACACCCCGGCGCGCTTCGTGATGAAGGAAGGCACCGACATCAAAGACCCGCTGACCGAACTCAAAGGCAAGAAAGTCGGTGTGCTGCGCGCCAGTACCCATGACCGCTTCGCCACTGAAGTACTGGTGCCAGCCGGTATCAATCTGGTTCGCTACGGTTCTCAGCAAGAAGCCAACCTGGACATGGTCGCCGGTCGTCTCGACGCGATGCTGGCCGACTCGGTCAACCTGGACGACGGTTTCCTGAAAACCGACGCCGGTAAAGGCTTCGCTTTTGTAGGCCCAACCTACGAAGACGCCAAGTACTTCGGCGGCGGCGCCGGTATTGCTGTGCGCAAGGGCGATACCGCCCTGGCAGAGAAATTCAACACCGCCATCACCGAAATCCGCGCCAATGGCAAGTACAAGCAAGTGCAAGACAAGTACTTCGACTTTGACGTTTACGGCCAGTAATCACGCCGTTCAAAAAAGTGGCAACCGTTGACGCGGTTGCCACTTTTTTTATGCCTTGATGATTTATTCTGCGCAGCACGCGAACACAGGAGCACCCCATGCAACGCATCGATCATTCACTGCCCTGGAGCCACCTGGGCACCGAACGCACCCTCAGCGTGTTTCGTTATGGCGCGGGCACTCGCAAGGTTTACATCCAGGCCAGCCTGCACGCTGATGAACTGCCGGGCATGCGCACGGCGTGGGAACTGAAGAAGCGTCTTGCAGAACTTGAAACCCAGGGCCAGTTGCAGGGCGTGATCGAATTGGTCCCGGTGGCCAATCCCATCGGCCTCGATCAACACCTGCAAGGCAGCCACATGGGCCGCTTCGAGCTGGGCAGCGGCAAGAACTTCAACCGCTCCTTCGTCGAACTCAGCGCACCGGTGGGCGAGTTGATCGGTGATCGCTTGGGCAATGATGCGGCTGCCAACATTGCGCTGATTCGCCAGACCATGGGCCAGGTACTCGACGGCCTGCCGGCACCGGCCTCGCAGCTCGAAGCCATGCACCGCTTGCTGCTGCGCCACGCCTGTGAGGCCGACATCACCCTCGATCTGCATTGTGATTTCGACGCGGCGATTCATCTGTATGCCTTGCCGCAACACTGGCCGCAGTGGCAATCCCTGGCGGCGCGTTTGAAGGCTGGGGTGGCGTTGCTCTGTGAAGACTCCGGCGGCAGCTCATTCGATGAGTCGTGTTCAACGCCGTGGTTGCGTCTGGCCAGGGCTTTCCCTGAGGCCGCGATCCCGCCGGCCAACCTGGCGACGACGCTGGAGCTGGGCAGCATGGGTGATACGCGAGTCGATCAGGCTCAGGCCAATTGCGAGGCGATTCTCGGCTTCCTCGCCGAGCAGGGTTTCATCAAAGGCACCTGGCCCGCGGCACCGAGCGAATGCTGCGAAGGCATGCCGTTCGAAGGCACCCAATACCTGTTCGCACCGCATCACGGGGTCGTCAGTTTCCTGCGCGATTCGGGTGAGTGGGTGGAGAAGGGTGATGCGCTGTTCGAAGTGGTCGACCCGCTGAATGATCGAGTTACCACGGTTTGCGCCGGGACCAGTGGGGTGTTGTTTGCGATTGATCGCGGGCGCTATACGCAGCCGGGCACTTGGCAGGCGAAGGTCGCGGGGCGCGAGCCGATTCGGGTTGGAAAACTCATCAATGATTAACCGAGGAGTCTTCGTAGCGTCTTAGGGCCTCATCGCGAGCAAGCTCGCTCCCACAGGGATCGTGTGAACACTGGAGATCTAGTGTGGGAGCGAGCCTGCTCGCGATGGCGGCATCAGCAACACCCAGAATCCCCCGGCAAGCTTCACAGTGTTAGGCTCTGCCCCGAATCCTGCACTTGTGAAGGAAGGTTTATGTTGAAGTTTTTCGCTCTGCTGACACTCCTGGCGTCCGCCGCCGTCCACGCTCAAACCCCGCTGCAAACCGATCTGCCGCTCAAGTACCTGGAGCAGGCCAACCCCGAGTCGCGCAATCAGCCCCTGGTGATTTTCCTCCACGGTTACGGCAGTAACGAGCAGGACCTGTTCGACATCAAGGATGAACTGCCCGCGTCATACAACTACCTGTCGGTACGCGCACCGATGGTGATGGAGGAGGACAGTTACAAGTGGTTTCGCCAGAAGGGCAACGCTGCCTACGACGGCGAGACCGATGATCTGAAGACCAGCGGCCAGGTGCTGCAGGATTTCGTCGCACAAGCGGCGAAGAAATATCACACCGAACCGAACAAGGTGTTCCTGGTGGGTTTCAGCCAGGGCGCAATCATGTCGTACGAGGTGGCCCTGCGTCACCCAGAGGCGGTGGGCGGGATTGCGGCGTTGAGCGGGCGGATTTTGCCGGTGCTCAGGTCCGAACTGAAACCGGATGAAAAACGCCAGAAGCTGGCGATTTTCATCGGTCATGGCACGGCGGATAAACGCCTTCCGTACATTGACGGTACGGACGCCGACAGCCTGTTGCAGAGCCTGTCACTCAAGCCTGAATTTCATGCCTACCCTGGCATTGGTCACAGCATCAGTGCTGTCGAAATGCAGGACTTGAGCGCCTGGTTGCAGCGCCTCAATCGCTGATTGTTACTTGCCGGAGACGATCTGTTTGACCAGCGTCTCGTGGCCAGCATTGTCGCTGAGGCGGGAAATCACCTGAACGATCGCCATGCGCGTGTTGGACGCGGCTATCACTGTGGTGTCGAGGGTTTTGCCGCCGCCCTGGGTGGCGGTGCTGTCGATCTGCCGCAACCCCAGGCCGGTGCCTTTCTGGGTCAGGCTTTTTTCACTGAGTTTGGTGAAGTCCGGCAGCGCCGTGGCTTGTGCGGTGGCGAAGTCGGACGCCGCGGAGTCGAGGAATTGACCGTCGTTGTCTTTGACGTTGAGGCCGCCGGAAATGGTATTTTCAGCGGCGATCACGACGGTTTTAGTCGCCTGATTGGTGTACATGGTGCCCGTTGCCCCGGCGGTGCCGGTGGCCGCGTCGCCGGCAGGCAACGGGTTGGCGACGAAGCCTTTAGGCAGGTTGAACGTGAACTTGCCGCCGAGCATCGAGACTTTCTGTGCTGGCGCGGTATCGCTGGCAGTGGCTTTGGCGGCCTGCGCATTCAACGCTCCCAGACTGGCAACAGCCGTCAACAACAGGACAACGGCTTTTTTACTCAACAATGACATTCAGAAACTCCAGGGGATGGTCGGTCTCGCGGTGAGGGGGCGATCATCCCATGGAGGTTGCGGCGCATTCCAGCGCGGTCTAACGGATGGTCATGTTCCTTTGGCCGGCGCAATTACCTATGGCTACTTATGGACCCGCTCCAACCAACCACTGTTGGGTGAAGCTGGTGCCACAGTTCAGCCCGTGCTTCGGCGCCGCCACTCAACCAGCATCGCGCTTAGTGCGCTTGGCTTCGAGAAGGGATCGCATATCAGCCATTACCTGATCGTGTGGGACATTCGGGCGTGGATCATCGAGCGACGCCTGCACTTTGGCACGCAACCAACGGTCGTAGCTGGCGGCTTGCTCTTCGGTTTCAAACTCTGAAACGATGGGGGAAAGTTCGGCGCTCATAGTGACCTCCGGGATCAATACCTAGCAGTCTAATCGGTAGGTGGCTCACTGCCGTGGGTGTCGATGCGCACCCAGCCAAGTACCACGTGGCCCCATCTCTCTACCTGCTGGGCGCCACCACACTAAACCTCTCGCTTGCGACAGCCAACCCCTAAAAAATGTCGGACGCCTCCTCAATTTTTTGAACGCCTTCATGCGTTTAATGGACGCGTTTAAAGACACCCGCTGTTACGTCCTAACGGCTACAACGCCTTGCGTCGTTGCCTACGCGTACGCCAGAATCCGCTGGCTTGTGCGCTTTGACCCCGGCCTCTATCGTTTACCTGCCACTGCTCATCAGTGGTCGGGTTTAGTCGCCCGGTGGTTATCGGTAAGGTGCATAAGCGCCATTCAGTCAGGTCGTTCTATGCCTGTACTTGATGGTGGTTGTGCGCAGGGCGCCCTTGGGCGCGCCGGGCTTGCTGATTCCACCGGTCGACTAACCTGCGTACAGCCGCCACCCTCTTTTAGTCGAGAGCGGTAGCGGCCCCAACTCTGGAAATCAGATCTATGTTCAAAGTAACGCCGAATCCCCCGAATACCCGTCCGGTACCCTACGACGTCTTTCGTGATCTTGACCCCAAGAAAATGACAGAGGCGGCCGACCGCGCACTCAGCTTCTACCTCGACCCCGGGGCGTCGAAAACGCAGATACCGCCCCGCAAGCCCAGCACCATTTTCACCATCGACGCAGCGGTGGATGACGAAACGTTGCTCGTCGAGGCCTGCGAATCGTTGGCATCAGCCAGCGCCATGGTCAACGATCTCACCGACTTAACGGACGGCCCACGACGGCAAACGATGCTGGTGCTGCAACGGGTCATCATGTTGGGTGAGTTAGCGGTCAATCGATTACTGGACAACCACAAGCCTGGGTAGTCGCCAGGCGGGTAGCGAGGGCGCTTGCGCCCTCGCTGTTTAGCAGCATTCACGCGGCTCGTGGTCACGCTGGAAGGTCCGTTCAGACCTCACGTCGCACCGGATAGCTCTTGATCACATCCAGAAATTCAATGCGACGCTCGCTGACCAGCAACTGCGGGAGCAGTTGTTCATACGCTTGTCGATACGGCTTGCTCAGGTGACGCGTGATGAAGTCGTCCTTGCTGCAGTTCCAGGTTTCGTAAAGCACCAAGGTGTTCGGGTCGTCCTGAAGTTGGTGAACCCAGGTGTTGACGAAGTCCGGCTCGGCCGACATCTGGTGCACCACGTCCAGCAGCCGCTCTTTCATTTCGGCGAAACGTTCCGGTTTGGCCGGCAGGTAAACGATAAACGCGACTTGATCACTCATTTCATCACCTTCGAATGCTGTGAACGGGTTACTGCGCCTGGTTCTGCGGGAACAGATTGCGACGGGTTTCTTCGTCGAACTCGGCCTTCAGCACCAGTTTCTCTTTAAGACCGTGGGCCCGCTGGGCGGCTGGACGGGCGCTGATGTCATCGAACAGGCGCTTGACGTTCGGGTACGCCGCCAGACCGTTCTCGCCGAGGATGTACGGCGCGTAATTGGCCCAACCCCAGAGCGCCATGTCGGCGATGCTGTAGGTGTCGCCGGCCAGGTACTGATGGTCGGCCAGTCGCTGATCGAGCACGCGGTAATGGCGTTCGACTTCCTTGAGGTAGCGGTTTTTTGCGTAAGGCAGGTCTTCCGGTGCGTGGTGCAGGAAATGCACCGCCTGGCCGGAAAATGGTGACAGCCCTGTCGCGATGAACATCAGCCAGGACAGTAGCTCGGCTTGCCCGGCCACGGAGGTCGGCAGGAAGCGCTGATGTTTTTGCGCCAGATGCAGCAGGATCGCCTGGGAGTCGAAGACAGTAGCGTCGCCATCGACCAGGGCTGGCACCTTGGCGTTCAGGTTGATTGCCAAAAAGGCTGGCAGGTGTTGCTCGCCCTTGAAAGTGTCGACGCCGATCAATTCGTAGGGCGTTTGCAGCTCTTCGAGTAGCAGGGCGACTTTCATCGGGTTCGGCGAAGGGTGGAAAAAGAACTTCATGGTGTTGGCCTCAGTCAGTGATTGGTTTTGAACTGAGGCTGATGTTGAAGTAAACCTGTTCGAATGACGTGCGAGCTTTTTGCTTTACTCGTTCGAAAATATCGAACGTGTTGTCGACCATCCTGGCCCGATGACATCGAGCAGCTTAGCGTTTGATCGCCGTACGTCCAGCGTCTGGTGCCACGCTCACCGGTTTGGCCAACAAACGCTTGGTCACCCCGAGCATCCCCACTGACACTGCGACACCCAGGGCGAACGCGCTCAAACCCATGCCTGGCAAGGCCAGCGCCAACACCAGGCAAAACGCGGCGAACGAATACATCCCGGTCGCGGTGGCCCGCAACAATGCAGCGGTGAAGGCGGGCCCGCGGGTTTGCTGAGAGAACACCGCCATCACGCTGCCCAGCACCGGGAACACGGCGAGCAGGCCGCTCCAGCGCTCGCCAACGGTGCTGGCCAACAACGTGACCGCGAGGGTGAGCAGGGCGCCGGCAATCATGCGCAGCAGCAGTTTGTCGGACTTCGGCGCCGGGCCTGAAACGATTGGCTGTACCGAGGGAAACAGATACGGTGCTGCCAGCAGGGCGGTCGCGGCGGCGATCACCGAGAACACCAGGGACGGCGGAATCAACGACAGCACAACGGCCGCCGTGGCCCAGACCAACAGTGAAATCACCAGCGCCCACGGCCACTTCGCGCGTTGTGCAACCTGAGCGTAGGTCACGCAAAAGGCAATCATCGCGAACATCGCCGATAACGCTGCCGTCGCCGATTGAGCGGCAAACACTTCGCCTTGTTCGATGGCGAGAAAGAACAGAATCGGCCCGACCACCACCGGCAACCCCGACAGCCAACCGGCGACACTCGGTCCCCAGCGTTTACCGGCCAGGGAAATCAGCAAGAGAAATCCTGGGATAACCAGCAGTTTGAGTAGCAGCACGCACGCACCTCCGACCTGAGTGAGGCGGCAACGTTAGCATTGCAGGCGGTGGATTGCTCTATGGATTGCAAGATTTTGTATACAAAGTTACTGCCCCTTGGGGGCTCAGGACGAAACGTCTAAGCTGCCTCCCTCCCACTTGTTTCTGGATGTTTGCGTGAAATTCAGTTTGCCCAAAACCGCCACGGCGCCGTTCTGTCCGCCGGAAGTGGCCGGCAGCGTTGCCGTCGATCCCCGCGCCTCGTTCTTCAACCGGATGCTGCGTTTTGCCGGTCCTGGCTTGCTGGTGTCCATCGGCTACATGGACCCGGGCAACTGGGCGACCGCCATCGAAGCTGGCTCGCGGTTTGGTTACAGCTTGTTGTTCGTCGTGCTGCTGGCGAGTCTGGCGGGGATGGTGGTGCAGTGTTTGTGTTCGCGCCTGGGCATCGCCACCGGGCGTGATCTGGCGCAGTTGTCCCGGGAGCGCTACAGCACGCGGACCGCACGGACCCAGTGGGTGTTGGCGGAAATCTCGATCATCGCCACTGACCTGGCCGAAGTGCTCGGCTGCGCCCTGGCGTTCCATTTGTTGCTGGGCTGTTCACTGACCTTCGGCATCGCGCTCACGGCATTCGACACCTTGCTGGTGCTGGCCCTGCAAAACCGTGGCTTCCGCCGACTCGAAGCGATCATGCTGGTGCTGGTGGGCACCATCGGCGTGTGTTTCTTCGTTGAATTGCTGCTGATCAAACCCTACTGGCCGGACGTCGCCCGGGGGTTCACGCCGTCACTGTCCGCCATCGGTGATGCTGCGCCGCTGTACCTGGCCATTGGTATTCTCGGGGCCACAGTGATGCCGCATAACTTGTACCTGCACACCTCCATCGTGCAGACCCGGATGATTGGCAAGGACCTGGCCAGCAAGCAGGACGCGGTGAAACTGGCGCGCATCGACACCATCGGCTCTCTGGCCCTGGCGTTGCTGGTCAACGCGGCCATCCTGATCCTCGCCGCGGCGGCGTTCCACAAGACCGGGCATACCGACGTGGTCGATATCCAGGACGCTTATCACCTGCTCGACCCATTGGTGGGCGGGGCGCTGGCCAGTGTGTTGTTCGGCGTCGCGTTGCTGGCTTCGGGTCAGAGCTCGACCTTCACCGGGACCATCGCCGGGCAAGTGATCATGGAGGGCTTCCTGAACCTGCGGATTCCTTGCTGGCAACGGCGATTGCTCACGCGCGGGCTGGCGCTGATCCCGGCGTTCATTGGCGTCTGGCTGATGGGCGACAATGCGATCGGCAAGCTGCTGGTGTTGAGTCAGGTGGTGTTGAGTCTGCAGTTGCCGTTTGCGTTGTATCCGCTGATTCGCATGACCAACGACCACACGCTCATGGGGCCGTTGGTGAATCGGTGGCCGACGCGGGTGCTCGTGTGGGGATTGTTTGTGGTGATAAGCGGGGCGAATAGCTGGTTGATCCTGCAGTTCGTAGCCTGAGCCTGAAGCTGCGTTGCCTGACCGGGCCCCTTCGCGAGCAGGCTCGCTCCCACATGGGATTGGGGGCTCTCAGATTTAGTGTTCACCGCAGATCAACTGTGGGAGCGAGCCTGCTCGCGAAGAACGATTACGCGGTCTCCCTCTGAAACGCCTCGACCACAAAGTCGATGAACACCCGAGTCTTGGCCGGCATCAACGTCCGGCTTGGGTAATACAGCGAAATCGGTCCCGCGTCGGCGTGCCAATCGGGCAGCAGGCGCACCAGTTCGCCACGCTGGATATTCGCCAGCACATCCGGCAACACAAGAAGCGTCACGCCCAGGCCGAGTATCGCTGCTTCGCGCATGGCGGCCGGATCATTGAGCACAATGTTTTCATTCAGATTGGCCGGTGCTTCGTTGCCTGCGCCATCGTGCATCAGCCATTGGCGAATCCGCCCGGTGCGGGTGCCGCGCATCACAATGCCGGTGTGTCCGGACAGGTCTGCCGGACTGTCGGGCAGGCTGCGTCCTGCGAGGTAGGCGGGAGAGGCGACCGCCACCACATGCGCCGCCGCCAACGTCCGCGACACCACCCCGGGCGTCAACTTGAAGCCGCCGCCAATGGCCGCGTCATACCCTTCGGCAATCAAATCCACAGGGCGGTTTTCGAAGTGCCATTCCGGGCGAATCAGCGGGTAGCGCGCCAGGAACGCCGGCAGCAGCGGCAATACATGACCGATGCCAAACGTCGGTGCGAGGCTGACCTTGAGCACGCCCGCCGGCTCGCCTTGGTCGCTGCTTACCGTGCTGATCGCTGTCTGCAACGCTTCCAGATTGCCGCCGATACTCGTCAGAAAGCGTTCCCCGGCTTCGGTCAGGGACAGCTTGCGGGTCGAGCGCTGGAACAGCCGCACGCCGATGTTGCGTTCGAGCATGGCCACGTTGCGGCTGACAGCGGCAGGGGTCAGCGCGAGCACCCGTGCGGCGGCGGAAAAACTGCAGGTCTCGGCGCTGCGGACGAAGGATTCGAGGTTGGCGAGGGTTTCCATGGCAGGCACCTGCTAGTCATGCTTGAAGATCATTCAAGGCATTACCCGCTAATCAAACACTAATGGCAAGCGCAGTATTCACGCCAACGACAACCCTCGGAGTGAACAACCATGAGCACCATCGGAATCATCGGCGCCGGCGCAATCGGCGCAGCTTTTGCCAGAGCACTGGCGCGTCAAGGCATTGAAGTGGTTATCGCCAACAGCCATGGCCCGCAAAGCCTGGCCTCGCTGGTGGAAGAACTCGGGCCAACGGCGCGTGCCGGAACCCGCGAGGAGGCCGCCGCACAAGCCATTGTTTTAGTCGCGGTCAACTGGTCGAAGTTGCCAACCGCGCTCGCCGGTCTGCCGGACTTTGGCGGACGGATTGTCATCGACGCCAACAACTCAATCGAGGCGCCGTCGTTCAAGGCCGTGGATTTGCAGGGGCGAATGTCCAGTGAAGTGTTTGCCGAATGGGTGCCCGGTGCGCGGGTGGTGAAGGCGTTCAATCACCTTCAGGCGCGTTTTCTGGAAAGCGATCCGGCGGCGGAGGGCGGGCGGCGGGTGCTGTTTCTCTCGGGTGATGATGCCGATGCGAAAGCTCAAGTGGCGGCGCTGATCGAACAGCTGGGCTTCTTCGGGATTGATCTTGGGGAATTGAGCGTCGGGGCGCGGCTGGTGCAGTTTCCAGGCGGTCCGCTGCCGGTGCTGAATCTGGTGAAATTTGCCTGACTCTTCATTCACCGCACTCGGCGTAGCAGCTGGCGAAGCCTGCGTTCGGCTGCGAAGCAGTCGTGAAATCCGACGATAGGGTGTTTCAGGCAGACCGCGTGCTCAGGTTTGACGACTGCTTTGCAGCTGAACGCAGGCTTCGCCAGCTGCTACAAAGTATGCGGCGCAGCGTAGATTTATGACTGACTGTAGGACCCGGTGCGACGTGAGTCGCACCGGGTGTATTGCCAGACGGCGAACGGATATTCGTGGGTCCCCGCGCCGTCTGTTGAACGCTTTACGCCCGTTCGATCGCCAGTGCCACGCCCTGACCACCACCGATGCACAGGGTGGCGAGGCCTTTCTTGGCGTCACGCTTGATCATTTCATGCAGCAGAGTCACCAGCACCCGGCAACCCGACGCACCGATCGGGTGGCCCAGGGCGATAGCGCCGCCGTTGACGTTGACTTTGTTCAGGTCCCATTCCAGATCCTTGGCCACCGCCAGAGATTGCGCAGCGAAGGCTTCGTTGGCTTCGATCAGGTCCAGTTGGTCGATGGACCAACCTGCCTTGTCCAGGCAGCGGCGAGTGGCCGACACCGGGCCGATGCCCATGATCGCCGGGTCAACGCCCGCATTGGCGTAAGCCGCGATTTTCGCCAGCACGGGCAGGCCGAGGGCCTTGGCCTTTTCCGCGCTCATCAGGATTACGGCGGCGGCACCGTCGTTCAGGGACGAGGCGTTACCGGCAGTCACCGAACCGTCCTTTTTGAAGGCCGGTTTCAGTTTGCCCAGCGCTTCAGCGGTGGTGCCGGCACGCGGCTGTTCATCGGTGGCGAAGGACAGCGGATCGCCCTTGCGCTGAGGAATCAGGATCGGCGTGATCTCATCGGCAAAACGCCCGGCTTCGATGGCGGCCGTGGCTTTCTGCTGGGAGGCCGCGGCGAAGGCGTCTTGTTGCTCGCGAGTCAGGCTGTACTTCTCGGCCAGGTTCTCGGCGGTAATGCCCATGTGGTAATCGTTGAACGCATCCCACAGGCCGTCGCTGATCATGGTGTCGACGATTTGCGCGTGACCCATGCGCAGACCGGTGCGAGCGCCCGGCATGACGTAATTCGACAGGCTCATGTTTTCCTGGCCGCCGGCAATGATCACGTCGGCATCGCCGCAGCGAATCGCCTGAGTGGCCAGGTGCAGCGCTTTGAGGCCCGAGCCGCAGACCTTGTTCAGGGTCAACGCAGGCACGGTGAACGGCAGGCCGGCCTTGATCGCGGACTGGCGCGCAGGGTTTTGCCCGGCGCCAGCGGTCAACACCTGACCCATGATCACTTCATCGACTTCAGCAACGTCCAGGCCGGTTTGCGCCAGCAGCTGACGGATCACCGCAGCACCGAGGTCAACCGCGGACACGTTGGCCAGAGCACCTTGGAAACTGCCGATGGCGGTACGGGTGGCGGCGACAATGACGACTTCTTGCATGGAATGGTTCCTCACTGGGCAGCGAACTGCATTTCCGGAACGTGATCCGGCACGATCAGTTTACCGGCGGTCTTGGCGACAATCTCCTCGACGCTGACGCCCGGTGCGCGTTCCTTGAGAATGAACGCGCCGTTTTCGATTTCCAGGTAGGCCAGGTCGGTCAGCACACGCTTGATGCAACCGGCGCCGGTTAGCGGCAGGCTGCATTTGGACAACAGTTTGGACTCACCGTCCTTGGACGCGTGGGTCATGATAACGATGATGTTGTCTGCACCGGCCACCAGGTCCATGGCGCCGCCCATGCCCTTGACCAGTTTGCCGGGAATCATCCACGAGGCGATGTTGCCTTGCACGTCTACTTCAAAGGCGCCCAGCACGGTCAGGTCGACATGACCACCGCGAATCATCGCGAAGGACTCGGCCGAGGAAAAGATCGACGCGCCGATACGTGCCGTCACGGTTTGTTTGCCGGCGTTGATCATGTCGGCATCGATGGTTTCTTCAGTAGGAAAGGGGCCCATGCCCAGCAGGCCGTTTTCCGACTGCAGCATGACTTCCATGCCTTCAGGGATGTAGTTGGCGACCAGGGTCGGAATGCCGATGCCCAGGTTCACGTAGAAGCCGTCCTGCATTTCGCGGGCGACGCGCTGAGCCATTTGTTCGCGGGAAAGTGCCATTGTTGTTATTCCTTCATTCGGTCCGGGGGCAGGGGATCACTTACGCACGGTGCGCTGTTCGATGCGCTTCTCGAACGTGCCGCAAATGACCCGGTCGACGTAGATGCCAGGGGTGTGGATCTGCGCCGGGTCCAGCTCGCCGGGTTCGACGATTTCTTCGACTTCGACCACAGTGATCTTGCCGGCAGTGGCGGCTAGCGGGTTGAAGTTCTGGGCGGTGTGGCGGTAGATGACGTTGCCGAAATGGTCGGCTTTCCAGCCTTTGACAATGGCGAAGTCACCGGTGATGGATTCTTCCATCAGGTACTGGCGGCCATGGAATTCGCGAACTTCCTTGCCGTCGGCAACCGGAGTGCCGACGCCGGTGGCGGTGAAGAAAGCGGGAATGCCGGCGCCGCCAGCACGCATTTTTTCGGCGAGGGTGCCTTGAGGGGTCAGGACCACTTCGATAGCGCCGCTGAGCAGTTGCTCCTCGAACATCTTGTTCTCGCCGACATAGGAGGCCACCACCTTGCGGATCTGCCGGTCTTCCAGCAGCACGCCGAGGCCGAAACCGTCGACGCCGCAGTTGTTGGAAACCACGGTGAGGTCGCGTGTGCCTTTGCGCTTGATCTCGGCGATGAGGTTTTCCGGGATCCCGCACAGGCCAAAGCCGCCGGCGATCACGGTCATGCCGTCTTCAAGACCTGCAAGGGCTTCCTCGTAGGAACTCACGCGCTTGTCGAAACCTGCCATATGCACCTCTTTTATTCTTTGTGGGCGGCTGGCTAGCCGTATGGGGATGGAGTGTCTCGCCGCAGTATTCATTTGTTAAGTTGATTTTTAAGGTTGATTGATAGATAAAACTCACCAATCAATCCTGTGGGAGTGAGCCTGCTCGCGATGGCGATTTCAAGGAAGCCATCGCGGGCAAGCCGTGCTCCTAATTACTGGAGCAACTCGCACATGACAGTCAAGCAGATCCGCGCATTCCTGGCCGTGGCCCAGAGTTTGAGTTTTGCCGTGGCCTGCGAGCGGTTGCACCTGTCGCAATCGGCCTTGAGCCTGACCATCAAGGCGCTGGAGGAGGGGCTGGGCGGACGTCTGTTCACCCGCAACACGCGCAATGTCGCGCTGACCGCGGAGGGAGAATCGCTGGTGCCACTGGCGCGTCGCCTGATCGCCGACTGGGACAATGCCGAGGATGAGCTGCGGCAACGCTTCACCCTCCAGCGCGGTCGCGTGACCTTGGCGGCGATGCCCTCATTTGCCGGCAACCTGCTGCCGCCGATCCTGAAAACCTTCCGCGCGCGCTATCCCAAGGTCAACGTCACGGTGAATGACGTGATCAACGAGCAGGTGCTGGAGATGGTGCGTGACCGACAGGTTGAGCTGGGGGTGGCGTTTGAACCGAATCAGAGTTCGTCGCTGGAATTCACGCCGTTGTACATGGATCGTTTCGTGGCCGTGGTGCCGAAAGATTCTCCTTTTGCCGAACGGGAAGACATCGATTGGCAGACCTTGCTCAAGGAACCGTTCATCACCTTGCAGCGTCCGTCGACGGTTCGGGTGATGCTCGAAGAGCACTTGCAGGCGCGTGGGATGAAATTGCCGGTGGAGTTTGAAAGCCATCAGTTGGCGACGGTCGGGCGGATGGTGGCCAGCGGGTTGGGGGTGAGCGCGGTGCCGGCGTTGTGTGTCGGGCAGATGCTGGAACTGGGGGCGCGGTGCATTACCTTGCGCGATCCGGTGGTGGAGCGGGCGATTGGGGTGCTGACGAAGCCTGGGGTTGAATTGTCGGCGGCGGCTCAGGCGTTGTTCGACATTCTGAGAGAGCCACCCCTCACCCTAACCCTCTCCCCAGAGGGGCGAGGGGACTGACTGAGTTGCATGGGAGATGTCCTGCGACCTGCGACCGAAAGTCGAACTCAGGTTTGAAAGGCTTGAAGATCTGCTCCCTTTCCCCTCTCCCCTTTGGGGAGAGGGCTGGGGTGGGTAAAAACCGGGGACATCCTTTACGTTTGAGACCGGGGACATGGTTTACAGGTATCAATCATGGTCAGGAGGTACTGACCATGCCCTGGAATCGAGAGTCCCCGATGGATCAGCGAGTGAAATTAATCCATGACTGGCTTAGCGGCAGTTACAGCAAGAGCCAACTGAGTCGGCGATATGGCATTAGCCGTCCGACGGTCGATAAGTGGCTTGATCGGTATGCAAGCTGCGGCGTAGATGGCTTGAAAGAGCGCTCGCGAAAACCGCTGAGCTGTCCGCACCAAACCCCCGATGAAATCATTGCCACGTTGCTTGCGAAGAAAAGCGAGCACCCGGATCGCGGGCCGAAGCAACTGATCCAGCGTCTGCGCAATGCGCAGCCGCAGATCGCTTGGCCGGCCGCCAGCACCGCTGGAGAGTGGCTGAAAAAGGCCGGTCTGGTGATTCCTCGACGGCTGCACCCACCCCGTCCGCATGGGCCGGTGCATCTGCGTCAGGCCGACGAGCCCAATCAAACCTGGTGCGCCGATTACAAAGGACAATTCAAAACCCAGGACGGCCGCTGGTGCTATCCGCTGACCATCACCGACCATGCCAGTCGCTATCTTCTGGCGTGCCGGGCGCTTCCCAGCACCCACGGTGAACCTACGCGTCAGGGCTTCGAGTGGGCGTTCCGGGAGTTCGGCATGCCTGATGTGATCCGCACCGATAACGGCGCTCCGTTTGCATCGACAGGCTTGGCCCGCCTCTCCAAGCTGTCCGTCTGGTTCATCAGGCATGGTGTCCACCCCGAAACAATCAAGCCGGGACGCCCGGATCAGAACGGTCGGCATGAACGCATGCACCGCACGCTAAAGGCTGCCGTTCTCAGGCCGCCGGCGGAAAATCTGCTGCGTCAGCAGCTTGCCTTTGAGGACTTCGTACAGGATTTCAATCACGCACGGCCTCATACGGCGCTGGAGATGAAGACGCCAGCGGGTATCTATCGCCCGTCACTCAGACCTTATCCAGGCTATTTGCCGGCGATCGAATACGGAGCCGACGTCGAAGTACGGCGGGTGCGCAAGAATGGTGAGATCAAGTGGCAAGGGGCCCTGATCTTTCTGGGCGAGGCGCTGATCGACGAGCACGTCGCGCTGAAGGAGGTGGCTGATGGCGTGTGGGAGTTGTACCTTTGCTCTTTCCCTTTAGGCAGGCTTGAACGCGGTGCCAAACGCGTATCAAGCCTGTTAAATGTGTAAACGATGTACCCGGTCAAATGTGTAAAGGATGTACCGGTCTCTACAGTGAGGGGTGGATCTAAAGTCGAACACTTACCCATAGGCATCAACGAATCAGGCGTTGCGTCAAAAGAGGCAAAAGCCGCTCACAAGACCCCTCAATCTTCAAATCCAGCAAATCATCCGCCCGAGTCTTCCCCAAATTAATCGCAATCAACGGCTTCCCCTGATCCGCCACCGCCCGGCATAACCGAAACGCCGAATACGCCATCAACGAAGACCCCACCACCAACAACCCCGCCGCCTTTTCGACCGCCGCCATTGCTTTGGCCGCCGTCACCTGCGCCACGTTCTCGCCAAAAAACACCACATCCGGCTTCATCCGTTCACCTGCGCAATGCGGGCAATGCGGCACCTGAAACCGCGCCTCAAACGCCGCATCCAGCAGCGTGTCGCCATCCGGGGCTTGCACCGCATCCACGCCGGCCAGATACGGGTTCTGTGCTTCCATCAATTGCTGGATCGAATCCCGTTCGCTGCGCTTGCCGCAGTCCAGGCACAACACCCGGTGCAGGCTGCCGTGAAGTTCGATGACGTCATGGCTGCCGGCCTGGTCGTGCAGGGTGTCGACGTTTTGAGTGATCAGCCCGCTGATCTGCTGCGAACTCTGCAAACTGGCCAAGGCCTCATGGGCCACATTCGGCTGGGCCTGGCGCACCCGCGGCCAACCGAGCATCGCCCGCGCCCAATAGCGCCGCCGGGATTCGGGGGCGGAGAGAAACTCCTGATACATCATCGGTTGCCGGCCACGCCGCACGCCCTGGTTGTCGCGGTAGTCCGGAATGCCCGATGGAGTGCTGATGCCGGCGCCGGTCAGGACCACAAACGGCTGGTACGTCATTAGCTGCTGAAGGCGGTCGAGTTGTTCGTGGATGAGGCTGTCGAGCATGTTCAACACTCCGGTGGACCGGTAGGAGCTGCCGCAGGCTGCGATCTTTTGATCTTGATTTGACGATACTCAAATCGCTGAAGATCAAAAGATCGCAGCCTGCGGCAGCTCCTACAGTAAGCAGTCACCCGTCAGCGGTCAGCAATATTTACTTACGCGCCTCCAGAATCAGGTTGAACGGTGTTTCCGTGGCCCGCCGGAACGTCTTGAACCCCGCCTCGGTGAAGACCTTGCGCAGCCGCGCCTCGCCAGCCTGGGCACCGAGCCCGAGGCCGACTTCCTGGGACAGCGAGTTCGGGGTGCAGATGAAGGTCGAGGCGGCGTAGAACAAGCGGCCAACCGGGTTGACGTTGTCGTCGAGCGAGTCATTGGCGAACGGTTCTACCAGCAGCACCGTGCCGTCCGGTTTAAGTGCGTCATAAGCGTGCCGCGCCGCGCCCACCGGGTCGCCCATGTCGTGCAGGCAGTCGAAGTAGCAGACCAGATCATAGTCATCGCCGGGGAAGCTTTTTGCCGTGCCCTGGAAGAACCGCGCACGCCCGGCCACGCCACCTTCTTCGGCGCGCTGGGTGGCGACGGTGACGGAGGGCGCGTGGTAGTCGAAACCGACGAACCGCGAATCCGGAAACGACTGGGCCATGATCACGGTGGATGCGCCGTGGCCGCAGCCGATATCCGCCACCTTGGCGCCAGCCTCCAGTTTGGCGACCACGCCTTCGAGCGCCGGTAGCCATTCGGCGACCAGATGCGCTTTGTAACCTGGCCGGAAGAACCGCTCCGTGCCACTGAACATGCACGGGTGGTGATCGCCCCAGGCGAGGGCTCCGTCGCCGCGCATGGCGTTGACCAGTTTGTCCTTGTCATGGAAAAACGATGCGACCACCCCGATGCCACCCGCGATATAGACCGGTGAGTCTTCGATCGCCAATGCCATGGCCTGCTCTTCGGGCAGCCGGAACTGGCCGTCGCGGTGTTCCATGTAACCGGAAGCGGCGTGGGCGCTGAGCCATTCGCGTATCAGGCGGGGGTTGCAGCCGGTTTTGTCAGCGAGGGCTTCAGGGGTGACTGGCTGACTGTCGGCCATGGCCCGGTACAGCCCGAGCTCTTCGCCGAGGATTACGTTGGCGAGCATCGCCGCGCCGCCCATGTCGTTCACCAGTTTGCCCATGAAATCATTGAGTCTGGCCTCGTCCATCACGTGTGCTCCTTCAGCAGGATCACAGTCCGGAGGCCTTGTTTTTCGAGGCGTTCACCTCTGGACGGTGGTCGTGGGAATGAACAGGACGATAAGCACGCCCTGCGTGCACTAAGTTTAGTCCGGGGGGCGTGCATCGCTGCCTTGAGCGACGAAAGTTCCTTGTCCGCCACATTTTCCCTGACTCACCTCGAACTCCTGTTCGGCACCAACCCCTGTGGGAGCGAGCCTGCTCGCGATGGCGGTGGGCCAGGCAACATCCTTGTCGACTGAAAAACCGCTATCGCGAGCAGGCTCGCTCCCACAAGGGATTTGTGTATTCCACTGTATCTAACCGGTCTCCCGATACAGAGCCCACTAACTCAGGGCTACTGCCGAACACAGGCGAGATACAAACCTGCGATGAACTGCGTAGGCCATTTGGCACCCTATACTCCGTGAAGGGGACAACAATGACCACGCTCCTGCCTGAAACCGACCTGAAACCCACCCCCGTCAATCGCCTGCGCGTCGACCATTACACCAGCGGCATCATCGGCCCAAGCCAGCCGATGCTCGGGCCACTGGCCGACGGCGGCACCCTGATCACCGGCACGCCGCCGGGCTGTTGGGGGCCGATGATCACGCCGGCCTTCGAGGGAGGCCACGAAGTGACGCAACCGGTGGCCATTGCCGGTGCGGAAATCGGCGATGCGGTGGCGATCAAGATCAAAAGCATGCGCGTCACCTCGCTGGCCACTTCGTCCGGGGTGATGAGCTTCGTTGAAGGTCGCTACCACGGCGATCCGTTCGTTTCCAAATTCTGCGCCAAGTGCGGCACCGAACACCCGGCCAGCCATGTCGAAGGCATCGGCGAGGACGCGATTCGCTGTAACACCTGTGGCGCCGAGGTCAGCGCGTTTCGCTTCAGCCACGGCTACGTGATCGTGTTCGATGCGCAGAATCAGGTCAGCCTGACCGTCAATCAGGACGTTGCCAATCAACTGGCCGGTAACGCAGCCGAGATGTCGGCGCTGCCGGAATTCGCCGCGCAACATTCGATCCTGTCCCTGGCGCGCGCCGACATCCCCGGCGTCGCAGCGCACATGCGGCCGTTCCTCGGCAACATCGGCACCACGCCGTCCCGTGATTTGCCCGACTCCCACAACTGCGCCGATTTCGGCCAATACCTGATCGGCGCGCCGCACCGCTTTGGCATGACCCGCGAAGAACTGCACGCGGCCAAGACTGACGGCCACATGGACACCAACTCTATCCGCGAGGGCTGCGTGTTGATCTGCCCGGTCAAGGTGCCAGGCGCCGGCGTGTACATGGGCGACATGCACGCCCAGCAGGGCAACGGCGAGATCGCCGGGCATGCCACCGATTGCTCCGGGGAAACCGAAGTGGTGGTGGAAGTGGTGAAGCACCTGACGCTGGAAGGGCCGATCCTGCTGCAAAACCTTGACGACTTGCCGCCCATGGCCCGGCCGATGAATGCCCAGCAGCGGCAGAAAGTCCGCGAGCTGGGCGAGCGCTGGGGTCAGCACGACATTGAGCAGAGCGGGCCGATCACCTTTATCGGCAGCGGCGAGAACCTCAACGTCGCGGTAGAGAACGGCTTGAAACGCGCCGCCTCGGTCACTGGTCTGCCGTACGACGAAGTGCTCAACCGCGCGACCATCACCGGTTCGATCGACATCAGCCGCTTGCCGGGCACCGTGCGCGTGACGTTCCTGTGCCCGATGACCGTGCTGGATCGCATCGGCATTGGCCATCTGGTGCGCGAGAAGTACGACCTGGCTTAACGCGCAACGGCGGGTCTGTACCACAGTGTGTACGGACCCCTGTGATTCAGTTCTGACAATCATTGAGATCGACACCATGCAAACTCCCACCCTCTCAGCGAAGGCGACCGTCGGGCTCGGTTTGCGTCGCGGTTTAATGAAGGACCTTCAGGCAGCCCGCATGGGCGATTTCGATTTTCTGGAAGTCGCACCGGAGAACTGGATCGGTATCGGTGGTGCTCATGGCCATGCGTTGCGTGCCCTGGCCGAGCGTTATCCGTTGTCCTGTCATGGCTTGTCCCTGTCTTTGGGCGGCCCGGCTCCGCTGGATGTCGGGTTTCTGCAGGAAGTCCGGGTTTTCCTCGATCACTACAACGTGCCGCTGTACAGCGAGCACTTAAGCTACTGCAGCGATGACGGTCACCTTTACGACCTGCTGCCGTTGCCCTTTACCGAAGAAGCGGTGTATCACGTCGCCGCCCGAATTCGTCAGGCCCAAGACATTCTTGGTCGGCGTCTGGCGGTGGAAAACGTTTCCTACTACGCCGCGCCACAACAGGATATGGACGAGGTGACCTTCACCAACGCGGTGCTGCGCGAAGCCGATTGCGACCTGCTGCTGGACGTCAACAACGTCTACGTCAACTCGATCAATCATGGTTTCGATCCGCAGACCTTTCTGGCGGGCATCGATTCGGGCCGGGTGGTGGCCATGCACGTGGCCGGGCATTTCGATGAGTCCGACACCTTGAAAATCGACACCCACGGCGCCTCGGTCAAACCGGTGGTCTGGTCGTTGCTGGCTGAGGCTTACGCTCGATTCGGCGCGCAACCGACGCTGCTGGAACGGGATTTCAACTTTCCGGCATTTTCCGAACTGCTGGCCGAGTTGCAGACCATTCGCCGCCTGCAAGCCGAGGGGGTGAACCGTGGATAAGCCGAGCCTGTTTCAGCAGCAAAACACCCTGGGCCTTTACCTGCGCGATCCCGATCATTGCGCGCCACCGGCCGGGATGGACGTGACGCGGGCGCAGGTTTACCGCGACCTGATTTTCGCGAACCTGTCGTCGTTGCTCAGCGGGACTTTTCCGGTGCTGATCAAGATTCTCGGTGATGAACACTGGCGTTCACTGGTACGGATTTTCCTGCGCGACTACCGCGCGCACACGCCGAAATTTGGCGAGATCGCCAAGGAGTTTGTCGAGTTCCTGGCCTCGGAACCGCAAGCGTTGGCCGAAGGGGCGTGGCCGCCGTTCATGGTGGAACTGGCGCATTACGAGTGGATCGAGATGGCGTTGCAGCAGTCCGAGGCGGAGCCGTTGCCGCTGAGCGATGCCGGGTTGTTGCTGGACCGACCGTTGCAGGTTTCGCCACTGGCCTGGCCGTTGGCGTATGCCTGGCCGGTGCAGTGGGTGGGACCGGATTATCAACCGGAGGCAGCGCCGGCTCAGCCGACATTGTTGCTGGTGCGTCGGGCTGAGGACTGGAGTGTGAAGTTTTCTGCCCTGAGCCCGTTGGCGTGGCGGTTGTTGCAGCGGATTGAGGAATTTCCTCAACTGGATGGGCGTGAGCAGCTGGAAGGATTGGCGGTGGAGGCGGGGATGGCTGGGTCGCCGGAGTTTATGGAGAGCGGCTTGGCATTACTGCAGCAGATGCATGAAGAAGGGGTGGTGGGCTACTGAAACCACCACCAATCCCCTGTGGGAGCGAGCTTGCTCGCGATGAGGGCCTGACATTCAACATTGATGTTGGATGACACTCCGCCATCGTCGGAACGCCGCCCGGACCAAGCTCGCTCCCACAAGGATCTACTTTGTTCTTGAGTTAGCGTCAGGTCTGGGGGATCAAGCTTTGCTGGCAATCCAGCACCAACCGCGCCCCTCCAAGTTCACTAGTACCCACCTCAAGCGCAAACCCATGCAAGCTGACAATCGCCGCAACGATCGACAGCCCCAACCCGAACCCGCTTTTCTGGTTGCCGCCGTCAGCACGATAGAAACGCTGGAACACCGCCTCTCGTTCGGCCATCGGAATGCCTGGACCCGAATCGAGCACTTCGATCCGCGTACGTCCACCCTCATTGACCCCCCGCAAAATCACCTCGCCACCCGGCGGCGTGAACTTGATCGAGTTGCTCAGCAGGTTCGCCACCGCTTCGAATAGCAACGCGCGGTCGCCATTCAGTGGCGGCAAGACGTCAGGCAGTTGCAGCTTGAAAACCAGTTCGCCTTCTTCCGCCAGCGGCAGATAAAAGTCGTGCAGCTCTTGCAACAACGGCACCGGATCCAGCTGCACAAAACCCGAACGCCGCTGACGATCTTCCAGCTCGGAAATCCGCAGCAACCCTCGAAAGCGCGCCATCAAGGTGTCCGCTTCACCGAGCACTGAGTCCAGTTGCACCGCCAGCGTCGAACCTTCATCAGCCTGTTGCTGAATCCGGTACAGCTGCGCCCGCAGGCGCGTCAGCGGCGTGCGCAGGTCGTGGGCAATGTTGTCGCAGACGCCCTTGACCTCGTTCATCAAGCGTTCAATACGTTCGAGCATGGCGTTGACGATGGCGGCGAGCATGTCCAGCTCATCGCGGCGATTGGACAATGGCAAGCGGCGGGTCAGGTCGCCGGCGACGATGGCCTCGGCGCTGGCCTGAATCCCGCGAATGCGCCGCAAGGGGCGGCGGCGCAACAAGTGCCAGCCGACGATGCCCGGCAGGATCGTCAGGGTTACGCCCCAGAACAACGCGTGGAGGATGATCCGGGTCACGGCGAATAACGAACCGTTGTCGCGCACCAGCACCAGCCAGCGTCCATCCCGGGTCTGGGTCGCCACGGCGTCGCAGCTGTCAGCGGGCAGGGTCGGGTCGTCGGAGTCGGCGCAGTCGCTGAGCATGTGAATCTTGCCGTCCAGCGGCAGGCCTTCGGGAATGTGCTGCAGGGCGCCATTGAGGTAGCGATGCTGACCATCGAACAGGCCATAGGCGTCGATACCGCGAATGTCGAAGGTCATGCTGACGGCGAGGGCGTCCATCAGTTGTTCGCCTTGAAAGCGCGAAAACAAATGCTGGCGCTGCATCAGCGAGTGTTTGGCCAGGTTGTCCAGGTAATCGGACACCTCGTAGTACATGACCCCCATGAGAATGCCGCTCCAGAGCACGAACAGCGAACTGTAGAGCGCCAGCAGTCGGCTGCTGGAGGAACGCCAGCCTTTAGACGGGTTCGGCAATGACATAACCCGAGCCTCGCACGGTCCGGATCAATGGGAGATTGCCGGGTGGGTCGATCTTCTTGCGCAGTCTACCGATGTGCACGTCGATCAGGTTGGTGCCGGGGTCGAAGTGGTAGCCCCAGACCTCTTCGAAAATCATCATCCGCGACAGAATCTGCCCGGTGTTGCGCATCAGGAATTCCAGCAACTTGTACTCGGTGGGCAACAGTGTCAACAGCTGACCGTCGCGGCTGGCTTCATGGCTGATCAGGTTCAGCTCCAGATCCGCCACCCGCAACGTGGTGGCCTGGGCGGTCACGGTGTTCTGCCGGCGCAGCAGGACTTCGACCCGGGCGGCCATTTCATCGGTGGCGAACGGTTTGGTCAGGTAATCGTCACCGCCCGCGCGCAAGCCGCGCACACGCTCATCGACGTCGGAGAGGGCGCTGATCATCAGAATCGGCGTGGCCACGCCCATGGTCCGCAACGTGGTGACAATCGCCAGGCCATCGAGCTCGGGCAGCATGCGGTCGAGGGTGATCAAGTCGTAATTGCCGCTGACCGCGCGTGCAAGGCCTTCGCGGCCGTTGTCGACCCAATCCACGTCGAGGCCGTGGCTGCTCAGTTCGGCGACGATTTCCCGGGCAGTCACGGCGTCGTCTTCGATGGTCAAGATGCGGGTCATAGGGCGGGCCTGATTAAGAGTACTCAATGTTGAGCGGCATTTTGCCAAGAAATGATGGCAGGCTTTCTAAATAAAACTTCATGCGATCTTTTGATTTTTCCATCGAAAACACCGATCCCGGTCAATGCATAAAACCCGCCGCTACAGACGGTTTCTTGCAAATTGCAAGGCCATTGGAAGTTCAAACTTTATAACTTATTGAAAAATCGCGATTTATTTAAAGTCGGCGACTGGCACGGTGACTGCACTTCCTCCGTTGAAGAGTTGTAACACCATCTTTCCTGCCTGGAGCGATAAAACAATGAATAGATCCTCTGATGGTTTCTATCCTGTCGCGGAAGAAACGAGCACGCTCTCTGGCGTGTCCTGGGGCGCGATCTTCGCGGGGGCCGCTGCAGCGGCGGCGTTGTCGTTGATTCTCGTGCTGCTCGGCTTTGGCCTGGGTTTTTCGGCGGTATCGCCGTGGGCCAATGAAGGGGTGAGCGCCAAGGGCCTGGGCATTTCAACGATTGTCTGGCTGGCCGCTACGCAAATCGTGGCGTCCGGGCTTGGCGGTTACATCGCCGGTCGTCTGCGGGTGAAGTGGGCGTACATGCACGGTGATGAGGTTTATTTCCGTGACACCGCCCATGGCTTTCTGGCCTGGTGCGTGGCGACGCTGGTGACGGCGACGCTGGTGGTCGGCTCGGTCAGCAGCATTGTCAGCGGTGGCGTGCAGGCCGGGGCGAGCGTGGTTGGCGGCGCCGCGAGTGCCGCGACTCAAGCTGCCGGTGCGGCTGCCGGCAACACTGACAGTGGCCCGTACGGTTACTTCGTCGACAGCCTGTTCCGCGATGACCGTCCGGTGGCGGTCAGTGATGACGCCGTTCATGGCACCGTCACGCGCATCTTCGTGCGCAGCCTGAGCAACAACGGTCAACTGGCTGCCGAAGATCGCACCTACCTGGCGCAACTGGTCGCCCAACGGACCAACCTCACTCAAGCGGACGCGGAACGTCGCGTTGATGAAGTGTATGCCCGCACGCAAAAAGCCGTGGCCGACGCCAAACTCGCCGCCCAACAAGCCGCCGACACCGCCGCCAAAGTTGCTGCCTGGACTTCGCTGTGGATGTTCATCGCGCTGCTGATCGGTGCGTTTTTCGCCAGCCTCGCGGCAACCTTTGGCGGCCGTCGTCGGGATGCCGTGGTGTATCTGGAATCCGACGCTTACGTGACCACCACTTCACAGCCTGTCCGCTAACCCAGGAGAACTACCATGCGCTCATTACTGCTGTTCTTTCTCGGCGTACCGATCCCGATCATCATCCTGATCGCCCTGTTCATGCACTGACTTACGCTGGGGCACTAGCCTCTGCCGCTTCTGCCTTTGGTGGAAGCGGCGTTTTTGTGTGAGCCGGCTGGCGGCCACCTTGATGTTGAATGTGACTGCCTCTTCGCGAGCAAGCCCGCTCCCACAGTTGACCGCGTTCTCCTGTGGGAGCGGCGGTGCGACGATTCGACTTGCTCGCGAAGGGGCCAGATTAGGCGCCCTCAATCTATCTACTCGATCGGTGTACTGAGAAAATCCTCAAGCCCTTCGGCATACGCCGTAAACGCACTGATCTGTGGAAACCGATTCACATCCACCTGATCCGGCACCACCAGATGGGTGAAACTCCACGCCACCGCCAACGTAATCCCGTCTTGAGCAATCGTCCCGTCAGTCTTCAGCGGCTGCATTTCCAGCTCGCGCTCCAGCGCCGAATAGGCGGCCGCCAATTGTCCTTCGACCCGCTCCACCCACGGTTCAAATTGAATATTCGCCGGCCGCAGGTTGCGTTCGTAGTAAAGCTGCACGGACTTTTCGCACGCCGCCAACGCCAGGCCGATCAGGCGCAATGAGCGCAGGCGTTGAGCGAGATCACCGGGCATCAGGCTCTTGCCAGGACCAGCCAAGGCTTCCAGGTAGTCAATGATCAACGTCGAGTCGATCAACACCTCGCCGTCGTCGAGCACCAGGGTGGGCGCCTTGACCACCGGGTTGATCTGCTGGAATTGCTCGAAATGCCGAAACACCGAAACCGACTGGTGTTCCAGTGGGATGCCAAGGTGTTTGGCAGAGATGGCGACGCGCCGCACGTACGGCGAATCCAGCATGCCGATCAGCTTCATTGAACCGCTCCTTCAGATGTCCATTTCGGGATGGACAACCTTAGTTTAGCTTCAGCGAGCTGCAAACGGCGTGGGCGCTAATCTTCGAAGCCGACCTGCTCGTGAATCTCATCGACCTTCAATTCCAGCCGATACGCCACAGCGATAAACAGCGCCTGGCACAGGCACAGCGTCGCACTCAATGAGCGGAAGGCAAACGAACTGCCCTCGTTGACCAGCAACACAGTGTTGGCGCGCTTTGCCAGAGGTGAGAGGTTGCTGTCGGTGATGATCAGGGTTTTTGCCTGATGGTGCTGGGCAATGCGCAGGCAGTGCTGGGTTTCCTTGCCGTAGGGCGTGAAGCTGATGGCGATCACCAGGTCATTGGCGCGCACGCTGCGCATCTGCTCGCGGTAGCTGCCGCCGAGCCCCGAGACCAGGTGGATACGCTTGTTGGTGTGCTGCAGGTTGTAGACCAGGTAGTCGGCCACCGCGAACGAACGCCGCACCCCGACCACGTAGATGTTGTCGGCATTCACCACCAGGTCGACGGCCTTGTCGAAGGCCTGATCATCGAGTTCCAGTCCCAGCCGTTCGATGCCCGACAGGGTCGCATCGATGCACTCGCGCGCCAGGTCGCCGCCGCTGGCCTTCTGCGACTTGTTGGCGATCATGCTGCGAATGCGCTGCTGGTAGTTCTGCACCGGCGTGGTCTTGTGGGTATAGGCCTCGCGGAACAGCGCCTGCATTTCGCTGAAGCCGCTGAAGCCGAAACGCTGGGAAAACCGCACGATCGCCGACGGGTGCACTTCGCACTCGCGGGCGATGTCGCTGATGCGGTCAACCATGATCCGGTCGCTCTGCTGGCTCATGTAACTGGCGATGCGCTTGAGCTGGCGCGGCAGGCTTTCGTATTCGTTGGTGATCAGCTGCAGCAGACGCTCGGCGTTGATCGGGGGGCTGGCGAGATCGCTGTCGGGCGTGCTCTCGGTCGTCGCCGGCTGATCGGTGCGGGTCATAAGGAATCCTTCTGGCTTGTTCTTATAGGGAGGACGGATGGCGTCATCCCCTGACAATAGGTTGGCTGTGCGCAGTCTACAGGGTAGGCCGGAATAAAATCTTGAGCTTGCGGTCAGTACGAGGTGTGCTGAAACGATGCACTGCCCCTGGAACGCCTGTGCCAAAGTTTATTGGAAAAAATATTCCACGTAAAAAATATTTAGAATAATTATTGATTGTTCGGTCCCGGACGTTTTAGTCTGCATCCACCAAGAGTGTTCGGCGCGGCCATCGCCCCGAACGCAGGCTGATAAAAATAACAGGAGCCAGCATGGGCCAGACTCGTTTTGCCAGTGGGCGTCAATTGGATCTGATTTGCCTGGGGCGCCTAGGCGTCGACCTCTATGCGCAGCAAGTCGGGGCGCGGTTGGAAGATGTTTCAAGCTTCGCCAAATACCTCGGCGGGTCGTCCGCCAACATCGCCTTCGGCACGGCTCGGCTGGGCCTGAAATCGGCGATGTTGAGCCGGGTAGGGGACGACCACATGGGCCGCTTCCTGGTGGAATCCCTGACCCGCGAAGGTTGCGATGTCAGCGGCATCAAGGTCGATCCGGAGCGCCTGACCGCCATGGTCCTGCTGGGCCTCAAGGATCGCGAAACCTTTCCCTTGGTCTTCTACCGTGAAAATTGCGCCGACATGGCGCTGCGGGCTGAAGACATCAGTGAAGCCTTCATCGCTTCCAGCAAAGCCTTGCTGATCACCGGCACCCATTTCTCCACCGACGGCGTCTACAAGGCGAGCATCCAGGCGCTGGATTACGCCGAGAAGCACAACGTCAAGCGGGTGCTGGACATCGACTATCGCCCGGTGCTCTGGGGCCTGGCTGGCAAGGCCGACGGCGAAACCCGCTTCGTCGCCGACCAAAACGTCAGCCAGCATGTGCAGAAAATTCTCCCGCGTTTCGATCTGATCGTCGGTACGGAAGAAGAATTCCTGATTGCCGGCGGTTCCGAGGACTTGCTCACCGCGCTGCACAATGTGCGGCGCCTGAGCGCGGCGACCCTGGTGGTCAAGCTCGGTCCGCAAGGCTGCACGGTGATTCACGGGGTGATCCCGGAACGTCTCGAGGACGGCGCCATTTACCCCGGCGTTCGGGTGGAAGTGTTGAATGTGCTGGGGGCTGGTGATGCGTTCATGTCGGGCTTCCTCGCCGGTTGGCTGGAGGATGCGAGCGACGAGCGCTGCTGCCAGTTGGCCAATGCCTGCGGCGGTCTGGTGGTGTCGCGCCATGCCTGCGCCCCGGCCATGCCGACCCGCGCCGAACTCGACTATCTGTTTAACAGCCCGGTGCCGATTACCCGGCCGGATCAGGACGCGGTGTTGCAGCGTCTGCATCAGGTCAGCGTGCCGCGCAAACAGTGGAAGCAGCTGTTCATTTTTGCTTTCGACCATCGCGGGCAACTGGTGGAGCTGGCGCACAAGGGCGGTCGCGACCTAAACGCCATCAGCGAACTCAAGCAACTGTTTATCAAGGCTGTGGAACGGGTCGAAGCCGATTTGCGCAAGCAAGGCATCGAGGCCGATGTCGGGCTGCTGGCCGATCAACGTTTTGGCCAGGACTCGCTGAACGCCGCCACCGGTCGCGGCTGGTGGGTGGCGCGTCCGGTGGAAGTGCAGGGTTCGCGGCCATTGGCCTTCGAACATGGGCGCTCCATCGGCAGCAACCTGATTGCCTGGCCGCAAGAGCAAATCATCAAGTGCCTGGTGCAATTTCACCCCGACGACGAGCCGCTGCTGCGACTGGAACAGGAAGCACAGATCAAGGGTTTGTACCAGGCATCCCAGGTCAGCGGTCATGAGCTGCTGCTGGAAATCATCCCGCCCAAGGATCATCCGTCGACCCATCCGGACGTGCTGTATCGCGCGCTCAAACGCCTCTACAACCTGGGCATTTACCCGGCGTGGTGGAAGATCGAAGCGCAGAGCGCCGAGGAGTGGAAACAACTCGACGAACTGATTCAGGAGCGTGATCCGTACTGCCGAGGCGTGGTGTTGCTGGGGCTGAATGCACCGGCGGCGGCGCTGGCCGAAGGGTTTCAACAGGCCAGCCAGAGCCAGACTTGCCGTGGGTTTGCAGTCGGCCGGACGATTTTCCAGGAGCCGAGCCGCGCGTGGATGGCCGGTGAAATCGACGATGAGGCGCTGATTCGTCAGGTGCAGGGCACGTTCGTTGAATTGATCGATGCCTGGCGAACAGCCCGGGCCTGACGTAACACCGCAGTACCAATGTGGGAGCGGGCTTGCTCGCGAAAGCGGTGTGTCAGGCGACAAACATGTTGAATGTGCCGGCCTCTTCGCGAGCAAGCCCGCTCCCACAGGGGTTCCGTGCCGGTCTTACTGATTTGTGTAAAACAATAAAAGGTGCAGCCATGCCCGCTATTCGAATTGGCATCAACCCGATCTCCTGGAGCAACGACGACCTGCCGTCCCTCGGTGGCGAGACGCCGCTGAGCACCGCCCTGAGTGAAGGCAAGGAAATCGGCTACGAAGGTTTCGAACTCAACGGAAAATTCCCCAAAGACGCCAATGGTGTCGGCGATGTACTGCGCCCTTACGACCTGGCGCTTGTGTCCGGCTGGTATTCCAGTCGTCTGGCCCGTCGCTCGGTGGCCGAAGAAATCGACGCCATCGGCAGCCATGTCGAGCTGTTGGCGAAGAACGGCGCCAAGGTGCTGGTGTACGGTGAAGTCGCTGACTCCATTCAAGGTCAGCGCATTCCGCTGGTTGAACGCCCGCGTTTCCACACCGAAAGCGCCTGGCAGGAATACGCCGACAAGCTCACCGAACTGGCACGCTTCACCTTGTCCCAAGGTGTGCGCCTGGCCTACCACCATCACATGGGTGCCTACGTCGAATCCCCGGCAGACATCGACAAGCTGATGGCGCTGACCGGCAGTGAAGTCGGTCTGCTGTTCGATTCGGGCCACTGCTATATGGGTGGCGGCGAACCGTTGCAGGTGCTGCGCAAACACATCGAACGCATCTGCCACGTGCATTTCAAGGACGTGCGCAAACCGGTGGTGCAACTGGCACGCAACCACCTGTGGAGCTTCCCGGACTGCATCATCAACGGCACGTTCACCGTGCCCGGCGATGGCGATGGCGATATCGACTTCGGCGCTTTGCTCGACGTGCTGCTGGCGGCCGATTACCACGGCTGGCTGGTGGTCGAAGCGGAACAGGATCCAGCGGTGGCACCGAGTTATGTCTACGCCAAAAAAGGCTACGACACCTTGCGTGCGCTGCTCGACGAGAGGATTGCATTATGAGCCTGCTGGTCAAAAGCAACGCCCGTGGCCGGACCATGGTCGAGCTGGGCAAAGGTGAGCTGGAATACGTCGGCTTCGCCGCTTACCGCTTGAGCCTGGGCGAAACCCTGCCGGTGTCGGCCGGTGATAAAGAGCTGTGCCTGGTGCTGCTCAGCGGTCGGGTCAGCATCAAGGGCGAAGCACCGGGGCAGGGCGTGTTCGACTGGGACAACATCGGTGATCGTCAGTCGGTGTTCGAAGACAAATCCCCGTTCGCCGCGTACTTGCCACCTGGCAGTCAGGCGCAAGTGGTCGCGCTCAGCGATGTGCAAATCGCCGTGTGCGCCGCGCCTGGTTCAACGAGCAACGGCCTCGGCCCACGGCTGATCAAACCCGACAGCATGAAGCGCAGCGTGCGCGGCAAAGGCGCCAACACCCGTTACGTCTGCGACATCCTGCCGGACACCGAGCCGGCCCATTCGCTGCTGGTGGTGGAAGTGCGTACACCGTCGGGTCACTCGTCGAGCTATCCGCCGCACAAACACGACACCGACGACCTGCCGCACCAGAGTTTTCTCGAAGAAACCTATTACCACCAGATCAACCCGCCCCAGGGCTTCGTGTTCCAGCGGGTGTACACCGACGATCGCAGCATCGATCAGGCCATGGCCGTGGAAAACAGCGACCTCGTGGTCGTGCCCAAGGGCTATCACCCGGTCAGCGTGCCGTACGGCTACGAGTCGTATTACCTGAACGTGATGGCCGGCCCGAAACGTGTCTGGCAGTTCCATAACGATCCGCAGCACAGCTGGCTGCTTGATCTCTGAACTAAAAAGCCTGAATTCCAACCTCTGCACGGAGAACACGATCAATGAGCAACGCCCCGGTCATCGGCCATTACATCCACGGTCAAGTGCAAGACAGCAGCAGCGAACGGTTCAGCAACGTCTTCAACCCGGCCACCGGCAGCGTCCAGGCGCGCGTCGGGCTGGCCAGCCAGAAGACCGTAGACGAAGCCGTCGCCTCGGCCCTGAAAGCCTTTCCGGCCTGGTCCGAACAATCGTCCCTGCGCCGTTCGCGGGTGATGTTCAAGTTCAAGGAATTGCTCGACCAACATCACGATGAGCTGGCAGAAATCATCAGCCGCGAACACGGCAAGGTGTTTTCCGACGCCAAGGGCGAAGTCACCCGGGGCATCGAAATCGTCGAGTACGCCTGCGGGGCGCCGAACCTGCTGAAAACCGAGTTCAGCGACAACATCGGCGGCGGCATCGATAACTGGAACCTGCGTCAGCCACTGGGCGTGTGTGCCGGCGTGACGCCGTTCAACTTCCCGGTGATGGTGCCGCTGTGGATGATCCCGCTGGCGCTGATCACCGGTAACTGCTTCATCCTCAAGCCGTCCGAGCGCGATCCGTCCGCCAGTGTGTTGATGGCCCGTCTGTTGAGCGAAGCTGGTTTGCCGGACGGAGTGTTCAACGTGGTCCAGGGTGACAAGACCGCCGTTGACGCGTTGCTGCAACACCCGGACATCGAGGCGATTTCCTTTGTCGGCTCGACGCCGATTGCCGAGTACATCCACCAGCAAGCCACCTCCCGCGGCAAGCGTGTGCAGGCGCTGGGCGGGGCGAAGAATCACATGATCGTCATGCCTGACGCGGACCTGGATCAAGCGGCGGATGCCTTGATCGGCGCGGCTTACGGCTCGGCCGGCGAGCGCTGCATGGCGATTTCGATTGCCGTGGCGGTGGGCGATGTCGGCGACCAACTGATTGCCAAACTGCTGCCGCGTATCGATCAACTGAAAGTCGGCAACGGCCTGAAAGGCGACAGCGACATGGGGCCGTTGGTGACCGCCGAGCACAAGGCCAAAGTCGAAGGTTTCATCGATGAAGGCGTGGCCCAAGGCGCGCAGCTGATTGTCGATGGCCGCCACTTCAAGGTGCCGGGCGCCGAGAACGGCTTCTTCGTCGGTGCGACCCTGTTCGATAACGTCACGACCGAGATGAGCATCTACCAGCAGGAAATTTTCGGTCCGGTGCTGGGTATCGTGCGGGTGCCGGACTTCGCCAGCGCCGTCGCGTTGATCAACGCCCACGAGTTCGGTAACGGCGTGTCCTGTTTCACCCGCGACGGCGGCATCGCCCGAGCCTTCGCCCGCACGATCAAGGTCGGCATGGTCGGCATCAACGTGCCGATTCCGGTGCCCATGGCCTGGCACTCTTTCGGCGGCTGGAAACGCTCGCTGTTCGGCGATCACCACGCTTACGGCGAGGAAGGCATTCGCTTCTACAGCCGCTACAAAAGCGTGATGCAGCGCTGGCCCGACAGCATCGCCAAGGGCCCTGAATTCAGCATGCCGACGGCCAACTAATTCACCTGTACGGAGAACAACAATAATGAGCAAACCCCTGCGTTTCGCCCTGAACCGTATGGTCGCCCCACGTTTGTCCCTGCCGGCGTTCATCGAGCTGGCGGTGACCCTAAAGGCCGACGCCATCGAAATTCGCAACGACCTTAAAGGTGTCGAGATCGAAGACGGCACCGCCCCCGAGCGCGTCCGTGAGTTGTGCGCCGCCAAAGGCATTACGGTGCTGTCGATCAACGCGCTGTATCCGTTTGATGTGTGGAATGACGAGCGCCGTGCACAGGCCTTGAAGCTGGCCGCTTATGCCCGTGATTGCGGCGCTCAAGGGTTGGTCATGTGTCCACTCAACGACCGTGCCGACCCGCGTAATGAGGCCGCACGCGCCTCCGGTCTGCGCACGGCGTTGACTGAGCTGGCGCCGATCCTGCGCGAACACGACATTCTCGGTTTCATCGAACCGCTGGGTTTCGAAGAGTGCTCGCTGCGCCGCAAGCGCACGGCGGTGGACGCGATCAAGGCCATCGGCGGGCTGGATGTGTTCCGTCTGGTTCACGACACCTTTCACCATCACCTGGCCAGCGAACATGAGTTCTTCCCCGAGCTGACCGGGTTGGTGCACATCTCCGGTGTCGAGGATGCCGAAGCCCCGTTGGCGAGCATTCGCGATGGCCACCGGGTGCTGGTGGGCGAGGGCGACATCCTCGGCAACGCGGCGCAAATCGACACCTTGCTCAGCAGCGGTTACAGCGGCTACCTGTCGTTCGAACCGTTTGCCGACAGCGTCCATGGCCTGGCGGACATCCAGCAGGCGATCGGCGCGAGCATGGATCACCTGCAAAAATCCCTGGCCTGACAACACTTATGAACTGATGGAGATCAACTGTGGGAGCGGGCTTGCTCGCGAAGAGGGCGACACATTCAACATTGAAGTCGCCAGACACTCCGCTTTCGCGAGCAAGCCCGCTCCCACAGTGATCGCATTCCACAGCAAGTACCGGATTAGCTTCAAAGGAAGGTGCAAGCATGACTACAACAAGACTGACCATGGCCCAGGCCCTGGTGAAATTCCTCGATAACCAGTACATCGAGGTCGATGGGGTTCAAAGCAAATTCGTCGCCGGGATCTTTACCATTTTCGGTCACGGCAACGTGCTGGGCCTGGGGCAGGCCCTGGAGCAGGACAGCGGCGACCTGATCGTCCATCAAGGTCGCAACGAGCAAGGCATGGCCCACGCCGCCATCGGTTTCGCCAAGCAACACCTGCGGCGCAAGATCTACGCCTGCTCTTCATCGGTAGGGCCGGGCGCGGCGAACATGCTGACCGCCGCCGCGACGGCGACCGCCAACCGCATTCCCCTGCTGCTGTTGCCCGGCGATGTCTATGCCTGCCGCCAGCCGGACCCGGTGCTGCAACAGATCGAGCAGTTCCACGACCTGAGCATCAGCACCAACGATGCATTCAAGGCCGTGAGCAAATACTGGGACCGCATCAACCGTCCCGAGCAATTGATGACTGCAGCGATCCACGCCATGCGCGTGCTCACCGACCCTGCCGAAACCGGCGCGGTGACCCTGGCCTTGCCACAAGATGTGCAAGCCGAGGCCTACGACTATCCCGATTATTTCCTGCAAAAACGCGTGCACCGCATCGAGCGTCGTCCGGCGACTGAAGCGATGCTCGGTGATGCGCTGGCGCTGTTCAAAGGCAAGCGCAAGCCGCTGATCATTTGCGGTGGCGGGGTCAGATACTCCGGCGCCAATGCCGCCTTGCAGGCGTTTGCCGAGCGTTTCGATATTCCCTTCGCCGAAACCCAGGCCGGCAAGAGTGCGGTGGTGTCCAGCCACCCGCTGAATGTTGGCGGCATTGGCGAAACGGGTTGCCTGGCGGCGAATCTATTGGCCAGGGATGCGGATCTGATCATCGGTGTTGGTACCCGCTACAGCGATTTCACCACTGCGTCGAAATCCTTGTTCCAACACCCGGATGTGCAATTTCTCAATCTGAACATCAGTCCCTGCGATGCTTTGAAGCTCGATGGCGTGCAACTGTTGGCGGATGCGAAAGTCGGCTTGCAAGCGTTGGCTGAAGCCTTGGGCGATTACTGTTCTGCGTGGGGCGATCAACCGCGTCAGGCCAAGGCGCAACTGGACGAGGAAGTCGACCGTATCTATCAGGTTGAATACCAGAGCAAAGACTTCATCCCGGAAATCAACGACCACATGGACCCGGCGGTGCTGCGCGAATTCATCGAGCTGACCGGTTCCTGCCTGACCCAGAGCCGCGTGCTCGGCGTGCTCAATGAAACCCTGGCCGATGACGCCGTGATCGTCGCCGCTGCTGGCAGCCTGCCCGGCGACTTGCAGCGCAGCTGGCGCAGCAAGGGGGTGAACACCTATCACGTCGAGTACGGCTATTCCTGCATGGGTTACGAGGTCAACGCCGCACTGGGCGTGAAACTCGCTGAGCCGGATCGTGAGGTCTATGCGCTGGTCGGTGACGGCTCATACATGATGCTGCACTCCGAACTGGCGACCTCGATTCAGGAGCGCCGCAAGATCAACGTGGTGTTGCTCGACAACATGACCTTCGGTTGCATCAACAACCTGCAGATGGAACACGGCATGGACAGCTTCGGCACCGAGTTCCGGTTCCGCAACCCGGAAACCGGCAAGCTCGACGGTGGTTTCGTGCCGGTGGATTTCGCCATGAGCGCGGCGGCTTATGGCTGCAAGACCTACAAGGTGAGCACGGTTGAAGAGCTGCAAGCGGCATTGGCCGATGCGCGCTTGCAGACGGTGTCGACGCTGATCGACATCAAGGTCCTGCCCAAAACCATGATTCACAAATACCTGTCGTGGTGGCGGGTCGGCGTGGCGCAAGTCTCCACCAGCGCGCGCACCGATGCAGTGGCCAAGACCCTGAATGAACGACTGGCCAAGGCCCGTCAGTACTGATTGCCCCTGATACCAACAACAATTTTTCGCAGGAGAATCTTCATGACTTTAAAGATCGGCGTCATCGGCACCGGGGCCATCGGCCAGGACCATATCCGTCGTTGCAGCCAGACCTTGCTCAATAGCCAGGTAGTCGCTGTAACCGACATCAACTTGCAGCAAGCCGCGAAGGTCGTTTCCGACCTGAAACTGACCGCCGAGGTCTATCCCGATGGCCACGCGCTGATCAAGGCGCCAGAAGTCGAAGCGATCCTCGTCACCTCCTGGGGCCCGAGCCACGAAGAGTTCGTGCTGGCGGCGATTGCAGCGGGTAAGCCGGTGTTCTGCGAGAAGCCGCTGGCGGTCACCGCTGAAGGCTGCCGCAAAATCGTCGAGGCCGAAGTGGCCCACGGCAAACGCTTGGTCCAGGTCGGTTTCATGCGCCCGTATGACGAAGGTTATCGGGCACTGAAAGCAGTGATCGACAGCGGCCAGATCGGCGAGCCGTTGATGTTGCACTGCGCGCACCGCAACCCGACCGTGGGTGAAAACTACAAGACCGACATGGCGATCACCGACACCCTGATCCATGAACTGGATGTGTTGCGCTGGTTGCTCGACGACGATTACGTGTCGGTGCAAGTGGTGTTCCCGCGCAAGAGCAGCAAGGCCCTCGCGCATTTGAAAGACCCGCAGATCGTGCTGCTGGAAACCGCCAAGGGCACGCGCATCGACGTGGAAGTGTTCGTTAATTGCCAATACGGCTACGACATCCAGTGCGAAGTGGTGGGGGAGACCGGCATCGCCAAATTGCCGGAACCGTCGCAGGTTCAGTTGCGCAGCGGGGCGAAGTTGTCCAACGCGATTCTGATGGACTGGAAGGATCGGTTCATCGCCGCGTATGACGTCGAGTTGCAGGCGTTCATCGATGGTGTGCGGGCCGGGCAGGTCGGTGGGCCTTCGGCGTGGGATGGCTTCGCCGCTGCCGTCGCAGCAGACGCGTGCATCGAAGCACAGAACAGCGGGGCAATCGTCAAGGTTGGCTTGCCTGAGCGCCCTCGATTCTATGGTTGATTAGGGTTTTGTGGCTGGCTTGAGATCGCCCCCTCACCCCAACCCTCTCCCCAGAGGGGAGAGGGGGCCGACCGAGGTGTTTATAGATGTGTTTCGACCTGAGATTCCGAGTTGAATGAATATCTCAAAAGCAATGGAGATCAGCCCCCTCTCCCCCTTGGGGAGAGGGTTGGGGTGAGGGGTGGCTCTTTCGGCCAGAGAGAATCATCAAGGAGAAAGAATATGCGCATCGCACTAGACCCCTACATGTACCGCACTTTGTCCCTGGGCAAGATGGTCGATAAGGTCGCCGAGCTCGGTTACGAACACATCGAACTCTCGCCACGGGAAGATTTCCTGCCGTTCTACAAAGCTCCGCGGGTCGACAAGGCGCGGATCAAGGAGTTTCGCAAAGCCCTGAGCGATACCGGGGTCAAGCTCTCTTCCTTATTACCGATGTACCACTGGGCCGCTGCCGACGAAGGCCTGCGAGTTGCCGCCGTACGCAACTGGAAGCGGGCGATCCAGATTGCCGTGGAGATGGACTGCGAGCTGGTCAACACCGAGTTCACCGGCCAGTCAGACAACCCGCTGGTCTGCGAGAACCAGTTCATGCGCTCCATGGACGAGCTGATCCCGGAGTTCGAGCGCGAAGGCATCAAGCTGGATATCCAGGCCCACCCTTACGATTTTTGCGAGCGCAACAATGAATCGGTGGACATCATTCGCGGTCTGGATCGCGAGTGGATCAACTACCTCTACGCGGCGCCACACACCTTCTTCTATGACGACGGCAAAGGCGATATCGCCTCGATGCTCAAGTATGCCGGGTCGAAGCTCAGCCACCTGATCATCGCCGACACCTACAACCACAAGGCGTCTTCCGGGTTGCGCTATATCGTCAACCCGCCGGGTGTCGTCGCCACCGTGCACCAGCATCTGGACATCGGCCAGGGTGAAGTCGATTGGGACGCGTTTTTCGGCACCTTGCGCGAGATTCAGTTCGACGGCATCGCCACGGTCTCGGTGTTCGCCTGGGAGGACCGGCCGGATGAGTCCAACCGGATGATGCTCGAGCGCGTCAAAAGCGAACTCTGCCAATAACCGACCTTACACAAAACCTGTGGGAGCGGGCTTGCTCGCGAAGACGGCGGCACATTCAACATTGATGTCGCCTGACAGATTGCCTTCGCGAGCAAGCCCGCTCCCACAGGGGCCGTGTTCTATAAGGAGAATGTTTTCATGCGTATCGGACTTGTCGGTTACGGCCATGGTGGCCGGTTTTTCCATGCTCCGCTGATCAGCAGTTTGCCGGCGGCGACGTTCGTCGGTGTGGTCACCCGTTCGCCGGAGCGCCGACAATTGCTGGCGGCCGAGCACCCCGGGGTGCCCGCGTTCGACAGCATCGGTCAACTGGTGGAGGCCGGGATCGATGTGCTGGTGGTGTCCACACCGCTCAAGGGCCGTCCGGCACTGGTGCTCGATGGCATCGAACACGGTGTGGCGGTGGTCAGCGACAAACCGTTCGCCGCTGACGCGCAGCAAGCCCAGACCCTGATCACCATGGCCGAGCGCCAGGGCGTGCAGCTCAGCGTCTATCAGAACCGTCGCTGGGACTCGGACTTCCTGACTGTGCGCAAACTCATCGAGTCCGGCGCGTTGGGCCAGGTCACCCGTTTCGAATCGCGGATCGAGCGTTACTCACCGCAGGCGGTGAACAACGGCAGTGGCGGTGGCTTCCTGCGCGATCTCGGTAGCCATCTGGTGGATCAGGCGTTGCTGTTGTTCGGCCCGGTGACACGGGTCTACGCCGAACTGGATTACCTGGAAAAAGGCCAGGTCTTCGATAACGGCTTCTTTATGGCCCTGACCCATGCCAGTGGCGTCACCTCACACCTGGGCGGCAGTTGCCTGCAAAACACCCCCGGCCCGCGCTTTCGGGTGACCGGCACCCAAGGCTGTTACAGCGTCGATGGCCTGGACGGGCAAGAAGCATCGGCACTCGCCGGGCTCTCGCCAAAATCCGAAGGTGAACGCTGGGGCGTTGAAGAGCATCGCCGCTGGGGCTGGTTCGAACAGGGCGAAGTGCGCGAGCGGGTTCCCTCCGAGCGCGGTTGCTGGAGTCAGTTCTATTTACAGCTGCAAGCCGCATTGCAGAGCGGTGGCCCACTGTCTGTGGACGCCCGTGATGCACTGGCGACCACCCGCGTGCTAGACGCTGCGCGACTGAGCTTCGAGCGGCATCAAGTGGTGGCATTGAGCCCGTTCGAAAGCCATGGAATAAAATCAGAATAAAATTCTAAAATGAGTTGATATAGAAATTATTTTCTAATAAAGTCATTTTCAGCGACCTGCCTCGCTACCTGTTTCAACCCTTTTCCCGCTTGCCTGCTTACTGAAATCGTCACGCCTCATCCATAAAACCAACAAGAATGTGGAGAAAGACTTTTCATGAAGACCAAGACCCGCTTCGCCTCACTTGCCTTGTCCCTGATGTTCGCCAGTGGCGCGGCGCTCGCCGATATGAAGATCGGCGTCAGCATGTCCCAATTCGATGACACCTGGCTGACCTACCTGCGTGAGTCCATGGACACCAAAGCCAAGTCCTATCCCGATGGCGTCAAGCTGCAGTTCGAAGACGCGCGCAGCGACGTGGTCAAGCAGTTGAGTCAGGTCGAAAACTTCATCAGCCAGAAGGTCGATGCCATCGTGGTCAACCCGGTGGATACCGCCGCCACCAAGAAAATCACTGAAGCCGCCGTCAAGGCCGGCATCCCGCTGGTCTACGTCAACCGCCGCCCCGATGACCTGAACCTGCCCAAAGGCGTGGTCACTGTCGCCTCCAACGACCTGGAGGCTGGTCAAATGCAAATGCAATACCTGGCCGACAAAATGGGCGGAAAGGGCGATATCGTGATTCTGCTGGGCGACCTCGCGAACAACTCCACCACCAACCGTACCAAGGGCGTGAAAGAGGTGCTGGCCAAGTACCCGAACATCAAGATCGAGCAAGAGCAAACCGGCATCTGGTCGCGGGACAAGGGCATGACCCTGGTCAACGACTGGCTGACCCAGGGCCGCAAGTTCGACGCGGTCGTCTCCAACAACGACGAGATGGCCATTGGCGCCGCGATGGCCCTGCAACAGGCCGGAGTGGAAAAGGGCAGTATTCTGATCGCCGGTGTCGACGGTACGCCTGACGGTTTGAACGCGGTGAAGAAGGGCTCCCTGGTCGTCTCGGTGTTCCAGGACGCCAAGGGGCAGGCCGACGGTTCGATCGAGACGGCAGTGAAAATGGCCAAAAACGAGCCGGTCGAGCCGGCCGTGTGGGTGCCGTATCGCTTGATTACGCTGCAAAACGTCGACACGTTCAAATAGCCCGTCCGTTCAATAACAACAATAAATACGCAAGGTTGCGACCGCGACCTTGCTGATGGAGTACCTGATCATGTTCGCTTCAGCGACTGCTTCGAGCACCCCGTTGGTGGGTATCCAGCCAGCTGCAACACCTGTCGATGAGCCGTACCTGCTGGAGATCATCAACGTCAGCAAGGGATTTCCCGGTGTGGTGGCCTTGTCCGATGTGCAGCTTCGGGTACGCCCCGGTTCCGTGCTGGCCCTGATGGGCGAAAACGGCGCGGGCAAATCCACCCTGATGAAAATCATTGCCGGCATCTACCAGCCGGACGCCGGTGAACTGCGCCTGCGGGGCAAGCCGGTGGTTTTCGAAACGCCATTGGCTGCGCTCCAGGCCGGGATCGCGATGATCCACCAGGAACTCAACCTGATGCCGCACATGAGCATCGCCGAGAACATCTGGATCGGCCGTGAGCAGCTCAACGGTTTCCATATGATCGACCACCGTGAAATGCATCGCTGCACCGCGAAACTGCTGGAACGCCTGCGGATCAACCTCGATCCGGAAGAGCAGGTCGGCAACCTGAGCATCGCCGAACGGCAGATGGTCGAGATCGCCAAAGCCGTGTCCTACGATTCCGACATCCTGATCATGGATGAGCCGACCTCGGCCATCACCGACAAGGAAGTTGCGCATCTGTTCTCGATCATTGCCGACCTCAAGAGTCAGGGCAAAGGCATCATCTACATCACCCACAAAATGAACGAAGTGTTCAGCATCGCCGATGAAGTGGCGGTGTTCCGTGACGGCGCCTACATCGGCTTGCAGCGGGCCGACAGCATGGACGGCGACAGCCTGATTTCGATGATGGTCGGCCGCGAACTGAGCCAGTTGTTCCCGGTGCGCGAACAGCCGATCGGCGATCTGCTGCTGTCGGTGCGCGACCTTAAGCTGGACGGCATTTTCAAGGATGTTTCCTTCGACCTGCACGCCGGCGAGATCCTCGGCATCGCCGGGTTGATGGGCTCGGGACGGACCAACGTCGCCGAAGCGATTTTCGGCATCACCCCGAGCGACGGTGGCGAGATTCGTCTCGACGGCGAAGTGGTGCGCATCAGCGATCCGCACATGGCGATCGAGAAGGGCTTCGCGTTACTGACCGAGGATCGCAAGCTCAGCGGCCTGTTCCCGTGCCTGTCGGTGCTGGAGAACATGGAAATGGCAGTGTTGCCGCATTACGCCGGCCACGGTTTCATCCAGCAAAAAGCCCTGCGCGCCTTGTGCGAAGACATGTGCAAGAAGCTGCGGGTGAAAACCCCGTCGCTGGAGCAGTGCATCGACACCTTGTCCGGCGGTAATCAGCAGAAAGCCTTGCTGGCGCGCTGGCTGATGACCAATCCACGGATCCTGATTCTCGACGAGCCGACCCGCGGTATCGACGTCGGCGCCAAGGCCGAGATCTACCGGCTCATCTCCTACCTCGCCAGCGAAGGCATGGCGGTAATCATGATTTCCTCGGAGCTGCCGGAAGTGCTCGGCATGAGCGACCGGGTGATGGTCATGCACGAGGGCGACCTGATGGGCACCCTCGACCGCAGCGAAGCGACCCAGGAACGAGTGATGCAATTGGCCTCGGGCATGTCCGCGGTTCACTAATGGATGCCGGCGCTGGTTGTGGCCAGCGTCGGCGACGCGATAGAAGGGTGAGTGTTTATGAACGCGATACTGGAAAACAAGCCAGCAACGGCACCGGTCAAGAGTCGCCGGCGCTTTCCGACCGAGTTGAGTATTTTCCTGGTGCTGATTGGCATCGGCCTGGTCTTTGAAGTGTTTGGCTGGATCGTGCGCGACCAGAGCTTCCTGATGAACTCCCAGCGTCTGGTGCTGATGATCCTGCAGGTGTCGATTATCGGTCTGCTGGCGATCGGCGTGACCCAGGTCATCATCACCACCGGTATCGACCTGTCCTCCGGGTCGGTGCTGGCGCTGTCGGCGATGATCGCTGCCAGTCTGGCCCAGACGTCGGACTTCGCTCGGGCGGTGTTCCCGTCGCTGACTGACTTGCCGGTGTGGATCCCGGTGATTGCCGGGCTCGGGGTCGGACTGCTGGCGGGGGCGATCAACGGCAGCATCATTGCCATTACCGGTATCCCGCCGTTCATTGCCACCCTCGGCATGATGGTTTCGGCTCGAGGCCTCGCGCGTTACTACACCGAAGGCCAACCGGTGAGCATGCTCTCGGATTCCTACACGGCGATCGGACACGGCGCGATGCCGGTGATCATTTTCCTGGTGGTCGCGGTGATCTTTCACATCGCCCTGCGTTACACCAAGTACGGCAAATACACCTACGCCATCGGCGGCAACATGCAGGCGGCGCGTACCTCGGGGATCAACGTCAAGCGGCATCTGGTGATCGTCTACAGCATCGCCGGGTTGCTGGCAGGTCTGGCGGGTGTGGTGGCGTCGGCACGGGCCGCGACCGGGCAGGCCGGGATGGGCATGTCTTATGAACTGGACGCGATTGCCGCGGCCGTGATCGGCGGCACCAGCCTGGCCGGCGGAGTAGGGCGCATCACCGGCACGGTCATCGGCGCACTGATCCTCGGGGTCATGGCCAGCGGTTTCACCTTTGTCGGCGTCGATGCCTACATTCAGGACATCATCAAAGGCCTGATCATCGTGGTCGCAGTGGTCATCGATCAGTACCGCAACAAGCGCAAACTCAAGCGCTGAGCCTCAGATAAAGCAGCCAATGCGCCACGCCTGACCCGCGTGGCGCAGCCATTTGTCTTCTATATACAGCCGCACGATTGAATTTCTTGCTATAAACGCACTCCGATAACCACCGAAAAGACTGCCATCGAGCACTTTCAGGGCTTTGTCGGACAAATTCGCTGTCTTTTCAGTTGCTGAGGCCTCAAGTCGGCCTTAGACTGCCGCCCCTCGTAAATTGAGTGCCGGGTGGCGCTTGGAATTACACGGCGCCGTTCCGATGGCCAACCCAGGTCCGCCGGAACGCTCCCTAATTCGCCTTAATGCACGTTTTTTTATAGAGATATCAATGACAAAGGACAAGTTGCTGGCCATGCCGGCGGATGACTACATGAATGCCGAGCAACATGCTTTTTTCTCTGAGCTGTTGCAGAACATGAAAGTCGAAACCCATGAGCGCATCGAACAGAACCGCATCGCCATCGAAAGCCTGGACACCCCAGCCGATCCGGCCGACGCTGCTTCTGTTGAAGAAGAGCGCACCTGGCTGGTGAACGCGATCGATCGCGACCAACGCATGCTGCCTCAGTTGGAACAGGCTCTGGAACGCATCAAGGAAGACAGCTTTGGCTGGTGCGACGACAGCGGTGAGGCCATTGGCCTGAAGCGCCTGCTGATCAGCCCGACCACCAAGTACTGCATCGAAGCTCAAGAGCGTCACGAACAGATCGACAAGCACCAGCGTCAGGCCTGATTTCGTAACGCCCCGCATCGCGGGCAAGCCTCACTCCTGTAGGAGCAAGGCTTGCCCGCGATGCTTTTCTTCGTCTGCGAAAAACCCGCGCACTTCTATTGATCTGCTGCAAGGCCCACTACTAATGGACCATAGATAATGGCCTTGTAGTGGCGTTTAATGCCGATACAACAATTAGAATGACTCGGGGGATGACGAAGATGACGCGTGACGGATCTGTGGTTGCAGCAGTGTCTGCACCCGTACTTTTGCCGAAAAACCTTTGGCTGACGCCGACCCTGCAAAGCATCGCCCTGATGCTCTTGTTGTGCGGCATGACGCTAGGCGGCTGGTCGCTTTACCTTGGCCTGCCATTGGCGGTGCTGGTGATCTGGCTACCTCGCTTGCGCTCGCGCGCCATCCCTGAGGCAACCCCCGTCGACAGCGCCAGCGCGATTGCCGAGTTGACTCGCGATCTTTCCTACACCACCAGTCATAACGCGTTGTCTGCCGCCGGTGTGGCCTTTTCGGTCAAGCAACTGGCCGACAAACTGCAATCGCAGCTCGGTGCCGCGGCGCAGATTGTCAGCAACGCCGAAGTGATGATCGCGACCGAACAAGCCACCTCGACACTCAGCCGGGAAGCGCTCAGTGCGGCCAGTGAGGCACATCGCAGCAGCGCGGCAGGACGTACGGAGCTGATCGAGTCCATCGCCCGTATGCATCAACTCAGTCAGCGCGCCAGTAACAGCCGTGAACTGATCGAAGCCCTGAGCCTGCGCAGTGACGATATCCAACGGGTCACCCTGGTGATCCAGTCCATCGCCAGCCAGACCAATCTGCTGGCATTGAACGCGGCGATCGAGGCGGCGCGGGCCGGTGAGCATGGTCGCGGATTTGCGGTGGTGGCCGATGAGGTTCGCGGTCTGGCCGCGCGCACGGCGACGGCCACCGGGGAAGTCGGGGAAATGGTTGCTGATATTCAGCAACGCACCGCGCAAGTGGTGGAGCAGATCCGTCAACTGTCCAGCGACCTCGACACCGGTGTCGAGCAGGTCGAGCACACCGGTCAGCATCTGGAGAACATTGCGCGTCTGGCTGCCGGCGTCGAAAGCCAGGTCGGGGAAATCGCCAGGGGCGCCGACACCAACCGCGAACAACTCGATAGCCTGTTTCACGCCATCGAACAGATGCGTAGCGACCTGGCGATCAGCGACCAACAGACCCAGCGCCTGGCCCAGGCCGCGGTGCAAATGGAAGGTCAGGCCGAAACCATCAGCGAACGCCTCGCCGAAGTCGGGCTGGATGACTACCACCAACGGATTTATGACCTGGCCCGCGAAGGCGCGAGTCAGATCGCGGCGCGTTTTGAAACGGATATCGACGAGGGCCGCGTGAGCCTCGATGACCTGTTTGACCGCAATTACCAAACCATTCCCAACACCAGCCCGGCCAAGTTCCAGACCCGCTTCGATCGCTACGCCGATCAGGTCTTGCCGGCGATCCAGGAACCCTTGTTGCCGCGTCATGAAGGTCTGGTGTTCGCCATCGCCTGTACGCAGCAGGGCTATGTGCCGACCCACAACAAGGTCTTTAGCCAACCCCTGACCGGTGATGCGCAGGTCGATACCTTGCAGAACCGCACCAAACGCAAATTCGCCGATCGCACCGGGATTCGCTGCGGCAGCCATCAGCAGGCTGTACTGCTGCAAACCTACACCCGCGACACCGGTGAGCTGATGCACGACCTCTCGGTGCCGATCATGCTCAAGGGCCGGCATTGGGGTGGTTTGCGATTGGGTTACAAGCCGGAAAGCCCTCGTTGATTGACCGTGATGCTGTTCACTTGGGGTTGTTGGGGTGCATATCCGTTTCTGCGGTGATGGCTGCTGGCGGTTTCGCTTTTACAGCGACTCCCTTTTGCAGACGCCCAAAAGGAAGCAAAACGCTTTGCCCCTCCATTCGGTGCCTCGCCTAGGCTCGGCATGCCCTCACTCCGGCATTGCTCCGGGGGCCCGCCGCCATCGGCCATCCATGGCCGGGGGCGGCTACCGCGGCATCCTTGCCGCGGTGCCCCCTGCGCAACGCCTGCGTTCGGCCTCTGGGAAAGGGGCAACAGATCAAAATCAAAAGCAACGGCAACGGCAACGGCAAGATCAACAGCTTCGCGAGCAAGCCCGCTCCCACATAAAGCAGATCGGCGTACAGCTTTCGCTCCTCACCACTCAACAGGCCGAGCGTTAGCTCGCCTGCAGCTTTTGATCTTGATGCACCGCGCCCTCGAGAGGCCGAGTGGAGGTTCTGCGCAGTGGGCAACCCGGCATGGATGCCGGGTTAGCCGCCCCCGGCCATGGATGGCCGATGGCGGCGGGCCCACGGAGCAGGACCGGAGCGAGGGCATGCCGAGCCTAGGCGAGGCACCGAACGAAAGGGGCAAGAGCCCTTGGTTACTTGGGGCTCTTCCAAGTGACTCGCTGTAAAAGCGAAACCGATAGCCGCCGTGACCGCAGAAACGGATATGCACACATAAAACAAAACACAGCTCGGCCGCCTCGCTCTTGATCCAAAAACCCCCTCGCTACGCATGTGTACACCTGAAAACACCGAACTTAAGTGAAAAGTACTACGTTGATAGACCGACCATTGTTACCGGTCCAACAACAAAGCTGTGCAGTTGCATTGCTGTTTCCTAGAGGATGAACTCACTACCATGCCTACATAGTTAGGTTGCTAATGAAGTTCGAGAGGTCAGCATGCAAAGCAAAGTCGATGTCGCCGTCATGATAGGCAGCGGTGTGCCTGCCAGCTTGCGTTCGCTGGGGAAGAGCGTCTGTTGGGTGGTGCTGCTGAATGGCGAGCGCCGCGGAACGGCATTCTCAAGTCGCGAAGAGGCGCAGGAGTGCAGGGCTGCCTGGTTGGCGCAACTGAACGCCAAAACACCCGACAGCCTGCATGGAATCAGAGGCTAGTGGATCTGATGCATGCGCAGGTTCAGGTCGTCGACCACCCGCGCCCAATCGGCGTCTTCACGCAATTGTTCTTTCAGGAAGCCGGCTTGCTGCGGGCTCCAGAACTCGGCATCGATGAGTTTTTTGTTGTCAGCCAAGGGCGAATGACTGGCAATGAAATCGTCGATGGCCTTCTCGCTGGAGTCCAGGCCGAGTTGGTCGAACAAACCTTTCAAGTCGTGTGTAGGTGAATCCATCTTCATCTCCTTGAGAGTATTCAGTCGCATCGAGTGCGCAATCGGCAGTGCAGTGTCATTGCATCTGAGGGAACCGCGCGCGAAGAGTTCGATAGGGGTTTAGCAGCTTTCTGCGGATTCGCCACCATAGTGGCACTAGGCTATTGCCTCTCGGGGTTTCAACGATTACGATGCCGTCGCGTTTTTGGCGTCACTGAGCCGCCAGTCAAAGAGTTTGAACAAGGATGTAGGCGACACTCGCTCCCCAGGTTTACCGCCTTTCAGTGATGAATTGCCCATCCCTGCACGATTTTCTTTCGAGCCGACGCGTCCCCGATCCCGCATGAAAAGGATGTATGCAGTGAAGCGTCTTGTTTATCTGATGGCCATCGCACTTGGCCTGTCGTTGACTGGTTGTGTGTCTTTCACACCGCTGGGCCCCATCGGCGAACCCTTGAACCCCGCGCCATCCACCCTTGATCGCAGTGCCGAAATCAGTGACGTGGTGATCTCCGCCCCCGAGCTGGACGATAAGGTGCGTGTCGCCGGTAGCCGGCAGTTGACCGAGCAGATCAGCACCTATGTTGATAAAAGCGATTACTTCAAGCGAATCGTGGTGTTCCCGGCCAAGGCTGGTGAGGACGACGTGGTGCTCAAATTCAACCTGACCTCGCTGGCAGGCAAACGCACCATGCACCCGGCTTACATTCCCGGTGCGCTAGTGACCTTGACCCTCTGGATTTGGGTCGACGGTCCGATTTATGTCGACAAATACGACCTCGCGGGCGAACTGATCATCGAAGACCGTCAGGGCAAGCAACTGGCCAGATCGGTCGAGCAGGTCAAGCTCGACAAGAATGTCGGACTGTGGAACGCCGATTATCTCAATCCCCGCCTGGGCGGTAGCCAGTTGCGCGAGTTGATCGCTCAATTGCTGGCCGGTGCCACCCCTCAACTGCGTACACCGTCAAAGGAATTGGCAGCACATGAATAAATACCTTTTGGTTTTACTGGTGTTGGTCAGCAGCACCCTGACCGGCTGCGTTTCCTACTCCCAGCATGATTTGCCACCGGTGGATCAGTGGCCGCCAGCCCAGGCCAGGCAAGACAAGCCCAGTGCCTATCTGCACGTAACCACTCAGCAGCAGTTCAACGGCGAACTGTCGGGTGGCGTGGGCAATGCGGCGCTGGTGGAGAAGAACATGCTGGAAACCTATAAGGAATCCGGACAGTTCAAAAACGTGACAACCGACAAAGTCGACTCGAACCTGTACGTCACGAGTACCTTGACCAACAACGAGCAGGGCAATATCGCCAGTGCCTGGCTGACGGGGTTCACGTTCTTCGTGATCCCGACGACGTTCAGCAATACCTTCACGCTGGAAACGGTGTTCAAGGATCAGGAAGGCAACGTGTTGGGTAAAATCGTCAAGCAGGAGAGTACTCGCACCTGGTTGCAGATCCTGCTGATTGTCGGGTTGCCGTTCAATGAACGAGGGGACGTGCTGCTCAAGCACCTGACCCAAAGCACGCTGGATGAAGCGGTCAAGCGCAAGCTGATCTGATGGGTTATCGATAGGAAGGCGTGCAACCTGAGCAAGGTTGGCACGCCGCAGGCATCTCTCGGGCCGAGGTGCCGACCCTGCCGGCGAGGCAGGTTTTATTTAGCCTGATACAGCGTGCTGGTGGTCATGAAAATCGCGCTGTTCAGTGCCGGTTCCCGGACTCGTCCCCCCCATCTCAGGCTTTCAATGCACCTTCATCGACCGCAACCTTCAGCGCCTTGGCGGCCTCCTGGGCGGCAACGGCGGCAACGTCCGAGGTCTTGAACCAGCGATCCTTCTCGACCTGGTGATACGTCACGGCGGTCAGCGGTGGTTTGGCGCGCATGATAATGACTGCCTGGAATTCGCCTTCGACTTCTCTGGCTTCGCCCCGGATAAAAAATTCACCGATATCAAATTCCGTCACGTAGCCGCCTTCCCTTGAAAATATTCTGTTGTTTTGAACGCCGCCCACCCTGGGGACGGGTTTCATTGGTCGGGCAGTATGGCAGTAGTTGCATGCTGGCGGCTGAGTTAAGTCGCCGGCATGACGAAGCGTCTATGGAAACGAATGTGGCGGGACCGTCAACCGCGTAACTCGAGCGAGCGGGCAAGGGCGCAGGCTTCGTTATGATTGCCGCGGAAACCTCTGACGCGGCCGGTGGAAATTTCCTTGATATGAAAAAAGGCATTGCCGGCCAGAATGACCTGAAAGCGTGGCCGGGCGAGCTCTTCAGGGTAGTATTCATGCGGTTGAAACATCCCCGGGGGCAGTGTCCTCGAGCGGTTCGTATTGGGCGCCAGAGGGTGAGCAAAATGTGTCAGCGTGCACATATGAAGTCCTTTTCGTTGTTTTACCGACGTGCGTACGTGGTTTTGGGTAGTCTCGATGAGCATCGCTGCTCTAGAATCACCGTCAGTGTTTGGCGATCGATGTTCATCTAAAGCAATTTTTTGCTGGCGATATGTCGGAAAAGTGCTTTTTTTAAAGAGTTTTTTCCCTAAAGTTGGTAGTCCCGTTTTTCTGGCCGTCGGAAGGGCTTTTTCCTTCAACCTCTGACGAACGCCGGGCAAGACGACGTGAGTGTTGTTCCAGTAGTCTTCTCAAACCTCGCGATGAATGAGCGCTCTGCTCGTTTCAGGATTTCAACCCGGGTCATTTGGCTACACCTTCGGCATTGCCGCTTTTTTCTGCTGTGCGCTATTTTCCTGCGTGCAGCGTCATTTTCAGATGTGGGGATGTTTCCTTGGCAGTAAGTAATCTCGATATGCATGCTTTGTTCGTGCTGGGTGATTTGCGCGCAAAGCTGGTTAAACAGTTCCAGTCACGTTTTGTTTACATCACCGAACAGAACGCTGAAGGCATTTACATTGCCGAGATCGACACCGAAGAGGCGCTGGTGGTTGATGACAAACCAGGGCTTAAACTCAAGGTCGGCGATCATTTCAGCGCCTCTGTATTGCCCAGTCGCGAAGGCGGCAAGCTGGACATCAAGTTCCGCGAAATCAAATTGACGGTTTACGGTCTGGGTGATTACGCCTTCGTCACCACCGCTGATGGAAACGGGATCGTGTTCAAGGAAGGGCATAGCGTGGTGATGGTGTTCGCCGCTCACCAACAGTTGCAGGAAGGCCTGACTAAAACCCTGAAAGCCGTGACCGCCAAGGCGGCCAAGTGGCGCAAGGGTGAACTGGTTACCTTCAAGGCCAGCGAGTAATGACCCTGACCCGCGCCGACTTCCACGAACAGAACCAGGCCAGTGCGCAAGTCGAGGCCCAGCGGCTGTTCGACCAGAAGGCTGTTTTGCAAGGTGCATGGCTGGGTTGGGTGGCGTCACAGATCTATACGTTGCGTCCGGCGGAGTACGCCAGCATGGTACGAAGAGCGTTGGCGCGCTTGCAGGAACCTCCCGAAAACTGATTGACCTCCCTCGAAAGCAGGAACCTCTACTACAGTCAGATGACTGAGTATTCAGAGGCTTTGCGGTCTTCTGCCAGGCCATCCTGCTATTGCTGTGAACAGCACGAGGTGCAAAAGCATGAACGGATTTCGACGGTTGCTGGCCGCTACCCTGGCCACGTTCGGATTGTTGGCTTCACCCGTTCCGGTGTTCGCTGCCCAGGCGCCGATCCACTTCGCCGACCTGAACTGGGAAAGCGGCAGCCTGATCACCGATATCCTGCGGATCATCGTCGAGAAGGGCTACGGGCTGCCGACCGATACCTTGCCGGGGACGACCATCACCCTGGAGACCGCACTGGCCAACAATGACATTCAGGTCATTGGCGAAGAATGGGCCGGTCGCAGTCCGGTCTGGGTCAAGGCTGAGGCCGAAGGCAAAGTCGCGAGTCTCGGCGATACGGTCAAGGGCGCCACCGAAGGTTGGTGGGTGCCCGAGTATGTGATCAAGGGCGACCCGGCGAAAGGCATCAAGCCGCTGGCGCCGGGCCTGCGCAGTGTCAGCGACCTGCCGAAATACAAGGGCGTGTTCAGCGATCCGGAAACCCCGGGCAAGGGGCGCTTCCTCAACAGCCCGATCGGCTGGACGTCGGAAGTGGTCAACAAACAGAAACTCAAGGCGTATGGGCTGGATGACAGCTATGTGAATTTCCGGAGCGGTTCCGGCGCAGCGCTGGATGCGGAGATCAGTTCTTCGATTCGGCGCGGCAAACCGGTGCTGTTCTATTACTGGTCACCAACTCCGTTGCTCGGCCGCTTCAAACTGGTTCAGCTGGAAGAGCCGCCGTTCGACGCCGATGCCTGGAAAACCCTGACCGACGCCGACAACCCGAATCCGAAACCGACTCGCTCACTGCCCTCGAAGCTGTCCATTGGCGTGTCCGCGCCATTCCAGAAGCAGTATCCGCAGATTGCCGAATTCTTCATCAAGGTCGACTTGCCAATCGATCCATTGAACAGGGCGCTGGCCGAGATGAGCGAAAAACACACCCCGCCACGGCAAGCGGCGCAGGCGTTCATGAAGGCGCACCCGGACGTGTGGCAGGCCTGGGTGTCCAAGGATGTGGCGGATAAAGTCTCTGCCGAGTTGAAGTGATGCAGTGAGTCTGATGCCGCCTTCGCGAGCAAGCCCGCTCCCACAGGAGTACGCGATCAACTGTGGGAGCGAGCTTGCTCGCGATGCTTTTGTTTTTGCTTTTAGAATCGGGTCTGCACCGCCAGCTCGAAGGTACGCGGCGTACCGAGGTAATACGCCGGTGACACATGGGCAAACTCGGCATACACCTCATTGGTCAGGTTGCGCACCCGGCCGGTGACGGTGGTGTGTTGATCGACCTGGTAGCTGAGAAACGTGCCGTAGAGCGTGTACGACGGCACGGTCAGGGTGTTGGCGCTGTCGGCAAACACCGAGGCCACATACCGCGCATCGACACCGCCCTGCCATTGCGGCGCGAAGTCATAGGTCAGCCACAGATTGCCGACCCGGTCCGGCACGTTGGTCGGTGTGTTGCCTTTGCGTGAAACCACGACACCCGCCGCATTCTTCTCGTTGAACTCGTCGTACTGCGCATCGACCCAGGCGAAGTTGCCTTCGGCCAACAGCTTGTCGGTGATCCTGAACGAACTGGCCAGTTCGATGCCTTTGGACGTCTGCTGACCCACGGGAATGCTGCTGGTCGGATCCAGTGGATCGGTCACCGCGAAGTCCTTTCGCTCAATCGTGTAAGCCGCCACTGTCGCCGAGCCGCGGCCGTCCAGATAATCGAATTTACTGCCGACTTCCCATTGCTTGCCGGTGGACACGTCGAAGTCTTGCGTGCCGTTAGGCTGTTCGGCGGCGGTGCTGTATTGCACGTAGACGTTGGCTTCAGGGATGAATTGGTAAGTCAGGCCGACCCGGCCGGTCACCGGCTCCCAGCTGCGCTTGAGGTGCCGGGGATTGCTGGCGGTCACGACCCGGTGGTTGGTCACGTCCAGGTCGATGTCGTCGTAACGCAGGCCGGTCAGCAGCGCGAGTTTGTCGGTGAGGGCCAAGCGGTTCTCGGCGAACAGGGCTTTGGTGGTGACTTCGTTGGTCTTGTCGCTGACAAACCCCGGTTTGGTGCCCGGGATGTCGTAGAAGTGACCCGGTTGGAAGTGATTCGGGTCGACGGTGCTGGCACCTTTGACGTTCAGTGGCGAGTTGGTGGTCTGGTTGACCTTGTACTCGAAGCCGCCGGACCAGGTCGTGTCCAGCCCGAACAACGTGTTGTCGTGGCGCAGTTCGAACTGGTTGCCGTTCTGCTCGCCCTGATGCCGGACCTGATACGCCGTGGAGCGATTCACCGCACTGTTGTCGGCGTTGTACTGGTAGGTTTCCAGGTTGCGGTAATCGCGCTGGCTGTCGAGGTGGTAAAGGGTGTTGTGCAGGGTGGTGCTGTCGTTGATCCGGTAGTCGATGATCGAGCGCACCCAGATCGTGCGCTGCTCGTAGCGGCCGTCCTCGACGTTGTAGTTGTTGAAACGGTTGTGCTTGTCGATCTTCAATTCGCCGGCCTTGGGGTTGAGCACCGGCGTGCCCCAGTAAGGGCTGTCTTCGTGTTCATCCTGATATTCCAGGGCCAGGGTGTGGGACAGGTTGGGCGTCAGGTCGCTGAGCAGCGAGAACGCCACGCTCCACGCATCGCGCTCCTGACGGTCGATGTAGCCGTTGCCGGTGTTGTGGCTGACGTCGAGCCGCGCGTAGTGCTGCACGTCCGCGCTGGCATCGCTCAGGGCGTGGTTGAGGCCGAATGCGGTCTCGGTGGTGTCGTAACTGCCGTAGCTGACCCGGCCTTCGACGGCTTGCTCTTCACGCGTCGCCAGTTTGGTCACGTAGTTCAGCGAACCGCCCACGGAGCCCGCACCATTGATCAGCGATGACGGGCCGCCCACCAGCTCCACGCGATCATAGATCCAGGCGTCTACCGGCCGGGCGAGGCCGCCCGAGACATTGATGCCGTTGAACATCTGGGTGATCTGGCTGCTGGTGAAACCGCGATAGGAGACGAACCCACCGAAACCCGGCGGTGCGCTGGCGTTGACGCCCGGCAAGGTGTTGGCGGCGTCCTGGAAGTTCTGCGCGCCGTGGCGCTCGATGTCGTTGCGGTTGGCCACGGCTACCGAGGCCGGGGTTTCGCGCACGCTCAGGCCTAGTCGCGAGGCCATGCCGCTGGACTGATCCAGACTCAGGCCTGGCTCAGGCGCCGCTTCGCCGTCAATGGTGATGGGCGCGAGGTCGATTGTGGATTGCGCCCAAGCGTTTACAGACAGGCAGCCGAACAGGCTTGCCAGTAAAGGAATGCGTTTCATCGATGAATCCTGAATGCTTGACTAGGAAACAGCGCACAGGCGAACGCTACGCGTTGGCGAGGTGGGCTGATCGGAAAAGGCGAAGAAATTCAGGCGACAGGCGGAGCGCGAGGATTGGTCGAGGGCCAGGTGAAGCGGGCAGGGAGGTCAGCATTGGCGACGACGGCCAAGGGCGGACTGTGTTGCTGCGGGAGGATCGCCAGGGTCAGGCTGGAGTTGAGCGCCGGGCCCATGCCACCGGTGGAGCACAATGGGCAGCCGAAGGCCTTGGACAGGGTCGGCAGTTTGTCGTCGGAGGTGTTCGACGAGGCCGGCAGCTGGCTGGCCGGGTCGACGGTACAGAACTGGCCGCCGATGCCGTTGAGCTGCATCCCGACCATTTGCCCGTGACCGATACTGCAGGCGAACACGTTGAACAGGACGCAGCAATAAAGCATCCAGGCCATCAATGTGCGGTCAGTTCGGGCGAGTTTCATGGAGCGGCACTTTATCATCGCCGATGACGAATACCCTTACAAAATCGTTCAAGTAAGTTCATCCTGCTGCGACATTTCACGCTGGAAGTCCGAACATGAGCCTATTGATCGCGCAATGGATGGCTGCCATCTTCCTGTTGATCAGCCTGATCCACCTGTACTGGGCGGCAGGTGGCACGTTGGGTAGCGAGGCGGCGGTCCCGCGAATATCCGCGGAGGACGGCGGAGAACCCAGGCCGGCCTTCAAGCCTTCAGGCTTTGCCACGTTGCTGGTGGCGGTCGGGTTGCTGCTGATAGCGATGCTGGTGTGCTTGCGGGTCGGCCTGTATCTGCCGACGGTGCATCACTGGTCGCTGCAATGGGTGATCAGCGCGATTGCGATGCTGATGTTCGCCCGGGCGATTGGCGATTCGCATCTGATGGGGTTCTTCAAGCAGGTGAAGGATTCGAAGTTTGCCCGGCTCGACACCTGGGCTTATTCGCCGTTGTGTGTGGTGTTGGGGGCAGGGTTGTTGGCAGTCGCCTGGATCTGAGTCGACCGGACTATCGCCTTCGCGAGCAAGCCCGCTCCCACATTTGATCTCCGTCAGACACAAAATCCGTGTTCACTGGAGAGCAAATGTGGGAGCGGGCTTGCTCGCGAAGAGGCCCTTACAATCAATACAAACCTCTGAACTTAACTCCCGCTCTCTGTGCGCCGACTACTCACCTCAGCCGGCACATCATCCCCCGCCATGCGCTTGCGAAACAGCGCCGCCCGCGCCAGCAGCAGCGTGGTCACCGGCACCGTGATCGACAACAGAATCGGAATCAGCCAGGCATGCAACACCGGCCCGGACTTGAGTGCCGAAAAGTAAATGATCGAAGCCAGCGCCACGCACCAGGCGCCCAAGGTCGACGCCAGCGCCGGCGGGTGCATGCGCTGGAAGTAGTCCTTCATCCGCACCAGGCCAATGGCGCCGATCAGCGCAAACAGACTGCTGAGCACCAGCAGGATCGCCACCGGAATTTCAATCCACAGAGACAGTTCAGCGCTCATTCGATCACCTCGCCACGCAGCAGGAATTTCGCCAGGGCAAACGAGCCAACGAAACCGAACAGCGCAATCAGCAGCGCCGCTTCGAAGTAAGTGTCACTGGCATAACGAATGCCCAGCGCCAGCATCATCAGCATCGCGATGATGTACAGGTAATCCAGTGCCAGAACCCGGTCCTGGGCCGACGGCCCCTTGAACAGCCGGATCAGGGTCAGAATCATCGCCAGGGAAAAGATGAACAGGCTCAGCAGGATCGCGTTCGACAGCAAGGCGCTCATTCGAAGATCTCCATCAAGGGGCGCTCGTAGGTCGCCTTGAAGTGCTGGATGAACAGCGTTTCGTCATCCAGATCGAAGACGTGCAGCAACAGAATGCTGCGGTCCAGCGCCAGTTCCGACCACACGGTGCCGGGAATCACCGTGCAGATCATCGACAACGCGGCCAGGCCGTTGGCGTCACGCAAGTCCAGCGGCACCTTGATGAAGCGCGAGCGAGGCGGGCGGCGACCGGCGTTGAGCACGCCCCAGGCCACGGCGAGGTTGGACACCACCACATCGCGACCGACAAGAAAGAACAAACCCACAATCACGCCCGGACGGCGAATACGGATCGGCAGTGGTCGCAGCTTGCGCATCATCAACGGTGCGCAGAACCCCAGCACTGCGCCCAGCAGCAGATTGCCGGGGCTCATCGACAGGTTCAGCACCAGCCACAGCAGCCACAGCGCCAGCGACAACCAGGGAGCAGGAAACAAACGCTTCATGGTGTGACCTCCGCTACCGCGGCTTTGGCTTCCGGACTTGGAATCGCACGGGTACCGAGCACCGCCATCACGTATTGCTGCGGGTTGTTCAAGGCTTGGGCGGCCGCCTGGGTGTAGCGCAGCAGCGGTTCAGCCTTGAAGGTCAGCGCAATGCTCAAGCCCAGCAGCGCAATGATCGGTACGCATTCGAAGCGTCGCAGCAACGGCGACGGCCGCTCCTCGGGTGTCCAGAAACGCTGGATGCCCAAGCGCGAGAACGCGATCAACGATGCCAACCCGGAGAGGATCAACAGCGCCAGCAAGCCCCACGCCGCGTTAGAAACCGGCTCATCGCTGCCATTGCCCAGACCCAGCGGATTGAGCAGGGCGCTGAGCAAGCCGAGTTTGCCAATGAATCCCGAGAGCGGCGGCATGCCGATGATCAGCAGCGAGCAGGCAATGAAGCTCAACCCGAGGAACGCCTTGGTCCAGGGAATCACCTGGCCGACCACGGCTTTCTGCTCGTCATCGAGGTTGATGCCTTTGGGCGGCTGCAAGGATTCCATCGGTCGCGGCAGATCGCCGTCATCGAATAACGGCATTTCATTGGCCGAACGCGAACGCTCGATCAACTCGGCCAACAGGAACAACGCGCTCAATGCCAGGGTCGAGCTGACCAGATAGAACAGTGCCGCGCCGATCAGGTTGGGCTGGGCGAAACCGATGGCCGACAGCAGAATTCCGGCCGACACCAGAATGCTCAGGCTGGCCAGGCGCTCCAGTCGTTGTGCGGCGAGAATCGCCACGGCGGCGCAGACGATGGTCGCCATGCCGCCGTAAATCAGCCAGTCGCCGCCAAAGTACGCCGACGCGCCGGCCTGACCCGAGAACAGCAAGGTCCACAAGCGCAGCAAGGTGTAGACGCCGACCTTGGTCATGATCGCGAACATCGCCGCCACCGGCGCGCTCGCCGCGGAATAGGCCGGCACCAGCCAGAAGTTCAGCGGCCACATCCCGGCCTTGGCCAGGAACGCCACGGCCAGAATCCCCGCGCCGGCATGCAGCAGGCCGCGATCGGCTTCCGGTACCAGCGGGATTTTCAGCGCCAGGTCGGCCATGTTCAGGGTGCCGGTGACGCCGTAGATCAGCGCCGCGCCGATCAGAAACAGCGACGAGGCCAGCAGGTTGATCGAGATGTAATGCAGCCCCGCCGACACCCGCGACCGACCCGAACCGTGGAGCATCAGGCCATAAGAGGCCGCGAGTAACACTTCAAAAAACACAAACAGGTTGAACAGATCCGCCGTCAGGAACGCGCCGTACAGGCCCATCATCTGAATCTGGAACAGCGCGTGGAAACTCGAACCGGCACCGTCCCAACGGGCCATGGCGAACAGCAGGGCGCTGACGCCGATGATCCCGGTCAGCACCAGCATCAGCGCCGACAGTCGATCGACCACCAGCACGAGACCGAACGGCACCTGCCAGTTGCCCGGCAGGTACACGCCGATGGAGCCGGGGACGCCCGTCTCCTGAGTCCATTGCAGCAACAGCACGGCAATGCCCAACCCCACCAGGCTGGAAAACAGGTTGATCTTGGCCTTCAGCGGACGGTGTTTCTCCCCCAGCATCAGCATCACGGCGGCGGTCAGCAGCGGCAGCAGAATCGGTGCAGCGATCAGGTGCGGCATCAGATTCATTCTTTAGGCTCCCGGCCATCCACATGGTCGGTACCGGTCAGGCCCCGGGAAGCCAGCAGCACCACCAGAAACAGCGCGGTCATGGCGAAGCTGATCACGATGGCGGTCAGCACCAGCGCTTGCGGCAGCGGGTCGGTGTAGTGCAACAGGTCCTGCGGCACGCCGTCCTTGATGATCGGCTCCTTGCCGATAAACAGGCTGCCCATGCTGAAGATGAACAGATTGACGCCGTAGGACAGCAGGCACAGGCCCATCACCACCTGAAACGTCCGTGGCCGCAGGATCAGCCAGACGCCGGACGCGGCCAGCACGCCGATGGCGATTGCGATGACTTCTTCCATCAGACGGTTCCTTGCGTGGCGACGGATCTGGGCAGGGCAGCGGTCTTGTGACCCCGTACCGATTGGTGAGCGAGGGCGGTGAGGATCAACAGGGTCGAACCGACCACCACGGCGTACACGCCAATGTCGAAGAACAGCGCACTGGCGATGTGAATGTCGCCGAACACCGGCAGTTCGAAATGCCAGGTGTGGGTAGTCAAGAACGGATACCCGACGGCCATCGCCCCGAGCCCGGTCACCGTGGCAAACAGCAGGCCGGTGCCCATCCAGCGCAGCGGTCGCAGGCTCATTTGCGCTTCGACCCACTGGGTGCCGGCGACCATGTATTGCAGGATGAACGCTACGGACATCACCAGACCCGCGACAAAACCGCCGCCCGGTTGATTGTGGCCGCGCATGAACAGGTAGACCGACACCACAAAGGCGATCGGCAACAGCAGGCGGACCAGCACCGCCGGCACCATCATGAAACCGAGCGCGGTGTCGCTGGCGTGACGCGGGTTGACCAGATCAGTGACCACGTCCGGTGCCAGCAGACGCTGCTGGGCCGGCAACTGCAGGCTTTCTTTTGGCGGACGGAAGCGTCGTAGCAGGGCGAACACGGTCAACGCCACAGCCACCAGCACGGTGATTTCACCGAGGGTGTCGAAGCCGCGGAAATCCACCAGCATCACGTTGACCACGTTGCTGCCACCGCCTTCGGGCAGGGCACGGCTGAGGTAGAACGAAGAAATGTCGTTCGGCGTCTGGCGCGTCAGCATCGCGTAGGCCAGCAACGCCATGCCGCCACCGACCACGGTCGACAGCAGCAAGTCGCGGATACGGCGGATGCGTGCCTTGCGCAGGCTGCTCGGCAACGGCGACACCTCTTCGATCCGTCGAGGTAGCCAGCGCAGACCGAGGAGGATCAACACCGTGGTCACCACTTCGACCGCCAGTTGCGTCAAGGCCAGGTCCGGCGCCGAGAACCAGACGAAGGTGATGCAGGTCATCAGGCCGCAGACGCTGACCATGGTCAGGGCCGCGAGCCGGTGATACTTGGCCTGCCACGCCGCGCCGAGCGCGCAGGCAATCGCCAGCAGCCAGAGGATCACGAACACGATCGAACCTGGAATCTTCGGCCGGTCGCCCCAGCTCAGGCTGCTATGGAGCATCGGGATCAACCCGGCCAACACGGCCGCGAGCACCACCAGGAACAATTGGGTTTGCAGGCGCTTGGTGCTGATCCGCCGCTCGAGACGACGGGCCAGGCGCATCATGATCACCAGGCTGCGTTCGAACAGGCGCTTGCCGTTGAACCGGCCAATGATCGGCGGGTACTTGAAACGCCCCTGTTTGAGCTGATTGCGCAACAGCAGATAGAGCACGATGCCGCAGGACATGGCGATCACGCTCATGATCATCGGCGCGTTCCAGCCGTGCCAGATCGCCAGGCTGTATTCGGGCAAGGTGCCGCCCACCACCGGCAGGGCAGCCGCGGCCAGCAACGGGCCGACCACCTGCGCCGGGAAAATCCCCACGACCAGGCAGGCGAACACCAGCAATTCCACCGGCGCGCGCATCCAGCGGGGTGGCTCGTGCGGGGTGTGCGGCAGGTCGGTGGCGGTCGGGCCGAAGAACACGTCGACGGTAAAGCGCAGCGAGTAGGCGACGCTGAAGGTCCCGGCGATGGTCGCGACGATGGGCAGCGTCATCTCGATCCAGGCCGTGGCATTGATGAACACGGTTTCGGCGAAGAACATCTCTTTGGAGAGGAAGCCGTTGAGCAGCGGTACACCGGCCATGGAAGCGCTGGCGACCATGGCCAGGGTGGCGGTGAACGGGATCAGCTTGATCAGGCCGCTGAGCTTGCGAATGTCACGGGTGCCGCTTTCGTGGTCGATGATCCCGGCGGCCATGAACAGCGAAGCCTTGAACGTGGCGTGGTTGAGAATGTGAAACACCGCGGCCACGGCGGCCAGCGGACTGTTCAGGCCCAGCAGCAGGGTGATCAGGCCCAGGTGACTGATGGTCGAGTAGGCCAGCAACCCCTTGAGGTCGTTCTGGAACATCGCGCAGTACGCGCCGAGCAACAGGGTGCAAGCGCCGGCGCCGCTGACGATGTAGAACCATTCTTCACTGCCGGACAGCGACGGCCACAGTCGTGCGAGCAGAAACACCCCAGCCTTGACCATGGTCGCCGAGTGCAGATAGGCCGAAACCGGTGTCGGCGCCGCCATCGCGTGGGGCAGCCAGAAGTGGAAGGGGAATTGCGCGCTTTTGCTCAGGGCGCCGATCAGGATCAGGGGCAGCAGAATAGGGTAGAGGGCGTGTGCGCGAATCAGATCGCCGGCGGCCAGGACCTTGTCCAGGTCATAGCTGCCGACCACATGGCCGAGCAGCATGACCCCCGCCAGCAGACACAAACCGCCTGCACCGGTGACCATCAGCGCCATATAAGCACCGCGTCGCGCATCGGCGCGGTGGTGCCAGTAGCCGATCAACAGGAATGAAAAGAGGCTGGTCAGCTCCCAGAAAAACACGATCTGGATCAGGTTGCCGGAGATCACCAGCCCGAGCATGGCGCCCATGAACGCCAGGAAAAATGCGAAGAACCGCGGCACCGGATCGTCCGGCGACATGTAGTAGCGGGCGTACAACGAAACCAGCGTGCCGATGCCCAGCACCAGCATCGAGAACAGCCAGGCGAACCCGTCCATGCGCAGGACGAAGTTCAGGCCAAGGCTGGGCAACCAGAAAAATTCTTCGCGGATCACGCCGCCATCGGCGATTTGCGGGTACAGCAGGGCGACCTGAACGGTGCCTATCAAGGCAACCAGACCCGCCAACAAAGATTCGGTGTTACGCGCGTTGTGCGGCAGCAAGGCTGCCAGACAGCTGCCGATAAAAGGCAGAAGCAGTAGAACTATCAGGGACATAGGCTTCTAATCTGCGGAAGTTTGTGAAGCATCATACGTGCCAGCTCCCGGATCGCCAAACGCCAAGCTGTCGCAGAATCCTACAAGGTAGACGGAAAAAACCTGATTCACATTGTTTCCAAAACCTGTATTCAGCAGGCCTGGCCCCATCGCGAGCAAGCTCGCTCCCACAGTGAATCGTGGTGTACATAGGTTATGTGTACACCAAAGACCTAATGTGGGAGCGAGCTTGCTCGCGATAGCTATTTATCAAGCGCCGAAAATTTCACGGCTTAACCTTGAATTTCCCTCTCCAACTCTTCCGCAGACGCAGCAGACCTACCCTTGGTCTTCAACTCACTGACAATCACCGCCGCCACAATCAATCCCGCACCCACCAGCGCAATCGCCGGCAACCGCTCCCCGGCAATCCTTCCGACAATCCCGGCCCAAACCGGCTCGCCCGCATAAATCAACGTCGCCCGGGTCGGCGAAACACTCTTCTGCGCCCAGTTCATCGCCACTTGAATCGCTGCACTGGCCGCGCCCAACCCCAGCGCGCTGCATAACAGCAGCCAGGAGAAGTCTGGAATCCTTTCCTGGGTCGGCACCACCATCAAAAACGCCAGCACCGAGGTGACCGCCAATTGCACCACCGTCACCCGTCGCACATCGACCTGGCCGGCATACGTACTGATCAGAATGATCTCCGCCGCAATCGCCACGGCGCTGATCAACGTGGCGATTTCACCCGGGCTGAAATTGAAAGAAGCGCCGGCCGGTCCCGACAGCAACATCAACCCGGTAAACGCCAACATGATCCCGATGCTCGGCATCAGCCCCGGACGCCGCCCCAGCACCAGCCATTGCAGCAACGGTACGAAGGGCACGTACAACGCGGTAATAAACGCCGACTGACTGCTGGGAATGCTCTGCAACCCAACGGTCTGCAAACCATAACCGAGCATGATCGCCACGCCGATAAAGGCCCCGGCCTTCAATTCGAACAGGGTCAGTTCCCGCAGGTGACGCCAGGAAAACAGCGCAACAATGATCGCCGCCGCTGCAAAACGCAGACCGACGAAGAACATCGGCCCGCTGACGGTCATCGCATGCTGCACCAGCAAGAAGGTGCCGCCCCAGACCATGGTGATCAGCACCAGCACGCACTCGGCCTTGCTGAACCGCGAGAAACGGGAAGAAGTGTGAGGGGTATTCACCGACGTCATGACCTTGCGCGCTACCTGAGGGCGACGCACAATGCGCCGAATGTTGCGCAGTATACTGCCCAACCCCACCAAGTGAGCAATATAGTGCACAAAGATTCCACGCAACGGACTTCGGTCCTTCAGCACGTTAGCCAGAATGTTCGACGCTTGCGCCACGCCGCCGACATGAGCCAGGCGACGCTGGCGGAAAAATCCGGGGTCAGTCGCCGGATGCTGGTGGCCATCGAGGCCGGCGAGAAGAACGTCAGCCTGACCACCCTCGACCGTGTGGCCGAAGCGCTGAACGTCGCATTCAGCGACCTGATCCAGGCCCCGGATGCACGCGATCCGAGTCGCATCAACGAAGTGGCCTGGGCCGGGACGATTCCTGGCAGCAAAGCCGTTTTACTCTCCAAAGCCACGGCTACCCGCGAGGTGGAACAGTGGGAATGGTGTCTGCAACCAGGGGAGATTTATCCGTCGCAACAGGATGCCGAGGGTTGGAGTGAGCAGATCTACGTGTTCGAAGGCTGCCTGACGCTGATGCTGGGTGATACACCCCATGAGATCGCTGCCGGCGAGTTCTACATGTTCGCCAGCAACCAGCCCCACGCCTATTGCAACGATGGGCCGGTGGCGGCGCGGTTTGTGCGAAATGTGGTGATCTAACTGTTTGCGGATCAACACTGGATAGACACTTTGCTGTTTTAAAGCTGCGAGCCTTTCTCGGATAATTCTTTAACCTATTGAAAATAAAGTAATTTAGTTTCAGGCACGACTCCTGCAAAAGCTTTGGTGCATTCACCAGATCCCGGAGTCGGCCCATGACAGCCTCAACCCAACCCCCTCGCACCGCCCACGTCATCCGCTCGGACGCCGAGGCGATCGCCGTCGCTCACAAGCTCGCGGCACACTTTGCCATCGAGGCCAGCGTGCGGGATCGCGAGCGACGCTTGCCAGTCGCCGAGCTCGACGAGTTTTCCGCCAGCGGCCTCTGGGGCATTACCGTTCCCAAGGCATACGGCGGCGCCGGCGTTTCCTACGTGACCGTCGCTGAGGTGATCAAGATCATTTCCGCAGCCGACTCATCCCTCGGCCAGATCCCGCAAAACCACCTCGGCGTACTCGACATCCTGCTGCAAACCGCCACCGAAGAGCAGAAGCGTTACTACTTCGGCAAAGTCCTGCAGGGCTACCGATTCGGCAACGCTTTCTCCGAATCCAAAAGCAAAAATGCCGGTGCCTTCGAAACCCGAATCCGTTTCGATAAAGACACCGCGCAGATCGACGGCGAAAAGTTCTACTGCACCGGCGCCTTGTTCGCGCACATCGTGCCAGCGGTGGCGGTTAATGAAGAGAACAAAGCCTTCATCGCCTTCATCGAACGCGACACTCCCGGCTTGACCGTTATCGACAGCTGGGACGGTTTCGGCCAGCGCACCACGGCCAGCGGCGGCGTGACACTCAACGCCGTGAAAGTGCCTTTGACCGCGGTAATCCCGGCCCACAAGGCATTCGATGAACCCACGGCCGACGGCCCGATTTCACAAATCATCCAGGCCGCTGTGGACACCGGGATCGCCGTGGGTGCGCTGGAGGAAACCAAGCGTTACGCCCGCGAATCCCGCCCGTGGATCGACAGCGGTAACGATCACGGCTGGCAGGACCCGTTCAGCATCGCCGCCATCGGCGACCTCGAATGGCGGGTCCACGGCACCGAAGCGATCCTCAAAAAGGCCGGTCGCGCCATTGACCATGCCTTGCTCAATCCCAACGAAGACACGGTGGCCCGCGCTTCGGTGGTGGTTGCCCAGGCCAAAGTGCTGTCGGCCGAGATCGCTTTGCTTGCCAGCAGCAAACTCTTCGAGCTGGCCGGCACTCGCTCGGTGCTCGGCAAATACAACCTCGACCGCCACTGGCGCAACGCCCGGACGCACACCCTGCACGACCCGGCACGCTGGAAATACCACCTGATCGGCAACTACCTGCTCAACGGCGTGAAGCCTGCGCGCCACGCCTGGAACTGAGGAGCCCACCATGAACGCTTTGACCCAACCGATTGTTGCCGGGCAGCCCCTGGCCAAAAGTCAGCATGATTTGCACAACGCTCGCAGCTTGCTCGATGCGACGTTGCGTTTCGTCCGGCAGCAGGCCCAAGCCACGGATGATCCTTACGTCATCAGCCGCTTCGGCGATTTGCACATCCGCATTGAAGTCGCCGCCGCGCTGCTCGAACGCGCCGAAGACTTTCTGAACAGCGTTGATGACGACACGGAAATCAGCGTCGCCACCGCCGAGTCGCACCTGGCCAGCGCCGACGCACTAAATGCCGTCAGCAACGCTGAATTCGAACTCACCGGCCAACGCACGGTGTTGCCCGGATCACTGCATGACCCGCTGCGCCGGAAACTCCACCTCATCGGCAACTTCCGCCTCAACGGCATCCATCCCCCAAGTTTTAGGAGTGCTGTTTGATGGGGCGCGAAATTCGTCTCAACGCCTTTGACATGAACTGCGTTGGTCACCAGTCGCCGGGGTTGTGGGCACATCCGCGAGATCGCTCCTGGCAATACAAGGATCTGGAGTACTGGACCGATCTGGCGAAAATCCTCGAACGCGGCAAGTTCGACGGTTTGTTCATTGCCGACGTGCTGGGCATCTACGACGTTTACAACGGCAATGGTGACGCGGCGATCCGTCAGGCGGCGCAGGTGCCGGTCAACGATCCGCTGCAATTGATTCCGCCGATGGCGCTGGTCACCGAGCATTTGGGGTTCGGCCTGACCGCCTCGCTGTCGTTCGAACACCCGTATCCATTCGCTCGACGCCTGTCGACGCTCGACCATCTGACCAAAGGCCGTGCCGGCTGGAACATCGTCACCTCTTATCTGGAAAGCGGTGCGAAGAACCTCGGCCAGAAAAACCAGACCGAACACGATGCCCGTTACGACTTCGCCGAAGAGTATTTGGAGGTTTGCTACAAACTTTGGGAAGGCAGTTGGGAAGAGGGCGCGATTCTGCGGGATCGCGAGCGGCGGATTTTCAGCGACCCAAGCAAAATTCACGAAATCCGGCACGTCGGTAAACACTTCCAGGTGCCGGGCATTCACCTCTGCGAACCTTCGCCGCAACGCACACCGGTTCTCTATCAGGCTGGCGCATCGAGTCGCGGCAAGCAATTCGCGGCCGAGCATGCCGAGTGCGTGTTCGTCGCTGCGCCGTCGAAAGTGCTGCTGAAGAAAACCGTTGCCGACATCCGTCGTCGGGCTGCCGAAGCCGGACGCGATCCGTCGAAGATTCTGATCTTCAACCTGCAAACGGTGATCCTCGGCGAGACCGACGCCAAGGCCAAAGCCAAGTTCGAGGAATACAAAACCTGGGTCAGTTATGAAGGCGCGATGGCGTTGATCTCTGGCTGGACCGGGATCGATTTCAGCCAGTTCAAACCCGATGAGCCGCTCAAGCATGTGCACACCAATGCCATTCAATCGGCGGTGGAAGCGTTCTCCACTGCGGACCCGAACAAGGTCTGGACCCCTAATGAACTGGCTGACTGGGTGGGCATCGGCGGTTTTGGTCCGTTGTTTGTCGGCAGCCCGGAGACCGTCGCCGATTTGCTGCAGGAGTGGGTCGAGGAGACCGATGTGGACGGCTTTAACCTGGCCTATGCATTGACTCACGAAACCTTCATCGACGCCGTGGAATTGCTGGTGCCGGAGTTGCAGAAACGCGGGGTCTACAAAACCGAATACGCGCCGGGGACCTTGCGCGAGAAGTTGTTTGGGGAAGGGCCGCGATTGCCGAAGATTCATCCGGGTGCGGGTTATCAAGACCTGGCGGCGTTGCGGCAGCAGGAGAAGAACGTCGCGTCCGCCTAGACGACTTGAACACCACACACATCCCCTGTGGGAGCGGGCTTGCTCGCGAAGGAGCCAGTACATCCAACATCGATGTCGCCTATTAGACCGCTTTCGCGAGCAAGCCCGCTCCCACACTGGATCGAAGTCGTTCCATAGATCTCAGCCCAGCGGACCACCGCACGCTTTTGCCCATGAACAGGAGGTCAATCCCATGAGCGTGCACGAACTCAAACGTCCGCGAATCGCGGACACCACCGAGTGGCGGGTTGATCTGCCCCAGGCCCTGGAGCACTTGCGCCACTGGGCGCAGGTCAGCCCCTTGCAACCGGCCTTGCGGCACAAACGCCATGGCCATTGGTTCGTCTGGCGCTGGATCGATGCCTTGCGCGATGTCGAGCGTTTGGCCGACGGCTTGAGTCAGCAAGGATTCACAAAAGAATCGCGTCTGGCGTTGAGCGGTGCGTTCGAGCCGAATCTATTGCTGCTGGCCCTGGTGGCGCTACACATCGGCGGTGAACTGCTGACCTTGCCGGACAACCTCGACCCCGAATCACTGTACGAAAACCTGTGGCGCAGCCGTCCCACTCACGCGTTCGTCCAGGACCGACAGACCCGACAACTCTGGCTCAACGAAGGCCAGTCGCTGCTGAACTTCGATGATCTGCTTGGCCCGGTTGAGCCCCCGCAACGCCTGAGCCGCTGGGCACAAGGCAAGCCATTGTGGAGCGAAGAGGGCACCCAATGGCAGGCCGGCCTCAGCGTTTTGCTCGAACACTGGCTGACCAGCGGCCACGCCCTGGCCTTCCCGGAAAGCCCTGGCAGCGCCAGCCGCGACCGTCGTGAAGTGGCACCCTCGGGATTGCTGTTATCCGGTGAGCGCCTGCATCTACTGGCCGCAGAAATCGAAAGTCGTCTCGCGCCGCTTGGCACCTGGCGCCGACGCCTCTGCGACTGGGCCATCGCCCACCCGGAAAAAGGCCTGCAACGGCTGATCAAAAACCGCGTTCGCCGACTGCTGGGCTTTCAAAACCTGCATTTCATCTGGCAAGCCACGCACGCCCCCGACGCGCAACCTGCGCCTGCCTGGCTATCCGAATTCAAACGGGACATCGCATGAGCTCGAGCGATTCCATCCTGCAAGTCAGCGGTATTTCCCTGTCCTACTTTGGTACTGCTTGATGAACCTTCCGTGGGTTTGGCGCCTATTATCGTTCAGGAGATTTTCGAGATGAAACATTGATCAGTGAGAACGCCATGACTGAAACCCAAAGCGGACAGACCACCGACGTCATCCGCCACGCGGACATCCTGATCGTCGGCGGCGGCCTCAGCGGCGCAATGCTGGCGGCGCAGTTGCTGCGCCTGCCGGGCAAACGCCAGGTGCTGGTGATCGAACCCCGCGCGGAACTGGGACGGGGCGAGGCGTACAGCGCGGTCGAGTTGGGCCACACGCTCAACGGCAATGCGGCGCGGATGAGCGTCGACCCGGACAACGCCGACGACCTGACCCAATGGCTGACCAATTACATCGCCGAGGGCGGCTGGCCAGAATCGGACGAGCAACATGTGCCGGTCAGCGAATTGTTCCCGCCCCGGGGGATTTTCGGCCTGTACGTGCAGCAGCGCCTGGCCGAAGCGCAAGCGGTGGGGGCGTTGAACGGGTCAACAGTCGAGCATGTGCGGGCCGAGGTGGTTGACCTGCAAACCCTAGACGATTCTGTGTTGCTGACGTTGAGTGACGGGCAACACTTGCAGGGCGCTTATGCGGTGTTGGCCACGGGGATGTTTCCCGCCGCGCGCACGCCACAGACCGAGTCCAGCGGCTTGAATGCCGCTGCGCTTGATCCATGGGATGTCGCTGGCATGCAGCAACTTGATCCGCAGTCGACGGTGCTGATCATCGGTTCGGGTCTGACCATGGTCGATGCCGTGGTGTCGCTGGAGCAGGCCGGGCATCGCGGACCGATCGAAGTGTTTTCACGGCATGGCTTGCTGCCTCATGTACGTCGTCAGCCACCGGCCTGGGCGGATTTTCTCGCCGAGGATCAGAGCATTCGTACGCCGCGACAGCTGGTGCGCGAGCTGCGTCGGCATTGTCGGGACGCCATCGCCCAAGGCATCGACTGGCAGGCGCCGCTCGACACCGTGCGGGCGCACATTGGCCGCTTGTGGAATCAGGCGACGGACGTGCAGCGTCGACAGTTTGTGCGACATGTGCGGCCGTGGTGGGAAAGCCATCACCACCGCTCGCCGCCGTTGAGTGCCGAACTGGTGGAACGCTTGCACAAGGAAGGGCGGTTGCGGATTCAGGCGGCGTCGTTCAAAGGGTTGGAGCCTTCCTCGGGCGGTGAAGTCAGTATCCGCATCCGGCGTCGGGGTGAGGCAGAAACCACCGTTGTCAGCGGCGCGGCGTTGATCAACTCCAGCGGCATCGAATACGACTGGCGGCGAGTGGCCCGACCGCTGCCACAGCAACTGCTGGCGCGCGGACTTGTCCGGCCGGGGCCGTTGGCGCTGGGGATTGCGGCAGCCGTTGATGGCGCGGTGCTGGATGCCAATGCACACGCCGCCAGCCGTCTGTTCGCCATGGGCCCACCGTTGCGCGGCATGTGGTGGGAAAGCACCGCAGTGACCGACGTGGCGAGCCAGGCGAAGGCGTTGGCGGCGCGGTTGGCGGGCTAAAACTTCAGAAACAACAAACCCCGGGTAGATCGGATCTACCCGGGGTTTGTTGTTTCAAGCGGCGCAACGCCGTTGATCAATAACGCTGATACTTCGAACCGAACTCAGGGCGGTTTTCAGCGACATAGAGTTTGCTCGCCTGGCTGTCCTTGTGATCAACACCGACAGTGTTCACGTTCAGTGTGGCCGGTTGGCTGACTTTGGCCGCTGCAACGACTGGCGAGGTGGCGTGTGGGGCGGCGATGGCGGAGGTAGCGCCAAGAACCGAAAGGGCAAATCCAATACCGATAATGCTTTTCATGAGGTTGCTCCAGAGAGTGGGGAGAAGATGCGGCCACTGTAGAGCTGGAGCTTCGCGATGAAAAAACACCCTGACGCATAGTTGTTATCGAGAGCGTTGATCCATCGTCAGCGGGGTGTGTTATCGCTGAGCCAGCGCTGCTTGAGTTGTTCCAGGCGCCCATCGCGGTTCATCTCGTCGAGCGCCTGTTGCCAGCGCGCGACCTGGCGCGCATCGGTTTGCGGGGAAAACGCGATGTAGGTGCCTTGCTTCATCAGCGGCATCTGATAGTGCAACTGGCTGGGCGCTAAGCCTTCTTCCCGGGCGAGGGTGGCGATGGAGAGGGTGTCGGCCACCACAAATTCGATGCGCCCCAGGCGTGCCAGACGCATCATTTGTTCGGGCGTTTCCACACCGTACAGATTGTTCAGACCCTGCTTGCGCAAGTAGTCGTAAGCCAGCCATTTTCGCGGGACGGCGATACGGCCCTGGGTGCTGGCGTCCTGCAAACTGCGCACCGGTTGCTGGGTGTTAGCGGAATAAAGCGCCGTCTCCACGTCCATCAGCGGACCGACCCACTGGTACTGGCTCTCGCGCTCGGCGGTGCGCAACACGGTAAACACCCCGGTGGCAGGCTCGGTCGCGGCGACGCGCAGGGCGCGCAGCAAAGGGACTTGTTGCAAGTGCACCTGGTCGCCGGTGCGTTCGGCCAGTGCCTGCACCACGTCCACGCCAAACCCCACCAGTTGATTTCCTTGTTGAAAATGCAGAGGCGGATGGTTGTCGGTGAGCAGGTTCAGATCCGCCGCGACCGCCGTAAAGGTCAGGAAAGACAACAGGCAACCGGCAATGCGCTTCATGAATCGTCCTTGATGAAGTGAAGCGCAAAGCTTAGACGGGCGAGGTGCAACTGTCCCGAGGAATTGTCCGGGCTTTTACGTCAGATCTCAGGACTTATAGACGTCGTGCGTGGGTGGATGCAGATGGGTTTTGTCTGACGGAACACAGTCAAATGTGGGAGCGAGCTTGCTCGCGATGAGGCACTGTCAGTCGGCATCATTGTTGAATGACACACCGCCATCGCGAGCAAGCTCGCTCCCACATTTGATCTCTAACGCTATGTAGATCTCGATCAATACCGCTGATATTTCGAGCCGAATTCGGCACGGTTTTCCGCGACAACCACACCACCGCGCAGGGCGTTGCTCGGGCTGACCGATGCCACACGTTCGCGCAGTTCTTGCAGACGGTCGGCACCGCCTTCGGCCACGCGATTCTCGATCAGACGATCGGAGCCGCCTTCCACCAGCAGTTGTTGAACCTGGCCAGGGGACGCAGCATGGCTGGTGTGGGCCGACGCCAGGCTCGACAGGCCGAGACCACCAACCAGTGCCAGACCGAGTGCCAGGGACGAGACTTTCGAGAAGTTGATCATGGGTGATTCTCCGTGCGTTTAGTTTGAGTGGGTCGGTAGCGGCTGCTATCCGGTGATCACAGTTAAACGCTCGGGTGTATCGGTGATGTGTGCTCGAACACGCCGAAATCGGTGTCTGCGTATCTGTCGCGGGTTCTTATACAGACGGATACAAAACCCTATGAAAAACGCTCCTCAGGTTCTGCTGGGGGAAAGCTTCATGATTCTGCGCCGAGCAATTCCACCGGGTAGGAGAACACGTAGCCTTCGCTGCGCACGGTTTTGATATAAGTCGATTCCCGTGAGTCATCCATCAATCGCTGGCGCAGACGGCTCACCAGCAAATCAATCGAACGGTCAAACAGGTCGGCGTCGCGGCCCTGAGTCAGGTTGAGCAGCTGGTCACGGCTGAGCACCCGTTGCGGGTGATCGAGGAACACCCGCAGCAGACGGTATTCGGCGCCACTGAGGGCCACCATCGTGCCGTCTTCGTCGAGCAAGTGCCGGGCGGTGGTGTCCAGGCGCCAGCGACCGAAACCCAGCAATCGGCCAGTTTCGGTAATCAACAGGTTCGGCGGCAGCATCCGGGTGCGGCGTAACACGGCGTTGATCCGCGCCAGCAGTTCGCGGGCGGCGAAGGGTTTGGTCAGGTAGTCGTCGGCACCCATTTCCAGGCCGAGGATGCGATCGGTTTCGTCATCGCGTGCGGTGAGCATCAGGATCGGCGTGGCTTTGTGTTTGCCCGAGCGCAATTCGCGGCACAGCAGCAGGCCGTCATCGCCGGGCATCATGATGTCCAGAACGATCAGGTCCACCTGATTGGCTTCCAGAAAACTGCGCATCTGCCGGCCATCGGCGACGACGGTGGTGCGCAGCCCGTTCTTCTTCAGGTAATTGCCGACCAACTCGCGAATCTCCCGGTCGTCGTCGACGATCAGGATGTGGTTCACATGTTCCATCGCTCAAGCCTCTTGTTGTTCGCTTTGTATCGCACTGTATCGGGTGCCCCCGCAGACACCTTACGCCTTATTAATTCCGGTTTTACGACACATGGCAGATACCTCGGGCCGATTAAATGGGTTCCATCGAGACGAGACGACTTGCCTCACAACCACTGCCCATTGCAACCCTGAGGAAATCACCATGAACTGGAACAAACTGATTGCCGCCAGCTTCTTCGCGGTCCTGAACGTTGCAGCGTTTTCGGCCCATGCCGATGTTCAAGCGCCGTCGCAGACAACTTCTCACGGCACCCACCTGGATATCAAGAAAGTGGTTTCCGTCGTCGACAACGGCGGCGGCAATTGCGGCATTGTCGATGCCCGCCTGACCTATCTCGATTCCAGCGGCACGCAGAAAGTCCTCGACTACAGCAAATTCGCAGAGTGCGGCAATCAGGGCGGCTGATCCTTCCACTACGCTCATCGCTGTCGTCCAAAACACCCGGTCAATGACTTCCAGGTAAATCACCATGAAGATGAATGTGTTGAGCAAAAAAAACGACTCACGTCGTCGTTTCTTTGGCCCATCGGTCCTCGCTTTCGCGCTGATGCAGTTAGGTGCCCTTGGTGCTGCCAATGCGCAAGCCGCGACACCAGAGCCAGTGGTGGCCAGCGCCGGCACCCTCAAGGCGGACTCGTTCGGCCCGCTGAAGCATGTCAATGCAGGCTTGCTGAATGTGGCTTACGCCGAAGTCGGCCCCGCCGATGGTCCGGTGGTGATTCTTCTGCACGGTTGGCCCTACGACATTCACAGCTATAGCGAAGTGGCGCCCTTGTTGGCGGCCAAGGGGTACCGGGTGCTGATCCCGTATGCACGGGGCTACGGCGACACGCATTTCCTGTCCGACAAGACTGTTCGCAACGGCCAGCCCGCCGCGTTGGCCAGTGACGTCATCGACTTTATGGATGCGCTCAAGATCAAGAAGGCGGTGCTCGGTGGCTACGACTGGGGTGCGCGCTCGGCGGACATCGTCTCGGCGCTCTGGCCGGAGCGGGTGGAGGCGCTGGTCTCGGTGAGCGGCTACCTCATCGGCAATCAGGCCGCCGGCAAGAACCCGTTGCCGCCCAAGGCCGAGCTGCAATGGTGGTACCAGTTCTACTTCGCTACCGAACGCGGCCAGGCCGGTTACGAAAAAAATCGCCACGACTTTGCCAAGTTGATCTGGGAGCTGGCCTCCCCGAAATGGACCTTCGACGACGCGACTTTCGACCGCAGCGCGGTGGCCCTGGACAACCCCGATCATGTGGCTATTACGATCTTCAACTATCGCTGGCGGTTGGGCATGATTCAGGGCGAACCGCAATATGAAGCGCTGGAGCAGCGGCTGGCCAAGGCCCCGGTCATTACGGTGCCGACCATCACCATGGAAGGGGATGCCAATGGGGCGCCACATCCGGCTGCCGAGGATTATGCCAAGCGCTTCACCGGCAAATATGAGTACCGACTCATCAGCGGCGGCATCGGCCACAACTTGCCGCAGGAAGATCCGCAAGCCTTTGCCAAGGCGATCATTGATGCGGATCACCTATAAACCACTGTGGGAGCGAGCCTGCTCGCTCCCACAGGGTTGTTTGATGGTGCCTGTTACGCAACCACTTGATAACACGGCACATACGCCGCGCCGCCGGGCAGTTTCATCCGGTGCTGGGCGACGAAGGCCTTTAGCAGTTGATCCAGCGGTTGCATCACCGCCGCATCACCACGGATCTGGTACGGCCCGTGCTCTTCGATCAGGCGGATGCCCTTGTCCTTGACGTTGCCGGCGACGATGCCGGAGAACGCGCGGCGCAGGTTGGCGGCCAGTTCGTGGGCGGGCAGGCTGCGGCTCAGTTTCAGGTTGGCCATGTTTTCGTGGGTTGGATCGAATGGGCGCTGGAAGCCTTCGTCGATCTTCAGCAGCCAGTTGAAATGGAACGCGTCATTGCGCTCGCGGCGGAACTGTTTGACCGCCTTGAGGCCTTGAGTCATTTGACGCGCGACTTCGGCCGGGTCATCGATGATGATCTCGTAGTGTTGCTTCGCAGCTTCACCCAGTGTGGCGCCGACAAACGCGTCCAGTTGCTCCAGATACGGCGCGGCATGTTTCGGTCCGGTGAGGACCACGGGGAAGGGCAGGCCGGCGTTGTCCGGGTGCATCAGGATGCCGAGCAGGTACAGGAACTCTTCGGCGGTGCCGGCGCCGCCCGGGAAGATGATGATGCCGTGGCCGACGCGGACGAAGGCTTCCAGACGTTTTTCGATGTCCGGCAGGATCACCAGTTCGTTGACGATCGGGTTGGGCGCTTCGGCGGCGATGATGCCCGGCTCGGTCAAACCGAGGTAGCGGCCGCCGTGGATACGCTGTTTGGCGTGGGCGATGGTCGCGCCTTTCATCGGACCTTTCATCACGCCAGGACCGCAACCGGTGCAGATGTCGAGGCTGCGCAGGCCCAGTTCATGGCCGACTTTCTTGGTGTATTTGTATTCTTCGGTGTTGATCGAGTGGCCACCCCAGCACACCACGATCTTCGGCTCCACGCCGGGACGCAGGGTGCGGGCGTTGCGCAGCAGGTGGAACACGTAGTCGCTGATGCCCTGGGAGGTGCTCAGGTCGATGCGCTGGGCGTCGAGTTCGTTTTCGGTGTAGACGATGTCGCGCAGGGCGCTGAAGAGCATTTCCCGGGTGCTGGCGATCATTTCGCCATCGACGAAGGCGTCGGCCGGGGCGTTCAGCAGTTCCAGGCGTACGCCGCGGTCCTGCTGGTGAATGCGGATTTCGAAGTCCTTGTAGGCTTCGAGGATGGTTTTTGCGTTATCGACATGGGCGCCGGTATTGAGGATGGCCAGGGCGCACTGGCGGAATAAGGTGTAGGTGCTGCCGGATCCGGCTTCGCTCAGTTGCTGTACTTCACGTTGAGAAAGGGTTTCCAGGCTGCCTTTTGGGCTGACCGAGGCGTTGATTACTTGTCGTTGGGTCATTCAATGATCCTTAAAACGATGCCACTCATACAGGCAAATGGCATCCGAATAGTATGTATCCATGAAAGAAGATGGCACGAACTGCGCTGTATCGCCATTTCCCCGTTTGACGATGAAAAGATGAAAAGGAGCCCCAGCATAGCTAAATCCCCTGCAGAGGCGATAATGCCCCGCAGCCTTTTTACCCATGCCCTCAAGGAACCCCGTCGCGATGTTCGAAATCCAGCCGCAGAACCCCGAACGCTATCGAAGCCAGACGCGACGCAGCACGATAATCATAGCCTTGATTTTCCTGGCCCTGGCGATGGTGTTGTCCACCACGGCGGTGGCGTTGTTCGGTGAACCCGGTGGCGACAATCTGCGATTTAACGTAGGTGGCGTGTTCGTGGCGGTGCTGCTGATGGCAGCGCTGATGCGTGGCATGTTCTGGACCCAGCCATGGATGGCCCCGGCGGTTTACGGCTGGCAGCTCAAGCGCAGCCTGATGAGCATCACCAACGTCATGCATCAGGTGACGGCGGCGGTGGAGAAGGAGGATCCGACGGCCATGAAGCTGCTGCGTTTCTACCATCTGGGATTGAGTCAGATGCACGAGCTGGACGGCAACTCCAGTGATCACAGCCAATTGACCCGCGAGATGGATCAGCACAAGGCGCGGATGGAAGCGCTGGGCATCGAGACTGATCAGACGCAATTGAATCCCGTCTGGATCGAGGCCGTGAAGCAGACCTCGAAGTAAAAAACAGTGGTGCGGGTGAAATCCGCACCCACGTTTTGGGCGTGGAAGACGGCGAGTCGCCCCTTCTTAAACCCGCAGACGCAGGGTTTCAAAGAGTTCCCTGTCTTCCTTTTTGGCCGAGCGGGCGTGGCGCCGAATGACCTGCAACAGGCAGTCGGTAAAGCACAGCGCTGCATTGCTCAGCGAGCCATTGCGGCGGGTCACGATGCTCAGCTGCCGGGGTTCGAACTGCTCGGCCAGCTCCAGGGCAACCACCCGGCCGAGGAAGGGCGGGGCAACGCTCACGATGGACGGTCCCCAGGTACACATGTCGGCCCGCTCGACCATCATTTGCAGGATGGCCAGCGAATGGGCCCGAACGATTCGGTTCTCATCGATCAGCGCACCGTGTTTCCAGAACAACGCCTGCATCAGTCCGTCGTGTCCGTCCGGCGCATAGTTCAGCGTCCAGTTCTGCTCCAGTAGCTCATGGATTGACCGAGCGTCCTGCCGAGCATGGCCCTGACGGACCAGCACCGACGTCTGGTAATCGAGCAAGGTTTCGCAGGCAAACTCCTGGGTCGATTGCGCCGGGTGCAACTGGCCAATCGCAAAATCCATGCTGCCATCACGCAACAACGGCTGGGCCACGGCCATCAGGCTTTCGTACAGCTCCAGGCGGATTTCCGGCATGCGTTCGCGAAACGCCAGAACCACCTCGGGCAAGAAGGTCAGAGCGATCCAGGGCGTGACCCCGACACACAGACGCCCTTGGGCCTTGCCGCGCATGTGATCGAGTTCGGTTTGTGCATGCTCCAGTTGCTTGATCACGAGCCGGGCGTGAGTCAGCAATACTTTGCCGTATTCCGTGAAGTTCAGGCCGCTGGGGGTTCGGGTGAACAGCGGTAACTGCTGACTGGTTTCCAGTTCGCGCAATGCTTTGGTCACGGCGGCCTGGGAGATGTCCAGCGAACGCGCGGCGGCGCGGATGCTGCCGGTTTCGGCGCTGGCAATCAGTGCTTGTAATTGATGGAGTTTCATCTGCTCACCCTGATGACAACCTGTGGTTGTCATCATAACCAAACTGTGCCTCCCCAGCCCAGGGCCCGTTCCCTAAGATCCGACTCAGCAACCGCTCAGGTCTTATCGAAGGAATACAACAATGATCGCCGACCCAGTCTTGCCGGGTATTGCAGCCATTCAAGAGGAAATGATCGCGTTGCGCCATAGCCTCCACGCGCACCCCGAATTGGGCTTTGAAGAATTCGTCACCAGCGAGCGGGTTGCAGAATGTTTGACGCAGTGGGGATTTGAGGTCAGCACGGGTGTAGGCAAGACCGGCGTCGTCGCCACCCTGAAAAATGGCGAGGGCCGGTCGATTGGTTTGCGCGCCGACATGGATGCACTGCCGATTCAGGAAACCACCGGTTTGCCCTATGCCAGCCGGATCGACGGCGTCATGCATGCCTGCGGCCACGACGGCCATACGGCAACGCTGCTCGCAGCCGCTAAACACCTGGCGCAGACCCGGGCGTTCAACGGCACTGTAAATCTGATTTTTCAACCGGCCGAAGAAGGCCTGGGCGGGGCCCGGAAAATGCTCGAGGACGGCCTGCTCGAACGGTTCCCGTGTGATGCGATCTTCGCCATGCACAACGTGCCGGGTTATCCCGTCGGGCATCTGGGGTTCTACAGCGGCCCGTTCATGGCGTCTGCCGATACGGTGAACATCAAAATCATCGGCAACGGTGGTCATGGCGCGGTGCCGCATAAGGCGGTCGACCCGGTGCTGGTCTGCTCCTCGATCGTGATCGCCCTGCAAAGCATCGTCTCGCGCAACGTCAATCCGCAGGAAATGGCGATCATCACGGTCGGTTCCCTTCATGCCGGCAGCGCCTCGAACGTGATTCCGTCCAGTGCCGAGATGAGCCTGAGTGTGCGCGCCCTTACGCCCGAGATTCGCCACTTGCTCGAAGTCAGAATTACCGAATTGGTCAACGGTCAGGCGGCCAGTTTCGGCGCGCGGGCCCAAATCGATTATCAGCATTGTCATCCGGTGTTGATTAACCATCCCGAGCAAACCGCGTTTGCCCGAGAAGTTGCGCGCGAATGGTTGGGAGAAGGGCAACTGATCGACGATTTGCGGCCCTTCACCGCGAGTGAGGATTTTGCCTTTGTCCTGGAAAAATGCCCCGGCAGTTACCTGGTGATCGGCAACGGCGAGGGCGATAGCGGGTGTCTGCTGCACAACCCCGGCTACGACTTCAATGATGCTTGCCTGCCGATCGGTGCGAGTTACTGGGTCAAGTTGGTCGAGCGTTTTCTGGGTTGAGTCGCCGTATTTTCGTTGGGCCTGAGAGGAACAAAAATAATGAACAAGATGATTGCGGCTGTTTCACTGGTGTTGTTGACGGCCTCTGGTCTGGCCGGTGCGGCCGACTGGTCTGGCAAAGTCCTGAAACTGGGGGTGGACCCCACGTATCCACCGCTGGAGTACAAGAACCAGGACGGCACGCTGACCGGCTTCGGGGTCGACATCGCCGAGGCGCTGTGTGCCGAGTTGAAGGCCCGATGCATTTGGGTTGAAAGCAGCTGGGACGGCATGATCCCGGCGCTGCTGGCGCGCAAGTTCGATGCGGTGGCGTCGTCGATGACCGTGACGCCCAAGCGCCTGGAGCAGATTGCGTTCACCGACAAGGTCTCCAACGCGCCGGCCCGGTTGGTCGTCAAGCGTGGATCGGGCCTGCTGCCCACCCTCGAATCGCTCAAGGGCAAACGCATTGGTGTGGAGCAGGGTTCGACGCAGGAGGCGTATGCCAAAGCCGTCTGGGGTTCGAAGGGCATCGACGTGCTTTCCTACCAAAATCAGGACCAGGTGTATGCGGATCTGGTGGTGGGCCGACTCGATGCCTCGGTGCAAGGGGCCATTCAAGCCAGCTACGGCTTCCTCAACACCACGCAGGGCAAGGACTATGAATTTGCCGGCGCCACTCTGGATGATCCGGCCTTTTTCGGCGTCGGTGACGGCATCGGTTTGCGCAAGAGCGATGTCGAGTTACGCGAAGACTTGAACAAAGCCCTGGCGACGATTCTGGCCAATGGCACTTACGCGCGGATCAATAAAAAGTACTTCGATTTCGACGTCTACGGCGCGAAGTAACGCCCTTCACCTCGACCTAATAAGAACAAGGAGAGTGAAATGCTTCTGGAAGGCTTTGGCCCGCAGATCCTGCTGGGCACCCTGGCCACCATCAAACTGGCGTTATGGTCATTGTTGATCGCGGTCCTGGCCGGGCTGCTCGGCGCCAGTTCCAAGTTGTCCTCCAACCGTTTGTTGCGAACGCTGGCCACCGGTTATACGACGGTGATTCGCAGCATGCCGGACCTGGTGATCATGCTGTTGCTGTTCTTCAGCCTGCAGATGCTGCTCAACCGGATGACCGATTGGCTGGGCATCGCTCAAATCGACATCGACCCGTTTCTGGCCGGCGTCATCACCCTCGCTTTCATTTACGGGGCTTACTTTACCGAGACGTTTCGCGGCGCCTTCCAGGCGGTCCCGGCTGGCCAGATCGAAGCGGCAAGGGCCTACGGCATGACCCGTGGCAAAACCTTTCGCAAAATCCTGTTCCCGCAAATGCTCCGTCACGCACTGCCGGGTATTGGCAATAACTGGCAGGTGTTGATCAAGTCGACCGCGCTGGTATCGATCATCGGCCTGACCGATGCCATCAAAGCCACGCAAGATGCGGGCAAAGGCTCGATGCAGTTCTTCTATTTCACGCTGGTCGGCGGCCTGATCTACCTCGCCATCACCACGGTGTCCAACGTTGTCTTGATGTGGCTTGAGCACCGCTATTCGGTGGGTGTCAGGAAGGCTGCGCTATGACCGGCATTCTCGAAAACTACTGGCAGGCGTATCTGTGGAGTGACGGGCCACACTTTTCCGGGTTGGCGGTGACCTTGTGGCTGCTCATTCTTTCGGTGGTGACCGGCTTCCTGCTCGCGGTGCCGTTGTCGATTGCCCGCGTCAGCCGCAACCCACTGATCTGTCTGCCGGTCTGGTGCTACACCTGCGTGTTTCGCGGCACCCCGTTGTACATCCAGCTGCTGTTTTTCTACACCGGGGTGTACAGCTTGCACGTGGTCCGATCCCAGGATTTTCTCAACGCGTTTTTCCGTGACGGGTTCAACTGCACGGTGCTGGCGTTCGCGCTCAATACCTGCGCCTACATGACCGAAATTTTCGCCGGTTCCATCCGGGCCACTCCCCATGGCGAAATCGAGGCCGCCAGCGCCTACGGCATGAGCCGGTTCAGCCTCTATCGCCGGATCATTCTGCCGTCGGCGTTGCGCCGGGCCCTGCCGTTTTTCAGCAATGAAGTGATTCTGATGCTGCATTCCACCTCGGTGGCATTTACCGCCACAGTCCCTGATTTGCTGAAGATTGCCCGCGACGTCAATTCGGCGACTTATGCATCCTTTGCCGCATTCGGCATTGCCGGGGTGCTGTATGCCGGCAGCGCGTTTTTCCTGATCTGGCTGTTTCGTCGCGGCGAACTGCATTGGCTCGGCTACCTCAAACCGCGGACGCACTGACCCCTCACTGGACATGCTCGAAATGTATAAATTGATCGTTGAAGATGTGCATAAAAACTACGGCAACCATGAGGTATTGAAGGGCGTCTCACTCAAGGCCCGGGCGGGTGACGTGATCAGCATCATCGGCTCTTCGGGGTCGGGGAAAAGTACCTTCTTGCGCTGTATCAACCATCTCGAACAACCGTCCGCCGGGCGCATCATCGTCAATGCCGAAGAGCTGCTGACCCGCAAGAATTCACGGGGCGATTTGTGTGCGGTCGACCCCGCGCAGTTGCAGAGCATGCGCAGCAAGCTGTCGATGGTGTTCCAGCACTTCAATCTGTGGAGCCACATGACGGTGCTGGAAAACATCATCGAGTGCCCGATGAGCGTGCTGGGTGTCCGTCGGGCGGAGGCTCTGGAGCGGGCGCGGCGTTACCTCGCCAAGGTAGGTTTGCCGGCAAAGGTCGAGACTCAGTATCCGGTCCAGCTGTCCGGCGGCCAGCAACAGCGTGTCGCCATTGCTCGTGCGCTGGCCATGGAGCCGCAAGTGATGCTGTTCGACGAACCGACCTCCGCCCTGGACCCCGAGCTGGTGGGCGAGGTGCTCAAGGTCATGCAGCAGCTGGCCGAAGAGGGCCGGACGATGGTGGTGGTCACTCATGAAATGGCGTTTGCCCGGCAGGTGTCGAACCACGTCATGTTTTTGCATCAGGGTCGGGTGGAAGAACAGGGCGCACCGAATACCGTACTGGAGCAGCCTCGGAGCGAGCGGTTGCAGCAGTTTTTGGCGGGAAGTCTCAAATAGCGTAAAACCCTCGCCCGGTTGTCGTAATGCTGTTCACTTGGGCTCGGTGTTTCCAGGCATACATATGCGTAGAGAGGGGGCGGTGGATCAAGGGCCGACTGTGTTTTGTTGGTCGTGTGCATATCCGTTTCTGAGGTTATGGCGGCTATCGGTTTCGCTTTTACAGCGAGTCACTTTGAAAAGCGCAAAGTAACCAAACGCTCTTGCCCCTTTCGTTCGGTGCCTCGCTGTGGCTCGGCATGCCCTCGCTCCGGTCCTGCTCCGTGGGCCCGCCGCCATCGGCCATTCATGGCCGGGGGCGGCTAACCCGGCATCCATGCCGGGTTGCCCACTGCGCAGAACCTCCACTCGGCCTCTCGAGGGGGCGGTGCATCAAGATCAAAAGCTGCAGGCGAGCTAACGCTCGGCCTGTTGAGTGGTGAGAAGCAAAAGCCGTACGCCGATCTGCTTTATGTGGGAGCGGGCTTGCTCGCGAAGCTGTTGATCTTGCCGTTGCCGTTGCCGTTGCTGTTGCTGTTGCTGTTGCTGTTGCTTTGGCTTCAGATCTGTTGCCCCTTTCCCAGAGGCCGAACGCAGGCGTTGCGCAGGGGGCACCGCGGCAAGGATGCCGCGGTAGCCGCCCCCGGCCATGGATGGCCGATGGCGGCGGGCCCCCGGAGCAATGCCGGAGTGAGGGCATGCCGAGCCTAGGCGAGGCACCGAATGGCGGGGCAGAAGCGCTTTGGTTACTTTCGCGCTTTTCGAAAGTGACTCGCTGTAAAAGCGAAACCGCCAGCAGCCATCACCGCAGAAACGGATATGTACCCCAACCTTAAGTGAACAGCATTACGCCGTTTGTCGAGACATCCGTGCGAATACTTCTCGCGTATATCAACCTATCGGGTGTTTGATGAGGCATAGTCGCCTGGCACCAGGCGGCTTATACCCGTCATGGGTCATAAAAAGGGCGAACGGGAAGATTCGCCCTGTGATCAGTATTCAGGGAGCGTCATGGGTCATCCGTCCGTTAACAATCGAATTGAACAATCCCGCCATGGCATGCCTTGGGTCGCCGAGCAAGCCGGGGTAACTCTCAAGGTTCGCTCTGCGGTGATTCTGCTGGTCGCGGTGTGCCTGTCCATGACGGCTATCGTGATTTGGGAAGCCTGGAACTCGCGCCAGTACCATCTGCACGACAAAGAAGTGGCGATGTCCAACCTTGCCCAGACCCTGGCCTCGCAAGCGCAGGCGTCGATCAAGCAAGCCGATACGTTGCTGTTGACCCTGGTGGATCGCCTCGAAAACGACGGCTTCGACCAGTCCCGGGTACCCCGGCTGGAGCGCTTGCTCAAGACCCAGCGCAGTGAGTTGAGCCAGCTCCATGGCTTGTTTATCTATGATGAAGAAGGGCGCTGGGTTGCCAATTCCAATGGCGCCGTCGTGCCCGATGCCAACAACGCCGATCGTGAATATTTCATCTTCCATCGCGATCATCCCGACCGCGGCCCCCACATCGGCCCGTCGATCAAGAGTCGTTCGAGCGGTGAATGGATCATGACGGTGTCCCGCCGCGTCAATCATCCGGATGGCCGTTTTGCCGGCGTGGCGTTGGCAACGATTTATCTCAGCCATTTCCTCGGGCTCTACGACAGCATCGACATGGGCGGTAACGGCGTGATCAACCTGATCGCCGACGACGCCACCATCGTTGTTCGTCGGCCATTCAAAGAAACTGAAATCGGCAGCAGCGTCGCCAAGGGGCCGCTGTTTACGCAACTGTTGCCCAAGGGTAATTCGGGCACGGCAATCGTCCCTTCCTATGTGGATGGGGTCGAGCGTGTGGTCGGATTCCGAAGGGTCGAGGGTTATCCGCTGATCATCTTTGCTGCGCTGAATAAAGATGAAGTTCTGGCAGGTTGGCGTGAGGAGGTACTGCTGAGTGCCGGGATCGTCTCGTTATTCCTGGGGTTCCTGGGCGTCCTCGGTTATCGCCTCATTCGCCTCATGAAGCAGCAGAATCATGTGCAGGGCGTATTGCTGGATGCGCAGGAAAAACTCATCGAGGTCAACCGCAGTCTTGAGTTGCTGGCGCTGGAGGACGCGCTGACCGGGATGTCCAACCGGCGTCAGTTCGATCTGTTCATCCTCGCCGAAATGGGCCGCGCCAGGCGCAACCAGGCCCACCTCGCGCTGCTGATGATCGATGTCGATCACTTCAAGAGCTTCAATGATCTTTACGGCCATGTGGCCGGCGATGAGTGTTTGCGCAACATCAGCACGATCATCAGGGACAACATCAAGCGCCCCGGCGACCTGGCTGCCCGCTATGGCGGCGAAGAGTTTGCGGTGGTACTGCCCGGGACCGACTACGTGGGGGCGTTTCTGGTGGCGGAAAAAATCCGTCGCGCGGTTCAGCTGGCCGGCATCCGGCACAGTGAAGGGGCTGAAGGCACGGTGACGGTCAGCCTGGGGGTCGCCGCGTACGATCCGGCGTCACAAGCCCAGCCTAGCGACCTGGTGGGGGCCGCCGACAAGGCGCTGTACGTGGCCAAGGCCAGCGGCCGGAACATGAGCGTCATTGCCAACTGAATTCAAACAAACCGGTCACTGCCCTGAACCAGCTTGGTGGACAGGTACGATTGCTTGAGTTTTTCCAGCCACCAGCCCAAGGCGCGGCCGTCATGATCGCCACGCCAGCCGACATACAAGATATTCGGCTCACGGGGATCGGCCATTTGTTTTTCAATCAGCGTGCCGTTTTTCAGTAACGAGCCGACCCGATGCTTGGGCAACCAGCCCACGCCCAACCCGTCGCACTGGGCGAGGATCTTGGCGCGCATGGTCGGTACGGCGAGCACCGGTTGGCCGCCGGAGACGCCGTAAGTGCTGCCCTCGGTAACCCTGGACGAATCGGCCACGACAATCGCCCGGTGCTGCGCAACCATGGCGCGTGAAATCGGCTCCTGGGCCTTGGCCAGCGGATGCTTGGGCGACACCGCGAACACCCATTCCATTTCCCCCAGTTGCATCCAGCGCAAGGAAGGGATCGCCGGTGGCTCGTTGGTGGCGCCGATGATCAAGTCCGCGCGGCCTTCACGCAGGGCTTCCCAAACACCTTTCAGTACTTCCTGAGTGATGCGCAACGGCACGCCGGACTCCAGCGCATCGAACTCGTGAATCACCGGGATCAACGCTTCGAATTCGAGCAACTCATCGGTGACGATCCATAGCCGGCTCTCCCAGCCATTGGCCACTTGCTGCACCCGCTGGGTCAGCCGCGAGACGTCTTGCATCAGTCGCGCCGCCTCGTTCACCAGCAACTCACCTGCCGGGGTCAGTTGCAAGCGGTAGCGACGGCGGTCGAACAGCAAGGCGTCAAAGCGTTCCTCCAGTTGCCGCGCCGCGTAGGACACCGTCGAGGGTGCCTTGCCCAAGTGGGCCGCGGCCCGGGACAGGCTGCCGGTTTCCCGGATGGCTTCCAGCAAGGTGAGATCTTCAATCGACAACATGGGCAGAATCCTCGAATCGGCTTCAGGTTGCCCGACGTAACTTCCACAGCCTGATCAACCTAAAGTAAACCAGCACGTTGATCGCCAGCACCACGCTGCCCAGTCCCAGCTGAATCGCCGGTGTCAGGCCCGCCGGGTAAATGACCGGCCACACGTAATGTTCGATGAAACCGCCGCTATAACCGGTTTGTCCGGCCGCGTCGCGCATGAGGTTTTCCCACTCGGTCAGCGGGCAGATCAGGTGGAAGACTTCCACCGACACGCCCCACGCAGCCGCGGGCAGGTGCCACCAGATCAGGGGGCGCCATTTGAGCACCAGCAGCCCGCCGAACAGCACGAACAGAATGAACAACAGATGAAACAGGACCAGCCCGTCGGCGGCGATTCGGTAAAACATGTCGACTCCCTGACGCGTTATGCGAATGGCTCCATGGTACTCGGGCTGGTTGCTGGCGCTCTATCGATTGTTGCTGTTCAACGCCGCCAGCACTTCCTTCAGACGCACCACCATGGTTTCGCTGCTGCGTTGCATCGGCGCGCGCAGTTCGTCGTCGATCAAGCCTTCAAGGGCCAGGGCGGTTTTCACCGGGGCGGGATTGGGCTCGATGAACAGGCTGTGAATCAGCGGCAGCAGTTGGAAGAATGTCGCTCGACCCGCCGCTAACCGGTTGTCGCGGATCTGTTGATACAGCGCCACGAACAGCTCCGGATGAACATGCGCCGAAGCGGCAATGGCGCCTTTGGCGCCCAGACACAAGGCGCTGAAGATCTGGTTATCTTCGCCGCACAGCACGTCGACCTTGCCACTGCCTAGCAGCGCCAGGGTGTTGGCTTGATTGCCGCCGCAATCCTTGACCGCAACGATTCGCTCATGGGCGACGATGTTGAGCAGGGTTGCCTGCTCGAACGCCACGCCGGTGCGGTAAGGGATGTCGTAAAGAATGAGCGGAACGCTGGAGGCATCGGCGACGGTTTGGTAAAACGCTTCGAGGCCCGCCTGGGACGGACGGATGTAATACGGCGGCGGTACCAGCAAACCGGCCAGTGGACGTTTCAGGATTTCGCTCTGAAATTGCAGCAGCTCGGTCATATTGTTGCCGGCCAGGCCCATGACCACCCGTTCCGCCGGCACCTGCTCCAGCACCGCATCGAGCACCGCCAGTTGCTCGTGTTTGCTCAGTGCCGCCGCTTCCGCCGTGGTGCCGCAGACCACAACGCCATCGACGCCTTTTTCCAGCAGATGACTGACCAGCCGGCGCAAGCCGACGAAGTCGATCGCACCGTTGCGAAACGGTGTAACGAGAGGGACCCAGATACCTTGAAACGATGACATGCACGTACTCCTGAAGGTTGACCGATTTCGTCACCGTCAGAAGCGTAGAAGGCAGAAAGCAAGGGGAGGGTGTCCGTCGCGCTCAATGTCCTGTCAGCTCATCTGACGGGACAGCGCGCCCCGGTCACATGAGCGACTGTTTCTTCGATTTGAGGGCGTGCGCAACGCAACCTTGCGCCTTGGCATTCAAGCCAATGACGACAGTGTTGAGGTTGACGGTTGCGGACATACTTGCTTACACCCTGAATGAGGTGCTCAGTTTTAAAAGCCGACGCGATTTTTGTCAAGTTGTGCTTGGCCGCGGACCAAGTGCGCAAGATTGTTCAAGCCAGCGGCCGCGACTGCTGGCACAGTCTGAGGTCTTTCCCTGGTTGTAGAGCGTTATGTCCAATTCACTCATGCCGCGCAGTGCCTTTCTTCGCGGCGCTGCGGCGATCATGCCGTTGTCCCTGGCCACCGCGCCCTGGGGGCTGCTGGCCGGCTCCATGGCCATCGAGGCCAATCTCACGCCCCTGCAAGGCCAGGGTTTGTCGAGCATTGTGTTTGCCGGGGCCGCGCAACTGGTGGCGATCGGCATGCTCAAGGGCGGTGCCGGGATCTTTTCGATTCTGCTGACCACGCTGCTGCTGACCTCCCAGCATTTGCTGTACGGCATGAGCATGCGTTCGGTGATTTCGCCGTTGCCGGGTCGCTGGCGTGTGGGGCTCGGTTTTTTGCTCACCGACGAGCTGTTCGCCCTGACCAGTGCGCATGACAAGCAACAGTTCAACCGCTGGTACGCGTTGGGTGTCGGCCTGACGTTTTACATCGCCTGGAACCTCTTCACCCTGGCCGGCATCGTGTTGGGCAGCAGCATTCCGGGGCTGGAACATCTGGGGTTGGATTTCTCCATCGCGGCGACCTTTATCGCCCTGATTACCCCGGTGGTGCGGAACGTGCCGACCGTGGTGTGCGTGGCAGTGTCGTTGTTCTGCTCGGTGCTGTTCAGCTACTGGCAATGGGGCTCGGCGCTGGTGCTGTCGGGGTTGGCGGGCATGACCGCAGGCTTTATCTGCAACAAATTCTACGGTGGACGCACATGATGGTCTGGGCGGTGATTTTCGGTATGGGGCTATTGGTGTTCCTCAACCGCTATGTGTTTCTGGAGCCGCGGCTGCCCGTGCGCTTGAGCAGTAATGCGCGGCAGTTCCTGGGTTTTGCGGTGCCGGGCATGCTGACGGCGATCTGCGGGCCGATCGTGTTCATGCCGGACAAGCAGCTGAATCTGCAGTGGGATAACCCGTACCTGATCAGTTCGCTGGTGGCGGTGGGGCTGGTGCTTTACACCCGCAATACCTTGCTCAGCATGTTGTTGAGCATGGGGTTTTTCTTTTTGCTGCGTTGGTGGCTCTAAGTCGTTCCCGTCAAATTGTTCTACGCTTAAAGGGGACCCCTACAGGAAGAGAGGTGAGCATGGCTAATGATCCAAAGCGTCCGTACCCGGATGAAGATGTGGATGACGAACCCACCGAAGAAGAGATTGAGCGGCAGAGGCGTTCGACGCCGGACTGGAAGCACCCCGACGACGGTAAAGAACTGTCAGACCGCGACCAGGAGCGTCCGCTGAAGCCTTGACCTCGCTGCATATACAAAAAAGCCCCGCTATCAAAGCGGGGCTTTTCATTGGGCGATTATTCAATCGGATCGCTTCATTCCAGCGGTATTGATACGTTTATGAACTTTCATCAATCAATGCTGCGCCTTGATTTCTTGAATTGCCCACCGCTTTGTTCACCTTGTACCACTCGAAAACCTCGCTGACTTCGCCCTGCAACAACGCCATCTGCTCCGCGCGTTCTTTGGGGGTGGCCGGGTCAAGCCATTCCCGCGCCAGTTGCGCAGACAACACAACGGGGCGCCGGTCATGAATGTCGAGCATGCCGCCCGCACTGTCGGCGGTGATGATCACAAAACCGTCGTCGACCCGCGGTTCACCACTCGCGCCGGGAAACTGTCCGATCGCCGCGCATAAAATCGGCGCCCGGTCCCGTCGGCGGACGAGCCACGGTTGCCTCGTCGAGTCCCCGGCATCGACCCATTCGAACCAGTTGTCGATCGGCACGATCGCGCGGTGCGGCCAGATGGCCCGGAAGAACGGGCCGTGGGCGACTTTTTCGACCCGTGCATTGATTGGTGCCGCCCGATCCTTCGCCCAGTGCGGCCGCCATCCCCAGCGTTGAAAATCGGCGTGCAGGCCGTTGCTCTCCATATGCAGGAGCGCGAGTTGCGTGGTGGGCGCAGCGTTGTAGCGGGCCAGCGGTTCATCACCGACATGGTTGATCAACGCGTCGGGGATGCTCAGCACGGCAACAAAATCGTGAATGCCACGGTACTGCGACAGACGTCCGCACATGGGCTGATTCTCTAATTGACGCGCGCTGACTGAAGTGCTCAGGCTGGAGATTTCAGCTTAGTTGCTCAGATCACATGGGCGCGCTGCAACTCGGTCAACGACAAAGCCTTGAGGCGCGCCAGTAAAGGGTCGCGCCGGTCACGGGGATGGGCCAGTTGCACCGCAAGCTCCTGACGAATGCTGCTGGGGCGATTGTCCATCACCAGCACCCGATCACTGAGGTACAGCGCTTCATCCACGTCGTGGGTCACCAGCAGCAGGGCGATGGCATGACGTTCGGCCAGTTGCAGCAGCAGGTCCTGCAATTTCATGCGGGTGAAGGCGTCCACCGCGCTGAAGGGTTCATCCAGCAACAGCACGTGCGGTCGCGAGTAGAGGCCGCGAGCGATCGCCACCCGCTGCGCCATGCCGCCCGACAGCGCTTTGGGCAGGGCTTGAGCAAAACCACCGAGGCCGACTTCGTCGATCAGTTGCGTGACCCAGGCTTTGTCGTAATGGTCGTCGGCGCTGAAACCGATGTTCTGTTCGACCGTCAGCCATGGCATCAGTCGCGGCTCCTGGAACACAAAAGCGACGTCCCCGGCGCTGCTGAGCACTTCGCCCTCAAAGTCCTTTTCCAGGCCGGCGATGATCCGCAGCAATGTGCTTTTTCCGCAGCCGCTGGGGCCCAACAGGCTGACGGCTTCCCGGGGTTGCAATTGCAAGTGGATGTTCTTGAGCACGGTGGTGGCGGCGAAGGTTTTGCGCTCGACGCGAATGTCCAGCAGGTGGTCGGTCATGGCTCAATCCTCTGCGCTTTGGCCGTTGAAGGTGTCGCGCCAGGCGAGGAAACGCTTCTCCAGGCCGGCGAGGATGCCGTCGCTGAGTTTGCCCAGCAGCGCCAGCACGATGATTGCCGCCAGCACGATGTCCGGGCGTGAAGTCTCGCGACCGTCGCTGAGCAGATACCCCAGGCCTTTGGTCGCGGCGATCAGTTCGGCGGCCACCAAAAACATCCAGGCCAGGCTCATGCCGCTGCGTAACCCGGTGAACAGGCCGGGCAGGGCGGCGGGCAGCAGAATGCGGCGCACCAGTCGCGGCCGGCTGAAACCGTACATCTGCCCGACTTCCACCAGTTTGCGGTCGATGTCGCGGATCGCCGCGACGCCATTGAGGTACACCGGGAAGAAGGCGCCGATGGCGATCAAGACGATTTTCGAGGTCTCGTCGATGCCCAGCCACAGCAGCAACAGCGGCACCCAGGCCAGGCTCGGAATCGAGCGCAGGCCGGCGAATGTCGGCTCCAGCCAGGCTTCGGCTTCGCGGCTCAAACCGACCCACGCGGCGAACACCAGGGCCAGACCGGCACCGATGGCGAAACCCAGCAGTACCCGCAACAAGCTGGCGCTGATGTGCTTCCACAGCGCGCCTTCGGCGAGGTCGCTCAAGGTCAGCGCGATCTCGCTGGGGGCCGGCATTTGGTAGGACGGCAGCCAGCCGATGCGTACGACGAATTCCAGCACTAAGAGGATCAGCGCCGGCAAGGCCAGGCCTTTGAGGCGCAGGCGCCAGGCGGTGTTGAGGCGTCGGAGTGCGGGCAATGCCAGCGGGGCGGACAGCTGTTTGCTTTTGCTGGTCATTGGGTTCTCCGGTCACGACGAATCAAGATCAAGAGATCGCAGCCTCGTTTCACTCGACAGCTCCTACACGAGCCACGGTTTCTTTGAAGCGGGTGTCGATCAGTTGGTCGATCACTTGATCGACATTCACCCCACGACGAACCAGTTCTTCGGAAACCAGAATCGGTGCGGCAGCCTTGGAGGCGATCACGTCCTTGGCGGTCAGTTGCGGGCTGCTCAGGTCGGTGCGCGACAATTGCAGCTTGGCCACTTCCAGCGGCAGGCCGGATTCGGTAGCGAGTAGCTTCGCCAGTTCCTGCGGATTTTTTACCGCCCACTCACGAGCTTGCTCGTAGGCATTCAGTACGGTTTCGATGGTCTGTGGGTGTTCTTTGGCATAGCTGTCGGTGACGCTGACCACGCCGTAGCTGTTGAAGTCAGTGTTGCGATAGAGCAACCGCGAACCGGCCTGAACCTGGCTCGCCGCCATGTGCGGATCGAGTCCGGCCCAGGCGTCGACGTCACCTTTTTCCAGCGCGGTGCGACCGTCCGGGTGCTGCAAATGCACCAGTTCCACATCGTCTTTGCTCAGGCCTGCCTGTTGCAGGCTGCGCAGGGTAAACAGGTACGGATCGGTGCCCTTGGTGGCGGCGATTTTTTTGCCTTTCAGATCGGCCACGGTCTTGTAGGGCGAATCCTTGCGCACCACCAGCGCCGTCCATTCGGCGCGGCTGTAGACGTAAACCGATTTGATCGGGCTGCCATTGGCGCGGCTCAGCACGGCGGCGAGGCTGGCGGAGGAGGCGAAGTCGACGCCGCCGCTGTTGAGGTATTCCAGCGAGCGGTTGCTGCCCTGGCTCAGCACCCAGCTGACCTTGGTTTGTGGCAGGGCTTTTTCCAGAAAGCCGAAGTGTTTGAGCACCAGGCTTACGGGCGAGTAATAGGCGTAATCCAGATGCACTTCGGCCGGTGGCGCTTCAGCGGCCTGGGCAAGCGGTTGCAGGCTCAGTGCCAGGGCGCAGGCGCTGAGCAGAGACCTGACGTAGGGAAAACGGAAGGTGGGTTTCATGGGACAGCTCCGGGCAAGGCGGCGAGGTTCTTATTTCCAAAAAATCATTTTTTATAAATGCTTCCTGCATAAAAGGAATATTGCAGGCTCTGTGCCATGTTTTACGCGACGAGTGTTTTCAAGGCCTTGGCGCTGAAGCAGGGGCAGAGAAATGTTCAAGGGAAAACAGTCTGTTTGGTCGCTGTTGCTGGGCAAACACTGTTTGCTGCTGGTCATTAGCTTATGCACAAATCGAATTTCAAATGGCTTCTGTAAGAGCGTTATGGTCTATCACAATAACCCTCAAGGAGCCCCCGATGAACCTGTCCCGATTCGTGCGCAGTCTGCTGACCAGCGCACTGTTCGCCGCACCACTGGCTTACGCCGCCGAGCCCGTCGTCCTGCACGTCGGTGATCAGAACTACTACAACGTTCGCGCTTCGGTGGAGGCGTCGGGCGTACTGAAAGATGCGCCGTATACCGTCGACTGGAAGCACTTCCAGGCCGCCGCGCCGCTGGCCGAAGCGCTGAACACCGGCGCGCTGGATCTTGGGTTTCTCGGCGATTCGGGTTTTCTGTTCCTCGCCGCCAAGCAGGCGCCGGTGAAACTGATCGGCGTGTCGCGGCAGAACCCCGACACCATCGCCTTGCTGGTGCCCAAGGATTCGCCGGTCAAAACCATCGCCGATCTGAAGGGTAAGAAAGTCGCTTATTGGCCCGGTGCCTGGAGCCAGCAACTGACCCTGCGCGCCCTGGAAAAAGCCGACCTGCCGGAAGACTATGTCGACTTCATCAAACTGATGCCGATCGATGCTGCCGCCGCGTTGCCTCAGGGCAGCATCGACGCGTTCCCGGTCTGGGAACCTTACATCTCCCAGCAGATTCTGTTCTCCGGCGCCCGACCGATCCTCACCGCCAAGAACCTGATGCCCGGCCTGAGCGCCATCGCCGCGTCGACGCCGTCGATCGACAGCAAACGCGAAGCCATTGCCGACTTTCTGGTGCGCCTGAAAAAGGCCCGGGTCTGGGTCGACAACCACACCGACGAGTACGCCGATCTCTGGGCGAAGAAAGCCAACCTTGACCAGAACGTCTCACGCCACTGGTTGCGTCAGGCCCACATGACCGTCGGCCCGGTGGATGCGCAGGCAGCAAAGGATCTGCAAAGCACGGCGGACTTCCTGTTCAAGGTAAAAGCGCTGCCGGCTGCGTTGGCGACTGCGCCGATTATCGACAGCTCGTTTCAGCAGGCTTTGGCTGAGTAAGCGTGCAGCGTTGCGTCATTGCCGGGTCGCTTCTTGCCCGAATTTCTGCACGCCGGTCGAGGTGCTTTGCAGCATCTCGATGAACCGTAGCGCGGCGGGCGCCATGGCTTGCCCTGTGCGGGTGATCAGGCCGATGGCGCGCGTGATGCCCGGATGATCCACCGGCACTTTGACCAGATCATCGCGCCCGTCGTCCGCCGACTCGGGCAGCAGGCTCATGCCCAGCCCCTGACGCACCAGCGCCAGCACTGTCGACATGTAATTGGCTTCCAGTCCCGGCGACAACGGCAGTTGTGCGTCGGCGAACAGTTGCTCGACCAATTCGCGCACGCTGCTGTCGCGCCCGGTCAGAATAATCGGTTGAGCCGTCAGCTCGCCCAAGGTGACTGAGCGTCGCTTGGCCAGTGGGTGATCGACGGGGATGAACAGACATAGCCGATCTTCCATGACCACCTGAAATTCCAGCCCATGGCTCATTCGTGCCCGGACGCCGAGGCCAAAATCCACCTCGCCATCGCGAACCAGCGTGTCGATGCGTTGGGCGACGACGTCCCGCAGACGAACTTCCACGCCCGGAAACTGCTCGCGAAACTGCTTCAGAAGCGGCGGCAAGGTTGAGGCGCACAGCGAGGGCAGGGCGGCGATGGTCACGACGCCGCGACGCAACGACGCCAAGTCCCGCGAGGCGGTGACGATGTTTTCAAGGTCCAGCAACAACTTCTCCATCGGCAGCAATGCGCTTTGCCCGGCGCTGGTGAGGCTGACGTGGCGTGGGCTGCGTTCGAGCAGGGCGACGCCGAGCCAATCCTCCAGTTGTTGAATTTGCACGGTCAACGCCGAAGGCGAGAGGTTCAGCGCCACCGCCGCCCTGGAAAAACTACCGGTTTGTGCAACGGCCAGAAAAGCGCGGATGTGTTGGATCGAGTTCTTCATTTTGTTTTTCCGAATGATGACCGACGAACATTTCAATTTACAAAGATTACCTGCAATTCCAATACTCGGTGAAAACAACAACAGCGCGTCTCATCGCCCAGGCGATCAGAGAGGCCGAACAGGATCTGCCCATGCTTGCCACACTCGGTGTCATTACCATTCTCTGTTTGCTTGCTGCTGTCATGAGCAAACGCCTTTCACCCCTGGTTGCATTGATCGCCTTGCCCATCATCGCCGCACTGATCGGCGGATTCGGTCTGCAGACCAGTGCCTTCATCATTACCGGTATCAAGAACGTCGCCCCGGTGGTCGGGATGTTTGTGTTCGCGATTCTGTTCTTCGGCGTGATGACGGACGCCGGCATGCTGGACCCGATCATCGACCGGATCCTGCACCGGGTGGGGACCCGTCCGACGCGCATTGTCATGGGCACCGCGCTGTTGGCGTTGCTGGTGCATCTGGACGGTTCAGGGGCCGTCACCTTCCTGGTGACCATCCCGGCCATGTTGCCGTTGTACACGCGGCTGGGCATGGATAAGCGCATTCTGGCCTGCGTCACGGCCATGGCCGCCGGGGTCAATTTCCTGCCATGGACCGGCCCGGTCCTGCGGTCCTCGGCGGCATTGCATGTGCCGGTAGCCGACCTGTTTCAACCACTGATCCCCGTGCAGATCGTGGGTCTGGGGTTCGTCTTTACCTGCGCCTGGTTCCTCGGTCGTCGCGAAGAGCGGCGCTTGGGCCTTGGTGCCGGGGCGTCGGTGGACGTGATGCCGAAACGGGTGCTGAGCGACGTCGAGGTCGCACTGCGCAAACCGCATCTGTTTTGGGTCAATCTGGTGCTGACCGTGGTGGTGATGGGCGTGATGATTGCCGGGATCGTGGACCCGGTGGTGATGTTCATGCTCGGTACGGTGCTCGCTTTGTGCCTCAATTACCCCAACGTCGATGCCCAACGCGCACGCATCGACGCCCATGCGAAAACGGCGCTGACCATGGCCAGCATTCTTCTGGCGGCCGGTGTGTTCACCGGGATCATGCAGGGCAGCGGGATGCTCAAGGCCATGGCTGAGGTCGCGGTGGCGCAGATTCCCGCCGGGCACGGCAAGTTGATTCCAATGGTGGTGGGCTTCATTTCCATGCCCTTGAGCCTGCTGTTCGATCCTGATTCCTTCTATTTCGGCATCATGCCGGTGGTGGCTGAAGTCGGCCGGGCCTTGGGCGTCGACCCTGTGCAAGTGGCCCAAGCGTCATTGCTGGGGGTGCACACCACCGGGTTCCCGGTCAGCCCGCTGACCCCCGCGACTTTTCTGTTGGTGGGGTTGTGCAAGATCGAACTGGCGGATCACCAGCGCTTCACCATCCCTTTTCTGTTCGCGGCATCGGTGCTCATGACCCTGACAGCGCTGCTTCTTGGAGTCTTCTGAATGAAAACCTTACGCATCGGTTCCGGTGCCGGTTACTCCGGCGACCGCATCGAACCGGCCATCGAATTGGCCGAGCACGGCGAGCTGGATTATCTGGTGTTCGAATGCCTGGCCGAGCGCACCATTGCCCTGGCACAGCAAGCGCGGCTGGTTGACCCCGATGCGGGTTTCGACCCGTTGCTGGGGGAGCGCATGCGTCGCGTGCTGCCCTTTGTCGGTCGTGGCGCCGATGGCCAGCGCCGACGTTTGCGGGTGATCACCAACATGGGCGCGGCCAATCCGCTGGCCGCGGCACGGGAAGTCCGACGGATCGCCGCACAATTGGGTTTGTCGGGGCTGAAAGTGGCGGCGCTGACCGGTGATGATGTGCTGGCGACACTGTTGCGCGATCTGTCGCAGACCCTGGATAACGGCAGCACGTTGGCGTCCCTGGGTGATCGTGTCATTTCGGCTAATGCTTATCTGGGTGTGGAGGGCATCATCGACGCGTTGCACGCCGATGCCGACGTGATCATCACCGGTCGTGTGGCGGACCCTTCGCTGTTCCTCGCACCACAGATGTTCGAATTCGGCTGGGCGGCGGATGATTGGTCGCTGTTGGGACGCGGCACACTAGTGGGGCATTTGCTCGAGTGTGCAGGCCAGATCAGCGGTGGCTATTTTGCCGACCCGGGGTTCAAGGATGTGCCGGATCTGGCGCGCCTGGGGTTTCCACTGGCCGAGGTGGATGCCACGGGACGCGCAGTGATCAGCAAGGTCGCCGGCTCTGGCGGACGCATCGATACGGCGACCTGCACCGAACAGATGATCTATGAAGTACATGACCCGGCTGCTTACCTGACACCGGATGTCAGTGCCGATTTTACGGGTGTGTCCTTCACGGCCCAAGGTCCGGACCGGGTATCGGCCCAAGGCGCTGACGGCCGGGCGCGACCGCCGTCACTGAAAGTCTCGGTGGGTTATCTCGACGGCTGGATCGGCGAGGGCCAGATGTCCTATGGCGGGCCGGGTGCGTTGGCGCGAGGGCGATTGGCACGAGAGGTGGTACTGGAGCGCTTGAAACTGACGGGCGTGGTGTTTGAGGAGATCCGCACCGAGTTGATCGGCGTCGATGCCTTGCACGGTACTGAATTGGGTTCACGGACGGACAGTGAACCCTGGGAAGTGCGCCTGCGAGTGGCGGCACGTTGCGCCGATCGCGCCGAAGCGCTGCGGATTGGCAATGAAGTGGAAACCCTCTACACCAATGGCCCTTACGGTGGCGGCGGGGCCAGCAAGTCGGTTCGGCAGGTGGTGGCGGTGGCTTCGCTGTTGCTGCCGCGCGATGCCGTCACTCTGCAAGTTCATTTGGAGGACATCGCATGAGTCGCATCAAACTGCGTGAGTTGGCCCATTCGCGAACGGGCGACAAGGGCGACACCTCCAACATTTCGGTGATCACCTTTCGTGCCGAAGACTATCCGCGACTGTGTCAGTGGCTGACGGTGGAGCGGGTGACCGAGCATTTCGCCGAATTGCTCGGCCCACACAGTCCACCGGTACGGCGCTACGAGTTGCCGAACGTCCATGCGCTCAATTTCGTCTTGCCGGGCATTCTGCGCGGCGGCGTGACCCGCTCCCTGGCGCTCGACGCCCACGGCAAGGCGTTGGGTGCGGCGCTGCTCGACCTGGAGCTATGAGCACCCGATGAGGCGACGCTGGAACCAAACACTGTGTACCCTTATCCAACCTCGGCCCGCAGCGACCTGCGGGCCGACGAAGGATAAATGGGCAAAACATGAAACAGCTGTTCAAGGTTCTCTCTGCACTCATCATCGCCACCGGTCTGGTTGGGTGCATCGCTTCTCCCATTGAAATGACGCCGCAGACCGAACAGCGTCTGAGCGCGCAACCGCCGGTCCGTTTTCTGCTGACCTTCGACGACGGTCCCAGCGCCTCGAGTTTCTGGAATCCAACGATGACGGTGCTCGACAGTCTGGCGACGAACCCGGTGCAACCGAACCTCAAAGCCGTGTTCTTCGTGCAGACGGGTGCGCCACGTGCTGGCGACAGCGATATCGGTCGCGAGGTCATGCGCCGCGAACACGCAGAAGGGCAGATATTGGGTTTCCACACGGCGACCCACGGGCACACCAATCATCGGTCTCTGAGTCCGGAGGAGCTGGAGCAGTCGCTGACTAAGGGCAGCGCCGACATCGCCGCGATCACCGGCGCGCCGCCGACCCTGGTACGTCCGCCATTCTGGAACTATGACAAACGGGTCTTCGCCGCCTATCAGCAGCACGGCATGCACGTATTGCTCACCGACCTGAGCGCCAATGACGGCAAAATCTGGGGCTTCAACGCCAGTCCCCGGCGGCGGGCCCACTTCTTGCGCACAATGTCCGAAGTGCGCGAGCGCATCGCCCTTGGCGAGTTGCCGGTGGTGGACGGGGTGATTCCGGTGGTGGTGACCTTCCACGATCTCAATCGCTACACCGCCCGGCATGCTCGCGAGTACCTGCAAATCCTCCTTGACAGTGCACAGGCTACCGGCGTGAAAACCGCAGAAAAGCCGTTTTACGACGACACGGCAGCGCTGCAACGGGCGGCCATGGCGCGTACCGTTCGCGACGGTTCAGAGGCGGTTAAATTGCCGGGGATCTGGAATTGGATCTGGGATGGGGATTCTCACTGAAAGGTTGCCAAAGTGAGAAACAGCTAACACTTTTTCTGACCATTGGCGGGCGCAGGATTGGAAAAGCGCATCTATGCTGAGCAAGTTGGATCCGATTACCTGCCACGGAGGCGCCAGTCATGGTTTCAGTTCCTGAGCTTTGCCGCATTGTTGAGTCCGGTTTTCAACCGCTTTCCTGTGCCTGCACAGTGAATCCGGACGAAACGTTGCGGATCAAAGTCTACGAACCCGCCACCGGGCGCATTGATCTGTTGATTACCGGTGTATCACCCGAACGGCTGACCAGCGTTCGCGATATCTCCAATCTGATTGGCGAGTTGCGCATTGAAATGCGTGCCGGGCGCCGGGCGTTTGCCGGTTGAAGTGGACTATGTAGCAGCTGGCGAAGCCTGCGTTCGGCTGCGAAGCAGTCGTAAAACCGGCATCTGCAGTTCACCTGAAACACCGCAGTGCCTGATTTCACGACTGCTTCGCAGCCGAACGCAGCCGAACGCAGGCTTCGCCAGCTGCTACGGATCGCGTTACAGCTGCAATTACTCCCGCGGTTGCAGTTCATCAATCATCTGCAAGCAATGATTCAACCCCGGCGATACGTCGCCCACGCGCCTGCTGAGAATGATCGGCGAGGTCGCGTTGTCTTCCAGCAGCGGCGTGAAACCAATGTCGTCGCGGTGCAGCAATTGCACCGAGGCCGGCACCAGGGTGACGCCGATTCCCGCTCCCACCAGACCGATGGCTGTTTGCAGCTCGTTGGTCCATTGCGCCACATGAATGCTCACGCCATAGGATTCGAATAACGCGATCACATGGTCGGCGTAGCTCGGGCGCGGGTTGCCGGGGTACAGCACAAAGGGCTCTTTCGCCAGTTCGCGAAGGCTGATCGGCCCGGCCAGTAATGGATGGCCGGCGGGCAGGGCCGCGACCAGCCGATCTTCGGTCAACACAGTCTGGATGATCGCCGGGTCGTCGATGCGGATTCGGCCGAAACCAATGTCGATGCGCCCGGCCTTGAGCGCCTGTACTTGCTGCAACGTGGTCATTTCCGAAAGCCCCAGTTCAAGCTCCAGGGGTTCGCCGCTGCGCAAACGGCGAATCAGTTCCGGCAGCACGCCGTAGAGCGTCGACGGGGCGAAACCGATGCCCAGCCAGGTCTTTTCGCCCAGACCGATGCGTCGCGTGTTGTCGCACACCTTGCCCAGTTGCTCGAGCAGGGCGGTGGAGTGCTCATGGAAAAACCGCCCGGCATCGGTCAGCTTCAGCGGCCGCCCGCGTTCCAGCAACAACACCCCGAGTTCATCCTCCAATTGCTGCATCTGCCGGCTCAGCGGTGGTTGGGCAATGTGCAGAAGCTCGGCGGCACGGGTGAAATTGAGGGTTTGAGCCAACACCTGAAAATACCGCAGGTGACGCAGTTCCATGGAGCCTCCAGACACAAGTCGGTTGCATACCTTAAAGGTATCAAGTCAGACCAATTCTATATTGGCTTCCCGAAAAAAGCCGTACCAGAATCGGTTCCAGAACTTTAAGAACCTGACGGGTATCGACATGCTTTTAACAGCCATTGAATCGATCGAGACGATCATCGTCGATCTGCCGACCATCCGCCCGCACAAGCTGGCGATGCACACCATGCAGAACCAGACCCTGGTGATCATTCGCGTGCGCTGCGCCGACGGCATTGAAGGCATTGGCGAATCCACCACCATCGGTGGCCTGGCCTACGGCAACGAAAGCCCTGACAGCATCAAGACCAACATCGACAAACACTTCGCGCCGCTGCTGCTGGGCCAGGACAGCGCCAACGTGAACGCTGCGATGTTGCGCCTGGAGCGCAGCATCCGTGGCAACACCTTCGCTAAATCAGGTATCGAAACCGCCTTGCTCGACGTTCAGGGCAAACGCCTTGGACTGCCGGTCAGCGAGTTGCTGGGCGGCCGCGTTCGCGATGCCCTGCCAGTGGCGTGGACCCTGGCCAGTGGCGACACCAGCCAGGACATCGCCGAAGCGGAAAAAATGCTCGACCTGCGCCGCCATCGGATCTTCAAACTGAAAATCGGGGCGGGTGAGGTCAACCGCGACCTGGCCCACGTCATTGCGATCAAAAAAGCCCTGGGCGATCGCGCCAGTGTGCGGGTCGATGTCAATCAGGCCTGGGATGAAGCGGTCGCGTTGCGCGCCTGCCGGATCCTGGGAACCAACGGCATCGACCTGATCGAACAGCCGATTTCGCGCAATAACCGCGCCGGCATGGCGCGCCTGAACGCCATGAGCCCGGCGCCGATCATGGCCGATGAATCCATCGAATGCGTGGAGGATGCGTTCAACCTGGCCCGTGAAGGCGCTGCCTCGGTGTTTGCCTTGAAGATCGCCAAGAACGGCGGCCCGCGCGCCGTGCTGCGAACCGCTGCGATTGCCGAAGCGGCCGGCATCGGCCTGTATGGCGGCACCATGCTCGAAGGTGGCATCGGCACCCTGGCCTCGGCCCATGCCTTTATCACGCTGAACAAGCTGGCGTGGGACACCGAGCTGTTCGGCCCGCTGCTGCTGACTGAAGACATTCTCAGCGAGCCGCTGGTCTATCGCGATTTTGAGTTGCACGTACCGAAAACACCGGGGCTGGGCCTGAGCCTCGATGAAGAACGTCTGGCGTTCTTCCGCCGTGACAAAACGTCTACTGCCATTCATCAAGCCTGAGGAGAGCATTATGCTGTTCCACGTAAAAATGACCGTGAACCTGCCGGTCGACATGAATCCCGAAGCAGCCGCGAAGCTGAAGGCTGACGAAAAAGCCCTGGCCCAGCGCCTGCAAGAGCAAGGCAAGTGGCGTCACCTGTGGCGCATCGCCGGGCACTATGCCAATTACAGCGTTTTCGACGTCGACAGCGTGCAGGAACTGCACGACCTGCTCATGCAATTGCCGCTGTTTCCGTACATGGCGATCGAGGTCGACGCGATGTGCCGGCATCCTTCTTCCATTCGCGAGGATGACCGCTGAACCCAGCCTGTTCAGTTCGCTACGCTAATAATTACAAGATGAGGAACCCACCAAAATGAACGTCAAGATTTCCCACACTGCCGAAGTCCAGAAATTTCTCGAAGAGGCCAGCGGCCTGCTCAACGACGCCGGCGACCCGCGGACCAAGGCATTGGTGTACCGCATCCTGCGTGATTCGGTGAACATCATCGAAGACCTGGCCGTGACCCCGGAAGAGTTCTGGAAAGCCGTCAACTACCTCAACGTGCTGGGTGCGCGTCAAGAGGCCGGGTTGGTGGTGGCCGGGCTCGGTCTGGAGCATTACCTTGACCTGCTGATGGACGCCGAAGACGAGCAGGCCGGCAAGGCCGGCGGCACGCCGCGGACCATCGAGGGCCCGCTGTACGTGGCGGGTGCGCCGCTGTCGGACGGCGAAGCGCGACTGGATGACGGCGTCGATCCGGGTGTGGTGCTGTTCATGCAGGGCCAGGTCAAGAACACCGCCGGCGAACCGTTGGCCGGCGCGGTGGTGGATGTCTGGCACGCCAACACCGGCGGCACTTACTCCTACTTCGATACCACCCAGTCGGAGTTCAACTTGCGTCGTCGGATCGTCACCGATGCCGAAGGTCGTTATCGCTTTCGCAGCATCGTGCCGTCGGGCTATGGCTGTCCGCCGGACGGCCCGACCCAGCAACTGCTCGATCAACTGGGCCGTCATGGGCAACGGCCGGCGCACATTCACTTCTTCATCTCCGCGCCGGATCATCGTCACCTGACTACCCAGATCAACCTTGATGGCGATCAGTACCTGCACGACGATTTCGCCTATGCCACCCGTGACGAGCTGATCGCTAAGATCACCTTCAGCGACGATCAACAGCGTGCGGCGGCCCATGGTGTGAGCGGTCGCTTTGCCGAAATCGACTTCGATTTCACCTTGCAGACCTCCGCGCAACCCGACGAGCAGCAACGCCACGAGCGGGTCCGCGCACTGGAGGACTGACAGCGCGACAGGATCCACTGTGTGGGAGCGAGCCTGCTCGCGAAGGGGCCATCAGTTTCAACATCAATGTTGACTGACACTCCGCTTTCGCGAGCAGGCTCGCTCCCACATGTCGGTCAGCTGACACTCTGTTGCGAGCAGTGCCTTAGAATGGCCCGGCGCAACCTATAACAACAATGAGAGTGACCCGATGATGCAAGCGCAACTGTTGAGTCAGCGCAGCACTGTATTCGACCATGCCGACCCTTACGCGGTGTCGGGGTACGTCAATCAGCATGTCGGGAACCATTGCATTCTGATGCCCCGGGCCGGGCGACCGCTGGCCAGCCTCAATCACCGCAAGTTTGCCAGCCTCGACCTGTGCCGCATCAGCTATGGCGGCAGCGTACGGGTCACCTCCGGTGCGCTGGAAAGCATCTATCACCTGCAAGTGTTGCTGCGCGGCAACTGCCTGTGGCGCGGCCACGGCCAGGAACACTACTTCGCCCCCGGCGAGTTGCTGCTGATCAATCCCGATGATCCGGTGGACCTGACGTATTCCGACGATTGCGAAAAATTTATCCTCAAAGTCCCCACCCCGTTGCTCGAATCCGTGTGCGATGAGCAGCGCTGGCGCTATCCGGGGCAGGGTGTGCGGTTTCTGGAAAACCGTTATCAGCTCGATGAGCTGGAAGGCTTTGTCGGGCTGCTGGCGATGATTTGCCAGGAAGCCGAGGCCACCGAGCAGATTCCCAAGGTGCAGGAGCACTACGCACAGATCATCGTCAGCAAGATGCTCAGCCTGATGAAGACCAATGTCAGCCGGATCAGTCTCGGCTCACAGACGGCTACGTTCGAGGTGATTGCCGACTACATCGCAGGCCATCTCAAACAGGACATCGACAGCGAAGAACTGGCACGCCAGGCGCGGATGAGTCTGCGCTCGTTGTACGGATTGTTTGAACGCAACGCCGGCACCACGCCGAAAAACTACATCCGGCAAAAACGCCTTGAGCGCATCAACGCCTGCCTGAGCGACCCGACCTGCAACGTGCGCAACGTCACGGAAGTGGCGATGGATTACGGCTTCCTGCACTTGGGCCGGTTCTCCGACAGCTACCGCAAACAGTTCGGCGAATTGCCGTCCGACACCCTCAAGCGCCGCCATTGATCTCGGACCTACATTCACTATTGATGTCGCGTGACCTGACGCCATCGCGAGCAAGCTCGCTCCCACAGGGGGCAGAGGCTGGACGTACATCTCGACCCAACCGAAATTACTGTGGGAGCGAGCTTGCTCGCGATGGGGCCGGTACATTCGCCATTGATGTCGCCTGACACGACGCCCTCGGGAGCAAGCTTTGCTCCTACAAAAAATCCCATTGCACAAAACGGATACAGGTCTGCACCCAGCGGATAGTCCGCCCCATCCCCCCGTCCTAGCATGGCCCTGCCTGAATAAAAACAATGGAGGCGGCGGCCATGTCCCTGCGACCCGAATACCTTCACTCCCTGCTCGAAGATGACAAAGAACAGGGCATCTATCGCTGCAAGCGCGAGATGTTCACAGACCCGCGGCTGTTCGATCTCGAGATGCAGCACATCTTCGAGGGCAACTGGCTGTACCTGGCCCACGAAAGCCAGATTCCCAACAAAAACGATTTCTACACCACTACCATGGGGCGCCAGTCGATCTTCATCGCGCGCAACAAGGACGGTGAGCTCAATGCGTTCCTCAACGCCTGCAGCCATCGTGGCGCGACGCTGTGCCGGCACAAGTCTGGCAACAAGAGCTCGTACACCTGCCCATTCCACGGCTGGACCTTCAACAACTCCGGCAAACTGCTCAAGGTCAAGGATCCGGCCGAAGCGGGTTACCCGGCGAGCTTCAACTGCGAAGGCTCCCACGACCTGACCAAAGTCGCGCGTTTCGAGTCTTATCGCGGCTTCCTGTTTGGCAGCCTCAAGGCCGATGTCTTGCCGCTGGTCGAACACCTGGGCGAGTCGGCGAAGATCATCGACATGATCGTCGACCAGTCCGCCGATGGCCTGGAAGTGCTGCGCGGTTCCTCCAGCTACATCTACGAAGGCAACTGGAAGCTCACCGCCGAAAACGGCGCCGACGGCTATCACGTCAGCTCCGTGCACTGGAACTACGCCGCCACCCAGAACCAGCGCAAGCAGCGCGAGGCCGGCGATTGCAATCCGACCATGAGTGCCGGCAGTTGGGCCAAGCAGGGCGGCGGTTTCTATTCCTTCGACAAGGGCCACATGCTGCTCTGGACCCGTTGGTCCAACCCCGAAGACCGTCCGCTGTACGAGCGTCGCGATGAACTGGCCCAGGACTTCGGCAAGGCCCGCGCCGACTGGATGATCGAGAACTCGCGCAACCTGTGCCTGTACCCGAACGTGTACCTGATGGACCAGTTCAGTTCGCAGATTCGCATCGCCCGGCCGATTTCGGTCAACCGCACGGAAATCACCATTTACTGCATCGCCCCCAAAGGCGAAAGCGACCACGCCCGTTCGAGCCGGATTCGTCAGTACGAAGACTTCTTCAACGTCAGCGGCATGGCCACCCCGGATGATCTGGAAGAGTTTCGTTCCTGCCAGACCAGTTATCAGGGCAGCGTGACCGCCTGGAACGACATGTCCCGTGGCGCCGAACACTGGATCGAAGGCGCCGATGAGGCGGCCAAGGAAATCGACCTGCATCCGCTGCTCAGCGGCGTGCGCACCGAAGACGAAGGCCTGTTCGTGCTGCAACACAAGTATTGGCAGCAGACCATGCTCAAGGCCTTGGCCGCCGAGCAGTCCGAACTGATTCCTGTGGAGGCCGTGCAATGACCATCACCTATGACGCCGTACGCGATTTTCTCTACCGCGAAGCGCGCTACCTCGATGACCGGCAATGGGACGAATGGCTGGAGCTGTACGCCCCGGACGCGACGTTCTGGATGCCGTCCTGGGACGACAACGACGAGCTGACCGAAGACCCGCAGCGGGAAATCTCGCTGATCTGGTACGGCAACCGCACTGGCCTGGAAGACCGCGTTTTCCGCATCAAGACCGAGCGTTCCAGCGCCACCATGCCGGACACCCGCACCTCGCACAACATCAGCAACATCGAGCTGCTCGAACAGGCCGACGGCTTCTGCAAGGTGCGCTTCAACTGGCACACCCTGAGCTTTCGCTACAAGACCGTCGACAGCTATTTCGGCAGCAGTTTCTACACCCTCGATGTGCGCGGTGAAAACCCGCTGATCAAGGCCAAGAAAGTGATCCTGAAGAACGACTACGTTCGCCAGGTCATCGATGTCTACCACCTGTGAGGCAGCGGTCATGACTCATTCCATTGCATTCAATTTCGAAGACGGCGTCACCCGATTCATCGACGCCAATGTCGGCGAAACCGTGGCCGATGCCGCGTATCGCCAGGGCATCAATATTCCACTGGATTGCCGCGACGGCGCCTGTGGTACCTGCAAGTGCTTCGCCGAGGCCGGCCGTTATGATTTGGGCGAGGAGTACATCGAAGATGCGCTCAGCGCGGAAGAGGCCGAGCAAGGTTTCGTCCTGACCTGCCAGATGCGCGCCCAGAGCGATTGCGTGGTGCGCGTGCCGACCTCATCCGAAGTGTGCCGCACCCGTCAGGCCAACTATGACGCCACCATCAGCGCCGTGCGCCAGTTGTCCGACAGCACCATCGCGCTGTCGATCAAGGGCGAAGCCCTGAGCAAACTGGCGTTCCTGCCGGGGCAATACGTGAACCTCGGGATTCCCGGCAGCGAGCAGACCCGCGCCTATTCGTTCAGCTCGTTGCAGCGCGACGGCGAAGTCAGTTTCCTGATCCGCAACGTGCCCGGCGGCTTGATGAGCAGCTTCCTCACCGGCATGGCCAAGGCCGGCGACAGCATGAGCCTGGCCGGGCCGTTGGGCAGTTTCTACCTGCGCGACATTCGCCGTCCGTTGTTGCTGCTGGCCGGCGGTACGGGGCTGGCACCGTTCACGGCGATGCTGGAAAAAATCGCCGAGCAGGGCAGTGAGCATCCGCTGCATTTGATCTACGGCGTGACCAACGATTTCGATCTGGTGGAAATGGATCGACTGGAAGCGTTTGCCGCGCGAATCCCGAACTTCAGCTTCAGTGCCTGCGTCGCCAACCCGGACAGTCAGCACCCGCTCAAGGGCTACGTGACCCAACACATCGAGCCGCAGCATTTGAACGAAGGCGACGTCGATGTCTACCTGTGCGGCCCGCCGCCGATGGTCGAGGCGGTCAGCCAGTTCATCCGCGAAAAAGGCATTGCGCCGACAAACTTTTACTACGAGAAATTTGCCGCCAGCGCGGCTTGAGCCGCGCTGTTGTGGGAGAGAGACATGAACAGATTCCACGAAAAAGTCGCGCTGATCACCGGCGCCGCCCAAGGCATCGGTCGGCGCGTTGCCGAGCGCATGGCGGCGGAAGGGGCGCGGTTGATTCTGGTCGATCGCTCCGAGCTGGTGTTCGAGGTTCAGCAGCAATTGGGGCAGCGCAGCCAGGTGCTGGCGCTGACCGCCGATCTTGAGCAATACAGCGAATGCAGCCGCGTGATGCAAACCGCCGTCGAGCGTTTCGGGCGTCTGGATGTGCTGGTCAACAATGTGGGCGGGACGATCTGGACCAAGCCTTTTGAGCATTACGAAGCGTCGCAGATCGAGGCCGAAGTGCGCCGTTCGCTGTTCCCGACGCTGTGGTGCTGTCATGCCGCGCTGCCGTTCATGCTTGAGCAGGGGAGTGGCGCCATCGTCAACGTTTCGTCCATCGCCACGCGCAGTGTCAATCGCGTGCCGTACGGTGCGGCGAAGGGTGGGGTCAACGCGCTGACCGCTTGCCTGGCCTTCGAAACCGCCGGTCGCGGGATTCGGGTCAATGCCACCGCGCCCGGTGGCACCGAAGCGCCGCCGCGGGTGATTCCGCGCAACAGCGCCGATCAAAGCGAGCAAGAGAAGGTCTGGTATCAGCAGATTGTCGACCAGACGCTCGACAGCAGTTTGATGAAGCGCTATGGCACGCTGGATGAACAGGCAAGCGCTATTCTGTTTCTGGCCAGCGACGAAGCGTCCTATATCACCGGCATGATCATGCCGGTCGGTGGCGGCGACCAGGGCTGACGCGACTTGCCAACAACCCATCCTCAATCGGAGTCATCGTGATGAGCGACAAACCCACAATCGTGCTGGTCCATGGTTTTTGGGGCGGTGCTGCCCACTGGAACAAGGTCATCGCCGAGTTGATTGACAAGGGCATTACGAACATCCGCGCGGTGGAGATGCCGCTGACTTCATTGGCCGACGATGCAGAGCGCACGCGCAAGATGGTCGCCCAAGTGTCGGGGCCCGTGTTGCTGGTGGGGCATTCCTATGGCGGCGCGGTGATTACCGAGGCCGGCGATCAAACGAACGTGGTGGGGCTGGTGTACATCGCTGCCTTCGCGCCGGACGCCGGTGAAAGTCCAGGCGGCATCACGCAACGGCATCCGCCCGTTGCGGCGGCCAACCTGGCTCCCGACAGCGACGGCTATCTGTGGGTCAAACCTGAGCTCTATCACGAAAGCTTCTGCCAGGACCTGCCCAAGACCGAAGGGTTGGTGATGGGCATCACCCAGAAAGCGCCGCTGGCCAGCACCTTCGGCGACACCATCAACACGGTGGCGTGGAAGAAGAAGCCGTCGTGGTATCAGGTTTCCACGGATGACAGGATGATTGCACCGCAAAATCAGCAATGGATGGCAGAGCGGCTGAACGCCAGGGAGATCCTGACCCTGAACGCCAGCCATGCGTCCCTGGCGTCGATGCCGGTCGAGATTGCAGCGTTCATCGATAAGGCCGCGACGGCGTTGGCCGCAGGATAGAGAGCCTTACAGGCGACGCTGAAACGCTTTGATGATTCTGAGCGTGGCGTCGCTTGTGTTCAGGTTCTGGACCGCGTCCAGCGGATACCAGATGCAATCGAAAATTTCGTTTTGCGGGCGGGCCTCATTCGCGTTCGCCACTGAGGCCTCGTACACATGGTGTCGAGTGCTGCCCGTTTGCAACTCCATCAGATACAGCAACCCGTCGACCCCAAGCCCTGTCTCTTCCTGAAGTTCTCGCGTGGCGGCGTCGGCAATGGCTTCACCACGCTCAACCTTTCCGCCGGGCAGCATCCAGCGACTCCTTGGCTTACGCACCAGGAGAATGTGCCGGTCCTGCTCGCAAATGACGGTCGCGCGTACTTTCATGTGTTACTTGATTGCCGTTTGTCATAAATCAGTCATAAAAAAGCAATATTCGAGCCGGGGCGTCTGTCTCAATGGTTGGAGTGATGGACGCGGTTGAAAGTGCAACCGGATGTCGGAATTCCGGCGCGACGTCTGGTTGGCACTTCATGGAAGGTCGGGTGTAAGGTATTCAAGTGAATCCAGGATCATCACTGCCGAAATGGAGGTGACTATGAGCGTTCCGATGCTGACCAAAATGCACATGAACGGTTATGACGTACTCAGCGTGAACAACGGCCCATGGCGGGTGTGCACCAAAGGTGACCGGCTTGGAGCCTTTGGCAGTAGAGAGGAAGCACTGGCCTTTGCGGCCGCTCTTCCCGGCTACAAGGCCAGGGCAAGTCGGCCTGCACGCAGCCAGAAATCAGATAAATAGCGTACTTGCAGCCCCGGTTCGCCGGGGCTTTTCTTTGGTGTGCGCTGAGTTCTTGGGCTAATAACCGCCACCACCAGTGCTGCGGGAAGGCTCTCGGGCTTTTTGCTGCGCGTTACTCCATTCTGCGCAGGTCATGAAACTTTTATGGTCGACCTTGCCCCTGCCATCGAAACTGACGTTGTACGTTTGCTGATGGCCGGCCTGCGTCAGCTTGTAGTCAAAGCAAGTGCCAGGCTCAACGGTGCGATCAGTGATGGATAAAGGCTGGCCGCCAATCTGCTGGACTTGATCCTTGCTCATGCCGGTCTCGACCTTTGCGACCAGCGGTTGATCGCGATAGACACGCGATTCGGTGCTGCAGCCACCCGACGCGGCCAGTACGACGACCAGCACGCATAGAGGCTTGTGCATGGCAGTGCTCCTGCTAATGAGCTTTCGTTCGAGTGATCACCTTGGCTTTCACTTCCTCGGCATAACCCTTCAGTCGTTCTTCATCTCCCTGAAATAACTCGCACAGTTTTAGGGTTGCTTGCGCATCCACATCATTGCCGGCCAAGCGTAACTGCTCTGCGATGCGCAAAAGCTCTACCGCTGACCATCTCAAATCCGACGCAACGCTTTGCAGGTTACGCCGAAGTTCGTTTTCAGATTCGTTAAGCCACATGATGACCTCCTGCCAATCCCCGCTACGAAATTTTAGTCCCATTTCACAGGTCAGGGCGTTTTGTTCGTCTGGGTCGTGGGTGCAGCCTTTTGTCGGGAAAATGAACGCGAATCCGTAGATCTGATGTCGTAGTGAGGTAGTGACATTTCGCTAGGGCGAGGCAACTTCAAATGACGGCTACTGATGACTTTAGATTTCATGCCCATGAGCTGATGGTTGATCTGGACGCGGCCACCACGGAAATGATGAAACTGATTTCTGCACATCAGCTGAGCGGCCCGGAATGGGAGCGGGTCACTCAATGGCAGCATGAAGCGTATGAAAGATGGATGACTTATCTGAACGAGAGGTCGTATCCGGATCCCGGTGAGCACAACGCCCCTTGCTGAGTTCAGTCCAGCGGATGGATGTCTGGACAGCGACGCGCTACATTTCCCTTTTTCGGGATAAGGAAGCGTCATGCGCAAGTTGATTGGGGGAGTAGGGTTGGCGTTGCTGGCGGGCTGTTCGTTGCCCGCGTCCCTGGTGCCAGGTGAGCCCAATCTCAGCAAGTACAGCGACAAGGCGCCAAAAGACTATGCCGCGTGCGTTCTGCCGGCGTGGCAGCGGGAGATACCCAATACCACTCAATCGGCGATTTCCAATGGCTACAGGGTCACGGCGCCGAGCATCATCACGGCCGACGAGATCGTGGATATCGTGAAATCGAAGGATGGCAGTCACGTATCGCTTTATCAGGGGCCGCCCTGGGCGAAATCAGGCGCGTTGCGTCAGGCCGTGCGTGATTGTCTGTAAGGTTTAGTCGGTGATATCGGTCACCTGTCTGGATCTGGGCGCCTGGGGCGCGGTCTACACCGAGGGTTGGGACCGCCAGGTGAAGTTGGTCAAAGAGGAAGCCAAAGCGCTGAAAACCCAGATCAACACAATGTGGATCTACCCGCCCGCGGCTGATCGTGTCACTGCGCTGGCTTCAGCGGATCCGATGATTCCTGTCGCCTGAAACGTCGGCAGCGTTGCTTCGATAACGCTGCCTGTTTAGAAAAAAATCCCGCCCGGGTTCTCTTGGGCGGGATTTTTTTTGCGCCTTGAACGGTTGCGGACGTGAAATTTAACGTGTATTTTTTCATGAAAATATAAGTATAAAAATTCACGAGGCCTGCATGTTTCAGCAATCTACCCAGCACGTCGCCAGCTATTACGCCCACACCTGCGCAGATCGCTTGTTGGATCGAGCTGTTCTTGAGGGCGAGCAGGACACCGAGGTGTTGATCATTGGGGCCGGCTTCAGTGGGTTGCATACAGCGTTGCGTCTGGCCCTGGCCGGAAAACGCGTGACGTTGCTCGAAGCCAGTCGGGTGGCCTGGGCCGCCTCCGGTCGCAATGGCGGTCAGGCCATTCTCGGTTGGTCGTGTGACATGCCGCCGTTGGAGTCGGCGCTCGGTTATGAGCGAGCGCGCCGGTTATGGGACAGCATGCGCTGGGCTGCCCGGGAGTTGCGAGATTTGCCCGCGCGCCATGCTTTTGATTGTGACTATCGGCCCGGCCACCTCTGGACGTCGGTGATGCCGCGTCGGGTGAGTATGCTGACAGAATGGCAACACGAGGCCAGCCACAAGTGGGGGCACGATGGTTTGCAGTTCATTTCGCGCGAGGCGTTGCCTGATTGGGTTGCCAGTGAGCGCTATCAGGCGGGCCTGTTCGATCCTGAAGGCGGGCATTTGAATCCGCTGAAACTGGCGCTCGGCCTGGCCGCTGCGATTGAACAGGCCGGTGGACGCATTCATGAACAGAGCAAGGCGTTGAGTTATCGCGAAGACGGCGATCGTTACGTGGTCACCACTGAACGCGGTCGCATTCGCGCCGACGTGCTGGTGCTGGCGTGCAATGCCTACCTTGATCGGCTTGATCCGAAGCTGTCGAGTTGCGTGTTACCGGTTGGCACTTATCAGGTGGCTACCGCGCCACTTTCAGAGCAACAGGCGACCGCGTTGCTACCCAGCAATGTGTGCGTCACCGACAACCAGTTTGTCCTCGATTATTTCCGCCGTACGCCGGACAACCGCCTGCTGTTCGGTGGTGGTTGCACTTACCTGGGCGGCATGCCGACGGACATCGCCGCTGCGACACGGCCCTATCTGGAGCGCGTGTTCCCCCAGCTCAAGGGCGTCGAACTGGACTTTGCCTGGGGAGGACACATCGATCTGACCCTCAAGCGCACGCCTGATATCGGCCGACGTGGCGATCTCTACTGGCTGCAGGGTTACTCCGGACATGGCGTGCTGCCGACATTGGCCGGGGCGCGTGCCGTGTCCGACGCAATACTTGGCCAGACGGATGAGCTGGCGTTGTACCAGGGTTTGATCAACGGCAGTTTTCCCGGTGGAAAGTATTTGGCCGCACCGCTGGAAGCCATCGGCAAGGCCTGGTATCGGCTGCGCGACAGTATTTGAAGCATCAATTTCGGGAAGCCTTTAGATGGACATGCAAGAAGAAATCTCGGCACTGGCGATCCTGATCCAGGACCTGCGTAAACACAAAAAATACACGCTGAAGGAGCTGGCGGACAAAATCGGGCGTTCGGTCGGGTTTCTCTCGCAAGTCGAGCGGGGGTTGTCACGTCCCACGGTGGCGGACTTGACCGCCATCAGCGAAACCCTCGGCGTGCCGACTACCTATTTCTACAGCTTGCCCAAGCCCATGGCATTGCCTTGGGTGACCCGTCCGGATGAGCGACGCACGCTGTATTACGCCGACGGGATTACCGACATCCTCGTCTCTCCGAAGATGAGGGCGTCCTTTTCAATGCTTGAAAGCCAACTGGAGCCCGGCGCCAGCAGTGGTGATCGGCACATGAACGACAGCTCGGAGCAGGGTGGCTATGTCCTCGAGGGGGAACTGACGCTGTGGCTGGATGACGATAAGCCGGTGACATTGCGCACCGGCGACAGTTTTCAGCTGGCCAGTCATACACATTGTCGCTACGGCAACCTCTCGGATCAGCTCGCCCGGGTGCTTTGGGTTTACACCTGATAAAAACAACAAGGAACACTAACGATGGATGCTGTCTGCTCTGATCTGGTTGCTGAGGTTCGCGCGTTTCGCCAGCGCTTCCCGCAGGTGCGTTACGTTGACCTGATTTCCCTGGACATCCCCGGGCATTTTTACGGTAAGCGCTACCCGATAGAAATGCTCGAGAAGGTCGCCGCAGGCAGCGCGCTCAAGCTGCCGCAAAACTGTGTGTTGCTGGGCACGCAGGGCGGTCTGTTCAAAATTGGCGACTACTGTTTCAACGACGGCGACCCGGATGCTCCGCGCCGCCTGGTGCCCGGTACGCTCAAGCCCGTGAGCTGGGAAAAACAACTGCTGGGGCAGATGCTGATTACCTCAAGCGGTACTGAAAAGCCCATCGTCTTCGAGCCGCGCGAAGTGTTGGCGCAGGTGCTCGAGCGCCTTGGCCGAAAAGGGATTTTCCCCGTTGTCGCGTTCGAACTGGAGTTCTATCTGTTCGATCGCCAGCTTCGTGACGGCTTGCCACAGTTCCCTCGCGATCAGCTGACCGACGATGCCGATGATCAGCCGAATATGCACATCGAACGGCTGTCGAGATTTTCACCGGTACTCGATGACATGGTCGAGACGGCGCGGGCGCAAGGCATCGATGCCACGGTGATCACTGCGGAATTGGGCCCGGGCCAGTTCGAGATCAATTTCGGTCACCTTGACGACGGTTTGCGTGCGGCCGACTGGGCGGCCCTGTTCTGCCGCAGCACACGGGGCGTGGCCCTCAAGCACAACCACCGCGCCAGCTTCATGGCAAAACCCTACTTGCAGCATCCCGGTAGCGGCATGCATGTGCATGTGAGCCTTTACGACGAGGCGGGAACCAACCTGTTGGCGGCTAACGATCAGCAGGCGTTGCGCCACGCAGTGGCCGGTTGTCTTGAAGTGTTGCCGCATTGCATGCCGATCTTTGCACCGAATCACAACGCAATGCGGCGCTTGAGCGGCACGGTGAATGTCGCGACGCGCGCCAGTTGGGGCTTTGAAGATCGTGACGCGTGCCTGCGGGTGCCTGAGTCGGACGCTAAGAATCTGCGCATCGAACATCGCCTGGCGGGCGCGGATGCCAATCCTTATCTCGTGTTGGCGGCGATTCTGGTCGGGCTGGAGCAAGGGCTGGAAGTGGGGCGTGAACCGATTGCACCCCTCAACGAAGATCGTGGCAGCGGAATCGACTTCCCGCTGGAGATGCTGGAGGCCGTGCGTTCGATGCAAAACAACGTGCATCTGCGCGAGGGTTTGGGGGCGGAGTTCGTGGATGTCTACTGCGAAAACAAGCGCCAGGACCATTTGGCATTCCTGCAGGACATCAGTGCGCGGGAGTATCGCTGGTACCTCTAAATCGGCCCCTGTCGGTGTTCGGCCATAAAAAAGGTGTGGATATTTAAGGAGTTAGAAGATTTAGTAACTGGATAGTGAATCAAAATATCTTGTTACAGGCAGAAATATTAAGTAATATTCGTCCCGCGTTCACCACCACGGTTTATGCATTTTGAGTCCCAGGCGTCCATCAGCTGCCTGGGATTTTTTTTGCCTGAAATTCGGCTTTATTGATTCGAGCGACACAACGCCGACCGTGCCGGCGTTGTGCTCAGCGATTTACTGCGACGCTTGACCCACCATCGGCGCACGCTTGGCGAGTTTCATCAGCCAGTAGTAGCTCAGGGCGGGCACCAGCAACCCGACGATCCAGGCCAGGTCTACGCCATCCAGGGCGTTGGCCACCGGGCCGACATACAACGTGGTGTTCATGAAGGGGATTTCCAGGGCGATTGCCAGCACGAAACTGCCGCAGGCGATCCAGTTGACGCGCCCGTAGATCCCGTCCTTGTCGAAGATGTCATCGATCCGGTACTGGCCTTTGCGCAGGCAGTAGTAATCCACCAGATTGATTGCCGTCCAAGGGATCAGGAAATAGCTCATGAAGAAAATGAAGTTGAGGAAGAAGGTGATGAAGTCGTCCTGACTGATGGTGCACAAGGCCGTGGCCACCAGGCTGATCACCAGCATGAACAGGCCGCGTACCCGAGGCGTCACTTTGAGCCGGGCAAAGGGTTCGATCACGGTAATGGTCGACATGAAGGCGCCGTACAGGTTGAAGACATTGATCGATACCTGGCCATAGACGATGAAGGCGAACAGCAGCAACGCGCCGCTCCCAAACAGCCCGGCGACATGGCTGCCGACGTTGCTTGAAAAGTCGGTGATGCCGACGCTGAGGATCGCCCCGAGAATCATCATCCAGGCACCGCCGCTGACCGTGCCGGCGTAGCTGTACCAGAACACTTTTGCGGTTGGCGTGCTGCTCGGTAGGTAACGCGAGTAGTCGGCTACATACGGCGCGTAGGACAGTTGCCAGGTCACGGCAATGCTCACCGCCACCAGAAACTTCGACAATGAGAAACCCGTTGCCAGCCATTGTTCGGCCGGGATCGGCAGCTGCAAGGCGAGCACCGTAGCGGCGATGAACACCAGCAGCGAAAGCAGTGACAACACTTTCTGCAGACGATGGATCAGGCGATAACCATAGAGCGCGACGACAAAGCACAACGCCCCGATCAGGTAGATATTGCCGGTGGCCGGCAATGGGCTGACGGACTCCAATGCCTGGGCGGCGAGCAAGGTGTTGCTGACGAAGAACCCCAGGTAGATCAACATCACGAACAGCAGCGGCAACACCGCTCCCAGCACGCCGAATTGCGCCCGGCTCTGGATCATTTGCGGGATGCCGAGTTTTGGCCCCTGGGCAGAATGGGAGGCCATGAAAATCGCCCCCAGCAGCGAGCCGATGATGATCGCCAATGCGCTCCAGAACAGATTGAGCCCCATCACCACCGGCAACACACCGGACGCGATGGTCGTGATGTTCATGTTGGCGCCGAACCAGATGAAAAACAGCGAACCCGGTTGGCCATGGCGTTCGGTCTCAGGGATGAAATCGATGCTTCTTTTTTCGACTTGCATGGCGATTACTCCTGAGTCCGGGCGAGGTGGGTTTGCAAACGGGCGATGGTGCTTTCCAGCTCATGGGGCTGGTGGGCGAACAGGTCCGGGCGCTCGGGGATCAGGCTTAGATACTCGCGGTTCTCCAGCGCTCGCAGGCATTCGGCGCAGGTCAGGATTTCCAGGGCGTAGACCCAGTTGGCCATGATCAGCAACGCCGAGTAATGTCCGGCCAGTGTGGTCGTGGTGCAGGCATCGCTGACCAGCCGAATGTGATAACCCAGGGCGAAGGCGTCGAACACCGTGCTGAGCACGCAGACATCGGTCAACACGCCGCAGACGATCAGGGTATCGACCCCGAGCGCTTTGAGTCGGGCATCCAGGTCGGTGCGATGGAAGGCGCTGTAACGGCCCTTGTCGATAATGAGTTCATCAGGCTGCGGCGCCAGACGTTCGATGATTTCCACTTGCCGGGTGCCGGCGCGATAACTGCTGGGGCCGCCGTCGGCCGCTCGCGGTTCGCCGCGCGGCAAGTCACTGCCGTCGGCCTGATTGATGTGGCGGGTATAGATGACAGGCACCCGCTGACGGCGGGCGGTCTCGAGCAGGGTGGCGGTGTTGGCCACCACCGTGTCGAAGTGTTCCAGGACGAAACCGTCCTCCTGCTGCATGTCGATGATCAACAGCGCGTTTTTATTGTTCATTGAGCAAACCTGATCATGGGCCGAAGCACAATGCACCAAGCACGCCCCGTGATGACGGGACGTGGGTGCGTGAATTCCAGTTCGGGTGGGCTCAGTGAACGGGTTGCCAGAAACCGTTCTGCTTGGCGGTAACGCTGGCGCGCAGGCGCTTGAAATGGAGATGCGAAGCGGTCCATTCGCCGCGCAGGTAAGCCTGCTCGGCGCCGGAGGGAAGGGCGAGTGATGGGCGGCGATCATTGATCATTGGAATCGACCCTACACGTCAGTCAGCCCCCCGGCTTCGCGTCCGAGGGGCAGGGTGGTGGACTCAGCGGAACGCCGGGACCACGTGTTTGATGAACAGCTCCAGGGATTTTTTCTTCTCCGCGTGGGGCAGGCTGTTATCGCACCAGAAGCTGAATTCGTCGACCCCCAGTTCCTGGTAGTACTTGATGCGCGGGATAATTTCTTCCGGGGTACCGATCATGGCGGTCTTGTGCAGGCTCTCCAGCTTGAACTCCGGGCGCTCGGCGAACTTCTCTTCCGGGCTCGGCGCCAGGAAGCCGTTGACCGGCACTTCCTTGTTGCCGAACCAGGCATCGAAGGTGCGATAGAACCTGGAGATCGCCTTGGCCCCGACTTTCCAGCCCTCGGGGTCATCGACCGCGTGGACGTGGGTGTGACGCAGCACCATCAGTTGCGGGCGTGGTACGTCCGGGTTGTTGTCCAGGGCAGCCTGGAATTTGTTCTTCAGGTCGAGGACTTCTTCGTCGCCCTTCATCAGCGGCGTGACCATGACGTTGCAGCCGTTGGCCACGGCGAAGTTGTGCGAATCCGGGTCGCGGGCGGCGATCCACATCGGCGGGTTAGGCTTCTGGATCGGCTTCGGCACACTGGTGGACGTCGGGAACTTCCAGATATCGCCATTGTGGGCGTAATCGCCTTGCCACAGGGCGCGCACCACCGGAACCATCTCGCGCAGCGCCTGGCCGCCGGAGGAGGCGGGCATGCCGCCGGCCATGCGGTCGAACTCCACCTGATAGGCGCCACGGGCCAGACCGACTTCCATGCGGCCGTTACTGATCACGTCCAGCAGTGCGCATTCGCCGGCGACCCGCAACGGGTGCCAGAACGGCGCAATGATGGTGCCGGCGCCGAGGTGAATGGTGGTGGTCTTGGCGGCCAGGTAGGCCAACAGCGGCATCGGGCTCGGCGAGATGGTGTATTCCATGGCGTGGTGTTCGCCGATCCAGACGGTACTGAAACCGCCGGCTTCGGCCATCAGGGTCAGTTCGGTCAAGTCTTCGAACAGCTGACGGTGGCTGACACTTTCGTCCCAACGTTCCATGTGCACGAACAGGGAAAACTTCATGACGCTTACCTCGGATCTTTTATTGTTGGCCTGTCGATCGGGAGTCGGCTGGCTGATTATTGGCGTATCGAAATTCGCACGATGCGCAAAATATTTTCTGGATCAGGCGAGCACGGGCAGGGCGCCCATTTTGCCGTGGCAATACACCAGTGGCCCGGCGTTCTGCTGGGGCACGATCAGGTTCTTCACCGCGCCGACCATGATCGCGTGGTCGCCCCCTTCGTATTCGCGCCACAACTCGCATTCGATCACCGCCGTGGCGTTGGCCAGAATCGGGTTGCCCAGTTCGCTCAAGGTCCATTCGATGCCTTGCGCCTTGTCTTTGCCTTTGCGCGCGAAAGCATAGGCTTCGCTCTGCTGGCCGCCGGACAGGACGTGAATGGCAAAGCGTTTGTTCTTGATCAGTACCGGATAGGAATCGGAGCTGTAGTTGGGGCAGAACAGCACCAGGGCCGGGTCCATGGACAGCGAGCTGAAGGCGCTGGCGGTCAGGCCGACGATTTGGCCATCGTCATCCAGCGTGGTGATCACAGTCACCCCGGAAGGAAACGAACCCATCACTTGTTTGTAGATGGCGGCATCGATCATGGGACGGTCCTCTGGCGGTGTAATGCGGGTTTTTATGTGTTTGTAGGTCTGATGGTATACCGTAATACATAGTTTGCAAGGGCTTTTTTTTTGACCCGATAAACGTACGTCTTTGGTCTTGTAGTCAATGTTTACTGGGCTTGTAGCCCGTTTAAACGGGCGCTGATGCTTGAGGATTGCGGCTCAGATGGGCGCTAAAAGACCGGATCAGTCTTGTTAAAAAGATGGAATACCATAATATGACCGGCATCTGAGGGGCAGCCAAAGAGCTCCCCCGGTTTGGCTTCGTACAACTATAAGATCAGACAAACTAGAGTTCATGCACATGTCCCAGATGTCCCGGCAAGACCCCCTGATCGAGAATCACACGGTCGATTACGTCCCACTCGCGGAACGCCACGGGAAGGCCCGCGACCTTTTCACTTTATGGTTCAGTACCAACATTGCGCCGCTGCCCATCGTGACCGGCGCCATGGTGGTTCAAGTGTTCCACCTTGACCTGTTCTGGGGGCTGTTGGCGATTGCGCTCGGACATATGGTCGGCGGTCTGGTGATTGCCCTGGCGTCGGCGCAAGGTCCGCGCATGGGGATTCCGCAGATGGTGCAGAGCCGCGGCCAGTTCGGCCGTTACGGTGCGCTGCTGATCGTGTTCTTTGCGGCGATCATCTACATCGGCTTTTTCATCTCCAATATCGTGCTGGCCGGAAAGTCCATTGTCGGCATCGTGCCTTCGGTTCCGGTGCCGGCGAGCATCCTCATCGGCGCCTTGAGCGCCACCGCGATCGGGGTGATCGGTTACCGCTTCATTCACACCCTCAATCGCATCGGGACCTGGGTCATGGGCAGTGCCTTGCTCGCTGGTTTCCTTTACATCTTCGCCCATGACTTGCCGGCTGACTTCTTCACCCGCGGCGGTTTCAACTTGTCAGGCTGGTTGGCAACGGTGTCGTTGGGGATCATCTGGCAGATCAGCTTCTCGCCTTATGTGTCGGACTACTCGCGTTACCTGCCGGCGGATATCGGGATTGCCCGGCCGTTTTTCGCTACGTACCTGGGCGCGACGCTGGGCACCATTCTGTCGTTCACTTTCGGCGCGGTGGCGGTGTTGGCCACTCCAGAAGGCACCGAGGCGATGGTTGCAGTGAAGCAGTCCACCGGCTGGTTGGGGCCGATTTTGATGGTGCTGTTTCTACTCAACATCATCAGTCACAACGCCTTGAATCTGTATGGCGCGGTGCTGTCGATCATCACCTCGATCCAGACCTTTGCTAGTCAGTGGACGCCGAGCATCAAAGTGCGCGTGGTGTTGTCGAGTGTCGTGCTGGCGGGTTGCTGTTTTGTCGCATTGGGCGCTTCGGCGGATTTCATCTCGCAGTTCATCGGGTTGATTTTGGCGCTGTTGCTGGTGCTGGTGCCTTGGGCGTCGATCAACCTGATTGATTTCTATCTGATCAAGCGTGGCCATTACGATATCGCCTCGATCTTTCGTGCTGACGGCGGGATTTATGGGCGTTTTAATCTGCATGCGATCGTTGCGTATTTCATCGGGATTATCGTGCAGCTGCCGTTTGCCAATACGTCGTTGTATGTCGGGCCGTATGCCAATCTGGTGGACGGGGCTGATTTGTCGTGGCTGGTGGGGTTGGTGGTGACTTGTCCGTTGTATTACTGCCTGGCTACGCGTGGGCAGGGGCAAGAGAGCAAGGCCGCGAAACTGGGTTACACAAGCTAGCGTCTGACTTGAGTTCGTCTGGAATGCCCGGCCTTTGCCGGGCATTTTTTGTTTGCGGGAGGTTGTGTGTGTATCCGTTTCTGCGGTGATGGCTGATTACGGTTTCGCTTTTACAGCGAGTCACTTTCGAAAAGCGCGAAAGTAACCAAAGCGCTCTTGCCCCTGTCGTTCGGTGCCTCGCCTAGGCTCGGCATGCCCTCGCTCCGGTCCTGCTCCGTGGGCCCGCCGCCATCGGCCATCCATGGCCGGGGGCGGCTAACCCGGCATCCATGCCGGGTTGCCCACTGCGCAGAACCTCCACTCGGCCTCTCGATGGGGCGGTGCATCAAGATCAAAAGCTGCAGGCGAGCTAACGCTCGGCCTGTTGAGTGGTGAGGAGCGTGCGTATACCCCTTCCCTCGGTAGGAGCTGTCGAGTGAAACGAGGCTGCGATCTTTTGATCTTGCTGTGGCTGTGGCTGTGGCTTTTGATCTACTGCCCCTTTCCCAGAGGCCGAACGCAGGCGTTGCGCAGGGGGCACCGCGGCAAGGATGCCGCGGTAGCCGCCCCCGGCCATGGATGGCCGATGGCGGCGGGCCCCCGGAGCAATGCCGGAGTGAGGGCATGCCGAGCCTAGGCGAGGCACCGAATGGCGGGGCAAGAGCCCTTGGTTACTTGGGGCTCTTCCAAGTGACTCGCTGTAAAAGCGAAACCAATAGCCGCCGCTACCAAAAAAACGGATATGCCCACAAACCAAAGCGCAAAAAAAAGGCCGCCACAACCCGACGTTGCAGCGACCCGAGGGTGACAGATAAATCACGGCCCACTGGCATGGACCGTCGCCAAATCAATGAGCCCCAGCAGCCTTGTTCAGATCGCTTTCAGCCCATTCGGTATACACGCAAGCATCCGCAGTGGCCCAGCGCACCCGAACCGGATCGCCAGTCTTCAGCGGCATGCCGGCGGCGGAGAGCGCCTTGACGGTCATCGAGGTGCCACCGGAAGTCATCACAGTGCAAGTCTGGCTTTCACCGAGAAACAGCACTTCGCCGACAATCGCCGACACTTCATTCCAGCCTGCCGCCAGCGGTTCCTGAGCCGCTTGCTCAACACTCAATGCCAAAGCCTTTTCGGGACGAACCATCAACAGCACATCCTGATGGGTTTGCAATCCTGCGGTCAGTCGAATCGACAACGATTGCCCTTCAAACGTAGCGACCGCATTGCCCTGGGCCTTGAGCTTGAGGAAGTTGGAGTTGCCGAGAAATGAAGCGACAAACGCATTCGGCGGATTCTGGTACAGGTCGTAACCACTGCCCAAACCGACGATCTTGCCGTGACTGAAAATCGCGATGCGCTGGGACAGGCGCATGGCTTCTTCCTGGTCGTGGGTCACGTAAACAATGGTGATGCCCAGACGCCGATGCAGCTGGCGCAGTTCATCCTGCAAGTCTTCGCGCAGTTTCTTGTCCAGCGCGCCGAGCGGTTCGTCCATCAGCAGGATGCGTGGTTCATAAACCAGCGCCCGAGCAATCGCCACACGTTGCTGCTGGCCGCCGGACAGTTGCGAAGGGCGGCGATGGGCGAACTGTTCCAGTTGCACCAGTTTGAGCATCGCATCGACCCGACGCTCGCGCTCGGCGGTGGCCAGTTTGCGAATGGCCAGCGGGAATGCGATGTTGTCGCGCACCGACAGGTGCGGGAACAGCGAATAACGCTGGAACACCATGCCGATGTCGCGCTTGTGCGGCGGCACGTTGACCAGCGATTGGCCATTGACCAGGATCTCGCCGCTGCTCGGGGTTTCGAAGCCGGCGAGCATCGACAGCGTTGTACTTTTACCAGAGCCGCTGGAACCGAGGAACGTGAGGAATTCACCGTCCTTGATGTCCAGCGAGATGTCGTCCACGGCGGCGAAATCGCCGTAGTACTTGTTCAGATTGCGCAGGCTCACCAGCGGTTGGTCGCTCTGCGCGGAATCTTTGATCACTGCACTCATGTCGTACTCCTGGGCGCTCAGGCGCTGATTTCATTGCGCCGGCGAAGGGCGGCGGCGATCACCATGACCAGTACCGAGAGGCCAATCAGCAGCGTCGAGGCGACGGCGATCACGGGCGTCAGGTCCTGGCGCAGGGTGGTCCACATTTTCACGGGAAGGGTTTGCAGGGTCGGGCTGGCCATCATCACGCTCAGCACCACTTCATCCCAGGACACCAGGAACGCAAACAGCGCGCCGGCCACCATGCCCGGACGAATCGCCGGAAAGGTCACCTTGAACACCGCCTGCAAGCGCGAAGCACCGCAGATCACCGCGGCATCCTCGATCGACTGATCGAACAGCTTCAGCGAGTTGATGATCGAGATGATGGTGAACGGCAACGCAACGATCACATGGCTGACCACGAAGGCGAACATCGTCCCGGTGTAGCCTAATTTGAGGAACAGTGCGTACACCGCCACCGCGATGATCACCAGCGGCACGATCATCGGCAGGGTGAACAGACCGTAGAGCATTTCACGGCCAGGGAAGCGCCCGCGCACCAGTGCAAAAGCGGTCGGCAGGCCCAGCGCCACGGCGAAGAACGTGGTCAGTACCGCGACCTTGAGGCTGGCCACGGCCGCGTTCATCCAGTCGGCGTTGGAGAAGAACTGGCTGTACCATTTCAGCGTCCAGCCCGGCGGCGGGAACACCAGCCACTGGGAGGAACCGAAGGACAGCAGCACGATGAATACGATCGGCAGCAACAGGAACAACGCGATCAATCCGGTCGTGAAGTACAGGCCGAAGCGCATGCGCCGGCTCATGGCATTGGGGGTCAGGAGCATGACGGCTTACCTCGCGTTGCTGGCGCCAACCGGGGATTCCGGCTGGAGCTTCAGGTAGAAGTAGAACAACACCAGCGTAATGACGATCAGCAACGCGGCGCCGGCGCTGGCCAGGCCCCAATTGAGGAACGACTGCACCTGCTGAATGATGAACTCGGGCAGCATCATGTTCTGCGCTCCACCCAGCAGCGCCGGGGTGACGTAGTACCCGAGCGACATCACGAACACCATCAGGCCACCGGAGAACAATCCCGGCCGGCACAGCGGCAGGAACACCCGGAAGAAGTTGGTCCAGGGGCTCGCGCCGCAGATCGAACCGGCCTGCAGGATCATCGGATCGATGGCCTGCATGGTCGCCTGCAGCGGCAGCACGATGAACGGGATCATGATGTAGCTCATGCCGATCACCACGCCGGTGAGGTTATGCACCATCTCCAGCGGCTGATCGATGATGCCCATCGCCATCAGCGCCTTGTTGATCACCCCGGAGGCTTGCAACAGCACCAGCCAGGAGTAGGTCCGGGCGAGGAGGCTGGTCCACATCGACAGCAACACGATGTTGAGGATCCAGCGACCCCAGCCGCGTGGCACCAGGGTGATCGCCCAGGCCAATGGAAAGCCGAGCAACAGGCTGAACAATGTCACCAGTCCGGCCACCGAGAAGGTGTTGAGCAAGACTCGCGCATACGCCGAGTTGGCGAACAACTGCTCGTAGTTGCCCAGCCCCGGTACCGGCTCCAGCACGCCACGCAGCAGTAGCCCGATCAGCGGCGCCAGAAAAAACAGGCCGAGGAACAGCAGGGCGGGGATCAGGTTGCTTGAACCGCGCCAGCGCTGTGCCATGGAAGGGGATTGGTTCATCGCAGCCGCCTTGCCGAGTGCCGAGCCGGCAGCGCCAGTGGCGCTCCCGACCTGCGTGGGTTGACGGGACGCGGTTACCGTCATTTTCATTTGACCAGCCATTCGTTCCACCGTGTCGCGATGGCCGGACCGTTTTTGGCCCAGTACGCGAAATCAAGAGTGATCTGATCCTTAGCGTAGGCAGTCGGCAGGTTAGGGGCCAGCACCGAATCCAGGCGCGCCACGCTGTCGACGTTGACCGGCGCATAGGCGGTCAGGTTGGAGAAGTCAGCTTGTCCTTTGGCGCTGCTGGCGTTGGCCAGGAACTTCATGGCTGCGGCCTTGTTTTTTGTCCCTTTGGGCACGACCAGAATGTCGGCCATGACCAGGTTCTGTTTCCAGCTCACGCCCACTGGCGCGCCGTCTTCTTGCAGGGCGTGGATCCGGCCGTTCCAGAACTGCCCCATGCTGGCTTCGCCCGAGGCGAGCAACTGTTGCGACTGGGCACCGCCGCCCCACCAGACGATGTCTTTCTTGATGGTGTCGAGTTTCTTGAAGGCGCGATCCAGGTCCAGCGGATAGAGCTTGTCGGCGGCTACGCCATCGGCCAGCAGCGCCAGTTCCAGCACGCCCGGGCTTGGCCATTTGTAGAGGGCGCGTTTGCCGGGATAGGTCTTGGTGTCGAACAGCGCGGACCAGTCCTGAGGTTTGCTGGCGCCGAGCTTGCCTTCGTTGTAGCCGAGGACGAAGGAGAAGAAGAACGAGCCAACGCCGTGATCGGAGACAAACCGCGGGTCGATTTTATCGCGCTGGATGACCGTGAAATCGAGGGGTTCGAGGAGGCCTTCGGCGGCGGCGCGCAGGGCGAAATCGGCTTCGACATCGACCACGTCCCACTGCACATTGCCGCTTTCGACCATGGCTTTGAGTTTGCCGTAGTCGGTTGGGCCATCCTGGACCACGGTGATGCCGCTGGCTTTGCTGAACGGATCGGCCCAAGCCTGCTTCTGCGCATCCTGGGTGCTACCGCCCCAGCTGACGAAGTTGACGCTTTCGGCCGCCATCAATGCCTGGCTGGTCACGCTCAGCAGTCCCGCAAAAAGTATTGCGGTTGCACGTTTGTTCAACACCATTTTCACGCCCTCATTGTTGTGTTTATGAGCGGGGCTTTTAGTGCCCGCCTATCGGGAGCAGTAGGTCCGTCGGGCCAGTGATGGTCGTCCGGTCTATGGAATATCATATTATGGTATTCCAAACTTTGTGCAAGCACTTTGCCTTACCGGCTATCAGCCGAAAGTGCTTTTTTTTACCGTCAGGCCACCGGACAGTGACCTTCACTTTGATAGAGAAAAGCCCGGAATCATTCGGTGAAGGGGATGCTTTCCACCACTTCCAGGTCGTAACCGGTCAAACCCGCGTACTTCAGCGGAGGACCAAGATGACGCAGCTTGCCCACGCCAAGATCCTGCAGAATCTGCGCCCCGGTACCCACTTCAGAATAGATGCGCGACTGCGAACGGCTGAACTGCCGTGGCGGCTGAGTCAGCTGCGGCACACGCTCCAGCAGCGCTTGCGACGACTCATGATTGGCGAGCACCACCACCACGCCACGACCTTCCTCGGCGACTCGTTGCAGCGCTGCCCACAACGTCCAGTTGGACGGGCCGCTGTATTCAGCGCCGACCAGATCGCGCAGCGGATCGATCACATGCACGCGCACCAGCGTTGGTTCGTCCCGGTGCAACTTGCCCATGACCATTGCCATGTGGACGCCGCCTTCGATGCGGTCTTCAAAAGTGATCAGCCGGAAAGTGCCATGCACCGTCGGCAGTTCACGTTCACCGATACGCACCACGGTGTGTTCGGTGCTGAGGCGATAGTGAATCAGGTCGGCGATGGTGCCGATCTTGATCCCGTGCTTGCGTGCGAACACTTCCAGGTCCGGGCGGCGGGCCATGGTGCCGTCATCGTTCATCACTTCGACGATCACCGAGGCCGGGGTGCAGCCGGCCAGGCGTGCCAGGTCGCAACCGGCCTCGGTATGACCGGCGCGAGTCAGTACGCCGCCTTCCTTGGCGCGCAGCGGGAAAATGTGGCCGGGTTGCACAAGGTCGGCGGGCCCGGCATTAACGGCGACGGCGGCTGCCACGGTACGCGCCCGGTCGGCGGCGGAGATGCCGGTGGTCACGCCCACGGCGGCCTCAATGGAAACGGTGAACGCGGTGCTGAACACGCTGCCGTTGCTCGGCACCATCTGCTCCAGCCCGAGGCGCTGGCAGTGGTCGTCGGTCAGGGTCAGGCAGATCAGACCGCGCGCTTCCCGGGCCATGAAGCTGATCGCCTCGGCCGTGCAGCAATCGGCGGCCAGCAGTAGGTCGCCTTCGTTTTCCCGATCCTCGTCATCGACCAGGAGCACCATTTTGCCTTGTCGATAGTCTTCGATGATTTCTTCGATGCTGTTGAAGGCCATGCTGGGATTCTCAGTGTTTGATGGAATTATTTATTGGTATACCATAATACAAAATAAACCGAGAGGTCACTATGAAGGCGTACTGGATTGCTCATGTAGATGTCACCGACCCCGATCAATACAGCCAATACACCCAGCGGGCGCCGGCGGCCTTCGCGTTGTATGGCGGACGGATGTTGGCCCGGGGCGGGCGCAGCGAAGCGCTGGAAGGCGGGCCCACGCCGCAGCGCAACGTGGTGATTGAATTCGACTCGTACGAACAGGCGCTGGCCTGCTACCAGTCGGAGGAATATCAGGAAGCGAAACGGCGCCGTGAGGACGTGGCCCGGGCCGAGATCATCATTGTCGAGGGCGTGGCGCCCTAAGGGCTGTCAGCGGATGAAGTGGATCTTGCCGGTATCGTCGTTGCCGATGTAAATGCCATAGACCCCGGCCTGGCGTTCCTCGATATAGCGTTCGAGGATCTGCCGGATCGCCGGGTAGTAGATGCTGTCCCAAGGGATGTCCTCGGGTGCGAAGAATTTGTAGTCGAGGGTTTCCGGCCCGTACTGGCCGGTGATCTCCAGGGCGATGGCGCGGAAGATGATGTACACCTCGCTGATCTTCGGCACGCTGAAGATCGAGTAGGGCGAGAGAATTTCCGCGCGCACGCCGCTTTCTTCCCAGACTTCGCGCAGCGCTGCTTGTTCGGTGGTCTCGCCGCCTTCCATGAAGCCGGCCGGCAGCGTCCAGGTGCCAGGACGCGGCGGGATGGCGCGCTGACACAGCAAATACTTGCCGTCCTGCTCGATGATGCAGCCGGCAATGATTTTCGGATTGACGTAATGGATGTAGCCGCAGCCGCGGCACATCAGGCGCTCGTGCGTATCGCCCGGCGGCAGCTGAGACCTGAGGTCATTGCCGCCGCACTTCGGACAAAAGCTCGGGCTGAACATCTTTAGCGACCTATGCGCGGTTCTTTAAGCGCGATCGGCAGGGTGATCTCAGGAATTTTCCCGGTCTCTTCCTGTTTGCGCTTGAGGTAATCGAGGGCGACGGTTGCGGCGGCGCGCACGTGGTCGACGCAAGCCTGGTGGGCGGCGAGGGGGTCGCCACTCTTGATCGCCTCGACCATGCGTTCCATTTCCTGATTGCTCGCGCCGCGACGGTTCTCCTGGGACACTGAAGTCGCCCGCAGGTAGCTGATTCGTGCCTGCAACTGACGCAGCTGAGTGGCCGCGACATGGTTGCCGGAGCCTTCGAGCAATACATCGTAGAAGCCCTGAACCGAATCGATGACCTGTTGCAGCTCGCCGTCCTTGAGGGCCTTGCGGTTTTCCTCGAGGGCTTTTTCCAGGGCCTTGATGTCCTTGGCCTTGGCGCGCAGGGTGAACAGCTGGACGATCAGGCCTTCGAGCACGCAACGCAGCTCGTAGATATCACCGGCGTCAGAGAGGGTAATGATGGCGACCCGTGGGCCCTTGGCGTCGGCGAATTCCACCAGGCCTTCGGATTCCAGGTGACGCAAGGCTTCGCGCACGGATGTGCGGCTGACGCCCAGGCGATCGCACAGATCGCGCTCGACCAGACGGTCTCCCGGCAGGAGCTGGAAGTTCATGATGGCGCTTCGCAGTTTATCCAGCACGATTTCGCGCAGGGTAACGGGGTTGCGATTGACCTTGAAGCTGTCGTCGAGTGGCAGGCGTTTCATGGGGTCCGCTCTGAGTGTGGCTGTCCATGCAAAAAGAGCACTTCGATCGCAAGAATCTCAGTGCTCGGTCAGATCAAACAGCCAAGGGTTAACTGGAGGCCTCGGCATCGGCTTCGGCGAACGCTTCACGGGCGAGCCGGAAACTGTCTACGGCAGCGGGGACACCGCAATAAATACCGACCTGAAGCAGAATTTCGCGTATTTGTTCACGAGTCAGTCCGTTACGCAAGGCGCCACGTACATGCAGCTTGAGTTCGTGAGGCCGGTTGAGGGCCGAAATCATGGCCAAGTTTATCATGCTGCGCTCTTTAAGCGACAAACCCTCACGGCCCCAGACATGGCCCCAGCAGTACTCGGTGACCATTTCCTGCAGCGGCCGAGAGAAGTCGTCGGCGTTCTCGATGGAGCGTTTCACGTAGGCTTCGCCCAGCACCTGGGTGCGGATTTTCAGCCCTTTTTCGTACTTTTCATTGTTCATCATCATCCTCTCACCGCAGTCCCTTGTGGGAGCGGGCTTGCTCGCGAAAGCGGTGTGTCAGTCTGCATCAATGTTGAATGTGCGACCGAATTCGCGAGCAAGCCCGCTCCCACAGGGTTTTGAGTAAACCCGTCAGGCCAGGGCGGGCAAAGGGCCCAGCTTGCCTTTGTGATAGATCATCGGCGTCACCGGTTGCTCGGGCAGAATCAGGTTCTTCACCGCGCCGACGATGATCGCGTGGTCACCGCCGTCGTATTCGCGCCACAGTTCGCACTCGATGATCGCTGTGGCGTTGCCCAGCAGCGGATTCCCCAGCGCGCTCAAGTGCCAGTCGATGCCATTGGCCTTGTCCTTGCCTTTGCCGGCAAACGCATAGGCTTCGGCGGTCTGGTCGGCGGACAGCAAGTGAATCGCGAACTGCTTGCTGTCGCGCAGGATCGGGTACGTGTCAGAGGCATAGTTGGGGCAAAACAGTACCAGTGCCGGATCGATCGACAGCGCACTGAAAGCGCTGGCGGTAATACCGACGATGCCGCCGTCCGGGTCAAGGGTGGTGACCACCGTGACCCCGGATGGGAACGAGCTCATGACGTCTTTGTAAATGCCGGGTTCGATCATTTCGTCAATCTCCTAGCGCATCACGAAGGGGTCAGGCATCGGTGCCTGGGAGAGGTTGATCCACACCGTTTTCAGCTCGGTGTAGGCCAGCACCGAATCGATGCCGCTCTCGCGTCCATAGCCGCTGTTCTTGAAGCCGCCGATTGGTGCCATGGCCGACACGGCGCGGTAGGTGTTGACCCAGATGATCCCGGAGCGCACGTCCCGGGCCAGGCGATGAGCGCGGCCCAAATCGCGAGTCCAGATGCCGGCGGCGAGGCCGAACTGCGAGTCGTTGGCAATCGCCAACGCTTCGGCTTCATCCTTGAAACGAATCACCGAGGCCACTGGACCGAAGACTTCTTCCTGCATGATCTTCATCGAGTTGCGGTCGCATTCGAACAAGGTCGGCTCGTAGAACCAGCCATCGCCCAGATTCTGCGGACGCTTGCCGCCCAGGCGCAGGCGCGCCCCTTCGGCGATGGCATCGGCCACCAGGCCTTCGACCACGGCCAGTTGCTGCGCGGTGGCCATCGGGCCCATTTCGCTGCTGTCTTCCTGCGGGTTACCGATGCGAATGCGTTTGGCGCGTTCGACCAAACGATCGACGAACTCATCGTAGATTTCGTCCTGCACCAACAATCGCGAACCGGAGACGCAACTCTGACCGGAGGCCGCGTAGATCCCGGCAATCGCGCCGTTGATCGCACTGTCGAGGTCGGCGTCGGCGAAGATAATGTTCGGCGATTTGCCGCCCAGTTCCAGCGACAGCTTGGCGAAGTTCTCGGCGCTGCTGCGCACCACATGCCGAGCCGTCGCGGCACCACCGGTGAAGGCGATTTTGCGGATCAGCGGATGACGGGTCAGGGCCGCGCCAGTGCTTGGGCCGTAGCCGGTGACGACGTTGACCACACCCGGCGGGATGCCGGCTTCCAGCGCCAGACGGGCCAGTTCGAGAATGGTTGCCGAAGCGTGCTCCGACGGTTTGATCACGATGGTGTTGCCCGCCGCCAGGGCCGGGGCGAGTTTGATCGCCGTCAGATAAAGAGGGCTGTTCCACGGAATGATCGCCGCGACCACGCCCATGGCTTCGTGCACGGTGTAGGCAAACAGGTCCGGCTTGTCGAGGGGCAGGGTGCCGCCTTCGAGTTTGTCGGCCAGGCCCGCGGTGTAGTGGAAGAACTCCGGCAAGTAGCTGACCTGCCCGCGGGTTTCGCGGATCAGCTTGCCGTTGTCACGGCTTTCCAACTGCGCCAGGTGTTCCTTGTTTTCGGCGATCAGATCGCCCAGGCGCCGCAGCAGTTTGCCGCGGGCGGTGGCGGTCAAACCGCGCCAGGCCGGGCTGTCGAAAGCCGTCTGCGCCGCTTGTACTGCGCGCTCGACGTCGGCTTCGTCGGCATCGGGCAGTTCGGCCCAGGCTTGAGCCAGGGCCGGGTTCAGGCTTTCAAAGGTCTTGCCGGACAGGGCATCGACCCATTCACCGCCGATGCACATCTGGAAGCGTGCGAGTGTCATGCAACGATCCCCTTTATTTGGTTTTGTCGGGAGTGCGCGGTGTCGAGAAACTCCAGCAGCAGCTGGTTGACCAGGCGCGGTGATTCTACGGGCATCATATGCCGCTGCTCGGCGAGCACGGCAACTGTCGCACCGGGAATGCGTGCAGCCAATTGCTCGGCCATTTCCGGTGTCGAACCCGGGTCCAGTTCACCGGTGGCGATCAATGTCGGCACCTGAATGCTGCCCAGATCGTCAGCGCGGTACATGTCCTGGGTCGCGAACAGCTCATAGGTAGTCAGGTAACCCTGCGGGTCATTGTCTGCCAGGGTTTGGCGCAAGGCCGCAATCTGCGCCGGATTGGCCGCCTGATATTCGCGGCTGAACCAGCGCGACAGGGCGGCTTCGGCGTTGGCATCCGGTCCGTGCTCGGCCGCTTGAGCGGTGCGGGCGATGACGCCGGCACGCTGTTCGGGGCTGCGATTGAACACGCTGTTGAGCACCACCAGGCCTTGCAGGCGTTGCGGGTAATGCAAGGCAAAAGCCCGCGCCACCAGGCCGCCCATGGAAAAACCGATCACTGTCGCCTGGGGCAATTGCAGGTGATCGAGCAGCTCCAGCAGCTGGTCGGCATAGCCGAGCAGGGGGGTGCCGCTTTCCGGGCGCGGGCTGGCGCCATGGCCGAGCATGTCGTAGGCAATCACGCGGTACTTCGTGGCCAGGCCAACGACCTGGCCGCCCCACATTTCTTTGTTCAGGCCCACGCCGTGGATCAAAACCACGGGCTGGCCTTGGCCGGTCGCCAGGTAACTGGTGCCAGCCGGGGTGAGTTCAGCGGTGAGCCGAATCATGGAGCGCTCCTGCATGCCTTTTTGTTGTTCTTACCGACCTTGATTACTGGGCGTTTTCAGCGGCCAGCTCTTCCAGATCGATGTAACGGTTGCCGATGCGTGGGTGCAGGCGGCCGCCATCGGCGCAACCCAGTACCACCACGATTTCGTCGGCACGCGGTGCATCTTCGATTTGCATTTCCAGGGTGATGTAGTGCGAACGCAGGCCTTCGTCGTCCTTGTGCATCATCGGAATCTGGATCGAAGTGCCCGGGCCGCCACGCTTGTTGGTAAAGCTCAGGTAGCTCTTGGCTTTCACCGCTTCGCGGTAATGGTTACCGAAGCGCAGGGTGTGGATGACGGCGGAGGCGTGTTCGATTTCACCGTCGGCGCCCACGACAGCGGCCTTGCCGTAAGCCTCGATCTTCTCGGCGCCGCCGATGATGCCGACCAGACGCTCAACCATCAGCGCACCGAGGTCGGAGCAGTTGGCGCGAATTTCCGGTTTCAGGTCTTCGACAAAGCCGCGACCCAGCCAAGGGTTTTTCATCACGACGGCCAGGCCGACCATGGTCACTGGTTTATCGGTGGCCTTGCCGCCTTCGATAAAGGTTTCTTCGACATAGCTGACGATCTTGCGGATTTCGAAACTCATGAGCTGCTCCGTGTAGGGTGAGAGTGTCTGTGCGTCTGATGGTATACCATAATACCGGTAGCGCAAGTCCCTGAAATGAGTTTCTGGTCGGACGGTGGTGAAAAGGGAGAAGGGAATGGCTGTTGCCAATAAAAAACCAAAAAAAACCCGGCTGATAAGGCCGGGTTTTCCATTGAGTATTAATGTCTGCTACCGCGAGATGATCCCGTGATCGATCGCGTATTTGACCAGGGCCGCCGGTTTGTCGATGTTGAGTTTGCGCCGGATGCTCAGGCGATGGGTTTCTACCGTGCGAACGCTGATGTCCAGTTCGCGGGCCATCTCCTTGTTGTTCAGCCCTTGAGCCATCTTGTACAACACCTGGCTCTCGCGCGGTGTCAGCTCGTTGTCGGTATTTTTATCGGCGATGAGCCGCTGGGCGATCTCGGCGCTGTAGAACGTGCCGCCACTGGCGATGGCTTCGATTGCCGCGATGATTTCCCGCGACGGTGAGTTCTTCAGTACATAGCCGCTGGCCCCCGCGCGAACGGACTCACTCACGTATTCATTATTGTCGTACATGCTGAGCACCAGCACCTTGAGCGACGGGTACTGGCTGCGCAACACCCGGGTCAGCTCGAGCCCGTTCATGTCCCGCAGGCTGATGTCGACCAGCAACAGGTCCGGCTGGCAGCGTCCGACCATTTCAATGGCATCCGCGCCACTCTCGGCTTCGCCCACCACTTCCAGCGGGGCCATGACCGCCAGCAGTGCTTTGATCCCGTCGCGGACCAGGGCGTGATCGTCGACCAGGGCGACGCGGATCGGGTAGGGCAGGTTCATCGCGGGTATTCACTCTTATTGTCAGGGGGTGAGTCAGCGTGTTGTACCGGGCATTTTCATTGGCAGCCAAACGTCCAGCTCGCTTCGTCCCGGCATCGAGATCAGGTCGAATCGTCCACCAAAATGCTCGACCCGCTCACGGATATTACGCAGGCCAATGCCCGCGTGACGACGTTCGACCTGGGCGACGTTGAAACCGATACCGTCATCGACCACCGTCAACCGTATGGCATCTTCGGACCCGTGCAGGGTAATGGAGACGTTTTTAGCCTGGGCGTGTCGTTCAATATTAGTCAGGCCTTCTTGCACGATGCGAAACAGCGAGACCGCTGCCCCGTCGACTAAATGACAGTCGAATTCGTTGTCGTTGTAAGTCACCACCAGGCCGCTGCGTTGCTCGAATTCTGCGGCGAGTTGACCGATCGCCGCCGGCAGGCCCAGGGTGTCGAGCAGCGAGGAACGCAGGTCGTGAGAGAGGCTGCGCACCTCGCCAATCGCTTCCCCCAGGCGTTCCGTGGCATCTCTCAGCGTACTCAAACCCTTGTCGTGTGCTTGCCCATTCTCGAGCAGATGGCTGGCCAGTTCGAACTGGAACTTAATGGAGACCAGTAGCTGGCTGATGCCGTCGTGCAGTTCGCGGGAAACCCGTGAGCGCTCTTCCTCTTGCAAGCTGACGATACGCTGAGTCAGGCGCTGAAGTTTTTTGTCGGCCAGACGATGCTCGCTGACGTTCAGCGTCATGCCGCTGGCGAAGACAAACAGCACCGCCACGAGGGCCACCGCGGCAATCGCCAGCATGGTTTTACGAATGCCCTGGGCCACTTCGTCACGTGCCTGTTGGGTTGCGCGCTCAACGTCTTCAAGGTAGATGCCGGTGCCGAGCATCCAGCCCCAACGATCCAGCATCACTACATAGGCGAGCTTGTCGGTCACCTGGCCGGAAGAGGGTTTGTTCCAGGCGTAGCGTTGAAAGCCTTCGCCCGATTGCGCGCTTTTGAGCAACGCCTGGATCACGGGTAAACCGTGAGGGTCCTTCATGTCCCACAGGTATTTGCCCACCAGTTCCGACTGGCGCGCGTGCATCAGGCTGCGGCCTTCGTGGTCGTAGACGAAGAAGTAGCCATTGATGCCAAAGCTGAGCTTGCGCAGTTCTTCCAGCACTTTTTGCTGTGCGTGTTCGTCACCGTGGCCGTCGTCGTACAGCGGCTCGATCAGGCTTTGCGCCATTTCGACGTAGTTCTTCAGTTCTGCGCGCTTGCTCGCCAGAATGCTGTCTTCGATCAGTTGCGCCTGTTGTTCACCCAGTTGCCGGTTCATGGAAATCACCAGCGCGCAGATGACGGCGATGGCCAACACCAGCGGCAGAATCCCGAGCGCGACGATTTTGTGTTTGAGCTGCATCTTGGCTCCTGACCGGACTGAGGGGAGGCTAAGGCCCGGCATCATATGCCAAAGATACGCGCGTCCAGTAGCGGTGCTGGACGGAATGACCTGTGGCTGGGGTGTCAGTCAGTCTGTAGGAGCTGAGCTTGCTCGCGAAGGCGGCCTGACAGCCGACCATTTTCTTTGAGGTGTACATATCCATTTCTGCGGTAACGGCCGCTAATGGTTTCGCCCTTACGGCGAGTCCCTTTGGCAAACGCCCCAAAGGAACCAAAGGTCTCGCCCCGAGCGTCCGGCCCCTCGCTTAGGCTCGGCGTTCCTTCGCTCCGGTATCCATCCGGGGACACTGCCCTCCGGTCTGCTTCGCGACGACCTACATGCAGCGTGTTCGACTGCGTCGAACGGCGCTGCGCGCCACTCCCCGGATGAACACCTCCACTCAGCCTCCCGAAGGGGCGGGTGGATCAAGATCAAGAGCTGCAGGCGAGCTAACGCTCGGCCTGTTGAGTGGTGAGAAGCGAAAGGCGAACACCAATCCCCTGTGGGAGCGAGCCTGCTCGCGAAGGCGGTATATCAGACGACATCAATGTTGAATGACAGATTGCATTCGCGAGTAAGTCGGATCGCCGCACCGCCGCTCCTACAAGGAGATCAGTGTCATCTACGTAGAACTACGTAGACACCGCGTACGTAGTAACGCGGATTTATTTGTAGACGGCATGCGGGGATATTGGGCCAGCTCCGCACAGCGGACACAATTATAAAAATTACCGCCGCAGTCCACTGGCTGTCGGCAGGAGACACGCTATGCCCCGTCTGGCTAAACACCTCGCCTGGTTTGCCGTGGCTGTCCTGGGAGCGTTTGCGCTAAGTGTCGTGGCCCTGCGCCGCGGCGAAGCGATCAACGCACTCTGGATCGTAGTCGCAGCAGTCGCTATTTATCTCGTCGCATACCGCTACTACAGCCTGTTCATCGCCACCAAGGTGATGCAACTCGACCCCAATCGTGCCACGCCGGCTGTCGTTAACAATGACGGTCTGGACTACGTGCCGACCAACAAACACGTACTTTTCGGTCACCACTTCGCCGCCATTGCTGGTGCGGGGCCGCTGGTCGGTCCGGTCCTGGCGGCGCAGATGGGTTACCTGCCCGGTACGCTGTGGCTGATTGCCGGCGTGGTGCTGGCCGGCGCCGTTCAGGACTTCATGGTCCTGTTCATGTCCACCCGCCGCAACGGCCGTTCCCTGGGCGACATGGTCCGTGAAGAAATGGGCCGCATCCCCGGGACCATCGCGCTGTTTGGCTGCTTCCTGATCATGATCATCATCCTCGCGGTGCTGGCGCTGATCGTCGTGAAAGCCTTGGCCGAAAGCCCTTGGGGTATTTTTACGGTGATGGCGACCATCCCGATCGCGATGTTCATGGGCATTTACATGCGCTACATCCGCCCGGGTCGCATCGGTGAAATCTCCGTTGTCGGCGTGTTGCTGCTGCTCGGTTCGATCTGGCTGGGCGGGCAGATTGCCGCTGATCCGGTCTGGGCCAAAGCCTTTACCTTCACCGGGCTCCAGATCACCTGGATGCTGATCGGCTACGGTTTCGTCGCGGCAGTATTGCCGGTGTGGCTGATTCTGGCGCCGCGCGACTACCTGTCGACCTTCCTCAAAATCGGCACTATCGTGGCGCTGGCTATCGGCATCCTGATCACCATGCCCGACCTGAAAATGCCGGCACTCACCCAGTTCGTCGACGGCACCGGGCCGGTGTGGAAGGGCGGGTTGTTCCCGTTCCTGTTCATCACCATCGCCTGTGGCGCGGTTTCCGGTTTCCACGCGCTGATTGCTTCCGGCACTACGCCGAAGTTGCTGGCCAGCGAAGGCCATGCCCGTTACATCGGTTACGGCGGCATGCTGATGGAATCCTTCGTCGCCATCATGGCCATGGTTGCTGCGTCGGTGATCGAACCAGGCGTGTACTTCGCCATGAACAGCCCGGCGGCGCTTGTCGGCTCTGATGCTGTTTCGGTGGCTCAGACCGTCAGCAGCTGGGGCTTTGCGATTACCCCGGAAGCGCTGCAAGCGGTGGCCAAGGACATCGGTGAAACCACCATCCTGGCCCGTGCCGGCGGTGCGCCGACCCTGGCGGTTGGTATCGCGCAGATCCTGCACCACCTTCTGCCGGGTGAAAACACCATGGCGTTCTGGTACCACTTCGCGATCCTGTTCGAAGCACTGTTCATTCTGACCGCCGTCGATGCCGGTACCCGTGCCGGACGTTTCATGCTGCAGGACTTGCTCGGCTCCTTCGTGCCAGCGCTGAAACGCACCGAATCCTGGACCGCCAACCTGATCGCAACCGCCGGTTGCGTGGCGATGTGGGGGTATCTGTTGTATCAGGGCGTGATCGATCCGCTGGGTGGCATCAACACCTTGTGGCCGTTGTTCGGTATCTCTAACCAGATGCTGGCCGGTATCGCGCTGATGTTGGCGACCGTTGTGCTGATCAAAATGAAACGCCAGCGCTACGTCTGGGTCACCATGTTGCCCGCTGTGTGGCTGCTGATCTGCACCACCACCGCCGGCTTCATCAAGCTGTTCGATGCCAACCCGGCGATCGGTTTCCTGGCCTTGGCCAAGAAGTACAGCGATGCCCTGGCCAACGGTCAGATCCTCGCCCCGGCGAAGAGCATCGACCAGATGCAGCACGTGATCTACAACGCCTACACCAACGCAACGCTGACCGCGCTGTTCTTGCTGGTGGTCTTCAGCATCCTGTTCTTTGCACTCAAGGTCGGTATCGCCGCCTGGGGCACCAAAGAACGTACGGATAAAGAAGCGCCATTCCAGGCACTGCCGGACGCTTGATCGAGGATTGCAGCATGTTCAATGACCTGAGTCGCCTCGGTAAATACCTCGGTCAGGCCGCGCGCCTGATGGTCGGGATGCCCGACTACGACACCTACGTCGAGCACATGCAAACCAAGCACCCGGACAAACCGGTGATGAGTTATGAGGTGTTCTTTCGGGAACGCCAGGAAGCTCGTTACGGAAGCAAGGCTGGGCCGAAGTGCTGTTGATGGTGGGTGGCAGTGATGCCACCTGAGTAGCTAATAAAAAACCCGGCTGATGAGGCCGGGTTTTTTTTGAGTGAATGGCGTTGGCCGATCCGTGTTGAGTCAGCTTGCGGGGATGGTTTCGAGCGTTTCGAGATCCAGCAGGGTGAAATAACCACGGTCCGGCCTCCAGCCACCCGTATCGATGTGAATCACATTGCCAAGGCTGACGGGCATATAAAGCGGCGTATGCCCTACGACCAGTGCGCGCAGGCCTTCAATGCCATGCGTCTCCTGCTGATCGATCCGCCTTCGTGACCACATGCAGTAGTGCTGGACCTCCTGCAGACGCCTGTGGTTTTCCGGCGACTCCAGTTCCTTTCGCAGCTGCTGCCATGATGGAAATGGACAATCGGCGTGCACGATGCCGATCAGGCCGTGTGCTGTTTCAACTTCGATCGCGATAGGGAGCTTGGCGAACTGCGCCGCGAATGCTTGCTTCTCGATCAACGACAGGCCCGTGAACCATGAGCCCCCGTTGAGTATCCAACTGTCGATGTCGCAGGTATCGAAATACACCACGTAGTCGTCATGGTTGCCTAGCACCGGGTGGAACCATGGTTTGTCCAGCCAATCGAGCGCGTCATGGCACTCGGGCCCGCGGTCAATCAGATCGCCAACACTGAACAAGCGATCTACCAAGCGGTTGAACCCGGCTGCATCCAGAGCGTCCTGCAACCGAGTGAAATGGCCATGAATGTCACCGACCGCGAAATCTCTGCCGGCAACGTTTGCGGCGAAGTGCTTCACGCGCGACATCTCTACAGTTTCGAGCATGGGAATGCCACTCCGGCAGCTCCCCAACGGGCTAGTCAGTTGAGTTTAGGCCAAGAAGTGGTACTCGACCTTACCGCGCCGGCAGGCAGACCTTACCGCCTGCCCAACGGCTGCCCGGATCAAACACCGTCAGAGCAAGTAGGCCGTTGCTTGCCCGAAATGGTTGTCCTGCACTCCGGCGATAAGGTGCAGAGGCATGTGTTGCGCATCCATGGATGGAACTTCGAAACTGTCCACAATCTGGGTGTGGCGATCACTCAGCCCGGTCGACTCTTCGACAAGAGCCTTGGCCATTCTCGCGTGGTTCGCTGCGATTTCGTTGAGAGTTGACACGTTACATCTCCCGGTGACTGACCAAGCGCATCGCTGGCGTCCTAAGCGTTAATTAAAGTGCTACCGCGTCAGAATTACGTCGTTCTGGGGCTGCTACGAGCGTCTTCTGCAAACCTTAAGCCAGAAATAGTCAAAAAAATCGCGCAGCGTTTCTGATGCGACGAATGGTGGTGGCTGGCTTCTAAGGGGATATTTCCTGAGCCTATAAGGAGCCTATAAGACCGGGAAAAAGGTGATTAGACGTGCCGAAGTTGTTTTGTTAAAAAAATAGTGCATGGCTGCTAATGACACGCCAATGCATCTCCATTCGGTTAGATGGAAATCGCCCAACATTGAGCTGGGCAACGATCAATGAGTCTGATGCCGATACAGGGATAAGTAACTGCGACTTTGGCCAACTGCTCGCGCACAGACATTGGGCTCATTGATCCCCTTTCCCTTCCGCAGGTTGATCCTTTCGAACGAACCACATCGCACAGCGTTCTGCTGGTTGCTCGGGTGACGCCGCGCTACAGTTACCCTTTTTTGGACAAGGAAGAACCATGTGGATTTTGAAAGTAGCAGTGACTCGGCCGATTTTCCGCCAATGGCTGATCACTGCTTCTATCGGCTTTTTTGCAGTGGCGGGCGGTGCACAGGCTCAAACCTCTCCACAGGCGAACCAGGAGATAAAGGGCTTGCTGGATTTTGTGGAGCGCAGTGAGTGCAAGTTCGTGCGCAACGGCAGTGAATATCCTGGGCCCGAGGCTCGGGCACATCTCGAAAAGAAGCTGAATTATCTCGAAGGCAAGAACCTGGTGAGTAGCGCAGAAGACTTCATCGATCTCGCTGCCACTAAAAGCAGCATGAGTGGCAAAGCCTATGAAGTGCGTTGCTCAACAGGCGTCCAGCCGACGAGCACCTGGCTGAAGACAGAGCTTCAGAGGCAACGCCAGCAGCATTGAACCTACTCCTGAAACCAGGGTACATATCCGTTTCTGCGGTGATGGCGGCTGGCGGTTTCGCTTTTACAGCGAGTCACTTGGAAAAGCCCCAAGTAACCAAGGGCTCTTGCCCCGCCATTCGGTGCCTCGCCTAGGCTCGGCATGCCCTCACTCCGGCATTGCTCCGGGGGCCCGCCGCCATCGGCCATCCATGGCCGGGGGCGGCTACCGCGGCATCCTTGCCGCGGTGCCCCCTGCGCAACGCCTGCGTTCGGCCTCTGGGAAAGGGGCAGTAGATCAAAAGCCACAGCCACAGCCACAGCAAGATCAAAAGATCGCAGCCTCGTTTCACTCGACAGCTCCTACCGGGGAGAGGGGATGCACGCACGCTCCTCACCACTCAACAGGCCGAGCGTTAGCTCGCCTGCAGCTTTTGATCTTGATGCACCGCCCCATCGAGAGGCCGAGTGGAGGTTCTGCGCAGTGGGCAACCCGGCATGGATGCCGGGTTAGCCGCCCCCGGCCATGGATGGCCGATGGCGGCGGGCCCACGGAGCAGGACCGGAGCGAGGGCACCCTGAGCCTAGGCGAAGGGCCGAACGTCAGGGGCAAAGCGCTTTGGTTACTTTCGCGCTCTTCGAAAGTGCCCCGCCGTAAGGGCGGAACCCTAAGCAGCCGTGACCGCAGAAACGGATATGTCCCCCAACCTTAAGGAACAGCATCAGGCCCACTCGCCGGGCTTTCTCGTTTCCGGGATTCGTACACGCACGCAGTTGTCATGAAATGAAAAGCCATTGTCGTCTGATGAGAAGCGACTCGTCAGACGGCGTCCTACAGTCCAATCAGCGCAATTCGACGCAGCACGCCCATCTTGCAGATTGGAGAATAAGAAAAAATGGCCAAAGCCGTACGCTTCTACGAAACCGGTGGTCCCGAAGTCCTCCGTTATGAGGAAGTCGAAGTGGGCGATCCCGGTCCAGGCCAGGTTCGACTTCGTCATGTGGCGGTCGGCCTGAACTATGCCGACACCTATTTTCGCAATGGCACTTACCCGATCCCGATGCCCAATGGCATGGGGGTTGAAGCCTCCGGTGTGGTCCAGGCCATCGGCGAGGGGGTTACCAATGTCCGTGTGGGTGATCGCGTCACCTACACCGGTTTTCTCAATACATTGGGGGCCTACAGCACCGAGCGTCTGATCCCGGCCGCGCCGCTGATCAAACTGCCGGAAACCATCAGTTTCGAGACCGCCGCGGCCATGACCATGCGCGGCCTGACGTCGTCGTACCTGATGCGGCGCATTTACGATTTCAAGGCTGGCGACAGCATTCTGCTGCACGCCGCTGCCGGTGGTGTGGGCCTGATCGTTTCGCAGTGGGCCAAGCTGCTCGGCCTGACCGTCATCGGTACCGTGTCCACCGAGGTCAAGGGCGAAATCGCCCGGGCCCATGGCTGCGACCATGTCATCAACTACAGCCATGAAGACGTCGCCCAGCGCGTTCGCGAGCTGACTGATGGCGTCGGTGTCAACGTGGTGTTCGACAGCGTCGGCAAGAACACCTTCATGGGTTCGCTGGATTCGCTCAAGCGCCGCGGCCTGATGGTGTGCGTCGGCACGGCATCCGGTCCGATCCCGGCCTTCGACCCGGTGATGCTGGCGATGAAAGGCTCGTTGTTCATGACCCGCCCGGCCCTGGCCGACTACATCGCCGACCCGGCGGAAAAAGCCGCGTTGGCGGGCGAGTTGTTCGACCATGTCGGCAGTGGTCGGATCAAGATCGAGATCAACCAGCACTACGCCTTGCAGGATGCCGTCCAGGCCCATCGCGACCTGGAATCACGCAAGACCACGGGCTCGTCGATTTTCGTCATTTAAGGGAGTCGTCTGCCATGAAAGTCGAACAATTGACCTGCAGCATTGGCGCCGAACTGATGGGCGTCAACCTTGCCGACGCGGTGCATGACGATGGCCTGTTTGCCGAGATTCGTGCGCAATTGCTCAAGCATCGCGTGGTGTTCCTGCGCGACCAGGACATCACCCGCGCCGAGCACGTGGCCTTCGCCCGCCGCTTCGGCGAGCTGGAAGATCACCCGGTGGCGGGCAGCGACCCGGATCATCCGGGGCTGGTGCGCATCTACAAGAACCCGGACCAACCGGCGGACCGCTATGAAAACTCCTGGCACAGCGATGCCACCTGGCGTGAGGCCCCGCCGATGGGCTGCGTGCTGCGCTGTGTGGAGTGCCCGCCAGTGGGCGGCGACACCATGTGGGCCAACATGGTCGAGGCCTATGCGCGCTTGCCGGAAGACGTGAAGGTGAAGATTGCAGACCTGCGCGCGCGCCACAGCATCGAAGCCAGCTTCGGTGCGGCCATGCCGATTGAAAAGCGTCTGGCACTGAGGGCGATGTACCCGGACGCCGAGCATCCGGTGGTGCGCACTCACCCGGAAACCGGGGAGAAAGTGCTGTTCGTCAACGCCTTCGCCACTCACATCAGTAACTACCACACCCCTGAGCGGGTGCGTTTCGGCCAGGACGCCAACCCGGGCGCGAGCGAGTTGCTGCGCTACCTGATCAGCCAGGCCTACATCCCCGAGTATCAGGTGCGCTGGCGCTGGAAGCCCAACAGCATCGCCATCTGGGACAACCGCAGTACCCAGCATTACGCCGTCATGGATTACCCGCCGTGCCATCGCAAGATGGATCGCGCCGGAATCGTCGGCGACAAGACTTACTGATCGATCCCTTCTGCATTCGCACTCGTAAAGACGTCTGCCCGGCACGATCCCGGGTGGGCGCGACAATCATAAAAACAGGAGTAACTCATGCAATTCTTCGACGATTCCCTGCACCCGGAAAACATGGAAAAGGTGGTCATCACCGTGGCCCCGTACGGCCCGGAATGGATGCCGGAAGACTTCCCCGAAGACATCCCGCTGACCATGGACGAACAGGTGCAAAAAGCGGTCGAATGTTATGAGGCCGGTGCCACGGTTCTGCACCTGCATGTGCGCGAACTGGACGGCAAGGGCTCCAAGCGCCTGTCCAAGTTCAATGAGTTGATCGCCGGTGTGCGTGAAGCCGTGCCGGACATGATCATCCAGGTCGGTGGTTCGATTTCCTTCGCGCCGGAAAGCGATGGCGAAGCCGCCAAGTGGCTGTCGGACGATACACGGCACATGCTGGCCGAGCTGACGCCAAAACCGGATCAGGTCACGGTGGCGATCAACACCACCCAGATGAACATCATGGAACTGCTGTATCCGCAATACCTGGAAGGCACGTCCCTGGCCAATCCCCTGTATCAGGCCGCCTACAGCGAAATGACCGTACCGGCGGGCCCGGCCTGGGTCGCCGAACACCTCAAGCGTCTGATGGACAACGGCATCCAGCCGCACTTCCAGCTGACCGGCATGCACGCGATGGAAACCCTCGAGCGCCTGGTGCGCAAGGGCGTCTACAAGGGCCCGTTGAACCTGACCTGGATCGGCATCGGCGGTGGTTTCGATGGCCCCAATCCGTTCAACTTCTTCAATTTCATCCACCGCGCGCCAGACGGTTGCACCCTGACCTCCGAGTCGCTGCTCAAGAACGTCATGCCGTTCAACACCATGTCGATGGCCATGGGTATGCACCCGCGTGTGGGCAATGAAGACACTATCATTGATCACAAGGGCGATCGTTTCGGCTCAGTTGCGCAGATCAAGCAGACCGTGCGTATCGCCCATGAACTGGGTCGCGAAATCGCCACCGGCAAAGAAGCCCGTGAGATCTACCGCATCGGCGTGCAGTACCAGAGCATCGAAGAAACGCTGCTGGCCAACGGTATGGCCCCCAACCGCAAGGCTGGGCAGAAAGGTGTGCCGCAACGCGGCTGATCGGCAGACGAAGCGGGAGGTCAATGGCCTGCCGCTCGCTGCACTGCAACACGCTTGATAACAACAATAAAACGAAGCTTTGAGGAGGCTGCATGGCCTTTCACCCAATCGCCGCAGACGATGACGACTGTGCTGTCGGTGTTGCGCGTCCGTATGCCTGGATCGTCTTCGCACTGACGTTCGGGCTGTTGATTTCCGATTACATGTCGCGCCAGGTGCTGAACGCAGTGTTCCCGATGCTCAAGGTCGAATGGGCCCTGAGCGACGGCCAGCTCGGCCTGCTCAGTGGCATTGTCGCGCTGATGGTGGGGCTGCTGACATTTCCCCTGTCATTGCTGGCGGATCGCTTCGGCCGGGTCAAGAGTCTGGCGCTGATGGCCTTGCTGTGGAGTCTGGCGACGCTGGGCTGCGCAGTGGCGCAGGACTATCAGCAGATGTTCATTGCACGGTTCATGGTCGGCGTCGGCGAAGCGGCGTACGGCAGCGTCGGCATCGCGGTGGTGATTTCGGTGTTTCCCAAACACCTGCGTGCAACGCTGACCAGTGCCTTCATGGCGGGCGGTATGTTCGGTTCGGTATTAGGCATGGCGCTGGGCGGTGCAATCGCCGCCAAGCTTGGCTGGCGCTGGTCGTTTGCCGGCATGTCGCTGTTCGGCCTGCTGCTGGCAGTGCTTTACCCGGTCATCGTCAAGGAAGCGCGCATTGCGCCGCAACGTGCCTCCCTGGCGGCGAACAAGGCAGCGGCAGCGGTCAAGCGTCCGTTGCGTACGCTGTTTTCCAGCCGCTCGGTGATCGCTGCCTACATCGGCAGTGGCTTGCAACTGTTCGTCGGCGGCACCGTCATTGTGTGGATGCCCAGTTACCTCAATCGTTATTACGACATGGCCACGGACAAGGCGGGCGGTGTCGCGGCGATCATCGTGCTGTGCAGCGGGGCGGGGATGATCCTGTGCGGCATGCTCAGCGATCGACTGTCGCGTCATGCGCCGGAGCGCAAAGTCGCCTTGGCCATCGCCTATTGCCTGGGCAGTTGCCTGCTGTTGTCGGCGGCGTTCGCACTGCCGGCAGGGCCTGTGCAATTGGTGCTGATCTGCCTGGGCATGTTGATTGCTGCCGGCACGACCGGCCCTTGCGGAGCGATGGTTGCCAACCTGACCCATTACTCGGTCCACGGCACGGCCTTCGCTACGCTGACCCTGGCCAACAACATGCTGGGGCTGGCGCCTGGGCCGTTCATCACCGGCAAGGTGTCCGACCTCATTGGCTTGCAGGCTGCTTTTCAGTGGGTGCCGCTGGTCAGCCTCGCGGCTGCGCCCGTGTTCTTTTATGCCAAGTGTCATTACCACAAGGACATTGCCCGGCTTAAGGGCGAGCAAGTCCACGATTCGATGAGCAAAGCAGTGTTAGAGGTGAAGGTGTGAGTGGTCGTTTACGTATTGATGTGTTCTTCGATTTCATCTGTCCCTGGTGCCTGATCGGCAAGCGTCAACTGGAGCATGCGCAGGTACAGTTTCGCAGTCGCCACCCGGATGTGCAGATCACCACGGTGTGGCATGGCGTGCAGCTGCTGCCTCAGTTGCCGGTACAAGGTGAGCCCTTCGCCGATTTCTACCGCAAACGTCTGGGCAATGCCGACGCTATGACCATGCGCCAAGCCCAGGTACAGCAGGCTGCCGCGGCGGTTGGACTGACCCTCGACCTCAGCCACATCGAGACGATGCCCAACACCGCAGACGCCCACCGTTTGTTCGAACGAGTCAGCGTACTGGGCAATGCTACTCAGCGTGAAATGTTGCTCGAACGGCTGTTCACCGCTTATTTCCGCAGACGCGAAAACCTGGGGTGCCGCGAGACCTTGCTCGCCATTGCCCGCTCCTGCGGCGTCGATACAGACGCGGTGCTCGATTGCCTGAAGGGCGACGCCACGCCATTCGATGGCTTCCCCGGCGCGACCAGTGGGGTGCCGAGCTTTCAGTTCGACCGCCGCATGACGGTGATCGGTGCACAACCTGCTCAGGCATTGCTCGGGGCCATGAGCCAGGCACTGAAAGAAAGTGATTACGAGCGGCAACCGGCATGAGCCTTCGTATCCCTGTGCCTGCCGGAAAACTCCCGCAGGCGGGCGGTCGTGCACTGTTCGAATTCGATGACAAAAGCCTGGCGTTATTCAACGTCGAAGGTGACGTGTTCGCCATCGACGACAGTTGCCCGCACCAGGGCGCCTCGCTGTGTGGCGGGCGCCTTGAGGGGCGGGTGATTCAGTGTTGCGCCCACGGCCTGCGCTTCGATCTGCGCAGCGGTTACTTGCTCAATTCCACCGCAGTCAAAGTCGCCAACTACCCGGTCGAGATCATCGACGGCCAGGCATTCATCGTCATCGTTCCCGAGGAGGCCGCGCCATGAGCGCCATCGCTCTCACCCGTATCCACAGCCGAACGCGCGAATTGGCGCCAGGTTTTGTCGTCAGCTTGATCGTTGCTGCCGCAGCGTCCTTTTTGTCCGAGCACTACGGCGCGCCGGTGATGTTGTTTGCCTTGCTGTTGGGCATGGCGCTGAACTTCCTGGCCGGTGACGGCGTCTGCAAGGCCGGCATCGAGTTCACTGCGCGCACTGTGTTGCGCATCGGCGTGGCGTTGTTGGGTATGCGCATCACGCTCGAACAGATTGCCGCGCTGGGCTGGAAGCCTGTGGCGCTGGTGGTGATTCTGGTGGTGGTGACCATCGGCGTTTCAGTGATCGCAGCCAAGGCCATGGGATTCCAGCGTTTGTTCGGCATGCTCACCGGTGGGGCCACTGCAATTTGTGGTGCGTCGGCGGCGTTGGCGCTGGCGGCAGCATTGCCGAACCATCCGCAGAAAGAACGCGCAACGTTATTCACGGTGATCGGGGTGTCGGCGCTGTCGACCCTGGCGATGATCGTGTACCCGATGATTGCCAATTGGCTGTCGTTGTCACCACAAGTGGCGGGCGTGTTCCTGGGGGCGACCATCCACGATGTCGCCCAGGTCGTCGGTGCCGGTTACAGCATGTCGACCGAGACCGGCGATACGGCCACGGTGGTCAAGCTGATGCGGGTCGCCATGCTGCTGCCGGTGATCGTCTGCGCCGCCATGATCACCCGCATGCAGGGCGCCGACCCGACCGGCAAACGACCGCCGCTGCTGCCATGGTTCGCCGTCGGGTTTCTGATTCTGGCCTGTATCAACAGCACCGGATGGGTGGCCCCGGCGGTGCAGGGATCGGTCAATGAATTGTCGCGCTGGTGCCTGGTGGTTTCCATCAGCGCCTTGGGTATGAAGACCCAGCTCAAGGAGCTGGCGGCGGTGGGCATCAAGCCGATCCTGTTGATGGTGGGGGAGACGGTGTTCCTCGTCGTACTGGTGCTGTTGTTGCTGCGGTGGGGGCTTTAGAGCCTGACGCAAAACGCTTTATGGCAGGGCTGCACTGCGGTCGACTCCTAGTCGCAGTGGGGCTCCCGACCGGTGTCACAAACATCGGTTTTTTGCGGCGACTGTACCAGCAGTCGCCGCTTTTTTTTTTGTGGAGATCCCAGGGTTCCTTTCAGTCGTCCCAGGGTTCCGTGGAGCCGGGCAGGGTGCTTGGCTCGCTGAGTGCCTTGGGTTGTTTTTGCGCGCTGCGCCAAGCCGCCGGCGGCATACCGAACTGGGTGATGAACCAGCGTGTGAAGGAACTCGCCATGGAGTAGCCGAGCATGTCAGCGATCCGGCCCAACGAGTAATTCGGGTTTTCCAGGTAGCGCAGCACCAGGTCGCGGCGTACGTCGTTGATCAGGTCGTTGAAGGCGCAGCCGTCGTCTTTGAGGCGTCGTTGCAGGGTCCGAACGTTCATGCCCTGGGTCTGGGCGATCTGTTCGATGGTGGCGCGTCCCATCGGCAACAACAGGTAGATGGCTTTGCGCACTTCGAACAGCATCGAAGGGCCTTCGTGGTTCAGCAGCGAGTCGAGGTAACTCTGGGCGTAGCGCGCCATGGCCGGGTCGGCATGCGGGTTGGTCATGTCGAGGCTGGCATTGGGACAGACAATGCCATTGAACTCGCTACCGAACTCCAGCTTGCAGCCGAACAGACGGCGATGCAGTTGCAGGTTGTCGGGAGGCTGGTGCGTGAAGTTGACACTGTAGGGATGCCAGTGTGCGCCGAGCAGGGCGGCGCACAGGCGAAACATCACGCCGATGGCCAGTTCATTGGCTTGTCGGCAGGGCATCGGCGATTCGGTGACCACCTCTTCGCGAATGATCACCATCTTGCCCGCCTCCTCGATGAAGAGGGCCAGCGAATCGTTCATCAGATGCCGGTAGTGCACCAACACTTGCAACGTATCGCGCAGCGTACGCTGGTGGCTGAGCAGCAGACTGACCACGCCGAAGTCCGAGAGCTGGCGCGACTCGGCCATGCTCAGGCCGAAGCTCTGGCAGCCACTGGCGACGGCTGAATCCTCCAGCAGACGCACGGCGGCATCGATGGGAATGCGATGCTCAGGGGCTTGCAGCTTGGCTTTGCTCAAACCGACGCCGGCCAGTACATCGCGCGGGTTGAACCCCAGGTACTGAGTGACTTCCAGGTAGTTGGTCAAGACGGCGGCGCGAACAAGCTTGGGCATGCGAAGGTCCTTCCTGGGCCGGTTGCGATTCAAATTTGCGTGGCGACTATATCCAGCACATCAACAATTGAACAGTTGTGACGTTGTCGAGGGCGCTCGCCCAATGCTGTCCAAAATCACACCGTTGTTGTGCAGCAATCGATGCTCACCCATTGATTACAGTGAGCTGTAGAGAACCTGCGGGGATATTCGACCAATGGTCGCGGCTCGCCAACACCTGGAAATTTGTCATGAAAAGAAAAGTGCCTGACGTCCAATGAAAAGCGCCTCGGGCGGGCGCTCTTTAATGTCAGTCCTACAAAAAGCCCCTGGCGATAGAGCCAGTCGAGTCATCGAGAAAGCGAAGGTGTTGAAGTGGACAAACTGCAAACTGCCGCAACCGTTCTGATCGTACCGGGTCTGCGCGAGCACGTTGCCGAACATTGGCAAACGTTGCTGGAAACCAGGCTGTGCAAGGTGCGCAGTGTGCCGCCGCTGGACACCGACAAGCTCGATTGCGCCAAGCGGGTCGAAGCGATTCAGCATGAATTGGAACAGATCGACGGGCCGGTGATTCTGGTCGCTCACAGCGCCGGCGTGTTGATGGTTGCGCACTGGGCTGCCCTGCACAGTCGGCCGATCAAAGGCGCGCTGCTGGCCGCTCCGCCGGACCTTGATGCCCAATGGCCGCAAGGCTACCCCTCCGTTGAAACCCTGCGTACCCAGGGTTGGGACCCTCTACCCAAAGGCCGGTTGCCGTTCCGCAGCCTGGTGGCCGCCAGTACCAACGACCATCTCGCCAGCCTGGACGCCGCCACGCGCATGGCCGAAGGCTGGGGCAGCGAACTGCTCAATCTCGGCGAAGTCGGTCATCTCAATCCTGCTGCCGGGTATGGGCGCTGGCCACACGCCGAAGCACTCATCCTCGAACTGGACCGCTAATTCAGGCGTCGGTTGGCCCGCGCCATCCGGCATTTGCCCTCATTCCTGAAAACGTAAACCCCTGGAACAAGGGGTTGCGCGAGGGCGGCTGCGCTTAAAACAAATACAAAAAGGCGGAGACAACGCAATGCACAACAATAAGAGTCACGGGTTCGCACCCTCGCGTTACACCTTGTTGGCCTCGGCCATTCTGGCCGCCGCCGTGCCGGTCGCGCAGGCGGTCGAGCTCGACACCGGTAACCCGGACTGGACCGTGCGTCTTGATAACACCGTGAAGTACAACTACGGCGTACGCACCGAAAGCGCCGACAAACGCATGCTGGCAACGCCGAACAACAACGACGGCGACTACAACTTCCGCAAGGCCGGGACCAACATCACCAACCGTGTTGACCTGTTGACCGAGATGGATGTGGTCTACCAGAACCACATGGGTTTTCGTGTCAGCGCCGCCAGTTGGTACGACAAGGCCTACGAGAACACCGGTTCCAATTCCAACCCGTTCGTCAACGGCAACGACGCAAGGTCGGGGCTGGTCGCCAACGACCCACGTCTGGCCGGGGTCACCGGCGACAACGTCGGCAACGGCAGCCCGCACCTGAGCAACTATGCCCAGCGTTACTACACCGGTCCGTCCGGCGAAATCCTCGATGCCTTCGTGTTCTACAGCACCGAAGTGGGCGAGGAGTCGCTGCTGAGCGTCAAGGCCGGACAGCACAACGTGTTCTGGGGCGAGACCATTCTCAACCCGGTGCACTCGATCAGCTACGGCCAATCCGGACTGGACCTGGCCAAACTGGCTGCCTCGCCCGGAACCGAAGCCAAGGAACTGTTCGTTCCGCGTAATCAGCTGTCGATGTCATTCACGGTCAATCCCGAACTGACCGTGGGCGCCCAGTATTTCCTCGATTGGGACGCCGCGCGCCTGCCGGAAGCCGGCACTTATTACGGTGGTTCCGATCTGGTCGGTTTCGGTGCGCAGTCGTTCCTGCTGGGCAACACCAATGGCGTGGTGCCGGGCAGTCCGCTGGGTTGTGGCCTGGCACCCTGCAACGGGTTGACCAATGTGCGTCGCGGTCATGACCTTACGCCGGACAAGCGCGGTGACTGGGGGATTATGGCCAAGTGGTCGCCGGCCTGGCTGGATGGCACCCTCGGCGTTTACTACCGCGAAACCTCGGAAATCCTGCCGCAAGCGTGGCTGGATGCCAGAGGCCTGAGTTCGGCCAACCCCAACGGCACCCCGCCAGCGGGGCAAGTGCCTGCGGTGGTCAATACGCTCAACTCGCTGAGCACCGCCACCTATCAAATGGCCTATGCCGACAACATCAAGATCGTTGGCCTGAGCCTGTCCAAGGATGTGGGCGGGGTGAGTGTGGGTTCGGACCTGAACATTCGTCACAACATGCCGCTGGCCAGTATTCCGGCGATTGTCAGCACTAACAGTCCGCTAGGCCTGGGCGCGGGTCTTGGCCTGTTGCCAGCGCGTACGGCTGCCACCGGTGTGGTGTATGACACCCCGGAGAGGGGCGACAGCATGGCCGCCACCGGCGACACCTTGCACTGGACGCTCAACGGTCTGATGACCATTGCTAAAACGCCGGTGTTCGATTCGGCAACCCTGCTGGGCGAGCTGTATTACAGCAACCTGCTCAAGCTCGATAGCAAGAACGAGGCGCTCTACAAGGGCAAGGACACCTATCGCGGCATCGACCAGCCGACCCGGGACAACTGGGGCGTCGCGGTCAACTTCACACCAACCTGGTACCAGGTGTTTCCCGGCGTCGACCTCAATGCACCGATGTCCGTCAACGTGGGCCTTGCCGGAGTGTCGCCAGTGTCCGGTGGCGGTGCCAAAGACACCGGTAACTACGCCATCGGCCTCGGGGCAGTTGTGTACAACAAATACTTCGTTGATCTGAAGTACGTGGACTCCTTCGGCAAGACCGACAAGTGCGACGCCAGCGGTCTGAGCACCGGCGCGGCCAATGCCGGCAGCGGCGACGGCTCCACACCCAATGCCTTTAGCGGCAATGAAAACTACGCCTGTTACGGCGGTGGCTACTCGGCCTTCTCCGGTGGTGGTGCAACGACTGAGGACCGTGGCGCCGTTTACCTGACGATGAAAACCACTTTTTGATTCACCACTGATTTGCTCAATGCAAGCAGGAGAATAACAAGATGAAATTCGCCAAAACCGTGTTGGCCGCTTCGCTGGCCATGGTCCTTGCCGCCCAGGCACAGGCCGCTGTTTCACCTCAGGACGTTGCAAAACTCGGCAGCAGCCTGACCTTGGTGGGCGCCGAAAAGGCCGGGAACGCTGATGGTTCCATCCCCGCCTACAGCGGTGGCCTGACCACGCCGCCGGCCAGTTTCAAAGCCGGCGACAGCATGCGTCCGGACCCGTTCGCCAACGAAAAACCGCTGCTGGTGATCGACGGCAAGAACGTCGATCAGTATAAGAATATGCTCAGCGCCACCACGGTCGAACTGGCCAAGCGCTTCCCGACTTTCCGTGTCGATGTGTTCCCGACTCACCGCACCGTCTCGCTGCCTCAAGCCATCCTGGATAACGGCGTGAAGAACGCCAGCGGCGCCAAGTCGCTCGAAGGTGGACTGGCCATCGACAACGTGCTGCCCGGCGCACCGTTCCCGATCCCGCAGTCGGGCAACGAAGCAATGTGGAACTTCCTGTTGCGTTATCAGGGCGTGAGCATCAACACCAAGTACGACTCGTGGAACGTCGATTCCGCTGGCGTTGCGAGCCTGGCGATCACCGGGCAGGCGTTCATTTCCTATCCGATCTACGAAAACCTGACGCAGCCGATCAGCAGCGCCGATGTGTACTACCAGATGAAGCTCTCTTACACCGGCCCGGCGCGCCGGGCCGGTGAAGCGATCATGCTCAAGGACGCCGCCAACCCGTTGCAGCAACCACGTCGCGCCTGGCAGTACTTGCCGGGCCAGCGTCGGGTGAAACTGGCGCCGAACCTGGCCTACGACACGCCGAACCCTGGCACCGCCGGCGCGGGCACCTACGATGACGTGTTCGTGTTCAACGGGGCGCTGGATCGCTATGACTGGAAGCTTACGGGCAAGCAGGAAATGATCGTGCCCTACAACACCTACAAGCTGACCTACGTCCAGGATCCGAAGTCGCTGACCACCGCCAATCACCTCGCGCCGGACTTCGTGCGCTGGGAAAAACACCGCGTGTGGGTCGTCGAAGGCACCCTCAAGTCCGGTGCTCGCCACATCTACGCCAAGCGCCGCTTCTACCTCGACGAAGACAGCTGGACCGCTCTGGCTTCGGATCAATACGACGCCCGTGGCCAGCTCTATCGCGGTTCCTTCGCCTTCCTCAGCCAGAGCTATGACAAGCAGGTGCCGGACTCCACGCCGTTCATGATCTACGACCTGGTCGGCGGCACGTACAACATCAACGGAGTGGTCGGCCCTTACGGCGGCATCAAGTACATCGACCCGCTCTCCAAGGCGCAGTGGTCGTCGGAGTCCCTGGCCGGCGCCGGTATTCGCTGAGCCAACCGCAAAAACGCCCGCTCGACTCACTGCTCACGAGGCGGTGGGGGCGAGCGGGCGCCAGGTTTCAACGTCAGGCACACGGACGTGTGTCCCGGCGCGGTTTTCCGAAGAGGACGCGGTATGTGTTCGTATAAATATTGTTTGCAGCTGGCGTTTGGCGTTGTGCTCGGCGTGTTGCAGGGCATCACCCACGCAGCCGACTACGTCGATGTGCTGGACCTGCCTGTCAGGGTCAGCACCTTGGCCGTCAACAGTCCGTTGTCCGGTATGGCCCGCGCCGGTGAGCGCGTGATCGCCGTCGGCCAGCGAGGCCATATTGTGTTTTCCGATGATTCCGGTCAGCACTGGCAGCAGGCCGCTGTGCCGACCAGTGCCGACCTTACTGCGGTGAGTTTTCCGACCACCACCCAGGGCTGGGCGGTGGGTAACGACGGCGTGGTGTTGCACAGCAGCGACGCGGGTGCGACCTGGCGCAAGCAACTGGACGGCCGCGAGATCGGGGCCTTGCTGGTCAAGCATTACCAGGCGTTGGCCGGTGCAGAACCTGGCAACGAACAATGGCCGCTGCTGGTCGCCGAAGGTGAGCGCCTGGTGGCGCAGGGTGCCGACAAACCCTTGCTCGATGTCTGGTTCGCCAACGACCGCCTCGGCTATGTGGTCGGGGTGTTTAACCTGATCCTGCGCACCGAGGATGGCGGCCAGAGCTGGACGCCGTTCCAGGACCGCACCGACAACCCGCAGGGTTTTCACCTCAACGCCATCGCCTCCACCGGCGATGCGCTGTACATCGCCGGCGAGCAAGGCTTGTTGTTGAAATGGAATGACGCCCAACAGCGCTTCGCCGCCATGCAGACACCTTATCAGGGCAGTTTTTTCGGTGTTATCGGAAAACCCGGGGAAGCGCTCGTCTACGGCTTGCGCGGCAATGTGCTGCGCAGCACCGATGGCGGTCTCAGCTGGACCCCGCAGGACAGTGGACTGCACGTCAGCATCACCGCCGGCATCGTCGATGCGCAGGGTGATTACCGCTTGTTCACTCAGGGCGGGCAGATGCTGGTGAGCCAGGGCACCGGTGCGCAAATGCACTGGGTGCAGCAAGCCGAACCGGTGCCGGTGACGGGCGTCACGCGCGCCGCCGACGGTGCGTTGGTGGTGGTTGGCAGCCGTGGTGCACGGACGCTGTCCGTTGAATAAGCCCTCGAACCCTTAGAGCGAGAACCCAGACATGGGCCATACCAAACAAGAAACCATGCCGGTGATCCGCGATCTGCGGGACTTCGACCGCCAATCCGGCAATCGGCTGGAGCGGCTGGTGTTCAACTACCGTCCGCTGTTCATGCTGCTGATGGCGCTGGCCACCGTGGTGTTGGGCTACATGGCCGCGACGCGCCTGGAGCTGCGCCCCAGCTTCGAGAAAATGATTCCGCAGAGCCAGCCGTACATCCAGAACTTCCTGGAAAACCGCCAGTCGTTGCGCGGTTTGGGCAACTCGGTGCGGGTGGTGGTGGAGAACACTCAGGGCGATATTTTCGACCCCGGTTACCTGGATGTGCTCAAGCAGGTCAATGACAAATTGTTCCTCACCGAAGGCGTCGACCGCGCCTGGATGAAGTCGTTGTGGAGCCCGGCGGTGCGCTGGACCGAAGTCACCGAGGAAGGTTTCCAGGGTGGCCCGGTGATGCCCGATACCTATGAGGGCAAGCCTGAGCAAATCGAACAGCTGCGCCAGAACATTTCCCGCGCCGGTATCGTCGGCAGTCTGGTGGCCAGCGACTACAAATCGAGCATGCTGATCGTGCCGCTGCTGGACAAGGCCACGGCCAGCGGTCAACGCATCGACTACCACGCCTTTTCGCAGATGCTCGAGGAGCAGTTGCGCGACAAGATCGAATTCACCGGTGACAGTGCTGCACGCAAAGCCGGGGAGGAGGGCAAGGGCCAGTACAAAGTCCGGGTGATCGGTTTCGCCAAACTGATGGGCGACCTGATCGACGGGCTGATTCAGGTGATGATGTTCTTCGGCCTGGCGGTGGTCACTTCGCTGATCATCATTTACGCCTACACCCGATGCGTTCGCAGCACCTTGCTGGTGGTCGGCTGCTCGCTGATCGCGGTGGTCTGGCAACTCGGCATCGTCGCCTGGCTCGGCTATGCCATCGACCCGTACTCGGTGCTGGTGCCTTTTCTGATTTTCGCCATCGGTGTGTCCCATGCGGCGCAGAAGATGAACGGGATCATGCAAGACATCGCCCGTGGCACCCACAAGCTGATCGCCGCACGCTACACCTTCCGCCGTCTGTTCATTGCCGGCGTCACGGCGCTGCTGGCCGACGCTGTCGGATTCGCGGTGCTGATGCTGATCGATATTCCGGTGATACGAGACCTGGCGATCACCGCCAGTATCGGTGTGGCGGTGCTGATTTTTACCTCGCTATTGCTGATGCCGGTGGCGCTGTCTTATGTCGGCGTCGGCGTCGGTGCCTGGGCTGCCGAGCGTGCGCTGAAAATCGACACGCGCGCAGAAGGGCACAAAGGCTTCGGCAAACTGTGGGACTTGCTCGACCGCTTCACCACGGCCAAATGGGCCACGGGCGCGGTATTGGTCGCGGTGCTGATGGGCATCGGCGGCTTCATGGTCAGCCTGCAACTGAAGATCGGCGATCTGGAAAGTGGCGCACCGGAGTTGCGTGCCGACTCGCGCTACAACCGTGACAACGCCTACATCACCAGCCACTACGCGCTGTCCAGCGACCTGTTCGCGGTGATGATCAAGACCGCACCGGAAGGCTGTCTGAACTACAAGACGTTGATTCTCGCCGACCGACTGGCCTGGGAGCTGCAGCAGTATCCGGGCGTACAGGCCACGGCTTCGTTGGTCAACGCGGTGCGCCAAATCACCGCCGGCACTTATGAAGGCAACCCCAAGCTCAACAGCATCCAGCGCAATCAGGACGTGCTGAACTACGCCGCGCAACAAGCCTCGGTCAACTCCCCGGAGTTGTTCAACACCGATTGTTCGCTGATGCCGGTGATCACCTTCCTCAAGGATCACAAGGCCGAGACGCTGGATGCGGTGGTGGGCATCGCCGAAAAGTTCGCCCGGGAGAACAACAGCGAAGATCGCCAGTTCCTGCTGGCGGCCGGATCGGCCGGGATTGAGGCGGCGACCAACATTGTGGTGCGCGAGGCCAATCGCACCATGCTGTTGTACGTCTATGCGGCGGTGACGCTGTTCTGCCTGATCACCTTCCGCAGTTGGCGCGCGACCCTGGTCGCCCTGCTGCCACTGGTGCTGACGTCGATCCTCTGCGAAGCGTTGATGGTGGTCATGGGCATTGGCGTGAAAGTCGCGACCCTGCCGGTGATCGCATTGGGCGTGGGAATCGGCGTGGATTACGCGTTGTACCTGCTCAGCGTGCAGTTGCATTACCAGCGCCAGGGCCTGCCGCTGTCTCAGGCTTACCGCAACGCCGTGTCGTTTACCGGCCGGGTGGTGGGCCTGGTGGGCATCACCCTGGCGGCTGGCGTGGTGTGCTGGGTCTGGTCGCCGATCAAGTTCCAGGCCGACATGGGCATCCTGCTGACCTTCATGTTCCTGTGGAACATGCTCGGTGCGCTGATCCTGATTCCTGCCCTGTCTTACTTCCTGCTGCGTCACCCCGTTCCGCAAGCCCAAGTGGCACAAGCCGGTGCAACCGGCACATCCCAACGCCAGGGCATGCCGCATGCCCTGACCACTTCCGAGTAAGCCAACGATGTCTGATTACAAAGCTCCTTTGCGCGATATGCGCTTCGTACTCAACGAAGTCTTCCAGGTGTCCCGGCTATGGGCCCAATTGCCTGGCCTGGCCGAGGTGATCGATGAAGAAACGGCCGCCGCGATCCTTGAAGAGGCTGGCAAAATCAGTGGCGAAGTTATCGCACCGCTGAACCGCAGCAGCGACGAACAGGGCTGCACCTGGAACAACGGCGCGGTCCAGGCACCGGACGGTTTTGTCGCGGCTTATCAGGCATTCGCCGAAGGCGGTTGGGTGGGTGTTGGCGGTGATCCGCAGTTCGGTGGCATGGGCATGCCCAAGGCCATTTCGGCTCAGGTCGAGGAGATGGTCAACTCGGCCAGTCTGTCGTTCGGCCTGTACCCGATGCTGACCGCCGGTGCGTGCCTGTCGATCAATGCCCACGCCAGTCAGGAACTCAAGGAACGCTATCTGCCGAACATGTACGCCGGCACCTGGACCGGTTCGATGTGCCTGACCGAGGCGCATGCCGGCACAGACCTGGGCCTGATTCGCACCCGAGCCGAACCTCAGGCCGACGGCAGTTTCAAGATCAGCGGCAGCAAGATTTTCATTACCGGCGGTGAGCACGACCTGACCGAAAACATCATTCATCTGGTACTGGCCCGGTTACCGGATGCGCCTGCCGGTCCCAAAGGTATTTCGCTGTTTCTGGTGCCCAAGGTGCTGGTCAATACCGATGGCTCGCTGGGCGAGCGCAACTCGCTGTCCTGCGGTTCCATCGAGCACAAGATGGGCATCAAGGCCTCCGCCACTTGCGTGATGAACTTTGACGGGGCGACGGGCTGGATCATCGATGCGCCGAACAAGGGCCTGGCGGCGATGTTCACCATGATGAACTACGAACGTCTGGGCGTGGGTATCCAGGGCTTGGCGCTGGGTGAGCGTTCGTACCAGAACGCCGTCGAATACGCCCGTGACCGTCTGCAAAGCCGTTCGCCGACGGGCGCGCAGAACAAGGACAAAGCCGCCGATCCGATCATCGTTCACCCGGATGTACGGCGGATGCTGTTGACCATGAAGGCCTTGAACGAAGGCGGGCGGGCGTTTTCCAGCTACGTGGCCCTGCAACTGGATACCGCCAAATACAGCGATGACGCGGCAACCCGCACCCGCGCCCAGGAACTGGTGTCGCTGCTGACCCCGGTGGCCAAGGCCTTCCTCACCGACATGGGGCTGGAAACCACGGTGCATGGCCAGCAGATCTTCGGCGGCCATGGTTACATCCGTGAATGGGGCCAGGAGCAATTGGTTCGCGATGTGCGCATCACCCAGATCTACGAAGGCACCAACGGTATCCAGTCACTGGACCTGGCCGGGCGCAAAATCGTCGGCAGCGGCGGGGCGCTGTACCGGCTGTTCGCTTCGGAAATCCGCACCTTTACCGCCAATGCCTGCGCTGACCTCGGCGAGTTCACCAAACCGTTGAGCGCCGCCGTCGACACCCTCGACGAACTGACCGCATGGCTGCTGGACCGAGCCCAGAACAACCCGAATGAAATCGGCGCGGCTTCGGTCGAGTACCTGCACGTGTTCGGCTACACCGCGTACGCCTACATGTGGGCGCGAATGGCCAAAACCGCCATGAGCACGCATTCCAAGGACGCTTTCTATGCCAGCAAACTGGCCACCGCGCGCTTCTACTTCGCCCGTCTGCTGCCGCGTATCCACTCGTTGAGCGCGTCGGCCAAGGCTGGCAGCGAATGCCTCTATCAATTGGATGCAGAGCAGTTCTGAGCCCACGTAAAAAGGACCGGGAACCACAACCATGATGGCGACAAAAATAATTCCGCCCGCCGACGGCGCCTATGCCTATCCCTTGTTGATCAAGCAATTGCTGCTCTCAGGCGTGCGCTACGAGCCGGGCCGGGAAATCGTGTATGCCGACAAACTGCGCTACAGCTACCAGACCCTCAACCAGCGGATCCGCCGGCTGGCCAACGCCTTGACCGCTGCCGGCGTCAAGGCCGGGGATACGGTGGCCCTGCTCGACTGGGACAGCCATCGCTACCTGGAATGTTTCTTTGCCGTGCCGATGATCGGCGCGGTTTTGCACACCGTGAACATCCGTCTTTCGCCGGATCAGGTGCTCTTCACCATGAACCATGCCGAAGACGACCTGGTGCTGGTGCATGATGATTTTCTGCCTCTGGTTGAACAGATTCAGGGGCAGCTCAAAACCGTCAAAGGTTACCTGCAGCTTACGGACGACACAGCCACTCACACGTCGCTACCGGTGCTGGGGGAATATGAAAACCTGTTGGCCGGGTCGGCCGACCAGTACGACTTTCCCGACTTCGATGAAAACTCCGTCGCGACCCTTTTCTACACCACGGGCACCACTGGCGCCCCCAAAGGCGTGTATTTCACCCACCGCCAATTGGTCTTGCACACCTTGAATGCCGTCGGCACGTTGGGCGTCTATCAGGGGTTGCCGCTGCTGCGCTCCGATGACGTCTACATGCCGATCACGCCGATGTTTCACGTGCATGCCTGGGGTGTGCCCTATGTCGCCACCCTGATGGGAATCAAGCAGGTGTACCCCGGCCGCTACGAGCCCAACAGCCTGGTCAGGCTGTATCGAGAGGAGAAAGTCACGTTCTCCCATTGTGTGCCGACCATTCTGCAAATGATCCTGAACTGCGAGGAAGCACAACGGACTCGTTTCGATGGCTGGAAAATGCTCCTGGGCGGTAGCGCGCTGACATTAGGTATTGCCAGCGAAGCGAGCGCCAAAGGCATTCAGGTGCACAGCGGTTACGGCATGTCGGAAACCTGTCCGTTGCTGTGCCTGACTTACCTGCGAGACGAAGACCTCGATCAATCCACGCAAACTCAACTGGCCACCCGCATCAAGACGGGTACGCCGGTGCCGATGGTCGACCTGAAAATCATCGATGCCAGCGGCAATGACGTTCCTCATGACGGTGAGTCCCTGGGCGAGATCGTGGTGCGCGCGCCTTGGCTGACCCAAGGTTATTTGAAGGAACCCGAAAAGGGCGCCGAGTTGTGGCACAACGGCTGGTTGCACACCGGCGACATGGCCTCTATCGACGCGTTGGGTGGAGTGGAAATCAAGGATCGCATCAAGGATGTGATCAAGACAGGCGGGGAGTGGATCAGCTCCCTGGAACTGGAAAGCCTGATCAGCGAGCACTCGGCCGTGATGTCGGTCGCGGTGGTGGGCATTGCGGACGAGCAATGGGGCGAACGGCCGATGGCGCTGGTGGTGTGCGAGCCTGGGCAGTATCTCGACCGCAAGATCCTGGAGACGCACCTTCAAGGATTTGTCGAGCGTGGCCGGATCAATAAATGGGCGATTCCCAAGCAGTTCAAATTCGTCGCCGAGATTCCTAAAACCAGCGTCGGGAAGATTAACAAGAAGCTCATTCGGGAAATTGAATTGGGCTGAAAAAGGTGCGGGGGGCTACGTCAACCCTACCCGCACGTCGCGAGGTGTTCTGTTTCAGATCAGTCAGAAGCGAGCGCGGCGTCACCTCTCACCGGTTGGGTGTCAGCGACCGTCTGGCGACCCACCTTGAACCATGCAGCGTACAACGCCGGGACGAAGAAAATCGTCAGCAGCGTCGCCACGGTGAGGCCGCCCATGATCGCAATTGCCATCGGTCCCCAGAACACACTGCGCGTTAGCGGGATCATTGCGAGCACGGTAGCCAGCGCCGTCAGCATCACCGGACGGGCTCGGTGAATGGCGGCATCCAGCACAGCATTCCACGGGTCACGCCCTTCGGCGATCTCGGTTTGTACCTGATCGATCAGGATCACCGAGTTGCGCATGATCATGCCACCCAGTGCGATGATACCCAGGATCGCGACGAAGCCCAGCGGCGACTGGAACACCAGCAGCGCCGGCACCACACCGATCAGGCCCAGCGGTGCGGTCAGCACCACCATCCACATGCGAGAGAAGCTCTGCAGTTGCAGCATGAGCAACAGCAGGATGCTGATCATCATCAGCGGGGCCACCGCCAGCAGTGCCTTGTTGGCTTTGTCACTTTCCTCCACCGCGCCGCCCACGTCGATGCGGTAGCCAGACGGCAGCTTCGCTTCGATATCCTTGAGCAACGGCTGGATCTCCTGCGTCACCGATACACCTTGCTCGCCATCCTTCACGTCGGCACGCACCGTGATCGCCATGTCGCGATTGCGGCGCCACAACACCGGCTCTTCCAGCTCAGAGCGCACCTGTGCGACTTGCGACAGTGGCACCACCGTGCCTTGGCGCGTGTAGAGGTTGATGTCTTTCAGTGTGTCGAGACTCAAGCGCTCTTCAGGTACGGCACGGGCCACGATGTCGATCAGGTCCTCGCGCTCACGCAACTGCGACAGGGTTGCGCCGTTCATCACGGTCTGGGTCGCCAGCGACACGTCGGCCGGCGTGAGGCCCAGCGCGCTCGCCTTGTCCTGATCAAGCTCGACCTTCAGCGTGCGCACCGGGTCGTTCCAGTCGAGCTGGAGGTCGCGCACCTTCGGGTTGGCCCCAACCACTTTCTCCACGTCGCGGGCGATCTGGCGCACTACCTGGGTATCGGGGCCGACGACGCGGAACTGCACGGGGTAGCCGACAGGCGGCCCCAACTCGAGTCGGGTTACGCGCACCCACGCCTGCGGGAATTGTTGGTCGGCCGAGGCCACCAGCCGCGCACGTACTCGCTCGCGTGCATCCAGATCTTTGGTCATCACAACGAACTGGGCAAAACCCGGATTGGGCAGCTCGGGGTTGAGCGAGAGATAGAAGCGCGGTGCGCCAGCGCCGGTGTAGGCGGTATAGAAACGCACGTCCTCGTCTTTCGCCAGGATCTCCTCCATGTGCTTGACCTGCTCGGTCGTCGCGGCGAACGAGGCGCCTTCCTTTACGCGCAGGTCAATGACCAGTTCAGGACGCGAACTGTTGGGGAAGAATTGCTGCGGCACCAGCTTGATACAGACCAGGGCAAGCACCAGAGCGCCAAACGTCGCACCGATGACCACCCAGCGGCGCTCGATGGCGGCGTCGATCAGGCGGCGCAGGTTGCGGTAGAACTTCGTGTCGTACAGATCACCATGCTGGTGCTTGCCCAAGTCGTTGGGCAGCATCTTGACCGCCAGGTACGGCGTGAAGATGCCTGAACAGATCCACGAGAACAGCACCGCGGCGCCGACGATCCAGAAAATGCCGCCCGCGTACTCGCCGGTGGTGGACTTCGAGAGGCCGATCGGCAGGAAGCCCACGACGGTGATCAGAGCGCCGGTCAGGCGCGGCATGGCGGTGGACTGATAGGAGAAGGCGGCCGCCTTTACGCGGTCCATGCCGGTTTCCATCTTCGCCACCATCATCTCGATGGCGATGATGGCGTCATCCACCAGCAATCCCAGCGCGATAATCAGCGAGCCGAGCGAGATACGCTCGAGGTTCCAGCCCATCGCCAGCATCACCAGCGCCACGCCGCCCAGCACCAGCGGCACCGTGGTCGCGACCACGAGGCCGGCGCGCCAGCCCAGGCTGGCGAGGCTCACCGCGATCACGATGATCAGCGCCTCGGCCAACGCGTGCCCGAAGTCCAGGATTGCATCCTTCACCGTGGTCGGCTGGTCTGCCACCAGCTCCAGCTCCACGCCGTGCGGAAGTTCCGACTGGATCTTGGCGACTGCCGTGTCCATCGCCTTGCCAAGGTCCACGATGTTGCCGTCGCTGGTCATCGTGATGCCGAGCATCAGCACTGGCTGGCCGTTGTGGCGCACCGTGTAGGTCGGCGGATCCTCGAAGCCACGTGTAACGGTCGCGATGTCGCCGAGCTTGATCAGCCGGCCGCCTGCAGCGATGGGCACGTTGCGGATAGCCTCTTCGCTGGCGAACTGGCCGCTCACGCGCACCATGACACGGTCGCCGTGGGTGTCGATCTGACCTGCGGGCACCATGGCGTTCTGGCTCTTGAGGCTTTCGGCGATGGTCAGCGGGGTAATGCCCAGCGCTGCCAGGCGTTCGTGCGAGAACTCGACGTAGACACGCTTGGCCTGCTTGCCGATGAGATCGATCTTCTTGACCATCGGCACCTTAAGCATCTGGCGCTTGATGTCCTCGGCCGCGTCCGACAGGTCGGCGTGACCGACGCCGTCGCCCTTGATGGCGTACATCAGGCCGTACACGTCGCCGTATTCGTCGTTCAGGATCGGGCCGATCACGCCGTCAGGCATCTCGAGGCTCAGGTCGTTGAGTTTCTTGCGCGCCTGGTACCAGGCCTCGCGCTGGTCAGCCTTGGAGGTGCCGCCGCGCACGGTGAGTGTCATGCCGGCGTAGCCTTGCCGCGCGTAGGTGACCACCTTCTCGAAGTTGTCGATCTGCTCGAATTTCTTCTCCATGCGGTTGAGGACCTGGTCCTGCATCTGCTGGGCGGTGGCGCCCGGCCAGATGACCATGGCGGTCATGGAGGGCACGGAAAAGTTCGGATCCTCGAGCTGACCGAGCCGGGTGAAGCTGAAGGCGCCGGCCACTGCGACAATGAGGAGCATGAACAGGACGATGGCGCGATGGCGCAGCGCCCAGTCGGTGAGGTTCAGGTTGTTCATCGGGTGGCCTGCTGCGTGGTGTTCGCGTCAACAATCGCTGCGCCGGGAAGCGCGACCTTCAGTCCGGATGCCATCTTCTGCACTCCGGCGGTGACGACCAATGCGCGGGCCTGCGGCCCGGAGACGAGCACCTCGTCGTTGCGGTAGCCCAACACCGCCACTTGCACCAGTTCGACGACGCCTACCGGATCCTTGCCCTCGGGCGTGACCACCCACAGCGCAGGCTGGCCGCCGCTTTGCGTCAGTGCCGTGGCTGGCACCGCTGCCACCGAGACACTGGTCATCACGCGCTCGGCCGTTACCGTGGCAGTGGCGCCCAGCGGCAGCGCCTGCATCGGTTTGAGCCGCGCGCGATAGGTGCGCGTTTGCACCGCTGCCTGCGGCGACAGCTCGCGCAGCGTGACATCGAAGATCTCGTTCGGTGTACTGGCCAGCGAGGCCTTGAAATGCGCCTCCTTGAAGTCGGACAGCTGATCCTCGGGCACATCGATGACGATCTCGGATTCATCCGGATTCGCGATCGATACAACCGGTTGGCCCTCCGGAACGACCTGCCCGGCCTCAAAGCGCACAGCCGTGACGACGCCGCTACGCGAAGCGCGCAGCACGGTGTACTTGAGCCGGTTGCGCGCGAGCTCGAGCTTTTGCGCCTCCGCCTCGGCGGTCGCATGCGCGGTCTGGGCATTTGTATGTGCGCGCTCGTCGTCGGCCACACTGACCGAGCCGTCAACCTTCAGTGCAGTCAGGCGTTGGCGGTCCGAGTCGGCCTGGCGCGTCTGCTCGACGGCGACCGCCCATTGTTGTCGTGAGGCTTCCTCAGCGAGGCGGTAGTCGCTGTCATCCAGCACAGCCAACACGTCGCCTTCGCGCACAAACTGGCCAACATCGACCTTGCGCTGGGCGACTTTGCCGCCCACGCGGAAGGCCTGGTCGACTTCATGTCGCGACTGTACGGTGCCCACGTAGCGACTGATGTCGCGGGCATTGTCGTAGCTGATTTCAACGGTGCGTACCGGTCGTGGTGCCTGAACGGTCGGCTGGTCCGGGCTGCACGCGGACAGCATGACGGCCACGGCCAAAGCGCCGGCCGCAGTAAGGGAGGTTTTCAAGGCGGTTCCTCTTTGAAAAAGGCAGTTTCTTAAGAAAGTGGTGGCCGGTCGGCTTTGGTGGCGGCGGTGGGAGTGGCGGGTTGTTCGAACACCTGCCAACCCCCGCCCAGTGCCTTATAGAGCTGCACGCTATCGAGCAGCAGCTGGGTATTGCTTTCGTTGGAGTTCAGGCGTGCCGCCAGGCGCGCCCGCTGCGAATCCAGCAGCGGCAACAGGTCGATCTGCCCGCGGTTATAGAGCGACTGGGCGCGATTCTGCGCAGACTCCGCGGACGCGGCGGCCAATTGCAGCGACCCGGCGCGGCGGCGTTCCTGCGCCAGCGTGACGAGAGCGTTCTCCACATCCTCGAGTGCCCGTACGATGCCGTCTTCGGCGCGCAGCACCGCCTCTTGTTGAGCACTTTCGGCAGCGTCGTTGATCGCTTGCGTGCGCCCGGCGTTGAAGATCGGCATCGCCAGCAGTCCCGCCACGTTGGTGAAGCGCGCAGCGCCGAGATCGACGCCGTTCAGGCTCAGGCCCTGTTGGCCGAAGGACGCGCCGAGGAAGAGCCGCGGGAACCACTCGGCCGCGGCCTGCTGGCGGCGCGCATTGGCTGCGTCGAGCTGCGCCATCAGCGCCAGTACGTCAGGTCGGCGTTGCAGCAGCTCGGCGGGTTGGCCCGGCTTGGCCTCGGGCACCTGCGCATCGCCATTCGCGGGCTGGATGTTCGCGGTATTGAACGACTGATCGGCGATCAACACCGCGATACGATGGCGCGATACAGCCGCCAGCGTTTCCAGCGGCGGAATCTGCGCCCGTGCCGACAAGGCGTCGGTCTGCGCGCGCTCGACGTCGAAGGCGGATGCCAGCCCCACTTGCTGGCGCGCGGTGACCAGACGCAGCGTCTCGTCCTGCATCGCCGAGATGGCACGCAGCGTCGCGGCCTGGCGCTGCGCGCCGACCAGTGTGAAGTAGTTTCTGACAACGTCGCTCATGACTAGCAGGCGTACGCCGCGCATGCTGTCCTCCGCGGCCAGTGCATCGGCGTCGGCCGCCGCTGCGCCGGCGCGCAGGCGGCCGCTCAGGTCGAGCTCCCACGAGACGTCCAGGCCTACACTGGTGGTCTTGGTATCCGGATAACCCTGTTTCGTGGCCGAGTTGTAGCCGCTGCTGCGATCACTGCCGGAGGCGGATGCGCCGACGCTCGGGAGCAGCCAGGAACGGCTGACCGTTTCGCCGGCACGTGCGGCGCGCAGGCGCTCGGCGGCAATCTTGACGTCGCGGTTCTCGTGCGCTGCCCGGTGCACCAGATCTGTCAGCATCGGGTCGTGGTAGACCTCCCACCATGCCGCCTCGGGTTCCATCTCGGAGGCTGTGCTCGCGGCGAAGTTGCTCGGCAGGTCGACCGACGGCTTGACGACCGGCGTGGAGCAACCGGCCAGGGCGAGGGCGATCGAAGTGGCAAGGGCGGCCGCAACAACGGCGAGCCCGGCCCGTTGCAAGGTCGGCCGACCGGTGTGGAGGGGCAGTGGGAAGGAAACTGGAAGTCGCGGCATCGCATTGGACTCGTGTGGATTCGAGATGGCATCAGCGTAGGGCCCGGTGTGCGCGAAGTCGTCAGCGAAACGTCGCCGTTCGGTCGCCATATCGAGCGCTCATTCATGTTGGAGGCGTCACTCGCCGTCGGTATCTGCCACGTGTTCGCTGGCCGCCGACGTGAGGTCCGAGTCAATCGACTCCAGTAACTCATCGGCGGACGAAAACTCGCGTTGACGCCCGGTGACCAGGTTTTCGAGGCGGCCCACGAGGGCGCCGGGCGTGGCATCGCTACGCAGCTTCACGACGTACGAGCGGCGGCTCGGGTACTTGGATTCAGGGTTCAGACTCATCACAGACCAGGGGCAAGAAAGTTCGACGACAGCGTAGGCCGTCCCCTGGGTCGAGTCGTAAGCGAAAGGTCAGACTTCGGTCGGGACAGCGCCGCTCCCACAGGTCTGTGCCCTTAACTTGTCAGTCAGACTTTGCCGCCTGAAGCAGCGAGCGCGCTCGTCTCACCAGCTCGGTTCCATCCGTTTCGGGCAACTGGTCAAGCAGCGCCGCCAAGGCCTGGCGGTCCTCGGCCGTAGCGTCGTGGTGCCCACACAGTTCGACTAACGCCTGCAGCTCCAGCCACGGTGCTTCCTGGGCGCGAGCCTCCTCAACCGCACGCCGCACCGCGATGCAGCCGGCATCGAGCCGGCCCTGCATCCGCGCAATCGATGCCTCCAGCAGCAACAGTTGCGGCAGGTACACGCGCTCGCCCAGTTCTTCCCCCACCCGTAGGGCTTCCTGTAGCTCGACTTGCGCAGCGTCGCAATCACCCGCCAGCAGCAACGCTTCGGCGGCGTAGCCGAGCACCTCACTGGCACCGGAGCGCATACCGAGTCCGGTGTGTTCTTCATAGGCCTCGCGGATGTTGCGGTAGCCGTCGCGCGGTGCGCCGTTGCGCGCGTCGGCCCAGCCGCGCCACCAGCGGCAAGCTGTGCGTCCCAGTGCGAGCGAATACTCGTCGACCAGCGTCTGCATGTCGTCGGCCAGCGCTGCCACACGTACAGGGTTCCCCATCCGCACCTCGATCAACACCTCCTGCCAGGTGGCGACCAGCCAGGTCATAGGCTGGCGAAGCGTTTGTGCGCGGGTCCGCGCCTGCTGCATGTGAGCTCGGCCTTGCTCAACCAGGCCAGAACGCACAAGTTCTATGGCCAACATGCCGTGCAGCATGACCTGAGGATCGACCGCAAAGATCTCGTTCGCCCCGATGTCTAGCGGCTCGGCGATTGCGAGTGCGCGCTCCAGCCAGCGGCGGGTCGCCTGCGTACGTCCCTGGAGATGATGCACCTCGCCCTGCACGATGCACGCCACCAGCATGAGCGCTGGATCGGTTGCCTCGGACGAGAGGGCTTCGGCGCGTTCCGCTACCGCCAGCGCCTGCGTATAGTCGCCGCGCAGACCGAGCAGATAGCCGAATCCATGCAGCAGGCGACCGCGCATCGGATGCTCGGGTACATCCGCTAGCAACGTGTAGGCGCGTTCGAACGCGTTCCTGGCTTCGCTGCCGACACCGAGTGTGTGGAAAGCCGACACGCCCTGCAGCGTGGCCAAGGTGATTTCGAGGGTATCGCGCTCTATCCCTTCTGGCGCTTGGCGCAGCAGGACCATCGCGCGCTCAGTGAGGCCGATGCACAAGGCCGGGCTGAAGTGCAGCAGCGCGGCTTCCGCGGCCTCGGCGTAATAGCGCAGCGCGGTCATCGGCTGCCGGGCCCGGTCGAAATGCGTCGCCAGCTCCGAGGCCGCAACCGGCACACCGGCCGTGCGCTCGCGTTCGAGCGCAGTGCCAACCTGGCGATGAAGGTGGGTGCGCAATGAGCGCGGCGTGCGGTCGTACAGTACCTGGCGGAAGAGGGCATGCCGGAACGAGTGGGGTAGCTCCATCGCCTCTTCAAGTTCGGTGGCCCGCGACCGTGTGAGCCATACCTGCTCGCGCACCAGTTCCTCGCAGGTGTCGGCCACAGAAGCGAGGTCGCGCTCGAGGGCCAGCGAAACTGTCTCGACCCGGAATTCGACTCCGCATACCGCTGCCGCCGAGAGCAGTGTGCGCTGCTCCGGCCCGAGCTTGCTGATGTAGTGATCAATGATGGCCGCGAGGTTCTCGGGAACCGCCATTCCCGCCAGCCGGGCCTCGATGGTGGCGTCGTCGTCCGTGGCGTCCATCACCTCACTGATGACTGACGACACGAACAGCGGCACGCCGTCGGTGCGCTCGTGCAGGGCACGCACGAAGGCTTCATCGCGGGCCAGCGAAGCCGAACTCAGCGCGACATAGTCTGCGACCTCGGTTTCCGAGAACGGATCGAGCACCACTTCCTCGCACAGACGTTGCAGGCGCAGTTCGTGGCGCAATGAGCTGAGGGGGTGATCGAGCGCAACCACCTCGGCGAGGCGGAAGCTCGACAGCCACATCAGCCGAGTGCGGCCACGTCGCCGTGCCACATAGTTGATGAGCTGGACCGTCGCCCGATCGCTCCAGTGCAGGTCTTCGGTCACCAGCATCAGCGGGCGCTGCTCGGTGTAGCGGTCCAGCAACTCGCCCATTTCCCTCAGCATGCGATCCGGACCGATGCCGGCAAGCTCGCGCCGCAACGCGTCTCGCTCTTGCGCGGTGCTCAGCCACGGCAATTGCAGCAGCCAAGTCGGCGCCACGGCGCGCAGCAGCGCCGGCAGGGCGGGGTCACTGCGGCACAGATCGGCCAATGCCTCCAGCACCGGCAGGTACGGCTCGCCAGTGCCATGGTGCTCCACGCAATGACCGCGTGCGCAGGCGACGCCGCCAAGGCTGGCGAGGAAATGCTCGATCAACGTGGTCTTGCCAATCCCCGGTTCTCCGGCAAGCCAGACCACTGCACGTTGGCCGCCATCCGCCCGCTCCCATGCCCGTTGCAGTCTTGATATCTCGTCGGTGCGACCGATGAATGGCGGTGACGGATGCGCATTGGCCGCTGGCACCGTCGCGGGTGCCGGTGGCATCGAAGGAGCAGGAGAGGGCGCAGCGATAAAGCGATAGCCGCGCCGCGACACAGTTTCGATGAAGCGAGGCTGCCTGGGGTCATCGCCCAGCACCTTGCGCAGATCGCTGATGGCCGTCTTCAGCACTGAATCGCTGACGAACCGATGCCCCCACACGGCATCAAGCAAGGCATCTTTGGTCACCAGCGATCCCGGCTGGCGTGCAAGTACGCACAGCAGAGTGAAGGGCGTTGGCGCCAGCGCCACGGTTTCTCCGTTACGCAACAAGCAGGCGTTGGCCTCGTCGAGCTCGAACTCGACGAAGCAGAGCTGGACTGGGTTCGGATGGGGCTGCGGACGCGCCACGTTGGATTCCTGAAGACAAAAACATAGTTTCTAGCAATGGACCATTACTCCAATAACAACGCTGATCTGCTCAGAAGCCAAGCCTCACCGGTCGGAAACTGGCCCTCGGCATAGCTCACATGACCTCATCACGGTGCTGTAATGATCCAAAAAAAGTAGTGACGAAAATTTCAATATTGAAATATGTCTCAATTTTACATACCTTCACCTTGCCTGACGATGAGATCTCCACGTCTCACGACTTCAATCACAACAAGGGCTCGAGATGAACAACAACAAGAAAGTTTGCGAATTGCCTCCCGCCGCCGTCGACGTGCTGGTTATCGGTTATGGTCCGGTAGGTGCGACAATCGCGGCGCTTCTGGGCCGCTATGGGGTCACGACCCTGGTACTGGACAAGGTCCATGACGTCGTACTGATGCCCCGCGCCATCGCTCTGGACAACGAGGCGCTTCGCATCCTGCAACTCGCCGGATTGTCGGAAGATGCTTTCGAGAAGATCGTTATCCCTGAAGTGAAGATGCACTCCCCGGTCCTCGGGCAATTTGGTCGAGCCAATACTGAGGGGTGCATCGACGGCCATCCGAAACTTGTGACGTTCTATCAACCCGACCTCGAACACGCGATGCGCGGCCAGGTTTCCCGGCTTAAAACCGTAACCAGCCTGGGTGGCTTCGAGCTTGAGAGTCTGGTCGAGGAGTCGGATTGCGTCGTCGCCTCCGTACGGGATCAGAATGGGCACTCGCATTCTGTTCGCGCCCAGTACCTGGTCGGTGCGGATGGCGCTAGCTCCAGGGTCAGGGCTCTGATTGGCCAGGAGTTCGAGGGGCAGACCTATGCGGAGGATTGGCTGATTGTCGATGTCATGAACCGGCATAAGTCAGCGATTGATCACATTGAGTTTCTCTGTAATCCGCAGCGCCCAACGCCGCACATGCCCGCACCCGGCGGAAGGGAGCGTTGGGAGTTCATGCTGCAACCCGGTGAATCCCGGGAAGAGCTGGAAAGCCCGGAAAGCATAGCCCGGCTCATCGCGCCATGGATCAACCCGCAAGAGTTGCAAATCGAGCGCAAGGCGGTGTATCGATTCCACGCGCGCTGCTGCAACAGATTCAGCAAGGGACGCATCTTCCTCGCCGGCGACGCAGCGCACATCACCCCTCCTTTTGTCGGGCAAGGCCTCGTAGCGGGACTTCGAGATGGCGCCAACCTTGCCTGGAAACTGGCCTGGGTCCTTCGCGGCCATGCCGCGCCTTCAATTCTCGATACCTATGACGTAGAGCGCCGTCCCCATGCCCAGGCGATGATCAATCTAGCGAAACTCATGGGCCGCATGGTGATGCCCAAGAACAAGATTGCAGCTTTCTTTATCCACGGCCTGATGCGCACGCTGGCGTTGACTCCCGCTACCAGAAGGTACTTCGAACAGTTGGACATCAAGCCGAAGAACACCTTCAAACACGGCCTGTTCGTGCCGCATCGCCGGGGCGACAAACTGGTACGTGGCAGCCTGTTTCCCCAGACCTGGATTCGTAACATGCAAAAGCAGGTCAAACTGAGCGACGATTCTCTTGGAGACAACCTGACCCTGGTTGGATTCGGTGTTGACCCGTTGTCCCTGCTAACCACTGAGCAGATCGTTTCCTGGGAAAAAATGGGAGGCCACTTCTTGGAGGTCAGAACACGCGGTCAACGCTCCGGCGGCAGCTGTGACTTCATCGAAGACATGAACCATGACATCCTGCCGCTGGCCCCCAAAGGAACGCTCGTCGCGGTTCGTCCCGACCGGATCATCATGCACCACGCTCCCGGCGCAGAGGCAGGCAGTCTCCTTCGAGACTGCAGGGGCCTGTTGGCTAGCGCCGACACCACTGCCGATAGCATTTCCATTACCATCAACGAACCCCCTCGATTAAGAGCCTGAAGATGCCTTCCCCCACTTTTCCTTCAGAAGCAACTGAGCAAGAGCCTCTCACTCGGGGCCACAAGAAGCGTGAACGCACCCGTCGCGGCTTGGTGGATGCGGCATTGCGTCTTGTCGCGCGTAAGGAGGTGGGGGAGATTGCACTGCTCGATGTCGCCTCGGAGGCCGCGGTATCCAACGGCACCATCTACAACTATTTTCGAACGCGTGATGAAGTTCTCGAGGCGGTTGGCATCGCCATGGCGAGCGAGTTCTCCGATGCCATTTCCGCCCTGAGTTCGGACGTGCACTGCGGTGCACAGCGGCTTTCGATTGGTGTGCGCATGTTCGTCTGTCGGGCCGCGTACGACCATCAATGGGCCAACGCACTGCTGCGCATCATTCATTCCGATCAGGCCATGCGCTCGCGCTTGGCTGCCCATGTGCTGGGCGATCTGCGTGAAGGTTTGCGCGCGGGGACTTTCGCTTACGAGGACGAAGGGATTGCCCTGGACATGGTCGTATCGTGCACAACCGGCGCCATGCGCTCGGTTGTCGAAGGGCGTGTGGTCGCGGAGCATGACCAGCGAGTCGCCGAGATGATTCTCAAGGCTCTGGGCGTAACACCTGCCAGAGCCAAGAGAATCGCCGGTAAGCCGCTACCCTGATGCCATCCTCGACCGGCTAAACCCGGCCAATCCATTGCCGATAGTTCTTCGCTTGGCGACGAGATTTCAGCTGATTGCCGATCAATGCCATGAGTGGCGACGTCCCAGGTTGTGTGCGTTTCCCTTGGCTCAGCAAGCCAAGCTGCTTCTTGATCACCGACGCCACTGCAAGCGATGCCAGCGCCTTGTTCTTCCAGTGAACGACAATGGGCTCCACTTTGATGTCCCGACCTGCCATCCACTGTCTCGGCAGGGCTGGCTCGATTGCCAGCGCAGTGGCAAGTCCGACCATCGACACTGAGCCGCTCACCACGCGTTCCGCGACCTCCTTTCTGCGCACGCCGCCGGTGACCATCAGCGGCATGCGCGCTATTTCTCCTATTTTTTCCGCACACTCGAGAAAATACGCTTCTCGAGCCAAGCGGCTGCCATCGCGGGGTTGCCCCTGCATCGCCGGGCTTTCGTAGCTGCCACCGGACAACTCGACCAGGTCGACCGCCTTGGCGTTGAGCATTTCCACCACCCGAGCCGCATCTTCGGCATCGAAACCACCGCGCTGAAAGTCTGCGGAATTGAGCTTCACAGCGACGCAAAAAATCGGTGCCACTCGCAGGCGTATTGCGTCGATGGTTTGCAGGAGAATCTGCGCACGATTTTCCAGGCTGCCACCCCAGCGGTCGCTACGCCGGTTGGTCAAGGGCGAAAGGAATTGGCTGAACAGGTAACCATGCGCTGCATGAATCTCCACGCCAGTGAATCCGGCGCGCTCTGCCAACACCGCCGCTTGGGCATAGCGCTCAATCAGCTCTTCGATCTCCTGCTCATCCAAGGCCCTGGGCGGCACAAAAGCTTTTGACAGTCCGGGGATATCGACCGCAACGGCGGAGGGGCCCCTTGCCGGTTGCCCCATTGAAGCCAATAGCTGTCGTCCGGGATGATTGATTTGCATCCAGGCCTGGCCTCCACGGCTGCGGCAAGCATCGGCCCATAGCTTGAATTTTCCCAGGTTCCGATCATCCTCAAGCACCACACCAGCCGGTCCGGTCAAGGCGTGGCGATCAACCATCACGTTGCCAGTGATGATCAGACCGGCACCACCCTCCGCCCAACGCTGGTAGAGCTTGACCAGCGCTTCCCCTGGAGCGTGTTCCTCATCCGCAAGGTTCTCCTCCATGGCGGCCTTGGCGATTCGGTTTGGAATCACCGTGCCGTTGGGCAATAGAAGCGGTTTGAAGAGATTTGAGCCGGTCATGTTCTGTCCTTCAACTGATAAAAGTCGGCCAACATAATTGAACATGCGTGTTCAATTATGTCAATGTGCAGGACTTTTGTTGACCCAATGACATCGATCATGGCGTCCATATTGTTAGGTTAACGGTCGGTTTTCGGACATAAAATCCAACATGCTAAAAAATAGTGTTGACGTAAAATGAACACGAGTGTTCAATCGAGCCATAAGGTAATCCTGGAGAGAGAACCGTGGAATCCCTGAATCCAACACAGCGCCGCATTCATCAAGCCGCCTTTCGCCTGTTCGCTGAAAGAGGCACCTCACAAGTGAACATTCTTGACCTCGCACAAGAGGCAGGCGTGGCGCGCGGAACGGTCTATAGCAACATCGACAGTATGGAAAGCCTGTTCGAGGCGGTCGCCAGCCATCTCGCGAAGGAGATGCATGAGCGCGTCAACAAGAGCTTCAATTCCCTCACTGATCCGGCTCAGCGCCTTGCCAATGGCATTCGATTTTTCATTCGCCGAGCCCACGAAGACTCCCAGTGGGGCGCGTTCATCCATAAATTCGCCATGAGCAATTCTGCGTTGCGCGAAATGTTCAGCAGCCAAGCGACCACGGATCTTCTGAGCGGACTGTCCAGTGGGCGGTACACGTTTGAAAAGGAGCAATTGCTCTCTGTACTGACGCTGATATCGAGCAGCGTTCTCGGTTCGATTTTCCTGGTGTTGGAAGGGCACAGAACGTGGCGCGAATCGGGCTCTGACACGGCCGAGCTAGTGCTGCGGGCGTTGGGAGTACCGCCAGAGGAGGCTCGTGCGCTGGCGACCACAGAGTTGCCGGCACTTCCTTCTATCGACTGAGTTAGTTAACTGACCCAACCAGACACCCCTGATTTTCAGGAGTGCGGGGACAGCTTTGCCCTAAAAACCCGGAAAACAACAACAATGAACAACAAAAACGAATTGCACCGGTTGGCGACACCACACCCCGCGCGGCATCCGCAGCCGACGGTAAAGGCTCAGGATCTGACTCACCTGATCTTCCAACGGCCAGACTTGAATGAGGCAGCGCGTTTCCTGACTGACTTCGGCCTGACGGTAAGTCGGCAGGACGCCGATACGCTCTATCTAAGAGGCACCGACGCCACTTCATATTGTTACCGCGTCCATCGTGCAGAACATGCACGTTTTATCGGGTTCGGACTGGCAGTCCAGTCGCTCAAGGATCTGGAAAAACTGACGCGAATCCCGGGCGCGTCACCGGTCGAGAAATCGGACCATCCTGGTGGCGGGTGTTACGTCAGGCTGACCGATCCTTCCGGCTTCATTGTGGAAGCTATTTGCGACCAGATTCCTGGTAAAACGCTGGTACACAGAGCTCCTCTGTCTTGGAATCTGGCGCAGGAGCAGCCGCGAATCAACGCCACGCAGCGTCCGCCGATTGCTCCACCTGAAGTCCTCAAACTGGGCCACATCGTTATCGAAGTGGCCGACTACCAGGCGACCTGTGCCTGGTATACGGAGCATTTCGGGTTTATTCCCAGCGATGTGCAGGTACTCCCCGACGGCACGCCTATCGTCACCTTCATGCGTCTCGACCTCGGTGATGTTCCTGCGGATCACCATACGCTCGCGATAGCGCAAGGGTTCATGGCCACCTACAGCCATAGCGCCTATGAGGTCGTCGATGCAGACGCTGTGGGCATGGGGCAGCGCGTCCTGCGCGAGTGCGGTTGGGAGCACTCATGGGGAATCGGCCGCCACATTCTGGGCAGTCAGATCTTCGATTATTGGCAAGACCCATGGGGCGATAAGCACGAGCATTACTGCGACGGGGATCTTTTCACGGCCGCTCGGCCGACTGGCATTCATCCGGTAAGCCCCGAGGCAATGGCCCAGTGGGGGCAGCGCATGCCCAAGAGTTTTACAAAACCCAAGATAAGTTTAACCAGTCTGCGTGCGCTGATCCGCAACCTGCGACGTAGTCCGGACTTGAGCATTCGCAAGTTGATAACACTCATGAGGATGTTCGGGTAGAGCTGCCGCCATGTCGGGAAACTCAACCCAGTATGGCCGTCGGGATGTGCTCAAAGCCGGCGCCTTGATCGCCGGCGGCTCGTTGGTCTACAGCGTTGCCAGCCCCCATCAGAACAACACCACAGTTCCCACGCCACCGAACGCGGGACAAACGCCGCTCCAGGAGTACCTTCAATGTCTGCTGTACACGTAGTCCGCTTTGAATTTGAGAACGGTATCCATTGGGGCGTGCTTCGCCAGGGCCGTATTACGGTTGTCCCCGGTGTTTTTGAAACCACCGGTGACTTCCTTCGCCAGAACAGTATCGACGACCTCGCTCAACTGAAAGGCTCTGAGCTGGAGGAGGGCGAAGTAAAACTGCTGTCGCCGGTGACCCGTAACCAGCAGTTCGTCTGCCAGGGCGCCAACTATCGGCAGCACATGATCGAGTCGGGCATGGACCCGGATGCGAAGAAATTCAACATGATCTTCACCAAGGCGACGAGTTGCCTGGTGGCGGCTGACAGCGACTTGATCAAGCCGCGCCACGTGCGCTTCCTTGACTACGAGATCGAACTGGGCCTTGTGATGAAGCGCTCGATCACCAGCGCAATTGCTGTCACCGACGCCAATCTGCATGAGTTCATTGCAGGCGTCGTGATCGTCAATGACTACTCGGCGCGTGACATTCAGATTCCCCAGATGCAGTTCTACAAGGGCAAGAGCTACCGCACGTTCGGCCCGGTCGGCCCGTACCTCTGCCTTCTGGATGCCTCGAACATTCATTACCTGAAAGACCTGCAACTGCGCCTGACGGTCAACGACCAGGTGCGACAGAACGACAGCACGGCCAACCTGGTTTATGGCCCCGCTGAAACCCTGACCGAACTCTCCGCCTTGCAAGATCTCGCCGTTGGAGACTTGATCGCCACCGGTACGCCTGCCGGCTGCGCTCTAACGATCCCTTCGCCCGGCAAAATGCGCATTGCAGCCCTTTTGCCAGAAGCCACCAAGTGGAAGCTTTTCCTCAAGGCACAAGAGGGCCGGTCGCAGTACCTCAAGCAAGGTGACGTGGTCGAGGCGCGTATTCGTAGCGCTGATGGTGTGATCGACCTCGGTGTGCAACACAACCGAGTCGTGGGGGAAGCCTGATGGTTGTGCAGACTTTGAACGACATCGAAAGTCTTGAACGAGTCCCCTTGTCGGAGCGTGGCCTGGCTTCCAGCACTTTTGAAGCGCTGCGACAGGCGGCCGAGTGCAACCCCCAGGCACCAGCGCTGAGTTTCTTCGCCGATGCTGCCGATTTCAAGCGCACCCATGAGTGGAACTACTCCCAGCTCTTCGCGGATATCACCCGTGCGGCCAATGCTTTCCATGACCTGGGCATAAAACCGGGAGAAGTGATTGCCTTTATTTTGCCAAACCTGCCGGAAACCCACTTCACGATATGGGGTGGGGAGGCGGCGGGGATCGTGATGGCGATCAATCCTCTGCTTGAGGCCAAGCAGATGGCTGGCTTGCTGAATGCCGCGAAGGCATCCGTGGTGGTGACACTCGCGCCGACTCCAGGCAGCGATCTGTGGCCCAAACTGGCTTCGCAGCTGGATCAGTTACCCACGGTCAGGTCTGTCGTTTGGGTCAGCATGGAACCCTATGTCGCCGAACCTGTGCGTGAGGCTCTGAAAGCCGCGGCACTGAAGGAGCAAGACTTACACAGCGGTATCGCGATCTACGATTGGCGATCGCTGATGAGTACTCAGCCGCACACATACCTGAAGAGCGGTCGTCAAATCCGCCAGGATGAGTGCTCTTCTTACATTTGTACTGGCGGCACCACCGGACTCCCCAAGATCGCCGCCCGTACCCATGGTTCGGAAGTATTCAATGCCTGGGCTGTGTCCGCTCATTTGCAGCCACGCAGTGGTGGTCAGGTTATCTTTTGTGGTCTGCCGCTGTTCCATGTCAATGGACAAATGGTGACTGGCCTGATGCCTTGGACTCAAGGCGACCATGTGATTCTCGGGACGCCTCAAGGATATCGTGGCGAGGGGGTGATCCCACGATTTTGGGAGATGGTCGAGCACTTCGGTATCAACCTCTTTTCCGGCGTGCCTACTGTCTATGCTGCACTTCTGCAAAATGAATGGCAGGGCCGCGATCTGTCCAGTCTTCGCTTTGCCATGTGTGGCGCGGCACCCATGCCGGCTGAGCTTTTCCGGGAGTTCGAGCGCCGGACCGGGGTGAAGATCCTTGAAGGTTACGGTCTTACCGAGGGTGCCTGCGTCTCTTCAATCAATCCACCCCATGGCGAGCGCCATATCGGCTCCATCGGGATACGGATCGCCTACCAGAATATGCGCGCGGTATTGCTCAACGATTCGGGAGAGTACCTGCGCGACGCCAACGTGGATGAGATTGGCCTCATCACGATCAGTGGACCGAACCTCTTCAAGGGCTATCTGGAGGAGCGTCATAACCTGGGCCTCTGGATCGATATCGACGGTCAGCGCTGGCTGAATACGGGCGATCTGGGTCGCCAGGATGCGCAAGGTTACTTCTGGCTGACCGGACGCAAGAAGGAGTTGATCATCCGCGGCGGTCACAACATTGATCCCAAGCAAATCGAGGAGGCTCTGCAAGCCCATCCAGCGGTGGCGTTGGCGGCTGCCATCGGTAGCCCGGATGCCTACTCGGGTGAAGTGCCGGTCGCCTATGTTCAACTGCGTCCCGGGCAAGTTTGCAACGCCGAAGAACTTGAGGCGTTCGCGCATCTCAATATCAGCGAGCGGGCAGCAGTTCCCAAGCGCATTGAAATCCTCGAAGCGTTGCCACTGACTGCCGTGGGCAAGATATTCAAGCCCGCCTTGCAGCAGCGGGAGATTGCCAAAGTAGTCCGGCAGGAAGTGGAGCGTATGTGTCTGCAGGAAGTTGAGGTAGAGGTGGTACAGGATGGACGACGCGGGCTAGTCGCATGCATCCGGGCGGGAGGCAATCAGGAGTCCCTGGCCCTTCTTCTGGGGCGCTATAGCTTTCAAGTGGAGTGGCTTCAATGAGTGCGAGTTCGCCTTCGTAAGTTAAACAAACATGCCCTGGTACTAATCAGCCAGGGCCCTTTTCACAACTTCGATCAACTCCAACCGGCACTGACATATGCACGGGAAGGCGAAGTTTTGCCTGCGTGCAACCAACAAAAAGAATAAGAGGTGGACAATGAAAGTGAATAACCGTGCGATCCCGTGTTTCTCTGTTCAGCAAGCATTTGCTTCCTGGATAAAGTTAACCGGCGCCGTAGCCATACTCAGCGCTTCAACAACCGCGGGCGCCAATGGCATTGCCTTAAACGAACAAAGTGCAAGCAGTGCGGGAACGGCTTATGCGGGAAGGTCATCTTCCGCGCTGGACGCCAGCACCATCTTTGGCAATCCCGCAGGCTTGACCAAGTTGAAGCGTAGTGAGATTTCCGGCGGAGCCGCGGTTGTCTCGGTGAGCGACGACATTAGTGATGCGCAGAGCAGTGTCGCAGGAACTAATAAAGGGGACTCTGTACCTTTGGGGGTCGTGCCCTTCGCTTATATGTCGACGCCACTTGATGATCGCTTTTCGATTGGTCTCGGCCTCTATGCTCCAAGTGGTTTGATCAATGATTACGAGAGCACTTTTCAGGGTCGCTACCATGGCTCCTATAGCACGACCAAGGAAGTAACCCTGCAGCCCACCATTGCCTATCGGATCAATGATTACGTGTCTATTGGTGGCGGACCGACCATAAACCGTTTCAATGCAAAGCTTCAGAATTACCTGGCCACCGGCGCCCTGAACAACGGCGAGGACACACGGGTCACCATCAAAGGCGATGACACGGCACTTGGCTACAACGTCGGCATCTTGGTTGACTTTACTGAGGCAACCCGTTGGGGGATCAACTATCACTCGAAGGTGGACTATGAACTCGAAGGGCATACTGAGGTTTCTGGCTCCCCGAGCGTTATCCCGCTGGACGGAAAGTATGACAACAAGATAGACCTCACTATGCCCGAGTCCGTGGACACATCGATCACCCATCATTTCAATAGTCGCTGGACGGGCTACCTGGGGACCACCTGGAAACGTTGGAGCCGGATCCAGAAGGTCGAGGCAGTCAACAGCGGTCTTTCTCCCGTGGGCCAAGCGGCTGGCATGGGACATGTGATCGAAGAAATGAACTGGCGCGACACTTGGAGCACCGCAGTTGGCGCCTCCTATCAATTGAACGAACAATGGCTGCTGCGCGCAGGCTACGCCTATGATCCTTCGCCAATCAGAAATGCCGATCGCAGCGTGCGCATTCCGGTCGGGAATCGCCAAGCCGTGACCTTGGGTGGCGCTTATTCGCCGAACTCCGATCTGACGATAGACTTTGCTTATGGTTATCTCTGGGATTCCAAAGTCTCGGTAAAGCAGGCGAACAACTCCGGTCTTCAACCTGAATACAGCGCCAACTACGACAATAGTGCGAATGGAGTTTCTGTACAGGCTACCTATCGGTACTAAGCGAAACGACTTCATTTTTAATAAAGTCGTTTTTTGCGAGGCTTCATTAAGGTTCACCTTTAATCGTTAATCAACTATCCAGCGGAGGGGGATGCAGTTCCGTTTGTCTATCAGCACCCACTACCGCGAATACTTTCGCGGTAGTGGTCGTTTTCCAATTAATCACCTCCAATCCATCGAGTTTGCCACGTGAACCTTCTGAATCAGTCCAAATTCTCCACCAAGCTTTTGACCTCGTTCGTCATCTGCGCCCTGATCACCCTCGCCGTAGGTGGGTTGGGAATGGTGGGGATCAGCCGTTTGGCCACTGCACTGTCGTTGACCTTTTCCAATAGCCTGGTCTCAGTGGGCAACATCAACGAGACCCAGACCAGCCTGGTCGCTCACAACCGCGGACTCTACCGGTTGCTCGACGCTCACGCCGGCGACGTGTCCGAAGCGGACAAGACGCGTGTTCGCCAGAACCTGGCGACGGATCTGACTCGGGCAGAAAATGCCTTCGCGACCTACCGTGCCACGCCTCTGGCGGTTGATGAGAGGGCAGCGGGGGACAAGTACGAAACACTGTGGCCCGGTTATGTGGCAGGCGCCCAGAAAGTCATTGAGTTGATAGACGTCGGCAATCTTGCTCAGGCACGCATTCGCTTGAACGCGCTGTCGGTTGACGTGTTCAATCATGCCCGCGAGCACCTGCGGGCTATGATCGATTCGAACAAGCGGCAGATCAAAGAAGGTGCCGAGGCGGCGCAGGAACTCGAAGCCAGCGCCACGCTGATCCTGCTGGTCGGGATCGTGATCGCCTTTCTGGTGGCCGCCGCTCTGGGCATTCTGATTACGCGAATGATCACTCGCCCATTGGCGGTGGCAGTCGCGAGTGCCCAGCGCATTGCCAGTGGCGATCTGACCCAGAGCGTTTCCACTACCCGTGGCGATGAAGCAGGGCAACTGCTCAATGCCTTGGCGGACATGCAGGGCGGCTTGAAGCACACCATTGCGCAGATCGCCAGCGCCTCGAACCAGTTGGCCTCGGCCGCCGAAGAGCTGAGTGCGGTGACCGAGGAAAGTACCCGGGGTCTGACGCGGCAAAATGACGAAATCCAGCAGGCGGCCACCGCGGTCAATGAAATGACTGCAGCAGTCGAGGAAGTGGCGCGCAACGCCGTGTCGACCTCCGAGGCCTCTAAAGCCGCGACCGAAGACGCCGCTCATGGCCGCAGTCAGGTCGACCATACGCTCATGGGCATCAGCACCATGGTGGAAGAATTCACCGAGTCGACCGAGACGGTGACCGAACTGGCCGGGCACATTCGAGAAGTCAGCAAGGTACTGGACGTGATCCGCAGCATCCTTCAATGCCCTGGTCGCGCAGTTCAAGCTTTAAGGGGAACTAAACCCAGTTTAATTAACCCTGAACACTGAGCAAACACACCTGACATGGCGGTGAAATTCGCTGTTTTCATTGATCTGCTTTTCTGAGGGGGTTGCGGAAATGGCTAAAAAGAAGATGCGGAAACGATTGCATCACAGGGGGAATCCAGCCACCAAACCCCAGAAACGACAAAGCCCTGAATAATCAGGGCTTTGTCGGTACAAATATGGCGGAGGCGATGGGATTCGAACTCATGGACCTGTTACAGTCGACGGTTTTCAAGTCCGAAGACTAATCGTTTTATTTCAACAAGTTAAGTTGTATTTGTTTCCGCAGGGAGTATTTCGCTGATGCTCTAGGGACCTCTGAAATCAAGGGGTGAAAGTTTATTTGCGGAAACGAAATTGGCCGGTTTGGCTTGTGAAGTGAGTTCACGATCGCCCTAAATTTCGTAGCTACGACGAGCGATTGTGCTTGGTGGAAAGCGGTCGCATTTGAAGGGGGATATGGAGCCACCCCCGGTCAGTCGTGACAGGCACAAAACGGCCAATAGCGAACCCTCGTCCGGATCTGATTCTGGCCGCGAATGCGGGGTTTCGAACCCATGCTGCTATTTGGTTGTTGGCGACAGCCGTGATCAGAGCGGGGCGGGCCATACTCGGCGAACTCGACTCTTCAGCTAGGACGCCAACGAGCGTGTTGTCGCGCAGATGGCGCGCTGACAAGCTCAATATACCAGCATCATAGGGAACCAAGGATGGTCCCGAGGGGGACGATAAAGTCATATGGGGCAAGACTTGCAGGGTAAAAATATTAGTAGGGATACTGGCTGGGATACAGGACATTTTGTGCTTGACCTTTCCGGTTCCTTAGCACGTTTCTCTTGTGCGCGTACCCTTCGATGATATTGGAACGAAATTCAGAATATCGAGCAGTTCGACGGCTCCCTGGAGGATTGGAGGTAGCGCAATTTTGTAAAAATCAGCCATGCTTCTCTCTCATCGAAGGCAAAAAGCCATTAGGCGTCAACCTTTGCTTCCTAGGCACAAATGAATCGGATACAGTCGATCACAAAATAAGCTCGTATCGGATTTCAGTTCCATAAATTAATGAAAGCTGGAGCCTGTATCAAAAGCTTCCGCTAGCTAGCACTATTCTAAAATTAGGGGAAAGGGACGCTCCATGAGTAAAGCCATTCAGCTTTTAAATTTGGTCAATCTACCAAAAGTATTCGAAAGCAAACCTGGTGAAATTGATGTTTCCCTTCTTAAAAGTATCTGTAATGTGTGGCCGAAATCGTCGAGCCATATACGGGGTATTATAGAAAGCTTTACCGGAGAAAAGCTAAAGCCCAAAGAAGACACGTATGAGCGATTGAGTAAGTTGGTTTTTTTGGCTGATTTTAGAAAGCGCTGGGAGAACTCTAGAAAATCCGGTTTTCCTTCTTTCGATAGATTGGTTTTTTTACATGTTACAAACAAGCATAAAAATCTCCACTTCGATGCTGTGGAGTTGTCTGGTTTTTACGATAAGAAAACAAAGGCAAATAAGCGCTTTCCAATACTTGAAAATATAAGTTTGCTTGTGGCGCAAATATGCTCGCCTTCCGTTGATAAGGCTTCTGCTGCTTTGTTTGCTTGGAGTATGTTTGAGTCCTGTCAGCTACATTTGCTAGAGACGCCAGACGAAGAATCACTTCAAAACCTTGAAGCAACACTTCGTTCGAAGCTGGCGGAAGAACAAAAAAACGAAATATTAGAACTATTGTCAGTAGGTAATTGGCAAATACCTTCAGAAAAATCTAAGCAGAAGGTTATACCCGGCGACGCTCCTGCTTTGAATGATCCGATTTATATCGACCCAAAAAAAGAAGACGATAAAAAACATGTGCACTCTAACCATCTAGAACTAAGTTCCGATCTATTTGAGGTTCGTGATTCTGTCAATAAATTAAAATCTTTCAGCGAGGGGATAGCTCAAAAGTCTATCGCGCTGCTTAGTAGTAGTAATACGAAACTAGTATTGGATGGAATGCAAGAAGCTCTAGATGGAGCAAATGGCCTATTAGAAATTATTGAGGAAAAGCGAAAAAATATTATCTCAGTGCTAAAAAAGCCTTTAACGGCAGGTTATGCCAAGCTCGAGTTGTCTGAAGCACCATCTCTATCCGCCCTATTCAGTCTGAGTGGATTTAACGACTGGGCCGTGAAGGTGGAAGAATCGGAAAAGCAAGTAGCGCAACGGGCAGAAAAACTTTCCCGAATATTAAGCAAAAGTGAAAAGACTGTAAGTGATCTGATTTTATACAAGCGGGATTGGAGTCCAGTTCTGTCTGGTGACGAATTATTAGACAAGCTCGTTAAGTCAGCCGAAAGTATCGAAGGCGGAATTAAATCAGAGCAAGAGCTTTATAGGTCAGTAGAAGAAAACTATAAGGATTTAGACTGGAATCCATTGTTAGATGCTGGGCTTGTTAATGTCTGGCGGCAGCTAGGACTTTATTTGATTCAAAAAAAATCGATAAATAATCTTCTGGGTGTTTGCGTCAGAAAAGAATTCGAACTTTTGTTGGATGAGTTTGTAGGCTTAATAGTCTCGGTTTTGAAAGATCATGATAGTGCAAAAATTTCGGCTATTATTTCGGTGGCCTCATGGCTCACCCTCGGGCAAAAAGAAGAAATCGCACGAAGAAATGAAAAGTGCATTCCCATAATAGCTTTGGCGCAGTTACAGGCATATTTGAACAGCGGGAGGGTGAATAGTATTGATCGCTACTCGTATTGGAGTGCCTATCCATTACATGATGTTGCCAGTAATCCTTTAAGCCTCTTCGATGAGTTTTTTTCCGCTTTATATATTTGCACTGTTGAAAATGGATCCGAGATTGATGTTCGGTTTTTAGTCCAGTACGTAGCTAAAGCTGAGATAAAAAATGGGGAGAAAAAGAACAGCACAAACGTCGAAGCTGAAATGCGAAATAGGTTGTTTAGTATATTGGAACAACATCGAAAAGGGGGGAGCAATACCTATGCTCATATTTGGAACGCTGCTTACAATGAGCTTTTTATGCCCCTCTACGAAGTTGCTGAAAAGCAAGGGTTGGTGGAGTTTGTCAAGGAGTATCGAAAGTTTACAGATGGTTTTGAAGTTGAAAATTATTTAGCGGGTTGGAAGCAAGAAATTCCGGAGCATTTGAAGAAGCGGTCAGAGTACGATAAGTTTATCCGGAATCAAGTAAGTATAAAGATAACTGAAATAAGTGACTGGGCTGCTCTATTCTCAACTTCAAAGTCATCATGTAGTGCTGAGCCAAAACATGAGGGCCTATTAAATAAGATCTGTATGGTCCTCGAATCCACCGACTCAGACGTGAGAATATTGAAAGGGTGGTTGCTTACGTTGCATGAAAAAAAGGAGTATTTTCAGCGCGCATGTTTTGAAAAAAGTTTGGATGGAGCGTTCGGGACATGTTTTGAGGGTGACGACGTCAGTGCATTTTTCCCTCGCGTCTTCTCTAAGGTTCTTGAAGATAAGAGCACCACGCACAGTGATATAGTGGCTGATGTTGTAATTTCTGAACTTGGATTTAACACACATTCACAGCTGAGTAAGATATACGCTGAACGGCAAATGTTTGAAGCATTTTCTGCACTTACAAGTGAATCTAACGAAGCAGTCCTCCCTAACATTGAGAGAGTTGTAGAAAAAGATCTTGAAGAGCTTGAAGTAGTCCAGCAGGCCAAAATTAATGCTATTAGAAAACGAGTCAAAGCGTTGGGTTCTCCTTCTGAAGAGTTCGCCGATACCTTGGGCAGGGCAGAAGAATTATTAAATACTCACCAGTGGAAAAAGTTAGAACGAGAATTGTTTGAGATTGATCAATACATTTCTCTTGAGGAAAGTGAATTACTTGAGGCGAAGGAGCGTGACGTTTTAGCTGAAAAAATAACTTCTCTCGGGGGAGTAACAAACATCAATGAAAGCGTTTTCATTCTCAGAGCAAAATTGGAGGCGATTCTTGAAAAGAATAAACCTCGTCGACTCCATATTGAAAAAATCAACAAGCTATCATTCATTAGATATCTAGACGAATCTATATTGGTCGCAGTTTCTAGCTGTATTTCAGAGTTGGATAATAGACTCCCTTATCCCGATGCTCAAACGTCGGATCTCCTGGCATATTACTTTCAGCAAGCTGTCGATCCGCTTTCCCTTGAGCTAAATAGGATTAGGACGTTATTGCCTTCTTATGGAAAAAAGCTCAAATTACTTACGCTGACTCTTCTGCACAACATTGTAGTGGATAAAGAATGTCTAGATGAGCATTCAAGCCTCGTGCTAGCATTAATTGATACTGCCGAAATGTGGAAGGAGTTAGGTTCTTTAGGCGAGAGTTGTGTCGACTCAATTTTGTCGGTTTTCGAATCCAAAGGTTTGGATACCAAAATCGAGTTGGAAGCTGAGGTTTTAATCCCGGTCGCTGAACTGACTGAAAGAAATTTCGCCCCGAATAAAGAAAAAAATATTCCAGAGGATGAGAGGTTTAATGCAAAACTCGATCATCTTGTAAGAAAAGCAAGACTGGTTTCTGACGGTAGAAATCAAGTTGTTGAGTCTAATCTGTCGCTTTCTGATCTCGTTGAGAACAAGAGATGGATGGACGTAGGTTCGGTTGCTTTAAAAGGTGTTCTAGGTGGGCACACCGAACACTCAGCTAACTGGCTAGAGTCATTGACTGACTGGAGTGTGAGTCAAGTCCTGAATGACCGGCATTCATTTAATGTCGCCGAATACTCCGCATGCCTATACCTCATAAATAGTGTGAAGAACTCCACTGTAGTTAAAGCGATAACACCAACAAAAAATATGAAGGGTATGATCGGCGAAATAGCTTGCGACTTTGTTGGGCGCATGCTCGATGAAGTATCCGGAGGAAGTGCTCCAGGAGGAAGAGCTATACTAGCCGATAGGATTCAGTCAGTATCGAACAGTGTCGAGTTGTTTTCGCAATTCTCCAATGATTTCAATACCGCTTTCAGTCTGAAAGGTAATGGTGACAGCATCGTCACAAGGGCTCTTTGGGATTATTTTTCTGGCGACACGCGGCAAGCAGAAGCGCGCGCAGCGTTCATGAATATCGCTTGGCGGCTTCATTGTCCTGCTGTCACTGCCGCTTGTTTGGCTTATGCTCCGATCGATATGGAGAGAAGAAGAGCTATAGCGCTGGCTGAAATTTCGAATAAAGCGCTGATAGATGGGAAGCATGAGCTACTTCAAGGTTTCGTAGATTTACGCAAAAGCATTCAAGCTAAGCCATTTCAGTTATTTGTTGAAATGGTCATGAGACAAGCTCCAATTCACACGGAGAACCAGGCACAATTATCTATGGCTGGCAATCTTGAATTTGTTTCTGGCGGTGTTCTCCGAGGCATCTTGAATATAGTTCCTCGAAAAGTAGACTGTCCTGATTTGATTGCGATACTTTTAAGCCCGACAGCGCCGATTAGATTTAAGGGCGGAAGTTTAAAACTTGAGCTTGTAGGGCCGTTCTTCTCGGAAACATCTCGTTCTGTGGAGTTTGAGCAACTGCACGAAAATGCGGAACAGTTTCGGATTGAAGTGGATTGCGAATCTACGTCTATAACTGGCAGTCGAAATAGATTCAGTCAAATTCTTGAATTAAAGATAGCGGGTCGTGAAATCTTCGAACCGTTGACTCCTGATTTAATTGATGATGCGTTTGACAGTTTTCCCGAGCAGCAAATGCGCTATGAAGCTTATGTCGCACGGGCGGTTGATGAGCAAAAAATTGAGAAGGCTCTATTCAATAGCAAAGTTGTTCGAAGTCTTTGGATTTCGAGTCCGCGTCGGTCGGGCAAAACATCGATGCTGTACAGAATATTAGATGCTTTTTCCCATAAAGTTGGTCGAGATAATTTTGTAGTTTATCTTACGCTGGACGAGAGTTTCTTATCTGGGTTAGATTTCAATAAATGGGTTTGGAAGCGTCTTTGCAGTATTCTTGCCAACAAAGAGTTGCGTGAACTGTATAACGATTTCGACACTATGGGGAAAAGTCTATCCTTTGATGCTGACGCGGGAACTTTTATCGGACAGCTTTCAGATTTGCTGATGGATAATAGTCCTCAGGGAAGCCGCGTAATCTTCCTTATTGATGAAATCGATCGTTTTGCTGCAATGTTTTTTGAAGGTGGCAGCAGGAAAAAACTAGCGACTGATATTTTATGGCAAATTCGGCATTTCATTGCTGAGCGTAGAGACATAGGGATTGTTTTTGCAGGATCGTCAGCCGCCAGGGAGGTTTTCATTAGTAACCCCGAGTCGCCTTTCTACAATAGCATTGAGCATTTAGAGCTGTCGCCATTTTCGACTAAAACAAAACAGCAAGAAGTTAGCAGTAGGCAAATAATAGAGCCTGGGCAAATTCGATACCGTCATGTGATATCCAAAGAAAGCCTTGAACATCTGGTCTGGGTTTGCTCGGGCATTCCGTATTACATGAAGCTTGTTGCTGGAGCTACTTTTGCAGTAGCTACTCAATCTCATATTCTGGTTTCGGATGTGAATGCTGGCTTGCGTGCACTCCTGTCAAAAAGTACGGGTGTATCAAAGTTAGATGATATGGGCGGCGATCCTGGAGCAGATGATCTGAGAACTACTGTAACGCTTGAGCGAAACAGCGATGGTGTGTTGGTTAGAGCTGTGCTTTATGCTGTTGCAGACTTACATAGCCCTATAAGTGGTCATAGGGTGTTGAGAGGGCGGGTGAGCTCTAAGGAAAGCAAGTTATCACAACACTATCGTTTGCCGAAGGAGTTGATTGAGAGGGGCGTCGAGATTTGTTTAAAACTTGGGTTGCTAAAGCTCGCTGCCTCAGACTCATCTCAAGAGCTATTTTTTGCTATCCCAATACTCGGGGAGTCGCTGAGAAACTCCTCATCTAGGCATTGGGCATTAATCGATCACGAGTTGAGTGCGATTTCGGCTAATGTATTGGAAGGAGCCAAGCTATGAAGCTACCAGAAACTCATATGACCCTATGTAAAGAAATCATTGAGTCTTGGTTGAAGAAGCGAAGCAACTATATAATTGTTTCACCACCTATGTGCGCATCGCGACAATTTTTCAAACATCTTTCGCAAGCGGAAGTTATATTCGATTTTATAGGGCAACATTTATATACGTTATCAATCGCCAAGATGGATACCGAGGACTTCCGAAGTGAGATCGTGTTCGCACGTAAAGTGGCAGAGAAATGGGGTGTGTTGAGCTCCGTGAATTTATCGGAAGCCGATCCGGTTACCATATTAAATGCTGCGACTATCGCAGTCAAAGAAGCAAATCGAATCCCAATTATTATAATTCATAGATTTCATGAGGCTCTGCAGAATCTTGGAGAAAGTATCGGCACGGTGTTGCGAAATTTAGAGCATGATATGGGCTTGAAAACCGTTGTCGAGCTGCCAATTTCCTTACCTGTTCTTCGAGAACGCTGGGAGTTGGCTAACAAAACGAAGTCACCTTTTTTAGCCTCTGATTGGGGGCAAGGTCATCGTAGTAAATGTCTCAAAGGATTAAATGAGGCGGAAGTTGCTACAGTGCTTACCGCTAACGGTGTTAATGCTGAGTTAGCATCTGATGTGAAACGAATTACTGGCGGCCTGACCGAAATAGTTAATGATCTTGTTGAAGATTTGGCTCGTATGAATCGCGGCGGACTAGAACCTTTCATAAAAAGCCGAGCCAAGGAGCTTTGTGAGCGTCTCGTCGATTGGCTTGATGCGTCTTCGGAAAATCACACATATAAAAAATTAGTTGCTAAATCGTTAGCTCGAAAACTTGATGCTAAAGATGGGGCGACGCTATTAAGTCACGATTGGGGAGACCTTATTTTGAACAAAGATGGCTCTCTAGGTTTCAAAATGTTGGGGTGGGAATGTTTGGCTAGACTTTCTTCGGTAGTCGATAATCCGGCTGTTTTGTCATTGGAAGAGTTAGTTATTAGCCGCGATTACCGAGGGGCGCTAGATCTAATCAGTCTGTATGATCGTGTTGACGCGGTAGATGCGCCTGCTTGGGTGTTGATGAATAAGATAACCTCCGCGTGTAAAGTTTTAAGTAATATATTTGGTAACGACGATGATTGGCGACAAGCGAAGGAATTAATTTGTGAGCTACAGATCCTTGAATCCTCCTCCCGGTTTGGCTTTGATGCCAGTATCAACTCGCTAGTACGATGGCTTCCTCTGACCGAATTGATGTGCGATTATTTCTTAAAGTCAAAGATTGATAACAAGCTTCGGTTTGAACAATACGTCTGTGGTGAGCTCGGTGAAAAAGGGAGGTTAGCATTCTGGCAATTATTGCACATGCGGCTGGAGATTGCTAAAGATATGCCTGCATTCCAGGCGTTGCAGTCTGTCGTTACGCACCCTGAATCGATGCTGCAAGTTTATGCTAAAGATAAGTTGAAAGTTTGTTTCTGGAAGGCAGAAAAGCTGGCAGATGATGAGGTTCTCCAAATATCGAAATTTATTAAAATGCCGTTTCGTGCTCCTTCTAATAATGCGGTGTTGGGGTTTGCTGAGTTAATTTATATAAGCTCTTGTCGTGAGTCGCTGCTGCCGCTTGAAGAAAGATTGATATCTGATTTTGAGGAAATGCAGAAGTATCTAGAGTTGTACGAGGTTAGGAAGCGCCAGGTGCATAGCACATCTTTTGTAAGTGCAAATGATTGGACTAACTATTCGGATCTATGTGGCGCTATGTTGATAAAGATTTCAAAGTTGTGCGGCGAAAATCCAAAGAATATTGTTTTGCCATCTGCTCAATCTATTCTATCTAACGCGTTGGGTTCCCTTAAAGCGGTGTCAAGAGCTTAATAGCAGTTATCATTTCGGCTAGAATAACTGAGACTAAAGTGCCTGTAGAAAATTTAGATGGAGTAAACCGGCCAGTCTGATAACCGTGTAGGGCCCCTCTTCGGGAGGATCCGTAAAATAAGCCGCTACGGTCATCTCGCTTGGGATGAATCAGGCAAAGCAATTGGCGGATTTGGAGCAATCCGCCGCGCCCTTTCTCGCTGAAGGTTCACGCCTTGAAAAGGGGCGAGGGGTGCGCTAATGCATAGCTGAGGAAAAAGCGGTGTTCCAGTGATGTTTTGGGTCGTTCACGGTCCGTCATGTTTGCTAAGGGGGCAGGTCAAATCCGCTGCAGATGGCTGTTTAGGTGGGTAATTGGGTGGTCAAGCATTGCATTTACTTCGGTGCCAACGGATCTGGAGATTTGGCTCCACCAGCGGCGAGTTCAGCTAGTCTTTCCGCACCAGTTGCTCAGGATCATACCCATGTCAGATAACTCTGAAGCCAACATTGCCACAGCGGACGCCCTCACACTGCTCCTGCACAACCAGCACGCCGTAGGTGCGGCCATTGAAGAGGTGACAAAGTGGCTCACTGAGAATGGAGTGGGGAGTGTCGCTGCTAACGCAATTGCGGCCATGGAAACGCTGGACACGAATGCTCAAGACATCACAGACGCTATCATGCGACTACGGCAGTTATAGGCATCATCTAGCGCCCCGCGGCCGCTCCTTCATGAGCAACTCCCTGCCCAAAGCGGACAATCCCGGCGGCTGAACGCAGTCTTCCACGAAGGGCCGCTTTTGGCCGGTTGTGGACGTCCGCGAACGACAGCTTTGGCTCGTTTTGGCCTACCATCACTGGTAGCTCTGGGTCGGTTGCAGCAAGTGTTGACAGTCTGCGATCGGCCAACTAGCGGCTCCTCAAACTTGGAGAATTCCATTGGCAAACTTTACATTCGTCGTCGGCCAACGATACACAAAGGATGACATCTATAGAATCTGCCGCGTTCCGCCGGACAAGCAGAAGGGCAACTGGAACACGGGTTATACCCAATGGAGCGGTGATTGGTTCATCTTCTGCAATATTGGCATAGCGGGCCGAGCGGGTCCTGACCATGGAAACCACTTTGAAGAAGGTCTTCTCCATTGGCGCGGGAAGAACGCGTCGCATGTGGGACAGGAGTCCATTAAAAGTCTCCTGAGCCGTCAGGGGGAAGTTCATGTTTTCTATCGAACCGACGATAGAAGCCCCTTTAAATATGCTGGCGAGGCAGCCCCGACTAGTTTTCAGCGGACGACGCCCGTACAGATCACTTGGTCATTTCAAGGTGGGGCACCGCAGCACGGATTCACAGATACAGCTGAGGTTGAAAGACAACCGGAAGCATCTCAAGAGTCAGACGAATTGCAGTTCCCAGAGGAGGTCGCGGGTGCTGCAACCTATGGGGAAGGCGCTGTAAAACAGGTTTCGGTAAACGCATACGAGCGGAGCGCTAAGGCAGTTTCAGCGTGCAAAGCACATTACGGCACCGCGTGTGTCGTATGCGACTTTGATTTTGGCAGGGTGTACGGTGAAATTGGCCGCGGGCACATTCACGTCCACCACCTCATGCAGCTTGCTGATATCGGCAAAGATTACAAGGTGGATCCGGTAAAGGATCTTCGACCGGTGTGTCCAAACTGCCACTCAATGCTTCATCAGCGTCGACCACCGCTGACTATCGGTGAACTGAAGAAGATGATCGGTCGCAGCTAACCATTCTCTGCAGGCGCGGCGCCCTTGTCTGGTCGCGGCCTGAAGGTGATGGTGTTCGTTTGAATAGTGGGCAACAGCATCCCATGATACAGCTCGAATTGAATGGACGACGCGAGCTACTTGTAGTGGGTAACGTCCGTCAAGGTGACGCGCGCATTGTCAGCGACACCTCGCTGCTCAACCCATTTATGAGTTCCAGAATGCCGCTTCCAGGGCGAGTTGGTTTTCATTGAGCTTGAAGAGCAGTGAAGGGAGCAGGTCTGACTTTGGCATCGCGATTCCTCATTGGAGTGGAGATGTAATGACATCTTTGGAGGACTATACGAACCGACGACCATTAGAGTCCAAAACAAAACCACGTTAATCCGGCTCCGGTTCGTTCACAGCGGACAAACAACAGTCAATTGCACTCACCGCCCGCATCAGATCATTCCTCAGTGATGGAAGTGTTGTGTGCATTACAGAGCTGTTTCGCTTGGCCATCTCGAGGAAAGTTGCCAATACGGCGTCGGAGTGCTGAATAAGACGGGCTAGATGTTCCCCACGTGGGCCACAAGTCCCTTTTAGCCAGTTTTTGGCAGTCCGTTCGTTTGCATTCGTCCATCTCATCAGTGTCTTCACGGCCTGGTGCGTCGAGCCCAGCTCACCTTGTAATGCTACTGCCAACCCCGACGCATACTCTTGTCTGTCCGGAAAAGTTTTGCCCTTTTTAGGAAACATTTTTCCCCCTTTAATCCTCTATGGTTGAAAGACACACCGCTTGCTTGAGTAGCCAGCAGAACGGGTACGCCTCAACGGCGCACGTCCAGTGTGGATGCACGCAGGGGCTATTGCGTATGCGAAGTCGTAAAAGTGCTCACTCAGAAAACTGGCGCCAAGACCCAGGTTTGGCAGCGGCTTATGTCCGGATGTCCACAGAGCACCAGCAGTACTCAACTGAAAACCAGCTAGACACAATCAAGCTTTATGCGGCGGCGCACTCCCTCGAAATCGTCAGAATTTATACGGACGCTGGAAAAAGTGGTCTTCGCCTGGAAGGACGTGATGCGTTGATTCAACTCTTCAGCGATGTTGAGAGCGGAGTGCTCGGTTTTTCGACCATTCTCGTATACGACGTTAGCCGTTGGGGACGCTTTCAAGATCCGGATTTGGCCGCTAGCTTCGAGGTCCGTTGCCGACAAGCAGGGGTCTCAGTTCATTACTGCGCGGAACAGTTTTCCAATGACGGCTCACCCGTTTCTAATATCGTCAAAAGCCTCAAGCGAATGATGGCTGGCGAGTACAGTCGGGAGCTGTCCGTCAAAGTCTTTGCGGGACAATCTCGCCTCATCCAGTTGGGCTATCGACAAGGTGGCATTGCCGGCTACGGGCTGAGGCGTCAGTTGGTCGACGCGTCCGACAATCCCAAAGTAGAACTAACAATTGGCGAACACAAAAGTATCCAAACTGACCGCGTAAGGCTAGTTCCTGGACCGCGGGAGGAGGTAGCCACCGTCCATTGGATCTACCAACGATTTGTTGAAGCGGGTTATTCAGAGACCGAGATCGCCCAACAACTGAATAGTCGAGGACTCCAGAATGACTTGGCCAGGCCATGGACCAAAGGTGGTGTCCATCAGGTCCTAACCAATGAAAAATACATCGGCAACAACGTCTGGAACCGCTCCTCCTTTAAACTTAAACAGGAACATGTGCGTAATCATCCAGACCAATGGATACGGGCGGACGGTGTCTTTCCGGCCTTAGTCGACAACGTACTATTTGCCGCGGCCCAAGAAATCATCCAGTCCCGAAGCTATCGAATGCCCGACGCCGAAATGTTGGAGAGACTCAAAAAACTGTATGAGAAAACCGGTTGTTTATCGGGCCTGATCATCAATGAGTCTGAGAACTGTCCCTCCAGCACAGCCTATCAATACCGATTCGGCAGCCTTTTGCGCACGTACTCGCTCATTGGCTACACCCCTTCGCGCGATTACAACTATGTCGCCGCCAACCATCAGCTTCGACTGATGCATCCACTGATGCTGGCTCGAACGGTGGAGCACATTCAGCAAGTTGGGGGACGAGTCGCCATCGACCCCATAAGCGACCTACTCCAAATCAATGAAGAACTACTGATTTCTCTTGTCCTTTGCCGCTGTCAGTACAGTGGTTCGGGAGCAAATCGTTGGAAAATACGCTTTGATCATGGCCTCTCTCCGGATATTACCGTCGCCGTACGAATGGAGCCTGGCGAAGAGATCGCCCGCGACTACTACATTTTGCCGACACTCGATATTCAACAGCCGCACATTCGGCTTAATGAGTTCAACGCCTCTAATCTGGAAATATATCGCTACGAGAACCTCGAAGCCCTCGCGCAACTTTCTCGGCGTACTGTCGTGGGGAGAGCCGCATGAATATGCCGCATCATCCTCGAAGCCCGCTCCACGTCGGAGAAGCCACCACAGTCCAGATGGTCAGACTGGATCGTATCCGCGTCCTCAATCCAAGAGCGCGTAATAAGCAAGTATTCGCAAAGTTGGTTGAGAACATTTCAAATCTGGGTTTGAAACGCCCAATTACGGTCACCCCCAGCAGCGATCAAGAAAATACTGGATTTTTTGAACTGGTTTGTGGGCAAGGCCGATACGAAGCCTTTTGTGCGCTGGGCGAGCGAGAAATACCTTGTGTTGTGGTGAGTGCCAGTGAAGCCGACCGGTTTCTCATTAGTCTGGTCGAAAACCTTGCCCGCCGTAAGCACACAAACAGGGACTTGCTCTACTCCATCCAAATCTTGTCAGAGCGCGGCTACACGACCAAACAGATCAGCGTCAAAACTGCCCTGGATCCCGCCTATATCAACGCCATCCTCCTGCTCCTACGTCAAGGAGAGGAACGGCTCATCGCCGCTGTCGAGAAAGGTTGGCTACCCATCAGTGTCGCGACCGAAGTCGCTAGATCTAGTGATACCGAAGTACAAGTCGCCATGGTCAAGGCCTACGAGACAGGTGTCTTGAAAGGTGACCAGTTGATTAAGGTCAGACGCCTGATCGATAGACGTCGGTTCTTGGGGAAGCACTACGGACAACAACGATTGGCCGTCGACCAGCCGACGACGCCTCAAAAGCTCCTGAGCACCTACCAAACAGAAGTCAGGCGCCAGCGAGTCATGATCAAAAAGGCCGATATTAACGAGCAGCGCGTATTGATCATCGTCACCGCCATGCGCCGGCTGCTCGCCGACGACTATTTTTGCACGCTGCTTCGCAGCGAAAACATCGCGGACATGCCTAAGTCGTTGGCTGACCGTATTCAAGGTGAGGGATGATCATGGGGCAGGTGAAGCAAGGCTTTGAGCGGCAGATCATCCCGGTCCCCCTCGACCGAATACTTCCGACCCGATCTGTGGATAAGGATATAGAGCAGACCAAAAAATACTTAACAATTCTGACCTCGATTCGGGAGTTGGGCGTCATTGAGCCGCTCGCGGTGCATCGGCAACAGACCAATGTGGAGGGGGCGTTAGCATACGTGTTGCTCGATGGCCACCTTCGCCTGCACGCACTTAAAGCACTGGGCGCAACTGAGGCACTGTGTCTGCTGTCGATAGATGACGAAGGTTTTACCTACAACCGACAGATCAACCGCCTAACCCCTGTGCAAGAGCACAAGATGATTCTCACCGCTGTCCGTAAAGGCATTTCCCCAGCCCTTATCGCCAAGGTATTGGGCATTAACATTGAGCGCATCCATGAACGGCAACACCTGCTCGATGGCATTGCGCCCGAAGTGGTGGAAATGCTCAAAGTCAAAATGGTCAGCCAAGGCGTATTCCGGACATTGAGAAAAATGAAACCAATGCGCCAAATCGAAACCGTGGAGCTGATGGTCTCCGCCAACTGCTTCACCCAAGCCTACGCCGACATGGTACTTGCCGCTTCACGCCCGGAAATGTTGATCGAAAAAAAAACCAAGCTCTCCGCTGAGGTCAGCGTAGAAGAAATAGCGAGGATGGAACGCGAGATGGAAAAGCTGTTTCACGATTACAAGGTCGTGGAGGATACGCTGGGGGAGACGATGCTGTTTTTGGTCGTTGCCAAGGGTTATCTCGCCCGTCTGCTGCGCAATGAAACCATATCGGGTTACTTAAACCGTTGCCACGGCGAACTTCTAGATGAATTGACCGCGATCATGGAAGCTGTCAGCTCCGACGCCAGGAAGCCTGAACGGGAGTGATCGACCTAGTGAGCGTATAGATTTTTTCAGAGTCCCCAGATGGATTTGGACTTCTGACCGAGAGCCGCCCGTCGCGAAGGGCGGCTCTCAGTCTTAAGTGAGTGGTCAAGAAAACTCGTGTACGAATTTAATCGATTTTGTTGGGCTCATCGTGTGGGCTTCACGATCTCACCGACGCGTCGATAAACCGTTTCTGTTATGCGCTTATCGGTATGTCCGAGCAGTCTGCTGGCATGCCCAAGATCGTCAATCTCACTGGCTGCCTTCGGCCGGATATCCCTGAACTGGAATTGTCGGATGTTCGAAGCGAGTTGCACATCTTCGTCCTCTAGAGCTTTCGCGATTGCAACATTTCGCGCATCGTCGAACCGAAGGCGAAGCATTGGTGCGGTCACCTGGCGACCGTCCTCCGTGACGATCAAGTACGGGTTTCGGACTGCGCGCGCCTTCCTCTGTGCGAGCAGCTTTTCTATCAGCTCACCCAAGCCGTTAATGATCTCGCCGGCATCGAGCCGAATGCGGAGCTTTTTCGAGGTCTTGCCCTGGGCAACCTGAAGAAAGCTGTCGGTGACATCCGTAGCGCGCATGGACAGAACATCAGCAGGGCGTTGGCCAGTAAGATAGGCCAGGTCCATGGCGTCTTTGAGTTCTGGCACGGCAACGCCGTAGACGGCATTCCATATCGTGGCATCAGCGTAAAAGTCACGTGGGGTCTCTTTGTTCTTGCGCACACCGGAGGCTGGATTTTCCTTGTCGGTGATACCCCATTCCCTGGCTATGTTATAGATGTGCGAGAGCAGTGAGATCTCGCGATTCGCCCGAACCTTCCCGGTCCGCTTGTCGCGGTACTGGGCTATCACCTGTGGTGTCACCGCATTGATCGGCGCTTCACTAAATGCTTTCCTGAGTTGCGTCAGCGAAAGCAAGTTGTCCTTTTGGGTTCGAGGCTTTTTCCCTGGAATGATCTCGGCCTCGTATCGGTCGAAAACTTTTCCCAGCAGGGTGTGCTTTTGCGGAATTGGCTTGCAGTCGAGTTTGGCCCATTCCGCCTTGGCGACATCCAAGTCGCCACCCAGAGGGATTTCCTTCCTCTTGCCCTGTTCATCCCTCCCGTCGTAGTAGTACCCGACCCACTCTGAGCCGCTTTTCATTGACCTGACCCGCCTGATCATACGAGGTGGCAGATCCCGATTTGCTACCTTTCTTGGTCGCATTTTCACCCCACGCGTGAAAGATCTAGCGACCAGGCTTCAGCCGCAATATTGTCAGATGAAGGCTTTACACCGGAGAGTTTCATTCGGGCGTATACGCGGCCTACAACGGGTCGTCTTGCACCCGTAAGTACGTATTTCCAGCCATTACGATTGAGCCAGTCCAGTTGCAATGACGGTCGTTGATATCCGGTGATTGCGACCAGCTCGTCCTCGGCAAGAGTTTCGCTATGAATTTCCATATTCATCCCTATCTAAATTCACTTCTGCTTGTTTGGTTCCGTCCTGTTGGCATTGCATGCTCTCGTCGGCCTTGTAGGCGCGAATGTCGATCAGCGATGCGATGTGCCGGATGTGGGCGTACTTGAGTGCCTTGCGGCTGGTGTCCAGCGTGGTGATTGGAAGCTGGATCCGGCCGTTGTATATCTCGGTCACGAACAATTGTGAGTTGAGGTTGCGGAAGTACTTCTCGCGGACTTTTTCCAGCGGGACCAGCACGTCACCGAAGATTCGGTAGAGCAGCTCAACGGTTGCCGGCTCAGGTGCCGGTTTAAGTCGTATTGAGGTTTGTCCTGTATTACTCATGATCGTGTTGGTCCTTCTTGCGATGTTTTCGTGCTGGATGGTTCCAAGCGTTCAGGCAGTGACGTCTGGTCAGCTCGCGCAGATGTTCGGGCACTTCGAGGAGCGCGGCATTGCGCTCATCACGTGTCCGAATGACGATGATCTGGCGGGCGTATTCTCTAGGCCACGTCACGGCGGTCTGCCGCAATGGCAGGACGATCGATGCCCAACTGGTCGGCCAGCCAGCGGATGCCCGCAAGTTTGACCTTGGTCGGCTGGCTGTACTGCAGTCCGTACTTCTCGTGGAACCACTGGCCGTCTTTAACCCGCAGATACTCGCGGTCGCGGGTCGGGTAGACCGGCAATCTGCGTTCGTTGAGCAGACCTTTTTCCTGCATAAAAGCAATCAGTTCTTGTCGGGTCAGGCCGAGCAGGGTCGCGGCTTGAGCGAGGGTGCGTTCCATGGCGTCCTCCTCATGCAGCGTGCGCGGCAGGAGTTGCCGCTGCAGCGAGGTAGTTGATGGACTCGGTCACCTTGCCGTAGATCTCGACATCGGAGCCGCACACGGTGAAGCATCGTGTGTGTGGGCTTTTGTTGCCGATGCTCAGGATGGCGGTGACGCCGGAACGTGTGTGGGTTCGATGCAGCGCCACGTGCAGGGGGAGGTCGAAGCCCATGTTGAGGCTGAGCACGCCGCCAGTGCGTACGAGTTCGAACACACGCTGCTTGTCCTGGACTTCAAAGCGGCCGTATTCGCGATCAGCATGGGGGCGATGCACTAAGTCGCTGGTGTTGCTCGGATCGAACGGACCGTTGGCGATCTCTTCGATGAAGTCGGCCATGCGCGAGCGCTTTGCCGGCTGTCCACTGATCATTTGCCGCGACGATGACTGGAAGACCACCAAGCCGAATGGTGATGCCTGGAACCCGGGCGAAGAGAAAGCCAGCAACGCCGCCTTGATCGTCGGTGCCCAAGTGGTCGCGCCGACTTTCTCGGTCGAGCGTCACGAGAAATGGACCGACTTCAACGACCTGCACGTCGCCGAAGGCCTCGAGGCAGTGCGTCGTCAGGTGCTGGCCGTGGTGCGTCCGCCGGCTGCTGGCGGCTGGAAAGATCTGCTGGCCCGCAGCGACAGTGGCGCGCTGATCGCGCACATGCAGAACGTCGAACTGATCCTCGCCAACGATGAGCGCTGGGCTGGGGTGATCAGCTACAGCGCCTTCAGTTCGAAGATCGTCAAGCTGCGTGCCGCGCCTTACGGCGGCGGTACTGGCGAGTGGGCCGACATCGACGACGTGCGGGTGATGAAATGGCTCGCGCAGCAGTACAACCTGCGTGTGAAGTCCTCGCACGTGATCGAGGCGGTGAGTGTCGTGGCGCATGACCACGCGTTTCACCCGGTGCGCGAGTACCTGAAAAAACTGGAGTGGGATCGGGTGCCGCGCCTCGAAGCTTGGCTCACCGACGTGATGGGTGTACCGGCTTGTGATTACACCGCCAAGGTCGGCAAGCGCTGGATGATCTCGGCCGTGGCGCGGGTGATGAAACCTGGCTGCAAGGCTGACTCGGTGATGATTCTCGAAGGCGCGCAGGGCGCCGGTAAGTCGACTGCGATGAGCGTGCTGGGCGGTGAGTGGTTCATGGACACACCGTTTGCCCTCGGTGACAAGGACGGCTTTCAGGCGATCCGCGGTAAGTGGATCGTCGAGCTCGGCGAGCTGGACAGCTTCAACAAGGCCGAGAGCACCAAGGCCAAACAGTTCTTCTCGGCCTCGACCGATACCTATCGCGAAAGCTACGGCCGCAGAACCATGGACGTGCCACGCCAGTGTGTGTTCGTCGGTACCACCAACCAGGACGAGTACCTTAAAGACGCCACCGGCAACCGCCGTTATTGGCCGGTGGCCTGTACCAAGGTCGACGTGGCGTTGCTGCGTGAGATCCGCGACCAGCTCTGGGCCGAAGCGGTGTTCTGTTACGAGGCGGGCGACTTGTGGTGGGTGACGCCGGACGAAGCGCCGATGTTCGCCGAAGCCCAGGACCAGCGTTTCGTCGTCGACGAATGGGAAGGGCCGATCCTGACCTGGCTGGAGGAATCGCAGATCGGTGAGACCGCCACCGGCAGTGAGGTGATGAGTCAGGCACTCAAACTCGATCCCGGTCATTGGGGCAAACCCGAGCAGATGCGCGTCGGCGCGATCATGCACCGGCTGGGCTGGCGACGGTTCCGGTTGGGCGCCTTGAGCAAGAGCGGTCAGCGGCCATGGGCGTACAAGAAACCGGAGCATTGGGGCAGGGCGCCTGCGCTGCAAAGGGATGAATTCGAGGAGCCGTGCTTCGATGATTAAGGCGATCGATATGGCCCTCAAACAGTGGGCACAGGAGCTGCACAGCGATGAGGTTGCAGCCGGTTACTCGGGCGGCAACATGGTCGCGATGATGATGGAGAGCGGTGGTCAGCTCGTGCGCGGCAGGCGCGGGAGCAGGGTGCCGCTGGAAGCTTCTCTGGACATCGAGCGCATCGTCAAGAAACGCCTCGATCCCGAGCTGATGGCGGTGGTGCGAGTGCATTACTGCCAGCCCGATGCGCCTTTGGCTGCGCGTCTGGCGCAGAGCGGCTGCACACGCAACCTCTACTACCAACGCCTGCATGACGCCCACATCGTGGTCGAGCACTTCCTCCTGGGGGAAGCGGCTTGATCGTGGGCATCCCTTTGGCTCATGCCGTCCCACCGGCCTGCCTCCGTCCCACCGCTTTTTGCGGTGGTGGGACGGGCGCAGGCCGCGTCGTTGTTGGGCTGTCCCACCGTCCCACCTTTTTCAGGCCTCCCGCCCGTGTGTGCGTAGCGGGTACAGGTACGCGCGTTTACGCGCACGCGTGCTTTTTAAATTTCTCTCTTTACACGAGAAAGGAGAGATAAAAGTAAGACGGTGGGGCAAAGCCCCAATCTGCGAGGCTTTCAGACGTCCCACCTTGTTTTGAGAAGGTGGGACGCATGGGACGCCACAAAAGCAAAAGACAGCCGGGATAGATATTCACCGACATTCGCCAGCCGTTCACCGGGCGTAACCCACACATTCACCGGATGGCATTAAAACGGTCTTGCTGCCACCAGAATCGACCTGTAAAAAGGGGCCATCTTCGATGGGAGCGACCGCAAAGCGCGGTAGGCAATCCACCACCTGACCCGGCCATTGCGCCGGGTATTTTTGTTTAAGGGGCAGGGGAATGACGAACGAGCAACAGGCACTGGCAGAGATGCCGATCTGGTTGGTGATTGCCCTGTCATTGGTTGGCGGCGTGTCCGGCGAGATGTGGCGCGCTGACAAGGATGGGGCACGAGGCTGGGCATTGCTGCGTCGCCTCGCACTTCGGTCCGGTGCCTGCATCGTGTGCGGCGTGTCAGCGATGATGTTGCTGTTTGGTGCGGGCCTGTCGATCTGGACAGCGGGCGCCCTGGGTTGCCTGACGGCGATGGCCGGCGCCGATGTCGCCATCGGCTTATACGAACGCTGGGTGGCCAAGCGGCTAAACATGAGCGAGGCCGAACCGAAGGCATGAGCCGGGTAGGCCGGGCGGGGCGCCGATTTTTACGGGTCCTCCCTGAGGGGTGCCCCCTACACGGGTTATCGAACTCGCGGATTCTCTCTAGCTAAAACGTGCGCAGGGATGTCCGTCTTTCCAAATGGAAGACGTCACTCAGCACTGATAACGATCACGTATGTGCCGGTTGTAGTACGAGCCTTTGGATGTGGCCGTCATCAAACCCTGATGCACTGCTGAGGGAACACCGCAGAAGTCGTAGGAGTGGCCTTGTTCAAAGCGGATCTTCATTCGTCTCGTTGCTGGATCGTAGCCAACGGCGTTCATCGCACTGGAACGCACGGCAATCATTTCCATTACTTCTCTCCCTCTGACAGATCGTCAACAGATACTAGTCGAGCGCGGCGGATCTGCAGCTCAGGTCACCGAAAAGGCGCCGGGGACCCTGAGGACTTTCAAAGGACACGGGGTCGGAAACCCGCGGGATCGCGTTAGTGGGAGGCCCGCCAGCTTACTGAAATTTCAATCCATTGAAATCTTGAAAGGATTCATTGAAAAGCCGCTGAAAAGGAGGGCTTATGAGCGCAACCCCGTACCTGTCCAAAAGCGCCTTCGCCGCGCACATCGGCCGGTCACCGAGTTACATCACCTGGCTTAAGGAAAACGGCCGACTGGTCCTGTCTCCCAATGGCAAACAGGTCGACGTGCTGGCCACCGAAGCGTTGATCCGAGATACCGCCGACCCGAGCAAGGCTGCCGTCGCTGCTCGCCACCAACAGGAGCGGCTTCAGCGTGATGTGTACAGTCATGTCTCAGCGCAGTCCGAGCCGACTAACATGGCTGCGCCGCCGCCCGCTGATGCAGCCCTGGGGCAGTCTCCGGACTTTCAGAAAGCGCGGGCTCATCGTGAACATTACTTGGCGCGGATGGCGGAGATGGAGTTTCGCAAGGCGCAGGGAGAACTGGTGGAAGTCAGCCTCGTGCAGAAGGCTGCTTATGAAACGGCCCGTTCGCTCAATCTTTCGTTGATGAGCCTGTCACCGCAACTGGCACCGCAACTCGCCGCGCTATCAGATCCGTGGGAAGTGGAGAGGCAGTTAACCGCTGCGCTGCGCCAACGGCTTAACGAAGCAGCTCAGGTGTCCAGCGACGACTTCGGCTTTGCATTGGATGAGTGCTAACGAAATTCGCTGATTGGACTTCATTCGGCTGGCGACGCAATTGAGTGCCGTCTGCTCTCAGCCATCGCCACCCATTCAAACGTGTCTACGAAACCCGGGCGATTCACCTATTGGTTTTTTTGAATCAACGTGCCTGAAGCCGAATGAGCAGTGGGCCTGTCGCACCTCATGTGCGCGTTAATGTACTCTCATCGCGTTAGGCTAGATGTACCTTGCGCAGTAGCTGTCTGCAGTGGCGGTAGGGATACTGCCCAGCCCTTAATTACAGGAGTTCAAAATTGAATAGAAGCTCGCATAAGACGCCCGCACGATTGGGAAGTGTCCGGAAGATGGCGGTAGTGACGGTCACACTGGTAGTTTTGATTGGAGGCATGGCCGTCTCAGCGCTTGTTCAAAATCGCGGGCTGCATGTTGAAGTAAATCCCAATCAGATAGGTTTGACGCTGCAACCAGCAGAGCAACCGAGCCCTTCTATCTCTACCTACGGCGACGCTTCTCCCATCATCACCGCACCTGATGCGCATGTCGTAACTGAAGCCAAAGGACCAAACAGGCAGGCGCCTGCATATACCTCTCCGAAGAGCGGAATATCCACCCACGGTGCGGCCTCACCAATCGTGACCGGGCAAGGCGCTGTGGTTAAATCCACTGTCGATACGCGGCCATGATGAAGGAAAAACTCCGCCGTGCGGTGATGATGCTTTCGGTGATTGCATTGCCTCAGCTTGCTCTGGCGCAATCCCAGAATATGCAGACAACGGGCCCGTGCTCGTCGATCGTTACCGGTGCGGGCGCATCGGGAAATAGTACTTGCATCGGCGTCACGGACGAAGTGCTGAAGCGCTTGACCGATATCACTGCCGCGAGCCAGGGCCGGAGGCTCTTTGTTGCGGAGGCTTGGCTCAGTCCAACTGAGATGTTCGGACAACCTAACAGTGGTAAGCAAACCGTAAATGAGCAGGTCTATATTTCAGTCCGCGTGACCAATATTACGGCGGCGCCAATTCTCCTGACGTCAGCTAAGTGGGAGATCGTGCAGGCGAGAAATCTGTCGAAAGGTGGCGCCTCATACTTCTCCAAGAACTTGTTGTGGCCCGTGATTTCGATGAGCAAGCCGATCAAAATCGATACTGGAGAACAGGTAGATGTCGAGTTCGCTGAGGGATTGGAGCTGAACGGGATGGCTAGCCGCATCCGTAAGAATCGAGACCTGGACGCTGCTTATACGCTGCCTGGCGCCCCAACACGGATCAACGGCGACCAATACGTCAATTGGTTCGCCGAACAGATGGGCCTGCTGTACGGCGACAAGGCAAAGCTGCGGCTCACGCTTTATGAGGGCGACTACAAGCCTGCCGCCAGCGTTTTAGTGCCACTTACCCAGGGCGTGGACTTCTTCTACCACGGCGAAGCGGTGGACCAGAAAGGAAACGTTCAGTACGCGCCCCGTCTGGCTTACGACGCCTTCCTAGGCCAGTACCTCGAAATGCGTGAGAAGATGGAGCCAGGGTTTAGTATCAATACTCCGCCGACGAGGGTGATCGAGGTGATTCCCGATCCTACCGTGTGGGGTAAGCAAAGGTATCGAGATCTCGGAGTTCAAGAGCAGCCGGAGGAGTAACGTGCTGCGTTGGAGTTTAAGGATCAAGCTGCTAGAGAACTGCAGCCGCTGCATTCAGTCTGGTTACTCAGACTTAAAGCTGAACCTCATGATGATGGTTCGCTCGCCCCCCATGAAATTCATTCAGAAATATCCTGTCGCCAAACGTATCGTGAAACCCTCTGCAGTAATCGATAACTGCACCAGCAGTGATCCCCGCGCTTCTAGCTATGGCATGAATGACCGCCATTAATAGCTTGCCGACTCCGCAACTTCAGTAGGAGCACGAGACTCATCTCTTTTTTTGGTTACTTGCGGCGATCGTCAGGATTCCAGTAATCTACCAACAGGCACATTCGGTAGGTGCCCGCCGTCCACTCTGGCAAAGCATTAGCGCTATCGTGATTTCACCCGTTTCATACCAACCCTGTATTGGGTTCTCGTAGTGGACAACAGGCCCAGCCTTTGGAGGCTGATATGCAACACGCCCTTACTTTCGCTGACGTACAAAGCGTCAAGCGTCTCGCGAAGCAACTCAAACAAGCACATCCTGAACTGCCTCACGGCAAGCGGCTCGACTTTGCCGCGGCTGACCTTCTCGGTCTTCGCAACTATCACGAGCTGAACCGCCGGTTTCAGGCAGTGATCGATCAGTACCTGGATTCACCAAGTGGCCCGAATGCGGTCGCGCATTGCCTCTACTGTGACTTTCGATTCGCTGCTGATCTTAAGGGCGATCAGAGGGAGCACCGCGAGATTCATGAGCGGATCATGGAGGTCCACGAGATCACTGGCTATCGCCCGGGAACCTACGTGGAGCGCGAAACCTTGAAAAAGGATGGCCACACCAAGGCGCGCAGTGTCGACTTCCTGGAAGATCGTATTGAGGGGGCGCTGTTGGTTTTGCGCGGATGGTTTGATCGTTCATATCACAGCGCTATCGAAGCAGGCCAATGGCGTAAGCATCCGTCCTTCGAGGTATACGTGGCCATGATGGTCCCGTATATCGAAGAGCTTTTCCCTGAATTGGCTCCCTCTCTGGCGCAGTGCTACGGCCGTACTCCTGGCGTGATTGCTCACGGCCAGACCAACTGGCCGCTGCAATAGCATGCAAACAGGGCCCAGCTTCGGTTGGGCTTTTTCGTTATGGAAAGATTCTTTCCGGGCTGTGTTCGCTGATAAGTCTCTCAGTCAGGGCTATCAATACTTGCCAGGGGGCATGCTATTTGAAGTCTGCTGAAGAGGCTGCGCAATCACACTGCTTGATTGATGCTTCCGCCCCTTCCTGGGCTGAAGACCTTAGGTCGGAGAGCGCTCTATCCATACATGTACAAAAGGTCGTCGATCAGCTCAAGCTCCTGCTGTGTGTACTGGACCTTGTTGTACTGTCTAATGTCCTCAAGTACACCTCTGATCGGAACTTGCCGCGAAGGATCCTGAACGATTTCGATCAAACGGTCGTAATCGGGATCTCTTCCCTTAAGATATTTTTCGATCAGTTCTTTGAGCGCTACGCGCGCCTGTAAATCGGTTAGCACTGTTACTTCTCCGGCAAAATAGTGACTTCATCCGCTTTGATGATAGTGGTGGTACCCGGTTTGGGGATGAGTTGCTGCGCACCGCCCGTTCCGTAGTCAGGGTACGCTTTCGTGAATGGCTCCAGGTTCGGACCTTTACCACCAAGCTCATGCGGCACTGTAACGCCTGGCACTCCGTCCTTATAGAGTTGCAGCGTGTCGAACTTCAATCGCAGGCGACCATCACTCCATGCAGGGTCGGGGTCAGCAGGAGTGACGTGCTTCGGTGCTCGCATCTGCAATGCTTCCGTAGCAGCGTCTCCGGTCTCAAATTTATCGAACCCGAAATACGACAGTCGTGCTTCGCCGGTGTTGATTGTGTTCTGCGCGTGAGTGTTTACGGTTCCGTCGGCATTGTTGTAGCCCATGTATCGGTAACCCGTTGCAGGCAAAGTCGAGTCCGGCCCGGATGGTCCGACATAGAAGTCAGGCTTCGACTCAATGACTGCGGGTGGGTTGACATCTCCAGTCTTTACGCTGGAATCTGCGAGGGTAGGGGTGGTGTTTGGAGACGATGCTCCTCCGGGTTTGGGGCAGTTCGCAGAGGGTTTCAGCGGAGCCCTCTTGGCCACACCGGAAACAGCTTTCGTAATTACCCTGAACATCAGGCCGAGCGGATCTACCCAGCCAGTAGGGTTGGGTGCGTACTGGTAATGGTTTAGGCCACCTGCAAGCTTCACCGGGTCTGGGGTCAGAAACCGTCCTGTACTCGGGCTGTAGTAGCGATGGCGGTTGTAATGAAGTCCCGTCTCTGCATCGAAATACTGGCCTTGAAAACGCAGCGGGTTATCGATCTCCGAGACATCCAATGCAGCCAAGTTACCATAGGCTCGATACTTGGCCGACCACATGATCGCACCGCTGTAATCAGTGAGCTCCTGGGGTGTGCCCAAATGATCGAGCTGGTAGTAGAACGGCGTGGCTTTCAGTGGACCTTCACCGTCGAGCATCGCCAACGGCCGGAAGCTGTCCGGCTCATAGACATAGGTGCGATACCGATTGTCACCATTTTCTACGACCAGACGTTCGCCTTGCCAGAGGAATTCGGTGGTGTGTCCATCGACCGTTTTCTCGATGCGTCGACCGAAGGCGTCGTACTTGTAGGCCGCGATACTACCGCCCGGTAGGCTGACGCCGATCAAGCGATGCTGGCAGTCATATCGGTATTCAGTGACGAGCTTTTGTCCGGTACCTCGGCGCTCGCGAATCATATTTCCGTAGGCGTCGTAGTCGTAGTGACGGTCGCCCTTCATGAGCAGACGGTTGCCCTTGATGTTGACCAAGTTGGCAGAGGGCACGTCATTTTGGCCTAGCAGATTGCCGGCTGGATCGTGCGCGAAGCTCTCCGGTGTTGCACCTCGAATGCTGATCAGGCGATCAAGCGGATCGTAGTGAAAACTGCGGGCACCTTTAAGGCTGTCATTGATGCCTGCAAGGTTGCCTGCCGCGTCGTAGTTATATCGGCGCTGCAGCAGGACGCTATCGCGTTGGCTGACACTGTGGGCCTGCAGTCGGCCCTGATCGTCGTATTGATACTGACTCAACAGCAAGCCTTGCTGACGTTGCTGTTCACGACCAGCCTTGAACTGGTGAGATGTGAGGCGAGAACCGTTGAGGTCAATGCTGCTGAGATTGCCGCCGGGCAATCGGCGATAGTCGAGCTTGCTACCGTCAGGTAGACGGCAATGCTTGAGTTGGCCGACGCTGTCGTACTCGTAGCGCAGGGTGCCCCAGCCCTGATGTTCGGTGATCAGTCGATCTTGGGAGTCGTATTCATAGGCCAGTGGCCAGTGACCGTCATCGACGTTGACCAAGCGACCCAGAGCATCATAGCTGTAGTGAATTTCTTCACCATCAGCCAACGTCTTCACGAGCAAGCGGCCAGCGGAGTCACGCTGGTATTCAGTGACCAGTTCGCCACCGTCGTCGCCGTACTCGGTTTTTTTCAGCAGGTTGCCATTCAGGTCATATTCGTAGGCACTACGGCGACCGTCGAAGCCGGTTTCCTGCTGGATCAGGCCGTTCGGGAAATAGTCGAGGTGGTAATGCTCGCCGCGTTCGTTTTCGATCTCAGTCAGCAGCAGGCGTGAATTGTCGTAACGATAGCGCAGCTCACTGCCGTCTGGGTTGATGCGGCGGCTGACAAGTTGCAGGTTGTCGGCGTATTCGTAGCGGGTGATACGGCCCAGTTCATCGCGCTCAGCTGTAACCTTGCCGTAGGCGTTATAGGTGTAAGTGCGTGTCGCACCGCCAGGCTGTGTGGTCTGCGTCAATCGGCCAGTCGCATCCCATTGGTAATGGGTAATGGTGCCGTGTTCGTCCTGACGGGTGATCTGACGACCCAGTGCGTCGTAGCGGTATTTACGCCGACCACCATCAGGCAATGCTTCTTCGAGCAATTGACCCAGTCCATTCCAGACGAGCTGATGCTGTCCGCCGTCTGGATTAATGATCTCCAGCACGCGACCTTGAGCATCGTAGCTGTAGCGAGTTTCATTGCCGTCAGGATCTATCTGGTGGGTGATATCGCCTTGGCTGTTTCGCTGGTATTTCCAGCAGGCTTTGCCGCGAAGAATCTCACTCACAAAGCCATGTCGATATTCGTAGAATGTCGGCGCATCTTCAGGAGGAATAACAACGGCAAGCAGGCCGGCGTCGTTGTAACGGTATTCAGTGATGGCGCCGAGAGGATCCTTTTCTTCGATCAGACGACCTTTGTCGTCATAGGCTTTCTGTGTTTCAGCGCCGTCCGCAGCGGTCTCGCTGATGAGCCGAGCATTTTCGTCATGCACATAAACCTGCTCGCTTCCATCCGCGTTTGTAACGGTCACTTTGCCGGCATCGTCCCAAGCGTACTGCGAGTCCATCTGCGAAAAGTTGGCCCAGTGACGGATGCTGCGTGACGATTTACCTTTGTTTTCCCACTCCCAGAAAAAGCTCGCACCGCCGGCCAGTTGTCGTTCCAAAATGACGTGCTGTTCGTTGTAACGGTAGTGTTCAGTTTCACCGGCAGCATTGGTGGCGCTGATAAGTTGGCCTTGCGCGTTGTACCGATAGGTCACCAGCGTTTGTACGGTGATCCATGGTTCCTGCCGTTGACCTTGATCCGTGTACTCGGCACGGCGCTGCTGATAATCCACCGCAATGATATGACGGTCTTCGTGGCGAACTAGCAGGGAGCGTCCGGCGTTGTTGTCTATACGTTGAATACGGCCAGCAAAGTCGTAGCTCAACACTAACTGGTTGTCGTACGCGTCACTGATAGTGATCAAACGGCCCGCGCGGAAATGATAAAAGCGCGGATTCTGCCCGGCCTGCGTCAGGATGAGTTCGCCTGGGGTAGACCCCAGGTAGATGGCCGCTTTCGACAGGCTATTAGTGATAGCGGGGCGCTGTTGTGTCGGCATCGGAAAACGAGTGGTTCGGTTTTCGTTATCCGTCCAAAGGACGCCTTCATCATCCAGATCCAGCCGATGAGAAAGAACGTGGCTCCATCCATACCCAACACGACTGTCGATCTCAACCGCACTGCTGCGATAAAGGCGCGTCCACTCAAACGGAAGCAGACCGTCGAGTTGGCCATCGGTAAGAGTCAGTAGTTCCTCACCCGTGACCATCGAAACCGGACAGCCGTTGGTGCAAGTGTCCTGCGCCGGTGCCGCGCTTTTTTCGTCGGGGTTTTTTGATTGTTTCGAGGCGTCATCAGGACGCTTTCCGTGTTCAACGGTCGCATTACGTTTGCCATCAAAGCGTAGCTGCGCGACTCCCTTTTCTATCCGAGTCGCTACTCCACGAGCGGCGACAGCGACGTATTTACCGACGTAACCCATGAAGCCTTTGATGATGTTGAACAACGACTTCACGAATCCGGTAACAGCCTTGACGATGATCTGGCCGTACTTCGCTAAACGTGCGGCCAGGTAAAATAGCCCGGCGCCTTCGGCTGCGACGGTCAGTACGACCGAAATCACGATGTCGATGAGAATTCCGATAACGGCTGCAGATGTCATCTTCGCCGTTTGGCCAGCCGCTTGCGTCGGTGGCAATGCTGAAACCCAGATAGAAGCGCAATGCACCATCAAGAACAGTGCGGCCTCATCGCTAGCAAGCAACATGGCCTGTTTCATCACATCTGGCGCCTCTTTGGCCAGCTTGATCAGTTCCTCGGTACCGGCCCCTAAATCCTCTGCGAACTTTTTAGGGTTTTGAAGGATGTCCAAAGCCTTTGAAATGCCATCCCAGACGCCTTTGATGGCTTCCCATCCGCCTTCGAGAATACCGACCCCAATTGCCATCGCTTTGGCTGACGCACTTTGATTCGACCACTGTGGTTTGAAGCCTGCCCATTCCTTGCGCAGAAACCCTTCCAGATCGACAGCTAAGCCGTCGTAGGATTTGAACAGGGTGTCGATCTGCGCAGGCGTCACCTGATCGTGGACGTGGATCTTATAGGATTTTCCAGGCTGGCCCTGAAAGCTGCCTTTACCCTGTTTATCCAGGGTAATCGTCGACTTGGCGCCTCCATCTACCGCAATGATGTCGACCTTGATATCGCCGATAGGGATGTCGAAAACCGATTCGAACTTGCTCTCAATCAGCAGCGGACCTACAAGTGGACACTTGGCGACGTATGAAAAATCACCATCAGTCAAGCTGACAGACTTGTTGGAGTCGCCGGCCTTGATCACGCGCTCCATACCAAGAAGAGAGGGCATGTCTGCAGCTCGGCTGGCTTTGTCAGCAAGCTGCGCGTACCAGTTCTTGGTTTCTTCACGGTACAGCTTCAGGCTGTTTTTGAAGGAGTCCAATTGTGTTTCGATAGTGGCAACGCGATCCATCAGCCTTGCTCCAGAATCAGGTGGTTTAACAGTGCTTCTTTAAGGTTTTTCGGCGCATCCGGGCGGCGCACGAAACGGCTGACTTTCAGCTTCAGGTTGTTCTCTGGCCAAGCGTTGTAAATGTCCGGACGTTCTTCTTCGAGCCACTGCAGGAGATTGCCAATCAGTGTCGAAGGGTTTTCCTTGGCCAAGCCATCCAGCAAATCCTTCGGCACCTCCCACCAAGGCCAATCCTTCACCTTCGGCAGCACCCTCGTCCCAACCTCGAGCGTTTGGCCGTTAATCAGATAGCGCTCAAACACCGGCAGCACTTCCCCGGCCTTGTCGCCCAATCCATGCAGGATCGGGTAGATATGCCGCCCATCCCAGAAGCGGAAAAACACTTCAGTCCCGTCCGGCATCTTCACCTGCGTCAGGCTGCGCAGGTGTTCGAACACGTCATTCGGTTCGGCGCGTGATACCGCCAGCCAGCCCCAGTCGAGGGCGTCGGTTTCGGCGATCCATGGCAGGAACGGTGAGTTGGGGCTGAGCTCAGTGACGTAGGGCATCACCGGTTGCCAGGTGGAGTAGGACGTGCCGCCCCAGATGGGCAGGAGCTGGGTGGTGGGTTCAGTCAGGTACAGGGTTTTCAGCGCATCGGCATCACTTGCCGCACTGATCACCAGATATAAATGCTCGCCAGTCTGCAGCGGCTGTTGTGCCAGCCAGTCCTTGGGTGTCAGTCGATCAGATGGCACAGGCACCTGCCTTGCATTTTTCGCATTCTTCGCAGAACGGCGCGTTACGTTTGAGGGTGTTGATCTGGGCCGGGGTCAGGACCTGGCCGGCCTTGTCGGCGTCGGCCTGTTTCAGGATGCCGGGCATCAGCGGGGCCGAGCCGGTGCCGCTGCCGGGGCTGCCACCGGAGTTCATGTTGATCACCGGCCCGCTCATGGTCACGCCGCTGGCGTCGATCTTGATGAAGCTGCCACCGCCGATCAGGGTCAGTTCACTGCCGGCTTCCAACACGACTTTCATGCCGCTGCTCAGGTGGATTTCCTGGCCGGCTTCGATGAATTGGCCAGTGCCGACTTTGATGTGCTGGTTGACGCCCACAGTGAGATGGTCGTTGGCGCGGGTTTCGACTTTGCGGTCGGCGTAGACGGTGTGGTGTTCTTCGGCTTTGAATTCGCTGTAGCTGTTTTGCTCGACGGTGTCGTGGCGTTCGTTGCCGACGCGGATTTTCTGGTCGTGTTCGACGTTTTCGTCCCAGTCGCGTTGGGCGTGCAGGAAGATTTGCTCCTGGCCCTTTTTGTCTTCGATGCGCAGTTCGTTGTAACCACCGCCACCGGGGGAACTCAGGGTTTTGAAGGTGCTGCGGGTCTTGTTCGCCGGCAGGGCGTACGGGACGACGTTTTCCTTGTGGTACAGGCAGCCGCTGATCAGCGGTTGATCGGGGTCGCCTTCGAGGAAGGTGACGAGCACTTCCATGCCGATGCGCGGGATGGCGATGCCGCCGTAGTGGGCGCCGGCCCAGGCGGAGGAGACGCGCAGCCAGCAGCTGGTCTTGTCGTCGGCCTGGCCTTCGCGGTCCCAGTGGAATTGCACTTTGACGCGACCGTATTGGTCGCAGTGGATCTCTTCACCCTTGGGCCCGGTGACCACGGCGCTTTGGCTGCCGAGGATGCGCGGTTTCTTTTGCGTCAGGGGCGGGCGGTTCGGTACGTCCCACGGGGTGGCCTGGAAACGGTTGCGGTAGCCCTGGTGGAAATCGTCTTTCAGGTTAGTGGTGTTGCTGGTGACCGACTCTTCCAGCACTTGCGGCTGTTTGCCTTCGTGGAGGATTTCGGTGAGCAGCCACAGGTCGTTCCATTTGGCCTTGGGGTGTTGGGTCAGGGCCAGGAAATGGCCGCTGACCAGCAACGGCTGATCGCTTTTGCCTTCCGCGAGCTGGAAGTCGCTGCGGTGACGTTCGAGGGCGCGTTTGGCCAGGTGCTTGCCGCGTTCGCGGTCGATGAAGCGGCCGGGGTAGTCGTAGTCTTCGAGGTCGGGCAGGGCGTCGCCGCGGTTCTCGCTTTCCAGGGTCAGGCGCGGTTTTTCGAAGTCGTAGTCGCGGCGGGTGGTGCGGCTGGTGCGGGTTTCCAGGCGCAGGTCGAAGCGCTTGATCACCGGGTCGTTGGCGACCATGCCGGAGTCTTGCTGGTAGGCCACGGGCGCGAGTTTCGGGAACACCGTCTGGTCATCGCCGAACACCAGTTTGTGGGCGGTGGCGCTGTGCTGGAAGTGGTAGTGGATACCTTCTTCCTCGCACAGACGCTGGACAAACTGCAGGTCCGATTCATCGTACTGAACGCAGTAAATGCGCTCCGGATAAATCGCCCCGACTTTGAATTCGTAGGCATTGCTTTGGATGCCGTGCTCTTCGAGGACGCTGCCGATGATTTTCGGCACGTTAAGGTTCTGGAAGATGCGTTGGTTGATGCGGTGCGCGAGGTAAGACAGGTGCGGGCGCAGGGTCACCGCGTAGCGGGTCAGGCGTTTGCCGGAATCACCCTGGGCGGCGCGGTAGATCTGGCCATGAATGCCGCTGCCGTCGGGCGAGAGCTGCAAGAAGGCCGGTTTGTGCAGCAGAGTCTCGAGGTCCAGGGACGGCTGTTCACTGACCAGCTCCACCTCAAACACAAAAGGCTGGCTGATGGCTTCCCGACCTTGCAGGGAGAAAACCTGGAAGTCGCTGGAAAGACCTTCGATGGTCAGGGCAAAGTGAGTTTGATTGGCCGGCGCGAACATCCCTTGTTCCTCGTGCAGTGCAGCGGCGCTCGCCGGCACCCGTGCAGGGAGCTTGCGGACGCGAAAATTCTGGAAAGGCGAAAACAACATCGACCAGCAGAGCTGGCCGATGCTTGAGACGGTCGGCCTGAGTTAGGCGACCGGCTGACGCCAGTCATCGGAACCCGAAGTGCCGGATACTTCGTGGGTCCAGGTGATTTTGCGGTAGGTGAACTGCACTTCTTCCAGGTGAGTGAAGTGCGAGTTCGACGGGTCCTGGCAGTTGTGCATTTTGTTGTTGATGGCGACGATGATCGCGTCTTCCAGTTTGGTGGTGTAGTAGTGCTCTTGGGTACCTTGAGCCGAGGTGCGGTACCACTGGATAACGATTTCGCTCATGCGCTCGCCGGAGGTCAGAGCTGCTTGCAGCAGTGGCGAAGCCTTGTCGTACACCTTGGTGATCACGACTGGCTTGTGGACGCGCTGACCGGTCGGTTGGCCGGACTGCGGGTCACGCGGGATGATCACGTCGTGGCTGAAAGCCTGAACCATGACCTGGTCTTCGTGACCTTCCTGGTAGGTGTTGCCAACCGAGTCGGCGGTGAATGCGCCGGCAGTGATCAGACCTTGTTTCTCGCCAGTGACGGACATGTACGCTGGTGTAGCCATGGATGTGCTCCTTGCTAAAAGTTAGGGTGCCCGGGAGGCGGTATCGCCCGGTGGGTGCCTGACTGTTATCAAGGTCCGTGCCAGAAGCGGTTAAGGCTATATAAATCAGTGGGTTGAGAGAGTTTTCAGAGCTCGCGAAGGATGTTTGGCAGAGATCGCCGGTGAATGTGCGCAAGAAGTTGCGCAGTACTGCGCAACTTCTTGCGCACTTGGCTGGAAGCCTTGATCAGCGAGGCTTGCAGCGGTTTTCAGGGGGGATATTACGTATAACTGCGCAACTTCTTGCGCAGCATGGCGTTAGGCCATGTTTGGCGAATGTATCGTTCTACCGTCCTGAACAATGTGACGGGGGGCTGGCTGCTTTCGGCCAATAGCAGCCGGTCGCGAAAAGCCGCTTTCAACCCAAAGCGGTCCCCCGGAAAGTACAGAAACTGTAAAACTAGAGCCATTGCCGCCTGGAGTCCAACAACCACCTACCGATAGGGCTTTCTTGCGACATTTCAAACTTTTGCTATAGCTAACATTCTCTCAGCCAATTAATGAGGCACCAGAATGTCAGTCGCAAAGAAAATGACAGTGGGGCAACTGACGATGTTGACAGCCGTCAACATGTTGGGCTCAGGCATTGTGCTGCTCCCCACAAAACTGGCCGAAGTCGGCGGTATTTCCATCCTTTCCTGGCTGATCACGGCCACTGGCTCCCTGGCGCTGGCCTATGCCTTTGCGCGCTGCGGGATGCTCAGCCGAAAGACCGGGGGCATGGGCGGCTATGCCGAATACACCTTCGGCAAGGCGGGCAACTACATCACGAACTACACCTATGGCCTCTCGCTGTTGATTGCCAACGTGGCGATCAGTATTACCGCGGTCGGCTATATCCAGGAGCTGTTCCACATCAAGCTTGATTCACTGCAAGTGGGTCTGGCGACCATCGCTCTGTTGTGGATCACCACGTTCGCCAACTTCGGCGGCGCGCGGATTACCGGCCGGATCGGTGCGATTACGGTCTGGGGGGTGATTGCGCCGGTGGTGCTCGTATCCACCGTTGGCTGGTACTGGTTCGACAGCAGTGTCTACGCCGCAGGCTGGAACCCGCACAACATGGGCTGGTTCGAAGCCGCAGGAGCATCGGTGGCGATCACCTTATGGGCATTCCTCGGTCTGGAGTCGGCGTGCGCCAACACCGATGCCGTGGAAAATCCGGAGAGGAACGTACCGATTGCGGTACTCGGCGGCACCCTCGGCGCGGCGGTGATCTACATCGTCTCCACCAACGTCATCGCCGGTATCGTCGATAACCCTGAACTGGCCTCCTCCACTGCACCGTTCGGGCTGGTCTTTGCCAAGATGTTCACCCCTATGGTCGGTGACATTGTGATGGCCGCGATGGTCCTCGCCTGCATCGGTTCGCTGCTGGGTTGGCAATTCACCATCGCTCAGGTCTACAAAAGCTCCGCGGACACCGGTTATTTCCTGTCGATCTTTGCCAAGTCCAACAAGGCCGGTACGCCGATTGTTGGCATGCTGGTGCTGCTGGCAGTGCAGACGGCACTGGCTTTTCTCACCATCAGCCCTGACCTGAGCAAGCAGTTCGACACACTCGTCAACCTCGCGGTGGTCACCAACCTGGTGCCCTACATCCTCTCCATGGCCGCGTTGATGACCATTCAAAAGGTCTCCAACGTTCCGGCGGGCACGGCGCTGATAACCAACATCATTGCGTGGGTGGCGGCGGCTTACAGCTACCTGGCGCTCTACAGTTCGGGCGCGCAGGCACTGATGCTCGGCGGCGTGGCGACCATCTTCGGTTACACGCTGTTCGGCTTCGTCAACAACCGCCTGATCCGCCTCGAGGCGCTCAATAACAGCGTACCGACGCAGACCGTCAGCGCTCAACACATCACTGGCGAACCAGTGCCGGTCAACAACTTGCAAGCAGTCACAGTGGAGGCTCAATCATGACGGAATATAGACACACGCTCGGGATGCTCTCGCTGTTGGTCAGCAGCCCGCCGGACAAGCGCACCGTCTTCGGTCGCGCCCTGCATCAGTTGATCAACGATGTGGAGGAACGCGCCGTCCGGGTGCTGGCGTCGGAAACCCTGAGCGACGCCACGTCGATCCTGCGTTCGGACCCGGCCGTTCAATGCGTGCTGCTCAGCTGGGAAATGGATACAAGCGAAGGCCACGAAGAATGCATCAAATTGCTGGTCAGTCTGCGCGAGCGCAACACTCGGGTGCCGGTCTTTTTGATCAGCGACCGCAGCACCGCGTCGAGCATTCCGCTGGTGGTCATGCAGCACGCCGATGACTTTATCTGGCTGCCCGAGGACACCAGTCGCTTTCTCAGCGGGCGCATCCTGGCGGCCATCGAACGCTATCGCCAAGCCGCGCTACCTCCCATGTTCGGGGCGCTGGTGAAGTTTTCCCGAACCTATGAATACTCGTGGCACACCCCTGGTCATGCGGGCGGTACGGCGTTTCTCAAGAGCACGGCGGGACGGGCATTCTACGAGTTCTTCGGGGAAAACCTGTTGCGTTCCGACCTGTCGATTTCGGTTGGCGAACTCGGTTCGCTGCTCGATCACAGCGGCCCCATCGGCCAAGGCGAGCGCTACGCCGCCAAGGTCTTCGGCGCGCACCGCACCTACTACGTCACCAACGGCTCGTCGATGTCCAACCGCGTCATCCTCATGGCCAGCGTCACGCGCAATCAGATCGCCCTGTGCGACCGCAACTGTCACAAATCCGCCGAGCATGCGATGACCCTGTCCGGTGCCATTCCGACCTATCTGGTGCCGACCCGCAACCGCTACGGCATCATCGGCCCGATCCTGCCGCAAACCCTGAGCGCCGAAGGCGTGAAAGCCGCTATCGCCAGCAACCCGCTGGTCAAGCAAGGCATCGACCCGACACCCGTCCACGCCATCATCACCAACTCCACCTACGACGGCCTGACTTACAACGTCACCCGCGTCGAAGAGTTGCTGGGGCAAAGCGTCGATCGTCTGCATTTCGATGAAGCCTGGTACGGTTATGCGCGTTTCAACCCGCTGTATCGCGAGCGCCACGCCATGCACGGCAGCCCGGACGATCACGACGACTCGAAGCCGACCGTGTTCGCCACCCAGTCGACCCACAAGTTGCTGGCCGCCCTGTCCCAGGCCTCGATGATTCACGTGCGTAACGGCCGCAACCCGATCGAACACGGGCGCTTCAACGAGTCGTACATGATGCACGCCTCGACTTCACCGAACTACGCGATCATGGCTTCCTGCGACGTCAGCTCGGCCATGATGGAAGCGCCCAGCGGGCAAATCCTCACCACCGAATCGATCGAAGAAGCCATCAGTTTCCGCCAGGTCGTCTCGCGCATGCACAACGAGATGCTAAGCAAGGATGACTGGTTCTTTACCTGCTGGCAGCCGCCGACCGTGCAGGTTGGCGCGGCCACCGTGCCGTTCCATGAAGTCGCCCCGGTGCTTTTGAAAACCGAGCCGAACTGCTGGGTACTCCATCCCAACGCGGTATGGCACGGCTTCGGTGACATCGAAGAAGGCTACTGCATGCTCGACCCGATCAAGGTCTCGGTGCTCAGCCCCGGCATGGGCGACGACGGCAACTTGCTCGATTCTGGCATCCCGGCCTGTGTGCTCACGGCCTACCTGGGACGTCAGGGCATCGTGGTCGAGAAAACCACCGACTTCACCATCCTGTTCCTGTTCTCCATCGGCATCACCAAAGGCAAATGGGGCACCTTGCTCAATGCCCTGCTCGACTTCAAACGCGACTATGACGACAACGTCGAACTGGAACTGTGCCTGCCGGATCTGCTGGCCGCCAACCAGACTCGTTACGCCGGCATGGGCCTCAAGGACCTGGCCGACGAAATCTTCGCTGCCATGAAGAAACACAAAACCACCGCCAACATGGCCCAGGCGTTCGGCACATTGCCGAAAGCCGAATTCAGTCCGGTGGAGGCCTACGAAAAACTGGTCAGAAACGACATCGAACGGGTGACACTCGCAGAAGCCGCAGGGCGTATTGCCGCGACCGGGATCGTGCCGTATCCACCGGGCATTCCATTGCTGATGCCGGGTGAAAACGCCGGGCCTGCGGACGGGCCTTTGCTGGCGTATCTCAAGGCACTGGAAGCCTTTGACAAATCCTTCCCGGGTTTCACCCATGACACCCATGGGATCGAAAGTGAGGCTGGGGTTTACCGGATGCTGGTACTGAAATGAGTGAAGGGCTGGCCTGCCCATTACGCCGTCCATCACTCAGATGGGCGGCTGCCAAGCTAGAGTTGTTATCTGTTGTACGGGTTTAATGATGACGCTCTTGAGTTAAAAAAGGTCGGTTTTGAACTATCCAAGATGCGGTGAATGTCGTTGCCATATCCCTGCCGCCGAGGTGCCCAAGTCGGTAACGAATCTCAACGAATGACTGGTATTAGCTGGTAGCTGCCTGTCAGAAAGGGCTGCATTCGACCCCGAGCCGCCAATAGGCCAAGGAGGTAAAAACTGAATAGGCGAACTGTCTTCAATTCTGCAGCAGGGAAGGTTGTTGTCTGAGAATGATTGCGATGGTCTTCTCTAACTGATCCAAGGTGTAAGGCTTATGCAGATAAGTCGCCGACGGCGGGATAACCTGCTCATCAGTGAGATAACCAGATGTAAGAATCGAAGGAATAGATGGCCATCTTTTGTTGGCCATGCGAATGAACTCAGTGCCTTGTATCCCACCAGGTTGCCCCTGATCCGCGATGATGAGGGTGCAATCACCTTGTATATACGTGAGATGGGTCAGCGCTTGAACAGCATTATCGAAAGCCACTGATGTAAACCCCATCTCAGTCAGGGTTTCCTGCAAAAGCATCCGCACCACCGGTTCGTCTTCAATAACGAATACGTGTCTGGAGGCAGCTTGTCGGTCATCCCAATTTTCGCTCACGTAGGGGGCCTTATCCGAATTTCCCATGGGTTTTCTTCGTTCAGTGTAAGCGTTTTTTAGGACCGATAGGTTGTGACGAGCCGACAGTGCGAGAGGTCGCATCATGTCTCCTGGTCGTTCTCTGCCTGTTACGACCGGCTGCAATGGGTCGAATAGCGACAACGGCGCACTGTGCCGGATCCACCCTGTCCTCCCCCAACGTGGAGGACACCACCATGAACACTATTGCTACATACAGCCATCAGCCTTGGAACAAGGGAAAGTTAGTCGGCCAGAAAGCCCCGCTTAGAGTCAGAGATATCTGGGCCATCCGGGTCAGACTCCAGCTCGCGGAGAAGACACGGGATCTGGCTCTCTTCAACTTGGCTATCGACAGCAAGCTGCGTGCCTGTGACTTAACCAAGCTGCGAGTACGAGATATAGCCCATGGAGAACATGTGTCGTCACGGGCCATCGTGATGCAGCAGAAAACTCAGCACCCAGTGCAATTTGAAATCAGTGAGCAAACCCGAACGGTTCTTGAGGCTTGGATGCATCAGGCCCGCCTCCGCAGCGAGGACTTCTTGTTCCCGACCCGGTTGCACGACTCAGACCATCTCTCCACCAGACAATACGCTCGAATAGTCAAAGCGTGGGTGACAGTCATTGGCCTTGACCCAACCATGTACGGTACTCACACGCTACGGAGAACCAAGGCATCGCTAATCTATCGCAGGACAAAGAACCTGAGAGCTGTCCAACTCCTGCTTGGTCATACGAAGCTTGAAAGCACCGTTAGATACCTGGGAATCGAGGTCGATGATGCCCTGGAAATGGCGGAACAGACGGAAGTCTGACCATCTATAGCGACGGTCGATGCTAGACCGTCGCTATCCGACCCATAGCTGTCTGTCAGGCTGAATCCTCTCACATGCATTCGCGACTAGAATTTCACTGCCAACTCTTGTAAAGCCAGATCAGATTTCAATCGTGCAACGTCAGGTCTCGAGCGTTATTTCAATCTCTGGAAAACCGGTATGGCAAATCCGCAAGATAAAGCCGAATCTGACGAGGATTTAGCTCAGATGGTAATAGGGCGAGGGCCCTGCACCTATCTATTGCTGCTCTTACTAGGATTGATCCTCCTGTTTCCCTTTCTTGAGGAAGGTATATTTGCTCGCACGTTGCTCGGCATTCTGTTTTCAATCGTGCTGCTCGTGGGCGCTTTCGCCACCAGGCAGACTCGGCGGGGGTTCATCCTAAAACTGGGTCTGGCGTTGCTTGGGGTTGGCCTTCAATGGACGGCGTTGTGGTCTGAGAATATCGCGATTCTTGACCTTGCCGGGATAGCTTATGCGGCGTCTCTTGCAGTCTCGTTTAGCGGAGTGCTTCGCTATATTCTCAAGCGCGGGCCAATTACAGCCGACAAGCTGCATGGTGCGCTTGCGGGTTACATTATGCTGGCCTTCGTTTGGTCCTTCGTCTATGCGCTGCTCGAGATATCCAGCGCTGGCTCATTCGGCCCTGGTTACCTCGACTTCGGACAGCCCGGCACTTTCTTCAAACTGATCTATTTTAGCCTCACGACGCTCACGACCACTGGTTACGGTGATGTTATTCCGTTGACCAACCACGCCCGCTCACTTGTGATGGTCGAAGAATTCTCAGGCGTCTTTTACGTTGGTGTTGTGATAGCGCGGCTTGCCGGTCTTTATCCATCGAATCAGACTAAGTGACTCTCGATTTGCCTGAGCCGCCTCCGGGCATTAGTGATTGAGTCGTCCCTGATTTAGTGGACACCTTCGACCGACTGCTAATGGCCGACAGCTGCCTGTTGAAGAAAGCCACATCCACCTGCGTGTCGAGGTCGAACCAGTGATGTCGGAAGGGTAGGGTTGCGGAAATGACCGAAAAGCTGCGGAAGCGATCCAGAAAGGGAAGACCAAAAATCGCGAGTTCCAGAAACGACAAAGCCCCGAATAATCAGGGCTTTGTCGGTACAAATATGGCGGAGGCGATGGGATTCGAACTCATGGACCTGTTACAGTCGACGGTTTTCAAGACCGCTATTTAAAGCCGCTGAAACCGTGGCCTGTAGCTGTTTTTCGTTACAGTACTTTGGTTTTTCGGCACCTCTGTAGACCGCATTCTACAAGGGGCGGAGTTTGAGTTTTGTAACGGGTTTTCGGGCTATTTTGACGGCTTGGCAATGGCGCCGATGCGGCGGTAAACGCGTTCCGTGATGTCCCCCTTGGTGTGACCCAGGAGCAGGCTCGCATCACCGACATCGAGGATTTCCGACGCGGCTTTTGGCCGGATATCACGGAACTGGAATCCACTTATCTTTGTCGCTAGCAGCTCGTCGCCGATCTCGATCGCGGCCAACTTTGCTTTCTCGCGCGCAATGTCCCAACGCTTTCTCAGCATCGTCGCGGTCATCCGCTTTCCGTGCCTACTTACAATCAGATAGTTCGAGACGTGCTGAGCGTTGCGTGCGGATATCTCGGCGATCAGCCGGCCAAGACTGTTTGCCTCACCGCCAGTGGTCATCTGTATGCGAAGCTTCTTGTGCGTTTTCTTCTGCTGCACCCCCAAATATTCCCCCTCGACATCATCCTTCCTCATGACCAGAACATCTGCCGGCCGTTGCCCGGTCAGATAAGCCAGGTCCATCGCGTCTTTCAGCTCTTGAGCTGCCTTCTTGTAAACAGCATCCCAAACCACATCATTGGCGTAGTAGTCCCGCGGCGTTTCCTTGTTTTTGCGCACGCCCTGGCACGGATTCTCCTTGGTTGTGAGCCCCCATTCCCGGGCGATATTGAAAACGTGGGAGAGGGTGGCGATCTCCCTGTTCGCCCGCACCTTTGCCGTCCGCGCATCCCGGTACCCGGCAATCGTGGCCGGGGTGATCGAGTCGATCGGCGCGCTATCGAACATAGGTCGCAGCTGCTTGATCTCGGATAGGTTGTCCTTTTGGGTGCGCGGTGCTTTCTTGGAGACGATGTCGCGGATGTACCTGTCAAAGATCCCTTTCATCGTGCGAAGGTCGAGGGGCTTTTCCTTCGCCTCAAGCTCTGCCCATTTGATCCTGGCCAAATCTAGGTCTTTGCCCAATGGGATCGCCTTGCCGGTCAAGTCCAGGTAGTAATAGGCGATCCAATCCTTTCCGCTTTTCCGTGGCCGCGTCCACTGATACATACGGGGCGGCAAATTGCGTGTTTCGGCATTACGGGGTCGCATATCAGTTCACTCGCGAGAAGTCGGGCGTCCATGCCGGCGCGGCCGGCGGTGGGTTAGGGTCAGCGATGGCGGGGGAGATCATGCCCAGCTTCATGCGGGCATACATCCGGCCAACCAGTGGTCGCTTGCCGCGGCTTTCGACGAACACCCAATGACGATCTGTCAGCCAGCGCCGCTGATAGGCCCGAGCCTTGTAGCCGGTGAGATCCGCCAGCTCTTCGTCCGAGAGAATTTCAGTTTCCATAGAGATGCTCCATGCCGCGCGTGGCGGCAGAAGGTGGGGGATGGGTTAGGCCGCTTTGAGCAGCGCTTTGGCAGCGAGCCGGCGGCGGCTCATGAGTGCCTGCAAGCGATAGGCGTGAAATCGGCGACCGTCATGCGATGTGATTTCCGGGGCCAGGTACGACATGTCTTCTTCAAGCTGCCCGAAGTAATAAAGATGCTCGCCATCACTACCCCATTCAGGCTGGGCGGTTGCCCAGGTTCTGGTGCTGAGGCAAGGCATGCAGGTCTTGAACGACGCCATGTCGCCATCCCAGCTTCCCGAGATGAGTTGGTATTTCTGGCCGGGCTCGATGTGCCCGTGGCATTCGCCGCAGATGTGCAACTTGCGAGCGGTGGGCGTGGATTCCGTTTGAAAATCGGACATAGCGATTCCTCGCCCGCCGTTCACCGGCAGGCTGGTAGGTGGATTGCGGAAATCAGATGAAGGGTTTGAGGCGGGTTGAGTGGGTGAACTATGGTTTATTCGTTCGCCTCGCCAGTTGCATTGCACAGCTCCCCTCCTGAGGTGGCTGGCGGGGTGAACTAGCCTTCGTTGTATTGAGTAAGACAAATTTTGCGGGTGAGCTATTGTTTAAGCTTGCGTCTCATCAGCTGCCGAGCTCCTGTCCGGTTCATTCGGTGGTTGATGGGGCGGTTTCTATTCACTGTGGCCCCGTGTAGATGAGCCAGGCCATGTAGGCGAGTGCGGGGAGGATCATGGCGTCACCCGCCGTGCCCACCAGCAAGCCGGGCCGTTGTCGGTGTCGAAAATGGCCAGCACAAACCAACCTTCGCCATCGGGCTTGCTCGGTTCCCAGTGCGCGCAAGAGCCCTCGCCCTGCTCAAAGTATGGGTCGTTGTCGGTATCGACCTCGTATTCCATTTCGGCGGTAACGATGGTCAGGCCCTGAGCCTTTACCCACTCCCGCGATTCTTCGCCTTGGTCCTCTTCGAACATCGGCAGATCGGGGTGGTGCCACCAGCCATCCGCCTCGCGCAAAACAGGGACAGGCTGGATCAAAACGATTTCTTCAGGCATGACTGTTCCTTTGCCGCTATAGCGGCTGACTTTGAAGGGGGAGGGGGTTACTGCTGTGCTTTACTGATATCTGACAACGGGAGCGCTTTGCGAGCGGTGAAAGGACACTTTGCTTTGGGTCGATACATTCTTTTTGTGCTGTTGCTTCCGCTGGGCACTGCGTTTGCGTATGAGCCAGAGCGAGCAACAAACAATTATGCTCATGAGCTCGCGGAATGCAGCGCGTTCTACATGCTCAGCTCATTGATTGTAAAAGCGCAAAAACCAGACGTATCTAAAAACGCTAAAAAACTAGGGGGGCTAGCCATTAAATCTTCCGCAACGCTAACCAGCGAGAAGCTGGCGCATGCACGTGCTGAAATGGCCACCAAAACAATGCTTAAAGAGATCGATAATGACGCGGTAAACTTTTCGATTCTGTTGAATAAGTATGCCGATCCATGTCGCGAAGCATTGAGTGATTCTAAGGTCCGAATGGATTACTGGCTCAACAAACGCGATTGATCATCCTGCGACCTCCATCGATACCAGATCATGGGCATTCACAACCGGCTTCGGCGTGTAGGTCAGGGCTCCGTTGAGGATCGCTTCCTTGATCGCGTTGAACTCCCATGCGTAGTACTGGGAATCGACGTAGGCGCGCATACCCTTGCGGTAGTCGTGTTTCTTCCGTCTGATAAATGCCTCGGCAGCGTCCTTTGTGAAGTGGGCGTTGACGTACTCCCAGTGGTCGCTGATGCCTGTCACGTAGTGATTGCCACGCTTACCTAGGATGTACCACTGGGCATCCTCATCAGCTTTCATGAACTGATGCTCGCACCAGGCTTGCGCCTCACGGTTCAGGTCGGCCCGACCATCTTCGTCCAGGTCTTCCCAGTATTCCTTTGGGGTTCTCCATTCCGTCTCGTCGCAGATGACGACCTTATCTTCGGCGTATTCCATATCCAGGCCGTAGATCGTTTTGCGCGCCTCGACGATGAAGATTGCGCAAGAGGTGCAATGGTCGCGCACGCCTTCACCAACGCAGTCATGGCGGAGGCGCTGCACGAAGTCGGCCCAAGTGGCTGCATCGAGATCGTGGCCGGTTGCCAGGCTTGGTGCGGGCTCAGCGATTTTGTTTTCTGTGGGCATGGGGCGTCCTATGCCGGGTCGTGCCCGGGCGGTGGAGGGTGGCGAGGGATCAGCTACAGTTGAGCGATTAACTAAAATAAGGAGAGTCGTATGGAGTGCCTGGTCTGCGGGGTCGATGCTTTAAAAGTTGAGTCAGATCTTGATGGAAAAGAACTGAGCTGCCCGGATTGTGGCCACTTCGGCGTTTCGGGGAGTCTGCTTTCAGTTCAGTACGACCGTCGATTCGATGTTACGCAAACGAGGTGGTGGTTTGAGCGCCAGCGGCGTGCTCATCCCCAGCGGATCCCGGTCATCACAGGTGCTTTTGTTTTCTGGGCTGTCTGATCAGGCTGCAAGGCGCTGATAAAGCTCAATGATGTCGGCGGCGTTGGCTGCGACCAGTGCTTCGGCTTCGTCCGGACAGACGCTGTTGCCGATCAGCCGGACCTGGTCCGTTTTGTTGATGTCGCGCCACTCTTCGGCGCCGGTGACCGGGTCAACGAACAGCCCGCGATCGATGATGTAGTCCTTGTCGAAGCCCTGCGCAGCCTTCAATTCAGGCGGTTGCAGCATGCGCAGGGTGATATCCACCAGCACGTAGCCGCCGACCATCACCATTTCCGCAGAGTCTTTGAAGTGCTCCGGCAGGTACTCATGCATGAAGGCAGCGCAGCGGCGGGCGCCTTCCATCTGTTCCGGCGTCAGCGTGTCCGGTACCTGCACCACCTCGACCAGCGCAACTCGATCCTTTGTCGGCAGCGTATGCATTGGCTCGGTTAGCGAAATGCCGTCCTTCTCGTTGCCGTAGTACTTCACCAGGTAAGCTTTGACCAGCCGCTGATTGGCGCCGGACTGGCAGATGGTCGATATCGGGTCGTAAGCTGATCGACCGTCACCTTTGTAGTAACCACCGTTCGCCTGTTCGAAAAATGCGGCCGATACTGCATGGTGCCCGGTGCTGGTAGCGACCACGCCGAGGGGGTTGTCGACATCAGCCCCAACCGAGCCTTTTCGCAGAGTGACCATGTTCGCTGCGGCCAGCGCGAAGTGCCCGCCCTTGACCTGGGCAACCTGTGTGCGCAGTGGCTCTTGCACGTCGAAGTTGCGTTGCGCTGAGCCGTTGGCGCACTCGGTGAGGAATGGCGCGGCGACAGGCTGTACCAGTGCGTGATGTGTTCCGCCGGCGCTGATGGTCGACAGTGCTTCGTTCGTGCCGTGAGTGCTCGTGTGTGATTCCGAGGTGCCGCGCATCGGGACAATGAAGGGCTTGGCGCTGGTCAGGACATGACGCCAGCAGCCTTTGGCCACGCGGCGCATTGTGTTCACTGCCATCGGCCTTTCACGGAAGATCGTGCGGCCGAGGTTGCTCCAGTCAATGCACTCCGCGGCAGTGCGCCAAGGTTGCTGTTTCGCCGTCGGCTTCTTGTGGCGCTTGGGTTCTGGCCAAACGATCGCTTTGCCGTCACTTCGCGCTACCAGGTAAAGACGTTTGCGAATAGTTGGGGTGCCGGCGTTGGCCGCGATGCGCTCGCGCCATTCGACGTTGTAGCCGAGACCGCGCACTAGCGCTTCCGCAGGTACGAACTCGCCGATTGACTCAAGAATCTCTGGCATGTCCGGGTGATCGGCGGCAAGGCCGGTGCTCAGTGCTGCAATGAATGACTTGAAGGTGCGGCCGCGCTCGGCCTTGATTGGCTGACCTTCCTCATCGATCGGCCCCCAGTCGCAAAACTCTTCGACGTTCTCCAAGAACATCAGGCGCGGCCGGGTAGCGTGCGCCCAACGCACAACGACCCAGGCCAGTCCGCGTACACCACGATCGCGTGGAGCGCCGCCCTTGGCCTTGCTGTGGTGGCGGCAGTCGGGCGAGGCCCAAAGGATGCCGACTGGCTGACCGCCGGTAGCCAGCACCGGGTCAACTTCGAACACGTCCGCGACGTAGTGGGCCGTCTGCGGATGGTTGGCGCGGTGCACGGCCAGGGCGATGGGGTTGTGGTTAACCGCCACATCCGGCTCCCGGTACGCCCGGGCGATGCCGGTGCTGGCGCCGCCGCCACCCGCGAACAGATCCACAACCAGCTCTTTCTGGAAGTGGAGGCCCATGCTTGGATGGCCATGGATGAACTGGGGTGGCTTCTGTTGTGCGGACATAGAGGATCCTCGCCGGCTGGCGTGAAGTGTGTTTGTGGGCTATTGGTTGATGGTCTGGCAAAAGGCCGGATCAAGGAGGGCGGTGATGAGCAACCATTTAGCAGAGGAATTTCAGCGTCTGATCAAAGAGCGAAGCGACGCGTTCCGAGCGGTAGAAGTTTTTGCGGCTTCGAATTACCCATTTTCTGAAGAACAGAAAGCGGAGTTCTTGGAGCTTGAAGCAAAAGCTTCAGATGCTGCGCTTGCTTTCGATGAACTAAGCACCTTTCGAAAGCTTCTATAGTCGCGTACCGCGCAATAGGTGAGGGCGGGTCATGCTGCCAGCTGTTGCTGTTCTTGGCGAAGCGCTGCCTGCACCGCTTCGACCACTCGCCGCAGGTACGTGAACTTGTGGTTTTCCTCTTTGACGCGGTCGCCGATGGGGTAGTGCCACTCTTCGCCGAATAGTTCGGTGAGCAGCTCGCTTTGATGCCAGCACTCGTTGGCGGATTCTATGTTGCGAAGTTCGTCGGCTCGATTGAACAGGCGACGCGCGTCTTCCGCATCGAGGCTGCCTTCCCCCCAGTCTGCCTTGTTGCGACCGCGGCGGCGTTCAAGGATGCACTTGCGGGCCAATGCCTCGAGCGCATCACCGGTGAACTGTGTATCGCTGATCCCTCTGTCCAGACAGTTCAAAACATAGTGCCAGTCGCAGTCGGCAACGAACTCAGCAACGGTGCGTGGACCCATGCCACCCCAGTAGGCGTTCCAGCTATTGTCCCAGCAGTTGATGGTGATCTTGCCCTGGGCGGTCTGGTAGTTCGGGTTGGACTCGGTCGGGCAGTCGCGCCGGCCAAAGTCTTCGAGGAACACGGTTATCGCATCGAGTCGCGGGGCGCCGGTGATCACCAGCTTTGTGACTGTCGAGCGCTCAACCTTCAGCGGCTCGACCGGTTTGTTTTCTGTGGGCATGGGGCGTCCTATGCCGGGGCATGCCCGGGCGGTGGAGAAAAGATGCGTTTGGTGACCGCGACCGTACGACGGTTTTGCTTGCTTGCCGCAAAGTGGAGCCCTGCCAAATAGAACAAGGGTTCCACATGAAACAAGTCGTCGCAGATCTGATGTATCAAGTTCTTGTTGAGCTGCTTAGCCAGATGCTGATGCGTCTGACGGAGTGGCTGTTTGCGGTGCCGTGGCTGTGAAGCTACGCGGCAGCCTTAAGGGCCTCGATGATTCGCTGGCCTGCCAGCGGCGGTACTGCGTTACCCGTCATATGCATAGTCAGCCGATGGTTGTCTGGGCGCAGAGTGTCTTCCGGGAAGGACTGTGCGGCCATTGCCTCGTCGGCGGTGATCATGCGCATCATGTCGCCGTCGACCACAGCCCAGCGGTCCAGGGTGGTGATGGTGCCGATTGGACGGTCCAGGCTGCGGCCGGTAAGGCCGGACCCTGAGCCGTAGTAGGGCATCACGAAACGCTCGCCGAATCGCTTGCGGCCGTTATCTACTCGAATCAGCGTCGATTCAGCACGACCAGGCTTCATGATGGGCGACCACTTACCGGCATCGAAGTTGATGATCTGGCTGGCAGGAACGTGTCGGTATTGTGGCAACTGCAAGTGCAGCGGTGCTTTGCTGCGAGAGCAGACCATGAACAGGTGCACTCGATGTTGTGGCACGCCCAAGTCGGCACAGTCCACGATGTGCGGTGCCAAGGTGTAGCCCAGTCGTTGCATCGCGTCTTCCCATGCGGGGTACAAAATCCAGTCCATGAACTCCGGCACGTTTTCGATCACCGCGAAGTCCGGCCGGTTCACCTCCGCATTCGCCACCGGCGCCCAGGCTGTCGATCGTGAGTTGTCGTGCTGTGGATTACCCGATGCCTTGCCGCGGGCCTTGGTATGTCCTTGGCAGCAGGGTGAGGCCAGCATGACGTCGTGCTTGGGCACCTTGGACCAGTCAGCCTGGTGCAAGTCCTGGCAGACGTGCTGCGTGTCTGGGTTGTTCTTCGTGTGCCACTCGACGGCCGCGGGCCAGTGGTTGGCCGCCCAAAGCACTTGCAGACCGGCATCAACACCGCCTCGGGTCCATCCGCCAAAACCGGAGAACAAATCAATTGCTGTGAACATAGGGGATCCTCGCCGGGTATATTGCGATTTATTTTTCAGAGTGGGGTTCAGGAATGTGGGAGTGGATTTCAGCGAACAATGGATCGCTGGCTTTGTTTCTGTCGCTGATTACTGCGGGTAGCGCGCTATACCATTACCTATCGATTAAAAAATCAGAGGAGAGAGATAGGCGGTTTGCGAATTACCATAAACTGGTGGAGGACTTGAACAGCACTGGATCTAATGTTGATAAGCAACTTGTCATAATTTTCGAGCTCAGAAATTTTCCTGAGTACTACCCGGCAACAATCAGGCTTTTGAATCGCTCCCTAGAAAAATGGCAACTGATGAAGGCTATGGCAACCAGCATTAATCCGCACAGCTTGATCGATGAGGCAAAACTCACGCTTTCATTTATTAAGCGTAAGCAGAATGAGCGAAGCTATTTGTGTATGCCTGAAGAGGACCGAATCTAAGCGTCATTCAGCGCAATAGGTGAAGGCGGGTCAGGCGGCCGCTGTCGATTCAGGCGAGTAATCCATCCAAGAAAGCTTGATCGGCGACTTCCGTCTCAGGTCGTTCTGCGGCAACTTGATCTTCGCCCTGATGATTACGTCGCGGCACCGTCCCAGCTTCCGGATGCGCTCGGCATAATCGGCGGCGTACTGGGGGGCATCGAACATGCTGCTGAGTTGAGCGACCCGCTTGCCGTCCATGATCTTGACCACCCGATCCTCGACAGCCTGGAGCCACTGGCTCATCGACAGCTCAACCCGCTTACCCTTTTCGATCTTGAAGTCGCGAACCTTGCGCTTCGCCTCTTCGCGGGCGAAGTGTTCGTTCATTCCAAACACTGCAAATGTGCTCATGGCGTTAACCCAGGCAGTCGAGCGCTTTTTGCAGCAGCTCGTTCGGTGACAGCTCCCGGTCGTCCGGGTCCATTGCTCGCTTGATCCACTGGCAGGCCTCGCCGGCACCATCGCGAAGATTTTCGAGTTCGTCTTCGTCATCGCTTGCTTGGCTTTCGAGGCGACGGATGTCTTCACGCAGCTCTTCACGCTCGGCGCTCGGGTCGATGCTCTGCGAGGTGAAGCGGCGGGTCAGTTCGGCGGCGGCCGCCGGATCAAGCGCGGCGTAGTGCAGGCACTCTTCGTCGCTTAACGCATTTGCGGGAATGCTCATTGGTAATCTCCAGGCAGACGCCTGCCTCACCGGCTGGCGTGATTCGTTGAAGTGGGGTATTACGGGGTGACCGGCATTCAGTCGGATCAAGGAGGTTTCTGATGAGCGACGAACCCACAGACAAGGAATTGGCTGATGCTCTTGGCATCTCCGAGATCCAAGTCCAAATTTACTTATCACAACGTGGAGCACTGTTGACGCCTGGATGCTGGATGCTCACGTTCTCACCGGACACGCCAGCTGACCTCCGCAAGAAATTGGAACTCAATAAAGCCCTGGTCCGTACCGTGATGCTCCCGCCGCGGCGATCAGCGCAATAGTTGAGGGTGGGTCAGGGGCAGTTGTCGACGCCGCAGTTGCGGCAGTCTTCTTGGTAGCGCTGGATGTCGGTGATAAACCGCCCGCAACCTGAACAGTTGAACACCTGCTCGCGAGGCTTCTTGGGCTTGATCAGCTTTATGCCGGTGCTGCGCAAGGCCTCTTTGATTGAGACGTCTTGCACATGGACGAGCCGTTTCGACTTGCTTTCGATGTAGGTCAGCGGCCAGATGATCTCGTTGTCGGAGAGCGCCTTTGTCTCCGCAAAATCCATGCGGTGAGCGCGCTCCAGCTTTGGCGAGCCGCCGATAGGCCATACCGCCCAGATCAAATCGTTGCCGTTCCACTGCCGAGGGATTTGCACTACGCACTGACAGCCTTCTATCAAGTGCGGCGCCGCTTCCTCTTCGCGGACATACTGGCAATCAACGCCGATGTGGGATCGTTCATCGATGTAGGCCTTGGGCCAAGGAACATCGCTCTCCCGGTCTTCGTGATAACGGATTGCGCGGGCCTTTGTGAAGACCTCTGCTCGACCCAAGTCGGTGCAATAGCCGCCACCTTGAGCCCAGAACATAAGGCCGTCACCGGTGTTGCTGCGGCTATCCTGCAAGTAGAACTGGTCGTCCACAGTGTATCTCCAGTCAGGCGCCGCCCTCCGATACCGGATGCGACAGTGTGTAGTGGCATTTTGGCTATAGGTGAGCTATTTATCTTTCTGCCCGGCATGAAGCCGGATCAAGGAGATGCGGATGATTACTGATCGCGAAGTTGCACTTGAACAGGCGCTTGTAGCCATCATTGGAGCTGCCATCTCCAGCGGGCTGGATGTAAAAACTTTAATGGACAATGCGGCCGCAGGCTTACTGAGCAATGCCCCCTACCGCTGGGTTGGGCACCCGCATGTGTCGAACGCCATTCAGGTGATGATCGCTGCCCATGCGCAAGCATTGACTACTGCACCACCGGAGTAGCTGGGCTGTCAGGCCTCGACACCAGTCCTGGCAAATTCTTCAAGCTGCCGCGACCACTTTTCCTTAACGACGATTTCAGGTCGCGACATGGTGGCGAAGCGGGCGGACTCTTCCGTTCGCTGTCAGGCTGCGGCGCGCTTGAGTTGATCTGTGAGTTGGGTGGGCAGCCCGCGCAGTGTCAACGTGCCACCGGCTTCGTCGAACTCGACTTTGGAGCCGAGCAGATGCTGTTCGAAGCTGATCGAAAGGCCATCGGAGCGCCCGGTGAAACGGCGAAATTTGATCAGAGTTTTCTTGTCCGGCGGGAGTGAAGTCGACAGGCCGTAATCCTTGTCGCGGATGAAATCGGCAAACGCCTTTGGCTGCTCGTCGTCGAGCACTTCGGACAACTCGTCGAGGGTAAGCGGCTCGCCGATCTTGGCTTGGGCCATCGCGTAGCTGACCAAGGTGTTGGTCTTCTCGCGGGCTGATTCCTCGCCGAGGTCTTCGCTTTCAACGAAGTCGCTGAACGCCTTGAGCAGGGTGCGGGTTTCGCCCGGGCCGTCGACACCTTCTTGGCAGCCGATGAAGTCGCGGAAGTACTCATTTGCCCGGCGACCATTCTTGCCTTTGATGAACGAGATGTACTGGCGCGACTTGGGGTTGCTCTTCCACTCGCTGAGATTGATGCGCGCTGCCAAATGGATGTGATCCAGATCCAGGCGCCGGATCGGCATCAGCGTCAGTCCGTCGGTCATGGTCACCGCTTCGGTTTCCTGCACCAGGGCAATGACCAAATAGTCGGTCATACCTTGCAGGTAATGGCAGAAGAGAGCGTTGCCACCGATCGACAGGTTAGATTCTTCCATGAGCATTGTCAGATGCTCGACGGCGACACTGCTGAACTCCGTGAAGTCTTCGGTGCCGGCCAAGTACTTGCTCAGCCAGCCACTTAAAGGGTGGGCGCCCGATTCGGCGTGGAAGAACCCCCAGACCTTGCCGGTCTTGGCGTTGTAGCTTTCGTTGAACTGGTGCATCAGGTCGTCGCGAGACTGACTCTCTGCCAGTTCCGCGCTGCTGCGGTGCAGGATCGCGGGGCTACCGTCGGGCTTCTTGTCGATCTTGTGAATGATGCTGTGGAGAACAGGCATTGCGTTTACCTCGGGTAGGCGCCGCCCTCCGTGACCGGATGCGACAATGGTGTGTATGATTTGGGCGTGCGCGACAAAGCGTCGCAAAACTGGCTTGGTGCGTTGAAGTGGGGTATTTGTGTTCGGCCCGGCATGGCGCCGGATTTGCCGTCATACATAAGGAAGGAAAGTGATGGAGCGTTTTCTATCTTCAGTTGAACAAGCACTGGCTGACAGTAACTGGTACTCGGCTCTATATATGGCTTTGACGCTTCCTGATGTATGTTCAAGTCTAGAGGCTGCTGATGGCAAAACTAACGGTAAAAAATTCGCTACTTGGTTTGATACGTATCTGAAACCAACCTATAGCATGACCATGTTTGGTGAAACTCATGTCTTTATGGCTGGTGATGATTGCTATGTACTAAGGTGTTCAGCGCTCCATCAAGGGCTTACGGATGTTGGTCATCAGCGGGCCAAAGGGGTGCTAGATAAATTCTATTTCACTGTGCTGCCTCAGCATCGAGTTCAGATTGGAAGTGTTTTGCATCTGAACGTCAAAATATTTTGTGAGGAAATGGTGGCAGCTGTTCGTCATTGGATCGGTGACTTCCATAATAATCACTTAGATAAAGTTGAGCGACTATCGCAGCTAATACATATCCACTCAGAAGGTTATTCTGTGGGCGGTGTTCGTTTCTCCGGTGGGAACTAATTGTTAGTCGATTCCAACTCGCAGCTCTTCACGTCGATAAGCAAGCTTCAATTTCCGCGACACGTTTTCCGGTATCACGTATTCGTGTCGCGGTGGCGTGAGCAAAGGCAGGGCGCCGCCCGGTCAAAGGCCATGCAGGTGGTGAATCATCAGCGTGATGGCCTCGCCCTGTTCCTCGATGCCGCTCCAGGTCATCAGCTCAGCCAGTGCTTGGCGGGTTCCGGCCATGCAATGCAGCCTGATTTCTTCCTCGCCGCGAGTCTTTCGTCTCGCCGCAGTCTTTGCTGATCGGTCTTTCGGCTCGGCTGCCATGATCTACCTCGGCTATGCCACTGGCCGGCAGTGCCAGCCAGGTTTGTCGTTTTCGTTGTTGGGTGCGGAAGCGTCTCACGCTGCTACCTTGACCTGATTCCAGGCCCCGACCGCTTCAAAGATCCGCGCGGCATGAGCTTCGTCGAGCGACAAGGACTCCGGAATTGCGATCCAGCCAGAAGCCACCATCTGGCTTTGATTGGTCGAGTTGCGCAGTTGCTTGTAGCAATGCTCGATCACGTCTTCCAAATGGTCGGAGAGGTACACGCCGTCCGGTGCCACCTCAATCGACTTGCTGTAGCGGTCGCCGCGGGCATCAATACAGAGAGCACTGAGGTAGATCGTCCAGCGGTGGGGGATGCCACATACGGCCTGACCAATCTTTCCGGGAGCGATGTTCTACAGCGACTTGTAATTGATCATGCCCTGGTGGCCGCTGGGGTCGATGTTCACCACTGCAACGTGGTTGGTGGCCAGCAGAGAACGACACGATCGGTCGATGCGAGCCTTGAGGTTGTGAGGTTTCCTTTTACTCATACTGAGTCCGCCATTAACCGGAGAGCCTTTCGATCAGCAGCTGTCAACGCCTTAGGCTTTCTCTTGAGGACCGTGCCGGGGTCGATTTTCTGTGATCGGGCAGGCGGCAGCAGATTGCGCGGCGGGCTTTTCAGTTGGGCGATTTTCCCGCCGGCAGCCAGAAATTCGGCGGTCCGATTGGAAATTGATTCCGCGTTCTGCCGCTGCTGCTCGACCAAGTTGAGGTGGTTGCTGATCATGATCAGGCTCCTAAACGATGGGCTTGCGCCCTGGCTTTGTCCGCGACTTCATCAACCATGCGATTCAGTTCCAGATTGAACTGGACCAGCTCTTTGTGCAGGTTGGCGATGTAGTCTTCGTCGCGGTGAATCGTTTCGATGTAGAGCTGACACTCTTCATCTTGGCGAGAATCGAACGACAGAAAGTCCCACCATTTCCGTCCCGTAACGAACATGCAGCCCTGGACCTGCGGCATGTGTTCCTCGGGCATGCCTTCGAGCCAAGTCCTGACGTGTATCGCCTCGTTGAAAGGGCACTTCGACTCGGTGCCACCGTCATCGTTGATCAGGCCGTCTGGCGAGCAGCCGAGCCAGTCGTACTTCGGGTGGACGATGAACGCGGACGGTACGACGATGTTGCCGGTCAACATCTCGTAGGCGTCCTGCGCCTTCTGCTCTTCGGTGTGGCCCCACTTCATGGAAGCACTGCTGACGTTGTGTTTCGACTTCTTTGCCAGTCGCTCGAAGCACAGTTCGCGCATGTAGGAGGTACGCGCTTGCATCGGCTCGCGCTTGCCATTTTTGTCGGGCTTACCCCAGGCCACCACGTCTTTAAACCGGCTGGCGGTTACTCGGCCAGATCGGTCTGCATGCCACTTCTCAGTGCCTTGAAGTTCCGTTCTCACTACGCCGCTTCCTCGGCCTGAGACAGGCCATCGCTGGTGCCAGTCATCTCGGTGAAGTCGCCATCAACGGTTGCCGCCATACTCTTGAGCGCTTCGTGGCATTCCAGGCCGATCGCTGCGCGCTGCTTAGGCTTGAGACCTGCCCAGGCTGCCGCATAGGCTTCAATGTCCTGCCGCTTCGCGACGACCAAAAGGTCTGCGAATACTCCGTCGATTTCCGGCGACGGGGATTTTGGGCCGAACGACACACCGGCAGCGGCTGCGGTATTTGAAGCCTGCTTCGCAGGGGTGATGTCGATTTCGCCACCGTAAGAGTCTTCGAACTCATCGGGTGAATAGACGCCGAGAATGACGTCAGGGCAGAAGAGTCGCGCCCATTTTTTAGTCACCAGGTAGGCAATCTGCTGCTTGGGATCTTCCGCCCAAAGCGTAGAGTTCCGCGTGCGGACCTGGGTGAGCAGAAGTTCTAGAACGCGTGGCTCGTCTTCGCCTTTGAAGGTTGCCCAGACCTTGATCCCGAGACCTCTCTCGTCGTCAAAGCTCCAGGCCGGAACGCGATACTTCTTGAACTCACCAGTGTCCTCGTCCTTCTTGGTCTTGCTGGTGACTTCGCGCATCTTGCCGATAACGTTTTCCCAGGCGCCGAACCACTCGAAGTTCAAACGACCCTTGACTGGCGCCTTGGCGGTGATCACTGCGTTGACGAGCTGCGCCTCGTAGCTCAACGCACCGCCGTTGACGATGAACGTCTTCTGCGCAACAGCGAATGGGTTCATCTGCCATTGCATCGCTTGTAGCACCACCGCCATGCAGTCAGCTTGATTGCCCTTCAAATGCTTGGGGACTGTCGTAACGCCCTTCGACATCATCATCGCGAGATCGCTCATCGACTTCATGGTGCCTGGGTCGAGAATGAGCGCTGCCGCGTTGTGCGATGGATCGTGGTAAGTGGCGAGGCCGGTTGGGGCTTGGGTGTCTGAGTCAGTCATTGCGCTCTCCGTGGCCGACAAGGAGTGGGTCGGCCGTTAGATGGAAAGGGTGGTTAGAAGCGGATGGCTTGAAGCCAAGCGCGAGCAGTACCGAGGTCCACGTCGAAGCCCAGGGCTACGACCTCGACAATGTCGTCAACCGCCGGCGCGGTCGTAGTCACATCGTCGTTTTCAGCGGCGATCGCCTGTGTGCTGATAGGTGCGACATCGACCTTCTCTGCGACCATGGGCGCAGCTACTGAAGTGGCTGGAGCGGGTGCGGCAGCCTGGGCGCGCAGACGAACCAATTCTTCCTGGTCCCGCTGATACTGTGCGTCGCGTTCGCGCTGCTGGCGCTGTTGCTCTTCCTGCTGCTCACGCTGTTGGCGTTGCTGTGTTTCCATGTCGCGGCGCTGCTGGTCCAGATCTTCCTGCTGCTTCTTCAAACGCAGGCGGTCTTCCTCGGCCCGCTGCTTGCGCAGCTCCTCGGCTTCAGCGTCGGCAATGCGTTGCTTCTCGCGCAGCTCGTCGAGTTCTTTCTGCTGGGCCAGCAGCTTGGCGGCAGCTTCTTCCCGCTCAACGGCAGACTTGTGCAGCGTTTCAAGCTGCTCAATAGCGTTGTCGCGAGCGATGGTGCCTTCAGCTTCGAACTCGGCATATTCTTCGGGCAGGATCACCGATTCCTTGACGCTTTCGCTGGTCGAGCAATCAACGACCAGCTTCGCGTAAGTGGTCTCCAGTCGAACGATCTGTTCCTCGTGCGGCCGATATTCGGCGATGTCGGTGACGGCAACCGCAGGGACTACAGATTTTTGTACGTCGTCGGTTTCGCTCATTTCGAGCGATTCTTGTGCTTGTTTAGTATTTGCGGACATGACAGTTCCTTGCGGCGCGGTGCGCAGCTTTGAAAGGCGTGGGAGTTATTGAGTGACGCGATCAGCGAGGGCGCCGAGCAGCATCAGGAAAGCGAAGAGGGCGAGGACAGGCAGAGAGCCGCGCCAGATCAGCAGGCGCCGCGCCCGCTGGCGACTGGTCACCTGAGCACCCGGTAAGTCACCTCGTGCGGCACTTGGCAGACGCTGGATGCGTCTCGGGTGACGTTGTAGACCATCAGAACGAATACCAGGCCAGCGGTGAGAATCCAGTAGAAGGTCTTCATGGCCGAACTCTCACTGCAATCCGACCGCCCTTCATCGTCGGCGCCAAGCGCTGCGGCAGACTGACGACCAGCTCATCGCGCTTGCGGCCGATCACCTCGTTGAAGGGCAGGCCGAAGCCGAGCAGGGCGATCTTGCGCTCGATGTCGTCAAGCTGTTCGTCGATCAGGGTTTTCACTGGCGCGGTGGTCATGACGTTCTCCCTTGCCGCATATCAAAGGTGCGGCTCAAACGCTCGGTGTATTTGGCGTCTTCGTCGGCGCTGATGATGCTCAGCGTGCGGAAGATGAGGATCGCGGTGTTGGCTGATGCCTTTACCGCTACGGCGCTGCACTGCGGGTCGATCATGCTTTGGATGTAGCCATCAAGCATGCCGGTAGCAAGATCGTGCTGGCTGCTCATGCTGACGCCTCCTTCAAGCCCCAAAACTCACCGATGGCATCGACCGCTGCGGCTACACGTTTCGCACTCGCCTTGCGCTCTGCAAGCAAGCGAACATCGCGGTCTGCCAGTGCCTGGGTGCGCTTGAGGGCGGCGGCCTCGTAGTCGTGGAACTCGTCGGGCTTCGCTTTCTTCTCGCGGCCCCAAGCGTCATAGCGCCGATCCCAATCCCGGGCCTGCGCACTGTCTGCATAGCTGGTTGCCATGGTCGCCTCCAGAGTGGCGGGGTGTTGATCCAACAAAACTCGGCTGCACTCATCCGTTCCGCTGGTTGCCGTTGGGCGCGGAGGGGAGTGCATGCGGGTGGTGTCGGGGGTGTAAGTGCGTGGCCTGCAATACTGCCGCTACACTCCATTTGCGCGAGTAAGAAACTCGGAGAGTTCAATGGACCTAATCTTTCGCTTTGCTCTTTGCGTCCTGCTGCTGACCTTTGGAACATGCACATTGGCGGCAGAGGGGGAAGGGGAAGGCGCTTTGGCACTGCTCATCACCGCGAAGTTCTCCGGAGGGTGCGGAATGATTACCCAGATGGCCACCTTTCAGCAGTCAACAAAAATGCAAGGAGGGGACGAGTTTCTTCAGCGATTTCTCAGTACCGAGTCAGCTAGGCTTGGCATGACGCCGCAGCAGTACGTTGAGCGCTGCCGTAAATCATCTGAGATTTATCAGTCATATTACGACGAGCTTAAAAGTTCTTCGGCCCCTTAATTCCAATAGATGCCCAGGCCCGCTGCTGGCGACGGCCTGGGTTTGCAGCATCAAGTTGTCTTCGTGCGCTGGGGTGGCCTACCGGAATTCCGGCCGATGCGCGGTGACATCGACGACCTACTGTCCGCTGCCTGCATGGGTGTTGGGCGCAGCCTTCAGGCTTGCTGTGCCTCGCGGGGAAAGCGGTGGTCTACTTCATGGCGATATCTCCACTGGGCAGGCAGTGGCCACCTATTGAAGCTGCATTGGAATGCCGGTCCTGACCAAGATGCCTAACTACGTCCGCCCGTTCGCATACAAACAGTTGGCCTGGATCAGCTTTTTTCATGGGGCGCCGACATTCCGATGCAGCCTCTTTCGAGGTGATCGGTCCGGTTACGCTGTCCGGCTCCAGCGCTGACGTCGCGATAAACGACCTGGCCAACTGGACGAGGTGTTGCGGATGGCCGGAGCTGATCCCGGCATAACGAGTGTTTAGCGATTTGCGCGAGTTAGGGGATGGCTACCCATGTTCAGATCCGCCTCTCGTTGACGCTTACTACGCATCAGCCTGCGCATTCATCTGCTTGCCGGTCACGTCTCCGGCGCCGAGTTCCACGGCCGTGTTCAGTTCGCCAGCGCTCGATAACAACCGATTCTGGGATTTGATGCAGGTGGGCGGTTATAGGCCGCAATTTCGTCCGCATCGGAGAGTGATCGAAACACCAGGGCGCTACCCCTGCTTGGTTCCCGCCGCGTTTATAGTATTGGCCGTCTCGCTCATACCGGCTCAGGACATTCACGGGTCTTTGCGATCCTAGCGCTGCAGCCCGCTTGGGCACGCTTCGATCACTCTCCGATGCGGCCTGGTGCTGGGGAGTACCAGGTGCTCGGGCAGTTATCGTCAGGCTGACGTGGCGCTGGGTGTTCAGTCGTAAATTCCGTAGCTGAAATCGTCTTCTTCGCAATCCACCAGTATCTTGGAGGCGCCGAAGTAGAGAGCGGCGAGAAGCTTCTCGAACTTCGATCTGAAGCGCAGGGTTTGACCGATCTTCTCGTTGTCGATGCGGGCGGCGTAGACGCTGCCGATCTGACGACCTTTATCGTCTCGGTCATTTCCGCGCTTATCGAACGAGATATGGATCGCGTTATCCAGGTTGTACTCGCTGCGTTCGCGGCTGCTGTAGGGTGATTCTTCTTTTGGTTTCTTGTCGAAGTAGATGTGCAGGCCGCCGTATTCGGATTCTTGAAAACGAATGTCCGGCCGTTCCCAGCGCTCCTCTGCGGCGCTTTCCTTGTGGTTGTCGATGAAGGATTCGAGAAGGTCTTGCAGGCTTACCACAGCTGGCATCTGATCCTTGGTGAGCACTTCGTCGATAGCCTCCTGCGCGCGGCGGACCATGTCGGCCTCTACGCCGCTGGTTTCCCACTTTTCTTTAAGCGCTTTGGCGATCATGTCGTTGTAACGGGTCAGCTCGAAGACTGTGGTCAGGTTGGCTGGCAACGCCGCCTTGATTGCCTCCTCAACCTGCTTGCCCATATCGCCGTAACGACCAAAACAGTTGTCGATCACCTCGGTGAACATGATCTTCACATGCTCGTCGATGATTGCTGCCGGCTGATCACCTGCAGCAAAGGCAGTGACTCGCTCAGCCAGCAGCGCTTGAAGGGTTTGCTCGCTCATTTGATGCTCCGTGCTTGATCGGTTGATTTCCCGTCTGGCCCTGTCACCAAGGCCAGCCAGTGAAATCTGTTTTCTCCACCACGCGCATCGCCGGATTCATATCTCTGGCTGTCGTCGCACATTTCGTGTTCGGTGCTGGTACGGCTGGCTTGCGTGGTTTCGCACACCCTCATATGGAAGGTGCGGCCAGTTCCAGAGCTGGCGTGGCATCGACTATTTGTTGCTCGCACTTACCAGCTGAAACCCGGGGTAGTCGATGGCGAGGATCCTGAGCTGTTAAAGAGCGGCGGATCTCTCGACCCTTCGCAGCTGGCCCCTGATTGGGTGCCGGTTGCGATGGAGCTAAATTAACCGGCGGTTTACACATAGTCAACACCGGCGGTTAATTTATTTTTCAATGTAATGGCGTATGCTTTTGCTAGTCCTGTATGGATATACAGTTATCGGAGGGTGATGTGGTAAAGGCGAAGAAGCAGGCAAAACCAACAATCAGCGAGGAAGTCAGCGGCGTGAAGCGGCTTGGGCTGCGCGTCTCAGGGATGATCAATCACCCCGTTGCACAGGTTCAGCGCTGGGTGACGATCCACCGTCTGGATACGGACGGTGATCGGGAGTGGGATGAGGTGATGGGCTTGCTACACGAGACGGACGGCATAGATATGACATTCAACGACGACGAGTCGGTGACGTTGAAGTGGGAGGCTAGTGCCGAGGAGGATCGGCCGGTCGAGGTCTTCGAGCCAGTAGAAGAGCCGGCGCCTTTCTAGCAGGCACAAAAAGCCCGCGCTTGGCGCGCTCATCTATTCGGGCTGGCATCAGTCTTCTGGATCAATCTCTTCTTCAGGCTTCCACCTGGCCATTAGATCAGCCATCAGCTCAGCTATGGCGTCAGCGTTGTCTTCCAGAACCTGTAGGTGCGCGCTTATCCGGTTGGACGCTTCCGTTGAGCCTCGCTGGTCGATCCAGTTGCCGATCTCGTCGATAGCAGACCCAAGAGCCATGATGTTCTGGTTCATGCGGTAGAGCAGGGCGGGGGTAGGATCGTCTGGCATGGCGTTTCCTCCATCGAGAAGGAAAGCGTAGCCCAGGATAAAAGCTGGCGCATCCCAGGAATCGCAGGCAGAAAAAAGCCCGCATGGGCGGGCCGTTTTATACATCGAGGTGCTGTTCCTTCAGCTGATGTCAGTGTAGACAGTGTCTGCGAGGGCGCAAGATGGAATGAAAAAGCCCGGTACGGGAGGCAGGTTACGGCCGTGCGTCGCCGTCGATGAACGCCTCAGGCCGATAGATGCTCTACCGAAACACGTTCGGAGAATACGACCATGTACGACGACGCGAGGGTGAAGGCGTTTTCTGCCTGGCATGAGTTACTGGTGAATCCTGAGGATCGAATGAGCGCCCAGGAGCAATACGATGAACTGCTGCGACTCGCCGACAGCTATCGGGAAAAAGGAATTATTGATCCGGCAGAGCGCAAGACCTTGATAGAGGTGGCAACGACTACCTATGCGCGGGCGGTCGAAGGCGTAGGCAGTGCGTAGAGTTTAAGCCCGACTTACGCGTGACTGGCGGTGCGATAACTGTCGCGACATAACCATTTCTTCCAGGATCTCGCGGGCGAGCCTATTGATGCCTGCGTCGCCGTGATACTGGAAACGGTCGATATTTATGATCGTGAACTGATCCGATTCTGGTCCTATTACGTCGACGGACAAGGTGCCATCTGGATTTGTCGAGCAGGAAATGGTGCAGTTTGGTAGTCGGCTTGAAAGCACTGCTTCGATTTCCAGCTTGCTTAGGGTGTCCATTCGCTTTTCCGTAAACAGAGGGAGTGGATATAAGCCTAGTATTTGGGGGCGAGGTGTAAATGGTGGCAGGTTGATACTGGGCTGGCGGCGGACTGAACGAGGAAACAAAAAGCCCGGCGCTAGGCCGGGCTCTTTATGCACGTGGCCAAATCCCTTTGGCTGACTGCAGTGTGCTTGGTAGGTGTGACGAAGGGATGACAGACGGATACAAAAAGCCCGGCGCTGGGCCGGGCTTTTTGTGAGCCGAAGACAGCTACGACTTCTGATTTGCCTTGATCTGCTCGAGCATTTGTTTATTTTCGAAAGATTGCTGACGCAATTCTTGAATCAGAACGGAGGTATCTCTTCCAGAGTCAAAATTCGCGATTCCGTATGCCATGACACCAATGACTATGCCCACAATTGCAATCACTGATACGACGGAATTGAGAATTATTGTCCCTTTCAACCCTCTGACTCCTGCCAGATCTTTATCAAGCAACTGCAAGCTTTGATTCATCATCGAAAGGCCGTCAGTGACACGCTGCTCAAATTGTCCCAGGCGCGCGTCGACCTTGAGATCCTGATTCTCAAGGTGGGCTTTCAGCTCTTCTCGATCCATGTCCGCTTCTTCATCCAGTGTTTTTAAGGTTTCCTGGGCGCTTTCGGTCGTCCCGAACGAAATTACATCCTCTATACGTATATCAGAGTATACGTTCAGCGTCGGCATGATCGCTTTTAATTGACCGGTGGATGGGGACGCCAAAACGACCCCTGTCATCAGCCAGGTTCCCGACATCGATCCGGTTGGCCGAGAGATAATTACGCTCGAATTATTCCCTGACATAGCTGGATTTATCCGTGCGTGGTGTTCGGTGGAGCGGTGGGCGAGGGTGCCTGTGGGATCTGATCAATTGCAGTCTGGAGCGCTATAACAAGCGCTTTAGCAGAATCAAGAGGGATGGTGATGTTTGCCACAACATGCTTGGTCAAGACAAGGTCTCCATCTTGAACTTGCGCTTGAAAGCCTATTTCTTGCTGGACAAGGGTCTCTTGCGTTACGTCAAGCTGATCTCTAGAGATTATCATCGATATCTTCGAGCCAGAGCCTGTTTGGAGCCCGGCGACGTTGAAAGAGTCAGCCATTTCGCTAATGAAATTAGGTGATTTGACGTGTGGTATTTTTGATCCATTCACAAGCATTTGTAATCTCCTTGCTGCATAAAAAGTCAGAGATGCATCGATGAAAAAATCGCTACGCTGTTTCGGCACGCAAACCGCCCGCCAGAACATTCGCACCAGCAGTGGGATCTAATCAGCCTTCGCTCGCACAATCCTTCCCGCCTTCACCTCATCAGCGTAAGCAGTCAGTCGATCCCAACACATCAGTCCTGCATTCAGCCTTAGCAATTCTCAGTGCTACCGCAACCTGTAGAAGCTTATGAGCCTGAATCGAAACATCCACGGCCAGGCTCTCACTCCCGGCGGCTTCAAGCATCGAGGCCAAATCAAGCAGCTTGCCCACCTCGATCTCAAGGGTGCTAGCGGATTCCGCTATCTGATATTTAAGTGAGTGCGCCATGCCGTCAGCCCTCGTTCCAGATCGGTCGGACTCTCGTATATCAGGTGCTCCGCCGTGCCTCTAATGGTTCTCCGAAGAACAGTTAACGGCGTTAACCCTTACGCCTGGCGGTAGCGCTACAACCCGCCACCACCGCGCCAGATGAGGCTGTCAATGACGCGACATCAAACCAGATGAGCATTCCAAACCAGCAGCACGCGCGCCTGAATGAAGGTCTCATCGGCCCTGATCGTCTGCGGCGGGTGCCTCGTATTGTCAGAAATCATGTTTATCTGATCGTCGCCAATCCATTGGAGACGTTTGATGTACAGGTGCCCCTCCCAAGAGAACATGTAGATCCCATCGCCGGCGAACTCGCGGACGCTGACATCGACCAGAAGTGGGTCGCGGTGCTTAATCGTGGGCGCCATGGACTGGCCCCAGCCTGTCACCATCTTCAGATGAAAGTGTTCTTTAAATTCAACGCCCATTTCTCGTAGGTGCTGGGGACTGACGCGCACATCCTGAAACATCTCAGGATAGTCGTGTGGGATCTGCCCGCCACCCATTGCCGCGCGGACGTCGTAATGCGCGATCCACACCTCGTCACCCATCGCGCCGGGGCGGTAGTAGTCGATCTCGATAACGCCACCGCCGTCATCGGCTTCGGCAGCTGCAAGTAACCGCCTACGAGCATCATCAGACAATCCTTTCCCTTGCTTGGAAAGCATTTGACGAACCATGTCTGCGGCAGACGCGCCCTCTGATGAGGCGTTGATTGGGTCGGCAGCACTTGTAAGCCCGCTGATTTCAGCCGCCAGTCTCTTGCTGAATTTCTCAATAGGCACGTCAAGTAAGCGAGACAGCACGGCCGCAAACTTTACATTCAGCGGATTGGTGCCGTTCAGGTACATCGCGACAGCTGCAGCAGAGATATCAGCCGCTTCTGCAAGACTTGCTTGAGTGAGGCCGAGGGCGTTTTTTTTCGATACGAAAAGCGCCTTCGCGGCGTCGCACTCGGCCTTCAGCTCCGGGGAAAGTTCTTTCTTTTTACTCATCCGTGAAATTTAACCGTTGGTTAATTTATTTGCGGCAACCGGCGGTGTTGCTAGAAACCTAACCGGCGGTTAATATTGATCTCGAGAACACCATTCGAGATTTCCAGAATGAAGCAGATCCCACTTACAGAACTGGTTGCTACGAAAGGGCAGGCCTTTGCGGCCAAGGCTCTTCTGGTCAGCCCTGCTGCGATCAGCAAGGCCATCGCGGCCCAGCGAAATATTTCCGTCACCTGCAATCAGGACGGGACTTATGAAGCACACGAGCTCAAGTCCTTCCCGGCGCAGGCGACCCCAAAAAAATCAGCCGCCTAACCCAGCCCTGTCACACCGACCCCGGAAGTGAACCAATGGCCTACAAAAACAAGACGCATCGCAACACCCACCAGCTGAAGTCGCGCCTCGCTGATCACTGCGCACAAGAGGCGCGGACAGGAAACGTGGTTTCAATTTTCCCCGAAAGGTAACAGTCCGGCCCCTTATTAGGGGCCAGCGCAGCAACGATTGGGCCAAGCGGGGCCGGCACCTCATTAGGGGCCAAGAAGAACAGAAGGTCATGGATTCGTCCCTGATCAGTTGATGAATGAATGATCGCGGAAGTAGTGGCTCGGTGCCACGCGAGAAGAAGAGGGGATTTCGCAATGGAAGAATTTGAAAGAACGCTGCACCGGGAAGTGAAGGCTGATGGCGGTACTGCGCTGGCTAAGCGGATGGGTGTGAACGAAACCACGCTGCTGGATTGCGCGAACCCAAACCGGGCGAATCACAAGATGAACATCCAGATGCTCGGGATGGTTCTGACTCACTTGCCACTGGACGGGCGCCTGAGCGTATTGAGCGCACTCACCAATCAGTTCGAATGTGACGTTGTGCTGCGCAAGCGCCCAGAGCCGAAACCTCTCATGGCCGCCTTGTGCCATCTGACCGCCGAATGCGGCGACGTGGGCCGACTGATCTTCGACGCCGCCACTGACAACCACATCAGCCAGCACGAAAAAGCCCAGGGCGATAAGGCCATCCAGGAAGCCATCGACGCGCTGCACGTTCTGCGCGAATCGCTGAAGGCTGCCTGAATTTCAGACACAAAAAAGCCGACGGAGAAGGTCGGCTGATTCGCAAAACTAGAGAGTGCCGATTATGCAGAGCCAACCCAATTCAAGCAATACCCTGAACCATGTCGCGACACGTTTTATTAATTCCGAAAACGTGTCGCGCACCAATTCAGTTATCCCTTTCGACTTCGACGGCGGCGCCATCCGCGTCATCACTGACCAACTTGGCGATCCGTGGTTCGTCGCTCGTGACGTTGCTGACGCTCTGGGTTACGCCAAACCAGAAAACGCTGTATCCCGCCACTGCAAGGCCGCGACCACTACCCCGAAACAGGGTGGTGGTTTCATGACCATCATTCCTGAGCGCGACGTGTATCGGTTGGTGATGCGCTCAAAACTTGCAGGTGCCGAGCGCTTCGAGGAATGGGTTGTAGGTGAGGTCCTTCCGAACGTGCGCAAGACAGGTAAGTTCGAAGTGGCCGGCCCGAGCAGTTCGAAGGTCGTAGGCGAACTGGCAATCATGGAATGCTTCACGCGTCTTCTGAATCCGACCGCGCAGGACATTTACCTCGACAACACACCGCTGCAAGACCCTCAGGGCAACATGAACTTCCCTAACGTGAAGTTCGAGTATCGCAACGGTTCTGTTGAGCAGGACTATATCCAAGGTATCCCTTCGGTTGAGAACGAAACCACCCTAGGCATCGAGCTGCGCAGCGGCACGCCATGGGTGCGGGCGATCAGCAACACTGAACTGTCTGCGGTGCGCCTGCGGTTCGCGTGGCCATCCCTGCAATCGGTCGATGCCAGCGGCAACGTGAATGGCTATCGGATTGAGTACAAGGTTGAACTGGCCACCGATGGCGGCGCCTATCAGCAGGTTCTGAGCGAAGCCGTAGACGGTAAGACGACCAGCACCTATGAGCGCACTCGTCGCGTTGATTTGCCTGTGGCGACCAGTGGATGGCTGATCCGCATCACCCGTATTACGCCGAACCAGAACAACAACAAAATCACCGATACCATGCAAATTGCCGGTTTCACTGAGGTGATCGACGCCAAGCTGCGTTACCCGAATACCGCACTGCTCTACATCGAATTCTCGGCCGAGCAGTTCCGCAGTATTCCCGCGGTGACTGTCGATACCAGACTGAAAATTATGCCGGTGCCGAGCAATTATGATCCGGAAACTCGGAGCTATACCGGGATCTGGGACGGCACCTTCAAGCAGTCTTGGACCGACAACCCTGCGTGGATGACCCATGACATCACCGTCAGCGATCGATTCGGTCTTGGCCGGCGGATTAAGCCATGGCAGGTCGATAAGTGGGAGCTGTACCGGATCGCTCAGTATTGCGATCAACTGGTACCCGACGGAAAGGGTGGCCAGGAGCCGCGCTTCATTTGCAGCCTGAACCTGCAAGCAAAGGCCGACGCCTGGTCGCTGCTGCGCGATATTTCGGCGATCTACCGGGGCATGACCTACTGGGCCCAGGGCCAAGTCTTCACGCTGTCCGATATGCCGCGCGCCACCGACTTCGACTTCGCCTACACACGGGCGAACGTCATCGACGGCAAGTTCACTTACTCCAGCGCATCCGAACGCACTCGCTACAGTCGCGCCCTGATCAGTTACGACAACCCGGCGAACAACTACGACACTGACGTCACTGCGGTGACCGATGCCAAACTTCAGCGGCGTTACGGCGACAATCCGCTGGAGATCAGCGCGATCGGCTGCACCCGCGAGTCTGAAGCGCAGCGCCGTGGCAAGTGGGCGCTATTGACCAACTCCAAGGATCGCGGGATCAGCTTCAAGGTTGGCCTGGACGGGCGTATTCCTTTACCGGGCTACGTCATCCCTGTTGCGGATGAGCTGCTCGCTGGGCGCGCAATCGGTGGGCGAATCTCGGCGGCAGCCGGCCGGGTCATAACGCTGGACCGTGACACCCAAGCCAAGGCAGGCGACAGGCTAATCTTGAACCTGCCTAACGGTAACTGCGAAGGTCGCACCGTGCAGTCCGTTGCCGGCCGCGCAGTAACAGTCACCACTGCTTATTCGGTCGCGCCCGAGGCGGAACTTGTCTGGGCGCTCGATGCGGACGACCTGGCCGTGCCTTTGTACCGCGTGACGGCAGTGTCTCGGCCTGAACCTGGCGTGTTCGAAATTTCGGCCGTCCAGTACGACCCGAGCAAGTTCGCGCACATCGATACCGGCGCACGCCTGGAAGAGCGGCCGATCAGCGTGATTCCGATCACCATCGTTCCGGCGCCGGCCAGCGTGACCGTCACATCAAACTCGGTGGTGTCCCAGGGCATCGCCGTGGCCACCATGACCATCACCTGGCCTGCGGTGAACGGCGCAGTCGGGTACGACGTTGAGTGGCGTAAGGACAGCGGCAATTGGATCAGGCTGCAGCGCACCGGGATGACCAGTGTCGACGTGGTGGGCATCTACGCCGGGGCCTACGTGGCCCGCGTTCGTGCAGTCAGTGCCTTCGACATCTCGTCGATCTGGCGCAACTCGATCCTGACCAACCTGAAGGGCAAAGAGGGTCTGCCGCCGGCGCTCAGCTATCTGACGGCGACACCGCTGCTGTTCGGCATCTACCTGAAGTGGGGCTTCCCGGCTGGCGCCGAAGATACCCAGCGGACTGAAGTCTGGTACGGGCCAACTACCAGCCTGCCGGCTGCCACCAAGCTGACGGACCTGTCCTACCCGCAAAGCGATTTCTCGATGCTCGGCCTGGCCGCAGGCGTGACCTTTTACTTCTGGGCGCGCCTGGTGGACCGGATAGGCAACATCGGCCCGTGGTACCCAATTGGTATCGGCGTGCAGGGCCAGTCGAGCTCTAACGCGTCCCCGATTCTGGCAATGATCGCCGGCAAGATCACCGAAACAGAGCTTGGCCAGGACCTTCTGGACGAGATCGAAAAGATTCCAGGGCTTCAAACGCAGATAGATGCGCTGGACGAAAGCTACGACCCCACCAAGACCTACGTGAAGAACGCGATCGTGCGCTCTGGCCAGTTGCTGTACCAGGCGAAAGGGGCAGTTCCGATCAACACGCCGCCGCCGAACGCCAGTTACTGGCTGGATGTGGGGCAGTCGGTTGAAACTGCAAATGGGTTAGCTCAGCAGGTGGCCACCAACACGACTGACATCATCGAGATTGACGGCGCGGTCACTGCCCAGGCGACAGCGTTCCAGGCCTTGCGGGCGTCATCCCGCGACGACAATGGTGAAGGGGATCTGGCGGATGCGCTGAAGGGCTGGACCAGCACCGCAGCGATCGCTTCGGAATCAAAGGTACGCACCTCTGAAAACGAAGCAATGGCGCAGCGGATCACTACCTTCGACGTCGCTATCGGCGAGAACGCGGCGAACATTACCGAGCTGGAACAGGTGGTCGCCACCAACGAGTCAGCAACTGCCACGAAGATCGATCAGCTGAATGTTTCGGTGGGACAAAACACCGCCGCGATTCAGCAGACGTCGGCGGCCTACGCCGACACTTCTGGAAAGCTGAACACTATGTGGTCGGTGAAGATGCAAGTCACGGCGGGCGGGCAGTACGTCGCCGCCGGGATCGGCTTGGGCATCGAGAACACCGGCGCCGGTCTGCAAAGCCAGTTCCTGGTGAGTGCCGATCGCTTCGCCATCGTCAACACCATCGCCGGCGGCGCCATCTCGGTTCCGTTTGCGGTGCAGGGTGGTCAGGTGTTCATGAACTCGGCGTTTATCGCGGATGGCACCATCACCAACGCCAAGATCGGCAGCTACATCAGCTCGACCAACTACATCGCCGGCCAGCAAGGCTGGATTCTCAACAAGGATGGAGCGCTTGAAATCAACGGCATCGTCCCCGGACAGGGGCGGCTGGTGATCAACTCGCTGAACGTCTCGGTCTACGACGCCAACAACGTGTTGCGTGTCCGGCTCGGTTATCTGGGGTGAACCATGGCTTCATTTGGCCTGCGTGTTTTTGATGAAAGCGGTGGCCTATCCATGGACACCAACAGCTTCACCTATCAAGTGATCTGGCAAGGGGTGATCGATTTCAGTGGAGTCGCGCCCGACTACACGCTGAACATTCCGGGCTTCAACCCAGCTAACTGCGTGTTCATGATTATTCCGACAAGGGCACAGGATGTGCAGTCATCCGAAACCGACGGGAGCGGGAACCAAAAATCCTATCCGTTCGTCACGACGGCGGTGGGCCAGGTGGTTGTCAGGCGTAAAAACCCATCATCAAGTGCTTCCACTATCGGCTCAACGGTTGCCGCCAAGGGCTACGCGATAAGGTACTCGACATGAGTTTTGGTTTTCAGAGCATCAACGACAATGCATTTGTTCAGATTGACGCCGAGGCCCCCAGACTTTGCATGCTCACCAAGGGGGCGTATTCGGGGACTACCAATGCGTCGGGGGTGTTTGCCAGAGCAATCACAAGCCAGGACCCGCCGCTAGTGTTCATTCGTCCGGATCAGGGGGCGATTCAGGTGCCGATATCGGTATGGTTCACCGGTGGGCCGGGAAACTGGACCGGGTTCACCATGAAGGCATCCAGCGTCAACGCAACGTTAAGCGGCCAGTATTTCGCCGCCGCCTGGACGTCCATGGGCACCGCAGCCTATGGGCTGCGGTTGTGGGATCAGAACTCGGCGCTTGTTTACGACAGTGGTGCTCCGGCGGTCGTTGTGACCTTCGCAGCAGGCAACTGGACGTACCTCGGAGACGAGCAGCTGACCGTGGGCCACCGGTATATCTGGGGAATTAACAAGATGCTCGGCTCAGGCGAGTATGTCTCACTGAACCCTTTCGCCATGAACTGCCACAACAATGCGTCGGGTGGCGGTTGCGCGCTGGGCGTCGATTACGCCAATGGCCGCATCATGATGTACAGCCTCGCAACAACTGCCTGGACTGACCAAGGTCACCGTCCATTCCTCTGTGCCAAATTACTGGCCTGACTCCTTCCGCTCCGCACCTATTCATTCTGGAGATACTCAATGCCCTGGTACAAATCAGGAACGGTCTCTGTCGCCCAAAATTCCAATGCTGTGATCGGTACGGGTACCGCATTCATTGCCAACAGCCGGGTCGGCGATGCCTTTCGTGGCCCGGACGGCGGTTGGTACGAGGTGACGAACATCGCCAGCGATACCGCGTTGTCGATCTCGCCGAACTATCAGGGCGTGACCAATGCAGCAGGCGTCTACGCACTGGCGCCCATGCAGGGTTATGTCAAGGATTCGGCGGACGCATTGCGGGCGCTAGTCAATACCTACGGTGTGAAGTTGGCGGCCTTGGGCACTACTGGCAACTATGAAATTTTGCCAGTGGAGAAGGGGGGCACTGGTCGAGCCGGGCCTGCTCTCGGTACTGCCGCTGCGGCAACCGTTACGACAAGTACAACAGACACCACGTTGGGCCACTTACTTAAGGTTGGAGATCTTGGTTTAGGTCTTCGCATTGACATTTCCGGTACAGACTTGAACGCCCTGCTCACCCCCGGGCAGTACTGGCATAACGCGTCGCCTGGCGTAACGAATTGCCCTGTCGGCGCAGCAGCCGGCTATGTAGACGTCAGTATCGGGCCGCTTGCGGGCAGCACTCGGTACGAGCAGAACTGGCGCCAGCTAGGCCCCAATGTGCTTTACCGCAGAACGTGGAACGGCGTCGCCTGGCTTGCGTGGGATGTCGTAGCCATGGGCGGGGCTAACTCCAGCATCACCAGCATGACAGGCTTAACGACGCCGCTCAGTGTTGCGCAAGGCGGGACTGGTAAAACAAGCATGGGCGCTGCGTCTGTCGGCGTAGTGAGCCAGTCGGGCGGTGTGCCCACCGGCGCCGTTGTCGAGACAGGGAGCAATACCAATGGAAAATACACTAAGTTTGCATCGGGACTGCTCATCTGTGAAGGCGCAGTAGCAGACTTTCTTATGGCTGCTAATAGTATAACTGCGTGCCCAACAGTCACCTTCCCATCGGCTTTCATTGATACAAGTTATGTAGTTATCACGGATGGGACACCAGCAGGTAGTTATGATACTTATGGTTATATTTCACCCAACGCAAAAGCAGCCACTTTTTTTAATAAAATGTATAGAAATGGGGCTACTGCTCAATGGATTGTGCTCGGACGATATGTCGCTATAGGGCGGTGGTTCTAATGCTTATTAAACTTTCACCTGTGCGTTGTGACAATGTGCTTTCCGTTACGAAAACCGGGGATGTTCTGACAATTAATGGAGAAGCATTTGACTTCTCTTTGATGTCGAACGGCGACACCTTGCCGCGCGAAGCCATTGCCTCCGAGTGGTTCGCGGACGACGTGTCGAAAGTGGAAGGAGAGCTTACATTGACACTCATGCTGCCACTGCCGGCGCACTACAGCCCTGAGCAGGCTTACCCAGTCGACCTGGCTGATGTTCCAAATGGTCTAGTCCAATTTCCGCAACCGCTCCCAGAAGTATCAGTCGACCAAAATAGTGAGGAGCAAGAATGAACATCGATTGGTCACAACTCATCACGAAGGCCATGAAGGATGCCGCCGCCCAAGCCGTGCAACTGGGTGAGGTCCGAGCCGAGCTATCAGCCAAAAACGCCAAGGCGGTGGTGCAGATCGCTCGCATCCAAGACCGCGTCGACACCCTTGGTTACGGCATCGATGTCGGTGAGGCCACCGAGGAAGACGAGGCCGAGCAGGCCGCGCTGCTGGTCAGCCTGAAAGCCTGGAAGACCTACAAGTTCGCACTGGGCAAAGTCACCGTGCAGAATACCTGGTACGCAGCGCCTGTTTGGCCGCTGGAGCCCGTAGCACCCGTGATCGAAGCCAGCCCCGAGATTCGGGCCGCCAACCTGATATAGACCGCCAGCACCGAACAACGCACCCGCCATCGAGCGGGATTTTTTTGCCTGGAGAAAAGTATGACCGTCACTGAGAAGGATCGAGACGTGCCGGTCTCAAGGAGCAGACTGCAACAAGGCAGGCCTTTCCAGTCCGGATTGGGCGGGAGAGGTTGCAAGTAGCGCTCATTGGTTCGGCTGTCATGGCGTCTTTTTTAAAGCCATTCTTAGTGGCGGTTAGGGAGACACTCATGTATAAGACGCGCCAATAAAAAATATTATGGAAATCTGAGCAAAAACAATGGAGAGAAACTTTACACAGCATAGCCTCGCCTACAACCCGGCTTTAGACGGCCTGCGCGGCGTTGCTGTCTCACTTGTCTTTCTAACTCATTTGCATATTTTCTCAGGGGGTACATTCGGCGTCGACGTGTTCTTTGTCCTCAGTGGATACCTGATTACTGAAGTTCTTAGTAATTCTCGAGAGAATAAAAAGTTTCTATGGGTATTTTATTTTAAGCGTTTTATAAGGTTGTTTCCTCCGCTTGCCGTTTTGTGTGTCGTCGTAGCTGTTATATGCGGAATTTCGGGAGGCCACAGCAACATATACAAAGATACGTTGTCGTCAATTTTGTACTCGCAGTCGTGGACATCAGGATTTGATGACGGGTTCAGTCTTTATCTCGGGCATACTTGGTCTCTTTCCGTGGAAGAGCAGTTCTATCTTTTATGGCCGTTCGTGTGGATATTTGCTACGCGCACAGATGCAAAGACAGCACTCTTTATTTCCTTGCTATTGCTCGCCCTTGCCATCGCGTATCAAATTCACATGGATCAATTGCCACTAGCTTATGATCGTTTGTATTTTGCAGCCGATACCAGATTTCAAGCGATTTTGATTGGCGCTGTCGGGTCTGTCGCTTGCAGAGTACCTAGAGTTCGTAATTTTTTAGAGAGATTTATAGCATCGATTCCGCTTCTGCCAATGGCAGCCATCGGTTGGATTTGCAGTTCCTTGAAGTGGAATATATATAGTAGTTTTATGGTGTCAGTCTTCAGTCTTATGCTTATTCTGCGATTGACAATGAAGAGCGGATCCATAGATTCAAAATTGTTTAGTCTTCCTCCTCTCGTCAGGCTCGGCCAAATTTCGTATGGTTTTTACCTCTGGCACGTTCCGATATTAGTGCTACTCCGAAATTATTTTGGACTTGGCTTTTGGAGTGTTTTTATTATAGGGTTAGCGGTGTCTCTCCTAGCAAGTATCGCATCGTATGTATTAGTTGAGCAGCCCATGCTAAAACTTCGAACCATAGTCTCGCCCGAGATACAGTCTAAGGTCGGATTGTTGGCAGTGCCGGTATCCGTATTGTCGATTAGTGTTGGGCTTGTGTATTTCCAATTTTCAGATATCGATAATTTTTTTCTGGGCACGAGACTCGAAGTGGCAGCGTATGGCCCTACAGTCTACCAAGTTGGTGACAAGGGACCGCTGCAGCCGAATGGGTCTCTTGTAATGTGGGTGAGCCTAAACAGTCGGCCGGACATGAGGTCGAGATCGACGGTATCCGGGCTAGAATCCATCACTACAGCCTCGAAAGACGGGATCAATATTGTTATTCCTAAGTCGGTTTTGGTAACCCCTGGAAAACACACGATCCAGGTCTTCACGTCGGATCAAAGGCCCCAGCTACCGCCTATGGAGCTTGATGTCGTAGCTGCGACGAAATAAATCATGTGGGCATCGGGCACAATCTCGGATGTTCATATTGAATGTGACCATGAAGTATAGTGTAGGCAGCATAAAACAGCAGGCTTCTAAAAAACTCCAAACAAATTTCTCTCTTGAGTGAAATTATCTATCGCCACCCGACTGGGCCTTTCTATAAACCTGATGAGATTTTCCGACTTCGAATATGCCGGCAAGCGCAAACAGATATTCTGAGAATGATTCCTTGCCGAAATAGAAAAGGTAGCGCCTTGGAGTGGATTGCTGGCGCTTAACACCCATTTCGCGCAATCAGGCATCGGCTTGGTTGCATGAAGTGCGCTGCCGTGATTTGCGATCTCAAACCGCGCAGCAACTGCCGCAGATCCTCCCGAACGCCCGCCAAGCAGCGGGCTTTTTTTTGCCTGGAGAAAAGTTATGACCGTATCTGAAAAGGACCGCGACATCCTCGCGCGCACGCTGTGGGGAGAGGCTCGCGGGGAAAGCCTCGCAGGTCAGATCGCGGTTGCCTGGACCATCCGCAACCGCGTGAACGACGGCAAAGCCAAGTCGTGGTGGGGCGAGGGCTACGCCGGCGTCTGCCAGCAGCCTTACCAGTTCAGTTGCTGGAACAAGAACGACCCGAACTTCGCTTACCTGAGTGGCGCGAAGCCCATCCCGTTTCGCGAGTTCGCGCAGGCGCAGATCGCTGCTGATCAGGTGATTGACAGCAAAGTGCTGGATCCTACCAGCGGCGCCACACACTATTACGCGACCACCATGCCGAAGCCTCCGGTTTGGGCGAAGGGTGCCAAGCAAACGCTGAAGCTCGGACACCACGTGTTTTTTAAGGATGTGCCATGAGCCCGTGAGGTCGTGCAATAGTGCGGACTTACTCCAATAGGCAAATGATGGCAAACTCCAACTTGGCCGGGGAGGGCCTTCAATTGAAGATTTTGTTTTTGTCCGCGATTGTGTTGGTTCTGGCAGGTTGCGCAAACCACCCAGGGGAGTGTGCGCTTGGCACGCCTCGTGCGGATTGCCTGCCTGGAACAAATGGCTACGTTGAGCGACAGCGGCGGATCAATGCAGCGGCTCAAGAGCGATCTAGCAAGGAATCGTCTGATGATCAGAAGTGCCGATCATACGGTGCAGTAGCTGGCACCGACGCATATGTGAACTGCCGAGCTCAACTCGAAAGATAGTGAGTCATATGGGTTTGATCAGTTCTGGACCTTGGTTCCGTACATTGCCCACAGCCCGATCAACCTTGAACCACTCGAACGCCTCAGTCGGCTCTCCCTGGAGTAGCACCATTTGCTCGGCGCGCTCCTTGGGCGTGGCCGGGTCCAGCCATTCGCGAGCGAGCTCCGGTGACAGTGCCACTGGGCGTCGGTCATGGATGTCCACCATCCCACCTGCGCTGTCAGCGGTGATGATGACGAAGCCGTCATGCTCGCCCGGCTCATGTTCGCCGATTGGGTACTGACCGATCGCAGCACAGAGGATAGGCGTCCGGTCGCGGTGGCGAATTAGGTAGGGCTGCTTCTTCGGTCCGCCTTCATAAACCCACTCAAACCAGTTGTCGATTGCAATAATTGCCCGGTGTGGCCAGATGGCTTTGAAGAATGGGCCATGGGCGACTTTCTCAACCCTGGCGTTGATCGGAGCTGCACGGTCTTTGGCCCAGTGCGGACGCCATCCCCAAAGAACCATGTCAGCGCGCAGGTATTCACCATCACGGTGAAATAGGGCGAGCTGAGTGGTCGGCGCGGCGTTATAGCGCTCGAAAGGCTGGTCTCCGGCATAGTTGAGCAGGGCGTTGGGAATGCTGAGCGCCGCGACGAAGTCGTGAATACCTCGGTACTGTGAAAGGCGTCCGCACATGGTTGAACCCTCCGGCTGTACATTCAGGGTAGACCGGTGGCCGCTGGCTTCGTTACAAACCCTCTGCCAGCGCGTGTCGGGCAATCTTCACGCCGATCAAAACGATCAAGGCAAGCGGGGCAGGTGCGGAACCTGGCCAGATCGAGACGCGGCCGCACTCTTTCGAAAGCACGTAGATCACAGCCCTCTTTGGCAACTTGGGCGGCATCCACCAATGCGCGGTAGAGGTCCGGATCCTCGATCGGCTCGTGGGTCATCCCCTCGAGTGTGCGCCCAGTTTCGACAAGGTCGTATTGCTGCCCATCCGGCAGGGTCAAGGTAAGCCTGGTAATTCTCGCCACAGCCCCGGACGGGTTGAACACAAGGTTCGCTCCAGTGGCATCGCGGTAAATCTTCCCGTCGTAGGAGGATCGCGCACCGTCGGCCAGCGTGGTCGCGGCATAGAAAATTGACTGTCCAATCTTGCCGAACAGCTCGGTGCTTCCGTGCTGCATGACGTCGTAGGCAGAGGCGCTGCAGTAGCGGCCCGACGCGGTCTGCAACTCCTCCACGGCGTGCCAGTAGGCAGAGTTCGCCATCTCGTTCAGGTCGAACCGCTGGAGCTCATCGATCAACCCCTCGGTGACAAGGGAAGAGCTCATTTCGTGAAGGGTCTGTCGGTGGGCCTCGTGGTTCTGCATTCGAAAGTCGTGGTCGTCGAGGGTCGAGCGCCACTGCTGAAGTCTCAGCGCCTTAGCCTGGTCGAAATTCATTGGAACGAGTTCGCTGTACAAGTACTGGTTGTATGTACAGTAATTCATGTTTGCGCGCGGTGCGAAAGAAAGCGACGAACTGTTAATGAGGGTTGGGGCTCAGGATAGCCAATACATTGTCCCTGTCACGATGGCGATCCATAGAACGCTCAACACTAAAAGGAGGCTGATAAAACCGTTCTCACTCATGGTGATGGCCTGCGAATCATTGTTCTGGATCGGTGATTTTATAAACGGGTTGGCCAGGTTGAAGCAGGGTAGCCACCGAAATAATCAGGTCGTCCAGTGACCACGGCTTATGCAAGTAAATAGTAGAGAACGGCATCTGAGCAGGATCAATCAGATATCCGGAAGTGAGAATGGAGGCGATCGCGAGCCATCGGCTCTGGACCAGACTAATAAACTCGTCTCCCTGGATCTGCCCCGGCAGGCTCTGATCCACGATCACCAGTGAGCATTGACCATGGTTTTCCAGAAAGTGAGTCAATGCGTCGTCCGCAGTCACGAATGCAGGAGTCTTCGCGCCGAGTTCGCCCAAGATGTCCGACATCAACGAGCGAAGGGTAGGGTCATCCTCAATGACGATTACCGTCCCTTCGATGGGCAACATTCCTCCCCAATTTACGTTCAATCGCCTGTCCTTAATCGTCAGAATTCTCGCCGTATGGAAATGACAGCTTAGGCGGATTTCGGTTCAGAGGAGGGAGAAAAGGCTGTCGCGAAGGGCGGCTATCAAGCTGACTATTAAGTCAGGATAGTCAGCTAAACTTCTCCCATTACGAGGATCCCACCATGCACAAATACACTCTCGAATACCTGTTCAACGGCGAGCCCCGTACATACATGTTCGAATTCAAGCAGTCTCAGCTGCCCGTACATGAGGCGGCGATGCATCTGCTACAGCTGCATTTTGGGGATGGAGAGAACAGCCTGATCATGCCCACTGCGGACGCGACGCCGCAGGAGATTTTAGAACAGGCTGAGCTGGTAGGGCTGACGAAGATTAGGGTCGTCGATCAACCCAGTTGATGCCAGGTGCAGCGACCGATTGAATCCACAGCCGATAGCAGTCACTCCGGCGTCATCAGGACTGCGAGCGTAAGCTTGATGAACTCCTCGTTCTTATCGATGGTGTCCAAGGCACCGCGCACATTGTCTGCGACGTCAGTTGAGCCGCGCGCCTGCCAGTTGGAAAGCTCCGGGATGGCGGCCTCAAGGGCGAGCTGGTTTTCGCTGATCTTGAAGAGCAGGGAAGGGAGCAGATCTGAATTTGGCAAGGGCGATTCCTCCGTGGAAGAGGAAAGCGTAGCAGTCAGAAAACGAGTAAGAGGGATTGGTGTTCGGTCGGCAGGACGCCGCAGGAGGGTGAAACGCTGTCTAAAACTACCTCGGCTTTGCTCGGTTTCATTGGCCCGAAACGCGCTTATGTCGGGTTAGGGTTTTAGACAATCGTCAATGCATACCTTTGAGATACAAGACCTGTAGGCCATTCCAGATGGTACTGCTGCATCATTGGCGCATTTCGAGAGGTCGAGATTCGCTCATCAATGAGGTTTTCGTCGACGAGAGCTTTGCTTCATTCCGATCAGCTATCAGGTTCTCAAGCGCGCGCCGCTCGCGAGCGCGGAAGGTTTTTACGGCAGGAATACCGAAAACGAGGGTTAGAGGCCAGAGCATCAGGGCATTGATGATAAAAATCGAGCACGTCAATCTATCAAGCTGACTCAGGCCAAGCACTTTCAATACGTAGTTGAAGACAATATTTTGAGCAATTGGCCTTTTAGTGGATTCAATCCAATTTAAGCACGCCTGCTTGAGCTGGATGCATAAGCCTATAGATAGCAGGAAAGCCCAGATGCCTAATAAAACAAGGCCAACTGACAAAACGTTTCTGATGATATCCATGTCAGACAAAATCCATGATGGGTTGGAAAAACCGAGCATAGAGTCAGATTGTGATAATTGGAATCATTGGAAAAAAATATAATGGTCTTTTGATTTTGACGGTGGTCACTCCTGCGTCATGAGCACCGCGAGCGTCAGCTTGATGAACTCTTCGTTCTTGTCGATGGTGTCCAGGGCGCCGCGGACGTTGTCGGCGGCGTCAGCCGAACCGCGGGCCTCGACCCAATTCGAAAGCTCCATGATGGCGGCTTCGAGGGCGAGTTGGTTTTCGTTGATCTTGTACAGCAGGGAAGGGAGCAGGTCTGAGTTTGGCATCGCGAATCCTCGGTTTTGAGGGCAGCGTAGCATTGCGTTACATGAAGGATGTTTAACGATCGGCAGGACGCCGGAGGAGGGAGAAAACTGGAAAGTTTTGTAACGGTTACCAAATAGTTTTGTAACGCATGCCAAAAACAAGGGGTGCCGCTCAAACCCCAGAAACGACAAAGCCCTGAAAAATCAGGGCTTTGTCGGTACAAATATGGCGGAGGCGATGGGATTCGAACTCATGGACCTGTTACAGTCGACGGTTTTCAAGACCGTTGCCTTAAACCACTCGGCCACACCTCCGTTGCGTTGCGGGCGCCATAATACCTGAATGAAACACACTGTCAAACTCTCTGCATAGCTTGTTACAGAGCGTCTGTTATGATCTTTGCGACTGAACGTTTCAAACCAACAGGAGTGTCGCCATGCGCGAACAGGATTACGCAGTTAATAACAGCGTGCAGGCTGAGCAGCTAGAGGTTAGCCGCGTCCTGCGCAACACTTACGGCTTACTCGCTCTCACCCTCGCATTCAGCGGCGTGATGGCGTTTGTCGCTCAGCAGATGCGTGTCGGCTACCCGAACGTTTTCGTGGTGCTGATCGGTTTCTACGGCCTTTTCTTCCTCACCAACAAACTCCGTGATTCGGCCTGGGGCCTGGTGTCGGCATTTGCCCTGACCGGTTTCATGGGTTTCCTGCTCGGCCCGATCCTCAACCGTTACCTGGGTATGCAGGGCGGCGCCGAGGTGGTCAGTTCGGCCTTCGCGATGACTGCGCTGGTGTTCGGCGGTCTGTCGGCTTATGTGCTGATTACTCGCAAGGACATGAGCTTCCTGGGTGGTTTTATCACCGCAGGCTTCTTCGTGCTGCTGGGTGCGACGCTGGCGAGCCTGTTCTTCCAGATCAGCGGTCTGCAACTGGCGATCAGCGCAGGTTTCGTGCTGTTCTCCTCGGTCTGCATTCTGTTCCAGACCAGCGCCATCATTCACGGCGGCGAACGCAACTACATCATGGCGACCATTAGCCTGTATGTATCGATCTACAACCTGTTCATCAGCTTGTTGCAGCTGTTCGGCATCATGAGCCGCGATGACTAATCGTCAGCCTTGAGGAAAAAACCCGCTTCGGCGGGTTTTTTCTTGCCTGCGATTTGAGTAAAGGGTCACGCCATCGGTGGCAAACGGCGCTTGACCGGGGTTTTCTTGACGATTGCGGTGTTGGTTTCGGCATGGGTATTCAGGCGGTCGAGCAGGGTGTCCAGTTGTTCCATCGAACGCACATGCAGGCGGGCGATGAAACAGTCGTCGCCGGTGACTTTGTCGCACTCCGTGAACTCCGGGATGGCCTGAATCTGCCGCTCCACTTCCTGCAACTGGCCCGGCAGTGGGCGAATGCGCACGATGGCCTGGAGTTGATAACCGAAGCTCTTGGGATCAATCTCGACGGTATAGCCCTTGAGCACGCCGCGTTCCTCAAGGCGCCGCAAGCGTTCGGCAACGCTGGGCGAGGACAGGCCGCTGATCTGCGCCAAGGCCTTGAGCGAGCGCCGTGAGTCTTCCATCAACGCCGTGATCAGTACTTGGTCGATATCGTCAGTCATGGCGAAACCTCAATTAGGCAATTATTCAAAACCACCTTGATAAAAAAGGCAGATTTCGAGTTTAGCCTGCTTTTTGCGCTGGAGAAGCCCCTCGGCGGATTGGCATACTTTGGGCTCAAACACAGGAGTCTGATGATGGACAAAACAATACGTCACGGGTCATTTGAAATGACCGCCGCCATGCTGATTTCCGGGACCATCGGCTGGTTCGTGCTGGTGTCCGGGCAACCGGTGCTGGACGTAGTGTTCTGGCGTTGCGTGTTCGGCGCCGGCACGTTGTTGCTGATTTGCGCGGCATTCGGCTTCCTGCGCCCCGGCATTCTGACCCGCACCACGTTCTTGCTGGCCGTGCTCAGCGGCATGGCGATTGTCGGCAACTGGGTACTGTTGTTTGCTTCTTACTCCCGCGCCTCGATTGCCATCGGCACCGCGGTATACAACGTTCAGCCGTTCATGCTGGTGGGGTTGGCCGCGTTGTTCCTCAACGAGAAAATCACCCTGCAGAAACTGTTCTGGCTGGGCATTTCGTTTCTCGGGATGCTGGCAATTGTCAGCGCACATGGCGGGCAGGGCGAGAGCGGCAATGATTACCTGTTGGGCATCGCTCTGGCGCTGGGGGCGGCATTTCTTTACGCGATTGCCGCCTTGATCATCAAACGCCTGACCGGCACACCGCCGCATCTGATCGCGCTGATTCAGGTCACCACCGGCGTGCTGTTACTCGCGCCATTCGCGCACTTTTCGGCGCTGCCGCAAGCGCCGAGCGCGTGGGCCAGTCTGGTAACGCTGGGCATTGTCCACACCGGCGTGATGTATGTGCTGCTCTACGGCGCGATTCAAAAACTGCCGACGACACTGACCGGTGCGTTGTCCTTCATCTACCCGATTGCGGCGATTTTCGTCGACTGGTTTGCTTTCGGCCATCGCCTGGAGCCGCTGCAATGGATCGGTGTTGCCGCGATTCTGTTGGCCGCTGCCGGCATGCAACAGGGCTGGAGCCTGAAGTTTCGTCGGACGGTGACGACGCAGTAAGCCGTAAAAAACGTCAGATGTTCCAGCGCGGTGCCGTCTTGGCCAAGCGCTGGCGCATCTCGCCGATGTTGGCGGCTAATTGCCGGACCAATAACCGATAGCCGTCCAGCGGATTGTAAACCGGCGCGGTCAGGCTTGAATCCGATGGCAATTCGACGGGGCGACTAAGCCGCTGGGATGCCCCGGATTTCAGCGCTCGGGCCATACCGATCAGTTGCACCCGAATCAGCCGATGCTCGGCTTTCAAGGACGATTGCAGATGGGCCATGGCATCGGGGTCACTGGCGTCAGGTCGGGTGTTTCCGAGGATTTCCAGGGTGCTGACGCACATCCGCAAGTGGCGCTGAATGGCATCGAGTTCGGTCATGGAGATCCGCACTTCCTTGGACACCGACGGCATCAACGAGCGCAGTTGCACCATCACCGTGTTCAGGCGGCCCACGAGTTTATGGTGTTCGTCATCGGTGACCGATTGGCCATTGATAATTCGCCCGTAGATCGTCGCGCAGTCGCGCAAGGCATCGGCCAGGTTATAGCGCCACGAATAAACCGCGTAGAGCGGCAAGGCGAAGGAAAATGCCAGGGCCAGGGCGATACCGATCAGGATGTCCACCCCACGCCACAACCCGTCAGTGATCGGATTGTCGCCATGCCCCGCGACGATAAACACGGTAATCGCCGACAGCAGCGCGGTGTAACCGCCCTTGCCGATGGCGTGGTACGAGAAAAACCCGCAGACCACGGCCATCGCGAAATAGGTCAGCCACGGCATCCCGAGCCACGCTTGTTGCGCCACCAGCAGCAAGCCGACGCCGGCACCGATCAAGGTGCCGATGGCGCGCTCGGCGGCTTTTTTGCCGATGTTGCCGTGGTGCTGCAAACCGCCGATCACCACCAGCATCGTCACCGACGCCCACTCACCGTGGGGCAGATGGATGCCGGTGGTCAGCAGGATCGTTGCCAGCAACCCCAGCGATACACGCACCGCGTGGATCACCCTGGCGTGGCGATAGCGCCGGTACGGGTCCAGCAATGGACGCAGCAGTCGGCGCATAAGCGGTGGCAGTCGGCTGTCTCTGAATGTACTCAGGCTCGGTCTCCTCAGAAGATGTAATCGGTGGTCAGGAAACTCGAACTGCGTCCGCTGATGATCTCGCTGATGAGTTCTTTGTTGGTTTCCTGGAACTTGGTCGCCACCAGTGTCCGTATCGAAAACACCCGCAACGCATCATGCACCGACAGCGTGCCTTCGGCGGAGTTCTTGCGGCCGTTGAACGGGAAGGTGTCCGGGCCGCGCTGGCATTGAGCGTTAAGGTTGATCCGGCCGACTTGGTTGGCGAAGGTGTCCACCAGCCGGCCGACTGCCACCGGGTTGGTGCCGAAGATGCTCAACTGCTGGCCGAAGTCCGATTCCAGGACGTAATCAATCACCGTGTCCAGATGCCGGTAAGGCACGATCGGCACGACCGGGCCGAACTGTTCTTCCTGGTAGACGCGCATCTGCGGCGTCACCGGGTACAGCACGGCGGGGTAGAAGAACGAAGCGCGGGCTTCACCGCCGTTGGGGTTGACCACGGTGGCGCCTTTGCTCACGGCATCCGCCACCAGTGAGTGCAAGTAATCGACCTTGCTCGCTTCCGGCAACGGCGTCAGCGCCACGCCGCTGTCCCACGGCATGCCGGGTTTGAGGTTGGCGAGTCTGGCGTTGAATTTCTCGATGAAAGCGTCGACCACGTCTTCATGGACGAAGAGGATTTTCAACGCGGTGCAGCGCTGACCATTGAACGACAGCGAGCCGGTGAGTGCTTCGCTGACCGCGTTGTCCAGATCCACCTCGGGCAGCACGATGCCGGGGTTTTTCGCGTCCAGGCCCAACGCTGCACGCAAGCGGTGCGGTTTTGGATGGAGTTTTTTCAGGTCGCTGGCGGCCTTGTTGGTGCCGATAAACGCAAAGATATCGATCTTGCCGCTGGCCATCAGCGCGCTGACGGTCTCGCGGCCGCTGCCGTAGATCACGTTGATCACCCCGGCCGGGAAGCTGTCGCGGAACGCTTCCAGCAACGGACGAATCAGCAGCACACCCAGCTTGGCCGGTTTGAACACCACGGTGTTGCCCATGATCAGCGCCGGGATCAGCGTGGTGAAGGTTTCGTTCAACGGGTAGTTGTAAGGTCCCATGCACAACGCCACACCCAGCGGTACGCGGCGGATCTGGCCTAGGGTGTCCTGTTCCAGTTCGAAGCGGCTGGAGCGGCGGTCGAGTTCCTTGAGCGCGTTGATGGTGTCGACGATGTAATCGCAGGTGCGGTCGAATTCTTTCTCCGAGTCCTTGAGGTTCTTGCCGATTTCCCACATCAGCAACTTGACCACGGCTTCGCGCTGTTCACGCATGCGTCCGAGGAAGGTTTCGACGTGCTGGATGCGTTCGGCTACGCGCATTGTCGGCCACAGACCCTGGCCCCGGTCATAGGCGCGGACGGCGGCGTCGAGGGCGGTCAATGCGGTGTCGGCGTCGAGCAGCGGCGTGCTGCCAAGGATCACCTGTTCATCGCCATTTTCACCCGTCAGGTACACCGGGCTGCGGACTTGGGCGAGGGGCCCGGACCAGGTTTTCAGCTCGCCGTCGACCAGGTATTCACGCTGCTCGGTCTGGCCGTCGAGGCGGTATTTTTCCGGGATGTCGGTGGCGTCGGGAAACAGGTTGCCAAGGATGTGTGCTGTGGTCATGTCGCTACCCCGTCTGGATTGGGTGATGCGGATAAGGTCTGTTATCGCTACGCACTGCTATCAGGTCAAGGCCTGATGACAACGCGGTTGTCGAAAGTGGCGGCGAGAGGCTGCCTATTACAGGCGGCGCGCTCGATCAGCATAGCTGAATCGTTTTATCAGATGGCAACACGGCTTGTCATGACCTACAGCACACTGGCTGTCTTGATCGGTTAAACTTCGCGCTCTTTCTGAAGGAGTTCATATGAGTTACTACCAGCCGGGCATTCTCGCCACCCCAGTTCCGCCTCAAGCCCGTCATATGTTCTTCGCACTCGAATCCGCCGCTGCCTTGCCGGCCGCGCTGGAAAATCTGAAGGGGCTGATCGACGGTAAGTCGGCAGTGGTCGGGTTCGGTGAATCCCTGGTCAAGGCCCTCATGGGGCAAATCGAAGGCCTGCGCACCTTTCCAGCGTTGACCGGTGTCGGCGTCGACAACCCGTCGACCCAGCACGCGCTCTGGTGCTGGTTGCACGGTGTCGACCGTGGCGAATTGCTCAACCGCAGCAACGCCATCGAAGCGGCGCTGGCCCCGGCCCTGCGCCTGGTGCAGATGAACGAAACCTTCCGCCACCTCACCGGCCACGACCTGACCGGTTACGAAGACGGCACCGAAAACCCTCACGACGAAGCCGCCGTTGCCGCTGCGCTGGTGAGTGACGGCGCTGACGGAATGGTCGGCGGCAGCTTCGCCGCGATCCAACAGTGGCAGCACGACCTGAAGGGCTTTCACGGGATGCCGTCCCATGAGAAGGACAACATCATGGGCCGTCGTTTGAGTGACAACGGAGAGATCGACGACGCGCCGATCTCCGCTCACGTCAAACGCACCGCCCAGGAAAGCTTCGCCCCCGAGGCGTTCGTGGTGCGCCGTTCCATGCCCTGGATCGAAGGCGATCGCGCCGGTCTGATGTTCCTGGCCTTCGGTTTTTCCCTCGACGCTTTCGAAGCCCAATTGCGCCGCATGAGCGGTCTGGAAGACGGTATCACCGACGGTTTGTACCGCATCAGCCGGCCGATCACCGGCGGCTACTACTGGTGCCCGCCGCTCAAGAACGGTCATCTGGACCTGCGCGCTCTGCGCATCGGCTAAACATCAGGGAGTGAGTATGAACGTGGTGCGCTGGGGCATGATCGGTTGTGGCAGCGTCGCTGAACGCAAGAGCGGGCCGGCCTTCTACAAGGCGCCCGGCTCGGCGCTGGTGGCGGTGATGGGCCGGCGTCTGGACGCGGTGACGGATTACGCCGCGCGCCACGGCATCGCTCGGGCCTACACCGACGTCGACGCGTTGATCAATGATCCCGAGGTCGACGCGGTGTACATCGCCACGCCGCCTGACAGCCATCACGCTTACGCCTTGAGGGTGGCCGCCGCTGGCAAACATTGCTGCGTCGAAAAACCGATGTCGCTGAATGCCGGGCAAAGCCGTGAGATGCAAAAGGTCTTTGCCGAGGCCGGGCTGCACCTGTTTGTTTCCTACTACCGACGCTCGCTGCCGCGCTTCCAGCAGGTGCGGCACTGGCTGGAGGAAGGGCGGATCGGCGAGGTCCGGCACCTGACCTGGACCCTGACCAAAGCGCCATCTCCGACTGATGTTGGCGGTACAGATAACTGGCGCACCGACCCGGCCATTGCTGGCGGCGGTTATTTCGCCGACCTGGCCAGCCATGGCTTCGACCTGTTCCAGTACCTGCTCGGTGACATCGTCGAAGTCGCCGGGTTTACCGCGCACCAGGCCGGTTTGTATGCCGCCGAGGATGCCGTCAGCGCCAGTTGGCGGTTTGCTTCGGGCGCCCTGGGTATGGGGTGCTGGAATTTCGTCGCGGACCGCCGCGAAGATCGGGTCGAGCTGATCGGCAGCAAAGGCCGGATCAGCTTTTCCGTATTCGATGAGCATCCGGTTCAGCTTGAAGCCGATGAAACCCTCAGCCTGCACATCGACAATCACCACCACATTCAATGGCATCACGTACTGGGCATGAACGCACATATTCGGGGTGAGGCGCAGCATCCGGCGGTGGCCGAGCAGGCATTGAAAACCGATTGGGTGATGGACCAGATCCTCAAGCGCGGCTGAAAAAGAGCAGAAGATCGCAGCCTTCGGCAGCTCCTACATGGCATCGCGTACACCTGTAGGAGCTGCCGAAGGCTGCGATCTTTTGATCTTCTAACCTTATTCTCAAACAGTATTTCTCAAGCCTGTCATTAGAACTTTAAGATCACGTCATAACTCGTTATAACAAGTGATCTTCCATGACCGATAACGTTCTCTCCCTCAGTAGCGTTCCGCTGCACACCCAACTGCGGGATGTGCTGCGCGCTCGCATCCTTGACGGTGAATACCCGCAAGACAGCCAGATGCCTTCCGAAAGCGAACTCGGCGCGCTGTTCAAAGTCAGCCGCATCACCGTGCGCCAGGCCTTGGGGGATCTGCAGAAAGAAGGGCTGATCTTCAAGATCCACGGCAAAGGCACCTTCGTCGCCAAGCCGAAAACCTTCCAGAACGTCAGCACCCTGCAAGGCCTCGCCGAGTCCATGATCGGTCGCGGCTACGAGGTGATCAACCGCCTGCGCAGCTTCAAATTCATTCCCGCCGACAAACTCGTTGCCGAGCGCTTGCACGTCGCCGAAGGCGAGACGGTGGCGCAGATCAAGCGCGTGCGGCTGATCAACCGTGAGCCGATTTCGCTGGAAATCACCTACCTGCCCAAGGCCATCGGCGAGCGCCTGGAGAAGGCCGATCTGGTCACCCGCGACATTTTCCTGATCCTGGAAAACGACTGCGGCCTGGCCCTCGGTCACGCGGATCTGGCCATCGACGCGGTGCTGGCCGACAGCGACCTGACCCAGGCGCTGAACGTCGAGCCCGGCTCGCCGATCATGCGCATCGAGCGCCTGACCCACGATGCCAGCGGCCAACCCGTGGACTTCGAACACCTTTACTACCGCGGCGATGCCTTCCAGTACCGCCTGCGGATCGACCGGCAAAAAGGGGCGCAGGCATGACTCACGGCTCAATGACTAGAAAGACGCTCGAACAGGAATACGACATCGTCGTGATCGGCGGTGGTACCGCGGGACCGATGGCGGCGATCAAGGCCAAGGAACGCAATCGCGATTTGCGCGTGCTGCTGATCGACAAGGCCAACGTCAAACGCAGCGGCGCGATCAGCATGGGCATGGACGGCCTGAACAACGCGATCATTCCCGGTCACTCGACGCCCGAGCAGTACACCAAGGAAATCACCATCGCTAACGACGGCATCGTCAATCAGGCGGCGGTGTATGCCTACGCGACCCACAGCTTTGAAACCATTGAGCAGCTGGACCGCTGGGGCGTGAAGTTCGAGAAGGACGAGACCGGCGACTACGCGGTGAAAAAGGTCCACCACATGGGCGCCTACGTGCTGCCAATGCCGGAAGGGCATGACATCAAAAAAGTCCTGTATCGCCAGTTGAAACGGGCGCGGGTGAGCATCACCAATCGGCTGGTCTGCACACGATTGCTGACGGACGAAGAGGGTGCGGTCAACGGTGTGATGGGCTTCGATTGCCGCACCGCCGACTTCCACGTGATCAAGGCCAAAGCCGTGATCCTCTGCTGCGGCGCCGCCGGGCGTCTCGGCTTGCCGTCCTCGGGTTACCTGATGGGCACTTACGAAAACCCGACCAACGCCGGCGACGGTTACGCCATGGCTTATCACGCCGGGGCTGAACTGGCGAACCTGGAATGCTTCCAGATCAACCCGCTGATCAAGGATTACAACGGCCCGGCCTGCGCCTACGTCACCGGTCCGTTAGGCGGCTACACCGCGAACAACAAGGGCGAACGCTTCATCGAGTGCGATTACTGGAGCGGCCAGATGATGTGGGAGTTCCACCAGGAACTCGAAAGCGGCAACGGCCCGGTGTTCCTCAAACTCGATCACCTGGCCGAGGAAACCATACAGAACATCGAAGAGATCCTGCACAGCAACGAACGCCCGAGTCGCGGTCAGTTTCACGCCAATCGCGGCACTGACTACCGTACGCAAATGGTCGAAATGCACATCTCCGAGATCGGTTTTTGCAGCGGTCACTCGGCCTCCGGAGTGTGGGTCAACGAGAAGGCCGAGACCTCGGTCAAAGGTTTGTATTCGGCCGGTGACATGGCTGCGGTGCCGCACAACTACATGCTTGGCGCGTTCACCTACGGCTGGTTTGCCGGCACCAACGCGGCGGATTTTGTCGCCGGACGTGAGTTTTCGACGGTCGATGCCCAGCAGATCGAAACGGAAAAGGCCCGGGTCTACGCACCGCTGGACCGCGAACACGGCCTGCCGCCGGCTCAGGTCGAATACAAGCTGCGGCGCTTCGTCAACGACTACCTGCAACCGCCGAAAGTGACCAAGAAGATGCAAATCGGCCTGCAACGCTTCAGCGATATCCAGCGCGATCTCGATCAGATCAAGGCCCACAACGCCCACGAACTGATGCGCGCCATGGAAGTCAGCATGATCCGCGACTGCGCCGAAATGGCCGCCCGCGCTTCGCTGTTCCGCGCCGAAAGTCGCTGGGGGCTTTACCACTATCGGGTCGACCACCCGCAACGCAACGACAGCGACTGGTTCTGCCATTGCCACCTGAAGAAGGATGAAAACGGCGTGATGAGCAGTTTCAAGAAAGCTGTCGAGCCTTACATCATCCCGCTGGACGCCGATGAAATGCAGGCCTACGACCGGCTGCGGGTCGGTGCCTTTGCAGCCTGAGCATCACAAAAAAGAGAGACCGCGAAATGGCCTATCAACCCCAGGAAATCTTCTTCCGCTCCAACGCGCCCGTCACGGTCGATGAGGACCTTTGCATTGCCCACAAAGGCTGCACCGTGTGCGTCGATGTGTGCCCGATGGACCTGTTGGCGATCAACCCGGCCACGCAAAAGGCCTACATGGCGTTCGACGAATGCTGGTACTGCATGCCGTGTGAAAAGGACTGCCCGACCGGGGCGGTGAAAGTCGAAATCCCCTACCTGTTGCGCTGAAACCCAGTTCCAATGTGGGAGCGGGCTTGCTCGCGAAGAGGCCAGCCCAAACAACCACAAAGCCATCCGGCAACCACCGGACGCCTGATTCAAAACACCCCTCGTTTCCCACCACGCCCTGATCGTGGCGGAGACGAACATCCTAAAAATGATTCGAGGGGATACATCTATGTTATTGCGTGCAGCATTAGCCGGTCTGGTACTGGCCTCATTCACCTTGTCTGCTCAAGCCGAAACCATCCGCATTGCCATCGGCACCCAGGACACCACGATCAACTGCGCCGCCGGCGGCCTGTTGATTCGCGAGTTGGGCCTGCTGGACAAATACCTGCCCCACGACGGCCCCTACAAAGACGCAAAGTACGATGTCGAGTGGAAGAACTTCACCAGCGGCGCGCCCCTGACCAATGAGATGGTCGCCGGCAAACTCGACTTCGGCGCCATGGCCGACTTCCCCGGTTCGTTCAATGGTGTGGCGTTCGAAACCGCGGGCAAGCACAGCCTGTTCATCAGCGTGCTCTCGGGCAGCATCAAGGGCAGTGGCAACGGCATCGTGGTGCCGAGCGCCTCGAGTGTGCAGTCGCTGGCCGAACTCAAGGGCAAGACCATTTCCGTGCCGTTCGCCTCGACGGCGCACGGCATGTTGCTGCGGGCGGTCGCGGCCCAAGGCTGGGACCCACTGAAAGACGTGAACATCATCGCCCAGCCGCCGGAAGTTGCAGGCTCGGCCCTGCAGGCCGGGAAGATCGATGCCCACGCTGACTTCGTGCCGTTCGCCGAACTGTTCCCCAGCCGTGGTTTCGCTCGCAAGATCTATGACGGCGCCCAAGCCAATGCCCCGACCTTCCATGGTGCGCTGGTGGACCAGGCCTACGCGAAGAAGTACCCGGAAATCGTTGTGGCTTACCTGCGGGCGAGCATCGAAGCCAACCAGTTGCTGGCGGCTGAACCGGAGAAATACAGCGAGTTGATCGCCAAGGTCACTGGCGTCGATGCGGAGGTCAATTACCTGTTCCACGGTCCGCTGGGCGTGCAAACCCGCGACCTGAGCTGGAAGCCGGAATATCGTCAGGCCGTCGGGACTGCCATCGATACCCTCAAGCTGTTGAAGAAGGCTGATCGCGGTCTCGATCTGAATACCTTCATCGACGACCAATACATCCGCGCTGCGTTCAAGGCCTCGAAGCTGGATTACACCGCGCAACTGGCCAACTACGGGCAGGCGCCGCTCAAGGCGGTGGATGCGTCGAGCGGCAAAGCGATTACCGATTTCAGCCATGTGGCGGAGATCTGGGTGCGGGGTGAGCCGAAGGTTCGGCAGTACGCCTCGGCAGAGTCGGCGTTCACCGCGTTGGCCAGCCTGAAGCAGGAAGGCAAAAACATCCGCGCGGTGTATGCCCAGGCGAGTGACAGCGGGATCAAGTTGCTGGCGGATCAGGCGTGGTTTGCCAGTGATGCGAAAGGGCGCCTGAGCGCGTTTCTGCTCAAAGGCCAGGCCCAGCAATTTGCTGCGGCCCAAGGCGGAAAAGTCTTCGACTTCACCGATGCCACCACCCAGGCCGTCGCCACCCGCTGATCCCCAGAACGACTCGATCAAATGTGGGAGCGGGCTTGCTCGCGAATGCGGTGGATCAGTCGACATCAATGTTGAATGAAAAATCGCATTCGCGAGCAAGCCCGCTCCCACAGTGATCTCGGTTGAGAGGAAGTATTGTGTACAGATCCTATTTACGCTGGATCCCCCGAGCCGCGTCACTGCTGCTCTGCCTCCTATTCTGGCAACTCGCCGCCAGCCACCACTGGAACCTCGGCCTGGTCACCTTCGCCAACGTCCCGACGCCACTGGCGGTCATCGAAGCCGCCCTCGGCCTCGGCGACTCCGGCAAGCTCGCGCAACACCTCGGCAGCAGCATCAGCCGGGTCTTCGCCGGTTACCTCGCGGCGCTGATCATCGGCATCGCGTTGGGCCTGGCCATCGGTCGCTCGAAATGGGCTGAAGACCTGTTGCTACCACCGCTGGAAGTCCTGCGCCCGATCCCCGCCGTCGCCTGGATTCCACTGGCGATCCTGATGTTCCCCTCGTCAGAGCTGTCGATGGTCTTCATCACCTTCACCGGCGCGCTGTTCCCGATCCTGCTCAACACCGTGCATGGCGTCGAAGGCGTCGACCCACGGCTGATTGCCTCGGCGAAAAGCCTCGGGGCAGGGCGCCGGGCGATTCTGCTGGAGGTGATCCTGCCAGGCGCTGCGCCGAGCATCATCACCGGCCTCGCTATCGGTATGGGCACCTCATGGTTCTGCCTGGTGACCGCCGAAATGATCTCCGGCCAATACGGCATCGGCTATTACACCTGGGAGTCCTACACCATCCAGAACTACGCCGACATCGTGGTTGGCATGTTGCTGATCGGCGTACTGGGGATGGGCAGCAGCCTGCTGATCAAACGTCTGGGCGGGCTGCTCACGCCTTGGCACCGACCACGAGGAAAAGCCTGATGAGCGTGATGCAAACCCCTGAAGGGCGGATCGACATCCGACAATTGTCCATCGTCCTCGGCGAAGACAAGCAAGCCTTCGAAGCCGTGCAAGGTCTGGATTGCCAGATCGAACCGGGGCAATTCGTGTGCATTCTCGGGCCGTCCGGTTGCGGCAAATCGACTTTGCTCGGCGCGCTGGCCGGCCACCTGCAACCGCGAACCGGCACCCTGAAAGTCGACGGTGCGCCAGTCTCGGGCCCGTCCCCGCAACGCGGCATGGTGTTCCAGCACCACACGCTGTTCCCTTGGCGCACCGTGCGCGACAACGTGGCTTTCGGCCTGAAAATGCGTGGCATCGGCAAAACAGAACGCCACAAAGCCGCCGACGAAATCCTTGCCCTGGTGGGCCTCGAAGGGTTTGCCGAGCGCTGGCCTGATCAACTCTCCGGTGGCATGCAGCAACGGGTAGAAATCGCCCGGGTGCTGATCAACCGCCCGCGCCTGTTGTTGATGGACGAACCCTTCGGCGCCCTCGATGCGCTGACCCGGTTGAACATGCAGGAGCTGCTGCTGGACATCTGGACGCGAATTCGCACCACCGTGGTGTTCGTCACCCATGACATCGATGAAGCGCTGTTCCTCGCCGATCGGCTGCTGGTCATGAGTTCGCGCCCGGGCCGGATCATTGAAGACCTGCGCCTCGATTTCCCACGGCCACGCACCACCGAACTGGTCACCAGCCACGAGTTCTCCCGCTTGAAGCGTCATTGCCTCGAGTTGCTGCGTCACGAAGACGGTCGGCAGTTACCGCGCCTGAACCCTCTCGGACTTCCCCTTGAAAACAAACTGCCGCGATTTGCCCTATGACCTCTCTATTCGATGTAACCGATAACGACGACATTCTCGCCCTGCAACCGCGCCTGACGGATGAAGATCCCGGCGTGCGCAGAATTGCCCTGATCGAACTGGCCGACCTTGAAGAACCGGACGGTTTGCTGTGGCTGGTCAATCGCCTGGCGCAAGACCCGACCGAAGAAGTCCGCGCCGAAGCCGCACGCTTGCTCGAAGCCTGGGAGGACGAGCCGGTGGTGGAAGCGCTGTGCCAGGCGCTGACCGATCCTTCCCAAGCCGTGCAAGCCGCCGCCGCGCAAAGCCTTAGCCTGCTCAAGACCGAGGCGGCGGGCAAGGTGATTCTGCCGTGGACCGGGCATGCCGATATCAGTGTGCGCATCGCCGCTTTCAGAGCCTTGCGTGAGTTGCGCTTTCCCGATGCCGCCGCTGCCGCCTTAGAGGCATTGAGCGATGAAGACGCCAGCGTTCGCCGCGAAGCCGTTGGTGTACTCGGCTGGCTCAAGCAACTCGATGCCTTGCCGGCGCTTGCTCGATTGGCCAGTGACGACCCGGACACCGAAGTCCGCCGCGCCGCCACCGGTGCCCTGGGCCTGGCGTCCGACGCCCACGTGCTGCCGGCGCTGCGCCACGCCTTGCAGGACGAGGCCTGGCAAGTGCGCGAAGAAGCCGCCACCACGCTGGGCAAGGTCGGTCACGTCGACGCCGGCCCGGCCTTGGTCGAAGCCTTGAGTGACGATTACTGGCAAGTCCGCCTGCGCGCCACTCGTAGCCTCGGCCGGTTGCGTTACGTCCCGGCCCTTGAAGCGCTGATCGAAACCCTCGGCCACCGCATCAGCAACTTGCGCAAGGAAGCCGCCCTGGCCCTTGGAGAACTGAACGAGCGGGGCGCCATCGCACCCTTGCAAGCCGCGCAAGACGACGGCGACCCGGAAGTGCGCAAAGCCGTGCGCATCGCCTTGAGTCAGCTGCAATGAACCCGGTGGCGATTGGCAATTCCCAAGGTAAACAGCAGCTGCGGTTGAACTGGCCGGATGGTCGCGAACAGTTGCTGGATCACGCTGAATTGCGCCGCCAATGCCCGTGCTCGCAATGCCGGGCGTTTCGGTTGCAGGGGTTGAGGGTGAAAGTCGATGAGCGCATCCGTGTGGTCGAACTCAATTCCCAGGGCTACGGCCTGCAACTGATCTTCAGCGACGGCCACGAACGCGGCATCTACCCCTGGCCCTACCTGGCACAACTCACCCCAGAAACCACCTGAAATCCCTGTGGGAGCGAGCCTGCTCGCGAATGCGGACTGACATTCAGCACAGATGTCGACTGACACACCGTATTCGCGAGCAGGCTCGCTCCCACAAGTGGAAACCACAAAGTCTGGGGATTGAGGTGACTGGCGGTCCTTGCCAGAAAAAAGCCAAAAGAGTACAAATGTACTCCATGACGACTTTAACTCCCCGCCGTACCGCCATCCTGACCTTTATCCGCGATCGAATCGCCGAGCATGGCCAGTCCCCGAGCCTCGCTGAAATCAGCGAGGCGTTCGGTTTCGCCTCCCGCAGCGTGGCGCGCAAGCATGTGCTGGCGCTGACCGAGGCCGGTTTCATCGAGGTCAATGCGCATCAGGCCCGGGGCATTCGTTTGCTCGGGCAGCCGGCGCGGCCCGAGTTGCTGGACATTCCGGTACTCGGCCGGGTGGCGGCGGGTGCGCCGATCGGTGCCGATGCCGAGGTTCACAACCGCTTGCTGCTCGATCCGTCGATCTTCTCGCGGGTACCGGATTACATGCTGCGGGTCCAGGGCGACTCGATGATCGAGGACGGCATTCTCGACGGCGATCTGGTGGGCGTGCACCGTAATCCCGAGGCGTTCAACGGCCAGATCGTCGTCGCGCGACTCGACGGGGAAGTCACCATCAAACGTTTCGAACGGGTCGGTGAGGTTGTCAGATTGCTGCCACGCAATCCGGCCTATAAGCCGATCATCGTCGAAGCCAATCAGGACCTGGCCATCGAAGGGGTGTTCTGCGGTCTGGTGAGGCAAGGGTGATGGGCGCCGTCGTTGCGCTGGATACGCTGTTCAATGGCGGCCAGGTCTGGAAGGGCCGGCTTGCGCCACCGGCCGTCAGCCCGCAACCCACCGGGCATGCCGCGCTGGATGCGGCGTTGCCTACGGGTGGGTGGCCGGAAGCGGCGCTGACCGAAATCCTTTTGGCCGGGCAGGGCGTCGGTGAGCTGCAACTGGTGTGGCCGGCGCTGGCGCGGTTGTCCGCCGCGGGCGAGCGCATCGTGCTGGTGGCGCCGCCTTACGTGCCGTATCCCCAGGCGTGGCAGAACGCCGGGGTCGATCTGCGTCAGTTGTCGATCATCCAGGCCAGCGAACGCGATGCCTTGTGGGCTGCGGAACAATGCCTGCGTTCGGGCAGTTGCGGCGCAGTGCTGTGCTGGCCGCACAAGGCCGATGACCGGGCGTTGCGACGCTTGCAGGTGGCGGCGGAAACCGGCTCGACCCTGGCGTTTGCCTACCGCTCGATCAATGAGGCGATCAACCCTTCGCCAGCAGCGTTGCGCATCGCCATCGATGCCAGGCCTGCGCAATTGCGCGTGCTCAAGTGCCGGGGCGGGTTGGCGCGTTCGGCGCCGATTGCCTTCCCTGTGGGACATTGAGGTTGCCATGCGCTGGGTCTGTATTCTTTTCCCGCAATTGGCGCTGGACGCGGTACTGCGTCAGCGCGCCGATCCCGATGAGCCGCTGGCGCTGCTGACCGGCCCGGCCCAGCGTCGGGTGTTGCAAGCGGTCAACGCTTCGGCGCGGGCGCTGGGCTTGCGTCCGGGCCAGTCGATGACCGCCGCCCAGGCCTTGAGCAAAGGGTTTGTCACGGCTGAATACGACGCTGCCGAGATCGAGCACTGGCAGCAGTTTCTGGCCGCCTGGGCTTATCGATTCAGTTCACAAGTCAGCGTGCATTACCCGCGTGCGCTGGTGTTTGAAATCGAATCCAGCCTGGGGTTGTTCGGCGCCTGGCCGCAATTCGAGGCGCGGTTGCGGGCCGAGCTCGGCGAGTTGGGGTTTCGCCATCGGATTGTTGCCGCGCCCAACCCGGTGGCCGCACGGGTGCTGGCCAACGCTTATGACGGTCTGGTGGTGCCCGACGATCAAGTCTTGCAGCATCATCTTGGGCAGTTGCCCATCGACCGGGTCGGGCTGGAAACCAGCGTTGCCACCGCGTTGTCGCGCATGGGGTTGCGCACCTTGAGTCAGGTTCAGGCGTTGCCTCGCCATAGCCTGGCCCGGCGTTTCGAGGCCCAGGTGCTCAAGCATCTGGACGCCTTGCTCGGGTTACGGCGGCTGGCGCTGGCGTTCTACTTGCCGCCGGACCGCTTCGATGTGCGCATCGAGCTCAACTTCGACGTGCAGTCCCATCAGGCGCTGCTGTTTCCGTTACGCCGGCTGACCGGTGACCTGTCGGCGTTTCTTTGCGGTCGGGACAGCGGCGTGCAGCGTTTCGACCTGCACCTGGAACACGCCGGGTTGCCGGACACCGTCATCAAGGTCGGCCTGCTCAGCGCCGAACGTGATCCGGCGATGCTCTTTGAACTGGCCCGGGGCCGGTTGGAGCACGTCCAGGTCGAGGCCCCGGTGCGCGGTTTTCGCTTGCGCGCCGAAGACTTGCCGGCCTTCGTTCCCCAGCGCCAGGAACTGTTCGACGACCGCCCGCAGCAGTCCTTGCCGTGGGAGCAACTGCGCGAACGCTTGCGCGCGCGGTTGGGGGATGACGCGGTGCAGGGTTTGCGGTTCCAGGCCGATCACCGGCCGGAATGCGCGTGGCAGGCCAGTGTCGACAGTCAGCGCTGTGCAGGGCTGCCTGCGGTGCAACGTCCGGGCTGGCTGCTGACTGAACCGTTGGCGGTGCACGAAGGTTCGACGCGCATCCTGATGGGGCCGGAACGCATCGAGTCCGGTTGGTGGGACGGCGCCGATGTGCGCCGCGATTACTTCCTGATCGAAACCCGTTCCGGCCAGCAGGGCTGGGCCTATCGTGCGGTCGGTGAGGACGGCCCGTTGTGGCTGCAGGGCTGGTTCGCATGAGCGTCGACTATGCCGAGCTGCACTGCCTGTCTAACTTCAGTTTTCAGCGCGGTGCTTCCAGTGCCCTCGAACTCTTTCAGCGGGCGAAAAAGCAGGGCTATCAGGCCTTGGCGATCACCGATGAATGCACCCTGGCCGGTATCGTCCGCGCCTGGCAAGCGGCAAAATCCGTGGAGCTGCCGCTGATTATCGGCAGCGAAGTGCGCATCGAAAACGGTCCGAAACTGGTGTTGCTGGTGGAAAACCTCGAGGGTTACCAGACCCTGTGCCGACTGATTACCCGAGCCCGACGCCGCACGCAGAAAGGCCAGTATCAAGTGCTGCGGGAAGACTTCAGTGAACCCTTGCCGGGGCTGTTGGCGTTGTGGGTGCCGGACGCGGTCGATGACGTCGAACTGGGCCACTGGCTGAAACAGGCCTTCGCCGAACGCCTGTGGCTGGCCGTCCAGCTGCATCGCGGCCAGGACGATACCCGGCGACTGGCTGCGCTGCTGACCCTGGCGGGCGAACTGCGAATCCCGGCGGTGGCCAGCGGCGATGTGCACATGCACGCCCGTGGCCGGCGCGCCTTGCAGGACACCATGACCGCGATCCGTCATCACCTGCCGGTGGCCGAGGCCGGGCTGCGTCTTCATCCCAATGGCGAGCGGCATGTGCGCAGTCTCGAGGCGCTGCAATCGATCTACCCGCAAACACTGCTCGACGAAACGCTGACCATCGCCCGGCGCTGCACCTTCGACCTCGGTCAGTTGCGTTATCAATATCCTAGGGAGTTGGTCCCTGAAGGCCAGACAGCCACGTCCTGGCTGCGTCATTTGACCGAGAAGGGCATCGCGTGGCGCTGGCCAAAAGGCCCGCAGGCCCAGGTGCTGACGCAGATCGACAAGGAACTGGAGCTGATTGCCGAGCTGGGCTACGAAAGCTATTTCCTGACGGTTCACGACATTGTGCGATTCGCCCGTGAGCAAAAAATCCTGTGTCAGGGCCGTGGTTCGGCGGCCAACTCGGCGGTGTGCTTTGCCTTGGGCATCACGGAAATCGACCCGGATCGCACCACCCTGTTGTTCGAGCGCTTTCTCTCCAAAGAGCGCAACGAACCGCCGGACATCGACGTCGATTTCGAACACGAACGTCGCGAAGAAGTCCTGCAGTACGTGTTCCAGCGTTATGGCCGGACCCGCGCGGCGTTGACGGCGGTGGTCAGCACGTATCACGCGGCCGGCGCGGTGCGTGATGTGGCCAAGGCCCTGGGTTTGCCGCCGGATCAGATCAACGCCCTGGCCGATTGCTGTGGCCACTGGAGTGATGAAACACCGCCCGTGGAGCGCCTGCTTGAAGGCGGGTTCGATCCCGAGAGCCCGGTGCTGCGCCGGGTGCTGAGCCTGACGGGGCAACTGATCGGTTTCCCCCGACACCTGTCCCAGCACCCCGGTGGTTTCGTGATTTCCGAGCAGCCTCTGGACAGCCTGGTCCCGGTGGAAAACGCCGCCATGGCCGAGCGCACCATCATCCAGTGGGACAAGGACGACCTCGATGCCGTCGGGTTGCTCAAGGTGGATATCCTGGCGTTGGGCATGCTCAGTGCAATCCGCCGCTGTTTCGATCTGTTGCGCCGTCATCGCCATCGGGACCTGAGCCTGGCGACGATCCCGTCCGAAGACTCGCAAACCTACGACATGATCGGTCGTGCCGACACCATCGGCGTGTTCCAGATCGAGTCCCGGGCGCAGATGTCGATGCTGCCGAGGCTCAAACCCCGGACCTTCTACGATCTGGTGATCGAGGTGGCCATCGTCCGTCCGGGGCCGATTCAGGGCGGGATGGTGCATCCGTACCTGCGACGCCGAAACAAGGAAGAACCCGAGATCTATCCGTCCCCGGCACTGGAAACCGTGCTCAAGCGCACACTGGGCGTGCCGCTGTTCCAGGAACAAGTGATGCAAATTGCGATTGTCGCCGCCGACTACAGCCCCGGCGAGGCCGATCAGTTGCGCCGCTCCATGGCCGCCTGGAAACGCCACGGCGGGCTGGAGCCGCACAAGGATCGCCTGGCCGCCGGGATGAAGAAAAACGGCTACACGGCCGAGTTTGCCGCGCAGATCTTCGAGCAGATCAAAGGCTTCGGCAGCTACGGTTTTCCCGAGTCCCACGCCGCCAGTTTCGCCTTGCTGACCTACGCCAGTTGCTGGTTGAAATGCCACGAGCCGGCGGCCTTCGCCTGTGCGCTGATCAACAGCTGGCCCATGGGTTTCTATAGCCCGGACCAGATTCTGCAGGACGCGCGCCGGCATCATTTGCAGATTCGCCCGGTGGACGTGCGCGCCAGTGACTGGGATTGCAGCCTCGAACCGATCACCGGAGCCCAGCCGGCGATTCGCATGGGGTTGCGGATGATCAAGGGCTTTCGCGAGGACGATGCCCGGCGCATCGAAACGGCGAGGTCGAAGGGGGCGTTTATCGACATTGCCGACCTCGGCGAACGGGCGCGACTCGATGCCCGCGTCCAGGAACAACTGGCCGATGCCGGTGCGCTGCGTGGCCTGGCCGGTGACCGTCATCGGGCGCGCTGGGAAGTGGCGGGTGTGCAGAAACAGCTCGGCTTGTTTGCCGGTCTGCCGAGTCAGGAGGAGGGCGCGGTGTCGTTGCCCAAACCCACCGTCGGCGAGGACCTGCTAGCCGATTACAACAGTGTCGGCACCACGCTCGGTCCGCATCCGCTGGCGTTGTTGCGGGGTGAATTGAAAGCCCGGCGCTGCCGCAGTTCGAAGGAACTGCTGGAGGTCGAGCATGGACGACCGGTCAGCGTCGCCGGGCTGGTGACCGGTCGACAACGCCCGGGCACCGCCAGTGGTGTGACCTTTGTCACCCTTGAAGATGAGTTCGGCAATGTCAACGTCATCGTCTGGCGCGACCTGGCCGATCGGCAGCGCCAGGTGTTGGTCGGCTCGCAATTGCTCAAGGTCGACGGGCGTTGGGAAAAGGAAGGCGAGGTGCGGCATTTGATTGCCGGACGGTTGAGCGATTTGAGCCCATTGCTCGACGGCATCAGTGTGCGCAGCCGGGATTTCCGCTGAACATTAAAGCCACCCCTCACCCCAGCCCTCTCCCCACAGGGGAGAGGGGGAAAGGGAGCAGATTTGTGTTGTTTCAGATCCCGAGCTCGACTCGATATTGCAGGTCGATGTAAATCAAAAAAACACCTCACCCTAACCCTCTCCCTCCGGGAGAGGGTTAGGGTGAGGGGGGATCTACCTGACACACCCACGCCCTCATTTACCCAAAGGCCAAAACCTTTCGCCACCCCCCGGCGTCTCCGTCCACGCCTGCAACGAGCGCGTCGGTAGATCGAAATAATCCCGCGTGCGCGCATACCCATGCCCACCCATCCGGCCAATCGCATCGAGCCCGAGCTGATCGATATACAAGGTTTTCGGGTCGATCAATTCATCCCGCACATGGGCCATCAGCACTTCGCCAAAGATAATCTCCCGGGACTGTCCGATGGACAGCGCCATCATCCGCCGACATTCCAACGCCACCGGTGCTTCCCCAATCCGTGGGCATTTGACCGTGGTCCCGGGGATGGCAGTAAGGCCGGCGGCCGTCAGTTCGTCGAAACCGGGGGCGAACGGCACGGCGCAGACGTTCATGGCTTCCACCAGGGCATCGCTGACAATGTTTACGGTGAATTCCTGGTTGAGCTGGATATTGCGCGTGGTGTCCTTGGGGCTTTGGTCGCCGTAGTTTTCCACGCCCAACGCGAGGATCGGCGGGTCGGCCGAGAGGGCGTTGAAGAAGCTGAAGGGTGCGGCGTTGATCCGGCCTTCGCCGTCGATGGTGGTGACCAGGGCAATCGGCCGTGGCACCACGCTGCCGATCAGAATCTTGTATTTGTCTCGTGGGCTCAATTGGCTGAAGTCGAAGCTTTGCATGGGCAGAATTCTCTAAAGAAGGGGATCAATCGCGCTCAGCGGCGCGTGTGCGCTGTAGTCATCCGCGAACGGGATGGCCGGTTTGAACAGGCCTTTCCAGTTCGGTTGGCCGAAGGCCCGGTCGCTGTGGCTGCGCATCAGTTTTTCGAATTGTTGTTGGGCCTGGCGTTGCAGGGCGGGGTAGTCGACGCCTTGAACCTGACCGTCCTGCATCACGCAGCGGCCGTTGATGTAGCTGGCGATGCAGTCGTCACCGCGTCCGGCCAATACCAGGTTTTTCAGTGGGTCGAACAGCGGCCCCAAATGCAGGCCGCGAAGGCTGAACACCGTGATGTCGGCTTTGGCGCCCGGTGCCAAGCGGCCCAGATCATCGCGGCCCAAGGCTTTGGCGCCGCCGAGAGTGGCGGCGTTGTACAAATCCAGGGTGCTGGTGAGCAAGTTCCCGCCCTCCATCAATCGCGCGATGTTCAGACCCTGGCGCATGTTTTCCAGCAAATCCGCTGGCCAGGTGTCGGTGCCCAAAGCGAAGTTGATGCCCTTGGCCCGATAGCGACCGAAGGAGTTCAGCGCCTCGCCGTCACGGGCAAACACCACCGGGCAATGCACCAGACTCGCGTCGCCATCCACCACGCGTTGCAGATCGTCATCGCCTGAGATGTAGATGCCGTGGGGCAGCAGTGTGCGCGGGGTCAGCAGGTCCAATTGCTGCAACCAGCCCAGCGGCGAAGTACCGCGCAGTTGCTCGACCATCGCCACCTCCCCGAGCCCTTGGCAGCAATGCAAACGCATCGGCGCGTTCAGTTCCCGGCTGATCGCAGCAGTGCGTTGTAGCAGAGCCGGGGTGCAGGTCTGGATACGGTCCGGCAGCAACGCGCCGCGAATCAAACCCTCGTGCGCGCCGTCGAAATCATGGAAAAACCGAGCAGCTGCGTCGAGCCCGGCCATACCTCGCGCTTCATCCCAGTGATGCCCGAGGCTTCCATCGGCGCGCCAGTAACTCATGCCGCTCATGTAGCAGGGGCCGAGGTAAGTCCGCAGCCCCAACTCGGCAGCCACACCGGCCACCGCAGAAAACTCGTCGTAGGTTTCGGCCCACTCGCGGTAATACATCGAGGTGATCGGCATGGCGGTGGTGATGCCGTTGCGGATCAGCTGAGTGAAGGCGTAGCGATATTTGAAGACTTCTTCATCCGGGCTGTAACTCTCCCGCGGACCGCTCGCCAGATAGTCCTCGGACCACATCCGGCCCATGTCGCGTTCGTCGCCGTTGTCCAGCGTCAGCACCGTCGAATCAAGATCCCCGAGTGCATCCAGATCGATGAAGCCCGGACCGATCAACGCGTTGCCATAATCAATCCACTGATCCACCGGCCCCGGATAGTCACGCCCGACAAACACAATGCGCGAACCTTCGAACACCACTTCGCCGTCGCGCCACAGCACATGCTGTGTGCCGTCGAACCCGACCACGCAACTGGCTTTCAATCCAATCCTTTTCACAAACGGCTTTCCAGCAGTTGGCCACCGGAGGCGATCAACTCACCGCCGCGATAAACCTGCCGCACCGGCCGCGACACCACCGCCTCACCCAGCGTCTGCACTGGCATCAGCAAAAAGTCCGCCGGTTGGCCGATCTCCAGCCCATAACCTTCACAGCCCAACGCCCGAGCGCCATTCACCGTCGCGGCTTCGAACGCCGCCGTCAGTTCATCGTCCTTGTTCAAGTCGAAACGAAAGGCCAGCAGCATCGCCCGTTCCAGCATGTCGCCATTGCCCATGGGCGACCAGGCATCACGAATGCCGTCCGAACCCAGGCAGACATTCACCCCGGCCTCACGCAAGGCGAGGAACGGCGGCACCGCGCAATCGGCCGGTGCCGAACTCATCAGCGAAATGCCCAGCGCCGCGAGGCGTTCGGCCACCGGTTTGACCTGGCTCCACGGCAACATCCCAAGGCAGTAAGCGTGGCTGATCATCACCCGACCCTGACGCCCGAAACGTTCGGTGTAGTCGGCGATCAGTGCGATCTGCCACAGGCCCAGCTCGCCCTTGTCGTGCAGGTGAATGTCGACGCCACGCTCGAATTCGCTGGCCAGCTTAAACACAAAGTCGAGCTGCGCGATCGGGTCGTTGTCGATGCCACACGGGTCGAGGCCGCCGACGTTTTCCACGCCCAGGGCCATCGCTTCGCGCATCAGTTCGGCGGTGCCGGGGCGGCTGATCAGGCCGGTTTGCGGGAACACCACCAGTTGCAGGTCGATCAGGTCGCGGTAGCCTTCGCGCAGCTGTTGCATGGCCTCGACATGGCGCAGGCCGAATTCCGGGTCGATGTCGACGTGACAACGCATCGTCAGCGAGCCTCGGGCGATGCAGTTTTCCAGCAAGGCGCCCGCACGCTGGGCAATCGGCGCCTGGACTTCACGCAGCACGCGGCGCTCGTTGGCGATGTAGTCCTTGAGCGTCGGGCCGGCGCTGTTCGGGCGCCAGGCTTGACCCCAGAGGGTTTTGTCGAGGTGGACGTGGCTTTCAACCAGGGCGGGGGTGAGGAGCTGGTTTTGGCCGTCGATGTCGGTGGTGGTCAGGGCGGCGCTTGATGCAGGGCGGCGTTGCTTGAACAGGCCGTTTTCGATCAGCAGGTCTTCGGCGGTTGAACCGTAGGGCCGCACGTTGCGCAGCCAGCGGGGTTGATTCATTGCATACCTCGAATTTTGTAGTGTTCAGGCGGGCCTCATCGCGAGCAGGCTCGCTCCCACATTTGAAATGCATTCCCCCTGTGGGAGTGAGCCTGCTCGCGATGGCCGCGACGCGGTCTAGGATCAGCCTTTGAGCTTCGACCAGATCCGGTCCTGCAGCTCGCGCGCCTTGTTGCTGCACTCTTTCTCCGGGCGCAAGCGCGAGGCGAACTCGTCGGGCATGTTGATCGCGTCCATCACCCGCCATTTGGCGTCGATCAGCTTGTCGCTCTGGATGCCGTTGGCGTAGGCGATGGCGTTGGACACGGCGGCGGCGTTTTCCGGTTTCATCATCCAGTCGATGAAGATCTTCGCGTTGCCAGGGTGCGGGGCGCTTTTCGGTACGGCGAAGTTGTCCTGGAACATCGCCAGGCCTTCGCGCGGGTACACGTACTTGATGGTGCTTTTTTGCAACGTGGCCCGGGCGGTGGAGCCGTTCCAGTTCTGCATCATGATCACTTCACCGGAGGCCATGCGGTCGACGGTGTTGTCCGAGCTGTACATCTTCAAGTGCGGTTTCTGTTTTTGCAGCAGCTCCAGAATGCGCTTGGCGTCCTGCGGGTTTTCGCTGCATTCGTCGACGTTCAGGTAATGGCTGGCGGCGTTGATCACACTGCTGGAGGTGTCGAGGGCGGCGAGTTGGCCTTCGAGTTCCTTGCGCGGTTCGAAGAACTCTTTCCATGAATCGTCCAGTTTGCCGCCGGGCACCCGCGCGCTGTCATAGGAAAATCCGGTGGTGCCCCACAGGTACGGGGCGGAGAACTTGCGGCCCGGGTCGAAACTCGGGTCGCGGAAGGCCGGTTTGACGTACTGGAAGTTGGGCAGGGTCGACGCGTCGATTTCCAGCAACAGGTCCTGTTTGATCAACGTGCGCATGATCGACTGCGACGGCACGATCACGTCATACGCCGCGCCACCGGCCTGCAACTTGGCCAGCAGGGTTTCGTTGCTGTCGTAGCCGTCCATGGTGACCTTGATCCCGGTCTCCTTTTCGAACTTGGCCAGCAGATCAACCGGGTAGTAGTCGGTCCAGTTGTAGAAGAACAATTCCTTGGGTTCGGCGGCCTGGGCGGTGAACGCCGTGAAGCAACTCAGGGCCAGACCGGCGATAGCGAAACGCATGCTTTTTGTTTTCATTGGCTTTTTATTCATAACAGCAGGCTCCAGGCTCATTGGTTTTTGCCGCGCTGTCCCAGCCAGAAGGCCAGCACCACCAGCACGATGGAAATCACCAGCATCAGGGTCGAAATCGCGTTGATCTCCGGCGTGACACCGGACTTGATCGCCGAGAAGATGTACACCGGCAACGTCGTCGAACCGGGTCCGGCGACGAAGAAGGTCATGATGAAATCGTCGAGGCTGACCACGAACGCCAGCACCGAACCGGACAACACCGCCGGCCACAACAGCGGCAAGGTGACCCGGCGAAACACCTGCCACGGGTTGGCGTACAAATCGTTCGCCGCCTCCAGCAAGCTCTTGTCCAGGTCATTGAGCCGCGCACGGATCGGCAGGTACGCGAAAGGAATGCAGAAGCCGATGTGCGCGACGATCACCGTCAGCAAACCGAGCTTGATCCCCAGCGCCATGAACAGCAGCAGCGTGGCCACGGCGGTGACGATCTCCGGCAGGATCAGCGGCAGGTTGATCCCGCCCTCGACCATCTTCTGTCCATAGAACGGCCGGTACGTCGCCAACGCCGCGAGCAAGGCAATGGCCGTGGCGCAGACCGTGGCGATGCTGGCGACGATGATCGAGTTCAGCGCGGCGGTCTGGATCGACGGGTTGGCCAGAATCCTTCCGTACCAGGCAAAGGAGAACTCGGTCCACACTGTGGCCGAACGGTTGGCGTTGAAGCTGTAGGCGATCAGCACGAAGATCGGCACGTACAGATACGCCAGGATCAACAGGCTGACTTCGCGGGTCAGGGGCAGTTTTTTCAGGTGCAGGGCGATCATGCGGTGGCTCCCCGACGCAGGGTCTTGGCGGCGTTGCGGCTATAAAGGGCGTAAAGCACCAGCGAAAGCAGCAGAATCCCCAGCAGCAGGAACGACAGCGAACTGCCCAGCGGCCAGTTGCGCGCGGTGCCGAACTGTTGCTGGATCAGGTTGCCGATCATCAGCGTCTTGCCGCCGCCGAGAATCGCCGGGGTGATGAAGGCGCCGAGGCTCGGCACAAACACCAGCAGTGCACCGGCAATCACGCCGGGCATCGACAGCGGCAGGATGATCCGCTTCAGCGCATGCCAGCGATTGGCGCCGAGGTCGTACGCCGCTTCCACCAGACGCCAGTCGAGTTTTTCCAGGGTCGAGTAGATCGGCAAAATCATGAACGGCAAGAAGCTGTAGACCAGCCCGACGCTGACCGCGAAGTCGTTGTAGAGCAGGGTGATGCCACCCGCCTGGGGGAACAGCGCGTTGAGGCTCTGAGCAACCCAGCCATGCTCGCGCAGGATGATCAGCCAGGCGTAGTTGCGGATCAGCAGGTTGGTCCAGAACGGAATGGTGATCAGCAAGACCATGAGGTTGCGTCGCTGCGGCGTCAGGCTCGACATCCACAACGCCACCGGGAAGCCGAACAGGAAACACAGCAACGTGGTGCCACCGGCCTGGAACACCGAGCGCAACAGCGCCTGGGCGTAGACCCAGTTCAGTTCCAGTTCACCGTCGAAACCTTCCTGGAAAAACAGCTGCACGTAGCTTTGCAATTGCCAGTTGGCCTGCCAGTCGACGCCGCCATACACGTTGCGCGGCAACAGGCTGATGTAGCCCATGATGCCGAGCGGAATGGCGATCAGCGCCAGCAAAGTCAGAACCACCGGGCTGAGCAACAGCGCGCGGTTGAGGGCGGGAGAAGTGCTGCTGACGCTCATCTCAGGCCTCCATCAACAGACAGGCGTGGGGCGGCAGGTTGACCGCGACGCGATCACCGACCACCCGGCCACGGTTCAGGCCTTCGTTGTTCTCGCGCAGCATGACCTTGATGTCGTTGTTCAACCGGCACTGGTAAAGGGTCGCGGTGCCGACATACAACACCGCTTCAATCACGCCGCGCAGGTGATGCGGTTGCGCCGGGTCGACCAATTGCGAACGTTCCGGGCGGAACGCCAGTTGCACGCTGGCGCCGTCGAAGCCTTGAGCCGGGCAAGGGATTTCCACCGGCATGCCGCTCGGCACGAACAGTTTTTCGTTCTGCTGGCCGCGCTTGAGGTGGCCGGGGAGGAAGTTGATGTCGCCGATAAACTGCGCAACGAAGCGGTGCTGCGGCCGTTCGTAGATATCGTTCGGTGTGCCGATTTGCAGGATCTTGCCGGTGGACATCACGGCGATGCGGTCGGACAGGGTCAGCGCTTCTTCCTGATCGTGGGTGACGAAAATGAAGGTGATCCCGGCTTCCTTCTGTACGCGCTTGAGTTCGACCTGCATTTCCTTGCGCAGCTTCAAGTCCAGTGCCGACAGCGGTTCGTCGAGCAACAGCACTTTGGGTTTCGGCGCCAGGGCCCGGGCCAGGGCCACGCGCTGCTGCTGGCCACCGGACAACTCGGCCGGTTTGCGCTCGGCCAGGTGTTGCATTTGCACCAGCGCGAGCATCTCATCGACGCGCTGGGCAATTTGCTTGCGATCAAGACCCTGCATCTCGAGGCCGAAGGCGATATTCTGCGCGACGCTCATGTGCGGAAACAGCGCGTAGCTCTGGAATACTGTGTTGACCCGGCGCTTGAACGGTGGCAAATCATTGACCGGTTCGCCCGCCAGACGAATCTCGCCTTCGCTGACCTGTTCGAAGCCGGCGATGGTGCGTAGCAAGGTAGTTTTGCCGCAGCCGGAAGGGCCGAGCAGGGTGAAGAATTCATTGTCGGCAATGTCGACTGAAACGTTGTCGAGGGCTGGAGCCAGCCCCGGATCGTCGGAATACCGCTTGGAGACGTTACGCACTTCAATCGCTGTTGGATGACCCATATTGGTGCATTCCTCTAATTATTGTATGCAATATCTGGATGCAATCTAGAAATAACCGGATTAATCTGCTCGTGCAACCCCCTTTTTCAAAGGCTGCTCATCGCCTGGGGCCGGTTGTTTAGCGCTAAAGGAGTGTTCAGATGACCGAGAAAAAACTCGAGACCACGGTCGACCGCGTCTACCAAGGGGTTTACGAGGCGATCAGCAAACGTTCATTGCGTCCCGGGATGAAGCTCGGCGAAGCGTCATTGGCCGAACTTTTTAATGTCAGCCGGACGTCGGTTCGTGCCGCGCTCAAACAGTTGGAGGCCGATGGCCTGGTCACCACCGAGCCCAACAAAGGGGCGTCGGTGTCGTTGCCCAGTGATGAGGAGATCCGCTCGCTGTTTGAAACGAGGCGCCTGATCGAGATCGGCATCGTCACTGAGCTCTGTCGTCGTCGTGATACGGCAGTGACCCAAGACCTGCGCGATCACCTGTTGCTTGAGGATGAAGCTCACCGCAGTGGCGACCATGAACGGTTGATTCATTTGCTCGGCGAATTCCATATCAAGCTCGCGCAAAGCCTCAACAATCCGGTGTTGCTGGACTGGTTTCGCAAGCTGATTTCCCGCGCCTCGCTGTACGCCGCTGCGCTGGATGACGACAGTCACGAGGCTTGCCGCGACGACGAACATCTGCGGCTGATCGAGTACATCGAAGCGGGCAATCAGAGCGCCGCGATCGAACTGACCTGCATGCATTTGAATGGCATCGAGAAGGCCATTCTCGACGTCGCCGCCACGCTGAAAACCGGTTACCACCCGCTCAAGCACCTGATCGAGGTGTAGCCACGCTGAAACCTCGTAGCAGGGCACGCTCCATGGCCATAAAAATCTGCAGATCAAGAATCAGCTAACCTCTATGAAACCATTGGCGACGGCGATGCTCGAAACAAACGGGCACGCACCGTCCTCATGCCGTTGCGATCCCTTAAGCCAGTCATCTACAGGGATACAGAGTCAGTCGATGCAGTTTCTAGACGATAGCCATGGGTGTGCAGGCTGGAACGGTGAAATGGCCGGGCGCATTCGCGCGTTCGACTGGAGCCTGACTGAGCTTGGGAACATGGACTCCTGGCCCAGAAGCCTGTGCAGCGCGGTGCAGTTGATGCTCGCCTCGCCACTGCCGATGGTGATGCTGTGGGGCCGACCGGGTTACATGGTCTATAACGACGCGTATTCGAAGTTTGCCGGTGGTCGCCATCCTTACCTGTTGGGTTCCCCGGTGGAGCTGGGCTGGCCGGAAGTCGCCGAATTCAATCGGCATGTGGTCGACACCTGCCTGGCCGGCGGCACCTTGTCCTATCGCAACAAAGTACTGGAGCTGCTGCGCGACGGGGTTCCCGAAGACGTCTGGCTGGACCTCTATTACAGCCCGGTGGCGGATGATGACGGGAAACCGGCCGGGGTCATGGCGATGGTGGTCGAGACCACCAAACATGTGATTTCCGAACGCCGCCGTCAAGCCGCCGAGGACGCCTATCACGCCGACAACGAACGGGTACGCCTGGCACTCAATGCCGGGGCTTTGCTCGGCTCGTTCGTCTGGGACATCAAGGACAATGTGCTCTCCGGCGATGAGCGTTTCGCCCGCACTTTTTCCTACCCGCCCGAGCAAAACCTGGCCGACTTGCCGATGGACGTCGTCGAAGCACGGATCCATCCCGATGACCGCAGCTGGGTGCAGGAGCAGGTCAAGCAATCAGTGAAAACCGGCGAACCCTTTAACGCCGAGTATCGGGTCCTGCGCCCGGATGGCAGTTATCTGTGGGTGCTGGCGAGTGGTGGCTGCGAGTTCAATCAGCAGGGCGAGCCGTTCCGTTTTCCCGGGGTGTTGATCGATATCCACGAACGCAAGACTGCCGAAGAATCCCTGCTCAAGTTCACCCGCAACCTGGAGCAACGCGTTGCCGACGAAGTCGAAGCGCGGCTGGCTGCTGAAGAACAACTGCGTCAATCACAGAAACTCGAAGCCATCGGCGGCCTCACCGGCGGCGTGGCCCATGACTTCAACAACCTGTTGCAAGTGATCGCCGGCAACCTGCACTTGCTGGCGCGGCATGAACCGGACAACGCCAACGTGCAGCGCCGGGTCAGTGCTTCGATTGCCGCGGTCGAGCGCGGCGCCAAACTGTCTTCACAACTGCTCGCGTTCGCCCGCCGTCAGCCCTTGTCGCCAGCGGTCTGCGACCTGCGCCAGGTCTTCGATGGACTCGGGGAATTGTTACAGCGGGCGCTGGGGGAAACCATCCAGATCAATGTCACCGCGGCCGAAGCCCTTTGGCACATCTACGTGGACCACAATCAACTGGAAAACGCCATCCTCAATCTGGCGATCAATGCCCGGGACGCCATGAACGGCGAGGGGACCATTGACCTGAGCGCCGAGAACATTGCCCTTGATAGCAAGTTTTGTGCAGGCAAGGGCATCGTCGCCGGCGACTATGTCTGTGTAGCAGTGGCTGACAAGGGTATCGGCATGTCGCCGCAGGTACTCGCACAGGCTTTCGAACCGTTTTTTACCACCAAGGCCGATGGCCAGGGCACGGGGCTGGGCCTGAGCATGGTGTTCGGTTTCGTCAAGCAAAGTGGCGGGCATATCGAGATTTCCAGTGTGGTCGGGCGGGGCACTCGGGTGCAGCTGTATTTCCCTCGCAGCCTGCGGCCGATGCTCAACGAAACGACACGTCATGACCCGCAACAGCGAGGCGGACACGAAACCATTCTGGTGGTCGAAGACAACGAGGCGGTGCGCAGCTCAGCGGTGGAATTACTGCGCGAAGAAGGTTATCAAGTCCTGACGGCTGCCAACGGTGACGTCGCGATGCAGATGTTGCTGGATGGCGCGGTGGTGGACCTGATTTTCACCGACGTGGTCATGCCCGGCCTGATCAAAAGCTCGGACCTGGCCGCCTGGGCCAAGGTGCAGACGCCGCCGGTGGCCGTGCTGTTCACCTCGGGCCACACCCGTGACATTATCTCGCGCAATCACCAACTCAGCCCGGATACCTATTTGCTGAGCAAACCTTATGGCCCCGAGGCGCTTACCCAAATGGTTTGCACCGTCCTCAACGGCTGAACAGATTCAATGTGGGAGCGAGCCTGCTCGCGATGGCGGTCTGTCAGGTACATTAATGTTGTATGTGCCACCGTCATCGCGAGCAGGCTCGCTCCCACATTGGTCGGTGTTTTTCCGCTAGCTAATTTAAGGCCCTTCATGACGTCCAAGCGCACTTCCAACCCTCCCTCCGGCATGGTCAGGGTGCGCGGCGCCCGGGAACACAATCTCAAAAACGTCGATGTCGACATCCCCCGGGATGCCCTGGTGGTGTTCACTGGCGTGTCCGGTTCGGGGAAGTCGTCGCTGGCGTTCTCGACCCTCTATGCCGAAGCGCAACGCCGCTATTTCGAATCCGTGGCGCCTTATGCGCGGCGTCTGATCGATCAGGTCGGCGTGCCGGACGTCGACTCGATCGAAGGCTTGCCGCCGGCGGTGGCGCTCCAGCAACAACGGGGTACGCCGAGCACGCGCTCTTCGGTGGGCAGTGTGACGACGTTGTCGAGCCTGATCCGCATGCTGTACTCCCGGGCCGGCAGTTATCCGCCGGGACAGCCGATGCTCTATGCCGAAGATTTTTCGCCCAACACGCCCCAGGGCGCGTGCTCCGACTGTCATGGGTTGGGGCGGGTGTATGAAGTCACCGAAGCATTGATGGTCCCGGACCCGAGCCTGACCATTCGCCAGCGCGCGGTCGCCTCTTGGCCCACCGCCTGGCAGGGACAGAACCTGCGCGACATCCTGGTGACGATGGGTTACGACGTCGACAAACCCTGGCGCGATCTGCCGAAAAAACTGCGCGACTGGATTCTCTTTACCGAAGAAACACCCACGGTGCCGGTGTATGCCGGGCTCACCCCCGAAGAAACCAGAGTCGCGCTCAAACGCAACATGGAACCGAGTTACCAGGGCACGTTCACCGGCGCCCGGCGCTATATCCTGCACACCTTCAGCCATTCCCAAAGCGCGTTGATGAAGAAGCGCGTTTCGCAATTTATGCTCGGCAGCCCGTGCCCGTTGTGCGACGGCAAACGGCTCAAGCGCGAGGCGTTGTCGGTGACCTTTGCCGGTTACGACATTGGCGAGTTGTCGCAGATGCCGTTGCTGCAAGTGGCCGAAGTCTTGAAGCCAGTGGCCGCTCACAGCTACCTCGAACAGACCGAGGCGGCGGGCGAAGTATTGACGCACGACCAAACCCGCGAGGCCCGCGAGCAACGAGTGGCCCACGGCGCCAGTGGTCACGCCAACGCGCCGGATGTACGCCACACACCGAACCTGTCAGTAGAGAAACGCCTGGCCGCGCAGCGGATCGCTCAGGACTTGCTGGAACGGGTCAGCACGTTGACCGATCTGGGGCTCGGTTACCTGGCGCTGGAACGCAGCACGCCGACGCTGTCGTCCGGCGAGTTGCAGCGTCTACGCCTGGCGACGCAATTGGGTTCGCAGTTGTTCGGCGTGATCTACGTGCTGGATGAACCCTCGGCCGGATTGCACCCGGCGGATGGCGAAGCATTGTTCGAAGCCCTGCAACGCTTGAAGGCTGCCGGCAACACCTTATTCGTTGTCGAACATGACCTGGAAACCATGCGCCGCGCCGACTGGCTGATCGACGTAGGCCCGGCGGCCGGCGAACATGGCGGCCAAATCCTGTACAGCGGACCGCCGCCAGGGTTGGCGCAGGTGACGAACTCGCAGACGCGCGCTTACCTGTTCGCCGAGCAGGTCACTCAGCCTCAAGCCAGCCGTAAGGCGAGAGATTGGCTACGGCTGGAAGGCATCACTCGCAATAATCTGAACAACCTCAGCGTCGAGTTTCCGCTGGGCTGTTTTACCGCGGTGACGGGCGTCTCCGGTTCCGGTAAATCAAGCCTGGTCAGTCAGGCGTTGCTGGAACTGGTGGGCGCGCATCTCGGGCGTGCGGCAAGTGACAGCGAGCCGCAAGAGTTGAGCCTTGAGGACGACGCACCGCAAATGAGCGGCGGTCAAGTCACGGCGGGGCTGGAATCGATCAAGCGCCTGGTGCAAGTCGACCAGAAACCCATCGGCCGCACACCGCGCTCGAACCTGGCGACCTACACCGGGCTGTTCGACAACGTGCGCAAACTCTACTCCGCCACACCCGAGGCGCAGGCCGAGGGTTACGACGCGGGCCAGTTTTCCTTCAACGTCGCCAAGGGCCGTTGCTCGACGTGCGAGGGTGAAGGCTTTGTCAGCGTCGAGTTGCTGTTCATGCCCAGCGTCTATGCACCGTGCTCGACCTGCCACGGCGCGCGCTACAACCCCGAGACGCTGGCAATCATCTGGCAAGGGTTGAACATCGCCCAGGTGTTGCAGCTGACGGTGGACGAAGCGGTCACGGTATTCGCCGAACAACCGGGCATTCGCCGCTCGCTGGAGGTGCTGCGCGATATCGGCCTGGGTTACCTGCGCCTCGGCCAGCCGGCGACCGAGCTGTCGGGCGGTGAAGCCCAGCGGATCAAACTGGCCACCGAACTGCAACGTAACCAGCGCGGGGCCACGTTGTATGTGCTCGACGAGCCCACCACCGGTTTGCACCCAAGGGATGTCGATCGCTTGCTCGAACAGTTGAATACCCTGGTGACGGCGGGGCATACAGTGATCGTCGTCGAACATGAAATGCGCGTGGTGGCGCAGAGTGACTGGGTGATCGACATCGGCCCGGGGGCGGGGGATCAGGGCGGGAAGATAGTCGTCAGTGGGACGCCGCAGAAAGTGGCCAACAGCAAAAAGAGCCGGACGGCACCGTTCCTTGCAAGAACTCTGGGCTAAATCAAAAGATCGCAGCCTGCGGCAGCTCCTACAAAGGATCGGCGTACACCTGTAGGAGCTGCCGAAGGCTGCGATCTTTTGATCTTAAGTGCCGTCGAGCGTGCGCCGCACCTTGTCCAGCAGTTCGTTGATCTGGAACGGCTTGATCAGCATCTCCATGCCATCGCCGAGGAACACCTGACGGTTGATGGCGGTTTCGGCGTAACCGGTCATGAACAGGATCGGCAGTTTTTCGCGCCAGCCCCGTGCCACATCGGCCAGCTCGCGGCCGCTCATGCGCGGTAGGCCGACGTCTGTCAGCAGCAGGTCGATGGACTCATCGTTTTGCAGGCGCTCGAGGGCACCTTCGATGTCGCCCACCTGCGTGCAACGGTAACCGGCATCCACCAACACTTCGGCCACGAACATGCGCACCGACGGCGTGTCCTCGACGATCAACACATGTTCGCCGGCACCCTGATGATCGCCGGTGGCTGACTCGGCTTCACCGGCCGTGGGGTCGGGGCTGGCCGGCAGCATGATGGTGACTTCGGTGCCGCGCCGGGCGACGCTGCGGATGTGCGCATCGCCACCCGATTGCCGGGCGAACCCGTAGAGGGTCGACAACCCCAGCCCGGTGCCCTGGCCCAGCGGTTTGGTGGTGAAAAACGGGTCGAACACCTTGTCGATCACGCTGTGTTCGATACCGGTACCGTCATCGCGCACAGACAACGCGACATACGCACCATCGGCGAGATTGGGGTCGCCATGGGAATAGGCCGCATAGGTGCTGACCCAAATGTTGCCGCCCTGGGGCAAGGCATCGCGAGCGTTGATCACCAGGTTGAGCATCGCGCTTTCGAGCTGAATGGGGTCGACCAGGGCGATGGCGGCTTTAGAGGTCAATTCGAGTTTCAGCGCGATGCGCTCGCCGATGGTGCGCACCAGCAATTCTTCAAGGGAACGCACGTGTTCGTTGATGTCCACGGGCCGGGTATCGAGTGGCTGTTGGCGGGCGAAGGCGAGCAGGCGATGGGTCAGGGATGCGGCACTCATGGCCGAGTTCAAGGCGGCTTCGGCGTAAAACTGAACCTTGTCGGTGCGTGAGGCGGCAACCCGTTTCTGGATCAGTTCCAGGCTGGTGATGATGCCGGTCAGCAAGTTATTGAAGTCGTGGGCGATGCCCCCGGTCAGCTTGCCCAGTGCGTCCATTTTCTGCACTTGCAGCAGTTGAGCTTCGGTTCGCGCTCGCTCGGCGACTTCTTTGGCCAATTGGGTGGTGGCGTCGTCCAGCCGGGCCAGGTGCGAGCGTTCGCGGTGACGGTGTTCAGTGACATCCTCGACAAACACCAGGCTCAGTTCCGGCGTGCGATACGGCGAAATCTGCCACTCGGTTTCGCGAACCTCGCCGTGGACCCGCATGCTCAGCGTGCCTTTCCAGCGCTCGCCGTAGGCCAGACGCAGGCGCAGTTCCTCGATGACGACATCCTGGTCCTCGGCAAAGCACTCGCGCAGGGTCTCCGGGTTGAGGTTGTTCTGAATCAACTGCGCGAAGGCATGGTTGCATTCATGCACTTTCAACTCGGCATCCAGCACCGCGATGGGCGCCGACACATTGACAAAGATTTCCCGAAACCGCGCCTCGCTTTCGCGCAGGGCATTTTCGGTATCACGCACCCGCAGCAAGGTGCGCAAGGTCGCGAGCAGTACATCCGGATCCACCGGGTGGATCAGGTAGGCATCGGCACCCGCGTCCAGGCCGGTAATGATGTCGCCGTTCTGGATCGAGGCCGCCGAGACGTGAATCACCGGGAGCAGGGCGGTGGCGGGTTCGGCGCGCAGTTTGCGCACGATGTCGAAGCCGCTCATGTCCGGCAGATTGACGTCGAGGATCAGCGCGTCGATCGTCACGCTGTCGATCAGCTCCAGGCCCTCGGTGCCGGTGCTGGCTTCGAGCACTTCATAGCCGTGGCGCTCCAGGCGCCGGCGTAGGGCGTAGCGCGTGGCGACGTTGTCGTCGACGATCAGCAAACGGATGTCACGCTTCATCGACGGGCTCCATGGCGATGGCCAGCGGGATAGACACTCAATCTGACTCATGGGTGTCTCGACAGGCCCTCGCTGTACAGGATCAACAAGTGTCCGTTCACTTGAGCATAGTCAAAGGGTTGCGCCTTTCGATATTGGCCGCCGCCGATGCCGGGGTGAGAGGCCAGGTCGCATGGCGACGAACGGGCACCGCTGGTCTGATAGGCGGTCGACAGAACCGGCTAACCGAGGCCATTCTGATGGTTGGTGAACGCAATTGATCGCGTTTGCCTCCGATCAACAAACGGAGGTGTTCCATGCCGGTGCCACACGACCTTTATCAGGATCTCAAGCTTTCAAAGGAAGATATCCAGCAAAAACGCACCAAGGATCCGTTACTGGATTCACTGATCAACAAGTATTCGCAGGCGGATGCCGAGGTCGTAAAGGCTGAATCCGCAAAATCGGATGCGCCCACTGATGACGCATTGAAGAAACTCAAGGCGAAGCGCGTGGAGGTTAAGCAAAAGATCGTTGATCGACTCCAGACGCCGTCCTGACGCGCCCTGTCTGGTCACCGACGACCGGTGACTGAAAAATTGGAACGGCGATAAATACCGGCACCTCGAATGCTCAGAGTCCGACTTTACGGCTCCATGCGAGGTGCCCCATGACCGAACGCACCACCATCAATCCAGCGCGGTACTCAACGGCAATCGCGCCATGTGTTTGGCCTTCAACGACCCGAAATACAACCAATCCCCATACTCGCGAACGGTAGTGATCGGCGAGTAGTTGTCGCGGCTACCGTCCTGCAGGTTGGCGATCACTTTACCGTCCAGATCCAGCCCCAGCGCAAAGGCGCGCTTCTCCACCGGTTTCGGCAGGAAAGTCATGGCTCGCACAATCATCTTGCGCACGAAGGGATGCGGCGCGGTGGCATCGAGCAATGCGTTGCGCGGTGCATAGAGCGCCACCCAGAAGCGGTCGCGACCATTGAACGCGAGGTTGTCCGGCAACCCTGGCAAGTTGTCGATGAACAGATCGTGGGTGCCGGCTTTGGGGCCGCTCAGCCAGTAACGACTGATGCGATAGGCGCCCGTCTCGTTGACCAACACAAAGGCATCGTCCGGACCCAGGGTCACGCCGTTGGCGAATTCCAGCTTATCCAGCAGGACCGCGGTCTTTCCGGTCTGGAAGTCGTAACGCAGCAAGCGGCCATCGCCGCCGTGCTCGATGATCGCTTCGCCGTCACTGCCGTAGCCAAAGCGGCTGGAGGCATCACTGAAATAGGCGTAGTGCCCGGGTTTGTCGATCGCCACGTCGTCGGTGAAACCGAAGGGCACGCCATTGGCCGCCGTGGTCAATGCAATCAACCGGCCCTGGGCATCCAGTGACAGCAAGCCCTTGACCCCGTCGGCAATCACCAGCAGACCGTTGGGATGACGGGCCAGGCCCAAGGGTCTGCCGCCCGTATCGGCCAGGACTTTGGTGACCTTGCCGTCGAGGCTGGTACGGATCAATCGGCCGTCATGCAGACCCGTGATGAGGACGTTTTCCTCCAGCAGCAACGCTTCCGGCCCGTCGATATCCGCGGCGCCGACGCGCTCCACGCCTTTGAGGCGCTGATTGTCGGCGTAGATGCCGCTGGTGAGGGAGGGCGCCGGTGGCGGTGTCCAGGCCACCGGCTGAACCTTGGTCGGCATCAGCAGCAGAAAGGCGCCGATCGCGACGATTACCAGCAACAACACATGGCGAAACTTGACGGTTCGACTCACGCGCTGACTCCTGCCGGGGCCAACTGTTTTTGCGCCACCTCACGCAACGCCAGCATCGACGCTGCCGACTCACGATCGATGCGCCGCTTGAGCAGCAGTCGATTGGCAATGCGCATCGCCAGGCCGCTGAACTGATACTCCAGGGTGCGGACAAAGCGTGTGCCGTGGCTCAGGGCCTCACACTCGTAGGTCACCACTAAAGACACCCCGTGATCGTCATGGGCCCAGGCACTCCAGCGGCGTCCTGGCAGGTATTCGTTAACTTCCCAGTGCAAGTGTCCTTCACGCCCGCCCGCCTTGATGTCTTCCTCAAACCGCCCCCCTGCATGCACCGGCCCGCTCTGGCCATCGACCTTGAGGGACGAGGGATGCCACTCCGGCCAACGGGTCACGGTGCTGGCATAGGCGAGCACGTCAATCGGGTCTCCAGCAATGTCGATTTGATGCTGCATGCGGGTCATGGTCGTTCTCGTCGGGTGCAGGTCAGTCGGCTCCGGTTCCCAATAGAGGGTGCCAAACAGGTAGTCCATCAGCGGAAAAACGATATTGAAATTGCGTTCCTGCATCAGCTCACGACGGTGATGCAGTTCATGCAGACGGCGCATCTGGCGGATCCATGGCAACCGCGTGACGGGGTTCTCCGGTGGCAGGTGCTCGCAGGCATGGAATACTTCATAGGTCAGGTAACCGAGGACCAGACAGCCACCGAACAACCCGGCGACGTTGTTATCGAACTGCTCAAGCAGCCACCAGACGGGCAGGGTGATGACGACCGTGTGCAACACGATCAGCCAGGCTGGAAACAGAATCACCCGCCAGTCCCGGGCACTGTTGTAGGTCATGTGGCCAGGGGCGAAAAAGCTGTGATGGTCGCCGGCATGGCGTGCATAGAACATTCGCGCGAAGCTCTTTTTATGATGCCCCAGGTGTCGATGGACCATGTACACGCCGAAGTTGAAGAACAACAACGTCAACGGCATCGCCAGCCATTCCAGTGGCTGAACCTGGTGCACGGTGCTCCAGAATCCGCCAATGGCCAGCACCCCGAACAGCAGCACAAAAGCGCCGTGCAGCCATGGGTTGTAGAGCGGATGAATGTCGGCACGGTAGCGGGCGCGGAATGCTTCGGTGGTCTGCCTCACTGCAATCACCTGTAGTTATTGTTATCTCCAGCAGATTAGACGATCCCGGCGTTTTGGCTGGCCCAACCTTGAGGATGCAACCGCCATGCTTCGGTGCAAACCGGACTCAGGTCAGCGGGTCCCAGCGTTGCGACCAGTCATCGTCGGATTTGATCACTTCGCGCAGCAGGTCGAAGGCTCGTTGCAAGGTCGCGGAGTCGCGGTCGCGGGAGTAAACCAGATAGGTCGGGTAGCTGAATTCCGGGGCTTTGGGCACTTGCTCCAGTACACCGCTTTCCAGATAACTCTGGACCACCCGGGTGCGGAAGTAGCCGCTGCCGCCGTTTTCCAGAATGTACTGCAAGCCCAGTGGGCCGAGGTTGAAGCTCAATGCGGCTTTGGCTTTTTCCGGCAGGGCCGCATCGTGCTGGCGGCGGAAGTCCGGGCCCCAGTCGATGTACACGTAGGGATCGGGTCTTGCGGCCAGGCGGATGAGGACCAGTTTTTCTTCCAGCACCTGTTCGACTTGCAGGCGCGGCCAATACTCGGGCTGGTAAACCAGCGCCGCATCCAGAACCCCCAGTTCCAGTTGGCGCAGCAGGTTTTCACCGTCACGGATTTCCATGCGCAGGGCGTGGCTGGGGATCTTCTCGCGCAGCGCGCCGGCCCAGCTGAGCATCAGCGGGTTGCACAGACTGACCTCGCCACCGATGTGCAACACGTCGCGGTAACCCTCGGGCAACGGCAAGTCCCGTCGCGCCGCTTCCCAGGTTTCGACCAGTTGATTGGCGTAGACCACGAAGGCTTCACCATTCGGCGTCAGGCGCGCACCGGCGCGGTTGCGCACGAACAACGTACTTCCTAGCTGGCTTTCGAGTTTCTGTACCCGCGCCGTGATCGCGGTCTGGGTAACGTGGAGTTTTTCGGCGGCTGCGGCAAGGCTGCCGTGGCGGACGATTTCCAGAAAGGTGCGGGCGAGATCGATGTCCATGGGGCAGCCGGTGTCGGGAGTGGACGCATTGTAAGAGCACTCCCCACCTGTGGCGAGGTGTCACAGGTTTCACGTTGCTGGCGGGGCGTGCGCACTACACTGCAACCGTCTCTCGCCCAACGGACTCACCATGACAGCCAAACCCGCTGCGAACATCCAAGGCACTGTCGAAGGCCAGCGCCTGGCCGGCAGCGAGGCCGATGCCTGGCGCGAATGGGGGCCTTATCTGAGCGAGCGCCAATGGGGCACGGTGCGCGAGGACTACAGCGCCGATGGCGATGCCTGGCGCTATTTTCCCCACGACCATGCCCGCAGTCGGGCCTATCGCTGGGGCGAGGACGGGTTGGCGGGGTTTTCCGACAAGGCTCAGCACTGGTGTCTGGGATTGGGGCTATGGAACGAGCGCGATCCGATTCTCAAGGAACGTCTTTTCGGCCTGAACAATGCCGAGGGCAATCACGGCGAAGACGTCAAGGAACTGTATTTCTACGTCGACGGCGTGCCGAGCCATGCCTACATGCGCATGCTCTACAAATACCCTCAGGCCGAATTTCCCTACGCTGACCTGATCGCCGAAAACGCCCGTCGTGGTCTGGCGGACACCGAGTACGAAATCCTCGATACCGGTGTATTTGATGACGACCGATACTTCGACGTGACGGTGGAATACGCCAAACACGCGACGAACGACATCTTTATGCGAGTCACGGTGCACAATCGCGCCGATCAGCCAGCGCGTTTGCACGTAGTGCCTCAGCTATGGGCGCGTAACACCTGGAGCTGGGTGGCCGATGGGCAGAAACCGAGCTTGACGCTGGACGGCGATCAGGTTCTGGCCCGGCACCCGCAACTGGCTGACCGGCAGGCCAGTGTCTGGGGTGAGGAGGACTGCGAATGGCTGTTCTGCGAAAACCAGAGCAACTTCCCCAAGCTCGATGGTGTGGCGGCGAACGGGCCGTTCAAGGACGGGATCAACGATTTCCTGGTCGATGGCGTCAACGACGCGATCCGCCGTGACACGGGGACGCGGGTGGCGGCGCATTTCGTATTGGCATTCGAGGGTGGCCAGCGTCGCAGCGTTTATCTGCGCTTCGCCCCCTCGGGTGCCACTCGGGTGAATGCCAAGGCGCTGTTCGACCGTCGGCGCGCCGAGGCCGACGCGTTCTACGCAGCGCTGCAAATCGGGATCAACGACCCGGATGCGCGCAACGTTCAACGCCAGGCCCTGGCCGGATTGCTGTGGTCCAAGCAACTGTATTACTTCGACGTCAATCAGTGGCTCGACGGTGATCCGGCGCAACCTGCACCTCCACCCGGGCGCTCGCACATTCGCAACACCCATTGGCGGCACCTGTCGAATTTCGACATCGTCTCCATGCCGGACACCTGGGAATATCCGTGGTACGCCTCCTGGGACTTGGGCTTTCAGGCCGTGGCCTTCGCGCTGATCGATCCGGGATTCGCCAAGCATCAGTTGTTGTTGCTGGTCAAAGACCGCTTCATGCACCCCAACGGTCAGTTGCCGGCCTATGAATGGCGCTTCGACGACGCCAACCCACCGGTCCACGCGTGGGCCTGCTGGCGGGTCTATCAGCAGGACAAAACGCTGGCCGGGGCAGGGGACATGGATTTCCTCGAACGGATTTTCCATAAGCTGCTGCTGAATTTTTCCTGGTGGGTGAACCGCAAGGACGCCGAGGGGCGCAACCTGTTTCAGGGTGGCTTCCTTGGGCTGGACAACATCGCACTGTTCGACCGTTCGGCGATGTTGCCGCCCGGCTACCAACTCGATCAGGCCGATGGCACGGCGTGGGTCGCCGCTTATGCGCTGGATCTGATGCGCATCGCCCTGGAACTGGCCAAACGCAACAGTGTGTACGTCGACATCGCAGTGAAGTTCTTCGAGCATTTTCTCTACATTGCCGGGGCCATTAATCGTGTCGATTCTGATGCCGAAGGTCTGTGGGACGAGCAGGATCAGTTTTTCTACGACGTGCTGCACCGCCCGGACGGCGTCAACGAACCGCTGCGCCTGCGCTCTATCGTCGGTCTGATGCCGCTGTTCGCCGTGCAGGTGCTGGAGCAGCACGAGCACGAGGGTTTGCCTGGGTTGCGGGAGCGCCTGCTGGGTTTTATGCGCCATCGACCGGATCTGGCCAGCCTGGTCTCGCGCTGGACCGAACCGGGTGAAGGCAACCGGATGCTGCTGGCATTGTTGCGCGGCGAACGCACCAAGAACTTGCTCAAACGCATGCTCGACGAGGGCGAATTTCTCTCTGAATTTGGCATTCGTTCGCTGTCCAAAGCCTTCGCTGAACGGCCCTTTGGCGCGCAGATCAATGGTGATCGGCTCTGCGCCCGTTACGAACCGGCGGAATCGGGTTCGCGGCTGTACGGCGGCAACTCCAACTGGCGTGGGCCGGTGTGGATGCCGATCAACTACATGCTGATCGAATCCTTGCGCGAGTTTCACCGTTACTACGATCAGAACTTCTCGGTGGAATACCCCACAGGGTCAGGTTTCCTGGCCACGCTGGAGGAGGTTGCCGATAGCCTGAGCCAGCGTCTGACCCGATTGTTTTTGCGCGATGAAGAGGGCAGTCGACCGTCGATGGCGGCGTATCCGCAATTGCAGGCTGACCCCGCCAGCCGCGACCTGGTGTTGTTTCATGAGTATTTTCACGCAGAGACCGGGCGCGGTCTGGGGGCCAGTCATCAGACCGGGTGGAGCGCGTTGGTGGCGCTGTTATTACAACCTTGATTTTCCACCCGACGCAAAACCCCTGTGGGAGCGAGCTTGCTCCCACATTTGATTATCGCCGTCTGGGAGCGCTTCGTTCAAAACGCAAAACACGAGCAGCCAAACGCTCCCCAGAATCCCTGAAAGTCGCTGACCGGCGCCGACGACAATCGCGCCCGTTCATGGCTATGGGCATGCACCGCACAAGCCCCGACACATTGATGAACCTGCGCCGTCAGCGGCGCCAGGGGTTTCCAATGGCCCGGTACTTTGGCGACTGGCGACCATTCAGGCACCACCGGGACGGGAGGCGGCCCGAGTTTTTCAAACTCGACGCTGCCGTAGACGATCTTGCCGTCAACGATGGTCAGTACCGATTCGATCCATTTGACGGCTTCATCTTCGATGTGGAAATAGTCCGCCGACAGCGCAATCAAGTCGGCCAGTTGCCCGACCTTGATTTGGCCTTTTTTGCCTTGCTCGGAGGAAAACCAGGCGCTGCCGTGGGTAAAGAGTTCCAGCGCGGTATCGCGGCTCAAACCTTGCGGGTACAGCGCCAGACCACCGACGGTGCGGCCGCTGATCAGCCAGTACAGCGAAGTCCAGGGGTTGTAGCTGGACACGCGCGTGGCATCGGTGCCGGCGCCGACCGGAATGCCTTCGGCCAGCATACGAGCAATGGGCGGCGTGGCTTCGGCAGCCTTGGCGCCGTAACGGTCGACGAAGTATTCGCCCTGGAATGCCATGCGGTCCTGGATCGCGATGCCACCGCCGAGGGCTTTTACCCGTTCGATGTTCTGCGGGGTGATGGTTTCCGCGTGGTCGAAGAACCACGGCAAACCGTCGAACGGAATGTCGCGATTGACCTTTTCGAACACGTCGAGCATGCGGCTGATGGATTCGTTGTACGTGGCGTGCAGACGGAACGGCCAACGCTGTTCCACCAGATGGCGGACCACCGGTTCCAGTTCCTGTTCCATGGTTTGCGGCAGGTCGGGGCGGGGCTCGAGGAAGTCTTCGAAGTCGGCCGCCGAGAACACCAGCATTTCCCCGGCACCGTTGTGCCGTAGAAAATCGTCGCCCTGACCGTAGTGGGAGGTGCTGGTCCAGTTCTTGAAGTCGGTCAGCTCTTCCTTGGGTTTTTGCGTGAACAGGTTGTAGGCAATGCGCACCGTGAGCTGCTGGTCTTTGGCCAGTTGCTGGATGACTTGATAGTCGTCCGGATAATTCTGATAACCGCCGCCAGCATCGATGGCGCTGGTGACACCCAGGCGATTGAGTTCACGCATGAATTGGCGGGTGGAGTTGACCTGGTATTCCAGCGGCAGTTTCGGCCCTTTGGCCAGGGTGGAGTAAAGAATCATCGCGTTCGGACGGGCGATCAGCATGCCCGTCGGGTCGCCATTGGCATCGCGCTGGATTTCGCCACCCGGTGGGTTCGGCGTGTCGCGGGTATAACCGACCACCTTCAACGCAGCGCGGTTGAGCAGGGCACGGTCGTAGAGGTGCAGGACGAACACCGGGGTATCCGGCGCGGCCTTGTTCAATTCATCAAGCGTCGGCAGGCGTTTTTCGGCGAACTGGAACTCGTTCCAGCCACCGACCACCCGCACCCATTGCGGCGTGGGCGTGCGGTCCGCCTGATCCTTGAGCATGCGCAGCGCGTCGACCAGTGAAGGGACGCCTTCCCAGCGCAATTCGAGGTTGTAGTTGAGGCCACCACGGATCAGGTGCAGGTGCGAGTCGTTAAGGCCCGGAATCACCGTGCGACCGTGCAGGTCGATAATTTGTGTGCCGGGGCCTTGCAGGGCCATGGCCTGGGCATCGCTGCCGACCACCACGAAGCGTCCGTCCTTGATCGCGACGGCGCTGGCTTGGGGTTTTTTGCGGTCGACGGTGTGCAGGCGTCCGTTGTACAGGATGAGGTCGGCGGGGGTGTCGGGCATGGTTTTACTCCCTGCGATTAGCGGGCTGATCCAGGCACCGACGGCGCCTGCCGAAAGGCCTTGCAGTACACGTCGGCGGTTAAATCCGTCGTGGTCGTCAGGTGGGCTCATGGGCAGTGCTCCGCGCAAAGGCTCTTCATAAAAAAGCGAGGGCAAACAGCCGATGTCTGACGCATGCGGCCAGAAGGAATATAGACGGCAAATCCACAGGTAGCCGTTTTCCGATGGCGAAAAACGACGAATCCCGCCTCGAGGGGCGGGATTCGTTTGCAGCCAGGCGTGCCCCCGAAGGTCGGGAGCGGCGCGCTTAGGCCGGGAACAGCTCGGACAGTTTCATGGCCAGCATCATGTCGCCTTCAGCGCGCAGTTTGCCGCCCATGAAGGCTTGCATGCCGTCGGTTTCGCCGCTGACGATGCCTTCCAGGGTTTCGCCGTCCATCACCAGAGTCACCTGGGCGTCCGGGTTTTCGCCTTCCTGGAGCTCGCAGGTGCTGTCCTTGACGATCAGCGAGAAGTTCTTGGTGTCGTCGATGCGGAAACCGAATACCAGGTCCAGACCGGCAGCAGCGGCTGGGTTGAACTTGGCTTTCATTGCTTGTACGGCATCAGCTACGGAGGTCATGGTTCGATCCTTTCTTGGGTAATTAGAGCTGGGTGAATACAGCCAGGGTCACAATAGTCCGGACTCAGCGAAACGTGATGAGTTCCGGGGTCTTCAACAGTTGCAGGTGCGCATGACTGTTGAAAGAAGACAGAGCCACCTCGCGACCGCGAAACTTCAGCAGGTTGAGCGAGGTGTTGACGATTTGCCAGTTCAGTTCAAACGCCTGCCTGGCAGGCATTTGCGTAATGAGATGGAGCAGGGCCGTGATCGTGCCGCCGGAGGTGAACACGGCGATTTTCTGGGTGTTGTCGGCGCTTTCGAGGATTCGCTGCAGACCGGCTTGCACCCGTTCGACAAACCCCAGCCAGCTTTCCAGGCCCGGTGTGTCATAGGTGCCGGCGAGCCAGCGTTCGATGATCAGGGCGAAGATTCGCTGGAACTCGCCGCGGTTTTGCGCGGCATTGCGCAGGATGTGCAGCGCTTCGGGTTCGTCCGGTAACATGGCCGGCAGCAGCGCGCGGATCACCGCGTCGGCGTCGAACTCATTGAAAGCGCAATCGATCTCCAGCGCGGGAACCGGCAGGCCTGCCGCAGCGATCTGTTCCAGTGCGCTGTTGGCCGTGTGCTGCTGGCGGCGCAGATCGCCCGAGAGGCAGCGATCGAAGCTGATACCCAGCTCGGCGAGGTGCTGGCCGAGGACTTCTGCCTGGCGAATACCGGTCGGCGACAGGACGTCATAGTCGTCTGCACCAAAGGAGGCCTGGCCATGTCGAATCAAATAGATACTGCCCACGTCCGCGTCATCCCGGTACGTTGAAGGTTCGGCGAGGTTATGAGGATGAAGGTGAGCTGTCAATGAAAAAACATACGCTTGTTTGAAATGCCCGTTACAGGCGTGTTGCCAGAGGTTTCACGGCTGGCCGCCGAGGCGGCGCATGGGTATGCTGGAGGTATCCCGCGCGCGTTTTTTGCAGCGCATCGTATTAAAGGAGTCCCTGTGGAGTTTTTTGCCGAGTACGCAGTTTTTCTGGCTAAGACCGTGACACTGGTGATCGCCATTCTGGTGGTCCTGGCCAGTTTCGCGGCATTGCGCAGCAAAGGTCGGCGCAAGTCGGTCGGCCAGTTGCAAGTCAGCAAACTCAATGATTTCTACAAAGGGCTGCGCGAACGCCTGGAGCAGACCTTGCTCGACAAGGACCAGCTCAAGGCCTTGCGAAAGGTCGAAGCTAAAACCGAGAAAAAGCAAAAGAAGAAAACCGAGGCCAAGCCACGGGTGTTTGTGCTCGATTTCGACGGCGACATCAAGGCGTCGGCCACTGAAAGCCTGCGCCATGAAATCACCGCGCTGCTGACCCTCGCCACGCCCAAGGATGAAGTGGTGCTGCGTCTGGAAAGCGGCGGCGGCATGGTTCACAGCTACGGCCTGGCGTCCTCGCAACTGGCGCGTATCCGTGATGCCGGTGTGCCGTTGACCGTGTGCATCGACAAGGTCGCGGCCAGCGGCGGCTACATGATGGCGTGCATCGGCGAGAAGATCATCAGCGCGCCGTTCGCGATCCTCGGCTCGATCGGTGTCGTGGCCCAGTTGCCTAACGTCAACCGCCTGCTGAAAAAACACGACATCGACTTCGAAGTGCTGACCGCCGGCGAGTACAAGCGCACCCTGACGGTGTTTGGCGAAAACACCGAGAAGGGCCGCGAGAAGTTCCAGGAAGACCTGGACATCACTCACCAGTTGTTCAAGAACTTCGTTTCGCGCTATCGCCCACAACTGGCCATCGACGAAGTGGCCACCGGTGAAATCTGGCTCGGTATCGCGGCGCTGGACAAGCAACTGGTGGACGAACTCAAGACCAGCGATGAATACCTTGCCGAACGTGCAAAGAAGTCCGAGCTGTACCACTTGCACTACGCTGAACGTAAAAGCTTGCAGGAGCGCATTGGCATGGCGGCCAGCGGCTCGGTCGATCGTGTGTTGCTGAGCTGGTGGAGCCGATTGACCCAGCAACGCTTCTGGTAATACTCAAAAAGCATCATCGTCAAAAAAATGAAACCGTGGATTCTTCCCCTGTTTCATTTTTTTTTGCGGGTTTTAAGTCCATCCATTTTCCTTACGGTGTTTGCGAATTTTCCTGAGGTTATTGTCGATCGCTCCCGCTTCCGGTTGATCCAGGGTCAGTTAGGGTGGTGTTCCTGAAATGCTTGCAATGGAATGCACCATGACCGACTACCCTCACAAAGACGACGATGCACCGACCTTTCCCGGCATGCGCGAAGAGCTGAAATCCGCTGTGGATGCCGCGCTGCCGCAGACTCCCGGCCAGTTTGGCGAACACCTGATCAAGCAAAAGTGGGGTCAAGACATTGACCCGACGACAGCGCAGCTGGTGACGCTCGATTACGACTACGCCGGGCGTTCTGCGCAGAACGGCGTCCATCAGGGGCGGGTGGCGAGTGCCATGTCCCTGGTGCAGGTGCTGATTGGCAACTATCAAACCGTGGGTGACGGACGCTTCGGCGAAACAGTGTTTGGCTTGTACACGCCACCCGATGTCGGGCCGCCCATCGTTGTTACGGAACACGTCGATGAGTTGGCCGAGCCCGGTAACGACTTTCACTATTCCTACGAAGGCATTTATCGCGGAACCGTTCCGCAGCGCTACGGACCGCAGACACAGATCGCCGTGAGGCCCGCCGACTTCAAGAAATGGGTCTGGGAGCTGGACCTCCAGGACCGTTATCAGGCTTACCTCGATCAAGCCTGGCCATCGGATGAAGTGATCGTCGCCCCTAGACCCCATGCGCTGAAAACCTCGGCCAAAGCGGCCTTCGTCATGGCCGCTTTGCTGCAGCGGCATGAGAACAGTCTGACCCCTAAGGGGAGCGAGATGGCCATGCAGGCGGCAGGGCTGCCGTCGAATCAGGCATGGGCAACACTGACGATCGAACAACTGCAGGCGCCCACCAGGGTGCCCGCGATGCTCAAGACGGGACGCCTGAAGCTTTATCGCTACACCTCGAAAGACATCTGGGGCTACCGTGACCGCGACGGCAGGATTCTGTTGTACATCCCCGGCAACTCTTCGCCCTTGCACCTGTTTGACGATTCCCGGCAATTGCACCAATGGGTTGTGAAGCAGGGCAGGCGTGATGATACAAAACAGGCCTTGGCCGCCCACTTCGCCGAGGACGATCGCAAGGACGGCACTTTCCATGCCGGTGTGTTGACGGCGCTGGATGGCATGGCGGTCTACCCGAAGGTACACAGGCTGAGGAAAGAGGCGGGGTTCTTCAACGATGACGGCCTTTGGGAGCCGGCCGGATACATCGGTTTCGATGACTCGCCATCAGGCATCGATCCGTTTGCCCAGCTGGTACTGACCATGAAAGAGGCCTCCCGGGCCAGTGTCAAAACCATTCGTGACGATGCGCAGGTCAACCGGGACAACTTGAGTGCCGTCGTCGAACCGGTCGTGCAGTGGATCAACCGTTTCGGTCCGTTGGCGTTGTTCGTGCCCGGAGGTGAAGGATTGCTGGTGCTGGCCGGTATCATCGACGCCGGGTATGGCCTTGATCAGGCCGTCAACGGCGCAACATCGAGTGATCGAGCGTCGGGCGTGACCCGCACGGTGTTTGGCTTGCTCAATGCGCTGCCGCTGGCAGGCGCAGGCGCGGCGCTCAAGGGTGAAGCTACCGAGGCCGGTGCCATTGCCGAGAGAGTGCACGAACCTGGCGTAGCACCGAGGGAGGAGGTTGCCAGGCCGACGCCGGATCAGGCCGTTGCCCCGACTCCCGGACTATCGAACCTGACACTGCCGACCCGCGTGGAACTTCTGCGCGGAATCGGCCCGTCGGTGGCGTCTTTCAGCGATGAAATGCTGGTGCAGATCGGTAAGGTCAGTACAGTCGATGACGACATGCTGCGACTGATGCAGGCCGGGCGCCCGCCGACGCCTTTGCTGGCCGATACGATCAGCCGTTTCAGGATTGATCAGGAACTCGGGCAAACGACCGTGGCACAGGGCGAGCGAGTCGAACGGTTCAACAGCCGTTACGAAGCGCTTCAGCACTCGGAACATGAATGGGGCCGGTTGTTTCAGCGCCAATACCCCGACCTGCCCAACAGCGCTATTGAGCAAATGCTCGACCGTTATGGCGTGGACATCCAGAGCCCGCCCGACGCGGTCCAGGTCCGGCAAGTGTTCCGCCGTCTGGACAGCAAGGCCCGCCAGTATCAACAACATGTGCGGCTCAATCGTGCCTATGAAGGCTTGTACCTTCGGTCGGTGGTTAGCCCGGAGTCGGACACACTGGCCCTGCATTCCCTCAAAAATCTCCCCGGATGGCCAAAAAGCCTTCGAATTGAGGTGCACGACAGTTCCCTCGCAAGCCGGGTTCTGGACCGTAGCGGTGCGTTTGACGCTATCGATGTTCGACGCTTGATCAGGGTGGGGAACCGTTACCTGAGCCGCGATGTGCCAGCGGGCTTTTATGAGGTAGTGCTTGAAGTCTTGACCGAAGACGAGCGCTCGGCGCTGCAACTTTCATCGCTCGATCCGGCCCGCGATTTGCGGCTGAAAGTCGGCGAGCGGGCAATGCCTCGATCCGAACTCGTGCTCGGTCTGGGCAGGATGGATTTCGGTCTGCCCTTTGAGGCGCAAGGGCTACGCGGCGGCGGCTTCCCCGGTACGCCACAGGGCGAAGGGTTGACGCACGAGATGATGAGGTTGCAGCTCAAGGAGATCTATCCGGATTTCTCGAACGCTGAAGCCGATGAACTGTTACAGCGTGCTGGTGGCAATGCTCAGGTACACATCGATCAGCTGAAGCAACAGTTTCAGCAACTCAACACTGATTTGAGCAGTTGGATAGATCAGGGCGCCGATGATGTCAACGACATGGAGCTTCCCTTTATTGTCTTGGGGGATGCCGCGGCAGAGGGGTTGAATCCTGCACAAATCGCGGCCTATAACGTCCAGCTAATCATGGAGGAGATGCAGGACGAACGGACGCTCAGGACCGAACTGGCCGACGAGCTGGTCGGCATTTGGCAAAAGCGCGGAGGGGCTCCACGTACCACGCTGGATATGACCTTTGAAAACTATCACCGATTACCGGTGTTGAATGTCAGGTTGGACGATGTAACCGAACTATTGATGCGAGGCTTCCACCTGACCGAGGAGGACAGTTTGAATGGGTTTCTCGAGAGCTTTCCAAACCTCGAGGTCTTGAATCTGGACAGTGTGGACTTGCGTCATTTCTTCGTGGGCGGCGACGCGGGTCGCTCTTTACCGCCGGCAATCAGTCAATTGAAACACCTTTCCTCACTGAACCTGCGAGCCACACAGCTGGTTTTCAGTGAAAGCGCCGCGTCCCAACTGCGTGACCTGACCCGTTTGCAATCGCTGAACTTGAGTGACAACCCGCTGGGTGTACCGCCGCTGGTGTTGGGCATGAACGATTTGCGTCAGCTCAACCTGAGGAATACGCAGATCAGCCGGTGCCCGATCGGTATCAAGGATGAGCCCTATCTGACTATTCTGGATTTACGTGATAACCGTATAAGCCGGGTTCCACCAGCGGTCATGAATCAGGCTGTCGCTGACGACCGCGTGCTTTTATGGGGGAATCCGCTGACGGACGAAGACACGCTTCGCCGGCTTGTCAGTCATCGCGAGGAAACGGGAATCAATGTATGGCTTGACGCCCCCGGAGCCGACTATGGTTCGTCGATGGTGTGGCTGCGAGATTGCGAGGAAGCGTTGCAACAATCCCGGCAAGCGCTTTGGCAGCGATTGGCAGGCAAACCTTCCGGTACGCGATTTTTAGACGTAATAAACAGGCTGAGTTTGACGGCCGATTTTAAGGTGAGTTATCTGTCGCTACAGGCGCGAGTCTGGCGACTGTTGCACGAGGCCGATACTTCGGAGGAAATGTGGGCTCGATTGAGTCGCAGCAGCGGGCGGTATGATCATCCGATGGCAGCTTTTGGGGCGCTGGAGGATCGTGCCAATCTGTAACTCAGCGAGGAAGGAGCCTTGAGCCCGGAAAACCGGGCTCAAGGCTGGACGATCAACGACGACGGAACAGCGGCAGCGGTTCGTCGGTGGCGGCCTGATAGGTCACCGAGAAGTCCTTGAGACCTTCCAGGGCTTCGTACGGGTCTTTATCGGCGCGGATCGCAAAGGCGTCGAAACCGCAGCGGTGCAGGTAGAACAGCTGGTCGCGCAGCACATCGCCAATTGCCCGCAATTCGCCTTTGAAACCATAACGGTCACGCAGCAGGCGGGCGTTGGAGTAGTTGCGGCCATCAGTGAAGGCGGGGAAATTCAGGGCGATGACCTGGAAATTTTCCACGTCGTCACCGATTTCTTCGGCTTCTTCATCGGCATCCAGCCATACACCCAAGCCGCCATCGCGGGCCTTGAGCATGCGGCTGTGTTCGCGCCACAGCTGCAACGGGACGATCAGGTCGTCGCAGTTGCTGATCTCGTCGATGTTGAAGTCCTTGGGCAGCAAGTGCCAGGTTTCGTCGACGACTTCGTTGTTCTTAATTATTCGCTGCATAGACGCGCTCCTTGAAGAGGTCGATGCCAATACGCTGATAGGTGTCGATGAAACGCTCGTCTTCGGTACGTTGTTCGATGTACACGTCGATCAGCTTTTCAATTACATCAGGCATGGCTTCCTGGGCGAAAGACGGGCCGAGGATCTTGCCCAGGCTGGCGTCGCGACTGGCGCTGCCACCCAGGGACACCTGGTAGAACTCTTCGCCTTTCTTGTCCACCCCGAGGATGCCGATGTGGCCGACGTGGTGGTGACCACAGGCGTTCATGCAGCCGGAGATGTTCAGGTCCAGTTCGCCGATATCGAACAGGTAATCCAGGTCTTCGAAGCGACGCTGAATCGACTCGGCGATCGGGATCGACTTGGCGTTGGCCAGGGAGCAGAAGTCGCCGCCCGGGCAGCAGATGATGTCGGTCAGCAAGCCGATGTTCGGCGTGGCGAAGCCCTGCTCACGCAACTCGCCCCACATCGCGAACAGTTGGGACTGCTCAACGTCGGCCAGAATGATGTTCTGCTCGTGAGACGTGCGCAGCTGACCGAAGCTGTAACGATCGGCCAGGTCGGCAACGGCATCGAGTTGCTTGTCGGTGATGTCGCCCGGTGCAACACCGGTCGGCTTCAGGGACAGGGTCACGGCCACATAGCCCGGCTTTTTGTGAGCCAGGGTATTGCGGGTGCGCCAGCGTGCGAAGCCCGGGTGTTCTTTATCGAGTTCGGCCAACGCCAGGGTCTGGTTGTCCAGAGCCTTGTACTCCGGATCAACGAAGTGTTTGGCGACGCGATGCACTTCGGCGTCGGTCAACGTGGTCTGGCCACCGCGAAGGTGCTCCATCTCTGCGTCGACTTTTTGTGCGAAGACTTCAGGTGTCAGGGCCTTGACCAGAATCTTGATCCGCGCCTTGTACTTGTTGTCACGACGGCCGTAGCGGTTGTAGACCCGCAGGATGGCGTCGAGGTAGCTCAACAGGTCTTGCCACGGCAGGAATTCATTGATGAACGCGCCCACCACCGGGGTACGGCCGAGACCGCCACCCACCAGCACACGGAAGCCCAGCTCGCCAGCGGCGTTGTGCACCGGCTCAAGGCCGATGTCATGGACTTCGATGGCCGCACGGTCGGACGTCGAACCGTTGATGGCGATCTTGAACTTGCGCGGCAAGTAAGCGAATTCAGGGTGGAACGTGGTCCATTGGCGGACGATCTCGCACCACGGGCGCGGATCGATCAGCTCGTCGGCAGCGACACCGGCGAACTGGTCGGTGGTGACGTTGCGCAAGCAGTTGCCGCTGGTCTGGATCGCGTGCATCTGCACGGTCGCCAGTTCGGCAAGGATGTCCGGGATGTCTTCCAGCGCCGGCCAGTTGAACTGTACGTTCTGCCGGGTGCTGATGTGGGCATAGCCCTTGTCGAAATCACGGGCAATCCTGGCCATCATTCGCGTCTGGCGCGAAGTCAGTTGGCCGTAAGGCACCGCCACCCGCAACATCGGCGCGAAGCGCTGGATATAAAGGCCATTTTGCAGGCGCAGGGGGCGGAATTCTTCTTCGCTCAGCTCGCCTGCCAGATAGCGTCGGGTCTGATCACGGAACTGCTTGACGCGGTCCTCGATGATCCGCTGATCGTACTCGTCGTATACGTACATATAAGTCCTGTTCTCAGGCTTGGGCCGGTCGGATCCAGTTGCGTTTTTCGCTTGCTGAAGTCTCCGATACTGCCTCGGCAATTCTGCGCGCACGGCCGCGCACTCCCAACGGAGCCGGGGCAAGATACCAGTTTGCAGTTATGCGCAAAAGTGATGTTTGAGTATATGTAAAGAACCAAAACGACTAATGAGGCTCATCGCTCTAAAACCCACATTTGTGGTGCGGGCAATCATCGTCTTAACTGTGCTCGAGTCTTTATGCAATCACCGATAAAACCGACAAGAGGCGATGCAATGAGCAACCCTACCAAAACGTCAAAACCCGATAGCACGGTCGATGCTTGGGCCATTCTGTTCCTGATTATCCTGGTCGTGAGCACTGCGGTATTTTGGGTCAGTCATCAATAACCGACCCCGTCCGGGCCCCATTCCGACGATTGTCGGACAATAACCGGAATAAACGCCGTTTTCCGGGACTTCGCTGGCTATAATGCGCGGCGAATTGCCGGGGGGCTCGGACGATCCATGTTGAAGTTTTTCTACTCATTCCTGCTGATGTGCGGCGCGGTTTATGGACCCGGTGCGCGCGCGGAATCAGTGCTGTTCCTAAATCCCGGAGCCACTCAGGAAGCCTTCTGGGTCAGTTACTCGCAATTCATGCAGGCGGCAGCCACGGATCTGGGCATTGATCTGCGAATTCTCTATTCCCGACGCATGCCAGAGCTCACGCTGGCGCAAGCCCGCCTGGCGCTGCAAGGCCCTGATCGTCCGGACTATCTGGTTTTCGTCAACGAACAGTACGTCGCTCCGCAGATCATTCGCCTGGCCCAGGGCAGCGGGGTGAAGCTGTTCATGGTCAACGCGTCCCTGACAGCCAACCAAATGAGCCTGCTGGGCGAGCGCCCTGAGCGCTTGGGCAGCCTGGTGCCCAACGACGAGGAGGGTGGCTACCTGATGCTCAAGGAACTGATTCGCCAGCATCCCCCCGCGGTACCCGGTCAGGTCATCGAGTTGCTGGCGTTTTCCGGCTTGAAGATCACCCCTTCGGCGCAATTGCGCGAGCAAGGCATGATGCGGGCCTTGGCCGAACACCCGGAAGTGCGCTTGCGCCAGCTGGTTTACAGCGGCTGGACCCGGGAACGGGCCTATGAACAGGCCAAACTGCTGTTCAAGCGTTACCCGAAGGTCTCGCTGGTGTGGTCAGCCAATGACGAAATGGCGTTTGGCGCCATGCAGGCGTATTCGGAGACGGGTGGGCTACCCGGCAAGGATGCGTTGTTCAGTGCAGTCAACACCTCGCTGGCGGCGTTACAGGCGACGGTCGACGGACGCATCAGTGTGCTATTGGGCGGGCATTTCACATTGGGCGGCTGGGCGCTGGTGGAATTGCATGATCTTGAGCAGGGCGTGGATCTCACCCATTACGGCGGCCGAGACCGGCGAATCCCGTTGCTGCAACTGATCGACAAGGCACAGGCCAGGCGATTGCTGGCCATGGGGGAATCACCGGATTACGGTGTGAACTTCCGCCGTCTTTCAGCCAAGGGCCGGCCGACGTCGTATCGCTATCCGTTCAGTCTGCAAACCTTGATGCGCTAAACCCCGGCCAGGTGCACCACCAGTTGCACGATGCCATACAGCGTCAATGCGAACACTGCGGTGAACAAAATCCCCAGAATCACGAAATGACTGGGTTTGCCGTGAGTGAAGTCCCGGGCCCGGTTCTTCCCGCTCTGCACCCCGAACGCCGCCGCCATGACGCTGTGCAGCATCTGCCAGAAAGTGGGCGGCTTGTTGTCGGCTGGATCGTCCATAAACCCCTCGTCTCCTGTTTGAGTAAGACAAGCATAGACAACCCACGGAAAGAAGATCGCCCCCGGCGCTACCCGGTATAAATATGTACCGCCCTGGACGACAAACCTGCTGATTGACTGGTGCTTCATTTGACAGCATCAGGTATTGCCACATGAGTGGAATCCCATCGGCCCAGGAAAAGGGTCTTCACAACCATTTCATCAAAAAAAAGCTGCACGATCGGATACGCCACCTGACCCCGGCAAACATCCGGGCTCTGGATCGGGCGAGAACACCGGGAGGCCTGGCCGAAAATGCCATGCCGGACTGGTTTCAGAAGGCCTCCGGCGACCAACGACACACTGTACGGGACGACCAGAAACGCAGTCGAACCGCCAACGAAACCCTGGCAAAAACACTCACCGGGCTCAAAGGGGTCACCGAATTCGCCCAACCGTTGCTCGAAGCGGCGTTGCAAAAAAAGTTCGGGTTGAAAGTTGATGTTGCGCAGACCTGGCTCTACGAGCCCTTTGCAGGCTCGCTGATCACTCACCAGACACTGCTGCAGTTGGCACTGCGCAATTTTGAAGAAGACCAGGCGTTTAATGAAGGTGACGTCATTGCTGAACGAGGTATACGGGCTGCCTATCTGGAAACTCAAGGAGGACCTTACGGTTGGGACTATCCGCAAAAGGGCCCTTCAACGCGCTACAGGATCAAGAAGCTACCGATAAAGCCCGCCGATTTCGCCTCGCTATGCCGTGAACTGGATATCGGCAAGCAGTATCAGGAACACCTGACGGCGATGTTTGACGCCGCGGACAGGGCGGCCACCGTGCGCACCCAAACGGTCGGCGCGTGGACGGACAGTCTGCGGGTGCATGCCCATATCGCCCACCTCAAATCGCTGATCACGCCATCGTCCTACAGCACATTGCTGGCCGTGCTCAACGGCGACAAATCGGCAACACTGGACGGTGAGCGCGTCACTTGCAGTCAGTTGCATGTGCTGGGGTCGCCTGTCAGTGAGCTGTTTGTCATTGGCGCAAGCCGGCGCAAAGGTAAAAAGGTCAACTTCAGCTTGTCGAATCCCGGTGTAAACCTGTTTGACGTACTGGGTTACCAGGACTCGCGGATCATCGTCTGTATTCCGGGTGATCCGGTGGCGCCGGTCATGGAATATGCCTCGCTCAAGTCCTTTGAAAATGACCTGAGCTACAGGCTGCGCGATGTGAACTACCAGCGCTCTTTCCTCAGGCTCATCCCTCACGGTGATGCGGGCAAGTTCCTCGGCAAGATCAAGACTGCTCTGCAAACACTCAAATGGAACCCGGATTTCCCTTACCGTAAACAGACCCTCTTGGGGCACATAGACGGAATCTACGAACATGTTTACCGGGACGAGCCGGTTCTGGATATCAGTGAAGAATTTTTTGACACGGAGCTGTTCGGCGAGCTCTACACGCGGCACCAGACGCGCCTCAAGGAGGCTGCCGAGCAACTGGCGGTGCCGACGGCCAGGTCGATCATGACGCCTGGTATGAACGACTCGCCCGCTATGCCGAGTGGGGGCTGAACATACTCAACGTGGCGGCATTTTTCGTGCCTGGCCTGGGCGAGGTAATGATGGCCGTGATGGCTGTGCAACTGACCACGGACATTTATCACGGGGTTGAAGCCTGGAGCATCGGGGACACGGATCAGGCCTGGAGTTATTTGAAGTCGGTGGCCGTGAACGTGGCATTCATGGCGGCGGTAGGCGCGGTTGCCAGTAAAGCGCCGAAAGTGCTGTCCACACCCATCGTCGATGGCCTGGTGAAGGTCAAATTGCCGTTTGGCAGCGAACAGTTGTGGCGGCCTGGCTTGACGCCTTACCTGAGCGACCGGGTCTTGCCGGCGGGGCTCAAGCCCGACAAGCTTGGGCAGTATGAAGTGGGCGGCAAGACCTATATCAGGCTCGACGGTAACGTCTACGAAAAAACCTTCGACCCCACGCTGAACAAATGGCGTCTCAAACACCCGACGGCCCCGGACGCTTATTCCCCCGTTCTTGAGCACAACGGTGAGGGCGCGTGGCGCCATCGTTTCGAGCGCCCGCTGGGGTGGGATCGTGCCACCTTGTTACGACGTCTTGGCCCGGTCACCGACGGTATTGACGCGGCGACGCTGGAGAAAATCGCCGATATCAGCGGCGTTAACGACGACGCGTTGCGCAAGATCCATACGGATAACCTGCGCTTGCCATCAGCGTTATCCGACACGTTGCGGCAGTTTCAAATCGACCGTCAGCTCAATGAAATGATTGAACGGATTCGTCTCGATCAGCCGGTGCCGGACAGCCGCTACAACGCGATCTTGCCGCACGTGATCAATATGCCGCGTTGGCCGCAGGGGCGGGTGATCGACGTGTTCGACACTGCACGCTTGAGCGGTGCTTCGTCCCGCTACGGTGAGGCGTCGACATCCGTGAAGCCGAGCATCAGGATTTCCCGTGAGGAGGTGTCTGCCGGGAAATTACCCGAACGAGTGCTTTCGGCACTGGATGAGGAAGAAATCGTTCGCTTGCTGGGGGGGGAAGGTGCGCGGGTCGAGGCAGAGCGTGAAACGGTTTTTCGACAACAGCTTGGCGACCACCTTTCGGGCAACAAAACCTCATTGTTCGACACACTCAGCCAGGATTCCAAGGCAACAGCGCGTGAAATTCAGGCGCTGCAACGTACTCTCCCCAGTCTGTCGACGGACGCGGCGCAAGAAGTCCTGGCCAATGCCACAACCAAGGAGCGGCTGCACATCAAACAAACCGGCCGACTCCCCACCAGTCTGTTGCTCAAGGGGCGTGCGCGCGCCCGGGTGACTCGGCTGAACAAGGCCCTGGCCGGATTGCAGCTGGAGAGCATGGCGTCATCCGACAGCCAGCGCCTGGCGCTGCACAGCCTGGAAAAACTCCCCGGCTGGCCGAAAAACCTGCGCCTGGAAGTTCGTCAGGGCGATTGCGGCGGAAAACTGCTCGACAGCATCGGTAGCGAGACGGCCGAGCAAGTCAAATACCTGGTCAAGGACGGCTATCAACATCATCAAACCAACCAGTTCCAGGCCTTCGACCAGCAAATAAACTCGTTGAACAGCGTGCCGAAAATAGGCGACAACTTTTTCTCTTCGGTCATGCATGCGTTACCGGACGACGCTCGCACTCAGTTGGGCATGCCCCAAGTGGCGCAGGATGCCAAGTTACAAAAGACATTGGCCACTTATGCCATGGGCCACCGTGACCAGATGATGGTAACCCTCGTGCCCAATACCACTACGCCACGATTCCGTTCGCCGGTGCGACTGGCCGACGGCAGGGTCGGCTACCCATTGAGCGGGCGAGGTGCCGGAGCAATGGTGAATCCCTTATTGGTCTCCAGGTTGCGGGATGTCTATCCGATCTTCTCCGATGAGTTGGCGGAATTGATGGTCATCAAGCTTGCGCGTGATGGCATGACCGAAACGCAGATCGCCCATTTTCTGAACATGCGGGGCCGGGAATACGAGGTACTGACGGCGCAGCTCGAACAATGGATAACCAGCGGCGGCCAGAATACTGTCCGCCATCAAGTCGCACGAAACATTCAATACGTCTGGCAGCAGAGGGGTATTTACGATGGCGATGCCAGTGTTTCTCTGGACGTGCGCGCTGCAGACAGCCTGCCGGAACTGGCCGGCTACTTTCCTCACGTAAGTGATCTGAATATGAGCGTTGGTGGAGTATTGAGTCAGACACCGGAAGCCTTTATGCGCCAGTTCCCCAACGCCCGGTCGCTGACGTTGGGAGTCCAGGATGGCGTCGATAGGGTTCAACTGGTCGAGAGGCTAAAGGCACTGCCGGGTATTCGTGAGCTGGAGATGGCAGGGCCGCTGGGTCCGGAGTTCACCGAAGCTGCCCAATCGGTGATAGACGCGATGCCACAACTGCAACGATTGGACGTGATCGGCATGGCGGGCGAGCTGGATGTCAGTCGCCTGACTCAACTGCATTCGTTGAGTGTGTACGGAACGACAGAGGCCTGGCCGAAGGGCGCTCTGCAATTGCCGCAGCTCAGGTCGCTGGATCTCACTCACTCAAGCGTCAAGACACTTCCCTCTGAATGGCTATCCGGTCATGAATCACTGTGGCCCGGCATGAAACTCAACTGGGCCAGGCTGAGCACTGAGGACTTCGTGAAGGCATACGAGTATGTGCACGACAATCCTGCGCATTTGCTGGATACCGGGCAAATGCTGGATCGTTATTGCCAAGGCACGCTACACAACGCCCTGGAGACAAGCGACGAGCTTTCGAAGATTGCCCTTGGGCGAATGAAGGCTGAGGGGTTGGCAGGGCGGGCGTTGCTGGCACGGATCAATGCACTGCGCCAGGACGGACAGGCATTGCGACAGCAACTGGAGGCGTGGCAGCAGCGAACAGCAAGAGTCAATGGCCGGCAAGTCAACACTCGGGAACGAGAATTCGTTGCCCGGCGAATCCGTGAGTGCTGGCGTGATGGTCTGCGTAAACGCTATGGCGGTACGCAGGAGGCACAGTCTTCGCAACCTCAGGCCGGACCTTCAACGGTGCGGCCATGGCCTGTCATGCCGCGACAAATCATTTCATCGAATCTTGATTTGTCCGGCTGGCCGCTGGGCGATCTGCCTGAACTGCCAGCGCTGTCAGCAACGAATTTTACCCATGTGCAAACCTTGCAAATGTCGGGTGTGGTGGCCTCATCCGAGGATTTCAGTCGTTTTTTGAGCGGGTTCACCGACATTCGCGGGTTGGATCTGAGTGGCAATCAACTGCAGGATCTTCCGTCGGCATTGGGCAACCTCGGAAAACTCAGTTATCTGGAGCTGAGCCGAAATCACCTGACAATGACCCCGAGTATGCAGCAACGCTTGAACCGGTTGTCTGCCCTTGAAAGCCTGGACTTGCGCTATAACCGGCTCGATTCGCTGGATGTCAGCGCCATGACTCGCTTGAAGACCCTGCGTGTGGGACATACCGCCATTAAAGACTGGCCCAAAGGTGCGTTGGACTTGTCCGGCCTCGGGAAGCTCGAGTTGAACAACAGCGCGATCACGACGATTCCTGAGGCTGCCCTGACCGGCCATGACGCTTTAAGGATCGATATGACTGGCTGTCGGTTGACGGCCAAGGCCCGCACCGATTTGCTGGCGAGTACTTCTTCAGAAACACCCATGGGTATCCCCAGAGCCAGCTTGCAGGCGGGCATTACCATGGGTGAACCAGAGTACTTTCCGGTTCTGGTCGCGCAAAATCCGGACTTGTTACTGTCGCTGCCCGTTGTACCTGGCTATGACCTGACACGCTTGACCCCGCAAGCCCGCTTGCGAAGGCTTGACCCGGATCTGCCGGGCGCCGAGGCGATACGGATGATTGATGAACTGACGTTACGCCATGGCGGCGCTGGACCCCTGTATGAGCAATTGGCCAAATGGGACAGACAACATCAGGCATTGACGAAGACCCTGAACACATGGATCGAAACCCAACCACAGCAGATGGGTGAATCCTCTCCTCCTGTGTGGATTGCAGCCACCGAGCGTCGTCAGGCGGCTGACCGGATAATGGCGTGCTGGAGGCAGAACCTCCGAGGGGCGCAGGCCGTGGAGAGCGCATCGGGAGGTTATATCCTTGATCTGTCCGATAACCCCTTGGGCAATCTCCCGGCTCTACCCGCCGACTTCGCTCATGTCGGTGCGTTGAACCTGAACAACGTGTATCTGAGAGAAGAGGGGCTAAGCGATTTCCTTGGTGCGTTTACTCATGTTCATACCCTGGCGCTGAATGCCAACGCAATGTATGCCTTGCCAGAGTCAGTGACCTCATTGAACAGCCTCAAGCGACTTTCTGCAGTCAATAACCGTTTTTCCAATGCGCCTCAGCTCCAGCGTCAGCTTGCAGGATTGAGCAACCTGGAGTCATTGAACCTGGCGGAAAACTGGCTTGAGTCGCTGGATGTCAGCCCTCTTACCCGTTTGCAGGCCCTCGATCTGAGTGGCAATCGCCTGGTCATCTGGCCGCAGGGAACGCTTCAGCTCCCCTCGCTCAGCGCACTGGATTTGCGCGACAACATGATCGAGTCCATTCCGTCGGTCCTGATGGCCGATGAACACAGGGCATTGCGTGCGGGCACGAATCTGGCCAGCAACGAAACTCTGGATGGCGCGAGCCTGCTAATGCTGCGTAATCAGGTGCTGGAGGGCGAGCAGATAGTGGGATGGACGCCAGAAGAGATTGACGAGGCGTTGGAGCGGATTGATAGCAGTAGCCACAGCGGCACCTTTAACGACAGCGATAGCGATGACTCGATCGCAAGTGACGTAGAAGTGGATATGGATGAGGTGACAGGTACCGACGCCCGCGAGCGATGGATCGCTCCGTCAGCAGCCGACTCAGAGAATTTGATACGGATATGGAATGACTTCGAGCAAGCGCAAAACAATCAGTTCTTCTTCAATCTGCTGACCAAAATGGAAGGTACGACAGACTTCCTGACGGGACGTTCTGATCTTGTGCGGCGGGTCCATACCGTACTGAGGGTGGCCGATAGCGACGCAGGTCTGAGGGATACGATATTCGAAATGGCGAGGTCTGGCGCAACCTGCGTTGATGGTCAAATCCTGCTGTTCAGCGATATAGAAGTCAAGGCTTTCGAATTTGAGACCACGAAGTCAATTTCCCCGGGCCAACAAGGTAACGTCTTGTTCAGACTTGGCAGGAGCCTGTTTCGCCTTGGGAAAGTCGAGCAAATCGCTAACCGCGACATTGTCCAGCGACAGGCAAAGCGCCGTTCAACTGATCCGGCGGAGGTGCGGTTGGCCTATCGTATCGGCCTTGCCGAGCGGCTTGAGTTGCCGGGGCAACCAAGAGGCATGCGTTACAGCGGCAACGTTACGCCTGCCATGCTGGATGCGGCCCATGCTGAAGTGATCGCGGCAGAACAATCATCGGCATTTATGGATGATTTGGTCGGCCGCAAGTACTGGAGCGACTATTTGAAGGACAAATACCCTGAACGGTTCGCCCAGGTGCGAGAGGGCTTCGCAGGCAGAGAGCATGAAGTAGACGAGGCGTATCCAAATTATGGCGAAGGCGACGAAGAGCAGTACAAAACCGCCATGCAGGCGATAGAGGTAGACCTTCTCTTCGAGCAAGGACAGTTGGTGCGCGAATTGTCTGAAAAAGAACGGACGCTGGTGGGGCTGTAACGTTTAGCTGCAGCTTTCACAAGAACCTCGGGAGTCGCACCAGTCGACTCCCGGGACCACCATCAGTTGTCGTAACCCAGGTTCGGCGCCAGCCACCGCTCGGTCACGCTCAACTCCTGACCCTTGCGCGATGTGTAGCTCTGCACCTGATCCTTGTCGATCTTGCCCACGGCAAAATACTGCGCTTGCGGGTGAGCGAAGTACCAGCCGCTGACCGCTGCCGCCGGGAACATGGCGTAGTGCTCGGTGAGGAACACGCCGCTGCGGCCGGCTTTCATTTCCGAGGCCTCAGGGTCCAGCAACTTGAACAGCGTGGATTTCTCGGTGTGATCCGGGCAGGCCGGATAGCCCGGGGCAGGGCGGATACCGGTGTATTGCTCTTTGATCAACGCCTCGTTGTCGAGCGTCTCGTCCTTGGCGTAACCCCAATAATCTTTACGGACCTGTTGGTGCAGCCACTCGGCGCACGCCTCGGCCAGGCGGTCGGCCAGTGCCTTGACCATGATCGAGTTGTAGTCGTCGCCGGCATCCTGATAGGCCTTGGCCACTTCTTCAGCGCCGATCCCGGCGGTGGTGATGAAACCACCCACGTAGTCGATCACTTCGCTGTCGTTCGGTGCAACGAAGTCAGCCAGGGAGAAGTTCGGTTTGCCGTCGGTCTTGATGATCTGCTGACGCAGGTGATGCAGCTTGGCAATCGGCTTGCCGTCATCGCCGTAGACTTCAATGTCATCTTCACGCACCTGGTTGGCCGGCCAGAAGCCGAACACCGCACGGGCGCTGATGAGTTTTTCGTCGATCAGCTTGACAAGCATTTCCCGGGCGTCGGCGTACAACGCCGTGGCGGCTTCACCGACCACTTCATCCGTGAGGATGCGCGGGAATTTGCCCGCCAGGTCCCAGGAGATAAAGAACGGCGTCCAGTCGATGTATTCGGCCAGGACTTTCAGGTCGATGTTGTCCAGCACCTTGGCACCGGTAAACGTCGGTTTGACCGGCGCGTAAGTGCTCCAGTCGAACTGCGGCTTCTTGGCGATGGCCGCCGGGTAGCTCAGGCGTTCGGTGCGGGCGCTGCGGTTGGCAGTGCGCTCGCGGACTTCGATGTATTCCAGGCGGGTCTTCTCGACGAACGCCGGTTTCAACTCCTTGGACAGCAACTGCGTCGCCACGCCGACGGCGCGGGAGGCGTCGGTGACGTAGATCACCGCATCATTGCTGTACTTCGGCTCGATCTTCACCGCCGTGTGGGCCTTGGAGGTGGTCGCGCCGCCGATCATCAGTGGCAGATGGAAGTCCTGACGCTGCATCTCGCGGGCCACGTGGACCATTTCATCCAGCGAAGGGGTGATCAGGCCGGACAGGCCGATGATGTCGCACTTCTGCTCCTTGGCCACCTGCAGGATTTTCTCCGCCGGTACCATCACGCCGAGGTCGACGATGTCGTAGCCGTTACAGCCCAACACCACGCCGACGATGTTCTTGCCGATGTCGTGCACGTCGCCTTTTACCGTCGCCATGAGGATCTTGCCCTTGGCTTCCGGCTTGTCGCCTTTTTCCAGTTCGATGAACGGGATCAAGTGGGCCACGGCCTGCTTCATCACGCGGGCGGATTTCACCACTTGCGGCAGGAACATTTTGCCCGCGCCGAACAGGTCGCCGACGATGTTCATGCCCGACATCAACGGGCCTTCGATCACTTCGATCGGGCGAGCGAAGGACTGACGGGATTCTTCGGTGTCTTCAACGATATGCGTGGTGATGCCTTTGACCAGCGCATGCTCCAGACGCTTGTTGACGTCCCAGCTGCGCCATTCTTCGGTCTCGGCTTCCTTGACGCTGCCGTCGCCCTTGTACTTGTCGGCAATGGCGAGGAGGGCGTCGGTGCCTTCCGGGGTGCGGTTGAGCACTACGTCTTCCACGGCGTCACGCAGTTCGGCCGGGATCTGGTCGTAGATCTCCAGCTGGCCGGCGTTGACGATACCCATGGTCAGGCCGTTGCGGATCGCATACAGCAGGAACACCGAGTGAATCGCCTCGCGCACCGGATTGTTGCCACGGAACGAAAACGACACGTTGGACACGCCACCCGAGGTCAGCGCGTACGGCAGTTCGTCACGGATGTAGGCACAGGCGTTGATGAAGTCCACAGCGTAGTTGTTGTGTTCTTCGATGCCGGTGGCCACGGCGAAGATGTTCGGGTCGAAGATGATGTCTTCCGGCGGGAAGCCGACTTCGTTGACCAGAATGTCGTAGGAACGTTTGCAGATCTCTTTCTTGCGCGCTTCGGTGTCGGCCTGGCCGGCTTCGTCGAAGGCCATCACGACCACGGCGGCGCCGTAGCGCTTGCACAGTTTGGCGTGATGAATGAACTGCTCGACGCCTTCTTTCATGCTGATGGAGTTGACGATGCCCTTGCCCTGGATGCACTTGAGGCCGGCTTCGATCACTTCCCACTTGGAGGAGTCGATCATGATCGGGACGCGGGAGATGTCCGGTTCACCGGCAATCAGATTGAGGAAGGTCACCATGGCCTTCTTCGAATCGAGCATCCCTTCGTCCATGTTGATGTCGATCACTTGGGCGCCGGCTTCGACCTGTTGCAGGGCGACTTCCAGGGCTTCGGTGTAGTTGTCTTCACGGATCAGGCGGGCGAACTTGGCGGAACCAGTGATGTTGGTCCGCTCGCCGACGTTGACGAACAACGAGCTGCGATCGATGGTGAACGGTTCCAGGCCCGACAGGCGGCAGGCCTTTGGAATGTCCGGAATTTCACGCGGCGCATAACCGGCCACGGCGTTGGCGATGGCTTCGATGTGGCCCGGCGTGGTGCCGCAGCAGCCGCCGACGATGTTCAGGAAGCCGCTTTGGGCGAATTCTTCGATGACCTTGGCGGTTTCCGACGGCAGTTCGTCGTACTCGCCGAATTCGTTCGGCAGGCCGGCGTTCGGGTGCGCGGAAACGTAGGTGCTGGCCTTGTTCGACAGTTCTTCCAGGTACGGACGCAATTCGCTGGCGCCGAGGGCGCAGTTCAAACCGACCGAGATGGGCTTGGCGTGGGCCACGGAGTTCCAGAAGGCTTCGGTGGTCTGGCCGGAGAGCGTACGGCCGGACGCATCGGTGATGGTGCCGGAGATCATGATCGGCAATTCGACGCCGAGTTCTTCGTACACACCTTGCACCGCGAAGATCGCCGCTTTGGCGTTCAGGGTGTCGAAAATGGTCTCGATCAGGATCAGGTCGGCGCCGCCTTCGATCAGGCCTTTGGTGGCCTCGGTGTAGTTTTCCACCAGTTCATCGAAGGTTACGTTGCGGTAGCCGGGGTTGTTCACATCAGGCGAAAGCGAGCAGGTGCGACTGGTAGGACCGAGCACGCCCGCGACGAAGCGCGGCTTGTTCGGGGTTTCCAGGGTCTTGGCATCTGCAACCTTGCGCGCCAGGCGTGCGCCTTCTACGTTTAGCTCGTACGCCAGGCCTTGCATGCCGTAGTCGGCCTGGGACACCTGGGTGGCGTTGAAGGTGTTGGTTTCCAGAATGTCGGCGCCGGCATCCAGGTAGGCTTTCTCAATGGCGCCAATCACGTCCGGGCGCGTCAGGATCAACAGGTCGTTGTTGCCCTTGACGTCACTTGGCCAGTCGGCGAAACGTTTGCCGCGGTAATCCTGCTCCTCGAGCTTGTAGCTCTGGATCATCGTTCCCATGCCGCCATCGAGAATCAGGATGCGCTCTTTGAGGGCGTGCTTGAGAGCTTGAAGGCGAACACTGCGATCGGACATTTGGACTACTCGGAAAGACCATGACGAAGGGGCGGGATAATACCAAACCTGTGCGGTTTTAGAGCATGTCCCGGTTTTGCATGAATATCGCTCATGTTGGGGTGGGGGTCAGACCGGTAGAATCGCGGCGTTTTTTCATGATTGGGACCAGGGATATGTCTTATCGCGTCATCAGCATTGTTTTGCTGTTTTTAAGCTGGGGCGCTGCCGCGCAGGATCCGGCCATTTCCTCTGCCATTTCCTACAGCCGCGACATCCAACCGATCTTCACCGAAAAGTGTGTGGCCTGCCATGCCTGCTATGACGCCGCCTGTCAGCTCAATCTGGGCAGTGGCGAAGGGGCTGCCCGTGGCGCAACCAAGATCCCGGTCTACGTTGGCGATCGCCGCCAGGCTGTCGCGCCGACCCGGCTGTTTTATGACGCCTTCGGCAAACGCGCCTGGCAGCAAAAGGACTTCTATTCGGTGCTCGACGCTCAGGGCAGTCAGGCCGCGTTGATGGCGCGGATGCTCGAGCTGGGCCACAAAACCCCCTTGCAACCCAACGCCAGGTTGCCGGAGGACATCGTCCTTGGCCTGAACCGGGAAAACATGTGCGCCCTGCCGGCCGAGTTCGACGGCTACGCCAAATCACATCCCCAAGAGGGCATGCCGCTGGCGGTCACCGGCCTGACCGACCAGCAATACCAGACGCTGCAACGCTGGCTGGCGTCCGGCGCACCGATTGACGAGCAAGGCCTTGTGCCGAGCGCCAAAGAAGCGTTGCAGGTGGTGCAGTGGGAAAACCTGCTCAATTCACCGGGCGCACGGCAAAGCCTGGTGGGGCGCTGGTTGTTCGAGCATTGGTTTCTCGCTCATCTCTATTTCAAGGACGGCGAGCCGGGGCATTTCTTTCAGTGGGTGCGTTCGCGCACGCCGACCGGCCAGCCGATCGATCTGATCAATACACGCCGCCCGAATGACGATCCGGGCACTCAGGTGTATTACCGCTTGTGGCCGGTGCAAGGCGTGATTGTGCAAAAGACCCACATCACCTACCCGTTGAGCGCGGCGAAGATGGCACGCATCAAAAGCCTCTTCTATAACGGCAACTGGCAGGTCCACGCCTTGCCGGGCTATGGGCCGGAGCGTCGGGCCAATCCGTTCACCACGTTCGAGGCGATCCCGGCCCAGGCGCGCTATCAATTCATGCTCGATAACGCCGAATACTTCGTCCGTACGTTTATTCGCGGCCCGGTGTGCCGCGGCCAGATCGCCACCGACGTGATCCGCGATAACTTCTGGGCACTGTTCCAGGCGCCTGAGCACGACCTCTACATCATCGATCCGAAGTACCGCGGCCAGGCCACGCCGTTGCTGGCGATGCCGGGGCAGAACGACGATGTCGGCAGCGTCCTGAGCCTGTGGCATGACTACCGCGACAAGCGTAACGAGTACGAGGCGCTGCGCCGTGACAGTTACGCCGATGCGCCAGCGCCGAGCTGGTCGACCTTATGGGCCGGTAACGATAACGCCTTGCTGACGATCTTCCGGCATTTCGACAGTGCCTCGGTGAACAAAGGCCTGATCGGTGACGTGCCGCAAACGATGTGGCTGTTCGACTTCCCGCTGCTGGAGCGCACGTATTACCAGTTGGCGGTCAACTTCGACGTGTTCGGCAATGTTTCCCATCAGGCGCAAACGCGCCTGTACTTCGACCTGATCCGCAACGGCGCCGAGCAGAATTTTCTGCGCCTGATGCCGGCCAATTCGCGCGACGACTACCTCGACGACTGGTACCAGAGCGGCGGCAAATTCAAGATGTGGCTGGACTACGAGGCCATCGACAACGACAAAGAAACGGCGCTGGTACTGAACGAAAAAGACCCGAAACGCGATTTTGCCCTGCAGTTGCTCACCCGTTACGGCGACCTCAACGCCAAACCGGATCCGATCAACCGTTGTGACGGCGCTTATTGCTCGCGGCCGAACATCGATCTGGCCTTGCAGAGCGCCGAACAGGCGTTGAGTCGTCTGACTTCGCGTCCGGCGGCCGGGTTGAAGGTGATCGATCAGTTGCCGGAAGCGACCCTGCTGCGCATCGAAACCGCGAGCGGCAAGCGCGAGGTTTACAGCCTGCTGCGCAACCGGGCGCACAGTAACGTCGCGTTTCTGCTCGGTGAATCTCTGCGTTATCAACCGGGGCTCGACACAATCACCATTTTTCCGGGCGTGCTCAGCAGCTATCCGAACTTCATGTTCAACATCCCGGCCGAGCAAGTGCCCGCGTTCGTCGATGCAATGGAAAACGCCAAAGACGCTGCCAGTTTCGAGAAAATCGTCGAGCGCTGGGGCATTCGCCGCAGCCATCCGCAGTTCTGGTTCTACTTCCATGACCTGAGCCGGTACGTCCACGAGACCGAACCGGTGGAAGAGGGCGTGCTGGACATGAACCGGTACGAGAATCTTTGATGCGCGGAATTTAGAGGTGCCTGCGATCCAGTGTGGGAGCGGGCTTGCTCGCGAAGGCGGTAGACCAGTCAACATTAATATTGACTGTTATAGCCTCTTCGCGAGCAAGCCCGCTCCCACATTGGATCCGCTGCGCTTTCCCGACAAAAATACTAGGACTTTGTACGGCGCGATGATTGGCGTAAACTGCGCCCAAGCCTGCGAGGAGTTTCCATGACCGCTATTACCATTACCGACGCCGCCCACGATTATCTGGCTGATCTGCTCTCCAAGCAGAACACCCCAGGCATCGGCATCCGCGTCTTTATCACCCAGCCTGGCACCCAGTACGCCGAAACCTGCATTGCTTATTGCAAGCCGGGCGAAGAAAAACCTGAAGACACGGCGCTGGGGCTCAAAAGCTTCACCGCTTACATCGACTCGTTCAGCGAAGCCTTCCTGGACGATGCGGTAGTCGACTACGCCACCGACCGTATGGGCGGCCAGCTCACCATCAAGGCGCCAAACGCCAAAGTACCGATGGTCAGCGCCGACAGTCCGGTCAATGAGCGTATCAACTACTACCTGCAAACCGAGATCAACCCGGGGCTGGCCAGCCACGGCGGTCAGGTCAGCCTGATCGATGTGGTCGAAGACGGCATCGCCGTGTTGAAGTTCGGCGGCGGTTGCCAGGGCTGCGGCCAGGCAGACGTCACCTTGCGCGAAGGTATCGAGCGCACCTTGCTCGAGCGCATTCCCGAGCTCAAGGGTGTTCGTGACGTCACCGACCACACGCAGAAAGAAAACGCCTACTACTAAGTAAGGTGTTCGCTGCAGACATAAAAAACGGCGCCCCGTGAGCGCCGTTTTTTATGGGTGAAGCCTTAAAAGATCGCAGCCTTCGGCAGCTCCTACAGGTGTACGCATCCCTATGTAGGAGCTGCCGTAGGCTGCGATCTTTTGATCTATGGGCGATACAGATGCGCATGCCCGGCACGATACAGCGACGACTCACTGAAGTGATCACTGCCCAACACTCGCCCCACCAAAATCAACGCCGTGCGTCGAAACCCCTTTGCTTCAACCTTCTGGGCAATATCCGCCAACGTCCCCACCACCCAGTCCTGATCCGGCCAGGTCGCCCGGTGAATCACCGCAATCGGGCAATCCGCGCCGTAATGCGGCAGCAATTCGGCCAGGATCTTCTCCAGATGATTGACCCCCAGATGGATCGCCATGGTCGCCCCGTGCTGCGCCAGGCTGCCGAGCTCTTCGCCGGCGGGCATCGCGGTCTTGTCGGCGTAGCGGGTCAGGATCACGCTTTGCGACACGTCCGGTAACGTCAGTTCCGCGCCAAGAAGCGCCGCGCAGGCCGCCGTGGCCGTGACGCCGGGAATGATTTCAAACGGGATGTCGAGTTCGCGCAGGTAGCGAATCTGCTCGCCAATGGCGCCATAAAGACTCGGATCGCCAGAGTGCACCCGGGCCACGTCCTGACCCTTGGCATGGGCGGATTTGATCAGCTCGATGATCTGTTCCAGGTGCAGTTCGGCGCTGTTGACCACCTGTTCGGCGCGATGGCCTTCCAGCACGGCGGCGGGCACCAGGGAGCCGGCATAGATGATCACCGGGCAGCTGCGAATCAGCCGTTGGCCTTTGACGGTGATCAGTTCCGGGTCGCCGGGACCTGCGCCAATGAAGTAGACGGTCATCGTCGGTTCCTGTGAGAAAAAGGGGCTGGGCAAGGCTTCAGATGAAGATTGCTCATGATCAAAGACGGGGATTATCGAGGATTTTAGGCAGCGCCGGCCAACGCCAAGGTTGCCTGGGCATATTTTTGTCGTGAGATCAGCAATTTTGCCGGTGCCTGGGCCAGGTGTTCGGCCAGGGCCAGGGCGGCACTTTCCGCGACGCCGTAGCAGCCGGTGCGTTCGAACGCGATGTCCGAGCGGTGGCTGAGTTGCGGTTGATAGACGGCCAATTGTTCACAGCTGAAATACTGCAATGGTAACGCAAGCTGTTCGGCCAATTCGATCAAGCCCGGTTCTTCGCGCTTCAGGTCGATGCTGGCCAGGGCCTTGATCTGGTGAAGTTCGATTTTATAAGCCTGTAACGCCTGATCGAGCAGCGCCCGCAGCGTGCTGACGGGGCAGCCGCGCTGGCAGCCCAGGCCGACTACCAGAGTCGGCGCTGTGCTGATCTCAGTCATGCGTGGTATTGACCATCGCTTTTGCGGCGGAACAACCAGGCACTGATCAGGCCCAAGGCCAGCCAGAATCCCATGTTGGTCAGCTGCGAAGCGATTTTGAACTGAGCTTCCAGGGCTTCTGGAGCCAGCATCGAGTGGACTTCCGGTTGTGGTGCGCCGATCACATGAGGAACAGCCAGGATTGCCACGCCGAGCACTTTCATTAGCCAGTGACGACTGAACACGATCAATGCGATGCCGACCGCGGTGGAGGCGGCCGTGCCGATCCACCAGATCTGCCGTTGCGCCAAATCAGCCGCAGCAGTGCCCGGCAGTTCAGGCGGTAGGCCGAGGGTCGGTGCCAGCACGAACGTCGCATAACCGGCCAGGCCCCAAAGCAGGCCTTGGGAGGTTTTGGTCGGCGCGCGCAAGGTGTAAAGACCGGCCAGCATCAGGGCGAAACCGACCGCTACCACCAGGTTGCCGCCGGTGGTGGACAGCACGCGCTGCCAGCCGTCTTCCGGTTCCCAGGCTTCAGCATCGTGGGTGTGAGCGGCGACAGCACCTGCGGCGTGTTCGTGAACTTCAACAGCGGCGGGCTCGGATTTTTCGAACGTCTCGGCCTGCAGAATCAGCGGGGCCACCCAGAAGCTTTGCAGCAGGGTCAGCAGTAGGGCGGCCAGCAGCCCGGTGAACCCTGCGGTTTGCGCAATACGCTTGATCATGTCAGCAGGTCTCAATGGCACGGGAATGCAGAGCTGTGGCGGGTATCGTGAGCGGCGTTGTGCACCGCTTCGATGTGCGAGAAACCGGCGAAATACACAAGGCACGCACCCAGGATCGACGCACACACGGCGGCGGTCAGGCGTTGAGTCAGGGTATTGGTGGTGCTGGCGGTGCTTTTATCGGTGTTGCTGCCGGTGCTGCTGATGATCGACATGGCGCTTCCCTCTGGTCTGTCAGCGGGTGATTTAGAGCGCATGGAAGACCCCTGCGAATCGGGATCGCAGAGGTTCAAACAGCGCCCGCCCACCGCGGGTTTGTTATTCAGTGATCGTAATGGTCACTTTGTGTTGCGGGCCGGTCTCCGGGCTCACGAGGGGCACTGGCTTTCGCCTTGACCTGCAAGCATCACCTTCCCATGCCGAACTGCTGGCACAGTGGATCTGACGCTTCGCTCGCTTACCGTTGCGGGGGCAGCACCGGACTGACATGACTTTAGAGTAAAGCACATGATTCACCGGTTTCCCGTTTCACCCTGTGAAGGGCACCCGTAACAAGGCGTGTAGGAGAGCATGGGCGGGGGTTGGGCGTCAATTGGCAAGGGTTCTCAACTTGGGGCCGAGGCGACTTCATCGCGAGCAGGCTCGCTCCCACAGTTGATCGCATTCCAATGTGGGAGCGAGCCTGCTCGCGATGGGGCCAGTGAGAGCGCCACAAGACATTGACCCGCCCCCACACGATGCGTAGCCTTGCGCTTTCGAGGTTCTTCGGCGTCTGCCGAAGCTAAGAAGGGAACGCGGTCGATGCCGCGGCTGCCCCCGCAACTGTGAACGGTGATGTTCGCTGCCACGCCACTGCAAACCCTGTGCAAAGGGTTCGCGGGAAGGCGCAGCCAACGCCAGTCGAACGATTGGCACACCGTCAGCCAGGAGACCTGCCTCGAAACGAATTCTCACTACAACCGGGCGGGGTGATCCGGTGGCGAAATCTTCCGCGCGCCTATGCAGCAGCGGTCGTCGTCCCGTATGCCCGCCACCTTGCCAAAGGGCATCCGATGAAAACACTGGCCAAACTCCCCGTCACCATCGTTACCGGCTTCCTCGGCTCGGGCAAAACCACCTTGCTGCGGCACATGCTCGACAACGCTCAGGGCCGCCGCATTGCGGTGATCGTCAACGAGTTCGGCGAGCTGGGCATCGACGGCGAAATCCTCAAGCAGTGCTCCATCGGTTGCACTGAAGAAGAAGCCAACGGCCGCGTCTACGAACTGGCCAACGGCTGCCTGTGCTGCACCGTTCAGGAAGAATTCTTCCCGGTGATGCGCGAATTGGTCGCCCGTCGCGGCGACCTCGACCACATCCTGATCGAAACCTCGGGTCTTGCCCTGCCAAAACCTCTGGTGCAAGCCTTCCAGTGGCCGGAAATCCGCAGCGCCTGCACCGTTGACGCGGTCATCACCGTGGTCGACAGCCCAGCGGTCGCCGCCGGCACTTTCGCGGCTTTCCCGGACCAGGTCGATGCCCAGCGCAAACTCGACCCGAACCTGGACCACGAATCGCCGCTGCACGAGCTGTTCGCCGACCAACTGGCCAGCGCCGACCTGGTGATCCTCAACAAGGCCGACCTGATCAGCCCTGAAGACCTGGCCCGTGTGCGCCTGGAAGTCGCTGAAGAACTGCCGCCAGCGGTGAAAGTCATCGAAGCCAGCAGCGGTCGCGTGCCACTGGACGTGCTGATCGGCCTCGGCGCCGGCTCCGAAGAACACATCGACAGCCGTCACAGCCATCACGATCACCACCATGAAGGCGAAGATGATCACGACCACGATGCCTTCGACTCCATCTCCATCGAATTGCCGCAAGCCGACGAAAGCCTGCTGCTGGACGCGTTGACTCAACTGGTGGTCCAACACGGCATCCTGCGCGTCAAAGGTTTCGCGGCGATCCCGAACAAACCAATGCGCCTGCTGATCCAGGGCGTGGGCACACGTTTCGACAAGCACTTCGACCGTCAGTGGGGCGCCGACGAAGCGCGCACCACGCGTCTGGTGTTGATCGGTCAGGAGCTGGACGCCACTCTGCTTGAAGCGCAATTGCGCGCTGCGCTCAGCGTTTAAGCCATGCACCTGCTCAGGACCCAGCCCGGCGGTTTCGTGTCGGATGACAACATTGCCGACCTTGGACAAACCCCCGCCGAGCTGGTGATCCTGTGCAGCGGCGACTCCAGCCTCGCGCTGCTCGCCGAAGCCGCGCAGCAACTGCCCGACGACTACCCGAGTGTGCGCCTGGCCAACCCGATGCAGGTGCAGAATCACGCCTCGGTCGATCTCTACTTCGACGAAGTGCTGCGCCACGCCAAGGTGATTCTGATTTCGCTGCACGGCGGCATCGCCTATTGGCGGTACGGCGTCGAGCAACTGGTGCAACTGTCGGAGCGCGGCGTGCAGCTGATTCTGGTGCCAGGCGATGATCGCCCGGACCCGGAACTCAGCGAGCTGAGCACGGTGGGCGCGGAAGACCGCGACCGGCTCTGGCAGTTTCTGCGTCAGGGTGGCATGAACAATGCTCTGGATTTTTTTCGCTGCCTTGCCAATCGCTGGCTGGACCGCGACTACGCCTGGGCCGAACCGCAAACCCTGCCGCGCACAGCGATTTACCACCCGCACAAAAGCCCCGCTGAACTGAAGGATTGGCAAGCCGACTGGCAGGCCGATCAACCGGTGGCGGCGGTGCTGTTCTACCGCTCGCATTTGCAGGCGGCCAATACAGGCTTCATCGATGTTTTCTGCCAGCGTTTGCAGGCGGCAGGGTTGAACCCGTTGCCCATTGCCGTGGCCAGTTTGAAAGAACCCGGCTGCCTGACGGTGGTCGAGGACCTGTTGGACGAAGTCGAAGCCGGGGTGATTCTCAATACCACCGGTTTCGCACAATCCAGCCCCGAAGCGCCGCACTTGCGACCGTTTCGCCGCAATATTCCGGTGATCCAGGCGATCTGTGCTCAGGACAACGAACCGGGTTGGCGCGCCAGCGAGCAAGGCCTCGGTCCGCGTGATCTGGCGATGCACATCGCGCTGCCGGAACTGGACGGGCGGATCATCAGCCGACCGATCAGCTTCAAGGACCTGGCTTGGCGCAGCGAGCGCAGTCAATCCGATGTGGTCTGCTACCGGCCACAACCGGAGCGCATGGATTTTGTCGCCGAACTGGCGCGACGCTGGATTGATCTGGCGCGTGTACCGAACAGCGAAAAACGCATCGCCCTGATCCTCGCCAACTACCCGACCCGCGATGGTCGCATCGGCAATGGCGTGGGCCTCGACACCCCGGCCGCCGCGCTGAATATCCTGCGTGCGCTGCATAAAGAAGGTTATCCGCTGCCGGCCGAGCTGCCTGATAGCGGGACCGCGTTGATCCAGCAGTTACTCGGTGGCGTCAGCAACGACCTCGACACCCTCGACCAGCGTCCGTGTCAGCAAAGCCTTGCGATGGACGACTACCTGCTGATGTTCAACGCCTTGCCCGAAGCCAACCGCCAGGCCGTGCTGGAACGTTGGGGCTCGCCGCAAAGCGATCCGATGTGCCGTGGCGGGCGAATGATGATCGCCGGGCTGCGCTTTGGCCTGACCTTCGTCGGCATTCAACCGGCGCGGGGTTATCAGGTGGACCCGAGCGCGGTGTATCACGACCCGGACCTGGTGCCGCCTCACGGTTATCTGGCGTTCTATTTCTGGTTGCGTAACACCTATGGCGCCCACGGCGTGATCCACGTCGGCAAACACGGCAACCTCGAATGGTTGCCGGGCAAAGGCGTCGGGCTGTCCGAGAATTGCTGGCCAGATGCGCTGCTCGGGCCGTTGCCGAACATCTATCCGTTTATCGTCAACGATCCGGGCGAGGGCGCCCAGGCCAAGCGCCGTACGCAGGCGGTGATCATCGATCACCTGATGCCGCCGCTGACCCGCGCTGAAACTTACGGCCCGTTGCGCAACCTCGAATTACTCGCCGACGAGTATTACGAAGCGCAATTACTCGATCCGCGCCGTGCCCGGGAATTGCAGCGCGACATCCTGCAACTGGTGCGCGACACGCACATCGACCGCGAACTGCAACTGGACGAGAAGCTCGACAGTGATGCCGATGCGGCGATCTGGTTGCCGCGTCTGGACACCTATTTGTGCGACTTGAAAGAGTCGCAGATCCGCGACGGTTTGCATGTGTTTGGCGAGTCGCCGACCGGGCGTTTGCGTATCGATACGTTGTTGGCGTTGTTGCGCATTCCGCGTGGCGATGGGCGTGGTGCGCAATCGAGTCTGCTGCGGGCCTTGGCCAAGGCGTTCACGTTGGGCTTCGATCCGCTGGATTGTGCGCTCGCCGAACCGTGGACCGGGCCGCGTCCGATTGAACTGCAAACGCTCACCGATGAAGTCTGGCGCACGGCAGGTGATACCCGCGAACGTCTGGAACTGTTTGCCACGCACCTGATCGAGCAAGCCTTGATCACTGAAGTTGAGCAGCTGAACGCGCCAGGCTGGTCAGAGGTGAAAGCCATCATCGACAGCCTGCGCGAAGTCGTCGCCCCGCGTCTGGACGCTTGCGGCCCGGCGGAAATGCGCGGTCTGCTTGACGCCCTAAGCGGTCGCTTCGTGCCGGCCGGCCCCAGCGGTGCGCCGAGTCGCGGTCGGCTCGACGTGCTGCCGACCGGGCGCAACTTCTACTCGGTGGACGTGCGTAACCTGCCGACCACCACCGCGTGGCGTATCGGTTTCCAGTCGGCCAACCTGATTCTTGAACGACACCTGCAAGACCACGGCGATCACCTGCGTCAGCTCGGCCTGTCGGTGTGGGGTACCGCGACCATGCGCACCGGCGGCGACGACATCGCTCAGGCCATGGCGCTGATGGGCGTGCGACCGGTCTGGGCCACGGGCAGTCAGCGAGTTGACGACTTCGAGATTCTACCGCTGAGTCTGCTGGACCGTCCGCGCGTGGACGTGACGTTGCGCGTCTCCGGATTCTTCCGCGATGCCTTTGCCAATCTGATCCGTCTGTTCGACGCCGCCGTGCAAGCGGTCGCCGCCCTCGACGAGCCGGACGACCTCAACCCCTTGGCGGCCAAAGTGCGTGCCGAGCGCGAAGCATTGATGCAATCGGGGCTGGATGAAGAGGCGGCCAAGCGTCAGGCCGGTTGGCGCATCTTTGGCGCCAAACCCGGTGCCTATGGCGCGGGCGTGCAGGGCGCCATCGATGGTCGTCTGTGGCAAAGCCGCGACGATCTGGCCGAGGTTTATCTGAACTGGGGCGGCTACGCTTACGGTGGTTCTGACGAAGGCACCGCGGCGCGAGAGCAGTTCGCTCAGCGCCTGAGCCAGGTTCAGGCTGTGCTGCAAAACCAGGATAACCGTGAACACGACTTGCTCGACTCCAACGACTATTACCAGTTCCAGGGCGGCATGCTCGCGGCCGTGGAAAGCCTCAGTGGCGAAGCGGCGGCCAGTTACCATGGCGATCACAGTCAGCCGGATCTGCCGAAAATCCGTACGTTGAAGGAAGAGCTGAGCCGGGTGATTCGCTCGCGGGCAGCCAATCCGAAGTGGATCGACGGCGTGAAGCGCCACGGCTATAAAGGCGCATTTGAACTGGCGGCGACGGTTGATAATCTGTTTGCGTTCGATGCCACTACGCAACTGATCGACGATCACCAGTATGCGTTGCTGGCGGATGCGTATTTGCTGGACCCTGCGACCCGGGATTTTGTCCGTGAGCATAATCCGCATGCGTTGCGCGACATGACCGAGCGGATGCTTGAGGCGCAGCAGCGGGGGATGTGGAAGGAACCGGGCGACTACCGTGAAGCGCTGGAGAATTTATTGCTGGACATAGAAGAAGACAGCTAATGCGCCGCAGAACCCTGTGGGAGCGAGCTTGCTCGCGATAGCGGTGGATCATTCAATATTAATTTTGGCTGACACGCCGCCATCGCGAGCAAGCTCGCTCCCACAGGGATTAAGGTGCTGCTGATGGATCACCGACCATGACCGAGTATTTAAGATGACCGACATCCCCCATTTCCCCCTCTCCGCCGTGGTCGGCGCCGACGATCTGAAACTCGCCCTGTACCTGACCGCCATCGACCCGAAAATCGGCGGCGTTCTCATCGAAGGCCCCCGCGGCATGGCCAAGTCGACCCTGGCCCGTGGCTTGGCGGACTTGCTCGCCAGCGGCCAATTCGTCACCTTGCCGTTGGGCGCCACCGAAGAACGACTGGTCGGCACCCTAGACCTGGACGCCGCCCTGAGCGAGGGGCGCGCACAGTTTTCCCCCGGCGTACTGGCCAAGGCTGACGGCGGCGTGCTCTACGTCGATGAAGTCAATCTGCTGCCCGATCACCTGGTGGACCTGCTGCTGGATGTGGCCGCCAGCGGCACCAACCTGATCGAGCGCGACGGCATTTCCCATCGGCATTCGGCGAAGTTCGTCCTGATCGGCACCATGAACCCGGAAGAGGGTGAGCTGCGTCCGCAACTGCTCGACCGTTTTGGCCTGAACGTCGCCCTCAGTGGCCACACGGCACCGGCCGAGCGTGGCCAGATCATTCGTCGGCGGCTGGATTTCGACAACGACCCCCACAGTTTCTGCGCCGAATGGGAAAGCCAACAGCAATCGCTGCGCGAACGTTGCCAGAAGGCGCGCAGCGCACTGGCAAGCATCCCGCTCGACGATCATGCGCTGGCGCAGATTACCGAGCGCTGTTTTGCCGCCGGTGTCGATGGCTTGCGGGCCGACCTGGTCTGGTTGCGCGCGGCGCGTGCTCACGCGGCGTGGCGCGGGGCGAGCGCCATCGCCGAGGAAGATATCGACGCCGTCGCCGAATTTGCCTTGCGCCATCGCCGCCGCGAGCAGTCGCCACCGGCGCCGCAACACAGTCAGCCGCCCTCTACGCAAAATGCCAATCCGAGCGAAGGCCAGGGCCAATGGGGTGAAATGCCCGCTCAGGCGCTCCCGGTCGGCGCCCGACGTGACGTGCCGAGCTGGCCAAAAAAGCCCTAGGCATTCGCCCTCGATCTGACGCGGGGGCGAATGCCAGACCCCGCGCCGGACGGCTGGATAACGGCAAACAGGGTAAACGTCACGCGGCGCGCAGCGGCTCGATCAATTGGCCCGGCACCTTGCTGAACGGCCGCCCGTGTCAGCGCGCCGATGTCTTGTTTCACCTGCGCACCCGTTCGCCCCACGAACTGTGGCTGGTGATCGTCGACGCCTCGGCCTCGACCCGTCGTCATCAGGCGTTGAGCGATGCCAAGGGCTTGCTCGCGCAGCTGTTCGACGATGCCTATCGCCAGCGTGCACGCCTGGCGTTGCTGACTGCCAGTGGGCATGTGCCGAAATGGCAAGTGCAAGGGTTGAAAGCCTCCGCCGGGTTACGCAATTGGTTAGATGGGCTCGGAGCGGGCGGTGGTACGCCGTTGCTGGCGGCGCTGGGTGAGGCGGGGCTCTGGCTGACGGCACGGCAAAAACGCTTTCCGGCGGAACAGCAGCGCTTGTTGCTGGTGACCGATGGGCGGTTGAAGGACTGGTCGATGTTGCCGACGCTTGATTGTCCGGGGCTGCTGATCGACATCGAACGGGGGCCGATTCGTCTTGGACGGTCTAAAGTATTGGCAACTCAATTGCAGGCGCAGTACCGGCATATCGATGATATGGAGTGAACCGAAAAGATCTTCACAGGAGTGAGTCATGCGCGTTCTAGCCGCCAACATTCAGGACGATTTCCGCGTCAAAGCCTACGCCGGCACCAATGGCGTGCTGTTGGCCATGGACCTGGCCGAACCCCGCCGCAAAGGTCTATTGGGTTTCGCCATCGAAAAACAGCAAGGCCCCAAGCCCTGGCTGTTTCTGTTCAACAGCCTGACCTTCCTCGGCAAGGTGCATACGTTTCCCCAGTTTCACGCCACCCCCAGCGATATCGCGCCATTACAGAAATTTCGCTGGGCCGATTACGCGGTCAATCCGGGGATGACGATCCATTACCGAATCCACCTGGCCTACGGCTCCGTTGATGCGCCGCAACTGGGTGAATCCCTGGAAGTGACGGTCACCTCCGACAATGGTCAGCCGGGTAACCAAAGCGTGATCTTCAACCGTGCGGTCGCCGCCAGCCAGGCGTTCCAGCGCAAGTTTCCCGAGCTCGACGCGCTGATCAGCGCCAACAAGAACCTGCCCATCGAAGCCTGGCCGGATGCCCCGCGGCAATGGCTGGAAAACGGTTTGCTCGGACGCTTGCTGGGGTTTATCGAGCGTGCGGTGGATGGCCAGTGGGCGCTGGACATTGCCATCTACGAATATGAATTGCAGGCCATTGTCGATGCGGTCAATGCCGCGTTCGAACGTGGGGTAAACGTTCGAGTCCTGTATCACGCTCAACCGGGTGATGAGGACACCACCATGAACGAGGCCAGCCTGGAAAAAATCCCGGCAGAGAACAAGCGTGGGCGGGTCACCCACAATATCTTCCACAACAAATTCATCGTCCTGAGCCGGCTCGACGCAGCGGGACAGCGGCAGCCGGAGTCGTTGCTTTGCGGGAGCACCAACTTCACGCCCAACGGCGTTTACCGACAGGCCAACGTGGTGCATGTGCTGGACGAGACACGCGTCAGCAGCAGCTATCTGCATACCTTCGAGGAGGTCTGGGCTAACCCTGCGGATGTCGGCGTCACCCGAAACTGGCTCACGCAAAATAACCCGATGGATCCGCTGCAGCCGATGTTCGCCGGTTTCTCACCGCGCTTGGGCAAAGGGGATCTGGATGAGTTTGTCGAGATCATCAACGCCGCAAAAAAGGACGTGCTGTTCGTCACCGCGTTCGCTTTGCCCGACGACATCCTGAGCGCCTTGCTCGGCCTGCCCCACGATGACATTTTGCGTTACGGCCTGCAAAACACCGCCAGCAGCATCACCGGTTTCCACGCCGACCGCACCGCCGAATTCGCCGCCACCGCGCTGCTCAACACCGGGCTGGAAGGCTGGCTCCGAGAGAACATGAAAGGCCAGAAGGGCAACCTGCTGGTGCACACCAAAGCCGTGGTGACGGACTTCACCAGCGATGCGCCGACGATCATCAGCGGCAGCCATAACCTCAGTGCCGCGGCCAGCAATGGCAATGACGAGAACTACCTGATCATTCGCGGTGATACCGATCTGGCAGACCGTTATGGTCTGGAACTGCTGCGGTTCTACGAGCATTACCGCTTTCGCTATTTCGCCAAGAAACTCGCGCTCAAGCAGGTCCAGCCGTTGGCGGCGGATGACAGCTGGACCGATGACTATTACCTCGACGGGGATTTGCGTCAGTTATCCAGATTGCGTTTTTCCGGACGGTAAACACACTTGCAGCGCAGACGTACCCCTTGTAGGAGTGAGCCTGCTCGCGATAGCGGTGTGTCAGGTGACATCATGACTGGTCGGGCGCTTTCGTCGGAACGCCGCCCGGAGCAGGCTCGCTCCCACATTGGATTACTTCATTCCCATTGCCTGACGGTATTGACGAGTGCGCCGGGCGATGTACACGCGGTCGAGAATCAACGCCCATAGCGCCGACACATCGGGACGGGTCTTGCGCCCACGACTCAGGCGATTGAGCTGGAATTTCACGACGGCCATGCTCGCCAGTGCCGCCAGGGGTTTGCGTTTCCAGCGAATCGGTGGCAGTTGCGGGTGACTGTTCTGACCTTCGCGCCAGCGTTTGACCAGTTGAGGTTCGAGCGCCAGCGCCGTGCCGATCCCGGCCATGGCGATGCCGCTGTCGAGCACCTGTTCGACGATCGCCAGACGTCGAATCCCGCCCGTCACCATCACCGGCATGTTCGCCACACTGGCCAGCTCACCGGCCATCTCCAGAAAGTATGCTTCACGCGCCAGGGTCCGACCATCCCGGGCCTCGCCTTGCATGGCCGGGGCTTCGTAGCTGCCGCCGGAGAGTTCCAGCAGATCGATCGGTTGATCGTTGAGCCACTGAATCACCTGCCGGGCATCGTCGGCATCGAAACCGCCGCGCTGGAAATCCGCCGAGTTGAGCTTCACCGCCACGCAAAATTGCGGCGACACAGACTCGCGCACGGCGCTGACTACCGCCAACAACAAGCGAGCGCGATTTTCCAGGGAACCACCCCAGCGGTCGGTTCGGCGGTTGGTCAAGGGCGAGAGGAACTGGCTGATCAGATAACCGTGCGCGGCATGAATCTGCACCCCGGTGAAACCGGCCTTTTCCGCCAGGGCAGCGCTGGTGGCGAAACGTTGAATGACCTCTTCGATGTCGCGCTCGCTCATGGGTTTGGGCTCGGCAAACATCTTCGAGAACCCACCCAAGTCCAGCGCCACCGCGGACGGCGCTAACGCTTGCTGGCCGAGGTTGGCCATGGTCTGACGGCCAGGATGATTGAGCTGCATCCAGAACTGCGCGCCACCGGCCCGACCAATGCTGGCCCACTGGCGAAAGCGTTCCAGGTGGCGCTCATCCTCCAGCACCACGCCACCGGGGCCGGTCATGGCGCGGCGGTCTATCATCACGTTGCCCGTCAGCAACAGTCCGGTTTCGCCTTCGGCCCACGCCTGATACAGCCGGAACAAGGCCTCTGCGGGTGCCTGACCGCTGTCAGCGAGGTTCTCTTCCATCGCGGCTTTGGCGATGCGGTTGCCGATGGTCTGGCCGTTGGGCAAATTCAATACTTGGAAGGGCGACATGCTTGACTCCTCATCAGTGATGAGTAGAGGCTAAGCTTAAAGTTAACTTTAATGTCAAGCAGGCAAATGAGGTTGAGATGAAGATTGGTGAATTGGCGGAGTTAAGTGGCTTCAACCCATCGCGTATTCGGTTTTACGAAGCCCAGGGCCTGATCCAGAAAGTGGAACGTCGGGCCAATGGCTACCGGCATTACCCCGAGCAGGTATTGCAGACGCTGTACCTGATCCAATGCGCCCAGCAGGCAGGGTTCAGCCTGGAAGAGTTGAAACAGTTGATGCCGGACACCCTCACCGGTGAATTCAAGCACGACGAACTGCTGGCGGGGCTTAAGCGCAAAGTCGATCAGATCGAAGAAATGCAGCTACACCTGGCGCAGAGCAAGGCGAAGCTGCTGGCGGTGATCGACGACATACAGGCGAAACCCGAAGGCATGGGCTGCGATGCGAATGCCGAGCGGGTGCTGGCGTCATTCAAGCATTCGCGCCGATAGCGGCGGTCGACGGAGCGGGGATCGGATTGCGCATCAGCGTGCCCACCACCAGCGCACCCAGTAGCGCCAACAACCCCGCAACCCACAACAGCAGACTGAAGCCACCGACGAAGGCTTGACGGGCCAACGGTTCGACCACGGTGCGCGCGGTTTCCGGCAACAGGCCCATCGCCGCCGTCATGTCACCGGCTACCACCCGCGAGGCGATGCCCTGGGTTTGGTCGAGCCATTGCGCACCCTGCGCCGTCAGGCTCGTACGCAACAACAGCTCGGTATGACTGGACAGCAACGCGCCGAACACGCCAATGGCCAGAACGATGGCGCTGAAGCGCATGGTGGTGCTCATGCCTGAAGCCATGCCGGTACGCTCCCGTGGCACGCAGGCCATGATGTTCTTCTGCGTATCGCCGTTGAGCAGTCCGGCACCGGCGCCGGTCACGGCAATCGCGAAGGCGAAAGGCAGGTAACCACCGCTGCTGACCGCCCAGGCACTGAGCAGATTGCCGCTGCCGACCAGAGTCAAACCGGCGGCCATCAACGTGGCGGGGGCAAATCGACTCGCCAGACGTACGCCGATGCGTGGGCAAATCAGCATGGTCAGGGCAAACGGCAACATCCCCAGGCCTGAAGCGATGGCCGAGAAACCCAGGCCGTTTTGCAGGTAGAAGGGCAGCAGGGTCATCATCACCTGGGCGCAACCGGCGTAGGCGAACATGCCCAATAATGCGCCGATGAAGCGCGGATGCTTGAACAGTTGCAGGTCGACCATCGGCCGCCGCTGCATCCGCTCAATCACCACGAACAGCCCCAGCAACAAGGCGCCGCCGATCAGTCGAGCGTAGGTCAGAGGGTTGCTCCAGCCGATCCGGTTCGCCTCGATCAGGCCCCAGATCAGGCACAGCAAACTCGCACTGAACGCCAGGCTGCCCCAGGGATCGAGGCGTGCGGACTGAGTGTCGCGGGACTCCGGCACGGCGCGCCAGACCATCACCATCAGGAACACTCCGACGGGCAGGTTAAGGTAGAAAATCCAGCGCCAGCCCATGTATTCGGTAATCAGCCCGCCGACCGTCGGCGCGGCGGTCATCGCTACCCCCATGCACGCGCCCCAGAACGCCCAGGCCTTGGCCCGTTCCACTTCATCGTGAAAGGTGTGGCCGATGGAGGCGAGCGCCGAGGTCAGCAGCAAGGCCGCGCCGACACCCTTGATCGCCCGGGCGATGTCGAGGAACAGCGCGTTGGGCGCGGCACCGCAACCGATGGACGCGAGGATGAAAATGGCCAACCCGCAGAGCAGGGTTTTCTGCCGGCCGAAGCGGTCGGCGATGCTGCCAGCCGGCAACAAAAGGGCCGCGAAGGCCAGCATGTAAGCGCTGACTACCCATTCGATGTCGGCAAAGTTTGCGCCCAGGTCGCGGGCGATCGTGGGCAGCGTCACTGCGACAATGTTGGTGTCGAGGACAATCAGCGAGCAAACGCCTGAGGCTGTGAGTAATGTCAGTCGCGGGCTCACCTTGGGTTTGACGGGCATGGCAGCGTTTCTCTACTGTGAAAGTCAGTGCAGCTTATCGTCTGTTGACGCTTCCCTTGTTAGGCGTGCCTTGTCACTTCATTACCTTTGAGCTAACGCACCCATGGACATACGGCATTTCCGCTATTTTCTGGCCGTTGCCCGGCAAGGCAACTTCACCCGCGCCGCCGAACAACTCGGTATCGCACCGCCGACCTTGACTCGACAGATCCAGGACATGGAGAACGAACTCGGCACGCGATTGTTCGTGCGCCAGACACGTGAAGTCAGCCTGACCGAGGCCGGCGCCGCGCTGTTGATCGAGGCCGAGGCGACGGTGCGGCAATTCGAATACGCTCAGTACAACGCCCAGCGTGCCGGGCGCGGGGATATTGGCCATATCGAACTGGGTTACGTGGCTTCGGCGGTGTATTCGGGCTTGCTGCAGAAACAAGTGCAAGCCTTCAGCCGCGAGTGTCCTGACGTCAGCCTGAACGTACGGGAAAGTCCCATGGCGTCATTGCCCATGATGGTGGTCGAGGGGCGTTTCGATATTGGCTATGTCCGCTCACCCATGACCTTGCCCGAAGGCCTGGATGCCATTCGCCTGGACGCAGAAGGCTTCGTGCTGGCGGTGTCGGCCGAGTCCTGGCTGTGCCGATTGCCAGAGATTGGCCCGGAACATTTGCAGAACGAGACGTTCATCTTGCCGGAGCAAATCAGCGGCACGTTGCAAGTCGCCGCCGAGGGTGGGTTTGCGCCGAAACTGGGGGCGCAACCGGGCGGGCTGGTGGCGGTCATTGCGCTGGTGTCGTTGGGGCAGGGCGTGGCGGTGGTGCCGGAATCGGTGGTCGGCCATGTCAGTCTGCCCGGTGTCTTGTACCGGCCGATCAATGGGTGTGAGGCGAGCTCCTGGTTGTCGTTGATCCATCGGCGATTCGAAAAGTCACCGGCGGTGGCGAGGTATATCGAGCAGGTCAAAAATCGCTAAGCGCAAAAGCTTCGCGAGCAGGCTCGCTCCCACAATTGACCGAGTTACCCAAACAGACACGGTCATCTGTGGGAGCGAGCCTGCTCGCGAAAGCGATCTAACAGCAAACCCGCCGACTCAACTGCCCAGTTGCGCGAGGCACAGTGCGCAACCTTCGCAGGGTCTGGAGCAACCACGCCAGATCGTGAACCGGTTTGCGCTTCCCCATTGCCGGTTTCACCTTGCCAATGTGCCTGGCGAAGTCTTCCTGCAGGGTTTGCTCAGTGCCAATTCCCTTGAGCTTCTTCAGCAACTTCCCATCCTTGTAAAACAGCACGGTCGGAGTGCCGGTGACGTCCGGGTGGCGGGGGGATTCGCTGGTGTTCAGCATGTAGATCTGCGCGTGATGGCGATATCGTTCGCCAATCTGACGAAAAATCGGCCCGGCCGTTTCGCAGGCGGGGCAGTGTTGATTGCCGAAGTACAGGATCACCGGGCGCCAGGTTTTCAGGGCCTTGCGGTAGACCGGGGCCAGCGCTGCAGGGGTGGTTGTCGAGCTCATTGAAGTCTCCTTTTCACAACGGCCATTGACGGTCCGTCGACGGTAAAGGAAGGCGCAGGGATGGGTCTACTGTCAGAAATAACAGGTAGGTAGGTTTCCTACGTAGACTCGGGCACTCCTTACAGTGTTACAGGACCAACCCGACAGGACACACGGAAAGCTGGAAGCGTGTGGCGTGATACTTTTTGTTCACTCCTCAGGAACAACTTCATGACACATATCGTGCTTTCGCAGGTGATGGCCAGCATTTCTAAATTGAAAAAAAATCCGATGGGAACGGTCGCTGCCGGCGGAGGCCTGTCTGTTGCGATCCTTAACCGCAATAAGCCGGCTTTCTATTGTGTTCCCGCAAAAGAGTACGAAGCCATGATGAATCGCGTGGATGACTTGGAGTTACTTGCCCTTTGTAAAGAGCGGGAAAACGATCCGACCATAAAGGTTTCGATTGATGACCTATGAGCTGGAGTTTTCAGAAAAAGCCTGGAAAGAATGGAAAAAGCTTGGAGTGAACCTGAAGGATCAGTTCAAAAGGAAACTTCAGGAGCGTCTTGTAAACCCGCACGTTCCCGCTGACCGACTCAGTAGCGCTGCACCGAATTAGCCCATCAAAACTCCAACTGTGAACCAGATACCCGCACGTTGTAGCCAACGGTAGCGGTCGTTCACCTGTGCATTTCGTAGCGTCGGTGTTGTATTTTCTCCATCCATTTGATTCAAAACACTTTTCAATCTCCCCAACATTCCGCCCACATCCTGTGGCACACTTTCTGCTGTCTATTCCGTTGTTACATACCAATATCCGGTATAGCGGAATAAACATCATCCTGGAGTGCTTGCCATGCATCGCCGACCTTCCTTGTTTAAAGCGTGTGTTTTTGTTCTCGCGGCTTCGGCTGCTGTCATGGGTGTGGCCCAGGCGGCGGACAGCAAGCTCGATAGCGTGCTGGCCCGCGGGAAACTGATTGTGGGCACCGGCAGTACCAATGCGCCGTGGCACTTCCAGGGAGCGGACGGCAAGTTGCAGGGTTTTGATATCGATATCGCGCGAATGGTGGCCAAGGGGTTGTTCAACGACCCGAGCAAGGTCGAGTTCGTGGTGCAGTCATCCGATGCGCGGATTCCCAACCTGCTGACCGACAAGGTCGACATGAGTTGCCAGTTCATTACCGTCACCGCCAGTCGTGCGCAGCAGGTGGCGTTCACGCTGCCGTACTACCGCGAAGGTGTCGGCCTGCTGTTGCCGGCCAACAGCAAGTACAAGGAAATCGAAGACCTCAAAGCTGCCGGCGACGGCGTGACCGTGGCGGTGCTGCAGAACGTGTACGCCGAAGAGTTGGTGCATCAGGCGTTGCCCAAGGCCAAGGTCGATCAGTACGACAGCGTGGACCTGATGTATCAGGCGGTGAACTCCGGTCGCGCCGACGCCGCTGCCACCGATCAGTCCTCGGTGAAATACCTGATGGTGCAGAACCCTGGTCGCTATCGCAGCCCGACCTACGCCTGGAGCCCGCAAACCTACGCCTGCGCGGTCAAACGCGGCGATCAGGACTGGCTGAACTTCGTCAACACCGTTTTGCATGAAGGCATGACAGGCGTGGAGTTCCCAACCTACGCAGCGTCGTTCAAGCAATGGTTCGGTGTCGATCTGCCGTCGCCCGCCATCGGTTTCCCCGTCGAATTCAAATGATCCCGTGAGAGCGGGGCGGTTCCGATCGCCCCGTTCAAGGTACTGCTGACCATGAACTATCAGTTGAACTTTGCCGCCGTGTGGCGCGATTTCGACACCTTGCTGGCGGGGCTCGGTCTGGGTCTTGAGCTGGCGCTGGTGTCGATCGCCATCGGTTGCGTGATCGGCCTGATGATGGCGTTTGCTTTGCTGTCAAAACACCGCGCGTTACGGGTGCTGGCGTCGGTGTATGTGACGGTAATCCGTAATACGCCGATTCTGGTGTTGATTCTGTTGATCTACTTCGCCTTGCCGAGCCTGGGGATCCGTCTGGACAAGATCCCGTCATTCATCATCACGCTGTCGTTGTATGCCGGGGCCTATCTGACCGAAGTGTTTCGCGGCGGGTTGTTGAGCATTCCCAAGGGCCAACGCGAAGCGGGGTTGGCGATCGGTCTGGGCGAGTGGCAGGTCAAGGCGTACGTCACCGTGCCGGTGATGCTGCGCAATGTGCTGCCGGCCTTGTCGAACAACTTCATTTCGCTGTTCAAGGACACCTCGCTGGCCGCGGCGATTGCCGTGCCGGAGCTGACGTATTACGCGCGCAAGATCAATGTCGAGAGCTACCGGGTGATTGAAACCTGGCTGGTGACCACAGCGCTCTATGTGGCGGCCTGTTACCTCATTGCCATGATGCTGCGTTACCTCGAGCAGCGTCTGGCGATTCGCCGATAGGAGGCCTACATGTACGAATCCCCCAGTTGGTTGCATGAGTTATGGGTTGCCCGGGAAGTCCTGTGGCAAGGCTTTTTGACCAGTGTGCAGGTCTCGGCCCTGGCGATTTTGCTGGGCACGATGGTCGGCATCGTCGCCGGCCTGGTGCTGACCTACGGCAAGTTCTGGATGCGCGCGCCGTTTCGGTTTTACGTCGACATCATTCGCGGCACGCCGGTGTTTGTATTGGTGCTCGCCTGCTTCTACATGGCACCTGCGCTGGGCTGGCAGATCAGTGCGTTTCAGGCCGGTGCATTGGGGCTGACGCTGTTTTGCGGCTCCCACGTCGCCGAGATTGTGCGCGGCGCGTTGCAAGCACTGCCCAGTGGTCAGATGGAAGCGAGCAAGGCCATTGGCCTGACGTTTTATCAAGCGCTCGGTTACGTGTTGTTGCCTCAGGCGTTGCGGCAGATCTTGCCGACCTGGGTTAACTCGTCCACCGAGATCGTCAAGGCTTCCACGCTGCTGTCGGTGATCGGTGTGGCCGAGTTGCTGCTCAGTACGCAGCAGATCATCGCCCGGACCTTCATGACCCTCGAGTTTTACCTGTTCGCCGGATTTCTGTTTTTCGTCATCAACTACGCCATCGAATTACTCGGCCGGCACATTGAAAAGCGGGTGGCCTTGCCATGACTCAACCTTCGCTCTCTAACGTAAAAGCAGCTCAAAACGGTCAGCCCCTGCTGGACATTCGCGGATTGCACAAAAAGTACGGCCAGCTCGAAGTGCTCAAGGGCGTCGACCTGACGATGCAGCGCGGCAACGTCGTGACGCTGATCGGTTCCAGCGGCTCGGGCAAGACCACGCTGCTGCGTTGCGTGAACATGCTCGAAGAATTTCAGGGCGGGCAGATCATGCTCGATGGCGAGTCCATCGGTTATGACGAGGTCAACGGCAAGCGCGTGCGTCACCCGGAAAAAGTCATCGCCCGGCATCGGGCCATGACCGGCATGGCGTTCCAGCAGTTCAACCTGTTTCCGCACCTCACGGCGCTGCAGAACGTCACCCTCGGTTTGCTCAAGGTCAAAAAGCTGCACAAGGATGAAGCGGTGGCCCTGGCGGAGAAATGGCTGGAGCGGGTCGGCTTGCTGGAACGCCGCGATCACTTCCCCGGTCAGTTGTCCGGTGGTCAGCAGCAGCGCGTGGCGATTGCCCGGGCGATTGCGATGAACCCGAGCCTGATGCTGTTCGACGAAGTGACCTCGGCCCTCGATCCGGAACTGGTGGGTGAAGTGCTGAGCGTGATCAAAGGCCTGGCCGAGGACGGCATGACCATGCTGCTGGTGACCCACGAAATGCGCTTCGCTTTCGAGGTCTCGGACAAGATCGTCTTCATGAATCAGGGGCGGATCGAAGAGCAGGGGCCACCCAAGGAACTGTTCGAACGCCCGCAATCGCCACGCCTGGCAGAATTTCTCAAGAACACGCGGTTTTAAACCCTCATTTTCAATCAGGAGAAACACTCATGAGCATTACTCGTTACGGCACCGGCAGCACCGCCGGTGGCGGCCAGCCCCGTCCTTTCGCCCGCGCCGTTGAGGCCGATGGCTGGCTGCATGTGTCCGGGCAAGTACCGGCGCTGGATGGCGAAATCATTGTGGGTGGCATCGTCGAACAGACTCACCAGACCATGAAGAACCTGATCTCGATTCTCGAAGAGGCCGGTTACGGTCTTGAGGACGTGGTGCGCACCGGTGTGTGGCTGGAAGACCCACGGGATTTCTGGAGTTTCAACAAGGTGTTTTCCGAATACTTCAAAAGCGAACACGCCCCGGCCCGGGCCTGTGTGCAGGCGAACATGATGGTCGATTGCAAGGTCGAGATTGACTGCATCGCGTACAAGAAAAAGGCCTGAAGCTAATGATCATTCCCACGCTCCGCGTGGGAATGATCATTAGCGGTAAACTCCCGGCCACTTTGAATGGGAACCTGAAGCAATGACCGAAGACACCATCAAGCGCCGGGCTCGCGGTCTGGACCGGGCGTTCGATATCCTCGATTTCCTCAAGGAAGTCGGCAAGCCCCTGCGCCCGAACGAAATCGCCAGCGGCATCGGCAGCCCGAAATCCACGGTCTACGAATTGGTTGCCTCCCTGCTGGAGCGACGGATTCTGGAGGCCGTGGGCAAGGACGGTCACGTCTACCTCGGCCGTCAGCTGTACTTCCTGGGGCAAGCGCATTTACGCCATTTCGACCTGACCCGCGAGGCCGATCATGCCTTGCAGGAGATCGTCAGCCAGACCCGCGAAACCGCGCAGATGTGCCTGCTCAACGGGCGAAAATACACCGTGGCCTTGATGAAAGAGGGCGAGCGGCATTTCCGCATTTCCTCGGACATCGGCGAGAACGCGCCGATTCCCTGGACCGCTTCCGGACGCCTGCTGCTGGCGCACTTGAGCGACCAGGAAATCGTCGACCTGATTGATCACGACGACTTCATCCTGCCCAACGGTGAACGCCTGCCGCTTGAACAGTTTCTCGGTGAAATCCGTCAGGCCGCTATCGATGGTTTCTTCTCTTTCGATAGCGTTGCCGACACCTTTACCCATTGTTTTGCCGCCCCGGTGAAAGACCCGAACGGCGTGGCCATTGCGACCCTGTGCATCGTCGCCCCACGGGCCGATGCCAAGAACAATTACAACGACTATCGCCGGGTGCTGATTGACAGCGCCAACAGCCTGGCCCGTCGCATCAACGAATAACAGCGGCTGCCTGCGGCCGCGAATGTGAGGAGTTCGACCATGTTTTCTGCCAAAAATACTGCCACTGTGGAAAAGGGCTTTGCCCACACAGGCGCCAATCTGGTGCGCGACGTCAGCCTGCCTGCGCTGGTGCTGCACCGCGAAGCGCTGGAACACAACATTCGCTGGATGCAGACCTTTGTCAGCAACAGCGGTGCCGAACTCGCCCCCCACGGCAAAACCAGCATGACCCCGGCGCTGTTTCGTCGCCAACTGGACGCCGGTGCCTGGGGCATCACCCTGGCCAGCGCCACGCAAACCCGCGCGGCTTACGCCCATGGCGTGCATCGGGTGCTGATGGCCAACCAACTGGTCGGTACGCCGAACATGGCGTTGATCGCCGATCTGCTCGCGGACCCGACTTTCGACTTCCATTGCATGGTCGATCACCCGGATAACGTCGCTGACCTCGGCGCGTATTTCGCCTCGCGCGGTGTGCGTTTGAACGTGATGATCGAGTACGGCGTGGTCGGCGGTCGTTGCGGTTGCCGCACCGAAGACGAAGTGGTCGCGCTGGCCAAAGCCATTGCCGCACAACCGGCCTTGGCGCTGACCGGGATCGAAGGTTACGAAGGGGTGATTCACGGCGATCACGCGGTGAGCGGCATCCGTGCGTTCGCTGATTCTTTGGTGCGTCTGGCCGTGCAGTTGCAGGACAGCGGCGCGTTCGCCATTCCCAAGCCGATCATCACGGCGTCGGGTTCAGCCTGGTACGACCTGATCGCTGAATCCTTTGAAGCGCAGAACGCCGGCGGGCGTTTCCTCAGCGTGCTGCGTCCCGGCAGCTACGTGGCTCACGACCATGGCATCTATAAAGAAGCGCAATGCTGCGTGCTCGACCGCCGCAGTGATCTGCACGAAGGCCTGCGCCCGGCGCTGGAAGTCTGGGCTCACGTGCAGTCGTTGCCGGAACCGGGCTTTGCGGTGATCGCCCTGGGTAAACGCGACGTGGCCTACGATGCCGGGTTGCCGGTGCCGCTGTTGCGTTACAAGGCGGGCGTGGTGCCGGCGACAGGCGACGACGTCAGCGCCTGCAAGGTGACGGCAGTGATGGATCAGCATGCGTTCATGACCGTGGCGCCGGGGGTTGAGTTACGGGTGGGGGACATTATTTCCTTTGGTACTTCGCACCCGTGCCTGACGTTCGACAAGTGGCGTATCGGGTGTCTGGTGGATGAGCAGCTGAATGTCATCGAAACCATGGAAACCTGTTTCTAAGACTCCAGACCGAGGCGCGGCCATCGCGAGCAAGCTCGCTCCCACAGGGAACGCATTCCATTGTGGGAGCGAGCTTGCTCGCGATGAGGCCCTGCCAGACAACACAGAAACACCAGAGACTACAAAAACAATGAACACCATCAGCACCCTCGGCCCCAACACCCCGCGCATCGCCCTGATCGGCGAATGCATGATCGAGTTGCAGCAACGCGCCGACGGCAGCCTGCAGCAGAGTTTCGGTGGCGATACCTTGAACACGGCGGTCTACCTGTCCCGGGAGTTGGGCGAGGGCGGCACGGTGGATTACGTCACCGCCCTGGGTGACGACAGTTTCAGCGATGCCATGTGCCAGAGCTGGGCCGACGAAAACATCGGGCTCGGTATGGTCCAGCGCTTGCCCGGCCGGTTGCCCGGCTTGTATTGCATCCAGACTGACGCCGCCGGCGAGCGGCGTTTTCTCTACTGGCGTAACGAGGCAGCAGTCCGAGATTGTTTCACCACCCCGACCGCCGCGCCGATCCTTGCGGCGCTGCCGGATTACGATGTGCTGTATTTCAGTGGCATCACCCTGGCGGTGCTCGGCGCGCAAGGTCGGGAGAAGTTACTGGAAACCCTGGTCGAGGCACGGCAGCGGGATGCACGGGTCGTGTTCGACAACAACTACCGGCCACGTTTGTGGGCGTCGATCGCGGACGCACGGGCGGCCTATCGCAGCGTTCTGCCCTATGTCGACCTGGCGTTGCTGACCGTCGATGACGAACAGGCGCTGTTTAATTTTTCCGATTGCGAGGCGGTGTTTGCCGCTTACGAGCAGATTGGCACGCCTGAAGTGGTACTCAAGCGTGGCGCCGAGGCGTGTCTGATTCGTTGTGATGGAGAGTCGTTTGAAGTGCCGGCGCAGGTAGTCGAGCGGGTGGTGGACACCACGGCGGCGGGGGATTCATTTAGCGCGGCGTATTTGGCCAGTCGCCTGAAAGGAGGCAGCCCGGTTGAGGCTGCTGAAGCGGGGCATCGGTTGGCGAGTCGGGTGATTCAGGTGCCGGGAGCACTTATTCCGAGATAAGTGGTGAATGGCCGCCTGCTGCGCAATCGGATCGCGAGCAAGCTCGCTCCCACAGTGGGCTTGTGCACACTGCAGATCCAATGTGGGAGCGAGCTTGCTCGCGATGAGGCCCTCAAACCAACCCATTAATCCCGGTAAAACACCTGCACCAGGTGATAGCCAAACTTGCTCTTGATCGGCCCATGTACCACGCGCAACGGTTTTTTGAAGATCACGGCATCGATGACCCCGACCATTTGCCCGGGCCGCACCTCACCCAGGTCGCCGCCGCGCTTGCCGGACGGGCAGGTGGAATACTTTTTGGCGAGCACATCGAAGGCTTCGCCCTTGGCGATGCGTTGTTTGAGCTGTTCGGCTTCTTCCGAGGTTTTCACCAGAATATGGCGGGCTTGAGCTTTCATTGGGGCAGGTACCTTGCAACGGTGGTGGCTATGTTGGTGCCAGCGGGGGGCGCGCGATTATGCCTTAACTCAGTCCGGTTGGCCGATCATCGCGCGAATCTTGTTGGCCAACAGGTCAATGGAAAAGGGCTTGGCCACCATGTCCATGCCTTCCTCCAGGAAGCCCTGGCGTTCGGCGGCTTTTTCCGCGTAACCGGTCATGAACAGCACTTTGAGCTCGGGGCGGTGCTGGCGCGCAATCTCCGCCAGTTGCCGACCGTTCATCCCCGGCAGACCGACATCGGTGACCAGCAAATCGATCCGCAGGTCGGATTCCAGCAGGGGCAGGGCGGTCTTCGCATCTTCGGCTTCATGGGCGTGGTAACCCAACTCTTTGAGCAGGTCGAGCACCAGCATGCGCACCGCGGGGTCATCCTCCACCAACACCACGGTTTCACCGGCAATCGCGGCCGGCGTCTCGCTGGTGACAGGCTTCAGGATGTTTTCGGGCTCTGCGGCGTGCAGCCGCGGCAGGTACAGACGGACGCTGGTGCCCTGTCCCGGCAAGCTGAACAGGCTGACATGCCCGCCCGACTGCTGGGCAAAACCATAAATCATCGACAGCCCTAGACCGGTGCCCTGGCCGATGGGTTTGGTGGTGAAGAACGGGTCGAAAGCCTTGGCCAGCACCGACGGTGTCATGCCGGTACCGTTGTCGCTGACGGCAATCATCAGATAATCCCCGGCCTTGACCGGTTCCAGGGTGTTGATGTCACTGCTGTCGAGATAAACGTTGGCGGTTTCGATCCGCAACTCGCCGCCATCGGGCATGGCGTCCCGGGCATTGATCACCAGATTGAGCAGGGCGTTTTCCAGCTGGCTGACGTCGGTGCTGACCGGCCAGACGTCATCGGCCAATTGCAGTTTGAGCTCGATGTGGTCGCCCTTGGTCCGGCTGAGCAGATCTTCCAGGGAATGGATCAGATCATTGGCGTTCAGCGGCTTGCGGTCCAGTGACTGACGCCGGGAAAACGCCAGCAGGCGATGGGTCAGGGCGGCGGCGCGGTTGGCCGAGGACACGGCCGCCTCGGTGAAACGGCCCACCTCGGCGGCGCGTCCGTCGGCGATGTAGCGCTGCATCAAGTCGAGGCTGCCGATGATCCCGGTGAGCATATTGTTGAAGTCATGGGCGATGCCGCCGGTGAGCTGGCCGAGCGCTTCCATCTTCTGCGCATGCCGCAACGCCTCTTCGGCGCGCTCGCGTTCGAACATCTCGTTCTGCAGTCGCTGGTTGGCTTCAGCCAATTGCTGGGTGCGGGCGGCAACTCGTTCCTCAAGGGTCTCGTTGAGGTTGCGCAGGGCTTCTTCGGTCTGTTTACGCTCGGTTTCGTCAATCACAAAGATATAGAAACCATTGACCGCACCATCCGCGCCGTGGCGCGGCAAGTAGTTCATCAGGGCATGGCGGATGCTTCCGTCACGGTGCGGGGTGCGGATGCTGAAACAACAAGGCTTGCCGGACAGCGCCTGGGCGATGTATTCGGCGCGCAAGGCATAGGCTTCGTCACCCAGTACTTCACGGATGGTTTTGCCAAAGAGCTCCTGGGGCGTCAGCCCGTACCAGTCGAGGTAGGCCGCATTGTTCAGGCGAAAGCGTTCCTCGCTGTCCACGTAGCTGATCAGGATCGGCATGGCGTTGATGATCAGTTGCAGCTCGGTCTGACTTTGCCGCAAGGCTTGTTCCGTGTGTTTACGTTCGGTCAGGTCCAGGGCGGCGCCGAGGAAGCGGATCGGCCGGCCATGGTGGTCCTTGTAGCAACGACCCCGGGCAAACACCCAGCGCAGCTGACCGTCGGCTTGCAGCAGGCGATATTCCTCGGCGTACTCGGTGCCGTGGGTGATGGAGTGTTTGATGCTGCGGGCGACCATGGCGCGGTCTTGCGGGTGCACCCCCTGAAGGTAGGCGCTGATGGGCAACTGATTGGCGAGCAGCGGGTCGATACCGTGTAACTGGGCGAAGTGGGTGTCGGCAATGAAGCGGTCTTCGTTTATGTCCCAGTCCCAGGTGCCAACGGCGTCGGTGGCGGCGAGGGCCAGTTGCAGACGCTCTTCGGTTTCGTGCTGGGCCTTGAGGCTGGCGGCCGAACGCTGTTCGAGTTCGAGGGCGATGCGTCGGCGCTCGTTGGTTTCGATGGCGGTGACCAGAATCCCGGCGACCTGGGCGCTTTCATCGCGGATGGGGCTGTAGGTCAGGTCCAGCCAGAAGTCGGAATCATGGCCATTACGCTGCAAGGTGAAGCGCTGTTCGCTGTAGGTCCGTACCTGTCCTTGTAGGACTGCGCTGTAAATGGGGTCGGTAAAGTCTTTTAACTCTGGCCAGATCAGGTGTGTCGGCTGTCCGAATGCGTGTGGATGCTTGCTGCCGGCCAGCAGGGCGAAGCCGTCGTTGTAGATCTGCGTGAGCTGCGGCCCCCACAGCAACAGCATGGGCATCGGCGAATGAATCACGATATCCACGGCGGTTCGCAGGCTTTGCGGCCAGGTACTGGCAGCGCCCAGCGGGCTGCGTCTCCAGTCCAGTCGGGCAATCAAGGCCTGGGCATCGCTGCCGGTCGGTGATGCGTTCATCAAGATGTCCTGCATTTAAGTCGGTGTAGCGGTGTCAACTATCCTTGTACCGCAGTAGACGCTGTATGACCCTTTTTGGGTCATTTTTATTCATTGAATGCTTCGCGGGTGCTTTTTGCCATGGAAATCGATGCACTGTTAAGGCTCCTGGCCAGCCAGAATGGCTCCGATCTTTATCTGTCTACCGGTGCGCCACCCAGCGCACGGTTCGAGGGTGTGCTTAGACCCTTGGCCGATCAGCCGTTCAAACCGGGTGGAATTGCGGCCGTTGCCGCGTCCATCATGGACGCCGAACAGCGTCTGGAGTTCGATCGGGAACTGGAGATGAACCTGGCCATCTCTTTGCCAGGTGTCGGGCGCTTTCGGGTCAATATCTTTAAACAACGCAACGATGTGTCAATCGTGGCGCGCAACATCAAGCTCGACATTCCGCGTTTCGAAGACCTCAAACTGCCGCCGGTGCTCCTCGAAACGGTGATGCTCAAACAAGGACTGATGCTGTTCGTCGGCGCTACCAACTCGGGCAAGTCAACCTCGCTGGCGGCATTGATCGACTACCGCAATCGCCACAGCAGTGGCCACATCATCACCATCGAGGACCCGGTCGAGTACATCCATCGGCACAAGAAGTCGATCATCAACCAGCGCGAGGTCGGCGTCGATACCCGCAGTTTTCACGCGGCATTGAAAAATACCCTGCGCCAGGCACCGGACGTGGTGCTGATCGGCGAAATCCGTGACCGCGAGACGATGGAGCACGCGCTGGGGTTTGCCGATACCGGCCATCTGGTTATCTCCACCCTGCATGCCCACAACGCCAATCAGGCGCTGGACCGGATTATCAACTTCTTCCCCGAAGAACGGCGGACGCAACTCCTGCATGATCTGGGCAACAACCTCAAGGCCTTCGTTTCCCAGCGATTAGTGTGTACCCGCGACGGTCAGCGACGGGCGGCAGTGGAAGTGATGCTCGGGACGCCGACCATTGGCGACCTGATTCGGCGCAATGAATTGGGCGAGTTAAAGGGCATTATGGAAAAGTCCGCCCAACTGGGTATGCAGACCTTCGACGGGGCACTGTTTGCATTAGTGATGGAAGGTGTGATCAGCGAAGACGAAGCCCTCAAAAACGCCGACTCTGTCAATAATCTAAAACGTCGACTTAAATTTCATAACGACGGCGCATCTACCCCCGATTCATCTTTTGGGGAGTGGGGGTTGATGGAGTGATTGTTGTTTTTGTCCGTGTGTCAGTTGCCGGGCTCTGAAATTCCATTTAATGGTTTTTGGCTGGTTTGTTTTGCGCTGGAAAGTAAGACTTCATTCCCGCTGCATTGTCAGTCATTTAAATCTATGAGGTGGTATTGTGTGTGCTGTATTGAAAAGTAAAATTTCTTATTCGTCTGTTACCGCTACAGAAGAATCACAACGTCGTTTAAAGGCAGATAAAGCAGAGCGGCAACAGGTATTGGAGTTGTTAAAGGAGGCCTTGGAAAATCAATCAGAAGAAGAGCCGTTTACATGGCAAGGGTATGAGTTTGGGTTAGAAGAGGGGTCCTCGCTTTATGAAATTCATATGCCTGGGCGCGTTATATGGCATAAGTTAGCCGAAAATTTATTCGTGTTTGATGCGCTTCACGAAAATAGACCCAAGGATTCGGATTCGATTCGGGTGACTGCAAATGGCACGATAGAGCTGTACAAGGATGCATCACAGCGCTGGGAAGAAATCGATGTTAATGCGCATGAATTAACAGGTGTCCCCGGTAAACTCAGGGATCTTGGGGATATCGCCAAGCAAGCCGGTGGCTTTATAGTCGCGATAGACTGTGTGGATGTTGATCAATGGCTCAGGTTTCATGACTTGCATGTGCCGACGGACGCTGCGCAAACCAAAAATATGATTGATGTTCTTGAGTTTGATCCAGCCGTCGACGATCTGGGCAACTATTGGAGCCAACTTGTTGCTGATGACCCGTCGTTAGCCGTATTGTCGGCTGAGCAACGTGCAGCTATTCGGCAGGCCACTGTCAAACTTGTAGGTGCGAACGAAAGACTGTTGGACAAGCTCTATCGCGAAACAGGTCGCGCCGTTCTGACGCACGACGCCGCCGAACGTATCGTTCAGTTGGTCAAGCATCCGGTGGCCCAGGCCTGCGCCAGGACACTCCTGGAGGAGTTGGACTGGTTCGGCGCGCAATCCGGGCAAGACGCCTCTGCACAGGATCTTGCGCAACTGTTGATAACGGCCATTTTGCTGGAACTGGATCCGTTCATTGGTAGCGCTCAAATTCGAAAGAGTATCGCCGGGCTCAATTTGTATGCACCGACCAATGTCGAGAGGCATTCGTCGGTCGTGCGCAAGGAGCTGGAAACCGTTCTACACACCAAAGGCTGGGTGAATCCTGTCTTGGCCCCGTTGGCATCGCACCTGCTGCTGGCGGAAATCGCGCCAGAATTTCTGGTCAAGGGTGTCCCGTCGTCGCTGATGATGGGCTCGGTTGGTTGGGTGTCCTTCTGCCGCGGGGTAGTGCTGGCGGAGGCGGTCAGGAAAGGGGCTTCTCGTGTGATGACGCATGCGCAAATCATGGCGTATGCCGATCTGGAGCCTGTCAGTGAACCGCTGAAATATCTGCGGGATCTGGCAATGATCGATCCAATCGTTGACTGGGCGCTGATCAACGGTGTGGTGACCACGCAGGAACTCACTCAAGCGGAAAAGGAGACCACTGAACGGGCAATAACTGTGTTTCAGGAGTACGCGGAAAACTTCACGCACCTTGCCCGCGCATACTCCTGCTCCATGCCAAGCAGAGAAGACATTGCAAGGGCGGCGGTAAACAAAGCCGCGCCTGATTGTGATTTCCTGGAAGAAAAAATTATCTATCAACAGCCAGGCCTATATGCCTCACCTACCGCCATGTCCATGGTCGAGTTGCATATGTCCGGTGATTTGGTGACTGGCAATTGGGATCTACGTGCTGTTTTTCCCGACAACCACATTTCCACGATGCCCGATTTAAACGCAGCTATTACTGGTTACAAAAGGCCAACTTTTTATGATCCATCCATCGTCAGCATTTACAGCCGCTATCCGAATTTGCGGCGACTGGCGCCCAATGATCATGAGTTTCACCTCCAGTTGCGGAATTATCTCGGGAATTTGAATAGTGCGGTGGCCACCAATGTGAAGTTGGCCCTTTCACACATGCTTCCCTTTGATCTGGAAACCTTTCTGAAAGGTAAGATCACTTTCTTTACCCTTCGCAGTGCGGTGGTAGAGACATCTTCCATGCCTTTGGGGGGGCCGTTGAGGCGTGAAACAGACTACGAAACCCAACAAAACAAAGATGCAGTCACAGGGCGATTTGGCATTGTGATGTACGCTTCTCATGGAAGCACTTTTGCATGCTATGAACTGTTTACCTTGCGTGGAGAACTACGTAGAAACAGCACGCTGGGTGCGCTGATAACCAGAGCAGGAAAATTGCAGGGCGCCGCCAGAACGGATTTCAACGGTGACCTTAATGCGAAGGTGGCACCGATGCCTCCGGAATCTTTACCGATCACTCTTCATGAATACACTCACGGTTTTTCAGAAGCCGATTCTGCCAACAATATGGCGATTATTGAAAAGCTGGGTGAACTTCCCGCACCTGCTACGTCGACGTTGCGGCAGCAGAGTATTTTTAAAAATTTTGATAATCCGCAAATTATCCGGATCGCCGAGTTCATCGTAAACAATCGTCCGATAATAACGTTTGATGAGTTTAAAGAAGTCGCTACCGTGCCAACAAAGCTTGAACGCCAGCGCAAGATGGGAGAAGAAACGGCGAAGTATATTGTTGATCTGGTAGTTCCCTTTAAAAAGTGCATCGAGGATCTATCTTCCGGGGAGCACGATAAGATGGTCGATGGGGTGTATGGCTGCGTTATGGATGCCATCGCATTGGGTGGGGCGTTTGTGGGGGCTGGCGCCAAAGCGCTGAGCATCTCGTCCAAGGCAATCTCTTTGACATCCAAAGCCGCCCGCCTGACCAAGCTCGCTTTCGCGACGTCAGTTTCCATCTTCAACCCTGTGGATGGCGTGCCAACCGCGTTGTTCGGAGTCGGGAAACTCGTCCACAAGGGGGCGCTACGCTTTAACAGGCAGGCTCAAGAGGTCCTCGGACTGGCGCAATCCCAGTTGCGCAAACTCAATGGCAGTCATAAAACCTACGACCTCGTCCGCGCAGCCAAAAGTGCCGATACCAGCGGACAGGGTACCTGGCGGCCCCTTGGTGCTACCGGTGAAACGTTCATAGTCGTGGCGGCGCGTAACAACCGTCAATGGTATGCCCTTGATAGATTAGGCAAGCCCTGGGGCCCAAAGCTAAGTAACTTCACCTTTACGGCACCCGTCCGGTTGCCGCGCTCCGTTAAGACATTGCCCGTCAGCTACACCCGACAGTTCATTGAGCAAAGCTTGCCGCTGGCGCGTACAAAAATCGACAACGCGATCAATGTCTTGACCCGTCATGACTTCACGAAGGAACGCGACGCAATCATCAAGGTACTGATGGGAAACAACTCGAGCGATGCATTCGAACGGTTGTTGAACTATCTGAGATTGGTCAGGGCGGACTTTGCAGGTCTTTCCATCAGTAACATTTTTCTCGATCCGCTAAAGGATACCCACCACATTGCCGCTTTCGACCCGAACGCTTTCCAACAATGGAAAGGTGCAACAGACAAATCCGCCACGACGTTCATCGAAATCTATACGCCCAATATCAACAGGCGCTTTATCGGTCTGGGTTTCAACCATGACGTCGTTGCAGACGACTTGATTCATGAGCTGTTCCACGGTACTTCACAGACTGATGATGTCAGCTATGCCAGCGATGCGGGACGCAATGGCGAAAGAGGGCAGTTGCTGGATGTGGCTGCGCTGCTGAACCTGGCGTCGGGACGTCTGCCGGTTACGGATGAGGGCCGTGCCTGTCACGCCAGTTCCAAAGCCTTTGAAAATGCTGACTCACTGGCTGTGACCACCTCGCTGCTGAGCCAGCTGTATACGGACAAGGGTAGTTATGAACTCAATATGTCCACCCTGCGTGGCGCGCTCGAAGCAAACCCCGGTAGCGCGATTGACGAGCCGGTTCTGATCACTCTGAACAACTCTATTGCGCCGAAACCTGCCAGTGGAAGGCACCCAGGTTCGCACATGGATTAACACACACCTGCATGATCGTTTAAGTGTCGAGTTCCGGCCGATCCCGAAATTGCTCAAGCGCTTCGGGATTGGCCAAGGCATCAGTGTTTTTTACTTTCTCACCGTGCACCACGTTGCGCACCGCCAGTTCCACGATTTTGCCGCTGATGGTGCGCGGTATATCGGTCACCGCGACAATCTTCGCCGGCACATGCCGCGGTGTGGTGTTGGCGCGGATGACCTGGCGAATCTGTTGTTGCAGCGCTTCGTCCAGTTCGACGCCCTCGCGCAACCGCACGAACAGCACCACCCGCACGTCATCCTGCCACTGCTGACCAATGGCCACGCTGTCCAGCACTTGCGGGACTTTCTCCACCTGGCGGTAGATTTCCGCGGTGCCGATGCGCACGCCGCCGGGGTTGAGCACGGCGTCGGAGCGTCCGTGGATCATCATCCCGCCATGGGGCAATTGTTCAGCGTAATCGCCTTGGGCCCAGACCCCGGGGAACTGACTGAAATACGAGGCGCGGAGCTTTTCCTGCTGAGGATCATTCCAGAACCCGATGGGGATTGCCGGGAAGTGCCGGGTGCACACCAGCTCACCTTTTTCGCCGATCACCGGCTGGCCGTTGTCGTTCCAGACTTCCACCGCCATGCCCAGGCTTTTGCCTTGTATCTCGCCACGGTGTACCGGTTGCAGCGGATTGCTGTTCACAAAACATGAAACGATGTCGGTGCCGCCGGACATCGAGGCCAGGCACAGGTCAGCCTTGAAATCGCGGTAGACGTAGTCGTAACTCTGCGGCGACAACGCGGAGCCGGTGCAGAGCAGGGTTTTGAGGCTGCTCAGGTCATGGCTTTCGCGAGGTTTGATGCCGCTGCTTTCCAGGGTCGCAAGGTACTTGGGGCTGGTGCCGAAGACACTGATGCATTCGTCGTCAATCAGGTCGATCAGGCGCTCGGAGGCGGGATGAAACGGCGAGCCATCGTACAGCACCACTGCGCTGTCCACGGCCAGCGCCGAGACCAGCCAGTTCCACATCATCCAGCCACAAGTGGTGTAGTAGAACAACCGGTCGCCGGGGCCGAGGTCGCAATGCAGTCCATGTTCCTTGACGTGTTGTAGCAACACACCGCCGGTGCTGTGAATGATGCATTTCGGCACGCCGGTGGTGCCGCTGGAATAGAGGATGTACAGCGGATGCGCGAAGGGCACCGGGACGAAATCCGGTTCGCCACCCACGTCGTAGAAATCATCCCAGAGCGTCACGTTGGCTCGGGTGTGGAAATGTTCGATGCGCGCTTGCGGTCGGGCGTAAGGCACGACAATCAACTGATGCAAGGACGGCAAGCGTTCAAGGATTTCATTGACCTTGGCGGTCTGGTCGATGTCCTTGCCGGCATAGCGGTAACCGGCGCAGGTGATCAGCACTTTGGGCTCGATCTGGCCGAAACGGTCGATTACGCCCTGGGTGCCGAAGTCCGGTGAGGAGCAGGACCAGATCGCTCCCAAACTGGTGGTGCCGAGCATCGCCACGAGGGTTTGCCAGGTATTGGGCATGCACGCCGCGACGCGGTCACCGAGGCCGACACCGGCGGCTTTCAAGCTGTTCTGAAACCCGGCGACATGCTCGGCCAGTTCTGCCCAGGTCAGGTGTTCACGCTGGCCGTTCTCGCCGATGGCAATGACCGCTACGGCATCGTCGCGACGGCGCATCAGGTGTTCGGCGAAGTTCAAGGTAGCGCCGGGAAACCATTGGGCGCTGGGCATTTGCGCGCCCTCCACCAGCACAGCGTCCGGTTGATCGTGGAAACGGATGTCGAAGAAATCGACGATGGCCTGCCAGAACGCTTCACGCTGATCGATGGACCATTGATGCAGGGCAGGGTAGTCGTCGACGTGGAGGTTGTGTCGCTGATTGATGAAGCGCCGGAAAGCCTCCATGCGGGTCTTGCCGATGCGCTTGGCGCTGGGTTGCCAGAGGATGTCGGACATGGCTTGCCTCTTCTTGTTGTTCTCTCGTTCAGATCGTTCCCACGCGGACGGTTCGACGCCTCGACGTGGGAACGATCATCGGTGGGTTACTGCGCCAACCACCCACCATCGATATTCCACGCCGCGCCACGCACCTGGCTACCGGCCTCACTGCACAAAAACAGTACCAGTTCGCCCAATTGTGGCGGCGTCACAAACTCCAGCGACGGCTGCTTCTCGGCCAGCAAATCATGCTGCGCCTGCTGCGGGTCGATCCCTTTGGCGATGCGGTCATCAATCTGCTTCTGCACCAAGGGCGTCAGTACCCAGCCTGGGCAGATGGCGTTGCAGGTGACGTTGGTGGTCGCCGTTTCCAGGCCCACCACCTTGGTCAAGCCGATGACGCCATGCTTGGCCGCGACATAAGCCGCCTTGCCCACCGAGCCGACCTGACCGTGCACCGAGGCGATGTTGATGATCCGTCCCCAGCCCTTGGCGCGCATGCCTGGCAGGCTCAAGCGGGTGCTGTGGAATACCGACGACAGGTTGATCGCAATGATCGAATCCCAGCGCTCCACCGGGAAATCCTCCACCGGCGCCACATGCTGAATACCGGCGTTGTTGACCAGGATGTCCACACCGCCGAACTCACGCTCGGCGTAGGCAATCATATCGGCGATCTGCGCCGGGTCGCTGACGTCGGCCGGGTGATGGCCAACCTTGCCACCGAATTGCTCCACCTCGGCAATCACCTTGGACGCATCACCGAAACCGTTGAGGATCAGATTGGCGCCAGCCTTGGCCAGGCTGAGGGCAATGCCCAGGCCGATGCCGCTGGTGGAACCGGTGACCAGTGCAGTCTTGCCCGAAAGAGTCGTCATGAATACCTCACACAATGCCAGTGGCGTAGAAAGTACCGATCACCACAAAAACCGCCAGGGTCTTGATCAGCGTAATACAGAAAATGTCTTTGTAGGCTTCGCGGTGGGTCAGGCCGGTGACCGCCAGCAAGGTGATCACCGCGCCGTTGTGCGGCAGGGTGTCCATGCCGCCACTGGCCATCGCGGCCACCCGGTGCAGCACTTCCAGCGGAATGTTTGCCGCATGGGCCGCTGCGATGAAGTCATTGGCCATGGCCGCCAGCGCAATGCTCATACCGCCCGACGCAGAACCGGTGATGCCGGCCAGCAGGGTCACGGTGATCGCTTCGTTGACCAGCGGATTGGGAATGCTTTTGAGCCAGTCGGCCAGCACCAGGAAGCCCGGCAAGGAGGCGATCACCGCACCGAAACCGTACTCCGACGCGGTGTTCATCGCCGCCAGCAACGAACCGCTGACCGCACTTCTACTGCCCTCGGCCAACTTGCCGCGAATCGCCTGGAAGCCGAACACCAGTACCATGATGATGCCGACCAGCAAGGCTGCCTGAACTGCCCAGATCGCCGTGAGTTTGGCGATGTCGGTGGTCACCGGCGCGGCCATGCCCGGCAGCGCGAGGCTGTGGGTCTTGCCGTACCACTGCGGAATCCACTGGGTAAACAGCAGGTTCATGATGCCGACGGCCAGCAGCGGCGACACGGCGATCCACGGATTGGGCAGTTTGATGTCGGCAGCGGTTTCCGGCTCGTTGCGCAGATCGGTGCCATACCCTTCACCGGCGTGCTGGGCCTTGTTGCGCTGGCGCTGCAGAAACAGCATGCCGGCGCAGACCACGAAGATCGCGCCGATCAAGCCCAGCCAGGGCGCGGCCCAGGCGGTGGTGTTGAAGAAGGTGCTGGGGATGATGTTCTGGATTTGCGGGGTGCCGGGCAGGGCGTCCATCGTGAACGAGAAGGCACCGAGGGCGATGGTCGCCGGGATGAGTCGTTTGGGAATATTGCTCTGGCGGAACATTTCAGCAGCAAACGGGTAGACCGCGAACACCACTACGAACAGCGACACGCCGCCGTAAGTCAGCAGGGCGCAGACCAGTACGATCACCAGCATCGCCTGACTCGTGCCGAGGAGGCGAATCGCCGCTGCGACGATGGAGCGCGAAAAGCCCGACAGCTCGATCAGCTTGCCGAACACTGCACCGAGCAGGAACACCGGGAAATACAGTTTGATGAAGCCGACCATTTTCTCCATGAACACCCCGGTGAAAGCGGGGGCGACAGCGGAAGGGTCGGTGAGCAGAACGGCGCCGAGGGCGGCAATCGGGGCAAAGAGGATAACGCTGTAGCCACGGTAAGCCGCGAGCATTAGCAGCGTGAGAGCTGCCAAGGCAATGATCACACTCATGGTGTGTCTCCTGGATTGTTATTTTTTTAGGGTGGATCTTGGTGGGAGAAGGCTTTAGCGAGTTTCGTGCCAGACACGCAAGCTGTTGAAATATAAGGATATATGTAGGATTTTTGAGTTGAGTTTCAGCTGGGTGTCTCTAGTTTGAGACTTGTGTCGGTAATGCCGGCCTCATCGCGAGCAAGCTCGCTCCCACATTTGACCGCATTCTTGCGCGCAACTCAGTCAACCTGTGGGAGCGAGCTTGCTCCGGGCGGCGTTCCGACGATGTTCTGTCTACAAGTGGAGATATATGTCTCGTTATAGAGACTCTGCAATCCCCAGAGCCACCATTTTCTTGTACAACGTCGACCGCCCCAGCCCCAACCGCGCCGCCGCTTCAACAACCTTCCCGCCGCATTGCACGAGGGTGGCCTCAATCAGCTGCCGATCAAACCGCTCTCGAGCCTCACTGAAAGTCTCATGCGCAACCGGCTCAATCGTTACAGGCGCCACGCGCTCTACCGGTGTGAACGTACCAATCGCCGCGCGGATATCTGCGGCATTCAGCATCAGGTCATCACTGAGCAGTGCGGCGCGTTCGAGTACGTTGCGCAGTTCACGAATATTCCCCGGCCAGGCATGTTGTCCCAGCAGTTCCAGCGCTTCGCGGTTCAATTCGTGCTGACTGCGCAGTTCTTCCAAAATGGCTTCACTGAGAGCCGGAAGATCGTCGAGTCGATCACGCAGCGGTGGGACCTGGATCGGCAGCACATTGAGGCGGTAATACAGATCGGCGCGAAATTCACCGCGTTTGATCGCCGCTTCCAAATCCGTGGAGGTCGCGGCAATCACCCGCACATCGCTCTGGATCACTTCGTTGGAACCCACCGGCTCGAATTCTTTCTCCTGCAGTACCCGCAGCAATTTGCTTTGCAGTGGCAACGGCATGTCACCGATTTCATCGAGAAACAGTGTGCCGCCCTGGGCAATCTGCAACTTGCCGGTGCGACCCTTGCGATCAGCACCGGTAAACGCGCCGGGCGCGGTGCCGAAGAATTCCGCCTCCAGCAACGATTCGGGAATCGCCGCGCTGTTGATGCTGACGAAGGCTTTGTGCGCGCGCGGCGAAGCGCCGTGGATCGCCTGGGCCAGCAACTCTTTGCCGGTGCCGGTTTCACCGAGCAGCAACACCGGGGATTCCGCGCTGGCACTGCGTCGGGCGCGGCGTTTGACTTCGAGGCTGGCGGCGCTGGTGCCGATGAAGTGGGCGAAGTTGTACTTGGTCTGCCGCGCTCGCAACAGCGAGCGGGTGGACGCCAGTTCTTCCTGCATGCTCATGTAGCGCTTGAGCATCGGCGAGAGACTGCGCAACTCGTCGAACAGCGCAAACCCGATGGCGCCGATCACCACGCCGGCGTCGTCGTGAATCGGCAGGCGCATCACCACCAGTGGTTCTTTGGGGGTGTCCTGCATGTCGAGCAAGATCGGCCGACCGGTGCGCACCACCTCGCGCAACAGACTGCCGGGGATCACGCTTTCGCAGGCCTTGCCGATCGCCACTTCCGCCGATTCCAGGCCGAAGCGTCGGGCATAGCGCTCGTTCATCCAGACGATGTTCGCATCGCGGTCGACAATCACCGTGCCTTCGCTGGACTGCTCGATGATCTCGAACAATGAACGTATCGCCAGCAGGCGAACGCGCTGGTAGTCCTTGAGGCTTTCGGTGGTGTTCATAAACACAGATCCTGAATGTGTATTGCTTGTGCGGGCCTAATCGCGAGCAGGCTCGCTCCCACAGTTTGAAATGCATTCCAATGTGGGAGTGAGCCTGCTCGCGAAGGCCGCGCCGCGGTTTTAAGTCTTAACCCGGATGCGCCGCCGCCAACAGCTCTTTGGTATACGGATGCTGCGGCGAATCGAATACGTCGTGGCTGGCACCGCTTTCCACGACTTTGCCGTCCTTGATCACGATCATGTCGTGAGCCAGGGCACGGACCACTGCCAGGTCGTGGCTGATGAACAGGTAGGTCAGGCCGTGTTTTTCCTGTAGCTGGCGGAGCAGGGCGACCACTTGTTTTTGCACCGTGCGATCCAGTGCCGAGGTCGGTTCGTCCAGCAGGATCAGCGCCGGTTTCAACACCAGCGCCCGGGCGATGGCGATGCGTTGGCGTTGGCCGCCGGAAAACTCGTGCGGGTAGCGATGACGGCTTTGCGGGTCGAGGCCGACTTCCTCCAGTGCCCGAATCACTTCGGCTTTGCATTCGTCAGCCGTCAACTGGCTATGGACTTCAAGGCCTTCGCTGATGATCTGCGCCACGGACATCCGCGGGCTGAGGCTGCCGAAGGGGTCCTGGAACACCACCTGCATTTTTTTGCGCCACGGCCGCAGCTGTTTCTGCGTCAGGCCGTCCAGCGCCTCACCCTGAAAGCGAATGCTGCCTTCGGAGTCGAGCAAACGCAGGATTGCTTGACCCAGCGTCGACTTGCCGGAGCCGGATTCGCCCACAATGCCCAGCGTCTTGCCGCGTTGAATGTTCAGGCTGATGCCGTCCACGGCCTTCAGGTAAGTCTTGCGCTGAAACAGCCCGCCACTGAGGGCGAACTGCACCCGCAAGTCATCTACCTCAAGCACGTTCTCGCGCTCGTCCCGGGGCAGCGCTTCACCTTCCGGTTCGGCATTCAGCAAGACGCAGCTGTAAGGATGTTTCGGTTCGGTAAACAAGGTTTCGCAAGGTGCCTGTTCGACGATTTCTCCGGCCTTCATCACGCAGACTCGTTGGGCAATGCTGCGCACCAGATTGAGGTCGTGGCTGATCAGCAGCAGCGACATGCCGAGACGCTGTTGCAGGGATTTGAGCAGCAGCAGGATCTTGCGCTGCACTGTCACGTCGAGCGCTGTGGTCGGCTCGTCGGCGATCAGCAGCTCCGGTTCGCAGGCCAGGGCCATGGCGATCATCACCCGTTGCCGCTGGCCACCGGACAATTGATGGGGGTAGGCCTTGAGCCGCTCTTTGGGCTTCTGAATACCGACCAGATGCAGCAACTCGAGTATCCGTGCTTGCGCCGCTTTACCGGCCAGGCCCTTGTGCAGCAACAGGGTTTCGCCGATCTGCTTTTCGATGCTGTGCAGCGGATTAAGCGAGGTCATCGGCTCCTGGAAGATCATCGCGATGCGGTTACCCCGCAGTTCTCGCAGCACCTTGGACGAAGCGCCGACCAGCTCCCGGCCACGATAGCGGATACTGCCCGTGGTTTCGGTGCCGGTCTCGGGCAGCAGTTGCAGGATCGAGTGAGCGGTCACCGATTTGCCGCAGCCCGACTCGCCCACCAGTGCCAGGCATTCACCGGGGCGGATGTCCAGGCACAGATTGCGCACCACGGTCTGGCCACTGAAGGCGATGCGCAGGTCACGGATTTCGATCAGGTTGTTACTCATATCGGTAGTCCGCATCACGATCGGGGATCAAAGGCATCACGCAACGCCTCGCCAATAAACACCAATAAAGAAAGAATCAGCGCCAGGGTAAAAAATGCCGTCAATCCCAACCACGGCGCTTGCAGGTTCTGCTTGCCTTGACCGATCAACTCGCCCAGCGATGCACTGCCGGCAGGCATGCCGAAACCGAGGAAGTCCAACGCGGTGAGGGTGGAGATCGCTCCGGTCAGAATGAACGGCAGGTAGCTCAGGGTCGCGTTCATCGCGTTGGGCAGGATGTGGCGGACGATGACTTTGCGGTCGGTCAGGCCCAGCGCACGGGCGGCTTTGACGTATTCCAGGTTGCGTCCGCGCAGGAATTCGGCGCGCACCACGTCCACCAGGGCCAGCCAGGAAAACAGCGCCATGATCCCCAGCAGCCACCAGAAATTAGGCTCGACGAAACCCGACAGGATGATCAGCAGATACAGCACCGGCAGCCCCGACCAAACCTCCAGCAACCGTTGACCGATCAGGTCGACCCAGCCGCCGTAGTAGCCTTGCAGGGCACCGGCAGCGATGCCGATCAGTGCACTGACAAACGTCAGCATCAAGGCAAACAGGATCGACACCCGCGCCCCGAAAATCACTCGGGCCAACACGTCCCGCGCCTGATCGTCGGTGCCCAGCCAGTTGACCTTCGTCGGAGGGCTGGGCGCGGGTTGGTTGAGGTCATAGTTCGGCGTGTCGTCGCTGAAGGGGATTGGCGGGAACAACATCCAGCCACCGTCCTGGTGAATCAGCTTTTGCACATAATCGCTGCGGTAGTCCGCCTGGAACGGCAACTGCCCGCCAAATTCCTGCTCGGTATGACGCTTCAGGGCCGGGAAGTAGAGGGAGCCCTGGTAGCTGACGATCAGCGGTTTGTCGTTGGCGATCAGCTCACCACCGAGGGTCAACAGGAACAGGCCGACAAACAGCCACAGCGACCACCAGCCGCGACGGTTTTTCTTGAAACGCTCGAAACGACGACGACCTAACGGCGAGAGCTTGAACATCAGGCGCTCCTCGAGGCGAAGTCGATACGCGGGTCGACGAGGGTGTAGCAGAGGTCACCGACAATTTTTATCAAGAGTCCGAACAGCGTGAAGATGAACAGCGAACCGAATACCACCGGATAGTCCCGGGAAACCGCGGCCTCGTAACTCATGCGACCCAGTCCGTCGAGGGAGAAGATCACTTCGATCAACAGGGAGCCGGCGAAAAATACGCTGATAAACGCCTGGGGAATCCCCGAGACCACCAGCAGCATGGCGTTGCGAAACACGTGACCGTAGAGCACTCGGCGTTCGCTCAGACCCTTGGCACGGGCGGTGACCACGTACTGGCGCGTGATTTCATTGAGGAAGGAGTTCTTGGTCAGAATGGTCAGCGTGGCGAACCCGCCGATCACCAGCGCGGTCACCGGCAATACCAGGTGCCAGAAGTAATCAGCGATTTTGCCCACGGTCGACAGCGATTCGAAATTGTCCGAGACCAGCCCGCGCACCGGGAACCAGTTCAGCGAGGTACCGCCGGCGAAGACTACGATCAGGAACATCGCGAACAGGAACGCCGGCATGGCATAGCCGATGACGATCGCGGTGCTGCTCCAGATATCGAAATGGCTGCCGTGGTGCACGGCCTTGCGGATGCCCAAAGGAATCGACACCAGGTAGGTGATCAGCGTCGCCCAGAGCCCAAGGGAAATGGTCACCGGCATTTTTTCCAGGATCAGGTCGGTGACGGTCGCGCCACGGAAAAAGCTCTTGCCGAAGTCCAGGCGCGCGTAGCTGGTGAGCATCAACCACAGGCGTTCGTGCGCTGGTTTATCGAAGCCGTATTGCTTTTCGATGTCCTTGATCAGTTGCGGGTCGAGGCCGCGACTGGATCGGGAGGTGCCGGACATGCGTTCGCCGGAACCGCCGCCGACACTCGCGCCGCCGATGCCTTGCAAGTGCGCGATGGCCTGTTCCACCGGGCCGCCCGGCGCGGCCTGGACGATGATGAAGTTGACCAGAAGAATGATCACCAGCGTCGGAATGATCAGCAGCAGACGCCGTAGTATGTAAGCCCACATCAGTGCGGCCCTCCGGGTTTGCCACGGCTGATTTGCTCAGCGGTCATCTGTTGGTTGGTCAGTGGCGTGGTGCTGATTTCCCACCAGCTCTCGATGGCTTCGTCATTGCTCGCTTGCTCGTTGGGCCTGCCGAAACGATTCCACCACACGGTGGAGCTGCCCGGCGGGTAATAGTTGGGAATCCAGTAGTAGTTCCATTGCAGCACCCGGTCCAGCGCGTGGGCGTAGTGCAGCATTTCGGGTTGGGTGGTGGCGCGAACCAGCCCGGTGATCAGTGTGTCGACCGCCTGATTTTTCAACACCATGTAGTTATTGGCGCCAGGGTCGTTGGCCGAGACCGAGCCGAAGTAATTGAGCAGTTCACCCCCGGGCGACGTCGTGACCGGGTAGCCGGTGACGATCATGTCGTAATCGCGGCTCATCAGGCGATTCACGTATTGGGACGAGTCGATGCGGCGGATGTTCATGTCGATGCCGATCTGTTTCAGGGTGCGCTTATAAGGCAGCAGCAATCGGTCCATGCCGTTCTGGCTGACCAGGAAAGTGAAACTCAATGACTTGCCTTCGGCGTTGACCAGTTGATCGCCATCGGGTTTCCAGCCGGCCTGTTCGAGCAAATCGAGTGCCTGCAACTGTTTGTCGCGTATCACGCCACTGCCATCGGTTTTCGGTGCCTGGAAAACCTGGGTGAACACCTCGTCGGGGATCTGCCCGCGCAGTGGTTCGAGAATCGCCAGTTCGCCGGCGTCCGGCAGGTGTCGGGCGGCGAGGTCGGTGTTGGAAAAGTAACTCTGCTGGCGGATGTACATATCGCGCATCATCTGCCGGTTGCTCCACTCGAAATCCCAGAGCATGGCCAGTGCCTGACGCACTCGACGGTCCTGGAACAGCGGGTTTTGCAGGTTGAACACAAAGCCCTGAGCCGTTTGGGGCGCTTGCGTTGCCAGGTGCGCCTTTTGCAATCGCCCGTCACTCAGGGCCGGGCTGTCGTAGCCAATGGAGTAAGCGGTGGCGGAGAATTCTCGGTTGTAGTCGTAGGCTCCGCCGCGCAGGACCTGACGGGCGACGTCGGTATCGCCGAAGTACTCGATGCTGAAACGATCGAAGTTGTAGAGGCCGCGGCTGACTGGTAAATCCTTGCCCCACCAATCGGCATTGCGCTCGAAGGTGATACTGCGACCGGAGTCGACCTTGCTCACCCTGTAAGGACCGCTGCCCAGCGGTGGCTCGTAACCGCCACCATTGGCGAAGTCGCGAGTCTTCCACCAATGCTCGGGAAGCACCGGCAAGGTCGCGATATCGAGGGGCAGGGTACGGTTTTCATTACTTTTCAAGTCGAACCGAACCGTTAGAGGTGATTCCACTTCGACGCCTTTGACGTCGGCAAATTGGGTGCGATAACGCAGGCTGCCCTGAGTCATCAACAGGTCGAAGGTGTAACGAACGTCTTCGGCCGTGATCGGTTTGCCGTCCGCGAAACGGGCCTTGGGGTTCAGATAGAAGCGCAGAAACAAACCGTCGTCCGAGCGCTCCATCTTCTGAGCCACCAGGCCGTACACGGTGTAAGGCTCGTCCAGCGAACGCTGGGCGAGGGGCGAGTAAAGCAGGCCGTCGATCTGTGTGACGCCAATGCCTTTATCGATGTAGGGCAACATATGATCGAAATGACCGATTTCGACAGCCGAGCGGCGCATCGTGCCACCCTTGGGGGCTTGCGGGTTTGTGTAGGCAAAATGACTAAAGCCAGCAGAATACTTCGCCGGTTCACCGTACACGGTCAACGCATGTTGCGGTGCTGCATTCACACCGGTGACGCTCAACAACAGGGCCACGGCCGTGAACAATAAAGTAGGGAAAGCCAGTCGCATTGTCAGCCTTAGAGCCGGGTGGTCAATAACCGCAATTTGTACGCTAGCGGCGCGTCCCTCGCCACTCGTATCACGTATCCGAAACACAACGGCCCACCAAAAGGCGGGCCGTTGAGCAGAAAACTTAAGACTTGATCAGTCCTGACGGCTGGTCACTTCCAGCAGGTGGTAACCGAACTGGGTCTTGACCGGGCCTTGCACCACGTTGATCGGTGCGCTGAAGACCACGGCGTCGAATTCCTTGACCATCTGGCCTGGACCGAACGAACCCAGATCACCGCCCTGGCGGCTGGACGGGCAAGTGGAGTTGGCTTTGGCGACTTCGGCGAAATCAGCGCCGCCTTCGATCTGGGTTTTCAATTCGTTGCACTTGGCTTCGCTGGCAACGAGGATGTGACGGGCAGTGGCTTTAGCCATGGTGAAATACTCCTTTCAATGTTCAGTAAAGTGCGGAGCCTACCGGATTCAGTGGTCTATTTCTTCTCAAAGTTCCGTACAGACTATGCAGGCCGGTACGGTATTCCTTTATAGGCCTGCATTTCTCAGGCGCTCCGCATGCTGCACATACAGGTCAATCGGGTCGATGCCCTTGCGCAGCGGACCGGCAGTCTGGCTGAGGCTGTCCAGATGATCCAGCGGGTAGTCGGAGCGGATGACTTTGCCCAAGTGGGAGCTGTAGCGGCCAACCAGGCCATCGTTCTGCTCGGGCTCGGTGGTGAAGTATCGGGAAAAGGCGCGGAGGAACCCGTGCAACGGACTCAGAGCATCAAGCCCTTTGTCGAGGATGTCGCCCTGCAGGGTGCCGCTCCAGGAGTAGTAACGTACGCCGTCGACCCGTTCGCGACCCTTGCCACACCAGGTTTTCGGCAATCCCTGGGGGTATTTGTCATTGAACGCGCCTACACCTTCGGTGGTCAGGGCATTCAGCGCGGCGATGGCGTTCTGCGGCAGGTGACGGTGGCCGCTGAGCAACGATAGAAAGTCTGCAAACAACGTTGCAACCGTCTCGGCGACGTGTTCCGGCAGGCGCCCGGGTGTCAGCGCCTTGCGCAAGAAGTCAGCCAGTTCCGAGCCGTGATTCGGTCCGCTGACGGACGTCACCGAAGCGATTGCTTCCGGCGCTGTCGCTGCCGCATAACGTGCAGCGAGTGCGCCTTGGCTGTGGCCGATCAGGTTGACTTTGTTTGCACCGGTTCCCTCCAGTACCCGTTCGATCTGCGCCAGAAGTTGGTCGCCTCGAACTTCATTGCTATGGGTAGCCGACACGTACGGGATAAACACTCTTGCGCCTGCACTCCTGAGCGCCTGCTTGACGTCATGAAAGAGTTCGATCTTGCCGATGCGATCGAAGCCGAAGAGCCCGTGGACCAACAGGATCGGATACTGAGTAGTTGCATTCCGTAGCATGTTCTTTCCTTTTTCGCAGTCGTTCAGAGGTGTGTTGATGGGCTCACTCTAAAGCACACCCGCTGTTCGGCGTTGTATGAAAAAGCCGCTGTAACCTGATGAAAACGGAATAGAAAACGTACGAAAGTTCGAAAGTAGATGAGGTCTTGTTCGGAATATTTGGACATCTTTTTATCTGTAACAGAGCGTTTTCCTGCGATGGCCTACTCAGGGAACACCCTTTGCCTGTTAATCGTGTCTCGATTCCGACGTCCAGTCCTCAATGGGAGGACTGGACGATGGGTGTGGCTCACGCCGATTGTTGATCCCTGCTCTGCGCTCTGAGCCGATCGGCGGCCTGGCGCAACAACAATTCCGTCCCGCTCCAGCCAAGGCAGCCGTCCGTGACTGACACGCCGTAACGCATTGACGGGCTCAGCGGTTGGCAGCCTTCGAACAGGTGACTCTCGATCATCATGCCGATCAGTGATCGATCACCTTGCAGGCGCTGTTCAAGCACATCGTTAAACACCGCTGGCTGACGCAACGGGTCTTTGCCGCTGTTGGCATGGCTGCAGTCGACCATGATCCGGGCCGGGATCTTCAGTTTGGTCAAATCGCTGTTCACCCGGGCGACGCTGTCGCGGTCGTAGTTCGGCCCACGGTGTCCGCCACGCAGCACCAGGTGGGTGTCGGGATTGCCCGGCGTCTGAATGATTGCCGGATGACCCTGGCTGTCGACACCGAAATGGCGATGCGGATGGGCAGCAGAGCGCATGGCGTCGCTGGCCACACCGACACCACCATCGGTGCCGTTCTTGAAGCCGACCGGCATGCTCAGGCCGCTGGCCATTTCCCGATGGATCTGCGATTCGGTGGTGCGAGCGCCAATGGCGACCCAGCTCAGCAGATCGTCGAAGTAGCCGGCAGCCATCGGTTGCAGCAGTTCGGTGGCAATCGGCAGTCCCAGACGGAGCATTTCGCGCATCAACTCGCGGGACAGCGTCAAGCCGCCGGCCATGTCGTCGCTGCCATCCAGGTGTGGATCGTAGGCCAGGCCTTTCCAGCCGATGGTGGTGCGGGGTTTTTCGACGTAGGCGCGCATCACCAGCAGCATTTCATCGCTGACGTCGGCGGCGAGGCGGGCGAGGTTGCCGGCGTATTCGAGGGCGGACTGAGGATCGTGAATCGAGCAGGGGCCAACGATGACCAGCAGACGGGAGTCTTCACCGTTGAGGATCGCGCGAACCGCTTGGCGGTGGGCGGCGACTTGCTGGGTCAGGGCGTTGCTGAGTGGCAGTTGCTGTTTGAGTTGCAATGAGCTGGGCAGACGCAGGGTCAGCGCTTCATTGGCAGGGCTCAAGGTGGACAGCGGCAGAGCAGAGACGGACGAGTTCATATTCGGGCTTCCTGGGCTGGCGGCGGGTTCGTTCCCGCGCGCTCGGCCCTACTGGGGTGTTCGACAATTGGCCGGATTGGCTGCGTGTGTGTGCTTGCCACCTGTGGGTGACCGATCGGAGGCGGCAGGCTGTCCCGAGCGGAGGCTGCTAAATCGCCAGGCGGTAAAACTGTCGTAACGGTAATAAGTGGCGTAGTTCATTGTTGAATCCTCTGGTTGTCTGGTGTGTCGCTAAAAATGTGCGGGGCTGAAAAAACAAAACCCCCGGTCGGGAAGCCGACCGGGGGTTGAGAATTCTCTGGTGGCGACCCGTTTAAAGTGGGCGCCGTGTGGGTATCAGGCGCGCCAGTGGCTAAACCAATACCCAAAATAAAAGCTGACCGGAGCACAAACGTCATTCGCCCGGGCAGCCGACACCGAGCGCAAGGCGCTGACGGTACGAAGCTGTGAGAGGGCGTTGGACATGGTCTTCTCCGATGAATGCGCCGAGCTTACTAGAGGCCGGTACACGGATTCAATCAGAAAATGCTATCGATCACCGACGGCATTTTCTATCGCTTGAGTGCGTCGCCGGTTGTGACACACTTTGTGCTTCGCTTATGTACAACGTCACAAGGACGAACCATGACGACACTGATCATCGCCGCTGCTCAATCGATCTCCATCGCCGGTGACCTTGCCGCTAACATTGTGTGGCATCAGCGCTTCATGCAAGTTGCCGCGGAGCAGGGCGTGCAGTTGCTGGTGTTCCCGGAGTTATCGCTGACCGGGTACGAGCGTGGACTTGCGGCTGAATTGGCCATTGCGCCAGACGCCGAGGTGCTGCAACCGCTGCGGGATTTCGCGCGGGAAGTCGGTGTGACGACTGTCGTCGGGATGCCGATTCGGCTGTCGGAAGATTCGCCAGTATTGATTGGGGCGCTGGTGTTGGGCGCTGATGGATCGCTCGGGATCTACAGCAAGCAACATCTGCATCCAGGCGAGGAGGTTGCATTTGCACCGGGATCCGGCGGTTCGACCCTGACCCTAGGTGCCGATACGGTCGCGTTGGCGGTGTGCGCGGATTTCTCTCACGCCAGTCATGCCGCCGCAGCGGCGCAGCAGGGCGCCGATCTCTATGCGGCGGGCGTGCTGATCACGGAAAACGGCTACGCCCCGGATACCGCGTTGTTGCAAGGCTACGCCAGCACTCATTCGATGGCGGTCCTGATGGCCAACCATGGCGGTGCAACGGGTGGCTGGGAATCGGCAGGACGCAGCGCGATCTGGGCGTCGGACGGCTCGCTGATTGCGTCTGCCCCCGGAACCGGTAACCTGATGGTCGTTGCTCGACGCAACGCTGACGGCTGGAAAGGGCAATTAGTGGAGGTTGCATTGGGGTGATGGTATTTGAATTACGTCCGGCGACATCCCGGGACCTCGACTTCGCTCGTGAACTGACCCGCAACAACATGCTCCGCTATTACATTCAGCACGATCTGCTGTGGCAGGACGAAGGGTTCGATGTTGGCTGGGCCGGGCGCAAGAACTGGTTGATTGTAAGTGGCAGTACCGTGTTGGGCTTTTTCAGTCTGAGTCGTGACGCCCAAGCCCTGTACGTCCGCGAACTGCACGTCCTCGAAGCGTTTCGAGGGCAGGGCGCCGGTTCCTGGGCGATTGATCAGGTATTCGCCATGGCGTGCCAGGAACGGCGTCCGGCATTGCGTTTGACGGTTTTTGAAAACAATCCCGCGCAAGCGTTGTATGAAAGAAAGGGCCTGAAGGTGGTCGGCACGGACGAATGTTTCCTGAGAATGCAGCGTGATATCAATGCCTCGCCCGGCTGAAACACGCTTACGACAAGCCTTTCAAGATGTATTGAAACTTTTTATATGACGCTTGCCGCTAGGTCTGCCAGTTGCTTTTTGCTAAGGTGTCGGCAACCCAATAAGACCATTTCGCGAGGTGTCTGCTTGATTAGGGTGCTAGTAGTCGATGATCATGATCTCGTTCGTACAGGCATTACACGAATGCTGGCTGACATCGATGGCCTGCAAGTAGTCGGCCAGGCTGAGTCAGGCGAAGAATCCCTGCTCAAGGCGCGTGAGTTGAAACCGGATGTGGTACTGATGGACGTCAAGATGCCCGGCATCGGCGGTCTTGAAGCCACGCGCAAATTATTGCGCAGTCATCCGGATATCAAAGTCGTCGCGGTCACCGTGTGCGAGGAGGATCCGTTTCCGACTCGGTTGTTGCAGGCCGGGGCCGCGGGCTATCTGACCAAGGGCGCCGGATTGCCGGAAATGGTCCAGGCCATCCGCCTGGTGTTTGCCGGGCAGCGCTATATCAGTCCGCAAATTGCACAGCAACTGGCGATCAAATCCTTCCAGCCGACCAATGATTCGCCTTTCGACGCCTTGTCGGAGCGGGAAATCCAAATCGCGCTGATGATTGTCGGCTGTCAGAAGGTCCAGATCATTTCCGACAAACTGTGTCTGTCGCCAAAAACCGTGAACACTTACCGTTACCGCATTTTCGAAAAGCTTTCGATCAGCAGCGATGTCGAGTTGACGCTGTTGGCGGTTCGTCACGGCATGGTCGATGCCAGTCTCTGAAAATGACTGAAGTCTTCGATCCAAGCGCCTTTCTGTCGACGGTCAGTGGGCGTCCCGGTGTGTATCGCATGTTCGACAGCGAGGCACGCCTGCTCTACGTCGGCAAGGCCAAGAACCTCAAGAATCGCCTGTCGAGTTACTTCCGCAAATCCGGTCTTGCGCCCAAGACCGCGGCGTTGGTCGCGCGTATCGCTCAGGTCGAAACGACGATTACGGCCAATGAAACCGAAGCCTTGTTGCTTGAGCAGACGCTAATCAAGGAGTGGCGTCCGCCCTACAACATCCTGCTGCGCGACGATAAATCCTACCCCTACGTCTTTCTCTCGGATGGCCAGTTCCCTCGCTTGAGCATCCATCGCGGTGCAAAAAAGGCCAAGGGCAAATATTTCGGCCCTTACCCCAGCGCCGGCGCCATTCGCGAAAGCCTGAGCCTGCTGCAGAAGACATTTTTTGTTCGTCAGTGCGAAGACAGCTATTACAAGAACCGCACGCGTCCTTGCCTGCAATACCAGATCAAACGCTGCAAGGCGCCCTGTGTCGGGTTGGTGGAGCCCGAGGTGTATGCCGAAGATGTGCGGCACTCGGTGATGTTCCTCGAGGGGCGCAGCAATGCGTTGACGGATGAATTGTCCGCAGGAATGGAAGAGGCGGCGATCAATCTCGAGTTCGAACGTGCGGCCGAGTTGCGGGATCAGATTTCATTACTGCGCCGGGTCCAGGACCAGCAGAGCATGGAAGGCGGGACGGGCGATGTCGACGTGATCGCAGCGTTTGTCAATCCGGGTGGTGCCTGCGTTCATTTGATCAGTGTGCGTGGCGGGCGGGTGCTGGGGAGCAAGAACTTCTTTCCTCAGGTGGGTATTGAAGAGGATGTTTCTGAAGTCATGGCGGCGTTTCTCGGCCAGTATTTTATCAGCAGTCCCGAGCGCGACTTGCCGAGCGAACTGATCGTCAACGTGGTTCACGAAGACTTCCCGACACTGATCGCGGCCATCGATGAGCTGCGCGGTCGCGAATTGACCATCAGTCATAGGGTTCGTGGTACGCGAGCACGCTGGCAACAGTTGGCGGTCACCAATGCCGAGCAGGCCCTGGGAGCGCGACTGGCCAACCGTCAACACGTTGCTGCACGTTTCGATGCCCTGGCGGAAGTGTTGAACCTGGATGAGCCACCACAGCGCCTGGAGTGTTACGACATCAGTCACTCCAGTGGCGAAGCGACCGTGGCCTCCTGCGTGGTGTTCGGCCCCGAAGGTCCGATCAAGTCCGACTACCGTCGCTACAACATTGAAGGCGTCACCCCGGGTGATGACTACGCCGCGATGCACCAGGCCCTGACCCGACGCTTCAGCAAACTGAAGGATGGGGAGGGCAAGCTACCGGACATTTTGCTGGTGGACGGTGGCAAGGGGCAGTTGTCCATGGCCCGCGACGTGCTCAATGAACTGGCCGTACCTGATCTGATTCTGCTGGGCGTGGCCAAGGGCGCCACGCGCAAGGCCGGTTTCGAAACTCTGTATCTGAATGATGCTGCCCACGAATTCACCTTGCGCGGTGATTCCCCCGCGCTGCATTTGATCCAGCAGATACGCGACGAAGCTCACCGTTTCGCGATTACCGGGCACCGCGCCCGTCGTGGCAAAACTCGCCGCACGTCTACACTGGAGGGCGTCGCCGGTGTCGGACCGACCCGTCGCCGCGATTTGTTGAAACATTTTGGTGGATTGCAGGAGCTGTCTCGTGCCAGCATCGAAGAGATCGCCAAAGCACCCGGGATCAGTAAAAAGCTCGCAGAGTTGATTTATGCCAATCTGCACAGCGAGTAGAATGCCCCCTCACCTCGTAGCCAGTTGTGCCGATGAATATCCCTAATCTGATTACCGTACTACGCGTCCTGCTCATTCCGATCTTCATTTTACTGTTCTACCTGCCGTACCAATGGAGCTACCTGGCGTCCGCCTCGGTGTTCGCATTTGCCGCTGCCACAGACTGGCTGGATGGGTATCTGGCCCGCCGACTGGAACAAAGCACACCGTTCGGGGCTTTCCTCGATCCCGTGGCTGACAAGCTGATGGTCGCCGTTGCGCTGGTATTGCTGGTGCAAGAACATGGCAACCTGTGGCTCACGCTGCCGGCCGCCGTGATCATCGGTCGCGAGATTGTCGTCTCGGCACTTCGCGAATGGATGGCCGAACTCGGCGCCCGCGCTCACGTCGCGGTGTCGAACCTGGGCAAATGGAAGACCGCCGCGCAAATGCTGGCGCTGGTGATCCTGCTGGCCAATCCGTCGGATTTCACGTTTTGGGTGCTGCTGGGTTACGCCTTGCTGCTGATATCCGCGGGCCTGACGTTGTGGTCCATGGTCCAGTATTTGCGGGCTGCCTGGCCGCATCTGAAGACCGACGTGGAAAAGAAATAAACTTTTTTGAATCAAGGGGTTGACGGGGCATCTGGATTCTATAGAATGCGCCACACCAAGACGCGGGAATAGCTCAGTTGGTAGAGCACGACCTTGCCAAGGTCGGGGTCGCGAGTTCGAGTCTCGTTTCCCGCTCCAAATATAGAAAAAGCGCCACTCATTGAGTGGCGCTTTTTTTTGCGCGTTGATAAGGGAGCAGTATTGAAAAAAGAGGCTTCGGCGTCTTTTTTCGTTCCAGCGAGCTCTGTTGAAAACCACCAGCAGCCACGTTTTTTTTGTACGTTAAAACGTACGTCGAAATCTTGGTCTCCTTCAGCGTGCCTCCGTGACTGATGAACCCCCGCCACTTTCCTCCCCAAACCGTTTCATGGATGAAGATCCGCTTGCCGGTGTAGTCGTCGATCAGCCAGACCTTGCCACGCTGATCGACTTCCATGCTGGCGTAACGGTTCGTGACTTCGTCGTAGAAGAGCCGGCGACCGTGGCCGACGATGATATGGATCGCCTGATTGACCTGCTCGGCGCGCTGCTGCTTCAGGGCGAGTTTGTTTTTTGTGGGCATGGAGGGAGTCTTGGCCGGTGTTCGGCTACAGTAGGTAGGTCATCGAAAAGGAGATCGAACATGCAATGCTTAATCTGCCAGGCTGCCTCTAAAATCGCTCACATCATTGGATGCTGGTCAGAGATCAAATGCTCGGCCGGGTGTGGGCACTTTAGGGTTTCAGCGAACCTTGTTGCGAAGATGAAGTTCAAGAACGAATTCTTTGACGTTGAACGAACAAGGCAATGGCTCGAGATGGCTCGGAACGAGGGGCCAATGCCGTTGATATCTACCTACGATTACAATGTTTCTTTGTTGCATCGTGCCACTAAAGAGCGATCTGACAGCTTGCCCAGTCGTTCCAGGAAATCGATGGCTTTGGAATAAATGGACTTCTGACTTCGATCCGCCTGGTCATGCCCGGGCGGTGGGCGGGCTGACGGAGGTAGGATCAGCTACAGTTGATAGGTCATTCACAAAGAGGTGCGTATGAGCATCACTGTCTGTGTCATATGTCGCGAGAGCGCCGAGAAAGCTTTTCCGGTGACCAGTTTTGATGAGTTTAAATGTCCGAACTGCGGCTACTACTCAGTCAATCGTCAGTTGATTGAGGAGATGACGGCAGCAAGGCAGGTCTTTGACACCGAGCGCACCCAGCAATACGTGTTGACCCATTCTCAGTCGGGCCAGGTGCCTGCGATTACGCGAATCGAGACTACGAAGCATCGATTGATTGTGGAGAGCACGGGAAAAGGGTGAGGGTGGGTCATGCTGCCAACTGCTGCTATAGGTAATTCACATCACTCAATGCTCATGGGCATGTGAATGGATGGTCAGGGCACCAGGTACTTTGGTGCGTTCGAGCCCCCCACGTTCCAGCCACCGGAGGGTCTGCTCATAGGCGCGCTGCAACAAAGACTCGGTCTGGTCAAAGTTGAACACCGAGACATCCACAGGGCACAAGGGCGGGACGATGTGCAGGCTGGTGAGAGTGCGGAAGTGTTCGATGTCGCTCACCAGTTGACGCATGCTCATCAGATTGACGGTGTGCAGGGCTAAGGCGACCAGGCCTCGGGGCGGTTGTGTCAGGCCGCAACTTACGCCGGTGGGGATTACCACGACGTTGGTGGCTCCCAAGGCTACGGCAGTCGAAATAGGTGTGTTACTTGCCACGCCACCGTCAATCAGGAACTGGTCGGCGATTTGTACGCAGGGGAACACCAGCGGGATGGCAGCGCTGGCCAGTAACGCCTGCGCAAGTTCGCCACTGGACAGAACCGTCTCGGCACCACTTAGCAGGTCGGTGGTGACGATGTGCAGGGGCAGCGCCGCATCCTCAATGCGATGAATGGGCAGTGCCTGACCCAGCAATCGGTTCAAGGCCGCCGGCTGCAACAGAAAGCCACGCCGTTTGATCAGTCCTCTACAGGTATCGAGCCAAGAGAGGGGGAAGATGTCAGTTTTAGACAGCCCGAGCCAGAATCCGGCAAGCGCCTCGACGCCATCCGAATCGGGCCTTGCGGCAAAGTAGGCACCGTTGATAGCGCCTACCGAAGCGCCAACTACCATGTCGAATCGAATATTGGCCTCGACCAAGGCCCGCAACATACCCACCTGCACCGCACCCAAACTGCCGCCGCCAGCGAATACGATTGCGGTTTTGGTCGCCATGGCCGAAGTCTCTGTGCAGAAATGTATCGAATTAGTGTAGCTGGCGGGTCGGCGTTACTTCTAGGTGCTCGCCACGCATCGTGCCTCTCTTTTCCCCGACCGCTGACGGCTAGCTGCAATGAAACGTTTTGCTGAACGGTCATCAACCCCGTCTCAGAGTCGTTTGCTATTACGTTGTATCGCCAGGCCATCCCTCTAGCCCAGCCCTTTCGTCAATCGCAGTCGTAAAACTGAAACATTACGGTCATATAATTGACACGACTTCTTACACCTTCTTTCAGTCGGCCTTCGGCCTTTTTCATGGATGAGCAAGCCCCATGCGTCGCGTTGTATTCAATCAGAAAGGGGGCGTTGGAAAATCCAGCATTGCCTGCAATCTTGCCGCAGCGAGTGCTGCCGAAGGCTACCGAACGCTGCTGGTTGATCTCGATCCTCAGGCAAATTCGACACACTATCTGACGGGCCTGCTCAACGAGAGCATCCCTTCGGGCATCGCCGATTTTTTCAAACAAACACTCTCCGGCGGCTTCGAAGGTAGAAGGAATCGCGTGGTCATAACCGAGACCTCTTACGACAACCTTCACTTGGTGACTGCTAGCTCCGACCTGTCAGACCTCCAGTCAAAACTCGAGAGCAAATTCAAGATCAATAAGCTGCGCAAGCTACTGGTTGAACTGTCCGAGGATTATGAGCGCATCTATATCGATACACCTCCGTCACTCAACTTCTACACATTCAGTGCCCTGGTGGCTGCGGACAGTTTGCTGATCCCATTCGATTGCGACAGTTTTTCTCGCCAGGCGCTGTATCGCGTGATCGCGCAGGTCGAGGAACTACGTCTTGATCACAATGAATTACTGAAAGTGGAAGGGGTGGTGGTCAATCAGTTCACCGGGCATACCGGCTTGCACCAAAATCTCGTTGATGAGCTGTTGGCCGAAGGTTTACCTGTGCTACCGGTTTATCTGAGCAGCTCCGTCAAGATGCGAGAATCTCACGAAGTTTCAGTACCCATCATCCATTTGGCCCCTCGGCATAAGCTTTCTCGGGAGTTTTTTGGTTTGCTGGATGCTCTGGAGCGAGCCGCTTAGCTTCATCAATGACGGGTTGCTACAAGCGTAATCGACCCCTCAGGTTGTCCCACCAGCTAGCGTTAAATGAGCCGGAGCCAGTGATTCAATCCAGTTCGTGCAGCTGAAATACTGACGAAACATTCTGGCCATATGATTCGCGTCACTGAAATCCAGGGAGCTGGAGATGAATCGACCATCAAGAAGCATGCGCAAACTGCTCGACTCCGTCGCCACTAACAATGAGGTAGCGGCGCTCGATATGATGCGCGCAGCAGAGCAACTCCAAGACGAAGTGCTACGCCAACGGTTACTCAACATGATTCACCGACTCAACCAGGACGCTATTGACTTACGAATGGCGCGTGACGATATCCAGGGCGGAGCCATAAAGCTCGCGTGATCGGTCTCGGTGACGTCTCTTGGTCTGTATGCCGCACTGGTCTCTTGGGCCAAGGGGCGTGTTGGCCCGTCCCGAGCTATCCCGGTGGGTCCGCCGGGTAGTTGGGTCGACGTTCATCTGCTTCGGAGCAGCCATCCTGACCATGCGTCGACAGACTGCATAAGAGGAGGGCGGCGAGCTACCGATTAGCGCAGAACAGGCGCCAAAACATCACCACTGATTTGATGCGGAGCCTGCCTCTTTCAAGCCAGGGTAATCATTGAGCGCAAGGCTAGACTCACCATCGTCCATTGGCTCGCGCACTGATTTATGTATCACTCCGGCTTCAGCATCCGCACGCATCTGATCGAGCTCCCTGTGAAATGCCTTGTCCTGAACCGTGGGCTTACTGGTGTATGGCTTTCGTTCGGGTTCAGGTTGTGCTGCATAAGTCGTTACCGCATCAGGGTCGTGCTGTAGCTTTTCTTGAACTTGCGATTCCAGCATCGCACGTAGCGCATCTTTGTCGGGGCGAGTCAGCAATTTGTCAATCCTATTAGGAAACCTGGCACCCAGTAATCGACTGGGCCAGTGGCCGGTTGGGGAACATCCAATCGATCGTGTTGAAAAATTTGGGCTGCAGATACAGCCACAGGATTTCAGGTCGAAGAGAAGAGGCGAATCATCAATTTCTTCCAACACGGCGATCGTGTCAAATTTGGTACATGCCTGGGATGATTTCGTAATCGACAGGAACGGTGGACGTCTTACACATGGACTTATGTATGGCTGCTTGGTGTACGTAAGGATATGCTGCCCCCCGACTTCATATATGCCAATAAAAACCAACCACAGTGACGTTATGAGCCAATCAGAGACGCGAGCGACTGCCCTAGCGCTGTATCCAGAGGACTCCCGCGAGGCGGCGGCTCTGCTTAAGCAGGCCGTACCACTGATGGTGCGTCACAACATTCCACCAAATCCTGTGCACTATGCTCTCTGGTACACCTACAGCAAAGGTCAGGAGCCAGAGCTTAATCGCCATTTGGACAGGGTGGTCAAAGACTTCGACTGTTTCCCTCCAGAATCCGCTACGAAGCTTTTTCGCGACTACATCATTCGTGACGAATTGGAGGAGGCGCGCGCAGGGCAACAACAAGCGATCGATCTGGTTGACGACATGGAGCGTAATGTCTCGCGTAGCGTGAATGGCAGTTCCACCTTTCAAGCCAGTCTTGGCCATTGCATGGAAATGCTCGCGGAGCCGGTTGACCAGAGGTTGCCCGCCATTCTGAGCGAGCTGCAACAGAGCACCCAGGTCATGCAGGATCAGCAAGAGCTTTTCCTCTCCCAGCTGCACTCAGCGCAAAATGAAATCAAGAGTCTGAGAGACAAGCTCGAGCGTGCCCAACTGGCTGCATCTTTGGATGGTCTGACTAAGGTGTTGAACCGAGCTACCTTCACTCGCTTGCTGGAGCATGCATTGATCAACGCTCCTCACGGGGTGGCATTGGTCATGTTGGATATTGATCATTTCAAGCAGTTCAATGACCGGTATGGCCATCCTTTGGGCGACCGCGTCCTTGAGCATGTTGGTCAGGTGTTACGGAACTCAATCCCGCCTCAGGCCCTGGCGGCACGCTATGGTGGTGAAGAGTTCTGTGTAGTCTTGCAGGAGTGTTTTGATCTCACCAGTGCTCATACATTTGCTGAGCAACTGCGCTTAAAAATTCAGGCGCTGCGGATCAAGGTTCGTGGCACGGATGAGGTGCTAGACACCGTAACTGCGTCTTTTGGTGTCGCCCTCGCCAAAGCCGGTGACGATGTGGAAAGCCTTCTGACTCGTGCCGATGATGCCCTCTATCAAGCCAAGCGCAGCGGGCGCAACCGAGTGAACTGAAACTGGCGTTCGGACTCTAGCTGCTCCAACCCCGAGCTGGCCAACCGGCAGATGCTCGAAGACATGCTGAAGTACAAGCGCCTGGAAGGAGTGGGCGCGGCCCTGCGCCTACTGGTTTCAGGCTTGTTCAAAGAAGGACGGCAACAGCTCGATCTGCGCGGCGTGGTGCAGGACGGCCGGCTGCCAGTGTTGCTGATATGGGGCAGTCACGACGCGATTATTCCGGTGAACCACAGCGCCGGGCTGAAGGCCCAGGTCGAGGTCCTGCCAGGTCAGGTGCACATGGTGCAGATGGAAGCGGCTGAGCAGGTCAACCGATTGATTCTGGACTTTGTGCAACAGCACTGACGCCCCCTCCTGGCGGCCTCTCGCGGGGCGCCAGGACCAACGATTTCAAGGAGAGTTCGCTATGCTGATTTACGACGGTGGGGGTGTCACGGATCGGGCGCACAGCGCCAACCGCCAGCTGGAATGAATGTGCCGAGTGAAGACATGACGGCTTCATTGGCGAAAATATCCGGGGCAAACGGGTCCACCGATGAAGGCAGCAGGCATCGGCCAGTTTTGGCGGGGAGCGTTGAGCACTCGATTTTCCATGGGGTTTCTCCGGCGTGATGCCGGCCAAAAGACAGTTCGCAGGCGAACAGGAAAACAGGGTTTATCGAGCTGTCGGGTTGGCTGAACTGTTCGCGCAAATGAGGGCCCGGTGTCAGCGGTGTGGGGCGGCTGGCGGCGAACAGAAAATAGTCCCCGACCAATAGCAGACAGCCCTGACGCGATGGCTCATCCATCGCTTGCAACCATTGGCCACGACAAACGCCGAGGGAGTCGGGCAAGCGATCCCATATTTCGTAGTAGCTTTCGTCCAGAGCGGTTTCGATCAGGCACTCACTGGTTTCAAAGTGCATGCGACCAATGTCTTCAGCGCCACTGACCGGCTGATAGTCCATTTTGCGATGCCATTGGCAAATGTCGGCGTCTATCTGGGTCACCCCGGCGAAACCTTTCTGTTCACACAACGCCAGATGTTGAGTGTGGCTGAATTCTTCGAGCGCCAGACTTGGGAGCGGATTGGAGGGGATTCGCAGGTCGGCAAACAGTCGCGGTGTCTGTAGCCAATACACGGCCGTTTCGCTGTCCGAACGCCCTGAGCGGTGCTGGATCAAACGCCGCTTCCATACGCCTAGATAACATTGCGCAACCTGATGCATTGATATTCCCTGTTTTACGCGTCGCGTTTGGTTCTCCACCTGTCTTCATCGACTCAGTGGTGTCCCCCTCACTTCGACCATGACGCCGACCAACGATCGAGTAATCCGAAGAACCACTGATGCATACGGGCGTAACAGGCTTCATCCGAAGGTGAGGGCATAGGTAGTGGCGACTCGGCAGCAAAACGGCGGTTGAGTGCGTTCACAATCTGCGGCGTCCATTCCGGGTGAAACTGCAGTCCAATCATCCCATCGCCGACAGAGTAAGCCTGGTTCTCCCAGTCTGATCCCCTGGCCAGATGCCTGGCCCCAACCGGCAGCGCAAAACCGCGTTCGTGCCACTGCAGCACCTGCATGTTATGCCTGTCATCCTCACCATCCTCAATGAACTCCACCTCGCACCATCCACCCTCAGGGTGGCCGATGGGGGCAACCTGCGCCCCGAGCCGATCAGCGAGCAGTTGCCCGCCCAGGCAGATACCGAGTACCGGCTTAGCCTTGCGCAGCAAGTTGCCAAGCCAGACCTTCTCCTGCTCCAGCCAAGGTGGGCAATCCGCCCCTACCACATTGAATGGTCCTCCCAACAACACGTAGGCATCGTAGTCTTCGTGCGTCGGCAACTGCCCTAGATCACCGCGAAACAGTTCGATGGCGACATCACGACCCAAAGCCCAATCGGCCAGGGCGCCAGGGCCTTCTTCTGCCAGATGCTGAATGCAAGCGATCTTCTTCATGTGGCGTCCCCAAAAATAGCCAATACGAACTCCAAAGCGTGCATAGCAAACTCCTTACCGCAGGTCGGGACAAAGTGGATTGTGCGTATCAGACCCAGCATCGCCTCTTCTTGCCGAGGCAAAAAACGTTCGCTATTCTCCGCCATCAAACTTGCTTTTCAATCCACGAATATTCAACAACTATTGAACAAATGGAAACATTCGATCTAGCGACCCTGCGCCAATTCGTGGCCCTTGCGCGCCACCAAAACCTGTCCGATGCCGCTTCGGAACTGCACCTGAGCCCGAGTGCTCTGTCCAAGGGGCTGAAGAGACTGGAACTAGCCTTGCAGACCACGCTGTTCGACCGCCAAGGGCGCAATCTGCGCTTGAATGCCGACGGCGCGCGCTTGCTTGATCGGGCTGCAGCGCTGATGGCCAGTGCCGACCAGATGCGTAGTGAGTTTCTAGGGACTCGCGGTAGTTTCCACTGCCGGATCTCCGGGCCGGCGCTGTTGCAGTTGAATTGGGGACGGCGCATAGCCAGTTTGATCGGCGAACGCTTTCCCGGCGCTCAAGTGGCTTTTGGCAACGAGAAGGAAGACGAAGCGCTCAGTGCCCTGGCCCGCGGTGAGGCGGATCTGGCACTGGTGACCACGGCAGCGCTTGGGGCTCTCGACCCGCGCCATATCGCACTGAACATCGGACTAACCCGCTTTGAAGTGGCCGTCGGCGCAAACCACCCGCTTACCCTCGCAGGCAACGGACCACGCGCCACGGTGACCGAGGTTCTGAAATACCCCTTCGTGGTACCTACACAGCCGCCGTTTCGCGGGCTGCAAGGTGGGCCGGCCACCGACGGCTGGCGTGACGATCAGCAACCGCGCATCATCCGTTACCGCAGCGATGACCTTCTTTTGGTTGATGGCCTTGTACGCGCGGGTTTGGCTCTGGCCTACCTACCGGACTATGCGCTGGCCGAACTTCAGCTGTTACGGCTCGATCTGACTGACAACCCGTTCTCTTGCACCCAACAGGTGGTGCTGGTTTATCGCCCCAGCACCGCCAGCGGTTGGCTCAATTATGTGGTTGAAGCGATGAAGTCCGAGGCGGTTACCTAGTCCCGCACGAATCGCTGCGCCATCACCCGCAACAAACGATCATCCTCTCCCGCAGCGCCAATCACCTGTAGTCCCACCGGTAATCCCCTCAACAGTCCCACCGGCAGGCTGATCGCAGGCAGCCCGGTGAGATTCCAGGCACTGGTATGGCTGAGCAGCGCAGCGCGCACATCGATGTCCTGCTCACCCACCCGGACCCCGCGCGCATCGACTGCTGTCGCGGTAATCGGCACGCTGGGCGAGACAAGAAAGTCATAGTGCTCGAACAAGCGCGCCATCGCCCCCTTGAGCCGTGCTTGGCTGGCTTGTGCGCGGATGTATTGCCAGCCCCTGACTTCACGCGACAATTCGAGGCGCTCGCGCACCTCCTGCTCGAACGTGTGCGGTGCATCCTGCATGCGCTCGGCATGCACATCGAAGGCCTCGGCGCGTTGCAGCACCAACAAGGTGTCTTTCATTTCGGCCGCCAGCGGCACCAGTTCAGCAGTATCCTGCAGCGCCTCGCCAAACAGCTGCTGCGCCGCCTGGTATACCTGCCGATCCAGCTCCGCGTCGACCGGGCCGAAGCTGCCGGTGGTGATCCAGCCAATCCGCAACGGTCGAGGGTTGGCCACCGGCGCACACACTCGCCCAGCCACCACTTCGAACAGCAGGCGCGCATCCTCGACGTGGTTGGCGATCGGGCCTACGTGGTCGAGGCTCGACGACAGCGGGAACACCCCCTCCAGCGGCACACTGGCAAACGATGGCTTGAAGCCGACCACTCCGCACAACGCCGCCGGAATACGGATCGATCCGCCGGTGTCGGTGCCCAGCGCCAACGGCACCATGCCGCTGGCCACCGCAGCCGCGCTGCCGGCGCTGGAGCCGCCAGTGATGCAGCTGGCATCCCAGGGGTTGCGTGCCGCGCCCTGCAGCGAGCGATCGCCAGTCGGACCGTAGGCGAATTCGTGGGTCAAGGTCTTGCCGACAATGACCGCACCCGCCTCGCGCAGGCGCTGCACGCACAGCGCGTCGCGGCTCGGCTTGAAGCCTGCGAAATGCGCCGAACCGTAAGTGGTGACGTGGTCGAACGTGTCGATATTGTCTTTGACCGCCACCGGTATGCCGTGCAGCGGGCCCAGGTCCAGGCCCTGGGCAAACAGCTCGTCGGCCTTGCGCGCCTGGGCCAGCGCCACGGGTGCATCGACATGAACGAAGGCGTTCAAGGTCGGATTCAGGCGCTCGATGCTGTCCAGGGCTGCTTGGGTCAGCTCGACGCTCGTCAGGCTGCCCGCGCGCAGGCGTTCGGCCAGCGCGATGACCGATTGACCAAAAAAAGATCCAACGTGAGGAGGCTTCGCCAGGCTCATACAAACAACTCCATCAAACTGCTGCGGGTAAAGGGGAAGGGCTGGATTGCCGACTACCGGGACGTACCATCAGCATCGCGCTCATGCCCAGTGCAGTGGCCACTGCCGCTGCCACGAACATCGACGAGTAGCCATAGCGCACGGTCAGGTAGCCGGTCAGCATTGGCGCGATGAACGAAGCGGTGTTGGCGATGAAATGGGTCATGCCGCTGTAGGAACCGACCCGGTTGGACGGCGCGGTATCGATCACCACGGCCCAGTAAACCGAATTGGGCAGCGCGTTGAGGGCGTTGGCCAGGGTCATCAGGGCAATCACGCCCCACACGGTCTGGGCCTGCGATACCAGTATGAAACAGAGCGTGGTCAACAGCAGGCAGGTCGCGGCCAGCCAGCTGCGTGCCACCTTCAGGTTGCCGGTGCGGCGCAACAGCAGGTCAGAGAGCTTGCCGCCCAGTAGCACGGTAAAGCAGGCGCCGGTCCACGGAATCATGCCCATGTACCACAGCGACGACAGGTTGTAGTGGAACTCGTCCTGCAGGTATTTGGGGGTCCAGGTCAGCAGCAGAAACGTTACGTACACGAACGAGAAGTAACCGACCGCATTGAGTATCAGGTCTTTGTTCTTGAAGAAATGCCATACCGGCGCAACGCTGGTGGTCGGGGTTGAAGCATTGGCTGCCGCGGCGCGTTCCCGTCGCAGGAAGTCGAGCTCGGCCTTGGACACCCGCGGGTTCTCATCGGGGGTGTTGGTGAAGCGCGTCATGAAGAAAATCAGCAGCGCCAGGCTGACCACACCCAGTACCACGAACATGCTGCGCCAGCCGCCAGTCAGGGTTTGCAGACCTACCGCTACCGGGGCGGTGAGCAGCGCGCCCAGCGGTGTGCTGAGCAGTCCAACCGAGACCACGAAGCCGCGCTCTTTGGGCGTGGCCCAGTTGGCCACGCTTTTGTTGATCACCGAGTAGGCCGGGCCTTCGGCAAAGCCGAACAGCACGCGGATAGTGGCGAAACCGGCCATGGCCGAGCCTCCCATGAATGCCAGCCCGAGGTCACCGGCAAACGCGGTGGCGATCTCGAAAATCGACCAGGTGGCCCCCGCAATCAGCCAGATGCGCTTGGCACCAAAGCGGTCGGCCAGGATGCCGCCGATCAACGCCCCGAGGATGTAGCCGTAACCGAAGTAACCCAGGACTTTGCCCCAGTCGGCCTTGTCGAAACCGTACTCCGGGAGAATGCTCGCCGAGGCATAGGCAATCGCGCCGCGGTCAATGTAGTTGAGCAGTGCCATCAGCATGATCAGGAAGAAAATCTGGTAGCGGAAAGACGGAATAGCTGCGCTCTTCATAGGGATCTGACTCTTCAAAATGATGGCAGAAGTCAAAAAGTCGGCCGCGTCCGGCGTATTTTTATTGTGTTACCCAAACGTTTGGGTTGCCGAAATGTAGATACAGGAAAAGCTTTAGTCAATCGTTTGGGTAAAGGTTTTTTTTCCGGGAAGAGGTCCCGGTTGAGGTAGAATCGCGCGCTGAATAATGCACGGTTGGAAGACTCTCAAACATGCCGAATCAATCTCGCCCCGCCACCCTGAAGTCCATGGCGACTGCACTCGGGTTGCACGTCTCCACGGTGTCGCGGGTGCTCAATGGCGACCCGACCGGGGTCGAGCGAGCGGCGTCGGCTGAGGTGGTGGAGCGTATCCGTGCACTGGCCAAGGAGCTGGACTATCGGCCGAACACGCAGGCATCCAACCTGAAATTGCGCAAAAGTCAGGAGATCTGCGTACTTATGCCACGCCTCACCGACCTGGTGATGGCGACCATTTATGACAGCATCGACAGCGCGGCGGAGGAGGCCGGCTACCTCACGTTCGTCTCCAATACCGACGACCTGCAGCCGCGCCAACTGGCACGTGCCGAGCACGCCTTGCGCCGCTCAGTGGCCGGGCTGATCGTGGGTGACTCGCACGTGGGTGAAAGCCAGCCCTTACTCGATCTGCTCGCACGCAAGCACATTCCCTACGTGCTGGTCAGCCGGCAGATTGCAGGACACCTCTCGGCGGCCAGCGACGACGAATTGGGCGGCTGGTTGGCGGCCGAACATTTGTATCAGCTGGGTTGTCGCGATGTGGCGATCCTGGCGGGTGAACGGCATGCGTCCACCGGGGCTGATCGTACCCGCGGGTTCATCCGCTATTACCGTGAGCAAGGCGTCGCCCTGCGCCCGGAGTGGATCCTCAATGGTCCTTTTGACAGCCACACCGGACACCAACAAGGCGAGTATCTGCTGGGGCTCAACCCACGCCCTCAGGCGTTTTTCGCGGTCAACGACTTCCTTGCCATTGGCCTGATGGGCGCCGCCCGCGACAAAGGGTTGCAGCCGGGCAGGGACATTGCCGTCGTCGGCTTCAACGACATCCCGCTAGCCAATGAACTCATCGTTCCGCTGACCAGCGTGCGCCTGCAGATGGCACAGATGGGGCGGCATGCGGTTGAGTTGCTGCTCAAGCGCATCAAGGGCGAGGCCGCAGAGTCGATCATCCTTGCGCCGCAGTTGCAGGTTCGGGCGAGTTCCTCGCTGTTGCGCCGCGTTGATTGAGGGGCGGCTGCACGGCCCTTCACTGGTAGTCAAATCAAGTGGTCAGGCGCTTACCGATTTCGCCCCAAAAATGTCGATCAACTCTGTCAAGAAGCTGCTCACCACCTCATGCTGGCGAGTCGAGTGTCGAACCGCGGCATGAAAGACGACCTCATAGCGTAAATGCTCATCCCGCAAACCTTTAGCGCACACAATAAGGTCTGTCGGGCAGCGCTTAGTGATTTTGAAACGCTTTCAATCCTCGCTGTACTGCGGGCCTGGCTTCGATCGCGTCGAACCAGCGTGATAAGCGTGAAAGCACTGCCCAATCCAGCCGGTCACGCATTGATGCCGCAATGGTGAAAGCAGAGATGTCCGCCATGGAAAACTGATCTCCGGCCATAAAGTCTCCGGTAAGAAACCGTTCTGCATAGACAAGTTGTTCAATGACGCGCAGATCGATGACTGTGGCCGCATCGATTAATCCCGCTTGGCGCAGGAAAAATGCCGCATGGCTGGGCCCGATTACGTCCGTTACGAAAAAGAAGTAACGATCAAACACCCTGTCGCGCTCTGGTCCAGGATGCGCGGGTGCGAGTCGACCGGGAGCTTTGGCATCAGCGAACTGAATGATTGCGTTTGATTGGTTGATGACCCGTGCCGGTGTCGACGTATGGTCGACCAGGGTGGGGACTTTTCCTGCCGGATTAAGCGCCAGGTACGCCAAGTCGCGCTGCTCATTCGCTTGCAGATTCAGTCTCCGTGCCGTGTAGGGGATACCTGCTTCTTCCAAGGCTATCGCAGCCCTCAGACTGTTGCCGGTTTGAGCGCCATACAGCTCGATTTTGGGGTTCATCAGGCACTCCATTGGAAACGAATGGACAATCATTGGATGCTAAGTGAAAAGCGGCGTATGCGTATGTCTTCAAGACCAAACGCATACGCCTATAGTGATCACACCTCGAATGCTTGCCGGTTTGCGCGTACGAAGTCAGCCACCGTTTGAGGCGCTTGTCCGGTGATTTCGCCGATAACCCCGTCCTCACCGCTAAAGATTCCGTTCTGGTAGTCGACCGCGACTGCAAGGAAGTGCTGGATCACAAACTCCGGCAGATCGTAGGTCTGCAGATGCTGGCGATACTCTTCGATGGTCGAAGGGCTGTAGGTAATGGTGCGACCTGTGATGCCGCTGATTTCGTCGGCAATCTCTTGGTGACTCAGCTCGACCGGCCCGTACAGCGGATAAGTTTTCCCGATATGGCCAGACGGCTGTGTGAGAACGGCGGCGATTAGCCGCGCTTGGTCTTCAGCGGCGATGGGTGCATGTCGGCCGGTGCCGTATGGCAGCGTGATCTTGTTCTCCTTCACGATCTGATCAAGCACCCACGGAAAGATCAGCCACTCGGAAAAGAACGTCGGGCGGATGTGCACGGTGGGTACGCCCGACCAGTCGAGTACACGTTCTGCAATCCAGTGGTCGCGCGCAGCATGGCTCAAAGAGTCTTCCCGTGCAGAAATCTGCGACATTTCTACAACGACCTCGACGCCGGCTCGCCGGGCTGCATCGGCAAAATAGGCAGTCGCCTGAATGTAGCCAGGACGCACGGGATAGCACAGGTAGGCGCCTGTGACCCCCTCCATCGCACGAATAATGTCGTCATGTTCAAGGAGGTCGCCCACAAATATTTCGGCACCTTCGCTTTGAAGCGCTGCGCTACGCTCGTCCTCCTGATGCACAAAAGCCCGAACCGCATGGCCTCCGTTGAGAAGGTGGCGAATGGTGTAGACGCCGGTTTTCCCCGTAGCGCCGGTGACGAGGTATTTACGTTGCTGCATGGTGAATACTCCAAAGTAAAGGAACACACATTGCTCGTGCCGATATCACGTATTGCCGTCAGCTATCGAAAGGAGCGTGATCAATCAGGTCGCACACATTCGGGCAATCGAACCCGTGCACGTGACGACGTCCGACATCCGCGAGCCCGGTGCCAATCGCCGTGTGAGGTTTCTTCCGGGCCACTTCGGCGACCGCTTGGGTAAACGCGGCTTTCATCCCAATGCGGGGGTAGAGGGCCAGCGTATCCTCGACCAGCGATGGCGTGATTTCTTCCAGCCGTAATCCCATCACGTCGACATGGGCGCCCATGTAGATCAGGGCGATCTCTGGTTGTTTGCGGTCGGCGATGCCGGCGCTGGAGTGAAGGGCGATCGCATCCCAAACCAGCTCGGCTTTCGATTCCGGGTAACCGTTTTCCAACAGGAAGCGGCTGGCAGCGTCCGCGCCGTCGACCTCAAAACGTTGGTCGGCTGAAAATTCGTATGTCAGACCCAGGTCGTGCAGCAATGCGGCGAGATAGACGGCCTCGCGGTCGTATTTCAGGCCTCGCTGCTGGCCGAGGAATTCGGCAAACCACCACGTGCGATGCACATGGTGCAGGAGCGCTGTCGAGTGAACGCGTTCGACGAGGAAGGAGGCGTTGCGGGCGAGTTCAGAGTCTGGAGCGCTGAAGCCGCCGATAATCACAGGTGTACTCATGTTTGCTCCCGGGGGATGAAGTGGGCTCGCAGTTCATTCTAAATAGTTGCAATTGGCAAAATTGACTATATTCAGATGATTTGTGCCAATATCCGTGCCAGGTCAATGCGGGAGATCGCTGTGAAAATAACGACGAAATCAAAACATTCCTTCCTCGGCGCGACGCAAAAACGAGTGGTGATTTTGGGTTTGCCACCCGTGGACTCGCTTGATGTGATCGGCCCGGCAGAGGTGTTCGCTTATGCAAACAACCTGCACCGCGGCGACTCTGCTCCCTACGTACTTGAGCTCGTTTGCGCGGGCGCCAATGAACAACTGGAGAGCAGCACCGGCATCGCACTCATGGCGCACAAGACGCTTGAACAGGAGCGTCTTGAAAACAAGGCCATCGACACCTTGATCGTGACGTCGGGCTGGAAAGCCATGGATCAGCTGGATCAGACGGCCATCGAGTGGATCCGCACGCGAGCCAAGAGCATCAGACGTGTGTGCTCGATCTGTGTCGGCGCGTTCGCCTTGGCCGAAACAGGGCTTTTGGACGGTCGAAAGGCAACGACCCACTGGCGGATGGCGCGCAGCCTGGCTGATCGCTATCCCAACGTGCAGGTGGATCCCAACCCGATTTGGGTCAAGGACGGCAACCTGTACACCTCGGCAGGCATCTCGGCGGGAATCGATCTTGCGCTCGCATTGGTCAGCGAAGACCTGGGTGACGACATCGCTTTGGAGGTCGCGAAAAATCTGGTTCTGTTTCTGCGACGTCCAGGCGGCCAGGCACAGTTCAGCGTCGCACTCCAGTCGCAGCATGCGACAGGTTCGAACCTGGATGAGTTATGCGTATGGATCAGTGAGCATCTACATTCGGAGCTTACGGTCGAGATACTTGCAGACAGGCTCGCCACCAGTGTGAGGACCTTGATTCGCATGTTTCAGAGGGAATTCAAGACAACGCCTGCGAAGTACGTCGAGGACGTCCGGGTTGAAGCGGCCTGTCGGCAAATAGAGCTGGGAAGGCGCTCGATGGAAGAGGTTGCGCGCCGATGCGGCTACCACAGTGTCGACGTGCTCAGAAAAGCCTTCGTGCGACGCATGGGGGTAAGTCCGAAGGAATACGCACAACGTTTCGCGCCAGTTAACGAGCCCGTTTAGGCATGCTCAATGGTCATGAACTTGGTCGAGCAGGCTGCTGATTCATTTGAGTCAGTAGAATGTAAACGCTGCTCAGCACTTATGTGACTTGTCATGGTCAATAAATCCCGCACGACCGTCAGCGGTCGTACTGCTCGGAGCCGACCGGATCCGCATTGGCATTTTGATCAAGGACAGTGAAAGCATGCTCGCCGCAAGATAATCAGCAACCGCCTCCACCTGGTTCCGTGAATCGGGACTCGCCGTACGTTTACCCCTCAATCCAATTCGAAGATTAAAAGCATGCACCTACGCAAAATTGCAGTTGGGCTGTCAGCCCTTGTTTTGCTCTCGACCGGGGCAGAAGCCCGTAGTCTGCTGGATCTCCTCAAGCCACCCACCCAGCATCAGGAACAAGCGTCCCACTCGGGTTCGATCAGCCAGAACGCGGCCCTGGACCTCTATTCAAACAAACAGAAACAGGCATCGTTTGACGGCTGCGCAGATCTGTTCCCGGCTGCGAAACCGATCAACATGGCCACTGTGCCTGCAACCATGAAACCCTTGGCCCTGTGCTCTGACAACTTCGCGGTGCTGTACTCGCAAACCAGCAGGACGCCGCTGGTAGTGGTCGAACGCCTTAATGCCGCCCAGCTGCAGGATGCCAAAGGGGAGGAACGCACCAACCAGTTCTACCCGGACCCACGCATCCCCAAGAGTGGGCGGGCAGAGTTGAGCGACTACCGTAGCCAACATCCGGCTGTGGATCGTGGCCATCAATCCCCGGCAGCCGATGCACCAAGCCCCAATGCAATGGCTCAATCCTTTGCGCTGTCGAACATGGTGCCGCAAGACCCAACCAACAACCGGAAGATCTGGAGCAAGGTCGAGGCGGACGTCAGAAAATTTGCCAAGCGAGCCGATGGCAATGTGTTTGTCTTTACCGGCCCGCTCTTTGACTCTGGCCACACCACCATCGGCGACAATAAGGTCTGGGTGCCGACCCGTCTGTTCAAGCTGGTTTACGACGCATCGTCCAAGCGTGCCTGGGCTTACGTACTGCCCAACGCTGAAACCCGTATCGAGAGACCGATGGACTATGACGCTTTCGTGAAGAGTACCGGGCTCAACTTGCTGGGGAATCTACCGGTCACAGGTTCCGTAGGACGCTCTTGATGGCTTGATGAATTGCACCCCAAAGGCTGGATGCAACCGATGGGGTGCTTCATTCACGGATAGATAGCGGTGGTTTAAAAGTTGCTGCGGGACATCGGATTTGCAAACGCGACTCGCGTCTTAAACAGTCTTTTTTCCGGTTCGGTAAACATATCGACAACCGGATGGGTAAAGGCCGTTCGCCCGCTTCTGGCCGATTCTTGCCTGTCACTAAGGGCAGAAAACGCTAATTCATGATTTGAGTCCTGAGTATCTAGAAAGCGCACTGGTCAGCCATTACGTTGAAAATCTCGCACAGTGGCGACCTCTAAAAAGGCCGCCACTCGATGCCTGATTGCCTAATTACCGGCTGGCATCGGCAGGTTAATGCCCTCCTTCTGCAATTGCTCCCGAACCGATTGGAATTTCTGATACTGGGACAGCTCGATCGGCCCGTCATAGGTCATGCTTTGCATTTTGCGGGGTGGGTACTTGACATAGGTCTGCATGAGCTTGCCGATCGCCTGGCTGATCGGCACCATCGTCCAGGTGTGTTCGGTGAAGTTACTCATGAAAATGTCATAGCGCTCCTGCGGGTCTTGCCACAAGTCAAAGACTTGCGGCACGGTCGCTACGTACTTAGTGGCGCCTTTCCAGCCCAGGTTGGAGTCCACGGCCAGGCCTCCGGTTTGCGCGCCATCATCGCCCCGCAGATTGAATACGGCCTTGTAGTTTCCAACACGGGCCGCACCCGGGGACAATTCGTTCTCGGTAAAGTAGAACCACTCCTTGCGCGGAGAAGGGGCACTGCCGGTGAGTACTGGTGTCATGTCGTAACTGTCGAAGATGATTGGCTGACCCTCGCGATCTTTCTCGGGCAGCTTCACCCCAGCCACAGAGGCGAACGTAGCCATCAAATCCAGGCCACCGAGAATCTCGTGATTTTTCGTGTCCGGCTTGATCTTGTCTGGCCAGACGGCAATAGCCGGTACCCGGTTTCCGCCCTCACGTACCGTGCCCTTGGTCCCGCGGAATGGGGTGTAGCCGGCATCCGGATAAACATCCTGCCAAGCCCCGTTGTCCGTGGTGTAAACCACCAGCGTGTTCTTATCCATGCCAAGTGCCTTGAGCTTGTCCATGATGCGGCCGATGTGGGTATCGAGTTCAACCACCGAATCGGCGTACTTGGACTTGGACATGGACTTATGAACGAACTCCGGTGCCGGCATGTTCGGCTGGTGCACTTTCATGAAGTTGACGTTGATGAAAAACGGCTTGTCCGATTTGGCCGCGGTGTCGAGAAATTCCAGTGCAGCTTTTTCGACATAGTTGTCAAAGAACGGAATGCCGACCACGCCGGGTTTGCCATCCACGACCGGCGTGTCCACGTACTGACCATTGACCTTGAATTCTTCGATCGGTTTTTCACCGGCCTTGCCGGACAACGCACCCTTGGTCACCTTTTGAAACATCGCGCGGGTTTCCGGATCCATGTCGGGGAACCATTCTGGATCGGCGTAGGTGTAGGCATTGAGGTGGTACAGGCCGACGTATTTCATCACGTCATAACCTTGTGCATTGGGAAGGGCGTAGTCGGCTTCACCCAAATGCCATTTGCCGGTGAAATAGGTGTCGTAGCCACCGGTTTTCAGCACCGATGCCAGCGTCCATTCGGCGGCGGGCAAGCCACCGCCCTGGCCCTGGAAGGCCACGGTGGTCATGCCACTACGATTGGGGATGCGCCCGGTTTGCATGGCCGCCCGACCAGGCGTGCAGCTTGGTTGCGCATAAAAAGAGTAAAAAGTAACACCTTCTGCCGCCAGCTCATCAATACTGGGCGTAGGCATGCCGCGACCAACCCCACCGCCGTAGGGACCCAAGTCGCCATAGCCGGTGTCGTCGGAGACGATAAACAGGATATTGGTTTTTTCCGTTTGAGCGGCGTGAGCAAGCCCGTTCAATGACAATAGTGCAGCAAACACGACAGACAGCTTGAAACGATCCGATAGCTTGTCCATACCAGCAATCCTCGTTGTTTCATTGTGTTGGCAACCTGGTGATGAGTGCACAACTACATTGACACTTGGTGCGTTGACCACCGAGTAATTAGCCTAGGCATTGCGTACAGAATCATTTCCCCCTTGCTACATGACCATGCACAAGTTAAGGCGCAGGATAGAGTTTAGTGCGGTTTTTTCAGATGTACGTGGTGAGTGCTCTGGCTGTATCAATAGAAGTTTTCTGAAGAAGCCATCTTCTGTTTCGGTCTAATAAATTTTAGGGACACTCCTTTCAATGGAGAATGTTTCGCCCCGATGTAGAGGGGGGACGAATGATCGATGGCTCAACGGAACGTTAGTTAATACGAGTTAGTCCTCCTGACCGGAGACAGTATTTTTCCCCGTCGAACATAGTTCAGATACCTGATCTAAGCTCATTGGCGGCAGGGTCATCCTCAGCCTTGTAACCGCGACACAACAACCCAAGCTCTCAATTTCGAGAAAGGAGTTGGAAATGAACAATGGCGTTCGACTTGTTCCTTTCATTACCTTAGCGGTGGTATGGCCCGAAATTAGCCTCGCCGCCGATAGTCAGGCCGAGCTGGCCAAGCAAACGCTGAATCCCGTCGCCGCGCTCTACAGCGTACCTATTCAGTACAACTGGAACCAAAAACTCGGCCCGAGCGGTGAGGGCTACCAAAGTGTCACCAACATCCAGCCAGTGCTGCCATTCAGTATCAATGACGAGTGGAACCTGATCTCCCGAACCATCCTGCCGATCATTGATCAGCATGGTCTGGTACCTGGCGGGCAGGCGGACAAATCCGGTATGGGGGATGTGACCCAGAGCTTCTTTTTTTCACCCAAGCAGCCGACTTCCGGTGGCTGGATTTGGGGGGCAGGACCTGCCATTCTGGTGCCGACCGGCAGCGATAAGCTTTTGAGCAGTGAGCAATGGGGGTTGGGGCCCACAGTGGTGGCCCTCAAACAGAGCAATGGTTGGACCCGCGGCATTCTGGCCAATCACATCTGGTCGTTGGAAAACAGCCCGCCCGATGACAAGGACAAGGTCAACGCCACTTTCCTGCAACCTTTCTTCAGCTACACCACTCACACCTACACCACCTTCGGCATCAACACCGAATCCACTTATGACTGGCAGACCCGCGAATGGTCAGTGCCAATCAACCTGTTCGTCACCCAGTTGTTCAAAGTGGGCCATCAACCCATGACCTTGCAAGCAGGACCACGCTATTGGGCAGACAGTCCGAAAGATGGTGCCGAGGGCTGGGGCTTCAGGGTGGCGTTTACACTGTTGTTTCCCAAGTGAGTGCCAAGTTTCAATGGAGCATGTTAAGCGTCTGCTTTTGGCCGACTGCTGCCCGTCGCTGCAGCGCAACCCATTGAACGCAGGGATTGATTCTATTGACTGATGATTGCTGCCGAACCAAGCACTTGAAGTTGTGCGGATTCAGATGTGGCGGTCGTGAGGGTAAACAACATTTTTCGTGTCGCGCTTGGAACTGACCATTCGTAGGAAAGAGTTTGAATTTGCCCATTTGCGGGAGATTGTGTTTGCTCGTTTTTTACCAGTGTTGAGATAAATGGAGAGGGTGGATTTGCGACCATTCCAGTGAACAGCTTTATAGCGGTCTCAGTACTTGCCCTGCGGACATGCACGGCGCAAAAATTCTTGCCGCTAGGAAGCGCGAGCACAAACGTTCCGTACTTGTCTGGAACAGACCAAGCGTCGCCAGGATTACCTGCCAGGAACAGTGCCGCCTTTTCGGGAGGAAGGCTTGGGATTGGCCTCAGCTTTTCTCGGAGTGCTTCCAGATTTGGAAGGTTCTTCATGCAAAGCGATGCGTAAATTTTGGCGAATGAGTTGGCTTGGTCGTCACCTTCGCTGGCAAGGCAAGCATTCGTACCTAGAGTGATCATGAGTAAGGTGGCGAAAAATCTGGGCATGCAAATCCTCCCTGGAGATATCACGATCAAGCTAAGCAGGATTTCAAAAAGTTGCCATCCGAATAATTTACCTCCGTAAACAAGCAGGGAACAGGAAGGTTCGAGATTCAAATTATAGAGTCCGCTTTTGGCCGAGGCTGTGTAAAAACGTTTTTGACCAGCAACTGCGGACGAAAACAGTCCGGAAATCGTGTTCCTACGCAAATTTCAGGTCCGTTGACTGAGCGAGCGCTGGCAGATTTTACGTAGCAACGCAGACTTCCAAACGGCGTCTGCGTTTTTACACACTCTGGGCTGATTGCTGCCCATTGAGCAGAAGGATTCACAATAACCTCGCGGCACAAGCCTTGGCTTGGTGTCGATGGAAACCCAGCAGCAGAGTTCTGGATCATCAAGCACGGTATCAAGTCCACGGGCATGCCTGCCTGGGGTAAAAGCATGGCCGATCCCTATATCTGGGGAATGGTCGCTGTTCTTTAGCAGCTTCCTGGTATGGATGATCAGGAATAGAGAGCGCTAGCCGCGAGCAACGGTGGCCATCAGCATGGTGGTGAAACCAAGATGCATAACCATGAAGGTCAGCATGATGGGCAAAAAGAAGCGACATCTGGACATCGTCATGATGCAGGTGGCACTGAGGAGTTCGCCGAAGCTGACGTTCACCGCGGTGACACAAGCGGCGGCCATGCTCCCGGTGATGTGCTCAAAGCAATGCGGCGTTGGTAGATATCCTGGTTCCAGAGTGGGTGGCTGCTCAGACAGCGTTCCTTGTTTTGAAGCGAAGCGGTCGGATCTGTTGGCCGCGGCTCGTCAGCGGCTACGGCATCACAGGGATGCTGGCAACACTGATTGCTCAGGTTGAGCGTGGGCGTTTTGAGGGTTGAGCCAGCGCCTTCGAGCGACCCTGCCATCACTCGAAGGCGCTCCGGTTACTTCAGGTTGCCGCTGAGGAATTGCTGCAGGCGCTCGCTTTTGGGGTTGCCCAATACGTCCTCGGGCGCACCCTGCTCTTCGACCCGCCCCTGGTGCAGGAACAGCACCTGGTTCGACACTTTGCGCGCAAAGCTCATTTCATGGGTCACCATGATCATGGTGCGGCCTTCTTCGGCCAGTCCCTGGATCACCTTGAGCACTTCTCCCACCAGCTCCGGGTCCAGGGCCGAAGTCGGCTCGTCGAACAGCATGATCTCCGGTTCCATGCTCAGGGCACGGGCAATGGCGACCCGTTGCTGCTGACCACCCGAGAGAAACGCCGGGTATTGATCTGCAACCCGTGCCGGCAAACCGACCTTGTCCAGGTAGCGTCGGGCGCGATCCTCTGCGTCCTTCTTGCTGACGCCCAGCACCCGGCGTGGGGCCATGGTGATGTTTTCGAGCACGGTCATGTGGCTCCACAGGTTGAAGTGCTGGAACACCATCGCCAGGCGAGTGCGGATGCGTTGCAGTTCATTGGCGTCGGCCACGCGCATGCCGTGGCGATCATGGACCATTTGAATCGGCTGGTTGTCCAGGCTCATGGCGCCGTCGTTGGGCGTTTCCAGGAAGTTGATGCAACGCAGAAAGGTGCTCTTGCCCGAACCACTGGCGCCAATCAGGCTGATCACATCGCCGGTCTTGGCGTTGAGCGAAACACCCTTGAGGACTTCATGGTTGCCATAACTTTTGTGCAGGTTTTCAACGGTCAGTTTGTACATGAACAAGCATCCTGAATTAGTGAGCCGGGCCGAGGAAAGACAACCAACGGCGTTCAGCCAGGCGGAACAGGCCGACCAGGGAGAAAGTGACTGCCAGGTAGATCAACGCGGCGAGGCCGAACGACTGGAAGGTCAGGAAGGTCGCCGAGTTGGCGTCTCGCGCGACTTTCAGGATGTCCGGGATGGTCGCGGTGAAGGCCACGGTGGTCGAGTGCAGCATCAAAATCACTTCGTTGCTGTAGTAAGGCAGCGAGCGACGCAGGGCCGACGGCATGATCACGTAGGCATACAGCTTCCAGCCGGTCAGGCCGTAAGCCTTGGCCGCTTCCACTTCACCGTGGTTCATGCTGCGAATGGCCCCGGCGAAGATCTCCGTGGTGTAGGCGCAGGTGTTCAGGGCGAAGGCCAGGATGGTGCAGTTCATCGCATCGCGAAAGAACGCATCCAGTACTGGCTGAGCACGCACCGCGGCCAGGCTGTAAATGCCGGTGTAACAAATCAGCAGCTGAATATAGAGAGGCGTACCCCGAAACAGATAGGTGTAGAACTGCACCGGCCAGCGCACCCAGACATTGGTCGAGACCCGGGCAATCGACAGCGGGATCGACATCACGAAACCGAAGAAGATCGAGGCACTGAGCAGCCAGAGAGTCATGGCCAGCCCGGTGATGTGATTGCCGTCCTGGAACAGGAAAGGTTTCCAGTATTCCTGCAGTAGCTCGATCATCGCACGGCCTCCCGGGTGCCTGCGGCGTAGAAGATTTCCATCCGGCGCAAGACGTAGTTCGAAACGGTGGTTATCACCAGATAGATCAAGGCGGCCAGAATCAGGAAGAAGAACAGCTGATAGGAGCTCTTGCCCGCGTCCTGGGCCACCTTGACCAGATCGGCCAAGCCAATGATCGACACCAGCGCGGTAGCCTTGAGGATCACCATCCAGTTATTACCGATGCCCGGCAGGGCAAAGCGCATCATTTGCGGGAACACCACTAAGCGAAAGCGCTGAGCGCGGGTCAGGCCGTAGGCGGTAGCCGCTTCCATCTGCCCTCGCGGTACGGCAAGGATGGCGCCACGGAAGGTTTCGGTGAAATAAGCCCCGTAGATGAAACCCAGGGTAATGACCCCGGCGCTGAACGGGTTGATCTCGATGTATTCCCATTCCATGAAGTCGGTGAACGACGTCAGCCAGGTTTGCAGGCTGTAGAAGATCAACAGCATCAGCACCAGGTCCGGCACGCCGCGAATCAGCGTGGTGTAGGCCTGCGCAGGGACGCGCAGCAGTGCCGATTTCGAAAGCTTGGCGCTGGCGCCGATCAGGCCCAGGCCAACGCTCACCAGCAAGCACAGAAAGGATAATTTGACAGTCATCCAGGAGCCTTGCAGCAACAGCGGGCCGAAACCCTTAAGGCTAAAGCCTGACAGTCCAAGAATCTGCAATAGGTTTTCTAGCATTGAGCAGCCCTACGTCAATCAAAAAAGCGCCCATCCGGAAATGGGCGCAGGGTCATTATTTGCCACTGTAGAGATTCAGATCGCCAAAGTGCTTCTGCTGAACGGTCGCATAGGTGCCATTGTCGTGCAGTGCCTTGATACCTTTGTTCAGCAAGGCCTGGAGCTCGGCGTTGCCTTTGGTGAGACCCACGGCGGTTTTGGCTGGCAGCAGAGGGCTTTCGACCGGCTCGCTGACTTGGAAGTCGGCGCCTGGTGGCGACTTCAGGAAGCCCAGTTCGGCTTGCAGCATGTCCTGGATTGAGGCATCGAGGCGTCCGGAGATCAGGTCAGCGTACACCTGGTCCTGGTTGGCGTAGGCCTGGGTCTCTACCCCGGCCTTGTCCAGCACGGCCTTGGCGTAGGCTTCCTGGATGGTGCCTTGCTCGTAGCCGACTTTCTTGCCCTTGAGTGAGGTCGGATCGGTGCCGATGGCCGCGCCTTTCTTGAATACCAGCGCAGTCGGGCCAGAGAACAGCTCGTTTGAGAAGTCGATAACTTTCTCACGCGCTGGCGTGGCGGTCATGGAAGAGATCACGCCGTCGAACTTGTTGGCCTTGAGGCCGGGAATCATGCCGTCGAAGTCACTTTCGACCCATTTGCACTTGACCTTCAGCTCAGCGCAGATCGCGTTGCCCAAGTCGATATCGAAGCCCACCAGGCTGCCATCGGCGGCCTTGGATTCGAACGGCGCATAAGAGGGGTCGACGCCAAAACGCAACTCCTTGTACTCCTTGGCCAGCGCAGAACCGGCAGCCATACACAAAGCCAATGCAGAAAGGGTGAGAAATGCTTTTTTCATTGTTTTATTCCCAAGGACCATCGAAAGCGCTTGTGCCGCAAGAGCGCGTGTACTGCGCGGCGAAATGTCTTATGCACACGCAAATACTTGTACAGACAAGCATATGCAATCACCCGGCCAATTCGCGGATTGGGCGTTTGAGAAAGCGCGTACAGCGCTCTGGGATGGGCTTGGCAGGCAGGTGAGCGCAGGGGGGAGGCAGCCTGCGAGGTTGTTACCAAAGCAGGTTTTTACACCCGGCTGGGGTATGCGGTAACAAAGTGTGAGATTAAGGGCGCCGACTTTCCTGGCTCAATCCTTGATGCTCCAGCAGCAGCATCGACGGTCGGAACGGCGGAGTGTCATCGCAGGCATTGAGTGGTCATGTGTACGACGAGTTCGACCCATGGGAACAGGAAGCTGTATTGGAGGAAATGCAAATTAGGCTGAGCAAAGCGCCGCAGACATGCGGAACCGAAAAAGGACTGTTGAGCATCCCTTCGGGACACTCAAGCAATGGATGGTGCGACGCACTTCCTGACCCGAAAGCTCGCCGGGGTGAGCGCCGAGATGAGCTTGAATGTGCTCGCCTACAACAGGAAAAGGGTCATGAAAATCATCGGTACCCATAACTTGATGAGGGCGTTACGGCATAAAAACCGTGCTGTTTTCCTGCTGTCCCGGTGATATCACGTGTTGTGTTTGGAATTCACAAGTTCGGTATGTGCTGCGGGCAAGATGAGGGCTTAGTTAACCATCACTTCGTCCAGTGCCTGCTCGAGGGTGCTGACCGTGCGCTCGATATTGTGCAGCTTTTCGAGTCCGAACAGACCGATGCGGAAGGTCTGGAAATCGGCCGGTTCGTCGCATTGCAACGGCACTCCGGCGGCGATCTGTAGGCCGTGGTTGGCAAATTTCTTACCGCTCTTGATGTCGGCATCATCGGTGTAGCTCACCACTACGCCAGGGGCCTGAAAGCCGGCTGCGGCCACGCTTTTGATGCCTTTGCCGGTCAACATTGCGCGCACCCGATCGCCCAGCGCCTGTTGTTCGCCGCGGACCCTGTCGAAACCGTAGGCTTGCGTCTCTTTCATCACTTCGTTAAACCGCGCGAGGGAATCGCTGGGCATGGTCGCATGGTAGGCATGTCCGCCCTGTTCGTAGGCCTGCATGATCTGAAGCCACTTTTTCAGGTCGCAGGCGAAGCTGCTGCTTTGCGTCTGCTCGATGCGCTCGAGGGCCAAAGAACTGAGCATCACCAGGGCGCAGCAAGGGGAGGCGCTCCAGCCTTTCTGCGGTGCGCTGATCAGCAGGTCGACTGCGCATTTCTGCATATCAACCCAAAGCGTGCCTGAGGCGATGCAGTCCAGCACGAACAGGCCACCCACCGCATGCACGGCGTCGCCGACGGCCCGCAGGTACTCGTCGGGCAGGATAATCCCTGATGAGGTTTCAACGTGGGGGGCGAAGACAATCTGCGGCTTCTGCGCCGCAATGGCTGCCAGCACTTCGTCCAGAGGGGGTGGGGCGTAGGCAGCCTGGCGACCCGTGTCGACCGGTCGGGCTTTCAGCACCGTAGTGGCCGCCGGGATATTGCCCATCTCAAGGATCTGGCTCCAGCGATAACTGAACCAGCCGTTGCGTATCACCAGACATTGCTGGTCGGTGGCAAACTGTCGCGCCACCGCTTCCATGCCGAATGTGCCGCTTCCCGGGACCACCGCAACCGCCTGGGCGTTGTAGACCTGTTTCAGGGTCCTGGAAATGTTCTTCATCACGCCTTGAAATGACTGCGACATATGGTTGAGCGAGCGGTCGGTGTAGACCACTGAGTACTCGACCAGCCCCTCAGGATCGATACTGGGATATAGCTTTGACATGGGGTGACTCCTTTGGCAGAGATGTCAGTGGTATCGACCCTGCCCTAAGCCTTGGCAAATGACAAGATTGCTCGGGATTGAATTGCGATTTCTGTCGAGCGGCTGGCATCACCTGTGGGCAACAACTGGTTCTAACTGCGCAGATTGCGCACAAGAAATACAACGGTAAAAAGCAGGCAATTACCTATGCACGAGTAAAATGGTGCCCCCAGTCCGGTTGGTCGACAACGATGGCGCAACGCGGCAATCAGGTTACACCTAGTCTGTCCACTGACTGCTTATGGCTGTGGATTCAACCGGTCGGCACAGGAAGCTTCGGGTCGTCAGCCCCTGGTTTCGACGACGGCTTTAAGGCGCTCCAGCCCTGTGCGGTAGAGTGCCTCGAAATGCTCGACGACCTCAGTTTCATCGGCACCCAGGACCACAAAGGTGCTGGACCAACAGGCCAGCGTCCCGCCTTTGCCATCATCCTGCGCTGACATCGTGCCGATATAGTCAGTAACGGGCGATGGTCCTTCCAGCAGGGCATAGCTGTAGTGTTTTTCATCTTCGTTAAACGTGAGCAAACGCTCGACGATGATCGCACCGTTAGCGGTTTTCAGATGACGCAGGCGTCCTCCGTCGCTGAGGGTGCTGCTGGCGATAACATCCAGCCAGCGGGGCAGCCAATCAAAGCCGCCGAGAAGTGACCAGACCTGTTCGACGGGGCGTGCAATAGCAATTTGGACGTGGACGTCACTCATGTGTTCACCTGTTTGGTAGTAGGGCATTCAAAGTTAAACGACGCGACCAGCCACAGATTGGCGGCGCTGATCAGCGGGAAAATCTACAAATCACCAATGGCCTTGACTGGCCGTCGAGCGGGGGCGATGAAAGCTCGGGTCTTTTCGGTTCAGCGACACCTGCCAGACCAGCGGCAACTGTGCAAGGATCACCGTCACAACTCCCGCCCAGGGTGTGAGAGCAATCTGCCCGTGGTCGACCAAGGTACTGCCACTGGTTTCTCCCAGGGCAATGCCCAGGTTGAAGGCTGAAATGTTCAGCGCCGAAGCGAACGCCACCGCGTGCGGGGTATAGCGTTCGGCGGTGGCCAGCATGCCGGCCTGGGCGGCGGGGGAGAGTCCGAACGCCAGCGCCCCCCAGAAAAACAGCATCACCACCATCGGCAGCTGATAGGGCAACAGCAGCGCGACGGCAGCCAGCACGAGTGTCAGTAGCATGAAGATCCTTCGCTACGCAGTTCAGCCCTGGTTCGGCTTCTTCAAGGTCTAACGCATAACCATCCATGACGATACCGGCCAACTCGTTTTTCAGTTCCGCGGGTAGCAGGTCAGATCGGCGCAAGCTGCGGCGCAGGTCCTCGTCAAATGCCAGGAACACTTTGCCGATGGCCGAGGTGGTCAGCCCCGCACGACGTCCACGCGGACTTGCAACGCGCAAATTGCCGCTGCCTTCCAGGGCATCCATATAAAGGTATTCGCGAGTACCGCAGGGCACCGCGAGGAAACAGGTTTCACCACTGTGTTCGGCCAGAGTGCGTAGCGCAGGGGCGAAGGCTTCGCGCAGTAACGCATCGGCGTCGTTCAACGGCTGGGCGATCTCACGTAGACGCAATCCCAGGGCGTAGTAGGTGCCGCGACGGGAAATGTAGCCCATGGCAGCCAGGGTATTGAGCAAACCGTGCAAGGTGCTTTTGTGCAAACCGGATTGCGCCGCAAGGTCTACCAAGCGGATCTCGCCCCCTACCGCCGCGATGGTTTCAAGGATCATCATCGCGCGTTCGACGGACTGTATGCCTTTGTTCTCGTTGATCATGTGAGGACGTTCGTTTGCCTGTAATGAGTCTGAGGTTATCGGATTGGGCAGGAGTCCTGATTATCCGGGGGCTTTGGGCTGGGGTGACGGTGGGCGGGGTGATGGGAGGGGGAAGTTTGATGATGTCGGATATTGAGCTGGCGATCGACTGCGCCGGGCACAAAACCTGTGAGCGACACAGGGCAAATGTGGGAGCGAGCCTGCTCCCACATTAATTGCATTTAACTGTTAGAGGGCGTCGCGGGACGGTTGGCCGTCCACCAGGCGTTGGATACGCAATGGGTTAGCATTCTTCAACGCATCCGGCAGCAGGCTGTCGGGGTAGTTCTGGAAGCACACCGGGCGCAGGAAACGATCGATGGCCAGCGTGCCCACCGACGTACCGCGCGCATCGGAAGTTGCCGGATACGGCCCGCCATGGACCATTGAATCGCAGACTTCCACACCAGTCGGATAACCATTCAGCAGGATCCGCCCGACCTTTTGTTCCAGCAACGGCGTCAGCTCAGCGAACTGCTCGAAGTCTGCCGGCTCGCCAATGATCGTCGCCGTCAGTTGCCCATGCAGACCGTTCAACGCGGCGCTGAGTTGCGCCTGATCGGCGACTTCGACGAACACCGTGGTCGGGCCGAACACTTCTTCCTGCAGCACCTCATCGCCCTTGATCAACAGGCTGACATCGGCCTTGAACAGTTGCGGCTGAGCCTGATTGCCTTGTTGCGGACTGCCGGCCAGATGCTCGATACCGGGATGAGCGAGGAGTTTTTGCAGACCTTTGCCATAGCTGCTCAAGGTCCCGGCATTGAGCATGGTTTGCGCCGGCTGATCGCCCATCAGCCCTGCGACCTGCTGAACGAAGGCGCTGAACTGCGGCGAGCGAATACCGATCACCAGCCCGGGATTGGTGCAGAACTGACCGCAGCCCTGAACCACCGAAGCGGTCAGGTCACGGGCGACCGATTCGGCGCGAACTTGCAGCGCCTGCGGCAACACGATCACCGGGTTGATGCTCGACATCTCGGCGAACACCGGGATCGGTTGTGGACGCGCGGCAGCCATGTCGCACAACGCGCGACCGCCTTTCAGCGAGCCGGTAAAGCCTACCGCCTGAATTGCCGGATGCTTGACCAGCGCTTCGCCGACTCCGCCGCCGTAGATCATGTTGAACACGCCAGCCGGCATGCCGGTTTTTTCTGCGGCGCGGATGATCGCGTCGGCCACCCGTTCGGCTGTGGCCATGTGACCGCTGTGGGCCTTGAACACCACCGGGCAACCGGCGGCCAACGCCGACGCGGTGTCGCCGCCCGCCGTGGAAAACGCCAACGGAAAGTTACTGGCGCCAAACACGGCGACTGGCCCAAGGCCGATGCGGTACTGACGCAAATCCGGACGCGGCAACGGCTTGCGCTCGGGCAACGCCTGATCAATCCGCGCACCGTAGAAATCACCGCGACGCAGTACTTTGGCGAACAGGCGCATCTGACCGCTGGTGCGACCTCGCTCGCCTTGAATGCGTGCCGCAGGCAGCGCGGTTTCGCGGCAGACCAGCGAAACAAAGTCATCGCCCAACAGGTCCAGTTCATCGGCAATCGCATCGAGAAATTGCGCCCGGCGTTCGGCACTCAGGCTGCGATAGGCCGGGTAGGCGGCAGCGGCAGCCTTGGCGGCGGCATCGACTTCTTCGAGGGTGGCCTGGTAAAAATCGTGAGGCAAGGCTTCGCCGGTGCTGGCATCAACGCTGTTGACGATGATAGTGCCGGCAGCGCTGCGCTGACCGGCGATGTAGTTGTGGCCGATGATCGTGGGCATTTCTGGCTCCAGAAAAGAATGTTCGAGTCCCCCTTGCGGGGACTTCAGGGCAATAGGGGAGGAGAGAGGGGGTCAGGTGACTGCGCCGATCTGCCAGGGCACGAATTCGTTCTGCCCGTAACCGTGCTGCTCGCTCATGCTGCGTTCGCCCGAAGCGATGCGCAGCATGAGTTTGAAGATGGCTTCACCGCATTCTTCGATGGTCATGGTGTCTTCGGCGATCTCGCCGCAATTGATGTCCATGTCTTCGCGCTGGCGGTTCCACAGGGCGCTATTGGTCGCCAGTTTGATCGAAGGCGTGGGGGCGCAACCGTAGGCCGAGCCACGTCCGGTGGTGAAGGCGATCAGGTTGGCGCCGCCGGCGACCTGACCTGTGGCCGATACCGGGTCGTAGCCGGGGGTGTCCATGAACACCAGACCTTTGGCGCTGACCACTTGGGCGTACTCATAGACATCGACCAGATTGCTGGAGCCTGCCTTGGCCACGGCACCCAGGGATTTCTCCAGGATGGTGGTCAAGCCTCCGACCTTGTTTCCGGCCGAAGGGTTGTTGTTCAGTTCTGCGCCCATGCGTGCGCAATACGCCTCCCACCAATGGATCCTGGCGATGAGCTTTTCGCCCACGGCGCGGTTGACCGCACGGCGGGTCAGCAGGTGTTCGGCGCCGTAGATTTCCGGGGTTTCGGAAAGGATGGCCGTACCGCCACAAGCGACCAGACGGTCCACGGCATTGCCTAGCGCCGGGTTGGCGGTGATACCGGAATAACCGTCCGAGCCGCCACATTGCAAGCCAATCACCAGATGCCTGGCACTCACGGGTTCGCGCTTGACCTGGTTGGCCTCCTCAAGCAACGCCTTGACCTGGGCGATGCCGCTGGCGACCGCTTTGGAGGTCCCGCCACTGTCTTGGATGCTGAAAGTACGCAGCGTATCGCTGCGGCTCAGGCCCTGGGTGCTGAGCAGCCCTTCGATCTGGTTGGTTTCGCAGCCCAGTCCGATGACCAGCACCGCAGCGAAGTTGGCATGGGTGGCGTAGCCGGCCAATGTTCGGCGCAGCAAGGCCAGGCCCTCGCCGGCGGGGTCCACGGCGCAACCGGCGGAATGGGTGAGGGCGACCACGCCATCGACGTTGGGGTATGCCAGTAACGCGGCAGGATTGATGTCCCGGCGGAAGTGGTCGGCAACGGCGCGGGCCACGGTGGCCGAGCAATTGACCGAGGTCAGGATGCCGATGTAGTTGCGCGTCGCCACTCGACCATCCTGGCGCACGATTCCCATGAAATGCGGCTCGTCGTTCAAGGGTTTGTCGGGTTTCACATCGACGCTGAAGGCATAGTCACGGGCGAAATCGCCCATGGTCAGGTTGTGTACATGCACGTGATCGCCGGCTTCGATAACCCCGGTGGAAAAACCGATGATCTGTCCGTAACGACGCAAGGGCTGGCCGGCTTCGACACGGCGTGCGGCGATCTTGTGGCCGGCGGGTACCGGCTGGCGTACGGTCACGCCTTCCTGCTCGAGTACTTCACCCGCCACCAACGGGCGACGGGCGATCAATACATCGTCCAGAGGATTGAGGCGCAGGACGGCGGCTGCACCGGTTTTCATGATCAATTCCATCGCAAACTCTCTGGCTATGAAGCGTGGGAGGTCGCTGGCGAACGAGCCGCGCCTTACCTTTGTCGCTGAACTATAAGAGCCGCCGCCCGTGGCTGCCTAATGAGACCTTTGGATTGATCGATAACCTTTTCTCATTGGTTCAGGGTTTTCTGAGTGAAACATCGCTCAACGGTCGCCAGCTTCCCGTCGCAGCCTGGCGAATTCCAGCAACGTATCGGCGAACTCCCGGGCGGCTTCGCTCAGCGGTTCGTCCTTGCGCGTGATGATGCCGTAGTCCTGGGGCTCGACCTTGAACGGCGTGTTGAGCACCTTGAGCAAGCCGCTCTGAACCTGCGACTGGACCATGGATTCGGGCAGCATCGCGAGCATCGGTCCCGATTGCAGCAGTTGCAGGAAGGTCGGCATCGAGATGGTCTCGACCGTGTTGGTGGGCGTGCGCACATTGAACTCGGCGAAGGCACTTTCCATTCGCCGCCGTATGGGTGCATTGAAGGGGTACATGACCCAAGGCCAATCGCCGAGCTGATCGGTCGCTACTTCATCGAACTGCGCGAGGGGATGGCGACTGTTGACCACCAGGCAAAAGGGCTCGGGCCCGAGCGCACGAAACTCGAAGGGTTGCTGATAACGTTCATCGGTGAAGCGGGCAATGATCAAGTCGAGTTTTTTGTGCTCGAGCATTTCCAGCAGTTGATTGCTGGTTTGCTCGATCACTTCGATGGACAACATCGGGCGGTCCAGCTTGATCCGGGTGATGGCCTCGGGCAGCACGACCGAGGTCGCAGCGAAAATCGCGCCGACTTTCAAATGACCATGTCCACCTTTGCGCAGCTTATTGAGCTGATCGACGAAAGATTGCGTGTCGTCCAGGGTCATCCGCGCATAGCGGACCACGAACTCGCCGAGCTCGGTCAGGACCATGCTGCGGGTCTGCCGTTCGAACAAGGCAAAGCCGAGCAACAGTTCGATGTCGCGCAACATTTTGCTGATGGCGGGCTGGGTCAGGTTCATCAGCTCGGCGGTGGTATGCATGTTGCGGGTCCGAGCCAGGGTATCGACCAGCATCAGGTGCTTGATCTTGAGCCATTTGCTGACGCTGGCGTATGAAATCTCGTCGTTTTCCATAAGTCGCTCACATCTGATTGATAACGAAACGATATCAAATGCTGAAAATATGTCATTGGGATTTATCGATCCAGTCCACTAGTTTTGCTCGGTCGTTATCGAATTGACCTGGATCTGCATATGCCCAAGCTGAATTTGACTGGTAAAAACACCCTCCCTATCGATGGCCTGGAAGGCACGCTGATCGGTCGCGCCTGGGTGCCGGGGGAGGCCGCAGGCCCGTCGCCGGTGGTACTGCGCGTCGATGGCGTGTTTGATCTGTCGCAGGAGTTTGCGACATTGAGCGATCTGCTTGAGAGCCCGTCACCGCTCGAAGCTGTTCGCGGCGCCCGGGGTCGATACATTGGCAGTGTTGACGAATTGCTGGCCAATACGGGAGTCGGCTCCGACCCCGCCAAAGCTTTCTTTTTGCCCCCGGCTGACCTGCAAGTGATCAAGGCCGCCGGTGTGACATTCGCTTCCAGTATGATCGAGCGCGTGATTGAAGAGCAGGCCGGTGGTGATGCGGTCAAGGCCGAAAGCGTGCGCAACGTGGTCAAGGCAGCTATCGGCGATAACCTGCGTTCGATCAAACCGGGTTCGAGCGAAGCGGCGCGGCTAAAGGCGGTGTTGATCGGGCAGGGGTTGTGGTCGCAATACCTGGAAGTGGGGATCGGCCCGGATGCCGAGATATTCACCAAGGCGCCGGTTCTCGCTTCCGTCGGCAGCGGCAACGAGGTCGGTATTCATCCCGAGTCCAGATGGAACAACCCAGAGCCGGAAATCGTCCTGGCGGTGAACAGCCATGGCCGGATACTGGGCGCAACCCTGGGCAACGACGTCAACTTGCGCGACTTCGAAGGCCGCAGCGCATTGCTGTTGAGCAAGGCCAAGGACAACAATGCGTCTTGTGCGATCGGCCCGTTTATTCGCCTGTTCGACGAAGGCTTTTCTCTGGATGATGTGCGCCGCTGCGTGGTCGACCTGGTGGTCGAAGGTGATGACGGTTTCATCCTGCGCGGCAGCAGTTCGATGGAGCAGATCAGTCGCGATCCGCTGGAGCTGGTCGCCCAGACGGTGGGCAGCAATCACCAGTACCCGGATGGTTTCATGCTGTTCCTGGGCACCCTGTTTGCTCCGACGCAGGATCGTGAAGAGCAGGGCAGCGGTTTCACCCACAAGCAGGGCGATAGCGTCAGCATCGGCAGCCCGTTGCTGGGCACGCTGCACAATCGCGTCACCTTCAGCAATCAAGCCACACCCTGGACGTTTGGTCTGCGTGCATTGATGGGCAACCTGGCTGCTCGCGGTCTGGTGGCAGGTAAATCACTCCATTGATTTGCCTGCCAGAGGTTGCTGGCAGATGAAAACAGTGGTCGCTGGGCAATAATAATAAGGCACACAAATGATGACCAAAAACACAACAAGAGCGGATCACGCGGCAGCCATCGAGAGCGCCATCGCCAAATGCCGGTGGAAGCTGTTGCCGTTCCTGGCATTGATGTTTGCCCTGGCAATGATCGATCGCTCCAACGTCGGGTTCGCCAAGGCGGCACTGCAAACCGATATCGGCTTGAGCAATGCCGCCTTCGCTCTGGGCGCGGGTATTTTCTTTATCGGTTATGCAATCTTCGAAGTCCCCAGCAACCTGATGTTGCACCGGGTCGGCGCACGGCTCTGGCTCAGCCGGATCATGATCACCTGGGGGCTGGTGTCCGCCGCCATGATGTTCACCCGGGATGAAACAACGTTTTACGTCCTGCGATTTCTGCTCGGCGTGGCTGAAGCGGGCTTTTCCCCGGGTGTCATCCTGTACCTGACCTACTGGTTTCCGGCCCAGCGTCGCGGCCAGGCCATCGGCATCTACTATTTCGGCTTGCCAATGGCCCTGATGCTGGGCAGTCCGCTGTCGGGCTGGTTGCTGGAAATGCATGGCATGTTCAACCTGACCAACTGGCAGTGGATGTTCCTGGTGGAAGGCCTGGCGGCTGTCGTCGTGGGGATCATTGCGCTGTTCTACCTCAAGAGTAAGCCACAGGATGCCCCTTGGCTGACCCGCGAGGAGAAGGCCGCCCTGAGTCAGGAGCTCGAAGCCGAAGACAAACTCAAACTGGCCCATGGCCCGAAGAACCTGTTGGGCCTGATGCGCAACAAGCGAGTACTGAAGTTCATCCTGATCTACTTCAGCGTTCAGGTCAGTGTGTACGGGGTGATCTTTTATCTGGCAACCCGAATTGCGGAGCTGCTGGGGACCAAGGTCGGCTTGGAGGTGGGCATGTTCATTTCACTGCCATGGCTGTGTGCCGCCATCGCCATGTACTTTGTGACGCGTTATGCCGACCGGCATGGGGCGCACCTGAAGATGGCGATGTGCATGCTCGGTATGGCAGCCCTTGGCATTGCCGCTTCGGCCTTGCTCAACAGCTTTGCCCCGGTACTGCTGGCTTTCTGTTTCGCAGCCGCTGGTTTCGTGACTGTTCAACCGCTGTTCTGGACGCTGCCGACCGGCTACCTCGGAGGGGTCGCCGCGGCAGGCGGTATTGCCCTGATCGGTTCCATGGGCAACATCGGCGGCTTTGTCGCGCCAATGCTCAAGGCCAATATGGAGGTCTGGTTCACCGATCCACGGGCAGGGATGTTGTCGCTGTCGGCAGCGGGGTTGGTAGGGGTTTACCTGTTATGGACGTTGCGCGTATCGAAGGGGCAACTGCAGGTCAATCAAGGTCCGCTGGACGGGGTGGCAAATAACGCCCGGGCACCTTCGAATCCTTGAAACCACAATGGACCGAAAAAAATAGCCGAAGCCTTTTAAGGGCTTCGGCTTTTTTTTGTCCATAAATCCTGCCGGTGTGAGTGCGGTCAGTGCCTTCTCCCGGGTTCAACGCCTGCCGTCTTTATTGGCTGGAGCGAATGGCCCCTCCATCAATCAACAAGTTCTGCCCGGTCAGGTAGCCCGCATGACTGCTGCAAACGAAAGCACACAGAGCGCCGAACTCCTCGGGTGAGCCGAAGCGTTTAGCAGGAATTTCGCGACGGCATTCGCCGAGGAATGCCTCACTGTCTTGCCCCAACTCCTCGGCAGCAGCGATCAGGTTGTCACGCAGTCGATCGGTGTCGAATGAGCCCGGTTGCAGGTTGTTGATCGTCACATTCCGACTGGCAATGTTTTCTTGCCGGGCAAGCCCTGCGATAAATCCCGTCAGACCACTGCGCGCGCCATTGGACAGACCCAGGCTTTCGATTGGGGACTTCACGGCACTCGAGGTGATGTTGATGATTCGGCCAAATCCGCGTGCCGCCATACCGTCTACCGTTGCCTTGATCAACTCGATAGGGGTGAGCATGTTGGTATCCAGCGCCTTGAGCCAGGCGTCGCGGTTCCATTCGCGGAAATCCCCGGGAGGAGGGCCTCCAGCGTTGTTGATCAAAATATCGAAATGCTCATGGGCCACGAGGGCTGCCGCGCGACCCTCCGGCGTTGAAATGTCTCCGGCTACGGCGATGACAGTCACTTCAGGATTTATCGCTCTGAGCTGACGGGCTGTTTCATTCAGCGTCTGTTCGCCTCGGGCGGTGATCACCACGTTCACGCCTTCGCTGACGAGTGCCTGTGCGCAGGCTTTACCCAGGCCTTTGCTGGCCGCGCACACCAACGCCCAGCGTCCTGCTATTCCAAGATTCATGCGTGTTTTCCTGAAAGAAGGAAGTTCAAAGAAAGTGGTTGCCTACTGCCGAACCCTGCTCACGCATGATTCGCAGTGATAGGCAGGTTTGGCGATCGAACACTGATTCCCATAAAGCGCCGCACTCGCTCTCCTTCGGCATCGCAACGTATGGTTTCAGGTGCGGCATCCAGTTGGATATTTCCGTTCTCCATGAAGACGACCCTGTCGGATATCGACATGGCAAAGTCCATTTCGTGGGTGACGATAATCATGGTCATGCCTTCACTGGCAAGGTCGCGTATGACGTTCAGCACATCGCCCACCAGCTCTGGATCGAGCGCTGAGGTCGGCTCGTCGAACAGCATGATGTCCGGCTCCATGGCCAAAGCACGAGCGATCGCCACGCGCTGTTGCTGTCCGCCGGAGAGCTGGTGCGGGTACTTGTGGGCGTGGGCGAGCAGGCCGACCTTGTCCAACAGCGCATAAGCACGGTGTTCGCTCAGCTCGCCCGGGTTGCCGTGGTAACGCGGCGCCAGCGTGACGTTGTCGAGAATGGTGCGGTGCGGGAACAGATTGAAGTTCTGGAACACCATGCCAATGTGCCGCACGCCTTTGCGCAGACGGGCGCTGTTGGGCTTGTCCGACGCTTCGATGAATTTTTCACCGAACAACAGAATGTCGCCTGTATCGATACTTTCCAGACCGTTGACCGTGCGGATCAGCGAAGTTTTGCCGGAGCCGGATGGGCCAATGATCGAGATCACCTGGCCGTATTCGACATTCAGATCAATACCCATCAGCACTTGGTGCGTGCCATAGCTCTTCTGGATGTTCTTCAGTTGCAGGATTGGCGTCGCGTTGCTGCCCGCGGCTTTACGCGCATTGTCGGGCAAGGCTTCGGCGCAGGCCTTGAGCTTGGCCACGGCTGCGGCATCGAGTGTATGCGGCTTGCGGAAGTTCAGGTCCAGGTAGCGCTCCAGACGCTGCAGGAAATAGCCGAACACGGTGACGATCAGCACGTAGTACACGCCCACCGCAGCCAGGGTTTCCATGACCAGGAAGTTGGTGGCATAGAGGCGTTGGCCGACCGTGAGGATTTCGGTCAGGGAGATGACCGAAACCAGCGACGTCAGCTTGACCACTGTGATGTATTCATTGATCAACGTAGGCAGCGAGATACGGAAAGCCTGAGGGATCACGATCAAGCGCTGCATGCCGAACAGGCCGACACCCAGCGCGCGGCCTGCTTCCTTCTGGCCCTTGGCCACGGAGATCAGACCACCACGGTGGATCTCCGCCATGTAAGCCGCTTCGGTGACCACCAGGGCAAGCAAGCCCGAGTAGAAGGGGTTTGACAGAATCGGTCCGCTACCGGGAAACAATTGCGGCAAGTTGTAGACGAAGACCACCAGCACCAGCAACGGGATGCTGCGGAAGAACCAGATATAGACCGCCGCGGGAATGCGCAGTAAGGGCGACTGGGACAACTTGGCCGTGGCCAGGCCAAAGCCTAGCAGCATGCCGAGGAACCAGGCCAGGGCACTGAGCTGGACCACCGTGACGCAGGCCTTCCAGAAGTCCGGCAGGGAGAACAGGGAGATGAAATACGACCAATCGAATTGCATAGGGCACCTCGATCTGCCGCCCCGGTGCAGGGGCGGCAGATGACCAGACTACAAGGACACGTTCTTAGTGGGCAGTCGGTTCTTCCAAGCCATATTTCTTGAGAATAGCGGCGTACTCACCGCTCTTTTTGGTCTCCTCGAAGGCTTTTTGCACGGCCTGGAATGTTTCGTCGTTACCTTTCTTGACGAAGATACCCAGGGTTTGCTGATAGATCGGGTGTTCGGTGGTGATCACTACCCGGCCATTGGTTTTTTCCGCGATCAATTTTGCGGCGCCGGCGATTTCAACCTGGGCCTGAATGTTCTTGGACAACAGGGCCTGGGTCACTTCGGGTGCCGAGGGGTACTCGCTGACGGTGATGGCGCCTTTGTTGTTCGGCACGCAGTACTCATCGGACAGCTTCCTGAATTCCTTGACCCAGGTGGTGCCCTGTTCCAGGCCAAGTTTCAAGCCGCACAGGTCTTCAGGTTTTTTCGCATTGATCTCGCTGCCCTTGGGCACCATGACCGCGGCACCGGTGTTGGCATAGGCGATGGTTTGGGCCTGAGTCTGGCGCTCCGGTGTGATGTACATGCCGGAAATGACCGCGTCGTATTTGGCGGAGTTCAGGCCCAGGATCAGGCTCGGGAACTTGGTGTCGACGAACTCCACCTTGGCGTTCATGTGCTTGGCCAGTGCCGCTGCTATCTCGGGGTCCGAACCCACCACGTTTTTGTCCTTGTCATAGGACTCGAAAGGAGGGTAAGTGATTTCCATACCGACCTTGAACGTGTCTGATGCGGCCATGCTCAACGAGGCACCGAGCATACCGGCTGCCAATACAGCCAGGCTCAACAGGTTTTTTTTATTGTTTTTCATTATTTACAGACTCCGGCGTAGGTAAGGGGTGTAGTTGAAAACTTCAATCAGGACGGTTGAGCCTGATTTTTCAAATGTCCGAAACTGGCGGGCTTGCGTGCCTTGCCTGGCAGTTGAACGTCCCCATTGGCCACCCTTTGGCGCAGATACTGATAGGTCTGCAACGCCTGGCCATACATGTGTTCGCCGATCGTGATTTCTTCGTAGTCGTTACCTCCCTGGGCGAACCCGGGCAGCGGTTTGATCTGGGTGTGATAGTCGCAGGCATAAAACAGTGGAAAGGAATAACGCTCCTCCTTCACGCTCCGCACCCGGTGCGCAGTGGCAACGAATGCGCCTGCCGTCATCACTTCCAGCATGTCGCCGATGTTCACCACAAAGGCATCGGCAATCGGTGGTGCATCGATCCATTGTCCAAGGTTGTTCATCACCTCAAGGCCTGGTTTGTCGGCCAGGAGGATGGTGAAGCACTCATAATCAGTATGGGCGCCAAGGCCCGGTGCGTCATGGGCGGCACCGTCGAAGGGGTAGTGGATCAGGCGCAGCTTGGACGGCGGGCGGGTGACCAGGCTGTCGAAATAGTTTTCTTCAAGGCCCAGGGTCAGGGCAAAGCCGCCGAACAGGCGCCGGCCCAAGGCGAAGATCGCTTCATAGTAGGCCTGCACCGACGCCTTGAAACCCGGCAACTGAGGCCAGTCGTTGGGCCCCAGCAACGGGGTGTTGGCCAACACCAGCGGGTCATCGGCCGGGACTTCGAAGCCAACGTCGAAGGCTTCCTTGTGGTCCGGCTTGCCTTTGGAATAGACCTCTTCGCCTTCGGGTACAAAGCCCTTGTGGGTTTGCGAGGTGCCGATGTAGTGCCGCATCTTGGTGTCGAAGGGCTGGTCGAAAAAGTCCTTGGCAGCCTTGCGCAGGTTGGCGATCAGTTGCGGGTCGATACCGTGATGGGTGATATAGAGGAACCCGACTTCGCTGGCGGCGCGCCCCAAATGTTCGGCCACGGCCAGGCGGTGTTCCAGTTCGACGCTGAACAGACCGGCGATGTTGACCACCGGGATGCTATTGAAGTTGGCATTGTGTGTGTCAGTGCTGGCGCTGTTGTTTTTATTGTCAGGCATGACGCATCGGCTCCCTAAGGATTGCTTGAGTGGTGGAAACGCTCGAAGTGTTCGCGCTCGGTCTGGCCCATCCACACGTTCAATGACCACAGGTCGGCGACCGGTACATTGGTGAAGGGCAAATGATGCAGGTAGCCGTCGGCGCCGAATTCCGGGGTCAGGGTGCTGACCTGGTAACCGCGGGCTTGCTGCGAGCGCCAGATGCTTTCCCAGTGCTGCTGATGGAAAGCCAGTTCTTTTGCATATTCGGGAGCCGCCGGGTGCGGAACCTGCGGGCCCTGGTCGTAACCGACCCGGGCCTGGATATGGTGAACCCGCTCGATGAACGCGCTCAGATCATCGGCCGGGTCATTCAACAGACGCTCGCAGGTCACGACCCAATGGCTGATGTCACTGGTGAACAACAGATCGGGCAGCTGCCGGATCAACTCCAGGGTCACCCAAGGGTTGAACAGCGACCGCGAGCGGTGGGTTTCGAAACTGCAGACCTGACCGTGCTTGCGCGCCAGTTCCAGTGCCTGACCGAAGAACTCCACTTGTTGTGGCAAGGACCAGCGATCGTTGCCCGCCAGCACGTTGACGAAACGTGGGCCGAGCTCGGCGGCCCAGGCGAGTTTCTGATCGAGGTCATTGAGGTGAACGGCAGGGGTCGCCGACTGGTCTGGCAGCACATCGTACGCCGTGAAGACTGTGCTGATATAACCCAGGCGATTGGCGTGGAGAAAGGCGGCGAACTCAGCCCGTTCACGGGCGTCCAGTGGCAGACGTGCTTCCATTCCATCAAAGCCCGCCTGCAGCAGCTCTTCAAGCGCCTGGGCCTTGCTGGCGGTGTAACCCCACAGCGTGCGGAAAATTTCCAGCTTCATCGGTGATCCTCAAAAATCCTCGGGCCTACTGCAAAAGCACTTCGACAAAGCCAGTCGGCGATCAAGGGCCCAACAACGGCAGAGGATTTTCGAGCCGGGTCTCTGCCTGATGGGTCCCACTAAGCGCTGCCGAGGCTAGTTCGCTGTGGAGCCGATGTTAGGCATAGGCGGCGGGGTGGAAGAATCCGAAAGTTCAAATGAATACTTCAGACTTTCGTCAACAAATAGCTAGCTATTTATCGCGCTTTTCAAGAGGGATTTTATGGGCGAGTAGGTGTCTACGCTGGCTATTAGCGAGGGATGCCATTGTTACGGCATCATTTTGAAGAGTCCCAAGCGACAGGCCGGAACTGTCTGGGCTCAACGTCCATATTCAACGTAGGGGCCCAAGTAGAAATCTTGCGTATCCCAGCTGATTCGATAAATCACTTCTTTCCCTGACTTGATGCTGGCCGCGACAGTTTTGATCGCGACACCAGCACATAATCCAGACTCGGCGAGCCCGGTGCCGAGGTTCACTTCACCGGCAGGCAAAACGAAAGATGCCTTCTGGCCGGGACCTATCTTGGCTGCGCGCTGACCATCAATGTAGAACACGACGTCACATCCCGAACCGACAAACCCGTCATCACGGAGAATGGTCAGGCGTCCCGGATCTTTTGAATCCTGGCTTTTGAACGCGTACATCTGATTAGCCGGCACTGGCCGCGCTTCAGAAACCCGCATAGGTGATGTTGCGCAACCGCCCAAGGCCAGCAAGAGCGCCCCCGTTGCGATAATCCTTCGCATAATTGTTCCCTCCTGAAAAAGGGCGAATGTATCAGAGCGTCCGGGCTTGCCGGAACAAGCCTTTCGATGGAAGGGTTGACCTCGGGGGCACACAGCGTTCTCAGCCTTAGGGGCAGGTAGCCAGAGGCCAACCGACTTGCGCTGCACGGAGGAGGCTGGCCTTAACAACCAAGCGGTGAAATGGGGCAATGACGAAGATGTAGACCCGGCCTAGGCGGTTGTGGCACTGGACCACGGTTGACAAAACGAGTTGGTGATTGCCTTCTGGCTCTGCCTCTCCAGAACATAGAACCGATATCCGGAAGTCGAGGTGCTTGTCGTCCTCTCCCAACACGATTTCAGTCTGGTTCGTGCTGTAGACCTTGAAGACTCCAATCCGATTAGCAAGTGATGCCAAGTGTTTGGCTGTCTTGAGACCAAAACAGGCAACGATAGTGTCTCGGACTTTCAAGAGCCATCCGATCCAGGATGGCTGGTGGGAAAAGATGAATCGAGCTAGCAAATCTGGATTGCTGGATGTGCCCGCAGGGAGCCGAATCGCAAAAGCGTCCGCCAGGTTCATCGACTTGTAATAGTGGGAGATGCCGGACCTCAAGGGGACTGGCACGGACGTAATGAGCTCGAATTCTCTGGGCATCGGGGATCTCTCCTGAGTTCTAACTAGTAATTAGACGACATGCTCTCGTACCACGATTTTACAAACTGTCTTCTTTGTAGATAGATGACTGAAGAAACTCTGCTATCAGCGATGTAATCTGCTGTTGAATCACCTCACGCGGGCGAGCGCTGTCGCCATCCCGGCAAATGATGCCATCGCCTGGTACTTCTTCTTCGAGCATTACTTCCGCGCCAGGTTTGCACTCCGACAAGAAACTGAAATGGCTTGCGTCGCTGATTTCGACGTAACGGCTTGAAGCCGGAGGCAGGCGTTTGGCCAGGTTGGCAGACTCCAACTCAGCGGGAAGCTCGCGCGACGGTACGCCGGCAGCGATCACCAGCGCTGGTACCGGCAGCGCAGCCAGGCTTTCATCGGTCATGCCCCGTGAAAGGCCCAGGTCCAAGGTAACCACAGCAGTGACGCGTTTATCGCGCAAATCGGCGGCCAACGCGGCCTTTGATTCTGAGGTGCTTGCGGGGTTTATCTTTCCATAGACGGTGCAACTTGCTAACTGCGGGTGGGCTTTGCAGTCATGGGCGAAGCGGTCTGGATCGAAACGAGCACCGGCGATCTCCAGGGCGGTCCAGCCACCGAGTGAATGGCCCACCACTGCAATTCGGTCATTGGCGACCAAGCCGAATTTTTCAGGTTGAGTCGTGACCCTATCAATGGCTCGGCGCACATCAACGGGCCGCTGCCATAACTGCGCCGCTGCTTGAGGGCTACGGTCATGAGTGGTGGTGCCAGGGTGATTGATTGCGGCGACGATGTAACCCCTATGAGCCAGAGCACTGGCAAGCCAGATCTGGTTGCTCCAGTTACCCCTGTACCCGTGGGAGAGCACCAACAATGGATGCTTGCCAGCAGCGGGCGGCGCGTCACGAACGGCAGAAGCCCCGACGAACACCGCATCATCGCCAATCATTTGCGTGGCTGCGGTCGTTGCACTGGGGTACCAGACGACCATCTCCAGTGCGCGGTCATTGTGCGAGTCCGCCAGCGTGGAAGAGTGGAAGCCGACAGGGTTCTCGTCAGCGAGTGCGATAGTCGTCAGCCAGGTCAACAGCAGGGCGCCAAAAGCTATTTTCAATGTCGTTTCTTCCTTGATCAGATAAGTGCATAGCAACTGCTGAGTCATTAATGCCCGGGCATTGGACTGCTTGGGCGTTTTACATCGCGTTTTCGTCTTACCGGGTCAGGGCTCGCAATGCGGCTCGGTTGAGGCAACCGGGGCGTACGCAGTAACAGACTGATTTCCTCTGCGCTGACCGCTCTGCTGAAAAAGTGGCCCTGAATTTCATCGCAGCCGTTTTCACGCAGGAAGGTTTGCTGCTCTTCGGTTTCGACGCCTTCGGCAATGACCTTGAGGTTGAGTTTGTGCCCCAACGAAATCACCGCGGTGGCGATGGCTTTGTCGTTCTCGTTGTCGGGCAGATCGCGCACGAAAGACTGGTCGATCTTGAGTCTCGCGATCGGGAAGCTTTTCAATGCTGCGAGGCTGGAGTAGCCGGTGCCGAAGTCGTCGATCGAGAGGCTGATCCCCATTGATTGCAGTTCCTTCATTTTGCTGATGGCTTGCTGAAGGTCTTGCATGATCAGACTTTCGGTCAGCTCCAGCTCAAGGTACATCGGGTCCAGTCCGGTTTCTTGCAAGGCATGCATCACCCGGTCGATCAGGTCCCTTTCGATGAACTGGCGTGCTGAAATATTCACCGACATGGTGATCGGCGGCCAGCCCGCATCCTGCCAGTCCTTGTTCTGTCTGCACGCGGCATGAATCACCCAGTCGCCGATGGGCACGATCAACCCGGTCTCTTCGGCCTGCGGAATGAATTTGATTGGGGACACGATGCCGAGTTCGGGGTGCTGCCAGCGGATCAGTGCCTCTACGCCGATAATCTGACCTGACTGCAAATCCACCTGTGGCTGGTACAGCAGCAGGAACTCGTCATGGTTGAGTGCGTTTCGAAGCCCGTCTTGCATGGCGAGCTTGCCCTGAACCTTGTTTTTCATCTCGCTCGTATAGAACTGGTAACTGTTGCGACCCAGTTCCTTGGCCCGGTACATGGCGGCGTCCGCGTTGCTGAGCAACGTGTCGGTATCGCTGCCGTCGGCAGGGTAGGTGGCCAACCCCATGCTGCAGGTGACGTGGAGTGTATGTCCGCTGAGCTGAATCGGCCGCAGGATGGCTTCCTGGATTTTGTGCAGGGCTGGAGTAACGCCGTCGAGGTCTGAGGGCTGGTCGAACAGGATGATCACAAACTCGTCGCCACCCAGTCGCACGACGGTGTCGGTGCGGCGTACACACTCCAGCATGCGCTGGGCGACGGTTTTCAGCAGTTCGTCTCCAGCACTGTGCCCAAGGCTGTCATTCACCAGTTTGAATTTGTCCAGATCGAGAAACACCACCGTCACCAGGCGGTCGTAGCGCTGAGCATAAAGTATTGCCTGCTTGAGGCGGTCTTCGAGCAGTGTGCGATTCGGCAGCCCGGTCAGTGCGTCATGGTCGCCCATATAGCGAATGCGCTTTTCGGCAAGTTGGCGTTCTATCGCAATGCCGGCAAGCGGTGTCGCCATGTCGATCAGTCGCGTCTCGGCCGAGCTAGGGCTGCGTACAGTGTTGGAATACAAGGCAAACGTACCCAATACCTTTCGCTCATGGGACAGAATCGGCGTCGACCAGCAGGCGCGAAATCCATAGGGTGCAGCAACTGAACGGTACTCCTCCCACAGCGGATCCAGCTCGATATCCGTGACGATGACCGGTTCTCGTCGATACACCGCGGTGCCGCATGAACCGACGTTCGGACCGATCGCAATCCCGTCAATGAGCTGGTTATAGGCTTTCGGTAAACTGGGTGCAGCCCCGTGCAGCAGGTGCTTGCCATCCTCATCCAGCACCAGGATGGACACCATCATCCCCTGCAGTTGGGACTCCACCAGGTGAGCCAGGCTGTCGAGGACTTCTGCAAGCTCGGTGCTCCTGGCGATCAGCTCCAGGACATGACGTTGTCCGGCACGGATGACGGCTTCTTGCTCTAATCGGCTGTTTTGCAGGGCGAGTCGCTCTGTGGCGATACTCAATTGGACCGTTCTTTTTTCCAGCTGAAGTCGGTCTTTGAGAAATTGATTCACCGCGCGAGCCATGTTGCCGATCTCGTCCTTTCCATGTTCCGCCATCATCAAATGCGTTTTGTCAGTGTGCTCCTGACGCAATTGCCGGCTTATTTCATTTAGACGCGCGAGCACATGACGGCCCATGAAGACCCGGGTCACGAACCAGGCGAACACCAGGCTGGCGCCCAACATGATCAGCACCCATTGCTGGCTACGATTTGAGGCCTCGACCAGGCGCTGCAGGGCTTCGCGATAGTCTTCCGTGTAAGCACTGGATTGCGCACGGGCAACCGCGACCAGAACCCCGGCCTCATTCTTCAGTTCCTCATTGAAGCGCTGTATGACGTTGTGCTGATTGATCAGTCTCAGGCGCAGGGAGAAGAGATCGGGCGTCTCCACATCAGCGTCGGGTAACTTGCCTGCGGTGCGTGACAGGCGCTCATATCGGATCCGCAGCCGTTGCACGGCATCACTGTCAACAGCCTGCGGCAGATCGAAAAGCAACATCGCCAGTTCCAGGCTGGCCCGGGTCTGAGTCGCGGTTAACCGGGTGGTGTGATCCTCCATGGTTTGCTCGAAGGTGACCTCGGTTTGCAGCAGGCTTTCTCGCAGCTGCGCAACGATGTTGGCGGTATTGCGGAACATCTGACTTGACTGATGCATGTCGAGTATTGCCACGCCACTGTTCGCGGCAGTCAGCTGCTGCACCAGTTGATCAAGGGCTTCAAGCTGTTCGACGGTCGCCGCATAGCTTGAACGCAGGGTGTCGGAGGAGCGGGTTGTCAGAAGCTGATCGGTCTGGCGTTCGATCAGCAAGGTACGCTGCAGCATGTCTTGCCCATCTTGCATGCGGACCAGTCGTTCATCCGTCAGCTGGCGGGTGGCATTGTTTGACGTGCGCAAGGCGTAGACCGCCGTTGCACCACTCGCCAGGATCAGCAGCGCCAGCGTCAGAAACGCCAGTGTGAACTGTGCGCGTAGCGATTGCGGCAATAGCTGGCGTCCGAGCCGGGAAGTAACGTCCAATATCAGGGATTCCATTGGTGGCGATAGATGTCTCGATAGCCATTGTCAGGGTCGTACTGGAATTTCTTCCCGCCGTCGAAGGCGATATTGTCGGCATTGACCAGGTGAATCGGCGCGACGAAGCCGCTCACCGGCTGACCTGCAAACAGCCGGTTCAATTCATCCATCACTTGCCAGCCATGCAGGTTGAGTGGCTCGGCCACGGTGACGGTCTGGTAGGTTTTTGCCTGTATGCGCAAGAAAGCCGAAGCGCTGCCATCACCGGCAGACAACAGACTGATGCCGTCGCTGGGTATTGCGGCGTTGGTCAATGAGGCAATCGAGTAGTCGAAATAGATATCGTTGATGGCCAGCGTGTGGGTCCAGCGCTTGCCATAGCGCTGAAGCAGCTCCTTGGTGATCGCCGGCATCTTCTCGCCACTTTCGGAGATCGCGACATCGCGCACTTCCAGCAACGTACATTCCGGACAGGCCCGAATGACGTTTTCCATGGCCTTGGCTTTCGCCATGGCGATGCTGTACTTGGAGTCGGTCAGGATGACCACGCCGGCGTGTCCGTTTGACTGTGCCACTGCCGCCATGGCCGTGAGGCGAGCCACTTCGAGCGGGTCGGTCGTGACGTTCATGGCCACCGGCGTGCCGTCAATCGGCCCGGGTCGTGCCCCGGCGTGCCAGCCAACCACCGGCACATCCCGTTTGGCGAAGAGGATCAGTGCCGCATTGTTCTCAAGGGCATCGGAGCCGCACAGAATGAGGCCGTCGGGTTTCGCTGCCAGGGCATCGGAAAAGGCCTTTGCGCGCCCGGCCGATGATCCAGCGCCATCGAATATCTTCAGCGTCCAGCCCATCGCCTTGGCTGCCTCGCGAGCGCCCTGCGCGACACCGACAATTCCTCCATTACGCAAATCTTCTGCGACAAAGGCGATGCTCTTGCCCCGCAGGACTTGCGGGCCGGATTCAGGGCCGCTCCAGCGAACGGCATCGAGGGTGGCCCTGGAAACGATTTCCTGCGCTTGAATCACCGTAACCGTGGCGTTTTCGGCGCCCGCTGCGGTTGGCAGGTTCTGGCCGAATCCGGGCGTTGCCGTGAAAAGACAGAAAACCGTAATTGAAGCCATCCAGAGTGGCCCGGGCCTGATCAGACGGGTTCGATCACCGTCTGTGATGCCGGGTCTGGAGCCGATGGCGCGATCATAGTCTGGCATGGCGTCCCTTTTTGCCAAGAGTGCAGCGTTCACTGTCCGAAAGGATAGTCGGTTCTGCCGTCATCTGGTCTTTTGTGGGTAATGTGCGCGAACTTTAGTCCTGAACATTCAGGAAATGGGGCAGTGTCCATGGCACAAAATGAGGGACGAAGGCCAATTGCATCGTTGACCACATTGAGTGGTTTTACAAGGCTTCGGCACAATCCACTGAACTCAAGCACACCCACGCCTTTACAAAGCACTGTTGTACAAATCCGTCACCAGCATGCAACCGGGGGCATGGGTGATGCACAGTGGCGGACGTGACGCCTGCACCACCGATTGAGGCGTCACACCACACGCCCAGAACACTGGTATTTCGTCAGCTTCAATGGGGACGGCATCACCGTAGTCCGGGGTGTTGAGCGCGTGGATGCCGATCAGCGACGGATCGCCGATGTGCACGGGAGCGCCGTGGACGTTGGGCATACGTGCGGTGATTTGAATGGCCTGGATGGCGTCGGCGGCTTTCATCGGCCGCATGCTCACCACCAGCTTGCCACCGAGGCGAGCGGTGGGGCGCGTGTCGATGTTGGTCTGGTACATGGCGACATTGCGCCCCAGATCGATGTGCTTGAGGGGGATGCCGGCATCCAGCAGCGGTTGTTCGAAGGAGAACGAGCAGCCGATGGCGAAGGCCACCAGGTCATCCTGCCAAAGGTGTTCGATATCCAGCGGTTCTTCGCTCAGTTCGCCATGGCGATAGACCCTGAATCGGGGCACATCATGGCGAATATCAATGGCTGTCCCGAGATTGCGAAAGTACGGATCGCCCGGCTCGGTAATGTCGAGCAGTGGGCAGGCTTGACGATTGAGGGTGCAATACCTGAGGAACTCGTTGGCCCAATCACTGGGCAGAATCACAATATTGGCTTGCACCCGGCCTTGGCCCAGGCCGCTGGTGTGACCCTGATAGTGCCCGGCGGCGATGCTTTGGCGCAGGGCGAGAGGGGTGCTGCGCTGCAGTTGTTCGAAGGACAGGGCGGGCTGATTCATCATGGCATCTCGGCAGGATCGTTGACCCTTTTTAGAAAACCGCGGTGATGCCGTCCAACAAGGAATGTTATTGCCCCCAGACAACTAAAAGTTATTCAGGGGGTAGTCGACTGTCGAGGCCCGGTGCCGCCACCATGAGTAGCGGACCGACATCCGCCGCGTATTGGCAGACCACCTGACGGCTCATCTCGACGATGTTCTCGATCAGTTCCAGTCCGACCCCGGCGCGCCACGAGGCCACGACATCCAGTTGCGGCAAGCGGCTGCCGGGATCCAGCTGGATCAACTCGCCGCTGGCCAGGGGTTTGGCCACCAGTGCCGCCGGCAAGGCGCCGATACCGAAGCCGTCACGAATCAGCCGGGTCATGGCCGACACCGAGTTGACGCAACTGACGCGCGGTGCGCCGATGCCATGAGCGTGCAACAGGTTGAGCACATCCTGATGCGGTCTTGAGTGTTTGACGAAGGTGATGATGCGCTCGCCGGCCATCTCGGTGAGCGAGGCATAAGGCCGGGCATAGATTGAGTTGCTGGCGGCGATCCAGTGCATGGGGTAGTGCGCCAGCTCAAGGTTGCGCACGCTTTCGTGGCGGATCAGGTCCGTTTGAAAAACGATATCCAGATAGCCCTTTTGCAGTTGCTCGCAGAGATTGCGCGCGGCGTCGGCGGTGATCTCGATTTCCACGGCAGGGAAGGTCTGCATCAGGGTCGACATCAACGGGCTGAGCCAGGTGTGAATCACCGTATCCATCACGCCGATGCGCACCAGCCCTTGCTGCGGACTGGTGTTGTCCAACGAGTGTTTCAGTGCGCGCTGAACCTCAAGCATCTGCTCGGCATAGTCGAGCACCTTGAGACCTTCGGGCGTCAGCGACACCCCGCGTGAATCGCGCACGAACAGGCGCAAGCCCAACTCATCTTCCAGCGCGGCGATCCGGCTGGAGATCGCTGCCTGAGTGCTGAACATTTTCTCGGCGGTCAGGCTGAAACTTTGCAGGCGGGCGACCCAGACGAAGGTTTCGAGGAATTTGAGGTTCATGGCGGTTCCCTTGGCGCTTATGGCTCTTGTAATGAAGGGGCGAGTTGCAATTGTTACTCCAGAGTCCGCCATCGCGGGCATCAAATTTTCTTATGCATAACCTCGTCTTTTTCCCGTTTGACGCCGTTCTGCCTCGACACGAAGAATCCGCTCCACGACGCAGGTCGCCTGCGTCCGCCCCCCACGACAACGCCTTCACAAAAAAACAATGAGGCGTGTCCGTCATCTTCGCTTGCTGCTGCAGGAACCTCTTCCATGGGAAAAATCATGACTGCCCACGTGCCTTCAAAAGCGGGTCGCACCCGCCCATTCAATGGGTACGTCCCGGTTGGTACATTGCTCGGCCTGGGTCTGCTCTGTGCACCGGCCGCTCAGGCGGATTTCGTCGCGGACAGTAAAGGTAGCCTTGAAGCGCGCAACTTCTACTTCAACCGCGATTTTCGCCAGGACGGTTCGCGCGACAAGGCCGAGGAATGGGCGCAGGGTTTTCTGTTGCGGATGGAGTCGGGTTACACCGCGGGCACGTTGGGGTTTGGCCTGGATGTTTTGGGCATGGCCGGTTTCAAGCTGGACTCCGGTGGCAGTACGGCGGGTACCAATCTCTTGCCGCCGAATGGCTCCGGCGGCTCACAGGATCGCTATGGTGAGTTAGGCCTGACGGGCAAAATGCGTATGTCCAACAGCACCCTGAAATTCGGAACATTGCAGATCAAGGACCCGGTGGTGAGCTCCAACGACACACGCCTGTTGCCCGGAACGTTCAAGGGCGGCCTGGTGAATGTGCAGGAAATCGATCGTTTGAAGCTAACGGGCGGTCAACTCACGCAGATCAATTTTGTCGACTCCACCGACTATCAGGACATGACCGCCAACCGCATTGGCGGGCAGAGCGACAGGTTTCAGTTTGCCGGGGCTGACTATCAGTTCCTGCCGAACCTGACCGCGCAATACCGCTACGGCCAGCTTGAAAACATCTACCAGCAAAATTACCTCGGGCTTGTGCACGCGCTGGACCTGGGCGCCGGCCAGTCGCTCAAGAGCGACGTGCGCTATGCGCGCAGCACCGAAGACGGCAACTTTCGTGATATCGACAACCAGGCCTTCGGTGCGTTGTTCACCTATAGCCTGGGCGGCCATGCGTTGGGTTTCGGCTATCAGCGCATGAGCGGCGACGATCCGTTTCCGTATATCGGGCGCAGCGATCCGTACCTGGTCAACTTCGTGCAGATCGGTGACTTCGCCAACATCGAGGAGCATTCCTGGCAGGCGCGCTACGACTACAACTTTGCCGCACTCGGTGTGCCGGGATTGACCTTCATGACGCGCTACATCTCTGGCGACAATGTGCAACGCACTGCGCCGGGTGAAGGCAAGGAATGGGAGCGCAACACCGATATCGCTTACGTGGTGCAGGACGGTTCGTTGAAAGGGCTCGGCCTCAAATGGCGCAACGCGTCAGTGCGCTCGAACTTCGGTAATGACCTCGATGAGAACCGCCTGATCGTCAGCTATACCGTGGCGTTGTGGTAAATGCTGGGCGGACTTTATATTCGATATAGGAATAAGCAAATCGATATTTATTCCTTTTAATATTTGTTCGTGAGGTTCATTTTGAAGGCCTGCACATCCGTGCGGATGTATTCGACATCAGACAGGAAGCCTCATCATGACCATCAAAGCGATCAACGTCCGCAACCAGTTCAAGGGTGTCATCAAGGAAATTGTGACAGGCGAAGTGGTCTCCGAAATCGATGTGCAAACCGCCTCCGGCATCGTCACCTCGGTGATTACCACCCGTTCAGTACGCGATCTTGAATTGAAAGTGGGGAGCGAGGTGATTGCCTTCGTCAAATCCACCGAAGTCTCGATCGCCAAGCTCTGAAATGGCCAGGGCTTGAATCCGCGGAGCCGCTCACGTCAGGAAAAGGACAGCCCCTGGCTCGCACGAATCAAGTCATAGGCCTTGCGGGCAATCAAGTTGGCGGTGTTGGGCCTGATCCACAGGTAGTAGGTCACGTCCGGCAGTCGCGGCAATCCGTCATTTTCACCCAGCACGCGCATGTCTGGGCCGAGCATCTCCATGCTTCTGGGGGTGACACCCAGGCCTGCACGGGTCGCGGCCTTGATGCCAATCAGATTCGACGCCAGGTACGCCTGGCGCCAACTGATGTTGGCGCGTTCCAGCGCCTCCAGGGCATAGCGTCGGTAGATGCTCGGTTCGTCCACGAGGATCAGTGGTAACGGTTCGCTGGGGTTGTGAATGTACTGCGCCGAGCAGATCCACCACACCGGCGAAGTGCGTAAGGCGAAGCCTTCCAGGCTTGGGTCCTGGCGGGTGGAAATCACCATGTCGACCTTGCCCCGGTGCAAGTCGTCCATCAGAAACGGGCTGCGCCCGACATCGATCTCCAGACGCAAGCGCGGTGCCGAGCGGGCGATATGGCTGAGGATCGGCGGCAGGATGGTGTCGGCAATGTCGTGGGGCGAACCGATGCGCAACACACCACTCAAGCTGCTTTCACGCAGGGAGTTCAGCGCATCGTCGTTGAGCGACAGCATCTGCCGGGCATGACGCAGCAACTGCAAGCCGGGTTCGGTGAGTTGCTTTTGCCGTCCGCGCTTTTCGAACAGGCTCACCCCCACTTGCTGTTCCAGACGTTGCATGTGTTGGGTGACCGACGATTGCGTGCGGGCCAGTTGCGCGCCGGCCTCGGCAAAACTGTGGTGATCAACCACGGCAATGAAGGTGCGCAGTAATTCGAGATCGAGGGTGGGTGAGGTCGGCATGGCCATTTCCGGGGCTGTTTTTATATCAAGGCTGAAAACATAAACATTACGTTTATTTATGTGTTTTTGCTGGGTTTTTCACTTATAGAACTTTAGCGCCAGTAAATACTGGTCTTGTTGAAGTGCACTCCCGGTGAGAGCACGGGAAGTTATAACGATATTAGATATTTGAATTTCCGTTACTTCAACGCTGTACCTAGGATGCCTCCACATCAGGTCGGGGTACGCCGATCAATCATCAGGGGAAGATCCATGTCGAAAAAGTGCTCAGCCGTTAAACAATTGTTGCCTGTGATGCTGGGCGCCTTGATCTCGCTGGTTGCCAGCACCGGTGCCCGGGCTGATGCAACCTTGGACAAGATCGAGCAACGGCATGTGCTGGTGGTCGGCGTATTGCTGTCCGGCGGCCCGTTTGGCGGGATTGATCCAGCGAGCCAAAAGCCGCGCGGTTTGAATGTCGATCTCGCTCAGGAACTGGGACGGCAACTGGGCGCCGAGGTGGAGCTGGTGCCGGTATTGCCCGCCAACCGCGTGCAGTTTTTGCAGCAGGGCAAAGTCGATTTGCTGATTGCCAACATGGAGTGGACGGCCGAACGCGGCGAGATCCTCGGGTTTGTGCCGACACCGTTCTACCGCGTAGGCGGAACCGCAGCGGTGTTGAAGGACAGCAAGATCACCCGTTGGGAAGACCTGAAAAACCAACCGGTCTGCACCTCCCAGGGCAGCAGCTACATCAAGCCGCTGACCGAGTTGGGCGTCGAGATCAAAGCCTTCAAGAGCTCTTCGGAATCCCTGTTGGCGTTGCGCGGCAACAATTGCGTCGCGGCAGTGCATGACGCCACGCTGATCAATCCGCTGCTCGCCGGCACCGCCGAATGGCAGGGCTATCGCGCGCTTACGCCGGAACTCAATCCCGCGCCGTCGGTGATCTGGACCCGCCTTGGAGAAAGCGATACCCAGGCCAAGCTCGATTCGATCATCAAGGAACTGCACCGCAGCGGCTGGTTGATTGAGGCCCAGACCCGCAACCACATCACCCCCGCGTCGCCCGCTCTGGTGGAGCTGCAGAAACAGTTCCAGGCCAACGGCGCCTGACCCCCGGTTCTCCACCTCATCGTTTTCAACAGACCGTCTCTTTTACCGGGCGGTCGTTCAAGGTAGTCGTGCATGAACCGATATTTTTCCGCCAGAAGCCTGGCCACGCTTTGCCTCGCCTGGTCCGCCGCGTTAGGCGCCAGCCTTGCCCAGGCCGATGCCACGCTGGACAAGATCGAGCAACGCCCCGCCATCAGCGTCGGGGTGATTCTCAGTGGCCCGCCATTCGGCACCATCGACCCGAGGACCGGTGAACACCTGGGCTACAACGTCGAACTGGCCAAGGGCATCGCCAAGGCGTTGGGCGTCGAAACGAAGACCGTTTCGGTACTGGCGCCCAACCGCGTGCAGTTCCTGCAGCAGGGCAAGGTCGACATCCTGATCGCCAATATGCAGTTCACCGAAGAGCGCGGCGAGATTCTCGATTACGTGCCCACACCTTATGAAGAGGTTGGCGGCGCGGCGTTGATTCGCAAAGGCGCTGGCGTGACTCAATGGGCTGATCTCAAGGGCAAGCCGGTGTGCGTGTCCCAAGGCAGCAACTTCATCAAGCCCTTGCAGGAAACCTACGGCGCAGAGATCAAGGCGTTCCGCAGCCAATCCGAATCGTTGTTGTCGCTGCGCGGCAATGGTTGCGTGGCGGCGGTGCATGTCAGTCCGACCATGCATGCGCTGCTGAGCGATGCCGAGTGGGCTGAGTATGAAATCCCGCTGCCGGGTGATTTGATCCCGTCGAACTCGGTGATCTGGCTGCGCAAAGGCGAGCACGATACTCAGGCAAAACTGGACGCCATCGTGCGCGACTGGCACCGCAGCGGCTGGCTGATCGAATTGGGCGAGCGCACCGGTATGACGCCGTCCCAGGCGTTGCGTGATCTACATGAGCAGTACCGCAACTCGACTCCGCTGGCGTCGCAACCATGAGTCGGCAATTGTTTGTGGCCTTGCAGCAACTGCTCGGCCCCAGCCATGTGCAGAGCAGCGAAGAGGCCGCGCCTTACCTGACCGACAAACAGGGCCGTTACGTCGGGCAGGTCATCGCGGCGGTGCATCCGGCGAACACCGAAGAAGTCGCGGCCGTGGTCCGTGCCTGTGTGGCCAGTGATACGCCGGTGGTGGTGCAGGGCGGCAACACCGGGCTGATGGGCGGCGCGACCCCGGATGCCAGCGGCCGAGCGGTGTTGCTGTTGCTTGATCGTCTGAATCGTGTGCGGACGGTGGACACCGACAACGACACCCTGACCGTCGAGGCGGGCTGCATTCTGCAAACCGTCCAGGAGGTTGCTCGTGACGCCGACCGGTTGTTTCCCCTGAGTCTGGGCGCCGAAGGCAGTTGCACCATCGGCGGCAATCTGGGCACCAATGCCGGCGGCACCGCGGTGCTGCGTTATGGCAATACCCGCGAGCTGACCCTGGGCCTGGAAGTGGTCACCGCCGAGGGCGAAATCTGGAACGGCTTGCGCGGCTTGCGCAAGGACAACACCGGTTATGACCTACGCGACCTGTATATCGGCAGCGAAGGCACCCTCGGCATCATCACCGCCGCGACCCTGAAACTCTTCCCGCTGCCCAAGGCGCAGGCGACGGCACTCTTGGCTTTCGACACCCTGGCCCAGGCGGTGCAATTGCTGTCCCATGCCCGCGCCGGTTTCGGTGCCAGCCTCACCGCGTTCGAACTGCTCAGTGCTGACTGCCTCGCGCTGCTGCGCGAGCAATTTCCGCAAGGTCCGCAACCTTTTCTCGGCGCCAGGCAGCCTTGGTTTGCACTGTTGGAACTGTCCGACAACCACAGCGAAGCCCATGCCCGCCAAGCCTTTGAAGAAGTGCTGGGGGACGCCTTCGAACGCGAGTTGCTGGCCGATGCGTTGATCGCCGAAAGCCTGGCTCAGAGCGAAGCCTTGTGGCTGTTGCGGGAGAACATGAGCGAGGCGCAGAAGCGTGCCGGTCGCAACATGAAGCACGACATTTCAGTACCGATTTCCCAGGTCGTGGCGTTTGTCGCCCACACCGATGCGTTGTTGCAGGCAAATTTTCCCGGTGTCCGCCACTTCACCTTCGGCCATTTGGGCGACGGCAATCTGCACTACAACGTTGCTCATCCACTTGATTCAACGGTCGAGGCGCATATGGCTAGCTACGCGGCGCTCAGCTTGCTGGTTCATGACAGCGCCCATGCCCACGGCGGTTCGATCAGCGCCGAACACGGCATCGGCCAGCGCAAACGGGACATGCTGGAGCGCTACAAAAGTCCGGTGGAACTCGACCTGATGCGCCGGATCAAGCAGGCGCTGGACCCGAAAAACCTGCTCAATCCGGGCAAGGTATTGGAGGTGGTGCCGTCATGACGCTTCGTCTGTCCAAGCGCGTGCAGCGCGTCTCGCTGTCGGCCAATGCCGCCGCCAAATCCCAGGCCACCGCACTGCGTGATGCCGGTCGCGACATTCTCGACCTGACCACCGGCGAGCCGGATTTCGACACCCCCGAACACATCAAACAGGCTGCTTATGCCGCCATCGCCGCCGGTGCCACCAAGTACACCCCGACGCCGGGCGTAAAAGCCTTGCGTGTTGCCGTGCAACGCAAACTCCAGCAGGAAAACCATCTCGACTATCCGCTGGAATCGATTGTGATTGCCAACGGGGCGAAGCAGATCATCTTCAATGCCTTCGCCGCGACCCTCGACGACGGCGATGAAGTGCTGGTGCCGACGCCGTACTGGCCGTCCTTCCCGGACAGCGTGCGCTTCAATGGCGGCGAGCCGGTGTTTATCGAGTGCGCGCTGGCGCAGGGCTGCAAGCTCACCGCAGAACAGCTGAACCAGCACATTGGCGAGCGGACTCGCTGGCTGATCCTCAACGGTCCCGGCAACCCCAGCGGCGCGGTGTACAGCGCGGCTGAATTGCAAGCCTTGGCCGAGGTGCTGCGTCGCCATCCGCAGGTGCTGATCCTGCTGGATGAACTCTACGAACATATCCGCTTTGACGGTCAGCCCGCGCAGAGCCTGCTCAATGTCGCGCCGGACTTGCAACCGCGCTGCCTGCTGGTGGGCGGTGTGTCGAAGACATACGCCATGACCGGCTGGCGCATCGGTTTTGGTGCCGGGCCGCAAGTGCTGACCAACGCCATGGCGGTCGTGCAATCGCAATCCACGTCGGGGGCCTCTTCGGTGGGACAAGCAGCTGCGTTGGCGGCCTTCGAGGGTGGCCTGGATTTTCTGCCGGAGCAGGTGGCGGCCTATCAGCAACGCCGGGATTTACTGGTGAGCGCCTTACGCGATGTGGACGGTCTTGAAGTGCTAGAACCCCAAGGTGGTTTCTTCGTGTTTGTTCGCTGCGCCGGGTTGCTGGGGCGTTATCGTCCGGACGGCGTATGCCTTCACAGCGACGCTGATGTCGTGGCGTATCTGCTGGAGGCGGGCGTGGCCGGTGTGGCGGGCAGCGCTTACGGTCTTTCACCGTGGTTTCGCCTGTCCATCGCCACGGCGACCGACAGCGTTACCGAAGCCGGGCGTCGCATCGCTCACGCCTGCGGGCAATTGCGGGGCGAACCATGAGTCATTGGCTGGAGCTTTTTGTCCACTGGACCGCCGGGTTGGGCCTGAACTACGGTTTTCTGCTGGACGCCTACCAGCGGGGAACCCTGGAGCAGGGTGCGCTGACCACGGTGCTGCTTTGCCTGTTCACCATTGTCGGCAGCCTGCTGGCCGGTGTCGGATTGGCGGCGATGCTGACCTCTGGAAAACCCTGGCTGGCGAAACCGGCACGCATATTTGTTGAGGTCACCCGCAACACACCGACGCTGGTGCAGCTGTATTGCGCCTTCCTGGTGCTGAACATGCTGCTGACTCAAGCCGTCGGTGCGGCCAACCCGCTGACGCCGTTCGCCTGGGTGGTGATCGTGATCTCGTTGCACAAGGGCGCGTTCCATGCCGAAGCCTTGCGCGCCGGCATCGAGGCGGTGCCGACCGTGACGCTGGAAGCCGCCAGTTCGCTGGCGTTCAGCAGCCGTCAGTTGCTGTGGAATGTGCAACTGCCATTGGCCCTGCGTTTTGCCTTGCCGTCGCTGATCAACAACTTGATCGATCTGGTGAAAATGACGGCTGTGGCCTCGGCCATTGCCGTGGGGGACATCACCTACGCGGCGATCATGATCTGGACCCAAAGCGACAACGTGCTGGAGCTGATGATTCTGATCCTGAGCTTTTTCGGCCTGCTGAGTTTTATCGTCAATTGCGTGGGGCGCTACCTTGAAGCGCGCCTGAGGATGCCCGGCTATGGCCATTGAATCGTCCGTCAGCGCACCGGTGGCCTGGCCTCGGCGGCATGTTGGCAAGCTGCTGTTGTTGGTTTGCGTCGTACTGTGGCTGGTGTATTTCGCCCCGCAAAGCCCGGTGTTCAAGGCCTTGTTGCAATGGTCGCCGGCGCTGGCCGTGGGTTTTGGCCAGAACATTCTGATCAGCCTCGTCGCCATCGGCCTGGGGTCGTTGCTGGGGCTGTTGGTCGGAGCGTTGGCGCTGTCCCCACTTCGACTGCTGCGCTTGCCGGCACGGATCTGGGTGCAGATATTTCGCAATGCGCCCTGGCTGGTGCTGATCTATTTCACCACCTATGTGTTTCCGTTCGAGATCCACATCGGAAGTGCCTATGTCTCGTTCCCGGACTGGGTCAAGGTCACCCTCGGCCTGGCCTTGCCGGCGAGTGCCAACGTCGCGGAAATCTTCCGTGGCGCCATTGCCTCGATCCCCAGCACCCAATGGGAGGCCGCACGTTCCCTGGCGTTCACTCGAGGGCAGATTTTCCGTTCGATCATCCTGCCGCAGTGCTTCAAACGCATGTTGCCGCCGTGGATGAACCTGTATGCGGTGATCACCATGGGCACCGCGCTGGCGTCCCTGGTGGGCGTGCATGACGTGATCGACACCGCGCAAATCGCCAGCAACACCGTGAACATGACCGGCTTCACCGTGGTGATTTACCTGAGCCTGTTGGTGCTGTTCTTTGCCTATTGCTACCCGATTTCCCGACTCACCCAACGCCTGGAGCGACGTTATGCCTTCTACTGAAACCGTCGCCGAGCCCTTGGTCAGCCTGCGCGACTTGCACCTGTCATTTGGCAATAATCCGGTGCTCAAAGGCATCGACCTCGACGTGCATCGCGGCCAGGCCGTGTCGATCATCGGCCCGTCCGGCTCTGGCAAATCGACCATCCTGCGCTGCATTACCGGCCTGTTGCAGCCCCAGCGCGGCAGCATCCGCGTCGGTACGACCGAGGTTCACACCCTGGCCCAGGAAGCCCAGCGCATCGAATTGCGCAAGCGCGTCGGGTTTGTGTTCCAGCAATACAACCTGTTCCCGCATTTGTCGGTGCTGGAGAACCTGGTGATTGCCCCGCGCAAGGTGCTGGGGCGCAACCGGGTCGACGCCGAGAAAGACGCCCGCGCCTTGTTGGCCAAGGTGCGGATGGAACACAAGGCCGATGCCTATCCGGGCCAGCTCTCGGGCGGTCAGCAACAACGGGTGGCGATTGCCCGCGCCCTGGCGATGCGTCCGGAACTGATTCTGTTTGATGAGGTGACCTCGGCCCTCGATCCGGAAACCGTCGGCGAAGTGCTGACGGTGATTCGCGAGCTGACCGAAGAGGGCATGACCTGCGTGCTGGTCACCCACGAAATGCGTTTCGCCGAAGAGATCAGCGACATCGTTTACTTCACCGAGAACGGCGTGATCGTCGAGCACGGCAGCGCCGCGCAAATCTTTCAGCACCCCACCAGTGAGCGCACCCAGGAGTTTTTGCGTCACGCCCTGGGTGATCCGGGGCGCCGGCCGCCCATCGCCAATGATCCGTATCTGTTGACCAACCTGGGTCGTTACAGCCTGTCCGTCTAATACCGAGGAGCCTGTTCATGAGTACCGTTAACCGTGCCGCCGTCATCGAGGATTTCCTGAAGAAAATCCGCGTCATCCATCAACGGGGCGTCGACCGCGCCGCGCTGGTGGAAATCGTTTCCTTGCTTGAAGACTTAGCCGAGCGCCGCGATCTGTTCAATTTCGACGAGTTCCCCGCGCCGGTGCCGGGGCAGGGCAGCACTGCATTTCGCTACCGTCTCAATGACGACGGCGACACGCCGACGCTGTACCTGAACTCGCTGTTGCCGGGCAAAAGTACGATCCCGCATAACCATGAAACCTGGGCGATCATCAGCGCGGTCGAAGGCCAGGAAATCAACTACGTCTACCGTCGAGACGACGAAGGCCGCGAGCCCGGTTTCACCACCTTGCACCTGGAAAAACAAGTGATCGTGCAACCCGGCACCTCCATCTCGTTTCTCGGCGAAGACCTGCATGGCATTCGTGTCGAAGGCGAGCAGGCGACCCTGCATTTCCACCTGTACGGTTTGCCGCTGGAGTCCCTCAACGGCCGCTACGGCGTGGAAGCCGACGGGCGCATCCTCAATTACAACGCCTCGCAAATGGCACCGTCGATCAAGGCCTACGCATGATCGATCTGTATTACTGGCCGACTGGCAACGGCTTGAAGATCGGCATCCTGCTTGAAGAGCTGGAGCTTGAGTACCGCGTGCTGCCGGTCAATATCCGTGAAGGCGAGCAGAAGCAGGCAGCGTTCCAGCGCATCAGTGCCAATGGGCGGATTCCGGCAATTGTCGACCATGCGCCGCAGGGCTTAAGCGAGCCGCTGAACCTGTTCGAGTCCGGCGCCATCCTCAATTACCTGGCCGACAAAGCCGGGCGTTTCCTGCCGGCGGCCGGCAGTGCCGAGCGGCAGAACGTTCAAGAATGGCTGTTCTGGCAGGTGGGGCATATCACCCCGTACCTGAGTCAGTTGCAGCTGTTCAAGGAGAAGGCTCCGGAGCAGATTCCGTTCGCCCTCGACCTGTTCAACGCCGAGGCAACGCGGCTGTATCAAGTACTGGAAACGCGCCTGTCTGACGTGCCGTTTGTGGCGGGCGACTACTCGATCGCTGACATGGCTATTTTTCCGTGGATTCAACCGTTGCGACAGGGCCAGGACCTGGCGGACTACCCGCACGTCCATGCCTGGCGCGAACGCCTCAAGGCGCGACCGGCGATTCAGCGTGCGTACGCGAAGGGCCGGGAAGTCGCGGCCAATGAGCGCTCTCTGGCGCTTCAATAACTCTTTTTTCAAACGGGACTCCCATGAGCCAGACCGTAACTCCAGGGCAACTGCAGCAGTGGCTGTTCGACGGGCAGGAAATTGCCCTGTTTGACGTGCGCGAGCACGGCCAATATGGCGAAGCTCACCTGTTTTTCGGGGTGAATTTGCCCTACAGCCGTCTGGAGCTGGAGGTCCGGCGTCTGGCGCCGAATCCCCAGGTTCGGCTGGTGATCTACGACCAGGACGGCGGGGATGTCGCGGCGCGTTCTGCTCAGCGTCTGCGGGCGCTCGGATATGGCCAGGTGCATGTGCTCGATGGCGGTGCCGATGGTTGGCAGGCTGCCGGGTTCCAGCTGTTTGCCGGGGTGCATGTGCCCTCAAAGGCCTTCGGTGAATTGGTCGAAGAGGCCAGCCATACGCCGCATGTCACCGCGAAACAACTGGCCGAATGGCAAGAGCGGGGTGAGCCGCTGGTGGTGCTCGACGGTCGGCCGTTCGATGAGTACCGCAAGATGACCATTCCTGGTTCGGTGTGCTGCCCGAATGGCGAGCTGGGTTATCGCGTCCACGATCTGGTGCCGGACGAAAGCACCCCGATCGTGGTCAATTGTGCCGGTCGGACCCGCAGCATTATCGGCGCCCAGACGTTGATCAATCTGGGGCTGAAGAATCCGGTCTACGCGTTGGAGAACGGCACCCAGGGTTGGTATCTGGAAGATTTTCAGCTGGAGCATGGCAGCACCCGACGTTATGCCGAGGCGGTGTCGTCTGGTCCGTTGCCGAGACAGCGACTCGCTGCTGCGCAACTGGCGGAGCGGGCCGGTGTGAAGACCGTTGAGGCGGCGCAGGTTGAGCAATGGGCCAGGGAGGCCGGTCGCAGCCTGTTTTTATGCGATGTGCGCACCGCCGAGGAGTTTGCTGCGGGCAGTCTGCCGGGTGCACAACACACACCGGGCGGGCAGTTGATTCAATCCACCGATCTGTATATCGGCGTGCGTCAGGCGCGGTTGGTGCTGCTCGACAGTGATGGCGTGCGCGCACCGATTGTTGCCAGTTGGCTTCGACAATTGGGGTATGCGGCGTATGTGCTGGCAGGTGGGGTGAGCAGTGATCTGGTGTTGCCTGCGCTTGAGGTGATAGATCACGAGGCGTTGCCATCGATCACGGCGCGGGCCTTGGCCGATGCGCTGAAGGATGACGCGGTCGCACTGATTGACCTGCGACCGAGCATGACCTTCCGCAAGGGGAATATCGCCGGGTCGCGCTGGTCGATTCGCTCGTTGCTGGCGTCTGAAGTGGCCGGTGAGCAACGGCCACTGGTGTTGGTCGCGGATGATCCGCGGCTGGCTGCTTTCGCGGCGCAGGAGCTGCCGGAAAATCAGCGCCTTCAAGTCCGGCTGCTGGACGGCGGGATCGATGCCTGGCGCGCAGAAGGGTTCGCGGTGCAGGAAAATCCGACCACGCCTTCCGATCAGCAGTGCATCGATTTTCTGTTCTTCACCCACGACCGTCACGCCGGCAACAAGGACGCAGCGCGTCAGTACCTGGCCTGGGAAATCGGTTTGCTGGCGCAGATGAACGACGACGAGATCGGCAGTCTCAAGCCGCTGCGCGTCACAGTGCCCCGCGATGCCCGGGTGCGTACGCGTCTGGTCCATTCGGCGCGTACCGAACAGGGCAGTGGCGGGCGGGCAGTCAACGTGCCGGTCACGCGGTTGAGCACGGTGCTGTTCGATAACCTGGCGCAAATGCGCGACGCCCGTGCTCGCCGTGATAGCGAGCGGGTCTTGAGCTATGGCGCCCGAGGCAATCCGACGGCCTTCGCCCTGGAAGATCTGGTGACGGAACTGGAGGGCGGGTACCGCACTCGCTTGTTCGGCACCGGGCTGGCAGCGATCGCGCAGACCTTCCTGGCCTACCTGCGGCCCGGCGATCACGTACTGATCAGCGACGCGGTCTACGCGCCCGTGAGACGGCTGGCCCGTGAGTTTCTCGAGCCGTTCGGTATTCAGGTCAGCTACTTCGCGCCGGATGGCAGCGGTCTGCAAGCGCAACTGCAAGCCAACACCAAAGTGGTCTACACCGAAGTGCCGGGCTCCTTGCTGTATGAACTCTGCGACTTGCCGGCCATCGCCGCCCTGTGCAAACCGCGAGGCATTCTCCTGGCTGTCGACAACACCTGGGGCTCGGGTTACCTGTACCGACCGCTGACGCTGGGCGCGGACATCTCGATCATGGCGTTGACCAAGTACCTGTGCGGCCACAGCGACGTGGTCATGGGCAGCGTCTGCACCCGCGAAGAAGTCTGGCAGCCACTGGCGTCCATGGGCGACACCTTTGGCGCCACGGTCAGCCCCGACGATGCCTATCTGGTGCTGCGCGGCGCGCGAACCCTGGCACCGCGACTGGAAGTGCACGAACGCCAGGCGCTTGAAATCGCTCATTGGCTGCAAGCGCAACCGCAGGTGAAACGGGTGTTCCATCCAGCGTTGCCCGAGCATCCCGGTCACGCCTTGTGGCAGCGCGACTTCAATGGCAGCAATGGTTTGCTGTCCTTCGAATTGCGTGATGCGGACCCGACCTACGTTGAACGTTTTATTGATTCGCTGCAGTTGTTTGGGCTCGGCGCTTCTTGGGGCGGTTATGAAAGCCTGGTTACCGTCGCCGATACCACGGATCGCAACAGTGTTGCGGATCGTTCATTGAATCCGGTGCTGCGGTTGCATATCGGGATTGAGGATGTCGAGGCGTTGATTGAAGACCTGCAGCGCGGGTTTGCGGCAATGGATAACTAGGTTTCACCGCCAACAGCTGAAAGGGTGCGTATTCATTACTCCAGCAGAACCCACAAAAAACGCCGCTCAGTGAGGGTGATGCTGTTCACTTAGGGGGGTACATATCCGTTTCTTCGGTCACGGCGGCTGGCGGTTTCGCTTTTACAGCGACTCCCTTTTGCAGACGCCCAAAAGGAAGCAAAACGCTTTGCCCCTCCATTCGGTGCCTCGCTTAGGCTCGGCATGCCCTTACTCCGGCATTGCTCCGGGGGCCCGCCGCCATCGGCCATCCATGGCCGGGGGCGGCTACCGCGGCATCCTTGCCGCGGTGCCCCCCTGCGCAACGCCTGCGTTCGGCCTCTGGGAAAGGGGCAGTAGATCAAAATCAAACGCCAGAGCCAGAGCCAGAGCCACAGCAAGATCTAAAGATCGCAGCCTCGTTTCACTCGACAGCTCCTACAGAAGGGAAGGGTGTACGCACGCTCATCACAACTCAACAGGCCGAGCGTTAGCTCGCCTGCAGCTTTTGATCTTGATGCACCGCCCCATCGAGAGGCCGAGTGGAGGTTCTGCGCAGTGGGCAACCCGGCATGGATGCCGGGTTAGCCGCCCCCGGCCATGGATGGCCGATGGCGGCGGGCCCACGGAGCAGGACCGGAGCGAGGGCATGCCGAGCCTAGGCGAGGCACCGAACGAAAGGGGCAAGAGCCCTTGGTTACTTGGGGCTCTTCCAAGTGACTCGCTGTAAAAGCGAAACCGCCAGCGGCCGTTACCGCAGAATCGGATATGTACACAAAAAACAAAAGACAGGTCGGCGGCTGTTTTCTACGGTGTACCGAGCGCTACTCGGGGAATCCTTGTCTGCTCATCGAAGCTTGCGTACCGGGCGATTCCCAGTAAATAAATTTGTCCCCTTTTTTCCGCGAAGTAGGAGAATCAAAGCTGGCGCGTCGGCTGCTAATACCTTTTTCACCTCAGGCGCCAGAACAACGCCGAACAGTTGGCCAATAGAAAAGAATCAAAATCATGCAAGCACATACTTACCAACTGCTGGAAGTCGCCAACGGTAAACCGATCAAGCTCTGGACCGAAGGCGTGCCGGTAGAAAACGAAGCCAGACAGCAATTGATGAACACCGCCAAGATGCCGTTCATCTTCAAGCATCTGGCCGTGATGCCCGACGTACACTTGGGCAAGGGTTCGACCATCGGCAGTGTGATTCCCACGGTGGGCGCAATCATTCCGGCCGCTGTTGGGGTGGATATCGGTTGCGGGATGATCGCCGCGTGCACGTCGCTGACCGCCAGCGATTTACCGGACAACCTGCATGGCTTGCGTTGCGCGATCGAGAAAGCGGTGCCCCATGGCCGCACCGGGGGGCGCGGCGGTCGGGACAAGGGCGCCTGGGACAGCGTTCCGCGTCAGGCGGACCGGGCCTGGGCGGCACTGGACTCGCGGTTCAAGGCGATCACCGGCAAGTACCCGAAAATCTCCAACACCAACAACCGTGGGCACTTGGGCACGCTGGGCAGCGGGAACCACTTCATCGAGGTGTGCCTGGATGAAACCAACCGGGTCTGGTTCATGCTGCACAGCGGCTCCCGTGGCGTCGGCAACGCTATCGGCAACCTGTTCATTCAGATGGCTCAGGCGGACATGCGTCAGCACCTCGCCAATCTGCCGGACCGTGACCTGGCTTACTTTAAAGAGGGCAGCCGGCACTTCGCTGACTACGTCGAAGCGGTCGGCTGGGCCCAGGACTTCGCCAGGCAGAACCGTGCATTGATGATGCAAGCGGTGATTCAGGCGACCCGAAAAGTGATCAGCAAGCCCTTCGAGGTGGCGCTGGAAGCGGTGAACTGCCACCACAACTACGTGCAGAAAGAGCGGCATTTTGGTGAGGAAATTCTGGTCACCCGCAAAGGCGCGGTATCGGCCAGGAAGGGCGAGCTGGGGATTATTCCGGGATCGATGGGCGCCAAAAGCTTCATTGTCCGTGGGCTGGGTAACGAGGATTCATTCTGCTCCTGCAGCCACGGCGCCGGCCGCACCATGAGTCGTACCAAAGCGAAAAGCCTGTTTACCGTCGAAGACCAGATCCGTGCCACCGCCCACGTGGAGTGCCGCAAGGATGCTGCCGTCATCGATGAAATTCCGATGGCCTACAAGGACATCGACCACGTCATGCACGCCCAGCGCGATTTGGTGGAAGTGCTGCACACCTTGCGTCAGGTGGTGTGCGTAAAAGGATAGAAAAAAGGGGCGCGCGTTCATCGCGGCAGCATTGGAGCGTACCTACCCAAACTGCCGCGCACTCAGGAAGACGCTACGCCACTACTTCACCGCATAGAACTTGCGCACATACCGCGTACTTTTCCACGCGCACCGTGCCCCTAGCGGCACAAACACGCTGTCGCCGGTATTGACCTCCACGCTCGTTCCGTCAGGCGCCAGCAGGGTGACACTGCCTTCGATCAGGTTCATCAGCTCATGGAGTTTGTGCGGGCGGCCGTGACGCTCATACGGTGTCGAATCCCAAACGCCGACGCGCAGGTGAGTGGCGTCTTCTTCAAAGGCATTGTGTGAGCGGCACTGCGGCGTCGGCCCGATCAAAATCTGCGGTTCCGGTGCGGCCGAAGGCGAGAGCATGTCCAGCGGGTCGAGCGCGGTCAGGCCGGGTGTTGGGCTAGCGGTAGGGCTGGTGACGGCACAAAAGGCCCAGCACGTATCAGCTTGAGCCTGGAGTCGCAGCGCTGTACCGCGACCGATCACGGCGCTGGCGCCGACGCCCAGTTTCAGCGTCTGCGTTTCGGATTGCAGCACGACGTGGCCGGCGTGGACCACGATCACTTCGGTGTGCGGAAAGTCATCGCTATCGAGCGTTCCGCTGATGTGCACGATGCCCGCTGACACGCCATCCGGCCCGTTGTAGGCCACCTGACGACCGTCCTTGAACGGATCGAAAGTACCCAAAGACGCTGCTGTAAAAGACGTGGTAACGCGGCTGCCGTCGGCGCGAGCCAACAGCAGAACGGTAGGTTCAGACATACGGGTGACGCTCCATAAAAAAGGACTGTGGGGACAGCGATCAGCCAATGGCTTGAGTCACCAGTGCGAACTGTTGGACGCCATTGGCTGTTTGTGGCGGCGTGCCCTTGGCCATTTGCGCCACGGTATCGACCTGCTTCAAACCTGCCGACTCCAGCCATTCGGCCAGACCGCTGTCTGCCGGAATGTCGATGCGCACGAAGGCGTCAGGTACGTGCGCCAGCAACACCTCAATCAGGTGTTTGGCCTGTTCGAGGTTTTCGGCGACGACCGGGCCGATGCAACGACCACGGCCGAAGGGGCGCAGCAGGGCGAAGGCGCGTAACTGGCCGTCGCGTTCGATCCCCACGGAATGCTCGACCACCTCAAACAGATCGGTCAGCACCGCTTTGCGATCCAGGCCGCTGCCGGCGTTGGCCAACGCCAGCACGCGGGCCTGATCCGCCGCGTTCAGTGCGCGGCAGTGTTCGCCGTCGGCCAGTGCTGCGGGCGCAGGTTCATTGGCGTTGCCCTGATGCTGCTGAATCCGGCCGAATTCGACAAAGCCCTGACTGGCGTAAAGCGGTGCCCCGGCCAGTGTGGCGTTGAGCATCGGGGTGCGTGACTGGCAGGCATCCAGTGCCTGTTCCATGAGCTTGCGACCGATGCCCTTGCCTTGATAGTCATCACTGACGATTACCAGGCCAATGGTGGTGAAGCCGCCTTGGGGGCAGGCGAATGCCGTGCCGATCAGACGATCGCCATCGAGCACCACAAAACCGTCACTGACCCGTTGCAGCATCGCCCAGTCGTCCAGGCGATGGGGCCACTTCAACTGCACGGACAAGGCATGGGCCGAGGGCAGGTCGGCGGCCGTCATTGGCCGATAGACATAAGCAGGTTGTTGCAAGGCGGACATGGCGAGTCTCCGTTGGACAGTGTGCGCGAGCGGCCGGTTTTCCAGCGCGATGGTGCCTGTATCCCATCTGTGTGAAGGCCTGACAAGGGGGGCTGGAGCATTCGGCAGATTCCGCAAGCCCGAGGCCGGCAGACCACACTTACTACTTAAATGCACCGCAAGGTCGGCAGCAAATGCCAGGGCTTTTTTTCTACGATGGAGACCTGAGTTCACGACGCCTCGTCCCTTGTTTGGAGTGCTCCATGGATAGCTTCGATCCCCGCCTTATCGCTGTGCGCAGCGCTCACTTCATTGCGGGTAAATACCGCGATGCGCAACCCGGGCTTGAAGTGGTGCGACCCTCTGACGGCCAGGTCTATGCGCAGTTGCCAATCGCCGATGCCGACCTGGTGGATGAAGCGGTCACTGATGCCTGGCAGGCGTTCAACCGCAGCGATTGGGCCAGCCGTCCACCCCGGGAGCGGGCGCGGGTGATGCGCCGCTGGGCCGATCTGATCGAGGCGGACGCTGCCATTCTGGCACCGCTGGAAGCCGTGGGCTCGACGCGTCCTCATAAAGATGTGATCGCCTGGGACATTCCTTATGTCGCCGAAGGCATTCGCTTTTTCGCCGAGCTGGCGGACAAACATGGCGGTCACGTGGCGGCGACCCAGACCGATCGACTGGGCATGCAGATCGCCGAACCCTACGGCGTCATTGCCGCCATCGCACCGTGGAATTTTCCCTTGAGCATGGCCTCCTGGAAAGTGGCCCCGGCGTTGGCCGCCGGTAATGCCGTGGTGCTCAAACCTTCGGAGCTGACACCGTTCTCCAGCCTGCGCTTTGCCGAACTGGCGCTGCAGGCGGGCATTCCGGCGGGGATTTTCAACGTCATCCAGGGCGATGGCCACATCACCGGCGATGCTTTGTGCCGCCATCCTCGAGTGGCCAAGGTGACGTTCACCGGGTCCACGGCGACAGGGTCGAGCATCATGTCGACTTGCGCGTTAGTGGGGCCGAAACCGGTGACGCTGGAACTCGGCGGCAAGAGCCCGCAACTGGTATTCGCCGACGTGCCGGACATCGCCAAAACCGCGCGCACTGTGGCGCTGGCCATCACCGGCAACGCCGGGCAGGTGTGCGTGTCCGGTTCGCGGTTGTTTATCCAGCGCTCGATCATGGAACCGTTTATCGCGCATTTGCAGGCGTATTTCGAGGAGCTGCGCCCGGGGCCGACCTGGTCAGCCGAGAGCACGTTGTCGCCGATCATTTCCCGACTGCAAGCCAGCCGCATCGACGGCATCGTCCAGCGCTCGCGTCAGGCCGGTGCTGAAGTGCTGACCGGCGGCGGAGTGTTTGAAGGTCTGGGCGGCGCTTATTACCAACCGACCTTGCTGACGGGGCTGGACAATGACAACCCGGCCGTCTGCGAAGAAATCTTCGGCCCGGTGCTGACGGTGCAGGCATTCGATGATGAAGAGCAGGCGCTGAGCCTGGCCGCGCATGCCACCTACGGCTTGGCGGCGGGCGTACACACCGCCGATATCAATCGCGCCCTGCGTCTGGTTCGGCGGCTGGAGGCGGGGACCGTTTGGGTTAACCGTTACGGGCGCAGTAACGATTACATCCTGCCGACTGGCGGCTACAAACGCTCCGGCATCGGCAAGGACCTGGGGCGCGAAGCGTTCGAAGCCAATTTACGCTTCAAGAGTGTGCTGATCGATATCGTCCAGTAATACAAATCCCCCTGTGGGAGCGGGCTTGCTCGCGAAGGCGGTGTGTCAGGCAGCATTGATGTCGACTGACACTCCCTCTTCGCGAGCAAGCCCGCTCCCACAGGTTCTCAGCAACCTCCAGATATTCGCCACGATTAAATCAGCACCCAAACGGGCGCTTCCGCAAGGAAGCGCCCGTTTTCGTTCAGCCCGGCGCAGGTTCTGCGGTAGATCGGTGCGTGATCGGCCCTTGCAGGGCTATAAAGGGCCATAAGAGCGCACAAATACGGGGTTTGCCCAAGGCTTGTGCGCGCCGCAAAGTCTGCTGAGGGCGGGTGTTAAAACGGTGGTTTGTATCAAGCGAAGGTCGCTTTTAACGCCATCTGCTGATTTCACAGTGTTGTAATGACGGTGTGCTGCAGCGTTGCATCACAGCTTCGGTAACGGAGCAAATGCTTGTCACGCCATGACCTCAACGAACTTCAGGACCGCACTCAATGAGCTTTCTTCGCCCCAAATTCATTACGTTCGACTGCTACGGTACGCTGACCAATTTCCACATGGGCACGATGACTCGCGAACTATTCGCCGATCGCGTGAAGCCCGAGCAGATGGATCAGTTCGTCAAGGACTTCTCGGCCTACCGCCTGGACCAGGTCATGGGTGACTGGATGCCGTATGACGAAATCCTCAAGACCGCACTGGCGCGGACCTGCAAGCGCTGGGGCATCGAGTACCGTGACGAAGGTCAGCTGTATTACGACGCCGTGCCGACCTGGGGCCCGCACGCCGATGTGCCGGCCGGCCTGTCGAAAATCGCCGACAAGATCCCGCTGGTGATTTTCTCCAACGCCAGCGACAGCCAGATCATGTCCAACGTCGACAAGCTCGGCGCGCCGTTCCACAAGGTTTTTACCGCCGAACAGGCCCAGGCCTACAAGCCGCGTCTGGCCGCGTTCGAGTACATGCTCGACAACCTCAACTGCGGACCGGAAGACATCTTGCATGTGTCCTCCAGCTTCCGTTATGACCTGATGCCGGCCCACGACATGAAGATCAAGAACAAGGCCTTCGTCGCCCGTGGTCATGAAGTCCCGGGCAATGCCTTCTACGGCTACCAGCAGATCACCGATATTGGCGGGCTGGCCGCGCTGGTCGGGCTCTGAGTCGAACGGTAACGGCACTCTTCAGCGCATTCTTTTTTTGGCATAGGCGGGTTAGACATGGGCAGTGAATCCTACTGGCTCGACACCGCACCGGCGTTCAGCGGTGCACAGCTCGGCGCATTGCCCGGGCAGGTCGACGTGGCCATCGTCGGTGGTGGTTTCACCGGCCTGGCGGCGGCCCGGGCGTTGGCCTTGAAGGGCGCCAGTGTGGTGGTGCTCGAGGCCGGAAGGGTCATCGGTGAAGCGTCGGGACGCAATGGCGGCCAGTGCAACACCGGCGTTGCCCAGGATTACGCCGGGCTCAGCGCCAGCCTCGGTGCCGACAAGGCTCGGGCTTATTACCAGGCTTACGAAAGCGCGGTGCAGAGTGTCGTTTCATTAGTGGACCAGGAGCAGATCGCCTGCGACCTGATCCGCAATGGCAAGCTCAAACTGGCGGCCAAGCCCATGCACTACGAGGGCCTGGCACGGACCTGCGAACTGATTCGCAAGGAAGTCGATGCCGACGTCGAATTGCTGACTGCCGAGCAGACCCGCGCGGAAGTCAATTCAGCGCAGTTCCACGGTGGCTTGCTGCAGCGCAACGGTGTGCAAATGCATGTCGGGCGCTTCGGTGTCGGGTTGGCCGAGGCCGCCGCTCGCCATGGAGCGTTGATCCATCAAGGCACCTCGGTGACGGACTGGAAAGCCCAGGCCGGCGGTTATCAGGTCAACACCAGCAAGGGATCGCTGCACGCCGGCCAGGTGCTGTTGGCCACGGGCGCCTGTCAGCACGGCGGTTTGGGCTGGTACCGGCGGCGGATCGTGCCGGTGGGCAGTTTCGTGATTGCCACCGAAGTCCTTCCACCGTCGCTGATCGAGCAATTGTTGCCGGGCCGCCGCGCCTATGTCACCAGCCGCATGATCGGTAACTACTTTCGCCTCACCCCGGATAACCGCCTGCTGTTCGGCGGCCGTGCGCGGTTCGCCATGTCGGACAGCGTCAACGACGCCAAAAGCGGCAAAGTGCTGCAAGCGGCGATGGTGCAGATGTTCCCGCAGTTGGCCAACGTGAAGATCGACTACTGCTGGGGCGGGCTGGTGGACATGACGTCCGATCGGCTACCCCGGGCCGGTCAACACGGCGGGATTTATCACTCCATGGGCTACAGCGGCCATGGCGTGCAGATGTCGGTGCACATGGGCCAGGTCATGGCCGATGTCATGGCCGGCAACGTCGAAGCCAACCCTTGGCGCGAACTCGAATGGCCGGCGATTCCCGGGCATTTCGGCAAACCGTGGTTCCTGCCGTTTGTGGGCGCCTATTACCGCTTCCAGGATTATTTACATTGAGTTGATGTTGTGGCGTCACCGTCGTTTGCGTTTCCAGACGCTCCGGATAACCAGGAGCACTCGAGCCTTCTCATTTTCGACAGGTACAACTGATATGACTGACAACAAGATCGACTCCCAACTGATCTCCGGCCAGGAAAGCCTGCGGGTATTCGAAGGCCTCAATCGCGGCATGTCGCGCCGTAACGCCTTGCAAATGCTCGGCGTGGCCGGTGTGGCTGCGGCGGGCGCCGGCAGCCTGTTCGGCGCCGCCGGCAAACTGTTCGCCGAAGAAGCTGCCACCCCTGGCAAAGGCAAACCGGGCGGGCGGATTCGTGTCGCCGGCATGTCCAGTTCCACCGCCGATACGCTGGACCCGGCCAAAGGCGCATTGTCGACCGACTACGTGCGCCACTTCATGTTCTACAACGGCCTGACCCGTTTCGACAGCCATCTGGTGCCGCAACTGGAACTGGCCGAGCGCATCGACAACACCGATGCCACGCTGTGGACCATCACCCTGCGCAAGGATGTGACCTTCCACAACGGCAAGACCCTGAGCGCCGCCGATGTGGTGTACTCGCTGTCGCGCCACAAGGATCCACTGACCGGTTCCAAGGTCATGCCGCTGATGGCGCAGTTCGAAGAAATCAAAGCCACCGGCCCCAACGAAGTTCAAATCCGCCTGAGCGCGCCGAACGCCGAGCTGCCGTCGATCCTCGCCGTGTCGCACCTGCTGATCGTTCCGGAAGGCACCACCGACTTCAACCAGGGCATTGGCACCGGGCCGTTCAAGGTCAAGGAGTTCAAACCGGGCGTGCGCTCGATTGCCGCGCGCAATACCGGCTACTGGAAACCGGGGCTGCCGTACCTGGACGAGATCGAGTTCATCGCCATTGCCGATGAGCCGTCGCGGATCAACGCGTTGCTGTCGGGTGACGTGCACCTGATCAACGAGGTCAACCCGCGCTCAACCACGCGCATCAAGGCCAGCCCCAAGCACCGTGTCGTCGATGCACCCTCGGGCAACTACACTGACTTGATCATCCGCCAGGATCAGATGCCGGGCAAAAGCGCTGAATTCACCCAGGCCATGAAGTACCTGCTGGACCGTGAACAGGTCAAATCCGCAGTGTTCCGCGGCTTTGCCGTAGTCGGTAACGACCATCCGATTTCCCCGGGTTCGCGCTACTACAACGCCGATCTGCCGCAAAGGGTCTACGACCCGGAAAAAGCCAAGTTTCTGCTCAAGAAGGCCGGCATGGAAAGCATCACCATGCCGCTGGTCGCATCGCCAGCCGCCACCGGTTCGGTGGACATCGCGGTGCTGTTGCAACAGTCGGCGAAACAGGCCGGGCTCAAGCTCGACGTCAACCGCCTGCCGAGCGATGGCTACTGGTCCAATCACTGGATGAAGCACCCGCTGAGCTTCGGCAACATCAACCCGCGGCCGAACGCCGACGTGATGTTCTCGCAGTTCTTCCAGTCGAAAGCACCGTGGAACGAATCGGGCTGGCAGAACGATCAGTTCGATCAGTTGCTGATGCTCGCCCGGGGTGAAACCGACGACGCCAAGCGCAGCAAGATGTACGCCGACATGCAGACCCTGGTGCATGACCACAGCGGTATCGGCGTGCCGGTGTTCATCAGCAACATCGACGGTGTCGACCAGCGCATCAAAGGCTACGGCAGCAACCCGTTGGGCGGTTTCATGGGCTACATGTTCGCCGAGCAGGTCTGGCTGGACGCTTGATGTGCGGTGGTTGAAGCGACGGGGACATTGCATGAGGGTAGGGCGATGAATAGCAACACACTGTGGTTGATCGGCCGGCGCCTGGGCGCCGCGATCGTGACTTTGTTGATCGTGTCCATGGTCGTGTTTGCGATCACGGCGGTACTGCCGGGGGACGCGGCGCAACAATCGCTCGGGCAGTTCGCCACGCCGGAACAAGTGGCGGCGTTGCGCCTGAAACTGGGGCTGGATCAGCCCGGTGTGTTGCGTTACCTGCACTGGTTGATGAACCTGCTGAGCGGCGACATGGGCCAGTCGGTCTCCAACGCCATGCCGGTCAGCGAGTTGATGGCCGGGCGGGTGCCCAACACCTTGATGCTGGCGGCCGCCACGGCGCTGGTGTCAGTGCCGGTGGCGTTGATTCTGGGCATCGGCTCGGCGATGGGCCGCGGTGGGCGCATCGACAGCTTCCTGAGCTTTTTCACCCTGGCCATGGTCGCGGTGCCGGAGTTTCTGGTGGCGACCCTGGCGGTGCTGATTTTTGCGGTGAACCTGGGCTGGTTGTCGGCGCTGTCGTACGCCAGTGACATCACCTCACCTTGGCAATTCATGCGCACTTACGCCTTGCCGGTGCTGACGCTGTGCTGCGTGATCGTCGCGCAAATGGCCCGCATGACCCGGGCGGCGGTGATTGATCAACTGGACAGTCCCTACGTGGAAATGGCCCGGCTCAAAGGCGTGAGCCCGATGCGCATCGTCTTGCGCCATGCCTTGCCCAATGCCATCGGGCCGATCGCCAATGCCATCGCCCTGAGTCTGTCCTACCTGTTGGGTGGGGTGGTCATTGTCGAGACGATCTTCAACTACCCCGGCATCGCCAGCTTGATGGTCGATGCGGTGACCAACCGTGACATGGCGCTGGTCCAGGCCTGCACCATGCTGTTTTGCACGGCGTACCTGGGGTTGGTGCTGCTGGCCGACCTGTGCGCGATTCTGTCCAATCCGAGGCTGAGAAACCAATGAACAATCTCATTGTGAAATCGACGCCTGCGACCCCCGACCTGTCGGTTGGCAAGGTGTCTCATGGCCCGGCCTGGCTGGGTCTGATCGGGGCTGCGATGTGCGTTATCTGGTTGCTGGTGGCGATTTTCGGCCCGTGGCTGGCGCCGCACCCGGTGGGCGAAGTGGTCTCTGACAATGTCTTTGACAGCATCAGCGCCGTTTACCCGTTCGGTACCGATTACCTGGGCCGCGACATGCTTAGCCGAATCCTCGTCGGCGCACGCTTCACCGTCGGCCTGGCGTTGGTGGCGGCGGTGTTGGCCAGCGGTCTGGGCACCAGTTGCGCGCTGCTGTCGGTGGTGTCGCCGAAATGGCTGGATGAGGTGATCAGTCGCTTGATGGACGCCTTTATCTCGATCCCGAGCAAGATGCTGGCGCTGATCATGGTCTCGGCCTTCGGCTCGTCGGTGACCTTGCTGATCTGCACGGCGGTGCTGAGTTTCACGCCGGGCGCGTTCCGCATCGCCCGCAGTATGGCGGTGAACATCGAAGCCCTGGAATACGTGCAGGTGGCCCGCACTCGCGGCGAGCGTCGGCTGTACATCGCGTGCGTGGAGATCCTGCCGAACATGCTCAACCCGGTACTGACGGACCTGGGGCTGCGTTTTGGTTTCATCGTGCTGCTGCTCAGCGGCATGAGCTTCCTCGGCCTGGGCGTGCAACCGCCGGATGCCGACCTTGGCTCACTGGTGCGCGAAAACATCGGCGGCCTCAACCAGGGCGCACCGGCCATCGTGATTCCGGCCCTGGCCATCGGCACACTGACCATCGGTGTGAATCTGTTTATCGACCGCCTGTCTTCGCGACGTAGTCGACGTTCGGGAGGCCATTGAAATGAGTGAATTGATTCGAGTCGAAAACCTGCGCGTGGTCGCCTGTGGCGAGCGTGGCGAAGTGGAAATCGTCAAGGGCGTGAGTTTCTCCCTGGAAAAAGGTGAAGTGCTGGCGTTGATCGGCGAGTCCGGTTCCGGCAAGACCACCATCGCTCTGGCGCTGCTCGGTTACGCCCGGCGCGGTTGTCGCCTGGCGTCCGGCGTGGTGCAGATCGGCGAGCACGACATGCTGGCGTTGAGCGAAAGCGAGCTGCAAGGCCTGCGTGGCAACCGGGTTTCGTACATCGCCCAAAGCGCTGCTGCGGCGTTCAACCCGGCGAAAAAACTCATCGATCAAGTGGTGGAGGGCGCATTGATTCATGGCCTGGGCAGCCGCGCCGTGCTCGAAGCCAAGGCCATCGAATTGTTCCGCGACCTGGCGCTGCCGGACCCCGATCGCATTGGCCAGCGCTACCCTCATCAGGTCTCCGGCGGGCAACTGCAGCGGGTCATGGCGGCCATGGCGCTGATCAGCGATCCGCTGCTGGTGGTGCTCGACGAACCGACGACGGCCCTCGACGTGACGACCCAGATCGACGTGCTGCGCGCCTTCAAACGGGTGGTGCGCGAACGGGGGGCGACGGCGGTTTACGTGTCCCACGACCTCGCCGTGGTCGCGCAGATGGCCGATCAGATTGTGGTGCTCAACGGCGGCGAGATTTTCGAACAAAGCGCCACTGCGCCCTTACTCAAAGGCCCGACCCACGAATACACCCGCAGCCTGCTGGCGGCGGCGCGGCCGGACACGACGATTCGTCCGCCCTGCGATGTGGCGCAAGACACGCCCTTGCTGACCATCCAGGGCCTGACCGCCGGTTACGGCAACAAGAACATGCACGGCATGCCGTCGATTCGGGTGCTGGAAGACATCGACCTGACCGTGCGCCGGGGCCAGGCCATCGGCGTGATCGGTGAGTCGGGCTCGGGCAAATCGACCCTGGCGCGGGTGGTGGCGGGGTTGCTGACCCCGGCGCTGGGCGGGCTGACATTCGATGGTCAGCCACTGGGTGGCAGCCTGTCCGAGCGCACCGCCGAACAGTTCCGCCGCATTCAAATGGTCTTCCAGAATGCCGACACCGCGCTCAACCCAATGCACAGCGTCAGCACCATTCTGAGCCGGCCGCTTAAGATGTATTTCGGTCTCAAAGGGGCCGCATTGCGCGAGCGCATCGGCGAGTTGCTGGATCTCGTTCGTTTGCCGCGAACCATGGCCGAACGGCGCCCGAATGAACTGTCCGGCGGGCAAAAGCAGCGGGTCAACCTGGCCCGGGCGCTGGCGGCCAAACCGGACCTGATTCTGTGCGATGAGGTGACCTCGGCGCTCGATACCGTGGTCGGCGCGGCGATTCTCGAACTGCTGCGCGACCTGCGTCAGGAACTGGGGGTTTCGTACCTGTTCATCAGTCACGACATCTCCACCGTGCGCGCGCTGTGCGATGACATTGTGGTGATGTACAGCGGCCACAAAGTTCAGGCCGGCACTCGGCAAGCGTTCGCCCAGGCACCGTTCCATCCTTACACCGACCTGTTGATCCATTCGGTGCCGGAACTGCGTCAGGGCTGGCTGGAGAACTGCGGCACCACTTGCGGCGAACTGCCGCCAATCGGCGCCAGGGCCAACGTGTCGGAGCTGTGCACTTTCCTCAATCGGTGCCCGGTGCGGGTCGACGGCCTGTGCAATCGCACCGCGCCGAACCGCCGAGTCATCGCCGGCGGCAGTGAAATCCTTTGCCACCACGACACGGCCGAGCTGCTGAAAACCCAGCAGGATTTGAACATCATGAGCCAGGGAGCCTATGCATGAAGGGGCGTTTTGTAAGGCTGGCCGAGCAGGGCCGACCGACCGTCAATCTGAAGGTGGACGGCGCACCCATCGAGGCGTTGCAGGGCGATACCCTGATGGTCGCGTTGCTGACCCAGGGCTCGGCGTTGCGCCAGTCGGAATTCGATTCGGGCCGCCGCGCCGGTTTTTGTTTGATGGGGGCCTGCCAGGATTGCTGGGTCTGGACCCGCAGCGGCGAACGCCTGCGTGCCTGTTCCAACGAAGTCCGTGAAGGGCTGGACATCGTCACCACACAACCGGAGGCGACATGGCCACTGCACGGCTGAGCTCTAATAAAGTCGTTATCGTTGGCGCCGGGCCGGCCGGGATTCGCTGTGCCGAAACCCTGCTGGCCGCTGGTGTAAAGCCGATCCTGATCGATGAAAATCGCCGGGATGGCGGGCAGATCTACCGTCGCCAGCCAGAAGGCTTTACCCGCGATTACGCCACGCTGTACGGCACCGAAGCCGCCAAGGCCCGGGACCTGCACCAAAGCTTCGATCGCTTGCGTGGGTCGATCGACTACCGCCCGGACACGCTGGTGTGGAACCTCACGCCGGGGCAATTGTGCTGCGTCAGTCAGGGCAAGCACTCGACGGTGGATTACGACGCGTTGATCCTCTGCACCGGCGCCACCGATCGCTTGATGCCGATCGAAGGCTGGCAACTGGCGGGCACCTACAGCCTCGGCGGGGCGCAGATCGCGCTCAAGTCCCAGGCGGTTTCCATCGGCCACAGCGTGGTGTTCATGGGCAGTGGGCCGTTGCTGTATCTGGTCGCCAGCCAATACGTCAAAGCCGGCGCCAACGTGGTGGCAGTACTCGATACCTCGCCGCTGAGCAAACGGATCGGCGCGTTGCCCAAACTGCTGGCGCGTCCCGGATTGCTGTTCACCGGGATGAAACTCTTGGCGCAGCTGTATCAGGCGAAGATCCCGGTGCACCTGGGGATCAAACCCCTGCAAGTGCTGGGCGACGCCGCGAGCGGCGTCAGTGGCGTGCGGGTCAGCACGGCGCGCGGGGAAACCCTGACGGTCAATTGCGATGCCGTGGCCCTGGGTTATCACTTGCGCCCGGAAACGCAATTGGCCGACCTGGCCGGTTGTCGCCTGCGGTTCGATGAGGCGTCCAGCCAATGGTTGCTGGCGGTAGATGAGGATGGCCGGACCTCGGTCAGTGGCGTGTACGCGGCCGGGGACGGCTCGAAGATTCGCGGCGCGGATGCGGCTGAACACGCCGGAAGGCTGGTCGCCATGGCGCTGTTGGAGGACCTGCACCAACCTTTAAATGCTGGTTTGCGCGACGAACAACGCCACGCGCTGGCGGTGATGGATCAGTTTCGTTTGGGGCTGGCCCAGGCGTTTCCCTGGCCGTCGGCGCAAGCCAAAGCTTTGCCGGATGCCGCCATCGTCTGTCGCTGCGAGATGATCAGCGCCGGCGAGTTGCGCCGCACCGTCAGCGAAAAGGGTGCTTGCGAAGTCAATCGGGCCAAGGCGTTCAGCCGGGTCGGCATGGGCCGTTGCCAGGGCCGTTATTGCTCCCAGGCCGGGGCCGAGGTGATTGCTGCCGCTGCGGGTGTCAGCGTGCAGCTGGTCGGCCGGCAGCGCGGTCAGGCGCCGGTCAAACCCCTTTCGATGCTCACCGAGGAGGTGTCGCCATGACGGTTCACAAAGCCGATGTCGTGATTGTCGGTGGCGGCCTGATGGGTTCGGCGGCGGCGTTTTTTCTGCGTCAGCGCGGTCAGTCGGTGATCCTGCTGGAGCGCGACCAGATTGGTCAGTACGCCAGCGGCGTGAACTTCGGCAACGTACGCCGTCAGGGCCGATTCCTTGGGCAACTGGCGTTGGCCAACCGTTCGTGGGCCCTGTGGAAGCGCTTGCCGGAGTTGATCGACGACGATCTCGAATTCATCGCCAGCGGGCACATGCGTGTGTGTTACCGCGAAGACGAAACCCCTGAGCTGGAAGCCTACGCGGCAGCACCCGAAGCGGCGCAACTGGACCTGAAAATCTTTCGCGGCGCCGAGTTGCACGAGCGCTTCCCGTTTCTCGGGCCAGACGTGAAGGGCGGCTCCTACGCGCCCCACGACGGCCACGCCAATCCGCGTTTGGCCGCCCCGGCGTTTGCCCGCGCCGCACGACGCCTTGGCGCGCGGATCGAAGAACAGACCGAAGTCGCCGAAGTGCAGAAGGTCGCTGGCGAGTTCAGCATTACCACCACCGATGGCCGGCAATTCAGCGCCGCCCAGCTGTTGATCACCGCCGGCGCCTGGGGCCAGAAACTGTCGGCGCAGTTCGGCGAGCCAGTGCCGCTGGACACCCATGGCCCGCAAATGGCGGTGACCGAACCGGTGCCTTACGCCTTGCCGACGGTGATTGGGGTGTACACCAAAATTCCCGAGGAAGTGATCTATTTCCGCCAGATCCCGCGCGGCAACATCGTCATCGGCGGCGGTTACCGCAGCAAACCGGACATGCTCAATCGCCGGGCCTATGTCGAGCCACGCAGCATCCTCAATCAGATGGAACAGATGCGCCGCCTGCTGCCGGGTGTCGGCAACCTCAACATCATTCGGGTCTGGAGCGGCATCGAAGGCTATCTGCCTGACTCCCTGCCGGTGATGGGCCCCAGCGGCACTGTCGATGGCTTGTTCTATGCGTTCGGCTTCTGCGGCCACGGCTTCCAGCTCGGCCCTGGCGTCGGCGATGTGATGGCCGAACTGATCAGCACCGGCAGCACCAGCACGTCGATTGAGCCGTTCTCCATCAACCGGTTCGCCCTCTCAGCCGAGCAACGGAGCAAGGCCTCATGAAACCCCGTGTACTGGATATTCTCAAACGCCTGATGGCCTTCGACACCGTGTCTTCGGAGTCGAACATGGCCCTCATCGACTACGTGCGCGAGCTACTGCTGACCAAGGGCATCGAGTCGCTGATCGTCAAGGATGAAACCGGCAAAAAGGCCAACCTGTTCGCCAGCACCGGCCCACGCGAGTTGCCGGGGATTCTGTTGTCCGGGCATACCGACGTGGTGCCGGCGGCGGGGCAGGCCTGGACCTTCCCGGCATTTCAGGTGACGGTGCAGGACGGGCGGATTTACGGCCGTGGCAGTTGCGACATGAAGGGCTTCATCGCATTGGCCATCGACGCCATGCTCGACGCGGCGGACAGCCCCTTGAGCCGACCGCTGCAACTGGCGCTGTCCCATGACGAAGAGACCGGTTGCGTCGGCGTGCGACGTTTGCTGGACGTGTTGCACCTGGCGCCGGTGCGACCGTTTTTGTGCCTGATCGGTGAGCCGACCAACATGCAGTTTGTGTTGGGGCACAAGGGCAAGGGCTCCTACCGCACGTATTGTCGTGGCCTGGAAGCGCATTCCTCACTGGCACCGCGCTCGGTCAATGCGATTCACGTGGCCTGCGATTTCATCGCCGCGCTGCGTCAAAGCCAGCGGCAATTGCAAGAGCAGGGCGCCCAGGATGCTGACTACGACGTGCCCTACAGCACCGTGCATGTCGGGCAGATTGTTGGCGGCAAGGCGCTGAACATCGTGCCGAACCTGTGCACCCTGGACTTCGAAGTGCGCAACTTGCCGGCGGACGATCTGGATCAGTTCCTGGAACAGATGCGCGAACGGGCCGAAGTCATCGTGCGTGAGGCCAAAAAGCTGTCCAGTGTTGCGGCCATTGAGATTGAAACCGTCAACGTCTATCCCGGTCTCGATACGCACCCGAGCGTCGAAGCGGTGCGCTTCCTGAAGAACTTCGCCGCGCCGGATACCGGCACCGCCAAAGTCTCTTTCGGCACTGAAGGCGGACTGTTCAAGCAGCGTCTGGATGTTCCGGTGGTGGTCTGCGGACCGGGTTCGATCGAACAGGCGCACAAACCGGACGAGTTCATCGAGATCAGCCAGATGGAGGCCGCGGAGCGGTTTCTTGATGGCCTGCTCGGTTCCCTGAAGTTGTAATCAGGTTCCATGGCAAGCACCGATCAAATGTGGGAGCGAGCTTGCTCGCGATAGCGGAGTGTCAGCCAACATCAATGTTGAATGTCAGTCCCTCATCGCGAGCAAGCTCGCTCCCACAGGGTTTTGTGTTTGTCTGAAGGACCATAAGACTCTCGGTAGAGCCTGCCGTCCCACCCCGAATTTCAGCATCCAACACCGCGCAAACCGCACTTTCAGCATCCTCATCCGCAACACCTCCCTAGACTGGAGCGTGTCTCGGATCAGGACTCGACCATGCTCAAGAATCGTTTGAAAGACCCCAGCCTTTTGGTAGAACTCGCCTATGTCGACGGGCAGTGGATCGGCGCCGACAACGCCGCGACTCTGGACGTCATCGACCCGGCCAACGGCCAGTTGCTTGCCCGCGTACCAGCGATGCAGGGCGCGGAAACCCGTCGCGCCATCGAAGCCGCCGAAAAAGCCTGGCCGGCCTGGCGCGCACGCCCGGCAGCGGAACGTGCGGCGCTGCTCGAGCGCTGGTATCAGGCCATGATCGACAACCTCGACGACCTGGCGCTGATCATGACCTGCGAACAGGGCAAACCGTTGAACGAAGCCAAAGGCGAAATTCGCTACGGCGCCGGTTTCGTCAAATGGTTCGCCGAGGAGGCCCGACGGGTCTACGGCGAAACCATGCCGGCCCCCAGCGGTGACCGCCGACTGCTGACGCTCAAGCAACCAGTGGGTGTGTGCGCCGCGATCACCCCGTGGAATTTCCCCAATGCGATGATCACCCGCAAATGCGCGCCGGCCCTGGCGGCCGGGTGCCCGATCATCGTCAAGCCCTCGGACCTGACGCCATTGTCGGCCCTGGCCCTGGCGGTGTTGGCCGAACGCGTGGGCATCCCGGCCGGGGTGTTCAACGTGTTGACCGGCATGCCTGCCGGGATCGGCGAAGAACTGACCGGCAACCCAAGCGTGCGCAAGATTTCCTTCACCGGCTCGACCGCCGTCGGCCGCTTGCTGATGCGCCAGAGCGCCGAACACATCAAGCGCTTGAGCCTGGAACTGGGCGGCAACGCGCCGTTCATTGTGTTCGACGACGCTGACCTTGAGCAGGCCGTCGCCGGCATCATGCTCAGCAAGTTTCGCAACGCCGGGCAAACCTGCGTCTGTGCCAATCGTATTTTGGTGCAGGACGGCATCTACGAACGTTTCGCCCAGCGTCTGGTGGAGGAGGTGGGCAAGCTCAAGGTCGGTAACGGCCTGGACGCCGACGTCACCATCGGTCCGCTGATCAATCCGGCGGCGGTGAGCAAAGTCGCCCGGCACATCGACGATGCCCTGAGCCAGGGCGCACGTTTGCTCTGCGGCGGCATTCCCGAGGGCGACAGCCAGTTTGTCCAGCCCACGGTAATCGGCGAGGCCCACGCGGGCATGCTGCTGGCCAACGAAGAAACCTTCGGCCCGGTGGCGCCGCTGATGCGTTTCACCGACGAAGCCGAAGCCCTTGCGCTGGCCAATGCCACGCCTTACGGTCTGGGTGCCTACTATTTCACTCAAGACTTGCGTCGTTCATGGCGTTTCGGCGAGGCGCTGGAATTCGGCATGGTCGGCCTCAACACCGGGATCATTTCCATGGAAGTCGCGCCGTTCGGCGGCATCAAACAATCAGGCCTGGGCCGCGAAGGCAGCAAGTACGGTCTGGATGAATACCTTGAAGTCAAAGCCTTCCACATCGGCGGGCTGTAATTCACAGACACGGGGAGGCAGATTGATGAGCAAGACATTCAAAATCGCCGCGATTGCCGGCGATGGCATCGGCAAGGAAGTCCTGCCGGAAGGCCTGCGAGTACTGGAGCAAGCCGCGAAGAAATGGCAGCTGGATCTGAGCATCGAAGTGCTCGACTGGGCGCATTGCGATTACTACCTGGAACACGGGCAGATGATGCCCGACGATTGGTTCCAACAGCTCAAGGGCTTCGACGCGATTTACTTCGGTGCCGTGGGTTGGCCGGACAAGGTGCCAGACCACATTTCCTTGTGGGGCTCGCTGCTCAAGTTCCGTCGGGACTTTGACCAGTACGTGAACATTCGCCCGGTGCGGCTGTTCCCCGGCGTGCCGTGCCCCTTGGCCGGACGCAAACCGGGGGACATCGATTTCGTGGTGATCCGCGAGAACACCGAGGGCGAATATTCCTCGGTGGGCGGCAAGATGTTCGAAGGCACCGAGCATGAGTTCGTGCTGCAAGAGTCGGTGTTTAGCCGGCGCGGCGTGGACCGGATTCTCAAGTTCGCCTTCGAGCTGGCCCAGACCCGACCGCGCAAGCGCCTGACGGCGGCGACCAAGTCCAACGGGATTTCCATCAGCATGCCGTACTGGGACGAACGCACCGCATTGATGGCGGCGCAGTACCCGGACATCACCTGGGACAAGCAGCACATCGACATTCTGTGCGCGCGTTTCGTGCTGCAACCGGACCGGTTTGATGTGGTGGTGGCGTCGAACCTGTTCGGCGATATTCTGTCCGACCTGGGACCGGCGTGTGCAGGGACCATTGGTATTGCGCCGTCGGCCAACCTTGATCCTGAACGGCGGTTTCCGTCGCTGTTCGAGCCGGTGCATGGCTCGGCGCCGGACATTTATGGGCAGAACATCGCCAACCCGATTGCGATGATCTGGTCCGGGGCGTTGATGCTGGACTTTCTGGGGAATGGAGACGAGCGCTATCGTGCGGCGCATGACGGGATCTTGCAGGCGATCGAGCGGGTGATTGCGGAGGGGCCGATTACACCGGATTTGGGGGGGAAGGGGTCGACTCAAGAGGTTGGCAAAGCCATCGCCGACATTCTCTAAGCCACCGCCCAACCAATGTGGGAGCGAGCTTGCTCGCGATGAGGGACTAACATTCAACATGGATGTTGACTGAAACTCCGCCATCGCGAGCAAGCTCGCTCCCACATTTGTTATGTGTTGAGTTCAGTAACCTTGGGTGCGGTCGATTTGGCCCACCATTGGCTTACCCTGTTCAAACCGCCGAATATTCTCCAACAACACCCCAAACGCACTCTCCGGCTGCGTCATCGCGGCAATATGCGGTGTCAGCAGAATCTGCGGGTGATCCCAAAACGGATGATCCGCCGGCGCCGGTTCTTCCTGTAGCACATCCAGCACCGCACCACTGAGCTGTCCGCTGTCCAGCGCCTCAAGCAGATCACTTTCCACCAGATGTCCGCCACGGCCCATGTTGATCAATGCCGCGCCATGGGGCAGTTGCCGGAACAACTCACGATCAAGAATGCCCTGAGTCTGCTCAGTCAGCGGCAGCACGCACAGCAGAATGTCGCACTGGCTGAGGAACGCCGGCAGTTGCTCGCGCCCGGCATAGCACTCCACGCCAGCGACCTGATGCGCACTGCGCGCCCAACCCGACAAGGCAAAGCCCATCGGCTGCAACGTCGCCAGAATCTGCTGAGCCTGGGTGCCAAGGCCCATGACCCCGATCCGCCGCGTGGCCGCCGGTTGCAGCAAGTGCGCCTGCCAGCACCGGGCCATTTGCTGCTGGCGATAACGCAGCATGTCCCGGTGCAGGCTCAGCACCGCAAAACTGGCGTACTCGCACATGCCGCGGGTGATGCCGGGGTCCAGCAGACGCACCACCGGCAAGCTTGCGGGCAAGCGACTGAGGTCCAGTTGATCGACCCCGGCGGACAACGCGAACAACACGTTCAGATTCGGCAGCAAAACCTCTAGATCGTCGGGTGCCTGCCAGGCGGCGAGGTACTCGATGTCCGCGGGATCACCGATGTCCGGCCAGGCGCGCCATTCGATATCCGGGGCGTGTTCGGCAAACAGCGCTTTCCACTGTTCGCCGCGCACAGGGTCAGCTTTATAAAGCAGGGCCATGGGCATGTCCTGATGGATGAAGGTGCTGCCCATCATCGCGCAACGTCAGCGCAGGATCTGTCGAAAGGGCCGGGTTAAACGGGTTTCGCGATGTTCGATCGGCGACGGCCCGGCAGATTCGGCGGGTGAAAGGAATCTGCCGTTTGGCAGGGTGAAAACAGTCGATCCGAATTTCTCAGGGGCCAAGTTCGGCGTAGATCGTTTCGCGCAAGGCTTAACCTGAACACCATCGCAACCACCTCCCGGTTGCCGGACTCACGATGGGATATGCCATGAATAGCAAAGTCGACGAAACCCCTCATTTGCTCCGTCAGCGCGATCAATTCGTGCCACGTGGCCTGGTTACCGCTCACCCGTTGGTGATCGATCGCGCCCAAGGTGCCGAGTTGTGGGACGTGGACGGCAAGCGCTACCTGGATTTTGTCGGCGGCATCGGTGTGCTGAACATCGGTCACAACCACCCGAAGGTGGTCGCTGCGGTGCAGGCGCAATTGCAAAAGGTCTCTCACGCCTGTTTCCAGGTGGTGGCCTATAAGCCATATCTCGATTTGGCCCAGCGCCTGTGCGAAATGATCGGTGGCCAAGAAGCCTATAAAGCGGCGTTCTTTACCTCCGGTGCCGAGGCGGTGGAAAACGCGGTGAAGATCGCCCGCGCCCACACCAATCGCTCGGCGGTGATCGCCTTTCGCGGTGGCTTCCACGGTCGTACCTTGCTCGGCACCACGCTGACCGGCATGAGCCAGCCGTACAAGCAGAACTTCGGGCCGTTCGCGCCGGAGGTCTTCCACACTCCGTATCCGAATGCCTATCGCGGCGTCACCAGCGAGATGGCGCTCAAGGCCCTCGACGAGTTGTTGGCCACCCAGGTTGCCCCTGAGCGTGTCGCCGCGATCATCATTGAACCGGTGCAGGGCGACGGCGGTTTCCTGTCAGCGCCGGCGGAGTTTCTCCAGGCCCTGCGCGCGCTGACGGAAAAGCACGGCATCGTGCTGATTCTCGATGAAATCCAGACCGGTTTCGGCCGTACCGGCAAGTGGTTCGGTTTCCAGCACGCCGGCATTCAGCCGGACCTGGTGACCGTCGCCAAGAGCCTGGCCGGTGGCTTGCCGTTGTCCGGGGTGGTCGGCAAAGCCGAGATCATGGACGCGCCGCTGCCCGGTGGCCTGGGCGGCACCTACGGTGGCAACGCCTTGTCCTGCGCCGCCGCGCTGGCGGTGATCGAGGCCTTCGAGCAGGAACAATTGCTGGCCCGCGGCGAAGCATTGGGCGAGCGTTTGCGTCAGGGGCTGCTGCGTTTGCAGGCCCGTCACGGGCAAATCGGCGACGTGCGCGGCACCGGGTTCATGCTGGCGATCGAACTGATCAAGGATGACGCGGCCCGCACGCCGGACGCTGACCTCAATCAGCGACTGATCGATGAAGCCCGGGCCGGCGGTTTGCTGGTGATCAAATGCGGTGTGTACCGCAACGTGCTGCGCTTCCTCGCACCGCTGGTGGCCACCGAAGCACAGGTCGATGAAGCGCTGCAGATTCTTGAAGCGGCATTGGCACGCGTCTTGAACTGAGCTCATGGCCGCTCGGGGCGGTGCCACAAGGCATCGTCCGTGAGCGTTTATGGAGCATGGATTGATGGAATGCATCATCGGAGGCTTTGCACACCATGGGGCTGACTGATTATCGAGCACTGCTCATCGATTGCGATGAGGTCCTGGTCGATCGGGACTCGGGTGTCTGGACGGCACTGCAACCGCTGCTGGACAGCCGAGGCGGTCATCCGGACAAGGAACAGGTGCTGGCCGAATACAGCGAGGTGGTGCAAGCGCTGTATCCGCGTTTCGCTGAGCTGGGCTTTAGTGGCGTGCTGTGTTTCGCCCATCGCCAACTGGCCGAGCGCTGGGGCCTGAAAGCCAGCTGGGAGGAGGGCATGAGCTTTGCCCGTTCGGTGGCCGGTTGGTCGCTGTTCGAGGACGCGCCTGGGGCAATGTTGTACCTGCGCAAGTTCTACCGCTTGCTGGTGCACGGCGACCGGGATGCCGAGGATCGAGGGTTGCTGTGTGAACGACTGGGGATCATGCCCGACGATTTCATTTCACTGGCCAGCGACCCTTTGCTCGATCCGCAGTGGTTAAAGACCAACGACCTTGAACCCGGCAACATCCTGCAAGTGACCCGTCCTTCGGCTGGTCGACAGGCGGCCAAAGACGTGTGCCTGATCTGTCGCGGCCGGTCAAAACACCCCACGCCGTGCGCGGCGGATTACTGTATTAACAGCATGGCGGATCTGGTAGCTCAGCATCAGCTGTCTTTACGGCGCTGATTTTGCTAGAAGATTGTCTTACAAACGGCAGTCAAGAGGTACGCAATGGAAGGGTTAGTCAAACTGGACCGAATCGACATCAGCATCCTGGTTGAGCTGCAAAAGGACGGGCGCATGACCAACGTCAGCCTGGCCGATGCGGTGGGGTTGTCGGCCAGTCCCTGCCTGCAACGGGTCAAACGGCTTGAGTCGGCCGGGTATATTTCCAGCTACAAGGCGCACCTGAACCTGGCCAAGATCACCGATTCGGTGACGGTGTTTACCGAAATCACCTTGAGCGACCACAAGCGAGAAGACTTCGCCAAGTTCGAGTCCAATATCCGTCTGGTGGACGAAGTGCTCGAATGCCATTTGATCAGCGGTGGCTACGATTATCTGGTGCGCTTCATGACCCGCAGTATCCAGCATTATCAGGAAGTGATCGAAAGCCTGCTCGACAAGAACATCGGCATTTCCAAGTACTTCAGTTACATCGTCATCAAATCTCCAGTGCTCAAGGACGGCGTGCCGCTGCGCAAGCTCCTGCGCCACTGACAGACTCCATTCTCAAACCCAATACAAATCCCCTGTGGGAGCGGGCTTGCTCGCGAAGAGGCCGTATCAGTCGGTAGAAATGTCGACTGACAAACCGCTTTCGCGAGCAAGCCCGCTCCCACATTTGTTTTGCAGCGCCACCTGCACCGCGTTTGGACATGAGTTCGTTAGATCCCCTCAACGCGCTTCATCCTGGCGCAAGCCGCATAAACGGCTGTTTCAAGCCACAAAAACAGTTGCCGATTGCCCCCTATGCACTGATTTCAGAGCAAAGCGCAAAAGTCTCTGCGCTGTAATGCGTTCAGAGAGAGGGGAGCGGTTTTTGAAGTCGCTGATTCCACAGGATGAGACGGCTGCAACAAACCGCTGAATAACACCAATCGGAGCGTAAAAAAATGCGAATGAGCAACGCAAAAGCACTATTGGGTTACGGCGTCTTATTGCTGGCGAGCAGCAGCGAGGCGCATCAGATCTGGTATGAACAACCACCCGGGCAACCCCTGGCGTTGTACTACGGGGAATATGACAAGAACATGCTGGAAGTCACGCCGGGCGGGATGGACCGGTTCCAGCAACTCAAGGGCTGGTCGATCAGCAACAAGTCCCAGCCGTTAACACTGACCTTGCAGCGCCAGGCCTTTGCGGTGGCGCATCAAACCCGGGCAGATGATTCGCTGCTGGCCCAGGACCCGCACTATCCGATCTTCGATACTCATGAGGCCGACAAGGCGCTGAAGACCCACTGGACGCCAGCGACCCGTTGGGTTGGCGACTTGCGCGCCCGCACCCCGGAACTGACCCTGGACATCGTGCCCACCGGCGTCGCCGATGCAGGCAAGGCGCAATTCCAGGTGTTCTATGCGTCCAAACCGTTGGCCGACCAGGACGTGGTGCTGGAAACCGGCTCCGGTGAAGTGTTCACCCAGCGCACCGACGCCGCGGGCAAAGTCAGCTTCGAGCTGCCGTGGCAGGGCACCTACGTGGTGGCCGTGGAATACAAGGACCGCACGCCCGGCGAGCGCATCAGTCCTCAAGGCAAAGCCGAACCGTTCGATATAAAGAGCTTCAGTTCGACACTGTCGTTCTATCGATCACAGGGCCAGACGCCGTTGCCGCGCGCGCCGTCGCAGCTGCCGGCATCGGAAGTCGCCAGGCTGAAGAAACAGGCCTGACCCCTCGACCACTACATGAGTGACTGATATGACCCCATCTTCAGGATTGGCAGGGCAGGCGACAGCCGCTTCCCCTGCGCTTGCAACCAGTGCCGTCAAGGCCAACACCCGAATGCTGGCGATCGACGCCTTGCGCGGCTTCGTCATGCTGTTGATGCTGATCGACCATGTGCGCGAAACCTTTCTGCTGCACCGTCAGGTCACCGACCCGATCGATGCGTTGAGCGTCACGCCGGACCTGTATTTCACCCGCATGCTCAGCGAGATCTGCGCGCCTGCGTTCATCTTCCTCACCGGTTTGTCGGCCTGGCTCTACAGCCAGAAACACACAGCGAAAGAAACCTCGGTGTTCCTGCTCAAGCGCGGGTTGTTCCTGGTGTTTCTCGAAGTCACCTTCGTGTGCTTTGCCTGGAACGCCGAATTCCCGCCCAAGACCCTGTGGCTGCAGGTGATCTGGTGCATCGGCATCTGCATGATCGTGCTCGCCGGGTTGCTGCACTTCAAACGCAGTTGGCTGATCGTGCTCGGGGTGGCCATTGTCGCCGGGCACAACCTGCTCGATGGCGTGACTGTGGGGCCGGAGTCGCCGTTCTTCGTGCCGTGGTCGATCTTGCATCAGCGGGTGTTCATCGACATCACCGAGTTCACCCGGGCCCGCACCACTTACCCGGTATTGCCCTGGATTGGCGTGATCCTGCTGGGGTGGGGAATCGGGCCGTGGTTCGGCAAGGACATGGACCCGGCCGAGCGGATTTCCCGCCTGCTCAAACTGGGCGCCGGCCTGTTGGTGGCGTTCGTGTTCATCCGCTACCTGAACGTCTATGGCGAGAAACCCTGGGTGCAGACCGGTGATTCGTTGCGCACCTTCATGAGTTTCATGAGCGCCAAGAAGTACCCGCCCTCGCTGATGTTCCTGATGCCGACGATTGGCCTTTCGCTGATCTTGCTGGCGCTGTTCGAGAAGCTGCAGGATCGCTGGTCCACCGCGACCCTGGCGATTTACGGCGGGGCGCCGATGTTCTTCTATTTGCTGCACTTGTACGTACTCAAGGCCATGTACCTGGTGGCGGTCGCGATCTGGGGCGCCAATCAGGGGGCCTACTATGGCTTCGACAACCTGCCCACGGTGTGGCTGTGGAGTGTGATCCTCGGGGTGTTGCTGTTCTTCCCGACGCGCTGGTTCGCCAACCTCAAACAGCGCCGCCGCGATATCGCGATCCTCAAATACCTCTGAGGTGACCTACGGTGTCCCCCGTTCGGCGGGACACCTTGCAGACCCCGAACTCTGTGGAGTTGCACTGTGAAAACCTTATCGACACACACCCTGCTATTGGCATTGGGCGGGCAGTCTCTGCTCGCCCTGGCTTCAGAGCAAGACACCGCAAAAGGCTTTATCGAAGACAGCCAATGGAGCCTGCTCAACCGCAGCCTCTACGACCGTCGCGACTATGAACACGGTTCACTGAGCAATGGCGCGCGCAATGCCTTCAAGCCCCGCGCCGAACGCAGCGACCTGGCCGAGGAGTGGGCCTACGGCCTGATGGCCGATTTCACCTCCGGCTACACCGCCGGCACCGTGGGCTTGGGCCTGGACGCCCATGTGTATTCCGGCTGGGAACTGGACAGCGGCGGCGGGCGGGCCGGCAAGGCGCGGGTGTTGGGCGTGGACAATGACGGGCACCCCAAGGATGAATTCAGCCGTGGCGGTGCCGTGGCCAAGCTGCGGTTTTCCTCGACGGAATTGCGTTACGGCGAGCAGCGGGTGAAAACCCCGGTGTTCGGTTCATCCGACAGCCGCTTGCTGCCGGAGACCGCCACCGGCTGGCTGCTGACCAGTCGCGAATTGCCCGCCACCACCTTGTATGGCGGACATTTCAACGAAAGCACCGACCGCAACGCCACCAGCCATGACCAAGGCTTTGTGGTCAATTACTCCAACGGCAAACAGGGCGACAGCTTCGACCTGGTGGGGGTGCGCAACACGGCGGTCAAAGGACTCAACGCCAGCCTGTTCAGCGCGGATTACGCCGACACCTGGCGACAGCATTACCTGGGCGCGCTCTACACCCAGCCGTTGGCGGAAGGCCAAGACCTGATCTTTGATCTCAATTTGTACCGAACCCAGGACACCGGCAAAGCCTTGTCCGGCCGCATCGACAACACCACCTGGAGTTTGCTGTCGACCTACAAGCTCGGGGCCCACAGCTTCGGGCTGGGTTATCAAAAGGTCGATGGCGACACGCCCTTCGATTACGTGACCCGGGGCGCGATCTACCTGAGTAACGCTGTGGCGCTGTCCGATTTCAACGCGCCCCGGGAGGCTTCCTGGCAAGCGCGCTACGATCTGAACATGGCCGGTTACGGGATTCCCGGCCTGACCTTCGGCGCCCTGTACGTGCGCGGCAGCGGCATCGACGGTACGCACATGGACCCGAACGGCGGCTACAAGTGGTTGGGTTACGGGCAGGGCGGCAAGCACTGGGAACGTGATCTGCAGGCCAAATACGTGGTGCAGTCGGGCGTCGCGAAAAACCTCGCGTTCAGCCTGCGCCATGCGGTTCATCGCGGGAATGCGGCGCAAGCGGAGCTGGACGCCAATCAGATCCGCCTGGCCATCGAGTACCCGCTAGGTGGCAAATTCTGATCCGGAACGGGATCGTCTTTGTGCACTTTTATAAGGCCGTGCAACACGCCTCTGCACTATGCGAAGGCAAATGTCGGGCGTTCATGGCCACCCGTGGTCAACGTTTACTGGCGCAAGGACTGCCAATGGCCGACTGGCACAAAGTCTGCAAGACACTGTTCAGGCCCACTGTGAATGCAGTCGAGTGGGCAGCCCCCTCGGTCAACGACGATCGATTGGCCGAACAGGTCGCGGGCAACATCGGTGGATCCGGCATAGATGCCTGACTTAGCACCGTAAACGAACAGGCAAAGACGCCTGGAACCGCAAGGTTTCAGGCGTTTTTTTTTGCTTTTTGAACAGCTATCGACGGGTGTCTCTTATGAATTCCAATGTTGCCACTTTGAACAAGCTGCAAACGCTGATCGTGATCGGCAATGGCATGGTCGGACATCATTGTGTCGAACAGCTGATCGAACGCGGTGCCCTTGATCAGTATCGGCTGCACGTGTTCAGCGAGGAGCCGATGCGTGCCTACGACCGCGTGCACCTTTCCGAGTATTTCTCCGGCCGTGATGCCGAGTCGCTGGCCCTCGGTGAAGCCTCGCTGTACCAGACCCCGGGCGTCACGCTGCATCTGGGGGTGCCGGTCCTGGAAATCGACCGCGCACGCCGCCAGGTGATCACCGCACAAGGCTGTGTCTCCTACGACAAATTGGTGCTGGCCACCGGGTCCTATCCGTTTGTTCCGCCAATCGAAGGCGCCGAGGGCGATTCGCGCCTGGTGTATCGCACCCTTGAAGACCTCGACGCCATTCGTGCCGCGGCAAGCAACGCTCGACGCGGTGTGGTGGTCGGCGGTGGCTTGCTCGGTCTGGAAGCGGCCAACGCCCTGAAAACCCTGGGGCTGGAAGCCCATGTGGTGGAATTCGCCCCGCGCCTGATGCCGGTGCAGTTGGACGAATACGGTGGCGTGGCGCTCAAGGCGCAGATCGAACGCCTCGGCGTCGGTGTGCACCTGTCGCGCGGTACGCAATCGATCAGCGCAGGCGAGGAATACCGCTACCGGATGAACTTCGCCAATGACGAATTCCTTGAAACCGACCTGATCGTGTTTTCCGCCGGTATCCGTGCGCAAGACGCACTGGCCCGTCAATGCTCGCTGGAAGTCGGCCCGCGCGGCGGTGTGGTGATTGACGACCAATGCCAGAGCCGCGATCCGAACATCTATGCGATCGGCGAGTGTGCCGCGTGGAACGGCAGCATTTTTGGCCTGGTCGCCCCGGGCTACCAAATGGCACGCGGTGTCGCCGCATTGCTGTGCAACGAAACCGCCGAGCCGTTCATGGGCGCGGACATGTCGACCAAGCTCAAGCTGCTGGGCGTCGATGTCGGCTCCATCGGCGACGCCCACGGCAGCACGCCGGGCGCGCGCAGTTATCAGTTCATCGACGAAACCACGGCCAGCTATCGTCGCCTGGTGGTGGATGCCACGGGCAAGCACGTCATCGGTGCGGTGTTGGTCGGTGACAACAGCTATTACGACACACTGCTGCAATACATGCAGAACGCGATTGCGCTGCCGGCGGAACCCGCCAGTCTGATTCTGCCGTCGTCCGAAGGCGCGCCGACGCTGGGCCCGGGCGCGTTGCCCGAAGCGGCCACGGTGTGCTCGTGCCACAACGTGACCAAGGGTTCCATTTGCTCGGCCATCGACGGTGGCTGCACCGACCTCGGCCTGCTCAAGTCGCAGACCAAGGCGTGCACCGGTTGCGGTGGTTGTGCCGGGCTGCTCAAGCAGGTTTTCGAGCATGAGTTGATTGCCCGTGGCGTCAGCGTCGACAAGAGCCTGTGCGAACACTTCGCCTATACCCGCCAAGAGCTGTATGCGCTGGTGCGGGTAGAAGGGGTGATCACTTTCGAAGAACTGCTGGCCAAGCATGGCCGTGGCCACACCGGTTGCGACGTGTGCAAACCGGCGGTGGGCTCGATCCTCGCGTCGTGCTGGAACCAGCCGATCATGGACGCCTCACTGGTGCCGCTGCAGGACACCAACGACACCTTCATGGCCAATATGCAGAAAAACGGCACCTATTCGGTGGTACCACGCATCCCCGGTGGTGAGATCACCGCCGACAAACTGATTGCGATTGGTGTAGTGGCGAAGAAATACGACCTCTACACCAAAATCACCGGCGGCCAGCGTATCGACCTGTTTGGCGCGCAGTTGCATGAACTGCCGGACATCTGGGCCGAGCTGATCGAAGCCGGTTTCGAAACCGGGCATGCCTATGGCAAATCGACCCGCACGGTGAAGTCTTGCGTCGGCAGCACCTGGTGCCGTTACGGCGTGCAAGACAGCGTGCAAATGGCCCTGACCATCGAGGACCGCTACAAAGGCCTGCGCTCGCCGCACAAGCTCAAATTCGCGGTGTCCGGTTGCACCCGTGAGTGTGCCGAGGCCCAGAGCAAGGACGTTGGCGTGATCGCCACCGAGAAAGGCTGGAACCTTTACATCGCCGGTAACGGCGGCATGCGCCCACGTCACGCTGAGCTGTTCGCCACCGACCTCGACGATGCGACCCTGATCCGCTACATCGACCGCTTCCTGATGTTCTACATCCGCACCGCCGACAAATTGCAGCGCACCTCGGTGTGGCGCGAAAGCCTGGAGGGCGGCCTCGATTACCTCAAGGACGTGATCATCAACGACAGCCTCGGGCTGGGTGAAGAGCTCGAGTCGCAGATGCAACTGGTGGTCAATCGCTATGAATGCGAGTGGGCCAACGCCCTCAAAGACCCGGAAAAACTCAAACGCTTCCGTACCTTCGTCAACGATAAACGCCCGGACCCGGACATCCACTTTGTCCAGGAACGCGGCCAGCGGCGCCCGATCATGGCCGCCGAACTCAACCTTATCCCTGTTACCGAGGAGATTGCCTGATGAGCCAGTCCAATACCCAACGCATCGATTCCCTGGAAAACCCCGAGGCCTGGCAAACGGTGTGCGAGCAACAGGACCTGGTCAGCAACTCAGGCGTTGTCGTCTGGCTCGATGGCGCGCAAGTGGCGCTGTTCTACCTGCCGAGTGCGGAGGGTCGGACCCTCTATGCCATCGACAACCATGACCCGCAATCCGGGGCGAATGTCATCGGTCGCGGGTTGGTGGGCAGCATCAAGGGTGATCTGGTGGTTGCATCGCCGATCTACAAACAGCATTTCCGTCTTGAGGACGGCAGCTGCCTGGAGTACCCGCAACAGCGTCTGCGTGTCTGGCCCGTGCGGTTGAACAGCGGCGTGGTGGAAGTCGGGGTGGCTTGAGCCTGTTCAACAGCATCGCGTATCCGCATCGGAGGCATTTATGAAAACAGCCGCACAATTGCTGAAACTCAAGGTCGTGCAAAACCGTCAGGTGCATAGCATCGCGCCCGATGAGATGGTCCTTGAAGCGCTGAGGATCATGGCCGAAAAAAACGTGGGCGCGCTTCCGGTGATCGAGGCCGGGCAGGTGGTCGGCGTGATCAGCGAGCGTGACTATGCGCGCAAGGTCGTTCTGCAGGGGCGCTCTTCGGTTGGTACGCCGGTGCGCGACATCATGAGTGCGCCTGTGGTGACCGCTGACAGTCAGCAGAGTATTGAGCGTTGCATGGCGGTTATGACTGACAGCCATCTGCGTCATCTGCCGGTGATGGAGGGTGGCGAGCTGATGGGGCTGTTATCGATTGGGGATCTGGTCAAGGAAGCTATCGTTGAGCAGGCGGATTTGATTCGGCAGCTGGAGCATTACATTCGCGGGCACTGAGCAGGTTGGCGCTACGCTGGTCACTTAAGGTTGGGGGACATATCCGTTTCTGCGGTGATGGCTACTTAGGGTTCCGCCCTTACGGCGGGTCACTTTGGAAAAGCGCCAAAGTAACCAAAACGCTTTGGCCCCTGACGTGCGGTGCCTCGCCTAGGCTCGGCATGCCCTCGCTCCGGTCCTGCTCCGTGGGCCCGCCGCCATCGGCCATCCATGGCCGGGGGCGGCTACCGCGGCATCCTTGCCGCGGTGCCCACTGCGCAGAACCTGCGCTCGGCCTTCCGACGGGGCAGATCAAGATCAAGATCAAAAGCCAAAGCGAGGCGGCCTGATAGCCGACCTGATGTCTGTCAAGGTCATCGGCGGTGGACACCTATGTCATGCCCGCCAAAAATCCAACTGTGGGAGCGAGCCTGCTCGCGAAGGCGGACTGACATTCAACATTGATGTCGACTGACAGGGCCTCATCGCGAGCAGGCTCGCTCCCACAGGGGAAATGCGTACGCTTGAAGAAACAGGCCGGCCGGTAGGCCGCCTCGCTTTGGCTTTTGCGGTGCCCGCACCCTCGAGAGGCCGAGTGGAGGTTCTGCGCAGTGGGCAACCCGGCATGGATGCCGGGTTAGCCGCCCCCGGCCATGGATGGCCGATGGCGGCGGGCCCACGGAGCAGGACCGGAGCGAGGGCATGCCGAGCCTAAGCGAGGCACCGAACGAAAGGGGCAAAAGCGCTTTGGTTACTTTCGCGCTTTTCGAAAGTGACTCGCTGTAAAAGCGAAACCGCCAGCAGCCGTGACCGCAAAAACGGATATGCACACGAGCCTGGGGGTTTTAAACGGCTTTCTTGATCAGTGTCAACCGCATAGCCAGGCGGTCTCTGTAGTCTCAAGAGACCGACAGCCAGTGCGCTCACCCCCAATGTTCGCCGTAGCGCGGGTTGCCTTGACCCAAGGCGAAAACACCATGATCTATCCGCTGATTCTGACCTTGCACCTGTTTGCCGCGCTGATCTTCATCGGCACGGTGTTCTTCGAAGTCCTGTTCCTGGAAAGCATCCGCAAACAGCTACCCGCCAGGGTGATGCTGCTGGTGGAGCAGGGCATCGGCCGCCGGGCTCGCTCGCTGATGCCGTGGGTGCTGCTGGTGTTGTTCGGTGCGGGGCTGGGCATGGTCTGGTTACGTTACTTGCCAGCCCTGGCCTCACCACTGGCCTCATCGTTCGGCACATTGCTGGCGTTGAAAATCGCGGTGGCCGTGAGCGTGCTACTGCATTTCCTCGGCGCCATGTTGTTGTTCAAAAGCGGCCGAATGAGCCCGCGATACCTGCACTTCATCCATGGCAGCCTGTTCTGCCACATGGTCGTTATCGTGTTGCTGGCCAAGGGCATGTTTTACCTGACGTGGTAATCAAGCTTGACCGGTGGTCCGTTGTGCAGACACTTCGCTTGCGCTTGATGCAAATCAAGGAGCATTGATGGTTAAACCCGGAGACTGAAAGTCCGCAGCCAGTCTCGGAGACCGTCATGCTCGATTTATTTCACAATCCCGGCGAGTTGATCGCTCGGTGCGATCAAGGCGTGCTTGACCCTAACTGTCATGCCGACACGCAAAAATTTCATGACGGTATTGGCTCTCTGGACCTGCTTCGTGCATTGCGCGTCAGCCGCCAGAAGTGCCGTCCGCTGTCCCTGAACGTTCAACTGCCTTCCAGCCTCAAGCCGTCTTCATGTTCCCCGCGCGATATCGCCGGCGAGCACAACGGTATCGAGCAGTACCTTCAGCACCTGGAGCAGGAAATCGACCTCGTCGGTTGTCACCTGGGTGCGGAGCAACGGGTCGAGCAGTTTCATCTGGGCGGCGGAACTCCCGAACCTGCCCATCTGGAGTGGCTGATGAGTCATCTGCGTGGCCGGTTCAACTTTCTCGAACATGAAGGCGGCGACTACAGCGTCGAGGTGGACCTTCACCACACCGACTGGTCGACCATGGGGTTGTTGCGCAATCAGGGATTCAATCACGTCAGCATCGGCGTGCCGGATATTGACGCCGACTGTGACAGGTCGGTGGCCTGCTACCAGAACCCGGCGCCGATCCAGTCGCTCATGGACGCGGCGCGCACCTTTGGTTTTCGATCCATCAACGTCGATCTGGGTTTTGGCCATGCCTGGCAGACGCCAAACAGTTTTGCGCTGAAGCTGGCGAGCATTATCGAGCTGGAGCCGGACCGGCTGATGGTGTTCGATTATGCCCGGCCACCACGGCGCTATCGGCCGGTGCTTGGTGACAAAATCAGAGCACTGTGCAGCCAGGACGATAAAGGTGCGATGCGCCAGATCTGCTTCGATCAACTGCTTTGCGCGGGTTATCACTACATCGGTCTGGGGCAGTTTGTCCGGCCTGATGATGATTTGGCGGTCGCCCAGGAACGAGGCCGGTTGCGCCGTACCTGCGAGGGTTTCTCCCGTCACGGTTATTGCGATCATGTCGGATTTGGTTTGGGCGCGATCAGCCAGATCGACGATTTGTACACGCAAAACACCGACGAGATTGAACGCTATCAGCAGCAACTGGACATGAAGCAATTGCCGACATGTCGAGGCTGGCGCTTCGAGGCGGGGGATCAGATCAGGCAAATGGTCATGGAGCGTCTGGCCTGTGATCAGGAGCTGGATATCCGCGCTATCGAGAGGCGCTATGGGCTGGTTTTTTCCAAGTACTTCTCCGCCGTCTGGCCGTTGCTGGAGCAATTGAGCCGGGACGGGTTGATTGAATTGTCAGACCGTTTTATCTGCATCCTTCCCGCCGGTCGGCCGGAAGTGGATGTCATCTGCAACCTGTTTGAAAAGGATTTGGGCGGTGCAAGGCATTAACCCCATTTGCGAGTTGATCGATCATGAACACGACATTTGATTTCAATCGCGCCCTGGTCGAAAAGTACGACCGCCCGGGGCCGCGCTATACCTCTTACCCCACGGCGCCGCAGTTTCACCAGGCGTTTGCCGTTGATGACTATCAGCGTGCTGCCCGCGACAGCAATCAGGTGGCCGCGCCGAAACCGTTGTCGGTGTACATCCACATCCCATTCTGCAAAAGCCTTTGTTACTACTGCGCCTGCAACAAAATCATTACCCAGAAAACCCATCGCGCCGTCGAGTACCTGACGTACCTCAAGCGTGAAATCGCGATGCAGGCGGCCTTGTTCGACAACACCCGAAAACTCACTCAATTGCACCTAGGGGGCGGCACGCCGACCTATTTGACCAGCGAACAGCTGGCGGACCTGATGGACTGCCTGCACCAGGCGTTCAACATGGATGATAGCGATGACCATGAGTTCTCCATCGAGGTAGACCCGCGTACCATCAGCACCGAGCAGATTCAATCGTTGCGCCAGTTGGGCTTCAATCGCCTGAGTTTCGGCGTGCAGGATTTCGACCCCGACGTGCAGGCAGCGGTCAATCGCCTGCAAAGTGAAGAGCAGATTTATGCGCTGGTCGCGGCGGCGCGCGAGGCGCAATTCAAGTCGATCAGCGTCGACCTTATCTACGGCCTGCCACTGCAAACCGTGCAGAGTTTCGACGTCACCCTCAGCAAGATCATCGCGCTGCGTCCGGACCGGATTGCCGCCTACAGTTACGCGCATCTGCCGGAGATGGTCCGCGCGCAACGGCTGATTCGTCCCGCCGACATGCCGCCACCGGAGCGCAAGCTGGAACTGCTCGAGCTGACTATTCGTCGTCTGACCGAGGCCGGTTACGTCTATATCGGCATGGATCATTTCGCCTTGCCGGATGACGAACTGGCGCTGGCCCGGGCCAATGGCACCCTGCAGCGTAACTTTCAGGGCTATTCCACCCATGCCGACTGCGATTTGATCGGCCTTGGGGTGTCGTCGATCGGCAAGGTCGGCGACAGCTACAGCCAAAGCGTCAAGGAGCTATCGCAGTACTACGCGCGTATCGATCAAGGGTTGCTGCCGGTGCATCGCGGTTACCGCTTGAACGCCGACGACCTGCTGCGCCGCGAGGTGATCAGCGACCTGATGTGCCATGGCCGTATCGCGTTCGACAAGTATGAGGCGCGTCATGGCATTCGCTTCACCGAGTATTTTGCCGAGGCGCTGGCGCAGCTGGGCGAGCATGTGCGCGATGGATTGCTGCAGATTCACCGCGACGAATTGGTGCTGTTGCCACAAGGGCATTTGATGATGCGCAGTGCCGCGATGGCGTTTGACGCCTATCTGGGTGGTGAGCAAAAAGGCCAGTTTTCACGCACGGTTTGAGGCAGCGTGTCCTCTAAAGACGCAAGTTGATTTCAATCAAGGGCAGGGGGCGCAACGCTCCCTAACATGACCGAAAGCCCTTTTGAAATCAGCGAACCCATGACAATCCATCAGCCTTCGATACACGCCAACCTGCGCGCCTGGGGCGTCGGGCTGGTGGTTTTGCTGATGCTGATGCTCGCCACCTTCGAAGGCGCGCAGGCCAAGCAATACGGTGACATCGAGCAGCAGCGCATCGAGAAAACCTTCCCTCAGACCGATTCCGTTTCCGCCCCCGAAGGCCGGTTCAAGGTGCGCACGCTGTCCGCCGCCGGCAATGTGCTCGGTTATGTGTTCCAGAGCCTGGACGTGGTGGATATTCCGGCCTACTCGGGCAAACCGATCAACACCCAGGTGATCCTCGACACCACCGGCATGATTCAGGATGCCTATGTGCTGGAGCACCACGAGCCGATTCTGCTGATTGGCATTCCTGAGGCAAAACTTCACGGCTTCAGCGCGAAATACAAAGGGATCAAGGTCAGTCAGCGGGTGGTCGTCGGCCATTCCAGTGACCCGAACGCCGTCACCGTCGATGCGATCGCCGGCGCAACCGTCACGGCGATGGTGGTCAACGAGGTCATCATGCGCGCCGCCCACGAAGTGGCCGTATCGCTCAAGCTGATCGAGGACTCGGCCGGTGTGGCGCGCAAGCCCGCCACCGTGCGCCAGGACTTTTTCGAGCCCGCCACCTGGGAACAACTGACCGGCAACGGCGCCATCCGCCGCTTGAACCTGACCCGTGGGCAAGTCGACGTAGCCTTCAAGGGCACCGATGCCGAAGGCGTCGACAACGCTAGCGCCGATCAGGTTGATGAGACCTTTATCGAGCTGTACACCGCCGACCTGAATCCGCCGACCATCGGCCGCGCGCTGTTGGGCGACAATCAATATCGCTTCCTCATGCAAGACCTCAAGCCCGGCGAGCAGGCCATCGCGGTGCTGGGTCGTGGGCTGTTTTCCTATAAAGGTTCGGGGTACGTGCGCGGCGGGATCTTCGATCGGGTGCAATTGCGTCAGTTCGGCAACGTCATCAGCTTTCGCGATATGGACCACCAGCGGCTCTCGGATGTGTTTGCCAAAGGCATGCCCGAGTTCACTGAGATGTCGATTTTCATTGTGCGCGAACCGGCGAAGTTTGATCCGGGATCGCCCTGGTCCCTGGAGTTGTTGGTGCGACGCCAGACCGGCCCGCTCAGTGGCACGTTCAGCAGCTTCGAACTGGCCTATCAATTGCCCGAGCCCTACCTTGAGCGCCCACTGCCCAGCGCTGAAGAACTGGCGGCCCTCGAAGAAGCCAGTCGGCCAATGTGGTTGAACATCTGGTACCAGAAATCCTTCCAGATCGCCGTACTCGGGACTGCGTTGTTGCTGCTGACGGCGATCCTGTTTTTGCAGGACACCTTCACCCGCCGGCCGCATTTCTTGCACTGGCTGCGTCGGGGTTACCTGGTCTTTACCGTGGTGTTTATCGGCTGGTATGCGCTGGGGCAGTTGTCAGTGGTCAATGTCCTGACCTTCGCCCATGCGCTGTTCGATCACTTTCGCTGGGAGCTGTTTCTCACCGATCCGCTGATCTTCATGCTCTGGGTCTTCGCCGCCGCGAGCATTCTGCTGTGGGGCCGCGGCGTGTTCTGCGGCTGGCTGTGTCCGTTTGGCGCCCTGCAAGAGTTGATCAACGAAGCCGCGCGCAAGCTGAAGATCCCTCAATACGAATTGCCCTTCGCCGTGCATGAGCGCTTGTGGGCGATCAAATACATCATTTTGCTGCTGCTGTTCGGCATCTCCCTGGAGTCGATGTCCACCGCCGAACTGTTCGCCGAGGTGGAACCGTTCAAGACCGCCATCACCCTCAGGTTCGACCGCCAGTGGTGGTTCGTGTTCTACGCGGTGGCGCTGCTGGTCATCAATATTTTCACGCGAAAAGTCTATTGCCGCTACATCTGCCCGTTGGGTGCGGCGCTGGCGATTCCGAGCAAATTTCGCCTGTTCGACTGGCTCAAGCGCCGCAAGGACTGCGGCACGCCGTGCCAACTGTGCGCCAAGGAATGCGAGATCCAGGCGATTCATCCCGATGGCCGAATCAATGCCAACGAGTGCCACTACTGCCTCGATTGCCAGATGACTTACCAGAACGACAACAAATGCCCGCCGCTGATCAACAAGCGCAAGAAGCGCGGCAAAGCGGCACCCGTCGGTGTGCAACTGATACCTGTCGTGGAAGTGACCGCTCTGGAATGAACCCCGCGAGCGCCTGTCCGCAGTGACCGTTTTTATCCCTTCAAGGAAAACACCTGATGAACGACACAGAATCCAAAAAAACCACTGAAGTGCCGGAACCGACCGGCCTCAGTCGTCGCGGCTTCCTGGGCACCAGCGCGGTGACCGGCGCGGTACTGGCCGGTGCCACGGCCATCGGTGGCGCGGTGTTCACCCGTGAGACTTGGGCGGCTGCGGCCAAGGACGCGCAACTGAAAACCCACGTCGGGCCGGGCGAACTGGACCAGTACTACGGTTTCTGGAGCGGCGGTCATCAGGGTGAAGTGCGGATCATGGGCATTCCGTCGATGCGCGAGTTGTTGCGTGTTCCGGTGTTCAACGTCGATTCTGCCACGGGTTGGGGCCTGACCAACGAAAGCAAACGGATCATGGGCGACAGCGCGCATTTCCAGAATGGCGACTGCCACCACCCGCACTTGTCCATGACCGACGGCAAGTACGACGGCAAATACCTGTTCATCAATGACAAGGCCAACAGCCGCGTTGCGCGTATCCGTCTGGACATCATGAAGTGCGACAAGATGCTCACCGTGCCCAATGTGCAGGCCGTTCACGGGCTGCGCCTGCAAAAAGTGCCGCACACCAAGTATGTGTTCGCCAATGCCGAATTCGTGATTCCGCATCCCAATGACGGCAGCACCTTCGACCTGCAGGACAAGAACAGCTACACCATGTTCAACGCCATCGATGCCGAGAAAATGGAAATGGCCTTCCAGGTCATCGTCGACGGTAACCTGGACAACACCGACGCCGACTACACCGGTAAGTACGCGGCCTCGACCTGCTACAACTCGGAGAAGGCCTACGACCTGGGCGGCATGATGCGCAACGAACGCGACTGGGTGGTGGTGTTCAACATCCAGCGCATTGAAGCGGCGATCAAGGCTGGCAAGTTCATTACCCTGGACGGCTCCAAAGTCCCGGTGGTCGATGGACGCAAAAACGATGGCAAGGACAGCGCGTTCACGCGTTACATCCCGGTGCCGAAGAACCCCCACGGGATCAATATGACGCCCGATGGCAAGTACTTCATTGCCGCCGGCAAGCTCTCGCCCACTTGCACGATCATCGCCACTGCGAAGCTGGATGATTTGTTCGACGACAAACTCAAGGATCCGCGTGACGCGGTGGTCGGCGAGCCCGAGCTGGGTCTGGGTCCGCTGCACACCACTTACGACGGCCGCGGCAATGCCTACACCACGCTGTTTATCGACAGTCAGGTGGTGAAGTGGAACGTGGAAGAGGCCGTTCGCGCCTACACCGGCGAGAAGGTCAACTACATCAAGCAGAAACTCGACGTGCAGTATCAGCCGGGGCACAACCATGCGTCGCTGACCGAAACCCGCGAGGCCGACGGCCAATGGCTGATGGTGCTCAGCAAGTTTTCCAAGGACCGCTTCCTGCCGACCGGCCCGCTGCACCCGGAAAACGATCAGCTGATCGATATCTCCGGCGAGGAAATGAAACTAGTGCACGACGGCCCGGCCTTCGCCGAACCCCACGACTGCGTCATGGCCCGTCGCGACCAGATCAAGACCAAGAAAATCTGGGACCGCAACGACCCGTTTTTTGCCGAAACCGTGGTCATCGCCGCCAAGGACGGGATCAAGCTGGAGACCGACAACAAGGTCATCCGCGACGGTAACAAAGTCCGCGTCTACATGACCTCGATGGCCCCGGCCTACGGCCTGCCGGAGTTCACCGTCAAGCAGGGCAACGAGGTCACGGTGACCATCACCAACATCGACCAGATTGAAGACGTGACCCACGGTTTCGTGATGACCAACCATGGCGTCAGCATGGAGATCAGCCCGCAGCAGACTTCATCAATCACCTTCATCGCCGACAAGGCCGGCCTGCATTGGTACTACTGCAGCTGGTTCTGCCATGCGCTGCACATGGAAATGGTCGGCCGCATGAAGGTCGAGAAGGCCTGACCGTTGCCCATCGACAGGAGCGAAGCAATGACTGATAGCAAGGGAAACCCGGTGAAGGTCATTGCGCTTGCGCTCCTGCTGATGTCCGGCAGCGCGCTGGCGGTGCAACCCATCACCACGCTGCCGTTGACGGTGGACGCCGATCAACGCTGGCACCTGCCGGCGGGGGAGTACCGTGGCTCGTTCAGCGTCGATCAACCGATGCAGATTGTCTGCGAGCCGGGCGCGGTGTTCCAAGGGGAGGGGCAGGGCAACGGTTTGATCATCAGTGCGCCGGATGTCGGCATCGAGGGCTGCACCTTTCTGGACTGGGGGCACGACCTCACGGCCATGAATGCAGCGGTGTTCATCCAGCCCAAGGCCCAAGGTGCGGTGATTAAAGGCAATCGCCTGCAGGGTAAGGGCTTCGGTATCTGGGTCGACGGTACGCAGGATGTGAGCCTGATCGACAACCGCATTCAGGGCGATCCGGCGATGCGCTCCCAGGATCGCGGCAACGGCATTCATCTGTATGCCGTGCATGGCGCCAAGGTCATTGGCAACCAGGTGCGCGACACTCGCGATGGCATCTACATCGACACCTCCAACGGCAACCTGCTGCAGGGCAATACCCTGGAAGACCTGCGCTACGGCGTGCATTACATGTTCGCCAACGATAACCAACTGATCGGCAACACCACCCGCCGCACCCGCACCGGCTACGCCCTGATGCAAAGCCGCAAGCTCACGGTGATCGGCAATCGCTCCGAACAGGATCAGAACTACGGGATCCTGATGAACTACATCACCTATTCAACCTTGCGTGACAACTTCGTCACTGACGTGCGCGACGGCTCGACCGGCGACAGCATGATCAGCGGTGCCGAGGGCAAGGCGCTGTTCATCTACAACTCGCTGTTCAACAGCATCGAACACAACCACTTCGAGCACAGCGCCGTGGGTATTCATCTCACCGCCGGCTCGGAAGATAACCGCATCGCCGACAACGCTTTTGTCGGCAACCAGCGGCAGGTCAAGTACGTCGCCACCCGCTTGCAGGAATGGTCGGTGGATGGCCGGGGCAATTACTGGAGCGATTACCTGGGCTGGGACCGCAACAACGACGGCCTCGGCGATATCGCCTACGAACCCAATGACAACGTCGACCGTCTGCTGTGGCTGTACCCGCAGGTGCGACTGTTACTGAACAGCCCCGGTATCGAGTTGCTGCGCTGGGTGCAACGGGCCTTTCCGGTGATGAAGTCGCCGGGGGTGCTGGACAGTCATCCGCTGATGAAGTCATCCACTCAAACCCTGACCCAGGAGCCCACCTCATGAACGTCATCGACCTGCAAGGCGTGAGCCAGCGTTATGGGCACGCCACCGTGTTGCATCAGCTCAACCTCAGCCTGGCGGAAGGGGAAGTGTTGGGTTTGTTCGGACACAACGGCGCGGGCAAAACCACCAGCATGAAACTGGTGCTTGGCCTGCTCCAGCCCAGCGAAGGGCAGGTCAGGGTGTTTGGCCGTTTGCCCAGCGATCTGCATGTGCGGCGCCTGCTCGGTTATTTGCCGGAAAACGTGACGTTTTACCCGCAGCTGAGCGGTCTTGAGACCTTGCGCCATTTCGCCCGACTCAAAGGCGCCGCGTTCACTCAGGTGGACGTGCTGCTGGAGGAAGTCGGCCTGGCCGGTGCCGCGCATCGGCGGGTCAAGACCTACTCCAAAGGCATGCGGCAACGCCTGGGGCTGGCGCAAGCGCTGCTCGGCGAGCCGCGTTTGTTGCTGCTCGACGAACCGACGGTCGGCCTCGATCCCATCGCAACCCAGGACCTTTATCGGTTGCTCGATCGCCTGCGTAGCCAGGGCACCAGCATCATTCTCTGTTCCCATGTATTGCCGGGCGTCGAAGCGCATATCAACCGCGCCGCGATTCTGACCCAGGGCCGCCTGCTGGCCCTCGGCAGTCTCCACAGTTTGCGCGAGGAAGCCGGGTTGCCGACGCTGATTCGCGCCAACGGCCTCAAGCACGCCGGGCCCTTGCAGCAACGCTGGAACAACGCCGGGCACGTCACCGAACGCTGGGGCGTCGAAGGGCTTGAAGTGGCCGCGCTCAATGGCAGCAAGCTCGGGCTGTTGCGCCAACTGCTCAATGAAGACGAACCGGCCGACGTGGAAATCCATCAGCCGTCTCTGGAAGATATTTACCGCTACTACATGAGCCGGGCCGGTGCGGCGCCGATCGGGGAGGCCGTATGAACGCTGTCTGGAACATGGCCCGCAAGGAATTCAGCGACGGTTTGCGCAATCGCTGGTTGCTGGCGATCAGTGTGTTGTTCGCGGTGCTGGCCATCGGCATCGCCTGGCTGGGGGCCGCGGCTTCCGGGCAATTGGGTTTCACCTCGGTGCCGGCCACCATCGCCAGCCTCGCCAGTCTGGCGACGTTTTTGATGCCGTTGATTGCCTTGCTGCTGGCCTATGACGCCATCGTCGGCGAGGACGAGAGCGGCACGTTGCTGCTGTTGCTGACGTACCCGTTGGGTCGCGGGCAGATTCTGCTGGGCAAGTTTGTCGGCCACGGGTTGATCCTGGCGCTGGCGACACTGATCGGTTTCGGCTGCGCCATGCTGGCCATCGCCGTGCTGGTGGACGATGTCGAACTGAGCCTGCTGCTCTGGGCCTTTGGCCGGTTCATGGCGTCGTCGACGTTGCTGGGCTGGGGTTTTCTGGGGCTGGCCTATGTGCTGAGCAGTGTGTCGGCCGAGAAATCCACGGCGGCCGGACTGGCGCTGGGCGTCTGGTTCTTCTTCGTGCTGGTGTTCGACCTGGCACTGCTGGCGCTGTTGGTGCTCAGCGAAGGGCAGTTCAACCCCAAAGTGCTGCCCTGGTTGCTGCTGCTCAATCCGGCCGACATCTACCGTCTGATTAACCTCTCTGGTTTTGAGCCTGGCGCCAGTGCCGCGGGTGTGCTGACCCTGGGCAGCGATTTGCCGATGCCGGGCTCGATGCTCTGGCTGTGCCTGTCGCTGTGGGTGGTGGTGCCATTGGGCTCAGCCTGGCTGTTGTTTCGTCGCCGGGCGACATGAATTTTCACTTTGGTTTTTAGGAGTAGTTGACGATGAGTACGTTTTATTTGACGACAATGCGCGCGGTGGCGGGCCTGATGATGTGTCTGTTGCTGACGGCCTGTGACAATCCGGCGCAAGCCACCTACAGCAGCGCGGCCGCAGCCTTTCATCCCAGTAATGAATGCCATGTCTGCGGGATGATCATCAACGGATTCCCCGGGCCCAAGGGCGAAGTGGTCGAGCGGGCCGGGGTCAAGAAGTTCTGCTCCACGGCGGAAATGATCGGTTGGTGGTTGCAGCCGGAAAATCATCATGGCGATGCAAAACTGTATGTCCACGACATGGGCCGCAGCCCGTGGAATGCGCCGGATGACGCTCACCTGATCGATGCCAAAGACGCGTTCTACGTGGTCGGCACCCAACTCAAAGGCGCCATGGGCGTGGTGCTGGCGTCCTTCTCCAGTCGTGAGGCCGCTGAAAAGCTTGCCGCTGAACAGGGCGGTCGCTTGTTGCGATTCAGCGAGATCACTCCGGCGCTGTTGCAGCAACACTAACGACGTCGAAAAAATCTGATCGCCGTCAAGTCGTTTTTTCTTCTCCTGTTCAAAGATAGGGCTCGCTATGTCCCCAGTGCTTGGCATCCGTGATGCCCAGGAGTAGATGATGAAAACCGAGTTTCAGGATCGTTTGGCGGTGGTCACGGGTGCCAGCTCCGGGATTGGCCTGGCACTGTGCGCCGCGCTGTTACCGCGCGGGGTCAAGGTGCTGGCGATGTCACGGACCCTCGGTGAATTGCCGGCGTTGCAGCAGATCTACGGTGAGCGGTTGCAGTGGTTTGCCGGGGACGTCACGAATCAGCAAGACCTGCGCGAACTGGCCGAGCGTGCTGCGGCGATGGGCCCCGTGGACTATCTGGTGCCCAATGCTGGGATCGCCGAAATGGCTGACAGCCTGGATATGCAGGCTTTTCAGCGTCAGTGGGCGGTTAATGGTGCCGGGGCGTTGAATACGCTGGCGGCGTTGCGGGGTGAATTGGCGAACCCGGCTTCGGTGGTGTTTGTCGGGAGTTTCCTGACGGGTTCGAGCTTTCCGGGGTTGGCTGCGTGCATTGCCAGCAAGGCTGCGCTGGCGGCTCAGGCGCGGACGCTGGCGGTAGAGTTTGCGAGTTTTGATGTGCGCATTAATCTGGTCTCGCCGGGACCGACGGCTACCTCGATGTGGGATCACTTGGGGTTGAGCGATGGTGAGCTTGGCGATGTTGCCGACACGCTTGGTAAACGTCTGTTGCCGGGGCATTTTCTTGATGCGGCGGCGGTGGCTAATGTGATTGTTTTTCAGCTGTCTCAAGGCGCCCGAGGTGTCTATGGCCAGGACTGGAAGGTTGATAACGGTTACACCTTGGGCTGAAGGGTAAATATTTACGTTCGGCGTACATATCCGTTTCTGCGGTAACGGCTAATTATTGTTCCGCCCTTACGGCGGGTCACTTTGGAAAAGCGCCAAAGTAACCAAAACGCTTTGGCCCCTGACGTACGGTGCCTCGCCTAGGCTCGGCATGCCCTCGCTCCGGTCCTGCTCCGTGGGCCCGCCGCCATCGGCCATCCATGGCCGGGGGCGGCTACCGCGGCATCCTTGCCGCGGTGCCCACTGCGCAGAACCTGCGCTCGGCCTTCCGACGGGGCAGATCAAGATCAAGATCAAAAGCCAAAGCGAGGCGGCCTGATAGCCGACCTGATGTCTGTCAAGGTCATCGGCGGTGGACCTCTATGTCATGCCCGCCAAAAATCCAACTGTGGGAACGAGCCTGCTCGCGAAGGCGGACTTACATTCAACATTGATGTCGACTGACAGGGCCTCATCGCGAGCAGGCTCGCTCCCACAGGGGAAATGCGTACGCTTTGAAGAGACAGGCCGGCCTGATAGCCGAGCTGATGTCTGTCAAGGTCATCGGCGGTGGACACCTATGACATGCCCGCCAAAAATCCAACTGTGGGAGCGAGCCTGCTCGCGAAGGCGGGCTTACATTCAACATTGATGTCGACTGACAGGGCCTCATCGCGAGCAGGCTGAACTGGCCTAATAATTCCGGACACCTCTTAAGGGCGATATGATTTCGCCAACTTGGAGGCTCCATGAACGAAAGAAAGGTCTATTCGCGCGAGTTCAAACTGCGTGCTGCCAGCATGGTACTTGATGATGATTGTCCCGTTCCAGACGTCTGCGCGTCGTTGGACATTGGGCCTACCGCTTTGCGGCGGTGGGTCGAACAGGTTCGTAAGGAGCGCGAAGGCCAGCCGGTAAAAGGCACCAAAGCGATTACCGAAGATCAGCGTCAGATTCAGGAGCTGAAGGCCAAAATCAAGCAAATGGAGTTGGAGGCCGAGATCTTAAAAAAGGCTACCGCGCTCTTGATGTCGGATCCCGCTCGTTTTCGATGATAGCGGAGCTGAGAGCGTCGTATCCGACCGCCACGCTGTGTCGTGTTTTCAACGTCAAGCGCAGTAGCTTCTATGAATGGATTCAGCGGCGCTCCCGCCCCAAAATCAGGCGTGAAGAGCTTATGGCTCAGGTGGTCAACCTACACGCTGAGAGCCGCGAAAGTATGGGCTCCAGAATGATCTCCAAACGCCTGAAGGCCGAGCATTTTCCAGTAGGAAGAAGCCTCGCTGCGTCGCTGATGAAGGAAGCCAACATTGTCAGCAAACAGCGCCGACCGCATCCATTCAGATCCAAGGGGGTCGAAGCCTTTGTTGCGCCTAATCGACTCGAACGTAACTTCAGGCCGGCGGCCATCAACCAGGTCTGGTGTGGCGATGTAACCAGTCTTTTAGTGGGAAAACGCTGGTGCCACCTGGCAATCGTGATCGACTTGTTTGCGCGGCGTGTCATTGGCTGGGCGTTTTCCCTGATCAATGATGCCAACTTGGTCAGCAAAGCACTGCGCATGGCAGCAGACCTTCGACAAGGTGCGCCAGGGCTGATGTTCCATTCTGATCAGGGCTGCCAATACACGAGCCGCAAGTTTCAAGGGGAGTTGGAGCGATATGGCATATTGCAGAGCATGAGCCATCGTGGGCAATGTTGGGACAACGCACCGACGGAGAGGTTTTTCGGAACGCTGAAGTCGGAATGGGTACCTCGCAAAGGCTACGGCAGCACCGAAGAAGCACAAACCGACATGGTTCGCTTCTTCATGTACTACAACCGCACTAGGCTCCACAGCTACAACAACTACCTGTCGCCAATAGCTATGGAGCAAAAAGCGGCATAAACACCGTAACCGGTGTCCGGATTTGCTTGACCAGTTCAGGCTCGCTCCCACAGGGGAAATGCGTACGCTTGAAGAGACAGGCCGGCCGGTAGGCCGCCTCGCGGTGTTTTTTTGCGGTGCCCGCCCCATCGAGAGGCCGAGTGGAGGTTCTGCGCAGTGGGCAACCCGGCATGGATGCCGGGTTAGCCGCCCCCGGCCATGGATGGCCGATGGCGGCGGGCCCACGGAGCAGGACCGGAGCGAGGGCATGCCGAGCCTGGGCGAGGCACCGAACGAAAGGGGCAAGAGCGTTTGGTTACTTTGTGCTTTTCAAAGTGACTCGCTGTAAAAGCGAAACCAATAGAAGCCGTTACCGCAGCAACGGATATACACCCAAAACCTAATGCGAAGTCCCCTCAGCAAATTCGATTTTGTTCCCCACGTTGTACTTGCCCGAAGGCTTGTTCATCGGAATACGTTTGATCTCCTTGAGGGAGTTGCTGTCGTAAACAATCAGCGCACCGTCGGTGGCCCAAATGCTCAGCAGCAGATAACGGCCATCTCGTGTGAACTCAACATGAGCGGCAGTTTTCCCGGGCATCGGACGCAAGGTGTGGGCAATCTCCAGCGTCTGCTTGTCAATCAGGTGGATCGCATCGTTGTCCGGCCCAAAGAACACATCGCTCCAGGCATACCGCGAGTTGACGTGACTGCGCATGAAAAACCCGGGCCCCAGGGTCGGGATTTCCTTGATCAGTTTCCAGGTCTTGAAGTCGATGACCGAGATCAACCCCTTGCTGATATTCGGCGTGGCGAACACCCACTCACCGTTACGTTTCCAATAGGTCCCCGAGCCCAAATGCGGCATGCCTGGCAGCGGGATGTCGGTGACCACCTTGCCGCTGTCGAGGTCGATCACCTGACCGCCCTGGGCTTTGCGCGACGTCGCCAGCAGCTGTTTGTAGTCCGGCGAAAAGGAGAAGTCGTCGAGGAAATCCCCGGCAGGAATCCGCCGTGGTTCGAAATTCGGTGTGCCAACCCAGGACAGTTCCCAGACTTCCTTCACGTCCTTGAGCGCCACGATGAAACTGTCGCGCGGCGGGGCGGAGTAGACCGCGCTGACCCGTGACGCGGTGCCGTTCTGACCGATCGTGGGAATGGTTTTGACCAGCGACAGATCGCGGGCATCGAGCACCACCACGTTGCCGGGCAAATAGTTGCCCACCAACACCCAGCGTCCATCCTTGCTCACCGCCAGGTTGCGGGTGTTGAGACCCGCGCGAACCTCGGCGATCAGTTTCAGGTTGTGCAAGTCATACAGGCTGATCCAGCCGTCACGGGAGGCGAAGTAGACGAAGCGTCCGTCCGGCGAGAACTTCGGTCCGCCATGCACGGCGAAGTGCGAAGCAAACCGCGCCAGCACCTCAAAGCGGTCACCGTCGAGGATGTCGATGTGATGGTCGCCGGCTTCCACCACCACGAACAGGTTCAGCGGATCGGCGCCATGCTGGGGCGTGGTTGGCAATTTGCTGAGGTCCGCGAGCATCGAGTGACTGCCGAGAATGTCGTCATTGCTCCAGGTGGGCGGGGTGGCGGGCGGTTGCTGAAGGTAATCCACCAGCGCGTCGATCTGCGCGGGGTTGAACACGTTGACATAGCCGGCCATCTGGCTCGCGGGGCGGCCGTTCTGAATCACGCTGCGGATTTCATCGGGTTTGATCCGGCTGAGACTCTCCGGCAACAACGCCGGCCCCGCACCGCCGAGACGGTTAATGCCATGACAACTCTGGCAATGCTGCTGATAGTTTTCCGCGGCGTGTTCAAGTGCCGGATTCGTAGCGCCGGCATGGGCCGCGCCGACCCATAACAAGGGGGCAAGGATCAGACGCCTCATATCGCCACCTTGGCATGGCGCTGCAGCGCTTGGGCCGGGTAAAGCCGCGCCGGGTATTCCAGCTGTTCGGCGGCGAACAGATCGACCACCGTGCCGATCACCGTCAGCGTCGGAATGCCCGGTGGACAATCCAGTGCCAGGGTTGGCAATTGGTGCAGCTTGCCACGGGCGACGTGCTGGTCGGGACGCGTGCCGTTGCTGATCAGCGCCGCCGGCGTATCGGCCGACAGCCCGGCTTCGATCAAGCGTTGAGCGATGATCCCCAGGTTCGACAAGCCCATGTAAAACACCAAGGTCTGGCTACTGTCGGCGAGGCTGCTCCAGGGCAGCGACAACTCGCCATCGCGTTGCAAATGGCCGGTGATGAACCGGCAGGAATTGACCAGGTCGCGGTGGGTCAACGGTATGCCCGCGTAGGCGCTGCAGCCGGACGCGGCGGTAATGCCCGGGACCACCTGGCAGTCGATGCCGCGTTGCAGCAGGTACTCCAGCTCCTCGGCGCCGCGACCAAAAATGAACGGGTCGCCGCCCTTGAGCCGGACCACACGCTGCCCTTGATCGGCAAGGTCGGCCAGCAGTTCGTTGATCTGTTCCTGGGGCAGGCTGTGGCAGCCGCTGGCCTTGCCGACGTAATGGCGGGCGCAGGTGAGAGGGATCAACGACAGTAGCTCGGGGCTGATCAGTCGGTCATAGACCACGGCGTCGGCCTGCATCAACAGGCTCCAGGCGCGCAGGGTCAGCAGGCGTGGATCGCCGGGGCCGGCGCCGACCAGGGCAACTTCGCCCGGCCGGAACGGGGACTCAAGTGTGGCCGGTATAGCAATTGATGGAGGCATGGGACGTCCTTGGTGCTTCATCAGGTTGGCCGGCCCCAACCTTTGTCAGGTGGTTGGCCGGACGGGCTATTCAGTGGGTGATGCAAGGGATGTTTACTGACGGCGGAATTCCGATTTCGTCATCGCTGAGGTGGCAACCGGGGTCCTGGCCCCACAAATCCCCCTCGGCCCAGGCGCGTGTTCGGGTGTTGCCGTTGCAGATGGGCAACCAGCGGCATTGCGCGCAACGGCCACCGACGGCGCGGGGATGTTCACGCAGGCGCGATAGCAGGGCATCCGGCTGATCCAGCCACAACGTGCGGAACGGCGTGCGCCGGACGTTGCCCACCGAGTGCTGCCACCAGTAGGTGTCCGGGTGCACTTCGCCGGTGTTGTCGATGTTGGCAATGCCGCTGCCCGATGCGTTGCCACCCCATGCGCGAAGCATTTTTTCCAGTCGTGGGTAATGCTCAGGCAGACGAAGGCTTGCCCATTGCAGCAGGAGAATGGCGTCGGCATCGTTGTTGCCGCTGACAAAATCGCTGTCGCGGCCCTGTTGGATGTCTACCCAGGCGCGCTCGAAGATCAACGTCATGGCCTCGCGGCTCATTTGCTGGTGCGCATCGAGTTTGCGACTGCGTTTACCGCGACCGCTGTAGTTGAGGTGCGACAGATAGAACTTTTGCACGTCGTACTCGCGCATCAGCGCCAGCAGTTGGGGCAGTTGTTGATGGTTCTGCTGGGTCAGGGTGGTGCGCAGCCCGACGCGAATGCCCTGCTCGCGACAGAGCCGGATCGCCTGCATGGAACGGGCAAAGCTGCCCTTGAGTTGGCGGAAGGCGTCATGGGTGGCTTCCAGGCCATCGATGCTGATCCCGACGTAGTCGAAATTCGCCGCGCTGATCTGCGCGATGTTCTGCTCATCGATCAGCGTGCCGTTGGTGGACAAGGCGACAAAGAAACCCTTGGTCCGGGCATAGGCGCTGAGCACAAACAGATCCTCGCGCAACAACGGTTCGCCACCGGAAAGAATCAACACCTTGACGCCGGCATCGTGCAGATCGTCAATCACGGTCAGCGCGGCGGCCGTATCCAGTTCGTCGCGAAAGACACTGTCGGCCGAGGTGGCGTAGCAGTGTTTGCAGGTCAGGTTGCAGCGCCTGAGCAGGTTCCAGATCACCACCGGCGCCCGATTGCTGCCCGGTGGACTGGTTCTGGGCGCAGGCGCCTGGCCGGCCAGTGCACGCAGGTATTGGCTGATCCTCAACATGCCACTCTCCTTGAGTCAGGGTGTGTTCAGCGCGAAGCGGGCGACAGGCGCAAGCCGGTTTTCTTCAGGATGCGGCTGCTCACCAGCATTTCGTCGGCCCCACAGGCGTCGCCCAGCAAGTAGCGCAGGTGCTCGCGGTAGTTGTTGATTTCATCGCTGCTGCGGCCATGCACCATGGCGAACAGGTTGTAGCGCCAGTCGGTTCGGCGCGGACGGCGATAGCAGTGGCTGACGAAGGGTTGCGCGCCGATCAGTGCGCCGAGGCGCGGCATGTCGGTGTCGCGCACATCCCAGACCGTCATGCCGTTGTGGCGATAGCCCAGTCGGTAGTGATTGGGCACGGCGGCAATCCGCCGAATCGCGCCCTCGGCTTGCAAGCGCTTGAGCAGATCCAGGGTGGCTTCGATGTTCAGCCCCAGCTGTTCGGCGAGCCACGCCCACGGATCGTCCAGCAGCGGCAGACCGGCCTGGGTCAACACGATCAGGCGCTGGACGAGGGTGTCTTCAGGCCGGGAAATACAGACCGACATGGTAGGTCTCCACTTTGGGCAGGTTGAGCAGCGGCAATCCGGTGAGGGTTTCGATGTGGTGCAGGGTCTCGGTCAGGTCATGTTCAGTTGCGCAGGCGAGCACGAACCACATGTTCCAGGCGTGCTCGCGTCGGTAGTTGTGCGCCACTTCCGGTAGGCCCTGCAGTTGCTCGGCGACGTCTTCAAAACGTTCTTCCGGGACCGCCAGCGCGGCGAGGGTGAAGGCACCGCCCAGCCGTTCGATGTCGAACATCGGGCCGAAGCGTGTGAGCACGCCGTCATCGAGCAGGGCATGCAGTCGGCCGAGCAGTTCAGTGCTGCTGGTCTCCAGTTCGTTCGCCAATACCCGCCAAGGGTGGCGCACCAGCGGCAGGCCCAGTTGCAAGCGGTTGATCAGGCGACGGTCGAGGTCATCCATGGGTCGGTGCTCCTGTGCGCGAGGGCGCAAAGCGTCCGCCGCACTGTTTGAAGACCTGGGTGCTGAACAGCAATTGATGGGGCAGGTCGCTCAGCAGATGCTCTTCCAGCAACGTCTGGATCTGCGCCTCGACTTGGTCACGTTGACGCCCGTGCACCATGCAAAACAGGTTGTACCGCCACTGCGGCAAGCGCCGGGGCCGCTGATAGCAGAGGTTAATGCCGGGTGCTCGCCCCAGGCGCTGGCCGACTTCGTCGATCAGCGCGTCGGGAATGTCCAGCACCAGCATGGCGTTGGCGGTATAGCCCAGCGCGCGATGGTGCAGCACCAGGCCAATACGGCGGAACAGCCCTTGCTCGCTCCACTGGCGCATCTGTTCGAGCACCTGGTTTTCGTCGGTGTTTATTCGTTCGGCGAGTTCCTGATAGGGGCGCGGTACCAGCGGCAATCCGCCTTCGAGGTGCCGGCGCAGCGCCAGCGCTTGTTGGGGGCTCAATCCGGGCTTCATGAGTTTTCTCCCAGGGCAAAGCCGAGGTCGATGCGGTAGGCGGTCAACATCGGCAGGTCCAGCGGCATGAGGCCGGTGTCGTTCTCCAGTTCTTTGAGCACGCGGTCAATGTGTTGGCGATCAGGGGCGGTCAGCACAAACCACAGGTTGTAGAAATGCTCCCGTGCGTAGTTGTGATTGACCTCCGGGTACTGACTGACGCGATCGGCCACCTGTTGCAGGCGTTCGGCGGGCACGGCGAGGGCGGCGAGGGTGCTGGCCCCGGCGCGGCTGTGTTCGAACACCGGGCCGATGCGTGAGAGGGTGCCGGCCTGATCCATTTCTTCCAGGCAGGCCATTACTTGCGATTCGCGGCACCCGAGAATCCGCGCCATCTCCTTGTACGGTGACGGGCACAGCGGCATGCCGTGCTGGAAGCGGTCGATGAGTTGGCGGCTGAGCAGCTCAAGGTTCATTTCAATACCCCATTTTCTGCGCGCGACTGCTGAAGAAGATGCCGCTTGGCGCACTGGCGGGCAGGGTGCTCAGCAGCTTCAGGCTGTACGGATCCCAGACTTGCACCTGATTGCCGTCGCGTAACGACAGCCACAACTGGTCGCCGCGTGCGGTGAATTCCATGTGCAGCACCGCCGGCCCCGGTTTCAGATCCGCGACCACAGCATGGGTTTCGGTGTCGATGACCTGAACCCGATCGTTGTCCGGGTAGGCGAAATTGACCCACAGCTGCCGACCGTCCGGACGCGAGGTGACGAACACTGGTTGACCGGCCACAGGGATCACCGCGGTCTGTTTCCAGGTGCGCGAATCCATCACCAACACCTGATGACGGCCAACGGCGGGCACAAAGGCCTGGTTATCGGCGACGGCCCAGCCTTCCAGGTGCGGCATCTTGTAGACCGGGAGTTTCGCCTGGCCGCGTCCGTAATCGCCGAGTACCCGCTGCACCCCGCGCTCTGGATGCCAGAGATCGAGTTGGGCCATGCCGTCTTCACCGAACAGGCCGGCCATGTAATAGCGCCCATCGGGAGTTATCAGGGCGTCGTAGGGTTGATGGCCGATGTCGGTGAAACGGCTGATTTGCGGTGTGCCGCCCTGACTGAAATCGGCGGTCCAGATCTCGCCGGTATCGAACAGGCTGAACACAAAACGTTGCCCCGGCGCGTCGACCAGACCGACCACCCGAGAGCGCTTGCTGCCATCGGCCAGGGGCGTGGCCGGAATATCGGCCACCAGTTGCAGGGTGTCGGCATCGAACACCTTGACCCCGCCGGGCACGTAGTTGGACACCGCGATCAACTTGCCGTCCTGACTGATGGCGCCGCCAATGCTGTTGCCGCCCTGGATGACGCGATGGTCGATACGCCGGGTCAGCAAATCGATTTTGCTCAACCCGCCGTCGCGGCCGAATACATAGGCGTAGCGCTGGTCACGTGAGAACACCACCGAGGCATGGGACAGGTCGCCGAAACCCTCGAGTCGGGCCAGCGCGGTGCGGGTGTCGCTTTCGATGATTTGCACGCTGCCGGTGGCGCGCTCCACGACCACGCCCAAGTCGCCAGTGCCGCGCAACGGTGGCTGAACGCAAGCGGACAACAACAGCCCGGTCGCCGCTGACAGCAGGATTGAACGGATCATGGTGCGGGATATCCCTGGAGAAGAAGATCGACCAGCCAACGGATGTCACCGGGGCTGAGCAACGGAGCCCAACCGGGCATCGCGGTGCCGGGCCGGCCTTGGGCGACGGTGGCAATCAGGCTGTCCCGTGATTTGCCGGCCAGCGCTGCGCGCGTCAGTTCGGGGCCCAGCCCGCCGGTCAGGTGCAGCCCATGGCAGGCGCCGCAGTCCTGGGTCAGCAGGTGTTCGAGTTGCGCCTGACGCTGGGCGTCAGGCGCCGCAACCGCGGTTGCGCAAATGAGGAGGAGGGCCGCCAGAATCACAGCGTGTCGATAAACCATCATGACGCCCTCCAGGCGGTTATTTGAGTGTCAGTACCCAGGTCGCGAGAATTTTTGCTTCTTCTTCAGTCACCGGGTTGGCCGGCATGGGCATCGGGCCCCAATTGCCTTGTGTGCCGTTCTTGATGTGGCCGGCCAGGGTGTCCACGGCCCCGGGTACGCCAGCGTTCTTGGCCGCCACATCCTTGAGCGCCGGGCCGACAATCTTGGTGTCGATGGAATGACAGGCAGCGCAGGGTTTGCTCTTGAACAGCTCCAGCGCGTCTTGGGCCATGGCCGGCTGCACACTCAGCGCAGCGGTCAGGGCGAACAGTGAGAACAGAGTATTTTTCATGGTGTTTCCTTGCATTGATGGAGCTCAATAGATGTCGTGTTGGGTGTTGTAGACGTTGAACTTCCCGGTGGGTGTGATCAGTCGTTTGTCCTTGATGACTGACTTGAGCTTCAGTGTTTTGTCGTCGATCACCACCAGCGCCGACTCGTCTGCCTGGCCGCTCCACACGGAGAACCAGACTTCATCGCCGGCCTTGTTGAATTCCGGTTGCACGACGCGCATGGCGCCTTGCTTGATGCCCGCGTATTCGGCGATGGGCAGCACGGTGTAGCCGGCATCGAGCTTGTCGATGTCGAATACCGCCACCGATTGGCTGAGCTTGGCGTCTGGGTTGAGGGTGGTGTCGACGTACAGGTGGCGAGAGTTGGGGTGGGTTTTGATAAACAGCGATCCACCGCCCTGGCCCTTGAGCGAGGCGACCTGTTTCCAGGCGTATTGCGGGTGTTTGGTCGGGTCGGTGCCGATCAGCGAGATGCCGTCATCACCCAGGTGGCTGGTGGCCCAGACCGGGCCGTAGGTCGGGTGGTTGAAGTTGGCGCCGCGACCCGGGTGAGGGGTTTTGCCGACGTCCACCAGCGCGGTCAACTTGCGCTCCTTGGAGTCGATCACGGCGACCTTGTTGGAGTTGTTGGCGGCGGTCATGAAGTAGCGGTGCGTGCTGTCCCAACCGCCGTCATGCAGGAAGGGCGCGGCATCGATGTAGGTGACGGTGAGGTTTTTGATGTCCTGGTAATTGACCAGCATCACCTTGCCGGTTTCCTTGACGTTGACGATGAACTCCGGCCATTCGTGGGAGGCGATGATCGCCGCGACCCGGGGTTCCGGGTGATATTCCTGCTTGTCGACGGTCATGCCGCGGGTCGAAACGATCTGCTTCGGCTCCAGGGTTTCGCCATCCATGATGGTGAACTGCGGCGGCCAATAAGAACCGGCGATGGTGTATTTGTCTTCGTAGCCCTTGAACTTGGAGGTCTCGACCGAGCGTGCCTCGATGCCCACTTTGACTTCGGCGACCTTGGTCGGCTCCACCGGCCACAGGTCGATCATGTCGATCCGCGCGTCCCGGCCAATCACCAGCAGGTAACGGCCCGAAGCCGATATGCGTGAGATGTGCACGGCATAACCGGTCTCGATCAGTTTGACGATCTTCTTGCTGTCACCGTCGATCAGGGCGATCTTGCCGTCATCGCGCAACGTCACCGAAAACAGGTTCGGCAGGTTGAGTTTGCTCAGCTGCTTCTTCGGACGGTCCTCGGGTTTGACCAGCACTTTCCAGGTTTTCAGCGTCTCGGCCATGCCCCATTCCGGCGGCGTCGGCGGCGTGTGCTGAATGAACTTGGCCATGACCGTGATCTGATCCTTGGTCAGCGCATTGGACGTCCCCCAGTTCGGCATGCCCGCCGGTGAACCGTAGGTAATCAAGGCCTCCAGATACGGTTGCCCGCGGCTCTGGGTAATGTCCGGTGTCAGCGGTTTGCCCGTGGCCCCTTTGCGCAAAACGCCGTGGCAGCCTGCGCAGCGCTGGAAGTAGATTTCCTTGGATGAGTCGAACTCGGCCTGGCTCATGTCGGGAGCGCCGACGGTTTTGACCATGGGCGGGGTGGCCGCGGCGGCGGGCTCTTCAGCGCTGGCGGCATGACTCACCGCCAGGGTCAGTGCCGAACACAACGTGGTGAGCGTCAGGGCAAACGTTTTTCTATTGCTGATCAGCATTCCATTTCTCCTCAGGCAAGACCTTTGCGATGTGCTGAAACGGCAGCGCAGAACGCAGGTTCTTAGTGCCGTGCAAGGCTATGCCCGAGCAGGCCAATGTTCGCTTGACGACGATCAAGTTTGCCGGCCATCTCACTTGCCAGGTTGTCGCAGGGGCCCGTAGCGTGTTCCTTGAATCCGCTTTTGGAACAGGCAGCCCATGGACCGTACCCAGTCTTGCGAACACCCGATCGAACCCTTCTACCAACCGCTGAATAATGAGGAGGCGCTGTTCGAACAAGCCTGGCGACACGGCATGCCGGTGCTGATCAAAGGCCCGACGGGGTGCGGCAAGACCCGTTTCGTCCAGCACATGGCTCATCGGCTGAAACTGCCGTTGTACACCGTGGCGTGTCATGACGATCTGAGTGCAGCCGACCTGATCGGTCGTCACCTGATCGGTGCCCAGGGCACCTGGTGGCAGGACGGACCGCTGACCCGCGCGGTGCGTGAAGGCGGCATCTGTTACCTCGACGAAGTGGTCGAGGCGCGTCAGGACACCGTGGTGGTGTTGCATCCACTGGCCGATGATCGTCGGGAGCTGTTCCTGGAACGCACCGGCGAAGTGCTGAAGGCGCCGCCGTCCTTCATGCTCGTGGTGTCTTACAACCCCGGCTACCAGAACCTGCTCAAAGGCATGAAACCCAGCACCCGCCAACGCTTTGTGGCGATGCGCTTTGGCTATCCGCCGGTGGCCGATGAGGAACGCATCGTTGCCCGGGAGGCTCAGGTGGACAGCGCGCTGGCGGCGCAAGTAGTGCGGTTGGGCCAGGCGCTGCGCCGGCTCGATCAACATGATCTGGAGGAGGTCGCCTCAACGCGGCTGCTGATTTTCACGGCGCGGATGATCCGCTCCGGCATGAGCCCCCGTGAGGCCTGCATGGCCTGCCTGGCCGAGCCGCTGAGTGATGATCCGCTGACCGTTGCGGCGCTGATGGACGTGGTTGATGTCCACTTCGGCTGAGTCAACGGGCGTTTCGCAACGTCACTTGCCGGGCGATCTGGCGATGTGGTTTTTCATTCTGGCCGAGCTGTCGGTGTTTGCCATCCTGATTTTGGTGTTCGCTGTGACCCAGGCGCTCAAGCCGCAGATGTTCAGTGAAAGCCGTCTGTTGCTGAACACCTCCACCGGGCTGGCGATGACCCTGAGCCTGCTCACCGCGGGCCTGTTCGCCGCGCTGGCACAGGAGCAAGTCAGGCGCTCACGATCCCGTCACGGCGCGGTCTTCCTGCTGATGGCGTTGCTCGCCGCCAGTGTCTACGTGGTGCTGAAACTCACGGAATACCGGCACTTGCTGGCCTCTGGGCTGGGCATGGAGCACAACACGTTTTTCACGTTGTACTGGATTCTTACCGGGTTTCATTTTCTCCATGTAGTGCTCGGCATGGTCATTCTCGGATGGCTGGCCGAGCGCTGTCGCCGTGGCCTGTACGACGCCAACACGCGCAGCGGGTTTGAATCCGGCGTGCTCTATTGGCACATGGTCGATCTGATCTGGGTCATGCTTTTTCCGCTGGTCTACGTGCTGAGTTGACGAGGTTCTCATGACTGTTTCCAGGGTTTTGCTCGTCTGTTGGGCGGCGCTCGCGACGTTAAGTGTGTGCACGGTGGCGCTGGCACAGGTTGGCGCGACATCGCTGCTGTCGATTGCCATCTTGCTGGTGGCGGTGGGCAAGGCCTGGCTGATCACCGACGGCTTCATGGAGATGCGCCATGCGCCGCGACTGTGGCGGCGCTTGATGTTGAGCTGGGCGCTGGTGTTGGCGGCCGTTGTGGGGCTGACACTGATGTCGTTCCGCTGAGGGAATACAGCCCGTAAAACACCGCAACTCAAGTGTGGGAGCGGGCTTGCTCGCGAAGGCGGTGTGTCAGTCGCAATTGATTTGCCTGACACACCGCCTTCGCGAGCAAGCTCGCTCCCACATTGGATCTTCGTCAGCCATACGATCTATACCCGACCAAAACCATCTGACTTTCTTGATCGCCATCAAGCAGGTTTCAACCCTTCGCTTCCTATGATGGACGGGCCTAGCAAAGAGGAAGCGACCATGTCAGACACCTTCACCAAAGGCATGGCCAGGAACATCTACTTCGGGGGAAGCATTTTCTTCTTCCTGATATTCCTGGCTTTGACCTATCACACGGAACAGACCTTTCCAGAGCGCAGCAATGAAGCGCAGCTCACCGAATCAGTGGTGCGCGGCAAGTTGGTCTGGGAACAAAACAATTGCATCGGCTGCCACACGCTGCTGGGCGAGGGCGCCTACTTCGCGCCTGAGCTGGGCAACGTGTTCCAGCGCCGCGGCGGGGAGGCGGGCTTCAAACCCTTTCTGCATGCCTGGATGAAAATGCAGCCACTGGGCGTACCGGGCCGTCGCGCGATGCCTCAGTTCAAGTTGAGTGACCAGGAGGTGGATGACATCGCCGAGTTCCTCAAATGGAGCTCGAAAATCAACACCAATGGCTGGCCGCCAAACAAGGAGGGCTAAGCGATGAGCATTGCTAATCCGCATCTGAAATTCGCCTCGCAAGCCGTGGCCAAACCGTACTTCGTGTTTGCCCTGATCCTGTTTCTCGGTCAGGTGCTGTTCGGTTTGATCATGGGCCTGCAATACGTGATAGGGGACTTTCTGTTCCCGATCATTCCCTTCAACGTGGCGCGGATGGTGCACACCAACCTGCTGATCGTCTGGCTGCTGTTCGGGTTCATGGGCGCCGCCTACTACCTGATTCCGGAAGAGGCCGACCGCGAATTGCACAGTCCGAAACTGGCGATCATCCTGTTTTGGGTATTCGCCGCCGCTGGCGTATTGACGATCCTGGGCTACCTGCTGGTGCCGTATGCCGGCCTGGCCAGACTGACCCACAACGAGCTGCTGCCGACCATGGGCCGGGAGTTCCTCGAGCAGCCGACCATCACCAAGATGGGCATTGTGGTGGTGTGCCTGGGCTTCCTCTACAACATCGGCATGACCCTGCTCAAAGGTCGCAAGACCACCGTCAGCATGGTCATGATGACCGGGCTGATCGGGCTCGCGGTGTTCTTCCTGTTCTCCTTCTATAACCCCGGCAACCTGGCCCGCGACAAGTTCTACTGGTGGTGGGTGGTGCATCTTTGGGTGGAAGGCGTGTGGGAACTGATCATGGGCTCGATGCTGGCCTTCGTCCTGATCAAGATCACCGGTGTGGACCGGGAGGTCGTGGAGAAATGGCTCTACGTGATCATCGCCATGGCGCTGATAACGGGGATCATCGGTACCGGTCACCACTTCTTCTGGATCGGTGCACCCGAGGTCTGGTTGTGGGTCGGTTCAATCTTCTCGGCACTCGAGCCGCTACCGTTCCTGGCCATGGTGATATTCGCCTTCAGCATGGTGAAGAACCGTCGCCGGCAACACCCGAACCGCGCGGCAACCCTGTGGGCCAAGGGAACCGTCGTCACAGCGTTCTTCGGCGCTGGCGTCTGGGGCTTTTTGCATACCCTTGCGCCGGTCAACTTCTACACCCATGGCTCGCAACTGACGGCGGCGCACGGCCACCTGGCTTTCTACGGTGCTTACGCGATGATCGTGATGACCTTGATCAGCTACGCCATGCCACGACTGCGCGGGCTGGGTGAAGCAGGCGATGAGCGCTCGCAGACCCTCGAAATCTGGGGCTTCTGGTTGATGACCCTGTCGATGGTGATGATCACGCTGTTCCTCACCGCTGCCGGTGTCGTTCAGGTCTACTTGCAACGCTGGCAGGTCGATGGCGTCGCATTGCCATTCATGGCCACGGTCGAACATCTGCAGGTGCTGTTCTGGGCCCGTTTTGGCGCCGGTCTTGGTTTCCTGGCGGGACTGCTCTGTTACCTGTTCAGCTTCAAGCAACGTGGCCGCGCAGCGCTGCGCGCCCCGGCTGCCGTTGTTCCTTCATGAGCCGGTGTAACGGCTAGACAAGGTCGGCCCGGCTGATACAGCGGGCCGTTTTTTTGGTTTACAGAAAAGGGCAAATGTCATGGCCTTTACCGTCGAACTGGAAGAGTGGGTTGGCAGCGTCTGGCATCGCTTCATCACCCGGCGCGCCAGCCCGGACTTCCCCGAAGCACGCGTCGAACTGGCCAGCCAGCAACGACCGCTGGCGCTGCTGTTTCGCGCCATGGGTGGCGCCAATGGCGTCGGCGTGGAAGCCGCCAGCGACCGTGATCTGCTGTTGCGGCGCAACGTGCTGCAGCAGATCGCCGGCACCTGCAAGCAAGTGCCTTTGGCGTGGTGCGACGAGACGAACCTGCGTCTGCCGTCGAGCCTGGCGGTGTTTCCTGAAGTCGCACTCAACGAGGAACTCTATCGTTGGCTCGCATTGCTGGCGGCCCAGGCCGGTCAGATGCGGCACTGGGGGCGGGACAATCAACGCTGGACGCAACAGCTGTTGCGGCGCTATCCCGCGTTGCGTGCCCGGTACAAACGTTTGGTCGATGCTCATCTGCAACTACGCCCGGATCCGGCAACATTGAATGCTGGCGAAGCGGCGCTGGAGCGGGCGTTATGCCAGGCGCTACGCGAGCCCGGCAGTGTCGAACATTTTCCCCGCAGCGAACGGGCCGCATGGCCGTTGCCGCTGTGGTTGTACCCGCCAGAAAACCTCGCCAGCCCGCAGGCGGCCGACCTCGGTGACGAGTCGGAAGAGTCGCTGACGACCCCGCCCGGCGAACAGAAAGGCGCAAGCAAACGCGCCAAGCGGATCGATGAAGGCAGCCGCGACGGCGGGTTGTTAATCGTGCGCCTGGAGAACCTGTTCAGCTGGACCGAACACGTCGACCTCGATCGCTGGTCAGACGACAGCGAAGACCCGGACGCCGCCAAAGTCGCCGAGGACCTGGACGAGTTAAGCCTGTCGCGCACCCGTCTGCGCAAGGGCGGCGGCCTCAAGCTGCACCTGGATTTGCCGCCGGCCGATGTCGACGATATTCCCCTGGGCGAGGGCATCAAGTTGCCGGAATGGGACTATCGCAAACAGCAAATGCAGGACGCCTTCGTCAATCTGCAAATGATGGTGCCCCGCGACTGTGAGGCGCAGCCATTGCCACCACGGCTGAAGGCTTCGGCGCACCGTCTGCGCCGCCAGTTCGAGCACCTGCGCAATGACCGCCAATGGTTACGCCAGCAACCCCAAGGGTCTGAACTGGACATGCAGGCCTGGCTGGATTTTCACGTTGAACGCGAGCATGGCCAATGTGCGGAGCGAGGTCTGTTCATGGAACAACGGCAGACGCGCCGCGACCTGGCGTGCCTGTTGCTGGCCGACGTGTCGATGTCCACCGACGCGCATTTGAACGATGAGCATCGGGTGATTGATGTGATCCGCGACAGTTTGCTGCTGTTCGGCGAAACCCTGTCGGTGCTCGGTGATGATTTCGCCCTGTACGGATTTTCCTCGCTGCGTCGTCATCAAGTGCGCATGCAGGAACTCAAGTCCTTCACCCAGCGTTATGACGACAACACCCGTGGTCGCATTCAAGGGCTCAAACCGGGTTATTACACCCGCATGGGCGCCGCCATCCGCCACGCCACCCAACTGCTGGGCAAGAGCAAACGACGCAGTAAGCTGTTGCTGCTTCTGACGGATGGCAAACCGAATGATCTGGATCTGTATGAGGGGCGTTACGGCGTTGAAGACACCCGCGAGGCGGTGCTGGAGGCGCGGCGTCAGGGGTTGACGCCGTTCTGTATCACGATTGACCGCGAGGCCGGGGATTACTTGCCTTATATGTTCGGCGCCAACGGCTACACCTTGATCCGCCAGCCCGAGCAATTACCCCTGCGCTTGCCGCAGTTGTATCGTCAGCTGACCCAGCCTTGAGCCCGGGATCGAGAAACGCAGCATCAACTGATGCTGCGTGGCAGCCAGAAAAACATCGTCACGCAGAAGATCGTCAGGCCGATGCAGAACCACATGAATTGACGCAGCCGGCGTTCCCCCGCCTGTGCAGCCAATGCCGGCAGGGGCATGCCGCATTGGCGGCACTCGGTTTCTTCTGCGGGATTGGCGTGTTGGCAATACAAACAGACGGGCATGGCACTCACTCGAACTGTTCCAGGCGCAAACGATCGAGAATGGCAATCTGGCGGCCGTCCTGGGTGATGATTTTTTCATCGATCAGGCGACGGATGATCCGCGAAAAGGTTTCCGGCTGGATCGACAGATGCCCGGCAATCAGTTGCTTGGCCATCGGCAGTTCGAATTGGCTGTCAACGGTTTGCTGGCGCACCAGTTGCGTCAGCAGATAGCGCACGACCCGGTGGGTGGCGTTTTTCAGGGACAGGGTTTCGATTTCGTTGACCCGTTGGTGCAGGCGAACGCAGAGCTTGCCGAGCAGCGCAAAGGTCAGGCGGCTATTGCTCTGCAGCAGGCGCATGTAGGTGTTGTTGGATAACCGATAGAGCTGAGTCGGGCAGATCGCTTCGGCCGAGGCCACATAGTTCGGGGTGTCCATCAGCATCATCGCCTCGGCGAAGGTTTGCCGATCGCCGATCACCTCAAACACTTTCTCCTGCCCATCCGGTGTCAGGCGGTAGATTTTCACCGCCCCGGCAATCACGAAATAGAACGAGTCTGCCGGCTCGCCCTGGCGGAACAACGGTTCGCCCTTGTCGATGCTGAGCAAGTGGCTGGTACTCATCAATTCATCCAGCTGTTCTTCGTTCAACGGCTCGAACAAGTGATGACTGCGCAGAATCTGGTGATGGACGCGATGAAGCACCATAAGAATTCATCCTGAAGATTGAGGAGGGGGTGGCGATCAAGTCAAACGAGGCCCAGCGAGACGCCGCTGGCCAACGCCAGAACCGAGGTCAACACCACAAACCAGGCCAGTGGCTGGATGACTTTTTTCATGACGACTCCTGGGGATCGAGAGGGATCAAGGTTTCTTTGATTGCTGAAAGCTTGAGCAAGACGCGGGCCATGCCTGGAGGCCCTTGTTTATTAGGGTTCTCAGATAAGAGGGTGAAAATAACCACGAGGTATAGGGTTTAAATAACCCTTAAATGGTCATTTGTACCCTGAATGGTTTTCATCGGCGGCACGCGAGGCTTGCTACCGGCGCGGATCGGCAACGGGGCACGCCCCTTGCACACTTGATCTGCGACAAAGGCAATTGATCGCCAATACCCGATGATTGCCCCATGTAGCAAGGTAAAGGAGTGGCTTTATGCAAGTGCTCGACCGCCGTAAAGCGATGGCCATCGCGCCGCTGTTACGTTTGGCCTTTCGGCCATTTTTCCTCGCAGGCTGCCTGTTGGCGGTGCTGGTCATTCCGCTCTGGCTGACCGCCTTCAGTGGTGCGCTTTCCGGCTGGCAGCCGGCGGGTGGCTGGCTGGGCTGGCATCGACACGAATTGTTGTTCGGGTTCGGCTTGGCGATCATTGCGGGCTTTCTGCTGACGGCCGTGCAGACCTGGACCGGTCGTCCCGGCCTCAGCGGGCGACCCCTGGCCGCGCTGGCGTTGCTGTGGTTGTTGGCGCGCGTGGCCTGGCTGGTCAATGCACCGTGGCCGGTGCTTGCGGTGCTGGAGTTGGCGTTCCCGCTGGCGGTGGCCGCGCTCATGGGTTTCACCTTGTGGAAGGTGCGCCAGAAACGTAACTACCCGATTGCGGTGGTGCTGTTGTTGTTAGCGGCGGCCGACGGGTTGTCCCTGTACGGTCTGGTCGAAGGTCATGAAGGCTGGCAGCGTCAAGGCGTGCTGACCGGCCTCTGGCTGGTGGCGGCGATGATGGGCTTGATCGGCGGGCGGGTCATTCCGTTTTTCATCCAGCGCGGCCTCGGCAAGGTCGATGGCGTTACCCCTTGGTCTTGGCTGGATTGGCTGCTGCTGATTGGTTCTCCTCTTGTGGCGTTGTTGTATGCCGCCGGACCTGCGCTTGATCCCAATCTCTGGGTGGGCCTGTTGTTTGCCGTGTTGGCCGCCGGGCATCTGGTGCGTCTGGTTCGCTGGCATGATCGCGCCCTCTGGCGAGTGCCGTTGTTGTGGTCGTTGTACCTGGCGTATGCCTGGTTGGCGGTGGCCTGTCTCGGCATGGCGCTGTGGCATTTCGGTGTGCCGATCAACCCGAGTCTGGCGGTGCATTGCCTGACGATAGGTGCGATGGGCGGCCTGGTGCTGGCGATGATCGCCCGGGTCAGCCTGGGGCATACCGGCCGAGCGCTGGAGCCGCCGTCGGGCATGACGTTGGCGTTCATTTTGCTCAACCTGGCCTGTCTGAGCCGGGTCGTGTTGATCCTGTTCTTTCCCCTGCCTGCGTTGTGGCTGGCCGGTCTGTGCTGGGCGCTGGCGTTTGCGCTGTACGCCTGGCGCTACGGGCCGATGCTGCTGCGGGCCCGGGTGGACGGTCATCCGGGCTAACCACGTGAACTGATGGAGGCTGCCGGTGTTATATCCCTTTTTACTGGTCACCCACTTGCTGGCGGCGATTGCCTTCATCGGCACGCTGTTTTTCGAGGTGGTGATCTGGCATCGCGCCCGTCAGCAGTTGGCGGATACCGCGCAAACGAGCGCAGATCAAGCGATTGCAGTGCGCTCGCGCAAGGTGCTGCATGGCGTGGTGTTGCTGTTGTATGGCGCCGGTATCAGCCTGGCGTGGCAGCACCGTGGCGTATTGAGTCAGCCGCTGGCCAGCAGTTTTGGCACGTTGCTGAGCCTGAAGATCGTCCTGGCGCTGAGCATCATCGGCCATTACTTCCTGCTGGCGTACTGGCTGAAAAGCGCACGACTGACCACGACCCGCGCCAGCTGGATTCGCCGCAGTATCCTCGGGCACATGGTGTTGATCGTGATCCTGGCCAAGGCGATGTTCTATTGGCACGGTTGATCGTCCGCCGTCCCTGACAGACAAAACCCGCGTCAACCGGTGGGCTGGCGCGGGTCGGGTGTGAGCGGCAATCGATCAATGACGACGGTTCAAGGCATTAACAAACAACACGTTGTTCTCCAGATGGATGTGTTGCATCAGGTCATCACGAAACTCCAGCAGCCCACGATAAAGGGCACGCCAGGTGTTACAGGCATCGGCCGGCGGGGTGATGTTGTTGGTCAGCGCGAGCAGCCTCTCCAATGCTTCGCCATGTTGATCATGTTCAAAGCGCAGCACCTGGATCGGCGGCGCGGCCTGAGGTCCGATGCCCTGTTGCAGCATCGGGAACAGCACTTGTTCTTCCTTGAGCATGTGGCCTTCGAGTTCCTGTTGCATGTCGGTCAGCAGATCGGCCAGGCCGTTGGGACAGCTGCTGCGCGCACCATGGACCTGCTCAACGCGGCGGGCCAGGCGGATCAGTTCCGGCAGTTGCTCGCGATGACGGGCGTGGTAGCGCGCCAGAAGGTGGGCGATCAACAGCTCCGACGGTTCGTTGCGCCAGTCGTGTTGGGTTTCGCCGGTGTCTTGCAGCCGGTGCAGCGCATCGGCAATCAGGGCCGGATCGAGGTCTTTGCCAGCGGCCGCTTCACGCAGGCTTTTATGCCCGCCACAACAGAAGTCCAGTTTGAAGGTGTGAAAAATCCGCGTGGCGCCGGGAATGTCGCAGGCCAGTTGGCCGAGGCTTTGTTCCAATAGAGTCAGGCTCATCAGGGGTTCCTTGTTTGGATTTCAACGGTTCCCCAGGCTCATTGCATCCGGCATGCCATATTTAACGTATTGAAAAATATAGCTTAATTTTTAGTTGTGGTGATAGACACCCGGACGCTTTAGGGTGAATCCAACCATAGAGGGTAAAAACTACCATGCTGCGTGAAAGCCTGGCGGCCGACCTGATTGTCGAGTTGCCCAATGCTGTGCGGTTGCAACGATTGGTCCAGACCCTGCGCGAGTACTTCAACAGTGGCGCCGTGGGTTTGCTGCGTCTGGATGACGACAGTCTGAGGCCGGTTGCGACGGTGGGGCTGGTGCATGAAGCGTTGGGGCGCCGGTTTGTCATCGCCCAGCATCCGCGCCTGGCGGCGATCATGGCGTCGCGCGAACCCACCTGGTTCGAGCCCGACAGTCGCCTGCCGGATCCTTATGACGGCTTGCTCGACAATCACGCTGGCGAACCGATGCCAGTGCACGACTGCATGGGCGTGAGCCTATATGTGGAGGGGCGGATCTGGGGCGCGATCACCCTCGATGCACTGCACGCCGGGACTTTCGACAGCCGTGCCCGGGAAGAGCTCAAGCGCTGCACCTTGCAGATCGAAGCCGCCGTGCGAGTCACCCGGCTCGAGCAGGAAAACCGCAGCCTGCGCTTGTCCCGCAGCGATATTCAAGACGTGCGACGGCCGGCTGATGAAGGCGAAATCCTCGGGCAGAGTGAGGTGCTGCATCAGTTGCTCAATGAACTGGACGTACTGGCCGATTCCGAGCTGCCAGTGTTGCTGCTGGGCGAGACCGGCGTCGGCAAAGAACTGTTCGCGCGGCGCTTGCATCGTCTGTCGCGCCGCAGTCATAAGCCGCTGGTGCAGGTCAACTGCGCCGCCTTGCCGGAGTCTCTGGCAGAGAGTGAATTGTTCGGCCATGTCAAAGGCGCGTTTTCCGGCGCCACCAGTGACCGTGCCGGACGTTTCGATGCGGCCAACGGTGGCACGCTGTTTCTCGATGAAGTCGGTGAATTGCCATTGGCCGTGCAAGCGAAGTTGCTGCGCACCCTGCAGAACGGCGAGATCCAGCGCCTCGGCGCCGACAAGCCGTTGCATGTCGATGTGCGCATCATCGCCGCGACCAACCGGCACCTGCCGGACAGCATCCGCGACGGCTTGTTTCGGGCCGATCTGTATCACCGGCTCTCGGTGTACCCGGTGCCGATTCCGCCGCTGCGCGAGCGAGGTAATGATGTATTGATGCTGGCCGGGCATTTCCTTGAGCTCAATCGGGCGCGGCTCGGTCTGCGCGGCTTGCGTCTGTCGCCGGCGGCCGAGCGGGCGCTGTTGACGTACAGCTGGCCGGGCAACGTGCGCGAGCTGGAGCATGTGATCAGTCGAGCCGCGTTGAAGCAGCTCAGTCGCGGCACCAGTCGCACCCTGATTATGACGCTGGAACCCGAGATTCTGGACCTCGACAGTGCCATGGGCGGGCAGGGCGCGGTCGTCGAAAGTCCCCTGGACGTTATGGCTGATGAGCCGTTCCAGCCTTTAGGTGAAGCGGTCGACGATTACCAGCGCAAGAAGATTCTCCAGGCGTTGAGCCTGTCCGGGGAGAACTGGGCCAGCGCCGCGCGGATTCTGGAAGTCGATCCCAGCAACCTGCACAAACTGGCTCGGCGTCTGCGTCTCAAATAAGGTTGATGGTGGTCAAGGTGCTGTTGCGCTGTGTCTTGCACACTGGGCAGAACCTTTTTGGAGATCACCGTCATGCCCCTTTCCCTGGCACAGATGCGCCGCAACTACACCCTGTTTGGCCTGCAAGACGAGTCGGCGCTGGACGACCCGATGGCGATGTTCCGGCAATGGCTGCAACTGGCCCGCGACACCGAGCGCGCGCCTGTCGAAGCCAACAGCATGGTGTTGGCGACGGTCGACAGTGAAGGTCGCCCGCACTGCCGGGTCCTGCTGCTCAAGGGTTTGAGCGATGAAGGCTTCACATTTTTCGGCAATTACCAGAGTGACAAGGGCCAGCAACTGGCCGTTAACCCGCATGCCGCCATGACCTTTTTCTGGCCGGGGCTGGAGCGTCAGGTGCGTATCGAAGGCCAGGTCTCCAGGCTCGACCCGACGCTGTCGGATGCGTACTACGATTCCCGCTCACAAGACAGTCGCCTGGGCGCCTGGGCTTCACCGCAAAGCCGGCCGTTGGCCAATCGCGCCGAGCTTGAGTCGCTGCTGCTACAAACCACCCAACGTTTTGCCGGCAAGACCGTGCCGCGGCCCGAGCATTGGGGCGGCTACTGCCTGCACCCTGAGCGTCTGGAGTTCTGGCAGGGGCGTGCCGACCGCTTGCATGATCGTCTTGATTACCGGTTGTGTGATGGCGTGTGGCAGCGAAACCGCCTGGCGCCTTGAGACCGCAGAACGCGCAGCGATAGAGAACAATGTGGGAGCGAGCCTGCTCGCGATAGCGGTGGATCAGTCGACATCAATGTTGCCTGACAAACCGCTATCGCGAGCAGGCTCGCTCCCACAGGTTTTGCGTGGCCTACACGTTCTTCATATGTCCCCGTGGAGGTACCTCCTTGGAGGAATAGGCTCACCGGGGATTCCGGTTCAGGCTTTATCCCATACCCTCATACACGGGAAGGCTTGGATATGGCCCATCTGGCGCAACGCACGTTTGAACCCTTGAACATTGCCGTGCTGACCATCAGCGATACGCGCACCTTTGACACCGACACCTCGGGGCAGACCCTGACGGATTTGCTGCAAACGGCCGGGCATGTATTGATCGACCGTGACCTGGTCAAGGACGACATTTATCAGATCCGCGCCAAGGTCTCCCACTGGATCGCCGACCCTCAGGTTCAAGTGATACTGATGACCGGCGGCACCGGTTTCACCGCGCGCGACAACACTCCGCAAGCGGTTTTGCCATTGCTGGACAAACACGTGGAAGGCTTCGGTGAACTGTTTCGTCAGGTGTCCCTGGCGGAGATCGGCATGTCCAGTCTGCAATCCCGGGCATTGGCCGGGATGAGTAACGGCGTGCTGGTGTGCTGCGTGCCGGGCTCGCCGGGTGCGTGTCGAACTGCCTGGAACCAGATCCTGCTCGAACAATTGGACAGCCGCACCGGCCCGTGCAATTTCGCCCCGCATTTGAAACCGCAAGCACAGCGGGTCATCGACGCCTGTGAGTCACGCTCATGACCGGCCGGGTGTGCGACCTCGGCAATCTGATGCCGGTGGACGAGGCCATCAGCCGTCTGCTGGACCAGGCACCGCCGCCGCCCCTGGCGCAAAAGATCGGTCTGGATCAAGCCTTGGGGCGGGTGCTGGCGGCGGACATTCATTCCCCCGTCAACCTGCCGGCCTGGGACAACAGTGCCATGGACGGTTACGCCCTCAGGGCCGCTGACCTGCCACCGGACGGGGGCTATTTGTCGATTGGCGGACGAATTGCGGCGGGGGATCAGGCGTGCTCGCCGTTGCTCGCGCAGCAGGCAGTACAGATTTTTACCGGTGCGCCATTGCCACCGGGTGCCGACACCGTGGTGCCGCAGGAACGCTGCCGGATCGACGGCGAGCGTGTCTGGTTCCCGCCCGTAAGCGCTGGCGATCACGTGCGCAAGGAAGGTGAGGAGGTTCGCCGGGGAGACCTGTTGCTCCAGGCCGGTAAACGCCTGCGTGCGCAGGAAGTGGGGTTGCTGGCCGGCGCTGGCATCGCGCGGGTCGAGGTCTACCGCCCGTTGCAGGTGTGTTTGCTCAGCAGCGGCAATGAACTGCGTGAACCGGGCGATCCATTGGCGCCGGGGCAGATTTACAACAGCAATCGTTACTGCCTCGCGGCGTTGTTGAGCGGTTGGGGCGTCGAGGTGCACGACTATGGCGTCATGGCCGATGAGTTGGCGGCCAGCCGGCATGCCTTGAGCCTGGCGTCCTCGGAATGCGACCTGTTGTTGAGTTCCGGTGGCGTCTCGGTGGGCGAGGAAGATCACCTCAAACAGGCCATCGAGGAACTCGGCAGCCTGGACTTCTGGCGGCTGGCCATTCAGCCGGGTAAACCGCTGGCCTTCGGCGAAGTGGCCGGCAAACCCTGGATCGGCATGCCGGGCAATCCTTCGGCGGCGCTGATTACCGCGTTGGTGGTGGTGCGTCCGTTCCTGCTCAGGGCTCAAGGCGTGAAAGACGTGTTGCCGGTGCCAATGGCCGTTCCCGCCGGGTTCGACTGGTTGCAGCGTAACAAGCGTCGGCAGTACCTGCGGGCACGGTTGACGCCGGGTGCTGACGGCCAGTTGAGCGTGGAGCTGCACCCTCAGCAAAGTTCGGCGATGTTGACCGCCGCGTGTTGGGCCGACGGGCTGGCGGTGATCGAGTGCGAGCAGCAAGTGCTCAAGCACGACAACGTGATGTTCCTGTCCTTCGCCGACCTGATGCATTGATGGCAATTGATTGCCGTCAAGGCTCTGCCTGCCGGTCTCGCTAGACTGGCAGCGCGTTTTTCCATGAGGATTACCCATGCAACTGGTCTGCCCGGCAGGGAACCTGCCTGCGCTAAAAGCGGCGGTGCGCCAAGGCGCCGATGCCGTTTATGTTGGTTTTCGCGATGACACCAATGCCCGGCATTTCGCGGGGCTGAACATGGACGACAAACAGTTCGACGCCGCGGTCGCCCACATCCGCCAGCATCAACGCAAACTCTACGTCGCGGTCAACACCTACCCGCAACCCAAGGGTTGGGAGCGCTGGCAGCGCGCAGTCGATCGCGCCGCCGATTTCGGCGTGGATGCGTTGATCGCCGCCGATCCCGGGGTACTCAACTACGCCAGCCAGCGGCATCCGCAATTGGCGTTGCACCTGTCGGTCCAAGGCTCGGCGACCCATGCCGCGGCGTTGGAGTTTTATGCGCAACGCTACGGGATTCGTCGCGCGGTGCTGCCGCGAGTATTGTCGTTGGCGCAAGTGCGCCAGGTCGCCGCGAGCAGCCCGGTGCCCATCGAAGTGTTTGGCTTCGGCAGCTTGTGCATCATGGCTGAAGGGCGCTGCCATCTGTCTTCTTACATCACAGGCGAGTCGCCGAACCTCTGTGGCGTTTGTTCGCCGGCCAAAGCGGTGCGCTGGAGCGAAGACGCTGAAGGCTTGAGCGCACGGCTCAGTGAAGTGCTGATCGACCGCTACACACCTGACGAACCCGCCGGTTACCCGACCCTGTGCAAAGGCCGTTTCCTGGTCGGCGGCAAGCGTTTTCATGCGCTGGAAGAGCCCACCAGCCTCGACACCCTGGACTTGCTGCCGGAATTGACGGCCATCGGCGTTGAAGCAGTAAAAATCGAAGGCCGGCAGCGCAGCCCGGCCTATGTCGAACAAGTCACCCGAGTCTGGCGCGCGGCACTGGATGCCCACCGTGGCTCGCCGGGCAGTTTTCGGGTCAAGGAGGAATGGCGTCGGGTGCTGGCCGGTTTGTCCGAAGGCAGCCAGACCACCCTGGGTGCTTATCATCGATCATGGCAATGAGGGAGGCGACATGAAGCTCAGCCTTGGACCGGTCCTGTTTTATTGGGACAAAGAGCAACTCAGCAACTTTTACGCCGAGATGTCGGCCTTGCCCCTGGATGTGATTTATCTGGGTGAAACCGTGTGTTCGAAACGCCGGGCCTTTTCACTGGATCAATGGCTGGGTCTGGGGCGCGAGTTGCAGGAATGCAGCCAGGCACAGTTGGTGATCTCCAGCCTGACGCTGATCGAAGCGGCCTCCGAACTGTCCAGCCTGCGTCGGCTCTGCGACAACGGCCAATTGCTGGTGGAGGCCAACGACATGGGGGCGGTGCAGTTTTTGGCCGAGCGCAAGTTGCCGTTTGTGGGCGGTCCGGCGCTGAATTTGTACAACGGTCATACGCTCGCGCAACTGCTGGACTGCGGGATGACCCGTTGGGTGCCGCCGGTGGAATGCTCGGCGGCGCTGATTGGCGATGTGCTTGAGCAGGTGCGCGAACTGGGCCGTGAGGTGCCGGAAGTCGAGATCTTTGCTTATGGGCGTTTGCCCTTGGCCTATTCCGCACGCTGTTTCACGGCCCGGGCGGAAAACTTGCCCAAGGACGACTGCCGGTTTTGCTGCCTCAACTACCCTGACGGCCTGCCGCTGACCAGTCAGGAAGGGCAGGCGTTGTTCACCATTAACGGTATTCAAACGATGTCGGCGGAGGTGACCAATCTGCTGGCGGATTACACCGGGCTGTTGGCCTGTGGCGCCGATTTGTTGCGCCTGAGCCCTCGCGCTCAGGGCATGGCCGAGGTTATTGCTGCCTATCAACGGGTTCGTCTGGGCGAGACGCCGCCGCTGTTTGTCGACGGTTGCAACGGTTACTGGCATGGCCAGGCCGGGATGTTGCGCGTCGAGGAGGTCGGACTGTGTTGAATCGTAAAAAGTGGTTGTTGAAAGGTGCCGACCGGTTGTTGCCGTTGGTGCGTCGGGTGCCTTTTGCCGTGCAGCGACTGGCGTTGCAGCAGGCGCTGAATCGTTGCCTTGCCGAGCCGTTGCGCGATGGCGAGTTCGAGGTTTTGCGGGGGCGTTGGTTGTGCTTGCGGATTCCGGATTTGGGGTTGTCCTGGTTCCTGACGCTGACCCGTCAAGGGTTGCGAATTGCTGAACGTGCCACGGCGCATGTGACGATCAGCGGTAACTGGCGTGAGTTTTTATTGTTGGCGAGTCGTCAGGAAGATCCGGATACGTTGTTCTTTCGCAGGCGTTTGGTGATTGAGGGTGATACGGAGTTGGGGTTGGCGCTGAAGAATTTGATCGACAGTCTGGATCCTGATGTTCTGCCTGTTTGGTTGTGGCGCAATCTGGAGCGGGCAGGGAAGGGGTTGGCGGCCGGTTAGCCGAGCTGTGTTTTTGGTTGGGGTACATATCCATTCTTGCGGTAATGGCCGCTTAGGGTTCCGCCCTTACGGCGGGTCACTTTGGAAAAGCGCCAAAGTAACCAAAACGCTTTGGCCCCTGACGTACGGTGCCTCGCTGTGGCTCGGCATGCCCTCGCTCCGGTCCTGCTCCGTGGGCCCGCCGCCATCGGCCATCCATGGCCGGGGGCGGCTACCGCGGCATCCTTGCCGCGGTGCCCACTGCGCAGAACCTGCGCTCGGCCTTCCGACGGGGCAGATCAAGATCAAGATCAAGATCAAGATCAAAAGCCAGAGCGAGGCGGCCTACTAGCCGACCTGATGTCTGAAGGTCATCGGCGGCGGACACTTATGTCATGCCCGCCAAAAATCCAACTGTGGGAGCGAGCCTGCTCGCGAAGGCGGACTTACATTCAACATTGATGTCGACTGACAGGACCTCATCGCGAGCAGGCTGAACTGGCCTAATAATTCCGGACACCTCTTAAGGGCGATATGATTTCGCCAACTTGGAGGCTCCATGAACGAAAGAAAGGTCTATTCGCGCGAGTTCAAACTGCGTGCTGCCAGCATGGTACTTGATGATGATTGTCCCGTTCCAGACGTCTGCGCGTCGTTGGACATTGGGCCTACCGCTTTGCGGCGGTGGGTCGAACAGGTTCGTAAGGAGCGCGAAGGCCAGCCGGTAAAAGGCACCAAAGCGATTACCGAAGATCAGCGTCAGATTCAGGAGCTGAAGGCCAAAATCAAGCAAATGGAGTTGGAGGCCGAGATCTTAAAAAAGGCTACCGCGCTCTTGATGTCGGATCCCGCTCGTTTTCGATGATAGCGGAGCTGAGAGCGTCGTATCCGACCGCCACGCTGTGTCGTGTTTTCAACGTCAAGCGCAGTAGCTTCTATGAATGGATTCAGCGGCGCTCCCGCCCCAAAATCAGGCGTGAAGAGCTTATGGCTCAGGTGGTCAACCTACACGCTGAGAGCCGCGAAAGTATGGGCTCCAGAATGATCTCCAAACGCCTGAAGGCCGAGCATTTTCCAGTAGGAAGAAGCCTCGCTGCGTCGCTGATGAAGGAAGCCAACATTGTCAGCAAACAGCGCCGACCGCATCCATTCAGATCCAAGGGGGTCGAAGCCTTTGTTGCGCCTAATCGACTCGAACGTAACTTCAGGCCGGCGGCCATCAACCAGGTCTGGTGTGGCGATGTAACCAGTCTTTTAGTGGGAAAACGCTGGTGCCACCTGGCAATCGTGATCGACTTGTTTGCGCGGCGTGTCATTGGCTGGGCGTTTTCCCTGATCAATGATGCCAACTTGGTCAGCAAAGCACTGCGCATGGCAGCAGACCTTCGACAAGGTGCGCCAGGGCTGATGTTCCATTCTGATCAGGGCTGCCAATACACGAGCCGCAAGTTTCAAGGGGAGTTGGAGCGATATGGCATATTGCAGAGCATGAGCCATCGTGGGCAATGTTGGGACAACGCACCGACGGAGAGGTTTTTCGGAACGCTGAAGTCGGAATGGGTACCTCGCAAAGGCTACGGCAGCACCGAAGAAGCACAAACCGACATGGTTCGCTTCTTCATGTACTACAACCGCACTAGGCTCCACAGCTACAACAACTACCTGTCGCCAATAGCTATGGAGCAAAAAGCGGCATAAACACCGTAACCGGTGTCCGGATTTGCTTGACCAGTTCAGGCTCGCTCCCACAGGGGAAATGCGTACGCTTGAAGAGACAGGCCGGCCGGTAGGCCGCCTCGCGGTGTTTTTTTGCGGTGCCCGCCCCATCGAGAGGCCGAGTGGAGGTTCTGCGCAGTGGGCAACCCGGCATGGATGCCGGGTTAGCCGCCCCCGGCCATGGATGGCCGATGGCGGCGGGCCCACGGAGCAGGACCGGAGCGAGGGCATGCCGAGCCTGGGCGAGGCACCGAACGAAAGGGGCAAGAGCGTTTGGTTACTTTGTGCTTTTCAAAGTGACTCGCTGTAAAAGCGAAACCAATAGCAGCCGTTACCGCAGAAATGGATATGTACTGAGCCAAAAGACGCCTTCGCGAGCAGGCTCGCTCCCACATTTGATCTGCGTTGCCCTCAAACCATCAGTTCAGAGGCGTGATTCTGCCGAGCATCACTCGCAATCAACTGCCTGATCCCTTCAAACAACTCATCCCCCTGCGCCTCCGTGCAATCCTCGCCATAGCGCTTACGCAACCCATAATGGCTAAGAATCAAATGCACATCAGCATGCAGACCATGCTGCTTCAGGCAATTTTCAACACATTGCAACGGACACCCATCCAGCGCAAAAATCCGCCGTCCCGAACGTGCCTTGTTAACCAGCGCCGCCACATGCCCGCCGACCCCGACGATGCAGGACATTTCAGCCAGGCCGCTGCGATCGAGCCGCACGGCCAGGGTATTGGCCAGTTGGGCAACGTTGGAGCAGCCTGAGCAGGAGTAAATCAGGGGCAAGGTTGAACCGGACATGAGCGCTCTCCATGGATGGACTTCTTCAGTGTGCAAGGCCGGTGGCATTGCGCATTGACGGCGGTCAATTCCGTCTATTGGAACGCCGCGAGATCCTCTTCGGCGAGGATGCTGATATTGCGCCGTTCCATGGCGATCAGGCCGCTGTCCACCAGGCGGTGCAAGATCCGCGAAAAGGTTTCCGGCTGAATACCCAGCTTCGAGGCCACCAGGCGTTTGGACACCTGCAAGACAATCAAGCCGCTGACCGGGTTGCGTTCCTGGAACAGGAAATTGATCACCCGCCTGCTCGCGCTGGCCATGGTCAAGGTGTCGATGTCGCGCAGACGCAGGTGCAGGTGCACACTCATACTCGCCAGGATCGCCAGGCAAACTTTCGGCTGGTCTTCGAGGGCGTTGCGGTAATGGTTGCCCTCGATACTCACCAGCACGCTGTCCTTCAGCGCCGTGGCGCTCACCGGGTAGAGACGGGCCTGGCTGAACAGCAAGGCTTCGGCAAAGGTCTGGCCGGGCTGAATGATCTCCACCAGGTTTTCCTGGCCTTCGCCGGTAAGCCGGTACAACTTGATCTGGCCGCTGACCAGCAGGAAAAAGCGCTTGGCCGGATCCCCTTGGCGCATGAGTGTGCTGTGACAGGCCAGGCGCTTGAGCATCGCCAGGCCGCAGACTTCCTCGAAGATTTTCTCCGGCAACTGGCTGAACAGATGATGACGACGCAACGTTAAAACGATGGAAGGGTGGGTCAGCATGGCGTACCTCCGCTGACGGTCATAGTAGAGAGCAAGAGGCGAATGAAATATGCCTCTGCCGGCCTACCTCCAAGGAGGCATGCCCGTCAGCCCGCGTTGCGCAGATGCTCCATGGCCCATACAGCCGCCTCTACCCGAGAGCGTAAGCCAAGTTTGTGCAGCAGGTTTTTCACGTGAACCTTGACCGTGCCTTCGGTGATGCCCAACTTGTGCCCGATGACTTTGTTGCTGAAGCCGCTGGCGATGGTTTTCAGCACCTGACGTTCACGCTCGGTCAGTTCCACCACAGTCTGGCGCTGCGGTGAGCGCAGCGCCTGGGCCATGACTTGGGTGAGGCCCGGGCTGATCACCAATTCGCCGTTCAAGGCATTGCGGATGTATTGAATCAACAGCTCGGGTTCCATGTCCTTGAGCAGATAGCCGTCGGCATCCAGACGCAATGCGTCGCGAATATCGTCTTCGGCATCCGAGACCGTAAACAGCAGCACCTTGCCGGTGTAGTGCATCGCCCGTAATTGGCGCAGGGTTTCAATGCCATTCATCAGCGGCATGTTGTTGTCGAGCAACACCAGATCCGGTTGCAGCGGCTCGATCAGACTGAGTGCTTCTTCACCGTTGTTGGCTTCACCGACGATCAGGAAATCATCTTCGAGTTCGAGCATCTGGCGGATGCCGTGACGCATCATCGGGTGGTCGTCGACCAACAGGATGGTGTGTTGCAGGGAGGTGTTCATGTGACGCTACCTTCTGTTTGCTGCCCGAGAAACTCCGGTTGGAATTCCATCTGGACGCGGGTGCCTTGCGGCTCCCTGGAGACTATTTCGAGTTGACCGTGCAAGCTGCGGGCCCGCTCATCCATGATTTTCAGGCCGTGGTGTTCGCGTTGGTCGACGTTGCCGCTGAAGCCGCGCCCGTCGTCTTCGACGATGAGCCTCACGGTTTCACCGTCCTGACGCAGTTGCAGCCAGGCGTTCTGCGCATGGGCGTGGCGCAGGCAGTTGGAGAGCGCCTCGCGGGTGATCTGCAAAATGTGGATTTGCTCGCTGGCCGATAGCTGAAAGGCCAGCGCGTCGACGTGCAAGTGCACCTGGAATTCGCCGCGACGGGAGAACTCCTCGGCGGTGTCCTTGAGTTCCTGCACCAGCCCCGCATCGTGAATCTGCAAGCGAAAGGTGGTCAGCAACTCGCGTAACTGGCGGTAGGCATTGTTCAACCCCTCGCGCAGTTCGGCGGTGACGTTTTCCAGGGTTTCGACCGGTTCGCCACGGCGCATCAGGGTCTGCAGGCGACTGACTTGCAGCTTCATGTAGGACAGGGCCTGGGCCAGTGAGTCGTGCAGCTCGCGGGCGATGATCGTGCGTTCGTCGAGCAACAGCAGGCGATGATCCTGTTCCCGTTGACGCTTGAGCGACAGCGAGGTGCCAATCAGGTTGGCCAGGGCCTGGATCAGTTGGGTTTCCCAGGCTTGCGTCGGATGTCCGTCGACAAAGTGCGCCTTGAGTTCACCCAGTTCACTGCCCTGGTTGCTGATGCTGAAGGTTTGCGGACTGGCTTTATGGTGCTTCTGACACGTAGCGCAGTCGCTGCTGGCGCAGACTTCCCGGATGTTCGCACCGTGGAGGGCGAGCAACTGCTGGGCCGGTGCCTGCATTTGTCCTTGCAGGCACAGCGACAGGCGTAAGCCGGGCAAGCGTTGCTGGAAGCGTCGGATCAACTCATCCAGCCCTTCGGCATTGGCCAGGCGTGTGGCCAGGCTTCGACTGCTTTGGTACAGCAACTCGAGGGCGGCATTGGCTTGTTGCAGGTTCAGGGTTTTTTGCTGGACCTGACTCTCAAGGGTGCGATGCGAGTCTTCGATCGTCTCGGCCATGGCGTTGAAGCTCGTGGCCAACTGACCCAGTTCGTCCTGGGACTGATGATTGACCCGCACCTTGAAATCGCCGCGACGGAAGCGCTGGGTCGCATCCACCAACTCTTTCAAGGGCATGACGACCCCGTACTGCAATTCGTAGAGCCCAATCAGCAGGACGAACAGGGTGGTGAACAGGGCCAGGCCCTGGATCACTTGTTGCCAGCCTTGCTTCTGTTCGCTTTGGCGCTGCAACAGGTTGACGAACTGGTTCAGTTGTTCAATGAAGGGCAGGGCCTGGACTTGAAAATAGGCGGCATCGCCACGCTCCAGTGCAGGGCGCAAATCCTCGTTCCAGTGTTGCTGGATTTGCCCGTAGCTGATTTGCAGCGCGGTGGTCGGGCCATCTTCCAGCACTGCCTTGAGTGACTGGCTGTTGAGGCGGGTTTGCAGGCTGTCGCTGATGGCGATGACTTCTTCGCCGGTTGCACCCGAAGCCAGTTTCCAGCTCAGGTGGTAAGTCTCCATGCGCACCGAGCCTGCGGTGTTGATGGCGGCCGCATCGCCCTGGCTGAACCAGGCGATCAGTCCGGCGCTCAACGAACTGGCGAGGGCGAGCACGGCGATCAGGATCACCGCCAGCCCGGCGCGAGCGGGCAGGGAACTGCGCAACCAGCGCACCATCAGCGCAGGTCCGGGAAAAAATCAGGAAAACCGAGCATGTGCAGCTCCAGGATGGGTTTTGCCGCCGATCCCGGGCGCGCTACCTCTAAAGAGTTGTCGACTGATCCTTGTCAGCAAAAACCTTGGTGGAAAACCTTAAGACGCTGATAAACCAACGGTTTTAGGGTTTTCCTGTACTACCTCCTTAGAGGTAGACCGCACAAGCATAGGCCTATGCCCACTTGGGCTTCGTTGACATGGATCAAGTTTTTGCGGGGTTGGCCTCTCTAGTCTGCCGCCATGGCTAATTGATTGGAGAGCATTTGTGAACCCACCGCGTGTACGACAAGGCTTGGTGCTGGGCATGAGCACGCTGGCCTTCACTGTCTGTTTCATGGTCTGGATGATGTTTGCCGTGCTCGGGGTGCCGATCAAGGACCTTCTCCAGCTCAACGAAACCCAGTTCGGCCTGCTGGCCGCGACCCCGGTGCTGACCGGCTCGCTGGTGCGGCTGCCGCTGGGCCTGCTGACCGACCGCTTTGGCGGGCGCAGCGTGTTCTTCCTGCTGATGCTGGCCTGCGTGGCGCCGCTGTACCTGATCAGTCACGCCACCGCCTACTGGCAGTTCCTGGTGCTGGGCTTGTTCGTCGGCCTGGCCGGCGGTTCGTTCTCGGTCGGGATTGCCTACGTCGCCAAATGGTTCGACAAAGAGAATCAGGGCTTCGCGATGGGCATCTTCGGCGCCGGTAACGCCGGGGCCGCGGTGACCAAGTTTCTCGCCCCGGCGCTGATCGCTGCCGGTAGCTGGCAGCTGGTGCCGAAAGTCTTCAGCGCGATCCTCTTTATTACCGCGTTGTTGTTCTGGTTCCTCAGCGCCGAAAACAAGGACCACCGCATTGCCACCGGCGCCACCTTGCGTGAGCAGTTGAGCTCGCTGAAGGACCCGGCGGTGTGGCGCTACTGCCAGTACTACTCGATCGTCTTCGGTGGTTATGTCGCCCTCGCGCTGTGGATGACCAAGTACTACGTGCAGGAATACGGTTTCAGCCTGCAAAGCGCGGCGCTGCTGGCGGCCTGTTTTTCCCTGCCCGGCGGTGTGCTGCGTGCCGTCGGCGGCTGGTTGTCGGATCGCTGGGGTGCGCAAAGCGTGACCTGGTGGGTGTTGTGGGTCAGCTGGATCTGCCTGTTCCTGCTCTCGTATCCCCAGACCCAACTGCAAGTGCAAACGATCAACGGCCCGGTGGATTTCCACATCGGCCTCAATCCTGCGCTGTTCACCGTGCTGCTGTTCGTCATGGGCATCGCCTTCGCGTTCGGCAAGGCCTCGGTCTTCAAATACATCGCCAACGACTACCCGAAAAACATGGGTGCGGTGTCCGGCATCGTCGGCCTCGCCGGTGGCCTGGGCGGTTTCGTGCTGCCGATCCTGTTCGGCGCCCTGGTGGACCTCACCGGTGTGCGCTCTTCCTGCTTCATGTTGATGTACGGCGTGGTCTGGGTCTCCCTCACCTGGATGTACTTCAGCGAGATACGCAAAAGCGCGGTGCTGGGTAAAGCGCCGCTGCTGACCCCGTCCCCGATTTCCAGCATTGCCCTAGGAGAAGAACATGTCCGTTCTGCAAAAGCCTGACAAAGGCCCGGTCATTCATGACTGGCGCCCCGAGGACCCAGCATTCTGGGGAAGTAGCGGCAAACAGACCGCCACGCGCAACTTGTGGATTTCCATTCCTGCGCTGCTGCTGGCCTTTGCGGTGTGGATGGTCTGGAGCACGGTGATCGTGCGTTTGAACGCCATCGGTTTCACCTTCACCACTGACCAGCTGTTCTGGCTGGCGGCATTGCCGGGGTTGTCCGGGGCGACCTTGCGGGTCTTCTATTCCTTTATGGTGCCGATCTTCGGTGGCCGTCGCTGGACTGCCCTGAGCACCGCATCGCTGTTGCTGCCCTCGATCTGGATGGGCTTCGCCGTGCAGGACCCGGGCACCTCCTACAGCGTGTTCGTGTTGATTGCCTTGCTCTGCGGTTTCGGTGGCGGCAACTTCGCCTCGAGCATGTCCAACATCAGCTTCTTCTACCCCAAGTCGCAGCAGGGCACGGCCCTTGGCCTCAATGCCGGGCTGGGTAACCTGGGCGTCTCGGTGATGCAGTTCTGTGTACCGCTGGTGATTACCTTCGGTGTGTTCGGTTTCATGGGCGGTTCGCCGCAAGCACTGCCGGATGGCGGTCAGTTGTGGCTGCAGAATGCCGGCTTCATCTGGGTGCCGTTCATTGTCCTGGTGACGGTGCTGGCCTGGTTCGGCATGAATGACCTGTCCAGTGCCCGCGCTTCCTTCAGCGAGCAGGCGGTGATCTTCAAACGCAAACACAACTGGCTGATGTGCTGGTTGTACCTGGCGACGTTCGGTTCGTTCATCGGTTTCTCCGCCGCGTTTCCGCTGCTGATCAAAACCTCGTTCCCTGATGTCATCGCGTTGAAATTTGCCTTCCTCGGCCCGTTGGTCGGTGCGCTGGTACGCCCATTGGGCGGCTGGCTGGCGGACAAGCTCGGCGGCGCGAAAGTGACCTTGTGGAACTTCGTGGCGATGATCGTGATGGTCTTCGGCGTGTTGCACTTCCTGCCGCAGAACGGTTCGGGCGGCAACTTCTACGGCTTCCTCGGCATGTTCATGCTGCTGTTCATTACCACCGGTGTCGGCAACGGCTCCACCTTCCGCATGATCCCGGTGATCTTCCGCACCCAGCACGAAAAAGCCTCGGCCGGCAAACCACCCGCCGTGCGCGAACAAGCGCTGAAGAATGCCGGCAAAGAGTCAGCCGCGGTCCTGGGCTTCAGTTCGGCCATGGGCGCCTTCGGTGCGTTCTTCATTCCCAAATCCTTCGGTTCTTCGATGGCCCTGACCGGCGGCCCGGAGATGGCCTTCTACATGTTCGTCGGCTTTTACCTGAGCTGCATCGTCGTGACCTGGTGGTGGTACGCGCGCAAAGGCGCCGCGACACCCTGCTGAGACGACCCGAATCCAACCATTGCGTGGGCGGGGCACAGACTCCGCGACAAAGCCTGAGAGGACTACACCGTGAGTCATTTACTGGATCAATTGCGGTTTTTCAATCGCAAGCAAAACGAGTTTTCCGACGGTCATGGCGAGACCCGCAAAGAGTCTCGCGACTGGGAGAACGTCTACCGTTCGCGCTGGCAGTACGACAAGATCGTGCGTTCCACCCACGGGGTGAACTGCACCGGTTCCTGCTCGTGGAAAATCTACGTCAAGAACGGCCTGATCACCTGGGAAACCCAGCAGACCGACTACCCGCGTACTCGTAACGACCTGCCTAACCATGAGCCCCGTGGCTGCCCGCGTGGTGCCAGTTACAGCTGGTACATCTACAGCGCCAACCGGCTCAAGTACCCGAAAATCCGCAAGCCGTTGCTCAAGCTCTGGCGCGATGCGCGGCAAACCATGGCGCCGGTGGAAGCCTGGGCCAGCATCGTCGAGGACAAGGCCAAGGCCGACTCCTATAAAAGCAAGCGCGGCATGGGTGGCTTCATTCGTTCCAACTGGGAGGAAGTCAACGAGATCATCGCTGCCGCCAACGTCTATACGATCAAGCAATACGGCCCTGACCGGATCGTCGGTTTCTCGCCGATCCCGGCCATGTCGATGGTCAGCTATGCCGCAGGTTCGCGTTACCTGTCGCTGATCGGCGGCGCCTGTCTGAGCTTCTACGACTGGTACTGCGACTTGCCACCGGCCTCGCCGATGGTTTGGGGCGAGCAGACCGACGTGCCGGAATCGGCCGACTGGTACAACTCCAACTACATCATTGCCTGGGGCTCCAACGTCCCGCAGACCCGTACCCCCGACGCGCACTTCTTTACCGAAGTCCGTTACAAGGGCACCAAGACCGTCGCGATCACCCCGGACTACTCGGAAGTCGCCAAGCTCACCGACTTGTGGCTGAACCCTAAACAAGGCACCGATGCGGCGCTGGCCCAGGCGTTCAACCATGTGATCTTCAAAGAATTCCACCTGGACAAACCGAGCGCCTATTTCACCGACTACGCCAAGCGCTTTACCGATTTGCCGGTGCTGGTACTGCTCAAGCAAATGGTCGACAAGGCACCGGGCGCCGGTTACCAGCCGGACCGCTTCCTGCGCGCCAGCGACCTGACCGACAACCTCGGCCAGGAAAACAACCCGGAATGGAAAACCATCGCCCTCGATGTCAGCGGCGAACTGGTGTCCCCTCAGGGTTCCATCGGTTATCGCTGGGGCGAGAAGGGCAAGTGGAACATCCTGCCTCGTGAAGGCGGCGAAGGCCGTGAGATCGATCTGAAACTGAGCCTGATCGGCGATGACGTCGCCGAAGTGGCGTTCCCGTATTTTGCCGGCGAGTCCCACGAGCACTTCCAGCACGTGGCCGGCGATGCCGTGCAATATCGCCGCGTGCCGGTGCATAACGTGGTGCTGGCGGACGGCAGCGTGGCCAAAGTCGCCACCGTGTTCGACCTGTCGGCCGCCAACCTGGCCATCGATCGCGGCCTCGGTGGTGAAAACGTAGCCAAGGATTACGACGACGCCTCGGTGCCTGGCACCCCGGCGTGGCAGGAGCAGATCACCGGCGTCAGCCGTGAGAAAGCCATCCAGATTGCCCGTGAGTTCGCCGACAACGCCGACAAGACCAAGGGCCGCTCGATGATCATCGTCGGCGCGGCGATGAACCACTGGTACCACATGGACATGAACTACCGCGGGCTGATCAACATGCTCATGCTCTGCGGGTGTGTCGGTCAGACCGGTGGCGGTTGGGCGCACTACGTTGGCCAGGAAAAACTCCGTCCACAATGCGGCTGGCTGCCCTTGGCGTTCGGCCTGGACTGGAACCGTCCGCCTCGCCAAATGAACGGCACCAGCTTCTTCTACGCCCACAGTTCGCAGTGGCGCCACGAGAAAATGAGCATGCACGACGTGCTCTCGCCGCTGGCCGATAAATCACAATTCCCCGAGCATGCCCTGGACTACAACATCCGCGCCGAACGCGCCGGCTGGTTGCCCAGCGCACCGCAACTCAACACTAACCCTTTGCACATTTGCCGCGACGCGGCTGCGGCCGGCATGGACCCGAAAGACTACGTGGTCAAATCGCTGCAGGACGGTTCGCTGCGCTTCTCCTGCGAACAGCCGGACAGCCCGGTCAACTTCCCGCGCAATATGTTCATCTGGCGTTCCAACCTGCTGGGCTCCTCGGGCAAGGGCCACGAGTACATGCTCAAGTACCTGCTGGGCACCAAAAACGGTGTGATGAACGAAGATATCGGTCAGGTCGGCGACTGCAAACCCGAAGAAGCCGAATGGGTGGACGAGGGCGCCATCGGCAAGCTCGATCTGGTCACCACGCTGGACTTCCGCATGTCTTCGACCTGCGTCTATTCCGACATCGTGTTGCCGACCGCAACCTGGTACGAAAAAGACGACATGAACACCTCGGACATGCACCCGTTCATTCACCCGTTGTCGGCCGCCATCGACCCGGCGTGGGAATCGCGTTCCGACTGGGAAATCTACAAAGGCATCGCCAAGGCGTTTTCCAGCATGTCCGAAGGGCATCTGGGCGTTGAGAAGGACCTGGTGACCATCCCGTTGATGCACGACAGCGTCGGCGAACTGGCCCAACCGTTTGGCGGCACCGACTGGAAAAGCGACGGCGTGGCACCGGTACCGGGCAAGAACGCGCCGAACCTGCATGTGGTGGAGCGTGACTACCCGAACATCTACAAGCAGTTCTCGTCCCTCGGACCATTGCTGGAAAAACACGGCAACGGCGGCAAAGGCATCAACTGGAACACCGAAGACGAAGTGAAATTCCTCGGTGAACTCAATCACAAAGAAGGCGATGCCGGTATCAGCCAGGGTCGGCCGAAAATCGACACGGCGATCGATGCCGCTGAAGTGATTCTGTCCCTGGCACCGGAAACCAACGGGCAAGTTGCCGTCAAGGCCTGGGCCGCGCTGTCGGAATTCACCGGTATCGACCACAGCCACCTGGCGCTGTCCAAGGCCCACGAGGCGATTCGTTTCCGCGACATTCAGGCACAGCCACGCAAGATCATTTCCAGCCCGACCTGGTCGGGGCTTGAAGACGATCACGTCAGCTACAACGCCGGCTACACCAACGTTCACGAAGGGATCCCATGGCGCACCATCACCGGTCGCCAGCAGTTCTATCAGGATCACCCGTGGATGCAGGCGTTCGGCGAGCAACTGATGAGTTATCGGCCGCCGGTCAACACCCGCACCATCGAAGGGGTGAAAGGCAAGCGCAGTAACGGCCACAAGGAAATCGTCCTGAACTGGATCACCCCGCACCAGAAATGGGGCATCCACAGCACCTACAGCGACAACCTGCTGATGCTCACCCTCAGCCGTGGCGGGCCGATTGTCTGGCTCTCGGAGAACGACGCGAAAAGCGCCGGTATCGAGGACAACGACTGGATCGAGTGCTTCAACATCAACGGTGCATTGACCGCCCGCGCGGTGGTCAGCCAACGGGTCAAGGACGGCATGGTGATGATGTACCACGCACAGGAACGGATCGTGAACGTGCCCGGTTCGGAAACCACCAAGACCCGTGGCGGCCACCACAACTCGGTCACCCGCGTTGTGCTCAAACCGACCCACATGATCGGCGGCTATGCCCAGCAAGCCTACGGTTTCAACTATTACGGCACGGTCGGTTGCAACCGCGATGAATTCGTCGTGGTGCGCAAAATGTCCAAAGTCGACTGGCTCGATGGTTCAAGTGGCGATGACCTGCCACGTCCGCTGCCAACCGATATTGAGGAGAACTGAGATGAAGATTCGCTCACAAATCGGCATGGTTCTGAACCTGGACAAGTGCATCGGTTGCCACACCTGTTCCATCACCTGCAAAAACGTCTGGACCAGCCGCGAAGGCATGGAATACGCGTGGTTCAACAACGTCGAATCGAAACCCGGGATCGGCTACCCGAAAGAATGGGAAAACCAGGACAAGTGGAAGGGCGGCTGGATCCGCAATGCCAACGGCACGATCAACCCGCGCATCGGCGGTAAATTCCGCGTGTTGGCGAACATTTTCGCCAACCCGGACCTGCCGAGCCTCGACGACTATTACGAACCGTTCGACTTCGATTACCAGCACCTGCACACCGCACCACTGGGCGAGCATCAGCCGACTGCACGTCCGCGTTCGCTGATCTCCGGCAAGCGCATGGAAAAAATCGAGTGGGGCCCGAACTGGGAGGAAATCCTCGGCACCGAATTCGCCAAGCGTCGCAAGGACAAGAACTTCGACAAGATCCAGGCGGACATTTACGGCGAGTACGAAAACACTTTCATGATGTATTTGCCGCGCCTGTGCGAGCACTGCCTCAACCCGACGTGCGCAGCGGCTTGCCCGAGCGGGGCGATCTACAAGCGTGAAGAGGACGGCATCGTCCTGATTGACCAGGAAAAATGCCGTGGCTGGCGGATGTGCATCAGCGGCTGCCCGTACAAGAAGATCTATTTCAACTGGAAAAGCGGCAAGTCCGAGAAATGCATCTTCTGCTACCCGCGTATCGAAGCCGGGATGCCGACCGTTTGCGCGGAAACCTGCGTCGGGCGCATTCGCTACCTCGGTGTGCTGTTGTATGACGCCGACCGCATCAGCGAAGTGGCGAGCACCGCCAATGAGCAGGACCTGTACGAGAAACAACTGGAGATCTTCCTCGATCCGAATGACCCGGCGGTGATTCGTCAGGCCTTGGCCGATGGCGTACCGCAATCGGTGATCGATTCCGCGCAACGTTCGCCGGTCTACAAAATGGCCGTGGACTGGAAACTCGCACTGCCGCTGCACCCGGAATACCGCACCTTGCCGATGGTTTGGTACGTACCGCCACTTTCGCCGATTCAAAACGCTGCCACTGCCGGCACCGTCGGTATGAACGGGGTGATCCCGGATGTCGACAGCCTGCGGATACCACTGAAGTACCTGGCCAATCTGCTGACGGCGGGCGATGAAAAACCGGTCAAGCGTGCGCTTAAACGCTTGCTGGCGATGCGGGCCTACAAACGTTCCGAGCAAGTCGACGGTGTTCAGGACCTGCAAGTGCTGGCGGATGTCGGCCTGAGCGTGGCCCAGGTTGAGGAGATGTATCGCTACCTGGCAATCGCCAACTACGAAGACCGTTTCGTGGTGCCGAGTGCGCACCGTGAAGACGCCATGAGTGATGCCTTCGCCGAGCGTTCCGGGTGCGGCTTCAGTTTCGGCAGCGGGTGCAGCGGCAGTTCCGACACCAACATGTTCGGCGCCAAGAAAGCCAACCGCCGCGACATCCTGAAAACCGTCCAGTTGTGGGAGGAATGAGCATGCAAATTCTCAAAGTGATTTCGCTGCTGCTCGACTACCCGACCGAGACGCTGATTGGCGGTCGCGACGAACTGGAGCAAGCGATCATCCAGTCGCGGGAAATCAGCCCGACGCAGCGCGGTGCGTTGTTCGAATTGCTCGAGCTGATCTGCGCCAATGACCTGATGGACGGGCAGGAGCACTACGGTGCGCTGTTCGGTCGGGGGCGCTCGCTGTCGCTGCTGTTGTTCGAGCATGTGCACGGTGAGTCCCGCGACCGTGGCCAGGCGATGGTCGACATGATGGCGCAATACGAAGAAGCCGGTTTTGCCATCGGCGTCAAAGAGCTGCCCGATTACATCCCGCTGTACCTGGAGTTCCTCTCCACCCGCGAAGACATCGAGGCCCGCGAGGGCCTGGCGGATGTTTCGCACTTGCTGGCCTTGCTCGCCGCACGTCTGGAAGAGCGCGAAAGCGCCTATGCCAGCTGCTTCCGGGCGCTGCTGCAAATTGCCGGGGCCGAGCCGCATCAGGCGGTCGCCGACCTGCGGGCGCAGGTCGCGGCGGAACCCCGCGACGACTCCCTCGAAGCCCTCGACAAGATCTGGGAAGAGGAGGCCGTGGACTTCCTCCAGGCCGAACAGCAGGACCGTTGCAGTTCGCTGCCTAGCGCTCCGGGCAAGGCCCGTGAGGAAAGCGCGGTGCCGTTGCACTGGGTGGATTTTCAGCATGAAGGGTTGGCCGCCGTGCCAGCCAAGGAGGTAGGCAATGTCTAAATGGAACCTGTTGTTGTTCGGGGTCTATCCCTACGTAGCCCTGGCGATTTGCCTGATTGGCAGCTGGGCGCGCTTCGACCTGTCGCAATACACCTGGAAGGCGGGCTCCAGCCAGATGCTCAATCAGCGCGGCATGCGCGTGGCGAGCAACTTCTTTCACATCGGTGTGTTGTTCGTACTGGCCGGACACTTTGTCGGCCTGCTGACCCCGGCGTCGATTTATCACCACGTGATCAGCACTGAGAACAAGCAGTTGCTGGCAATGGTTTCGGGCGGGTTCTTCGGTCTGTTGTGCCTGATCGGCCTGCTGATGCTGGTTAACCGGCGGCTCAGCGACCCTCGGGTCCGTGCCACCTCCAGTCCTTCGGACATCCTGATTCTGCTGGTGCTACTGGCGCAATTGCTGCTCGGTCTGCTGACGATTGCGGCGTCCACCGCGCATATGGACGGCTCGGTGATGGTGATGCTCGCCGATTGGGCGCAGAACACCGTGCTGTTGCGTCCGATGGAAGCGGCGGCGTCCATCGCGCCGGTCGGGCTGACCTACAAGTTGCATGTGTTTCTCGGTTTGACCCTGTTTGTGCTGTTCCCCTTCACTCGTCTCGTACACATGATCAGCGCACCGATCTGGTACCTGGGGCGTCGTTATCAAATCGTTCGTCAGAAGTACTGAGGAGACAATCATGTCAGGTGGATGTGGATGTGGTGGCGGTAACGGGGGCAGCGGTGGCTGCGGTTCTTCAAAAAAAGCGGAGGCCGTTCTCGACATCGCGCCGGTCGCTCAGGCGCAGTTTGAAGCCCTGCCGGTTGAGCCCGCAGGGGCCGATGACGCCCCGGCGCAGTTGATCGCCAGCAGTGAACAGGAGTGGCCGATCATCAGCGTCAACGAGGTGTCGATCACCCCGGAGGCGATGGCCCAGGAGCTGCAATATCACCCGGCCGAAAGCCGCGAGGAGGCGGTCTATCTGGCCGCCCGGGCGCTGGTGATCCGCGAGTTGTTGCAGCAGCGCATCACCGAACTCGGTGTATCGCTGGAGATCGGCGCCGGTGAGAACGAAGAAGAAGCGGCCACGCGCTTGCTGCTCGAACGTGAGGTGAAAGTGCCGCAGTGCGACGAGGAGTCGAGTCTGCGTTACTACGAAAACAATCGCGGGCGCTTCCACAGCGCGCCGTTGCTGGCGGTGCGGCACATCCTGCTCGAGTGTGCGCCGGACGATGTCGAGGCCCGGGAGCTTGCGCATGGTCAGGCGGAAGTCCTGCTGCAGCAACTGGATGAATTCCCCGGCAGTTTCGCCGAACTGGCGGTGAAATATTCGGCCTGCCCATCGAAGGCTCAAGGCGGTTCTTTGGGACAGATCAGCAAGGGCCAGACCGTGCCCGAACTGGAGCGTCAGTTGTTCACCCTGGCACCGGGCCTGGCCAGCAAACCGCTGGAAAGTCGCTACGGCTGGCATGTGGTCAGTGTCGATCAGCGGATCGAAGGCATGCCGTTGCCCTATGAAGTGGTGTCGACGGCGATCCGCACGCAATTGCAGCAAGGCGTGTGGCAGAAAGCGCTGGTGCAATACCTGCAAACCCTGATCGGTGCAGCCGATATTCGTGGCATCCACTTGCAGGGCGCCGACTCACCGCTGGTGCAGTGAGCATCGAGGCAAACCGGGAGAAGTGATGAACGCTGTGATGCAGGATGGTTTTGGACGGCAGATCGATTATCTGCGGATGTCGGTGACGGACCGCTGTGATTTTCGCTGTGTGTATTGCATGGCGAAAAACATGACGTTCCTGCCACGTCAGCAGGTGCTCACGCTGGAGGAATTGCAGCGCTTGGCGACGCTGTTCGTTGGCCTGGGTGTACGCAAAATCCGTCTGACTGGTGGTGAGCCGCTGATCCGTCCCGGCATTGTCGAACTGTGCCGCAACATCGCCGCGTTGCCCGGTTTGCGCGAACTGGTGATGACCAGCAACGGCTCGCAGCTGGGCCGTCTGGCCCGGCCGTTGGTCGATGCCGGAGTCAAGCGGATGAACATCAGCCTCGATAGCCTGGACGGGCAGAAGTTTCGGGCGATCACCCGCATCGGCGATCTTGATCAAGTGCTCAACGGCATTGAAGCGGCGCGGGACGCAGGGTTCGAGCGGATCAAGCTCAACTGCGTGGTGATGAAAGGACGCAACTTCGATGAAGTCCCTGCGTTGGTGCAATACGCCATCGACCAACGCATCGACATCAGTTTCATCGAGGAAATGCCCTTGGGCGACGTCGGACGTTCCCGGGGCGAATCGTACTGTTCCAGCGACGAAGTGCGCACGCTGATCGCCAGCCAGCACCGGTTGCTCGACAGCACCGAGAACAGCGGCGGCCCGGCGCGCTATGTGCGTCTGGAACGCCATCCTGATACCCGGATTGGTTTCATTTCGCCCAATAGTCACAACTTTTGTGGCAGCTGTAATCGGGTGCGGATGACGGTTGAAGGGAAGCTGTTGCTGTGTCTGGGCCAGGACGATGCTCTGGATTTACGTGGATTGTTGAGGCGGTATCCGTTGGATGATCAGCCGGTGATCAACGCGGTGCAGCGGGCCTTGCGCGGCAAGCCGCTGCGGCATGATTTCAGCCCCGACGGGGAGGTGCAGATTGTGCGGTTCATGAACATGAGTGGCGGTTGATTCGGGGGCTGTGTGCTGATCCGTAATCCACCCCTCACCCCAGCCCTCTCCCCATAGGGGAGAGGGGGAAAGGGGGTCGATCTTCATGCTTTTCGAGCCTGAGTTCGACTCGGGCTTTCAGGTCGATGTAACTCTAAGATCAACTCGGTCAGTCCCCTCGCCCCTTTGGGGAGAGGGTTAGGGTGAGGGGTGGATTTCAGATCCGAGTGTTTATACCCGCCTTTTCAATAGTTTCCCTTTGCCGCCTCAGGGCGGTTTTTTTGTCCGTCAATTCTTGATATCGATCAATTGCAGAACAGCACTTTGTCCGTAGCCTTCACTGCATGTTGTGGTTTTAAGTTTGTTTAAGTCTATATGTAGTGTCTGGAGGCTAAATGCAGAGCACGCTGATCGCAGTAGGATGTAACCGCTTGCACAAGCGCGATGGCAGTCAGGTCGCCTTCGATGCCGACAAAATCCGTCAGGCATTGATCGCCGCCGGCAAGGCGACGGGGGAGTACGGCGAGGTTGAGGTTGAAGGCTTGCTTCAGGCGGTATTGGCCAGGCTCGAAGGATTGCCGAGGCTGCACGTCGAGCAAATCCAGGACCGTGTTGAACGGGTGTTGATGGACGCCGGTTTTTTCCTCGCCATGCGCGCCTACATTGTCTACCGCGAACAGCACGGGCGCTTGCGCCGCGACCGCCGGACCATGGTCGAAGTGGCGACCTCGATGAACGAATACCTGGACCGTGAAGACTGGCGGGTCCAGGCCAACGCCAATCAGGGCTATTCCCTGGGCGGCCTGGTGTTGAACGTGTCGGGCAAGGTCACCGCCAACTACTGGCTGGACGAGGTGTACAGCGAGGCCATCGGCCAGGCCCACCGCGAAGCGGATTTGCATGTACATGACCTGGACATGCTCGCCGGTTACTGCGCCGGCTGGTCGCTGCGCACCCTGCTGCACGAAGGGCTCAACGGTGTGCCCGGGCGTGTCGAAGCCGGTCCGCCGAAGCACTTGAGCAGCGCCCTGGGGCAGATGGTGAATTTCCTCGGCACCCTGCAAAACGAATGGGCCGGCGCCCAGGCGTTCAGCTCGTTCGACACCTACCTGGCGCCCTATGTGCGCAAGGATCAGCTGAGTTTTCAGGAGGTACGCCAGGCGATCCAGGAGTTCATCTACAACCTCAACGTTCCTTCGCGCTGGGGCACTCAGACACCTTTCACCAACCTGACCTTCGACTGGGTGTGCCCGCAGGATTTGCGTGAGCAGATACCCGTCATCGGCGGTGAGGAAATGCCGTTTGCCTATGGCGACCTGCAAGTCGAAATGGATTTGCTCAATCGCGCCTACATCGAGGTGATGCAGGCCGGCGATGCGAAAGGGCGGGTGTTCACCTTTCCGATCCCGACCTACAACATCACCCATGACTTTCCATGGGAGAGTGAAAACGCCGACCGGCTGTTCGAGATGACCGCGCGTTACGGCCTGCCGTACTTCCAGAACTTCCTCAATTCGGACCTGCAGCCCAATCAGGTGCGCTCGATGTGCTGCCGTTTGCAGTTGGATGTCCGCGAGTTGCTCAAGCGGGGCGGCGGCTTGTTCGGCTCGGCGGAGCAGACCGGATCGCTCGGCGTTGTCACCATCAACTGCGCGCGGCTGGGCTATGTGTTCAAGGGTGATACCAGCGGTTTGCTGCAGCGCCTGGACACACTGATGGAGCTGGCGATGGAGAGCCTGGAGGTTAAGCGCAAGGTGATTCAGCACCACATGGATGCCGGTTTGTACCCGTACACCAAGCGATACCTCGGCACCCTGCGTAACCACTTTTCGACCATCGGCCTCAACGGCATGCATGAAATGCTGCGCAATTTCACCGGCGACGAGGAGGGTATGCACACCGAACAGGGCCGCCAGTTTACCCTGAAGATGCTCGATCATGTGCGTGCCACGTTGCTGCGATTCCAGGAAGAAACCGGCCACATGTACAACCTGGAAGCGACACCGGCCGAGGGCACGACCTATCGCTTCGCCAAGGAAGACCTCAAGCGCTACCCCGACATTCTCCAGGCCGGCAGCGCGCTAGCACCGTATTACACCAACTCCTCGCAACTGCCCGTGGGCTACACCGAAGACCCTTTCGAGGCCCTGGAACTTCAAGACGAGCTGCAATGCAAATACACCGGCGGCACGGTCTTGCACCTGTACATGGCCGAGCGGATTTCTTCGACCGAGGCCTGCAAGCAACTGGTGCGCAAAGCCCTTGGCCGCTTCCGCCTGCCGTACCTGACCGTGACCCCGACATTCTCCATCTGCCCGGTGCACGGCTACCTCGATGGCGAGCATGAGTTCTGCCCCAAGTGCGACGAAGCACTGCTGCTGCAAGAACAGAAACTCGGCACCGTTCATTGATTTCGATCCACTCAACTGCAAGGAGCTTCACCATGACTGCATCGCAAACATTGCCCCAGGCTCAACGTCAACGCTGCGAAGTCTGGACCCGGGTAATGGGCTATCACCGCCCTGTGTCGGCGTTCAATCCGGGCAAACAGTCGGAGCACCGCGAGCGGGTGCACTTCACTGAAAGCGCGGCGCTGGCCGGGCGCCAATGAGTCGAACGCTTCGGGTCGGGGGCATGGTGCCCCTGACCACTATCGACTATCCGGGACAGCTCGCCTGCGTGCTGTTTTGCCAGGGTTGCGCCTGGCGTTGTCGTTACTGCCATAACCCGCAGTTGATCCCGCCTCGTGGCACAGACGAAGTGGATTGGCGGCGGGTGTTGGCGTTTCTGCAACGGCGTCAGGACCTGCTCGATGCGGTGGTGTTCAGTGGCGGAGAGCCTACCTTGCAGGATGGTTTGCTCGGCGCCATGGATGAGGTGCGGGCGATGGGATTTCGCATCGGTTTGCACAGCGCCGGCATCAAACCCTTGGCGTTCGCCAAGGCACTGGCCGGGGCCGATTGGGTCGGTTTCGATGTCAAGGCGTTGCCCGAGGATTGCCAGGCGATCACCCGGGTAGAGGGCAGCGGAACGGCCAACTGGCGCAGCCTTGAGCATCTGCTGGCCAGCGGTGTCGACTACGAGTGTCGCACCACCGTGCATTGGCATCTGTTCGAACCGGCGCGTCTGCTGATCCTCGCCAAGCGCTTGAGCGAACTCGGCGTCAAACGCTTCGCCGTGCAGCTGGTTCGCACTGAGCGGATGTTCGATCCGCTGCTGCCGAGTGTTTCGGCACAAGCCTTGCTACCTGAGCTGTGGGAGGCCATGCGCGAGTTGTTTCCAGCCTTCGTGTTACGGGGGTAACCGAGGCTGAGGTTTTACGTTTAGCAGGGATATCCATCATTAGGTTTTCAAATGCGCTGCCAATCGGCAGGTATCAAACGGGGAGCATTTGATATGGCCAAATTAACGACAGCACAACGTATCGTCATCGGCTTTGCCATCGCGCCGTTGGCATTGATGGGCATGGCGTTTTACGCGTTGCACGATCTGGCAACGCTCAAGGATCAGGCGGTGGTCATCGTCAAGCAGGACTGGCCGAAGATCGATCCGATCATGGTCATCGCCACCGGTGTGCGTGATAACGCCAGGAATACTCGGGATCTACTGATCGATAAAGACAATCAGCAAGTGCAGCAGTCGATCGACGCCACCAAGAAACGGATCACTCAGGCGCTCGAAACGCTTGAACCGTTGTTCTATTTGCCCGAGGGTAAAACCGCTTTTGCCGCGCTGAAGAAGAATCGCGAAGCCTACGTGGCGGCGTTCACCCAAGTGCAGGTGTTGATCCGGCAAGGGGCCTTCGACGACGCCATGGCACAGCTGAAACAAAAGGTCGTGCCGGCCGAGCGCGAGGTTTATGGCAGCCTGGATCAGTTGATGGTGCTGCAAGGCAAAATATTCGCCGACCGGGAACAGTCGGCGCAGGAACTGTACAGCGATGCCCGGCGCAATATGCTCGGATTGTTTGTGTTCTGTGTGGCGTTGGTCATCGCCGCGGCGGTGATCGTCACGCGCAGTGTGACCCGTCCATTGGGCGGCGAACCGGATGATGCTGCACGGTTTTTGAGTCAGATCGCTCAAGGCGACCTGACGATTCAGGTGCCCGTGAACTCAAGTGTCGGCGGCAGCGTGATGATGAACATGCATCAGATGCAGCAAAGTCTGAATGCCATGGTCAAGCACATCGCGACCTCGGTGGACCAGGTGGCCAGTTCCTCCGAAGAACTGAGCGCGGTCAGCAGCCAGACCAGCAGTAACCTGCAATTGCAGGGGTTGGAGATCGAGCAGGCCGCCACCGCAGTGAACCAGATGACCGCTGCGGTCGATGAAGTGGCGCGCAATGCGGTGAGCACCTCCGAGGCCTCGCGGCAGTCCGAGCAAACCGCACAGCGCGGGCGTGAACAGGTTCAGGAAACCGTGGTTTCAATCGGCGCACTGGCCGATGGCGTCACCGACACCTCGCAACGCATCGAGCAACTGGCGGGCCGGGTGCAGGACATCAGCAAGGTGCTGGACGTGATTCGCAGCATCGCCGAGCAGACCAATTTGTTGGCCCTCAACGCGGCCATTGAAGCGGCCCGTGCCGGGGACGCCGGACGCGGTTTTGCCGTGGTCGCCGATGAAGTGCGCGCCCTGGCGCATCGCACTCAAGAGTCCACCCAGGAAATCGAGCAGATGATTGGCAACATTCGTCTCGATACCGGCCACGCGGTGACGGCCATGCAAAGCAGCAGCAACCTGGTGCGAGCCACCCTTGAAGTGGCGCAACGCTCGGGCGATGCATTGGACGAAATCACCCGGTCGATCTCACAGATCAACGAGCGCAACATGATGATCGCCAGCGCCACGGAGGAGCAGGCATTGGTGGCGCGGGAGGTGGATCGCAATCTGATGGGGATTCGCAATTTGTCCGAGCAGGTCTTGCTGGGGGCCCAACATACTCACACGGCGGGTCACGATTTGGCGCAGATGGCCGGGGCGCTGCACCAGACGGTGGCGCGTTTTAAGGTCTAGTTGATTCGGTGGTGGTTGTGTCGGGGGCTCAGGCCCAGCCCCAGAATTGCAACCACCAGCCACATCCAACGGTCCCGATGGCCAGTAACAGGCAAGCGCTGCCCAACCCGCGCCGTGCCAGGGAAAGGCCTTCGCGGTTAAGCCGTTTCCAACCCAGCAGCAGGCTCCAGCCCATCGCGGCCATTAACAGACAGGCCCTGGCCGGTTGAACCCATTCCAGCAGCAGACCTTCATAGCGCAGTAATTTCACCGTTGTGGCCGACAGCCCGAGAAACAATCCCGCACCACCCAAGGGCGTGAGTGTCAGCGCCAGGGGCCAATACAGTGCAGGATTTTGCGCCAGTCGCGCCGTCAGGCGCAGCAGGATCATCAACGCCGTGCCCAGCACCATCGAACTCAAACTCAAGTAAGCGCCGATGCTGAAACCATCGAGCCAGGTGAAGCTGTCGTTGAGCTGCGGGTAATGGGTCAGCAGCCACCAGGGCGCGTTGTCCTGCAATGCCCAGAGTTGGTCGTGCTCGACCAGCCATTGGGCGAGGGTTTGTTTGAGGGCGACGAACCATGGGCTGACCGTCCACTGAAACGCGCCCATGGCCAGGCCGATTACACCGAACAACAATAAGCGCGCGTCCCACGGTGACAGCGTCTGCGCCGTCGCGTTTAGAATCTCTTGGTTGCTGGAGCGGGCGATCAGCTGAACGGCGCCGCGTTGTCCGCTGCAACGTCCGCAGGCATGGCAGTCACTGGCGCCTCGCATACGACGGATATCGAGCAAGGGCGCGCAGTTGGGCGGCGGCAGGCGCGGCGCGGCATTGTCCATCCAGCGTTGTTCGTCGACCTGAAAATGCACGGGCGCCAGGCGGGCGAGCAGGGCGAAGACGCCGCTGACCGGGCACAGGTAACGGCACCAGACCCGCTTGCCCCGGGCGAACAGCAACCCGACGACAACTGCGGCGACGGTCGAGCCGCCCAGAATCAACAGCGCCGCCTGAGCGTAGTCATAGACACTGATCAACTGGCCGTAGAGGGTCGTCAGACAGAACGCCAGGGTTGGCCAACCGCCCCAGCGCAACCAGCGCGGCACACCCAAACCTTTGCCGTAATGGCTGGCCCATTCGCTGAGTGAACCTTCCGGACAGAGAACGCCACACCAGAGTCGTCCGAACAGCACGATCGACAACAGCACGAACGGCCACCAAACGCCCCAGAACAAAAACTGCGCGAACAGGGTCAGGTTATCGAGCATCCGTGCCTGGCTGTCCGGCAGCGGCAATACCGCCGGGATCACCAACAGCAACGCGTAGAACAACACGACGACCCACTGCACGGCCCGAATCACGGGCGCATGACGACGCATGCCGTCGCCCAGTCGCTGGAGTAAACGATTGCGGCGACTCAGCTCAGGCATGGGACTTTTTCCGCAGCACGTTGACGCAGCCAACCGCCGACGGCCAGCCAATAACCGGCCAGCACCAGTAACGTCATGCCGCTGGGTGTTGCGCGATAACCGGCGAAGCCGGCAAGAAAACCACCCAACCCATGGCTGTCGCTGAGTAACGCACTGCTGTCCCAAAGCGCATCACCAACGAGGCTGTACATCACCTCCGGTAAATCCATGGCAAGTAATTGACCGCCAATTCGCTCGGTGCCGCTGACCAGCAATGCCGCGCCGAGTACCAGCAAAATCGCTTCGCTGATGGCAAAGAATCGCTGCCACGAAATGAACCGGCGACTGCTGTGCAGCAGGGCAATGGTCAGCGCCGACAGTGCCAGTCCCATTGCGCCGCCGACGGCAAACAAACCGAGCTGTGGACCTAGCAACTGAGCACCGGCGCCATAGAGAAAGACCACCGTTTCACTGCCTTCGCGGCTGACGGCGAGCATGGCCAGCAGTAACAGGCCTGCGCCACCTTGCCGGGCCAGGTGGCTGTCGGCGTGTCGTTGCAAATCGTGCTTGAGCGTGCGCCCGTGGCGGTGCATCCAGCCGACCATTTGCACGATCAGCAGGCTGGCCATCAGCGCGAGTGCGGCCTGGAACCATTCACTGGCTGAGCCGCTCATGGCCTCACCGGCAAACAGAATCAACACCGCCAGCAGGCCCGAGAGCATCAGCCCCAGCACCACACCTGCCCACAAGTATTTCGCCAGTCGATTGCCCTGATGCTGCTGGCTGACCCAGGCCTGAAGAATGCCGATCACCAGCAGCGCCTCGACGCTTTCGCGCCAGACAATGAACATTGATTGATTCATGAAAACTCCGTGTCTGAACGGGTTATTTCGCGAGGATGCCGCCCTCGGGCAATTGCGGATTGAACTCGTCGAAGAAGGGGTAGTGACCGGGCCTGAGCGGATGAATGACCACGAAGGTCGTCACGCCCGGCGACAGTACTTTTTCAACTCGCAATGGCGTGCTCTCGAACTCGGCTGGGCCTTGACCGATATTTTTCAGGATAATTTTGAAGCGCTGTCCGGCTGGAACCTCCAGCAAGGCAGGGGAGAAGTGGCCATCGCGCAGGCTCAGCTCGTAGCTGGGTAACTCGGCATAAGCCGTCAATGGCAGCACCGCTCCGGCAAACATCAGCCAGGTAAAGTGCAGGCGCTTCATTTAATAACCGCCTTTTTTACCAATGCCGGCGTAGATGAACTCGTAGTGCAATTCGCAGCGCTCAAACCAGGGCGCTACGCCGGTTTCCTTGTCGGTATGGCGGCCGAGGGACCCATGACCATCGGGTGGCAGAACGGTGAAGGTCAGCTGATATTTACCTGGACCGAGCAGCTTTACGTTGTCGCCATAGTGCGGACCGTCATTGGCGACCATGGCGTGGAAATCGCCTTTGAGTTCGTTCTCGTTGCCCTGTTTTTTCAGGTTGAACGAGACATTGAGGTAAGGCACGAAACTGCCTTCCTGAAAGCCCTGTCGATTGTCCGCCGTGGCGCGAATGTCGGCTTCCAGATGCACATCGGAATCCGCGGTGGTCCGCATCATGCCGGCAGGCGCCATCTCGATCGGCTGCAAATACACCGCCCCGACTTCCAGCCCCGGACACAACTGGGGTTCCCCGATCGGGTATTCCTTGGCCTGAGCCAACGGTGTGAGCAAGAGCAGGGCGAGTGACAGCGAAAAGGTCGTACGCATGATGTCTTCCTGGGCACTAACGAGTAAGAGCCCGAGTGTAGGAAGCTTTCCTGCGAACAATAATGATTGTTATCAAGTTTTCAGCGATTAAGCCTATGACTGGGAACGCTTTCGAAACCGCTCGGCGCGGTCGACGCTGTCACTCATCTGCGCAGCCGCGTGAATCGTCAGAGGATGCTGGGTGAAGCCGGGACGGGGTGAAATGTAGGCGGCCATTTCGCGAGCGACGGCTAACTGTTGATCCGAACCTTGTGTCAGTAACGCGATGACCAGATTTTCCAAGGCAATCACCCGGACACGAAGGTGGACCAGTTCTGCATTGGTCAATTCGGGGGGAGAGGAAAATGCTTCTGCATCGAGTGATTTTTCCGCGCCCTCATCATCCCAAGTCGACAATCGAACAGGGCTCTGTTCTCCGGCAGGTGTTTTTTTACCAGGCATTAGAAGCTTCTCCAGGTGTTTTTATGTGGCTGCCCAAGGACCGGAAAACGCTATGCCGTAGCCGAGTTCCCGGCAGGACAAAGCTTAGCCGTACCTTGATCCGTATCAAGGCCACCTTTGCGCGAGCGATGTAGGTTGGAGGCACATCCTAGAGGCAAACCGGGGATCGACATGGCCAAGAACTTTCCCATCAGCCCCAAACATCCCGAGCGCATTTGCTGGGGCTGCGACAGATACTGTCCAGCCAATTCCCTGGCGTGCGGCAATGGCTCCGACAGGACAATGCATCCAGCCGAAATGATCGGAGACGATTGGTATTTGCATGGCGACTGGGGCATTGAACCGTTGATCGCAGTAGAAGACGTAACGGACGATCCCGGCCTGAAGGGTTGAATAACCCCCTTGAAACATGGAAACCACCTGACGGAATTTTTTTTGAAATCAAGGGGTTGCCAGCCTCGGGAAATCAGTACATAATTCACGCCATCGAAAGCACTGACCGCTGAAAAAGCTCAATGTTTTCAAGGAGTTAGATCACGTATCTGATTCCAAGTTTGTACGCGTTTGGTGTTGTGCTACATGACATCCGATGCTTGAGGCCGAGTAGCAAAATGGTTATGCAGTGGATTGCAAATCCACCTACGCCGGTTCGATTCCGACCTCGGCCTCCACTCTTAGAAACCCCGTAGATCAATGATCTACGGGGTTTTTTTATGCCTGTAGAAAACCGGGGTGTTCCGCAATTTTCGGATGGTGTTCCGCAACTGTGATTGACGCGCACCTTAAATGGGGGGGGCTCATAGGTGATCGCACGGACCATCAATCCCCGTGTGCGTTAGGTTGCCGAACCCTACAAAGGGTGCCATTATCTGGCCAGCGTCGGATGGATTCGAGGATGTCATGAAAGGACAACTGATGAGGGGGAAATGCCTAAAAATTTATGCATTAGCTATAATGCATGGTGATTTTTCCTCCGCGTTACACATAGTCCTAAATAAACAAATAAGTCCATTCAGCATCAATTATTAATAATAGTTTGGATGTTGTATTTTTTTGCCTGCAATTTAATGTCTGTTGTTTTTCCTGTGGTTGTGGTTGCCAAGAGAAATAATTGCTGCGGGAGAAGGGTGTAAATTTAATTTTTTAGCTGAGAGAGAGTATGTCCAGGAGAGTTGCTACATTTTTTGATATGAAGTTGTATGCCCGTGGCCGCTCTAGAGCTGAGGGCAATACTGCTGATTTTCCAGCTCAGCCAAAATCAATGTCCGAAATTAAGCAGTTGGTCGAAGAGCTTTTAGACGGAGGTGATAATTTTCTAAGCAGAGGTCAAAGTGATAAGGCCGACAAGTACTACATAGCTCATACGGATGTAGTCGACGGACATTGGGTGCTTCTGATCAATCGTTGTGATCCAAGCGCGCCGGACTCTGTATATAGTAATCCAGAATCCAAAGAGCGAACCGTCAATGAAAAATTGCCGGGGCAAGGTTCTGAATATTCTGCACATTTGATTTTGAACCTCAAGCCGGTACAGGGCGGCGAATATTATTTCTGTATTATTGAAGCTTCCTACGGTGCTGGGCTTGGTAGTAGTGCAATCACAAACTATTTTGCTCATGTCATTAGACATTGCAAAAAACAGAAGCCACTGCTTTTCAAGATTCCAAATATTGATGGTTCCTGTGATAAAAAAGGCCAGCAAAATATTGTGCACCTCAACCACGAAGTTGAACTGCATGGTCATATTTCAGATACCTTCAAAACTGATTTGCAAAGTGGTGCTTTAGGTGGCATTGAGCTCATCAGCTACAAAGCTGAAGGCGGGAAATGGGATGACGCGGGTTTCGTAAAAGAAAAGCATCGAGTGATAAAGCTAGCGCTTGAAAAGAATTTGATCGGAGATGCTGTAAAAACAGTAGCAGACGTGCTTAGAAATGCCAAAACTGAGGGTGTAGCTGAAATGCGAGTCAGCTTCAAGGACGGTTCGGGCTCACCTAATAGCGCATTACTTTCTGTCGATACTGGCCAGCTTGCAACGGATGGTCGTTATCTAAAGCGCTACTATATTTCTTCGGCCAACAATGTTAGCTCCGCGAGTATTGAGCAAGTTAACCATGCTATAGTGAAGGAAGTTTTGAAAAGCTTGGAGTGATATGAAATGTTGAACCAAATGTTGCAGCCTCTTTCTTATCTTGTAATACGGCATCCACAGAAGTGGAAAGTCGATTGGCTTTTTCCAATTATTATTGCTCTGGTTTGCACTGCCTGCTCTATTGGTGAAGATTGGGTGGCAGATATTTACAGGTCATCTGGTCCAGTCAGTATGTTGCTTGGCTTTTTCTCAAGTCTCCCTGGATTTTACATAGCTGCCTTAGCTGCAATAGCGACTTTTGGCCGAAATGATATTGATAATGTACTTCCTGAGCCAACGCCGACTGTAAAATTAACCACGCGTGGAGAAAATATTCTCGTAAAACTTACGCGCCGAAGATTTCTCGCTATGCTGTTTGCTTTTTTGACTTGTGAAAGCATCGCATTAGTGCTGTTTTCGGTTCTATTCCTATCTTACGGACCTATGTTTGCCGGGGTGGGTTTATGGGGTGGAGTGGCTGGCAAGGTTTTGGTGTTAGGAATGACTTTTATCTACTATACGTTGTTGATGCAAATGCTGGCTGCGACATTTTGGGGTCTGTATTATTTAGGTTTTAAACTTCATGAGCCTCAGTGATGATGCGGCATTGTATATGACTATTTATAGAATTTTCTATTGAGTGATATTAGCGCATCAGAATGTACTCGTTGTACATTTCGGTTTTGACTCTGTAGAGATTTCAAGGTTTTGATTTTTAATCGAAATTATCTGAGTTGCTTCGTGTTGTTTTCTAAGATTGGTTTTTATGACATGGAAATGCGAAAATGAATTATTCCTCTCAGTATCCCGCTACAAAAATGCTCGATATGATATTGGAAGTGTTGTCCGAAGAGAATTTGCATGCATATGACACTATCGATTTAGCGAAGTCTTTGGTAGGGCTTAAGGTTGCACTGAAGCAGGAGTTGCCTGTAAATTATTCTTCTGATGTTCCTGTATCTCTGTCTCTTCTTAAAAAAATTCTAAAAATATGTGTGGCGGCACGGGGGCGGTTGAATGAGTTGGGCGCGACACAAGCAGGGGCCGAGCGGACAACTCTTTCAGCGGTGGTTGCGCACATAGATACTGTTTTTTCCTTAAGTTATAGAATTAGTCAGAGTGATATTGATGACGCTCGCTTTGAGGATAAACTGCGCGAATTATTAATAGCGTTAAATCTCCGCCGCTCCGAAGTCCGGAGTTTTGGGGGGGCGTGGGATAACAGGACAAATGAAGAAATAAAGCTGGAGGAGGCTGAAAAGCTCCAGGGCCTTCTGGATTTCGCTAGAACTAACACGGTTGAGGTGATTACCACTGTTTATCGATGGGCAGAAAATGGATATGGACACAAAGCTCGTATTGATCAACAGTTCAAAAGTGTCATTGAAGTGTTTGATTTATTGCAAGATGCACGTCAAGAGGTTCCCGGTTTGGGCCGAAAGTGAGTAGGTTTTCGGCGCTGAATGTATCGTGCATTTAACTAATAGAGCGACCGCTATTTTATTAAATAGCGGCGTGTTAGAAGTGGTTCGTTCAGCGCTGCGGTAAGGGCTTACCGCTCAGAGAGCTATGGAATTCGAAGAAGTCTAACGGATGCTATCGCCGAATCTGTAATTACCTAGTAGGTCGGACAATTTCTCCGACGCGTCGATAGATTTTTTTTGTCATTTCTTGTGTCGAATGTCCTAGCAAGCTACTGGCGTGCCCTATATCGTCGATCTCACTCGCTGCCTTTGGGCGAATGTCACGAAACTGAAAATTGCGGATGGTGGCTGCAAGCGTAAGGTCACCTTCAGTCGCAGACTTGATTGCCGCCTTCTCCCGGGCTTCGTCCCAGCGATTGCGCAACATTGCGTAGCTCATTCGCATTCCGGCTTGGTTGGTGATCAGGTTGGAGCTTTTGATGGCTGCCATGGCTTTGCGGTCGAGCAGTGCATCTAGAAAGGCACTGAGGTCGGATGCAGCGGCACCGTCGTGCAGGCGTATTCTTAAGCGTTTCTGGGTTTTGCCCTGACCGACCATCAAGAATCCATTGTTGATGTCCGACACTGATGCTTTCAGTACGTCAGCAGGGCGTTGCCCCGTTAAGTACGCTAGATCCATAGCGTCCTTGAGTTCGGGCGGGGCTTGGGCGTAAACCGCATCCCACACGATTTCGCCTGCGTAGAAGTCCCGCGGCGTCTCCTTGTTTCGCCGCAGGCCGATGCAAGGGTTTGCCTTGTCGGTAAGCCCCCACTCGCGGGCGAAGGTGAACATTGTAGACAGCAGGGCGATTTCCCGATTCGCTCGAACTTTGGCCGATCTGGCGTCGCGATATTGGGCGATTACCTGCGGAGTCATTGCCTCTAGTGGGGCAGACTCGAAAGCATTGCGCAGCTGCTTTAAACCTTTGCGGTAGTCATCTTGGGTGCCTTTTGTCAGCCCTGGTATGACTTTCGATTCATAGTCGTCGAATAGGCGTCCCATCAAGTGCGCTGGTTTAGGTATGGCTTTGCGATCTAGACGTGCCCATTCGATTTTGGCGTCATCGAGGTCGCCGCCGAGCGGAATTTCGACTCGGTTCCCTTCGGCGTCCCGACCGTTGTAGTAGTAGCCCACCCAGGTACTGCCGTTCTTTCTTCTGCGGCTACGGCGGATCATCCGTGGCGGCAGATCCCGGTTTGCGGCTTTCTTCTGGCGCATCGTTAACCTACATGTGAGAGATCAAGGGACCAGGTTTCAGCTACAGCATTGGTTGCTGATGGTTTCACCCCGGCTAGCTTCAGGCGGGCGTACACGCGACCTACAACGGGGCGTTGTGCGGCTGTGAGCACGTGTTCCCAAGCATTGCGTTGCAGCCACTGACGTTGGCAGGACGGAATCTTGTAGCCTGTAATAGCGGCCAACTCATCTTCTGTAAGCGTCTCGCTCGGCAGCTGAAACGAGTTCTCTCTGTTCATGCTGCCTCCTGAGCGATGGTGACAGCTTGTACCTGCGTATACCCCACAACAGGCTGCGCGGGCGGGCGATTCTGAGCGAATAGCGTTGCATCGGGTGTGGCTGCCTCGCGCAGCTTTTCTTGGGGTATAAGTGCCTCGGCAGTGGCATGGAGAGGGGCAATAATGCCTGCTGCTGCGCAGCAGAGACTGTTTGTTTCTGGTGCGTCGACGCTATTGGCGTTGCGGAGCAAAGCGGTCGATGTTTGGGTGGTGTGCAGTTCCATCGTCATGCCTCTTTCCTCCGGTGTTCTATTGCGAGTTGGCCCGTTAGACGCTGGTGACGCGTGAGCCGTGTTGCGATGGTGGCGAGAATCTCGGCTCATGCAGCCTCCTTGATCAGGTCCGCAAGTAGCAGAGCGTTATTGGTGTCTTTGTTCAATTTGCGCACGGCGTCGTTGCCGATCAGCACGGCCAGCTGCCGGTCGAACTCTTTGCGAAAGCGCATCAGCTCCTGCAGCTTGCTGGTGGCTTTGGTGCATAGCCCCTGCAGCTCGCCGGCTGCCTGGGGTGTCAGGCGCAACATTGGGATAAGGCTATTCATGCTGCTTTCTCCTGTGTTTCTGGCTCCAGGAGAGCGGCCATGGCGAGCGCTTGATCTCGTAGCGCAAGGGTGTCGCGTTCGAGTTTCTTGCCGGTGCGGAATGCGCTGAATGTCTCAGCTGCGATTCGCAGTTTTTCTGCGATTTCTAGTAGAGTTTGACGTTCTGTCTCTCCCAGCTTGGAAGCCTCTAAAGCGCGCGTGAAGCCGGAGCAGATGCGCGTCGGGGCGATCATGCATCGCCTGGGCTGGCGGAAGAAGCGCATGCCGGCGTTGGTAAAGAGCGGCATCCGGCAATGGGCCTATCAGAAGCCCGAGACTTGGGGGCGTGGGGCTGCATTGCAGGCGCCCCTGGTAGAGGAGCCTTGCTTTGATTAAGCGAATTGATGAGATGCTCAAGCTCTGGGCGCAGGATCTGCATTCTCCGATGAACCCCGACTTTGCCGGATCTGGTGGCGGCAACATGATTGCGATGTTGATGGAGTGCAAGGGCGAGCTGATACGTGGGACTCGCGGTAGTCGGGTGCTGCTGGATGAGTCGGCGGATATCGAGCTGATCGTGAACAAGCATCTGCCGCCGCAGCTGTCGGTGGTGGTGTGGGAGCACTATTGCAATCACGAAAGCTTCCTCTCACAGAAGTACACCCACTGCGGTTGCAGTCGCGATACCTATTACCAACGTCTGCACGAAGCGCACCTGCACATTGCTGGCATGTTGATGGGGAAGGCTGCGTGACCCCTGGTATCACTCCGCGTGCCACTGTCCTACTGTCCGACCTTGTCCGACTGCCATTTAGAGCAGTCGGACAAGCGCAGGCCGCGCCGTTACTGGGGTGTCCTACGGTCCAACCTTTGCCCGCCCCATGCACACGTAAGCATAGCGGGCACGTAGTCGCGCCCATGGCGCGCATGCGTGCTTTTAGTTTTCTCTCTATACACAAGAGAAAGTTAAATAAGGTAGGACAGTAGGGCAGAGCCCCGAATTTAGGCGCCTGTAGCTGTCCTACTTCGACTCTGAATAGTGGGACAGGTAGGACAGGGCATCAGAAGCGATAGCCGATTGAATGCGTTGTACCTGCGTTGTACCTGCGTCACACCCACGTTGCACCCGTATTGCTCCATGGCATTAAAACTCGCTTGCTGCCATCGGAATCCACCTGTAAAAAGTACCCATCTTCGATAGGTGCGACCGCAGAGAGCGGCAGGCACCACACACCAAACCCGGCCATTGCGCCGGGTTTTTGCGTTTATGGAGTAGGGCGATGACGAACGAGCAACAAGCGCTGGCAGAGATGCCAATCTGGTTAGTGATCGTCCTGGCCTTGGTCGGTGGCGTGTCGGGAGAGATGTGGCGAGCCGACAAGGACGGGGCGCGGGGCTGGGCGTTGTTGCGACGACTGGCGCTTCGGTCCGGTGCCTGCATTGTCTGCGGGGTGTCGGCGATGATGCTGATGATCGGCGCGGGTATGACGATCTGGACGGCCGGCAGCTTGGGTTGCCTGACCGCGATGGCCGGCGCTGATGTCGCCATCGGTCTTTACGAACGCTGGGCCGCCAGGCGGCAGACTTTCAAAAGTCTCGCGCTCTGCGAGAGCACTACCTGGCCCTGCAAGAGCAAGCCAACTTTCACAAACAGCAAGGTTCTCTGGTCGAACGTGTCGCAGTAGAAACCGGTGCCTATAACGCAGGCCGCCTGTTGCGGGACCAACTGCTGGGCATGACCCCGCAACTGGACTGCCGCCATTGAAAGCGATCCGGTGACTAAAGGCACGATCTACCCGGGCTTCAAGGGTGGCCTCAAACAGCTCGACACGTTGCGCACCATTGGGGCCAGGCTTCAGCCGCTGACCCTGACCACGGGCTATGGCGAGGTGATTGGGACCTGGTGCCTGAAGACCATCGGCGACGAGCAAGGCGCGTTTTTGCACGGCGGTATTCCGCGTAAACAAGGGTTCACTCTGGAGTTTGTGCGCTATGGCGACGACATGCAGAACGTCTGATGGGGACATGCTCGATGTCATTTGCCATAACGTTTATGGCCATCTGAACGGCAGCACCGAAGCGGTGCTGGATGCTAATCAGGGGTTGGCGGATGAGCCCCAGCCCTACCGCACCGGCGTGGTGATCTATCTGCCGGATCTGCCCAGTCCGACCGGGGAGGGGGTCAGCTTGTGGGATTGATGGGCTACACTTTTCTCGTTCACTTCAAACTCCTTACTTTCTAGCCCGCCTTGTGCGGGTTTTTTTTGGACAAAATTCATGACCCCCATGTTTCGAATCGTGGCCGATGGCGCCGATGTGACAGCCAAGATCAATGATCGGTTGTTGTTGCTGCGCACCTCTGACAAACCCGGGATGGAGTCCGACGAGTTTGAGTTGCGCATTGATGACCGAGACGGCCAGGTGCAGCTTCCTCGGAAAGGCAGCTCCATCGAGATCTATATGGGCTATGCCGAAACGTCCTTGGCGCGCCTGGGGCGTTACGCGGTAGACACGGTCGAGGTGTCGGGTCCGCCGGACACGATCGTGATCAAGGGCAAGGCCAGCGACATGCGCGGCAGTGGCAAGACCATCCGTAGTGGCAGCTGGGAAGACGTGCCGCTGTCGACGATCGTGGCCGATATCGCCGCGCGCAACGGCTGGCAGCCGGTGTGTCCGGTGACCACGAAAGTCGCCCGGGTCGATCAGCTCAACGAGTCCGATTTTAATTTCATCACGCGTCTGGCCAAGCAGTACGACTGCACGGCCAAGGTGGCCGACGGCAAGCTGTTGGTGATGCCGCGTCAAGGCGGCCAGACCGCCAGCGGCAAGGCGTTCGGCGCGATCACCCTGACGCGTAGCGACCTCAGCCGCTGGCAGTTCAGCCTCGGCGATCGCAACTCGCATAAGGCCGTGGCGACCAAGCACCAAGACAAGAAGACCGGCAAGCTCGCCATCGTCACCGTGGACAACGACGACGCCCCGGATGGCTTGCCGGCGGTGCATACCGATCGGCATATCTACCCGAACAAGACCGCCGCCGAGTCGGCCGCCAAGGCGCGTTTGGCGGCGTTCAATCGTTCAACTGCGGATGTGCGTTTCGAGATGCCCGGGCGCACCGACATTTTTGCCGAGCGGCCGATTAACGCCCAGGGCTTCAAGGTCGGCCTTGATGGTGAGTACTTGGCGGATTCGGTGGAGCAGGTGTTCACCCAGTCCGGCTGGTCGACCACCGTCGAGTGCAATGCCGGCAAGCAGGGCAAGTCCAAAGGTAAAAAGAAGAAAGTTAAACCGCCGCTCAAGGTGGTGAATGTCAACGCGCCGTAGCGCACCCCATCGCCGCCTGAGTGCGGCTTTTTTATACCTGGAGTTTTGTATGCTCATCACTGAACAGCAATTGCTGAGAATCCTCCCGAACGCCCGCCGCCAAGCGGGCGTTTTTGTATCTGCCCTTAACGCTGCCATGGCGCACCGGCAGATCAATACGCAGAAACGTCAGGCAGCGTTCCTGGCCCAGGTCGGGCACGAGTCGGGCCAGCTGCAGTACGTCCGTGAGTTGGGGGGCGATCAGTACCTGAGCAAATACGACACCGGCAATCTGGCCGCAAAACTGGGCAACACCCCGCAAGCGGATGGTGATGGCCAGCGCTTTCGCGGTCGCGGCCTGATCCAGATTACCGGCCATAGCAACTACCTGCGCTGCAGCTTGGCGCTGTTCGGAGACGAACGTTTGCTGCGCACCCCTGAGTTGCTCGAACTGCCGCAATGGGCGGCCGAGTCGGCAGCGTGGTTCTGGTGGGTGCGCGAACTGAACGCCTTGGCGGATCGGGATGAATTCAATGCGATAACTCGCCAAATCAACGGCGGACTCAACGGCCTGCAGGATCGGCTGGAGTTGTGGACTCGGGCGAGGGCAGTGCTATGCGCGTCGTCGACCTGATCCCCGCGCCGTACCGGCTGTTAGCCGTTGGCGTGCTGCTGACCGCATTGGTCGGCGGATCTGCCGCGTCGGCCTGGAAGGTTCAGGACTGGCGCTATGGCCAGCAACTGGAGCGGCAAGCCCGGCTGCAGGCGGAAAGCCTCAATCAACAGGTGCTGGCAGCGGCGACCCTGCAACAAGCCGAGCAGGACAAACGCCTGGCACTGGAGCAACGGCTTTCTGCCAGTGAACAAACCCATTACCGAGTTTTGAGCGATGCCCAACGTGATCAAAGTCGCCTGCGCGACCGCCTTGCCACTGCTGGTCTGCGCCTGTCAGTCCTACTCGACGCTACCGCTGTTGCGGGCGACGACGCAGTGTCAGCCACCACCGCCACCGGCGGCGTGGTTCATGGCGCCACAAGAGCCCAACTTAACCCAGCGCATGCTCAACGAATTATCAGCATCACCGATGCCGGCGATCAAGGACTGATCGCGCTGGCGGCCTGTCAGGCCTACGCCAAAGAAGTCTCAACAGCGAAGTGAAAAAGAGCGACCGGGGTGGATGCGTCAACATCCAACCCGGTCGCCGTCCCCGCAGATTGCCCCTGCAAGTCCAGCCAAGGCTCTTACTCCGTGCACGAAGCGCGGCGAGCCTAGCACCTGTTTATCCATACAGTAAAGGTCTTGCTCTCAATGTCCACACCCATCATTCCTTGGATGGGCGGTAAACGCCGCCTGGCCGACCGCCTCATCCCGCTTTTTCCGCCTCACGAATGCTACGTCGAAGTCTTTGCCGGCGGTGCCGCGCTCTACTTTATGCGACCCCAGGCAGCGTCCGTTGAAGTCCTCAATGACATCAACGGCGACCTGGTCACTCTGTACCGCGTCGTGCAGAACCACCTCGAAGAATTCGTGCGCCAATTCAAATGGGCGCTCAGCTCGCGCCAGGTGTTCGAGTGGCAGAAGATGACCCGCCCCGAAACCCTCACCGACATCCAGCGCGCAGCCCGATTCTTTTACCTGCAGCACCATGCCTTCGCCGGCAAGGTCACCGGGCAGACGTTCGGTACCGCCACCACCGGCCCAGCGATCAACCTGCTGCGGATCGAGGAAAACCTCTCGGCCGCCTGGCAGCGTCTGTCCGGCACCTACGTCGAAAACCTCCCTTGGCTTGAATGCGCTGAACGCTATGACCGTGTCCACACCTTCCACTACATGGACCCGCCTTACTGGCAGACTGCCGGTTATGGGGTGGACTTTCCGTTCGAGAACTACGAGCGCATGGCCGACTTCATGCGCCGCTGCAAAGGCAAGGTGATGGTCAGCATCAACGACCACCCAGACATCCGCCGAGTTTTCGAGGGATTCCATTTCGAGACGTTGGACATTCGCTACACCACGACCAACCAACGACAGAGGAAGACTGAGATCAGCGGCGAGCTGGTGATCATGAACTGGGAGCCGGCTGCATTAGGAGGGTTGTTTTAGCAAAGTGTCGACAGCTATGCGTGTAGTAAGCAAGACGCCACCTTTAGGTGGCGTCTTGACGTTGTAGTGCAAACGGAGCCGGCGATTGGCGCTCAGGCGTCGAGGAGTGGAGGCTTCTGGCATGCTACAAGGAGGCAAAAATTATATGCTGAGGTCCCACAACCTCTTCGTCCGACGCATCTCTACCTGTGATCGGTTACCCAAGTCGCCGATCACTACGTCACCATGGGTGCCGACAGTGCTGACCAGTGCGGCATTCTACTTCTAGCTGTCAAACGACGGTCACCATTGGCAGCATCGTCTGATTGAGCAGAAATTTGAAGGTGTCTAGCAAATAGCGCTGAAGCGAAAGTGGTACGAGGAGAGTTGAACTGTTCTGTTAGTCTTCCCCCCCGACGTCGCTCGGACCTTCTCCGAGATCGCCTGAATTCGTCGAACCGCCGTCAATCTCACCACGGCCCGGCATCGTAGGCTTCGGCGCAGCACCCTCGAGTGCCCCTTCCGCAGAGGGCTCTGGTGCGCTCTCAGACTTATTGTGTGATTGATCCTTAAAGCTATCAATAAATTCGATTGCGTGGCTTTGTAAACTATAAGCCTTATCAATTGCCCCCAAGATGTCGTTTTCAGCAATGCGCTTTGCACCATCTGCCAAGTCTCCCGCAGCCGCGAACAGTGCCCCCCCTCGATCTGCACCTCTTTCAGACCCAGTAAGCAACGCTCCCAAAACAAAGCCAGCTTGTTTGGTTATATCAATAATTTCAAGCGCGTCATGACAGTGAATGTTGTCAGCTTCTGTCTTCGAAGCGGCGGTGCATAAAAGTCCCCCGCATCCCTGTTCGAGTTCCTTTACAGAGGCAAAAAAAATACCCAAAGCTACATTCGGCGCAATTGCTGCGCCTTCGCCAGCTATCATCAGGGCGAGAAGGCCGACTGCTCCGCGTCCACACTGGTAGACGTCACGAGTGGTTTGCTTGGCTGAGCGGGCGTCATCCGACGGCGCTGAAAATCTTCCATTCCCGGATTCGCGGGTGGAGTCATATGAGCCACCGCCATCTAAATAGTCGCGGCCTGGTTTCTTATGGGGCATGTTGGTAATCGCTCAATGTTGCGGATTACGCGGACCCGCTTTTCGGGTGCGCATTTCTATCACAATGTCATCTGGTATAAGCTCCGATACTGTCCAATTTGTAATTGGACCGTTACCTAATAGAGGGGGGCCTACGCTTACTATCCATTCACCGTACGGAGAAATATTATGAAGGGGGATTGCACCATAATCATCGCGTTGTAAAGTTATGGGGATACCACGGGTGGCAAAGAGATCTTTCGTGAAAAGAGTGGTGTGTGGGAAACTTTCAGTAATAGCGCGCTCTTGCCAAACTTCAGGATTAACTTGTTGTAGCGGGGATGTTACTGTGATGGGTACCGCTACGTTAGAAAAATCATCATATCCCGCAGACCCCTTGTATTTGATTAATCCTACACCAACCGACATTAGTCTTTCCGTCATTCCGTCATCCCAGGGGCCGCTCGTGGGGCGATCGAACTTTAATTTAAATCTCTGGTCCTTGTAATGTTGCTCCCAAACCGCCTTGTCGCGGTATTGGTCACGAAGCGAAATTCTCAGCATGCCGATTCTTTCGTTTTGAACGTAGATGGCAAATTTTCGTATCACCAACCGAAACCACCGGACAAACGAGTCCAGATAACCTAAGTTGGTCACCTTTGGAATAGTGATTTTATTGAAATCCAAAACATAGTTCATCCCTGCAACCAGGGCTTTAGCTTTCTCGAAAGCGTCGACTATTTCCTCTAGTAAAAGTGGTGTAATCCGGTCAAGACGTTGCAGGTAATTTAATGATGAGCCGTCTGCCTCATGAAGAAACTCAAGGCGAGTCTGATATTTTTTTGTTGCATCATATCGTTTTTTTATAGCATCGGCTTTTGTGGCTTCCCTTGCCGAAACATAGTTTCGAACCGAGGCGCTCCCAATTGAAATTTCATTCATGCCAGCGACTAGCTTATCAGACGGATTGATTCCTCCTCCTGCTTTGAATTTCTTCGACGAGTTTTCGTAAAATATCGCCTCTCGCTTCGCTTGATCAGAATTGGTGCCAAGAATAGCTATTTCTTGCTCGATATCTACCGTATCTTTAAACAGTTGGTATTCTAAGGCGCGTCGCGTACCTTGAGTACATAGGTCGTATAGTTCCCGTCGGTAGGCTAAGCAATCGTCGAGACTTTGAGAAATGTCTGGTATGAACGACTCAAAAAGTAGAGGGCAGTACGGGGTCTTTTTCTCTGCTTCAATCGGCAACAGGACTTGGTAGATAAGCTCATCGAGTCTGTAATCGTCTATCCCGAACCCACCCTTTCCCTTTCTGCCGAACCACCCTTGGTTGTTGGCTAACTCTTTTCGAAGCGTGTCCCATTTTTGTTGTAGATCGGCATTCATCTCAGTCTCCATACAACATGCGAGCATTTTGTAGCGAGGTGAAATCAGAGTAGGAGAAAACATACAAAAAGCAAATGAGCTTCAGTCGACGCAACGTCTTGTAATGGAACGCCCCAAAGGCTAGCGGCGACGAGCGCCATCCTGCGCGCGCAGGCCGTTAGTTGCCTATGCGGAGGGATTGGAGGGAGATTGACTGGGCAGCGGATGGGTTGCTGAGATCATCCCGATCAATCATCTGGGCTCGTGCAGAGTGTGTGCTTGAGTCAACAGAGCTTTATGGTGAGCTCCGGGGTGGCCGAGCAACGCAACATGGTCCTGCAGCATCACTTCCCACAGCGCGATCGCCCTGGACGTATCAGCCGGCACTTCAACGTGTTCCTGGATCATCACCCTTACCCTCATCAACTCATCAAGGTGCTGTATGTATAATCAGTATGTCAGCGGGAGGTGGTCGGGTTACGTCTGTCCGATGAAAAACTGACCAGGGCGACCGGTGAACGCTGCGCAGGAAAAAGGTAGGCGAGCTATTACCTCGTAGGGATTAAGAAGGGTTTCCGTGTGCAATACTGAACACTTTATTTCTGCCACACAGGGATGATCGGAGTGAATTTTAACCAGTCCAATATTGAAGAGCTTGTTGAGAGAACCTTAACGATTGAATGCTTTGATATAAGAATTACCCAGAATTCCGACAATTCGCCATTTTCATTCAAAGGACCAGGAAGCATTGCTTTGCAAGCTGACGGAACTTTGCTCCTAAATATGTACGATGCTGATAAAAAGACTGATATGGCCGGCATGATGCGGCTGTTTTTTGAGCGGAATGCCGGAATCGTACAAGAAAATGAATATTGCTCGCTTAGTGCCATAGATGAAAAAGGTAGCACTTGGATATATCCAAGACTTTACGTGAATGATGGGCTGCGCGCCGGCCCGCACGGCACCATTATTAATCTGAAGATACCTAATCTGCGCACTTCTAAAATCCCTAGGAAGCCGTTTGATTTAGCTCAGGCCGAAATCATAATTCTTGGGAGGTTCACATTGCCCTTTAATAAATATGAAGTCAGTAATGGGTACTCAACACTTACTTTGCTCGAGTTTTCTACAGATGAATTCGAGTTTAGAGCCAGTCAGAAAGCGAAACACCTTAAGATTGATGTGACTGCTCGAAGCTCAGATATCGATCAAAATTTTATTGCAAAGCTAACAGAGGGGCTAGGTATTGCAATAGGGAGAGATACCTCGCCAGCATATTATTGCATTGGAAGCGGGAACAATCACGAAAGCTTTTTAAATGGGAATGCTGATATAAAAGGCCTTGGCGTGATGGAGCCGTTAGTGCAAGTGTTCTACGGTAAAACGGAAGGGTTTGTAGAGTTTATTAATTTGTACGTAAAAAACAGAACAGTGGCGCATGATCCGCTGATTAATTATTGGAGGAGGCTTTACTATGTTTCAGACATTATTACTGATGTGTCTGCATTGGTTTTAACTGTAAATATCGAGGGTATGATTAAAAATTATTTTAGTCAGAATCGAACACCTTCCGCTGAGGTGTTGGGCTACATAAAGTTGTCGCAAAAGACAATTAGAAAAACCAAGCTCCCTAGCGCTACAAAAGATAGAATTCAGCAGGGTCTTGGAAATATGAAAAAATTGAGCACTACAAGTATCCTAAGAGAGTTGGTCTCGGAGGGTGTGATCGCTGATGCCCAAGTGTTGAGTTGGACGACCTTGAGGAACTCTTTGGCTCATGCAGATAATGGTCCTGACAGTACTGAGCGTTTTGAAATGTTCATTGAGAATATTTATAATTGCCTGTCGTTGTTCTATAGGCTTATTGGGCTGAGTATTGGATATGACTTTATCCAGAGTGCCCAGTTAAATTCCGAAGTAGCACCCGCTTTGGAAGTGGATTCGGAATAAGGCCCCGCTGCCTTGTTGCTGGCGTGGCAGAATAAATTGAAAAAAATTGCATCAGATGATCAAGTGCGGCTGTAAACGGCCAGCGTCTGATAGTCCCAGATTCATTGGGTCTATACTGGAAAAAGTACTGTTTTCGTGGGTTTTCGAAATTTAATCGTGTCACTACAGAGGCGGTATCCGGGTGTCTCCGCCTCATACAATATTCAGCTGGAGGCTACGGGCGATGGGGCATGCGGGAGATTCAGTGCGTTGTAGGGCGTTGCAATCCATCATGGGCAAAAATCCTACGGGTGCAAGCGATCGCAGTTAGCGCCTGTCGGAAAGAGCAGCTACCGACCCATTGCACAGGCATTGCAGAACGTACTAATCAGTACTACGCGGCTGTATTGTGTCGCGTTCTGCGACCGAAGAGAGCGACATTGAGTGCATTATTTGGCGTCAACACGGAAGGCCGCCAACAAGGTCTTCGTACGCCCAAACAAGTGTTCCAACTATCGCCATGCTGACACCCAACCTGGATGCACTGCCGTCAATTGTTGCTTGGCGATCTGCTTCGATTTCTGCTGGTGTTGCTACCACATGGCCATAGTCAGTGATTGATAGGCTTTGAAGCCAGTTGGCGAGGCCCATACGCACCAAAGGTCGGAAAGTGAGCAATATGCCAGCAATAGTAAGAATCGCTCCTGAACGCCCAAACCAATGCCACTGATTTGACCAAAAGCTAGCAGCAACCGACGCTAGTACAAACAGCAAGCTGGCGGCGACAAGGAATTTAGTGTTTGAAAATAGTCGTTTCATTTGACGGAGGTTCGCATGATGCTTAAGTGGGGCAAAAATGGGGCAATCCCTACGCCAAACAATGCCATTCAATGCCAATAATGCATCTGTGCAAATCGAGTCAAATTTGCTGTAGAGCCCATGGTTGTGGGCCTTTGGCGCTTCATCCGCACATACTCCAGCACAATTGGCGTATGGACAGCTCGGCGCTGTGAACGGGTGCTTTCGGCCATGAGCGGCCACTCGAACACATCACCTGATCGGCTGTTTTGTAGGACGAAGCAGTTACCGATGTTCCGCTGCCAACATTGACCTGAACTGAGAAGTGATCTCTGAAGATAGCCCGGCACCTTCGAACACTGCGCAAGTGAAACTAACGGGTGCAGGGCCTGGAGCAGTTATGATGCGGTCAGCAACCACAGCCACTGGACTGCTTCGATAAAGCGTGCGCCCCTCATAACCTACGGCATTCTGCTGTAAGAAGTCAGCGCTGTTCGAGGTATGAGGAACCGTGTCGAGAAGCCCGGCCCTCGCAAGTGCCAGCGTTCCCCCACAGATACCGGCAATTGTCGCTCCACTTGAACGACTAGCATGAAGAAATTCTCGAATATCCGGTGCTTCTGCACTTTCCCAGACCATTCCACCAATGACGACAACAACGTCCGGTTTCCAGTCCAGACATTGTTGCAAACTGCTATCCACAGTTACAGCCAATCCACCCTGCGAGCGGAGCTGCCCCGTAGCAGAAGCGAAAAACCTGACGTCGATCCCGTAAAACGGAGACGCAGTTCCAGCAATGAAAGCATATTCCCAGTCCGCAAAACCGGGTGTCAGTATCAATCCCACGCGTGCCATCAGTCAGAATCCTCCATGAATGCCAATAACATATGGCGACAACAAACATACATCAAGGGCTGCTTTGGGTTGTGGATTCAACCGGTCGATGGCACATGGCAGCTCTGAAATACGGTCAATATTTGATGATCCAGGCTTCTGCTAAGCTCGTGTCCATACCATTTCAATGAGATGACCGAATGGCATTCGTCGACAAGTTCGTTGCTGAGATACTGGCCCTTCAGGTTGCCCTGTATCACGCCCGTGCTCGGCTGGAGGCACGGACTGATAGCGAAGCTTTGCACGATCTCAGGATCTCCGTGAGGCGTATCAGGAGTTTGCTCCGACCGATGCGCTCCATGACCGAGGTGGCAACTCTGAACACCGCGGCCGCTGAAGTGGGAAGGCTGACAACGCCCGCTCGGGATCTGGAGGTGATGATTCAGGAACTGGAGGGCAGGGGTTTTCCTGCCCAGGTTCAGCTCAGAAAAGCGCGCTTGGCATCCCACTACTCCAGGATTCTAAAAAGCCCGGTCCTCAAGAACTTGTTCATTCAATTGGATGAATGGCCATCCATCTTTCGTTCAGTGGAAGTTAAAGGCGGTTTAAAGCACCTCCAGCCTCAAATTGAAAAAGCACTGAAAAAGCAGATTGACCGGCTGCATGCTGCCGTGGATGACGTTGGGTTTGATCGGCACGAGTTGAGAATCCTGGTCAAGCGCACGCGCTACCTCACGGAAGCGTTTCCTACGCTTTCACCGCTCTCGCGTAAAGCGGCGAGTTCTCTCAAGGCACTGCAATCGGCGTTGGGCTCCTGGCATGACCATTATCAATGGTGCCAAAAGGCGCTGATCGAACCTGACCTGCGCCCGCTGGAAAAGGTTTGGCAGAGTTGCGCAGCAACCGCACTAAAAAAGGCCGAGATCCAATTGGTTGACCTGGCGAAGCTGCTGCCCAAATCGTCAGGCAAAAAAAAGCTGCCCAAAGTGGCAGCAGAAAATACAGCAGGCGTTGAATAGCCTGAGTATCACTGCCGGGAAGTTACAAAACGATGACGATTTTTGGTGTGGCGAAGATGCCTCATTCAGAGAGCTCAACCACAGGTCTATTTATGCTGATAGGCAAGGGGTGGGAAGCGTTTACACGATCCTCCAGCCTTTTTACGAAGGCTTCGGCTTCTGCATAACTTCGAAAACTGACGCACCAAGCATCCATCCAGACAAGCCAGCCTTCGGGTGTGTTTGCTTCTTCGATTCTGATCTGCATCGCTGGAGTCCCTTGGTGAGGTGGTTTCAAGTCAATTACGAGCCTAGACAAAAAACTCGCACCCTTTCGAGATCTAAGCATCGAGTCGAATGCGATATAGGGAATTGGTCGCAATCGGTTAACCGATGTCCAAGCATAGCAACGGCAGTGATGAAGAGGTTTAGGGCAAATTTAGCGCAAACTCAGGGCCGCCATATACCGCAGGACGCCATGAGCAAAGAACGAAAGCACCGCATTTTCAAGCCTGAACCGGCCTACAGGTATGCAAGAAGGGGGTCGAATCCCTATCCACATCGTATGCGTGATTTACCATGCCCTTGCTGCGGTTTCGTAACCTTGGAATGCGAGTACGGCTCGTACGATATCTGCCCTCTTTGTGGCTGGGAAGACGACGCCGTCCAGTTAGCCAATCCAACGTCAGAGGGAGGCGCAAATTCGATTTCCCTCGCTGACGCTCAGATGAGCCTCTTAAACAAATACCCAATAACTGTTCGGCTTGCGGGGGGATTTCGACGAGGGCTCGGATGGCGACCGTTAGACGCCACCGATATTGAGGCTACGAACGTACTTAAGACCGTCAAGCACTGGCACACCATCGCCGTTGGTTGGGAGTCAGAGGCCTATTGGTCAGTGACTGGAACGACCGACGTTAAGGTCTGAATTTACGAGACCCAACAGAATTTTCCGCTTGTGGCCTGAAGCGAGTCTAATCCGATTGTTCGTTTTTGGCCGATAACTGTCACTCAGGCGTCATTAGGACTGCGAGCGTTAGCTTGATGAACTCCTCATTTTTGTCGATGGTGTCCAGGGCGCCACGAACATTATCGGCGACGTCGGCCGATCCGCGCTGCTTAACCCAGTTCGAGAGTTCCAGGATGGCGGCTTCGAGGGCGAGCTGATTTTCGTTGATCTTGAATAGCAGGGAAGGGAGCAGGTCTGAATTTGGCAAGGGCATTTCCTCCGTGGAAGATTCAGCGTAGCAGGCGGCAACGGCAGTGACACATACGGAGGCGCAGATCCAGAACGCCAAAAGGGTACATTCGGGTTGATGCCGGACCGGAGGCAGGTGAGAAAGAGGAAAAATCCGTTCCGCAACCCAAAACTGGCTCCTTGAAGGCCGTGGGATACAGGCCTTTAAAAATCAGTAGCTTGCGGAACGGTAAAGCTGCTAACCTATTGAAATAGCTTGTTTTGTGGATGGATTGCAAATCCACCTACGCCGGTTCGATTCCGACCTCGGCCTCCACTTTAAACGAGCTCCGTAGATCTATGATTTACGGAGCTTTTTTATTTGCATTGTCCTGCAAGATTTAGTCTTGAAAAGGTCAGTCGCGAACTTGCTTCACCAGAGCGGGATGTATATATTTCCCCCTCTGCTGCACAGGCGTCAGAACTGCCAGATCATTATTTGACAGTCTTCAGACTGCTTCACCGCGCTACCGCCCGAATGGCGAAACTGGTAGACGCATGGGACTTAAAATCCCCCGCTCGTAAGGGCGTGCCGGTTCGATTCCGGCTTCGGGCACCATCTTAAATCAAGGGTTTGCGGGCGAAAGCTGATGCAAACCCTTGTTTGTTTCTGGTCCGCTATTTTGGGTTGACCACGTCTATTGATCCCGGCCGCTAGCCCCTGGAGCAGCGCCGCGTCGATCTTCGCCAGAAGGGTTGCCGGTATCGACGAGCCTTCTCTCTACCAAGACATTTTGAAGGGCCTGGCGGGCTGCAGCGTCTAGCTGGTCCTCTCTCTCCTTGAGTTCAAGCAAGATTGGGCTGGACCAGGTGCGATAGGTTTTCTCGGTATCTCGAATTGATGTCATCTGTCCCCTCCTTGATGAGTGACCGCCAACACCGTCGGCGCAATTTTGGTTCGATAGAACCCTAGTCGAGAAATCTGTTTGCCGCCAAAAATGGCAGGGTGCCAGGGGGCACCTCGCTGGTGCCGTTATTGGGTTCGTGATGGAATGCAATACTCGATTTCATCCCTCATTTGCCCAGACGCCCGTAGCAGCCGTGCGCCGAACATAGTCGGAAAAGTCCCGCGCCGGCCGACCCAGCGCACGCTGCACGCCATCGGCAACCGGTGTATTGCGACCATCAAGCACGGTGGTGAAGAGATACAGCACCAGGTCGATCAGTTGTGCAGGAAGTTCTTCCTGTTCCAGCGCCTGACGATAAGCCTCCGGCGGCATTGCAGCGAAACGGATTTCGCGTTTTGTCGCACCGGCGATTTCATCGACGGCTTCGGCAAATGTCAGTGCTCGTGGGCCCGTCAGTTCATAGAGTTGGCCAGAGTGTTCTGGTTTGGTCAGCGCCTCGACCGCGATCTCGGCGATGTCTTCCGCATCGATGAAGGGTTCTGCAATATGAGCGACGGGGAGAGCTAATTCCCCTTGAAGAATAGGCTCCAGAAAGTGCGCCTCGCTGAAATTCTGGAAGAACCAGCTGGCCCGCAGGATTGTCCAGTCGACTCCGCTGTTCTGGATGACGCGTTCGGCGTGTTCTGCTTCAACCTCGCCGCGTCCCGATAGCAGCACCAGTTTGCTGACGCCGCTTTTGACCGCCTGATTGGTGAATGCCTGAACCGTTTCGAGCGCGCCGGGGACGGCAAGGTCTGGTTGAAAGGAGAGGTAGGCCGCGTGAATGCCATCAAGCGCCGCTTCCCAGGTGGCTTGATCTTCCCAGTCGAAGGGCGGGGTCGCCGCACGGGAACCCAAACGGACTGGCCGGCCGGCAGTTTCCAGTCGTTGGGCAATTCGCCGACCGGTTTTACCTGTCGCGCCGAGAATCAGGATGTTTTCTTGAGTGGTTTTCATCGCGTTCATCTCCATCGGGTTAATGTGAGTGATGCTCACGTTGAAAAGATGATAAACCCTCACCTTATGCCGTCAACCGACAGAACCCTGGAAACCGACGTATGGAAGCTACCTGTTGAGCGGTGCTAAGGTGAGCCTATGTCATGTTTATTGAACGGGAAGTGCACCCATGCCCAAGAAAATTCCTGAGGTGCTCGAGCCCCTTGCTTCAGAGCCGACTCGGCGCAACCCCACACAACAACGCAGTCGAGAGCGTCAGGAGCGAATTCTGGCCGTTGCGACTCAACTGATCGCGACCAAGGGCAGCGATCAATTAAAAATGAGTGAAATTGCCGAGCGTTCAGAAATATCGATCGGATCGCTCTATCAATACTTTCCCGACAAGAGTTCGGTGATTGGGATGCTGGCCGAGCGTTTTAACGCCGAAAGCCGTCGCTGTATCGAAGAGGCGTTGGGTTCAGTCGAGGACGCGCAAGGATTGCAAGCAGCCTATTCGGAGCTGCTCGATCAGTATTACGAGATCGTTTTTGCTACACCGGCGATGCGTGATATCTGGTCCGGGATGCAGGCAGACAAACAGCTCATGGCGTTGGAGCTGCAGGAGAGTCGTATTGCGGGCGGGTTATTGGCTGATGCGATGCTTCGGGTATTTCCCGACAGGGATGCGTTGCGGGTTCGGGAATCTGCGTTTCTGATCTGGCATCTGGGGGAGGCGACGATGCGGCTGGCCATCACCTGTGCACCCGAGGAGGGGCGTGGTCTGGTCGAAGCCTTCAAGCGCATGTCGTTGCTGGAAATCATGGCGCCAGCGGCCGGATCGAGTGAATTCGATTCAGCCGCCGATGCTGTCAGCTAAACGAAAGGTTGACCGGTAAAACCACGGGGCAATCGTTGCAGTCCTTCCATGGCGGTGAGCCGTTCGACCCAAGCTGCGCGCCAGTCATTGGCTGTATGCGTAACTTTGGCTTTGCGTGCGGCGCGGCGTGCAGCGTTGCGCTGGTCTTTGCGCGCATCCTTGAACGCGTCGGTGTTGCGGCAGCTTCTGCATTTCACCCGGGTAAGTTCGCTGGTTGAAACGAGTTTGCTGCCTTTGTGACCGCAGGCCAGATGCCCGCCGACTTTGAAGTGAGTAACCATCAGACGCCTCCTTCGTGACGTGTGATCGTTTGACCTCCGCCGTACGGTGACGTTCGTTGCCTGCGTAATGGGCAAAAAAAAAGGCCCGCATGCGGGCGGGCCAGGGAGATTCTTCAAAGGAGTCCGATCAATCTAGAGCCTGAGATGTGAATGCAGTGTGAAACAGATCGCGCAGCCATAAAAAAGCCCAGCGTCAGGCTGGGTTGGGGATGTAGCAGGAAGCGTTCAGGCAAGGACGCACCCGGTGACGATAAGGTCGCCGTTTATGCGTCCTGAATCAGGCCGTGTCCTTGAGGATGTCCAGATCGAATCATCTGAACCGCGGCAGGGGCGGGTCGACAGGTTTGAGCGAAGACAGCGTATTGCGAATCAGTGGCGTGTCCTTCTCGATGTCGTTCAGACGATCACGGATTCTGAGGGCCGTCGGGTGCCCGCCTTGATGATCGACCCAGTCGGCGATTTCCTTGCATGCCGCTGCCAGGCGAGCCTGACGGGAGTCGAGCAGGGTGAGCAGGGTGGTGATGGACTCTTTTTCGGACATGGCAAACACCTCCGTTCAAGAAACCTTTAACTGGCAGCAAAAAGCCCGCGGGGGAGCGAGCTGTCTGCCGATGGGGTCGCTAATCCTTCAGCTTTTTTCAGTATAGACCCGTGAAAGGCAGGTAGCATCAGCCTTCTCGGACCGTCACTTGCGACCTGGCATTGAGCTGCCGGCATTCACGCCGGGCGTCTTCTTCATGGTCGAAACCGTCACCGATGAAGCCACGGGTTCGAGTATCGGCGATGCGATACCAGACAGCGGCATCGGGTGGTGGATGGTTGGTATCTCCGGCTCGGCGGCCATAGATGATGATCTTGTTGCAACGCTTCACAACGAAAATGTCTTCCATGGCGTCACCACAGCTAATTCAGGTTCACAACAACTATAGAAGCCATTTGCGATCGTGCAAAAAATAGACAGGTCAGTTCGTCGCTTCAACGGTTGCGATCATCTTCTCCAAAAACACCGCAAGCCCGACTTCCTCCGCCCTGAGCCCTTTACGCGCTCGTGGTCTGGGCAGCTCAGCCAACGCCCCCAAAAGAAAACCACCGAGCACCGCCGGATGGATGTAGCACTTGCGGCAGACGGCCGGGGTGTTGCCCAGTTGTTTGGCAACGTTCTTGACCATCTCCACCACATGCCGTTTGGCGTCCGACTCGGGTTCCCACTGCAGTTCCCGCAAAACCGCCAACGCCAGCGCGCTGCCGGCCCAGGTGCGGTAGTCCTTGGCAGTGAAGTCGGCACCGGTGAGGGTTTGCAGGTAGGCATTGACGTCAGAGGAGCTGACGGTGTGCCGCTCACCGTTTTCATCCAGGTACTGAAACAGGTTTTGCCCGGGAATTTCCAGGCAGCGTTTGATAATCCGCGCCAGGCGTCGGTCTTTCACAGTGATCTGGTGCTCGACGCCGCTTTTGCCGCGGAACTGGAACAGAATCGCGTTGCCGTTGACCTCGACGTGACGGTTGCGCAGGGTGGTCAGGCCGTAGGAACGGTTGTCTCGAGCGTACTGGGTGTTGCCGACCCGGATCAGCGTCGCATCAAGCAAGGTGATGACCGTGGCCATGACTTTGTCGCGACTGAAGCCGGGAGCCGCCAGCAGTGCTTCAAGTTGTTTGCGCAGTTTCGGCAGCGCCAGCCCAAAGTCCCGCAAACGTGAGTACTTGTCGGCATCACGTACTTCTCGCCAGCGCGGGTGATAACGGTATTGCTTGCGACCTCGGGCGTCACGGCCGGTGGCTTGCAGATGGCCGCGCGGGTCTGCGCAGATCCACACATCGGTGTAGGCCGGGGGCACGGCGAGGGCATTGATGCGTTTGATTTCGTCTTGATCGGTGATGCGTTGACCCGCGGGATCGAAGTAGCAGAACTTGTCGCGCAGTTTCTTGCGGGTGATGCCGGGCTGGGTGTCATCGACGTAATGCAGGTCGGATGGCAGCACATCGGGCAGCGCGGTATCGGGCATGGCGGTAGTCCTTGGCGAGGGAGCAGGGGCCGTTACAGCCATTGACCGCACGCCGTTGCAGTCGTGCCAGCGGATTTATGCCAGCACCGCCACCGCCTTGATCTGTGCCCAGAGTTGCTGGCCGGGGTGCACGCCCAATTGGTCCCGGGAGTAGCGAGTGATTCGCGCCAGCAACGGTGTGCCGCCAGCGTCCAGACGGATCAGCACATGGGCGGCATTGTCCGCGCCCATTTCACTGATCACGGTGACCGGCAGGCGATTGAGGATGCTGCTGTGCTCGACGCTTTGCAGGCTCAGGCTGACATCCCGCGCCTGAACTTTGCAGCGCAGCGCCTGACCCAGGGTCATCGGTGAGTGAGCCACGCGAATGTTCAGGGCCGTATTCGGCAGTTGCAGGGTCAGCAACTGATAGTCGGTGTCATAGGCACTGACGTGCCCCTCGATCACCACGCCGGCGTCGTCGCCCAGTGCGAGGGGCAGGTCGAGACGGGCCAGGGTTTCTCCGATAGCACCGCTGGCCAGCGCCCTGCCTTCACTCAGCAAGACGATGTGATCGGCCAATCGCGCCACTTCATCCTGGGAATGGCTGACGTACAGCACCGGGATGTCCAGCTCATCGTGCAGTCGTTGCAGGTAAGGCAGGATTTCGTTTTTGCGTTGGCTATCCAATGCTGCCAGTGGTTCGTCCATCAGCAACAGTTTCGGGCTGGTGAGCAGGGCGCGCGCGATGCCGACCCGCTGCCGTTCACCGCCGGAAAGGTGCTGCGGATGGCGATCCAGCAAGTGGCCGATCCCGAGCAGTTCAGTCGCGTGTGCCATGTCGACCCGCCGCTGTTGGCGAGGAATGCGCTTGAGACCGAATTCCAGATTGGCCAGCACCGACAGATGGGGAAACAGGCTGGCTTCCTGGAAGACGTAACCCAGCGCACGTTTGTGTGGTGGCACGAAAATCTTCTTGTCGCTGTCCTGCCAGACTTCATCGTTGACCTGGATGAAACCCTGCTCGGCCTTCTCCAGGCCAGCAATGCAGCGCAGGCAGGTGGTCTTGCCCGAACCGGAATGACCGTAAAGCGCAGTGACGCCGCGGCCGGGTAATTGCAGATCCACTTCCAGGGCGAACCCTGAATACTTCAGTTTCAGACGCGTATGAATCATCGATCAGCTCCAGCCCGCTTTGGTTTTACGGCTGGAGTAGAGCGCCAGCAACACAATAAAGGAGAACACCAGCATCGCCCCGGCCAGCCAATGGGCCTGGGCGTATTCCATGGCTTCGACGTGGTCGTAGATCTGCACTGAGACCACGCGAGTTTTGTCAGGAATATTGCCGCCGATCATCAGCACCACGCCGAATTCACCCACGGTGTGGGCAAAACCGAGAATCGCAGCGGTGATGAAACCGGGGCGGGCCAGCGGCAGGATCACGCTGAAAAACGTGTCCCAGGGATTGGCGCGCAAGGTCGCGGCCACTTCCAATGGGCGAGTGCCGATGGCAGAAAAAGCGTTTTGCAGTGGCTGGACCACGAACGGCATCGAGTAGAGCACCGAGCCGATCACTAACCCCGCAAAACTGAAAGTTAGGGTGCCGAGTCCCAGTGATTGGGTGAAGTGGCCGACAAACCCGTTAGGGCCGAGCGCCAGCAACAGATAGAAGCCAATCACCGTCGGCGGCAGTACCAGGGGCAGGGCGACGATCGCCCCGACCGGGCCGCGCAACCACGAGCGGGTGCGCGACAGCCATAACGCAATCGGAGTGCCGATGACCAGCAGGATAGCCGTCGTCAGCGACGCCAGTTTCAGGGTCAGCCAGATGGCGGAAAAGTCGGCACTCGATAGCGTCATTTAGAGTTGGTAACCGTAGGATTTGATAATTGCGGCGGCTTTTGGACCTTTGAGGTAGTCAACCAGCGCCTTGGCAGCCGGGTTGTCCTTGCCCTTGTTGAGGATCACCGCGTCTTGTTTGATCGGGTCGTGCATATCGGCTGGAACGATCCAGGCCGAGCCGCCGGTGACTTTGCCGTCTTTGTAGATCTGCGACAAGGCCACAAAACCCAGTTCGGCGTTGCCGGTGGAGACGAATTGATAGGCCTGGGTGATGTTCTGGCCTTCAACGATCTTGGCTTTGACCTTGTCGGTCAGGCCCAGCTTGGCCAATACCTGAGTGGCGGCCAGGCCGTAAGGCGCCGCTTTCGGGTTGGCGATGGACAGATGCTGATACTGGTTGTCGCTCAACACTTTGCCTTTTGCATCGACGTAACCTTCTTTCGCCGACCACAGCGCCAGGGTGCCGACGGCGTAGGTGAAGCGCGAGCCCTTGACCGTGTCGCCTTCGGTTTCGAGTTTTTGCGGGGTGGTGTCGTCCGCCGAGAGGAACACTTCGAACGGTGCGCCGTTCTTGATCTGGGTATAGAACTGGCCGGTGGCACCAAAGGAGGTGACCAGTTTATGCCCGGTGTCTTTTTCGAAATCGGCGGCGATCGCCTGAATCGGTGCAGTGAAGTTGGCGGCGACGGCGACCTGGACTTCGTCCGCCTGGGCGGACCCGAAAGCGAACACTGCCAGCAGGGTTGCCAGGCAGGTGGGGGCAAAACGTGAGGCACGAATGGTCATGAAACGGCTCCGTGGTAGGCAAGTGCAGCGAGGGGGGGTAAACGCTATATAGCGGAATATATAGCGAAATGCCTGCAAACGGAATGTGTTGAATGCGCGTTATTGAGGCCACGCACAGATGTGCGTTACCGACGAACCAATTTCGCCAATCCTTCCTCAGCCAGGCGCCGGGTCAGTTCACCCGTGGTCATTTCAACGCCCAGCGTGAATGCCTGACCCGCCCAGAGATTGCTGAAATCCGCTTCCCCTTTGGCCCGCAATGGCATCAGCGCACCACCCGCCAGTGGGAAGGCCGGTGCTTTGGCGCTCATCGGCCCGAGTTCGCGCATCACCCGATTGAGAATGCCGCGCGCCGGGCGGCCGGTGAAAAGGTTAGTGACGGCGGTTTCACTTTCCTTGGCCGTGCGCAACGCCTTGTGATGAGAAGCGCTGACCTTGGCCTCTGGCGTGAACAAGTACGCCGTGCCCACTTGCACCGCCGAAGCCCCCAACAGGAAAGCCGCCGCGACGCCTCGTGCATCGGCAATCCCGCCGGCAGCAATCACCGGCACTTTCACGGCATCGACGATCTGTGGCACCAGCGCAAAGAGGCCCACCTGGCTGCTCAGATCATCACTGAGAAACATGCCCCGATGGCCACCGGCTTCGTACCCCATGGCGATGATCGCGTCACAACCCTGCTGTTCGAGCCAGATGGCCTCTTCGACCGTGGTGGCCGAGGAGAGCACTTTCGCTCCAGTGGCTTTCACGCGATCCAGCAGGGATTTTTCCGGCAGGCCGAAGTGGAAACTCACGACTTCGGGGCGAAACTCTTCGATCACTTCGCAGGCCGCGTTATCGAACGGTGCTCGATTGGACACCGGCGTCGGCGCGTCGAAGTCCACGCCAAGTTCCCGGTAGTAGGGCTCCAGCAGATTCTTCCAGTCTCGAGCGCGTTGCTCATCGGCGGCGGGAGTCTGATGGCAGAAGTAGTTGACGTTAATCGGGCGCTGAGTGTGTTGACGAATCGTTTTCAGCTCCTCGCGCAACTGATCGATGCTCAACATGGCGGCAGGCATGGAGCCCAGGCCGCCAGCGTTACTGGCTGCGATAACCATGGCCGAACCGGTCGCGCCGGCCATGGGCGCCTGGATGATCGGCAACTCAATGCCAAGCAGATCAAGAATGCGGGTATCTGGCCATTTGCTCATTTGAAGGGTTCTCCGACGTCATAACAGGGCAGGGACGGTAGGACCGTTTTTGTATCAGTTATGACGGACATAAGGCCAGTCGAGTTTTCGTTTCGTATGTCACTCTTGGCTTAAAGTCGAGTACGGTGAAATGTTGCTATGTGTTATTTCAACTCCACCACAACTGAGTGATTCCATCTGGAGGCAGCAATGTTCCAAGGCATATTGATCGACAAAGACGACAGCGGTTACCGGGCCACACTGCAAGAGATCAATGACGATCAACTGCCCGAGGGCGATGTGACGGTGCGTGTGGCATACAGCACGCTGAACTTCAAGGATGGCCTGGCGATCACCGGCAGCAGCCCGGTGGTGCGAAAATTCCCGATGGTGCCGGGGATCGATCTGGCGGGCACTGTCGAAGTCAGTGGGCATCCGGACTACAAGGTCGGTGATCAAGTCGTACTCAATGGCTGGGGAGTTGGCGAAGGACATTGGGGCGGACTGGCGCAGAAGGCTCGCTTGAATGGCGACTGGTTGATTCCGCTGCCCAAGGCGTTCACCACGGCGCAAGCGATGGCCATCGGCACGGCGGGTTACACGGCGATGCTGAGCATCCTGGCGCTGGAACATAACGGCGTGATGCCCGAGCAAGGCGAAGTATTGGTCACCGGCGCCAATGGCGGTGTAGGCAGTTTCGCCATCGCACTGCTGAGCAAGCTCGGCTATCGGGTGGTCGCGTCTACCGGCCGCACCTCCGAACACGATTACCTCAAGCAACTCGGCGCCAGCGAAATCATCGACCGCGCCACGCTGTCCGAGCCGGGCAAACCCTTGGCCAAGGAGCGTTGGGCGGCGGTCATCGACTCGGTCGGCAGTCACACCCTGGCCAATGCCTGTGCCAGCACGAAGGCCAACGGCACTGTCGCCGCGTGTGGCCTGGCGCAAGGCATGGACTTCCCGGCTTCAGTGGCGCCGTTCATTTTGCGCGGCGTGACCCTGGCCGGGATCAACAGCGTGACTCAGCCCAAAGCCAAGCGGATACTGGCCTGGAATCGTCTGGCCAAGGATCTGGATTTCACCTTGCTGCCGCTGATCAGCCACGAAATCGGCTTGAGCGAAGTGATCGAGGCTGCACCCCGATTGCTCGCCGGTCAATTGCGTGGGCGGGTGGTGGTCGACGTCAATCGTTGACTGTCTCACCGCCAATCAAACAGACAAACGACAGAGACAAGGACTATCGACCATGGATGTAAAGCAGCGTGAAGTGCGGCCCTTTAGCGTCTCGGGCCTGCAAGTGCGCACCTGCAATGCCGCAGAGCATCAACCAGACACTGCGCGCATCGGCCCGATGTGGGAACAATTTTTCGTTGAGCAAATCTTCGACAAGATCGCCCACAAACAACCGGATTCCTTTGTGTACGGCGTCTATTCCAACTACGAGTCCGACGCTTCGGGCCACTTCGATGTGACTGCGGGGGTGGCGGTCACTGCGCCCTCCGAGGACTTTCCCCAGGTTCAGGTGGAGGGAGGCGAATACCTGGTGTTCAGCGCCAAAGGGCCGATGCCGGACAGTGTCATTCAGACTTGGGGCCTGATCTGGGCTTACTTTAAGGACAACCCGCAAGTTTGCCGCACGTTCGCCACAGACTTCGAGGTCTATACCAGCCCGGATTCAGTGTCGGTCTATATCGGCATTCAGGACTCAGACGGGTTTTCGCGCTCAAGCAACTGACGCTTGCGTTCAACACCCCAGCGATAGCCCGACAGGTTGCCGTCGCTGCGCACCACGCGGTGGCACGGAATCGCCACCGCCAGGTTGTTCGCGCCGCAGGCTTGAGCCACGGCGCGCATCGCTTTTGGCGCGCCGATTCGTTGAGCGATATCGGCGTAGCTGGCGGTGCAGCCGGCGGGAATCTCCCGCAGGGCTTGCCAGACCCGTTCTTGAAAAGCCGTGCCACGAACATCCAGTGGCAAGTCCAGGCCCAGGGCAGGTGCTTCGATAAAACCAACCACCTTGGCGATCAGTTGCTCGAACGTGTGATCGGCACCAATCAGATTCGCACGCCGAAACTTGTCCTGTAGATCGCAGACCAATTGGTGCGGGTCATCGCCCAGCAGGATCGCGCAAACACCACGCTCACTCTGTGCCACCAGAATCGCTCCCAGGGAACACTGGCCGACGGCAAAACGAATGTCGTTGTTCTGACCGGCGGCGCGGTAATCACCGGGTTTCATGCCCAATAGCTGATCGGCGGCTTCATAGAAACGGCTGTTGGAGTTGAAGCCGGCGTCATACAGCGCGTCGGTCACAGAGTCTCCGTCCGCGAGACGCTCACGGACCCTGCGTGAACGATGGGCCGCGGCGTAACCCTTGGGTGTCAGACCGGTAACCGCTTTGAACACCCGATGGAAGTGAAAGCTACTCAGGCCCGCAGCAACAGCCAGTTCGCTCAGGACAGGCAGATTCTCCGCGGTTTCGATCTGGCGGCAAGCGGCCGCCACCGTCGCGGCATGTTGTGCGGCAATGTCGCTTTGATCTTTCGCGGCGCGTTTGCTGGGGCGATAACCCGCCGCCTGGGCCTGCTCGGCGGTGTCGAAGAATTCGACGTTCTGCGGTTTAGGCAAGCGCGCCAGGCTGCTGGGACGACAGTAAATGCCAGTGGTTTTCACCGCATACACAAACTGTCCGTCTGCCCGGGGATCACGCGCGACGACGGCGGCCCAGCGAGGATCGTTCTCAGTGGCAATCTTTGTCGGATGGCTTGTCATGGCTTCATGTCCGTTGATCCGTTTCATGCAGATTAACCAGCCGACGGGGTCGCTGCACCCCGGGTCTTGCGGTCGAATTCGAAGGCTTCATCCGGCGGTACGAAAGGTGAAGTTGATCCGTTGCTCGCCCAGTCGCGGGTGTTGGCCGTCCTTGATCGGCAAGACCCCGTGATAACGTAAACGATCCACGCCACCCCAGACCACGATGTCGCCATGAAACAGCGGCACTCGTTGGCTTTTATCGCTGCGTTCGAAGCCGCCGAACAGGAACATCGCCGGTAATCCCAGGGACACTGAAACGATGGGCGCTGCGTAGGAAACTTCGTCTTTATCCTGGTGCAATGACATCTTGGCCCCGGGAACATAGCGGTTAATCAGGCAGGAATCAGGCACGAAATCCGCAAACCCCGCTTCCCGCGCCGCCGCTTGTGCCAGTTCGAAAAACACGTCGGGCATTTTCGGCCAGGGTTGACCGGTCTGCGGATCATGGCGGGTATAGCGATAACCGCTGCGGTCGGTGGTCCAGCCCCGCGCGCCGCAACTGCTCAAAGCTACCGACATGGTAAAGCCCCCGGGCGTGATCATCTGCCGAAACGGTGCCGCCGCCAGAACCGCGTCCAGTGCGGGCAGCAACTGATCCAGCCAAGGCAGGGCAAAACCTCTGAGGACGCAGGACTGTTCACCGATCCGATCGAGCCTGGGTTGCTGCTCGGGTTCCGCGTCGGCAAACAAGTCGAAGGTGATCGGGTTCATGGGGTCATAACGCATCGTGAAAGATGATTCCAAGGGTATGCCGTTTTCCACTGTGCAGGCGACTCACGCCGTGGCGCAGGGTGACTCGGTAATAGCCACGAACGCCTTTGACCGGTCGTTGGTTGACAGCAAAGATCAGCCCGTCGCCTTTCTTCAGGCCAATGACCTGGGGGCGCGACTGCATCCGTGGGCGCTGTTCCGTCAGCACGAACTCGCCGCCGGTGAAGTCGTCATCCGGCTCTGACAGCAGAATCGCCACTTGCAGTGGGAAGACGTGTTCGCCGTACAGGTCCTGATGCAAGCAGTTGTAGTCCTGCGGTCCATATTGCAGCAACAGCGGCGTCGGGCGTTCCTGACCGGCGGCATGGCAGCGTTCGAGGAACGCTTCATGCGCTTCAGGGAAACGGGTCGGCAGGTCCATGTGCTCGTACCAGCGATTGGCTAGCGGCACCAGTCTGGGGTAAAGCGCACTGCGCAAACGGGTGACGACATCTGGCAACGGGTAATTGAAGTATTTGTACTCGCCACGGCCAAAGCCGTGACGAGCCATGATTACTTGCGAGCGAAACGGTTCGGGGCGGGCATACAGAGCGCTGATTTCATCGCACGTCTCGTGGCTTAAAAGCGACCTGATGATCGCGCAGCCATCCTGGTCGAGTTGCTGCTCGAGCATGACCCAGTCCAGTCCATCGAGAGAACGCTCGCTCATCGCTGTGCCTCACGATCCAGCAGTTGCCGTTTACGCTCCAGCCCCCAACGGTAGCCGCCGAGGCTGCCATCCTGACGCAGCACTCGATGGCACGGCACGATCACCGCCAGCGGGTTTGCTCCGCAGGCATTGGCCACCGCCCGAAAAGCCGTGGGTTGACCCAGCTGTCGCGCGATGTCCTGGTAGCTGGCGGTTTCACCTATCGGTATTTGTCGCAGGGCATTCCAGACTCGCCGTTGAAACACGCTGCCTGTCAGATCCAGCGGCAAATCCAGGGTGGTGCGCGGGTCTTCGAGGTGGCGCAGGGTTTGCTCCAGCGCAGGCATCAAGCCTTCATCGCGCTGCGGTGCTTGTTGGCCGGGGAAGCGTTGCGAAAGATCGCGTTCCAGCATTGCCAGATCATCACCGATCAGCAGCGCACACAAACCCTCGGCGCTGAATGCGAGCAGCAAGACGCCAAGGCTGGAAGTGCCGCTGATGAAGCGAATCGAGGAAGTAGACATATTCTGACTCCTTAACCAAAGGTTGAGGTGGCCAGTCTAGGGAGAGGGGACTTCGTTAACACTCCGGCGCTTGCGGTTGAATTCGAGAGGCGGGAGCAGACGTCCATGTTGTCGCTCCAGATCCCGTTACAACGCTTTGCTGACGCTTATCTCGCTGATGACGTCTTCGCTCGAACCATGAAGAGCGTCCAGCGCGGCCTTGGCTTCTTCTTCGGTGCCGTTTTCAAGCTGGGCAAATTCGAAGCGACGCTCGCCATTGAGTTTGTATTTGATGACGTACTTGGTCGTTTGGGCCACGGTCATACCTGCTTGTCTTGGTGTTTGGGTGTCACTCAGCTCAGTTTCGTGCTGGAGCGGCGGATGATCTTGATGGTGTGAGTCAGGGTCGGTTTGCGAGTCACGCTGATCGGCCGGCGGTTGACCGTGTCGATGGTGATGTTCCAGAAACCGGTGCTCGGTGCAGTAATCCGGGCCGGGAAAGTGTCGAATGCTCCACCATGGTAAGTGTGGCGGCCGCCATTCTTGAAGCTGCGGAAATTGGCGTCGTTCATCAAGCGGATATTGCATGTTTGGGAGCATTGAATGACGACGATGTCGTCTTCGTTGAGGTGCTCGCGCTGGTGGATAAATTTCATGAGGCGCCTCCAGAAGGGCTTTTTCTACAAAATCAAAACGATAGCATGTGCGATTGGCGCAGTTTATCAGCCCGAACGGGTTATTATCCGGTCGTCGAGGTCTGCTTTGACAATTAAAAACAGTTATACGGAATTCTATGAGCGATAAACGCAGCAAGCCTCGGAGAAAAACAGCATTTGTACTGTCGGAGTGTCTTTATCGGAGGTGTTGTATGAAGTGGGGTGTACTGGTCCTGCCTATGGCGATAGCGATGAGTGGTTGTGCGAGTGTCGCGGAGATCAATCAGACGCTGCCGACCATGAGCGTGATTTCAGGCAAGAAGCCTCATGAATACGCGCAATGCCTGACCGAAAAACTGGCCAGCAGCCGGGGAGCCCTGCAAGTCGAGCCGCATAAGGACGGTATGCGAGTCATCGTTCCGCAGAAGTTCTCCTCGGGCCCGGCCGCGGTATTTGATATCGAAGACCGCTCCGGCGGCAGCAGCATCAAGTTGCATGAGCGCATCTCCAATGTGCCGTTGCGCCCCATGGATGTACGCAATGCCGCTACGGCGTGCATTTCCGGCTGATAGACTGTCGCCCGTCAGCACCGATGCCGCCAAAGCAACGCTTTGGCGGCATTGTCATTTCTGGAGTCGAGCATGAAGCGAGAGCAGGTACGGGAGCGCCATGCAGAGGGTCACATCTCTGCCACCCACGTGATTCAGAATCCGGCGAATCCGGGAGAATGGATCGTGTTTTTCAAGAAAAGCGCCGGGCGCAGTTATTTTCTGGTGGATGAAAACGATGAAGTCGAATCCTTCAGTAGCCTTGACGATTTGATCGAGACGGTGCGCGGCCTCGGGATCAAGTTCGCCGAAATTCACATGTAGGGCAGGGCGCCTTACTTGCAGACCACCACGACGCTGCGGTTCTTGTAGTTGCCGACGTCGACACCCAGCGTCTTGTCGCTTTCCTTGGTCGAAGGTGTTCCGTCGGTACCAACGATCCGATAGCCGGTGCCGGCGCAAGAGGCATCGGCTTTTTCGTAGCAGGTGGCCCAGGAATTGGCTTCCCCGGAGCAGTCGATGGCCAGGCCTTGCTCGCCGTTGTTCAGGTAGGTCGTTTCCGAAGTGGCACAGCCGCTCAGGGCCAGTGCCGCGATCAGTGGCAAAAATTTATTCATGTCGTTGTCGTCGTCAGGATGAAGGGGCTAAGCCTGTGACAGCGCTGGCATCAAAAGGTTATAGCGAATGGCCACTTTGTGGCAGGCAGTCACAAAAAAGCCCTGCGCGAGGCAGGGCTTGGGTCGAGTCGGGTGCTTCTCAGGACTTGTCCTTGCCGCGACGCTTCGGGGCTGGGTGTTCGAGCTCCAATACGGATGCCACTTCAATCGCCGACGCTTCGGTAGGGAAAGGCCCGGCGATATTCTCGCCGCCTGCACTGTCTACCCACCACTGGCCGTCTTTCGCCTGATTGATCAGGAACCCGTTGACACTTTTTGCTTCCGACATCTATCTGCCTCGTTGACTGGTTCAATCGCGCAATGATAGCGCCAAATGCACTCGACCGGTGCTGATGGTGTAGGATTCGTGGTCGTGCAGATCTGATGGTCTGTGCTATCTATAAAGGCTGCGGAGCTATCTCGGGAACTATCCGCGAGAATATTTCTCTATGATGGCATCGGTTAGCCAGCGCGGGGGCATTGTAAGGTGCACGCCGCCTGATTAGACTGCGCCGAAACTCGTACACACAGCCCTATCAAGGACTTTTATGATCAAGAAATGCTTGTTCCCAGCAGCCGGTTACGGTACTCGCTTCCTGCCAGCGACTAAAGCCATGCCCAAAGAAATGCTGCCGGTGGTAAACAAGCCACTGATCCAGTACGGCGTCGAAGAAGCACTGGACGCTGGGTTGACCGAAATTTCCATCGTTACCGGTCGCGGCAAACGCGCGCTGGAAGACCACTTCGACATCAGCTACGAGCTGGAAAACCAGATCAAGGGCACCGACAAGGAAAAATACCTGGTCGGCATCCGTAAACTGTTGGACGAGTGCTCGTTCTCCTACACCCGTCAGACCGAAATGAAAGGTTTGGGCCACGCGATCCTGACTGGCCGTCCACTGATCGGTGACGAACCGTTCGCGGTAGTGCTGGCGGACGACTTGTGCGTCAACCTCGAAGGTGACGGCGTCCTGACCCAGATGGTCAAGCTGTACGAGCAGTATCGCTGCACCATCGTTGCGATCCAGGAAGTGGATCCGCAGGAAACCAACAAGTACGGCGTGATCGCCGGCGAGCTGATCGCTGATGATTTGTACCGCGTTCGCAACATGGTCGAAAAACCAGCCCCGGAAGACGCACCGTCGAACCTGGCGATCATCGGTCGTTACATCCTGACGCCGGATATTTTCGAGCTGATCAAACAAACCGAGCCAGGCAAAGGCGGCGAGATTCAAATCACCGACGCCCTGATGAAGCAGGCGAAAAACGGTTGCGTGATTGCCTATAAGTTCAAGGGCCAGCGTTTTGACTGCGGTGGCGCTGAAGGCTACATCGAGGCCACCAACTTCTGCTTCGAGAACTTCTACAAGACTGGCAAGGCTTACTAATAGCCTTTGACCCACTTGTATTGAAAAGCCACCTTCGGGTGGCTTTTTCATTTTCCGTCCCCATATCGTTTGCAGCGCTTGCCCAACGGATGTCTGCGGGTATGCTTGTGGACTGCCGAGGAGATTGAAAATGGCCTACGATTTTGACCTTTATGTGATTGGCGCCGGTTCCGGCGGTGTGCGGGCTGCGCGTTTTGCTGCCGGTTTTGGCGCGAAAGTGGCGGTGGCCGAGAGCCGCTACCTGGGTGGCACTTGTGTGAATGTCGGCTGTGTGCCGAAGAAGCTGCTGGTCTACGGCGCACACTTCGCCGAAGACTTCGAGCAGTCTTCGGGTTTTGGCTGGACGCCGGGTGAAGCGAAATTCGATTGGGCGACGTTGATCGCCAACAAGGATCGCGAGATCAATCGCCTGAACGGCATCTATCGCAATCTGCTGGTTAACAGTGGCGTGACCTTGCATGAGGGCCACGCCAAAATCGTTGATCCGCACCAGGTCGAGATCAATGGCGAGCGCTACACCGCCAAGAACATCCTGATTGCTACCGGTGGATGGCCACAGATTCCGGAAATTCCGGGGCATGAGCATGCAATCAGTTCCAACCAGGCGTTCTTCCTCAAAGAACTGCCCAAGCGCGTTCTGGTCGTCGGCGGTGGTTACATCGCCGTTGAATTCGCCGGGATCTTCCATGGGTTGGGCGCCGACACCACGTTGCTATATCGCGGTGAACTGTTCCTGCGCGGTTTCGACGGTGCGGTGCGCAAACACCTGCAAGAAGAGCTGACCAAGCGCGGCATGAACCTGCAATTCAACGCCGACATCGAACGCATCGACAAGCAGTCCGATGGCAGCCTGAAGGTGACCCTCAAGGACGGCCGTGAGCTGGAAGCGGATTGTGTGTTCTACGCCACCGGTCGACGTCCGATGCTCGACAATCTTGGGCTGGAAAACACCGGTGTCAAACTGGACAAGAAAGGTTTCGTCGAGGTCGACGAGCAGTATCAGACGGCTGAACCGTCGATCCTGGCGCTTGGCGATGTGATCGGTCGGGTTCAGCTGACGCCGGTGGCGTTGGCCGAAGGCATGGCCGTGGCGCGACGTTTGTTCAAACCTGAGCAGTATCGCCCGGTGGATTACAAGATGATCCCGACCGCGGTGTTCAGCTTGCCGAACATCGGCACGGTCGGTTTCACCGAGGAAGAGGCCCGGGAGGCCGGTCACGATGTGGTGATCTTCGAAAGCCGCTTCCGTCCAATGAAACTGACCCTGACCGAATGCCAGGAACGCACCTTGATGAAGTTGGTGGTGGACGCCAAGACCGACAAGGTTCTGGGCTGTCACATGGTCGGTCCGGAGGCTGGGGAAATTGTGCAGGGCTTGGCGATCGCCTTGAAAGCGGGTGCCACCAAACGCGATTTCGATGAAACCATCGGCGTGCACCCGACTGCCGCCGAAGAGTTCGTCACCATGCGTACGCCGGTCGCAGGTTAATCGTCCTTTTGGGGCTTTGATGCGTCTGGCGCTGTCGCAATGACGGCCGCCAGGCGCACGCTCTCATCGAGGCTCGCCTGAGTCTTGAGCAACTCAATTTCCAGCGCTTTGTTTATCTGCGACTGTTCGTCGACGCTCTGTTTCAGCGACTGACTTTCCAGCAGGGCGGCGCGCAAGCGTTCCTGGAGGAGGGTGCGTTCGCTGTCGATACGGTTGACCTGTTCCAGCAGCTGATCCTGTCGAACGTTGGTTTGCTTGAGTTGATCCTGCAGCAGGCTCAACTCTCTCAGGGTGCCACGGTTCTCCGTCAGCAAACGCTCGTTGTCGCGGTGCAGTTGCGTGATCTCATCCTGGCGCACCAATGCGCTCTGCTGGGCCTGACGCAACTCCATTTGAATCTGCTGCACCTGGCTTTCGTGGCGACGTTGTTCCTGCTCGCGCTGTTCTTTGACGGCGTTGCGATAATGTTCCAGGGCGTCGCGAGCGTGAAGGTGCTTTTCTTCCAGTGAGCGAATCTGCTCATCCTTGTCTTGCAAGCGTAATTCGAAATCGGCCAGCGCCTGGTTTAGACCGGCGTTGCGGGTTTGTTCGGTCTGCAGCATGGCGCAGGTTTCTTGCAGTGCCTCGGATTCCTGAGTCAGTGCCAGACTTTGAATCTCGTACTGCTGATGCAATTCGCCATTGGCTTGTTGAACTTCCTTCAGCTGTATTTCCAGCTCTTTTCGCTGCTGATCGAACTGCGCGCGTGCCTGATCGATGGGTTCTTGCGCCTGTTCCTTGAGGCGTTGCGCCAAGCGTGAGACCAAGCCTGCCAGCTCATCATCAATGGGCTCGGAAGGCGTTTCGATGCGCTCGCTGCCGTCATCCAGCTCCTTCAAATAGCGGTGGATAGTAGTTTTCGAGCCGGTATTGCCCATCTCGATCCGTACCGCGTCGATGCTGGGGTTTTCACCTCGGGCGAGAATTGCCAAACGTGCCGCTTGCACTACTGCTTTATTAACGCCGCCACGAGCCATGTGTTCTCCTACGATTTCGTACTGTGGTACATGCCACTTAAGTACACAATGTACCACGCCAGATGAAAACTTAAATACGACAAGTATTCATGCGGGATATACTGGTATTACCCCGTGTGATGAGCCCTGTGGCGCGTTTTCACCCGCCAGAGCGGTACGTTTTAGAGAGTTGAGCCGATGACTGAGCTGGATCGTTACCTGCAAGCCGCCACCCGCGACAACACCCGTCGCAGCTACCGGGCGGCTATCGAGCATTTCGAAGTCAGTTGGGGCGGCTTCCTGCCGGCGACCAGCGACAGCGTGGCGCGCTACCTCGTCGCTCATGCGGGTGTGCTGTCGATCAATACCTTGAAGTTGCGTTTGTCAGCGCTGGCGCAATGGCACAACAGTCAGGGTTTTCCTGATCCCACCAAGGCGCCAGTGGTGCGCAAGGTCTTCAAGGGCATTCGCGCGCTGCACCCGGCTCAAGAAAAACAGGCCGAGCCGTTACAGCTTCAGCATCTGGAGCAAGTGGTGGCCTGGTTGGAGCAAGAAGCGCAAACCGCGAAAGCTGAACACGATCAACCGGCTCTGTTGCGGGCCAGGCGCGACAGGGCGCTGATCCTGCTGGGATTCTGGCGCGGCTTTCGTAGCGATGAGTTGTGCCGGCTGCAGATCGAGCACGTGCAAGCGGCTGCCGGCTCAGGCATCACGCTCTATTTGCCGCGAACCAAGAGCGACCGCGAAAACCTCGGCAAGACTTACCAGACGCCAGCGTTGCAGCGCCTGTGCCCGGTGCAGGCGTACATCGACTGGATCACCGAAGCCGCGTTGGTTCGCGGGCCGGTATTCCGAGGCATCGACCGTTGGGGCCACCTGAGCGAGGAGGGGCTGCACGCCAACAGCGTGATCCCGTTACTGCGCCAGGCGCTGGAGCGTGCCGGCATCCCGGCCGAGCACTACACCAGTCACTCCTTGCGGCGCGGCTTTGCCACTTGGGCGCATCAGAGCGGGTGGGACTTGAAGTCGTTGATGAGTTACGTGGGCTGGAAGGATATGAAGTCCGCCATGCGCTATGTTGAAGCCAGCCCGTTTCTCGGGATGACACCGCTCGCGGAAAAAACCATTGGTGCTGCTAAGTAAGTTTTCTTCTATTAATACGTACCGCTAATAGCGAAAACCAATGAGCAGCATGAGCTTTGCCAATGAGCCATCCGGCAATCGAGTCGGTAGGATTCACTCCATCAACTTCTGAACCCAACTTTTCAACCCTGACGGAGAGTCATCGATGCCTATCATCAACAGCCAAGTTAAACCGTTCAAAGCTGACGCCTTTAAAAATGGCGACTTCGTAAAAGTGTCGGACGCTGACCTGAAAGGCAAATGGTCTGTCGTGTTCTTCTACCCTGCCGACTTCACCTTCGTTTGCCCGACCGAACTGGAAGACCTGGCTGACAACTACGACGCGTTCCAGAAGCTGGGCGTCGAGATCTACAGCGTTTCCACCGATACCCATTTTGCCCACGCTGCCTGGCACAACACTTCGCCAGCCATCGGCAAAATCCAGTACACCATGATCGGCGACCCGACTCACGCCATCTCCCGCAACTTCGACGTGCTGATCGAAGAAGCAGGTCTGGCTGACCGTGGCACCTTCGTGATCAACCCTGAAGGCCAGATCAAAATCGTCGAACTGAACGACGGCGGTGTGGGTCGTGACGCTTCCGAGCTGCTGCGCAAAATCAAGGCTGCTCAGTACGTCGCTGCTCACCCAGGCCAGGTTTGCCCAGCCAAGTGGAAAGAAGGCGAGGCCACTCTGGCTCCGTCCCTGGACCTGGTCGGCAAGATCTAAGTCTGTGGATCGCATCATCAGCGCGGGTTTCCGCACCTAAGTAAGCTGCAACCGCCCAATAAAAACGCCCGGGCGAGATTCGCTCGGGCGTTTTTTTATGTCGGCTCTTTATGTCACTGCAAAAAAAGGAAATCGCCCGTATGTTGGACGCCAATCTTAAAGCCCAGTTGAAATCGTACCTGGAACGGGTCACCCAGCCGATCGAGATCATCGCCTCCCTCGACGACGGTGCGAAATCCCAGGAAATGCTCGCATTACTCAAAGACGTTGCCAGTCTTTCCAACCAGATTACGTTGCTCGACAACGGTGACGATGCACGTAAACCATCGTTCTCGATCAACCGCCCGGGTGCCAATATCAGCCTGCGTTTCGCCGGCATCCCGATGGGCCACGAATTCACATCCCTGGTGCTGGCCTTGCTGCAAGTCGGCGGCCACCCTTCGAAGGCCAGCGTAGAAGTGATCGAACAGATTCGTTCGCTCAAAGGCGAGTTCAGCTTCGAGACTTACTTCTCGCTGTCCTGCCAAAACTGCCCGGACGTGGTTCAGGCGCTGAACCTGATGGCCGTGCTGAACCCGAACATCCGTCACGTCGCCATCGACGGCGCGCTGTTCCAGGCCGAAGTCGATGACCGTCAGATCATGGCCGTGCCAAGCGTCTACCTGAACGGCGTGAACTTCGGTCAGGGCCGTATGGGCCTGGAAGAAATTCTTGCCAAGATCGACACCAGTGGCATCGAGCGTCAAGCCGAGAAGATCAGCGCAAAAGAAGCCTTCGACGTGCTGGTCGTCGGCGGTGGCCCAGCCGGTGCTTCGGCCGCGATCTACGCTGCCCGTAAAGGCATTCGCACTGGCGTGGCGGCTGAACGTTTTGGTGGGCAGGTGCTTGACACGATGGCCATCGAAAACTTCATCTCCGTGCAGGAAACCGAAGGGCCGAAACTGGCCGTGGCGCTGGAAGAACACGTCAAGCAATACGACGTCGACATCATGAACCTGCAACGCGCCGACAAGTTGGTGCCAGGCAAGAGCGGCGAGTTGCACGAAGTCCACTTCGCCAGCGGCGCGACCCTGAAAGCCAAGACCGTGATCCTGGCGACCGGTGCGCGGTGGCGTGAAATGAACGTCCCGGGTGAGCAGCAATATCGCAACAAAGGTGTGGCGTACTGCCCGCACTGCGACGGTCCGCTGTTCAAAGGCAAGCGTGTGGCGGTGATTGGCGGCGGTAACTCCGGCGTCGAAGCGGCCATCGACCTGGCGGGCATCGTGTCCCACGTAACACTGCTGGAGTTCGACGTGCAGTTGCGCGCCGATGCGGTCTTGCAGCGCAAGTTGCACAGCCTGCCGAACGTCACCGTGATCACCAGTGCGCAAACCACTGAAGTGTTGGGCGACGGTCAGAAGGTCAACGGTCTGCGCTACAAGGATCGTCAGTCGGACGAGTTGCGTACCGTCGAGCTGGAAGGGATTTTCGTGCAGATCGGTTTGCTGCCCAACACCGATTGGCTCAAAGGCACCATCGAGCTGTCGCCTCGCGGCGAGATCATCGTCGATGCCCGCGGTGAAACTTCGATGCCGGGCGTGTTCGCTGCCGGTGACGTGACCACCGTGCCGTACAAGCAGATCGTGATTGCGGTGGGCGAGGGCGCCAAAGCCTCCCTGAGCGCATTCGATCACCTGATCCGGACCTCGGCCCCAGCGTAAAACCCGACGCTGAAAACACAAAAACCCCATGAGCGATCATGGGGTTTTTTGTGTGTGACTCAAAAGATCGCAGCCTTCGGCAGCTCCTACAGGGTTCTGTGTACACCAGTCGGAGCTGGCGAAGCCTGCGATCTTTTGATTTTAATTACAGCGGTGCCGGTTGAATGATCTCAACCCAGTACGCATCCGGGTCTTTGATGAACGCCAGGCTCTTCATACGGCCGTCATTCAGGCGTTTCTGGAAGTCGCAGCCCAGCGCTTCGAAGCGCTCGCACGCAGCGACAATATCCGGCACCGAGATGCAGATGTGGCCAAAACCGCGCGGGTCAGTGTTGCCGTTGTGGTAAGCGAAATCCGCGTCGTTCTCGGTGCCGTGGTTGTGGGTCAGCTCGAGAATGCCCGGGATCGACTTCATCCACTCGGTGCGCGCAGCAGCGTCGGCCGGGATCTGGTTTTTATCGACCAGCGCCAGGAAGTACAGGCTGAACTCGGCTTCCGGAAAATCGCGTTTTTCCACCAGCGAGAAACCCAAAATGCGCGTGTAGAAATCCAGGGACTGGGTGATGTCCTTGACCCGCAGCATGGTGTGGTTGAAGACGAATTTCTGGGTGGCGGTGTCAGGTTGGGCAGTCACGCCTGGGAAGGTGTTCAATTCGTGCAGGCTCATGGGCCCTCCGGAAAATAAGTGGGGCTAACGAATGGCGACAATGATACGCAAGGGCTCGGACATCACCAAACCCAAAGCGTCGGCTATTGCCTGACAGACGGGCGAGGCTCAGACTTTACGGTTCAATCCGTGAGTGTTCATTGCAATGATTCGTTTTTGTAAATCGATGTTCGTCCTGATCTGTGTGCTTTCAGGTGTTAACAGCGCTCACGCAGACGAGCCAGTCATGACCTGGCCCAGCGGCTGGGAGGTCGAAGCCGTCCCGCAAGATGATGCCAACGCCCAGGTATCCCGCCAGCGCGCGGTGAAAAACGATCAGGGCGGCACGCCGGTAATGGTGATGGAGTTGACCATGACTCAGGTGGAAAGTGGTCATCAGGTGAATCTGCAAGGCGTGTTGCTGGAGATGCGCAAGTCGGTGCAGAAGGACTTCTTTCAAGGCGGTTATCAAAGTGTCTGTAACAAGATTCACCCGACGACGTTGAGCCGCTTATCAGCGCTGGAAACTACCTGCACGATCACGCAGAACGGAAGGCATGTGCTCTCTCAAACATTGGTTGCCGCTGTGGATGGCGATAAGGCCTATGTTCTTTCCTACGCCGGGCAGGCTGAGGTTTATAAGGCAAGTCAGGATGAAATAGACGCGGCCCGTAACAGCTTGAAACTTTAGTTAAAGATTTCAATGGCTGCCGGTTTCAGCGCATTCTGAAATTTTTAGATACCCAAACGGATTAAGCACAAAGTTATTCAGCAAGTAGCGAGTTGATCGACGCCAATCGTTGCATTTAGAAGGCGTCCATGAAAAAGCCCTGCATTGGCAGGGCTTTTTTTGTCACCGCGAGTGCTTAGCCACGCAGCCAGGAATCAACGGTAGCTGCACCGTATTGTTCCTTCCAGGCTTTCAGGCCGCGGTGGTTGCCACCCTTGGTTTCAATCAGTTCACCGGTGTGCGGATTCTGATAAACCTTGACCACGCGAGCGCGGCGGGTTTTAGGCGTGGCCTGTTGCAGACCGGATTTTGCCGGGTTCGGATCGAGAATGGCGATGATGTCGCGCAGGCTCTTGCCGTAGGTTTTCATCAGCCCCTGGAGCTTTTCTTCGAATTCGATTTCTTTCTTGAGCCCGGCATCATTCTTCAGGGTTTCCAGCTGCTTGAGCTGCTCTTGAAGGGCCTTTTCAGCTGCACGAAATTCAGCGAGTCTGGACAATATCTTTACTCCAATAGTGTGTTTGGCTGATACCAACCGCAAACAAAGCTATAAGCCAAGAGCCTTGAAGCGACTCGGTGATAATGGCTCACCTGCCAATCTAGCGCAGGCATGAAAAATTGTAGTAGTTAATTGGCCAAGAGTAAATCCTGTCTTTTTCTTCATGTAACAACAGTAGTCTTTTGATTCAAATTGGGGCGCGATCTCCTTGTCTCGTCGCTGAGCGCCGCTAGTTAATGGTGACTTAATGCGTTAATGAATTCCGCGCCGGGCATCGGCCGGCCGAATAGATAACCTTGCAAGAAGTTCACGCCGTGGGCGGTCAGGTAATCACTTTGCTCCACTGGCCCTCGGTTAGTGTGCCGCTTAGCGGTAGTTCAGGCGCTCGGCCAGTTTGATAAAAGCCAGCGCCGCAGGGGATGACTGGCGCTGGTCGAGCACCGCCAGACCAACCTGGCGTGTGACCGTTGGCGATAGCGGTCTTTTCACGTAGCGACCGTCGCGATCATCGGGCAATGAGCTTTCGGCGACGACCGTCAGCGCGTCGCCTCGGCCAACGGTTTCCAGCGTGCTCAGTAGTTGCGAGCAGCGATAACGGATGTTCGGTGTCAGCCGGGCGGCATTGAACAGCCGCGACACCAGTTCCGACGAACCGGCCTCGGTCAATACAAAGGGGTCGTTGCACAAGTCGCTCAGGGTCAGGCTGTCGCGACGGGCCAGCGGATGATCGACGGGCAGCAGCGCGACCATTTGGTCCTCGATCAGCGCAAAGGTGTCGAACCGCTCCTCGGGCAACACCACGAAGCCGATATCGATTCGCCGCTCCTCCAGCCACTGGATCACCTGTCGGTCCGGGCCTTCATCTATATGGACCTCAATGCCCGGGTGGGCCGCGCGGTAGTGCTGCAGGATAAGCGGCAGCAGTTTGATCGATGAGGTCGGGCCAAACGAGCCGATGCGCAACGTGCCGCGTTTCATTCCGCGAGCATCGGCCGCTTCCTGGCGCAAGGTGTTGGCCAGGCCCAGCATCGCCCGCGCGCGCAGCAAAAGCTGTTGGCCGATGTCGCTGAGTTCGACCCGGGACTGATGCCGGCGCAGCAGCTCGACGCCCAATTCCTGTTCCAGCGACTTGAGGGCGTGGGAGACCGCGGATTGGGAAATTCCCAAGCGATTGGCTGCCGCGGTAAAACCGTGAAGCTCGGCGACCAGAGAAAAGATCTCGAGTTGGGTAAGGGTCATGAGTGTTTACTCATTTTACGATGAGAAGGTATTAGTCGAATGATACGTCATCTCCCCGAATTCTCGTTCTGGAAACCGATGACGACCTATGAGCAAAGCCTGTCCAACCCTTCGGATGTCCCGGTTTATCTGAAACTGGCTGCCGTCACCATGATCTGGGGCGGCACCTTTGTCGCCGGGCGGTTTCTGGCCGACAGCCTCAGCCCCTTGTTTGCCGCCAGCCTGCGATTCCTGCTGGCCAGCGTGGCGTTGCTGGTGTTTCTGCTACTGGCCCGCGTGCCGCTCGCAAGGCCCAGCCCCAGGCAATGGCTGCAATTGGCACTGCTGGGTTTTTTCGGGATCTTTTTCTACAACCTGTGCTTCTTTTATGGACTGCACTACATCAATGCCTCGCGGGCGTCATTGATCGTGGCGTTGAACCCGGCCGTGATCGGGTTGGCGTCATGGCTGTTGTTCAAGGAGCGCTTGAGTCGAGCGACAGTCGTCGGAATCGCGATCTGTATTGCCGGGGCGAGCCTGGTGATCGTCAGCCGCAACCCGCAGTTGTTGGCCGGCAATGCCGACGCCTGGATCGGCGATCTGTTGATCTTCGGCTGTGTGCTCGGTTGGGGCGTTTATTCGCTGTTCTCCAAAGACCTGAATCAAACCCTGGGGCCGGTGCAAACGGTGACGTACTCGATTCTGTTGGGCACGCTGATGCTGTGGGTGACCAGTGCTGTTCGCGGTGAGTTGAGTATTACTGCACTCGCCAGCCTCGGACCAACGCAATGGTTGAGCCTGATGTACCTGGGCGTATTGGGTTCGGCGCTGGCCTATATCGGCTATTACGACGGCATTCGCAAAATCGGCGCGACGCGCTCAGGCGTGTTCATCGCCCTGAACCCGCTGACCGCGGTGATCCTCGGTGCGCTGCTGTTGGGCGAGCAGTTGACCCTGGCGATGTGCCTGGGAGGAGGGCTGATCCTCGCGGGGATTTTCCTGTGCAACAAACCCCTTGCGCGAGCAGGGAAAAAGGGGATTTGATACAGAAGGCGGACAAACCGATTTACGCTGTGTAGAATCGGGTTACGCATATAAGAATAATCGTCTTCTGGCAGCAGAAGCCTCGCCCGCAATAGCCTTGGGTCGACAATGAAGAGTTTTGGGTTTCAATTGATCTACGGTGACTTCCTCGCCCGCAGCGTGCGGGGCATCTCCTGCGCGCCACCCGCCGGTCTCAGCATTGCTAGCAACTAACGATCCGTTAATTGACAAGAAAATGATGAGGCGCCAACCATGGCAGATTTATACGAAAACCCAATGGGCCTGATGGGCTTTGAATTCATCGAATTCGCATCGCCAACCCCGAACACCCTGGAGCCGATCTTCGAGATCATGGGCTTCACCAAGGTCGCGACCCACCGTTCCAAAGACGTGCACCTGTATCGTCAGGGCCAGATCAACCTGATCCTCAACAACGAACCGCACAGCGTTGCGTCGTACTTCGCGGCCGAGCACGGTCCGTCGGTGTGCGGCATGGCGTTCCGCGTCAAGAATGCCCAGCAGGCGTTTGCCCGGGCTCAGGAACTGGGCGCTCAGCCAATTCATATCGAAACCGGCCCGATGGAACTGAACCTGCCAGCGATCAAAGGCATCGGCGGCGCGCCGCTGTACCTGATCGACCGTTTCGGCGAAGGCAGTTCGATCTACGACATCGACTTCGTGTTCATCGAAGGCGTTGACCGCAACCCGGTCGGGGCTGGCCTGAAGATCATCGACCACCTGACTCACAACGTGTACCGCGGTCGCATGGCCTACTGGGCCAACTTCTACGAGAAGTTGTTCAACTTCCGCGAGATCCGTTACTTCGACATCAAGGGCGAATACACCGGTCTGACCTCCAAGGCCATGACCGCGCCGGACGGCATGATCAAAATCCCGCTGAACGAAGAATCGTCCAAAGGCGCCGGGCAGATCGAAGAGTTCCTGATGCAGTTCAACGGCGAGGGCATTCAACACGTTGCCTTCCTGACCGATGACCTGATCAAGACCTGGGATCACCTGAAAAGCATTGGCATGCGCTTCATGACCGCGCCGCCGGAAACCTATTACGAAATGCTCGAAGGTCGTTTGCCGAACCACGATGAGCCGGTTGATCAACTGCAATCGCGCGGCATTTTGCTGGACGGTTCGTCCGAGTCAGGCGACAAGCGTCTGCTGTTGCAGATATTCTCGGAAACCCTGATGGGCCCGGTGTTCTTCGAGTTTATCCAGCGTAAAGGCGACGATGGTTTCGGCGAAGGCAACTTCAAGGCACTGTTCGAATCCATCGAACGCGACCAGGTTCGTCGTGGTGTGCTCTCCACCGACTAAGCCGTTACCGCTGTAAAAACTGTGGGAGCGAGCTTGCTCGCGATAGCGGTCTGTCAGCCAACATCAATGTTGAATCTGAAGACGCCATCGCGAGCAAGCTCGCTCCCACATTGTTTTGCGCAGCCTTAAGGTCTGCGTTGCCGCATCATGTGTTTGAACCCTTCGAACACCAACACCACAACAGCCAACCAGATCGGGATGTAGGTCAGCCACTCACCGGGTTTGATGCTTTCCCCCAGCAGCAACGCGACGCCGAGCAACAGCACCGGTTCGACATAGCTCAACAACCCGAACAGGCTGAACGGCAACAACCGGCTGGCGATGATGTAAACCACCAGCGCCGATGCGCTGATGACGCCGAGCAACGGGATCAGCAGCGACAACCACGGGTGTTGATCGAACACGGCGAAACCCTGTTCACCGCCCTGAACGAACCAGAACGCGACGGGCAACATCAAGGCCATGTCCATCCACAAACCGCCGAGGTTGTCGGTCGCCAGTCGTTTGCGCAGGATGAAGTAGAGCGGATAACCGATGACGACCAGCAAGGTCGCCCAGGAAAAGCCGCCGACCTGATACAGCTCGTTGAGCACACCGAGGGACGCAAAAAACACGGCAACCTTTTGCAGGTAAGACAGTCGCTCGCCATAGGCGAACCGCCCGGTCAGCACCATGGACAGCGGCAACAGGAAGTAGCCGAGGGACACGTCGAGGCTATAGCCATTGAGCGGCGCCCACATGAATAACCAGAGTTGCAGGCCAAGCAGCGTCGCGGAAAGGATCAGGCCGGCGAGCAATTTTGGTTGGCCAACCAGCCGCCGAAAAAGGGCGACCACGCGTTTCCATTCACCGGAGACCACCATGAACACGGTCATGCATGGCAGGGTCAGCAGCATTCGCCAACCGAAGATTTCCACGCCGCTCAAAGGCGTGAGCAGCGACGTGTAGTAATACATGACGGCAAACAGCACCGAGGCTGAAACCGATAGAGCGATACCTTTAGACAAACTGTCCTCGCGGGTTGAAGGTCGAACGGGGCGCGCAGGATACGTGTTTTTTGTGCTGAATATTGGCCGAGTGATCAATATTTCCAACATCCCTGCAGAATTTCAAACCGTCGTCCCCTCACCCTAGCCCTCTCCCAGAGGGAGAGGGGACTGACCGAGTGGATTCAAGAAATTTTGCGACCTGAAAGACCTATTCGATTATGGATTCGATGCGGAACTTTCAGGTCGAAGGATATGCCGAACATCCCCCATTCAGTCCCCTCTCCCTACGGGCGGTCCGACGTTTCGGGAGGGCTAGGGTGAGGGGGAGATCTCAAGCCGAACGCGATTTGCGTCCCGACACAAAGTGGCTCACATCATTAAACCCCGGCGTCGACGCATGCCCAGGCACAACCAGCGAATCAATAAACGCCTCATCCTCAGCCGTAATCTTCACCGCCTGCGCCTTGGTGTAGGCATCCCATTGTTCTTCGGTACGCGGTCCAACGATGGCCGAGGTGACGGCGCTGTTGTTCAGCACCCAGGCGATGGCGAATTCGACGATGCCCACGCCGCGACCCTGGGTGTACTGCTGAATCTGCTGAGCAATGCGCAATGATTCGACGCGCCATTCGGTTTCCAGAATGCGTTTGTCGGCGCGGCCGGCGCGGCTGTTGGCGTCCGGTTTCACGTCCGGCGCGTATTTACCGCTGAGCACACCGCGCGCCAGAGGGCTGTAAGGCACCACGCCCAGGCCATAGTTTTGCGCGGCGGTGATCTGCTCGGTTTCTGCCTGACGGTTGACGATGTTGTACAGCGGCTGACTGATCACCGGCCGGTCGACGCCCAGTTGATCGGCCACACGAATCACCTCGGCGATGCGCCAGCCACGGTAGTTCGACAAACCCCAATAGCGAATCTTGCCCTGGCGGATCAAATCACCAATAGCCGACACCGTCACTTCCAGCGGCGTGTTGTGGTCTTCGCGGTGCAGGTAATAGATGTCGAGATAGTCAGTGCCCAAACGCGTCAGGCTGGCGTCGATGCCATTGAACAGGTGCTTGCGGCTCAGACCGCTGCGGTTGGGAACGCCGTCCACCGGGCCGAAACCGACCTTGGTCGCCAGCACCCATTCATGGCGGTTACCGGCAATCGCTTCGCCGACGATCTCTTCGGAGCGGCCGTTGGTGTAAACGTCCGCGGTGTCGATGAAATTGATGCCCTGGTCCCAGGCCTTGTCGATGATCCGCAGGGAATCTTCGGTGCTGGTCTGTTCGCCGAACATCATGGTGCCCAGGGTCAGGGTGGAAACCTGTAAACCCGAATGACCCAGCGTGCGGTAGCTCATGACGAAATCCTTTTACCGGTGGGAGAAAGGCTCAATCAAATACCAGAACGGTGGGGCGGGGCAATCTGATTTATCGACGAAGCGCCTGGCAGCACTTTTGCCCAGAAACGCTTGGGCGCTTCCGCACCTCGAATGAAGGTCGGGGTAACCACTCGTCGCCACTGTCAGATTTGACAGTAGTCAGTCTTCCCGGCCTGGAGTGTGATAACCCCGCGTCCTGAGAAGACTCAGGACTCGTCGCCTTCCAGGAGAGCATGATGGATATCCAGTCCGCCGCGTTGAACGAATTATTTGTGCTGTACCCCGTAATCATCCAGGGCTGGGTCACCCCAGTGAAACCGGACGGCATCGCCGACGGCGGCATTCCCAAAGCCCTTTACGATGGCCAGGCCAAGGGCCTTGAATGCCTGGTCGATCCATGGACCGAGCTGCAGCTAGAATCCCGGATCATGGCGGCCGATGATAGCGTGAATTTGTATTGCAACGGCGGTCTCGTCCCAGGAGCAGGTCATACCGTCAAGCCGGGGGAGGAAAAGCTGCGCGTGTATCTGTACCTGCCACACAATAATTTGATACATGGCGTCAACCGTCTGCATTACGTGGTCACCCGTGCCTCGGGGAACTCCGAACCCTCTCGGGATCTGCTGGTGCTGTATCACCTACGGTCTGTGGAAACCCTGGATCTGGTGATCCCGGCCGATGTGCTCAAGGACGGCGTCAGCGCCGCACGGGCGGCGCTAGGGGTGGAGTTCGGGTTCACCTATGCCAACCGACGCAACCACGACCGTATCGAGTTTCTGTTGGGCGACACCCAGGTCAGGTTCGACGTCCCCGACGGCACGGCGCCAATCACCCACACACTGTTCGCCGACACGTTCCAGAAGGCGGGCGACAACCCGAGTGCGGTGGCCGAGTTCTATGTCGTCGACCAGTTGGGCAACCGGGTCAAATCCCCGGAGAAGCGCCTGGATATACACCTTGACCGTGTTGAACTCGAGCAGGCGATCCTTCGAGAAATCCTGACCGAGAACAATGACGACCCTAATACCGTGGACCTCGCCAAGCTGAACGGCGGGCCGTTGTGGGCCTTGATTCATCTGATCGATGAGATCTGGGACGTGGGGGATGAGATCCACCTGACGTTCACCGCTCTGGTGAATGGCAGTCCGGTTGCCACCTATGACAAAACTCTGCCAATTACACAGGTGCCGGGGCAATTCTTTTGGGACATACCCAACAGCAAGGTCATTGCCGACAGCGTGGTGACGGTGATCTATGAGCAGGTCAGAAGTGGCGACGTCATTGCCAGGTCCAAAACGGCTACGGCGCAGGTGACGGGCGCAGGACAGAATGACGTGCCGACCTTCACCAACGCGCCCTACACCATCGCCCCGGCTGGCCGGCTGAAGAACGTTGAGTTGCTTCTCAGCACCAGCAGTAACACCCCCGTCCCCGAGGGCCGCCTCAGTCTGATTCTCCCAGCCAACTTTAGGTACGACGATGGCGGCAGCGGCCAGCGCGACTTCATCACCGACGATGTCGGCAGGCTCAGCGTCAGCCGCGTCAAAGGCGCTCTCATCCCCGGTTCTTACAGTCTGAGCGCCACCAGTGGTGCTCAGGTCGCCAACGCAACCGTAACCGTTACGGGGCTGGGGCCGGTCGGTACCATCCCGGTCGGGGACGCTCCGTTCGGGATCGCTGTCAGTCCGGACGGTACCCGTGCTTATGTCTGCAACCGGAATAGCCACACGGTCTCGGTGATTGATACGGCCACGAATCGCGTCCTGACGAATATCCCGGTCGGAAAAGAACCGGTGGGGGCTGCCGTCAGTCCGGACGGTACCCGCGCTTATGTCAGCAACCAGGTTAGCCACACGGTCTCGGTGATTGATACGGCGACGAATCGCGTCCTGACGAACATCCCGGCCGGGAACATTCCGTGGGGGGTTGCTGTCAGCCCGGACGGTAGCCGCGCTTATGTCAGCAACTATAATAGCCACACGGTCTCGGTGATTGATACGGCGACGGATCAAGTCCTGACGAACATCCCGGTCGGGCACTCTCCGACCGGGATCGCCGTCAGCCCGGACGGTACCCGCGCTTATGTCAGCAACCGTGGTAGCCAAATGGTCGCGGTGATTGATACGGCGACGGATCGAGTCCTGACGAACATCCCGGTCGGGACTGCTCCGAGAGGGGTTGCTGTCAGCCCGGACGGTACCCGCGCTTATGTCTGCAACGGTGGTGGCCGCACGGTCTCGGTGATTGATACGGCGACGGATCGAGTCCTGACGAACATCCCGGTCGAGAACTATTCGATGGGGGTTGCCGTCAGCCCGGACGGTACCCGCGCTTATGTCTGCAACCAGCTTAGCCACACGGTCTCGGTGATTGATACGGCGACGAATCGAGTCCTGACGAACATCCCGGACGTGGACTCTCCGACCGGGATCGCCGTCAGCCCGGACGGTACCCGCGCTTATGTCTGCAACTACGGCAGCGCAACGGTCTCGGTGATTGATACGGCGACGATCGAGTCCTGACGAACATCCCGGTCGGAAACCATCCGCCCGGGATCGCCGTTCTCAGAGATAAGGGGATACCCATTAGCCGGTTTTGGCGCGGCGTCGGCAGTGACCACGAAAGGAGGGACATACCTATTTATCCGTCTCTCCTATCGATTGAAAAGTGAGCAATGACTGAGTTGTTTAATCGACATCTCCAGATACTGATTCGGGCTACACATCCTTGCGCCGCTGCCTACGACTACGCCAGAATCCGCCGGCTTGTGCGCCTTGGGCCTGGGCTCTATCGTTTGCCGGTCGCTGAAATAACAGCGATCGGGTTTGGTAGCCCGGTATGTCCAGGCGCATAGCACCATCTTTTGCGGGGTTGTCTCATCTCTGCTTTTTATGGTGGCCATGCGCAGGGCGTCTTCGGACGCGCCGGGTTCCTGGACCGGTCTACCAATCCGCGTATGGCCGCCACCCATCGTTTGGTAGCGAGAGTGATGGCTCTTCATTTTCATTTCAGGAGATTCATCTATGTTCAAAGTAACGCCCAATCCACCGGACACCGATCCGGCATCCCCGTCCGAATCACTCGATTCAAAAAAGCTCCACGAAGCCGTCGACCGCGCCCTCGATCACTACCTCAAACTGGCTGCCCATATCAAAGCCACCCCGCGCACACCCGGCACCATGTTCATCGTCAACCCGGAGCTCGATACCGAAACCCTGCTGGGCCATGCTTGCGAGTCGTTGGCCTCGGCCAATGTCATGGCCATGGATTTGGTGGACCATTTGGAGGGGGCGAGTCGCAATTCGCTGTTGGGTATTGCGCAGATCATCATGCTGGGTGAGTTGGCGGTGAATCGGGCGTTGGATAACATCGATCCACCGGGTTAAACGCAAAAGCAGCCCTCACCCTAACCCTCCCGAAACGTCGGACCGCCCGTAGGGAGAGGGGACTGACCGAGTTGTTTTTTAGAGCTACACCGACCTGCAATTCTGAGTCGAACTCAGGCTTTGAAATGCATGAAGATCGGCCCCCTTTCCCCCTCGCCCCTTTGGGGCGGTCCGACGTTTCGGGAGGGCTGGGGTGAGGGGGATAGATTTAAGCAACACCACAAAACTCAAGCCGAAAACCTCGGCAAAAAAACGGCCCGAAAAGGGCCGTTTCTCATGTCTACCGAAGCTTAAACCCGCAACGTCCGCGTCATGCGTAACGCCAGCAAACTCCCGCAAACAATCACGCCCGCCAGCAGGTAAAGCGCGGCATCGGTCGACCCGGTGCTGTCCTTGACCCAACCCACCAGATACGGACTCAGGAACCCGGCCATCTGCCCCATGGAGTTGATCAACGCCAAACCACCCGCCGCAGCGCCCGCGCTCAGCAGCGCAGTCGGCACCGGCCAGAACATCGGCAGGCCGGTGAGGGCGCCCATGGTGGCGATGGTCAGGCCGAGGATGGCGATGGCCGGCGTAGTCGCAAAGTTCACCGCGATCAGCAAACCGACCGCACCCATCAGCATCGGCACCACCAAGTGCCAGCGGCGTTCTTTGCGCAGGTCCGCCGAGCGGCCGACCATCAACATGAACAGCGCCGCCAGCAGGTACGGAATCGCACTGAGCCAACCGATCACCAGGTTATCGCTGAAGCCCAGGTTCTTGATGATCGACGGCAGCCAGAAGTTGATCGCGTAGACGCCGCTCTGGATGCAGAAATAGATCAGACCGAAGGCCCAGATCGCCGGGTTCTTGAACACGGCCAGCAGCGAGTCGGTGGTGGTTTTCGGTTTGTTGGCCAGGTCTTCGGCGTGGTCGGCTTCCAGCACCGAGCGCTCGAACGGCGTGAGCCATTTGGCGTTGGCGTAACTGTCGCTCAACAGGAAGTAGGCGAGGGCGCCGAGGATCACGGTCGGAATGCCTTGCAGCAGGAACATCCACTGCCAGCCCGCCAAACCCGCCTGGCCTGCGCCGAAGTGGTTGAGAATCCAGCCGGAAAACGGGCTGCCGAGCAGTCCGGACACAGGGATCGCCGACATGAACAACGCCATGATGCGGCCGCGGCGGAAGGTCGGGAACCACTGCGAAAGGTAAAGCACCACGCCCGGGAAGAACCCGGCTTCGGCCGCGCCGGTGAACAGGCGCAGGGTGTAGAACTCGGTCGGGGTGGTGACGAACAGCAAGCAGGTCGAGAGCGAGCCCCAGACGATCATCATCAGCGCGATCCAGCGGCGCGGGCCGAATTTGGTCAGGGCCAGGTTGCTGGGGACGCCGCACAACACGTAGCCGATAAAGAAGATCCCGGCCCCGAGGCCGTACACGGTTTCGCTGAATTTCAGTGCGTCGAGCATCTGCAGCTTGGCAAATCCAACGTTCACCCGGTCGAGGTAGTTGAACAGGTAGCAGATGAAGATGAAGGGAATCAAACGCAGGGTAATGCGTTTGTAGACGGCGTTTTTTTCGTCAACGATGGCCTGGGTAGCGGCGGCGCTCTGTGACATGGCGGGCTCTCTCTTTATTATGATTTTTTGCGATGCAAGGGTAACGTTGACCGCCCGGTGAGTCTCGGCCACCGCTTGGGTCATTGTCTTTGTGCCTGAGCACAGGGTTTGCCACCAAGGCCTGTGCGGGTGAACAATCCGCTCCATCACGCTTTCAAGGATCCCCGCTATGTTCGAACTCGATCACGACCTGGCCCAGGATATCGTCGACCGGGCGATGGCCATCCTGCCGTACAACGTCAACGTCATGGACAGCCAGGGCCTGATTCTCGGCAGCGGCGAGCCGGAGCGCGTCAACACCCGTCATGAAGGCGCGCAACTGGTGCTAGCCAACGGGCGGGTGGTGGAGATCGACGCGCAGACCGCGATTCATTTGAAAGGCGTGCAGCCGGGCATCAACTTGCCGCTTTTACTCGATCAACGGTTGATTGGCGTGCTGGGCATCACCGGTGAACCCGAGCAATTGCGCACCTACGCCGAGCTGGTGCGGATGACCGCCGAGATGCTGGTCGGTCAACGTCATCAGCAGGCCGAACAGCAATGGCGGCGCCAGCGTTGCGACGATCTGCTGGCGTTGCTGCTCAGCGAGGCAGGGGATTCGCCGCGGTTGATCGACGAAGCGCAACAGCTTGGGCTCAAGCCGCAGATGACGCGGGTGCCGTACCTGTTCGAGTTGGGGATGGAACACGGTCCGGGGCAAACCGTCGAGGCGCTCAGCGCCTGGCTGACTTCGCGCTACCCGGACAGTTGGTGCGTGAGTTCGGCCAAGTCATCGTTGCTCTGGTGCCGACCGGCGGTGCAAGCGATCGAGAATGACCGGTTGCTGGAAAAACTCGACGGCCTCGGCTGGAACATTCTGCGGATCGCCGTGGGCGGGCAGGCGGATGGGCTGTCGGGATTGCGCCGTTGCTATCGACGCGTCGGCGACTTGCTGGCCTATGGGCGAGAGGTGTTGCCGCACTCCCGTTTGCTGACGCTCAATCGTTATCGGTTGCCGGTGATGCTCTGGCGGCACCGCAATGACGACGCGCTGGACGAGTTGCTCAAACCGCTGCGCAAAGTCATCGCCAAGGATGGCAACGGCCAACTGCTGGCGACTTTGCGCTGTTGGTGCGATCACGATGGTCAGAGCCAGGCCTGTGCCGATGCGCTTGGCATCCACCGCAATAGCCTGCGTTATCGGATGGAGCGGATTGCCGAGCTTAGTGGTGTTGATCCGTTAAGACTCGACGGGATGCTTGCGCTTTACCTCGGCGTGCAGCTCCTTCCCCAAACCGACTGATACACACGATCCGTAGGAGCTGCCGCAGGCTGCGATCTTTTGATCCTGATTTTCAGCGAGCCCGAAAAGAGCAAGATCAAAAGATCGCAGCCTGCGGCAGCTCCTACATTGATCGATGTGAATGGGGAAGGGTTTTGTGGAAATGAACAATAATCGTCATGGCCGCTTGTGCAGCGGACCGGCGTTATTGTTCTTGCCTGCTGGCAGCATGGAGCGCATTGGAACTGGAGAATTCGCATGAAAATCGTCATCGCCCCCGATTCGTTCAAGGACAGCCTGAGTGCCCAGGGTGTGGCTGATGCCATTGCTCTCGGGTTGGCGCAGGTTTGGCCTGATGCGCAACTGGTCAAATGCCCGATGGCGGACGGCGGGGAGGGGACCGTCGAGTCGATTCTGGCGGCGTGCGAGGGCGAACTGCGCCGCACCCCAGTTCGTGGGCCGCTCGGCGCGACGGTTGAGGCCGCTTGGGGCTGGTTGCCTCAGAGTCACACCGCGATTATCGAAATGGCCGAGGCCAGTGGCCTGCAACTGGTTCCGCCGGGCAAGCGTGATGCGTGCTTCAGCAGCACGTTCGGCACTGGTGAATTGATCCGCGCGGCGCTCGATGCCGGCGCGCAACGGGTCATTCTGGCGATTGGCGGCAGCGCCACCAACGACGGCGGGGCGGGTGCGATGCAAGCCTTGGGCGTCAAACTGCTCGACGCACACGGCCGAACACTGGCACCGGGTGGTCTGGCACTTGGACAGCTGGCCCGCATTGATCTGAGTGAATTCGATCCGCGTCTGGCCGAGGTGCGATTCGACATCGCCGCCGACGTCAACAATCCACTGTGCGGCCCTCACGGTGCCTCAGCGATTTTCGGCCCGCAAAAAGGTGCATCACCCGAGCAAGTCCAGCAACTGGATCGCGCGCTCGGGCACTTTGCCGAACGGTGCGCGCAAGTCCTGAACAAAGACGTACGTGACGAACCGGGCAGCGGTGCGGCGGGCGGCCTGGGGTTTGCCGCCAAGGCGTTTCTGGGGGCGCAGTTCAAGGCCGGTGTTGAAGTGGTCGCCGAACTGGTCGGTTTGGAGGATGCGGTCGAAGGCGCCGACCTTGTGATCACCGGTGAAGGTCGATTCGATGCCCAGACCCTGCGTGGCAAGACACCGTTTGGTGTGGCGCGTATTGCTCGGCAGCACGGCGTGCCGGTGATTGTCCTCGCCGGGACACTGGGTGAGGGTTATCAGGCGCTGTATGAACATGGCATCGATGCCGCGTTTGCCTTGGCGAGCGGGCCGATGACGCTGGAGCGGGCGTGTGCCGAGGCACCGCGGTTGTTGCGGGAACGGGCGAGTGATGTTGCGCGGGTTTGGCGGGTGGCTTTGCGTAAGTCTTGAGTCTTGAGTCTTGAGTCTTGAGTCTTGAGTCTTGAGTCTTGCGTTGAAGTTTAGATCCACCCCTCACCCCAGCCCTCTCCCCACGGGGGAGAGGGGGAAAGGGGGCCGATCTCCATGCTTTTCAGAATCTGAGTTCGGCTCAAAACTTTCAGTTCGCAGAACATCGGAAGAACAATACGGTCAGTTCCCTCTCCCTCCGGGAGAGGGTTAGGGTGAGGGGCGGTTCCAAACTTGAAATATATTTCTAAACACCCCGCAAAAATCCTCATCCCCAGCCGATACAGCCAATAGGCCCACACAAACCTATTCCAACAGTGGCGCCAAACTGAAAGCGCGTGCGCCGCCGCCCGCCCTTCAGCGATCACGCAAGGATGCTCGTAGCTCCATCACCCGAGAATCATCCTATGTCACTGCGTAATCTGAATATCGCGCCTCGAGCTTTCCTGGGTTTTGCCTTCATTGCCTTGCTCGTCATCGTGCTGGGTGTGTTTGCCGTGAACCGCATGACGACCATCCACCAAGCCTCCATCGACATGGAAACTAAGCAGCTGCCCAGCGTCGGGTTTCTCGGCAACCTGACGGAAAACGTCCTGCGTCTGCGCATTCTCTCGTTCCGGGTATTGGTCAACCGTGATCCGGCCGCGTTGCAGGAAGCCCAGACGCGTATCGGCGTGCTGGTCGACAAGGTTCGTAGCGCACAATCCAGCTATGCAGCGTTGTCGGCCACCCCGGAAGAAGCCGCGCTGTACAAGACCTTCACGGCAACGCTGGACAGCTACCTGCAAGCACAGAACCAGATGCTGGAGCTGTCGCGACAGAACAAGCTCGATGAGATGCGCACGCTGATCAACACCCGGATCAAGGACGGTACGGACCAGATGGGCGAGCAGCTGAACAAACTGGTGGCGCTGAATACTACCGATGCGAAAACCGCCTCGGCCGAAGCAGGCGAGCAGTACCGCAGCGCGATTACCGGCATCATCGTGGTGGCGGTGATTGCGGCGCTGATGACCGTGCTGCTGGCCTGGCTGCTGACCCGCAGCATCGTCACGCCGCTGAACCGTGCGCTGCAGGCGGCGCAAACCATTGCGGGCGGCAACCTGACCAACGTCATCGAGGTCGACGGCAAAGACGAACCTGCCCGTTTGCTCGGTGCCTTGTCCGCGATGCAGGCCAGCCTGCGCAAAACCATCGAACAGATCGCCGGTTCCGCCACCCAACTGGGTGCCGCCGCTGAAGAACTCAGCACGGTCACCCAAGAAGCGTCCCGCGGTCTGCAACAGCAGACCAACGAAATCGAACAGGCTGCCACCGCGGTCAACGAAATGACTGCCGCCGTGGAAGAAGTAGCGCGCAACGCGGTGTCGACGTCCGAAGCCTCTAACCAGTCGACCCAGGCCGCCCGCGAAGGTCGCGACCGAGTGGTGGAAACCGTCGGCGCGATCCAGACCATGACCCACGATGTGCAAAACACCTCGGTGATGATCGAAGGCCTGGCCGCTCAGGGGCGCGACATCGGCAAGGTGCTGGACGTGATCCGCGCCATCGCCGAGCAAACCAACCTGCTGGCGCTGAACGCTGCAATCGAAGCCGCCCGTGCCGGTGAAGCCGGGCGTGGTTTTGCGGTGGTGGCGGACGAGGTCCGCGCGTTGGCCCATCGCACCGCGCAATCGACCCAGGAAATCGAAAAAATGGTTGCCGGCATTCAGAACGGCACCGGCCAAGCGGTCTCCTCAATGCAGCAAAGCAATCAACGCACCCAAAGCACCCTGGAAATGGCCCGCGCGGCCGGTGTCGCGCTGGAGCAGATCACTCAGTCGATCCAATTGATCAACGAGCGCAACCTGGTGATCGCCAGCGCGTCCGAAGAACAGGCCCAGGTGTCCCGCGAGGTCGACCGCAACCTGGTGAACATCCGCGACCTGGCCACCCAGTCCGCCGCGGGTGCCAACCAGACCAGCGCCGCCACTCACGAACTGTCGCGCCTGGCCGTGGATTTAAATGCCATGGTGGCGCGTTTCGTGATTTGAGATAGGGTTGAGGCTTGGAACCCGCGCGACTGGAGAATTACATGCGCTATTCAGCCTTGACCAAACGAATCGCCGGTGACGGCGCAGCGGCCTGGCAGATTCATGACCGAGCACTGGAATTACTCGAGCAGGGCGTTGATGTGCTGCTGCTATCGATCGGCGATCCCGACTTCGATACGCCGCAGCCCATCGTTCAGGCGTGCATCGATAGCTTGTTGGCCGGTGACACCCACTACCCGTCAGTACGTGGCAGTCGGGGGTTGCGCGACAGCATTGCCAACCGTCATCGACGTCGCAGTGGTCAAGCGGTGGATGCCGATCATGTGATCGTGCTGCCGGGCGCGCAGTGTGCGGTGTATTCGGTCGCGCAATGCCTGCTCGACGCGGGCGATGAAGTGATCGTCGCCGAACCGATGTACGTGACCTATGAAGGTGTGTTCGGTGCCTGCGCGGCCAAAGTGGTGCCGGTGGCCGTGCGCCCCGAGAACGGCTTTCGGGTCGATCCGGCGGATGTCGCGGCGCTGATCACACCCAAGACCCGTGCCATTTTGCTCAACAGTCCGAACAATCCTTCCGGCGCGAGTTTGCCGCTGATGGTCTGGCAGGAACTGGCATCGCTGTGTGTTCGTCACGACCTGTGGCTGATCAGCGACGAGGTCTACAGCGATCTGTTGTACGAAGGCGAGCACATCAGCCCGGCGAGCCTGCCGGGCATGGCCGAGCGCACGGCGACCATCAATAGCCTGTCCAAGTCCCACGCCATGAGCGGTTGGCGCGTGGGCTGGGTGATCGGGCCGAAACCTTTGGCCGAGCACTTGGTGCACCTGTCCTTGTGCATGCTGTTTGGTATTCCGGATTTCATTCAGAACGCCGCGCAATTGGCGCTGGATGAGGATCTGCCGGAAGTGGCGCTGATGCGTGAGGAGTATCGCCAGCGTCGCGACCTGGTGTGCGCGAGCCTGAGTGATTGCCCGGGCATCCGGCCGATCCGGCCTGATGGCGGGATGTTCGTGATGATTGATGTGCGCCAGACCGGATTGTGTGCCCAGAGTTTTGCCGAGCGGCTGCTGGAAGGTTATGGCGTGTCAGTGCTGGCGGGTGAAGCGTTCGGGCCGAGTGCGGCGGGGCATATTCGATTGGGGTTGGTGGTGGATCAGCTGAAGCTGGCGGATGCGTGTCGGCGGATTGCGTTGTGTGCGGCGGATCTTCTGGAGGCGCGTCGGGCCTGAAAGTTTGCGTTGTTATTGCCGGCCTCATCGCGAGCAAGCTCGCTCCCACAGGGGATCTATGAGCACCGCAGATCCAGTGTGGGAGCGAGCTTGCTCGCGATGGCTGACTGACAGGCACCGAATTTCTTAAGCTTTCCACGCCTGCGTATTCACCAGATTCGCCGGCCGCTCACCCGCCAGCGCCGCCAGCAAATTGTCCACCGCACACGTGGCCATCGCCTCCCTTGTCTCATACGTCGCCGAGCCAATGTGCGGCGTCGCCACCACGTTGTTCAGCTGCAACAGCGGCGAGTCGGTGTTCAGCGGCTCTCGTTCGAACACATCCAGCCCCGCAGCGCGAATCTGCCCGTCACGCAAGGCCTGGATCAGCGCCGCCTCGTCCACCACCTTGCCCCGTGAAATGTTGATGAAGATGGTTTCGGGGCGCATCAGGGCAAACTGCTCGGCCCCGATCAGTCCTTCGGTTTCAGCCGTCAGCGGCAAGGTCAGGCAAACGAAATCCGCCTGCTGCAATAGCGCCGGCAGGCTGCGGTATTGCGCGTTGAATCGTTGTTCCACCGCCGGTTTTGGCGAGTGGCTGTGGTAAATCACCGGCATGCCAAAACCGAAATGACCACGCTGGGCCAGGGCCTCACCGATCCGCCCCATGCCAATGATGCCCAGGGTTTTACCATGTACATCGGTACCGAATTGCGCGGGACCGACATTGCGCTTCCACTGGCCGGCGCGAACCATGTTCGCCAGTTCCACCACGCGCCGGGCGGTCGCCAGGATCAGCGCGAAACCGGTATCGGCCGTAGTTTCGGTGAGTACGTCGGGGGCGTTGCTGAGCAGGATCCGTCGTTCGGTCAGGTAGTCGATGTCGTAGTTATCGACCCCCACGGACACGCTGGCGATGGCCTCCAGGTCTGGTGCCAGATCCAATAATCCGGCATCCAGTTTCAGACTCGCACCGAGCAATCCGTGGGCGCGGGGCAGGGCCTCGCGCAGCGTTGCCAGGCCGTCGGCATTGAGGTTGTCGATCAACGTCACCTCGGTCTGCTCGTGCAGGCGAGCCATCAGCAGCGGCGAGAGTTTCTTGTACAGCACAACCTGCTTTTTCATCGTCATCATCTCAACTTCAATTCAGGAATGAGCAGCCGTTGACCGTTGCACAACGGCCTTGGCCACGACCCGGTCGCTGGCGCCGGGCTTGAGGAAAATCGTCAGCACCACCGAGAGCATCAACGCGCCGCTCATCAACAGATAAGAAGCACCCGGCGAGCCGGTGGAGCTGTTCAGGTAGCCCACCAGATACGAACCGCCAAACGAACCGAGCGCGCCCATGCTGTTGATCAGCGCCATGGCGCCCCCGGCCACGTTGGCCGGAAGGATTTCCGGAATGATCGCGAAGAACGGACCGTAAGGCGCGTACATGCAGGCGCCGGCGATCACCAGCAAGGTGTAGGACCACCAGAAGTGTTCAGCGCCCAGGGCGTAGGAGCCGTAGAAAGCAATCGAGGCGATCAGCAATGGCGGCCAGACGAAGCGTTTGCGCTTCTGCATTTTGTCCGAGCCCCAGGACACCAGCAGCATGCCAATCACCGCGGCCAGATACGGCAGCGCCGAGAGCCAGCCGGCTTCGATCATGTCCATCTGTGCGCCAGCCTTGAGGATCGACGGCAGCCACAACACGAAGCCATAGACGCCGATGCTCCAGCAGAAAAACTGCAAGGCCAGGATGATTACCTTGGGCGAACGGAAGGCTTCGGCATAGTTCTTCACCGCTTTGATACCGACCTGTTCGGCCGCCAGAGCGCTTTGCAGATCCTGCTTCTCTTGATCGCTCAACCACTTGGCTTGAGCGGGACGGTCATCGGCCAGACGCCACCAGATAAACGCCCAGAGCACCGCCGGCAAACCTTCGATGATGAACATCCAGCGCCAGCTGTAATGCTGCACCAGATACCCCGAGACCACCGACATCCAGAGCATGGTCACCGGGTTGCCGAGGATCAAGAAGGTGTTGGCGCGCGAGCGTTCGGCACGGGTGAACCAGTGGCACAGATAGATCAGCATCGCCGGCATCACCGCCGCTTCGACCACCCCGAGCATGAAGCGAATTACGATCAGCCAGTAGGCGTTGGAGACGATCCCGGTCAACGTGGCCAGGCCACCCCAGAGAATCAGGCTGACGAAAATCAGCTTCTTGACGCTGTGCTTCTGGGCGTAGATCGCGCCCGGCACCTGGAAGAAGAAGTAGCCAAGGAAGAACAGCGCGCCGAGCATCGACGACAGGCCCGGCGTGATCATCAGGTCGGCGGCCATCCCGGAGGCGGCGGCGAATCCGTAGTTGGCGCGGTCCAGGTACGCCAGGCTGTAGGTGATGAACACGATGGGCATGATGTACCACCAGCGGCGGGCGGCGAGTGTTGCGGTTTTCATAGTGGTGCTCCTGAGCTTGTTGTTTTTGTCGCAGCAGGTAACGGGTTAAATCTTCAGTGACTGTGCGGGCCTCATCGCGAGCAAGCTCGCTCCCACAGGGGAATTACGTTGGAATGCAATCCAATGTGGGAGCGGGCTTGCTCGCGAAGGCGGCCTCAAATTCGGCGATCATTTCGGATCGATCAGGCAACCCTTCCATATCCCCACGGCTCTGCACCGCGCGGCTGCCAATCCAGTTCGCACGCTTCACGGCGTCGGCAAAGCTGTGGTTTTCCAGCAGGGCGCTGATCATGCCGACGGCAAAGCCATCGCCGGCACCGACGGTGTCGACCACCGTTTCCACGGGCACGCCCGCCACGAAACCCTGGTCCAGATGAGTGCGGTAATACGCACCGTGCGGGCCCAGTTTGATCGCCACGGCTTCCGCGCCTTGATCGAGGTAGAACGCCGCGATGTCGGCCGGGTCTTCGAAACCGGTCAGCAAGCGGCCTTCACTCAACCCCGGCAGCACCCAATGGGCGAGGGCGGCGAGGCGGTTGATCTCGGTAATCATCTGTTGCTCGCTGGCCCACAGGCTCGGGCGCAGGTTCGGGTCGAAGGACACGCTGCGCCCGGCATCGCGCATGCGGGTCATCAATTCGAAAGACATTTCCCGAGCCGTTTCGGACAGCGCCGGCGGAATACCGGTGGCGTGCAAGTGCCGGGCGTTCAGTAATTCAGGCGCGATCGACTGCCGCGACAGATGACTCGCCGCCGACCCACGGCGGAAATACTCGACCACCGGATCGCTGCCATCGTCGGTGCGCGACTTGAGCTGAAAACCGGTGGGATGCGCGGTGTCGATGGCAACGTTGCTGCAATCCAGGCCTTCTTTTTCCAGGGTATCGATCACGAACCGGCCCAGCGAATCAGCGCCGACCCGGCTCAGCCAGGCCACGTTGAAACCCAGCCGCGACAAGCCAATGGCGACATTGCTGTCGGCCCCGGCAATGCGTTTGTGGAATTGGCCAACGTCGGCCAAATCACCGTTCTGCTCGGCGACGAACATCGCCATGGTTTCGCCGAACGAGAGAATATCGATCTCAGACATGAGCGCTCTCCAACCGGGTTTGACCGAGGCGGGCGAGGGTGGCGACATGCTCGGTAGTCAACTGCACAAGGTCGTCGCCTTGCAGCGGGTATTCCGCCGCCCGCATAACGCCTTGGGCCATGTGCCGCAGCAGTTGTTCCCACAAATGCAGGTCGCTGGCGTCCGGCGGTATGGCGACCAGTTTGCCGTCGGCCCGGCGTGTCACGGCTTTGCAGTGCACATAGCCGACGTGACGACCGAGCAACCGCGCGGCGCTGGCGGCGGACTGGTCTTGCCAATGCCAGTTGCCGATGTCGAAGGTCATTTTGACCGGCAGGTTGTGTTGCTCGATTTCAGTGAAAAACCGTTGGAACGGCTCGATACGGCCGCCGTGCAAGGTCTGATCGTTTTCCACCAGCAACTGCACAGCGCTTTTGCCCAGCACACGGGACAAGGTCTGGAGATCGCTGTTGTCGGTGAAATAGCCCAGGGACACTTTCAGCCATTTGGCACCGAATGCCTGGGCACGCTGCAGCGCAGAGATCAGTTCGGGATTGGGCTTGGACTGGCCGGCCAGCCACAATTCCATCGGCGAGGAATACACGCTTTCGAGGCCTTGGGCCTGGGTGGCATCGGCCAGTTGCGCGGGATCTTCGACGGTCAGCAGTTCTTCGCGCCATTCGATACGCGTGGCGCCCGCGGCGGCCAACACGTCGATAAACGATCCCTGTCCGCGTTGGCGAACAAGGTCGGCGCCGTAGCTCGACAGGCTGATGGAAACGGGTGGTTTATTCATTGTTGTATACCTCTGAAACCGGTTTCATTTTTGTTCAAAAAAATATTGATGCTGAGTTGTTCGGTGTTCTTCAGGGCCTCATCGTCGGAACGCCGCCCGGAGCAAGCTCGCTCCCACAGGGGATTTGTGGTGTACACGAGTCCAATGTGGGAGCGAGCTTGCTCCGGGCGGCGTTCCGACGATGGGGCCAGTCCAGTCACCGAGAGTGTCCATCGGTCGACCCACGCACAATCAACTTCGCCGAAAAATCCAGGGTCCGCACCGGCCCGTCATCACCGCGCAAACGCTTGAGCAAACACTCGAACGCACTGGCGCCAATTTCGGCCGTCGGTTGGGCGAGGGCGGTGATCCCGCTGCCCACCAGCGGATACCAATCCAGGTCATCGAGGGCGATCAGGCCGACGTCCTCGAACAGATTGCACTTCAGTTCACGCAACGAATGGGTGCTGGCCAGCGCGGCGATTCCATTGGCGCAGAACAGCGCTTTCGGGCCGGGGCCTGGCGTTTCAAGGAAGGTTTTCAGCTGAGCGGTGAGTTCACTGCCGGTTTCGATCAGGGTGCCGCGCAGGGTCGGGCGTTGCTCGATCTGCGCCTTGAAACTGCTGACCCGCTCAATCCGCGAACTGGTGCCGTCAAACGGCTCGGTCACCAACAGCACATCGCGATAGCCGCGCTCCTGTAAATGGGTGAGGGCCATTTCAACGGCGGCAGGATTGTCCAGCCCGACCAAATCGCTCTCGAGCTGCTCGACCTTGCGATCCACCAGCACCAACGGCATTTCCCGATGCAGTTCACGTAATTCGTCGCGGTGATGACCGAGGGTGTTCACGATCAAGCCTTCGATGTTGTAGGAGCGCAGGAGGGCCAGGTGCTGGCGTTCCTGCTCATCATCGCGATCGGTGTTGCACACCACCAGGCTGTAGCCGTGCTGACGGCAGGCGGTTTCCACCCCGTGCATCACGGCAATCGAATAAGGGTTACGGATATCGGCCACCAGCATGCCGATCAGGCGGGTTCGCCCACGTTTCAGGCCGCGGGCCATCTGGTTCGGGCGATAGCCGAGTTCGGCGATTGCCTGCTCGATACGCAGGGCGATGGCATCGGAGAGCAGGGCACGGTCGTCGCCGATGAAGCGCGAGACGCTGGCCTTGGATACGCCGGCGTGTTCGGCGACGTCGAGCATGGTCACGCGGCTGCGCTGGGCGGCGGAGAAATCGTTCATAGGTAGGCCTTGTTGTTATTGGAGCGGCGCTGAAACCGGTTTCAGAAGAATCGATTTTCGAGGAGGTCGTCAAGCGTTTTTATTTGAGGTTGTCGGGTAATTCCGACGGACGGTCGATATACCTGTCAGATTTGACAGTAGGCAATACGCCTGGCGAGGCGCTTAATCCCTCTGAGGATTTTTAGTAGTGCCAGGCACATTAAGGGGATTGATGTATGTCGAATCAAGGGCCGCTGGACTTCAAACCACCGAGAGTAATCGGAATGGAGGATGCCGATGTAGATCCGGACGGTTACATCCCGCTTGAATTGTTATTGGCGGGAATCGAAGTGGTCATTCCTCTCTGGCCCAGTTACGCAACGCAGCCTGATGAACGGGATCTTTTAACGGTTTATTTTGAACAGCCAGGGCAGCCACCGGTCTCGATCGAAAATAGTTACACAGCAGCGGATATCCAACCACAATTTATTATTCCAATCGCCGCCAACTTCCTGCAGGTCAACGGGGTAGGTGAATTGTGGTATCAGGTGTTAGATACCGCTGACCACCCCTCAAAGTCAGTTCGCCGAAATCTGACAATTGATCATGTACCTATTCCAGTTAATCTTGAGTCCCCTGGTTTTCCTGACGCAAACGTTCATGGATACCTGAATTGCGCAACTGTCCCGCCTTTGTGGGAGGGTGTTCGTGTGACAGTTCCACCCTTGTCGGGATTCAGGGTTGGAGACCGCGTCGAATTAAGCTGGAGAGGCTATCCAAGTTTGAACGGAAGCGGGCAGGAGTATGTAAGTGCTCGCAAGGAAGATATACGCCCAGCACTAAGCGATACGGATATTAAAGAAGGGTATTCTTTGGTTATCGAGCCATACGATATTCATGTACAACCCATGTTTGACAAGGCTTCCGCCATTGTTCAATACCGAATATTCCGAGGTCGTAGACTTGTCGGAGTATCTAAGGTTGGGCTGGTGAAAATAGACCGAATAATACCCGGTGAAGAAATTCCATGCGGGCCGTAAAGGCGTGGAGCAAAAGTGGTCGGTAACAATGTGTGATAACTCAGTCATTAGTAGATTCACCAAACTGCAAACGTATGGAGAGAATCATGAACGCTATAGTTGAACGAGCCAAACTGTCCAGGCTGGCAGCGCTTAAAACAAAATCCACCGTGGAAAATACCATTGATGCGGCACCGGGAGCGGTTACATTCCCGGCGCAGACACTGCTTCCTGATTTGCGCATTCCGAAAGCATCTCTTAGCGCTGATTTGGATTATCTGGTTCCAAAGCCTGCACTTGAGGATGATGATGATGCATTCCAGCCACAGATTCGTATAAAGGGCGCGGCTACCTGGATCGATATTGTTGATCCAAGCGATCCAGACGCTCCATACGTTTATCCCGGTGCTGTCGTTGATCGAGACTGGACGGTGCCGTATAAGATTCGACGCAACCTGTTTAGAGAAGAACTCACTCCCGAAGCGCCTACGGAATGGGAGTTCCGGTATATCTATTTTGCAGGCGGCACCAATGATGTCGAGTCTGAAATATCCGCCTTCGCCATCGATCTCACGCCGCCTTATAAAGTAAAAACCCCGGCCTCCGACCGAACCCCTGGAGCTCCAACATGGCCTGCCGATTTAGGTCCGGCTGTTCCCATCGATGAGGGCTACCTTGAAGGCAAGACCGGTATCATCGTGAAGCCAGTGATTCCGGCAAATTACGAAGCAACTGACGTATACAAATTTTTCTTCGGGCCTGCGCCGGATCCAGGTCGCGACACTCCCGTGTTCCAGGGAATATTGTCGACGGCTCGAGAGGCTGAAATTCCCGTTGCTGTATTTGTCGCTGCCGCTGATGGCCCCAATCAGCTTATCTACGTGTCCACAGACCTGGCAGGTAATGAAGGACGCCGGTCAAACTTCAGTCTGCGAACCGTGCAGCATGCGCAGGATCCGGATCCCGACACGGTCAAACCGCCAATTGTGACGTTGGCCAATGGTACGGACGGTGATGGCTTGATCGATCTTGCAGACACGCAAGTGGATGGCCGAGGTGTTGAGTTCAAAGTCACGGTCCCTACACCCAACGCTGAGGCGGATACAATCCTTGGCTATTGGGGTGGCCAAGAAGTCGGCCCCGAACAGCGTGTGGGTGCTAACACCGAACTGACCTTTCACGCCCCCTATGCGCTTGTACGGCGAGTGTATGGCGAGACCGATGGTATCGTCGTGACCAATGTCAGCTACAAGATGTTTCGTGGTGGCAGGCCGTTGGCTGACTCGGATGTTGATATCGATGTTGATGTTTCGTTTATTGGTCCGGATCCGATCACCATTGGTCTGGAAGCGCCAACGCTGACAACAACAGACGGCAGTGACGACGAAATCACCGAGGGCGATTACGGAGATACCGCAATCACCGCGAATATCGTTATTTTTGCTGCGCCACCGACAGAAGAAGGTTGGTTGATCGACTTGTTCTATGACGACATCAAAATCGGTAACTCTATCCCTCTGACAACTGGACAAGGGGGCACTACCATTCGCCGTGTTATTCCTTGGCCTACTGTTCAGGCTCAAGGCAGTGGGACGAAAGTTCTGCGTTATACCTTGCATTCTCCAGGTTCGCGAAATCCAACGAACTCCAGACCGAAAGATATCCCAGTGGAACCATTCCCGATTGAAATGGCTGCACCGGAAATCATGAATCTGGCTGGACCGGCAAGAAGGATTGGTTGCTCCACATTGAACTTCCCTACTGCGACCGTTCCCAATGACGGTACTGCGAGGCGAAACCTGATTGTGCGTGTATTGCCCAATCCATACACGGTCGATGGAGAGACCATTACTTTGAAGTATCAGGCATTTAGTCAAGCGACGCCGCCGGAGCCAATCCCAGGCACCGATGCAGAAGCGACTTATCCGATTACAGGAATATTTCCTGGAAGCGGCGCTCTCATTGAGATTGGCGAATATGCCGAAGACTTCAGACCAGCCCACTTGGCAAATGGCGTAGTGACTTATTCCATTTCCCGCGGTGGTGCAGGTATCAACCCAACCCCAGATTCACTGCCTGCTATACGCGCTCTGGATCTTGATGATAGTGAAGGTCGGTATTGTGAAGAGTTTGTGACCATTCCAGCTCCATAAGTTGTTGGTTAAGGGGCGGCGCGATCAGGAGGATCGTGGCCGCCCCTCCGTACTTAATATCTGGAATCAGAATTATCCAGCCTGAAAGGTTTTTCGTGTGCCAAATGAGGATATGTCCTACATAAACTTGTGAGTCTTCTCTATAGCCTTGCGACCCTCTAAGAATGGCTACAACTGCCATTTCGCCAGCCAAAAGCAGGTATTCATTATGCGAGGTAAGTCATTATCGGGTCCAAGCCGTTCACGGCGTTACATTGTGTTGAGCCCATCGTTGTTGACAATCTTTAGCGCCTTCGTCAGCGCAGCGCCGGTCGTTGGCGGCCAGGAAACGGTAAACGGTGGAACGCCGGAACAATGGGACCTTGCTCAAAACGCCACTCTGACGGTCAACGGCGCGCAAACGCTGGCCATCAACTCTGACAGCTCTACGCTGATCGTAAATCCAGGAAGCACGACACAGCAGATATCGGCTCGCAACGGGTCAACGGTCAATCTGAGCGGCACGACCGTTTCAGCTACTGGTGGTCTGGCGGCGGTTTTCTTGAGCAGCACTCAAGCGAGTATCGACAGCAGTACGATTACGGGGAATCGTGTAGGACTTCAGGTGGTTCGCGATGCGAATACGCAGAACGGCTCCAGCGTTTCTGTCGCAAACGGAACGAAGATCACTGGAGTGACCGGGGGAGCGCTGGTCAGTGCCTACAGCGTCCTGAATCTCAATGATTCCGACCTTCTCGGAACCGGGACCAGCAGTTACGGACTACGGTTGAGGAGCGGTCAGGCGAATACCCGAAACAGCACGATCATTGGTGGCCAGGAAGGTGTAGTTATCGACCTTGACCCTAACCAGGTTCAACCCGCGGTGCTGAATCTTGAGAACACGACGGTGCAAGGTAAAACCGGTGCAGCGATTCTGGTTGATTTTTCCAACGCCTCGGATTCGACGGCAGCCATTACGTTGACCAACTCTCGCCTGCTTGCAGGAAATGGCACGCTGTTGGATGTCAGAGGGGGCGCGAATACCTCGCTGGTGGTCAACGACAGTACGCTGACTGGCGACATCGTTACGGAGCAGGGCAGCACCACTAAATTGACCTTGCAAAACAACTCGACACTGTCGGGACAACTGCAAAACGTGGCCGGCGCCACGATCAACGACAGCTCCCAATGGGTGTTGACCGGTAATAGCAGTATCGATCAATTGACCCTTAACAACGGTGGCTCCGTAGTCTTTGGTGCCAGCGACGCGTTCTACCAACTGAACGTAAACTCACTGTCTGGAAATGGCCGCTTTGTGATGGGCACCAACTTCACTACAGGTGAGACTGATGTGCTCAATATCACCGGTACCGCCCAAGGGACACACGAACTGTTGATCGCGAGCAGTGGTGTTGATCCGGCAGGCGGACAACCTATCCGCGTGGTGCAAACAGCAGGAGGCGACGCTCAATTCTTCATGAATCGCGACGTCGATCTGGGTACGTATTCCTACGGTTTGGCGAAAAGTGGCAACGATTGGATACTTGATCCCAGTACGCGAACGATCAGTCCGGGGGCTCGTTCCGTGCTTGCATTGTTCAACACGGCTTCGACTGTATGGTTGGGCGAGTTGACCTCGTTGCGCACCCGTATGGGTGAGTTGCGCTTCAATGGCGGTCAATCCGGCGCGTGGGGCCGTACCTACACCAACAAATACAACATCGCCGATGGCTCAGGTGTCGGTTATCAACAAACCCAGCAAGGTTTCACCCTGGGCGCGGATGCGGCGCTTTCTCTCGGAGACGGCCAATGGTTAGTGGGGGTAATGGCGGGTCAAAGTCAATCTGATCTCAATCTCAATGCCGGTACTTCAGGCCGCGTGGACAGTTACTACATGGGTGCCTATGTCACGTGGTTAGACACCCAGACAGGCTATTACCTCGACGGTGTGTTGAAGGCAAACCGTTTCCGTAATGATGCCAAAGTGGCGTTGAGCGATGGGACCCGAGCCAAGGGAGACTATGACAACTCGGGGCTGGGTGGTTCTGTCGAGTTCGGCAAACACATCAACCTCGACAATGGCAACTTCCTTGAACCCTTCACTCAATGGTCAGCCGTGGTCATCCAGGGCAAGGACTTTTCCCTGAGCAACGACCTGCAAGCTGAAGGGGATCGCACACGCTCGTTTATCGGGAAGGTGGGCGCTACCGCTGGCCGAAATATAGCGCTGGGGCAAGGACGTGTGGTACAGCCGTATCTTCGCGCCGCATGGGCTCATGAATTCGCAAAAAGTAATGAGGTGCAAGTCAACAACAACGTGTTCAACAACGACCTGTCAGGCTCCCGCGCGGAGTTAGGCGCTGGCATCGCTGTAGCAATGACCGATAATCTCAACGTGCATGCAGACGTTGAGTACAGCAACGGTCAACACATAGAACAACCTTATGGTGTAAATTTCGGTCTTCGTTATAGGTGGTAAGCAGTCTGTGAAAGCAAATAAAAAAGGAAGCAACTGCTTCCTTTTTTATTTTCAGATCAAACGGTTACGCCGCTTGCGTTAGATTGCGAGGCTGATGAAATGTGGCAAAGGCGCCTTTTGCTGAAAAGATCACATCAAGCGTCAGCTGTTTAGGGATGTCATCGTCTTGATTTTCGACGATAACTTTTCTCAGTGTCCCGGAAAAAATCCCTGAAGTCTCATCAAGTTCAAGATCGGCTGTTCCCGAGAGCTGGGTATAAATAATCGGTTTGGCTGGATCGCTGCTATCGGCGAATGTCAGGCGTACTTGATGTGAATCCGGCTTCAGTTCGTAGGACTTATTTTCCAATCCCTTGGTAAACGAAAGAATGATTTCTTTTGTCGTGTATTCCGGCTGTGGCTCGCGTTGCCGGGCAAACATGACGTAAGCCTCGCCATGAGGCAGTGGGAAAGTGCTCTCCGAGAGTTCTACCAGACCTGCGCTGTATGGTTCTCTGCCGTTTATTGTCCCGGCACAACTACCTGCACCCACGGCCTGTCTGCGTTTCTGCGTAATCATGTTCATCAATACCATCTCCATAGTCATGACAAGGTATCCCGCTATTAAAGAAATGTCCGGGATGGGGTATAAAACCGCCATTGGGCGTCGCTGTAAACTGTCAAACTTGACAGTTTACATAGTCCTGTTGTTGTGGTTTTTATCTGGTCGTTTGGAGCGAAAGGAAAGTTTTATTAGCCGATCCATACACTTAGCCACGTCGAACCTGCCAGCAAAACACCCATGGAGCGATTGAAGTTTCGCAAGGCTTTGGTTGAACGAAGCCATTGATTGACACTCGACCCAAGAACCGCCCAAGCAGTCATACAAGGCAGGGCTATACCGAAAAATGCAAAACTCAAATAAACGATGTGATCGGCGCGATTGTCGGCAAACACGCTGACGACGGCCATGGCCATCATCCAGGTCTTCGGGTTTACCCATTGCAGGCCTGCGGCGGTCAAAAGGCCCGGACGTTTTTGATTGCCGGAAACATCGGGATCGAAGTTATCAGTCGCAGAATGGTAAATCTGCCATGCCAGGTAGCTCAGCCAAGTGATGCCAAGCCATTGCATGGCGTTTTGCAGCAGTGGAATACGGCTCAGGAACTCACCCAAACCGCAACCCACCAGCAGGACGATGATTGCAGCACTGGCGCAGGCACCAAAGATGATTGGCAATGTAGCCTTGAAGCCAAACTGAGCACTGTTGCTCAGCACCAGAATATTGGTCGGCCCCGGCGTGATGGAGGCGACGAACGCAAACAACATAAAAGGTAGCAAGGTCGGGAAGGTGGACAACATGGCATCAGGCTCCGTGGATTAACTCAGGAGCCAATCCTCACAAAGCCTGCTTCACGCGTCTGGAAGATTTGAGCAGCGCTTGCGATACAGCGCCGGCGTCAAGCCATATGCCCGGACAAACCAGCGACCCAAATGACTCTGATCGGCAAACCCCAGTTCCATCGCCACCGTCGCCGGTTGCTCGCCACGGGCCAGCATTCGCCGGGCAGTGGCCAGGCGCAATTGCACCAGATACGCGTGGGGTGCCAACCCATAAGCGGCCTTGAAGGCGCGGGTCAGGCGGAAGCGATCAACTCCGGTGACGGCGGCCAGTTGGTCGAGGCCGATGTGGTATTGAGCGTTGGTGTGCAGGTATTCCCGAGCCTTCTGCGCCACCAGCGGCAGGCGCGGATCCTGGCCATAGCGGGCGCGCCAGTGCAGGTGACTGGTCAGGCGTTCGAGCAAACCGTCGAGGGCGGTCTGGCGGACGATTTTCAGCTCGCCGTGATGCAGGGTTTGAAACGCCTGGCTGGAGGCGTGGGCCAGTCGCGAGTCGCTGGCCAGGGTGTTGGCGAAACTCAATTGACTGTTGTCGGGGGCATTTTCGAAGACTGCACTGAGTTCACGTTTCAGCCATTGCGGGTCGAGGTACAGCATGCGGTAGGTGAAACCGTCTTCGGTTGGCGCGTCGCCGTCGTGGATGTCACCTGGCTCGAGCAGAAACACCTTGCCCGGCGTGCTTTGGTGCTTTGTTCGCCGACAGTGAAACTGCTGAACCCCTTGTTCGGTGACGCCCACCAGATAGCTGTCATGCCAGTGCGGGTCGTAGGCATGGCCTTCGAAATGCGCGCGCAGGGTCTCGATGCCGGTGTCGGCGTCCTGGGCCAGGTCGATCCAGTTGTGAGTCGTCATGCTGCACCTGTGAGACGGATAGCCGACTTATTTAACGCTCGCGCCGAGGGTGATGACTAGAACGTTTGTGCAGGGATCAGTTGAACAGTCCCGCCGCGATGTTGATCGAGAACCCGAGAATGGCTGTGTTGAACAGAAAGCCGATCAGCGACTGCGCCAGGACAATCTTGCGCAAATCCCGAGTCGCCACGCCAACATCGGACGTCTGCACCGCCGCGCTGATGGTGAACGAGAAATACAGGAAGTCCCAGTAATTGGGGGTTGTCAGACCTTCAGCAAAACGCAGTGCGGGCTCTTTGCCGCCCCAGGTGTAGAACAGACGGGCGTAGTGCACGCTGAAAATCACCCCGATCAGCAGCCATGAACCGATCACGGTCAATGCAGTAAAACCGTAATGCAACAGCTTGCGTGTGGTTTCCAGGTCCCTGCTGCCGGCCAGTTCAAAGGCGATGGTCGCCAGGCTCGCCATCGCGGCGATGCATACAACAAACAGCACCAGCCCGGCGTTTTCGTCTTCGACCTCGGCAATGCGCTTCACGTCCGGCGCTTTGGCGCGCGCGGTGAGCCAGAGCATCAGGACCAGGTAAGTCCAGACCCCGGCGTTCCAGCCGAAGAGGATTTTGCTGATGATCGAGTCGGCCGGCGCCAGAATGCCCACTGCGACGCCGAGGGTGGCAGCGGCGGACAGGCGAGGGTGGGTGCGGGCGAGGAAGGGCATGTGAACTCGATACGTCAGGGCTTTGCAAACACCTTAGCCCAGCGCGGTCGGGTGTGACCACAGACGATCAGGCAAACGCTGATCCTGTGGGAGCGAGCCTGCTCGCGATGAGGTCGTAACATTCAACATCCATGTTGACGGTTACACCGCTATCGCGAGCAGGCTCACTCCCACATTAGGCCGGTGTTGTTGGTTAGAGGTCTTTATGCCGTTTGCGGACCAACTTCATCACCACCACAAAAAACACTGGCACAAACACCACCGCCAGCGTCGCCGTGATCATCCCTCCAATCACCCCCGTGCCGATGGCTTGCTGGCTCGCCGAACTGGCCCCGGTGGCAATCGCCAGCGGCACCACACCAAGAATGAACGCCAGCGACGTCATTACAATCGGCCGCAGTCGCAGGCGCGCGGCTTGCAGGGTGGCGTCGATCAGGTCATGGCCTTCGTCGTACAGGCTCTTGGCGAATTCGATGATCAGGATCGCGTTCTTCGCCGACAGCCCGATGATAGTGATCAATCCGACCTTGAAAAACACGTCGTTGGGCATCCCGCGCAAGGTCACGGCCAGTACCGCGCCGAGTACGCCGAGCGGCACCACCAGCAGCACCGAGGTCGGAATCGACCAGCTCTCATACAACGCGGCCAGACACAGGAACACGATCAGCAACGACAAACCGAGCAGGATCGGCGCCTGACTGCCGGACAAGCGTTCCTGCAACGACAACCCGGTCCATTCCTGCCCCAATCCCGCCGGGCCAAGTGCAACCAGTCGTTCGATTTCCGCCATGGCTTCGCCGGTGCTGTGACCGGGCGACGGTTCGCCGGAAATGCTGATCGCCGGGTAGCCGTTGTAGCGAGTCAATTGCGCCGGGCCCTGGGTCCACTTGGCCTGGACGAAGGCCGACAACGGCACCATTTTCCCGGCGCTGTTGCGCACGTGAATCTTCAGCAGATCGGCGACCTGACTGCGCTGATCGCCTTCAGCCTGAACCACCACACGCTGCATCCGCCCCTGATTGGGGAAGTCGTTGATGTAGGCCGAACCGACGGCGGTGGACAGCACGTTGCCAATGTCAGCAAAGGACACGCCCAGCGCGTTTGCCTGTTTGCGGTCGACTTCCAGTTGCACCTGCGGCGCTTCGGCCAGCGCGCTTTCGCGCACGTTCATCAGGATCGGACTTTTCTCGGCAGCCGCCAGCAACTCGCTGCGCGCCTGCATCAACGTGGCATGGCCGAGGCCGCCACGGTCCTGCAAGCGGAACTCGAAACCGCTGGAAGTGCCGAGGCCATCTACCGGCGGTGGCAGTACTGCAAACGCTACGGCGTCCTTGATCTGGCTCAACGCGATGTTGGCGCGATCGGCAATGGAACTGGCCGAGTCGTCGCTACCCCGATCAGACCAGTCTTTGAGCGTGGTAAACGCCAACGCTGCGTTCTGCCCGCTACCGGAGAAGCTGAAACCGAGAATCACCGTGCTGTCGCCGACACCGCGTTCAGTGGCGTTGTGGGCTTCGATCTGCTCGACCACCTGCACCGTGCGGTTCTTGCTCGCGCCTGGTGGCAGTTGTATGTCGGTGATGGTGTAACCCTGATCCTCCACCGGCAGGAACGAGGAGGGCAGTCGACTGAAGCACACGCCCAATCCGATCAGCAGCACGCCGTAGATCAACAGGTAACGGCCCGTGCGTTTCAGCGCATAGGCGACCCAGCCCTGATAACGCTCGGTCAGTTGCTCGAAACGCCGGTTGAACCAGCCGAAGAACCCGCGCTTCTCGTGATGTTCGCCCTTGGCAATCGGCTTGAGCAACGTTGCGCACAGCGCCGGAGTCAAGGTCAGGGCGAGGAACGCCGAGAACAGAATCGAAGTCGCCATCGACAACGAGAACTGCCGGTAAATCACCCCGACCGAACCCTGCATGAACGCCATCGGAATGAACACCGCGACCAGCACCAGCGTGATGCCGATGATTGCGCCAGTGATCTGCTTCATCGCCTTGCGTGTTGCCTCTTTGGGCGACAGGCCTTCGGTGGCCATGATTCGCTCGACGTTCTCCACCACCACAATCGCGTCATCCACCAGGATGCCGATCGCCAGCACCATGCCGAACATGGTCAGTACGTTGATCGAGAACCCCAGCGCCAACATGGTCGCAAACGTGCCCATCAGCGCCACCGGCACTACCAGCGTTGGAATCAGCGTGTAGCGGATGTTTTGCAGGAACAGGAACATCACCGCGAACACCAGCAACATCGCCTCGCCCAGGGTGTAAACCACCTTGGTAATCGAGACTTTGACGAAGGGCGAGGTGTCGTACGGGATCTTGTACTCGACGCCTGCCGGGAAGTAACGCGCCAGCTCATCCATCTTCGCCCGCACCAACGTAGCAGTGCTCAGGGCATTAGCGCCCGGCGCCAGTTGCACGCTGACGGCGGTCGACGGTTTGCCGTTGAGGCGGGTGGAGAACTGGTATTCCTGACTGCCGATCTCGACGCGCGCCACGTCTTTGATGCGCACAGTTGAGCCGTCGGGATTGGCTTTCAGGACGATGTCGGCGAACTCTTCCGGTGTCGACAACTGACCTTTGACCAGAATGGTTGCAGTGATTTCCTGGGTGGTGCGGGTCGGCAAATCGCCTATGCTACCCGCCGACACTTGCGCGTTCTGCGCGACGATGGCGGCGTTGACGTCAGCCGGGGTCAGGTTGAAACCGATCAGCTTTTGCGGGTCGATCCAGATTCGCATGGCCCGTTCGGCACCGTACAGCTGTGCCTTGCCGACGCCGTCCAGGCGCTTGATCTCGTTCATCACGTTGCGCGCCAGGTAATCGCTGAGCGCTACGTCGTTGAGTTTGCCGTCGCTGGAGGTGAGGGTGATCAGCAGCAGGAAGCCGGCGGAGACTTTCTCCACCTGCAAACCCTGCTGCGTCACCGCTTGCGGCAGGCGCGACTCGACCACTTTCAGGCGGTTTTGCACATCGACCTGCGCCATTTCCGGGTCAGTGCCCGGCTGGAACGTTGCGGTGATGGTGGCGCTGCCGAGGCTGCTTTGGGATTCGAAATACAGCAGATGGTCAGCGCCGTTGAGTTCTTCCTCGATCAGGCTGACCACGCTTTCGTCCACGGTTTGCGCCGAAGCGCCCGGGTACACGGCGTAGATTTCGACTTTCGGCGGCGCGACGTTGGGGTATTGCGCCACCGGCAACTGCGGAATGGCCAGGGCGCCGGCCAACAGGATGAACAGGGCAACCACCCAGGCGAACACCGGGCGGTCGATAAAGAACTGCGGCATAAAAAGCGTCCTGCTTACTGACCAGAAGCCTGGGCAAGTGGAAGAGGGGTGTCGTCGATCTGCACTTTTTCGCCGGGACGGGCGTGTTGCAGACCTTCGGTGACGATGCGATCACCGGGCTTGAGGCCGCCGGTGACAATCCAGCGATCGTTCTGCACGGCGCCCAGTTCGACCGGTTGCTGGCCGACCCGCTGTTCGGCGTCGAGCACCAGCACTTGGGCGATGCCGGCGCTGTCACGCTGGATGGCCCGTTGCGGCACACTGATGCCTTGCTGAATGACCGCTTGCTCCAGACGCACGCGCACGAAGCTGCCCGGCAGCAAGTCGAGGTCCGGGTTGGGGAATTCGCTGCGCAGGATGATCTGGCCGGTACCCGGGTCGACGGTGATGTCGGCGAACAGCAACTTGCCCGGCAACGGATAGAGGCTGCCGTCGTCCTGGATCAGCGTGGCTTTGGCCTGGTCCTGACCGACCTGCTGCAACTGGCCGGAACGGAACGCCCGGCGCAGGTCGTTGAGTTCGCGAGTCGATTGGGTGAGGTCGGCGTGGATCGGGTTCAGTTGCTGAATCAACGCCAGCGGCGTGGTTTCGTTCTGCCCGACCAGTGCGCCTTCGGTCACCAGCGCGCGGCCGATGCGCCCGGAGATCGGCGCCGTGACCGTGGCGTAACCCAGGTTGAGTTTCGCCCGTTCCACGGCGGCTTTGTTCGCGGCGACGTCGGCAGCGGTTTGCCGGGCATTGGCCCGGGCGTTGTCATAATCCTGGCCGCTGATGGCGTTGCCTTCGATCAACTGCGCGTAACGCTGCTCTTGCAGGCGCGCCTGGAACGCATTGGCCTCGGCCTTGCGCAGCGCCGCTTCGGCACTGTCCAGGTCAGCCTTGAACGGCGCCGGGTCGATACGGAACAACACTTCGCCTTTTTTCACATCACTGCCTTCACGGAACGCCCGTTGCAACACCACCCCGGCCACCCGGGCGCGCACTTCGGCAATCCGTGGCGCGGCAATCCGCCCGCTCAGCTCACTGGTGATCGACAGGGGGCTGGCTTGGATGGTTTCGATCCGAACCGTGGCCAGAGGCGCCTGTTCTTCGGCCGTCGAGGCCTTGTCACAAGCGCTCAGCGTCACCGCCAGTGCAATCAGGCTGAGCCTGGCAAGCAGATTCTTTGACATGTAATACCCCAATAATGACCCCCCGCATCCTACGGGGAGGCGACGAGGGTAGCGGTGAAGCTTTGTAGGCGCTGTGTGAAATTGTGTAAGGGTTTTACTCAGGCACGGGTGAGGGCGTATATCCTTCGCAACTTGATTACTTTTGCGCCTGCCAGGCCGCCTTCGCGAGCAAGCCCGCTCCCACATTTGAAATACATTCCCCTGTGGGAGCGGGCTTGCTCGCGAAGAGGCCGGATCAGGCACCACAGCACTTTCTGGAACACCCCACATGCCCAACATCCTCCTGGTCGAAGACGACACCGCGCTCTCCGAACTGATTGCCAGTTACCTGGAACGCAACGGCTATAGCGTCAGCGTGATCAGCCGTGGTGACCATGTGCGCGAGCGTGCGCGGGTCAATCCGCCGGACCTGGTGATCCTCGACCTGATGCTGCCGGGGCTCGATGGCCTGCAAGTCTGCCGCTTGTTGCGCGCCGATTCGGCCACGCTGCCGATCCTGATGCTCACCGCCCGCGATGACAGCCACGATCAGGTGCTGGGCCTGGAAATGGGCGCCGACGACTACGTCACCAAACCCTGCGAACCGCGCGTGTTGCTGGCCCGGGTGCGGACTTTGTTGCGGCGCAGCAGCCTCACCGAGCCGCAGACCGCCAATGACCGCATTCTGATGGGCAATCTGTGCATCGACCTCTCCGAGCGCACCGTGACCTGGCGCGAGCAATTGGTCGAACTGTCCAGCGGTGAATACAACCTGCTGGTGGTACTCGCTCGGCATGCCGGCGAAGTGCTCAGTCGCGACCAGATTCTGCAACGCCTGCGCGGCATCGAATTCAATGGCACCGACCGCTCGGTGGACGTGGCGATTTCCAAGCTGCGGCGCAAGTTCGACGACCACGCCGGCGAGGCGCGCAAGATCAAGACCGTGTGGGGCAAGGGTTACCTGTTCAGCCGTTCCGAGTGGGAATGCTGAGTCGATGTTCAGAATCCTGTTTCGCCTGTACCTGGTGACCATCGTTTCGTACAGTGCGGCGATCTATCTGGTGCCTGACGTGGTGATCAAGGTCTTCCAGGAGCGCTTTGTCACCTACAACCTCGATTATTCGCGCGGGTTGCAAACCCTCATCGTCAAACAGTTCCACGCCGTGCCCCCGGAGCAGTGGCCGGCATTGGCCGCGGAGATGGACAAGGAATTCCAGCCGCTGCACATCGTCCTGACCGGTAACGACGACGCCGATTTCACCCCTGATGAGCGCAAACGTCTGCAGCGTGGCGAGCACGTCGTGCGCATTGGCGACTGGGGCTGGCGCACCCTGGCGGTGTCGCCGCTGAACGAGCGGACGGTGGTGGAGATGGTCGTGCCGCCGGACCCGATGGACGTGAGCCTGTTGTACTGGAGCATCAACGTGCTGATCGGCGCGACCATGCTCGCCTGCCTGTTGCTGTGGCTGCGCCCGCACTGGCACGACCTGGAGCGCCTCAAAGGTACGGCTGAACGTTTCGGCAAGGGCCACTTGAGCGAGCGCACACAGATTTCCAAAAGCTCCAACATCGGTAGCCTGGCCAATGTCTTCGACACCATGGCCGGCGATATCGAGAACCTGCTCAACCAGCAGCGGGACCTGCTCAATGCCGTCTCTCACGAATTGCGCACGCCCCTGACACGACTGGATTTCGGTCTGGCGCTGGCACTGTCCGACGATTTGCCAGCCGCCAGCCGCGAGCGCCTGCAAGGTCTGGTCGCGCACATTCGCGAACTCGATGAGCTGGTGTTGGAACTGTTGTCCTACAGCCGCCTGCAAAACCCGGCGCGGCTGCCGGAGCGGGTCGAGGTGTCGCTGGATGAGTTTATCGACAGCATCCTCGGCAGCGTCGACGAAGAACTGGAATCCCCGGACATCGTTATCGATGTGCTCCTGCACGGACAACTTGAACGCTTCGCCCTCGACCCAAGGCTGACAGCCCGCGCTATTCAGAACCTGCTACGCAATGCGATGCGTTACTGCGAAAAACGCATTCAGATTGGTGTGCAGGTGTGTGCCAAGGGGGCTGAAATCTGGGTGGACGATGACGGGATCGGTATTCCGGATGAGGAGCGTGAGCGGATATTTGAACCGTTTTATCGGTTGGATCGAAGTCGGGATCGGGCCACGGGTGGGTTTGGTCTGGGGTTGGCAATCAGTCGTCGGGCGTTGGAAGCTCAGGGTGGCACGCTTACCGTCGAAGCGTCGCCATTGGGCGGGGCGCGATTCCGTTTGTGGTTGCCAGCTACGGCTTGAACCTAGAGCACCCGAATCGACGGACGGTAGTGATTATCGGGCTGTTTTCGGCCTGACCTGTCACATTTGACAGTAGCCAGACAGGCGCCATGGATGTTCCATAGCCTCCACAGCCTTCCACCTTTTTCATCCCCGGAACGCTGCCAATGACAGGGAGCGCTTCCATGACCGACATGTCCGTACTGACGCTATACGCGCCACGAATTCCAGGCTGGCAAGGGGTTGTGCCTGGCGCTATCAACGCTCACGGCGGAATTCCACTGGCGCTGACCTATCTCTATCCCGGTCAAGGGGTAAAAGTACTGGTCGACGCTTATCTGGAACAATTGGCCGAAGACAGCATCGATCTTTACCTCAATGGCGTTGTGGTGGATGTGGCTATCGTCAAGTCCACGACGGACAAGCTGTTTACCCTGTACCTACCCGTTCAAGCGCTGCTCGACGGACTCAATACCCTCCACTACACCATCCGGCGCGGTTCGGAGAATATCGACTCTTCGACGACGTTGCGGGCGTGGTTCCACAAGCGACGCCCAGGGCTCAAGGACCTTGAAGGTAACCACGAGTGGCACTCGGAACTGGCGATCAACGTTTTACCGCCCAACGTGCTGGACGACGGGGTAGACCCTGAACAGGCCCGGCAAGGGGTGATTTGTACCGCGTTTTATCCTTTGACGAGAGCGTTCGACAAGATCCGCGTGAGGTGCGGGGGCGAAACGATTGACCACGTAGTCACCGAGGATGAGGCGAGATCCGGCGACCCCGTTCAGGTTCGGATCGAGGAAGCGGTGTTCAAAAAGGTCGGTGACACCGCGAAATGCGTCCTGACCTATACCGTGTGGGACTGGATTGGTAACAGCGTTGATCTGGACGCGCTCTGGTCGGCAGCCCTCGAACTGTTCGTCAGCCTGAACGGCATCTGGTTCGAAGCACCGATGGTAAACGAAGACCCGGAGGATACCTCGGACGATCCGGACAGTATCGATTTGGGCAAGCTTCGAGGAAATCCGGCGATCGCCCAAATACACGCGCGTCAATGGCTGAAGGACGACATCATTGAGTTGACCTGCACGTTCACGTCAGCGACGGGTTCGACCGAGGTGCTGACCTTGAAAGAAAAAGTCGACAGCACAGGGGTCACTTACAAACTGAAGGTGCCCAACGCTCAATTCGTGGCGGCGGTGGGTGGTTCCGCCACCTTCAAATATAAGTTGCTGCGCGCTGGCAAAGAGGTTGGACGATCCTTCACGACTCGGGTCGATGTGATTGGTGAGGCGCTGATCGATCTGCCGCTGGTGACGGTTGTTGGTGTACCGGGACTGGTGGTTGATCCGCTCGCCAGTTTGGCTGGCCAAATCGCGCGCGTCGAATTTGCCCAAGCGCAGACGGGCGACCAATGCCAACTCCTTGCCCGCCCCGTGACGGCGGACGGCTTGCCGACATTTACCGCCAAGCCGTTCAATGCCAATAACCGGGTCAATAACACGCTGGCGATTGAAGATCTGGTTGCCCGACACGGCACGGTGATCCGCTTAACGTGGGAGCTGACGCGAAACGGCATCAAGACCCGTTCGAACCCTACATTGCTGACGGTGCAGAAAATTGCCGATGGGGATTCGAGACTGCCAACGCCGAAGGTGCCTCAGGCGCCGGATGACAAGGTGTTGGATTTGACCAAGTTTGAAGGTGATGCCGAGGTGAAGGTGTTGCCGTGGTTGGGGATTCGGGTTGGGCAAGAAGTTGAACTGAAGTGTGTCGGGATCGATAGCGCGGGCGCTGAGTATGTGATTCCACTGCTGGGAGCACATAAAGTAACAACGGCGGAGATGAACTCGGGGCTTAGTGTGCCGGTGCCGCGGGGGAAACTGCAGGTATTGAAGAATGACAGCACACTAAAGGTGAGATTGAGTGTTTTGTTAGGTCAGAAAACTGAGGAGGTAAGGCCGGTTCTGTTTCCAATGCGTGAATTGAATGTACGAGCTTTACCCGCGATTCTCACTGAAAACTTTGATGATCAATTGATGAAATTTATAGTTTCAGGTTCAGTGATTGAAACCTCAACTATGACGATTGGGTTTGTATCGGGGAACGGGGTGGTGGGGATTACAACTGCTTCGGAAGGGTTCTTTGATATCCCGGGACAGATAGAACGTCAAGTTTTGCATATAGGTTATAAGCATTCGGGGACACACCGCATTGCGTTGACCCTGAAGAAACCATGCCTTGAAGTCTCGTTCTGGTATGGCGCGACGAATGAAGTCACGAATATCGCATTTTTCTATGGGGTAAACGGCCTGTTAGGACAGCGACCTTTGCTTGTGAACTCAAATGGTGCTTGTGGAATGGTTTTTTCTGAGCCCGGCATTGTTCGAATAGAGATCCAAAACTCAAATCACGACTGGCTTTTTTTTAGATAACTTTTCATTTATTTGAGTCGTTGACTATATCGGGGGCATACCCCCATAGGCGCTAACCAAACATTACAGATGAGCAAATAACCAAATAACGGGACGGATTTATTTAACGGTCAGTTAGCGTCTGCATTCTCTCGTAGCAGCTGCCGAGCCTGCGAGGCTGCGTTCGAGGACGCAGTCCTCGCCAACCCGGCGGAAGCGGTTTTCCTGAAAGAACCGGTTGCCTGGTTTTACGAGTGCTGCGCACTCGAACGCTGCCTCGCGCTGCTCGACAGCTGCTACAGGGGGTTAACCTGGCATTTCGGTTGATGGGATCAACCCAACCCCAGCCACCTGCATCCGCTCGATTGCTGCGGCCAGCGAGCCGTCCAGATCAATCGCCCGACACGCATCCATCACCACAATCGCGTTAAACCCTGCCGCCCGCGCATCCAGCGCAGAGAACATCACGCAGAAATCGAGTGCCAGCCCAACCAGATAAACCGTGTCGATACCGCGTTCTTTCAAGTACCCGGCCAAACCTGTGGTGGTCGTTCGGTCCGCCTCCAGAAACGCCGAATAACTGTCGATGTCCGGGTTGCAGCCCTTGCGGATGATCAGTTGGGCGTGGGGCAGGTCCAGATCCTTGTGCAACTCGGCACCGGGTGTGGCTCGCACGCAATGGTCCGGCCAGAGCGTCTGTTCGCCGTAAGGCAGTTGAATCACGTCGTAAGGTGCGTGGCCCGGGTGGCTGGAGGCGAAAGACGCATGTCCGGCCGGGTGCCAGTCCTGGGCAATGATGACTTGGGTGAACCGGGCGCCGAGGCGGTTGATCAGTGGGACGATCCGGTCGCCCTCCGGCACCGGTAGATGGCCGCCGGGGATGAAGTCGTTCTGTACGTCGATGACCAGCAAAGCGGTGCGTGAAGAAATCGGCATGGGATGGTTCCTCCTTGGAATGAGACACCGAGCATAGTGACAAAACGGATCACGCGCTAAGCCGGCCTCTCAACAATTTCGCCATGTCCTCCAGATCCACCACCGGGTTATGCCCGATCAGCATCCAGGCATGTTGCATGTCAGCCCAAAAGACAATGTTCATCCCGTACCGGCGCTCCTGGGCGAATTGCCGGCTGCCGCTGTTGGAGCGGGTGACGCACAGCGCCATGGGACCGTGCGCCGGGTCCAGGTAGGTGATCTGGGCAATGGCGACGCCGTCGTACTCGAGGATTTGCGCGCGCTTGAGCTCGGAGCGTGGCAAGGCCAGTTGCGCCGGCACAAGATTCAGGCCCAGACGTGCATCGATGGTCCGCAGTTGCGCTCGCTGAGCGGCTTCGTCAGTGGGCAAGTGGTCCAGGGTTTGCGGCACGTAAAGCGACATGTACTCGGCCACCAGCCCGCGCCAGTTTTCCTTTTGCTGGCTCAACTGCCAACCGAGGAACAGCCGGTCCGCCAACACGCCACTCACCACCAACCCGGCGGCCGCCGCGAGAAACCAGCGCCGATTCATGGCCGGGCGTTCAGGTGAAGGCAAGGTGTCGAGCATCGATTGCAAGCGGTCCACGGGCGCCTGGCGACCCAGCTCATCGTAGGCCTCCTTGAACGGCAGGCTGCTGCGGGCCAGCCATTGCAGGCGCAGATTGAGCGTAGGGTCCTCGGCAATGGCCGCGTCGATGCGGGTGCGCTGTTCGCTGTCGAGCTGGTTGTCGAGGTAGGCCACCAGTTGCTCATCCGAGAGTACCGTCGGGCGTGCGTGATCGTTCATCGACGTTCTCCAGTGGAAGGGTTCGGCACGGCGTGCAATGGCGGGTATTCGGCCAGTTTCGCCCGTGCAGCGGCCAGGCGACTCATGACGGTGCCGATGGGCACGTCCAGCACGTCGGCCACTTCGCGGTAGGACAGACCTTCGACATAGGCGAGAAACACCGTTTCCCGCTGGGTTTCGGGCAAGGCATCCACACGCCTGATCACCTGCGCCGCGAGGACATGGGTTTGCGCCGCGTATTCACCGTCGAACGACAAGGCGTTGTCGGCATCCACCAGCCCCTGTCCATGACGCACTCTTCGGGAGCGAACTTCGTTGAGCCAGATCGAGTGCAGAATACTCAGCAACCAACGGTCCATGCGGGTGCCCGGGACAAACTGCCCGGCACGCTCGAGCGCCCGCACGCAGGTGGCCTGCACCAGGTCTTCGGCGACATGCCGTTGCCGGGACAACAGCAGGCCGTAGCGCCATAAACGCGCCAGGTGCTGGCCCAGTTCTGCCCGTATTGCCTGATCGCTGGCGATGGCGACCTCCGTCTGCTCGGTGTGTCAGGTTTTCGATGAATCGTTGATGGCTTCGGCCAGGTCCTGGTATTCCTCGCAGGTTTTGCTGCCGCAGATGGTTTTGATCTGCTGCAACTGCTCCTGCGCCAGGTCCAGCCGACCTTTGACCACATACGCTTCGCCGAGGTATTCGCGAACTTGCGCGTAGTGCGGGTCAAGTTTGACCGATTGCAGGTAATAACCGATGCCTTCGTCGGTACGCCCCAGTTTACGCGTAGCGTAGCCGCGATAGTTCAAGGCCTCGGCGGTGTTTGGCTGTTTGAGGGTGTCGAGCAGGGCCAGGGCTTCTTCGTAGCGACCGTCCTTGGCCAGGCGATAGGCGTAAACGGTGCGGTCGGCGTCCGGTACCAGGCTGCTGGTTTGCTTGAGGCATTTTTGCGACCGGGAGTCGAAGACCTGCCCTTTGGGGCAATTCGGTCTTGCGGGGGCGTCATCGCCACCACCATTGGCGAATGCAAGCGAACTGGACAAGGCGACTGCCAGCAGCAACTGGACGGTTAACACAACGAAACGGGTGTTCATGGGTGATGCTCCACAGGTTAATTCGCTTCAGTTCGTGCCATGCCCCGGCAACATGCGGCGCAAAGTGTTATCACGCAAGCTGAAATGGTGAACTCTCAGGGGGGATGAAAGGTGAACACCACAGGGTGAACAATTATTCATTTCTTTCTGGCGGTCTGTGCAAGGAAAGCTCAAATCGAGGCGCTATGCTCGACAGCATTCGTTGTCGATCTGGAGCACTGCCATGAAAGATCAGGTCCATCACTCGGCGGCTGCCGGCTATAGAACCGGCGCTGATACCTACGTTCGCGGTCGTCCGGATTATCCGCCGCAAGTGGCCGATTGGCTGACGGGCACCCTTGGTTTGAACGCGGACAACGCCGTGGTTGATCTGGGCGCCGGCACTGGCAAGTTCACCGGTCGGCTGATGGCGACCGGTGCGCAAGTGATTGCGGTGGAGCCGGTGGCACAGATGCTTGAGAAATTGTCCGAAGCTTTCCCCGAAGTGCTGGCCGTCAGCGGCACCGCCATGGACCTGCCGCTGCCGGATGCATCGGTGGACGTGGTGATCTGCGCCCAGGCGTTTCACTGGTTTGCCAGCGCCGAAGCACTGACCGAAATTGCCCGTGTACTCAAACCCGGCGGCAAACTGGGGCTGGTGTGGAACCTGCGGGATACCCGGGTGAGCTGGGTGCCGAAACTGGATGCGATCGTCAATGCGCTGGAGGGCGATTCCCCGCGCTATTACACCGGGGCCTGGCGACAGGCGTTTCCGCATCCGGCGTTCGGACCGCTGGCGGAACAGCGTTTCAGCCATGGGCATACAGGTTCGCCTGAGGACGTGATTTTCAACCGCGTGCGCTCCACCAGTTTTGTGGCGGCATTGCCGGCGAGTGAGCGGGCGAAGGTTGACGAGCAGTTGAGAGCGCTGATTGCCGCCGAGCTCGAACTCCGTGGCAGAGACGTGCTGACGGTACCTTATGTGACGGCAGCGTTTGTGGCGGTGAAGAGCAGCTAGCCACACCGCAACCTTGTGGGAGTGAGCCTGCTCGCGATGGGGCCGACACATTCAACGTCAATGTTGACTGAAAGTCCGCCATCGCGAGCAGGCTCACTCCCACAAGGTTTGCGGTGTGCAAGTGCTTAACTGATGGGCATTAGCCCAACAACCGGATTGGTTCTCCCGCAGACCAAGCCTGAATGTCCCCAATCATCTGCGAAAAAAACTGGTGATAGTTCTGCTGGCTGACATACCCGACATGGGGCGTGGCCAGCACATTGTCCAGGGTTCTGAACGGATGATGAGGCGGCAAGGGTTCCTGCTCGAAGACGTCCAGCGCAGCACCGGCCAGTCGCCGTTTCTGCAACGCCTTGATCAACGCGGCCTCATCGACAATCGGACCACGGGCAGTGTTGACCAGCAGCGCCGTGGGCTTCATCCAGTCCAGCGCCTGGGCGTCCACCAAGCCTCGGCTGCGATCGCTGAGCACCAGATGGACCGACAGCACATCGGCCTGTTCGAACAGTTCCTGTTTGCTGACGTAGGTCACGCCGACCTCGGCTGCACGTTCGGCGGTCAGGTTCTCGCTCCAGGCAATCACCCGCATGCCGAACACCTGACCGAACTGGGCAACGCGCGTGCCGATGCTGCCCAGGCCCAGGATCGCCAGCGTCTTGCCGTGCAGGTCGCCACCCAGGCTTTGCTGCCATAAACCGGCGCGCAGGGCGTTGGCTTCGACCACCAGGTTGCGGGTCGCCGCCATGATCAGCGCCCAGGTCAGTTCCGGCGCGGCGTGCTTGTAACTGTCGGTGCCACAGACCTGAATGCCCAGCGCGGTGGCGGCTTTCAGGTCCAGGGCGGCGTTGCGCATGCTGCCGGTGACCAGCAGCTTGAGTTTCGGCAAGCGCCGCAGCAGGTCCTCATCGAACCGGGTGCGCTCGCGCATCACGCAGATCACCTCGAACTCGCCCAACCGTGCCGCCAGGGTTTCGTTGTCGGCAGGGTAGTCATGGATGAAGTTCACCTGGCCGATGTCGTCCAGCACCGACCAGTCCACCACGCCACGGGCCACGTCCTGCCAGTCATCAATCACCGCAATCTGCACTGCCATCAGCCTTACCTCATCAATGAACGGGGTTGGTTTTGTTCAGCCAAGCGAGCAGGGCCTGGTGGAATTGCGCCGGTTCTTCCATTTGCGGCGCGTGGCCCATGCCGGGGAATTCGACCAGCGTCGACCGGGGAATCAGCTTCGCCACCTGCTTGCCGAGGACGTCGTAGTGACCGAGTTTCGCCTTGACCTCGGGCGGCGCGATGTCGCTGCCGATGGCCGTGGTGTCGGACGTACCGATCAGCAGCAGGGTCGGCATCTTCAGGTCCTTGAACTCGTAGTACACCGGTTGGGTGAAGATCATGTCGTAGATCAGCGCCGAATTCCACGCCACCTGCGTATGCCCCGGTCCTTTATTCAGCCCGGCGAGCATGTCTACCCAACGATCGAAATCCGGTTTCCAGCGGCCGCCGTAATAGGTGTTGCGTTCATAGGTGCGGATGCCGTTGGCCGTGAGTTTTAGCTCGCGTTCGTACCATTGATCAACCGTGCGATAGGGCACGCCGAGGGCTTTCCAGTCTTCCAGGCCGATGGGGTTGACCAGTGCCAGTTGTTCGACTTGATCGGGGTATTGCAGCGCATAGCGAGTGGCGAGCATGCCGCCGGTGGAGTGCCCGAGAACACTGGCCTTCTGAATGCCCAGGGCCTTGAGCAGTTGCTGGGTGTTGGTCGCCAGTTGCTGGAAGCTGTACTGATAGTTGTCCGGTTTGCTGGAGGTGCAGAAACCGATCTGGTCCGGGGCGATGACCCGGTAACCGGCCTCACTCAAGGCCTTGATCGAACTGTCCCAGGTGGCACCGCAGAAATTCTTGCCGTGCATCAGCACCACGCTGCGTCCATTGGCCTTGCCGTGAGCGGCGACATCCATGTAACCCATTTGCAGGGATTTGCCCTGGGACTCAAAGGCGAAATGCTTGACCGTGTAGGGGTACTCGAACCCTTGCAGTTCCGGGCCATATTCCGGGCCTTCAGCGTGGGCGATGACAGGCAACGCAGCGGTCAGCAGCAGGCCGGGCAGCCAGCGCGAGCGGGTGAGGGACATGGGTGAACTCCATTGGAAATCGGCCGATGCTGGATCGGCATGATTAGGGCGACATTAAACACAGGCAATCGCCGTGGATAATCGTTCAACCCATCCAGCCCACTGTGGCCATGGCCAACACACCATAACGGGCGCCTTTGGCAAGGGTCACGATCAGCAGGAATCGCCCCAGCGGCTCGCGCATCACGCCGGCCACCAGGGTCAGCGGATCACCGATCACGGGCACCCAGCTCAGCAGCAACGACCAATGACCGTAGCGCTGATAATGGACTCGGGCTTTTTCCAGATGGCGCGGGCTGACCGGAAACCAGCGCCGGTCGCGAAATCGCTCGATGCCGCGACCCAGCCACCAGTTCAGCAGCGACCCCAAAACATTGCCCAACGTCGCCACGGCGAGCAGCGACCAGAGCCAATACTTGCCGCTGAGCAACAGCCCCACCAACACCGCTTCGGACTGCAAGGGCAGCAAGGTGGCTGCGCCGAATGCGGCGAAGAACAGCCCGATGTACGCACCGAACATCAATGGGCAGGGTAGTCCGCCACCACCACGTCAGTGCCGTCTTTCTTCAGACCGATCACTTGATACGCATCGCTCATGCCGTCCATTTCCATGCCGGGTGAACCCATGGGCATGCCGGGGGCGGCAACACCCAATAGATCGTCGCGCTTGCTCAAGGCCAGCACCTGATCGGCGGGAACATGGCCTTCGACGAATTTGCCGTTGATCAAGCCGGTATGGCAAGACGCCAAACGCGGAGGCACGCCGTGCTGTTGCTTGAATTCGCTCATGTTGGCTTCGACGTGATCCTCGACTTTGAAGCCGTTGGCCTCTAGATGACTGATCCATTTTTTGCAGCAGCCGCAATTGGCATCGCGGTGGACTTCAATCGGGATCAGGTCGGCGGCCTGGGCCAGGGAGGAGATGAAGAGGGCGCTCAGGGCAGCCAGACGCAGGTGGGTTCGCATGGGGATCTCGTCTCGGGTTGCGGCCAAAAAAGACGCATTTTGACCGGTTTTTCCAACCAGGCATCGTGGGATTGTTTCGAAGTGATACGAGGCTGGGCAACAAGATGATCGTAGATCAAAGCTGTCAGCCGGATGAGCGCTGGATTACAAGATTGTCAGGTTTGGTTGATACAGCCAGGCAGGCTGGCTGGCCACGGCCTCCATGGGCGTTGCATTTACCCATTTCGAAACGTATGTGCAGCCCTCTGGAACAAGGCGCTTGGCGATTTGTATCGTAAATGTAGAAGAATTGTAAAAAAGCAGAAATAGTTGTTTGAGAGGGGACAATGCCGCGTCGATACTCCTGCCCACTTCAGTCAGGTCAACAGGGATTAATGATGACCGCTGTACCTGAATATCGGCATACAAAAGGAACCTGGATATGAGTATCGGCCCCATCGCCAATTGGACGATTCGTGGCGACAATGCCCCGCAGCCGCAGAACACTCGCAGCCTCAAGGCCAACCAGATGTTGCAAGCGGTGGGAAAAAACCCGCTGGCCTTGAACGTCATCAAAATGGATCAGATGAAGCTTCACAGCCAGATCAAGGGCTTTGATCCGGAGAATGTCACGTCCACCCAGTTGGGCAAGTTGAGTGCTTTTCTCGTCGAGAGGGGGCTGATCAGCGGCGTCACGGCCGCCATGTTTGCCAACGCCGGCGACAAGTTCGATCGTTTTGGTGTTCAGGCGGAACCTGATCAAAAGTTCGATGCGCTGGAGTACTTCGCCACTCAACTCAATGGCATCGAGACCAACAACCTCAAAGGCAACAAGTACGCCAATTACCTGATTCCCGAGTACAAGCAAGCTATCTATGTACTGCAGAATTTGAAGGACTACGGCGATGCTGCCGATCAGACCGTCAAGAAGAAGTCGATCAACACGCGAGCATGACGGCATCGCCTGTCAGACCTGCCACGGGTGTGAGCAGGTCGACAGGCAATGATTTACCGGTCGAGCAACTTCATGACTTCCTCCGGGTAACGTAAACCTGCGGTGGCATTGGCCGGGAATATCGCTTCCAGAGCGAGTAACTCTTCACGACTCAATTTCACGTCCAGCGCGGCCACATTTTCTTCCAGGTATTTACGCTGTTTGGTCCCCGGAATCGGGATCACGTAATCGCCCTGAGCCAGCACCCACGCGAGCGCCAGTTGGCCGGCAGTGACGCCTTTTTCGGCGGCCAGGTCCTGCACTTGCAGCACCAGCAGCAGATTCTTCGCGAAGTTCTCGCCTTGAAAACGCGGGCTGAAACGACGGTAGTCGTCTGCCGCGAAATCATCAGGGCTTTTCAGCGCTCCGGTGAGAAAGCCTCGACCCAACGGGCTGTAGGGGACGAAGGCGACCCCCAGGCGCTGACACGCGGCCAGACAACCGTTTTCCTCCTGATCACGGCTCCACAACGAATACTCACTTTGCAGTGCACTGATCGGATGAACCTTGTGTGCCCGCTCGAGCGTTGCGACCGAGGCCTCGCTCAAACCCAGGTACCGAACCTTGCCGGCTTTCACCAGGTCGGCCATGGCGCCGACGGTTTCCTCGATGGCCACCTGCGGATCGATGCGGTGCTGGTAGTACAAATCCAGGGTCTCGACACCGAGGCGCTTGAGGGTGCCGTCGATAGAGGCGTGAATGTAATCCGGTCGGCCGTTGACGCCCCGCGCAACCGGATTGCCCGGGTCGCGGACGATCCCGAATTTGCTGGCCAGAAACACCTGGTCGCGCTTGCCGACGATGGCCTTGCCGATCAGTTCTTCGTTGGTGTGTGGGCCGTACATGTCAGCAGTGTCGAGCAGGTTGATTCCCAGCTCCAGCGCGCGGTGCAGAGTGGCCGTGGCTTCGCGGATGTCCACGCCAGTCGTGTAGAAATCGGTCATACCCATGCAGCCCAGACCAATCGCGCTCACTCGCGGACCGTTTTTGCCCAGTTGACGTGTTTGCATGAAATCAGCTCCCTGTGAATGTGAAACCTATTGTTGACCTCGACAGAAACAAGATAAACCGGCTAAAACTGCTATCACTGTTCGTAATTTCTAAATAATCAGCCGGTAAGCAAAAACAATGGACCGTTTTAACGCCATGCGCGTGTTCACTCGAATCGTCGAACTGGGCGGCTTTGCCAAGGCGGCGGACAGCCTGCAATTGCCTCGGGCCTCAGTGACCATTCTGATCAAACAGCTGGAGGCGCATCTCGGTGTGCAGCTGCTGCAACGCACGACGCGGCAGATCAGCCTGACGCTCGACGGTGCGGCCTATTACCCTCGTTGTGTACGGTTGCTGGCGGACCTGGAGGAAACCGAAGCGGTGTTCAGCGCTGCACGCAATAACCCCAAGGGGCTGTTGCGCGTGGACATGCCGGCGGGCGTGGGACGCTTGATGGTGATCCCGGCATTGCCGCAATTTACTGCTCGATATCCTTTGATCGAGTTGGAAATCGGCTTGAATGACCGGCCTGTCGACCTGATTCGCGAAGGCGTCGATTGCGTGCTGCGGGGCGGCGACTCACTGGACGATTCACTGGTGGCGCGGCCGTTGGCCATGCTGGACCAGGTCACGTGTGCCAGCCCCGACTACTTGAAGCGATTCGGAACGCCCCTGTGTATGGCTGACCTTGAAGGCCATCAGATGGTGGAGTACTTCTCCAGCAGCAATGGCAAGCGTTATGGGCTGGAATTCATGGTCAATGATCAGGTTCAGGCCATAAATCTACCCAAGCAAGTCTCGGTCAACAGCGCCGATGGTTATTTGGCCGCTTGTGAGGCGGGATATGGTCTGGTCCAGACCCCGTATTACCACGTCGCCCGCCAGCTGAGCGAAGGCCGTTTGTGTGAAGTCCTCAGGACAGTGCCGACACCGGGGATGCCGCTGACGGCGCTCTACCCGCCACACCGCCAGTTGTCCCGGCGGGTGAGGGTGTTTGTTGATTGGTTGGTGGAGCTTTGCGCGCAGCCGGGCAATGACTTTTATCGAAAAGACTCACGCGGCTGAGCGGGTTCTGTTCAGTGCTTCGGCGCTACTCTGCGTGTTGGCGTTTTGCTGTAAATCGTCATGCAAGCGTTGCATGTGCGGGCAGTGCAGGTTGAGGTGTCGAGACTGCGCCCCTCGATGAAACAGTGCGAACCACCCATTGGTGTTTGATGTAGGCATCAGCCCGGTAAAGGCGAAGCCAAGGGCTGCCAAATTGCGCAAGTCCCCGGAAAAGTGCCGTGACAACTGAAGTTTGGCCGAAATGAGCCAGTGCCTGGGCAATTGCCGGATCTGGTCCAGCAGACGTTTGGTCAAACGCTGAATGACCATGTCGAATCTTTGATGGTGTTGCGTGAGTTGCAAGGGCCGGGAAGACAACGGCGTCGTGTCCGGATAAGTCCCGAACACGGAACACACGTGCTGCATAAACCCCCGGCAGCTGTCAGGCCATGGGATGTCGGGGAGTGGACGCGTATGTCCTTCGACGACGTAACAACCCATCACGATGGTTTCCGGCAGCGGCTCAGCGAAGGGCGAAGGGACGTAGTCAGGAAGCAGACCCGTGCTGTGGAAGCCGATGTTTGCTGCCATGCGTTGCGTGTAGGGATGGTGGGTCACTTGTTTGATCGAGACGCTCTTGAACCCCATGGAACCTGACAGCGACAGCAACTCCCGGCCCAGACGGGTCGCGATACTCTGGCCCTGCGCCGCGGGATGCACCACGCTGAGGGCCAGTTCGGTGGTGTCCGCAGGTGTGTCATGGCACAACGCGGCATGCCCTAGAACGCGTACGTCGTCCACCGCCAGCATCGACTTCCAGCGCCCCTCGGCATTGTGCTGATTGATCATATTCGGCAAGTAAACATCCGGCTGAACGTAATGATCGCCATAGACCTCGCGAAACAACTGGCTCACGGCACGTGCGTCGGATGGCCGATAGGGTCGAAAAATCAAATGCGGCATCATGCGGGCTCCGGCGACGGTGCGTCATACACGCGCAAGTCCAGGACCCGCAGTTGTTTGCCGGAGCGTGGGTGAAGCTTCAGGGCTGTGACATCGCAGGACAGCACTCGCAACTCCAACAGACCCTCGCGGCTCAGTTCCTCGATGGCGGGATAGTGTTCAACCAGCGCCTCGTACAACGCTCGGCACACCGCTACGGTGGCCATTGATAGCGCTGAGGGAACCCACTTCACACTCAAAATATCTTTGTATCCGTCATGTTCGATCAGCAATTGCCATTGGTCGTTATGGGCAATGCGCTGGACGATCTGCTGGATGACATCGATCAGCAGCGACAGCACCCCGACTCGCACTCGCTGGCTGTGTGCGCTACGTCCCTTGAGGGCGAATTTGCGCTTCGGGGTTGCGCCGGGTTCGCGCCAGCACGCGCGGTCGCCCACCGGATAACGCAGCAGTGGCATGAGCCGGCGAGTCAGATTGGTCACCACCAATAATCCGGTGCGATCGCATTCTTCTATGACTTCTCCGGTGAGTTCATCGACGATCTCCAGCAAGGTTTGTGGTTCAAACACCCGATGCTCGCCCAAGGCGCAGTCGCGGTCGCTGGCCCCGATAAGGCCGGCGTCTACGCTGGCGTAGCCAATGGAAGCAATGCGCACGTTGGGAAACACGTCGGTGAGGATTGCCAACTGCGGGGCAAACAGGCTTTCGCCGCCATATAGCAACGTATCAACCCCGCACAGTACCCGCCGATGCTGGTTCAGGTAGGCCGCGAATCGCAGCAGCTGTGCCGGTACGCCGACGAGCACGTTGATCCGATGCTGATCAATCGCATCGGCCAGTACGTCCAGCTCGACGTGCCCGGTAAATGGAAACTCGCAGATCGATCGCCTGACGTGCGCCAGTGAGTCGTGGATGAACAGAAAACTGGCGTAAAGATCACCGGAAAAAAACAGATTGGCGACACGGTCGCCGTCTTTCAGCTGAGAGGAGAAACTTTCTCCGAACGTACTGACCAGTATTTGCCATTCGTTATAGGTGTACACCGTCAGTTTGCCCTGGCTGGTCGATCCACCGGTTTTAAACACCAGCGCATCGTCGACCTTTCCGGTCAGGACCGGCCAATGACTCAAGTCATGGCTGTCAGCCCAATAGTCCGCCACGTTGGTCAGCGGTAGATCTTGTAACGTAATGCCCTGCGGCGGTAAGTGTTCCAGTTGCTGGCGGTAGTAGTTTGAATGTTGCCGTATATAAGGCAGCAGTTGTTCGAGCGAATAAGTTGATTTCACTGGATTCTCTTTTTTATATCAGATGTCTAGACGGTTAAAAAACAAGTTGTGAGTAGCTGACGGTATTTTTATTTTCTTTTATCAATAACCAAGGGTGTTTTGCCGCTGTGTTTGTTTCGAGTGAACGCTTGCTCCATGCACACTTGAACTTCGACAGTTAACAGTTTGGCGTTTACGGCATTAGCCAGCGCTTCATGGCTCAGCAATGCGTTGCGAACCTGGTTGATGTCTGCATCCGTTAGTACGTTGAGTCGCTCGACGCCATCAGAGGTGTGGTCCAGAACAATCTGAATGGGCGCGCCGACGCTATCCTGCAGAGCCGACGGCGAAATGAACTCCGTGCCCATTCGCACCAGTTTGCCGTGGCGCTGGAGCAGTTCGAATCGGGGTGAGTCCAGCCCGCACGGACAGACTCCGGGTATCCAGCGACCGGTGTCGCCCACGTCATATCGGCGCACGGTTTGGCCTTGCCGTGCTCGTGAAGTAAACAACAGGCGACCGATCTCATTGGCCAGAACCGGTGCATCCTGTTCGATCTGCACAATTTCCAGATGCTGGGTATCGCACATCAAGTGAAACACCCCGTTCGCGGTGGCTGCGCACGCATGCCCCAAGGGACCGGCGTCGACGGAGCCATAGATCGCCGAGCGGATCATCGAGACCCCGCAGCTTTCCATGAGGCTCACGCTGGTTTGCCCCGGATGCTCGCCACCGAGGAACACTTTGCCGATACCTGCGTACGCGCGGAGCCGGGTCTGCTCGTTGAAAAACAGTCGATGCAAGGTGCTCGGCATGCCGATTAGCACGGTCACACGCTGGTCGACGATCAATTGGGCGATTTCGCTGAAATCATCGTCCTGAGGCGCACCCATGGGGAAGTGCGTGACGCCCATCTGTTCCAGTATTTTGGTAAAACTGAGAAACCCTCCGTACAGGCTGCCGCCGTAAAACAGGTTCATGACCCGGTCCTCTGAAGGATCAAGCCCGGCGGCGAACAGGCCGTCGGCCGCTGCGCGCATCTGCCGTTGAAAGTCGCGATAGCTGAAACCGGCGAGGGCCGGAGCGCCGCTGCTTCCTCCAGAGCGAAAATACAATTGCGCCGCGGTGCCCATCGGCTGGGTCGTGAAGGCGTTTTTGTCCATGATCGGCTCATGGGCGGTGTCGGGGGTGGGCGGGACCGGGTCGAGCGTTGCACGGCCCGTCAGCACATCAGGTGCCAGACTCACCGAAAGGCGGCGACTCAGACGCGTCAGCGCGTAGACGCCATCATGCGGCTCACCGGCGTAGCCGTCATGAATCCCGCCACACGCTGCAATACGGGTGACCCCAGCGTTGACCAGCGCACGAGCAAGGCCTGGCGTTTCTGCCGCAGAGCAAATCAGCGCGCAGCTTTGCAGGACCGTGCGCCAGGGCAACAGCGTCTAGGCGATCAAGTGTTGCGGCACGGGCTTGAGCAGCACCGTACGAAACAGCGGCGACGGTGCGAGCGTCTGATGGTGTTCCCAGATGATCCGCCATCCGTGGCCGGCCCAGACCTGGCCGGTCTGGTTCGCAAAACAGTAATCCAGTTGCGCCATGGCGGTGCGGGTGGTGATCTCGCAAGCCTCTTGGTCGGTGGGCACTAGCGCCGGCCAGTGCGACGCGCGACGTTTGAAGGCTTCGCTCAAACGCTCGCCCAGATCCAGCAGGATGGCCGGGTCGTTGCTGTCCACCAGCACCCATTGCGGGCTGGAACACGCTTGTTGATCCAGACTGCACACCTCATCCACCAACGCATCCAGCGTCGAAGGGCTGGCCGCGTCAGGCGACAGATAAGCGAAACTGATCCTGTGCCCCCAATCGATCCAGCGACATCCGGCGGGGATCTGCTGACGAATCGCCTTGAGCGCCTTTTCACCGCCCCAGGCTGACACGCCATCGGCCTGAGCGCAGAGTTCGGCTATCCGGGAAGTGCCGACAGGCAGTACCGCGACGAATTCGGCAAGCCTGCCACTGGTGTCGTACTTCACAAAGGCAGCCAGCAATTGCGCAGTCAAACCCGCATCGCTGGCGCTGGGGCGTAACCAGTTAACGTTACCGGCCAGCAGGCTTTCGAGAACCGCACAGAACGCGAGCATCGGCGCATTGCCCGGCGTCACATGCACCACCAGCCCCAAGGGGTGCCAGCTTTCAAAGTGCGGTTGTTGGTAGTCGATACGCCTCAGCGAACGGGGTTGCGCACCCAGTTCTCGCTCAAGCTTCGTGCTCAGATTGCTGTGCTGGCAGAAATCGATCAGCCCCTGACATTGATCGTCGTCGAGGGGCAGGTTCAGGCTGCGAGTCTGTAGTTGCGTGGCGAAACGAGCCGCGGCTTCGATGACGGTCTCGCTGTCGATCGGTGCAGAAAGCAACCCGGGCAATTGTTTTCGAAGGTTGTCGAGGACGCTTTCCGGGGTGACGTCGTCACGCAGTTGGCCATTGATGAGGTACATATCAAGCCCCTCCGAGCAGTTCTGAGGCTGCCATGGCGCAGCTTCGATTGGCGGAGGTGCCAGCGCGTCCGTGCAGCTCGAACCAATCGGTCGTCAGGCCGCATCCGCAATGTGCGCCGGGGTGTAATGTCGCCAGATCGCCCATGACCACAGCGTGAGCAGGGCTTGACGAAATGTACGGGGAGACGAATTCCAGCAAGCCGCGCTGGCCGTATGGCTGGACAGTGAAATCGGATGGGTTGCGCACGAAAACCTTCGAGTAAATGGGGGCATGAAAATGATGGCGGGCACATTGGATATAGGGCACGGCATGCTCGACGGCACCGTAACCATCCCGACAGCGGGACAGGTCGATACCCAATTGCCGATTGATTCGGGCATACAACTCAAGCAGGGGAATCTCTTGTGCTGCCTGGGTTTTCCAGCCGCCACCCAGAAACACCAATGACTGGGCGGGCAGCTTGAGATTCGGTGCGCTGGTGTTTTCCATGTGCTGTAGCGCATGGGAAAGGAACGCAGGAAATCCGAGAATCCGCACAGGTAAGCCCTCGTCGGCAAACTCTTGCAGGGCGCGAACAACACCAAACAGGTCGAACTCGTGTCCGTTACCCGTCAGGCGCAATCCGTAGACGACTCGATTGACGGGTGCATAGCCGCAAAGAAACTGGTCGGTGTAAGCGGTGCCCAAGGTGATGGCCGCCTCGGGCTCGTAGCTCAGGAGCAAATAATTGCAGGGGCTGTCCGGAGTATCCCAGCCGTAATGCCGGAAAATGTGGCTCACCATGCCTTGGGCCGCCGCCATGCTGCGAGGGTCATAGCGCATGCGACTCTTCTGGCCGCTGGTGCCAGACGATGTCAGCTCCAGCGCGCCTTCGCCGGTGGGGCCGAACAACAAGTGACGTTTGAAATAGTTGGCGAAAATCGGTGGCAACCGGGACCAGTCATCCAGTGTCTCCAGGTCCTTTGCATCGAGCCCGTTGGCGTTTAGCCAGCGTTCGTAGCCAGGCGTGTGGTGACAATGAAACAGGCTGATTTCCCCCATCGCCTGGTCGAATAGACCCTCGGGTACGGAATCCAGGCAATAGGGTTGCGTTAACGCGCAGAGCGCATCGGTGTGGGGTAAATGGATCATCAAAAGACCTATGTTGTGGTGTCAGACGGCAAGCGCGATGTGAGAACGCCGCAGAAACAGCCGCAGAGGAAGCAGGCAAAGAAGCCCTGCAATACCAGCCATCAGGGCAAAGGATTCGTGGCTATTACCGGCGCCGGCTGCAGCGATAATCGAGCCGCCACCGCCCATGACGGCGATCGAGATCATGCCGATCATGGCCGAGACCAGACCTTTGCTGTCGTCGCTGGCGAACAGCGCAAGCCGGTACAGCGCGGCATTGCTCATGCCAAGGCCAACGGCGTATAGCGCCAGGCAACTGATCAGCACGACTGTCGAAGCACCGTAGAAGCTGACGGCGACTAGCGCGATGAGCCCGCCGCAAAACGGCCAAAGCGCGTATCGAATCAATTGTGGCAATTCAGTGTTGGCAATCAGTCGGTTGAGTATCAGATTGCCGAGAATGACCGCCGCAAATACCGGGATTTGCCACAGGCCGTACTGCAGCGTTGAAAGCCCTTGGTTGTGGATCAGCAAGAGCGGCGCCAACCCGATCCAGGCAATCAACGGCAGGCTCATCACGCCCAGCGCGACAGTGGCGCAAAGGAATCGCGGGTTAGTCAGCAACGCGGCATAGCGGCGCAGGGTGCCGCGCCATTCAAAACGCACGGGCTCCAGCCGCTGACCGTCGTGGCGCAGGGTGCCCACGGTTTCCGGCATGAACAGGTAAAGCCCGAACCAGACCATCACGCCGCCGAGACCCAGCAGTAAAAACAATTCCCGCCAGGACAACCACTCCAGCAGCAGACTGCCGAGCAACGGCCCCAGAAGCGGGGAGAGCAGCGCAACGTTCCCCAGCAACGCCATGATTTTGACCGCGTCGGCTTCGCAGAAAACTTCTTGCAGGGCCGGGTAGCTGACCGCGATGACAAACCCCAACCCCATACCCTGAATCAGTCGCAAGCCGTTGAACGCATAAATGCTTTGCACGTTGAACGCGGCGGCACAGGCCAGGGCGAATACCGCACAACCGATGAGCAACATCCGGCGGCGGCCGAAGTGATCAGACAGCGGGCCAATCAGCCATTGCAGAAGCATGCCGCCGGCCAGATAAAGATTGAAGGCGTAGGGGACATGATCGGGGCTGGCATCCAGTTGTTCAGTGACGGTCAACATGGCTGGCATAATCATGTCGCTGGCCATATAGGTCAGCAGTTCGAAAAAAGTGATTGCAAGGCAAAAGCCAAACAAATGGTGGGGGCTGATATTGATTAAAGGCTTGTGCATGGCATCCCTGTTCTTGCTCGAAGTTTAATAACGGGTTTATTGCGATGCACCGAGAGTAATCATCGAATATGAATAGCTCAAATGGACGATTAAGACCGAAAGCTTCAATGGTTATCGCTATGTTTCGATGTGCACAGGGATGGAAACAAGAAGTGAATACCCATGTACGAAAAATGCCCGCGACAGGGCGGGCATTTGTTCAGTCGTTATTGGGTGGGGTATTTGCCTTACGAATGAATGTTCATTTATTCACGCTTTATGCCACAACCAACCGTTATCGATGCTGGTAATAACCCGGCCCGCCACGGTCGTAATGGTGGCCGCCGTGCCAGCCGCCGTGGGGGAAAACGATGCAGCCGCTCAGGGTCAGGAGAGCGAGCAGGGGAATCAGCAGTGTGATTCGACGGAACATTTCAAAATCCTCATGGTTATCGCCGCTATGAAGCCAAATCTCTTCATCGGCTGTAACATGAGACCCCGTTTGTAGCGTCCCATCCCCGGAGAAAGGTAGGGGCTTGGCATGCGTTCTGATACAAATCGGATACATTTTCAGGTTCAGGAACTCGCAATGACTCAGTCGCAACGTTTGAAATACTCGATTCTGATCTCCCTCGTGGTGTTGGGGATCATGTTCGGCCTTTCGTATCTGCAAAACACAGGCGTCATCAGCGAGAAGCTGTTTCAGTACATCGCCATCGGCGTGGCGGTAATCGTGGTGGTGATCAATGGCGTGATGCGTCGCAAGGTCAAACCCTGAGCGACGCACCTTGAGCGGATCACTCGCGTTGGAGCATGGCTGCAGCGTGCGGATGCAGGCTGTAGCTTTTGTCCGGATTGAGCGTGATAACGCCCTCGCTGCACAAGCGTTTCAACACTTCCCGCACACTGAGGAAGGACAGGGGGATATCCAGGTCCAGCAAGTGGCTGTGCAGGCCGCGCACGCCAAGGCTACGGTCGCTTTCGGCGGCGGTCAGCAAGGCGTCGATGACTTTGAGGCGGATCAGACTGGTTCGCAGACCAAAGCTCTTGAGCAGCAACCTGATCCGCTCGTTGCCATTGCGCTCACTGCGTTGACTAAAAACACTGGAGCCCATGGCAGAGCCCTTTGGCGCATTGCTACCGTCCGTTGGCAGTTGCGAGTTGTACATGCAAAAACTCCTTTTCCGAGCCGGCCAGGAAATGTGATGGGTGCTCTCATTGAATAAGACGTACGAGCAGGGCAAATAATGAAGCCCCGAATGTAGAAATTTTGTCGCCATCACGTCAGCGGCCTGTGAGATGCCTGTGAAAAGCGCTTTTCACGGCCTAAATTTTTGTCATTTGTTTCGTTTCCAGGGGAAGGCGCAGTGCGTGTATGACGCAGGGTGTTTGTCTTTTCGATCAGGAGCGAGCGTGATTATTTCCAGGCAGTTAACCCGGTTCAGCCTTGCAGGTGTGTTGGTGGGCTTGAGTCTTGCGGCAAACGCACGCAGTCAGCCGGAGCAGGCGAGTGCCGACATTCGCCGGACCAGTTTCGGTGTGCCGCATATCCGTGCCGACAACGAGCGCGGGCTCGGTTATGGCATTGGTTACGCCTACGCTCAGGACAACCTGTGTCTGCTGGCCAATGAGATCACCACCGTGAACGGCGAACGTTCACGCTATTTCGGCCCGGATCAGTTCACCGTCGAAGAGCGCGAAAACCTGGTCAGCGATCTGTTTTTCAATTGGCTGAACACGCCACAGGCCGTCGAGGGTTTCTGGCAGGCGCAAACCCCGCCGGTGCGCGATCTCATCGAAGGTTATGTGGCGGGCTACAACCGTTCGCTGACCGAGCGTCGGGCGCAGGGTTTGCCGCAGCAGTGTCAGGGCGACTGGGTGCGCGAGATTACCGCCCAGGATCTGGTCAAGTTAACGCGACGTCTGTTGGTCGAAGGCGGAGTAGGGCAGTTTGCCGAAGCCTTGGCGGGCGCGACGCCACCCAGGGCCGTTACTCATGTGGCAGGCGACCCTGTGTCGTTCCAGGTGGCTGCCTCGCGCATGCAGCGTTTTGCCCTGGATCGCGGCAGCAATGCCGTGGCAGTCGGCAGTGAACGTTCTTTCAACGGTCGGGGAATGTTGCTGGCCAATCCGCATTTCCCTTGGGTCGGCGGGATGCGTTTCTATCAAATGCACCTGACCATTCCCGGCAAACTGGACGTCATGGGCGCGGCGCTGCCGGGGCTGCCGATGATCAACATCGGTTTCAACCAGCACCTGGCGTGGACCCACACCGTGGACTCGTCCAAGCATTTCACCTTGTATCGCCTGCAGCTCGATCCCAAGGATTCAACCCGTTATCTGCTCGACGGCAAGTCATTGCCGATGAAGAAACAGACCCTGACCGTGGACGTGAGACAACCGGATGGCCAGACCAGACCGGTTTCTCATGTGGTCTACAGTTCGCAGTTCGGCCCGATCGTGCAATGGCCCGGAAAACTCGACTGGGACAACCAGTTCGCCTACAGCCTGCGCGACGCCAATCTGGACAACGACCGGGTCTTGCACCAGTGGTATGCAATGAACCGTGCGGTCAGCCTCAAAGAGTTGCAGGCCTCGGTGCACAAGATCCAGGGGATCCCGTGGGTCAACACCCTGGCGACGGATGATCAGGGGCAGACGCTGTACATGAACCTCTCGGTCGTGCCGAACGTCAGTGCCGACAAACTGGCCAGGTGCAGTGATCCGCGGGCCGGGTTGCAGATGATCGTCCTCGACGGTTCCAATAGTGCGTGTGCCTGGGACATCGACCCGCAGGCTGCGCAAAAAGGTATTTATGCGGCAGACAAGTTGCCGCAGCTGTTGCGCAAGGATTTTGTGCAGCACTCCAACGATTCGGCCTGGATGGCTAACCCGGCGCAACCACTCACCGGTTTTTCGCCACTGATCAGCCAGGACGGCCAGCCATTGGGGCTGCGCTCACGCTTTGCACTGGATCGCCTGAATACGTTGAACAGGGCCGGCCCAATAGCAGCGGCGGATCTGCAACACATGGTGATGGACGACCAGGTGTATCAGGCAGCTCAAGTGATGCCGGACCTGCTGCAGTTCTGTGCGGCGGCACTGGGTACCGATGCGCCCGCGCTCACACCGCTATGTGCCAGTCTCAAGACCTGGGATCGCAGTGCGAATCTGGACAGTGGTCTCGGGTTTGTGCATTTCCAGAATGTCATGGAGTCGCTACAGCAAACGCCTGATCTGTGGCGTGTGGCGTTCGATCCGAAAGACCCGCAACACACCCCTCGTGGCCTGGCAGTCGACCGTCCGGAAGTCGCAAAGGCGGTTCGCGAGGCGATGCTGGCGTCGGTGGCGCAGATCAACAAGATGGGGCTCAAGGCCGATAGCCGCTGGGGTGATATCCAGGTGGTCAGCAGTGGCGGCCAGCAGACGCCGATTCACGGTGGACCTGGCACTCTTGGAGTTTATAACGCCATTCAGAGCGTGCCGAGAACCGACGGTAAACTCGAGGTCGTCAGCGGTACCAGTTATTTGCAGGTGGTGACCTTCGATGACAAGGGACCGCAGGCCCAGGGGCTGCTGGCTTTCTCGCTATCCAGTGACCCGGCCTCCCAGTACTCCAGAGATCAGACCGTGGCATTCTCCAGGAAGCAGTTGAGTGTGTTGCCGTTCACCGAACAGCAGATCAGGTCCGATCCGCAGTACCAGGTTCAGACAATCCATGAGCAGGATGCAAAAACCGGGAAGGTGGCCGCACAGTAACGCTGAAGATGCTTGAACCAGGAAGTGAAGGCCGCACCCACAAGGGGCACGGCCTTCAGCTTTTTGGGGCTTGTAGCGGAATGGAATTGAGGACCGGATTGCCATCTTTGTTGCGAGTCAGGTAGACCGGCAATACCTTGGGCAGGGACGCCACCAGGTTGTTGAGCTCTTTGATGTTGTAGATGCCGCCGATACGAATCGAGCCGGTGCTGTTGTCGGCCACCATCACCGGTTTGCTCAAGTAGCGATTGATCAATGGCAGTGCGTCGGTCAGCGCCAGATCATCGAGCACCAGTTTTCCGCTGCGCCACGCCAGTGAGTTGTCATTGTCGTAGGTCTGACTGATCCTGGGAGTGAAGTCGCCGCGTCTGAAGCTCGCCTGCATCGCTGGCTCAAGGCGCAAGCCGTCTCCCGTCAGGGCATCATTGCTGCTGACCAGCACCGAACCTTCAATCAGGTTCACGCGTACCTGATCTTCATACATCCAGACGTTGAATTTGGTTCCGGTGACCCGAATCCTGCCTTCGGCCGCTTTGACAATGAAGGGGTGTCGAGTGTCATGGCTGACGCTGAAGAAGGCTTCGCCTTTTTTCAGCGTGATCCGACGTTGATCCTTGTAGTTGCTGAACGTCAGCTCACTGCCCAGGTTCAGCTCCACCTGACTGCCATCACTCAGGGTGACCTGGCGGACATTGTCGTTCGCCTCGAAATGTTGGTAGGAATTGGGCAGCCAGCCCAGGTTCCAGCCGCTATAGGCCGCCAATGGCAACGCCATGGCGCAAACCGCGGCGGCGATACCGAAGGTGCGCCAAGGCGTAGCAGGTTTGGCGCGGACCATCGGGACCACGGTTTCTGGACGCGGCAGGTCACCCGCGACATCCCAGATCTCCAGCATGGCCTCGTACTCGAACGCGTGAAGCGGATGAGCGTCATGCCATTGCTCGAACGCCAGCCGCTCTTCAGCAGTGCAATCGTTGGCGTGCAGACGCATGCACCAATGCGCAGCGGCATCGGTGACAGCGTCATATTCGGCTTGCGAGAGAGGGTTGTCGGTCATTGACTCTTCCTGATTTCCTGCATTCTAACCTTGTGAGGAAGTCTGCGAGAACAACCGTCATGGCAATAACCCATCAAACGGGCACTTATTTTTAAAACTCACGGGGTGCTGGTGTGCAGTTGGCGCCCCATATGGCTAATGAGCCATGCAACGCTGTCGGCGTTGCCGAGTTGCACCTTGAGTCTGATCAGTGGATCTCTCTTGAAAATGTTGCGGGCACCGCTCAGGTTTTCTCCGCCGGTCAAGGTCAATAAATGTTTTTTTACCCGATCAGTATTTTCATATGAAGTGCTGCCTGGATCCTCCCACACACCGGTATCAGGATCCTCGGTCATGAACAATTGAGTAAGGGGGGTCTTGATCGAGAGTGCGGTGTCCTGAAGCGTGGTCAATGCATCCTTGAGGTTACTGGCGGTTGCGCTGGTCGTTTCAATCAGATGGGAAAATGGTCTGCTGGAATCGAGGTAAGCAATGTCTTCGGTTTTGCAGACGATATGGGAAAGCTCATGAATAAGGGTTACTGCTCGGGCATGCGGGTTGATAGGGAAGGCAGGGTCGGTAAGATGTGGGCGGTAATTGTCGAAACCAGTGTCGAAGAATTTTTCTGCCAGATAAATTTTCCGCTTTGCATCCGTTGGAATGGTGAAACCGAATGTATTTGCCGCGCCACTGAGCAGCCTGCCGATTGCAAAACGATTGGTCTTCGGCTTTCTGAGTGAGGGGTCCAACAAGGCCGCAAACATGTCGCCCAAGACTTTTTCAAGCTGCTCCACATGCGCGGACTGCACTTGCGGTACGTCAATAAAATCCATGATGAGTTGATGCACGGGGGTAACCGTGTGGTCGGAAGACTTCAGCAATTGCAGGTTTTGAAAGCAGTTCCAGGCGTAGGTGGTTGCCAGGTCCAACGCTTCGTCAATCTGACGGGCCTTTTGCGGAAACAGTCGACGGATTTCGGGCATTCCATTGGCATCGACGTTCATGCCCTCCCAAACCGAAAGTGCGGTGCGCAACCGTTTGCCGATGCTGAAACGGGGCGCTGGCGTTTCCCTATCCAGAACCCATTGTTTCGAGACGTTCTGACTCAGCCGAGGACCGCGAATGTGTGTGTCGGCGATGCGCCAGCGTGTGCCGAGCTTTGCGACCGGATATACCTTTCCTTCAACCGGTGCGTAGGTTTTTTTTGTCGTCGGATGGGTATAGAGCCCAAGACTTGAGTTTAATGCGAGCGAATTCAGATCGACGTCGATGCTTTCATGACGCTTCAACTGCGTACGTTCGGGGGCTGTAATGGCAACGTTCTGCCATTTGAACCGGGTGTCGGGCGTTTCTGGCGCAGGTGCACTTGGCGTAGAAGATGGCTTCGCTTGCGCTTCCAGCGATTGTCGCAACGTGGCCAATTGTGCAATGCCGCTGATGAACTCCTTTATCGCCGCCCCCCATTTGTGCGTTTGAAGGTCCTCGGCGGACTGCTTGATGTCTTGGTAACTGCGCCACACCGTGATCGGGTAGGCAAGCTTGCCCGTCAAGAACGTAAATGCCTCATGCAAATCTTCACCCAGCACATGCTTGATGGTTGCCCATTCACCCTGCTTGTTGTCATCGGTCTGACAACCTAGCAATCGGACTAATAACTCGACGTTGTCGTTGAACAAGTGTTTGAACAGATTCCCCTTGATCGGATTGGACGCCAGCGTCACTTCGGGGAGGCGGTTACTGGAGGTCCTCATCCTGTACTCAAGCAGTATCCGATCAGGCTGCGGGAGGTTCATCAGTACCCAGTCGAGCAGACTGCCGCGGGTCTTCAGTTCAGTCAGCAGTTGTGTTTCATTCTTGTATTCTTTCACCCCGTGCCGAGGGCTGTGAGGCGCGACAAGGACCTGTGGTGCGGTGCTATCGGCCGATGAGCCAATCAGATAGACGCCTGGCACTTTGATCGCCTGTTCACTCTTGATGCCCAGGAGCTCAAGTGGGCGGATGATCGCGTGGGCACCATCGACTGCCGCGCGTGCGATAGCGTCAGGCATGTCCATGACTTGGCGTATCAGATCAAACCCCGTTTCGCTCAGGCGCTCCTGCAGTTTTTCCGTGTGGGCGTAATGCATCAGCTGCCAGGGTAATTGCGTGTAAAACCGCTTCCTGCGGTCGGCTGCGTTTGCCTGGGTGTCTGCAAAGGCTTCGTTCAATGTTTTCTGCTGATGTTCGCCCAGCTTCAAGTTTCGTATCAGGTCCCTGATGTAGCTTTGGTCCATCTCCTCGGGAATCACGGTGCTATCCAGCGACACCCGCCTGAAATGGGTTATGTCCAGATTCTTGAAGTGGGTCAATGCAAAGTCGGTCAAGGTTTGGGTGCTGGCCGCAGACCTCGGCCGTGCGCTGATCAGGATCTGGACCTTGTCCGGATCGATGTCGAACTTATCGGCCTTGAGTTGTTTTTCAAGTGCATGGTGAGCCGTGCGCGCCAGGGAGCGTATGCCGGTGAGGTAGTCCTGGTCGTCGGTGACGTTGTTGAGGTATTGCTGAAGCAACTCCCCATGCAATATCTGATCTTTGATGGACGCCTTGGCCAGCCATGCCGGCAGTTTTTGCTGAGTGGTCAGGGATTGGGCAATGTCCGTCGCGCGGTCTAACCCGGTCATCGGTTGGCGTAACGCCACCCGCTTCAGAAGACTGGCCAGGGTCGTCGCAGGGAGCTTCGTGGCCAGCGCACGGGTGACGCACGCCTGGTCCAGCTGGACATAGGGCTTTTGCACCTGATCGAGAAAATGCTGATCTATTCGCTGTAGTGGGGCGAGGGTGTAGTGCTTGCCAGGCAATCGCTCGCTGCGTCCAAGGTTCTCCAGAAGTGTGGTGCGATCATCGTCGTCTTTGAGGCGTCGCCCCAGCTCGGTCAGCAGAGGTGCCAACGCGTTGTAGGCTTCAAATCCCGACGCAGGTGTCCATAGAATCGCCTTGCCCGAATGCAACGGGTCCAGGCCACCTCGTTCGGTCAGCACAAAACAACTGGCCAGTTTCAACGGCTCAGCAGAGTCGCCCGCCTTCAGCGCCAAGGAAAACACGTCCGGCAAAAAGCCGTTCAATGCCGCTCGCTGCAAGCGTACCGGAGTATCGAGTACGGTTTTGATGATCGCCTGTTCCGTCGCACCCAGGGTGCGCATGACGGTGTGCAGCTTCAATTCACTGCGCAATGCCGTTGACAGGGTATGAGTGAAACTCGATTGCAGGCTCCCGAGTGACGAATTGACGATACGCTCCGCTTCGGCAATCGTGCGGGTGGTTGGGGGAATGACCGGGTGGTTTTCGAGGAGTTGGTCGAGCGCCACCTTAACGGAGGAGAGTCGGGCCAGTTGCTCTTTGGCCGACTCGGCACGAACGGTGGCCGGTTGCGCGCTCCAGCGCTGGTCTGTGTGTGTGCTCCAGCGTCCCGCGGCATCGGCCGCCAGCAGTCGATCGTCGATCAGTCCCCGGACATCCAGTGCGTTGTCGATCAAGGCATGGGGATCCTGTGTACCTTCGCTTTCACGGTAACGGCGCAGCGCGTGGGACAGGTTCTCCCGTTGTTTGCCAAGGATGTCGTCCATCAATTGTTCAAACACCGGGCTGATGATCGGTTCACCGACAATGACGCGCTCATCCGGCTCCAATGAAAGAAACGTGCCGCGTTCGTCAAAAGACATGAAGTTGAGCAGCGTGTCTTCGTGGCCTTCGCTTTTCATCATCTCCAGGACGATTTTCCTGACAGCGGGCAAGTCGCTCGTCGCCTCGATGCCTCTGGACTGGGTGTACAGAAAGCCCAGGGTTTCGCGGCTGCCGATCATCAAGGTCGAGGCCAGCTGCGCGTAATGCTTGAAGGGCGCGGTGACACGCACTTTTTCGATGCGAAGAGGATCGACGGTTTCAGGTTCGAGGCTGACCTTCATCAGTCGCAGGTATTCCTGCGTCGTTAGAACACCTTGCTGACGCGCAAGCAAAAGCTTCACGTGAAAGGTATCGCGCAACACCTCGGCAAAAAACGCCGAGCGTGACTGTCCGTTGCTCATCGTTGTGTTCCAGAACGACTTGAGCAGGCCTTGCAAGTGAGGGGTAAAACTTTGCGCGATCTCTTTGACGGCGCTTTCCCAGGCCTGGTTATCGGCGTCGTTGCTCACACTGTGTTGGGGATTGGAAAAGACTCTGGAATCGCCAGTCGGCCACTGGTTGGTCAGGTAGAAATGCAGCAGGGCATCGCTCAGTGAATGCGAGGAAAGCGTGTGCTGGTAATCGCTGTCGTCGAAGGTTGAAATCGTCCTGACAAAGCTCTTCAGTCGAGTAAGGCGCTGGTCCAGTTTGGGAAACGGTTTGTACAACGCGTTTTTGAGGGTCTCGTCCAGCATCGATTGCAGCGTTGGCAGCTTGACCAGCTCGCCCATCATCGTCTTGATGTTCTGAGCCTGATTGCGATCGAGGGTGAGCTCCTGCTCCTGGAACACCGCACCTGCGATTATTTGCGTGGCAATGTCTGGCGCAGTGGCGGTGGGTAAAGTGCTGCGTTGTTCGATGGAGAGAATGCGCAATAACTCACGCTTCCCAGTGGGCTGTGCCAACCACTCCTTGAGCTTACTTTTGAGGTCGTCCATGTCCGCGAATTTGATCAGGCCTTTCCAGGGTGTGTAGAGCGTGACTTCTCCATCGTTGGGCCGGCTCATGGCAAAAGCACCGGCCAGGGGGAAATCGGGTGCATCAGGCACGCTTAATAACAGCTGATCGACGTGCATGGGCTTGTTATTGGCGATACGGATTTCATGCGTCGCCAGATAAACAACCTGCAACCACTTCAGGTCATCAAGCGTGAAGGACAGTGCCTTTTCGCGTTCACCGGGCTGTTTGGCATTGGATGCAAGTTCTGCCTCGTCGAAAAAATACGGCAGTGGGGGAGCAATCATGGTTTTTCCTCGATGTGCTGCGATCGGCGAGTAATCGCCGGTCGTTGGGTTGAGGAAAAACAGTACGGTCAGTGGAAGGCTCAGGTGCGGTACATATTGCTTGAGCCGAACAGGCTGTCGAGACTTGACAGGACGCAGGTAGAACAGCGCTTAATCGACAACTGTTTTGGGTTGCCCTGCAACCTCGCTTCACCCTGTTGCCCGTACTCAATAATAAAACTGGAGCTTCAGATGACCGCAACGCCCGAAGTGGCCGTCAGTTCGAACACTCAAACGCTCGATTTCGACGCGCTCGTTCTTTTGCTTGAGCAGATTTTTCAGCGCCATGGCACCTCCGCCGAGGTGGCCAGGACACTGGCCCTCAACTGCGCCGGCGCCGAACGCGATGGCGCCCATAGTCATGGCGTGTTCCGCATTCCCGGTTACGTGTCGACGCTCCAGAGCGGCTGGGTCAATGGCCAGGCCGTGCCGGTGGTCGAGGACGTGGCTTCGGGCTTTGTCCGGGTCGACGCCGGTAATGGTTTCGCCCAGCCGGCCCTCGCGGCAGCGCGCGCCTTGCTGGTGGAAAAGGCCCGCAGTGCCGGCATTGCGGTGCTGGCGATTCGTAACTCCCACCATTTCGCCGCCTTGTGGCCGGATGTCGAGCCCTTCGCCTATGAAGGCCTGGTGGCGCTGAGCGTGGTCAACAGCATGACCTGCGTGGTGCCGCACGGCGCCGATCGTCCGCTGTTCGGGACCAACCCGATTGCGTTCGCCGCCCCTCGGGCTGACGGCGATCCGATTGTCTTCGACCTGGCAACCAGCGCCATTGCCCATGGCGATGTGCAGATCGCCGCACGCAAGGGCGAGCGTTTGCCGCCAGGCATGGGTGTGGACGGTCTCGGCCAGCCGACCCAGGACCCGAAAGCGATTCTTGAGGGCGGCGCGTTGCTGCCGTTTGGCGGGCATAAAGGTTCGGCGCTGTCGATGATGGTCGAGCTGTTGGCGGCGGCGTTGACCGGCGGCAATTTTTCCTTCGAGTTCGATTGGTCGAACCATCCGGGGGCCAAGACGCCGTGGACGGGCCAACTGTTGATCGTGATCGATCCCAGCAAGGCGGCCGGACAGAACTTTGCCGAGCGCAGCCAGGAACTGGTCCGGCAGATGCACGGTGTGGGGCTCAAGCGTTTGCCGGGGGATCGACGTCACCAACAGCGGGCCAAGTCCAGCACCGAAGGCATCCAACTCGATGCTCAGACGTTGGCGAGCTTGCGGGCATTGGCCGGGCTCTGAGTTCTGCATACTCTCAGTCTGCATAAAAACCGGGCATGAAAAAGGCGAGCTGCGTGCTCGCCTTTTTGCTGGGTACTGATTAAAACCGGGTCGCTTAACGCCGACCCAGCAACAACCCGACTACCAGGCCAAAACCGGCAGAGATCGCCACGGTCTGCCACGGATGACCACCGATGTAGGTTTCAGTGGCTTCGACCGCAGGTTTGGTCCGGTCACGAACGCGGGTGACGGAGTCCCGCGCCTGTTGAAGTTTCTGGGCGATCTGCCCACGAAGTGTGTCCGCTTCCTCTCCGACGAGCGAGGCACTGCTTTTGAGCAGCTTTTCCGACTCTTCGATCAGAGCCTGAAGTTCGCTGAAGGCTTGATCCTTGATCTGGTCTTCGGCGACTTGTGCGGCGGTTTTCCGGGCCATTGAGGTACTCCTTGCAGATAAATGGACAGTGAACAGTGGAGTCTGCCGTCAGCGAAAAAGTTGCAGTGGATTTTAGCGTTGAGCCAACCCTGACGAAAAATCCTGAGTCGGACATTTCTTCCTACAGTGTAAGATGTCGCCTATTTTACGCAGCAGGTAACTCCCATGAGCTTCAATCTGGCCGACAAACCCCTTGCCGAGCGCGCTGCGCTGGAAGATGAGAAATCCCGTCTGTTCGATCTCTGGCAAAGCAACCTGGGCAAATCCAAGGGCGAAGCCGCGCGGTTGTTCGGTGAACGCGCCAAGCGCAAAGGCAAATGGGCCGAGTGGGTCCGTGCCGAACTCGACGGCATGTCGCCCCCGGAATTCGCGAACATGGTGCGCAGTGAAGTCAATCGCCTGATGGCTGCCAAATAGCGCTCGCGAAGCTCGCGACAATCGCTTCCCGCACTTTCAGCACCACCGGATCGAGCTGTGTACTGGTGCGCCAGCCCAGTTCGATCGGGTATCGCGGCAACGCCAAAGGGCAGGGCAGCAGCGCCAGTCCGCTAAGCGCTGCAATGCTTTGCGCCGCATGGGCCGGAATGGTCGCCACGGCCTGACTGCCCTTGAGCAAGTGCGGCAATGCGGCAAAGTGTGTGGTCGAAGCACATACCCGCCGACTCAACCCCAGCGCCGCCAGCCCCTCATCGGTGATCCCGATAAAGCCGCCCGACGACACCAGAATGTGTTCGCGGGCAACGAACTCATCAAGGCTGAGGGTCTGCTGTCCCTCGGCCAGGCTGAGCGGGTCCACCAGGCACAGATAACCGCCTTCTCCCAGCACCTGACGGCTGAGCAAGCGCTCGGAAAACCCACCGGCGGTGATCGCCAGATCAATGCTGCGTTCCATCAACGCTTGAGCGACGATCTGGCTGTGAGTCTGACGAAAGATCAGCCGCAGCTTCGGCGCGACGCGGGCGATTTCTTCGATCAAGCGGCGCCCATAAGCGATTTCGAAATCATCGGACATCCCCACGGTCACCGAGCGCCCGTCGTAATGGTGGGCGGCCGGATCGACCATCGCCAGGCTCTGCCGGCATTTGTTCAGGGCATCGCTGACCACCGGTTTCAACTGGTTGGCCTTGAGCGTGGGCGCGAGTCCGCGGCCGGTGCGCACGAACAACTGATCGCCATACATCTCGCGCAGCCTTCGCAGTGCCGCGCTGACCGCCGATTGCGTCACGCCCAGACGCAACGCGGCCCGGCTGGCGCTGGACTCTTCATGCAGCGCTTCGAAGACTTTCAGCAGGTTGAGATCGATGGAGGCGATATTCATTTGGTTCATATCATTCAGCAGTGAATGGGGCTTTATTGATGATCCCGTGGCGCCTGAGAATGAGCAACACCTCATTGCTTTCGGAGTTACTGCGATGCCCAAGTCAATCGTTGCTGCACTGCAAATCGGCTCTTTGCCCGGCGGCAAAGCCGAGACCCTGGAACAGATCCTTTCTTGGGAAAACGCGATTATCGAATCCGGCGCTGCGCTGGTGGTCATGCCGGAAGCGTTGCTCGGCGGTTACCCCAAAGGCGAGGGCTTTGGTACTCAGCTGGGTTATCGACTGCCGGAAGGGCGTGAAGCCTTTGCCCGGTACTTTGCCAATGCGATCGACGTGCCCGGCGCGGAAACCGAAGCGTTGGCCGGGTTGTCAGCGCGCACCGGCGCCAACTTGGTGATCGGCGTCATCGAGCGCGCCGGCAGCACCTTGTACTGCACCGCGTTGTATTTCGATCCGCAGGCCGGGCTGGTCGCCAAGCACCGCAAACTGATGCCCACCGGCACCGAGCGGTTGATTTGGGGTAAAGGCGATGGCTCGACGTTGCCGGTGATCGACAGTCAGGTCGGGCGGATCGGCGCGGTAGTGTGTTGGGAAAACATGATGCCGCTGCTGCGCACCGCGATGTACGCCAAAGGCGTGGAGGTCTGGTGCGCGCCAACGGTGGACGAGCGGGAAATGTGGCAGGTGAGCATGCGCCATATCGCCCATGAAGGACGCTGCTTTGTGGTCAGCGCCTGTCAGGTTCAGGATTCACCGCAAGCCTTGGGCGTGGAGGTCGCCAACTGGCCGGCGGACCGGCCGTTGATTGCCGGTGGCAGCGTGATCGTCGGGCCGATGGGCGACATTCTGGCAGGACCGCTGCGTGACAGCGCCGGTTTGCTCACCGCAGTAATCGACACTGACGAGCTGGTCCGTGCCCGTTACGACTTCGACGTGGTGGGTCACTATGCGCGCCCGGACGTGTTTGAGTTAACGGTGGATGAGCGGGCGAAACCTGGCGTCCGTTTCAACACATAACTACTGTGGGAGCGAGCCTGCTCGCGATAGCGGTGGGCCAGGCAACTAATGCGTTGAATGTGCCGCCGTCATCGCGAGCAGGCTCGCTCCCACAGTTGATGGGTGTCGGGTTCCTTGTAGGAGCGGGCTTGCCCTCACCAGGTGCCGGTCGTCGACGTTGGCAGGCTGAGTTTGCCACTGTCCACGAAACGCATCGTGCCAAACAAGCCGCCCGCGAGTTTGCCATGCAGGACGTAGGGCAGGTTGTCGAGGGTTTGGGTTTTGCTCAGGCCCAGTGTCTGGCGCAACACGGAGAACGCCGAAACACTTACCGGAACGGTCAGCACGGTTTCGGAAAAGCGTGCAATCGAGCCCGATTGATCGCTGACACCGGAGGCGAGTGGCTGGCCGTTGACTTCCAGGTCCAGGGCCACGCCGTTGTAATTGATGGCGGTTTCGTTGGGGTTTTGTACGCGTATTTTCACGGCAAAGCGTACTTCCATGTCCTGGCTTTGCAACGGCTCGAAGCCGACCACGTTGATGTTCAGCGGGTCGCGATTGGGCAGCAGGGCGCAGGCGTTCAGGGAGAGCAACAGCAACGAGAGGGATAAAGCGAGGAGTCTGCGCATGAAGGGTTCTCGACAGAAAAGGGACCGAACCGCTGACGGCTCGGCCCTTGAGCAACGTTCGGCGGTTCACCTGTGCGACCACGCTTACTGTGAGGGGTTCGCCGCACGCTGTCACTTCTTCATGAGCGGCGCGGCATCAGCTGCCTTTGACCGGCGTCGACAAGGTCACAAGATTCACATAATCATCCCAGAACTGCTTCTGGTCGATGGCAAACACCACCTTGGCTTTTTGCGTGCCCACGGGTGGACTTTTCTTGTAACCCAGGGCACGACCGTAGTCGGCACCGAACTGGGCATTGACATCGACCCACAGTTCGCGGGATTCGGTGACGATGCCCGGCTCGACCAGAAATAGGGCCGGCAGGCTGTCCCAGGTAAAACTGTGATAGCCGGGGTCTTTGCTGAACAACGGCGCGAATTCGTGTTTGTACAGATCGGCAATCGGTCCAGGCCGGGCGATGACGCGCTGGTAGATCGAGGCATCGAAGGTGACCTTTTCGCACACATCGTTGGGAAAAATGATGTGTTCGATGGGTGAGCGCAGGACGATCTTCGCCGCCTCGGGGTCGAACCACCAATTGAATTCAGCGGCCGGTGTGGTGTTGCCCGGAATCTCGATGGCCCCGCCCATGTACACGATGCGTTTGATCAACGGCACGATGTCGGGGGCGGAGCGAATGGCCAGGGCGATGTTGGTCAGCGGACCGACCGCCAGCAACGTCACCTCATGGGGATTGGCGCGCACGCTGTCGACGATGAACTGGGCGGCGGTTTCCTTGCGCAGCGAAGTGTGGGTCGCCAGGCCATCCGGCGGGGCGATCAGTTGCGCGGCGGACGTCGGACGCGGCGCCTTGAAAGCACCCGGCCAACCAGCCCCGAACAGGGCTTTTTCCTGCGAGTAGGTGGCGAAGTCATGAAGCAACGGGTAGGCCGCGCCGGAATAGACGCCGACGTCCTTTTCCACACCCATGCGCTCTACCGCCTTGAGGGCATCCACCTGTTCCTGGTCGACCCAGGCGTTGCCGCTGACCAGGGTCATGCCGAGCAGGTCGATGCGTTTCCGGGCGTGGAGTTGGGCGAGCATGATGAAGGCCTGGCCATCATCGTTGAGCACGTTGAAGTCGGTGTCGAAGATGACTTTTTCCGCCGCTTGCAGGGAACCGGCGCATAGGCCGGCAGCGACAAGCAGGGCACAGCGTTTGATGAAACCTTGCATGAATTCTCACCTGATAATTGGAATGACTGCCGAAGGATTGACACCCATCCACTGTGGGAGCGGGCTTGCTCGCGAAGGCGTCCGGTCAGTCAGCATCCCCGTCAACTGACACACCGCTTTCGCGAGCAAGCCCGCTCCCACATGGACGGTGGTGGGTCAGCGGTTGACCAGTTTGGCCGGCAAGGCGATCACCAGAAAGCTGCTGAGAATCAGGCAGCCGGCAAAGAACCACAGCGCACCGGCGCTGCTGCCGGTGACGTCGATGGCGACCCCCATCAGCGAATTGCTGACCAGCCCGGCGATGTTCGCCAACGAGCAGGCGAGGGCGAAGCCGGTAGCCGCCGCGGTGCCTTTGAGAAAGGTCGCCGGCAGACTGAAGAACACCGGCACCGCGCCGATGATCGCCGCCGACGCGATGGCGAACAGTGCCACGGTCGCCACCACGTTGTGGACGAAGAACGGCGCACTGGCCATGGCGGCGGCGCCCACCAGAAACGGCACGATGATGTGCCAGCGACGTTCGCGGTGTTTGTCGGAGCTGGCGCCGATCAACAGCATGCCCAACAACGCGGCGATACTCGGCAGCGCCGTGAGTACGCCGATGTGGAACGTGTCGCTGATGCCTGCATTGCGGATGAAGGTCGGCATCCAGAAACCCATGGCATAGGCACTGAGCAGGATCGAGAAGTCGATCCCGCCGAGCATCCAGACCTTCAAGTTGAAGAAGCCGTCGCGAAAACTGTGTTTGCTGTCCCCGCCACTGGCCTCATCGGCGCGCAGTTCTTGCTCCAGCAGGTTTTTTTCATCGTCGTTGAGCCATTTGGCCTGGCGATAGTTGTTGGGCAGGGCCCAGAAGGTCAGCACGCCCAGCATGACACTCGGTACCGCCTCGATGAGGAACAGCCATTGCCAGCCATGCAGGCCGCCAAAGTTATCGAAATAACCCATGACCCAGCCGGACAGCGGGCCGCCAATCACGCTGGACAGCGGCAGGCCGATCATGAACAAGGCGATGATGCGGCCCCGTCGATAGGTCGGAAACCAGGTCGTCAGGTAATACAGAACGCCTGGCAGAAAGCCTGCTTCGGCGGCGCCGAGCAAGAAGCGCAGGATGTAGAACTGAGTGGTGGATGTCACGAGCATGGTGCAGGCCGATAGAAGGCCCCAGGTGATCATGATGCGGGCGATCCAGATCTTGGCGCCGACTTTCTCCAGCACCAGGTTGCTCGGCACCTCGAACAGGATGTAGCCGACAAAAAACAGTCCGGCACCGAGGCCGAAGGCGGTTTCGCTGAAGTGCAGTTGATCGAGCATCTGCAGTTTGGCGAAGCCGATATTGATCCGGTCGAGGTACGCGGCCAGGTAGCAGAAGCACAGGAAAGGGATCAGCTTCCAGGTGATCTTGTGGTAAAGCGCTTGAATCGGGTCGGCGACCGTGGTCGCAGGTGCTGCATTCGCAATGGGCATTGGGTGTCTCCTGGCGGTGACTTATGGTTTTTATACAGCCGCTTTTTTCCAGCGCTCTGGCGCGCTGAAAGCGACGTCCAAAGGCAGTGTCAGAAGACTGAGGGCGTACCCTCAGTTTTTATCGAAGACCAGCGCTCTAAATGGCGCGGTTCTTGTGGTACGCCTTACATTTTTTTGAAGTGCGCGATGGCCTCCTGCTTGCTGACGACATCGCCGTACTTGCTGTCGATATCGAACAGGTTGGCTTCATGGGGCGCCGAATGCCGGTCGCCGACGCACTCGCGCACGACGATGGTGCGAAAACCGTGTTGCACGGCGTCCACCGCTGTCGCCCGAATGCAGCCGCTGGTGGAGCAACCGGCCAGCACCACGGTGTCGATGCCTTGGGCGTGCAGCATCGAGGCCAGGCTACTGCCGAAAAAGGCACTGGCGTATTGCTTGCTGATCACCACTTCATCCTCTTGGGGCTGTACCTCTTCGCAAAACGCCGCCAAGGGGTTGCCCTCGACCATGTCTTTCATCACCGGGGCTTTTTTAACCCAGATGCCACCGTCGGCGAAATGGCCGGGATGGTAGCGAATATTGGTGTGCACCACCGGGATACCCTGACGACGGGCGCTGGCCAACAGCTCAACGCTTTCGGCCACGGCACTGACCACGCCGGGTGCGAACAGCGGCGCCCCTTCGGTGGTGTAGCCACGCATGAAATCGATCATCAGCAACGCGGCTTTCTGGCCGAAACCGATGCGCTGGCCCCACACGCCCTGATAGTTGTCGTTGGCGGTTTGTTCGCTCATGTCGCTCACCTCTTAATAGGCGCCGGAGAGCAGGGCGCCCGCACCGGGAACAATCGGTTCCAGGTCCAGAGCCTTGAGCATGGCGTAGGTGGTGGCAATGGCGGCGGTGAGCACCGGTTTTCCGGTTTGCGCTTCGACTTGCGCCACCACGGGCAGTGACTGCATCTGCACGCAGGCCGAGAGCACGATCACGTCGACGCCTTCCAGGTTCATGCCGGCCACGATGCCCGGTAGATTCGCCGGATCGTGACGCGCCACGGCGAGGTTGTCGGGAATTTCCAGTGCGCGCCAGTCCACGACTTCGAAGCCTTCTGCGCGGATGTAATCCACCACCAGTTCGGTGAGGGGTTTCATGTACGGCGCGACGATAGCGATGCGTTTGGCGCCCAGCACTTTCAGGCCTTCGATCAAGGCGCCGGCGCTGGTAATGACCGGTGCGTTGCCGTCGTTATCGGCGGTGGCCTTGCGCAGCCGTTGCTCGGATTTGCGGTGGTAACCCAGACCCATGGCCATGATCGCCACCAGGCACGCGTAACCCAAGACGTCGACCTTGGCGTCGGACAATTCCACGGCACAGCGGTCGGACTCGCCGTCCATCGCCGCCAGCTCTTCCTTGCGCACTTGTTTCATGCGCATGCGGCTGGAGTGAAAGGTGAAGCGCTCGGGGCGGATCAACTGACGCGCGGTGAGCATCGCCGGGATCTCGGTTTCCATGGTGGTGTTGGAGCTCGGCACGATCTGGCCGATGCGGTAAGGCGTGAGCATAAAAGTCTCCGGATTCGATTAGTTCAGGCGTGGGCCAAGGAAATCACCGAAGGCGCTGAAGAAGCCGTCGAGGTCATCCCAGGGAATCATGTGCCCGGCGTTTTCGACGTGGACACTGCGAATGTTCGGTTGCAGGTCGAGTATTTCCGCTTCGTCCTCGGGCTGAATAACACCACCACGGCCGGCGATCATCAGTAACGCCGGGGCCTGGAGTTTCGGCAGGTCCTGATGGAAATCCACGTCGTGGAAATCGTTGAAGGCCCGCACGATCGCCGGCTCGTAGCAGGTGTGCAGCCACTCGGTGCGCAGCTGCAGTTGCTCGTCGGTCCAGGTGGCACAGAAGGCGCGCATCGCCTCGGCGTCCATTCCTGCCAAGGACTGGCGGATCGAATCGACGTACCACGGCAGTTTGCTCGGGTATTCGCGCCGACCAGGGCCGGACACCGGTGGATCGATCAATACCAGACGGTTCACCCCGACCGGATGCCGCACCGCGCTGCGCACGGCAAATCGGGCGCCCATGGAATGACCGACCAAGTGGTAGTTGTCGAGCTTCATGGCCTGGGCAAAAGCGCCGATGTCGTCGGCGCAGGCGTCAGCGCTGTAGTCCAACTCTGGGCCGGTGGAGGAGAGGCCACGACCACGGACGTCCAGCACGTAAGTGTCGAAATGCTCGCCGAGTCGTTCCGCGACAAACCCCCAGGTGATCGCCGGGCTGGTGATGCCGGGAATCAGAATCAGCGCCGGGCCGTTACCGCCATAGCGCAGGTAGTGCTGGCGAATGCCGTTGGCCTGGATGTTACCGCCATGGATGAACGTACTCACGCGGCTACCCCCGATTTCAGCGGCTGGGCGTACAGGTCATAGCCGTAAACCCAGGCCGGATCTTCCTGGGTGCGCAGCCAGGTGTTGGCGTTGGACACGGACTGCACGCGGGAGGCGCGTTCCTTGCGGTTGGCTTCATAGAGTTCGAACGCGGTGCGGTAATCGCCAAGCCCGGTTTCCTGCAGGCAGCGAGTGAGCATCGCGGCGTCTTCGATGGCCATGCCGGCGCCTTGGGCCATGTGCGGTTTCATCGGGTGGCAAGCGTCGCCCAGCAGCACCAGTCGCCCACGGCTCCACAGCGGCAACGGGTTGCGGTTGCGCAACGGCCATTTGGTGACGCTTTCGGTGGATTCGATCAGTGCCTGGACCGTCGGGTGATACCCCTGGAACGCCTCAAACATTTCTTCGCGGCTGCTGTCGACGAACGCACCCTGGAAATCCCACTCCGGGTGTGGCACGCCGGTCACGTAGTAGTACTCGTCGCGCTTGCCGGTGGTGTAGTAGACCATCATGTGCCGATCCTCGGTCCACCACTTGATGCAGTCTTCGAACTTCAAATCGTATTTGGCCAGTTGATCGCCACGGATCAGCGCGCGGTGCGCCACCCAGCCGCTGTACAGCGGTTTTTCCGCGCCGAGCAACTCTTCACGAATCTTCGAATTGATGCCGTCGGCGCCGATGACGATGTCGGCGTAGGTCACTTCGCCATCGCTGAAGGTCAGGCGCACCTGGCGGTCGGTTTCTTCGAGGGTTTCCAGGCGTTTGTTGAAGTGCACGGTGTCGGGTTTGATCGTCGACATCTGCAGGGCGTGCAGGTCGCCGCGGTGCACGGTGATGTAGGACGCGCCATATTCCTTGCGAGCGAAATCTCCCAATGGGATGCGTGACAGGTAATCGCCACTCAAACCGTCACGACTGAACCAGTGATCCGGGTGCGAACCCATCAGGTCGAGCTGTTGCTCGATGCCCATGCGCCGGAAGATTTTCATGATGTTGGGACCCATGTGAATCCCGGCACCGAGGCGGGAGAACTCCGGTGCCTGTTCGTAGATGTCCACCTCAAACCCGGCTTGTTGCAGCAGCGTCGCAGCGGCGGCACCGCCCAGACCCGCACCGACGATGGCGATTTTTTGTGTTCTTGCCATAGGGATTGTTCCTCTTTTTCGAATGGTCACTGGCGATGTCGTCGCAAGGTTTTTAAAGTGTATACGCTATAAAATTTAAAAAGAAAGAGCCGTTTGGGAAAAATTATTTTCAGCCATATTTGTCCGTAGTCACCAAATGTAACCAGTAAATATTGGTTTTGTGTGAGTTGGTAACGTTATGGCTTGGCGCTTGCAGTCAGCCTGCTTTTAGGGTCTTATCGTTAACAAATGGTGTATACGCTATAAAAATGCACTGGAGTGAGGCGAGGCGCCTCGACTTGGTGCGCAACAAACGATCGAGGAGACAGGAAAATGCCGGTAAGCGATTGCGAATTGACCCAGATGTTCGAACACGTGTTGAAGCTGTCGAAGGTCGACCCGACCCAGAGCGTCGCCGTACTCAAGAGCCACTATTCGAACCCGCGCACCGTGCGTGCGGCGATGGAGGCGGCCCAGCGGCTGGGGGCCAAGGTCTACGCGGTGGAGTTGCCTTCGTTCAACCATCCGACGGCCATGGGCAATGACATGACGGCTTACTGCGGCGACACCGCGTTGACCGGCAATATCGCGGCGCAGCGGGCGCTGGAAGCGGCGGACTTGATCGTCGACACGATGATGCTGCTGCACTCACCGGAGCAGGAGCAGATCCTCAAGACCGGCACGCGAATTCTGTTGGCCGTCGAACCCCCGGAAGTCCTGGCGCGAATGCTGCCGACCGAGGCTGACAAGGTGCGGGTGATGGCGGCGGAGCAATTGCTCAAACAGGCCAAATCAATCCACGTCACCTCCCGCGCCGGCAGCAATTTCCACGCCGCGTTGGGGCAATATCCTTCGGTGACCGAATACGGTTTCGCCGATGAGCCGGGGCGTTGGGACCACTGGCCCAGCGGTTTTCTGTTCTCCTGGCCCAACGAAGAAACCGCCGAGGGTGTGCTGGTGCTGGATGTCGGCGACATTGTGCTGCCGTTCAAGAACTACACCCGGGAGAAAATCACCCTGGAAATCGAGAAGGGCTTCATCACCTCGATCCACGGTGGTTTTGAGGCCGAATACCTGCGTGACTACATGAAGTACTTCAACGATCCAGAGGTCTACGGTATTTCCCACATCGGCTGGGGCTTGCAGCCACGGGCGCAGTGGACTGCCATGGGGCTGCACGACAAAAACGATGGCATGTGCATGGATGCCCGGGCGTTCTACGGCAACTTCCTGTTCTCTACCGGACCGAATACCGAAGTTGGTGGCACCCGCAAAACCCCATGTCACCTGGATATTCCACTGCGCCATTGCGATGTGTATCTGGATGACCAGGCGGTGGTGATTGGTGGGGATGTGGTGGCACCGGAGGCTTCCCGGGTTCGCTGAAGGCTGCATGATTGCCTGTGTAGGAGCTGCCGAAGGCTGCGATCCTTTGATCTTGATTTTAAAAACAAAGTCAAAAGATCGCAGCCTTCGGCAGCTCCTACATGGGGTTGTGGTGCATCCTAGGAAGGCGGCAACTCTTGAGTCCACCCGCCAACCTGTCCATCATGCCTTCCCACCACTTTTCGCTTTTCGAGTCCGCCGTGCCTGAAACTCCTGATTCCTCCTACGTTTTCTCCGAACAAGTCGGGCATTTGCTCCGCAAGGCCTATCAACGGCACATGGCGATTTTTCAGGCGAACGTCGGCGACTCCCAGCTCACCGCGGTGCAATTCGTCACCCTGTGCGCCGTGCGTGATCACGGTCCCAGTTCGTTGACTGAACTGGTCAAGGCCACCGCCGTGGACCAGGCAACCATTCGCGGCATCGTCGAGCGGCTCAAGGCCCGGGAACTGATCACCCTTGAACCCGACCCGCAAGATCGGCGCAAAGTCATTGTTGGCTTGTCCGAAGCCGGCGATCGTCTGGTACAACAAACCGTGCCCTGTGCCGGGAAAATCACCGAGCTGACCATGAGCAACCTCAACCCTGCAGAGCAGGTCGCCGTGCTGTTTTTGCTGCGCAAGATGATCGACGACCCACAGGACTGATCAGCCTGTTCGGCCTTTGGCATCGTTTTTGCTCTCTTTTCATGTAGTAACCACTTCACCACTCGAGTGTGTCGCGACGCCACAAACTGATTCTGGCCCGCGACCTTTTCTTCGACTTTTTGGTGTAGTGAATACTTCATCAACTGAAGCGGGCGAAGCGAATGACAAGCCAGGAAATCACGGTAGCGCTTGAGGTCAACGGCCACACCAGCACCGTCACCGCGATGGCGGATACGCCGTTATTGCTGATCCTGCGCAATGACCTGCAACTCAACGGCCCCAAGTACGGTTGCGGCCTGGGCGAGTGCGGCGCGTGCACGGTGATCATCGATGGTGTGGCGGCGCGCTCCTGCGTGTTTCCGCTGGCCGGTGCCGTGGACCGGCAGATCGTCACCCTCGAAGGGCTCGGCAGCCGAGCTGATCCGCACCCGGTGCAGCAAGCCTTTATCGATGAGCAGGCGGCGCAATGCGGTTACTGCCTCAACGGCATGATCATGACCGCCAAGGCCTTGCTCGACCGCATCCCGCACCCCAGCGAAACCCAGATCCGCAACGAACTCTCGGCCAACCTTTGCCGATGCGGCACCCATATCGAAATCCTCCGCGCGGTGCTGCGTGCCGCCCGTCAAACGCCTTGAACGTGGATCGATGACCATGACTGACGCAATCCCCACCCGCGACCAATGGCTGGCCAAGACCGGCGTTCTGCTGATCGTCGACGACATCCTGCCGCCATCAGGCCCGGTGGCCAAAGGCGGTACGCCGCTGATCAAGCCCAAGGAGCTTGGGTTGTTCATCGCCATCAGCGATGACGCACGGGTGTATGCCTTCAACGGGCATGTCGACCTCGGCACCGGTATCCGCACTTCGCTGGCGCAGATCGTCGCCGAAGAACTGGACCTGCAACTGGAGCAGGTGTGCATGGTGCTGGGCGACACCGAGCGTGTGCCCAATCAAGGCGCGACCATCGCCAGCGCCACCCTGCAGATTTCAGCGATCCCGTTGCGCAATGCGGCCGCCGAGGCCCGGCGGTTTCTGCTGGAGCGGGCGGCAGAACGCTGGTCGGTGGAGGCGGGCAGTCTGAAGGTCGAGGCCGGGGTGATTGTCGCAGCGGACGGACGCACCACGTCCTACGCCGATCTGGTGCGCGGCGACCACGTAGAACTACGCCTCTCAGGCACCGCGCCACACAAGCCTGCCGAAGATTATCGGCTGGTCGGCAAGGGCGCCGCGCGGGTGGATATTCCGGCCAAGGCCACAGGTGAACTGACTTACGTCCACGACATGCGGGTGCCGGACATGCTCCACGGCCGGGTGATTCGTCCGCCCTATGCCGGGCTCGATTGCGGTGACTTCGTCGGCAACAGTCTGCTGGACGTCGACGAGTCTTCCATCGCGCATATTCCCGGGATCGTGGCAGTGGTGGTGATTCGTGATTTCGTCGGGGTGGTGGCGCTGCGCGAAGAACAGGCGATCAAGGCCGCCCAGGCCCTCAAAATCAGCTGGAAAGCCTGGAACCAGTCGTTGCCGGACATGAGCAATGTCGAACAAGCCATCCGCGATAACCCGCGAGTGCAGCGCGTCGTTCTCGACCAGGGCAACGTCGACGACGCCTTGGCCGGGGCCCATGAGCGTATGCCGCGAACGTATCTGTGGCCGTATCAGATGCACGGCTCCATCGGCCCCTCCTGTGGGTTGGCGGACTATCAGCCGTCGGGCACTCGCGTGTGGTCCGGTAGCCAGAATCCGCATTTGCTGCGAGCGGACCTCGCCTGGTTGCTGGAGTGCGCAGAAGAGTCGATCGAGATTATTCGCATGGAAGCGTCGGGCTGTTATGGACGTAACTGTGCCGACGATGTCTGCGCCGATGCCTTGCTGTTGTCCCGCGCCGTGGGCAAACCGGTCCGGGTGCAATTGACCCGGGAGCAGGAGCACCTGTGGGAACCCAAGGGCACCGCGCAACTGATGGACGTCGACGGCGGTTTGAACGCCGATGGCAGTGTGGCTGCTTACGATTTCCAGACCAGCTACCCGTCCAACGGCGCGCCGACCCTGGCCTTGCTGTTGACCGGACGGGTAGAGCCGGTGGCGGCGATGTTCGAGATGGGCGATCGCACGTCGATCCCGCCTTATGACTTCGAACACCTGCGCGTGACCATCAATGACATGGCGCCGATCGTCCGGGCTTCGTGGATGCGTGGGGTGTCAGCGCTGCCCAACACCTTCGCCCACGAGTCGTACATCGATGAACTGGCGTCCGCGGCGGGCGTCGATCCGGTGGAGTATCGACTGCGTTATCTGCGCGATGAGCGCGCCATTGACCTGGTGAAATCCACTGCCGAGCGCGCCGCCTGGACCCCGCGCACCGCGCCGATGCAAACCCCGAACGACGATCAGTTCCTGCGCGGTCGCGGCTTTGCCTATGCACGCTACATCCACAGCAAGTTCCCCGGGTTCGGTGCGGCGTGGGCCGCATGGGTGGCGGACGTGGCGGTGGATCGTCAGACCGGTGATGTGTCCGTCACGCGGGTGGTGATCGGTCATGACTCGGGGATGATGATCAACCCGGCGGGCGTGCAGCATCAGATCCACGGCAACGTCATTCAATCCACCAGCCGGGTGCTCAAGGAGCGGGTGACCTTTGAGGAGTCCACAGTAGCCAGCAAGGAGTGGGGCGGTTATCCGATCCTGACCTTCCCCGAGGTGCCGCAGATCGACGTCTTGATGATGCCGCGTCAGGACCAGCCGCCCATGGGCGCCGGTGAGTCCGCCTCGGTGCCGAGTGCGGCGGCGATTGCCAACGCCATTTATGACGCCACCGGGATTCGTTTTCGCGAACTGCCGATTACCCCCGAGCGGGTGCTGGCGGCGTTGAACGCCGGCACCTGTGACGAGCCACCGAAGTCGCCGGCCAAACGCTCGAAGTGGCTGTTCGGTTCTCTGTTTGCGGCGTTCGGCGCGGTGCTCGGTATGGCCGCCACCGCGTGGCCGTTTCACGGTGAAATAGCGCCAATTGCCCCGCCAAGTGCTGGCACCTGGTCGGCGGCAACCCTTGAGCGCGGGCGTTTGCTGGCGGCCGTCGGCGATTGCGCGGTGTGCCATACCGCGCCAGGTGGCGCGACCAATGCCGGAGGCCTGGCGATGCAGACACCCTTCGGCACGCTCTATAGCAGCAACATCACGCCGGATGTGAAGACCGGCATCGGCAGCTGGTCGTACCCGGCATTCGAACGGGCGATGCGCGATGGCATCGGCCGCGACGGGCGCAATCTGTACCCGGCGTTTCCCTACACCGCGTTTCGCAATATCAACGATGCCGACATGCAGGCGCTGTATGCGTACCTGATGTCACAAGCGCCGGTCAGCCAACCGGCGACTGCCAACGACATGCGTTTCCCGTTCAATCTGCGGCCGTTGATGGCCGGGTGGAACTCGCTGTTTCTGCGCCGGGGCGAGATCAGTGTGCAGCCAGAACGTAGCGAGCAATGGAATCGCGGCGCTTACCTGGTCAACGGTTTGGGGCACTGCGCCGCCTGCCATTCGCCACGCAACCTGATGGGCGCGGAGAAGGGCGGTGCGTCTTTCCTGGCCGGTGGCAGCGTCGATGGCTGGGAAGCGCCGGCGCTGAACGGTTTGTCGAAAGCGCCAACGCCGTGGACGGAGAATCAGCTGTTCGACTATCTCAGCACCGGTTATTCCGACGCCCATGGCGTGGCGGCCGGGCCCATGGGGCCGGTGCTCAGTGAATTGGCGAAGTTGCCCAAGACGGATATCCGGGCGATGGCGGTGTACCTGGCGTCACTCAATGGTGCGCAGGCTGAAGCGCAAGTGGTGGAGAAAGCCCCCCGGCCGTCGCCGGTCACGAGCCTGTCATTGAGCAACGGTCAGCGGGTGTTCGAAGGTTCGTGCAAGGCCTGTCACGCGGATGGCCTGGGGCCGAAACTGTTCGGTGTGAGTCCGTCTCTGGCGAGCAATACCAATGTGCACAGCGATCAACCGGACAACCTGATCAAGGTCATCCTGCAAGGCATCGATGCACCGGCCACCAAGGACCTGGGCTACATGCCCGGTTTCAAGGACAGCCTGTCCAACACGCAGGTGGCGGAACTGGCGGCGTATTTGCGTAATCGGTTTGCTTCAAATGCGCCGGGTTGGGAAGGGTTGGAACAGAAGGTTGCACATCTGCGGGCTAATCCCGGCAGCCATTAAAAGCTTCGTCGGATCGCCGCCCGGAGCAAGCCCGCTCCCACATTAGATCTCTGGCGGGCATAGATCGAATGTGGGAGCGGGCTTGCTCGCGAAGAGGCCGGCGCTGTTAACGCTGATCCTGATCCTGTTCGGGCAACCGCATCACCCCCCGCACCACCAGATCCTTGATAAACCCCAACCAATCCTCCCGCTGCCCCTTGTCCGCCAAATCCTCCCCCAGGAAGGAACTGAGGGTGTGCAGGTTGGAGTTATAGAAGTAGCAAAGCGAGGCGATCATCAAATACACATGCTTGATGTCCAGATCCTGACGAAACAAACCCTGAACCTGACCCGCCGCAATGATTGGCCGCAATACGCCGACGGCTTCTCCCGACAACCGGCGCAACTCGCTGGACTGTTGGGCGTGCTTGCCGTTGTGCAGGTTTTCGTTGCTGAGGATGGCGACGAATTCCGGGTGTTCGACGTAGTAGTTCCAGACGAACGCCACCAGATCCTGCAGGGCCACCAGCGGAGTGTTCAGGTCCAGCTTGAGCTGGCTTTCGGCTTTGTTGAATTGCTCATAGGTGTGTTCCAGTACGCAGATGAACAACTGCTCTTTGCTGCCGAAGTAGTAATAGAGCATGCGGTCGTTGGAATCGGCCTCGCGGGAAATGCTCTCCACCCGCCCCCCGGAGTAGCCGTCGCGGGTGAATACCTTCACGGCCGCTTCGAGAATCCGGGTTCGGGTTTGATGGGCCTGAGCGGCCCGGATGCCGGTTTTCTTGTTCAACGTGCGGTCAACCTTCTGCCAAGCGGAGTCGCAACGAATGTAGCACGGTCCCTTTAGCGGTTCAGGCTGGCGGCTGTTTCAGTGGCCGGCGGGTTTTCCATGACCCGCAGGATCGAAGCTTCCGGATCGAAATCGTCTTCTTCCAGCTCAAAGAATTCTTCAGGCAGGAAGATATTCAGCACGATGGCGCACAATGCGCCGACGGTGATCGGCGATTCGAAGATGTTGTGCAGCGCCTTCGGCAACTCGCGCAGCACTTCCGGAACCGCCGCGACACCCAGGCCCATGCCGAGGGAAATCGACACGATCAGCATGTTGCGCCGGTGCAGGCCGGCTTCGGCGAGGATCTTGATTCCGGCGACGGCGACGGTGCCGAACATCACCAGTTCAGCGCCACCGAGTACCGGTTTGGGCATCAACTGCAGCACCGCGCCGATCATCGGGAACAACCCCAGCAGCACCAACAAACCGGCAATGAAGAACGCCACGTAGCGGCTGGCCACGCCGGTGAGCTGAATCACGCCGTTGTTCTGGGCGAAGGTCACCATCGGCATGCTGTTGAACACGGCGGCCATGGCCGAATTGAGGCCGTCGGCGAGTAGTCCGGACTTGATCCGACGGAGGTAGATCGGGCCTTTGACGGGCTGCCGGGAAATCATCGAGTTGGCGGTCAAGTCACCGGCGGCTTCCAGCGGCGACACCAGGAAAATCACCGCCACTGGCACAAACGCCACCCAATCGAAATTAAAACCGTACTTGAACGGTACCGGCACGCTCATCAAAGGGATGTCGGGCAGGCTGGCGAAATTGACGTCACCCATCAGCCAGGCCACGACATAGCCGAGGGTCAGGCCGATGACGATCGCACCGAGGCGCAGGAACGGCACATCGACCCGGTTCAACACCACAATCGTACCGAGCACCAGGGCCGCCAGGGCCAGGTGACTGGCCGCGCCGAGGTCCGCCGCACCGAAACCGCCGGCGATGTCGGTCATGGCGACTTTGATCAGCGACAGGCCCATCAGCGTGATGATCGTGCCGGTCACCACCGGGGTGATCAGCATCCGCAATTTGCCGATGAACTGGCTCAACACCACTTCGATGAAAGCAGCGAAAAAACACACACCAAAGATGGTCGACAGGACCTCATCGGTGCCGCCGCCCCGGGCCTTGACCATGAAGCCGGCACTGAGAATCACGCTGATGAATGAGAAGCTGGTGCCTTGCAGACACAGCAGGCCGGAACCGATCGGACCGAAACGTCGTGCCTGAACAAACGTGCCCAGCCCCGAGACGAACAGCGCCATGCTGATCAGGTACGGCACTTCGCTTTGCAGGCCGAGAGCGCCCCCCATGATCAGGGTCGGAGTGATGATGCCGACGAAACTGGCGAGTACATGTTGCAGGGCGGCGAAGACGGTGGCGGTCAGATGCGGACGGTCGTCGAGGCCGTAAATCAGGTCGTTATTGCGCGGGGCAGGGGCTTTTTCAGAGGCGGTCATGGTGGTGTGCGTGCCAGAAGGCGGGCCGGGTCAAAAAATGGAGGCGCAGGATGCCAGAAAGACTATTTTGTGGCGAGCGATGAGCCCGATACCTGCACAATCCCTGTGGGAGCGAGCTTGCTCGCGAAGAGGGAGTGTCAGGCGACATTGATGCTGTCTGGTGCGCCGCTATCGCGAGCAAGCTCGCTCCCACAGGGATCGTGGGTAATCAGGCGAACGCCGCGAGTAGATCCTCTTCAAAAGCTTTTTGCGCATCCCCCGGCACCTGGGCGCGATGGCGGGCCAGATGAAACGCCACGTCGAAACTCATATCGGCACGGCGCACGGCGCGCAGCAATTCCTTGTCTTCCCAGCTGCGAGCAAAGTGTTCGGGTAAGTAACCGACATGCTTGCCGGAGAGAATGAAGGCGAGGGTGCCTTCGACTTGCTCCGAGCGCGCCGAACACATCTTCCCCTGGAAGGGTTCGTCGCTGCGCAGGAAGCGGTAAGGGTGATCGACCCGATCGCAAGCCTGTAGCGCTAGATCGTCAGGTGCATCATCGGTGAACAACGGATGGCCGGCGGCGCAATACAGGTGCTGGGTTTCGGTAAACAGTTCGCGGTAGTCAAAAGCGCTTTGCACTTGTGAGAAATAGCCGATTGCCAGGTCCAGTCGTTGTTGCAGCAGCAACCGTTCCATTTCGCCGGGCATGGCGCTGATCAATTCGATGCGGACCGATTCGTCCCGTTCACGAAAGCGCCGGATCGCATCGGCCACCCGTTGCAGCACGGATTGATCGAGCGCTTCGGACAGCCCCAGACGAACCTCGCCGATCAAGCGCCCGGCCACGCCGTTGGATTGATGGCGGAAGGCTTCGATGGACTCGAACAGGCTGCGAGTCGCGCTGAGCAGTTGTTCGCCCTTGGGCGTGATCTTGAAACCACCCTTGCCGCGACTGCACAGGCGATAGCCGAGTCGGGTTTCCAGTTTGGCCATTTGCTGGCTGATGCTCGACTGGCTCAAACCCAACTCACCCTGAGCCGCGCTGAAACCGCCGCACTCCACCACGTTGACGAACAGGCGCAGCAGTTGCAGATCGAGATCGTGGAGTTGGCCGAGCATCAAACATTACTCCGGGATAAAGTCAGGATAATTAACTTGGTATTTTACCAATGTATCCGACGACGCATTCTGCATCCACTTCATCTGGTCAGGTGTTTCGTCATGGCTCCCATGTTCAAGCTGTGTTTACCCGCGCTGTTCCTCGCCATGGCCGTATCGGCCCAGGCCGAGGAAAAAGTCCTGAATCTCTACAGTTGGTCCGATTACGTAGCACCTGAAACCTTGCAGCGTTTCGAGCAGGAAACCGGTATTCACGTGCGCTACGACACCTTCGATTCTTCGGAGGTGCTCGAAACCAAATTGCTCACCGGGGGCAGCGGTTATGACGTGGTCGTGCCGTCTTCCAGCGTGCTGGCTCGTGGATTGGCAGCCGGTGCGTTGAAAGAGATTCCCCACGAAGGCCTCAAGGGTTACGCCAACCTCGATCCGGATTTGCTGGAAAAACTCGCCGCTGTCGACCCCGGCAACCGTTATGGCGTGCCCTACACCTGGGGCACCCTGGGATTGGGGATGAATGTCGAAGCCGTGAAGCAGCGTTTGCCGGACGTGCCGCTCAACAGCCTGGACCTGCTGTTCAAGCCTGAATACGCCAGCAAACTGAAAGACTGCGGCATTGCCATTCTCGACTCGCCTCAGGAAGTGATCGGCCTGGCGCTGCATTACCTGGGTAAAAATCCCTACAGCACCGACAAGGCTGATCTGACAGCCGCCGAGGCGCTGTTGCATCAGCTGCAACCCAATGTGCTGTACGTCGCGACCGGTCGGCAGATCAGCGATCTGGCCAACGGCAGCGTTTGCCTGGCGCTGACCTACAACGGTGACGCCAGCATGGCCGCCGATCAGGCGCGCAAGGCCAACAAGCCGTTCGAAGTGGCGTACCGGATTCCGCAAGAGGGCACGCTGGTCTGGCAGGACAACCTGGCGATCCCCAAGGACGCGCCTCACCCCGAAGCCGCCCGCGCCTTTATCGAGTTCATGCTGCGACCGGAATCCGTCGCGGCACTGACCAATGAACTGTTCTTCGCGACGGCCAACCAGGCCGCAACACCGCTGGTGGATGAGGCGGTGCGCACCGACCCGGACATCTACCCACTGGCTGACGTGCGTGGCCGGTTGTACGCCGATCGCAGCATGAGCCTCAAGGACCTGCGTCAACGCACTCGCTTGTGGACCACTTTCCGTAGCCGCCAATAATAAGGAACCTGAGATGGACGTCCCGATGCAAAACGATCAGGCCATGACCCGCGACAGCCTCTACGGCACTGCCGCCGAAAGTACCTACGCCGGTATCACCAGTTTCATGCGTCGACGCTACAGTCGCGACTTGCGCGGCGTCGACGTAGCGGTCAGCGGTGTCCCGTTCGACACCGCCACCAGCAACCGTCCCGGTGCGCGTTTCGGACCACGCGGCATTCGTGCCGCGTCCACCGGGATTGCCTGGGAACGCCATTGGCCATGGGCCTTCGACCCGTTCGACCATCTGGCGGTCATCGACTTCGGCGATTGCGACTTCGATTACGGCACACCGCAGTCGGTGCCGGAAAGCATCGAAGCCCATGCCGAACACATTCTCAACGCCGGTAGCGCGATGCTGACGTTCGGCGGGGATCACTTCATCACGTATCCGCTGCTCAAGGCTCATGCGCGCAAACATGGTCCGCTGTCGTTGATCCACTTCGACGCCCACAGCGACACCTGGCCGGACGAAGACGGCAAGCGCGTCGATCACGGCACGATGTTCTGGCACGCGGCCAAGGAAGGGTTGGTGGATCCGTCGCGTTCGGTACAGATCGGCTTGCGCACCACCAATGACGATCACCAGGGTTTCCAAGTGCTGGATGCGCGACAAGTGCATCGACGTGGTGTTGATGCGATTGTCGAGGCCATTCGGGCGCGGGTCGGTGATCACCCGGTGTACCTGACGTTCGACATCGACTGCCTCGATCCGGCCTTCGCTCCAGGCACCGGAACGCCGGTGTGCGGCGGCTTGAGCACGGTGCAGGCGCTGGAAATCCTCGGCGGCTTGCGCGGGATTAATCTGGTGGGGATGGACGTCGTGGAAGTGGCACCGGCCTACGACAGTGCGGACATTACCTCACTGGCAGCGGCGACGTTGGCGATGGAAATGCTGTGCCTCTATGCGGCTAAACACAAAGTCGACCGGTAACACACAAACCAAAATGTGGGAGCAAGCTCCCTCCCACATTTCGATCTGTGTCAGGCCACTGGAATGATTGGCAGATCCAGGGTTTCAGCCCCGGTAAATCGCGCCATCGACCCGGCAATGGATTCATGGGGCACGCCCATCGCCACAGCACTGACACCCTCAAGTCGCGACACCTGTTCAGCACTCAACTGCACATCCAGCGCACCCAAGGTCGCATCCAGTTGCTCACGGGTGCGCGAGCCGAGAATCGGAATCAGCGCCGTGGTCGAACGCTGGGCTTTTTCCCGCAGCCAGGCAATGGCGACGTGCGTCGGGCTGGCGCCCAGTTCCTCAGCGACGGCCAGCAAAGTGTCAAGCAGGGCGGTTTCACGGGCACTTTTCTCGGCGTGGATCAGCATGCCGAGTTTGGCGGCGCGGTTGTCGCCATCGTTGGTGCGGTACTTGCCGGTGAGGAACCCGCCACCCAACGGTGACCATAACGTAGCGGCAAGGCCCAAGGCTTCGGCCATCGGCAGCTGTTCACGTTCGGCGGTGCGTTCGGCGAGGCTGTATTCCACCTGAATCGCAGCAATCGGTGAGAAACCGCGAACCTCGGCCAGCAAATCAGCCCGAGCGATGCGCCACGCCGGGAAGTTCGACAGCCCGGCGTAATGAATCTTGCCGGCGCGCACCAGATCGTCGAAACCACGCAGGATCTCTTCCATCGGCGTCACGCCATCGCTCATGTGGGCCCAGAACAGGTCGATGTGGTCGGTGTTAAGTCGTTTCAGGCTTTCTTCCACGGCGCGAACCATGTTCTTGCGGTTGTTGCCGGTGTGGGAAATGCCCGCAGCCGGCGTGGTCCCCAAGGTGTATTTGGTGGCGATGACCAGGCGATCCCGTTCCGCTGCGATGAACTCGCCGAGCATGGCTTCCGACTGGCCAGCCTGATAGCCGTTGGCGGTGTCGATGAAATTGCCGCCGGCCTCCAGGTAGCCATCAAAAATGCGTTTGGCTTCGTCGCGCTCGGCGCCATGGCCCCAACCGGTGCCGAAGTTACCAGCGCCCAACGCCAGTTCCGAGACCCGCAAGCCGGTTTTGCGGCCGAAGACTTTGTAATGCATGGGATGACTCCTGAAGGAAAAAGCGTTGGGGGGCGAATATAAATGTCTAGCGACATGTATTTAATATGATGCGAGTAATATTCACAGTCAAGACGCTTTTCCGTTCGCAAGAGAAAGGCCGACCACCGGCCAAAACGCTACTGCCACTTTCTGACAGGGTCCTCTGCTAAGCTCCGACAACTTTTACGGACAGAGCCTGCCGATTGTGTCGCGTACCACTCGTTTACTGACCTTGTTGCAAGTGCTGCGCGGCAAAAGTCGTCCGGTGACCGCGGCGACGCTTGCCAGCGAATTGGAGATTTCCGAGCGTACGCTGTACCGCGACATCGCCGAACTCACCGCCCTTGGCGCGCCAATCTACGGCGAAGCGGGGATCGGTTATGTGCTGCGCAGCGGTTTGTTTCTGCCGCCGTTGATGCTCAACGCCGATGAAACCGAAGCCATCGTGCTGGGGTTGCGCTATGTGGATCAGCGTGGCGATGAGGTGTTGAGCAAGGCTGCGGCGGATGCGCTGGCCAAGATTGCTGCGGTATTGGCGCCTGAAGCGCTGGACGCGTTACGCAACCCGACGGTGTTGCCGGGGCCGCCCGGGTATGGCTTCGCGCCCAACGCGGTACCACTGAATGTGTTTCGTCAGGCCATCCGTGATCAGATCAAGCTGCACATCGATTACGCGGACGCCCATCAGGTGCCGAGTCAACGGCTGATCTGGCCGCTGGCCCTGGGGTTTCTGAACGAGGTGCGAATCATCGTCGCCTGGTGTGAGTTGCGCAGCGCCTATCGAACCTTTCGCACTGACCGGATCTCGGCAGCGAACGAGCAGGGCGAGCGTTATCCGGGGCGGCGCAGCGACCTGTTGCGCACCTGGCGCAAGCAGATGCAACTGGACGAAGCAGGGCGCTTCACTCCTGACAAGAACTGACACAGGCTTGTTTTAGCATGGCTCCAGAATCAACAAACAAGGAGCCGTAACCATGTCCAATCCCGCCTCTTCACTGGCACCCGCCATCGCCGCCTACATTGCTGCCGCGAATGCCCGCGACACCTCGCGGGTCGCCAGTTTTTTCGCCGAGGATGCCAATGTGTTCGATGAAGGCCAGCATCAGGTCGGCACACACGCCATCGCGCAATGGATGCAAGACACCGCCCAGCGTTACCAGCCACGGGTTGAAGTACTCGACGTGCAACTGCGCACCGGCAAAGTGCTGGTGCATAACCTGATCTCCGGAACGTTTCCGGGCAGCCCGCTGGAATTGCGCTACATGTTTCGCCTGAATGAACAGGGCAAGATTGCCCGACTAGACATCTCTCTCTAACCAGGGCGCATGGCATACTGCCGCGCATGAATGTCGACTCCCCCTTAAGCGCCTGGCAACACGCCATCGAACAGAAGGGCTTCGTCCAGGACGAAGCCCAGGAACATGCCGTCTGGGCGCTGCAGAAATGCTACGAGGCGCTGCATGAAGGGCGCACGCCGATCACTGGCGTGTACCTCTGGGGTCCGGTCGGGCGCGGCAAAACCTGGTTGATGGACCAGTTTTACCAAAGCCTGAAGGTCCCGGCCCGCCGCCAACACTTTCACCACTTTATGGGCTGGGTGCATCAGCGTTCGTTTCAGCTGACCGGCACCGCCGACCCGTTGAAGGCGCTGGCTCGCGAACTGAGCGAGGAGGTGCGGGTGCTGTGTTTTGACGAACTGTTCGTCAACGACATCGGCGACGCCATCATTCTCGGGCGTTTGTTTCAGGTGATGTTCGAGCAGGGCGTGGTGGTGGTCTGTACCTCCAATCAGCCACCGGATCAGCTGTATGCCGATGGCTTCAATCGCGACCGGTTCGTGCCCGCCATCGAGGCCATCAAGAAACATATGCAGGTGATTGCGGTGGATGGCGGCGAAGATCATCGCCTGCATCCCGGCAAAGGTTTGCAACGCTACTGGGTGGCGGCACCGGGGCAACCCAGCGCTCTGGGTGAAGTGTTCAAGGCATTGACCGTCGGCCAGTCGGTGTCCAGTGATCCGATCAAGGTCGGCTACCGCTCACTCAATGTCGTGCAGGCCAGTCCAACCGTACTCTGGACTCGTTACGCCGATCTTTGTGAGCAGCCGTTTGCCGCCATGGATTTCATCGCCCTGTGCGACACCTTCAGCGCTATTCTGTTGAGTGACGTGCCCAACCTCAGCGCGCAAAAGCGCGAAGGGCGCATTGCCCGAGGCACTGAAGACGGCGTCGAGCGGGTGGTGGCGGGCGATCGCGAGTTGCCACAATTGTCGGTGCATGACGACGGTGTACGGCGTTTCATCGCCCTGGTGGACGAGTGCTACGACCGCAAGGTGCCGCTGTGCCTCGAAGCGCAGGTGCCCATGGAATCGTTGTACACCGAGGGTTATCTGGAGTTTCCGTTCCGCCGCACCCTCAGCCGTTTACAGGAAATGCAGCTGCAACGTTTCGCCGAAGCTTGAACAAGGAGCCGCGAACATGAATCAGCCTCTGTCGCACCATTTGCTGACCATGGCCTATCAGAACGCCTGGGCCAATCATCGACTCGCCAAGGCCTGGAGCCAGTTGAGCCCGGCCGATCTGGCGGCACCGCGGGTCAGCTTCTTTCCCAGCCTGCGCGCCACCCTCAATCACATCCTGACCTGCGACTGGTTTTACCTGGATGCGCTGGAGCGGGAGTTGCGCGGCGATGACCCGCATCCCGAATGCTATGTGTTTTTCAACCAGGACGAGCCGTTTGCGCACGCAGTAGACCTCAAGCGCGAACAAGCGCAGGTGGACCTTCGACTGATCGCCTATTGCGAGCAAATGCGCGATGCAGACCTCGGGAAGGTCGTGACCATCGCCCGGGACACGCCGCAACATGACAGCCGCTTGCGCCTGCTGTCCCATCTGTTCGAGCACCAGATCCATCATCGCGGGCAGGTTCACGCCATGCTCAGCGGCACCTCGGTCAAACCGCCGCAACTGGACGAGTTTTTCTGTGCCGGTGAGTCAGGCCTGAGGGCTGAGGATTTTGCCGAGCTGGGGTGGACCGAGGCGCTGATCTGGGGCGCTTGAGCGAAAAATTACAGCAGGATCCGGTTGTCGACACGGCTGTGCCCGCGATATTGTCGGTCGGCCCTTCAGTGCGAGATGCACTGGGGCGACTTAACGTGTGAACGAGGGTGGAAATGGAATCCGCAGAAATTCTTGTACTTCAGGCCAGTTACACCAATCCGGTGCATGCCGAGGCTATTGGGCTGGTGCTAAATGCTTACGCCGAAGACCCGATGGGTGGCGGCCACTCCTTGCCCGCCGACTTGTTGAAGCAACTGCCGGCGGAACTGGCCAAACGTCCTCACGCGTTCAGCGTTCTGGCCTTCGTCGGTGGCGAGCCGGCCGGGCTGGTCAATTGCTTTGAAGGTTTCTCGACCTTCGCCTGTCGCCCGTTGGTCAACGTGCATGATGTGTGTGTGGTGTCGAAATTTCGTGGCTTGGGGTTGAGCCAGAAGATGCTGCAAAAGGTCGAGGACATCGCTCGCCAGCGCGGCTGCTGCAAAATCACGCTGGAGGTGCTGGAAGGTAATGCAGTCGCCCAGGCGTCCTATGGCAAGTTCGGTTTTGCCGCAGGCATGTTCGACCCGGCGCACGGTCGGATGCTGTTTTGGACCAAGGCGCTTTAAGGTATTACGAGCAAAGAAAAAGGGCGTCCATCAGGACGCCCTTTGTCGTTACGGTTTGTAGTGCTCTGTCACTTGCGCGGTTTGATCGTCAGGAACTCTGATTTCAGTGGTGTTGCTGGCGCTACTTTGATTCGCCTCTTGGCTCAGTCGCAGGCTCTCAAAGTAATACCGCATGCGTTCAGCGCCACCTTCGGCGAATGCAGCTGTTGAACTGAAGATCATCAGGCCGGCGAGGATCATGGTTGTACGTTTCATGGTGTGCCCCACTACGAGTTGTCGGGTCCTTTCGTCCATGAAGCAATGTCGAAGGGACATTATCCGCCGATTCCGTCAAATGGGAATTACCTGCGCCTAGAGCTTCCAGTCCAGGCTCAGGGTCACCGTGCGCGGGTCACCCCAAAACACACCGTTGTAGAACCCGACGTTATCGTAATACTTCTTGTCGAACAGGTTATCGACGTTCAGCGAGGCGGACAGGTGCTTGTCGAACTCATAACGCGACATCAGTTTGACCACGGTGTAGGCCTCCTGCCGGATCTTGGTCCTTTCGGTGATCACCGCACCGTCAGCACTACGTCCCACCGGGCGACTGGCGGCGCGGAACACATCGCTCTGCCAGTTCACCGCGCCACCGACGGTCAGTGCCTGCCAGTTGCCGGGCAGACGATAGGCCGTGGAGAGCCGGAACATATTCAGCGGCTGGTTGGTATTGGCGCGTTTCTTTTCGCCATTCGCCGAGTGGGTGTAGGTGTAGCCGGCCGTCATGTTCCAGCCGGCCATGACCTCGCCCGAGAGCTCAGCTTCGAAGCCCTGAACCTTGTTGCCTTTGCCGCCTGACTTGAAGAACTCCTTGCCGGTGACCGGGTCCGGTGGCACCGAATCGTCGACTTCGGCAACGTTGTCCTGTTTGCTCCAGAACAGCGCGGTAGCGAGGTTGAGGCGCTCTTCCAGCAGGCTGCCCTTGAGCCCCAGTTCATAGTTGCTGCCCACCACCGGTTCGAGGTATTTGCGATGGCTGTCGCGGTTGTCTTGCGGGTTGAAGATGTCGGTGTAACTGACGTACGCCGTGTATTCGGGGGTGAGGTCATAGAGGAGCCCGGCGTAGGGCGTCCACATGTCGTTGTGTTCCTGGCTGCTGGCATCGACGCTGCTCAGTTGCAGGTTGTCGTCGTACTTGTTGGTCTTGCTCGACACTTTCCAGCTGCCATAACGACTGCCGAGTACGGCATGCAGGTCATCCGTCAGGCTCAGGCGAGTGGCAAGGTAACTGGCCTTCTGGCGGGTACTGTCTTTTGAGCCTGAAAGGCTGGTGACCGTGTCGGGGAACTTGGCGATGTCGCCCATGTATTTCCAGTCGCGGATGCTTTCGTAATCCGCCGCCCTGGGGCCGTCCACCATGTACGGGGAATCTTCCCGGCGCTCGGCCTCGCCATAGCCGATCATCATTTCGTGTTCCCGTCCGAACAGCGAGTAAGGGCCGGCCACGTTGAAGTCATAAGCCTTCATTTTTTGCGTACTGAGCATGTGGCTGACGTTGGCGCTCATGCCACTGCGATCAGCCTCGGGGAACCCGCCGCCGCCGTAGTAGATCTTGCCGTCGGTGTCGCTCTCGCGATGGGTGTAGGCGGCCTTGGCGTGCCAGCCGGCACCCAGTTGGTGTTCCAGCGTGGCGAACGCGGTTTTGTCCTTGAGCGGCCAGGAACTCCACGACGTGGCCATGTTGGTGGAGCGTCCGAGGTTGGCCTTGCCACCGTCAGCGTTCCAGTACGGCACCGTGCCCCAGGACGTACCCTGGACGTGTTTGTTCTGATAGTCGTAACCCACGGCCAACACGGTGTCATCGGTCAGGTCGGCTTCGAGAATGCCGTAACCGACCTCCCGTTGTTGCTGGTACTTGTCACGGAACGAATCGCTGTCGCGATAGGCCAGCACGCTGCGTCCGCGCAGGCGGCCGTCGAAAGCCAGCGGACCGCCGACATCCAGATAACTGTAGTAGTCGTCATAACTGCCGCCGCTGACCCCGGTCTGGACTTGCCACTGCGCCGTCGGCCGTTTACGCACCATGTTGATGGTGGCCGACGGGTCGCCCGCGCCGGTGGTCAGGCCGGTGGCACCGCGGACCACTTCGATGCGGTCGTAGATGATGGTGTCTGAATCGGACTTCATGTAGCTGAAGGTGTTCAGCATGCCGTCGATCTGGAAATTGGTGATCGAGTAACCCCGGGACGAATAGCTGACCCGGTCCGAATCGTTGTGCTGAACGACCACGCCGGTGGTCTGGCTCATGGCTTCAGACAGCGTGCCGAGTTTGAAATCGTCCATTTGCTGGCGCGTGACCACGGACACCGATTGCGGCGTTTCCTTGATTGACAGGTTCAAGCGCGTCGCAGTGCTCATGGCGCCAGTGGTGTACGACTCGGTGTTTTCCGTGGTGCTGGCCAAACCTTGGGCGGTCACATTGGTGGCGCCCAGTTCGAGGGTGCGGCCAGGCTCTTTGTCAGGGCCGGTTTCAGCCAGCAAGTCGGGGCACAGGGCGGCACTGCACAGGCCCAGGGTAAAGGTCATGGAACGGGTGATAGGCGCGAACATCGCAGCCAACTCCTTGTCGTCGATGGAAAAATTCCGTTTGTTCAAAGACGAAGGGGAGAGGCGGGATTTAGCACTAAACGAGAATAATTATTATCTTTGCGATATTGCTGACAGTTGAATCCCTGTGGGAACAAGCTCGCTTGTTTGTTTAGACTTGAAGGGGTGGGCGCGGATACCGAACGGCCATAGGGCGCGGGAGTATCAACAGGCAGATGTGAAAACTTAGTGAGTGGCCGGGTTTGTCAAAAGGGGGATGGCAGGTCGGAAACAGCAGTGGGCTGCTTCCGAATCAAGCGAGGGGATCAGGCGTGAGGCACACGGTGAGTGACGGGCAAAGGCTGGGCCTGATTGCTTTGTGTCAACAAGCGCAGTTGCGCGAGCTCCTGCTTCAACTGGTCGTTCTCGTCTTTCAACTGGCGTAATTCATCGCGACGGATCGTGACGTAAAGGGTTTGTGCTGGCCGTGCTGCGTGTACTGTGCCCATTGCTCACCTCGCAAATGGCTGCCTCAACTGTAAACCTGCCCCGAAATCGGGTGCTGACTTACTATCGGCGCTGATTTTGATTTCTTTTGCCCCGGAAGGGAACTTTTTTATTTTTCATGGTCGTTGTGTCTTCGGCGCGATTACCGACGTTATCAATCTGGATCGGGCACAATGCCCGGAAACTATGTGCCAACGCTCTGGACTAACCCTCATTAGTCGCGTTGGGCTATAACCTTTGACACACATTTATTTGTAGTAGGGAGCATCAGCACATGCAACTCGGGATTATTGGACTGGGCCGCATGGGCGGCAATATTGCGCGGCGCCTGATGCTCAACGGTCATACCACCGTTGTTTACGACCGCAATACCGCCTTTGTCGACACCCTGGCCGCAGAAGGCGCCTCTGGCGTCATCGACCTTCCGGCGCTGGTCGCTGGCCTGGCCAAGCCACGTGCGGTGTGGGTCATGCTGCCGGCCGGCGCACCGACCGAAGACACCATCGACACCCTGAGCACCTTGCTCGAAGCTGGCGATACCATCATCGACGGCGGCAACACCTTCTATAAGGACGACATCCGCCGGGCGAAAACCCTGTCGGAGAAAGGCCTGCACTACGTCGACGTCGGCACCTCCGGCGGCGTCTGGGGCCTGGAGCGTGGTTATTGCATGATGATCGGCGGCGAAGCCGAGGTAGTTAAACGCCTTGATCCGCTGTTCGAGAGCCTTGCACCGGGCCTGGGCGACATTCCTCGGACCAAGGACCGCAAGTCCGAAGACGATCGTGCCGAGCGCGGTTACATCCACGCAGGCCCGGCCGGTTCGGGGCATTTCGTGAAAATGATCCACAACGGCATCGAATACGGAATGATGCAGGCCTTCGCCGAAGGCTTCGACATCCTCAAGACCAAGGCCAGCACCAACCTGCCGGAAGACCAGCGTTTCGACCTGAACGTCGGCGACATCGCCGAAGTCTGGCGTCGTGGCAGCGTCGTGTCGTCCTGGTTGCTCGACCTGACCGCCGACGCGCTGGCCAGCGATCCGAAACTCGATGGTTACTCCGGGTCGGTGGCAGACAGCGGTGAAGGTCGCTGGACCATCGAAGCCGCCATGGAGCAGTCGGTGCCTGTACCGGTGCTGTCGAACTCACTGTTCTCCCGCTACCGCTCGCGCGGGCAAGGCACCTTTGGCGACAAGATTCTCTCGGCCCAACGCTTCGGCTTCGGCGGTCACGTGGAGACTTCGAAAAAATGACCCGTCTGATCCGCAATAAATCCAAGGCAGAACCCGCACCACCGACCACGCTGTTTCTGTTCGGTGCCCATGGTGATCTGGTCAAGCGTCTGCTGATGCCGGCGCTGTACAACCTGAGTCGTGACGGTCTGCTTGGTGATGGACTGCGGATCATCGGCGTTGACCACAACGCCATCACCGATGAAGCCTTTGCGAAAAAACTCGAAGACTTCATTCGGGCCGAAGTGGCCGCCAAGGTCGGCAAGGGCGATCAAGCCCTTGACCCGGACTTGTGGGCCAAGTTGGCCAAAGGCATCAGCTACGTCCAGGGCGACTTCCTGGACGACAGCACCTATCAAGCGCTGGCGGCAAAAATCGCCGCCAGCGGCACCGGCAACGCCGTCTTCTACCTGGCCACCGCGCCACGTTTCTTCAGTGAAGTGGTGCGTCGTCTCGGCGCCGCCGGCTTGCTGCAAGAGTCGTCAGAAGCGTTTAGAAGGGTAGTAATCGAAAAACCCTTCGGGTCCGATCTGCATACTGCCGAAGCCTTGAACGCTTGTTTGCTCAAGGTGATGACGGAAAACCAGATCTACCGGATCGATCACTATCTGGGCAAGGAAACCGTACAGAACATTTTGATCAGCCGGTTCTCCAACAGCCTGTTCGAAGCGTTCTGGAACAACCACTACATCGACCACGTACAAATCACCGCCGCCGAAACCGTCGGCGTGGAAACCCGTGGCAGTTTTTATGAACACACCGGCGCCTTGCGGGACATGGTGCCCAATCACCTGTTCCAGTTGCTGGCGATGGTCGCGATGGAGCCGCCGGCCGCCTTTGGCGCCGATGCGGTACGCGGCGAGAAAGCCAAGGTGGTCGGTGCGATTCGTCCCTGGTCGGTCGAGGAAGCGTTGGCCAACTCGGTGCGCGGCCAATACGCGCCCGGCGAAATCGACGGCAACGAGTTGCCGGGGTATCGCCAGGAAAACAACGTGGCGCCCGACAGCAATACCGAAACCTACGTCGCGCTGAAAGTCATGATCGACAACTGGCGCTGGGTCGGCGTGCCGTTTTACCTGCGCACCGGCAAGCGCATGAGCGTGCGCGACACCGAGATTGTCATCTGCTTCAAACCGGCGCCGTATGCGCAGTTCCGCGATACCGAGGTCGATGAGTTGCAGCCGACCTATCTGCGAATCCAGATTCAACCCAACGAAGGCATGTGGTTCGATCTGCTGGCCAAACGGCCCGGCCCGGCGTTGAAAATGGCCAATATCGAACTGGGCTTTGCCTACAAGGATTTCTTTGAAATGCAGCCGTCCACCGGCTATGAAACCCTGATCTACGATTGCCTGACCGGCGATCAGACGCTGTTCCAGCGCGCCGACAACATCGAGAACGGCTGGCGCGCCGTGCAGCCATTCCTCGACGCCTGGCAGCAGGACACGAGCGTGCAGAGCTATGCCGCTGGCGAAGACGGCCCGCAGGCTGCAGAAGATCTGCTGACTCGCGATGGTCGCGTCTGGCATGGCCTCGGATGAGTGATACAACGTCGCACCCCATCCGTTTTCTGCTCAGTGACATGGACGGCACTTTGTTGCTGCCCGATCACAGCCTCAGCCAACGCACGATTGAAGCGGTCCGTTCCTTGCGCGAAGCAGGCGTGTTCTTCAGCCTGGCCACCGGCCGTCCACCCAAAGCCATGTTGCAGCAGATTGAAGCCCTGGGCGTCGACCTGCCAACGGCAGCCTTCAATGGCGGCACGATCGTAAACCCGGACGGCAGTTTGCTGGTCGCGCATTACTTGCCGGCGACGGCGGCGTTGACGGCGTTGGCGTTGTTTGCCGACCGGCCGGACATCGAAATCTGGGTGTTCAGTGGTGGCGACTGGTTGCTGAAAGATCCGAACGGCCCAATGGTGCCTCGTGAACAGCACGGCCTGGGTTATCCGCCAGTGGTGGTGGAGAGTTTTGAGCCGTACCTGGAACGCATCGACAAGATCGTCGCCACCAGCAACAACACGCAGTTGTTGATTGAGCTGGAAGCGCTCCTGCTGCCCAAAGTGGAAGGCCAGGCACAGGTCTCACGTTCGCAGCCGATTTATCTTGATGTGACCGCGATACAAGCCAACAAGGGTGCAGCGCTGGCGACACTGGCCGAATTTCTCGGTGTGCCGCTGGAGCAGACTGCGGCGCTGGGCGATGGCGGCAACGACCCGGCGATGTTTCACCGCGCAGGCTTGTCGATCGCCATGGGGCAGTCGGAAGAGGCGGTGAAGCGCCAGGCGGACGTGGTGACGGGCGCCAACACCGAGGACGGCGCGGCCCAGGCAATCGAGCGCTACATCCTCCCTCACTAACAACACACAACCAATGTGGGAGCGGGCTTGCTCGCGAAGAGGCCGTGTCAGGCAACATCAATGTTGAATGACACACCGCTTTCGCGAGCAAGCCCGCTCCCACAGGTTTGGTCGGTGGTTACAGCCAGAAACTCACTGCATACCAGCCAAGAACACCCATCACCACGGTGTACGGCAACGCCATCCACACCATCCGTCCGTACGACAGGCGAATCAATGGTGCGATCGCCGAGGTCAGCAGGAACAGAAACGCAGCCTGACCATTGGGCGTCGCCACGCTCGGCAGGTTGGTTCCGGTGTTGATCGCAATCGCCAGTGTCTCGAAATGCTCACGGCTCATGTGGCCAGAGATGAAGGCCTGTTTCACTTCGGTGATGTAAATGGTCGCGACGAACACGTTATCGCTGATGGCCGACAGCAAGCCGTTGGCAATAAACAGCATACCCGGCTGTTGATCCGCTGGCAGCGCCAACACCCACTGGATCAAAGGCGTGAACAGTTGCTGATCGTGAATCACCGCCACCACCGCGAAAAACACCACCAGCAGCGCTGTGAACGGCATGGCGTCCTTGAACGCGTTGCCGATACGGTGCTCGTCGGTGATGCCAGTGAATGCGGTGATCAGCACGATCACCATCAAGCCGATCAGGCCGACCTCAGCAATGTGGAACGCCAGCCCCGCAATCAGAATCAGCGCCGCCAATCCTTGCACGATGAGCGCTGCACGTTGGCGCGAGGTGCGTTCGGCATTGTCTTCGGCGGCGTAATTGGCCAGAACCGCACGCACGTTGTCCGGCAACAGCGTGCCGTAACCGAACCAGCGAAGTTTCTCCAGCAGGACGCAGGTCACCAGGCCTGCCACCAGGACTGGCAATGAAACCGGGGCGACTTTCAGAAAGAACTCAGAGAAGTGCCAGCCCATCTCGTGGCCGATCAACAGGTTCTGCGGCTCACCGACCAATGTGCAAACACCGCCCAGTGCGGTCCCCACGGCACCGTGCATCAGCAGGCTGCGCAAAAAGGCGCGGAATTGTTCGAGGTCGGCGTGATGGAGTGTGGGCAGGTGCTGGTCATCGCCAAACTCGCTGTCCTGACGCGGATCGTTGCCGGAGGCGACGCGGTGATACACCGAGTAAAACCCGACGGCTGCACTGATGATCACGGCGGTCACGGTCAAGGCATCAAGAAACGCCGACAGAAACGCCGACAGGAAGCAGAACATCAACGCCAGCAGCGCCTTGGAGCGAATCCCGAGCAGCAGTCGTGAGAACAGAAACAGCAGCAGGTCTTTCATGAAGTAGATGCCGGCCACCATGAACATCAGCAGCAGGATCACCGGGAAGTTGTGCACCAGTTCGTCGTAGAGTGCCTGGGGCGTGGTCATTTTCAGCAACAGTGCTTCGATCAGCAGCAGGCCGCCGGGCATCAACGGATAACACTTGAGCGCCATGGCCAGGGTGAAGATGAACTCCAGCACCAGCAGCCAACCGGCCACCACCGGGCCGACGGTCCACAACACCAGTGCGTTGAGAATCAGGAAACCGACAATGCTTGCCTTGTACCAGCGGGGTGAATGCCCGAGAAAATTGTGCGCGAACGCCTGAGCCATTGAACCGGGCATCGGCTACTCCTTGTATTAAGAAGCGCGCAACTTGCCGTAAGCGGAAGGGAAGATCAAGTGCAGGAAAGCTGTGCAGGCCTACCGCAGATAGCGTGCGACGATCGCTCGATAGTTGCCGTCCAGTGAATAGCCTCCGACGACGATGTTTCCATCGGCCTGCATGACCACGGAAGTCGCGGTATCCAGGCTGCGGCCCAGGCGGGTGCGAACCCAGCCGGAGCCATTGCCGAAGCTGCGATCGAGCTGCCCGTCGGGCATATGCCGCGCCAGAATGAAATCCGCCTCGACGCCACCGATCGTGGCCCCGACCGTCACCACGCAGCCGTCCGGCAGCGCCTGTGCGTCGGTCCACTGGCAGCCACTGTGACCGATTTCCAGCAGTTGGGCCTGGCCTCCATTGCAATGAATGTCCGGGCGACCATTGCTGTGTACTTTCAGTGCCAGGCAATGCATCGGGTCGCGGCTGCTGCCAAAACACTGCACATCGCCATTTTCCTGTTGGACGATCCGGCTGACCTGAGCGCTATACCCACGTGCCTTGAAGGTCATGAAACCATCCACGGCAAAACAATCGTCGAGCCTGCCGTCGGTGTGATAGCGGGCCAGCAGACCTTCTTCAGGGAAGTTGATCGACCCGCCCACCAGGATCCGGCCGTCTCGTTGCACCATCAGGCTGCTGAGCCAGGTATTCATCAGCAAGTGCCTGACAATCACGAAGCCACGACCGTTGAAGGTGTCGTCCAGCGAGCCGTCGGTGTTGAGTCGTATCAGCATGCCGACATGATCGGACAGTTCGAAGTGATGATTGGCCTGCAGCAGGATTCGACCATCCTCCTGCACGCAGATATCACAACCTTCTGCGCCCGATACGCCAGGGGGTAGCCAAGTGTCACGCACGCCTTGGGAAAGACCGCCCGGCAGACGCACGACGCAGCGGCCATTGTCGCCAAAACATTGAACCGGCCGACCGTGCTGATCGAACAGGGCGAGGGCGGGCAGTGTCCGGTGAGCATTTTCGTAGTGCAGGCCGGCCACCAGAATGTGCCCATCGGGCAGTACGTGGACTTTGCCGGCCATGGCCTCGAAGCCGTGTTGAAATTGCCCGATGACGCTGCCTTGATTGCCGAACGCCAGATCCGCCGAGCCGTCCTCGAGCAAGCGAGCCAGGCCGAAGCGACTGCCGCCTGGCGTTCCGACCTTGGCCGCCACCAGCAACCTGTCAAGTGAATCAATCGCGACCCCGTTGGCCATGCTTGAGAGGCTGCCAGCGAAATACACCTGGGTTTTGCCAGACGAGGCAAAGGTTGTATCAAGTTTCCCGGCGTCACTCAGTGTTGCCGGTAATGCAAACGCGGTCTGGATTGACATGCACGCAGCTCCTTGCGAGTCGTCCTGAACCGGGAGTTTGGGTGGCGACTGTATAAGGAAACATTCAATCCCTGAACGCCTGGATGCACAACTGTCATAACTAACAGGCGGAGGGTCGTTGTGTGCCAGAACAGTGTCTTTTCGAACCACTGACAAGCCTGCCAAGTAGTTAGGCGCGTGCAAGTTCGAAGAATAATCGGGGGAGGGCGCGGGTTACCGTTGGGTAACCCGCAAAACGCTTAGTGTGGCATCGACCACGATAGGAGTTTGTAACCCTCCTCGCTCAATTCCGCACGTGCCGCTTCAAGCAGGCATTCAAGTTGCGCAGGATCGGTATAGGCACTGCTTGGGATCTGCTTACGGCCGATGCTGCGGGTGTTGGTGCGATCGATAACGGTCAGGCTGAGTTCGCCATTGCCGTCTTGTGGGGCCCAGGCCACGCATTGGAACGGTTGGAATGCGCGGTCGGCAATCAAAAGAGCTTCGTTGATGCGGAGCGGGGCGTTCATGGGTTTTTCTCTCTGTATGCCCAATCAAGTGATGTGCCGTCGGTTGGGCTTACCGTTCGGCTGGTTACTTGTACTGATGCCCGCAACCGGGGGGCGGGTCACATACAATTAAAAGAAATATCAACTTTCTTTCATTGGCTCAAGGTGTGGACAGGGTTTGAAAGCTGAATGAAAGGCAGGACTCGTTAGGCCACTAACTAAGTCACCTCTTATAACTAATAACGCAACCGCCCTATAGTCAAACGGTACAAGGTCACGTCAAATTATTGCTAACGTTACAGCCAGGTCCGCCAAACGACTGTTTTTAATAAAATTTCATAAATTTGGCGCCAAGGAACAGTCATGATCGAAGCGCCTGCCTTACGACGTCTGTTAGTAGTGGACCCTTGCGACGACTGTCATCGTCTGCTGCCGGTTTTACGCTCTGTGGGTTGGGACGTTGACAGCTGCACCCTGGAAAACGTTGCCGATAAAACCTGCGATGTCGGCCTGTTGCGTTTGCAGCCTTTTCACCTCGAACGCCCGGAAGCCGTCAAAGAGCTGATCAGCCGTAGCGGTACCGAGTGGATCGCCGTACTCAACCAGGAAGTCCTGCGATTGCAGAATGTCGGGGACTTTGTCTGCGAATGGTTCTTCGATTTCCATACCTTGCCATTCGATGTATCCCGGGTTCAGGTGACGCTGGGCCGAGCATTCGGGATGGCACGCCTGCGTGGGCAGGGCACGGTTCACATTGATCAGCCTGAGCACGAGCTGCTTGGTGACAGCAAACCCATTCGCGAACTGCGCAAGTTGCTAAGCAAGCTGGCGCCCACCGAGTCTCCGGTGTTGATCCGTGGTGAAAGCGGTACCGGTAAAGAACTGGTCGCCCGCACGCTCCATCGACAATCCCAACGTCACAGCAAACCCTTTGTCGCGATCAATTGCGGCGCAATTCCCGAACACTTGATCCAGTCCGAACTGTTTGGCCACGAGAAGGGTGCTTTCACTGGCGCCCATCAACGCAAGGTCGGGCGGATCGAAGCGGCTAACGGCGGCACGCTGTTTCTCGACGAAATCGGTGATCTGCCCCTGGAACTGCAGGCGAACCTGTTGCGTTTCCTCCAGGAAAAGCACATCGAGCGGGTGGGCGGCAGTCAGCCGATTCCCGTGGATGTGCGGGTGTTGGCGGCGACCCATGTCGATCTTGAGGCCGCGATCGAGAAGAAACGCTTTCGTGAAGATCTGTATTACCGCCTGAACGTGTTGCAGGTCGCGACCGCGCCCCTGCGTGAGCGCAATGGCGATTTGTCGATGCTGGCCAACCACTTTTCCCATTTCTACAGCCATGAAACCGGCCGCCGTCCGCGCAGCTTCAGTGAAGACGCCTTGATTGCCATGGGCAAGCATGACTGGCCGGGCAATGTGCGCGAGCTGGCCAACCGGGTACGTCGCGGGTTGGTACTGGCCGAAGGCCGGCAGATCGAAGCGCGAGACCTGGGGCTGATCAGCCAGCAGGCCATTGCCGCGCCGATGGGCACGCTGGAAAACTACAAGCACCGGGCAGAGCGCCAGGCCTTGTGCGATGTACTTAACCGCCACAGCGATAATTTGAGCATCGCCGCCAAGGTGCTGGGGATATCCAGGCCTACCTTCTACCGTTTGTTGCACAAGCATCAGATACGTTAGACGCAAGATCTATAGTAAAAAAAAGCCCCGCCGGGATTGAAGTCGCAGCGGGGCTTTGTTGTCGTGGATTAGAAGTAGTACGGGAATTTCAGGCTGAAGGAAAAGTCTGGCGAGTCGTCGGTCAGTCCGATGGACAGGTTGGGAACGATTGTCAGGTTATTGGTTGCTGCCAGGGTCATGCCGATGTTGAAGTTGGCCGAGTTGTAATCGCTGTTGGTAATCGATTGCCAATCGCCACCGTCCGGCTTGATCTTGCTCTTGCGGGCGAACTGATCGGTGAACGAGAACGACATACTCATTTTCTCGTTCAAGGCGAATGCAATGCCGGCGCCGACCTGCCAGGAATCGCCCAGTTTCACGTCCCCGCGTACCTTGGAGTTGACCTGAGGGCTGATGTCGCTGAAAGAGTCTTGCATGTTGTAGGTGTAGGCCAGGCTGCCGAACAGCACGGCCGGGTCGAAGGTCTTGACCAGCGAAATACCCGGGGTGATCGACCAGATACCATTGCCGGTAGGCAAGTCCTCGGGTACCGAGAGGTTATCGTTGTTCGGGTCCTTGATCAGCTTGATGCCGTATGGATCCTTACCGGTAGGCGCCTTGACGCGCAGTGTAGCGACCGCGTCGGGCAGGCTGGCCGACTCATCCAGAAACTTGTAAGCAACGCCAAAGTTCACATCGCCGATGGTCGGGTCGCGGGTAACGGTTGAGTCCGACGTCACCGGGCCTGCGCCACCTGCGCCACCGGAGGAATACGTTGATTCGCGATAAACCACGGGGACGTTAATGTCGAACTGCCAGCGTTGTGCCACGTTGTAGCGGCCGGTCAGGTCCAGTGTCCAGTTATCCGCCTTGATACGGTCGATATCGATGTTGCCAAGAAAAATCGAGTCCAGTGCCAGAAAGCCATTGAGCGTCAGCGCACGGGTATCGTAGTGCGTGTAGGTCAGGCCCGTTTCGAGGCTGAACTTGCCGCCACCGAAGAAGCCGCTGGCTTCGTCATACAGGTTGGAAACACTTTGCGCAGGCTCCGAGTCATCCTTGAGCGATTGGCCGTATGAACTGCCTGTGGTTCCCGGCGCACCGGCGGCCACCGTCTGGCCACCCTTGGGCGCTTCGGCGGGGGATTTGGTCAGGCGTTTGGGAGCCGGTGTCGCAGGTGTTTCTTCGACTTGGCGAACGCGTTGCTCGAGTACCATCAGCGCGTTCTGTTGTGCTTCGTAACGCTGTTTCAACTCCATGAGTTCTTGTTTTAGTATCTCGACCTGGGGGTCCGGTGCTGCGTATAGCAGTGTCGCCGGGGCCAGGCTACTCAAACAAACGATAGCTCTGAACGTTAACGATCGGTGCATGGGTTAGCCGTCCCTTCTGACTTCATCTGATGAGACTGAGCGTAGATCAGAATCCTTGAGTGCGAAGACCTTTGAGCTGGTCAAGGTTGCCGTTCAGCGACCCGCCTGTCGCTGCGTTGTCACGCAGTACGACATTGAGGGACGTGAGGTTGCGGACCTGGTTACCACCGCCGAGCAAAGTCGTATTCTGCATCAGCCCACCCTGGGCCAGGCGTTGTACGGTACTGCCCTGGTTGTTGTTGGCCACGATGTTGAGTTGCACACCCGTACCGGCCGAGGAAATGCTCAGCGAGCCCGCGCCATTGGCGCCGACCAACGTCGAGCCTGCGGCCAGCGCCTGGCCCTGCTGTTGCGTATCTGGCGCTTGGTTAGCCTTTGTGACGTTGATATCAACGTTGTTGTAGGCAGTGTTATGGTCGCCGGCAGCACGCACGACTTGAGTGACACCTTCGGTGGTGTTGAGGCCGCTGCCGCCAGTGACGGTACCGGTGCCTTGCGAACTCGCTGAGCCATTACCTTTTTCGTTGATGATCGACACATAGAACTGTGGCGTGATGGTCGATTGTTGAATTTGCATCGAGGAAGTTGCCCCGATCACTTCACCGTTGGCATTTTGCCAAGTGCTGGTCATGACAATGCCGAAACTGACGATCCGTCCCGGCATGACATAGCGGCCTCGCAGGCTCGCCAATTCCTGATCGTTCAGTTCAATGGGTTTGAATATCTGTGCCTGGGTCGGCAGGCTGGCGGCCAGGCAAACCACGGCCAGCCAGATTGGAGTCTTCATTGGAATGCTCCCGGAGCGTCGTGCTCCCTTGTCATTAGAAGAAGTCGCTTTGGATGAATCCGAAATCCATCAACTCTGCGTCTTGCACCGGGCTGAAGGTGTTGATGCGGTTCTTGGCGGTCAGTGGCAGGGGTGGGTCGAGCAACGCATTGGTTTTGTCGTAGCCCTGGCCGATGACGGCAAAGATGATGCCGTTCCAGCCTTTTACAAAGTCGTCGACTTTGTAACGTTTATGACCGAGTACCGGATCTCCGATATATACCCAGCCCTCATGGACTTTTTGCATGACCACGAAATGTTTGTAGCCGCGGATATCCATGAGCACCACAACCGGAATTCTGATCTGGCTCAACGTTTCCGTCGCTACCCGGTAGCCACGGGCCCGCATGCCGATACTTTCCACGTAGCGCTTCATGTCGAGCATGGAAAAACCCTGGACGCGGACAAGATCCTGATCGGAGTTTGACAACATGCCTTCGATGATTTGTTCTTCGTTTACGTCCAGCCAATAGGCCTGGCGCAATACGGTCGCCAGCGCAGCTGCGCCGCAACTGAAGTCGGTTTTCTGTTGCACCAGGTCGGCAAATTTACGCTCGCGTATGCTCTGGATCGGCTTATACACCACCGCGCCGCCCGGCAGGACGGAAAGCGGCAGTTGTGCAGCCTCGATCACACTGGCCACGCAAAGCAAAAATGCCAAGGCGATAATGCGCATAGTGGGACGCCTTCTGGTTGTGTTGAAAAAGGCCCCCATAAGGGGGCCTCAAGAGACAACAATTAGAACGACTGGTTGGCAATGGACAGCGAGTTGCTTTGTTGGTTACCCACACCGGCAGCCACGTTGACGCCCAGGTTGCCACTGCCACCATTCACCGAACCGCTCAGGGTTGCAGTGTTGGTCACAGGGTTGGCCCAGCCAGTTGGAGTCAGCACTTGATAGGAATAGGTGTTGCTCAAATCAAATGAACTGCTCTCACTGAAGCTTCCCGCTTTTGCGAACTCGGATTCAGACGATTTGCTGCCCGATTTTTCGAACGAGGAGGCGTTCGATTTCTCGAACGACTTATCGAACGATTTTTCGAACGAGGAATCGCGCGATTTGTCGTACGAGGAGTCGCGAGACCTGTCGTACGAGGAGTCGCGAGATCTGTCGAACGAGGAATCGCGCGATTTGTCGAACGATTTGTCTACCGATACGCTAAGCGATGCGTCAAGCGATGCGGTAAGCGATGCGTCGGAGCTGCTGCTGCGAGTGCGATCGCCACGGCCATTATTGACGGTAGTGGAATGGGAAGCCGCCGCAGCAGCGTCCAAAGTAGCGCTCAAGGAAGCATCCAAGGATGCACTCGAAGAACCGCTTGCACTACTGCTGTTGGAACCGCTCGCAGAACTGCTGTTAGAACCGCTCGCAGAACTGCTGTTGGAACCGCTCGCATTGCTGCTTTTCGAACCGCTTATATCAACGCTAAGGGAGCCGCTGGAATTAGAGCTCTTGGCACCGGCCGCGGCCCAGCTCGAAGAAGCGCTTTGACTGCCGCTAACATCGAACGACTTATCTTTAGAGAAACTACCGCTGGCCGTTTTGGTTACCGTAATAGTATCCACGCGGTAGGTCCGATCAGCGTTGTTATTCACGGTCAGGCCAGGACTGCTTTGATCGGCAGAGGCGCTGGCTGATGCGTTACCCAGTGGGGCATTGGAGTTGGCAATTGCCATGGTGTTTTTCTGTTGGTTGAGGTCGCCACCAGCAATGTTGACCCCCATATTGCCGCTGCTGCCATCGGCCGATCCGCTCATCACAGCAGAGTTTTGGGTGCCGTAGTTCCAGACCTTGTTGTTGTTGCCGTATTGCGTGACTCGAGCGCTGGCGTCGGCATTGCCGAACACGAAGCTGTTATCGAGGCTGGAGGTGGAACCCGCGTTTGCGATGGCGGCCGCGTTGTCTTGTTGGTTGCCGGCGCCTGCTGCGACGTTAACGCCGACGTTGCCGCTCGCGCCTGAGGCAGAGCTGCTCATCTCGGCGGAGTTCTCAGTCCCTTCGTTGTAGACGCGGTTGCCGGTACTGGTCTGCTTATCGTGCGCAGTGGCGGTCGCGTCGGTATGGATCACTGTTGGAGGAGGGGTGTGGTGATTGTTGTGATGACCATGGTGATCACGCCGATCGTTCTGTCCAGCTTGTGCAGCAACAGCCAAGACCGCAGCGATTGCAAAAACCAGAGGTTTTATTGCCATCGAAGGTTTCATGGTGGTTCTCCGTACTTATTTTAGGTTAAGTGTTGTACCTACCTGTTTGGGTCAATCCGTGACCCGTACGCTCAGGGTATTGGCCGTTCGGTTTCCCACCCCGGCGCTCTGATTCAACTGGATCACCCCACGGCTACCGGTGAAGGCCTGATCGCTGGTAGCGACCTGGCGATAGCCTGGTGCAGAGTCAGTTGGATCGGAGTTGGTGATCAGCGTCACGTTCTGTTGCCTGAGGACGCTGTCGTCGATGCTTTGCGGCTGTGTACCGATGCTTATCCGCAGGGCATTGGCTTGCTGGTTGCTGGCGCCCGCGCTCTGGTTGACGCCCAGTACGCCGGTGCCGTGGCTGAAGGAGTCGCCTTGAATGCTGGATCGAGCATCGATCCTGGGGTCGACCACCGTACGCAGCCGTTGGCGAATCTGTGTGGTCGCGCTGGCCCCATGGCCAACGGCGATGGCCCGGGCGTTCGCCTGCTGCTGCAGGTCGCCGGCAGCCTGGTTGACCCCGAGGTTGCCCTGGTACTGGGCGCCCGAACCGTCGATGTTGGCGTTATCGATGACGGGGGATTGGGCGAAGGTCGATGCACTGCAAAACATGGCGATTATCAGCAGCGTACGATTCATCTTAACGGTCTCCCGTTATGACTTTCAGAGCACCCAGGCCTTGCTGGACGCTTGAATTGACCATGTTGGCAATACCGTTGCCGGCATTTCCCGAACGTCCAGCGGGGAGGTTGGAAAGCTGGGTCTGGTTGCTGATATTGCCGCCCAGGTTGTTGGTGTTTTGAGTGATCAGGCGGGAGATGCCTGCACCACTGGCGACACCGGCAAAGTCGCCGTCGCTCAACTCGTTCGTTTGACTGAGGATTTGTTTGGACGGGTTGGCATTGGCGGTCGTGGGGCTAGGGTCGGGAATCATCGGCGCACGCGTTGCCATGCGTGGTTGGACATCACGTTTGATAATGATGATGCCGTTGTCAGCGTGTACAGGCAGGCAGACACTTGAGCCCAGTGCGCATCCAATCAGCAGGAGGCTATAAATGTTGTTTTCAAGTTTCCCCACGGCGGCAATTCCTTCTGTAAGTGGAACGCTGGCCCTTATCAGCGTTGCGAGGAAGAGAGCAGAAGGTGTGCCGGTTTTCGTTTTTCTTTTGAAAACAGTTGGTTGGCTTTAATTGTCGAGGTGGTCAATAAGTTTTGTAACGCCACTGAGACAGAACCACGCAAAAACGCCGTCCATGCTGGCGGTATTGCTCGCTAAGGGCGCTGAAGGCAGGTTGTATCAGTGGCTTAACATTTTCTTGCAGGAGTGCTTGAGCCGCTTCAATTCGCGGGTTTGCGCAGGGGATGGTGTTTCAGGAATGGACATTTTCGGCAGGGCGGGGTACCGCTGTCAGGTCTTTAGCAGGCGCGTCACAGCCTCGAATGCTGCATCCTTGCGCTGCTTCCAATCACCTTGCAACACCTGGCAAGGCTGGCGGTGCAGGTCAAGCCATTGTCGGCTGGCCTGGAAAAACGCCTGGCGTTCTGCCAATTGCGGTTGGCAACGCTGCCCATCGTCATACCAGGCCACGGTTTCAGGGCTCAGCAGCAAATGCAGGTCGTAGTGCCGTGCCAGCAATGCTTGCTCGATCCACGTCGGGCAAGCGCCAAACAAGGTCTGGCTCCAGAGGATGTTGCTCAGCAAGTGAGTGTCGAGAATCAGCAAATGCGGCTGCCGGGCGCGTGCCTCATCCTCCCATTTCAGCTGCCCTCGGGCGATTTCCGGAATGTCGGCCAGGCAGGTGTCTCGTGGGTTTTGTTCGATGAACCAGCGTACATATTCGTCTACCAGGACCCCGCCGAAATGCTGTTGTAACTCGGCTGCCAGCCAACTCTTGCCACTGGACTCGGGGCCTGTGAGTACCAGAACTTTCATGTGCGCAACGCCGGATCGGCCCGCCATTCCCGCCAGCCTTGCACAGCAATCAGGGCGAACAGCGCGTAGAGCCCAGCAGTCAGGTACAGGTCTTTGTAGATAAACAGCCCGACGAAGATCACATCCAGGGTGAACCACAGCGGCCAGCATTGAACGCGTTTTTGCGCCATCCATAACTGCGCCACCAGGCTGAAGCCAGTCAGTGCCGCATCGAGCCAGGGTTGTGCGGCATCGGTCCAGTTCGCCATTGCAGCGCCCAGCAACAGACTGCCGAGCGCTCCAATGACCAGACTGATAGCGACCGATTTACCGTCGAGCAGGCTGACCTGCCGACCATGGTGCGCGCCCCCCGCATGCGTCCACTGCCACCAGCCATAGAGCTGCAATGCGGCGTAGATCACCTGCAGGAGCATGTCCGAGTAGAGCTTCACCTCAAAAAAGATCCAGCTATAAAGCAGCACCATGACCAGGCCGATCGGCCAGCACCAGGGGTTCTGTTTGACCGTCAACCAGACGGCAATGACACCGAGGGCGGCGGCAAACAGTTCAAGCCCGGACATGGAGGTTCCTTGGGGGAAGTCGAAGAGGGGGCGGATTGTAACGGCAGGCGCTGCCAAGTAGAACTGGCGTGCGCCGCCCTTTGTAGCAGGGGCTGTCGTTACACCCGGAACTGCTTGAGCAGCCCGTTCAATTGCTCACTCAATTCCTTCAGATGAACGCTGGCCACGCTCGACTGTTCGGCCGCCAGCGCCGTGCTGTGGGACAAACCGGCCGCCTGGGTGACGTTCTGGTTGATGTCCTCGACCACATGCGCCTGTTGCAAGGTTGCGCTGGCGATGGAAGCGTTCAACCCGTTGAGGTTGCGCAGCGCCTGGGCAATGGCATTCAGGCTTGCGCCGGCCAGACCGGCCTGCTCGATGGTCGACTGCGATGCACGGCTGCTGTCGCCGATGACTTTGACCGCCGCTTCGGAGTGGCTTTGCAGGCGTTCGATCATCGACTGGATCTCTGCCGTGGACTTCTGGGTACGCTGGGCCAGCAGTCGCACTTCATCGGCCACCACCGCAAAACCTCGACCTTGCTCACCGGCCCGGGCGGCTTCGATGGCTGCGTTGAGGGCCAGCAGGTTGGTTTGCTCGGCGATGGAGCGGATCACTTCGAGGACGCTGCCGATCTGTGTGCTTTCGGCGGCCAGGGTGCGAATCACTTCCACCGCCTGATCGATGGTCGACGACAGCTTGTCGATCTGTTGCAGGCTGCCATCGATGTTGACCTGGCCTTGCTGCGCCTGAGACTCGGCATCGCGCATTTCGCTGGCGGCGTGCTCGGCGTTTTTCGCGACGTCGTGCACGCCATACGTCACTTCATTGATGGCTGTGGCCACCAGTTCCATTTGCTGGGACTGTTGCTGACTGCGTTGCTGGGCCTGGGCGGCGTCGTTGCCCAATTCGCTGGAAGACTGGCCCAGGGCACTGGCGGACACTTGCAGTTCACGGATCACCAGTCGCAGCTTGGCGGTGAAGGCGTTGAAGTGGTGTGCCAGTTGCGTGACTTCATCCTGGCCATGGGTGTCGAGGCTGTGGGTCAGGTCGCTCTCGCCGCTGGCGATGTTGGCCATGGCGTTCACGGTTTCCTGCAGTGGACGCACGATGCTGCGAGCAATCAGGATGACCAGCAGCGCCATGATCAGGGCAATCACCAGCCCAACGAGCGAGGCCTTCCAGACCTGGCCATAGAACTCGGCCTGCATGTCATCGATATACACGCCCGAACCGATCACCCAACCCCAGGGCTCGAAGAGTTTGATGTAGGAGGTTTTTTCTACCGGTGCACTGGCGCCCGGTTTCGGCCAGCGATAGTCGACGGTGCCGGCACCTTTGGACTTGGCGAGGGCGACCATTTCGTTAAACAGGGCAAAACCGTCCGGGTCGCGGATCGCCGAGAGGTTCTGGCCATCGAGTTTCGGGTTGGCCGGGTGCATGATCATCACCGGCGTCAGGTCATTGATCCAGAAGTAGTCGTTCTGGTCATAGCGCAGACCGCGAACGGCGCTCAGAGCCTGCTTCTGTGCAGCATCGCGGGTGAGCGTGCCGGCGGTTTCGAGGTCGTGGTAATAGGTCAGAATGCCACTGGCGGTTTGCACCACATGCTGGGTTTTCTGAGCCTTGGCGTGGTACAGGTCATCGTGAATCTGCTTGAGCATCAAGACGCCCAACGTCATTAGCATCAGGACGGCCACGATCAAGATGAGCCACAAACGCCGGCTGATCGACATACTGCGCAAGCTGTTCATAACGCTGTCACTCCGGTTTCTTTTTCTTGTAATAAATGATCGCCAGCATCCAACCACACTTTGCCAATCGGTCATATCCGACCCAAGTCCAATAACGCGGCAGCGTTAATCAGACTTGTCTGATAGGATTTCGGCCCCGCGCGGAAAAACCTGAATCCAAGTTGATTTTTCACGGAATTTTTATGGTTCCGTCTGGATTCTATGCGCGCGGTGCAGCAGCGACGCTGACCGCAATCAACGTTCTGAAAAAATATTTACGAGGCATGCCGTGACGCATCGCTTCTTGGGGGATTGATGGATCTTTGGACGGCCTTACAGGCATTGATTTTGGGCGTTGTGGAAGGGCTGACGGAGTTTTTGCCGATTTCCAGCACCGGACACCAAATCATTGTGGCGGATTTGCTCAACTTCGGTGGCGAGCGAGCCATCGCTTTCAACATTATTATTCAGCTGGGGGCGATTCTGGCGGTGGTGTGGGAGTTCCGCCGCAAGATCATCGATGTGGTGACCGGTTTGCCAACGCAGCCCGGCGCTCGCCGCTTTACCGCAAACCTGCTGATTGCCTTCATGCCGGCCGTGGTACTGGGGGTAATTTTTTCCGATTTGATCCACAAATACCTGTTCAATCCGATCACCGTCGCGACGGCGTTGGTTGTGGGCGGGATCGTCATGTTGTGGGCCGAAAAGCGTCAGCATGAAGTGCATGCCGACACCGTTGATGAGATCACCTGGAAAGATGCCCTGAAAGTCGGCTTCGCCCAGTGCCTGGCGATGATTCCCGGTACTTCGCGTTCCGGCTCGACGATCATTGGTGGCTTGTTGTTCGGGCTGTCGCGCAAGACCGCTACCGAGTTCTCGTTCTTTCTGGCGATGCCGACCATGGTCGCTGCGGCCGTTTACTCGGGCTACAAATACCGCAGCCTGTTCGTCCCGTCGGACTTTCCGGTGTTCGCGATCGGCTTCGTGACCGCGTTCATCTTTGCAATGATTGCCGTCAGGGGCTTGCTCAAGTTCATCGCCAGCCACAGCTACGCCGCGTTCGCCTGGTACCGTATCGTATTCGGCCTGGTCATCCTGGCCACCTGGCAGTTTGGCTGGGTTGACTGGGCCGCGGTCAAGCCATGAATGACGCCAGCGCGCGCAACAACCCCGGACGCAAACCCGCTGGAGAGGTCCGCAATCTTCAGCTGAAACTGTTGGTGTTTGCGGTGCTGTGCGCGCTGCCGCTGTTTGGCTCGATGTCGTTGTGGCTGCGTGGGGTTTCGGTGATTCCCCTGGCGGCGTACGGGGTCGTCAGCCTGCTGGCGTTCTTGCTGTACTGGAGCGACAAACGCAAGGCGCGCGCCGACCATTGGCGCACACCCGAGAACGTGCTGCATGCGGTGGAACTCGCCGGCGGCTGGCCGGGCGCCTTACTGGCCCAGCAGGTGTTTCGGCACAAGACGCGCAAGATCTCGTATCAGTTGGTGTTCTGGATCATCGTGCTGATGCATCAGGTGTTCTGGATCGACCAGCTGTTTCTCGGGGCCCATCTGTTCGCGCTGCTTTAAAGCAGCAGTCCGACCTGAGTGCGCTTGGGCAACTTGCTCACCACCAATTGATGGGAACGCTGCAACAAGCCTTGCAGCTCTTCAGGGCCCAACGGGTAGGGCGTTTCCATGATGATCCACTGAGCCCGCGCCAGATACGGCGCCGGGCGGATTCCCGGGCGGTCGCAATGACCGAGAAACAAGTCCTTGTCGACCTTGAAGGCCAGGGATTCGCCCCGCAGGTTCTGCAAGGCAAACATCTTGTTCCCTGCAATCGAAAACACCCGTACGCCACCCCACTTGTAGTCTTCCCGCGCACCCGGCAGCGCGAGACAGAATTGCGCGACATCCTCTTCGCTCATACGTCCAGCCTTCATATCAGTCGGTCCCCACAAGCATTGAATGATTCGATCAAATGGTCGAGCCAGGCGCGTACGGCCGGCATCACCCCGCGTCGATGAGGGTAGACCGCTTGCAGCCAGCCGCCAGGCAACGACCAGTCGGGCAACAACTGCACCAGCGAGCCGTTTTCCAGTTCCTGCTCGCAATACATCATCGGCAGCATGGTAAAACCCTGGCCGGCGAGAGTGCAGGCCTTGCGCACGATAAAGTCATCGATGCCCAATCGCGCTTCGAGGGTGAGATCGCAGCTTTTGCCCTGTTGGTCGAGCAGGCGGATATGCACCAGGCGGTCGGCTTCCAGGGCGCCGAGCACGGGCAGGTTTTTCAGGTCTTCGGGGTGGTTGATTTCACGCCCGTGCAAAAAACCGGGGCTGGCGACCATCGCCATCTGCGCCTGGCGCAAACGTCGGGTGACCAGCAGCGGATCCTCATCCCCCAACTCACGCACCCGTAGCGCCACATCGACGCCCTCGGTCACCAGGTCGACGCGGCGGTTGAGCAACATGACCTCCAGTTGAACCTGAGGATACTTCTCAAGGAAGTCGCTGATCACTGTCGGCAGAATTTCGTGGGCCAACCCGACGGGGCAGGACACCCGCAAACGCCCGCGAGGTTCGCTGGACATGCTGGCGACGGCTTCATCGGCCATTTCAGCTTCCAGCAGCATCGCCTGACAGTGCCGCAGGTAACGTTCGCCCACGGCGGTCAGCTTGAGTTGTCGGGTGGTGCGTTGCAGCAAGCGCGCGCCGAGGCGCTCTTCCAGCTCGGCGATGCGCCGCGACAATCGCGACTTGGGAATTCCGAGCAAACGCCCGGCCGCCGCGAAGCCACCGGCTTCAACCACTTTGGCGAAGTAGTAGAGATCATTGAGGTCTTGCATGGTGTGAGCTCGATTGTTCTATCAGTAGGACGAACTATCGCATTGTTGCCGTCTAATCAGCTATTGGTTTCGCCTGTAGGATTCTCCCCATCAGATCGCCTCATAGCGATCCTCACCTGGAGATCCCACATGAAACTGCTGCATATCGATTCGAGCATTCTTGGTGACAACTCGGCTTCCCGTCAGCTGAGCAGCGAAGTCGTTAAAGCCTGGCAAACCGCAGAGCCGACTGCCGTAGTGACCTACCGCGACCTGGCCGCCGATGCCATCAGCCATTTCTCCGCCACGACCCTGGTTGCCGCCGGCACCACCGCTGAGCTGCGTAACGCCGCCCAGCAACACGAAGCCGAGCTGAGCGCCACCACCCTGGCCGAATTCCTCGCCGCCGATGCCGTGGTGATTGCAGCTCCGATGTACAACTTCACCATCCCGACCCAACTCAAGGCCTGGATCGACCGCATCGCTGTTGCCGGTCAGACCTTCCGTTACACCGAAGCCGGCCCTGAAGGCCTGTGCGGTGGCAAGAAAGTCGTGATCGTATCGACTTCCGGCGGTCTGCATGCGGGTCAGGCCACAGGTGTGGCTCACGAAGAGTACTTGAAGGTGCTGTTCGGCTTCATCGGTATCACTGACCTCGAGTTCGTCCGTGCCCATGGCCTTGCCTACGGTGACGAAGTCCGCACCAAAGCCATGAGCGACGCTCACACGCAAATCAGCGAGCAGTTGTTCGCCGCTGCGTAAGGCTTCTGTAAAGAAAATCAAACAGCTCGGGCAATACCCAAAAAACTCTGTATTCTGATCACGCAAGTGCCAGATACGGAGTTTTTTGTTTCTGGCTGTTTCGGAATTTCATTGAATAGTGGCCCGAGTTATGCTTTCGAGGATTAACGTCCCCGGTCAGTAGCCAGGTGGAGCCTCCCATGGTGCGTCTTTGTGCAACCTTACTGATTTGCCTGCTCAGCAGCCTGAACTCAGTGCACGCCGCGCCTGCGCCGCATCCTCACTGGAGCGTCGGTTTCCATGAGATGAGCTTTCTCGACCCTCTGGACTTGCAACCGATGCGCGCCATCGCCTTCTATCCCTCCAGCGACAAGGAACACTCCAGCATCCTCGAGGGCTACACGGTCGAAGCGGGCGAAGACACCCGAGTCGCCATCGGTCGTTTCCCGATGCTGATGCTGTCCCACGGCAACACCGGAACCCCGCTGGCTTTAAACGATCTCGCCACGTCGCTGGCACGCAAAGGGTTTGTGGTGGTGGCGGTGATCCATCCCGGTGACAACTCCAAAGACCACAGCCGCCTTGGTACTTTGAGTAACCTTTACGGTCGGCCCATCCAGATTTCCGAAGCCATTACCGCGACGCTGGGTGATCGAATGCTCGCGCCCTTCGTCAATGCCGATCAGGTGGGTGTGATCGGTTATTCGGCGGGCGGGGAGACGGCGCTGATTCTGTCCGGCGCGACACCCGACCTGGACCGTCTGCGCCGCTATTGTCAGGAGCGCCCGGACGACCGCGATGCCTGCAACACCCAAGGCGAATTGATTGCTGACCGCGATGACTTGCAACCGGTGGCTGACCCACGGGTTCGCGCCTTGCTGCTCATGGCGCCGCTGAGCCTGAAGTTTGGCCGCCATACCCTGGCCGACGTGCATGTGCCGGTGCTGCTCTACAGCGGCGACGGCGACAAACTGGTGGCGTTCGACAAGAATGCCGCGGCCCTGGCGCGCAAACTGCCGATCGCACCGGACTTCAAGTTGCTGGCGGGGGCAGGGCACTTTGTGTTCCTGGCGCCTTGCAATGAAGAGCAGATCCTCGCCATGCCGGCGCTGTGTACCGATGCCGATGGTGTCGACCGCAAAGACATCCATCGCAACATGATTTCCGAAGCGGGTCGTTTCTTCTCTCATGCGCTTGGCAAACCGACCCGGGCCGGAATGCAGACGGCGGATCAGTAATGTGGGAGCGGGCTTGCTCGCGAAGGCGGTGTATCAGTCAGTATTAATGTCAACTGACCCACCGCCTTCGCGAGCAAGCCCGCTCCCACAGTGGATTGCAGTGTCAGTCCATGGCGCGGCGTTTCAGTAACAGGGTCAAACCGAGTCCTGCCACCGACAACAACGCCGCGCTGAAGAAAATCCACGTGTACCCCAGGTTCAGCGCCACCGCACCCATCAACGGCCCGGCAATCGCCAGCGCCAGATCGAAAAACACCGCGTAAGCACTCAATCCCGCCCCGCGACTGGAATTGGGCACTTGCTTGATCGCTTCGACTCCCAGCGCCGGATACACCAGTGACAGACCGAACCCGGTCAGGCCTGCGCCGATCAGCGCATAACCGGTCGAAGGCGCGAGCCACAGCAACACCAGGCCCACCGTTTCAATGCACATACAGGCAATGGCCGAGGTGAACCCACCGAAACGGCTGATGCTGGAGATGAACAACAGTCGCGCCAGGATGAAACACACGCCGAACACCGTCAGGCAATAAGCCGCGCCGGCCCAGCCACGGCTGACGTAATACAGGGTAATAAAGGTGGTTAACGTGCCATAACCGATGGAGGCGAGGCTCAGGCTCGCGCCGAACGGCGCAATGCGCCCGAACACCGCCCAGAACGGCAGGCGCTCGCCGCGAATCACCGGCACCGAGGGTTTGTTTCGGATCAGCAACAACGCCGCCAGCGCCAGCACCGACAGCGCGACCCCAAGACTGGCGAACCCCAGCTCGCCGACCATCACCACGCCCAGCGGCGCACCAATAGCGATGGCGCCGTAGGAGGCGATGCCGTTCCAGGAGATCGATCGCGCGGTATGTTCAGCGCCCACCTGACCCATGCACCAACTGATGGTGCCGACCCCGATCAATCCCTGGGCAATCCCCAGCAACAAGCGGCCGGCGATCAGGATCAACAGACTCAGCAACGGAAGACTTTGCAGCAGCGTTGAAATCAACGTCAGCACGCCGCTCAACACAATCCCCGATAACCCGTAAACAATCGCCCGCTTGGTGCCGATGGTGTCCGACAGGCGCCCGGCCATCGGGCGGCTGAGCAGGGTGGCCAGGTACTGCGATCCGATGGTCAGCCCCGCGATGATCGCGCTGAAACCCAGTTGCTCATGGACATAGCCCGGCAACACCGCAATTGGCAGGCCGATGCAGAGGAACGCAATAAAGGTATAGAAAACGATGGAGACGATCTGCAGGGTGATCGCCATGGAGCTTTGTGGGGGCAGTTGCTGCACAGACATGAGGGCTCGTTCGCGGGCGGCGGTGGGAGAACTGCATCATGGCGCGGGCGCAAAATAAAAGAAAGCAGGCTAACTATATTCGTAGGGTTTGAGGGCCTCTTCGCGAGCAGGCTCGCTCCCACAGTTGGAACGCATTTCCCTGTGGGAGCGAGCCTGCTCGCGAAGGTTTCTGAACCAAAGTATCCCTTGACCCTTGAATGCAAAAAGCCCCGTCACATGGACAGGGCTTTTCAGTTTCAGCAGCTATTTAGAACACAACGCCCTGGCTTCGCAGGTAATCGTCATAGGTGCCGCTAAAGTCGATCACGCCGCTAGGGCTCAGCTCGATAATGCGGGTCGCCAGGGACGATACGAACTCACGGTCGTGGCTGACGAAGATCAGCGTGCCCGGGTAGTTCTCCAGCGCCAGGTTCAGCGCCTCGATGGATTCCATGTCCAAGTGGTTGGTCGGTTCGTCCATGATCAGCACGTTCGGCTTTTGCAGGATCAGCTTGCCGAACAGCATGCGACCTTGCTCACCACCGGAGATGACCTTGACCGACTTGAGGATCTCATCGTTGGAGAACAGCATGCGGCCGAGGGTGCCGCGAACGATTTGCTCGCCGCCCTGGGTCCATTGGCCCATCCAGTCGAACAGGTTGCAGTCGTCTTCGAAGTCGTGCGCGTGGTCCTGGGCGTAGTAGCCCAGTTCCGCGGCGTCGGTCCACTTCACAGTACCGGCATCCGGGGTCAGTTCGTTGACCAGGGTGCGCAGCAGGGTGGTTTTACCGATACCGTTCGGGCCGATGATCGCCACGCGCTCGCCGGCTTCAACCTGGAAGCTGAAGTCCTTGAACAGTGTCTTGCCGTCGAAGCCTTTGGCCATGCGCTCGACGATGACCGCTTGGCGGTGCAGCTTCTTGGTTTGTTCGAAACGGATGAACGGGCTCACGCGGCTCGAAGGCTTGACCTCGGCCAGCTGGATCTTGTCGATCGCCTTGGCGCGGGACGTGGCCTGCTTGGCTTTCGAGGCGTTGGCCGAGAAGCGGCTGACGAACGATTGCAGCTCGGAAATCTGCGCCTTCTTCTTGGCGTTGTCCGACAGCAGCTGCTCGCGGGACTGGGTCGCCACGGTCATGTACTCGTCGTAGTTGCCCGGGAACAGGCGCAACTCGCCGTAATCCAGGTCAGCCATGTGGGTGCACACGCTGTTCAGGAAGTGACGGTCGTGAGAGATGATGATCATCAGGCTGGAGCGCTGGGTCAGGATGTTTTCCAGCCAGCGGATGGTGTTGATGTCCAGGTGGTTGGTCGGTTCGTCGAGCAACAGCACTTCAGGATCGGAGAACAGCGCCTGAGCCAGCAATACGCGCAGTTTCCAGCCAGGGGACACTTCGCTCATCGGGCCGAAGTGCTGCTCGATGCCGATACCCAGGCCCAGCAGCAATTCGCCAGCACGGGATTCGGCGGTGTAGCCGTCCATTTCGGCGAATTCGGTTTCCAGTTCTGCAACGGCCATGCCGTCTTCTTCGGTCATTTCCGGCAGCGAGTAGATGCGGTCGCGTTCGGCCTTGACCTTCCACAGCTCTTCGTGACCCATGATCACGGTATCGATCACGGTGAATTCTTCGTAGGCGAACTGGTCCTGGCGCAATTTACCCAGACGCACGTTCGGCTCGAGCATGACCTGGCCGCCGGACGGCTCGAGGTCGTCGCCGAGGATTTTCATGAAAGTCGACTTGCCGCAACCGTTGGCGCCGATCAGGCCGTAGCGGTTGCCCGCGGCGAATTTGACCGAAACGTTTTCGAATAGCGGCTTGGCGCCGAACTGCATCGTGATGTTAGCTGTAGAGATCAAAGGTTTTTCCTGCGAAGCATTCAGAGTAGCTAGGGTTGCGGCAGTACCGATTCAGTACCCGTTTCCGTTATTCGAACCACAGGAAATGCATCCCGGTCAGAAGCGGAAGGTCCATCTGGCAATAAGTGGACAGCAGCATATGGAGCGCTTGGCCCGAGTCGAAGTGCGCTGAGACGGGGTTCATTCCCGTCATCAACCAAGGGGGGCGCGTAATGTTTGGCGGCGATTGTACTGGTCTGGCTCTTTAAACGATAGGGCGTTAAGGCCGCACGGCCACTTTGGCAGCATCAGTGGACAGATTTTCACCGTTGAAGGTTAACTATTGGTTACAAACTGTGGCTAAAATGCCATCTATCAACCTGATGCCGACAGTCGGCATGGGCTCAAGGACGTGCCATCGGGACCGTTGTTTCGTATTCAGACACTGCACAAGACCCTTGGGCCGATTGGCCGGCAAGGGACGCAGTTTGTTCATTTCTGACGTGTGACGATTTTTTCGTGAAATTAATCATTGCCGCTATTTACGTTGTATCCATTGCGTACGTTCACTTGCGCGGACGTGTGCGCCACAAGCTGGGCCGCCAACTGAGCGACCACTCGACGTTTCTGGCGCCGATCAACTGCTTCCTTTATCTGTTCTCGAAAATCCCCAACAAGCCTTATCTCAACCCGGCCGACTTTCCTGATTTGAGTCCGTTGCAGGACCATTGGGAAGAAATTCGCGCCGAGGGCCAGAACCTGCTCAGGGCCGGGGAGATCAAGCGCTCAAATCAATACGACGACGTCGGCTTCAACTCGTTCTTCAAGACGGGCTGGAAACGTTTCTACCTGAAGTGGTACGGCGACAGCCATCCTTCGGCCATGAAACTCTGCCCGCGCACCACCGAACTGGTGCAAAGCATCGGCTCGATCAAGGCCGCGATGTTCGCCGAGCTGCCACCGGGTTCGAAACTGGTCCGTCACCGCGATCCGTATGCCGGTTCCTACCGCTATCACCTGGGCCTGGAAACACCGAACGATGCCGGTTGCTACATCAACGTCGATGGCGAGAACTACCACTGGCGCGACGGTGAAGCGGTCATGTTTGATGAGACCTTCATTCATTACGCCGAAAACACTACCGAGCAGAACCGCATCATTCTGTTCTGCGACGTTGAGCGGCCGATGAAGTATCGCTGGGCGGCGGCGTTCAATGGCTGGTTCAGCCGGAATGTGATGTCGGCGGCGGGCGCACCGAACGATGCGGGTGACAAGACCGGCGGCATCAACCGCTTGTTCGCCAGAATCTACAAGATTCGCCTTCGCGGCAAAGCGCTCAAGAAGCGCAACCGCAAGCTCTATTACCTCGAAAAGTGGGCGATTTTTGGTGGCTTGCTGGCGATTATCGTCTTGATCTAAAGATTGTGTCACGGCGTATGGCCCCTTCGCGAGCAAGCCCGCTTCCACATTAGATCGCGGTCAACTGTGGGAGCGGGCTTGCTCGCGAAGAGGCCATAACATTCACCGCAAACTTTCAATCAGCCACGAGAAGTCTTCGTGGCTTTTTTGTGTGCGGCGGGTTTCGCGGCCGGCTTCGTTTTGCCTGTGCTCTTGCCGCCGAGGCTGCGTTTAAGCAGCTCGGTCAGATCGATAATATCTGCGGTTTTGCGTTCCTCTTCGCCAGTCGCTGTTTCGACATCTTCGATCTTGCCTTCATTAGCCTTCTTCTCAACCAACGCCATGATCTTGTCTTCAAAACTGTCGCGATAATCCTCGGGTTTCCAGTCTGCGCTCATGTCCTGAACCAGTCGTTTGGCCATATCGAGTTCACCTTTGGCCAGTTCGGGCTTGGTGACTTCACTGCCTAGCTCAAGCGTATCCAGACTTCGCACTTCGGCGGGCCAGCGCAGCATCACCAATACCATCGCCGATTCCAGCGGCATCAGCGCGGCGAGGTGCTGACGCGTGTGCAGCACCACATGGGCCAGGGCGACTTTATTGGTCTTGCTTAACGTTTCGCGCAACAGCGCATAGACCTTGCCACCGCGCTTATCCGGCGCGAGGTAGTAGGGCGTATCGATGTTTTGCAGGGGGATCTGCTCGCTGTCGACAAAGGAAAAGATGTCGATGGTCTGAGTGGACAGCGGGTGCGCCGACTTGATTTCCTCTTCGCTGAGGACCACATACCGACCCTTTTCATACTGCACACCTTTGACGATGTGTTCCTTGGTCACTTCCTTGCCGGTGACCTTGTTGATTCGCTTGTAGCCCACCGGGTCCATGCTGCGGCTGTCGAGCCAGTCGAAATCCACCCCATGCGAGGATGTCGCCGAGACCAGCGCCACAGGGATATGCACCAGCCCGAAACTGATCGCGCCTTTCCAGATTGCCCGTGCCATGGTCGTCTTCTCGCGAGTGATGTTCAGGTGACCGGTGACGCTGTGCAAAAGTTTCAGTGGGCTGCGACCCGGTCCTGCGGGCGTATCGGCGGCCGGGTCAATTCGTGTTACATCTTGTGAAGGAGGTTTTAGTTAACAAACTCGAACCCCGGGCGTAGCGTGATATCGAAGTTCCTATCCACTCTGATGTCGAGAGGCTCCCCATGAACAGATTTGTGCTCGGCTGCACCGCGTTGGCGTTGAGTGCCTGGCTGAGCAATCTGGCCCAGGCTGACACCGCATCGCCACCTTCTTCACTGCTGTTGGCCCAGAGCCCGACAGGCAACGCCAGCAATCCTTACAACAGCCCGATTCGCCGGGCCAATCCCAACAGCATGCAAGGCACGCAACCCAGCGCGCCGGCCATCCGTGGCCCAAACACAGTGCCCGTGCCGCGGCCACCGACGCTTGACAATGGAGGCATCGGCAACCGCTATCCCCAAGGTCGGCCGCCTCCCGCCACCCCACCGACATTCATTCCCAATCCACCTCATCGAGACGCAGACACCAGCAACCGTTGAACGGCACGACAGCGTTCTTGCCAGCCATTCGAACGACAAAAGGAATCGTGCATGTTGCGTAAAACCCTTCTGGCCACACTGTGTGCCAGTGCACTGATCACCGTCACGGCGCCCGCTTTCGCGGCGCCGACCCAGAATCTGAAAAGCGAACAGGGCACCCTAGAGGTGACGACAATGACCAAGGGGCTCGAACATCCCTGGGCCTTGGCGTTTCTTCCCGATCGCCAAGGGATGCTGGTGACCGAACGGCCCGGCAACCTGCGGGTGATCAGCGCCGACGGTAAACTTTCCGCTCCGCTCAGTGGTGTGCCAAAGGTCTGGGCCAAGGGGCAGGGCGGCTTGCTGGATGTGGTGTTGTCGCCCGACTTCAAGCAAGACCGCACGGTCTATCTGTCGTATGCCGAAGGCGGTGGTGAGGGCGACAAGGCCGGGACGGTGGTTGGTCGCGGACGTCTGTCTGACGACCTGACAGCCCTCAAGGATTTCAAAGTGATTTTCCGCCAGGAACCCAAGCTTTCAGTCGGTAACCACTTTGGTTCGCGCCTGGTGTTCGACCGCGACGGCTATCTGTTCATCACCCTTGGCGAGAACAACGACCGGCCGACCGCCCAAGACCTCGACAAGCTGCAAGGCAAGGTCGTGCGGATCTACCCGGACGGCAAGGTGCCGGATGACAACCCCTTTGTCGGTCAGGCCGGCGTACGCCCGGAAATCTGGTCCTACGGTCATCGCAATCCGCAAGGCGCGGCGCTCAATCCCTGGACCGGCACCCTCTGGGAAAACGAGCACGGTCCCCAGGGGGGCGATGAAATCAACATTATCGAGCGTGGCAAGAACTACGGCTGGCCGATGGCAACCCACGGCATCAACTATTCCGGCCAGCCGATTCCGGAAGCCAAGGGCAAGACCGCCGAAGGCACCGTCGCCCCGCACCACGTCTGGGAAAAGTCCCCCGGTCTCAGCGGCATGGCTTTCTACGACGCTGACCGCTTCAAGGCCTGGCAGCACAACGTGTTTATCGGCGCGTTAGTGAGCCAGGAGTTGATCCGCTTGCAGTTCGATGGCGACAAGGTCGTTCACGAAGAGCGATTGCTGGGCGAACTCAACAAGCGCATTCGCGATGTGAGGCAGGGGCCGGATGGGTACTTATATGTGCTGACCGATGAAGACGATGGAGCCCTGTACAAGATTGGACTGAAGTAACCGACACCTGTGTAGCAGCTGCCGAAGGCTGCTGCTACAGGGATTGTGAAACTCATGATCGGGCGTACAGGACCACTGCCGCCCGCAACTTGCCTCGCCCAAAGCTGCACATTTTTTCGAACTCCCCATGGCTGACCGGCAGATGCTGGCAGTCCATGGGTTGGCGATGCTGGCTGTGATCGACATCCGGGTCATGCAGGTAGACGAACTCTTCATCGCAATCGGTGACGATCACCCAATGCGGCGATTTGGAACGGGTCAGTCGATAGCTGCTGATGAGCACCAGCGGTTGTCCGCCACCGTCTAGTAAACCCGGAAGATCCAGCGGCCCTCCGATCACCTGTTCGACGTCAGTGGTGTGTAGCTGCGTGGTGAACTCTTCGTGCACTAACCGCATTACCTCTTTTTTATGCGCATCGCGTACGCCATCGAGAAACAGTGGCCCAGTCATGCTCAGTTGCAGTCGCACCCGAAACCCTCGTCGCGATGCCGCCAGCGCCAGGCCTTGAGGGCTGCAGCCACCATGGCCGGAGGTCATGAACACGGTGGTTGCCTCCCGCCAGATCTGCAGTTCTTCGCGACGCTCCAGCACGCGACCCGCTTGCAGCGCGCCCATGGCCATCAGCAGACAGGCCGGGCCGCAGGTGAAATCGGTGGTCTGCGGATACCAGGGCACCTTGATGTTGCGCGAGTCACGGTGCTGGAGGATGCGCTTCTCTAGCCGCAGCGCATCGGCATGGTCTTGGTAATAGTCGTGAATCAGGGCAAAGCGTCGGTAACCGTTGCGCTCATACAGGGCAATTGCCGTCGGGTTGTCGATGCGTACTTCCAGCCGCAGGTAGGCGCAGTCGTGTTCAAGGGCGCAGGCCTCGATGCGCTGAAGCAATTGCCTGCCCAGGCCGCTGCCGCGTGCTTCGGAGGCGATCGCAATCGAGTAAAGGCGCGCCAGCGAAGTACCCCGGTGAAACAGCACCACGGCGTAACCGATGAGGTGCTCGCCACGCTGGGCCACCAGCAGGTGCCCGTGGGCCCGTGTGATCATCCATTGAAAACTGCGACGGTTAAGCCGATCCGTGGTGAAACAGTGTTGTTCGAGTTCCAGCAGTGCCGGTAAGTCTTCAACCAGCGCCAAGCGAAAAACCAGATTCATATGACCACCGTAAAAGTTGCGTAACGAAACGGGACTTTTTAAAAAGTTCGTGCTTAATAGGAAAGGTCTTGTTCTCCAACGGATCAATCACTATGTCAGCGGTACAGGGTCATTGGCGCGAAGTATCCGAGCAAACTTTGCCGGCAGCAACTTATTTAAGTGACGGTGTTAGAACTTCCAGCCAGTTGATTATCATCGTCGAACGCAAGGAAGACTGGGCCTCCTACTTCCCCAGTGAAGACATCGTGACGGCTCAGGAATACCTCGAAAAAAACCGTGACGACGAGCGGGGCAAGCGGGTCCAGGTGATCAACCTGTGCCGCAGCTATAAGTACCTGGGGCACGGTTACTACTGCTCGCTGCTGGCCGAAGCCCGTGGGCACAAGGTGATTCCGTCGGTGAGGACCATCAGCGAACTGACTCGAAAATCCTTGTACGGCCTGGCCCTGGATGATTTGGATAAAACCCTGGAAAAAGCCCTCAGTCATCATCTTTACAGCGATACCGAAGGCTTTACCCTGACACTGTATTTTGGCAAGACTCATATCGAGCCGTTGCAGGATCTGGCACGACAGTTGTTTGAAGTCTTTCCGTGTCCGATATTGCTAGTTGAGTTTCGACGAACTAACGGCTGGCACATCGAAGGCATAAAGTCCGGTGCCTTACATAAGTTGCGCGAAGATCAGGAAGACCAGTTCGCTCACTCCCTCGACAGTTTCAGTCGCAAGATCTGGCGCGTACCACGTTCCCGGCGTTTGGCCCGTTATGACCTGGCCATCCTGCACGATCCCCAGGAAGCGTTGCCGCCGTCGAATGCCAAGGCGCTGGATAACTTCGTCAGGGTTGGCAAGACGTTGGGCATAGACGTCGAGCTGATCGAGCGCAAGGACTACGCGCGTATCGCCGAATACGACGGGCTGCTGATCCGCGAGACGACCAGCGTCGACAACCACACCTACCGTTTTGCCAAGAAAGCCGAGAGCGAAGGGCTGGTGGTGATGGACGACCCGGCGTCGATCCTGCGTTGCACCAACAAGGTGTACCTGACCGATCTGCTCAAGAGCCATCAACTGGGCATGCCCGCCACCGAGATTCTCTATAAAGAGCGACCGGAAGATTTTGAGCGGGTCGGCGAGCGCCTCGGTTTCCCGTTGGTGTTGAAGATCCCCGACGGTTGTTTCTCTCGGGGCGTGATCAAGGTCGAAAGCCAGCAAGCCTTGCTCGAGGCCACGGCCGAGCTGTTTGAGCATTCGGTGCTGTTGCTGGCTCAGGAATTCTTCTACACCGAATACGACTGGCGCATCGGCGTGCTCAACCGCAAACCGATTTTTGCCTGCCAGTACTTCATGTCCAAGGGCCATTGGCAGATCTACAACCACAAGGCCAAGGGCCAGGACATCAATGGCGAATGCCGCACCTTGGCGGTTCACGAAGCACCGCGGGCGGTTGTGGAGCTGGCGGTGAAGACCGCGAACCTGATCGGCGATGGCCTCTACGGTGTCGACCTCAAGCAGTCCGGCGACAAAGTGGTGGTGATCGAGGTCAACGACAATCCCAACATGGACGCCGGCATCGAAGACGCTTACTTGCAGGACGATCTGTATTCACTGGTGCTGGAAGAGTTCGTCCGTCGCCTGGAACTCAAGCGCCGCGGCCAGGCCTGGTGAGCGGCGGATGATCAAGCGCTTTCAACTGATTCACGGCGCCCTGCAAGCGGTCGAACGGCTGGACGCCGACGTGATGTTGTTCAGCAATCCCGATGCGGCCGAACGGGATCTGCTGCACAGCCATTTCAAAGTTGATGAACACGCCCTGGCCTCGGCCTTGGACCCCGACGAGGTGTCACGCATCGAGTTTCACCCTGATAACCTGTTCCTGATCTGGAAACGCCCGGAAAACTATTCCGGTGCCGGCAGCCTGGCCTTCGAAGTGTCGTCGTGCGGTTTGCTGTTTTCCGAGCATCGTTTGCTGGTGATCGCCACCGACGACTCGCCGCTCAGTGGCCTCGGCCTGCGCCAGCCTCTGAACACGCCGCTGGATGTGTTGCTCGACCTGTTGTTCAACAACATCCATCACTATTTGGGCCACTTGAAGGTGATCAAGATGGTTGCCCGGGAGTTGCAGCAGAAATTCAATGCGTCAATGCAGAACCAGCACCTGATCCAGATGTTCAACCTCAGCGAAAGCCTGATCTATTACATCAATGCGATTCACAGCAACGGCGCAGTCCTGACCCGGTTGCGCAATCACGCGGCAAAGGAACAATTCAGCGCCGAAGCCATTGGCCTGATCGACGACCTGATCATCGAAAACAACCAGTGCTACAAACAGGCGGAAATCTACTCCACGGTGTTCTCCGGGCTGATCGACGCCCGGGGCAACCTGATGAACAACAGCATGAACAACCTGCTGCGCAAACTGACGTTGATCAATGTGGTTTTTCTGCCGCTGAACCTGATTGCAAGTATCGGCGGCATGTCCGAGTTCAGCATGATGACGGCGGGCGTGCCGTGGTGGGTTTCGTATCCGCTGTTTCTGACCGCGATGATAATGGGGGCGGGAGTGATGGTGCTCGGGCTCAGGCGGTTGGCGAAATAACTTCGATGGCTGTGAGACTGCCATCGCGAGCAGGCTCGCTCCCACTTTAGATCTTCTGTGAACACATCATTTGTGAATGCCAGAGATCCAATGTGGGAGCGAGCCTGCTCGCGAAGGCAACCTCAACAGCACAACAACTCCTGGATCAGACCTCTTGAGGTGCTTCAGCGGACTTTTTCTGATCCTGAGCCCCCCGAACCACCAGATACAACAATGGCCCGATGGAGACGAAAATAGCGGTGATCAAAAGGTAGGGAACCACCGACCACCCCGACTGCCCACGCTTGCGCGCATCCGTGTACATCCATATGCCCGCGAGCGTCGCCAGCAGGTACAAATCAATCACCACCTGCGCCGTGTCGGGGCGCGACATCAGGCTGATGCCGAAGTCGATCAATGACTGTTCGGCCTGAAGCATCACCGAAACGGTGTAGCCGGCGAACGCAATCAGGGCAATGAGGGGCAGGGCGACAGACTTCATGGTTTCCTTCCTTGGGACGATGAGCAGAGTCGTCAGCCTACAGAGGCCGAGTAAAATTGGCCATTGACTTGCCATCAGCGTCCGGCTAATTTCCGGACATGACTTCCACTGTATTGCGCTGCCAGCCAAGCATTATTACCGCCATTCCTTATTTGGCGGGCTAGCTCACGACTGCAGCACCCAACCCGCCCTAGAGGCGGGTTTTTACTTTCTGCCTCCTGGGTTCCGATCAACGTCAGGAGACGACCATGAGCAGCACCACCGCCCAGCAGACCTTGCTTGAGCACTACGTGAAAAAGATCCTCGCCGCGCCGGTGTATGAGCTCGCGGTGCGTACGCCGCTGCAACCAGCACCAGCGTTGTCCGAGACGCTCGGCAATCAGATCCTGCTCAAACGCGAAGACCTGCAACCGACCTTCTCCTTCAAAATCCGCGGTGCCTACAACAAACTGGTGCAACTGAGCGATGAGCAAAAGGCACGCGGCGTGATCACCGCTTCGGCAGGTAATCATGCTCAAGGCGTGGCATTAGCAGCCCGTGAGCTGGGAATTGCGGCGACCATTGTCATGCCGTGCACGACGCCGGAACTGAAGGTGCTCGGTGTGCGCAGTCGGGGTGCCGATGCGGTGCTGCACGGTGAGAGTTTTCCGTTTGCCCTGGACTATGCGCTGAACCTGGCGCGGCAAACCGGTCGCACCTTTGTCTCGCCGTTCGACGACCCGGACGTGATCGCGGGGCAGGGCACCGTCGCCATGGAAATCCTGCGTCAGCATCAAGGTCCACTGGACGCGATCTTCGTCCCGGTGGGAGGTGGCGGCCTGATCGCCGGTATCGCGGCGTACGTCAAATACTTGCGACCTGAAGTCCGCATCATCGGCGTCGAGTCGGAGCATTCCGCCTGTTTACATGCGGCATTGCAGGCCGGCGAGCGAGTTGTCCTGCCGAACGTAGGCACTTTCGCCGACGGTGTCGCCGTCGCCCAGATTGGTGCTTACGGTTTCGAAGTCTGCCGGTTCTGTGTCGATGAGGTGTTGACGGTCAGCAACGACGAACTCTGCACCGCCATCAAGAATATCTACGACGATACCCGCTCGATCACCGAACCTTCGGGTGCCTTGGCCGTGGCCGGAATCAAAAAATACGTGGCGCAAACCGGTGCCCGTGATCAGACACTGGTAGCGATCGACTCGGGCGCGAATATCAATTTCGACAGTTTGCGCCATGTGGCCGAGCGCGCCGCATTGAGCGGCGCCCCGGCGTGAGCGGTATCAGGCCAGCAGCGGGCGCAGGAAGGTCCGCTCATAACTGACGATAAACTTCTTCTCGACCAGCGAAGCTACGAGCGCGGTGCTTTCGGCGTCAGTCATCGCGATATGCCGGTAGCTTTCGTAGTCCGCCAGCGAAGGAAAGCTGAACAGGCAGTAGGCGATATTGCTCGCGCCCTCGGAAGGCAGGAAGTACCCGTGGTGCGTACCGCCCAAACGCTCGACGATGCCGAGCCAGGCCTTGGCGTAGGCTTCGAATTCGCTCAGTTGATACGGATCGATCACATATTTGACGTGGCAGGTAATCAAAATGGCGCTCCTGTAACGGGATAGAACGGTTATTCCTGGATGGCTTTCTCGACCTTGCTCGACGCCGACCAGATCCGGTAGCGAACTTCGACGTCTTTGGGCACGTAGAGCACGATCGGCAGTTTGCTGTTGTAGCGCAGCATGAAACCGTCACCGACCACCGGCACAAAGTCCTTTTTACTTTTGCCGTCCGGGCAGGCCATCTGCGTGCTCATCGGGCCGATGACATTTTCCAGTCGGTAGAACGGGTAGCCCCAGCCTTCGAGGTTTTTCTCCTCGAGAATGCCGCCCAGGCGTTGGCGATTGCAGTCGACGGTCAGGGTTTTACCGGCGAGGATTTCGACCTGGTAGCCGTCTTCCTGAGTCTGTGGGGCAAGATGAATGACCTGGCGGGTGAAACCGCTCTCGGGTTTCGGGAACGGCGCAACCTCTTCGAGTTTCGCGGCGTGAGCGATGGTCGACAGTCCGGCAAAAATCAGCCCGACGGTAGTGATACAGGTCAAAGAACCCATGATGCCTCCTTGCGTGCGAGTGGGGTCAGCGGATACTGAATTGATTGGCCGCATTCTCACTGGCGTGGTCGGCCAATGCAAACGTGTCGCTGGATGTATGCAAATTGCAGGGGCACCACAACGCCTTTCTTGCAGATTGCATGGGCTATTTACGCGCGGTTTCGCTAAATCGTTGATTTACCGATGAGCTGCAGTGCGAAATCCAAGGCATGTTTTATGCTGTAGCTGGTCTTAAGCTGACCGGGGATTTCATTGCGTCAGTATCGATCGTTGCTTGGAAGTCTCACATAAAGGAGAGGGTCGTCATGTTTCTTTCTGCCTTGGAACTTCGCAATATCATTGAAAGCAGTTTTTTGCCGAAACGTTGTCAATGCACGCTGTCGCCGGACCTGTCGATGACCGTTAAGGTGTATTCCGATCGTCAAACCGATCATCTCGATCTAATGAAGACAGGAATAAATGCCAAACAGCTAAATGGTTGTCGAGAAATCAATGACCTGATCGCTGGACTGCGCTCTGACATGCAGCACCAAACCATTGCCCAGACCCTGCATCCAGACAGAAAAGCGCTTTAACCCACGGTTTCGAGTTCCATCGACACGCGCTTGGTCTGGAGAAACGCCAGGCCCAGCGCCAGTTCGACCACCACCGCCAGCAAAATGCCCGGACCGGCATGGCCATTGAGCCATTCGCCGAACCCCAGTGCTGCCAACCCCCAGCAGCCGACCATGAAGCCATTGCTCAGCGCATGGCGGGTGGTCGAAGGCGCCTCGTTTCGAACCAGATAAAACATCACGCCCAATGCCGCGAACAGCATTGCACTGCGCCGCGCGACAACGCCCACCGCCAACGAGTATTCGATGCTCCAGATTGACAGCAACCTGTCCGGCATCAAACCCCAGACCAAGGCCAGCAGAAAACACAGCGCGGCGGTAAAGGTCGACAAGGTACGAAACGATAACTGCATGGCGAATCCTTGCGGCAGTGGGGGGAGGCGCTAGAGCATAGCGCCAGAACCCCTCACCGGAATACCGCAAAGTGTTGAATCAGACCTTTCCGTCAGTTCTGATAACTGCAGGCGTCGGAAAGTTTACGGTAGGAGATTTCCGCAGGTTTGCCCGAGGTGCTATCGATGTACTTCATGTCGGCTGTGACCACTTTGCAGTCCAGCGTCGACGGTTCGGTCAAGGTAATGACCTTGCCCACGTGCAGCGGCATACCGTAGTGGTACGGCACCGCCTGAGAGTTCGAAGTGTCATTGGCCTGGGCCAGGCCGGCAAACGCGGTGCAGGCGAGGGCGGTGGTGATCAGCAAGGTGCGCATGTTCATGAACGATCTCCGATGCAGGCTTAAAGTCAGCTCGACGTTTAGGCGTCGAACCTGCCGCACTGGGCGTCAGAGAACTCTGAGGGCGTGCGGTCCAGTAAAGTTTTGGACCGCGGGGTTAAGCGATGGTTAACCCGACTGAATGCCGCCTGTCGTGAGGAGGTTTCTGACAGAGGTTTCATGTAGGTAAAAAAACTGAGGGAGGTTCGGCCCGTTCCTACACGGTCGGACTCTTTGTCGTCTTTCGCCGGCAAGCTGCCAGCGTTTACTGTTTGACCTCGCTGCAAAATCAGCGAACAGGTTTGGTCACCTGAGAACAGTGCACATATGTGTGCCATGATTCGCCTTACGGACATCTATGTCCTTATGGCGCATTGCTGTGGCGGCTGTGTGCAGGACGCCTTCGGGCGAGCTGAGTTACTGTTCTCGGTTGACCAAGCCTGTATACAGTCCGCCTCCCATCGTTTGGTCACGGTGCTGGCGGTTACTTCAAAACAGACGAGTAACTTACTATGCCAACGCTAAATCCATTCCCCGATCGCTATCGCTCAATCAAAAGCAGCGTTACCGAGACAAGCCCAATGGTCATCGACACCGAGGCCAATCCCCAAGACATTCTCGAAGCCGCTTTACAGCGTGTCCGAGCCGCCAGCCAGTTACTTGAAACGCTCCATTGCCAATGCTTCAAGAACGGTGATGTTCAAGATATTCCGCACATTACTCACGCGCTTTATCTGCTGACGCAAGATGGGTGCGATTTGCTGCTGGTTGCGCAGCAGCAGATGATGGGGTGGAAGGCGCCGGTCTGACGCTATGCGGTAAAAAAGTGGAAGCAGTAAGACTTTAGGAAGAATCAATTCTTTCTATTTTGCTGCTTCCTACTTTTGTGGATTGGTAGCCATGCTGGTCAGGCGACATCCAATTGGCCTTAGAGATTCAGCTTGTCAGGAAAGAATGACAGGGGGGCTTGAGTCGCCTTCCATTCTTTCGTAAACTCTTTAGCTTCTACTATCTGTTCAGATGTCATTTTTTCGGCAATTTTTTGGAGTTTACTTTCGGCCATCTCCCGCAAACCACCGCCGCCATCTAGCTCCCCCAGCAAATATATAAGTGCATATCCTTTAATAATGTCGAATGGGAAGCCGTACAGGTCCGGTTCGTGGGCAAGGTCTGATCCATAACCATAGACAGTGGATGCATAGCCTGCAAAAGCCGCTTGTTCATTCCAATACCGATAACCTTCAATGTCTCCTTTCTCAAACAAAATTGCTCCATATTCCATCATCGATCTTGGATTGCCACCTTCGGCCGATGCTTTAAACCATTTCTCAACCTCTTCTCCTCGCTTTCAAGGTAAGAAAAAGCCTTTTCCTTGTTTATAGATTACGCCCATCCAATATTGAGAAAGTGCATGGCCCGCTATAGCTGACTTTTCAAGCCATGATTCGTCCAAGGTCAATTCGTACATAATATACATGGCCTCCGCGTCACCCTGGATCGCTTTCGGCAATGCTATTTTTTCAGCTTAATTTAACCACTCGACTGGCATTTTTTGATTAGGAGGGCAGTTGTCTGAAAGTGTGCAAAGATCCTTCACTATGCGCCCAAGTTGAATCATTGCGTATAGATCACCTTGGGCAGCGGACGCCTCGTACCACTTCCGAGCTTCAGGATTAATATAGTGATTTTTCCTCCTGAGCGATTCTCCCAGATAATACTGCGCTTCATGATCGCCGGCTTCCGCGGCAATGGTCAGGAAGGGGGTAGCAGTAACAGCTTTGTATTGATTGTAGAGAATTATTCCCCGCGCTTTTGCTGATCGTTGCTCCGAGGAAAGTTCGGCGGATGCTGGATTTGCAAACGCAATAATCAACAGTGCGGTAAATAGAGTTTTCTTAATCACCGTTAATGGCTCAACTTTTCCGGAAAAAACGACAGGGGTGGATGAGTTGCTTTCCAGTTTTTTGCAAATTCGTTAGCTTCTGAAATTTGTTCCGGTGTCATTTTTTCGGCAATTTCCGGAAGAGTTTCATTTACGTAAACCTGTACATCTCCGCCACCGTCAAGTTCAGATAGTAGCGAGGTCAACGCATAACCTTTAACCCTATCTAATGGGAAGTCATAAAGCGATGGCGAATGGGCTGAATATGCGCCGTAACTGCTGACGCCTGACTTGTACCCTTTTTTAGCTGCTTCGATAATCCAATGGCGAGCGACTGTTAAATCACCTTGATCTTCATAAATAAACGCAGCGTATTCCATCATTGCAGGGGGGTATCCTCCTTCTGCAGATAGTTTCAGCCAATTTCCAACCGCCTCATGCCGCTTCCACGGCAAGAAGAAACCGTCTCCTTGCCTAGTTCCAATTGCCATCCAGTATTGAGCTAATGCATATCCAGAATTTGCAGATTTCTTAAGCCATTCATCCTTAAGCGTTAGTTCATACATTTAGTACATCGATTCGGGATCACCACTTTCAGCAACAGGTTTCGTCAAATCTAGCGCGCCTTTCAACCATTGCGCCGGTGTTTTTGTGCTTTCAGGGCAGTTGCCCATGTTGATACATAGATTATCACCACTTCTTCCGAGCTGTATCATCGCATAAACGTTATTTTGGTTTGCTGATTCCTCGTACCACTTTTGAGCTTCGGTGGTCATAAACCGCTTTTCTTTGCGCAGTTCTTCGGCTAAATAAAATTGTGCTTCTGCATCTCCGGCTTCTGCTGCAATATGCAACTCAAGTTGCGCATTTTTATATTGGTTGAATAGCAAGATTCCTCGCGATTTGGCAGCTTGCTGATCCGGATTGAGGTGTGCGTTTGCGTTACCTGATAAAGCTAAAGTGAATAACGCACCGATAATGAATTTTTTCATTTTACATCGCAGAGATAGGCGATCTGGCCTCCACTCAAGGACGAGACTTAGCACACTGAAACTCCTATGGGTGGAAGGTATAGGGCTGATTTTAGAATTCAATTTTTTCAGGGTAAAAAGACAGCGGGGGGTGCTCATTTTTCAATTTTTTAGCAAGCTGCGTTGCATGTTCAATTTCTTTGGGGGTCATATCTTTTGCTATTTGCGGTAGCGTTTCTTCGACGTCAACCTGAGCAGTTCCTCCGCCGTCTAGTTCTTTCAATAGCGAAATTAATGCGTAGCCTTTAGTTTTGTCCATCGTAAAGCCTAATGTATTAGGCTCGACAGCCAAAAAATAGCCATAGTTGTAAACGCCGGATTCATATCCAGTAGAAGCTGCTTGCTCTACCCAGTATCGGGCCTGTTCTAGATCTCCATTTTCTCGGTATATTCCAAAGAGCTGCATCATTGCTTTAGGGTTTCCGCCTTTTGCAGAGGCCAAAAACCAAGTCTCAACCGATTGCTGGCGCTTCCAAGGTAGCAATAAACCTTCTCCTTGACGGCCACCGATAGCCATCCGATATTGCGCGACGGGGCTTCCAGCATTAGCAGATTTTTCTAACAATTTATGGTCGGCTGTTAATTCATACATTATATATAGTGATTCAGCGTCACCTTGATCAGCTTTTTCTTGTGCGATCGTTGTCGCTTCTGCCAACCATTCCTCTGGTTTCTTTTTTCCACTTGGGCAGTTGTTCATGGTCCTGCATAGATCGCTGTTACTCCTGCCAAGTCGGATCATTGCGTAAAGATCACCTTGTTCAGCGGCAGCCTCATACCATGTATAGGCTTCGGTAGTGATATATTGCTTTTCTTTACGCAGATCTTCGGCCAAATAGAATTGAGCCTCTGCATTTCCGCCTTCTGCTGCAATCCGCAATTCGGGTTGGGCAGCTTTGTATTGATTGAACAGCATCAATCCCCGAGCTTTTGCTGCTTGCTCAACAACGGTGAGGCCTGCGCATGAAGAGTCTGAAAAAAATAGTGCGAACAGAGCGATTATTCGGAGACGTTTCATAGGCACATGCGACTCACTTTTTCTATAAGCGTCGACGATAAAGTCGGCGATATATCTGCAAAAAATAATTACTTCAGGAAAAGTCGGCCCGCAACTGAGCTCTAGTCGTCAAGCTATTGGTCTCTCAGTATCCAAGTTTGTCAGGATAAAATGAAAGTGGTGGATGAGAGTCTTTCCACTTTTTCGCAAGTATCTTAGCTTCATCGATTTGTCCAGGGGACATTTTTGCTGCTATTTCGGGTAGGACTTCGTCCACATAGGGTTTGATGTTTCCTCCTCCATCGAGCTCGGTGAGTAGGGATGTCAACGCGTACCCTTTAACCAAGTCGAGCGGAAAATCGTAAAGTGATGGCGCGTGTGCCAAGTAAGCACCATAGCTACTCACACCTGTTTCATACCCCGTTTTTGCTGCTTCTTCAATCCAATGACGAGCAACGCTGAGATCACCTCCGTTCTCATAAAGGTATGCTGAGTATTCAAGCATTGCTTTTGAAAAACCACCTTCTGCGGAAGCCTTCAACCACTGCCCAATTACTTCTTGACGTTTCCAGGGTAAAAAAAACGTTTCTCCTTCTTTATATCGATTTGCCAGTAGCCATTGCCCTTGTGCATAGCCAGCTTCAGCTGATTTTTCAAGCCAGTCTAATTTGGTTGTAGCGAGATACATGATGTACATCGCTTCGCCGTCACCGCTATTCGCTTTAGGCTCAGCGATTTTCCATAGATGCTCGAGCCATTCACCTGGGTTCTTCGTGCCTTTAGCGCAGTTGTTCAGCGTGCTGCACAAGTCACTTTTTGATGTCGCAAGTTTAAACATTGCATAGTAGTCACCTTGCGCCGCCGCGGCTTCGTACCATTTTTGGGCGACTGCGGTAATGTATTGCTTCTGCTGACGTAACTCTTCCGCTAAATAAAATTGGGCTTCTCTGTCTCCCGCTTCTGCCGCGATCGTGAGTTCAGGAGTAGCAATTTTGTATTGATTGTAGCGGGCCAAGCCCTGAATTTTACTCAGTTGCTGCTGAGGGGTAAGATCTGCTTGGGCGTGGCAACTCATCATAAATAGAATAGAAATTGCTAGTGCGACGCTGGTTTTTATAGAATGTGCCTTTAGACGCGGTTGTGTTCCTTGATGCGTCCATGGATAGATTCTGGAACTCAAAGTTACAGGCCTAATTTTTCTGGGTAGAAGGACAGTGGTGGGTGTGTGGCTTTCCACTCTTTAGCAAAATGATTGGCTTCGGTAATTTGTTCTGGCGTCATCTTTTCCGAAATAAGAGGAAGTTTTCCTTCGACATAAGCTAGGACGTTACCACCTCCGTCTAGCTCTTTCAGCAACGATACCAGTGCATAGCCTTTTATGAGGTCGATAGGGTATCCGACTTTATCAGGGGTATGAGAAAGATAAGCGCCGTAGCTACTTACAGCGTCTTGGTAACCAGTTTTTGCAGCGATCTCAAGCCAATGACGAACGCCTTCCATATCACCACGCTCATATAAAATAGAAATGTATTCGATCATGGCCTTTGGGTTTCCACCTTCGGAAGATGCTTTCAACCACTTCTCTTCGGCGGATTTACGATTCCACGGTAGTAAAAAACTACCTTCTCCCTCCGAATAACGATTGGCTAACAGCCATTGTGCCGGGGCGTAGCCTGCTTCTGCCGATTTTTCTAGCCATGTTAGATCAGACTTTGCGTTATACATGATGGCCATTGCTTCGCCATCCCCCTTCATAGCCCGAGGCTCCGCCGTTTTTATTAATAACTCTAACCAATCACCAGCACTTTTAATCCCATAGGGGCATTTGTTTGCCACCGCACATAGGTCCCCACCAGCTGTGGCGAGCTGAAACATTGAGTAGTAGTCGCCTTGAGCAGCAGAAGCTTCGTACCACTTTTGAGCTTCGGCGGTCATAAGCTGTTTTTCTTTGCGCAGTTCTTCGGCTAAATAAAACTGTGCTTCTGCATCTCCAGCTTCAGCTGCAATACGTAACTCTGGTGCGGCTATTTTGTACTGGTTGTAAAGGGTGATTCCTTGGGTTTTAGCAATCTGTTGCTCGGGTGAAAGTTGTGCAAATGCATTGTTGGTAAATGCCAATAAAAATAGCGTTGCAGTAAAAAGAGGCTTGAGTAACATTTTTTTTCACCTTGGGTTACTGGGTTTTGCCAATGTAGGTTGCTTTTCCACCCGGTACAAAAGTCCTTCCGTAATATTGGACGCGATGACATGACCCGTCTAGGCGCGCTCCGAGCGTATTTACGTGCGTTTTGTATCTTGCGCGCATTTCATCGTTTTGGTCACCAAATAGCCTTTGAACTGCTTCAGACATAAAATTGTCCATTTTCAATCTATTCTCGCAGTAGCTTTGCTCCGCATTGCTCGAAGCTTTTGTACCAAATCGATTCATGCTCATACATGCTTCTTCAAACTGCGCTTGCGCTAGAGGAATCGTTCCTTGCGCCTTGGCTTGATTCAAAATCCAACCAAGTATGCGCTCAACGGCTTGCTGTTGGAGTAAATGGCATTGATCTTTTGTATAGGCTTTTTCAACAGGCTTGGATTCCGTACCTACAGTCACATACTCTCTAATTTTGAAAGATTCCGCCGCCGAAACAAGCGTCATCAACATAGGACCAAGAGCACCAGGCGTTGCAGTCAGGAACCATTTTTCAAGTTCTGCTTGTTGGCGGTAGGTCATGATGGAATGCGCAATGGATGCACCACGACCACCACCAGTCAACGCCTCATACAAAGACATCACCATATCAATACCGACCATATAAACCATGGCGACTTCCATCCCTGCCGCACCGAGGAAGTTTAGTTTGTCGATATAGTCGGCTGCCTCATCGGTCACAAATATCAGGGATTTATCCTGGTTTTTATGCATTTCGCGGCGTAGCAAGTTGATCAGGTCGGTGACGCCGTCATAACCCACTTCGAACTGGAATTCCCCACCAGCCCCCGGTCCGACGATGAGCGATGCCTTGAACCGCATGATAAAGCGGCCTTCGTTCAGAGAAATGGCGACATCGGCATTTACCCCCAAGCCGTATGCAGCGGTGAAGCCCGCTGTCAGTCGCGCCAAGCTGAACCATTGACTGGTTTTCGCGTTGTTTGCACTGTTTGCCATTCCCGGTGCAGGTGGGGTGCGCAGGGCTGCGATTTCTTTGGGAGGTGCCCAGTTCAACGCACCGGTCAACAAGATCCCTGCCTGTACACCGGCGAACAGGTTGAACTCCGCTTTACCAGCGTCTTCGATCCTGACTTTCGCTGCGTCCCCGGTAAGTTCTTGCCCACTGCGTACCGTTGCGGCTGTTGCTTTAGAGGTTTCTGGCCGTTTGGCATCCTTGATTTCTGGTAGATTTAGACCGCCTTGTACGTTGGCTCGCCCTAGCTGCACGCTGGATGAAAGGAGTAGGGATGCGCCGGTATAGCCCCAAGCTCTGGCTCCCAAGTGAAGGGAGAACCTGCCAAGATTCAAATTTTTGCGGTTTTTCTCGTAATCCAGGTACGGAATCAGGATGTCTTTGGCCTGATCTCTGCCCGGAAGATCCAGTTTCATCAACTCGACTTCGCCACGAGCGAGGTCGATACCTAAGCTCACTTCTGCTTTGGCAGATGCCTTGAAGTTATCCGCCACGCTGAAACTAGGGGCGGTGACCTTTGCAGAGACATGGATTGACGATTGAGGTGGTGTCAGGCACCGAACCAATTGCGCTTGCGGGCTATTGTCGAACAGTCGAAGGGAGCTTCGGACCTCTTCTTTGAATAGAAGCTGGCGCAGGCGCAAGCCCCAGGCTTTGCGCGCGCCTTCGTCATCCAATGTGTCGACTTTATAATTTTTCGATTTCAGGTAGGTGAGAAAGATTTCAACATCAAACCAACCCTTTTCGTCAAACCAGTTACTTTGTTGGTCCTTGATGGCTACGGCGCCTTGTAGGCGTAGCCACTCATGGAAAGGGTTGTCTTCGGTATCCGTTCCCGCTTTAGCAGTGCTATCGCCGGGGTTCTTACTCAGTCCTTTCTTTGCACTGGCGCCGACTTCACTCCAGTCTTTCTTCAACGATTTTTCGATGCCTTCCAGGTTCAGAAGACTCAAGTGTTTCAAGGCCGAGTTCGGACTGTTGAAAAGGGCAACTTCCCGCAGCGGAAAACCCGCCTTGACCAGGCGCTCTTCAGGCTTTGGCTGGAACTGTTCAGGTTCCCAAAGCAGATGTCGTAGTGGCAATGCAGCAGCGACGGCAGCTTCAGCGTCTTCCCGAAGCTGGAAACGAGCCTGTTGAATACGCTGCCATTCAACTTCCTCTGCCTCCACGATGCCTGCGGGTGCGGCGACGTTTTGACCGCTCGCGTCGATCCAAGCTTTATATTTCGATCGAATCTGCTCACTGAGTTTTGTTTGCTGCTGCTCCATCTCAAGATACGACTTGAACTTCTCGACCCCAGCGCTAATGTCTCCGGTGTCTGGAATGAATGCGAACTCCGGCAATGCCAAGCCGTAATCTGCAACCTTAAAAATCGAATCAATATAGGCGGCGAAGTCTTTTTCGACTTTTTTGCGGTCACTGGCGACGCCTTCCAAGTAACTGCACATGCGAGCTTTGCCGTCGATTACGCAGTTGGTAGCGTCGGCATAAGCCTTCTTGTTTTTCTTGAAGTCTTCTTCCTTCAACGTGGTCAGCTTTCCGCTCGCCGTAAGGGCTTGGCGAGCCTTCAGGTAGGTCTGTACGCGTTTGCGTGCCTCTATAGCGCCGGGCGAGAACAGGTTGCCACTTTCATAGAAGTAACCTTCTTCCTTAGCTTGAGCGACAGCGATATTTTTCAGCTTCGTCCACTCGTGATAGAGCTTCTGTAGCTTTTGTCCCTGATTGTTGGCTTCAAGCAAGCTGTCCTGTTGCTGGTTGGCCAGTTCACGATTGCGGGAGTAATCGGATTGATCAGGCATTTTGTCGAGCTTGGCTGCATTTGCAGCTTCTCTGCTGACTGCCTTCAAGCGCATTGCCATTGTCGGCTGCGCGATATCTGGCTCTTGCGCCTCAATCTCCAGCATCCTGCTTTGTTGTTCACCTTTCAGGAAATTTGTCAGCTTGGGTTCCAGAAAGTACTCCAGCAGTCCTGTTGCATTCATCCCTTTCAGCCGTTCCTCTGGCGATTTGCTGGCACTGACATGCTGTTCCAGCTCATTCATCGCTTCTTTAATGGAACTCGCCGCTTTTTCGGGCAGCAGGTAGAACATCTTTTCTTTCGTGGCGTAAATCACTTCGCCATAAGTCGTCGAGCAGGGCGTTTTTACCTTGTCGAAAGCGTTCGAGCAGCTTTGAGGTGCTTCCGGCTGCGGATCTAGTTCTTGAGCCGGCTGTTTTTCGACGGGGGCGGTGCCTGCCGATGGCTGTGTAGCGGGAGTAGAGAAGTCGGCCTTGGGTACAGCGCTGGTATTGGATTCCATAAATGCTTCCATTCATTCGTTACGCGGACGGGTTCATCAGGCGGCGCTGGTAGCGAGTTGCTTCAGCTGTTCAACCTTGATGAACGACTCTTCCCTGGATTGCAGGATGGCCATGGCCTGGGGCTGTGTTTCGAGCAGCGGGCCATTGGCGATGTGGGCCAGTTTGAGTAAATGCCGGCCTTCGTAGATGTTGTGATTGACCAGCACATCAAGGTTTTCCGCGACATTGGGCAGCTCTTCGTCAGTCGGCTCGCCAAATGCGGCGTATTGCTCATCGACCCAGTAGACCCAACCCAATCGCTCTTGAACCTTTGGTGCATCGTCCGGGATGTTGAACGCTGAGACGTCGCCCAGCCATTCGAGTTCTGAGACTGGGCGCCAGCTCAACCAATTACCGTTGCCAGCACCGAAATGAGTCGGCGCAGGGGTGTAGACGTGATGCCACGGACCGAAGAGCTGGTGCGAGGTTTCGCTGGCGGTGTAGGCCAGTGCGGCCCACAGGCTTGGTTTGTGATAGCTCAGCAGGCTTTGGCCGCCGGAGCCGTCATTGGCGCGTAACAGCCAGCGTGCATGGGCCAATGCTTTGGCTGGGTCGTCAGTGGTCAGGGCGATGCCGGAAAAGTTTTCTTCACAAAGCTTTGCAGCTTCGGCGGCCAGGCGGCTGCCCCATGGAGCGTTGAGCCACAAGGGGCCGTCAGCGGCGATCTCGGCGAAATCGGTGCCGATGAACAAGCCTTGGGAGTTCATCGGTTCGCCGACACGGTAAAGGCGGTTCATGGCCTCAGGCTGGCGGGTGCGGTCGATGATGAAGCACAGCGTCTGGCTCGACGGTTCTCTTGGCAGTTGCTCGAACGAATGGCGGGGTTCGGCGAGGAGGGCGTTCAACGCTTTTACATGCATGTGCAATCCTTACGGCTGCAGGCGCCGTTGCTCTGTTTTCCGCACAACGGAGTGATGCCGGACTCGTTCAGGCGTTTTGGCAGTGGTATCGGGACTTTGCCGGCCTTATCCGCATCCGCCACCTTCATCGGTCCTGGCAACAACGGCGCAGCAGGCGTCCCCGACCCCGGACCACCCCCCGAGTTAACCTTGACCTGCGCACCACTAATGGTCACGCCCCCCGCATCAACTTTCACAAAGCTCCCGCCAGCCTTGGCCGTCAGCTCCATGCCACCCTCAACCACAACCTTTTCCCCAGCGTTGTAGTGAATCTCCTGACCCGCCTCGACAAACTGCGCCGTCCCCACTTTCACATGCTGAGTAACGGCAACCGTCAGGTGATCATTAGCCCGAGTTTCAGTCTTGCGGTCGAGATGGGTAATCCGATGCTCTTCAACCTTGAACTCGCTTAAAACATTCGCCTCAACGGTGTCATGCCGCTCATTGCCGATACGGATCTTCTGGTCATGCTCAATGTTTTCATCCCAATCCCGCTGGGCGTGCAGATAAATCTGTTCCGCACCTTTCTTGTCTTCAATCCGAAACTCGTTGTAGCCGTTGCCGCCCGGTGAACTCAGGGTCTTGAAGGTGCTGCGGGTTTTGTTCGCCGGCAAATCGTACGGGACGACGTTTTCCTTGTGGTACAGGCAGCCGGTGATCAGTGGTTGGTCGGGGTCGCCTTCCATAAACGACACCAGCACTTCCATGCCGATGCGCGGGATGGCGATGCCGCCGTAGGCGCTTCCGGCCCAGCCGGTGGCGACGCGCAGCCAGCAGCTGGTGTTGTCGTCGGCCTGGCCTTCGCGGTCCCAGTGGAACTGGACTTTGACGCGGCCGTATTGGTCAGTGTGGATTTCTTCACCTGCTGGGCCGGTGACGATGGCGGTCTGGCTGCCCAGAACTTTGGGTTTGGGGTGTTCGAGGGCAGGGCGGAAGTGCGCGTCCCACGGGGTGGCGAGGAAGCGGTTGCGGTAGCCTTGGTGGAAATCGTCTTTGTTCTGGGTGACGTCGCTGGTGACGTTTGCGCCGAGCACTTGCGGCTGTTTGCCTTCGTGCACCACTTCCAGCAGCAGCCAGAGGTCGTTCCACTCGGCGCGCGGGTGTTCGCTGAGGGCCAGGAAGTGGCCGCTGACCAAGGTTGGCTCGTCGCCTTTGCCTTCGGCCAGTTTGTAGTCGCTGCGGTGGCGTTCCAAGGCGCGGGTCGCCAGTTGCTTGCCGCGTTCGCGGTCGGTGAAGCGGCCGGGGTAGTCGTAGTCTTCCAGGTCCGGGGCGAATTCGCTTTTGGCGGCGCCTTCGGGAAGGATGCGCGGTTTTTCGAAGTCGTAATCGCGGCGGCTGACGCGGGTGGTGCGGGTTTCCAGGCGCAGGTTGAAGCGCTTGATCACCGGTTTCTCGGCAGCCATGCCGGAGTCTTGCTGGTAGGCCACTGGCGCGAGTTTGCGGAACACCGTCTGGTCATCGCCGAACACCAGTTTGTGGCCGCTGGCACTGTGCTGGAAGTGGAAGTGAATGCCTTCTTCTTCGCACAGGCGCTGGATGAAATGCAGGTCGGATTCGTCGTACTGCACGCAGTAATCGCGTTCCGGGTAGATCGCGCCGAGCTGGAAGCTGTAGGCGTCGGCCAGGATGCCGCGCGCTTCGAGGACCTGAGCGATGATCTTCGGCACACTTAAATGCTGGAAAATCTGCTGGTCATGGTTGTGGCGCAGGTAGGCGAGTTGCGGCACCAGGCTGATGCTGTAACGGGTCAGGCTTTTGCCGGAGTCGCCTTGCTCGATGCGGTACACCAGACCGTGGATGATGCCTTTGCCGGTGGCGCCGAAGGTCAGGCAGCCGGGATTGTGCAGCAACTCTTCGAGTTTCAGGTCGGGGCGCGCGCTGACCAGCTCGATGTCGAAACAGAACGGCTGGTTGAGGGTTTCGCGACCGACGAAGCTGAGTACCTGAAGGTCAACGGAAACGCCTTCCAGCGTCAGGGAAATATGGGTTGCGTTCGCGTCCAGCATGCCTTTAATTCCGTCCTTTGAATAAGCTGGGGCGGATGGTGCAGGATTAAAGCGCCTCGTTCAAGGAAACGAACAGTCATTTACCGACTAAAGTCGTCTGTAGCCCGTAAAAGCCTTCTGCCATCATCGCCGCTCACTTCTGTGTGTCCACTTCATCCTGGCAAGTTACTTGTCCGGGGCGAAGGCTATTTTTTTGGCTTATTGCGCCTTGCGCAAACGCTGCACTGTTGGAGCTTTTTTTCATGCGTCCCCCCTTTATTCTCATCACCGCGCGCCAGTCACTCGGCTTCGGCGCTTTAGTCCTGTGCGCCGGTTTTACCGGGTCGGCTTTTGCGAGCGGTTTTATCGACGACACCACGGCGAAAATCGAATCGCGTACGGTGTATTTCAATCGCGACTTTCGCGATGGTCACTCGTCCACCGAGCAGGGCGCTTCGAAGCGTGAAGAGTCGGCTCAAGGTTTTATTCTCAATCTGCAATCGGGTTACACCGAAGGCACCGTCGGTTTCGGTATCGATGCCTTGGGCATGCTGGGGCTCAAGCTCGATTCCAGTGCCGACAGCAGCAACAGTGGTTTGCTGCCGTCCACGGGTCAGGATCCGCGTGGGTCGAAAGACGAGTACGCAAAACTGGGCCTGACCGCCAAAATGCGCGTCTCGCAAAGTGTATTGAAGTACGGCGCACTGCTGCCGGACGTGCCGCTGCTGAAGTACAACGACGGTCGTTTGCTGGCGACGATGTTCAACGGCGCAATGCTCACGTCCAAAGAGGTCAAGGACCTGACCTTTATGGCGGCGCGGCTGGACAAGTACACCGCCCGGGATTCCACCGATTCCCAAGACATCCGCGTGCACTGCAAGAACAAACGTTATGCCTGCAACGTCACCGCCGATCATTTCGACATGTACGGTTTCGACTACAAGATCAACGAGCGCCTGACCGGTCAGTATCACTACGCCGAGTTGGAAGACATTTACCGTCAGCACTTCGTCGGCTTGCTGGCCAACCAGCCGTTGGGCGAGGGCGTGCTCAAGGCTGACCTTCGATTGCTCAAGAGTGCCGACAGCGGCGCTGCTCGTGCAGGCTCCATCGACAACCGCGCCCTGAGCGGCATGCTCGCTTACGCCATCAGCGGTCACACCTTCAGCGCTGGTTGGCAGCGCATGAACGGCGACAATTCGATGCCGTATCTGGATGGGACCAATCCGTACTTGGTCAACTATGTACAGGTCAACGACTTCGCGGCTGCGCAGGAGCGCTCGTGGCAGTTGCGGTATGACTATGACTTCAAGGCGATTGGCATTAATGGGCTGAGCTTCCTGACCCGTTATGTGAACGGTGATCACATCAAGGTGCTGGGCAGTGATCAGGAAGGGAAGGAGTGGGAGCGCGACAGCGAACTCAAGTACGTGGTGCAGAGCGGGACGTTCAAAGATGTCAGCCTGCGGTTGCGCAATGCGACGTACCGGACGAACTACGAGAAGTTTGCCCGGGATGTCGATGAGACCCGGTTGATCGTGAGTTACAACTTTTCGGTGTTGTGACCGGTAGGAGCTGCCGCAGGCTGCGATCTTTTGATTTTGGCCATTAAAAGCAAGATCAAAAGATCGCAGCCTGCGGCAGCTCCTACCAGGAGGTGTGCCAGATGTGTCAGGTGAGTTGCTGGCGATATGGCAAGTCCGGCCCGGTCTTGCTGCACGTCATCGCCGCCGCTTGCACTGCAAATTTGAGCATGGCGTCGATTTGCTCACGACTCAGTTGCTGCACGCCCTCAACCGAATCCAGCTGCTGCTCCGTCAGCCAGGTAATCAGCGCTGCCTGGAACGTATCGCCAGCGCCCACGGTGTCGGCGATTTTCACTGAACTCGCCGGCACCGACCATGAACCATGGGCGCGGCTGAACACCGTCGCGCCCTCGCCACCACGGGTCAGAAACACCAACTGACAGCGATGCTGCAGCCAACCTTCAACCACCCGTTGCGGATCCTGCTCGGGGTACAACAGGCTCAAATCCTCATCGCTGACTTTGATCAGGTCGGCCAGCTCAACCAAGGTCGCAATCCGCGAGCGCCACAGGTCGATATTCGGCTCAGGATTCAGCCGCACGTTGGGATCAAGGCTGATCAAGCGTTTACCGCTTTCCCGTTGCACCAACGCCAACAGCGTGTCGGCAATCGGTTGCACCACCAGCGAAAACGAACCGATGTGCAGGCCGCGTACTTCAGGTCCCAGTTCTGGCAGGTGCTCCAGTTTCAGCTGACGATCCGCGCAGCCTTCACCCCGGAAGCTGTAATGCGGTGAACCATTGGCTCCGACGGCCACCATCGCCAAGGTCGTAGGCGCAGCGAAATCCACCAGGTAATCCGGGCGCACGCCTTCATCCTGCAGCACCTGCTGCAAGCGTCGACCGAGGTAGTCGGTGGACAGGCCGGCAAACAGTGCTGCATCCACCCCCAAACGGCGCAAACCTACCGCCACGTTGAACGGCGAGCCGCCGGCAATCGCCTTGAAATTCACTTTTGAAGCCAGGCCGCTGGCATCGTCTTCACTGAAGAAATCGAACAGCGCTTCGCCACACACCAGGTACATAGTTATTCACTCTTCAAAGGGTTGCGACATGCTGTTGATAGCGTTCGTAGGCCAGCTGACAGGCCGCCACATTGTCTGCGATCGGCAAGGTTTCGCTGGCCGGATCGAGCTTCGCGCAACGCTCGCAAAGGTCCGCGAGGCTGTCTTCATGCCCGTTTTCCCAGGACTTGCACCACGCAGCCTGAATCGCGGCGCCAAGGGCCGCGGCTTCGCTTTGTTCGGTGCAGGTGACCGGGGTGTTCATGATGTCGGCGACGATCTGGCGCCACACCGGGCTTTTTGAGCCGCCGCCGATCAGGCAAATGCTGCGGCTTTGTAAGCCATTCTGGCGCAGCAGGTCCAGTCCATAACGCAAACCGAAGGTCGTGCCTTCGACCACCGCGCGGCACAGGTTGGCCTGAGTCAGGTTGGTCATCGTCAACCCCAGCAAGCTGCCGGTGGCATGGGGCAGGGCGGGGACGCGCTCGCCGTTGAGGAACGGCAGCATGCACACGCCTTCAGCACCGATGGGTGCTTGCGCGACGAGTTCGTTGAACTGCTCGATATCCAGCTCGAACAACTCGCGAATCACCCCGGTCGCGTTGGTCAGGTTCATGGTGCAGATCAGCGGCAGCCAGCCACCGCTGGAGGAGCAAAACGTTGCGACTGAAGCGTCCGGGCTGACTTTCGGCTGGTCGGCATAGGCGTACACCGTCCCCGATGAACCGAGACTCATGGTGATAGCGCCGGGCTTTATGTTGCCGGTGCCGATGGCGCCCATCATGTTGTCGCCACCGCCGCTGGAAACCAGTGCTTGCGGGTTGATGCCCAGGTGTTCGGCGATGCTCGGCAGGATCGTGCCGACCGCTTGATGAGCGTCGATCAGCTCCGGCAACGCGGCTTGCAGTCGCCCGGAGGGATCGATATCCCGCAGCAGCTGCAGATCCCACTGGCGGGTGCGCACGTTGAAATAGCCGGTGCCCGAGGCGTCTCCGTACTCGCTGCAACTGCGGCCGGTGAGCCAATAGTTGAGGTAGTCGTGGGGCAGCAGGATGCGGGTGATGCGAGCGAAAATCTGCGGATGTTGTTCTTTGGTCCAGAGCAGTTTGGAAACGGTGTAGCCCGGCGCGATCACAACGCCGAGGCGTTCCAGGGAGCCTTTTTCGCCACCCAGATGGGCAAGCAGACGGTCGTTCTCCGGGGTGGATTCGGTGTCACACCAGAGTTTGGCCGGACGCAGCACCTGGCCCTGATCGTCGAGCAGCACCAGCCCGTGTTGCTGGCCGGAAACGCCGATGCCGAGGATGTCCTGGCCGTCGACCTTCGCCGCGAGCAATGCACGGCGGGTGGCAAGCGCGAAGGCTTCCAGCCATTGCGAGGTGTCTTGTTCGCGGCGGCCATTGGCGCCACTGATCAAGGTGTGGGCGGCGGCGCCCTGGCCGCGCACCTGACCGCTGACGGCGTCGATGATGATGGCTTTGGTGCCTTGGGTGCCGCAGTCGATGCCGAGGAATAGTTGTTGGTTTGCCATGGAAGATCCTTGGTGTGTCAGGTCGATCTCGGTGAAGCCATTCGCGAGCAGGCTCGCTCCCACATTGGATTGTTGTCGAACACAAAATCTGTGTTCGCTGAGATCTACTGTGGGAGCGGGCTTGCTCGCGAAGACGGCAGCAGGTTCACCACCATTCTTACGCCAGAACCCGCTCCAGCGTCTGCGTCACCCCCACATCGCGCAAGCTGTTACAGCACCACTCAAACGCCGCCACGAATTCCGGCGAATGCGGAATCGCCGCACCAAAAATCTCCTCAACCTCCAGCAAGCGCTGCGTGATCAACGCATCATCCGCCACCAACGCCTGACAAAACGCCGCCCGCGGATCAGGAATGCTGTAGGTTTCGCCATTCTCGTCCACGCCCTTCAAATACAACGCCCATGCGGCTACTACTAATGCCGCCCGTTTGGTCTCTTGCCCATCAGCAATCAATCGATTGATCGTCGGCACGGTGAACTTCGGAAACTTCGACGAACCGTCCGAACACACGCGCTCCAGCTGATCGGCAATCGCTTGGTTGGAGAAGCGCGCCTCCAGGGTGTTTTTGTACTCGGTCAGGTCAATCCCCGGCACGGGTGACAGTTGCGGGGTCACGTCCAGGTCCATGTAGGCACGCATGTAGCGCACGAACAGCGGATCGTTCATGGTTTCGTGAACGAAGCGGTAACCCTTCAAAAAACCCAGATAAGTGAGTGCGAGGTGACTGCCGTTGAGCAGTTTGATCTTCATCTCTTCATAAGGCGTGACGTCGTCGGTGAACTGCACGCCGACCTTTTCCCAGGCTGGACGACCATTGACGAACTTGTCTTCCAGCACCCATTGCACAAACGGTTCGCAGACCACCGGCCAGGCATCGTCGATAGCGTGTTTATCGTGCAGTTGCAGCTTGTGTTCGGTGCTGGTCATCGGCGTGATGCGGTCGACCATAGCGTTGGGGAAACTCACGTGGGTGGCGATCCAGTCCCGCAGACCGGCATCGCACAGGGCGGCGAACGCCAGTAACGCTTTGCGAGTGACCGCGCCGTTGTGCGGCAGGTTATCGCAGGACATCAAGGTGAACGCGGGCGTGCCGGCTGCACGGCGTTTGGCCAACGCGGCGCAGAGAAAACCGAACACGGTTTTCGGGGCGTTGGGGTGTGCCAGGTCGTGCTGGATCTGCGGCTGCTGGGCCATGAACTCGCCGTTGCTGTCGTCGATACAGTAACCGCCTTCGGTAATGGTCAGCGAAACGATACGGATCTCGGGGCTGGCGAGTTTGTCGATCAGCGCTTGTGCGCCGTCTTCGGCCAGCAGCATGTCGCGAATCGCGCCGATGACCCGAACTTCGGTGTCGTCGGTATCGCCCAACTCGAACAGGGTGAAGAGGTAATCCTGCTCCTTGAGATCGTCCCGGGCGCGGCGGTCTTCGGCGCGCAGGCCGACGCCGCAAATGGCCCAGTCCAGACCTTCGCCGGTATTCATCAATGCGTCGGTGTAATACGCCTGATGCGCCCGGTGAAAACCGCCGACGCCAATGTGCGCGATGCCTTGACGCGTGTCGCTCAGGGCGTAGGCGGGCAGGACCACCTCGGGGGCGAGGCGGTTGAGGTTCTGTTTATTCAGTTTCATCACATGCACTCTAAAATCAGGCCGCAGCGCGCAACGGGCGGGTCAGCGCCACACCGTCGGCATCGAATAAGTGGCAGTGTTCGGCGTCCAGATGCAGGCTCAGCGACTCGCCATAACGGCTGGCCAGGTCGCCGCGAACGCGCATGGTCAAGGCTTCGCCCGACGAGGTCACCACGTGGCAGAAGGTGTCGCTGCCCAGGCGTTCGCTGACGTCGGCGGTGACCTGCAAGGTGCAGTCGCCGGTTTGCGCGAGATTCAGGTGTTCAGGACGAATGCCCAACGTCACCGCACCACCGACGCTCAAGTTGGCGCCGCTCAGCGGCAACGTGATGCGGGTGCCGGCGTCCAGCAGCACTTCACAGCTTTGGCGCTCAATGCGGGTGACTTTGCCTTTGAGGAAACCCATTTTCGGCGTGCCCAGGAACCCGGCGACAAACAGGTTGGCCGGCTGGTGATACAGGTCCAGGGGCGAGCCGACTTGTTCGACTTTGCCGCCATTGAGTACCACGACTTTGTCGGCCATGGTCATGGCTTCGACCTGGTCGTGGGTCACGTAGATCATCGTGGCTTTGAGTTCTTTGTGCAGGCGCAGCAGTTCCAGGCGCATCTGTACGCGCAGGGCGGCGTCGAGGTTGGACAGCGGTTCGTCGAACAGGAAGATTTTCGGATTGCGCACGATGGCGCGGCCGATGGCCACGCGCTGACGCTGACCGCCGGACAACTGTTTCGGTTTACGTTCGAGCATCGGCCCGAGTTCAAGGATGCGTGCCGCTTCGCCGACTTTTTTCTCGACTTCGGCTTTCGGGACGCCGGCCAGGTCGAGGGCAAACGACATGTTTTTGCGCACGCTCATGTGTGGGTACAGGGCGTAGGTCTGGAACACCATCGCCAGGTCGCGCTTGGCCGGGCTGACTTCGGTGATGTCGCGGCCATCGAGTTCGATGGTGCCGCCACTGACTTCTTCCAGGCCGGCAATCAGGCGCAGCAGGGTGGACTTACCGCAGCCCGACGGGCCGACGAACACCACGAACTCGCGGTCGTTCACTTCCAGGTCGATGCCTTTGATGATGGAAAAGCCTTCGAAGCCTTTTTGCAGATTCTTGATTTTCAGGTTGGCCATGATGATGGGCCTCCACGTGTTGTTATTCAGTTGAGCCATGCGGTCTTTTTGTAGGCCTTCGCCTGCTCGCGATGAGGCCGTGTCAATCGACATCATTGTTTAATGACAGACCGCCATCGCGAGCAGGCGAAGGCCTACAGGGATCTTCATTTCACGGCGCCGAACGACAGGCCGCGGACCAATTGTTTCTGGCTGATCCAGCCGAAGATCAGGATCGGCGCGCAGGCCAGCGTCGAGACCGCCGACAACTTGGCCCAGAACAGACCTTCGGGACTTGAGTAGGAGGCGATCAATGCGGTCAGCGGCGCGGCTTTCGACGAAGTCAGGTTCAAGGACCAGAACGCCTCGTTCCAGCACAGGATCAGCGACAACAGCACCGTGGAAGCCAGACCGCCCTTGGCGATCGGCAGCAGCACCCGGACCATTTCCTGCCACAGCGTGGCACCGTCGAGGCGTGCGGCTTCGAGGATGTCCTTGGGGATGTCTTTGAAGTAGGTGTAAATCATCCAGACCACGATCGGCAGGTTGATCAGCGTGTAGATCACGATCAGCGCGATGCGCGTATCGAGCAGGCCGAAACTCTTGGCCAGCAGGTAGATCGGCATCAGCACGCCCACCGGTGGCAGCATCTTGGTGGAGAGCATCCACAGCAGCGTGCCTTTGGTGCGTTGGGTTTCGTAGAACGCCATCGAATAGGCCGCCGGCACCGCGATCAGCAGGCACAGGGCTGTAGCGCTGAACGAAATCACCACCGAGTTCCAGGCGAAGCTGAAGTAATCGCTGCGCTCGTTGATGTGCAGGTAGTTCTCCAGCGTGGGCGTGAAGATGAACTGCGGCGGCGTGGCGAAGGCATCGATTTCGGTTTTGAAACTGGTCAGCACCATCCAGAAGATCGGGAAGAAGATCAGGATCGCGATGGCCCAGGCCAGGGTGCCGAGCAGCAGGCTTTGCAGACGGCGGGATTGTTGAAGGGTCATGGCGCAGGCCTCAGGCTTTGTCTGTCAGGTTTTTGCCGATCATGCGCACCAGCACGATGGCCGCGATGTTGGCGATCACCACCGCGATCAAGCCACCGGCGGACGCCATGCCGACGTCGAACTGCACCAACGCCTGGTTGTAGATCAGGTAGGCGAGGTTGGTCGAGGCATAGCCGGGGCCGCCGTTGGTGGTGGTGAAGATTTCGGCGAACACCGAGAGCAGGAAGATGGTTTCGATCATCACCACTACGGCGATCGGCCGTGCCAGGTGCGGCAAGGTCAGGTGCCAGAAAATCGCGATTGGCCCGGCACCGTCGAGGCGCGCGGCTTCCTTCTGTTCCTGGTCGAGGGACTGCATGGCGGTCATCAGGATCAGAATCGCGAACGGCAGCCATTGCCAGGACACGATGATGATGATCGACAGCAGCGGGTAGTGCGCCAGCCAGTCCACCGGTTGCGCGCCGAACAGCTTCCAGACGTAGGCGAGAATCCCTGACACCGGGTGAAAAATCAGGTTTTTCCAGATCAGCGCACCGACGGTGGGCATGATGAAAAACGGCGAGATCAGCATCACCCGTACGATGCCGCGCCCCAGAAACTCACTGGCCTCCAGCAGCGCACTGATCAACACGCCGAACACCACGCTGATCAGCAGCACGCTGCCGACCAGCAACAAGGTGTTGGTGGCGCCGGGCAGGAAACCCGAGTCGCTGAGGAAGTAGCTGAAGTTCTCCAGCCCGACGAACTCGTTCTCGCCGGGGTAGAGCAGGTTGTAGCGGATCAGCGAGAAGTAAACGGTCATGCCCAGCGGCACGATCATCCACAGCAGCAACAACGCCACCGAGGGGCTGACCAGGAACCAGCCGGGGTTAGACAACCGGCTTTTACGCACCGGTTGGGGAATGTCCATGTGAGCTTTGGCAGTTGAAATATTCATGGCGATAGAACCGATAAGGAACAGACAAATGAAGATCAACTGTGGGAGCGAGCCTGCTCGCGAAAGCGGTGTTCCAGTCGCCAGAGATGCATCGGATGTACCGACCTCTTCGCGAGCAGGCTCGCTCCCACATTGAAATGGCGGGTTACTTGGGGTAACCGGCGCGCTTCATTTCACGTTCGGTGGTTGACTGGGCAGCGGTCAGGGCCTGGTCGACCGTGGTCTGGCCGATCAGTGCCGCCGAGAACAGCTTGCCGACCTGGGTGCCCACTGCCTGGAATTCAGGAATGGTCACCAACTGGATGCCGATATACGGCACGGGCTTGAGGGTCGGCTTGCTCGGGTCCGCGGCTTTCAGCGATTCAAGGGTTACTTTGGCGAACGGCGCAGCCTTCATGTACTCATCGCTGTACGTTGAAGCGCGAGTACCTGGCGGCACGTTGGCAATGCCGTCTTTCTCGGCAACCAAAGCGCCATATTCCTTGGAAGTGGCCCAGGCACTGAAGGTTTTCGCGGCGTCCTTGGCCTTGGAACTGGTCGGAATTGCCAGCGCCCAGGAATACAACCAGGCCGAGCCCTTGTCGGTGGTCTCGTGCGGAGCGTAGGTGAAGCCGACGTGGTCGCTAACCTTGCTTTGGGTCTTGTCGGTGACGAAGGAGCCAGCGACGCTGGCATCGACCCAGATCGCGCACTTGCCGCTGTTGAACAGCGCGAGGTTTTCGTTGAAGCCGTTGCTCGACGCGCCCGGCGGGCCGGATTTTTTCATGGTGTCGACGTAGAAGTTCAGCGCGTTTTTCCACTCGGGGCCGGTGAATTCCGGTTTCCACTGCTCATCGAACCAGCGCGCACCATAGGCATTGGCGACGGTGGTGATCAGCGCCATGTTCTCGCCCCAACCGGCCTTGCCGCGCAGGCAGATGCCGTACTGTTCTTTATCCTTATTGGTGAGTTTGCTGGCGAATTCGCTGATCTGGGTCCAGGTCGGGTGCTCGGGCATGGTCAGCCCGGCTTCCTTGAACAGATCGGTACGGTAATAGGTGATGGAGCTTTCGGCGTAAAAGGGCAAGGCATACAGCGAACCCTTGACCGACAGGCCTTCACGCACCGATGGGAACACGTCGTCCAGGGCGTAACTGGCCGGCAAGTCCTTCATCGGCTCCAGCCAACCTTTGGCGCCCCAGAGTGCGGCTTCGTACATGCCAATGGTCAGTACATCGAACTGTCCGCCCTGAGTGGCGATGTCGGTGGTCAGGCGTTGGCGCAGGACATTTTCTTCCAGCACCACCCAATTGAGCTTGATGTCCGGATGCTCGGCCTCGAAGGTTTTCGAGAGCTTTTGCATGCGGATCATGTCGCTGTTGTTGACGGTGGCGATGGTCAGGGTCTGGGCGCCGAGGCTGACGCTGCTGAGGGTCATGCAGGTGAGGGCAAGCAGAGCTTTTACAGAAGGTTGCATCGTGCACTCCTTTTCTGCACCCGGCGGGTACAGAAGGACAGTTATTGTTTTTGTGTCTTCCGACGGCAGGAAGAATGTGCACTGATTACAGCCTTCAATTGATGACGTGACAAATCATCCATCGCACTTGGATCGATACTATTTTGCACTGGTGTTTGGAGGGAGAGGTGCAGGGAACGGCTTTTTAGCGGTTAGACCCTATGGATTCCGTACAGGTTTTCAGGCGTTTAACCCAGGTTCTGCTCGGTCAACCGTTGCACGGCCAATCGCCGGTAATGGGACGGCGTCATGCCCTTGAGTTGCTGAAAACGCCGATTGAAGTTGGAAATATTGTTGAAGCCCGATTCGAAACACACATCGGTTACCGGTTTGTCACCGTCGGCCAGCAGCTCACAGGATTTGCTGATGCGCAGTCGATTGACGAATTCGATGAAGCAGCGGCCGGTGGCTTGCTTGAACACTCGACTGAAATAAGTCGGTTTCATGCCCAAGTGCTCGGCGACTTCTTCCAGCGGCAGTTCACGGGCGTAATGCGCGAAGATGTAATCCACTGCCCGGTTGGTGCGATCGATATTGTGCTCGTCGGCCAATTGCGGTGTCGTAGCCCCGGACAGCAACTGATAGTCGTCAGAGGTCGCCAGCAACTCCAGCAGAATGAAAAAGTGTCCGAGGCGCGTCACGCCTTGGGTATCGGCGATGCGCTGCATCAACGTCATGGCCTGGCGAATGGTGCGTTTGCAGCGAAACTCGATGCCGTACTGGGCGCGCTCCAACAGCGGCGCCAGCGTTTTGAGCTCGGCAAATACCAAGTGGCCGCTGTCGAATAACTCATCCGTGAAGTTGACCAGCATGTCGCGCTTGGGCACCACTTCGTCTTCGGCCACCTGGCTGATCCAGTTGTGGGGCAGGTTGGGGCCGGTGAGGAATAGCGATTCTGGATAGAAGTTACCGATGTAGTCACCGATGAACACTTTGCCGGAGCTGGCGACGATCAGGTGCAGTTCGTACTCCTTGTGAAAATGCCAACGCACCAACGGGCAAGGAAAACCGTGCTGGCGGTAGATGATGGACAACCCGTTGTGGTCGTCCATCAGTTCGTAGGAGGGGTCTGTCACGCGGGCTGTTCGGGTCATGTCAGGGCGCTTTTCTTGTTATCGCTGTCCGATCATGCCTCTTTTGGCGCCTGCTGTGCCAGCCTGCCACGACTTTCGCTTAGGCCGACTGGTGCAACCTGTCTCCGTAAACCGCTTTCATGCTGGTTGCACTCCAGCAGTAGCGGACAATATCCGCCTCGTCAAAGAAATCGGTGCTGATGATGCTGCACCGGGTGACCCAGTCGCGGGTGGTGTGGAACCAGTCGTTGATTTGGTTTTTGATGTGCTGCGGGCCACCCAACAGCGAATAACACGTCGCCGGCAAAGACCAGAGAAATGTATCGTAAGGCGCTCCCACCAGGGTGGTCTGGATATGCGATTGCAGATCGCTGGTGTCGGTGAATACCTTGCCGTTCCATTTGTGAGGTATATGCGGCCAGAAATACTCACTGTCCAGCCCGGGCTTCGTCTGCGCTGCCATGACAATGCGGCGCTGCGAACTGGCGCGCTTGAGCTGTTCCACGGTACTACGCGCGTCCGAAGGACGGATCAAACGCGAGCCCAGGCGGCGCATCAGAAAATCATTGAATTGTCGGTAGTCGAAAGGCTTCGCTGCATCCCCTAACTGGTGGAAGTCGAGGACGATGAATTCGTCCGGGTTTCGAGGAATATCGTCACCGCGTCGATCAGTTCATCAAGAATGCGGTGGGACTGATAGCCGTTGTGATGGAAGTAGAACACCGGTACTACCGGGCCGGCGGTACAGCCAAGCCGGATATCGAACGCCCGTGCCCCGTTGGCCAGTTGCCAGGCAAATGAGTCGTTCTGGCACGTTGTCCAGTTGCCGACCACCACCTCATAGTTGGGCGCTTTTTTGTCCATGCCGGCGTTATGCGTACCGGGCCAGACAATATCAGTCAGCTTCAACTGGCCGATATCCAGTACGTTGCTCATCCATTTTTGTTTGTCGGGTGTGGTTGCTGTATTGCGGGTCATGACAATTCCTTGTCGTTGATTCGCCCCATCCGTGGGGAGAAGAAGTTCATGTGTCGGATGTGGCTGGGTGCCACATCCGTATCACTCGCCTGAGACAAAAGGCTTTCATGACCCAGCATAGAAGTGCATGGCAGTATTGCCAGCGTCGGAAACACTTACACAAGAATAGCTATTTGATGGCGCGAAAATGGTTAATTTCGCTTGCTCGCTTTCGTCAGGTTTACAGTTCGGCAATAAGAGACGATGTTGGACTCTTCAATGAAATCGACATTGATGATGTTGCACTTTGACGCCCAGTCGCTTTTGTTTGGATCAAACCAGGAATTAAGCGCGTCATGAATATCCACGGGGCCACCGAGAGCGCTGTAACTGGTGGCGGAAAGTGACCACGGCGCCCAAGTGCCTGGCGAGTATTTCAGCACATTAATAATGTGCTGTTTCAAATCAGCGGCATCGGTGATGGCGCTGCCAGACCATTTGTGCCCGATCTGCTCGTGAAATACGTTTCGATCAAGAGCACTGTGCCATGGGGCGGCGACTAAAATTCTTTGTAAAGAGCTGATTTGTTTGAGCTGATACAGGCTCAGAGACAGATTTTTGGTGGGGATTATGCGATTGCCAAGATACTGTTTCACCATGCTATTGAAGTTAGTGAAATCAAACCTATCACCCTGCAGTTGATGGAAGTCTAGAATAATGAATTCATTCGGGCTCTCCTGAAGAAATTGTTCCACGTCGGTCACAAGATTCTTCAAGGTGCGAGAATTGCGGGAGCCGTTGTGATGAATGCCGAACTTGTCGAGTCCTTTTGCGCTATCGTCCTGCAATAAACGGATATCGAGAGCCCGAGAACCGTGACACAGCTGGCTGTAGAACGATTCATGCTGACATGCCACCCAATGGGCGGGAGGGCCGAAAAACGGCCAGGACGCTTTCCAGTCGCTGCCTGCGTTGTGTGTACCCGGCAGTGTCAATTCACAGAGTGACAATGTATCAATTGCCGGCGTGGCTAGCATCCAGTTTTTATGCGTACTTTTGTTCTGAACAAAGTTATCCATTTAATGCATCCTTGCATTGTTTTTAAAAAGAGAAGTTGGTTGTGTCGAACTTAACTAACGAAGCTTAAGTTTGGCAGATTTTTATAGGGTGTGGAGTTGGCGTGGTCAACAAGGGTGGCGATGCAAAATATTTATTGTTGGTATAAATTCTATGGCGTAATTCGGTTCTTCGCCTCAATCCATTGCGCCATATATTGCGTGCTTTTATGGTGGTGATGACGCAACATGCTTCCCGTAAAGTTATCGCTTCTAAGTTGTGCCAAGTGTTGTTGGCAATACAACAACTTTTCGATCAGCGCCGGACCATGTTCCGATTGTCGATAACGATCGGCCAGCAATGCCTTCCCTTTGGATTGGGCGTCCGTCCACAGAACCTCGTCCTTGTACAGCTGAACCGCGCAATCGGCGAACGCCTGTGCTGTTCGGGTCACAGCACCCGGCCAGAGATGTTCGCCATGCATCGCTTCTGCGCCGATTGGCGTTGTGATCGTGGGCGTGCCACACAACATGGCGTCGACAATTTTGCCTTTGATTCCGGCACCGAAGCGTAGGGGGGCCAGACAAATCCGTGCGCCAGACATGACTTTTAAAGCATCTTCCGCCCAGTTCATTACATGGAAACCCTGGCCGGGGTTGTGCAACGCAGTCGCTTTGGGCGGTGTGTAAGCACCGTAAATGTGCAATTGAGCCGTTGGCAGTTGTTGGCGGATCAGCGGCCAGATAGTGGTTTTCATCCAGAGCACTGCGTCCCAGTTGGGCGCATGACGGAAGTTGCCGATGCTGAGAAAGTGCGCGCGGTCTTCAAAAGAAACCGGTGGCACGCTCGGTAGATCGACCATCAGCGGGCACCAGTGCAGCAAGTGGCGCGGCAGCTTGAATTGCTCGACCAGCAACTCGATCTCTACTTCTGAAATCATCAGATTCAAGTCACAACGATAAATCGCCGCGATCTCCCGTTTTGCCAGATCGGTCTCGGCCATCAGCTCAAACTCTTCACGCAACGCCGGCGCGAACAATTCATTGAAATCGTTGGCGTCGTCACTGGCCTTCAATCGCTCTTTGAGGCGTTGATGGCGGGCATCCCGCAGGCTTTGCAGGTCGGAGGTCTCAAGCACGCGCAACGCATCGGGGCAGTGTTTTTCGACGCGCCAACCAAACTGTTCTTCCATCATGAACCGATCGAACAGAACGATATCCGGGGTCAGTTCGCTGATGAACGTGTCGAAACTGCCGTTGTTCAATTCGATCGGGACTTCGCGAATGCCCAAGACCGTCAGGTCTGCCCGGTGTTCACCAGTGCCGGCCGGGCTACTGAAAGTAATGTCCCAGCCTTGCTGCAAGAAGGCCTCGAGAATTTGCATCATATGCCCGCCGGCCGCTGAAGAGCGGGGCTCGGGCCAGACGTAACCAATGACCAGGACTTTGGTTGCGCGGGGCTGAGTCATGAACGGACATTCCTTGATGCGAGCAGAAGGCAGGGGACAAAAGCGGGGGCGCAATTAAAGCACAGGCGAAGGCGATCCCGATGCCCGCACTGGTCGATATCAGGCGTTCGCGAGAATGCCTTTGACCTTGTCGCGCAGTTGATCAATGGAAAACGGCTTGCCGATCACCGACATTCCAGCAGGCACATCAATACTTTCGGCATAACCGCTAGCAAACAAAATCGGCAATTCAGGGCGAAGCATCCGCGCCTGTGTGGCCAGTTCACGGCCGTCCATCACCGGCAAACCAACGTCTGTCATCATCAAATCGATGTACTGATCTTCATCGTTGAGAAACTCCAGCGCCTGTTCGCTGCCATCGGCCTCGAGCACCTTGAACTCGAGCTCCTCCAGCACATCGACAATCAGCATGCGTACGATGGCGTCGTCTTCGACGACAAGGATGATGGACGCGGTGGCGGACATAGTGGGGTTCTCAGAGGATGAATTCGCAGTTGTCGGTCGATCGAAATCGCCGGGCTCTTGCTTGAGTAAGTGACGGAACCCGACAAGTTCCCACGCGGTAGAAAAAAGAATAGCCGCACACGTGCCGGCAAGGATAACCGCTCCTTTGCGCTGGAGCAGTGGAATGTAGGATTTTGCTCGAAAAGGTGTCAGAAAATTGGATCAATCCGGCGCTTTTGGGGCAAACTCCTTGGTTTTCAACAGTTCGACAAGGTTTCCCCCATGACATCCGCGTCTTCGGTTGATGAGCAACGATTCCGTAAACTCCTGAGCCGCAACGTCAGCCTGCCGTTGGGTGTCGGCGTGCTCAGTGCAGTGTTCTTTGTTTTGCTGATTACTTATCTGCTGTCGATGATCCAGTGGGTCGAGCACACCGACCGGGTGATCAATAACGCGAATGAATCGATCAAGCTGACCGTCGATTTGGAAACCGGTATGCGCGGCTTCCTGCTCACTGGCGACGAGCACTTTCTTGAACCCTACGAAACGGCCAAGCCGCGAATCGGTGTCGCCCTCAATACCTTGCTCGAACTGACCGCGGACAATCCGGTGCAGACCGACCGCCTGCACCGGCTCCAGGCCTTGCAGAATGAGTGGGCCACTTACGCGCAGGCAATAATTGAGTTGCAGCGATCCAGCGGCGATTACCGCAGCGCGGTCAAGGCCGGGCGCGGCAAGCGGCTGACCGATGAGATCCGCAAGCAATTCGAAGACGTGATCGACATGGAGCAGCAGTTGCGCACTACGCGCAACGAGGAAGTGCGCCGCACCACGATCTGGAGCATCAGCCTTTATCTGTTGTTCATCGCCGGGATCAGCGCCTTGCTGGCCTACATTGGCCGTCGGGATTTGCTCAACCTTTCGCAAAGCTACATCGCCAACCTCGCCGCGCAACAGGCCAGCGCTCGTCGTCTGGAACAGCAGGCCTGGCTGCGCAATGGCCAGACCGAACTGGCCGAGCAAGTGCTGGGGCAACTGTCGCTTAACCTGCTGGGCCGCAACATTCTGCAGTTCTGTGCGCAGTACCTCGGCACCGCGGTGGCGGCTATTTATGTCCGTGAAGAACATGGCGGTCTCAAGCGCATTGCCTCTTACGGTTTCTCCCGCGAGCAGGAAGCGCGCGAACAGCAGATTTACAGCGATGAAGGCATTGTCGGCCAGGTAGCGAACCAGGCTCGCTTGATCCGTCTCGATGACGTACCGAGCGATTACTTCAAGGTCAGCTCCGGTCTGGGCGAAGGTCTGCCGCATAGCGTGCTGGTGGTGCCAACCAGTGATGACGATCGGGTCAACGGTGTGATCGAACTGGGCTTCTTGCGCCCGCTGACGGACCGCGATGTTGAATTGCTTGAACTGATTGCCGGCAACATCGGCACGTCCATCGAGGCCGCTCGCTATCGTCAGCGCCTGCAGGAAGTACTGGCCGAAACTCAACAGCTCAATGAAGAGCTGCAGGTTCAACAAGAAGAACTCAAGACTGCCAACGAAGAACTGGAAGAGCAGTCGCGGATTCTCAAGGAATCTCAGGCGCATCTGGAGACCCAGCAGGTCGAGCTTGAACAAACCAATGAGCAACTCGCCGAACAAGCGCAGATCCTCGCCGACCAGCGCGACGCCATGGACCTGAAGAACAGCGAGCTCCATCAGGCCCAGACTCAGCTCGAAGAACGCGCCGAAGAGTTGCAGCGCTCGAGCAAGTACAAGTCTGAATTCCTCGCCAACATGTCCCACGAGTTGCGCACGCCGCTGAACAGCTCGTTGATCCTGGCCAAGTTGCTGGCGGAAAACCCTCAGGAAAACCTCAGCGCCGAGCAGGTCAAGTTCGCCGAGTCGATCTACTCCGCCGGCAATGATTTGCTCAACTTGATCAACGACATTCTCGACATTTCCAAGGTCGAGGCCGGCAAGCTTGAGATGCGACCGGAGAACACCAGTGTCGCGCGTCTGGTGGACGGCTTGCGCGGGATGTTCCAGCCCCTGGCGACCGACAAGAAACTGGATTTCCAGGTCGAGGTGCAGGCCGGTGCGCCGATGATGATCTTCACCGACCGCCAACGTCTGGAGCAGGTCATCAAGAACCTGCTGTCCAACGCGGTGAAATTCACCGAAAAAGGCACGGTCAGCCTGACGGTCGCCAGCCAGCCCAGCGACGGTATTGCCTTTATCATTCGCGATTCGGGGATTGGCATTGCCGCGGATCAGCAGGACAGCATTTTCGAAGCCTTCCGCCAGGCCGATGGCACCACCAATCGCCGTTACGGTGGCACCGGCCTGGGCTTGTCGATTTCCCGTGACCTGGCCGCCTTGCTCGGCGGTTCCATCAGTGTCACCAGCGAGCCGGGGCAGGGCAGTGTGTTTACGCTGGTTTTGCCGCAGCAATACGTCGAACCGGGCGAGGATCCTGTCGAGGCGATGAGAGCCACGCCGGTTGCCTTTACACCGAGAGTGACGCCCGCTGCGCTGGTACCAGTGATCGCCGAAGTTGAAATTCCGCGTTTCGACGACGATCGCACCAAGGCACCATTCGCCACTCGTTGCATTCTGGTGGTGGAAGACGAGCCGAACTTCGCCAATATCCTTTACGACCTGGCGCATGAGCTGGGGTATCAGTGCCTGGTGGCGCACGGCGCGGACGAGGGTTACGACCTGGCCAAGGAATTCATCCCGGACGCCATTCTGCTGGACATGCGTCTGCCGGATCATTCCGGGTTGACTGTGTTGCAACGCCTGAAGGAACACGCCGAAACCCGGCACATTCCGGTGCATGTGATTTCGGTGGAAGACCGAGTCGAAGCCGCGATGCACATGGGCGCTATCGGTTATGCGGTCAAACCGACTACCCGCGAAGAACTCAAGGACGTGTTTGCCCGCCTTGAGGCCAAACTGACCCAGAAGGTCAAACGCGTCCTGCTGGTCGAAGACGACGATGTGCAGCGCGACAGCATTGCCCGACTGATCGGCGACGATGACATCGAGATCACTGCTGTTGGCCTGGCGCAGGATGCGCTGGATCTGCTGCGCACGACGATTTTCGACTGCATGATCATCGACCTGAAGCTGCCGGACATGCTCGGCAACGACCTGCTCAAGCGCATGTCCACGGAAGATATCTGTTCGTTTCCGCCAGTGATCGTCTACACCGGGCGTAACCTGACCCGGGACGAAGAGGCCGAGCTGCGCAAGTATTCGCGCTCGATCATCATCAAGGGCGCCCGCTCGCCAGAGCGTTTGCTGGATGAGGTCACACTCTTTCTGCACAAAGTCGAATCCACGTTGTCCCATGAACGCCAGAGGATGCTCAAGACCGCGCGCAGCCGCGACAAGGTTTTCGAGGGTCGCAAGGTGCTGCTGGTGGACGACGATGTACGCAACATCTTCGCCCTCACCAGTGCTCTGGAGCAAAAGGGTGCAGTCGTGGTCATTGGCCGTAACGGTCGTGAAGCGATTGAAAGACTGAATGAAGTCGAGGACATCGATCTGGTGTTGATGGACGTAATGATGCCGGAGATGGATGGTTTCGAAGCCACCATCGAGATCCGCAAAGACCCGCGCTGGCGCAAGCTGCCGATCATTGCGGTGACGGCCAAGGCCATGAAGGACGATCAGGAGCGCTGCTTGCAAGCGGGCTCCAATGATTACCTGGCCAAGCCCATTGACCTGGACCGCCTGTTCTCACTGATTCGCGTGTGGTTACCAAAAATGGAACGCATTTAGTGGAACGCAATTTTTCAGTGGAGCGAAATAGCGAAATCGAAATTCGCTTGTTGATCGAGGCGATCTACCTCAAATACAGCTATGACTTTCGCGACTACTCCGGCGCTTCGATCAAGCGCCGGGTCAATCACGCGTTGAGCCAGTTCGAGTGCACGACCATTTCAGCGTTGCAGGAAAAGGTCTTGCACGACCCGACGGCGTTCATGCAGTTGCTGCAACTGCTGACGATCCCGGTCAGCGAAATGTTCCGCGACCCTTCGCATTTCCTGGCGATCCGTCAGGAAGTGGTGCCGCTGCTCAAGACTTACCCCTCGATCAAGATCTGGATCGCCGGTTGCAGCACGGGTGAAGAGGTCTATTCGATGGCCATTCTGCTGCGCGAAGAAGGCTTGCTTGATCGCACCATCATCTACGCCACCGACATCAACCCGCGCTCGCTGGACAAGGCCAAGCAAGGGATTTTCTCCATGGAGAATGTCCGCGCCTACACTCATAACTACCAGCAGGCAGGTGGCCAGCGTTCATTCGCCGACTACTACACGGCGGCCTACGGTTACGCGATTTTCGACAAGACGCTGTGTGAGAACGTGACCTTCGCCGATCACAGCCTGGCGACTGACAGTGTCTTTTCAGAAACTCAATTAATTTCGTGTCGTAATGTTTTGATTTACTTCAACAAAAAGCTTCAGAATCGTGCTTTCGGTTTGTTCCATGAGTCCCTTTGTCATCGAGGATTTTTGGCGCTGGGCAGCAAGGAAACCCTGGATTTTTCGGCCTTTGGCAACCAGTTCGAGCCGTTGGTCAAACAAGAACGGATTTACCGCAAATCATGAACAGTGCAGCGGTTTTGCCTTCTATAGAGGCCATCGTGATCGGCGCCTCGGCCGGCGGAGTGGAGGCGTTGCTGAATATCCTCAGCCCACTGCGAGAAGGCTTCAAGCTGCCGATCATCGTGGTTTTGCACCTGCCGGACGAACGTCGCAGCCAACTGGCCGAGGTGTTCGCACGGCGAGTCGCCATGCCTGTAATGGAAGCCCGCGACAAGACGCAGGTGGAAGCCGGTACGCTGTATTTCGCGACTCCGGGTTATCACTTGTCGGTGGAGCAGGACCGCAGTTTTTCCTTGAGCCTGGAAGCCCACGTGCATTATTCGCGACCGGCCATCGATTACCTGTTCGAGTCGGCTGCTGATGCCTACGGTTCAGCCCTGGCCGCGGTGTTGTTGACCGGCGCCAACCGCGATGGCGCCCGCGGTCTGGCCCAGGTCAAACGTCGTGGCGGCATGACCATTGTCCAGGACCCGGATGAAGCCCAGGTCGCGACCATGCCTCAGGCGGCGCTTGATATACACCAGCCGGACCACATTCTCCCTATACGCGGCATCGGCCGTCTGCTTGTCGAGCTGGAACGAATCGCATGTTAAGTACTATCCAGGCCAAATTGCTGATCGTCGACGATTTGCCGGAGAACCTGTTGGCGCTCGAAGCGCTGATCAAGCGCGAAGACCGTATCGTCTACAAAGCCTTGTCCGCCGACGAAGCCTTGTCGCTGTTGCTGCAACACGAATTCGCCATGGCCATTCTCGACGTGCAGATGCCCGGCATGAACGGCTTCGAACTGGCCGAGCTGATGCGCGGCACGGAAAAGACCAAGAACATCCCGATCGTGTTCGTCAGTGCTGGCGGTCGCGAGCTGAACTACGCCTTCAAAGGTTACGAAAGCGGCGCCGTAGATTTCCTCTACAAGCCGCTGGATATCCACGCGGTCAAGAGCAAGGTCAACGTGTTCGTCGAACTGTATCGCCAAAGCAAGGCGATGAAACAGCAGGTCGAAGAGCTGGAGCAAAGCCGCCGCGAGCAGGAAGCGCTGCTCAAGCAGTTACAGAGTACCCAGCTGGAACTGGAGCAAGCGGTGCGCATGCGCGATGACTTCATGTCCATCGTCGCCCATGAAGTCCGCACGCCGCTCAATGGCCTGATCCTCGAAACCCAGTTGCGCAAGATGCACCTGGCCCGGGATAACGCTGCGGCGTTCACCCTGGACAAGATGCATGCGATGGTCGACCGCGATGAGCGGCAGATCAAAAGCCTGATCCGACTGATTGAAGACATGCTCGATGTATCGCGCATTCGTACCGGCAAGCTGTCGATCCGACCGACGCGCTTCGATCTGTCGGCGCTGGTTCGCAGCTTGTTGCAGAACTTTGCCCCGCAGGTCGATGCTGCCGAGTCCACGGTCACCCTGGAGGCCGAGCAACCGGTGGTGGGCAGCTGGGACGAGTTTCGCGTTGAACAGGTGATTTCCAACCTGCTGACCAATGCTTTGCGCTACGGCGCCAAGAGTCCGATCACCGTTAAGGTGTACAGTGAGAGCGGTCAGGCTCTGGTGGAAGTACGCGATTTCGGGATCGGCATCGGCGAAGAGAACCAGAAGCGTATTTTCCAGCAGTTCGAACGCGTCACGGCCAAACACGCTGTCGCGGGGTTGGGGCTGGGATTGTTTATTTCCGAGCAGATTGTGGCCGCCCATGGCGGTTCCATTACCGTCGAAAGCCGGATTGGCGAAGGCGCCTTGTTTCGCGTTTGTCTGCCGCTGTAGGAAAACAGCCAGATAAACGCAACCTCTGATCGACCCCACGGTCGTATCAGCAGCTATTGACCGAACAAAGGCTTCCCATGAGTGAAGATGCACAAGACGTCGTATTGATCGTCGAAGATGACCCCTCCATTTTGATGGTGCTGTCGGCCTATCTGTCGGGTGAGGGCTACCGGGTGTTGCAGGCCGAAAACGGCGAGCAAGCCTTCGAAATTCTGTCGAGCAAACCCCACTTGGACATGATGATCACCGACTTCCGCCTGCCGGGCGGAATCTCTGGCGTCCAGATCGCTGAACCTGCCGTGAAGCTGCGACCGGAACTCAAGGTGATCTTTATCAGCGGTTATCCGCAGGAGATCCGCGAGACGGACAGCCCTATCACCCGTAAAGCGCCGATTCTGGCCAAGCCGTTTGATCTGGATGTACTGCAAGAGCTTATGCAGGAAATGCTCTCGTAAGGTGCTTTGCTCCTACGGGTAATGCTGTTCACTTAAGGTTGGGGTACATATCCGTTTCTGCGGTAACGGCGGCTGGCGGTTTCGCTTTTACAGCGAGTCACTTTCGAAAAGCGCGAAAGTAACCAAAGCGCTCTTGCCCCTCCATTCGGTGCCTCGCCTGGGCTCGGCATGCCCTCACTCCGGCATTGCTCCGGGGGCCCGCCGCCATCGGCCATCCATGGCCGGGGGCGGCTACCGCGGCATCCTTGCCGCGGTGCCCCCTGCGCAACGCCTGCGTTCGGCCTCTGGGAAAGGGGCAACAGATCAAAATCAAAAGCCACAGAGCAAGATCAAAAGATCGCAGCCTCGTTTCACTCGACAGCTCCTACCGTGGAGAGGGGGTGCACGCACGCTCCTCACCACTCAACAGGCCGAGCGTTAGCTCGCCTGCAGCCTTTGATCTTGATGCACCGCCCCCTCGAGAGGCCGAGTGGAGGTTCTGCGCAGTGGGCAACCCGGCATGGATGCCGGGTTAGCCGCCCCCGGCCATGGATGGCCGATGGCGGCGGGCCCACGGAGCAGGACCGGAGCGAGGGCATGCCGAGCCTAGGCGAGGCACCGAACGACAGGGGCAAGAGCCCTTGGTTACTTGGGGCTCTTCCAAGTGACTCGCTGTAAAAGCGAAACCGATAGCCGCCGTGACCGCAGAAACAGATATGCACACAAAAAAACAGGTCGACCCTTGATCCACCGCCCCCTAGCTACGCATGTGTGTACCTGGAAACCCCGACCTTAAGAGAACAGCTTTACGCTCCTGCAGGGGGCGCGTCAGATCCGGATCATCTCCCGCACCTTCGCCGTCAGCAGGTCGAAGGTGAACGGCTTGGTGATCATCTGCATGCCTGGGTCAAGGAACCCACCGCGCACCGCCGCGTGTTCGGCATACCCGGTGATGAACAACACCTTGAGATCCGGCCGGTATTGCCGGCCAATTTCCGCCAGTTGCCGGCCATTCATGCCGGGCAACCCAACGTCGCTGATCAACAGATCAATACGCTGCCCGGAATCGAGAATTGGCACCGCGCTGTCGGCATCGCCAGCCTCGACGAAGGCATAGCCCAGATCACTCAACACCGTACTGACCAACACCCGCACCGCCGGATCGTCCTCGACGATCAGTACCGTTTCGCCATTCTGGGCGAACGGAGCGTGCTGGACGTCCACCGGGCAGTCCTGAGGCACGTCACCGCCGAATCGCGGGAGGAACAGACTCACCGTGGTGCCTTCGCCCACTTCACTGTGAATGGCGACGTGGCCGCGCGATTGTTTGCTGAAACCATAAATCATCGACAATCCAAGGCCTGTGCCCTGGCCGATTGGCTTGGTGGTAAAGAACGGATCAAAGGCCCGATTGATGGTGCTTTGCGGCATGCCACACCCGGTGTCCGTGACACTCAGCACCACGTAATCACCCGGTTGAAGGTTGCTCTGGGCTTCGGTGAAGCCAATGTCCAGATGCTGATTGCTGGTTTTCACCACCAGTTTGCCGCCATCGGGCATCGCATCCCGAGCATTGATCACCAGATTGAGCAGGGCGCTTTCCAGTTGATTGGGATCGGCCTCGGCCACCCAGAGTTGCTCGTTCAGCTGCATGTCCAGCTGAATGGTTTCGTTGATGCTGCGCTGAAGCAGCTCGCCCATGGAGACCACCAGGGTGTTCATCTCCACGGGTTTGGAGTCCAGCGACTGACGCCGGGAGAACGCCAGCAGACGGTGGGTCAGGCCTGCTGCGCGGTTGGCTGAGGTCACGCCCAGGTCGATAAGGCTGTCCAGATCGTCGGTGCGCCCACGGGCCAGACGTCGGCGCAGCAGCTCCAGGCTGCCGATGATGCCGGTCAGCATGTTGTTGAAGTCGTGGGCGATACCGCCGGTGAGCTGGCCGACCGCTTCCATCTTCTGCGATTGGCGCAGGGCTTCTTCATTGTGTCGCAGCTGGGCGGTGCGTTCCTCGACCTGCTGTTCGAGGGTTTCGAGTGTGTTTTGCAACCGCAGTTCGCTTTGACTCAGATCGATCAGCCGGTCCCTGGCTTCGTACTGTCGTCGACGTCCGCGCAACGCGGTGGTCACCAGGCTGATCAACGTAACCGGGTGAAAAGGGCGCTCAAGAAAGGTCACGTTCCCCAACTGTGGACCGTAGCGCGACGCGGGGTTTTGTTCCGGGCCGCCATGGTAGGTCATCAATACAATCGGGAGGTCCGACCAGGCCGGCTGTTGCTCGATCAGGCCGAGCAGCGGTTCAAGATCACCGCCCAACAAAGCCTCGGAAGAAATCAGCAACAATCCTGCCCCTTGCTCCAGTTCGCGGCACAACGCCACCAGGTCCCGAGTAATCACCCCGTCGTAACCCGCTTCATTGAGCATCATCAGCGCAATCTGGCTGTCGCGACCCAGCGGCGCGAGAATGATCGCGCGCTCGGACATCGCTTCCTGGGCAATCACGGGCTTTGTTCCTCAAGCAAGGGTTTGCTGGCACCCAGATAAGTGGGAACGCCACGCAATACCCCCTGAAATGCATCCAGCGGTTCACCAATGGTCATGCCCTGGGCACTGATGCGGTATTCACGAATGGTCGATTCATGGCTGCCGGTGCGTTTCTTGATGATCGAGATCGCCCGGCGAACCTTGCCCAGTGCCTCGAAGTAGCGCAGCAGGATGACCGTGTCGGCCAGATAGGTGATGTCCACGGGAGCCTGCATGTCACCGACCAGTCCATGTTGGGCGACGGTCATGAAGGTCGCGGCACCCTGGCGATTGAGGTACAGCAGCAACTCGTGCATGTGCAGTACCAGCGCGTTTTCCTCGGGCATCGCCGCCTGATAGCCATTGATGCTGTCGATCACCACGGTCTTGATATTGCTCTCGTCGACGCAGCGACGAACCCGGTAGGAAAACTCTCCGGGGGACAACTCGGCCGCGTCCACTTGCTCGATCAGCAGGTTGCCAGTGTCTTGCAGCGCCTGGAGGTCGATGCCGATGTTCTTCATGCGCTCGAACAGCAACCCGAGCTCTTCATCGAAAATGAACAGCGCAGCTTTTTCGCCACGGGCCACGGCGGCAGCGGCGAAGATCATCGAGATCAGCGATTTGCCGGTACCGGCCGGGCCGAGGATCAATGTGCTGGAACCAGTCTCGATCCCGCCGCCGAGCAGGGCGTCCATGGCCTTGATGCCGCTGGACAATTGCTGGCGGACATAGCGACCGCGGTGCTCGGCCGCCACCAGACGCGGAAAAACATGCACGCCATCGCCCATGATGGTGAAGTCGTGAAACCCGCCTCGGTACTTCTGGCCACGGTACTTCACCACACGGATCCGCCGACGCTCGGCGCCATAATTGGGAGTCAGTTCCTCAAGGCGAATGACGCCGTGGGCCACACTGTGCACGGTTTTGTCGAGGGATTCGGTGGTCAGGTCGTCCAGCAACACCACGGTGGCGTCATAGCGCACGAAGTAATGTTTGATTGCGAGGATCTGGCGACGGTAGCGCAGTGAGCTTTGGGCCAGCAGACGGATCTCGGAAAGACTGTCGAGCACCACGCGAGTCGGCTTGACCCGTTCGACCACTTCGAAAATCTGCTTGGTGGCTTCGCCCAGCTCAAGGTCCGAGGAATACAACAGGCTCTGCTGATGCTCGGCATTGAGCAGGCTTTCCGGGGGCGTCAGCTCGAAGATGTGGATGTTCTCATCCAGCTCCCAGCCGTGGGACAACGCACCCTGTCGCAACTCCCGCTCGGTTTCCGACAACGTGATGTACAACGAGCGCTCGCCGGCACGAGCGCCGGCCAACAGGAAATGCAAAGCGACGGTGGTTTTGCCGGTACCGGGTTCACCCTCCAGTAAAAACACATGCCCGCGGGACAAACCACCGGCCAGGATGTCATCCAGACCTTCGATGCCGGTGGCGGCTTTTGCACTGATCAACTCGTTTGATGTAGACAAAAAATGCCCTCTCATGACTAGGGGAAGCGAGGCAGCAGGCTATAAGTGCCTGAATGGACTGCCTGTTCTCTTGACCCTTGGCCGAGACGACGAGTTCAACGAAATTTTTGCTGTTGTTAAAGCCCTTGCTGCAAGGCCGGGTCGTCGGGATTGAGTTGTTCAAGTTGCGCCAACAGAATCTGCACGTTCTGCAACTGGCCGCTTTCTTTCCAGTAGTTGATCAACAATACCCGGGCTCTCCGGTCGGCCGGGTGGCGCTGGACGATCTCCTGCAACTGTTTCTGCGCCGCTTCCAGCTCCTGTTCATCGTGAAGCGTGGTGGCCAGATCGTAACGGTAATCCTTGTTGTCCGGCTCCAGCTCCACGGCTTTGGAAAGGCCGAGCAGGGCGAACTCACTTTGCCCGTGATGCAGCAGCCAGAGTCCCAAGGCATGTTGCAGGTAGGCCGAGTCGGGCTGAGCTTTTAGCTGCTTGGCCAACAGTTGTCGGGCAGCATCGTTTTGGCCCAGGCGATCCAGCACGTCGATTTGCATCACCAGCGCGGGCAGGTTGCCGGGCGCAAGACGCAAGGTGTTCTGCAGTGCCTGCTGCGCTTCTTTCAATTCGGCATTGTGCAGATGCAGTCGAGCCAGTTGATATTGGTTGTCGGCGCTTTCCGGTTGACTCTTCAGGTCCTGTTCCCAGGCATCGATGGCCTGCTCCAGCGGCCCGAAGTACAAACCGAGATCGTCCGGCGACAGCCCCAGCAAGGCATTCACGGCGGCATAGCGGACGCGCTGTTCGCCGTCATCGAGTAACGGGCCCAGCAGCAGGCTGCGCTGACCGCTGGGCACCAGACCGCTGATGCTTTTGATCGCCGCAATACGCACGTCCGGCGACTCATGCTGCAAGTCCGCATCCGCCAGTTTCAGGGCCACGGAGCTGGGGTAGTTGGGCAGTTCGGCATGCAACCAGACGCGGCGTTTGACCGATATGTCGGGGCGGCCCAATTGCTGGTAGAGCACCCGCGCTGCGCCCGGTTGGCCTGCGCGCGCCTGATTCAGCGCCTCGCTGTAGCCACGCTTGATCGCCTCCGGCACGGCGGGGGTTGTGCTGCGCAGGGAAAACCAGGCAAGGCCGATGGCAAACAGGACGCAAAGGCTGATGATCAGATAGCGGCGGGACTGGGGCATGCAGGAATCCGGAAGCTGGCAAGCTGTTGCAAAGGTGCCAGCTTCGGTCAGGCAAGGCTGTGAGTCAAACCCAGACTCAGTTCATTACGTAAGTCAGTCGATTCAAGGCAGTCTGGCTTTTCAATGATTTTGCCTACAGGTTGCGTCGACATTGAAACCCGTCGAGGCGCGTTGGCAGTGACTACGCTTGCTGGAGATGACTCGATGAGCGCTCCCATGCAACCGCTGCTTCAGTACTTCAAAGCGATACTCAACCCCGGGCCCGGCGTGGCGTTGTTCGCCCTGCGGACCATCGCGGCCGGGCTACTGACGTTGTATCTGGCGTTCCTGTTCGACCTTGAGCAGCCCAAGTGGTCGATCATGGCGGTGGTCATCGTCAGCCAGCCATTGGGCGGCATGGCCCTGGCCCGGAGTTTCGGCCAGGTCATTGGCACCACACTCGGGGCGGTCGTGGCGGTGTTGATCATGGCGATCTTTCCCCAGGCGCCCCTGCCTTTCATCCTCACCCTGGCCTTGTGGCTGGCGCTGTGTACCGCCGGCGGCACCTTATTGCGCTACACCAGTTCCCAGGCATTTGTTTTGAGCGGGTACACGGCGGTGGTCGTGGCACTGCTGGCGGTACCCGATCAGGACGGTACGTTCCTTCTCGCCGTCACCCGCGTGACCGAGACGCTATTGGCGGTGGCTTGCGTGTGCGTGGTCAGCCTGCTCACTGCGCGGCCGGAAGCGGTGGCCCGAGATTACTTCGCCAAGATCGATCAGGTCATCAAGCTGCTCGCGACCCACGCTGCTGCCGTCATTCGAACCGAGGAAAGCGAGGCCGATTTCCATCGGAGGCAGATGCAACTACTCGGCGCGATCAGCGCCCTGGAGGGGGTACGTCGGCATTTGTATTTCGATGCGCCACGGTTGCGCAGCGCCAATGAGTTGGTGCAGTTGCTGGGTAATCAGCTGGTGTTGTTGACGTCGCGGTTGACGGCTTTGCGTCACCAGCGGGAGCTGCTTGCCGAGCGCTGGAAAGGTGCCTTGCCGGAGGAGATACAGCGATTACGCGCCGAAGAACTGGTCTTTCTCGAAGAGTTGGCCCTGGAAGGGCGCTCATTGTCGACCCAAGCCCGGCAGCGTTTCTCGGCGCTGCAACAGCGTTTCGATGACCAGGCCTACAAGGCCGAACAACTCACCGAGACGATGCCAGCCACCCTGCGTTCACTGGCCTGGGCACTGCGCTGGGAACAGGCGCGGATGCTGGAGCAGCTCGGCCAGATTCTCGAACTGAGCGACGCAATCCAGGACGGGCGTGCGGCCAGTAGCATGTTTCGCGGCCAGGACAACCCCTTGCATCTGGATTTCACGTTGGCGGCGATGAACGCGATCCGCGCATTTACCGCGTTGCTGGTGGCCGGCCTGATCTGGATCGAGACCGGTTGGGACGGGGCGCGTGGCGGGATGATCGTGGCGGGAATTCTCTGTTCGCTGATGGCGACTTTTCCCCGGCCGTTGCTGGCCAGCCAAAGCTTTGCCAGAGGGCTGGGTCTGGCCTTGGGGGTATCAGCGCTGTATCTGTTCCTGCTGATACCGATGATCAGTGACTTCGAGTTACTCGCCTTGTTGTTAACCCCATTGCTGTATGCCGTCGCGGTGGGGTTGTCCAGTCCGCCAACCACGGGCACAGGCATTGGTCTTGGACTAACGACAATGCTGTTGTTGGGCCCGCAAAACACAGAAATCGGCCAAAACAGTGCCATTCAGTGGTTCGAGTTTGCCGGTTCTTATATCTGCGCAGCCGCGCTGGCGCTCAGTGTCTATGCCTTGATCTTCCCGTTCAGGCCCGTTTTGCGAATACGCCGGCTGTTCAATGAAAACTGTGAGCAGGTCTACGCTTTGCTGAAGACGCCGGCCACCGATGAGCAGCAATTTGCGTTTGAAAGCCGCATGGTCGACCGCCTGACCATGATGTTGGGACTGTTGCCGGCCACCAACGACAAGCAATCCAGCGAGCTGTTCGAAGTCAGCCTCGGGTGCATGGCACTGGGTGTGGCGTTGAACCAGCTCAGACAACAGGGGCGAAGCAACACGTTGCTCAGTACTGAACAGCAAAACCGTTTGCTCGCTGCTGTCCGTGAGACCGGACGATTGATCGCCGGGCGGCCCGGGATTGACCTTGAACAGCTGCTCGGAAATCTGCGTGTCTTGGGCGACGAAATGGACGACCTCCATTTAGACGTTCATGAACACCTGTGGTCGGTCTTCAGGATGCGCGTGGCGTTGTTGATCGTGGTGTCGTTTCTGGAGCGACATCGCAAATACTTTCAACCCGCAGAAACGGAAGGAGTGCCGACCCTTGCCCATTGATTTTGAATTGGGTGGCGTCTACTTGCCGCCGATTGCCCAGGCGTTACTGCTGGCGCTACCGATTTACCTGGTGCTGGACTGGATCTTGCGCCGCATTGGCGTGTTGCGGTTCGTCTGGCATGAAGCCTTGTTCGAAGGCGCGTTGTACGCCTGCGTTTGCGCAACGCTGATTCTGGTCATGGGAGCTTGATGCTTTGAAGAAGATCCTTGCCCGACTTGCGACGGTGGCGGTGGTGTTGCTGGCCTTTGTTCTCGGCTGGTTTGCCTGGGAACATTACACCCGTGCCCCCTGGACCCGGGATGCACGGGTGCGTGCCGATGTGGTGACCATGTCCGCCGATGTCTCGGGGCGCATCGTCGGCCTGGGCGTGCAGGACAACCAGCATGTGGAGAAAGGCCAGTTGCTGCTGGAGATCGACCCGGCGCGCTATGTCCTGGCGGTTGAGCATGCCAAGCGTTCGGTGGAAGTGGCGAAAGCCACCCTTGGCCAGTCCGAGGCAACGATTGTCGCCAGTGAAGCGTTGCTCCGCCAGCGTCAGAGTGAAGAGCGCCGACGGCGCACGCTCAAACAGCGGCTTGCGATTTCTGGTGAAGAATGGGAGAAATCCAGCACGGAAGTGGCGGTGGCGCAGGCCGAGTTGCTGCGCAACCAGGCCAATCTCGGTTTGGCCCAGGCTAACGTGCAATTGGCCATCGCCGCATTGACCCAGGCCGAACTGGATTTGCAGCGCACGCGGGTCGAAGCGCCCGTGACGGGTTACGTCACCAACCTGCTGACCCGTCAGGGTGACTATGCCGCGGCCGGTGGCGCGCTGTTGGCGCTGGTGGACAGCGACTCGTTTTATGTCAGTGGCTATTTTGAAGAAACAAAGTTGCCGCGAATCGAGGAGGGCGACCGGGTCAGGATCGAATTGATGAGCGGCGAAACCTTCGGCGGCACTGTGCAAAGCATTGCCTTCGCCATTTCCGACCGGGAGAACCTGCCCGGCGGTCGCCTGCTGGCCAACATAAACCCCAGTTACACCTGGGTCAAACTGGCGCAACGGGTGCCGGTGCGGATACAGATCGACCCCGATTACGCGGCCAAAAACCGACTGCGTGCCGGGACCACGGCCACCGTGACAGTCCTTGAGTCTGAACACAGTAAAAATCAGGCAAAAAAAAGCCCCGCGACCGAATGAGGCGCAGGGCAAAGGAATTGGTTGGTTGCGACCAACCAAAGGAGCTCGTTAAAACTTTACTTGCTGGCGACCGTCTCTGGTTGCCAGCCACCGCCCAGGGCTTTGTAAATCGCGACAATCCCGCGATACAGTTCGACTTCGGCCTGGGCCTGAGTGTCCTCAGCCGCCAGACGCTCACGCTGGGCGTCGAGCAGGACGAGGAAGTCCGCCGTGCCTTCGCGGTAACGAATTTCGGCGAGGTCGGCCGCGGCGCGGCTGGATTCGCTCTGACGAATCAGCGAGATCAAGCGTTGTTGACGTTTGCCGTAGTCGCTAAAGGCGTTTTCCGATTCTTCCAACGCCAACAGGACTTGCTGCTCGTAGGTCGCCAGGGCGCCTTCGGCATCCGCATCGGCACCCCGTAGACGGGCGCGCACGCTGCCAAGGTCGAACGCCGCCCAGGTAATGCTTGGGCCCAGTGCCCAGGCGTTGGCCGCCGAGGAACCGATTTGCGAACCACGCCCGGCGGTGAAGCCAAGGAAACCGCTGAGGCTGACCCGTGGGAACAAATCAGCCTTGGCCACGCCGATACGGGCAGTGGCGGAAGCCAGTTTGCGCTCGGCGCTGAGAATGTCCGGGCGACGTTGCAGCAGTTCACCCGGATCACCGATCGGCAGGGCCTTGGCGATCGCCGGCAAGTCTTTGGGACTCAGGTCGACGGTCAGCTTGTCCGGCCGCTCACCCAACAGGGTGGCGATGCGGTTTTTCTCCCGAACCTGTTCAGCCTGCAATTGCGGCACGCTGGCTTCGACGGACGCCAGGCGTGCATCGGCACGCTCCACATCGAGCTGATCGCCGACACCGGCATCACGCAGGCTGACGGTGATCTTGCGCGACTCCTGCTGATTGTTCAGGTTGGCCAGGGCGATCTTTTCCCGCAACTGCGCACCGCGCAGTTGACCGTAGGCGTCCACCAGTTCGGCAATCATCGAGACTTGCAGTTGGTACAGATCGGCTTCGAGCGCTTGCTGTTCGGCGTCGGCGGATTCCAGGTTGCGCTGGATACGCCCAAACAGGTCGATCTCCCACGCCATGTCCAGGCCAAGGTCGTAGCGTTCGCTATTGACCCGTTTGGTGGTCTGGCCCGGAATCTGACCCTTGCCCAGGTCACTGCTGACCCGGCTGGTGATAGTCGGCATGGCGTCATTGCTGACGTCATCACGAATTGCTCGCGCCGCTTTCCAGCGGGCAAAGGCTACACGCAAATCACGGTTGCCTTGCAGCGATTGAGTCACCAACTGGTTGAGGGTCGGATCTTCGAACTGCTGCCACCAGATGCCTTCGAAACGCGAGCGGTCGAAGTTCTTCTGACCGGCGCTGCCATCGGTGGCGGTGGTGATGTTGGCCGGCTCAGTGGCTGGGGTCTTGTAATCCGGGCCGACGGCACAGGCACTCAGGGCCAGTACCAGAAGGCTCGGCAGGAAGGCTTTCAGGCTCATTGTTGCGCCTCCAGTTTCAGGGCCTTGGCCGCTTTGCGCTTTTCACCACGCTCCACAAAGTTACGAATCAACACGTAGAACACTGGCGTCAGCAACAGACCGAAGAAGGTCACCCCGAGCATCCCGGAGAACACCGCCACACCCATGGCATGACGCATTTCGGCACCGGCACCGCTGGAGAACACCAGAGGCACAACACCCATGATGAACGCGAAGGAAGTCATCAGGATCGGCCGCAGACGCAGACGGCAAGCTTCCAGTACCGCGGCGAGCGGGCTGAGGCCTTCGTCCTGCTGTTTATCCTTGGCAAACTCGACGATCAGAATCGCGTTCTTACAGGCAAGCCCCACCAGTACGATCAAGCCGATCTGGGTGAAGATGTTGTTGTCGCCTCCCGAAGCAATCACACCGGTGATGGCCGACAGCAGAGTCATCGGTACGATCAGGATCACCGCCAGTGGCAGGCTCCAGCTTTCGTATTGAGCTGCGAGTACCAGGAACGCCAGCAGTACGCAGAGCGGGAACACGAACAGTGCGGTGTTACCGGACAGAATCTGCTGGTAGGTCAGGTCGGTCCATTCGTAGGTCATGCCGTTCGGAAGTTCTTCCTTGAGCAGTTTCTCGATGGCTTTTTCGGCCTGGCCGGAGCTGTAGCCGGGAGCTGCTGCACCGTTGATTTCCGCGGTGATGAAGCCGTTGTAGTGCATCACACGGTCCGGGCCCGAGGTGTCGCTGACTTTGATGAAGGTCGCCAGCGGGATCATCTCGCCTTTGTTGTTACGCACTTTCAGCTGACCGATCTGGTCCGGTTCGAGACGGAACTGCTGTTCAGCCTGAACGTTGACCTGGTAGGTACGACCAAAGCGGTTGAAGTCGTTGGCATACAGCGAACCCAGGTAGATCTGCAAGGTGTCGAAGATGTCGCTGACGGCCACGCCGTGGGTCTTGGCTTTTTCGCGGTCGATAGCTGCATCGACCTGTGGCACGTTCACGGTGTAGCTAGTGAACAGGGCGGCCAGTTCCGGCACGTTATGGCTCTTGGTGATGATGTTCATGGTTTCTTTGTACAGCTCGTCATAGCCCAGGTTGCCCCGGTCTTCGATCTGCAGGCGGAAACCACCGATGGTGCCCAGGCCTTGTACCGGCGGCGGCGGGAAGATCGCCATGTAGGCTTCCTGGATCCCGGCGTACTGGCCGTTCAACGCACCGGCAATCGCACCGGCGGACATGCTCGGGTCTTTACGCTCGTCGAACGGTTTGAGCGTCACAAACACGATGCCGGCGTTAGGGCTGTTGGTGAAACCGTTGATCGACAGGCCAGGGAAGGCCACCGCACTTTCCACGCCAGGCTGTTTCAGGGCCAGGTCGGACATGCGTTTGATCACGTCTTCGGTACGGTCCAGGCTCGAGGCGTCCGGCAGTTGCGCGAAGGCCACCAGGTATTGCTTGTCCTGGCCAGGTACGAAACCGGTCGGAGTGCTGGAGAAACCGAAGAAGGTCAACACCATCAGGCCTGCGTACAACAGCAGAGCGATGCCGCTGCTGCGGATAACCCGGCCTACAGTGCCGACATAGCCATGGCTGGCCTTGTCAAAGAAACGGTTGAACGGACGGAACAGCCAGCCACCAAAGATCTTGTCGAGGACCTTGGAGAAACGGTCCTTCGGTGCGTCATGGCTTTTGAGCAACACCGCAGCCAGTGCAGGCGACAGCGTCAGCGAGTTGAACGCCGAGATCACGGTCGAGATCGCAATGGTCAGGGCGAATTGTTTATAGAACTGCCCGGTCAAGCCGGAGATGAACGCCGCCGGGATAAACACCGCACACAGCACCAGCGCCGTCGCGATGATCGGACCGGTCACTTCACGCATGGCCCGTTTGGTTGCTTCGACCGGCGTCAATCCCAGTCCAATGTTTCGCTCGACGTTCTCCACCACCACGATGGCGTCGTCCACCACGATACCGATGGCCAGTACCAATCCGAACAATGACAGGGCGTTCAGCGAGAAGCCGAACAGGTGCATCACGGCAAACGTACCGATCAGCGAAACCGGCACCGCCACCAACGGAATGATCGAGGCGCGCCAGGTTTGCAGGAACAGGATCACCACCAGAACAACGAGGATCAGTGCTTCGAAGAGGGTGTGAACTACCGCCTCGATGGAGCCGCGAACGAAGATCGTCGGGTCATAGACGATGCTGAAGTCCATGCCTTCCGGGAAGCTCTTTTTCAGCTCCGCCATCTTGTCGCGCACTTCGTTGGAGATTTCGATCGCGTTGGAACCAGGGCGCTGGAAGATGGGGATCGCTACCGCCGGCTGGTTGTTCAGCAGCGAACGCAAAGCGTATTGGCTGGAACCCAACTCAATGCGAGCAATGTCTTTCAGGCGAGTGATTTCACCGTTTTCGCCGGAGCGAACGATGATGTTCTCGAACTCTTCTTCAGAAACCAGACGACCTTGGGTGTTGACTGACAACTGGAAGGCGGTGGCATTCGGCGCAGGTGGCGCACCCAACGCACCGGCAGCCACCTGACGGTTCTGTTCACGAATCGCAGTCACGACGTCAGTGGCGGTCAGGTTACGCGAAGCGGTCTTGTTCGGATCGAGCCAGACCCGCAGCGAGTAATCGCCCATGCCGAACAGCTGCACGTCACCGACACCACCCAGACGCGCCAGCTCATCCTTGATGTTGAGCAAGGCGTAGTTGGACAGGTAGAGCATGTCGTAGCGTTTGTCCGGCGAGGTCAAGTGCACAACCATGGTCAGGTCGGGCGAAGCCTTGTCCACGGTGATACCGATGCGCGTCACTTCTTCTGGAAGTTTCGGCTCGGTCCGGGTCACGCGGTTCTGCACCTGCACCTGTGCGTTGTCCAGGTCAGTGCCCAGCGCAAAAGTGATGGTCAGGGTGATCTTGCCGTCAGCGGTGGACTGCGAGGACATGTACAGCATGTTCTCGACGCCGGTGATGGCTTGCTCCAGTGGAGCAGCCACGGTTTCACCGATGACTTTTGGGTTGGCACCCGGGAAGTTGGCGCGGACCACAACGGTCGGCGGAACCACTTCCGGGTATTCGCTGATCGGCAACTGGAACAGCGAGATGGCGCCGGCGATCAGGATCAGCAGCGACAGTACCGCTGCAAAGATCGGCCGTGAAATGAAGAATTGGGAAAAATTCATCGTAGTGATCCCTTAACCGCGTGGTGTCGCAGCAGCCAGTTTCACAACCGAACCCGGCGCGACCTTGGCAGGTGCGACTTGGGGCAGGTTGCTGGCTTCCAGCGCTTGTCGTTGTTGTGCGAGTGCCGCGAGGGTTTGTTCACTGGCCATCGGGATCACTTCAGGGGTGACCGGCGAGCCAGGGCGAACCCGTTGCAGACCCTTGACGATGACGGTGTCGTCCTTGCTCAGGCCGCTGCGCACGATGCGCAAACCTTCGATCTTCGGACCGAGCTCGACCGAGCGGTAAACCGTTTTGTTGTCGGCATCCATCACCAGCACGAACTTTTTACCCAGATCGGTACCGACCGCTTCGTCGTTGATCAGCACGGCGGAATAGGTGCCGCTGCCGACCAGTTTCAAGCGTGCATACAGGCCTGGGGTGTAGGCGCCGTCGCTGTTGTCGAACACGGCACGACCGCGGATGGTGCCGGTTTTCGGGTTGACCTGGTTGTCGACGAAGTTCATCACGCCCTGGTGTGGGTTGCCGTCTTCGTTGGAGAGGCCGAGGTAAACCGGCGTGGTAGCACCGCGTTTGCCCTGGCGAGCGAGCGCGGTGTACTTGAGGAACACGCGCTCGTCGGCGTCGAAGTAGGCGTAGACCTTGTCGGTGGACACCACACTGGTCAGCGCGGTGGTATCGGCGGTCACCAGGTTGCCGGCGGTGATTTCCGCACGGCTGACGCGACCACTGATCGGCGCGGTGACACGGGTGAAGCTCAGGTTCAGTTTCGCCAGGTCCAGTTGTGCCTGGAGGGCTCCGACAGCGGCGCGGGCTTCTTGAGCCGCGCTGGTGCGCGAGTCGGCCAGCTCGGCGGAGATCGCGTTGCTGGTGCGCAGACGTTCGCCGCGCTGGGATTCGTTTTCGCTGCGGGTGGCGTTGGCGCGGGATTGGGCAACCAGGGCTTCAAGGCGGCGAACCTCGGCCTGGAATGGACGCGGGTCGATCTGGAACAACAGATCGCCTTTCTTGACCAAAGCGCCTTCAGTGAAGGCCACTTCATCGATCTGGCCTGAGACCCGTGGACGAATTTCTACGGTTTCCGGCGCTTCGAGGCGCCCGGTGAATTCGTCCCATTCATTGACCGGTTGTTCCAGCACCTTGGCCACGCTGACTTTGGCTGCGGGCATAGTGGCGGCCGTGTCCGGAGTCTTGCCGCAGGCGCTCATCACCAGTACGGCCAACAAGGCCAACGGGAAGCGTAAATGTTTGAGTGATTGTTCCATGGATGCATCCGCCAATGTATTGAGAATGGACGGATGATGCTCGGCGAGGTTGTATCGCACGAATCGAATGAGGCAAAGGTAACTATCATTCGGAATGATATAAGTCCGATGCAAGCTCTCTAGCGTGCACCTTTCGTTAGGCGGCTATCAATTAGATTGATGACAATTCAGTGTTGCGGGGAATGCAAAGATAAGGCGTTGGATCGAGTCGCTGCCATCGCGAGCAAGCTCGCTCCCACAGGGTAATGCATTCCAATGTGGGAGCGAGCTTGCTCGCGATAGGGCCAGAAGCCCTAATGCTAAATCAGGATCAAACAAGACTATCCGGATCACCAAAAAACATTTGAATCCGCGACCTTAACCAACGCTCGCCCGGATCATTATCCTGCGACCCACGCCAGGCCATGTGCAATTCAAAACTGCGCACCGGCAACGGCGGGTCTTCAGCCCGCACACCACCGGCCGCCGTCAACGCCTCAGCCGTGTAATCCGGCACGGTCGCGACGATATCGGTGCCGCTGATGAGCGTGCTGAGTCCGTTGAACTGCGGTACCGCGAGCACCACATGTCGTTTGCGCCCGAGCTTTTCCAGTTCTTCATCTATAAAGCCGCTCAGGTCACCGGCGAACGACACCAGCGCATGAGGCCGTGCACAGAAATCATCCAGGCTCAATGGCCCCAGCACCGTGTCGGCCCGCAACAGCTTCGGCATGCTGCGGCGCAGCACCTTGCGCTTGGCGTTGGCCGGCAGGTCGGCGGTGTAGCTGACGCCGATGGAAATCTCGCCCGAGGCCAGCAGGCTCGGCATCAGGATGTAGTTGGCCCGACGCACCACCAGCACGATCCCCGGAGATTCGGCGCGCAGGCGTTTGAGCAGCATCGGCAGCAACGCGAACTCGACATCGTCCGACAGACCGATGCGAAACACTGCGGTGCTGGTGGCCGGGTCGAATTCCGCCGCACGACTGACCGCGGTGGAAATCGAATCCAGTGCAGGCGAGAGCAGGGCGAAGATTTCCACCGCCCGGGCGGACGGTTCCATGCTGCGGCCGGTACGCACGAACAACGGATCATCGAACAGCCCGCGCAGGCGCGAGAGGGCCGCACTGATGGCCGGCTGGCCGAGGAACAATTTCTCCGCAGCGCGGGTCACGCTGCGTTCGTGCATCAATGTTTCGAAAACGATCAACAGGTTCAGGTCGACACGACGCAGGTCATTACGATTCATCTGGAGTCCTGGCAGAGTCATCAAGCTTGACGAGAGCGGCCATATGAGAACAATGGCCGGCGTGAATATTAAGGGGAAAGGCTGCTACTCTGCACCGAGTAATTCAGTTTTCCTGAAAAGGATGCTTCGGTTTTCACGGCATTTGACGATGTCACCGGCGCTGCGGAATCAATGACAGGCATGTCGACTATTAATAGCCACTGATAGTCTTGGGTAGAAAGCCCAGATAGAGTTCAGGGCATTAGAGGTTTCTTTGACGAGGTTTGCGATGTCCCGCACGATCCGTTTTCACAAGTTTGGTCCAGCCGAGGTGCTCAAATGCGAAGAGCATGCGGCCGCTCTCCCTGCGCCGGGCGAAGTGCAGGTGCGCGTCGAGGCGATTGGCATCAGCTGGTACGACATTCTCTGGCGCCAGAACCTGGCATCGTCCCACGCTCGTCTGCCTTCAGGCCTTGGCCATGAAATGTCCGGTGTCGTGACGGCGGTCGGCGAGGGCGTCGATGATCTGGCAGTCGGCGACAAGGTCGCCAGCTTCCCGGCTGAAAGCCCCAACGATTATCCGGTCTACGGCGAACAGATCGTTCTGCCGCGCTCGGCACTTACCCGTTACCCGGACGTGCTCAGCCCGATCGAAGCCAGCGTGCATTACACGCCGCTGCTGATCGCTTACTTCGCTTATGTCGATCTGGCACGGGTCAAACCCGGTCAATTCGCCCTGGTGACCGACGCCAGTCACTGCGCCGGTCCGTCCTTTGTACAACTGGGCAAGGCGCTGGGTATCCGGGTCATTGCCGCGACCAAGACAGCGGAAGAGCGTGAGAACCTGCTGTCCCTGGGTGCCGAGAAAGTCATCGTCACCGAAGAACAGGATCTGCTGATGCAGATCAACAAGATCACCGACAACCGTGGCGTGGACGTTGTGTTCGACGGTCTCGGCGGTCCACAGATGTCGTTGCTTGGCGATGTGCTTGCACCTCGCGGCAGCCTGGTGCTGTACGGCCTGCAAGGTGGCAACCAGACGCCGTTCCCGGCCTGTGCAGCGTTCCAGAAGAACATTCAGTTCTTTGTGCACTGCATCGGCAACTTCACCGGCAAGCCTGAGCTGGGCATCATCCAGGACCAGGTCGCGCTGCAACGCGCCTTGCGCGACATCAACCAGATGACCGCCGACCGCGTGCTGCTGCCGCTCAAGACTCGGGTCTTCCCGTTTGCCGAGTTTGTCGAAGCACACCGCTACATGGACGAATGCCCATGCCGCGAACGGGTCGCCCTCCAGGTTGAACCTGCATAAGCCCTTCAAATAAGCCCCTCTGCAAGAGTCCGTACCCACGGACTCTTCTGTTTTCAGCACCCGCCAAAATGAGACGTCCCATTGCCCCATCAATGGGTCAGTTCAGCAACTGAACTGGTTTTTGCTCTCAATCTGTATCTTCTAATCATCATATAAGCCTTGATAATTGAATGATTACTTTCATCTCAAGGAATGAGTCATGGCTGGGTATCAGGTTGATACTTTTCAATACACACTGTTAATACCTATGCGACCAATAGTTCGTCGTTGCGCAGTTGCCAAAAAAACATGGGTGACTTCTTTCTCTATTTCTTGTGCTAATTGTCTGTGGGACGCTGTCGGACATTTCCTAGGATGTCGCTCGCAGTCGCAAGAGGCCGGCTCTACAGGGGTTGGCGGCCACCTGTCTCTGGCGGGAGCAGGGGAGACTTCTAGTTATTTCAAATAATTACTAAAAGCTTAAGTGCTAGCATTTGGCAATAGCGTCCAGTACTTCAATCGTGGCAAGCAACCCATTGCGCAATGCGTGTCGTTGTTGGCGCGATATCGAACTTACAAGCATCAGGTAAATAAAGATGACCAATATCCATGACCAAGCGATGAACTATGTCTATCAGCAAGTGCTGCAGCGATTGCTGAGTTTCTTCTCGCGCGCCGAACGCACGGCGTTGCAGCTGATGATTCAGCGATTGGTGGTGGCCGCCGGGGGCATGGAGCGTATTGGCGACTACAAGGTCTTGGCGATTCAGTCCGGGTCCCGCGACAGTTGCTACACCCTGGCGCTACTGCGCGCGGCACAACTGAGTATCGCCGGCCGGGCGCCAGCGACATTCCAGTTGCGAGTGGCATCCTTGCGTTTGAACGACGCAAGCCCTGCGGCCCTGGAAAACATTCATCGCAGCTACAGCGCCTTGTTCCTCTACGACGATCCTCGGGTCGAAGTGTTGATGGTTGATAACCGGGAAGTCCTGCCGTTCAACCACCTGACGCCGATTTCCGAAGGCGGCCGTGAGTCGAATCGGCTCAATCTTTTGATGGTGGGTCATCGTCGCGCCTGGAACGGGCCGCTTGATCTGTGGGACGACGGGTATCTGGCCACCGGCGAGTTCTATGGGCAAATAGCTCGGTGGGACAGCGGTGTCGATGCATTGATCAGCAGTGACTCGCCTCGTCAGCAGAAGCAGTTTCTCGACGGGTTGAAACGTGCTGCCGCCAAGGCCGGGCTCAAGACCTCGAACCACCACGAAACCGGCTACGAGGCGCTTTTCGCGCTGCTCGATGAACTGGGCTGCGACTGCTACCGCGCTTTTTATGCTGAGCATGACCAGGTTGCGTGGCGTCCGGCCGAACGATTTGAGGCCTGTCGTCGCACCACGTACATCGACATTCACGACATGCTGGTCAGCAACCTGGAAGAGCGTTGGCCGCTGCTCACAGAGTTTCTCGGTTTTCAACCTGACGAACTGGCGGCTCAGCTCAGCGACAACGAGTACGTCAGCCTTTCTATCTCTGCACACATGCGGGGTTTGCAATCGTGCTTCGTGCACGACCGCGGCTACGAGACGGGTGTCGCCGAATACCTGCAACGGGCCTTGGTGATGATGCGGCGCAAACAACTGGCGGAACGGTTGTGCGAACAAGCGGTAGAGGCGTTCGGCAATCCGGCGACGTTGGCCGAGCTCCGCGTGCTGGCAGCGGCCGAGGCTCAAAAAAACCTTGGCCTGAGCGAGGCTCAACTGGTGTGCCTGCTCTTTTCACCTTTCGTCGAGAATGGCGCGGCGCTTGAGCGTTTTCTGCGCCAGTGCCACCCCGGCATGCTCGTGGCGATGCCTGATTTGCACCGGGCAATGCAGGGCAATCCGGTGCCGGAGCAGGTTCTGCAATGGATGACCGACGTCAGCGGGTTGCCTGTCAGCTTGATCGGCAAGCTTTACCGCATGGGTCCGGTATTTGCGGATGAGGGTAGGGCAGGCGCCCCGGTTCTCGGCGGCGCGGGTTTGCAAGCCGAAGCATCCGACTATGACGACGACACGGCGGTGGCGGATGAATGGTCAGCGGGGCGCTGAAAGTGCGTGGCTTGACAGATTTCTTGACGATGCATGATGACGTTCACACGGCATTCGGCCCTCGCCCATGAAAGGGCCACGAGAAACTGACTTCGCGTATCAGGCGGTGTACCGATATCTGACTAACCTGATCAACGAACCGGTCAGTGACACGCGAGTCCGCCTGCCTTCGTTGCGACAGTTGGCGGAGCGTCTGAGCGTGTCGATCTCGACCATTCAGTACGCGTATTCGCTGCTGGAGAAGGAAGGGCGCGTTTATTCCGTGGCCAAGTCCGGCTATTACGCGTTACCGGTGTCCTCCATCAGCACGCTCAGCAGTGGCAACGACCTGCTCGAAACCGTTTATGTCAACGCCAGACGTCCCGGAATGCTGGTCTTGAGCGCCGATGAACCGGCGTTGTTGCAACCCCTCGACAGTCCGTTGTTACTGCTGGAACGAGAACTGCTGCGCCAGTATCCGCGTCAGCCGCAACCGACATCGCAACCTTGCGGCGAGCTGGAGTTGCGCATTGCCCTGGCAGCGCGCTACACCTCCTCGCCGCTGCGCTGCTGGCATGCCGACGATGTCTATATTGGCGCCGACCTGCGTGGCGTGCTGGAAATACTGATCGCTGTGTTGAATCTCAAGGACGCCACGGTGTTGGTCGAGTCGCCGTGCGACTGGGCGATTCTGCGGTTGCTCCAGGCTGCGCAGGTGCGAGTGATCGAGCTGGCGGTGCAATCCAGCGGTGGCCTGGACGTCGAATGGCTCAAGGAGCTGTTGGAGACCGAGCCGGTGCGACTGGTGATGGTTTCATCCGGGCTGAACATGCCGCGAGGCAGCCTGGCACCCGACGACAACCGACAAGTCGTCGCGCAGTTGCTGGAACGACATGGCAGTTGGGTGTTGGAAAACGACTGCTACGGCGAACTCGGATTCGAACCGGACGGCCAGCGGTTTCGCGACTTGCTGGACCCCGATCGGCTGATCGTGTTTTCCACGTTCGAGAAAATCATTGGACCGGAGGCGCCATACGGCTATCTGCTGTCGCGGCATTTCAGTGCTGAACTGCAACGGTACTTTCTGCTGCGTTCGTTCCGCTTGTCACCGATTCGCCAGAAAGCCATCGCGCGCTTGTACGGCAACGGACGTGTCGATCAGCACCTTCAGGTATTACGGCGGATGCTCAAGGACCGCAAGGTGCAGATGACGCAGCTGTTGCAGGAGCGTCTGGGAGATGCCTTGCACTTTGTCGAACCCCAGGGCGGTGCAACCATCTGGGTTCGTTCGCTGCGCCAGGTCGATGTACGTCGAGTGTTTCAGCGCCTGCTCAAGCACCAGGTGGTAATCGCACCGGGAGAGCTGTTCAGTCTGCAGGGCTTGCACGCGCAACACTTGCGCCTGAGTCACACCTTCGGCGGAGATCACGACCTTGCCGCGGCACTGGGCCTGTTAGGGGATGCATTACGTCTGGAGTCGATCGATTGAGCAGGGCTGCACACCCTCCTTGGCACTCGTGGATCGATCCCATCGCGTTGTGGTCAAACTGCCAGTAAACTGCGTTCCTATTCCTGAACCACTCGACTTCAGAGGTTTTGCATGACACTCAGTCCTTTTGCGGGCAAACCGGCACCGGTAGAACTGTTGGTCGACATCCCGCGACTGGTAACGGCCTATTACACCGGCCAGCCCGATGCCGCCATCTCGACCCAGCGCGTAGCTTTTGGCACGTCCGGGCACCGAGGCAGCTCGTTCGACTTGAGTTTCAACGAATGGCACGTTCTGGCGATCAGCCAGGCGATCTGCCTGTACCGCGAAGCCCAAGGCATCAACGGCCCGCTGTTCGTCGGCATCGACACCCACGCGCTGTCCACCCCGGCCGGCGCCAGTGCCCTTGAAGTGCTGGCCGCCAACGGCGTGACGGTAATGATCGCCGAAGGTGACGAATACACCCCGACACCGGCCATTTCCCACGCCATTCTTTGCTACAACCGCGGGCGTACGTCGGGCCTGGCGGACGGCATCGTCATCACGCCGTCGCACAATCCGCCGCAAAGCGGTGGCTACAAATACAACCCTACCAACGGTGGCCCGGCCGATACCCACATCACCAAGTGGATCGAAGCCAAGGCCAACGAACTGCTGAGCAACAAGCTCGCTGGCGTCAAGCGCATCAGCTACGAGCAGGCGCTGAAGGCCAGCACGACCCATCGTCACGATTACCTCAATACCTACGTCGCCGACCTGATCAACGTGATCGACTTCGACGCCATTCGTGATGCAAAGCTGCGTCTGGGTGTCGATCCGCTGGGCGGAGCCGGGGTGCGCTACTGGTCGGCGATTGCCGAGCATTACCGTCTGGACCTGGAAGTGGTCAACAAACAGGTCGATCCGACCTTCCGCTTCATGACCGTCGACTGGGATGGTCAGATCCGCATGGACCCATCGTCCACTCACGCCATGCAGGGCCTTATCGGTCTGAAAGAGCGTTTCGACGTAGCATTCGCGTGCGATCCGGACCATGATCGCCATGGCATTGTGACCCCGTCCGGTGGTTTGCTCGCGCCGAACAACTACCTCGCGGTAACGATCGACTACCTGTTCCAGAACCGTCCGCAATGGCGCGCTGATGCGGCCGTGGGTAAAACCGTGGTCAGCAGCGGCTTGATCGATCGCGTGGCAAAACGTCTGGGTCGTCGTCTGTACGAAGTGCCGGTCGGCTTCAAGTGGTTCGCTGACGGCCTGTTCGACGGCTCTCTGGGCTTTGGCGGCGAAGAAAGTGCCGGTGCTTCGTTCCTGCGCAAGGATGGCAGCGTCTGGTGCACCGACAAGGACGGCTTGATCCCGGCACTGCTGGCGGCGGAAATGACCGCCCGCACTGGTCGCGACCCAAGTCAGGCCTATCGCGCCTTGACCGACGAGCTGGGCGAACCGTTCTCGGTGCGCGTCGATGCCAAGGCCAATCCTGAGCAGAAGGCACTGCTGAGCAAATTGTCGCCGGACCAGGTCACCTCGACCCAATTGGCGGGCGAAGCGATCCAGAGCATCCTCAGCCATGCGCCGGGTAACGATCAGGCGATCGGTGGCCTGAAAGTCATGACCGAAAACGGCTGGTTCGCGGCGCGTCCGTCGGGCACTGAAGACATCTACAAGATCTACGCTGAAAGCTTCGTCAGTGATGAACACCTCAAGCAATTGGTGGCTGAAGCGCAAACACTGGTGGACGGCGCAATCTCTGCGAAGTAATCCAGAATGTAAAAAGGGGCGGCCATGACGGTCGCCCCTTTTTTTGCCCTGCGTTTGACGATTAAGCCAGGTCCACCAGAACGATTTCACTGTCTTCGATGGCGGTCACCCGCAACACTTGCTCATCGGCAACGGCAATACCGTCTCGAGCTTGTGCACGCAAGCCATTGACTTCAATGACACCGGTAGCCGGTACCAGATAGGCGCGACGGCCATTGTCCAGACGATACTCGGCGGATTCACCGGCCTTGAGGTTCGCGGCCACTAAACGCGCATCGGCTCGAATCCGCAGGCTTTGATCGTCGCCGGCCTTGCCGCTTGCCAGTGTCACGAAACCTTCGCGCTGACCTTTCGGAAAGGGCTTGGCGCCCCAGGACGGTGCCAAACCGGATTCGTTCGGGATGATCCAGATCTGGAAGATCCTGGTTTCGGTCGCTTCCAGGTTGTATTCACTGTGGGCGATCCCGGTGCCGGCGCTCATGACCTGAACGTCGCCCGCTTCGGTACGACCCTTGTTGCCCAGGTTGTCTTCGTGAGTGATTGCGCCTTCACGGACATAAGTGATGATTTCCATGTCCCTGTGCGGGTGTTTCGGGAAACCGGTGCCAGAGGCAATCACGTCGTCGTTCCACACCCGCAGGTTGCCCCAGTTCATGCGTTTTGGGTCATGGTATTCGGCGAACGAAAAGTGGTGATGAGCATCCAACCAGCCATGGTTGGCGCCGCCCAGGGATTTGAAGGGTCTGAGTTCAAGCATGATCGTCTCCTGAAAAGGTTCGTCATGGGGCAGGGCAGAGCGCCTGAGAACCGGTGGTTGATGGCGAGCATCATCTATCAAGCATCAATCGATAAAAAGCGTAAAAAATGCCTCAATACAATCGAATAAACTGATATCAATTCACCTCGAAAGATTCTCACCCAACCTTCACTTCATCGCATAAGCCAATGACCTGTAAGCATTTCACTAGAACTGAAGGGCAAATGCAGACACCATAGCCCCAACAGCCTCACACCCTGGAGTCAGCCCGCGTGCCGCAACACACCCCCGATCTTCCTCCTGAACTTCGTCCCCTGGCCGAGATGCCGCTGCTCAAGCGTCTGGCCGCCCGGTTCTTTGGTCACGGCCTGACGCGTCTGCGCGCACAGCACCGGGCATCCTGGCTGCACGGCCAGGCCGATGGCTTTCGCAGCGGGCACAGTGCCGGGGTGGATTACGGCTATAAGGAAGGCAAGCTTGAAGGGTTGGAAGAAGGTCGGCAGGTATTGCTGATCCGCGACTCGCGCTCGACCGAACACCGGCCGCCCAACGTTGACGAGAATCTGTTCGATGATTGGCGTCTGCCGTTGAACGCTGAGTTGAAGAAGCGCATGAAGACGGATGTCGCTCGACTGCTGCCACCGCACGCCCAGCCCAGTGCCGCGCAGTGGAAAATGATCTTCAGTGACACACCCTCGACCTCGGTAATTGCCGGCGCGGGTGCGGGCAAGTCGACCACGTTGGTGTTGCGTATTTTGCTGCTGACCCATTATCTGGGGTTCGAGCTGAGTTCGATGACGGTGGTGACCTTTACCCGTGAATCGCGCAAAGACTTCATCAACAAACTGATCGAGCTGTTTGCACTCTGGGGCCGGTCGCTCAGTTTCAAAGAGGCGCGTGATCTGGTGCGCACCTTCCATTCGCGAATCCTGCCAATGGTTCGCAGCCTGCCGGGCTTCGAGCGGCTACAAGCCTTCGAAAACCTCAGTCACCGTGCTCAAAGCGGCGATGAGGAGGTCGACAGCAATCCTTTCGACCTGCGCATCAACGACGCCCAACGCCAGCAACTCAACGCTTGCTATCACAGCCTGCACACGCGCAATGAGCGCTTTCGCGAATTGATCAAGCCATTGTCCCGTCACGCGCTGCAGCTAAAAGAGCTGGAGCGCGATCACCCGGACGTGCAGAAACGCATGGCCGTGACCGAACTGGCCGCCAAGCGCGACGAAGAGCTCTGCGACGCTATCGAAGATTTGTGGTTTCGCGCGGGTGCCTGGCCAATCAAAGGCATCGAGCCGAAGCGCCAGACGTTCGATATCAACGGCTCAACGTTTCATTGTCATGGCTATATTCCGAGCCTGGACGCTTGGGTGGTGCTGGGGTTCGATCCCCGGGAAAACCCGCAGGTCAGCCGCCCGAATTCCAAATTGAGCGTGCGTGCGGAATGGGCGGTCAAACGCACCCTGTTTCAAGCTTTCTGTCGTAAACCATTGATATGGCTTGATAGTTACGAGTCATCAAAGCGTGTATTAGCGTCCCTTGGAGGCGATGCCAGTGCCGGGCCGGGCTTCGATTACAAGGTCAAGGGCGAACTCAGCTCTGCGCCGTTACTGGACTGTTTTGTCGCTGCGGCGGGGTTTATCGAGAACCTCGGCCTGGATGTACCCAATGCCGTGGGCCAGATGAGTTTTGCCAAGGACGACCCGGACCGGTTTTTCTTCGAGGCCTTGAGCCTGTACTGGCGAGCGCTGGAAGATCATCTGCTCGATCAGAAGCCACCGGTGATGACCTACAACCGGATGTTCGCCTTGTTCAGCGAACATTCGCCGGAAAACCTGAAGCTGCTGAGTGATGAGCTGCTCAGGCCGATGTCGCACTTGATGATCGACGAATTTCAGGACGTATCGCCACAGATCGTTTCCTGGATTCGCGCGAGCCTGACGGAAATCCGCAGTCGCGGCCCGGCCATGCACGTGGGGCGCGGCGCACAACGTTCGTCGTTGCTCTGTGTCGGCGATGACTGGCAGTCCATTTATGGCTGGCGGGGCAGTTCGCCGACGTATTTCATGGAGTTCAACAAGGAATTCCCTTCGCCGAGCACGACCAAGGTGATGCTGACCGATAACTACCGCAGCCATCAGCACATCATCGATGCGGCCGAACACATCGTTCGCGCGGCGCCGGCGATCGCAGGCAAGAAGGCCAAGGCCAGTGGCGAGCCGAAGGCGTTGTTGCCGGTTAACGTTCTCGATCGCGACGATCAAGGCATGGCCAAACGCCTGATGGAACACTACAGAAAGGGCGATTCAATCTTGATGCTTTATCGAAAAATCAGCGATAAGCTATTGATAGAAGAGCATATTCAGTCTGTAGTTAATGTTGATTCTAGCTTGCCGTACGAAGCACGACGGCTCAAACAACTGACTTACCACAGCGCCAAGGGACTTCAGGCTGACGCCGTGTTCCTGCTGGGTGATTGTCAGCACCTGACCAGTTCTCCGTACAAGAACCAGGTCTACCGCATGGCCGGACTGGGCAAGGCTGGCGACAGCGAAGCGTATGACAGCGCACAGAAAGACGAGATCCTGCGGCTGGCTTACGTCGGCATCACTCGGGCGGTGAGTCATTGCTATTGGTATGTCGATGGGCAAGACACTCAAGCAGCCAACCTGCCTAAAGCTTCCGATCGGATCGGCAAGGGCAAAGCGTTCTTTGCCGATCACCGACAGGGCAAGACATCGGCGTGAACCGCCAAAGATCGTCGCGCACAAAAAAGCCCACTTAACGTGGGCTTGTTGTTGAAAGTTCAGCCTTCAGGCATAGCTCCTGAGGGCGGCGGACGGAATGAAAGCCTCAAGCTCGTCTTCCACCGCTTCGATTATTCGTTCTACATCCGCAGCATTCATTACCGTCGCGCAAGGAATGCCGGCGATGGCGATCATGGTCTCGCCACTGGCACGGTCAAATAGACGGGCAATCATGCTGCCCGGCGCATCCATGCTCGCCTCGAAACCCATGGGATGAAAATGCCAGCGCATCAGCTGGCAGGCGTTTGGAAAGGTGACTTTACTGAACCCTTTATTCATATGCAGCCCGCCTCATTCATCGAGCGCTTCCTTTAGCTCATGTTAGGAGGGAAGAGCCTTCAATGGCTCAACCGGTGACTGCCTTTAAAAGTAGCAGCCAAATGTGAAAACAATGTGGATTTTTCAGGCCGTTTAGCGATTGGTTCAGTTTTTTTGATGCAAGTCACGGGAACGGTCGGTGTCGGGCAGTTGGCCACTACTGGTTGGTCATTGAAGCCGAGACGGAATTTCGGCAAGCTCGGCTTTTTTTCGCCGAGTCCTTTATGCACGCCGATGATGATGGTCCGCTGCAAACCCAGGCCACGGGCGACACGGTGATGCGTTATCACTTGCGCTGGAAACACCGGGACCTGGACGGGGTGATGGCGCTCTATCACCCAGAGATTCAGTACAGCGATTTTTTCCAGAACCGTGTGATGGGGCTGTCCGAATTACGTGAATACGTGCGCAGCAGCATGCCCCGCGATCCCGATGAGGCCCTGGAGCACTCGGACCGTATTCGTCTGGACGGCAACACGGCGTTCATTCAGTACCGCATCACCCTTCGCGGCGGTGAAGGTCTGGTGTCGTTCCGGGCCAGCGAGGCGATTACCGTACGTCACGGACTGATCTGGAGGGTCAACGAATATGCCTCGCTGGTGCATGAACAGCCTGTCAGCAAAGCCGCCAGCAGCCAACGTCCGGCGGTCAGTCGACTCGGGCTGTCTGCACGCCAGCTGAGCTTCATGGCTGAAGACTTGCAGCAGTATTTTCAGCGCCAACAACCATACCTCGATCCCGAACTCGACCTGCAACGGGTGGCGAAGGAGTGCGGCTATAGCCGCAATCAGATTTCCTATCTGCTGAATCAGGTGCTTGGCCAGAGCTTCTACCGATACGTCAACCAGGCGCGCCTGCAGCATTTGCTCGCAGCACTGGATAACGCCACGCCGCCACTGCGTATCGACGAACTGGCGTTTGCCGCCGGGTTCAATTCGCTGTCGGCGTTCTATAGCTGCTTCCGTCAGCACACCGGCCAGTCGCCCAAGGCCTACGTAAAACAAATTTCTTTGCGTGCACGCGCGCAAGACAGTCTCTAAGTCCACGCACTAGGATCGACGCCATCGAAGTTTGAGTGGCGGAGTCTTGCATGTCGGCGTGGCGCACTATCAGTTTGTGGATGGATCAACTCGACGAGCCATTATTGGCGCGACCGGCGCTGGAACAGGATCTGGACGTCGACGTCGCCATCATTGGCGCGGGATACACCGGGCTCTGGACCGCGTACTACCTCAAGCGCCTGGCGCCCGACCTGAGCATCGCCATCGTTGAAGCGCAAACCGCCGGTTTTGGCGCCTCGGGGCGTAACGGTGGCTGGCTGATGGGCAATGTGCTGGGCGAAGACCGCTTGCTCGCCGACTTGCCGCCCGAACAGCGCCGGGCTTCTTTCGATTTGCTGCACGGTATTCCAGATGAAGTCGGGATTGTCCTTGAGCGTGAAAACATAGACTGCGATTACCGCAAAGGCGGGGCGCTGTATTGCGCTGCACGCTATCCGGAACAGGAAGCCAGCCTTCGGCATTATCTCGACACGCTCTACCGCCAGGGATTGACCGAAAGCGATTACCGCTGGCTCAGCCCCGAGCAGTTGGCGCAACAGATCAGAGTCGCCAAACCTTATGGCGGTATCTATGCACCGCACGTCGCGACCATTCACCCGGCAAAGTTGGTGCGAGGTCTGGCTGGGACGGTGGAGAAAATGGGCGTCAGGATTTACGAGAACAGCCCGGTCACCCAGTGGCAGTCGGGTGGCCTGCGCACGGCGAAAGCCTCGGTTCGTAGCCGTTGGATCGTGCCGGCGGTCGAAGGTTACTCGGTCACCTTGCCACCCTTGGGGCGTTATCAGCTGCCGGTGCAAAGCTTGATCGTGGCCACCGAGCCGTTATCCGCTGCCACGTGGGATGAAATCGGCCTGAGTCGCGGCCAGGCCTTCAGCGAAAACAGTCGCCAGGTCACTTACGGTCAGCGCACGGCTGACAACCGGTTGGTGTTCGGCGCGCGGGGCGGTTATCAGTTCGCTGCCAAGTTACGCCACGACTTCGACTTGACCACCAGCGAAGTGGAGCTGCGGCGTTACCTGTTTGGCGAACTCTTCCCGCAGCTCAAGAACGTGCGGATTACCCATGCCTGGGGCGGCAACCTGGGGATGTCCCGGCGTTTCAAGCCGCACATGCTGTGCGATCAGGCCAGTGGCATCGCCTTGTCGGGTGGCTATGGCGGGGAGGGCGTCGGTGCCAGCAACCTGGGTGGCCGGACCCTGGCCGACCTGATTCTGCGGCGCGACACCGAGCTGGTTCGCCAGCCGTGGGTCATCCATGGCGGGCTCGACGCGCTCAGGGCCTGGGAGCCGGAGCCCTGCCGCTGGCTTGGTTACAACGCAATCATCCGCAGCTTCGTCCACGAAGACCAGACCCTGGCCAACCCGGCCACCGCACCCTGGCGTCGCAAACTGGCCACTGGTATTGCCGGCTTCATGGAAGGTTTCATGCAGTAAACGGCGCGCTCTTCATCTATAGGCTCAATCGACAGGTACTCCCATGAGCATCACGCAATTCAAGAACACCGCAACCCTGAAGCTGGAAGAGTCGAATCCGGTCGCCGTGCCGCTGGGCATGCCCGTGGCGGTGGCCTCGACCACCAGCGTTGAACGCGACGATGGCGTCGAAACCGGCGTCTGGGAATGCACGCCCGGCCGCTGGCGGCGGCAGATCGTCGCCCAGGAGTTCTGTCACTTCATCCAGGGACGCTGCACCTTTACCCCGGATGACGGTGAAACCCTGCACATAGAAGCCGGCGATGCACTGATGTTGCCAGCCAACAGCCTCGGCATCTGGGATATCCAGGAAACCGTACGCAAGACCTACGTTTTGATTTTTTGATCTTCTGATTGCCTGCCAACAACAATAAACCCATCAGGAATCGACTCATGATCCGAAAGACACTGACTCTGGCTCCACTTGCGCTCTTCGCGACCCTCGGCCACGCGGCTGAGACCGTCAAGATCTACAACTGGTCGGAATACATCGCCCCGGACACGACGAAAAACTTCCAGAAAGAAACCGGCATCGCGTTCAGTTACGACGTCTTCGACAGCAATGAAACCCTCGACGGCAAATTGATGACCGGCAAATCCGGTTACGACGTGGTGTTTCCGTCCAACCACTTCATGGCGCGGCAGATTCAAGGCGTGGCGCTGAAGAAACTCGACAAGAGCCAACTGCCGAACTGGAAAAACCTCAACCCGGCGTTGCTCAAGGCCTTGCAAACCAACGATCCGGGCAACGAACACGGCTTCCCGTACCTCTGGGGCAGCACCGGCATCGGTTACAACATCGCCAAGGTCAAGGCCGTGTTGGGTGATAACGCGCCAGTGGACTCCTGGGACCTGATTTTCAAGCCCGAAAACATGCAAAAGCTGCAGAAGTGCGGCGTGGCCATCCTCGACAACGGCCCCGAACTGTTGCCGGCGGCCCTGAACTACCTGGGCCTGCCGCATCACAGCAAGAACCCGGAAGACTACAAAAAGGCTGAAGCGCTGCTGATGAAAGTCCGCCCGTATGTCAGCTATTTCCACTCGTCCAAGTACACCGGCGACCTGGCCAATGGCGACATCTGCGTGGCTGTCGGCTTCTCCGGTGACATTCTGCAAGCTGAAAACCGCGCGAAAGAAGCCAAGAACGGCGTCGACATTGGCTATTCGATTCCCAAGGAAGGCGCCGCCATCTGGTTCGACATGGTCGCCATGCCGGTAGACGCCCCGGACGAAAAGGCCGGCTATGCCTTCATGAACTACCTGCTGCGCCCGGACGTCATGGCCAGCATCAGCAACTACGTGCACTACGCCAACGGTAACGAGCAGGCCGACAGCCTGATCGACCCGGCGATCAAGAATGACACCAAGGTCTACCCGAGCCCGGACATGATGGGGAAATTGTTTGCGCTGGAGGCTATGCCGCTGAACATCGACCGGGTCCGTACGCGGGTGTGGAACAAGATTCGTACCGGGAGTTGAGGTAGATTCCTGGCCTCTTTTCAATGGTTAGGAGGCAATGGAATGCCTGTCTGCTTGAATGCTGGTCATCTGCGTATCGGTCGCTTCTCTGAGCCAGGGCGTATTTATCTGTTAACGGCTGTCGTTGACCAACGGCAGTCGTTTTTTGCTATTGGCGATTGGGGAGGTTGGTTGTGAGTATCTGCCGAAGCCTGCGTTCGGCTGCGCAGCAGTCGCCAAAAGCTCTAATCCAATGAAGATCCAACTGATATCAATGCGCTGGCACTCATGTTAATAACTCACGCAAAGTGAGACCCCATCGACAAAAAACAAACTTACCTCTATTTAATAATTAAATAACGAATTGTCAGACAATTTGCGCAAACCGCCATCTAACAAACAATATTTAGACAGCGAAGGCATTGTTTCCGGGTACTTGCAGGAACAACTCAATTTGACGTCAAAAAAAATGTAGACGGTTGATTTCAAATTGTGTCAGTTTTCTTTCGCCTTCATTGGGCGAGTGATAGGACGATCTCGCCAGAGATTGTCGCTGTCTGACAAAAAACTGTTCCATAGCTAAACAAGGAAGTGTGTTTATGTCGAAAGTAAAAGACAACGCTATTGATACCGCCGAACAGGCGTTCCAGCCGCTGCACGCATTGGCTGCATCCAGTTCTGCGTTCAACCAGATCAATAGCTTCAGCCATCAGTATGATCGGGGCGGTAACCTCATGGTCAATGGCAAACCCTCATTCTCCGTCGACCAGGCAGCTACCCAATTGCTGCGCGATGGCGCTGCCTACCAGGACAAGGACGGCAGCGGCAAAATCGAACTCACCTACACGTTCCTGACCTCGGCGTCGTCGAGCACCATGAACAAACACGGGATCACCGGGTTCAGCCAGTTCAGTGCTCAGCAGAAAGGCCAGGCTGTGCTTGCCATGCAATCCTGGGCCGATGTGGCCAATGTCACGTTCACCGATAAGGCCACGGGCGGCGACGGTCACATGACCTTCGGCAACTACAGCGGCGGCCAGGATGGCGCAGCGGCCTTCGCCTATCTGCCTGGCACCGGCGCGGGTTACGACGGTACTTCCTGGTACCTGACCAACAGCAGCTACACGCCAAACAAGACGCCGGACCTGAACAATTACGGCCGGCAAACCCTGACTCACGAAATCGGTCACACCCTGGGCCTTGCCCACCCTGGCGACTACAACGCAGGCGAGGGCGCGCCGACCTACAACGACGCTTCCTACGGGCAAGACACCCGCGGTTACAGCGTCATGAGCTACTGGAGTGAAAGCAATACCAGCCAGAACTTCAGCAAGGGTGGCGTCGAAGCCTATTCATCCGGTCCGCTGATGGACGATATCGCGGCCATCCAAAAGCTCTACGGTGCCAACACCACCACCCGAACCGGCGATACCACTTACGGTTTCAACTCCAACGCCGGGCGCGACTTCCTGAGTGCGACTTCGTCGTCGGACAAGGTTGTGTTTTCGGTATGGGATGCGGGCGGCAAGGACACGCTGGACTTCTCCGGTTTTACCCAAAACCAGAAGATTAACCTCAATGAGGCCTCGTTCTCCGACGTTGGCGGCCTGGTGGGTAACGTGTCCATCGCCAAGGGCGTCACCGTCGAGAACGCTATCGGCGGTTCGGGCAGCGACCTGCTGATCGGCAACAGCGTGTCCAACGAACTGAAGGGCGGTGCCGGCAACGACATCCTCTTCGGCGCGGGCGGCGCGGACAAACTGTGGGGTGGCGCCGGTTCGGATACCTTCGTGTTCGCCGCCAGCAGCGATTCCAAACCCGGTGCTGTCGACCAGATCCTCGATTTTGTCAGCGGCCTGGACAAGATCGACCTGACCGGCATTACCAACGGCGCGGGCCTGCATTTCGTGAACTCGTTCACCGGTGCGGCAGGCGATGCGGTGTTGACCTCATCGGGCGGCAACAGCCTGTTGTCGGTGGACTTCTCCGGGCATGGCGTGGCTGATTTCCTGGTCAGCACCGTAGGCCAGGCGGCTTACTCCGACATCGCTGCGTAATGTGAGGTGAAAAGGAGGGCGGCGCAGACGCGCTGCTCTCTGCCCCTTGAAATGAGTAAAGCGCCTTATGATCCATAACGGCTTCACCGACAGAACAACCGCGTGGCTATTGGCGACGTTCATGATGATTTTTGGAGATGTAGCCATGGCGAGCAGCCTGAAATTAGCAGACCCCTCGGAATTGGCCGGCAAATGGCAGGCGACCCTGATCGCCAAAGATGACTCGTCAGAGTCCCAGGCGTTGCAGGACAAACCGTCAAACGTCTGCGTCATCGACTTTCAACCGAAACAGACGCTGGGTGAGGGCGCCGATTGTCTCAGCGCCTGGCTGGGTGGCGAATCTGCGATTGGCTGGTTCCCTGAGCCGGATGGGCTGGCGATCACCGGCAAAGAAGGTTCGAAGATTCTATTTCTCAGCCGCCAACGCGACGGATCGTATAAAGCCACATTGAAATCCGATCTGGTCATAACACTTGTGCGCCAGGTGCAATAACACGATTCGACTATAACGTTCGTCATTGCCGACATAAGCACAACACAACTAGTCGAGGCGCTCTGCCGCCCACGAAAAGTTGTTATTAGTTTGTAAGCGCTACTGCAAAGCCTATATCCGCCTCTGCGCGGACAGTTAATGGAAACTTCGCCAGACAGGGCGAGGAATAACACCTCAGGAATAATCCATGAAGATGGCAAAGAGCCCGGCCACCGCACCCTTATTCAAAGCGCTGGGCGACTACAAGAGCATCCTGATCAGCGTCGGCTGTTTTACCGCGTTAATTAACGTGCTGATGCTGGTTCCGTCGATTTACATGCTTCAGGTCTACGACCGTGTGCTGTCTTCGCAAAACGAAACAACACTGGCCATGTTGTCCTTAATGGTCGTCGGATTCTTTGCCTTCATCGGTCTGCTTGAGATCGTGCGCAGCTTCATCGTTATCCGCATCGGCAGCCAACTGGAGCGCCGCTTCAACCTTCGGGTCTATCAGGCCGCATTCGAGCGCAACCTGTTCAAGGGCGAGGGCAACGCCGGGCAAGCCTTGGGTGACCTGACGCAAATTCGCCAATTCGTCACCGGTCCTGCGCTGTTTGCCTTCTTCGATGCGCCGTGGTTTCCGGTCTATCTGTTTGTGATCTACCTGTTCAATGTCTGGCTCGGCGTGTTTGCGACCGTGGGCGCGGTGGTGCTAATTGGCCTTGCTTGCCTCAACGAGACAATGACCAAAAAGCCCTTGGGCGAAGCCGCAGGGTTTTCCCAGAAATCCAGCCAACTGGCCACCAGTCACCTGCACAACGCCGAAACCATTCAGGCCATGGGCATGCTCGGGGCATTGCGTAAACGCTGGTTCCAGGTCCATTCACGTTTCCTCGGCTTGCAGAACCAGGCCAGCGACACCGGTGCCGTCATCAGCTCTCTGAGCAAAACCCTGCGCCTGTGCCTGCAATCGCTGGTGCTGGGTCTGGGGGCATTGCTGGTGATCAAGGGTGATATGACGGCCGGGATGATGATCGCCGGCTCCATTCTGATGGGCCGCGTCCTGAGCCCCATCGATCAGTTGATTGCCGTGTGGAAGCAGTGGAGCGGCGCCAAGCTCGCGTATCGTCGTCTTGATTCGTTGCTGCAAGCCTTTCCACCGAGTGACGAAGCCATGGCGCTGCCGGCGCCGAAAGGCCAGATCGCGTTCGAGCAGGTCAGCGCCGCGCCGCCGGGGCAACGAGCCGCCACGCTGCATCTGGTCAATTTCAGCCTCGGTGCCGGGGAAGTCCTGGGCGTACTCGGGGCTTCCGGTTCCGGCAAATCGACATTGGCCCGGGTGCTCGTGGGCGTCTGGCCGACGCTGGGCGGTACGGTGCGGCTCGACGGTGCGGACATTCATCGCTGGAACCGCGACGATCTCGGCCCCTACATCGGTTACCTGCCTCAGGACATCGAATTGTTCAGCGGCAGCATCGCTGAAAACATCGCCCGGTTCAGCGAGGCGGACCCGCAAAAAGTCGTTGAAGCCGCGCAACAGGCTGGCGTTCATGAACTGATCCTGCGCATGCCGCAAGGCTACGACACCGTGCTCGGCGAGGACGGCAGCGGCTTGTCCGGGGGCCAGAAGCAGCGTGTGGCCTTGGCGCGTGCGTTGTATGGCAACCCGCGCCTGGTGGTGCTGGATGAACCCAATTCCAACCTCGACACCGTGGGTGAAGCGGCATTGGCCAGCGCCATTGCGCAAATGAAAGCCCAAGGCACCAGCGTGATTCTGGTGACCCATCGCTCCTCGGCACTGGCCCAGGCCGACAAGTTGCTGGTGCTCAACGAAGGGCGCTTGCAAGCCTTTGGTGCAAGCCAGGACGTGCTTAAGGCACTTTCCGGCGCCCACGAACAGCAACGGGAAAAAGCCGCGCAAGCACCGGGTGGACTCAGCATGAGCCGTCAGTATCAGCCCTCGACAAGGAATTCGGGCGTATGAGCAACATCAGCGAAGCCACCATGGAACACGACTACATCGCAGAACGCCCTGAGCGCGACGCGCGTTTCTTCGCCCGCATGGGCTGGATTCTGGCGATCGTCGGCGCCGGCAGTTTCTTTACCTGGGCCAGTCTTGCGCCTCTTGACCAAGGCATTCCCGTGCAAGGCACGGTCGTGGTGTCGGGCAAGCGCAAAGCCGTGCAATCGATGAGCAGTGGGGTGGTCAGCCAGATTCTGGTGCGCGAGGGTCAAGTGGTGACGCAAGGCCAGCCATTGTTCCAGCTCGACCAGACGCAAGTCGCCGCGGACGTGCAATCGCTGCAAGCGCAATACCGCATGGCCTGGGCCAGTCTGGCGCGGTGGCAGAGTGAACGGGACAACCTCAAGCAAGTGAGTTTCCCCGCTGAACTGAGCAACAATCCTGACCCGCGTCTGGCCTTGGTGCTGGAAGGTCAACGGCAGTTGTTCAGCAGCCGCCGTGAGGCGTTTTCCCGCGAGCAGGCTGCCTTGCGCGCCAGCATCGAAGGCGCCAGCGCGCAACTGGCGGGCATGCGCCGCGCCCGCACGGACTTGACTGCCCAGGCCAGCTCTCTGCAACAACAGCTGAGCAACCTTCAGCCCCTGGCGGATAACGGCTACATCCCGCGCAATCGGTTGATGGAGTACCAGCGTCAGCTGTCGCAAGTTCAGCAACAATTGGCAGAAAACACCGGCGACAGCGGCCGTGTGGAGCAGGGCATCCTCGAATCGCGGTTGAAACTGCAACAGCACATCGAGGAATACCAGAAAGAAGTCCGTACCCAACTGGCCGACGCGCAATTGAAAAGCGTAACGCTGGAAGAGCAATTGACCTCCGCCGGGTTCGATCTGCAACACAGCGAGATCATCGCCACGGCCGATGGCATTGCGGTCAACCTCGGGGTTCACACCGTGGGCGCGGTGGTGCGTCAGGGCGAAACTCTGCTGGAGATCGTGCCTCAGGGGACGAGTCTGGAGGTGGAAGGGCACCTGCCGGTCAACCTGGTCGACAAGGTTGGCACGCACTTGCCGGTGGACATTCTGTTCACGGCGTTCAACCAGAGCCGCACGCCGCGCGTGCCCGGCGAAGTCAGCCTGATCTCCGCCGACCAGATGGTCGACGAGAAAACCGGTGCGCCGTATTACGTACTGCGAAGCAGCGTCAGTGATCAGGCCATGGAAAAACTCAACGGCCTGGTGATCAAGCCTGGCATGCCGGCGGAAATGTTCGTGCGCACCGGTGAACGTTCACTCCTCAACTATTTGTTCAAACCGCTGCTCGACCGGGCAGGTTCCGCGTTGACTGAGGAATAAGGATGTTCCGCTGTATGAATAAGCTTTCCATGCTCGCAGCGACTCTGGCGTTGCTGACCTGCAACAGTGTGCTGGCCATGGGGCCGTTCGAGGTCTACGAACAAGCATTGCGCAATGATCCGGTGTTTCTCGGCGCCATCAAGGAACGCGATGCCGGCCTTGAAAACCGCGCCATCGGCCGCGCCGGGCTGTTGCCCAGGATCGGTTACAACTACAACAAGGGGCGCAACTCCTCCAAGGCCACCGCCCTCAATGAGCGCGGGCAGAACCGCACCGATGATCGCAACTACAGCAGTTACGGCTCGACCCTGACCCTGCAACAACCGCTGCTCGACTACGAGGCTTACGCGTCGTACCGCAAAGGTGTGGCGCAATCGCTGTTTGCCGACGAAGCCTTTCGGGGCAAGAGCCAGGAATTGCTGGTTCGGGTGCTGGAGAATTACACCCAGGCGTTGTTCGCTCAGGATCAGATCGACATCGCGCAGGCCAAGAAAAAGGCTTTCGAGCAACAGTTCCAGCAGAACGAACACATGTTCCGCCAGGGCGAGGGCACACGCACCGACATCCTTGAGGCCGAGTCCCGCTATGAACTGGCCACGGCCGAGGAAATCGAAGCCCGTGATGAGCAGGACGCGTCGTTACGAGAGTTGGGCGCTCTGATTGGTGTGCCGGTGATCAATATCGGGGATTTGGCGCCGCTGGATCAGCGTTTCCAGACGTTCACCCTGCAGCCGGCCAATTACGACACCTGGCACGAGATGGCGGTGGCCAACAACCCGAACCTGGCCTCCCAGCGTCAGGCCGTGGAAGTGGCGCGTTACGAGGTTGAACGCAACCGCGCCGGACACCTGCCCAAAGTCAGCGCTTACGCCTCGGTGCGCCAGAACGAGTCGGAAAGCGGCAACACCTACAACCAGCGCTACGACACCAACACCATCGGGATTGAAGTCAGCGTGCCGCTGTATGCGGGTGGTGGGGTCTCGGCCTCGACCCGTCAGGCCAGCCGCACCATGGAGCAGGCCGAGTACGAACTGGACGGCAAGACCCGGGAAACCCTGATCCAGCTGCGTCGGCAGTTCAGCGCCTGCTTGTCCGGTGTGAACAAATTGCGGGCTTATCAGAAGGCCCTGACGTCTGCCGAAGCGCTGGTGGTTTCGACCAAGCAAAGCATCTTGGGCGGTGAGCGGGTCAACCTCGATGCGCTGAACGCCGAACAACAACTATTTACCACCCGCCGCGATCTGGCACAGGCACGCTACGACTACTTGATGGCCTGGACCAAGTTGCATTACTACGCCGGGACGTTGAATGAGCAGGATTTGGCCAAGGTTGACGAGGCGTTTGGCCAAGGCCCAAGAACGCGATAGATGCCCCCAAAAAAAACAAAAAAAGCGAGAAGTCATGAACACGGACGTACAGATCAAGCCGATGTCGGTCGGCACGCTATTACTCCTGGTGTCAGCAATGCCCGGCTCGGTGCAAGCCGCTTACCTGGAAACCGGCACACCCGGCGATGCCGCCAGTTGGCGCACGACGGAGTTCCAGCGCGACTGGGGACTGGCCCGTATGCAGGCCGATCAAGCCTACGCCGCCGGCATCACTGGCAAAGGCGTGAAAATCGGCGAGCTCGATTCAGGTTTCGATGCTGCCCATCCCGAATTCGCCTCCGACCGTTACCACGGGGTGACCGCCAGCGGCCGTTACGTTGACGGCACCCAGTTCAACGTCGACGGCACGCTCAACGCCAACAACGACTCCCACGGCACGCACGTCGCCGGCACCATCGGCGCTTCCCGCGACGGTACCGGCATGCACGGCGTGGCCTACAACGCGCAGGTCTACGTCGGCAACACCAACAAGAACGACAGTTTCCTGTTCGGCCCCAATCCTGATCCACGCTACTTCAAAGCGGTCTACAACGCGTTGGCGGATGCCGGTGTGCGAGCGATCAACAACAGCTGGGGCAGCCAACCACCGGACGTCAGCTATCGGACCCTCGACGATCTGCATGCGGCCTACGCCCAGCACTGGAACAAAGGCACCTGGCTCGATGAGGCCGCAGACGTTTCCAGACGCGGCGTGATCAACGTGTTCAGCGCCGGTAACAGCGGTTACCCCAACGCCAGCGTGCGTTCTGCCTTGCCGTATTTTGAGCCGGACCTGGAAGGCCACTGGCTGGCGGTGTCGGGGCTGGATCAAGGCAACCAGCAGAAATACAACCAGTGCGGGATCGCCAAGTATTGGTGCATCACCACCCCCGGCGCGAAGATCGACAGCACCATTCCCGGCGCAGGCTATGCGATCAAGTCCGGCACCTCCATGTCCGCGCCGCATGCCACCGGTGCCTTGGCGCTGGTGATGGAACGCTATCCGTACATGAACAACCAGCAGGCGCTGGAAACCTTACTGACCACCGCCACCCAACTCGACGGTTCGATCACCGAAGCGCCGAATACCCGCGTCGGCTGGGGCGTCGCCAATCTAGAACGGGCGATGCACGGGCCGGGGCAATTACTCGGACGTTTCGACGCCAATCTGGGGGCAGGGCAGAGCGATGTCTGGAGCAACAACATCACCGACAAGGCGCTGATTCAGCGTCAGAGCGAAGACGCGGCGGAACACAGTGCCTGGCAACAGACACTGCTGACCAAAGGTTGGGAGAACGGTGTACCGGTCGGTGCCAGTCAGCAGGATCAGACCGACTATGCGGTGGGCACGACCCGCGATCTCGCCGCCTCCACTCGGGTCTACGAAGGCAGCCTGATCAAGTCCGGTGCCGGACGCCTGATGCTGACCGGCGACAGCACTTATCGCGGGTCGACTTCGGTGAATGGCGGTCTGCTGTCGGTCAACGGTTCGCTGGCATCGCAAGTGACCGTCAATGACAGCGGCACGCTGGGCGGATCGGGGCGCGTCGGCGCACTGACCGCCAACCGCGGCGCCACGGTTGCGCCCGGCAATTCCATTGGCACCTTGCAGGTCAGCGGCGACGTCACGTTTGCGCCGGGTTCAACCTACGCGGTGGAGCTGTCGCCGACCGAGAGCGACCGGATCGTCGCGGGCGGCACGGCCACGGTCAGCGGCGCGACCGTCAGCCTGTCACTGGAAAACAGCCCGACCTTGCTCAGCACTCAACAAGTGCAAAGCCTGCTCGGTCATCAGTACAACATCCTGCAAGCGGCCGGCGGTATTCAAGGTCAGTTCGGCGCGGTGTTGCCCAATTATCTATTCATCGGCGGCAGCCTCGATTACGCCGCCACCGGTATTCAACTGAGTGTCGAGCGTAACGACACAACCTTCGCCAGCGTCGGCCAAACGCCGAACCAGCGCGCCGTAGCCTCCGCCGTTGAAGGGCTAGGGGCGGGCAATCCGGTTTACGAAAGCTTGCTGCTGTCGCCCACCGCGACATCCGCCCAACAGGCGTTTCAGCAGTTGTCGGGAGAAATCTATCCGGCGCTGGGTTCGGTACTGATCAACGACAGCCGCTACCTGCGTGATGCTGTTGGCGAGCGACTGATTGACGCCCAAGGCGCTCAAAGCAATGGCTGGATCAAGGCGCTGGGCGCCTGGGGCAAGACCGATGAGCGCCATGACACCGCCGGTTACACCACCTCGATTGGCGGCTTGCTCGCCGGGGTCGACGGGGCGCTCGATGAGCAAACCCGGATCGGTCTGGTCACCGGCTATAGCGACAGCTCGGTGAGCATGGGCTCCGGCACTCACTCATCGGCCAAGGTCGACAGCTATCACTTGGGTGCTTATGCCGGCCGCGAGTCAGGTGCCTGGCGTCTGAGTGCCGGCGGTGCCTACAGCTGGCATCGCGCCGACGTCAAACGTGACCTGCAATACGGCGACGTCAGCGCCAAACAGAAAGCCAAGGTTGATGCCGGGACCACCCAAGTGTTCGGTGAAGCGGCGTATCGCCTGAACCTGCAACCGCTGGCAGTCGAACCTTTCGCGAACCTGGCTTACGTGCACCTCGACACCGAAGGTTTCACCGAGAAAGGTGATGCCGCCGCACTGAAAAGCAGTGGCGACACGCGTGACGCGGTGCTCAGCACATTGGGCGTGCGCGCATTGAAAACCGTGAACCTGTCCGGCCAGCAGAAACTGGACCTGAGCGGCAGCCTCGGCTGGCAGCACAACCTGAGCCATACCGACTCCGAAGAACACCTGGCGTTTGCCGGCGGCAGCACAGCGTTTTCCGTGGAGAGTTCGCCAATGGTGCGTGATGCGGCGCTGGTGGGCGCCCATGCCAGCCTGGCCCTGAGCCGGGACATCCGCTTGAACCTCGATTACACCGGCCAACTGGCCAGCCGCGAGAAAAGCCATGGCGTAGGGCTGAGCCTAAATTGGCAGTTTTAATGCAAACCCAGGATGTGTGTGAATTTGAAGGGTGCTTTTCAAGGCACAGGGATTTTGGCAACACAACTAAGGACGGTAGCTGGATGAATAACAAGCACAACAACCTTGCCATGCTCTGCGCATTGGCCACCCTCGGTACCGCGCAAGCGGCGCCTTACGTGGAAAACGGTAGAGCAGGCGATCCCAACAGTTGGCGCAGCACTGAATTCAATGCCGATTGGGGGCTGGGAGCGGTCAACGCACAAGAGGCCTACGCCGCCGGTTACACCGGTAAAGGCGTGAAGCTGGGGATCTTCGACCAACCGGTCTACGCCGCGCATCCGGAGTTTTCCGGCCCCAACAAAGTGATCACTCTGGTCACCAGCGGCATCCGCGAATACACCGACCCGTACATCCCGGTCAAAGCCGGCGATGCGTTTCGCTACGACGGTTCGCCCTCGATCGGTTACGACGGCAAGCTGGGTGCCCACGGCACCCACGTTGGCGGGATCGCTGCCGGCAGTCGCGATGGTGGCCCGATGCATGGCGTGGCGTTTGGCGCACAGATCATCAGTGCGGACAACGGTGATCCGGGCCCGGAGGACGGCATCATTCGCGGCAACGACGGCGCGGTCTACAAGGCTGGTTGGGATGCCTTGATCGCCAGCGGCGCGCGGATCATCAACAACAGTTGGGGCATCGGCATCACCGATCGTTTCGACCTCGGCGGACGCAACCCCGCCTACCCGCATTTCACCGTGCAAGACGCGCAATTGCAGTTCAACGAGATCCGTCCGTTGCTCGGGACCAAACCGGGCGGAGCCTACGATGGTGCCATCGCGGCGGCCCGCAGCGGTATCGTGACGATCTTCGCGGCCGGTAACGACTACAACCTCAACAACCCGGACGCCATCGCCGGCCTGGGCTATTTCGTCCCGGACATCGCGCCGAACTGGGTGACCGTGGCGGCGTTGCAGAAAAACCCGGACCTCAACAGCCCGGACTTCTACAACATCAGCACCTTCTCTTCGCGCTGCGGCTACACCGCCAGCTTTTGCGTGTCCGCACCGGGCAGCAAGATCTACAGCTCGATCATCAGCGGTACCAACGCCGACAACCTGACCACCGGCTACACCAACTACAACGGCACGTCGATGGCGGCGCCGCATGTCGCCGGTTCCATGGCTGTGCTGATGGAACGCTTCCCGTACATGACCGGCGCCCAGGTCGCCAGCGTGTTGCGCACCACGGCCACCGACCTCGGTGCGCCAGGTGTCGATTCGCTGTATGGCTGGGGCATGATCAACCTGCGCAAAGGCATCGATGGCCCGGCGATGTTTGTCACCGAGCAAGACATTCCCGAGGAGTTCCGCATTCAGGGTGCCTATGGTTCCAGTCAGTTTGTGGCGGACTTGCCAGGGATCGGCGCGATCATCGACGCGGGCAAACCGACTCAACGCGTGTGCAATGACGTGCACTGCGGCCTCGACACGTGGCGCAACGACATTTCCGGCCATGGTGGCCTGACCAAGCAGGGCATCGGCACGCTGGTGCTGACCGGCGCCAACACCTACGGCGGCCCGACGCTGGTCAATCAGGGCCGATTGGCCATCAACGGCTCGCTGCTCTCGGCGGTCACCGTCAACGACAGCGGGATCCTCGGCGGTAATGGCCGCATCGGCGCGTTGACCGCGAAAAGCGGTGGCACCGTGGCGCCTGGCAATTCCATCGGCACCTTGCAAGTGGCGGGCGACGTCACCTTCGAGCCTGGTTCGACCTACGCCGTGGAGTTATCGCCGACCAGCAGCGATCAGATCGTGGCGGGCGGTAAAGCCGTGATCGACGGCGCTACCGTCAGCCTGTCCCTGGAAAATAGCCCGACCTTGCTGACCACCAGCGAAGTGAAATCCCTGCTCGGCAATCAATACAACATTCTGCAAGCGGCCGGCGGGATCGAAGGGCGTTTCGGCGCCGTGCTCCCGGATTATCTGTTCATCGGAGGCACACTCGGCTATTCGGCCAATGGCATCCAACTGGCGGTAGAGCGCAACGCAGCGTCCTTCGCCAGCGTCGGCCAAACACCGAACCAACGCGCCGTCGCTGCGGCCGCCGAGCAACTGGGCGCCGGCAATCCGCTCTATGAAACTTTGCTGCTTTCGCCGACCGCCGCCGTCGCGCAACAAGCCTTCCAGCAACTGTCCGGTGAGATTCACCCGGCGATCGGCACACTGCTGATCAACGACAGCCGTTACCTGCGCGATGCCGTCGGCGAACGCCTGCGTGAACGTGATCTGTTCAATGCTGCGGCACCGACCGATGACCGCAGCAACGCTTGGGTCAAAGTCCTCGGCGCCTGGGGCAAGAGCGATGGCGGGCATGACAACGCCAGTTCCAACAGCTCCATCGGCGGCTTGCTGGCCGGTGTCGACGGGCTGATCACTGAAGATACGCGGCTGGGTTTCGTGACCGGTTACAGCGACAGTTCGTTGAGCATGGGTGATGGCACGCATTCGTCAGCCTCCGTCGATAGCTACCACCTGGGCGCCTATCTGGGCCATGAAATCGATGCACTGCGTCTGAGCGTCGGCGGCGCCTACAGCTGGCACCGCATTGACGTGAAGCGTGACCTGCAACTCGGCGACGTCAGCGGCAAACAGAAATCCAAACGCGATGCGACAACCGCACAACTGTTTACCGAAGCGGCGTATCGCCTGGACCTGCAACCGCTGGCGCTGGAACCGTTCGCCAACCTGGCTTACGTGCACCTGAACAGCGACAGCTTCACCGAGAAAGGTGATGCCGCAGCGCTCAAGGGCGGCGAAGACAACCGCGACGCCGTGCTCTCGACCCTCGGCCTGCGGGCGAGCAAAGCGATTGCCCTGTCGGACAAGCAGCAGCTGGAACTGTCCGGCACGCTGGGCTGGCAGCACAACCTGAGCAACACCCGTTCCGAAGACCACCTGGCCTTCGCCAACGGCAACACCGCGTTCAGCGTGCAGAGCGTTTCCCTGGACCGTAACGCTGCCGTCATTGGTGCGCGGGCCGGTTTGGCGGTGGCGCAGGACGTTCGTTTGAGCCTGGATTACAACGGACTGCTCGGCTCCCGCGAGAAAGACCACGGTGTGGGTCTGACGCTCGACTGGCAGTTCTGATTTGACGCAAAGGAAGCAAGCTTATGGGACTGTTTGATTACAAAAATGCTGACGGCAAGGCGTTGTACAGCGACGCCATCGCCCTGACGTTGTACGCGTACACCCCGACGGGGCAGCCACTGCCTGCGACCGGTTGGGCGCCGATTGGCGCTACACAGCTGGGTTATCAAGGCAAGGTCGGCGCACAAGGCACCTTCTATGGCGAGAAGGACGGCTTCACCAGCGCCGAAGCCGAAGTACTCGGCAAATACGACGCGGCGGGCAAGCTGATCGGTATCGGCATTGCCTTCCGAGGCACCGGCGGCCTGGGTTACAGCGACACCTTCGGCGACATGAAAAACAACCTGCTGGCGGCTGTCGGCCCGGTGGATTACGCGACGAACTACGCGAAAAACGCCTTCGACAGTTTGCTCAAGGACGTCGCTGCGTTTTCGATTGCCCATGGCCTGAGCGCCAGGGACGTGCTGGTCAGCGGGCATAGCCTGGGCGGGCTGGGCGTCAACAGCCTCGCCGAACTGAGTGGCAACAACTGGGGCGGTTTCTTCAAGGAGGCCAACTACGTTGCCTTCGCCTCGCCGACCCAGAGCGCAACCGGCAACAACGTGCTGAACATCGGTTACGAGAACGATCCGGTGTTTCGGGTACTCGACGGCACCACGTTCAGCAGCGGCTCGCTGGGCAAGCACGACGGACATCAGGATTCGGCGACCAACAACATCGTCAACTTCAATGACCAGTACGCGTCCACCTCGCAGAACCTGGTGCCGTTCAGCATCCTCAACCCGCTGAACTGGTCGGCCCACGGCTCGCTGGGTTACGCCGACGGGTTGAACCGGGTGATCGACTCGCGTTTCTACAACCTCACCGACAAGGACTCGACGCTGATCGTGTCCAACCTGGCGGAAGCGTCCCGGGGCAAGACCTGGGTCGAGGACCTCGGTCGCAGCGGCGAACCTCACTCCGGCAGCACATTCATCATCGGCACCGACAGCAACGACCTGCTCAAGGGCGGTGCCGGTAATGACTTCATCGAAGGCCGCGATGGCAATGACCGGTTCCGCGATGATGGTGGCTACAACCTCCTGCTGGGCGGCAAGGGCAGCAACACCTTCGAATTGCAGAAGCCGTTGCAGAACTTCAGCTTTGCCAATGATGGCGACGGCACGCTGTACGTGCGTGATGCCTATGGCGGCATCAGCATGACCCGCGACATCGGCGCGCTGGTCAGTCAGGAGTCGGGCTCATGGTGGGGGAGCAAGGAGGTGACTTACAGCGTGACCGCCAACGGTTTGCTCAACGGCAGCGAACTGACCCACTACAACCACTCGCTTAACGGTGATGCCTACGGCAACACACTGGCAGCCAGCGTCGACGGCGACTGGTTGTTCGGCAATGCCGGTGACGACCTGCTGCGCAGCGACAAAAGCCACGTGACCTTCGTCGGTGGCGTGGGCAATGACGTGATGCAAGCCTCGGGTGGCAACAACACGTTCCTGTTCAGCGGCGCCTTCGGTTTCGACGTGGTCAATGGCTACCAGGGCAGCGACAAACTGCTGTTCATGGGCGTTCAGGGCGCGGGGCAGGGCTATGACTACACGCAACACGCTTCGCAGTCAGGCCATGACACGGTGCTGAAGATTGGCGACTTTGCCGTGACCCTGGTGGGGGTGGGACTGGATAACCTGTCGGCTTCAGGCATTACGTTTGCCTGAGGCTGCATGCACTAAATGCTCCGGGGCGCCTCGTGATCGGGCGTCCTGGTTGTGAGCTATCTCTAACAATTCCAACAAAGAGAGAGGCAATACCAATGGGTGTGTACGACTACAAAAACTTCGGTACAGCCGATTCCAAAGCGTTATTTACCGACGCGATGGCGATCACGCTGTATTCCTACCACAACCTGGATAACGGCTTTGCCACCGGCTATCAGCACAACGGCTTCGGCCTTGGCTTGCCGGCGACACTGGTGACCGCGCTGATCGGCGGCACCGACTCCCAGGGCGTCATTCCCGGAATCCCATGGAACCCCGATTCGGAAAAAGCCGCGCTGGACGCGGTGCAGAAAGCCGGCTGGACGCCCATCACCGCCACGCAACTGGGCTATGACGGCAAGGTCGACGCACGCGGAACGTTCTTCGGCGAGAAAACCGGGTACACCAGCGCTCAAGTGGAAATTCTCGGCAAGTACGATGCGCAGGGTCATCTCAGCGAAATCGGTATCGCCTTTCGCGGCACCAGCGGCCCACGAGAAAGCCAGATCAGCGACTCCATCGGCGATGTGATCAATGATCTGCTGGCGGCGTTGGGGCCCAAGGATTACGCCAAGAACTACGTCGGCGAAGCGTTCGGCGACCTGCTCAGCGACGTAGCGGCCTTTGCCCGGGCCAATGGCCTGTCGGGCAAGGACGTGCTGGTCAGCGGTCACAGCCTCGGCGGGCTGGCGGTCAACAGCCTGGCGGACTTGAGCACGGACAAGTGGTCCGGGTTCTACCAGGATTCCAACTACATCGCCTACGCCTCGCCGACCCAAAGCAGCACCGACAAAGTGCTGAACGTCGGTTACGAAAACGACCCGGTGTACCGCGCCCTCGACGGTTCATCGTTCAACCTGTCATCGGTGGGCGTGCACGATGCCGCCAAGGTCTCGGCGACCGATAACATCGTCAGCTTCAATGACCACTACGCTTCGACAGCGTGGAATGTGCTGCCGTTTTCCATCCTCAACATCCCGACCTGGATCTCGCACTTGCCCACCGCCTATGGCGACGGCATGAACCGGGTGATCGAATCGAAGTTCTACGACCTCACCAGCAAAGACTCGACGATCATCGTTGCCAATCTGTCGGACCCGGCGCGCGCCAGCACTTGGGTTCAGGATCTGAATCGCAACGCTGAAACCCACAAGGGCAGCACCTTCATCATCGGCAGTGACGGCGATGACCTGATTCAGGGTGGCAAGGGCAATGACTACCTGGAAGGCCGCGATGGCAACGACACCTTCCGCGACGGCGGTGGTTACAACATCCTGTTGGGCGGCAAGGGCAACAACGTGCTGGACGTGCAGCAGTCGGTGAAAAACTTCGACTTCGCCAATGACGGCGCCGGCAACCTGTACATCCGCGACGCCAATGGCGGCATCAGCATGACCCGCGACATCGGCAGCATTGTGACCAAGGAGCCGGGGTTTCTGTGGGGGGTGTTCAAGGATGACGTGACCCACAGCGTCACGGCCGAAGGCCTTAAGGCGGGCAACAACCTGACTCAGTACGCGTCAACAGTGAAGGGCGGCGCCGGGGCCGATACGCTCACGGCTCACGCCGGTGGCGATTGGTTGTTGGGGCTGGATGGCAACGACCATTTGCTCGGCGGCAAGGGCAACGATGTGTTTGTCGGCGGGGCAGGCAATGACTTACTGGAGTCGGGGGGCGGGATCGATACGTTCCTGTTTAGCGGCGCGTTTGGTCAGGACCGGGTGGTTGGTTACCAGGCCAGCGACAAACTGGTGTTTCTCGGGGTTCAGGGGGTGATGCCGAACGACGACTATCGGGCGCATGCCTCGGCGGTGGGGCACGATACGGTGCTGACGTTTGGCGGGGATTCGGTGACGTTGGTTGGGGTTGGGCTGGATAGCTTGTCCAGTGGAGGGGTTGTTATCGCCTGAGGGTGATGCGCCGTCTGTGAGGGACTCTTCGCGAGCAGGCTCGCTCCCACATTGGAACTCGGTCTAATGTGGGAGCGAGCCTGCTTGCGATGAACGATGACGCGGTATTTAGTCTTCCCGTCGAATCGTGGTCACTTCATCAGCCTTGACCTTCACTTTCGCCCCGGAAATATCTTCGAATTCAAAGAAGCCGTCCTTGGTCTTGGTTTTCGGCATGTCCTTGGTCAAATACTGGGTGCCGTTCTGCAGCGTTACAACCGTTGGCGTCGAGCAACCGGCCAGGGCCAGAAAGGCCGCTACCGCCAGGGGGAAGCCCAGAGTCTTGATATTCATAACCACCTCTCAACCTTCAAAAAAACAGCGCGACTGCCACGAACGAAATCAATCGTCACTGCGCCTCTAACGCGGTTAGGTGCGATGGATCGACAGAAAGTTCAGAAACGCCCGAAAAATTACCGATTAACGCCGCCGCTTATCCTTTTCCGTTTGCACGGGGCAGGGCGTAGCTGGTATCTGTACGCATAACCAGTACTCGCTCGCCATGGCCTTTTTTCCTGTGACTGCAAACCCTCTCGACGATCCGTTCTACTACTTGAACAACTTCATGCAAGTGCTTGATTGGCTTGAGCTTCGCTATGCCGATGTGCTGAGTGTCGAAGAGCAACACTTCATCCGCGAGTTCAAGCGGTTGCCCCGTGAACCCAGGGCGCTGCTGGTCAGGATGGTGATGCGCAAGGGGAATCACTTCCGGGCGAGCAAGCTGCATTACGTCGAAATCGGCGACATCGCCATTGCTGCCGGCCCACTGCTGGCGCTGGGCTGGATCGATGAGCAATCGCCGCTGGCGATCGAAGCGCTGTTCGAGGTGCTGCTCAAGGCGGAAATTCTCCAGTGTTTTGGCACCACCATCGATCAACCCAAGGGAAAAAAGACCGATTGGCTGCCCGCACTGAGCGAACAGTTTCCCCAGGCTCACAGCTTCGGCCAGTGGTGCCCGTCGCTGGATGACCGATTATTCAGCCTGACCATCATGGGCCTGTGCGACCGGCTGCGCTTGATGTTTTTTGGCAATCTTTACCAGGACTGGTCCGAGTTCGTACTGGCTGACCTGGGCATCTTTACCTATGAAAAAGTCGAGTTTTGCGCCGATTCCCGAGGCCTGCGCAGCCGCGACGACGTGGACGCCTGCCTCTTCCTTCATGAGTGTCAGCAGCATTTCGAGGCCGGCGAAGCCGTGGAAGGCATTGTCGAGCAGATCAAAGGGCTGGCGCTGAGCAATCCCTGGCTGCAACGACGTCGCGGCAAACTGTTGTTCCAGATCGGTCAGCACTGCGAGCGCGTGGCGGATTTCTCTACCGCGCTGACGATCTACCGCGAGTGTGCCTATCCCGGCGCGCGCCTGCGGTTGATTCGCGTATTGGAGCGCTGCGGTGAATATCAGCTGGCCATGGACCTGGCCGCCGCGGTGGAGCAATCGCCGGAAAGTGCCGCCGAACAGCAACAGTTGTTGCGTGTGCTGCCCAGGCTGCGACGCAAGTTGGGCGGTCCGGTGATAAAGCGCTCGTCCCCACGGGAGATGCTGCGCCTGGACCTGCAACTGCCCAGAACCGATCCGGCGTTGTCGGTGGAGTCTTACGTTCAGGCGCATTTGGCGGAAGAATCGGCACCGGTGCATTTCGTCGAAAACAGCCTGATCAATTCGCTGTTCGGACTGCTGTGCTGGCCGGCGATTTTCGCGCCGTTGCCGGGGGCGTTTTTCCACCCGTTCCAGCGTGGGCCGGTGGATCTGCTCAATGAGGACTTTCACGCACGCCGCGCGGAGCTGTTCCAGGACTGCCTGGCGGAACTCGATGACGAGCGTTACCGCCAGACGATTCGCGAACGCTATGCCAGCAAGTGGGGCGTGCAGTCGCCTTTCGTGTTCTGGGGTGTGCTGAGCGAAGAATTGCTCGATCAGGCACTCGATTGCCTGCCGGCCGAACACCTCAAGCACTGGTTCAATCGACTGCTGTTGGACATCAAGGCCAATCGCGCCGGCATGCCGGACCTGATCCAGTTTTGGCCGCAGGACAAAACCTACCGGATGATCGAAGTCAAAGGGCCCGGTGATCGCCTGCAAGACAATCAATTGCGCTGGCTCGAGTTCTGCCATGAGCACCAGATGCCGATTGCCGTCTGCTACGTGCAATGGGCGGAGCAGGGCGCTTGAGTTACAGCATCGCGGTGCGGGCGCTGTGTGAATTCACCGCCAAGGTCGGTGACCTCGACCTGCGTTTTACGCCTTCGCCGACGGCGCTGGAAGGGATTGTCGGGCACCGTACGGTGGCGTCCCGGCGCAGCGAGGGCTACCAGAGTGAAGTCGCGCTTGAAGGCTTGTATCAGACGTTGAAGATAAAGGGCCGGGCCGACGGCTACGATCCCGCGCAAAACTGCCTGGAAGAAGTCAAAACCTATCGCGGCGACTTGAGCAAGCAACCGGCCAACCACCGTCAGCTGCACTGGGCGCAGGCGAAAATTTACGGTTGGTTGATGTGTCAGAAACTGGAGCTGGCGCAGATCAATCTGGCCCTGGTGTACTTCGACATCGTCAGCGAAAAGGAAACCTGCCTGGTCGAGGCGTTCAGCGCCGCGCAACTGCGGCTGTTCTTCGAAGCACATTGCGCCTTGTTCCTGCACTGGGCCGAACAGGAAATGGCTCATCGCGAAGGGCGTAATCGGGCGGCGCAACAACTGGCGTTTCCCCACGCCGACTTTCGACCGGGGCAGCGTCATCTGGCGGAATCGGTGTTCAAGGCCGTCAGCACCGGTCGTTGCTTGATGGCCCAGGCGCCCACGGGGATCGGCAAGACGGTCGGCACGCTGTTCCCGATGCTCAAGGCCCTGGCGCCGCAGCAACTGGACAAGGTGTTCTTCCTCACGGCGAAAACCCCGGGGCGCAAACTGGCGCTGGACGCCGCGCAAGTGATCCTCGACAGCGCCGACGCGCCACCCTTGCGGGTCCTCGAAATGATCGCCCGGGACAAGGCCTGCGAGCATCCGGACAAAGCCTGTCACGGCGAATCCTGCCCGCTGGCCCGGGGGTTTTATGATCGCTTGCCCGCCGCTCGCCAGGCGGCCAGCAAGTTATCCCTACTGAACCAGAACGCTTTGCGCGAGGTCGCCCTGCAACACGACGTCTGTCCCTACTACCTGAGCCAGGAAATGGCCCGCTGGGCAGACGTGGTGGTCGCCGATTACAACTACTATTTCGATTTCAGCGCGCTGCTGTTCGGGCTGGCCCAGGCCAATAACTGGAACATCGCGGTGCTAGTGGACGAAGCACACAACCTGGTGGAGCGCGGCCGGCAGATGTACAGCGCCAGCCTCGACCAATCGACCCTCAACGGTGTGCGAAAAACCGCGCCCGAGGCGTTGAAAAAACCTTTGCAACGGGTCAACCGTGAGTGGAATGCCCTGCATAACCTGCAACTCGGCGCCTATCAGGCCTATGACAAGGCGCCGGAAAAACTGCTCCAGGCGTTGTCGTCGTGCAGCGCGAGCATCGGCGATTACCTGAATGATCATCCCCAGGGCCTGGACGGAGCGTTACAGAACTTCTATTTCGACATGCTGCAGTTTTGCCGGGTGGCCGAGCTCTTCGATGAACAGTTCCTGTTCGACATCAGCAAGCGCGACCTCGACCGCCAACGCAACCTGTCGCAGCTGTGCCTGCGCAACGTGGTGCCCGCCGGCTTCATCCGCCCACGCTTGACGGCTGCACGCAGCACCGTGCTGTTTTCCGCGACCCTGAGCCCTCGCCACTACTATGCCGACCTGCTGGGCACGCCGGCGAACACAGTGTGGATAGACGTTGAATCGCCATTTCACGCCGATCAGCTGCAAGTGCACATCGTCAGCCAGATCTCTACGCGGTTCGTCCATCGCCAGTCATCCCTTGCACCGATCGTCGAGCTGATCGCCCGGCAGTTCAGCCAACGTCCCGGCAACTATCTGGCGTTTTTCAGCAGCTTCGATTATTTGCAACAAGTGGCGCAGTTGCTGGCCGAGAAACATCCACACATCAATCTGTGGTCGCAGTCCCGCGGCATGGGGGAAGGGCAGCGACAGGACTTTCTCGATCAGTTCACCGCCGAGAGCCAGGGCGTCGGTTTCGCAGTGCTGGGCGGGGCGTTTGGCGAAGGCATCGACTTGCCGGGCGCGCGACTGATCGGAGCGTTTATCGCCACCCTCGGACTGGCGCAACTCAACCCGGTCAACGAGCAGTTGAAACAGCGCATGGCAGCAATTTTCGGCGCAGGTTATGACTACACTTACCTGTTTCCCGGTGTGCAGAAAGTGGTGCAGGCGGCGGGGAGGGTGATCCGCACCCAGCAGGACCAAGGGGTGGTGATGTTGATCGATGACCGGTTTGGCGATAGCAAGGTCAAGCAGTTACTGCCGCGTTGGTGGTCGATTGCGCCAGCCTCTTTTGCAACTCAGCGAACGTATGACCACCCGGTAATCTGAGGCATACCTTCCAGAGCCGCCACCCAGCGTTGTTTTCGAACTTTCCAAATTTTCGGTTTGTCGCATACTCCAGAAAAACGAGAGTGACGTGAGGGATCAATGAGCGAGGATCGGACCAAAGCCAGCGCCATCGACGACAGTCGTTTTCGCCTGTTGATCGATGCTGTGATTGACTACGCGATCTACATGATTGATCCCGAAGGCATCATCACCAGCTGGAACGCCGGCGCCAGGCGTTTCAAGGGGTACGAGGAGTCCGAAATCCTCGGTCAGCACTTTTCGCGGTTCTATACCGAAGAGGATCGCCGTGCCGGTTTGCCCCGGCGAGCGCTGGACACGGCGATCAGGGAGGGGCGTTTCGAAGGGGAAGGCTGGCGGGTTCGCAAGGACGGCACGCATTTCTGGTGCCACGTCGTCATTGATCCGATTCTCGACCCATCGGGTAAGTTGCTAGGGTTTGCCAAGATTACCCGCGACCTGACCGACCGCAAAATGGCCGAAGAAGTCCTCAAGCAAAGCGAGCAGCAGTTCCGCCTGCTGGTTCAAAGCGTCACTGATTACGCCATCTACATGCTCACCCCGGATGGCCGCATGACCAACTGGAACCTTGGGGCTCAGCGCATCAAGGGCTACTTGCCCGAAGAAGTCATCGGCCAGCATTTTTCGATGTTTTACACCCCGGAAGACCGCAAGGCCGGCGAACCACAACGGACCCTGGACATTGCAGTACGTGAGGGGCGATTCGAAAACAAAGGCTGGCGCGTGCGCAAGGACGGTACGCGGTTCCTGGCACATGTCGTGGTCGACCCGATTTGGGGCGACACCGGAACGTTACTCGGCTTCGCCAAGATCACCCGCGATATCACCGAAGTCACACAAGCCCAGCAAGACCTTGAGCAAACCCGCGAAGCGCTGTTTCAGGCGCAGAAGCTGCAGGTCATCGGTCAACTCAGTGGTGGCATCGCCCACGACTTCAACAACTTGCTGACCGTCATCCTTGGCAATCTGGAGATCATCCGCAAACGCGTCGGGGACGATTCGAGAATTACCCGATTGGTGGACAACGCCACTCAAGGTGCCTTGCGTGGCGTAACCCTGACTCAGCGCATGCTGGCGTTTGCCAGACGCCAGGAGCTCAAGTCCGAACCTGTCGAGATTCCGAAGCTGGTGCATGGGATTACCGGACTGTTGCGCAGCTCCCTCGGGCCTTCCGTGGTGCTCGAAACGCGCTTTTCGCCAGATATTGAACCCGTCATGGCCGACGTCAATCAGCTCGAACTGGCGGTCCTGAACCTGGTGACCAACGCTCGCGATGCAATGCCCCATGGCGGAAAAATCGTGATCAGTGCCCAGACAGATGCTGTTCTGGACAAGGCGCAGCTTTCCCTGGCGCCCGGTCGTTATGTCTGCCTGAGTGTTACCGACACCGGTGAGGGCATGGATGACGCGACGCTGGCATCGGCAACGGACCCTTTTTTCACCACAAAGGGCGTTGGCAAAGGTACTGGCCTGGGGCTGTCGATGGTTCATGGTTTTATCGAGCAATTGGGCGGTCGATTCGTTCTCAAGAGCCTGAAGGACAAAGGCACAACCGCCGAACTGTGGATACCCGTCGCCGCCGCTGGTTCAGTCGCCAAACCTGTTGCCGAGGAGCGCGCCGCACCGCCCGTGCCCCGACTGTGTGTGTTGGTGGTGGACGACGACAGCCTGGTATTGACCAGTACCTGCCTGTTGCTCGAGGACCTGGGGCATCGAGTGATCAGTGCAGTGTCCGGTGTACAGGCGCTGGCAATGTTCGACAGCGAACAGGCGATTGATCTGGTCATCACCGACATGGCCATGCCACAGATGAATGGCGCGCAACTGGCGCAGGCCATCCGGATCATTAAGCCGAGCCTGCCGATCATTCTTGCCACCGGTTACGCCGAGCGCCTGGAAGGTTTCGCCACCAGACTTCCGCGCCTGTCCAAACCCTTTACCCAAATTAACCTGGTGGAAATCATCGCCACGACCATGAAATGACAACGCGTGCTCAGTGTTTGGCCGCTTTTGTGATTGTGTACATATCCGTTTCTGCGGTCATGGCGGCTATCGGTTTCGCTTTTACAGCGAGTCACTTTGGAAAAGAACCCCAAAGTAACCAAAGGGTTCTTGCCCCTTTCGTTCGGTGCCTCGCCTAGGCTCGGCATGCCCTCGCTCCGGTCCTGCTCCGTGGGCCCGCCGCCATCGGCCATCCATGGCCGGGGGCGGCTAACCCGGCATCCATGCCGGGTTGCCCACTGCGCAGAACCTCCACTCGGCCTCTCGATGGGGCGGTGCATCAAGATCAAAAGCTGCAGGCGAGCTAACGCTCGGCCTGTTGAGTGGTGAGGAGCGTGCGTATACCCCTTCCCTCGGTAGGAGCTGTCGAGTGAAACGAGGCTGCGATCTTTTGATCCTGCTGTGGCTGTGGCTGTGGCTCTGGCTTTTGATCTTGATCTGCCTGCCCCTTTCCCAGAGGCCGAACGCAGGCGTTGCGCAGGGGGCACCGCGGCAAGGATGCCGCGGTAGCCGCCCCCGGCCATGGATGGCCGATGGCGGCGGGCCCCCGGAGCAATGCCGGAGTGAGGGCATGCCGAGCCTAGGCGAGGCACCGAATGGCGGGGCAAGAGCCCTTGGTTACTTGGGGCTGTTCCAAGTGACTCGCTGTAAAAGCGAAACCGCCAGCCGCCATCACCGCAGAAACGGATATGTACCCAACCTTAAATGAACAGCATTGCAGCATATGCCGGACCTTTTGTTGTCCCATCACCTGCATCAAGCCGCCAGATTGGCTGCGCTCATTTCTTTCTTGTACTGGGCTTTCAAACTTTCCATTTGCACCCCCAGCTCTTCCAGTGTGGCTTTGCCCAACAGCTTCTTGGCCTGAGGGAACATCTCGGTTTCCTCTTCTTCGATGTGGTGTTCCAGCAGTTCCTTGACCACTTTCACGCGACCGGCGAATTCCGGGGTGGACGGGTCGGTGACTTTCAGGTCTGGCAGCACCAGCGAATCAACGGTGCGATGTTCTTCCTTGGCTTCGTAATACATGACGTCCTGCTCCTTGCCCCCGGCTTTCTTGTACGCCGGGTACAAGACTTCTTCTTCGAGACGGGTATGGATGGCGATCTCCATTTCCAGTTTGGCCAGCAACTCGCCGCGCTTTTTAACACCACGTTCGGTGGATTCGCTTAATTGGGTCAGGATGCCTTTTACGCGTTCATGGTCGGCTTTCAACAAGTCTATGGCGTTCATGGTTGAGTCTCTCCAACGAGTCAGGGGGTGAGCGCGAACGGTCTAAAGGCCGAAAGTCGCTCATTGTCCTGGAGCATTTGTCGTGCCGCTTTGCTGGAGCGATAACTTGTTTATAAAACAATAAGTTGAAGTGATTGATGGCGAACTGAGCTCATGCAGCCTGCATGAGTCTGGAAATTGACTCATGCAGTTCGCAGTGGAGCATTGATGTTCCAGGCAATAAAAAGCCCGGCGATTGCGCCGGGCTTTTCAAGTTCAGGATATGGGTTCGGGTTGCTGGAGCGAACGATGAGTATTTTGCGTGGAAATCGAGACAGGCGGCAAAGCTTCGTTGAGCAGCCGCAAGTGCTCGATCGCTTCCTCGAACTTCAAGTCGGCCTTCCTGCGCATCGCCTGATAGCGATCAAACAGCTCCACATCCGTTCGGTTGGATTTCAGGGGGGCGTGATCGTTCCCACGCGGAGAATGGGAACGATCATCACAGATGGGTGTGTCAGGCGTTGCGATTGAGCAAACTGCGCTCCATCCGCGCGATGCCTTCTTCCAGCAATGCCCGTGGGCAGCCGAAATTCAGACGCACGAACTGTTTGCTGTCATCGCCGAAGTCCAGACCCGCGCTCAACCCGACCTTGGCTTGCTCAAGGAAAAACTGCTGAGGGTTATCCAGTCCCAGCGCCGAGCAATCGAGCCACGCCAGATACGTGCCTTGCGGGATATTCATGGTCACACCCGGCAGGCGCGTGTTGACCGCTTCCACCAGATAATCCCGATTGCTTTGCAGATACGCCTTCAACCCGGCCAGCCAAGGGCCGCCTTCGCTGTAGGCGACGCGCGTCGCTTCCATGCCCAATGGGTTGACGCTGTCGACCATGCCGCAGCGGGCGTGGTTGACCTTTGCACGCAAAGCCGAGTCCTGAATAATCATGAACGATGTTTTCAGCCCGGCGATGTTGTAGGCCTTGCTCGCCGACATCAGCGTGATGGTGCGCTTGGCGATTTCCGGGCTCAGGGAAGCCGTCGGAATGTGCACGCGCCCATCGAAACACAGCTCGGCATGAATCTCGTCAGAGATGATCCAGGCATCGTGCTCCAGGCAGATGTTGGCGACCGCTTGCAGTTCTTCTCGTGGGAAGACTTTGCCCACCGGGTTGTGCGGGTTGCTCAGCAGCAGCGCACCGCCACCGGTCAGCGCCTGATTCAGGGCATCGAGTGGCGTGGCGTAACTGCCGTCCGTCAACGCGTCGAATTCGAGTTCAACCTTGTTCAAACCCCAGTGACCCGGCGCATGACGCAGCGGCGGGTAGTTCGGGACCTGAACCACGACGTTCTGCTGCGGCTGGACCAGCGCATTCAGCGCCATGTTGAACCCCGACTCCACGCCCGGCAGGAAAATCAGTTCCTCAGGCAATACGCGCCAGGCGTACTTGTTCCACAGATCGGCGACGATGGCATCGCGCAAGTCATCCTGGGCCACGCTGTAGCCGAGCATCGGGTGTTCCAGACGTTTTTGCAGGGCCTGGATGATCACCGGCGGTGCGGAGAAGTCCATGTCGGCCACCCACATCGGCAACACGTCGGCCGGGTAACGGCTCCATTTGGTACTGCCGGTGTTGTGGCGGTCGAACACCTGATCAAAATCGAAAGTCATGCTCAGTCTCATAAAAAGCGTGGTTGAACGTGGGGCAATGATAAACGCCAAGGACCTGTGGGAGCGAGCTTGCTCCCACAAGGTATTGCCCGATGGTCGGTTTTCACACAGTCAGTTCTAACATTGTCTACAGTTTTAAGTGTCGGCAGCCAGACTGCCGCAACCGTGATTGTCCAGAAAAACCCGGCAAAACTACCGGGTCTCCACCTGACAGGAGTGCACGATGGACCTCAACCGTCGTCAGTTCTTCAAGGTCGCTGGTATCGGCCTTGCGGGCTCGAGCCTCGGCGCGCTGGGCATGGCCCCCGCGACTGCCTTCGCCGAGCAGGTGCGCCACTTCAAGCTTGCCCACACCCATGAAACCCGCAACACCTGCCCGTACTGCTCGGTCGGCTGTGGCGTGATCATGTACAGCCAGGGCGATGCCGCCAAGAACGTCGCGCAAAACATCATCCACATCGAAGGCGATTCCGACCACCCGGTCAACCGCGGCACCCTGTGCCCCAAAGGCGCGGGCCTGCTGGACTTCATTCATAGCCCCGGCCGTCTGCAGTATCCACAGGTGCGCAAACCCGGCACCACCGAGTGGACGCGTATCTCCTGGGATGAAGCGCTCGATCGCGTCGCCGACCTGATGAAGGCCGACCGCGACGCCAACTTCATCGAGAAGAATGCCCAGGGCCAAACGGTGAACCGCTGGCTGACCACCGGTTTCCTCGCGGCCTCGGCGGCCTCCAACGAGGCCGGTTACATCACCCACAAGGTGGTTCGCAGTCTCGGCATGCTGGGGTTCGATAACCAGGCGCGTGTCTGACACGGCCCGACGGTGGCAAGTCTTGCCCCGACGTACGGCCGTGGTGCCATGACCAATACCTGGACCGATATCGGTAACGCGAATCTGATCCTGGTAATGGGCGGCAACGCAGCAGAAGCGCACCCGTGCGGCTTCAAATGGGTGACCGAAGCCAAGGCGCACAACAAGGCACGCTTGATCGTGGTCGATCCGCGTTTTACCCGGACCGCCTCGGTGGCCGACTATTACGCGCCGATTCGCACCGGCACCGACATCGCCTTCATGGGCGGGCTGATCAACTACCTGCTGACCGAAGACAAGATCCAGCACGAGTACGTGCGCAATTACACCGACGTGTCGTTCATCGTCAAAGCCGGTTATGGCTTCGAAGACGGAATCTTCAGCGGCTACGACGCGGCCAAACGCAGCTACACGGACAAGTCCGGCTGGGGTTATGAACTCGGTGATGACGGCTTCGTCAAGGTCGACCCGACCCTGCAAGACCCGCACTGCGTCTATCAATTGATGAAAACGCATTACAGCCGCTACAACATCGAACTGGCGAGCCAGATTTGCGGCATGCCGGTGGATGCCATGCAGAAGATCTGGGAAGAGATCGCCACCTGCTCGCAACCGGGCAAGACCATGACGATTCTCTACGCGCTGGGCTGGACGCAGCACTCGATCGGTTCGCAGATCATTCGCAGCGCGGCCATGGTGCAATTGCTGCTGGGCAACGTCGGTATGCCGGGTGGGGGCGTCAATGCCTTGCGCGGTCACTCCAACATTCAGGGGCTGACCGACCTCGGTTTGCTGTCCAATTCGCTGCCGGGCTACCTGACCTTGCCGCAGGATGCGGAGCAGGATTACAACGCCTACATCGTCAAACGCACGCAAAAACCGTTGCGGCCGGGGCAGCTGTCCTATTGGCAAAACTACGGCAAGTTCCACGTCAGCCTGATGAAAGCCTGGTACGGCGCGAATGCCACGCTCGAAAACCGCTGGGCTTATGACTATCTGCCGAAACTCGACATCCCGAACTACGACATCCTCAAAGTGTTTGACCTGATGGGCCAGGGCAAGGTCAACGGCTACATGTGCCAGGGCTTCAACCCCATCGCCGCGTTGCCTGACAAAAACCGGGTGATGGCGGCGCTGGCCAAGCTGAAGTGGCTGGTGGTGATGGATCCGCTGTCCACCGAAACCTCGGAGTTCTGGCGCAATGTCGGGCCGTACAACGATGTCGAAACCGCTGGCATCCAGACCGAAGTGATTCGCCTGCCCACCACCTGTTTCGCCGAAGAAGACGGCTCACTGGTCAACAGCAGCCGCTGGCTGCAATGGCACTGGAAAGGCGCCGACGGCCCAGGCGAAGCGCGCACCGATGTGCGGATCATGAGCGAGCTGTTTATCCGTCTGCGCCAGCGTTACCAGGCCAACGGCGGCGCTTATGCCGAGCCGATCCTCAAACTGTCCTGGCCCTACAAAATAGTCGAGGAGCCTTCGCCGGAAGAACTGGCCAAGGAAATCAACGGCTATGCCACCGCTGACTTCACCGACGCTACCGGCGCGGCGATCAAGGGCAACGCGCAACTGGCCGGTTTCGGCCAGCTCAAGGACGACGGCAGTACGGCTTCCGGTTGCTGGATTTTCTGCGGCAGCTGGACTGAAGCGGGCAACCAGATGGCCCGGCGCGACAACAGCGATCCATATGGCATGAAGCAACATCAGGGCTGGGCTTGGGCCTGGCCGGCGAACCGGCGGATTCTCTACAACCGCGCTTCGTGCGACCCGCAAGGCAAGCCGTGGGACGAGAAAAAACGCCTGGTATGGTGGAACGGCAAAGTCTGGGGCGGCACCGATGTGCCGGACTTCAAGGCCGACTCGCCACCGGAAGCCGGGATGAATCCGTTCATCATGAACCCCGAAGGCGTGGCGCGGTTCTTTGCCGTCGACAAGATGAACGAAGGGCCTTTCCCTGAGCATTACGAGCCGTTCGAAACGCCGATCGGCATCAACCCTCTGCACCCGGAAAACAAGAAAGCCACCAGCAACCCGGCGGCACGGATCTTCGATTCGGTGTGGGATTCCTTAGGCGTGGCCAAGGACTATCCGTATGCCGCGACCAGCTACCGGCTGACCGAGCATTTCCACTTCTGGAGCAAGCATTGCAAGCTCAACGCGATTGCCCAACCTGAGCAGTTCGTCGAGATCGGTGAAGTGCTGGCCAAGGAGAAAGGCATCGTGGCCGGCGACCGGGTCCGTGTCAGTTCCAAGCGTGGGCATATAGAAGCGGTGGCGGTGGTGACCAAGCGGATTCGACCGTTGCAGGTCAACAATCAGGTGGTGCACCAGATCGGTATCCCGCTGCACTGGGGCTTTACCGGCCTCACGCGCCACGGTTACCTGACCAACACCCTGGTGCCATTCCTCGGCGATGGCAACACTCAGACCCCGGAATCCAAGTCATTCCTGGTCAACGTGGAGAAAGTCTAAATGGCCAGCCAAGACATCATCGCCCGTTCGGCCACCACGACCGTCCCGTCCTCGGTACGCAATCAAGAGGAAGTGGCCAAGCTGATCGACACCACCAAGTGCATTGGCTGCAAGGCCTGCCAAGTCGCCTGCTCGGAATGGAACGAGCTGCGCGACGACGTCGGCCACAACCTCGGCACCTACGACAACCCACAGGACCTGACCGCAGAAACCTGGACCTTGATGCGCTTCACCGAGCACGAAACCGACGCCGGCAATCTGGAGTGGCTGATTCGCAAGGATGGCTGCATGCACTGTGCCGAGCCCGGTTGCCTGGCGGCGTGCCCGAGCCCGGGGGCGATCATCAAGCATGCCAATGGCATCGTCGATTTCGACCAGGACCATTGCATCGGCTGCGGGTATTGCATCACAGGATGCCCGTTCAATATCCCGCGAATCTCACAAAAGGATCACAAAGCCTACAAATGCACGTTGTGCTCGGACCGGGTGTCGGTGGGGCTGGAGCCGGCCTGCGTCAAAACCTGTCCGACGGGCGCCATTGTGTTCGGCACCAAAGACGACATGAAAGAACACGCGGCCGAAAGGATCGTCGACCTCAAGAGCCGTGGCTTCGAACACGCGGGTCTGTACGACCCGAGTGGCGTCGGCGGTACTCACGTGATGTATGTGCTGCACCATGCCGATGAGCCTCGGTTGTATGCCGGCCTGCCGGACCATCCGACCATCAGTCCGCTGGTGGAGCTGTGGAAAGGCGTGAGCAAACCCTTGGGGTTGCTGGCCATGGGCTTGGCGGTGCTGGCCGGATTCTTCCACTACGTACGCATCGGGCCGCAACTGGTCGAGGAGGACGAACACCCGACCATCCCCGATCCCGCCGTGCATGAAATCGATCCATCGGTGCACACCTATGATCCGAAGGGGCAGGACAGGCCATGAACGACAAACCGATCCTTCGCTACACATCAAACCAGCGCACTAATCATTGGCTGGTGGCGATTCTGTTTCTGATGGCGGCACTGTCGGGGCTGGCGTTGTTCCATCCGGCGCTGTTCTGGCTCAGCAACCTGTTTGGCGGCGGCCCGTGGACGCGCATCCTGCATCCGTTCATGGGCGTGGTGATGTTTGTGCTGTTCCTTGGGCTGGTGATCCGTTTCTGGCGGGCGAACTTCTTTATCAGCAACGATCGGTTGTGGCTGAGGCGAGTCGGGCGGGTGATCAAGAACGAGGAGGAGGGCGTGCCACCCATCGGCAAGTACAACCCTGGGCAGAAGCTGCTGTTCTGGACTTTGCTGATTTGCATGCTGGTGCTGCTGTTCAGCGGGCTGGTGATCTGGCGTGCGTATTTCAGCGAGTACTTCGGCATTACAACGATTCGATGGGCGATGCTGCTGCATGCGTTGGCGGGTTTTGTGCTGGTACTGAGCATCATCGTGCACATCTACGCCGGGATCTGGATCAAAGGCTCGGTCAACGCCATGTTGCATGGCTGGGTCAGCCGCGCCTGGGCGAAAAAACACCATGAACTCTGGTACCGCGAAGTGACCCGCGACGAGCACCCCGACCGGCCGATCAGCAAAAAAGGATAACCCCCTTGGCGACGATTCTTGAGCCTGGCGAGATCGAAGCGGCAGCGAGTTCACCGCCGTTTCTCTACCTGCCACCGAACAACCTGTTCACCTTGCGCGCGTTGCGCCTGGAGCGTCTGGTCGACGGTCATCCACTGGCCGATTACCTGCGGCTGGTAACCGGCCTGTGCCACGTGCAGCAGCGCCTGATGGACGATCCGCCCGTGGCCACCATGCCCGATGCCGAACGCCTGCGAGTGTGCCAGCAACACGGCTTGCCGCCGTTCGCCGCTGACAGTCTGGTGCGCGAAAACGATTGGCTGCCGTTCCTCGAAGCGCTATTGCAGCGTTACCAGCCACCGCCGCAACCTGCCGTGGAAAAAGCCGTGGCGACTTTGCGCAGCGCCAACATCGGGCAACTCAAGGCCTGGGCGATTGCGCTGGTCAGCGGCCAGTTCGCCTTGCTGCCCGCCGCCGTGGTGCCGTTTCTCGGCGCGGCGTTGCAGGTGGCCTGGAGTCATTGGTTGTTGGGCACGCCGGACCTTGCGCTGAAGCCCGGCGACAGTCTCAGTCAATGCCCGGCCTGCGGTTCGCCGGCCATGGCCGGCGTGATTCGCCATCGCGGCAAGTACAACGGCTTGCGTTATCTGGTGTGCTCGCTGTGTGCCTGCGAATGGCATGTGGTGCGGGTCAAATGCGTGTATTGCGAACAAAGCAAAGGCCTTGAATACGTCAGCCTCGATGACGACCGCCACGCCGCCAATCAGGCACCGTTACGCGCGGAGGTCTGCCCCGGCTGTCGCAGCTACCTGAAACTGCTTTACCTGGAAAACGACGCCGAGGCCGAAGCGCTTTCGACGGACCTGACCAGCCTGCTGCTGGACATGCGCCTGGAGCAGGAAGGCTACCAGCGTCCGGCGCCTAATCTGTTGCTGGCCCCCGGAGGTGACTGAGCGCTCCCTTTAAACCCAGCGGCTACACTCAGGCGCTACGGTCAATCGTATTCAGGAGCGCCTGATGTCCTCCAGACCCGCCAGCCAGGCTCTGCGGCTGCCTTCCATCGACAGTCTGTTGCGCCATCCCGCCTGCCAACCGCTGGCCGAGCGTTATGGGCGTGACGCATTGCTGGCCAATTTGCGCCAACTGCTCGATGACTTGCGTGAACCGGTGCTTTCAGGGCAACTCGACGCCATTGAAATCGCACCCGAAGCGTTAGCGGGCAGGGCGGGTGAACGTTTGGCCACTCAGCATCGCAGCAACGTGCGCCGGGTGTTCAATCTCACCGGCACGGTGCTGCACACCAATCTGGGGCGAGCGTTGTTGCCGGAGGAAGCCATCGACGCCGTGCAACTCGCGGCACGCTACCCGCTCAATCTGGAGTTCGACCTGCACAGCGGCAAGCGCGGCGACCGTGATGACCTGATCGAAGGCCTGATCCGCGAGCTGACCGGCGCCGAGGCGGTGACGGTGGTCAACAACAACGCCGCCGCGGTGTTGCTGACGCTCAACAGCCTGGGCGCGCGTAAGGAAGGCATCATTTCCCGGGGCGAACTGATCGAAATCGGCGGCGCGTTCCGCATTCCCGACATCATGGCCAGAGCCGGGGTCAGGCTCCACGAAGTCGGCACCACCAATCGAACGCATGCCCGCGATTACGAAGCCGCGATCAGCCCACGCAGCGGTTTGGTGATGCGCGTCCATGCGAGCAACTACAACATCGAAGGCTTTACCGCGCGGGTGCCGACCGCCGAGTTGGCGGTACTCGCGCATAAACACGGTTTGCCGTTGCTTGAAGACCTCGGCAGCGGCAGCCTGCTGGACCTGACGCGCTGGGGCTTGCCCGCCGAGCCGACCGTGCGCCAGGCGCTGAGCGATGGCGCCGACATCGTCACCTTCAGCGGCGACAAATTACTCGGCGGTCCTCAGGCCGGATTAATCGTCGGCCGCAAAGACCTGATCGCGAAGATCAAGAAGAATCCACTCAAGCGCGCCTTGCGGGTCGACAAACTGACCCTGGCCGCCCTCGAGGCGGTGTTGGGCCTTTACCGCGATCCTGATCGACTGGCCGAGCGGCTGCCGAGTTTGCGCCTGCTGACCCGACCCCAGGCGGATATCCTCGCCCAGGCTGAGCGCCTGCAACCCTCGCTGGCCAAAGTCCTGGGCGATGGCTGGAGCGTCAGCGCAGTACCGGCGCTGGGTATGATCGGCAGCGGCAGCCAACCGGTGGCGCGCTTGCCGAGTGCGGCTTTATGCCTGCGACCGCACGCGTCCAAACGTCTTCGCGGACGGCGGCTGCACGATCTGGAGGCGGCCCTGCGTGCGTTGCCGATTCCGGTGCTCGGGCGTATTGATGACGATGCGTTGTGGCTCGATCTGCGGCAACTGGACGATGAGCCGGCGTGGCTGGCGCAACTCGATCAAATTGCAGGAACCGTAGAGTGATCGTCGGCACCGCCGGGCACATCGACCACGGCAAGACTGCCTTGCTCCAGGCACTGACCGGCCTGCTCGGCGACCGGCGTCGGGAAGAGCGTGAACGCGGCATGACCATCGACCTCGGCTACCTTTACGCGGCGCTGGAGCCGCATGCGCCCCTGACCGGTTTTATCGATGTGCCCGGTCATGAGCGCTTCACCCACAACATGCTGGCGGGGGCTCAGGGCATTGATCTGGTGTTGCTGGTGGTCGCGGCCGACGATGGCGTCATGCCGCAGACCCGCGAACACCTGGCCATCGTTGAACTGCTAGGCATCCCTCGAGCGCTGGTGGCGATCAGCAAATGCGACCGCGTCGAACCGTCCAGAGTGCAAGCCGTTCGCGATCAGATCCAGACATTGCTGGCTCCGGGCCCCTATGCCAACGCGCCGCAGATTTCGCTGTCAAGTGTGACCGGGGAGGGCGTCGAGACGCTGCGACAGGCTTTGCTCGTGGCGCAACGTGAAGTCCTTCAACGCAGCACCACCGGCGGTTTTCGCCTGGCGATTGATCGTGCCTTCAGCGTGGCCGGCGTCGGTATCGTGGTGACCGGCACTGCGTTGTCTGGCGTGGTGGCCGTGGGCGATACGCTGATGCTCGGCCCGCTGAACAAACCCGTTCGCGTGCGCGGCCTGCATGCGCAAAGTCAGGCCGCCGAGATCGCAATGGCCGGACAGCGAGTGGCGTTGAACCTGAGTGCCGAACGCTTGGCCCTGGAGCAGATCCATCGCGGTCAGTGGCTGTCGGCCGAGTGGCTGTACGCGCCGACCCAGCGAGTGGATATCGATCTGCAATTGTTGGCCAGCGAACCCAAAGCCTTCGAGCACTTTCAGCCTGTACACGTTCACGTGGGGACTCAGGACGTGACCGGGCGGGTGGCGTTGCTGGAAGGCGCCCGCCTGGCGCCGGGTGAACGGATGTTCGCGCAACTGCTGCTGAATAGGCCAGTGCAGGCCGTGAAGGGTGATCCGTTGATCCTGCGTGACCAGAGCGCCCAACGCACCCTCGGCGGCGCTCGGGTGCTCGACCCGTTTGCACCGACCCGACAACGCCGAAGCCCTGAGCGACTGGCGCAGCTCGACGCCCTCGCCACATGCAATCAGTTGGAAGACAGTCTGCCGGCGTTATTGGCCAACAGCGACACCGGGCTCGACCCACAGCGTCTGGAGCGTCAGTTCAACCGCCCCCGCAACACGTGGGTTTTGCCTGATGACGTGCGCCTGATCGACACCCGCCAAGGTCCGTTGCTGTTCAGTGCGGCCCGCTGGGAAGCGCTCAAAGCGCCATTGCTGGAACACCTCGCACGTTTTCATCAACTGGAACCGGATCAAATGGGCCCGGACCGGGATCGCCTCCGACGGTTCACCGGCACAGCGCTGGACCGTCCGACGTTCATCAGCCTGCTCGACGAGTTACTCGCCTGCGGTGCCATCGCCGCCAGCGGGCCATGGCTGCATTTGCCCGATCATCAGGTGCGGTTGAGCGAAGACGACGAAGCCCTGTGGCAACACTTGCAACCGTTGTTCGAACAGGCTGGTTTTGATCCGCCGTGGGTGCGCGACCTTGACCATGACGAGGCGGCCGTGCGCTTGCTGCTGTGCAAAATGGCGAGGTTGGGATTGGTGCATCAAGTCGTCCGTGACCTGTTCTACACCGACACGATGATCCGCCGATTGGCGGCTATGCTTGTGCAACTGGCTGCGCAAAACCCGGTGATTCAGGTCACGGCGTTTCGTGATGCAGTGGGCCTGGGTCGCAAGCGCAGCATCCAGATTCTCGAATACTTCGACCGGCTCGGCCTGACGCGACGGTTTGGCGACAAGCGCCACATCCGCCTCGACAATGCTTTGGCCCAACGCACCGAGCACTGACTTCAAGGAAGGCAATCGCGCCCGGTGGCGCGGCCGGGCTTCAAACCCGGTTGGGGACGGCATCCGTTCCCGGGCAGGTTCGACTCCGGCTGCCTTCCGCCATTTTCAATCATGCTGACCGAGTTGGTGGTGAACCGAGCACTGGATCGCCTCGCCCCATCTGAGTAGTCACGATCCTCTGGGGAGAGGGGGCTTGCGCCCCGTCCGGCGCTGTAGCAGCTGTCGAGCTTGCGAGGCTGCGTTCGGCTGCGAAGCAGTCGTAAACCCTGAGTACGCGATGAGTCTGACGCACCGCATTGACTGACCTTACGGCTGCTGCGCAGCCGGACGCAGCCTCGACAGCTGCTACAGGGACTCCCACGGAGCCCGAGTTTTTCGCCGTGCGCGGTGGTCGATCACTGCATCACATAACGCCCCGGTGCCGACTCGATCGCCGGGTATTGCGCGTTGCCGGTATGCAGTACCGAGGGCTGGCGTTCGCCAGACTGTTCAGCCAGCCAGACGAACCAGTCATTCCACCAGCTACCGGAATGTTGCTGGGCGTTCTTGAACCAGGTTTCCGGGTTTTTGGTGACCCGGTTGTTGGTCCAGTAGTGACGTTTTTCCTTGGCCGGCGGGTTGATCACTCCGGCGATATGCCCTGAGGCGCCCAGTACAAAACGCTTGGTCCCGGAGAGCAACTCGGTGCTGGCGTAAGCGCTTCTCCACGGCACGATGTGATCGTCATGGGTGGCGAGGATGTACGCCGGAGCATCGATGGCGCGCAGGTCCAGCTTGACCCCGCAACAGTCCAGCTCACCGGATTTCAGGTCGTTCTGCAGGTAGGTGTGGCGCAGATACCAGCAGTACATCGGGCCCGGGAGGTTGGTGCTGTCGTTGTTCCAGAACAGCAGGTCAAGGGGGATCGGTTTCTGGCCCTTGAGGTATTTGTCGACGTTGTAGTTCCACCACAAGTCGTTGGGGCGCAACAGCGAGAAGGTATTGCCCATGTCCTCGCCCTTGAACAGGCCGATGGGGCCGTCCTTGCCGCCGATGGTGCGCTCGCGGTAGGCCACCAATTGTTCGTCGACGAAGATGTCGATGGGGCCGGTATCGAGGTAGTCGAGGAAGGTGGTCAACAGGCTCACGCTGCCAATCTCGCGGTCGCCGCGCGCCGCCAGGACGGCTAGCGCCGAACTCAGCAAGGTGCCGCCGATGCAGAAGCCGACGCAATTGGGCCGCTGCTCACCGCTGATTTCTCGGGTCACTTGCAGACCTTTGATGATGCCGGTTTCGATCAGGTCATCCCAGCTGGTGCCGGCGTGTTCCTGGTCGAAGTTGCGCCACGACATCAGAAACACCGGGTGCCCTTGTTTCAACAGATGGGCAACCATCGAGTTGTCCGGGCGCAGGTCGAGAATGTAGTACTTGTTGATTGACGGCGGCACGACAAACACCGGGCGCCGGTACTGGGTTTCGCTTTGCGGGTAATACTGGATGAGCTGGAAGAGTTCATTCTCGAACACCACTTCGCCCGGGGTGTTGGCGAGATCGACACCGACTTTGAATGCGCCGGCGTCGCACTGGCGCATCTTGCCTTCTTGCAGGTCGCTGGCCAGGTGCAACAGGCCGGTGAGGAGGCTGCTTCCCTGGGTATCGACGACCCGTTGCAGCGCATCGGGGTTACTGGCCAGAAAGTTGCTCGGCGCTCCGGCGGCGATGGCTTGTTCCACCAGATAGAGCAGGCGTTGGCGCGGCTTTTTGTCCGGGATCGCTAATTTGTTCAGCAGCTTCAGCAGAAACTCTGCGTTGAGCAGGTAAAACGCTGCGAGGGAGCCGAACAGTGGCTGGCTCCAGTTGCCGCTGGAAAAACGTCGATCGTCGAAGCTGAATGGCTGACCGGTCAGCAGTTGCTGGCCGAGTTCGCCCCATTGCTGTTGGTAATCCGATTGAAGGCTGTCCAGGGTGCCGCGCGGCAGGTCAAACCACTCGTTGTATTCCTGACCGGTAAACCACGGATTGCTACTGACCCAGAGACGTAATTGTTGCACTGCAAAGGAGGCAATGAACGGAACCTGGCCTGACCAGAAGGTGTTGAAGGTATGCGCGTTATTGTCCATGGAACTCCTTGCCCACATCCGTAAACCGGGCCGAAAAAAACCGCGGCGCCGGACTTCGGCGCCGCGTCAGCAACTTAAGCAAACACTCCTGTGTTTCTAGCGCTCAATGACCAGGCTGACGCCCTGGCCGCCACCGATGCACAACGTGGCCAGGCCTTTTTTGCCGTCGCGACGAATCAGCTCGTGTAACAGCGACACCAGAATCCGCGCGCCCGATGCACCGATCGGATGACCGAGGGCAATCGCGCCACCGTTGACGTTGACTTTGCTGGTGTCCCAACCCAGTTCCTTGCCGACTGCCAGTGATTGCGCGGCGAACGCTTCATTGGCTTCGATCAGGTCGAGGTCGTCCAGGCTCCAGCCGGCTTTGGTCAATGCCAAGCGGGTGGCCGGTACCGGGCCGATGCCCATGATCGACGGGTCGACGCCAGCGCTGGCGTAAGCCTTGATGCGTGCCAGAACCGGCAAGCCGAGGGCCAGGGCTTTGGCGGCGCTGGCCAGCAACAGTACGGCGGCGCCGTCGTTGAGGGTCGACGAATTACCGGCAGTCACGCTGCCGTCTTTCTTGAACGCGGGTTTGAGGTTGCCCAGCGCCTGCAGTGTGCCCGGACGCGGCTGTTCATCGGTGTCGAAGACCAGCGGCTCACCCTTGCGCTGAGGGATCAGGATCGGGGTGATTTCACGCTTGAAGTAGCCCGCTTCGATGGCAGCAGCGGCTTTCTGTTGCGAGGCCGCGGCGAAAGCGTCCTGGTCTTCGCGACTGAGCTCGTACTTCTCTGCCAGGTTCTCGGCGGTGATGCCCATGTGATAGTCGTTGAAGGCATCCCACAAACCGTCTTGAATCACGCTGTCTTGCAGTTGCGCATGACCCAGACGCAGACCGGTGCGGGCCTTGGGCAACACATACGGCGCCAGGCTCATGTTTTCCTGACCACCGGCAATCACCAGTTCGGCGTCGCCGCAACGGATGGCCTGGACCGCCAGCTGGACAGCCTTGAGGCCCGAGCCGCAGACCTTGTTCAGGGTCAGAGCAGGGGTGGTATGGGGGAGGCCGGCCTTGATTGCCGTCTGACGTGCCGGGTTTTGTCCCGAGCCCGCGGTGAGTACCTGGCCGAGGATCACTTCATCGATCTGCGAGCCGTCCAGACCGGTCTCTTCCAGCAAACGGCGAATGACCGCCGCGCCCAGCTCGGTGGCTGGAATCGCGGACAAGGCACCTTGAAAACTGCCAATAGCGGTACGAGTAGCGGCAACGATTACGACTTCGTTCATGCGTGACCTCATTAAGATGTTGTCGAGCGAAAGCAGGGCATCCATGCCCTGACAGGTCTACTGCATGTTCATGCCGCCGTTGACCGAGAAGTCGGCCCCGGTGCTATAGGCCGATTCATCGGAAGCCAGCCAGGCCACGATGGAAGCGATTTCTTCAGGTTGGCCGAGACGCCCGACCGGTGTGGCCGCGATCATGGTGTCGAGAATGTCCGGGCGGATGGCCGCGGTCATGCTGGTCTGGATGTACCCTGGGGAAACGGTGTTGACGGTCACGCCCTTGCCGGACACTTCCCGGGCCAGGGCCATGGTGAAGCCATGGATGCCGGCCTTGGCCGCGCTGTAGTTGGTCTGGCCGAACTGGCCGCGCTGACCGTTGATCGAGGAGATGTTGATGACCCGTCCCCAACCCTTGGCCAGCATCCCTTCAATCACCTGTTTGGTGGTGTTGAACAGGCCGCTCAGGTTGGTGCCGATGACCGCATTCCAGTCTTCGGGCGTCAGTTTGCGAAAGGACGCATCACGTGTGATGCCGGCGTTGTTGACCAAGACATCGATCGGGCCGAATTGCTCACGTGCCATCTCGAACGCTTTGCGCGTTGATTCCCAATCGGTGATGTCGCCATAGATGCATTCGAATTGATAACCCGCCTCCAGTTGGCTCGCCATCCATTCTTTCTTGCGGGAGGAATCTGAGCTGCAGCCCACGATCACCTTGAATCCTTCCGTGTACAGGCGTTGGCTTATCGCAGTGCCAATCCCACCCATACCACCCGTTACCAACGCAATACGACCAAGCGACTTCATATGCTCTCTTCCTTTTTGTATTTTGCGTTGCAAGATGGGGGATTGTTCGGCATAGGCGGGGTGTGCGGAAGTGTTGAGAGGTGACGGTCTGGTGTCCAACGGTGCCATGCAGATTTTTTCGGACCACTGGCAAAAAATGACGAGTGCCTATACTGGGATCAATATTCCAGACTTATTGGTCAGTTAGTATTCGATTCAACGCAGAGTAGTCATGGCTCCGGACAGGATGTTCGGCTCCACAGGTCATTGAGGACGTCATGTATAGAATCAGTTCAGGTTATGCCAGCGTGCTGGTGAATACGCTCTCGGCACAAGGGCTGGATGTTGCCAGTCTGTGTCGGGAGGCTGGGATGGACATGGAGACCGTTAACAACCCGGGAGCGTACTGCGAACGAGGGGCTATTTATCGGCTATGGGAGCTGGGAGCCCAGGCCGCTGGCGATCCAGACATCGGTTTGAAGGCCTATGGAAACTTCCATCCCGGTAACCTTCAGATCGTCGGCTACACCATGATGTCCAGTTTGAATCTGAAAAAAGCACTTGAACGCCTGGTGCGTTTCAGCCCTTTGATCAGCACCGGATTCAGCCTCTTCTTTGTGCCGGAGCAACAGCATTTTCGATTGGCGGCGCTTGATCATCAGCAAAAGGGATCGGTCAAACCCCGGCAGTACTCGGATGCAGGCATGGCTTCATTGCTGGGTTTTTGCCGTTGGCTGGCGGGAGGCAACTTACCGCAACCGTTGAGTGTGGAGTTCGCCTATCCCGAACCTGAAGACACGTCCGAGCATCAAAGGCTGTTTGGCTGCGACCTGCGTTTTGGGACTGCCTATGACAGCATCCTGTTTGACGGGCAGGAGCTTCTGCGTCCGCTGAGCATGGCTAACGAAGAACTGGCGGTACTGCATGACAGTTTTGCCGAAGCTCAATTGGTTTCGTTGTTTGGCTTCACCATCGTCGGCAGAATTCGGGCACTGATTACCAAGCGCTTGAGTCAGGGCCAGGGGGTGTGCGATATGGAGTCGATCGCGGCCGCATTGAACATCAGCAAGCGAACGCTGCAACGCACCCTGGAAAAAGACGGGACGCAATTCAAGGACGTGCAGAATGCCGTGCGCCGGCAATTGGCCGATTTCTACCTGCGCAACTCTCGCTTCAACATGAAGCATGTGGCGTATCTCCTTGGTTTTCATGACCACAGCAGTTTCAACAAAGCCTGTAGCCGCTGGTTTGGCATGACACCCGGAAAGTATCGGGCTGATTGAAATCGAGGAAGCCGCGCCGGTGTGACGCGGTGTTCCCCAGCGTTAAACGTTATTTCACCGGAGGTTTTTTCACGCCTTTCTTGCCCTTGGCAGGTTTGCGCACTGGAATCGCAACCTTGGCGATGGGGTCAGGGGTAACTGCGGTTATTTTCTGCTTGATTGGCTCCGGGGTTACCGCTGGGGCTTTCTGCTTGATTGGCTCAGGGGTTACCACCGCGACTTCCTCTTCGATGGCATCGGCTTCACCGGGTGGTTGGGTCAGGCTGAAACCTGGCAGCGGCACGTCGAGCAGCGTGTGCAGCTCACACCAGAATGGGTTGTCTGCGCCGCTGGCCAGCAGTTCCGGCAGCAAATTGGCGACGGCCGCCAGCACTTGTTGGCGCTCTTCGACCTCGGCAAGCATCAAGGGCAGGCTGAGCAGGCTTTCTTGCGGGTGGGTGGCGACCAGCAGTTTTTGCAGGCGCAAGGTTTCGCGCAAATCAAGCGGCTCGGCACTGTAGTCCTGGAGCAGCACCTGCATTTGCAGGATCAATTTTTCGACGCTTTCCTTGCCCGGCTCGTCGCTGTCGCGGCCCAGCAGGAACAGGATCCGTATCAGGGCTTCCATCAGGCCGCCAAGGGGCAGGGCATCCTGCAGGCGCTCGATCAAAACCTTGTCGTGCTGCTCGGCATGTTCCTGAAGATTTCGCCCGGGTGCATTGCCGGCCAGGCTGTTGAGGACGCCATACACGCCGTAGAAACACATTTCCTGAGCCGCATCGCGCAGATCCCGATAGCCGTTCAAGGCGTCCTGCACCTGGTTGGAAAACAGTTCCTGCCAGACCAATAACGGGTTGTTCTGGTTGGCGGGGTGACGATCCTTGCTCACTTGAGCGGCACTGCCTGCCAGCCACCACAGCGCCGGGTTCAAACTGCTCCAGGCTACTTGCTGCTGATGGAAAGGGTGCGCCCGACGCAGCGTTTCGGCGCTCGGTTCGTTGATCAGCTGGCGCAACCACGGACGAACGAATTCGTCATACACATTGTTGTTGATGTCGGACGCGCGCTGGACCAGCGCAAATTCGCGATCGTCATCACGGGGCGGCTGCACCTGACCATGGATGTCGGCGATACGCCGGCGTTCGAAACGCACGGCATACGGCGTCGCCGAATTCTCCGGCAGGTCTTCGATCAGCATTTCATACAGCCCGGCCGACAGCGCGTTGATCGCATCGACCGCTCCGAGCAATTCACGGTGCTCACGCCGCGCCACTTCACCGGACACGAAGATGCCCAGGTGACCGATGCTCGCGTGTCGCAGGTAAACGATGGTGCGTCCGGCATTTTGCAACGCGAGATCGCTGGGATAGACGTCGGAGATCCAGTCCAGTGCCTGCTGCGGGGGGGTGATGTTGTCGCCATACGAGCAGAACACCACCACCGGCACTTCGATCAGCTTGAGGTCAAGCCCGCTGCTCTTGCGCCCCAGGCCACCGGACAGCCGATTGCCGATGAACAAGTCGTCGACAATCATCTCGATCTCTTCGCCATTGAGCAGGGTCGGGCTGCCCCACCAGCGTTCAAAATCCAGAAAGCGTGCGGCCTCGCTGTCGACTTCGCTGAACAGGTGGTAGTACTTGCCCCAATAGGTGTTGGCCGGGTCCAGGTTTTCGAAATTGCTGACCAGCCAGGTGCCGTCGAAACGGTCATTACCGAGGTCGCTTCCCAGCCGCGCCATCCAGCCACCGCCCAGCAAACCGCCGGAATAGCGCATCGGATTGCGGCCATTGACGCCGGCCCAGTACGACAGCGGTGCACCATTGACGATGATCAGCCCCGGCAGCTCCGGACGGGTGGCCGCGAGCCCCATTAACGCCCAGCCCGCCTGGCAGTTGCCGATCACCACGGGTTTGGTGCTGTCGGGGTGTCGGGCGCTGACGACTTCGATGAACTTCGCTTGGGCTTCTGTGATATCGGCAAGGGTTTGCCCAGGGCGTGGCGAGTGACTGAAGGAGACGAAGTAGGTGGGGTGCCCGGCTCTCAGGCTTTCGCCGATGACCGAATCCTGTTTGAAACCGCCGATGCCCGAGCCGTGACCGCCGCGGGGATCGATGATGATCACCGGCTGTTTTTTGCTGTCGATCTGTTGTCCGGGACCGCCTAGGATTTGCAACAGCGAATAATTGACCGGGCGGGGCAGGTCTTCACCGGCGACCAGCGTTTCATGATTGAACTTGAGCAGTAGCGGATACCCGGCGCGTTCGTGGGCCAGGGTGTTGTCGCCGCGCTGACGCAAGGTGTCCCAGAACAACACGCTGCGTTGGCCGAGGTCGGTGAAGTATTCCTGCCAGTCAGCGGGCGTTGGCTGTCGGAGTTGCCCAAGGCTTAAAGGCGCGAAGGTTTTTGCCTGGCGCTTCTGCACGGCGTCGAGGACGTTACGGGTATTGAGGCGTTGCAGATGATTGAGGTGTTCGAACAAGCCGGCGGGTTCGGAGAGCTTTTCATCTTGCGGCGCAATATTAACTTCCTGACCCATCGTGATCTCCTGACGCTGTGCATGGGAACCTGCGCATCTGAGCCCTTTAGTTAAAGAGGGCTAGCCTGGCCGTTCGATGAGCAGGAGTTTACAGCGAATAAGGAGGGCTTTAGCAAAGGTTATTTTGCACCGCACAAAAATAGACATTGCCAAATGGTTTTGTGCGCTGCAATATCAAGGCTAACGCGATGACTGGCCGGATCGCTATCGCGTCCTCAGGTCCATGAGGACCTTCCAGTACCAGGAGATTCAAGCATGTCTTTTTTCAATTCGGAAAAACTGCAAACCGCTCAGAAAGCCAACCTCGATCTTTTGCAGCAAATCAGCGGCAAAGTCTTCGCCAGCGTTGAACAGCTCAGCCAGTTGCAGTTCAAGGCACTGCGCGACTCCACCGAAGAGCACTTCGAAGGCGTTCGCAAGCTGCTGGCCGTCCGTGATCCACAAGGTTTCGCCGAGCTGCAGGCTTCTTTCACCCAGCCGAGCGCGCAGACCGAACGTCTGGCCGAGTTCAATCGTCAGGTTCAAGCGCTGATCGTGGGTACTCAGTCGGACATCGCCAAACTGACCTCGGGTCAGGTCGAAGCGGGCACCCAACAGGTGCAAGAGTTCGTTGAAGCCATCAGCAAGAATGCACCGGCCGGCTCCGAGCCTGTTGTGGCCGCGTTCAAGTCGAGCCTGGCGAATGCCGGTACTGTGTTCGAAAGCGCACAGAAAGCCGTAAAACAGGCTGCCGATGTGGCTCAGAGCAGTTTTGACGCAGCGACTGCCGCGGCCACCAAAGCGGCTCCAGAAGCAAGCGCCAAGGCTACCAGCGGTAACAAGTAAGTCACGTCAAGCAAGCGGCACCAATGGCGATGGGTTTATTCCCTATCGCCATTTTTTTGTGCCGCGAAAAACCGTGGCGGGGCGGGCTCTGGCTCACGCTGATACCAGTCGTCTGATCCAGTCCAGCAGCACACTGGGCAACAGTTCGGGTCTGTGCAGCAAGGCGTATTGCCGCGAACCGAATACCGCTGGCAAGTAACTCGCCGCCTGTCGGTCGATGGTCAAACAGAAGGGATAGATGCCTTGGAGCTTGGCTTCGATCACCGCCTGACGCGTGTCTTCCACACCATAGCGGCCTTCGTACTGATCAACATCGTTCGGCTTACCGTCGGAGAGCAGTAACAAGAGACGGTGCGTGGCGGCTTCGCGCATCAGCAATGTGCTGGCGTGGCGCAGGGCGGCGCCGGCCCGGGTATAGCGTTCCGGTTCGAGGGCGGCAATGCGCCGACCGACTTCATCGCTGTAGCGCTCATCGAATGCTTTCAGGGTGCGGATCGTGACCCGCTGCGGCCCTTCGCCGGAAAACGCCAGCACACTATAAGGCTCGCCCAGACTCTCCAGCGCCAGACAGACCAGCAGCAACGCCTCGCGCTCGACATCAATGACCCGGCGATGGCAGGACAGCCAGCTGTCAGTGGAGCCGCTGACGTCGATCAGCAACATGATCGCCATGTCGCGCCGGCCACGGCGCTGGGTCTGATACAGCGCCTGCGGCATGCTCAGGCCGGCGCGGGCCTCGGCGCAACCGTCGATATACGCCTCCAGATCGATATCGTCGCCCTCCCATTGTTTGCGCAGCCTGACGCGTTGGGCCCGCAGACTTTCGAATTGCCGACGGATGGCATCGAGCACCGGACGGTGAGTATCGAGGGTTCGCTCGACCCACTGCTGCGGGCCTTCCAGGGCGGGACACAGTTGCAGGGTCGCCCCCGGATTACGGTAGACCTGGCGGCGGTAATCCCACTCGGGGTAGCTGATTGCGTTGTTGGCGAGATCCTGTGCAACGCGCTGAGTGCGGGTCTGTGGCGGGTCGTCGGACAGCAGCACTTCTTTCGGGCGACCTGCCGTGATCACCAGTCGGGCTTCGTCGAGTTCGGACAATGACTCGGCGAAATCAGCCGCCGGGGTGTCGGTATCCCGGTCGGCAGGGCGCTGCATTCCCATGGGGTCTTCGGCCTTTTCCAGCGGTTCGGCGGGCTGCACCATCCACAGGCCTTGTTCCTGATCGTCGTCCTCGTCGGCACAGGCTTCGCGCACAGTGGGCTGACGTGCGAGGCGGGCGCTGCGGGGCAGGGTGTCGGTTGTGTCGATTTCGCCGGGCAGGGGCGACACCTTCTGGCCCGCCGACGGCTCGCGTAGGTCGCCGGTCCAGGCATCGAGCAGCAACAGATGAGCGCCCAGTCTGTGCGGTTCGTCGATGGACAGGAAACGTTGCGCAAGGGTTTCTGACTGTTGTACCGAGTCGGCCGTTTTTACGGGTATCTCCAGCCCCTCAAGAGGGTTGCCGCATTCGCTGCGCAGCAGTGAACGAAGAAAATTTTCCAGGGGTTGTCGCGGATTGGGAAAGGCGTGAATCGGCGGGCGAGTCGCCAGGGCATGTTGGCGCAAGCCATGGATCGATGGCGCCAACCCCGGCAACAGTCGCACTAAATCCGTATCGGCGGCCCAGGCTTCCAGAAGTAGATAGACGCTGCGCTGCATCGGGTTGTCGAGGGCTGACAGGGCGCTGGCACTGCCTCGTCGGGCACGCATCGCCTGTTGCAAGGCCAGGGTTTTATAGCGTTGCAGCGTGAGCGGACCCTCGTGGCTGCCCAAGTCTTCCGGCAGCCATATCGTCACGCCATCGGTCGCCGGGACGGCGCTTTGCCGACACGGCTTTTCATGACGCAGCAATAGCTTTTTCAGGAACGTGGGGGGCGAGGGTGGTTGCGCGACGCGCAACGAATAGTGGGTGTCGAACACCGCCTTGATCAGTAAATCGAGGTGTTGTGCGACATCCCCGAGGGTGATGATTTTTGCAGTGTCCGAGGGTGCCCGATGACGACGCCACAACGCCTGCGCATACACCGTAGCGTGGCGTGCGACGTCGGTGATGAGGTCCTCGGCTTCGGCCATTTAGATAAATGTCAGGTCGACGAGGTCGCGCATGGCCGCGACCAGCACCGCGTCATCGGACAGCGGCGAGATCAACGCGACCCGGCACGCGATGGGCGCAGCAATGCCGCGGGTAATCAACCGTGCCGTGGCGATCAGCAGACGAGTGCTGGGGACTTCCGCCAGACCACGGTCCTGCAAGGCGCGTAGCCGTTGGGCGAGGGTGACCAGGGCGTGCGCGGTGGCGTAGTCGGTTCCACCCTCATGGATGACGATGGCGATTTCGCGCTCGGCCGGCGGGAAGTCAAAATCCAGCGCCACAAAGCGCTGTCGGGTACTCGGTTTCAAATCCTTGAGTATTCGTTGGTAGCCGGGGTTGTAGGAGACCACCAGTTGAAAGTGAGGCGAGGCTTCGAGGGTCTCGCCGATTTTGTCCAGCGGCAGGATGCGTCGGTGGTCGGTCAGCGGGTGCAGGACGACAATCGTGTCTTGCCGCGCTTCGACCACCTCGTCCAGGTAACAGATAGCGCCTTCGCGCACGGCTCGGGTCAGCGGGCCTTCCGTCCAATGGGTGCCCTGATGTCCGATCAGGAAACGTCCGACCAGGTCGCTGGCACTGAGGTCGTCATGGCAGGAAATGGTGATCAACGGGCGTTTGAGTCGCCACGCCATGTGTTCGACAAAACGGGTCTTGCCACAACCGGTGGGTCCTTTGAGCATGACGGCCAGTTGCTGCGCATGGCATTGCTCGAAAATCGCCACCTCGTCGCCGCTGGGCTGGTAATAGAGTTCAGCTTGCAGCGTTGCGGGTTCGACGTGCATCAGCGAACGCTCCATCACAACGCCGCGCCTGAGGCTCGAGGTGTGGCCAGGACCGGATCGGCTTCATCGACATTGAAGTCCGGCGCATGGCGGAAAAATTCGAAGATGAACAGCCCGGCACCCAGGCTGAACATCGACGCCGTCGCTACCAGCATCAGGAAGTGCACCTGAATCTTCAGCTGCACGTCCAGGTAGCCCAGGCCGAGAATGCGCTCCAGGTACACCTGACCAATGCCCGCGGTGGCGAATGACAGGGTCATGCCGAACATTCCCCCCAACTGCAGCCAGAACGCCCAGTAACCGATACTGCTTTCCTCCACCGGACGACGGGTCATGCCGGGCAGCGCATAGGTGATCATCGCCAGGACAATCATGGCGTAGGCGCCATAGAAGGCCGCGTGGCCATGCATGGCGGTAATCAGGGTGCCGTGGGTCCACTTGTTGACGTCGGGGAAGGTGTGAGCCAACCCCAGCAGACCGGCGCCGAACATGGTGAACACCGCGCTGCCCAAGGTCCAGTGCAAGGCCAGTTTGTTGGGGTGAGAGAGGCCGGAGCGGCGCATCGCGTTGTAGGCATAGATCGCCATGCCGATCAGCGCCATCGGCTCAAGCGCACTGAAGAAGCCGCCCAGTGGCAGCCAGTAATGGGGAACGCCGATCCAGTAATAATGATGAGCGGTGCCCAGAATGCCGGCAATGAACACCAGGCCGACGATGACGTACAGCCACTTCTCCATCACCTCGCGGTCAGCACCGGACAGACGGATCAGCAGATAGGCAAGAAAGCCGCCCTGGATCATCTCCCAAACACCTTCGACCCACAGGTGGATGGTCCACCAGCGGTAATAGATCGACACCACGTAATTTTCATAGTGCAGCAACGCTGGCAGAAAGAGCACGGCGGCGCTGGCCAGGCCCAGTAGCAGGACGCCCTCGGTGGAGGTGAAACGCCCGGCCTTTTTGATCGTCATGCCGATGTTGTAGAGGAACATCAGCATGCAAATCACGATCACGATCTTGTGGGGCAGCGGCTGTTCGAGCAGCTTGTTCCCGGTGCCATAACCGAACAGGTAGCCAAGAACAGCGGTGACACCCATGGCCGTCCACAACCCGAGCTGGATGTAGGCCAGTTTGGTGCTGTGCAACTCGCCACGGGATTCGTCCGGCACCATCCAGTAGGTCGCGCCCATGAACCCGGTGAGCACCCAGACGATCAACAGGTTGGTGTGAATGGACTTGGTGACATCGAATGGCAAGAGGTTCAGCAGCGGATCCGGCCCGAGGTATTTGGCCGCCGAGAGCAGGCCGAAGACCAGTTGCAGGCCGAACAGCACCATGGCAACGGCGAAATACCAGTAGGCGACGGATTGAGATCTGTAGCGCATGGTCATCCCCTTCGGTTACTGGAACGACGCCAGATAGGCGACCAGTTGATCGATCTGTTCGGGCGTCAGCGATTTTGCGAAGGTGTCCGGCATGAAGGACATGCCATTGGCGGAAAACATCTCGCCCGGATGCAGGTAGGCACTCGGCGTGACGATGGATTCGCGGATGAAACTTTCGGCGTCCTTGGCCTTGCCTTTGTAGTCAGGCGAGGCGATGACCTGCTTGGCGCGGTTGGCCAACCCGGCCAGTGATGGTCCGGCGAGGTTGACGCCCGGCGCAATCGAGTGGCAAGCGCTGCACACCGGCGTCGCGTTTGTTCGAAACAACGCCTCGCCCAGGGCGATCGGGTCTTCCTTGCCGGACACCGGGCGGGCAGCGGGCGGTGGATGGTCTCCGCCGGTGGCATTCTGCTGTGCCACGGTGAGGTCCATGCCAGGGATCGATGCACCGGTCACCAGAATCGGGCGCGGCGGCCAGCCTTGATTGTCGACCTTGCTCACCCAGTCGAGGAAGGTGATCAAATCGGCGATTTCCTCGTCGCCGAGTTTCAGGTTCGGCATCAGACGACGATGGCGTTTCTCGTCATAGAACTTTGAGGGGTCTTTGAGGAACGCAGTGAGATAAGGGGCGCCACGCTGCTGGGTGATTTTCGTCAGGTCCGGGGCGTAATAAGCACCCTCGCCGAACAGGGTGTGGCAATTGATGCAATTGTATTGATGCCAGACATCCTTGCCGCGAGTGACCTGCGGCGTGATCTGTTGGGCATTGGTCAGTGTGGGGAACTGCCGGTGACTATCAACCGTCATGCCCAGAAACACCACAGTGGCAATAGCCGTCGATATCAGCGCGAATGAGCGTGTCTGGCGTTTGTTCATTGCGAACTCCCTATACGCCGATACCGGTCCAATAGGTGATGCCGATCACTCCGGCATAGACGACCGCGCCGGCCATCAGCACGAGCACTGCATAGCTGACGAGCTTCAAGACGTTGTGCACGACTGCCTCCCTACATGAAAGTGCGGGTGGAAAGTGCCTGGTTATTCGCGTTACGCATTCAGTATTGATGCGCGCGAAAGAGCGTTAGCCCGTTGCACTGACGATTGCTTGAAGTCTGCATTCGAACAACTGCGAACAGGCGCTAAAGATTGACGACTTCACCAAGCCTTGGGTTCAAGTGCCGTGGTTCAGTGGGGGAGGCAGGATGACTGTGAGCCTAGTAGACGTCGCGCGACTGTCAATGACTCGGGTGTACTTCATTCACCGTCTTTTTTCTTTCCACCATCAGCGTTTGGTTTGCCGCCGAACATGCCAAACAGATTCTGGGTGTTCAGGTACAGCGCCTTCGACTGGTCGACATACTGGCGCATCAGGTCCTGCATCACCGGGGCTTGTTGATGCATGAAGTCGCTCCAGGCCTCGGACGACTGGGCGCCGGTCTGGGACTGGATGTCGATGACGGTCTGAATGCTCTTGTCCAGATAGCTACCGAGTACGCCCTGATAAGGGCCGTAGAACTGGATAATCCCCATCAGCATTTCGGTAGTGAAGATCGGCTCACCGCCGCTTTCAGCTTCCAGAATCACTTGCAGCAGGATGCTGCGCGTCAGGTCCTCGCCGCTCTTGGCATCGACCACCTGAAAGGCAACTTTGTCGACCACCAACTGGCGTATGTCCGCCAGCGTCAAATGACTGCTGGTGTGGGTGTCATACAGTCGGCGATTGGGGTACTTCTTGATCAGGCGGGGGGTGGTATCAGTCATGCGGGGCGTCTCGCGGCGGGCCTGGTTTGCAGGCATCTTAACCTACTCTGGCGACTGCCGCGGGTTGACGGGTACGGATCGTTCCCACGCTCCGCGTGGGAACGATCATTGCGGTGCTTACCAGATCGGTAGGGTGTAGCTGACGATCAGGCGGTTTTCATCCAGGTCGCTGCCGAAGTTGGTCGAGCGAACCGTCGCGTTACGCCATTTCACCCCGACATTCTTCAACGGCCCGCTCTGCACGACATAGCCGATGTCGGTATCACGTTCCCATTCCTTGCCTTCCGGGCGGTTGCCGCCCAGATCGATATTGTCGCCGGTGAGGTAGCGGGTCATGAAGGTCAGCCCTGGAACGCCGATGGCCGCAAAGTTGTAGTCGTAGCGCGCCTGCCAGGACTTTTCGTCCTTGCTGGCGAAGTCGCCGATCTGCACGAAGTTTACCAGGAAGGCGTCGGTGCCGTTGACGTAGGCGTAGCCAGTGTCGCCGCTCATGCCTTGATAACCCAGGCCCAACGCATGCCCGCCGAGGTTGTAGGTGAACATCGCGCCAATCGCATTGTTATCGACATTACTGCCTCCATCGTCCGTGGAACGGGCGAAGCGCAGATCCGTCTTCAACGACTGGCCCGTCGTCACCGGCAACACGTAAGTCAGGTTGACCAGGTGCTGGCTGTAGAAGTTGTCGAGGTGACCGTAGCTGTAGCCGGTGGCGAGGTTGCTGGTCCATTTGTAGTTCAGGCTGGCGAAATCGAAGCTGTCGCTGTCGAGATGACGTGTGGTGATGCCCTTGGCGCCGGTTCGGGTGATGCCCATGTCCTCGTAGTCCGAGGAGTCGCGCTGATTGACCTGCGTCAGTCGCCCGGCATCCACGGTCAGGCCTTCGATTTCCAGCGAGGTCAACTGACCGCCCTTGAAGGTTTGTGGCAACAGCCGTGAATCGTTGGCCAAGACCGTCGGCAGTTTCGGCAGCAGCGTGCCGAGTTTCAGCGTACTTTTTGAGGCGCGCACTTTGGCGGTCAGGCCCAGTTCGCCGTACTCGTCCTGAGCACCTTTGCTCGTGTCGCGGTGACGTTTGAGCAGGCCGGAGCCTGCGCGATCAGGGCTGGAATCGAGCTTGACGCCGACCAGGCCAATGGCATCGAAGCCGACGCCGATCAACCCTTCGGTAAATCCCGATTCATAGCGCAGCAGGAAACCCTGCGCCCATTCCTCTTGTTTGGATTGGGCGGCGTTGTCCTGGCGATAGTCACGGTTGAAATAGAAGTTGCGCAGCTCAAGGCTGGCCTTGCTGTCTTTGACAAAGTCAGCGGCGGCGGGGGCCGAGAGGCTGATGACGCCGCCGGCCAGCAACAGTCGGGTAGCGAGGGTGCGGGTGTTGCGGTCCATGGTGAAGCCCCTTTGTTTTTATTATGGAAAGACAGGTCCCGCGGCCCTCGCCAGGTCGGCGAGGGCTTATCGATAAAAAACGCGAACGCCAAAAGATAGGAGCGTGGCGCCGCGTGCGGTTCAATCGTTAGAACTGTTCGGCGCTCAGGCCAAACAAGGAGCCACTGCCCGCGCGGATGGATTGCTCCAGGCTCAAAATGCGCGGCAGCAGGCGGTGGATATAGAAGTCGGCGGTGGCGATTTTTGCGCCATAAAACCCTTCGTCTTCGTGCAGCTTTTGCTTGGCGACCTGCGCCATGCGCGCCCAAAGCCAGGCGTAGGCGACGTAACCGAACAGGTGCAAATACTCCACCGACGCGGCGCCGACTTCGTTGCGGTTGGTCGCGGCCTGATCCTGCAGCCAGTCGCTCAGGTCTTCCAGACGCTGCACGGCATCGAACAGTTGAGCGGAGTAGGGCGCGTCAGGCTGATGGGCGAAATGGCGGATCTCGCCGGTGAACTGGCGCAGCGCAAAGCCCTTGTCGGCGAGCACTTTGCGTCCGAGCAGGTCCAGGGCCTGAATGCCGTTGGTGCCTTCGTAGATCTGCGCGATGCGCACGTCACGGACCAATTGTTCCTGGCCCCATTCGCGGATGTAGCCATGACCGCCGAACACTTGCTGGCCATTGATGCAGCTTTCCAGGCCGGTGTCGGTGAAGAACGCCTTGGCCACCGGCGTCAGCAGCGCAACCAGGGTTTGCGCGCTGTCGCGTTCTTTGGCGTCATCGGAAAACTTCGCCAGGTCCAGTTGCTGCCCCACATAGCTGGCAAACGCGCGGCCGCCCTCGGTCATGGCTTTCATGCTCAGCAGCATGCGGCGCACATCAGGGTGAACGATGATCGGGTCAGCCACTTTGTCCGGAGCAATGGCACCGGTCGGCGCGCGGCTCTGCACACGTTCACGGGCGTACGCCACGGCGCTTTGATAGGACGCTTCGGCGCAGCCAATGCCCTGAATGCCGATGGACAAGCGCTCGTAGTTCATCATGGTGAACATCGCCGCCAAGCCTTTGTTGGCTTCGCCGACCAGCCAACCGCTGGCACCATCGAAGTTCATCACGCAGGTGGCCGAGGCCTTGATGCCCATCTTGTGTTCGATGGAGCCGCAACTCACGGCGTTGGCGTCGCCGAGGGAACCGTCGGCATTGACCAGTACTTTGGGCACGACGAACAGTGAGATGCCTTTCGGCCCCGCCGGTGCGTCCGTCAGTTTGGCCAGCACCAGATGGACAATGTTTTCGGTCAGGTCCTGATCGCCACCGGTGATGAAGATCTTGCTGCCGGTGATGCTGAAGCTGCCGTCGGCCTGAGGTTCGGCGCGGGTGCGGATAATCCCCAGATCGGTGCCGGCGTGGGCTTCGGTCAGGCACATGGAACCGGCCCAGCGGCCTTCGTACATCGGCGGCAGGTAGAGGCTTTTCAGGGTGTCGCTGGCGTGGGCATCCAGCGCCAGGCAGGCACCGGAACTCAACGCCGAATACAGGGCGAAGCTGGAGTTGGCGCCGTAGAGCATTTCTTCGAACTGCACGGCGAGCATCTTCGGCATGCCCATGCCGCCGAAATCGGCGTTACCGGAAAGGCCCACCCAGCCGCCTTCGATGTAGGTGGCATAAGCCTGTTTGAAACCGATCGGCGTGCTGACCTGGCCATCGACCCACTGGGCGCCTTCCTCGTCGCCGCTGCGATTCAATGGCGCAATCAGGTGCGAGGTGACTTTGGCCGCCTCCTCAAGAATGGCGTCAGCGGTGGCGGCGTCGACACTGTCGGCCAGGGCTGGCAAGCGTGCCCACAGGGCCGGGGCGTCGAACACTTCATGCAAGACAAAGCGCATGTCGCGCAGCGGGGCGTTGAATTCGGGCATAACGTGAACCTCAAAAGGTTGTGCGATGGGCACGGCGCCGCTTGAGCAGGCCGTGCCCTTTGAATCAATGAGCGGAAGCGCTGGCGGCACCGAGGCCGGTCTGGGCGCGAACGAACTGGTCGGCGTAAGCGTCACGCTCTTTGTCGGCCCGCACGCTGCGGTCGAGTTTCGACACCACGACGATCACGAAGAACGCCAGCGGCATGGAGAACAGCGCCGGGTGGTCGTACGGGAAGATCGCGTGAGCATGGCCGAGCACGGTGACCCAGACGGCTGGCGAAAGGATCACCAGCACCAGCGCGCAGATCAGGCCGGCGAAACCACCGATGATCGCGCCTTTGGTGGTCAGGCCTTTCCAGTACATGGCCATGATCAGCACCGGGAAGTTGGTCGATGCGGCGATGCCGAAGGTCAGGCCGACCAGGAATGCGACGTTCATCTTCTCGAACAGAATGCCCAGCAGAATCGCGATGATGCCCAGGCCGACAGTGGCCATGCGGGTCACGCGCATTTCCTGTTTCTGGCTGGCTTTGCCTTTCTTGAATACTGTGGCGTAGAGGTCGTGGGATATCGCCGAGGCACCGGCCAGGGCCAGCCCGGAGACCACCGCCAGAATGGTGGCGAAGGCCACGGCCGAGAGGAAACCGAAGAACAGGTTGCCACCGACCGCTTTGGCCAAGTGCATGGCGACCATGTTGCCGCCGCCAATCAAGGCGCCGCCGACTTCGCCATTAACGTAGTACTGCGGATCGGTGCCGATGATCACCATCGCGGCAAAGCCCAGGGTGCAGACAACGAGGAAGAAGAAGCCGATGAAACCGGTGGCGTAGAACACCGACTTACGCGCTTCCTTGGCGTTAGGCACAGTGAAGAAACGCATCAGAATGTGCGGCAGGCCGGCAATCCCGAACACCAGGCCCAACGACATCGAAGCGGTGTTGATCGGGTCGGCGAGCATTGAGCCAGGGCCCATGATGTTCCAGCCGCTGGCATGGGCTTCGACGGCTTTGGTGGCCAGGGTTTCGTAGCTGAAGCCGAACTGCGACATGGCCATGAACGCCAGGGTTGTGCCGCCGGCAAGCAACAACACAGCTTTGATGATTTGCACCCAGGTGGTGGCGATCATGCCGCCGAAGATCACGTACACCAGCATCAGTGCACCGACGATCACCACCGCAACCGGGTAGTCGAGGCCGAACAGCAACTTGATCAACTGACCCGCACCGACCATCTGCACGATCAGGTAGCAGCACACCACCGTCAACGAACCGAAGGCGGCGAAGATCCGCACTTTGTTCTGGTCCAGTCGATAGGACACGATATCGGCAAAGGTGTAGCGCCCCAGGTTGCGCAGACGCTCGGCCATCAGGAAGGTGATGATCGGCCAGCCGACGAAGAAGCCGATGGTATAGATGAAGCCGTCGTAGCCTTTGGCGAATACCAGGCTGGACAGCCCCAGCAGCGTGGCGGCGGACATGTAGTCGCCGGCAATCGCCAGACCGTTCTGGAACCCGGTGATGCCGCCGCCCGCAGTGTAGAAGTCCGACGTGGATTTGGTTTGCCGCGCGGCCCACCAGGTGATGGCCAGCGTGCCCAGCACGAAGACGAAGAACATGCCGATCGCATGCAGGTTGAGCGGTTGTTTTTCCACCACACCCAGCGCGGGTGCAGCCAGCACAACGGAGGCCGGCAATAGCCCGGCAGCGGCGAGGAGAAGTTTACGCAGCAGGTTCATCACTTGCTCTCCTCGAGAATGGCGGCGCCCAGTGCATCGAAACGCGTGTTGGCGCTGTAGACATACCAACCGGTCAGTAGCCAGGAAAAAATGATGATCGCCGCGCCAACCGGCATGCCCAGGGTCAACATCCGATGCTCGGCGAGCGGCGCATGCAGCCACTGCGGGGCAAACGCCACCACCAGCATGAACGCGTAGTAAGTGCCCAGCACCGCAGCACTGAGTGACCAGGCCAGGCGCGAACGGCTGCTCACCAATTGAATGAATTTCGGGTTGGACCGAATGCGTTCACAGCGTTGGGTATCGGTTGAATGGATGTCGATCATGGGTGGCTCCACCTTGTTGTTGTTATCGGTGCTTTTGGTATTCAGGGCAGGGCAGCGCCGAATCCGGCCTGCACGAGCCCGAAGCGGCCAGTAAAATCACCGGCCGCTTGACGGGTACAACGTCGATTCGGTTAGAGCGCTTTGGCCCTGTCGCGCAGAACGTACTTCTGGATCTTGCCGGTTGAAGTCTTCGGCAGCAGGGTGAAAATCACGGTGCGCGGCACTTTGAAACCGGCCAGGTGTTCGCGGCAGAAACTGATGATGTCGGCCTCGCGAACGTCCTGGTGATCAGCCTTCAACGTGATAAAGGCGCAGGGCGTTTCGCCCCACTTCTCATCGGGGCGGGCGACGACGGCCGCTTCCATGACGGCTGGATGGCGATAGAGCACACCTTCCAGTTCGATGGTGGAAATGTTCTCGCCGCCGGAAATGATGATGTCCTTGAGTCGGTCCTTGATCTCGACATACCCGTTCGGATGACACACCGCCAGGTCGCCGGTGTGGAACCAGCCGCCTTCGAACGCTTCGGCCGTGGCGGTCGGGTTCTTCAGGTAGCCCTTCATCACGGTGTTGCCGCGCATGAAGATCTCACCGATGGTCTGACCGTCTCGTGGGGTCGGCTCCAGCGTCTTCGAGTCGCCGACCATCACGCCTTCGAGCGTCGGGTAGCGCACGCCCTGACGGGATTTGATTTGCGCCCGTTCGTCCAGCGGCAACTCATCCCATTCGGCGTGCCAGGCGCAGAGCGTCACCGGGCCATAGGTTTCGGTCAGGCCATACACGTGGGTGACCTTGATGCCCATTTCTTCCACGGCACCGATCACTTTGGCCGGCGGTGCGGCACCGGCGACCATCGCGTTGACCGGGTGATCGATCGCCGCTTTCGCCGATTCCGGCATGTTGACCAGCGCGTTGAGCACGATTGGCGCAGCGCACAGATGGGTGACCTGATGCTCGCGGATCAGCGTGAGGATTTTCTGTGGATCGACACGGCGCAGGAACACATGCACACCGGCCATGGCGGTGATGATCCACGGGTAACACCAACCGTTGCAATGGAACATCGGCAGGGTCCAGAGGTACACCGGGTGGTTGCCCATGGCCCAGGTCATCTGGTTGCCCAACGAGTTCAGATAAGCACCGCGATGGTGGTAAACCACGCCTTTAGGGTTGCCGGTAGTGCCGGAGGTGTAATTCAGCGAGATGGCTTGCCATTCGTCCGCCGGCCACTGCCAGGCGAAGGCCGGATCGCCTTCGGCCAGCAGCGCTTCATAGTCCAGATCGCTGACCGCCTGACCTTCGCCGTATTCCGGATCATTGACGTCGATCACCAGTGGCGGGTGATCGAGCATGCCGATCGCCGCGTGAATCACATCATGGAACTCGCGGTCGGTAATCAGCACCTTGGCTTCGCCATGTTGCAGCATGAAGGCGATGGCTTCGGCATCCAGACGCACGTTGAGCGGGTTGAGCACCGCGCCAATCATTGGCACGCCGAAATGCACTTCAAGCATCTCGGGAATGTTGGGCAGCATCACCGCCACCGTGTCGTTCTTGCCGATGCCGCGACCGGCCAGCGCCGACGCCAGACGGCGGCAGCGGGTGTAGGTCTGCGCCCAGGTGCGGCGAATAGAACCATGGATGACGGCGGGGTAGTTGGGGTAAACGCTGGCGGTGCGCTCGATGAAGCTGAGCGGAGACAAGGCAATATGATTGACAGCCGCAGGGCCTAGCCCTTGTTCATAGATCGACATGTACGGGTACTCGGTGGCTGATTGTTAGCTCTATAGGTGACCCTTGCAGCGTCGCCGCTGAGGGCACCTTTTATGTCCGGTTTGCTTTATATAACATTCAGCCACTGATATGGAAGTACAACCTACGTCATATAGGATATGTACTATATTTGCTTCTTGCGGATCTAAAATGAATGCAGTGACACTGCCAAGGCCGGTATATCCTTGGCTCCCCCAACGAAGCGGACCTGTGATGACCCTGACTCCCGTTCGATTGCACAGCTGGTTGCGCCTGCAGCGCGAGGGTGTGTCTCTGGCCGCCCGGGCCGATGCGTTGTGCCGTGCGTTGCAGGAATGTCCCGAGGTGCGCCGGGCGGTTTATCTGAGTTGGCAAGCCAATGCGCGGATTTACAGCCACGAGGGCGCCGCTCAGCATTTTCCACCTGGCCTGGGCGACCCATCGCTGGCCAGCGATCAGTTGCTGTTTGATCGGCTGGTCGAGGCGGGGCGTCTGGATCTGGCGCAAGTGCGGCAACTCGATTGCTGGTTGTCCGGTCGATTGCGTCGGGCCGCTATCAGCCATGGCCAGGTGTTTGATCTGGCCTTGCAACCGGGGCAGCCGGGGTTGTTGCTGGTGGAAGTGTGCGAGGGCGTGAGTCTTGATTGGCTGGGTTGGGTGCAGGATTTGCTGACGACCTTGCTGAGCAGCGTCAATGGCATGCTGCGTGGCTCACCGCTGTTGGGGCACGATCCGCAACCGAGTCTGTTGCTCGATGCGCAGGGCCGGCCGCTGGAGTTCAACGCGGCGCTGTTGGCGTTGCTGGCCGAAAAACCGCTGACCGAGGTGCTGGGCTTTTTGCCGGTGAATCACCGGGTGCTGGTCCGTGCCTGCCTCGACCAGCAACGCGCCATCGATGGGGTCGAAGCCCAGTTCGAAGCGCAGATCCTGATCTGGACGTTTATCCCCGATCCCCAGGACAACCGTGTACTCGCCCGTTGCCGCGACGCCACGGCACAAGTGCTGGCCGAGCGTGAAGCCGCCACGGCACGCAGGCTGTACAGGTTGATCATCGAGAACACCACCGACCTGATTTCCCGACACACACCGGACGGGCGCTTTCTGGATGCCTCACCCGCGTCCTGGACATTGCTCGGTTATTGGCCGGAAGAGTTGCGGGGGCAAATGGCCCAGGGCCTGTTCCATGGTCAGGATCTGGCCAGCCTGGTGCAGCGCGCGCGGGATGCCCTGGAGCAGGACGGTTATCACACGATGACCTATCGCATTCGTCATCGAGACGGGCATTACCTGTGGTTCGAAACCGCGAGCCGGGCGATTCGTGAAACCTACACCGGAACGGTGGTCGAAGTGGTCAGCGTGTCCCGGGATATCACCGCCCGGGTGCAAGCCGAGGAGAACAAGCGGCGTCTGGCTGAGGTGGTCGAGGCCAACACCGATCCGGTGTTGTTCATCGACCCCGAGGGGCAAGTCACTTACCTCAACCCGGCAGCGCGGCGCATCCTCGGGATCGACGAGCAGCAGCCGATGCCGGCCTTGGCGCAATTGTTCGCCAGCGCCGACCTGGCACGTCTGCAGCGTGATGGCTGGAGCAGCGCCGAACGCGATGGCGTCTGGAGCACCGATGCGCGATTGCAGCCACCGGGTGGCGGCACTTCAGTGCCGGTATCGCTGGTGTTGCTGGCGCACCGTTCGGCCGGTGGCGAGCGCTATTACTCCTTGGTGGCGCGGGACATGACCGAGCGTGAACTGCGTGAAGTGCAACAGCGCCGCCATCAAGACGAACTGGCGCACACCGCGCGGTTGGTCACCCTGGGTGAATTGGCCTCGGGCATCGCACACGAAATCAACCAGCCGTTGGCGGCGGTGGTCAATTACGCCAATGCCAGCCAGCGCTATTTACAGACGCTGGATTCCAATCCCCAGGCCGCCGCCCGAGTGGCGCAAGGGCTGGAACGCATTACCCATCACGCCACGCACGCCTCGGAAGTGATCAGACGTTTGCGCGCGTTTCTGCGCAAGGGACAACGTCGGATGCAGGCCCTGAATTTCACCGACGTCGCCCGCGAGGCCGTGCGTTTGTGTGCCTGGGAAGCGAGCAATTGCCAAGTGACAATCGAGGATCGCCTGCCGGATAATCTGCCGCCGATTTATGCCGACCGGGTGCTACTGGAACAGGTGCTGCTCAATCTGTTGCGCAATGCCATCGACGCCAACCGCGAACAACATCCGGGGCAGCCTTCGCAGATCGTGATGGCTGCGGGGCAGGGCGGTGGTGCAACCGTGGAAATCAGTGTGCAAGACCAGGGACCGGGCGTCAGCGAGCCCGAACTGGAGCAGATATTTACCCCGTTCTATACCAGCAAGGCCGATGGCCTGGGACTTGGCTTGTCCATGAGCCGCAGCATCATCGAAGGTTTCGGTGGCGAATTGCAGGCCCTACGCCAACCTGTCGGGCTACTGATGTGCTGCCGCTTGCCGCTGGCCGGCCCAACAAAACAACAACAGGAATAACGTAATGGCAGGTGTGACGGAGCACGTGGTGTATGTGGTCGACGACGATCAAGGCATGCTCGACTCAACGGTCTGGTTATTGGAATCGGTAGGGCTCAAGGCCTTGCCGTTTACCAGTGGCGTGGAGTTTCTCAATGCGTGTGATGCCACGCTCGATGCCTGCGTGCTGCTCGATGTTCGCATGCCCGGCATGGGCGGTTTGAACGTGCAGGAAGAAATGCGCACACGTGAGCTGAACCTGCCGATCATCTTCGTCAGCGGGCACGCGGACGTGCCGATCGTGGTTCGCGCCTTCAAGGCGGGCGCCCATGACTTCATCGAGAAGCCCTATAACGAGCAATTGCTGCTGGACAGCGTGCAGCAGGCGCTCAGCAACTGCGCGGCAAATCGCTCAGGCAATCAGGGCCATGAAGCCTTGCAGGCACGTTTGCTGACACTGACCCCACGGGAGCGCGATGTCTTGCTGCCGCTGGTCCAGGGTTACACCACCCGTGAGATCGCTGAACAACTGGGCGTGAGCGCAAAAACCGTCGACTTGTATCGTTCGCGGGTGATGAAACGCATGCAGGCCAATACCTTGCCGGACCTGGTGGGCATGGCTATCGCCGCTGAACTGGTCGATCCGCTGAAGCTGCGGTGATTTGCGCAGGGGTAACAGGGGTGTCAGATGAATCCACCCCTCACCCCAGCCCTCTCCCCAGTGGGGAGAGGGGGAAAGGGAGCCGATCTCCACGCTTTTCAAAGCCTGCGTTCACCTTGATATTTCAGGTCGATGTAACTCTAAGAACAACTCGGTCAGTCCCCTCTACCCTCTGGGGCGGTCCGACGTTTCGGGAGGGTTAGGGTGAGGGGTGGATCCTGAGCCAGACACTTATCCAACACCGCAATTCTCACGTTTTCCATTGAGCGTCTATGCTGGGCTAACCGATCTCATCCCTCTGCAGCGATCTGCAAGGAGGCAGCAATGGTGCCCACATCCAGTTCCGAGAAGGCGTTCACACGCAGTCTGCTCGATGTTTTGATCCGTGCCGGACTGATTGCCGTACTGGTGCTGTTCTGCTTTGAGATCTTCAGCCCGTTCCGCGACCTCATGCTGTGGTCGCTGATCCTGGCAATCACCCTTTACCCGCTGCAAGAGCGGCTCAAGGGGCCGCTGGGTCAGAAAGACGGCTACATTGCGACGCTGATTGTGCTGATCGCTATCGTTGTTCTCATGGTGCCGATCTATCTGTTGGTCACCTCGATTGCCGATTCGGTCGCGCATGCCATGACCACCGTCAAGGACGGCAGCTTCCATATTCCGCCACCCGCCGATTCAGTCGCTGCCTGGCCGTTAGTGGGCAAGTCGGTCTCTGCTTTATGGCTGCAGGCCTCAACCGATCTTCCCGAGCTGGCAGCGAAGTACCTGCCGCAGATAAAACATTTCAGCGTGAGTTTCCTGGGCAAACTGGCCGGCGTCGGCATGGGGTTCCTCACCTTTATCTTTGCATTGATCATCGCCGGCATTTTCATGGCCTATGGCGAGAGCGGCAGCCGCAGTGCGGTACAGATCGCTTCACGCGTGAGCGACCCGGGCAAGGGGCCGAAAATCGCCGAACTCTGCACCGCAACGATCCGTGCGGTCGCGCTGGGGGTGGTCGGCATCGCTTTCATCCAGATGCTGCTGGTGGGCATCGGATTCGTGCTCATGGGCGTCCCCGGCGCCGGTCTGCTGGCCTTGGCGGTGCTGCTGCTCGGCATCATGCAATTACCGGCGACGCTGATTACGCTGCCCGTGATTGCCTTTGTGTTCGCCACTGAGGGAGCCAGCACGGCAACCATTGTTTTCGCCATTTATGTGTTCGTTGCCGGCCTGGTGGATAACGTACTCAAGCCCTTGCTGCTGGGGCGCGGTGTCGATGTGCCGATGCCGGTGGTGTTGATCGGTGCCCTGGGCGGCATGGTCACCAGCGGCATCCTCGGGCTGTTCATCGGTCCGGTGGTGCTTGCGGTCGGCTATCAGTTGTTCTGGCAGTGGGTGGAGGATCAGCCGCAGAACAGACCGGACGTCCCGCCGACGTTATGACTGCCCGGGCTTGCGCTAGCATGAAAGATGTTCAGGCCATTCGCCCTGACGAGCAGGGCTGCCGCCATGACTGCACAGAATCCTCACTGCTTCGTCGACACGACTAAAACGTGGACGTGAGTGGCGGCCTGCCTCTACGCCTAGAGAGGGTTGAATCATGACCATCCATTCCTGGGAAAAACTCTACCTCGATGACCTGAGCCTCGGTCAGCAGTTCGAAAGCGACAGCTTGCGTGTCCATCGAGCGTCGATGCTGGCCTTTGCTCAGGAGTTCGACCCGCAACCGTTTCACCTCGATCCTGAGCTCGCCGAGCTGAGCCTGTTCCGTGGCCTGGCAGCCAGTGGCTGGAACACCGCCGCCCTGACCATGAAGCTGCTGGTGGAAAGCGTGCCATTGGCAGACGGGATCATCGGCCTGGGCATCGAGTTGAGCTGGCCGACGCCGACCTACCCGGACGACCTGTTGCGTCTGCAATGCACGGTGCAGGCCATCGATCCATCCAGTTCCAAGCCAGATCGGGGTGTGGTGACCCTGTTCATGGAAACACTCAATCAAAACGACCAGGTCGTGCAGCGAGCCACCGGCAAACTGCTGGTCTTCAGAAGACCGGCGCCTGATTGAGAACGTAGTCATGGGTGTGTGGAGCGTGCGTGATCGGCAAGGCGTCTTGCCGTTGCATTGAGCGCGTTCTTTGTCGATTGCAGGGGCCGGAGGCGGCGTTGTGAAAACATTCCTGCTCAGACCTAGCGCCTCAACGCTGAACATGTTGCGTCAAGCGTGCCTGCAACGCCGAGATGCGGTGCCGCCAACGTTAACCGAAAAAGCGCTCATCCCTGACATTCCAGATGCTCGCTACTGGCTGGACCAGGATCTGACGCCGTTCATTCGGGATGTGAGTCAGGCCAACCTTCGAGAGGCCGAGGCGCTCGCCAGCGCAGGGATGCCCAATGACACCCTGCCGCTGGCAAGCATGCTGGCCGTTTCGGGGGGTGGCGACGCAGGCACATTCGCGGGGGGCATCATTGCGGGATGGACCCTGCATGGGTCTCGACCGGTGTTCAAAGTCGTCACCGGCATTAGCGCTGGCGCCCTGGTCGCCCCGTTCGCTTACCTGGGGCCCCAGTACGACGGTGTCATTCTGGGTATCTGCAACGCAGTCGGTCCAAAAGACATATTCCATGCGCGCAATGTGCTGACCCGTCTTGCCAGCGACGGTATCGCGCACAGCAAGCCACTGTCGCGGCTCATTGCACAGCACATCACAGCCGAGGTTCTTGCGGCGATCGCGTCGGAATACGCCAAAGGACGACTGCTGATGATCGGCACCACCGACCTTGATTCTGGACGCCCGGTCACCTGGAACATGGGCGCCATTGCCTCCAGCCAGGCACCGGGCGCGCTCGACCTGTTTCGCAACATCATGATCGCGTCGATGAGTATTCCCGGCGCCGTCTCCCCCGTCATGATCGACGTGGAGGTTGACGGTCAACAGTTTCAGGAAATGCACGTGGACGGAGGCGTCCTGACTCAGGTGTTCCTTTACCCACCAGGCACCGTGATGGCGCTGAACCGCGTGACCGGGGCGCGCTTGCGTGATGAACGGCATTTCTATGTCATTCGCAACGGCAAACTGGAGTTGCAGTGGTCCGGAACCAAGCGCCGCACGTTGAGCATCGGCGGTCGCGCCATCAGCGCATTGATCCAGACTCAGGGGATCAGCGATCTGGATCGCATTTACCGAATTGCGCAGCAGGATGGGGCGGACTTCAATCTGGCGTACATCGGCTCGGATTTTGATACTTCTCGTGCTCATAAATTCGATGGCGAGTACATGAAGCGCTTGTTCGATTACGCCTTTCAGCTCAGCGCGAAAGGCTATCCGTGGCATAAATCGCCGAATACGTGAGAGAGGGCCGGCGCTCTGCTTAATGCCAGTCAATTAAGCAATTTCAGCTGCTACAAAAAAAGTGTCGCGGCTGAATTTGAATTCCAGTTCGATGCTCATCAGGAAATATCCAGAGACGCGATCTTGCCTTCGGCGAGTTCGAAGGTGTAGGTGAGCTCGACAGGGCTGCCAGGAAAGTTTCCGCTTAGCCGGGCGAGCAGGGTAACGGTCTGCCCTTTCTGCGAGCTGCTCAAGGGTTCGACGCTGTATTGGTACTTGGCCTGGGACGCTTGCTTCCAGGTTTTGATGGCCTCCAGTCCTTTGTACGTCCGGCTTTCGTCGCGAACCACGGCCTCTGTGGCGAAGCAGCGGTCCAGCATCTCGGTGTCGTGACTCTTCTCCGCTGCAAGGTAGCTGGCGATGGGTTCAGGCAATTCGATGTTCATATTGAGTTACCTCCAGGGTGTGAGATTGCTCCACCGACATACTCGCTTTTGCGCACTTGCGCCAAAAAATCAGCTGACCGGCTCGGCCGTACAACTCACTGCCCCTGAGCCTGGCTTCTGAAAAAGGACCATGTTGCCGTCTTGCCAGAAGCGGTAGTTCCCCTGGGAATCCTTGCCAGTGTATTGGGTTCCCGAATCACTCGGCACCTGGTTCAGGGTGATCGAGGTGTTCGCCCATTTCAGGTACACGACACCTGGCTGCGTGTTAAAGAAGGTGGCGGCGATCAGCGCGTTAAACCCTGTACAACGAAAAGCCAGGGGGCCTTCGGTGAGCCTGTCTGGATCCTTGGTTCTCACAATGGCCGAGCCTTGGCGTAGCTGGTGCGCGCGCTCGGCATAGCTTCGGATGGTGCACGCCTTGGGCTCAGACGTGGACGCACACTGATTACGGGCGTCGATCCAGAACTGCTGGTCGATCAAGACTTTGTCTGGCCGCGGTACTGAACGTTCATCCGTGAGCGCCAGGCGATAAAGACGCGTCAATTCGATATCCATCTGCGCCAGTTGCCGATCGCGACAGATAAGCTTTTCGACGGATGCCCTTGCCGTGGCGCAGTCGAAGCTGGTCTTGAACGACGCAGCATTTGCGCAGGTGGTCGTCGCCGCGCAAACGCTGGCAGCGAGCAGACAGGTGAAAAGGGTCGTGACCGTTTTCATGTTGGCTTCACCCAGATCATGACGTGATCCCCGGATTGCCATGGAACCTATCGATCTGTTGAACATTGATTCGTTCGCATTGGGTGTATCGCAGTGTAAGTCAGTGCTCAAAACTTGCCACTCCCGGCGTTGGCCGGGTTGTAGGAGGGTGCGGCGGAAGCGATGTTAAAAAATGTTAGATTGAAAAAATACTTCACATAATCTGATCATTGGTAGATGATCTTCACCAGCCGGTATGACAACCTGATAACACGACAAAAACAGGATGGCCTTGATGTTCGACGAGATCCCGACTCATGTGCTGAATGACAGTGCCCCTCAGCGGGTTTATCCGCTCGGCGCTGATCCTGTCTACCGCAGCCCTCTCTACAACGCGGCCAATGTCTGCGCCTTGCAGGCGCGCAAGCAGTCGCTGCTTTCCACTGGAGTACCCCATGAATAACAAGAATGTCGGTGTTGTCGGTCTGGGCGCGATGGGCCTGGGCATTGCTCGCTCGTTGTTGCGCAGCGGTTTCAATGTGCATGCCTGTGATGTGCGGGCTGCGGTGACTGAACAGTTTGCCGGGGAGGGCGGTGTGGCTTGCTCTTCGCCGTCGCACATGGCCGCTGAGTGCGACGTGATAGTGACTGTGGTGGTCAACGCCGAGCAGACCGAAACCGTATTGTTTGGTGAGGGTGGTGCCGTGGCCGCACTGCGGCCGGGCAGTCTGGTGATCGGCTGCGCCACCGTAGCCCCGACTTACGCGGTGGATCTGGGCCAACGCCTGGCTGCGCTGGGCCTGCTGTATCTGGATGCACCGATTTCCGGTGGCGCCGCCAAGGCTGCCGCTGGCGAGATGACCATGATGACCTCGGGGCCGGCCGACGCCTATAGCAAGGCTGAGTCGATCCTGGCAGGCATGGCCGGCAAGGTTTATCGCCTGGGTGACGTCCATGGTCTGGGGTCGAAGGTCAAAATCATCAATCAGCTGCTCGCTGGAGTGCATATTGCCGCCTCTGCCGAAGCCATGGCGCTGGGCCTGCGTGAAGGGGTCGATGCCGATGCGCTGTATGAGGTGATCACCCACAGCGCCGGTAATTCCTGGATGTTCGAAAACCGCGTACCGCACATTCTCAAGGCTGACTACACACCGTTGTCCGCGGTGGATATTTTCGTCAAGGACCTGGGCCTGGTGCTGGATACCGCCCGGGCCAGCAAATTCCCGCTGCCGCTGTCGGCCACCGCTCACCAAATGTTCATGCAGGCATCCAGTGCCGGCTTCGGTCGTGAGGATGACTCGGCGGTGATCAAGATTTTCCCGGGCATCGAATTGCCGACTGCCAAGCCCCAGTCCGTTTGAAGCCCGAGCCCGTTTGAGGAACACCCCATGACTACCTCCACCGCACGCCCGCTGCTGGGCTGCATAGCCGATGATTTCACCGGTGCCACGGACCTTGCCAACATGCTGGTACGCGGCGGAATGCGCACCGTGCAAAGCATCGGAATCCCGAGCGCAGACGTGGCCGCCGGGCTTGATGCCGATGCGATCGTCATCGCCCTGAAGTCGCGCACCATTTCTGTCGCCGACGCGGTCGAACAGTCTCTCGCCGCACTGGCCTGGCTGCGGGAACAAGGCTGCGAGCAGATCTTCTTCAAATACTGCTCGACGTTCGACTCCACCAAGGCCGGCAATATCGGCCAGGTCAGCGAGGCACTGCTGGCCGCGCTAGACAGCGACTTCACCCTGGCCTGCCCGGCGTTCCCAGAGAATGGCCGGACGATCTTTCGCGGCCACTTGTTTGTGCAGGATCAACTGCTCAGCGAGTCGGGCATGCAGCATCACCCGCTGACGCCGATGACCGATGCCAACCTGGTTCGGGTCCTGCAATCGCAGACCGGTCTGAATGTCGGTCTGTTGCGCTACGACACCATTGCCCGCGGCACTGAGCAGGTGCGTGCGCGAATCGCAGAGCTGAGGGCTCAAGGTGTCGGCATGGCCATCGCTGATGCCTTGTCGGACAGCGATTTGTACACCCTCGGTACCGCCTGTGCCGATCTGCCGTTGTTGACGGGTGGTTCAGGGCTGGCCCTGGGTTTGCCGGAAAACTTCCGTCGCGCCGGCAAGCTGCGCGACCTCGATGCCTCGAAGCTCCCGGCGGTGTTCGGCGGGGAAGTGGTGTTGGCCGGCAGTGCGTCGATCGCCACCAATGGGCAAGTGGCGGCCTGGCTCGAAGCCGGGCGGCCGGCCTTGCGCATTGATCCGTTGGCCTTGGCCGCGGGTGAACCGGTGGTGGCGCAAGCCTTGACCTTCGCCCGTGATAACGATCAAACCGTATTGATCTACGCCACCAGCTCACCGGAGGAGGTCAAATCGGTGCAACAGCAACTGGGTGTCGAGCAGGCTGGCAGTCTGGTGGAAAACGCCTTTGGCGAAATTGCCCAAGGTCTGCGCCAGAGCGGCGTGCGCCGCTTCGTGATTGCCGGCGGAGAAACCTCGGGCGCTGTGGTTCAGGCGTTGGGCGTACAGCTGCTGCAGATCGGCGCGCAGATTGATCCGGGTGTGCCGGCGACCGTCAGCAGTACTGACGAACCCTTGGCGTTGGCACTCAAATCGGGCAACTTCGGTGGCCGCGACTTCTTCAGCAAAGCCTTGAACCAACTCGCGGGAGGTGCGCAATGAGTAACGAAAGCGCCCTGCGTGAGGAAATCTGCGAAGTTGGCCGTAGCCTTTACCAGCGCGGCTACACCGTCGGCAGCGCCGGCAATATCAGCGCGCGCCTGGACGACGGCTGGTTGATCACACCGACCGATGTCTGCCTCGGGCGCCTCGATCCGGCGACCATCGCCAAGGTCAATCTGGCCGGCGAATGGGTGTCCGGTGACAAGCCTTCAAAGACCCTGGCTCTGCATCGCCAGGTCTACGACCGCAACCCGAGTGTCGGCGGCGTGGTGCATACCCATTCCACTCATCTGGTGGCGTTGACGCTGGCCGGTGTCTGGCAGGCGGACGACATCCTGCCGCCGCTGACGCCCTATCAGGTCATGAAGGTCGGGCATATCCCGTTGATTGGCTACCAGCGACCCGGGTCGCCGAAGGTTGCCGAGCAAGTCGCGCAACTGGCCAATAGTGTTCGTGGCGTGATGCTCGAACGGCTTGGCCCGGTGGTCTGGGAGAGTTCGGTCTCCAGGGCCAGTTACGCCCTGGAGGAGCTTGAGGAAACTGCGCGGCTCTGGCTGATGAGCCATCCCAAACCGGAACCTCTCGACCAGGCGGCTCTGGACGAGTTGCGAGAGACCTTCGGCGCGACCTGGTAAAGCGCTGGCTTAACACCACAAATCGATACAGCAGGCCCTGTACATGAGACGCGCTGCGACTCTCGATGGACCCGGCTTGCCTGAAAAAACAATAACAACAGGAAATCCAAGCATGACTCACTTCAGATTCAGTGGCAGAACCGTTTTGTTTACCCGGCGTGGAGGGGTTCTGAAATGAGCCCTTTAGTCCTGATGATTACCGCAGGGGTGGGCATCGCGCTGTTGTTGTTCCTGGTGCTCAAGTACAAGTTCCAGCCCTTCGTAGCGTTGATGCTGGTGAGCATTCTGGTGGCGCTGGTGGCCGGGGTGAAACCGGCCGATCTGGTGGCGACCATCGAAGGCGGCATGGGCAAGACCCTGGGCCATATCGCGATCATCATTGCCTTGGGCGCGATGATCGGGCGGATCATCGAGCTCTCCGGCGGTGCCGAGGCGCTGGCCAAGACCCTGATCACTCGTTTCGGCAACCGACGCACACCGCTGGCACTGACGATTGCCGGGTTCATGGTCGGGGTGCCGGTGTTCTTCGAGGTCGGCGTGATCATCCTGATGCCATTGGCCTATGGCATTGCGCGCAGTGCGCGTAAGCCGCTGTTGGTGTTTGCGCTGCCGATGTGCGCTGCGTTGCTGACCGTACACGCCTTCCTGCCGCCACACCCAGGCGCCGTGGCCGCTGCCAGTCAGTTGGGCGCGGACTTGGGCCGTGTGCTGATGTTCGGCCTGCCGCTGACTGCGTTCCTTTGCTATGTCGGCTACCGCGTGGCCGGGCGCATGACCCGTCGGGTGTACCCGATGACCGACGATATTCGTGCCGAGGTCTATGGCCCGCATGTCACCAACGAGGATCTGGCCGCCTGGTCCAATGGCAACGACAAGAGCGCTGAGCGAGCGGCTGTGGCCGTGTCGCACATGGGCCTGGAAGAGTCCACCAGCAGCATCGTTTCCAAGTTGCCGCCGGCACCCCCACCGGGGTTTGGTCTGATCGTCAGCCTGATCGTGCTGCCCATCATTCTGATTCTGCTGGGAACATTGTCCACCTCGTTGCTGCCTGCTGAATCGACCCTGCGCGGCATCATGACCGTGCTCGGCGCGCCGCTGGTGGCGCTGCTGCTCGACACCTTGCTGTGTGCCTGGTTGCTGGGTTCGCGTCGGGGCTGGAGCCGGACTCAGGTGTCCGACGTGATCGGTTCGGCCTTGCCCGGTGTGGCCATGGTGATCCTGATTGCCGGTGCCGGCGGGGTGTTTGGCAAGGTGCTGGTGGATACCGGAATCGGCGCCGTGGTCTCCGACATGCTGCGCACCACCGGTCTGCCGGTGCTGGCGCTGGGCTTTCTGCTGACCCTGCTGTTGCGCGCGGTGCAGGGCTCGACGACGGTGGCGCTGGTGACCACTGCCGGCATCATCAGCCCGCTGATTGCGACCCTCAATCTCACCCCGAACCACATGGCGCTGCTGTGCCTGGCCATGGGCGGTGGCGGGTTGGCGATGTCCCATATCAACGATGCCGGTTACTGGATCTTCACCAAGCTGTCCGGACTGAGCGTGGCCGACGGCTTGCGCACCTGGACGGTGTTGACCACCTTGCTCGGCACCTTGGGTTTCTGTATTACCCTGCTGATCTGGCCGTTTGTCTAACTCTTAATCTCAGGAGCTACCATGCCTCGTTTTGCTGCCAACCTCAGCATGCTCTACCCGGAACATGCGTTTCTGGATCGCTTCGCCGCCGCGGCCGCCGATGGTTTCGAAGCGGTGGAGTATCTGTTCCCCTACGACTACAGCGCTGAAGAACTCAAGCAACGCTTGAGCGACAACGGCCTGGTGCAGGCACTGTTCAACGCGCCGCCCGGTGACTGGGCGGCGGGCGAGCGGGGCACGGTGTCGTTGCCGGGCCGTGAGAGTGAATTTCGTAGCGGTTTCGATCGCGCGCTGGAATACGCCGGCGTGCTGGGCAACTCGCGCATCCATGTCATGGCCGGCCTGCTGCCGTCCGAGAGTGATCGGGCACGGCATCACGCCATCTATCTGGAAAACCTGGCCTATGTCACCACCCAGGCGGCCAAGGTCGGTATCACGGTGCTGCTGGAGCCGATCAATACGCGGGACATGCCGGGCTTTTTCCTCAACCGGCAGGACCAGGCCCAGGCCATCTGCAAGGAAGTAGGCGCCAGTAACCTGAAGGTTCAGTTCGACTGCTACCACTGCCAGATCGTCGAAGGTGACCTGGCCACTAAACTACGTCGGGACTTCGACGGCATTGGCCACATCCAGATCGCCGGCGTGCCGGATCGGCATGAACCGGACCTGGGAGAAGTCAATTACCCGTATCTGTTCGAGTTGATCGACCAGTTGGGTTATGACGGCTGGGTAGGGTGCGAATACCGGCCGCGTGGTAACACATCGGCCGGCTTGCAGTGGCTGCGTGACTGGAAGGCGCGCTAACGCCCTACGCGTTGCTATCAGAAGGCAACAACAGTTCGACTCCCTGTTTGCGAATGCCGTCGGCCGCGGCCGGGGTCAATGCATCGTCGCTGAGGATAATGTCGAACTGCTCCAGCCCGGCAATCTTGTACATGCTGAACGTGCCGTATTTCGAACTGCTGGCCACCAGCACCACTTGCGAGGCCGACTGCATCGCGGCTTGTTTCACCTCCACCTTCAGCGCCGAAGGCGTGGTGAGGCCGCGACGCAAATCCCATGAGCTGGTCGATATGAACGCGATGTCGGTGACGACCTGGCGCAAGGTGGCAACCGCCAGGCCACCGACGCACGATTGATTGGAGTGATCCAGCTGCCCGCCGGTATGAATCACCGTGACATGGGGGGCCTCGATCAGCGCCTGGACAATGCCGAAGTCGTTAGTCACCACGGTCATGCCGGACAGCGCCTTGATGTAGGGGACGATTTCCAGCGTGCTGGTTCCCGCATCCAGGTAGATCGTCATATCGGCATGCAGTAGCCGGGCGGCGAGCTTGGCCATGGACTGCTTCTGTGGCAACTCGACCACCGCCTTGAACTGATGACTGGGCTCACTGTGGAGCTGGCTGGCGATCCGCACCCCACCCGTTACCGAATAAGCACGACCTTCCTGCTCCAGCAGCGCGATATCGCGACGTATGGTCATGTGCGAACAGTCGAACATTTCCATCAACTGATGCACGCTCAGCACCTGATGCTTGCGCAACTGTCGCAGCATCAATTCACGGCGCTGTTCAGGAATCATCGGTGCGCCGCTTTCGGCGGCGATGTCCTTTTGATTAGGCATTCGGGCTCCAGATTAAGGAAAGCTGACGGTCAAGCTAACGGTCAAACATAGTAGCGAATCTGTGGCGGGATCAGTAGCGCGGCGATGTGACGGGGCCTGGGACTAAAATTGAGTCACGTTTCGCGTGGAGAGTGCTTCCTGCTCTTTCGATATGCAGCGAGTGAAGGCACAATGCGCATCCTTTTTTGGCTGGCCTTGCCGGAGGCGCCTCGAAATGATCAAAACGCCGTACTACCTCATCGATAAACAAAAGCTGCTGGCGAACATGCAGAAGATCGCCTATGTGCGCGAACAATCCGGGGCCAAGGCGCTCCTTGCACTCAAGTGCTTCGCCACCTGGTCGGTGTTCGACCTGATGCAGCAATACATGGACGGCACCACGTCGTCGTCGCTCTATGAGCTCAAGCTCGGTCGACAGAAGTTCGCTGGCGAGACCCATGCCTACAGCGTGGCCTGGGCCGACGACGAAATCGAGGAGATGCTCGACAACTGCGACAAGATCATCTTCAACTCCATCGGCCAGTTGCAGCGCTACGCCGAGGCTTCAGCAGGCAAGGTGCGCGGTCTGCGGGTCAATCCGCAGGTGAGCAGCTCGGATTATCTGCTGGCCGACCCTGCGCGGCCGTTCAGCCGTCTGGGCGAGTGGGACCCGGTGAAGATCGAGCAGGTCATCGATCAGATCTCTGGCTTCATGTTCCACAACAACTGCGAGAACGGTGATTTCGGCCTGTTCGACCAGATGCTGTGCACCATCGAAGAACGCTTCGGCGACTTGCTGCACAAGGTCGAGTGGGTCAGCCTCGGTGGCGGTATCCACTTCACTGGCGAAGGCTATGCGATCGACGAGTTCTGCGCGCGCCTCAAGGCCTTTTCGCAAAAATACGGCGTGCAGGTTTACCTGGAACCGGGCGAAGCAGCCATCACGCAGAGCGCGTCGCTGGAAGTCACCGTGCTCGACACCCTCTACAACGGCAAGCACCTGGCGGTTGTGGACAGCTCCATCGAAGCGCATATGCTCGATCTGCTGATCTATCGCCTGAATGCCAAGCTGGCGCCCAGCGATGGCGAGCACACGTACATGGTGTGCGGCAAATCCTGCCTGGCCGGAGACATTTTCGGTGAGTATCAATTTGATCGTCCGCTGGCGATCGGGGATCGGCTGTCGTTCATCGACGCAGCGGGTTACACCATGGTCAAGAAGAACTGGTTCAACGGCCTGAAAATGCCGTCCATCGTAGTGAAACAACTCGACGGTACTGTCGAGGTGGTTCGTGAGTTTGGTTACAACGACTACATGTCCAGCCTTTCGTAAGCTGGCAGAGAAGGAGAGAGAGAAAAATTGAAGAAGAACGTGCTTATCATTGGTGCAGGAGGTGTCGCCAAGGTGGTGGCCCACAAGTGCGCGCAGCACAACGATGAACTCGGTCGTATTGCTATCGCGTCGCGCAACATCTCCAAGTGCCAGGCCATCATCGACAGCGTCAAGGCCAAGGGCAGCCTCAAAGTGCCCGCCGAAATCCAGGCCTTCTCGCTGAACGCCATGGATGTCGAAGCGACCAAGGCGCTGATCCGCGAAACCGGATCGCAGATCGTCATCAACGTCGGTTCCGCCTTCCTCAACATGTCGGTGCTGCGCGCCTGCATCGATACCGGCGTGGCCTATCTGGACACCGCCATTCACGAAGAGCCGGGCAAAATCTGCGAGACTCCGCCCTGGTATGGCAACTACGAGTGGAACCACCTCGAAGAGTGCAAAGAGAAGAACATTACCGCCATTCTCGGCGTGGGCTTCGACCCGGGTGTGGTCAACGCCTATGCAGCACTGGCGCAACAACAGTATTTCGACCGCATTGATTCGATTGACATTCTCGACGTCAACGCCGGTTCCCATGGCAAGTATTTCGCCACCAATTTCGACCCGGAAATCAACTTCCGCGAATTCACCGGACAAGTGTGGAGCTGGCAGAACAGCCAGTGGACCAGCAACACGATGTTCGAAGTCAAACGCACCGATGACCTGCCGGTCGTAGGCGCGCAGAACCTGTACCTGACCGGCCACGATGAAGTGCACTCGCTGTCGAAGAACCTCGACGTGCCCAACGTGCGTTTCTGGATGAGCTTCGGCGAGCACTACATCAATGTGTTCACCGTACTCAGGAACCTCGGCCTGCTCTCCGAGCAACCGGTCAAGACCGCCGAGGGCCTGGAAGTTGTGCCGCTGAAAGTGGTCAAGGCCGTGCTGCCTGATCCGAGCTCGCTGGCGCCCGGCTACACCGGCAAGACCTGCATCGGCGATCTGGTCAAGGGCACCAAGGATGGACAGCCGCGCGAGGTGTTCATCTACAACGTGGCTGATCATGAAGACGCTTACGCGGAAACTGACAGCCAGGGCATTTCCTATACCGCAGGCGTGCCGCCCGTGGCAGCAGCCCTGCTGGTCGCCCGCGGCGAGTGGGACGTGCAGCGCATGGCCAACGTCGAGGAGTTGCCGGCTGAGCCGTTCCTCAAGGCACTGGATGTGATGGGCCTGCCGACCCGCATCAAGGACGAGAATGGAGATCGTCCGTGGAGCTGAAACGCTTGAGACTCGCAACAGACAGTTGAACCGAGTTTCCCGCTCCATACGCAAAAACGCCGCTCTTTGAGCGGCGTTTTTGTTTGTGCGTAATGGGGAATGCAACATTCCCGCCCGTCACCCACATGCAAACCCAGCCCGTCGAACCGGCACTAACCCGTGGATGCGTGGTCAGTAATTGGCGCCTGAAGCGACGAGGATCGTCTCTGATTAGCGGCGCATCCGGCTACGTTTAGTGTTTTCTCCAATACCTTGGGGCAAAAAAACTCGCGATGGATTGCGTCCTGGACCGACTTTTCCTTTTGCGGGCGACACTCTATGGGTTTGCTTCTCGATCCGCGTCATGACATTGATGCCGCTTTATTAAGCTATCGCCGAGTGTTCTGGTCGCTGGCGCTGTTCAGTGGGGTGATCAACCTGCTGGTGCTGGTGCCGTCGCTCTACATGATGCAGGTGTACGACCGGGTCCTCAGCAGCCGCAACGAAACCACCTTGTTCATGCTCACCTTGATCGCCCTGGGACTGTTCATGTTCAGCGCCCTGATCGAGTGGGCACGCGGCGAAGTGATGATTCGCATGAGCGCGGGGCTGGACGATGCCTTGGGCGAGCGGATTTTCGACGCTGCCTTCGCCCGCAGCCTGCGCGAGCACAACGCCAACCCGGCGCAGGTGCTCACCGATCTGGCGACGCTGCGGCAGTTGATCACCGGCCAGGGCCTGATCGCCTTGCTCGATGCGCCGTGGTTGCCAATCTTCCTGCTGGTGGCGTTCATCTTTCATCCCTGGTTCGGCGTGCTGACGCTGGTTCTGGCCCTGGTGCTGATCGGCCTGGCGCTGTGGGGCGAGTTGGCGACTCGAGCGCGTCTGGGCGAAGCCAATCGCCTGGGCGTGCAGTCGTCGATCTATGTAAACAGCACGTTACACAATGCCGAAGTCATCCAGGCCCTCGGCATGCTCGGGCCGTTGCGCCAGCGTTGGAGCCTGCTGCAGCAACGCATCATTGCCGCCCAGGCCCATGCCAGCGACCGTGGCGCGCGTATCACTTCGATGACCCGTTTCGTGCGCATCTCCGGACAGTCTCTGGCCTTGGGCCTGGGGGCGTTGCTGGTGCTTGAAGGCCAATTGTCGGCAGGCATGATGATTGCGATGTCGCTGCTGCTGGGGCGTGCCCTGGCGCCCGTGGAAATCGCCATTGGCTCGTGGAAGCAATTCAACTCCGGCCGCCAGAGCTATCAGCGCCTGAGCCAACTGCTTGCCCAGCATCCGCGCGAGCGCCTGCGCATGCCTTTGCCACCGCCCACCGGCGCGGTGCGTCTGGAGCAGTTGTATGTCGGCCCGCCCGGCGCCTCGCAACCGATCCTGCGGGGTATCAATTTCAGCCTGGCCAAAGGTGATGTGCTCGCCGTCGTTGGCCCCAGCGCCAGTGGTAAATCGACGCTGGCCAGGGCGATGGTCGGCGTATGGCCGGCCATGGGTGGCTCGGTGCGCCTGGACGACGCCGAGATCAGTCAATGGTCCCACGACGCCCTGGGCCCGCACCTTGGATACCTGCCGCAGGACATCGAACTGTTCGACGGCAGTGTGGCCGACAACATTGCCCGCTTCGGCGAGCAGGACGCCGACCAGATCATCGCCGCCGGGCGTCACGCCGGCATTCACGAGATCATCCTGAGGTTCCCCAAGGGTTACGACACGCCGCTGGGCCCCGGCGGGCTTGGCTTGTCCGGTGGACAAAAGCAACGCCTCGGCCTGGCTCGCGCGCTCTACGGGCGCCCGTCACTGATCGTGCTCGATGAGCCCAACTCCAACCTCGATGAAGCCGGAGAGCTGGCACTGGTGCAGGCCATCAGTGCGCTCAAGGCTGCTGGCAGCACCGTGGTGCTGATTACCCATCGCCCTAATGTGCTGGCGGTGGTCGATTACATCCTGGTGCTCAAGGACGGCACTCAACAAGCATTCGGTCCACGGGATCAGGTGATCAAGGCATTGATGCCGGGGCCAAGACCGGCCGCGGTCAGGGAGACTGGCGAAGATGCGTGATCTGACCCCAGGGGCACAAACGTACAGCGAGCAGGGGCCGAGCGTGCGCGGCGCCACAACGCTGCCCGCCAGTACCGATGCCGGGGGGGCTGCACGTTATGGTGTCGGCTTCCTGGTCCTGACGCTGGGCGGCTTCCTGCTTTGGGCCTGCCTGGCGCCGCTCGACCAGGGTGTCGTGGGCAGCGGCACCGTGGTGGTGGCGGGCGAGCGCAAGGCTGTGCAGTCGTTGGTCGGCGGGGTGGTGGAAAAGCTGCTGGTCAGCGATGGCGACCGCGTCACCCAGGGGCAGTTGCTGGTGCAGCTCAATACGGTGCAGGCGCAGTCGCAACGGGACGTGACCCTGGGCAAGTTGCTCAACGATCGCAGCGTCGAGGCGCGGTTGATTGCCGAGCGCCTGGGCTCAGCCGAGATCCAATGGCCCACTGATCTGCTGGAGCGCGCCGACGAGCCGCGGGTCAAGGCTTCCATGGCCTTGCAGAGCCAGTTGTTTTTGACCCGCCGCGCAGAACTGGGCAGCCGCTTGCAGATCATCGAACACGAAGCCGCGGCATTGCAGCAGCAATTGCTCGGCTACGAAGGCGTCAAGCGCAACTACGACACGCAGATGCGCTTCCAGCAGCAAGAACTGGAAGGCCTTCGTGAATTGGCCCGTGAAGGCTACATTCCGCGCAACAAACTCTTCGAGGCCGAGCGCAACGCAGCCCAGTTGGCCGGGCAGATTTCCTCCGGAGTGGGCGATGTCGGCAGGACCCGCCAGGCGATCAATGAAAGCCGGCTCAAGGCCTTGCAGGCGCAGCAGGAATTTCGCCGCGATGCCGAAACCCAGCTCAGCGAGGTCTCTGCCGAGGCGGCAGGTTATGCCGATCAGATTCGTGCCTTGCAGTTTGAAGTCGACAACGGTGCGATCCGTGCGCCGGTGTCCGGGCAGGTCATGGACGTGAACATTCATACGGTCGGGGGCGTTGCGCAGGCCGGCCAAACCCTGATGCAGGTGGTGCCGCTGGATGCGCCGATGGCGATCACCGCGCGTTTCGAGCCGCTGATGGCCAATAAGTTGCGCCCGGGGCTGCCGGTGCATGTGCATTTCACCGCGCTGCAACGGGTGGATACGCCGACGGTCACCGGCACGGTGACTACGGTGTCGGCGGACCAGTTGATCAATGAACAGACGCACCAGCCGTACTTTTCCGCCAAGGTCGAAATTCCCGCCGACACCGTCGCCTCGCTGCAGGCCGCCGGCCTGCTGGTGCGCCCCGGCATGCTCGCCGATGTCACGGTGGTGACGGGTGAACGCACCTTGATGAATTACCTGATGAAACCTTTGCGTGAACGCTTGCTTGCAGCCTTCAAAGAGGAATGACATGTGGGGGTGAGCCTGCTCGCGATAGCGGTGGATCAATCAGCCTCCATGCTGGATGTACCGCCGTCTTCGCGAGCAGGCTCGCTCCCACATGAGGTCAGGCTGTAAAGTCGCTGGCGTGCAGCTCCTTGACGCCCACCAGTTCGAATTCGAACTCGGGGGTGGCGTCGGCGTTGACACTGCCTTGGAGAATGCCATCGGCAAATCGCACTTGGCCGGTGGCGTTGGTGGGGTCGAAGGCGTTGCTGCCGATGAACGTGAAGGCGTCGACAGTGGGGGTCAGCGGGTTGGCATCCAGGCCGGTAAGATCCAGATGATCACCCTCGGTGGTCTTGAAACCGCTGATCACATCGCGCAAAGCCCCGACGCCCATGTCCGACAGCGCACCAAACGCGTAGGTATCCGCGCCAGTGCCACCGGTGAGGTTGTCGGTGCCTGCACCGCCGATCAGCCGGTCATCGCCCGAACCGCCCACCAGCGTGTCGTTGCCCGCACCACCGTTCAGAACGTTCGCGGCGCTGTTGCCCGACAGACTGTCGGCGTAGGCGCTTCCCGTCACGTTTTCCAAGAATTTCAGGGTGTCGAGCCCGGACCCCACGGTGTTTTGTTGCGCTGACGTCGAAAGGTTTACGGTAACGCCGGACAGGGCGCGCTCAAAGGACACCGTGTCAATGCCATCGCGTCCGTCCAGCACGTTGTTGCCGGCACCGGCGAACAGCGTGTTGTCCAGCGCGTTACCCGTGCCATTGGCGGCGCCAGTGCTATCGATATACAGACGCTCGACGTTGTTGCCGAGGGTATAGGCCGCCAGGCTGCTGTGCACGCTGTCGATCCCTCCAGACACTGCATTGCTGTTGGTCTCGATCACGATGTCGTCGGCGTTGTCGACATAGTAGGTGTCGTTGCCATCGCCGCCGCTCATGCTGTCGTCCCCCTCGGCACCATCGAGCACGTTATTGGCGGCATTGCCGGTGATGAAGTTATGCCGCTCATTGCCGGTGCCGTTGATGGCCGACACGCCGGTGAGCACCAGGTTCTCGAGATTGGCGCCGAGGGTCCAGCTGACCGAGGCCAGCACCGTATCGATCTGCGAGGTCGAGGTGTTGGTTTCCACCACGCGGTCGGACGCGTTATCGACCACATAGACGTCGTTGCCATCACCACCGGTCATGGTGTCGGCGCCCAGGCCGCCATCCAGTTTGTCGTTGCCCGAACTGCCCACCAGGGTATCCGCCTGGCTGGTACCGGAAATCAAGTTCTGAGCGTTGTCGAAAATGTCCTGCACGCTGTTGTTGTCGTTGGGGTTGCCCTGGAAGCCAAGGTCATTGGCAATGTAGTCGGCCAGGCGCTGGCCGACGATCTCCGCCGACTCCTCGTGCAGGTGCCAGACGTCGTCGGGATACGCCAGTGGATCGACTTCGTGGCGCAAGGGGAGGTCGGTGTAATCCACCGCCAGCTGGACGTCGGCGCGCTCGGCGGCGATGGCTTCCTGGGCTGCGCGGACATAGCCAACCCCCTCGACGATGGAGGCAATCTTGTCTTCCGAATAACCACGAGTACGCGCCGCGTCCTGCTCGTAGTGACCGGTTTCCATCATGTACACGCTGAAGTTGCCGAGCTGGGCATGCAGGTAATCAAACACCTTCAAGGTCGCGGCCTTGTAGGCCGCTGCCGCTGCTGGTTTGTCCGTGGCGCGGGCGATCTCCTGGGCGGCTTCCTCGCCCTGACCCCAAATGATGCCCATGGTGACGTTATTGATCGATTGCAGTTCGGTGAGCTGGTCCCGCAGCAGCGTCACGGCGCGCAACAGCGCAGCCCCGGGTTGGTTGGTGTCGGTCAGCCACCAGCACAACTTGAGCTCCTCGGCGCTGAGCGTCGACAGGCCGGTGACCGTGCTGCCGCCCACCGCGATGTCGATGCCGTTGCCATCGGCATCGGTGAACTGGCTGCGCACATCATAGGGGGTGTAGCGGCCCAGGTCGTTGACCAGCATCGAGGTGCCGGACTGATTGTCGTCCTCCGTCATGCGCAGCAGACGCGCATTGGATTGGCCGAGGGTGGGCACGTAGAGGATGTCCTGCTGGGCGCGCTCGCCGAACACGAAGTCGCTGGCGGTCAGGGTGTTGAGGTAGTTGCCGTTGAGGGCGATTTCAAAACGATTGCCATCGGCATCCGCTTCGGCGGACTTGATGTAGGTCTTGTCGCCGGCCGCGTTGAGGGTGATGTACAACGTGCCATTGCTGCCATCGCCGAGGCCGATAAAGCCCAGGCCCGAAACATCGATCTTGTCGACGCCCGCGGTGAAGTCATAAATCGTGTCGGTGGCCGTGACACCGCCGGTGTCGTAGTCGCGGTAGCTGTCGAGTACGTTGGTGTAGCGGAAGGCGTCGGCACCATCGCCGCCGTACAGCGAATCGCGTCCGGCGCCGCCGTCGACGATGTCCGCGCCGGTGCCGGCCTTGATTGTGTCGTTGCCACCGAGGCCGAGGATCAGGTCTGCGCCCGCCGTGCCATTGAGGGTTTCGGCATTGTTGGTGCCGGTGATGGTGTTGGCGGGCGCATCGGCCACTACCAACGCGAAGCTATCGCTGACCGATGCACCGGCCGGGTCCGTGGCTTTGACCAGCACGTTGTAATTGCCGGACGCAGTGCTGGTCGGCGTGCCGGTGAACGTCAGGTTGGTGACGTTGAAACTCAGCCACGCGGGCAGGGCGCTGCCATCGGCCAGGGTCGCGGTGTAGCTGAGGCTGTCATTATCCGGATCGGTGAAGCTGGTGGCCGGCACCGCGTAGCTGAACGAGGTGTTTTCGGTCGCGTTCTGATCCAGCAACGCCGTTGCCAGCACCGGCGCATGGTTGACCGTTGGCGAAGTGGCAAAGACGAAATTGGCGCTGGTCAGCTTGCCGAGGTAGTTGCCGTCCAGTGCCACCTCGAACCGGTTGCCATTGGCGTCGGCGGTCAGGGACTTGATGTAAGTCTTGGTGCCGGCACTGTTGAGCGCCACGTACACGGTGTTGTTCTTGCCATCCCCCAGGCCGGTGAAACCCATGGCCGAGAGGTCGATCTTGTCGGCGGTGATATCGAAGTCGGTGATCAGGTCGCCAAGATTGGCGCCGCCGGTGTTGTAGTTGCGATAACTGTCCAGACGGTCGGAGAACACGAAGGTGTCCGCCCCGGCGCCACCGGTGAGGGTGTCCATACCGGCTCCACCGTCGAGCCTGTCGTCGCCTGCGCCGCCACTGAGGCTGTCGTTGCCCGCGAGGCCGAGCAGGGTGTCGGCCGAATCGCTACCCAGCAGCGAGTCGCTGCCGCTGGTGCCGGTGACCACCCGATTGAAAATGAAGTTGCTGGCGGTCAGGGTGCTGGTGAGGTTGCCCGAGAGAACCAACTCGAAGCGATTGCCGCTGGCGTCGGCATCGTAGTCCTTGAGGTAGGTACGATCGTTGCTGGCGCTGTAGCTGACCTGCAGGGTACCGCCACGGCCATTGCCCAGGCCCGTGAAGCCGAGGCCGGCGAGGTCGATCTTGTCCTGGGTGACGTCGAAGTCGGTGATGGTGTCATCGAAGCTTGCGGTTGCGTTGCGGTAACTGTCGGACTGAGCGACGAAACGGAAGGTATCGGCGCCAGTACCGCCGGTGAGTTTGTCGATGCCTGCGCCACCCACCAGAATGTCGCCACCGGCCCCGCCATTGATGGTGTCGTTGCCGGCACCGCCGTAGAAAATCTCGCTGGCGGCGCTGCCCAGCAGGGTGTCGTTGCCAGCCGTGCCTTGCACGGTGGAAATCGGCACCGTGGCGCTGACGTAGCTGCCGTCACCATAGACCAGCGTGGCACCGTTGCTGGTGTGGCTGATGGTGTTGCCAATAATGGCGTTGCGATCAGTGCCGTCCTCATTGCGCTCTGCAACGCCGTAGGTCGACAGGTTGCTGCCGCTGATGATGTTGCCCTGAATCGTGTTGTCGCTGCCGTTGAAGTACTTGCCGGACACGCCGAGGGTATCGTCGTAGGACTGGATGATGATTTCCGGTACGGGATTGCCCAGGGAATTGTTGTTGAGCGTGTTGTCGATGATCTCGACGTGGTTGCTGCCGTAGATGCGGATCCCGGCGCTGGTGTTGTCGTGGATATCGACGCCGCTGACGGTCACGTCGCTGGACAGCTTGATCAGCACCCCTTCGGCGCCGTTGCCGTACACCTCGCCACCGGTGATGGTGATGTTGCTGGGGGAGGGGATGTTCTCGCTACCGCGCTGCACGACGATGCCATTGCCGCCATTGTTGTAGGCAACGTTGTTGGTGAGGGTGAAGTCGTGGGTACTGGTGACGACGTTGAAACCGTGGCGGTCATTGTCGTAGGCGACGTTGTTTTCGAAGGTACTGTCGCTGAGGAAGTCAGCAACGAAGCCGTCCAGGCCATTGCCGTGAGACACGCTGTTCTTGATGACCATGTTGACGGTCTGCTCGTGGGGGTCGAAACCGTACCCGGAGCAATCCTTGATCTCGACGCTGTCGAGGGTGACGTTGGAGTCGTGGCCTTCTACGCCAGGAATGTAGCCGTTGAACCAACCGTCGATCTTGCCGGTGGTGTGGTCGCGATTACCGTCGATGGTGAGGTTGCTGACGCCGAAGTCGTGGGTTTCCTCGCCATAGGCCGAGCGGATGACACCCGTGATCTTGGTGTCGGAGCCATCAGCCACCTTGACGGTGGTTTTGCCCATGCCGTCGCCGTACAGGTAGACGTTGCTCTTGAGCATCAGGCAGCCGTCGGAGGGTTCCTCGCCTCCCGAAACGATATAAGTTCCGGTCGGTACATACACCTGCCCCCCGCCTGCGGCGGCCGCCGCATCAATTGCACGTTGTATCGCCGCCGTGTCGTCAGTGATGCCATCTCCTTTGGCGCCAAAATTTTGCACATTGAAAATCATGAGCTTATCTCCGTATCAGGCTAAAACCTCGGAAAATGCCAATATTCCATCGACAGCTACCGTGTTATGACCCAACGGAGCGCAAAAGTTGTTACCGCATATCGGGGAAGCGTCAAAAACCTGATCTTGCTGATCAGCGGTTGTTAGGAAAGGCAAGGGGGATAACGTTATTTTGACACTGGCTCCGGCGGCAAGCGCCGCCTCGTCGGGAGCGAGATCGCGAAAACAATGGCGTTATTGATCAGGCCGAGTGAGTTTTGCGCTTTGAGCTGGACAGCCGTTGCTTGCGCCGAACGCCACGGCGAGAACCTGTGGGTACGATCCGCTCAGCTGAGATTTTCGGGATGTCGGGGCCGCGGTCCGACGAAGAAACCGCGGCGGCCGATCAATCAGGCGGCGGGGAGCACGCCTTTTTGTTTGGCGACATGAGTCGCCATTGCGTCCATCAAGTCCGGGGACAGGCAGTCGTAGGGCTCCAGGCCGATCTCGCGCAGGCGCTCACGGATGGCCTTCATTTGCGCTGGCGGTGTGCCGGTTTCGATGATGGAGGACACGAACGCCGCGAAGCCCGGCGCAGCCCATCCGCTCTGAGGAGAGAGTTCGGTGTGGACGAAGTCCAGGCCATAAAACGCATGGTCCTTGTTCTCGATGCGCCCGAAGAGATGGGCGTGGCACTGCTTGCAGGCGTGCCGCTGGATGGTGGCGGTGTCGTCGACAATTTCCAGTTTTTCGCCGTGGGCAATGACGCTGACCTTATCCCGAGGTACAACGGCAATGACGGCGAATGTCGCGTTTTGCGGTTTCCAGCATTTGCTGCAGCCGCACGCGTGGTTATACAGGGTTTGTGCGTCGATCTTGACCTCGACCTTGTCGGTCGCACACAGGCATTGCAGGGTGCCGCCTGAGAAATTCGCGGCGGCCGGTTGGATACCGTTGTCCAGTGCAGGGTGAAGTTTCAAGGTGCTCACGTTGGCTTCTCCGTTTCAGGGGGTTAGACGAACGTGCCTGGGGCCGGGCAGTTGCCTCCGGGTAGGCCTGAGAAAATCATAGCTCAAAGGCACTAAAGCCACGTATTCACCACTCGCCGATCCAGCTCCTCCCAATCCGCCATGCCCAACACCCGCGTGGTGTTCAACCCGCGCAAATAACCGCGCAACTGATTGGCGGTAGCCCGCGCAAGCTCCGGGTCAGGCGCGTTTTCACCCAACAGTACGGTTTCGTATTGGATCAGGTACTCGGCCACCCGGTCACGGAAATCGGGCAAAACGGCGTCGCGGATCAAGTCAAAAGTTCTCAAGGTGAAATCCTCATTAACCTTTTCTAGTTGTGATTGAGTGTGCAGCCGCCTGCACGGCGCGCAACTATTGCTAGAAGTAATAGTGACCATTACGAAACGCAAGTTCTGCTTTGTCGGCAATAGTTGGAAAATCGCTTCCATCGAACACGCGACTCAAGAAATTCCGCGATGACCGTTGCTTGATGAACCGAACCTTTTATTTTTTGGACGAGACCGATGCGCCCTTTATTCGTGCCTGCCATGGTGTTTGCCTCTTTGTTACTCGCCGGTTGTGCCTCCGCGCCGAACGACCCGACCCTGACCTTGCAGACCAGCAAGACCCCTGCCCAATACGCCGACTGCGTTGTACCGAAATTGCAGGGCAGTGCGTTGAGCCCGACCGTCTCGCAGACCCAGCACAGTTACCGGATCGTGGTGTCGAGCAAAGTCTCGGCGGACAACGTGCTGGAAGCCTACAAGGCGGGGAACGGCGGCAAGGTGTTCATCTACGAACGGCACTTGCTGGCCTCGAACTTCCTGCCTTCAAGTTTTGAACGCGCCGCGCAGGATTGCATCTGACCCCGGCCCGTAAACGCTTTTCATAGCGCTCCTTTGGTTGGCCGCAACCAACCAAATTTTTGCCCCGCACCGCATTCGGTTGCGGGGCTTTTTTTCTGAGAATGAACAAAGGCTTGTCTTTGATTCAAATGGAGGAGGGGGTAATGATTTCATTCCCGCCTTAGCTCCGGGTGAGTAGTAGGTAGATCACATTGCGATAGGGGTCGAAATACAAGCAGGAATGGGGTGATGAGTCCGCAGGTATGAACGCCCTCATCTGTTCGCGCGTCCTGAGCACGAGCTGCCAGTCCATGAAAGCTTCCATGTAGCCCCGCCCCCAGTTGTCCGGTGTAAAGTTTGCGATCAGGAGTTTACCTCCTGGATTCAGTTTGCCCATCAGCCAAGCTGTAAGCGCCATTGCCTGGGCGCGATTAAGGTAGTCATAGATGCCAATACTGTAGATGAAGTCGAATCCATCGTAATCATCACTTTCAGGCAGCTTCTTGACATTGCACTGCCACTTGATGATTTTCGAGCACGTTAGAGTGGCAAGCGTCAGCGTCTCTGCGTCATTATCAAATGCGACGAAGCGCTGGATCCGCTGTCGGGTCTCGGGTTTGAGAAGCTCCAGTTCTCGGCAGTGGCCACAAGCGACGCTCATGATAGAAAGCGTTTCCCGATGGGATGCCAGCCGCTCAATCAAGTCTGCAATGTGCTCACGGCGCCAACGTACGCTAAGTGCATTTGGGCTTGAGGTGACAACCTCGAATATTAATTTTCCGATCGCGCTGGAGTCGGGAGGCGGGTTCTGAAAGTAGGCGTAATCCAGCATTACAGCATCCCCTGGGTAGCCTCTGGGTTTTTCGAAAGCTCGTGAGGTGTAGGGGTCTTCCTGGAGTAGTTGAAAAATCGGATGTTCACGACATTGATCGACTATGTCGTCCTGCCAGAGCGTGTCGGGCAAACTTTGGCGGTACTCCGTTAGCAGCTCGGTCATGCAAGTGATGGCGTGCATATGGTCGCCACCGAGAATTTCTTGCTGGAAAATATCAAGTTCGCTAATCAGGCCTCTCATCATCAACCTCCGCTGCGCCGCAAAGTAGGTGAGCCACGGTTGTAGATTAGTAGAACCGGTGCGGTGCAGTACCTCACACGGAGAGTCGTATTGCGAATCTGCGCATTGCATCGACCCCACTGAATAGGGTGAGGACAAGGGTGGAAACGAGCGCTGTACTCGATCTTATCGGTCGACTGGAGGAGGGGAGTGACCATACCGAGTATTTCTCGGTAAGACGCTTGCTTCCGTCGTGGAGGTCATCGATAAAAAGCGAGCAGACTATGAACGTCGTCGCAAACTGCATCCGCTTGACCTAGATTCCTGATCTTGAGGTCTAGACAGCAACCCTGGATTTTGAGACGCGTTAGTCAGAAACCAAGTTAAAGTGTTCATCAATGTCTGTTCATAAGGTCCCTCCACTCGATTTGCGTAGTCGCGCCAAGCGGTTCCAGCGAACGAACCGGGCAAAAAAAACCGTAAATCAATCGTTGTTTGAAGAATGAATCGTCCGCTGTTTGTTTCTCTAGATGGGCCCAAGGGAGCCGGCAAAACCACACTGTTGGAAGCCGTGACGAAAGTACTGAGGGCAGACAACAAAAAGGTGATCCGACTTTGCGAGAAAAAAAGCGATCCCTATAGGGGTGAAACAATGACCCTCGTTAACAAGCTCGTCAGAAATCCCACCCGGGATTTGGAGTTGAGGGTTTGTGAGCGCTTTGCTGATAGCCGTACCTGGATTTCCCGGCACGTGCTGACTAAACAGCCACCAGACAGCATCATCTTGATCGATCGCTGGTACCCGTCTGATGCCGCGTTTCGCCGGATAGTCCCGTTTGCAGAGATTCTACAGTTGAACATTGATCGAAACGTGCGAGTGCCAGACCTGCATGTCGGGGTTGTCACCGCCCCTGATATTTCGTGGGCAAGGGCTGCGGCACGAGGCCGTGGGCTGGGCAGTACTGTGATCCATAAGCTGGAAGAACATGTCGCTTGTACAAAGGCGTTCGAGCAAGCAATTGCAGATCACGGCTGGGTTTTATGCCGTAACGAAGGAACGATCGAAGACGCAACGATGCAGGTGATTTCTGAGATCTATAGAGTCCTTCGGTGCCCGTAGGCGAAGTGCGCATCTATAGAGTAATACATGATTTAACATAATATACATTACACGTAACAAGATGTTTCGAGATTAGCCCGGTTGCACGCAGGTTTTGAAACGATCAATTCGCCTCAGCCACTCATTCTCCCATCAGCTTCTCAAACAGCTCCGCGTGTTCGGGAAATTGCTCGGTAAGCTGCTCCTGCATGCCCAGCGCCATATCTGCAAAATCAAACCCTGGTGTAACCGCTTCGCTGATCAGGCCGTATCCCGCCAGTCCACTTGTAAGCTGCGAAGCTTTCCAGACGCCACCCGGTACATGCAACTGCAGACATTGTCCGGCGATTATATCGCTGCCCATCACAACCGTTTTTAATGTTCCGTCCGGGAAAATCAGGCTGTACTGAATCGCATCTCCCACATGGTAGTAATGCACGATGTCCGATTGGTTCAGATGAAAATGACCTATCGGCGAATCCTTGGTCAGCAAGTAGTAAATGGATGTCATCAGGTAGCGCCGGCCCCCAGCGGTCTCAACCATCGCGTGGTGATCGGTTTGAAAGGTCCGGCGGTAGAAACCGCCTTCCATGTGGGGTTCCAGGTTCAGTGCTGCGATCACAGCCTCTGCGCTGGGAATGTGTCTATCAAAGGTGTTGGTAGTCATGTTGATTGAGCCCTCCAGCCTTTGAAATAGCGCGCAATTAATGTGCTTACTCTATTATGACTATGCATGCGATTAATAATAACTATGCTAAATAGCTCTTTAGTAGAGCTAGCCATTAGAGCTTGAACGCACGAGTACTCACTACCCTCGCCCACTATTGTCATTCACGCCGCACTTGTGTTTGCGACACGAGCGGTGCGAATAAACAAGGCGCGCACTTTCTCCCAGAAATTCCCCCCCAATACAAAAAAGCTACCGATCAGCATGAGGTCACCCAGCGCTTGAACTTGCCAGAGGTTGGGTCTGAGCCCCGGCCAAATGCTGTCGATGTAAGGTTCAAGAAAGGAGGAAATCAGCGGCACGAAAAACATAACGATGCCAATTCTGTGACGCAATGGGCCCACTTCGACTTCCGTGCTGGGTGCAAGTGAGGACACATAACCGAACAGGCTGCGCTTTAACTGCTGGAATCCGGACTTGCCCATGATGGCAATGGCGAGAATCAGCAGGATTTTGTTGCTGATGAACAGCACGCCGGTCAGTGCAGCGATCTTTGAACCCGGCACATCGGCTGCCGCCGCGAGAGGCACCAACAGCCAGGAACCCAGCATCAAGCAGATAATGACTATGCCCAACTTAAAGCGCCAACCGGCTGAATGGGGGTCAACAACACCTGGGGTGTTATTCATAGTCGTCGTACCTTTCTAACGGATCACAGTAGATTTGATGGCGCTTAAAAAAGCGTAGCAGCCATGTGCCCATTTGGACGGCTATGCTCCAGTGATCTTTGTTGGTCGGGAAATGCGTAATGCATCCAGGTACAACCCTGCTGAATTGGCCAGGCCGGCTCGTGCTGCTTGGCGTACTCGGCCTCAATGGCTGCGTACGACTTGGGCCGGACTTCCAGCCGCCCGGCGAAGAATGGGTCAAACACTGGAGCACCCCTGCCCTTGAGCAATCCAGCCAACGCAGCCTGAACCCGGATCTGCGTCAATGGTGGCAAGTCTTCGCCGATCCGGTCCTCAATCATTTGATAGCGGAGTCGGATGCACGCAACTCCAGCCTCAAAATCGCCGGCCTGCGCGTCATGGAAGCCCGTGCCCAACTCGGCATTGCTCAAAGCGGTCTTTACCCGCAACTGCAGCAAGCCAGTGTCGACAGTCTTTACTTTAACCGCAGGCAATCCGGCGGGACCAACCCGCAGGACAGCCATTTCTGGCAACACAGCGTGGGGTTCGACGTGGGGTGGGAACTGGACTTCTGGGGCCGTTTCAGTCGCGCCATCGAGTCATCCGATGCCAGCTACTTCGCCGCCCAGGCCAACTATGAAGACGTGCTCGTACTGCTGCGCGCACAAGTGGCCGATACCTATTTTTCGCTGCGCACCACCGAAGCCCGTTTGCGTGTCGCCCGGGAAAACGCCAAACAGCAAAAGCGCAACTTCGAGATTACCGAGAAACTCTTCAATAGCGGCCAAACCGCCGAGCTCGACCTGCAACAAGCCAGGACTCAATACCTGGGTACGTTGAGCACCATCCCCAACTTCGAAGATCAATTGCAACGAACCCGCAATGCGTTGGCGGTATTGATCGGCCAGCCGCCCGGCGCGCTGCCGCAACTGGTCGAGAACGTGGGATTGATCCCGCTGGTCGACCGTGCCGTGTTGCAAGATGTACCGGCCAACCTGCTGCTGCGTCGGCCCGACGTGCGCGCCGCCGAGCTTAATGTCGCCGCCCAGTCAGCGCTGATCGGTGTGGCCGAGAGCGATTTCTATCCGTCGCTGACCTTGCTGGGCAGCATCGTCTGGTCCACCGACACGCTCAGTGGCACGCCTCGGAATCTGGATTTGATCGGCGGCCCCAGTCTGCGCTGGAATGTGTTCGATCACGGCCAGATCAGCAACAACGTGCGCGTGCAGGATGCGCGGTTGCAGCAGCTGATCGAGGCTTACCGCGACAAGGTTCGCCAGGCGGCACGCGAGGCGGACGATGCGGCCTATGGCCTGATCAAATCCCTGGAGCGCGAACGCATTCTGGGTGAGGCTGAAGTGGCAGCCAAACGCTCGCTGGTGTTGGCCAGCGCGCAGTATCGCGAAGGATATTCGGACTTCCAGCGGGTGCTGGATGCGCAGCGTGCCTTGCTTGAACAACAGGACAATTATCTGGTCGCCCGCAGCAATGCCGTGAGTAATGTCATTGCCTTGTACAAAGCCGTGGGCGGTGGCTGGTACAGCGCCCAGCCGAAAGTTGATCCAGCCACTCGCCAGCAAATGGAAAAACGTACCGACTGGGGCGATCTGCTGGAAGAGCCCGCCACCGCACAACCTGCCATTCCAATGTCTTACAAGGTAAAAGATCAATGAGTGAAGCCGCCAAGCCCACGCCCGAGACACCTGTCACCCAGGCGCCAGCACCGGCTGCCGACCCGGCGAAAAAAGGCATCAAGTGGGTGCTGTTACTGATCCTCCTGAGCCTGACCTGGTACCTGTTAGCGGATCGTTTCACACCCTATACACAACAGGCCCGGGTGGGTGCCTTTGTGATTCCGGTCGCCTCGGAAGTGGCAGGCCGCGTGATCCGGGTGAACGTGCGCAACAACCAGGACGTCAAGGCCGGCGAAATTCTTTTCGAGGTGGACCCTCAGCCGTACCAGATTGCCGTCGACCGTGCGCGTGCTGACCTTGAATCGACCCGCCGACAGATCGGTGCGAGCACCGCCGGCATTGCCTCGGCGCAAGCCAATCTGCGGGCCGCCCAGGCCAATGAGCTCAAGGCGCGTCAGGACAATCAGCGACTTGAAGGTTTGTATCGCGAAGACCCCGGCACCATTTCCGTACGCCTGCTGGAAGTGTCTCGCGCCAACCGCGAACAAGCGGTCAGCCAGGTCGCCGCTGCCCGCGCCGAAGTGCAGCGCGCGCGTGAGCAGGAAGGTGGCAGCGAGGAAGACAACGCCTTGCTGCGCAGTGCCGCCACGGCATTGTCCAAAGCCGAACTGGATCTGTCCAACACGCAGATTCGCGCTCGCTCGGCCGGACTGATTACGGATCTGCGTACTGACGCAGGGCAATTCGCCGCGGCCGGCAGCCCGGTCATGACCCTGATCGCCATTCATGATGTGTGGATCAGTGCGGACATGACCGAGAACAACCTCGGTCTGGTGAAGCTCGACACGCCGGTTTCGATTGTTCTGGATGCTCTGCCGGGCGAGGTCTTCGAGGGGCGCGTGCGCAGCGTCGGTTACGGCGTCAGCGTGGGCCAGACGCCCGCGCCCGGCACGCTTCCCAGTGTGCAGAACAGTCGCGATTGGTTGCGTCCGGCCCAGCGCTTCCCGGTGATTATCGAGTTTTCGCCAGACTCATTGAACACGTTGCGTGACAGTCGGGGGATCCGTGCCGGTGGGCAGGCCGAAGTTATGGCCTTCCCCTCCGAGGGCAATCCGCTGAACCCGCTCGGCCGCGTGTTTGTGGGGTTCATGAGCTGGCTGAGCTATGCCTATTAAAGGTATGTCGACTCGGCGCACGCCGCGGGATCAACGCGCACTGCGCCTGGCCACCGGTACAGCGTTGTGCCTCACCGCCAGTTTCGGCCTTGGCTTGCCGATTCCTTTTATGGCGCCGGTGCTTTGCCTGCTGTTGCTGGCCTCGGTCAATCGCCCGCTGCCGTTCAAGGCCGGACTGGTGCTCGCACTGGCCGCCATGTTGACCACCGGCATCGGCCTGCTGTTGATCCCGGTCCTGCGTTATTACCCCGTCAGCGGCGTGCTATTGATCAGCGTCGGTCTGTTCCTGGCCTTCCGCTATGGCCTGCGCGGCGGCAACACCTTGATCATGACCTTCCTGGTGATTGGCCTGACCATGATCTCCTCAGCCGGTATCGCCGAATTCGATCTGGCGGCGATGGTCATCGGCGCACTGGTCAAGGGTTTGCTGCTCGCCGTTGTCGTCGTGGCGTTCAGTCATGGGTTATTCCCGGATCCACCCAATGCCCCTTCTCCGCCGCCTGCCCCACCCTTGCCGGCAGAAGAAGTCAGTCGGATTGCGCTGCGTGCCACCTTGATCGTGCTGCCGGCATTCCTGCTGGCACTGATCGACCCGGCCGGTTATCTGCCGATCATCCTGAAGGCCGTCGGCCTGGGTCAGCAAAGCTCCACGACGAACGCCCGCATCGCCGGTCGCGAACTGCTCGGTTCAACCTTGCTCGCAGGCCTGTTGGCGATCCTGTTCTGGAGCGCCCTCAGCCTGTTTGTGCATCTGTGGATGTTCTTTCTGTGGATGCTGCTGTTCGGCCTGGTGATGGCGCGCAAGTTGTATGCCCTGAGCCCGACGCGGTTTACCCCGGGGTTCTGGCTCAATACCCTGATCACGCTGATCATCCTGCTGGGTCAGTCGGTACAGGACAGCGCAGCAGGCAAGGACGTTTACACAGCGTTCGCCATCCGCATGGGCTTGTTTATCCTCGTGACGTTGTATGCCTGCCTGATGGTTCATTTGCTCGATCAACGTCGGCCAAAAGAGGCTCAAGGGTTAACCTGATACCCCTTCCCCTGCAGGCAACTGGTATAAGCCGTTGAACTGGTCGCAGCGCTGGTTTTCTGCTGCGCCCGGCGCTCCTGCCGCTGACGCGAGCCACCCACTACGGCTCCCGCTGCCGCTGTCCCTTTTGCCTGGTTCTGGCGATAGTCCTGTTTCACGTCATCGTCGACACGATCATAAAACTCGTCATGCTGACGTCCACGCACCTGGGCCCCCGCCGCACCGGCGGCAGCGCCCACCGCGGCGCCCTTCAGCCTTCCGCCGCTAGGAGGCGGTGCAGTCGAGGCACTCTGACCGGCCGCGATGTTTTGGCAATCGGTCATGTCCGTTTGGGTTTGTTGCGAACTCTGCCCTTTCATCGGCACGACCGTTTCCGCCCACCCCTGGACACTGAAAACCGACAATGCGACGCACAGGCTGATGGGCGACAGCCTTTTCATGACGACCTCCGTATGAGCGTGGTTCACCCTAAAAGAGTGTAGATCACCCCGCTGCATCCACCCCGCCGTGATCCGCGTGGCGCTAGACCTCCATGATTAATCGGTCTTGGACCCATCGCACCGGCACGGGCTCCAACTGCGCGCCCTTGCAGGGACCGTCGATGCAATGCCCGTCTTCGAAACGAAACATCGCGCTGTGATGAGCGCACATCAGGACTTTGCCGCGATAGGTGCAGAATTCTTGCGGCCGATAGTCCAGAGGCACCGAGAAATGCGGGCAACGGTTGATATAGACCCACACCTGCTCGCCTTGCCGCACCGCCACCAGCCCGCCGGGATGCAATTGCTGGTGTTCGGGCAGCCCCAGGGCGCCGCCATCAGTGATGTCATCCAGTTGGCATAAGGTAATGATGGTCATGATCAGCCGCGCAATTCCGGGTTGCCAAGGCTCCAGTACCAGGGGCGAATCTGAACACTGGCGAACAGTCCTGCCTGAACATACGGGTCGTCCTGGATGAACGCTTCCACCTCCGGCAGACTGCCCGCTTCGATGACCAGCAACGTGCCATTCATGGCCGTACCCGCCTCATCGAGGGTCGGGCCGCCAAACCGCACGACCACTCGATGCGTTTCAGTCGCTCGCAAGTGCGCCTGATGACTCGGCCGCAAGCGCTGACGCAAGGCCAGGGAATCCGGGTGGTCTGTAGCGAATACCGCAAAAAACTGTCCCATGGTTCACTCGGTTTCCATGACGAATTCGTAACAGGCGCGCTTGAACGGCAAGTCGATACCCAGGTCGGCGGACAGATCATCGTGGGTGATCCGGTCTTCATAGATCACCTGCAACGACTGTTTGACGCCGAACACCGCATCGGACGCCAGGTACGGATCGTCGTGATTGAACAGGTGGGTGACCAGTTTGCGATACCCCGGCACATCGATCATGAAATGCAGGTGCGCAGGCCGCCACGGGTGACGGTTCGCGGCGTTGAGCATGCGCCCGACCGGGCCATCGGTGGGGATCGGATAGCACACCGGGACAATCGTGCGAATCGCGAAATAGCCGTCGGCATCGGTGCGATAGCGTCCGCGCAGGTTGCCGAACGGCTGCTCGGTGTCCTGGCCTGAATACATGCCATTTTCGGCAGTCTGCCAGACGTCGAGCACCGCGCCGGCCAAGGGATTGCCCTGAGTATCGACCACCCGACCGCGCACCAGTGCGGTCTCGCCCGCGGTGAAGGCCATGTTTTCGCCGAAGTCCCGCTCTGGCATGCCTTCGATGTAGAACGGTCCGAACACGGTGGTCTCGGTGGCGTTTGCACTGTGCCGATGGTTGATCGCATCGACCAGCATTGAGACGCCCAAGGTGTCCGACAGCAGGATGAATTCCTGGCGCACCAGACCATCACATGTGTGGCCAGTCTCGGTCAGGAAGCGGATGCCTTCAAACCACTCCTGCTCGGTCAGTTCGACGTCGCTGACGAATGCGTGCAGGTGGCGAACCAGGCTCTGCATGATCTGTTTGTAACGCGCATTGGGCGCATCGCCAAAACTGCTGACCGCCTGCTCGGAGATCAGGGTTTCTATGGCTTTGTCTTGATCGGTCATTGTTTTTGTTCCGACATGGGTTGTCTGCACGGATGAATCAGGCTGGCGCCAGACCTTTCATGGCCCGGGTCAACAGCGCTTCGATCGGACCTTGTTCAAACGGCCGTGGGTTGTAATAAGGACTGGCGCAGGCGATTTGCGCAGCGTCGGCCGGCCCGTTTTCAGGCAGGCCAATGTCAGCCAGCGCCAATGGAATACCCAGCTTCTGGTTCAGTGCGTACAACAAGGCGCCCACCTCCCCCGCTTCGCTGCCGCCCAAGGCGCGGGCGGCACGCTGTAACGGGCCTGCGGCCGCTTCACGGTTGTAATGCGCCGCGTGTGGCAAAACAATCGCGTGTGCCTGGGCGTGAGGCAAATTGAACGTCCCGCCCAAGGTGTGGCAGAGCTTGTGGTGCAAGGCCATGCCGACCGAACCCAGGCAAATGCCTGCCAGCCACGCGCCATACAACGCCTGGCTGCGCGCTTGCGGGTCGCTGGGGTCATTGACCACGCCCGGCAGGGCCAGTGCCAGTGAGCGAATTGACTCTTCAGCCATGAAACCGATGATCGGATTGGCGTCCTGGGCGTACAACGCTTCAACCGCGTGGGCCATGGCGTTCATTCCCGAACAGGCGGAAATCTGCGCGGGCAAGGTCAGGGTCAATTGCGGATCGTAGATCACGGTCTTGGGCAACACCCTTGGATCACGTCCGGTTTTCTTCAGGCGGTTTTCGGTCAGCCCGTAGATCGGGGTCATCTCCGAACCGGCGTACGTCGTCGGAATCGCCACGATCGGCAGCCCCGAATCCATGGCAATCGCCTTGCCCAGGCCAATGGTCGAACCACCGCCAATGGCGACGCAGCAATCGGCATCCAGACGCGCTGCTTCGACACGCGCCGCTTGCGCCACTTCCAGCGGCACATGCATCACTGCCTTGGAATAGACACCCGCCGCGCGATCACCGAGCAACGTAGCGACCCGTTCGCCGAGCCCATGTTGTTCAGGCGTGGTGAGGATCAGCGCCCGCCTGGCGCCCAGACGCTCGATCTCTTCAGCCAGCGCCGAGAGCTTGCCCCAGCCGAACACCACACGGGTTGGCAGGCTTTGGTACACAAAAGGATTCATGGCAGGCCTCAGCGTTTGTAGTAGGCAGCGATGTTGGCGTCGACGTTGACCCAGACCGAGCGTGCCTCGGTGTAATCATGGATCGCTTCAAAGCCCATTTCACGGCCGTAACCCGACTGTCCAACGCCACCAAACGGGCTGCCAGGGCTCACGCGTTTGTAGCAGTTGACCCAGCACATACCGGCATGAATGGCATCGGCCATTTTGTGCGCGCGGTTCAGGTTCTGCGTCCACAGGCCGCTGCCCAGTCCGTATTCAGTGTTGTTGGCAATGGCCAGGGCTTCTTCATCGGTGCTGAAACGCACCACGCTGACGAATGGACCGAAGACCTCTTCCTGGCAAACGCGATCTTCTGGCGAAGCCTCGACAATGGTCGGCTCGACATAAAAGCCCTGGGCCAATGCCTGGTCATCCGGGGCCTTGCCGCCACAAAGGATTTTGCCGCCCTGCTCTATCGCGATATCGACATAGGCCAGCACGCGGTCGCGGTGCAGCGCCGACGTCAGCGGGCCCATTTCGGTCTCCGGGTTCATCGGGTCGCCCAGGCGGATGGATTTGGCCAGCGCGATGAAACGCTCAAGGAACTGGTCAGCAATGTCTTTATGCAGAATCAAACGCGATCCGGCGATGCAGGCCTGGCCCTGATTGTGAAAGATCGCCCAGGCAGCACCGTTGACGGCCGCGTCCAGGTTGGCGTCTTCGAACACGATGTTGGCGCCCTTCCCGCCCAGCTCCAGTTGAATACGCTTGAGGTTGCCTTTCGACGCTTCAACGATCCGGCGACCGGTCGCCGTCGAACCGGTAAAGGCAATCTTGCCCACGTCCGGGTGTTCGGCCAGGCGTTGACCGGCGGTATGCCCGTAGCCCGGCACGACGTTGACCACGCCCTTCGGAAAGCCGACTTCGGTCATCAGCTCAACGATTCGCAAGGTCGTCAGCGGCGTGATTTCCGAGGGTTTGATGACGATGGTATTACCGGCGGCCAGTGCCGGGCCCATTTTCCAACTGGTGAACATCAGCGGGAAGTTCCAGGGCACGATCTGCCCGACCACACCGATCGGCTTGCGCTGCACGTAATTGAGAAACCCGGCTTCGACCGGAATCACCGCACCTTCGATCTTGTCGGCCATGCCGCCGAAATAACGGAAACAGGCTGCCGTGCGTGGAACATCGAGGCCGCGGGAATCACGAATCGGGTGCCCGGTGTTGAGGGATTCGAGCTGTGCCAGTTCTTCGCTACATTCTTCGATCTTGTCCGCCAGTTTGAGCAACAAGCGCCCACGTTCGGCGGCACCCAGGGCAGACCAGGCTGGAAACGCCCGTTTGGCCGCAGCGACAGCGAGGTCGATGTCAGCGGCTTCTGCCGCGGCGACGCGGGTGATCAACGAGCCGTCATGGGGCGACACGACGTCAATGGTGCCGCCAGCGACCGCATCCACGAAACGGCCATCGATATAGAGCTGATTTTGCATAATATTTTCCTCGCACCGCGCCGAGGGCGCAGTGTCTGACCATTTGATTTTTGAGTGCAGGGCCCGACGCATTGCCGGGCCAGATGCAAGGTCTTAGAACTCGATTGGATACGGTTTCAGCTCACCGCTTTCGTAGCGCTGCGGCAGGTTCGGTGTGGCGTTCTCCCACACCAGCAGCATCGAGCGCTTGGTCGAGTAGCCCTGATGACGAATGTCCGCCGGCATGGCGCAGATGTCGCCGGCACGCATGGTGATACGCGCTCGCGGGTTGCCGTCGTCCTTGTCGCCGACGTCCCAGAGGATTTCATCGGACAACTGCAAGAACCACTCGACCCGGTCATTGCCATGGAACACCGGCAAGATGAATTCTTCAGTGGTTGGGCAGAACAGGCTGGCCTTGCACACCGAAGTCACCGACGGGTTCCAGGTCACGTCGGAGCGCGACAGGTACTTGAACAGGCTGAAGGCATGCAACTCACCTTCGAAACCCTCTGCCGCGTGAACTTCCGGCTCATCCTGGGACACGTCGATGAACTGGCGATTGACCGGCAAATCGTTACGCAGCGGCGAGTCATCTTTCAGGCCCGGCATGCGCTGGGTGGCGATGCGGAAGCGTTCGATGGCCTCGATGTTGTTGCCGTTCTTGCGACCGAACGCCGAACCGGTTTCTTCCGGTGCTGCGAAGGGGTCGAAGGTGGCATTGGTCCAGTCCCGCAGGATGGCCTTGAAGGTCGCCATGATCAGCGGTGTTTCAAAGTTTTCGGTGTAGTTGACGCCTGCGGCCTTGAGCGTGCCATTGAAGGTGCCGGCGTACAGGTCGACTTTACCGTAGTAATTGCGGGTGCCGATGACGTGGTCGAAGTTGACCCAGCCGTAGAAAAAGCCCCAGGCCACGTCGCGCATCATGGCGCGCAGAAAGGCATCGACCGGAATCAGGTGCGAACGGGTCTGACCTTTGGCGGGCCAGGTGATGCGGGCAAAATACTCGTCGCGCGACAGTTCGAAAGCGCCGAGTTTGAAGGCGCGATAGCCGGTGACGGCATGGGGGGCGCTGGCCTGGACTTCGTCGTCGGCAAAGGGTGTGTTATCGGCAGCGTTTTCAAGCATGGCCATGACGGGGTTCCTCTTGTTGCTTTTATTAGATGGGAGGGCGGTGATCACTTGAAGCAGATGTCGGCCCACTTCTCGACCGATAACGGCCCTTTAATGGTCTGCTGCAGGATCACGCCGGGACGGCTGGCTTCGAAGCGATACGCGGTGCCGGTCGGCAACAGGCACTGGTGACCGCGCTTGAGCAGCACGTAACCCATCGGTTTGCCCGCCGGGACTTCACCGGCCAGCTGAGTGCCCTCGCCGTCTTTCAATGGCGCATCGAGCTTGAGGAAGTCCACGCGAACTTCGCCGTCCATGACGATGGCAAATTCGTCGTGCGCCGCTGTGTACCAAGGCGACTGCCCTTCGGCGCGCAGGGTTTCAATGACGTAGCCAAGATTGAGACCGACGACGACTTTTTCATAAGGAAGGGAGTTGTCCGCCACTTCGAAAATATTCGAAAAGGCGTAATGACTGGCCTGGCCGCTGATGATTTCAACCGACCCTTTGCTGTAGTTATCCAGCGAGCCGAAGACCGTTTCGATTGCCGCGCTACTCATGGTTTTCACCGTTTTGTTGTTGTAGTAACAGTGAGCCAACATTACGTCTCCCCTCTTCCGGGGACAATTACAGAGCGGGCGACAACAGTGTTTGCGAAACGCAAACACTGATAAAGCAAACGTGCTGCTCAGCGTACCCAGCCACGCTCCAGCAAGGGTTTGTCCCAGCACGGTTCGTCACCGAAGTTTTCCACCAGGAAGTCGATCAGCGTGCGTACTTTCAAGGCACGACGCTGGGTGGCGGGATACACCGCGGAGAAGTTGAAGGATGACAAGGCGTACTCCGGCAGTACCGGAATCAGTCGACCGCTGAGCAGGTCATCGCTGGCCACCAACGTCGGCAAACAAACAATGCAGACCCCGGTCGACGCGTAGTCGCGCAGCAAATGAACCGAATTCGAACGTACCTGCCCCGGCAGGCTCAGCTCCACCTGCTCGTGCTCGCCGGTGAAGATCCAGCGGTTGCGTGATGGATAGCCTTCGTACAAGGCGATTTTGTGTTGCAGCAGCTCCTGCGGATGCTTGGGCACACCGAACTCGGCGGCATAATCGGGTGACATGCAGAACAACCGACGAACGCTGAACAACTTGCGTTCGATCAGGGTTTCCGCCATCGGCGGGAACATCTGGAACGCCACATCGAAACCCTCTTCGATCGGGTCCACCACCCGGTCATTGACGATGACGTCGACTTCAATGTCCGGGTACAGCCGCGTGAACTCGGCGAGCATTCTGCCGAAGTGGCCGATGGCAAAGCCCGGCAGCATCTGCACGCGCAATTTGCCGGTGGGTTTGGCGCGCAACTCGCGCATGTGTTCAGTCAGCGAGTTGAAGCTCGCGACCATGTCCGCGCATTCCTTGTAGTAGGTCTCGCCCACTTCGGAGAGCCGGACGTGCCGCGTACTGCGGTGGAACAGCGGCGCATTGATGAACTGTTCCAGCTGTTGAATGCGGTGAGTGATCACCGACCGGGTCACGCCCAATTGCTGGGCCGCCTTGGCGAAGTTGCCGGTTTCGGCAACACGCACAAAGGCTTCGACACTGAGTAAACGATCCATGGGGCAGGCTCTCTGGATGTTTTTGTTCTTATAGGAACAGCGAGGTTAGCCTGTCGGCACCCCGCACTCCACATCCCTGGCAACGCGCTATTTGTGGTTCTGAACAGACAACCGTCGCTGCATGGGGAAAACCTGCCAGCCCAGGCGTTCACTGATCAGCCCCCACACCCCTTGCGGCGCCTTGAGCATCATCACCACCGCGACCACGCCGAGGATGATCATGTACACGGCGCCGTACTGCGCCAGGCAGCCGCGCAACACAAAGTAAATCAGCGTGCCGATCAATGGCCCCTCCAGCGTGCCGATGCCGCCGATGATCACGATGAAGATCACCACCGCCGTCCAGTCCTGCAGGTTGAACGCCGCGTCCGGTGAAATACGCAGTTTCTGCAGGAAGATCAGCGCCCCGACCACGCCCGTGCAACCGGCGGCCAGCACGTACACCATCAACTTGGTACGGAAGGTGTTGACCCCCAGGCTGCCGGACGCCGGCTCGGAGTCGCGAATCGACGCCAGCGCCAGCCCCTGCCTCGAACGCAGCACAAAGAACACCACCGCCACGGCGGCAATGGCGATGGCCAGCGCGGTGAAGTAGATCAGCATCTCGCGCTCGTCCCGGTCATTGCCGATCTGCCGCACAATCGCCGCCGGCAGGCTTTGCCCGGAACCGCCACCGAGGCTACTCATCTGCGCCAGGCCCAGGCGAAAGACTTCTGCCACCACCCAAGTGCCAATGGCGAAGTAGGCACCGCGCAGCCGAAACACAATCAAGGCTGTGGGAATCGCCAACAGCGCGACCAGAACACCCGAAAGCAGGACCGCGAACAACGGCGGAATACCAAACCGGGTGGCCAACATAAACAGCAGATACCCACCCAGACCGACGAACGCCTGCTGCCCGACCGAGACCATGCCCGCGTAACCCGCCAGCAGGTTCCACATTTGCGCCAGCGCCAGGTAATAGGCGAACTCCACCACGAGCCGCAAACTTGAGCGATCGGCCCAGAATGGCGCGCTGATCAACACCAACACACAGACGCCCAGCAATGACAGCCCGACCATGCTGCTGGTGGTCATGCGTTGTACGCGATAGCTGAGCGCGGGATTGTTCAAGGCATTCATCAGTCGACACTCCGGGGGAACAGGCCACGCGGGCGCACGACCAGAATCAGCAAGAACACAAGATGACCGGCGAGGATTTGCCAGCCAGGATCGATTTTTGCGCCCAGCGCCTGGGCGACGCCGAGAATCACCCCGCCGGCCAGGGTGCCCCACAGGCTGCCCAACCCGCCGATGATCACCGCTTCGAAACCGTACAACAGACGCGCCGGCCCTACCGTGGGGTCGAAGCTGGTGCGAATCGCCAGAAACACCCCGGCAATCGACACCACAGCCATCGCCAGCGCCATGGCCAGACCGAAGATATGCGCGTTGTTGACGCCCATCAGCCGCGCGGTGTGCTGATCATCGGAGGTAGCGCGAAATGCCCGGCCCAGAGCGGTTTTGTAGAACAGTAATTGCAAACCACCGATGATCAGCAACGCACTGCAAAACACGATCAGCGGCATGACGCCCACGCTCAAACTGCCGAAGCCGACACTGGCGACTTCAAGATCACCCTGAGACAGCTTTTGACTGTCTGCGCTAAAAAACTCCAGTAGCACGTTCTGCACGATGATCGACAAACCAAAGGTCACCAGCAGCGGCGGCAGGATGTCCTGGCCAAGCGTTCGGTTGAGTAACAACCGTTGCAGCAGGTAGCCGAAACAGAACATCAGCGGCACCACCACCAGCAAGCTCGCCAACGGGCTGAAGCCCAGATGATTGACCACCATCAGCGCCAGGTACGACGCCAGCACGATGAAGTCGCCATGGGCGATATTGACCAGGCGCATGATGCCGAACATCAGCGACAGCCCCACCGCGAACATCGCGTAGAGGCCACCCAGCAACATGCCCTGAAGCAAAGTATTGAGCCATTCCATAACTAGATCCCGAAATACGCGGCTTTGATTTGTGCTTTGTCCGCGTCCCCAGGGCGGCCGGTCAGGGACACGCGCCCTTCCTGGAAGCAATAGAAACGGTCGCAGACACTCAGCGCCTGATTGATGTCCTGCTCGACGAGAATCACCGTGGTGCCGTCGGCCTTGATCGAGGGCAGCGCGGCGTAGATGTCCTTGATCGTGGTCGGCGCCAGGCCCAGGCTGATCTCGTCGCACAACAGCAAATGCGGGTTGGCCATCAAGCCCCGGCCGATCGCAACCATTTGCTGCTGACCGCCGGACAGCGCGGTGCCGGGGCGCTTGCGCAGTTTTTCCAGCACCGGAAACAGCTGATAGATCCGCGCCAGCGTCCACGGGCCGGGGCGTTTGCTGTAGGCGCCGATCAACAGGTTTTCCTCGACGCTCAGCGAAGGAAACAGCTTCCTGCCTTCCGGCACCAAGGCGATGCCACGTTCAAGCACCTGATTCGCCGCCAGGTCACCAATCGCCTGGCCCTTGAAGGTTATGGCGCCGGGCTGGTTTTTGATCAGCCCGGCCAGCGAGCGCAGGAACGTCGATTTGCCCGCGCCGTTGGAGCCAATGATCGCCACGGTTTCGCCCGCCTCAAGGGTCAGGCTGATATCGAACAGGGCTTGAAAGTCGCCGTAGCCGGCACAGAGATTTTCGATGGACAACAGGTTTGAAGGGGTCGACATGTTCAGCTCCCGATGCCCATATAAATGTCCTGGACCCTGGGGTCGGCCATCACGCTGCGCGGTTCACCCTCAGCCAATTTGGCGCCGAAGTTGATCACTGTCAGGCGGCTGACGACCGCCAGTAACGCGTGCACGATGTGTTCGATCCAGATGATGGCGACGCCAGCCTTGTGAATGCCCTGAATGGTTTCTACCAGCGCCAGGCACTCCGGTTCGGTCAGGCCACCGGCGATTTCATCCAGCAACAACAGCTGCGGTTGGGTCGACAACGCGCGGGCCATTTCCAGACGCTTGCGGTCGAGCAATGTCAGCGAGCCGGCCAGGACGTTGGCCTTGCGCATCAGCCCCGTCAGTTCCAGGGTCTGCGCGCACCATTGGCTGGCCTCCTTGTCGCGCAATCGCGCCCCGAAGGTCGCGCCGACCAGCAAGTTCTCGAACACCGTCATTTTCACGAATGGATGCGGGATCTGATGGGAGCGGCCAATGCCTTGCTGACAGCGCTTGAACACCGGCTCGCGGGTGACGTTGCGACCTTCGAAATGGATCGTGCCGCTGTCGGCTGCCACGCCCCCGGCGATCAGGTTGAACAGCGTGCTTTTACCCGCGCCATTGGGACCGATGATGCCAAGGGCCTCACCCGGTTGCAGGGTCAGGCTCATCGCGTCCGTGACCTTCACCGAGCCGTAGCTCTTGTGCACATCGTTCATTTGCAGAAGTGGCTGTTGCATGGTGCACCCGTTTCTTTTCGAGTAATCAGTACGTAATGGCCTGCATGTCGCCGCCCAGCGGAATCGCTGGTGCGGTGGCATTGCTGGTCACGACCAGGTCGTATTTGTTGTCAGTGCCCAATCGCCATTGGCCGCTGACCAAAGGTGTTTTGGCGACGTTCTTCACCGGTCCGTTTTTCCAGCTGATCGGCCCGACAACGGTGTTGAGGTCGGTCTTGAGCAAGGCATCGCGTACCGCATGCGAGTTACCGATTTCTTCAGTGCGCTTGAGGATGTCCACCGCCAGTTCGAACAAGGCATGCACGAATCCCAGCGGTTGAGTCCACTGCTTGCCGGTCGCCTGAGTGAAGCCCTGGGCCAACTGCCCGGCACTGGCGCCAGTCAAGGAAGAGCTGAACGGGTGCGTCGGGCTCCACCAGATTTCGGTCGACAGGTTGTTACCGGCCTTGCCCAGCGCTTCGACCGCCGTGGGAAACAGCAGCGCCTTGCCGACCGACACCGCTTTGGGTTTGAAGCCCTGCTGGCGAGCCTGGGTCCAGAAGGTGGTCAAGTCAGGTGGAATGACCACGCCGGTGACGATCTCGACGTCGGCCTTTTTGAACGCGGCGATCTGCGCCGAGAAATCGTCGGTCAAGCTTTGAAAGCGGCCGGGGTCGACCACTTGGAAACCCTTCTGCGCCAACACCGGTGGAAAGCCGAGCTTCGGATCGCCCCAGGCATTGCCGTCGCCATCGTTGGGGAACAGACCGCCGACCACCTTGTTGGACGGCATTGCGCCCCACATGGCGCTGTAAGTGCCGATCACATCCTCCAGGCCCCAGAAGAAGTGATAAGTCCACTCGAACCCCTGATCCGGCTTGCCACCGCGGGTAAAGAACCACGGCTGCCACGGCGCCACCGTGGAAATACACGGAATCTCGTTGATTTCGCATTGGTCGGAGACCGGGTTGGTGGTTTCCGGTGTCGACGACACCAGCATCAGGTCGACCTGATCAGACAGGATCAACTCGCTCGCCACTTCCGCTGCGCGATTAGGGTTGGACTGGCTGTCCTTGACGATGACTTCCAGGCGATACGCCTTGCCGGCCACGTTGATGGAGTTCTTCAACACCTGCTTGAGCGATTCGATGATGTAGTTGTCGGCGGCCGCAAAGGGCGCCAAAGGTCCGGTCTGCGGGCTGACATAACCGAGTTTGATCACCCGCTCGCTACCCAGCGCAAAGTTGAACGGCATACTCGCCAGCGCCACACCGCCGGCAGCAACGCCTGTGCTGCGCAGGAAATCACGACGCGAGACGTCGCGGCCAAACAGGTTTTTATCGTTGTTGTCTGTCATGTAGTACTCCAATGCGGCTGCTTGCCGGCAAAGTCCGGACGAACAAAGTCGCAGCGTGTGGGCTGAGCCAGCACGCAGGGTCAGGTGCTTTGCGAAAGTGAGCGGTTTAGAAAAAGAAGCTGACGTCGAAGGACGCGACCAGTTGCGAGTCCTTTTGCCCATCGGCGTAGGCATCGCGGCCGGGGCCGGAATGAATGTCGTAGCGCAATTCCGGTCGCAGGCGCACGTTGGGGGTCGGCGTCCAGGCCAGGTTGGTGGTCACGCCGTAGAAACTGCCCCAGGTCGGGTCGGGAATTCCGGTGTGCGGGTCAATGTTGGCCATCATTACGTGCACCGGTGCGTCGGTGTAGAACCACTCGGCGCGGCTGTTCCACATCAGGGTTTCGCTGACTCGGTGATACCAATTGATGTCGGTGCCGTACCAGGTGGCATCGTTTTTGTTGGCAAACCCGGCGAAAGCGCCCTGCTCCTGTTTGCCGTAATTCAACTCCAGCGCCACACGGTTATTCGGATCGAGCACTTGCGACAGGGTCAGGTACGAGGCCAGGCGCTTGTAGTCGTCGTCCTTGGTGCCGGCCGGCAATGGCGAACCACAACTGCAGTCGGCGAAGCTGTCACCGGCGCCGTTGCCGTAGATGTTTTCCCAGTCGATCCAGGTGCTGAAGTCCGCCGAGCGCCAGCGTACGTTGGCGATCACATCGGGATCATGGTTGGGATCCTGCAAGTTGTTCCAGCCCTGCACCACGCCCAGTTCGAAGCCCAGCATGCTTTCCCCGGGCGCCGAGGGCAGTTTGAACGAGTACAGCGCCCCGGCATGCTTGGCCGGGCCGTGCATGAAGGAATAGGTGTGCGAGTAGAAGTCGCTCGGTGCCGGGGATGGCAAGGCAAAGCCGATTTCATTTTCCAGTGGCGTATGGAAAATCCCGATCATCAAGTCGGAACCGCCAAGTACAGGGAAGTAAAAATCGACATACGCCTGAGCGACGGTGAAGGCTTCGTCTTCGGCCTTGTTGTCGCGATTGACACTCAGGTCTTCGTCCCAGCCGTAGGTCTTGAAGAAGCGCGCATCCTTACCATACAGCGCCGTGACATTGAAACCCCAATCAGCCTCTTGCGGCATGGGCCCGGGAAACGGTCCAACACGACCGATCACATTGCTTTTGGGTTTCTTTTCCACGGCCAGCGCGAACTGATTGAGGTTTACGCCTTCGTCGGAAGTGAAGAAGCTCTGTTTGCTTACGTCATCCGTGCCGTTATTGTTGTAGCTCACACCCACCTGGCCCCAGCCGTAGACCTTGATGCCATGCTCACGCTCAAGGCTATCGCCGAACACCCCGCGAACCAGCGAGCCCATCGGATCGTCCGCCGCAGAGGCCATTGGGGGTAATAAAACGCCGGCTCCCAGAACGGGGCCGAACAGGGTTGCTGCACATGCCCATGCACGAATACTCATACCTGTGTTCCTTATTTTTATTAGGCGCCAAACCCCCGAAAGGGCATCAGGCCGACAGCAAGGTATGACGTGAAGGTGTCTGTCTTGAAAAGCCCAGGCTCGGGCTCCACTCGATCCTTGGCAGATCGTAGTGTTCGGCGTATTGCAGGCTACAAGCCCGTCACTACCCCAACAATTCCATTCTCGGCGACTTCAGTGTTCGCGTATTCAGAACAATCGCGCGCATCGCGGAACTATTTTTCGCGCCAGCACACGCCATGACCTAACCTGAATGGCTAAAGCCGCTGGAGGCATGCCTATGCGTCCTGCATTGAAATTACTCATATTCGTTGTGTTCGCGCTGATGGGGGCGAACATCGGCGAGCTGTCGGCGGATGAACTACCCACCACGTCAAGTAACGGTGAGGCCAGCGCTACCGCTACGGTGTCGAAAAGCGATCTGGAAGCACTGCAACTAAGGCTGGACACCCTTAAGCAGAAGGTCTCACTGACCAGTAACTACACCCAGTTGGTGGGCTTTCAGGACAACGTTCAGTTGCTCTTCAGTGATGTGGACAAGTTGGCGGCGCTGTTACTTCCCGAGCAGGCACAATTGCAAGCACAACTCAGTGTGCTCGGGACGGCGTCTGCCACCAGCCTTGCCGCGGAAAAGTCCGATCTCGTGAAGCAGAGGTCTTACCTCACCGCACAAAAAGACAAGGTGGATAGCGATCTCAAGATACTGCAGGCCATCAAAGAAGGCGCTACTAACCTTATCACTCAGATTGCCAGCATGCGGCGCACCCAACTGGAAACCGAACTGGCCCAGCGCACCGCCAGCTTCCTCAACCCTCGGTTCTGGTTACCGCTGTTTTCTCCACTGGAGGAGGATAAAAACCGTCTGAGGTTTTTGATCGATCAGTCCAACAGTGTCATTCAGTCCGTCTGGCAACCCGGCCGGCGTGCCGCGACCGTCACGTTGTTATTGCTGGCCCTGGCCTTCTGGACGCCGGGGCGAAGACTGGCTGAACGTGGTTTGACATGGATCTGCATCCATCGAGTACCGGAAGGTCGCCTGCGCAGAAGTTCATTGGCGATAGCGACGGTAGTTGCCACGATGTTGAGCGCAGGTTGCGCAGTACAGCTCATCTCCGCGGCGGCTACCCGGCTTCAACCATTGCCGCAGCCACTGCAAGGTTACTTCGACGATGTCGAGAAAGTCGCTTACGCCTGCGCCCTGATTATCGGTTTGAGTCGGGCCCTGCTGTCTAAACGCAATCCCTCATGGCGGTTGCCTGGCATCGCCGATGAAGTAGCACTTGCAATAAGCCCTTTTCCGGCGCTGCTGGCCGGTTCAATGTTGATACTCATCTCACTGGTACAAGTCACCAATGCGACAGGTATGAGTTCGCAGGTGGTTCTGTTCAGCCGGGGCGTCGTGTCATTTGTCGTCATCATGGTTATGGGTGCGCTATTGCTGCGCGTCAGTAGAACCCGCCGAGCAATGGTCATTGCCGGGGAACACCCTGAGTCAGGGACTACGCTGGCGGGGCTGATTTATACCGGCGTCAGTATCGCCGTGTTGATCTCGATTTTTGGCCTGCTGGTCGGTTACATCTCCCTGGCCCGGTTCATCACTTACGAAATTGTCTGGCTCTATATCGTTATTGCCAGCTTCTATTTGCTGACGCAGTTGTTCAGGGACTTGTGTGATTACCTGTTTTCGCCAAAGCACCCCAGCGGCAAAACGATCAAACAGCTGCTGGGCATCGGCGACGTACGGCTTGAACAAATCGAGGTTGTTGTGGCGGGTATTGGCCGAGCGGCCTTACTCCTGATTGCCGTGATTACAACGATTGTGGGGGGGATTGGAGCGACCTTCGGCCAACTGACTGACAGGGTTTCAGCGATCCTCGGCGGCGATGGCCTGCGCAAGCTGAATATTATTCCGGGCAATCTGTTGAATGCGGTCCTCGCGCTGTTGATCGGTATTTACCTGATTCGATCGCTGCGCAGATGGCTGGATAACGAGTTTCTGCCGAAAACCGATATGGACCCCGGCATGGGTGCGTCGCTGAGCACCCTGTTCAGTAATATCGGGTACGTACTGGTCATTCTGCTGGCATTGTCTTCATTGGGCGTCCAATGGACGAATCTGGCCTGGATCGTCAGTGCGTTGTCCGTGGGGATCGGCTTCGGCCTGCAGGAGATCGTCAAGAACTTCGTGTCCGGGTTGATCCTGCTCACCGAGCGTCCGGTCAAGGTCGGCGACCTGATCAGCATCAGCGGGGTCGAAGGCGATATCCGGCGGATCAATGTCAGGGCCACCGAGATACAGCTCAGTGACCGCTCGATCGTGATCGTGCCCAACTCCCAGCTTATCTCCCAGAACCTGCGCAATGTGACCATGGGCGGCAGCGCCCAAGGGGTGGCCACACTCGAGCTGGTGTTCCCTCTGGATATCGACCCTGAGCAAGTCAAAAACCTGCTGTACAGCGCCTATTGCGAACATGAAACCATCCTCGACAAACCCTCCCCCGTTGTTCGATTCAGCAACCTGAGCCCTGAAGGCATCACATTGACCATCACCGGCTATGTCAGCAGCCCAAGGATTGTCAGCACGACCAAGAGCGATCTGCTCTTTGAGATCCTGAAGCGATTGAGTGCGGCTGGCATCGAATTGGCCAAGCCGGTCCCTCCTGCGTAATGCCCATCAATAGCCTGATGCTGTTCACTTAAGGTTGTTGGGGTACATATCCGTTTCTGCGGTGATGGCTGATTACGGTTTCGCTTTTACAGCGAGTCACTTTCGAAAAGCGCGAAAGTAACCAAAGCGCTTTTGCCCCTCCATTCGGTGCCTCGCCTAGGCTCGGCATGCCCTCACTCCGGCATTGCTCCGGGGGCCCGCCGCCATCGGCCATCCATGGCCGGGGGCGGCTACCGCGGCATCCTTGCCGCGGTGCCCCCTGCGCAACGCCTGCGTTCGGCCTCTGGGAAAGGGGCAACAGATCAAAATCAAAAGCAACGGCAACGGCAACGGCAACGGCAACGGCAACGGCAACGGCAACGGCAACGGCAAGATCAACAGCTTCGCGAGCAAGTCGAATCGTCGCACCGCCGCTCCCACATAAAGCAGATCGGCGTACAGCTTTTGCTTCTCACCACTCAACAGGCCGAGCGTTAGCTCGCCTGCAGCTTTTGATCTTGATGCACCGCCCCATCGAGAGGCCGAGTGGAGGTTCTGCGCAGTGGGCAACCCGGCATGGATGCCGGGTTAGCCGCCCCCGGCCATGGATGGCCGATGGCGGCGGGCCCATGGAGCAGGACCGGAGCGAGGGCATGCCGAGCCTAGGCGAGGCACCGAACGAAAGGGGCAAGAACCCTTTGGTTACTTTGGGGTTCTTTTCCAAAGTGACCCGCCGTAAGGGCGGAACCCTAAGCAGCCGTGACCGCAAAAACGGATATGCACCCCAAGCTTAAGTGAACAGCATTACATCAATAGCCTGCCTGGCGCCTGAACATGCTCGTGATCACACGGGATCGCTGTGATTTTTTGCGCCATCGAATGACACGTTTATTTTCATACCATTGCATTATGAAATAAAACATGTCATTTATAGCCACACAAAATCATCAGGACTGATCCACCGTGCCAGATCGGATGGCCTGTACCACCCCAACGCCCCTCCAAGGAGTCAACAATATGAACAAGACAGAACTTCTAGGTGCTCTGGCACTGTGCGCCGCAAGCTTGCTGGCACACGCCGACGAAGACAGCCTGCGAATCGGTATCGAAGCCGCCTACCCGCCCTTCTCTTTCAAGACGCCGGAGGGCAACGTCAGTGGTTTCGACTACGACATCGGCAACGCCCTGTGCGAAGAAATGAAGGTCAAATGCGAGTGGGTCATCCAGGAATTCGACGGCATGATCCCATCGCTGAAAGTGCGCAAGATCGATGCCGTGCTGTCGTCGATGTCGATCACTGAAGACCGTATGAAATCGGTCGACTTCAGCAAAAAGTACTACCACACGCCCGGCAAGTTCGCGATGAAGGCCGGCAATGTGATCAACGACCCGCTGGTTGATCTCAAGGGCAAGAAGGTCGGAGTGCAACGCTCATCGACCTACGACCGTTTCGCCACCGAGCAGCTTGAAAAAGCCGGGGTCGAAGTGGTGCGCTACGGCTCACAAAATGAAGCCTTCCTCGATCTGGCGTCGGGTCGACTGGACGCGACGCTCGCCGACATCGTCAACACCGATGAGAGCTTCATCAAAACGCCAGCAGGCAAAGGCTTCGCGCTGGTGGGACCTGACATCAGCGACCCGAAATATTTTGGCCGAGGCGCCGGGATCGCGGTGCGTAAAGGCGACAGCGTGAACGTTGCACGTCTGAGTACAGCGATCGACGCCATCCGCGCCAACGGCAAGTACCAGCAAGTGATGGCCAAGTACTTCGCGTTCGATATCTACGGCGAATAAACCTTACCTGAAACCCTGTGGCGCCGGCCTCCTGCGGGCGCTTTGGGCTCGTCTCGCGCGCCTTTTGGCGCTCGTTTGAGGAACTTCATCATGCTTCACGGCTACGGATCGAGCATTCTCGATGGCGCCTGGCTGACCATTAACCTGGCCCTGACCTCCATGAGCATGGCGATTGCTTTGGGTCTGATCGGCGCGGCCTTTCGGTTGTCGCCACTGAAATGGCTGGCGATGCTGGGCGAAGGCTACACAACCCTGATTCGCGGTATTCCTGACCTGGTGTTGATCCTGCTGATCTTCTACGGCGGCCAGGATCTGGTGAACCGCATCGCCCTTGCGCTCGGTTACACCCGCTATATCGACATCAACCCCTTTATCGCCGGCGTCTGCACCATGGGCTTCATTTTTGGCGCCTATCTCTCGGAAACCTTTCGCGGCGCGTTTATGGCGATCCCTAAAGGTCAGGCTGAGGCTGGTGTGGCGTATGGCATGAGTGGCGGCCAGGTGTTCTGGCGGATTCTGGTGCCGCAGATGATTCGTTTTGCCATCCCGGGGTTCACCAACAACTGGTTGGTGCTGACCAAATCCACCGCGCTGATCTCGGTGATCGGCTTGCAGGACATGATGTTCAAAGCCAAGAACGCAGCGGACGCCACCCATGAGCCGTTTACGTTTTTCCTCGCGGTGGCGGCGCTGTATCTGATGCTGACCAGCGTGTCATTGCTGGTGCTGCGCTATCTGGAAAAACACTACTCGGTCGGCATCAAAGCCGCCGAATTGTGATTGGGAGCAACCCCATGATTCTCGACTACAACCTGATCTGGGAAAACCTGCCGCTGTATTTCAATGGCGCCTTGTTGACCCTCAAAGTCCTGCTGATTTCCCTGGCCTTCGGCCTGGTGCTGGCGATTCCGTTGGCATTGATGCGGGTGTCCCGATCGCCCCTGATCAACTTCCCTGCGTGGCTCTACACCTACGTGATTCGCGGCACGCCGATGCTGGTGCAATTGTTCCTGATCTATTACGGCCTGGCGCAGTTCGCAGCGGTACGTGAAAGCGCGCTCTGGCCGTACCTGTCCAGCGCAACCTTTTGTGCCTGCCTGGCCTTTGCGATCAATACCAGTGCCTATAGCGCGGAACTGCTGGCCGGCAGTCTGAAGGCCACGGCCCACGGCGAGATCGAAGCCGCCAAAGCCATGGGCATGTCGCGCTTTACCCTGTACCGCCGCATTCTGCTGCCGTCGGCCTTACGCCGGGCGTTGCCGCAGTACAGCAACGAAGTGCTGATGATGCTGCAAACCACCAGCCTGGCATCGATTGTCACCCTGGTGGACATCACCGGTGCCGCGCGTACGGTCAGTGCGCGGTTTTATCTGCCGTTCGAGGCGTTCATCACTGCCGGCCTCATCTACCTGGCCCTGACCTTCATCCTGGTTCGTCTGTTCAAGCTGGCCGAGCGTCGCTGGCTGGCGTACCTGGCACCGCGCAAGCACTAAGGAATTTTATGAAGCACATTGAATACCTGTTGCCGTGGAGTGCCTCGGGCACTGAACGCAAGCTGTCGCTGTTTCGTTTTGGCAGCGGGCCGCGCAAGGCCTACATTCAGGCATCCCTGCACGCCGACGAGTTGCCGGGGATGCGCGTGGCGGTTGAACTCAAACGACGTCTGCGGGTGCTGGAAGAACAAGGCCGACTGACCGGGGTGATCGAGCTGGTGCCGATGGCCAATCCGATCGGCATCGCCCAGATGTTCCAGGCCACCCATCAGGGGCGCTTTGAGTTTTCCAGCGGGAAGAATTTCAATCGCGACTTCCCTGAGTTGGCCGAAGCCGTGGCGGCGCTGCTGGAAGGAAAACTGGGAGACGATGTCGACGTCAACACCGCACTGATCCGCCGTGCCATGGCCGATGTCCTCGCCGACATGCCACCACCGATGTCGGAACTCGATGGCTTGCGCCGCCTGTTGCTGCAACATGCCTGTGACGCCGACGTGGTGCTGGACCTGCACTGCGATTTCGAGTCGATCATGCTGCTTTATGCCATGCCGCAAAACTGGCCGCGCTTGCGTTCGTTGGCCGCTCGACTCGGTGCCGGCGCCGCGCTGCTGGCCGAGGGTGCGGGCGGCAGTGCCTTCGATGAAGCCTGTGCGATCCCTTGGTTGCGGTTGGCCGAGCTCTTTCCTGAAGCCGATATTCCGCTGGCCTGTGTGGCCACCACCATCGAGTTGCGTGGCATGGCCGACACCGAACGCGAACAATGTGTCGATAGCGCCGAGGCCATTCTTGGCTACCTCGCCGAACAAGGCCTGATCAGCGGTGACTGGCCAGCAGCGCCACCGAACTGTTGTGAAGCGACGCCATTCGCCGGTGCGCAGTATGCCTATGCGCCGCATCCGGGGGTGGTGAGTTTTCTGCAACCGCTGGGTGCCCGGGTCAGGGTGGGCGATCCGCTGTTCGAAGTGCTGGATCCGCTGACCGATCGCCACAGTATCGTGCGCGCCAGCACCGACGGCATCCTCTATGCCCGAGAACGCCTGCGCTTTGCCCAGCCCGGTTTGTGGCTGGCCAAAGTCGCCGGTACCCGCCTCATTCGCCAGGGTCGCTTGCTCAGCGACTGATTCCAGAGAATAAAAACCATGTACAAACTTGAAGTTCAGGATCTACACAAAAGCTACGGCAGCCACCACGTGCTCAAGGGTGTGTCCCTGGAGGCGAAGGCCGGTGATGTGATCAGCCTCATCGGCTCCAGCGGCTCGGGCAAAAGCACTTTCCTGCGTTGCATCAACCTGCTGGAGCAGCCCAACGCTGGCAACATCGTGCTCAACGGCGAACAATTGAAACTGGTGACCAACAAACTCGGCGGGCTCAAGGCCGCCGAACCCAAGCAGCTACAACGCATGCGTTCGCGGCTGTCGATGGTGTTTCAGCACTTCAACCTGTGGTCGCACATGAGCGCTCTTGAAAACGTCATGGAAGCCCCAGTGCATGTGCTGGGCATAAGCAAAAAAGAAGCCCGGGAAAAGGCCGAGCACTACCTGAACAAAGTCGGCGTGGCGCACCGCATGGACGCCTGGCCGGCTCATATGTCGGGCGGCGAGCAGCAGCGTGTGGCGATTGCCCGCGCGCTGGCCATGGAGCCGGAAGTGATGCTGTTCGATGAGCCGACCTCGGCACTCGATCCCGAACTGGTCGGCGAAGTGCTGAAAGTCATGCAAGACCTCGCCCTCGAAGGCCGCACTATGGTGGTCGTGACCCACGAAATGGGTTTTGCCCGCGAGGTCTCCAATCAACTGGTGTTCCTGCACAAGGGTCAGGTCGAAGAACGTGGCGACCCGCGCGAAGTGCTGGTCAACCCACAGTCCGAACGCCTCCAGCAGTTTCTTGCCGGCAGCTTGAAGTAATCCGGCGCACGTTCTCGGCAGTCCTTTGTTCAGCGTTGCACACCAACGGTTGGCTTCGGATACACTCCAGCCAACCTTGTGCCACCCCTTCTCCAACCCTCAGGAAATGTTGAGCCGGATATGCCGACCCCATCGAAAAACACCACGGTCTATGCCGCACCGGTTATGCGCAAACTGGCGGAGATCGTTGGCGATTTGCAGCCGTCACTGCGCAAGGTGGCGGACTTTATCCTGCGTCACCCGCTGAGGGCCGCGACGCTGACCATCGAGGAGATGGCTCTCGAAACGTCCACCTCGCCAGCCGCGGTCAACCGTTTGGCCAAGGCCCTGAACCTGGGTGGCTACACCGGCATGAAGGCCGAGCTGGTCGCGACGTTGCAGCAAATGGTGTCGCCGGTCGACAAACTGCGTAACGAACTGGCGCATCGCCCTGGCGGCGCGTTTGGCCTGCATGAGCAAATCCAGAGCGCCAGCAGCAACCTCGCCACGGCGGCGACCAACAACCATGCAGACACCTTCGAAGCCTTCGTCACGCGCCTGACCACCGCGCGCAAAATCTACATTCTGGGCTTTGGCAACAGCGTCTACTTCGCCGGCCTCGCCGCCTCGACCCTGATGCCCTTCTGCGCCGACGCCACCGCCATCAGCATGGAAGGCGGCAACGAAAACGCCGCTTACCGTCTGGCCGCGATTACCGATCAGGATGTGTTGTTGGCGATCTCCCTGCCGCGCTATTCCCTCGACACCCTGCAACTCGCCCGTTTCGCCAATGAGCGTGGCGCCACAGTGCTGGCAATTACCGATTCACCCGCCTCGCCGCTCACCAGCATTGCCGAACACGTGCTGTTTGCTCCCGCCGACCATCCGGTGTTGACCAGTTCCAACATCGCGGTTCTTGCCTTGATCGAAGGCTTGGTGGCGGGCGTGATGGCGCGCAACAAGGAAGCCGTCAAGCTGGCGACCGAGCTGACCGAAAGCGTGATGGCTTACCTGCACATGCCGGGCAACAGCAAATCGGCGAAAGCCACAAAGCCGCGCTGACGTGTCCGGGCTTACCCGCGACCTGGTGCGCCACAGGGTTTGCGGGCGAGCGTCTGACTGGGAAGTTCGTTGAACAACGCCCGATAGCTGCTGGAAAATCGCCCCAAATGCCAGAACGACCAGTGCATCGCCACTTCGGCAACGGTGGTGTCCATCGCTGTGCGGCTGAGCAATTCGCGGCGTGCGCTGTTGAGTCGGCGCAAGCGCAGCCAATGGGTCGGGGTCATCCCGGTATACGCCTTGAACGCATGCTGCAACTGCCGCAACGAAACCCCGGCGACCTGCGAAAGCTCCAGCAGATTCAGGGTTTCCTCCGGGGCATCAGCCGCCCACTCACCGATGCGCTTCATCACCGAACGCTCTTCGGCGCGGCGCTGTAAGCCTCCGCGATCAAGGCAAACACACGCGTTGTCGAGGATGTACAGGCAGTCTTCCAGCAACTGCTGGGTCAACGCCTCCTTGCTCGGCGGATCGAGCGTCTGCCCCAGTCGGGTCAATGTCCCGCTGAGCCAGCGACTGAACAACGCGTTCTGCCCCGAATTCAGTGGCGCCATGAACAGGCCTTCGAGCCTGGCCACGTTCAAACCGTGACGCTGCACGAACTCCGGACCGAACACCACGGCGATTTCCTGGTAGTTCTCCGGGGTGATCCAGATGTTGCGGCTTTCGCCATTCAACACGTACAGCGCGTTGTCGCTGCGATCGAAACAGAACGCCAGCGAACCTTCGGGCGCGCTGAAATTCTGCTCGACCCGCGTGTTCATCTGTTCCTCGTAAATCTCCACGCCTTGCAGGTCCAGGTAGCGCACGCGCCCGGCGAAATGCCCCGGTGACATTTGTTGGTAATGCTGCACCCAACCCGGCGTGGCGCGGATTTGCTCGGCTACATCGGCGGTGTTGAACGCTTGGACTTGCAGGGGGTTGCACGTTGTCATGGGTGACCTTACGCACTCGTTTGGTGCGTTTTGGTGCTGCTGAAAGTGGATAGATGGAACGTCAAGGCTCGCCCAAGATAGTCGTCAACGCGCCACAGGGGAAGTGTGTGGTGGATGAAACCAGCCTCCCCGGCGTTAATAAAACCAATAACGAGGTCTTTATGAATGTCCCTTTCGATCAGCTGCTCACGTGGCTGAAAGATCACAAGATTACCGAAGTCGAGTGTGTGGTCAGCGACTTGACCGGCATCGCACGCGGCAAAATTGCACCCACCAACAAGTTCCTGCATGAGCGAGGCATGCGCCTGCCGGAAAGTGTGCTTTTGCAAACGGTAACCGGGGACTTTGTCGACGACGACATCTACTACGACCTGCTCGACCCGGCCGACATCGACATGGTGTGCAAGCCCGTCTCCGACGCGGTGTACGTGATTCCATGGGCCATCGAGCCCACCGCCATCGTGATTCACGACACCTTCGACAAGTTCGGCAACCCGATCGAGCTGTCACCGCGTAACGTGCTGAAAAAAGTCCTGCAGCTGTACACCGACAAAGGCTGGCGGCCGATTGTCGCGCCGGAAATGGAGTTCTACCTGACCCAGCGCTGCGAAGACCCGGACTTGCCGCTCAAGGCACCGCTGGGGCGTTCGGGCCGTGCGGAAAGTGGTCGTCAGTCGTTTTCCATCGACGCCGCCAACGAATTCGATCCGCTGTTTGAAGACGTGTACGACTGGTGTGAGCTTCAGGGCCTGGACCTCGATACCTTGATCCACGAAGACGGCCCGGCGCAGATGGAAATCAACTTCCGTCATGGCGACGCACTGGATCTGGCCGACCAGATCACCGTGTTCAAGCGCACCCTGCGCGAAGCGGCGCTCAAGCACAACGTCACCGCGACCTTCATGGCCAAACCGATTGGCGATGAGCCCGGCAGCGCCATGCATATCCACCAGAGCGTCGTGGACATCACCACCGGCCAGCCGATCTTTGCCGATGCCGACGGGCAGATGAGCGAGCTGTTCCTGCACCACATCGGCGGCCTGCAAAAGTACATCCCCAAAGTGCTGCCGATGTTTGCGCCGAACGTCAACTCGTTCCGCCGCTTCCTGCCGGACACCTCGGCGCCAGTGAACGTCGAATGGGGCGAAGAAAACCGCACCGTGGGCCTGCGTGTGCCGACCTCAACGCCGGACGCGATGCGCGTGGAAAACCGTTTGCCGGGCGCTGACGCCAACCCTTATCTGGCGATTGCAGCGAGCCTGTTGTGCGGGTATCTGGGGATGGTCGAGCGCATAGAGCCGAGTGCTGCGGTGCAAGGTCGTGCCTACGAGCGTCGCAATCTGCGCCTGCCGATCACCATCGAAGACGCTCTGACGCAGATGGAAGAATGCGAAACCATCGGCCGATATCTGGGTAACAAATTCGTCCGTGGTTATGTGGCGGTCAAGCGCGCCGAACACGAGAACTTCAAGCGCGTGATCAGCTCGTGGGAGCGAGAGTTCCTGCTGCTCAGCGTCTGAGATTTGTAGTGTCTATGACGGCCTCTTCGCGAGCAAGCCCGCTCCCACATTTGAAATGCGTACCCCTGTGGGAGCGGGCTTGCTCGCGAAGACGGCCTACCAAGCACCGAAGAAACGCCTGAAAAATCCAACAATTAGAAGAGGTGTCGTATGCGTCTATTGAAATCCGTGGCTCCAGTCGCACTGGCGTTGTTGTTCAGCGCCGTTGCACAGGCTCAGCCAACGGTCAGCGTCTACAACTGGACCGATTACATCGGCGAGACCACCCTCGTCGACTTCCAGGCGAAAAGCGGGATCAAGGTGATCTACGACGTATTCGATTCCAACGAAACCCTGGAGGGCAAATTGCTCGCTGGCCGCACCGGGTATGACGTGGTGGTGCCGTCCAACCACTTCCTCGCTCGCCAGGTGAAGGCTGGCGCGTTCCTGAAGCTCGATCGTTCGCAGCTGCCCAACTTCAAGAACCTCGACCCGAAACTGTTGGCGCTGCTGGAGAAAAACGATCCGGGCAACGAGCACTCGGTCCCGTACCTGTGGGGCACCAACGGTATCGGCTACAACGTCGACAAGGTCAAGCAAGTGCTCGGCATTGACCGCATCGATTCCTGGGCGGTGTTTTTCGAACCGGAGAATTTGAAAAAACTCAGTCAGTGCGGCGTGTCGATGATGGATTCGGCCGATGAAGTGTTCCCGGCGATCCTCAACTACATGGGCATGGACCCGCGCAGCGAGAATCCTGAGGATTACAAAAAGGCTGAAGCCAAGCTGTTGACCCTCCGCCCTTACATCACCTACTTCCACTCCTCCAAGTACGTGTCTGACCTGGCCAACGGCGACATCTGCGTAGCTTTCGGTTACTCGGGTGATGTGTTCCAGGCCGCGAACCGGGCCAAGGAAGCCAAGAACGGCGTGAACATCGCCTACGCGATTCCCAAGGAAGGCAGTAATTTGTGGTTCGACCTGTTGGCGATTCCCGCAGACGCCAGCAACCAGAAAGAGGCGCATGCTTTCATCAATTACCTGCTCGATCCGCAAGTGATTGCCAAGGTCAGTGCGTCGGTCGGTTACGCCAACCCTAACCCGGCGTCCAAGCAAGACATGGACCCTGAGCTGGTCAACAACCCTGAGGTTTACCCACCACAGGCAGTCCTCGACAAGCTCTACATTTCCACCACCCCGCCCCAGGCAATCATGCGTTTGATGACCCGTTCCTGGAGCAAAGTGAAGTCCAACCAATGAACCAGTACAGCAACGAACATGCTCGTTCCTATTACGCGGCATCGGCCAATGGAATGGCGCCCTACCCTACACTGGCCGAGGACCTTGAAGCCGATGTCTGTGTGATCGGCGGCGGCTTTACCGGCGTTAACACGGCGATCGAACTGGCGCAGCGCGGGCTCTCGGTGATTCTGCTGGAGGGCCGGCGAATCGGCTGGGGCGCCAGCGGGCGCAACGGTGGTCAGTTGATCCGCGGCATCGGCCACGACGTCAGCGGTTTTGCCCGTCATGTCGGTGAAGAAGGTGTGCGCTACCTTGAGCATGCGGGCGTCGAGTCGGTAGCGCTCGTGGGCAACCGCATTCGTGAGCACGGGATTGATTGCGACCTGCGCTGGGGGTTCTGTGAACTGGCCAATACTAAAGCGCAGTTCGCGGCGTTCAAGGCTGAGCAGCAAGGCCTTGCCGAATCGGGTTACGCCCACGAAACCCGACTCGTCGGGCCGGAGCAGATCCGTCAGCAAGTGGTGAACTCAGGCGTGTATGCCGGTGGTCTCGTCGACATGGGCTCGGGTCACTTGCACCCGCTCAATCTTGTCCTTGGCGAAGCGCTATTGGCGCAATCCCTCGGGGTGAAGATCTTCGAACAGAGCCCGGTGCTGGAGTTGATCCATGGCAGCACGGTGCAGGTTCGCTGTGCCGGCGGCACGGTGCGCGCCGGCAGTCTGGTGCTGGCGTGCAACGCTCACCTGGAAGAGCTCGAACCTAAGCTGAGCGGCAAGGTTCTCCCGGCGGGCAGCTACATCATCGCCACCGAACCGTTGGCGCCCGACGTTGCAGCGCAATTGATCCCGCAGAATCTGGCGCTCTGCGACCAGAAAGTCGGCCTGGATTACTACCGGCTCTCGGCAGACCGGCGTTTGCTGTTCGGCGGCGCCTGTCATTACTCCGGGCGCGATCCGGCGGACATCGAAGCTTACATGCGCCCACACATGCTCAAGGTCTTCCCGCAATTGGCCAACGTGCGCATCGACTATCAATGGGGCGGCAAGATTGGCATCAGCGCCAATCGTTTCCCGCAGGTCGGGCGCTTGAGCCAGCATCCGAACGTGTTTTACGCCCAGGGCTACTCAGGTCATGGCCTGAACGTGACCCACTGGTGCGCAAAGCTGTTGGGCGAAGCGATCCACGTCGGACACAGTCAGGGCTTTGACGTGTTCAGCGCCGTGCCGCACATGACTTTCCCCGGTGGACCCATGCTGCGCTCCCCGCTGCTGGCGCTCGGCATGTTCTGGTATCGCCTGCGCGAACTGCTCGGCTGACCGCCCAACTGATCGTTCCCACGCAGAGCGTGGGAACGATCTGTAACACCTCGTTCAGCCTTTAGATTTGCTCAATCGCTAGGCGCTTCTATATTGAGGAGGTGCTCTGACTTCCCTGCGTCCTGGCGAGTGCAGCCTATGGCTACGACTGACCCACTGATCATCTGCGAGCACTGCGACTGCGTGTATGAAAAAGTCACGCTCGCCAAACATCAGAAAACCCTGTGTACACGCTGCGGCGGCGTGCTTCAGCGCTATAACGGCCTGACGGTGGAACAACGTCTGGCGTTGACCTTCACCGCGTTGATGCTGTGGATTTTCGCCAACTTCTATCCCGTCATGAGCATCAGCCTCAAAGGCCTTAAAAACAGCGCAACACTCTGGGATTCGGTGCTGGCCCTGAGTCTGGGGCCGATCACTTTCATCGCCATGGTGGCGGCGATCGCGATGATCATCGCGCCGATGTTCCAGCTGTTGCTGCTTATCTGGGTCCTGAGCTTCGCCCTCGCCCACCAGCGCTCGCCCGGTTTCAGGTTCTGCATGCGCTGGCTGGAAACCCTCAGGCCCTGGAGCATGCTGGAGGTCTGTCTGCTGGGGGCGATGGTCGCGGTCATCAAACTCGCCGGATTGCTGGATGTGCTGCCCGGCATCGGCCTGTTTGCCCTGGCCATTCTCAGTCTGATGATGATCCGCATTGCCGGGCGCGACATCCGTGATCTATGGGACATCTTATGAACAGGCCCCCGGTGGCGAGTGAACTCAACCTGTGCCTGTGTCATAGCTGCGGCCTGGCCTGTGACATGACCGATGAACCTCACGAATGCACACGGTGCGGCGCGCCGCTGCATCGGCGCAAAACCAACTCATTGGCCCGGACCTGGGCCTACATGTTCACTGCCCTGGCGTTTTACGTCCCGGCTAATCTGCTGCCAGTGATGAACACCAAGATGGTCGGAAACGGCGCCGATAGCACGATCATGAGCGGTGTAGTGGAGTTCTGGCAGCACGGCGCCTGGGACATCGCCCTGATTATTTTCATCGCCAGCATCGCGGTGCCGGGCATCAAGTTCGTCGCCCTGACGCTGTTACTGGTGACCGTTCAGCGTGACAGCCAATGGGCGAACAAGCAGCGGTCAACGCTGTACCGCTTCGTCGAGCTCATCGGTTACTGGTCGATGCTCGATGTGATCGTGGTTGCCCTGGTGGCCTCACTGGTGAAGTTTCAAGCCTTGGCCGATATAGAACCGCGCCCCGGCATTCTGTTCTTTGGCCTGGTGGTGGTCTTCACCATGCTCTCGGCAATGAGTTTCGATCCACGCCTGATCTGGGATAAAGAGCGGAAAAATCCGCAAAACGAGGAGGTCATGGATGAAGTCGCAAGCCACTGATGGGCCGCAAGCCCCCGGCCAGGCCCCTGTTAAAACCCGTCGTTTCAGCGTTTCGCTGGTATGGATCGTGCCGATCGTCGCGGTGCTGGTGGGGATTTCCCTGGTCGTACACACCATGTTGCAGGAAGGTCCGACCATTACCGTTATGTTCAAAACCGGTAGCGGCCTGACGGCCAACAAGACCGAGGTCAAATACCGCAACGTGGTGATCGGCCATGTCTCGGACGTGGAACTGAGCAGCGATCAGAAGAGCGTCAACGCCACCATCAAACTGTCCAAGCAGGCGGAAAGTTTCACCCGCGAAGACTCGGAATTCTGGGTTGTGCGTCCGCGTATTGGCGCGGGCGGGGTGTCGGGTATCGATACTCTGCTGTCCGGGGACTACATTGGCGCCGACATCGGCCAAGCCGACGCCCGCGCAAAAAACTTTACCGGCCTGGAAAACCCGCCGCCGATTACCTATGGCGAGCCGGGCAAGCGCTTCACCCTGCACACCGATGACCTCGGTTCGCTGGATATCGGCTCTCCGGTTTACTTCCGCAAGATTCCGGTCGGCCAAGTGGTGGCCTACGCCCTGAATGCCGACGGTAAAGGGGTCGATATCGAGATTTTCGTGCATTCGCCCAATGATGCCTACGTGACCGAAAACACCCGTTTCTGGAACGCCAGCGGCATCGACGTAAACGTCGGCGCCAACGGCTTTTCGGTGAAAACCGAATCGCTGTCATCCATTCTGGTGGGCGGTATCGCCTTCCGCGCTCCGGATTACAGTCCCAATGATCAACCGGCCGTAGAGGACAAAGCCTTCGATCTGTTCGAAGACCAGCTAACCGCCCTCGCCCCGCCCAGCGGCAAGGGGCAATTTTTGAGCTTGCGTTTCGATCAGGCCTTGCGCGGGCTCAAGGTCGGTGCGCCGGTGGAATTCCTTGGCATCGAGTTCGGCAGAGTCGTGGCGGTCAATCTGGATTTCGACGCAAAAAAACGCAGTTTCCCGGTCAATGTCGGCATCCTGATCTACCCGCAACGACTCGGCCAGGCCCACACCAAAATGCTCGAGGTGTTGAAGCATGATCCCAATGACGAAGCCGCTGGCGTACGCCTGATCGGCAGCTTCATCGAAAACGGCCTGCGGGCCCAGGCCAGGAGCGGCAATCTGTTGACCGGTCAGCTCTACATTGCGCTCGACTTCTACCCCAAAGCGGAGAAAGTCGTGTTCGATCCAACCGCCCGTCCAGTCTCCATCCCAACCGTTCCTGGCAGCCTCGAACAATTGCAGGAAAAACTGGAGGGCATGGTCAACAAGATCAACCAACTACCGATCGAGCGAATTGCCGGCAACCTGGACAGCAACCTCGTCGAACTGCGCAAAGGCCTCGCACAGTTCAACGCCAAGACCCTGCCCGGCGTGCAGACTACGCTGGCGGATGTCAGCAAGACGCTGCAATCGGCCAGTTCGACCTTGGCCGAAGACTCGCCGCAACGCGAACAATTAGGTCAGACCCTCGACGAACTCGGGCGCATGTCGCGCTCCTTGCGTGAACTCTCGGATTACCTGGGACGGCATCCGGAATCGCTGATTCGCGGTCGTCCCGACAATGCCGCGCCGATGGACCTGCAGGGGCCGCCGCGCAAATGACCACAGGAGCATCACTCATGGTTTATCCGCTGAAGATCAGCTTGGTCACTGCATTGTTGCTACTCACCGCGTGCCGCAGTGAGCCGATTCAATTCCACACCCTGACCCCGGCCCAACCGAGCAGCAATTCAAGGACCAGCACTGCGGATATCCAGATCGAGGGGCTCAGCGTCCCTCCTCAGGTCGACCGCCCGCAGATCGTCATTCGCCAGGGCAACAGTGGCATGGCGATCCTCGAAACCGAGTGGTGGGGCGCGAGCCTGTCGGATGAATTGCGCACTGCCCTGGCGGACCAACTGGTCAACAGTAATCCCCAGCGCAAAATGTCGGTGCGCCTGGACGTGCAACGGTTTGACTCGATCCCCGGCCAATACGCGCTGATTGACGTCAAATGGCGCCTGCGCAACCTCGGCGAAAGCGATAACGCGCTGGTCACGTGCCGAAGCACTTTGCAAACACCTTCAGGGCCGTCCATCGATGAACTGGTAGCGGCTCAGCAGAGCAACGTCAAGCGCTTGGCCGCGTTGATCAGTCAGGCCGCCGCCGGAACACCGAGAGGCTGTCCATCGGCTCAGTAAAAGGTTTACTCGCGGTCCAGCTCAACGGTGAAACAACAACCGTTGGGCTGGCCGCTACTGAGTTGTACTCGCCAGTTCTGATTGCTGCAGATCCGTTGTACCAGTGAAAGGCCCAACCCCAACCCTTCACCTCGACTCTCGTCACCGCGCACGAACGGCTGAAATATCGCATGGCGTTCTTCTTCCGGGATGCCTATGCCGCTGTCTTCGATAATGAAGCCGTGTTCACGCAGGGTCAGTCGAATGTGGCCTTGATCCGTGTAGTGCCAGGCATTTCGCAACAAATTGCCCATGACCGATTGCAGGAACGTCAGGTTATGACGATCCGACGAAACGTGCTCGATGTCGTAAATGAATTCGATGCCCTTCTCCCGGATCAGTCGCCCCCAGATTTCAACCAGCGCATCGGCGACTTCTTTGAGGGTGGCATTCGCCTCCGAACCGGAATCCTCTCGAGCGCGAGCCAGCATCAAAAACGTTTCGACCAATTGACGCATTTCGTCGGTGGCCCGGGCGATTCGGCTGACCTGAGCCGCGGAACGAGGGTCCAGCGAGGGATTGCTCAGCAAAAGCTCACAGGAGCCGCCCAGCACCATCAGCGGTGTACGCAATTCGTGACTGACATCACTGGTGAAGAGTTTTTCCCGGCCCAGTGCTGCGCGCAGACGTCCCAGGGTCTGGTCAAAGGACTGCGCCAGCTCTCCCACCTCATCAGCCGCATAGTCGGGTCGAAGCGGCGACGCGAGGTCCAATAGTTGATCGCGATGACGCACCTGGCGCGCCAGGCGAATCACCGGAGCCATCACACGCCGAGCCAATAACCGGCCCAGCAGAATCGCCAGCAGAATGCTCAAAACGAAACCGACCATGACGATACCAAACAACATCCGCTCGCGCTGTTCGAGGCTTTGCTGATCGCGCAGCAACACATACTTGCGTCCATCCACGACCTCGACCATCGCGTAGAAATCGGCGCCGTGATACAGGATTTCCTGAAATCCAAGACGTAGCGATTCCAGCTGCGAATCAAGCGCCATGAGGCCCTTCCCTCCCTGGGTAAAAAACAGCTCGTCTTTTTCCGGTTGATGGGTCCACTGACCGGGATTGTCCATCGACAGCAGACGGTGCATCCCTCCTGCCAATCGTGTCGTCGTGAGCTTTCGTTCAACCACGTGCACTGTTGCGACGATGCCCACCGCAAATACGCCCGCCACCAACGCGCTCATCAGGGCGAATACGATGACGATCCTTTTCGTCAGGCTCTGTTTGAAATCCATTCTTTGTTTCCACTAGCAAGGTGTAAAAGATAAGAGTTCGCAAACATAAACTAACTAGACGCTGCCCATAATCCGTGCAAATTTTTCACATCCATTTCACTTGTCCCACACCTGCCGATATTTAGCCTCTCTTATACCACCTCAATTTTGAATCCGCGCTCTGGCTTGACTGATAGGTTACTCGTCATGGGCGTATTGTAAGTTATTCGCTATTGCGTACTGACGGGTAAATAAAACGTGATTAAATCTTCATTGCGCAAGCAGTTACCCAAGCGAGTCTTGAGCCCGCGGCTGACCAGACTGACGTTGTCGGCGGTGGCACTCATCGCTGTGGCGTTAGTGACGGGTTTTGTCTTGTGGCCAAGATCGCCGGTCAATCTGGGCACGACCGGATCCGACGCTACTACGCGCTTGATCAATCAGTGGCAAGCAGGCGAGATCATCGTACTGGTTCGCCATACCGAGCGCTGCGACCGCTCCGCCAATCCTTGCCTGGGCCCGGCCGACGGCATTACCCGAGTCGGCAGCGATGCCGCCGTGGCCGTGGGCCAAGGGTTCCAGCGCCTGGGTATGGACCAGACCGATGTCTTGAGCAGCCCGGTCACCCGTACGGCACAAACCTCGCATTCCATGTTTGGCAAAGACGCAATGACCCAGGAATGGTTGGCCAGCTGTGGCAAAACCCTGCGTAATGATGTGGTGGCGCACAAGCGTGCCCAGCACAATCTGGTGCTGGTGACACACAGCGGTTGCATCAGCGATTTCGAAGCCCAGACCGGTTTTAAACACGCGGCTTCGAGTGAGTATGGCAGTTCGTTATTTGTCCGTATTGATGCCAATGGTCAGCTGCAAGTACTCGGCATACTTAATGCCGGTGATTGGCACTCCTTGTTTAAAGACCCGTGGATCAAGCAATAAGTTTGCAGTCTTGATGAGCGGACCCTCGATAAAAGCTCTCAGCGCTCGTCGCAACTAACAAATACATGACCTGATGTTTGCAGTTCGGATCAGTATTGATTTACGACACAGATAAAGTTCCGCGCACGCTGAAATGCCCTGCGCACGTCCCCCTCCGAGCAACCTCTGCTGCGCCAAGGTCGAATCATGACACCTGATAACTTGCGGTCCTACGCTGCTGACGATTTACTGCGCCCCGCTGTCCAGACCTCCACCCTCACCGAACGCTGGGCCCTACCTGCGTTGCTGCTGGCGTTTTTGGTGTTTTATCTCTTGCCCCTGATGTCCCATGGACTGTGGACGCCAGACGAAACCCGTTATGGCCAGATCAGCCAGGAAATGCTGTTGAGCGGGAACTGGACCTCCCCGCATTTCATGGGCATTCGCTACTTCGAGAAGCCGATCGCCGGGTACTGGATGATCGCCATCGCGCAGGCCATTTTTGGCGACAACCTGTTCGGGGTGCGTATCGTCTCGGCACTGAGCACAGGACTGAGTGTCTGGCTGACGTACCTGATGGCCAGCCGCTTATGGGGCGACCGGCGCAAAAGCGTTGCCTGCGCAATGCTGTACATGAGTTTCGGGCTGATCGCCGGTCAGGCCGGATATGCCAACCTCGATCCGCAATTCACGCTCTGGGCCAACCTGAGTCTGGTCTCGCTGTGGTTCGCCATTGATAGCCGTTCTTTGAGTCGTCGCCTCGGCGCCTGGGCGCTGTTGGGCGTTGCCTGTGGGATGGGTTTCATGACCAAGGGCTTTCTGGCGTGGCTACTACCGGCGTTGATCGCCCTGCCCTACATGCTCTGGCAACGACGCATGGGTGAGCTGTTGCGCTACGGGCCGTTGGCGGTGCTTGTCGCCATGGTGGTTTGTCTGCCGTGGGCGCTCGCAATCCACCATCAGGAACCGGATTTCTGGCGGTTTTTCTTCTGGAACGAACACATTCGCCGTTTCGCTGCCGATGATGCTCAACACGCTCGTCCGTGGTGGTTCTACCTGCCGCTGCTGGTCGTGTCGAGTTTGCCATGGGCTGCGTTGTTGCCCACGACATTCGTCCAGGCCTGGAAACAAAAACGCCAGCCAACGATCGGTTTCCTGTTGCTCTGGCTGCTGTTGCCACTGGGGTTCTTCAGCCTGAGCAGTGGCAAATTACCGACCTACATCATGCCGTGCCTGTTGCCCTTGGCGTTGCTGATGGGCCATGCACTGATGACGCTGCTGAACCAGGCACGAGGGCGCGCGATTCGCATCAACGGAGTGCTTAACACCGTCATCGCCACGTGCGCCCTGATCGCCTTGTTGTATTTGCAGGCCACCAAAGAGGTCTATGAAAACACCGAGATGTTCAGTTTGTCCCTGGTGTTTATCGTGTTGGTCGGCTGGATTATCGCCAATGCCTTGCAAGTCCTGCGTCCATTGGTGTTCTGGGGAGCGCCGGCGTTGGGTATCTGGCTGCTGGTTGCGTTGCTGCCTGCCGCGATGCCCGCCCAGATCGTCGATAGCAAGATGCCCGATCAGTTCATTGCCGAGCATCTGGATGCCTTGAGTCAGACGACCTCGTTGCTGAGCAACGATTTGGGGGCGGCGGCGGCCTTGTCCTGGCGCCTGAAGCGGCCGCAGATCGCTCTTTACAACACTGTCGGCGAGTTGAAGTACGGCCTCGACGATCCCGCGATGGAATCAAGAAAAGTGACCAAGGACAGTGTCGGCCAATGGATGACCGAGGCCCGCAAAAAAGGCGCGGTCGGCGTGGTGATGCGAGTCAACAGTGTCCAGGAAGTGCAAGAAGTCGAGTTGTTGCCCATCGATGGCAAGCGTTATGAGCGCGGCAATCTGGAGATTCTGATTTTCCCGCAAAGCCAACCCTGACAATACCGGCAAAAAAGAGAGGCCCTTGGGGCCTCTCGATTCATTCGGGTTTAACAAACTGTCAGTGCGCGCTTTTACTGGTGATCTTCGTCGACAAGGTATCCAGCGCCTCAGTGCAGGCTGCCAGGTCCGGCGACCCCGTCCTGACCTGCTTCAATGCCCGGTCCAATGACTTGTCGATCGAGGTCCAGCCTTCAGGATCGATCGCACGCAATTTTTCCTCGGCCTGATCCCAGGCACTCTCCAGGTCGGTGATCCGTGCGCGGGCACCCTTCATGTCGCCGCTGGCGAGCAGCTGTTGAGTGTCGGACAGAATGACCTTCAGGTAAGACAAATCGCCCATGGACCCCGCGGTCGCGGCCACCACTGAGGGGGCGGTACTGCTCTGCTTGTTTTCCAGCTTCGCCAGCAGGGTTTTCAACGCCTCTGCACAGGCTGCCGGATCTGGCTTACCCGAACGCAATTGCGACAGCGCGCGGTCAATTGACTTGTCGACGGAGGTCCAGTTAGCCGGAGACTTGGGTTGCAAGGTTTCTTCGGCCCGATCCCAGGCGGTTTCCAGGTCAGTGATCCGGGCCTTGGCTGCCTTTATATCTCCTGCATCCACTAAGCGGGCGGTGTCCACGGTGATTTGCCGGAAGTTCGACAAGTCTCCCAGGGAACCCGTATCGGTCGAAATACTGAGCGCCGACTTGCCTGCCGTTGCCTGGGCGGGAATCCACAACCACCCGCCCACACCAACCATACACACCGCCAGCAGCGCGCCAAGGAACGGCGTTGATGCCAGGTGCGGGACAGACCGAGGATTGATCTTCAAGGGTGATCCAGCCTTGGCCGGCCATAGCTGGCGGCGCGACAGGGTCAGCCAGATCGCACTGGAGATGAAAATTGACGACGCTGCACCTGATATCAGCCCCAGCACAAGTGCCAGCGAAAACATTTGCAACGGCTCACACGCGAACAAATAAAGGCAGGTCGACGCCATCACTACCGTCAGCACGGTGTACAGCGAACGCCCCAGGGTCTGGCGGATACTCAAGTTGATCAAACGCCACAAGGACACTGGATCGCCGGGCGGGGATTTTTTCACATTCTCGACGATGCGCCCGAAAATCACGATTTTGTCGTTCAGCGAGTAGCCGATAATCGTCAATAGGGCCGCGATGTAGGTGACGTCGACCTCAAACTTGAACAGCGAAAATATCGCCGAGACGATCAGAATATCCTGAACGATCGGCAGCAGTGTCGCCAGGGCGATGGCCCAGGAAAAGCGCAGGCCGATGTAAATCGCGATACTGGCGAACGCCGCAATCACGGCGTAGATCGCCCGGGTAGCGAAGTCTCGCGCTACGCCTGGGTCCGCGGTGTTCTCTTCGTATTCGACGCTCTGGTACTTGCCTTTGAATGCAGCAATGATTTGCTTCAGATCAGCCGGTTTGAGCACTTCATCGAAGCGCACGGCGATGTGTTGATTCTGTGCGCCGCCTACAGCCACCGTGGCCGGTATGGTGCCCGCCTCGGTCATGATTTGGGTGGCCGTTTGCTGAGTAATCGCCCGGTCAACGTCGATGTCCAGCGCGGTGCCTGCGGTGAAATCGATGTCCAGGTTCAGACCGTGAGCACGGTAGTACAGCGATCCGGCGACGATGGTCAGCAATGACACAAAAATCGCTGTTTTGCCCAGGCCAATGAAGTTGAAACTGCGGGCTGTGGTCGCGGGTGATTTGCCCTTGCCGATCAACCAGCGCTGGCTGACCCATTGAGTATCGGCCAGCCACAGAACTAGCCGGCGAACCAGGAAAAAATTGGTGGCGATGCTGATCACGATGCTCACCAGCATCGTCAGCGCAAAACCCTGGATCGGGCCAATGCCCGCCGCAAACAGGGCGATCATGGCCAGTGCGGTCACCAGGTTCGCGTCGCGAATTGTCGGCAGCGAGCCGTTGAAACCGTTTTGCACGGCCTCGCGCAATGACCGACCGAGGCCGAGTTCTTCACGAACGCGCTCCAGACAGATGATGCTGGCGTCTGCCGCCATGCCAATGCCCAGCACGAACGCGACCACCGCCGACAGCGATAAGGTCGCCCCCGAGGCTGTGAATACAATCAGCAATAACCAGAGGTAGACCACCGTACAAAACGCGGCAAGCAAACCGGCGATGCGATACAGACCCACCAGCAGCAGGAAAATACAGGCGATACCGATCAACCCCGCTTGTACCGTTTCCGCCAGAGCCGTCTTGCCCAGCACGCTGCCGACGGTCTGGGTGTATTTCTCCGTCAATAGGGTGGGCAGTCCCTGAGCGCTGCCGAGCAGGGAACGCGACTCCTCGGCAGACGTCAGGCCGGCCAGTTTGACCCGAATGTGGTTGGCGCCTTCAACCCGGATGTCCGGCTCGGTAATGCCGATGCTATCGGCGCGCTTACTCAGGATCGCGACCGTTTGCAAAAGGTCATCCTTTGAAACCTCGGTTTTGCCCGGCGCCGGGTTTACAACGTAATAAATCTCGTAACCACCGCGAAACTCCAGTCCGAAACGCACATGGGTGGCCAGGCTGGAAAATGTCGCGGCCACCAGACAGGCCAATAGCACCGTCAGGAAGATGAACGACAGACGTCGACTGGAAAGGCTCATAAGGGAAGTCCAGGTGAGAAATTGGAAGGCGAATCGAACCCGCAGGATCATCGTTCGCCACTGCCGGGCAGTCTAAAGAGGTGAAAATGAACCGCTTGTTAACGAAGCCACGTTATTGCGCGATGGCTTGCCAGCGCGTGGCGGACATGCAATGAATGCCCTCCTGCGCAACGCCCGGACAGGGAGCGAGTGATGAAAGTTCTGGTGGCTGAAGACAATGTTTTGCTGGGCAACAGCATCAAGCGCGGGCTTGAGGAAGAAGGCTGGGTGGTGGACCTGGCCAGGGACGGCAAAGAGGCGTTGTACTACGCGCAATCGAGCGAATACGACGTACTGGTGCTGGATTGGATGCTGCCGCACAGATCGGGCCTGGACGTGCTGAAGGAACTGCGCGGCATGGGCAACGAGGTGCCGGTGATCATGGTCACCGCCCGAAGTGAAGTGGCGGATCGGGTTCAGGGACTGGATCGCGGCGCCGACGATTACCTGACCAAACCGTTCGAAATGATCGAACTGGTGTCGCGCTTGAATGCGCTCTATCGACGCTCGATCGCCCGAGGCGCGAGATTGCTGTCTCTGGGCAATCTGAACATCGAACTCGACACGTTGCGGGTCAGCATCGGTGACCGACCGCTGGTACTGACGGGCATGGAATACGATCTGCTGGTGGCTTTGGCCGGCAAGGCCAATCAGTTGCAGACCCGCACGGTTTTGCTGGGGCTGCTCTATCCTTTTGACAGCGAGCCGGACAGCAACAGCCTGGACGTTCTGCTCAACCGTCTGCGGCGCAAGCTGACAGGTGCCAACGTCGAGATTGAAACCATTCGCGGCAAGGGGTTGATCCTTCGTGTGGCGTAGCCTGGCACTCAACATAAAAATTGCCATCACCTTGTTCCTGGTGCAGGCGTGCGTGTTACTGATCGGGTTTGTGTGGCTGAGTCATTGGGTGCAAACCACCCGCCTCGATGAATTGCGTCACCATCTCGATACCCAGTCGGATGTCATCGAATCATTGATCAGTGTCGAAGACGGTGATCTGGTCTATCAGCGCCACGGCGAGTTTGCCTCGGAACTGGATCACGATCACGACATGTACTTCGCACTGTCATCGATATCCGGTGCGCTGCTGCAAGACTCTCAAGGCCCGACTCCGCCCATGCGCGAATCACTTCGCCGCGCCATGAATCAGGTTCGGGCGGGCGGCGAAGAAACGTTCCTGTTCGACGTCGGTTACGAAAAATGGATTGCGCAGATGGGCGACCTTGAGCGCAATAGCCCCGAGGGACCGATGAAGGCCAGGCTGCTGGTGGCTAGCAACGCACAACCGGTACTTGATGCGGTCGCCGCCTTCAAACGCGTGGTGGCGCTTGCTGCATCGGGAATACTGTTGCTGACGACGCTCGGCAGTTTTTTCGTGGTGTCGTTCTCCACCCGAAACCTGCGCAGCTTCGCCCGACAACTGCGCACATTGAAGCCGCCGGAGTTCACCCGTCGAGTGGTGTTCGAGCCGCATTCGGCGGAAGAAAAGCTGCTGTTCGACAGCTACGCGCAAATGGAAACCGCGGTCCAGGAGGTGTTGGAGCGCCAACGGCTGTTTATCGCCAACGCCTCCCATGAACTCAAGACGCCGATCGCTGCGGTGACCTCGGCACTGGAGGTGATTCTGGCCCGGCCCCGACAGGCCGAAGACTACGCACAGACCTGCCGTGATGTACTGACCGAAATGCAAGTGCTCAAACGCCTGTCACTCGGCCTGCTGAACCTGGCAGAACTGGAAGGCACCGCAGACACCGCCGGGCAGTCGAGCGTGCTGAATGACAACGTACTCGATGCTGTCGAGCGTTGGCGTAAAGCGGCGGAACAAAAGCAGCTCAATCTTTCCCTACGGTCGCTCGACGATGCCGGGGGCCGGGTGATGGGCACTCAGGAACAGTGGGAAGTGGTCATCGGTAACCTGCTGGACAATGCCATCAAGTACACCGACCCGGGCGGTGAAATTAATGTACTCGTTGCGCACCACCCAGGCACTGGCTTCACAATCGACATTTGTGACAACGGCATGGGCATGTCCGCCGATGAACTCAAGCAACTGGGCCAGGTGTTCTTTCGCGCCGATGCAGCTCGCTCACAAACATCTTCGTTCGGGCTGGGCTTTGCCCATTGCAAACGCATTGTCGAAACACTCGGTGGCCACATCACCGTGCACAGCGCTCCAGGCAACGGCTCGCGAGTGACTGTCTCGGTACCCGAGCCACACGCCAAATGACAGGAATTAACGATTAAATTGACGTTTTTTTCTCATTTCAGGCACTACATTCGCCGCGTCTTAAACATGCAAATGATTCGTATTGATCTACACTCATCGACGACCTACCTCGTCGACGCTGTCGAATCTGCGCGCACGATTAAAAAAACAGGAGCTGCCGACGCATGAATGCCCATTTTCCCTCTTTCCTGAAAACCGCACTGCTGGCCACCGCTCTGCTGAGCGCCGGCCACGTATATGCAGCTGAGGCCGATGGCATTGTGGTCTACAACGCCCAACACGAAAGCCTGACCAAATCCTGGATCGAGGGCTTTACCAAGGAAACCGGGATCAAGGTCACCGTGCGCAATGGCGACGACACCGAGATGGGCAATCAGATCGTGCAGGAAGGTGCTGCCTCCCCGGCCGACGTGTTCCTGACCGAAAACTCCCCGGCCATGGTGCTGGTCGACAACGCGGGGCTGTTTGCGCCGGTTGCGCCGGCCACTCTGGAACAGATCGGCAATGCTTACCGCCCGGCCCATGGCAAATGGGTGGGGATCGCCGCGCGCTCCACGGTGTTTGTCTATAACCCGAGCAAACTGCCCGAAGCCGAACTGCCCAAGTCGCTGATGGACCTCGCTGGCCCGAACTGGAAAGGTCGCTGGGGCGCTTCACCGGCCGGTGCCGACTTCCAGGCCATCGTCGCCGCCGTGCTGGAACTCAAGGGTGAAGCCGCCACGCTGGAATGGCTCAAAGGGTTGAAGGCCAATGCCACGATCTATCGCGGCAACAGTGCGGTACTGAAAGCGGTCAACGCCGGGCAGGTCGACAGCGGCGTGATCTACCACTATTACAGCTTCGGCGACCAGGCCAAGACCGGCGAAAACAGCAAGAACACCGCCCTGCACTACTTCAAGCACAAGGATCCGGGCGCGTTTGTCAGCGTCTCCGGTGGCGGCGTGCTGGCGTCCAGCAAACACAAGGAACAAGCCCAGGCGTTCCTCAAATGGGTTACCGGCAAAGATGGCCAGGCCATCCTCAAAACCGGTAAATCGTTCGAATACGCGGTGGGCAAGAACGCTGAATCCAATCCAAAACTGGTGCCTTTGCAGCAACTCGACGCCCCGACAGTCGATGCTTCAAAACTCGACAGTAAAAAAGCCGTGGAGTTGATGACTCAGGCGGGACTGCTCTAATTGATGCCTGAAACCTTGCCAGCGGGTGTCGCCGAGGCGATACCCGCGAACTTGCGACGACGATCCCGCGGCCTCTTCGCGGGGCGTGGTGGCGCGTGGGTGATCGGTTTGTCGGTGCTGGTGTCGCTGTTGTCGCTGCTGCCGATTGCCTTCGTCATCGGCGTATCGTTTCAGACAGGCTGGGCGACCCTTGTGCCGCTGGTATTCCGGCCGCGGGTCGCTGAACTGTTGATCAACACCGTTTTACTGGTGGTGATCACGATTCCGTTGTGCGTCACGTTAGGCCTGTCTCTGGCCTGGCTGACAGAGCGCACCAACCTGCCGGGGCGGCGCTGGTGGTCGTTGTTGGCGACCGCGCCGCTGGCGGTGCCGGCGTTCGTTCACAGCTATGCGTGGGTCAGTCTGGTCCCACCGATTCACGGGCTGTTTGCCGGGGTTCTGGTCTCGGTCATCGCCTACTTCCCGTTCCTCTACCTGCCGATTGCAGCAACCCTGCGCAGGCTCGATCCGGCCATCGAAGACGTTGCCGAATCGCTGGGGCTAAAACCCTGGGCGATATTTTTCCGCGTGGTGCTGCCGCAATTGCGCCTGGCTATCTGCGGCGGCGCTTTGCTGGTGGGCCTGCACCTGCTCGCCGAGTATGGCCTGTACGCAATGATCCGCTTCGACACCTTCACCACGGCCATCTTCGATCAGTTCAAATCCACCTTCAACGGCCCCGCCGCCAACATGCTGGCCAGCGTGCTCGCGCTGTGTTGCCTGGTGATGCTGACCGCCGAATCGGCCGCTCGCGGCACGGCGCGTTACGCCCGGGTCGGGTCGGGAAGCGCTCGCGAACAGCGAGTGGTGCGCCTGAAATCTGGAACCACCCTCCTCGCCCTGACCGTGCAGGTCGCGACCTGTGCGCTGGCGCTGGGCGTGCCACTGGTGACCTTGGGTAACTGGCTGATAGCCGGCGGTACGCAGGTCTGGCAGATGGACGAACTTCTGCCGGCGCTGGAGCAGACGCTGCTGCTCGGCCTTGCGGGTGCAGCCCTCACCACCTGCGCCGCCATTCCGATTGCCTGGCTGTCAATTCGCTCTCCGGGCCGGTTGCAACGTGTACTGGAAAGCTGCAACTACATCACCAGTTCGTTGCCCGGGATCGTCGTGGCCCTGGCATTGGTAACCGCCACCATCCATTTCGCCCGGCCGATCTACCAGACGACCATCACGGTGCTGCTGGCGTACCTGCTGATGTTTTTGCCCCGCGCCCTGGTGAGTTTGCGCGCCGGGATCGCACAGGCGCCGGTGGAGCTGGAAAACATGGCCCGCAGCCTCGGCCGCTCCCCCGCCCGGGCATTGTGGCTGATCACCCTGCGCCTGGCCGCGCCTGGTGCTGCCGCTGGCGCCGCACTGGTGTTCCTGGCGATCACCAATGAGTTGACCGCCACCCTGCTGCTCGCCCCCAACGGCACACGCACCCTGGCCACCGGATTCTGGGCCATGACCAGCGAAATCGATTACGCCGCGGCTGCGCCCTATGCCTTGCTGATGATTTTGCTGTCGCTTCCCTTGACCGGACTTCTTTATCACCAATCCAAACGAACGGCTGGCCGATGAACGCTCTTGAACTTCATTCCATTTCCAAGTCCTACGGCGCCCATCAAGCGCTGGAGAGCATCAACCTGTCGGTGCCAACGGGCAGCCGAACGGTCATCGTCGGCCCGTCCGGCTCAGGAAAAACCACGCTATTGCGGATGATTGCCGGCTTCGAATTCCCGGACTCGGGCCGACTATCACTCAATGGCCAAACGCTCGTCGACGATACCCATGAAGTCCCGGCGCACCAGCGTTTGATTGGTTATGTTCCGCAGGACGGCGCGCTGTTCCCACACATGACCGTGGCCGCCAACATCGGTTTCGGGCTTTCGATCAAGGGCGGTGCAAAACAGGAGCGAGTCGCAGAGTTGATGGACAGCGTGGCGCTGGATGCGAACATGGCCAATCGTTGGCCTCATGAACTCTCCGGTGGCCAGCAACAACGCGTGGCGCTGGCGCGGGCGTTGGCGCAACAGCCGCGCTTGATGTTGCTGGACGAGCCGTTTTCGGCCCTCGACACCGGACTTCGAGGCGCCATGCGCAAAATGGTCGCACGGCTGCTGACCGACGCCGGCGTGACCACCATTCTGGTCACCCATGACCAGAGTGAAGCCTTGTCGTTTGCCGATCAGCTGGCGGTAATGCGCGATGGTCGGCTGGTGCAGTCAGGCCATCCGCTGGACCTTTACCGCTACCCCGAGGATGAACAAACCGCGCTGTTTCTGGGGGATGCCGTGGTCATGCCCGCCAGAATCGAAGCCGGCTGGGCCCATTGCGATCTCGGTCGGATACCGGTGAACAACCACCGGAACAACAAATCGGCGCAGATCATGCTGCGTCCCGAACAACTGCAACTCGTCAGCATCCAGCCCAGCCCAACCGAGGCTGCCGGGTGTCGTGCCGTTGTGACCGAGCGGGATTTCAGCGGCAATACCTGCACGTTGACGGTGGAACTGGAGGCTTTGGCTTCCGGGCAACAGCCAGGTCGATCATTGATGGTGCGCAGTTCGGGCCTGTATGCGCCACCCGCCGGCAGTGCGGTTCACGTCTCGACGATCGGCCATGCCCACGTACTGAGCGAATCCTGAACCCCGACCATCAAAGATCGAACCGGTCCACGGCCCGACGCCGTTCGTTGTCATCGCGCACATCGTAGTTGGCCGTGGTCTGGATGTTGCTGTGATGGGCGAGTTTCTGGGCGATCGACAAGTCATATTCCTCAATCACTCGGGTAATGAACGAACGTCGAAAATCATGCGGCATGATTTTCACACCGACCTGCGCGCCCCGCTGTCGGGCGATGTAATAGATCGCATGTTTGGTGATGCGCTCGCGGGTGATGTGGCTGCCGCGGCGGATGCGGTTGAACAGGAACGAATCGTCCACTTCACCCTCCTTCAGTAGCGAGCGCCGCAGTTCCAGCCAGTCATTGAGCTTGGCGAATGCCCAGGCCGGTGCGTACTTGATCAATTGCTTGTTGCCCTTGGCGGTCACACGAAGGCTGCGCTCGGTGAAATCGACCTGGTTCAGGTCCAGGTTGACCGATTCCGATTTGCGCATGCCCGAGCCATACAAAATCCCGATGATCGCCGCATCCCTCAACCCTTGTGGCCGTGGATCGGCGGCGCAGACCGCCATCAATTCCTGGATCAGCGTGCGCCTGAGGTTTCGCCCCTGGGACAATCGCGTGCCGGCAATCCCTTTCACCGAACGCATTTTCAGCAAGTGTTCCTGACTGATCAGGCTCATGCGCCACGCCTCGTTCATCACCCCACGCACCGCGTTGACATAAAGCGAAGAGGTGTTCGGCGCGTAGCCATCCGTGCGCAAGGTGGCCACCAGTGCGATGACATCTTCAGGTTGCAGGTTGTGCCAGGGAATCTCCTCGACGTTCATGTCTTCGAAGCCCAACCGGTCAGCGGCGTCCTGCAAAACATAACGCATGGTCAGTTGGCTGGAGGGCGCCAGACGCGCCAGATACAGGGTCAACGGATTGGTCTTTGAGGGAGTTGAGTCGGTAGCGGGTAAGTCGATCAAACGAAACGGCCTTCAGTGGAAACAGTTCATTAAACAACTAAGGATTGAAACATCCTTCATGAAAAGCAGGACACTTCTGTAGGACTTTCTACTAGAAAACGCGATGAACGGCAGAAGCCTGAACAGTGGCTGTATGACCTCCAGATAAACGATTCGCCGACCGGTTTTTCATGTTCCTTTCACAAAATCGGGAATAACCTCAATGGACCCGCCCTGTCTCTTTGCGAGGGACCAACCTGCCGACCATCGCAGAAAATGTCAACCTATCTAAATCGTCAGGTATTTCGAGTAAGTAATTGATGCAGCTTTTGTTTTAGCGTCTACTCTTGCAATGGATCCAAATTTTTTTTAGCCTCACAGGCTATTCACTCTTCAGCCCCGAGGTGTCCATGAGTCAGGCTTTTCTCCCCTTCTCCCGCCCCAGTATCGGCGATGAAGAAATTGCCGCCGTAGAGCAAGTATTGCGCTCCGGCTGGATCACTACCGGGCCGAAAAACCAGGAACTGGAAGAGCAATTCGCCAACTACGTGGGATGCCGTCATGCCGTGGCACTGTCCTCGGCCACCGGCGGGATGCACATTACTTTACTGGCACTGGGAATTGGTCCGGGCGATGAAGTCATCACGCCGTCGCAGACCTGGGTGTCTACCGCCAACATGATCTGCCTGTTGGGCGCGACACCGGTGTTCGTCGACGTTGATCGCGACACGCTGATGAGTGACCTGGCCAGCATCGAAGCTGCGATCACGCCGCGCACCAAAGCCATCATTCCGGTGCATTACGCCGGTGCCGCATTCGATCTCGATCCGCTTTATGCCCTGGCCGACAAACACGGCATCCCCGTCATCGAAGACGCCGCTCACGCCGCAGGCACCTTCTACAAAGGTCGTCATGTCGGCGCGAAAGGCACGGCGATCTTCTCGTTCCACGCGATCAAGAACATGACCTGCGCCGAAGGCGCCATGTTTGTCAGTGACGATGAAGCCCTGGCCAGTCGTGTGCGCATGCTCAAGTTCCATGGCCTCGGTGTCGATGCCTATGACCGCCTGACCCACGGCCGCAAACCTCAGGCTCAGGTCATCGAGCCCGGCTTCAAGTACAACCTGGCCGACATCAATGCCGCCATCGCCTTGGTGCAGCTGAAGCGACTGGACGAAATCAACGCCAAACGCACGGAGCTGGCCGGCACTTATTTGCAGCGACTGGAAGGTTTGCCGGTGCAACCCCTGGCCCTTCCAGCGTATGCGCAGCAGCACGCCTGGCACCTGTTCATCCTGCGTATCGACACCGAGCGCTGCGGGCTGGACCGTGAAGCGTTCATGAAGGCCCTGCAGGCGCAGAACATCGGCACCGGCATTCACTTCATCGCCACTCACCTCCACACCTACTACCGCCAGCGCTTCCCCAACATCTATCTGCCCAACACTGAATGGAACTCGGCACGGCTGTGCTCGATTCCGTTATTCCCCGACATGACCACCGATGACGTCGATCGTGTGGTCGGCGCTATTGAAAACGTTATGGACTCAAGCCTGTGAAACCTTACCCGATCCGTTGCGTGTCAATCGTCATCCCGGTCTACAACGAGCAAGACAGCCTGCCCGAGTTGCTCCGGCGTACTGAAGCGGCATGTCAGCAGTTGCACCATGACTACGAGATTGTGTTGGTGGACGACGGCAGCCGCGACAACTCGGCGCAAATCCTCGAAGAGGCCGCCCATCGCGAGTGCAGCTCGGTGGTGGCGGTCATTCTCAACCGCAACTACGGCCAGCACGCGGCAATCATGGCCGGTTTCGAGCAGTGCAAAGGTGATGTGATTATTACCCTCGACGCCGACCTGCAAAACCCTCCCGAGGAGATCCCGCGGTTAGTGGCTCAGGCCGAGCTGGGTTATGACGTGGTCGCCACCGTGCGCAACAACCGTCAAGACTCGGCACTACGCCGTTGGCCGTCAAAGCTGATCAATCTGGCCGTGCAGCGCTCAACCGGCGTCGCCATGACCGACTACGGCTGCATGCTCCGCGCTTACCGGCGAACCATTGTCGACGCCATGCTCGCCTGCCGTGAACGCAGCACCTTCATCCCGATCCTCGCCAACAGCTTCGCCCGGCACACCACGGAAATCCTCGTGCCCCACGCTGAGCGCGAGCACGGGGAATCGAAGTACAGCCCCATGCGCCTGATCAATCTGATGTTCGACCTGATCACCTGCATGACCACCACGCCCCTGCGTTTGCTGAGCATCGTCGGCTTCGCCATGGCGGCCCTCGGCGTGCTGTTCGCCATTACGCTGATCGTGCTGCGCCTGGCCTTCGGCGCCCATTGGGCCGGCGACGGGACATTCGTGCTGTTCGCCGTGCTGTTCATCTTCACCGGTGGCCAGTTCATCGGCATGGGCCTGTTGGGCGAGTACCTGGGACGCATGTACGGCGATGTTCGCGCCCGCCCCCGGTTCTTTATTGAAAAAGTCCTGCGTAACCAACCCGCTGCCCCTGCTCCCGTTGTCACCGTTGACGGTCTCACCTCCATTTCTTCAGATCAGGTTCACTCATGAGTGCAAAAGCTGTTGTCTTCGCCTATCACGATATTGGCTGTGCCGGCATCGAATCCCTGCTCAACTCGGGCTTTGATATTGCCGCCGTGTTTACTCACCCTGATGATCCGAAGGAAAACGCGTTCTACGGCTCCGTTGCGCAACTGTGCGCACGCAAGGGCATCCCGGTGCACGCCCCGGAAGATGCCAACCACCCGCTGTGGATCGAGCGCATCAGCAAGCTCAACCCGGATTACCTGTTCTCGTTCTACTACCGCAACCTGTTGAGCGAGCCGCTGTTGGCCACTGCCAGCAAAGGCGCCTTCAACCTGCACGGTTCGTTGTTGCCGCGCTACCGTGGTCGTGCGCCGGCCAACTGGGTGCTGGTCAACGGTGAAACCGAAACCGGCGTCACCCTGCACCGCATGGTCAAACGGGCCGATGCGGGCGCAATCCTCGCCCAGAAAGCGGTGGCGATTGAGCGCAGCGACACGGCGCTGAGCCTGCACGGAAAACTGCGTCTGGCCGCTAGCGACTTGCTGCGTGACACGCTACCGGCGTTGCTTCAGGGCAAAGTCAGCGAAACCCCTCAGGACGAATCCAAAGCCACGGTGTTTGGCCGTCGCACGCCAGCCGACGGCAAACTGCTCTGGAACAAACCGGCGGAAGAACTGTTCAATCTGGTTCGCGCCGTCACCCAGCCTTACCCGGGCGCATTCTGCGCCGTGGGCGAACACAAGCTGATTGTCTGGAATGCAGAAGTCGCCCAAGGCAATGAAGGTCAAGCGCCTGGTCGCGTCATCAGCGTCGACCCGCTGCGTATCGCCTGTGGCGAAGACTCCCTGGTGATCACCGCTGGCCAGCGCAATGACAACGGCCTGTACCTCAGTGGCCCGCAACTGGCCAACGAACTGGGTCTGGTGGACGGTTCCGTACTGCGTGGCGCCGAGTCCGGTCGCGCCCCGCGTCGCACCCGCGTGCTGATCCTCGGCGTCAATGGCTTCATCGGCAATCACCTGTCCGAGCGCCTGCTGCGCGACGACCGATACGAGGTGTATGGCCTGGACATCGGCTCGGACGCCATCGAGCGCCTGCGCAGCCATCCGAATTTCCACTTCGTCGAAGGCGACATCAGCATCCACTCCGAGTGGATCGAATACCACATCAAGAAGTGCGACGTGGTCCTGCCACTGGTGGCGATCGCCACGCCGATCGAGTACACCCGCAACCCGCTGCGGGTGTTCGAGCTGGACTTTGAAGAGAACCTGAAACTGGTTCGTTACTGCGTCAAATACAACAAACGCGTGATCTTCCCGTCGACCTCGGAAGTCTATGGCATGTGCCAGGACCAGAACTTCGACGAAGACACCTCCAACCTCATCGTCGGTCCGATCAACAAACAGCGCTGGATCTACTCGATCTCCAAGCAACTGCTCGACCGAGTGATCTGGGCCTACGGCCAGAAAGGCCTGAATTTCACGTTGTTCCGTCCCTTCAACTGGATGGGCCCACGCCTCGACCGCCTGGACTCGGCGCGTATCGGCAGTTCCCGGGCGATCACCCAGCTGATCCTCAACCTGGTGGAAGGCACGCCGATTCGCCTGTTCGATGGTGGTGAGCAAAAACGCTGCTTCACCGACATTGCCGACGGCGTAGAAGCCCTGGCGCGGATCATCGACAACGACAACGACGCCTGCAACGGCCAGATCATCAACATCGGCAACCCGGACAACGAAGCCAGCATCCGCCAGTTGGGCGAAGAGCTGCTGCGTCAGTTCGAAGCGCACCCGTTGCGCGACAACTTCCCGCCGTTCGCCGGGTTCCGCGATGTCGAAAGCAAAGCGTTCTACGGCACCGGTTATCAGGACGTTTCGCACCGCAAACCGAGCATCGCCAACGCCAAGCGCCTGCTGGACTGGACGCCAACCGTGGAGATGAGTGAAACCATCGGCAATACGCTGGATTTCTTCTTGCGTGAAGCCATGCTAGAAATCGCGGACAAGCGCTGATGCGGGCAGGTCTGCGGATTGATGTCGACACTTACCGAGGCACCCGTGAGGGGGTGCCGCGGCTGCTGGAAATCCTCGATGAAGCGCAGGTCAAGGCGACGTTTTTCTTCAGTGTCGGGCCGGACAACATGGGGCGTCATTTATGGCGCCTGATCCGCCCGCAATTTCTCTGGAAAATGCTCCGTTCCAACGCGGCAGGCCTGTACGGCTGGGACATCTTGCTGGCCGGCACCGCGTGGCCCGGTAAACCGATCGGCCGTGATCTTGGGCATTTGATGCGTCAAACCGTGGCAGCCGGGCATGAAGTCGGCCTGCACGCCTGGGATCACCACGGCTGGCAGGCCAATGCCGGACGCTGGAGTGACAAGCAGCTGATCGAGCACCTTCGTCGGGGCGTCGACACCCTCGCCGACATCCTCGGGCAAAACGTCGAATGCTCGGCGTCCGCCGGGTGGCGGGCGGACGAGCGCGTGATCGAGGCCAAGCAGGCGTTCAGCTTTCGCTACAACAGCGATTGCCGGGGCCAGAGCCTGTTCCGACCGCGATTGGCCGATGGTGGTTTGGGTGCGCCGCAGATTCCGGTGGACCTGCCGACGTTCGATGAGGTGGTCGGCCCCAACGTGGCGGCCAAGGACTTCAACGCCTTCATTCTTGATCGCTTCAGCCCCGAAAAACTCAACGTCTACACGATCCATGCCGAAGTAGAAGGGATTCTGATGGCCAACGATTTTCGTCAACTGCTGGCCGATGCGCGCCAGCGAAACATCCGTTTTCAACCCTTGGGCGATCTGCTGCCCGAGGCCCCCGACACCTTGCCGGTCGGCCGGGTGCTGCGTGGCGCACTCGAAGGACGCGAAGGCTGGTTGGGAGTGCAAGGCGTATGAGCAAGCGCTGGGCATTGCCGTTGTTGCTGGTCATCTTCTCTCTGGCGTATCTGCTGCCGCTGGGCAGCCATGGCTTATGGATTCCCGACGAAACCCGCTACGCCCAGATCAGCCAGGACATGCTCCTGAGCGGCAACTGGGTGTCGCCGCATTTCATGAGTTTGCGTTATTTCGAAAAACCCGCGGCCGGCTACTGGATGATCGCCGCCAGCCAGGCACTGTTTGGCCAGAACCTGTTCGGCGTGCGGTTTGCCTCCGCCCTGAGTACCGGGCTGAGTGTGTTGTTGTGTTACCTCATCGCTCGCCGGATGTGGAACGATCCACGCAAGAGTTTTGCCTGCGCGCTGTTGTACATGAGTCTCACCGTCATCGCCGGCGCGGCGGGCTACGCCAATCTCGATCCGCAATTCACGTTCTGGGTCAATTTGAGCCTGGTCGCTTTGTGGTTTGCGCTGGACAGCGTCGACCGCACCCAACGCCTGATCAGTTGGGCCGGGTTAGGCCTGGCCTGCGGCATGGGGTTCATGACCAAGGGTTTCCTCGCCTGGTTATTGCCGGTGTTGATCGCCCTGCCCTGGATACTCTGGCAAAAACGCTGGCGTGAGCTGCTGATCTACGGGCCGCTGGCGATTGTCGTGGCCATCGCCGTCAGCTTGCCGTGGGCCTTGGCGGTGCATGGCCAGGAGTCCGATTACTGGCGGTTCTTCTTCTGGCACGAACACATCCGCCGTTTTGCCGGGGATGATGCCCAGCACGACGCGCCGTGGTGGTACTACTTGCCGTTACTGGTTGCGTTCAGCCTGCCGTGGGTGGCGTTGTTGCCACCGGCGCTCAAGCAAGCGTGGCAAACACGTCGCCAGGCGAATATCGCTTTCCTGTTGTTGTGGCTGTTGATGCCGCTGCTGTTTTTCAGCCTCAGCAAAGGCAAATTGCCGAGCTACATCCTGCCGTGCCTGTTGCCATTGGCGTTGCTGCTGGGCCACGCACTGATGGACCGCTTGAAGCTTGAGCAAGGCCGGGTACTGGGCATCAATGGTCTGCTGAACCTGCTGCTAGGCCTGACAATCCTGGTGGCCCTGGTCTACCTGCAACTGAAAAAACCGCTCTACAACCATGAACTGCACAACCTGGTGCTGGTGTTCATCGGTCTGACCGGCTGGATCATGGCCAACCTGCTGCAAGCCTTCAGACCTTTGCAATGCTGGGCGGCGCCGGCCTTCGGCAGTCTGCTGCTGATCGCCTTGTTGCCGGCCGGGCTGCCCGAGTCGGTGGTCGCCAACAAGATGCCCGACCAATTCATCCTCGAGCATGCCCAGGAACTCGGCCAGACCGATCAGTTGCTGAGCAACGACCTAGGCGCCGCCGGGGCGTTGGCCTGGCGTCTGAAACGTCCGGACGTGGCGTTGTACAACACGATAGGCGAATTGAAATATGGCCTCGCCTATCCTGACGGCGCACAGCAGCAAGTCGACCCGCGCCAGGTTCAAGCGTGGATGCGCGATGCCCGCCAGAGCGGTTCGGTCGGCGTGGTCATGCGCATCAAGGGTGACGACGAACTGCGCGAAATCGAACTGCTGCCCAAGGATGGCAAGCGTTATGAACAAGGCAACATTGTGATTCTGATTTTTCCTCAGGAGGCGTCATGAGCCTGTTACTGCTCTTGGCCGCCTGCCTGCTGACCTGCCTGGGCCAGATCGCCCAAAAATACGCCGTTGAAAGCTGGCGCGACAAGGCGTCGCACTGGAGCGAGAAACTGCGTTCGCCGTGGTTGTGGCTGGCGCTTGCCTCTCTGGGATTGGGCTTGCTGGTGTGGCTGCTGGTGTTGCAGCGCCTCGAAGTCGGCATCGCCTACCCGATGCTGAGCCTCAATTTCGTACTGATCACCCTGGTCGCCCGCTTCGTTTTCCACGAAACCATCGACCGTCGCCACTGGTTGGGTGTGGCGCTGGTGATCGGTGGCGTGGTGCTGCTGGGGCAACACACATGAATCTGCGTCGCGGAATTACCTTCGCGCTGGGCAGCGTGCTGCTGGTCAGTGCCGCGCAATTGGGCATGCGCTGGAGCATGAGTCGCCTGCCATCGCCCGAGCACTGGTTCACCACCAGCATCGATCTGAGCGCTGTCGCCGTGGTGCTGGTCGCCATTCTCGCTTACGCCCTGTCGATGCTCTGCTGGCTCGCCGCCCTGCGGGATTTACCGCTGGGCCGGGCCTATTCGCTGCTGAGTATCAGCTACGCGCTGGTCTACCTGCTGGCCGCCAGCCTGCCGCTGTTCAACGAAGCATTCAGCCTTTCAAAAACCATCGGGGTGACCCTGGTCATCCTCGGTGTCATTACCATTAATTCTCGGCCTGCTCGCGCGCGCGAACTCAGGAGTGCCCCATGAAAATCAGTGTATTTGGTAGCGGTTACGTTGGTCTGGTGCAAGCCGCCGTCCTGGCAGAAGTTGGCCACGACGTGGTCTGCATGGACATTGACGAGAAGAAAATCGAACTGTTGCAACAAGGCCACGTGAGCATTTTCGAACCGGGGCTTGCCAGCCTGGTGCGCGAAGGCCTGGAAGGCAAACGTCTACAGTTCACCACCGACGAAAAACTCGCGGTGCAGCATGGCCAGGTGTTGTTTATCGCGGTCGGCACACCGTCCCGGGACGATGGTTCGGCGGACCTGCGTTATGTGCTGTCGGTAGGAGAGGCCGTGGCGCGTCATCGTGAACAACCGGTGATTCTGGTGGAGAAATCCACGGTGCCGGTGGGCACGGGTGACGCCTTGCGCGCGCATATCGACAAGTGCCTGATCAAGGTCGGCCGCTTGCTGCAGTTCGATATCGTCTCCAACCCGGAGTTTTTGAAAGAAGGCTCGGCCGTGGCTGATTGTCGGCGCCCGGACCGGATCATCATCGGCTGCGAACGCGATGAGGTGCGTGACGTGATGCGTGACCTCTACGCGCCCTTCAACCGCAATCATGACCGGGTCATGTTCATGGACCTGCGCAGCGCCGAGCTGACCAAATACGCCGCCAACTGCATGCTGGCGACCAAGATCAGCTTCATCAACCAAATCGCCGAACTGGCCGAACACCTGGGCGCCGACATCGAATCGGTGCGCCTGGGCATCGGTGCCGATTCGCGCATCGGCTATCACTTCATCTACCCCGGTTGCGGTTATGGCGGCTCGTGCTTTCCCAAGGACATGCGCGCGCTGATCCACAGCGCTGAAGAGGCGCATTGCTCCAGCGATCTGCTGCAAGCGGTGGAAGCGATCAACGAGCGTCAGAAGCACAAGCTGTTTGAGCGCATCAACGCGTTCTACAAGGGCGATTTGCGCGGCAGGACTTTCGCCGTGTGGGGGCTGGCGTTCAAACCGAACACCGACGACATGCGCGATGCACCGAGCCGGGTGCTGCTTGAATCGCTGTTTGCCGCCGGGGCCAATGTCCGCGCGTTCGACCCGGAAGCCATGCAGGAAACCCAGCAGCTGTACCCCGATGAGTCCAAGTTGATGCTCATGGGCACCCCGGAGTCGGTATTGTCCGGCGCTGACGCGTTGATCATTTGCACCGAATGGCAGCAGTTCAAGGCCCCGGATTTCAGCCTGATCCAACAGCGGCTCAACGCACCGGTGATTTTCGACGGACGCAACCTCTACGACGCCGATCGCCTGGCTCGTGCCGGTTTCAAGTACTTCCCGATGGGTCGCGGTGAATCGCGCAATCTGCCGATTCCGCATCAGCAGTGGCCCGCCACTTCGGTCATCGCTTGATTTCGACATCACCCGGTATCCGCCGACAGTCTCTAGGCATAGGGCTGTTGGCGCTGCTGCTGTTCAGCGCCGGGGTGTATCAGCAGACAGTGATCGGCTTCGATTCGCGCTTCGTGCTGTTTGCTCAGGAAATGCTGCGCCACGGGCCGTCCGTTTTTCCGACGACCTATGGCCAGCCGTATGCGGACTATTCGGCGCTTTCGACGCTGTTCACCTGGCTGCTGTCGCTGCCGTTCGGTCAGGTCAACAGTTTGACTGCCTGGTTGCCGAGCGCCATTGCCGGGGCGGTGATCGTCACGTTGATGTACCGGCTGCTGGCGCCCTACTCCCAGCGCTGGGCGTTGCTGAGCATCGCCCTGATGATGCTGACCAACACCTTTGTCACCGAAGCCCGTGCCGTGTCCCTGGACTTGATGCTCGCGGCGGTGGCGTTTTCAGTGTTCTACCTGGGTTATGCCGCCGATCATTTCGCCGCAAAGCGCCGGTGGTGGCTGATCTTTGCCTTGTTGTTGCTGGGTTTCGGGATTCGCGGGCCGATCGGGCTGGTGATTCCCACGGGCATGCTGTGCAGCTATTTCTTGCTCAATCGTCAATGGCAGCATTTTTTTGGTTTTGGCTTGGTGGCCGCCGTACTGCTGGCAGTGTGCATTGGCGTGCTGCTGTGGCTGGCGGAAACCATCGGCGGGGCGGACTTCATGCATGACGTGGTTCGCATGCAGTTCATGGGGCGCATGGACGGTAGCGAAGGCGTCAGCGGTTCGCTGTACTACTTCACCAGCTCGGTGGGCAACTATGCGCTTGCGTATCCGTTGGCGTTGCTGGTACTGGCCGCGGTCTGGCTGACAAATCCGCGGCAGGCGGGTCCTGCGTTGCGCCTGTTGCAGTACTGCATGGCAGCCGGCCTGATCGTGATGGTCGGGCTCTCGATCCCCCAGGCAAAAAAAGCCCGCTACCTGCTGCCGATGTTACCCATGGCGGCGATCATTGCGGCGTATCCGTTTCAGGTAGCGCAAGGTCGGGTATTCGAGTGGTTTCGGGGGTTGATGCAAGGGGTGTGGCTGGTGGTCCCTGCCCTGTTGATCGGCGGACTGCTGGTCGCCCAGCGACGGTTTCCCGATGAACTGACGACGCTAACTTCGATACTGATCATTCTCGGCGTGCTGCAAGTCATTGCCCTGGCGGTGCTCGTGCGACCGCACTGGCGGGCGCAAACACTTGCCTTTTGCGCAGTCCTGGCGCTGTGGTCGGTGTATGTTTTGGTGTTCGAGCCGGTCGAACGTCAGCTCTACGACTCCCGGGCCTTCAGCCGCGCAGCATTCGCACTTGTCCAGAAAGACCCGGCGCCGCTGGTGCTGCACGCCATGGGTAAAGACGCCAAGGCGATCAAGTTCATGGTCAATATCGATCAGGACTTTCAGCCGGTTTTCACCGAATCGACCCAAGAACTGGAAAACCTTCAACGGCCAGCGTGGCTGATGATGGATGAAAACGACTACCGCGCCCTGCAGGGCACGCCTTTGGGTGCATTGCCGCCCGTGTTGAGCGGGCGTTTCGACAAAAACGATTACGTGTTACTGCATTACACTCTGTAACGCGTTACGCCCGCAGATTCGCTCTTGTCCTACCGGACACCCGGAAACGCCCTACATATACCCGAAGACATTTTCAATAAGGTGCCCCCTCGACAAGAGGAGCGGCACCTACATGGCTAATCACGGTTATATGACCATCACTGGGAAGACTCAAGGACTGATATCGGCGGGTTGCTCAACTCAAGATTCAATCGGAAATAAATGTCAAACAGCGCATACCAATGAAATTATGGTGCTGTCGTACAGTCACAACATGTCCAATATAGGAAACATTAATAAGCCGACGCACCGCCCGCTCGTCATCACAAAAAATGTCGACAAGTCATCTCCTTTACTCGCGCAAGCGCTATCTAGCAGAGAGGAAATTAGCTGCACGATAAGTTTCTACCGGATTTCTTCGTACGGTCTTCAGGAGAAATTCTTCAGCATTGAAATTGAAGGCGGCATTATTGCCGACCTGACACTTGATATGCCCCATGTGGTTTTACAAAACGACGCCGAACCCCCAGAGCACGTTGCTATTCGTTATCGCGAAATCACGTGGAGACACCACCTCGCAGGAACCAGCGGGTACGCCTCATGGGGAAATAACGAATGGGACAATTAAAGAATCGCTGCGAGTCAAGTAGTTGTGATTATTGGGCAGTCAGTAAGGCGGCGGGCAATTTAACCAATCAAGCCTGCACGTTGGGCGCACGACATATAAATGACGGGACGTTGCGTCTGCAATTCAATCGCGAAGTGTCTTACTACGCGAGAGGGATTGTTAATGATGTGGCGCTGGGACGGAAGAGTGCTGAGCAGGGTCTCAAGGAGATCAAGAACGAACAGAGCAGTTTGCTTAGCCAGTCGAAAGAAGTGGCCCAGAAGGGTGTTGGCGTTATTGCTGGGGCACTGCAAATCGTGACTGGAGCAAGTATTTGCTACGGTTCGGCCGGTACGCTGTGTCTGCTCGCCGGTACGCCGTTGATGCTACATGGAACCAACAATGTTTATGAAAACGGTAGAAACCTATGGGAGGGACGCTCAGATGTGCAAGGACCTGTCAGGAAAGGTTATCAGGAAATTGCTAAAGTAGTAGGCCATGGGGATGCTGAAGGAAATATGATGTACGGGGCTGGTGAACTAGTAATGTCCGCATATGGCGTGACAAGACTAGTTCTAAAGCCCGACTCTTGGCGTTTATTTAGATTTGTTCGCGCCGACTATGTTCGAGCATATAAAAACACGCCAATACCCGTGCTCGTTTTGGACAGAACCGCAGACGCTATAACGGTGGACGGAATGCTAGATCAGTGGGAAAGCAGCAAATAAACCAATTACTATAATGCGTTGAGTTTTGCATGAAACAATTAATTTCAGATGTGCGAATGTATTTATTTGCCCTTGGGTGTGCTGGCTTTCATACAGTCTGGATCTCACTATTAATAGTTTATTTTTTTGAGTTGGACGTTTTCGCAGCTAGAGTAGTGGTGGTTATATGCCTTGTTACTGTGTCAGCTTATTGCGTAAAAATCATACCTAAAGAGCTTAAAAAACTTGAAGGAAAATAAAGCCTTTTACTCCAATGATACGGAAGGACTGACCCGGAAGGTTTGCCATGCACTAGCAAAGATAGTTGGAAAATCTGAAAGAGAAGGCAATATTGCGTATGGCTCATTAGATCTTGCGATGTCTGCGTATGGTCTTAACCGACTCGTTCTAAAGCCGGATGCTTGGCGCTTGTTTAGATATGTCAGGACGGATTATGTGCGCGCATACAAGACTATGACGCCTCAAACGCTGATCTTGGAAGGACAAGCCATTCTGCAGACAGGAAAGCAAATGCACGAGGAGATGGAAAAGTGATCGCTTGGATTTTTTTGATAGCGCTCCGCGCTGTTGGGATGGCCTACTATCTAGAAATTCGGACGGTTATATGTTTGCTCTCGAAAAAATAGTTTCTGCTGCGAGGATATATATTTTGATCATTGCCTGTTCCGGCTTTCATACAGTCTGGATCTCTCTTTTGACTATTGAATTTTTTGAGTTGGATTTCCTCGCGGCTAGGACAGTGGGTGTTATTTGCTTTGTGACTGTGTCTGGATACGCTTTGAAAGTCATGCCAAAAGAGCTACGAAAACTTGAAGGAAAATAAAAAATTTTTTCCATATAGCCTTTCAACCCAATGCCCTCAAATCAACCCCCAACGCCTGGGCAAACGCCTTGACCAACGGACTGCGCACGGTGTTGTGGCGAAGGATCAGATTGAACGGTGTGACGATGTTGATGAGGTCCGGACGCACCGCCCGGAACTGCCCCTGTTCCACCAGCGACGCGGCGTAATGTTGGGGAAGAAAACCCACGAAACGCCCGGTCTTGATCAGTAATGCCACCGCTTCGACCTGGGTGGCCGAGGCGGAAAAGCTGTCGTAGTGGGCAAAATTCAGTTTGTCGCGATGGATCGCATAGCGGTGGTTGATGCACTCGTAATCCTTGAGCACATGACTGCCGATTTCTGCGTCCGGCACCGTAAATAACGGATGACCGACGGCGCAATAAACTTCGGAGCGTTCTTCATAAAGCGCGTAGTAATCAAACTCTTCGCGCTTCTGATAAACCGGCACGATTCCCGCCACTAATCGCCCCTCTACCACGCCTCTTTCCACCTCATCCAACTGAGAGGATTGAAGTTGGAACCTGACTTTAGGCGATGTCTCATTAATTATTCTAAGCGCAGCAACTAACGGCGAATTAACATCAGAAATCGTATTATCAATAACCCCCACACCAAGGTCACCGATCAGTTCGTTTTGCGCTGAACTAAGCCGATCACGAAAGTTGTCGACCGAGGCAAATAAATCAATCGACGCCTGATACACCAGACGGCCCTCTTCGGTCAGGTGAAAACCCTCGCGACCTCGGGTGCACAGGCGCATGCCGATACGGATCTCCAGGTCGGAAATCTGTTTGCTGATGGCTGCCAGTCCCACATTCAGCTCGTTTTGGGCGGCACTGAAGCCGCCGGCCTCGACCACGGCCTTGAACACTTTGAGCAATTTGAAATCCAGGCCACTGAGGGTCAGCGGTGCCCGATGGCTCGTTTTCAACGGCGGGTTTCCGGAATTGGAAAGTGGGGTTTCCATAATGCCTATTTACCTCTGGCGCCCTATTCAACAACCTGTGTCCAACAACAAAAATAGTGCTGGTAAATAATAATGACCACAGAAAACCAGGCTTGGCAACCGCTAATAAATCCCGCACATCAGTGCCAACTCACTGATTTCGAACTATTAAAAGCTGACACTTCGATCAGCTCTCGCAACGATGCAACTGCGCTTTTCCCCTGCCCTTGAATAATGTTTAGGCCAAACCACGCCCAATTGATTTGTGGCGAGTGTTTCAGGCCCGGCACGCCGATTTCAGTTCGCTTTACCGACGAGGAAAACAACAATGTCTCAAACCACCGACCGTCTCTGGGGTGCTCGCTTCAAAAGCGGCCCGTCCGAAGCCCTGGCGGCCTTGTCCCGTTGCCCCGAGCGCTACTTTCGCCTCACCCCGTATGACCTCGCCGGTTCCAAGGCACATGCCCGTGAATTGCAGCGCGCCGGGCTGCTGAGCGAACAAGAAACCCAGACCATGCTCGACGCTCTTGAGCGCATCGGTGATGACTTCCGCGCCGGCAGCATCGCACCGACGCTGGACGATGAAGACGTCCACACCTTCATCGAACGCCTGCTGACCGAACGCCTCGGCGCCCTCGGTGGCAAGCTGCGCGCCGGTCGTTCGCGCAACGACCAGACCGCCAACGACCTGCGCCTGTTCCTGCGTGATCACGTCCGCACCCTGGCCGTTGAAGTGCTGGCCCTGCAGCAAGCGCTGGTGGATCAGGCCGAGCAACACATCGAAAGCATCTGCCCGGGGTTCACTCACCTGCAGCAGGCTCAACCCATCGTTTTCGCTCACCACTTGCTGGCCCACGCCCAATCCATGCTGCGTGACGTGCAACGCCTGGTGGACTGGGACGTGCGCACTTCGCTGTCGCCACTCGGCGCGGCGGCCATGGCCGGTTCCGCCATCGCTCGCCTGCCGCAGCAGTCGGCCAAGGAAATGGGTTACAGCGGCGTGTGTGAAAACTCCATCGACGCCGTGGCCAGCCGCGATCACGTTGCCGAGTTCCTGTTCATTGCCAGCATGCTCGGGATCAACATCTCGCGCCTCGCCGAAGAGTTCTGCCTGTGGTCGTCGCGGCAATTTCGCTGGGTCGCGCTGGACGATGCCTACGCCACCGGCAGTTCGATCATGCCGCAGAAGAAAAACCCGGACATCGCTGAACTGGCACGCGGCAAGGCGGGTCGCCTGATCGGCAACCTCACCGGCCTGCTTTCCACCCTAAAATCCCTGCCGCTGTCGTACAACCGCGACTTGAGCGAAGACAAAAACGGCGTGCTCGACAGTGTCGACACCCTGCTGCTGGTGCTGCCGGCCATGGCCGGGATGGTCGCGACCATGAAGGTCAACGTCGAAGAGTTGCGTCGTCAGGCGCCACTGGGTTTCACCCTCGCCACCGAAGTCGCCGACTGGCTGGCCATGCGCGGCGTGCCGTTCAAGGAAGCCCACGAAATCACCGGTGCGCTGGTCCAGGCCTGCGAGAAACACGACATCGAATTGTGGGAAGCATCCCCGGCATTGTTGGCCGAGATTGATCCGCGCCTGACCGCGGAAGTACGCGAGAGCCTGACCCTCGAAGCCGCCATCGCCGCCCGCAGTGGCTGGGGCGGCACCGCGCCGCAACAGGTGCGCGAGCAGATCGGTCGCTTGAAAACCGCCCTCACCGCGCAGCGTGAATGGACCGAGAACTATCAAGGTTTCCGGCTCTGAAGCAGGACACAAAACCTGTGGGAGCGAGCTTGCTCGCGATTGCGGTATCACATTCAACATCCATGTTGATTGATCCGCCCTCATCGCGAGCAAGCTCGCTCCCACAGGGAATTGTGGTTGGCTTGAATGACCAAGTGTACGGAGAAACAACATGAGCCAGACTCAGGCAGAACGACTCCAGTCGGAGCGCAAACTGGCGGAAAACCAGTTCGATATCACCCAGTACCACCATGTGCCACGGCGTTACTACGGTCGGATTTTCTTCGCCACCGTCATCGTCATTGCGATTCTCGGGTTGGTGCGGGCCTTCGCCGAAGGCAAGATCGAATGGTCCTACATCGGCCAGTTCCTCACTTCCCAGGCGATCATGTGGGGCTTGCTCAACACCATCGTCATGGCGGTGCTGGCGATGGCGCTGGGCATTGTTTTCGGGGTGATCACAGCGATCATGCGCATGTCGGCCAACCCGATCCTGCGCTACGTGGCGGTGACCTACACCTGGCTGTTTCGCGGTACGCCACTGATTCTGCAACTGCTGTTGTGGTTCAACCTGGCGCTGATCTTCCCCACCATCGGCATCCCCGGCCTGTTCGAAATGGACACCGTGAGCCTGATGACGCCGTTCGTGGCCGCCCTGCTCGGTTTGAGCATTAACCAGGGCGCCTACACCGCCGAAGTGGTGCGTGCCGGCCTGCTGTCGGTGGACACCGGCCAGTACGAAGCCGCCAAGTCGATCGGCATGCCGCGCCTGCAAGCGCTGCGCCGGATCATCCTGCCCCAGGCCATGCGCGTCATCATTCCGCCGGTCGGTAACGAGTTCATCGGCATGGTGAAGATGACCTCGCTGGCGAGCGTCATCCAGTACTCGGAACTGCTCTACAACGCCCAGAACATCTACTACGCCAACGCCCGGGTCATGGAGCTGCTGATCGTCGCCGGTATCTGGTACCTGGCCACCGTCACCGTCCTGTCCTTCGGTCAAAGTCGTCTGGAGCGTCGTTTCGCTCGCGGCGCCGGCAAGCGTTCTTGAGGAGTTCAACATGAGAAGCATCGTCAAGGCCGTGAGCCTGAACAAGTACTACGACCATTTCCACGCCCTCAAGGACATCAACATCGAAGTCGAGCAAGGCGAAGTGCTGTGCATCATCGGCCCGTCCGGCTCCGGCAAAAGCACCTTGCTGCGCTGCATCAACCAGCTGGAAAAAATCGACAAGGGTGGCCTCTGGGTCGACGGCGAACTGGTGGGTTACCGGATCGTCGGCAACAAACTGCACGAGCTCAACGAGTCGCAGATCGCCCGTCAACGCCTGTCCACCGGCATGGTGTTCCAGCGTTTCAACCTGTTCCCGCACATGACCGTGCTGCAAAACATCATCGAAGGGCCATGCCAGGTGCTCAAGCGTTCGCCCAAAGAGGCGCACGAAGAAGCCGTGGAATTGCTCGCTCGCGTCGGCCTGGCCGACAAGCGCAACAGCTACCCGATCGAACTTTCGGGTGGTCAGCAACAACGCGTCGCCATTGCCCGTGCACTGGCCATGCGCCCCAAGCTGATGCTGTTCGATGAACCCACTTCGGCACTCGACCCGGAACTGGTCGGTGAGGTGCTGTCGGTGATGCGCGACCTCGCGCAGACCGGCATGACCATGATCGTCGTCACCCATGAACTGGGCTTCGCTCGCGAAGTTTCCAACCGCATGGTGTTCATGGACGGCGGGCAGATCGTGGAGGCTGGAAGCCCCGAAGAAATACTAATAAGTCCGCAAAACCCGCGCACCCAAAGCTTCATTTCTGCCGTTCGAACCTAAGCGCTCTTTGGCGCTCACAACACTCATAAGAGAACGACCATGAAGAACTTCGTTATCCCAGCAGTACTCGCAGGCGTTATGTCTTGCGGCTTCACCATGGCCGCCGAGTTGCCGGCGAGCATCAAGGCCAAGGGCGAGATCGTCGTTGCGATCATGCCGAACTACCCGCCGATGGATTTCAAGGACCCGGCCACCAACACCCTCACCGGGCTCGACTACGACCTGGGCAACGCCCTGGCCGAACGTCTGGGCGTGAAGATCAAATGGCAGGAAACCGGCTTCGAGCAAATGATCAATGCACTGACCACGGACCGCGTGGACATGGTGCTGTCGGGCATGACCGACACCGTCGAACGGCAGGCCAGTGTGACCTTCGTCGACTACTTCACCAGCGGTCCGCAGTTCTACACCTTGCAGAAGAACAAGGATTTCAACGAAATCACTGATCTGTGCGGCAAAAAAGTCGGCACCAGCCGACGCACCACGTTCCCGGCGGAAATCGCTGAGTACAGCAAGGCTAACTGCGAAGCCGCCGGCAAGCCTGCGATCAACGTTATCGGCACCGAAGGTTCCGCGGACGCCCGTGCGCAACTGCGTCAGAGCCGTATCGACGCCGCCATGCAGGGCAGCGAGACCTTGTCCTACCTGAAGACTCAGGAAAAGGACATGTACAAGACCGTGGGCCAGCCGATTTCCGTGCAGTTCTCCGGGATGGGCGTGAGCAAGAAAAAGCCTGAGCTGAGTGAGGCGGTGAAGGTCGCGTTGCAGAGCATGATCGATGACGGCACCTACCAGACGATCCTGAAGAAGTGGGATCTGGAACTGGGTGCGATCAAGACTGTGACCATTAACGCCGGCAAATAACCTGGTTTGAAATCGCCCCCTCACCCCAACCCTCTCCCCAAAGGGGCGAGGGAGCTGACTGCCGTGATCTTTCGACATTCTGCGACCTGAGATATCGAGTCGAGCTCAGGTTCTGAAAAACATGGAGATCAGCTCCCTTTCCCCCTCGCCCCTTTGGGGAGAGGGTTGGGGTGAGGGGGCGATTTTGACCGCACCAACGATCAACAACCGGAGCGCCACACCCATGTCCTCCTCACCCCAACCCACCTGGCCCGACCAGCACAAAGCCTGTCTCGCCCTGGCCTTCGACCTCGACGGCCCGACTGGCGATGCCATGCTCAACGGCTCGATCTGGCGCAAGCCCGAGTACTTCGGTTTCGGTGGTTACGGCCCTTACCGGGCCTTGCCACGCATCCTCGATGTCCTCGACGAGTACCAAATCCCGACGACGTTCTTTGTCCCGGCCTGGGTCGTGGAGAACTGGCCGAAACAGTGCCAGGCGATTGTCGAGCGCGGGCATGAAGTGGCCTACCACGGCTACAAACACGAATCCTTTTACGCCCTGACGCTGGACCAGCAAAAGGACGTGATGAACAAATCCCGCGAGGTGTTCTGGAAGCACTTGAACATCCGCGCCGAAGGTTTCCGCACCCCGTCCGGCGACTGGCGCGCCGAAACCCCGGCGATGCTGGTGGACGCCGGCGTGACCTACTCCAGCAGCATGCGCGGCGATGACCGACCGTACCTGGTGAAAGTGCCAGGTCACGAAACACCGCTGGTGGAAATCCCCGGCCGCTGGGAAATGGACGATTACGCCTCCCTCGCCTACACCCGCGCGCCGGACTTTCCTTCCGGGCTGGACCGCACCGCCAGCTACGCGCTGACCCTCGATAACTGGTGCCGCGAGTACGACGGCGCCATGAACGAAGGGTTGTGCCTGACCACCCTGTTCCACCCCAAGATCACCGGCAAACCAGGACGCATCCTGTTGCTGGAAAAACTCTTCGAACACATGCGCCAGCGCGATGACGTGTGGTTCGCCACGTGCCGCGATGTCGCCCAGTGGTGGCTGAAGGAGCATCACCATGGCTGAGTCCACTGTCTGGCCCAAAGGCTATCGCTGCGCCGTGGTGTTGACCGTCGATTACAACGACATCCACGGCATCCTCACCCAGGCCCCGGAGGTCGCCGGGCGCGACAAGACACTGTCGGTCTGGCGCTATGGCACCCAACGCGGCGTCGACCGTTTGCTCGGTTTATTCGAAGCACTGGGGGTTTCCAGTAGCTGGTTTGTGCCCGGTATCGTCGCCGAGGAAAACCCCGGGCACATTCGGGCAATCCAGGTTGGCGGGCATGAAATTGCCTGCGCCGGTTATCGCCATCAGAACTACGACACCCTGAGTCTCGCCGAGCAAAGTGCCGAAATTGCCAAAGGCTGCGAGGCGTTGACCGCGCTGACGGGCCAGCGCCCGACGGGGTTTCGCATTCCGGCCGGCAACGGTGCGCCGGGTTTCATCGAGGCGTTGAAGGATCACGGCATTCGCTGGTCCTCATCCTGGCGCGGTGATGATTTGCCGTTTGCTCACCCGACCGCGCCCGACGTCATTGAGTTGCCGTTGCACTACGAACTGGAAGACGAACCCTACTTCGCCTTCAACCTCAGCCCGGCCGTGCCGCCGGCGCAATCGCGGATTGCCTCTTACAGCCACACCCTGGGTAACCTGCAAATGGACTTCGCCGGGTTTCACCGGTTCGGCTTGTGTTATGTGCTGCGGCTCCATCCGGAGATCATTGCTACGCCCGGACGGATTGGCGTGTTGCGCGAGTTGCTGGAGGGGATTCAACAGCACGATGACGTGTGGATCGCCACGGGCGCCGACGTCGCTCAATGGTGGGCTGAATCGGCGCGGCCTGTGACCGAGGACCATCCGGCGGCCGTGTATGAGCGGCATTATCGGGATTACATCGTATGAGTGAGCGGATGCAGCGATTGGCGCAGTTCTGCGTCGACACCCGATTCGAAGACTTGCCGCCAGCGCTGGTGGCACAAGCCAAGCGGCACATACTCGACACCTTTGGCGTGACCCTGGCCGGGGCTGGCAGCAATGTCGCGAAACAGGCACGACAGGTCTTCGACGGTGAAACCGGGAGCACGCTGATCTGGGGCACCGATCAACGCACCGGCGCGGCTCAGGCCGCCATGCTCAATGGTGTCGCCGCCCATGCCCTGGAACTGGACGACACCGGCGGCTGCGACCATTCCGGCGCGGTGGTGCTGCCGGCGGTCATGGCGGCGGTGTCGATGTCTGGAAAACCGGTGAATGGCCGGGAGTTGATCACGGCCGTGGTGATCGGCTACGAAATCGGCCGTCGGGTGCTCGAAGCCTGCGGCAGTTATTCAGCCCACAACGGCGCCGGCTGGCACTCCACCGCCACCTGCGGTGTGTTCGGCGCGGCGGCGGCCAGTGCACGAATTCTCGGACTGGATACCGCGCAAACCGTCTCGGCACTGGGCATTGCCGGCAGTTTCAGTGGAGGGTTGTGGGCGTTTATTCACGACGGTTCGCAAAGCAAGAAACTTCACAGTGGCCGTGCCGCCGAGGGTGGATTGCTGGCGGCGAGATTTGCCCAACGAGGCATCACCGGGCCGACGAAGTTGTTCGACGATGTCTGGGGCGGGTTTCTCAAGACCCTGGCCGGTGAGACTGCACAACCTGAGGCGCTGGATGCCGATCTGGGCGTCGTATGGAAACTCGCTCGCTGTTCGATCAAACCTTATGCCGCGTGCCGAGGAACGCATTCGGCAATCGATGCGCTGGGCCTGTTGCTGGATCAACTGCAGGTCAGCGCGGATCAGGTCGAGGATGTTCAGGTGTCGTTGTGCGGGTTTCTGCAGGACATGTGCGGCGGGCGCGATGTCGGCACGTTGGCGGCGGCGCAGATGAGCCTGCCGTATGCCCTCGCGGCCCGGCTGGTGCAGGGTCATTGCCGGTTGGAGGCTTATGACGATGAACAACGGGGCGATCCACGGATTGCTCAATGGATGTCGCGCATCCACCTTGAAGTGGACTCGCAACTGTCAGAGGATGGCGAGCCCATCGTCAGCGTGCGGACCGTGGACGGTCGGCAGGCGAGCCTGTGTGTCGACCCGCCGTTGGGTGCACCGGGCAATCCGTTGAGTGATGCGGCGCTGGAGGAGAAGTTTTTCAGTCTGGCGGTGCGGGTGATGCCGCGACAGCAAGCGGCAGAACTGCTTGAGCAGTTGTGGCGGGTTGAAGAGCTGGAATCTGTCGAGGCTCTGGGTGCATGGCTTGAGGGGTTGGGTGGTCGTTAAAACCACCCCTCACCCCAACCCTCTCCCCATGGGGGAGAGGGGAAAGGGAGCTGATCTTCATGCTCTTCAAACCTGAGTTCGACTCGGAATTCCAGGTCGATGTAATTCGAAAAACACCTCGATCAGTCCCCTCTACCCTCTGGGGCGGTCCGACGCTTCGGGAGGGTTAGGGTGAGGGGTGGATCCCAAGCCAAACACCAAAATAAGGACATCCGCACCACCGTGGCCACTTACTCACTCGTTATCCGCCGGTTGATGATCGTTTCGCTGACCATCGTCGTCAGCCGCGCCATCACCAGCCCGCTGCTGACGTTGTTCCTGAGCAACAAACTCGGCCTCAACCAACAGGACGTCGGCTTGCTGCTGGGCATCGCGGTGTTCATCGCCACCCTGCTCGCCCTCTACGGCGGTTACATCATCGACCGCCTCGAGAAGCGCCGGCTGCTGATCCTCGCGATGCTCTCCAGCGCCATCGGCTTCGTGCTGCTGACCTTCGCCGAAAATCTCTACCTGACCACCGCCACGCTGGTGATCACCGAAACCGCCTCGGCGCTGTTCCTGATCGGCTCGAAGGCGATCCTCAGCGAAAACCTGCCCATGGGCCAGCGCGCCAAGGCGTTTTCCCTGCGCTACACCTTGACCAACATCGGCTACGCCACCGGCCCGATGCTGGGCGTGGTGATTGCCGGCGTGTACCCGATTGCTCCGTTCCTGATCGCCGGCGGCATCGCGTTCTTCAGTATTTTCCTGATGATCGGGATACCGAAGGACTCGGCCCAGACACCCGCGATTGGCCAACCCGCGAGTTTTCTCAAGACGCTGGTCACCCTGAAAAACGATCGCACGTTGATCATGTTCACCTGCGGCTGCCTGCTCAGTACCGTGGTCCACGGCCGTTTCACCCTGTACCTGTCGCAATACCTGCTGGTGACCCACGACTCCAAACGGGCATTGGAAACCATGGCCGCCCTGCTCGCCTGCAATGCGATCAGCGTGATCCTGCTGCAATACCAGATCGGCCGATTCCTCAAACGCGAGCAATTGCGTTACTGGATCGCAGGCGGCACCAGTCTGTTCATCGTCGGGTTGATCGGCTTCAGCCTGGCCGACAGCCTTGTGAGCTGGTGCGTGGCCATGTTCATCTTCACCCTCGGTGAAATGATCATTTACCCCGCCGAATTCCTCTTCGTCGACACCCTGGCCCCGGAAGAGCTGCGCGGCAGCTATTACGGCGCGCAAAACCTCGCGGCCCTCGGCGGTGCCCTGAGCCCGGTGATTTGCGGTTACCTGCTGATGCACACCCCGGCACCAACGATGTTTTATGCCCTGAGCGCACTGACCGCCATGGGCGGATTCCTGTGTTTCATGAGCGGTCGCCGGGTGGCCTTACAGCAAAATTAATGCACTAAAGCTGCATTAATATGAATTTGTCAGCATCAGGAATGAACGGCACACTGTGCCCGTTCCTCCCCCAATAGTTGGAACAACTTCAAGGGCTTTCTGGGTATCCCAGCTAAGCCTTTTTTTTGCCTCGGTTTTTTTCAACGGATCGTCTGCCTCATGTTCGCTCGCTGGTTTCCCGCCGCCATCAACACCCGCCCCTCCGAATGGAGCCGCGCCGCCATCGGCATGTCCCTGGGCACGATGTTCAGCGTCTGGCTCTGCAGCCAGGTATTCGGCATGCAAGTGGCGCAGCACCTGATCGGTCCGCTGGGTGCATCGGCGGTGTTGTTGTTCGCGGTGTCCTCCGGCGCCCTTGCCCAGCCCTGGTCGATTCTTGGCGGCTACCTCAGCGCCGGGGTGGTTTCGCTGCTGGTCGCTCACGTGCTCGGACGAACCCTCGGCAGCGCCTGCCTGGCGGCTGGCATGGCACTGATTCTGATGTGCTGGCTGCGTTGCCTGCATCCTCCGGCCGGGGCGTTGGCGTTGCTTTTAGTGTTGGCAGACCCGGCGACCATTGCCCTGGACTGGAAAGCCCTCGGCCCGGTGATGCTCAGCGGATCGACCATGCTGCTCAGCGCCCTGGCCTACAACAACCTGACGCGCATTCGTTACCCAAAACGCGCGAGCGAACCGGTGTCCAGGGTGCCGGCCGATCACCCGCCCACCGACAGCCAGGCGATCACCGCTCAGGACTTGAAACTGGCCTTGGCGGACATGGAGGCGTTCTTCGATGTCACGCCCGAAGACCTCGAACAGTTGATCCATGCCAGTGAGCTGCATGCCAAACGGCGCAGCATTGGCGATGTGTTTTCCAGTAAGAGTTGAAGATCAAAAGATCGCAGCCTGCGGCAGCTCCTACATTGAAATGCGATCCCCTGTAGGAGCTGCCGCAGGCTGCGATCTTTTGATTTTGGGATTTATCTATGCTGCAGATAATTGTCGTGCAGGTACTGCCAGGCTCACCGCACGCACCGATGAACCGGCATTCAACCCCAAGCTCTTCGCAGTCTCTGCATCGACAATCAACGTACCGGCAGCCACCCGCGCCGGTGCCGCGGTAATCCGGCATTCGGCAAACTGGCGGTTATGAATCAGGTACGTCGCCGCCTGCTCTCCCGGTGTGCCGATGCTCAGTTGCAGCACCTGACTGTCGCGCACCGCACGAATATCCCCGGTGGCGCATTCGATCAGCGGGCCGCCGTCGAAGATGTCGATGTAATCGCGGTGTTCGAATCCTTCAGCCTTGAGCATGCCCAGCGCCGGTTCGGTGTTGGGGTGGACGCGACCGATGACGGTTCGCGCCGCTTCCGGCAACAGGCAGGTCGGCAGCGGAAACTTCGGCATCAATTCGGCAATGAACGTTTTGTTGCCCAACCCGGTCAGGTAGTCGGCATCGGCAAAATCCATCTTGAAGAAGTGCCGTCCCAGACCTTCCCAGAACGGTGAAACGCCTTCTGCATCCGAGTAGCCGCGCATCTCGGCAATGACCTTCTCCCCGAAATGCTGACGAAATTCCGCCAGAAACAGGAACCGCGCCTTGGACAGCAAGCGCCCGTTCAGACCGCTGCGGTGATCGGCATGCAGGAACAGCGAACACAGCTCCGAATGGCCGGTCATGTCGTTACCGAGGAACAATGTCGGCAGTTGCTGATTGATCCCGAGGTTTTTCGAGGCCGCGACAAACAGGCCCAGTCGATAGTTGTACCAGGGCTCGCGAAGGCCGACAGCACCGGCCAGTGCGCAAATACCGATGGCTTCATGATGGTCATTCTCGAGCACAAACAGGTAATCGGCATCGGCGCGCTCGGCCTCGCCAGAGAAGGTTTTCGCCGCCCATTCCAGACGCTGACGTAGACGCCCCGCGTCGGCCGGCAAGGTGGTCAAACCGGTTCCGGCGCTATGGGCCAGGGCTAACAGGGCCGGCAGGTCTGCCGGTGTGGCTGGACGAACGATCATCGTACTTGCTCCTTGGTAGCCAGACGTTTGGTTAGAAAGACTTCCGCCAACATGCAGCGCGCGCTGCCGCCGCCGATGCGCTCGATGGTGTCGATATTGACGGGGAGTGGCGTGGTGTGGGCTTCGATCAATCGACGCTGCGCCGCATCCAGCGATAGCCAGGCCGTGCGCGACATCACCAGCAAGGGTTCGCCCGCAGCGTTGTGGACCTCCAGCATGTTGCCGGCGAAGGACTCCAGCTGCTCCCAGCTCAGGGCGATGACCTTCTTGCCGCTGTCTTCGAGTCGCGATCGCAGGGCCAGGCGTTCGGCCGGCTGAGTGACCGACGCCAGGCAAGCCACGGCCAGGCGCGTGCCGACACTCATCATCACGTTGGTGTGGTAAATCGCGACGCCCTGGCGGTCCACCGCATTGAATGCGCACAGCTCGTAACCCAAATGACTGACCACCTGATCCAGGGCACGGGCATGGGTGCGGGTGGAATAACCGGCGTAGCAAATCCGCTGCTGACGATCCAGCACCATGCTGCCGGTGCCTTCGAGGAACACTTCCTGCTGTTCGAGGCTGGAAAGGTCCAGCAACTGTTCCACCCGGTACTCGTCCCGCAACCAGTCGAGCACGCCTTTGTCCCGCTCCAGACGCCGGTTGTGGCCCTGCATCGGGTACAGCACCAAGGTACCGTCGGGATGGCTGCTCCACCAATTGTTTGGGAAGATCGAATCCGGGGTATGCGGCGCTTCGCGGTCGTTGTGCACCATGACCTCGACGCCATGGTTGCGCAGCGCGGCAACGTAGCCATCGAACTCTTGCAGGGCCTTTTGCTGAACGTCTTCGCTGACGTCGGCCGGCTGCTGGAAACGGTTGTTCGCCGCCGTGTCCTGATTGAAGGAGAAACGTGTCGGGCGAATCATCAAAACAGTATTGGTGGTTTGCATGGGCACAGATTCAATGAGGGTTAAGAGGTACCCATTGTCTGTGTCGCAGGCTAAAAAACCCGGTTGATAAGTGTCTGCGGCGTGATGGAAACGGCTGAAAAACGTGTGTGGCGCAGCCGATTCGGCGGCGACCAGACAAAAAAAATCGCAGCCCGAAGCTGCGATTTTTTTGCTCTGCCAAACCTATTCCATCGTGGTCTTGACCATCGCCAATTCCGGATGGCTGACCAACTTGTCGATGTGCAAATCCGGATCATCGAACCAGACTTCGGTCAGCACCCGATAGTGCTCCATGTCCCGGCAACGCATGCGCAAGCTGTAGTCGAACGCACCGCTGATCAACCGACATTCCAGCACCTGCGGACAGGCGCGGACCTTGGCTTCGAACGCCTTTTGCGCCGCCCGCCCACTCTGGTTCGACAACGCAACCAACACCAGTAACGACAAGCCTGGTGTCAGTTTCTTTTCATCGAGAATCGCGCCATACCCACGAATGACCCCGAGCTGTTCGAGTTTGCGCACCCGTTCCAGGCACGGCCTGGGCGTCAAGTGCACGCGCTCGGAAAGCTTTTGATAAGTGATGCGCCCTTCGTGGCGCAGCACTTCGATGATTGCCTGATCGATACGATCAAGCACGATCGACAGATCGCGGATATCCGCCATGTACGTCTTGCCTCACTTCAAACGACCCGATAGAAATTGCTGCAAACGTTCACTTTTTGGCTGGTCGAGGATCGTTGCGTCACCCTGCTCCTCGACCTTGCCCTGATGCAAGAACAACACTTGACTGGAAACCTGCCGGGCAAACCCCATCTCGTGGGTCACCATCAACATGGTACGGCCTTCTTCGGCCAGTGCCTGAATGACCTTCAACACCTCACCCACCAATTCCGGATCGAGTGCCGAAGTCGGCTCGTCGAACAACAGAATTTCCGGTTCCACTGCCAGGGCACGCGCGATAGCCACCCGCTGTTGCTGCCCACCGGACAGAAACGCCGGGTATTGATCGGCCACTCGTTGCGGCAGACCAACCTTATCCAGATAGGCTCGCGCACTTTCTTCGGCGGCCTTTCGGCTGATCCCCAGCACCCGACACGGCGCCAGCACGATGTTCTCCAGCACCGTCAGATGGCTCCACAGATTGAAATGCTGGAACACCATCGCCAGGCGCGTGCGCAAACGCTGCAATTGCGCCGGATGAGCGACACGCATGCCACCGGCACCCGGGCGCGTGATGACGCGCTCGCCGTCCAGTTCAATGGCGCCTTCGTCCGCGCGCTCCAGAAAATTGATGCAGCGCAGCATCGTGCTTTTACCCGAACCGCTGGCGCCGATCATGCTGACCACATCGCCTGCCCGTGCATTCAACGAGACGCCCTTGAGCACTTCGTTGTCACCAAAACGTTTATACAGATTTTCAACCGTGAGTTTGTACATGTCAGCACTCCTGGAGTGGCGCGCCTGGCGGCACCGCTCTGGATAGAAAATGGGATTCAGTGAGTCGGGCCGAGAAAACTCAGCCAGCGCTTCTCAGCCAACCGAAAGGCTGCGACCAGGCCGAACGACAGCGCGAGGTACAGCAGGCCGGCAATGCCGAAGGCCTGAAAGGTCATGAAGGTCGCGGCATTGGCGTCCCGGGCGATTTTGAGGATGTCCGGAATGGTGGCGGTGAACGCCACTGAAGTCGCGTGCAACATCAGGATCACTTCGTTGCTGTAATACGGCAGTGCCCGGCGCAACGCCGAAGGAAGAATCAGCCGCAGGTACAGGCGCCAGCCACTCAAGCCATACGCATGGGCGGCCTCGATTTCCCCGTAGGGAATGCTGCGAATCGCCCCGGCGAAGATTTCCACGGTGTAGGCGCAGGTGTTCAGCGTGAACGCGAGCAAGGTGCAATTCATCGCATCGCGGAAAAATGCTTCAAGCAATGGTTGCGAGCGCACCACGGCGATGCCGTAGATCCCGCTGTAGCAAATCAGCAACTGGATATACAGCGGCGTACCGCGAAACACATAAGTGAACAGCTGAACCGGCCAGCGCAGCAGGCCCCAGCGCGAGGTGCGCATGATCGCCAACGGCAACGACAGGAAGAACCCCATCACAATGCTCGCCACCAGCAGCCACAACGTCATCGCCAACCCGGTGAGGCTGTAGCCGTCGCTGAACAGAAAGGGTTTCCAGTATTCGGCAATCAACTCGATCATCGTGCCATCCCCCGCACACCCTGGTTATAGCGCCGTTCCAGCACGCGCAAAACGTAGTTGGAAGCGCTGGTGATCAGCAAGTACAACGCCGCTGCCAGCAGCAGGAAATCGAGCATATTGAAGGTGCTTTTACCGGCTTCCTGCGCGACTTTTACCAAGTCCGACAAACCGATGATCGACACCAGCGCCGTGGCCTTGAGCAGCACCAGCCAGTTATTGCCGAGGCTCGGCAAGGCGAAACGCATCATTTGCGGGAACACCACGAAGCGAAATCGCTGCCAGCGATTCAGACCAAAGCACGCGGCGGCTTCCTGCTGACCGCGCGGCACACTCAGAATCGCCCCGCGAAAGGTCTCGGTGAAATACGCGCCATAGATAAACCCGAGGGTGATGACGCCAGCCACGAACGGGTCGATTTCCATGTAGGGCCAGTCCATGGCCTCGGTCAGGCTACTCAGCCAGCCTTGCAAGCTGTAGAAAATCAGCAGCATCAGCACCAGGTCCGGCACACCGCGAATCAGCGTCGTGTAGAAGGTCGCCGGCAGGTTCAACAGCTTCAGCGGCGACAGTTTCGCCGCCGCGCCGAGCAGGCCCAGCGCCATGCTCACCAGCAGCGAGAGCGCTGACAATTTCAGCGTGACCCAGGTGCCGTGCAGCAACAAAGGGCCATAGCCTTGCAGGGCCGAGAGATCGACCCCGATCAGATTCAGGAAGGAGTTCACGTCAGTCACCTGTCTTGAGGCGCCCGCGCGCAAGCGCTGCGCCTGTTACCAGGACGCAGCCTTCGGGGCGCGAGGATCAGTAGTTGTAGAGGTCCAGATCGCCGAAGTGTTTCTGCTGGATCTGCGCGTAGATACCCTTGTCATGCAGGGCTTTGATGGCGGCATTGAGCATGCCTTTGAGTTCTTCGTTGTCCTTGCGCACGCCGATGGCGATGTCGGATGGCACTAACGGGTCGCTGATGCCTTCACTGTTCTTGAAGTCAGCGCCTTGGGGGGAAGTCAAAAAGCTCATTTGCGCCTGCATCTTGTCCTGGATGGAGGCGTCGAGGCGGCCAAATACCAGGTCGGCGTAGACCTGATCCTGATTCTGATAGGCCCGCAGCTTCACGCCGCCGGGTGCCAGTTTGGCCTTGGCGTAGGTTTCCTGAATCGTACCCTGCATGTAACCGATGGTCTTGCCCTGCAGCGACTCGGCGGTGGGCAACAGCCCGGAATCCTTGCGGGTGACGATCGCGGTCGGCCCGGCATACAGGCGATCGGTGAAGTCGATCTGCTTTTTACGCGCATCGGTCACCGTCATCGACGATTCGATGGCATCGAACTTGCCCGCCTTGAGCGCCGGAATCAGCCCGTCGAAGTCATTGCTGACCCACACGCACTTCACCTTCAATTCGGCGCAGATCGCGTTGCCCAAATCCACGCCAAAGCCCTGCACGCCGCCATCGGCGGTGGTGGACTCAAAAGGCGGATAGCTCGGGTTGACGCCGAATCGCAGCTCTTTCCATTCCTTGGCACTGGCGCCGGTGGTGCAGCACAGCAATGCGAGTACCGACAAGCTCAGCCATCTAGTCTTCATCTTCTTGAATCCCGATTTGTTTGGAGTTATCGCGGCCAGGCTAACCAGGCCACCTTTATGGGCAGGAACAGAGAGTCGATGCGGCTAACACCGCAACAGCGTTCTTATTGTTTTGCACGGTGGGCCGCACTCAGCGGCACCCGGCCTGAAACCCTCGGCACAGACGGCTTCAAACCCGAGGCCAGAATGCCAACAGATGAGCGGGTGCAGGTGTCGTACGGGCCGGTGTAGACACCCGGATTGCGCTGATAAGGCTGTTTTCACAGCCGAATCTGTCGTAAGCGCGGCCCACGGCTGTATTCAGAGAGAAATCCTTCATCGGCATTACAAAAATGCAGGCAAGACCTGCACATATGCCGGTTGTACATCACAAATTTGCACTGGTACGATCCAGCATCGCTCGCATGCGAGCTTCTCTATAAAGAACAATAAAAGCAGGGAGTTAGTGATGACTGCTCAGGTTTCATCGAAGTGGACTTCGTCCATGGATGCCACGCAAAACGAAGTGCTGGCCGAGGTTCGCAATCACATCGGTCACCTGACCCTCAATCGCCCCGCCGGCCTTAACGCCATTACTCTGGACATGGTCCGCAACCTGCAGCGTCAGCTCGACGCCTGGGCACTGGATCCACACGTGCACGCGGTGGTATTGCGCGGTGCTGGCGAGAAGGCGTTCTGTGCCGGCGGCGACATCCGTTCGCTGTATGACAGCTTCAAAAACGGCGACACGCTGCACGAAGATTTCTTCGTCGAGGAATACGCCCTCGACCTCGCGATTCACCATTACCGCAAACCGGTGCTCGCCTTGATGGACGGTTTTGTCCTGGGCGGCGGCATGGGCCTGGTGCAAGGCGCCGACCTGCGGGTGGTCACCGAGAAAAGCCGTCTGGCGATGCCGGAAGTGGCGATCGGTTATTTCCCGGATGTCGGTGGCAGTCATTTCCTGCCGCGCGTTCCCGGTGAACTGGGGATCTACCTCGGCGTTAGTGGCGTGCAGATCCGTGCGGCCGATGCGCTCTATTGTGGCCTGGCCGACTGGTACCTGGAAAGCGACAGGCTGGGCACCCTGGACGAGCAACTCGATCAACTCGAATGGCACGAAACGCCGTTGAAGGACCTTCAAGGTCTGCTGGCGAAACTGGCCGTGCAACAACTGCCGGAACCACCTTTGGCGGCGTTGCGCCCGGCCATCGATCACTTCTTCGCCCTGCCCGATGTGCCGAGTATTGTTGAGCAACTGCGTGAAGTAACGGTCGCCGACAGCCACGAGTGGGCCACGACCACCGCCGACCTGCTGGAAAGCCGTTCACCGCTGGCCATGGGTGTGACCCTGGAAATGCTCCGGCGTGGTCGGCACCTGAGTCTGGAAGACTGCTTCGCCCTTGAGCTGCACCTGGACCGTCAGTGGTTCGAGCGCGGCGACCTGATCGAAGGCGTGCGCGCCTTGCTGATCGACAAAGACAAGAAACCGCGCTGGAACCCGCCGACCTTGCAGGCGCTGGATGCCGAGCACGTCGCGAGTTTCTTCACGGGTTTTGACCAAAGCGGGAGCTGAGCCATGCACGATATCGAATTGAGCGAAGAGCAAGTCATGATCCGCGACATGGCCCGGGACTTTGCCCGCGGCGAAATCGCACCCCACGCCCAGGCCTGGGAAAAGGCCGGCTGGATCGATGACGGTCTGGTGGCGAAGATGGGCGAACTGGGTCTGCTGGGCATGGTGGTGCCCGAGGAATGGGGCGGCACCTATGTCGACTACGTCGCCTACGCCTTGGCCGTGGAAGAGATTTCGGCCGGTGACGGCGCCACTGGCGCACTCATGAGCATTCACAACTCCGTGGGCTGCGGTCCGGTCCTCAACTATGGCACTGAAGAACAGAAACAGACCTGGCTGCCGGATCTTGCCAGCGGTCAGGCCATCGGCTGCTTCTGCCTGACCGAACCCCAGGCCGGGTCCGAAGCCCACAACCTGCGCACCCGCGCTGAACTGCGCGACGGCCAGTGGGTGATCAACGGCGCCAAGCAATTCGTCAGCAATGGCAAACGGGCGAAACTGGCCATCGTGTTCGCGGTGACCGATCCGGACCTGGGCAAGCGCGGCATCTCGGCGTTCCTGGTGCCAACCGATACCGCGGGTTTCATTGTTGATCGCACTGAACACAAGATGGGTATTCGCGCGTCCGATACCTGCGCGGTGACCCTGAGCAACTGCACCATCCCCGAAGCCAACCTGTTGGGTGAGCGCGGCAAAGGACTGGCGATTGCCCTCTCCAACCTCGAAGGCGGCCGCATCGGCATCGCGGCGCAGGCGCTGGGCATTGCCCGCGCGGCATTTGAAGCGGCGCTGGCCTACTCGCGGGATCGGGTGCAGTTCAACAAGCCGATCATCGAGCACCAGAGCATCGCCAACATGCTGGCCGACATGCACACCCGATTGAACGCGGCACGACTGCTGATCTTGCATGCCGCGCGGTTGCGCAGTGCCGGCAAGCCGTGTCTGTCGGAGGCTTCACAGGCGAAGTTGTTTGCATCCGAGATGGCCGAGAAGGTGTGTTCGTCGGCGATGCAGATTCATGGCGGGTATGGGTATCTGGAGGATTACCCGGTGGAGCGTTACTACCGGGATGCGCGGATTACGCAGATTTATGAAGGGTCGAGCGAGATACAGCGGATGGTGATTGCTCGGGAGCTGAAACATTACTTAGTGTGATGGCTGGAATTGGGGGTGGTCTTTGAATCCACCCCTCACCCTAACCCTCCCGAAACGTCGGACCGCCCCAGAGGGGCGAGGGGACTGACCGAGTTGTTTTGTAGAAATTCTGCGACCTCAAATACCGAGTCGAACTCAGGATTTGAAAAGCATGGAGATGGGCTCCCTTTCCCCCTCTCCCCTATGGGGAGAGGGCTGGGGTGAGGGGTGGATTTTGAATCTACCCCACTACCATCACTTACCCTGGAACTCCGCCTCACGCTTGGCAATAAACGCCGCCATCCCTTCCTTCTGATCCTGCGTCGCAAACGCCGCATGGAACACCCGACGCTCAAAGCGCACACCTTCCGACAGGCTCACTTCAAACGCGCGGTTGACGCTTTCCTTGATCATCATTGCAATCGGCAATGACTTCTTGGCAATCAGCGCCGCGACTTTCAACGCTTCTTCCAGCAACTCATCTGCCGGAACAATCCGCGCCACAATCCCACAACGCTCCGCTTCCACCGCATCGATCAAGCGACCGCTGAGGCACATTTCCATGGCCTTGGCTTTGCCCACCGCGCGGGTCAGGCGCTGGGTGCCGCCCATGCCCGGCAGTACGCCGAGGTTGATTTCCGGCTGACCGAACTTGGCGTTGTCGCCGGCCAGGATGAAGTCGCACATCAGCGCCAGTTCACAACCACCGCCCAAGGCGAAACCATTGACGGCGGCAATGATCGGCTTGCGGCGGTTAGCCACGCGATCGCTGTCGCTGAACAGGTCGTCAAGGTAGATCTGCGGGTAGGTCAGCTCGGCCATTTCCTTGATGTCGGCGCCGGCCGCGAAGGCTTTTTTCGAGCCGGTCAGCACGATGCAGCCGATGTTCGAATCGGCTTCCAGGCCATCGAGGGCTTGGTTCAGCTCGCTGACAATTTGCGCGTTCAACGCATTCAGCGCTTGCGGACGGTTGAGGGTGATCAGGCCAACGCGACCATGGGTTTCCAACAAAATCGTTTCGTAGTTCACAAGTAGCTACCTTCTCAAAGATTGCGCGAAATAACCATGCGCTGAATATCGCTAGTGCCTTCGTAGATCTGGCAAACCCGCACGTCGCGGTAGATACGCTCCAGCGGGAAATCGTTCAAGTAACCGTAACCGCCGAGGGTTTGCAACGCCGAGGAACAGACTTTCTCGGCCATTTCCGAGGCAAACAGCTTGGCCATGGACGCTTCTACCAAAGCTGGTTTGCCACTGTCTCTTAATGCCGCCGCGTAATGCACCATCTGCCGGGCGACGGCGATTTGGGTCGCCATGTCCGCCAGGCGGAACGCGACCGCTTGATGTTCGATGATCGGTTTGCCGAAGCTTTCACGCTCGCGGGCATAGTCGCGGGCTGCTTCGAAGGCAGCGCGGGCCATGCCCACCGATTGCGAGGCGATGCCGACACGGCCGCCTTCGAGGTTGGCCAGGGCGATTCGATAACCTTCGCCCTCCTCGCCCAACCGGTTGGCCACCGGCACCTTCACGTCTTCGAACAGAATCTGGCAGGTGTCGGACGCGTGCTGGCCGAGCTTGTCTTCGACCCGCGCGACTTTGTAGCCCGGCGAATCGGTGGGCACGATCAGCGCCGTGATGCCACGCTTGCCGGCACTCGGATCAGTCACGGCGAACACGATCACCACCCCGGCGTTCTGCCCGGACGTGATGAACTGCTTGCAGCCGTTCAACACGTAATGATCGCCTTCCAGACGGGCACGGGTTTTCAAGCCGCTGGCGTCGGAGCCGGCCTGCGGTTCGGTCAAGGCAAAAGCCCCGAGCATCGAGCCGCTGGCCAACGGTTTGAGGAAGCGTTCTTTCTGGTCGTCGTTGCCGTACTTGAGGATCGGTACGCAACCCACCGAGTTGTGCACGCTCATGATGGTCGAGCAGGCGCCGTCGCCGGCCGCGATTTCTTCCAGGGCCATGGCGTAGGCCAGGTAACCGGTGTCGCAACCGCCCCACTCTTCCGGCACCAACATGCCGAAGAAGCCCAGTTCCGCCATCTCGCCGATGGCCTCCTTGGGGAAGCGATGCTCACGGTCCCACTCGGCGGCGAACGGTTTCAGCCGTTCCTGGGCAAACTGCCGGGCCGCTTCGCTGATCTGAAGTTGTTCGTCATTGGGAATCATGCCAAATCCTTAAAATTCAAGTTGAAACACAAGACCTGTGGGAGCGGGCTTGCTCGCGAAGAGGCCGTGTCAGTCGACATCAATGTTGAATGACACACCGCCTTCGCGAGCAAGCCCGCTCCCACAGGGATTGGTGTCAGCCTCAGTACAGGCATTCAACGGCCATGGCCGTAGCTTCGCCGCCGCCGATGCAGATCGCTGCAACGCCGCGTTTCAGGCCTTTCTGGCGCAGGGCCGAGAGCAAGGTCACGAGGATCCGCGCGCCGGACGCACCGATCGGGTGACCGAGGGCGCAAGCGCCGCCGTGAACGTTGATCTTCTCGTGGGGGATTTCCAGTTTGGTCATGGTGACCAGACTGACCACCGCGAAGGCTTCGTTGACTTCGACCAGATCGACTTCGTCCAGGGACCAGCCGGTTTTCTTCATCAGCTTCTCGATCGCGCCCACCGGTGCCACCGGGAACAGGCCCGGAGTGTCGGCAAACGCGGCGTGGCCGTGAATCACGGCCAGCGGTTTCAGGCCACGCTTTTCAGCTTCGGAACGGCGCATCAACACCAGTGCCGCGGCACCATCGGAAATGGAGCTGGAGTTCGCCGCCGTCACCGTGCCGCCGTCGCGGAACGCCGGTTTCAAGGAAGCGATCTTGTCCAGTTTGGCTTTCGGTGGCTGTTCGTCGTTGCTGATCAGCACTTGCTCTTTGCCGACGGTCACGGTGAGCGGCACGATCTCGTCTTTGAAGCTGCCGTCCTTGATCGCCTGCTGTGCGCGGGTGGTCGAGGCAATGGCAAACGCGTCCTGAGCTTCACGGGTGAAACCGTTGGTTTCAGCGCAATCCTCGGCGTAGGTGCCCATCAGGCGACCTTTGTCGTAAGCGTCTTCCAGACCGTCAAGGAACATGTGATCAAGCACACGACCATGGCCCATGCGGTAACCGCTGCGGGCGCGGTCCAGCAGATACGGCGCGTTGGACATGCTTTCCATGCCGCCGGCGACAACCACGTCGGCGCTGCCGGCCACCAGCATGTCGTGGGCCAGAATGGCCGCTTCCATGCCCGAACCGCACATTTTGTTCAGGGTGGTGCAGCGGGTCGATTTATCCAGCCCGGCGCCCAATGCGGCTTGGCGCGCCGGCGCCTGGCCGAGGCCGGCGGACAGGACGCAACCGAACAGCACTTCTTCAACCGAGTCTGGCGCCACACCGGCGCGCTCGACAGCAGCGCGAATCGCCGCAGCACCGAGTTGCGGTGCGGTCAGGCTTTTCAGTTCGCCCTGGAAACCGCCCATCGGGGTGCGGACGGCGCTGACGATAACAATGGGATCGTTGGAAATAGTCATGACAAATCCTCCTTATTTGGCGGCCATGCGCAAGGCACCGTCGAGACGGATCACCTCGCCATTGAGCATGCTGTTTTCAATGATATGCCTGACCAGCTCGGCATACTCGCTAGGTTTGCCCAAACGTGGCGGAAACGGTACGCCAGCCGCCAGGGACGCGCGGACTTCCGGGGTCATGCCGGCCATCATCGGGGTTTCGAAAATGCCCGGGGCGATGGTCATCACGCGGATGCCGAAGCGCGCCAGTTCACGGGCGGCGGGCAAGGTCAGGCTGACGATCGCGCCTTTGGAGGCGGCATACGCGGCCTGGCCGATCTGGCCGTCATAGGCTGCAGCCGAGGCGGTGTTGATGATCACGCCACGCTCGCCGTCAGCATCCGCTTCGGTTTCGGCAATCGCCGCAGCGGCCAGGCGCAGCATGTTGAAGCTGCCGATCAGGTTGACGTTGATCACCTGGCTGAAATTGGCCAACACGTGCGGGCCGTTCTTGCCGAGGATCTTCTCACCGTGCACGATACCGGCGCAGTTGACCAGACCATTCAGGCCACCGAAGGCTTTGACCGTCGCCTGCACGGCGGCTTCGGCCGCGGCTTCGTTGCTGATATCCGCCACCACGCTTTGCGCGCCGAGACGTTCAGCCTGGGCCGTAACGGCTTCGGCGTTCATGTCCACCAGCATGACTTTGGCGCCCGCCGCGACCAGCATTTCAGCCGTGGCCGCACCGAGGCCGGACGCACCGCCGGTGACGAGAAAAACCTTGTTTTCGATCTGCATCATTGTTTCCTTGGATTCAAGCTGAAACGTTCTTCGCGGCGGCCTCTTGAGCCTTGGCGATTTCCTGGTTGCGCAAGATAAAGCGCTGCAATTTGCCGCTTGGGGTTTTCGGCAACTCGCTGACAAATTCGATTTCACGGGGGTACGAGTGCGCGGCCAGTCGTTTGCGCACGTGTTGGCGCAGTTCTTCGGCCAGTTCCGGTGTTGCGCGGTATTGCGAGCAAATCACCACGAAGGCTTTCACCAGCTCGGTACGCTCCGGATCCGGCTTGCCGACGACGGCGGCTTCGATCACTGCCGGGTGTTCGATCAACGCACTTTCCACGTCGAACGGACCGACGCGATAACCGGAGGTGGTGATCACGTCGTCGCTGCGACCGACGAAGCTGATGCTGCCGTCCGGGTTCCACTCGACAGTGTCGCCGCTCAGGTAATAGTTGCCGACGAAGGCCTTGGTCGGTGCGCCTTCGTAACCGGCGAACCAGCACATCGGCGACTGGGTACGATCGATGGCCAGAATGCCCGGCTGACCGACGCCGAGTTCTTTGTACTCGTCATCCAGCACCACGATGCGATGGCCTGGCGAGGCGAAACCGGCGGCGCCCATGTGGATCGGATGCTCGAGGCCATGGTGATTGCACAGGACCATGCCCAGTTCGGTCTGGCCGTAATGATCGTGAATGACCACGCCGAGGTTGTCGGCGAACCAGCGAATCACTTCCGGGTTCAGCGGCTCGCCGGCGCTGCTGACGATGCGCAGTTTGCCCTTGATCGAGCGGGCGAACTCGTCGCCACCCGCGATCAACAGACGATAGGCCGTCGGCGAACCGGTGAGGTTGGTGATCCCGTATTTGTTGATCACCCGGCAGGTGCTTTCGAGGGTGAACGGGCCATCGTAAAAGGTGATCGGATGCCCCATGGCCATGGGACCTGTGACACCGAAATAGATGCCATAGGCCCAACCCGGATCGGCGACGTTCCAGAAGGCGTCTTCGGGGCGCAAGTCCACGGCGTCACGGGTGTAGCTCTGGAAGGCGACGATGGCCTTGAGCGGAACGGACAGCGCTTTCGACGGACCGGTGGTGCCCGAGGTGAACATCAGCAGGAACGGGTCTTCGCCGGTCAGCAGGGCCGGTTCGCACTCAGCAGAATAATTGGCCAGTTCGGCCCAGAAGCTGTAATCGCCGCGGACGATGCCCTGGCCTTTGGGACCGGCGACGGTGACGATGGTCGGGCAGTCGGCGACTTCAGTGAGTTTGGAACGATTGCCCGCGTCGGTGACCACCACTTTGGCACCCGAGGAGCTGAGGCGGTGTTCGATGGCTTTCGGGCCGAATGCCGTGAACAGCGGCTGGTAGACCGCGCCGATGCGCCAGGTGGCGAAGACGGTGATCAAAAGTTCGATGTTACGTGGCAGGAGACCGGCAACCTTGTCGCCTTTTTTCACGCCTTGGGCCAGGAGGAAATTGGCTAAACGCGCGGCTTTGTCCTGCAAGTCGCTGAAGGTGTAGGTCGCGCTGGCGCCATCGCGGCCTTCCCAGAACAGCGCGATGCGCCCCGGCAAGGCATGCCGGTCGCAACACTCGACACAGGCGTTAAGGGCAGTCAAATCGCCCGCGAGTGCGGCGTCGACGGTGTGCTGATAATTGAACTGTGATGTAGCAGACAAATAATCGCGCATTGCCAGAATCCCTTTGTATTTTTATTAGGCTGGGGGAACCTTGAGTAACTGGGAAATACTCGCTCTGCGCGGGGCGCGGGACAATGGTCAAAGCTATCAAGTTGCGTGACTGGTTTGGCCAAGAATTGAGAGATGCGTCGTCAGGGATGGCCTCTTCGCGAGCAAGCCCGCTCCCACAGGGGATTGTTGGTGTGACATAGATAGTGTTCACACCACAGAACTACTGTGGGAGCGGGCTTGCTCGCGAAGGCGCCCGACCAATCAACACAAAATCCGGATCAGCTCGCCTCGTTGAGGATCAAACTGCGGTAATGCCCGGGATTTGACCCCGACCACTTGCGAAACGCCTTGTAGAACGAGCTGGCGTCGGCAAAGCCCAAGCGCGTGGCAATCTCGGCGAAGCTAATGGCAGGCTCCGCCAGCCAAACAATCGCCAATTCCTTGCGCACGCTGTCCTTGAGCCCCTGGTAAGTCTGCCCCTCTTCGGCCAAACGTCGACGCAGGGTGGAAGCCGACATGCACAGCTGTTGTGCCAGGGGTTCGGTTTCCGGCCAGTGCTCGGCGGGCAGTTGCCGCAAATCGTGCTTGATCCGGCTGGCCAGGCTCTCCGGGTCGCGGTACTTGACCAGAATATTGGCCGGCGCATGGGCGAGGAAACGCTTGAGTTCCTCCGGGCTGCGCTTGATCGGCAAGTCCAGGCACTCGGCCGAGAAAATCATCCGCGTGCGCGGCCGGTCGAAACGCAGGTTCTCGGAGAACATCACCTGGTAGTCATCGCAGAAGTCCGGTGCCGGGCAGCGCAACTCGATGGCCAGGATCGGAATCCGCCGCCCCGCCAGCCAGCAGGCGACGCCGTGCACGATCATCCAGTAAGTGAAATAGGTGAAGGCGCGGCGCGGGTCCTGGTCGTCTTCGAGCAGGACGATTTCCGCCAGACTTTGCTGACGAACCAACTGCGCGGGCAGGTGTTCGAGCATCAACGACAGAAAGCTCAAACCCGAGGTCAGGCCCGCGGCCAAGCTCGGCTGGACCATGGAGCAGCGACAGAGAAACTCCAGGCTGCCGGATTTGAGCTTGCGCGGGTCCATGCCAAAGAATTCATCGTCCCGACGCCGGGCCAACAAGCGCCACAGCCTTGCGTAAGCGGTGGCCGGCACGCGGGCAGTGGTGGTTTCCAGCAGCGCCGGATCGATGCCGACCTTGTTCAACACCTCATCGGTGGTCGCTCCGGGGGCGCAACTTTGCAGCAGCGCTTCACGCACCAGTTGAATGGAGATGGTGTCTTTTTCCGACATTGACCGAGGCAAGCCTTGTTCTTGTTTGAGTGGTCGGCATATTAGCGCAGCCATGATCTTCAGGGTTGTTCAGGTTAGGTTCAGCTAAATGCCAATGACTGCCATTTGGGAATGAGTGTCATTATGTTACAAATTAGCACCCTATCGAATGACACCACGGTGCTGAATGCTCGTTCCTTTTCTGATCATGCTGCGCGAAGGCATAGAAGCCGCGCTGATCGTTGGCATCATCGCCAGCTACCTCAAGCAGACCGGGCGCGGCCAGTGGATGCCGGCGGTGTGGATTGGCGTTTTCCTCGCCGCGGCCCTGGCCCTGCTGGTGGGCGGTGGCCTGGAACTGGTCAGTGCCGAGTTCCCGCAAAAACAACAGGAACTGTTTGAAGGCGTGGTCGGCCTGGTCGCCGTGGGCATTCTCAGTTCCATGGTGTTCTGGATGCGCAAAGTCGCGCGCTCAATCAAACATTCACTGCACGCTTCACTCGATCAGGCGCTGACCGGTTCCAGACACCAGGTCACGGCGCTGATCGCCATGGTGTTTTTCGCCGTCGCCCGGGAAGGTCTGGAAACGGTGTTCTTCCTGCTCGCCGTGTTCCAGCAGAGCGAAGGCCCGGCGGCACCGATTGGCGCCCTGCTCGGCCTGATTCTGGCGATCATCGTCGGTTTCCTGATCTACACCGGCAGCATGCGCCTGAACCTGGGGGCGTTCTTCCGCTGGACCGGGTTGTTCATTCTGGTGGTCGCCGCCGGAATCCTCGCCAACTCGGTGCAAGCGCTGCATGAAGCCGGCGTGTGGAATCACCTGCAAACCGTGCTCTTCGACTTCAGCGCAACGCTGCCGATGGATGACCCGCTGGGCTCGGTGCTGGCCGGGATGTTCGGTTACCAGGACGCGCCTACGGTCAGCACCCTCGGGGCGTATCTGATTTATCTGGTGGTGGCGCTGGTGATGTTCGTTCTCCCGGCTCCCGCACCCGCCAAGCAATCTTCTTCAGTTTCCAGCCAGTAAGGGCACCCATGCCAAATCAAGCCTCTCCTCAGGCCTCCCCTCCCCGCGCCTTGCGTTGGGCGGTGGCCGGTTCGGTGATCGTGATGATCGCCGCCGGAGGCCTGTTCTACTACGCCTCGAAAGTGGCCGCCGCCAAGCGTCAGACCAACCATGACGAAGTGCTGGTGACCATCCATTCGCGCAGCTGTGAGCCGAATGCACTGAGCGTCCCGGCCGGTCGCGCCAGTTTCCGCATCGTCAATCGCTCGGACCGGGCCGTTGAATGGGAAATCCTCGACGGTGTGCTGGTGGTCGAAGAACGGGAAAACATCACCCCCGGCCTGAGCCAGGTGATCAATGCCAACCTGTTGCCCGGTGACTATGCGATCACGTGCGGCCTGCTGAGCAATCCACGCGGCACCTTGCACGTCAGCCCGACGGCCGCTTCAGACGCTGCGGCCAAAGCCAAACCGTCGATGGTGGCCTTTGTTGGCCCATTGTCGGAGTTCCGCGTTTACCTGAGCACTCAAAGCAGCGCGCTGATCAAAGCCGTCACCGCCCTTGAACACGCTATCGAAGCTGGCGACCTCAGCCAAGCGCAAGCCTTGTATGTGCCGGCCCGTGCCGCGTATCAACGGATCGCCCCGGCCGCCCAGCGTCTGGCCGAGCTGGACAACACGATCAACGCCCGCGCCGATTACTTCGAGAAACGCGAGCAGGATCCGGGCTTCACCGGTTTCCACCGGATCGAATACGCACTGTTCCAGCAACGCTCGCTCGACGGCCTGATGCCTGTCGCCCAGCGTCTGATCGCCGACGTCACCATGCTCAAACAACAACTGCTGGCCCAATCACTGCCGCCAGAGCAACTGGTGAGCATTGCAGTGCGCAATCTCAACAGCATGGCCGACGTACGCGCCAGCAGCGGCGAAGAAGAACACTACAGCCACACCGACCTGAACGGTTTTGCCGCCAACCTCGACGCCACCCGCAAAGTCGTCGACCTGTTGCGTCCTTTACTGAGCAAATCCGCCGCCGAGCTGCTGCCGAAGATCGACAGCGCCGTCACTGCCCTCGACGCCGAGCTCAATGGCTTCAAGGTCAATGACGGCTATGCGAGCTACGACAGCGTCAGTGTCGAGCAGCGCAAACAGATCGCCGACAAGGCCAAGGTTCTGGCCGACGCACTCGATGGAATCGATCCCGCCCTTGGCCTTTCCGGCCTGTAAGAAGAACAAACCGATGAACGATTCAGAGCAATTCAACCTCCAGCGTCGCAGGGTATTGATGGGCATGGGCGCCGCTGGCGTGGCATTGGCCGGCACCGCACTCAGTTGCCCGGCCATGGCCGCCAGCCCGGCGCAAGTGACCGAAGCGCCGAGCAGCGACAAGACCGAAGACCGCCACGCGTTCCACGGCAAACACCAGACCGGCATCGTCACCCCACGCCCGGCCTGCGGCATGTTGGTGTCGTTTGATGTATTGGCCAGCGACCGCGAAGACCTGGAGCGTTTGTTCCGCACCCTCAACGAGCGCATCGCCTTCCTGATGAAGGGCGGCCCGGTCACGCAGGTCGATCCGAAACTGCCGCCGATGGATTCGGGGATTCTTGGCCCGGTCGTCACGCCGGACAACCTGACCATCACCGTGTCGGTGGGCGAGTCGCTGTTCGATGAACGCTTCGGCCTGGCCGCCGCCAAACCCAAGCGTCTGATCCGCATGGTCGGTTTTCCCAATGATGCGCTGGAAGCCGATTGCTGCCACGGCGATCTCAGTTTGCAGTTCTGCTCCAACACCACCGACACCAACATCCACGCCCTGCGCGACATCGTGAAAAACCTGCCGGACTTGCTCCTGGTGCGCTGGAAACAGGAAGGCAGCGTGCCGGCGCAAGCCCCGGCGAAACCCGGCGTGCCCGCGCAAAGTGCACGCAACTTTCTCGGTTTTCGCGACGGCTCGGCCAACCCGAATTCCAACGATACCAAGGCCATGAACAGCATCGTTTGGGTCCAGCCCGGCTGCGACGAACCGGCCTGGGCGGCCAATGGCAGCTATCAGGCCGTGCGGATCATCCGCAACTTCGTCGAGCGTTGGGACCGCACGCCGCTGCAGGAACAGGAAAGCATTCTCGGCCGGGTCAAGAGCACCGGCGCACCCATGGGCGGCGAGCATGAAACCCAGGTCCCGGACTATGCCAAGGACCCGGAAGGCAAGCTGACCAAGCTCGATGCGCATATCCGCCTGGCCAACCCTCGCACCGCCGCGACCCAGGCCAACCTGATCCTGCGCCGGCCGTTCAACTACTCCAACGGCGTGAACAAGAACGGTCAGCTGGACATGGGCCTGCTGTTCATCTGCTATCAGGCGGATCTGCAAAAAGGCTTCATCACCGTGCAAACCCGACTCAACGGTGAGCCGCTCGAGGAATACCTCAAACCGGTTGGCGGCGGCTACTTCTTCACCCTGCCCGGCGTGACGGATGACAAGGACTTCATCGGTCGTTCGCTGCTTGACGCCACGCAACCAACTCTTCAGCCAAAAGCAACCGCATAACCAACCCCCACCACGGAACCGCCCCATGAAAAAGTCGCCACTCGCGTTACTGCTGACCCTTGGTTTGCTCAACACCCCGCTTTCGGCTTTCGCGGCGACGGCACCGCTGGAGTTGGTGGGGCCGATCTCGGACTACAAGATTTACGTGACTGAACAGCTCGATGAGCTGGCCAGCCACACCCAACAGTTCACCGACGCCGTGAAAAAAGGTGACCTGGCCACCGCCAAAAAGCTCTACGCCTCGACCCGCGTCTACTACGAGTCGATCGAGCCGATTGCCGAGTTGTTCAGTGACTTGGACGCGTCCATCGACTCCCGTGTCGATGACCACGAAAAAGGCGTGGGCGCCTCCGACTTCACCGGTTTCCACCGCATCGAATACTCGCTGTTTTCGGAAAACAGCACAAAGGGCCTTGGCGAACTGGCCGATGGCTTGAACAAAGACGTGAAAGACCTGCAAACCCGCGTCGCCGGCCTGACCTTCCCGCCGGAAAAAGTGGTGGGCGGCGCTGCGGCGCTGCTTGAAGAAGTTGCTGCGACCAAGATCTCCGGTGAAGAAGATCGCTACAGCCACACCGACCTGTATGACTTCCAGGGCAACATCGACGGCGCGAAGAAAATCGTCGATTTGTTCCGTCCGCAGATCGAAAAGCAAGACGCGGCCTTCATTGCCAAAGTCGACAAGAACTTCGCGACAGTGAACAAGACGCTGGCCAAGTACAAAACCAAAGACGGTGGTTTCGAGACGTATGACAAGGTGAAGGAAAACGACCGCAAGGCGCTGGTCGGGCCGGTGAATACGCTGGCTGAGGATTTGTCGACGTTGCGTGGGAAGTTGGGGTTGAATTAAAACGTTCAGCACCTGGGCAAGCTACTTCGTGAGCAAAACCGCTGTGATACCGGGCTTGCTCGCGAAGGTATTATCAGCAACGCTTAACTGCGCCGGGATCCCGTCACCCTCCGTGTTCCGGATGCGTGAGCCCCAGCGCCTTATGCACTCCACGCACGTTCGAGCATGAACTCGAACATCTCCAGGGCATCCCGGAAGCGCTTCCAAACCGGTTTACCGACGAACTCGATCGCGCAGTAGGTCTGGCTGGCCAGCTCCAGTACGTACAACTCTTCGTCCAGTTGCCCAAAGTAGATAAAGTCTGCACTGAAGGTGTCGCGCAAATCGCTGTTAGCCTCCAGCAGGGTTTCTTGAAACAGTGGTTCAGTCACGGCTGGCCAAATGATCAAGCCGTTATGCAGTACACCGTTCGCCCGCCGCAGTACTCGCTTATAGACCTCTGGAAACTCCAAGCCGAATGCCTGTTTGAAAGCGGTTTCGGCCTGCACTATGGCCTGCTCGGGACAGGATTGCGGAATGGCCGGCACTTCGCTTGGCAGCAAGTCATCGGTCATGCGATCGACCAGCGATTCAATGGTCATCATAAATACTCAACAGATCGACATTCGCCACGCGTTCCGAATCGTAGCTCATGGCTGCGTTGGGATAGACGATAGAATCTGCCGGTGGTGTCGGTAACGCGACCATCACCGATTCGCCAGGCTTGAGACGGTCAATGCTTAGCTCTGCGGGGTTGTAGTGACCATGCACCGCTCGATGTTCCACGTCGTTACGAATGAGTATGAAGTTATCCGTGTTGTTATCACCGCCATCATCCAGGGGCTTGCGGTGGTGCACCTGATAAGCTTTGCCGCCGACGATCGGGCCGAGGCCGTCGCGTGCCATCTTGTCGATGACAACCTGCGGGAAACCGGCATCGAGCAACACTTGAGCATGGCTCACGGCAATCTCCTTGAGCCATTTCCGCTTGATATTCGGATACTCTTTATCGCGCTCGCGGACATACAGCGTGCGATCAGGTTTTTTCTCGAACTTGAAATGTTCAAAGGTAAACCCGATCAGTAGACGCACACCCGTTTCGTGATAGACCAATGTGGCGTCAGGCTCGCCGGCCTGCCTGCGCGCATCTTGCCAGTCCAGCAGTCTTCGATTAAACATCTCCAGCGTTTTATCATCATGTTTGCGAGTCCTGAACAGGACCTGCAGAAAACGTTTCAAGTTGACCCGCAACTTGTTATCGCGCATCAGCTTCATGACTTCGTCATAGCCTTGAGCGATGACTGCTTTGAGTTCGGCCGCCGTGCGTGGATAGGTAATCAGACTTGTCATAAGGATCTCGGCGGCATCAGATAAACGATTGGGCAATGGCAGCCTTGCACATCAGACTTGTACATATGTCATCAGGCAATGCTTGAATATGTTGGTGAGCCGCGTGGAGGTCCTGGGTATCAAAGGGTGCCTCTTCGGGCCCCAGGTCCACCCAACTGCGCCAGGCAATGTCCCGACAGACCAGCGCCGGCCACCGCTCCGTCGAATGTGCCTCACACAGCTGCAATGCGGCGGTCCGGCAGGCAGCCCGCTGGCGAGCACTGAAACGAATCCATTGGGAGTGATCAGCCTGAGCGAACAGGCCATCGATCTCCTCGCGCAGCGCTATCGCTTCCCCATGGTGACGAGTCAGCAACCGTGGGGCGAGCCCGGATGGCAGGCTTACAGCTTCCCAGCTATTGGCCGAAGGCAGTCGAGCTTCAGCGCGGGACAGGGCCTGAGTCAGGCTCTCACCGTCAATGACCAGTTCATCGAGCCAGTCGGCCAACTCAGTGGCTTGTCCTAAAGCACGCCGGCTGAATTCATTGAGCACGCGACCGGCTTGTGCCTGGTCCGACTCAACGTTCTTGAGCGCGGCGTCCAGATCCTGGCTATAGGCGGCACTCAACGCACCAACCTGCGGGTGAAGCGCGACATCGTCCAGAATCCATCGACCCAGCTCGCCCACTTCCAGGCATTCACCTTTGGCAACGATCAAATCATTTTTCATCGCCCGTTGAAGCGAACTGGCGAAGGTCGACGGACGTCCGACGGCGTTCTCGGCCATTTGGCCCAAAAGCTGATCCATGCCCAGGCCCGGAGTGAGGTTCACTTTACTCACCCGCCATTGCGAGACCTCGGGTAACAGACTTCGCAAACCGATGCAGGCCTGGGGGCCATGCAGCCTTGTGCCAGCCGTCCCTCTCTGCCCTGGCGGCAATGCCTCAAGCATGCAATTCAGATTGGCAGGAAACGGGTACAGGAACGAGGTAAAACCGTTTTGTGCCAGTGCACCTTCGCCGGGCAGCAGTTCTCGCCAGCCAGGATCAATACAGATTTCCTGGACGGCTTGCAGCAGCAGGTCGGGCGTACTGTCGGGGGTGTGACCGACGGGCTGCAGGCGGATTTCCAGTAATTGCTGGCGCAGCGCCGGCCCATCCATGGCACTGGCGACCGCTGCATTCCATAAAAGCTGATAGACCTGCAGCAAGTCACCGTCCAGTGTCGCCGCCGCTACTTTGGGGGTTAGCCGATAGTCGAGCGGTTCGAGCATCGGGTGTGCCGACGTGTGGTGCGAGGTCATTGGCGGCTCTCCAACTCGAGAAATACCGGCGCTGTTGTATCCGCTTTGGCCTCGGAAATTGCTGTTTGCCCTTCATAGAGCGCCTGCAGCGCTTCCATGACACGTTCCGGCCAAAGTCGCCTGGCGCGCCAACCCAAAGCCAACATCCGTGCGGTGTTGAGCGCGGGGTAAGTGTCCAGCTGTTGCAAGGGGGCCAACGAGACCTGCAACGTGATATCGCCGACATGTCGTTGCAATTTTTGCTCGATGAGCTTCAGTGCCTTGTCAGCAGCAGCCGGATCCATGGTCTGCCAGATCGAGGCTGGCTCTTCCGAAGATGGGCAGGCGAAGGTTTTCAACGCTCGACCGTCCTCAAGGGGAATCTCCACCTGCACCGCATATTCGGCCGGTTTCTGCGTCGCCTGTTCGACGAGATCCAGCACGCCCAACTGTACACGGCCAATGCCTTGGGCCGGCAAGTTCGGCCCGCCGCGGCCGATCCTCGCCGGGTACTGTGTACGCAACAGGTGGTCGAGCAGACTCCGTGTCAGCGCACTTTTAACCAGCCCGGAGTCCAACCCCTGCGCCGTCTGTTCAAAGGCGTCGCGCAGGATCGCGGGATCAAGGTTATTGAAGCGCACGCGTTTGATTTCGGGACCACCACTGGCCGAGACAAGGTTCGCCGACGCCAGACGCTCCTGCAAAACCCGAAGGCAATGCCAGGCAATCAGCTCACCTTCGGCATCAGCATCGGTTGCCAGGTACACCGTCTCCAGGTCGGGCCACAAGTTGGCCACACGTTCGAAAACCCTCTGGCCCGTCTCGCTCAATGGGCCCCAGACCGGTTTGGACGCCAGACTGGCATCCCACTTCTCCGGCTGTTCCAACTGTGAGATGTGCCCTCCGGTAGCCTGCATTTCCCATTCGATGCCATCGCCCAGAGCGGCATGAATGGCGTCGCGCTTGTTCGGTGACTCCATCAGTACCAAACGACGGTGATTGAGCCGCGAACCAGAAGTGGCAATGGCGTGCCACAAGTGGTCGCTGGGTTTTCCCAGGGTGTCGGGCGTCAAGCTACGGCCATAATTGAGGGCGTTTTGCGACAACGCCACGATGAACATTTCCTTGGCCCGCGAAACAGCGACATTGATGAGGTTCGCGCCTTTATCATAAAAATGCTTGATACCCGGTTCATGGGTATCGACCATCGCAAATATCACGATTTGCTTTTCTGCACCCTGCAACGAGTGCACCGTATCGATCACCATCACGTTGTGCAGCGCGGTTTTGTCATCCATGTTGTGTTGAACGCCGTAGCGTTCTGCGAGCGCACGCTTGAGGATCGGGACTTGTCCTTTGAACGGCGTAACAATAGCCACAACCTTGGCCAACGGTTCGCCATAATGCCGGACCAGGCTGGCTTCATTCTCATGAATCCACTGAGCGATACACTTTGCTTCCTTTTCGTTGCGTCGCGACCCGGTGGGGTGCTTGGTCTCTTTGACCTCCTCCGTCACGAGGAAACCGAGTCGTTTCAATTCTGGTCGCCAGAACGTCTTGGGTGCACGCGTCACTACCGTAAGATCCCCCCCGTACACCATGTCGTTGCAAATCGAGATGATGGGCTTGAGGCAGCGATAATGGTTGGTCAGGGTGAGTCCCGGTGCTTCGGTAAAGGCTGGGTTAAACCACTGCGAAACTTTCTGTGCCATGCGCATCACGCTGCCACTGGCGAGCAACGCACCACTGGCTTCCAGTGCCTGATAGGGGGACAGATCCAAGGCAACGTTTTGTGGCGCGAGTTCGAATCGCTGCACCAGACTGGCATCGCTGGCCTTCTCCATGGCCCACACGGGTTCCAGTTGAGCAACGTCGCCAACCACAATGGCCTTGCGAGCGAACATGAACGCACTGGCGCCGATCTCGGGAGAGCCCTGCCCGGCCTCGTCGACGATCAGCAAATCCGCTATCCCGAACAGATAAGGTTGAGACTGGGCGCTCAAATCCCTTACGTCGCATCGCATCAGCTTGGGCGCTGAATAAGCGGTGACGACAAACACCGGGGCCAGCATTGCCAGTTCGCGCAATTGCATGGCATTGGAGGCCACCCACGTCTCGTCTTTTTTCAGGTTTTTCGCCTTGGCGTGACGCGAAAGAATGTAGCGCCCTTCCCAGTAACGTGCTGCGCCATGGAACAATGCTGTGCGCACGTTTACGTCAAGCCAGTCCTGTAACTGTTTGAGCAGCATCGCCATGTGTTTGAAAAAATCTGCCGAGGGGGCCTGACCGGCCTGTCTGCTAGCACCAACGCAATCCATGCTGTGGATCAGCACCGACGGTTGCGTCGGGTCCAGGCCCAACTGATGCAGCGACTGCTCCAGCGCATCACGCACCAACGCCAATTGCTCACAAACGGCCTGATAGTTGTTCCATTGTTGATCGAGTTCGGACAACTGCGCATCAACATCTGCGTGTTGTTGCTCCAGCTCTCGGAGCCGGACCATGTGCTCTGCCCTCACCTGTCGCAAATCGCGACGGTGGGCTTCCACCCGCTCTGCCCAGCGACTGCGTTGCTGCGCTTCCATCGGCAAGCCGACGGCGTAGCGGCTCATGTACATCGACAAGCCTTCGGCCGCCTGCTCTTGCATTTGACTCTGCAGCGCTTGAATGCGGACTGCCAACAAGCCGGCATATTCTTCATAGCCAGGCTTTCCAGTCAAAACAGTCACCCCACAAGCCTTCAAAACCTCAGCCACTTCCGCAAGACGCCGGTCATGGGTGCCGGGGGAGAAAATGGCTTCCACTTTGTCTTCAATCCATTGCATGACGCTGCCGATATGCAATTTTTTGATCTTGGTGCCGACCTGGTTCGCCATTTCCAGGGTTTGTCGGGTATGGGTATAAGTACTATGACTGTTGAGTGCATCATCCGCCGGTAGTTGTTCCAGCAACCGCGCATAGCCAGTGCTCAGTTGATCGAAGTCGATAATCGGCTCAAGCCGGGCAAGCCTGGCATTGAGCCCTTCGATTTCACGCTGCAGTTGTCTGCGCTGGTCGTACTCTGCGTTGCGACCCTGCTGATGCACCCGCAGTTGTTGACGCGCGACTTCCTGGCGGGCGGTCCAGGGCGCAACGTGTTCGAGCCCTGATAGTTGAGCCAGCCACTGAGTCAAGCGCCGATGCAACTCGACAATACCGCGATGGCCAGTTCGAACTTGATCATGGAGGCGATCGACCACAGCATCGAGACTCAACGATTCGCCAAAGTGGTCCTGCGCGCAGCGCAAATAACCTGCTTCGAGTTTCTGCGTACTAATGCCTTCAAAAGCTTTGACACCACCACTGAATGTCCAAGGGGCTTGATGAGTTTTCCGTGTGACCCATTGGTAATGCCCATACTCGCTTTTTACATTTTTTTCGCTGGGCGGTGCAAACCAGCCGTATGAGTTCAGATGGGGTAACCAACGACTGTCCAGAGTGACCGAAACGCTGTCGACCCGTTCGCCGCCTGCATCAAACAGCGGTTGCCCCGGCGTCTCCTGAAAACTGGAGATGACATTGGTCACTGCCTGAGTGGTCGCCGCACACGCGAGAATCACCGGGCAGGCTGGCTCACGGTGTTCCGATAACAGCGGCTGGACCCAGGCACTGGCAATCACGCCGCGCAACAGGCTGGTCTTTCCGGTGCCAGGCGGCCCGTTGACGGCAAGCAACTGGCCCGCATTGGTGTTTGCCAGAGCGATCAGTGAATCGCGTTGCGCCGGATCCAGCGCGTAAGCCTCGCGCTTGCCGTTCTTGAACGAATCCATATGACCGAAGTAGGCCAAAAGATGGTCCAGTGAATGCTGCTCATATAAAGGGTCGTAGGGCTGAAGATTGCCGGTGCTGTCGATCTGCGACATCCGCTTGAACAGGCCGAACTCATCGCTATCCATCAGCGGCGTGTCTGCTAACAGTTGCTCGTAGGCATTGCACACATGCTGGGACGCCCCTTTGACAGCGCCCCCATCTACCAAGGCAAATACCGGCTTGTAGTTTTTCAACGCGGGAAAATTGGCCTGGGTCTGGCGAAAGCGCTTGATCCAGTCCTTTACACCTTGCGAGCCAGAGAGCACCTTGAACGCGTCATCCCACAGTTTCAGCGCGCCGTTCAGGGTTTGTCCGGACGACAGTCCTTCTGTGCCCTCACTCTTGATCGACATTTGCTGATGAACCCACTGGTCAAAAGCTTCGACCTCATCGAACAATAGACCTGGCAGGCGGCTGACCTCGCCCAGCAGGTTGCGATTGAACAACGGTACACGCTCTCTGGACAGCGCCCAACCACAAACATCGGATTCCGGGAGCGCTACCGCTTGCAGAGGGAGCACGCTCAACACCGTGCTAAACAGCTCGTTACGGACTGTCTTTTCAAGTTTGAACACCAAGTGTCGAACGGGCGGATATTGTGACTGCTCAAAATCCAACCCTTCACAGGGTTCGCTCAGGAATCGCTGTTCAATCTCATCAACATTGAATGGAAGGCTGGGTTTATCTCCCAACAGATTGTCGAGTACACCCATTGCATCGAAAGCCGTGGTTTTTAGCCCCTCGAGCCAATAGCCGACCAGTTTGAGGTTGATGGACTCAAGCTTCGTCGCGTCCAGTTGGGTGAAACCGCTTTTACCCGGCGCCTTGTAATCGTTGATCACGGAGAGTTTCTCCTGATCAGAAGGCGCCTCAGCCACGCTCTTGCGCAAAGCCGGGGTAATGATTTCAAGGTCCCTGATAGCCTGTTCAAGATCCTGCCTGGTTTTGAGCAGGGCTTTTGCTTCAATGAACGGAGCCTCGTGAGCCCTGATAAAATCGTTACACGCAGCGGCGCTCTTCAGGGCCTCGGCCAATTGTTGGGGTGTGATCAGCTTAGACAAGGTCTTGGCAATGCTATTGGCATACTTGCGTTGAGGATCGGTAGGCAGTGCAGGTGCCGAGGGTTGGGGTGAAGGGGCAGCGAGCGCCGCTTTACATTGCGAGATAAAAGCGTGGCATTTGGCTTTATCGTCACGCACCTCGGCAGACAGAGGAGTGCCTGTCTGTTTGGATAATTTCTCTGCGTAACGGATCTGTTCGGGAGAGGATCGAGCGGTATCTTTTGACATAATCGTCCGTGATTCGAGCTATCTGTCCTGTGCCTCGAAGGCGTATTTTGGCGGACACAGCGATAGCACAATAGTGGCCATCATTAAAACGCAAAAACACTTGAATAGAAACTCCACGCCTTTTCCTTAAGGCGTGGACGATCCCGATTCAGAGAATCCGATAGAGCAACCGCTCGATCCGCACACGACTCACGCGCTTGAGAAACTTGGCCACCCCCGCCGGGTATTCCAGCAGCGTTTCCAGTTCCTGATAACGCTCGATGCGGCGGGTGTTCTCGAAAATCTCCGCCAGCTCTATACGTCGCGGCTCCAGCAGTTCGCCTTTCGGATCATCAATCAGCAAGGCGTTTTCCAGATCGAGTCGGAATGCCCGCGGGTTGAGGTTGTTGCCGGTCAGCAAGGTGTAGCGCTGATCGATCCACATGCCCTTGAGGTGGTAGGTGTTGTCGCCGTCACGCCACAGATGCAGGTTCAACTGGCCGCTGTCGACGCTGCGATGATGACGCTTGGCGAAACGCCGCAGGCTGATCTCGTAAAGGTACGGCAGCGCCGAAATCACCTTGAACGGTTCGCTCGGCGGGATGTAGAAGTCGTTGGCCGTCTTGTCGCCGACGATGATGTCGATCTTCACGCCCCGCGCCAGTGCCCGGTTGATTTCCCGGGTCACGGGCAGCGGCAGGTTGAAGTACGGCGTGCAGATGGTCAGTTGATGCTGAGCGCTGGCGATCAACTCGCAAATCACCCGGCTCAACGGGTTGTTCTTGCCGACACCGAGCAATGGGCTGACCGACAAGCCACCCTTTTCCGTGGTGCCTGTCGTGGTGTCGTACGCCGCGTGCTTGAGGCGGCTGCGCAAGTCGCCGATGTCGTTGCGCAGGCTGCGGGTGGTCGGCAGGTTCGGCAAATCGAGACGATGCACCGCTTTGGAGGCGATCAGACCGTGCTGGACCAGGTGCTGCATCGAATCGGCCAGAGCGCTGTTCTGCAGCACGTGATATCGGTCGTAGCGGTATTTGTCGAACTTGTGCAGATAGACGTTGTTCAGGCTCGCGCCGCTGTAGATCACATAGTCATCGATCACGAAGCCTTTCAAATGCAGCACGCCGAACAGCTCTCGGGTCTGCACGGGAACGCCATACACCGGGACTTCACTGGCATGAGTGCGGGTGGTTTCCTGATACCAGGCCGAATTGCCCGGCTGCTTGCCGGCGCCGATCAAGCCGCGCTGGGCGCGCAGCCAGTCAACGACCACCACCACGTCCAGTTCCGGACGCGCCAGTTTGGCCGCGTGCAAGGCATCGAGAATTTCCTGGCCGGCTTCATCCTGTTGCAGATAGAGCGCGACGATATAAATGCGCCGGGTGGCGCTGGCGATTTTTTCCAGCAGGCAACGGCGGAACTCGGCAGCGCCGGAAAGAATGGTGACGGCATCGGCGGTCAGCGGAAAACTGCGCAGTTTGGGCAGCAGAGAGCGTTTGAAAAGCGACGGCATAGGGCTCGCAAAAAGGTCGAATCCGAAGAACCCGAGAGCTTACACCATGGATCGGTTCGGGTCTTGTTACTGACTGTAATGGCCCCATCGCGAGCAAGCTCGCTCCCACATTAAAATGCATTCCCCTGTGGGAGCGAGCTTGCTCGCGATAGCAATTTTGTAGGCAACGAAAATATCCGCTTGACCAAGGAGAACGATCGTTCTACTGTTCGCCACATGAACGAAATAACCAGCAACGACACACGCGACATCATTCTGGATGTCACCGAAAAGTTGATCTACAAAAGTGGCATCGCTGCCACCGGGATGGATCTTCTGGTGAAAACCGCCGGCGTCTCCAGAAAGAGTATTTACCGCTACTTCGCCAACAAGGAGGAGCTCACCGTCGCGGCCCTGCAGCGCCGTGATGTGCGCTGGATGCATTGGTACAGAAGCGAAGTCGACCAGGCTGAAACACCGGCCGACCGGCTGCTCAACCTGTTTACCGTACTCAAGGCCTGGTTCGCCTCTGAAGGCTTCCGTGGCTGTGCATTCATCAATACCAGCGGCGAAACTGGCGACCCGCAAGACCCGGTTCGCCTGGTCGCCAAAGACCACAAACAGAAGCTGCTCGACTACGTGCGCGAGCTCTGCACCGAACATGGCGCCACAGACCCGGAGACGCTGGCCAAACAGCTGCTGATCCTGATCGACGGTGCCATTACCGTGGCGCTTGTCATGGGTGATCACAGTGCCGCCGATAATGCGCAATGCATGGCGCGAAAGTTATTGGACCTGTAACACTTTAATCAAGCCCGACAACTTGCTAGAACTTTACTTTGATAGGGAGACTATTAATGTCTAATGCCGAAGTTCGTCCGCCATTGCCGCCATTCACCCGTGAATCGGCCATCGAAAAAGTACGTCTGGCCGAAGACGGCTGGAACTCCCGCGACCCGGAACGCGTATCGCTGGCCTACACCCTCGACACCAAATGGCGTAACCGCGCCGAGTTCGCCTACAACCGCGAAGAAGCCAAAGGTTTCCTGACGCGAAAATGGGCCAAGGAACTGGATTACCGCCTGATCAAAGAACTTTGGGCCTTTACCGGCAACCGCATCGCCGTGCGTTATGCCTACGAATGGCACGACGACTCGGGCAACTGGTTCCGTTCCTACGGCAACGAAAACTGGGAGTTCGACGAGAACGGTTTGATGGCCAATCGGTTTGCCTGCATCAACGACTTGCCGATCAAGGAAAGCGACCGCAAGTTCCACTGGCCGCTGGGCCGTCGGCCTGACGACCATCCAGGTCTGTCCGACCTGGGCCTGTAAGCACTGATCCCCTGTAGGAGCTGTCGAGTGAAACGAGGCTGCGATCTTTTGACTTTGATTTTTAAGATCAAAAGATCGCAGCCTCGTTTCACTCGACAGCTCCTACAGGGGTTTGTGGTGTTCAGGCTACCGCGGCAGCCTGCTTCACCTGCGCTTTAGCTTCCAGTTCACGCACCAACGGCAATACCCGCTTGCCGAAATACTCCACCTCTTCCTGAAAGTGCAGAAACCCCGCCAACACCAGATCCACGCCCACCGCTTTCAGCGCAACGATCCGCTCGGCAATCTGCTGCGGCGTACCGATCAGGTTGGTCTTGAAGCCATCGTTGTACTGCACCAGATCCTCGAACGTCGACTTGGCCCAATTGCCCTCACCCTCAGGTGACGCCCTGCCCGCCTGCTTCGCCGCATCGCCAAACGCATTCACCGCTTCGGGGTCCGCCTGATCGATGATTTGCGCCAGCACGGCTCGCGCTTCTTCTTCGGTGTCGCGGGCAATGACAAACGCGTTCACGCCGACTTTCACCGAATGATTGTTGGCCGCCGCCTTGGCGCGAATGTCATCGACCTGGGCCTTGATGCCTTCCGGGGTGTTGCCGTTGGTGAAATACCAGTCCGAAACCCGCGCCGCCATGTCCCGAGCCGCGCGGGAACTGCCACCCTGAAAGATTTCCGGCTGACCGAGCGGTTTGGGTTTGAGGCTGTAGTTGTCGAAGCGGTAGAAGGCGCCGCGAAAGGTAAAGTTGTCCTCGCTCCAGATGCCCTTCAACGAGCGGATGAATTCTTCGGAGCGGCGATAACGCTCGTCGTGTTCCAGCCAGTGTTCGCCAATCGCCTGGAACTCACCCTTGAACCAGCCACTGACGATGTTCACCGCCACCCGGCCGTTAGTCAGCTGGTCGATGGTTGCCAATTGCTTGGCCGCCAACGCCGGTTGCCAAGGGCCGGGCAGGATCGCGGCGATCACTTTCAGTTGGGTGGTGGCGGCCAGCAACGCGTGGCTGAAGGCGACGGATTCGTGTTGGTACTCGGCGCCGTAACCGGCGGTGAAGCGGATCTGCGTCAGGGCGTATTCAAACCCCGCCTCTTCGGCCAGTTGCGCCAGTTTGCGGTTGTAGTCGATGCCCCAGTGGGTGCGTTGCTCGATCTTGCTGACCACCAGCCCACCGCTGACGTTCGGCACCCAGTAGGCAAATTTGACGGCTTGCTGACTCATTGGCATGTCCTCGGGACTTTAGGGAAGTCCTGAGGCAAGAGCAGCAACCGTGCCAGCGCTGAAACGTGGCTTGTGGCACGACTGTCTTGAGTCTGGCGAGAACCCTGTGGGAGCGGGCTTGCTCGCGAAAGCGGTGTGCCATTCAACATCTTCGTTGGATGACATACCGCTTTCGCGAGCAAGCCCGCTCCCACAGGGATCCGTGTGTGCCTGGGGCAATTTGCTGATGCGCTGTTGGTACAGCAACAATTCACTGTGTGCCGACATCCAATTCCTCCCGTAAATCCTGGCCCGCGAGCTTCGGCATGGACCATGCAATTGCCCCTGGCAGACACAACACTTTCTACTGCCGATCCAAGGAGCGCCCCAATGACCGAACACCAGGTAATCAATCCGCTGTCCACTGGCACTGACTATGAAGCGCTGGCCGCAAGGTTCCGGCCGATTTTCCAACGCATCGCCGCCGGTGCCGTTGAGCGCGAGCAGTCCCGCACCCTTCCGCACGAACCGATTCAGTGGCTCAAGGACGCCGGTTTCGGCGCGGTTCGGGTGCCGGTTGAATACGGCGGTGGCGGCGCCTCTCTGCCGCAACTGTTTGAGCTGCTGATCGAATTGGCCGAAGCCGATTCCAACGTGCCTCAGGCCCTGCGTGGGCATTTCGCCTTTGCCGAGGATCGCTTGAACTCGGCGCCCGGGCCGGCGCGGGATCTGTGGTTCAAGCGCTTCGTCGACGGTGACATCGCCGGCAATGCCTGGACCGAAATCGGCAGCGTGGCGATTGGCGATGTCATCACTAAAGTCTCGCCTCACGGTGACCAATGGAGGCTCAACGGCGAGAAGTTCTACAGCACCGGCAGCCTGTTTTCCGACTGGATCGACGTGTACGCGCAACGCAGCGATACCGGTGGCGACGTGATTGCCGCCGTCCGAACCCGCCAACCCGGCATCGTGCAGAGCGACGACTGGGACGGTTTCGGCCAGCGCACCACCGGCAGTGGCACCTCACGGTTTATCGATGCCGACGTGGAGGCCGAGAACATCCTCGACTTCGCCACCCGCTTCAAATACCAGACCGCTTTTTATCAGCTGGTGCTGCTGTCGACCCTGGCCGGGATCGGTCGCGCGGCGTTGCGCGATGTGGCGCATCAGGTGCGTGAACGCAAACGCATCTACAGCCATGGCAATGCGCAGCACGTCAGCCAGGATTCGCAAGTGCAGCAAGTGGTCGGTGAAATTGCGGCACTGGTGTATGCGGCCGAGGCCAGCGCCTTGAAGGCTGCACAACCGGCGCAGCGGGCTTATCTGGCGCGATTCTCGGGTGATGACGCCTTGGAACAAGAGGCGAATGTCGCGGCGGAAATCGAATCGGCCAAGGCGCAGGTGGTGGTGTCGGAGCTGATACAGCGAGCGACCACAGAGCTGTTCAACGCACTGGGGGCTTCGGATACTCGGGTGGGTAAATCGCTGGACCGGCACTGGCGCAATGCGCGGACGGTGTCGTCGCACAATCCGGTGATCTACAAGGCGCGGATTGTCGGGGACTGGGCGATCAATGGGACCGAGCCACCGTTTGTGTGGCAGATCGGGAATGGGCCACAGACCAAGTGATGTAGCGTCATGGAGGACGCCTTCGCGAGCAAGCCCGCTCCCACATTTGACCGCATTCTTCTATGGGAACACGGTTGAATGTGGGAGCGGGCTTGCTCGCGAAGGGGCCAGACGGGTCGCCGCAAAGGGTGGATATGCGTAAGATATCGGCCCTTCCCCGCAGCCCTGTCCTGCACCCCGCCGAATAAGCCGATTCCATGCCTTTCGAACTCAGCGTTGACCTCACCACCCTGGCCATTCTGGCCCTCGTCGCTTTCATTGCCGGTTTCATCGACGCCATTGCCGGCGGTGGTGGTCTGTTGACCACCCCGGCGCTGCTGACCGCAGGCCTGCCGCCGCATCTGGTGCTGGGCACCAACAAACTCAGTTCGACATTCGGCTCAGCCACCGCCAGTTTCACCTTCTACAGACGCAAGCTGTTCCATCCCAAGCAGTGGATGCACGCCATTGTCGGCACGCTGGTGGGCGCGTTGACCGGTGCCGTGGTCGCTCATTATCTGCCAGCAGAATGGCTGAACAAGATGCTCCCGGTGATCGTTTTCGGCTGCGGCGTCTATCTGTTGTTTGGCGGCACGCCGAAAGCACCGCTGGACAGCGACGCACCGATCAAGAAAAAGTGGCAATCGACCCAAGGCTTCGGCCTGGGTTTTTACGACGGCGTGGCCGGTCCCGGCACGGGTGCGTTCTGGACCGTCAGCACGATGCTGATGTACCCCATCGACCTGGTGAAAGCCAGCGGTGTAGCGCGCAGCATGAACTTCGTCAGCAACATTGCCGCACTGTCGGTGTTCGTGTTTTCCGGGCAGGTGGACTGGATCATCGGCCTGAGCATGGGCCTGTCGGTGATGGTCGGGGCGTTCTTCGGGGCTCGCACCGCCATCAGCGGCGGTGCGAAGTTCATTCGCCCGGTGTTCATCACCGTGGTGCTGGGCTTGACCGTGCGGTTAGCCTGGCAACACTGGTTCAGCGTGGCCTAAGCGCCGCGCCACATAGACGTCGATCAGGTAACGGGCAATCGAGCGTGACGCCGGCAACGGCGGCAGCTCATGAACGTTGAACCACTGGGCGTCTTCGATCTCGTCTTCCTGACACACGATCTCGCCGCCGGCGTATTCGGCATGGAAACCCAGCATCATCGAATGCGGGAACGGCCAGCACTGGCTGCCCATGTACTGGATGTTCTTGACCTCGATCTGCACTTCTTCGCGGACTTCGCGAATCAGGCAGTCTTCGGCCGATTCGCCCGGTTCGGCAAACCCCGCCAACGTGCTGTAGACCCCGGTGACAAAGCGAGGCGAACGGGCCAGCAGGACTTCATCGCCCCGGGTCACCAGCACGATCATGCTCGGCGAAATGCGCGGGTAGCTGCGTAAATCACACGGCTCGCAATACATTGCCCGTTCCCGGGTTACTTGGGTCATCGCCTGCCCGCAGTTACCGCAAAAACGGTGTTCGCGGGCCCAGGTGCCGATTTGCGCGGCATAACCGAGCACCTTGTAAACCGTATGGTCGCCTTCGAGCATGAACGCCCGCAGGCCTTTCCAGTTGCAGCCCGGCACGTCGCTGTGACTGCGCAACTCCAGTAAATAGACCGGTTCGCCGTCCAGGTGACCGATGCCATGTTCGGCAAGGATCGACAGGTCCTGGCGCTTGAGCCATTCGCGGGGGAACAGCGCGCCATTGTCATCGAACAGAAAGCCTTCGGGGCTGCGCGCTACCGCCCAGCCGCCCGGTTGGTCGGTGTCCAGTACTGCAGTGGTCCAGCGTGAAGTCATTTTTAATCAGTCCAGAAATTCGGGTTTCTGTTTGCTCATATGGGCGGCCATGGCCACGCGCAAATCGTTGGATTGCAGCATGGCGGCGTTCCAGGTGGCGACGTATTCGAGGCCGTCGTCGATGCGATGGTCGCGCATGTAGCTGATCATTTCTTTGGTGCCGGTGATCGCAATCGGCGACTTGCTGGCGATCTCACGGGCAATGCCCATGACACCGTCGAGCAGGCTGGCGGTGTCGCTGTAAACACGATTGACCAGGCCCATGCCACGCGCTTCTTCGGCACCGAACGTGCGACCAGTGTAAGCCAGTTCACGCAGCATGCCGTCACCGATGATCCGCGGCAAGCGTTGCAAGGTACCGACGTCGGCGGCCATGCCGATGTCGATTTCCTTGATCGAGAATTGTGCGTCTTCGGCGGCGTAACGCATGTCACAGGCCGCAATAAGATCGATGGCGCCACCCAGGCAATAACCCTGAACCGCCGCCAGTACCGGCTTGCGGCAATTGTCGACGGCATTGAAAGACGCTTGCAGGGCGAGGATCTTGCGGCGCAGCAGGCGCGCGTTGCGACCCACGTCCTTGCCCAGTTCATTGGCCACGCCGGCCAGCATCATCAGGTCGATACCGGAAGAAAAATGCTTGCCCGCACCACTGAGGACCACCACCCGGACTTCGTCGGTGTCGTCGACCCACTGGAAAATCTCGATGATCTCGCTCCAGAACGCGGCATTCATCGAATTGATCTTTTCCGGCCGGTTGATCTGCACATGGGCGATTTTATCGGCCAGTTCGACGGTGAACGCAGTGTACTGAGACATGGCAGTGATCCTTTTACCGGGCAGAAAATGAGGCCCGGACTATAACAAGGCATCAAGGCGGACCGTAAGGCAGCGGTTCGGCCAAAGACGGGACTTAGCCTGCGCACCACAACGGTGCGCGAGCATTGCCGCGCTTCGCACATTCATGTGACATCTCGACTTTTTTTTGAGGCAAAACGGTAAAAAAACATGCCCTTCGTCGGTGCGTTTCTCCCCCCAGGCGGTACGTCCGTACCTCTTTAAACCGATTGTCGAACAATTTTGCCATCTGGCCTCACACGCTCTAAGTTCTGGCCTAGACTCAGTTCCGCGGGGCGAAACCGGTCGGTCATAAAGCGGAAAGAAAGTCGAAACTTTTGCCGGTCGTGACGGGTCAGCTTAAAAGGAGGTGCGTTGCGACTGGTGCAATCCTTGCAACGATCTCTACAGCCATTCTGCTTCATCGTATTGGCAGCGCTTGCTCACCGATGCGTAGCGCGTTTGCGCCCGGCCACAGGAATTGGCCACGAAACACCGTTTGTGCCAGACCTAAGAATTAGATCAACAACACGGGAGATTCATATGATCAGTGCGGCTTTAGATATTCAGGGAGAACGTGCTCATCAGCAGGTCGGCGAAGCGAGCACTGTGAGCGCGCCAAGTCACCAATCGATCAGCGTACCCGGCACCAAGACGCTGACACCGGTGGCCAGTCAGAATCCCAACAAGAAGAAAGTCCTGTTCGTCACCTCCGAGATTGCCGATCTGGTGAAAACCGGAGGTCTGGGCGACGTTTCCGCAGCACTGCCGCGAGCCATGGCTCACTTGCACGATGTGCGCGTGTTGATCCCCGGTTACCCGCAAGTGCTGCACAGCGAAAACCCGATTCATATCATTGGTGAGCTCGGTGGTCACGCCGCGTTGCCCCCCTGCAAGATCGGGCGCATGGACATGCCCGACGGTCTGGTCATTTACGTGTTGATCTGCCCCGAACTCTACGAGCGCGAGGGTTCGCCTTATGGTGCCAACAACGGCCGCGACTGGCCGGACAACCACATCCGTTTCGCCCGTCTGGGCCTGGCCGCTGCCGATATCGCCGCCAACCTTGCACAAATTCACTGGTGCCCGGACCTGGTGCACGCCCATGACTGGCCTGCCGGTCTGGCACCTGCTTATATGCACTGGCGTGGACAGCGTACCCCGACGCTGTTCACCATTCATAACCTCGCCTATCAGGGCGTGACCAGTCTGGGGTCGTGCCCGGAACTGGGTATTCCCCTGCATGCCTTGCAACAGGAAGGCATGGAGTTCTACGGCAAGATGTCGTTCCTCAAGGCCGGCATGGCTTACTCGAGCCACATCACCACCGTCAGCGCCACCTATGCCCAGGAAATCACCACCCCGGCCTTTGGCTGCGGTCTCGACGGTTTTCTTGCCGCCAAGACCCAGCAAGGTCTGCTCAGTGGCATTCCCAATGGCATCGATGAAAGCTGGGACGCCGCCACCGACCCGCACCTGTTCTGCCCCTTCAAAATTGGCGACTGGGAAGGCAAAGCGGTCAACGCCGCCCACGTGCGTGAGCTGTTCGGCCTGGACGATAGCGAAGGTCCGCTGTTCGCCGTGGTTTCGCGACTGGTCTATCAGAAAGGCCTGGACCTGACCGAGGCCGTCTCCGAGTACATCGTCAAATCTGGCGGGCAGATCGCGATCATCGGACGTGGCGAGCCGGAAGAAGAACAAGCCATGCGTGAACTGGCCCTGCGCTTTCCAGGCCAGATCGGCGTGCGCATCGGTTTCAACGAGACCGACGCCCGTCGCATGTTCGCCGGCAGTGATTTCCTGCTGATGCCTTCGCGTTACGAGCCTTGCGGGCTGAGCCAGATGTACGCCCAGCGCTTCGGTTCGTTGCCGGTGGCACGCAACACCGGTGGTTTGGCCGACACCATTGAAAACGGCGTGACCGGTTTCCTGTTCGACGAATCCACGGCCGAAAGTTACGAGGAAGCCCTGAGCCGGGCCTTCAAGGTTTTTGCCTTCCCCGACCTGCTCAATGCCATGCGCTGCCGGGCCATGGCCGCGCCTTTCAACTGGTGCAAGGCGGTCGAACCGTACGCCGAACTCTACGAAAAACTGGTGACCAAGGCGCTGGGTAAATCGGGCAAACATTAAGAGGTTTTCATAGATGCCGTTACGGACCCTTGAGACCTGGCCCCACGGCGCAATCATGCTGGACGCAGAGCACACGCGTTTTGCCTTGTGGGCGCCAGATGCGTTTTACGTCAGTGTCGAACTGGAAGATGGACAGTCCTTGCCACTCCTGCCCCAGGCAGATGGCTGGTTCGTGATCAACACCCGCTGTCCCGCCGGCACGCGTTACCGCTACAACATCGACGGCGAGCTGGAGGTGCCCGACCCGGCCTCCCGCGCGCAGGCCGGTGATATCGACCGCCACAGCGTGGTGGTCGATCCACTTGCCTATCAATGGCAACACAGCGCCTGGCTTGGGCGGCCGTGGAATGAGGCGGTGATCTACGAATTGCACGTCGGTGCGCTCGGCGGCTTCAGCGAAGTCGAGCAGCACCTGGCGCGCCTCGTGGAGCTGGGCATCAGCGCGATCGAACTGATGCCGCTGGCGCAGTTCCCCGGTGACCGCAATTGGGGCTACGACGGGGTTCTGCCCTACGCGCCCCAAGCTTCCTACGGCACTCCCGAACAACTCAAACACCTGATCGACACCGCCCACGGTCATGGCATGGCAGTGATTCTCGACGTGGTCTACAACCACTTCGGCCCGGACGGCAACTACCTGCATCGCTACGCCAAGGCCTTCTTCCGCGAAGACAAGCACACCCCGTGGGGTGCGGCCATCGACTTCCGGCGGCGCGAGGTACGGGACTTCTTCATCGACAATGCGCTGATGTGGTTGCTGGAGTACCGCTTCGATGGCTTACGCCTGGACGCGGTGCACGCCATTGAAGACCCTGACTTTCTTCAGGAACTGGCGCAAAAGGTTCGCCAGCAAACCGATCCGGCCAGGCATGTGTGGCTGACCGTTGAAAACGAACACAACCAGGCCAGCCTGCTCGAAGAAGGCTTCGACGCGCAGTGGAACGACGACGGCCACAATGCCTTGCACGTGCTGCTGACCGGCGAAACCGACGCCTATTACGCCGACTATGCGCAAAACCCCACCGAACAACTGGCACGCTGCCTGAGCCAGGGTTTTGTGTTTCAGGGCCACGTAACCCGTCACGGTACAACCCGTGGCGAGCCCAGCGGTCATTTGCCGCCCAGTGCTTTCGTGCTGTTTCTGCAAAACCATGACCAGATTGGTAACCGCGCCTTGGGCGAACGGCTGCATCAACTGGCCAACCCCGATGCGCTCAAGGCCGCCACGGCATTACTGCTGTTGTCACCGATGATCCCGCTGATGTTCATGGGCGACGAGTTCGCCGCCGAGCAACCGTTCCTGTTCTTCACCAGTCATCACGGTGAACTCGCGGAGTTGGTCCGCGAGGGACGCCGTAACGAGTTTGCAGCCTTCAGCGCGTTTGCTGATCCGCACAAACGCGAGCAGATTCCCGACCCCAACGCGCGCCAGACCTTCGAGGCTTCACGCCCCGAGCTGAAATCAACCCGACAATCCGCCATGCACGACCTGTATCGCCAACTGCTGCAGATCCGCCATCAGCAGATCATTCCCCGCCTGGCCGGTGCTCAAGCATTGGGCGCCGAGGTGCTGGCCACAGGCGCGGTAACGGCGCGCTGGCGACTGGGCGATGGCAGTCAGCTGCGCATTGACCTGAACCTCAGCGACACACCTGTGGTCCACACCCCACAGGCCGACGCTTCGTTGTTGTTGTTCGAATACCCGCCACAGTCAGCCGGTCTGTTGGATCAGGGCACACTCGCCCCGTATTGCGCGCTAGTCAGCCTCACGGCCGCAGCCCCTTTGCTAACCCCGGATGGAGAGCGCCCATGAGCGATGCGCAACTGGAAATACTGGCCAGCCAAGCTGGCCTGGCTGTCGACTGGATCGACGCCAACGGCCGCCCACAGAAAGTCGCTCCATCAGTGTTGCGTAACGTCCTCACCGGACTCGGCCACCCGGCCGGCAGCGCCCAGGAAATCGACGCCAGCCTGCAGGAACTGCAGCAGGTGCAACAGACCCGACACCTGCCGCCGCTGCTGACCGCCGACTTCGGTGTCGGCCTGAGCCTGGCGCATTACTTTGAGCCTGAAACACCGTGCGAGATCCACCTTGAAGATGGCTCACGACTCAACCTGAAACTGGATGCCGAGGCGCTACTGCCCGGCCTGATCCCGGTCGGTTATCAACACGTCAGCATCGACGGACAGGAATTTACGTTGGCCGTGGCACCGTCTCGCTGCTACAGCGTCGGCGATGCTGTCGACAGCCCGATCCCGCGCGCCTGGGGCCTGAGCGTGCAGCTGTACTCGCTGCGTCGTCCGGGCGATGGCGGTTTCGGCGATACCCAGGCGCTGGAAGACCTGGCTCGGGTGGCCGGCGAACGTGGCGCCGAAGCATTGGCGATCAGTCCGCTGCATGCCATGTTCAGCAGCGACACCCAGCGTTACAGCCCGTATTCGCCGTCCAGCCGTTTGTTTCTCAACAGTCTGTACGCCGCACCCGGCGCGATCCTGGGTGATCGAGCATTGCGCACCGCGATTGATGCCACCGGCCTGGCGGCAGAACTCAAGCACCTTGAAGCCTTGCCGTTGATTGATTGGCCGGTGGCGGCCGAGGCCAAACATCGCCTGTTGCAGGCGTTGTACGAAGGCTTTGTGCAGGGCGACCACCCGTTGCATGCCGACTTCAGCAGCTTCCGCCACGCTGCTGGCGAAGCCCTGGAAAACCACTGCCGCTTCGAAGCCATTCAAGAAGTCCGCGCCGCCAAGGGTGAAAGCCTCGACTGGCGGCAGTGGCCCGAGCAATGGCAAAACCCGCGCAGCGCGGCCCTGGCCGAGTTCGCCGAAGAGAACGCCGGACGCATCGGCTTCTTCGCCTTCTGCCAATGGCTGATCACCCGCTGCCTGGAACGCGCACAAACCGCCGCCCGCGGCGCCGGCATGAGCATTGGCCTGATCGCCGATCTGGCGGTGGGTGCCGATGGCGGCGGCAGTCAGGCCTGGAGTCGTCAGGACGAGTTGCTCGCCTCGCTGACCGTGGGCGCACCACCGGACATCCTTAACCGCACCGGTCAGGGCTGGGGGATTTCCGCGTTCTCGCCCGAAGGTCTGGTACGCAATGGCTTTCGTGCCTTCATCGAAATGCTCCGCGCCAATTTTGCCCACGCCGGTGGCCTGCGCATCGATCACGTCATGGGCCTGCAACGGCTGTGGGTGATCCCCAATGGCGCGTCACCCGCCGACGGCGCCTACCTCTATTATCCGGTAGACGACTTGCTGCGTTTGCTGACCCTTGAGTCCCATCGGCATCAGGCCATCGTCCTCGGTGAAGACCTCGGCACTGTGGCTGACGGTCTGCGAGAAAAGCTCATCGCCCGTTCGATCCTCGGCATGCGCGTACTGCTGTTCGAACAGGACAACGCGCGCTTCAAACCGATTCTCGATTGGCCGGACAACGCCCTCGCGACCACCAGCACCCATGACCTGCCGACGCTCAATGGCTGGTGGCATGGCCACGATATCGACTGGAACGCCCGACTGGGCCTGGTCGACGCCCCGGGTGAAATCGAATGGCGTCATCACCGCGAACGCGAGCGTGAAGGCCTGCGCCGGGTGTTGAGCGAGGACCCGCAGAACTTTCGCGAAGAGTCCCATGAAACCGATCAGGTGCTCGACGCCGCGATACGTTTCCTCGGTCATACCCGTGCGCCGATGGTGTTGCTGCCACTGGAAGATGCCTTGGGCATTGAACAGCAGGCCAACTTGCCCGGCACCACCGACACGCACCCCAACTGGTCCCGACGCCTGCTCGGCGACAGTGAAGCGTTACTCGATGACGCGGACGCCGCCCGACGCCTGGAACTGCTCGCCTGTGCGCGGCTTCAGGCGGCCGAGCGTGACCAATGAAGCAAACGCTTATCCAACCGCTGCGGGCAACCCTGCGGCTGCAGTTCCATAAAGACTTCACGCTGGACGATGCGGTGCCGCTGGTGCCGTACTTCGCTAGCCTCGGCATCAGCCATGTCTATGCGTCACCGCTACTGAGTGCCCGCGCCGGCTCCATGCATGGCTACGACGTCGTGGACCCGACCACGGTCAACCCGGAGCTGGGCGGCGAAGCGGCGCTGCGGCGTTTGGTCAGCGCATTGCGCGAGCTGAACATGGGGCTGATCCTCGACATCGTCTCCAACCACATGGCCGTTGGCGGTGGCGATAATCCCTGGTGGCAGGATTTGCTGGAATGGGGACGCCTGAGTCCTTACGGCGAGTTCTTCGATATCCAGTGGCATTCACCCGACCCGTTGATGGAAGGCCAGTTGCTGCTGCCCTTCCTCGGCAGCGACTACGGCATCGCCTTGCAGGACGGCACCCTGCCCCTGCGCTTCGATGCGCAAAAGGGCGCGTTTTATGTCGAGCACTATGAGCATCACTTCCCGATCTGCCCGACGAATTACGGCGAACTGCTCAGGACCGATGACCCACTGAGCGCCGAATCGCTCAAATCGCTGGCAGACCGATTCAGCACCTTGAGCTACCAGACCGACGCCCATAGTCTGGCGATACCGCTCAAAGCAGAGCTGCGTGAACTGGCCGGCGATCCGGCGATTCTGCAAGCCATCCAGCACAACCTCAGCGCTTACGACTCGCTCACACCCGAAGGTTTCCAGCGCCTGCACCTGTTGCTTGAACGCCAAAGCTATCGCCTGGCCAGTTGGCGCACGGCGGCAGATGACATCAACTGGCGGCGTTTTTTCGATATCAACGAACTGGGCGGCCTGCGCGTCGAACGTCCGGCCGTGTTCGAAGCCACCCACGCGAAAATCTTCGAACTGGTGGCCGAAGGCCTGGTTGACGGTCTGCGCATCGACCACATCGACGGCCTCGCCGACCCTCGGGGTTACTGCCGCAAATTGCGGCGGCGGGTCGACAGCCTGTCGCCGGATCGGCACCTGCCGATCTATGTCGAGAAGATCCTCGGCGAAGGTGAAACCCTGCACCGTGACTGGTCGGTGGATGGCACCACGGGTTACGAGTTCATGAATCAGCTGTCGCTGCTGCAACACGCTCCCGAAGGCGCCGACACCTTGAGCGAACTGTGGAATCGCTACAGCGAACGGCCCGCCGATTTCCGTCAGGAAGCGCAACTGGCCCGCCAGCAGATCCTCAACGGCTCCCTCGCCGGAGACTTCGAAAGCGTCGCCCAGGCCCTGTTGCAAGTGGCCCGGGATGACCTGATGACCCGCGACCTGACCCTCGGTGCGATCCGTCGGGCGTTGCAGGAATTGATCGTGCATTTCCCGGTGTACCGCACCTACATCAGCCCCCGTGGGCGGTTGGCTGAAGACGATGTGTTTTTCCAGCAAGCCATGGACGGTGCCAGACAAACCCTCGGCGAGGCCGACTGGCCGGTGCTCGATTGCCTAGCTGGCTGGCTAGGTGGTGAATCATGGCGCAAACGCCCGTTGGGCCGGCCGCGCAAGATGCTCAAGCATGCCTGTGTGCGTTTTCAGCAACTGACGTCGCCGGCGGCGGCGAAGGCTGTGGAGGACACCGCGTTCTATCGCTCGGCGACGTTGCTGTCACGCAATGACGTGGGCTTCAGCACCGAGCAGTTCAGCGCCCCGGTGGCCGATTTCCATGCGGCTTGCATCGACCGTCTCGAAGCCTTCCCCGATAACTTGCTGGCCACCGCGACCCACGACCATAAACGCGGCGAAGACACCCGCGCGCGCCTGGCGGTGCTAAGCGAGCGCAGTGCCTGGTACGCCGAGGAAGTCCCGTTCTGGCGAACCCTCGCACGCCCCCTGCGCGACGACGACCAGATGCCGACTGCAGGCGATGAGTTGATCCTCTATCAAGCGATCCTCGGCAGTTGGCCGCTCGATTTGCGCAGTGACGATCAAGCAGCCTTGGAAAACTACACTCAACGCCTGTGGCAGTGGCAACAGAAAGCCTTGCGCGAAGCCAAGTTGCAAAGCAGCTGGAGCGCGCCGAACGAAGCTTACGAACAAGCGGTTCAGCAATTCCTGCAACGTCTGCTTCTGAGCCCCGAAGGTGAGCTGTTACGCGCGGCCCTCGGCAAAGCAGCCAAGAGCATCGCCGTCCCCGGCGCCCTCAATGGGTTGGCGCAAACCTTGCTGCGCATGACTGTGCCGGGGGTACCGGACCTGTATCAGGGCAACGAGTACTGGGACTTCTCGCTGGTCGATCCGGACAACCGCCGGCCGGTGGATTACGCCAGCCGTCAGCAGTCGATGCAGACACCATTGGAACTGCCCGAGCTGTTGGCAGACTGGCGCGATGGGCGCATTAAACAAGCGCTGATCGCACAAGTATTGAACCTGCGGATCGAGCACACCGAGCTGTTTCGGCGAGGGACATATCAAGCCCTGGAAGTCGTCGGCAGCCAGGCTCACCGGGTGCTCGCATTTGCTCGCTCGCTGGAAGGAAAACGCGCCATCGTGATCGTACCGATACGCTGCGCCGAACTGCTGAAAAACAGTGCCGAACCCCGAATTGACGCGCCGCTGTGGGGCGATACACGGGTCAAATTACCGTTCACCGCCCCTGATGAAAATTTGAAGGGACTTTTTTCAAGCACAACAGTCACACACCAAAGGGAGCTGAACATCAGCGACGCGCTAGTGGATTTCCCGATCAATCTTTTTATCCAAACTACCCACACTTGAGTTCAGTTCAGGAGCATTGCGATGAGCACAAACGATAAACGCATCCGCGAATTCGCCTATCAAATCTGGGAATCGGAAGGAAAACCCGAGGGCCAGGACGCTCGCCACTGGGAGATGGCCCGCAAACTGGCTGAAGCCGAAGCCCTGGCACCGAGCAAATCGCCAAAAGCCGCTGGCAGCAAAGCCGCCGTCAAGGCCCCTGCCAGCAAAGCCAATGGCAAGGCTGCCGAGCCAACAACCAAAGCCAAAGCCAAGCCTGCCGCGGCGTCGAAGGTGATCCCTCCGGGCGAAAAAGCTACTGAGAAAAAGCCTCGAGCAGCGCGTAAACCGCCCGCTGTCTGACGCCTCTCACCCGTGTCCTGATTGACCTCGTGGCGAGCCTTCTCGCCACCGAGGGCTCGCTCGCCCTCAAAAAAAACCAGAGCCAAGAACTGTCCCCCTTTGCAGGAGCACCTATGACCAGTCCGAAGAAAGCCGCGCCAGAACCTCAGGTCGAGGCCTCGCGAATCCGTGAAGGCTTGCCCTTCCCGCTGGGCGCGACCTGGGATGGCCTGGGGGTCAACTTCGCCTTGTTTTCCGCCAATGCCACCAAGGTCGAGCTGTGCATCTTCGATGATGCCGGTGAGGTCGAACTGGAACGCATCGAACTGCCGGAATACACCGACGAGATCTACCACGGCTACCTGCCCGACGCGCATCCGGGGATGATCTACGGCTACCGTGTCTACGGCCCGTACGACCCGGCGAACGGTCATCGCTTCAACCACAACAAGTTGCTGATCGACCCCTACGCCAAACAACTGGTCGGCCAATTGAAATGGTCCGAAGCGCTGTTCGGCTACACCATCGGCCACCCCGACGCCGACCTCAGTTTCGATGAACGAGACAGCGCGCCTTTCGTGCCCAAGTGCAAGGTGATCGACCCGGCCCACACCTGGGGTCACGACCATCGGGTCAGCGTGCCGTGGGACAAGACCATCATTTATGAGACTCATGTGCGCGGTTTCAGCATGCGTCACCCCTCCGTCCCCGATAACGTGCGCGGCACCTTCGCCGGGTTGATGGTCGATGACGTGCTGGAACACATCCGCAAGCTCGGTGTGTCGACCGTGGAATTGCTGCCGATTCATGCCTTCGTCAACGACCAGCATCTGTTGCACAAAGGCATGACCAATTACTGGGGCTACAACAGCATCGCGTTCTTCGCCCCCGACCCGCGTTACCTGGCCAGCGGCAAGATCGCCGAGTTCAAGGAAATGGTTGCTCACCTGCACGAAGCCAATCTTGAAGTGATCCTCGACGTGGTCTACAACCACACTGCCGAGGGCAATGAACAAGGCCCGACCCTGTCCATGCGCGGCATCGACAACGCCTCTTACTACCGCTTGATGCCCGACGACAAGCGCTTCTATATCAACGATTCCGGTACCGGCAACACCCTGGACCTGAGTCACCCGTGCGTGCTGCAAATGGTCACCGACTCCCTGCGCTACTGGGCTTCGGAAATGCACGTCGACGGTTTCCGCTTCGACCTGGCGACCATTCTCGGGCGCTACCACGATGGCTTCGACGAACGTCACAGCTTCCTTGTGGCCTGCCGTCAGGACCCGGTGCTGCGTCAGGTGAAGATGATTGCCGAAGCCTGGGATTGCGGCCCCGGTGGCTATCAGGTCGGTAACTTTCCGCCAGGCTGGGTCGAGTGGAATGACAAATTCCGCGACACCGTGCGTGCGTTCTGGAAAGGTGACGACGGCCAACTGGCGGACTTCGCCAGTCGCATGACCGCCTCCGGCGAGATGTTCAATCAGCGTGGCCGGCGGCCGTACGCCTCGGTGAACTTCGTCACCGCCCACGACGGTTTCACCCTGAACGACCTGGTGTCGTACAACGACAAACACAATGAAGCCAACGACGAGGACAATCAGGACGGCAGCAACAACAACCTGTCCTGGAACCACGGCGTCGAAGGCCCGACCGACGATCCCGAGATCAATGAGCTGCGTCAGCGGCAAATGCGCAATTTCTTTGCCACGCTGCTGCTGTCCCAAGGCACGCCGATGCTGGTGGCCGGCGACGAATTCGCCCGCACCCAGGAAGGCAACAACAACGCCTATTGCCAGGACAGCGAGATCGGTTGGGTCAATTGGGACCTGAGCGAAGACGGCAAGGCCCTGCTCAAGTTCGTTAAACGGCTGATCAAGTTACGCCTGGCGTACCCGATCCTGCGTCGCGGGCGCTTCCTGGTGGGCAATTACAACGAGGACATCGGCGTCAAGGACGTCACCTGGCTCGCGCCGGACGGCAGCGAAATGTCCATCGAACAATGGGAGGAAGGCCATGGCCGCTGCCTCGGCATGCTGCTCGATGGCCGCGCCCAGGAAACCGGTATCCGCCGCAAAGGCGCCGACGCCACCCTGCTGTTGGTGGTCAACGCGCATCACGACATCGTCAATTTCCTGCTTCCGGAAGTGCCCGACGGTGGTTTCTGGACTTGCATGATCGACACCAACCAACCGTCGATCCGGGGTCAGGAACGCTTCGAGTTCGGGCACGAATACTCGGTCACTGGCCGTTCGCTGCTGCTGTTCGAATTGCAGCATGAGGAAGAAGAGTGAAATGGACCTTCAGGGATAGCCCGGATAAAAAAACGGACTGAATGGAGCATCGAGGCGACGAATAGCGCGACATGAGCAATACTCTGCTCGCGGCAATCCAGGGTTTGGAGCGCCGCACATTGCTATCAACGAGAACAAGGACGTAGCCATGAAATCGGTTTCCATCAGTGAAAGCATCCCGCCAGTACAAATCTGGAACAGCGCCCCGCAACTGGACAACATTCCTGTCATCAGCACTCAGACCCTGGTCCCCGCTGGCGCACGCGCCGTGGTGATTGCTCCACATCCCGGCGATGAAGTCGTGACCTGCGGCGGCCTGCTGCAGTTGCTCAGCGCCTTGGGTCATCCCCTGCAATTGATCTCGATTACCGACGGCAGCGCCAGCCATCCGGGCTCGCAGCAGTGGTCGGAGAAACGCTTGAGCGTGTTCCGCCCCCAGGAAAGCCTCGAAGCCTTGCGCCGGCTCGGGCTGCCGATGCACAGCCTCAAATGGATTCGTGGCGGCTTCACCGACAACGGCCTGGCCGAACGGGAATTTCAGATGTCTCAATTCATTGCCCGTTATTTACGCCCCGGGGATGTGGTGTTCAGCACCTGGCGCGAGGATGGCATTGTCGACCATGACGCCGTCGGCCGGGCCAGCGCCAAGGCCGCAGCAATGGTCGGTGCGGCGTTCAACGAGGTACCGGTCTGGGCCTGGCACTGGCCAACGCGTGATCGAGGGCTCATCCCCTGGCATCGCGCGCGCAAGGTGCGCCTGGACACCTGGACCGTCGCGCGCAAAAGCCACGCCACCCACGCCTACGCCAGCCAGCTTGACGGCGAACCGGCCATCGGCCTCGCCCCGCTGCTGCCCCCGGTGCTTCTGGAACGGATACGGCAGCCCTACGAAATTGTGTTCGTCTGAAGATCAAAAGATCGCAGCCTACGGCAGCTCCTACAGGTGTACGCGCAAATGTAGGAGCTGCCGTAGGCTGCGATCTTTTTGCTTCACAAAGACATACCGCAAATCCCACTGAACTGCCCGCCGCTGCATCAGTCGCATACATAAGCAGCCCTGATTCAGAGGAGTGAACGTGACCAGTGATTCCAAGTGGCGGGCCGTCGAGTCATCTCCATTGAACACACCCCCGGCGATTCATCGACTGAGAGTATTGACGGTCAACACCCACAAGGGTTTTACCGCACTCAACCGACGTTTCATTCTCCCGGAACTGCGTGAAGCGGTACGCAGTACATCGGCGGACCTGGTGTTCCTGCAGGAAGTCGTCGGTGAACACGACCGCCATTCCACTCGCTACAACGATTGGCCGCTGACCTCACAATACGAGTTCCTGGCCGACAGCATGTGGAGCGACTTCGCCTACGGTCGTAACGCGGTCTACCCCAACGGTCACCACGGCAACGCCCTGTTATCGAAATACCCGATCCGCGAACACCGCAACCTCGACGTCTCGATCACAGGCCCCGAACGGCGCGGGTTGCTGCATTGCGTTCTGGATGTGCCGGGGCACACTGAAGTTCACGCAATCTGCGTGCATTTGAGCCTGCTGGAAAGCCATCGCCAGTTGCAGCTCCAGCTACTCTGCCAACTGCTCGAATCGTTACCCGACGATGCGCCGGTGATCATCGCCGGTGACTTCAACGACTGGCAGTTGCAAGGCAACACCGCCCTCGCCCGTCGTGACTACCTGCATGAAGCCTTCGAACGCCACCACGGTCGCCCGGCGAAAACCTATCCGGCGCGCTTCCCGCTGCTGCGCCTGGACCGGATTTATCTGCGCAATGCCAGCAGTCATGAGCCGCGGATACTGGGGCACAAGCCCTGGACGCATTTGTCGGATCATTTGCCGTTGGCGGTGGAAGTGCATCTTTGAAACGCTCATTAGCTTCGGCGTTTAGCGGACGCGTTTAAAGACACTCGGTGTTACGTCCTAACGGCTACAACGTCTTGCGTCGTTACCTACACGTACGCCAGAATCCGCTGGCTTGTGCGCCTTGTCCCTGGCCTCTATTGTTTCCCTACCACTGCCCATCAGTGGTCGGGTTTAGTAGCCCGGATTAAGCGATAACGGTTGCACAAGTATCATTCAGACAGGAATTCGCCTGTTCTTCATGGTGGCTGTGCGCTTGGCGCCCTAGGGCGCGCCGGTTTTTTGTTGCTTATCCGGTCTACTAACTCGCGCACAGCTGCCACCCTCTCGTTTAGTAGCGAGATGGTTGCCGCCTCACTATGAGAGAAAGCAACTATGTTCAAAGTAACGCCGAATCCCCCGAATACCCGTCCGGTACCCTACGACGTCTTTCGTGATCTTGACCCCAAGAAAATGGAAGAGGCGGCCGACCGCGCACTCAGCTTCTACCTCGACCCCGGGGCGTCGAAAACGCAGATACCGCCCCGCAAACCCAGCACCATTTTCACCATCGACGCAGCGGTGGATGACGAAACGTTGCTCGTCGAGGCCTGCGAATCGTTGGCATCAGCCAGCGCCATGGTCAACGATCTCGCCGACGTAACGGACGGCCCGCGACGGCAAACGATGCTGGTGCTGCAACGGATGATCATGTTGGGTGAGTTAGCGGTCAATCGCGTACTGGATAACCACAAGCCTGGGTAGTCGCCAGGCGGGTAGCGAGGGCGCTTGCGCCCTCACTATTTAGAAGCATTCAAAGGTCGCAACCGCGACGCGCTTCTTTATGACTACACCAGCAATATCGACAGCAATCAGCTGCGCGGAACGGCCGCAAATGTCGGTCTCAGGGTGAGTTGGTAAACCGGTAGCCCACTATCAAAACCGCTCTGGATCGCGGATTTCTTGATGATTTTTCGAACAAACAAGAACTTAGATGTGCGGCAAAAATCAGTCACTTGCGAGTCCTAAAATACACATACCATTTATCGGCCATTTTCTTGACGCGATGTCAAGGCTCTTCTTAGCTACACGTTACTACCCCCGGAAATACACCAGGGGCAACCCCTCAGACTCCCGCAAAATCGGGCGGACAGAGGCTTGCCTCACTACATTCGGTCGCCCCTCATTCGGGGTAGGAGAGAGACGCCAGAGCGAGATACCGCATGCGATAGCAAGGTAGACCTCCATGAAAACTTCATTCACCCAACAAGAGATCAAAATCACTTTTTGCGCTGTCTCGAGTTCACTCCTTCTGTGCTCGTCCATGGATGTACAGGCAGGGACTGCAGAAGATCAAACCACGCCTTGGTACCGTCAGGATGTTCCGGTCATGACCTTGCCAGCCGTCACTTTCACCACCCCCTACCCCGGCCGCTTCAGCACTGCCTCGGATACACGAAGTTCACACCTGACCCTCGAGGACACTGCGCCTTCGGCTTGGGATCAGATGTATGGACAGGCTTCGCGGCAGGCGCAAACCGATGTTCTGGCTCAGGGATTTGCTATCCCTGGCAGTAGCGAATTCAAAGGTCCGGCGATCCTGACTCTGCAAAGCGGTAGCGGTAATACCCAGCGGGTCGGACTGGTCGGCGGCATGACTCAGTTACAAGGCAACAGCAACGGGCTGCTGACCGGTCGCGCCCTTGCTGACCCCGGCAACGACACCCTCAACCTCGAAGGCCAGAGCCTCGGCGCTTACTGGAGCCTGACCGGGCCCCAGGGCTGGCACGTGGACTTGACGGCCAGCGGCGGCCGGGTCAACGGCTTTAGCCGCAATGACCAGGGTGACCGGCAAGCAACCGAGGGCAGCGCGGTGACGCTGTCGGTAGAAGGTGGTTTCCCCATTGGACTTAGCGATCACTGGGTAGTTGAACCCCAGGCGCAATTGATCAATCAACGCATTACCCTGGACACCCCGTATGCCGGCTCAGGCAATGCCTCGTCCAGCGATCTGACGTCCTGGAGCGGCCGGGTCGGTGCACGGTTGAAAGGTAGTTACGACATCAACGGCCTGGGGGTCGAACCCTATATGCGAACCAACTTGTGGCACTCGGTGTACACCGGTAATACCGTGACCCTGGATCAGGTCGACAAGATCAGCAGCAGCCGCAACTCATCGACCGTCGAAGTGGGTTTGGGGTTGGTGGCCAGAGTGACGCCCGCCGTGAGTTTTTATGTCAGCGCCGACTTCAGCAGTGATGTGGATGGCAATGATTTGAACGGGTTGATTGGCAGTTTGGGTGTGCGGATGCGGTGGTAAGTGTTTCAGCTCAAGAAATTGATTGTTCGGGCTGACCCCATCGCGAGCAAGCCCGCTCCCACATTGGATTTATGTCGTACACAAAACCAATGTGGGAGCGGCGGTGCGACGATTCGACTTGCTCGCGAAAGGAGCGACTCGGTGTTAGATCAACCCTCCGGACGCAGCATCAACACCGCCAGCGGTGGCAGGTTCAATACCAACGAGAGTTCCTGCCCATGGCTCGGCTCATCCTCGGTAAATGCCCCGCCGCTGTTGCCATAGTTCGAACCGGCATAGGTGGCCGCATCGCTGTTGATCACCTCAGTCCAACGTCCGGCAAACGGTACGCCGATGCGATAACCCTCACGCGGCACCGGCGTGAAGTTAGCCACAACCAACACTGGCCGCCCATCCCTGCTCCAGCGCATGAAGGCGTAAACGCTGTTGATTGCGTCATCACCGATCAACCACTGGAAGCCTTGCGGCGCGTCGTCCTGATCATGCAGCGCCGGCTCTTGGCGATACAGCCGATTAAGATCGCCGACAAGTTTCTGCACACCTTTGTGTTCCGAGTACTGCAGCAAGTACCAGTCGAGTTGCTGATCGTGGTTCCACTCACGCCACTGACCAAACTCGCAGCCCATGAACAGCAGCTTCTTGCCCGGATGTGCCCACATGAAACTGAGGTAGGCGCGCAGGTTGGCGAATTTCTGCCAGCGATCGCCGGGCATCTTGTCGATCAGCGAATGCTTGCCGTGTACCACCTCATCGTGCGAGATCGGCAGGATAAAGCGCTCGGACCAGGCATACACCAGGCCGAAGCTCAGTTCGTTGTGGTGATGAGCGCGGTACACCGGGTCCTGCTGGATGTAGTGCAGTGAATCGTGCATCCAGCCCATGTTCCACTTGTAGTCGAAGCCCAGTCCGCCCTGTTGCGTGCCCTGACTGACACCCGGCCATGCGGTGGACTCTTCGGCAATCACCAGCGCGCCGGGGGCTTCGAGATCAACCACGTCATTGAGATGGCGCAGGAAGTCGATGGCTTCGAGGTTTTCCCGACCGCCGTGACGGTTTGGCACCCATTCGCCGGCCTTGCGCGAGTAATCGCGGTACAGCATCGAAGCCACGGCATCGACCCGCAGGCCGTCGACGTGGAAATGCTTGAGCCAGTGCAGCGCCGAGGCCAGCATGTAGCCGTGCACTTCGGTGCGACCCAGGTTGTAGATCAGCGTGTCCCAGTCCTGATGGAAGCCTTCCTGCGGGTTGCCATATTCGTACAGCGCGGTGCCGTCGAACTGCGCCAGGCCGTGGGTATCGGTCGGAAAATGCGCTGGCACCCAGTCGAGGATCACGCCGATGCCGGCCTGGTGGCAGGCATTGACGAACGCGGCGAAGTCATCCGGCGACCCGTAGCGAGCACTCGGGGCGAATTGCGACAGCAGCTGATAACCCCAGGATCCACCGAACGGATGTTCCATGATCGGCATCAGCTCGATGTGGGTAAAACCCAGATCCTTCACGTAAGGAATCAGCCGCTCGGCCAACTCATGCCAGGTGTACAGGCGCGAAACTTCGCCCAAATCGTCCAATTCACATTGCCACGACCCGGCATGCAATTCGTAGATCGACAGCGGCGCACTCACCCGATGACGGTCGCCCCGGGATTGCATCCACTCCTGATCCTGCCAATCGATGTTCAGCGGCGAAGCGACTTTTGACGCGGTGTCCGGCGGCAGCGAGGTGGCCAGCGCCATCGGGTCGGCCTTGAGCGGCAGAATGCCGTGGGTGCCGAGGATCTCGTATTTGTACGTTTCCCCCGCTTGCATGCGCGGGACGAAAATTTCCCATACGCCGGTCGGATGACGCAGACGCATCGGGTGCCGGCGACCGTCCCAGTTGTTGAAGTCACCCACCACCGACACCCGTTTGGCATTCGGTGCCCACACGGCGAAACGCACGCCATCGACACCGTCGACCGTTTTCAGCTGCGCGCCCAGGCAAGCGCTGAGATCGCGGTGATTGCCTTCGGCGAACAGGTACAAGTCCATCTCGCCGAGCAACGGGCCAAAGCTGTAAGGGTCTTCGGAAACCTGTTCGCCACCGGCCCACCGGGTTCGCAGCAGATACGCCTGCGCCCGATCGAAGTGCCCGACGAACAGGCCCGGCGTCTGGGTTGCCTCAAGGTTGCCGAGTTCCTCCCCGGAGTCCTTGGCCAGTACCTGCACGCTCAAGGCGTCCGGCAAATAGGCCCGAATGAATTGCCCACCATGACCATCGCCGTGGGGGCCAAGAATTGCAAAGGGGTCGTGATGTTCGGCGCGTACCAATGCGTCGATGTCCCGCGATCTGGGCAGCAACGCTTCTTTAGCGTGACCCTGTTCCTTGTTCGAGAAACTCATGACTACTCTCCACCAAGATCGGAAAAGGGTTTAAGCCCACTCAATAACCCATACAAACCGTGCAACGGCACGGGCAACCATGTGGGGCGATTTTCTGCCTCATAGGCTACTTCATACGCTGCCTTCTCCAGGCCGAACAACGCCAATGCGGCGTCCTCGCCTTCCGGATCTTGCCATGCATGAGCAAGACTAGCTGCCGCCAGCCGATAAGCGTCGACAAATGCTTGTCTTGCTTCATTTAAATAGCGATCAGCGACACGTTGACGAGCGGCTCGGGCATCAGCCGTGTTATCGACGTTGTGCACATTAATCGCCATCGCCGCAGCGTAGTCAAAAGAACGCAATACGCCACTGACGTCTTTGTATGGGCTGTGTTTGCCCCGTCGTTCGTGCAGCGGTCGCGCCGGCTCGCCTTCGAAGTCGATCAGGTAGGCGTCGCCCTTGATCACCAGTACCTGGCCCAGGTGCAAGTCACCATGGACGCGAATGCGCAGACCACCAACGGCTTTTTTGCCGAGCTCCTGAACATGGCTGAGGATGGCTTTTTTGTTGTCCAGTAAACGAGTGACCAAGGCTTTGTCTGCCGGGTTCAATTCGCTTTGATGCTGCTTGAGCAACTTCAGCGCGTACTCCAGTTGCGCCGCCACGTCCTTGGCGCAGGCCAGGGCATCTTTCTGGGTGGTGACCTTCGGGGCGAAGTCCGGGTTGTCGCTGGGCGCAGCCAGCACTTGATGCATTTCTCCCAGACGCTGACCGAGCATGCCGGCGAAGTCTCTCAGTTCGCCCAAGGCGTTGTAGTGTTGCTCCTGCTCGGACATGGCATCGGCCAGCTCGTCGCGCAGCGCCCGTTCGAGGTTGTTCTGGGTCCATTCCCAGGCGTCGCCCTGATTGCTCAAGTAGCCTTGGGCGATCATCAGCAGACTTTCCTCACCCGCCGGATCGCGGCGAACCACCGACCCCAGCAGCGGCGAGATATTGCGGAAACCGGCGTGAGTCAGGTACGCGCTCATTTCCAGTTCCGGGTGCACGCCAGACGCGACCTTGCGGATCAGTTTCAGCACCAGGCTGTTGCCGATCACCACCGAACTGTTGGACTGTTCGGCGGACAGGTAACGCACTTCCGATTCCCCGGTCAGACCGAGTTTCGCCAGTTCCCACGTCGGCTCAAAGCAGATATCGCCCGCACTGGATGGCAATACGGCATTACTTTGCATGCCCTGCAATACCGCATGCACAAAGGTGTCGAGGCTGAAGGCGTCAGTGATCAAGCCGACCTGACGCACGCGCCGGACCCGAGACAAGGCCAGTTGCTGAGGCAACGCGGCACCGACCTGATCTTCGGAGATAAAGCCGAACGGCAGCTGATAGCGACTGGTCTGGCCGCCACTGGTGACATCGATTTCACTCAACAGCACCGGATGTTGTGGATCGCCGAAGCGCACGCCGTAAGCGATGTTGACCTGATCGATGGCCGCGTCCTTGCCGGCAAACCAGCGGCGATTCTGCAGCCAGTTCGGCAAGATGCCCTGCTCCAGCGTGTCGCGTGACGGCGCTTCGAGCAGTTCTTCCATTTGTTTTTTCAGCACCAGCGTGGTGAAGTCCGGCAGGCTTTGCGCCGGCTCCACGTGCCAGCTCGGCATCTGGTTTTCCGCGGCCAATACGAACCAATAGAAGCCGTACGGCGCCAGGGTCAGCAGGAAATTCAACTGACCAATCGGCGGGAAGGCGTTACCGCCGAGCATCTCCACCGGCACCATGCCGACGTAGGCCGACAGGTCCAGTTCCGCCGCTTGCGCGCTACGGGACACGTTGGCCACGCACAAGATGATTTCGTGCTTGCCGTCCGGACCGGTGAATTCCCGGGTGTAGGCCAGAATCCGCCGGTTAGTCGGCGAGAGCATTTTCAGCGTGCCGCGACCGAAGGCCTTGGACTGCTTGCGCACAGCGAGCATGCGCCGGGTCCAGTTCAGCAACGAATGCGGGTCGCCGGCCTGGGTTTCAACGTTGACCGACAGGTAACCGTATTGCGGGTCCATGATCGGCGGCAGCACCAGGCTGGCCGGGTCGGCGCGGGAGAAACCGCCGTTACGGTCAATCGACCACTGCATCGGCGTGCGCACGCCGTCACGGTCGCCGAGGTAGATGTTGTCACCCATGCCGATTTCATCGCCGTAATACAGGGTCGGCGTGCCGGGCATCGACAGCAGCAAACTGTTCAGCAACTCCACACGACGACGATCGCGCTCCATCAGCGGCGCCAAGCGGCGGCGAATGCCAAGGTTGATCCGCGCCCGACGGTCAGCCGCGTAGTAATTCCACAGGTAATCGCGCTCCTTGTCGGTGACCATTTCCAGGGTCAGCTCATCGTGGTTGCGCAGGAAAATCGCCCACTGACAGTTGGCCGGGATCTCCGGGGTCTGACGCAGAATGTCGGTGATCGGGAAGCGGTCTTCCTGGGCCAGCGCCATGTACATGCGCGGCATCAGCGGGAAGTGGAACGCCATGTGGCATTCGTCGCCGTTCAGGCCTTTGGCGTCGGTGTCACCGAAGTACAGCTGGGTGTCTTCCGGCCATTGGTTGGCCTCGGCCAGCAGCATGCGGTCCGGGTAATTGGCGTCGATTTCGGCACGAATCTGCTTGAGGACGTCGTGGGTCTCGGGCAGGTTTTCGTTGTTGGTGCCGTCGCGTTCGATCAGGTATGGAATCGCGTCCAGACGCAGACCGTCGATGCCCATGTCCAGCCAGTAGCGCATCACCGACAGTACGGCTTTCATGACTTGCGGGTTATCGAAATTCAGGTCTGGCTGGTGGGAATAGAAACGGTGCCAGAAGTACTGACCGGCGACCGGGTCCCAGGTCCAGTTGGACTTTTCGGTGTCGAGAAAGATGATGCGGGTGCCATCGTACTTTTGATCGTCATCGGACCAGACATAGAAGTCCCGCGCCGCCGAACCTTTTTTGGCTTTTCGCGCGCGCTGGAACCAGGCGTGCTGGTCCGAGGTGTGGTTGATGACCAGTTCGGTAATCACCCGCAGGCCACGTTTGTGGGCTTCCGAGATGAACCGCTTGGCGTCGGCCATGGTGCCGTAATCAGAATGCACGCCACGGTATTCGGCAATGTCGTAGCCGTCATCGCGCCGTGGCGAGGGATAGAACGGCAACAACCAAATGGTGTTGACGCCCAGATCGGCAATGTAATCGAGTTTGGCGATAAGGCCGGGAAAGTCGCCGATCCCGTCATTGTTGGAGTCGAAAAAAGACTTAACGTGAACCTGGTAGATCACCGCATCCTTGTACCAGAGCGGGTCCTTGATAAAGGTGGCTGCCTTGGGTTTCTTCGCCATTTGAAACTCCTGTTGAAGTCGAAAAATCTGCTGAGCCGATCACCTACCTGTGGGAGCGAGCCTGCTCGCGAAGGCGGTGTGTCAGGCGACATCGATGTTTGATGTGCCGGCCTCTTCGCGAGCAGGCTCGCTCCCACAGGTTTTTGCGTTTATACGGTGATCCGCCAGATCCCGAACGGTTGATGCGCCGGGTCGATTCGCATGAACTGGTACTTGCCGTGCCAGGTCCAGCGATGACCGCTCATCAAGTCTTCGCCCTGGGTGCTGGCGTCGTCGGGCAAGCCCATTTCCCACAGCGGCAATTCGAAATTCGCTTCCTGGACGTTATGCGGATCAAGGCTCACCGCCACCAGAATGAAATTGCTGCCATCGGCGCTGCGTTTGCCGAAATACAGAATGTTGTCGTTCCAGGCGTTGTAGACCTTCAAGCCCAGATGCGTCTGCAATGCCGGGTTCTGCCGGCGGATGCGGTTGAGCTGGGCGATCTCGGCAATGATGTTGCCCGACGCGTTGAAGTCCCGTGGGCGGATTTCGTACTTCTCGGAATTGAGGTATTCCTCCTTGCCCGGCACCGGTGCCGCTTCGCACAGTTCAAAACCTGAATACATGCCCCACAGACCAGAGCCCATGGTCGCCAGTGCGGCGCGGATCAGAAAACCAGCGCGCCCCGACTCATGCAAAAACGCCGGGTTGATGTCGGGCGTGTTAACGAAGAAGTTCGGCCGGAAGCATTCACGCCACGGCGATTCATTGAGTTCGGTGAAGTAGGTGGCCAGTTCGGACTTGTTGTTGCGCCAAGTGAAGTAGGTGTAGCTCTGGGAGTAACCGACCTTGCCCAACCGCGCCATCATTGCCGGGGTGGTGAAGGCTTCGGCCAGGAAGATCACCTCGGGGTACAGCGCCCGCACATCAGCGATCAACCACTGCCAGAACGGCAGCGGTTTGGTGTGAGGGTTGTCGACGCGAAACAGCTTCACGCCCTCCTCGACCCAACCCACCACGATGTCGCGCAACTCGACCCACAGACTCGGAATCGCATCGGTGGCATAGAAATCGACGTTGACGATGTCCTGGTATTTCTTCGGCGGGTTCTCGGCGTATTTGATCGTGCCGTCGGGACGCCAGTTGAACCAGCCCGGATGCTGCTGCAGCCATGGATGATCCTGGGAACACTGAATCGCGAAATCGAGGGCGATTTCCAGCCCATGGTCCGCGGCCGCCGCGACAAGCCGTCGGAAGTCTTCGCGCGTGCCCAGCTCCGAATGAATGGCTTCATGCCCGCCCTCTTCGCTGCCGATGGCATACGGACTGCCCGGATCGTCCGGCCCGGCGGTCAAGGAGTTGTTCGGGCCCTTGCGATAGCTGCGGCCGATCGGGTGGATCGGCGGGAAGTACAGCACATCGAAGCCCATGTCCTGGATCATCGGCAGCCGCGAATGCACATCGTTGAAGGTGCCATGACGGGCCGGATCGTCAGTGATCGAACGCGGAAACAATTCATACCAACTGGCGAACTGCGCCAGCTCCCGTTCGACGTCGAGCGGGTACTCAGGGCTGATGCTCAAATAGGCACGATGATCGGCCTGCGTCATCAGCTCGGCGCTACGCTGGTGCAGAAACAGCTCGACCTGCTCGATTTCGAGCAGACCCGACAATTCATGGTGCAGCGCCGCCAGTTGCTCGCTCAGCTGTCCTTCCGTGCGTTCGGCGGCTTGCTGGACTTGAGTCCGCCCTTCCTGCAGTTCAAGGCTGATCGGCACCCTGGCGGCGTGTTTTTTCTCCAGGTCATAACAGAAGCTGGCGAACTGATCGATCCAGGCTTCGATGCAAAACACATAACGGCCCTGACGCGCGACCCGGAACTGGCCCTGCCAACCGTTATTGCCCAGGTCGGCCATGTCTTCGCTTTGCCAGGTCTCCTCACTCTCGGCGTGCCAGCGTATGCGCACGGCCAACTTGTCGTGACCGTCGGCGAACACTTTGCTGGTCACCACCACGTCCTGACCCACCACGGCTTTGACGGCGAACTGCCCGCCATCGAGGGTCGGCATGGTGTTTTCGATGGCGATGCGCGGTAGCAGTAAAGCCTGCGACAGCGGCATATGAGGGTTGTAGTTCAGCTCTGTCGGTTTTTCAGCAGTCATCGAGCATCTCTCCTTTACGCCCCATGGACGCTCTTGTGTCTGTGGCTTGTAACAGGATAGCCATCCCGCAGGACCGTCCGCCCCGGAATGGACTCACTTAGGTTCCGAGCCACAGGCACCGGTAAAGTTCACGAGGATTTGCCTGGGCCTTTGGAGGAATCAATTCCTTTACACCGTGGTCAACACACTTAAGCACGACTTACGCCATGTGCCACTGGAGGCTGAATTTATGAGCATTCCGATCCCTGCCGAAACGCCTGATCCAAACATCGACAGCCCGACCATTCCGCCGACCGAGCCTGAACCTGTGCCTGAGCAAGACCCGCCCGGTACCACCTCACCTCCCCGGGAAGACCCGCCGAGCACCATGCCGCCGATGGTTGGCACACCCGAGTAATGATTGTTAAGGGTCGTTTCAGGATGGACCGCGCCGACCATTAATCGGTTGCACAGAACGATGATCCTCGGCTGCGCCCTAACACTTTAGAACCCGCAGAAAAAAGGACACCTCCATGACTGTGCGCATCGAAAGCCAGACCTGCTTCTTCATTACCGAGAACGGCGAAGAAATTCGTTTGTGTCCCGACGTCACCATCATTACCGACTCGGAAAAAGCCATGTCGGCGGTGGAGCTCAATGGCCAGCGCTTCTACATTACCGAAGCAGAAGCCGACGCATTGACCGTAGCAGGCGCAGTCGACGGGCGTAAGCATTTGAAGGCCACCGACAGTGATTCGGTGATTTGACTGACCCGGATCAACAACACCCGCAGACGCTTGATATAGGTGTCTGCGTCCCACTGCAGCGGGTGCATCAACTTGTCGCAGGCAGCGGATCGACGCCCATCTGATCCGCTTTTTATTGCAATAGGTGAGTCTGTTATGCAAACAGATCGCCGCTCATAGTGCTCAGGCCTGATGGAGGCTGATGAGCGAAAGACCATGAGCGATAGAATCCCCGTCCGAACCGTAGAAACCGCCCCTTTAATACAAAACCCTTCAGTGCAGAGCTATGAGCCTTCGCGTCCAAAGATGAAGGCCAAGTCCAGCGACAACCTGATCCACACCCGCAGCTTCACCGGTTTATTCCGCACCCTGCGCATGAGCGGCGCGGGGTTTCTGTTTTTGCTGTTCTTCGGCACGGTGTGGTTGAACTGGGGCGGCCGCCAGGCGGTGCTCTGGGACCTTTCCGAAAGCAAATTCCACATCTTCGGCGCAACCTTCTGGCCGCAGGATTTCATCCTGCTGTCGGCGCTGCTGATCATTGCCGCGTTCGGCCTGTTCGCGATCACCGTGTTCGCCGGGCGGGTCTGGTGCGGTTACACCTGCCCACAGAGTTCCTGGACCTGGATTTTCATGTGGTGCGAGAAGCTCACCGAAGGCGAACGCAACCAGCGGATCAAGCTGCAAGCCGCGCCCTGGGGCCTGAACAAACTGATCCGCCGCTCGGCCAAGCACACCTTGTGGCTGGCCATCAGCCTGTTGACCGGCCTGACCTTTGTCGGCTATTTCACCCCGATCCGGCCGCTGGCCGAAGAACTGCTGACTTTGCAGATGGGCGGCGTCAGTCTGTTCTGGGTGCTGTTCTTTACCGGCGCGACTTACATCAACGCCGGTTGGCTGCGTGAAGCGGTGTGCATGCACATGTGTCCGTATGCGCGGTTCCAGAGCGTGATGTTCGACAAAGACACCCTGACCATCTCCTACGACGTGGCCCGTGGCGAAAACCGTGGCCCGCGCAAACGTGATGTGGCACCGGCTGAAGTCGGCCTCGGTGGTTGCATCGACTGCCAGGTGTGCGTGCAGGTCTGCCCGACCGGCATCGACATCCGCGACGGCTTGCAGATGGAATGCATCGGCTGCGCCGCGTGTATCGATGCCTGTGATTCGATCATGGACAAAATGGGCTACGCCCGCGGGCTGATCAGCTACACCTCGGAGCATCAATTGCAGGGCGGCAAGACCCATTTGCTGCGGCCGCGATTGATCGGCTACACCGCGGTCCTGTTGGTGATGATCGGTGCGCTTGCCCTGGCGCTGGTGGAGCGGCCGATGGTCTCGCTGGACGTCAGCAAGGACCGTGGCCTGTTCCGCGAGAACAGTCAGGGGCAGATCGAAAACATCTACAGCCTGAAAGTCATCAACAAGACCCAGCAACGTCAGGATTACCGTCTGACCCTGGTCGATGGCGACGGCTTCCAGTTGCAAGGCAAGACCGAACTGAGCCTGGCACCGGGCGAGATTGTGGATGTGCCGGTGTCGGTGGCGATGACCACGGAACGGCCGAGCAGCAGTTCGCAGACGATCAGCTTCAAGATTGTCGACAGTGATGAGCCGCAGATTTATAGCGTGGCGAAGAGCCGGTTTGTTGCGCCGATGAACCGTTGAGGCTTTAGAATCCACCCCTCACCCCAGCCCTCCCGAAACGTCGGACCGCCCCACAGGGGAGAGGGGGAAAGGGAGCAGATCTTCAAGCCTTTCAAAACCTGAGTTCGACTAGATATTTCAGGTCGCAGTATTTTGAACAAACACCTCGGTCAGTCCCCTCGCCCCTCTGGGGAGAGGGTTAGGGTGAGGGGTGGATATCCCTGACACCCAACAAAAACCCCAGGCAACAAGGCCACCCGATGAAACGCTACGAAAAATTCGCCGACGACATCGCTGAACTGATCCGCTCCGGTGTCCTCGGCCCCGGCCAGCGCGTGCCATCCGTGCGCTACGCCAGCCAGACCTACGGGGTCAGCCCGTCCACGGTGTTCCAGGCCTACTACCTGCTCGAACGCCGCGGCTTGATCCGCGCTCGCCCGCGTTCTGGCTACTTCGTCAACGCACACGCGCCGAGCCCGTTCTCGGAGCCGGTGATCAGCAGTCAGGTCAACGAGTCCACCGAAGTCGACGTCAGCGAACTGGTGTTCTCGGTACTCGACTCGATCAAGGACCCGAACACCGTGCCCTTCGGCTCGGCCTTCCCCAGCCCGACCCTGTTCCCGCTACAGCGTCTGTCCCGCTCCCTGGCCAGCGCCGCCCGCGAGATGGACCCGCGCATGGTCGTTACCGACATGTCGCCGGGCAACCCGCAACTGCGTCGACAAATCGCCCTGCGCTACATGGTCGGCGGGCTGATGCTGCCCATGGAAGAACTGCTGATCACCAACGGCGCGCTGGAAGCGCTGAACCTGTGCCTGCAAGCGGTCACCGAGCCCGGCGATCTGGTGGCCATCGAAGCCCCGGCGTTCTACGCGTGCCTGCAAATCCTGGAGCGGCTTAAGCTCAAAGCCGTGGAAATCCCTGTGCATCCGCGCGATGGCATCGACCTTGGCGTACTCGCGCAAACCCTGGCACGGCACCCGATCAAGGCTGTCTGGTGCATGACCAGTTTCCAGAACCCGATGGGCGCGACGATGCCCGAGGCGAAGAAACAGGAACTGGTTGAGCTATTGCGCAGCCATCAAGTGCCGCTGATCGAAGACGATGTCTACGCAGAGCTGTATTACGGCCAACAGGCGCCGAAACCGGCCAAGTCCTTTGATACCGAAGGGCTGGTGATGCACTGCGGTTCGTTCGCCAAAAGCCTGGCCCCCGGCTACCGCATCGGTTGGGTCGCCGCCGGGCGTTATGCGCAGAAGATCGAACGGCTGAAACTCATGACGTCGCTGTGCGCGTCGATGCCGGCCCAGGCGGCCATTGCCGATTACTTGCAACACGGCGGCTATGACCGGCACTTGCGAAAACTGCGCTACGCCCTGGAAGAACAGCAAAGCGCCATGCTCGCCGCGATCGCGCGCTACTTCCCGGCGCAGACTCGCGTCAGTCAACCGGCCGGCGGTTACTTCCTGTGGCTGGAACTGCCACCGCAGATGGATTCACTGAAGTTGTTTCAGATGGCGTTGGCGCAAGGGATCAGCATTGCGCCCGGGCCGATCTTTTCACCGACCCAGCGCTTCAGGAATTGTATCCGCCTGAATTACGGCAGCCCCTGGGATGAGACAGCCGAGAAAGCGATGGAGACGTTGGGGCGGATTGTGCGGTCGTTTTGAGGGTTTGATGGCGTCATCGCTGACGCCTTCGCGAGCAAGCCCGCTCCCACATTGGAATGCGTTCAACTGTGGGAGCGGGCTTGCTCGCGAAGAGGCCGGATCAGACAACAAAGAATCTATACGGTTAACGCCCGCCGCCCAGATCAACGAATGTCCCGGTCGCATAGGAAGCCTTGTCCGACAGCAACCACACAATCGCCTCAGCCACTTCTTCCGGACGCCCGCCCCGAGCCATCGGAATCGCCGACTCCAACTTGCTGACCCGATCCGGGTCGCCGCTCAATGCGTGGAAATCGGTGTAGATGTAACCAGGGCGCACCGCGTTGACGCGGATGCCTTCGCCGGCCACTTCCTTGGACAGGCCGATGGTGAACGTATCCAGCGCACCTTTCGACGCGGCGTAATCAACGTATTCACCGGGCGCGCCCAAGCGTGAGGCCACCGAGGACACGTTAACGATGCTGCCGCCCTGCCCGCCATGCTTGGGCGACATGCGCAGGATCGCGTGTTTGGCGCAGAGGATCGGCGCCAGGACGTTGGTTCTGAGGATTTTGAGAATACGGAATTCCGACATTTCATCGATCCGCGACTTGTGCCCGACGGTGCCGGCGTTGTTCACCAGTGCCGTGACCCGGCCTAGCTCAGTGTCCACTCGGTGGAACATCGCGATCACTTCGTCTTCGATGCTGACGTCAGCGCGCACTGCGATGGCAGTGGCGCCGAGGGCGCGGACTTGTTCCAGCACAGTTTGCGCAGCGGATTCATCGGCCAGGTAGTTGATGCAGATCCGATAGCCTTGTTCGGCGGCCAACAGGGCTGTGGCGGCGCCGATACCGCGGCTACCGCCAGTGATGACGATGACTTTGTCCATGCGAAATTTCCCCCATTCCAAGCGTTAGCAGTCGGGGCCAAGAATAACCGTCATTGCTGGCTTTTGCATGGGCTCACATCAATCACATTGTTCTCAACTCACCGCCAATTGCTCTGCACGCAGAATATCCACCATGAAGCGTTCGGCCGGCAGCGGGTGCCCGAGCAGATAGCCCTGCAGCGAATCACAACCGAGTTGCGTCAGGAAGTCTTGCTGTGAGTCGGTCTCCACCCCTTCGGCGACGATCCGCAACCCCAGCGCCTGGCCGAGGGCAACGATGGCGGAAACGATGGCGGCGTCATCGCTGTCACGCTCCAGGTCGCGGACAAAACCCCGGTCGATCTTCAGTTCGTTGGCCGGCAGGCGCTTGAGGTACATCAAGCTCGAATAGCCGGTGCCAAAGTCGTCGATCGACAGGTCGACACCCATTGTCGACAGCTCATGCAGCACTGTCATGCTCGCATCGGCATCGCTCATGGCGGTGGTTTCAGTGATCTCGAGGGTCAGGCTGTTGGCCGGCAAATGGTGAGTGGCCAAGGCTTTGGCGACGCTCTGGACCAGACCCGCGTTGCAGAACTGCAAGGCTGAAAGGTTCACCGCGATGCGCCAGTCGGTGTACCCGAGCACGTACCACTCGCGCATCTGACGGCAGGCTTCGTTGAGCACCCATTCGCCAATCGGAATGATCAGCCCGGTTTTTTCCGCCAACTCGATGAACTTGTCCGGCAGCAGCATGCCCTGGGTCGGATGCACCCAGCGCAGCAACGCCTCGGCGCCGACCGGCCGGCCATTGTTGGCATCGAACTTGGGTTGGTAATAGAGACTGAATTGCTGCTGATCAATGGCGATACGCAAGTCCTGCAATAACTGCAGCTGTTTGCGCGCGTTGTTGTTCATCGAGGCATCGAAGAAGCTGTAGCCGTTTTTCCCGGCCCCCTTGGCGTGATACATCGCCGCGTCAGCGTTCATCAGCAATTCCTCGGCGGCTTCACCGTTGCCCGGATATATCGCGATGCCGACGCTGGCGGAAATCTGCAAGTCATGCTCGCCGACCCGGAACGAACGCCCGATCAGCCCGACCTGACGGGCCGCCAGGTTCAATGCGTCATTCTGCTCGCCAAGTTGCACCAGCAATACGAACTCATCACCGCCGATCCGCGCCAGGGTGTCATGGCTGCGCAAATCCTCGCGCAGGCGCAGGCCGACCTCACGCAGCAACAGATCGCCCATATGGTGACCGAAGGCATCGTTGACCGGTTTGAAACCGTCCAGATCGATGAACATCAATGCGAAACAACCGCCTTGCTCGCGCACCATCGACATCGCCTGATCGATGCGGTCAGCCAGCAACACTCGATTCGGCAGGCCGGTCAGGGTGTCATGCAGGGCCAGTAGAGTCAGTTCGCGGTTGGCCTCGGTCAATGAGTGGGCAAGGCCTGCGGTGCGGGCCTCAAGGCGCGCATCGAGGATCGAGGTCAACAAGGCAAGGCTCAACACTGCCAGGGTCGTGATCAGCACCAGATTGTCCAGGCCCTTGCCGTTCAAGCCGTTGACGGCCGCGCCACAGAAGCTGCCATCCGGGAAACGCGCCGCCGCCATGCCGGTGTAGTGCATGCCGACGATTGCGAACCCCATGATCACGGCCGCACCACCACGGATCAGGCCGACATAAGGTGTGTGCTGGCGCAGGCGGAACGCGATCCATAACGCGGCGCCCGAGGCGACTACGGCGATCAGCAGCGAGGCGCCGAACAGCGTCGGATCGTAATCGATACCCGGCTGCATGCGCATGGCGGCCATGCCGGTGTAGTGCATGGCACTGATCCCGGAACCCATGACCAGCGCGCCGAATGCCAATTGCCAGGCTGGCAATTGTGGCTGGCTGACCAGCCACAGGGCAAAGCCGCAGGACAGGATGCCAGTCAGCAGTGACAGCAACGTGATGCCGACGTCGTAACCGAGGTCGATGGGCAATTTGAATGCGAGCATGCCGATGAAATGCATCGACCACACGCCAACCCCCATGGCAAAGGCGCCGCCCGCCGTCCATAGATGCACGGCCCGGCCCTTGGCCGTGGCGATGCGTTCGGTCAGGTCGAGCGCGGTATAGGAGGCGAGAATCGCCACAAAAAGCGAGATGACAACCAGCGTGGGGGAATAGCTACCGATAAGCATGAGACTACTCGCGACAGCCCTCCGTGCTCGGGGGGCAAATCGGGCGATTGTACTGATTGCGCAAAAGAACGCACTGACAAAATTAGCAAAGGGCCATCAGGCCGATGAAACGCTTGTTTTAAGGTTTCACATTAACTGACATCCCCCGCTGATCGTTCCCACGCAGAGCGTAGGAACGATCATCGGAGCTGGCGCCTACTCTTTTTCGCTCACTTGTAACGCCCCATCCCAGCCACCGCCCAGTGCCGCGATCAACTGCACGCTGGCAATCAACCGGCTCTGCAACAGGCTCAGCACACTGCGTTCGTTGTTCAACGCTGTGGCCTGAACGACCACCACGCCCAGATAAGCGATCACACCGGCCTTGTACTGGTTCTGGGTCAGGCGCAAGGACTCGCGCGCCGCGTCCAGTGCTTCCTGGCGCACGCCCGCTTCGTCTTCCAGGACCTTGAGCTGTACCAGATAATTTTCCACTTCACGGAAGCCATCGAGCACGGTCTGGCGGTACTTGGCCACTGTTTCGTCGTAGGCCGCTTCGCTGCGGTCAACTTCCGCGGAGCGCTGACCGCCGTCGAACAAGGTCATGGCCAATTGCGGCCCGACCGACCAGAAGCGGTTCGGCACGCTGATCCAGTTGGCATAGGTGCTGCTGCTATAGCCACCGTTCAGACTCAGGGTGAAGTCCGGGTAAAAGGCCGCCTTGGCCACGCCGATGTTGGCATTGGCCGCCATCACCGAGCGTTCAGCGGAGGCGATGTCCGGGCGGCGCTCGAGCAATTGCGAAGGCAGGGACAGCGGTATCTCGGGCAACGCAGGAATGTCTTTGGTTTCAGCCAGGCTGAACTCGGCCGGCGGTAGCCCGATCAGTACGGCAATGGCGTTCTCGAACTGGGCGCGCTGCCAGATCAGATCAACCATGTCAGCCTCGGTGCTTTTGAGCTGAGTCTGAGCCTGCGCCACCGCATCCTTGCCGGAGACACCGGCGCGGTACTGGTTTTCAGTCATTGTCAGCGAACGCTGATAGGCCTCGACCGTCGCTTCCAGCAGGCGTTTCTGCTCGTCGATCACCCGCAATTGCAAATAGTTCTGCACCAGTTCCGATTGCTGACTCAAGCGCATCGCCGCCAGATCGGCATAACTCGCCTCGGCGTTGGCGGTGTCGGCTTCCAGTCCTCGGCGCAGCTTGCCCCAAACGTCGGCCTCCCAACTGACTCCGGCCTGTGCGGTGTAAGTGTCACGAATCCCGCTGGAAGAACTGCTCAGGCTCGAACTGCTGCTGCCGGTGCCCTGGCTGGAGCGGTTTTTCCCGACGGTCAGGTCCACGGTCGGAAAAAACGCGCCACGGGCACTGCGCACCAAAGCCTGGGCTTGACGGTACTGGGCTTCGGACTGTGCGACGGTCTGGTTGGAACTGTTGAGTTTTTCGATCAGGCCATTGAGCTGCTGATCGCCATACAACTCCCACCAGGCGCCGCGGGCCAGGGAATCGCTGGGATTGGCCTGACGCCAGCCTGCCGCTTCCTTGTATTGCGCCGGCGCAGCCGCTTGCGGGCGCTGGTAATCCGGGCCGATGGCGCAAGCGCTGAGCATCGCCACGCACAGCGCCAGGCTCAACAAACGCGAGCCTCGGGCCGTTACCAGCGGTGCAGTCAGAGTGATAAGCGAACGGTCAGTCATAGCGGAGTTTCCAGAGCAGCATCGGTACGCACCCCACGCCAGTGGTTGAAGCGATGGCGCAGTTTGTCGAGATAGAGGTAAACCACCGGGGTGGTGTAAAGGGTCAGCACCTGACTGAAGATCAGCCCGCCAATGATGGTCAGGCCCAGTGGCTGACGCATTTCCGCACCTTCGGCGCGGCTCAGCAGCAACGGCAACGCGCCGAGGATCGCCGCCAGGGTGGTCATCAGAATGGGCCGCAGACGTTGCAGGCAAGCGCTGCGAATCGATTCCAGCGGCGCCAGGCCCTGATGCCGTTCCAGCTGTAAGGCCAGGTCGATCATCAGAATGGCGTTTTTCTTCACCACGCCGATCAGCAGGAACAGCCCGAGCAGCGAGATCAGGCTGAACTCACCGCCCAGCGCATAGATCGACAGCAACGCACCGACCCCGGCCGATGGCAAGGTTGAGAGAATGGTCAGCGGATGGATATAGCTTTCATACAGCACACCGAGCACCAGATACACCGCCACCAGCGCGCCGAGAATCATCCACGGCTGGCTCTTCTGGGTCGCGGCGAAGGCGTCGGCGGTGCCGGCCATTTTCACGATCACGTCTTCCGGCATGCCCAATTTGGCGATAGCCCGCTCGATGGCCGCCGTGCCCTGCTCCACCGTCACGCCTTCGGCCATGTCGAAGGAAATGCTCTCGGAGGCGAACTGGCCTTCGTGGCTGACGCGGTCGTCTTCCAGACTGTTTTCGTAATGAGCGATGGTCGAGAGCGGAATCCGCGCGCCGTCGGCGGTGATCACCTGAACCTGTTTGAGGGTGATCGGGTCCTGGGCATATTTCGGATTGACCTCCATGACCACCTGATACTGGTTAAGGCTGTCGTAAATCGTCGATATCTGCCGCTGGCTGTAGGCGTTGTTCAGCACCGCGGTGACCATGTCCATGTCGACGCCCAGGCGTTTGGCCTGATCACGATCGACGATCAGGGTCACCTGTTGGGCGCCGCGCCCTTCACGGGCATCAATCGCGGTCAGCTCCGGCAAGGCCTTGAGCGCAGTCACGACTTTTGGATACCACTCGCGCAACTCGCCAAGGTCGGCGCTTTGCAGGATGTAGGAATACTGCGACGTGGTCTGTTCACGACCGCCACCAAACTGCAGGTCCTGATCGGCCATCAGCATCAGTTGCGCACCGGCAACCTTGGGCATTTCCTTGCGCAGGCGTTCGATGACCTTTTGCGCAGAAATGTTGCGTTCCTTGATCGGTTTCAGCCGCACCAGCATGAAGGCGTTGTTGGTGCCGTTGGTGCCGCCAATGAAGCCAGCGACGCTTTGCACCGCATCATCCTTGAGCACGGCGCGGCGGAAGGTTTCCATTTTCGGCTGCATCACACTGAATGACAGTCCGTCGTCACCGCGCACGAAACCGATCAGCTGGCCAGTGTCCTGCTGAGGCATAAATGTTTTAGGAACAACGACATACAGTGCAATGTTAACGCCGACTGTCACGATCAGGCTAAGCAAGGTCAACCGGCGGTGACGCAGCACCCAGTCGAGGCTTGTGGCGTATTTGCCGACCATCCACTCGTTGGCGCGCTGACTCCAGCGTTGCAAACGGTTTTCCTCTCCCGGCGTATGCGGCTTGAGCCAGCGGGCGCAGAGCATCGGGGTCAGCGTCAGCGAGACCACCAGCGACACCACGATGGACGCCGCCAACGTAATGGAAAACTCGCGAAACAGGCTTTCGACGATCCCGCCCATAAACAGGATCGACAGGAACACCGCCACCAGCGAGACGTTCATCGACAGCAAGGTGAAGCCGACTTCCTGCGCCCCGAGGTAAGCGGCCTTCATCGGCGGTACGCCTTTGTCGATGTGCCGGGAAATGTTCTCCAGCACCACAATGGCATCGTCCACCACCAGCCCAGTGGCCAGAATCAGCGCCATCAGCGACAGATTGTTCAGGGAGAATCCGTAGAGGTACATCACCGCAAAGGTGCCGACCAGCGACACGGGCACCGCAAGGGTCGGAATCAACGAGGCGCGGAAGTTACCGAGGAACAGGAATACCACCAGAATCACCAGTGCCACGGCAATCAGCAGGGTCATTTCCGCTTCGTGCAAGGTCGCCTTGATCACCGGCGACCGGTCCATCGCCACGTTCAGCTTAACGCTGGCCGGCAACACGGCCTGTAGCGCCGGCAGTTGAGCCTTGATTTCGTTGACCGTCTCGATGATGTTGGCGCCGGCCTGGCGGTTGATCACCAGCAGTACCGCCGCGTCGTTGTTGAAGAAACCGCTGTTGTAGCGGTCTTCGACGCCGTCGCTGACCTTGGCCACGTCCTTCAGGCGCAGGGCCGCGCCGTCCGCGTAGTGAATGATCAGCGACTCGTAATCCTTGGCTTTTTCCAGTTGATCGTTGGCCTGAACCTGCCACAGCCGCTGGCTATCTTCGACCGACCCTTTTGGCCTGCGCACGTTGGCGTTGGCGATGGTGTTGCGCACATCGTCCAGCGCCACGCCGTATTGGTTGAGCGCCTGCGGTTCGAGTTCGATGCGCACCGCCGGCAGGGAACTGCCGCCGATCTGCACTTCGCCGACACCCTGCACCTGAGACACGCTCTGGGACAGAATCGTCGAGGCCAAATCGTAGAGCTGGCCTTTTTCCAGCACATCGGAGGTCAGCGACAGCACCATGACCGGCGCCTGGGACGGGTTGACCTTCTTGTAGGTCGGCATGCTGCGCATCCCGCTCGGCAGCAGGTTGCGCGAGGCGTTGATTGCCGCTTGGACTTCTCGCGCCGCGCCGTTGATGTCGCGGTCCAGGTCGAACTGCAAAATCACCCGGGTCGAGCCCTGGCTGGAGCGGCTACTCATGGTATTGACCCCGGCGATGGCACCGAAGGAGCGTTCCAGTGGCGTGGCCACCGTCGAGGCCATGACCTCCGGGCTGGCACCGGCCAGACTCGCCTGGACCACGATCACCGGGAAGTCCATCTGCGGCAGCGGCGCCACCGGCAACAGGCCGAAGCTCACGCCGCCCAGCAGCATGATCGCCAGGCTCAGCAACATCGTCGCGACCGGGCGCTTGATGAAAGGTCCGGACAGGTTCATGGCTGTTCTACCGCGTCCACGGCTTCAGACTTGCGGCCCCAGCGCCGACCGAGTCGGTCGAAGTACAGGTAGATGACCGGCGTGGTAAACAGTGTCAGCACCTGACTCACCAACAAGCCACCCACCATCACCAGACCCAACGGTTGACGCAGTTCCGCGCCGGAACCGGTCGCCAGCATCAGCGGCACCGCGCCGAACAGCGCCGCCAGTGTGGTCATCAGAATCGGCCGGAAACGCAGCAACGCCGCCTGATAGATCGCCGTTTCCGGGTCCATGCCCTGATTGCGCTCAGCGTCGAGGGCAAAGTCGATCATCATGATCGCGTTCTTTTTCACGATACCGATCAACAAAATGATGCCGATGATCGCGATCATGCCCAGGTCATTGCCGCTCAGCAGCAACGCCAGCAAGGCGCCGACCGCCGCCGAGGGCAAGGTCGAGAGAATGGTGATCGGGTGGATATAACTCTCGTAAAGCACGCCAAGCACGATGTACATGGTGACCACCGCCGCCAGAATCAGCAGCAAGGTACTCGACAGCGAGGCCTGGAAAGCCTCGGCCGCGCCCTGGAACTGGGTCTGCACGCCAATCGGCATGCCGATGTCTTTCTGCACCTGGTCGATGATCTCCACCGCATGACCCAGCGCCACGCCGGGTGCGAGGTTGAAGGACATCATCACTGCCGGGAACTGACCGATATGAGTGATCGCCAGTTGCGCCTGACGCTCCTCGATGTGCGCCAGACTGGAAAGGCGCACTTGCCCGCCGTCGGTGGTTTTCACGTGAATCTGATTCAGTGCATCTGGGCCGATCTTCTCGCCGGCCTGCGATTGCAGCACCACGCGGTATTGGCTGGCCTGGGTGTAGATGGTGGAAATCTGCCGCTGACCGAAGGCGTCGTACAGCGCATCGGTGATGTTCGACACCGACACACCGACCCGCGACGCCGCATCGCGGTCAATCACCAGATACACCTGCAGGCCTTTATCCTGCAAATCGCTGGCGACGTCGGTCAGCTCCGGCCGTTGGGCCAGGGCTTCCACCAGACGACTGCTCCACAGACTGAGCAGCTCGGAATCCGGCGACGACATGCTGAACTGGTATTGAGTCCGACTGACACGGTCTTCGATGGTCAGGTCCTGCACCGGTTGCATGAACAGGCGAATACCGATGAGCTTGTCCAGTTCCGGTTGCAGACGTGCGATCACCTCGGTGGCGCTGAGGTCGCGATTGCTGTGGGATTTGAGGTTGATCAGCAGACGACCGCTGTTGAGCGTCGAATTGTCACCGTCGACGCCGATGTAGGACGACAGGCTCTCCACCGCCGGATCCGCCAGGATCACTTTGGCCAGCTCCTGCTGACGTTCACTCATGGCCGCAAAGGAAATCGACTGCGGCGCTTCGGAAATGCCCTGGATCACCCCGGTGTCCTGCACCGGGAAGAAGCCCTTGGGCACCACCATGTAAAGGAATACGGTCAACGCCAGCGTGCCGATGGCCACCATCAGGGTCAGCGGTTGATGCTTGAGAACCCACTTTAACTTGCGCCCGTAAGCCGCGATCATCCAATCAATTGTGGCGCCGCTGGCCCGGTAGAAACGGCCCTGTTCTTCTTCCTTCGGCTCCCGTTTGAGCAGCCGCGCGCACATCATCGGCGTCAGTGTCAGGGACACCACCAGGGAGATCAGGATCGCCACCGCCAGGGTGATGGCAAATTCGCGGAACAACCGCCCTACCACGTCGGCCATGAACAGCAACGGAATCAGTACTGCGATCAGCGACAGGGTCAGGGAAATCAGGGTGAAGCCAATCTGCTTGGCGCCCTTGAGCGCCGCTTGCAGCGGGCTATCGCCCTCTTCGATAAATCGGGAAATGTTCTCCAGCATGACAATCGCATCGTCCACCACGAAACCGGTGGCGATGGTCAGCGCCATCAGGGTCAGGTTGTTGACCGAGAAACCCGCGAGGTACATCACGCCAAAGGTGCCGATCAGCGACAGTGGGACCGCGACCGACGGAATGATCGTGGCGCTGGCCCGACGCAGGAACAGGAAGGTCACCATCACGACCAGCGCAATGGCGATCAACAATTCGTGCTGCACGTCGGTGACCGAGGCGCGGATGGTCTGGGTGCGGTCGGTCAGCACGGTGACTTCGAGACCGGCCGGCAGGTTGTCGGTGATGCTCGGCAGCAGGGCTTTGATCCGGTCGACCACTTCGATGACGTTGGCACCGGGCTGACGCTGGATATTCAGCAGCACGGCCTGATTTTCGTTGGCCCACGCCGCCAGGCGTTCGTTTTCCGCGCCATCGACGATCTCTGCTACGTCCTTCAACCGCAACGGCGCGCCGTTGGCGTAGGCCAGAATCAGGTTGGCGTAGTCCTTGGGCGAGGTCAGTTGATCGTTTGCATCGAGCATCGACACCCGGGTCGGGCCGTCAAAGTTGCCCTTGGGCTGGTTGACATTGGACGCACCGATCAGGGTTCGCACGTCGGAGAGGTTCAAGCCATTGGCGGCCAGGGCTTCAGGGTTGACCTTGATCCGCACGGCCTGACGCTGGCCACCGGCAATGCTGACCATGCCGACGCCACTGATCTGGGCAATTTTCTGTGCCATGCGCGTGTCGACCAAATCATTGAGCTTGGGCAGCAGCATGGTCTTGGAGGTGATAGCCAGGGTCAGCACCGGGGTGTCCGCCGGGTTGACCTTGTTGTACACCGGCGGTGCCGGCAGGTCCTTGGGCAGCAAATTGGTCGCGGCGTTGATCGCCGCCTGCACCTGCTGCTCGGCGACGTCCATGTTGATGTCGAGACTGAAACGCAGGGTCAGCACCGAAGCGCCGCCGGAACTGGTCGAGGCCATCTGGGTCAGGCCGGGCATCTGCCCGAATTGACGCTCAAGGGGCGCGGTCACGGCGCTGGTCATGACATCCGGGCTCGCGCCGGGGTACAGCGTCATGACGCGGATGGTCGGGTAATCGACCTGAGGCAATGCCGACACCGGCAACAGCCGATAGGCGATCACGCCAGCCAGGATAATGGCCAGCATGCTCAGGGTCGTGGCGACCGGGCGAAGGATGAACAGCCGCGAGATGTTCATGCGCCGCCCTTTTTCGCCTTGTCGGTGGTCGTCGCGTCAGGCACCGTGGCGGCCGATTTGCCTTGCAGGTGGCCGGTCGGAGTGGTCGGTACGTCCTTGGTGTCGTTGACCACTTCCACTTCACTGCCTTCCTTCAAGCGGTCGGTGCCTTCAAGGACCACGCGATCCCCAGGGGCCAGGCCTTCGGTAATCACGGTGTTTTCACCGTCACTGGCGCCGACTTTCAACTGACGAATCGCGACTTTCTTGTCGCCGTCCAACGCGTAGACAAACGTACCGTTGGTGCCGAACTGAATCGCTGCCGACGGTGCGAGCACCACGTCTTTGAGGGTGTCGGCCAGCAGGTGGACGTTGACGAACTGATTCGGGAACAGCGCCTGATCGCGGTTCTCGTAACGAGCCTTGAATTTCAGGGTACCGGTGGTGACGTCGATCTGGTTGTCCAGGCTCTGCAAGACGCCAGTGGCCTGCAATTTGGTGTCGCCACGGTCCCAGGCTTCGGCGGGCAGTTTGGCGCCGGTGCGATAACGGGCCAGCACGGTGTCCAGGCTGTTTTCCGGCAAGGTGAAGGCCACGCTGATCGGTTGGGTCTGGGTGATGATCACCAGTGCAGTGGTGTCGTTGGCTGCCACCAGGTTGCCGACATCCAGCTGACGCAAGCCCACACGCCCGGCAATCGGGGCGCGGATCTTGGTGAATTCCAGATTGAGCTTGGCGTCGTTGACCGCCGCCTGATTGGTTTTGACCGTGCCCTGATACTGGCCCACCAGCGCCTCGGCGGTGTCCAGGGTCTGTTTGGCGATACTGTCTTCGCGATACAGGCCGCGATAACGCTCCACATCGACCTGGGCGTTTTTCAGTTGTGCCTGGTTCTGCAGCAACGTGCCTTCGGCCTGAAGCAAGGCGTTCTGGTAAGGACGCGGGTCGATTTCAGCCAGCAGATCGCCCGCCTTGACCATCTGTCCTTCCTCGAAGGAGATCTTCATCAGCTCACCGCCGACGCGGCTGCGCACATTGATGGTGTTCAGCGCCGTCACGGTGCCCAGCGCCTTGTAGTACAGCGGGAAGTCACCCTTGACCGCTGGCGCGACACGCACCGGAACCGGCCCGGTCGCCCCGCCGAAACCGGGACGCATCCCCCCCGACCTGCCGGTGTGCCCGGCAACGGCTTTTTGCCCTGCGCCCTCTTTTTGGGCAGTGCCGGCGGGCCAGAATTTCCAGCACAGGCCAGCGATGACCAACAGGACAAGCAGGCCAAACAGCCAGCGACGGGGACTACGGGAAACGGAGGATTGCATGGAATGATCAACCATTGGGCGCGTGGGCTTCTTCTACAGGAGGCTGAACGATAAGCACTGGCGGGCATTAAGCAAAGCGGCTTTACCGGCAATTTACCTTCGGCTTACGTTACAGGAGATGTATCTAAGGCACTGAAGCACAAATGAAAACGGCCTGGACAGGGCCAGGCCGTTAACAATTGTAAAGCTACGCTTATTTCAGAACAGCAAGTGCCGCTTCGTAGTTCGGTTCTTCAGCGATTTCCTTGACCAGTTCGCTGTGCAGAACGTTGTCGTTTTCGTCCAGAACCACGACGGCACGGGCGGTCAGGCCTTTGAGCGGGCCGTCAGCGATGGCAACGCCGTAGTTCTCGATGAACTCGGCACCGCGCAGGGTCGACAGGTTCTGTACGTTTTCCAGGCCTTCGGCGCCGCAGAAGCGCGCTTGAGCGAACGGCAGGTCAGCGGAGATGCACAGCACGACAGTGTTGGCGACATCATTGGCCTGGGCGTTGAACTTGCGAACCGAAGTCGCGCAGGTCGGAGTATCGACGCTTGGGAAGATGTTCAGCACTTTGCGCTTGCCGGCGAAGCTCGCCAGGGTCACGTCGGACAGATTGCCGGCAACCAGGGAAAAGGCTGGCGCCTTGGAACCGGCTTGTGGCAGTTGGCCGTTGACTTGAACCGGGGAGCCTTTAAGAGTGACTTGAGCCATGAACGGAGTCCTTCTGAACGTTGTTGTAGAGAATTTTGAAGAGGCCGAAGTTAACCACGAAATGGCCCGACGACCTATGCCCAGATACAAATTGTGAAGTGTCGCCCCCTAAATTGGATACAACTCTGACAATCAACACAAAACCTGTGGGAGCGAGCTTGCTCGCTCCCACAGGGGTCGGTGTACAGCGTACCGCCCTCGCCGGCCGCAACCCGGTGTTCATGACGAAAGGCAGTCAGCATTGTCGATTCAGGCGACGGCCATTCGACTAGCCTGTGAATCACTCACATCCAGCGGAGATAAGACCATGCGATTCATGATCATTGTGAAAGCCAGCCAGGATTCCGAGGCCGGTGTGATGCCCAGCGAGGAACTGATGACCGCGATGGGCAACTACAACGAGGAGCTGGTCAAAGCCGGCATCCTCATCGACTGCGATGGCCTGCAACCCAGCAGTAAAGGCGCCCGCGTGCGCTTCTCGGGTGACCAGCGCACGGTAATCGACGGCCCGTTCGCCGAAACCAAGGAGCTGATCGCCGGCTACTGGATATGGCAGGTGAAGTCGAAACAGGAAGCGATCGAGTGGGTCAAGCGCTGCCCCAACCCGATGCCAGGCACCGACGCCGAGATCGAGATTCGCCAGGTGTTCGAGGCCGAAGATTTCGGGGCCGAGTTCACACCGGAATTGCGGGAGCAGGAAGAACGGGTGCGTGCGCAGGCGAAGAAACGCTGAATAACGGATCAATCCCACGCGCCTGCGTGGGATTGATCAAAATGTCGGAGCCCCATAGGAGCGAGGCGTGCCCGCGATTGCTTTTTTGCCTCACGCATCCCCAACCCCCTGTTTCGAATTAACTTTTTAGTACACACAAATCCCCACAAGCGTGTACAAAAAAACCAAAGATTCCCCCCTTCGACTGGCGAACCCCGAGTTAGCTGCTAGCTTCAACAGACGTGTCCTACAGGCTTGATAGGAAAGAGATTTCGCAGCAACGGCCGCCAAGTGCCGAGTCGTCCAATGAGCCACGAAGGAACGGGGGATTCATGTCGAACAATGCGGGAGCACACGCCTTTCTATTGGCGGCATCAATGGCGTCTGCCGTTTATGCCCACGCGGATAACGCCGACACGGCCAACAAAAGTAACAACCCGCTGAACCTGGCGCCCGCCCCCACAATTGTGACGACACCGGCATCGGCGACCTTGACCCTCGACCTGAAAAACGACACCCACTACATCCCACTCGGTTTGGGTGGCGGCAACGTGTGGAAATCCGGTTCCAATATTCTCAATGCATTCGTCGAACCTCAGTGGACCGTGGAACGCAAAGGAGATGGCTTGCCTCAGTTCACGCTGTACACCGGGATCAACGTCACGTTCGGCAAATAAGGACTTTTCTATGCACGGTGCAATTCGCGCAGCCGGTTTCAGCCTGATGACCATGTTCGTCAGTTGCGGCGTCGGTGCCCTGGACCTCGATACGCGGATCGGCAAGATCGCGATGGAAGGCGAACTGCCGGCCCATGAATCGATTGCCAAACTCTATGCTGAACTGGATTTCCAACAGGCGACCCAGAGTTACCTGTGGGCCTTGCCGCTGGTGTCCTACGCGCAATGGCAGGAAGAGTTTCGCGACAAACTCGGCGCCCACAACGGCGACCTGATGGTGCTCAACAGCTACGAAGACAAATTGGGCGTGATCACCGCCAACGCCACCACGCCGTACATCCTCGGTTTCGTTGACCTGAATGAAACCGGTCCGCTGGTGATCGAACTGCCGCCCGGCCCGACGGCGGGCGGTGTGGGTGATTTCTGGCAACGCGCAATCATCGACATGGGCCAGACCGGCCCGGACAAAGGCAAGGGTGGCAAGTATCTGGTACTGCCACCGGGTGCCGAGCCACCGGCCGACGCCGGCAAGTATTACCTCGCCAAGTCGGAAACGATGAACGTGCTGGTGGGTTTTCGCGTCCTCGATCCGGACCCGGCCAAGGGCAAGGCGCTGGTCGAACAATTCAAGATGTATCCGTACGCCAAACGCGCCGAACCGGGCAAGACCCAACTGCTCTCCCCCGGCGGCAAGGCCTGGTCCGGCACTCAGCCACGTGGCCTGGCGTATTGGCAACGCTTGCACCAGATCATCCAGAAAGAGCCGGTCAACGAACGTGACCGTTTCTACATGGCCATGCTGGCCAGCCTGGGTATCGAAAAAGACAAACCCTTCAACCCCAACGACAACCAACGCAAGGCGCTGGAACAAGGTGCGCAAGTCGGCGAGCTGATTGCCAAGGCCAACACCTTCGCCAAGCGTTTTCCATACGCCCAGTACTGGAAAGACCGGCAATGGGACACCGTGCTGAACATCGCCGAGCCGTCGCAGCGCGTCGCCTATTACGACCAGTTGTGGGAACGCAGTGCCTGGTTCTACGAAGCGGTGACCAACACCAAGGGCATGGTTTCCAAGACACCGGGCCTGGGCCAGACCTACCTCGGCGCCTACACCGACGCCAAGGGCAACTGGCTCGACGGCGGCAAAAGTTATCGCCTGCACGTCGGCGCCAACCCGCCGGCCAAGCAGTTCTGGTCGATGACCGTCTACGACATCGACAGCCGCTGCCTGATCGACAACCCGCAGCGCAAGGCCGATCTGTCGTCCCGTCAGGATCTGAAAAAGAACCCCGACGGCTCGGTGGACCTGTACTTCGGCCCGACCGCGCCCAAAGATTTCGAGAACAACTGGGTGCAAACCGTGCCGGGCAAACACTGGTTCAGCTATTTCCGCCTGTACGCGCCTACCGAAGCCTACTTCGATAAAAGCTGGAAACTCGACGACATCACGGCCGTGGAATGACGCCCAAGCGTTTTATAAGGAAGTTTTATGAATAACCGCATGCTGCTCACCGCTCTCTCGCTCGCCCTGAGCACCAGCGCCTGGGCCGACTTCACCGCCACCCCGGAAGAAGCCCGGGGCATCGCCAAGGAAGCCTACTTGTACGGCTTCCCGGTGGTAGAGATGTACAAGACCCTCTACACCCAGGCCGTGGACAAGAAGAACCCGAACTTCAAGGCGCCGTTCAACCAGATCGGCAACACCGCCAAGGCGTTTACCGCCAAAGACACCGCCTTCGTCACCCCGAACGCCGACACGCCCTACTCCTTCATCTGGATGGACCTGCGCGCGGAACCGCTGGTGCTGACCCTGCCACCCATCGAAGAACACCGTTACTACTCGGTGCAGTTGATCGACGCCTACACGCAGAACTTTGCGTACCTGGGCACCCGCAGCACGGGCAACAATGGCGGGCATTTCATGATTGCCGGGCCGAACTGGCAAGGTCAGCAACCGGTGGAAATGGATCGGCTGCTGCGTAGCGAAAGCAACATCGCCTACGCGCTGTATCGCACGCAGTTGTTCGATGAAAAGGACTTGGGCAAGGTCAAGGAGATCCAGAAGGGTTACAAGGTCGAGACACTCAGCCACTACGTCAAACAACAAGCTCCGCCCGCCGCGCCAAAGATCGACTGGCCGAAACCCACGCCGACCATGAGCGATACGCCCGACCTGTTCCGCTACCTGAACTTCATGCTGTCGTTCGCCCCGGCCCAGGACGTGGAAAAAGACCTGCTCGCACGCTTTGCAAAAATCGGTATTGAAGCCGGCAAGCCTTTCAATCTGAACGCGCTCACGCCTGAGCAGCGCAAGGCGCTGGAGGAAGGTATCAGCGATGCCAAAGCCGAGTTCGCCCAGTTCAAAAAAGACAAGGTCGACACCCACCAGGTCACCAGCGGTGACATCTTCGGCACTCGCGATCACCTGAACGGCAACTACCTGTACCGCTACGCCGGCGCCAACATGGGGATCTTTGGCAACTCCGCCGAAGAGGCGAATTACATCGGTTATTTCGTCGACAAGGACGGCCAGCCGGTCGACGCCTCGAAACACGATTACACCCTGCATTTCGACAAGGGCGCCCTGCCCCCGGCCGATGCGTTCTGGTCACTGACGATGTACGACGGCAAGAACAAGTTGCTGGTGGCCAACCCGTTGAATCGTTACCTGATCAACTCGCGGATGTTGCCGGATCTCAAGCTCGACGCCGACGGTGGGCTGACCCTTTTTGTGCAGCACAAGGCACCGGCCAAAGACTTGCAAAGCAATTGGCTGCCGGCGCCAAACGGTCCGTTCTACGGCGTGTTGCGCTTGTACCTGCCGAAACCGGAAGTCACCAGTGGCGAATGGAAAATGCCGCTGCTGACCCCCGTCAATCAACCCAAACAATAAACGGAGCTCGTCATGGTCAGGCCTTATGTTGTGCGTCCTTTACTGGCCCTGTGCGTGCTCGGTGCAAGCCCGTTGGCCCTCGCGGCCGAGGGCGGTGTCGGCCGGCCGATCACCGGGCAACAGGTATTTTCCAATGCCGGGATCGTGCCGCCGGAACCCGGCTGGGTGATGTCGCTGACCAACATTTGGTACGACGGTGACCTCAAGGGCAGCAAGGGTGTGCCGATTTCCGGTGAGATCGGCGCGGATCTGGACATGAAAGTCTCCTACACCATGGCCAACTTCACCCATATCTGGGACACCGGCAAGGGTCGCTGGAACTACGCCTCGGCCATCGGCGTGCCGGTGCAGTACACCGACGTCAACATCAGCATTACCGGCCCGCGCGGCCGGACACTGGGCACCGAAGACACCGGCACACAGTTCGCCGACATGCTGATCACGCCGATCGCCGCCGGCTACCACTTCGACGAGGTCAACCACCTCTCGCTTTCCCTGCCGATCTACGTGCCGACCGGCGCCTATAACGACGATCGCCTGGCCAACCCCGGGCAGAACACTTACACCTTTATGCCCACCGTGGCCTTCACCCATCTGGACGGCAAGGGCGGTGAGTTCACCCTGTCGAGCGGCCTGGAGTTCTACACCGAGAACGACGCCACGGATTATCGCAACGGCAACATTTTCACCCTCGATGCGCTGTGGACCCACGGTTTCGGCAATGGCTGGAGCGCCGGCGTTGTCGGCGGTTACATACAGCAGATCACCGATGACAAGGGCCAGACCGCCGATTCACTCAACGGCTTTCGCGGCCGCTCGGTGGGCGCCGGTCCGGTGGTGGGCTGGGCCGGTAAATTTGCCGATGCCCAGACCAGCGTCAGCGCGCGTTGGGTACCGGAGTTCGACACCAAGAACCGCCCTGAAGGCAATGGCTTCAGCGTCAACCTGACGCTGGCGTTTTTCTAAAGTGGAACATCCCATGACTGCGCTCCAAGACCTCAACTCCCTGCAAGCCAGCATCGCCGAAGCCGTGCTCGGCCAGGATCAGGTGATCCGCCAGATTATCCTTGGCCTGTTGGCCAACGGGCACTTGTTGCTCGAAAGCCTGCCCGGCCTGGCCAAGACCCGCACGGTCAAAGCGCTGGCCAAACACCTGGACGCGAAGATGAGCCGCATCCAGTTCACCCCCGACTTGCTGCCCTCGGACATCACCGGCGCCGAGGTGCTGCACCAGATCGATGGCAAAAACGAGATCCGGTTCCAGCCGGGCCCGCTGTTCGGCAACCTGATTCTGGCGGATGAAATCAACCGCGCCCCGGCCAAGGTTCAGGCCGCGTTGCTGGAAGCCATGGAAGAACGGCAAATCACCGTGGCCGGCAACAGCCATGTGCTACCGGAGTTGTTCATCGTGGTGGCGACCCAGAACCCGATTGAACAGGAAGGCACCTATCCGCTGCCGGAAGCGCAGATGGACCGGTTCCTGATGAAGGTTCTGCTGGATTACCCGAGTGCGGAAAACGAAAGCCAGGTGCTGCGCCTGTTACGTGAAGAAGAATTTGCGTTGGGCGCGAAAACGGCTGCCGTGCAAGGCTTCGCGCTGTCCCAGGAGGTGATCTTCGCGGCGCGTCGAGAAGTCAGCGCCGTTCACGTGTCCCCGGCCATCGACCGCTACCTGATCGACCTGATCAATGCCACCCGCCACCCGGCCGATTACGATGCCGACCTCGGTCGCTGGATCGCCATCGGCGCCAGCCCTCGCGGCGGTATTGGCCTGGATCGCTGCGCCCGGGCCGATGCCTGGTTGCAGGGGCAGGATTTTGTCTCGCCGGACAACGTTCGCGCCGTGGTGCATCCGGTGCTGCGTCATCGCCTGCAACTGAGCTATGACGCGGTAGCCGACGGCGTCACTGCCGATCAGGTGCTTGATCGCGTGCTCGACAAAGTCGCGATTCCGGCCTGAGGTCGAAAATGAACAGTGCGGACGGTCTGGTCTATGTCTCTCTGGCGCAGTTAATGGCCCTGGAGTTCAAGGCGCGTGACCTGAGTTTCCTCGCGCGTCAGCCGCAAGGCAGCATCCTCGCCGGCAACCATGCCTCGCGCCTGCGGGGCCGTGGGTTGAACTTCGATGAGCTGCGCCGCTATCAGCCGGGGGACGACTTGCGTCATCTGGATTGGCGGGCGTCGCTGCGCACCGGCAAACCGGTGGTCCGCACCTTCACCGAAGAGCGCGACCGCCCGGCGTTGATTCTGGTCGATCAGCGCATGTCGATGTTCTTCGGCTCCCAGCGCAGTTTCAAATCCGCCGTTGCCGCCGAGCTTGGCGCGTTGGCCGCGTGGATGGTGTTCCACGCGGGAGATCGGGTCGGCGGCCTGGTGTTCAACGATTTGCGCATTGAGGCCATTGCCCCGCTACGCAGCCGTAAGCGTGTCGAAGCGCTGTGCAGTCGCATCGCTGAGCAAAATCAGCAACTGAACGCGGCCAATCCAGACGCCGAAGGTGAGGACCAGCTCGACAAGGTTTTACAGCATTGCCTGGCGGTGGCCGGTCACGATCACCTGATTTGCATCGTCAGCGACTTTGCCGGCGCCGGTGAGCGCACCTTGCAGTTGATGCGCCAATTGGCGGCTCACAACGATGTGATTGCCATGCAGGTCTACGACCCGTTGGCGCTGAACCTGCCGAAGAACGGCCGTTTGCTGATCACTCAAGGCCAGTTGCAGGTGGAACTGGCCGTCGAGCAACGCAGCGTTCATCAGCCGCTGGGGGACTTTCTCAGTGGTCGGCTCAAGGACGTCGCCACGTTGCTGCGCCGCAGTCAGGTGCCGTTGATGATGTTCAGCACCGCCACCGAGGCACATGAACAATTGCGCGCCGAACTGGGCAAGCTTGGCAGAGGTCGGCGATGAACCCGAACATCCCGAGCATCGAACAGCTCAAGGAGATCGCCCTGCCCGCGCCGGTGAGTTATGCGCCGCAGACGTGGGGTTGGTGGGTGTTGCTAGCGGTTTTGATCGGCTCGGTGTTGCTGGTGGGTGCGCGACGGTATTGGCAGTGGCGACGGGATCGGTATCGGCGTGAGGCGTTGGTGCGTCTGGCTGAGCTGCAAAACAGCGACGATCAACTGGAAGCATTGCGCGAACTCCCGGAACTGCTCAAACGCGTAGCCCTGTCGATGCCCTCCCCTTGGAATAAAAAACCTGTGGGAGCGAGCTTGCTCGCGATGGCGGCCCGACATTCAACATCGAAAGTGACTGACACACCGCCATCGCGAGCAAGCTCGCTCCCACAAGGGACTGTTGGTGCGCTTGGGGGGGAGGATTGGCAAGCATTTTTGGTACTGCACAGTGCGCAATCGTTACCTTGCGATTTCAGCCAGCAACTGGCGCAATTGGCCTATGCGCCTGATGCCGCATTGTTGGCGCTTAAGACTGTACAACGCGATCAACTGTTCGCCACCTGCAAACACTGGGTGGAGCATCACCATGTGGCAGCTTGATTACCCTTGGCTGCTAATCCTTTTGCCGTTGCCGTGGTTCGGCTACCGCTACCTGCCCGATTACCGCGAAGCCCGCAGCGCCGTGCGCGTACCGTTTTTCGCTGCCATGAGCCGCGCGGTCGGCCAGGCACCCAGCCAGGCCGGCACCCGCAGCAATCGCTGGCAGTTGCTGCTGAACCTGCTGGTCTGGGCACTGTTGCTACTGGCGGTCGCGCGCCCGGTGTTCGTCGAAAAACCGATCGAGCGCCAGCAACCGGTGCGTGACCTGATGCTGGCCATCGACATTTCCCAGTCCATGGAAACCACCGATTTCACCGACGCCAACGGCCAGAAGATCAACCGGCTGGCGGCGGTCAAGGACGTGGTCCATGGCTTTATCGACAAGCGCAAAGATGATCGGCTGGGCCTGATTGTGTTCGGCAGTGGTGCTTACCCGCAGGCGCCGCTGACCCTCGATCACGCCAGTCTGTCGCTGTTACTGGACGACACCGGCATCGGCATGGCCGGTCCCAACACCGCCATCGGTGACGCCATCGGTCTGAGCCTGAAACTGCTCGACCAGGCCCACGAACAGGAAAAAGTCCTGATCCTGCTCACCGACGGCAACGACACCAGCAGCGCCATTACGCCGGATCACGCGGCGTCCATGGCGGCCGCCAAAGGCGTGGTCATTCACACCATCGGCATTGGTGACCCTGACGCCTCGGGCGAAGCCAAGGTCAATCTTCAGGGTTTGCAGCAGATCGCCGAGACCACGGGTGGCCAGTTCTTCCGTGCAGAAGATCGCAATGCGCTGGATCAGGTGTACGGCACCCTCGACAAGCTCACGCCGCATCAAGTGAAAACCCTCAGCCATCAGCCGAAAAAGGACCTGTTCTGGTGGCCGCTGGGGGCCGCGATCGGTTTTCTCGCGCTCTATCACTTGGGCGCCCTGCTCCGTCCGCACCTGACACTCGCGCGTCAGCGGCAGGAGGCTTGAGATGGAGATCAGTCTCAGTGACTTCCATTTCCTGCGTCCACTGTGGCTGTTGCTGGTGCCGTTCGGCGCCCTGTTGCCCTGGCTCTGGCGCCGCAGCCGCGACGTACAACGGCGTTTGCGCAGCAACATTGCCGAGCACTTGTTGCCGCATTTGTTGATTACGCCGCAGGATCAACAGCGCTTTCGGCCCGTGCATCTGGCGTGCGCGTTGTTGATGCTGGGCGCCATCGCCGCTGCCGGGCCCACATGGGAACAGGACCGTCCGGACTTTCTGGAAAATCGCGCGCCATTGATCATCGCCATCGACCTGTCGTCGTCCATGGACGCCACCGATGTACAGCCCAGTCGTCTGGAAGCGGCCAAACACAAGCTGCATGACCTGATCCAGCGTCGCGCCGGTGCTCGCAGCGGGTTGATCGCCTACGCTGGCAGCGCTCATCTGGTACTGCCACCGACCGACGATCCGGCCCTGCTCGATACCTTCATTCAAGCCCTGAGTACCGACCTGATCAGCAAGCCGGGGAAAAATGTCGGCGCGGTGATCGAGCAAGCCAAGCGCCTGCTGATCGCCGAGAAAACGCCGGGAACCCTGCTGCTGATCACCGACGGCGCCGACACCTCACAACTCAGCGGTCTGGACAAAAAACTGGACGACAGCGCGCTGCAAGTGCTGATTCTGGCCGTCGGCAGCGAGGACGGCGGGATCATCCACGACGCCAACGGCCAGCCACGTACCGACAGCACGGGGCGTCCGGCACTCGGCAGTTTTGATCAGGCCGCGCTCAAACAGCTTGGATCAACGTTGGATGCGCCGTTGGGCAGCCTGACGCTCAATGACGACGACCTGGACTGGATCGAGCTGCACGCTCAGCAGCATTTCCAGGCTGCCAGCGATGAACAGCGCGAACTGCACTGGAAGGACGCCGGTTACTGGCTGTGCTGGCCGTTGCTGCTGATCGCCTTCTTCAGCGTGCGCAAGGGCTGGAGCCTGAACTGGATGGCCGGGTGGTTGCTGGCACTGGGCATTGGCTTGCAACCGGCACCGGCCGAAGCCAACGCATTGACCGATGCCTTTTTCACCCCGGACCAGCAAGGCCGCTGGGCCTTCGAGCACGGGCACTTCCCGCAAGCTGCCGCGCACTTCGTCGATCCTTACTGGAAAGGCATTGCCGCCTACAACGCCGCTGATTACGACCTGGCACTGGCCAGTTTTGCGCGGCTCGACACCCCGCAGGCGTATTTCTACCTGGGCAATATTTACGTGCGCCGCTTCAAGTTTGATCAGGCCATCGCCGCGTATACCCAGGCGTTGAAGGTGCAGCCGCAATTCCCTGAAGCCACCGCCAACCTGGCCTTGGCCATCGCCTTGCAGAAAGACACCGACAGCGCCGAACAGAACGCGCCGGAGGTCAAACCCGATGAAATCAAAATGGACAAGGCGCCGGGCAAGGGCCAGAGCAAACCGGTTGAGACCGAGCAGGCGGCGTCGGATGCGCTGTGGTTGCAAAACCTCAGTACGTCGCCGGCGAAATTCCTCAAGCAGAAATTCAGTTTTCAGGATCAGGCGGGAGGCAAACCATGATCCGGCTGATAGACCGAGTCGCGGCCTTCGCGAGCAAGCCCGCTCCCACATTTGATCCGGGTGCACCGCAAATCCCCTGTGGGAGCGGGCTTGCTCGCGAAGGCGGCCTGTCATTCCCCACGGTCATTGGCACCTTGCTCATCTGGCTGATCAGCACCAGCGCTCTGGCCGCCGAACCCGAGCTGCGAATCCAGACCCGCCTGCAACCCGCCGCCTCGGTCATGGTCGGCGGCATTCTGGAGCTGCAACTCGATGTCCTCACCGACAGCTGGTTCACCGACGCGCCCACCCTGCCCGACCTGAAGCTTCCCGGTGCATTGGTCATGCCGCCCGACGGCCATGCTGAACACCTGAACCAGACACTCGACGGCAAGTCGTTCAACGGCATGCGCTACAGCTACCGAATCACACCGAGTCTGGCCCAGGGTTTCGACATCCCGGCGCTGACGGTGCGCGCCACGCCCGGTCAGGCCAGCGCGCCGTTAACCGCCCAAAGCCAGCCACTGCACTTCATTGCCACACAACCGCCAGGGTTCCAACCCGGCGAACCGGTGCTCGTCGCCCAAGGGCTGCGCTTCACGCAAACAGTCGCCAACTCGGCGACACCCCTGAAGGTCGGTGACAGCATCACCCGGCAACTGACGTTGCAGGCCGACGACGCCCTGGCCATGTCGCTGCCAGCGCCATCACTGGAGGATGTCGCCGGCCTCAGCCGTTATCCGAAAGCCGCGCAAATCAGCAACCTCGACGACGGTCGCGGCCATTTCAACGGTGGCCAGCGCATCGACACCGTGACCTATCGGATCGACACCGAAGGTCGCCATAACCTGCCGGCGATCCAGCTGAAATGGTGGGACGCCAGCACCGGACAGACCCGAACGGCCCAAGTCCCGGCCGTATCCTTCGATGCTGCGGCCAACAGCGCTTATCGGCCGGTGTTTTCGATCACCGAAGACCTGAAAAAACTGGGTCAGCAAGGTCGCGTGCATCTCTCCGGGCATTGGCTGGTGCTTTTAGCGCTGCTGGTGGCCGTGACGTTGCTCGGCTGGTTTACCCGTCCGCTCGTCCATCGTACGTACCTTCAATGGCAGGCCCGACGCCGCGTCCGACACGCCGCGTGGCTGGAATCCGCCGACTACGCCTGGCGGCAAATTCCGGCGCAAATCGACGCCAGCCCCTCACAGTTAAGCGCCCTGTACCTGTGGGCCAGACGCAGCCGCATGGGTCTGAAACTGACGAACCTTGGTCCACGCCTGCAAGACCTGTTGCGCGCCTGTTACGGCCGTCAGCCGGCCAAAGATCAAGCGCTGCACCACCTCAAGCAATCCTTGGCTACGCTGCATAGTCAGGCCAAACGCGACACAGAATCAGCTGCACCTGCACTGGGTCCACTCAATCCCGTTCACGAGAAGGATTTCCCATGACGAACCCGATATCGCTACGCCACTGCCACCGCTACGGGCTGACGTTGCTGTTGACCCTTGCACTGAGCCTGCCGGCGCTGGCCCAGACCCGCGAGCCCCTGCCCTCGTGGAACGACGGCCCGGCGAAAAAGAACATCATCGAGTTCGTCCAGGCCGTGACCGATCAAAGCAGCAAGGACTTCGTCAAACCCGCCGATCGTATCGCTGTGTTCGACAACGACGGCACGCTGTGGAGCGAGCAGCCGATGTACTTCGAATTGCTGTTTGCCCTGGAAGAGGTCAAGCGCACCGCACCGCAGCACCCGGAATGGAAAACCACCCAGCCCTTCAAGGCCGTGCTCGAAAATGATCACAAGGCCCTGGGCGAGTCAGGCATGGATGGCATCCTGAAAATCTTCGGCGCCACCCACACCGGCATGACCACCGAAGCCTTCGATGACTACGCCAAAACCTGGCTGACCCAGGCGCGCCATCCGAAAACCGGCAAGCCGTACACCGAGATGATCTTCCAGCCGATGCTGGAAATGCTCGACTACCTGCGCAGCCAGAGTTTCAAAACCTACATTGTCTCCGGCGGTGACACCGCGTTCATGCGCGCCTTCGCCGAGCAGGTTTATGGCATTCCGCCGGAACAAGTCATCGGCACCACGTTTGTCACCGCCTACCAGCTCAAGGACGGCCAACCGTCGATCCTGCGCACCGCCAAACTGGCCCACAACGACGATGGACCGGGCAAACCGGAAAGCATCGACGCGGTCATCGGCCGGCGTCCGATCCTCGCGTTCGGCAACTCCGACGGCGACCTGCAAATGCTGCAATGGACCGCCGCCGGTCCGGGCAAACGCTTCATGGGGCTGGTGCATCACACCGACGCCAAACGCGAATGGGCTTATGACCGTCAATCGCAGATCGGTCGTCTGGACAAGGCTCTGGACGAAGCAAAAACCCGCGGCTGGACTATCGTGGACATGGCCGCCGAATGGCGCCGGATCTATCCCTTCGAGGCCGCCGCACCCGAGCAAGTGCAATAAAAAAGCGTAACGCAGGACTGCAAAAAACGTTTGTCGCGCTTGAGCGACGCAAGTGAGCAAAGGAGCAAGTCAGATGACTCGCATGCACAAGTGGCTACCGAAATTCGCCCTGGTGGCAGCCTCGGTGATGGCGATTTCGGCAACAGCCGGAGCCGCTGAAAAACCCAACATTCTGGTGATCTTCGGCGATGACATCGGTCAGACCAACATCAGCGCCTACTCCATGGGCGTGGTCGGGTACAAGACTCCAAACATCGACCGGATTGCCAAAGAAGGCATGATGTTCACCGACTATTACGCGGAGAACAGCTGCACGGCTGGACGCTCATCCTTCATCACCGGACAGACACCGCTGCGTACTGGCCTGTCGAAAGTGGGTGCGCCCGGTGCCTCGGTAGGCCTGCAAAAACGTGACATCACCATCGCCCAGGCACTCAAATCCCAGGGCTACGCTACCGGCCAGTTCGGCAAGAACCACTTGGGCGACAAGGATGAATACCTGCCGACCAACCACGGTTTCGACGAGTTCTTCGGCAACCTGTACCACCTCAACGCCGAAGAAGAACCCGAGCGTCCGTACTGGCCCAAGGACGACCCTGAGTTCGTCAAGGCCAACTCCCCGCGCGGTGTGATTCACAGCTTCGCTGACGGCAAAATCGAAGACACCGGCGCGCTGACCACCAAGCGCATGGAAACCATCGACGACGAAACCACCGCCGCCGCGCAGGCGTTTATCGAGAAACAGGCCAAGGCGGACAAACCGTTCTTCGTCTGGATGAACACCACCCGCATGCACCTGTTCACCCACGTGCGCGAGTCGATGAAGGGCCAGAGCGGCATGCCCGGCAACGAGTACGCCGATGGCATGCTGGAACACGATGGCGACGTCGGCAAACTGCTGAAAACCCTCGACGACCTGAAAATCACCGACAACACCATTGTCGTCTACACCACCGACAACGGGCCGAACCAGTTCTCCTGGCCGGACGCGGCGACCACGCCGTTCCGCAACGAGAAGAACTCCAACTGGGAAGGCGCCTATCGCGTACCGGCGATGATTCGCTGGCCGGGCAAGGTCAAGCCGGGTGAAGTCTCCAACGAGATGGTCTCCGGTCTTGACTGGTTCCCGACGCTGCTGGCGGCTGCCGGCGACACCGGTGTGAAGGACAAACTCCTTAAAGGCTGGGCACCGACCTCGGGCGGCACCAACTTCAAAGTGCACCTGGACGGTTACAACCAACTGCCATACCTGACCGGCCAACAACCGAAAGGCGAGCGCAAGGAGTTCTATTACTTCAACGATGACGGTGTGCTGGTGTCGATGCGTTTCGACAACTGGAAAGCCGTGTTCTGCGAGCAACGCGCACCTGGCGGCTTCAAGGTGTGGAGCGAACCGTTCGTATGCCTGCGGGTGCCGAAAATCCTCAACCTGCGGATGGACCCGTTTGAACGCGCCGACGTGGTTTCCGATCAGTACTACGATTGGGCAACCAAAAACGTCTATCTGGTTGCGCAAGCGGTCACCAAGTCTGCGCAGTTCCTGCAGACATTCATCGAGTATCCGCCGAGCCAGAAACCGGCCAGCTTCAGCGTTGACCAGATCCGCGTGGCCGTGGATGCAAAAATTGCGGAAAAAATGAAGAACCAGCCTGCACAGTAAGACCGCTTGACCGCCGCTCGCCTTCACCGGCGAGCGGCCCTATTTTTGACTTAAGACCGCGTCGGCCCCTTCGCGAGCAAGCCCGCTCCCACAGGGGATTTGTGCCGCACTGCAGATCCACTGTGGGAGCGAGCTTGCTCGCGATGGGGCCGGCAGGGTCGCAGACTTTTTTGAATTGGAACAAGGCAATCCGCAATGTCCTCACGAGTCGCCAGCAAGTCGTCGGCCATCCCTGCCACTCAGAGCAAAGCCCCGGCGTTGCTGATTCCCGCCCTGTTGCTGTTCGTCTCCGGTGCTGCGGCACTGGTGTATCAGGTGCTGTGGATCAAGCAGTTGTCGCTGGTGGTCGGCGTCGAGGTGTACGCCATTACCACCGGGATCAGCGCCTTTTTTGCCGGACTGGCGTTAGGCGGTTTGTGGTTCGGCCGGTGGGCCGATCGCTTGCAACAGCCGGTTCTGCTCTATGCAGGGCTGGAAGTGCTGGTGGCCGTGCTCGGCGTCGGTGCGACCTTCGCCATGAGCCTCGCGGCCAGCCCGTTTGCCTGGCTGGAACAGCAAGTCGGCCTGCTGGCCTGGGTGTTGCCATTTGCGCTGGTGGGCATTCCGGCGTTGCTGATGGGCGGTACCCTGCCGGTGCTGGTTCGTTCGTTGGCAGCCAACCCGCAACAACTGGGCAAGGCCGGCGGGCAACTCTATGCGGCGAACACCGCCGGGGCCATCGCCGGCACCTTGCTCGCCGCGTTTGTGTTGATTGCGACCCTCGGTGTACGCGGCAGTGCCTTGGCTGCAGCGATGCTGAACCTGCTGGCCGCCGTCGGTGCCTTGTGGTTCCAACGCCACCGCTCGCTGCCGAATGAGGCGCCGGTCAAGCACCACGCCGACAAAGCACCCGATCGCGTTGCCTTGTGGCTTTACTCAATTGCCGGTGGCGTGGCCCTCGGTTACGAAGTGGTCTGGTCGCAGTCCATCGTGCAGTTCATGAGCACCCGTACTTACGCGTTTGCGGTGGTGCTGGCGACGTACCTCACCGGGCTGTTTCTCGGCAGCATCCTGTTGGCCCGTCGGGTTGACCGCATTCGCGATCCCTGGGGTGTGTTCGGTTTGTTGATCGCCGGTGCCGGGCTCGTCGCGTTGCTGGAAATCGCCTTGCTCGGACGCTGGCTGGTGGTCGCCCAAAGCCTGGCCGAAACCTGGGTGTTGTCGTTGGGTGCGAGTGACCTGTTGGGCATGATCGCGCGGTTTGCGGTGGCGGCAGTGAGCATCGTGTTTGTGCCTACCCTGCTGCTCGGCGCTGCATTTCCGCTGGCCCTGCGTTTGAGCGTCGGCCGCGAGCGGGTCGGTCAGGCTGTCGGCGCGGTGGTGGCGTTCAATACGCTGGGCGGGATTGTCGGGGTGATGCTCTGCGGGTTTGTGCTGATCCCGTTGCTGGGGCTGGTCCGAACCCTGGGCCTGCTGGCGATTGTCGCCGCAGGGATTGGGTACTTCGCGGTGCGAAAGGGTCATAGGGTCAAGAAAGGCCGGCGGCAAGCTGTGGTCGCTATTGGCCTGTTGTCGATTGCGGTGGCGGTTTTTACGCCCGTAAACAAACTCGCCAGCCTGCTTCCCGGTGCACGCAACGGCACTCTGGCTTTTTACGAAGAAGGACGCGGTGGAACCGTCGCCGTGGTCACTCAGGGCAAAGGACAAAAAGCGTTCCAGCGCTTGTACATCCAGGGTGTGTCCAACACCGGCGACGCCATGCCGTCCCTGCGCTACATGCGGATCCAGGCGCTGTTGCCGCTGCTGATCCACAATGGCGAACCGCGCTCGGCGCTGGTGATCGGTTTTGGCACCGGCATCACCGCGGGCGCCCTGACGCGCTATCCGGGGCTGGAACACCGTGTCGTGGCCGAGTTGCTGCCATCGGTGGTCAAAGCCGCGCCGTTGTTCAAAGGTAACTTCAATGCGGCCGCTGACCCCGGCGTTGACATACGCCTGCACGATGGTCGGCAGGAACTGCTGCGCAACCCACAGCGCTACGACTTGATCACCCTCGAACCACCACCGCCCTCTGCCGCTGGCGTGGTGAATTTGTATTCCCGGGACTTCTATCAGTTGGCCGCCAGTCGCCTGGAGAAACAAGGCCTGGTCGCTCAATGGCTGCCGCTGCCCACCCAGAACATCGACGATTCACGCTCACTGGTGCGCAGCTTTCTCGACGTCTTCCCCTACGCCACCCTGTGGACCAGTGAGTTCCACGAAATGCTGCTGGTGGGCTCGATGCAGCCGATCGAACTGGACGCGGCGAAAATCAGCCAACGCTTCCAACAGGACACCGTGCGCAGCACCTTGCAGGACGTGGGCATTGGCTCCGCTGCAGCGTTGCTCTCGACCTGGGTCACCGATCGTGCAGGCCTGGAGCGTTTCGCCGCCGACGCCCCACCGGTGACCGACGATCAGCCGCGTATCGAATATGCGCCGTGGGTGCGGGCCAAGGAGATCAGCCGCGTACTGCCGGCCTTGCTGGACCTGCGCATAGCGCCACCGCTGGTGAACGCCGACGCGGGCTTCAACGAACGGATGAACGCGCACCAGCAACGCCTGATGCAGTTTTATCGGGCGAGTCTGCATGCTTATGACGGTGACCGAGACGCCTGGGCCAGGGATATTCGCGAAGTGATGCGCGGGGATGGGGGGAATCCGTATTTCCGGTGGTTTGTCGGGGAGTGATGCAGCGCCTGACAGACCGTCATCGCGAGCAAGCTCGCTCCCACATTGGATCTGTGTCGAATACAAATCCCCTGTGGGAGCGAGCTTGTCTCCGGGCGGCGTTCCGACGATGAGGCCCTCAGCCTCAATGCATCATTTGACAGACGCCGGCCATCCGGCAAAGCTGCATCGAGCTTGAACGCGCGCCTGACGGCAAACGCACCCGGACTATGGAAGTCGCAATGCCGAAACATAAAAATAAAGCGGTACAGCCAACTCCTGATTCACCACCGACCTTGATTAACCGTTACCTGTTTCCCGTCACCCTCGGCGTCTTGCTGTTGGCCATAGCGGGCATCGGCTGGTTTCTGTTCAGCAGCAAACCGGCCCCCGTGACTTATGCGCCTGTCAGTACGCCGGTCGCTCAGCCGGCCAAACCGCAACCGGTCGCCGTGGCGCCGGCAACGATGGTCGATGAGCAACAATGCCAAGGCTGCCACAGCGAGCAGGTCAAGGACTGGCAAGGTTCCCATCACCAATTGGCAATGCAGGAAGCCAATGCCGAAACGATGCTGGGCGACTTCAATAACGTCACCTTCAAAGCGGAAAACGAAACCACCCGTTTCTCGCGCAAGGGCGACGGGTTCTGGGTCAACACCCCTGGCATAGACGGCAAAAATGCCGACTTCAAGGTCGCCTACACCTTCGGCATCGCGCCGCTGCAGCAATACCTGATCGAGGTCGACGAGGGTCGGTTGCAGGCGCTCGGTGTGGCCTGGGATACCGAGAAGCACCGCTGGTTTCACCTCTATCCGGGCCAGGGTGTGAACTTCAAGGACCCATTGCACTGGAGCAAGCCGAGCCAGAACGCCAACTTCATGTGCGTCGAGTGCCACACCACCGGTTACAAGCGCAATTTCGATGCCGCAAAAAACACCTTCGACAGCCATTGGAATAGTCTCGGTGTCGGCTGTCAGGCTTGCCACGGCCCGGCTTCCAATCACATGGCATGGACGGCAAAAAAAGCTGACCTGGTCCATGCCGGTTTTGCCGTCGACCTGAAGGACAAGAACGCCACTGTCGAAATCGAAACCTGTGCCCGCTGCCACTCGCGCCGCGCCCCTTTGGGCGACGGTTTCACTGTCGGCAAGCGCCTGATGGATGACTACCTGCCGAGCATCCTGACCCGCGAGTTGTACGCACTGGACGGCAAGATCAAGGACGAAGTGTTCGAACACGGCTCCTTCGCCCAGAGCAAAATGTTCGACAAGGGCGTGCGCTGCAGCAACTGCCACAACCCGCACAGCACCGAGCTCAAGGCACCGGGCAACGGTGTCTGCCTGCAATGCCACAACACCGCCGGCAAAACCTCAGTCGCGGGTGTTGACGGCACAGGCCTGCAAGCGAAGAACTACGACGCCATCGAACACACCCGCCACACCATGGGCCAACCGGGTTCGCAGTGCGTGGATTGCCACATGCCCGGCAAGTTCTACATGGGCAATGACTTCAGGCATGACCACAGTTTCAGCATCCCCAACCCAGAGCGGGCGAAAAAACTCGGCACGCCGGACGCTTGCCTGACCTGTCACCAGGGCAACGCTGGCGACAAGGTCACCGAGCAATTCAAGCGCTGGAACACCACCACCGCGCAGGCACCGCGTTACGACGAAAGCCTGTGGCTGATTCGCAACGGTCAGCCCGGCGCGGCGCAAGCCTTGTACGAGCAGCTTCAGCGCAGCAATTTGCCAGCGATTCAGCGCGCGACCCTACTCGCCGAGTTGCCACTCTACCCAAGCGAACAGGCATTGAAACTGGCCACCAAAGACTTGAACCACCCAGCCCCGCAAGTGCGTGAAAGCGCCGTCCGGGCGATCAGCGCGTTCTTGCCGCCACCGGAGCGCGCGTCGCTGCTAACGCCGTTGCTGCATGATCCGGTGAAGGCTGTGCGGATTGTCGCGGCTCGGGATCTGCTGAGCGTGGCCCGTAATGGATTGGGCAGCGCCCAGGACCACTGGAATGCGGCCATCGCCGAGTATGAGGAGGTCCAGAAAAGCCTGGCCGAACGCGCCGAAGCCAACCTCAACCTCGCCATGCTCTATCAGGCCAGCGGTCGTAGTGGCGAAGTCGAAGCGCTGCTGCGCACCGCCCTCAAGCGCGATCTGGATTTCTACCCGGCGCTGGTGACGCTGGTGCAATGGCTGGAGGCGAACGGACGCAGTCAGGAAGCTCAGACGCTGCTGGAGCAGAGCCTGAAAGAACATCCAGATGCCGCCCTGCTGCAACACACTCAAGGCCTGTCGCTGGTGCGCGCGGGCAAATCGGGCCAGGCCATGCCGGCCTTGCGCAAAGCGGCGCAACTGGAACCTCAGAACACCCAGTACGGTTACGTGTTGGCGGTGGCGTTGCACGACAGCGGCAAGGTCGATGAGGCCTGCCAAGAGCTGGAGCGGCTGTTGAAAGTGCAGCCGGCCAATCGCAATGCGCGGTTGTCGTTGATCCAGTACTACCTGGATAACGGACAGGAACCGAAGGCGCAGGTGCTGTTGCAGGGTTGGAAGAAAATGAACATGGGGGATCCGGCGTTGAAGTGACCTGGAGTACATCCTTGAAATCCACCCCTCACCCCAACCCTCTCCCCACAGGGGCGAGGGGAAAGGGAGCCGATCTTCAAGCCTTTCAAAACCTGAGTTCGACTCGAAATTTCAGGTCGACGCAACTCGAAAAAACACCTCGGTCAGTCCCCTCTACCCCTTGGGGCGGTCCGACGTTTCGGGAGGGTTAGGGTGAGGGGTGGATCTATATGACACCCCACATCTTCACCAGGACGAACCACTCTTCAACGCCAACTCCCGCCGACTGTTCGCCCGCATCGCCTTGATCAGCGACACCGTCCCCACCAGCAAAATCGCCGCGCCAAACAGGAAGTCGATGTTGTACAGCTGAAAGTCCTGCAACGGCCCCACCAGCAATACCCGGATCGCCCCGATACTCACCAGCGTGGCGAGAAAATCGATGCCTGGTTCGTCGCGATAAAACACGTGCATCAGCGGCAGGCAAATCACCAACAGCAACAGCAATACAATCACCTTGAACGAGCCCTTGCGCTCGACACTGAACGCACATTCGTTGGCGGCGTAAGGCTTGTAATCCTCGTCGCGCACCAACGAGTTTTTCTCATTGATGTACTCGACCCGGTTGTACTTCTGAATGGGCGTAAAGGTGTTCGACATCTCCATCACCGTGGTGATGTGGCGAAAGCGCAAATCGATGCGCTCATTGCCCTTGAGGTAATACAGCACCGGTTTGTAGCCGTAGCGGTAGGTGTCGAAGGGAAACTCGGTGGCGCGCCCCTGTACGCCGATCGGTCGCGGCTCCAGCTCCGCGTAGGCGCTTTTGTTGTCAGAGGCGAGGTTACGGCTCAGGGGTTTGATCTTCACCTGTTCGAGGAAAATCGGCGTGGCGCCGTAAGACCATTGCAACGGTTCCAGGCGCAGGCGCAGCTCGTTTCGGCCCAGGTCATAGCGATTGAAGGTGCGCTCGGAAACAATCACCGCGCCGCTGAGCAGGAACTCGCCACGCAGGTTGTTGGTGATGCGCAGGGTCAGCTGATCCTTGCCCAGCGACAGCGCATCGGCGGCCGGTGGCGTGCCGCACCAGGCGTAACTGTCGAACGCACCACCCAACTGCCCGCCGCGGTTTTCCTGGAACACGTAAAAGTAACCGCCCCACAGGGTCAACATCAGCAGAAACGCGGTTAACCCTAAAATCTTCTTGCCCACACTCAAACCAGACTCCTTTCGGTACGACTTCCTTATGAGGTGCGGACTCTACCAAAGTGCCATCATCGACCCAAGCGAAACCCTCAACGTCGCCTGAACAACGGTCGCGGCTCAATCACCGAACGCCCATACAACACACTCATCCCCGCCAGCCCCTTGAGCGCATCTTCAGCCGATTTATCTTCACGCACCGCGAAGCTGTCGAACCCGCATTGGCGCATGTGGCTGAGTTGATCGCGCAGTACATCGCCGACGGCGCGCAACTCGCCCGTCCAGCCCAATCGAGTGCGCAACAAGTACGCCTGGCTGTAACCGCGACCGTCACGGAAACTCGGAAAGTCGAGGGCAATCAACGGCAGGTGTGAAAACCACGGTTTGAGGCTTTCCACCTCATCGTCCGGCCCCAACCACACGCCCTTTTGCGGTGGACCTTCAAGCCAACGGGCCAACGGCAGAATCACTGCACCCGCCGGCCATTCATCGTTGACATCCCTGACCAGGGTCCAGGGATCATCAGCGACAATCCGCGCCACACCCTCCTCCAGCCGCAGCACATTGTTCATGCCGACACCTCCAGCAGCTTCGGATAGACCTGCTCTTTGAACGGCTCCAGACCGATGCGCTGCAAGGTGTCGACGAACACTTCCTCGCTCTCGCGGTAATTGACGAACGTGGCGATGATCTGCTCGATCACCCCGGGCACTTCGGCGGCGCTGAAGGACGGGCCAATGACTTTGCCCAATGCGCTGTTCTTGCCCTGAGCACCGCCGAGGGTGATCTGGTACCACTCGCTGCCGTTCTTATCGACCCCCAGAATGCCGATGTTGCCGATGTGGTGGTGGCCGCAGGCGTTCATGCAGCCGGAAATGTTCAGGCTGATGTCGCCCAGATCATGCAGATAGTCGAGGTCTTCGAAGCGTGCCTGAATGGCTTGCGCGATGGGAATCGACTTGGCATTGGCCAGCGCGCAGAAGTCACCCCCGGGGCAGGCGATGATGTCGGTCAGCAACCCGATATTGGCGCAGCCCAGGCCCTGTTCACAGGCGTGACTCCAGAGCGTGTAGAGATCAGCCTTGGGCACGTCGGGCAACACAACATTCTGTTCATGGGCGATGCGAATTTCGCCAAAACCGAACTGCTCAGACCAGCCGGCCACCGCCTCCATTTGCTCGGCCGTGACATCACCCGGCGGTGAGGTAATGCCCGGTTTGGTCGACAGCACCACGCTGGCGTAGCCCGGCACTTTGTGCGGCTGAACGTTGCGCGACACCCAACGGGCGAAGGCCGGGTTTTCGGACAAGCGTGTGCCGAAATCGAGGTCGGTGTCCGCCAGAGCGCGGTAATCCGGTGGCACAAAGGCACTGGCCACGCGCTCATACTCGACGTCGGTCAACTGCGCCGGGCCGTCCTTGAGGTACTGCCACTCCTCCTCCACTTCCCGGGCAAAGGCTTCGATGCCCAGCGCCTTGACCAGAATCTTGATCCGCGCCTTGTACTTGTTGTCCCGCCGACCGTGGCGGTTATAGACGCGCAGCACCGCCTCGACGTAGGACAGCAAATGCTGCCACGGCAACCCCTCACGAATCTGCAAACCAAGGATCGGCGTGCGCCCCAGCCCACCGCCAACGATGACCCGCAGCAGCATTTGCCCGTCGTCACCCGGGTAAAGATAGAGACCGATGTCATGCATCATGATCGCCGCCCGGTCCTGTTCCGCCGAGCAGATGGCGATCTTGAACTTGCGCGGCAGGAACAGGAATTCCGGGTTGATGGTCGACCACTGCCGCAGGATTTCTGCCAGTGGTCGCGGGTCGATCATTTCATCCGCTGCCACCCCGGCAAAGGCTTCGGTGGTGATGTTGCGCACGCAGTTGCCGGAAGTCTGGATCGCGTGCATTTCCACGTGTGCCAGGCGTTCGAGGATGTCCGGTACCTGGGCCAGTTCGATCCAGTTGAACTGCATGTTCTGCCGGGTGGTGAAGTGGCCGTAGCCACGGTCGTAATCCCGGGCGATGCTCGCCAGCGTGCGCATTTGCGGCGCGCTTAACGTGCCGTATGGAATCGCCACGCGCAGCATGTAGGCGTGCTTTTGCATGTACAGGCCGTTTTGCAAACGCAGCGGCAGGAATTCTTCTTCGCTCAACTCATCCGCCATGAAGCGTTCGACCTGATCGCGAAACTGCGCGACCCGCTCAAAGACCAGGGCCCGGTCATAGTCATCGTACTGATACATGTGGCTACCTCATCAGGATTGATCGGGCTCTGCGGCTCGTTCACGAGGTAACGACTATGGACCTGCGGCGCAGCGCGTTACAGATTCACCTGAACGCTAAAAAACCGTATCAGGTTGTGGCAGATGGCCGCAGGGTTACCTCAAATCTGATCCGCATAAACTCTGTTTTTCTGAGTCTGTTTTGTTTCTGGCAGGGTTTCTACAGTGGACGACATGCCAGTCCGGGTGGCCTGGCAAGACTTTGCAACCGTGGAAGCATTGACCATGAGCACAGCAACAATCGGACAGGCCTATAACTACAAGGTCGTCCGCCAATTCGTCGTGGCAACCGTGGTTTGGGGTGTCGTGGGGATGGTGATGGGGGTGTGGATCGCCTCGCAACTGGTGTGGCCGCAGATGAACCTCGACCTGCCATGGACCACCTTCGGCCGCTTGCGCCCGCTGCACACCAGCCTGGTGATTTTCGGCTTTGCCGGCAGCGCGCAATTCGCCGCCAGTTACTACGCGGTGCAGCGCACCTGCCAGGTGCGGCTGTTTTCGGACAAGCTCGCCGCATTCACGTTTTGGGGCTGGCAGTCAGTGATCGTGGTGATGCTGATCACCCTGCCGCTGGGCTACACCACCACCAAGGAATACGCCGAGATCGAGTTCTCCGGCGCGGTCTGGATGACGGTGGTCTGGGTCGCTTACGCCATCGTGTTCTTCACCACCGTGGTACAGCGCAAGACCAAGCACATCTACGTCGGCAACTGGTTCTTCGGCGCGTTCATTGTGGTGATCGCCATGCTGCATGTGGTCAATCACCTGGCGATCCCGGTGGACTGGTTCAAGTCCTACCCGGTGTATTCCGGGGCGACCGACGCCATGGTGCAGTGGTGGTACGGGCACAACGCAGTGGGTTTCTTCCTGACCACCGGGTTCCTGGGGATGATGTATTACTTCGTGCCGAAACAGGTTGGGCGGCCGGTGTATTCCTATCGGCTGTCGATCGTGCACTTTTGGGCGCTGATCACCCTGTACATCTGGGCCGGCCCGCACCACTTGCATTACACCGCACTACCGGATTGGGCGCAGTCGCTCGGCATGGCGATGTCGCTGATCCTGCTGGCACCGAGCTGGGGTGGAATGATCAACGGCATGATGACGCTGTCGGGTGCCTGGCATAAGTTGCGCACCGACCCGATCCTGCGCTTTTTGGTGTTGTCCCTGGCCTTCTACGGCATGTCGACCTTCGAAGGGCCGATGATGGCGATCAAGACGGTCAACGCCCTCTCCCACTACACCGACTGGACCATCGGCCACGTCCACGCCGGCGCTTTGGGTTGGGTGGCGATGATTACCTTCGGCTCGCTGTACCACATGATCCCGAAAGTCTTCGGTCGCGAGCAGATGTACAGCACACCACTGATCAACCTGCACTTCTGGCTGGCGACCATCGGCACCGTGCTGTACATCGCCTCGATGTGGGTCAACGGCATCACCCAGGGCCTGATGTGGCGCGCGATCAACGATGACGGCACGCTGACCTACTCCTTCGTCGAAGCCTTGCAAGCCAGCCATCCAGGGTTCGTGGTGCGCTTCGCCGGCGGGGTGTTCTTCCTCAGCGGGATGTTGCTGATGGCTTACAACGTCTGGCGCACGGTTCGGGTTGCGGACGTCGAAATGGCCGAACGCGATGCGCAGATTGCCTGAGGCAAGGGGCTTGAGATGATTGAGGTCGTGTTGAATGTTTTGGGTGTCGTGGGGCTTTGGCTGGCGGTTGAATACTGCCTGAAGCACCAGACGGCCGAGAGTCTGGATGAAGCCAGTCTGATACCGTTTGCTGATGACCCGGAGGTGGCGCGGCGGGTGGAATTGGCGACGGGCAAGAGTGTGAAGGCGGTGGAGCCGGAAGAGGCGAAACCTGGCTGGGGCAATTTGGAGGTTTGAGGGGTGTCTGTTGGAACCACCCCTCACCCTAACCCTCTCCCCAGGGGGTAGAGGGGACTGACCGAGGTGTTGATTCGAGTTGCATCGACCTGACATACCGAGCCGAACTCAACTTTTGAAAGCCACGGAGATCTGCTCCCTTTCCCCCTCTCCCCCGTGGGGAGAGGGCTGGGGTGAGGGGTGGTTTTTGACCTTAGCTACGTTCGCGGGGAATAAGGCTCTGCAACTGCTGCGCCAAAAAGTTCGCATCGAACGCAAAGGTATCCGGGTCTTTCAAGCCATTGGTCTTGCGCCATTGCCAGCTGCTGGACGGCGGCAGGCACACCAGCGAAATGCTGCCGTACCGCGCGGCCGTCAGGCCCATCACGGCCAGTGAAATCTGACCACCGGCACCCATCACATCCGGCACAAATTCAACCGGTTTACCGGCGATCACAATGGACAGTTTCTCGGTCTTGAAGGTCGACGTTTCGACCGGCACGCTCGGCCCGGACGCAACATACGCCTCGCGGCTCACCTCCAGCAGATTCGGCGCCTGGACCGGTTCCAGCCATTGCTGGATCTGATCGAACAGTTCACCAATGCGCGTCGCCCACACGGCCGATTGCGACTCGAACAGTTGCTTCTTGTGTGCTTCGCTTTCTGCGTAATGGCGAAGCATCTCACCCAGTTGCTGTACATCGTCCATTGCGGTGTTCCTTTGTTGAAACGGTGCTGCGGACTTTGAGCATGGCAGATGCGCGCTGCCGGCGTACGACTAAAAGCGTGAACGGTATTGGCTGGGGGTCATGGCCAGGTATTTGCGAAAGGCACTGCCCATGTGGGACTGATGGGCGAAGCCGGTGTCCAGGGCGATGTCGGCCAGGGACAGGTCGGTGTGTTCGATCATCCGGCGTGCCGCCTGAAGCCGCACTTCAACCAGGTAAGCGTGGGGTGTCAGGCCGATGGCCCGGGTGAAGTCGCGCAGAAAGCGCAGCTCGTTTTGCCCGTAGGTGACGGCCAATTGTCCAAGGGTCAGGGGTTCGTGGAACTGCTCGGCGATCTGATCCAGCACTCGAGCGAAGGACGTAGGCGTGATCCGGTGTGTTGTTTCGATTTTCAGGGGGGTCAAGTCAACGAGATCCAGGGCACATTGCTCAAACGCCAGTAGATCGGGCTGTGGGGCGAGCAACAGACGTCGCAGCTCTCGTGCAAGGGTCAGCGCGTGTCGATTGCCTGAAGACTGCATGCGGTGGGTGACGCAGGGTAACTGCTCACCGGCAAACTGTTGGTCCAGGCGCATCAGCAGGTATTCACCGCCAGTGGCGGACTCGGAAAACACCTCGACTCCGATCGGTGTATAAGCCAAAACGCCGGGCAAGGTATCAAAATCCACCCGATGGTCGGAATCGATGGCGTGCACACCCTGCTGACGCTCCAGCGTTACCCCGAGCGTTTGCGACTGTGCCGCGTCACGCGCGCTGTACGCCGCACGAGGCAAGAGTTGCAGGCAGACTTTGCCGCCGAACAAGCGCTGACTCATTGCATCAGGCATATGAAATTTCCTGATAGATCGAAACCGGGATCCACTGGACACTCTCTCGCAAAGGGTTGCCATCAACAGGAGCACGACATGCGCACCATCGGCCTTATCGGCGGCATGAGCTGGGAGTCCAGCGCCGAGTATTACCGTCTCATCAATCAGCAGGTGCGCGACCGGCTCGGGCCGTTGCGTTCGGCGAAATTGCTAATGTACAGCGTCGACTTCGGGCCTGTCGAACAGGCCCAGCACGCCGGGCGCTGGGACGATGCGGCGGCGATTCTGGTGGATGCGGCGCAGCGGTTGCAGGCTGGCGGTGCCGATTGTGTGGTGCTGTGCACCAACACCATGCACAAAGTGGCCGGGCAGATTCAGGCCGCGATCAGCATTCCGTTTCTGCACATCGCCGACCCGGCCGGTCAGGCTGCCGTCGAGGCGGGTGCGCTGAAGATTGGATTGCTCGGCACAGCGTTCACCATGGAGCAGGATTTCCTCAAGGAGCGCCTGACTTCAATGGGGCTGACCGTACTGGTGCCGGAGGCCGATGAACGTCAGGCCGTCCACCGGATCATCTATGACGAGTTGTGCGTCGGGGTGATCAGCGAGGCGTCACGCAAGGTCTATCAGCAGGTCATCGAATCACTGACCCGACGTGGCGCCCAGGCAATCATCCTCGGTTGCACGGAAATCGGCCTGCTGATCAAACCCGAGCACAGCGCGCTGCCCTTGCTCGACACCACCGAACTGCATGCGCAGGCGGCGGTGGCGTTCGCCTTGGGCGAGTGACTTAAGCGGCCTTGGGTGTGCGACGCAGACGCGCCATGCTCAAGGCATCCACCAGCACGCCGTCACGCACGGCGTAGTCGCGAAACAGCCCTTCGGTGTCGAAGCCGAACTTGCGATACAGCCCGATGGCGGCTTCATTGTCGGCGTACACCGACAGTTCGAGCCGTTGCAGGTTCATCCAGTTGTCGGCGATGTCCAGCGCCGCCGCCAACAGCTTCGAGCCGAGGCCCTTGCCCTGCCAGGCCACCGCGACGCCCATGCCGAGATTGCCGGCATGGCTGCGGCGGATCCGCGAAAACTGCTCCAGGCCAATATTGCCGATGACCGTCCCTTGATGCAGCGCCACCAGCTGCACCACACGCTCGTTGTCCGGCGCCAGGCGCTTGCGCCAGACTTCCGCGGACTGAAACGGCATTTGCAGCACCTGACGGGTAATGGCCGGGTCGTTGTAGAGCGCGGTAATGCCGTCGATGTGGGATTCGTTGAAACGTTCGAGGGAGATGACAGCGTCAGTGGCGGGCATGGGTGATTCATCCTTGAGACAGACATGGCCGCCCACTCTATACCGCCGCAGGTTGTTCGAACCACTCCCGCCGCTCTTCGAAAGTGTTCTGAATCAGCTCGACGATCATTTGCACCTGCGCTTGCCCCTCGGACTCGGCATTGACCGCCATCCACACCTGACGCTGCATCGGTTGACTGAACAGCCCCGGCAATTCAATAAGGCCGCGGTCGAAGCGGCTGATGTATCCGGGCAGCAGGCCAATGCAGGCACTGCAACGGATCATCTCCAGCATCAGCTCATAGGAATGCAACTGCACTACCCCGGCCAAGCGTTGATCCACGAGGGTATTCCACGGCCGAAAGCTGTCGACCTGACGGTCATGCTGCCATTGCACCAGCAGGAAATCCGTCAGGTCGTCGAGGCTGTCTGGCCGCGACGCGACCCGTGAATAACGTTTGGCGATGTGTGGCAAATAGTCGAGCCGTGCCAGACGCCGGGGCTCGCTGACCGCAAAACTCGGGCCTGGCAGCGGTGAATCGGTGCCGGCCAGCCACAGCACCACATCGGCACTGACCGCTTGCAGGGACAGTTCGCTGTCCAGGGTGATGATGTCCAGGCGCACGCTGGCGTTGCGCCGCAACAAGGCAACCAGATCGCGACCGAGAATGTCATGCAGGATCGATTCGGCGACGGCCAGGCGAATCAACGGCTGTTCGGTCACCGGCAAATCGCGCTCATGGGCCAAAGCAATCAACTGCGATTGCAGCTGCAACCCGTCACGACTGAGGGCAACGCCATTCTCTGAGTGGCTGAATAGCGAACACTGCAGGTGCGCTTCAAGCTGCGCCAATTGTTTGCGCAGCTGGGTGGTCTTGATGTTGAGGCTGCGGGCTGCCTGCATGAAACAGCCGCAACGGGCACTGACCCGAAAAGACTGCGCCAGCACCGGATCGATCCCTGCCGCCAGAGTGCGCCAGTGTGAGGTTTTTTCTACGGGCGAGCGGTACTCGGCAACTTGCTGACGACCTGTGGTTTCCATGAATAGCATTGTTGACTCCCTGTCGATCTGTCCTTGAAAGCCTCATCCTGCGCAGCGTTTATGAACCTGATGTGACACTCGGGGCGGAAAATCGATTCAGCCTCCAGGGGTTTGCCGAAAGCTCACCGCCAGGCGATTCCAGCTGTTGATGGTGGTGACGGCGATGGTCAGGTCGACCATCTCGCCTTCGTTGAACTGCTCCCGGGCCTGCGCGTAGACCTCGTCCGGCACATGGCTTTCAGAGAGCAAGGTGACGGCTTCAGTCCAGGCCAGCGCCGCGCGTTCTCGCGCATTGAAAAAGCCGCTGTCGCGCCAGACCACGATCGAATACAAACGACGGTCGGTCTCGCCGAGTCGCCGGGCATCCACCGAGTGCATGTCGGTGCAGAAAGCGCAGCCATTGAGTTGCGAGGCCCGGATCTTGATCAAGTGCAGCAAGGCCGGCTCGATACTGAGGTTGCTGGTCAACGCCTCCATGGCAATCATCGCTTTCATCGCTTTGGGCGACGCGCTGTAGTAATCCAGACGGGGGTTCATGGAGTGACCTCGTGGATCGAATGTGTGCCCCTCAAGGTAGGCGTTGATACGCAGGCGTTACAGATCCAATTCTGCGAAATACCCGTGGACCACTCAGGCACCAGACCAATCGGAGGTTTTTCGCCCACGCAACTTTTGCGCAGGCGCTCATGCAGGTAATCTGGCCCGACGCACACGCGCCTCAATTGCCCCAGGAGCCACGCCGGTATGGAACTTCACGTTGTCATCAACGGCCGCAAGGACCTGGCAGGCCAGTTGTACAACCAACTGCGCAGCGCCATCGAATCCGGTCGCCTGGCAGCCGGAACGCAACTGCCGCCCAGTCGTTTGCTGGCAGAACAATTGGGGATTTCACGCAAGACCATTTCCGACACCTACACACAACTGACCTACGAAAACTTCCTCACCGGGGTCATCGGCAAAGGCACGTACGTCAACGCCCGACCAGCGAAAATCACCCGTAAACAGAGCCATTCGGAATTGGCCAGTGCCGAGGTCATCGAGTCCTGGCGCAACCTGCCGGTGTTCCTGCGTCATCCAACGCTGGAAGGCTCGTTGCGCTACGACTTCATCGGCGGCGCCACCAGCAAGGGCCAGTTTCCCCAGGATGACTGGCGGCGCTGCACCGCTCACGCCTTACGCCAGATCGCCGCTTCCAAGGGCTTCTACAGCCTGCCCGAAGGCTTGCCGGCGCTGCGTAATGCGATCGCCCGGCACATCGCGTTTTCCCGCGGGGTCAATTGCCAGGACGAAGACGTGGTGGTGTGCAACGGCGCGCAACAGGCGCTGGACCTGATCTCCCGGGTACTCACGCGCCACGGCAGCCTTGTCGCCATGGAAGACCCCGGCTATCCGCCCGCACGCCTGTTGTTCGGTACCCACGGCGCCACGGTGATCGGCGTCCCGGTGGATGCCGAAGGCATTCAGGTGGACAAGATCCCCCTTGGCACCCGGCTGATCTACGTCACCCCGTCGCACCAGTTCCCGCTCGGCATGCCGATGAGCCAGGCGCGCCGGGTGGCGCTGCTGGAGCGGGCCCATGAGTTGGGCGCGATCATCATCGAGGACGATTACGACAGCGAATTTCGCTACGAAGGCCGGCCCACCGACTCGCTGCAAAGCATGGACGAACGCGGCATCGTCGCCTACGTCGGGACCTTTTCGAAAACCCTGCTGCCGGAGTTGCGCCTGGGTTATGCGATCCTGCCGCCGGCAATACTCGAAGCGGTCATTCGCGCGAAGCAGCTCACCGACTTGCACACCTCCACCCTGCCCCAATGGGCGCTGGCCAAGTTCATCGCCGAAGGCTGTCTGCTCAAGCACATTCGGCGCTGCCATACGATCTATGCCGGGCGCCGTGAGCGGATCCTCGAGCGCATGGCCGGCGATCTTTCACCATGGCTCGAGGCGGTCCCGACCACCGCCGGGTTCCACATGGTGGTTATGTGCAAAGTGTCTATCGATATTCCATTGGTGATCGAACTGGCGAAAAAGGTCGAAGTCGGGGTGTATCCCATCGACAGCTTTTTCTATCAGCAAGCGCCGCAGTCCGGGCTTTTCCTCGGTTTTGGCGCCATTGAAACCCTCGACATCGACATTGCCCTGGACCGCCTGCGGGACATTTTGCAGCAGGTCGCCTGACGGATTGGTCTGCGTTTTTATTCCGCGATTGGCTATTGGTGGTCCGGGGATGCAGGCCTATCCTGCATAAGCGTTATCCCTCAATGAGCAGGATTCGTCCGGCCTGATTCAGGAGTGTGAGCAATGTCCAACGAAGTGATCAATACCGTTAAGGTGCAGGCCGCCGCCGGCCGCTCGGACGAACTGGGCAAGCAACTGCAAAAAATTGTCGACACCCTGCGCGAACTACCGGGCTGTGATTCCTATATGGTCGACCGCTGCCCCGAGGACGACAACCGCTGGACGGTCAGCGCCCGCTGGCAATCGGAAGCGGCCATGCAAATGCATTTCAACTGCCCTGAAGTACAAGGCTTTATCGGCTTGATCGACAGCCGCCTGGCCAACAGCGTCGACTTCAACAGTTTTCCTATCGTTTAAAAATTAGGTCGCCGTCTTCGGCCACTCCTACAGGGCAATGGGTACCCCTGCAGGAGTGGCTGGAGGCGGTGATCTTGTTTTTAAAACGCGCATGATTGGTCCCCTCGCCTTCACGAAAATTGGCTGTTTGATTGGCCTTTGCCGAGACTTACTGTGGTCCCTGACAACTAACCACAGCAGGTGATAACCCATGAACGCCTTCCGCTATTGCGCTGTTCCCCTCGCAGCCCTGGCCCTGACCGTTTCCGCCGCGACATACGCTCACGACCCTTCGGAAAAAGTCACCATTCTGCAGGACGAAATGCTGCAAAACGTGCCGGGCAAAAAAGCGTTGATGATCGAAGTCGACTACAAACCCGGCCAATCGTCCATCGCCCACAAGCACGAGGGCACGGCCATGGCCTATGTCCTTTCGGGCTCGATCATTTCTCAAGTGAAGGGTCAAAAAGCGATCACCTACAAGGCCGGCGAATTCTGGTACGAACCGGCGGGGTCGGAGCATCTGGTCTCGAAAAATGCCAGTACCACCAAACCCGCCAAACTGTTGGTGTTTATGGTGTTAGCGCCCGACGAAAAAGTATTGATCCCTTTGGAAAACTGATAGCTGTTGCGCCAGCCATAAACAAACAGGCCCGAATTAACAATTCAGGCCTTTTTATTTCCCGGAGCAATTAACCGGGGCCTTTTAAACCAAACAAAACTAGTAGTCACCTGACAAGTGCGGTGATTGGCCATTTCATTCAGCGACGACAGGTTTAGTCTGGAATCTCCGCCGACTGTGTCCGGCCTATTAACTTTCCGACTCAAGTTGTTTCACGGGAGAAACACCATGAAACTTGCACTTGTCAGCACCATGACGATGACGATTCTTTTAACGGGCTGCTCAATACCCACTGCACCGAAGGCTGTTTCCTCGCTCGACGGCGTCTTCACCGAGCCGGTCGGCCGCAGCAGCGCCACGCATGTCACCAATGGCAGCAACGTGTCCCTGGGCATCGTCTACAGCCGCAACACTCAGACCAACCGCGCCTACCTTCAGGATTACCAGGCCAACGCCGGCACCGGTTTCGGCCAGAGCCTGCTGGTGCAGTCGATTCACGACGCCTATGTCGCCACCTCCAAACCCGACCTGGCCGTGGACTGGGTCAAGGCGTCCTTGCAACGTCAGTTTGGCTCGGTGACGGTGTATCCGGACATGCAAAGTCTCAGGGCCGCCAAACCGGATGTGGTCGCCGTCGTCGACACGCGCAGTCAATTGATGACGTCGCGCAGTTCGGACATCAGCGCGAATGTCAGCGCAGCGTTCTACGATTCGAACTTCAACTACATCGGCACTGCACAAGGTCATGACGCTAAAGAACTGAGTCCGGTATGGGCGGACTATAAACGCAGCGAAGAGATAGTTGCCGACATTAACGAACAACAGAATGTGCAAGTTCGGGCCTTGCAGAAGTTTGACCAGTCGCTCAGTAATTTATTGACCAGGCCGACAGATAAAGTGTCGTTGATCGATAATAATATAGGCAAAAAGTTGTATTGAGGTTGATGGCCCCTTCGCGAGCAGGCTCGCTCCCACATTAGTTCTGATGGGGCCCGACCAGACGGTACAAAACCTTCAGGCAAAAAAAAGCCCCGCAATTCTCATTGCGGGGCTTCTTCATTCAGCGCCTGATCAGGCCGCCGGTTCCAACTCAGCGCTGGCAGTGCTAGTGGCAGTGACTGGCACTACCGCTTGACCGCTCAACGCCAGATCCAGCAGCTCACGGTTGGCCACCGCATACATGGCGTAATCAGTGCCGCTGGCGGCACGGATTTCTACCAGCATGGCGCGCCAGCGTTCGATCATGCCTTCGTGCTCTTCCATCCACAGCTCCAGACGGGTTTCCACGTCTTGAGTGCCGTCGCCCTGTTGCAGGACCGAGATGGTGATCGCACGTTGTTGCCAGTCGACGTCATCGCGGAACGCTTCACGGGCCAGGGCCTGCCAGTTGTTTTCAACCGGCAGAGCGCTGATCTGTTGCAGGTACCAGGTGATGTCCAGCGCGCTGCCCACAGCGAAGTAAGCCTTCGCCACGTCGGCTGCGTTCTGACCGGTCACGTCGGACGCTTCGATGATCGGCAGCAAGGTGTACAGGTGAGTAGTGCCTGCAACCATGCGCGCCAGCAACTCAGGAACGCCAGCCGCGACGTAAGCCTGATAGCGGGTCTGCCAGCCTTCGCGGGTCGGGCCTTCCAGCAGTTCGTCGAGTTTGAGGCCCAGCGCTGCCAGATGTGGACCGAAGTGCGCGACGTCACGGGCAGCATTCTGCTCGTTGCGACGGCTGCGCAGGAACCAGCGCGTAGCGCGACGGCCCAGACGCATCAGCTCGTCCATCAGCTCCAGTTGCACGTCAGCGGAAACCTGGTAGTCCAGGGCTTCGATCTGACGGAACCAGTGCGGGAGGTGGAAGATGTCACGCACGATCACGTAAGCACCGGCCACGTTCGCCGGGCTCATGCCGGTCGACTCTTTCAGTCGTTGAACGAAGGTGATGCCCATGTGGTTGACCAGATCGTTGGCGATCTGGGTGCTGACGATCTCACGCTTCAGACGGTGACGGCGCATGGCGTCGGAGAACTTGCTCACCAGGGTCGGCGGGAAAGCGGTTTCCATGTCGCGGGTCAGGTAGTCGTCGTCCGGCACCTGGGAGTTGAGCAGCGCTTCCTTGAGGTCGATCTTGCTGTAAGAGATCAGCACCGACAGCTCGGCACGGGTCAGGCCATGGCCTTCCGCGAGGCGTTCGTTGATCGCTTCTTCAGACGGCAGGAACTCGATGGCGCGATCCAGCTTGCCGCGGCCTTCCAGATCGTTCATCAGACGCTTGTATTCGGCAATCCGCACGAAAGCACGGCGTGCTGCCAGAGACAGTGCCTGAGTCTGCTTGTAGTTGTTGCCCAGCACCAGGTTGCCGACTTCGTCGGTCATGCTCGCCAGCAACTGGTTACGTTGCTTGTCGGTCATGTCACCGGCATGAACCACTTCGTTCAGCAGGATCTTGATGTTTACTTCGTGGTCGGAGCAGTCCACACCACCGGCGTTGTCGATGAAGTCGGTGTTGGAACCGCCGCCATTGAGGCCGAATTCGACACGACCCAGCTGGGTCATACCGAGGTTACCGCCCTCGCCCACGACTTTGCAGCGCAGTTCGTTGCCGTTCACGCGCAGTGCATCGTTGGCCTTGTCGCCGACATCGGCGTGGCTTTCGCTGCTGGCTTTGACGTACGTACCGATACCGCCGTTCCACAACAGATCCACCGGTGCCTTGAGCAAGGCGTTCAGCAGCTCGGTCGGGGTCAGCTTGTCCGCCTGAATGTCGAAGCGCTCTTTCATCTGCGGGGAAATCGCGATGCTTTTCGCGCTACGGGAGAAGATCCCGCCGCCTTCGGACATGATGCTGGTGTCGTAATCCGACCAGGCCGAACGCGGCAGGTCGAACAGGCGCTGACGCTCGGCGAAGCTGTTGGCCGGCTCCGGATTCGGGTCGATGAAGATGTGCAAGTGGTTGAACGCTGCGACCAGTTGCAGCTTGTCGGACATCAACAAGCCGTTACCGAACACGTCACCGGCCATGTCGCCGACGCCGACCACAGTAATGTTGTCTTCCTGAACATTGATGCCGCGTTCGCGGAAGTGACGTTGAACGCCAACCCACGCGCCCTTGGCGGTGATGCCCATTTTCTTGTGGTCGTAACCGGCCGAGCCGCCCGATGCGAACGCATCGCCGAGCCAGAAGCCGTAGTCGATGGCGATACCGTTGGCGATGTCGGAGAAGGTTGCAGTGCCCTTGTCCGCTGCCACTACCAGGTATGGGTCATCGTCGTCATGACGCACGACGTTGGCCGGCGGTACCAGCGCGCCGTCTTTCAGGTTGTCGGTGATGTCCAACAGGCCCGAGATGAAGATGCGGTAGCAGGCGATGCCCTCGGCCGCAATCTCGTCTCGACCGCCACCCAGTGGCAGGCGACGCGGCAGGAAGCCGCCCTTGGCGCCCACCGGCACGATGACCGAGTTCTTCACTTGCTGGGCTTTTACCAGGCCCAGGACTTCGGTGCGGTAGTCTTCTTCACGATCAGACCAGCGCAGACCACCGCGAGCAACGTTGCCGAAGCGCAGGTGCACGCCTTCGACGCGAGGCGAGTAAACGAAGATTTCGAACTTCGGTACTGGCTTCGGCAGCTCTGGAATCTGGTGCGGGTTGAACTTGAAGCTGAAGTAGGACTTGTTCTGACCGTGCGCGTCGGTCTGGTAGAAGTTGGTCCGCAGGGTGGCTTTGATCAGGTCCAGGTAGCGACGCAGGATACGGTCTTCGTTCAACACCTGGACGTCGTCCAGTGCGCTCAGAATCGCGTGTTCCAAGCGTTGCTGCTTGTCTTCCAGATCGTCAGTACCGAGCTTGCGGGCCAGGTAGAAACGGGTTTTGAACAACCGGGTCAATTCGCGAGCGATGTCGGTGTGGTTGTTCAGGGTGCTGGCGATGTAACCCAGGTCGAAGCCCAGGCGAATCTGCTTCATGTAACGGGCGTAGGCACGCAGCAGCGCGACATCGCGCCATGGCAGGCCGGCGGTCAGCACCAGACGGTTGAACGCATCGTTCTCGGCATCGCCACGCACGATGTGGACGAACGCGTCCTGCAAGGTGTCGTTGAGTTGCTGGATGTCGAGTTCCAGGCCTTCGGCGGCGGTGAACGCAAAATCGTGAATCCAGAACTCGCGGCCACTGTTGTGACGCAGGCGATACGGGAATTCACCCAGCACGCGCAGACCAAGGTTTTCCAGGATCGGCAACACGTCGGACAGCGCCAGCGGCGTATCGGCGTGATACAGCTTGCAGTGCAGCTCGCGCTGACCGGAAACCTGACCCAGTGGCTGATAGAAGCTCATCACCAGCGGATTGGATTCTTTCAGGCTCAGCAGGTGCTGCATGTCGACCACAGCCGAATGCGCGGCGAAACGCTCGCGGTAACCGGCCGGGAAGCCTTTCGGGAAGTCAGCCAGCACGTTGGTGCCGTGGGCTTCGCCGAAGCTTTCGACGACCAGGCTCGCGTAGTCGTCCTGCCAGCTGCGGCAGGCCTGTACCACTTCTTTTTCCAGCAGAACCGGGTCGATGTCCAGACGGTTCTTCGGATCGACACGCAGAATCAGTTGCACGCGGGCCAGCACGGATTCGGAGAAGAAGGTCCAGAACTCGCAGTCCGAGGCTTTCAGGCGATCCATCAGCACTTGCTGGATTTTCTGGCGCACTTCGGTGGAGTAGATGTCGCGCGGCACGTAGGCCAGGCAGTAGCAGAAACGACCATATGGGTCTTTGCGCAGGAATACGCGAATCTTGTTGCGTTCCTGGATCTGCACGATCGACATCACGGTGGCGAACAGTTCGTCGACCGGGGTCTGGAACAGGTCGTCGCGCGGCAGCACTTCAACCACCTGCGCCAGTTCCTTGCCCAAGTGAGCCTTGGCCTGGAAGCCGGAACGGCGTTCGATTTCTTCGACCTTGCGACGGATGTACGGGATGACCCGCACGCTCTCGCCATACACCGACGAGGTGTACAGGCCCATGAAACGGCATTCCTTGATGACGTTGCCGTCGGCGTCGATTTCACGGATCGACACGTAATCCGGGTAAGCCGGACGGTGGACACGGCTTGGATGCGCAGCCTTGGCAAACGACAGCAGGGTCGGTTCGCGCAGGTAGTTCACGGCGTAGTCTTCGATGCGCAGGTCATCGTAGGTCAGGCCGGTGCGCAGCAATTTGGTCAGGCCGAGGAAGGAGTCCTGGTCGTAGACGATGTGGCCGCCATCGGCTTCATCGCGAACCACGAACTCTTCATAGCCCAGGAAGGTGAAGTGGTTGCCCACCAGCCATTCCAGGAAGCTTTTGATTTCGGCTTTTTCTTCAGAATCGACAGAGAACTGGCTGTTGTCCAGGCCGGTGAGGATTTCCTGGACCTTGGCTTTCATCGGTTCGAAATCGGCGACCGCGACGCGGACTTCACCGAGAACCTGTTCCAGTTCCTTGCTCAGGACATTCAGTTCGGCCGAATTGGCGCAACGGTCGATTTCCAGGTACATCAACGACTCTTGCAGAATGTCGTCGCCCTGGGTGCCTTTCGGCAGGATTTCCAGCAGCTCGCCCTTGCTGCCGCGACGCACGCTCAGCACAGTGGTTTGCAGGGTGTGGATGCTGTAGCCGCGACGGTTCAGCTCGGTGCGTACCGAGTCCACCAGAAATGGCAGGTCGTGGTGCAGCACTTCGACCGCGGTGTGGGTCGACTGCCAGCCGTGGCGTTCGTAATCGGGGTTGTAGACGCGCACTTGCGGTTGCGCGTGATCGAAGCGCTCAAGCAGGCGCCACGCAGAAAGGGTGCAGCCGGCGAGGTCGGACAACCGACGCTGGGTCAGCTCGTCCAGGGAAATGATGCCGAAAAATTGTTCCGCGAACAGCGCCACTTGTGGCAGTGCCTGTTCACTGATGTGCTGGGCCAGTGCCGCTTGCAGTTGGTGCTGGAAGTCGGCTTTGCTGGCTGCGGTGAAGAACGCCATCTGTGGTACTCCGCTTGGGCTTGTTATTGATGGAAGCGTCGCGTGCAAACCCCTTTCGGGGCAATCCGTCACCCTGTTCCTGATTCTCGGGCAGAGGAAACAGGATGACAGGTGGGTGAAGCTGGACGAGACACTCAGGTCACATTCACCTTCCATGAATGGGCATCTGCAAAAACGACTGGGCAAGGTACAGCGCAATGCCTTTACAGGTGCTCATCCGTTGCGCAGCTTAACCAGTGCGGCAAGGCCCGTGCTTGCAGCGCTGCGACATATTCGGTCATCGGTACGTAACTCTCGGCACATGCCTGGGACAACACTAGCAGCAGCGCAGAAAAAAGGATGGTTTAAGCAGCGATTACGCGCTGCGCGTATCGGATGTGACCGACAGGCGCCAGGACGTTCACGATATGTGACCAGCAGGTCAATCAATCAGATCCTGGAATGCCTGGTACTTGCTGACAGTCGCGCAGTCGTAACACAGCATTTCCAGCATCACCTTGTCCATTTTCACGTCGATGTTGCTCGAATCGCATTCACGACAGAACAACTGCTGGCCACCGATCAAGTCCGCGCCAAACGTCCCACCTGAAAAGAACTGCGGCACCAGCTCGTCGTGCCAGTAAAGGCCGGGAGACTTCGAGAACCCGGCCCCGCTGTCCTTGAGCACGACGTCATACAAAAGCCGATGCAACGCCGATTGAGGAACCCGGGAATCTCGGTAGGCACGCTTGCGCCAGTGCTTGGCCAAGGCATCTTGCGCGGTGTTCAGCATGTTGCCGGGAATGGTATTGGAGGCATGTGACCTGCCCCTGGATTTACCGGTTTGATAAAAGTGTGTGGCATTCTTGACCGCAAGCCGTGCGAAATAATGAATCTCGCTGACAGAAAAATCCTGAAGCAGTTGATTGACCACCGACTCGGCGCGATTTTCGGCAGTAAACACAAAGTCGACTTCATGAGCCAGAACATGAATAAACTGAAGCGCCTCTTTTCTCGCCAGGTCAAACAATAACGAATAAAGCTCACTCTTCCACGGCAACTGAACACCTTCGGCAAGTTCTTCATATAACGCTACATACAAGGCCTGGCACGAACTTCTGAGTTCTTTATCCAGCGTCACATTGATCTGCCAGCGGACGGCACTAAAGTCTCGAATGCTGAAACCGTTTTCTCGATCGAAAGCCTTGATTGTCGAATCGAGATCCACCACCAGCACCCCGGCCTCGAAAAGTTGCTTGAGCAAGGCTTGCGACGCTACATCGTTGGGTGCAATTGGCTCTGCTCTGGACCTTGAAGCCAGCGGTTCGATGCGCTCCAGGCCAGGCAGGGAACACGTTTCCATCAGGGCCAGCAACCCCAGCTTTTGCACAAACCCCAACGTGTGGCATGGCACGGGCTGACGCATCACAGCGTAGCGCTTCGCCAACTCGTCCCGATCCAGCCGGGCCTGAGCGGCCAAGGCTTGCTGTTTGACCTTGAAGCACTCGACACAGGCACAGCCCATCCGCCGTCCATAGTGCCCGACGGCAAAAAATTTGTGTTCGCATTGCAGGCATTTGAAAGGTGGAGCATCGGATTCACGGGTGGTTTTTGCGCGCCTTTTTGCCCACATTGGCACATCGCAATACGGGCATCGCAGGTCCTTGCTGATAATCGGCGGCAGCACTTTGAGCAGCGCTCGAGGTTCGACCTCAACCTTGTACTCGAGCAGTAAATCAGCGTTCTTTTCGCCATTCAGATAACGTTCATACAATGTCTCGATATCAGATTCGGACAGATGTGCCACTTCAATTGCTTTCTCAAAGTACTGATCCATCAGAACACGCTCCTTCTTCTTCGGCTTTATCGATGTAACAACTCGCAAACAAACTAACGCACAGACATAAAAAAACAAGCGGAAAACACATAAAGCCACTTAAAGAGTTGGTTTGACGCAACGACCTACATCGGCCAATCAACTTTCGTCCAACTAATTACTGGCAATCCTTCAGAAACTTCCTACGCAACTGCTATAACGCTCACGCCGTAGCTTTTGCGCCGATTTCAAATACAAAGCAGCAGAAAATCCTCCAGGCTGGCAAAATCCCTCCCTCGATTGTCTTTACCGAATACCTCGAACCAGGAATCCCGCCATGCAAATGACCACCGCCCTCTTGATCGTCAACCCGTGCGATGACGAAGAAGACAACATGGCCATGCTCTGCTGCCACAGCGATCAGGGCGATATGTTCCTGATGACCCGCTACCCCGACGAGGACGCGCTGGACATCAGCCTCGGCGACGAGCCTTCGACCCTGGACGGCGTGAAAGTCACCCTCAGCCCTACCCGCCTGCTGATCGAAATCGCCGCCGCTGACGCCGATGCGCTGAATGGTGATGATTCGCTGGAAATCATTCACAACACTGATGCGGCGGATTTGGCTGAAGTGGAAGAAACGTTGCAGAACATCCTCAAGGGTACTGGCACTTATATCAGCGAGCTTTGAATCTCAGCGCCTGAGCGGACGCCTTCGCGAGCAAGTCGAATCGTCGCACCGCCGCTCCCACATTTAATCGCGTTCTGCCAGGAGAAATGCGATCGAATGTGGGAGCGGGCTTGCTCGCGAAGAGGCCCGAAAGAACACCAGCACCCTACGAGCCCTACAAAACTCCAACAATTTCCCCAGCCATTTCGCGCACTTTGCACAAAATGCCGTTAGTCGCCGCCCCCCGCGATAGATTAAAGTAACGCCCCCAGCCCTGGCGTTATTCGAACGTCTTCGGTCACCCTTTCCAGGAACAGTCATCGATGGAACATCGTGAAGCGCTACTAGCGCTGCGAACCTTTCTTTCAACGCAGATTCTCGGCCAGGAAAAACTCATCGAGCGCTTGCTCATCGCCTTGCTTGCCGACGGCCACATGCTGGTCGAGGGCGCTCCGGGCCTGGCCAAGACCAAGGCCATCAAAGAACTTGCCGAAGGCATCGAAGCACAGTTCCATCGCATCCAGTTCACCCCCGACCTGCTGCCCGCCGACATCACCGGCACGGAAATCTATCGCCCGGAAACCGGCAGTTTCGTGTTCCAGCAAGGCCCGATCTTCCACAACCTGGTGCTGGCGGACGAAATCAACCGCGCCCCGGCCAAGGTTCAGTCGGCCCTGCTCGAAGCCATGGGCGAGCGCCAGGTCAGCGTCGGGCGCAGCACGTATGAGCTTTCGCCGCTGTTTTTGGTGATGGCCACGCAAAACCCGATCGAGCAGGAAGGCACCTATCCACTGCCCGAAGCGCAGCTCGACCGCTTCCTGATGCACGTGAAAATCGGCTTCCCGGACGCCGCCGTCGAACGTCGGATCCTGCAACAGGCCCGTGGCGAAGCGTTGAATGGCGAAACCAAGCCCGAGCGCCGGGTCAGCCAGCAGGCGATTTTTGCCGCGCGCAAGGAAATCCTCGGTTTGTACATGGCTGACGCTGTGGAGGAATACCTGGTGCAACTGGTCATGGCCACGCGCACCCCGGCCAAGTTCGACCCGGAGATGGCCGAGTGGATCGCCTATGGCGCCAGCCCGCGCGGCTCGATCGCCCTCGACCGTTGCGCCCGGGCCCACGCCTGGCTGGCCGGTCGCGACTTCGTCAGCCCGGAAGACATCCAGGCCGTGCTGTTCGACGTACTGCGCCACCGCATCATTCTTTCCTTTGAAGCCGAAGCCGCGGGCATCGACCAGGACCGGGTGGTCCAGCGGATTCTCGACGTCGTAGCCGTCGCTTGACCCCGATGAACGTCATCCTGCCGCCCGAGCCGGGCATCCGTGTCAGCCTCGCCGAGCTGATCGAGATGCGCCATCGCGTGCGTGAAGTGCAACTGTTTTCCACACCGAGCCAGCGCAGCCCGCTGATCGGCTTGCACCACTCCAAACTGCGCGGGCGCGGGGTGGACTTCGATCAGGTGCGGGTCTATCAGGCCGGCGATGACGTGCGAAGCATCGACTGGCGCGTCACCGCCCGCACCCAGGAACCCCACACCAAGCTGTTCCATGAAGAGCGCGAGCGGCCGATTTTCATCATGGTCGAGCAAAGTCGCCGGCTGTTTTTCGGCTCGGGGCTGATGTTCAAATCGGTGCTCGCCGCCCAGGCCGCGAGCCTGATCGGCTGGGCCGCACTGGGTCATAACGATCGCGTCGGCGGACTGGTGTTCGGCAACAACGAGCACTATGAAATCAAGCCACGACGCAGCAAACAGAGCCTGCTGCAGTTGCTCAACCGTCTGGTGCGGGTCAATCAGTCGCTGCACACGGAGAACGAGCCGGACCGGGACGCCTTCAACATTGCCCTGCGCCGCGCCCGGGAAGTCCTGCGCCCCGGCAGCCTGGTGATCATAATCTGCGACGAACGCACCCTGACCGAGGGCGCCGAACAACAGCTGAGCCTGTTGTCGCGGCATTGCGATCTATTGCTGCTGCCGGTATCCGACCCTCTCGATCACGCCCTGCCCGCTGCCGGTCTTTTACGTTTCGCCGAACGCGGTGCGCAACTGGAACTCGACACCCTGAATTTCGAGCTGCGTCAGACCTATCGAGCCCAGGCCGAAGCACGCATCGCTCGCTGGGAATTGCTGGCGCAGAAGCTGCGGGTATTGCTGATGCCCTTGAGCACCCAGAGCGAGATGGTTGAACAATTGCGCGAGTACCTGAACCCACAGAAACCGGGGAAAGGCCGATGAGCAGCCTCGATCAACTGCAACCGCTGATCTCCCCGCCACCAATCGAATTCTGGCCACCGGCACCGGGCTGGTGGCTGTTGCTGTTGTTACTGCCGCTCATCGGTTTCGGTCTGTGGAAGGCAAGGCGCTTTCTTCCAGACAAGCGCCCGATCGTGCGCGCCGAACAACCGCTGGACCCGGTGCGCCTCGCCGCGCTGGCCGAACTGGCGCGCATGCCCAAACCCTACGACGGCGCTCCGGCCGGCGCCTGGTTGCAGCAACTCAACGGTTTGCTCAAACGCCTGTGCCGCAACCACTACCCCTATAGCCAGAGCCATACCCTCAATGGACGCAAATGGCTGGCATTCCTCGACAATCGTTGCCCGGCCGCCGGTCTGACCCGCTGGATGGTGCTGGTCGAAGGCGCCTACAAACCCGAATGCAAACTCGACGACAAGGCCATCGCCGGCCTGACCCAAGCCGTCGACACCTGGATTCGCAAACATGTTTGAGTTCGCCTGGCCGTGGATCTTTGCCCTGCTGCCGCTGCCCTGGCTGATGCGCATCGTGCTGCCTGTGGCCGACAGTGGCGAGCCGGCGCTCAAAGTCAGCTTCCTCGGCGACCTCGAAGGCCTGGTCCGTCGCCGCGCCCGGGCCAACCTGCCGGCCTGGCGCCAACAGGCACCGTTCATGCTGCTGTGGCTGTTGTTATTGATCGCCGCAGCGCGCCCACAATGGCTTGGCGAACCGCTGCCCATCGCCGCCAGCGGTCGCGATCTGCTGGTCGCGGTCGACGTGTCCGGCTCGATGGATTTCCCCGACATGCAGTGGCAGGACGAAGACGTCAGTCGACTCACACTGGTTCAGCACTTGCTCGGTGACTTCCTTGAAAGTCGCGACGGCGATCGCGTCGGCCTGATCCTGTTCGGCAGCCAGGCGTATCTGCAAGCACCGCTGACGTTCGACCGGCACACGGTGCGCGTGTGGCTCGACGAGGCGCGGATCGGCATCGCCGGCAAGAACACCGCCATCGGCGATGCCATCGGCCTGGCCCTCAAACGCCTGCGCCAACGCCCGGCACAAAGTCGCGTACTGATTCTGGTCACTGACGGCGCCAACAACGGTGGCCAAATCGACCCGCTCACGGCTGCGCGGCTGGCGGCTAGCGAAGGCGTGAAAATCTACCCGATCGGTATCGGCGCCGATCCGGAGCAAAGCGGCACTTTGGGTTTCCTGGGGGTCAACCCGAGCCTCGACCTCGATGAACCCTCCTTGATGGCGATCGCCGAAGCCACGGGCGGCCAGTATTTTCGCGCCCATGATGACAAGGAGCTGCAAGCGATCAAGGACACCCTCGACAAACTGGAACCGGTGACCCAGCAACCGACTCAGGCCCGCCCGGCTCAGGCGTTGTACCACTGGCCTTTGGCGCTGGCGTTGCTGTTGAGCATGCTGTTGGTGGTTCGCGAACGCTGGCCGGACAACCCGTTGCAGCGACTGTTCACCAAGGATCTTCTGCAAAATCAGCTGCCCGACTGGCGCCAGCGGCTTAAACGCCTGCGCCTGCGGAGGCGCCGATGAGTGCGCTCTGGCCGTACTTGTTCCGCCCCTGGTGGTTACTGTTGTTGCCATTGCTCGGCTGGTTGCTCTGGCAACTCTGGCATCGGCAGAAACGCGCCGGGCGCTGGCAGATGATTCTGCCACCGGCCTTCCATGCGGCGTTGCTCAGTGGTGGCAACGGTCGCGACAGCAAATTGCCGTGGGTCATCCTTGGATGTGCCTGGGTGCTGACCGTTCTGGCGCTGCTCGGGCCGAGCTGGGAACGTGTCGAGCAAGCCAGCCAGAAGCCCGCCGACCCGCTGGTCGTGGTCCTTGAGCTGACCCCGGAAATGCTCGCCACCGACGTACCCCCCAACCGGCTGGAACAGGCCCGGCGCAAGCTGTTCGACCTGTTGGAGAACCGCAGCGATGCCCAGACCGCGATCGTCGTCTACGCCGGCAGCGCTCACACGCTGGTGCCGCTGTCGGATGACCTGTCGACCAGCCGCAATCTATTGGATGCCCTCAAGCCTTCGCTGATGCCCCAGTCAGGTCATCGCGCCGATCTGGCGGTGACCAAGGCCCTTGCCCTGCTGGAACAGGGCGCCCTCGGTGACGGGCGGATCCTGCTGATCGGTTCAACCTTGACCGAACAGGAACGACAGGGGATTCAACAGGCGCTGGACGGCAAGTCGACACAATTTCTGATGCTCGGTATCGGCACTGCCGAAGGCGCGCCGATCACCCAGGAGGACGGCAGTTTTCTGAAGGACGACCAGGGCGCGATTCTGGTGCCACATCTGGACGAGCCAAGCCTGAAAGCCTTTGCCAACGACCTGAACGGAAGCTATCGCCACGCTCGCCTGGACGATGCCGACTTGCGCGCACTCGGCTTGCTCGAGGGACCACGCGCGCTGCGCAACGACGGCCATACCCTGCGCCTCGATACGTGGGCCGATCAGGGTTACTGGCTGTTGTTGCCGTTGTTGCTGCTGGCGGCGTGCGCCGGTCGTCGCGGCTGGCTGTTCTGCTTGCCACTGCTGTTTTTGCTGCCACAACCGAGTTATGCCTTCGACTTCAACGATTTGTGGCTGCGACCCGACCAACAAGGTCTGATCTTGCTGAAGCAAAAGCGCGCGGCCGAGGCTGCGCAACATTTCGAAGATCGACAATGGCAAGGTGTGGCGCTCTACGAGGCAGGCGACTACAGCGGCGCCGCCCAGCGGTTCGCCGAAGGCAGCGACGCCCACGCCCACTACAATCGTGGCAACGCCCTGGCCAAAAGCGGTGAGCTGGAAGCCGCGCTGGATGCCTACGAACAGGCGCTGGAACGTCAACCGGATTTGCGCCCGGCCCTGACCAACAAGGCGCTGGTGGAAAGTCTGCTCAAGCAGAAAAACACACCCCCGCCCGTTGAACCGGACAAAAACGCCGGCAACGAGACCGAGCCACACACGCAAGAACCGCCGCCGGGCGCGGCCACGCAACCGTCGGAGAATGGCGAACCGAAAACCGACGGCCAACAAACCACGACGGACTCCGACCAACAGAGCAAAACGCCGTCGAAACCCGGCACCAATGAAGTCCCGGGCAGCGAGCTGGGGAATGAAGACAGCACCCGACCACCGATGCGTCCGGCCAGCGACAGCATCGACGGTGAACAGCGCCAGGCGCTGGAGCAATGGCTGCGCAAGATCCCGGATGACCCGGGTGAATTGCTCAGACGCAAATTCTGGTACGAACAGCAACAACATCAGGATCAGGGAAAAACTCGATGACCCGCTTCACCACTTTCTTGCTCGCACTGCTGCTCTGGACTGCTCAGGCCCAGGCTGCCGGGCTGGTCGCCAGTGTCGATCGCAGTCGCCTGAACAGCGGCGAAACGATTGAACTGACCCTGGAAACCAACGACGTGACGCAGTTCGGCAAGCCTGATCTGGCACCGCTGGAGCCGCTGTTCGAAGTGCGCGGCACCCGTCAGGTCAACCAGTTGACCACCCTGAACGGCGACAACCGTGCGACCACCCGCTGGATCATCACCCTGCTGCCTCGGCAGAACGGCAGCGTGGTGATTCCGTCACTGCAACTGGGTGACGTACAGAGTCAGCCGATCACCGTGCAAGTGGTCGAGACCGAAACCCAGGACAGCCCGAACCAACGGGCCCCGGTATTCATCGACGCCAGCCTCGATCAAAACAGCGTGTACGTACAAGCCCAGGCGATCCTGACCTTGCGCATCTACCATTCGGTGTCGCTGTACGACGACAGCAGCCTGCCCCCTCTGCAAATCCCCGATGTGCGCATCGAGCAACTGGGCGAGGCGCGCACCTACGAGAAAGACATCAATGGCCTGCGCCACGGCGTGATCGAGATGCGCTACGCGATCTACCCGCAACACAGCGGTGAGTTGGTCATTCCGCCGCAGATATTCAATGCCGCACTCGTCGACGCACAGCCCGCCAAGGACTCCGCCGCCCAGGCACCGAAATCCGGCAAATTGATGCGGGTCAGCTCGGCCGAGATTTTGCTGACGGTCAAAGCCAAACCCATCACCTACCCGGCCGACGTGCCATGGCTGCCGGCCCGCAGCCTCAGTCTGAGCGAAAGCTGGAACCCGGAACCGGATCATGCGCAGGTGGGTGATTCGTTGACCCGCAGCCTGACGGTGAAGGCTGAGGGGCTGGACAGTTCGCAATTGCCACCGCTGCCCGCCACCGACGTCAACGGCTTGCGGCGCTACCCGGATCAACCGGTGCTGGGCAACCAGAACAGCGAGCGCGGGCTGATCGGCAGTCGCGAAGACCGTGAAGCCCTGGTGCCGACGCGCAGCGGCGCAATCGAGTTGCCAGCGGTTGAAGTGATCTGGTGGAACACCTTCGAGGACCACCTGGATCACAGCAGCCTGCCGGCCCGAACCCTGCCAGTGGCGAATAATCCGAGCCTGATGGTCGACACCCCGGCCGGCATGCCACAAGTCTTTTCCGCTGCCGACAACGAAGCCCTCTGGTGGTGGAAACTCAGCACCCTGATCCTGGCCTGCACCACCCTGCTGGGCTTCGGTCTCTGGTGGCGCGCCCGCTGGCAACCGGCGATCCTGCGAGCGGCGCAGACCGGCCCGAGCCCGCGCACCGTGCTCGACGATCTCAAGCGCGCCTGTCAGGCCAACGATTCCCACGCCACCCGCCAGGCCCTCGACGCCTGGGCCCGACAACAGCCGGAAACCCTGGCCGATATGGCGGCGCGCTTTGTGCCGTTGTCCGACGCCCTCGATGGCTTGAACGGCGCGCTCTACAGCGAAACCGGCCAGCATTGGCAAGGTGAAGACTTGTGGCGGGCGATCAAGGCGATTCCGATTGCCGAGCGGGTTCAGGATCCGGTGGGTGACAGTGGCCTGCCGCCGCTCTACCCCAAATAAGATCAAAAGATCGCAGCCTTCGGCAGCTCCTACAGGTGTACGTCATGCCAATGTAGGAGCTGCCGAAGGTTCGGGCCGCGTTTCGGACGATCTTTTAAGCCCTTCAGCATCCCCGGTCTTTTGCCAGTAAACTCCCTCCCCTTTAGCCGCGATCATTTTCCTCGCGGCCATCACCTTATTTCCTACGGAGTTCACCTTGCGTCTGTTTCACACCTCCGACTGGCACCTTGGACAAAACCTGCACGGCCAGGAACGCGATTTCGAACACGCCTGCTTTCTCGAATGGCTGCTGCGCCAGCTGAAGCTGGACCAGCCAGACGTGCTGCTGATCGCCGGCGATATCTTCGACACGGTCAACCCGCCGGTCAAAGCCCAGGAACGTCTCTACGATTTCATCGTCAGCGCCCATGAACAACAGCCGAAGCTGACCATTGTGATGATCGCCGGCAACCACGATTCCGGCTCGCGCATTGAACTGCCCGCGCCGCTGATGCGGCGTTTGCGCACGCATGCGCTGGGCCGTGTGCTGTGGCTGGATGACGGTCAACTCGACGCCGAACGCCTGTTGCTGCCATTGCCGGACGCCAAGGGCAAAACCGTCGCCTGGTGCCTGGCGCTGCCGTTCCTGCGACCCGCCGAAGTGACCGGCGCGCACTTGGGCGACAACTACCTGCGCGGTATCGGTCAGGTTCACGAATGGCTGATCGAAGCGGCCAATACCAAGCGAAAGCCAGGTCAGGCGCTGATCGCTATCAGCCACGCGCACATGGCCGGCGGTTCGGTCTCGGAAGACTCCGAGCGCAGCCTGATCATCGGCAACGCCGAAGCGCTGCCCGCCAGCCTGTTCGGGCCGAGCATCAGTTACGTCGCCCTCGGTCACTTGCACAAGCCGCAGAAGGTCAATGGTGAAGAGCGTATCCGCTACAGCGGCTCGCCGATTCCGTTGTCGTTCTCCGAGATTGGCTATCAGCACCAGATTCTCGACATCCAACTGAAAGGCGAAACCCTGGTCAGCGTCGAACCCAAACTGATTCCCCGAGCTGTGAATCTGCAACGCATCGGTCCCGCACCATTGGCGGAAATCCTGCTGCAACTGGCCGACTTGCCGAACATCGACTTGCTGGCCGATATCCAGCGCCAGCCATGGCTGGAAGTTCGGGTGCGCCTCGATGAGCCGCAACCCGACTTGCGTTATCAAGTGGAAACCGCCCTGCAAGGCAAAGCCGTGCGCCTGGTGCGGATCGCCGCTGAATACGCCGGCAACGGCAGCCGCGATGGCGTGGATGACGGCACGACCTTGATCGAACTCGACCAGCTCACGCCTCAGGAATTGTTCAGCCGCGCCTGGCAGGACAACTACGGCAGCGAGGTCGACGAGCAAACCCTCAAGGACTTCGCCGAGCTGTTGCAAGACGTGCAGATGGAGAGCGAACCAGCATGAAGATCCTCGCGATCCGCCTGAAAAACCTCGCCTCACTGGCCGGGCCTTTTGAAATCGACTTTACCGCTGAGCCGTTGGCCAGCGCCGGTCTGTTCGCGATCACCGGGCCGACCGGCGCCGGTAAAAGCACGTTGCTCGACGCCTTGTGCCTGGCGCTGTTTGGTGCTGTGCCTCGGCTGAGCAATGCTCAGGTGTCTGCCAAAGCGCCAGACGCCGACGGCGAGATCAGCACTGGCGACCCTCGCACGCTGCTGCGTCGCGGCACCGGTGAAGGTTATGCCGAAGTCGATTTCGTTGGCATCGATGGCCGTCGTTACCGCGCTCGCTGGGAGGCTAATCGCGCCCGGGAGAAGGCCGGCGGCAAGCTGCAAGCCAGTCGTCAGAGTTTGCGCGACATCGATCTGGATCAACTGCTGGCCAGTCAGAAAGTTGAATTCAAAACTCAGCTCGAATCCGTACTGGGCCTGAACTTTGAGCAATTCACCCGCGCGGTGCTGCTGGCCCAGAGCGAATTCAGTGCGTTCCTCAAGGCTAACGACAACGAACGTAGCGAACTGCTGGAAAAACTCACCGACACCGCGCTCTATACGCGCCTCGGCCGCCGGGCTTTCGACAAAACCAAAGAAGCTCGCGAAACCCACAAGCTGCTGCAGGACCAGGCCACTGGCGTGACGCCGTTGTCGCCAGAAGCCCGGGCGGAACTCGACGAACGCTTCAACGAGGCTCAGCAGCAACTCAAGACCCAGCAAGCGCAGCTCAAGCAATTGGAATTGCAACACAGCTGGCTCAAGGACCTGCGTCAATTGCAGGACGAGCAGCAGAGCGCCACCGAGCAGTTGCAATCGGCCCAGCAGCGTTGGGAAGTTCTGGCCGGCGAACGTTTGAAGCTGACTCGCCTGGAGCAACTGGCCCCGCAACGGCACCAGTTCGCCCGCAAGACAGAACTCACTGCCCAGCTCACACCGCTGGCCGCGCAGATTCAGCAGCACACCCAACAGCAAACCGAACTGAATGAGCGTCAGGCGCAACTCGAACACAGCCTGAGCGCCGCGCAGACCGCGCTGGTCGAGGCCCAAAGCCAACACACCTCAAGCGCTCCACTGCTGCGTCAAGCCTTCGAAGCGCAAAGCACCCTCGCCCGTCTGGTCAAAGACGCCAGTCTCAGTGCCGACCTCAAGCAGCAGGCGGAACTGGCCTGCACTCAGGGCCAAAACACGATCCGAGGCCTGCTCGACCAACAGAAACTGGTCGCCGAACGTTTGCAGCGAATTGCCGGGGAGCTTGAGCAAAGCACTCCTCTGGCCCCCTTGAGCGATGCCTGGAACGCCTACCGTGATCGCCTGCAACAGCTGATGCTGATCGGCAATCGCCTGAACAAGGGCCAGGCTGAACTGGCCGCCTTGGAACAAAGCGCCGCTCGCGCTGCCGAGGACCTGTCCACCCAGCGCCAGAGCCTTGAAGTGCTGTACAAGGAAGCCGGCGCCGAACCGGAAGCGGTGGCCGAGCAGATCCGGATTCTCGGGAGTCTGTTGCAAGACAACCGCAAGCAGCAGCGGGCCTTTGAAGAGCTGACGCGCCTGTGGGCCAGTCAGCAGGAACTGGACAAGCGCGCGTCCGAACTCCAGCAGCGCCAGCTGACCGCTCAGCAAGAACGAGAACGTCTGACCCAGGACGGTGTGAAAGCCAAGAGCGAATTGGTCGTTGCCGAACAGACCCTGACCGTCACCCGCGAACTGCTGGAACGCCAGCGTCTGGCCCGCAGCGCCAGCGTCGAAGAACTGCGCGAGCAGTTGCAGGACGATCAGCCGTGCCCGGTCTGTGGCAGCCCCGACCATCCCTATCATCAGCCCGAAGCCCTGCTGCAGAGCCTTGGCCGGCATGATGAAAGCGAACAGGCCAACGCCCAGAAAGCCGTCGACCTGTTGAAAGAAAAACTCACTGAACTGCGCGCTGAAGTGGGCGGCGTGATTGCCCAGCAAAAGGAGTTGCTGCAACAGCAAGAACACCTCGCGACCCAGCAGCAGAGCCTGGCACCGAGCCTTGAAGCACATCCGTTATCTGCACAGCTGTTGACGCAGGATGCGGCTAAACGCGATGCCTGGCTGGTGCAGCAAAACAACCAGTTGAACCAAAGCATCACTCAGGACGAACAACGGCAAACCGCCCTGCTCACCCTGCAACAGGACGCCGCGCGCCTTCAACAGCAACTGCGTAGTGCTGAAGCGGCGAGCCAGCAAGCAGCCCAGCACCTGGCCAACCAGCAACGTGAGTTGAGCAGTGATCGCCAGCGTCTGGACGAGGAGTTGACGGCGTTCAGCACCCTGCTCCCGGCCGATACGCTGCAAGCGTTGCGCAACGAACCGGCTGCGACCTTCATGCAACTGGACCGGCAGATCGCTCAGCGGCTGGAACAACTCGATCAGCAACGCGATGAACTCGGCGAACAGCAACAACGGCAGCAAACGCTGGAGAAAGAACAGGACCGCCAACTCACTCGCCTCCAGCAGTTGGAAACGGCCCGACAGCAGTTCACCGCCCTCGCCGACCAGCAACAGGCCTGCCAGCAAAAACTCACGCAATTGCTCGGCGAACACAGCAGCGCCGAGCAGTGGCAGCAGCAACTGGATCAAGCCGTCGAACAGGCGCGCAATGCTGAAGCGACGGCCAATCAGGAACTGCAAACCGTGCGTACGCGGCTGGTGCAACTGGGCGCCGAACTCAAGGCCCAGCAGGAACGTTCGCAGGCACTGGAAACCGAAGATCGCGAGCTGAGCGGCAAGATTGCCGACTGGCGCGCATTGCATCCGGAACTGGATGATGGTGGTCTGGAAGATCTGCTTGGTGTCGACGACCAGCAAGTCAGCGAACTGCGTCAGCAATTGCAGCAAAGCGAAAAAGCCATCGAACAGACCAAGGTCCTGTTGCAGGAACGCGATCAGCGTCTGCTCAATCATCAAGCACAACACAACGGCAATCTCGACGCCGAACAGCTGGCGACGGCGCTTGCCGAATTGCAAAACCTGTTCACCGCCAGCGAACACCGTTGCGCCGAACTGCGCGCCGAACAGGCCGAGGATCAGCGTCGGCAAAACGCCAACCAGGCCCTCGCGCAGCAGATCGCCGACGCCTACACCGAATATCAGCGCTGGGCGCGTTTGAATGCGCTGATCGGTTCGGCCACGGGCGACACCTTCCGCAAGATCGCCCAAGCCTACAATCTCGACCTGTTGGTGCATCACGCCAACGTTCAGTTACGGCAATTGGTGCGGCGCTATCGCCTCAAACGTGGCGGCAGCATGCTCGGTTTGTTGGTGATGGACACCGAGATGGGTGATGAACTGCGTTCGGTGCATTCGTTGTCCGGCGGCGAGACGTTCCTGGTGTCGCTGGCTCTGGCGCTCGGTTTGGCGTCGATGGCATCGAGCACGCTGAAAATCGAATCGCTGTTCATCGATGAAGGCTTCGGCAGCCTTGATCCGGAATCCCTGCAACTGGCCATGGACGCTCTCGACGGCTTACAAGCGCAGGGACGAAAAGTCGCGGTGATTTCACACGTGCAGGAAATGCATGAACGGATTCCGGTGCAAATTCAGGTCCGCCGTCAGGGCAACGGCCTGAGTACGCTGGAGGTGAAATGAATACGCTGTATTCCTTCCGCCGCTGCCCCTACGCGATGCGGGCTCGCATGGCCCTGCGCTACTCCGACGTTGCGGTGAACATTGTCGAGGTCAGCCTGAAGGCCAAACCTGCCGAAATGCTGGCGCTGTCGAGCAAAGGCACGGTGCCGGTGCTCAGCGTCGACGGTCAGGTGATCGATGAAAGCCTGGCGATCATGCACTGGGCCCTGGCGCAGAACGATCCGCAGGATTGGTTGCTCAAGGGTGACCCTGTCGGGCAGCAACTCATCGCCGAGCTGATCGAGGAAAACGATCAGGTGTTCAAGGTGCACCTGAATAGCTACAAGTACGCCGAGCGATATCCCGAGCAGCCAATGGCGTTTTATCGCGCCGAGGGCGAGGTGTTTTTGCGCAGGCTCGATGAGTTGCTGGAGGGACGCGACTACCTGCTGGCCGAGCATCCGAGTCTGGCGGATGTGGCGCTGATGCCGTTCGTGCGGCAGTTCGCCCATGTGGATCGCGAGTGGTTCGGGCAGACGCCCTATCGCCGTTTGCAGGCTTGGTTGCAGCGGTTTCTGGAGTCGGAGCTATTTATTGGCGTGATGCAGAAATAACACCGACTCACGCCAACACTGCACACATCTCCAACGCCGAGCAATCCACTTGGAACGGCCCGAAGAAATCGTCCTGGCGTTCGATCGGCGGATTGCCGGCCAGCAGCGCCAGGGCCTTCGCGGTTTCAATGTTGCGAGCAAGGTTGTGATTGGCTTCGATAGTCCGTGCCACCGACCCCGCCGAGCCCTGTCCGATTCCCAACAAGGAAGATCCATTGGTCATGAACGCCAGGAAGGCGATGACCCAAAGTCTGTGCCCTTTCATGCTCCGGCGACTCCTGAGAGTTCAGCCTGATCGACCATCGCGTTTTGCGAACGGTGTTCAAACTGGATGCCGGGATGAGCGACTTGAATCGGCGCATCGAGGGTCTGTTGCGATTGAGGCGAGAGGCTGAAAACCAGCACCATGGCTACGTAAAGAGCGATAGCCAGGTAGGCGCCGTATTTGGCAGAAGTGATGATTGAGCTGGCCATGATGTTCTCCGCAGGCATGTTTCGATGCCCACAGAATCGATCAAAAAAGCGGTGATAACCACTCAGGGTTATCCATAGTGACCATCAGCTTCGTTGATCATTAAGCCAGACTATTTCAGTCTTCAATAAAACTCATCAAGCGCTCGCGGGCCGCATCCGGCTCGTCTGGAACGGGCTGGGCAGCCGAAAGAATGGGGGTGGAATAGAGAAACAGAAGTACCACGGCCAGACGCATTGCCATGCTGTCGATCCTTATCACAAGAAGGAGTCAAAAAATCAGCGTCAAATTTAAACTTATGGCCATGTGATATCAAGCAATACGTTGATAGCAATATGATACTGTCGTAAACGCGTTATGCAGGAGCGACATCACTCAGGTTTCTCAAAGCTTTTCAGCTCGATCGGCGCAAGTGACTTCGCTCCTGCATAAAAGGTGCAGGGTTCAAATTTCAGGCTTGGGTCTTGTGATCCAGAGCCGCGTAAAAGTTGGCGCTCTGTTGCAGGTATTTCTGGGTGTAGCTTTGGGCGTGGGATTTTTTGTCGCTGATTTCAACGCTGGCGCTGGCTGGCAAAGCAACGGTGGCAGAGATAGCGGAAGCGGCGATTACGGAGAAGAGATTGAAGTTCATGGCGGTATTCCTCGTATTCAGTTGGCTTGCTTGCCCGGTGGGGCCGTGAAGCAAACTTAACCTTCGAGGTTGGCGCCTTGAAATCTTTTGTAGCATTAGCAGATATCAGCGTCATTAATAGAAGGATGCAGGCCCCATCAACCGGGGCCTGCGGCCTATTGACGCACCAGGAACTTGAGATCGCTCGGGGCATCCATCGGCAGTTTTTGCACGGTTTTACCCAGCAGGCCTGTCTTTGAATCGCGCTCGACGACAACAATCTGGTTGCTTTTCTGGTTGGCGATCAACAAGAACTTGCCACTCGGATCGAGGCTGAACTCACGCGGGTGGTCACCTTCTACGGAACGGCGCTGCAGCTCCTTGAGGTGCCCGGTCGCAGGATCGATGGCGAACACCAGCAGCTGATTGGCGGTGCCACGGTTGCTGACGTAGAGGAACTTGCCATCGCCCGACGCGTGAAGCGCAGCGGCCGCCTTGTCCGAAACGGGCTGACCCGTCGCCAACTCGACCATTTGCGTTTGCTTGAGTTGGCCGTCCTTGTAATCGAACACCGCAACCTGCGCGCTCATTTCCATGGTCAGCCACGCGTGCTTGCCATCGGCGCTGAACAGCAGATGACGCGGACCGCTACCGGGTGGCAACTGCACGGACGCCGGTGTGGCGGCGGTCAAGGGCAATTCCGGGTTGGCCTTGGGGTCGAAGCGGTAGGCAAAGATCTTGTCGGCGCCCAGGTCATTGGAGAACACATACTGGCCGTCCGGCGACGAAACCGTGGAATGCACGTGCGCCGACATCTGCCGCTCGGGATTGACCCGGCTCGATGGATGGCTGCTCATCTGCACCACCGGTTTCAGCTTGCCGTCGGCGTCTACCGGCAACACCGATAGGGTACCGCCCGGATCTTCAGACACCGAATAGTTGCTGACAAACAGGTGACTGGCTTCAACGCTGAGGCCCGAATGCGTCGGCTCGTTGCCCAGGCTCTGCACCTGATTGATCAGGCTCAGTTCATGGGTTTTCGGGTCGATCGCATAACTGCTGACGCGCCCTACCGGATCGGTCTGTCCCGGGCCGTTTTCGTTGACCACGAACAGGTGACGCTGATCCTTTGACAGGGTCAGCCAGGACGGGTTTTCGCTCTTGACCACTTGCAGCGGCTTGGCATCGATCTGCCCGGTAGCGCTGTCGAAGTTCAGGCGATAAATCCCCTGGCTCTGACCGGCGGTGTAGGAGCCGACCAGCAACTGATAGTCATCGGCCGACGCAACCTGAAAACCCATCGCGCCGACGCTGCCGGCCATCAACAGAGGCCAGAGCTTACGCATCCTCATTCGCTTCTTCCTCGTCGTCATCACCGCGGAACGCGGTCATGCACACCAACCGGTGCTCGCCGGAACTGCCGGTGATCAGCCAGCTTTGCAGGGTTGGATCGAAGGTCGCGGCCTCGACTTCGGCCGGGGTGAACTCCCAGTGCTTGGACACACGACCGTCCAGGCATTCGATGTGCAGGTTATCGTCTTCATCAAGGGAGAATTCGAAGGCGTGCAGCCCGTCGATTTCCACCATATCGCAGTGTTCGAGGGTGGCGAGCAAGGTGTCGGTTGGGGCGGTCATGGCAGTCAATCTTTGAATGGGAAAGACGCAATGATAGCTCAATGTGGGAGCGGTCCAGTGCCGGTCACTCAACTCAAAGACGGCGTCGAACAAATGTGGGAGCGGCGGTGCGACGATTCGACTTGCTCGCGAAAGCGGTGTAACAGTCAAAGATTAGTCGACTGACGCTTCGCTTTCGCGAGCAAGCCCGCTCCCACAGGGGATTGCGCTCGCCGTTAGAGGGCTTCGCGGGATGGCTGCCCGTCCACCAGGCGTTGAATGCGCAGCGGATTGCCATTCTTCAACGCCTCCGGCAGCAGGCTGTCGGGGTAGTTCTGGAAGCACACCGGGCGCAGGAAACGATCGATGGCCAGCGTGCCGACCGACGTACCGCGCGCATCGGAAGTTGCCGGATACGGCCCGCCATGGACCATTGAATCGCAGACTTCTACGCCGGTCGGATAGCCGTTGAGCAGGATCCGTCCGACCTTCTGCTCCAGCAACGGCGTCAGCTCAGCGAACTGCTCAAAGTCCGCCGGCTCGCCAATGATCGTCGCCGTCAGTTGCCCATGCAGACCGTTCAACGCGGCACTCAGTTGCGCCTGATCGGCGACTTCGACAAACACCGTGGTCGGGCCGAACACTTCTTCCTGCAGCACTTCATCGCCATTGATCAACAGGCTGACATCCGCCTTGAACAGTTGCGGTTGCGCCTGATTGCCCTGCTGTGGCTGACCGGCCAGGTGCTCGATGCCCGGATGAGCGAGGAGTTTTTGCAGGCCTTGGCCATAGCTGCTCAAGGTCCCGGCATTGAGCATGGTTTGCGCCGGCTGATCGCCGATCAGGCCCGCCACCTGTTGCATGAAGGCGCTGAACTGCGGTGAACGAATACCGATCACCAGCCCGGGATTGGTGCAGAACTGACCGCAGCCCTGAACCACCGAAGCGGTCAGGTCACGGGCGACCGACTCAGCACGCGCTTGCAGCGCCTGCGGCAACACGATCACCGGATTGATGCTCGACATCTCGGCAAACACCGGAATCGGCTGCGCCCGTGCTGCGGCCATATCACACAACGCACGGCCGCCCTTGAGCGAGCCGGTAAAGCCAACCGCCTGAATCGCCGGATGCTTGACCAGCGCTTCGCCGACTCCGCCGCCGTAGATCATGTTGAACACGCCGGCCGGCATGCCGGTTTTTTCTGCGGCGCGGATGATCGCGTCGGCCACCCGTTCGGCTGTGGCCATATGGCCGCTGTGAGCCTTAAACACCACCGAGCAACCGGCGGCCAACGCCGACGCGGTGTCGCCGCCCGCCGTGGAAAACGCCAACGGAAAGTTACTGGCGCCAAACACGGCGACCGGCCCGAGGCCGATGCGGTACTGACGCAGGTCCGGACGCGGCAACGGTTGGCGCTCGGGCAATGCCCGATCGATCCGCGCACCGTAGAAATCACCGCGACGCAGCACTTTGGCGAACAGACGCATCTGACCGCTGGTGCGACTGCGCTCGCCTTGAATCCGTGCCGCTGGCAGCGCGGTTTCGCGGCAGACCAGCGAAACAAAGTCATCGCCCAACAGGTCCAGTTCATCGGCAATCGCGTCGAGAAATTGCGCTCGGCGTTCGGCGCTCAGGCTGCGATAGGCCGGGTAGGCGGCAGCGGCAGCCTTGGCGGCGGCATCGACTTCTTCGAGGGTGGCCTGGTGAAAACTGTAAGGCAGGTTTTCGCCCGTATTGGCATCAACGCTTTTGACGATGATTTCGCCGGCAGCGTTGCGCTGGCCGCCGATGTAGTTGTGACCAAGAATCTGGGTCATGCCTATCTCCTTAAAGGGTGCCAACGGTGCCAGGCTCAAACGCCGCTTCAACCGGTGCAATCCCGTTGATCAACGGTGCACCGAACTCGGTCTGACTGATCTCGAACACATCACCCGGCCGGGTGCGAATGCCGTCGGCAAAGGACAGGGTCGCAGTGCCGAAGAAGTGAATGTGCACATCGCCCGGGCGCAGGAACTGGCTGTATTTGAAATGGTGGTACTCGAGGTTTTCCAGGCTGTGGCACATGTTGGCCTCGCCACTGAGAAACTCGTTCTGCCACAGCACTTCACCGTCACGCAGGATGCGGCTGGTGCCTGCCAGATGCTCCGGCAGTTCACCGACCCGAAGTTCCGGGCCATAACTGCAACTGCGCAATTTCGAGTGGGCCAGGTAGAGGTAATTCTTGCGCTCCATCACGTGATCGGAGAATTCATTGCCCACGGCAAAACCGAGTCGATACGGTTTGCCGTCGTGGCCGATGACGTAGAGTCCACTGAGTTCCGGCTCCTCCCCCGCGTCTTCGGCGAACGGCGGCAGCGGAAACGGTTGGCCCGGACGCACGACGATGCTGCCGTCGCCCTTGTAGAACCATTCCGGTTGTACGCCGGCCTGCCCCGCTACCGGTTTGCCGCCTTCCACGCCCCATTTGAAGATGCGCATGGTGTCGGTCATCGCGGCTTCGTCGCCGACTTGCTGATGCATCTTGTCTCGTGCCGACGCGCTGCCCAGGTGGGTCAGGCCCGTACCGCTGACCAGCATGTGCGCCGGGTCCGGGTGATCCAGCGGTGGCAGGATGCGCAGCGTGGCCAACAGCTCTGCATAGTCATGGCTGATGCTCAGGCCCAGGGTTTTCACCTGTTGCTCAAGATTGACGCCCGCCTCGATCGCGGCCAACGCCAGGTCGCGAACGGTGCGCGCGCCCTGCACTTCGCGCACCAGACTGTCTTCGACCACGCCCACCCGGCGCTCGCCGTTACTCAATTCGAACTGAACTAAACGCATGATTTTCTCCTGTAACAAATCTCAAATCCAACGCTGCCCCCCTGTGGGAGCGAGCTTGCTCGCGATAGCGGCCCAACATTCAACATTGATGCGGGCAGACACTCCGCCATCGCGAGCAAGCTCGCTCCCACAGGGGATTTTGGTGATGGCTCAGGTGCGGGTAGCGCCCCGGGCGCTGGCAGCGAACTGATCGGCCGGCAATACGTGCTTGCGCTCCAGCAACCGATAAACCACACCGGTCAACACCAGCCCGAACACCATCACACCAGACAAGAAGTACAGGCCCGAAGCCAGGTTGCCGGTGTATTCCTTGAGCGCGCCGATCACGAACGGACCGATGTAGCCGCCGAGGTTGCCCACCGAGTTGATCAAGGCGATTCCGGCGGCCGCACTGGCGCCGGCAAAGAAGCGGCCCGGCAAGGTCCAGAACACCGCGGTGCAGGAAAACAGCGAAAAGGCCACCAGGCACAACGCCGCCAGTTGCAGCACCGGTACGGTCAGCCAGGCGCTGAGGAACAGGCCGATGGCACCCAACACGTAAAGCACCGCCAAGTGGCCGTAGCGATCATTCAAGCGATCGGAACTGCGCGGAATGATCAGCAACCCGATGATCCCGAAGATGTACGGCACCGACGACACGAAACCGGTCACCAGATCCGTGCCACCGAACTGCTTGATCAGGGTCGGCAACCACAAGCCCAGGCCGTAGATACTCAGGGTCACCGGCAGATAGAACAACGCCAGCAGCAACACTCGTTTGTCCTTGAGGGCGTGCAACGGGTTGCCGTGGCGGGTCTGGCCGTATTCCTCAAGATCCTTTTTCAGTTCGCCGGTCAGCCAGTCCTTTTCGGCCTGGTCCATCCACTTCACCTGTTTCGGGCCGTCCGGCAGGTAACGCAGCACCGGCCAGGTCAACAGGATCGCCGGGGTACCGATGACGATGAACAGCCACTGCCAGCCATGCAGGCCAAGAATGCCGTCCATGCCGAGCAGACCGCCGGACACCGGGCCGGTGATCAACATGGCGATGGGTTGGGACAGGATGAACAACCCGAGGATCTTGCCGCGATGGCGCACCGGAAACCACTGGGTGATGTAGTAGAGAACGCCCGGGAAGAACCCGGCTTCCGCGGCGCCGAGCAGAAAGCGCATCACATAGAAACTGTGCGGCCCCTGGACGAAGGCCATACCGATGGTGATGGCGCCCCAGGTGACCATGATCCGCGCGAACCAGCGCCGCGCGCCAAAGCGTTCGAGCATCAGGTTGCTGGGGATTTCCAGCAGGAAATAGCCAATGAAAAACAGCCCGGCACCCAAGCCGTAAGCCGCGTCACCGATGCCGAGGTCGGCGCCCATGTGCAATTTGGCGAAGCCTACGGCGGAGCGATCCACATAGGCGATCAGGTACAGCAGGATCAGGAAGGGAATCAGTTTCAGCGTAATGCGACGAATAAGCCGCAGTTCCTGGCTCATGAGATCGGTCTCCGATTGTTGTTGTTATAGAACCTCGGGGGACGCCTCTCGCGGAAAACCGTCAGGGCAATCCCTCCGTTGAAACGGACTATATAGTAATACTATTTATGCAACAACACTTCCAAAGCGCCGAATTTACGCCTATGTTACGCCTCAGCTCGAACAATATAGTCATACAATAAGAGAACCGATCATGTCTGATAAGAAACCCACCCTGCGCTCCGCCCAATGGTTTGGCACTGCCGACAAGAACGGCTTCATGTACCGCAGCTGGATGAAGAATCAGGGCATCGCCGACCACCAGTTCCACGGCAAGCCGATCATCGGCATCTGCAACACCTGGTCGGAACTGACCCCGTGCAACGCGCATTTCCGCCAGATTGCGGAGCACGTCAAACGTGGGGTGATCGAGGCTGGTGGCTTTCCCGTGGAATTCCCGGTGTTCTCCAACGGCGAGTCGAACCTGCGTCCGACCGCCATGCTCACTCGCAACCTGGCGAGCATGGACGTCGAAGAAGCGATTCGCGGCAACCCGATTGACGGTGTTGTGCTGCTGACCGGTTGCGACAAAACCACCCCGGCGTTGTTGATGGGCGCGGCCAGTTGCGACGTGCCGGCGATCGTCGTCACCGGCGGGCCGATGCTCAACGGCAAACACAAGGGCCAGGACATCGGCTCGGGCACCGTGGTCTGGCAGCTCAGTGAACAGGTGAAAGCCGGTACGATTACCATCGACGATTTCCTTGCCGCCGAGGGTGGCATGTCCCGCTCGGCCGGTACGTGCAACACCATGGGCACCGCGTCGACCATGGCCTGCATGGCTGAAGCACTGGGCACTTCCCTGCCCCACAACGCGGCGATTCCAGCGGTCGACGCGCGTCGTTATGTGCTGGCGCACATGTCCGGCATGCGCGCGGTGGAGATGGTTCGCGAAGATTTGAAGCTGTCGAAAATCCTCACCAAAGAGGCCTTCGAAAACGCCATTCGGGTGAACGCGGCCATTGGTGGTTCGACCAACGCCGTGATCCACTTGAAAGCCATTGCCGGGCGCATCGGTGTCGAGCTGGATCTGGATGACTGGACCCGCATCGGTCGCGGCATGCCGACCATCGTCGACCTGCAACCGTCCGGGCGCTTCCTGATGGAAGAGTTCTACTACGCCGGTGGCCTGCCAGCGGTGCTGCGTCGCCTGGGTGAAGCCAACCTGATTCCGCATCCGAATGCCCTGACCGTGAACGGCAAGACCCTCGGCGAGAATACCAAGGACGCACCGATCTACGGCCAGGACGAAGTGATCCGCACCCTCGACAACCCGATCCGCGCCGACGGCGGCATCTGTGTGTTGCGTGGGAATCTGGCGCCACTCGGCGCGGTGCTCAAGCCCTCCGCCGCCAGCGCCGAACTGATGCAACATCGCGGGCGTGCGGTGGTGTTCGAGAACTTCGACATGTATAAGGCGCGGATCAACGATCCGGAGCTGGAGGTGGATGCCAACTCGATTCTGGTGATGAAGAACTGCGGTCCGAAGGGTTATCCGGGCATGGCCGAAGTTGGCAACATGGGCTTGCCGGCCAAGTTGCTCGCTCAGGGTGTGACAGACATGGTGCGCATTTCCGATGCGCGCATGAGCGGCACGGCGTACGGCACTGTCGTTCTGCACGTAGCCCCGGAAGCGGCCGCTGGCGGGCCTTTGGCGACCGTGAAGGAAGGTGACTGGATCGAACTCGACTGCGCCAACGGTCGTCTGCACCTGGACATTCCCGACGCCGAACTGGCGGCGCGCATGGCTGATCTGCAGCCACCGCAGCAGTTGATCGTGGGTGGTTATCGTCAGCTGTACATTGATCATGTGCTGCAGGCGGATCAGGGTTGCGATTTCGACTTCCTGGTGGGTTGCCGAGGCTCTGAAGTACCGCGCCACTCCCACTAACACCACAAATCCCCTGTGGGAGCGAGCCTGCTCGCGATAGCGGCTTAACATTCAACATCTATGTTGACTGACACACCGCCTTCGTCGGAACGCCGCCCGGAGCAGGCTCGCTCCCACATTTGATTTGCACCTGCCTCAAGATCGCGTCGCGCCTGTTATCATGCGCGGCACCCCATCGCCCAGGATCGCGCCGTTCCCCATGGATTACCGCAAACCCTCCGACCGCAAAAGCATGCACTCGCGCATCGTCCAGGAACTGGGCATGCAGATCGTTTCCGGACGCTTCAAGCCCTGTGACAAACTGCCCGCCGAAGCCCTGTTGTGCGAGGAGTACGCGGTCAGCCGGCCAGTCCTGCGCGAAGCCACCCGGGTTTTGGTCGCCAAGGGTCTGGTGTATTCCCGTCCGCGAGTGGGCACGGTGGTCAAGCAGCGCAAGGAATGGCACATGCTCGATCCCGATGTGCTGCATTGGCTGATGCAAAGCAGCCCGCAAAATGAATTCTTCGATTTGCTGACCAGCGTGCGCAGCATCATCGAACCCGCAGCGGCCGCCCTCGCCGCGCAGTTCGCCACGGACGATGACATCGCCTCCATTGGTGAAGCCTATCAACGCATGGAAGCGGCACCGACACCGGAGGCGCTGCTGCAACCGGACCTGGATTTCCATAGCCGCATCGCCGATGCGACCCATAACGACTTGCTGGCCAACCTGTGCAACATGCTGTCGGTGGCGATTGCCGAAGCCTTGAAGCATTCCAACCAGCGGCCGAATCTGCATGAACTGGCATTGCCCCGGCACAAGGCAATTCTGACGGCGATCGAGAATCGTGATGCGCTGGGTGCGCGGCATGCGACGTTGGTGCAGCTGGATGATGCGCGTAGTGCGTTGAATGCGGTGCTGGGTGCTGATCCTTCCTGACACAACACGATCCAACAGCTACAAAAATTCCCTGTGGGAGCGAGCCTGCTCGCGATGACGGAGTGTCATTCAACATAGATGTTGAATGTTAGACCGCTATCGCGAGCAGGCTCACTCCTACAGGGGGGGCCAGTGTGAATTTCGGGATGTAAAAAAGCCGCAACCATGGTTGCGGCTTTTCTATTTCAGCCTGGAATCAGTGAGCAAACAACGAATTGCCCTTCTGCCCCGCCAATTTCTCCGGTTTGATCAGGAACCGCGCCAGCGCTGGCAACAGCCACAGTGCGCCGAACATGTTCCAGAGCAGCATGAAGGTCAGCATCAGGCCCATGTCGGCCTGGAACTTGATGGCCGAGAAGATCCAGGTGCACACGCCAATCGCCAGGCACAGGCCGGTGAACAACACGGCTTTACCAGTGGACTTCAGCGTCTGGTAGTACGCCTCTTGTAGCGGCAGACCAGCACGCAGGAAGCTTTCCAGACGGCTGTAGATGTAGATCCCGTAATCCACGCCAATCCCCACCCCGAGTGCCACAACCGGCAGGGTCGCGACTTTCACGCCGATGCCCATGAAGGCCATCAGGGCGTTGCCGAGTACCGAAGTCAGTACCAGCGGCAGCACGATGCACAGCGTCGCCGCCCATGAACGGAAGGTGATCATGCACATGGTCGCCACGCAGATGTACACCAGGATCAGGATGGTCAGCTCGGATTCCTTGATCACCTCGTTGGTGGCGGCCTCGATCCCGGCGTTACCGGCGGCGAGGATGAATTCCAGGCCTTCCTTGTTGTTTTCCTTGGCGAAGTCCTGCACCGCATGCACGGCACGATCCAGCGTGGCGGCCTTGTGATCGTTGAGGAACACCAGCACCGGCGCCAGGGAGCAACTGTTGTTGTACAGGCCATCAGCCCGGGCGATCGAGTTGTTCAGCACGTCCGGGTTACGCGACAGGGTTTCCCATTTCAGGTTGCCCTCGTTCATGCCCTTGATCATCTGCTTGGACACGGTCACCAGCGAGATCGCCGACTGCACGCCCTCGGTGTTCTGCATCTTCCACATCAGCTCGTCGATCGGCGCCATGGCTTCGTAGCGCGAGCAGCCTTCGGACTTGGTCTTGACCATCACCACCAACACGTCGGAACTGGTGGAGTAATTGCTGATGATGAAGTTGTTGTCCTTGTTGTAGCGCGAGTCCGGACGCAGTTCCGGAGCGCCTTGATCGAGGTCGCCGATTTTCAGGTTCTGGCTGTACCAGAGGCCACCGCTGAAGGCCAACAAGGCCAAAACAATCGACACTGGCGCCACTTTCGGGCTGGCAAAATTCGACAGCAGACGCCAGAACGGGTGTTCGCGGTGCGCGTCTTTCTTGCTGCGTTCGACCGCGCGTTTGCTGATGCCAACGTAGGAAATCGCCACGGGCAGCAGAATCAGGTTGGTGAACACGATCACCGCCACGCCGATGGACGCGCCGATGGCCAGTTCACGAATCACGCCGATGTCGATGATCAGCAGCGTGATGAAACCCACCGCATCCGCGAGGATCGCAATCATCCCCGGCAGGAACAACTGACGGAATGTGCGTCGCGCGGCAGTCAGTGCGTTGTCCGCCTCGCTGGACTGCAAGGCAATCCCGTTGATCTTCTGCACACCGTGGGAAATACCAATGGCGAAGATCAGGAACGGCACCAGCATCGAATACGGATCTAGCCCGAAACCAAAGAAGTGCATCAAACCGAGCTGCCAGACCACCGCCACCAGCGTTGTACTCAACACCGCCACGGTGCTGCGCATGCAGTTGGTGAACCAGTAGAGCAGGATCAACGTGATGATGAAGGCGACGCCGAAGAACATCACCACCATGACCAGCCCATCGATCAAGTCGCCGACTTTCTTGGCGAAACCGACGATGTGGATCTGCACGTTGGGGTTCTGGGCTTCGAACTTGTTGCGGATCTTGTCTTCGAGTTCGTGAGAGAACTTGCGATAGTCCAGCGCCAGCAACTTGCCCTGGTCCTGCGGGTCCGGGTAGGACTCCAGTAGCGGGATATCGACAATGCTCGACTTGAAGTCGTTGGCCACCAGACGCCCGACCTGACCGGACTTGAGCACGTTGTTGCGCAACAGGTCGAGGCTTTGCTGGGAGCCGTTGTAGCTCTGCGGAATCACTTCACCACCGGCAAAGCCCTCCTCTGTCACTTCGGTCCAGCGTACGCTCGGGCTCCACAGCGACTTGAGGCCGGAACGGTCAACTCCGGAGATGTAGAACACCTCGTCGTTGATCTGACGCAGCGTCTCCATGTACTCCTTGGAGAAGATGTCGCCATCAGTGGCTTCCACCGAGATGCGCACCGTGTTGCCCAGGTTCGCCAGATCGTTGCGATGCTCCATCATCTTTTGAATGAACGGATGCTCGAGCGGGATCATTTTTTCGAAACTGGTGGAAGGCCGGATCAGCGTCGCCTGCCAGAACAGGAAAATACTGACCAGCAGGCAGATCACGATCACTGCCGGGCGGTTGTTGAAAATCAGGCGTTCGAGAAACGTCGCCTTGTCATGATGATGAGTGCTCAAGGATGTCATAGACCCGCCTTCTTATTATTTGCCCGGCTCATTTGGACGACCCATTTTTTCCATTCTCTGCGCCGGTTGGCGAAGTGACGCGAACGCCACCCTGTCCTGCCAGAATCAGATTGCCGTTGCCCGCTGCGGTGACTGCCGAAACGGAAATGCGATCCGGACGGTTGAACACGCTGAAGGTTTCGCCGTTGTCGTCGCTGCGGATCACCGAGCCACCGTTGCCGACAATCACGATGGAACCGTCGTCGAGCAGCGTCGCGCCGGACAGACCGAACTCCAGTGCACCGCGAGCGGCCTTGAGCTCAACCGGCTCCCAGGTCGTACCGAAATCGGTGGAGCGAAACAGATTCCCGCGTAGCCCGTAGGCCAGCAGCGTGTTGGCTTGAGCGGTGCCGATCACGCCGAACAGCGAGCCTTCGTATGGTCCTTCAAGCTTCTCCCAGGTCTGGCCCCAGTCGGCGGAGCGGAACATGCTGCCCTGCTCACCGACGATGAACAGACCGGAATCCTTAACCGCAGCGATGGCGTTGAGGTGGTACTGGTCTTCGTTGTCGAGGCGATCGCTGACGTCTTCCCAGTTCTTGCCGCCGTCGGTGGTTGCCATCAATGCGCCGTAAGCACCCACGGCAAAGCCGCTGTTGACGTCCTGGAACCAGACGTCGAGCAGCGGCGATTCGCGTTTCAGATCTTCGAATTGCTTGGTCCAGGTGACGCCGCCGTCCTCGCTCGCGAGGATCTGCGCATCATGGCCGACGGCCCAACCGTGTTTGTCGTCGACGAAATACACCGACGTCAGCAGTTGCCGCGTCGGCACCTTGGCTTGGGTCCAGGTCGCGCCCTGGTCATCGGAATACAAAATGTGCCCGCGATCCCCGACCGCCACCAGGCGCTTGCCGGCGTGCACGACGTCGAGCATCAGGCTCTTGCTGGCTTTGGCAGATTCAACGGAATAGACAATGTCGGATGCTGGCGCAGCAGCGGCCAGCACAGGTGCCGACAGCACGGCACAGCCCAACAGCGAGAGCGCTGTAGCCAGCAACGCGAATTTGCGTAATGCCGGCGGGCGGCAGATACCCACACCCATGACAGGCTCACTCATAGACCTTCCCCCATTATTATTGTTAGGTCGTTCAACCTTTCTGGGCGCCATAAGGGGTGCTCTTTGCGATTGCCTTTTCTGGAGCATAGTCCTGAAATACGCAATCTAGAGCCCCTTCGGAAGCTGGCTTATCCTATCGGGGTTTGGAAAGGTCTGACAATCGACGCCACGTTATGTTTTGTTAACCTGGGGGGTATGGGTGGGTGCTGAATGATTCGGTATCAGGTGGGGTGATTGGGTTTCAGGGTTTGGTGTACATATCCATTTCTGCGGTAACGGCTACTTATGGTTTCGCTCTTACAGCGACTCACTTTTCCAGACGCCGAAAAGTAAGCAAAAGGCTTCGCCCCGGCGTACGGCGCCTCGCTAAAGCTCCGCGTTCCCTCGCTTCGGTGCCCATCAGGGGGCATCGCCTACGGTCTGCTTCGCAACGACCTCCTCTCGATGTGTGCGGCTTCGCCGCACGGCGCTACGCGCCTAACCCCCTGATGAACACCTACGCTCGGCCTGCCGAAGGGGCGAAAGATCAAAAGCAGGATCAACATCTAAAGCCACAGCCACAGCCAGATCAAAAGATCGCAGCCTCGTTTCACTCGACAGCTCCTACAGGGGATGGGTGTACACCCGCCCTTCACCACTCAACAGGCCGAGCGTTAGCTCGCCAGCCGCTCTTGATCTTGATTCACCCGCCCCTTCGGGAGGCTGAGTGGAGGTGTTCATCTGGGGGGTAGGCGCGCAGCGCCGTTCGACGAAGTCGAACACATCGAGAGGAGGTTGAAGCGAAGCCAACCGGAGGCGATGCCCCCAGATGAATGCCGGAACGAAGGAACGCCGAGCCTAGGCGAGGGGCCGGACGCTCGGGGCGAGCCTTTTTTTGCTTACTTTTTTTTGGTGTTTGAAAAAAAAGTGAGTCGCCGTAAGGGCGAAACCCTAAGTGGCCGTTACCGCAGGAATGGATATACACCCCCGCGGAAACAAACCCCCAACTCAGGCCAGGCTTTTGCTGACCACCTCAAACACATCACTCGACAACTGACCCGAAGCACGAATCCGCTCCAGCTCACCTTTCATCAACGCCTGACGCGCATCGTCATACTTGCGCCAGCGAGTCAGCGGCGCCAACTGCCGAGAAGCGATCTGCGGATTAAACCCGTTCAACTCAATCACCAGATCCGCGAGGAACCGATAACCCGAACCATCGGCCGCATGGAAGTTGATCAGGTTCTGCCCGGCAAACGCGCCGACCAGTGCCCGCACCTTGTTCGGGTTCTTGATGTTGAATGCCGGATGCTGCATCAACGCCTTGACCCGCTCAAGGCCACCCGGCAACACGCTGCCCGCCTGGACGCTGAACCACTGATCCATGACCAGCGGGTTGTCCTTGAAGTGCTCGGCAAAACTCGCCAGTGCCGTGGCCTTCTCTTCTTCGAACGACGAATTCACCAACACTGCCAACGCCGTCAAGCGCTCGGTCATGTTGTCGCTGGTCTCGAACTGCTCAAGCGTCGCCGCCACCACTTGCGGTTTACCGCTGAGCATCAGGTAGGACAGCGCAATGTTCTGCAATGCGCGACGAGCGAAGTGCTCGGCCTCAGCCACATACGGGGTTTTCTTCGACAGATCGCGATTGGCCTGATAACGCAGCCACAACGCTTCGAACAAACCTTCTGCCAATTGTTTACGAGCAAACTCGCGAGCGATGTGAATGGCGTCAACGTCCGCCACTTCGCTGATTTCGGTGAGATACGCCTCGCCCGGCAGCGAAAGCATTTCCGCAACCATCGCCTGATCCAGCGTCTCGTCGGACAACACGGTGCGCAAGGCAGAAATCAAACGCTGATCCAGCACCAGTTTCTCGCCCTTTTGCTGCTGAGCAATCAGCTCTTGCAGCACCTGAACCGACAATTGCTGACCCGCATCCCAGCGGTTGAACCCGTCGCTGTCGTGCTGCATCAGGAACATCAGTTGATCGCGGTTGTACGGGAAGCTCAGTTTCACCGGCGCCGAGAAGCCACGCAGCAACGAAGGCAATGGCTGTTCCGCGATGTCGATGAAGGTGAATGTCTGCTCGGCTTCGGTCACCGAAATGACCCGTGAGGTGCCTTGAGCGCTGGCTTCACCGGAAAGACGCAACGCAATGGCCGCACCTTTGGCGTCCAGCAGGCCCAACTCGACCGGGATCACGAACGGCAGCTTCTCAACCTTGTCCGGGGTTGCCGGGCAGCTTTGACGGAACGTCAGGCTGTAGGTTTTCGCCGCCGCGTCGTAGGACTCGCTGACCGCCAGGCGCGGTGTGCCAGCCTGGCTGTACCAGCGTTTGAACTGGGTCAGGTCGACACCGTTGGCGTCTTCCATGGCTTTAATGAAGTCGTCGCAAGTCACGGCCTGGCCGTCATGGCGTTCGAAGTACAGGTCGCTGCCTTTGCGGAAGCCTTCGGCGCCAAGCAAGGTATGGATCATGCCGACCACTTCCGAGCCCTTTTCGTACACGGTCAGGGTGTAGAAGTTGGAAATCTCGATGAAGCTGTCCGGGCGCACGGCGTGAGCCATCGGGCCGGCGTCTTCGGCGAACTGGTGGGTGCGCAGGTACGCCACGTCCTGGATGCGCTTGACCGTGGCCGAGTTCATGTCGGCTGAGAAGCCCGAATCGCGGAACACAGTGAAGCCTTCCTTGAGCGACAACTGGAACCAGTCGCGGCAGGTCACGCGGTTGCCCGACCAGTTGTGGAAGTACTCGTGGGCAACAATCGCCTCGACCCGCTGGTGCGCGGCGTCGGTCGCGGTTTCAGCGCGGGCCAGCACGGCGCTGGAGTTGAAGATGTTGAGGCCCTTGTTCTCCATGGCGCCCATGTTGAAGTCGTTGACCGCGACGATCATGAAGATGTCCAGGTCGTACTCGCGACCGTACACCTCTTCGTCCCAGCGCATGGACTTCTTCAGGCTGTTCATGGCGTGCTGGCACTTGTCGATGTTTTCCGGCTCGACATAAATGCGCAGTGCCACGGAGCGATCGGTCATGGTGGTGAAGGTGTCTTCGACGCACCACAAATCACCGGCCACCAGCGCGAACAGGTAGGCAGGTTTCTTGAACGGATCTTCCCAGGTCGCCCAGTGCCGGCCGTCTTCGCCCGGACCGCTGGCAATCGGGTTGCCGTTGGACAGCAACACCGGATAACTGTGCTGCTCGGCCACCACCGTGGTGGTGAACGTGCTCATCACGTCCGGACGGTCGAGGTAATAAGTGATCTTGCGAAAGCCTTCGGCCTCACACTGGGTGCAGAACATCGTGCCGGACTTGTACAGGCCTTCCAGCGCGGTGTTGGTTTCTGGATGGATCTTGACGCTGGTGTCGACCGTGAAGGTGGTGCTGGTCGGGTGCAGCGTCAGGTGGTTTTCCGTCAACTGATAGTCGGCGACGGTCAATTCGTTGTCGGCCAGGGTGACCGACAGCAATTCAAGCTGCTGGCCATCCAGCACCAGCGGCGGCAGGCCCGGGCCACGTTCAGGATTGCGGCGCATCACCAGTTGCGCATGGACCAGGCTGTGGTCCTCGAACAACTCGAAGGTCAGGTGCGTCTCGTCGATCAGGTACTCGGGCGCCTGATAGTCCTTCAGGTAGATCATCTTCGGTTGTTCGGTGCGCATGCTGGAGTCCTTACTGATGCACGGCGAGCTGGTAGGCCGTGTATTTACGAATATTGATTACGCCGGTGTCGAAGATCAAGTACTGGCCCTTGATTCCCAACAGCGTGCCTTCGGCAATCGGATTCTTGTCCAGGTTGAAGCTGACGATTTTGGCCGGGTATTGCTCGACCGGATAGCGGATTTCGAGCGTTTCTACATCGGTAATGGTCTGGATCGCCTGTAGGCCGAATCGTTCCTGCAAACCTTGCAATCCTTCGGCGCAACTGTCGAACAGCTGATCACGAACCTGCGCCAGGTCGACCGACACCGCATCGCCCTTGAGCAAAGCACGCCAGTTGGTCTTGTCCGCCACCTGACTGCGGAACAGGTCTTCGACGAAGCCCGACTGCTGACGGGTCGAGACACGCATGATTGGCAAGGCCTGACGGGCGCCCTGATCGATCCAACGGGTCGGCAACTGGGTGGCACGGGTAATCCCGACCTTCACCCCCGAAGAGTTGGACAGATACACAATGTGATCCGTCATGCAGAACTTCTCGCCCCACTCCGGCTCACGGCAGGTGCCAGCGTCGTAGTGGCAACGCTCCGGGCTCATGATGCAGATATCGCACTGGGCCAGTTTGGTCATGCACGGGTAGCAGTAGCCCTGGCTGAAACTGGTTTTGGTCTTGCGTCCGCAATGGGTGCAATGAATCGCCCCCAGGTATTCCAGGCGCACCGTGGTCCCGATCAAGGGATTGACCGGCACCTCGACGTCGTCCAGACGAAACGCGTACTGCACGTTCGGCCCGTCAAGGCGCGCCGACATTTTGCTGATTGCACCGCGGCCAAGCTCGATCAATGGACGGCATCCGACTTGAACAGGATATTGGGCACTTCGATCGACTTGGAGCCGCACTCCTGCACGCCCATGTAACCGGTGCGCTCGTGCTCGGGCAGGTTCTGGATTTCCCAGGCGATCATCGCTTGCAGCGACAGTTCGCGTTGTTCGGCGGTGAGTTTGCCACCGTCGGACCATTTACCGATTTCCACCGCCAGTTTCAGGCTCTGGTAGATATCAGGGGTGATGTTGTTGATCATTTCGTTAAAAGAGGACATCAAGGGCTCCGCGCTCTTTATTGACATAACTAGTTAGACGGCCAGTTTACGGCGGTTGTACAAACCACCCAACAAACCGGTCAAGCATCCGACGAGCAACCCGCCGACGTGGGCCGCGTTGGCAATTTCACCGAAGCCGATCATCGAGACCAGCCCGGACAGGCACAGCAGCAGCCAGACCAGCATCATCACCAGCACGCCGCGCGGCAGGCTATAAGCACGGTTCGGCGAAATCAGCTGGAAAATCCAGCAATGCCCAAGTAGACCGTAGAGCACGCCGGACAACCCGCCGAACAGGGTCGGGCCACTGAAATAATACTGGGCGTAGTTAGACACCAGACTGAAAAGCAAGGTCAAGCCGATCAGGTTGATGCTGCCCTGGCGCGACTCGATGCGTCGGCCCAGTTCCCAATACCACATGCCGTTCATGGCCAGGTGCAGGATGCCGAAGTGGATCAGCATCGGTGTCACCAGACGCCACCATTGCCCCGCCGCCAGGCTGTCGGCCAACGGCACAAAATGGATGTACTCGCCGACAACGCGGAAATCGAGGAAGGTCAGCCAGCGCATCGTGTCGAGGTTTTCGCCCAGCAGCGTCACCGCGCCGACAAGCAGGCTCAGCAGCAACACGAACGCTGTCGCCTTGGCGTGGCGCAGTTGCTCGACGAAACTTGGGCGCTTTATGGTTTGCGCCACCGGAATGTCCAGCTGTAGATCGGGATCACCGGCCGGGAAGCGTTCGTACAACGAGCGGACGTCTTCGCTGATGTTGGCCGGCACCCACAGCACCTGCTCACCCGCCTCCTCACTGACCCGATGCGGCACCTGCATGCGCTGCAACAGTTTGACGAACCCGCTCAAGTCCACCGCCAGCGGCAGCCGTAAAACAGCAACGGCACTCATCGCAGCACCTCCGGCCGCTCGACATCGACCCAGACAAATTTATGCGGGTCGAGACGGGTTTCCTGGTCCAGACGATAGGCAACCAATTTGCCGTAAAGCACCGCGCTGTAATCCAGACAGGCCAGATTCGGCCGGATTGGCACCGGTTTGCCGCTGCGCCAGTAATGGCCCACGAACAACAGTGGCTCATCAACGCCATAGCGCAGCAAGGTGTTTTTTTCAGTGGACGACAGCGGCGTCCGGGCCACCGGTTCGGGCAAGGCGTCGGGCTGGAACACGATGTCTCCGTAGGTTTGCGGGTCGTCCTCCCAGAATTTGGTGCGGAAGAACGAACGCGTCAGGCCATCGCCACTGGTCATGGTCAACCCATGAGGCAAGCGCATGTCGGTGCCGCGCAGCAGGCGGTCGAACACGGTGCAGGCGAAACTGCCGGGCACCGCGGAGGCCTGGAGGAAGTGCTCGTCGACGCAGCCGTTGGGGAACAGGGCTCGCAGCGGTTCGATCAGCCCCGCGTCCCAGCAGGCATGCACCACCCGGAAACGCCCGGCATCGACGAACAATGGCATCTCATAGAACCATTGCAGGAAGTCATGCCAGTCAGCCGGATGGTCTTCGAACTGAGTCAGGGTTTCGTTCAGCAAACGGGCATGGCGCGGGGTGTGTTCACGCACGAACTGCTTGCCGCTGCCCGGAGGCGCCGACGTGCTCCAGCCGAGGGCGTTGAATTCATGGTTACCCATGATGCACAGCGCCTGACCGGCTTCGACCATGTCGTGGACGATGTGCAGCGCTTCGCGAATCCGCGGGCCGCGGTCGATGATGTCACCGACGAACACCGCCATACGCGACGGATGCCGCCAGACGCCAGCGTGTTTTTGATAACCGAGCCGGTCGAGCAAGTGCTCAAGGGTCAGAGCGCAACCGTGCACGTCACCGATCAGGTCGTAGCTACGCGCGGGATCGAGCATCAGTCGCCTCCACCACCCAATTTGCTGCCCCAACCGAGTTTGGTCCGGCAGACTTCATAGTAGTTGTGGTCGAGCGGGTGAATCAGCCGCAGCTTCTGGGCCTTCTTGCTGATGGTGATGGTGTCACCCGGCGCGCAGGTGAAATGATTCTGCCCGTCACAGGAAACTTGCGGGTAAATCTGCATATCTTTGGACACGACGATTTTCAGCTCACTGTTGCCATCGACCACAATCGGCCTGCCCGACAAGGTATGGGGGTACATCGGCACAATCACAATAGCATCGAGCTTGGGATGCATGATCGGCCCGCCCGCCGACAGCGCGTAAGCGGTCGAACCGGTCGGCGTGGCGACGATCAGGCCGTCGGCCTTCTGGCTGCAGACGAACTGGCCGTCGATGTACAACTCGAACTCGATCATCCGCGTCGATTTGCCGGGGTGCAGCACTACATCGTTCAGCGCGTCGCCCTGACCAATGGCCTCGGCGTGGCGGCGGACTTCGGCTTGCAACAGGAAGCGGTTTTCCACCAGATAGTGGCCGTCGAGCACTTCGGCGACTTTGACTTCCAGCTCATCGGGGCGAATATCGGTCAGGAAGCCCAGGCTGCCACGGTTGATGCCGAGCACCGGAATATTGTGTCGGGCCAGTGCGCGGGCGGCGCCCAACAGGCTGCCGTCACCACCGACCACAATCACCATGTCACATACTTCGCCGAGCATCTTGCGCGACGAGGTTTGCAAGCCATGACCCGGCAAGACTTCGGCGATGGTGTCTTCGAGGATCACGTGCAGGTGACGATCGAGCAGAAACCGTTTCAGTCGGCGGACGGTATCCAGCACCTGAGAACTGCCCAGGCGACCGATGATGCCGATATTACGAAATTGCTCCATGAGGTTCCTGCGCGGCGGCGAAAAACACGATTATGGGCGAAAGCGCGGGATAGACAAAATCCTTTCAGCCACAACGGCGTACTCACGATTGAGGCTATGCTCGCAAGATGATCCTATTTCCCGATTTGCTGCAGTTACCCCACCAGTTGCGCCACCCCGAAGTGCGCGACCTGGCCTGGGTCATCCTCGCGCCGCCGATGCTTGGCGTCACGACGTGGCCGCAGCGTCACCCGCTGACCGGCAGTGACTGGGTACAAGCACCGGAGCGGCTGGAACGGTGGCTACGGCAACTCGATCACGACAGTTATGACTTGCTGCACTGGCTGGCGCAGGCCCGGACCCGGCGATTGGGCTTGTACTACGAACGCCTCTGGCAATACGCCGTGCGGCACGCACCGGGTATCGACTTGATTGCCGCGAACATGCCGATCCGCCGCGAAGGCCACACGCTGGGCGAGCTGGACATGCTGCTGCGCGATCGTGACGGCGTGCACCATCTGGAACTGGCGATCAAACTTTACCTTGGCCCGCAAAATGGCGACGGACACGACACGGCGCAGTGGCTCGGCCCCGGTTGCCATGATCGGCTGGACCGCAAACTGGCCCATCTGACTCAGCATCAATTGCCGATTTCGGCGCGCCCGGAGAGCCGTGAAGTATTGGCGGCGCTGGATATCCAGCAGTTCAGTGCGCATTTGTGGCTGGGCGGCTATTTGCTGTATCCGTGGCCGGGACCGGCCGAGCCACCGAATGGCGCACATCCCCAGCATTTACGCGGTAGCTGGCTGCACCAGAAGGACTGGGCAGACTTTGTCGTGCAACGACCGTTCGGTCGCTGGCAACCCCTGCCCCGCCATGCCTGGCTGGCACCGGCACACTATCCAGTGGAACAGACCTGGAGCATTGAACAGCTGAATGCCTGGCTCAGCGATCTCGAGCCACTGGCCCCGGCGCAGTTGCTGGTGCGACTCACAGAAAACGCCCAGGGCGATTGGGAAGAAGCCGAGCGGCTGTTTCTGGTGGCGGATCTTTGGCCGAATGTGCCTGGCAGTGGCTGAGTTTTGTGGTGACTGCAATGACCCCTTCGCGGTCTAGATGGACAACCGCACAGCCAGCGCCGCCAACGTCACCAATAACACCGGCACCGTCAGCACAATCCCCACCTTGAAGTAATACCCCCAGCCGATCCGAATGCTCTTGCGTTCCAGCACATGCAACCACAGCAACGTCGCCAGGCTGCCGATCGGCGTAATTTTCGGCCCCAGGTCGCTGCCGATGACGTTGGCGTAGATCATCGCCTCCTTCACCACCCCGGTCGCCTGGCTGGCATCGATTGACAGCAAACCAATCAGCACCGTCGGCAGATTGTTCATCATCGACGACAGCAGCGCCGTCAGCACGCCCGCGCCCATGGCCGCGCCCCACACGCCGTAACTGGCAAAACCATCCAGCCATCCGGCCAGATACCCCGTGAGCCCCGCGTTGCGCAGGCCATACACCACCAGGTACATGCCCAGCGAGAAAATCACGATATGCCAGGGCGCTTCTTTGATGACTTTGCGCGTGGATATTTTGTGACCACGGGCCGCGATGGCCAGCAGCAAGGCCGCGCACACCGCAGAGATGGCACTGATCGGAATCCCCAGCGGTTCCAGCGCGAAGCAGCCGAGCAGCAGAATCACCAACACCGCCCAACCGGCATAAAACGTGGCGTTGTCGTGGATCGCAGAAGCCGGATGCGCCAGTTGCTCGGGGTCGTAATCCTTGGGAATGTCACGACGGAAAAACCACATCAGCATCGCCAGGGTCGCCGCGACACTCACCAGGTTGACCGGGATCATCACCGCCGCGTAGCGATTGAAACTGATGTGGAAGAAGTCCGCGGAAACGATGTTCACCAGGTTCGACACCACCAACGGCAGACTCGCCGTGTCAGCGATGAAACCGGCGCCCATGACGAACGCCAGGGTCGCCGCCGGGGAAAAGCGCAACGCCAGCAGCATGGAAATCACGATGGGCGTGAGAATCAGCGCCGCCCCGTCGTTGGCGAACAACGCCGACACCAACGCGCCGAGCAGCACCATATAAGCAAACAGCTTGCGTCCGCTGCCCCGCCCCCAACGAGCCACATGCAACGCCGCCCAGGCGAAGAACCCCGCCTCGTCCAGCAGCAGACTGATGACAATCAGCGCGACAAAAGTCCCGGTGGCGTTCCAGATAATCTGCCACACCAGCGGGATGTCGCTGAGGTGTACGACCCCGAAAATCAGCGCAAGCACCGCGCCGAATACCGCACTCCAGCCAACGCCAAGGCCTTTTGGCTGCCAGATCACCAAGGTGATGGTCAGCAGGAAAATCAACGATGCGGTCAACATGCAAAAGCAGCCTTCAAACAAGGGCAGCTAAAATAGCGCAGATCACCAGGCCCATATAGCCGCTAACCTCACAACCGAATCACATGCCCCTCCACCGGCGCGATCTGGCCGTGGAACAGCCGGGCAATCACGCTCTGCGCGGCTTCATAGCCTTTGCTCTCGACCACTTCCAGCAATGGTTTATCAGCCGCCGTCAACTGCCGGTAAAAACGCTGCAAACCCTCACCAATATGCTGACTGACCCCTTCTGGGCCCCACTCGGCATTGCGCTTGCGGATCTGGATCGGCGCGAAAAAGAACACCGGTTGCGGCCCTTCAATGGCCGTCAATCTAGCCTCATCGGTGCTTTGCGCAGAACCGGCGAAGCAGCTGTAAACCAACTGCCCGGCAAAATGCTGGTGGACCTGATCCCGTAAATCCAGGTCGCCGGAAAAATCCACATACAACGTAGGACGGTCATTGGCCAGGCTCGCCAGTTCTGCGTAGGTCACCGTTCGCTCGTAACAACCGAGTTTCTCGACAAACGCCTTGTTGCCGGGCGAGGTCAGCGCCACCCGCTCCAGGTCAGGGTGACTTTCCAGGCAGACCGCCGTGCCATAGGCGGTTTTGCTCGAAGCACTGGAGAACACCAGCCGGGTTGCGCCGAAAAACTGGTTGTCCTGGAGGAAGTCCGCGAGCATCGACGACGTCAGGAACAACGGCTTGAGTAAAATCTGCAGGTTTTCGGTTTCTGGGCTGTAGTACGAATCCCAGCTGCAACGGGTGTATTGGTTGTAAGCCGACGTCAGTGCCTGCCGATGCTCGGCGCCATCATAGAAACCACGCTCAGTGACCCGCTCCGGGCGCATCCACAGATGGCTGGCAATCGGAAAATACCCGTAGAAGCGCTCCCCGACCTTGATGCCCGCCACATCAGACGCCACGACATCGGCAAAACCCCAGGCCGGGATGTGACCCCATTCCGCCAGCCCTGTCGGGAAGAACCCCCAGTAATTCATCAAATCGCCATACGCGGCATAGGTAATGTTGTTGGTGGTCAACGCGCACCGGCCGATCTTCAATATCACCTCTCCGGCAGCCGGAATCAGGCTACGTCGTTCCTGCTCGACTCGACTCTGGTCAAGGGCGTTTTTGCGGGTAATCAGCCGTGTTACCGTGCTCGGACTTTGCATCTTTCAGACTCCTGCTGCGAGTGAGTGGCGGGTAGCACCAGAGTAATGGCAGCCGATGAAGAGCGGGTTCGGAAACACCAAGGGCATCGCGCCCACCCTCAATCCCCGCGCAAAGCCGCTGAAACGGCCGAGTCAGGCCCGGGCGGTTTTCACTGTGCATGCCATTTATGAGGCGTTTGTTCGGATTTGGCGGCGCGATGGCTGGTCGGGTTTGACCACGCGCGCGGTCGCATTGGAAGCCGGCGTTGCCATCGGCACGCTGTACGACTACTTCCCAAGCAAGGAAGCCTTGTTGTCAGGTTACGTCCGACATTGCCTGGAGCGCCTGTTGCAGCAGGTGGATGAACAAGTCGTACAGCCCACGGATCTGGATTGGCAGACCCGGACCAACCGTCTGATACGCCTGACCTGTGACCCGGTCGAGGCCAGGCAACCGTTGTTCGACTATGAACTGATGACCCTCGAACACCAGATCGCCGAACCCAAACACCATCGGCGAGTGTTCCAGGATCTGTCGCAGAAGTGGCGCGAAGCCTTCGCAGCCTGTACCGATTTGCCCGTATGCCCTTCAGAAACAACCATTGATGCCTGGCTAATCACGGCTTGGGGCGGTCGCCGTTATTGCGTCACTGCACAACCTGCGGCGGCGCAAACCGCCACATGGCTGCTGGAGATTGAATCGATGATCTGTGGCCGGCTCCGTGGCTAAATGAGCGTCATTGCTTTTTATGCTGTTCAACCCACTGTCCATATGCATTGATGAATTTTTGCAAAAACGGTTTGAGCGACTCGGACAGGTTACCCGCCTCGTCGAACGCTGAACCGGCGCCGCTCAAGTAGGCTTCCGGTTGCTGCATGCACGGCACATCCAGAAACACCATGGACTGGCGCAGGTGGTGATTGGCGCCAAAACCGCCGATAGCGCCCGGCGAAGCACTGATCACCGCTCCGGGCTTGCCGCTCCAGGCACTCTTGCCATAGGGACGCGAACCCACATCGATCGCATTCTTCATCGGCGCTGGCACCGAACGGTTGTATTCGGGGGTCACGAACAGCACCGCGTCGGATGAGCTCACTTGTTGCCGGAAAGTGCTGTAGGCTGCCGGCGGTGAAGCACCATCGATGTCCTCGTTGTAGAGCGGCAGATCGCCGATTTCGACGATAACCAGTTTGAGATTGGCAGGCGCCAACTCGGCCAGGGCCAGCGCCACCTTGCGATTGATCGATTCCTTTCTCAAGCTGCCGACCAGTACAGCGATCGTATAGACGTTGCTCATGGAAGATTCTCGACTGTTCGATGGAAAGAGCTAGTAGTTATAGATGACGATTCAAGCAGTGGGCGACTGAAAAACGCCGCCCCTGACTATTTTTTTCCTGTAGGAAAACTTACCTCGCCCAACCACGGTCTACAGAGCCGCAAATTGAGTGATTTATCCCCAGAGGTTCTAAGCAGATGGCAGCAGTACTCGTCGGTCAGTTCCATGCAAGAGACGCGGAAGGCCGCGTTTATTCCGTGCATGAGTTCCAGGAATCCACCCCGTCGGCAGACGGTCTCACTGGCTCGGTGCCTGTCACCACTTATAAGCTGGCCATTGGCGATCGCGTAAAAAAGCTCGATGACAACCAGTTTTTGCTGGTGCAATCGGACGTCACTATCGTGCGCGAGCCCGACACCTATGTCGGCAGCCGGCCGGAAACCAACGTCGCTTCATAACCCCGTGTTATGAGCAGAAGTCATATGCGCGCACTTGAGTTAGGATTCAGCCACTGACTCCCTCACCTGCTGAACATGGACTTCACGCATGCGTTTACGTCATATCGAAGTGATCCAGGCGCTCCTGCAGACCGGTCACCTGGGCACCGCCGCCGAATGGCTGCAGTTGCCTGTGGCCGAAGTCGAAGGGATTCTGCGCGACGCCGAGGATCAGTTGGGTTTCATGCTGTTTTCCAGCGTGCGTGGACGCTTGCAGGCCACGCGCGAGGCGCGGGAGTTGCAGGTCCAGATCGCCCACGTCTATGAAGCGCTCGAGCCGGTTCAGCGGCTGGCCAACAGCCTCAAGCAATATCAGGCTCCGCCCTTGCGGATCGTCTGCACGCCGCCCCTGTCACAGCAGCTATTGCCACAGAGCATTGCCGCCCTGCGCCGACGCCTTCCCGACGCACCTTGCACCCTTCTGAGCCAACCTACCCGCGAGATCGTCAGAAACCTGCTGCTGCGCGAAAGCGATCTGGGCCTGAGCCTGCATGACCCCGATCACGCCGACATTCATTGCCAAGTGATCGCCCAAGGCAAACTTCAGCTGCTGGCACCCCACGGCTGGTTGCAACCCAAACAAAAGTACATCTCGCTGCAGGACCTGGCCGGCCAATCGATGGTGGGCCTGGAAGGTCATGATCCGCTGAGCCCGGCGCTGGAAAACAAACTGCATGCCCTGCGCCCTGCCCCGGTCATTCAAACCCGGGTACAGACTCACCAGATGATGCGCAGCATGGTCGAGGCCGGCGAAGGTCTGGCCATCGTCGACCCTTTCACCGCCCTCGGGGCTAAATCGGCCGGGCTGGATGCCTGCCCGCTGGCGCCGGCCGTGCCGATCAGCCTTTATGCCTTGACCCTCAAGAACGGCGAACCATCACCGGCGATTCAGGCATTGCTGGGCATCATCACGGAACAAGCCGTGGCGATGTTGGCGAACTAACCGGGGTTTCCAGCGGATTATCGAACAATCGATACCAGAACAGCGCCACTTCGGCGGTGTTCGGATCGATCCCGCGATAGCGCAGATGATCGATTCCGCCCAAGACGTAACCGCGACGCTCATAGAGCCGGCAGGCCCCCAGGTTGTTGTTCTGGGTTTCAAGCATGATGCCCGGCAGTTTCTTTTTGCGGCTCCAGAACTGCGCCACATCCAGCAGGGCCTTGGCCACGCCATGACGGCGCGCCGGCGCATGCACCGCCAACTCGTCGATATGGGCAAAGCCGTTCCAGTTGGTGCTGACCACCAGATGACCCACCGGTTCATCATCGAGATAAGCCATGAAAATCGCGCTGTCAGCAGCATCGCGGAAACTGCTGAACTCTTCGGGATCGATGCCGTAGCACTTTCGATAAGGCGTGATCGGCGTCACCGGCCATTGCTCCACCGGTTTGCCGATTTCGGCTGCGCCGTAGGCCGCGACTTCAAAACTGAAATCGCTGCCCCAGATATAGGCCGCAAAACCTTCGTCGGCAACGCGCACCGACAGCCCTGGGTATTTCGGATTCATGATCGGTTGCATACTGGGAAAGGTCCTCATTCCTTGATGCAATCAACGGTGTAATGCCGTCCATTGCCCTCGTCTTCGTGTTGCAATCCGTGCACATCAGCGACAAACCCCGGGAAGCTGCTATCGAACGTGCGCGCAAATGCCAGGTAATCGATGATCGAGCGTGTCGACTCGGTAAAGCGCTCGCCGGGCATGATCAACGGAATCCCCGGCGGGTACGGCACCAGCATCACCGCGGCGATCCGCCCATCCAGAGCATCGATCGACACCGCTTCAACGTCGCCACGCACCAATTGATCATAGGCGTCAGACGGCTTCATGGCGATTTCCGGCAGCACCGTGTACATGCGCTTGAGGTGTTTGGCCGTGGCATTACTGCGATAGCAGGCGTGCAATTGATCGCACAGATCGCGCAACCCCATGCCCTGATAGCGCGCGACATTCTCTTGTGCCACGCACGGCAGGCACGTCGCGAGGCTGACATTGGCATCGTAGCTGCGCTTGAACTCCAGCAACTCGGTCAGCAGCGTGCTCCATTTACCCTTGGTGATGCCCATGGAGAACAACACCAGGAATGAATACAGCCCGGTCTTTTCAACGACCAACCCACGTTCCCAAAGGAATTTGCTGACCACCGCCGCCGGAATCCCACGCTCGCTGAGGGCGCCTCCTGCCGTCAGGCCCGGCATCACCAACGTGACCTTGATCGGATCAAGCAGCACGTAGTCGTCGGTCACGCCGCCAAAGCCGTGCCAGTCGGCGTCGGGTTGCAGCAGCCAGTCATCGGTGACCACACGGTTGATGCCCTCCACCGACGGCGGCTGCCAGATGGAAAACCACCAATCGTCAGCGGCGATGTGTTGGCGCAAATTGGCCAGCGCCCGGCGAAAGCTCAGCGCTTCGTCAAACATTTCCTGCAACAGCGAACGCCCGGCCGGGCCTTCCATCATGGCCGACGCCACATCCAGCGAAGCGATGATGCTGTACTGCGGCGAGGTAGAGATGTGCATCATGAACGCTTCATTGAAGCGATCCCGATCCAGCTGCCGCGCGCCGCCGTCCTGGACGTGAATCATCGACGCCTGGCTGAACGCCGCCAGCAGTTTGTGGGTGGAATGGGTGGTGAACACCAGCGGGCCGTCTTCACTGCGGGAAGTGCCCATGCCGTAACGCCCGGCGAAGAACTCGTGAAACGCCGCGTAGGCATACCAGGCCTCATCGAAGTGCAAGACCTCGACGCTGTTGCCCAGTTGCTGCTTGATCAGCTCAGCGTTGTAGCAGAGGCCGTCGTACGTCGAATTGGTCACCACCGCCAACTTGACCTTGGGCGCTCGGCCCTTGGTCAGCGGGCTGGCGTCGATCTTGGCCTGAATCGATTCGCGGCTGAATTCGCTTAATGGAATCGGGCCGATGATCCCCAGCTCATTGCGCTCCGGGCACAGGTACAGCGGAATGGCGCCGGTCATGATGATCGAGTGCAATATCGACTTGTGGCAGTTGCGATCCACCAACACCAAGTCATCGCGAGCGACCATCGAATGCCAGACGATTTTGTTGGCGGTCGAGGTGCCATTGATCACAAAGAACGTGTGATCGGCGCCGAAATTGCGGGCAGCACGGGCCTCGGCTTCTGCCAGCGGACCGGTGTGATCGAGCAAAGAACCGAGTTCCGGCACCGACACCGACAAATCGGAACGCAGGGTATTTTCCCCGAAGAACTGGTGAAACGCCTGACCCACCGGGCTCTTGTGGTACGCCACGCCGCCGCCATGGCCGGGTGTGTGCCAGGAATAATTGGAGTCGGCCGTGTGCTGCACCAGCGCTTTGAAAAACGGCGGCAGCAGACCATCCAGATATTTGCGTGCCGCTCGGGCGACCTGCCTGGCCAGAAAAGGCACGGTGTCTTCGAACAGATAAAGAATCCCGCGCAGCTGATTGAGTTCGGCCATGGCGTCGGCGGGTGCATTCTCCAGGGTCACCTGCTCACCCAGCGCGAAGATCGGCAAGTCGGGCGCACGCACCCGCGCCAGGCCAATGAGTTCGGCCATGTTGTGCAATAGATGAGAGTGAGTACTGGCGTCTTCGGCCGCAATCAACATGCAGGAAAGACCGTGATGGGTCGAGGCGACCAGACGTCCTTCGGTGTAATCCACCGCCGAGACAATGCTGAAGCCTTCCTGCTCCAGCTCCCGGGCGATGCCACGCACGCGATCACCGGCGACGGTGTCGGCCTTGATGTCGCGATGGACGATCAGGACCGGGAATTTCAAATCTTTATACATGAGGCTCAGTGTCCTGAGGCGGCAGACCGTGGTCCGCCAATCACCTCAGGGTAGAGGGTTCGAGCGCATGTGGCGAGCGTGATGCCCTAAAATGGGTCATCGGGCGCGGTACGCCTTATCAAGATCAACAGATCGCAGCCTCGTTTCACTCGACAGCTCCTACAACGGAATGCGTAATCCCGTAGGAGCTGTCGAGTGAAACGAGGCTGCGATCTTTTTCCGAAGCGCCTACGCCTGAGCCTTGGCCTCGGCCAGTTGTTGCCAGAGCGATGGGGCGCCGGCGGATTTGGCGATGGTTTCCAGGCGTGCCACGTGTTGGGCCAGGTCATCTTCGCTGGCACGGATAATCCGCGTCGGTTGACGGTCAGCCGGCAGACGACGTATCTCGGTGGCGGAATTGTCCGCACCTTCCCCGGAACCGTTGCCGTCGGAAGCATTACCAGCCAGGGACAGGCTGGTCTGGCCGCCCGTCATGGTCAGGTAAACGTCGGCGAGGATCTCGGAGTCGAGCAAGGCGCCGTGCAGTTCACGACCGGAGTTGTCGACGCCATAGCGCTTGCACAAGGCGTCGAGGCTGTTGCGCTGCCCCGGGTGACGTTCCCGGGCCATCATCAGGGTGTCGAGGATCGAGCAGTGCTGCGTGATGTCCGCACGATCGTGCTGGCCCATCAGGGCGAATTCGTTGTTGATGAAGCCAACGTCGAACGCCGCGTTGTGGATGATCAGCTGCGCACCCTTGATGAATTCAAAGAACTCATCGGCCACTTCAGTGAAGCGCGGCTTGCCGACCAAAAATTCGTTGGTGATGCCGTGGACGCCAATGGCGCCTTCATCACTCTCGCGGTCCGGTTGCAGGTAAACGTGGAAATGCCGGCCCGTCAGGCGCCGACCGATCAACTCGACACAACCGATTTCGATAATCCGGTGGCCGTCGGTCACCGGCATGCCGGTGGTTTCGGTATCGAGTACAACGGATCTGGTGGCCATCAGTGCTCAGCTCTCAACGGGTCATTCGTGCAAAAGCGGCGATGTTAACACGCCCGCCGGGGTCTTTCAGATACACCGTGTTGCACCCATCGCGAGCAGGCTCGCTCCCACATTGAATTCGGGGGTTCACAGAATTTGTGCTCAACGAAGATCAAATATGGGAGCGAGCCTGCTCGCGATTGGCCACGACGCGGTGCATCGGTAGAACCGGAATCAAGCCTGTTTGTACCCGCGCACTTCATCCACGCCACGGTTGGCCAATTGGTCGGCCCGCTCGTTGCCATGGTGACCGATGTGCCCGCGCACCCATTTCCAGGTGACGTTGTGGCGATTGACCTGCTCATCCAGCAACTTCCACAGATCAGCGTTTTTTACCGGTTCTTTCGCGGCGGTTTTCCAGCCGCGCTTCTTCCAGTTGTCCATCCACTCGTTGATGCCTTTCATCACGTACTGCGAGTCGGTGACCAGCAGCACGTCGCAGGAGCGCTTGAGTTCTTCAAGGCCACGGATCGCGCCCATCAGCTCCATGCGGTTGTTGGTGGTGTTGGCTTCGCCGCCCCACAGTTCTTTTTCAATGCCCTTGCACACCAGCAAAGCGCCCCAGCCGCCAGGACCAGGATTGCCTTTGCAGGCGCCGTCGGTGAAGAGTTCTACGCTATCGCTCATACCAATCTATCCAGAAAATGCGGTGGCTCGCCGATCGGTGATCGACGATGCCCGAGGCCGGGGCAAACCCGGCCGGGAAAATAAAAAGTGTATTACGGATCGATGCGGCGACGATTGACCTTGGCCATCGGCAATGGAATCAGCTTGCCCATCGGTTCGCGCCGCTCCTGACGGACGGGCCGCAGGCCCACCACGATCTTGCGCGCCACCAATAAATAGAAGCCGCCACCCGAGAGTTGCCAGTCACCGGCCTTGCGCTCCCAACCGGCCAGACGAGCCTGCCAGGCGGGTGATGCAAGCGGCGGACGATAGCACCCGAAGCGGCGTTTCTCCAGCGCGAAACCCAGCAGGTTCAGCCAGTCACCGACTCGCGACGGGGAGATGCAGCGAGCCTTGCGCAAGGCGTCGTGAGCAAACACGTGACGCAAACCCCAGGTGCTCCAGGGGTTGATCCCGACGATCAGCAGATGCCCGCCGGGCCGCACGCTGCTCGCCGCTTCACGCAGCAAACCGTGGGGCGATAGACAGAAATCCAGCCCATGCTGCAACACAACCACATCGGCGGCATGCTCGCTCAACGGCCACGCCTGCTCTTCGCAGACGATCTCGACACCCGGCAACGGCGCGCCGAGCCGCACATTGCGCTGGACTTGCGGCGCCGACGGCGGCGTCTGGGCCGACGGGCCGTAATGCACAAGATAGCCACCGAAGAACCGTCCCAACTCGTCTTCGAGCATGCGACGTTCTTCGTCCAGCAGAAATTGCCCGATGGGGCCAGACAGCCATTCACGGGCCGCGCTGATCAATGTCAGCCATTCAGGATCAGCCTGAGCGAACGCTTTATCGGTCATTGCATTCTCCAACGCGCCAGGAAGTTCTAAGATGCGCCATTGTTTTCCGCTTGGCGAATCCGACGATGATACAGATCAGTGCCCTGCCCGCCTTCACCGACAACTACATCTGGTTGTTACAAGACCACCGCACCCAGCGCTGCGCCGTGGTCGATCCGGGCGATGCCGCGCCAGTGCAGGCCTGGCTCGCAGCGCATCCGGGTTGGGTGTTGAGTGATATTTTGATCACTCACCATCATCATGACCACGTCGGCGGCGTCGAGCAGCTGAAAAAAGCGACAGACGCGACAGTCTACGGTCCGGCCAGCGAAACCATCCGGCTGCGGGACGTGGCCCTCAAGGATAACGACCGCGTCAGCGTGCTGGGCTGGGACTTCGATGTCTTTGCCGTCCCCGGCCACACCTTGGGGCATATTGCCTATTACCATCACGGTTTGCTGTTCTGCGGTGACACCCTGTTTGCTGCCGGTTGCGGGCGCTTGTTCGAAGGCACACCGGAGCAGATGCATACCTCACTGACCCGCCTCGCCGCGCTGCCTGAGGATACGCTGGTCTACTGCACTCACGAATACACTTTGAGCAACCTGAAGTTTGCCGCAGCGGTCGAACCGGGCAATCCGGACACTGCCGCACGTCTGGAAAAAGTCACCGCACAACGTGAAGCCGGAATCATGACGCTGCCCTCTACTCTGGCGCTTGAAAAGCTTACCAACCCGTTTTTGCGTGTCGACGAAACATCCGTTAAAGAAAAAGTGGACGAACGGAATGGAACCCAAAACCGGGCTCCGAGTGCGGTTTTTGCTGCTCTGCGTGCTTGGAAAGATAAGTTCTAAGTAGCCATCACGTTGGTACGAAAATTCTGAATGGTTGACCGCAGGGGGTGCGCTTTCTAGAATCGCCCGACATTTTTGCCCGGAACTTACTTCCAGCCAATGTCGTCATCTATTCGTAAAGCCATCAATTCAGACGCATTGACCCGCTTGGCTCAAGCCATCGCGGTGGCTGTGTCCGCCACTCTGGCGGGCTGCTCAAGTCATGTGCCGCAGACCGACGCGGCACACACTCCGAACATCGCCGCCCGGGCCAAGCAGAAACCTATCTGGCTCAGCGAAAAACCGACTCCACAAATTCCACAAGATGTCTGGGAGCGCATGCGCCAAGGCTTCCAGTTGCAGGACAACCTGGGCGTCAACCCGCGCATCGAGCAACAACGCCTGTGGTTCGCCAGCAACCCGTCCTTCCTCGAAAACGCCGGCGAACGCGGCAGCCTCTACATTCACTACATCGTCGAACGCCTTGAAGAACGCAACATGCCGCTGGAACTGGCGCTGCTGCCAGTGATTGAAAGCGCCTACAACCCGATGGCCTATTCCCGGGCCGATGCGGTTGGCTTGTGGCAATTCATCCCTTCCACCGGGCGTTACTTCAACCTGCGTCAAACCCGTTTCTATGATGGCCGTCGCGATATCACCGCCTCGACCACCGCGGCCATGGATTACCTGACCCGCCTGCACGACATGTTCAACGGCGACTGGCTGCTGGCCCTGGCGGCCTACAACGCCGGCGAAGGCACGGTCAGCCGGGCCATCGAGCGCAACGAAAAGCTCGGCTTGCCGACCGATTACTGGAACCTGCCGCTGCCGGCCGAAACCCAGGCCTACGTGCCAAAGCTGCTGGCCCTGTCGCAAGTGGTGCTGGCACCTGAAGCCTACGGCGTGAACCTGAACCCGATCGCCAACGAACCGTACTTCCAGGTCGTCGAAATCAACCAGCGCATGGACCTGTCCAAGGTCGCCGCGGTGGCTAACATCGACGAAGACGAACTGTTCCAGCTCAACCCGGCCTTCAAGCAGCGCACCACCATCGATGGCCCCCAGCATTTGCTGGTGCCAACGTCCAAGGCGCAACTGCTGACCGCCAGCCTGTCGACCATGCGTCCTGAAGAGTTGATCAGCAAGAAGCCGCTCAAGCCGGTATTCGAAGGCTCGGACGACTCCGAAATCGCCAGCCTCAAACGTGCCTACCGCGTCAAACGCGGCGACAACCTGGCCGCCATCGCCAAGGCCAACAAGGTCGACGTCAAGGACCTGCAGCGCTGGAACAAGCTGACCGGCAAGAACCTCAAGGCCGGCCAGACACTGGTCATGCAGGACACTGCCAAGCGCTCTTCCGGACGCGTCAACACTGTCGTAGCCGCGAACAGCAAAGCTGACAAACAGAAGCCGCAGACCCAGTACAAGGTCCAGCAAGGCGACTCGCTGTACATGGTGGCCAAGCGTTTCAACGTTGAAATGCAGCACCTCAAGCGCTGGAACCCACGTGTTGGCCAGGCGCTGAAGCCCGGTCAGATGCTGACGGTGGCTTCCCCACGCTGATTGATGTGAAACCGAAAAAGATCGCAGCCTTCGGCAGCTCCTACAGATAATGCGTACATCCGATCAATCGCGGGTGTACATGATCGGTGTAGGAGCTGCCGCAGGCTGCGATCTTTTTTTCGCCCCGCCCCCGCATTAAGCCCCCGTCTTTTTCCTGTCGATACAAGCTGTTACTGTACGGGCCACAAAGCCCAAGCCGCCTGGATCGGATCCCTGACTTGAAGCGTCCCCTCCTCCTGCTCCTGATCAGCCTGGCCTTGAGCTCCCCCGCAAGCGCGACGATCAGCGAAAGCCATGGTTATGCGCAATTCGGCACGCTCAAGTACCCGGCCAGATTTACCCACTTCGACTGGGTCAACCCGCAAGCGCCCAAGGGCGGTACGTTGCGGGTGATGGCGTTTGGCACCTTCGATACGCTCAATCCCTACACCTTCAAGGGTTCAAGTCCGGTTTCCACGCCGAATTTCCTGCAATACGGCATCAACGAGCTCAACGAACCGCTGATGGTCGGCACCGGCCAGTACGCGCAGTCCGGCGATGAACCGACCTCCAGCTATGGCCTGATCGCCCAATCGGTGGAATACAGCGAAGACCGCAGCTGGGTGGTGTTCAACCTGCGCCCCGAAGCGCGCTTCCACGATGGCACGCCGATTACCGCCTATGACGTGGCGTTTTCCTACCGATTGCTGCTCAAGGAAGGCCATCCGCAATACCGCACCAACCTTCAGGAAGTGTCGCGGGTCGACATCCTTAATCCGCAGCGCATTCGTTTCGTCTTCAAGCGCGCCGGCAATCCGTTGCTGATCCTGCGCCTGGGTGAATTGCCGGTGCTGCCCCAGCATTACTGGAAAGGTCGTGACTTCAAGGCCACCACCTTCGAACCGCCACTGGGCAGCGGACCGTATCGCATGACGTCGGTAGTGCCTGGGCGTCAGATCATTTTCGAACGGGTCAAGGATTACTGGGGCAAGGACCTGCCGGTCAATCGCGGCAAATACAACTTCGATCGCATGGAAGTCGAGTTCTACCGCGACAGCGACGTCGCGTTCGAAGCCTTCAAGGCCGGCGAATTCGACATCTATATCGAGCACCAGGCGAAGAACTGGGAAAACGGCTACAGCTTCCCGGCGGTGCGACGCGGCGACGTCATCAAGGCGCAAATTCCGCATCAGATCCCGACCCAGAGCCAGGGTCTGTTCATGAACTCCCGACGCCCGGCCTTCTCCGAGACCAAGGTCCGTGAAGCGCTGGGCCTGATGTTCGACTTCGAGTGGACCAACCGCACGCTGTTCAGCGGCGCCTACAAACGCGCCATGAGTTACTACCCCAACAGCGAGTTCTCCGCGACGGGCCTTCCGGTCGGCCATGAATGGTTGATGCTGACGCCGTATCGCGAGCAGTTGCCCGCCAAGCTCTTCACCGAGCCGTTCAGCCTGCCGCAGACCCAAGGGCGCGGCATCCCCCGGGAAACCATGCGCAAGGCCCTGGGCCTGCTTGCCGAGGCCGGCTGGAAGCTCAGTGGCCAGCATGTTCAGAACGCCGCAGGCCAACCGTTGCGTTTGGAGATCCTGCTGGTCAACCCGAACCTGGAGCGCATCCTTCAGCCTTACGTCGAGAACCTCGCCAGCATCGGCATCGACGCTCGGCTGCGCACGGTCGATCGCGCCCAGTACAAACAACGCCTCGATCAGTTCGATTTCGACATGATCCTGATGACCCTCAACCAGACGCTCAGTCCGGGCCTGGAACAATGGCAGTACTTCCATTCAAGCCAGGTAGGGGTCAAGGGCAGCAAAAACTACGCCGGTATTGCCAATCCGGTGGTCGACCATTTACTCGAACTATTGCTCGCCGCCCAGACCCGCGATGAACAGGTCGCCGCCGGCAAGGCCCTGGACCGGGTGTTGCTGTGGCAGCACTACATCATTCCCAACTGGTATCTCAATTATCACCGCCTGGCCTACCGCAACCGGTTCGCCTTCGTCACCACGCCGCCCTACACGTTGGGCCTGAGCGCATGGTGGCTGAAATCTTCGGAGAAAGATCGATGAAACCCGTACGCAACCTGCTCTTGCAGGCCAGCGGTCTGTTGTTCGCCGGGCTGGCCTGTGCCGCTCCGCAACATGCCCTGACCCTGTACAACGAGCCGCCGAAATACCCGGCCGATTTCAAACACTTCGATTACGTGAACCCCGACGCGCCCAAGGGCGGGATCTTCCGTCAGGCCGGTTTCGGCGGCTTTGACAGCCTCAACCCCTTCATCAACAAGGGTGTCGCGGCCGACGACATCAGCATGATCTACGACACCCTGGCCAAACAGGGCCTGGATGAACCGTTCACCGAGTACGGCCTGGTCGCCGGCAAGATCGAAAAAGCCCCGGACAACAGCTGGGTGCGTTTCTACCTGCGCCCCGAAGCGCGCTTCCACGACGGGCATCCGATGCGCGCCGAGGACGTGGTGTTCAGTTTCCAGACCCTGATCAAGGACGGCGCGCCGCTGTACCGCGGTTACTACAGCGATGTCGAGGAAGTGGTCGCTGAAGATCCGCTGACGGTGCTGTTCAAGTTCAAACACAACAACAACCGAGAGCTGCCGCTGATCCTCGGCCAGTTGCCGGTGTTGCCCAAACATTGGTGGGCGACGCGCGATTTCACCAAGGGCAACCTGGAAATACCGTTGGGCAGCGGCCCGTACAAGGTCAGCGAAGTCAAGGCCGGGCGTTCGGTGCGCTATGAGCGGGTCAAGAATTACTGGGCCAAGGACCTGCCGGCGAACCGCGGGTTCTACAACTTCGACGTGATGACCACCGACTACTACCGCGACAACACTGTGGCCCTGGAAGCACTCAAGGCCGGGCAGTTCGATTACTGGCTCGAAATGGCAGCCAAGAACTGGGCCAACGCCTACAACATTCCGGCCGTCACCGAGGGCCGGTTGATCAAGGAACAGATCCCCAACGGCAACCCCACCGGCATGCAAGGTTTTGTATTCAACCTGCGCCGCCCGGTGTTCCACGACGTGCGCGTGCGCCAGGCCCTGACCCTGTTGCTGGACTTCGAATGGACCAACAAACAACTGTTCAACGGTGCCTACGCGCGCACCCGCAGTTTTTTCGAAAATTCGGAAATGGCTGCCAGCGGCCTGCCGGACGCTGATCAACTGGCGATCCTCGACCCGTTCCGCAGCAAGATTCCCGAGCAGGTGTTCAGCGAGGCGTTCCAGAACCCGGTGACTGACGCCAGCGGCATGATCCGCACCCAGCAGCGCAAAGCCTATCAACTGCTGCAAGAGGCGGGCTGGCGGATCGTCGATGACAAGATGGTCGACGCCAACGGCAAACCGGTGACCATCGAGTTCCTGTTGGCCCAGACCGAATTCGAGCGGGTGCTTCTGCCGTTCAAGCGCAACATGAGCGACTTGGGGATTGACCTGGTGATCCGCCGGGTCGACGTCTCGCAGTACATCAACCGCGTGCGTTCACGGGACTTCGACATGATTGTCGGCAGCTTCCCGCAGTCCAATTCACCGGGCAATGAACAGCGTGAATTCTGGATGTCTGACGCCGCCGACAAACCCGGCAGCCGCAATTCCATGGGCCTGAAAGACCCGGTGGTGGACCAATTGGTCGAGCAACTGATCAACGCCGATTCGCGCAAAAGCCTGGTGGCCCACGCCCGCGCACTGGACCGCGTGCTGCAATGGGGTTATTACGTGATCCCCAACTGGTACATCAAGACCTGGCGCGTGGCGTATTGGAACCACATCGGTCATCCGAAAGTTTCACCCAAGTACGACATCGGCATTAACACCTGGTGGGTCAAGCCAGACGCTACCCCGGCCATAGAAGTCGAAACCAAACTGCAAGCCGACCCTGCGGGCACGGAGTAATCAGATGCTGGCGTATATTTTTCGGCGACTGCTGCTGATCATCCCGACGTTGCTCGGCATTCTGCTGATCAACTTCGTGATCATCCAGGCCGCCCCCGGCGGGCCGGTGGAGCAGATGATCGCCAAGCTCGAAGGCTTCGAAGGCGCCACCAGCCGCATCGCTGGCGGCGGTGCCGAAGTCTCGGTGGCCGGCTCCGCCTATCGCGGCGCCCAGGGCCTGGACCCGATGCTGGTCAAGGAAATCGAGCACATGTACGGCTTCGATAAATCGGCGCCGGAACGCTTGTGGATCATGATCAAGAACTACGCCACGCTGGATTTCGGCGACAGCTTCTTCCGTGACGCCAAGGTTATCGACCTGATCAAGGAAAAGATGCCGGTGTCGATCTCCCTCGGGCTGTGGAGCACGCTGATCATGTACCTGGTGTCGATCCCGCTGGGGATCGCCAAGGCGACGCGACACGGCAGCCACTTCGACGTCTGGACCAGTTCGGCAATCATCGTCGGCTATGCGATCCCGGCGTTCCTGTTCGCCATCCTGTTGATCGTGGTGTTCGCCGGGGGCAGTTATTTCGACTGGTTCCCGCTCAGAGGGCTGACCTCCAACAACTTCGACGAGTTGAGCATGGGCGGCAAAATTCTCGATTACTTCTGGCACTTGGCATTGCCGGTGACGGCGCTGGTGATCGGCAACTTCGCGACCATGACCCTGCTGACCAAAAACAGCTTCCTCGACGAAATCAACAAACAGTACGTGGTCACCGCCAAGGCCAAGGGCCTGACCAATCACCGCGTGCTCTACGGCCATGTGTTCCGCAACGCCATGCTGCTGGTGATCGCCGGGTTCCCGTCGGCGTTTATCGGCATCTTCTTCACTGGCTCGTTGCTGGTGGAAGTGATCTTCTCCCTCGACGGCCTCGGGCTGATGAGTTTTGAGGCCGCGATCAACCGTGATTACCCGGTGGTCTTTGGCACGTTGTTCATCTTCACCCTGTTGGGATTGGTGGTGAAACTGATCGGCGACCTCACCTACACCTTTGTCGATCCGCGCATCGACTTCGAAAGCCGGGAGCATTGAGATGAACCTGTCCCCTCTCAATCGCCGACGTTTCGAACTGTTCAAGGCCAACAAGCGTGGCTGGTGGTCGCTGTGGCTGTTTCTGCTGTTGTTTGGGCTGAGCCTCGGCGCCGAGCTGATCGCCAACGACAAACCGCTGGTGGTGCACTACGACAACGGCTGGTACTTCCCGGCGCTCAAGCGTTACCCGGAAACCACCTTCGGCGGCGAATTCCCGCTGGAAGCCAACTACAAGAGCCCGTACATCCGCGAATTGCTCAAGGAAAAAGACGCCTGGGTGCTGTGGGCGCCGATTCCCTACAGCTATCAAAGCATCAACTACGACCTGAAAGTCCCGGCACCTGCGCCACCTTCAACTGACAACCTGTTGGGCACCGACGATCAGGGCCGCGATGTGCTGGCGCGGGTGATTTATGGTTTCCGGATTTCGGTGCTGTTCGCCCTGACCCTGACCATTTTCAGCTCGATCATCGGCGTGATTGCCGGGGCCTTGCAGGGTTTCTACGGAGGCTGGGTGGATTTGGCCGGGCAGCGCTTTCTGGAGATCTGGTCCGGGCTGCCGGTGCTGTACCTGCTGATCATTCTCGCCAGTTTCGTCCAGCCGAACTTCTGGTGGTTGCTGGGGATCATGCTGCTGTTCTCGTGGATGAGCCTGGTGGACGTGGTCCGCGCCGAATTCCTGCGAGGGCGTAATCTGGAATACGTGCGCGCCGCGCGGGCGTTGGGGATGCAAAACGGAGCGATCATGTTCCGCCACATCCTGCCCAATGCCATGGTCTCGACCATGACCTTCATGCCGTTCATCCTGACCGGCGCCATCGGCACCCTGACCGCCCTGGATTTCCTCGGCTTCGGTTTGCCGGCAGGCAGTCCGTCCCTCGGTGAGCTGGTGGCCCAGGGCAAATCCAACCTGCAAGCACCATGGCTCGGCATGAGCGCGTTTGCCGTGCTGGCGTTGATGTTGAGTTTGCTGGTGTTCATCGGCGAGTCCGCTCGCGATGCCTTCGACCCGAGGAAGTGAAATGAATCAGGACAATCTGATCGAAGTGCGCGACCTGGCCGTCGAATTTGTCGTTGGCGAGCGCGTTCAACGGGTGGTCGAAGGCGTGAGCTTCGACATCAAGCGCGGGGAAACCCTGGCGCTGGTGGGTGAAAGTGGCTCCGGCAAATCGGTGACGGCGCACTCGATCCTGCGGCTGTTGCCCTACCCGCTCGCCCGGCATCCGTCCGGGACCATCGAGTATTCCGGGCAGAACCTGCTGAGCCTGAAAGAGAAAACCATCCGCCACATCCGCGGCAACCGGATCGCGATGATCTTCCAGGAGCCCATGACCTCGCTCAATCCGCTGCACTCGATCGAGAAACAGATCAACGAGGTGTTGAGCATCCACAAGGGCCTGATCGGCAAAGTCGCGACCAAGCGTACTCTGGAGCTGCTGGAAATGGTCGGCATCCCGGAGCCCGAGAACCGCCTCAAGGCCCTGCCCCATGAATTGTCTGGCGGCCAGCGGCAGCGGGTGATGATTGCCATGGCCCTGGCCAACGAGCCGGAACTGCTGATCGCCGACGAGCCGACCACCGCGCTGGACGTCACCGTCCAGCTGAAAATCCTCGAGTTGCTCAAGGAATTACAGGCCCGATTGGGCATGGCGCTGCTACTGATCAGTCACGATTTGAACCTTGTGCGAAGAATTGCGCATCGCGTATGTGTCATGCAGCGCGGTTGCATCGTCGAACAGGCATCGTGCGAAGAGTTGTTCCGCGCACCGCAGCATCCGTACACTCGGGAACTGCTGGCAGCGGAGCCCAGCGGCAAGCCGGCGACCAATGTGATTGGCCCGCCATTGCTGCAAGTCGAGGACCTGAAAGTCTGGTTCCCGATCAAGAAAGGCTTTCTGAAAAAGACCGTCGACCACATCAAGGCGGTGGACGGAATCAATTTCAGCCTGCCTCAGGGCCAGACCCTGGGGATTGTGGGAGAAAGCGGTTCGGGCAAGTCGACACTGGGTTTGGCGATTTTGCGGCTGATCGGCAGCAAAGGTGCCATCCGTTTTGAAGGCAAGCAGCTAGACTGCCTGACGCAGCAACAGGTTCGACCGCTGCGGCGGGAGATGCAGGTGGTGTTTCAGGACCCGTTCGGCAGCCTGAGCCCACGGATGTGCGTGAGCCAGATCGTCGGCGAAGGCCTGCGGATCCACAAGATGGGCACCGAGGCGGAACAGGAACAAGCGATTATTGCGGCACTCAAGGAGGTAGGTCTGGACCCGGAAACCCGGCACCGCTACCCCCACGAATTTTCCGGTGGGCAGCGGCAGAGAATCGCCATTGCCCGGGCATTAGTGCTAAAACCGGCGTTGATTCTGCTGGACGAGCCGACATCGGCCCTCGACCGGACAGTGCAACGCCAAGTGGTGGAGCTTTTGCGTTCACTGCAAACCAAGTACAACCTGACGTATCTGTTTATCAGCCATGACCTGGCTGTCGTCAAAGCGCTGAGCCACCAGCTGATGGTGGTCAAGCAAGGCCAAGTGGTCGAACAGGGAGACGCGCAAAGTATTTTTGCGGCCCCCAAACATCCGTATACACAGCAGTTGCTGGAAGCCGCTTTCCTGGCCCCAGCCACTGCGCAATAACCTGAAAGAGAGGAGCAACACATGGGTTTTCTCGCCGGTAAGCGCGTACTGATCGTCGGTGTCGCCAGCAAGCTGTCCATCGCATCCGGCATCGCTGCCGCCATGCATCGCGAGGGCGCTGAGCTTGCCTTCACTTATCAGAACGACAAACTCAAGGGTCGTGTCGAAGAGTTCGCACAAAGCTGGGGTTCCAACCCTGACCTGTGCTTCCCGTGCGACGTGGCCAGCGATGAAGAAATCGCCAAGGTTTTCGTTGAGCTGGGCAAGAGGTGGGACGGCCTGGACTGCATCGTGCACTCCGTCGGCTTCGCCCCGGGTGACCAACTGGATGGCGACTTCACCGAAGCCACCACCCGTGAAGGTTTCCGCATCGCTCACGACATCAGCGCCTACAGCTTCGTGGCCCTGGCCAAAGCCGGCCGCGAAATGATGAAAGGCCGCAACGGCAGCCTGCTGACCCTGTCGTACCTGGGCGCCGAGCGCACCATGCCGAACTACAACGTGATGGGCATGGCCAAGGCTTCCCTGGAAGCTGGCGTTCGCTACCTGGCCGGCTCCCTGGGCCCGGATGGCACCCGCGTCAACTGCGTATCGGCTGGCCCGATCCGTACCCTCGCTGCTTCCGGCATCAAGAACTTCCGCAAGATGCTGGCCGCCAACGAAGCGCAAACCCCGCTGCGTCGTAACGTCACCATCGACGAAGTCGGCAACGCCGGCGCCTTCCTGTGCTCGGACCTGGCGTCCGGCATCAGCGGCGAGATCATGTACGTGGACGGTGGTTTCAACACCACGGCCATGGGTAGCCTGGAAGAGTAATCTTCGGGTAGCCAACAAAAAAACCCGCCTCTTGAGGCGGGTTTTTTGTTCAGGCTAATACATTGCCTGGTGTTGCCGTCAGATGTGGACCCCTATCAACTGTTTAAATCCTGCAGGCGTAACGCGATCACCCGCAACAACCATGCGATTACGGCCGCTTTGAACAACCAGGTCACGGACTAATCCTTCGGCATAGATGACCATCCCCTCATTACCAAAGTCCGAGTCAAATTGACCGTTATCATTGATACGCAGCCAGAACATGTAGGCAGTCGGGCCACGACTCGCTGCACCGCCGACCAATATTTTTTGATCTGCTTGCACTTCAATCCTCGACGGAACATCTATGAGGTCAGGGATATCAATCCACAATGGCGCCCCATCATTGAAGATCGGATCTGGTTCGCCGTTGGCTAGCAGCCGGTAAACCACCATGGTTTGCGAATTTGGCCCTTCACCCACGCCCGTAAAGACAATTTTGTCCGCGTGTATGGTCATGTCACCCAGGGAACCCTCGTCCCCTTCCCAATATCCATGTTTGCCAAACGACTGATCCAATTGACCCGAGGGCAAGTAACACGCCAGCGCAAGCCTTACGTTCAAGCCTCGGCTGGTGTGTCCGAATACGATAATTCGGTTGTCCGACAGCACGGCAATACTACGGATGACCGTGTCTTGACCACTGATTCGCACCTCAATGTGCCCTAACAGGCCGAAACCCCGATCGGGTGATCCATCACTGTTCAAACGATTCAACCGGCCTGCTTCAAAGATTTTGGAATCGCCGTTGCCCACCTGGTAGCCCGATGCCAACAGAATTTTTCCGTCACTTTGAAGACACCCTGCATGGCCACGGGTAAACAAAAGGACTTCAGTCGGATCCAGTGGGAAAGGCAAAATCTTCGTACCGAAGACCAAGTCCGGACTGCCACTGGGATTGAACCGCGTGATGGCTGTACGCTCCCTTTCCGGAGTACTTTGCGTTGCGCCAATCAATAGAATTTTGCCATCCGTTTGCCGTATCAGCCGTACGGGCCTTGAGCTTTGAGTATTATCAAAGCGCCATTTGGCGACACTCCCATCACCAAAATCCGGATCCGCCGTACCGTCTGAAAAAGCCCGGCTCAACCAGCACTCACCACTCACCCATTGAACATAGACAAGCCCCCCGTCATCCTCTATCAGTGCTCGAATCTCGGCTCGCACAGGAACATCCACTGTACCGTTTTGGCCGAAGGTCAAATCCAGGTCACCTGGTTTTCGAGGCGCTAGTGCTTTATCCAGCTTCGTCATGTTTCAATCCTCTGAAAAGAATGGAACATCCTCGTTGTGCATAGCGGATGCGCCTCTGATCTGATGTCAGTTGGTTCACCTCACTGTCGCGCAAAGCTGGAAGTAGCGGCTACTGTCATAAATAACAGTACTAATATCTTTCAGAGCCAATTGGCGGTCCGTACAAGCCTTTTAGCCCGTATTTAGCCTTCCAAGGCGAGTACGCCTTCCTGTGCTCGGACCTGGCGTCCGGCATCAGCGGCGAGATCATGTACGTGGACGGTGGCTTCAACACCACGGCCTGCGATTTCAGGCCTGATGTAGATTTCCTGTGGGAGCGAGCCTGCTCGCGATGGCGGAGAGTCAGTCGACATCAATTTTGACGGTTAGTCCGCTATCGCGAGCAGGCTCGCTCCCACAGGGTTTGGTGTTTAGCCGGAAATATGTGTCAGGCAGCTGGAAAATAGCTGCTGGATCGGCTGTGTGCGCTGGCTATAGCGCTGCAACAGGACGATCTCGCGGTAGAACGTCAACGCCCCCAACGGAATGATCCGGACCTTCGCCCCATGCTCAAGCCATAACCCCGCCTTGGGAAGCAGCGACACGCCCAACCCGCATTCAACCATCTTCACGATGGCTTCCAGCTCATCCAGCTCCAAAGCCACCTGCACATCAATCTGCTGCTCACGCAAAAACCGCGTTACCAGTCTTCCACCGAACGAGTTGCGGTCGTAGCGCACATGCGGATGGCTCGCGAGGATCTGCAACGGCTCATCGCCTTCCAGGTCCGCTGGCACGATCAATACAAACGGTTCCTTGCGGATGACCTGCGCTGACAGTTCTTTGGGCAACTCGAACGGCGGCTTGATCAGGATCGCCAGATCCACCTCACCGGTGTCCACCTGACTCAACAGGTTCAGCGACACACCGGGCACCAGTTTCGGCTCGAGCAACGGCGCCTGTTGCCTCAGTCGAAGCAACGCCTGCGGCAGCAGTCCGGTCTGGGCCGTGGCCACCGCGCCTATTTTCAACTCGCCGCGATACTCACTGACATCATCGCTGACCGCCATGCGGCTGAAGGTCTCCAGCATTTCCCTGGCCATTGGCAATGCGCGCTGGCCCGCCGCATTGAGCAGCGCCTGACGTCCGGTGCGGTCGAACAAACGAATACCCAGGGCCTGTTCCAGATTGCGAATCTGCGCGCTGACGGCCGACTGGGTCAGGCCAATGTGCATACCGGCCGCGGCAAACGTGCCGTAGCGCGTCACCGCAATGAAGGTTTTCAGTTCCCGCAGCATGGCATTCTCGATTAATCGAAATAATTTGAGCTCGATGCAAAAATTATCGTCTTTTAATCAAAAAGCACAGGGCTAAACTCAATCTGAATCCATACAGCCGAGGCACCTCCGATGCAACTCTCCCCTTTTCACCTGGCCATCCCGGTCTACGACCTGACTGCCGCGCGCAATTTTTATGGCGAAGTGTTCGGACTGGAAGAAGGTCGCTCAAGCGATCATTGGGTCGATTTCAATTTTTTCGGCCATCAGCTGGTCATTCACCTGGCGCCGAAAAACGCTTCTCAAGAAGCCGCGCACACCAATGCTGTCGACGGTCATGACGTGCCGGTGCCGCATTTTGGTGTGGTGTTGGGGATGAACGAATGGGAGGCTCTGGCCGAACGCCTAAAAGCCCTCGATACCCGATTCGTGATCGAACCGGGCATTCGCTTTCAGGGCTTGGTAGGTGAGCAAGCGACGATGTTTCTCTTCGATCCGTGCGGCAACGCGCTTGAGTTCAAGGCATTCAAGGATGTGGCTCAGTTGTTTGCCAAGTGAACGCATCGGCCTGTTCCATCAGCTCCTCGATCGAGCCGGGAAGCTCAGGGTTGCACTCGAGTTGTCCGATGCTGAAGCGGATGTCATAACCGCGATGCACCGTGGCATTGCGCTCTTCGAGTATTTCTTCGAGTCGCGCCCTGATCGCGGGTATTTCCACAACGCTTGAGCCGGTCAGTAACGCGACGAATTTGTCGCTGCCCAACCGGCCGATCACATCGCTCTCGCGAAAGGCAATTCGCAGCACATCAGCGAAGGTTTTCAGGGCGTTGTCGCCCTCGGAACGACCATAGAGATAGTTGATGTGCTTGAAGTCATCTATGTTGAAGAGCAGCAGCGTCGCTGGCTTTTTCAGCTGGTGGCAGACATCCAGCCCTTGTTGGGCCAGCGCTGTAAAACCGTGTCGGTTGGAGAGCAGCGTCAACTCGTCCATGCTCGCCATCTGCACGCCCATCAACTCCTCCTCGGCCTTGCGGGCCAAGTCACGCAGCAGCTCGCGCTCCTGCAGTGGCGTGCGCAACGGGTCGGCGCACGCGCCTGGTTTTACCGGTTTGCCTGGGATCAGCATTACTCACTCCATTGGCGGGTATATTTCTTAGAGTCGTCCATACCCGGTTTGACTCCCTGTTAACGGACCGCCGGTCAACTACCCACGACCGGACATGGCCCTCCCGCGTCTGCCCAGCGTTTGAACTGGGTGACGAAAATATCGTGCGGCACCGGGACCGGCGCCCTTCCCTGACCCGGATTCCAGCCCCAAAGCACCAATTTGTCGTCGCTGACATGCTTGATCAGCGCGGCGAAGTCGCGATCTCCGTTGCTGGAGCGGTCCTTGATCATGGCGCACAACTGGTCGGCCGGCAGACCGATCCAGGCCATTTTGTGCACGGCGGGCGGCAGGCTCCAGTGCGGCGCCCCCGGCGGTGCGTGAGCCCCATAACTGGCCGGCGGATTACTTTCGGCGTGGCAGGTAGCGCAGGGCAAACCCGCCGCGCCCTTGCCGTCCATGCCCCGCACGACGTTCATTGCGTGAGGAATCCCGGCGTCGAATTGCAACGGCGAATCGCCGGGGATATGGCAGTTCTGGCAGCGCGGGCTCTGAAAGACCTTTTGCACGGTATCGAACGCCTTGATCGCTTCCTTATCGTCAGCAAACAGGTCCTCGGCGTAGGCGATCAGGCCGATCAATACCACCGCGCCAAGAATCAGATGTCGTCTCATCTCACACCCCCGACAGTTGCAGCGGCAGTTCCCGCAAGCGCTGGCCAGTCAGGGCGAACACCGCGTTGGCCACTGCCGGCGCCGTGGGCGGCACACCGGCCTCGCCGATGCCGCCGGGTTTGTCGCTGCTGGGCACGATATGCACTTCCACCACCGGCATTTCGTTGAGCCGCAGCACTTGATAGTCGTGGTAATTGGACTGCACCACTTGGCCGTTCTTGAAGGTCAGTTTGCTGTGCAAGGTAAACCCGAGGCCGAAGGTGATGGCCGATTCCATTTGCGCCGCGATGCTCATCGGGTTGACCGCAATGCCGCAATCCACCGCACACACCACCCGATGCACGCGGATCGCCAGGTTGTCCTGGGACACCTCGGCCACTTGGGCAACATAACTGCCGAAAGACTCATGCACCGCAACACCCAACGCATGGCCGTCCGGCAGTGGCGCCTTCCAGTTGGCTTTCTCGACGGCCAGGTTCAGCACGCCAAGATGCCGAGGATGGTCCTTGAGCAAGGTTCGTCGGTACTCGACCGGATCCTTGCCGGCCGCCTCGGCCAGTTCGTCGATCAGCGACTCCATCACGAACGCGGTGTGGGTGTGCCCGACCGAACGCAGCCAGAGCACGCGGATGCCGGTTTGCGGCGAATGCAGATCCACCTGGTGATTCACCAACCCCTCAAGGTACGGACTGTCGGCAACCCCTTCGACCGAGGTCTTGTCGATGCCATTCTTGACCATGGTCGCCTCGAATGACGTGCCCGCCATGATCGACTGCCCGACCATCACATGCTTCCAGGCGATCGGCAGGCCGCCGGCATCGAGGCCAATGCGGGCCTGATGGAGGAACGCGGAGCGGTAGTAACCACCGCGAATGTCATCCTCCCGGGACCAGACGGTTTTTACCGGCGCGCCCGCTGCCTTGGCGACTTCCACGGCTTCAGCAACAAAGTCCGAGGTCGGATTGGCGCGGCGGCCGAAACCACCGCCGAGAAACTCGGTATGAATCTCCACCTGCTCGGGTTTGAGCCCGGTGATTTTCCCGGCGACCATTTGATCCAGCGTCTGAAACTGGGTGCCGGTCCAGATTTCGCATTTGTCTTGGGTGATTTTCACTGTGCAGTTGAGCGGCTCCATCGGCGCGTGGGCCAGGTACGGCACACTGTACTCGACATCGATGGTCTTCGCCGCTTTACCCAGACCCGCCGCGACATCACCGGCCTGACTGGCCGACGCGCCAGGGGTGGCGGCGAGTTTGCGGAAGCTTTCCAGCAGATTCTGACTGTCGAGCCCGGTGTTCGGCCCCAGGTCCCAATCGATCTTCAACGCATCGCGCCCCAGCTTCGCCGCCCAGTAATGGTCGGCAATCACCGCCACCCCGGTGGGCACCTGCACCACTTTGTGCACGCCCGGGATCGCCAGCGCTTCGGCGCCTTCGAAGGATTTGACGCTGCCACCGAACACCGGTGAACGCGCAACCATGGCGGTCATCAGGCCGTCGAACTGCACATCCATGCCGAACTTGGCGCGGCCGGTGATTTTCTCCGGCGTGTCCAGGCGCTTGGTCGGTTTGCCGATGATTTTCCAGTCCTTGGACTCCTTGAGCTTGATCGACGCCGGATCCGGCACCGGCAGCTTGCCGGCGTCATCGGCCAGTTCGCCGTAGGTGGCGCGTTGGTCACCGGCAATCACTACACCCGATTCGGTGCGAATCCCGGACGGAGCGACGTTGAAGCGTTTGGCCGCCGCGTCGATCAACATCAAACGCGCCGCTGCACCGGCCTGACGGTAGCGGTCGAACTCCATCCAGGTCGACGTCGAACCACCGGTAATTTGCATCCCGCCAAACCCGGCCAGGCCATACTCGGCGGCTGAAGCCGGTGCATGTTCGACACGGATCTTCGACCAGTCGGCGTCCAGTTCTTCGGCGATCAACATGGTCAGGCCGGTCCAGATGCCCTGACCCATTTCCGAATGGCCGAGCAGCATGGTGACGCTGTTGTCATTGCCGATCCGTAAAAACGCATTGGGCGCAAAAACATTGCCTTGATTCTCGGCGCCCATGGCAAAGCGATGACCACCGGGGATGACAAACGCCACCACCAGACCACCGCCCAGCACCGCGCTGCCCTTGAGGAAACCGCGGCGTGACAGAGGGTTGAGGCTGTTCATTGTTCAGACTCCCGTCAACGTGGCATCAACCGATCTCGGCGGCGCGTTTGACCGCTGCGCGGATCCTTGGGTAGGTGCCGCAGCGGCAGATGTTGCCGGAAAGCGCCTGATCGATGTCGCTGTCGGTGGGCTTGGGAATTTTCGCCAGCAACGCGGCGGCCGACATGATCTGCCCGGACTGGCAGTAACCGCACTGGACCACATCGAGTTCGGCCCAAGCCTGTTGCACCGGGTGCGAACCGTCGGTAGACAGACCTTCGATGGTGAGGATTTTTTGCCCGTTGGCCACCGCTGTGGCCGGCGTGATGCAGGAACGCAGTGGCGCACCATCGACGTGTACGGTGCAAGCCCCGCACTGGGCGATGCCGCAACCGAATTTGGTGCCGGTCAGGTGCGCGACATCGCGCAGGACCCACAGGAGCGGCATGTCCGCGGGGACATCCAGCGCCTGGTCCTTGCCATTGATGTTGAGGGTCAGCATTGCGAATGTCCTCAGACTCACGGTGTTCTGAAGGGGCGTCGCTGTGGCGATTCGGAACCTACGCGCGCCTCGGGTTATCCCTACAGCTAAGCGCAAATTACCGGGCGAGACCGGTTCATCGACCACCGGTCACACGATAAAGGCGAACAGGATCGCTCTGTAGCAGTTGGGGGCTTAGAAGTCGGTGGACACCGACAGCTCACGCCATGCGTTCAGCTCGCCGGTGACGAAGGCGTTCTTGGCCTCGATGTAAGTCACCGCGTCCGTGCCCAGCGGCAGGCGCAGCGGTGGTTGTTCGGCCTCGACCAGGATGATCATCGCCTGAGCGAGTTTTTCCGGGTCGCCTGGCTGTTGCTGATTGACGGCTTTCGCCACTTTGCGCATTTCACCGGAGGTCGACGCGTAGTCGGCAATTGTTTCAGGGGACTCGACCAGAGAGTTGCTGTCGAGGAAGTCGGTACGGAAGTAACCCGGCTCTACCACGGTGACATTGACGCCCAGCGGCGCCAGCTCGCCGTGCAAGGCTTCGCTCAATGCTTCGACGGCAAACTTGGTCGAGCAGTACACGCCGTAACCCGGTGCCGACTGATAACCGCCCACCGAAGAGATGTTGATCACATGACCACGGCGAGCGGCGCGCATGTGCGGCAGGACGGCGCGAGTGACATTCAGCAAGCCGAAGACGTTGGTTTCGTACACGCGCCTCACTTCATCGGCGCTGGCTTCTTCCACCGCGCCAAGCAAGCCGAAACCGGCGTTGTTGACCAGCACGTCGATGCGCCCGAAGTGCTCGATGGCCGACTTGGCGACCGCGACGCCCTGGGCTTCGTTGGTCACATCAAGGGTGGCGGCCAGCAAACCTGGCTGCTCGCCAAAACGCTGGGTGATGCTGCTGGCGTCACGGGCGGTGGCGACCACGGCGTCACCATTGGCCAGCGCGGCGGCAGCGATCTTGGCACCGATACCGCGAGAAGCACCGGTGATGAGCCAGACACGTTTGAAGTATTGGGAAGTGGTCATGATCGCGAATCCTTGTAGGCCGTTGGGGTAAGCACAAGGTACGCAGGAACATTGGTCGGAAAAATGCCCTCGTGTTACAAGCACTATGAAACGCTCTTTCATAATGGCGCCGATATGAATCACGACCCGTTTGATGGTTTGACCGAGTTTCTCGCCGTCGCCGAGCACAAAAGTTTCACCCTGGCCGCGACTCGGCTAGCCGTTACGCCCACCGCCGTCAGTCATGCGATCAAACTGCTGGAACGGCGCACCGGCGTGCTGCTGTTTCAGCGCACCACGCGCCGAGTGGCGCTGACCGAAGCCGGCGCCAGTCTGTTTGCCCGCTTGCGTCCGGCGGCCAGTGAAATCGATGAAGCACTGGCGGTGCTCAGCGGTTTCCGTGATCAGCCCATGGGCACGTTGCGACTCACCGTACCGCGATTGTCCGGCACCCTGTTGATGGAGCCGCTGATTCCGCTGTTCCGCGAGGCCTACCCGCAAGTGACCCTCGATATATCCCTGGACGACGCCACGGTCGACCTGATGGCCGGCGGCTTCGATGCCGGGATTCGCCTGGGAGAGTCGATTGAAAAAGACATGATCGCGGTGCGCCTGACACCTGACCTGCAATGGTCGGTGGTGGGCTCTCCGGCGTACTTCGCCAAGGCTGGCAAACCGGCCATCCCGGAAGACCTGACCCGACATCAATGCATCGGCTTTCGCTTCTCGACTTCCGGCAGCGCGCATCGTTGGGAGTTTCGCCGCGAGGGTCGGGACTTTACCGTGGGCGTCGAGGGCGGCGTGATCGTCAATGACCGCCGGTTGTTGGTGGCGGCCGCTCGCAGCGGTTCGGGCCTGGCCTATGCCTGTGATCTGGAGATTGCCGACGAGTTGGCGGATGGACGCCTGGAGCGGGTGCTGCAACCCTTCGTGCCACTCAGCTCGGCGTTGTACCTGTACTTCCCCAGCCGCACCCAGACACAGCCAAAACTGCGGGCCTTTATTGATTTGGCCACCCGGTGGATCGCTGAAAAAGGAGGCCTGGGGCGCAGCTGAACCGTCGCCTTCACAGTATGACTACATTCAAAAACCGTCATATCGACCCTAAAAAAGTCATTACGACTACATCAAGGTTGTTTCACGTAAGCCGCGCTGTACTTCTGATACTCACCAAAACCGGTCACTTCTGCGGCGCCATTGAGCAACTGCAGGCGAAACAGCGGATCGCCCTCGGGGTCCAGTGCAATGACAAGGTTGCCGGCGAGCAGCGGATACTGATGATGCACTTCGACGGGCGGCTCCTTGAGCTGAAAGACGCTCAGGTTGATGTCCGCCATCTCGGGGCCGTTGTCGATTCCTGGCAAGACTTTGAAGGTCAACTCGCCGACACGCTGATCCTGGACATTGCTCACGAGGTAGCGCCCTTCTCGCTGACTGTCAGCAACCCGCTCAAGCTTTTGCGCGGCGACTTTGAACGCGGTCGGCCTCACATTGATGCTTAATTGACGAGAGCCGTTGATCCACGTGCCGGTCTGGCTGCCCTGTTCGTTCGGCGTGCCTTCGACGAACCAGTTGCCGATCATCTGACCGTCGTCGTCCAGTTCACGCAGAACGATTCCACCCTCTTCGTAGGTATTGCCCACCAGCCGGATCGGTTGACCGCTGCCGGTCTTGCTGTAGCGAACTTCCCCAACGTAGACATCACCCTGACGTTGCCACCACAGCTCAACGGGGATCTTGTCATCGAGGGTGCCGCGCAACATGACCGGCGCTTCACCGACGGGACCCTCGAGGCGACGACGCTCCGTCCACTGGCCGGATTTCAGTTCACGATCGGTAACATCCACATAGCCATAAGGCATGAACGGGTTGGTTTCCGACGGTTTTTGCACCACCTCTGTTTTCTCGGCCACCTTCACAGGGCGGTTGTCCTGAATTTGCCAAGTCGCGCTCTGGCGCCAGCAGCAACCGCTTTTGGACTGGGTATGCAGGCGCTTGGTGACGGGGTCGATGTCGAACATGCCCAGATTTGCGTCACGGGTCAGTGCGGAAAAGGACGGGCTCAACACGAGCATCGGGCTCTCGGGATCGAACAGATAGATGTCGTAGGAAGGACCGCCATAGCCCGCATCATTGCCATTGCGTACGGCAAGATCTTGTTGCCCGTCGAAATTGAAATCGCCGAACAACAGCAGACTTTGATCGGCATACGCCAGGTTGCGGTCGAACTCCGAAGCTTTGCGGCCTGGCTTGAACAGGGCGAACGCTTCGGCTGACTCGATGCGTTGCAGCACCTGACCGCCAGCCCTTTCGCGCAACGTGATCAGCGCAGGAGCGCCGTCGAAAGTCTGGGTGGGCGGCTGTGCAAACAGCACGTCAATGACGTATTTCTTCGCGGGGTCCGTGAGGTGATACGTCAACGGCCCGGCGCTTACAGCAGCGGCAGCCAGCAGACAGGAAACAGCCAATAAACGAGGGGCGACCATGATGCAGAGCGTCCTTGCGGCAAACCAGGTCGGCAAGTCTAGCGGCTATCGGGTCATGCCGACATTGTTGATTCCATCGAAAGGAAACTCTTTCAACTTGTCGATCTACGGTACGGCCAGACGACCCGAGGCTGACTACGTTCAAAGTCCAGCCTGAGTCATTCGTAGAGGAGCTACACCATGCACCGCGTTCAAAAACTCACGCCCTGCCTGTGGTTCGACAATCAGGCCGAGGAGGCCGCGAAGTTCTACTGTGCGATCTTCGATCATTCGAAAATCAGCGCCACCACCCACTACGGCAAGGCCGGTCAGGAGATCCACGGCAGGTCCGAAGGCTCGGTGATGACGGTCAGTTTCGAACTGGACGGGCAGAGTTTTACCGGCCTCAACGGCGGACCCATTTTCAAGTTCAATGAAGCGGTTTCATTTCAGGTCAATTGCCACACTCAGGAAGAAGTCGACCACTTCTGGGGGCGCCTGTCCGCGGGCGGGCCCGTTGAGGCCCAGCAATGCGGCTGGCTCAAGGACAAATTCGGCGTGTCCTGGCAGATCGTACCGGTGGCCCTGATGGACATGATGAAAGACCCCGACACGGCAAAATCCCAACGCGCAATGACGGCGATGTTGCAGATGAAAAAACTCGACATCGCAGCGCTGCAACGAGCCTTTGCCGGCGAGAGCTAATACACTGCGACGCTGACCTGCCAGGACGCTGACCATGAAGCCCGCCGTTGCCAAAAACGCTGACAAAGCCCCGCGCTTCTGGCGCGACGACGCCCTGCCCTTCATCGAAGCCCGCTCCATCGCCGACGGCCGCGAGGTCTGTTACACCCGGCATTCCCACGAGCACTTTTCCATCGGTGCGATCACGGCCGGGCGCAGTACCTACCTCCATGAGCAATCGGAGTTTCAGGTTGGTGCCGGCACCGTGGTGCTGATGAATCCCGGTGAAGTCCACGCCTGCAACCCCATCGATGACCAACCGTGGTCGTACCTGATGCTGTACGTCGAGACACCCTGGCTGACCGATTTGCAGCACCAGCTCGGCTTCAGCCAGGACTTGGCGTTTCGCCGGTTTTCCATCACCCACACTGACGACAGCGACCTGTTTGCCGGCCTGAAGGGTTTGTACGAAGTATTGGTCGATGCGCAGCAAGACGTGTTGTGCAAGCAAAGCGCGGCCGTGGAGTTTTTCACCGACGTACAGCAGCGGCTCAATCCGATCGATCAACCGCTGCGCGAGCCCAATTTCAAACTGGAACGGGCGGCCGATTACATCCGCGACAACTGCACGCACCTGCTCAAGCTCGAAGACATTTGCGAGGCGGCTCAGCTATCGCCGTCCTACCTGATTCGTGCGTTCAAGCAGCATTACGGCATGACGCCCCACGCTTTTCTGGTCAATCGGCGTATCCAGTTCGCCCGCGATCAGTTGCGCAGCGGCAAGCTGATCGCCGATGTGGCACTCGAAGCCGGGTTTGCCGATCAGGCGCATTTTCAGCGAGCGTTCAAACAACATCTGGCGGCGACACCGGGGCAGTATCGCGGTTAAAAGCAATAACCTGCGTTGGTTTTTGAATAAATTTGTCGACCCACGCAGCCTTATACAATCAGCAACACACACTCTTAGTTAACTTCCCCCCCTAACAACAGCAGCACATCAGCGTTATCTCGCATTACACGGCAGCACTTCAATATAAAAAATTACATGCCGACATACAGCGCAAATGACACAACTCTATATATACCTCTAACCTGCAAACCCGAATACGGCTTGAGGCAACGACTGCTGGAACACACTGACCTCTGACCAACAAACATTAAAGTCCACAGTAACAATGCCCGAAGAAGGAACTTCAGCAATGCACAACTTTGACAACAGTGCAGTTATGTCCAGTAATGAACGTCAAAAGCAGGCGATCACCAAAGCACTGGAAGACTTTTTCCGTAACGATTATGTTCAAATGACCCTTCAAGGGTCCTGGGATCTCCTGGCCACCAAGAGCGTGACAGGTTCAAGCTTTGATCTGGTTCACCGTCCGCTGAGCTTTTGCCTTAGGAGACTGATCCGGCATCCGGATTTTCTGAATATGCAGCGCAAACGCTCCCTACCCGACCACGCAGCTTATCAAGTCGATAAAAGTGGCCGTATCTATCATGTTTGGGAAAACCTGAGTTCCACCGCGCATCCGGACCCTCTGCTCATCAGGACTAGCAACTTCTTCTCGCGCACGGACATCACCGCTCATGTGGCCGGTATTGCGGCACTCGAAGAAGACCTGAAACTGCTGACAAAAATGGCCGCAGTCGCTGGCGGATTCATCAGTTCAAGCGAGTGGATTTCGGTAGGCCAATGGCTCGACTTCCAGGGTTTGCCATTACCCTCCAACGAACAGGACGCCAAAGAGCTGATTGATCTGCTCAACTTCGCGACCCTACCCGAGGGCCCTCGGTTTGGTAACTATTGGCAACTTCTGGATGCCCCCGAAGACTCGCCCTTCAAACTCACCGAGAACAATCGCGCCATTATTCGTCAGGTGACCGAGGGTTTAACCGGCGGCGAGACCACCCTGGTGGCAATTTTTGGCGCTCATCTGCTGTTAGAAAGCGCCTCGGCAGATCGTCTACCCACCAGTCTTGATTATCGCTTACCAAAACTGATCGAAATTGCTGTTTGGGTCTCGGAACAAGGACAAGCGTATATCGATGCCCTGGGCTGGTTCACCGACGAGACCAAGCCAAAACCGTCACAAGAGTTTGTCGAGCAATTGCTGATCGCCGCCATGCTGCTCGACCTCGATCCCGCCGTCGACAGCGCCAATACAATGTTTGCCGATTTCGACCTCTACTCAGCCGATGACTTCATGCGTCATCCGTCCAGTGTGCTCAGGGGTCTGGAAAAGCATCTGGTCGACAGTCTCAAGCTTGATCAAATGTTCGCACCGCTCGTTGCGCAGCTGGTGCTTGGCGGTATGGCGCCGCAATACCTGTTTACTGGCTGGCCGTCCGAAATGCGCCTCGGAACGCCAGCCTGGGTGGTAGGCACTCAAGCCGTACATTTTGCCGAAGCACTTATCCCGGGGGTCTCGCGCAAAATGACCTATCAACACCTGCTCGGCCTGAGCAAGTCTTCCCAGGCAACCCGGCAACTGGCTTCGTTGCATGCCACCCATTCGGTGGATCCGGTGGTCACCTGGGCATTGATGAACAAAATTATTGCCCGGGACGCCGATGGCAACCTGAGCCAGAAAGCGATAACCCTGGCCGCTGAGGAATACGAAAAGTACCTCGACAAAATACTGAACGCCGCCACAGCTCTCGGTAAAGCAATACCCCACCGCAAACCACTCGCGCTCAAAAAGCTGAAGTCCAGGGCACCAGGCTGCGACCCTGACGAACTGTTGGTTAAACACCGCGGCAGCGGTGGCGGCGCCGGGCGTAAGGTATCGGTTCTCGATCTTTATATGGGCGATGAACTTCACAGCCAGGATTGGGATCGCGTCAACGGAACCAGTATCTACCAATCATTCCCCGGCTTGGCCAGGTTATATCCCGCCAGCTACTTGTATGAAGACGCCATCAACAGGCACCACAGCGCTATAACAGAAGCGCTGGCCAGCAACATTGAAGTGACTCTTTCGCAATTGCCCCTCAATGAAGCCGCCTTCATTGAATACGGCGCTGTAGGTATTTATTGCATTGAGAAATACACAACGACCCGCTTTCCAACTTTACCGTCACCGGGGGGTGTAGTCCGCCCCTTGACTGCCGCCCCAGGAGAAACCGGCCGTTATGGTGTGATCCTCTGTGCGCATATGGATTCGCAGGTTCGTTGCTATGAGCTGTTTCCGTTACGACTGGAATGCCGATTCAACCCGAAACTTGAGTCCGTGTTCCGTCCACTCGTGACGCAGGAGGGAAATGGCCACGAGGTAAAATTTGTCGACCGTGAAAAGTTCGATAACGTCGATCTTGACGTACAGGCTTACTTACAAAACCAGGCACCACGCAGTAATGCCCGATCAAGGATATTCATCCGAAAGATCGGAGAGTTCCAGGCATCACTGGACACTCCAGCCCCCACCTCTGCAAACCCGTTCTTCCGCTCGACGCGCAAAGAAGAACTCAGCCGTCGTGTTGCTGAAAAAAACCCTTATTTCACCGTCGAAGAGTTGAAGCAGATTGGTCTCGACCCCACCGAACGGGAACGGGCAATCGAGAAGTTCGATGCCATTTTCAATACCGTTCTCAATATGATCATTCCGTTCAAGGAGTGCGTCGAAGAGATGTCTTCGGGCGTTCCCGAGCGGCAGCGAAACGCTCTGCTGGGGTGCGTCATGGATGCAGCGGCGCTTGTATTTGCTTTTGCCATCGTGCCCGGAAAAGTTGCAGCCATCAGCAGCAAAGCCACGACCGTGGTAACGAAACTGCTTTTTGCATCGCGGATCGGTGCCGGTGCCGTGGTCGGACTATTCAACCCCTTGGACGCCATCCCGCAACTGGTCAAGGGCGGTGCGAAGCTGATTGGCAAAGGCGCATTAAAAGTTGGCCATTACGCCGCCTCCGGTGCCCATATCGCCCGTAACCAGTTGCGGCATCTGACCGGGGCCAATTCCTATGATCTGATCAAGGCCATCAACCACACCGGTGTGGCATCGCAGCTGCGCAGGGACCTGGACACCGTGGCTCACGCACGGGCGTTGTTTAAAAGCGACGGTATCGAAACGGCCGGGGAGGTACTGAAAAACCTGCACGCCAATGACGCGAAGCTGCTCAAGCAAGTGCCTGAACAAGAACTTCAGCACCTGTTGGAAAATGCGTTGGCCGATATCGCGTGCACGTCTGACACCACGCCATCGCTGACGAATATTCTGGGTCCTGACGCAGTCGACTCGCTGATTCGCCAGCAAGCGCAAAAGTTTTCCCTGGATAACCTGCAACAGTTCAAGGATCACACGACACTGCCGGAGCTGTTCAATGACCTTCTGGAGGTGGAGTACAAAAACCTGACGGCCATGAATCAACATCAAAAAACATTGCTCGCTTCGGACCTTGGCAAAGCACCTTACAGCGGCATTCTCGATGATGTGTCCTTTAACCCGAACCGGTTGACCGACAACGCTGATCGAGCCGCTGCCTGGATTCTCAAAGCGTCTAATTCTCGTAACGAGGCAGACACCATCACGTCGCTGCTCCACGAATACAGCGAAAACGGCAAGTCCCTGACCGACCCTGCGGTGTACAAAGAACTGCATCGACGCCTGGTGCCCGAGGCGACAGACGCCTTGCGCAGCCCTACCGCTCAGGCCCGCTACCCTTCCAACGTTTCGGGCGCGGCGATGCTGGAGAAACACTTGGCGACCCTGGACCCGGCCCAAGAATACTTCGGCAAACAGTTGCTCGGCTCATTCCTGGGTTACCACAGCTTTGTCGACGGAAATGGCCGTACCGCACGTGCGATCTATGCAATTACGGAACTACGAGCCAATCGATTCAACGCCCTGCCGGTCCTGGTAGAAAACGCGCTGAGCGGTCTGGCCTGATGCAGGGAATCTAGGACCGGATCAGATATCCCGCACACACCACCAACAGCAATGCCATGCTCCGGTTGAACAACCGCATGCCCCTGGCGTTGCTCAAATACCCGCGCAGAAATGTCCCGGCATAGGCCCAGCAGGCCACCGACAAATAACACACCACCAGATAGATCGCCGCGAACTGCCAGACCAGTCGCGCATCGCCGTCGGCGACAAACGCCCCCATCCCCGCGACACAGGCCAGCCAGGCCTTGGGATTGAGCCACTGCATCAATGCGCCATAGAACATCGAGGGCGCCTTGTCCTCTTTGCCCGCCCCGAGCCGGCCATTATCCGCTGCCAGTTTCCAGGCCATGAACAGCAGAAACGCGACCCCGGCCAACTGCACACCACGCGTCAAAAACGGCCAGACCACCAACAGTTCATGCAGACCCAAGCCCATCAATACCAGCAGCAACACAAACCCCAGCGTTGCACCCAAGACATGGCGCAACGTCGCCCGAAAGCCGTACCGGGCGCCGGAACCCAATGCAACGATATTCACCGGCCCCGGTGTGATCGAAGCGACCAGTGCAAACGCCGCCATGGACATCATCAGACTCATCACAGACCTTCTTCTATTCAGTTGAACGAGGCCTCAAGGTAAAGAGCGAGTTGATGGCTGTATTGAACAAAACACCCCTCAGCTGTACCGCGACCGACGTCCACCACTGTATGGGTCAAGCCACCCCGCGCCTGTGATAAAAATACCGTTCCTGCTTTTGGAGCCCCGCCATGGACCTCGCCACCCTCACCCTGTTTCTGCCGGCCTGCTTCGCCCTGAACATGGCACCCGGGCCGAACAACCTGCTGTCGGTCAGCAACTCGACCCGCTACGGCTATCGCATCGCCTGTGTCGCCGGGATCGGTCGGCTGCTCGCGTTCGCCGGCATGATCGCCCTCGCGTCAGCGGGGCTGGCGGTGGTGCTGCAAACGTCAGAGTTGTTGTTCTACGGGATCAAGATTCTGGGGGCGGCGTATCTGCTCTACCTCGCCTGGCAATTGTGGCGCGCGGATCCCGGGGCGGAAAACGTGGTGGCGGGCGCGCCGGTGGGGACGCTGGCGTTGGCGCGGCAAGAGTTCCTGGTGGCGGCCGGTAATCCTAACGATTGCCTATATAAAGTATTTTGAATGACCGCCACAGCCAAAAGCAGCCAGTCTGAAGCGCCTAGAAAAGGTTATTGGCCCTTTGCACTCTATACGAACCATACCGTCATACCCTTCCAACTCTTTACGGGGCTCCGAAAGGTTTCGCTGGGGAGCCCTGGGCGTCCGAAGGGGGCGGCGGTGTGACACACATCAATGTCTAGCCATGCTGGCTGGCACGAAAATTCGCTACCGGCCAGAAGTCAGAGGACAAGTTGATGTCATGTAAGCAGCGTTGTTTGATTTGCTGCTTATACTGACCGAGCAGTCTGAGCTTGCCATCCGTCGTGTTTCTCCTCGATCAGTCTCGCGCTCGCGCCGACCAATTTAGGCAAAAACAAAGACTTACAGCAAGACAAGGAGCGTTATGAGATATCAAGTCGTGAGCAAACACGACATTGAATATCGCCTGATTAGTAGTTAGTTGACCGACTTACTCATCTAATTCGAAAAATGGAGTTTCAGGTTCATGATAACCACACTACCGAGAACATTTGGCTGTGCGATGGTATTGCTCGCGTCCTTTGGATTTACGCTCGCCCAAGCAGCAGACATCACGCCCGCCGAAACGAAAGCCATCGCCGAGGAAGGCTACATCTACGGTCTGCCCATCGTGATGAACTACGCGATCATGTACGACTACGCGGTGGACAAGAACTCCAGCCAGTTCAAGGCGCCGTTCAACCAGATCCATAGCCTGCATCACGTCGCTACCTACCAGGACACGGCCATCATCTCGCCGAACAGCGACACGCCCTATTCCCTTATGTTCATGGACGTGCGTAGCGAGCCAGTCGTGCTCTCGGTGCCAGTGGTAGAGAAACCGCGCTACTACTCGGTGCAGCTCATCGACGGCAATACTTACAACTTCGGTTACATCGGCAACCGTACCACCGGCAATGAAGCCGGCGATTACATGGTGGTCGGCCCCGAATGGAAAGGCGCGACTCCTCCGGGCATCAAGAAGGTGTTTCATTCCCGCACGCAACTGCCCTTCGCGATTTATCGAACCCAGCTGTTCAACCCAACTGATATATCGAACGTCGAAAAGATCCAATCCGGCTACAAGGCACAACCGCTTTCCGCCTATCTCAAGCAACCCGCACCACCTGCCGCGCCGCCGATTGATTTCCCGAAGATCGACAAAGACCTGGTGAAGACCGACTTCTTCAAGTACCTGGACTTTGCCTTGCAGTTCGATCCCGTCGCACCGGTTGAAGTGGCGATCCGCGAGAAACTTGCCCAAATCGGCGTAGGGAAGGATTTTAACTTCCAGGCCCTATCGGCCGAGCAGAAGGCCGCCATCGTTCAGGGCATGCAGGCCGGGCATGCAAAGGTCGAGGATGGGATCAAGAATCTCGGCACGAAGATCAACGGCTGGAACATTGCCGGTGCCGGCGGCAACAGTGCCTTTTATAACGGCGACTGGCTGAAGCGCGCTGCCGTCGCGCAAGCGGGCATCTACGCCAACGATGCCGATGAGGCCACGTATCCGATAACCAGTACCTTACCCAATGGCGAGCGACTCGACGGCAGCAAGCACAACTACACGATCACCTTTCCTGCCGGGCAACTCCCGCCAGTCAATGCCTTCTGGTCGGTGACGATGTACGACGGCAAGTCGCAACTGCTGATCAAGAATCCGATCAATCGCTACCTCATCAACGCGCCGATGCTACCCGACATGAAGAAGAACCCCGACGGCTCGCTGACGCTGTACATCCAGAAGGATTCACCCGGTGCAGACAAGGAAAGCAACTGGCTGCCTGCACCGAATGATCTGATCTACATGGTGATGCGCCTGTATTGGCCGAAGACGGAAACACCTTCCATCCTGCCTCCTGGCAAAGGGACGTGGAATCCACCGCAGATCGTCAAAGTTACATGAGCCGCTAACAACCGTATCCAGCGGACGGCCCTGGTGAGCCGCCGCTGGCCGGGGCATCAGATTGTTACAGCCGATCAAAGAATGGCCAATAACCGCGCTAGTAATGAGTAATAGCTAAGCTTTAAATCGCGTCAACTTCGCCCAAGGTTTCTTAAGTCCGCGACCGTCTGCTATGGGTTGTGGATTCAACCGGTCGATGCAACACAACTAAATTCCGCAGACAGGCTGGTATCGACGACCAAGAGCAGCCGGCCGGCGAACTCGTAAATCTCATCTAATCTAGGCAGACCAACTCCCCCGGCAAAAAATTGAACACAGGACAGAGAGGGATTTTTATGACCGTTGTAAAAGGTAACGACCTTCGCGAGTTGTCTGCAGATGATGTTTACTCAGAGCCACAAGTACTCAATGGGTTAGGCTTCGAGCTTCATCCTCAATCGGTTAAAATTTTCAAACCAACCGGGGCTCCCGTTTACTTCTACGACGTGTTCACGGACGGCCCGGACCGGGTCGGAATCGCAAGCTTGGTACTCGAAATGGACGCCCTCCAGGTTGCTGACGTAGGACACGCCTGCGCCAACTTATCCGAGAGCCAGACAGACCCCGACCTTCTTTCACGTATTGCCGACCGATTGATATCCCATGGACTTGAAAGTGGCCTCCGAACGGTGCGTGTCGTTGTCCCCGCCGGTGATGAAAAATCGATTCAAGCGTGTCTAGCACAGGGCAATATTTGCGCTCAGGAATGCCTGGAAAGCGATGGAAAACAGTTCGTCTGGTTCGATTATTCGAATTCGAGTCAGCAAGACGAATAGTCTAGTACTCAATCATTTGCGCCCACAGAGCGAAAAAACCAGCACAAGGCCGAATGTATAAGCGCGGCCGCGCCCGGGGCGCGGGCCGACATTCGCCGTGTTGGGCGCGTTGTTCCTGGTGCTGGAGTGGATCGCCATCGGTGCCTACGCCTACATGGGCCTGCACATGCGCCGCTGGTTCGCCGAACCCCGGGGCAAGCGGATATTCAATCGTTGCTGCGCAGGATTGTTATCGGCAGCGGCTTCGGTGTTGCTGATGGCGCGCCGGGCCTGAAGTTATGGATTGACGGGATGCAACGCAGGTTCAAACTGCGTGTCATCCCGTCTCAATTCCCAACGAGCCTTGAATGAACCTGAACGTTGTCTACGCCCTTGGCGCTGCCGCTCTTTTTGGCGCGAGTACGCCATTGGCCAAGTTGCTGGGCTTGAACCTTTCGCCGATCCTTTTGGCCGGGTTGTTGTACCTCGGCAGTGGTCTGGGCCTGACGCTCGTCAGACTGTTGCGCGACCGAGGCTGGCAGCCTAGCGGCCTGAAATCGTCGGAGTGGCCATGGCTGATCGGTGCCATCGCTTTTGGCGGCGTGCTCGGGCCTGTGGCGCTGATGTTCGGTTTGACCCTGACCTCTGGCGCCACGGCCTCGTTGATGCTCAATCTCGAATCGGTATTGACCGCCGTGCTGGCCTGGGTGGTATTCAAGGAGAACGCTGACCGGCGCATCGTCGCCGGAATGCTGGCAATCGTCGCCGGTGGCTTGCTGCTGGCCTGGCCCCAGAACCTGGCGCAGTCACAGGGCTGGATCGGACCGTTGGCGGTAGCGCTGGCCTGTGTCTGCTGGGCGATCGATAACAACCTGACGCGCAAGGTGTCGGCCTCGGATGCGCTGTTTATTGCCGGCATCAAGGGGTTGGTCGCCGGGGCGGTGAACTGTTCTCTGGCGCTGTTGCTCGGCGCAACACTGCCGCACATGACGGTGCTGGGGCCTACGTTGATCGTCGGTTTCCTGGGGTATGGCATCAGCCTGGTGTTGTTCGTTCTGGCGCTTCGAGGCCTGGGCACTGCGCGTACCGGCGCCTACTTTTCCACGGCACCTTTCCTCGGCGCGGCGATTGCCATCTTGCTGCTGAATGAACCCGTCACGCTGACGTTCTGGGCCGCTTCGCTGTTGATGGGCCTTGGGGTATGGATTCACCTCAAGGAACGTCATGCCCATGAGCATCAACATGAGGCGCTCAAGCATGCTCATCGCCACGTGCATGACGAGCATCATCAACATGAACATTCGTTCCAGTGGGACGGGACCGAACCCCACAGTCACGAACATGAACACACACCGCTGCGCCACAGTCATCCACATTTTCCGGACATCCATCACCGACATAGGCATTAGGCAGTTCCTCATGACGAATGACTGGAATTCTCTGTCGATTTTCCGGTGGAGGCGTTGGGCGACGCGTCTTATGCTCACTTCATGAACCTACAAAACGCTGTGCTTCCGCCCCACGCAGAGATGGTTCGCGCCATGCTCGAACGAGACACCGCCTACGAGGGGGTGTTCTTTACCGCGGTCAAAACCACCGGCATCTTCTGTCGCCCCAGTTGCACGGCGCGCAAACCGAAGCCGGAGAACGTCGAGTTCTTCGCCCATGCCGATGAGTGCATGTCCGCGGGCTACCGCGCTTGCCTGCGCTGCAAACCACTGGACGCGGCGGCCATTGCACCGGACTGGGTGCAGCGGCTGCTCAAATCGGTAGACGCCGATCCCGACCAGCGCTGGACCGATGCCCAGCTGTTGGCCGAAGGCATCGAACCGCTAAAACTGCGCCGCTGGTTCAAGCAGCATTTCGGCATGACCTTTCACGCCTGGCTGCGCACCCGACGCCTCGGCATGGCGTTGGGCGGGATCAAACAGGGCGACTCCATCGACAACGCCGCATTCGACTCGGGCTACGAGTCCCTGAGCGGGTTTCGCGATGCGTTTCAAAAGTCCTTCAACATCACGCCGGGCCGCGCCGCCAACAGCGAGCCGCTGCTGTTCACTCGCCTGACCACACCGCTGGGGCCGATGATTGCCATGGCCGAACGACGCGGGCTGGTGCTGCTGGAGTTTCTTGATCGGCCAGCGCTGACCAAGGAAGTCGAAGAATTGCAGAATCGATACGGGTATGCCGTCGCGCCAGGACATAACGCGCATTTGCAGCAGATTGAAGCCGAGCTGACGCAGTATTTCGCCGGAAAACTCACTGACTTCAACGTTCCACTACACTTGCCTGGCAGCGATTTCGCCCGACAGGTCTGGGCCGAACTGGCGAAGATCCCGTACGGCCAGACCAGCACCTACGGCGCTATTGCGGCGTTGTTGGGCAAACCCGGCGCCAGTCGCGCCGTGGGCCTGGCCAACGGGCATAACCGTCTTTCGATTGTCGTGCCCTGTCACCGGGTGATCGGCGCAGACGGCTCGCTGACCGGCTATGGTGGAGGACAACCGCGCAAGGCGTTCTTGCTCAGGCTGGAAAAAGCCGCGGTGCAGATCACGCAACAACTCGCATTCTGATTACTTTCCGGCTCTCTCAATCAGTCATAAGGAAGGACATTCGATGGACAACCTATTTCACCAGTTGCACCACGACGGCTTGCTGATCCTCACCAACGTCGCCGATGCCGCCGGGGCGCGCATCGTGGAACAGCTGGGCTGTAAAGCCGTCGCCACCAGCAGCGCGGCAGTCGCTTGGGCTCACGGTTATCCGGATGGCAACGCCCTGCCCCTTGAGCGTTTGATATCAACGGTCGAGTCCATCGCCCGGGTGATTTCGGTGCCGTTGACCGTGGACATCGAGGCCGGTTATTCCGATGACCTGACGCAGGTGGCCGAGCTCATCGATGCGGTGATTGCCGCCGGGGCCGTCGGGATCAACATCGAGGACGGTGCGTCCCCGCCCGAACTGCTGGTGCGCAAGATCGAAATCGCCCGGCAGGTTGCCAGTCGCCGAAATGTGCAGCTGTTCATCAACGCCCGCAGCGATGTGTACCTCAAGAGCCTGGTGCCCGCCGAAGATCGCGTGGCAGAGACGCTCAGACGCGCCGCGTTGTATCAGGCGGCCGGTGCCGATGGTTTGTTTGCTGCCGGGGTCACCGCCGAGTACGAGATCGCTGCGCTGTGCCAGGGCACTCCGTTGCCGTTGAACGTCCTCGGGCTCCCCGGCTTGCCATCGCCTGAAGAGTTGAAAGCCCTCGGCGTACGCCGTTTGAGCGCGGGTTCACGCATCGCCGAGTTTCTGTATGGCGCCATGAGCGCACTGGCCAAGAGCTTTCTGGAAACAGGAACACTCGACAGCCGTGATCTGAAGGCCTTCACCTATGGCGAAGTGAACGCCCTGTTGGCGCCGTCCGGGAAAGCGTGACCCCATGCCCGACGCCTATCTGCCCGCCACCGAGTTTCTATCGTCCATCGATGAGGACTGGCGCCGCCACATCGCCGCCGTTGGCCCTTGCCTGCATCAGCCCCATGCGGCTCACGATCCTTATGAGTCGCTGGTGCGGGCGATTGCCTACCAGCAACTGCATGCGAAGGCCGGGGATGCGATTGTCGGTCGGCTGTTGGCATTGTTTGGATCGGGCGCGTTCCCGAGGCCTGAACAGATTCTGGCGACAGGCTTTGATCAACTGCGCGGTTGCGGGTTTTCCGCTGGCAAGATCGCGACCATTCAGGGCATTGCCCAAGCGGCGTTGGACGGTGTGGTGCCGGATTACGCCACGGCACTGGCCATGGAGGATGAAGCCCTGATCGAGCGCCTGATCACCCTGCGCGGTGTTGGGCGCTGGACGGTTGAGATGTTGCTGATTTACAGCCTGGAACGGCCGGATATCTTGCCCGCCGATGACTTTGGCGTGCGTGAGGGGTATCGGCGGATGAAGGGGCTGGAGGTGCAGCCCAATCGCAAGCAGATGATTGAGATCGGGCAGCGGTGGAGTCCGTTTCGGACGGTGGCGGCGTGGTATTTGTGGCGGGTTCCAAAACCGCCTGCTCCAGTCACAACCCCGACTTCAACCGACTGAACGCCCTAATCAATGCCCGGTTAAATGCCTTGTCATTGTCATTCTTGCTATACAACGATGCCCTCACTTCAGCCGACGGATACGTCCCCGGATCATTGCGAATCGCCGGATCAATCAAGCCGTCCGCCGCCGTAATCGCATTGGCGTAGTGGATGGTGTCAGTGATCGGCGCGATCACCTCCGGCGTCATCAGATAATCCATCAACGCCAGTCCCGCCTGAGGATGAGGCGCATCCTTGGGAATGACCATCGCGTCGAACCAGATCAACGTGCCCTCTTTCGGTATCCGATAACTCAGCTTGAATGGCTTGTTCGCAGCCTCGGCCTGTCCGGCGGCGATTGCCACGTTGCCGTTCCACGACATCGCGACGCAGGTGTTGCCGTTGGCGAGGTCGCTGATGTTCAGGTCATTGTCGAAGTAGCGGATGTAGGGCCGGATCTTCGCCAGTTGCTGCTCAGCCCGTTTCAGGTCATCGAGGTTCTGGCGGTTGATGTCCAGCCCCATGTACTTCATGACCGCGGCGAACACTTCGTTGGGATCATTGAGTAAACTGACCCCGCAATCGGCAAATTTCGACACCACCGCCGGGTCGAACAGCATCGCCCAACTGTCCCGTGGTGCGTCGGGCAGGCGCTTCTTGATTGCCTCCTCCTGATAGCCGACGCCGGTGGTGCCCCAGGCGTAGATCCCGGCGTACCGATTGCCCGGATCGAACACCGCCATGTGCTGGCGGAACTCGTCACCCACACCAGCAAAATGCGGCAGCTGTTGCGGGTTCAGGGTTTGAATCGCACCGCTCTGGATCGCCCTGGACAAATGCTGGCCGGCGGTCAGCACCAAGTCATAGCCGCTGCGGCCGGTGAGCAGTTTGGTCTCGACGGTTTCCAGGGAGTCGAAGTGGTCAGCCACCACGTGGATGCCGGTTTTCTTCTCGAAATTGGTCAAGGTGTCCGGAGCCAGGTACTCGCCCCAGATGTACAGATTGACCACCGGCCTGGTGGTGTCGGCGGCCTGCACACACAGGGGTGCAAGCACCAGCAATAACGCTTGAGTCAGTTTGTGCAGGCCCATTTTCAAACTCCCTTTTTGTTGCAGGCACTGCCTGCATACTGCGGCATGGTGATGCACGCGACGTTACCGCCGCCGAGGAGGATTTCCCTCGAGTTTTCGATACCGACGATTTTGTGTTGCGGGAACAGTTCGGCGAGGGTCGCCTGTGCGGCCTGATCGTTGCGATCACCAAACAAAGGCACCACGATCGAGGTGTTGCCGGCGTAGTAGTTGATATACGACGCGCAGATTTTGGTCCCGGCCTGACGGGTGTGCGTGCCGTCTTGCTGATCCAGGCCTTCGGCTTCCTCGGCGGTCCATTCCAGCACGTCCGGTTGCGGCAGCTTATGCACTTTCAGCTCGCGGCCACGGCTGTCGCGGGTGCTGCGCAGAATGTCGTAGGCCTCTTGGTAGATCTCCCATTGCGGGTCATCGCGATTGTCGGTCCATTGCAGCACCACTTCACCGGGGCGCACGAAGCACGCGAGATCATCGACATGGCCGTCGGTTTCGTCGAATTTGCAGCCACGTGGCAGCCAGATGATTTGCTCGGCGCCGAGGTAATCGGTCAGTCGGCGGGTGACTTCGTCTTTGCCCAAATGCTGGTTGCGATTGCGGTTGAGCAGGCATTGCTCGGTGGTGAGAATGCTGCCCTGGCCGTCGCTCTGGATACCGCCCAGTTCGGCAATCAGCGGCGCGCGGTAGCGGTCGAACCGTTCGATTTCGAGGATTTTTCTGGCGATCTGATCGTCCTTGTCCCACGGGTAGTACAAGCCGCCGTCGAGACCGCCGTATGCGTTGAACTCAAAGTCCACGCCGCGTACCTCACCGCTGTCGTCGTTGACCACAAAGCACGGGCCGCTGTCACGGAACCAGGTGTCGTTGCAGGTCATTTCCACCACCCGCACTTGCGGCGGCAATTGGCGGCGAGCGGTGGCGAACTGTGCGGCGGAGGCGCACACGGTGACCGGTTCGCTGCGGGAGATGGCGGTGACGATCTGCACCCAGACTTTCTGCGCAGGCTTGGCGCCATTGCGCCAGACGTCGGTGCGCTCCGGCCAGCCTAGCCAGCAACCGGACTTGGTTTCGAATTCGCCGGGCAGACGGAAACCATCGAGTTTGGGGGTGGAGTCGAGCAAACGTGCCATGGTCAAACCTCATCAGCGGGGATTGGAATGACCACAGGCTACGGTCGCCGGCGCCCTCCTCGCCAACGATGAATATTTCGGAACACTTGAATTCAACTCATCAATCGATCAGCTGATCGTTGAACCATTCCAGCATCTGCGCCACTGCCGGGCGTTCCAGCCGCACCCGCTCACACACCAGCGCATATTGGCCGAGTGCAGTCATGCTTGAAGTGAACGGCCGGACCAGACGACCGCTGAGCAAATCCTCCTGCGCGGTCAAGTTATCGCCCATGGCCACACCCTGGCCTTGAGCCGCCGCTTCCAGCGCCAAACCGGCGTGGGCGAAATACAGCTGCCGTTCCGGACGCTGATCGCCGGCATGGCTGGTGAGCCAGGCGGTCCAGGTCTTCCCGTCCTGATCGTCGTGCAACAGGCAGTGACGCGCCAGATCCTTCGGAGTTTTCAAGGTGCCCTGGTTGAACAGACCGGGACTGCACACCGGGAAGAACTGCAACGCCGGCAAGGGCCGGACAAAGTACGCGCTGCTGTCCACCGGGCCGGTGCCGTAAGTGATCGCCAGGTCGATGTCTTCGCCCGGCGCCGTGGCGTCGATCGGTTGCTCGTAGAGGTGCAAGGTGATGTGCGGATAGCGCGCGTAGAAATCCGTCAGGCGACTCATCAACCACTTTTGCGCCAGCTCGGCAGTCACCGCCAGGCGCAACACCGCCAGCGATGACGGGTCACGCAGCTCATCGCAGGCATCGCCGATCAGTTCGAAGGCCTGCTGCAAGCTTTGCATCAGCCGCCCGGCGGCCATCGTCGGGCGAATCTGCCGGCCTTCACGGATGAACAATGTCACGCCCAATTGCTCTTCGAGCTGGCGAATCTGATGGCTGACCGCGCTGTCGGTGACGCACAACTCCGCCGCCGCCCGGCCGAAATGGGCGTGACGGGCGGCGCATTCGAAGGTTCTGAGTGCTGCTAAAGAAGGCAGTCGTCGCATGATCAAGGCCCAGATTTAGAGGCGTCCATGCTGCCCCGGCCATGGGTGGGCGTCCAGTGGGACCGCGTTATCGCTCATCGTCGGAACGCCGCCCGGAGCCGGCTCGCTCCCACATTGATCTTCAGTGAACTCAAGTTTTGTGTACAACAATGATCCCCTGTGGGAGCGAGCCTGCTCGCGAAGGGGCCTGCACAGCCACCGCATATCCGACACCATCACACTCACTTATGGGCAATGACATCCCCCCAAACCCGGCGCATGTTGACCCCTCAATCGGAGGGATTCGCCATGCTCAACGCACTCAAACAGATCAATTCAACCTCAGCCTTTAACCGCTGGGCCGGTTTCGAAGTTACTCGCGCAGAAAGCGGCGAAGCCGAGCTCACCATGGCGTTTCGCGAAAGTGATATGGCGCAGTACGCAGGCTTCCTGCACGCCGGACTGATCGGCGCGCTGCTCGACACAGCCTGTGGATTCGCAGCCGGAACGGTCGCCGGCAACGTGCTGGCATCGCATTTTTCAGTGAACTGCCTGGCGCCCGCCATCGGCGAAGTGTTCATCGCTAGGGGTCAGGTGGTGAAGGCTGGCAGAAGCAGGTGTTCGCCCGCGCCGAGTTGTTCGCGCAAACCGGAGATCAACTGAAGCTGGTGGCGACCGGCGATGCGATTCTCGTACCGGTCGAGGGGCGCTGAAGGTCTAGGCTGTCTTGGGTAAGTTCCAGACCTGTCGGAGGTTCCCATGCAGCTCGAAGGTTCCTGCCATTGCGGCGCAGTGTCGTTCAGTTTGACCAGCGCCCACCCCTACCCGTATCAGCGTTGCTACTGCTCGATCTGCCGCAAGACCCAGGGCGGTGGCGGTTATGCGATCAACCTGGGTGGCGATGCCGGCAGCCTGAAGGTGCGCGGTCGCAAGCACATCGCGATTTATCACGCACGACTCAAGGACGAAGGCGATAAACGCGCTCACAGCAGCACCGCCGAGCGGCATTTCTGCTCGCTCTGTGGTTCAGGTTTGTGGCTGTTCAGCCCCGAATGGCCGGAGCTGATTCACCCGTTTGCCTCTGCCATCGACACCCCGCTGCCGGAACCGCCGGAACACACGCATTTGATGCTCGGTTCCAAGGCGCCGTGGGTGGAAGTCGAGGTGCATCCTGGGGATCAGCAGTTCGACGTCTATCCCGAAGAATCCATCGCCGAGTGGCATGAGCGCCTGGGTTTGAGCCGCTAAGCCGGTTCACAGTCTTTGACAGTTTCCCGACAAAGCTGTCAAAGATTGCTGGCCGGCAGCCGCCTAGCATGGGCGCATCCTAACTCCCTCGGGTGCTCCCATGTTTCGCTCGCTATCTCTGTCGTTGACTTCGCTTTGCCTGCTCATTCCCACTGACTCTTTGCGTGCTGAAGACTGGCGCTACACCTTGCGGGCCGGCGCAGCCAGCGTGCCCCGTTACAGCGGCAGTGATGAACGCGTGGTGGCGCCGCTATTGGGCGGTGAAATCGTCAGCCCTTACGGATTCTTTCTGGACACTGAAAAGGGGCTGGGCTGGGCGTTTGACGAGGACGACTTCGGCCTCAGCGTGTACATCGGCGCCAGTGATGTGCGCAAGGATCGCAAGACCGGGTTCAAAGGTTCGGATGAGCTGAACGGCATGGGCTCGATCAAGTCGCGCCCGGCGCTGGGGCTCGACGGGACTTACCACATGGGGCCGATTATCCTCGGTGCGAGCTTTGAGCATGCGCTGGAAAAAGACGATGACGATCACGACACCGGCTCGGCGTGGAACCGCTTGAAACTGAGCATCAGCGCGCCGTTTTATGAGGGTGACCATGGCAAGGTCGTGGGCAGCCTCAATAGCCAGTTTGGTGACAGTAATTACGTGCGCACCTGGTACGGCGTCAGCGATGTCCAAGCGTCGCGCAGTCGGTTCAGGGTTTATGACACGCATGGCGGGCTGGTGAGTCGCGGGGCGGATTTGACCTGGTCGTTGCCGATCAATGATGCGTGGAGTGTCAGCACGGTGCTGGCGGTGCAATATCTGGAGAATGATGCGGCGGACAGCCCGATAGTCGAGCGGCGGATGCAGGCTTCACTGGCTAGCCAAGTGATTTACTCGTTCTAAAGATCGTTCCCACGCTCTGCGTGGGAATGCCTCAACGGACGCTCTGTGTTCGGCTCTGGAAGGGACGCGGAGCGGCCCGGGCTGCATTCCCACGCAGAGCGTCACTAGTGTCCGGTAAAAACCCAAGGGGGAGCTTGCTCCCCCTTGCTGTGCCTGCTTCGTAAGCAATAATCAGGTTTTCAGACTCGATTTTCGCCCATGTTCAGCAGCACTCGATTTGCGCAAATGCTCCAGGCCCTTCCTCATCAGCTCTTCAAAGCCGCCGTCAAACGCTGTGGCGCTGATCGTTACGCCAAACAATTCACGTCCTGGGATCTGCTCGTCACGTTGATTTTTGGCCAGCTGACACAAGCCAAAAGCTTGCGCACGTTGGCGACAGCTTCACAGTCGCTGCAACCCCATCGTCACCACCTCAACGCCAAGAACATGGTGCGTTCAACCCTTTGTGATGCGTTGAACAAGCGCAGCTCAGAGCCGTTTCGGCTGGCCTGCGAGCACCTGCTTCAGGGCATTGGCCGCAAGCAGCGCAAGTCGCTCGAAGCCATGATCACCCTGATCGATTCGACCTCGATCAGCCTGCGCGGACCCGGTTTTGACGAATGGACCACCGCGACGAAAACCCGCATAACCCAAGGCTTGAAGGTGCATGTGGCCATCGATCCACAGCAAACAGCCCCGACTTACGTAAACATCACCGCCGCCAACGTCAACGATCTGAGCGATGCCCTGACCATGCCGCTTGAAGCGGGTATGACGTACGTTTTCGACAAGGGTTACTGCGACTACAACTGGTGGCACCAGATTGATCAGATGGGTTCTTTCTTCGTCACACGACTGAAGAAAAACGCCAATCTAAAGCCGGTAGAAAACTTGAGGGAACAGGATGCACCGGAATTCATTGAGGCGGATGAATCGGTCTTGTTCGGTAAGAAATACCTGAACGCTCGACGTCCGAATCACTACCAAAATCAGGCTGTGCGTCGGGTTCAGATCCGCCGAGAGGACCACGAAACGCCATTGATTCTGGTCACCAACGACTTCTCTCGCTCAGCGGAGGAGATCGCCGATCTGTACAAGCAACGTTGGCAAATCGAGCTGTTTTTCAAGTGGATCAAGCAAAACCTCAAGCTCAAACGGTATTTCGGCTTCTCTGAAAATGCCGTTCGTTTGCAGATCTACAGCGCCTTGATTACCTATCTTTTGCTGCATCTTTATCAGCGCCGTTCAGGTTGCTCCGGGTCTATTTCAGACTTTGCCATTCGGCTAACCCACAGCTTGTTCGAACGCCCATTAAGCATCGAACACCTGGAACACCGAAGGCAAAAGCGAACAAAGCTGAAGGCTGCCCAAGGCAGCCTTCAGCTTTGAAAAGGTTTTACCGGACACTAGTGACGCAGAGCGTGGGAACGATCAATCCTGATGCGCCCAGGTCATGCGAAACGACGCCCCGCCCCACGGCGAGTCCACCACTTCCACTTGCCCGCCATGGGATTGCGACACCCGCCGCACCAGCGCCAGGCCCAGGCCGAAGCCGCCAGTGCGGCGGTCGCGGCTGGCGTCCAGGCGCGAGAACGGTTCGAAGATTTTCTCCCGCCCGTCCACCGGCACGCCGGGTCCGTCGTCGTTGACCCGCACTTCGTAGTGATCACCGGTGCGCACCAACGACACTTCCACCCGCTCATCGGCATAACGGATGGCATTGCGCAGCAGGTTGATCACCGCCCGGGCCATGAAACGCGGCTCGATACGGACCTCCTCGACCTGACACTCGACAATCAGCAATTGCACACCGGCGGCTTCGGCTTCTAGCGCGACGCTGCCGACCACGCTGTCGAGCCAACTGCTGGCCTGAATGTTTTCCCGAGTGATCACCGTGGCGCCGCGCTCGAGGCTGGCATAGGTGAGCAGTTCGGACACCATCTCTTCCAGCTCGCCGAGGTCGGCGTACATGTCGGCAATCAGTTCACGGTTCTGGGCCGGATCGGGTTGCTGCTTGAGCTGGTCGAGCTCGAACGACAGCCGGGCAATCGGCGTGCGCAGCTCGTGGGACACGGCGTTGGTCAGCTCGCGCTGATTGGCAATCAGGCCTTCGATGCGCGCCGCCATCAGATTGAAGTGTTCGGACAGGTCGCGGATGTTCGAGCGTTTGGACAGCTGGATCCGCGACGACAGATCGTTATCGCCAAAACGCTCGGCCGCCAGACGCAGCTTTTCCAGATCGCGCCAATGCGGCCGTACCCAGAAAAGCAACACGAAACCGATCATCACCGCGATCATCAGATAGGCCGCGGCAATGTAGAACGGCATCAGGCTCGGTTCGGCCGGCAGCTTGATGCTGAGCAGTTGCGAACCGTCGTCAATGCGCGAGATGAACTGCGTGTATTTGTCGCGAATCACCAGCAGGCCCTGGGCCAACTCGGCTTTCTCCTGCTCGGTCAGCGACAATTGATCGGTCTCGACCAGGGTCAGGCCCAAGCCGTAGTGGGGGCGCACCGCTTCCAGTTGTCGCTCCCGGGCCGAACCGTCCAGACCGTGCAACTGCTCGGCCAGCGACCAGGCCTGGCCACGCACCGCCTCTCGGTTGTAGCTCTGCATCTGACCGTCGAGCAGCGCATCGAACGTGCGCTCGACGGTTTGCAGCCCCAGAACCAGGCCCACCGTCATCACCAGAAACAACCCTAAAAATAACCGCAGCATTTACAGCTCCCACGCAAACGGATTGAACAGGTAACCCTTGCCCCAGACGGTCTTGATGCACACCGGTTCGCGCGGGTTGTCCTTGAGCTTGCCCCGTAGTTTGCTGATGTAGACGTCAACGCTGCGGTTGAGACCATCGAAAGCGATGCCACGCATGCGGTTGAGGATGTCGTCGCGGGACAGAGTCTTGCCGGCGGCGCTGGCCAGCAACCACAGCAGTTCGAACTCCATGGTGGTGAGTTCGATGCCCTCACCCGCCAGCCGCACTTCCCGGCAGCTGCGGTCGATGCTCAGATGGCCGAATTCCAAAGCGCTGCACACGCCGCTGTCCGGCGTCTGGCGGCGTTGCAAGGCGCGTAACCGGGCCAGCAGAACCGGTGGTTTGATCGGTTTGATCACGTAGTCATCGGCGCCGGACTCCAGCCCGAGGATGTGATCAAGGTCGTCTTCCTTGGCGGTAAGAATGACGATCGGCGTGTCGGACACGCTGCGGATCTCACGGCACACGTACAGACCGATCTGGCCCGGCAGCATCAGGTCGAGCACGACGACTTTCGGTTTGAATTCGAGGAACGCGGCTAATGCGAGGTCGCCGCGATGCACCTGCCGCACCTCAAAACCGTGTTGGGACAGGAAATGCGCGATCAGCCCGGCGAGCTTTTCGTCGTCTTCCACCAGCAGTACTTTGCCAAAACCCAGGTTATCCATAACGACCGTCTGCCAGCCCTTGCGTGAAGTGGCCGGCATTATGGCGCCAATCGGTGACCGGACGGTTATCGCAGGCAGCAAAAACCGGCCTCGCGGGCCGGTTTTCGGAGATGTTTCATTCTTTTAAGAGTTTTTTACATTTTCGGTCGAAAGCGTCAGGCCGCGGCTGGCACACCGCTGTGGAAACGGAATTCCACATCTGGCGACTCGATCAACTCTTGCTCGGCGGCGCGGACCTTGTCGATCACCTGGGCGATGTCCTTGGCGTCACCGTACTGGTAGGCCAGTTTCAGGTAACCCTGGAAATGTCGGGCCTCGCTCTTCAGCAGGCCGAAGTAGAACTTGCCCAGTTCTTCGTCCAGATGTGGCACCAGCGCCTCGAAACGCTCACAGCTACGGGCTTCGATAAAGGCGCCGACCACCAGGGTGTCCACCAGTTTGACCGGCTCGTGGCTGCGCACCACTTTGCGCAGGCCCGAGGCGTAGCGCCCGGCGGACAGCTGACGCAGCGCGATCTTGCGCTTTTTCATCAGGCGCATGACCTGTTCGTGGTGCACCAGCTCTTCCCGGGCCAGACGCGACATCAGGTTGATCAGATCGACGTGGGAGTGGTACTTGGCGATCAGGCTCAACGCGGTACTGGCGGCCTTGAATTCGCAGTTCTTGTGATCGATCAGCAGGGTTTCCTGATCGGCCAGCGCGGCTTGAACCCAGCCATCGGGGGTGCGGCAGCCAAGGAACTCGTGAATTTCGGGAAGGATCATGGGGCTCACGGATAAGAGGTTCAAAATCGAAGGGCGCCGATTATACCGGCCTGCCGGCAGACCACCAGCCGCGACCGTTGATATACATCAAGTCCCGAACGGCCAGCCAGCAACTATAGTTGTCCAACGCAGTATTTTTTACTTCATGGAGATCCCGATCATGCAAGCCATTCGCAGCATTCTGGTGGTCCTCGAACCTGAACACTCGGAAAGCCTGGCGCTCAAACGGGCCAAGCTGATTGCCGGCGTGACCCAGGCTCATCTGCATCTGCTGGTTTGCGACCGCAAGCATGACCACAGCGGCATGTTGGGTGTGCTCAAGGCCGCGCTGATCGAGGACGGCTACAGCGTCACCACCGAGCAGGCCTGGAACGAAAGCCTGCACGAAACCATCGTCGATGTGCAGCAGGCTGAAGGCTGCGGCCTGGTGGTCAAACAGCATTACCCCGACAGTCCGCTGAAAAAAGCCCTGCTGACCCCGGCGGACTGGAAACTGCTGCGTTACTGCCCGACGCCGGTGCTGCTGGTCAAAACCTCGAAACCCTGGACCGGCGGGGTCATTCTGGCGGCGATCGATGTCGGGAATACCGATGGTGAACACCGCACTTTGCACTCTTGTATTGTCGATCACGGTTACGACATCGCCAGCCTGGCCAAGGCCCATTTGCACGTGGTCAGTGCCCATCCGTCGCCGATGCTGTCGGCGGCCGACCCGACGTTGCAGCTCAGCGAAACCATCGAGGCGCGCTATCGCGAACAGTGCAAATCGTTTCAGGCCGAGTTCGACATTGATGACGAGCACCTGCACATCGAGGAAGGTCCGGCGGATGTGTTGATTCCGTTCATGGTCCACAAGCTGCAGGCGGCGGTGACGGTCATCGGTACCGTGGCGCGGTCCGGATTGTCAGGGGCGTTGATCGGGAATACGGCGGAGGTGGTGCTGGATGCGGTGGAGAGCGATGTGCTGGTGTTGAAGCCGGATACGATCATGGATCATCTGGAGGAGATCGTGACTCAGCATTGATGGTTGCGGCGCCAGTCAGATTGACTTCGCGAGCAGGCTCGCTCCCACATGGGATTGCATTCCAACTGTGAGAGCGAGCCTGCTCGCGAAGCTTTTAGGCGCCGAAGGCGTCTTTTAGGAAGCCCGGTGCAATGTAGCGCTGGTAATGCGCCTCGGAGAGCAAAAAGAACTCCCGATCAATGGCATCCCGCAGTTCCGGCAGGTTCCAGTCGCGAAACTCCGGCATCAGCACCATTCCGTAGGCTTCCAGGTTGTTGATCACTCGCGCCCCCCGGGCGATCAACTGATAGGCCCAGCAATATTCCGACTGATGCGGCACAAAGCGGATCTTGCGCTGCTCCAGCTGCAGACGCAGGCGCTGGGGATCGAAAACTTCAAGCTTGCTGGCCATCACCTGGGACAGCAGCAACTCAAGACGCAGCCACACCGCGCGTTTTTCCTCCTCGTTGTAACCATTCCAGTTGATCACTTCATGGTGGAAACGCTTGCAGCCACGGCACACCAAATCACCGTAAACAGTGGAGCAGAGGCCGACGCAGGGGGTCTTGATGGTCTGATTGGGCATAGGTTGGGAGAGCACGGGAAAGCAGAACAGGTCGGCATGTTAGCCCTTTGTCTAACATTCATCACCCCTCAAAGTTCAGGGCCTAACTTACCTTTAATTTTTTTTTGCCGTAGAATCAGCCAGCCTTTTAAGGCGCCAATGTCCGTTAGAAGCTGTTTTCAAAGCGTCACGAGCACAGTCGTTCCTTCAGAGCGGTGTTGGCGAAGGGTTTTTCCAGCGGGGAAAAGCCCAACGCCAACCCTCATCAGCTCCCCGTTCTGCAGGCGTAAAACTTTGAAAGCAGCTTCTGTAAGGAATTGTCGGTAATTCTGGCTAAGTGGCCCACAACGCCACGCAGCGCATGAGTACGGCAATTTCGGGATGAGCGTCCCGGACACCCATTTGGGACCACTGATGAGGGTAATAACTGTGCTTGAAGCCTACCGCAAACATATCGAAGAGCGTGCAGCACTGGGTATCGTTCCCCAGCCGCTAAACGCCGAACAAACTGCAGGCCTGGTCGAGCTGCTGAAGAATCCCCCGGCTGGCGAAGAAGCTTTCCTCGTTGACCTGATCACCAATCGCATTCCGCCAGGTGTGGACGAAGCAGCCTATGTAAAGGCCGGTTTCCTGTCTGCCCTCGCTAAAGGCGAAGCAAAATCCCCTCTGATCGACAAGAAACGCGCTGTTGAACTGCTCGGCACCATGCAGGGCGGCTACAACATCGTGACGCTGGTCAATCTGCTGGAAGACGCCGAGCTGGCGCCAGTCGCTGCCAAAGAACTCAAGCACACCCTGCTGATGTTCGACGCTTTCCACGACGTCGCTGAAAAAGCCAAGAACGGTAACGTTCACGCTAAAGGCGTGCTGCAATCCTGGGCTGACGGCGAGTGGTTCAAGAACCGCCCGGTGCTGGCCGACAAGATCAGCCTGCGCGTGTTCAAGGTCACCGGCGAAACCAACACCGACGACCTGTCCCCTGCTCCTGATGCCTGGTCCCGTCCGGACATCCCGCTGCACGCCCTCGCCATGCTGAAAATGGCGCGTGAAGGCATCGTGCCTGACGCCCAGGGCGTCACCGGCCCGATGAAGCAGATCGAAGAAATGCGTAACGCCGGCTTCCCGATCGCCTACGTTGGCGACGTGGTCGGTACCGGTTCTTCGCGTAAATCGGCGACCAACTCGGTGCTGTGGTTCTTCGGCGACGACGTTCCTTTCGTGCCGAACAAGCGTGCCGGTGGTTTCTGCTTCGGCAGCAAAATCGCTCCGATCTTCTACAACACCATGGAAGATGCTGGCGCACTGCCGATCGAATTCGACGTCACCAACATGAACATGGGCGACGTGATCGACCTGTACCCGCATGCTGGCAAAGTCTGCAAACACGGCACTGACGAAGTCCTGACCACCTTCGAAATGAAGACCCCGGTGCTGTTGGACGAAGTTCGTGCCGGCGGCCGTATTCCGCTGATCATCGGCCGTGGCTTGACCGACAAGGCTCGTGCCGAATTGGGCCTGGGCCCTACCGACCTGTTCAAACTGCCTGAAGCACCTGTCGACACCGGCAAGGGCTTCACCCTGGCACAGAAAATGGTCGGCAAGGCTTGCGGTCTGCCAGAAGGCAAAGGCGTTCGCCCAGGTACTTACTGCGAACCGAAAATGACCACCGTGGGTTCTCAGGACACCACCGGTCCTATGACCCGTGACGAACTGAAAGACCTGGCGTGCCTGGGCTTCTCGACCGATCTGGTAATGCAGTCCTTCTGCCACACCGCGGCTTACCCTAAGCCGATCGACGTGACCACCCACCACACCCTGCCAGACTTCATCATGACCCGCGGCGGCGTTTCCCTGCGTCCGGGCGACGGCATCATCCACAGCTGGCTGAACCGTATGCTGCTGCCGGACACCGTCGGTACCGGTGGTGACTCGCACACCCGTTTCCCGATGGGCATTTCGTTCCCGGCCGGTTCCGGTCTGGTAGCGTTTGCCGCAGCCACTGGCGTTATGCCGCTGGACATGCCGGAATCGATCCTGGTGCGCTTCAAAGGCACAATGCAACCGGGCGTCACCCTGCGCGACCTGGTTCACGCCATTCCTTACTTCGCGATTCAGGCTGGCCTGCTGACCGTCGAGAAGAAAGGCAAGAAGAACGCCTTCTCCGGCCGCATCCTGGAAATCGAAGGCCTGGACAACCTGAGCATCGAGCAAGCGTTCGAGCTGTCCGACGCCTCGGCCGAACGTTCGGCTGCCGGTTGCACCATCAAGCTGTCGAAAGAGTCGATCACCGAGTACCTGAGCTCCAACGTCACCCTGCTGCGCTGGATGATCGGCGAAGGCTACGGCGATGCGCGTACCCTGGAACGTCGTGCTCAAGCGATGGAAGCCTGGATCGCCAACCCTGAGTTGATGGTTGCCGATGCTGACGCCGAATACGCTGAAATCATCGAAATCGACCTGGCCGACATCAAAGAGCCTGTGCTCTGCGCGCCAAACGATCCGGACGACGCCCGTCTGCTGTCCAGCGTTGCTGGCGAGAAGATCGACGAAGTGTTCATCGGTTCGTGCATGACCAACATCGGACACTTCCGCGCTGCCGGCAAGTTGCTGGAACAGGTCAAAGGTCAGCTTCCAACCCGTCTGTGGCTGTCGCCACCGACCAAAATGGACGCTCACCAGCTGACCGAAGAAGGCTACTACGGCATCTACGGCAAGGCCGGTGCTCGCATGGAAATGCCAGGCTGCTCGCTGTGCATGGGTAACCAGGCACGTGTAGAGCCGAATTCGACTGTTGTATCGACGTCGACCCGTAACTTCCCGAACCGTCTGGGTGACGGCGCGAACGTCTACCTGGCTTCGGCCGAGCTGGCGTCTGTTGCTTCCATCCTGGGTCGCCTGCCGACCGTCGAGGAGTACATGGAATACGCTGGCAAGATCGACAGCATGGCGGCCGATGTTTACCGCTACCTGTCCTTCGACCAGATCGCCGAGTTCCGTGAAGCTGCTGCGAACGCCAACATCCCGGTCGTTCAAGCCTAACGCTGCAACGCAATAAAAAACGCCGCCCATCGTGAGATGAGCGGCGTTTTTTTATGCCTGCGAAAGGTGCCCGTTTGCCTGAAGCGCTTGTTGCACAGCGCCGTCGACGCTCAAGTCACTGAAGATTATCTGTGCTCGCTCCTGCGCCGGCAACTTCGAGAGAACGGCCTGAGCCTGATGCTTGAGCCGCGCCAGAATCAGCAATTTGTCTTCGGCACGCACCTGCAAAAAGAAGGTTTCCAGCGCTTCGATACTCGTGCCATCCAGGTCGGGCGTCTCCTCCAGGCTGAGAATAATCGTATGAACCGGCGTTAACGCGTGGCGGGCCAGATGCAATGCACCGCCGAGAATGCGCTCCACGTTCGCGAAAAATAACGCTTCGCTCGGTCTTACAATCAGCACACCGGGGATCTCGCGAGCCTGAGGGTGGCGCTGCAGATCGACAAAATCATGACCGCTGCCTATCTGCCCCAGCACTTGAATATCTGCCGAAGACATTTGCTTGAGCATCAGCACCACGCTGATCACCACCGCCACCAACAAGCCGTCCAACACACCCAGCACCAGCACCGCCGCCACCGCGCAAATCACCAGCAGACGGTCGCGACGCCAGACGAAATACCGACCCAAGGGCTGCAGGCTCAAGCCACGCGCCAATGCGTGAATGACGATGGCCGCCAGTACCGGCTCGGGGGTCAGGGCAATCCAGGGCAACACCGTCAAGACGATGAGCAACACCACCCCCGCCGCTACCGCGCCCGCCAGACGCGAGCCGGCACCCGCCGCCTCATTGGCCGACGTCGCAGAGTAACCGGCGCCCGCCGGCATGCCATGGAACAGGCCCGACAGCAAATTGGCTGCACCGAGTGCCAGCAGATCGCGGTTCGAGGACACCCGGTCGCCGTGCTTGAGCGCAAACGAAGTGATCGATCCGTAAGACTCGGCATACAGAATCATCACCATGGCAAACGCCAATTCGCCCAGGCGCAGCCAGTCGGCAAACGGCAACACGGGAAGACGAGGCACTTCCAGGCTCAGATCGATCACGCCGATCAGTTTCACCCCATAAGCTGGCAAGTTCAGCCATTGGCCGGCCGCGATGCCGAGCGCCACCACCAGCAAACCTCCCGGCAAACGCCTGACCCGCCCGCACAGCCACAACACCAGCAAGGACACGGCCGCCACGAGCGCGCCGACCCGGTTCCACTGCGGTAATTGCTCAAGCAGTTGCGGCACGAAACGGATCAGGTTGCCATTGCTCAAGTGCACATCGACGATGCTCGCCACTTGCTTGAGGATGATTGTCACTGCGAGGCCGAAGGCAAAGCCTCGCAGCACCGGCTTGGCAATAAACGACGTCACGCTGCCGAGTTTGAACAATCCTGCCAGCAGAAAAAATCCACCCGTCACCAGCACCAGACCGATCGCCAGGGTCATGCGCAGGCCCGAGTCACCATTGGCCAACGTGGCTGTGGCGGCGGCCAGTACCGCCGCCGAAGACGACGTAGCAGAAACGATGGCAAAACGACTGGTGCCAAACAACCCGTAGCACAGCAGACCGGCAAATAACGCAATGACACCCGCCTGTGGGGGCAACGCGGCAATGCTTGAATAGGCGACCGCCTCGGGCAACAACAAACCGGCAATCGACAATCCGGCCAATACGTCCAGCCAGCGGTTGGGGCTGTCGGCATGGGGTTGCGCCGATGCGCCGTGGGCACGAGCCATGAAGCGTCTCCAGAGAAAGATAGACTGGCCGGGAAAAGTCCTCGGCAAACGCTCTATGACGCGTTTATGCAACCTCAAGCTTAATCGCTAAGCGCAAGGAATGTCGGCTCTGGGTCAGGTGTTGAGCATTTTCAACGCAATAAAAAACGCCGCCCATCGTGAGATGAGCGGCGTTTTTTTATGCCTGATCAGGCAGTCAGCGAATAGATCAACGCCGTAATTGCCACCAGGCCGACCGCAGTCACGAAGACGTTGGAAGCCTGACCGCGATAACGCGCCATGGCCGGGACCTTGCGGATTGCGTACATCGGCATCAGGAACAGGATCGCGGCGATGATCGGGCCACCGAGGGTTTCGATCATCCCCAGAATGCTCGGGTTCAACGTGGCAACGATCCAGCAGACCACCAGCATGAAGGCGGCAGTCATGCGATCCATGGTCTTCGGTGCAGGGCGCTTGCCACTCTTCACGATCAGACCTTTAAGACCTTCGCTGGCGCCGATGTAGTGGCCCAGGAACGACTTGGAAATGGCCACAAACGCAATCAACGGCGCCGCGAAGGCGATGGTCGGGTTGCTGAAGTGGTTGGCCAGGTACGACAGGATCGACAGGTTCTGCGCCTTGGCTTCTGCCAGTTGTGCGGGCGACAGGGTCAGCACGCAACTGAACACGAAGAACAGCACCATCACCACCATCAAGGCGTGGGCGCGGGACAGGATCTGCGAGCTGCGCTCTTCGGCGTGATCGCCATAACGACGCTTCTGGTCCACCGCGAACGCCGAGATGATCGGCGAATGGTTGAACGAGAACACCATCACCGGAATCGCCAGCCACAGCGTGTGCAGCAGTGCCGATGGTTCTGGTAGCGTCGACGCGGTGGCGAGAATGCCGCCGTTCCAGTGGGGAATCAGGAACACCGCGAGGAACAGCAGCGCAACAATGAACGGATAAACCATCAGGCTCATGGCCTTGACGATCGCCTGCTCGCCGCAACGTACCACCGCCAACAGGCCAAGGATCAGCACGAGCGACAGCACGGCGCGCGGTGGCGGCATGATGTGCAGTTGATGCTCGAGGAAACTGCCCACGGTGTTGGTCAGGGCCACGCTATAAATCAGCAGGATCGGGAAGATCGCGAAGAAGTACAGCAAGGTGATCAGCGCGCCAGCCTTGATCCCGAAGTGCTCTTCCACCACTTCGGTGATGTCCGCGCCTTCGCGTCCGGACAACACAAAACGTGTCAGGCCACGGTGTGCGTAAAACGTCATGGGGAACGCCAACACCGCCAGGACCAGCAACGGCCAGAAGCCGCCCAGACCCGCGTTGATCGGCAAAAACAGCGTGCCAGCCCCGATGGCCGTGCCAAACAGGCCCAGCATCCAGGTGGTGTCATGGCGATTCCAGCTCTCAAGCGTCGCTGGTGCCGTCGATACATAGCGTTCGTCGACGCTATTGGCCTGATCATTCATCCGGTGGGATCTCCGCATTCCGGTCAGTTGCTACCCGGTCAGGACGAGTCGGAAAAATCCGACAGGCAGCGCCCTGGCCGAAACAGGGGCGCGATTGTCCGGGATTAATGAGCAGAAGCAAAGACTTAGCTGAGGAGTGGTTGTGCGGATCAGATCCATTGGCACCCTTTATTAAATAGATGTTTTAAAAAATCTATTTAATAAAGGATTGCCGTCATGTAATTTCGATACTCACTGCTGACCGGCAGCCCTTACCAACGGAGCCTCTCATGCCACTCGTTCGCGTCGACATCAAAAAGCATCAAGACCCGACTCACGCCAAACGTGTCGGGCAATTGATCTACGCCGCCATGCACAGCGCCATTGGCGTGCCGGAGAACGATAACTTCCAGATTCTTGCCGAGCACGACGAACAGCATTTCATTTTTGATCCCGGCTACCTGGGCATCAATCGCACCGACAATCTGGTGGTGATTCAGATCACCTTGAGCGAAGGCCGCACCATCGAGCAAAAAAAACTCCTCTACAAAACCATTGCCGAGAGCCTTAACGCGGAACTGGCGGTGCGCCTGGAAGATGTATTCATCAATCTGGTGGAGGTAAAGAAAGAGAACTGGTCGTTTGGCAATGGCATAGCCCAGTACGCCAGCTGATTTCTGCCTTTTATATACCTGTGAGCCGCCAATGCCCCGAGTCTCCCGCAAACAAGCCGAACTCAACCGCGAGATCATCGTCGAGGCCGCCACGCGTCTGTTTCGCGAACGCGGCCTGCACGGGATCAGTGTCGTCGATGTGATGGGTGCGGCCGGCCTCACTCATGGCGGGTTCTATGGTCACTTCGAATCCAAGGAAGCGCTGGCAAAAGAAGCGTGCAGCCGGGCGTTCACCCAGTCGATGGAACGCTGGAAGCAGAAAATAGAGGATAACGACGACAGTCTCTCGGCTCGCGAGAGCATCATCGCGCCCTACCTGTCCGCGGCCAATCGCGATAATCCGGGTGAAAGCTGCCCGGTGACCGCGTTTGCCGGCGACATGTGTCATGAAACCGCTGAAAGCGGTTTGCACCAGACCTACACCCAGGGGCTGGAGGCATTGTTGCAGATGCTGGCACCGCTGATGGGCGCGGATCAGTCAGAAACCAATCGGCAAAAAGCGTTGGTGGACTATTCGCTGATGGTCGGCGCCCTGACCCTGGCCCGTGCAACCCGGGGTGACGCGTTGTCCGATGAAATTCTCGACGCAGCCCGGACGTTTCTCACCTCGGACACGGTCGTTGAAAAGGCCGCGACGCCGTCTGGCTGAGATAAACACAGCGCAGCGAGCCCAAGGCCCCACCAGCAATGGACGGGGCCTTGTTGTTTCTCCCGAACGGTGCATTCGCAAAGGTGTTGAACACCGTGGATATGTAAGCGCTACGGAACGCTCCTACACTGAGGTCGAACGCCACAAGCCTGCTATCTTTGGTAAATACCAAACCTTTGCGCAATCAGCAATTTGAAGCAACGTTTTGAAGCCACTTTCGAGCCCCGACTTTCCGATGTCCACAGGAGCCCAGCATGCCCGCAACCGTTCTGGTACTGGTTGAAACCATCAATGATTACCTGCCGATTCTCGAACATCAGGGTTTTCACCTGATTCTGGCTCCCACACCTGCCGAGCGCGCCGATGCCATTACACGCCATGGCGGCCAGATCGATGCGGTGCTGACCCGCGGCCCATTGGGCCTGTATGCCGACGAAATCGCCGCCCTGCCCAATCTCAAGATCATCTGCGTGATCGGCGCCGGCTACGAACACGTCGACCTGCAAGCCGCCGCCAACCGGGGCATTACGGTCACCAATGGCGCCGGAGTCAACGCCTCTTCAGTTGCCGACCATGCCATGGCAATGCTGCTGTCGCTGGTGCGTGACATTCCCCGTTGCGACGCCGCCGTGCGCCGGGGTGAGTGGCCGAAAATCATGCGCCCATCCCTGGCCGGCAAGCACCTGGGCATCCTGGGGCTCGGTGCGGTCGGCATGGCTATCGCCAAACGCGCCGCCCACGGCTTCGACATGACGGTCAGTTACCACAACCGCCAGCATCGCAGCGATGTGCCGTACAGCTTCCGCTCGACGCCCACCGAATTGGCACGGGAATCGGACTTTTTGGTCGTCGCCACCCCCGGCGGGCTGGGCACCAAACACCTGATCAACCGACAAGTACTCGACGCCTTGGGCCCCCAGGGGTTCATCGTCAACATCGCCCGAGCCAGTGTGATCGTCACCGCAGACCTGATCAGCTCGCTTGAGCAGCGCAGGATTGCCGGCGCTGCGCTGGATGTCTTCGACACAGAACCCCAAGTACCCAATGCATTCAAGACGTTGGCCAATGTGATCCTCACCCCGCATGTCGCCGGTTTGTCCCCGGAAGCCACTCAAGGCACCGTGGAGCTGGTAGGTCGCAATCTGGTGGCATTCTTCACCGGCAATCCGGTATTGACCCCGATTGCCCTGCCATCGTCGACGAGCATGATCTGACCACCATTCAAACAGGTGTATCAAAAACAATGATTGCCCGGCAACACGCTCACCTATAAGGGCGTTTCGTGGTTGTGGGTGTCGGGTGTGCGCATTAGATTAGCCAATAGTCTCAGGCCTCCAGAATAAGCAGAAGGGATAAGCATGACGCTTACTGACCAGTCCACACGTATCCGCACCGGCGAAGAACTCGATGCCAGCCTGATCGATCCGTACCTCAAGGCCCACATTCCGGGCCTGAGTGGTTTGCCGCAGATCAGCCAGTTTCCAGGCGGTGCGTCGAACCTCACCTACTTGCTGGAATACCCCGAGCAGGAGTTCGTCCTGCGTCGCCCGCCCTTTGGCCACAAGGCCAAGTCCGCCCACGACATGGGCCGCGAATTTCGCATCCTCAATCAGCTCCGTGAGGGTTTTCCGTACTGTCCGAAAGCCTACGTGCACTGCACTGACGAATCGGTGATCGGCGCCGAGTTCTATGTGATGGAACGGGTCAAGGGGATCATCCTGCGCTCCGAACTGCCGCCGGAACTGGGTCTGGATTCGACGAAAACCGAAACGCTGTGCAAGAGCTTCATCGACAAGTTCGTTGAACTGCACCGGGTCGACTACAACGCCTATGGCTTGGGCGACCTCGGCAAACCCGAAGGTTATGTCGCGCGGCAAATCAAAGGCTGGAGTGATCGCTACGAGAAAGCCCTGACCCCGGACGCACCGAAGTGGGAGGCGATCAAAGCCTGGCTCAACGACAAGATGCCGGCCGATCACCCGACCTCCAGCATCGTCCACAACGACTACCGCTTCGACAACGTGATCCTCGACCCAAACAACCCGATGGACATCATCGGCGTGCTCGACTGGGAACTGACCACCCTCGGCGACCCGCTGATGGACCTGGGCAACACCCTCGCCTACTGGATCGAAGCCGACGACCCGGCACCGGTGCAACTGATGCGCCGTCAACCGAGCCATGCGCCGGGCATGCTGACCCGCCGCGAGTTCGTCGATTACTACGCCGAGCGTTCAGGCATCCAGATCGACAACTTCGACTTCTACTACACCTACGGCCTGTTCCGCCTGGCCGGCATCGTGCAGCAGATCTACTACCGCTTCTTCCATGGTCAGACCCAGGACAAACGCTTCGCGCAGTTCATTCACATGAACAAACTGCTGGAGCAGATGAGCCTGCAAGTCATTTCGAAATCCAGCCTCTGATCGCCCGGCTCCGATTACATTCCCTGGCCCCAATAACAAGGAAAAACCATGTCCAAGACTCAGTTGTTCGACCTCGACGGCAAAATCGCATTTGTATCCGGCGCCAGCCGCGGCATCGGTGAAGCCATCGCCAAACTGCTGGCCCAGCAAGGCGCCCATGTGATCGTCTCGAGCCGCAAGCTCGACGGCTGCCAGCACGTGGCCGACGCGATCATCGCCGCCGGCGGCAAAGCCACTGCCGTGGCATGCCACATCGGTGAAATGGAACAGATCAGCCAGGTCTTCGCCGGCATCCGCGAACAGTTCGGGCGCCTGGACATCCTGGTCAACAACGCGGCGACCAACCCGCAGTTCTGCAACGTACTGGACACCGACCTCAGCGCTTTCCAGAAAACCGTCGATGTGAACATCCGCGGCTACTTCTTCATGTCGGTGGAAGCCGGCAAGCTGATGCGCGAAAACGGCGGCGGCAGCATCATCAACGTCGCCTCGATCAACGGCATCTCGCCGGGGATCTTCCAGGGCATCTACTCCGTTACCAAAGCGGCGGTCATCAACATGACCAAAGTGTTCGCCAAGGAATGCGCGCAGTTCGGCATTCGCTGCAACGCCCTGCTGCCGGGCCTGACCGACACCAAATTCGCTTCGGCGCTGGTGAAAAACGAGGCTATTTTGAATACCGCGTTGCAGCAGATTCCGCTCAAGCGTGTGGCGGATCCGAGTGAAATGGCGGGAGCGGTGTTGTATCTGGCCAGTGATGCGTCGAGTTACACCACTGGGGTTTCGTTGAATGTGGATGGTGGGTTCTTGTCCTGATCCGATTTACCGGATGAACAAAAGGCAGCCTTCGGGCTGCCTTCTTTTTTTGCCCTAATTGATCGTTCCCACGCTCCGCGTGGGAATGCAGCCCGGGACGCAGAGCGTCCCAAAGCGGACGCAGAGCGTCCATTGAGGCATTCCCACGCAGAGCGTGGGAACGATCACGCAGAGGAATTTTAATTCCACCAATTGCAAATAAGGAATTTTTATTCCATAAATAGCCCTCCTGAAAACAAAATCCCAAAAGGACCCCGGCTATGCGCGAACTCGGTATCGGACTCATCGGCACAGGTTTCATGGGCCGCGCCCATGCCTTGGCGTTTCGCAACGTCAGTGCGGTTTTCGAACTGCCCCTCAAGCTCAAACTCGCCGCTCTGGCCGACGCCGATCCGCAACGTGCCCGCCACTGCGCCGATGCCTGGGGTTTCGACACTGCTCATAGCGACTGGCAGCAATTGATCGATGACCCCAAGGTCAATCTGATCGCCATCACCACGCCCAATCACCTGCATTACCCCATGGCCATGGCCGCCCTCGCCGCCGGCAAACCGGTGTATTGCGAGAAGCCGTTGGCAGTGAATCTGCAACAGGCCGACGCCATGCGACTGGCGGCCAAAGCGGCAGGTGTGGTGACGCGGGTGGGTTACAACTATCAGCACAACCCAATGATCGGGCTTGCCCGGCAGCTGATTGAGAACGGCGACTTGGGTCAGATCATCAGTTTCCAGGGGGAATTCAGCGAAGACTTCATGGCCGATCCCGCGTCACCTTGGTCGTGGCGTTGCGATGCCGATCATGCCGGTGGCGCACTGGCCGATCTGGGCAGTCACTTGTTGGCCATGGCCCGTTATCTGGTGGGTGATGTCGAGGCAGTGAGCGCCGACACCCAGACCGTACACCGGCAACGTCCCGCCACGGCCGGCAGTTCGGAACAACGCAATATCGCGGTCGACGATCAGGTCCACGCGTTGTTGCGGTTTGCGAATGGCGCCCGGGGCACGTTCAGCAGCAGTTGGCTCAAGCATGGCTACAAGAATCACCTGAGTTTTGAAATCAGCGGCACCCGAGGGACGTTGGTATTCGATCAGGAACGCCTGAATGAACTGCGTCTGTTTCGTGCCGGTCAGGACGGTTTCCAGCGCCTGCTGGCGGGGCCGAATCTGCCGGGTTATGCGGCGTTCAGCCCGGCGGCAGGGCATCAGCTCGGCTACAACGAACTCAAGACATTGGAAGTCCATGATCTGGTGATGGCGCTGGCAGGCTTATCTCAGGGTGGAACAGATTTCGAACAGGCGTGGGAAGTCGAACGTCTGGCGACGGCCATTCGACTGGCAGCGCAGGAATCACGCTGGGTCAGGATCGAGGAAGTCTGAACGAAGCCCCGCCAGCAGCACAACGCCACTGGCGGTTCAACGTGAGCAGATGGACGCTTACTGAGTGACGCAACGAGTGAGCGTGGTTTCCCGGGTCACCTGCCCCTCAGCCCTCATATCGCCTTGCACATCGGTGTTTTCAGTGGTTTGGCAGGTTCGCACCGGGGTTGGAGGTGGCGCGGCGGGAGGTGGCGGTGGAGGACTGGCACAACCACCCAGAATCGCTATCCAGAGTGCGAACGACAGTGTTGCAAAAATGCGTTTCCCAAGACTTTTCATAGGTTGACCCGCGGTAAGTGATCGACATATTTCCGCGACCCAACTGCCTCACCGCGTACCCGCGGACCGGTCACAGAAAAAATACTCTCGTATTCTTTATACGACCGCCGGCAAAACCCGACAGTTCCTAGGACGTCTCGCGACGATGCAACGTGTTGCTCTCGAGTTCATAACGCAGCTCTTCGATCAATGCTGCCACCGCCTCCGGCGTTCTGAGGTTGGTTACGCTCAGCCCGGTGACCACCAGATCCACCTGCCCCGACACCGGATGATAGAGCTTCACCGTCAGTGAATGATCACCCGTAACAGTGCAGTCACAGGCCAACGGCGAAAAGCTCCGCTCCAGTTGCAAACGCAATTGCGCCACATAAATCATCCCGCGGTTCCTGTAGCTGTTTCAAAAGGGACGCGATACCCGAAGACCTGTACCGCACCCTTACAGCCTAAGAACTGCCGCACCCGTTCAGAACATTAATTTGCACCCCCTCGAGTAGTGCATTTGCACCTAACGCTGGGCCTTGGGCCGCCACTCGCTGGAGAACAAACCGCGCTCGCGAGCCCAGACAATCGCCTCGCTACGACTGTGAACGTCGAGCTTGGAATACACCGTCGACACATGGTTGCGCACCGTGTTGGGTGCGAGTTTGAGCCGCGCGGCGATTTCCTTGTCGGCCAGGCCTTCGCAGATCAGGCCGAGTACATCGCGCTCGCGGGCAGTCAGGTCGGTGAAAGACACGCTAGGTAACTGCGGCGAGTTGACGTTTTTCACGTTAGCGAGTTTCTCGATGAGCGTGCGGCTGAACCAGGAAGCGTCTTTCATCACCTCTTCGATCGCCGACACGAGCTCCAGCTCCGTGCGTTTACGTTCGGTGATGTCCATAAACACCAGCAGGTAGCAGGGACTGTCCTGAATGTTCACGGTGTCGGCCGAGACCGCGCAATCAATCAGCCCGGCGCCTTTCTTGCGTACCCGAACATCGACACGATCCACACTTCCGGTTTTTTCCAGCGCCGTAAACAGTCGCGAGCGGGCGCCTGTGTCATCGATAAAATCGATCTGCGTTACCGATTTGCCAAGCACTTCTTCACTGGCATACGCGAGCGTATCGAGGAACGCTTCATTGACGTCCATCACCACCTGATCGCCGGCGTTGCACACCAGGATTGGCACCGGAGTCAGGCGGAAAGCCTTGGCAAAACGTTCCTCGCTCTGGCGCAGGGCGACTTCGGCCTTATGCCGAGGCTCGATGTCGACGAAGGAAAACAGCATGCAGGCTTCGTCATTCAGCTCAAGTGGCTGGCCGGCGACGATCACCTGTTTGCTGCCACCTTCGGATAACTGCAACTGCGCCTGCATTTGCGGAATGGTCGCCCCTTCGCGCAACCGCTGCTTGGCAAGGTCTTTGTTTTCGGCGCCTTCCAGCACGTCCAGTTCATAGGTCGAACGGCCGATTACCTGATCACGGGTATAGCCGGTCATCTCCAGGAAGCCCGGGTTGACTTTGATGTAGCGCAAATCGCTGAGGCGACAGATCACCGCCGGGGCCGGGTTGGCATTGAAGGTTTTTTCGAAACGCTGTTCGGCGCTGGCCCACTCCGTGACATCGTTCATGATCAGCACCAGCGACTCCGGCGCGCCAGCGCTGTCGGCCAGCACCATGCTGCGCACGCTGTGGACCCAGGTGCGCTCTTCGTCGTCCGCCGGTGTCACCTCAACCAACACATCGCTGAAGGACTCGCCTCGAGCGACGCGGCTGATCGGATAATTGTCGGCCTGAACCGGGTGATTATTGCGATAACGCAAGGCGAAGCGCTTGGCGTACTCCTTGGCATTCGCCCCCAGCTCGCTGAGCTGCCCGACGCCGTGCATGGCCAACGCGGCGTCATTGGCCCAAAGGAGGGTCTGGTCGAGCTCCAGCAGAATCACCCCATCGGACAGGCCGGCGATAATCTGCTGCAACTGACGGCGATTGGTTTCGGTGGTCAGGACGTCCTGGCTCATTGGATCTCCACGCGTACGGCGGCGCATTCACGCGCCACCCTGTGAAGATTACGACCGCGGGGGGTTGGGATAGTGCAGCAAACATCCCCTGACATCTCGTGCATCCCTGTAGGAGCTGAGCTTGCTCGCGAAGAGGCCATCACCTTCAACATTTCTATTGACTGATCCGCCGCCTTCGCGAGCAAGCTCAGCTCCCTACAGGTCTTCACTCGTTCGATCGCTCCCACGCTCTGCACTAAGTCACTGCACATCCAGCGAACTCTGCAACCCCGCCAACTTCTCCGGGTTACGCATGATAAAAATCCGCCTCACCCGCCCCGCTTCATCAAACCCAAAAGTCATCGAAGCAGTGATGACCCCATCTGCCTTGATGATCACGCCTTGGGCGCCATTGATTTCGCTGGGCAGCCATTCGCAAGTCTGCCAATAGACGTGCAACGACTGACCAATGAAATCCAGCACGCGGGTAATGCCGGACAAGGTTTCGCGGATGGCCGAGGCCTTGCCGCCGCTGTCGGCGCAGAGTTCGACGTCTTCGCTCAGCATCGCGGTCAAGGAAGCGGTCGAGCCGCTGGCGATGGCGCTATGGAAAGCGCTGAGCAACTGGTCCTGACGCGCCGGTTCCGGTTGAAAGCGCGTTTGTCCGCTGCCGAGGCTGGCCTTGGCCCGGGACACCAGTTTGCGGCACGCAGCCTCTTGAACCCCGACCGCATCCGCGACTTGCGTGTAATCCATGTCGAAAATTTCGTAGAGCAGGTACGCCGCACGCTCCTTGGGGGTTAGCCGTTCCAGCAACAACAGGAACGCGGTGGACAGCGACGAGGCCAGTTCATGCCTATGTTCGGGTGAATCCTGGTGGGTGGTGTGAATCGGTTCCGGCAGCCAGGTGCCGACGTAATCAACCCGCGACTTGTGAGCCGAGCGCAGCAGATCGATGCAGTGCCGGGTGCACGCTGTGGTCAGCCAGGCGGCCGGCGTGGCAATGGCGGCGCGGTCGGCCTCCAGCCATTTGATGACCAGCTCTTGCACGACATCCTCGGCTTCGGCGCGGGAGCCGAGGATGCGATACGCCATACCAAGCAAAAAGGGCCGGCGCTGCTCGAACACAGCGGCGGCGTTTTCAGCGGAGTTCATCAATCAGTGCCTCGACACCTGCAAACGGTTCCACAGGTTGATCATGCCGATCTCGGCCGTCAAGGCACCGATTTGCGCGTCGTTGAAGTGCTCGCGCAAGTCACCGCGCAGGCTGGCGTAGTCGGTCTTTTCATCGAGTACGGTGAGGGCTTCGGTCCAGGCCAGGGCGGCGCGTTCGGAGGCGCTGAAATCGCTGACGTGGCGCCAGACGATCAGGCGGTCCAGCCGCTCGTTGGTTTCATTGGCTTCACGGGCCTCGCGGGTGTGCATCTTCACGCAGAAGCCGCACTGGTTGATCTGCGAGGCACGCAGGTGCAGCAGGTGTTTGAGGGTCGGGGACAGGTCGTGGCTGTCGAGGGTGACGTGGACCTGGGTCAGGCTCTCGAACACCTGAGGAATCGATTGCAGCAGGTTGACCGGTTGGGTGTTGGACGACATCGTGTTGCTCCACTGTTTGGGGGATTCAACAGGATGACGATTGAGGATTCGGGTTTGTGACGTGCGCTGTTTTTTTTCAGCGCACGTCATGCATTTCAAGCGGCCAATTGACCGTTGGCAATCGCCGCCGACGCCGCCAGCATTGCCCGCAACAACACCGCACACCCGGCCGCCAAATCATCCGGCGCGGCGTTTTCGATTTCGTTGTGGCTGATACCGCCTTCGCACGGTACGAAGATCATCCCGGCCGGGCCGAGTTCGGCGAGGAAGATTGCGTCGTGCCCTGCTCCGCTGACGATGTCCATGTGCGACAGGCCCAAGCCTTGAGCAGCGCCGCGTACCGCTTCCACACAGCCTTTGTCGAAGTACAGCGGTGGGAAATCCGCAGTGGGTGTCAGTTCGAAGGTCAGGCCGTGTTCCTCGCAGGTGGTTTCGATGACTTCACGGACTTCGGCAATCATTGAGTCCAGGCGCGCCGGTTCCAGATGACGGAAGTCCAGGGTCATGCGCACTTCGCCGGGGATGACGTTGCGTGAGCCGGGATAGGCTTGCAGGCAGCCGACGGTGCCGCAGGCGTGAGGTTGATGACCGAGGGCAGCGCGGTTGACCGCGCCGACGATCACCGAAGCGCCAACCAGAGCATCCTTGCGCAGGTGCATCGGCGTCGGGCCGGCGTGGGCTTCGACGCCGCGCAGTTTCAGGTCGAACCATTTCTGGCCGAGGGCGCCCATCACCACGCCGATGGTTTTGCGTTCGTCTTCAAGGATTGGGCCTTGCTCGATATGGGCCTCGAAATAGGCGCCGACAGCATGGCCGCTGACCTTGCGCTCGCCAGCATAGCCAATGGCGTTCAACGCTTCACCGACCGTGACGCCCTCGGCATCGACCTTGGCCAGGGTTTCTTCAAGGGTGAATTTTTCCGCGAATACGCCGGAGCCCATCATGCACGGAGCGAAGCGTGAGCCTTCCTCGTTGGTCCAGACCACCACTTCCAGCGGCGCTTCGGTTTCCACGCCCAGGTCATTGAGGGTGCGCAGCACTTCGACGCCGGCCAGTACGCCGAAGCAACCGTCGAACTTGCCGCCGGTGGGTTGGGTGTCGATGTGGCTGCCGGTCATCACCGGTGGCAGGTTCGGGTTGCGGCCGGGGCGGCGGGCGAAGATGTTGCCGACGGCGTCGATGCTGACGGTGCAACCGGCCTCCTCGCACCAGTTGACGAAAATGTCCCGGGCCTGGCGGTCGAGGTCGGTCAGGGCCAGGCGACAGACGCCGCCCTTGACCGTGGCGCCGAGCTTGGCCAGGTCCATGAGCGACTGCCACAAGCGGTCGCGGTTGATGTGCTGATGGGTGGACTGCAGAACGTCTACGGCAGCGTTCATGATGATCTCCTCAGGCAGTTCTTATGGATTTCTTCAGGAAAATTTTTTGGTGCACTTGAGGCCGCCTTCGCGAGCAAGCCCGCTCCCACAGTTGAAATGCATTCCCCTGTGGGAGCGGGCTTGCTCGCGAAGGGGCCGTCCCTCACACCGGAGATTTCGCGATTGACGGGCTGGGGCGCATCGAGCACAACCCGTAATAAATCAGTCCGCCCAGTGCCGAGCCGGTGAACCAGCCATAGTCGTAGAACCAGCTGAATGCATTGCTGCCGAGCGACAGCAGCGTCAGCGCCACCGGCACACCAAACGCAATAAACCCGAACCAGTTCCACGCTGGGTAAACGTCATCGCGATAGAGGCCGGCCAGGTCCAGTTGCTGTTTCTTGATCAGGAAATAGTCCACCACCATGATCCCGGCGATCGGGCCCAACAGGCTCGAATAGCCGAGCAACCAGTTGGAATACACCGTCTCCAGGCTTAAATCCGAGACGATCAAACCGAGCTTCTTCAACAGTTCATGGGCCATCAGCGCCAAGCCGACCAGGCCGGTGAGCATTACCGCTTTGGTGCGGTTGATGAACTTGGGCGCGACGTTCTGGAAATCGTTGGTCGGCGAAACGATGTTGGCCGCGGTGTTGGTCGACAACGTGGCGATGATGATCAGCGCCATGGCCAGTGCGACCCAGACCGGGCTCTGGATATGACCAATCAAGGTAACCGGATCGGAGACGGTGACGCCCACCAGTTTGACCGAGGCGGCGGTCATCACCACGCCGAGGGAGGCGAACAGAAACATGGTCAGGGGCAAGCCGATAATCTGCCCGACGATCTGATCCTTCTGGCTTTTCGCGTAGCGGCTGAAATCCGGAATGTTCAGGGACAACGTGGCCCAGAATCCGACCATGGCGGTCAGCCCGGCGGCAAAGTAACTGACCACGCTCGCGCCTTCCGGTCGTTTGGCCGGGATCGCCAGCAACTCGGTCATCGACACGTTCGGCATCGCCCATACCAACAGGCCCACACCCACCAGCACCAACAACGGCGCCGAGAGTGTTTCCAGCCATTTGATCGAGTCCGCACCGCGAATCACCACCCACAAGTTCAAGGCCCAGAACACCATGAACCCGATCACTTCACCGGTACCGCCGAGGGATTTCCAACCGTCGAACACCGAGCCGAGAAACAGGTGAATGGCCAGCCCGCCGAACATCGTCTGAATGCCGAACCAGCCACACGCCACCAGCGCCCGGATCAGGCACGGAATGTTGGAGCCGAGGACGCCGAAGGACGAACGCAACAACACCGGAAACGGAATGCCGTACTTGGTGCCGGGAAAGGCGTTCAGGGTCAACGGGATCAGTACGATGATGTTGGCGAACAGAATCGCCAGCAGCGCTTCGCCGACGCTCAGGCCGAAATACGCGGTGAGCACGCCGCCGAGGGTGTAGGTCGGCACACAGACCGCCATGCCGATCCACAATGCGGTGATGTGCCATTTGTTCCAGGTTCGTTCGCGCACCTTGGTCGGTGCCATGTCGTGGTTGTAACGGGGGCTGTCGAGGACGTCACTGCCGGCTTCGAGCTCAAACAAGCCGTCGCGCTCGGTCACTTGCGATCTGATCTGTTGCATGGCCGCTCCACTGTTCTTTTGATTATTGTTGCTCATCAGGGGCTGGCGGCATCAATTAACGTGCCGGTTACCCCGTTTGCGCATCGGGCAGTTCCATAAAAACTTTGTAACCAACTGATGTTTATCAGTTTTATTTACATAGCCGATGAGTCACCGGTTACTTGCTTGTTCACTCAGGCCAAATGCCAGGCAAGTTGTCCGAACCGTCAGGACTCAATCTGGTGCATACCACTTTTTTTCAACGTCGCGCATCAACCATAGACCATCCTCAACCGGCTGATTTCACATAAGAAATCTCGTCTATTTTTGGAACCTGTCAAGTGCGTCAAAATGGTGAGAGGCCTCACCATTTTGGTGATTTACGTATTTAATCGATACTTATCAATAAGTTAAAATAGATATAAGCTTATAAAAAATATTCTTGCTCAATCCTCAAACTCAGACTAGCGTTTATTCCTGACAGCGCTGACAGGAATACACCTGTTTGCGTCGGCTTCATATAAAACATTTAGAACCGGCACAAGTCGGTCATTGCCTGCGAGGAACTCGGAATGTCTCTGTTGATCCGTGGCGCCACCGTTATTACCCATGATGAAAGTTATCGCGCCGACGTCTATTGCGCCGACGGCGTGATCAAAGCCATCGGCGAAAATCTTGATGTTCCCGCCGATGCCGAAGTGCTCGACGGCAGCGGCCAATACCTGATGCCCGGCGGCATCGATCCGCACACGCACATGCAACTGCCCTTCATGGGCACGGTGGCCAGTGAAGACTTCTTCAGCGGTACTGCGGCGGGACTTGCCGGTGGCACGACGTCGATCATCGACTTTGTGATTCCCAATCCGCAGCAATCCTTGATGGAAGCCTTTCATCAGTGGCGCGGCTGGGCCGAGAAGTCGGCGTCGGATTACGGTTTCCATGTCGCGATCACCTGGTGGAGCGAACAGGTCCGCGAGGAAATGGCCGAGCTGGTCAGCCACCACGGGGTCAACAGCTTCAAGCACTTCATGGCCTACAAAAACGCGATCATGGCCGCCGACGATACGCTGGTGGCGAGTTTCGAGCGCTGCCTGGAGCTGGGCGCGGTGCCGACCGTGCATGCGGAAAACGGTGAGCTGGTCTATCACCTGCAACGCAAGTTGATGGCCCAGGGCATGACCGGCCCTGAAGCGCATCCGTTGTCGCGCCCGTCGCAGGTTGAAGGTGAAGCGGCCAGCCGGGCGATCCGCATCGCCGAAACCCTGGGCACGCCGCTGTACCTGGTGCACGTCTCGACCAAGGAAGCCCTCGACGAAATCACCTACGCCCGCAGCAAGGGCCAACAAGTCTACGGCGAGGTCCTGGCCGGGCATTTGCTGTTGGACGACAGCGTCTACCAACACCCGGACTGGCAGACCGCCGCCGGTTACGTGATGAGCCCGCCCTTCCGTCCGCGCGGCCATCAAGAGGCGCTTTGGCACGGCCTGCAATCGGGCAACCTGCACACCACTGCCACCGACCACTGCTGCTTCTGCGCCGAACAAAAAGCCGCCGGCCGTGACGATTTCAGCAAGATCCCCAATGGCACGGCCGGTATCGAAGACCGCATGGCGGTGCTCTGGGATGAAGGGGTGAACACCGGACGTTTGTCGATGCAGCACTTCGTGGCGCTCACCTCCACCAACACCGCAAAAATCTTCAACCTCTACCCGCGCAAAGGCGCGATTCGCGTCGGTGCGGACGCGGATCTGGTGCTGTGGGATCCGGAAGGTACGCGGACGATTTCGGCGAAGACTCACCATCAGCAAGTGGACTTCAACATCTTCGAAGGCAAGACCGTACGCGGTGTTCCGAGTCATACCGTCAGCCAGGGCCGGGTGGTATGGGCCGATGGTGATTTGCGGGCCGAGCGTGGTGCCGGGCGGTATGTCGAACGGCCGGCTTATCCGGCGGTGTTTGATTTGCTGAGCAAGCGGGCTGAATTGAACAAGCCGACAGCTGTGAAACGCTGAGATCGAGGCCTTCGGCCATCGCGAGCAGGCTCGCTCCCACATTTGAAATGCGTTCCCCTGTGGGAGCGAACCTGCTCGCGAAGAGGCCGGCAGCGACAACACAGAACCAATGCCCATCAGAGGCATCACCTCAATTAACCGTGAGGCCAACACCGTGATCAAGACTCTGAACCACCTCCCGCATCCGCACGAGAATGCGGCCGCCCTCGCCGGCCATTTCACCGATCTGGCCCCGCCACTCAACGACCGTCAGGCCCATCTGGAAGCCTCGCGCTGTCTGTATTGCTACGACGCGCCCTGCGTGAATGCCTGTCCGAGCGAGATCGACATTCCGTCGTTCATCCGCAATATCCATCAGGAAAACGTTCAGGGCGCCGCGCAGAAAATCCTCTCGGCGAACATCCTCGGTGGCAGTTGCGCTCGGGTGTGTCCGACGGAAGTGCTTTGCCAGCAAGCCTGCGTTCGCAACAACGACCATGAATGCGCACCGGTGCTGATCGGCCTGTTGCAGCGTTACGCCGTCGACAACGCACACTTCAGCGAACACCCCTTCACGCGTGCTGCATCAACCGGCAAGCGCATCGCCGTGGTCGGCGCCGGTCCAGCCGGTTTGTCCTGCGCTCACCGCAGTGCCATGCACGGTCATGACGTGGTGATTTTCGAGGCACGGGAAAAGGCTGGAGGCCTCAACGAATACGGGATCGCCAAGTACAAACTGGTGGACGACTACGCGCAGAAGGAGCTTGAATTCCTATTGGAAATCGGCGGGATCGAAATCCGCCACGGGCAGAAACTTGGAGAGAACCTGACCCTCAGCGATCTGCATCAGCAGTTCGACGCGGTGTTCCTCGGCCTCGGTCTGGCCGCCAGCAAACAGCTGGGGCTTGCTCATGAAGATGCACCCGGTCTGCTGGCCGCCACCGATTACATCCGCGAACTGCGTCAGGCCGATGACCTGACCCAACTCCCCCTCGCTGACCGTTGTATCGTTTTGGGCGCCGGCAACACCGCCATCGACATGGCCGTGCAAATGGCTCGCCTCGGGGCACGCGACGTCAACCTGGTGTACCGCCGCGGTGTCGAGGAAATGGGCGCCACCGGCCACGAACAAGACATCGCCAAAGCCAATCAAGTGCGTTTGCTGACATGGGCACAACCCGAAGAAGTCCTGCTGGATGCTCAAGGCCAAGTACGCGGCATGCGCTTCGCGCGGACCTGGTTAGTCGAAGGTCGCTTGCAAACCACTGGCGAAACCTTCGAACTGGCCGCCGATGCGATCTTCAAAGCCATCGGCCAGGCCTTTGATGGCAGCGCCCTCGCCGATCCGCTGGCCCGTGAACTCAAACGTCAGGGCGAGCGGATTCAAGTGGACGAAAACCTGCGCACCAGCATCCCCGGCGTGTACGCCGGCGGCGACTGCACCAGTCTCGATCAGGACCTCACCGTGCAGGCCGTGCAGCATGGCAAACGGGCCGCCGAGGCCATCAACGCCCAACTCATGCTCAACGTGGAGGCTGCGTAAATGGCCGATCTCTCGATTGTCTTCGCCGGCATCAAAGCCCCCAATCCGTTCTGGCTGGCCTCCGCGCCACCGACCGACAAGGCCTACAACGTGGTCCGTGCCTTCGAGGCCGGCTGGGGTGGAGTGGTCTGGAAAACCCTGGGCGAGGACCCGGCGGCGGTCAACGTGTCATCGCGCTACTCGGCGCACTTCGGGGCCAACCGTGAAGTGGTGGGCTTCAACAACATCGAACTGATCACCGATCGTTCGCTGGAGATCAACCTGCGGGAAATCACTCAGGTCAAAAAGGACTGGCCGGACCGCGCGCTGATTGTGTCGCTGATGGTGCCCTGCGTCGAAGAATCCTGGAAGTTCATCTTGCCGCTGGTGGAAGCCACAGGCGCCGACGGCATCGAACTCAACTTCGGTTGCCCGCACGGGATGCCGGAGCGCGGTATGGGCGCGGCAGTCGGCCAGGTGCCGGAGTATGTCGAGCAGGTCACCCGTTGGTGCAAGACGTACTGCTCGCTGCCGGTGATCGTCAAGCTCACGCCGAACATCACCGACATTCGCGTCGCCGCCCGCGCAGCCCATCGCGGCGGTGCGGATGCGGTGTCGTTGATCAACACGATCAACTCGATCACCAGCGTCAACCTGGAGCGCATGGTCGCCAATCCCGCCGTGGGCAGCCAAAGCACCCACGGTGGTTATTGCGGTTCGGCGGTGAAGCCGATTGCGCTGAACATGGTTGCCGAAATCGCCCGCGACCCGCTGACGCAAGGCCTGCCGATCTCCGGCATTGGCGGCATTAGCAGCTGGCGCGACGCCGCGGAATTCATCGCGTTGGGCAGCGGCTCGGTGCAGGTGTGCACGGCGGCAATGCTGCATGGCTTCCGGATTGTCGAGGAGATGAAGGACGGTTTATCGCGCTGGATGGACAGTCAGGGCTACGCCAGCGTGTCAGAGTTTTCCGGGCGTGCGGTGGGCAACACCACGGACTGGAAGTACCTGGACATCAACTATCAAGTGATTGCCAAGATTGACCAGGAGGCCTGCATTGGTTGCGGTCGTTGCCACATTGCTTGCGAAGACACTTCGCACCAGGCGATTGCCAGCCTGAAGCAGGCGGACGGGACGCATAAATATGAAGTGATTGATGATGAGTGCGTGGGGTGCAATCTGTGTCAGATCACGTGTCCGGTACAGGATTGTATTGAGATGGTGCCGATGGATACGGGCAAGCCGTTTCTGGATTGGAACCATGATCCGAGGAATCCTTACCACGTAGCCCTTTGAATGTTTGATTGATCTGAAATCCACCCCTCACCCTAACCCTCTCCCCAGAGGGTAGAGGGGACTGACCGATGTGTTTGTTCGAAAAACTGCGACCTGAGATACCGAGTCGAACTCAGGTTTTGAACAACATGGAGATCGGCCCCCTTTCCCCCTCTCCCCACTGGGGAGAGGGCTGGGGTGGGTAAAAACCGGGGACATCCTTTACGTTTGAGACCGGGGACATGGTTTACAGGTATCAATCATGGTCAGGAGGTACTGACCATGCCCTGGAATCGAGAGTCCCCGATGGATCAGCGAGTGAAATTAATCCATGACTGGCTTAGCGGCAGTTACAGCAAGAGCCAACTGAGTCGGCGATATGGCATTAGCCGTCCGACGGTCGATAAGTGGCTTGATCGGTATGCAAGCTGCGGCGTAGATGGCTTGAAAGAGCGCTCGCGAAAACCGCTGAGCTGTCCGCACCAAACCCCCGATGAAATCATTGCCACGTTGCTTGCGAAGAAAAGCGAGCACCCGGATCGCGGGCCGAAGCAACTGATCCAGCGTCTGCGCAATGCGCAGCCGCAGATCGCTTGGCCGGCCGCCAGCACCGCTGGAGAGTGGCTGAAAAAGGCCGGTCTGGTGATTCCTCGACGGCTGCACCCACCCCGTCCGCATGGGCCGGTGCATCTGCGTCAGGCCGACGAGCCCAATCAAACCTGGTGCGCCGATTACAAAGGACAATTCAAAACCCAGGACGGCCGCTGGTGCTATCCGCTGACCATCACCGACCATGCCAGTCGCTATCTTCTGGCGTGCCGGGCGCTTCCCAGCACCCACGGTGAACCTACGCGTCAGGGCTTCGAGTGGGCGTTCCGGGAGTTCGGCATGCCTGATGTGATCCGCACCGATAACGGCGCTCCGTTTGCATCGACAGGCTTGGCCCGCCTCTCCAAGCTGTCCGTCTGGTTCATCAGGCATGGTGTCCACCCCGAAACAATCAAGCCGGGACGCCCGGATCAGAACGGTCGGCATGAACGCATGCACCGCACGCTAAAGGCTGCCGTTCTCAGGCCGCCGGCGGAAAATCTGCTGCGTCAGCAGCTTGCCTTTGAGGACTTCGTACAGGATTTCAATCACGCACGGCCTCATACGGCGCTGGAGATGAAGACGCCAGCGGGTATCTATCGCCCGTCACTCAGACCTTATCCAGGCTATTTGCCGGCGATCGAATACGGAGCCGACGTCGAAGTACGGCGGGTGCGCAAGAATGGTGAGATCAAGTGGCAAGGGGCCCTGATCTTTCTGGGCGAGGCGCTGATCGACGAGCACGTCGCGCTGAAGGAGGTGGCTGATGGCGTGTGGGAGTTGTACCTTTGCTCTTTCCCTTTAGGCAGGCTTGAACGCGGTGCCAAACGCGTATCAAGCCTGTTAAATGTGTAAACGATGTACCCGGTCAAATGTGTAAAGGATGTACCGGTCTCTACAGTGAGGGGTGGCTCTCAAGAACACCGATATTCTCAAGGCTCCAACCCGATCCCCCGCAAAATCACACTCGTCACCGTCTGCACCGCCCGCTCGAACTGCATGTCCGACAACGGCTGATGGTCATTCAGAATATTCACCTGATGATCAAAGTCGGCGTAATGCTGGGTCGATGCCCAGATCATGTACAACAGACTCGAAGGTTCCACCGGCAGGATGCGTTTGTCGTCCACCCACTGGCGAATTTTCGCTTCTTTCATCTTGGCCCAGTCATACAGACTGACGTCCAGTTTCTCACCCAGAGTCGGCGCACCATGAATGATTTCGTTGGCCCAGACTTTGGAGCCATAAGGCCGGCTGCGGGAGTGGTTCATCTTGGCGCGGATGTAGCTGCTCAGCACCACGCGCGGGTCGTCGAACATCTCGAAGCACAGGGCATCCTGTTTCCACACTTCCAGCAAACCCAACAGCACGGCGCTGTACAGCTCACTCTTGGTGCTGAAGTAGTAATGCAGGTTGGAGCGCGGCAGTTGCACTTCGGCGGCGATGTCGGCCATGGCGGTGCCGCCGAAACCTTTTTCGGCGAACACCTTTTCGGCCCCCAACAGAATTTTCTCGACGTTACTGCGACGAATCTCGATCTTGTGATTGCCCATGAGGGCTCCCTGACAACAGCGTTGATCAAGACTAGCATCCGCTCTATCTCGCGGCGACAAGGGAAAACGAAACTTCGTACAGCCAGCGTCTCGCAGGTAAACTAACCGCCTCTTCGAATCCGCCTCAGAGGTATTCCACGATGCTGCTCAAGAAAACCCTGACCACCGTCGCCCTGCTCGGCTCGTTGTTCGCCGCTTCATCAGTGTTTGCCCACGCCCATCTGAAAAGCCAGACCCCGGCCGCCGACAGCACGGTGAGCGCGCCGTCGGAACTGCGCCTGGTGTTTTCCGAAGGCGTTGAAGCGACCTTTTCCAAAGTCACGATCAGCAAGGACGGCGTCCCCGTACCGGTGAAGAGCCTCGCCACCGAAGGCAGCGACAAGAAAACCCTGATCGTCACCCCGGCCGCACCGTTGGCAGCGGGCGCTTACAAAGTCGAATGGCACGCGGTGTCGGTCGATACCCACAAAAGCGAAGGTGCCTATAGCTTCAAGGTTGGCCAGTAATTCATGACGAGCGCGATGGTGCTGTGCCGCTTTCTGCATTTCACCGTCGTGCTGATGCTGTTCGGGGCGTGGGTGTTCAGGCCTCTGCTGGTCAATGGCGACGCTGGACATCTGGATCAGCGATTGGCCAGAACAAGCCGCTGGCTGGCTGCGGTAGCCTTGGTCACTGGCGTTAGCTGGTTGCTGCTGATCACCGCCAGCATGGCCGGTTCGTGGGACGCGGCATTCGATCCGTCGACCCTGCGACTGGTGCTGGGCAATACATTTTTCGGCCAGGTCTGGCGCTGGCACTTGCTGCTCGATGCGTTGTTGGTCGCGCTGCTGATGACGCCCTTGCGTTCAAACCTGCCTCTACGAATCGGCCTCGCCAGCCTGCTGCTGGCCACCCTCGCCCCGGTCGGCCACGGTGCCATGCTCGACGGCCTCAACGGCCAATTGCTGATCCTCAATCAAATCATTCACCTGACCTGCGTCGGCGCCTGGCTCGGTGGCTTGATGTTGTTGGTGATGATCCTGCGGCAGCCGGCAGAGCATTCCATCAAAGCAACATTGCAACGCTTCAGCGGCGTTGGTTACGTGTTGGTGGCGGGGTTGGTGATGACCGGACTGATCAATGTTCGGGTACTCACCGGGCAGTTCTGGCCGACGCCGTTGCTATCAGGGTTTGCGCTGATTCTGTTGATCAAGGTTGTGCTGGTCGCCGCGATGCTGGGATTGGCACTGTTCAATCGGCTGCGGATCAACGACTGCGAGCAACGTCTGACTGCTCTGAAAAGCAGCGTCATCTTCGAATGGTTGCTGGGGATGGGAGCGGTGGCTGCCGTTTCTTTACTCGGCACGATGCCGCCGATGATCGTGAGCTAAAACACAAATCCCTGTGGGAGCGAGCCTGCTCGCGATGACGGTAGAACAGACACCACTGTAGTGAATGTCAGACCGCTATCGCGAGCAGGCTCACTCCCACAGGGGTTCTTCGACATACCATAAAACCGAGTCAAGTCATCGTACAACTTCTGATTGACATTCCCCGTAACACTTGCAAATAATCCGCCCCGATGTTGTACGACGACGTATAACAAAAAATAAAAACAACAAGAAACACGGGAGCGTCACTGTGAGCAAGCTCGTCCGCAATTCCTCCGTCTGCACCCCTCGCCCATCTTTCGCACGCCGTCACACCCTGAGCCTGATCGGTTGCAGCAGCCTGGCCCTTGCCCTACCCATGACCAGTCATGCCGAAGGTTTCGTCGATGACGCCAAAGCCACGCTGAACCTGCGCAACTTCTACATCAACCGCAACTTCACGAACCCGGCCTACCCGCAGGGCAAGGCTGAAGAGTGGACGCAAAGCTTCATCCTCGATGCCAAATCCGGATTCACCCAGGGCCCCGTCGGTTTCGGCATGGATGTGCTGGGCCTGTACTCGGAAAAACTCGACGGCGGCAAAGGCACGGGCGGCACCTCGTTGCTGCCGATTCATGACGACGGCCGCCCGGCCGACAATTTCGGGCGCCTGGGTGTGGCGCTGAAAGGTAAAGTCTCGAAAACCGAATTGAAGGTCGGCGAATGGATGCCGGTGTTGCCGATCCTGCGCTCCGACGACGGTCGCTCCCTGCCGCAAACCTTCCGCGGTGGTCAGGTGACGTCCACCGAGATCAGTGGCCTGACGCTCTACGGCGGCCAGTTCCGCGCCAACAGCCCGCGCAACGATGCGAGCATGGAAGACATGTTCATGAACGGCAAATCAGCGGCATTCACCTCGGACCGTTTCAACTTTGGCGGCGGTGAATATGCGTTCAACGAAAAGCGCACCCAGGTCGGCGTCTGGTACGCACAGCTCAGCGACATTTATCAGCAGCAGTATTTCAACCTGAGCCACAGCCAGCCCATCGGCGACTGGACCCTCGGCGCCAACCTTGGCTACTTTATCGGCAAGGAAGACGGCAGCGCCCTGGCGGGCGACCTCGACAACAAAACCGCGTTCGCCATGCTCTCGGCCAAATACGGCGGCAACACCTTCTTTGTCGGCCTGCAAAAACTGACCGGCGACGATGTCTGGATGCGGGTCAACGGCACCAGCGGCGGCACCCTGGCCAACGACAGCTACAACTCCAGCTACGACAACGCCAAGGAAAGATCCTGGCAGCTGCGCCACGACTACAATTTTGTGGCGCTCGGCATTCCCGGCCTGACGATGATGAACCGCTACATCAGCGGCGATAACGTGCACACAGGCACCATCACCGACGGCAAGGAATGGGGCCGCGAATCAGAACTGGCTTACACCGTGCAGAGCGGCGCGCTGAAGAACCTCAACGTCAAATGGCGTAACGCGTCGATCCGCAAGGACTTCAGCACCAATGAATTCGACGAAAACCGCATTATCATCAACTACCCGATCTCGTTGCTGTAAGCCGGATCTTTGTAGCAGCTGGCGAAGCCTGCGTTCGGTTCGGGCCGCGTTCGGACGAAGCAGTCGTAAAATCAGCCGACGCGGTGCATCAGGAAAATTACGTGTGCAGGGTTTACGACTGCTTCGCCGCCGAACTCAGGCTTCGCCAGCTGCTACATCGATCGCGGGGCAACCAGACCCTTCGTCAATTTCAATTGATGTGTCGTTGACAACAACCAGACAGGCTAACGATACTTCGACCCAGTCGTACGACAACCTACAACAAATTCAATAACAATGACTGCTTGTTCAGGGACTTCCATGACCATCACAACTAACGCCCGCGCTCCTTTCAATCGTCTCCTCCTGACCGGTGCCGCCGGTGGCCTCGGCAAAGTCCTGCGCGAACGCTTACGGCCCTACGCCAATGTGATTCGCCTGTCGGACATCGCCGATATTGCCCCGGCCATCGATGACCGTGAAGAAGTGGTGCCCTGCGACCTGGCAGACAAGCAAGCAGTCCATCAGCTGGTTGAAGGCGTAGACGCGATCCTGCACTTTGGTGGCGTATCGACGGAGCACTCGTTCGAAGAGATCCTCGGCGCCAACATCTGCGGCGTGTTCCACATCTATGAAGCCGCTCGCCGCCATGGCGTGAAGCGGGTGATTTTCGCCAGTTCCAACCACGTGATCGGCTTCTATAAGCAGGATGAAGTCATCGACGCCCACTCCCCTCGCCGCCCGGACAGCTACTACGGCTTGTCCAAGTCCTACGGCGAAGACATCGCCAGTTTCTACTTCGATCGCTACGGCATCGAAACCGTCAGCGTGCGCATCGGCTCCTCGTTTGCGGAACCACTCAACCGTCGAATGATGAGCACCTGGTTGAGCTTCGGCGACCTGACTCAATTGCTCGAATGCGCGCTGTACGCCCCCAATGTCGGCCACACCGTGGTCTACGGCATGTCCGACAACAAGAACGTCTGGTGGGACAACCGTTTCGCCACCTGCCTGGGTTATGCACCTCAGGACAGCTCTGAAGTGTTCCGCGAAAAAGTCGAAGCCCAACCGATGCCGGCCGCTGATGACCCGGCACGGGTCTACCAGGGGGGTGCGTTTGTCGCGTCCGGCCCGTTCGGCGACTGAATCTCACTTGATCCCAACAACAAAAAACCGAGGGGCTGAGTTGTCATGCAAGCCGAATTGATTGTCGATGCCCGTAACGCGGTCGGTGAATGCCCGGTCTGGGTCCCCGAGGAAAACGCCCTGTATTGGGTAGATATTCCGGCCGGCGGACTTCAGCGCTGGAGCGCCGAAACCGGCCATGTCCACGCCTGGAAAGCGCCGGAGATGCTCGCTTGCATTGCACGTCACAGCGATGGCGGCTGGGTTGCCGGGATGGAAAGCGGGTTCTTTCATCTGCACCCGCATAACGATGGCAGCCTCGACAGCAACCTCCTGGCTCCGGTCGAACACGCCCGCACAGATATGCGCCTGAACGATGGTCGCTGCGATCGTCAGGGGCGCTTCTGGGCCGGCAGCATGGTGCTGAACATGGGCGCCAACGCTGCCGACGGCACGCTTTATCGCTACAGCGCCGGGCAACGCGGGCCACTCGAGGCGCAACTCAGCGGGTTTATCGTGCCCAACGGCCTGGGTTTCAGCCCGGACGGGCGAACGATGTACCTGTCTGACTCTCATCCTCTGGTCCAGCAAATCTGGGCCTTTGATTACGACATCGACAGCGGCACGCCGTCCAACCGGCGGCTGTTTGTCGACATGCATCAATTCCCTGGTCGTCCCGATGGCGCAGCGGTCGATGCCGAAGGCGGCTACTGGATTTGCGCCAATGACGCCGGGCTGATTCACCGTTTCACGCCCGACGGCCGGCTGGACCGTTCCCTCGCCGTGCCGGTGAAAAAACCGAGCATGTGCGCCTTCGGCGGCAGTCGCCTGGACACACTGTTCGTGACCTCGATCCGCCCCGGTGACGACCATGACGAACAGTCGCTGGCCGGCGGTGTGTTCGCCCTCAATCCCGGGGTGAAAGGTTTGCCGGAGCCGTTGTTCCAGGGATGAACCAGGTCCCCATGTAGCAGCTGCCGAAGGCTGCGTTCGGCTGCGCAGCAGTCGTCAATCCGGTGAATGCGGTTTCCTGATACACCGCGCAGTAAGGTTTTACGACTGCTTCGCAGCCGAACGCAGGCTTCGCCAGCTGCTACAAGGCTCAGCGGTGTTCTCACATCAGAGCTCAATTGAAATGACGCCAGCGTTGCTTAACCTCGAAGACGAATTCACCCATCTCACCCTCGCCCCGCAACTCGGTGGCAGCATCGTCAACTGGAGCGTGCGCGGCACGGGTCTGCCGCTGTTGCGCCACAGCGATGCTCACGCGCTGAACACCGGTCTGCCCGGCAAACTCGGCTATTTCCCCTTGGCGCCGTGGTCGAACCGAATTTCCGAAGGCGGCTTTGAATGCCCCGAGGGCTGGCTGGCACTGACACCCAACAGCCTCACCGATCCCATGCCGATTCACGGCAGCGCCTGGCAGCAACCGTGGCAGGTGGTTTCGCAGACGCGCGATGAAATCGTCCTGCAACTCGACAGCACCACGCCCTTCACCTATCGCGCCCGGCAACGATTCCATTTGAGCGACGGCAAGCTGAGCCTTGATCTCAAGGTCACCCATCTGGCCGAAAGCCCTGCCTGGCATGGGCTCGGTTTGCATCCTTACTTCCCGCGTACCACGGGCACCCAGTTGCAGGCGCAAGCCCGGCAGGTCTGGTTGTGTGACGAGACCAAACTGCCGACACACCTCAGCCCCTTGCCGGCCGAATGGGATTTCCAGTCGCTCAAGGCGCTGCCCGACACATTGGTCGACAACGGTTTCTGCGAATGGGACGGCCACTGCCTGATCCGCCAGCCAGCGTTGGGCTATGAGCTGGAATGCCGCGCCACGGGCAGCGATTACTTCCTGCTCTACTGCCCGGTGGGCCTGGATTTTTTCTGTATCGAACCGGTGAGCCACCCGGTCAACGCGCATCACCTGCCCGGTCGACCGGGGTTGCGATTGCTGGCGCAAGGCGAGTCAGCCGAGCTCGGTTTCAGCCTGCACTATCGCTACCCCAGCAACTGACTGAGCACCGCACGCAACTTGCCGGGTTTCACCGGTTTGTTCAGCAGCGGTGCGTCGAGTCTCTGCAATGAGCGCCGACATTGATCCGTGCGGTCTGCGGTGATGATGACCGCAGGAATCACCTGGTGGTAATGCTCACGCAAATGCCTGACCACATCACAGCCCACCACCCCGTGATCGAGGTGGTAGTCCGCCAGAATCAGTTCCGGCGGTCGCCCCTGCAAGGCTGCCAGTGCGGAGAATTCATCGGTGGCCGTGACCACCTCGCAACCCCATTGCCCGAGCAGCGCGCTCATGCTTTCGAGGATGCTCACTTCGTTGTCCAGCACCAGCAAACGCCGGCCTGGCAGTGGATTGCCGGTGCCGGGTTGTGGTGCCGCCAGGCTGATCGGCAGCGGAATCTCATGGGAAATCGGCACGTCGATGCTGAACATCGAACCGCGCCCCGGCAACGAATGAACCCCGACTTTATAGCCGAGGATCTTGGCGATGCGCTCAACGATGGCTAGCCCAAGGCCCACACCCTTGCGGTCGGCGGCGCGGCCGACGTCCAGTTGGTTGAACTCGAGGAAAATCGAATCCAGTCGGTCCGCCGCGATCCCGCGCCCAGTGTCCCAGACTTCCAGGCGCAGCATTTCACCCCGGCGTCTGGCCCCCAGCAGGATGCTGCCCTCGTCGGTGTAGCGGCAGGCGTTGCTGAGGAAGTTGCGCAGGATCCGCGTCATCAGGCGCAAGTCGGTGCTGATGGCGTAATCGCCCATGTGCACCCGCAGGTTCAACCCTTCAGCCTGGGCCACTGACTGGAACTCCGACACCAGCGGCGCGAGCAATTCATCGAGACGGTACAGCGCAATGTCCGGTTTGACCGCCGCCTGATCGAGCCGGGAAATATCCAGCAAATCGGTGAGCAAATCTTCCGCCCCTTCCAGCGCCTGGTGCGTACGCTCCACCAGCACTTGCTCGACGTCAGGCAGCTTGCGCTCGCGCAGGGTCGAGATCAGCAAACGCGCGGCGTTGAGCGGTTGCAACAGGTCATGACTGGCGGCGGCGAGGTATTTGTCCTTGCTGCGATTGGCGGCCTCAGCGGCGTCCCGGGCATCGCGCAAGGCTTGGGCGATCTGTTTACGCTGGGTGATCTGCTGTTGCAGGTTGCGGTTGGCTTCCAGCAACTCGTCGGTGCGCGCGGTGACGCGCTGTTCCAGTTCGTCGTTGAGTTGCTGCAGGCGCTGCTGGGCGAGTTTGCGTTCGGTGATGTCGGCGACAAACCCTTCCACCAGCCCTTCCTGATCGGGCTTGAGCAACAGGTTCATCAGCACATCAAGGCTGCTGCCATCCTTGCGCCGCAATTGGGTTTCGTAGCCATGCAGGCTGCCCTGGTGCCTGAGGATTTCGCCAATATTTTCCAGTTCCTGTGCACCACCGACAAACAGGTTGCTCGCCAGATCCGCCAGGGAAAACAGCACTTCCTGGGGATTGTCGTAGCCGAGCATCCGCGCCAGTCCCGGATTGGCGGCGCGCATGCCTTCCAGGAGGCTGGCCTGAAAGATGCCGTGGACCGCGTTCTCAAACAGCCATTTATAGCGATTGCGCTCGGTTTCCAGCTCGTCGAGGCGCGCGGCCAGTTCCGGGTAATGACTCTTGCGCGCCGAGTGGCTGCCTAATCCCAGTAACCCTGCCAGCGCCCGTTGCTGTTCGTCAGAGGGCTTCGCCATAGACGACCTCGACATCACGCTGACTGGACTCGCGCGGGTTGGTCAGGATGCACGGATCGTGCATGGCGTGTTGCGACAGGAACGGAATGTCCGCAGTGCTGACCCCGTGCAGTCCCAGGGTTTCGTGGAAGCCGATCGCATGTTTCAACGCGATCAAATGCTCGACCAGACGCCCGCAAATCTGCCGGTGATTGAGGCCCCGGCAATCGATGCCAAAGGTCTCGGCGATCACCTTGAAGCGCTCGGGTGCGGAGCTGTAGTTGAACGCCACCACGTGTTCCACCAGCACCGCGTTGCATAAACCGTGCGGCAGATCGAGAAAACCGCCCAGGCTGTGGGACATGGCATGCACCGCGCCGAGGATCGCGTTGGAGAACGCCAGCCCGGCCTGCATGCTGCCGAGCATGATTTTCTCGCGCAGGGCGATGTCGTTGGGGTTGGCGATCATCTGCACCAGGTTGCCGTTGATCAGGCGCATCGCCTCCAGTGCATGGGGATCGGTCAACGGCCCGTGACCGGTGGAAACAAACGCTTCGATGGCATGCACCAACGCATCGATGCCGGTACAGGCCGACAGGAACGGGTCCATGCTCAACGTGGTTTCCGGGTCGATCAACGACACGTCCGGCACCACCGCCTTACTGACGATGGAAAACTTCATGCGTTCTTGCTGGTTGGAGATGATCACGAATTGCGAGACATCGGCCGAGGTCCCGGCGGTGGTCGGAATCAGGATCAGCGGCGGGCTCGGGACACGGATGGTGTCCACGCCTTCGAATTCGAGGATGCTGCGACCATGGGCAACGACAATGCCGATGCCTTTGCCGCAATCCATCGGGCTGCCCCCACCGACGGCCACGATCACATCGCAATGATTTTCCCGGTACAGATCGGCACCGAGCATCACTTCTTCGACCCGCGGGTTGGGCGAGACCGCGCTGTACAGGACGTATTCGATGCCCTGGGCTTGCAGGCTGGCCTCGACGTCGGCCACCCAACCGGCGGCAATCACACCGGGATCACTGACCAGCAGGACCTTGCGGGCACCAAAGGTTTTGGCGCAATTGCCGACGTTGTGCCGACAGCCGGCACCAAAGATGATTTCAGGCGAAACGAATTTACGCAGTTGACTAAGACTCTGGCTCATTGGAAAGCCTGTTTTTATTGTTTTGGAAGGTAACGTCCACACTAAAGCATCCGGCTGTGAATGCAATCAGACCAATGGGTAGCAGTCAGACTCTGAATTCACCGGAATACCCCTGTGGGAGCGAGCCTGCTCGCGATGGCTATCTTCCAGTCACCATTGATGTTGCCTGACACTCCGTCATCGCGAGCAAGCTCGCTCCCACAGGGGATTTGCGTCGGACGCACATCTTGATTCATCCGCGGTAGATCAGTCGCGAAGCCTTCTCGTTACGCAACGTCAGGTGTTCCATGCCTAGCCCCGGTGCCTCGGCTTCCTCGCGGGCCTTGAGAATCACACCGTGGTGCGGTGACTTGCTGCACACCGGGTCCGCGTTGGCGGCGTCGCCGGTCAGCATGAATGCCTGGCAGCGGCAGCCACCCAGGTCCTTGTGCTTTTCATCGCAGGAGCGGCACGGCTCCTTCATCCAGTCATCGCCACGAAAGCGATTGAAACCGAAAGAATCAGTCCAGATGTGCTCGATACTGTGCTCGCGCACATTGGGAAACTGCACCGGCAACTGTCGGGCGCTATGGCAAGGTAACGCCGTGCCGTCGGGGGTGATGTCGAGAAACAGATTGGCCCAGCCGTTCATGCAGGTCTTGGGGCGTTCTTCGTAGTAATCCGGGGTGACGAAGATCAGCTTGCACGGGTGGCCTTGCGCTTCAAGACGCTCACGATATTCGTTGGTGATGCGCTCGGCACGCTGCAATTGCTCACGAGTGGGCAACAGGCCAACCCGGTTGAGTTCGGCCCAGCCGTAGAACTGACACGTCGCCAATTCGACGAAATCCGCTTCCAGTTCCAGGCACAAATCGATGATCTGCGCGATCTGGTCGATGTTGTGCCGATGGGTGACGAAGTTCAGCACCATCGGATAGCCCTGGGCCTTTACCGCCCGGGCCATCGCCAGTTTCTGCGCGAAGGCTTTGCGCGAGCCGGCGAGCATGTTGTTCACCGCTTCGTCCGCGGCCTGGAAGCTGATCTGGATATGGTCCAGCCCCGCGACCTTGAAATCGCGCACTTTCTGCTCGGTCAGGCCGATGCCCGAGGTGATCAGGTTGGTGTAGTAACCCATGTCCCGGGCGGCCTTGATCAATTCGGCCAGGTCTTGGCGAACTAACGGTTCACCGCCGGAAAAACCCAGTTGCGCGGCGCCCATCTCCCGGGCCTCGCGGAACACCCGGATCCATTCTTCGGTGCTCAACTCTTCGCCTGATTGGGCAAAGTCCAGCGGGTTGGAGCAATACGGGCATTGCAGCGGGCAACGGTAGGTCAGCTCCGCCAACAGCCACAGCGGCGGACCCGGACGCGAGTCACTCGATCCAGAATTGAGCATGGGCCACCTCCAGAAATGCCAGCACGTCTTCGTCGATCCCCGGTACGCCGGGGAAACTCTCAGACAGTCGATCAATGATCGCCGCAACACTGCGCTGGCCGTCCACCAGATCGAGGATCTGCCCGGCACTGGTGTTGAGTTTGATCATGCCTTCGGGGTACAGCAGCACGTGACAGTCCTGACGAGGTTCCCATTGCAGGCGAAAACCCTGGCGCAGCGACGGTGATTGCTCGCGGTTGATCAGGCTCACAGGGCAATCCCCCGATGCCAGACCTGCTCCGTGGTGACGCTGTGATACGGCGGGCGTTCCAGCTCGTAGGCCATGCTCATGGCGTCGAGCATGCTCCACAGCACGTCGAGCTTGAATTGGAGGATTTCCAGCATGCGTTGCTGGCCTTCGACCGTGACGTAGTGCGCCAGAGTGATGCGCAAACCATGCTCGACATCCCGTCGCGCCTGACTCAGGCGATTACGGAAATAGTCGTAACCGCCGACGTTGATCCACGGGTAATGGGTTGGCCAGGCATCGAGCCGGGATTGGTGGATCTGTGGCGCAAACAGTTCGGTCAGCGAACTGCTGGCGGCTTCCTGCCAACAGGCGCGACGGGCGAAATTAACGTAGGCGTCGACGGCGAAACGGACACCGGGCAGCACCAATTCCTGTGAAAGGATTTGCTCGCGATCCAGCCCCACCGCTTCGCCCAGCCGCAGCCAGGCTTCGATCCCGCCTTCGCTGCCGGGTGCACCGTCGTGATCGAGGATTCGTTGCAGCCATTCCCGGCGCACGTCGCGGTCCGGGCAGTTGGCGAGAATCGCTGCGTCCTTCAGGGGGATGTTCACCTGGTAGTAGAAGCGATTGGCGACCCAGCCTTGAATCTGCTCGCGGGTTGATCGGCCGGCGTACATGGCTTGGTGGAACGGATGGTGGATGTGGTAGTAGGCGCCTTTGGCGCGCAGGGCCGCTTCGAATTCGGCGGGGGACATTGGGGTGTCAGTCATTGCGGTTCTCCTGGAAGCTTTGCTGTGTCTGGTCTGGCCTCATCGCGAGCAAGCTCGCTCCCACAGGGGACTCAAGTTCGCAACAGATCCACTGTGGGAGCGAGCTTGCTCGCGATGAGGCCATCCGCTACAGCTCAATACTCATGCCGTCAAACGCCACTTCGATCCCGCGCCGCTCCAGCAACGCCCGCTCGGCCGAGTCTTCATCGAGGATCGGGTTGGTGTTGTTGATGTGGATCAGCACCTTGCGCTGGCGGAGGAAGCCTTCAAGGATGTCGATCATTCCGCCAGGGCCGCTTTGCGACAGGTGACCCATTTCACTGCCCAGGTTCTGGCCGACTTCGCAGACTCGCATCTCGTCGTCGCGCCACAAGGTGCCGTCCAGCAACAGGCAATCGGCGCGTTGCATCCAGCTCAGCACCTCGTCGTCGACTTGTCCCAGGCCCGGCGCGTAGAACAGCGAAGCACCGCTGCGCCGGTCTTCGATAAACAAGCCGATGGTGTCGCCCGGTTGCGGATTGCCGCGATTGGGCGAGTACGGCGGTGCGTTACTGACCAAGGGGATTGCGCGAAATCGCAGGTGCGCGCAAGCCGGAATGCTGAAGGGCTCGCGGTCCAGTCCGACCGGTTGCCACTGCAACCCGCCGTTCCAATGCTTGAGCATGGTGAACAAGGGGAAGCCGCTGCTCAGGTCTTCATGGACCCGTTCGGTGCACCAGACCGAATGCGGGCAGCCTTCGCGCAGACTCAACAGGCCGGTGCAGTGATCGATCTGGCTGTCCAGCAGGACGACGCCGGCAATCGCCGTGTCACGCACCCGGCGCGCCGGTTGCAGCGGCGCGAAACTCTCGAGTTGCGCGCGAATGTCCGGTGAAGCATTGCACAGCACCCAATCCACACCGTTGTCGCTCAGGGCAATCGAGGACTGGGTGCGCCGTTGGGCCCGCAGGCTGCCATTGCGCATCGCGGCGCACTGGCGGCAGTTGCAATTCCATTGCGGAAAACCACCGCCAGCGGCGGATCCGAGAACGCGAATGTGCATGGGCAATGCTCCAGAAGGCAGGCCCGGCCAACGCAACAGCTGGCCGGGTGAACAATCAGCGGTTGGCGAAATACATCGTCACTTCGAAGCCAATGCGCAGATCGGTAAACGCGGGTTTAGTCCACATGGGTCAATCCTCTTCTTATGCCGGACGATTCCGGTAAAGCCATTAATGCACGAGGGGCCAGGCACCCAAATGCTACTTTCGAACGAGGTGGCGGCGTGCATTGGTAGGGGGTGCGCGCGGTTTTCCGATACACACAAAACCAATGTGGGAGCGGGCTTGCTCGCGAAGGCGGCGTCACATCCAACACATTGGTTGACTGACAGACCGCTTTCGCGAGCAAGCCCGCTCCCACAGGGTTTGCGGTGTGCTTACGGAGTTAGAAGAACCCCATCGGATTGATGTCGTAGCTCACCAGCAGGTTTTTGGTCTGCTGATAGTGGTCGAGCATCATCTTGTGGTTTTCACGGCCGACACCGGATTTCTTGTAGCCACCAAACGCGGCGTGGGCCGGGTACAGGTGGTAGCAGTTGGTCCACACGCGCCCGGCCTTGATCGCCCGGCCCATGCGGTAGGCACGGTTGATGTCGCGGGTCCACAGACCGGCGCCGAGGCCGAACTCGCTGTCGTTGGCAATCGCCAGGGCTTCGGCTTCGTCCTTGAAGGTGGTGATACCCACCACCGGGCCGAAGATTTCTTCCTGGAACACGCGCATTTTGTTGTGGCCCTTGAGCAGGGTCGGTTGGATGTAATAACCCGTCGACAAGTCGCCCTCAAGACGCTCGGCCGCGCCGCCGGTGAGCAGCTCCGCGCCCTCTTCCTGGGCAATTTTCAGGTACGAGAGGATCTTGTCGTATTGCTGCTCGGACGCCTGGGCGCCGACCATGGTTTCGGTGTCCAGCGGGTTGCCGCGCTTGATCTTGACGATCTTCTGCATCACCACTTTCATGAAGTCGTCGTAGATCGACTCCTGCACCAGCGCTCGCGATGGACAGGTGCAGACTTCGCCCTGGTTGAAGAACGCCAGCACCAAACCTTCGGCGGCTTTCTCGATGAACTGCGGCTCGGCTTGCATGATGTCTTCGAAGAAGATGTTCGGCGACTTGCCGCCCAGTTCGACAGTGCTCGGAATGATGTTCTCGGCCGCGCATTTCATGATGTGCGCGCCAATCGGGGTGGAACCGGTGAAGGCGATCTTGGCGATGCGCTTGCTGGTGGCCAGCGCCTCACCGGCTTCGCGACCGAAGCCCTGAACGATGTTCAGCACGCCGGGTGGCAGCAAGTCGGCGATCAACTCAGCGAAGACCATGATCGACAGCGGCGTCTGCTCGGCGGGTTTGAGGACCACGCAGTTACCGGCTGCGAGGGCCGGGGCGAGTTTCCACGCGGCCATCAGCAGCGGGAAGTTCCACGGAATGATCTGTCCGACCACGCCCAGCGGCTCGTGGAAATGATAGGCGGTGGTCAGCTCATTGATCTCGGCGGCACCGCCCTCTTGAGCGCGGATGCACCCGGCGAAGTAACGGAAATGGTCGGCAGCCAGTGGCACGTCGGCGTTGAGGGTTTCGCGCACGGCTTTGCCGTTGTCCCAGGTTTCGGTGACGGCGAGGATTTCCAGATTTTGTTCGATGCGGTCGGCGATTTTCAGCAGCACCAGGGAGCGGTCCTGCGCCGATGTCTTGCCCCAGGCGTCCGCCGCGGCATGCGCTGCGTCGAGGGCTTTTTCGATGTCGGCGGCGCTGGAGCGAGGGAATTCGGCGATCACTTCACCGTTGACCGGCGAAGAGTTGGTGAAGTACTCACCATTGACCGGGGCGACGAACTCGCCGCCGATGAAATTGCCGTAGCGCGGTTTAAACGTAACGACGGCGCCAGGTGTACCAGGTTGTGCGTAGATCATGGTGGGCCTCTGTCTGGGTCGATGCCTGTCGGGCAAACAGGCGATGAACCGATAGTAGAGAGCCCTGCGCGTCAGACGAATGCGCCGTTGGCAGGAGGACTCTCGTTATTTGGTAGTAGATTTGCCCACATCCAATGTGGGAGCGGGCTTGCTCGCGAAGGCGTCCATTCAGTCAGAACAGCTGTGACTGACACACCGCTTTCGCGAGCAAGCCCGCTCCCACAGGGTTATGCGGCGTATTCAGGTTGATCAGTGCTTGGCGACCAGGTCTTTCGGCAGCTTGAAGGTCCAGAGCATGCCGCCCTGGTTGAAGTCCTTGATGCGCTTGGCCACTTCGCCGCCCCACAGCGGTACGGCGCCGCCCCAGCCGGAGAGAACCGAGACGTACTGTTCGCCGTCCATTTCCCAGGTCACAGGCGAGCCGAGTACGCCGGAGCCGGTCTGGAATTCCCAGACTTTCTCGCCGGTCTTGGCATTGAACGCTTGGAGGAAACCTTCCGGCGTACCGGTGAACACCAGATTGCCCTTGGTGGTCAGCACGCCACCCCACAGCGGCGCGTAGTTCTTGTGGCGCCAGACTTCCTTGCCGGTTTTCGGGTCGATGGCGCGCAGCACGCCGATGTAGTCTTCATTCAATGGCTTGATGGTGAAACCGGCACCGAGGAACGCCGCGCCTTTCTTGTAGGCGATGCCTTCGTTCCAGATGTCCATGCCCCATTCGTTGGACGGCACATAGAACAATCCGGTGTCCTTGTTGTAGGCCATCGGCATCCAGTTTTTCGCGCCGAGGAACGCCGGGGCTACGAATACCGAACTGCCTTTGGCTTCGGTGCCGGGCGCGCCTGGGCGGCTGGCTTCGTTGTAGATCGGCCGACCGTCTTTATCCAGGCCGGTAGCCCAAGTGATCTTGTCCACGAACGGGAAGCCGCGAATGAATTTGCCGTTGGTGCGGTCCAGCACGTAGAAGAAACCGTTACGGTCAGCGGTCGCGGCGGCTTTGATCTCTTTGCCGCCTTCGGTGTAGTTGAACGAGACCAGCTCGTTTACGCCGTCATAGTCCCAGCCGTCGTGAGGCGTGCTCTGGAAGTGCCACTTGATGGTGCCGTCATCCGGATTGAGCGCCAGACGCGACGACGAGTAGAGGTTGTCGCCAGGACGCAGGTGCGAGTTCCACGGCGCCGGGTTGCCGGTGCCGAACAGCAGCAGATTGGTTTCCGGGTCGTAGTAACCGCCTAGCCAAGGGGCGGCGCCGCCGGTTTTCCAGAGGTCACCGGGCCAGGTCTTGCCGGCTTCACCGCCGGAGATGCCGTTCTCTATCGCTTTGCCATCCTTGTAGGTGTAGCCCATGTGGCCTTCGACGGTTGGACGGGTCCACAACAGGTCGCCGTTTTTCGGGTCGTAAGCTTCGATCTTGCCAACCACCCCGAACTCGCCACCGGCGACGCCGGTAATCAGTTTGCCGTTGATCACCAATGGCGCGGCGCTGATCGAATAGCCTTCCTTGTGGTCGGCAACTTTCTTGCTCCAGACGACTTTGCCGGTGTCTTTGTTCAGGGCCACGAGCTTGGCGTCGAGGGTACCGAAAATCACCAGGTCGCCGTACAGCGCGACACCACGGTTGATCACGTCGCAGCAAGGGCGGATGTCATCGGGCAGGCGCGCATCGTATTGCCAGAGTTTCTTGCCGGTGCGCGCATCCACCGCAAACACCCGTGAGTAGGAACCGGTCATGTACATGACGCCGTCCTTGATCATCGGCTGTGCTTGCTGACCGCGTTGTTTTTCACCGCCGAAGGAGAACGCCCAGACCGGCCGCAAGTCCTTCACGTTGTTGACGTTGAGCGTATCCAGCGGACTGTAGCGTTGACCCTGGACGCCCAAACCGTTGGTGACGATCTGCCCCGGGTTCTTGGGGTCCTGGAGGATGTCTTGATCAGTGACGCCGGCCAATGCCGAGCCAGACAACAGCATGGCACTGAGCAGCACGCTCAAGACGAAGGGTTGGCGACGTGCGGGTTGGGTCATGACGGCTACCTCTGCAGTTTTTTGTTATACCCGGGAAATTTTCCCGGTCTGGTGCAGATTCTTGGGCGCCGCCGCCCTTGGAACAATTGCCCGCAGTGCTGAAATTGCTAGTTCCTTAGTACCGGGTCGGAGGAGATGACACATCAGATGTGTTGATCGGCATTGGACCCCTGTGGGAGCGAGCCTGCTCGCGATGAGGCCCTCACATTCAGCATTGATGTCGGCTGATACACCGCCATCGCGAGCAAGCTCGCTCCCACAGGGGTTTTGTGTTGGTCATTTGCTCGCGGCGGAATCGACACGGGGCATTTGTGCGCGCTCGTAACGCGGGTACAGATGGCTGACGCTACGGATCAACTCGTAACGGCTCAGAGTAATCCCCGCAAACCGTTCGGGAATGGGGCTGCGGATCATCTCGGCCATATCACTGCCATTGGCGGCGCCATCGCGCATCAACTGGTCGAGCCAGCTGAGGTAGTCGCGCATTTGCTCGAACGGCTGCTGATCGCTGGCCACCGGTCCATGGCCGGGGACGATCAGCGTCCACGGCAAGCCTTGCAAGGTGGCGATGTCCGCCAGCCACACCGCCAGCCCCGGACTGTTGGGCGTGGTCAGCGCCCGTTGGTAAAACACCAGGTCCCCGGCAAACAGCACGCCGGTTTTCTGGTCGAGAATAGCCAGATCCGCGCCCGTGTGCCCACCCAGGCCCAGCAGACGTAGATCGTGATTCCCAAAACTTTGCACGCCGGGCGTCAGCGTCCGGGTCGGCAACACCACTTCGGTGCCGCGCATCCAGTCGCCCACCAGGCGATACATGTTCTCGGCCATGGCGTCGCCCTGCTGCTGCAACAGCTCGGTGGTGCCGGCCAGCGCACCGATCGGCACGTCACTGAAAGCCTGGTTACCGAGCACATGATCAGGATGATGATGGGTCAGCAGCACCTCGATCACCGGTTTGTCGGTGGTTGCGGCAATCGCCTTGCGCATCGCTTCGCCGTAGCGTTTCGACGGTCCGGTGTCGATCACCACCACGCCGCGTTCGGTGACGATGAACGCGGTGTTGACGATGTTGCCTCCGTTGGCCTTGGCGAAATTATCGGTGCTGCCTTCCAGCAGCCAGGTGTCTTCTGCGATCTGCCGGGGCTTGAGTGTGTATTCAAGATCCGCCAAGGCCGGCAGGCTCAAACCGAGGAACAACAGCAGCATCCAGCGCATCACGCGCTCCTTTGGGTCAGGGTATGGCCGCATCGAATTGATTGCCGCTGTTGTCGCGCAGCATCAGGCGCGTCTGCCCTGCTCCTTCGATGTCGAAGGCCAGGTTGGGGTTTTCGCTGACGGCGGGAAACAACTCAAGACGGGCCAACAGCTGATCGTTCTGATCCCGCAGTTCGGCATGGTTGATGAAGAATTCCGGGATGCCGCTGACCATGCCGTTGTCCATCGGGTGCGCCACCTGCAAGCGCACGCGACTGAACTCGCCCCGGGGATAACGACCGCCCAGCACTTCGCCGATGTGCTCTTCCCAGCCCGGTTGAGTGCGCACCACACTCGGCGCCGTGCAACCACCGCCGGCTGCATCGATCAGCGTCGAGCCGACATGCCACAACCCATCACGGGTCAGCACTGCCGCACGCAACGGCGTGGCCTGTTCGATACGGATGCGAATCGACAGCCACGGCAGCACCCGGTCCAGCGGCTGAAAATCGACAATTTTCGGCAGAGGGTTGAGTTCAGCCCAGGCGAGGATTTTCACCACCTCGCCCTTGAACGCTCGCGCGTCGATTTCCAGCGGCACTTGCCGGGCGTCTTCGGCGAAGGGCGGCGCCAACAGCTTGACCCGATCGTCGAACACGAACGGCGCATCGCCGAGCATTTGCTTGTGATAGAAGGCCCACATCACCGACGGCACCGGGTCTTTTCCCGGGTCGATGTCCACGGCGTGCGCGGCGATGGGTAACCAACAGGCCAATAGACAACCCGCTCGCCAGTTCACTATTGATACATCTCGGGCACGTCATAGCGCAGGCCGTAATGCCCATAAATGGTTTTGACCGAGCCATCACGGATCAAGGCTTCCAGCGCCTCTTCCACGGCATAGGCCAGTTGACGGTTGCTTTCGTGCACCGCCATGCCGATCTCCCACAGCTGCTTGCCCATGTTCGGGTAGGCGTTTTCCGCCAGCGCCACTTGCGGGTCCGCCGCTTCATGCACTTGCCAGTCGATCTCGCCACGCATGGCCATGACCGCGTCGACTTCACCGGCCTTCATGGCAGCGAACGCTTGAGGCACACCGGGATAGTGATGGGTTTTGGCGGCGAGCATGCCGCTGAACACCGAGGTCAGGTAGAACGACGGCACGCTGTCGACTTCGACGCCGATCGGGTGGTGCTCGAACACGGCGACGCTGCCCACCGACTCCAGCCGGCGGCGGTCATAGGCAACCTGCCATTGTTCGTTCTGGTACGGCCCGAACATCACCACATGGCCGTTTTCCAGCTCACCCAGTTCATTGCGTTTCTGCGCGTAATCGCGGTCGTACGGCACGCGCATCATCAGGTCGGCCAGTTGCAGATCGTGCAACTGACTGGCACGCCAGATGTAATCGCGCAGGTCATCGTCGAGTTTCTCGCCGGCCGGCGCCCAAATCAAAGTGAGCCGCACGCCGAGGGCCTTGGCCAACGCTTCGGCGAGTTCGACATCAACGCCACGGGCCTGGCCGGCGTCTTCGAAACTGTAGGGGGCGAAGTCCTTGTAGACCGCCACTTTCAGTTCCCTGGCGGCGATCATTTCATCATAGGTACGGACCTGCGCCTGCACTGCCTGGCAGCACAGCAACACAGCACTGATCAACACAGCGAGCAGGCGCATGGGTTATTCCTCGACGTGAACGCTGTCCAGATAGGTGCGTACCGCCCACAAAGCTTCCTGGCTCAGGTAGTCGGCCATCTTCGGCATGTAGACCCGCCCGTCACGCACGGCGCCATGGCGCACGCGTTCGACGAACCACTCATCACCGGCATCAGCGACATCGAGCAGGCGCAAATCGGGGGCGATACCGCCGGATTTGGCTTCCAGGCCATGGCAGGCCGCACAGTTCTGGTTGTACGCCGAGGAGCCGATTTCCAGGGCCTTATCATGTTCCGGCGAAGTGCGGTAAGGGTTCACCGATGCCCAACCATCGGCATCGACCTTGACGCCTGCGTCCTTGATCGGGGTCAGGCCCGGGGTGGCGACAGCCTGGGGGACCACGTTGCCGTGGGCCCAGACCGAACCTGCACTGATAAAGCCGGCCAGCAGTCCGGCAACGAGTAAGGCGTTGCGTTTTGTTTTCATTGTTATGCCCTCTTGATTGCACGCAAAACCTCTGTGAAGAGGCTATGGCACCCATCTTAGGAAGGGCTTCGCACAAGCCCCATGCTGCTTTGGTGGTCGCCGTCTAGTTCCTTGGTAGTAGGGCTTGTGGCGCACACCTGAATCAGGTGCCTGCGGGAATTCTTCCCGGCCAAAAGAAGCAGACAGATCAAAAGATCGCAGCCTTCGGCAGCTCCTACAGTTGATCGGTGTACACCCACCACTCAACAGGCCGAGCGTTAGCTCGCCTGCAGCTTTTGATGTTGACGCACTGCCCCCTCGAGAGGCCGAGCGCAGGTTCTGCGCAGTGGGCAACCCGGCATGGATGCCGGGTTAGCCGCCCCCGGCCATGGATGGCCGATGGCGGCGAGCCCACGGAGCAGGACCGGAGCGAGGGCATGCCGAGCCACAGCGAGGCACCGAACGAAAGGGGCAAGAGCCCTTGGTTACTTGGGGCTCTTCCAAGTGACTCGCTGTAAGAGTGAAACCAATAGCGGCCGCAACCAAAAAAACGGATATACACACAAAACCCAGCAACACATCCCACCAAGTCAGCTGATTGACGACAGTCGTGCCACTGCAACAACCCAGAGCTTGATCCGCCACAGGGCCGACACGGCTAGCGCCCCGGTGTCATGGGCAAGACCAGCAACGGCGCGGGACGCGGGCCGTGGAGCTTGTCGACGCCGATCAAGGTCAGGATCAGTAGCAACGGCAGGAGCAGCGCTTTGAGAATACGCATGATCGATCTCCTCCCGTGTGATGGCCGTTATTGCCCATGCTAAAACCGCGCCATCGCGGACGAGTTACTACCTTGGTACTGGCTCACTGGTACTTTCTACATATTTCCTTCTGCCTCTCAGCGTTCCTATGCTGGCGCTACCTGTAATGGAGTGCCTTATGCGCCAGCTTGCCCCTTACGCCCTGATCTACCTGTTGGCGATTGCCTGCGCCGCCGGGCTGGCGACCCAGAGCCAGGCCGCCGACGCGCCGTTGCAGGTGCAGATCGGTTACCTGGGCTATCGCCCTGATCCGGGCCCGTTGCTGTCGAACGTCATTCCCGAACCGATCGATGCCGGGCTGCGTGGCGCCGAACTGGCGATTACTGACAGCAACAGCACCGGGCGTTTCCTCAACCAGAGTTACAGCCTGATCAGCGCCAACGTCGACACTCCCGATGCCCTGGTTGAAGCCGCCAAGGCTCAACATGAACAAGGTCTGCGCCTGTTTGTCGTCAACGCACCGGCCGCCAGCCTGCGCCGGCTCAGCGCCGTGCTGCCCGACAGCTTGTTGTTCAACGCCGGCAGCCCCGACGACAGCCTGCGCACCACCGACTGCCTGCCGAACGTGCTGCACAGCCTGCCGAGTCGGGCGATGCTCGCCGATGCGCTGGCGCAATTTCTGGTGGTGCGCAAATGGCAACGGGCGCTGCTGATCGTCGGCCCGACCCCCGACGATCAAGCCTATGCCGCCGCCCTGCGCCGCGCCGCCAAACGCTTCGGCCTGAAACTGGTCGCGGAAAAAGCCTGGAGTTTCGACAACGATCAGCGTCGCAGCGCCCAGGCCGACATGCCGCTGTTCACCCAAACCGCTGAATACGACGTGGTGCTGGTGGCGGATGAACGCGGTGATTTCGGCGAATACGTGCCCTACCAGACCTGGTACCCACGGCCGGTCGCCGGCACGCAGGGGCTGACCCCGGTGGGTTGGCACAAAACCGTGGAAACCTACGGCGCCGCCCAGTTGCAGAAACGCTTCGAAGCCCTGACCGGGCGCTGGATGAATGACCGCGATTTCGCCGCCTGGATCGCGGTGCGCAGCATCGCCAGTGCCGTGAGCAAACTGCGTCAGGTCGATGCGATGGCGATCCGTACGCTTGAAATCAGCGATCAATTACCGCTGGACGGTTTCAAGGGTCGCAAACTCAGCTATCGGCCGTGGAACGGCCAGTTGCGCCAACCCATTCCCATCGTGCAGCCCCGGGCGCTGGTCAGCACGTCGCCGCAAGACGGCTTCCTGCACCCCTTCAACGAGATGGACAGCCTCGGTTACGACAAGCCTGAGGTCAGCTGCAGCTTTCCCTGATCCTCCCTCCACAACAATTACAAAAAAGGAATCCGCCATGCACCGCACCCTGCTCTGCCGCTCCCTGCTTTTCTGGGCCCTGCTGCTCGCCGCCGGGCACGCCGCGGCCAGCACCGCCTGGGTCTCCAACGAAAAAGACAACAGCCTCAGCCTGATCGACCTGCAGACCCTGCAAGTCACCGACACCCTGCCCGTCGGCCAGCGCCCGCGCGGCCTGCTGCTGTCCCACGACAATAAGCTGCTGTACATCTGCGCCAGCGACTCGGACCGGGTCCAGGTGATGGACGTCGCCACCCGCAAGATCATCAAGGAATTGCCCTCAGGCAAGGATCCTGAACAATTTGCCCTGCACCCGAATAATCGCTGGCTGTACGTTTCCAACGAAGACGATGCGTTGGTGACAGTGATCGACACCGAAACCTCCAAGGTGCTGAGTCAGATCAACGTCGGCGTCGAACCCGAAGGCATGGCCGTCAGCCCCGACGGCAAGTGGGCGGTGAACACCAGCGAAACCACCAACATGCTGCACTGGATCGACACCAGCACCCAGACCCTGGCCGACAGCACCCTGGTGGATCAGCGGCCGCGCTTCGTCGAGTTCACGCCCGATGGCTCCAAGCTCTGGGCCTCCGCGGAAATTGGCGGCACGGTGACCATTCTCGACGTCGCCACCCGCAAGGTCCTCAAGACCCTGACCTTCCAGATCAAGGGCGTGCACCCGGACAAAGTCCAACCGGTGGGGATCAAGCTCAGCGCCGACGGCAAGTACGGTTTCGTCGCGCTAGGCCCGGCCAATCATGTGGCGGTGATCGACGCCAAAACGTTCGAGATTCTTGATTATCTGCTGGTCGGGCGGCGTGTCTGGCAGATGTCGTTTACCCCGGATCAAAAACAATTGCTGGCCACCAACGGCGTCAGCGGCGACGTGTCGGTGATCGATGTCGACAGCCTCAAAGTCACCCAGTCGATCAAGGTCGGGCGCTATCCGTGGGGCGTGGTGGTGACGCCATGAACGCACTCGAAGTCAGCGAGCTGAGTTTCGCTTATGGTGCGAAAGAGGCATTGCGTCAGGTGAGTTTCAGCCTGGCGCCCGGCCGTTTTGCTGCATTGCTCGGGCCAAACGGCGCAGGCAAATCGACGCTGATTGCCCTGCTCACTCGACTCTACGATGTGCAGCGCGGTGACATCCGCGTCGGTGGCTGTTCATTACGCAACGCGGCGCGTCCGGCGCTCAAGCAATTGGGTGTGGTGTTTCAGCAAAGCACGCTGGACCTGGACCTCAGCGTCGAGCAAAACCTGCGCTATCACGCTGCGCTGCATGGGATGTCCCGGCGTCAGACCGGTCTGCGGGTCGACGCCGAACTGGCCCGCCAAGCCTTGACCGAACGTCGTCACGAGCGGGTCCGCGAACTCAATGGCGGCCACCGTCGCCGGGTGGAAATCGCCCGCGCGTTGCTGCACGAGCCGCGCCTGCTGCTGCTCGATGAGGCCAGTGTCGGCCTCGATCCGGCCAGTCGGCTGGCGCTCAATCAACACATTCGCAGTTTGTGCCTCGAGCAGAACATCAGTGTGCTCTGGACCACCCATTTGCTGGATGAAGTGCAGCCCAGCGACGACTTGTTAATCCTGCATCAGGGTCGGCTGGTCGCCAGCGGACAGGCGGACGCCCTGAGCCTGGAACACGGCGGCGACCTCGGCTCGGCCTTCACTCGACTGACGACTTCAGGAGCCGCCCAATGAATGCCTACTGGCAATGTTTCAGCGGCATCGTGCTGCGCGAATGGCTGCGCTTTGTGTTGCAACGGACGCGGTTTCTCAGCGCTTTGGTTCGGCCATTGCTGTGGCTGCTGGTGTTCGCCGCCGGTTTTCGCGCGGCACTCGGGATCGCGATCATCGAGCCCTATGACACCTACATTCCGTATGAGGTGTACATCATCCCTGGCCTTGCCTGCATGATCTTGCTGTTCAACGGCATGCAAGGTTCGCTGTCGATGGTCTACGACCGGGAAATGGGCAGCATGCGTGTGCTGCTGACCAGCCCCCTGCCCCGGACTTTCCTGCTGTGCAGCAAACTGTTGGCCACCTCGTTGATCTCGTTGTTGCAGGTCTATGCCTTTCTGGCGATTGCCTGGGCGTACGGCGTGCAACCACCGGCCATGGGGCTGTTGATCGCGTTACCGGCGTTGCTGCTGGTGGCGTTGATGCTCAGCGCATTGGGCTTGTTGCTGTCGAACGCGATCCGTCAGCTGGAGAACTTTGCCGGGGTGATGAACTTTGTGATCTTCCCGCTGTTTTTCCTGTCGTCGGCGCTGTATCCGCTGTGGAAAATGCGCGAGTCCAGCGAGTGGCTGTACTGGTTGTGCGCATTGAACCCGTTCACCCATGCGGTGGAACTGGTGCGGTTTGCCTTGTATGAACGCTTCAATCCGTTGGCACTGGCGGTGTGCGTGGGGCTGACGCTGATATTCGCGCTGCTCGCCGTGTTCACCTTCAACCCGCAACACGCCGCCCTGCGCAAAACCAACTGACTCCCACAGGGGATCTCTGTTCAATTGGGTGAAAATTACTACTTTAGTACTGGTTTTCCTGTCTATCGTCGCATTCCAATCGCACCGAGACTGGCATGTAATAGGTTCATAACTATAAGGATTGAACCCCCATGCCGCGTGCCCGACGTCGTCTGCTACGCCCTTCTCTCGCCGCGCTATCGCTGAGCCTGTTGCTGGGCGTCGCGCAGGCCGAAACACCGCTGTTTTCCGCTGACGGCTATCGCATCGGTCTGTACCGCAGCCCGACTCCGAATCAAGTCCAGGGCGCCGGCATCATCGATACCGCCGCCCTGCAAACCCTGCTGACCCAGACACCGAGTCCGGTGCTGATCGACGTCTACCGCCGCCAGTGGTTGCAAGGACGCTTCATCGAGGATCAGCCCCACGAAAACCTTCCCGGCAGCCATTGGCTGGCCAATACCGGCGACGGTGACCTGACGCCCGACTGGCAGGACTATTTTGCGCGTAAGCTGAACACATTGACCGCAGGTGATCTCGCGCAACCGCTGGTCTTCTACTGCCGCTCCGATTGCTGGCTGAGCTGGAACGCCGTGAAGCGCGCCGCCGCCATGGGCTATAAGACTCTGTATTGGTATCGCGACGGCCTGGACGCCTGGCAGGCCGCCAACCTGCCCGTATCGCCGGCCCAGCCCGAGCCCTTCCCCTGACCTTTACGCGTGCGAGTTGTTGCCACACCCTAATCAAAATAATGAGGTGAAAGGCTATGTACAAAATTCTGATTGCCGACGATCACCCGCTGTTTCGCGAAGCCATTCATAACGTCATCAGCGATGGTTTTCCGGGTAGCGAGGTGATGGAAACCGCCGACCTGGACAGCGCTCTGGTGCTGACGCAGGAACACGACGACCTGGACCTGATCCTGCTCGACCTGAACATGCCCGGCATGCACGGCCTCAATGGCCTGATCAACCTGCGCAACGAGGCGCCGACCATTCCGGTGGTGATCGTCTCGGCCGAACAGGATAAACAGGTCGTGCTGCAAGCCATCACTTACGGCGCGGTGGGTTTCATCACCAAATCCTCGCCACGGGTGCAGATGACCGAGGCCATCCAGCAGATCCTCAACGGCAATGTCTACTTGCCGCCGGACATTATCCGCACGCAAAAATGCGGTACAAGGCGCATGAACGATGCCCCTAGCTTTCCACCTGAACTGCTCCAGGCCTTGACCCGCAAACAGTTGCTGGTGCTCGAACGCATGACCAAGGGCGAGTCGAACAAACAGATCGCTTACACCCTGGAAATCGCCGAGACCACGGTTAAGGCGCATGTCTCGGCAATCCTGCGCAAACTCAATGTGCACAACCGGGTGCAGGCGATTTTGAGTGCCGGCGACATAGATTTCGGATCGTATTTGCGGCGTTGAATTCGCAGGCAACCAGAAGACCGAGTCGCCCCTTTCGCGAGCAAGCCCGCTCCCACATTGGATCTGAGTGAACTCGGTCAATTGTGGGAGCGGGCTTGCTCGCGAAGAGGCCCTCACAAACACCACAAGCCTCAAGGCCTGCCGAGCAAGTGACTCATCGCGGTCTTGAGTTTCATCGGCCGCACCGGTTTGTGCATCAGGGTGTGGCCCAGTTCGCGGATCTGCTGTTTGAGTTCATTGCTGTAGTTGGCAGTAATCATCATCGCCGGAATCGCCGAGCCGCGACGGGCGTTGATCCGGGCCACGGCATCGACGCCGTTCTGATCGTCATTCAGGTGATAGTCGGCGATCAGCAAGTCTGCTTCTTCGTGATAGTTGTCCACTTGCCGCGCCAAATCCTCCTCGGACAGCGCCGTGACCACCAGACACCCCCACCCTTCGAGCAACGTGCGCATGCCGGCACAAATGGCCGCGTCGTTGTCCAGCACCCACACCCGCGCCCCACGCAGGCGTTCAAGCATCGGTTCACTCATCAGCAGACTCGGTAGCGCCTTGGGTGCCGTGGCGCTGAGCGGCACTTCGACCGAGAACATCGAACCCTTTCCCGGCCACGAACGCACGTGAATGCGGTGACCGAGAATCCCGGCGATCTTTTCCACGATCGCCAGCCCCAGGCCCAAACCGCGATCCTGATCCGGACGCTGCACATCACCGCGTTTGAATTCCTGAAAAATCTCTTCCAGACGGTTTTCGGCAATGCCCATGCCGCTGTCCCAGACCTCGATCGACAGGCGCTGGTGATGACGCCGGCAACCGAGCACCACACGACCGCTGTAGGTGTAGCGAATGGCGTTGCTCAACAGATTTCGAAGAATCCGCGCCAGCAACTGAATATCGCTGCGCACCAATGCGGAACAAGGAATGAAATGCAGTTCCAGGCCTTCACTGCGAGCCACCTGGGTGTACTCGGCCGCAAGGTTTTCCAGCAATTCGCTCAGGGCGAACGGCGCAATGTCGGCCTTGATCACCCCGGCATCCAGTTTGGAGATGTCGACCAGCGTACCCAGCAGGTTCTCCACATCCTCCAGCGAGTTGCTGACGTTGCGCACCAAAATCGCATTGGCCACCGGCTCCCGCCGTTCGAGCAACGCGCTGGTAAACAGCCGCGCGGCGTTGAGCGGTTGCAGCAGGTCGTGACTGACGGCGGCGAGAAACTTGGTCTTCGACAGGTTGGCCTGTTCGGCTTCGAGTTTGGCTTCACGCAGGCGAGATTCCGCCCGCCGACGCTCGTCGATCTCGCGCAGCAACTGGTCATTGAGCGTGGTCAGTTCCGCCGTGCGTTCGCGCACCCGCAACTCAAGATTCTGATAGGCCTGGTGCAGCGCTTCAGCGGTGCGGCGGCGTTCGGTGATGTCGCGGATCAACACGAAAATCCCCACCACTTCCCCGGTGGCCAGGCGATTGGGTACGTAGGAGCGCAGCATGTAGCGCTCCTGATTGTTGATGTTGGTTTCGGCGAACTCGAACGTCACACTCTCACCGGCCAGGGCCCGGGCCACGTAGGCTTCCAGGCGCTGATAATGCTGCTCGCTGTGGACTTCGCGCAGGCTCTGCCCAAGCATCACGCCCCGAGGCCAGCAATACCATTCTTCATACACCTTGTTGGTGAACTCGTAGACCAAGTCGGCGTTCAGGTAGGCAATCAGCGCCGGCACATGGTCGGTGATCAGGCGAATCCAGCGCTCGCTTTCGCTCAGCGCTTCGGCGTGTTGGTAGCGTTCGGTGATGTCGGTGAAGGTGTTGACGAAACCGCCGGTGGGCAACGGATGGGTGCGGATTTCCAGCACCCGGCCATCGTAGAGGCGCTGCTCGCATTCCTGCACGTGCCGCCCGTTTAGATCTCGACTGGCCGGGGTCAGCAGATTCAACTCGCTGTCGCCGATCACTTCGGCAAACGGACGATGGGCCGCCACCGGGGCCAGGCCGCTGAGTTCGAGGAAACGCCGGTTCCACAACTCCAGAATGCCCTCGGCGTTGACCATGGCGACGCCTTGGGACAGGTTGTCGACCGCCCGTTGCAACAAATGCGATTTCTGCGCCACCGCTTGCTCGCGGCGCACGGTTTCGCTGAGTTTGACGTCGGTAATGTCGGTGAACAGGATCACCCGCCCGCCTTCCTGGGTGGGTCGTTCGCTGACTTGCAACCAGCGACCGTCCTGCAAGCGATAGAGCAGGTTTTCGTCGGCATGCCCACGCGGTTCTTCAGTGAACAGCCCGGTGGCAGACATCAGCCGCTTGACCTCGGCCAGGCGCATGCCGGCGTTGATCCGCACCCGACTGTTGCCCCAGAACGCTTTGAAACGGCTATTGAACAAGACGATTCGCTGGTCCGCATCGAACAGCACAAACGCATCGGAAATGCTCTCGATGGCATCGATCAAATGCTGATGCGCGGTTTCCGCCCGCAGGCGTGCCTCGCTGAGCAAGTGATTGCCCGACTTGAGTTCGGCCATGGCCTGATTCAATGCGTCGGTGCGTTCACGCACCTGCTCGGCCAGCACCACCGAATGCTGGAACGCCGCGTAGGGGTCATTGCCGCGGGTAATGCCAGACTCGATCCGCTCGATCAGCGCGCCATTGATGCGCTGCAGTTTGTGGTTGTCGCGCTGCAGGCTGGCGATCTGCGCCTGGAGCTCAACGGTGTCCAGGGGACCGGCCTCGGGCAATGGCAACCCCGGTGAAGGTCTGGTTGATGTGCATGCCATTGAACTGTTCTCCGTAGGTGTTGAAACCCATCACCCGCTGGTCACGCAAAAACGTTCCGATCTGCTCCAGACTGCCGCCGTCTTCGAGTTCCAGACGCCTGAGAAAGCAGTCGCAGCCGATGGTCAGCAACAGGTCGCCGAGACGCTCCTGCAACCCTTCGAACAGGGTTTGCAGGTTCGGCAGCATCGGGCCTGGCGTCATGACCGTGAGAACGATGCCGTTTTCCACCGCACAGTAGAAACTCAGGCTCAGGTCCGGGTGAACCTGCTGGATCGCCCGCACGTAATACTGATCGTTGATCCGCACGGCCAAGGGGTGCGCGGCGAAGATCCGATGATCGAGCTCCGCCACTGGCACGCCAATGTGCCGGGCGTACTCCTCGGCGGCCGGCTCGGCATTCAGTTCAAAGACCCGGCGCGAGGCGCTGTCGGCCCCGGTGACCACCAGTTTTTCCGCCCTCGGCAAGATGTGGTGAGTGGTGAACACCTCGAAATCCAACCAGGTATTGACCAGCACCACCACCGCCGCGCCGCTGTGAAACTCGCCATTAAAATAGACGTGGGTGTGGGTCAGGTAATTGTCATCGCCGGCCGAACCGCCGAAATGTGGAATGTCGCCCAACGCCGCACTCAGGGCGGCGAGGACCATTTCTTCACGACTGGACAAGCCATCGAGCAAGGTCAACGCAAAGCTGTTGCCCTTGATCGGCGCGAGGGTGTTGCTGCGACAGCCACCGACCAGTCGCTCGACCATTTGCTGGGCGTCGATCAGGCTGAAGCGCTCCATCTCGGAGATCAGTTCGGCGTCGATGGAAAAATGGCGATGGTCGAAGCCCACCGCGGTCACGCAGTTGCGACCGTAGCCCAAGGGCGTGATTTCCCCGGCGCTGGTGCAACCCACCAGGCGAATGCCACCGAAGCTTTGTTGCAAGGCCTGGCCCAGCGCCTGCAAGTCGTACTCGGCGGAACAGAAAAACAGCACGAAGCCCAAGTGCGGGTGCAACAGTTGTCGTGCCAGCTCCTGGGCCACCTGTTGGGCATCGGTGGCCTGGGACATTGCACTGACCACACCTTCATCACTCTGGACCTGCTGCATCGTCGCCTCCCGCAGGTGCGCATGTATGAGGCTCGAGTGTACGAAGCCTGTGAGCTGCTACGTATGCTACTTGGGTAGCGGGTAGCCGCTTCGATGGGATGAGAACGGTGTCGACCCTCGCCGCGATGCGCGCAGCGAAGGTCGCCACCAAAGGCTTACCAGGTCAGCACCGCCCCCACCGCAAAGGTGTCGGTGTCTTCGTCTTGGGCATTGGTGTCGTGGCCGTTGATTGCGAACTGGTTGTACTCGGCCACCAGCTTGAGGTTGTCGTTGACGTCATGGAACAGCGCGATGCCGCGCGTTTCGTAGTCCGCGCCGCTGCCGACCACGCCATTGCCGTCGTCGTTGGTCTTGCCGTAAGACAAGGCCAACCGGTTCTTGCCCAGTTTGTAGGAGCCCTGCAACAGGTAACCGTCGCTGTCGACGTTACGCAGGGTCGGTTCGCCGGCGTTGTTGGTGAAGAACGGGTTGATACCCTTGGCCTGGAAGCCGGAACCGGTGAGGGACAAGCCGCCCATTTTTGCCTGCACGCCATAGCCGACGCCTTTGGAGGTGACGGACTGGACGGTGGAATCGGTGTTGTCCGACGTCTGGTAGCTGCCGTTGACCCAGCTGTAGATCTTCGCCCCAGCGAGGTCGAACTGATAGGTGATCTCGCTTTCGGTACGCGGGTTTTCTTGGTAAGCCTTGCCTGTCGGGCTACTGTCGTTGGTGTCCACCGGGTCCATGATCCCCACGGCCACCCGCAAACCCTCCATCACCGGCGTGCGGTAGGTAATCTGCGACGTCGGGAACGGGTACGGATAACCCGTGCCGATGTTGCCGAACGACACCCCGCCACCGTCTACCAGGCCCAGGGAATCGCTGACCTGGCCGTAACCGGCGAGCATTTCATCCAGCAGGATGTTGGAACGGGCAAACAGGCCGAAGTCCTTGCCGATCAGCACTTCGCCCCACTCCGGGTTGGCCACGGTGCCGTAGAACTGCCGCACATCGATAGCGGTGTCGGTGCCGTTGGTTTCGCTGTCGTTGATGGTCACCCAGAAGGAGGACCGGGCGCCAAGCTTGAGGTCGTCGATCTGCTTGCTCATGTTGAAGCCCAGATAGTTGGGCAGAAAACCCATCTTCACACGCGCCTGCCGCCGGTCGAACTGGTCGCCGGCACGGTCCACTTTGCTGTTCACATAGAAGGCGTTGATGTAGCCGTCGGTGGAAAACGTGGTCTGGTCCTTGTCGTACAGCACGATCTCGGCTTGGGCCATCGAGCTCAATCCGAGGGTCGACAGGCTGGCGATGAAGGCAGGCAAGAAACGATGCTTGATGTTCTTATTGTTGTGCATGACGCGCTCCGCAGCGGGGGACTGGATGTCGGAGGCGATTATCGAAAGCTGACCGGCGGCGTCATACGCTGCCTTGGAGGCGGTTATGAAGTGCTTTGGAGTGGCAGGTGATGCGCGGCAAGTTCGGTGTAAGACCGTCCGTCGACGAGGCCCGGAACTTAGGGTGTACGCCTGTGGAACGGACTGGCATCCACAGGAACCGGTACTTGCTAGACGCCCGCTCTAAACAGCATGTAAGCGGCGACCACGACACAGATGCTGGCGAAGCCGATCTGTAATCCCCGGGCCGGTATTCGCGCGCAAAGTCTTCGGCCAATGATCATGCCGACGATGCTCGCGACGATAAACGCCACGCCCAGACCGTCGATTCGCACCCCGGCCTGAAACGCGCCGATCACGCCGATGGCGGAAATCAGGCTGATCACCATCAAGGACGTGGCGACGATTCCGCGCATCTGCACATCGGTCAGCTGCTTGAACGCCGGAACAATCAGAAAGCCGCCGCCCACTCCGAGCAACCCGGAAACGACACCGGTCACCGCACCCAGTGCCGCGAGGGTCGCGGTGCACTTGGCGGTCCAGGAAAAGCGCCCGGTCTGCTGATCGAGCATGCAGTTCTTCTGGCCCCAGTTGGCGTGGCCGTGGTCGCTTGGACCTTCGTCCTGGCGCTCACGACGCAACATCCGCCAGGCCACCATGACCATCAGCAGGCTGAACAGGATCATCAGGATTTTTTCCGGCAACTGATGGGCGAAGTAGATGCCGACCGGCGAAAAAACCGCCCCCAACAGGGCGATCAGCAAGGCTGCGCGATAACGCACCAGACCATGGCGCAACCCGTCAATGGCGCCGACAGCCGCCGCACTGCCCACCGCAAAAAGTGCGACCGGTGCAGCCTGGGTCATGGTCAAACCCAGCCCCAGCACCAAGGCCGGCACCGCAAGAATGCCGCCACCGGCGCCGGTCAAACCCAGTACCAACCCCATCACCACGCCAAAGAAACTTGCCAGCAACATAAAACACTCGTGATCTGCAAAAAAAGCCGGGAGCGCCCGGTATCGATGACTGACAGGATAGAGCCCGCACAGTTTTTTTCATTAATTGAATTGATGCGGGCTGGTCAGCGCAGGGAAAATGAAACTACCCTCAAGGCTTAACCAGAAAGAAACGGCCACCATGTCCGCCTTGATTGAAGCTTTTTTAGACCCTGCCTCATCGACCTACAGCTACGTGATCTACGAGCACGATGGCGGGCACTGCGCCATCGTCGACCCGGTGCTCGACTACGACCCCGCCGCCGGGCGAACCGGCACCGCCCAGGCCGACAAGATCATCGCCTTCGTTCGCCAACATCAGCTGCAGGTGCAATGGCTGCTGGAAACCCACGCCCATGCCGATCACCTGTCCGCCGCACCGTATTTGCGTCGGGAACTGGGTGGCAAGATTGCTATCGGCGAATCCATCAGCAAGGTTCAGGGCGTGTTCAAGACCCTGTTCAATCTTGAACCGGAATTCTGTATCGATGGTTCGCAGTTCGATCATCTGTTCGCGCCGGATGAATCGTTCAGGATCGGCAACCTCAAGGCCACGGCCCTGCATGTTCCCGGCCACACGCCAGCGGACATGGCCTATCTGATCGACAGCGATGTGATTCTGGTGGGCGATACGCTGTTCATGCCGGACGTGGGCACCGCGCGCTGCGACTTTCCCGGCGGCAACGCCAACCAGATGTTTGCTTCGATTCGCAAACTGCTGGCTTTCCCTGCCGGCGTTCGACTTTATGTCTGTCACGATTACCCGCCTGCGGGCCGTGAACCTCAGTGCATGAGCACGGTGGGCGAGCAGCGCAAAAGCAATATTCATATCCATGACGGTATCGATGAAGCCGCGTTCGTCGCCATGCGTACCCGGCGCGATGCGGGGTTGGGTATGCCGACGCTGTTGCTGCCGGCGATTCAGGTGAATGTGCGGGCGGGGAATTTGCCGCCGGCCGAGGGCAATGGCGTGACCTATTTGAAGATCCCGATCAACCGCCTGTAAGACCGTTTCTACGTCATCCTCCCACTCGGCATTGTCCCAGTGGCTCTAAATCGCACCTTAGCCAAAACGCCATCACCGTGTAGTATCTGGAAATAGAATATTTCCAGTTCAGATCAGACGCCTTCAAGCGTCTTTTCTGGCCCGCCGCCACACGGTATTCGTCGAAGACAGACTTCGCCGTCAGGACTTTTAGCAAGGACACTATGAGTACAAAGCCTGCCCACCCTCAAACCAGTGATGGTTCCTCTCCTGCCCTGAATCACCATCTCTCCCTTCCCAAACGTACGCTCGCTTACCTGTTGTCCCGGTCACTCAAAGCATTGGGAGCGATTGATGTCGCTTCATTCTTAAAAGGAAAGGAAAAAGGCATCGAGCAGGGCACCGAAACCGGTATGACGGAAGGGAAACAGCTCGGATACGAGGACGGCTACGCGGCCGGCCACGCCATTCTTGAGTTCAACGATCAGCGAACAATCGCCCCGTTACCCGGGGAAGATCATTGCCTGTTCGATGATGAATTACTGCCCATCAGCGACCTGATCAAACAGACAATGCGTGCTCAAGTGCTGAAAAAGTTGCCGGCTCACGAACAACCCAGCCCGGAACAGTGGGCAATGATCTTCGCCGACACCACCAGCACGTCGGTCATTGCCGGCGCGGGCTCAGGAAAGTCCACCACTCTGGCTCTACGTGTGCTGCTCAAGCACGTCCACTTGGGCATTGAGCTCAGTCATCTCCAGGTCACCACGTTCACAACCGAATCCAAAAAGGATTTGATGAAAAAAATCATCAAAATCTTCAAGCTTTGGGATATCACGCTGAGCGAAGAAGAGATCAAGAACCTGGTTCGGACCTTCCACAGCAAAGTGTTCAGGTTCATGAAAGCCTTCACCGACGGGCCTATTGGTTATTTCGATTTTCTGGGACCGAATTCGAACGATGACGACGAAGAAGAAGTGGAAAACCCCTTTTCGTCCACCCTTAACACCGAACAACGTGTGGTGCTCTATAACGTTTTCAACACGCTTTATGAACAGAACGCAGACTTCAAAAAACATATTCTAGCGCTCTACAAGTCCGTGGCCTTCGCACCCGCAGAACCGATGACGGATACAATGCACAAGACGAGAAAAAACATCATCAAGGCTATCTCGGAAAAAGATGAGGCTGTTTGCGACGAAATCGAAAAGGCTTGGGCAGCCCTTGGTCTATGGCCCATTCCGGGCATCGGTGAACGACAGCTGATCACCATTGAAGGCCACCCATTCATCGCCAATGGGTATTTGAAAGAATTTGACGCGGCATTAATTCTGGGTTGGCCGGATGCCGGTGGCCGCAGTGTCGACGTGCCGACTCGCGAAGGCCAACGCTTCACCCTCAAACAGGAAAGCAGGAGCAGACAATCCGTCATTGGTGAGTGTTACTCCAAGAACTTTTTGCTACTCAACCATGTAACTGCCGCTCGAACCCTGCTGGACAACGCTGAGCACATGGTTGTACACGCCCCGAAGTTTGACTATCACCTGCCTGGCACGACCCTCAAAGAGACGGATTTAATCGAAGTTTTCTTCTCCGAAGGCAACTACATCGAGAACCTTGGGTTAGTGGTCGACACCGCGATAGGCGCCATGAAATTCGTTCCGGATGATCCACGAGAGCCGTTTTACCTGGCCCTGAAAAGTTTCTGGACAGGTTTTCATGCGTACCTGAAAACCATGTCGCCTAAGCCGTTGATTACGTTCAACCAGGCATTCGCGCTGTTTGGCGAGCAGAATCCTGAAAATATCAAACGTATCCCTACCGCCGAACTCGACGGCATGCGGCACCTGATGATCGATGAGTTCCAGGACGTCTCCGGTCTGAATATTTCCTGGATCCGCCAGTGCTGCAAGGAGATCCGTCGGCGCAACCAAGGTAAGCCCGGCATCGGCAACACCTTGATGGCAGTGGGTGACGATTGGCAAAGTATTTACGGCTGGCGCGGCAGTTCGCCGAAATACCTCATGGACTTTCACCAGCACTTTCTCGCTCACACCCACGACACGCTGTACATGCAGAACAACTATCGCTCCCATCAGGCGATTATTGATGCAGCGGAGCAAGTAGTGCGCCCGACCTCAACCGACAAGGCCAAGCACGGCGTTGCCGAGAACCCAAATGTGATTGACCGCATAGCACCGGTTTACCTGCACTACGTTGCACAAAACAGGAAGATCATTCAGCCCGACGAAACCATCCTCAACCTGGTCAGGCAGGCCTATGACGAAGAGCACACCATCCTCATGGTGTTTCGTGTCGGTGCCGTGGAGAAAGCGTATCGCAAGGAACTTCGTGGCCTCTTGAGCGATGCCAGGAAACATGAGCGGGACGTGAAATTGATGACGTTCCACAAATCCAAGGGCCTGCAAGCCCAGACGGTGTTCGTCATTGGTGATTGTTTCTATACCCCGACAAAGTCCAAACGTAACGAGTTGTACAACCTTGCCCAATTGGGTGATGGCAACCCCCTGCCATACGACAGGGCCCAATCCGATGAAGCGATGCGTCTGGCTTATGTTGGGATCACCCGCGCCGAACTCCGATGCCATTGGCTGGTGGATCGCGAAACCAGCGCGGCTGACAAAGACAGCGGCGCTACGGCATCGGGCTACGCGGACCTGAAATCCGGGTGCTACACAAAATGGAAGGTCAGTGAGTCCTCTGAAGTCTCGACACTGCCCTAGTGAAGCAACACCCCAAGGACTGGTTTTCACCCAACCGCCGTTGAAGGCTAAGCCCCAAGGGTCAATCCGTTAGCCGGCAACGGCAGCGCGGTTTTATAGCGCACCTGCTTGAGCGCAAAGCTCGAGCGGATGTTGGCGACTCCGGGGACTTTGGTGAGGAAATCCATCATAAAACGCTCCAGCGACTGAATGGTCGGCACCAGCACCCGGATCAAATAGTCCGGGTCGCCGGCCATCAAATAGCATTCCATCACTTCCGGGCGATCCGAGATCGCCTCCTCGAAATGCTGCAACGCCTCCTCCACCTGTTTTTCCAGGCTGACGTGAATGAACACGTTGACGTGTAGCCCCAGCAGCTCGGCATCCAGCAAGGTCACTTGCTCACGAATCAGGCCCAATTCTTCCATCGCCTTGACCCGGTTGAAGCACGGGGTTGGCGACAGGTTGACCGAGCGTGCAAGGTCGGCGTTGGTGATGCGCGCGTTCTCCTGAAGGCTGTTCAAAATGCCGATATCGGTACGGTCCAGTTTGCGCATGAGACAAAACCACCTGTTTTTTATGTTTATGCAGATTTTTTATCCTCAAATGATCGCCAACGCAACGAAACAGAGAGAAATATTCTTCTTGGCCCGGCCTATGATTGTTGTAGGACAAGATTTCTTTCATCGAAGAATGACGGTCAGCTCACTACAAGAAATTCACAAGATCGAGCGTAGAAGCCATGAACCAAGCGTACGAACCGCTGCAACTGCACGTTCCCGAACCATCGGGCCGTCCTGGCTGCAAAACCGACTTCTCCTACCTGCGTCTGACCGACGCCGGCACGGTGCGCAAACCCCCAATCGACGTTGAACCGGCCGACACCGCTGATCTGGCCAAGGGCCTGATTCGCGTGCTCGATGACGAGGGCAATGCCCTCGGTCCATGGGCTGAAGGCGTGCCGGCCGAGATCCTGCGTAAAGGCATGCGTGCCATGCTCAAGACGCGGATCTATGACAACCGCATGGTGGTCGCCCAGCGCCAGAAAAAAATGTCGTTCTACATGCAGAGCCTTGGCGAAGAAGCCATCGGCAGCGGCCAGGCCCTGGCGCTGAACGTCGATGACATGTGCTTCCCGACTTACCGCCAGCAAAGCATTCTGATGGCGCGAGACGTACCGCTGGTGGACCTGATCTGCCAACTGCTGTCCAACGAGCGTGATCCGCTCAAGGGACGTCAGCTGCCGATCATGTATTCGGTCAAAGACTTCGGTTTCTTCACTATTTCCGGCAACCTCGCCACTCAGTTCGTACAGGGTGTGGGCTGGGGCATGGCCTCGGCGATCAAGGGCGACACCAAAATCGCCTCGGCCTGGATCGGCGACGGCGCTACCGCTGAATCCGACTTCCACACCGCCCTCACCTTCGCCCACGTTTACCGTGCGCCAGTGATCCTCAACGTGGTCAACAACCAGTGGGCGATCTCCACCTTCCAGGCGATTGCCGGTGGTGAAGCCACTACGTTTGCCGGTCGTGGCGTCGGTTGCGGCATTGCCTCCCTGCGGGTCGATGGCAACGATTTCGTCGCGGTCTTCGCCGCCTCTGCCTGGGCTGCTGAACGCGCCCGCCGCAACCTCGGCCCGACCATGATCGAATGGGTCACCTACCGCGCCGGTCCGCACTCGACTTCCGATGATCCGTCCAAATACCGTCCTGCCGACGACTGGAGCTACTTCCCGCTGGGCGACCCGATTGCGCGCCTGAAGCAGCACCTGGTGAAAATCGGTCAGTGGTCCGAAGAGGAACACGTCGCCGTCAGCGCCGAACTCGAAGCCGAAGTGATCGCCGCGCAAAAAGAAGCCGAACAGTACGGCACCCTCGCCGGCGGCCAGATTCCAAGCGCCGCGACCATGTTCGAAGACGTTTATAAAGAGATGCCGGAGCACTTGAAGCGCCAGCGTCAAGAGTTGGGGATCTGACATGAACGATCACAACAACAAAATCGAGTTGGAAACCGCCATGACCACGACCACCATGACCATGATCCAGGCCCTGCGCTCGGCCATGGATGTGATGCTTGAGCGTGACGACAACGTCGTGGTGTTCGGCCAGGACGTCGGCTACTTCGGCGGCGTGTTCCGTTGCACCGAAGGCCTGCAGAACAAGTACGGCACCTCCCGCGTGTTCGACGCGCCGATCTCCGAAAGCGGCATCGTCGGCGTCGCCGTGGGCATGGGCGCTTATGGTCTGCGGCCGGTGGCCGAGATCCAGTTCGCCGATTACGTTTACCCGGCGTCGGACCAGATCATTTCCGAAGCCGCCCGCCTGCGTTATCGCTCGGCCGGCGAGTTCACCGCGCCGATGACCCTGCGCATGCCTTGCGGCGGCGGCATCTACGGCGGCCAGACGCACAGCCAAAGTATTGAGGCGATGTTCACCCAGGTCTGCGGTTTGCGCACGGTCATGCCGTCCAACCCTTACGACGCCAAAGGCTTGCTGATCGCCTCCATCGAAAACGATGACCCAGTGATCTTCCTCGAGCCAAAACGCCTGTACAACGGCCCGTTCGACGGTCACCACGAACGTCCGGTGACCCCGTGGTCGAAACACCCGGCCGCGCAAGTGCCGGACGGTTACTACACCGTGCCGCTGGACGTCGCCGCCATCACCCGTCCGGGCAAGGACGTGACCATCCTGACGTACGGCACCACCGTTTACGTGTCGCAAGTGGCGGCTGAAGAAACCGGCATCGACGCTGAAGTCATCGACCTGCGCAGCTTGTGGCCGCTGGACCTGGACACCATCGTCAAGTCGGTGAAGAAAACCGGCCGCTGCGTGATCGTTCACGAAGCGACCCGCACCTGCGGTTTCGGCGCCGAACTGGTCGCCCTGGTGCAAGAGCACTGCTTCCACTACCTGGAAGCGCCTATCGAGCGCGTCACCGGTTGGGACACTCCCTACCCGCACGCACAAGAGTGGGCGTATTTCCCTGGTCCGTCCCGAGTGGGCGCGGCTTTGCATCGGGTTATGGAGGTCTGAATGGGCACGCACGTTATTAAAATGCCGGACATTGGCGAAGGCATTGCAGAAGTTGAATTGTCGGTTTGGCACGTCAAAGTCGGCGACATGGTCGTCGAAGATCAGGTACTCGCCGATGTCATGACCGACAAGGCGATGGTCGACATCCCGTCGCCGGTGAACGGCAAAGTGATTGCGCTGGGCGGTGTGCCCGGCGAAGTCATGGCAGTTGGCAGCATCCTGATCAGCATCGAAGTCGAAGGCGCGGGCAACGTTAAAGAGTCGGCTCAGCCTGCACCTGTTAAAGAAGCGCCGGTTGCGGCACCAAAAGTTGCCGCCACTGTTGAAAGCAAACCGGTCGCTGCTGCAGCGCCGCGAGCTGCCGTATGCCAAGGCCCAATGGTTGCTCGCGAGGCTGATGAGCGTCCGCTGGCCTCCCCGGCTGTACGCAAACATGCGCTGGACCTCGGCATCCAGTTGCGTCTGGTGCGTGGCTCCGGCCCTGCCGGTCGGGTGCTGCACGAAGACCTCGACGCCTATCTGGCCCAGGGTCAACAGCCGCAATCGACCATTGCCGCCGCTTACGCACAGCGTAACGACGAAGAACAAATCCCGGTCATCGGCATGCGCCGCAAGATTGCCCAGCGTATGCAGGACGCCACTCAGCGCGCCGCTCACTTCAGTTACGTCGAAGAAATCGACGTCACCGCCGTGGAAGAACTGCGCGCTCATCTGAACGAAAAACACGGCGCGACCCGCGGCAAGCTGACCTTGCTGCCGTTCCTGGTCCGCGCTCTGGTTGTTGCCCTGCGCGACTTCCCGCAGATCAACGCCCGTTACGACGACGAAGCCCAGGTCATCACCCGCCTCGGCGCGGTGCATGTCGGCGTCGCCACGCAAGCCGATATCGGTTTGATGGTGCCGGTGGTCCGTCACGCCGAAACCCGCAGCCTGTGGGACAGTGCTCAGGAAATTTCTCGCCTCGCTACCGCTGCCCGTAATGGCAAAGCCAGCCGCGATGAACTGTCCGGCTCGACCATTACCCTGACCAGCCTCGGCGCCTTGGGCGGTATCGTCAGCACCCCGGTGCTGAACCTGCCGGAAGTGGCGATTGTCGGCGTCAACAAAATCGTCGAACGCCCGATGGTCGTCAAAGGCCAGATCGTGATCCGCAAGATGATGAACCTCTCCAGCTCCTTCGATCACCGCGTGGTCGACGGCATGGACGCGGCGCAATTCATCCAGGCCATTCGTGGCTTGCTCGAACAACCCGCTACCCTGTTTGTGGAGTAAGGCATGCAAACTTTAAACACCACGCTGCTGATCATCGGCGGCGGCCCTGGCGGCTATGTAACGGCGATTCGTGCCGGTCAGCTGGGCATCTCGACCATTCTGGTGGAAGGCGAATCCCTGGGCGGTACCTGCCTGAACATCGGCTGCATTCCGTCGAAGGCGTTGATCCACGTCGCCGAACAGTTTCACCAGACCCAACATCACAGCCAGCACTCGGCGCTGGGTATCAGCGTGTCGGCACCGACGCTCGATATCAGCAAAAGTGTCGAGTGGAAGGACGGCATCGTTGATCGTCTGACCACCGGCGTTTCGGCGCTGCTGAAAAAGAACAAAATCCAGGTTATTCAAGGTTTTGCGAAAGTTATCGATGGTAAAACCGTAGAAGTCGGCGACACGCGCATTCAGTGCGAGCACCTGGTGCTGGCCACCGGTTCGAAAAGCGTGAGCCTGCCGATGCTGCCGATTGGCGGGCCGATCATTTCCTCCACCGAAGCCCTGGCGCCGACGTCCGTGCCGAAACGGCTGATCGTGGTCGGTGGCGGTTACATCGGTCTGGAGTTGGGAATTGCCTATCGCAAGCTCGGCGCCGAGGTCAGCGTGGTCGAGGCCCAGGATCGTATCCTGCCGGCCTACGACGCCGAACTGACGCAGCCTGTGCATGACGAACTGAAAAAGCTCGGCATGAAGCTTTACTTGAAGCATAGCGTCCAAGGCTTTGATTCTGTTAGCAATACACTGCAAGTTCTTGACCCGGATGGCGATACCCTGAACCTGGAAACCGATCAGGTGCTGGTGGCCGTCGGCCGCAAACCGAACACTCAAGGCTGGAACCTCGAAGGTTTGAACCTCGACATGAACGGCTCGGCAATCAAGATCGACAACCGCTGCCAGACCAGCATGCGCAACGTGTATGCCATCGGCGACGTGAGCGGCGAACCGATGCTCGCGCACCGGGCCATGGCTCAGGGCGAGATGGTTGCCGAGCTGATCAGCGGTAAATCCCGTGAGTTCAACCCGACCGCCATTGCCGCCGTGTGCTTTACCGACCCGGAACTGGTGGTGGTCGGCAAGACCCCGGACGACGTCAAGGCGGCGGGTCTGGACTGCATCGTTTCCAGCTTCCCGTTTGCGGCCAATGGCCGGGCGATGACGTTGGAATCGAAAAGCGGCTTCGTGCGGGTCGTGGCACGGCGTGACAATCATGTGATTGTTGGCTGGCAGGCGGTCGGTGTGGGCGTGTCTGAATTGTCGACGGCGTTCGGTCAGAGCCTGGAAATGGGCGCCCGGCTGGAAGACATTGCCGGCACCATCCACGCGCATCCGACGTTGGGCGAGGCTGTGCAGGAAGCGGCGTTGCGTGCCCTTGGTCACGCGTTGCACCTGTAACCGCCTCACGCTGATCGTTCCCACGCTCCGCGTGGGAATGCAGCCCGGGACGCTCCGCGTCCCAAGTCGGACGCAGAGCGTCCATTGAGGCATTCCCACGCAGAGCGTGGGAACGATCAAAGGAACGCAATCTGGGCTGCGAATTGGGCCCGGAATGAAGTATTGTTGTCCCCATCCAGAAAAACGTCAGAAGCCTTGAACCGTTTCGGCGGTTGTTAAGTGATAGAGGGTGTCATGGGTAACGAAAGCATCAATTGGGACAAGTTGGGTTTTGACTACATCAAGACAGACAAGCGCTATCTGTCGCACTGGCGTAATGGCGAGTGGGACAAAGGCACCCTGACCGAAGACAATGTGCTGCACATCAGCGAAGGCTCTACTGCCCTTCACTATGGCCAGCAATGCTTCGAGGGCCTGAAGGCCTATCGTTGCAAGGACGGTTCGATCAACCTGTTCCGCCCGGACCAGAACGCCGCACGCATGCAACGCAGCTGCGCGCGCCTGCTGATGCCTCATGTGTCCACCGAGCAGTTCGTCGAAGCCTGCAAGGAAGTGGTCCGCGCCAACGAGCGTTTCATCCCGCCTTACGGCACCGGCGGCGCGCTGTACCTGCGTCCGTTCGTGATCGGCGTGGGTGACAACATCGGTGTGCGTACCGCCCCCGAGTTCATCTTCTCGATCTTCGCCATCCCGGTCGGTGCCTACTTCAAGGGCGGCCTGACCCCGCACAACTTCCTGATCTCCAGCTATGACCGCGCCGCCCCACAAGGCACCGGTGCAGCCAAGGTCGGTGGTAACTACGCGGCCAGCCTGATGCCAGGTTCCCAGGCCAAGAAAGCCCACTTCGCCGACTGCATCTACCTGGACCCGATGACCCACACGAAAATCGAAGAAGTCGGCTCGGCCAACTTCTTCGGGATCACCCACGACAACAAGTTCGTGACCCCGAACTCGCCGTCGGTCCTGCCGGGCATCACCCGTCTGTCGTTGATCGAGCTGGCAAAATCGCGTCTGGGTCTGGAAGTGGTCGAAGGCGACGTGTTCATCGACAAGCTGTCCGACTTCAAGGAAGCCGGCGCTTGCGGTACTGCTGCGGTGATCACCCCGATCGGCGGCATCAGCTACAACGACAAACTGCACGTGTTCCATAGCGAAACCGACGTCGGCCCGGTCACCCAGAAGCTCTACAAAGAGCTGACGGGCGTACAGACCGGCGACATCGAAGCGCCAGCGGGCTGGATCGTCAAGGTTTGATTTGACGCGGCCTGATCCCAAGCGGCACATAACCCACCCATCGCTTTGGCGATGGGTGGGTTTTTTATTGCACAAAGAATGGCTATTCGGGGTCCGTACCCATTCCATAGCTCACTTGTTAAACTAACCCATTTTTCAGAGCCGAAGGCTAGGGACTGCGCCGTGAATTTAGAAACTTTGACGATGCATTGGAAATCGGAAGTTTCAAACAAGAAGAAACCAGGAAGTCGCATCGGCCTGATCACCAATATTATTAAACGAACCAGAAAGAGCAACACGCTTAGGTACTTGTTTATATTTAGACTTGCGCAGTATTTAAATGCTCGAAAAGGTTTGTTCCGCGTTTATGCGAAACGACTGGAAAGAAAGAGCAATCTAAAGTACGGGGTTGACATAAATATTGATGCCCAAATAGGGCCCGGCTTTCGTATCGGCCATTTGCCTGGGATCGTCATCACTGGCCATGTTCAGATCGGCCGAAATTTCTTTATCCGTCAAAATACCACCATTGGCATAAAAACCATGGGGTTAGCTGAATATGACCTCAAGATCGGCGATAACGTAAGTATTGGGGCAAATAGTTGCATCATCGCGGACACTCTCTCAATTGGTGATGACGTTACTATCGGGGCCATGTCCTTCGTCAATAAAAACATTCCTGCAGGCGCTACTTTTTATAACGCCCGATAATCGTGAGGTCCCTGGAGGGTATCCCGGTCTATCACCACACTCCTCATCGAATCGGATCAAATCAGCGTCCTGTTCGATTCGTCACTAAACTTGCCGCGTGCAACAGCCTCAACAGGTGCCTCAAAACCATGAACAGACTCTGGCGAAAGTATCTGGCCTTGCTGGACACCGACTTCACCACGCAAGTGTTCGATAACATCAAAAACCTGCTGGTGTGTGCCCTGCTGTTCGCGGCGGGCACCAACGCGTTGCACAGCGATCAGTACTTGTTTATGGGGTTTCTCACCTCAAGCCTCGCCGGCTGGGGATTGATCCTGCTGTCAGCGGTGCTGATGCTGCTTAATGTCAGCGACGGCCTGCGTCGGCTGTCCAGGTTGCCGTATCACACGGCGTTTCAGATCATTCTGTTTCTGGTCTACCTGGTGCTGGCGGTGCGGGTGGTGGAGATTGTCTGGAATTTCAGGGCGTAGCAGTCACAGCACGAGGTGTTTGCCAATGCAGCTCATCCTCAGCAATGCGGGCAAACAGCCACTCCACAAACACCCGTGTCTGCACCGTCACGTCCGGCGCGACACCGTAGTAATAACGCGGCAATGGCATCCGCAACTCGGGCAACGGGCAAATCAGGCGACCGCTCGAAAGATGGGTGCCCAGCAAAGAGGTCGGGCACAAGGCAATGCCCTGTCCATCCACGGCGGCCTCAAGCACCAGGTGCATGTGGTCAAACTGCCGGGTGACCTGAGTGGCTGACTTGCCTTGACCAAAATGCAGGGCCCAGTTGTGCCAATCTTCGCGACGCGCCTTGGCGGTCAGTAACGTGTGTCGGCTCAGGGACGCGAGGTCTTCAAGGGCCTCGCGGTGGATCAGCGAGGGTGCCGCGACCAGCAACAGTTCGTCTTCGAAAAGTGCTCGCGCCTCAATCGCCGGGGCCCAATCGTCACGACCACGGCGAATGACGATGTCGAACCCGTCGCGCGCATGATCGGGAGCCTGGGTTTGGGTGATCACCTGCGGCTTGATGCCCGGGTGCTGCGCAATGAAATCCACCAGCCTGGGCGCTAGCCAAAGCATCGCAAAGGATGGACGGACATTGATCTTCACGGTCGGCAGCGAGGCGTGCTGCTTGAGTTCAGCCGCGGCGTTGGCGATCTGCGCCAGCCCGGCACTGACCTGCTCATAAAAGCGCTGACCGGCCGGTGTCAGCACCGATTGACGGATACGTCGCTCGAACAGCAGCACACCCAGGTGCTCCTCAAGCAATTTGATGTGCCGGCTGACGGCACTGTGACTGACATGCAGCTCTTCGGCCGCCAGGCTGAAACTCTGATGGCGAGCAGCAACGGCGAAGGCGCGAACAGCATTAAGCGGCGGTAGTGGATTTGTCATGCGTCTAATTTAGTCACATATGCGCCGCAATTAAAGCGTTTGTCACGCCCACGTCGCCACGCCAATCTGCCCGCACGCAGCCAGCGCCACCTGACGGAGCAAGACATGAACAGCTACGGACTTTTTCTACTGTTTGCCACCCTGACCATTTTGAGTCCAGGGCCTGGCGTGGTCCTGACCCTGTCCAACGCGGTGCGCCACGGCTGGACCGGGGCAGTGCCGGGCATTCTGGGGATCGCGTCGGGTGCGTTTATCGTCGCCGCCATCAGCGCCACCAGTGTCGGCCTGATCCTCAGCACCTCCGCGAACGCCTTTACCGCATTGAAATACGCAGGGGCCGCCTATTTGTTGTACCTGGGTTACAAAAGCTGGCGCTCGGCTGGTTTCAACACGCTGCTTGAAACGCGCCCATCAAGCCCGGGCTACCGTTTCCTTGAAGCGGCTTCGATCCAGTTTTTGAACCCCAAGGCAGTGTTTTTCTTTCTGGCGGTGTTCCCGCAATTCATCGACACCTCGGCGCACTTCTCCAGCCAGTTTTTCAAGCTGGTCGCCTCCTACGGCGTACTGGTGATCCTGGTGCATGGCAGCTATGCCTTGCTCGCCAATGCCGCCAAAGGCTGGTTATCCAGCCCGAAGGGTTCCTGGCTGGCGGCGAAAGTCTCGGGCGTGACCTTCGCCGGTTTCGGCGTGCTGATGGCCTCGGCCAGTCGCTAAGGCGCAGAACCGGCGATCGCTCGGCGTCTGGTCTCGGTGGAAGCGGGTTGTGTTGTCGATACCTGAACCGGCAGTTCAACGGCAAACCGGCTGCTGAGTTCCTTTCGCCCCGTCGCGGTCAACGCCAGCGCGCGGCTGTCCAGGTCCTGAGTTACCCATTTGCGCTTGATCGCCGTTTGCAACAACGCCGCCCCCAACGAGCCGCTCAGATGCGGCCGGCGCATGCTCCAGTCCAGGCATGGGCAGGCGAAGCGGCGACGCAGCGTGCTCAAGTCCTTGACCTCGATACCCAACCCTTCAAACAACGCCTCACCGCTGTCGCTCAGCTGATAGACCTGTTCATCGGTTTCCAGCAGCCACCCCGCGTCGATCATCCGGTCATGCAGCAGCACCGCCAACGTGCCGGCCATGTGGTCGTAGCAAGTGCGGGCAAATTGCAGGCGATCCGGAGTGCGCGAATTGAAGGTCGGCGCGGCGTTCTGGCCGATCACCATTAACGCTTCCAGCGCTTGGGCGACGCGCTTGTCCGTCAGGCTGTAATAGCGATGTCGGCCCTGCACGTGCAGCCGCACCAGCGCCAAATCCTTGAGTTTGGCCAGGTGCGCGCTGGCGGTGGAGGCGCTGACTTCGGCAATCGCCGCCAACTCAGTGCTGGTGCGGGCGTGGCCGTCCATCAGCGAACAGAGGATTTTCGTCCGGGCCGGTTCCGCGATCGCGGCGGCCACCTGAGAGACGCCGATGTCGTGCTGTTCTACGTTCATATTTCGCTCCCGGACGAATCAAGGCCCTTTCGGACTGGAGATAGTAGCAACACTTTTCCAACCACGAACAAGGCTGCGACCTATGGACCCGATCATCGCTGCGACTCATGCCGATCCTTATCCCTATTACGCACAACTGCGCGCGGAGGGCGGGCTGGTTTTTCACCAAGGACTGAACGTGTGGGTGGCGAGTAGCGCCCGAGCCGTTGCGGCCGTGCTGGCGCACCCTGACTGCCATGTCCGGCCATCCCACGAACCGGTGCCCAAGGCGATTGTTGGCGGGATGGCCGGCAAGGTCTTCGGTCAGTTGATGCGGATGAATGAGGGCGAACGCCAGCGTTGCCCGAGGTCGGCGATTCAACCGGGGTTGGCGTTGATTGATGTCGATGAAGTCAATGCGCTGGTCGGCGCTCGCCTGATCACTCCGGGCGCCGATGGGTTGTACAAGGCGATGTTCCGCGGGCCGGTATGCGTGGTGGCTGCATTGCTGGGGTTCTCTCCGGCTCAGGGCCGGGCTATCAGCGAACTGACGGGGGACTTCGTCGCGTGCCTGTCGCCCCTTGGCGATCAGGCGCAACGGGATGCAGCGCACGTTGCGGCGGAACACTTGAGCGGCTATTTCGTTGAGTTGCTGGATGACCCGAACAATCAGAGCGCCCTGCTCGCCGGGATCCGCCAGCGCTTCGCGGCAACCTCCAGCGACGCTGAAATGTTGATCGCCAACCTGATCGGCCTGTTCTCCCAGACCTATGAAGCCACCGCCGGGCTGATCGGCAATGCGCTGTTGGCGTTGATTCGAACCCCGTCGCTGCACAGCGAATCGACACCCGTTGACGACTTGATCGCTGAAGTTCAGCGCTTCGATCCGTCGGTGCAGAACACCCGCCGGTTTGTCGCTGCACCTTGTGAAATCGACGGGGTAAGCCTCAATTCAGGTGATGTGATTCTGGTGCTACTGGCGGCGGCCAATCGCGATCCACTGCTCAATGACCGTCCCGACGTCTTTCTTCTGGATCGTCCAGACCGGCGCAGCTTCACCTTTGGTGCGGGGCGGCATCAATGTCCGGGGCAGAGATTGGCGCTGGGGATAGCCAGTGCAACGCTGCATCAGATTTTGGCAATGAAACCCTCACTGGACCGATTGGCCTGGCACTACCGCCCTTCCCTCAACGGCCGCATCCCGCTATTCAGCGACTGCCCCTGAAGAGGCATCAAGCGTTGCGATACTCGACGGTCAGGTGAGACAACTCATGAACCGGCGCCAGACGTTCGCGAACGTTGTCGGCACTCACTCCCGCTGCCGCCACTACGCTGACAATCGCTGCCCGCGCCTCAGGCCCGACCTGCCAGACGTGAAGGTCGCTGATGTGCACGTCACCCGACGACTCCAGCAGTTCACGAATTTCAGCAGCCACGTGCTCATCGGTGGTGTCGAGCAGCACCGCAGCACTGGTGCGCATCAGACCATAGGCCCACTTGGCGATGACTATGGCGCCGACGATGCCCATCACCGGGTCCAGCCAGACCCAACCAAGGTAACGGCCGGCCAGCAAGGCGGCAATGGCCAGCACCGAAGTCAAGGCGTCGGCGAGCACATGGACATAAGCTGAGCGCAAGTTGTTGTCGTGATGGTGGTGATGACTGTGGCCGTGATCATGGCCGTGATGCCCATGATTACCTGCCAGCAAAAACGCACTGACAATGTTTACCGCGAGCCCCACCACCGCAATTATCGTCGCCTCCGTAAAAGCCACGGTGGTCGGCTGAAACAGTCGCAAGATGGATTCACCGGCGATACCGAGCGACACCAGCCCCAGCACCATGGCCGAGGCAAAACCGGCCAGATCACCGACCTTGCCGGTACCGAAGCTGTAACGGGCATTGTTGGCATTGCGTCGGGCAAAACCGTACGCCGCCGCCGCAATGCCCAAGGCACCGGCATGGGTCGCCATGTGAAAACCATCGGCCAGCAGTGCCATGGAGCCGGTGATGTAACCGGCAGTAATCTCGCCAATCATCATGACGAAGGTCAGCGCCACCACCCACAAAGTGCGGCGGGCGTTTTCATCATGGGAGGCGGCGAGAAACATGTGGTCGTGAGAAAAACTCGAAGCTTGCGGTGTTTGTGTCATGTGTCCGGATCTCTATTTCGAGTAACGACGGATGGCTTGCAACAACTCTTCCAGACCTTCGGCGCGCTCTTCGTCGCTGAGGCCAGGACGTGCGACGTGTTCACGGGCGTGGGCGTCAATGAACTGATCCATCAACCCGTTAACCGCACCGCGGACAGCCGCGACCAAATGCAAGGTCTTGGCGCAATCGGCGTCGGACTCAAGCGCCCGCTCTATGGCCTGGACCTGACCTGAAATGCGCCGAACCCGGTTGAGCAAGTCATCTTTGTGTTCGTGGATGTGCGCCATACCTATACCCCCTACCCCTATATGGCGCGCATAATCACCGATCCCGATAGAACTGGCAAGGCAACAATCAGCGAGGGCCTATCGAAACCCTGCTTAAAAATCCGAATCCGCAACGATCACGCCAGGCGCGCCGCAACAAAATCGACAAAGGCTTTCAACTTGGGCAGTGATTTGCGCGAGCGTGGATACACCATCTGTACCGGCTTGGGCGGCGGAGCATAGGCGTCGAGGATCCGCACGAGTTCGCCTTTAGCCAACGCGGCCGACACCAGGAAATCGGGCTGCATCAAAATCCCCTCTCCGGCCACGGCCGCCTGCAGCAACACTTGGCCGTCATTGCTTTTCAACACCGCCCCTTCAGGCCAGGGAACCTCGCTGGCGCCGCTTTTCAAAGGCCAGGCAAAACGGTTGTTCCAGGACGTGTGGGTGAGGATTCTGTGTCGGTGCAGGTCTTCGGGGGACTGAGGTTCCTGCCATTTTTCCAGATACCGGGGCGACGCGCAGATCACCATTCGATACGGTGGCAATGGCTTGGCCAGCAGATTCACGCCGATCAGTTCGGAAATCCTGAACGCCAGATCGAATGACGTCTCGTACAGGTCCACCACTTCGTTGCTCAGAATCAGCTCGACCTGGATCTGCGGATAACACTGCATGAACGCCGACACCAGAGGACCAACCAATGCCACGCCGAGGGTCATCGGCGCGGTGATTCGCAACAGGCCGCTGGGCTCCGGGCTCGACGCCTCCACCCGGCTGAATGCGTACTTCACCTGTTCCAGCGCCCGCTTGGCTTCTTCATAAAACAACCGCCCTTCCCCGGTGATGGATTGCCGTCGGGTGGTGCGTTGAATGAGCTGGGTGTTGAGAGTTTTCTCCAGGCTCTGGATATGCCGTCCAACCATGACCGCCGACATCCCGATGTCACTGGCCGCATCGGCAAAGCTGCCCGCCTCGACCACGGCGACGAAAACTTCCATTTGCCTGAGTTTGCTCATGACCATGCCTTGTGAAGGGAGGAAACGGAACGCTTGATTAAGTACATCAGGTTAAAGGAGTAATAACCGGCAATGCGTTTATCACGAAGGGCTTTCTCCATAGAGTCACGTTAATAAAGTGAACAACGAGGCTCCACCGATGCAAACCCTACTGGACACGTCACTGAGTTCTTTTGCGCGGGCAGACCTTCTGCAAGGCCCCACGCCCATTCAGCGCGCCGAACGTCTCGAACAACTGCTGGGCTTGAAGGCGCAGGGAATCGGCCTGTTTATCAAGCGCGACGATCATATGCTGATTGGCGGTGGCGGTAACAAACTGCGCAAACTCGAATTCCACATCGGCGCAGCGCTGGCGGCCGGAGTCGACAGGGTGATCACCGTGGGCGGCATTCAGTCCAACCATGCGCGCCTGACCGCCGCGGTCTGTGCGCGCCTGGGCCTTGCCTGCGAACTGATCCTGACCCGCGCGGTACCCAAAGCCGATGTGGATTACGAACTCAACGGCAACGTTCTGCTCGACCAATTGTTTGGCGCACAGCTACAGGTGCTTGCCAGGGGCAGCGACTCACTCGCCGAGGCCGAAACACGGGCCACGCAACTTCGGGATTCGGGACACAACGTACTGGTGATTCCCACCGGTGGCTCAACGCCGCTGGGCAGTCTCGGTTATGCGCGCTGCGCGGCGGAGATCGCGCAACAGGAGACGGAACTCGGCCTCACTTTCAATCAGGTCGTGGTGCCCAACGGCAGCGCCGGCACCCACGCAGGGCTCGCGGCGGGTTTCCAGTTGCTGGGCCGAGGCACCTCGATCGTAAAATCCTATTCGGTTTTGTCCGATCGAGACACGTCAGCGGCCAGAACCCGGCAATTGACCCAGGACGCACTGGCGCTGTTGGGCAGTAGCGCCATCGTTCAGGCTGAAGAAATTGCCATCGACGGCAGCCAGTTGGGCGACGGTTACGGTCTGCCAACGCCAGCCATGCAGGAAGCAGTGCGCCTGATGGCTCGCGCCGAAGGCTTGTTAATCGACCCGGTCTACTCCGGTAAAGCGTTCGCTGGGCTGTTGGCCGATCTCAGGCAAGGACGCTACCGTTCTGGGGACAATGTGCTGTTCGTGATGACCGGCGGAACGCCGGGTCTTTATGCCTACCGGGAAACGTTTCAGTCCTAGCTGCGTAATTGCATGGATCTGACCACCCATTTGCATTGCCACTGACCAGTCGTTTGCATTCGACTTGACCAGCACACGTAGTGGCGACCGCCAGAAAACGGCCGCAAGCGAAGCGGTGGGCAGAGCGAAACGTGGATCGCTGGCAAGCGGCGCTGGCCATGGAAGACATTTCTTCGTGGGCATTGTGTGACAGTGCCCCTCTCAAGCTCCACTACATTTGGAGCCTTTGGCAGATCGGCGAAGCGAGCGAACGCGACTGGCGAATAGAGTTGGACGCCACAAGAGAAACGATCGCACAAGGACGTATTGGCTTTGCAGACTGTTACATTGTTGGCCGCATAGATCCTCAGCTCGCGCGCGAACGAGCCAAAGCAGACACCACCACCCGCCGACGGAGTAAATTCGAGCTATATGTGCGCCTCCAACAGGCTCTGCTGACCTGGTACTCAGCTATGGATTAAGTGCTTCCCGGCAGAGTGCGATTCGAGTTTCCTTCAAAAATGCCCACCGTAGAAAAGCTTGATGGAAGATATTCGGTAACGGCCTTTGATCAAATGATCGCATCGCTCCCCAGAAAATAATCAGCCTTTTGCCGACAGGGATTTGAGAGGCTGATGCAGAGAAAAAGGAGACCTTCGAAGGAGTCTAGAAAATCAGGGGCAATTCAGTTGTCAGGTGAACGGCGAGAGGACGGGTGCGTCCTCTCCTCTGGGTTCGCGTGCTACATGAGTTTCGCTGTTTCAGTTGACCCTTTATTGACAGGACGGATCTTGAACCAGATGGAGTACATCGCTGGCAGGAACACCAGCGTCATGATGGTGCCGACGAAGGTGCCTCCGATAAGGGTGTAGGCCAGCGTCCCCCAGAAGACGGAGTGTGTCAGGGGAATGAACGCAAGGATGGCGGCGAGTGCTGTCAGCAATACCGGGCGGGCACGTTGTACCGTGGCTTCGACCACTGCGTGAAACGGGTCCAGCCCTTCTTGCGCGTTGTGATGGATTTGCCCAATCAGAATCAACGTATTGCGCATCAGAATGCCCGAAAGAGCGATTAGACCGACCAGAGCGTTGATACCAAACGGCTGCTGGAAAATAAGCAGTGTCGGCACCACACCAATCAACCCCAGTGGCGAGGTGAGGAACACCATGATCATCGCCGAGATAGAACGAACCTGCAGAATGATGACCAGCAGCGTCATGGCAATCATGATCGGGAACAGCGGCAACATCGCTTTGCCGGCCTTGCCCGACTCCTCGATTGCACCCGCCTGCTCAATCCGGTACCCGCCAGGCAGCTTGTCGATGACGGGCTGCAGCTCCTTCATGATCACGCTCGAGACGTCCGGTGGCTGCAGACCTTCGGCAATGTCACCGCGCACGGTGATGGTCGGTGTGCGGTCACGACGGCGGAGGATCGGATCCTCCATACGAACATCGACCTCTCCCACCTGAGACAGCGGAATTCGCTGACCCGCCGTACCGACCAGCGTAAATCCTTCAATCTTGGCGGGATCGAGCCGGATATCACCCGCTGCGCGACCCACCACCTGCACCGAACGAATGTCCTCACGAACCGCGGTGATCGGTACGCCCGCCAGCAGGAACTGCAGTTGTTGCGCGACTGAACTTGATGTCAACCCAACCGCCTCCAAGCGATCCTGATCCAGAGCGAAATGCAGCGTCGGCGTCAGTGGCCCCCAATCGGTGTTGACGGTTCTCATCATCGGGCTTGACTGCAACACGTCCTGTACCTGGCCCGCAATCTCGCGCAACGTTGACGGATCGGGGCCCATTACCCGATAGGCAACAGGGAATGGCGAATATGGACCAAACACAAGCTGAGTCACCCTGACTCGCGCTTCTGGTGCAAGTCCCTGCGCAGCCGCCTCGCGGATACGAAACTTGAGGGCCTCACGCGCCTCCTGGCTGTCTGTCAGTACCACAATCTTCGCGAACGACGGATCGGGGAGTTCCGGCGCCATGGCCAGATAGAAACGCGGCGCGCCTTGCCCGATGTAAGCAGTGACGATTTTTGCCTCAGCCTGCTTTTGCAGCCAGGCCTCTATCTTGGCAGTGGTGGCGCTGGTCTGCTCAATGGAGGTCCCATAAGGCATTTGTACTTCAATCAATACCTCTGGACGGTCCGAGGTAGGGAAAAACTGCTTCTTGACCAGGCTCATACCGAGGATCGCCACGACAAACGAGGCGATAACAGTGCCAACCACCAGCCATTTGCGCGCGATGACCCGCGTCAAAATCCGGCGGAAGCGGTTGTAGTTAGGGGTGTTGTAGATGGCCGCGTGACCACCCTCGACCTTCTTGATGTTCGGCAACATCTTCACCCCCAGGTATGGGGTAAAAGCTACCGCGACCACCCAGGAGGCAATCAGGGCAATGCCCACGATCCAGAACATGTTGCTGGTGTACTCGCCGGCGGTCGATTGCGCGAAGCCGTTGGGCATAAAGCCGATAGCGGTCACCAGCGTACCGGAAAGCATCGGCGCGGCGGTATGACTCCAGGCATACGCGGACGCTTTGATGCGGTCGTAGCCCTCTTCCATTTTCACCACCATCATTTCGATAGCAATGATGGCGTCGTCCACCAGCAGTCCCAGCGCCAGAATCAACGAGCCGAGGGTAATACGGTCAAAGTTCTTTCCAGTGGCCGCCATCACCACAAACACCACGGCCAACGTCAATGGCACAGCTGCAGCGACCACAACGCCTACCCGCCAGCCCATGCTGAGAAAGCAGACAAGCATCACCACAAGCAGCGCGACGAAGAATTTGACCATGAACTCGCCGACCGCCGAATCGATATTTACAGATTGATCGGTGACTTTGGAAAGCGCCATGCCCAGCGGCATGCCTTCATTTATTTTGACTGTCTCTGCGTCCAACGCCTTGCCGAGGTCAAGACCGTTCCAGCCCTCACGCATCACGATCCCCAGTAACAAGGCCTCTTCACCGTTATTGCGCACGAGAAAGGTTGCGGGATCTTCATAACCACGTTCGATCGTCGCCACGTCAGAGAGTTTGAGCGTGCGCCCCTGAATCGCAATGGGTGTGTCACGTATCTTCTGCACCTTATCGAAGGCGCCATCCAGCCGGAGGAAGACCTGCGGCCCATTGGTTTCGATCGAACCAGCGGGCGTGAGCACGTTTTGATTATTCAGCGCGGCAAAGATGTCCTGAGGAGAGATGCCCAAGGTGGCCAGCCGATCATGAGAAAAGGAAACAAAGATACGTTCGGGTTGCTCCCCAATGATGTTGACCTTCTTCACGCCCGGCACGTGCAGCAGACGCTGGCGTAACGACTCAGCATCGCGCACCAACAGTCGCTGCGGCTCGCCTTTGGCTTTCAGGGCGAAAAGCGCAAATGTCACGTCCGAAAATTCGTCGTTAACCATTGGCCCGATGACTCCCGCTGGCAGCTTCCGGGCCTCGTCGTCGAGCTTTTTACGCGCTTGATAGAACTCTTCCTGTACTTGCGAGGGCGGCGTGCTATCGAGCAGGGACACCATCGTGAAGGCGAGGCCAGGACGGGTGTAGGTTTCCGTGCGGTCGTACCATTTCAGTTCTTGCAGGCGTTTTTCAAGTGGCTCTGCTACCTGATCCTGCATCTCCTGCGCCGTCGCGCCTGGCCAGGCGGTGATAACCGTCAACTGCTTGACCGTAAATGGAGGATCTTCTGCGCGCCCAAGCTGGAAGAACGACAAGATGCCCGCAACGGCAATCAAGAAGATCAGAAATACCGTGATGGAACGCTCACGAACGGCGATCGCGGAAAGATTGAAGCGACCCTCGCTCATGGACGACCCCCGGCAACTTTGGCGTCATCCTGTTGAGGCGATCTCACTTCTTCACCCTCTCGCAGCAGATGTGCGCCTAGCGCTACGATCTGCTCGCCAACCTTGAGATCACCCGCGACTTGTGCAGAGTCGTCGCTCAAGCCCAAGACTTGAACAGGTCGCCAGGCCACCTTCGCAGGTGTACCGGCGATGACCCACAGGCCAGTGCCTTTGCCCGGGTCATAAACGGCTGCGATCGGTACTTGCATCGCTTGCCCTTGCGCGGCGCCCTCAGCGATCCGAAGCGTGACCGTCGAACCTATCGGTGCATTGGCCAGCGCGCCCTCAAGCACATACCGCGCCTCAAAGGTGCGGGTCATACGGTCGGCCGAGTCGGACAGCAGCCTCAGCTTCGCTGTAACAGCACCCGTGGTGTTGCCATAAAGAGTCGCTTGCGCGGTGGATCCTGCTGCGGGGCGCAACGTCTCGGGCAGGTGCACGATGGCTTCGCGCTGACCTGCCCGCGCCAGTCGAACTACGGGCTGCCCCGGGCTGACGACTTGCCCTGGCTCGGCGAGCGTCTCCACCACAACGCCGTCGGAATCCGCAAACAGCACCGCATAACCAGAAGCATTGCGGGCTACATCAGCCTGCGCTTCAGCAGCGCTAAGCTGCGCCTTTGCGGTATCCGCTGCGGCTTTGATCTGGTCGTAGGCCGATGCAGAAATAGCGCCTGCGGCGACCAGGTCGCGATATCGAGCCTCGTCATCCGTTGTCTGCTTGGCTCGGGCCCGAGCGGCTATGACCGACTCTTGCTGTGCTCGCGCCTGTAACCCCAGGTCGATTGGGTCGAGGCGCATAAGCGGCTGACCACGTTTAACGGTCTGACCGGTGTCAACCAGACGCTCAAGTACCTTGCCTGATACCCGAAAACCCAGGTCGCCCTGGACGCGGGCAGCCACTACACCTGTGAAGGAACGCGAGACGTCGGACGAAGCCTGAACCGCAGAGACCCTCACCAGTGGGGCAAGCGTACGCGGATCCTCAACGGAGGATGAGTCGCCACACGCCGTCAGGACGAGAGGCAACAAGCAAGCGGCAATGGGGAAAGGTCGAAGCCGGCGCATAGGTTCCCTTACTTAAAAATAGGACGAGCGTCATATCCTCAGCCTGGTGACCTAATGTGTCAATGGTCACACATCGTGATGCATATAGCTCCTCAAACTCAGAACAGAAACCACGGAAATCAATAATAAAATCTGGCTTGGCTCAAATAACGTCAATTGACAGGAGGTGACCAACACGTAATATGGTCACAAATATCCTCGATTGAAGGAATCTCAATGCCTCCCCTCCGTCCAATTGCTCTTTTGGTGAGCGCCGGCTTAATGGCAGGTTGCGCGGTCGGTCCGGACTACCATCGTCCGGACGCTCCGCTCTCGGATCGTTACTTGGGTCAGCCTTCTGTCGAACAGCGGCCTGGAGCGACGCCGACCAACCTTGTTGCTTGGTGGGAAAGCTTCGGTGATCCAGTGCTAGCCGACTTCGTCTCCAAGGCACTTGCGCAGAATCTGGACCTGGCGCAGGCGTCGGCGCGACTCACGCAGGCGCGGGCCGGACTAGGTGCTGCAAATGCCGCTTTGCTGCCCTCGGGGAACATCAGCGGCCAGGCCGCGCGCTCCTACCAGTCAATCGAGACGCCGCTCGGCCAGGTGTTGAACTCAACGCCTGGCTATGATCGGTACGGAAGTTCCTACGAGGCCAACCTCGATGCCAGCTGGGAGGCAGATGTCTTTGGCGGCCTGAGACGCGGACGCGAGGCCGCAATGGCCGAGTACCAGGCTTCCGAGGCGAGCGTCGCTGCCACAAGACTGGCCATCGCCGCGCAGACCGCCGATATCTACATCACTATCCGCGGACTGCAGACCCGGCTGGACATTGCGAATCGGCAAGTCAAAACGCAGCAGGCGCTACTAGAGAAAGTCCAATTGCTCTACAGCAAGGGGCTCGCCGCCAATTATCAGGTTCGTCAGACCGAGGGGGAGCTATCGCAGGTCCAAGCGACAGTGCCGGTCCTGCAGACCGGTCTGGATGCGGCCATGAATACGCTGGATGTGATGCTCGGCACGCCACCCGGCACTCACCGCACGCAACTGGCAGGTGCGGGGAGCATTCCTGTAGCGCCGCAGTTAAAGGCGATGGGAACGCCGGCCGATTTGCTGCGCCGCAGGCCAGATCTCATTGTGGCTGAGCGCCGCCTTGCGGCCTCAAACGCACGCATCGGGGAGGCGATTGCTGAGTACTATCCGAAATTCTCCCTTAGCGCATTGCTGGGCAGTGCCACGGCTGTATCCGCAGGCAACCTTTTTACCGGCGGCGCCAGCCAGTCGGCGGGCGTACTGGGACTGCGCTGGAGACTCTTCGACTTCGGTCGCATCAACGCCCAAATCGACCAAGCCAAGGGACAGGAAGCCGAAACCCTGGCCGCTTACCGTCAGTCTGTGCTGCGCGCCACCGAGGATGTCGAGAACTCGCTCTCCTCACTGGTGAATCGGGAAGCTCAAGCAAACACCCTCACCGGGGGGGAGGCGTCTCTGACACAGGCTCGCCAATCGTCGTTCATTGCCTATGAGAAAGGCACGGCCAGCCTGATCGATGTCCTGCACGCTGACGAGACGATGCTCCAGGCTTCCGATGCCCGGGCGCAAGCGCGAACGGAATCGGCACGGGCGGCGGTAGCGGTATTCAAGTCACTCGGTGGTGGCTGGCAACCTTGGGATGTCACGGTGACGAGTCGATGAAGCTTGGCCCATTTTTTCTCTATCAAAACTTCGATCTTCACCGTCTCGGCGATCGCGCAGTCTTGAGGCAATGAGCAGATTACTTACCGAGTCGGATAGAGATCTGGAGGACTGATGAAGACCTACGGTCCCGTCCGCATTTTTGTTCAGCAGCAAGAACAGACAGGTTCTTCAATAATCAAGCAGGGGTTAACAACATGACAGTGAGAGAAAATTCTTGGGTGCTCGTCACTGGCGCTTCCAGCGGATTCGGCAAAGAATTTGCTCGGCAGTACGCAGCAAAAGGAAGATCGCTGATTCTGGTGGCGCGCAGATTGAACGAACTTGAAGCGCTCGCGGATGAATTGCGTAACGGTTTCGCCGTTGATGTGATGGTGAAACAAGCAGATCTTTCGTCAATTGATGTGATTATCGACCTGCATCGGTACCTGCATGATCGCAATATTGTTGTCGATGTACTGATCAACAACGCGGGTTACGGCTTACAGGGTGCGTTCTTGGACGAACCTCTGGAAAGCTCTCTGGCCATGATCGACTTGGATGTTGCCAGCCTGACCGCCATGACTCGCCTTTTTGCAGAAGATATGCGAGCCAGGCGCAAAGGACATATTTTGATGGTCGCCAGCCTGCTGTCCTACCAAGGCGTCAAGAATTTTGCCGTTTACTCCGCCGCCAAAGCCTATGTTCTTCGCTTCTCTGATGCGCTTCATCGCGAACTGAAAAATGACGGTGTCGTCGTTACCGCACTTTGCCCCGGGATGTCGGATACCGGATTTGCAGAGAGCGCCAAGCAACGGATCACGCCAACCTTAAAAAGGGTGATGATGCAGCCTCAACCCGTCGTACGTGCAGGAATCCGTGCGCTGCAGGCAGGACGTATGAGTGTGGTGCCGGGTTTTGGCAACAAGGCCATCACTGTCTTGACGTGGGCCACGCCACGTCGGTTTCATCAGAGCCTGATGGCGCAGGTGATGGGCGTCTGAGGGGGCGACAAAGAGGCCTTTTCCCTGAAGGGAAAGGCCCCGGATGTTTTTTGACGGTCGGAAGGTAAAGCGTTCTCCCGACCGGACATCTATCGTGTAACAGCACTCAACTAGAAACGGTAACTCACAGAAGTACCGAGCCCGCTCGCACTGTTCTTATATTTGGCACTGTATGCACCTCTGGTCGGCGAGGTGTCGTTGACCTGCACGCTCTCCTCCCACAGGTAGGAGTAAGCAAAATCGATCGTGACATTGTCCGCCGGAGTCCAGCCAGCACCGAAGCTGATGACCTTCCTGTCGCCCGTAGGAATGCGCGGTCCACGATTGGTGTTATTGGTCGGTGACTGATCGACCGAAAAGCCTGCGCGAAGCACCCACTCGTCATTCAGTTTGTACGCCGTGCCGATAGCGTGAGCCCACGTATCGTGCCAATTCTGTTCTTCGGTAATGGTGCCCAGCGCGCCGCTCAACGCAGGGGGTAAACCTGTGTTCTCGATGGTTAACTCTTTGAAGCGACTCCAGCGAGTCCAGGTGCTCCCCAAGTAGAGGGTCCAGTCGTTACTGAGCTGATGAGTCACCGAGAAATCCACTGACTCCGGGGTATCCACATCCAGCGAAGCGTCATAGCTGCGGCCGCTGACCCCCAACACGCTGAAGATGCCGTCAGTGACCTTGGTCTTGGCATCCAATTGATAACTGACCATGGAATGGTAGGTCATACCCAAACGGGTTCGGTCTGTAGCCTGCACCAGGATACCGGCGTTGAAACCAAGGGCAGTGTCGTCACCCGTGCTTTTGAGTTTTCCGTCATTGCGACCAGGGCTAAGTGGATTGGGCACCATCCCCGACAGCTCACCGCTGATACGGTTGATGGTCGGACCGAACCCGATCGAAACTTTGTCGTTGAAGGCATAGCTGATGGTGGGCTGGAACGTAAGGGTCGTGACCTCGCTTTTATTGGCGTAGTAACGCCCGGCGAAACCGCTGCCATAGTCAGTCATCAGACCGAAAGGTACATAAAAACCTACACCGAACGCCCAATGCTCATCGATGGGCTTGACGTAGTAACCCATAGGCACGGTGGTGGTTGGTACCATGTCGCCGTCTTCCTGGCCGCCGAATGTACTGCGGGTGTGGCTGATGTCGGACTTGGCGAAAAGAGTCGCCGCCCCCACGCTCACCTGCTCTCTTTTCAAGCGCGACATGCCCGCGGGATTACCGAAGACCGTGCTCGCATCTTCAGCGGAGGAGGAGCGACCTGCAAACCCGGATCCCATCCCGCTGATGCTTTGTTCATTGAGAGCGAAGCCGCTTGCAAAAACGTTTGAGGATGCGAGCACGACAGCAAAGCCAAATGGGCTCTTGAGCAATATTGTTTTCATTGTTTGAACTCTATGGGTATCACTGAGATGAAACAGTCGAAGCGACGATCCTATATTTGTTCATGTGACCAATTCAGTTAATAGTCACTAAGCACATAAATAAAATGCCCTTCGACGGATAGAAGAAGGGCAAAGTGAAAAGCCGTTTGGTGATCTGTCGCTTGACCGGATATGCCGTAAACCTTCAGACGAAGGTCAAGGCATGAGGCTGCGCAAGATGAGATTGGAGGTGAGCGTGGGCGCTACCTCGACGAAATCGAGGTTGTACTGCAGCAGCAATGGGTTGACGAATGGCCGCAGCGCGAGATGTATCGCTTCTACTGTCTCGTCCAGCGGAGTCTTGCGTTCAAATTCGCCAATCTCTCGCCCCTCTCGCACGATTTGCAACACGAAGCGTTTGATCTGTGCGTCATAAGCCTGCGTACTGGGCCAACTTTCCGACGCCGCGAATGCTGCAATGTCATAGAGTTTTCGGTCGTTAAAGAACAGATTCACACCTGTGGCGATCACCGTTTTGACCAGACGTCGAAAGCGCTCCGTCGGCGACAGGTCCTCTACATTGATAGCCTGCTCCACAGCTACGACTATTTCTCCCAGACAATTTGCGCAGATGGCTTCACCGATCGCCTGCTTGGAATCAAAAAATTTGTAGATGTAGGCCTTGGAAAACCCGATGGCCTTGGCCAGGTCGGAAACCGTGGTTTTGCTGTAGCCGTATTGACTGAAGTGTTCGTTGGCCGCCGCGACAATCTGATCGCGAATGTCATGATCGATTGGGCCACGGGGGCTGGGGGAAGATATTGATGGCTGATTCATGGGAATAGCTTACTCACCCTATCGAGGACTTACAAATTGTGACCGACAGTGTATATAGTCACAAATCGAACATTCGGAAACCATAGCTGATCGGATTGGAAACGGGCTGACATTTGAGTAATCGAACAGTGCAGATTAGCGTTCCACAAGTCGATCGTCGCTATCGCTAAGTAGTTCCATACCTTTCGCTTCGTGCTGATGACGAAGCTCAGCCCAGTCGATTAGAGCTGTCATAGCCGGGCCGAGTGCATGACCCAGCGTTGTCAGCGCGTACTCCACTCGCGGAGGTACCTCTGGGTATACGGTGCGCTGAACGATGTCGTCTTGCTGGAGCCCTTTCAACTGCTGAATGAGCATCTTCTGCGTGACATCGGGAATAAGCTTTTCCAGTTCGGAGAACCGAAGCGGCCGGCCTTTAGCGGCCATCAGCTCATTGATGATCACAATTTTCCATTTGCCCTCCAAAACGCGAAGCGTAGCGTTTATAGCGGCTGACCAGGCCTGCCGTCGTAAAGGGTTCCCACATTCCCACTCGCGCTCCATCGATACTTACCTTTTGGTGGGTTACAGACTAAAACGTCGGTTCTTGCGGATATTGCAGTGCTGATACTAACGTATCCGGACTTTGAATCCTTGGAGGCATTATGAAAATCGCAATCGTTGGTATCGGATCTATCGGCGGAACCCTTGCCCGCCGATTAGTGACTGCTGGCCACGAGGTCAAAGTGGCCAACTCTCGGGGGAAAAATGCGGTGAGCACCGTTGCCAAGGAAGCAGGTGCCGTTCCTTGTGACTTGAAAGATGTCTTCGACAGCGCCGATGCTGTGATTATTTCGATCCCCCAACCGGCCATGGCGACGCTCCCAAAGAACCTGTTGGCCGCGCTCCCCTCCTCGGTTCCAGTGGTAGACACCAGTAACTACTACCCAGGTCTGAGAGACGAGCACATCGCCGCGTTGGAAAATGGTCAAACGGAGAGCGTGTGGGTTAGCGAGCAACTTGGCCGACCGGTGATCAAGGCATTCAACAACATTCTGGCTTATTCGCTGGAGAATCTCGATAAGCCAAAAGGCGCGCACGGCCGTCTGGCTGTCGCCGTTGCTGGTGACGATGCAAATCATAAGCGTCTCGTGATGCAGCTTGTCGATGAAGTTGGATTCGACCCGGTCGACAGTGGCAGCCTGCAGGAGTCATGGCGTCAACAACCCTGTACGCCAGCGTACTGCTGCGATTACACCGCTGAAGAGATGCGCCCGGCGCTGAATGCCGCAGTCAAGGGAGCCGCAGCGCAGAAGCGAGAGGCGTTCAATACGCAACTCCCAGCACTCTTCGCGAAAAAACCTTCGCATGATGACGTGGTTGAATTTAATCGGAGCTTCAACGAGGCCGGCTGAATTCCTCGTCACCTATCCATCCGACACCATGATTGTTGGGCGCGACACGCCATATAGCAGGCTTTCAAGCTCAAAATCTCAGTGGCTGCTTTGCAGGAGGCAGTTCCAAAAACTGTATGTCTGGAGCCTGTGTTGACCCGTCGTAACAAACGGTAAAGCGACTGACTGGTAATGGCCGATTCTGTTGAAAAAGTAGCTCCCCTGTCGGGCTTGCGGCAAAATTGCTTCAACGGCCTGCGGGGGATTACACAGCATGATGGGACAGTTATCGAGTGGGCAGGAGCGGCTGTTTTACTCGTTCAACCTTGAAGATCACATTCCCGCCAATCACCTCCTGCGCAGCATTGATCGGTGTCTCGATCTGAGCGACCTGCGCCATTACCTCGCCGATTTTTATAGCCCGATCGGGCGTCCGTCGATTGATCCTGAACTGATGATCCGCATGCTGATCGTGGGCTATTGCTACGGCATTCGCTCAGAGCGGCGGTTGTGCGAAGAGGCCCATTTGAACCTGGCGTATCGCTGGTTCTGCCGGTTGAGCCTTGAAGATGAAGTCCCCAACCACTCGACGTTTTCGAAAAATCGACATGGCCGTTTTCGGGACAGCGATCTGTTTCGCTGGTTGTTCAATGAAGTGTTGCGTCGCTGCATGGACGCCGGCCTGGTCAAGGGCGAAGGCTTTGCCGTGGACGCCAGCATCATCAAAGCGGATGCGAGTCGGCAGCGCGGCGTACCGAGTGATGAACCGGTCAACTGGAGCGATCCGGCCCTGAGCTCCCGCGCCGTGCGTGAGTACCTTGAAGGCCTCGATGAAGAGGCTTTGGCCGAAACGCTACCGAAGCGCCTGTCGCTGACGGATCCTCAAGCCCGCTGGACCGCTGCTCCAGGCGGCCCAGCTTTCTACGCTTACTCCACGAATTATCTGATCGATACCGAGCACGGCGTGATCATGGATGTGGAACCCACACCGGCTCATCGAACCGCAGAAGTCGAGAGCACCAAGACGATGATCGATCGGGTCGAAGCGCAGTTCGACATCAAGCCAGAGCGCCTCATTGGCGACACCGCTTACGGTACCGCGCCGATGCTGGCCTGGATGGTGGAGGAAAAAGACATCGAGCCGCATGTGCCGGTGTGGGACAAAACCGAGCGCAAGAACGACAGTTTTTCGAGCAACGATTTCCACTGGAATGAAGAGGCTGAGGAATACCGCTGCCCGGCCGGCAATCCATTGCGCAGCGAATGGCGAGCCTTCAAAAATGAGCGTTCACACGTCACCAAAGCCAACACCATCATCTTCCGATCCAGGCAGACCGACTGCGTTGCCTGTCCGATGAAAGCCAAGTGCTGCCCGAACACTGCGTTCCGCAAGATCGCCCGCAGCGTCCATGAAGCCGCGCGCGATGTGGCTCGGCGCATTGCAGCAACGCCGGCATATCAGCGCTCTCGCCACGAACGTAAAAAGGTCGAAATGTTGTTTGCCCACCTCAAGCGCATCCTGAAATTGGATCGCCTGCGGCTACGTGGCATGAGTGGCGCGACGGATGAATTCACGCTGGCCGCTGCGGTGCAGAACCTGCGACGGCTGGCCAAATTTTCATCTCAAGGGCCACCAGTCACGGGATAGGTGCGCCTGCACCAAGCAAAAAACCTCAAACTAACCCACTAACAGAGCAGCAAAGGTCAACGAAGGGCCGAGAAGCCACTCAATGTGGTGAGTAGGTTCTCCGGTGGTGGTCGCGCCTGAGTTCAGGCGATCTGAAAGTCCGACTTTTTCAACAGAATCGGCCGTTCTCTGCCGATCAGGGTTATAAAGCGTGGCTGGTCAAATCCGATGCAATCGGTGGTCAGAACAAATGCAATCGACTGGTCAGGTCGAATGCAAGCGGGTGGTCAAGTGGAGTGCAATTTCGCACCTAGCGGTTAATCATCGCGGGGCAGTACTTGCAGCAATTCACTTCTCTTGAAAGAAACGCATGCATTTGTAACAACAGGACGAGTTTCAGACCCGTCCTACAGCCAAAGGATGCAACCCTAAGTTAAAAGTCGATAACAAGGGCAACACTCCAGGAGTAAAAAAGTGAGCCTTCTCTACCAGGATCCATCCATGAGCCACGAGGAAGCGACGAGGCTCCTTGCTAGCGATGTAGAAATGAACGTTATTGCCGCATTGGTTTCCATCGGCCTGAATGAGCAGGACGGAACCTGGGCTCAGAACACCTGCCTCAAGTACCTCGCAAGTGAGGCCGAGTCGATTGGAGCATCCGCCATCACTGCTCTTGGTCATATAGCCCGCAGGCATGGCGATCTGGATACGAAAGTGGTGCTCCCGGCACTCGAAAGCGCGAAGTACAAGTTCCCCTCCTTGGAAGGAGTTGTGACGGATACCCTTGACGACATTGACGCATTCACCCGAATCATCAGATAGAAGGCGCTGGCGAAAAAATAGTGGCAAGGTGGCTTGATCAATGTTCCAAAAAAACCGCCCTTTCTGTGTGCAGATAGTGCGGTTCTTGTTATTTCAGCTCATACACCAATCAATCATCGCGAGTCAGCACTTCCAGCAATTCAATCTCGAAAATCAGGTTCGAGTTCGGCGTGATCGCCCCCATCGAACGCCCGCCATAGCCTAGATGCGCCGGCACCAACAGCTTGCGCTTGCCACCAACCTGCATCCCCATAATCCCCAGATCCCAACCCTTGATCACCCTCCCAGTGCCGATCACGCACTGAAAAGGCTTGCCACGGCTGTAGGAAGAATCGAATTCAGTGCCGTCTTCCAGCCAGCCACGGTACTGCGTGGTGATCAGCGCGCCTTTGACGGCGGCTTTGCCGTCGCCCACCTGAAGATCGATTACCTGAAGCTCGTCATTCATTGCATGCACTCGTGTGTTCGTTTACCCGAAAGGCGTTATGGGCGCCGTTTTCCCAGAAATGCGCCCAATTGGCAACCGATTCGACCTGTTTCTGGCATTAACCGTGAACTAAGATAAGCAACACCTAACCCCACGGATCAACACGCCATGATGGCAACCCCTGAATGAATTTCGTCTGGACCAGCGCAATCATCAGCTCAGTGATGCTTGCCCTGATCGTCGCGTTGATCTGTCGCGAGCGCTCGCTGCAAAAGCAGCTGGCCGAGTATCGCCTGCTGATCACCAACCTGACTGACGGACAAAACATCCGCCAGGACGGCGACGCCGAACGCTTCAAGCGTAGCCAGTATTTCGCCCGCATCGGCACGTGGGACTGGGATGTCGACACCGACAAGCTCTACTGGTCGGACGCGATCTACGGCATGTTTGGCTTCAAGATCGACGAAGTAACGCCCTCCTATGCCCTATTTTGCTCATGTGTTCACCCCGACGATCGGGCCAGGGTCCGGGCCGGGGAATTACGCTGCCTGGAAACCGGCGACAACCATGACGAGGAGTACCGGGTGGTCTGGCCCGACGGCACGATCCGCTGGCTTCGGGAAACCGGCAATGTGGTCAAGAACGACCACGATGCAACGATCAAGATGATGGGCGTGGTGCGCGATATCACCGAGGAAAAAGCCTCCGCCAGCTACCTGCAACACCTGGCTCACTTCGACCCGCTGACCGGTCTGCCCAATCGCCTGGTGCTCGAGGAGCGTCTGTCCGAGGCGCTGGAACAGGCGCGCATCAGCGCCACGAGGGTTGCGCTGGTGTTTGTCGACCTCAACGGTTTCAAGGCAATCAACGACCATTACGGCCATGCCGCCGGCGACCGGGTACTGATCACCACCGCCACCCGACTGAAAAAAATCCTGCGTTCAACCGATACCGTCGCCCGGATCGGTGGCGACGAATTTGTGGTCATCCTTCAAGGCCTGCCCCAGGGCAACAGCCTGCAAGACGAAGCCCGCAGCATCTGCCAGAAAATCTTCGTCGAACTGTCGCCACCGGTGACCATCGGTAATGATCAACGCCACATCGGCACCAGCCTGGGGGTCGCGGTGTTCCCGGACCATGCGCCGAGCATGGACCGGTTGATTCATATTGCGGATCTGGCGATGTATGAGGCGAAGCGCAGTGGGAATAATCAGTATCGGTTGGGTGAACAAATTTTGAGCCCTAGCCGGGTCGAATGACCCGTTCAGTGCTTGCGCTGACCAAAAGGAACACCATTGAAGGTGAATGTTGCTTGCGGCCTAACGCTCCACCGGTGTGATTTCGATAATCGTCCCGTTAGTAATCATCACCATCATGTACTTGTCGTTGATCTGCACCCATTGCGCCTGCCCCTTCGGGGCTTTCAGGCCTTTCTGCTTCCAGTTGCTCAAGGCTTTTTCGCTGCGCTGGTAAACGTCCGGGGCGCGGTCGCCGACCACTAACTCCCGGGTGTTGTTGACCCCAGGCTGAACGGTTTTTTGCGCTGGGTCATCCGCCTGAACGATCGGGCTGATACCGGCAACGCCTGCAGCCAAGGCAAGGGCGGCGATGAGGGTTTTGCTGTTCATGGGGTGATCCTCCAGTGATGTCGTGGTACCCGAACTCCGACTGCGCTCGCGATAAATCATTCATTACTGTTGCGATGATTCTGTGCCGAACTGTACGGGGGACTTGGCGCAGCGTCAGCGTAGGCTGCGAAAAAAACCATCGGAATTCGCCATGCACATCGCCATTCTGACCTTTGACGGTTTCAACGAACTGGATTCCCTGATCGCCTTCGGCATGCTCAGCCGGGTTTCCCTGCTCGGCGACAAGGACTGGCGCGTGAGCATTGCTTCGCCAACGCCGCGGGTCACGTCCATGAATGGTTTGACCATCGATGCCCACGTCGACCTGGTCGAGGCCTGTCAGGCGGATGCAGTGCTGGTAGGCAGTGGCCGGAAGACCCGCGAAGTGGCCAGCGATCCGGCGATCATGACGCAGTTACGCCTTGATCCAGCGCGGCAACTGCTGGCGGCCCAATGTTCCGGCACCTTCCTGTTGGCCAAACTCGGCTTGCTCGGTCAGGCACCCGCCTGCACCGACACCACCAGCAAACCGTGGGTGCAGGCAGCGGGGGTCAACATCGTTAATCAGGCGTTCTACGCCAATGGCAACATCGCCACCGCCGGCGGCTGTTTGTCGGCGCAGTACCTTTCGGCGTGGTTGCTGGCCCGCTTCAAAGGCACCGAGACGGCGCGGGAAGTGCTGCATTATTTCGCCCCGGTCGGCGAGAAAGAAGACTATGTGGCGCGGGCGTTTGCTCATATCCAGGCCAGTCTGTAACGACGCAGCCTGCGAATGCATTGATCCGTTTCACGCATTAATGCATGCCAACAATGCAATTAACATATCGATCACCCTGCTCCACTATCCGCCCCAATAAGAACCGTGCGCCGCGTCCAGGCGGTGCACGTCATAAAAGCGGTGGAGTACACGTCAATGACAGCATCAATCCATTCTGGTCGCTCCCGGGCCAGTGCGATTTTCCGGGTCACCTCGGGCAACTTCCTCGAACAATTCGACTTCTTCCTTTTCGGCTTTTACGCCACGCAGATCGCTGCCGTGTTCTTCCCGGCCAGCAGCGAGTTCGCCTCGCTGATGATGACCTTCGCGGTGTTCGGCGCCGGCTTTCTGATGCGACCGTTGGGCGCCGTGGTGCTGGGTGCTTACATCGATGATGTGGGTCGGCGCAAAGGGTTGATCGTCACCCTGTCGATCATGGCCAGCGGCACGATTTTGATTGTGCTGGTGCCCGGTTACGAAACCATCGGGCTGTTCGCCCCGGCCATCGTGTTGATCGGCCGTTTGCTGCAAGGCTTCTCGGCCGGCGCAGAAATGGGTGGCGTCTCGGTGTATCTCTCGGAGATCGCCACGCCCGGCAACAAAGGCTTCTTCACCAGTTGGCAGTCGGCCAGCCAGCAAGTGGCGATCATTGTCGCGGCGGCGTTGGGCTATGGCCTGAACCAATGGATGGCGCCGGCGATGATTGCCGACTGGGGCTGGCGGATTCCGTTTTTCGTCGGTTGCATGATCGTGCCGTTCATTTTTTTCCTGCGCCGCAACCTTGAGGAAACCGAAGCGTTCGCCGCCCGTAAACACCGCCCGAGCATGGGCGATGTGTTCCGCACGTTGGCGCAGAACGGGGTGATCGTGTTCGCCGGAATGATGATGGTCGCCCTGACCACCACTGCGTTTTACCTGATCACCGTGTACGCACCGACCTTCGGCAAAACCGTGCTGCACCTGAGTACATCTGATGCGCTGCTGGTGACCTTGCTGGTGGGCGTTTCGAACTTCTTCTGGCTGCCGATTGGCGGTGCACTGTCGGACCGCATCGGCCGTCGCCCGGTGCTGATCGCCATGGCCCTGCTGACATTGGCCACGGCATATCCGGCGCTGACGTATCTGGTGCAGGCGCCGAGTTTCATCAACATGCTGTTGGTGCTGCTGTGGTTGTCGTTCATTTACGGGTTGTACAACGGCGCGATGATTGCCGCGCTGACGGAAATCATGCCGGTGGAAGTTCGGGTTGCCGGTTTCTCCCTGGCTTATAGCCTGGCCACGGCGGTGTTCGGTGGTTTCACACCGGCGATGTCGACCTTCCTGATCCAGTACACCGGCAACAAGGCTGCGCCCGGTTATTGGATGAGTTTTGCCGCGCTCTGTGCCCTGTGCGCGACGCTGTATCTCTATCGCCGTTCGACCGGTCGCCTGCAACCGGCGATGTCCTGAACCCTTTGAGCGCACATGACCATGAAGAAACTATTCAATTTTGCTGCCCTGACTTTGCTGGCCAGTCTGGCTCTGAGCACCGTCGCCCAGGCCGAAGAGATTCGCGTGATGACCTCCGGCGGTTTCACCGCCGCCTACAAAATCCTCGGCCCGAAATTCGCCGCCTCCACGGGCAACACACTGGACACCGCCCTCGGCCCTTCGATGGGCAAGGCGCCGGAAGCGATCCCCAATCGCCTGGCTCGCGGTGAAAAGGCCGATGTGGTGATCATGGTCGGCTACGCCCTCGATGACCTGATCAAGCAAGGCAAAGTCGATCCCGCCTCACGGGTCGAGCTGGCTGACTCGCGGATCGGTCTGGTGGTGCGCGAAGGCGCGCCGAAGCCGGACATCAGCTCTGTCGACGGCCTGAAAAAGACCTTGCTCGACGCGAAGTCCGTGGCCTATTCCGACAGCGCCAGTGGCGTGTACATCGAGGAACAACTGTTCAAACGACTGGGCATCGAAGACCAGCTCAAACCCAAGTCGACGATGGTTGCGAAAATCCCGGTGGGCTCAGTGGTTGCCACCGGTGACTATCAACTGGGCTTCCAGCAGGTCAGCGAGTTGCTGCCAGTGCCGGGCGTGAGTTTTGTGGCGAAGATTCCAGAGTCAGTGCAGTCGGTGACGCGTTTCGCCGCCGGCATTCCGGTGGGGGCGCAACACCCGGCGCAAGCCAAGGCATTGCTGGATTACCTGGCCTCCTCCGCCGTTCAGCCGGAGGTGAACGCCACCGGGCTGGACTCGGTCAGTCGCTGACCTGGACTTTCATTTCCACCACCAGCCGTTCCAGTTCCAGTGCCGCCGGGGTCAAGGTACGACCCCGGCGCTTGATCAAACCGACACTGCGCATCACCTGCGGATCGGTCAGCGGCACCCGTGTCAGGATCGGGTGATCCGCCGCCGGCATCGCCATCAACGGCACCGCTGCCACGCCCAACCCCGCTTCGACCAAACCAATCATCGTCGTCACATGCCGGGTTTCGCAGATGCTCGATCGCTGCGGCACGATGCCCGTGAGCGCCTGATCCAGCAGAAAGCGATTGCCGGACGTCTTGTCCAGCGAGATATAGTCCTGCTGATAAAACTCATCCCACGTCACGCTGCTGCGCCCGGCCAACGGATGATCGCGCCGGCACGCCACCACATAACCTTCCTGTACCAGCGGCTCGAACTCTACTTCCGCCTCCAGGGTGCCCATGAAACTCAGGCCGAAATCCGCCTCGCCGTTGACTACCGCACTGAGCACCTCATGGGCGCTGGAATCGAGGACCTTGACCTTGATCCGTGGAAACTGCCGATGGTAGTGGGCGATCACTCGCGGCATGAAGTAGTAAGCCGCTGAAGGCACGCAGGCGACAGTGACGTGGCCGAGGCGGGTCGAGGCGACTTCGCTGATGCCCAATAACGCCACGTCCAGGTCGTCCAGCAGACGCTCGACGCTCGGCATAAAACCGCGTCCGGCCTGGGTCAGGCTGACCTTGCGTGTGGTGCGCTCGAACAACCTCACACCGAGGGCGTCTTCGAGCTTTTCGATGCGCCGGCTCAGCGCTGGCTGGGAGATCCGCACCGCGTCGGCCGCCTTGCGAAAGCTGCCCTGCTCCACCACGGCACGAAAGGCTTGCAGGTCGTTCAGGTCGAAGTTGATGGCCATGGTGCGTACTCGGGAACGGGACAGATTGATCAGCTTATCGCATAAATGTAACTAATTATTGCAACATATAACTACATTTTCGTCGCCCTTCAGGCCGCCATCGCGAGCAGGCTCACTCCCACAATGGATCTTCGGTGGACACGGTATCTCTGCACGCCACGAACAAATGTGGGAGCGAGCCTGCTCGCGATGGCGGTGTGTCAGTCAACAGGACTGTATGTTCATGGCTGACGCATCAAGCATCACCCTTTATCCTTGTCCCCCCGCCGTACCGAGTTAATGGAGTTTTTGTCATGCCCCATGAAGGCAACCTGTTGCAAGCCGCTGTCGTGTTTCTGTTCGCGGCGGTGCTCACCGTTCCCTTGGCCAAGCGCCTGCAACTGGGGGCGGTGCTGGGTTATCTGTTTGCCGGCGTGATCATCGGGCCATCGGTGCTGGGCTTGATTGGCAATCCGCAAAGCGTCAGCCACATTTCCGAACTCGGGGTGGTGTTGCTGCTGTTCATCATTGGTCTTGAACTGTCGCCGCGACGTTTGTGGGTGATGCGCAAATCGGTGTTCGGCGTCGGCCTGGCGCAGGTGCTGCTGACGGGCTCGGTGATTGGTGTGCTGGCGTTGTTCGTGTTCGGCCAACCGTTGAACAGCGCGATCGTGCTGGGCTTGGGCCTGGCGCTGTCGTCCACGGCGTTCGGCTTGCAAAGCCTGGCCGAGCGCAAGGAACTGACCAGCCCCCACGGGCGTTTGGCATTCGCGATTCTGCTGTTCCAGGACATCGCCGCTATCCCGTTGATCGCCATGGTGCCGTTGCTGGCGGGCGGCGATCACAGCAGCAGCGCTGGCGAAGGCCTCAATCACGGCTTGCGCGTGCTGGGCAGCATCGCGGTGGTGGTGATCGGTGGGCGGTATCTGCTGCGCCCAGTGTTCCGGGTGGTGGCCAAGACCGGTTTGCCGGAAGTCTCGACCGCCACTGCGTTGCTGGTGGTGATCGGCACGGCGTGGTTGATGGACCTGGTCGGCGTGTCCATGGCGCTGGGGGCGTTCCTCGCCGGGTTGCTGCTGGCGGACTCCGAATACCGTCACGAACTGGAATCGCAAATCGAGCCGTTCAAGGGATTGCTGCTGGGGCTGTTTTTCATCAGCGTCGGCATGGGCGCCAATCTGAGTCTGCTACTGAGCGCGCCGATCACGGTGCTGGGGCTGACCCTGTTGCTGATCGCAATCAAATTGCCGCTGCTGTTTGTCGTCGGGCGGTTGGCCGGTGGCTTGGGCAAGGTCAGTGCGATTCGCCTCGGCATCGTGCTGGCGGCCGGTGGTGAATTTGCGTTTGTGGTGTTCAAGATCGGCCGCGACCAGGGACTGTTCGAGCCGCGCCTGTATGACTTGCTGGTGCTGACCATCACGTTGTCCATGGCGGTGACGCCGCTGCTGTTGCTGTTGTGCGCGCGACTGGTCAGCCCCAGGGTTCAACCGGTGGTGGTGCCGGAGAAATTCCGCGAGATCGATACCGACACGCCACGCGTGGTGATCGCTGGCATGGGCCGTATGGGGCAGATCGTTGCGCGGATTTTGCGCGCGCAAAACATCAAGTTCGTCGCCCTCGACACCTCGGTGGAAACCATCGAACTGTCGCGCAGCTTCGGCGGTGTGCCAGTGTTCTACGGCGACCCGATGCGCCCGGAGATCCTCAGTGCGGCCAAGGTCGAGCAGGCGGAATACTTTGTCATTGCCACCGACGACCCGGACACCAACATCAAGACCGCCGAGTTGGTGCACAAACTCTACCCGCACATCAAAATCATCGCCCGGGCGCGTAACCGTCAGCATGTGCACCGGTTGGTGGACCTTGGCGCCGAGGCCATTCGGGAAACCTATTATTCGAGCCTGGAAATGAGCCGGCGCACCCTGGTTGGCCTGGGTTTGACCCAAGCCCAGGCCGATGCGCGAATCAAGCGTTTCAAGCATCACGACGAGCAGGTGCTGGAGGCCCAGCATGCGATTTATGACGATGCGGCGAAGGTATTGCAGACGGCGCAGGAAGCCCGGGTGGAACTGGCGAGGTTGTTTGAGTCGGATCAGTTGGGGGAGCAGGAGTTGGGTAAGGCTTGAGATCCAGCCCCTCACCCTAACCCTCTCCCCAAGGGGGCGAGGGGACTGATCTGGGAGTTCTTTAGAAATACTGCGACCTGAATTATCGAGTCGAACTCAGGATTTGAAAGCAATGGAGATCGGCTCCCTTTCCCCCTCTCCCCTGTGGGGAGAGGGGATGGATCTAACTGACACACAACCATTCGAGCAAACCAATCCCATGACCAACACCAACCAACCCGCCCCCGCCCTGAAAGAAATCTTCAACGCCGAACGCCTCAAGCACATCGCCACCGAGATGACCGCCGTCTACCCAGCGTTCAACGCCAGAGCCTTCCTGAAACTGGCCAACGACGGGCTAGCCGAGTTGTCGATCATGCAGCGCATGGCCCGGGTCAGCGAATGCCTGCACGCGGTGCTGCCGTTGAGTTACGAAGAGACGCTCGAGCTACTGCGCGCCCTCGCTCCGCGGCTGAACAGCGGCTTCGTCAGCATCTCACTGCCGCATTACGTCGCGACCTACGGCGGACATGCCTTCGAGCAGTCCATGGACGCGCTGAAATACTTCACCACCTTCGGCTCCTCGGAATTCGCAATCCGCTATTTCTTGCGCAGCGACATCGGACGCTCACTGGCGGTCATGCACGATTGGTCCCTGGACGAAAACGAACACGTCCGCCGCCTGGCCAGCGAAGGCAGCCGACCGCGCCTGCCATGGTCGTTTCGACTGGAACAGATCCAGGCTGACCCAACATTGGCGGCGGTGATCCTCGACAACCTCAAGGCCGACAACAGTCTTTACGTGCGCAAATCCGTGGCCAACCACCTCAACGACATCACCAAGGATCATCCCGAATGGGTGCTGGACCTGATTGAAGGCTGGTCGCGGGACAACAAACACACCGCATGGATCGCCAAACACGCCCTGCGCAGCCTGATCAAACAGGGCAACCAACGCGCGCTGGCGATCATTGGCGCGGGCGGCAAGCCTGAGGTCGAGATCATCGATGTGAAGGTGCAACCGGCGGTGATTCGTCTGGGTGAAAAAATCACCCTGTCCTTCGCCGTGAAATCCACGGTCCAGGACAGTCAGCGACTGGTGATCGACTACGCGATCGATTACGTCAAAGCCAACGGCAGCACATCGGCGAAGGTGTTCAAGCTCAAGGCGCTGACGCTTCCCGGCAAGGCGGCCGAGGCCATTGCCCGTAGCCAGCAGATCAAGGAACTCACCACTCGCAAACACTACGTGGGCAAACACGCCGTGCACGTGCTGGTGAATGGAGAGCGCCTGGCCAGCACCTCATTCGAAATCCTCGCCTGAAACACGCCCCCCTGTAGGAGCACTTACAGGTGCCTCACGTTTTAGCGCTCGCTAAATAATGCGCAACCAACGCATTCGCATGCCCATGCCCCATACCGTGTTCAGTCTTCAGCCACGCCACCATTTCCATATGCTTCTTTGCGCTCACTGTTCCCAGCAGATCCAGCCAGTGACTGATTGGCTGCCCGTACTTTTTCTCGATTGACGGGAAGTACGACGCCGGGCCTTTCACTTTTGTATCTTCGGTCATGCTGCAAGCTCCCTTTATCGCGACGGAGTGTCGGATAACGCTCCTTGTCGTCATCCAATAGACTGGACGACAAACCTTATCCCAGCAACAACGCCTGCTCGGCCTCACACAACCCCACCACGTAATCCCACAACACCCGCAACCGCACGGATTTGTGCAGCTCACGCCGCGTGCTGATCCAGTAGCTGCGCTGAATACTCTCATCCGGCAGCAACGGCACCAGGCCGGGATCGGCGCTGGCCATGTAGCACGGCAGCACGGCGATCCCCAGGCCTGAGCGCGCAGCCTGTTGCTGGGCGATGACGCTGGTGCTGTGAAAGACCACCTGCGGATTGCGGCAGAAGCTGTTGAGGAACATCAGTTCCTGGCTGAACAGCAAGTCATCGACGTAGCCGATCCAGGCGTGGCGACCGAGGTCTTCGCGGCTGCGCAGCGGTGGCGAACGGTCGAGATACTCCTGGCTGGCGTACAGCGCCAATCGATAGTCAGTCAGTTTGCGGGTGACCAGCATGTCGGCCGCCGGGCGTTCGAGGTGGATGCTGATCTCGGCCTCGCGATTGAGAATGCTGACAAAGCGCGGCACCGCCACCAGCTCCACTTCCAATCCCGGATAGCGTTCAAACAGGCCGTTCATGCGGCTGGCGAGGAACATGATGCCCAACCCCTCGGTCACGCCGACGCGGATCTTGCCTAACGGTGTACTCGACTGAGTGATTTCTTCCTGAGCCAGCAACGCGACGTTTTCCATCGCTTCGGCGTGCTTGAGCAACGCTTCACCGGCCGGGGTCAGCTCATAACCCTGGGCGTGCTGAACAAACAGCGCAGTACCGAGGCTCTTTTCGATGGCCTCGATGTGCCGGGCCACGGTGGCGTGGGTGGTGTTCAAACGGCGGGCAGCGGTGAGCAAACGCCCGCTGCGCTGCAACTCGAGAAAAAACCGCAGGTCATTCCAGTCAAACATGAACCGTCCTTGAGGTGGGGCTGTTTAAAAACGCACAGCGGCTGCGCAAAAACTAACATTCTTTTGACGAAAGCTAACAACTAGGATGACCGACAACAAGAACAACAAGTTGAGGTCACGGATGCAGACTTCCCTGGATGAATACGACTACATCGTGGTCGGTGCCGGCCCGGCCGGTTGTTTGCTGGCCAATCGGTTGTCGGCCGACCCGCAGAATCGGGTGTTGCTGCTCGAAGCCGGCGGCCGCGATAACTATGCGTGGATTCACATCCCCGTGGGTTACCTGTTCTGCATCGGCAACCCGCGCACCGACTGGTGCTTCAAGACCGAAGCGCAACCCGGCCTGCAAGGTCGCGCCCTGAGTTATCCGCGTGGCAAGGTGCTCGGCGGCTGCTCCTCGATCAATGGCATGATCTACATGCGCGGCCAGGCCGGCGACTATGACGGCTGGGCGGCCGATGGCAATCCCGGCTGGAGTTGGCAAGACGTCCTGCCATTGTTCAAAAAAAGCGAAAACCATTTTGCCGGCGACTCGGAATTCCACGGTGCCGCCGGGGAATGGCGGATCGAACGTCAGCGGCTGTCATGGCCGATTCTCGATGCCTTCCGCAGCGCCGCCGAGCAAAGCGGCATCGCCAGCATCGATGACTTCAACCAGGGTGACAACGAAGGCTGCGGCTACTTCCAGGTCAATCAGAAGGCCGGGATTCGCTGGAACGCCTCCAAGGCATTTCTCAAACCGATCCGCAACCGCCCCAATCTCACCGTGCTGACCGATGTCGAAGTCGACCGCGTGCTGCTGGATAACGGCCGTGCATCAGCGGTCAGTGCGCGTTGGCAGGGTCAGGCGAAAACCTTCAAGGCGCGCAAGGAAATCGTGCTGTGCGCCGGTTCCGTCGGCTCACCGAGCATCCTGCAACGTTCCGGGATCGGCCCTCGCCCGCTGCTGCAACGCTTGGGAATCGGCGTTGCCCATGAACTGCCCGGCGTGGGTGGCAATCTGCAGGATCACCTGCAACTGCGCCTGATCTACAAACTGGAAAACGCCCGCACCCTTAACCAAATCGCCGGCAGCCTGTGGGGCAAAATGGGCATGGGCCTGCGTTACCTGTATGACCGCAGCGGTCCGCTGTCCATGGCGCCGAGCCAACTCGGAGCCTTCGCCCGCTCGGGACCGGAGCAGACATCAGCGAATCTCGAGTACCACGTTCAGCCGCTGTCACTGGAACGTTTCGGTGAGCCATTGCATGCCTTCCCCGCCTTCACGGCGTCGGTGTGCGATCTGCGCCCGCAAAGCCGTGGTCGCGTCGAGATTCGCTCCACCGATCCGCAGGAAGCGCCGCTGATTCAGCCCAATTACTTGAGCCATCCAGAGGATTTGCGGGTGGCAGCGGATGCCATTCGCCTGACCCGGCGCATCGTCGCCGCACCGGCCCTGCAAGCATTCAATCCGGTCGAGTACTTGCCCGGCGACAGCTTGCAGAGTGAAGAGCAATTGCACGAAGCCGCCGCCCGCATCGGCACCACCATCTTCCATCCGGTCGGCACTTGCCGCATGGGCAATGACGCGGACGCCGTGGTCGATGCGCAACTCAAAGTCCACGGCATCCCGGGCCTGCGCATCGCCGACGCCTCGATCATGCCGCGCATCACCTCGGGCAACACCTGTTCGCCTACGCTGATGATTGCCGAAAAAGCGGCACAACTGATCCTGGAAACACCCACAAGGAGTTTTGCACCCGACGAAAAAGCACTGACCGCAGTCTCTTGAACAAAGGAATAGCGGCGCCAGCCCATAAGGCCGGCGCCGACAGTGGAACAAAAAAAACAATCACTGTGAGGGATACCGATATGTCAGAACATGTTCAGCCCCTGGAAGCCGTGCGCAGCGCGGGCACCAGCAAGGAAACCCAGAAAGTCATCTTCGCCTCGTCGCTCGGGACGGTCTTCGAGTGGTATGACTTTTTCCTCTATGGCGCCCTCGCGGCGGTGATCAGCAAACAGTTTTTCGCCGGGGTCAATGACACCACGGCGTTCATCTTTGCGCTGATGGCCTTCGCTGCCGGCTTCATCGTGCGGCCGTTCGGCGCCTTGGTGTTCGGCCGGTTGGGGGACATGATCGGGCGTAAATACACGTTCCTTGCGACCATCATCCTCATGGGCCTGGCGACCTTCTGCGTCGGGCTGCTACCGACCTACTCGAGTATCGGCATTGCTGCGCCGATCATCCTTGTGGTGCTGCGCATGCTTCAGGGCCTGGCCCTGGGCGGTGAATACGGCGGCGCTGCGACCTATGTCGCGGAACACGCACCGATGGGAAAACGCGGCTTCCACACCAGCTGGATTCAGTCCACCGCGACCCTCGGCTTGCTGCTGTCGCTGCTGGTGGTGCTCGGTTGCCGCTACTTCACCGGTGACCAGTTCGAAGTCTGGGGCTGGCGGATTCCGTTCCTGTTCTCGATCATTCTGCTGGGCATCTCGACCTGGATTCGCATGAGCCTGCACGAGTCGCCGGCGTTCGTGAAAATGAAAGAAGAAGGCAAGCTCTGCAAGTCGCCGCTGCGCGATTCCTTCGGTAAATGGGAAAACCTGAAAGTCGTCCTGATCGCCCTGTTCAGCATCAACGCCGGGCAAGCCGTGACCTTCTACGCGGCGCAGTTCTACGTGCTGTTCTTCCTCACCCAGTTCCTGAAAATGGACCCGGCGCTGGCCAACAGTCTGTTGATCGTCAGCGTGATCATCGGCGCACCGTTCTTTATTTTCTTCGGCTGGCTGTCGGATAAAGTCGGGCGCAAACCGGTGCTGATGATCGGCCTGTTGCTGGCGACTGCACTCTACTTCCCGATCTTCAAGTCCATCGCCCACTACGCCAACCCGGCCATCGACCAGGCCAGCCGTCAGGCACCGATCACCGTGCTGGCGGACCCGGCCACCTGCACCTTCCAGTTCGACCCGGTGGGCAAGGCGAAATTTGACAGCCCGTGCGACAAGGTCAAAACCTTCCTGGTGAAACAGGGCCTTCCTTACAACAGCGAAGCCGCACCGGCCGGCAGCGCCGTGCAGGTCAGCGTCGGTGAAGTGAAACTCGAAGGTTACGATGAAGCGGCCCTGCGTGGCGCCGTGACCCTGGCAGGGTATCCGTCAAAAGCCGACACCCAGCTGGTCAACAAACCGATGATCGTGGCGCTGATCGTCGCGCTGATCATCATCTCCGCCATGTGCTACGGCCCGCTGGCAGCGCTGATGGTCGAACTGTTCCCGACCCGCATTCGCTACACCTCGATGTCCCTGCCGTACCACATCGGTAATGGCTGGTTCGGCGGTTTCCTGCCAACGGTGTCGTTTGCCTTGGTGGTGTACACCGGGGACATCTTCTACGGGCTGTGGTACCCGGTGCTGATTACCGGGGTGAGTCTGGTGGTGGGCATGATCTGTTTGCGTGAGACCAAGAACGTAGAGCTGGATACCAACTGACAGCACAGGCAAAAAAACGCCCCGCAATGCGGGGCGTTTTCGTTAATCTGACTCTACGCTCGACGCAACCATCGCCCCGCCACTCACCAGACCGAGGCACCATGATCATTTCATCGGCATCCGACTATCGCGAGGCAGCACGTCGCAAACTCCCACGTTTTTTGTTTGATTACATTGATGGTGGGGCTTATGCAGAGCACACGCTGAGGGCCAACAGTGCTGATCTGACCGGCATCAGCCTGCGTCAGCGCATTCTGAAAAACGTCGAAACCCTGAGCCTTGAAACCACCCTCTTCGATCAACCACTTTCAATGCCGATCATATTGGCGCCGGTAGGACTGACGGGCATGTTCGCCCGCCGTGGTGAAGTGCAGGCGGTTAAAGCGGCGGAGAACAAAGGCATCCCGCTTTGCCTATCAACGGTTTCGGTGTGTTCGATCGAGGAAGTCTCGGCACAAAGCCAACAGTCCATCTGGTTTCAGCTGTATGTGTTGAAGGACAGAGGCTTCATGAAAAATGCACTGGAGCGGGCGAAGGCCGCCGGTGTGAAAAACCTGGTGTTTACCGTGGACATGCCCACGCCCGGTGCCCGATACCGGGACGCGCACTCTGGCATGTCAGGCCCTTTTGCATCATCGCGGCGAATGCTTCAGGCCATGACCAAACCCGACTGGGCATTCAACGTCGGCGTCATGGGACGTCCACACGACCTGGGCAATATCTCGAAGTACCTTGGCAAAGCCGTCACGCTCGAAGACTACATGGGCTGGTTGGCCAACAACTTCGACCCTTCGATCAGCTGGAGTGATCTGGAGTGGATTCGCGAGTTCTGGAAAGGCCCGATGATCATCAAAGGCATTCTCGATCCTCAGGATGCCAGAGACGCAGTCAGCTTTGGCGCGGACGGCATTGTCGTGTCGAACCACGGTGGGCGACAGCTGGACGGCGTGCTCTCCACCACCAAGGCCTTGCCGCCGATCATGCAAGCCATCGGCAATGATCTGACGGTGCTGGTCGACTCGGGCATCCGCTCGGGACTTGATGTCGTGCGGATGTTGGCGCTGGGTGCAAAAGGCGTATTGCTGGGGCGTTCCATGGCCTATGCACTGGCCGCCGATGGTCAACGCGGGGTGGAGAATATGCTGGATATCTTCGCCAAGGAAATGCGCGTCGCCATGACCTTGACCGGGGTGACCTCGATTGGCCAGATTGATGAATCTACGCTGGTGGATGCTGTTCGATGAGCTGAACACCTGACCATAAAACGCCGCGCCCATGCGCGGCGTTTTCGTTGATGCCTGGAAAGCGCCCCTCACTCGACGTCTTTGAGCACCTCAAACGTGACTTGATCGGGGTAGAACGCCATGTAGCCGCGAATCTGATCGACTGACACTTTGGGGTCTTCATAGCTCCACACCGCGTTAGCGCCCTCATGTCCCGGGACTTGCAGACTGAAATAGCTGGCATCGCCCTTGTAGGGGCAATAACTCGTGTGGTCGGTGCGGGCAAAGTATTTTTCATCGATGTCCTCCCGCGGCACGTAATACACCGGAGGATAGTTGGCCTCGAGCAACACCAGCGCCCGTGCGGAAGCGGCCACCTGAATACCGTGAAACTTTACAAGCAGGCAGCCTGGCTGCTCTGCAATGGTGATGACAGGACTAGGACCGGTGCTTTTCATGAAATACGTTCCTCATGACGGTGATGAACCTGTGAGAACGAGGCTTGCCCGCGGTGGGCGGCACAGCAGCCCCAAAACCTGAGACCACGACTTTCAGGTATAACCCAGATTTTGCGCTCACGACGGCTTCGCAGCCGAACGGGACGATGCGGCGCTCCGACGAGGCCAAAAACGAAATGCCGATATAAGCGGGCAAACGCTCAGAGCCGGTGAAACATCGTCTACGATCAATAGAACCGTTGACGTCCCTGCTGCCCAGACAGGCAGTCGTGGCATGGCGTGGGGATTTGAGTCTCAGAAACCTGAGGGTCTCACCATGCCCGCCACACAGTTTTCCCTCGACCAGAAAATCATCACCCTCGATGCCCGTCCGGATCGCCTCGACCTGCGCGATCGTATTTTTACCCCACGGGTCCAGTCACTGCCGCCCTCCTGGCCCGCCGACAAAGACATTGCCACCGAACTCTCCGCATACCTGGGTAAAGGCCTGGTGCTCTACCAAGGCAACGAAGGTGCGTGCACAGGGTTCGGGCTGGCGGCGGTGGTCAACTATCTGTTGTGGCTGCGGGACCGGGCGTCCATCAAGACGAGCCCGCGTCAGCTTTATCATCTGGCCAAACTCTATGACGAATGGCCAGGCGAGGACTACACCGGTTCCAGTTGTCGCGGCGCGTTGAAGGGATGGCATAAGCACGGCGTCTGCGCGGAGGAACTGTGGCCCTATACCGTCAAGCCCGACGGATCGGTTCCGGCGTTTGAAGCGCCCGCCGAAAACTGGGCAACAGACGCCGTGACCCGGCCACTGGGGGTTTACTACCGCGTCGAGAAAGACGACATCACCGCCATGATGGCGGCGCTGTACGAAGCGGGTGCGCTTTACGTTTCCGCCAATGTGCATCAGGGCTGGGCACTGATGCAGCCCAAAGGCAAAAAACGTCCGCCGGCGGTGTTCCAGAGCATGTCTCAGCTGCCCGTCATCAAATGGCCGACAACCAGCCAGGGCGGTCACGCCTTTGCCTTGATCGGCTACACCCGTCAGGGTTTCATCGTGCAGAATTCCTGGTCAACCGACTGGGGATTCTCGGGCTTCGCCATCCTGACGTTCGAGGACTGGCTGGCCAATGGCACCGACGCCTGGACCGTGGCCCTCGGTGTGCCGATTGAACACGGCGCGTTATCGCACAACGCGCGGCCTTCACGTTCCCGGACCGATGTTCAATCAGCGTTTCGCAGCGCGCTGTCGAGCTCCAGCGCCAAGCGCGAAGGTTTCTCGCTGTTCACCGCCGGTGCCCTCGATACCGCTCGCAAAGGACCTCCCCTGTTGACCATGGATCAGGCGTATGGCCTGACCATCGTGATGGAAAACAACGGCAGTATCGGCCCCCGCCTCACCGACGTCGAAAACGTCCGCGCGGGCGTCAAGCGAATCGTCTACGAGTCACCGCGCGCCTGGTACGACAAGCTCCCGGCGGCCAACAAACCCGCCGTGCTGCGCATCGCCGTCATCGCCCACGGCGGGCTCAATTCCGAGCAGGACTCCATCAATCGAATCTGCGCGATGGCGCCCTACTTTCTTGAAAACGGCATCTATCCATTGTTTGTCACCTGGCGAACCGGGGCGCTGGAGACGTTTGCCGACATCGTCAAGGATGCCCTCCCGGGGCTGTTTCCCGAGGCTGGCGGCATCAGCGATGTGTTGAAGACCCTCAAGGACAAAGCCCTGGAAGGCTTTGATCGAACGGTGGAACTGGCCACCAAAAAACTCGGTGGCGATCAGTGGAGCCAGATGAAGCAGAACGCCGAAGCGGCCTCAGTCGCAGGTTTTACCCCGCGCGGGCTGGTGGAAATGGCGGAGAACCTGAAAAACCTGGTCGCCGACATGGGCAAGAAGAACGTCGAGCTGCATTTGATCGGCCATTCCGCGGGGTCCCTGATCAATGGCCACTTGATTCAACTGCTCTCAGCCAGAGGTTTGGCCATCGAAACGTCGACGCTGATGGCCCCGGCCTGCACCCTCGATTTCGCCAACCAGACCTACCGCAAAGTCATCGAAGGTGGAGGACTCAAGCGCAAGGACTTCCACATCTACATGATGTCCGACAACCGCGAACAGGATGACAACGTCATCGGCGTGTACCACAAGTCACTGCTGTACCTCGTTTCCCGTGCCTACGAAGAACTGCAACGCATGCCGCTGCTGGGCATGGCCAAGAGCCTGGACAAGAACTTCCAGGACTTCAGCAATCCCGATGTGACGGAGTGGAACATTGCCGCCAAGAGCATGACCGAACAGTGGAACCAGTTTTACTGGGGAAAAACCATTCCGACCGGATTTGCCGCAACGGGTCGTGGGCTTCCCGAAGCGTTCGCGAAAACCCTGCACATCTTCAACGATTCACAAATGAACTACGGCGCGGGCACCAAAGCGGACACCTCCCACGGCGGGTTCGACAATGATGTGAACGTCATTACCGCCGCCTTGCTGACCATTCTCAGGCGAGAGCCGGACGGGAAGCTGGACCGGCCGGTGGTTAACCTGAACTACTGACCCGCCCACCGCCGTCGGAGACTGCACATGCCCGATTCACTTATTGCGCCGTTGGGGGCTTGGAAGTTGCTCTATCGCGGCGCCGTAACAATCAAGGTGCCATCACCTTGGAGGTATGGACCACCTGATACAGGTCAGGCGCTGATCTGATCTTTGCTCGTTCCATCCAACAAAAAAGGCTGCCGTCATGAACTATGAAAGTGAAGACGCATTATCGAAAATCAATCTGGCGATCTGGCAACACGAGCAGGAAGGCCAACCCATGCCCCCAGGAGCTGCCGGCGCATTTTTCTTTGGTTCAAATGGCGTGAACGTGGTCGCCCAAGGCGATTCCTGGTTCGACTACCTGCCGGGGGTCGACATCATCAAATGGCTGAAATTGACGTCCGGCTACAAGATTAAAAACTTCGCTACCGGTGGCGACACTCTGGAAAACATGGTCTACGGGACTGAGTTCAAGGAAGGTGCCTGGACCCGCAAGACTCCGGAATTTGCCGAGGTGCTTGCCGAAATAAAAAGCACCAAACCGACTTTCTTCCTGTTCTCCGCCGCGGGTAACGATATTGCCGGTGATGAGTTCGCGGCGTTCCTCAATCACGCCGACTCATCACCACCCGACCTTATGCGCACCGGCTATGTCGATTACGTCATAAACACGGTGTTCAAAGGTGCTTACGAGAACATGATCAAACGTGTGAAGACCGCACACCCGAAGGTCAAAATCATTTTCCATGGATATGGCCGGGCCATTCCCACGGGTAAAGGTGTGGTCAATATTGGCAACTACCGTTTCATCGGCCCCTGGATCCGGCCATCCCTGACTCGTAAAAACATCCTTGACCCGGTCGTTCAACGCAAAATCGTTGCCGACTTTATCGATAAGCTCAATGTGATGCTGAAGTCCGTTGCCGACAGCCATACAGACGTTTACTACCTGGATCTACGGGAGCTCATCAGCGACGATGACTGGATCAATGAACTGCATTTGAACGCTCCCGCTTACCGGCGAATGGCCGCCGAGTTTGAAACCCTGATGGACTCCCTGCTGTCGAAAAAGGACGCCACCATTCAACTGGCCGCGAAGGCCTCCGCCACCGAATCATTCCAACGACTTGAGCAGTCGCTGGTAACAGCACAACCGGTGGGGCAGGCGCCTTTCCAGGCGCAGCGAATGATTCCTCCACCCGCGCCAGTCGGCGCACGATCCACCCGGTCCAGGGGAGCCAAAGCAACTAAAGCCAAAGCCAAGACCAAACCCAAGTCCAAGTCCAAGTAGAAACGCGGGCCGTCGGTCGCTGTCCGGCCGACGAGCCGCTTCACTCCCGACTGGGATCAATCACCCTCGGCAATCATTCGCAACGCACAGACTGTACATCCATACAGATAAAGATTGCCCCATCGCTCATCAGCCGCCATTCTGTCCGCCTCTCGACAGTTGATGAGCGATGGTGGTTATGCGGCTGTACCTCTGTGAAAAACCTTCCCAGGCCAAAGACATTGCGGCCGTGCTCGGCGCCAGGCGTCGTGGCGACGGCTGCTGGCTGGGAACGGACGTCACGGTGACCTGGTGCATCGGCCATCTGCTGGAAACCGCACCGCCGGACGCCTATGACGCGCGTTACAAGCGCTGGGTGCTGGCGGATCTGCCGATCATTCCAGAGAAGTGGAAAATGACCGTCAAACCGCGCACGGCCAGCCAATACAAAGCGGTCAAGCGACTGCTCGGCGAGGCCGATGAATTGGTGATTGCCACCGACGCCGACCGTGAAGGCGAGATGATCGCTCGGGAACTGGTGGAGCATTGCCGTTATCGCGGGCCGATCCAGCGGCTATGGCTGTCGGCGCTGGACGATGCGTCGATCCGCAAAGCGCTGGCAGCCCTGAAGCCGGGGGCCGAGACCTTTAGCCTTTACCATTCGGCACTCGGGCGCTCCCGGGCCGACTGGTTGATCGGGATGAACATGAGTCGGCTGTTCACACTGCTGGGGCGTCAGTCCGGTTATCAGGGCGTTTTGCCGGTCGGTCGGGTGCAAACGCCGACCCTGCGCCTGGTGGTGGATCGCGACCGCAGCATCGCCGATTTCGTGCCGGTCGCCTATTGGGCCATCGATGTGCAACTGCTGCACGACGGCACCACGTTCACCGCCCAGTGGCGTGCAGCCTCCGAAGTTTGCGACGATCAGGATCGCTGCCTGAATCAGGCGTTGGCGCAGCAAGCAGCGGCGGCGATTGGCAGTGCGGCGAGTGCCCGGGTGATCAAACTGCGCACCGAGCGGATGCGCGAAGTCGCCCCCCTGCCCTTCGATCTGGGCACCTTGCAGGAAGTCTGCTCGAGGAAGCTCGGGCTCGGCGCCCAGGAAACCCTCGACATTGCCCAGGCGTTGTACGAAACCCACAAGGTCATCACCTATCCCCGCAGCGACTGCGGTTATCTGCCCGTGAGTCAGCACAGCGAAGCACCGGGCATTCTGGCCGCGCTGAGGCAGGCTGATCCGGCACTGAACGCCTTGAACGATTTCCTGGAGCCTCAGCGCCGCTCACGGGCCTGGAACGATGCCAAGGTCAGCGCGCACCACGGCATCATCCCCACCGCTGCAGCGAAAAACCTCGAGCGACTGGCAGGCAAGCAGCGGGCGGTCTATACCCTGATCCGCGCGCGTTATCTGGCGCAGTTTCTGCCCAACCATGAATACGACCGGACTCAGGCCGACTTCGACTGCGCCGGTGAAGCCTTGCGGGCCGTCGGCAAGCAGATCGTCGAGCCCGGCTGGAAACGCGCCCTGCCCGAGGCCCTCGCCCCAGCCAAGGGCCGCGAAGCACCGGCGCCGCAAACGCTGCCGGCATTGGCCGAAGGACGTGACTGCGCAGTGGCCGACGTGAAGCTCAAGGACCTCTGGACGCAACCGCCCAAACCGTTCACCGAAGGCGATCTGATCAAGGCGATGAAGAACGTCGCCAAACTGGTGGAAGATCCCCTGCTCAAGCAGAAACTCAAGGACACCACCGGCATCGGCACTGAAGCGACCCGCGCCTCGATCATCCAGGGCCTGCTCGACCGTGGTTATCTGATCAAGAACGGCAAGGCCCTGGCCGCCACCCCGGCCGCGTTCAGCCTGATCGACGCGGTGCCGCGTGCCATCGCCGACCCTGGGACCACGGCGATCTGGGAGCAGGCGCTGGACATGGTGCAAAGTGGTGAAATGAGCCTGGAAGAATTCGTCACCAAGCAAGCCGCGTGGATGAGCAAACAGGTCGCCCGTTGCGCCGGCCTGAGCCTGACCATCAGCGGACCGGCAAGCCCCGCCGGGCGCGGTGCCACACCGTGGAAAAACAAACGCAAGCCCGCCAAACGCAAGCCCTCGACGGGCACCAAACGCGCGGCAAAACCGGCGAGCAAGGCTTGAGGGCACTTCAAGCGAGCCAAAAGGGTCTAGTGTTCTTCAAGCCCGGCGGCAGCCCCATTTTCTGAGAAGGCATCAACCATGATTATCGTGCATCACCTGAACAACTCCCGTTCCCAGCGGATTCTCTGGTTGCTGGAAGAACTGGCCATCCCTTACGAGCTGAAATGCTATCAGCGTGACCCGAAGACCAACCTGGCACCGCCCGAATTGAAAGCGATCAATGCCCTGGGTAAATCACCGGTCATCGAAGACGGCGCGCAGAAGCTGATCGAGTCCTCGGCGATCATCGACTACCTGATTCGCCGTCATGGCGACGGTCGCCTGCAACCCGATCCATCCACCCCCGCCTATGACGAATACGTGCAGTGGCTGCATTTCGCCGAAGGCTCGGCGATGTTGCCGCTGATGTTGAACCTGTACGTAGGGCGTCTCGGTGAAGCCGGCGCGCCGTTGCATCCGCGGATCAACTCGGAGGTGGCCAACTACCTGGGCTACCTCGACACGGCTATGAGCCAGTCCGATTACCTGCTGGGCGATGAGTTCAGCGCCGCCGACATCCAGATGAGTTTTATCGGCGAGATCGCCAGAGCCCAGGGCAAGCTCGGCAACTATCCTCATATAGCGACCTGGATTGAACGCTTTCAGGCTCGTCCGGCCTATCAAGCTGCTCTGCAAACAGGTGGGAAATACGATTTCGCCCCCCACTGAGTGAACACGTCCGGGCCACGGATGGCCTGCACCTCAGGAGCTATCAACATGCCCTTGATCGAACTGCACGCCGTCCAGCGCGACGAACTGGAAACGATTGAAAACCTGATGCAGTTCTACATGTATGACTTCAGCGAGTGGCTGCCGCTGAAGCTCGGTGAGCATGGCTTCTTCAACGCCCAGCCCAAACCAGGTTACTGGCGAAAACCCGCAACCAAGCCGTTTCTGATCAAGGTCGACGGAGAATTGGCCGGCTTCGTGACGGTGGATGATGAAACCCATACTCACGGCGCCGAGTACAACATCGGCTACTTCTTTGTCAGTCGACGCTTTCGTGGCCAAGGCGTCGCGAAGTTTGTCGTTTCCACCCTCTTGAGCCGGTTCCCCGGTCAATGGCAAATTTTCCACCTCGACGCGAATCAGCCTGCGCGGCGGTTCTGGGCCCGGGTCTTGACCGATCTCACCCATGGCGAGTTCACCCTGCATCAGCTGCCAGTAGACGGTTATCCCTGCACCGTTTACCGATTCCAGACATCGTTGCCAGCGTCCTGACTGGCGCTTTCCCCTTCCGCTTTTTAATTCCAAACGACTTTGTCCGACAATATGTAGTGACCAAAAATAATCACTACAAAACCGTTGACGCCTCCGATTTGCCCTTGCATGATGCAGACATCTCCCCGATCGGGAGAACAGGCAACACGTTTGAGCAAGCTCGTCTGACCGCCGAGCTGTTTTTCCCGGATACACGCTGCCCACAAGGCAGATTGAAGAAGCTGACCTGGCCTGAACGTCCAGTACAAGGACGAGAAGCGCTGGCGATCAATCCTCATGAAGCTTGTGGTCGACCCTGAAAACGTCGGCAGTGGCCAGAAGGTTTTCGCCGCTTCTCCTCGTTGTGACGCTATTGCGTAGCAGTTATTCAACACGACTACATGCAACAGACGCGGGACCCCGTCAATTTGGCGGCCGACCGCTGACGTCCTGGTTTCGGTGCCAGGGATCAACTAACCGATGGGCTACCTGTATTAGCGAATCAACTTTGAAAGATCACCAAATGGTCAAGGGGCTTACTATGAATCTGAACAATCAACCCACTATCGATGAACTGGCTCATCTGTTCGCTGTACAAAAAGACAGCCATGACAGCCATATTCTGTGGATCAGCAAGTCGGGCCAGGTGCATATCGACTGCCTGTCGATGCACGCTGATGAAGCGGAGTTCGACAAGAACAACCAGAACCTGCTCGCCCGACTGAAGATGTACCGTCGCGGCCAAGGCTATGTCGGCAAGAAAGCCGCGGCTGACAAGGACTTCATCGGTAATGTTCTGCAGACGCTGAAACAGGCCTGGGCCTCGATGCAGAACCAGAACGAAGTTCGGGTGATTGACCGGTTCTACTGATACCTCCACACCCCATCCATAAAAAGGCCCCGCTCGTCACATTGAGCGGGGCCTTTTTGTTTGTCTCGTGCGCACCAAACAACGCTATCGTTAACCGTGCTCACTGGATCATTGGAGGTTTGTGATGAACATACAACTGACAGGCTTGCTGTTACTCGTAATCGCCAGTGCTGCCCATGCAAACAGCATCACCGGCATTCCGTTGTTCGATGCGGACTGCCCCGGCAAAATCATCGTCCACGCGGATCAGGACGGACCGGTGTTGATCAACAGCAAGGAAGCCGAGACCAAAGCCATTGACGATCGCCGATTCGAAGCCAAGGGTTCGGGCGTCGTCATCTCGATCCTCCTCTCCGATGACGACTCGGTCACGGTGTCCTCCACGGGCAAGGCGCCCAATGGTGTGTGCCAATTAATAGAAGACTGACGTCGTCGACTCACCTGCAGCCGCACCCAACACCAGCTCCATAAAAGCCACCGACGCTGCACTGTGATAGTTGTTTTTGCGTCGAAGCAGCGCGGCCCCTCGCCTGGGCGACTCCCCCAACAACGGGATTTTGCGCAACGCCCGGTCCTTGGTGGCAATGGGTTCCGGAAGGATGGTGGCGATGGCCGTGTGCCGAATGACTTCCAGCAAGGTGCTCACCGAGTTGACCTCGATCACCACTTTCGGCGTGATTTGCTCCTGAGCAAAGTACTCATCAATGCGTGTGCGGGTAACGAAGTCCGGGGCCAGCAGCGCAAATTCCAGTTGCGCGACCTCTTGCGCGGACAACGCGACCTGGCTTTCGTATAACGGGTGATCGCGCCCCACCATGACGCCCAACGTCTCGGTAAACGCCGGGATCGACTCGATGTCGGCATTTCTGACCTGGGTAAACGCGATGGCGATGTCCAGTGAGTCATCCACCAGACCGGCCTCGATGTCATCCATCGACAGCTCGAAAATCTGCAAATGGATGTTCGGATACCGCGCCACGTAATCACGCACCAGCGGCCCCACCAGGTACGCCATGAACGTTGGGGTCATGGCCAGCCGCAAGGTGCCGCGGGACAAGTCCTTTACGTCATGCAGCGCACGTTTTCCCGCCTCCAGTTCTACCAGCACCCTACGAGCACATTCGATGTAGGCCTCGCCCGCATCGGTGGGTTTCACCGTGCGCGAGGTGCGGTCGAACAGGCTGACACCCAGGGTTTCTTCCAGTTGCCGGATCTGTTGGGACAGGGTCGGCTGCGAAACGTGAAGCGCCTCGGCGGCGCGGGTGAAACCGCCGTGGTCGGCGACCGCCAGCAAATAGCGCAAATGTCGGAGCAGCATGGGGAACCACCATCTATAGGCCGTGCTTATGCGCTGCATTGTATATCGGTCTTGGACGCTATGGATCAATCGGCAGAAGATTGCTCCACACCCAAGCAACATCACTCCCGACAGGAGAAACACCATGCAACAGTCCCACGCTTACAACGACCCAAGCCTGGCCCTGACCACGTCGCTCCTCGATGCAAAAGCGCGCAAAAACCTGTCCTGGCAGGACCTGACCGACGGCACCGGCCTCGGTCTGGCCTACGTCACCGCCGCCCTGCTCGGTCAGCACCCGCTGCCGGAAAGCGCCGCCAAAGTGATTGGCGAAAAACTCGACCTGGACGCCGACACCGTGGCCCGCCTGCAGATCATCCCGTTGCGCGGCAGCCTCTCGGGTGTCCCGACCGACCCGACCATCTACCGCTTCTACGAAATGATCCAGATTTACGGCACCACCTTGAAAGCCCTGGTTCATGAGCAATTCGGCGACGGCATCATCAGTGCGATCAACTTCAAGCTCGACATGAAGAAAGTCGAAGACCCGGAAGGCGGCTCCCGCGCAGTGATTACCCTCGATGGCAAGTTCCTGCCACTGCGTCCTTTCTAAGTGAATACCGGCCCGCACTGCTGTGCGGGCTAAACCCGACTCACCCATGAGGACATCGCAATGAAAGCGCTCATCGAAGGTTTTTTGAAGTTCCAGAAAGACGCCTTTCCGCAACGGACCGACCTGTTCAAACACCTGGCCACCACCCAGCATCCGGGCACGCTGTTCATCACCTGTTCCGACAGCCGTGTTGTGCCGGAACTGCTGACCCAACAAGAACCCGGTGAACTGTTTGTGATCCGCAATGCCGGCAATATCGTGCCCTCTTACAGCCCTCACCCCGGCGGTGTGTCGGCCACGGTCGAATACGCGGTCGCAGTGCTCGGCGTCACCGACATTGTGATCTGCGGGCACTCGGACTGCGGCGCCATGACCGCCGTTGCCAAATGCAAATGCATGGACCACCTGCCCGCCGTCAGCGGCTGGTTGCAACACGCCGAGTCAGCGAAAGTCATCAACGAATCCCGCCCTCATGCCAATGAAGCGGCGAAGGTGAGTTCAATGGTTCGGGAGAATGTCATCGCGCAACTGGCCAATATCCAGACGCATCCGAGCGTGCGCCTGGCTCAGGAGAAAGGCCTGTTGAATTTGCATGGTTGGGTTTACGACATCGAGACCGGTTCGATTGACGCCCTGGATGCCAACAGCCACCGTTTTGTGGCGCTCGCCGAGTATCCGGACACCTGCGCCCTTCAAGCCCGATCCGTAGAAGCAGCAGCCTGAAGTGTGTATCCATTGGCAGATAGACGATCGACGCAGCGCTCCCGGCTCACGGGAGCACTGCACTGAAACGATCGACCGGGTTATTTATCGTCCATCTTTGTTGACGATTGAGGCCGAATTTCAGGGGCCTCTTCAGCGTTGGGGGGTTCTGGAATGCTGCCTGGTGTGAACACGTGAGTCAGCAAGTCTCTGGCATCGACGTCGACGACGCCCTGAACCGAACGGGCCAGAGCTACAGCCTGCTCACACTGTTTATGGGTGTTGACGCGGCCGCTCAATGCCACCGTGCCTCCGTGGGTTTTGACATGGATTTGCAGGCCAAGGCTGGGTTCATCCATTGCCAAGGCTGACTTCACCCTGGCGGTAATCCACGTGTCGTGAACGCCCCTTTCCAGATCATGAGAGTATTGTTGAAAGGAATGAAGTTTCATGGTGTAACCCTCTCTCCGTCATCAGATGCACTGCCCGTCCATTGGCTGTGCAGCCTTGACGCTCAGGCGAGCGTTATGGACATCTGATTCGTTTTGGAGTGCTCGCCACGCCCATACGGACGCACATTAAGTATAGTGCGGCCGTTGACTGGGGTCGTGGCGCTGGATCAGCGTTTGACCGACAGATCCGTCTGGGTCATGCGACTGCGGATCGTGAACACCCCATCTCCCGAGAGAATCGCGCTGCGAGCAAACAGGCGACCGCTCTCCCAGTTCGAAAGCCCCAGTTCCGGCTTGTTCAGCGCGTACTGTCCGTCGACCCAGCGGGTAATCCCGTTGCCGACAAAAGGTGCGTTGACCGCGCTGTAGAAGCGTTCCTGAGCCGAGGCATCTTCACTGATCAATGACACGGTGAACTGCGGGCTATAGCGATTGAACAACGCGATGGCGCTGTCCAGGTCATCGACGATCTTCAGGCTGACTTCCGGGGTTTCTTCCCATTCCCACTCGCGACCCAACTGATCCTCGGGCAGCGGTTCGGCCAACGCTTCGGTTTGATAGCCTTCGGCGCGGTACACCTCAACGCTGGCGGTCTGCCAATCGGCCGGCAAGTACGGCTCGCTGCCTTCTACGATGTGCAATTTGCAGCCCTGACCGCGTGCGGTGCCTGCCTGTTGCAGCGCGTCGAGGAACAGCGGCAGCAGTTCTGCGACACGGTCACGGTGAATCAGGCAGACATTCATCGTGTTGCAGACTTTGCGATCCAGCGAGTTGCGCACCACCGCGGCAAAGCGCTGGGCATCGGCGTCCTTGTCAGCGATCAGCCAGGCGCCACCGGTGCCGTGCAGGCTGACGGCAGTGCCGGCCTGTTGGGCGATGCTGCCCAATTGACTGACGGCACGACCCGAACCACGGGCCACCGCCAGCGACAGGCGCCGGTCGGCGAACATCGCCCAACCGGCCGCGTGATTGACGCTTTCCACCAGCGATACCGCACCGGTCGGCAGCCCGGCGTCGCTCAGCGCCGGATTCAGCGCGTGGGTGACGATGGCTTGCGCCGTGCCCAACGCATCGCTGCCAATGCGCAACACCGCGGTGTTACCCGTGCGCAACACACCGGCGGCGTCGGCGAAGACGTTCGGCCGGCCTTCGAAGACGAACGCGACGATGCCCAGGGGCGAGACCACTTGCTCGACTTTCCAGCCGTCATGCTCGACGCAACTGACCACTTTGCCGCGCGTGGCCGACGCATCGCGCCAGGCCCTGAGGCCGGCGATCATGTCGCGACGCATGCGTTCATCCGCCAGAAGCCGCGTGGTGGAGCGTCCACGGGCCTTGGCCCGCTCGATGTCGGCCAGGTTGGCGGCTTCGATCAGGGCCCAGCAGTCAGGGTTTTCCAAGCGTTGGGCGAAACGATCAAAGAACTCGCTGATGGCTTGATCGGAAATCGCGGACATTGCGCTGAACGCCGCTTCGGCCCGCTCGATTGCGATGGCCGCCGCTTGCTGGTCAGCCACCGGAATCAGCAACAATTCGCCGCTGACCTGCTCCACCAGCAAATGGTCCCCGGGCTGAAAGCGCGCGGCCAATTCGGGGCTGACCACAGAGACACGATTCCCGGCGAAAGGGATAGGCGTGCCAGCGACTAGACGTTCGAGCGCAAGAGACATGAAGCGGTTTCACCATGCAGTGGGCGGCCGGAAAATGTATAGCAAAATCCCTGGAGCGTCATTAACCGCACGCCTGACCGGTGATCGAAAACCCGACGGCCCTGCACCCGGCCCTCCTACGCTAAAAGAGGTACATCAGCGTTTCCTGTTTTCCAAGGAGGCCGTCATGAGCGATGAATTCACAAGCCATGGAGCGGCCCTTGACGATGAAGGTCTGGCGGCTGCGCTGGACCTTGCCAAAGTCAGTGCCGCGCAACTCTGGGCTGTTTTGGCAGTAGAAACCTCCGGCAACGGGTTCTATCCCGATCGCCGTCCGAAAATCCTTTACGAACGCCACGTATTCAGTCGGCTGACCCAGCAGAAGTTTGACGCGCAACACCCGGATATCAGCAGCAAAACCCCCGGCAACTATGGTGCAACGGGGCCGCATCAATATGACCGTCTGAACCTGGCCGTCGGCCTGAACAGGAACGCAGCCTTGCAAAGTACATCGTGGGGCCTGGGGCAGATCATGGGATTCAATTTTGCGCAGACAAATTCGGCGGATGTCGAGACGATGATCAAGCGGATGGTCGTGTCCGAAAACCAACAACTGCTGTGCACCGTTGGCACGCTGATCGAAGGCGGGTCAGTCGCGGCATTACGGGCCAAGGACTGGGCCAACTTTGCACGCCGCTACAACGGCCCCAACTACGCGATCAACAACTACGACGCGCGGCTCAGCGCGGCGTATCAGAAGTTCTCCTATGGCGGGACGCCGGACCTGAGAATTCGTATGGCGCAAACCTACTTGACGTACCTGGGCTGGCATCCCGGCTCCGTCGACGGCATTGTCGGCAAACAGACCCGGGATGCGATGAATCTCTTCCAGGCAAAAGAGCACCTGGACATCACCACGGTGCTGGACGATGAAACGCTGGCGTGTTTGCGCAGCCGGGTCGAAGCGTTGCCGCTCTGACTAGAACACCGACCAGCCAATCCGCTGACTCAGCAACTCCAGCGCGGCCATGCCCGCGAGGGAGTTGCCGGCGGCGTTCAACTCCGGTGACCAGACGCACACCGTGAATTGCCCCGGCACCACCGCGACAATCCCTCCGCCCACACCGCTCTTGCCGGGTAAACCGACGCGATAGGCAAAGTTGCCGGCTTCATCGTAGAGGCCGCTGGTGGCCATGATCGAATTGACTTGCTGGGTCTGGCGGGCGGTGAGGATCTGTTCGCCGCTGTGTTTGCAGAAACCGTCATTGGCCAGAAAACAGAACGCCCGCGCCAGATCCACGCAGCTCATGCGCAGCGCGCAATGGCTGAAGTAACTGCGCAGTACTGCTTCGACATCGTTGTGGAAATTGCCGAAAGACTGCATCAGATAAGCCATCGCCGCGTTACGCGCGCGATGCTGGTATTCGGACTCGGCGACCTTGCCGTCCACCATGACTTGCGGGTTGCCGGACAGCCGACGGACAAAATCGCGCATGGACAGTGCCGGCGCGGCAAAGCGTGACTGGTTGATGTCGCAGATCACCAGCGCACCGGCATTGATGAAGGGATTGCGCGGGCGCCCGCGCTCGAATTCCAGTTGCACCAGCGAATTGAACGGTTGGCCGGAAGGCTCGTGACCCAGGCGTTCCCAAATGGCTTCGCCGGAGTGTCCGATGGCCTGCACCAGGCTGAACACCTTGGAAATGCTCTGCACCGAGAACAGCGTATGGGCATCGCCGGCGCAATACAGTTCGCCGTCATTGCCATACACCGCGATCCCCAGTTGATCGGCTGGCACCGTACCGAGAGCGGGAATGTAGTCAGCCACCTTGCCCTGGCCGATCAGGGGACGTACTGCGTCAAGGATCTCGTTCAACAGCGCTTGCATGCCGGGTTCCGAAGTCACGCCCCATGGGATTGCGGGGACACAGACGCTAGACGCCAGCGGTCGAGGCCGGATCACAGTTTTGTACCGGCAAAATCCGAATTGGTCCCCCTGTAGGAGCTGCCGAAGGCTGCGATCTTTTGATCTTGTTCTTAAAATCAAAGTCAAAAGATCGCAGCCTTCGGCAGCTCCTACAGGGGGTTCGTCAATACGGTTTTTGTATCCTGTATCACAGTGTGTACAGCGCCCCTTCCGACACACCCCGCCTCTAAAACCCCACGCCAAAGACACATCGCAGATACACCTGCTTGATGAACTGTGCCTGTCGATTGGCCACGCCGATCAAAGCGCTCAACTCACTCAATGCTACGGAGTATCACCATGTTCAAGCTCTCGACTTCTTCTTTGACCCTCGGCCTGATCATCGCTGGCGGCCTGGCCCTGTCCAACGTGGCTTCGGCCTCCGAGTCCGAAGCATTCACCATGAAACAACTGGCCCACGGCTACAGCCAGGTCCAGGCCGACACGGCAGAAAAACCGGCGGAAGGTAAATGCGGCGAAGGCAAGTGCGGCGCCAGCGAGTAACCCTTTGCATGGGGCACCGCGTTGCCCCACTTCCCTGACTGAACGGAGATCAAGCCCATGACCACCTCACTCTCATCGGCCGTGAAAGGCCTGCACCTGAACCTCGACCGTGCCGGTAGCTGGATTGCGCCGCTGACCCTGCGGGTGTTCCTCGCCTGGGAGTTCTTCGAATCAGGCCTGGAAAAATTCAATGGCGAAAACTGGTTCGCCGATATTCAGGCCAGCTTCCCGTTCCCCTTCAACCACGTGCCGGCCACGCTGAACTGGGAACTGTCGATGTGGGCCGAACTGATCTGCGCCCTGGCCATACTGGTCGGCCTGGGAACGCGGATCTCGGCGATCATTTTGATCGTGGTCACGGTTGTCGCGACCGCCGCCGTTCACTGGCCGGCCGATTGGTCTACATTGAGTGAGCTTGCCCAGGGTTACGCCATCAGCAATAAAGGTCATGGCAACTTCAAACTGCCGCTGATCTACCTCGCGGCCTTTATGCCGCTGTTGCTCTCGGGTGCCGGCAAGCTTAGCCTTGATGCGCTGCTGGCTCGAGTCTTCTGGCGTCGCGATAACCGCTGAAGCGCCAGGGGCTCGATAACGTCAAGAACCCAGCATCGACGACTGACAGCCCCAACCAGCTTCACCCAACTCACATGCGAAGACAGGAGCCACCATGAGCGTGACCACCCAATGGATCGAGATCGACAGCGCCGACGGTAAATTCGGCGCTTACCTGGCCATTCCGCACACCCGCAAAGGCCCGGGGATCGTGTTGATCCAGGAAATCTTTGGCGTGAACGAACACATTCGCTCGGTCGCCGAACAATACGCCGCCGACGGCTACCTGGTCATCGCACCGGACCTGTTCTGGCGCAGCGGCGCGCGGATCGAACTGGGTTACGACGAGACCGGCTGGAAACGCGCCGTCGAGTTGATGAACGCCACCGACGTCGGCAAGGCGCAGAAAGATATCGAACTGGCCATCGACGCCTTGAAAGCCCAGCCGGGTCTGGACGGCGGGATCGCCTCGATTGGTTACTGCTTCGGTGGTTTGCTCTCGTACCACACCGCCGCCAATGGGCTGGTGGACGTGGCCATCGCCTATTACGGCGGCGGAATCCAGAATCAGCTGGACCGGGCCGATGAAATCGAAGTGCCGCTGCTGATGCACTTCGGTGAACAGGACAGCCACATCCCACTGGAAGCCGTGGAGAAAATCGCCGAGCGTTTCGATACCAACGATAACGTGGAAATTGTCGTGTATCCGGAAGCCGAACATGGCTTCAACTGCTCGCACCGCGACAGCTACAACCAGCGCGCAGCGGTTGAGGCACATGGCAACACGCTGATCTTTTTGGGTATGGAACTGTAAGACCAGGCGAGCAAAAGGGGACTTCCAGAGTCCCCTTTTTTGTATCTGCCGTTTAACGACTGAGTTCTTCCACGGTATCGGTCACCGCCAATTTCGGATGTGCACTGCGTTCATGCACATGGCTCGTTGGTGTACGGTCGATCAGCAGGCTCAGCAGTTCCGGGCGGCTGTAGTGACCGCGCGAATCCATCATGCGTTTGCGTTTGTCGATCAAGCTCATGTCGAGGTCGACGATCACCTCGCCTTCGCCTTCGCCTTCGGTCAGTGAGCCCTGCACCACACCATCCGGGCTGATGATCGCGGTAAAGCAACCACCGGAAATCGGGCCGATGGGGCAACCGGTGTCGGCCATGATTTGCGCCTGTTGCTCAGGGTTCAGCCAAGCCGTGGAGTTGACCACGAAGCAGGCCGCCTCCAATGCATGCTGGCGGATGCTGACTTCCATTTGTGAAGCAAACAACGGCCCCGCAAACGATCCTGGATACATCGCCGCATGGATCTGTTCGCCATCGGCCATCAAGGCGTAACGGGCCAGCGGGTTGTAATGTTCCCAGCAGGCCAGTTGGCCGATGCGCCCAACCGCGCTGTCGGTGGCGCGCAGGCCTGAGCCGTCGCCCATGCCCCAGATCATGCGTTCGTGATAGGTCGGGGAAATCTTGCGGCGATGCTGAATCAGGGTGCCGTCGGCATCGAACAACAACTGCGTGTTGTACAGCGTGCCGCCGTCACGTTCGTTGACACCGATTGAAACCACCATGCCGACCTGTCTGGCGGCGGCGCCGATGGCCTCGGTGGCCGCCGAAGGGACAGTGACGGCCTGATCCAGCAGTTTGAGGTGTTCAGCCGCCATTTCGAAAGGCGACTGAACGAACGAGAAATACGGGTAGTAAGGCACGATGGTTTCCGGGAACACGGCGAACTGCACGCCCTGCTCACCGAGTTCGAAAATCTTCTGCACCACTTTGTCGACGGTGCCTTCACGGCTATAGAGCACTGGGCTGATTTGTACGGCGGCGGCTTTTACGAGGGTCATGACGGTGATCTCATTGAGGGAGTGGATTTCAACAAGATCAAAATTACGCCAATAATATTTAGGCCGAAATGTCGAATACACCACCTTTTAGGACATCCTGAGCATCACCCGCGATTGGCTCGCTGAATGACCTGCGGTGGCTGGCCAAATGCACGAATAAACGCTCGACGCATCCGCTCCCGATCGCCAAAACCGGTATCGGTCGCCACCACGTCGATGGGGTGCCGACCGGTTTCCATCATCAGACGCGCCGCCTCCACCCGCAGGTTTTCGATAGCCTTGGCCGGTGATTGACCGGTTTCGGCATGGAACACACGGCTGAATTGCCGAGGGCTGAGGTTGGCGGCGCTGGCCAGTTCCTCGACCGACAGCGCGGACTTCAGGTTCTGCTTGGCATAGGCCAACGCGGCCTGGATGCGATCGGTCTTGGGCTCCAGTTCGAGCATCACCGAAAACTGCGACTGCCCTCCCGCACGCCGGTGGTACATCACCAATTGCCGGGCCACCCGCCGCGCCACCTCCGCGCCCAGGTCGCTTTCAACCAGGGCCAGTGCCAGATCGACGCAAGCGCTCATGCCCGCAGCCGTCCAGATATTGCCATCGTTGATGAAGATCCGGTCTTCCTCGACCTTCACCTTCGGGTACGCCTTCTGCAACGCCGGTGCATGGCACCAGTGCGTGGTCGCCCGCCGACCGTCCAGCAAACCGGCCTCGGCCAGCGCAATGGCGCCGGTGCAGATCGAGCCCAGACGCCGGGTGGTCCGACTGGCGTTGCGCAAGAACGCCACCATGCCCGGTGATACCGGACGGATCAGGTTGTCGCCCAGCACCAGTAGCGTGTCGAACGAGCGCTGGTCGAACGCCGAGGTTTCCACGCCAAACCCGGCGGAGGTCTGCACCGTACCGCCGCGCTCGGACAGCAAGGCAATGTTGTACGCCGGTTCGTCAGTGGCCATGTTGGCCAACTCGAACGTGGCGCACATGGCCAGGCCCAACACCTGAAACCCGGGGTAAACGATGAGTCCGATGGTGTGCATGGTGGCGGCTTCTTTTGACCTTAAAGGTGGCATGACGGATTTTACCGCCACTGACTTTGCACTGAACCCTCTTATTGGGTCTATACATAACTGTAATCAGTTGGCCGAGAACAAGAGGCACAGGCCATGGACAACAAGGGTTCTGGCACTAACCTGGCCTTCTGGCTGCCAGGCAGTGCGGTCATCCTGAGTCTGGTGGTATCGATGTTCGCCCTCAACCGCGAACCGTTCCTTGAACCGCGGCCGATCGGTGCACAGTTCCAGGCGCAACTGCCCATCGAAGCCCGGTTATGGCAAGACCCTTTCGATGCGGTCGAGCGTTATCGCAAGAAGCTCACGGACAGCAAGAACCCGGATGCCGAAAATGTCTGCAGCCCGGATATTTCTCCCCTGTCCGGAGACAAACCGGCTCCCGACATCATGGTGGCGCTGGCCGAAGGCGGCCCTTACGCCGACGAAGTAGAACGGCGCCGACGCATTCGTTATGCGCTGCTGGCAGGGTTCAAGAATTCCCACCGGGTGCCGGATCAGGAACAGTACATCCATTGCTTGAGACTCGCCGCCAACCTGTCGCTGGATCCCCCGCAGAAAAGCGGTTTCGTCGACGCCCCCTATGAAGTGTTCGTCTCCAACCCCTTCGATCCACCGACAGCCCTTGAAGGCGCGCCACCGCCGCCTGACCGAACGATCGTGTTCTGGTTCAAACAGGACGCGCTCGGCTCAACGCCGCTGCAGTTGCTCGAAACGTTACGCGATACCCTGAAAAATAAAATTGCTTTGGCGTGCGCTCCGAAACCGTGTTCCGAGCCACCCGACACGGCTGTCCTGAAGGTCATCGGCCCTTCTACCTCAACCGTCCTGCGCGACATGTTCCAGGACCAGGACATCGGCCAGGCCACACCGAAGGTCGAAATCTACTCACCGCTGGCCACGGCCGATAACGAGACGCTGGATCGCGGGTACCAGAAGCTGTCGCCGCCGCTTGCGATCAGGCAACCCATGAAGTTGCTGCGCACCGTCAGCGACGACGGCACCATGACGCAACTGATGCTGGAAGAGCTGAAGCTGCGCCGCGTGGACCCGGCCACGGGCGTGCGTTGCAGCGAAGGCAAACTGCAACGGATCGGCTCACCGTGTACCCGCGATCTTCGTCGCAGCGGCAACCGCATCGCTTTGATTTCCGAGTGGGACAGTTTCTACAGCCGCGCGCTGATCGAAAGCTTCAAGACACAGGTGGCCAAGGATGCCCGCCTGGGCAGCGACGAAAAAAACCATAGGGATGTGGTCGACCAGTGGATTTTGCGCTTCAGCTATCTACGCGGCCTGGACGGACGCCTCCCGGAAGAATCCGCGAGCAACGACAAGAGCGTCAGTGCCGATCCCGGTAAAAACAAAGACCCCACCCAACTCGATCTCAGTCCGCTGGAGAAATCCGACGGCAACTCCCAGCTCGACTACCTGCGGCGCCTCGCCGACCATATCGCCAATGAGGACGCGGCCTATCGACGCAACGGCGAAAGCGGCATCGGCGCGATTGGCGTTCTGGGCGTCGATGCCTACGACAAGCTCCTGGTGCTGCAAGCGCTAAAGAGCCGGATGCCGTACAAACTGTACTTTTCCACCGACCTCGATGCCCGCATGTTGCAACGGGGTCAGGCGCAAACCACACGCAACCTGATACTCGCCGCCCCCTACGGACTCACCCTGACCCGCGCCCTGCAACAGGACGTGCCGCCGTTTCGCGACAGCCTGCAAAGTGCGGTGTTCATCTCGGTGCTGGCGGCACTGGCGCCGCAATCCTTCGACGCCAAGCGCGCGAAGTTCGACTACTCCAAATCGGAGCTGCTCTCGCCGGGCATCTACGAAGTGGGGATCAGCGGCTTCATTCCCCTGGCGAGCCGGCTGACCGCTTCACGCCCGGCAAGTTGCGAGGCACCGACCCAATCGCAGTCCGATCGAGGCGTACGTCCGCACGACCTGATGGCGCTGCGTTGCCTCCAAGACCCCTCGCCACCGCCCTACCCTGAACCCTCCAAATCCATCCGCGACCGTTTCAAGCAAGCCCAATCCTTCTACTGGGCCGGGCCACTGACGATCACCCTGCTGATACTCGCCGGGTTCATCGTCTGGTGGCGCATCGAGGGCCCGAAAGATGACCATGACGCACGGCTGGCCTGGGTTCGCGGCGTGCCGATGACGTTGTTTATGGTGGCGGCGGCCTGCGCATTCATCGCCACTCGGTTCTGGCATGCGGAGTTTCTCTGGTTCACGTTCGTGCTGATATTGCTCGGTATCATCTCGTCGAACCTGACCCGACGCTCCGCGAGGCAACTGGCGATGGCCAAGGACTCGACAGCCAGCATGAGCACGGGTTTATACGACTCCCGGGCGTGGTACATCGTGGTCCCTCTTGTCATGTTCATCCTCGCGCTGATGCTGGCGTACCAGATGCGCAGCACGTTGACGGACAACGGACTGGGTGAGCCGATGTTCCTGTTTGAAGGCATCAGTGCCTGGCCCACCGTGGCACTGCGATTGCTGGCCGTGCTGATATCGCTCTCGGCGTTGGCATGGGGCTGGCGCAACCTGCGCATCAACCGGACCGAGATCGAAGCCGCGTACCATTTGCGCCTGCACATGCGCAAATACGAGATGACCTTGTGGGGACAGGTTCGACGCTTGATTCGCCGGGGCAAAGGCTGGCCATTGCGTCGTTGGTGCAACGAACTGGGGCACTGCCTGCTGAAGATTTTCTTCCCGCTACTGACCGCCAGCGACGAATGGTCAAAGTCCTGCGCACCGGCACAGGCCGCTTGCACGGACGGGCGCAAGATGATCGTCATTGCTCGCTTCTGGGGTGAGCACTGCGTCTGCGGCTCCTTCGGCGCCCGAATGCTGCGGGCCATGCTCGCCACGTGGGTTTACGTCGTGGTCACCAGCGTGCTGTTTGTGATCTGGCCCATGGAGGGCATGCCCGTTCGCGGCGCATCGATGTGGTGGATGATCAGTTGGCTGATCCCCTCCCTGACGTTCCAGGTGCTGGTGTTCTGGGTCGTGGATGCCAACCTGCTGCTGACGCGGTTCATACGCCATCTCAGCGAACATCACGCGATCTGGCCGGGCAGCTTGCAGATGGAGCACAAGAAAACCTTTGGCATGCTCCGGCACCCGTGCATCGATGAATGGGTGGATTTGCAACTGATCGCCAAGCGCACCTCGGCCGTTAACCGTCTGATCTATGCGCCGACCGTGGTCTTGTTGATCCTGTTGGCGTCGCGCAGCAGTCTGTTCGATAACTGGCCGACACCGCCCAGCCTGATCATTTCCTACCTGCTGACGGCGCTGGTACTGCTCATCTCCGCGCTATCACTGCGACGCGCAGCGGAAAAGGCCCGCACCGTTGCCTTGCAACGGCTCGACGCCTATCTGCTGCAAACACCCGAAACAACGCCTTGTTACACCAAGTTCAAGATGATCCGCGAGCGGGTCGCGACGTTCAATACCGGGTCGTTCTCACGCTACTCGGAAGACCCGCTGATCAGGGCGCTGCTGCTGTCGCTGACCGGTATCGGCGGCTCGGCCATTGTCGATGCGTTGAACTATGCGAAGTTCTAGAGGAGGCGTTCAAAATGCAACTCATCACGTTGAAAATCGACAAACCGGAAGCGACGAACTTCATTTTCGGTCAGACCCACTTCATCAAGTCCGTCGAGGACATCCACGAAGCGTTGGTCAATGCCGTACCAGGTATCCGCTTTGGCGTGGCCTTTTGCGAAGCCTCCGGTAAATGCCTGGTGCGCTGGTCTGGCACCGACACCGCCATGATCGAATTGGCCCGGAATAATGCCCAAGCCATCGGCGCAGGCCATAGCTTCATCATTTTCCTCGACGATGGCTTCTATCCCGTAAACGTGTTGAACGCCGTCAAAATGGTGCCGGAGGTGTGCCGCATTTTTTGTGCAACGGCCAACCCGACTGAAGTGATTCTTGCCGAGACGGACCAAGGACGAGCGATTCTGGGCGTGGTGGATGGCTACTGTGCCCGTGGCATTGAAGGCGAGGAAGACATCCTGTGGCGCAAGAACCTGTTGCGGCAGATCGGCTACAAACTTTGAACACGCTCAGTTAACCAGGCGCTGAATGAGCAGAAATAACCTCTGCCTGAGCCGTCGCGGGCTTCTCCCCTTCGACCTCACCATTCAACGCCTTGTGCATTTTCACGGTGTCCAGCGCCCCGACCCATTTGGCAATGGCCATTGTCCCGACGCCATTGCCGATGGTGTTGGTGATCGCGCGCGCCTCCGACATGAACCGGTCGACGCCCAACAGCAGCACCATGCCCGCCACCGGAATGGTGCCAAGGGACGATAACGTCGCTGCCAGAATGATGAATCCCGAGCCGGTGACACCGGCAGAGCCCTTGGAGGTAAACATCAGCACGGCCAGGACAATCAACTGATCCGTCAGGGTCAGCGGTGTGTTCGTGGCCTGAGCGATGAAGATGGCGGCGATGGTGTAATAGATCGCCTGCCCGTCCGGGTTGAAGGTCAGGCCCGAGGGAATGATGAGGCCCGCGACCGGTTTGGAAACGCCGGCCTTTTCCATCTTGGAAATCATCTGCGGCAGCACCGATTCCGAAGAACTGGTGCCGAGGACAGTGAACAGTTCTTCCTTGATGAATTTCAGAAACTTCCACAGGCTGAATCCGCTGTAGCGGCAGATCGGGCCCAGCACAAAAATCACGAACACAGCACAGGTCAGGTAGACACAGGCCATCAGCTTGCCGAGTGAGAACAGCGAGCCAAAGCCATATTTGCCGATGGTGAAGGCAATCGCCCCGAAGGCGCCGATGGGTGCCAGACGCATGACCATGTTGACGATGCGAAACATGCCCTGCATCAGGCTGTCCAGCGTGTCGACGAACACCTTGGCACGAGGCCCGACATGCGCGAGGGCAATGCCCAGCAGAATGGAGAACAGCAATATTTGCAGCACGTTGCCCTTGGCGAAGGCATCCACGATGGTGTCGGGGATGATGTTCATCACAAAGTCCATGAACGACGCATGCTTCACGGCGCTGGTGTAGGTGGCCAGGCTGGACGTATCCAGTGTGGCGACATCGATGTTCATGCCGGCGCCGGGTTTGAACACGTCGACCACCACCAGGCCGACGACCAGCGCCAGGGTGGACACCACTTCGAAATAGATCAGCGCACGAAAGCCGACGCGCCCCAACTCCTTCATGTTCTCCATGCGTGCAATGCCCGTGACCACCGTCAGGAAGATCACCGGGGCGAGGAGCATTTTGATCAGTTTGATGAACGCGTCGCCCAAGGGTTTGAGCGCTGTTCCGGTTTCGGGCACGAACACCCCGACGATGGCGCCGAGGATCACAGCGATGAGCACTTGTACGTAAAGTTTGCCGAATATTCTTTTCATGACAGGGCCCTGATTTTTTATTGTTGTCAGGAAATACCAAGGGGTCTGACCGGTGATCAGCCCCTTGGCGTTGTGCCGCAGCTTGAATCAGCGTTTGATCAACTTGATGACCGCATCCGTGATCTGGCGGGTGGTGGCCGTGCCGCCCAGATCCGGGGTATGCAGACCGCTCTCGGTCACCGCCTCGATGGCCGACATCAGGTGCTTCGCCGCCGCCGCTTCGCCCAGGTGTTCGAGCATAATCGCCGCCGTCCAGAACGTCGCAATCGGGTTGGCGACACCTTTGCCGGTGATGTCGAAGGCCGAGCCGTGGATCGGCTCGAACATCGAGGGGAATTTGCGTGAGGGGTTCAGGTTGGCGGTCGGCGCGATGCCCAGGCTGCCGGACAACGCCGCAGCCAGATCGGACAGGATGTCGGCGTGCAGGTTGGTGGCGACGATCACGTCCAGCGTCGACGGTTTGAGCACCATGCGCGTGGTCACGGCGTCGACCAGTTCCTTGTCGATCCTGACGTCCGGAAAGTCCTTGGCGACTTCGTAGAAGATCTCGTCCCACAGCACCATGCCATGACGCTGGGCGTTGGATTTGGTGACCATGGTCAGGTGCTTGCGCGGACGGCTTTGCGCCAGTTCGAAGGCGAAACGATGAATGCGCTCGACCCCGGCACGGGTGAACACCGACACTTCGGTGGCGACTTCTTCGGGCAGCCCCCGGTGGACACGACCGCCGTTGCCGGAGTACTCGCCCTCGGAGTTTTCACGCACCACGACCCAGTCGATCTGATCGCCATTGAGCAACGGGCTTTTCACCCCTGGCAGCACGCGAGCCGGGCGCACGTTGGCGTATTGGTCGAAGCCCTGGCAGATCGGCAGACGCAGGCCCCACAGCGAAATGTGATCCGGTACGTTGAGCGCACCGACAGCACCGAAGAAAATGGCGTCGAAGGTTTTCAGCTCTTCCAGGCCACCTTCCGGGATGTAGTAGCCGTTTTTAAGGTAGTTGTCCGAGTTCCAGTCGAAGTGTTTGAAATCCAGTTCGAAGCCGGACTTTGTCGACAAGGCTTGCAGCACCTCGACGCCTGCGGCGATCACTTCTACACCGATACCATCACCTGGAACCGCAGCAATTTTGTATGCGCTCATCATCAACTCCACTCTCGTCACGTTCTTGTTGTGCCTGTCGAACGGGGGTGTTCAATCAGGGTGTGAGCGGAGTATATGTAGTGAACAAATGAGCGTGAGTTACTCCAAATCACTACATAGATGAATTTGAGTTACCAATGAGCCAAACCCTGGATTTGTCTTTTTTCTACCTGCTGGCCAACAAAGGCAGCCTCGCGGCGACGGCTCGCGAGCTCGGCGTCACACCGCCGGCGGTGAGCAAACGCCTGACCGCGCTGGAAGCACGGCTAGGCATCCGCCTGGTCAATCGCACCACGCGCTCGATGAGCCTGACCTCGGAAGGTGAACTGTATTTTTCCCATGCCGCGCGCATCCTGACGCAGATCGATGAGGTCGAGCAGTTGATCAGCAGCAGTCGGGCGACGCCTAAAGGCCTGATTCGCGTCAACGCTTCGCTGGGATTCGGTCGGCGCTACATCGGCCCGGCCCTGGGCGCGTTCTTCGCGCAGTACCCAGAGGTGGAAATACAGCTGGAAATCAGCGACCACCCGCTCGACCTGACGACGCATGGGTTTGACCTGGGTATTCGTTTCGGCACGCTGCCGGACGCCGCCTTCCATGCCCGAAAAATCGCCTCCAATCGCCGTCTGTTATGCGCCTCGCCGCTGTACCTGGAACGACATGGCGTGCCCCAACGCCTGGCGGATTTACAGCAACACAACTGCATCTTCCTGCGGCAAAACGAAACGCCCTACGGCGTATGGAGTTTCACCAACGGCGGGCGCACGCAAAACATCAAAGTGCGCGGCGCGTTGGGCTGCAACGACGGTGAAGTGGCCCTGAACTGGGCGCTGGAAGGTTACGGCATTCTGCTGCGGGCCGAATGGGACATCGCCCGTTACGTGCGCAGTGGCCGCTTGCGCCTGGTGCTGGAGGATCAGACCCCCACCCGCGCCGATGTCTACGCCGTGTACCCGCAACAGTTGCACCTGTCGGCGCGGGTACGCAGCCTGATCGATTTTTTGGTTGAGCGCTTCAAGCACATCGATCACCTGGAGGAACCGGAATCTACGCGGGACTGAACAGGACTCGGACATCACCTGACGGGCAGCTTGCTACGAACGTTTCATACCGCAGCGTGAGCGCCGTCGACCGTCGCCAACGGCGGTGCTTTCGCCGTCGGCTCCTTGAGCAGTACGAAATACGCCAGGGCCGAGCACGCCGCCACTACCGCGCTGATCACGAACGCCGCGCTGAACGAACCGCTCTGCTGCACGCTGAACCCGGTGAGAATCGGCGCAATGGAGCCCGCCAGGTACCCGCCAAAATTCTGGATCGAGCCGAAAGACGCCACCCGCTCCGACGGCACGATGGTGTTGACGATCATCCACGCCGTGGCGCTGGAAATATTGATGAAAAACATCGTCAGGCACAGCAGCACCACGCAGGCAACCACGTTGGTGGTGAATGCCACGATCAGGGTAAACAGCGCCCCGCCAAGCAAACCCATTATCACCATCAGCTTGCGGCTGGCGAGTACCTTCAACCCGCGCGCTACCAGCCGGTCGCAGGCCTTGCCGGCGACGATGGTGCCCACCGCGCCGAACAAATAGGCCAGCGACACCACCCAGGCGGTACGGTACAGGTCCAGGCCGTGCTCACGTTCGAAATAGCCGGGCAACCAGGTGAGGTTGAGCCAGATCATGTAGATCACGCCCATGAAACCGAGAAAGGCGCCCCACGTATTGCGCTCCTTGAACAGCGCCGCCCAGCGCACCCGCGGCGCCGCGCTTCGCTGGGCCGGCGTTGGCAGCGGTTCGGCGCGGCCCGTCTCGGCCATGTACTGCGCCTTGCTCTTGTAGAAGGTGAACCAGCACGCGGCCAGCACCAGGCCAATGATACCGGTGAGTACGAACATGCCACGCCAACCCAGGTTCACCATGAACACCGTCAGCAATGGCGGTGCCAGGCATGGGCCGATGCAGGTCGACGACCAGACCCAGCCGGTTGCCGTGCCGCGCTCCTGAGTGTCGAACCACTCCGACAGCGCCTTGGCTGCCGAGGGAAAGACCGGTGCCTCACCAATGCCCAGCAGCACCCGCAAGCCAACCAGCTGGCCGTAGCTGCTGAACAGACCGAAGGCCGCTTGTGCCACCGACCAGACAATAAGCGAGCCGCCTAGCGCCAGCTTGCTGCCCAGTCGGTCGATCAAGGCGCCAAGCGGTAACTGCGAGAAGGCGTAGGCGATGGAAAAGGCCGAAAGCATGATGCCCATTTGCATCGGGCTGATGGCCAGGTCTTTCTGGATGGAGGTGTTGGCGATGGACAGCGCACTGCGGTCCAGGTAGTTGACCACGCCGATCAGGAACAGAAAAAGGATGGTCAGCGTCTTGTAGCTTTTTATTGTTCTCATGCGCGCCTCTGCTGAGCGGTTGCCGCCCTTACGGTAGGGCGTCGTGCACTCTAGTAGGCCGATCGCCAGCTGCCCAATGACATGATTCGATCAAACGATAACCACGGGTTATCACAGCGACTCCGGGGGCTGGAAGTTTAACTAAAGGCGACGCCGGCCATTTGATAACTTCCGGTTATTGGTGGTTGAGAATATCTCATTGGCGCTTATCGGCGAGCAGCACTAGGGTTTTGGCCATTGCGCCAAACAATAACAATGGAAAACCACCATGAACCTCGCCAACAAACGCGTTCTGATCACCGCCGCGGCTCAAGGCATAGGTCGCGCATCGGTGCTGGCCTTCCAGGAAGCCGGCGCCCAGGTCATCGCCACCGACCTGAACATCGAAGCGCTGAAGGACATCCCCGGCATCCGGGCCTTGCAACTGGACGTGACCCAGCCTTCGGCCATCGATGCGATCTGCCAACAGGTGGGCACACTGGACGTGCTGTTCAACTGTGCCGGCTACGTGCACAGCGGAGCATTGCTCGACTGCGACGAACAGGCCTGGCAGCGCTCCTTCGACCTCAATGTCAGCGCCATGTACCACATGATCCGCGCGTTCCTGCCGGGCATGCTGGCGGCGGGCGGTGGCAGTATTGTCAACATGGCCTCGGTGGCCTCCAGTGTGAAAGGCGTGCCCAACCGCTTTGCCTACACGGCCAGCAAGGCCGCCGTCATCGGCCTGACCAAATCAGTGGCCACCGACTACGTCCGCCAAGGCATTCGGTGTAACGCCATTTGCCCCGGCACTGTCGATTCGCCTTCCCTGCGCCAACGCATTGCCGAACAGGCGCGTGAACAGGGCCGTTCGGAGTCGGAGGTGTATCAGGCCTTTGTCGACCGCCAGCCCATGGGCCGCATCGGCACGCCCGAAGAAATCGCCCGCCTGGCGTTGTACCTGGCCAGCGACGCCAGTGCCTATACCACCGGTGGCGTACACATCATCGATGGCGGGATGAGCGTCTGACCCTTTTTTCTCCCATTCAGGATTCCTCGTATGAAACTACTGCGCTATGGCGACAAGGGCCAGGAAAAACCCGGCCTGCTGGACGCTCAAGGAAATATTCGCGATTTGTCTGCCCATATTTCCGATGTGGCCGGCAAGGCCCTGGACCTCTCTAGCCTGACTGCCCTGGGCAAACTCGACCCCAACAGCCTGCCACTGATCAGCGGCTCGCCGCGCATCGGCGCCTGCGTCGGCCAAGTGGGCAAGTTCATCTGCATCGGCCTCAATTACGCGGACCATGCGGCAGAATCGAACATGCCGGTACCCACCGAACCCGTGGTGTTTAACAAATGGACCAGCGCCATCTGCGGTCCCTTTGATGACGTCGAGATCCCGCGCGGTTCGACCAAGACCGACTGGGAAGTCGAGCTGGGTGTGGTGATTGGCAAGGGCGGTCGCTACATCGACGAAAGCAACGCCATGGAGCACGTTGCCGGCTACTGCGTGATCAACGACGTATCCGAGCGCGAATGGCAGCTGGAGCGTGGCGGCACCTGGGACAAGGGCAAAGGCTTCGACACCTTCGGCCCCATCGGCCCTTGGCTGGTGACCCGCGACGAAATCGCCGATCCCCATCAGCTCGATCTCTGGCTGGAAGTCGACGGGCATCGCTACCAGAACGGCAACACGCGCACGCTGGTGTTCCAGATCCCCGCGTTGATCGCCTACCTGAGCCGCTGCATGTCGCTGCAGCCGGGAGACATCATCTCCACGGGCACGCCACCAGGCGTAGGTCTGGGTGTCAAACCGTCCCCGGTATTTCTGCGCGCCGGCCAGGAAATGCGCTTGGGCATCGCGGGCCTTGGCGAGCAACTCCAGCGCACGGTTCAAGCGGACTGACTCCAGGCAAGCCTTGCGAACAATCATAAGAAACAGGAGCAAGACATGCGGATTCTCATCACCGGCGGCACCGGCTTTATCGGTAAGCAACTGGCCCGGCGCCTGCTGGATCTGAACAGCCTGACCCTCGAAGGCCAGGCGCCCCGCCCCATTGAGCGCATTGTGCTGTTCGACGCCTTTGCCGGCGAAGACCTGCCCAGCGACCCACGCATCGAACTCGTCACCGGCGATATTGCCGACCCCGAGGTAATGGCGCGGGTCACCGATGGCGTTGACCTTGTGTGGCACCTGGCGGCGGTGGTCAGTTCGGCCGCCGAGGCGGATTTCGACCTGGGCATGCAGGTCAATCTGCACGGTCTGATGACGCTGCTGGAAACCCTGCGCAAGCAAGGCAATACGCCGCGCTTCGTCTACGCCAGTGGCTTCGCGGTGTTTGGCGGCAAGTTGCCCGAGGTTGTCGACGACGACACCGTGCTCACCCCGCAATCGTCCTATGGCATGCAAAAAGCGGTCGGCGAACTGCTGGTGGCCGACTATGCACGCAAGGGCTTTGTCGACGGGCGTGTATTGCGCCTGCCCACGGTGGCCGTACGTCCCGGCAAGCCAAACAAGGCAGCCTCGACCTTCTTCAGTTCGATCATCCGCGAACCGCTGGTGGGTCAGCCTGCGGTCTGCCCGGTGCGCCCGGACACGCAGGTGTACCTCACCTCGCCACGCCGCGTTGTCGAATCGATGTTGCTCGGCATGACCCTGTCACCACAGACCCTGGGCAATCAGCGGATCATTCCCCTGCCCGGCGTGACCACCACCGTCGCCGACATGGTCAGCGCCCTGCAACGGGTGGCAGGCGCTGAGGTGGTCAAGCTGATTCGCTGGGAGCCGGACACCACCATACAGCGCATCGTCGAAAGCTGGCCGAGCCAGGTCGAGGCGCCACGTGCACGCGCCCTGGGCTTTACTGCCGACGCCGACTTCGACGCCATCGTGCGCGCCCATGTTGAGGACTCCACCGCAGGCTAGCGGCAGGCAAGGCCCGATTCACGCTTGCAACCATGAAAACAACAACAAAAATAATGCGAGGCGGTGCGACATGATGACTCCACACCCCGATGTCTCGGAGATTGAAAAACAGACTATCAAGCGCGTGACCCAGCGCCTGATTCCCTTTCTCATCACGCTGTTCGTGGTGGCCTTCCTGGACCGCAACAATGTCGGCTTCGCGGCGTTGCGGATGAACGACGATATCGGCATCAGCCAGACCATCTATGGCCTGGGAGCGGGGATTTTCTTTCTCGGCTACTTCATGTTCGAAGTGCCGAGCAATATCCTGCTGCACCGCTTCGGCGCCAGGGTCTGGCTGGCGCGGATCATGGTGACCTGGGGCATCATCGCTGGCGCCATGGGGTTTCTGCAGACGGCCGGGCACTTCATCACCCTGCGCGTGCTGCTGGGCATTGCCGAAGCCGGGTTCTTCCCCGGCGTAATTTATCTGCTGTCGCTGTGGTTCCCCAGCCGTTATCGCGCCCGCATGATCGCCACCTTCTACCTCGGCGTGCCCATCGCCCAGGTGCTGGGCGCGCCGCTGTCGGTGGGGCTGATGCAACTGGGCGACGCCTGGGGCTTCGTCGGCTGGCGCTTGATGTACATCGTCGAAGCCGTCCCTGCAATCATCCTGGGAGTGGTCTGCTACTTCTATCTCACCGACCGCCCGGCCGATGCCCATTGGCTGACCCCCGAACAGCGGCAATGGTTGATCAACACCCTCGAGCAGGAAGAGCGCAGCAAACCGCTGGTGGTGGGCGTGCAACCGACCAAGGGCCAGATGATCCGCAAGGCCCTGTGCAGCCGTCAGGTGTGGATGCTGGCGCTGGTGTACTTCGGCATCACCTCGGGTTCCAACGCCATGAACTTCTTCATGCCCACCGTGCTGGCGTCGTTCCGTGCCTCGTTTGGGTTGGAGATCGGCCTGATGCAAAACGGGCTGATCACTGCCATCCCCTACGCCGTCGCCGCAGTCGCGATGATCTGGTGGAGCCGCCGCTCGGACCGTCTGCAGGAGCGTCACTGGCATGCGGGCGGCGCGGCGATGCTGGCTGCCGTCTCCATCGCTGTGGCGCTGCTGCTCAACCAGCCGTGGATCATCGTCATCGGTTTCGTGTTGCTGGCCATGGGCGTGTACAGCGCAATCAACGTGTTCTGGGCCGTGCCGGGACAGGTGCTGACCGGAGTCGGGGCCGCGGCAGGGATTGGCCTGATAAATTCCATCGGCAACCTCAGCGGCTTCGTCGGTCCTTACCTGACAGGGCTCCTGTTCAACATGACCGGCAGCTACACGCCGGGCTTCCTGGTCATTGCCGCACTGGTCGGCGCCGGCGGGCTGGGCATGGTGTTGATGCCACGCAATAAGGTGTCGCAGGTCGGCGCGTCTATCACTCCGGCTCAAGCACTGGGAGGCAAGGCATGACCCTTCAAACCGTAGCGTTTATCGGTACAGGCATCATGGGCAAGCCCATGGTCCGCAACCTGCTGCAGGCCGGTTACCCGGTGCGGGCCTGGAACCGGTCGGCGGCCAAGACGACGGAACTGTCCGCACACGGCGCCGAGATTGTCGAGACGGCTGCCCAGGCAGCAGACGGCGCACAGGTGCTGATCTGCATGCTCAGCGATGGCCCGACCTGTGATCAGCTGTTGTTCGGCGAAGGCGGCGCCGCGCTGGCATTGGCGGCGGGGGCACTGGTGATCGTGATGAGTTCGATTCCCGTCGAAACCGCGGTCGAGCAGGCGCACCTGTGTGCAGCGCGAGGGCTGCGCTACCTCGACGCCCCGGTTTCCGGCGGCGAACGGGGCGCTCGCGAAGGCAGCCTGGCGATCATGGTCGGCGGCGAAGCGGCGGCCTTCGAACAGGGCCGCGACGTGCTGGCCGCCATGGGCCGCCCCGTGCACGTCGGCCCGGCCGGCACCGGCGAGCTGTCCAAGCTGGTCAACCAGTTGATCGTCGCCAGCACCATCGCCACCGTCGCCGAGGGCCTGCTGCTGGCCGAGCGCGGCGGCGCTGACCCAGCCAAAGTCCACGAGGCGCTGCTGGGCGGTTTCGTCGACTCGCCGATCTGGCGTCAGCATGGTCAGCGCATGCTCGACAACGATTTCGCCCCCGGCGGCCCCGCCATTTGGCAACTCAAGGACACCCGCACTGCCGTCGCGCAAGCGCGGACACTGGGCCTGACGTTGCCCGTGGCCAGCCTGGTCGACGGACTGTTCCAGGCCATGGTCGACGCCGGCGACGGCGAACTCGACCACGCCGGACTGATCCGCCAGTTGCGCCGCCAAAACCATTTGCCTGAATAACCTGATGGAGCCTGTCATGACCGATTCAACCCCACGCCGTCTGCGCAGTCAGCTGTGGTTCGACGACCCCAGCCACGCCGACCTCACCGCGCTGTACGTGGAACGCTACATGAACCAGGGCCTGACCCGCGCTGAACTGCAATCGGGTCGGCCGATCATTGGTATCGCCCAGACAGGCAGTGACCTGACCCCCTGCAACCGGCATCACATCGAACTGGCCAAGCGGGTCAAGGACGGCATCCGCGACGCGGGTGGCATCCCGATGGAATTCCCCGTGCACCCGATCGCCGAGCAATCGCGCCGGCCAACGGCGGCGCTGGACCGCAACCTCGCCTACCTGGGCCTGGTGGAAGTGCTGCACGGCTACCCGCTCGATGGCGTTGTACTCACCACCGGCTGCGACAAAACCACCCCGGCCTGCCTGATGGCGGCGGCCACCACCGATTTGCCGTCAATCGTCCTGTCCGGCGGGCCCATGCTCGACGGCTGGCACAAGGGCCAGCGGATCGGCTCTGGCACCGTGCTGTGGCATGCACGCAATCTGCTCAGCGCCGGCGAGATCGATTACGAGGGGTTCATGACCCTGACCACCGCCTCATCACCGTCGGTGGGCCACTGCAACACCATGGGCACTGCCCTGTCGATGAACGCCTTGGCCGAAGCACTGGGCATGTCGCTGCCCGGCTGCGCGAGCATCCCGGCGCCTTACCGCGAGCGCGGGCAGATGGCCTATGCCACCGGCCTGCGGATTGTCGACCTGGTGCGCGAAGACGTGCGTCCTTCACACATCATGACCCTCGCCGCGTTTGAAAACGCCATCGCCGTCGCCTCCGCGCTGGGCGCCTCCACCAACTGCCCGCCGCACCTGATTGCGATTGCCCGCCATAGCGGTATCGACCTGTCGCTGGAGGACTGGCAGCGCGTCGGCGAAGACGTGCCGCTGCTGGTCAATTGCATGCCGGCAGGTGAATACCTGGGAGAAAGCTTTCACCGTGCCGGCGGCGTGCCGGCAGTGATGCATGAGCTGGACAAGGTTGGCCGTCTGCACCGCGACTGCCGTTCGGTCAGTGGGCGCAGCATGGGCGAGATCGTCGAAAGCGCAGTGACCGGCGACCGCGACGTGATCCGCTCGTGCGAAGACCCGCTCAAGCATCGCGCCGGGTTCATCGTGCTCAGCGGCAATTTCTTCGACAGTGCAATCATGAAGATGTCGGTGGTGGGCGAAGCCTTTCGCAGCACCTACCTCAGCGACCCGCTACAACCCAACTGTTTCGAGGCGCGCGCCATCGTTTTCGAGGGCCCCGAAGACTATCAGGCACGGATCAACGACCCGGCCCTGGACATCGATGAACGCTGTATCCTGGTGATTCGCGGCTGTGGCACCGTCGGCTACCCCGGCAGTGCCGAGGTCGTGAATATGGCGCCGCCATCAGCGCTGATCAAAGCCGGCATCGACGCGCTGCCGTGCCTGGGTGACGGCCGCCAAAGCGGCACCTCAGCCAGCCCGTCGATTCTCAACATGTCGCCGGAATCCGCCGTGGGCGGCGGCCTCTCGTTGCTGTGTACCGGCGACCGCCTGCGTGTCGACCTCAATGCGCGCAGCGTCAACCTGCTGGTGGACGAAGCCGAACTGGACGCACGTCGCCAGGAACCGCTACCCGCCCTCGCCCCCTCGCAAACGCCGTGGCAGGAACTCTACCGGCAACTGGTCGGCCAGCTGTCCACGGGCGGTTGCCTGGAACCGGCGACCCTGTACTGGCGCGTCATCCCGGAAAACGGGCCTCCTCGCCATTCCCATTGAGCCCAAGGAGTGCTCGGCTAGCCAAGACCCGTAGCAGCCTTCGGCAGTCATGGGTGAGGGACTCAATGGCTGCAATGGGTCCAGGCTGTGTAAAAACGTTTTAGAGCGGGTTTGAAGGTCCGAATCAGAACGAAAACCGAGCTCCTACGCAAATTTCAGCACCTCTGATCTGCCAATCACTGTGAGATTTCACGTAGAGATGCGGACTTCAAAACAGGACCTGCGTTTTTACACAGCCTGGGTCAGAAGCGGTCGTTGCAACTGACCATCGCAGGATTGACATACTTGCCTAAGTCAACCATATAATTGCCAAAAGCAACTATATGGGGATTTCCATGTCCGCAACCATTACTGAGCGCGCCGAAACGGTACGCCGCTTTAACCGGTTCTACACCCACCAGATCGGCGCGCTGCAAGAGCACCTGCTTAAGGCCGAATTTTCGTTGACCGAGGCTCGCATTCTTTATGAATTAGGCGCCAGTGCTGGCCTGAAGAGTTCGGACCTCTGTCAGATGCTCGGCCTGGACGCCGGCTACGTCAGCCGAGTCATCGGTGGATTCGAGAAAAAAGGCTTGATTGGCAGGACTCGCTCGGCAAGCGATGCCCGAGCATCTCAAATCCAGCTCACCGATCCTGGTCGCACCGTGCTGGCCTCGCTGGAGCAAGCCGCTCGCGAGGAAGTCGTGTTGATGCTGCAAGGCTTGCCTGAGCCACAGCAAGAGCAATTGACCCAAGCCATGAAACGGATACAGGCGCTATTAGGCGACAGAGATCCCTCCTACCTCCTGCGCGATCCTGAAGCGGGTGATATGGGGATTGTCGTTCAGCAGCAAGCTCAACTATATGCCCGCGAATACGGATGGAATTCAGAATTCGAAGCGCTGGTGGCAGAAATAGTCGCCAAATACCTTCGTGAATTCGATCAGTCCTGCGAGCGATGCTGGATCGCGGAAAAAGATGGCAAGGTCATCGGTTCGGTCTTTGTCGTCAGACATGACGAGACGACCGCCAAACTGCGAATGCTCTACGTGGATGCAAGTGCCCGAGGCATTGGAATCGGCAATCGGTTGCTTGAAGAAAGTCTGCGATTTGCACGGGGCGCTGGTTACAGGAGCATGATGCTCTGGACAACCAGCGTGCTTTCCGATGCCCGAAAGCTCTATCAAAAGGCAGGTTTTCAATTGGTCGAAGAGGAACAGGTACGCAGTTTCGGAAAAGACCTCGTCAGCCAGACCTGGGCTCGGGATCTGTAGTGGCGTTGACGGCACTAAGTGCGGGGTTGCCCACCCTCTGCATGGGTCAATATCTGACCTATCGACTTTGCTATGCAGCTATCGGCCAGGAGCTGCCGGTGGTCGTAGCATTTCGCTTGTCACCGGCGTTTGACTAAGCTGAACAAATCAGCGGCCATCAGCGGATCTGGATGGGTATCAAGACGCTAAATCACAAAGGAGACGACTATGTATGCGGTCATAAGAACCTACTCAGGTCCTGGTGCAAAGCAGCTTTTCGATGTTTTAGAAAAGCAAAAGGACGACGTCGAAGCTGCCCTCCGTAAAGTGGCTGGCCTGGCAAGCTACACACTGCTACCGCTCGGTGATGGTGGTATGTCGGTGACTGTTTGCACGGACAAGGCCGGTACCGATGAGAGCATGAAAGTCGCTCGCGACTGGATTCAGAAAAACGCCTCGCACATCCACACGAACCCGCCGGTCGTCACGGAAGGCCCGGTTATTGTGCAGATCAATTAGCGCGCCCCTTGCGTTCGCGTGAACATTTTTACCTGCTTGTGCAGCAGAAATCGGCAAGGAGTCTAATATTGAAATGCCATAGGTCGGTCCATCCCCTATCTGCGTAATGATGCGTGGGACCGTTGGCAAGTAGGCGGCTTTGGAGCCAACACCGGACCGGTGTTGGCTAAATAGATTTCAACTTGGAGGGAACCATGAGCAATCTCATCGCCACCGGCGAGCCACCTGAAGCCGTCCGCCTCATGGTCAAGGTTTATGCCTACTTGCTACTCGCAGGATTCGCGTTTGTTCCGGCCTATCTGATTGGCTACTTATACGTCTTTCAAGACCCCACCCTTATTTTCGAAAACCACCTGTTCCATATCATTGCGATCACGGCAGCCACCTTGGCGGGCCTGTTTGTGACTTACGTCACGTGGCGCTGCTATCAGTCATCGGGAGATCCGCTGCTGCGATGGATGACGCTTGGTTTTCTCGGTTTTGTACTGATCTACGCGCTGCATGGCGCATTCACCGGGCTTGCACACCACAATATCTGGCTCTTCCTGCTGTATGGACCAGCCTCTCGACTGGTCATGTCGATTCTGCTGTTAGTCGGAATGCTGTCGTACCACCGCCCACCTGATGCCGCGGACCAACGAATGAAGGCCCGCCCGTGGTTGACCTGGATAGGACTGTTCCTGCTGGTTGACGTGGCAGTGGCGTACGTCGCGAATTCGCCGATCGCCGGCAATCTCGCGGTGCGCCTCTCGATGGAAGGTGGTGCCCTCGTTCTTTCCACATTGACCGTGGCAATACTCCTGCTGCGCCGTATCCGTTCGCCGCTGATGATGATTTTTGTCGTCTCGGTCACCGCGTTCGCGCTGTCATCGCTTGCCTTCATCCTTGCACGTCCGTGGAACCACATGTGGTGGCTCGCTCATGCGATCTTCGCCGGTGGATTCTTCATGTTGAGCTATGGGGTCGTGCAAGCGTTCCTCACCACGCGGTCGTTCTCGAAGATTTACAGCCAAGAAGAACTGATGGTGCGTCTTGCCGAAGCGATGGCGTATACCGAGAGCGCCCTGCAGGAACTCCAGCGCACCAATCAAGAACTCGGGCACCTTGCGGCCACCGATCCACTGACGGGTGCTGATAATCGGCGTCGGTTCATGGAGCGGGTCGAAGTCGAAATGGGCCGGACCAAGCGCGGCGGTGAGCCGTTCTCCGTATTGGCACTCGATCTGGATAATTTCAAGTCCATCAACGATCGCTTCGGGCATCAGGTTGGCGACGACATCCTGAAAGATTTCGTGGAGAAATGCCTCGATTCGATCCGGCCGTATGACGGCGTAGCCCGAGTGGGCGGGGAAGAATTCATGATTCTGCTACCTCAGACTTCACTTGAAGGCGCGCACGTCATCGCTGAGCGTCTGCGAAACACCGTTGCAAATAATTCTTTTCATGGCCTGCAGCGGTTAACCGTGGTCACAGTGAGCATCGGCGTATCGCAATCCGGCCGCGACGGCGACACCATCGAGGCCATTCTGCGTACAGCCGATCAACGCCTGTATCACGCTAAACACGAAGGCCGTAACCGTGTGGTCACGACCATCAAAACCAGCCTCCAATCTATGTGAAAGCGTCGGCACCGATACCCGGCTTTGCCCATCGCAACAGGCAGCAATCGGCCGAAATAGCGGACGTCCAGCTTTGGTTCAGAAAGAAACCTGGCGCTACGCCTTCGCTACGATCTCGTCCCACGCGGTAGGGCTGGGAAACAGCTCGTTCAGGAAACTCACAAACGCCTTCACATTCGTTCAGCCCGATAGGCGGCGGCACGGTCACTTTCAAGGTGCCGGAGGGCTCAGCGCGCGAGGCCACTGCTGCCTGCTCGATGTCCTCTACCTCGCGCAGAATTCGTAGCGCCCGTTCGTAAAGATCGCGCCGCTGATGTCACCAACGGCGATGCCGTCTACTCCGCCTTGGCGGACATCCCTCACGTGGATCATCTGGTTCTGCTCGCCGGCACATTTGTGGCGGGCAAGGTGCTGGACGCTGAAATCAACTACCTGCGTCGGGCGTTCGAAGAGCGTATATGGGCATCGCATCGGTACCGCCGCTGAAGCAGGCGCCGCTACCGTTTTCCTGATGACCAACACCTTTATGAACGGCGCCACGCTAAACATCGACGGTGGCGCTCGGCTGGTCTGAGTGACCTGCCTCGCGCTGAGTGCATTTCAGGAACCCGGATTAGTTCCATCAACTCCCAAAATAGCCGACTAACGGTGCCCCCGTAGGCACAAAGCCTGCAATAACCACCTCGGCGAACATTTGACGTCAATCTACCGCCATACGGGTTTCCTAATCAGCAGACCCAATTGACACAGCTCAATAGCGTCGGTTCAAGCGCAACTGTGGCCGCAACATTCCCCGCGTACAGGATTATTGACATGATCGACCTCGCCACCTGGAATTTAAGCATCCCTGAAGGCAGCCCACCGGCTACCATAGAAACGCCTCGACTGGCGCAAGGCTTCAAGGACCAGTATTTCAGTTCTGAAGCCGCTACCCTTTCCTTCTGGGCACCTGTGACCGGTTCCAGGACGGCCAACGCTATTTACCCGCGCAGCGAGTTGCGGGAAACCTATAGCGATGGAACGCTGCGCAACTGGCAGTATTCAGCGGCGGATAACATTCTGCGGGCGAGTCTGACCGTCAATCAGGTGCCCAGCACCGGCAAGATCGTGATTGGTCAGATTCACAACAAGGACAGCAGCAGCCCCATGGTGAAGCTGGAATACCAATACAAAACGTCGACTTCGACGGGAAACATTGTCGTCAAGGTGCGCATGCGCCCCGACGATGAAGAGGGCCAGGTCATTACCATTGCGACGGGTGTGCCGCTCGACTGCAACTTTTCCTACCAGATCCACCTCAGCCCGAAGGGCGCGCTGGGCATTAGCGCAGCAGGAAACAACTGGAGAACCACCATCGACCCGAGCTGGAAGACCAAACCACTGTATTTCAAAGCGGGTGCGTATGTGCAGGACAACACCGGCTATCCCACCGAGGGCGGAAAAGTGACGTTCAGGATGCTGGAGATCCAACACAACATTTAGTCGCTTCTTTAGGTCACTACCATTGGCACGCCGATCCGAAGGGTGAAGTCTTTAGTGGATTTCCTCGTCGATCGGCTACCAAGTGGCTAGCTGTCAGTGAACTCAACCGCGCGGGCGGCAGATGCCCTCGAAGCCTTTCAAAACCATTGCGTGCGCATACAGTGGGATACGCTGCTATCGCAGGCGGGTGTCGAAGGTGGCGGCACGATTTCGCAATGGGCAGCAATCGGCTGTGGATTCAACCGGTCGATGCAACAGATTGGCTAAATCGTTCAGCACGCGTTGTGCGACATCCATCTATCCCCTCTACGATTGAATAGATAATGATGCGGTCATTTGCGCGTGACACACCGCCAGAATTTCATCGGCCAGCGCCGAGTCGTCAGGACAGGCGCGCGATAACATGATCGCGCCGACCGCGCGCGCAAGCAGGTCAATCATTTTCACCCTCGCCTCACCCGGCGCCGCATCCGGCCCGGTCGGGTATTTTTCGCCGAGCGTTTGCAACGTGCGCTCGATGCCTTCAGCGAATGCCGACTTCAAATCGCCTGATTGACGCGCCGCGTCACCGCACAACGCCGCCATGGTGCACCCCGTGGCGCGCCCGTCGCGATGATCCCTGGACACATACACATCGATGAAATCCTTCACGCTCAACGCTTCGGCGTTGGCCAGTGACTGCGCAAGACTGTTGGCTGAGGCTTCGGCCATCAGGTCAGCCTTCGAACCGAAATGTTTGTAGAAACCGCCATGGGTGAAACCGGCGGCGGCCATCAGGTCGGCCACGCCGACACCGTCAAAACCGCGCTCGCGAAACACGACTGAGGCCGTTTCGACGATGTGCTCCCGATTTGCCTGGGCCTGGGCCTTGGACACTCGCATGTTCGATACCTCGCTACCGCTGGAAATTCATCGGCTGATGATACATAGATGCTGACCATAATCAAAACCGTTGACAGTTTAGATTTCGATCATCATCCTAATCGCAAGCGATATGACCATTTACCAACGGGCACGGAACAAACACCCATGAGCGACCTGAATCTGTTTACCCCTTACACGCTTGGCGCCCTTACGCTGTCGAACCGCGTGGTTCTCGCCCCACTGACGCGCAATCGCGCAGGCAAAGGCTTTGTGCCGAGTGAGTTTGCTGCTGCCTATTACAGCCAGCGAGCCAGCGCGGGCTTGCTGATTTCCGAAGCCTCGCAGATCTCGCAGCAGGGACAGGGCTATCAGGACACGCCAGGCATTTACACACCGGCTCAGATAGAGGGATGGCGCAAGGTGACCGATGCCGTGCACGCCAAGGGCGGGAGAATTTTCCTGCAACTGTGGCATGTGGGGCGTGTTTCCCACGTGGATCTGCAACAGCAAGGCGCGGCACCGGTAGCCCCTTCCGCGCTTCGTCCTGCGACCAAGGTGTTCGTTAACAATCGCTTCGAAGACGTTTCCGAGCCGCGAGCGCTGGAGACTGACGAACTGCCAGGCATCGTCAACGATTTCCGCCAAGCGGCGGCAAACGCCATTGCGGCAGGCTTCGACGGCGTGGAAATCCACGGTGCAAACGGCTATTTGCTGGATCAGTTCATCAAGGACGGCGCCAACCTGCGTACTGATGCCTACGGCGGCTCGATCGCAAACCGTGCGCGCCTGCTGATGGAAGTGACGGCCGCGGTGGCCGCCGAGATTGGTGCTGATCGCACCGGCATTCGCCTTTCGCCTGTCTCGCCGGCCAATGGTGTATCGAGCAGTGATCCACAGGCTCAGTTCGATTACATCGTCGACCAACTCAATGCTCTGGACATCGTTTATCTGCACGTCGTCGAAGGCGCGACCGGTGGGCCACGCGACGTGGCGCCCTTTGATTTCGACGCCTTGCGCCAGCGCTTCAAGAACACTTACATCGCCAACAACGGCTATGACCTGGACCTGGCCACGGCACGCCTTGCAGATGACAAGGCCAACCTGATCGCCTTTGGCCGCCCTTTTATCGGCAACCCTGATCTGGTGGAGCGGCTCAAGACCGGTGCGCCACTGTCTGCCTTCGACCCCTCCACGCTCTACGGCGGCGGTGCGGCGGGATACATCGACTACCCGACGCTTGCCGAATCAAGCGCTGCCGCGAACTAGGCACTGACTGATCGAGCCTGGTTTTACTCGTGCATCAATCCCACTCCATGTTCCTGATAAAGAGCTGACATCATGACTACTCACCCTACCGTTCTCATCACTGGCGCTTCCACCGGCATCGGCGCGGTTTACGCCGAGCGTTTCGCCCAACGCGGGCATGATCTGGTGTTGGTCGCCCGCGACCACTCGCGCCTGGAAACGCTCGCCGCAAAGTTGCGTGGCGAACACAACGTCGCCGTTGAAGTGCTTCAGGCCGACCTGACTCAACTCAGCGACCTGCACACCGTTGAAACGCGCCTGCGGGATGACGCGCGCATCGGCATCCTCGTCAACAATGCCGGCGCCGCACAGTCCGGCAACTTCATCGAGCAAAGCACCGACAGCGTTGCGCACCTGGTGGCCCTCAACACCACCGCGCTGGTGCGGCTCGCCAGCGCCATCGCGCCACGCCTGGCCAAAGCAGGTGAAGGCGCGATCATCAACATCGGTTCGGTGGTGGGTCTGGCGCCTGAGTTCGGCATGTCGGTCTATGGGGCGACCAAGGCGTTTGTGCTGTTCCTTTCCCAAGGCCTGAGCCTGGAACTTTCGCCTCAGGGTGTTTATGTGCAAGCCGTACTGCCCGCCGCCACCCGCACGGAGATTTGGGATCGCGCCGGTATCGATATCAACACCTTGAGCGAAATCATGGAGGTGGGGGATCTGGTCGATGCCGCACTGGTTGGCTTCGACCGTCGCGAACCGGTGACCATTCCTCCGCTGCATGAAGGCGAGCGCTGGGATGCCCTGCAAACTGCGCGTCAGGGTCTTTTGTCGCAGATCAGGCAGTCCGCCGTGGCGGAACGTTATTTGACTCAAGTCTGACCCATGTCGAGCAGGTCGGCCTCGCCCCGCAATCGGACGGAGTAAACATGACCCATATGGCTATAAGCATTCACCCGGGTTCGCAGTCGTCATTTATCAACGCGGCGAACCAGTCGGTTCTGATTGATGGGATACCCTTCGCTTATCGTGACCTGGGGCCCAGGACGGAGGTCCCGCTGGTCATGTTCAACCATTGGGGGGCAGTGTTGGATAACTTTGACCCCAGGATCATCGACGGTCTGGCAAGAAACCGGCGTGTCATCACTACTGATTACCGCGGTATCGGTGGCTCGGGCGGCGCCGCGCCATTGACCGTTGGAGAGATGGCTGACGATGCCATCGGCCTGATTCGTGCGCTGGGTTTTGACAAGGTGGACCTGCTCGGCTTTTCACTCGGCGGCTTCGTCGCTCAAGACATCGCCCTGAAAGCTCCCGAACGCGTGCGCAGGCTGATCCTCACCGGAACCGGACCGGCCGGTGGCACAGGCATCGACAGCGTCGGTTCGGTGACCTGGCCATTAATGATCAAAGGTTTGCTGACGCTGCGAGACCCCAAGTTCTACCTGTTCTTTACCACCACGGCCAACGGACAACGCGCCGCGTCCGAGTATTTGCAACGATTGAAAGAGCGCCGGCAAGACCGGGACAAAGGCCCGACACCCCGCGCGTTTTTACGGCAATTGAAAGCCATTACTGCGTGGGGCAAGCAGGCGCCGCAAGAACTCGGTCGCCTGCGGATGCCGACGCTGATAGCCAACGGGGACAACGACATCATGGTGCCCACTGTTAACTCGATTGAGCTGGCAAAGCGAATCCCCAACGCGCAACTGATCATTTACCCGGACGCCGGGCACGGCAGCATTTTCCAGCACCATACTGATTTCGTGGCCAAGGCTTTGGCGTTCCTCGACGCCTGACAGCCTGCACGTCTAATCGCATCAACGTTGTCGGGGCCGCGCCCCATTCTCATTCCACCGACAAGAGCAGCTGCAACATGAAGGCATTTTTTATCGACCGCTACGGCAAGCAGAACGGAATGATTGGCGAAGTGCCCGACCCTGCGGTCGGTGTGCATGACGTTCTGATCCAGGTGCATGCAACGAGCGTGAACCCGTTGGACTCGAAGATCAGAACCGGGGAATTCAAACTGATCCTGCCCTATACATTTCCATTGGTATTGGGCAATGACCTGGCCGGAGTGGTCGTTCGCACGGGTTCGGCGGTGAAGCGATTCAAGCCAGGAGACGAAGTCTATGCACGTCCTCCCGAGGCACGGATCGGGACGTTTGCTGAACTGATCGCCGTGAACGAAAACGCGCTCGCGCTGAAACCCTCGAATCTCGACATGGCCGAAGCGGCTTCCATCCCCTTGGCCGTCTTGACGGCCTGGCAGGCGCTGGTTGAGACCGCCCAGGTGAAAAAAGGCCAGAAGGTGTTGATTCATGCCGGATCCGGCGGTGTCGGCACGCTTGCCATCCAGCTCGCCAAACACCTTGGCGCCTTCGTTGCGACCACCACCAGCACGGCGAATGTCGAATGGGTGAAAGCACTCGGGGCGGATGTGGTCATCGATTACAAACAGCAGGATTTTGCAAACGAGTTGCGCGATTTCGACGTGGTGTTGAACAGCCTCGGTGCCGATGTACTGGAGAAATCGGTCAAGGTTCTCAAGCCTGGCGGACAGCTCATTTCCCTTTCGGGGCCGCCGACCGCGCAGTTTGCCCAAGAGCAAGGCTTGTCCTGGGTGCTGGGGCAAGTCATGCGCCTGCTGAGCAGCGGTATTCGCAGAAAAGCCCGCAAGCACGGGGTGAGCTATGCATTTTTGTTTATGCGTGCCGACGGGATGCAACTGCAAAAAATCACCTCGCTTATCGAGGCAGGCATCATCAAACCGGTCATCGATCGTTCCTTCCCTTTTGAATCGACTGCCGAGGCGTTGCGGTACGTCGAGCAGGGCAGATCAAAAGGCAAAGTCACCATAACAATCAAATAAGCGCACTACAAAAAATGTCAGTAGATAACGTGCATACCGCCAAGTATCAGACTCCAGCGCCTGAACCAGAGGAGCAGCCACCGCACAACAGGCACACACAGGAGCAGTTGCAACCGGAAGTCGCGCCTGTAGAAAAGCCGATGATCATTTGGCGTAGCTTGATGCTTGAGCAGTAACGAGAAATGCTTCATCTGCAACACTCCTTCATTTAATAGCCAATACATTCACTGATCCGCAGACCCCGTAACGGCGAAAATATTGCAGGGCACTTGATACAGAACATGCTCCGTCGTACTGCCCACCCATTTGCCCAGTCCCTTGCGATCGTAGGCATGCAGCAGATGCAGTTCCGCGCTGCATTGCATGGACAATCCGTTCGCCGCCTGGATGATGCGGTCGTTGATGCCAGTGATCTGAGTCTCAGTTTGTGACGGATCGACTGCCGCCACTACCACCCGCGGAAGTGGACACCTGATTTCGCTGACCAAATGCGCTTTGAGGATGGCGTAGACCTCGCTCGTGCGAACAGCCCTACTTCGCCGTCCCACCACGAGGTTTATAAAAAAGAAACATCGAGGTCTCGGTGGTCTTGATGTATTTCCTGGCCCAAGCGGGTTTCACTTTCCTGTCGTGGAAATACATCGCGCCGTGGGTTCGGTCGTTCAGTTGCTTGTTGAGCGCCTTGCGCGCGATTTCCTTGGCAATCGCGTATTGGGTTTCTTCCTGGACCTGATCCGAGCGTCCATCACACCACCACGAGAACTGACAATTTTTGGTTTCAGAGCCCTGCTTGACCACGGCGCATACCGTGTCCGGAAAGCCCTCATGGCCCAGGCGGTTCATGACGACGCTGGCGACGGCTTCCATGTCGGCGGGCGATTTGCCTTTGGATTCCCAATAGATGGAGCGAGCCAGGCAGGTGATTGCATCGTCCATAGGCGACTGACCGGCCGGATCGACCGCCTGAGCCTCGGATGTGGTGATGGTTTCGGACTTGGGCACAGGTACATCGGTGCCCTTCTCCGCAGCTTTCTGCTCAAGGACCTCGGCCTTGTCCTCAGCCACTTGCTTTTTTTGCTCCTGTTCAGACGCAATGGCGTGGCCGGCAAGAAGGGTTATTGCGAAGCAGGTGGCTATCCAGATAACTCGCATGATCGACCTTTCTGACGGAACTGGAAGCACGCCACACTGGCGACTTTGCTTGATTGTAGTTGCCAAAATTCATTCCAACAGACGGACAAAAAAACTGTCTTCGGGCATGAAAAGTCATTGCGCTCGCGGGGGTGAAATCGCGCATGATGGGCGCAGTCAGCTCAAGGGGATTTCCATGCGCTTCAAATCATCTGCTATGCGTCTTGCCACGTTGTCACTGGGGATGTTGTTCGCCATGAATGCGTTGGCGGCCGACGAGAAACAACTGATTGATTCGATCAACCTCTACCGCAGCCAGGTGCAGCGCTGCGCGGGTCAGGTATCGCAGGAACTGCCACCGCTGGCCGGTGATCCACGTCTGGCGCTGAACGCCAACAGCGTCGGCAATCTGCAGCAGGCAATGGCGAGCGCGGGTTATCCGATGAAGAATGTGCAGGCGATCAGCCTGTCCGGGCCGCGCGATGCGCCGTCGGCGATGAAAGCCATTCAGGAAAGCTTTTGCCAGATCGTGCTGGACCCGCAATTCGTCGATGTCGGCGTCAGCCACCAGGACCGCGAGTGGCGCATCGTGCTGGCGCGTCCACTGTTGAGCGGTCGCCTGGGTGACTGGCAGTCGGAAGGTCAGAAGCTGTTGGCCGAACTCAACATCGCACGCAGTCAGCCGCGCCAGTGCGGCACGCAATCCTTTGCCGCCGCCACGCCACTGACCTGGAACGCCGCACTGGCGACGGCGGCCGAGGAGCACGCCCGGTCGATGGCCAACAACAATTACTTCGATCACAAGGACCGCGATGGCCGCATGCCGGGTGATCGGGCTGAGCTGGCGGGCTACAGCGGCGGGCAGGTCGGCGAGACCATCGCTGCCGGCCAAGACACCGTGCGCAAGGTGGTCGATGGCTGGGTGTCCAGCGCCGGTCACTGCGCGAACCTGATGAACCCAAATTACCGGGAGTTGGGCGCGGCCTATGCGGTTGATCCGAAGAGTGATCCGGGGATTTACTGGACGGCGATGTTCGGGGCGCAGTAACGCCCGTTTTTTTTGCAGGCACAAATCCGGAACTCACTGTTGGGCTCCGGACAGTAAAAACCCGTCATAGATTCTGTCGATCACTTGGTCATCCATAGTGATTGGACGTCCCGCCAAGTTGCTTTTAGCCTGCGCTAACCAACTCCGTAAACAGCGCAATAGCCATTAACAATGGACTCCTGCGCAGGCAGAACACCATGATCGTCAGACCCAAACCCAACCTGATCAACATCCTGATTGCGCTCAAGGGCTCGATTGCCAAGCGAATTGCGTTACGTAGCCTGATGGTGACGCTGCTGGCCTCCGCCATCGTGCTCGTCGAAACAATGCACCCCAGCTACTTTGCAAAGGTCAACGCGACGCCCTTCACGTTGCTGGGCTTGTCCCTTTCTATTTTCATGAGCTTTCGCAACAACGCCTGCTATGACCGCTGGTACGAAGCGCGTAAAGCCTGGGGCGAAATGATGGTCGCGATCCGTTCGATGATTCGTGAAACCCAGGTCATCAAGGACGCGAAAGAGCGGCAGAAGATCCTGCGCAACCTCTGCGGTTTCGCCCATGCGCTGAACGCCAAGTTGCGCGCGGAAAATGAACTGGACGCGGGTTGCGACTGGCTTGAGCCGATGCCGAAGGGCAACGCACCTGACATCAGTGGGCGCATTCTGATCCAGGTCGGCCAACAGTGTTCAGCACTTGGCGAGTCAGGGGTAATCAGTGAGTGGCGCTACACGCTAATGGCCAACCACCTGACAAGCCTGACCCGGTCCCAGGCGGTCTGTGAACGAATCAAACACACGCCACTGCCCTTCCCCTACACCCTGTTGCTACACAGAACCATCTACCTCTTCTGCATTTTGCTGCCCTTCGCGATGGCCGAACCACTGGGCTGGCTGACACCGGTTTTCACCGCCATCGTCAGCTATACCTTTTTCGGTCTGGATGCGATTGGCGATGAGCTGGAGGACCCGTTCGGCCGCGATGAAAACGACCTGCCTACCGATGCAATGGTGCGCAACATCGAACGTGATGTCCTGGCGGCGCTGGGTGCAACGCAGCTTCCCCCGGTTCTGGAACCCGTCGACTATGTGTTGGGGTGAGTTCGGCGTTTGAGTCAGTACGCTCCTTACTTCCGCCCACAGCAGGCTCATTGCATGGCGCTTCACGCCTCCACCTGCACCACCTCGATCCCGAGTTTTTGATAGTCCTCGACATTGCCCGACGCCACATGACGCTCGGTGATCAAGGTATGAATGCGCTGACACGGCGCGACAACAAACGGCTCTACCGCCCCCAGTTTGTCGGCGGTGGTGACGGCAACGACATGGGAGGCGCTGGCGAGCATCGCCTGTTTGACCGGCACCTCGTCGAAATGCAGGGAGCTGATGCCGACTTCCGGGTGAATCGCGCAGCCCCCTGTGAACAGCAAATCAGCCTTGATGCCCTCGATCAACCGCAGGGTTTCATGTCCACTGGCCGACATGGTCGCGGGACTGAGCTGTCCGCCGGCCAGAATCACCGTAATGCCTTTGTATTCAGCCAAGGTGATCGCGATCATCGGCGAGGCGGTGACGGCCGTAATGGCAATGTCCGAAGGTAGCGATCGGGCGATCTGCAGCGTCGTGCTCCCCGAATCGAAAATCACAATCTGGCCGTTGTGTACCTGGCGTGCGGCGAGTTGCGCCAGGTGTGTTTTCACCTCATCGGTTTCACTGACGCGGGTGAAATAATCCTTGCAGGTGTCCTTTGGCCGCGGCAGCGCTCCGCCGTGCACCCGCTGCACCAGCCCGGCGGTGGCCAGCTCCGCCAGATCACGGCGAATGGTGTCTTCGGACACCGCGAAATGCTGGCTCAGCTCACTGGCCATGACCTTGCCGTCACGTTCGAGAATCAATAGGATTTTTTGCCGACGCAGATAAGGGAGCTCGGCGGCTGAGTGTGAGTCGTGCATGTTTTTGCCCGTTTTTGCGCGTAATTGCGTGTTTGTGCGAGACTAGCCAAAGCGCGGGATAAACACAAACCACCCAGACATCAATTCTTTCGATGATTCAAATCATCAAGCCGAATTTTTTATTTGTTTGTGACTTGTTCAAGATGGCGCCATCACAAATGTTTTGGATGAAAACTTCATGAACCTGAATTTCGCCTTTGCCTGCATGATCGTGGTCTCGTTCGCGATTGCGTTGGGCCACGCCTGATCAGCAGAAACCAAGGGGTTAGCGAATCAGAGGGGGTCGAGCGCCGCGGTGCTTGGGGAACGCCGGTAGAAAAGCCATAAGCCTTGCCAAACATGGTCTATAACCAGTGTCGACATGATTTGGATCAGGGAACCTTTAAGGCTCCTTCGCTAAATTGATCTCTTGAAAAAAGCCGACAAGTGACTGTCCGCTAGGAGATTCCTCGCATGAAAGCCCTGAAAATAGCCGCCAGTGATTCCGCGTTCGATTGTTTCCAGACCTCCCGAGAAGTGATTCCGCTCAATCAAACCGACTACACCGATGTCGCGGTTGCGGTGTTCTCTGTGGAGGATGTGATGGCGGGCGCCCTGGACGTCCTGCAACGTACCGGTTTCGATATCCCCATTTTTCTCGTCGCCTCCCCCGGTTCCGGCAACCGCGCCCGGGACGTCTACAAGCACCTGCAAGATGTTCTGCTTCTGGTAAATGGCATTTTTGACCCCTCGCGCAACAACGCCGAATACCATGGCAACCAATTGGAGACCGCGGCAAAAGCCTATGAAGAAAGTCTCCTGCCGCCGTTTTTCGACGCGCTCAAGCACTACACCGAATCGGCCAACGCTACGTTCGCCTGCCCGGGTCACCAGGGCGGCCAGTTTTTCCGCAAACACCCGGCTGGCCGACAGTTCTTCGACTTCTTCGGCGAGACCCTGTTTCGCGCCGACATGTGCAACGCCGACGTCAAACTCGGCGATTTGCTGATCCACGAGGGCCCGGCACTTCTGGCGCAAAAGCACGCGGCGCAGGTGTTCAACGCCGACAAGACCTACTTCGTACTCAATGGCACATCGGCCTCCAACAAAGTGGTCACCAACGCGTTGCTCACGCCTGGCGACCTGGTGCTGTTCGACCGCAACAACCATAAATCCAATCACCAGGGTGCGTTGATCCAGGCGGGGGCTACCCCGGTTTACCTGGAAACCGCGCGCAACCCTTATGGTTTTATCGGCGGGATTGACGCCCATTGTTTCGAAGAAGATTACCTGCGCGAACTCATCAGCGAAGTCGCACCGGACAAGGCCCAACTGCCACGGCCGTTTCGTCTGGCGATCATTCAGCTGGGGACCTATGACGGCACCATCTACAACGCCAGGCAAGTCGTCGATCGCATCGGCAAACTGTGCGACTACATCCTGTTTGACTCGGCGTGGGTGGGCTACGAACAGTTCATCCCGATGATGAAGGATTGCTCGCCGTTGCTGCTGGATCTGCACGAGAACGACCCCGGGATCTTTGTCACTCAATCGGTGCACAAACAGCAGGCGGGGTTTTCCCAGGCGTCGCAGATCCACAAGAAAGATCGCCATATCAAGGGCCAGGCCCGTTATTGCAACCATGCGCAGCTGAACAACGCCTTCATGGCCCAAGCGTCTACCAGCCCGTTTTACCCGCTGTTCGCCTCACTGGATGTGAACGCGCGCATCCATTCCGGCCGCAGTGGCCTGCGCCTGTGGGAAGACTGTGTGAAGTTCGGCATCGACGCGCGCAAGTTGATTCTGGAAGCGTGCACCCTGGTTCGCCCCTTTGTGCCGGACACCATTGACGGTCGTCCCTGGCAGGACCATCCGACCGAAGACATCGCCAACGACATCCGGTTTTTCGAATTCCATCCGAAGGATCGCTGGCATGCCTTCAACGGTTACGCCGACAAGCAATACTTCATCGACCCCTGCAAGTTGCTGTTCACAACACCCGGCATCGACCCGATCGATGGCAGCTACACCGACTTCGGCATCCATGCCGGCATCCTCGCCAACTTCCTGCGCGAGAATGGCATCGTTCCGGAAAAGTGCGACCTGAACTCGATTCTGTTCCTGCTCACCCCTGCCGAAGACTGGGCGAAGATGGCTCATCTCGCCGCACAGATCGCGCGCTTTGAACGCTTCATCAGTGATGACGCGCCGATGAGCCGGGTGTTGCCGGCCATCTATGCGCAGCATCAGGAGCGCTATCGCAACTACACCATTCGCCAACTCTGCCAGGAGATGCACGACCTCTACCGCACCCACAACGTCCAGCAATTGCAGAAGGCAATGTTCCGCAAGGAACACTTCCCGAAAAAGGCGATGAACCCGCAGGCCGCACAGTTCGAATTCATCCGTGGCAACGTCGAACTGGTGGCGCTGGCAGACGCCGAGGGTCGCATCGCTGCCGAAGGTGCGCTTCCCTATCCACCCGGCGTGCTCTGCGTGGTGTCCGGGGAAATATGGGGCGGTGCGGTGCTTAAATACTTCCTGGCGCTGGAGGAAGGTATCAACTCTCTTCCTGGCTTCACGCCGGAACTCCAGGGCGTGTACTTGAAACAGGAAGGTGATCGCATTCGAGCCTATGGGTACGTGATCAAGACGTGAGTCTTCACACCGCGCCCACAATAAATGCTCGCAGCCATTGATGCTCCGGATCGCGATGGCAGCGCTCCGGCCAGAGCATGCTCATCTCGTAACCCGGCACCTCCAACGGCGGCTCGACCACCGCCAGCCCGCTTGCGTCACGAACCAGCCGTGCGGGCAGCGTCGCCACCAGGTCCGTGCTCTCCAGCACCGAGCGGATAAACAGGAAGTGCGGAACCGACAGCACGACCCGGCGCGTCAGCCCGACTTCGGCGAGCGCCCTGTCGGTGGTGCCGTGAAAACCACCGCCATCCGGCGACACGATCACATGATCGAGCTCGCAGAATTGCGCCAGCGTCGGGCGCTTTTGCAGGCGCGGATGGTCGGCACGTCCCACCAACACATAGCGCTCGGTAAACAGTGCCCGGCGATGCATACCGGGTGGCGAGTCCTCGCTGGTATGAAAGGCCAGATCGATGGCGCCCTGCTCCGCTTGTTTGGCCAGTCGTGGCGGGACTAGGTCAAACACCGCCAGGCGCGTGCCCGGTGCTGCCGAACGCAGCCCGGCCAATGCGGGCAACAGGATGGTCGACTCGCCGTAATCGGACGCCATGACCTTCCACGTCTGTTTCGCCTCGGCCGGGTTGAAAGCGTCGGCCGGCGACACCGCGCGCTCCAGTGCTTCCAGTGCCTGGCGCAGCGGTTCGCGCAATTCATCGGCGCGGGCGGTGGGCCGCATGCCCCGTGGACCCGGCAGCAACAGCGGATCACCAAAAATATCGCGCAACTTCGCCAGATGCACACTCACCGACGGTTGCGACAGATTCAGACGGTGCGCCGCGCGGGTCACGTTGTGTTCCGAAAGCAGGACATCAAGGGTCAGCAACAGGTTGATGTCCAGCCGCCGCAGATTATTCATGACAATACCTGGCATATTGGTTATTCATTTCCAATATACCGGTCAACGTCCGATCCTGCAGCCTCCAGACACCGGAGACTCAGTGATGAATGTTTTGCTCGTTTATGCCCACCCTGAACCCAAGTCCTTGAACGGCTCGCTCAAAGATTTCACCGTCGAACGGCTGAAGGCTGCCGGCCACCAGGTCCAGGTTTCAGACTTGTACGCGATGAACTGGAAAGCCTCGCTGGATGCCGATGACAGCCTTGGCCGGCCCACCGACTCGCGCTTCGATCCGTCGTTGGACTCCAAGCGTGCGTACGCAGAAGGCCTGCAACAACACGACATCGCGCGTGAACAGGAGAAGCTGATGTGGGCGGACGCGGTGATTCTGCAATTTCCCCTGTGGTGGTTTTCGATGCCGGCGATCCTCAAAGGCTGGGTGGAGCGGGTCTACGCCTATGGTTTCGCCTATGGCGTGGGGGAACATTCCGATGCGCGCTGGGGCGACCGTTACGGGGAAGGCACGCTGGCAGGCAAGCGAGCGATGCTGGTCGTGACCGCCGGCGGCTGGGAGTCTCATTACAGCCCGAGAGGCATCAACGGTCCGATCGACGATCTGCTATTCCCGATCCAGCACGGCGTGTTGTTTACCCCGGTTTCGACGTGCTGCCACCGTTCATGATCTATCGCACTGGCCGAATGGACGACGCACGCTTTTCAGCGACGTGTGACGCACTTGGGCAGCGCCTGGATGACCTTTGGACGACGCAGCCCATCGCGTTTCGTCCGCAGAATTCGGGGGCGTATGAGATTCCGCAACTGACGTTGCGCGATGAGATTGCGGCGGATGAATTCGGGTTTGCGGCTCACATTGGGGAATCAGCCCGGGGTTGAGCGTGATGGCGAGTGGATATCTGCGCGAAGCCTATTATGCTTCAGGAAACCTTGCAGCGATGCGAGGCCGTCAGCCTGTGTGCATGCTTCGCGCAATCCGTAATCCGACGACATCAGCCCCAGGGCCTGGGTGCGGCAAAAAAGTAACGAGGTACTCCGGCCTATAACAAGAACGACGGAGAAGACTCATGGCCGCAATCGACAACACTTCCACGAGCAGCGCGCCCCACCACGGGATCACCAAGGAGGAGCGCAAGGTCATTTTCGCCTCGTCCCTGGGCACCGTGTTCGAGTGGTACGACTTCTACCTTTATGGGTCTCTCGCCGCGATCATCGCCAAGCACTTCTTCGCCGGCGTCAATGAGACAACGTCCTTCATCTTCGCGCTGCTCGCGTTCGCCGCGGGCTTCGCGGTACGCCCCTTCGGCGCCATTGTGTTCGGCCGACTGGGTGACATGATCGGACGCAAACACACCTTTCTCATCACCATCGTGATCATGGGTATCTCCACCGCCGTGGTGGGCTTTCTGCCCGGCTACGCGACCATCGGCGTGGCGGCGCCGATCATCCTGATCAGCCTGCGCCTGCTGCAAGGCCTGGCCCTGGGCGGTGAGTACGGCGGCGCGGCGACCTACGTGGCGGAACATGCACCGAAAGGCAAACGCGGCTACTTCACCTCGTGGATTCAAACCACCGCGACCCTTGGGCTGTTCCTTTCGCTGCTGGTGATCCTCGCCTGCCGCACGATCCTCGGCACCGAAGCTTTCGAGGCCTGGGGCTGGCGGATTCCGTTCCTGCTGTCGATCCTGCTGCTGATCGTCTCGGTGTACATCCGCCTGCAACTCAGCGAGTCGCCGGTGTTCTTGAAGATGAAAGCCGAAGGCAAGTCCTCCAAGGCGCCGCTGACCGAATCCTTCGCCCGCTGGGACAACCTCAAAATCGTGATCATGGCCCTGCTCGGCGGCACTGCCGGCCAGGCCGTCGTCTGGTACACCGGGCAGTTCTATGCGCTGTTCTTCCTGCTGCAGACACTGAAGATCGACCCGCAGACTGCCAACCTGTTGATTGCCGGCTCTTTGCTGATCGGCACGCCGTTCTTCGTCATATTCGGCAGCCTGTCCGACCGCATCGGGCGCAAGGGGATCATCATGGCCGGCTGCATCCTGGCGGCAGTGACCTACTTCCCGATCTTCCATGCGTTGACCCAATACGGTAACCCCGACGTGTTCATCGCGCAGGAGAAGAACCCGGTCACGGTGGTCGCCGATTCCGGCCAGTGTTCATTCCAGTTCGACCCGGTGGGCAAGGCCAAATTCACCAGCTCCTGCGACCTCGCCAAGACTGTGTTGGCAAAGCGGGCCATTCCCTACAAGAACGAGAAAGCCGAACCTGGCGCCGTCGCGCAGGTGCGCATCGGCGACAAGGTGATTTCGAGCTTCGAGGGCACCGGCATGCCGGGCGCCGACTTCAAGGTCAAGAACGACGCCTTCACCGCCACCCTCGGCACCGCGCTCAAGGACGCCGGCTACCCCGAGAAAGCCGACCCGGCCAAGACCAACTACCCGATGGTGCTGCTGCTCCTGACCATCCTGGTGATCTACGTGACCATGGTCTACGGCCCGATCGCCGCCTGGCTGGTGGAACTGTTCCCGGCGCGCATCCGCTACACCTCGATGTCGCTGCCCTACCACATCGGCAACGGCTGGTTCGGCGGCTTTCTGCCCACGGTGGCGTTCGCCATGGTCGCGGCCACGGGTGATATCTACTACGGGCTGTGGTACCCGATTGTCATCGCTGTGATGACGGCCATTCTTGGCACGTTCTTCCTGCCGGAAACCAAGGATCGGGAAATTCATCACACCTAAGCTTGGCACCTGCCCTCTCCTGCCAGGGAGAGGGCAAAGGCCAACGCAGACCATTCGAGCGATTCGCGAGTTCATTGCGCAGTAATCTCGGTTACTTGCGCTGCTACACAGTACGGGGCGCAATTGATCTATTTGTTCAGCTCGTCAGGAACGCAACACGCCAATCGCCCGCCGATACTTTTCAATGCGTTCCAGGTCTTCCCACGACGGCTGCGCGATCCGCGACAAGTCGCTGTTCTCTTCCAGGTCCGCCAGTTTCACCACCCGCCCAATCGGGTTCTGCGCCGCGCGTTCGACGAACACTTCGTAGGACTCACCCGGCACTTTGGTGACCGATTCGATGGCTGTCAGAACGGCTTCGCTGAAGCCTTCCTTGCGCAGGTCATCAAGGCTGATGCCGCAGTCCTCGACCACGTCATGCAGCACCGCGACGATGCGTTCTTCCAGCGTCGTGACCCGCAACATGACTTTCAGCGGATGCAGGATGTAAGGACTACCGCCCTTGTCGACCTGGCCCTCGTGCGCGGTGGCGGCGATGGCAATGGCGCGTTCCAGTGTTTGAGTCATCTCGCAGCTCCCAGGCTTGAATGCCTTAGCGGTCGTTGGATTAGAGCAACACAATGCCGTCCTCAAGCGCTGAGGCGACAATATCTTGAGCAGGCACGTTGATCCAGGTTGCAGCATCGATTTCGCCCACTGACGCAAGCCAGCGCCCAACCATCTGATAACCGAGCGTATAACCAAACCATTTCGGGTGCGTACCAACACCGAAAAACCACTCGGCGTGATTGTAGTGCGTGGACTCAAGGGTCTTCAGGTCTACCGGGGAGCGAAGCAGATCGGCGTCGGTAACGGCACACTCCCAAGGCTCTGGGTCGTTGCCGAGCAAATGCCGGACAAACTGTCCGGCAAGTCCCTCGCTGACCAAGGCTTCACCTAACGTCCAGCCGTAGCCAGGCCCCGCCATGCGCAAGCAATGATGAACCTCATGGACGATTTGTCGATGCAGCGTTCCCGTGCGCAGGCTTGGCAACAAATTAGGGTTGTCCGGGTCGATGGTCATCGCGAACATGGTGCTTCGATAAGCTCGCCCCACGAGGCCCATTTCAGGAATGGTCTCGCCAGGGAGCCGCTGGATCAACACATCAAGTCGCGGAGGCGTAATCAGACGGGAGATCGTCTTGTAAGCAGCGTCAAATTCGCCGATCAGATCGGAGCGAAGTTCGCCAAGGCTCCCCGAGGCTTCCAGCCAATGCAGTGTCCATGCGTCCATTCTTACCTCTGAAAAACTGTCACGAAGCCTAAAAACTCAGCCCAACAGATGCTGTGAGATGAGTTTGGAAATCTCGACCATCGACGTCCTCCCAGTGAATTCAAACTTCACTCTGCCCAGCGCCGAGAAGTAGATTTCCAGCTCAGAATCCAGGTCGAAGGTGCCCGAGGTTTCCACGGAGTAAGCCACGATGTTTTTGTAAGGCAACGAAGTGAAGTCTTTTTTGCTGCCGGTGATGCCTTGGACGTTCACCGCGATGATTCGTTTATTGGTAAACACCACGCCGTCGCGCATGGATTTATAGGCATCAATGACCTGCTCGCCGTCCAGCAGCAGCGCGGTGACTCGCTCCGCGTACTCGTTGTTTTGCTTGAGTTTGAAAAAGCCTTTGTTGTTGAAATCGATCATCCGCCATCCCCTTCCTTAAAGAGTGTTCCCTGGATTGCCAGCACGTGGCGCGGCGAGCATACCATCGGGCCTGCGCTTTTTGCGCCCCTCCCGCAGCGGATCTGAAAAACCAATGGAACCCCGCGCCTCATCGCGTTTTCGAAACCCTATCAGCGCTGATCTTTGAGCAAACAAGGCGCCATTGGAGAGAAAATCCCGATGAACAGTAGACTGCTGTTTCTGCTTGCCAGCCTGAGCCCCACCCTGGTCATGGCTGAAGGCTGTGATGTGCTGACTCGCTCCCAAAGCCCTTCCGTGCCGGTGGTCGAAACGCATAGCTGCTATGAGTACGAAGGCATGCCGGTGAGCTCCATCGATTGGTCATGCAGCAACGAGAGCAAAGATATGCTGACCAGCACCAAGAAAAAAGTCGAACAGTGCGCCGATCATTCTCAGGCCACTTGCATCGCCACGTTGACGCAAGAATCGCTGGCCAATCCTCACTCCACCAGCAAGGACAAGAGCAGCACATCGCTGAGTATTCCGAACAATGCTCAGGTCACTACGTATTACTACGGTGCTGAGCATTTGAGTCAGGCGAAAATTGATTGCGAGTCGGGCGGTGGTCACTGGAAAGCGCAGTAGCCACTCAAGTACGCAAAAGCCCCTTCACCATCGGAATGCAAGCGAGTTGCAGACCAGAGGGTGAATGGTAAATAGCCGTCTGCTCACCGACGAAACCGCATCGCCGGTAGAAGTGAGCAGCGTTCAACGTAGCGTCCAGATTAACGTCCTCCAGACCCAGATCCCGCGCCAGGCATTCAAGGTAATCCAGAATGCGCTGGCCAATGCCCCGCTGCATAAAGCCAGGCAGGACAAAGATCGCGCCGATTTCACGCCTCTCCAGATCAAGCATGCCTGTTGCCACGGGTTCGCCCTGAATACACCCCAGATAAAAGTGTTTTTCCATCAGGTCGCAATATCCGTCCTCGGCTGCCCCTGCCGTCCAGACATCCATTTGCTGCAGGGTATAGGCGCCGATGCATTGATGCCGTATCGCTTGACGGCGAATGTCGAATGCCGCCCGGCAATCGCCGTGATGGGCGCGTTTGATCTCTAACATTTCAATCTCCGTTAGCCATCGGCGGACGGAGAACTAAAAAGCCCCGTCCATTTCTGGCGGGGCCTTGGTTAATACGTCAGGTTCCAAGCACGCATGACCTCATGGCCCGCCGGAAGCGGTCATGGAGGAATACATCATGTACGTGCGAGGTGTGTAGGTCATGGGCAGATAGTGTTGTTGGAGAAGTGGGTTGTCAATCTTGTGCCCCAAACTGCGCTGGTTAACCCTTAACAGCCGCTTCAATCCCAGCGATGTCGATCTTTCCCATCTCCATCATGGCGTCGAACGCGCGCTTGGCCGCTGCTTGATCAGGATTGGTTATCGCGGCGGTCAGAACGCGTGGTGTGATCTGCCATGACACTCCCCACTTGTCCTGGCACCAGCCGCATACGTTTTCCTGGCCGCCATTTCCGACAATCGCGTTCCACAAGCGATCCGTTTCGGCTTGGTCGTCGGTCGCCACCTGGAACGAAAAAGCCTGGTTGTGCTTGATCGCCGAGCCCCCATTCAGTCCGAGGCAAGGGATGCCCATCACCGTGAACTCGACCGTCAGGACATCGCCCTGCTTGCCCGCCGGATAGTCGCCAGGCGCGCGAAGGATGGCTCCCACCTCGCTGTCCGGGAACGTTTCGGCGTAGAACGTCGCAGCGTCCAACGCAGTGCCGTCGTACCAGAGGCAAATCGTGTTTTTGCTGATCATCTTGGTTCTCCAGAATCGGAACGGGTCCGTGCATTTTAGCAGCGCATTCAGCGGGGCGGCTTTGGCAACTGGCGTCACCCTGGTCTGCCAACTTCAGTAGCTGCTCCGCATCGGAGGCGATAACATCCCGGCCTCGCATGGAGTGTGCGAACACCTACTCAAAGGATGAACACATGAGCCGCACCGACCACATCTGCCTGATGGCGACCTATAACCAATGGATGAACGCAAAGATCTATGGGGCAACCAGGTGCTTGTCCGATGATGAGCTCTCAGCCGATAGGAAAGCGTTCTTCAAGTCTATTCTCGGGACGCTAAACCACGTGGCAATCGGAGACACTGTGTGGCTAAAGCGATTCGCCAAGCATCCAGCGGACCACTCGGCACTGGCGCCGGTGAGGCAACTTTGCGATCCGGAAAGCCTCGACCAATTGTTGTTCTCTACTGTTCCAGAGCTCTCAGTGCATCGAGAGAGACTCGATCAGATAATCGTCGAATGGGCTCACTCTATTACAGAGTCCGATCTAGACCACGCTCTTCATTACGCCAGCATGAACGGTGTAGTGTCCGATAAGAATTTTTACAGCCTTGTCATGCATTTTTTTAACCACCAAACCCATCACCGTGGCCAGGTTACTACGCTGCTTTCACAGGCTGGTATTGATGTAGTTGATACAGATTTAGTCTTTCTCATTCCATCCCGATCCTGCATATAAAAGCGACAGCTCTGGTTGTTCCTGACAGTCGTTGTCCGGTACTGCCCCTTCAGTCCGGGAACTCTTTTCGTGCACCTTGAAGGTAGAAAACCCCAAGCAATCACCTAAGCTCTAAGGGGAGATTTTGCGCTGCTACAAATTGATAGCACCACACTATGGAACACGCTCCATCAATGCGATTTCCATGGATTGCCGATGCCAAGAAGGTCGCCATCCACCCCAAAAGGAGCCACCCATGTTCAAGCCCGGTCACCTGAACCGTACCAATGCTCCTGGCACTCCCGGAGTCCCGGAATACAACATTGATGTCTTCTATGAAGTCCGCCGCGACCCCAAGGAAGGCATGCTGATGCACTTCAAGATGGACGGAGCGGTATCAGGTAAAAGCTTCACTGAAGAATTCGATATGCACCGCGACACGGCCTTCAACTTCGCCAGCCGCGTGGCAAAGGCTGCGGCCAAGCATGGAGTGCCCGCCAATGCCAGTCTCATCATGCGCGGGCACACAGAATACGACGCGATGTTCGAGGATATTCGCGACAAACTCGGCGTCAAACCGGGCGATCCAGTCAATCTGGATAACGCTGAGAAAGACCGTCGCTGAGTGACGCCAATGCCACTCAGCGCGCCTCGTCCACCGGATGGATCACGAGGTAGCTGTCGACGGCATCGTCTATGGTTGGAAAGAACGCCGATTCGCCAAGCCGTGCGAACAGCCCGAATCGCTTCAGCTTGTCCTTGACCGGGTCCTTCATCTCGGCCACGCACAACTTGATGCCCGCCGCGTGCAAGGTGTCGTCCAGTTCAGCCAGCATGTCGGCGGAGGTCACGTCCACACTGGTGACGGGTTCCGCCGCAACGACCAACCAGCGCACGGGCGTAGGCGACGACGCCACGGCGTCGAGCACTCGCTCATTGAACAGTTCGGCGTTGGCGAAAAACAACGGCGCATCCCAGCGAAACAGCACCAGGCCGGGGATAAGGCTCGCGTCGGGATAACGCTGGATGTCGTGGTAACCCTTGACCCCCTTGGCTTGCCCCAGCACCGCGGAATACGGCCGCCAGCCATCCCACAGAAATTCGATGACGGCGATCACGATGGCCAGCCCAATGCCCTCGATCGCACCGAACACGGCCACACCGACGGTGCAGACGATCGACAACCAGAACTCCCAGCGCTGGATGCGATAAATGCGCCGCAGGTCGGCGACTTCAATCAGGCCGATGGCCGACGCGATCACGACCGCTGCCAGTGCGCTGCTGGGCAAACTCTGCAACAGGTTCGGCGCCACCAGCAACAGCAGGGCAACGGCCAACGCGCCGACAACCCCGGTCAACTGGGTTTTGGCGCCGGCGGCTTCGGCCACGGGGGTACGCGAAGAACTGCTACTGACCGGAAAGCCCTGGAAAAATCCAGCCGCCAGATTGGCAAAACCGAGCCCTGCCATCTCTTGGTTCGGATCGACGAAGGTACGGGTCCGTGCCGCATAGACACGAGAGAGCACGCTGGTGTCGGCGAACGACACCAGGGCCACGGCAAAACCGCCGATGAGCACGGGGACAATATCGGCCTGGGTGATCCAGGGGATGGCGAACGCGGGTAAACCTTGTGGAAGAGCACCGAGGACCGACACTCCCGCGCGCGCGGCAAGGTCCAGCACACCGACGGCGACGGTTGCACCTGCCACTGCGATCAAGATGCTCGGCACACGCTTGTTGCCTTTGAGCAGCAGGATCACGACCAAGGTGGCGGCGCCGATCATGAACGCGGTCCAGTTGGTTTTTCCATCCATCACCCCTGAGACAATGGCCCATATGTTTCTCAGCGGGCCGTGGGACTCAATCGAAAAACCGAATACTTTGGGTAATTGACTGATCAATACGGTCAGCGCGATGCCGTTCATGTACCCGTAGCGGATCGGCTTGGACAGCAACTCCGTAATGAAGCCCAAACGCATGATGCCCGCCAGGATGCACACGACGCCTGAAACGATCGCCATCATGCCCGCAAGGGCGACGGCGCGATGTGGGTCGCCGCCCGACAGCGGCAAGACGACAGCGAGGATAACGGCGGCCAGTGAGGAATCCGGGCCCAGCACCAGAATCCGGCTAGGCCCGAACAATGCGTAAGCGAGTAGCGGAACGATGGTCGCGTAGAGGCCATAGATGCCGGGTACGCCCGATGCCACGGCGTAGGCGATGCCGACGGGGACCAACATCGTGGTGAGCACCAGCCCGGCCATGATGTCGTGACGCAACCAGGCAATCTGGTACCCGCGCAGCGTGCGAAGTCCAGGGAGCCAGCGGCCCCAGCCGGTATCGTCGCCGGTATCCCGGCGTGCAATCCGGCCCGGTTCCGGGACGGGAGGCGAAGCATCCGAATCGCTCATAGAACTGTGGCCTTTAGGTGTACAGCGCAGATTCGCTTACACGTGCCCGTCAGAACTTTTCGGGCACTCGCCGGTGCGGATAATCCGGGTCGCGATAGCCGCCTGGCTTCTGCCGCTTGGGCAATATCACCTTCTCGTGTTCGACTTCCTTGTACGGGATGCGGCTGAGTAAATCGGTGATGATGTTAAGGCGGGCCCGCCGCTTGTCGTTCGAGTTGGCCACCAGCCATGGGGCATGATCGGTGTCAGTCGCCTTGAACATGTCGTCACGTGCACGTGAATAGTCATACCAGCGGCTGTATGACTTGAGGTCCATGGGGGTCAGTTTCCAGGTTTTTCGTCCATCCTTGATGCGCTCCTCAAGCCGGCGGGTCTGCTCCTCTTCGCTGACTTCCAGCCAGTATTTGAGCAGGATCACGCCCGAGTCGACGATTGCACGCTCCACGAGCGGCGTTGTCTTCAGGAAATTGGCAACCTGCTCTTTGGTGCAGAACCCCATCACCCGCTCGACGCCCGCCCGGTTGTACCAACTGCGATCGAAGATCACCACTTCACCCGCCGCGGGCAGGTACGGCAGGTAACGCTGGACATACATCTGGCTTTTCTCTCGATCACTCGGCGCCGTTAGCGCTACCACCCGAAAGACACGCGGGCTGACGCGCTCGGTGATCGCCTTGATCGTCCCTCCCTTGCCAGCGCCATCTCGCCCCTCGAAGACGATGCAGAGCTTGATGCCCTTGGCTTTTACCCACTCCTGTAACTTGACCAGTTCGACGTGCAGGGTGCGCAGTTGCTCAAGGTAATCCTTGCTCTTCAGCTTCGGGTTTTCAGCAGATTTATTCTTAGGGGCTTTCTTCTTGTCCTTTGCCATGACCAAGACCTCATAGATGCCAGTCGCCAGTAGGTAACCAGCGTAGGTTGCTATCTGCTCATCCGCCGAGCGCGATGATCGCGGTGATTAAAACGGCCCCGGTGACGGCCGTCACAAGACCGCCTTGCCACGGTTTTGCGCCGGCGTACTTCGAAAGCATCCAACCGGCGATGAACAGCACCCCGAGCCCGACCAGGTTAGACAGGCGTACCGCGAGCGCTGTCTGATCAAGTAGCAGAAACGGCACGACAAGCGGGAATGTCGAGAACACCACCAACAGGAAAACGCCGACAGCGCCCCTGAAATCATCCCAACCGAGGCGCGGCTGTACCGGCATGGATGAATAATCGACCAGGCGGCGACGCAACGATTCCAGTTCTTCAGGGCCGGCCGCTGCTGCGAGACGCGGGGGTAACGCCTCGGCAATGAGCGCTTGCCCGGCGGCTGCATCCGTCGCGCCGAGCAGGTTGGTGCGAAGCGTACGGTTGCGCGTGCGCTCGATCAGGGTTCGCAGTAAATACATCACGGCGTCCGCGAGTCCCCAGGCGAGGTTGCAACCCAGCGCGGCGATCATCATCGTGCGCTCCGCCTCCTGGCCAGACGTGGCCACGCTGATCGTCCCAGTGAAGGTCATTGCCATCAGCAGGCCAAAGATGACCTCCGTGACACGATCGACCGGATCAAGTACACGGGCCCGCTTTTGCTCTCCAGTGCTTTGCATGCGCTCATCCTCGCCACGGCTGCGTCAGCGTGGTCCTGGTTTTCAGCCGTGCCAGGCTGGCCAAGACCCAGCATCCGCAAGCACACCGAACAGCTTAGTTCAGACTTGACCTGTCACCACGCAATGCATCGACAACGACTAAGCTTTTTCGATTGAGCCTTGTTTCCCAAGGAGATCTCCATGAGCGCCGCACCCCTGTCCGAACTCGATGCCGCCCTGCCCGGTCTGGCCCGCAAGATCCGCGTGCTGGAGGCCCTGGCCTGGCCGGATGGGGTCGAAGAAGCATTCCTGACACGTTGGCGCACCGGGCAGGCAGAACTGCCCAGGGTTGAACTGCGCCCGCGCGACCACAGCACCGACATCGCCGCCCTCGAAGCCTTTATCGGCCGCTGCGATGAGGGCCATCCGGCCGGGCGCCACCTCGCCATGACGGCGCGCAGCTATGCCACGGCGGGACACATGCTCGGTGCCATTGGCACACCCGCCTTTACGCAGTATTCGTCAGCGCTGTACCGGCGCCCGGACTTCTACTATTCGCGCCTGAAACTGAGCATGCTGGACGCGGCCCAATTCTTCCTCAAGACCACCGACGCCCTTCTGGGCGGTGCGCGGATTCCACCGTGCCCGGCAGAAATCCCGGCCGAGGTCTTCGCCGCCTGGATGCAACCGGAACTCGACCGCTTCTTCGGACCGGGCCGGATCACCGTCGTGCTCGATCCGACCCTGGCCGCCAAGGCCATCGCCGGGGCCAGTCGCATCCGCCTGCGGGCCAGCGCCCTGTTCTCGGAACTGGACAAGAACCAGCTGTTGCAACATGAGGCCTTCGTGCATGTCGCCACGGCACAAAACGGCGCGCTGCAACCCAACCTCAAAAGCCTGGGCCTGGGGGCGCCCCGCACGACCCAGACCCAGGAGGGCATCGCCACCCTGGCCGAGCTGTTCACCGGCAGCATGGACATCAACCGCCTGCGCCGCCTCGCCCTGCGCGTACTCGCGGTCCAGCAGGCGCTGGATGGCGCCGATTTCATCCAGGTATTCGAAGGTTTTCTCGCGGCCGGTCAGTCGCAAGAGGAATCCTTCCGCTCGACCCAGCGGGTGTTCCGCGGCGCCGACCTGCGCGGCGGTTCGGCATTCACCAAGGATGCCGCCTACCTGACCGGTTTGCTTGGCGTGCATACCCTGTTGCGCATCGCGATCCGCGACAACCGGCCGGAACTGGTGGGCCATCTGTTCGCCGGGCGCCTCAGCCTGGGGGATACCGTGCGCCTGGCCCCGCTCTTCGAGTCCGGCTGGCTCCAGGGGCCAGTCCATGTCCCGGCCTGGGCCTCCGACCTGCGTCTGCTCGCCGCCAACCTGGCGTTCTCCGCTTTTATTTCCCGGATCAAGCTGGATGTACTCGATCTGGAGGTGCTCATGGCCTTCGCCGACGAGCATGAAGCCGATGCCAGCGCCTAGCGTTTAAAGGGTGAGCCACCGAACCAAACGCTCTGCATCAGTTATTTATACTCAAATGCCAGCTTAATAATATTTTACCGATACCAGGGTGATCCCTAGTCTTGACCCCAAGAAATGGCAGGCCGTTACCGACCTAAATCCAACTTCGAAGGGTATTGAGATGACCACTGAAAAAATAAAAACAGATACGCTGATTGTTGGCGCCGGTCAGGCTGGCGTGGCCATGAGTGAACACTTGAGCAAACTCGGCGTGCCGCACCTGGTGCTGGAGCGCAACCGTATCGCCGAGCGCTGGCGCACCGGCCGTTGGGATTCGTTGGTGGCCAACGGTCCGGCCTGGCACGACCGTTTTCCCGGTCTCGATTTCGACGACCTCAGCCCCGACGACTTTGCCCCGAAAGAGCGGGTTGCCGACTACTTCGAAGCCTACGCCAAGAAATTCAACGCCCCGATCCGCACCGGCGTGGACGTGCTGAAGGTTGAGCGCAATGTCGGTCGCCCGGGCTTCACCATTGAAACCTCCGAGGGCGTGATCGAGGCCAACCGCGTGGTGGCTGCCACCGGGCCTTTCCAGCGTCCTGTCATCCCGCCAATCGCGCCGAAAGATCAGCCATTCCTGCAGATCCACTCCGCCGACTATCGCAACCCTGCGCAGTTGCCCGAAGGCGCTGTTCTGGTGGTCGGTGCCGGTTCGTCGGGCGTGCAAATCGCCGATGAATTGCAGCGTGCCGGCAAGAAGGTTTACCTCTCGGTGGGTGCACACGATCGCCCTCCTCGCGCCTATCGCAACCGTGATTTCTGCTGGTGGTTGGGTGTGCTCGGCGAATGGGATCAGGCCGCCATGAAACCCGGCCGGGAACACGTCACCATCGCGGTGAGCGGTGCACATGGCGGCCGCACGGTGGACTTCCGTGGTCTCGCCCATCGCGGCATGACATTGGTGGGTTTGACCCAATCGTTCAACGGCGGCGTAGCGACTTTTCAACCGAACCTTGCCGAGAACCTGGCGCGCGGCGATGAGAACTATCTGGCGCTGCTCAATGCCGCCGATGCCTACATCGAACGCAACGGCCTGGACCTGCCGGAAGAGCCTGAAGCGCGCATTACCTTTTCCGATCCGGACTGCGTGACTAACCCGATTCTTCAGCTCGACCTGGCCAAGGCCGGCGTGACCTCGATCATCTGGGCCACCGGTTTTGCCACGGATTACAGCTGGCTCAAGGTTGATGCCTTCGACGACAACGGCAAGCCGGCGCATCAGCGCGGCGTGTCGAGCGAAGCTGGCGTGTATTTCCTCGGCCTGCCGTGGCAGTCCCGTCGCGGATCTTCGTTCATCTGGGGCGTTTGGCATGACGCCAAGTACGTGGCTGACCACATCGCCATCCAGCGCTCATACCTCGACTACCACGACGCCGCGCAGCGCGAGGCTGAAACCGTCCCGGTCGCCCATAAAACAACTGTCAGCGCTTGAGCCATTCTTCTTTAGGAGCTTCAAATGTCCACGCCAACCCATACCCGTATTCGCATGTTCAACACCAAGGAAACCTACCCGAACCAGAGCCTGGACAATGACCTGTGCCAGGCGGTCCGGGCCGGCAACACCGTTTATGTTCGCGGTCAGGTCGGTACCGATTTCGAAGGCAACCTGGTGGGGCTCGGTGACCCGCGAGCGCAAACCGAGCAAGCCATGCGCAACGTCAAGCAGTTGCTGGAAGAAGCCGGTAGCGACCTTAGCCACATCGTTAAAACCACTACCTACCTGATCGACCCGCGGTATCGCGAGCCGGTGTATCAGGAAGTGGGCAAGTGGCTTAAAGGCGTGTTTCCGATTTCGACCGGGTTGGTGGTGTCGGCGTTGGGGCAACCGCAGTGGTTGATGGAGATTGATGTGATTGCGGTGATTCCTGAGTAGACCGAGTCGCGGCCATCGCGAGCAAGCTCGCTCCCACATTTGATCCGCGTCGTACACAAAATCTGCGGCCACTGAAGATCCCCTGTGGGAGCGAGCTTGCTCGCGATGAGGCCCGCACAGACGCCACCTCAACCAAGGCAATACAAGGAGCAAAACCATGACCTTCTCCATCGCAGCACGTTGCCCCGAAACCGGTCAGTTCGGCATTGCGATCAGTTCCTCCAGCATCGCCGTCGGCGCCCGTTGCCCCTGGCTGCTGCCGGGTGTCGGCGCCGTCTCCACACAAAACATCACCCTGCCATCCCTCGGCCCGGAAACCCTCGCTCTCATGGAGCAAGGCCTCACGCCTGCTGAAGCACTGGACAAGGTCCTGACCCGCAACGGCTACAGTCAATACCGCCAGATCACGGCGATTGACCACCTCGGCCAAACCGCGCACTTCAGCGGCTCGCAAACCCTGGGCAACCACAACGCCGTGTCCGGCGATCAATGCGTGGCTGCCGGCAACATGCTGGCGGACCGTGCAGTGATCGAAGCGATGGTCGAGGCATTCGAACATGGCGAAGGCCAACTGACCGACCGCTTGCTCGCTGCCATGAAAGCAGCCATCGCAGCGGGCGGTGAAGCCGGGCCGGTGCATTCGGCGGCGGTGGTGGTGGTCGGCGAATTGACCTGGCCGATCATCAACCTGCGGGTGGATTGGGCGGATCACGACCCGATCGGCCAGCTTGAGAAACTCTGGGACGCCTATCGCCCACAGGTTCAGGACTACATCGACCGCGCCCTCGCCCCCGACAAATCCCCTGGCTACGGTGTCGCCGGAGACGACCGATGAGCAACAGCCTCGATTTGCTGAAAACGTTGGTGGCGTTCGACACCACGAGCCGCGAATCAAACCTGCACCTCATCGAGTTTGTCCGCGACTACCTCGAACGCTTCGACGTGCCTTGCGAGCTGTTCTACAACGAGCAGCGCAGCAAGGCCAATCTGTTCGCAACCTTTGGCCCGGCGGACCGGCCGGGCATCGTGCTGTCGGGGCACACCGACGTGGTGCCCGTCGATGGCCAGCCGTGGACCGTTGCACCGTTCGAACTCACCGAGCGCGACGGCAAGTTGTACGGTCGCGGTACGGCGGACATGAAAGGCTACATCGCCTGCGTGCTCGCCTTGGTTCCGTCACTGGTAAAGGCCACGCTGCGGCTGCCGGTGCACATCGCACTCTCCTACGATGAAGAAGTCGGCTGCCTCGGTGTGCGTTCGTTGCTGTCGGAATTGGAAAAGCGCCCGGTCAAACCGATGCTCTGCATCATTGGCGAACCGACCGGGCTCAAACCGGTGCTTGGCCATAAGGGCAAACTGGCGATGCGTTGCGATATTCACGGTGAAGCGTGCCATTCGGCGTACGCCCCGCTCGGGGTCAATGCGATTGAATACGCCGCCGAACTGATCGGTGAACTGGGACGGATCGGCAACCGGCTCAAAGCACCCGAGCATCACGACGCGCGATTCGATCCGCCGTTCAGCACGGTACAAACCGGTGTGATTTCCGGCGGTAAAGCCTTGAACATCGTCCCCGCCGATTGCCGTTTCGACTTCGAAATCCGCGCCCTGCCCTCGCATGATCCGAGTGAGGTTGCGCAGGAGTTGAAGGCCTACGCCGAGCAGCAGGTATTGCCGCGCATGCGTGCTGTGAGTGAACAGAGTGAGATTCGCTTCAGCGAGTTGTCGGCGTACCCCGGTTTAGCGACCGATGCGCACAGCGAAGCGGCTGAGTTGATTGCTGCATTCTCTGGCTCTCGAGAGTTCGGCACCGTGGCGTTCGGGACAGAGGGCGGTCTATTCGACGCCGCAGGCATTCCCACCGTCGTCTGCGGCCCCGGCAGCATGGATCAAGGCCACAAACCCGACGAATTCGTCAGCCTCGAGCAATTGAACGGTTGCGACGCCATGCTCCATCGAATGCTGCAATCAATCAGCGAATAGCAAAGATTTTGAACACCCCAAAATCCCCTGTGGGAGCGGGCTTGCTCGCGAAGGCGGAGTGTCAGACAACATCATTGTCGACTGACACTCCGCCTTCGCGAGCAAGCCCGCTCCCACAGGGTTTTCATCGTCCCCACTGACATACATTTTTTAGCGTCTATACCCACAAACTTACTAATTTATCTCTCACTCCCCACCGCACATCATCAACTCCAACAAGAAAAGCGTCGCCCCCGTGCAGCGCTCACCGAAGTACGTCCACGTACTCACTTTTGCCTTGGAGTCCGTCATGGTTACCGCAGCAACAACCTCCGCCCCGCTCATCGAAAAACACACCATCGGCTATGTGCCGCCCGAAGATCGCCACGGAAAAACCCGCGACCTGTTCACCCTCTGGTTCGGCGGCAACATCGCGCCGCTGCCCATCGTCACTGGCGCTCTCGGCGTGCAGATGTTCCACCTGAACCTGGTGTGGGGCATCGTCGCCATCCTCGTCGGCCACCTGGTCGGCGGCGTGCTGATGGCGCTGCACTCGGCGCAAGGCCCGCAGATGGGCATTCCACAAATGATCCAAAGCCGCGCCCAGTTCGGCTCGCTCGGCGCACTGTTGGTGGTGCTGATCGCCGGCATCATGTACATCGGCTTCTTCGCCTCCAACATCGTCCTCGCCGGCAAATCCCTGCACGGCGTGGTCGACAGCGTGCCCGTACCGGTGGGCATCGTCATCGGCGCCCTCGGTTCGGGCATCATCGGCATCATCGGCTACCGCTTCATCCACGTGCTCAACCGCATCGGCACCTGGGTGCTCGGCGCCGGCATCGTGCTGGGCTTCGGCTACATCTTCACCCACGTACAGACCGCCGACTTCCTCACCCGCGGCAGCTTCAACATCTCCGGCTGGCTCGCCACCGTCTCCCTGGCCGCGCTCTGGCAAATCGCCTTCGCACCCTACGTCTCCGACTACTCGCGCTACCTGCCCGCCAACGTGCCCGTGGCCTCAACCTTTTGGACGACTTATCTGGGCACCGTGCTCGGCTCCAGCCTCTCGTTCATCTTCGGCGCCGTCGCCGTCCTCGCCACACCCGTCGGCATGGACACCATGGACGCCGTCAAACTCGCCACCGGCTCCATCGGCCCACTGATGCTCGTGCTGTTTTTGCTCAGCGTCATCAGCCACAACGCCCTCAACCTCTACGGCGCCGTGCTGTCGCTGATCACCCTGGTCCAAACCTTCGCCTACCGCTGGATCCCCACCGCCAAAAGCCGCGCCGTCCTCTCAATCATCGTCCTCGCCGCCTGCTGCTTCGCCGCCGTCGGCGCCTCCGCCAACTTCATCGGCCACTTCGTCGACATGGTGCTGGTGCTGCTCGTCGTGCTGGTGCCGTGGACCGCGATCAACCTGATCGACTTCTACGCGATTCACAAAGGTCAGTACGACATCGGCTCGATCTTCAAGGTGGATGGCGGGATTTATGGCCGGTACAACCCGCAGGCGTTGTTGGCGTATGCGATTGGCATCGTGGTGCAGATCCCCTTCATGAACACGCCGCTGTACGTCGGCCCCATCTCCGAACACATCAACGGCGCGGACCTGTCCTGGCTGGTCGGCCTGCTGATCACCTCCCCGCTCTACTACTGGCTAGCCAACCGCGACACCGCCTACAAGCGTCGGTTGTCGAGTGGCAAACTCGCCACCAGTCTGTAATTGGAACCCAATCCCCTGTGGGAGCGAGCCTGCTCGCGAAGAGGTCCTGACAGTCAACACGCATATCGACTGTCACACCTTTCGCGAGCAATCCCGTTTTCGCTTTACCCGCCATCCCCACAAAACCCCGAAATTTAATGAACCCCGTCCACACCCACTCACCTAACTGAATGACTATCAGGAGGGTCACCAATGCAAACCGAAACCATCTGAATCGTACTCGCCGCAATACTTGTGCTGGTCGAGTTATGGGCCATCAATAAAGTACGAAAAGCCGAAGGCAAATCCAGCAACAAACTCGTATGGATGGTGGTAATCGTGTTTGTGCCGCTATTCGGGCTGATAGCGTGGGCACTGGCGGGGCCGAAACACACCGATCACAATCCGCATACACCGCAGGCCAGACAATGACATTGGAAGCTGTGCGGTAAGGATTTTTGAACTGCACAATCGCAAAGAACAAAGCCCCGATGATTCGGGGCTTTGTTGTTTCTGACCACCCAATTTCATAAACCTGACGTCCGAAAATCGTGTAGGAATTTACCCTTTGTGGCGAGGGGATTTATCCCCGTTGGGTCACGAAGCGGCCCCAAAACCTGCACCACATTTCCCAAGGCACTCCACACGGCCCGAATCACCGCGACAAGCCCGAAAACAGTGGCATTCAGCCTTGTCACAACAAGCGCCCAACCGTCCTACAGCCCGGTTGTGAGCACAAAAATGGACGCCTATATTCGACCCGTCGCTGACCGCAGTTAGCGATAGGGTTTCGCAGCCCGCTAGATTGACACCAAAGCACCGTCAGGCATGATGCAGCCGTTTCTGGTTGCATTAGTTTTATGGCGGTTGTGCGTGGGAGACCCTCGGGTCTGCCGGGTTTTTGGTGTGGGTCTCCGGTCTGCGAACCCGCGCACAGCTGCCACCCATTTGTTTCGCAGCAGAAAGGTGGCAATTCTTCTTTTGTGAGGATTTAGCCCATGACGACCCAAAACCCGCCCCGCCGCTTCACCCCCATGTCCCAATTCGCCACCGACTACCCCGTCCTGCTCATCGACAGCGACGCCCCACTCCGCGAACTGCACAACTGCGTCAGCGAACGCCTCAGCGCCGTCCTCAAGTACCTCAACCTCATGGCCTGCACCAGCCTCCCCGACTACGCCGAAAACGACATCAACACCGTCACCAACATCGCCCGGATCATGATCCAGGATGTGAGCGATGTGTTTCGGGTGATTGAGCAGCGTGGGTTTGATGTACCAAAGAGTCAGTGATCAGAGTTGAGTCGTAAAAAAACCCGCACTGAGTAGCGGGTTTTTTTGTTTTGTTCAGTACTGTCGAGTTACCGAGAGGATTGTCTTCTTTATCAGCACAGCACGAACACAATATCGTCTCTATAAGCGCCATCCTATTTGGCAGCCAGCACTCATGTTAATATGCCATCACTTTTTTGATGAAGTACACCCGCATGGATGCCACGTCCCACCCTTTCAGCTTTTTTTCACTGCTTACCGCTGCCTTGATCCTTTCTGGATGCCAAGCGACAAAGCCCGCGTCCGCTCAAATCACAACACCTGAGGCCCAGCCGGGCTTTGCGGTTTTCAACAGTGTGATGTTCGAGACACCCGAGCCGAACTCGATCGTGCGCGAGGGAGATCGGATCACCTATGTAGTGACTTCGTCCCCAAGTCCGGAACTCCACTATCTGGCCCGTTTCGACGCCCATTGCAGCCAGCCGGATGCGCAAATGACTTACTACAGCAAAGGGAGAATGTCGCTATTCGCCGCCAACCCGCGGGGGCGTTCGGTTGAATCCTGGCAATTGCCTGCTGAACAAAAGAGCCAGTACCTGCAAAGTGCGCAGTTGAAGCAGGTGTGTGCCCAGACAACACCTCCTCAATGGCGCGTGTTCTCGGCACCCGAGCATCAGGATTGGCAGATGATCGACCGCAGCAGCCTGAAAGTAATAGGTGATGAGGTCACTTTCTGGACGGCTCGGGTACTACCCGGCGAGATGTTGGTGCCCGGCAAAAACGTCTTGTATGGGCAGGTACGCCAGCGGTGGACGGCCAACTGCGCCCTGCAACAACTGACCGCGTTAAGCCATTTCTATCTGGATACTCACAGTCGTGTGCTCGCTGGAAGCGTGCAGACAGATCTCAAAGCCATCGATCTGCAAAGCCTCGGAGTCGATGAGCGTCAGCTGGTTCAAGTGGCCTGTGGCAAACCCCAGTCGCTGGACCAGTACAAACAATTTGAAGGGCGTGAGCAGTCGCCCTTCGAAGCACCGCCCCCAGTCGTTGCCACCCCGGTGTTGAAAGCCATAGAGGCATTGAATATGCCCAAACCGGAGAAAAGCATTCAGCACCTTCGCCAGGTGTTCAAGGATAACTCCGAGCCAAGACAGTATTCAGATGACTCCGTCCTGCTCAAGGGTCGTGACTCGAAATACCTTTCTGGCGAGGCGGGCAATCAACTGACGGAGCGTTTTAAAGAGCGAGGATATCATTGGGTCAAAGCCACTTTCCGAGGCCTGATCGACTTGGCTGAAAGTAAATACAGAACTCATACAGCTGAGATAACGATCGAGACTGAGGCGCTGACGAAACTCAGCTTCGAGGGCGATTGGGCGAACATGCCGGTCGGCGCCCTCCTGCGATACACGACGCAGGATATGCAGCTTCTTTATACCAACGACGGGAAAGGTCCCAGAGCCTTGGTGCCGGTCGACGACAGATACAGCTGTGAGGTGCAGTCGCAGAAACCCGCCAGCACGTATCACCCGAGTTTGACCGGGACTGCCAAGGTACTCAGTTGCACAAGAGATGCCTACCAATACAGCACCGACATTTACGTCTACCTCGAAACGTATGGAATGTTTGTGCCGATCCAATACGTCACGCGGAACGTGCAGGGCGAATGGATGATTGAGGTGGTGGAATCTTGAGTTGCCTGGCCACTAGCAAAAACAACCGTTGAAGTGGAAGCACAATCTGCTTCCGCGTTTTCACATCAATGCCAAAACCCGACAAGGAACGCACATGAATTTCTTTAAAAAGCTTCTCGACTCACTGAGAAGCCCTGCCACCCAAAACCTCCGGGTCGAACCGCAAATCCAGGCATTCCAGAAGCTGGTTGATATCGGTGAGTTGAACGAGGCTGAAGCGTCCAATCTGGCGGCGCGACTCGCCGGCGAAGCGTGCCTGGATCGTCATTGGCACTCTGTCGGCACCGTCGAGCGGGATGTCATTGCCTATATGATCAGTCCGAGTTTCAGGGGTGGCCCTGACTGGCCCTCGACTCGTCAGGCCTATCGGGTGGTCCGCCGTGGTGACTCGATACTCCTTGCCACCGACGGCCTGTCGGATCCATTCGATGGAGTTGAAGGGATGGGCAATGGTTTCGAGATGGAGTTGTTCATGGAAACAGCTGACATACCCGAGCACGCCCGTGGCGCCCTCGGTGAGGTCGACCCATTAAAAAACAGCTGGGCATTCGAACTGTTGGAGCACGTTGCCAAAACGGTGGCCGACGCTGGAGGAGTCACCGAACGGCTCGATCAGTACGGTACGCTATCTCTCGAAATTCCCGGGTTCAGCCTGTCGCACCACATGAGCGATCAACTTCCCAAACACTTTGTGACCGAAGACGACTGTACCGGCGTTCTGCTGGGCGCGCCGGAGCCGGATTTCCCGACCCGACTGGATGACATGCCGTTATCTCCGGTCAGGTTGGTTCCGATGGTATTGATCACCGCATCGGAGCTTCAATACGTCCGAACGGGTGGGCGAGCAGCACGTGAAGATCTGGTCAGCCGTTTGAACGCCGCCGGCATCGGACATATAAGCAATCTGAATCGTGCTAGCGTTGTGTGAAAACCGAGCGGTCGCTTTCATGTGCACGAAAAAAGGTGACAGATCTATTTATTAATAGATCTGTCACCTTTTACGTTTTTAGTGAATAGTATTTCAAGTCTAGGCATGAAATGGGAATTGAACCTGAAAACACCGCCCCCCTAAGGACTCAACAAAACTCATCACAAAATACAATTTGATTAAGAACCTACCAAGCAAACATTTATCTGGAGTCAGGTACGCAATCTATTATCCAAACGTATCGTACGAGTCGGACGAAAACACTTAAAAACAGGGATGCTGGAGACTCCGGATTCTACACTTGGAGAAAACCATCAGAACCATGTTCCTCCGTGTAAATTCTTATAATTTTCACCCAAACCGCTACGGACAGAAACGCCCATGAAACCGTTGTATTTAGGCTCGCTCCTGCTTCTGATTACGGGCTGCTCCCCGATCCAGCAATACGAAATCCCTGCCAATGCCCCCCAAGCGCAAATTCGCAGTGAAATGGACGCAATGACCAACCGTCGCAACTACCTGACCCTTAGCGCAGCGCCGACCATGGCCTGCAAATATGGCAGGTCGGTACCCGTGACACCCGCTCGGGAACTATTCTCGGTCAGCGGTGGGCACCCATCGAAACCCGAAGGTTTTCGAGCCATTGAAGCGGGCAAACCGATCCACCTGATGCTGGAGGGCGGGGCCAGCGGCAACCGCAGATGCACAGTGGATTTCGTCAGTGAGTTCATGCCGGGCGCCCGCTATGTGATCAAGGGCGGCATCGCCGAAGGCCCCAATGTCATGAGCGGCTGCCAGATCAACATCGTTGATCTGGATTCCGGAGTTCGACTCTTTCAGGCTAAGCAATCACCAGCCAAAGGCTGTGCACTGGATCGGTTATCACTGCCGACGCCTTGAGCGCGCTGGCCGATTGAGCGCTGTCATCTATTCCGTTACTGTTGTTCATTGGCGCTGGAAATATACAAATATGGCGAGAAAGCCTGAAACAACTTGGGAGATGCTGAATGAGGCCATGTCCCATTTCCAGGAGCACATTCGCAACAAGAAGTTAACCTGGGAGCTTTCGCTGGTCGATCTCCTGCACGTAAGCAACTTCAAGGGTGGAAATGCTTCTATAACAGAGCCGATGGCAACGCTGCCCGCGAAGCTGAAATACTACGAAATTGCTCTAAAGGACATCGAAACAACATTTAAGAAAAAGCCTCTGAATAATCTGACAGAAGAGGAGCTGACTCAACTGACTGGTTGCTGCACAGACTTCCTCGCTTTAACAACAAAACCGAAAAGTAAAATACGAGGTCTGGGGCCGTCTTACGCTTCAGCGCTATTGGCAGCGCACTTCATAGATCTCATCCCCGTTCTGGACCGTCGGGCCCTCAACGGCGCCGGCATCAGCGTTAAAACGTATAGCAACCGCCAGGTCAAGGACATCGCTAACCACTACGCCGAACTAATCAAGGCGTTTAGAGCGGCGCTGCGACTGACGCCAGAAATGACGTTGAGAGAATTGGATAAACAATGGTTCAGTAAAAGCCTCTGAGATGTATGAACGGGAGAAGCGGCCACCCGCCGCTTCTATCATCAGGTATCAGAAGTTAGCTGGCGTATTCGCACTAATAATCTCCGCCTCATCCGCCCCAATATTCCGAAACCGATGCGGCAACGTCGTCGGAAAGTAATACCCATCCCCAGCATTCAACACACTAATCTGCCCATCAACCGTCAGTTCAACCGTCCCCCGCGTAACGAGCCCACACTCCTCTCCTTCCGAGTGCACAATCGGCTCTTCCCCCGAGCTCGCCCCAGGCGCGTACTGCTCGCGCAAAAGGCGCATCTGCCGACTCGGCACCGAAGCGCCAATCAGCAGCAATCGCAGCCCATGACGACCGAGATCCGGCTGTTCGTTGGCGCGGAACACGTATTGATGCTCACGCGGCGGCTGATCAAAGGTAAAGAAGTCCGCCAAAGACATAGGAATGCCTTCAAGCAGTTTTTTGAGGGAACTGACGGAGGGACTGACGCGATTTTGTTCGATCAGGGAGATGGTGGCATTGGTGACGCCGCTACGCCGGGCCAGCTCGCGCTGGGAGAGTTTGTAGCTTTCGCGTACTAATTTGAGTCGTGAGCCCGTGTCCATGACAGCCTTATGCGAGAAATACTTAAGGGTTATGGGGGTGGATGGCGGGCGACTTTTGGCCGCGAAAACACCGCTTCCCTGTCCCGGAAATTTGAAAGGCGGGTATTAAATCACGTTTGGTGGTGTTGCTCAGCAGGTTCGATAAATGGTTGGGTAAAAAGGTTGTTTTGGCCTGAAGTTGGGTGGTTTGGTTGTGCGAATTGTGGATGCGGTTACTGGGTGTCAGGTGGGATTGATGTCGACTGGAATGGCCTCATCGCGAGCAGGCTCGCTCCCACAAGGTCGCGGTGTGTCATGTGGGATTGATAGTGGCTGGTATGGCCTCTTCGCGAGCAGGCTCGCTCCCACAGGTTGGTTCTGGTCGTATGCAAATTTTGTGTATGCCATGGATCTCTGTGGGAGTGAGCTTGCTCGCGATGGCGGTGTGTCAGTCGATATCAATGTTGACTGTGCGGCCGTCTTCGCCAGCAAGCTTGGCTCCCACAGGGATTGTGTCGCTTAGATGCCGAACCGGTCGCGCAGCGCGTAGTACGCGGCGCCCATGGCGGTGAGTGGGGCCTGGAAGGTGCGGCCGCCGAGCATGGGCATGTGCGGCAACGAAGCGAAAGCATCGAAGCGTTCGGCGTCGCCGCGGATCATTTCCGAGATGAGTTTGCCGGCCAGGTGCGAGCAGGTGACGCCGTGGCCGCTGTAGCCTTGCATGTAGTAGGCGTTTTTTTCGATGCGGCCGAATTGCGGCATGCGGGACATGGTCAGCAGGAAGTTGCCGGTCCAGCGGTAGTCGATTTTCACGTCCTTCAGTTGCGGGAAGGTTTTGAGGATTTTCGGCTTGATCAGTTGTTCGATGTCGTCCGGTTCGCGGGCGCCGTAGACCACGCCGCCGCCGTACAGCAAGCGGTTGTCGGCGGTGAGGCGGTAGTAGTCGAGCAGGTAGTTGCAGTCTTCGACGCAGTAGTTGTTTTTGATCAGGCTGCGCGCAACCTTTTCGGACAACGGTTCGGTGACGACGATTTGCGAGCCGCACGGCATACTTTTGCGCGTGACGCGGTTGTCGAGGTCTTGCGGCAGGTAGGCGTTGCCGGCGATCAGCAGGTATTTGGCGCGGACCACGCCTTTGGCGGTGCGCACGGTGATCGGTTCGCCGTAGGTGATTTCCACTGCGGCCGATTGTTCGTAGATTTTACCGCCCAGGCCGATGATGGCCGAGGCTTCGCCGAGGGCCAGGTTCAGCGGGTGGATGTGGCCGCCCTGCATGTCGAGCAGACCGCCGACGTAGTTGTCGCAACCCACTTCGCGCTTGATGTCGGCCGCGTCGAGCATTTTCAGGTTCTTGTTGCCGTAGCGTTCCCAGCTGCTTTTCTGCTCGGCCAGGCCTTTGAGCTGCTTCTTGTTCAGCGCGGCGAAGATGCCGCCCGGCTTGTAGTCGCACTGGATGTCGTAGTGTTGTATGCGCTGACGGATGATGTCGGCGCCTTCGAAAATCATGCTGCCGAGGACTTCGGCGGTTTTGTCGCCGTAGCGTTCTTCGATGACATCGACGTCGCGGCTGTAGGAGTTGACCAGTTGGCCGCCGTTGCGACCGCTGGCGCCGAAACCGACTTTGGCGGCTTCGAGCACGGTCACGCTGTAGCCGGCTTCCGCGAGGAACAGGGCCGAGGACAAACCGGTGTAGCCGGCGCCGATCACGCAGACGTCGCATTCCACCAGTTCTTCGAGCACCGGGAAATCGCCGGTGAAGTTGCGGGTGGCGGCGTAGTAGCTGTTTACATGTGTTGTTGTTTTCATACGTTTCTCCGATGGCCGCTGGCACCTGCCGGCGACCGCCGTTGTAGAGGTGTTAGAGCTTGATCCAGGTCGCTTTGAGTTCGGTGTATTTGTCGAACGCGTGCAGCGATTTGTCCCGACCGTTACCCGACTGCTTGTACCCGCCGAACGGTGCGGTCATGTCGCCGCCGTCGTACTGGTTGACCCAGACGCTGCCGGCGCGCAAGCCGCGCGCGAAGGTGTGGGCCTTGCTGAGGTTGCTGGTCCATACGCCTGCGGCCAGGCCGAAGATGCTGTCGTTGGCAATCGCCAGCGCTTCTTCCTCGGTGTCGAAGGTGATCAGCGACAGCACCGGGCCGAAGATTTCTTCGCGGGCGATGGTCATGGCGTTGGTCACGCCGTCGAAAATCGCCGGTTCCACGTACAGGCCACCGGTGGCTTCGAGGGTGCGGCTGCCGCCAGCGATCAGTTGCGCGCCCTGGTCTTTACCGATCTGGATGTAGCGCAGCACGTTGTCCAATTGACGCTGATCGACGACCGCGCCGACGGTGGTTTCTGGATCAAGGGCGTGCCCCGGCTTCCAGGCTTGCAGTGCTTCCACCAGCAGCGGGATGAACTGCTCGCGAATCGAGCGTTCCACCAGCAAGCGCGAGCCGGCGGTGCAGACTTCGCCCTGGTTGAAGGCAATCGCACCGGCCGCCGCTTGTGCTGCCGCGCGCAGATCCGGCGCGTCGGCGAACACCACGTTCGGGCTCTTCCCCCCTGCTTCGAGCCAGACGCGTTTCATGTTGCTTTGGCCGGCGTAGATCATCAGTTGCTTGGCAATCGCGGTCGAGCCGGTGAAGGCCAGCACGTCGACGTCCATGTGCAACGCCAGCGCCTTGCCGACAGTGTGACCGTAGCCCGGCAGGACGTTGAACACGCCTTTCGGGATGCCGGCATCCAGCGCCAGTTGGGCGATGCGGATGGCAGTCAGTGGCGACTTTTCCGAAGGCTTGAGGATGAACGAGTTGCCGGCCGCGAGGGCTGGGGCGAACTTCCAGCTGGCCATGATCAGCGGGAAGTTCCACGGCACGATGGCGGCTACAACACCGGCAGGTTCGCGGGTGATGAGGCCGAGTTGATCGTGGGGTGTGGCGGCGACTTCGTCGTAGATCTTGTCGATGGCTTCGGCGCTCCAGCGGATCGCGTTGGCGGTCGCCGGGATGTCGATGTTCATCGAGTCGTTGATCGGTTTGCCCATGTCGAGGGTTTCGAGCAGGGCGAGTTCTTCCTGGTTGGCCAGGATCAGGTCGGCGAAGCGGATCAGGATGCGCTTGCGTTCTGCGGGGGCGAGTTTGGCCCAGATGCCGGATTCGAAGGTGCGGCGCGCGACGGCGACGGCCGCATTGGCGTCGGCTTCGTCGGTGCTGGCGACGTTGGCCAGGAAACGGCCGTCGACCGGGCTCATGCATTCAAAGGTGTCGCCGCTGAGTGCCGGGCAGTATTGGCCGTCGATGAATGCGCGGCCTTCGATTGTTAAGGACTGGAAGCGTTGTTCCCAGTCGCTGCGAGTGTTTGTCATGGTTGTGACTCGACGCAGAGGAATAAGTAGTCGTCAGGCTGATGCCTGTCATTTCAAACCTGGAATGCAATCCCCTGTGGGAGCGAGACCGGCTTGCCGGCGATGGCGGTGAATCAGGCGACATCAATGTGACTGATGCGCCGCTATCGCGAGCAGGCTCGCTCCCACAGTTGATCGGGTTTTCAGCCTGGATCTGGTGTTACCCATCAAACGGTGTGCAAGTACCAGTTGTACTCAAGGTCCGAGATGGAGTTCTCGAACTCGGCCAGCTCGCTTTCCTTGCACGCCACGAACACGTCGATGTACAGCGGGTCGATGTAACGGGCCATGACTTCGCTGTCGTCCAGCTCGCGCAGTGCATCGCGCAGGTTGTTCGGCAGGCTCTGCTCGTTTTGCTCGTAGCTGTTGCCTTCGACCGGTGCGCCCGGTTCGATTTCGTTGGTCAGGCCGTGGTGAATACCGGCCAGGACCGACGCCATCAACAAGTACGGGTTGGCATCGGCGCCCGCTACGCGGTGTTCGATGCGCACGGAGTCCGGCGAACCGGTCGGCACACGTACTGCAACGGTACGGTTGTCGATGCCCCAGCTCGGCGAGTTCGGCACATAAAACTGCGCGCCGAAGCGACGGTACGAGTTGACGTTCGGGCAGAGGAACGCCATCTGCGCCGGCAGGGTCTCGAGCACACCGCCGATCGCGTGACGCAGTGCGGCGTTCTGCTCGGGATCCTCGCTGGCAAAGATGTTGTTGCCTTCTTTGTCGAGAATCGAAATGTGCACGTGCAAACCATTGCCCGCCTGGCCCGGATACGGCTTGGCCATGAAGGTAGTGTCCATCTCGTGGTCGTAGGCGATGTTCTTCACCAGACGCTTGAGCAACACCGCGTAGTCGCAGGCCTTGATCGGGTCGTTGACGTGATGCAGGTTCACTTCGAATTGCGCCGGAGCGCTTTCCTTGACGATGGCGTCGGCAGGAATGCCCTGCTCTTTCGCGCCTTCGAGGATGTCTTGCAGGCAATCGACGTATTCGTCCAGGTCGTCGATCAGGTACACCTGAGTCGACATCGGACGTTTGCCGGACACCGGCGAGCGTGGCGATTGCGGACGACCGTTCACGTTGTCCTGGTCGATCAGATAGAACTCGAGTTCGAACGCGGCGCAGATGGTCAGGCCCATGTCATCGAACTTGCTCACGACCTGACGCAACACTTCGCGAGGGTCGGCGAAGAACGGCTGGCCTTCGAGTTCGTGCATGGTCATTAACAGTTGCGCGGTCGGGCGCTTCTGCCAAGGCTCGATGCTGAGCGTGTCAGGGATGGGGAAGCAGATTCGGTCTGAGTCACCGATGTCCAGACCCAGGCCGGTGCTTTCCACCGTAGAACCGTTGATGTCCAGAGCAAACAGCGACGCCGGGAGGTTAATGCCTTTTTCGTAAACCTTATGAAGACTGGTGCGCTCGATGCGCTTGCCGCGCACCACACCGTTCATATCCGCAATCAGAAGGTCGACGTACAAAACCTCAGGATATTTCTTAAGGAATGCGTTTGCTTCGTTGAGTTGAACGGTACGCAGAGGGACCGACATGATGCACCTATTAGCTGTTAATTATTATGTTCACTACCTTGTTGCGAGCCCAGTCAACCCGAACGGCAAAGTGAAGTCAATAGCGAACACTTGGCCTCTCAACCTTTATTTTCGGGCCTTTCTTGGGCACGAGAGTGCCAGATCAGTCTTGCACACCGCGTAAACCCTGAAGATCGGACGTACGGCGTTTAGAATTTTTTACATGAGAGTTGTTAATTAAAATCAACAAGGCTAAGCTCCGGAAAAGCTCGTTCAAGTGTGAAACTTCGAGGTGATAAAAATGGCATTCAAGCCATTGATCGGCGTTACAGCGTGCGTCAAACAGATTGGCCTGCACCCCTACCATGTCAGCGGCGACAAGTACTTGCGTGCTGTCAGCGTCGCGGCTTTGGGGCTGCCGGTCGTCATTCCTTCCTTAGGCGATCTGACCGAAATCGATGACCTGCTCGCGCAGCTCGACGGTCTGCTGCTGACCGGCTCGCCCTCGAATGTGGAACCCTTCCACTATCAAGGCCCCGACAGCGCCCCCGGCACGGATCACGATCCGCAACGGGACGCCACAACTCTTCCCTTATTGCGTGCGGCCATTGCGGCGGGCGTTCCGGTGCTCGGCATCTGCCGGGGCTTTCAGGAAATGAACGTGGCGTTCGGGGGCAGCCTGCATCAGAAGGTCCACGAACTCCCGGGCATGCTTGATCACCGGGAAGCGAATCATCCGGACCTGGCGGTGCAATACGCAGCGGCGCATGCGGTCAACGTGCAACCGGGCGGTGTGTTCGAGGCACTGGATTTGCCGCAGATGTTCCAGGTCAATTCGATTCACAGCCAGGGCATCGACCGACTGGCGCCCGGCCTGCGCGCCGAAGCGATTGCGCCGGACGGTTTGATCGAGGCGATTTCGGTTGAACACAGCCCGACCTTCGCCGTTGGCGTGCAATGGCACCCGGAATGGCAGGTTCTGTCGAATCCTCCTTACTTGAGTATTTTCCAGGCGTTTGGTGATGCATGCCGGCGACGGGCGGTGCTGCGTAACAAGCGCTGACTTCAAACACGACTAATTCAATTTACTGCCCCCGAGAGTCAGGCGGATGCGCCTTTGCGCATCCGTGACTCGCGAAAACAACACACTGCAATAACAACAAGTACGACCCAGGCAGCCAGGACGGCGGCGCCGAATAAGCCCGATTAGTGCGGGCCAGTGAATCAACTGCAAATCCCTGTGGGAGCGAGCTTGCTCGCGATGAGGGCGGGTCAGTCAACATTGATGTCGACTGATACACCGCCATCGCGAGCAAGCTCGCTCCCACAGGGGATCACTGCTGGATTCACTGGCTCACCGGGATTGGGCTTGCAATCAACTATTAAGTCAGGCCGCGTTGGCCCGACGACTGAAACCTGTTGGGAGTTTCACATGGCAAACGCCTCCAGCATCTACAGGAAGGCTCTTGAAGGTCACCAGACATCGAAAAAGGTGTTGGTGAAAGTCGACCGCGTCACCAAGAAATTCGACGAAACCACTGCGGTGGACGATGTCTCGCTTGAGATCCATCAAGGGGAAATCTTCGCCCTGCTCGGCGGTTCCGGTTCCGGCAAATCGACCCTGCTGCGCATGCTCGCAGGCTTCGAGCGCCCGACCGAAGGGCGGATTCTGCTCGACGGTGTCGACATCACCGACATGCCGCCGTACGAACGGCCGATCAACATGATGTTCCAGTCCTACGCGCTGTTCCCGCACATGACGGTGGCGCAGAACATCGCCTTCGGCCTGAAGCAGGATCGTCTGTCCGCCAGCGAAATCGACGCTCGCGTTGAAGAGATGCTGCGACTGGTGCACATGACCCAATACGCCAAACGCAAACCCCATCAGTTGTCCGGCGGTCAACGTCAACGTGTGGCCCTGGCTCGCTCCCTAGCCAAGCGTCCGAAGCTGTTGCTGCTCGACGAACCGATGGGCGCGCTGGATAAGAAGCTGCGTTCGCAGATGCAACTGGAGTTGGTAGAGATCATCGAGCGGGTCGGTGTGACCTGCGTGATGGTGACCCACGATCAGGAAGAGGCCATGACCATGGCCCAGCGCATCGCCATCATGCACCTCGGCTGGATCGCGCAGATCGGCAGCCCGGTGGACATTTATGAGGCGCCAGTCAGCCGCATGGTCTGCGAATTCATCGGCAACGTGAACGCCTTCGACGGCACGGTTGTGGAAGACCTTGAAGGTCACGCAATCATTCACAGCCCGGATCTGGAGCAGAAGATTTACGTCGGTCACGGCGTCAGCACCTCGGTGCAAGACAAGTCGATCACCTACGCCATCCGCCCGGAAAAACTGCTGGTCAGCACCACCAAACCGGATACCCGCTACAACTGGTCCAGCGGCAAGGTGCATGACATCGCCTACCTCGGCGGTCACTCGGTGTTTTACGTGGAACTGCCTGGCGGCAAGGTTGTGCAGTCGTTCATGGCCAACGCAGAACGCCGTGGTTCACGTCCGACCTGGGACGACAAGGTCTACGTGTGGTGGGAAGACGACAGCGGCGTGGTACTGCGCTCATGAAAACACTCAATCAGCAGTTTATGCGGCTGATGCCGAGTGGTCGAAAGCTCGTCATCGGGATTCCTTTCCTGTGGCTGTTCCTGTTCTTCATGCTGCCGTTCTTCCTGGTGATGAAGATCAGCTTCTCGGAAGCGGCCCTGGCCATTCCTCCTTACTCGGAGATCTACACCTTCGCCGAGCAGAAATTTCAGCTGCTGCTGAACCTCGGCAACTACTCGCTGCTGACTCAGGATGAGCTGTACATCTCGGCCTACTTCGGCTCGTTGAAGGTCGCGTTTTTAAGCACGCTGATGTGCCTGGTGATCGGTTTCCCGATGGCCTACGCGATCACCAAAGCGAGCAAGGAAACGCAAAACGTCCTGCTGTTGTTGATCATGATGCCGACCTGGACCGCGATCCTGATCCGTGTCTATGCGTGGATGGGCATCCTCAGCAACAACGGTTTGCTCAATGCGTTCCTGATGTGGACCGGGCTGACCGATCACCCGATCGAGATCCTCAACACCAACACCGCCGTCTACATCGGCGTGGTGTATGCGTATCTGCCGTTCATGGTGTTGCCGCTGTACGCCAACCTGGTCAAGCACGATCAAAGCCTGCTGGAAGCCGCTTCGGACTTGGGTTCGAGCAACTTCAACAACTTCTGGAAAATCACCGTGCCGCTGGCCAAGAACGGCATCATTGCCGGCTGCATGCTGGTGTTCATTCCGGTAGTGGGTGAGTTCGTGATTCCAGAGCTGTTAGGCGGCCCGGAGACCCTGATGATCGGTCGCGTGCTGTGGCAAGAGTTCTTCAATAACCGCGACTGGCCGGTGGCGTCTGCCCTGGCGGTGGTGATGCTGTTGATCCTGATTGTGCCGATTCTGCTGTTCAACCGCAGCCAGGCCAAAGAGATGGAGGCACGGGGATGAAACGCTTCGGATTTTCAAAGTTCATGCTGATTTTCGGCTTGTCGTTTATCTACCTGCCGATGTTGATTCTGGTGATCTACTCGTTCAACGCCTCGAAACTGGTAACCGTATGGGGCGGCTGGTCGTTCAAGTGGTACGCCGGCCTGCTTGATAACTCGCAACTGATGGGTTCGGTGGTGCGCTCGCTGGAAATCGCCTGCTACACCGCGATTGCTGCGGTGGCGCTGGGGACGTTGGCGGCGTTTGTGCTGACTCGCGTGACTCGCTTCAAGGGCCGCACGTTGTTCGGTGGTTTGGTGACGGCGCCGTTGGTGATGCCGGAAGTGATCACCGGTCTGTCGCTGTTGCTGCTGTTCGTGGCCATGGCGCAGTTGATTGGCTGGCCGCAGGAACGTGGCATCGTCACCATCTGGATCGCCCACACCACCTTCTGTGCGGCGTATGTGGCGGTGGTGGTTTCGGCGCGTTTACGTGAGCTGGACCTGTCCATCGAAGAAGCGGCCATGGACCTCGGGGCGAAGCCGTTCAAGGTGTTTTTCCTGATCACCATTCCGATGATCGCGCCGTCACTGGCGGCCGGCGGCATGATGTCGTTTGCCCTGTCGCTGGATGACCTGGTGCTTGCGAGTTTCGTGTCCGGCCCGGGTTCCACGACCCTGCCGATGGAAGTGTTCTCGGCGGTGCGTCTGGGCGTGAAGCCTGAGATCAACGCCGTTGCCAGCCTGATTCTGCTCGCCGTATCGATCGTGACCTTCATGGTCTGGTACTTCAGCCGCCGCGCCGAAGCCACCCGTAAACGCGCGATTCAGGAAGCGATGGACCAGACCGCCAGCGAATCCTGGCAGCAACCTAAAAAGCAAATGGTAGAAGCGACGGCCTAGTGCCGTCGCGTTTCACGGCTTTGCATGCTTTTCATAACAAGAGCTGAAAAAAAGAATGGAGTTGTACCGATGAAAATGTTTGGCAGGACTCTGCTGACACTGTCCTTATTGGGCGCGATTGCCACCGGCGCCCAGGCCAATGACAAGGTACTGCGCGTCTACAACTGGTCGGATTACATCGCCCCGGACACCGTCAAGAAGTTCGAAGACGAGACCGGCATCCGCGTGACCTACGATGTGTTCGACAGCAATGAAACCCTTGAGGCCCGGCTGCTCGCCGGCAAATCCGGCTACGACATTGTCGTGCCGTCCAACAGTTTTCTGGCCAAGCAGATCAAGGCTGGCGTCTATCAGGAACTGGACAAGTCGAAGCTGTCGAACTGGAAAAACCTCAACCCGGTCCTGCTGAAAAATGCTGCCGCCAGCGACCCGGACAACGGTCATGCCTTCCCGTACATGTGGGGCTCGATCGGCATCGGCTTCAACCCGGAGAAGGTCAAGGAAGTGCTCGGCAGCAACGCGCCGACCAATTCCTGGGATCTGCTGTTCAAACCGGAAAACGCTGAGAAATTGAAAGCGTGCGGCATCAGTTTCCTGGATTCGCCGACGGAAATGCTCCCGGCCGCCCTGCACTATCTGGGCTACCCGGTGAACTCCCAGAACAAGGATCAGATCGCTGAAGCTGAAGCGCTGTTCATGAAGATTCGTCCTTCGGTGGCGTATTTCCATTCGTCGAAATACATCTCCGACCTGGCTAACGGCAATATCTGCGTGGCGGTTGGTTACTCCGGCGATGTGCTGCAAGCCAAGGCGCGCGCCCAAGAAGCTGGCGACAAGGTGAAGGTCGACTACAGCATTCCCAAGGAAGGCGCGGGCAGTTTCTACGACATGGTCGCGATTCCTCGGGACGCGGCGAACGTGGAGAGCGCTTACCTGTTCATGAACTTCCTGATGCGCCCGGACATCATCGCCGAGATCACCAACAACATTGGCTACAGCAACGCCAACGCGGCGGCCACGCCTTTGGTGGATGAAGCGATTCGGGATGATCCGGGGTCGTATCCGTCGCAGGCTGTGATGGCGACGCTGTATGCCATTCCGGATATGCCGATTGGCGTTCAGCGGGTGATGACCCGGGGCTGGACGCGGGTGAAGCTGGGTAAGTAAAAATATATGCAACACCACTGATCAAATGTGGGAGCGGGCTTGCTCGCGAAGGGTCCGTCACATTCAACATTGATGGGGACTGAACCACCGCTTTCGCGAGCAAGCCCGCTCCCACATTTGATCGGTGGTGTTTTCCTGTTTTCCGTTCACGCAGCGCCTTACCACCGCTGCACTCCTATCTGCAGAACGGCCTCACCTGGCTTCCTCGGTTAAGGTGAATTTGGGCGCCCTCCTCGGGCGCCTTTTTTTTATGATGGAACGAGCGGCCATTCGGCCAGCGCTCGGTAGCGGCCCTTATGGGATTCGAACAGGGTGAAGTGATCGGCCCGCAGATAGAACTCGGGCGGCGTCGCGGACTCGGGCACCGGTACTCGGTAATCACGCATCAGCGTCAGGTGCGGTCGAAACTCCTTCGGCGAATCCTCAAACCCGAACGGCAGCATGGCCTGCTCAAGCCCATAAACCAGCCGCAGCAACTCCGGTGATGCCTGCTCCGGCGCGAGCACCAACACCCCGCCCCTGCGCCAGACATCCAGCCGATCAAGCGCAACCCTCAAAGGCACACCCGGCGTTCGAACATTGGCAGCGGCCGTGCAGATATCGGCGATTTTCGCCACCTCGACAGCGCCCAAAAACATCAGCGTCAGATGAAAGTTTTCCACCGGCACCGGGCGTCCGCTCCTGAGCTCAAGTGCGCTGCGCCATTGGGCAATGGCCCGACGTTGCTCGGGCGTGCAGTTCAGGGCAAAAAACAGTCGTTTTAACGGCTCATGGGATTCGTCGCTCATATCTGGCACCTCCTGACATCCAAGTTATAGTTCATGCAAACGATTCAACTGGAGGGGCCATGCGCGAGATCATCAGCAAGGAACCATGGTGGGCCGTGCCACCGAAACCCGGTCAGGATGAGTCCGAGCTGGAATGGGGCTGGCTGGTTCATTACAACGAAGGTGAACCGCGCTTCGAGTTCATCAAAGAGCGGCCGACGGACAGCGAAATCCGTAATCGCAAGAGTTGCAGGATCACCCCGACGCCGGAGTGATCCTGTCGTTGGTTTCAGGCTTTTACGATCATTTCGAAACCGCCAAAGATCAGCCTCTGGCCATCGAACGGCATCGGGTTGACGTCCTGCTGCATGCGCGGATCGTTCATGAGTTTTTCCATGCCTGCATCGCGGGTGGTCTTGTCGGGCCAGATGATCCAGGAAAACACCACGGTTTCGTCTTCCTTGAGTTTTACTGCCATCGGAAACGAGGTCACTTTGCCGTCAGGGACGTCGTCGCCCCAGCATTCGGCGACGCTGAGGGCGCCGCTTTCCTTGAAAATAACTGCGGCGGTTTCGGCGTGTTTCTTGAATTTTTCGCGGTTGGCGGTGGGTACGGCTGCGATGAAGCCATCAACGTAAGACATGGTCATTCTCCTGCTGGGGGTAGAGGGTCGTTCTGCTGGTTAGTCGATTCCTTCGGCCCCCAATCGACAGATCCACTGCCCGAACTGACCGACGGTACTTCGGCGCTCCCCGCCAGATTGCCCTCGATCTGCGCCGCCATGTAAAACGTACCGGCCATCACACCGGTCGTCGGGTTTTGCACCAGCTTCAGCCAGGCTTTGTCGAACGTGTTACCCAGACTGCTGCGAATCAGTGCCTCGCTGTCAGGCCGGTCATTGGCCTGGATAAGCGCGCGAATCCCCGCCACGCCCACGGTAATCAGTCCTCCGGCCAGTTTCCCTGCCGCCGCGGCCACTGCACTGGCCGCCCCTCGCGGGGCCATTTCGGCTTCCATCCGTTGGCTGGCGCGTTTGGCCACCGGCGCCATGGCGGTGTCTGTCGAACCCACCCCCTTGTCACCGCCCGCCTTATGGATCTTCTCGATCAGCGCCGCGTAGGCCGGCAAGGTGTTCAGCGGCTGGGTGTGCACGACCTGATAAAGCGAGGCGTCCCTGGCGGGAGGCGGCCCGAGGGCGATGGCGGGGATTTTCTGGATTCGGCCATTGAGCTGAGCCATCGGCACGCCGTGACGCTGGGAGATTTTCTGCAGTTCTTCCTGAACAATGTCCACGTAGAACGCCGTGGCCAGGCCGAGAATCGCGTCGGGATCGATCTCCACCGCGACCGGCGCCAGCACACGCTCTTGGTATTGCTCCAGCAGATAGGCCGCCAGGCGCTTGGCCGAGGCATCTTGCTCGCCCTTGGCGCTGAGCGTGTACCAGCTGACCTTCATCGACAGCCATTCCTGGGTCCAGTAACTGCTGAACCATGGGATGAAGTTCTCTTCGGTCAGTTGATAGACCCGCGTCCGCCAGTAATCCATGGCACCGCGCGCGTAGATTTTGGTCTGCTCGGTGGCCGAATGCGACGCCGCGACAATCTCCTGGTCGACCATCTGCCAGGTGCTTTGGGAAATAACCACCGGCACCACTTCCACCGGGGCACGCGCAGTCGTGACGCATCCCGCCAGCACCACCAACACGGCGACGATCAGCGAACGCACGTTCAAGATCGCGGTTCCTACAGACTTGCCCGAACGGGATGTCCGGTGTTCAAAGGCCTATTAATTTGAGTATAGGTGTCGGTGTTTGTTCGCTTGGGGTTGAGGGTGTTCTTCAGATCGCCTTCGCGAGCAAGCCCGCTCCCACATTTGGCCGGCGGCGCTCACAAATACTGTGTCCACTGAAGATCAAATGTGGGAGCGGGCTTGCTCGCGAAGAGGCCGGAACAGTCAGCGATGATCCCACCATCACTTATGTCGATATTCACCATCGCCGCGAATGCCTTCCGCTCAAAAACCGTCAGCGTAGGATCAGCCTTAACCCAACGCAAAACCCCGCATCGGAGGGGCGAATCATGATTATCCATCTCCTGACCTGCATGGCCCTGACGGCCGTCACCCTGAGCGTTTTTTCCTGGTACATCCTGTCCGAGGAGCGCACGTCATGATTCACTCCGTGACCCTGGCCGTAAGCTTTGCGGTGTTCGGCAACAACTACTATTCCCAGTCATTCGTTTCCCGCAAAACGTTTGAACTGGTGTTCGACAAAAACTTCGAGGCGTTGCTGATGCCGTCCGCCGCCAATCACTTCAACAATGAAGTGATCGGGCTCAATGATCAGTTCCGGTTCCTGAGCGATGTGCTGGAGGAGCACCTGCTGGCGACTGAGCTCGCCGCTACCGCCCCCCGGAATCAATACTTCTGAGCAGCTGCCCCAGACCCTCGGTAAAACAGGTCGGTGAGTTCAAGGAAAAACGCTCAAGCAGGCGACTGTTGTCGGCGCGTGAATGTTTGATATCACCGGAACGCGGCGCGTCGTGGTTCAACGTCACGGGGCGTCCCAGGAGTTCGCTTAACGTCGCCACGAGTTCGTTAACGCTGGTGGACCGGTTAAACCCGACATTGACCGGCTCGACAATCGGCTCTGACTCAGCGACCGCCTGTACCAATACCTTTACGAGGTCATCGACGTAAACAAAATCCCTTGTTTGCTCCCCATCACCGTAAACCGTGATGGGGAGTTTTTTTTGCGCCCTCTCGCTGAAAATGCTGATGACACCGGAGTAAGGCGATGAAGGGTCCTGACGGGGTCCGTAAATATTGAAAAACCGCAGAATGACCGGTTCAAGACCATGCTGGCGTCGGTAAAAATCGAGGAAATGTTCGCTGGCCAGTTTGTCGGTGGCATACGGGGTCAGCGGATTCTTGGGCGTATCCTCGGTAATCGCCATGCCCTCGCCATTGTTTCCATAGATCGCCGCACTGGACGCGTAAACCACCCGTCTTACGCCGGCCTGGCGCATGGCTTCGCAGATATTCAGCGTACCGACGAAATTGCTTTGGTGAGTCGCGACCGGGTCATCGACCGACGCCTGCACCGAGGCCACTGCAGCCAGATGCACCACCGCGCTGCAGTCTTTCATCGCCCGCTCCACCGTCGGCGCGTCGGCGACATCCCCCACCACCAGAGTCAAATGGCAGCGATCAATCGGCAAGTTCGACAACTTTCCACTGGAAAGATCGTCCAGAACCCGAACGCTATAACCACTTTCAAGCAGTGCTTCAACCAGGTGCGAACCGATAAAACCGGCACCGCCCGTCACTAGAATTCGATCAGCAGTCATGATTTATTTACTCCCCGGTGCAGTGGTGGGTGTTCGATCCATTGCAATGAAGTCGCCTATTTGCTCGATGAATTCACGGCTGTTACTGAGCATTTGTTCCCAGTCGGTGGGAAAGCGCACATTCAACGGCAGTTGATCGATTCTCCAGCGCGGCGACAGAGGGCGATCAAACCGGGCGGCGACCTGCAAGCCCATTTCGCTGGCAGCGAATGGCCCACGCAACACCGTCGGCGTGCGACCGGCGCTGTCGACGGCCTGGACAACATGGGCCGCCAACCACTCGCCATCGGGCATACGAACGCGCAGCGGCTGGCCAATCGCGGCGTAGCTGATATTCAGCGGTTCCAGATAAATCCACAGCAGAGGCTCTTCCAGCCGCTCAAGGCGCATCAACAACGTACCGGCACCGACGTTCTCGCCGGGCGTGACCAACACCTCCGCAATCCGACCGCTCTGCGCAGCCTTGACCGACAATGCGGCGAGGCGCGTTTTCAACCACTGCTGTTCGGCAGTCTGTTGAATAATCTCGCGCTCAACGCTCAACGGCGACTGACGGGCCAGTTGCTCGCGGCGCTCAAACGCCAACAGGTCGGCTTTAAAAGCATCAAGTTCAGACTGGGCTGCCAGCACTTCTCCACGAGAGACGGCGCCTGATGTGACGAGGTCTTCAAGCACCTGCACACGCTCCTCCGTCCTGCTCACTCGGGTCTTGAGCAACTGACGCTCCCTGGTGTCCAGTTTGGCGTTGTTGGTGGGCACCGTTTTGGTCGGCATCGCGGCGAGCTGCGAGAGCCGTGCACGCCATTCGGGATTGTCGAGACTGACCAACGGCTGATCGATCTGGACCTGCTCCCCGGCCATGACGAACAGCTGATCGACCCGACCGGCATCCCGCGCGCGCACCTCAAGAATCGGCAGGCGCAATTGCGCCGGTGCGTCGATCATCAACATGCCGTAAGCCAGCTTCCCTCCCAGCCAAAGCAAGGGACTCGCGACCAGGAACAGGATTAAATACCAACGCACGCGAAACGCCATGCGTTTGCCCGGCGCGTAGAGCACAGTCAAACCCTGTTCCTGGGTGGGGTTCAGTTCTTTGCGACTGTCGAATCGAATCTTCATGACGGCTCACCGTTTTGGAAAGTCTCGCCAGGCTTGCCAGTCAATGCCGGCAATCCCCCGTGGTTGCAGCTGTTCGCGCCAGACACTGGTCTGGTGCTGCAACTGCTCAGGTGACGCGCCGGCCCAGGATTCTGTGGCATCCAGTTGCGGCTCCGTGCTTTGCGCCAGGCGAAACTGCAGATCAGGCCAACGTTGGGCGATCTGTTCTGCCATTCGTGCGCTGTTTTTCGGGTTACGGGTGTAGATCATCAAGCTGACCTGACGCACGCCCGCCTCGGGAAGCGCGCACGGCAGACAGGTTTTTCCGGGTTTTGCCTCAGCGAACCAGCGATGGTGGCTGGAAATCTCTACCGGCCAAGGGCTGGCTGCGGAGGCGGCGCGCAAGGTGTCGAGCAAGTCTTTCACGCGCTGATCCGGGACCGGCACGCCCAGTTGTTCGAGTTCCAGGTCCAGGTGCAGGCTGGTGAATGAAAGCCCCTTCAGCTTGGCCAGTAAATCGGTGAGCTGATGGCGGTCCTGCGGTTCGATCCAGGCCGAATCGCCGAGCAACAGGCTGACTTGCACCCCCTTGCCGGCCGCGTCCTGCAGCAATTGCTCCAGCCGTTGGCGCGTCGTTGCAAGGTCTTTCAACTGGGCGGACTTGAGGCCAAGGTAGATCTTGTCCATCCCGGCTTTACGCAGTTGCTCGAGCTCCGCCTTACGTTGATCGGGATCGAGCAACGCTTCGCTGTCCCAGACATAGCTGGCCTGGGACCATTGGCTCGACGGCGCCCCCACCGCCTGAACCGAAAGGGGTTGTGCGGCCAGTATCGTCGGGGGCAACGACAGCGTCAGCAGCAGAAGTATCGATCGCATAATCAAAACCTCGTGGCTCGTTTAAGCACCCACCACGGTGCCATAGAGCTTTCTTCGTGGCCCCGGCGAAAGATCTCGTTGAGCATGGCCACTGCGCTCCAGCACCGCAGGAGTAGCATGAACAGCGGAAAAAAAGGCACCAACAACCCCAGGACCATGTCCTTTGCAGGTCGGTCGGACACCATCAACAACATGGCGCTGAACAACATCGCGGTGATCGTCAGGTACAGCGCATAAATCAGTACAAACAGAAACAGCAGCGTCTTGCCCGGCAGAACAAACAACGCCAGCAAGGTGTAGCTGAAGATGAGGAACGGCAGCACCAGCTGAAAAAAGAAGCCGCTGAGCAGGATCATCAGAAAGGTCGGCCAGCCCAACAAGTTGGGGTTGATGTTGCGGTTGTGCTTTCTGATGTACAGAAAAAACAGGTCGCCATCCCAGCGCAAGCGCTGCATCAGAAACTGACTGAGCGTCGACGGTGCATCGGTGTGTCCAATCGCTTCCGGTTCGAAGGGAATCCTCAAGTCGTGTCGCTTGAAGTAACTCTTGATGCGCAACGTCAGGTCCAGATCCTCCGCGGTGTGCGTGTTCCAGCCACCGATTTTCACCAGAAAGCTGCGGCGGAATGCCCCGAAGGCCCCCGAGACGTTATTGACCAGGTTCCATTCGGCCAGACCGATTTTCGACATGTGGATGGACAACAGGTATTCCAGCGCCTGCATTGCGGTCACCCACGAAGCCCAGACATTGCGCACTCGCAGGCTACCGGCGACCGCAGGCACCGACGGGTCCGCGAAATGGCGCACGATGGAGCTGACCATGTTGTTGTCGAAGGACGTGTCACCGTCGAGCGCCATCACGATTTCACCGCTGGCAAGCGACAGGCCGGCGTTCAACGACGACACCCGCCCGCCCCTCTGCCACTTGGCAATCGGGCGCAAATGACGCCGGGGGTACAACTGCGGATCCACGTTGAAACTGCGCACGGCGCTGAGCGTCGGCTGGTTCACCGTGGCCCCGTCCACCACCGGAATCATCTCGATGTGGCCGGGGTACGTCTGCTCGCACAGGCTTAACAGCGTGGTCTGAACGTCCATCCCTTCGCTGTAACAGGTAATGATGCAAGAGACCTTGGGCCGATAGAGACTGATCTTCGGTACACGGGTGCGCCGACGTGTGAACCAGCGCAAAACACCCAGCATCACCATGATCATCAGGGGCAATTCAAAGATCAGAAACAAAGGGAAAAGCATGAAAAACACCCGGCTCAAACCATCCGGTCCCATGATCCCGCTGAGTGCGTTGAGGAGTTGCTCCAGGAAAGGGCTCATGGCGGTCACGCCAACTCACTGGCCAGACGGGCCAGTAGTAGTTCGCCATCTTCCTGCTCGAGCAGATCCTGGGGCGCCGTGATGCTGACGACACGCAAGGAAATGTCGCTGACCTCCGGTGCTGAAAACAACTCGGCGACCCGGCTCAAGCGTTGTTTGACGGTTTCCAGGCCGTTGCCATCGGTATGGGGAAGCATGATCCAGAAGTACTCTTCGGTACTTCGAGAGCAGCGGTCTGTATCCCTGACGGTTTCCTTCAATCGCTCAGCCACGCTATCGATGAAGGCATGGCCGTGGTGTTCACCCAGGCGAGTCAACGTACCGGCCAGGTTGACGAAGCGCAGACCGAGCAGTGAGAAGGCAGGCGACTGGTAGCGGCGTACGACCTGCATCTGCCAGGTCAGCAGGTCATAGAAATCCTTGCCGCCTAACAGATTGAGTCGACCGAAGTGATGGGCCTTTTGATCGCTGAACTCCTGGCGGCAGCGGAAACGGCCGGCCTCGGCCAGGCGGAAATCTCTGACCTCGCGTACTCGCAACTTGTCAGGCGTGTGTGACAGGCCGCAGTCCAGGCAGCGCGCCTGCACGTCGGCATCGACAAAAAACGCCTGACATGACCGACAGCGATAGTTCTCCATCGGGCGGTCGTAATCAGTGCCGATATGGCGCAACCGGTTCAAGCAGTTGGGGCACAACAACACCCCGTCTTTGAGAAAGGATTCCTGTGGCCCCACATGCCCACAGGTAAAGCAGTGCAATGAAGGCTGCCGTGAAATGTCCAGGGCCTGACATTCGGCACACACATCAATGTAATTGAGCCGGCCCGAGCCACACTCCGAACACAGGCGAACGCGATCGACCAGAACCCCCTCTTCCAGCCAGTCCTGCTGCACCATCAAACTGAGCCAGACAAACGAGTTGACCTGCTCGTTATCAGCCAGGGCGTCCAGCAACGGATAACGATAATGCTGAGGCACCTCCGGGTCTCGAAGGGCATAGATGTGGGCGTTGTCGCGCAACCACAACCATGAAAGCACCCGACTTTCAAAATGCTCGGGGGCAGAACCCTGTTTGAACAACCTGTAGCGTTCTCGCCACACCCCCCAGAGGGCTCTTGTTTCGCTGGAATCGACAGGGCATGCGCCATCACCCAAGGCTTCACACCAGCCGTTCTGATCACGGCAGCAGTAAATGAGGCTGTAGCGATAAGGGGGAATGGCGCGCAACTTTCGAAGCACCCGCCCGGCATAAACCGCTGGCAGGTCCAGCAGCAGGACATCAAAGGCGGGTGCAGCCAACAAGCGGCCCATTTCGGCGAAGTGCTCAAGCTCCGGAAGATTCAAGCTTGGAACTCTATTACCCAGTATCGCAATCCGTGGAGTTGGAGTCGGCATGACGCATGGCCTCTGCAGACAGGCAAGTACGATTAAAAGGAGTTAGAAACACTAGCACCGCATCAGAAAAACGTCAGCATTATTATGAAGTTATTTTTTGATATATAGACCGCCAATATATCGCCATTGATTTTAATTGGATCCCGCCTTGTTCATCGAGTTTCGGCGCGATAACGCGCCTTATCACCAGAAAAAATAATTACTTATATTTCATAAAGTTATACACACTAAGTAACTTAATCATTACAGCTATACTCACTACTAGTTAATGGCCACCATTGATAGCGTTGCGCCATTTAATGGTATCAGCAGTTAATTCCCATTTGCGACAAATGGCTTTAGCTACCGTCTGGACATTAACAAGTTCAAAGTATTTTTATACCAAAATTACTCACTTATAGAACCAGAATAATCATGCAATAGTTACACGAGTGAAACATCCCTGTTTCAACAATGAACAATAGATCAAATCTGCCAACTTTCTTACTCGGCACAAACCTCCCGAAGGCAACCCCGCAACCAGCGATGCACAGGGTCGGCATCCAGCCGCGGATGCCAGAGCATGGCGACGGTGAATGCCGGCAAAGACAACGGCAGTGCAAAGCTGTGCAGGCCGGCGCGCAGGCTGGCAGTGTGGCGTTCGGGAACGCTGGCGATGAAGTCAGTCGCTCGGGCGAGCGCCAGCGCAGTGGAGAAGCCTGCAACGATTGTTGCTATGTGCCGATCCAGTTCCAGGAGCTCAAGGGCTTCATCAATGGGCCCCTTGTCGAGCCCCCGCCGAGAGACGCTGATATGGCTGCCCGCCGCATAACGCGCGGGGGTTATCTCGCCTTCGCTCAACAGATGCCCCATTCGCACGACGCCAATAAATCGATCCCGAAACAAGCCCTGGGTACGCAACTCCGGGCCAGCGGCTGTCCCCACCACACCCGTTTCCAGATCGACCGTGCCGTCGCGCAGTGACGCACTGTCTTTGTCGGGTTTGTGCATAAAGCGCAGCCGCACGCCAGGGGCCTGCTCGGCGACGCGGGCAATCAGGTCCGCGCCAAAATTCTCGACAAAGCCTTCACTGGTGCGCAGCGTGAACGTGCGGCTCAGCTGGCTGAGGTCGGGTTGCTCGGCAGGCCGAAGGACCGCTTCGGCGTCCTGCACCAGTTGGCTGACCCGCTCGCGCAGTTCGAGCGCTCGCGGAGTGGCAACCAGCCCCCGCCCGGCCCTGACCAACAGCGGATCGCCGGTGGTTTCACGCAATCGCGCCAATGCCCGGCTCATGGCCGACGGGCTCAGGCGCAAGCGCTTGGCGGCGCGTGCCACGCTGCCTTCGGCGAGCAGCACATCAAGGGTGATCAGCAAGTTGAAATCGGGAGTGGACATGCGGCGCCCCGTGGCAGAGTGATATGGCGTTGAACGCACGTATCAAGTGCAAACGGTGCGCCTTCCGCCATGTTAGGCCGGGGCGTAGATTTCTGATAGCTCCGCTTCGGGAGTGGCCAGAAAAGAGGAACAGCATGAAATCAATCAGTGCAGTCGCAGAGCGTGCACAACAGACACCGTCGGTTCGGTGGGCGCTGGCCAGTCTTTCGCTGTCGATGTTGCTGTCCTCGCTCGGCACCAGCATCGCCAATGTGGGTTTGCCGACCTTGGCCCAGGTGTTCAACGCCTCCTTCCAGCACGTGCAGTGGATCGTCCTCGCCTACCTTCTGGCCATTACCACCCTGATTGTCAGTGTCGGTCGGCTCGGTGACATCACTGGCCGTCGGCGGCTGCTCTTGACCGGCATCGGCTTGTTCACCCTGGCGTCGGCCCTGTGCGGCTTTGCGCCCACGCTCTGGCTGCTGATTGGCGCCCGGGCGCTGCAGGGAATCGGTGCGGCAATCATGATGGCGCTGACCATGGCCTTTGTCGGTGAGACGGTGACGAAGGCAAAAACCGGCAGCGCCATGGGCTTGCTCGGGACGATGTCGGCGATTGGCACCGCGATGGGGCCGTCGCTCGGTGGCCTGCTGATTGGCGGGTTTGGCTGGCGGGCGATCTTCCTTATCACCGTACCGCTGGGCTTACTGACGTTAGTGCTCGCGCATCGCTACTTGCCCGCCGATCGCCAAAAGCCCAAGACCGATCGCGCCGGCTTCGACCCGCTGGGCACGCTGCTGTTGGCGTTGACGCTCGCCGCTTATGCGCTGGCCATGACCCTTGGGCGAGGCAGTTTCGGTCCGTTCAACATCGCCTTGCTGTTGGCGGCGGGCGGCGGCGCCTGCCTCTTTGTATTCACCGAGGCTCGAGTCACCTCACCGTTGATTCGATTGGCGATGTTCCGTGATCCCGTGCTCAGTGGCAGCCTCGCCATGAGCCTGCTCGTCGCGACAGTGATGATGGCGACGCTCGTGGTCGGCCCCTTCTATCTCGCGCATGGGTTGGGGCTCGATGCCGTTCTGGTTGGACTGGTCTTGTCAGTCGGGCCGTTTGTCGCGGCACTGACGGGTGTGCCCGCCGGCCGGATTGCCGACCGCTTTGGCGCCCAACGCATGACCCTCGCCGGGCTCATCGCCATGGCGACCGGGTGTCTCACGTTATCGGTATTGCCAGAGACGTTCGGCATCGGTGGCTACCTTTTGCCGATGGTCGTGATGACCCTCGGCTATGCCCTGTTCCAGACAGCCAACAACACGGCGGTCATGGCGGATGTTCAGCCGGACCAGCGAGGCGTCATCTCCGGCCTGCTCAACCTGTCGCGCAATCTGGGACTCATCACGGGGGCGTCCGCCTTGGGCGCGGTGTTCGCGCTCGCATCGGCCTCGGTCGACATTGCAACGGCGCGACCCGAAGCGGTTGCCAGCGGTCTGCGGATCACCTTCGCCGTGGCGCTGGTGCTGATCGCTGTCGCACTGGCCATCGCGTTGGGAAGCCGCGCGCTGGCAGTGCGTCGTGACCGTCGGTAAGTCGACAGGTCGTTTACTTTTTCAGCACGACCAGTGGCGTGTCTTTTTTCACAATGTACGTCGCCAGCTCAGACGCTTTGTTCGCGCCGATATTCTTCGCGACGTGCGCAGTGCCTGCGGGGATGTACAAGGAATCGCCAGCCTTGAGCGTTACAGGAGGCTGACCCTCGAGTTGATATTCAAACGTGCCCTCGATCACGTGGGCCACTTCCACCCCGGGATGAGAATGCTTGGGTGATACCACACCCGGCTCAAAATCAACGAGAACCTGGATCACTTCACGCCCCGCGACATCGAGATCCTGGCGCAGCAGATCGGTACGGTGAAGACCCGCCTGCCAGCTTTTTGCTGGAGGCGCCTCTTGTGCTTGAGAGAGACCCGCGAAGGCGGTGAGTGCCGCGGCAACGGCGACGCCGAGCATGCCAGCAGAAATACGGCGGTTGAAACGGGACATGGCATTTCTCCAATCAGTGCGCGGGAATGCGCGCGGAGCTTGCCGCGGATGCGGTGGCTCTATTTGGAGGCCGCCGTGTATCGCGCAAGTGTCGCCAATGCCCTGGTTTTGTAAGCGAAGGTAGCTGCAGGTGCGCGGGATACGTTCCGATACAAACAGATCCTGCGGACACGAAAAAGCCCGCACAAGGCGGGCTTCGTAAATCGAGTAGGTGGCCGGCGCTGGTCTCCGGCTTACAAGGTTTATCAGGCCTCCCACAGAACAGTTTTGTGCTGTCCTGCTTCACACGGCATAAGGGCTGGATCTCAGCGCGGAGATCTTTCTAACCGTGTACCCTTCGGAACGCGCCCCACGTTTCCTCGCCATCCGCTTGCGCATCAGTCTGCGTCTTCACCTACATCTTCAAGAGTAGTCCAAAGTCCAAAGCGCAAGGCGGGCTTTTTAGAACGATTTTGCCCTTTGGGAAGCGCGGCAGGATGGAAAAACACTAACTCCAGTGACACACCTCACTGGGGCCAATGACGACCGGGCCTTCATCGAGGCAAGGTTGCTACGGGCTGATCAGTGTTTACTCATCAGGCCATGCAGAACGCCGAACCTCAGACCCGGCTCGGAAGGCGTCATCTGCGAGACACCAAACACCTTGAATGCCGCCAGCATGAGCACCAGACCGCCTGGCAAGATGCTCTGGCGATGGGTTTGCAAGCCCGCCAGGCCGAGCTGTTTGACATGCCCCACTTCAAGCAGGCGCAACGACAAACGCAACAGGCCGCTGTAGGTGATGCCGCTTTCGCCATCGTCGTTCAACCCGTTGGCCTTGAGGACTTTGGCCAGCATCCGTGCGGTGCCTGAAGAGCCAATCACCTGCTGCCAACCCAGCGCGCGATAACGACGCGCCACTTTTTCAAATTGTAGAGTGGCTACGCGCTCAGCTTCCAGGAGCGCCTGAGCCGTGATACAGCCACCCTGAAAGTAGCGTGCGCCGAAGTTGCCGCTGCCTATGGCAATACTCTCGGTCATCAAGGGCTGAGCGCCCTGCCCCAGAATCAATTCAGTGGACCCGCCACCGATATCCACGACCAGTCGCCTGTTTTCGGTACCGGGTATCGTATGGGCAACACCGGCGTACACCAGTCGGGCCTCTTCATGCCCAGAGATGACATCAATCCGAAACCCCAGGTGCCGCTCCGCGCTGGCTAAAAACAGTTGCGCATTGTCGGCTTCACGGACGGCGCTGGTCGCCACCGCCCGCACTCGACCGGCCTCGAAGCCGCGTAACTTTTTGCCAAATCGCGCGAGCGCTTGCCATCCCCGATCCAGAGCCAACTCGTCCAGCGCGCCACCTTGAAACCCCTCTGCCAAACGGACAGGTTCACGCAGGGTTTTCACTTCCTGGATCACGAACCCCTTACGCCCTCGGACTGACTGGCCGATCATCATGCGAAACGCATTAGAACCAAGGTCAATGGCTGCAAATAGAGAGGCGTCTCCTTTCATGGGGCGATTCCTTGCAAGCTGAGCGCGCTAGGCGGTTTGCGAGGATCTTGCCATGGGGTCGATGACGCTAAGATGACACCCGCTGCCCTTTACGAATGAGCAGACATCAGGATCGCGGGTCTTGAGGATGTGATCTTCGAAGGACGCAAAAAATCTGTCATCGTGCTGTAACCTTCGACAGCCATACTCAGGCTATACAACGCGTGCTTGTTCTTCTGCTGCCCCTTTAGGCGGCTTTTTTTTGCCTGATGATTTTGGCAGCCGTTTTGACAGATCGACCAATTGGATCTCTGCTTTTTCGAGAGCGGTTGCCGCGCAGTCTTGCCAAACCTTTTCCAGCGGACGCAGGTCGGATTCGATCAGCGCCTTTTGGCACCATTGATAATGGTCATGCCAGGCGCCCAAAGCCGATTGCAGTGCCTTGAGCGCACTCGCAGCTTTACGCGAAAGCGGTGAAAGACTGGGAAACGCTTCCGTGAGGTAGCGCGTTCGCTTTACCAGAATTCTCAACTCGTGCCGATCAAACCCAACGTCATCCACAGCCGCATGCAGCCGGTCAATCTGCTTTCTCAGCGCTTTTTCGATTTGAGGCTGGATGTGTTTTAAACCGCCGCTGACTTCAACTGAGCGAAAAGTGGAAGGCCACATATCCAATTGAATGAACAGGTTCTTGAGGGCCGGGCTTTTTAGAATCCTGGAGTAGTGAGAAGCCAAGCGCGCTTTTCTGGGTTGAACCAGGCCAGGAAAGCCCCTGTCCTCCAGTTCCTGAATCATCACCTCCAGATCGCGAGCTGGTGTAGTCAGCCTTCCCACTTCAGCCGCAGCATTATTCAGAGCCACCACCGCGCTCAGGGTGCGCATCGGTCGAAGCAAACTCCTGATACGCCTCACGGCGATCCGGAGATCATGCAAAGCTTCGCTATCAGTTCGTGCCTCCAACCGAGCACGGGCGTGATACAGGGCAACCTGAAGCGCCAGTATCTCGGCAACGAACTTGTCGACGAACGCCATTGGGTCATCTCATTGAAACGGAATTGACACGAGCTTAGCACTGGCCAGTGCGTTCGACCGGTCTTGCATTAAATCAGTGCCCCTTGTGTGGTCGCACCTGACACTCCTTCCAGACCTTGCGTATCAACTCCTTGAGCATCAACGCCTCGGCCCAACGATCGGTAATATCGCCTCCGTCGGCACCCGTAATTGCATACGGCGGTGGGCCGAGTTCACAGGTGAAGGACAGGCTGGCGGGTGTGTTCGGTCGGGCCAGCCAATCCTCGATCCCATAGCGCCACCAGCCGAGGAAACGCTCCAGCCAGGGTCGATGCTGGGCGAAGCTCAACGGCACCTGGACCTGTTCGCCGTTGGCGACGCGACCATGGAAACCCCAACTGTGACGCAGGATGGTATGGATCTGCTCGTCGTCCTCGGCGGTGGCCAGCTCTGGCAGTTCGCGGCCCACGACATAGTGGGACAAGTCGGCCAACAGTTTGAGATCGGGCATTTCAGCGAGGATGTCGAGGGTGAACAACAGGTCGCTGGTGAGGCGATAACGGTGGGTTTCCAGCAGGATCGGAAAGTCCACCTGTTCGGCCAGTCGCTGCCAGCCTTCGATCAACTTGATCGCTTGCGTCAACGTACGCGGCCGGACGTCGGCTTGCAGCGTGAGGTGGTGGCAGCCGTAGCAGGAAGCGACATCAATCGCCGCCGCCAGATCATCCACCGTGCGGGGGAACAGCTGACCTTCGATTTGCAGGCCCTGCGCCTTGGCGGCGGCACTCAGGCGTGCCGCATGTGGCGCGACCCAGAAATGGTCGGTGATCCCATCGAAGCCGGCGGCGGCGATTTTCTCCAGCTGCGCTTCCATGGGAAGGTCGCATTGGCCATGTTGATTTTGCATGGCCCACAGGGACTGAAATACCAGAAATTCACGCATGTCAGCTCCTGAGCAGTTGTTTGAGCGGCACACCGGCATCGGCCAACGCGTCCACCGAGAGGGGGTTATGGTTGGCGATCAGCCTCTCGCACAATTTGATGTCCTTCGCGACGCTATTGCCCTGGCCCCAACCGCAAGCACCTTGCAGACGTTGCTCGGCATCGAGGTAGAACAACAGGAATCCGCCATCCGGGGTTGCCCGGCTCGCCGTGGGTTCGGCGTTCGAAATCACGCCCACGATCTGCAATCCCCAGTCGTACTGATCAGACCAAAAACCGGGAATGACCTCGAAAGGTTGCTCGCCGCCCAAGAGATTCAGGGCGGCGTGATGGCCTTGGGTCTCGGCGTTGCGCCAGGTTTCCTGACGCTGGAAAACCCCTTGCGGGTGCAGCTGAAATTCACAGACATCGCCCGCCGCAAAGATGTCGAGCGCGCTGGTGCGCAACTGAGCATCGACACGGATGCCCTGCCCGACCTCGATCCCAGCGGCTGCGGCCAGTTCAATGTTGGGTTGCATGCCGATGCCCACTACCACCAGGTCGCAAGGCAGAGGCTCGCCGTCGACCAGTTGCACCGCCTCGACGCAAGCGTTGCCTTGCACCGCCTCAATGACCACGTTCAAGCGGACATCCACGCCCTGGCGGCGATGCAGTTCCAGCAGGACACTGGACAGTTGCTCCGGCAACACCCGCCCCGCAAGGCGCGGTCCGGCCTCAAGCAAGGTTACCGAGCACCCCAAGGCACGGGCAGTCGCGGCGACTTCGAGTCCGATGAAACCACCGCCGATGATCACCAACCGAGCACCGGGCCGCAACGAAGCGCGCAGTGCCAACGCTTCGTCATGGGTCCGCAGATAAAGCACGTTGCCCAGATGTTCGGGCATAGAGCTCAGTCGCCGCGAGCGCCCTCCCGTCGCGAGCAACAGACGCGCATAGGCCAGCCAGCTACCGTCGGCCAACTGCAGACGATGCTGCTGCGGGTCCAGGTTTTTCACCGGATTGCCGGCCAGGTGTTCGATGTCCAGTTCGGCGAGTCGAGCGCTGTCGCACAAGCTGTAGCCCGCCAGATCTACCGTGCCCTGCAACAATCCCTTGGACAGCGGCGGACGTTCATACGGAGGGTGGGACTCGTCGCCTATCAGAATCAGGCGACCGCTATAACCTTCAGCACGCAGGGTCAGCGCGGCGCGGCCACCCGCATGCCCGGCGCCGACGATGACCAGTGGAGCATTGGTAGAATTCATGGCACAGACTCCCTGCAATTAAACCGTAATGGCGAGCAGGACACGCCCCGCCTCGACCCGCACCTGATAGGTCTTGAGGTTGACGCACACCGGTGCGCCAAGGGCTTTGCCGGAGCGGTAGTCGAAACGCCCGTTGTGCTTGGGGCACTCGATGACATGCTCCATCACCAGGCCATCGGCCAGGTGAATGGATTCGTGGGTGCACAGGCCTGCGGTGGCGAAGAACTCGCTGTCGGCGGAGCGGTAGACGGCATAGGTGTGCTGGCCATGGTTGAAACGAATGACATCTTCTTCATTAATCTCGCCCACGGCACATACATCGATCCATTGATCGGTCATGGCGTTTTCTCTTGTTAGGGGTACAGACAGGACGGTGTCAGGCCGGCGTTACTTCAGCTTCCGCCCGGGCGGTTGCGGCAGGCTCTGCGCGTTGTGGCAAAGGGCGACGGATGAAATAAGTCGGGTCTTTGCGCTGCTTCCAGATGGTCGGGAGGATTTCTTTGAAGGCCTCGAACAGGCTGGTGTAAGGCGGCGGGCAGTCGTGGCGAATCTCTTCGTGAAGCTGCGCCAGCGCATGAAAAGGCACCATCGGATACATGTGATGTTCGAGGTGATAGTTCATGTCGAGGTACATAAAGCGCAGCACTGGGTTCATGTAAATCGTGCGGCAGTTGCTGCGGTGATCGAGTACGTCTTCAGCAAGGCCGACATGCTGCGTCAGGCCGAACAGGTAGGACAGCCAGCCGCCGTAAAGGGTTGGCAGACCGATAAACATCAGCGGCAACCAGCTTTGCAAATACAGTGCAGTGCCCACGACAAGCCCATAAATCACCAGCCAGACGCGCGCGTCCCTCACCACCTTGGGCCACTCGGATTCCGGGATGAACGTCTGCTCTTCTTCATCCATCCGCCCCATTGCATGCCGGCAGACTGACCCCATCGTCTTCAACGCGTAAGGCATCCTGAACAGGCTCAACACCATATTGATCAGGCTCGGCGGACGCGGCTCGACGATCTCAGGATCGCGGCCGACGATGATGGTGTCGGTGTGGTGCCGCGCGTGGCTCCAGCGCCAGACCTGGGGTTCGAACATGAACATGAAGCTCGACAGCTGGTAGACCGCATCATTCATCCAGCGGGTTTTGAACGCCGTACCGTGACCCGCTTCGTGCCAGCGGGCATTGGACGCCGTGCCGTAAAGCAGCCCATAGACGAAGAAGAATGGAACGCAGGCCCAAGAGCCCCAGAACCAGTAACCGCCTAAGCCGGTGACGACCATCGACAGCAACCAGATCGCGGTATCGCGCAAGGCCGGGCCGTCCCGGCGCTGCATCAGTTCCTTCATGCGTTTACGGGAAATGGGCGATTGGTACCAGTTGGCCGACACCAAGCCTTTTTGCGCCGCTTTGGCGGCTTCGGGACCGATCAATCGATAATCCCGAGGCACGGGTTTACCGCGGTGTTCATAGGCTGCGTTTTGTTCAGGCATTTTATTGTTCTCCGCAAGCTTGATGGTTTCAGGCACTTTTCGACGCGGGATCACATCGTTGGAGAAAAGATAGAGAGCCCAATGATTACCCTCAAGCCCTTGAATACATTCCCTATCAAGCTATCATCCAGGCCCAGCAAGGCTTGATAGTTTTCTATCAAGGCGTTTTCGGGACCCGCCATGACCAACACTAAACGCCCCACCATCGCCACGGTCGCCGAGCACGCTCACTTGAGTGTCGCCACCGTCGACCGGGTACTCAACGCCAGGGCGCCGGTCAACCCGGCCACTGCCGAGCAAGTATTCCAGGCCGCCGAAGCCGTTGGTTATTTCGCCGCCAGGCTGATCGGTCAGCGGATCCGCGAACGGCGTCCCAGCTATCGTTTCGGCATCCTGCTGCTCGGTACTGCCCAGGCGTTCTATTCCAATGTTGCCGCCGCCATTACCGAGGCGGCGCAGCGTCAGACCGGCGCCAACCTGAGCTGTCAGTTCGAGTACGTATTCGATCGCACACCGAGCGCCATCGTTGCTCAGATCGAACAACTGGCGGTGCAGTGCGATGGCCTGGCGGTGGTCAGCTTCGCTCACCCGCTGATCAATGCCGCCATCGCCCAGATCAGAGAGGCCGGCGTGCCGGTGATCGCGTTGCTGTCCAACATCGATGAGGCCGCGAATGAGCCTTACGTCGGCCAGGATAATCATGAGGTCGGCCGCACCATGGGCTGGCTGATGGCTCACACCTGCGGTGCGCGCAAAGGCAGCATCGGGGTCCTGCTCGGCGGCCACCGTTTTCTCGGCCATCAGGCGCGAGTCGAAGGGCTGCGCAGTTACCTGACGGAACACGCACCGGGGTTGCGGATGCTTGAAGCGGTGATCAACCTGGACAACTGCGACATCACCGAAGAAGCGACGCTGGAACTGCTGGCACGGCATGACGATTTGCGGGGTTTGTGCGTGGTCGGCGGTGGCGGCGACGGGATCATCAGTGCGCTGTCGCAGTTACCGAAGCGGCCGTCGCTGTGCTGCATCCTGCAGGAATCGACCGAGCTGTCGCGCCAGGCTTTGTCGCAGGGCTTGATCAGTTTGCTCATCGATTCCCAGCCGCGATTGTTGGCGGCGGCGCTGGTCGACTTGCTGGTGGAATTGCAGACCGCGCCGGACTTCGATCCGGCCCGGCATCGCATCCATATTCCCTTGCAGATCGTCACGTCAGAGAATGCCCGGCCCTGAACGGAAAGCCTCGGCACTCAGTCCGAACCGATTCATTTTGTTGTACAGCCCGCCACGAGAAACGTTCAGCTGTTTGGCGGCCAGGCGGATGTTGCCGCGGGTATCCTTCAGGGCCGCAATGATCGCATTCATTTCATGGGCGCCAAGGTCCAGGGCGGCCCGGGGTTCGGGCACATTTCCCGACGCTGACGGCCGCTGCCTTTGCTTGATTTCAAGCGGTAGATCACCCGGCTGGATCAGTTCGGTAACGGCCAGGTTGGTCGCCCGTTCAATGGTGTTTTCCAGCTCGCGAACATTACCCGGCCAGTGGTAGGCCGACAGAATATCCAGTGCCTCTGGCGAGATGCCCTGCACCGACTTGCGCAGGGAGCGGGCGCAGCGGCTGAGAAAATGTCGCGCCAGCAACGGCACATCGTCCCGGCGCATTCGCAGCGGCGGAACCGTCAGGTTCAGGACGTTGAGCCGGTAGTAAAGATCCTCGCGGAAGGCACCCTCGGCCACTGCTTGGCTCAGGTTACGGTGAGTGGCGGCGATGATGCGAACGTTCACCTGCTGCGATTTTTTCGCGCCAACGCGTGTCACCTCGCCTTCTTGTAAGACGCGCAGCAGGCTGACCTGGGCATCAAACGACATGTCACCGATTTCATCGAGAAAGATCGTTCCGCCATCGGCCAATTCGAACTTCCCGGCAGAGCCTCCGCGCGCCGATCCGGTGAAGGCGCCTTCGACATGACCAAACAGTTCGCTCTGCACCAGATCTCGCGGAATGGCCCCGCAATTGACGGCCACGAAAGGACCGCTGCAACGGTCACTGGCGTTATGAATCGCCTGAGCGAATAGCTCTTTGCCGGTACCGCTTTCACCCAGAATCAGCGTGGTCGAATCACTGCGACTGGCAATCCGCCCCAGGTGCAATGCATCCTGTATCGCTCGCGAACTGCCCTGAATGGTCTCGAAGGTGTAACTGGCCTGGGTGCCGATGATTCGCCGGGTAATTTCCCGGATGCGTCGGTTCTCCCGCAACGAGACGATGCGTCCACCCTGCTCCAACGAGCACACGGACACCAGGCACGCCAGTTGACTGCGATCATGCAATTCAAACGTGCAGTCCAGGTCCCGTAGCCCTTCCCCGCCGCGCAGCAGAATCTCATCGGTCAGTTCACTCTGGCCCAGACGCTGGAACGGGCTGCCCAGCAGATCCCGGCCCACGCGGAACAATTGGCGGGCATAACGGTTGAGCGCCTTGATGCAGCCCCGCTCATCCAGCACCACCAGTCCTTCGTTGAGGACTTCAAGCACAGTTTGTTGCTCTTCCAGCAATGCTTGCAGCGCCATCTGCCGCGAGACCGCTTCGGCCGCTGCCTGCACGGTGCCCAGCGTATGAAAATGAAACCAGCCCGGCTCTGCGGTCAGGGTCAGCATGGCCTGTGTCCGGCCCTGCGCATCCCGGATCGGCGCAGCAGCACAATGCATGCGCCGCCGACGCAGGCCGATCCCGAAGTTTTCCTCGGCCAGCACATACACCAATCGGTCTTCGGCAAGCGCCAGCCCCGTGCAGTTGGTGCCCTGCACCGACTCCAGCAGCCGGCTGCCCACCGGCGTGAGATCGAGGCCGCAGAAATACAGCGTCGTCCCTTCGGCATCGGTCAGATTGATATGGCCCCGGGGGTTGTAGGCCAGCAACCCGCGCATGACCTCCGCCGCCGCCGTGATCAACACACGATTGGCCGCCAGTGTTGCGGTCAGCACGTCGGGGCTGACAAATCGGTACTGACCATCATCAGGGTCGAGGCCGGCACTGACGCTGCGTAGCCAGGAGTCCCAAATCACCTGCCTGACCTCGGCAGGTCGATCGGTGCGACCGTTCAGACACGCCAGCCAGGCCTGCTCCAGCTCAGCGATCGGTCCTTCGTTCAGCGACGCCGGACCGAGCGCCGTAATGTAATCGAGGTCTTGCACGCTGAAGGCCATTGGCTGTGGGATCACCATTTGCTCCTATGTTCATATTTTCGACATGTCAGTATAGACATGTCATAAAAATGAACACTTATTACAAACACCTTTAAATATTCCCTTAAGTATCAATGATTTAAATATTGGCACAGCCCTTGCTCCCTGCTTTGTACCAGCGAGGACATTCCTGCTGTCGAGTCATTGAACAACAATAAAAGGGAGTCATTTCATGAGTACGTCCAAGATCATCCGCCTGGGTCTCATCGGTGCTGGCCGCATGGGCAGCTTTCACGGCCTGACTGCCGCCCGGCACATTCCCGGTGCCTGTCTGGCCGCCATCGCCGACCCGACACCCGGCCAGGCCGCCCGCCTCGCGGCAGAGTTGGGTGTGCAGCGGGTCTATACCGATCCACAGCAATTGCTCGATGACCCGGAAATCGACGGCGTGTTGATCGCTGCCCCAGCCCGCAGCCACGCCGAACTGGTGATCAGTGCAGCCCGCGCCGGCAAAGGCGTGTTTTGTGAAAAACCCATGGCCATCACCCTCGACGAGGCCGACCGCGCCATCGCCGCCGCTGCCGACGCACGGGTGACGCTGCAAGTCGGTTTCAACCGGCGCTTTGCCAAAAGCTTCCGCACGGCTCATCTGGACGTGGTCGCCGGTCGTATCGGTACGCCGCAACTGCTGCGCTCGCTGACGCGCGACCCGGCGCTGAACAATCCGGCCGCCTCGCCGCAGTGGGTGATTTTCCTCGAAACCCTGATTCATGACTTCGATACCCTGCGCTACCTGAATCCCGGTGCCGAAGCGGTCGAGGTTTTTGTCATGGCCGATGCGCTGATTGCACCGGACTTCAAGGACAAGGGCTTCCTCGACACCGCAGTGGTGACAATCCGTTTCGACAACGGCGCCATCGCAACGGCCGAGGCCAATTTCCAGGCGGTCTATGGCTACGATGTTCGGGGGGAAGTGTTCGGCAGCGCGGGCATGCTGACCATGGGCAGCGTCAATGAGTCTGACCTGGTTCGCTATTTGGCCAATGGCATCCAGGCCGACACCCAGCGCCTGGACACCGACCTGCTGCGTGATGCGTATGTAGCCGAACTCAACCACTTTGTCGACTGCCTGCGTACCGGCGAAAAACCACTCGCCAGCGGCGAAGATGCCCGGGCGGCATTGGCCATTGCCCGCGCGTGCATCGAGTCCTTCCAGCAAGGCAAAGCGGTGCGCGTGCAAGGAGCCCGCTCATGAGTTTCATACCGTTCAAACTGGCGATCAGTGCCGAGATGGTCTTCCTCGACCTGCCGTTCACCGAACGCGTCAAACAGATTCACGCGTTGGGCTTCAGCGCCGAACTCTGGGACTGGACGCAGAAAGACATTCCAGCCCTTGTTGCCACGGGTGCTGACTTCACCTCCATGACCGGCTACATCTCGGGCAACCTGACCGATCCCGACGACATCCAGCACCTGCTCGACAGCGCACGGGAATCTCTAGCCGTCGCCGCCCAACTGAATTGCCCGAGCCTGAACCTGCATGGCACCGGCCTGGGCGACAAAGGCTTGCCAGTCAAACCCGTGGCCCTTACCACTGGACGCATGTGGTTGAGCGCCTGCAAGACCCTGGAAAAAATCGCCCGTCTGGGCGAAGAGGCAGGCCGGGTATTCTTGCTGGAGAACCTCAATACCGAAGTGGACCACCCCGGCACCCCGTTCGCTCGCGCCGACGATACCCTGGCGTTGATCGAGGCCGTTGGCAGCCCGCATTTGAAGATGAACCTGGACCTTTACCATGCGCAGATCGGCGAAGGAAACCTGATCGAACTGATCCAGCGCGCAGGCAGCGCCATCGGGGAAATTCAGGTCGCCGACGTCCCCGGCCGCATGGAACCGGGCACCGGTGAAATCCATTATCCGGCCATTGCCAAAGCGTTGTTTGGCATGGGATACACCGGAGTCGTCGGGCTCGAGGGCTGGGCCAGTGGCGACAGCGAAGCGGCACTCGAACGCTTCCGACAGGCCTTCACGCTGGATTGAGCCTTAAGCGACGCACTCTTTGTAGCAGCTGTCGAGCCTGCGAGGCTGCGTTCGGCTGCGAAGCAGTCGTGAATCCGGCTGATGCGGTCTGTCTGATACACCGCAAGTTCTGGTTTGACGACTGCTTCGTCCGAACGCGGCCCGAACCGAACGCAGCCTCGCAAGCTCGACAGCTGCTACAGATCGCATTACGGCTTGACTGACTGAACTTGATGAATTTCAACTCATAACAAAAAAGGAAAACCATCATGCGTCGTTGCACACTGCTTTTTGCCACGCTGTTACTACTGTTCAGCCAATGGGCCGCCGCCAGCTATCGCATCGGCGTCAGCATTGCCAGGGTCGATGACAACTTCATGACCTACGTGCGCAGCGGCCTGGAAGAGGCCGCGAAAAAGGAGAATGTCCAGATCCAGTTCGAGGACGCCCAGGGTGATGTGGTTCGCCAGCTCAATCAGGTCGAGGGCTTCCTCAGCCAGAAAGTGGATGCCGTCATCGTCTTGCCGGTGGACACCGCCGCCACCGCCAACATGACGCGCGCCGCCGTCGAGGCGAAGACACCGCTGGTCTACGTCAACCGCCACCCGGATGAGCGTGTCCTGCCCAAAGGCGTGGTCACGGTGGCGTCCAATGACATTGAGGCCGGGCAACTGCAGATGCGCTATCTGGCCGACAAGCTGGGGGGCAAAGGCAACATCGCGATCATCATGGGCGACCTGGCGCAAAACTCCACGCACGACCGTACCGAAGGCGTCAAACAGGTACTCAAGGACTATCCGGGGATCAAGATCGTCGAACAACAAAGTGCCGAATGGCAGCGCAACAAAGGGATGGACCTGACCAGCAACTGGCTGCTGGCGGGCACCAGTTTTGATGCCATCGTTGCCAACAATGACGAGATGGCCATCGGCGCCGCCATGGCATTGCAGCAAGCCGGCAAAGCCAAGGGCGAGATTGCGATTGTCGGTATCGACGGCCTGCCCGACGGCCTGGCGGCCATCAAGCGCGGGATGCTCGTCGCCTCGGTATTTCAAGACCCCAAAGCGCAAGCGACGAGCGCGCTGCAAGCGGCCATCAAAATGATCAAAGGGGAGCCGGTCGAGACGGATGTCTGGGTGCCCTTCCAGCTGATCATGCCGGAGCAAGTGGCCGTGTTTGAGCAACGCTACAAATAGCGTCAAACAGGCGCATGACCTGCCGACAGGACGTCAGCAGGTCAATCGCGTCGCCGTTTACAGGTCGGTGATTTCCTTATGGCGCGGCACCAGCGCCTTCATCACGCTCCACGCCACCAGATAGGCCAGCGCACAGATGGCAAACATGATCATGTAGCCGGTATGGATATCGCCGATCAGTTTGTAATGGTCGATCACCCAACCGCCGGTCTTGGTCATCACCACGCCGCCCAAGCCGCCGGCCAAACCGCCAATGCCGACCACCGACGCGATGGATTTTTGCGGGAACATGTCAGACACGGTGGTGAAGATGTTGCACGACCACGCCTGGTGCGCCGATGCGCCGACGCCGATCAGCAGCACCGGCACCCAGAAACTGATGTAACCGAATGGCTGCGCCAGCAGCACCAGCAGCGGGAAGAAGGCGATCACCAGCATGGCTTTCATACGGCCGTCATACGGCGCATCGCCGCGTGACATGAAATAGCTCGGGAACCAGCCGCCGCCGATGCTGCCCACCATGGTCATGCTGTACAACACGGCCAGTGGTAACACGATGGCCTGGCCTTTCATGCCGTATTGCGCCGACAGATAGGTCGGAAGCCAGAACAGGAAAAACCACCAGACGCCGTCGGTCATGAACTTGCCGAAGGCAAAGGCCCACGTCTGGCGGTAGGTCAGCAACTTGAACCACGATACTTTTTTGGCAGCTGCACCCGAGTCTGTGCCGGTGAGCGCTTGTGCGCCCTGATCGCTGCGGATGTAGGCCAGCTCTTGCACCGACAGACGCTTTTGCTGCTCAGGTTTTTCGTACAGCGCAATCCATACCGCCACCCAGACGAAACCCAACGCACCGATCACGATGAACGCCGCTTCCCAGCCCCATATACCGGCGATCAGCGGCACGCAGATCGGTGCCAGGACCGCGCCCACATTGGCGCCGGAGTTGAAGATACCGGTGGCGAAGGAACGCTCCTTCTTCGGGAAATATTCGGCGGTGGCCTTGATCGCAATCGGGAAGTTACCCGCTTCGCCGATCGCCAGCACGGCGCGCGACAGCATGAAACCTGCGATCGAAACCGGGATGACGGCAAGGCCCAAGGCGCTGCTGATGCCGGCAATACCCTCGCCCATCGGCACCGCAAAGGCGTGCATGATCGCGCCGGTCGACCAGATGCCGATCGCTACCACATAGGCGGTCTTGGTGCCGATCTTGTCAACGAAGCGGCCGGCGAACAGCATGGAAATCGCGTACACAAACTGAAAGACGGAGGCGATGTTCGCGTAATCGGTGTTACTCCAGCCAAATTGCGTCGACAGATCCGGCGCCAACAGACTCAGTACCTGGCGGTCCAGGTAATTGACGGTGGTGGCAAAAAACAACAGCGCGCAAATCGTCCAGCGGTACTTGCCGACGGCCTGGCCGATTCGTTGCGGATTGATGGGCTCGTTCAGATTCATGGCATCACTTTATTGTTGGATTATGGTGATGATCTCTCGGTTTCAAGCGAGATCGATTGTGTCGTAGAGCATCGCCAAAACGCGATGAGTCCACACCACTGTATTGCGGGCTCGAAAATGGGTACTCCATGCTCAGTGGCTGGAGTCGGACATTTGGCAAGAGCTATCGGGCGTTTGGTGGGACAGTCGTATGCAACAGGCCTGACTGTGGGGATGGGCAAGCAGTCAAGGTCGAACCATAGGAAGCGGCATTCAGGGCGATGCGCGGGCGGGTTGTGTTCATGATAGGCCGACACTCTTTTTTATTTTTAGGGTTCAACAGTCGGTGATCGTCTGTCGTCGTACAACTGCGCCTTTTATATCGAGTTCACTACCGGGCTGTCAATCTGAAAAAACAGCCGTTCGTCTCGACAAAGGCTGCTCGATAGAAATTCGATCAGGTCCAGAGGACGTAGTCTGTGGGCCAGTTAGCGCTGGGATGTATCGGGTGTTGTCAGCGAGATATGAAGGTTTTGAAGATTAAACATTGTTGTACGACAACGCACTTAAAAAGCTCATGACGAGAGACATCGATAGCAGTCATCTCGTCAGAGTGGTTTTCGACTGCCAGGTCGGCGAAGACGGATCAGGATTTCGCAGCCGGTTTGGTGCGAGCGGCCGCTGTCGATGTGTTGAGCGCCACGGCAGCGAGAATGAGCGCCTTCAAGGCTTTCTCATCGGGCGTGTCGCCCTCATGCAAATCAATGGCACGTCGGGTGTTGCCTTCGAGGCTGGCGTTGAAAAGGCCTGAAGGGTCGTCCAGCGAGGCGCCCTTGGCGAACGTCAGCTTCACGACCTGCTTGTAGGTCTCACCGGTGCAGATGATTCCGGCGTGCGACCACACTGGAACGCCCCGCCACTTCCATTCCTCGACCACGTCGGGGTCGGCCTGCTGGATGAGCGTTCGGACCCGAGCGAGCGTCTCGCCTCGCCAATCGCCCAGCTCCTTGATTCTCGCGTCTATCAGCTGAGTGGCCGAAACGCCTCCCTCTTCTTCCTTTGCACCGACCTGCTCTTTCTTCATGGTGGTTGTCGCCTGCTTCATGAGGGTGTCCAAAACCGGGCTTTACAGCGTTTTTTGACTGTTGCCGAGGGTCTTGGCCTTTTCGATCCCCCAGTCAAAGGCAGCCTCCATGTCCAGCAGATGCGGTTTTGGATCATGGTCCTCAAAAATGGCCGTGCCGTCCGGCCGGTAAACACCGATGAACATCCCCAGTGAGCCGTCCTTCAAGATCTCGGTTTTGACCTCGATCTTGCATCCGTTCGACAGCGTTTCCTTGTGGTGCATATGGCGTTCAGTCATGGCTGCATTTCTCCCGTCGTTGAAGTCCGAGTAGCACATTTACCCATTGGCCATGTTAGCTCAGTACGGCCCACTCAAAGGCCTGCCAGGACAGCGGCGTAATGCCACCTATACTAGAAGCCACCGCCCCCACGGGGTCTGCACTCCCAACAATAAAAAGCAGAGGTGGAACATGGTCTGGCAGCAAATCTACGATCCGTTCGGTAACCCGATACTTTCAACCCTCATGGCAGCAGTGCCGGTCGTGGTGATGTTGGCAGCCCTGGCGTTTTTCCATGTCAAGGCGCATCTGGCCGCATTGATGGCCCTCGCGTCTGCACTGGTGATCGCGATCTTCGCCTTCGGCATGCCGGCGAACATGGCTGGCTCGGCCGCACTTTACGGCGCCGCCAACGGCTTGCTGCCCATAGGCTGGATTGTGCTCAACATCATCTTCCTGCATCGGCTGACCACCGAGAACGGCTCGTTCAAAGTGCTGCAGGATTCCCTGGCGCGCATCACAGACGATCGACGCCTGCAACTGCTGCTGATTGCCTTCTGCTTCGGTGCTTTCTTCGAAGGGGCTGCCGGATTCGGCACGCCGGTGGCGGTGACCGGGGCGATTCTGATCGGGCTGGGCTTCTCGCCTCTGGCCGCGTCTGGCCTAGCGTTGATCGCCAACACCGCGCCCGTGGCGTTCGGTGCGCTGGGCACGCCGATCATCACCCTGGCCAAGGTGACCGGGCTAGATGAAATGGAGCTGTCGATGATGGTCGGCCGGCAATTGCCGTTCTTCTCGGTGATCGTGCCGTTCTGGTTGATCTGGGCCTTCGCCGGCTGGCGCAAGATGCTGGAAATCTGGCCGGCGATTCTGGTGGCCGGGGTCAGTTTCGCCGTGCCGCAGTTCCTGGTGTCCAACTACCACGGACCGATGCTGGTGGACGTGATCGCCGCGCTGATTTCCATGGCCTGCCTGACCGGCTTCCTCAGGGTCTGGAAACCGGCCACCGTGCACACCTCCGCCGCGCTGTCCGGGCGCGTCGACAACTCCAAAATAGCCGAAGAGCATGACGAAAAACCCGTCGCCAGCGCGACCTTTGCCAGCGATGCCAAGCCTGCGGTAATGCGCGCGTGGATGCCGTGGATCATCCTCACCGTGTTCGTGTTTGCCTGGGGCACCCAGGGTTTCAAAAACATGTTCGATACCCGCCCGGCGATTGATCCGGCCACCCACTCGGCCAAGCTCGACCCTCAAGGCAAACCGATGCGCGAAGCAAACCCGATCTTCGCCCCGGTCGTGACGTTCACCACGATTCACCAGCAGATCGAGAAGGTTCCGCCGGTGGTGCCCGCGCCTAAAACCGAGGACGCAGTCTACAAGTTCACCTGGTTCACCAGCACCGGTAGCGGCATCCTGCTGTCGGCGATCCTCGGCGGGTTGCTGATGGGTTATTCCATTCCTCAACTGATCCACCAGTACCTGCGAACGCTGTGGGTGGTGCGCTATTCACTGATCACCATTACCGCCATGCTCGCCCTCGGTTTCCTCACCCGTTATTCGGGTCTGGACGCGACCATGGGCCTGGCCTTCGCCGCGACGGGCATTTTCTACCCCATGTTCGGCACCCTGCTCGGCTGGCTCGGCGTGGCGTTGACCGGCTCGGACACGGCGTCCAACGTGCTGTTCGGCGGCTTGCAACGGGTGACCGCCGAGCAACTGGGCCTCAGCCCGGTGTTGATGGCTGCCGCCAACAGTTCCGGCGGGGTCATGGGCAAGATGGTCGACGCGCAGTCGATCGTGGTGGCCTCGACCGCCACGCGCTGGTATGGGCATGAGGGGGAGATCCTGCGTTATGTGTTTTTCCACTCGATCATCCTGGCCATTCTGGTCGGTGGTTTGGTGACGTTGCAGGCGTATGTGGCGCCGTTCAGTCATATGGTTGTTGGGGGGCATTGATTGATGTAGTTCGGGGTGGGATGGGATGGGGGGCATATCCGTTTCTGCGGTGATGGCGACTTAGGGTTCCGCCCTGACGGCGGGTCACTTGGAAAAGCGCCAAGTAACCAAACGCTTTTGCCCCTGACGTACGGTGCCTCGCCTTGGCTCGGCATGCCCTCGCTCCGGTCCTGCTCCGTGGGCCCGCCGCCATCGGCCATCCATGGCCGGGGGCGGCTACCGCGGCATCCTTGCCGCGGTGCCCACTGCGCAGAACCTGCGCTCGGCCTTCCGACGGGGCAGATCAAGATCAAGAGCCAACGCGAGGCGGCCTGATAGCCGACCTGATGTCTGTCAAGGTCATTGGCGGTGGACACTTATGTCATGCCTGCCAAAAATCCAACTGTGGGAGCGAGCCTGCTCGCGAAGGCGGACTTACATTCAACATTGATGTCGACTGACAGGGCTTCATCGCGAGCAGGCTCGCTCCCACAGGGGGAATGCGTACGCTTTGAAGAGACAGGCCGGCCGGGAGGCCGCCTCGCAGTGTTTTTGCGGTACTCGCCCCCTCGAGAGGCCGAGTGGAGGTTCTGCGCAGTGGGCAACCCGGCATGGATGCCGGGTTAGCCGCCCCCGGCCATGGATGGCCGATGGCGGCGGGCCCACGGAGCAGGACCGGAGCGAGGGCATGCCGAGCCACAGCGAGGCACCGAACGAAAGGGGCAAGAACCCTTTGGTTACTTTGGGGTTCTTTTCCAAAGTGACTCGCTGTAAAAGCGAAACCGCCAGCAGCCGTGACCGCAGAAACGGATAAACACCCCAATCAAAGCCCCCCTGTAGCTACGTCTAAAGACCGGGCCCTTACGCCCACCCCTCAAGTCGCAGCGTGGCCCGAACCAATCGTTGTTCCTCGCTTTCGATTTCCTTGAGGTTCTCGCAGATGCTCTGGATATGCGCGATGGCCGCCTTGCGTGCTTGTTCCGGCATTCGGCCGGTGACGGCGTTGTAGAGCCGTGCATGTTGACGGTCGATCTGACGCTTTTGTGGCTCGCGGTGATAAAGGTTATTGACCGAGGCAAACACCGTGCTCAGCAGCAAGTCCGTCAGTGAGCGCAAGGTCTGCACCAGCACCGGATTGTGCGAGGCCTCGCAAATCGCCAGGTGAAACGCATGATCGAGCCGGGCATGTTCGGACGCCTCCAGCGAACGGCTGTGAGCATTGAGCAACGCCTCGTAGCTGCGGGTGATGAGGACAAAGTCGGCGTCGGTCCCGCGCAACGCCGCCAGGCGTGCGGATTCGCCTTCGAGCAGGCTGCGAACCTCGAACAAATCGTAAAGCGTGCGTGGCTGTGAGCTGAACAAGTGCATCAACGGTGACGCGGCACCGTGACCCGAAAGGTCGGCCACAAATGAACCTTTGCCCTGCTCTGTCTTGATAATCCCGCGAGCGCGCAACAGCTTCAGGCCCTCGCGAAGTGCCGTGCGGGAAACGCCGAGTTTTTCGGTCAGACGACACTCCGACGGCAACAGTTGCCCGGTCTTGAGCACCCCGTCCACGATCAGCCGTTCTATGCGTTCACAGACCACGTCTGCGACTTGCGGATTACGGCTCGTTTCTGCCCTTTCCATCGACTCTCCAACTGGTATGACCAGCCTCGCCACCAAAACCACAAATGTTCAAACACAAACATAAGCTTATGTTTTAAAACTGTTTTTTTACACCAATAAAAAACCATCGAATAAAAAACTGGTTCGACCAGCCAAACAACACATAGACAGTAGAACGCCTCAGGCCAATGATGCAAGTCAGTGGTAAACGGACACAGACCTCCTATAAAAACAACTGAGGGTCGTCAACCGACTATGAACATTCTTTACGATGAACGCGTCGACGGCGTCCTGCCTGACGTCGACAAAACTGCCCTGCTGCAAGCCCTGCAAACGCAGTGGCCGGATCTGGAAGTCCTGCATCAACAGGAAGAGCTCAAACCGTACGAATGCGACGGACTTTCTGCTTACCGCACCACGCCGATGCTGGTGGTGCTGCCGCGCCACATTGACGAGGTGCAAGGCGTGCTTCGACTCTGCCATGAGCGGCAGGTCGCGGTGGTCGCCCGCGGTGCCGGCACCGGTTTATCTGGCGGCGCCTTGCCGTTGGAAAAAGGCGTGCTGCTGGTGATGGCGCGCTTCAACTCTATTCTGCACATCGACCCCGCTGCCCGCACGGCTAGGGTTCAGCCGGGGGTGCGCAACCTGGCGATTTCCCAGGCTGCTGCGCCGTTTGGCTTGTACTACGCGCCGGACCCTTCCTCGCAGATCGCTTGTTCAATCGGCGGTAATGTGGCGGAAAACGCCGGTGGCGTGCATTGCCTGAAGTACGGGCTGACCGTGCACAACCTGCTCAAGGTCGACATCCTCACCGTCGACGGCGAACACCTGACCCTGGGTTCCCAGGCGCTCGATTCTCCGGGCTTCGATTTGCTGGCGTTGTTCACCGGTTCCGAAGGCATGCTCGGTGTCATCACCGAGGTCACGGTCAAACTGCTGCCCAAACCCCAGACCGCCAAAGTGCTGCTGGCGGCATTCGATTCCGTCGAGAAGGCCGGCCGTGCGGTCGGTGACATTATTGCCGCCGGCATCATCCCCGGTGGCCTGGAAATGATGGACAACCTGGCCATTCGCGCCGCCGAAGACTTTATCCACGCCGGCTATCCGGTCGACGCCGAAGCCATTCTGTTGTGTGAGCTCGATGGCGTTGAAGCCGACGTTCATGATGACTGCGACCGCGTACGCCAGGTGCTGGAACAGGCCGGCGCCACCGAAGTGCGCCAGGCCAAAGATGAAGCCGAACGCGTGCGCTTCTGGGCAGGACGCAAGAATGCCTTCCCGGCGGTGGGCCGTCTCTCTCCGGATTATTACTGCATGGACGGGACGATTCCGCGTCGCGAGTTGCCCGGTGTGCTGCAGGCGATCGCCGCGTTGTCGGCCGAGTACGGCCTGCGGGTGGCCAACGTTTTTCACGCCGGTGACGGCAACATGCACCCGCTGATTCTGTTCGATGCCAACCAACCGGGCGAGCTCGATCGCGCCGAAGCCCTGGGCGGCAAGATCCTCGAATTGTGCGTGAAGGTCGGCGGCAGCATTACCGGTGAACACGGCGTGGGCCGGGAGAAAATCAATCAGATGTGCGCGCAGTTCAATAGCGATGAATTGACCGTGTTCCATGCCGTCAAAGCCGCCTTCGATCCGAGCGGCCTGCTCAACCCCGGCAAGAACATTCCGACGCTGCATCGATGCGCCGAGTTCGGCGCCATGCATGTTCACATGGGTCAGCTACCCTTCCCTGAACTGGAGCGTTTCTGATGCGCAGCGAACACGATATCGACGACAGCGCCTCGCTGCTGGAACAGGTCAACCAGGCGCTGCAAAATGCTACGCCGTTACGCATTCAAGGCTCCAACAGCAAGGCATTTCTTGGGCGCATCGTGGCGGGCGAAGTGCTCGACACGCGCAGCCACCGAGGCATCGTCAGCTACGACCCGACCGAGCTGGTGATCACCGCCCGCTGCGGTACCCCGTTGGCAGAACTGGCTGAAGTGTTGGACGCGGCACAGCAGATGTTGCCCTGCGAACCGCCCTCCTTCGGCGACGGCGCGACTGTCGGCGGCATGATCGCCAGCGGGCTGTCGGGGCCACGGCGTCCTTGGTCTGGGTCCGTCAGGGACTTCGTCCTCGGAACACGGGTCATCACCGGCCACGGCAAGCATTTGCGCTTCGGTGGCGAAGTCATGAAAAACGTCGCCGGTTACGACCTGTCGCGCTTGATGGCCGGCAGTTACGGCTCGCTCGGCGTGGTGACCGAAGTCTCGCTCAAGGTTCTGCCCAAGCCGCGTCAAGCTTTAAGCATCAGACTGGAAATGGACAGCGATCGCGCCTTACTGCGCCTCGCCGAATGGGGGCAACAGCCGCTGCCGATCAGCGCCGCGTGCCACGATGGGCAGCGCCTGCACCTGCGGCTTGAGGGTGGCGAAGGCTCGGTGGCGGCGGCTCATGACCGACTCGGCGGCGAGTTGCTGGACGCTTCCTATTGGGAGGATCTCAACGAACATCGATTGAGCTTCTTCGATGAGGACCAGGCACTTTGGCGCCTGTCCGTTCCTCACAACACGCCTCGGCTTTCCCTGCCTGGCCGTCAGTTGCTCGATTGGGGCGGTGCCCAGCGCTGGCTCAAATCCGACGCAGAGGCAGGTTTCATTCGCTCGATCGTCGAAGAAGTCGGCGGGCATGTGACCTGCTATACCCATGGTCTGATCGACAGCCCGTTCCAACCGTTGCCTGCCGCATTGATGCGCTACCACCGGAACTTGAAGCAACAACTCGATCCCCGGGGCATCTTCAACCCCGGGCGCCTGTACGCGGAGCTTTGACCCATGCAGACCACTTTGAGCGAACACGCCCGCCAACTGCCCCGCGCCGAAGAAGCCGAAAGCATCTTGCGCACCTGCGTGCACTGCGGTTTCTGCAATGCCACCTGCCCGACCTATCAATTGCTCGGTGATGAACTGGACGGACCGCGGGGCCGCATCTACCTGATCAAGCAGGTTCTGGAAGGCAACGAAGTCACGCAAAAGACCCAACAACACCTGGATCGCTGCCTGTCGTGCCGTAACTGCGAAACCACCTGCCCTTCCGGTGTCGACTACCACAACTTGCTGGACATTGGCCGGGCGGTGGTCGATGCGGCGGTGCCGCGCCCACTCGGTCAGCGCCTGTTGCGCGAAGGGCTGCGCAGCGTCGTGCCCAATCCTGCGCTGTTCAAAGGGCTGGTCAGCAGCGGTCAGGTGTTCCGGGCGCTGTTGCCCAACACTTTGCAGATAAAGTTGCCTCGCCGCGTCTATCCGGCCAAACCGCGCCCGGTCACTCGCCACACCCGGCAGGTGCTGATGCTTGAAGGTTGCGTGCAACCGAGTCTGTCGCCCAATACCAACGCGGCCGCCGCCCGAGTACTGGATCGACTGGGGATCAGCGTCACGCCGACCCGCGAGGCGGGCTGTTGCGGCGCCGTGGATTATCACCTCGACGCTCAGGCGGCCGGTCTGGATCGCGCCCGCCGCAATATCGATGCGTGGTGGCCGAGCATTGAAAACGGTGCCGAAGCCATCGTGCAAACCGCCAGCGGTTGCGGCGCCTTTATCAAAGATTATGGCCACCTGCTCAGCACCGATCCGGCCTATGCCGAGAAGGCGAAAAAGGTCAGCGCGCTGGCCAAGGATCTGGTCGAAGTGCTGCGCGACGAGCCGCTGGAAAAGCTCGGTATCCACAGCGCTCAACGCCTGGCCTTTCATTGCCCCTGCACCTTGCAGCACGCGCAGAAACTGGGCGGTGCGGTTGAAGCTATTCTGACCAGTCTGGGCTTCAACCTCACGCCTGTTGCCGACAGTCACCTGTGCTGCGGCTCGGCGGGCACCTATTCGCTGACCCAACCCGAACTGTCCCGGCAACTGCGCGACAACAAGCTCAATGCGCTGGAAAGCGGACATCCCGAAGTCATTGTCACGGCCAATATCGGCTGTCAGTCCCACCTCGACGGTGCGGGCCGAACCCCTGTCAGGCACTGGATCGAACTGGTCGAAGCCGCCTTACCCTAATCGAGCACTGGAGAGTCCCCATGAAAAGCAAAGCCGTACTGAGCCAGACCGAAGTCAGCCAAATCCTCGCGGCGGCACGCACCGAAGCGCAGAACAACCAATGGGCCGTGACCATCGTGATTGTCGATGACGGTGGCCATCCCCTGGCTCTCGAGCGCCTAGACGGTTGCGCTCCGATTGGCGCCTACATCGCCACCGAAAAGGCCCGCACTTCGGCCCTGGGTCGGCGTGAATCCAAGGGCTATGAAGAGATGGTCAATGGCGGGCGCCACGCCTTTTTGTCCGCGCCATTGCTGACGTCCCTTGAGGGTGGCGTGCCGATCATCGTCGACGGCCAGGTGATCGGCGCGGTCGGGGTGTCCGGTGTCAAAGCCGAGCAGGACGCACAAGTGGCCAAAGCCGGCGCGCAATGCCTGAACTGAATTGAGCCGGGCGCGGTTTAGCGCTCGATAACACTGTGTGATGGAGATGCAAAAAGTGACCGATTTCGTGAACTGCCAAGGCCTCACGGTCGCGCCTGTCTTGCAACGTTTCGTTGATCTGGACGTGCTGCCGGGAACCGGCCTGGGCCCTCAAGCGTTCTGGGGTGGTTTCGCCGCACTGGTGCATGAACTGGCACCTATCAACCGCGCGCTGCTGGTTGAACGCGATCGCCTGCAAACCGAACTGGACACCTGGCACCGCGCCCATCCGGGGCCGGTGACGGACATGCCGGCTTATCGCAACTTCCTGAGCGGTATTGGTTACCTGCAACCGCAACCCGCAGACGTCAAGGTCAGCACCACCAACGTCGATACAGAGATCAGTGTGCAGGCCGGACCGCAATTGGTTGTCCCGGCCGTCAACGCGCGTTATGCGCTGAATGCCGCGAATGCGCGCTGGGGATCGCTGTACGACGCGCTCTACGGTACCGATGTGATTTCCAATGACGGCGGCGCCGAACCGGGCCGGACTTACAATCCCGTGCGCGGGGCGAAAGTCATCGCTTTTGCCCGCGCCTTCCTGGATCAGGCATTCCCCTTGAGCAGTGGTTCCCATGCCGAGGTGGCGCGCTACCAGATCGACAACGGCACACTGGAAGCCACCTTCAAAGACGGCAGCCAAGCCAGTTTATCGAACGCCGCGCAGTACATCGGCTATCAGGGTTCACTCGCTGAACCCACGGCCATTCTGCTGAAAAACAACGATCTGCACGTCGAAATTCAGATCGATCGGCAGAGCGTCATCGGTCAGGCTGACGCCGCTGGGGTCAAGGATCTGCTGATTGAGGCAGCACTCTCGACCATCATTGATTGTGAAGACTCGGTCGCGGCGGTCGACGCCGATGACAAGGTGCAGGTGTACCGCAACTGGCTAGGTTTGATGAAGGGCGACCTGAAAGAGGACCTGGAGAAAAACGGTAAAACCATCACTCGGCGGCTGAACCCGGACCGCGAGTACACTGCGGCCGATGGCAACTCACTGTCGCTGCACGGGCGGTCGTTGCTGTTCATCCGCAACGTCGGACACCTGATGACCAGCCCGGCGATTCTCGACAAAGGCGGACTGGAAATCCCGGAAGGCATTCTCGACGGCGTCGTCACCAGCCTGATTGCCCTGCATGACCTGCAACGTCACGGCAACTCCCGGACCGGCAGCGTCTACATCGTCAAACCGAAAATGCACGGCCCCGCCGAAGTGGCCTTCGCCGAGCAATTGTTCAGCCGCATCGAAAACCTGCTCCAGCTCGAACGTCATACGTTGAAAATGGGCATCATGGACGAGGAGCGGCGCACCAGCGTCAACCTCAAGGCCTGCATCGCGGCAGCTTCCTCTCGGGTCGCGTTCATCAACACCGGTTTTCTCGATCGCACCGGCGACGAGATGCACACCGCCATGGAAGCGGGCGCAATGCTGCGCAAGGGCGACATGAAAAACACCGCGTGGATCGAGGCCTACGAACGTAACAACGTGCTTGTCGGCCTGGACTGTGGATTGCGTGGGCGGGCGCAGATCGGTAAAGGCATGTGGGCCATGCCGGACCGGATGGCCGATATGCTCAAGCAAAAAATCGCCCACCCGAAAGCGGGCGCGAATACCGCGTGGGTGCCCTCGCCGACCGCCGCCACTTTGCACGCGCTGCATTACCATCAGGTCAACGTGCGCTCGGTGCAGGAGTCCCTTGAAACAACGGACTTCGGTGCCGCCAGCCCGGCACTTCTGGACGGTTTGCTCAGCGTGCCGGTCGTCACCGCCCCGTCCTGGTCGGCCGATGAGATTCGTCAGGAAGTCGAAAACAATGCACAAGGCTTGCTGGGGTATGTGGTGCGTTGGGTCGAACAAGGCATCGGCTGCTCGAAGGTACCCGACATCCATAACGTGGGCTTGATGGAAGATCGCGCGACCTTGCGCATATCCAGCCAACACATGGCCAACTGGCTGCGACACGGGGTGATCACCCAGGATCAGGTCGTCGAGATTTTGCAGCGTATGGCGCAGGTCGTCGATGAGCAGAACGCCGGTGATCCGATCTACACGCCTATGGCGCCGGACTTCGAGCAGTCGGTTGCGTTTCAAGCGGCCTGCGCACTGGTGTTCGAGGGATGCGCACAACCCAATGGCTACACCGAACCGCTGCTGCATAAATTCCGACGCGTGTATAAGCAGTCGAGGGCGTAAGTAGAGGGGACAAAAGAAGAGTCCCGGCCAATGCAGAACCTGTGGGAGCGAGCTTGCTCGCGATAGCGGTCTTACATTCAGCACATACGTTGTCTGCCAGTCCGCTATCGCGAGCAAGCTCGCTCCCACAAGGATCGCGGTGTTCAAATCCTTAACTGATCAGCATTAGAGGCTCCGGCCTCTTTTTTTGTGAACAGCTACGCTCGACAGGTATCGCCCACCCTGTCCAACCGACAGAGCAATCGGCCCGCCCAAGAGGAAGCGCACAGATGACCCGTCTCACTGCGAAAGACTTTGCTCCGGAACTGCTCGAACTGTACGACTACTACGCCCACGGCAAGATCAACCGGCGAGAGTTTCTGGATCGTGCGGCGCTGTTCACCTTGGGCGGTTTGACCGCCAGCGCGCTCCTCGCCGCGCTGAGTCCGAATTATGCGCTCGCCGAGCAGGTGGAATTTACCGACCCGGACATCGTCGCGGAATACATCACCTATCCATCCCCCAAGGGCAACGGGCAGGTCCGCGGCTATCTGGTGCGCCCGGCGAAAGCTACCGGCAAGGTGCCGGCGGTGGTGGTTGTGCATGAAAATCGCGGGCTCAACCCGTACATCGAAGACGTCGCGCGGCGTGTGGCCAAGGCTGGATTCATCGCCCTCGCCCCTGATGGCCTGACGTCGGTGGGCGGCTATCCTGGCAACGATGAAAAAGGCCGGGAGCTGCAGGCGACCGTCGACCCGGAAAAGCTCATGAACGACTTTTTCGCCGCCATCGAGTGGTTGATGAAGCATGACGCGACCACTGGAAAAGTCGGGATCACCGGGTTCTGTTACGGCGGTGGCGTCGTCAATGCGGCGGCCGTGGCTTATCCAGAACTGGCGGCTGCCGTGTCTTTTTATGGCCGACAGCCAGAGACCAAGGATGTCGCCCGCATCAAGGCGCCGGTGATGCTTCACTACGGCGAACTGGATACGCGCATCAACGAAGGCTGGCCCGCCTATGAGAAGGCACTGAAAGCTGCGGGCAAGACGTATGAAGCGTACATCTACCCCGGGGCCAATCATGGTTTCCATAACGACTCCACGCCTCGATACGATGAGGCCGCGGCCAAGCTGGCCTGGGACCGGACGCTCGGGTGGTTTCGACGGTACCTGGCTTAATGGTGAGGTTGCTCGCCTGTTGCCAAATAGAGTTGGCGGTACGCGCCCACCAGTTGACCAAGGGTGAACGCGCGATTTCTCCCCCTGGGATTGGGAAGGATCCATACCGAGGCATTGCCGAAGGTTTTTGGCTGAAGCCCCCATGCAATGTCTCGTTGGCCGGATAGCGCGCAATACGCCGCTTTACCGAGAAACGCCACAAAGCGTGGCGCATGACGCACGATTTTTTGTTCAAAGTCCGCAGCGGCAGCGATGAATTCATGGGCAGACAACTGATCCGCTCGCGCCGTCGGCCGCTCCACCACGGCCGTTAATCCACACTGATACTGCAAGATCGTCCGATCGTTTTCCGGGCGCACCTCCTCAGGCGTAAAGCCGGCGAGATGGAGCGTGCGCCAGAAGCGATTGCCCCGGCCCGCAAAATGGTGGCCTTGGGCAGCGGCAGTCATGCCTGGGTTGATGCCACAAAAAATCACGGCTAGCTGTTCGGCAAGAATATCGTCGAGTCCTTCACTCACCGTAAACCTCACACACCGCAGATCACGTTGACCGCACTGCGGGCAAGCTCGGTCAACTCAGCGCGGGATTTGCCCGCCCGCGCACGTATGGAAATGCTATGCAGCAGGGATGACGCGAGTACGGCAAGGGCTGCGGGGTCGACATCGCCTTTCAATTCGCCGGAACTGATGGCCGTTCGCAGACGCGTTTCGAGATCGGCATCGAGCCTGCTGAGCCGGTCCGACAGCACGTCTCGAATTTCAGAGTCCTCGACGGCTTCGGTCGTCGCCGTGCCGATCGCAAAGCACCCACGCGGCTGGCCGTCACCCGAGAAGTAGATCGACAACTGCCCCTCATAAAACCGCATCAACGCCTGGCTCAAGGTCAGTTCGCTGTCCGTCAGCGCCTCCTGCATGGCCGCAGCGGCGAAATCCCAATACTGCTCAAGCGCTTTGATATAGAGCGCGTGCTTGTCGCCGAACGCCGCATAGAGGCTTGGGCGATTCATGCCGGCTGCCGTGGCGATGCTGTCCAGAGAAGCGCCGGAATATCCGGTACTCCAAAAAACATCAAGTGCCTGCAACAGCGCTGTCTGCGGGTCATACGCGCGCGGACGGCCGCGGCCTTTCGCTTCTGTGATCTTTTTTTGTGCCATGCCGTACAAAATCCTTGAATAAAAATGAGCTCGGGGGATATTCTTACACCATCGCACAAAATTAAGGAACCAGAAATTCCTTGGCTTTGAGGTTTGTTGTAGCGGAGCTCGAACTGGGTATTGCGGCGACGAAACAGAGGCGGCGGAGCGATCCTCCTGACCGCACACGGTATGGCTGTTTTTGTGGGTGTTAGCCCGTCTTCCCGGTTAATAGGTGCATTCGATCATGACCAAACAGTTCGACATCCCAGCTACACAGACCTTCGAGCATCCAGGGCCGAACCCGTCTGACTTGCCCATCAAAAAGCCGTTAAAAGAGAAATTACGGCCAGTGCTGATGGTGGGTTTTCCTCTCCTTTTCGCTGCGGTTGGGTACGCCCACTATGTAGCGGGCGAGCCCTTTGTTTCGACCGATAACGCTTACGCCCGAGTGGCGAAGGCATCGATCAACGCGCGCATTTCCGGGCAAGTTGTCGAGATCGCCGTCGAGGACAACCAGCCTGTTCACAAGGGCCAGATTCTGTTTCGGATCGACCCGAAACCGCTGCAGATCGCCGTTGACCGTGCACAAGCACAACTGAGCGTTGCGCGGCTGCGCATCGATGGCCTCAAGGCCAGCTACCGCCAGCAGCAGGCTGAACTGCAATCGGCCAAAGAGTCGGCTGATTTCGACCAGCGGGAGTTTGCCCGCAAGAAAGCGCTGGTCGCTACCGAGTTCGTCTCGCGCGCCATTTACGAGCGCGCCGACACCGACCTTAAAGTTGCCCGGCAACGGATCGCGTCGGTCGAACAACAGATCGCCAGCACGGTCGTTGCCTTGAACGGTAATCCAAACATCGAAGCCGATAGTCACCCGACGGTTCGCGAGGCCAAGGCTCAGCTCGACGAGGCGCAGCTGTATCTCTCGTACGCGACGGTGTATGCGCCGGACGATGGCATCGTGGCCAAGGTCGACGACTTGCAGGTGGGCAACTACGTCAACAACGGTGCGCCAGCCTTTGCGCTGCTGTCCGATCGCGAGATCTGGGTTGAGGCCAACTTTCGCGAAACCGACGTGACCCACATGCGTCCAGGCCAGGAAGCGACCATCAGTATCGATACGTATCCTGATCACATCTTCAAGGCCCACGTGACCAGCATGAGCCCCGGTGCCGGATCGGACTTCGCCCTGCTGCCGCCTGAAAACGCGACCGGCAACTGGGTCAAGGTTGTGCAGCGTGTACCGGTCCGTCTCGAACTCGATGAGAGGGACCCTGCCCGGCCCCTTTTCTCGGGCACCAGCGCCACGGTCAAGGTTGATACCCGGTATCGCACGCCTTGGTGGCATCCGCTTAAAGCGCTGTTGACCGCAGGTAACTTCTGATGAACGCCAATCTTGCCGGACCTCAAAGTGCGGGAACGTTAAGGTTCGCCGCGCTGCTCGCTACCTATATGCAGTCGGCGAACCTGCCGCTTCCGAATGCGGTACTCAGGTTGATTCAAGGCAGCCTGTCGATGACCGACGACCAGGCTGGCTGGATATTCACCTCGTACCTCGCGGCGAGCGCCATCACGATGCCGATTGCGCAATGGCTCGCCGGGCGCTATGGCTTGAAGCGGGTTTATCAAACCGCGCTGGCCTTCTTCGTCCTTGGCTTGCTGCTCGCCACGCAGGCAACGACGCCGCTGGAATTCGTTGGCGCGCGCATTATTCAAGGCTTGGCGAGTGGCGTGCTGGCACCGTTGTCGATGGCGATTGCGCTGGAGACATTGTCACTCGAGAAGCGTGCGAAATTTGGCGCGACGTGGACGGCCATCGTGCTGTTCGGCATCGTCAGCGGCCCGAGCATCGGAGGTTGGGTTGGCGAACATTTCGGATGGCGCCCGATCTTCTACATCAGCCTTCCGCTGTCGGCGTTTATCTTCCTGGTGATGGCGCTGTTGCTTGCCGAGAAAAAGGCCGAGAAACGTCCATCGTTCGACTTCTTTGGTTTCGGTAGCTTCACGCTGGGTTTGATCAGCCTGCAAATGTTGCTCGACCGTGGTGAACGCCTGGACTGGTTTTCCTCGACCGAGATCTGGCTGGAAGCGATCGGCTGTGCACTGGGGCTCTACCTGTTCGCTGTGCATGTGCTGACCGCGAAGGTGCATTTCCTCAACAAACGTTTGTTCAACGACCGCAACTTCGTGCTGTCGACGGTGATCTTCTTCGCCGTGGGTTTCGTGCTGTTGTCGACCATGGCGCTGACCTCGCCGATGCTCGACGAGATTCTCGGCTATCCGCCTGACACCACGGGCTCCCTGACGATTCCGCGCGGGATCGGGCTGGTCGGTGCGTTCCTGTTGATGGGCCGTGTGCCCGAGCGTTTCGACCGTCGACTGTTTGTGGCGGCAGGCGTCGCCGTGGTGATTTATGCCAACTGGCTGATGCTCGGCTATTCGCCGTTGATGGACTGGTCGCCCGTGGCGGTGGCGGGTGCAATCCAGGGGATTGGCATCGGCATGCTGATGCCGTCGCTGACCAAGGTCGCGTTCAGCACGCTCGACCCGACGTTACGCCCCGAAGGCACCGGTCTTTTCAATCTGTCACGCGTGTACGGCAGCACCCTCGGCGTTGCGATTGTGCAGCTGTTCTTCTTCAACAACACGCAAGCGATGCACATGGCGCTGGCCAGTAACCTGACGCCGTATCGCGCCGCTGCACACTCCGCGCCGACGTCCCTGCAAGCACTGGCGGGGCTCAACGAAATGATCACCGGCCAGGCAGCGTTTATCGCGGTGGTCGACCAGTTCAAGATTTTGATGTTCGCGATGCTGGTGGTCAGCCCACTGGTTGTCTTTCTTCGCAAGCCCGTTCCGACCAACTAGTTTTCGTGGAGTTTGCCAAATGAAATCCAATGCACGCTTCATCAACAGACAGATGTTCAAAACCACGTTCGCTGCGGTGTCGGTTCTTGCATTCCTGACCGCCTGCACCGTCGGCCCTGACTATCAAATGCCGCCACCGAGCCTGTCGCAGCACTACGATCAACAGGCCGAGCAGCGTCTCGGCCAAGGTGGCAACAAACCCGGTGAACAGCGCATTGACCTGGGCAAGAAGGTCAACGGAGACTGGTGGTCTGCGTTTCGGTCGCCGAAGCTCGACAAGCTTGTACGTCGCGCCATTGACGGCAATCTTGAGCTTGTAGCTGCGGACGCGACGATCCGGCAAGCGGCTTCCTTCGTCGCGGCGGCGGAAGGCGCGCTGTATCCGCAGGTCGACTTTGGCGCCCAGGCTGGCCGCCAACGGGTGCACAACGCGAAAGAACCTTCCATCTCCAATTTCTATGCGATTGGGCCACGGGTCGGCTTTGACCTTGATGTTTTCGGCGGTAACAAGCGTCAGGTCGAACAACAGCAAGCGTTTACCGATCTGCAGACGCATCGCTACGAAGCGGCGTACCTGACCCTGACGGGCGATGTCGCGAGCCAGGCGTTGTTGCTGGCCTCGGCCAACGCGCAGATGGCAGCCGTCGAGAAGCTGCTCGCCAATGACGCAAAAAATCTCGAACTGGTGCGCATGGCGCACGCCAATGGCAGCACCACGCAGATCGACGTTTCGCTGGCCGAGACGCGGCTCGCTCAGGACCGCACGCTGTTGCCGCCCCTCGCCCAGCAGCGCGATTCGGCACGTCATGCGCTCTCAATTTTGACGGGCAAAGGCCCGGCTGACTGGATCGCACCTGACTTCACGCTCGCCGAGTTTGCCTTGCCGGCAAACGTGCCCGTCAGCCTGCCCTCTGAAATGGCCCACGACCGGCCGGATGTACGGCAAGCAGAGGCTGAACTGCACATGGCCAGCGCTGCGGTTGGCGTGGCGACGGCCAACCTCTATCCCCATGTCGAACTGTCCGCATCACTTGCACAAGCAGCTTCCGGCAATGGCGGCGCCGCTCTCTGGGGCTTCGCTGCCGGGCTCACGGCGCCCATCTTCAATGGCGGAACGCTCAAAGCTGAACGCCACGCCGCCGTTGACGGCTACAAGGCAACCCTCGCCGGTTACCAGCAAACCGTCATCAATTCCTTCGGTCAGGTCGCCGACACGCTTCAGGCCATCAATCATGACGCCGAGGAAAATCTGGCCCAGGAGGACGCGTTGCGAGCGGCGGAAACGAGCTTCCGGTTGAACCAACAAGCCTACGCGCAAGGCGAGAACAGCATTCTCCAGGTGCTGGAGGCTGAGCGTGCTTATGAGCAAGCGTTACTGGGCCAAATCAGAGTGAAGACCGCGCAGTACCTCGACACGGTGCGGCTGTACGTGGCACTCGGCGGTAATTCCGCCGGTGTGTTTGAGCAACGAGTGGCCAGTCGCGAAGACCACAAACCTTCCTATCAGTAGCCCCAGACATTGGAGTCAAAGATATGCCTTACGAATCCTTTCACGATGCACTTCGCGATACCCGATTCCCTCTGATACACGGATCCGGTGAGATGCCGGCCGTTGGATTTGGCACGTTGTTTCGGGATCTCACCGTCACAACACAAGCGGTCAAGGACGCACTGGAAGCAGGCTTTCGCCATTTCGATTGTGCAGAACGTTATCGAAATGAAGAGAGGGTCGGCGCTGCCCTACAGGAAGTGATTGAGGCGGGTAAGGTTCGGCGCGAGGACGTGTTCATTACCACGAAACTGTGGAACACCAACCATCGTCCCGAGCGAGTCGAACCTGCTTTTGAGGCGAGTTGCCGACGGCTACACGTTGATTACATCGATTGCTATCTGATCCATACGCCGTTTGCCTTTCAACCCGGTGATAATCAGGACCCGAGAGACGAGCACGGTCGAGTCATCTACGACTCAGGCGTGACGCTGATAGAAACCTGGCGGGCACTTGAGCGCCTGGTGGATGAAGGCCGCTGCAAGTCCATCGGCTTGTCTGATATCACGTTGGAGCGGTTACAAGAGATTGTGGCAGTGGCCCGGATAAAACCCGCCGTCGTGCAGGTTGAGTCCCACCCTTATCTGCCTGAATGGGAGCTGCTTGAATATTGTCAGCAGCACGGAATTATCGTTCTTGCGTTTGCGCCACTCGGCCATGGTATGGAGCCGAACGTACTGGAAGACTCGGTGATTACAGGGATCGCCAAGCGCATACAGAAGACCCCGGCTCAAGTGGCATTGGCCTGGTCGGTACAGCGGGGAGTCGCTTTCCTGACCACGTCTGCGACGCCGAGCCATATTCAGGAAAACATTGATATTTCTACCCTGCCGCACAGGGCCATGCGTGAAATTCAGGAAGAGATTACAACCCGGGTACGCTTCAATTCAGTAGTAGAAACGGGTGTACCTGGATTTATTCCGCAGAAAAAGTAATACACCACTAAGGGGCGGTCTTTTTGCAGGGCCGCCCTTTTTATTCATACCCCTGAGGTGGAAACGATGGACGTTTTCCAAACCATGCGTTTTTTTGTGGCGGTCGCTCAGAGCGGAAGCTTTACCGCGGCGGCAGAGGTGTTGGACACCACCACAACCAACGTTTCCAAAGCGGTCTCCAGCCTGGAGGCCAGGCTTCAAACTCGCCTGATTAACCGGACAACCCGACGCCTGGCGCTGACCGAAGCCGGTCTGCGCTACTTGCAACGCTGCGAGAAAATTCTTGAAGAGGTGCGCGAAGCAGATGAGGAAGCCGGCACTGCCCACACCCTGCCCGTCGGCCGGCTGAAAATTCACGCGATGTCAGCCATTGGCAATCATTACGTGATCGATGCCATCGCCCGCTATAGAGAGACTCATCCCTCGGTGATGTTTGATTTGACCCTGACCAACCGACTTCCTGACTTGCTGGAAGAAGGCTATGACATGTCGATTGTCTTAGCGCGGGATTTACCCGACTCAGGGTTTGTCGCTCAGCGGCTCGGCATGACCTACAGCATTCTCTGCGCCTCGCCTGCGTACCTGAAGAAACGCGGACACCCGGAGTCCCCGAGTGCGCTTGGCTCACATGATTGTCTGAGAATTGTGAATACCGTCATGCCAGCTGAAAACTGGGCATTTGAGGGACCCGAAGGCATGGAAACCGTCAACATCCCGCTGTCTCCCTTGCATATCAACACCGCCGATGGCATGACCATCGCGATTACAAACGGAATGGGTATCGGCATTCAGCCTATTGCTTCGGCAGTCGACGGACTCAGGGCGGGCACGTTAGTGCGGGTACTACCCGACTATCATCTTGAAGCGTTGAATTTGTTTGCAATCTACCCATCACGAAAATTCGTGGATGCAAAGATCAGGACATGGGTGGAGTTTCTTAAAAGTTATATTCCAGGCTTGTTGGCATCCGATGAAAAAATCACAGGCTCGCCCGGAAAACGATAACAACATTTGAAGTCGTCAGTGCGGCAGGCATGGAGTGTCGACCCTCCATCTTCCACACACGACTCAACCATTTGAACAGCCAGTTCCCATGACTTGATACTGCAGGATATGCCGTTGACCCTGAGAGTCTTCATACGTCATTTGCGCCGGTACTGGGCCGCACTGGTCGGGAATATCGGTCACCGTAACGACTTTCTGGATATCCAGTTTCGTGTCGTAAGTGTACGTGTCTACAGGCGTCTTGCTGTCCGCGGCAGTTGAATGGCTCTCGCCTGCAAAGGCCTGTGTACCTAAAACGCCGAGCGCAAGAACCATCGCCAGTTTTGAAATTTTCATCGTATTCACCCTCTCGTCCAAAGTTAACCTCGTGAGCGGGTTGACGCTGACTCTATTGGCTCACTCGGTAGAGACGATGCTAGGTGTTTACCCCGCCCTCAAACAGCAGCCCACTGGACAAACACTGTTGCCAGATTCCGCATGAATGGAGAATTTCGAACAGGCAACGCCAGGAAGACGATTAATGAGCTATACCCGCTAATCTCTCATTGCAGTTTTTCAGCACAGGAGGTTGGCAATGAAGCGCAGAAACTCACTTGCAGCGCTAATGGTCACCGCAAGCCTTTTCGGCTGCACCACTTCATCAAACCATGGCGTGAGCGTTACTTTGGTTGCCACGCGGCAGAACACCGGTCAGATCGGCAATGTAACGTTGGCCGACTGGGGCAAAGAAACCGGGTTCAGTTTCTTCATCAGTGGTGCTCCAAGCGGAGCGTCTCTGCCCTTGCGCCTCTACACCTTCATCAATAAAGGCAGCTGCCAGCAACCCGGGCCAGTCGCTTACGCCATGAATGATCATGTCACCACCGAACGCCAGGCCATACGCGGCTGGGCTTTCTCAAGAAGCGCACCTGTCGCACTGCCGGTCCTGCTTTCCGGTGAGTACTCGATCGTCGTTCGAAGTGCACCGGACAGTGGCAACATCGATATTTTTTGCGGAGATATCAGGCACAAAGGCTCAGGAAAATAGCCTCGGCGCTGGATCAAGCGCTTTCATGTCTCAATCACATCATCCGCCCAACTGATGGCCGCAACGACGGTCGGGAAACCGATGGTGCTGGTCAGTGAGATCAGCGTGTGACGGATCTGCTCTGGCGTAGCACCCGCCTCCAGTGCCCGTCGGGTATGACTGTGCACTGCGCCCTCAGAGCGGATGGCCGCCGCGGCACCGAGCTGGATCAGCTGGACAACGATCTCCTCCAGTGGGCCGGTATGACGCACCGCCGTACCCAAGGCCTCCACGGCAGCCAGGTAATCCGGGTACTGCTGTTCGAGACGTTGGTAGGTGTTGTGCTCTCTCTTCTTTGTCATGGTTGTTTCCTCGCGTTGGAGGGCGATCAGTTCTCGCCTTTGCGCCCGACTCATCAGGCTGCGATTTGCGAAACTTGCACACTGCAACAGTAGGCTACGCTTACAGCAGCTTATTGCACACGATGCTCGCGTCTGCAGGTTTTGGTTTGTTCTGGAGAGCGTCTGCAACAGCTATTTCAGACAGGCCCAAACAATTCACGCAGGACTACGTGATGACCGAGCCCCTCCTCAGTTTTGATCAACTCAAGCGTGCCGCCGCCTCCGGCGAGATCGATACCGTTCTTGTTTGCATGGTCGACATGCAAGGCCGACTGGTCGGCAAACGATTCCAGGTCGAGTTTTTCATCGACAGCGGCCATGAAGAAACCCACTGCTGCAATTACCTGTTGGCCGACGACATCGACATGGAACCGGTGCCGGGTTACGCCGCGGCCAGTTGGAGCAAAGGCTATGGCGACTTTGTGCTCAAACCCGACATGGCCACGTTGCGACGGGTGCCCTGGCTCGAGTGCACGGCGCTGGTGCTCTGCGATGTGCTCGATCATCACCATCGGCGCGATCTGCCGCACAGCCCGCGGGCGATCCTGAAAAAGCAGGTCGAGCGACTGCGCGAGCGCGGCTACACCGGCATGTTCGCCTCGGAACTGGAGTTCTATCTGTTCGACGAGAGCTACGAGGCGATCCACGAGCGCAACTACCACAAGCCGAAGACGGCCGGTCACTACATCGAGGACTACAACATCCTGCAGACCACCCGCGAAGAGCCGGTGCTGCGGGCGATTCGCAAGCATCTGCAGGCCTCCGGTATTCCGGTGGAAAACTCCAAGGGTGAATGGGGCCCGGGCCAGGAAGAGATCAACATCCGTTATGCCGGTGCCCTGACCATGGCCGACCACCACGTCATCATCAAGCACGCCTGCAAAGAGATCGCGCAACTGCAGGGCAAGGCGATCACGTTCATGGCCAAGTGGCGTTATGACGCCGCCGGTTCCAGCAGCCACATTCACAATTCGCTGTGGGACAAGAACGGTAAAAAGCCCCTGTTCTTCGACGCCAAGGCTGAGTTCGGCATGTCGAAACTGATGCGTTCCTGGGTGGCCGGGCAGCTTAAATACGCCAACGACATCACCTGTTTTCTCGCGCCTTACATCAATTCGTACAAGCGCTTTCAGGCCGGCACCTTTGCCCCGACCCGGGCGGTGTGGAGTCGGGACAATCGCACTGCGGGCTTTCGTTTGTGCGCAGAAGGCAGCAAATCCATCCGCATCGAATGTCGCATTGGCGGCGCCGACCTCAACCCTTATCTGGCCTTCGCCGCGTTGATCGCTGCGGGACTGGCCGGTATCGACGAGAAGCTCAGCCTCGCGCCCCCCTTCGAGGGCGATGCCTACGTCGACGAACACTTGCCTGAAGTGTCGAAGACCCTGCGCGAAGCCTGCGCCGCACTCCAGGGCTCGACCATGTTGCGCGAGGCGTTCGGCGATGAAGTGATCGACCACTACGTGCACACCGCCGAATGGGAGCAGAAAGAGTACGACCGGCGGATCACCGACTGGGAACTGCAGCGCGGGTTTGAGCGCTATTGAGACCGCCATCATGACTTCAACGATTCAACTGATCTCACCGGTCGATGGCCGGGTCTATGCCGAACGCCGCTGCGCCGATGCTGCGCCGATTGACCAGGCGCTGGCGGCGGCCGAAGCTGCCCAGGCGCAATGGAAACGCCGGCCACTGAGCGAACGCGCCGCCTTCTGTAGCGCCGCGGTGGACGCAATGTTGGCCATGAAGGCTGACATCGTGCCGGAACTGGCTTGGCAGATGGGCCGCCCGGTGCGCTTTGGCGCTGGCGAACTGCGCGGTTTCGAAGACCGTGCCCGCCATATGATCGCCATTGCACCTGAAGCGTTGGCAGCGCTTGAACCCACGCCCGTCGCCGGTTTTCGACGCTGTATCAAACGCGAGCCGGTGGGTACGGTGCTGGTTGTCGCCCCCTGGAATTACCCCTATTTGACCGCAGTGAATACGATCATTCCGGCGCTGATGGCCGGCAACAGCGTCATCCTCAAACACGCGTCGCAAACGCTGCTGGTGGGTGAACGGTTCGCCGAGGCGTTTCGCCGTGCCCACCTGCCCGAAGGATTGTTCCAAAACCTGCTCCTGAGTCATCTCTATACCGGAGCGATCATTGCCTCTGGACGCGTGCAGCAAGTGAACTTCACCGGCTCGGTCGAAGCCGGCAAGGCGATGGAACACGCGGCCGTCGGAGGTTTCCTCGGCGTGGGCCTGGAGCTCGGCGGCAAAGACCCGGCCTACGTTCGGGCAGACGCCAACCTCGAACATGCGGTGGAAAACCTGGTGGACGGCAGCTTCTTCAACTCCGGGCAAAGCTGTTGCGCCGTGGAGCGCATTTATGTCGATGAAAAAATCTATCCGGCGTTTGTCGAGCGCTTCGTTTCTTTGACCCGCCAATACGTGCTGGGCAACCCGCTGGACGAAGCCACCACGCTCGGCCCGCTGGTCACACCGACCGCCGCTGATTTCGTTCGTGGTCAGATCGCCGACGCACTGACACAGGGCGCTCGGGCGCTGATCGATCCAAAGGATTTTCCTGCCGACGCGCCGGGCAGCGCCTACCTCGCACCGCAAGTATTAGTCGACGTCACCCATCAAATGTCGGTGATGCGCGAGGAAAGCTTTGGTCCGGTGGTCGGCATCATGCCGGTGGCCAGCGACGACGAAGCCATCGCCTTGATGAACGACAGTGAGTTCGGGCTCAGCGCGTCCATCTGGACGCAAGACCTTGCCGCCGCCGAACGCCTGGGCAACGAGATCGACACCGGCACCGTGTTCATGAACCGCTGCGATTACCTGGACCCTGCCCTGGCCTGGACCGGGGTGAAAAACAGCGGGCGCGGCGTCACGCTGTCGCGCCTGGGTTATGACAACCTGACCCGGGCTAAATCCTTCCATTTGCGCCACGAGATCTGAGCCATGAGCCTGACCGCGAACTGGAACTACCCCACAAGCATCCGCTTCGGTGTCGGCCGCATCGCCGAGCTTGCCGATATCTGCCGCAGCCAAGGGATCCAGCGACCGTTGCTGGTCACCGACAGTGGCCTGGCGCGAGCCCCGATCACCGCCGCAGCGCTGGACGCCTTGCGCGCCGCCGGCCTTGGCGTCGCGCTGTTTTGCGACCTCAAACCCAATCCGGTCGAAGCCAATCTGGCGGGCGGGCTCGACGCCTGGCGCGCCGGCAAACACGATGGCGTGGTCGCCTTCGGCGGCGGCAGTGGCCTGGACATGGGCAAGCTCATCGCCTTCATGAGTGGCCAGACCCGACCGGTGTGGGATTTCGAAGACATCGGCGACTACTGGACCCGCGCGGATGAAAGCAGCATCGCCCCGATCATTGCGGTACCGACCACGGCAGGTACCGGCTCCGAGGTGGGCCGTGCCGCGGTGATCATCGATGAGCGTACGCACACCAAACGCATCATCTTCCACCCGAAGATGATGCCGCGCGTGGTCATCAGCGACCCGGCGCTCACCGTCGGCATGCCGGCCAAGGTCACAGCTGGCACCGGCATGGATGCGTTTGCGCATTGTCTGGAATCGTATTGCGCCCCCGGTTTCCACCCCATGGCCGAAGGCATTGCGGTGGAAGGCATGCGCCTGGTCGCCAATGCCCTGGTGCGAGCCGTACACACACCTTCTGACCTGGAGGCGCGCGCGGAAATGCTCGCGGCTGCCGCGATGGGCGCTACCGCTTTCCAGAAAGGTCTGGGCGGGATGCACGCCCTCTCACATCCGGTGGGCGCCCTCTACGACACCCATCACGGCATGACCAACGCCACCTTCATGCCCTATGTCCTGAAATTCAATCGCCCGGCCATCGAGGAACGCATCACCCGCCTCGCGGCTTATTTGCGCCTGCCCTCGCCCGGTTTCGACAGTTTTCTGGCCTTCGTCCTCAAGTTGCGCAAGGACATCGGCGTGCCCCATACGCTGGTTGAGCTGGGGGTGGATGACCGGCAGGCCGACCTGATCGCGGACATGGCGATTGTCGACCCTTGCGCCGGCGGCAACCCGCTGCCATTGACCCGAAATGGCGCGGCAGAAATTTTCGAAGCGGCGTACCACGGCCGTCTGTAGAGCAGTTGTCTGTCCATGGCCAAGGCGCGAATTCGCAGCATGGACGGGGTTTATCCGCAAGAAACAGGAGCAGTACGACAAGGGGTTGAAAGCCAGCCCATCCGGCCACGTAAAACCCGGATGGATGCGTATCAAAACCTAAGGGGCACACAACATGAATCCAGCAAGCCAGCCCGGCACGAGCGCGCCGCAAGACGATGACGTCAAGGTGCTGCACAGCATGGGCTATGCCCAGCAGCTCTCACGACGGATGGGCGTTTTCTCCAACTTTGCCATTTCCTTTTCGATCATCTGCATCCTCTCGGGTGGTATCAACTCACTCGCCCAGGGCACCTCAGGTGCGGGTGGTGCGTCAATCGGCATCGGCTGGCCGATCGGTTGCCTGATCTCCGGGGTTTTCGCCATGGCCATGGCGCAGATCTCCTCGGCCTACCCCACCGCTGGCGGCCTCTATCACTGGGGTTCGATTCTCGGTAACCGCTTCACCGGCTGGCTGACCGCGTGGTTCAACTTGCTGGGGCTGGTCACCGTGCTCGGCGCGATCAACGTCGGTACCTATTACTTCTTTTTCGGCGCCTTCGGACCGGCCCTGGGAATGGAGGACACAACCACTACCCGGGTGATTTTCCTGGCGATCCTGACCGGCCTCCAGGCCTTGTGTAACCACCTGGGTATCGGCCTGACCGCGAAGCTCACCGACTTCTCGGGTTATCTGATCTTCGCCACGGCGCTCGCGCTGACCATCGTCTGCCTGATCTCTGCACCCAGTTATGAGTTCGCCCGGCTATGGACCTTCAGCAACTATTCCGGCGAGGCTGGCGGCAGCGTCTGGCCACAGGTCTCGAACGGCTGGATTTTCATGCTCGGCCTGCTGTTGCCGATCTATACCATCACCGGTTATGACGCCTCTGCGCACACCTCGGAAGAGACCCGGAATGCCGCCATGTCGGTGCCACGCGGCATGGTCATGTCGGTGGTCTGGTCGCTGCTGTTCGGCTGGGTCATGCTCAGTTCGTTTGTGCTGATGCTGCCGAACATGGACGAGGCGGCGAAGCAAGGCTGGAACGTTTTTTTCTGGGCCATGAACACACAGGTCAACCCAACCGTGAAGCTCGCGCTGTACGTGGCGATTTTCATCTCGCAGTTCCTCTGCGGGCTGGCAACCGTGACCTCGGTTTCACGCATGATCTTCGCGTTCTCCCGTGACGGTGGCCTGCCCTGCTCGAAAGCACTGGCCTCGGTTTCGCCTACCTATCGCAGCCCGGTGGCGGCGATCTGGACCGGTGCCACCCTCGCGGTATTGTTCGACTGGGGATCGTCCGTGATATCGGTCGGCGCAACGCCGGTCTATACCATCGTGGTGTCCTGCACGGTGATCTTCCTGTTCTTCTCCTTCGTCATACCCATCATCCTGGGCCTGTTTACCTACGGGACGTCGAAATGGCCAACCATGGGACCGTGGAACATGGGGCGCTTCTGGTACTCGGTGTTTGCCATCCTCTCGATCCTGTCGATGGTGATCATTTTCGTCATCGGCATCCAGCCGCCGAACGATTGGGCGCTGTACATCACCATCGGCTTTCTGGTGCTGACGGCCATCGTCTGGTTCGGTTTTGAAGCCCGCCGCTTCCAGGGGCCGCCGATTGGCGACATGATCGTCAAGCGTCAGGCTGAAATTGCCGCGGCGGAAGAGGCGTTGAATAAGCGGGCTGGAAGTTGATCGCTAAAGATGAGTAACCTGTGGCGAGGGAGCTTGCTCCTGCTGGGTTGCGCAGCGGCCCCAAAAAATCGCAGCCTTCGGCAGCTCCTACAGGGGATTGTGTAAACCTGTAGGAGCTGCCGAAGGCTGCGATCTTTTAAGGCAACACCTGTCTCAAGATCAGGACCCATTTCTCATCCATAGGTCAATAGGACGTCGGTACGGCAGGAGGCATGCAATGGAACTGAAGTTCAGTCACGTCGATGTACTGGTCAAGAACCTCGAAGAAGCCTGTGCGTACTACGCGCAGATACTTAAAGCCAGGATCTCCAAAACGCTCGTATGGGAACGAGGTGGTCTGCACGTGCGCTACGCGATTGCGCTGATCGGCCAAGAGCGTTTCATGCTTGTACAGCCGTTGGCGGGGAACCTGAAGGAGCTATTGGACTCCTCGGGCGAGGGGATGATTTATCGCCACTGCTACTCGACACCGGACATCGAAAAGGCCTATGACGAATTGATGGTCGCCGGTGTTCAGCCAGAAGACGAAAACGGTAAGCCATTGGCCCGCGCGAACCTGCATTCCCCGTCCGGGACACGCATCATCTGGTTACCCAAGCGCTTCGGGCACTTCTCTATCGAGATCCTGGAAGACAAGGCGCTGGAGGCATTTATCGAGGCTGCATTTGCCTGAGAGATGCGGCGGTGAATGTCTGCTTTGGGCTGAAGCGGGTGCTGCGGGATTGGGGACTCAACAACCTGGCCACTGCCCCCGATTCACGCTTACCATACCTTCTGTTCGTCTGCCGTCGTAACCGCGGATGTTCGCTGGGCCGATGTCATCTTTGTCATGGAAAGCAAACACCTCAATCACCTGCAGGCCGAGTACGCCCGTCTGCTTGAACACAAGCGGATTCACTCTCTGGATATTCCCGATAACTTTCGCTACATGGATCCTGAGCGGGTGAACATGCTCGAAGACGCAGTGAAGCCCTATCTCACTCCCTAGGCTTCGTGCGCAAACCTCTGCCATCATTCAAGACTTACAAGCCGAGTAGAAAAAATGAACCGTCGTAAAAAAATACAGCAGTTATTAAAGGCTCACGCAAAAAAGGCCAGTGCCAAATTGGCACCGCCCAGTAAGTCTAAATACATTAGTAAAGCTGACCGATTGAAACTAGCGGCTGAACCTGGTCCAGACTCGATCATTCCCCCTGAGAGCTGATCTATTTAGCTTGAACACCACTGGAATTTACAAATCTATTTAGGCTACATCGTCGCATGGACCCTGTTCGCCTTGGGCGTCTTCCATTCCATTCGGTAATATCAAGTTCAAAACAGCATTCGCCGCCGCTGTCGACTCTGGCTTCGTTGACCCGTTCAGAGCGCACGAAGATCGGCGCAGCCCAGGCCTAGACCAGCCGCAAAGACCATACACAGTCGACTTAAAGGCACGAACAACGGCACACTGCGTGTCGGTTTGCGGGTGAGCAAAGAACACGACATAGATGCTTTTTAATGCCAGCCAGCCGCATTGCGCATCACCTTCAGAACTCCAGCTTTAAGGGCGAACGATGATTTTAGTTGTTGAGGGTATCAGCGCCAGCGGGAAAACCACTTGGTGCGCTAAACATGGAGGGCAACATGTCATTCCTGAAAACGGCCGTTTTGAAAACGAGCCGGATCGGATAAAGGATCCAGTCGGAGCAGCAACTTTTTGGGCTGAGCGAAACGTGGATCGCTGGCAAACGGCGCTAGCCATGGAAGATATTTCTTCGTGGGCTGTGTGTGACAGTGACCCTCTCAAGCTCCACTACATTTGGAGCCTTTGGCAGATCGGCGAGACGAGCGAACACGACTGGCGAATAGAGTTGGACGCCACAAGAGAAACGATCGCACAAGGACGTATTGGCTTTGCTGACTGTTACATTGTTGGTCGCATCGATCCTCAGCTCGCACGACAACGAGCCAAAGCCGACACCACCCGCCGACGGAGTAGATTCGAGCTACACGTGCGTCTCCAACAAGCTCTGCTGACCTGGTACTCAGCTATGGATCAAGTACTTCCCGGCAGAGTGCGATTCGGGCTTCCTTCAAAAATGCCCACCGTAGAAAACCTTGATGGAAGATATTCGGTAACGGCTTTTGATCAAATGATCGCATCGCTCCCCAGAAAATAATCAGCCCTCTTACCGACAGGGATTTGAGAGGCTGATGCAGAGAGCGTGAGAAGTGGTTCGAAGCACAACGCAACGTCAAGCTGATGGGGTTGACCGGGCGTTTGATGCCTGATTTCAAGACCATCGTGCGACGCCAGCCGTCCTTGAGCGGCACCTTTACAAGATCTTTATGCGCTTGCCCCCAATCCTTTTACCAACTTACCAGGCATCCAATTAGGCTTTCCTCATCGCGGGAGGAAATGCCATGGACTTCATCTTTGTGGTACTCGGTGCCCTGTTGTTCATCAGCCTGGTCGGCCTGGCGCGCGGCTGTGCGGCGCTGAACAGGAGACGGCCATGACCGGTTTCTATCTGTTTGGCGGCATCATTGCGGCCGGGTTGCTGGTTTACCTGGTCGCCGCGCTGCTGTTTCCGGAGGACTTCCTATGACGACTCAAGCCTGGGTCCTCCTTGGGGCCTTTCTGTTGGTGCTGGCTCTGTTGGCCTGGCCACTTGGCCATTGGCTGACCACTGTGATGGAGGGTCGGTTTGCCTTCGGCTCGCGCATCGAGTCGCCGCTGTATCGCCTCGCCGGGGTCAAGCCAGAAACGCAGATGGGGTGGCTGCAATACGCCCTCGCCCTGATCCTGTTCAACGCGCTGGGACTACTGGTCGTCTACGCGCTGCAACGGTTGCAAGGTGTTCTGCCGTTCAACCCGCAAGGGTTTGGCGCGGTGACGCCCGACTCTTCGTTCAACACCGCCGCCAGTTTTGTCACCAATACCAACTGGCAAGCCTATAGCGGCGAGTCGACGATGAGCTACCTCACGCAGATGCTGGCGCTGACAGTGCAGAACTTCCTGTCTGCCGCCACCGGCATTGTGGTGGCCGTTGCCCTGATTCGCGGGTTCGCCCGCCACAGTGCGACCAGCATCGGCAATGCCTGGACCGACCTCACCCGCATCACGCTGTGGGTGTTGCTGCCGCTATCGCTGATTTTCGCGCTGTTCTTCGTCAGCCAGGGCGCGATCCAGAATCTTGCCCCGTATCAGGCAGTCACCACCCTGGAAGTCATGCAATATCAGGCGCCGGTGCTCAATGATGCCGGCCAGCCGACGCTCGATGCCCAGGGCAATCCGGCGACCGTGGCCAGCAGCACGCAAACACAAACCATTGCCATGGGCCCTGTCGCCTCGCAAGAAGCGATCAAGATGCTGGGCACCAATGGCGGTGGTTTCTTCAATGCCAACTCGGCGCACCCCTACGAAAACCCCACCGCCGTCACCAATTTCTTTCAGTTGATTGCGATCTTCCTGATCCCGACCGCGCTGTGTTTCGTCTTCGGCCACATCGTCGGTGACATCCGACAAGGCTGGGCGCTGTTGGCGGCGATGACGATCATTTTCGTGATCGCCGTGGTTGCCGTCACCCATTACGAACAACTGGGCAACCCGCAGTTTTCAGCGCTGGGCGTCGATACAGCGGCGGGCAACATGGAAGGCAAGGAGGTGCGCTTCGGCATCAGCGCTTCCAGCCTGTTTGCAGCGGTGACCACGGCGGCTTCATGTGGCGCGGTCAACGCGATGCATGACTCGTTCACGCCCTTGGGCGGTGCGGTGCCGCTGATCCTCATGCAACTGGGTGAAGTGGTGTTCGGCGGCACGGGTTCGGGTCTGTACGGCATGCTGGTATTCGCCATTCTTGCGGTGTTTATCGCCGGCCTGATGATCGGGCGGACACCGGAATACCTGGGCAAGAAGATCGAAGCCTACGAGATGAAAATGGTTGCCATCGCGATTCTGATGACGCCGTTGCTGGTGCTGTTCGGTACCGCTATTGCTGTCATGGCCGAGGCCGGCAGGCTTGGGATTGCCAACCCGGGTGCCCATGGGTTTTCGGAGATCCTCTACGCCTTCACCTCGGCCGCCAATAACAACGGCAGTGCCTTCGCCGGCCTGTCGGCGAACACGCCGTTCTACAACACGATGCTGGCGATCGTCGCCTGGTTTGGCCGCTTCGGCGTGATCGTCCCGGTACTCGCCGTCGCCGGCAGCCTGGCCGCAAAAAAACGCCTGGCCGTGACCGGCGGCACGATGCCCACCCACGGGATGTTGTTTGTGGTGCTGCTGATCGGCACGGTGTTGCTGGTCGGCTTGCTGAACTATGTCCCCGCGCTCGCGCTGGGGCCTGTCGTCGAACACTTCCTCATGATCAAGTGAGACCACGAACATGACACGCAAAGCGTTCTCCTTGTTCGACCCCCAACTGATAAGACCGGCTATCGTCGAGTCCGTACGCAAACTCAGTCCGCGGATCCAGTGGCGCAACCCGGTGATGTTCGTCGTCTACACCGGCGCCATCATCACCACCGCGCTGTGGGTCCAGGCCCTGCGTGGCGAGGGTGAGGCCAGCAGTGGTTTTATCCTGGCGATCGCCTTGTGGCTGTGGTTTACCGTGCTGTTCGCCAACTTTGCCGAAGCCTTGGCCGAAGGTCGCAGTAAAGCCCAGGCGGCCTCGCTGCGGGACCTGAAAAAGGAAACCTGGGCCAAGAAACTGCGTGAACCGCACTACGGCGCCGAGTGGCAGTTGGCGCAATCGAGCGACTTGTGCAAAGGCGATGTGGTGCTGGTCGAAGCCGGCGACCTTGGGGACTCGGTCATCCCCGCCGACGGCGACGTGATCGAAGGCGCCGCCTCGGTGGATGAATCCGCGATTACCGGCGAATCAGCCCCGGTGATTCGCGAAGCTGGCGGCGACTTCTCGGCCGTGACCGGCGGCACCCGGGTGCTCTCGGACTGGATTGTCGTGCGCGTGACCACCAACCCCGGCGAAACCTTCGTCGACCGCATGATTGCCATGGTCGAGAACGCGAAACGGCAAAAGACCCCGAATGAAATCGCCTTGTCGATTTTATTGGTCGCGCTGACGATCGTGTTCCTGGGCGTGACGGTGACGCTCCTGCCCTTCTCGCTGTTCGGTGTCGCGGTGGCCAAGTCCGGTGTGCCCGTCTCGATCACCGTCCTCATCTCGTTGCTGGTGTGCCTGATTCCCACGACCATTGCCGGCCTGCTGTCGGCCGTCGGTGTGGCGGGCATGAGTCGCATGATGGAGGCCAATGTGATCGCCACGTCGGGCCGAGCCGTGGAAGCCGCCGGTGACGTGGACGTCCTGCTGCTCGATAAAACCGGGACGATTACGCTGGGCAACCGGCATGCCTCGGCGTTCCTGCCAGCGCCGGGCATCAAAGAGGCTGAACTCGCGGATGTCGCGCAACTGGCCTCTCTGGCCGACGAAACCCCAGAGGGACGCAGTATCGTCGTATTGGCCAAGCAACGTTTCAATCTGCGAGAACGAGAAATCGGCGCACTCGACGCCCACTTCGTGCACTTTTCGGCGCAAACGCGCATGAGCGGCGTCAACCTGGGCGACCGGCAAATACGCAAGGGCGCTGGCGAAGCGATCCTCAAGCATGTCCAGGGCCTGGGCGGCAGCTTTCCCGAAGCGGTGCAAACCAGCATTGAGGAGGTGGCGCGCCGGGGCAGCACCCCGTTGGTGGTGGCCGACGGTGCCAAGGTGTTGGGCGTCATCGAGCTCAAGGACATCGTTAAAGGGGGCATCAAGGAGCGCTTCGTCGAATTGCGCCGCATGGGCATCAAGACGGTCATGGTGACCGGTGACAACCGGGTCACCGCGGCCGCCATCGCCGCCGAAGCCGGGGTCGATGACTTTCTGGCCGAGGCGACACCCGAACAGAAGCTGGAACTGATCCGCCGCTACCAGGCCGAAGGCCGGCTGGTGGCCATGACCGGCGACGGCACCAACGACGCCCCGGCACTGGCTCAGGCCGATGTCGCCGTGGCGATGAACTCGGGGACGCAGGCCGCCAAGGAAGCCGGCAACATGGTGGACCTGGACAGCAACCCGACGAAGTTGATCGAGGTGGTGGAAACCGGCAAACAGATGCTGATGACCCGAGGCTCGCTGACCACCTTCTCGATTGCCAACGACATCGCCAAGTATTTCGCGATCGTACCGGCCGCGTTTGTCACCACCTACCCTCAGCTCGCAGCACTCAACATCATGGGGCTGACGAGCCCGAACTCCGCGGTGCTGTCAGCGGTGATTTTCAATGCGCTGATTATCATTTTCCTGATTCCCCTGGCGCTCAAAGGCGTGAAGTACCGCCCGGTCGGTGCCGCCCTGCTGCTGCGACGCAATCTGTTGATCTACGGGCTGGGTGGGGTCATCGTTCCATTCATTGGCATCAAGGTGATCGACATGGCGCTGTCCGCCGTCGGTCTGGCTTGAGGGAGCACTGTCATGGCTTCTTTACTGCGTCCGGCGCTGACCCTGCTGATTGTATTTTCACTGCTCACGGGCCTCGCCTATCCGCTGCTCACCACCGGGATCGCCGGCCTGGTTTTCCCCCGTCAGGCCGCGGGCAGCCTGATCGAAAGAGACGGCAAAACCGTGGGCTCCCTGCTGATCGGTCAAGGCTTCAGCAATCCGAAATACTTCTGGAGCCGCCCTTCCGCCACCAGTCCCATGCCCTATAACCCGCAGGCCTCGGCAGGGTCGAACCAGGGCCCGCTGAACCCGGCGCTGGCGGATGCAATCAAGGCCCGGATCGACGCCTTGCACGCGGCCGATCCTGGCAACACCGCGACGGTACCCGCCGACCTGGTCTACAGTTCCGCCAGCGGTCTTGATCCGCATATCAGCATCGCGGCGGCGCTGTACCAGGCAAACCGGGTTTCGCGGGTGCGCAAGCTGCCCGTCGAGCAGGTCCGCCAACTGATCAGCGAGCATTCTGAAAGCATGCTGCTCGGGTTCCTCGGCGAACCCCGGGTCAACGTATTGGCACTGAACCTGGCACTCGACGCCGCCCATTGAGCGCCAACTCACACACGGTGAGCCTGATGGCCGAACAACGTCCTGACCCGGACCAGCTACTGGCCCAGATTCGCGAAGAAGAAGCGCAAGCCAAACGCGGCCGGCTGAAGATTTTCTTCGGCGCCAGCGCAGGGGTCGGCAAGACCTACGCGATGCTGGCAGCCGCTCATACCGCGAAACTGCAGGACATCACCGTGCTGATCGGCGTGGTCGAGACCCACGGCCGCGCCGAAACCCAGGCGCTGACCGCAGGCCTGGAAACACTGCCGCTCAAGCAGGTGGTCGACAAGAACCGCACATTGTCCGAGTTCGACCTCGACGCCGCACTCGCGCATCAACCGGGCCTGATCCTGATTGACGAACTGGCGCACTCCAACGCCGTCGGTTCGCGGCACCCAAAGCGCTGGCAGGACGTGGAAGAACTGCTCAGCGCCGGTATCGATGTCTGGTCGACCATGAACGTCCAGCACCTGGAGAGCCTGAACGACATTGTCGGTGGCATCACCGGCATTCGCGTCTGGGAGACCGTGCCCGACCATGTGTTCGACACGGCCGATGAAGTGGTGATCGTCGACTTGCCTCCCGACGACCTGCTGCAGCGCTTGAAGGAAGGCAAGGTCTATCTGGCGCAACAGGCCGAGCGCGCGGTGCAGAATTTCTTTCGCAAAGGCAACTTGATTGCCCTGCGCGAACTGGCGCTGCGCCGCACCGCCGACCGTGTCGACAGCGACATGTTGCAGTACCGCCAAAGCGGTGCGGTCAAACCGGTCTGGGGGACTCGCGACTCTCTGCTCGCCTGCATCGGCCCCCATGAGCAGGCCGAAAAAACCGTACGTTCGACGGCCCGTCTGGCCGCTCAGCTCAATGTGCCCTGGCACGCCGTGTATGTCGAAACCCCAACCTTGCAGCGTCTGCCAGAAGCCAAGCGCCGTCGCGTTCTGGCGACCCTGAAACTGGCCCAGGACATGGGCGCGCAGATCTCGACGCTGGCCGGTCAGGACATTGCCGAAGCATTGGTCAAGTATGCTCGGCAGTACAACCTTTCAAAAGTCGTGCTGGGCCGCGACGAAGGTGCGCGGCGTCGACTCTGGCGGCGAGCGCTGGCCGAGCGGATCGGGGCGCTGGGCGCCGATCTTGACGTGATTCAAGTCTCGCTGCCGACCCGTCAACGTCCCCAGGCCGAGAAGACGCCTGCCACAAGCGATAGCCCGATTGTATGGCGATCCTATTTTTGGAGCGTGGCACTTTGCGCGGTGACCACCCTGGCGATCCTGCCCATGGCACATGTGCTCGAACTGGCCAACATCGTCATGATCTTCTTGCTGGCGGTGGTCGCCGTGGCCGTTCGCTTTGGTCGAGGCCCGGCCGTCCTGGCAGCCTTTGTGTCAGTGGGTGCCTTTGACTTCTTCTTTGTATCGCCGCGTTTTTCGTTCGCCTTCGCCGATGCCCAATACCTGGTGACCTTCAGCGTGATGCTCGTGGTCGCTCTGGTCATCGGGCAAATGACGGCCGGCCTGACTTACCAGGCGCGGGTGGCGCAGCGGCGCGAAGACCGCATGCGGGCGCTGTACGACATGTCTCGCCTTCTCTCTGCTGCGCTGCTGACCGAACAGGTCGCCGACATCAGCGCGAGGTTTCTGTCTGCCGAGTTTGGTGCAAGGTCTGCCTTGCTGGTGGCCGATGACAACAACAAATTGCTGCCCCCCATGGTCACCGGAGAAGCGCCGCAGGTGGACGTTGCCATTGCCCAGTGGTCTTTTGATAAAACCGAACCGGCCGGCTACGGCACCGACACCCTGCCCTCCAGTTCAACGCTTTACCTGCCCCTGTCGGCGCCCATGCGAGTACGCGGGGTGTTGGCGGTGCAACCGCGAGACACCACTCGACTGGTGGTGCCGGAACAGCGGCGCCTGCTCGACACCTGTGCATCATTGCTGGCCATCTCGCTCGAACGGATTCACTACATCAACGTGGCCCAGGACACGACCGTGCAAATGGAGTCCGAGCGGTTGCGCAACTCGTTGCTGTCGGCGATCTCCCACGACCTGCGAACCCCGCTTTCGGTCATGGTCGGGCTCGCCGAAGCGCTCAAACTGACCAGGCCTGCCCTGACCGGCGAAGCCGCCGAAATCGCCACGGCGATCGGTGAATCGGCGTTGCGCATGAATACGCTGGTCAACAATCTGCTGGACATGGCACGCCTCGAATCCGGGAAAGTGGTATTGAACCGGCAGTGGCAACCCATCGAAGACGTAGTGGGCAGCGCTCTGCGAGCGATCCAGCCGATTCTCGACAGGCGTTCGGTGCAAGTCACCCTAGAGGATGATTTGCCCCCCGTACGCATTGACGCGGTGCTGATCGAGCGCGTCCTCATCAACCTGATCGAGAACGCCGTCAAGTACACGCCGCAAGGCACGACCATCGGCGTGGGTGCCAGGACGGCGGCTGACAATATAGAACTGTGGGTCGCCGACGAAGGACCGGGATTGCCACAGGGTCACGAAGAGGCGCTCTTCAGCAAATTCATGCGTGGCAAGAAAGAAAGCTCGATACCTGGCGTCGGGCTGGGCCTCGCCATCTGCCGGGCCATCGCCCAGGCTCATGGAGGGACCATTCTGGGGTTCACCCGGTCAGAAGGCGGTGCTTGCTTCACCTTGCGCCTGCCCCGTGAAGCGCCTCCCATCATCGAACCTTTTGCCTCGCAGGCTGACGAGGAACAACCATGACCGACTCAGTACCGCATGTTCTGATCATTGAAGATGAGAAGGAAATACGCCGCTTCGTGCGGATGGCTTTGCAAGCTGAAGGCCTGGAAGTTCACGAAGCCGACACCTTTCACCGGGGCCTCATCGACGCGGGCACACGCCGGCCCGATCTGATCGTGCTCGACCTGGGACTTCCCGACGGCGACGGCATCGACCTGATCCGGGATGTCAGGAGCTGGTCGCCGGTGCCCATTATTGTGTTGTCTGCACGTGGCGCAGAGTCAGACAAAATCCTGGCACTGGACACCGGTGCCGACGACTATCTGGTGAAGCCCTTTGGCACCGGTGAACTGCTCGCCCGTGTGCGCGCGCTGTTACGCAGGCAGGCGAAAGAGGCCGAAAACAACTCGGTACTGTGCTTCGGTGACGTGCAAATCGATGTAGAACGGCGCGTCGTGGAACGTGCTGGCGCCCCCTTGCATTTGACGCCGCTGGAATACCGTTTGCTGGTTCATCTTTGCTCCAATCCAAATCGGGTCCTGACGCACTTGCAACTGCTCAAGGCCGTATGGGGGCCGGCGCACACCACCGATACCCCTTACCTTCGAGTTTTCATGGGCGGTTTGCGCAAGAAAGTAGAAACGGACCCGTCCCAGCCACGTCATCTGGTGACTGAAACGGGGGTTGGCTACCGTTTTATTCCTTGAGCCTATGGTGCTGGAGTCAGCAGCTTTGTTTACCGCTACATCTCGACCTGTGTGCCCAGCTCTATCACCCTGTTCAGTGGCAATTTGAAGTACTTCAGATTGCTGTTGGCGTTCTTGAGTAAAAAGGCAAATAGACTCTCTCGCCAACGAGCCATACCCATGCGTTTGGTCGCAATGACCGTTTCTCGGCTGAGGAAATAGGTCGTGCGCATCGGACTGAAATCCAGCTCAGCCAAGTGACAGAGACTCAACGCCAGGGGGACATCCGGCTCCTCGATAAAACCGAAGTGCAGACTGACCCGGAAGAAGCCTTCACCATAGGCTTCGACCTCAAATCGTCTGTCAGCACTTACGCGAGGGCTGTCTTCAGACACTACCGTGAGCAACACGACTTGTTCATGCAAAACCTGGTTATGCAACAGGTTGTGCAGCAACGCATGAGGGACGGCATCGGCCCTGGCCGTCAGAAACACCGCCGTGCCTTGTACGCGATGGGGAGGCTGCGTACGGATGCTGCCGATGAAGAGCGGTAGAGGAAGCGCCGTTTCATCCAGCCGCTCAACAACAATCTTCCTGCCCCGCTTCCAGGTCGTCATCAAAATGAACAGGCCGATGCCGGCAATCACCGGGAACGCACCGCCCTGAAAAATCTTCGGCGCGTTGGCCGCGAAATACAGACCGTCTACCAGCAAAAATCCGAGCAGCATCGGGATGGCCAACCAGCGCGGCGTTTTCCATAGGAGCAGGACGACAGCCGAAGACAAGATTGTTGTGATCAGCATGGTCCCCGTCACAGCGACGCCATAAGCTGCGGCCAAAGCACTGGACGACTCGAAACCAATCACCAACAACACGACACCGACCATCAACGCCCAGTTAACCGTACCGATGTAGATCTGCCCCTGCTCCTGGCTGGAGGTGTGCTGGATAAACATGCGAGGGACGTAACCCAGCTGGATGGCCTGGCGAGTCAGGGAGAAAGCACCGGAGATCACGGCTTGAGAAGCGATGATGGTAGCCAGTGTGGAGAGCGCGACCATCGGTAACAGTGCCCATTCAGGCGCCAGCAAATAGAACGGGTTGCGCACAGTCTCCGGGTTTCCCAGGATCAAGGCGCCTTGGCCAAAGTAGTTGAGCACCAAACCGGGCAACACGAGAATGAACCAGGCACGAGAAATCGGTTTGCGACCAAAGTGGCCCATGTCCGCATACAGTGCTTCAGCACCGGTCAATGACAATACGACGGCACCCAGGATGGCCACACCGATTCCCGGATGAGCGATAAAAAAATGCGCTCCCCAGTATGGATTGAGCGCTTGCAGTACTTCCGGGCGCTGCAAAATCCCATAGATCCCCAGCGCACCTAACACTACAAACCACAGCACCATCACTGGGCCGAACAGGATACCGATGCGAGCCGTGCCGTGCTTTTGGATCAGGAACAGCGCCACCAGCACGATCACTGACAAGGGCACAACCCAGTGCTCTATTCCGTCAAACGCCAGCTGAAGTCCTTCAACCGCAGAGAGCACCGAAATAGCCGGGGTGATCATGCTGTCCCCGTAAAAAAGTGCCGCACCGAACAGGCCGAGCAGGACCAGTACCTTGCTCATGCGCGGATAAGGTGCTGCCGCGCGGCGGGCTAAAGCCGTCAACGCCATAATGCCGCCTTCGCCCTGGTTGTTGGCGCGAAGGATGAACAGCACGTACTTGATTGAGACCACCCAGATCAGTGACCAGAAGATCAACGACAGAATGCCTAGCACTCCGTCGTGATTTACCTGAACTCCGTAGTGACCGGAAAATACTTCTTTCAACGTGTAGAGGGGGCTGGTGCCAATGTCCCCGTAAACCACGCCGACAGCGGCGACGAGCAAGCCTGCAGCTGACGTTTTGGCTTGAGAATTTTCATGTGCAACGGTCGTTGTTTCGCTCACGGTAGACTCTCTGAATGAAGGGGGAGAAAGTGCATGCCATCCTTGAGCGAGACGGCTCCCCGAGGCCGTTTGAGATAGGCGGCCGTAAAGAGGCATTGATTCAAACGGTTATTAATGACATTGGTCCACACGTCGCTAAGCCAAGAGGTGAAGTGCTATACGTATCGACGTTAAAAAACGCGGCCAGTATCGTGTCGGACGAAAATGACCACTGTAAAGAAAGCGTAAAAAATCATACGAGAGGCGAGCCTTGGACATTCGATCGTCTAAAACCCTGACGGGCAGATCAAACCACCATCGTTGCGCAATGGATCAGCAAAACAGGCTCACGCGAACCTGTCTGCGATGGATCCTGTGCCTGAGCATTGTCGCGCCCGGCATGGCCGGTGCAGAGACACGACCCGAGAACATGGTTTATCTGCGTACGATTGATCCGGGCATCGAGCAAGACATTCGCTATGCCAGCGCTCACAACTTCACCGGGCACCCACTCGACGGTTACGCCGCTGCACAGTGCCTGTTATCGCTGGACGCCGCCAAGGCCCTCGCTCGGGTACAAACAGCATTGCGGGCGCAGGGCTACGGTTTGAAGGTGTTTGACTGTTATCGACCCAGCCGTGCCGTTGCCGATATGGGGCGTTTCGCGACGGAACCAGGCGACCCACGCAAGGCCGAGTTCTATCCGCGTGTGGACAAGCAGGACTTCTGGCGCCTGGGTTACGTGGCCCGGGTGTCGAACCACTCCAAAGGCTCAACCGTGGACCTGACACTGACCGGGCCCGATGCCCTGCCCGCCGATAGCTGGACGCCTTCAGCCGGGCAAGTCGATTGCACGGCCCCTTATGGCCAGCGTTGGCGCGACGGCGCACTCGACATGGGCACCGGTTTCGATTGCTTCGATGAGCGCGCGCATACCGACAACCCGACGATCAGCGCTGCCGCCAGGGACAATCGCCAGAAGCTCAGCAGGGCCATGGAGAAAGAAGGGTTTACCGGGTACTCGAAGGAATGGTGGCACTTCACCTATAGCGGCGAAGGTTCGCCGAAGAACATCATGGACTTCCCCATCACGCCGCTGGGTACACGCGACGCTCTCGACACCGCCAATCAGCTGATTGTGGTCACCACAAAAAACTGGACTGACATCCAGGGCACGGCCCAGCGCTATGAACGCCAAGGGAACACCTTTCGAAAATACGAAGGGTCATTTCCGGTGGTGGTCGGCAGGAGCGGGCTGGCGTGGGGCAAGGGCCTGAGCAGCGTTGAGCAACGCGAAGGTCCGGTCAAACGTGAAGGCGATGGCAAAGCACCTGCCGGGGTATTCAAACTGGGAACGACGTTTGGCTACGACCGCACTTCCGAGACAAAACTGCCTTACCTGGCGCTGACCCCGACCATCGAATGCGTGGATGACAGCCACTCCGCCCGCTACAACGAGCTTGTCGACGGAGCGACAATTTCGAAAGACTGGAATAGCTCCGAACGTATGCGTCGCGATGACGACATGTATAGAAAAGGCATTTTCATCGAGCACAATACGCCGGCGTCCCCCGCCTCGGGCTCGTGCATTTTCTTCCATATCTGGCGCGGCCCCACCTCGCCGACGCTGGGCTGCACCGCCATGGACCCAGCGGATATTTCTCATTTGTTCGATTGGCTGGATCCTCGCCAGTCCCCTCTGCTGGTTCAAATGCCCGAGGCGGAATATGAGCAAATCCGCGAAAGCTGGAACCTCCCCGAACGTTGATACAACTCCGTTACGCCGGCTGTTACTTCCTGATCTGCACCGGCGCCAATGACCCTTCTGACTGTAACGCCAAGACACTTCGCCGCACTGCACGACCCGCCTACCGTAAAGCCGTCAATGTGCTTACAGGGTCGTGACACATCATCGGCACCGTCCGCCGGATTCGAAGCCCGCTGCCCATTGATTGCCCAACACTCAACCAAGGAAGAGGGAAACCATGAGTCAGTCAAACGCAGTCAGCAAACAAAGCCAGCAACTGCACAAAGACGTGCAAGAGGCTTTCAAGTCGTTCCAGAGCGTCGCCCCAACGGCCCTGAAAACCACCGACTACAGCAAGGTACTGACGTCGACCCTGGCGGCCACCCAAAAGTCGGTCAAGATCCAGATCGCCGCCGCTGATCTGACCCTGCTCAAACAATCAGGCTACAAGCTGTGCTTTGCCAAGAAGGTCGGCAATGAAGCCTACAACGTGGTCTGGCAGTCTTACGTCCAGTACCTGAGCAACAGCACTTTCAGCTGGACGCCCCAGTATCAGTTGTTCGGCGCCAACTCTTTCCAGGCCAACGTGCAGGTAGATGTGTCGACCAACCTCGTCAATATCGGCCTGGGCCAACAGTCGATACTCGACAATGCCGGCCTGCTGGGTTCGGCGACGAGCGGTGGCCCCGACACCTCCATCACCCTGGTGAACAACTACGGTGCGATCCACCCCGGCCTCAGTCAACTGTCCACGGGCATCGATGGCAGGCAGATCAGCACGCCCATCTACGTGGCCTCGGCACAAGTAGTCACCGGCCAGACCGTGCTAACCCCCGTCGAGACCATTCTGGTGTGGTTCGAACAGAACGTGCAGACCAGCACCATGTTCAGCACCTCACGCTCGCAATCCATCGAAATCGATTTGACCTTCGATAACAGTGCGACCCGCCTCTACTCTGGCGGTAGCTGGACTGTCGTGTAACGCAGCATCCAGGGGCAACCTTGTGGTTGCCCCTCTGTTCATCAATCGTCACTGCCACCCCGGGCGAAATAGCCCGTCAACGACCGACAAATGGACTCGGCCAGATCTTCCTGAGTGGCAATGCCATAGGGATGATCGCGATCGAACTGCTCTGACCAGCGAATACGCCCCTGAGCGACATCAATCAAACGTACCGAGGTCCGGACGCGGGCCGGTTCCACCCGCACGCTGCCCTCCAGCGAATAGCTGCCGCGCCTGACCCGCCCCAGGTCCGGTGCTTTTACGCTACTTCGTGGCACCTTCATCAGCACATGGTTCGCCGGCGTTTGCGTCTGTTCAAACGACTCGAACAGCCTGCAACTCAACTCTTCGCACAAACCCTGGGTAAAGTCGTCGCCGTCGCGGGTGATGCAGGTAAACGGCTGGAGTTGCAGGACAGGATGGCGAATAGCGATGCCTTTGAGCCTGAGTCGCTGATACGCCAGCCGATAACAACCGGCCGGAATGCTCAGACGCACCGGATCCTGTTGGCCAAACGTGGCGTAATGACTGGCGAGCTTGCGCCGCAACCGGCCTACCTGAACCCGCACCACGGGATCATCGCCGGTGCAGTAGACCGCCGGATCACGGCGAAACACCGCGATGCCGATGGCGTGCTCGGTAAGGGGAGTGTCCGAAAACTGGAGGTCGTGCTCGACCAGAAAGCGCAACAGGCTGCCCATCCGCCGTGACTTGGCGAACAACGGGCTGGCCAATAACAGCGCGAGCACCCGCTCCACCTCTTCCCGAGCGAGAGGCTCGGGAACGATGTCTGCACTTGCATTGCCAATGGGCTTGATCACCACAGCCTGCCTCCTTGCAGGTAACCGCCTGTCGCCCGCCACCTCGATGGCCATGAACGACTCGAGCGCTGCCAGAACGTAGCGTAGCAGTTGCATTCGGATCGGGAAGATATTGCAGTGGCGGAGGTCCTGGTCATCGACGCAGGAACACCCAGAGAAAATTCGTATACCATATCTGCAATTCCATCCTAACGATCACGACCGTGGCCCTGACAAAACTCAACGCTCCCGACCTTGGCAATTCGCCTTCGACGTCGGAAATCATCACCCGTCATCTGCGTGACGCCATCGTCGCCGGGCATTTCGCCGAGGACGAGCCGATTCGCCAGGACGATATCGCCCGCCAGTTCAACGTCAGCAAGATTCCGGTGCGCGAAGCCCTCAAGCGCCTGGAGGCCGAAGGCCTGGTGATGTTCCAGCGTAATCGCGGGGCGATGGTCACCCGGGTTTCCGATGCAGAACTGGCGCAGATGTTCGAAGTGCGCATGCTGCTCGAAGACAAGGTGCTGCGCCTGGCCATTCCCAACATGACCGAAGACACCTTCGCCCGCGCCGAACGCATCTGCCAGGAGTTCATCGGCGAAGATGACGTCGGGCGCTGGGCCGAGCTCAACTGGGAACTTCACGCTTGCCTTTACGAACCGGCGCAACGACCGTTTCTGGTCGGCCTGATCCGCTCGGTCAACGACAAACTGGAGCGCTACCTGCGCATGCAGATGAGCCTGTCGGCCGGCAAGGAGCGCGCCGATCACGAACACCGGGAAATCCTTGCGGCCTGCCGCGCCGGTGACGTTGACCTGGCGGTGAAGTTGCTCGACGAGCACATTGCCGGGGTCTGCAAAACCCTGTTCGAGCACCTGCCTCACAGCCACTAACCCTTCGCCGCACTGTGCCGATTTCGTCATCGGCTCTGGATAAAACCATCAAGCCGGCAAGCCCCCGCACAGGCCACTCTTTCGTTCACTCATCTGAACGGACGTGGCCATCCCATGAAACGCATTACCGTGATCGACTCCCACACCGGCGGCGAACCGACCCGCCTGGTGACCGCCGGTTTTCCTGACCTGGGCAACGGCAGCATGGCCGAACGTCGACAGCGGCTGGCCGAACAGCATGATCAATGGCGCGCCGCTTGCGTGCTCGAACCACGGGGCAGTGACGTGCTGGTCGGCGCCCTGTTCTGTGAGCCGGTGGACCCGAGCGCGTGTGCCGGTGTGATTTTCTTCAACAACAGCGGTTACCTCGGAATGTGCGGCCACGGCACCATCGGCCTGGTGGCCTCGCTGGCGCATCTGGGCAAGATCGGCCCCGGGGTGCACAGCATCGAAACCCCGGTGGGCACGGTGCAGGCAACGCTGCACGAAGACCATTCGGTGAGCGTGCGCAACGTGCCTGCCTACCGTTACCGCAAAGCGCTGTCGCTGCAGGTGCCGGGGATCGGCCAAGTGACCGGCGATGTTGCCTGGGGTGGAAACTGGTTTTTCCTGATTGCCGAGCATGGTCTGCGCATTGCCGGCGATAACCTCGACACGTTGACCGCCTACACCTACGCCGTGCAGCAAGCACTGGAGGTTCAAGGCATTCGCGGCGAAGACGGCGGCTTGATCGACCATGTCGAGCTGTTCGCCGATGACGAGCAGGCCGACAGCCGCAACTTCGTCCTGTGCCCTGGCAAAGCCTACGACCGCTCGCCCTGCGGCACCGGCACCAGCGCCAAACTGGCGTGCCTGGCGGCCGACGACAAATTGCAGCCGGGACAAATCTGGCGTCAGGCCAGCGTCATCGGCAGCGAATTCGAGGGTTCCTACGAACTTCAGGGCGAGCGCATCGTGCCGACCATTCGCGGTCGCGCCTTTATCAGCGCCGAAGCCAGCCTGATCATCGAACAGGACGACCCGTTCGCCTGGGGCATTCGCCCGTGAACGAGGGCCTGGTGGCCGATGTGATCGTGATCGGCGCCGGCATCATCGGCGCCGCTTGTGCCCAGGCGCTGGCGGGTCGCGGCTTGCGCGTGCTGGTGCTGGACGCCGGCCTGCCCGGCGCTACGGCGGCGGGCATGGGCCACTTGCTGGTCCTCGACGACAACCCGGCCGAACTGGCCCTCAGTCAATATTCCCTGCAACGCTGGCGCGAACTGGCGCCAGCCCTGCCCGACGGCTGCGCCTACCGTTGCAATGGCACGCTCTGGCTGGCGGCCAATGCTGAAGAGATGGCCGTCGCCCACAGCAAATACCTGAACTTGCAGGCCCAAGGCGTGGCTTGCGAATTGATCTCCCGCGGTGCCTTGCACCAACGCGAACCGGAACTGCGCGAGGGCCTGGAAGGCGGCCTGCTGATCAATGGCGACGGCATTCTCTATGCGCCGGCGACGGCTAATTGGATGCTGGACACACCGAACATCAGCCAACGCCGGGCGCGGGTTAGCGAAGTCGACGGCAACCGTGTGCGACTCGACAACGGCCAATGGCTAAGCGCCGAAGCGGTGATTCTGGCCAACGGCGTCCAGGCCAACGAGCTCTGCCCGGAGTTGCCGATCGAGCCGAAGAAAGGCCACTTGCTGATCACTGACCGCTACCCCGGCAAGGTCACCCACACCCTGGTGGAACTCGGTTACGTCACCAGTGCCCACAACGCCACTGGCCCATCGACGGCGTGCAATATTCAACCGCGGCCAACCGGACAATTGTTCATCGGTGCCTCGCGACAATTCGGCACCACCGACCCGCAAGTCGAGGGTTGGATGCTGGCGAAAATGCTCCGGCGTGCCACCGACTACATGCCGGGTCTGGCTCAGCTCAACGGCATCCGCGCCTGGACCGGTTTTCGCGCTGCCAGCCCCGACGGCTTGCCGCTGGTGGGTCAGCACCCGCAACGCAAAGGTTTATGGCTGGCGGTCGGTCACGAGGGCCTCGGCGTGACGACCGCCCCCGGCACCGCCGACCTGTTGGTCGCGCAGCTGTTCGACGAAACACCGCCACTGGTCGCGCAACCGTATCTGCCGCAACGTTTTCTCGGAGAGCCCGTTTATGCCTGAATTGATGCTGGACGGACGTGCCCTGCGGGTTGCCGAGGGCACCAGTGTCGCCGCTGCACTGGCGCTGAGCGGCGATGGCTGCACGCGCACATCGGTCAGTGGCCAACGTCGCGCACCGCTGTGCGGCATGGGCATTTGCCAGGAATGCCGGGTGACCATCGACGGTCGCCGGCGCCTGGCCTGCCAGACGCTGTGCTGTGACGGCATGCACGTGGAGACTCAAGCATGAACGAATACGCCGACCTGCTGATCATCGGTGCCGGTCCCGCCGGCATGGCAGCCGCGCTCGCTGCGGCGCCAAGCGCTGCGCGCATCGTCCTGCTCGATGACAATCCACTGCCGGGCGGACAAATCTGGCGCGACGGGCCTCAAGCCAAACTGCCGAACCCGGCGCGTCAGATGCGCCAGCGACTGGAGGCGTGCAGCAACATCCGCCGCCACTCCGGCACTCGGGTGATCGCCTGCGCCGGGCCAAAACAACTGCTGGTCGAAGACGCCGATCGAGGCTGGCTGATCGGTTACGACAAACTTATTCTGTGTACCGGCGCCCGCGAGTTGCTTCTGCCCTTCCCCGGCTGGACGCTGCCTGGAGTGACTGGCGCGGGTGGCCTTCAGGCATTGATCAAAAGCGGCCTGCCGGTGCAGGACCAACGCGTTGTGATTGCCGGTAGCGGACCGTTATTGCTGGCCAGCGCCGCCACCGCGAAACACAACGGCGCCCAGGTCCTACGTATCGCCGAGCAAGCCCGCGCGGCCGCCATCGCCAGTTTCGCCTCGCAACTGCCACGCTGGCCCAACAAGCTGATGCAGTCAGTCACGTTGTTCGACCGCCACTACCGCACCGGGACCCATGTACTGGCGGCCCTGGGCAATGAGCGGCTGGAAGGTGTGCGCCTGCAACAGCAAGGGAAAGTCGTCGAACTGGAATGTGATCGCCTGGCCTGTGGCTTCGGTCTGATACCCAACACCCAACTCGGCCAGGCCCTCGGCTGCGAACTTGAAGATCAGGCTATTGCCGTCGATGCCTGGCAGGCCACTCGCCGCGCCGATCACTACGCGGCAGGTGAATGCACCGGTTTCGGTGGCAGTGAACTGGCGTTGGTCGAAGGCGCAATCGCCGGTCACGCAGCCGTCGGTGACCTTGATTCGGCCCGAGCATTGTGGGCGCGTCGTGCGCGCTGGCAGGGCTTCGCCAACGCCCTCAACAAAGCATTCACCCTCGATCCGCAACTCAAGTCGCTGGCACAACCCGACACCCTGGTGTGCCGTTGCGAAGACGTGCCTTACATAGCGCTTGCCAGGCACACTGACTGGCGCGAGGCCAAACTGGCCAGTCGCTGCGGCATGGGCGCCTGCCAGGGCCGGGTGTGTGGCGGCGCGTTGCAGCACCTGTTCGGTTGGCAACCGTCGGCGCCACGCCCGCCCTTCGGTCCGGCGCGGATCGAGACCTTGCTGTGCCTGGACGACACCCCGCCCGCCTGAATACCGGCCCGGGGCTTTCGGGTCCGTCGCCGAGTCTTTATGATCCCGGGCATTGCCTCTAGACGCCCAGCGCCATGTATGCCTCGCTCACTACCTTCAAACCCTGCGACCTGCCCACTCTGCTGAGCAGTCTGCAGCCGATCGCGGCGTTGCTCGACACCCTGTCGGACGTGGTGTTTTTCATCAAGGACAGCGAGGCCCGCTACGCCTTCGTCAACCAGACCCTAGCCCGACGCTGTGGCTTCAAACACAGTGACGAGCTGCTCGGGCGCACCGCTGACATGGTCTTTCCCGAGCGCTTCGGCCCGCTGTACACCGAGCAGGATCGGCGGGTGCTGTCCACCGGCCGCGAACTGGCCGACCAACTCGAACTGCACCTGTATTACGGTAACCAACCGGTCTGGTGCCTGACCCACAAACTCGCACTGCGCGACCTGCAAGGTCAGATCGTCGGCCTGGCCGGCATCTCCCGCGACCTGCAAACGCCACAGTCCAGCCACCCGGCGTTCCAGAAACTCGCGGCGGTGGACGCGCATATCCGCAACCATTTCGCCCGCCCTATCAGCCTTGCCGAACTGACCGCGATCGCCGGGTTTTCCGTGGCGCAACTGGAGCGCCATTGCAAACGGGTGTTCCAGCTCACTCCACGGCAGATGATTCACAAGGCGCGCCTGGAAGAAGGCTCCCGACTGTTGCTGCACACCGACCTGCCCATCACCGAGATCGCCCTGCGCTGCGGTTACACCGATCACAGCGCCTTCAGCCGGCAGTTCCGTGCCTTGACCAGTCTGGCGCCGAGTCAGTATCGCGAAAGCCGTCGCTGAACCCGGGCGAGTGTTCCTTTAAGGGGCGCCCGGCGTTCCCACTGCTCCCTTCTGTAACACCGCCTGATACGGCCCGCCGAGGCGTTCTTCTCCTACGCCCTGCTCCCACAATCTTGTAAGACCTTTAACTCAAGGCTTGGCGATTAATTCTCGCCTCTGCTCGGAAACAGGCACGCTCATTGCTAATCACATATCGTATACGAAATTCACAATACGATATCCAACAACACTTTCCGACAACGAGGCCTCTATGAAAAACCCCGCATTTGCCGTAGCCCTCAGCGCTGTTCTCAGTACATCCTTTATCGCCACCGCCCAGGCCGACAAGCTCGACGACATTATTGGTTCGGGCAAGCTGCGCTGCGCCGTGACCCTGGACTTCCCACCCATGGGTTTTCGCGATGAAGGTAACAACCCGGCCGGTTTCGACGTGGACTACTGCCGCGACCTGGCGAAGATCCTCGGGGTCGACGCCGAAGTGGTTGAAACGCCCTTCCCGGATCGAATTCCGGCACTGGTCTCCGGGCGCGCAGACGTGATCGTCGCGTCCACGTCCGACACCCTCGAACGGGCCAAGACCGTCGGCCTCACCGTGCCGTACTTCGCCTTCCAGATGGTGGTGCTGACCCGCGATAACACCGGCATCAATAGCTTCGCCGATATCAAAGGCAAAGCCTTGGGCAACACCAGCGGCACCTATGAAGCCATCGCTCTGGAAAAAGATGTGAAGAACTGGGGCACCGGCACCTTCCGCGCCTATCAGTCGCAGAACGACACGCTGCTGGCGGTTGCTCAGGGCCACATCGACGCCACCGTAGTCACCAACACCGTGGCCGCCGCCACGATCAAGTCGGGCAAATACAAGAACCTGAAAATCGCCGGTAACGCGCCGTACACCATCGACTACGTGTCCCTGGGCGCCAAGCGCAACGAGTATGGCTTGCTCAACTACCTCAACCTGTTCGTCAATCAGCAGGTGCGCAGCGGCCGCTACAACGAGCTGTTCACCAAATGGGTCGGTACCGAGATTTCACCCACCGACCTGACCGTGCCCAAGGTCTATTACTGAGGTGTCCGGCATGCCTAGGTCAACCTCTCTGACCGGTCGCAGCCTGGTCGCCGGCGCCGCACAAGGCGCCCTGCTGTTTGCCGATGTCGGGCTGAGTTTCTGGGGTGGGGTCGATCCGTACAGCAGCGAGGTCATCGACCGTCACCACCCGCTCAGCGGCGAACATCTGGCCGGCCGGGTGCTGGCGATTCCCAGCGGCCGCGGTTCGTGCACCGGCAGCAGTGTTCTGATGGAACTGATCAGCAACGGTCATGCACCGGCCGCACTGGTGCTGGCCGAACCCGATGAGATCCTGACCCTGGGCGTGCTTGTGGCACAGACCATTTTCGAGCGTTCCCTGCCGGTGCTGTGCATCGGTCGGGAGGCCTTCGCCGCCTTGCGCGGCAAGGCCTTTGCTCGGGTCGAAGCATCAACGGTGACCGTGTTCGAACACCTGCCGGGCGATGCCTGGCAGGCACCCGACAGTCCGTTGCAGACAGCAGAAAAAAGCACCGCTATCGAACTCACCGAACACGATCAGGCGCTACTCGACGGCGAGCATGGCAAAGCCACGCAAGTGGCGATGCAGATCGTCCTGCGCATGGCTGAACTGCAAGGCGCCCGCAACCTGGTAGACGTCACCCAGGCACACATCGACGGCTGCATTTATACCGGACCTGCGAGCCTGCGATTTGCTGAACAACTGGTGCAGTGGGGAGCAAACGTACGGGTGCCGACCACCCTCAATTCGATTTCCGTCGACCAGCGCCGTTGGCGCGAGTTGGGCATTGATCCGGCACTCGGTGTGCCGGCCAGTGCTTTGGGCGATGCCTACATGGCGATGGGTGCACAGCTGAGTTTCACCTGCGCACCTTACCTGCTCGACAGCGCGCCGAAGGCCGGCGAGCAAATCGTCTGGGCCGAATCCAACGCCGTGGTCTATGCCAACAGCGTGCTCGGCGCACGCACCCTGAAATACCCGGACTACCTGGATATCTGCATCGCCCTGACCGGCCGCGCGCCCCTAATCGGCTGCCATCTGGACGCGCAGCGTAAAGCGAAACTGCAAATCGAATTACCGGTTTTGCGCGAGTTGGACGATGCCTTCTACCCGTTGCTCGGTTACCACATCGGTGCCCTGGCCGGCAGCCGGATTCCGCTGGTGCTGGGACTGGAACAGAGCAAGCCGAGCCTGAATGACCTGAAAGCCTTCGGCGCCGCTTTCGCCACCACCTCCGCCGCGCCGCTGTTCCATATCGCCGGGGTGACCCCGGAAGCACTCGACCCGACGCAGGTGCTGGAGGCGGATGCCGATGTGCCGGCGGAAAAAATCCGCCTGAAGGATTTGCTGCTCAGCTGGCGCAAGCTCAACAGCGCCCGCGACAACCGGGTGGATGTGGTCTCGCTGGGCAACCCGCATTTCTCTCTTAGCGAATTCGCGCATCTGGCGCGGCTGTGTCGGGGTCGGCACAAACACCCCGAGGTGGTGCTCGCCATCACCTGCGGTCGTGCGGTGCTGGAGCAGGCCCGCGAGGCCGGACATATCGCCGTGATCGAAGCCTTCGGCGCGACCCTGGTCACCGACACCTGCTGGTGCATGCTCGGCGAGCCGGTGATCCCGCTGGCCGCCAAAACCTTGATGACCAATTCGGGCAAGTACGCCCATTACGCACCCGGCCTGGTGGGCCGCAAGGTGCACTTCGCCAACCTCGCCGAATGTGTCGACGCCGCCTGCAGCGCCACGGCCAGTGGTCGTTTGCCGGCCTGGCTGCAATCGGCCGCCTCTCTGGAGAGCCACGCGCATGTTTGATTACACCTTCCAATGGCGCGCGACCCTGCGCGCCCTGCCGGACATGCTCGCCGGTGCCTGGGTCACCTTCGAGACCGCCGCGCTGTCGATGATCTTCGGCGTGCTGATCGCCCTGGCCCTGACGGTGATGCGTGAAACCAAACAACCGTTGTTGCGCGGCATCGGCAACGGCTGGGTGTCGATCGCCCGCAACACCCCGTCGCTGTTCCAGATCTACGTCCTCTACTTCGGCCTCGGCTCGCTGGATTTGCATGTCAGCTCATGGTTCGCACTGCTGGCCGGGATCACCTTCAACAACGCCGGCTACCTGGCGGAAAACTTTCGCGGTGGCCTCAAGGCTGTGCCGGGCACGCAAGTTCGCGCCGCGCGCTCGCTGGGCATGAGTGCCTTTCAGGCTTATCGGATGATCATCGTCCCGCAGCTGCTGCGGATCGTGTTCTACCCGTTGAGTAACCAGATGGTCTGGGCGGTCTTGATGACGTCGCTGGGGGTGATCGTCGGGCTGAACAATGACCTCACTGGCGTGACCCAGGACTACAACGTCAAGACGTTCCGCACCTTCGAATACTTCGCCATCGCAGCGGCGTTGTATTACCTGATTGCCAAGGCGATCGTCGCCGTCGCCCGGCTGATGGCCTGGCGGCTGTTCCGCTACTGAGGAGGTGACCATGTTGACTACCAGCTTTTCCTGGAATGACCTGTTGTTCTTGCTTGATGGCGCCTGGGTCACTCTGAAACTCACGTTCTGGTCGATCATCCTCGGCTCTTTCGCCGGGCTGTTGTTCGGCTTGCTGCGGGCGCTGTTGCCGCGTGCGAGCCTGCCGCTGGCGTGGGTGCTGGACGTGTTTCGCAGCGTGCCGTTGCTGATCCAGTTTGTGTTGTTCAACTCGCTGAAAAGCATCGTTGGTTTGAACATCAGCGCCTTCAGCGTTGGTTGCATTGTGCTCGGGGTCTACGCCGCCGCGTACTTCACCGAAATCGTGCGCAGCGGCGTGCTGTCGGTGCCGTTCACTGTGCGCCGGGCCAGTCGCTCGCTGGGCCTGAGTTTCCTGCAGGACCTGCGCTGGATCGTCCTGCCGATGGCCACGCGGGTAGCCTTTCCCGGCTGGCTGAACCTGGTGCTCAGCGTGATGAAAGACACCGCGCTGGTGATGTGGATCGGCATCGTCGAACTGCTGCGCGCCTCGCAAACCATCGTGACCCGCATTCAGGAACCGCTGCTGGTGCTGTGCATCGCGGGCCTCATCTACTACGTCATGAGCCTGGTGGTCGCTCGCCTCGGCGCTCGTCTGGAAAGAAGGTGGCAAGAAAATGATTGAGATCGACAACGTACACAAATCCTTCGGCAACCTCGAAGTGGTCAAGGGCGTCAACCTGACGGTGAACAAGGGCGAGGTGGTGTCGATCATCGGCGGCTCCGGCTCGGGCAAATCGACCCTGCTGATGTGCATCAACGGCCTGGAGCCGATCCAGAAAGGCAACATTCGGGTCGACGGTGTCGAGGTCCATCACAGCGCCACTGACCTCAACCGTCTGCGACAGAAGATCGGCATCGTCTTCCAGCAATGGAACGCGTTCCCGCACCTGACCGTGCTGGAAAACGTGATGCTGGCGCCGCGCAAAGTGCTGGGCAAGAGCAAGGCCGAAGCCGAGGAACTGGCGGTCAAGCAACTGACTCACGTCGGCCTGGGCGACAAGCTCAAGGCCTTTCCCGGCAAGCTCTCCGGCGGCCAGCAACAGCGCATGGCGATCGCCCGCGCCCTGGCCATGTCGCCGGACTACATGCTGTTCGACGAAGCCACTTCGGCCCTCGATCCGCAGTTGGTAGGCGAGGTGCTGGACACCATGCGCATGCTCGCTGAAGACGGCATGACCATGGTTCTGGTGACTCATGAAATCCGCTTTGCCCGCGATGTGTCCGACCGTGTGGCGTTCTTTCGCAATGGTTTGGTGCATGAGATTGGTTCGCCCGACCAAGTCATTGGCAACCCGGTGCATGCGGAAACTGCGGCCTTTCTGAAATCGGTGAAATAACTAATGGCCCCATCGCGAGCAGGCTCACTCCCACATTTGACCGAGTTCTTCCAGAAGAAATGCAATTGAATGTGGGAGTGAGCCTGCTCGCGATGAGGCCCTAACAGACTACACAAGGAGCAGACAATGCGTTCATCGAAAGTGATTCATGTAGTCAGCTGCCACGCCGAAGGCGAAGTCGGCGATGTGATCGTCGGCGGCGTCGCGCCACCGCCCGGGGCCACCGTGTGGGAACAGTCGCGCTGGATTGCCAAGGATCAGACCCTGCGCAACTTCGTGCTCAACGAGCCGCGCGGCGGCGTGTTCCGCCACGTCAACCTGCTGGTGCCGGCCAAGGATCCTCGGGCGCAGATGGCCTGGATCATCATGGAACCGGCCGACACACCGCCGATGTCCGGCTCCAACTCGCTGTGCGTGGCCACCGTGTTGCTCGACAGCGGCATCCTGCCGATGACCGAACCGCAAACCCGACTGGTGCTCGAAGCGCCGGGCGGGCTGATCGAGGCGGTGGCCGACTGCCGTGACGGCAAGGTCGAACGGGTGGAAATCAAGAACGTGCCCTCCTTCGCTGACCGCCTCGACGCCTGGATCGAAGTCGAAGGCGTCGGCTCATTGCAGGTCGACACCGCGTACGGCGGCGACAGTTTTGTGATCGCCGACGCCAAACGCCTGGGCTTTTCCATTCGTCCTGATGAAGCGGTGGAGCTGGTCGAGGTCGGGCTGAAAATCACCCGCGCGGCCAATGAGCAACTGGGATTTGTCCATCCGCTGAACCCCGAGTGGTCGCACATTTCCTTCTGCCAGATCGCGGCTCCCCTCGTCTATGAAAATGGCATCGCCACCGGCGCCAACGCGGTGGTGATTCAACCCGGCAAGATTGATCGTTCACCGACCGGCACCGGCTGCTCGGCGCGCATGGCCGTGTTGCAGGCCAAGGGATTGATGCAGGTCGGTGAGCGATTTATCGGCCGTTCGATCATCGGTTCCGAGTTCCACTGCCGCATCGATTCGCTGACGGAAGTGGCCGGACGCCCGGCAATTTACCCGTGCATTTCCGGCCGGGCCTGGATCACCGGCACTCATCAATTGCTGCTCGATCCAAGCGATCCGTGGCCACAAGGCTATCGACTGTCTGACACCTGGCCTGGGGCCTGAACACAGCCTTACAAACCCTCACCAAAAAACTCTGACAAACGGCTAGTAAAAAACCCCTCGTAACTGAAAAAAGCACTGGCCGAGTCTTTTCACATGCAATATCGTATACGAAATACAATAACTGAACCGGAGGCAACAATGAGCAAGCGCATTAACTGGAGTGGCGTCTTCCCCGCGGTGACCACTCAATTCAACGACGACTTCACCATCAACCTGGAAAAAACCCACCAGGTGATTTCCAACGTGATCCGTGACGGCGTGTCGGGCCTGGTGGTGTGCGGTTCGGTGGGGGAAAACACCTCGCTGACCGCCGAAGAAAAAATCGCCGTGACCGAAGTCGCGGTCGACGCTTCCCGCGGCCGCGTGCCGGTGATCTGCGGTGTGGCCGAATTCACCAGCATTCAAGCGGCCAAAGTCGCCAACGCCGTGCGCCGGGTGGGTGTCGACGGGGTCATGCTGATGCCGGCGCTGGTCTACGGCTCCAAGCCGTTCGAGACCGCCGAGCACTACCGCTACGTGGCCAAGAACGCCGACGTACCGTTGATGGTTTACAACAACCCACCGATCTACAAAAACGACGTCACCCCGGACATCCTGATTTCCCTGGCCGACTGCGACAACGTGGTGTGCTTCAAGGATTCCTCCGGCGACACCCGTCGTTTCATCGACGTGCGCAATGAAGTCGGCGACCGTTTTGTGCTGTTCGCCGGCCTCGATGACGTGGTGCTGGAAAGCATCGCCGTGGGTGCCGAAGGCTGGGTCTCGGGCATGTCCAACGTGTTCCCGAAAGAAGGCGAAACCATCTTCCGCCTGGCCAAGGCCGGTCGCTTCGCCGAAGCCATGCCGATCTACGAATGGCTGATGCCGATCCTGCACCTCGACGCCCGTGCCGACCTGGTGCAGTGCATCAAGCTGTGCGAAGCCATCGCCGGTCGCGGCAGCGCCCTGACCCGTCCGCCACGCCTGGCCCTGCCGGAAGCCGATCGGGTTTTCGTCGAGCAGATCATGGCCAAGGCCCTGGCCAACCGTCCGGAACTGCCAGACGTCGGTCTCTGAGTGATTGCCGGGCGGGTCCCTTGCGGCCCCGGCCCGGCTGCCTGCTTTTTGCGCCTCTACAGGAAACGTCAGCATGCCCAATCCTCACAGCACCGCCCGCGCGACCTCACCTTCGGGACTCAAGCGTGTCGTGGCCGCCGCCATGGCCGGCACCGTCGCCGAATGGTATGAATTTTTCCTCTACGGCACCGCTTCGGCACTGGTCTTCGGCCAGCTGTTTTTTCGCCAGACCGACAGCCCGATCGATGGCATCCTCGCCGCCTTCGCCCTGTATGCCGTCGGCTTCCTCGCCCGCCCATTGGGTGGTTTGGTGTTCGGTCACTACGGTGACAAGTTCGGCCGCAAACGCCTGCTGCAATTGAGCCTGGTGGTGGTCGGTATCACCACGTTCCTGATGGGTTGCCTGCCCGGTTTCGACCAGATCGGCTACGCCGCGCCCGTGTTACTGGTGCTGCTGCGGCTGATCCAGGGTTTCGCCTTCGGTGGTGAATGGGGCGGTGCGATTCTGCTGGTGTCCGAACACTGCCCGGACAATCGCCGAGGCTTCTGGGCCAGTTGGCCGCAAGCCGGCGTGCCGGCCGGTAACCTGGTGGCGACCGTCGCGTTGCTGCTGTTGTCGTCGAACCTGTCGGAGGAGCAATTTCTCGCGTGGGGCTGGCGTGTGGCGTTCTGGTTCTCGGCGGTGGTGGTGCTGATCGGCTACTGGATTCGCACCAGCGTCGATGACGCGCCGATCTTCAAGGAAGCCCAGGCCCGTCAGGCGCAAAACAAGCAACAACAGCTGGGCGTGGTCGAAGTGCTGCGTCATCACTGGCGTGCAGTGCTGGTCGGTATCGGCGCGCGGTTTGCCGAGAACATTCTCTACTACACCGTCGTAACCTTTTCGATTACCTACCTGAAACTGGTGGTGCACAAGGACACTTCAGAGATTCTGTTTCTGATGTTTGGCGCACACTTGCTGCATTTCTTCATGATCCCGCTGATGGGGTATCTGTCCGACCTGGTCGGGCGCAAACCGGTGTACCTGACGGGCGCAATCCTCACCGCGTTCTGGGGCTTCATCGGCTTCCCGATGATGGACACCGGCAACAACTGGCTGATCATCGGGGCAATCACCCTGGGCCTGGCGATCGAGTCGATGACCTACGCGCCTTACTCGGCGCTGATGGCCGAAATGTTCCCGACCCACGTGCGTTACACCGCGTTGTCCCTGTGCTACCAGGTGGCACCGATCTTCGCCGGCTCGTTGGCGCCGCTGATTGCCCTCACCCTGCTCAACAAGTACCACAGCTCGACACCGATCGCCTGGTACCTGGTCGGCGCTGCGCTGATCTCTATTGTCGCCGTCGGCCTGACTCGAGAAACCCGTGGTAAGTCGCTGCATATGGTGGACGCCGAATCCGCTGCGCGGATCGCTGCCTTGGGCACTGCCGAACCCGCCATCCCTCGCCGGAGCGATTCGTTGGCTTGAAGCCGCCAAAAGATCGCAGCCTGCGGCAGCTCCTACAGGGATCGCGCATATCCACGAATTATTGGGTGTACGCAGCTTGTGTAGGAGCTGCCGCAGGCTGCGATCTTGGCGATCCGGCAAACAGAAAAAGACTTGCCTGAGCCCCCTTTTCCGACAGGAGTTTTTCATGCCCCACATCATCGGCCACAACTACATCGGCGGTGCGCGCAGTGCCGCTGGCAACATCACCGTGCAAAGCCATGACGCCAGCACCGGTGAAGCGCTGCCCTACGAGTTCACGCAAGCCACTATTGAGGAAGTCGACGCCGCCGCCCAGGCAGCGGCTGCCGCCTACCCGACCTTTCGCAATCTGCCGGCGAGCCGTCGCGCGGAGTTTCTCGAGGCCATCGCCACGCAACTGGATGCGCTAGGCGATGAGTTCGTTGCCCTGGTCACCCGCGAGACGGCACTGCCGACCGGGCGTATTCAAGGTGAGCGCGGCCGTACCAGCGGCCAGATGCGCCTGTTCGCGCAGGTCCTGCGCCGTGGCGATTTCTATGGCGCGCGCATCGATCGCGCCTTGCCCGAGCGTCAGCCGCTGCCACGGGTGGATCTGCGTCAGTACCGGATTGGCGTCGGCCCGGTCGCGGTGTTCGGCGCGAGCAATTTCCCGTTGGCGTTCTCCACCGCCGGTGGCGACACCGCTGCCGCCCTGGCCGCCGGTTGCCCGGTGGTGTTCAAGGCCCACAGTGGGCATATGGCAACTGCCGAACTCGTGGCCGATGCAGTCCTCCGCGCCGCTGAGCAAACCGGCATGCCCAAAGGCGTGTTCAACATGATCTACGGCGCGGGTGTCGGCGAAGCACTGGTCAAGCATCCGGCGATCCAGGCGGTCGGCTTCACCGGTTCGCTCAAGGGTGGTCGCGCCCTCTGCGACATGGCTGCCGCACGGCCTCAGCCGATTCCGGTGTTCGCCGAAATGAGCAGCATCAATCCGGTACTGGTGTTGCCCGAAGCCCTGCAACTGCGCGGCGATAAAATCGCCAGCGAACTCGCCGCGTCAGTGGTGCTCGGCTGCGGCCAGTTCTGCACCAACCCGGGATTGGTGATAGGTATTCACTCCCCCGAGTTCAGCGCATTTGTTGAATCGCTCAGTGCGATCATGGCCGACCAGCCGGGGCAGACCATGCTCAACGCCGGCACGTTAGCCAGCTACGCCAAGGGCGTGCAGGCGCTGCACGCGCATCCGCACATCAGCCACTTGGCTGGCCGCGAACAACAGGGCAAGCAGGCCCAGCCGCAGCTGTTCAAGGCCGACGTCAGCCTGCTGCTCAACGGCGATCCTCTGTTGCAGGAAGAAGTTTTCGGCCCGACTACCGTGTTGGTGGAAGTGGCCGACAAGGCCGAACTGCAACGGGCGTTGCAGAGTTTGCACGGTCAACTCACGGCCACCCTGATTGCCGAAGCCGGTGATCTGCAAACCCATAGCGAACTGCTGCCGCTGCTCGAACAGAAAGTCGGCCGGGTACTGTTCAACGGTTACCCGACCGGCGTGGAAGTCTGTGATGCGATGGTGCATGGCGGTCCCTACCCGGCCACCTCCGATGCCCGTGGGACCTCGGTCGGCAGCCTGGCCATCGAGCGTTTCCTGCGCCCGGTGTGCTACCAGAACTGCCCGGATGCGCTCTTGCCCGAGGCGCTGAAAAACGCCAATCCGCTGGGCATCGCCCGTCTGGTCGATGGCAACAGCCACCGCGAACCGGTTTAAGAACACTCAATTGAGCAACGACCTCCTGTGGGAGCGGGCTTGCTCGCGAAAGCGGTGTAACAGTCGACAGAAATGTTGAATGTTATGGCCCCTTCGCGAGCAAGCCCGCTCCCACAGGGTTGGGCGCCCCCCGTTTCTTCAGCCCAGAAGTGCCTTCAAGTCGTTGTACAACGCTTCGGGAATCTGCACGCCCTCCACCAGACTGCGCGCTCGCGCCTCGTAACGCCGTTGCGACGGCAAGCGTGCGCCCTGCCCTTGTATGCTCTGGAACATGACTTCGGCACGGGCCAGGTGCTGCTCGGTGGCCTCGCCGAGAAAGCGCCGCGGATCGAGGGCGATGATCAACTCGCCGTGGTACGGCGACGACTTGCTGCCCGCGTCGTAGGCCAGCGATTCGGCACTGGTCAGGTCACCAATCAACGGCCCGGCGATTAACTCCACCATAGCGGCCAGCGCCGAGCCCTTGTGCCCGCCGAACGTCAGCATCGCGCCGGCATCGAGCACCACGTTCGCATCGGTACTCGGCTGCCCGTCTGCATCGACGCCCCAGCCTTCGGGAATCGCTTTTCCGGCGCGTCGATGCAACTCGATCTCGCCACGGGCAATCGCACTGGTGGCGAAGTCGAACACAAACGGATCCTTGCCCGAACGCGGCCAGCCGAATGCGATGGGATTGGTGCCGAACACTGGTTGACTGCCTCCCGCCGGTGCGACCCAGGCATGGCTGGGATTACAGGCCAGCGCCACCAGGCCGGCAGCGGTCAGTTGCTCGATCTCGACCCACAGGGCGGAAAAATGCACACAGCGATTGATCGCCAGAGCCGCAATCCCGTTTGCCCGGGTTTTCTCCTCCAGTAATGGCAGACCCGCCTGAAACGCCAACTGTGAAAAACCACCCGCCGCATCGACCCGCACGATCGAAGGTGCCTGGTCGATTACCCGTGGCCCGGCATCGGCTACCACCTTGCCGGCCCTAAGCGAATTTACGCACCCCAATACCCGATACAAACCGTGGGAGGCACAGCCATCGCGCTCGCCGGCAATCACCGTGGCGGCCACCGCCTGAGCGTGGGCAAGGTTGAAACCGTTGTGCAACAAGATCGATTCGGCCAGCTCGCGAGCTTCGGCCAGGGACAGTCGTTTCATCATCAACTCCTTGGACAGACTGCCCAGACTGGCCCATTCCCGAAGCCACGGCTTGATCGCTTTAGGCCCGGTCGACGACGAATTCGGCATATCCCGGCAGCCCGACCATTCGTCAGCTGGACGCCACACCACCCCTTGACACCGATTGAGCTCTGCGCGAGTATTATTTCAATCGCATACGATACAAACGTATACGATAGACAAGCCACCTATTGAAACGTTGAGGATTCATTCCATGAGCAAGATCGAAAAAGTACTGGTCACAGGCAAAACCCACACCACGTTCAGCGATGCGACCCGTGCCCACGGCAACCTCGACATCGAGCTGTCGTCGCCAGGTGACGCAAAACCGGCCCACGTGTTCGCCGCCACACAAGCGCACCCGACCGCCGAGCAACTGTTCGCCGGTGCATGGTCGGCCTGCTACATCTCCGCCATCGAACACATCGCCAAAGCGAAAAAAGTGGTGCTGCCGGCCGATGTGTCCGTCGACATCGAGGTCGATCTGGGCCAGACCGGTCAGGCTTACTTCCTTCAGGCTCGATTCTTTGTCCGCTTGCCGGGCGTGGCACACGACGTCGCAACGGCACTGGCGCACGCCGCACACGAACTCTGCCCGTACTCGAAAGCGACGCTGGGCAACATCGACGTGGCGGTGAACGTCCTGACGGCGTGAAGATCGCTTTAATCCATTAAATATGTCGTATGCGATATAAGCGCATACGAAAACAGTAGAAACTCAGGAAATCATCATGAGCAAGATCGAAAAAGTACTGGCCACCGGCAAAACCCACACCACCGTCAGCAACGCTGGCACTACCTCGCGCGGCCATGACGGCAGCCTCGACATCACCCTGGCAACGCCAAGCCAGCCCACGTATTTGCCGCCACCCAGCCGCACCCGACGGCCGAGCAACTGTTCGCCGGTGCATGGTCGGCCTGCTACACCGCCGCCGTCGGGCTGGTGGCCGGAGAAATGAACGTGGTGCTGCCGTCGGATCTGTCCGTCGACATCGAAGTGGATCTGGGTCAGACCGGTCCGGCCTACTTCCTTCAGGCTCGATTGACCCTGCGCGTGCCGGGTTTGTCCCACGACATCGCGACGACACTGGCGCACACCGCCGATCAAATCTGCCCGTACTCGAAAGCGACGCGGGGTAACATTGACGTGGCCCTGAACGTCCTCACGGCTTGACGCACCGCGCGGCGTTGCTATCGATCGGCATGGTCGATACGCCACATATATCGTATGCGCTTTAAGCGCATACGAATCACAAACCCAACAAAACGTTGAGGACTCAACCATGAACAAGATCGAAAAAGTCCTGGCCACAGGCAAAACCCACACGACGTTCAGCGACGGTGACAACTCTTCCCGCGGCCTCTCCATCCAGCTCTCGTCGCCTGGAAACCCTAGACTGGCACACGAGTTCGCAGCCATTGTGCCGCACCCAACGGCAGAGCAGTTTTTCGCCGGCGCATGGTCGGCCTGCTACACCGCTGCCGTCGAGCTGGCGGCGAAAAATATGAAGGTGACGCTGCCGCCCAATCTGGCCATTGATATTGAGGTCGATCTGGGCCAGACCGGTCCGGCCTACTTCCTCCAGGCCCGGCTGACTCTTCGCGTGCCAGGCTTGACGCAAGACGTCGCGAAGGAGCTGGCGCACGCCGCCGACCAAATCTGCCCGTACTCGAAGGCAACGCGCGGCAATATCGATGTGGTCATCAACGCCCTGACAGCGTGATGCACCGTACGACCGGTTCGACTTTCGCCGTCGAACCGGTCGCCACCGTCAGTTAGAGTCGTTCCGATACAATCGCATACGAGGTATATTTCGTTTTTTGCGAGCCATCCGTCTTTGGCCAACGAGGATGCACATGAAACCCACCGACAACGCCGTCCCCGCCGACCTGAAGCTCTCCGACTTTCTGTGTTTTGCGGTCTATTCCACCAACCTGGCCTTCGGCAAGGCTTACAAGCCGATACTCGAGCAGCTTGGGCTGACCTATACGCAATACATCACCATCGTTGCGCTGTGGGAGGAAGACAATCAGACCGTCGGCAGCCTGGGCGAGAAGCTGTTTCTGGAATCGAACACACTGACCCCGATCCTGAAGAAACTGGAAGCGATGGGCTTTTTGCAAAGGCAGCGCGATCCCGAGGACGAGCGCCAAGTGCGGATCTGCCTGACGAAGAACGGTCGACAGCTGCGCGAAAGCCAACCGGAAATGGGCCTCGCTGACGCAACGGGCCTGACGCTCGACGAGTTCACGATCCTGCAAAAAGCGGTCGTGAAACTGCGCAACAATCTCATCAAGTCGACGAAAGCCGGGGAATGAGCCGGCACACCGATCTGGACATTCTCAAGCGCGCGAACTAGCGCGCCACTTCATCCCGCACCACCCCGCGCTCCTCAAGCAAGCGCACAAACATGGTCAGACTTTGCGACACCGTTCCCCGGCGCCACACCAGCCAGGTGCGCAAATAGCGGAACGATTCCGATAACGGCCAGACGCTCACGGTGGTGCATCCGGGCATGCTGTTGAGCATGCTGCGGGGCATCAGCGCCAGGCCTGCACCGGCGCTGACACACGCCAGCATGCCGTGATAGGACTCCATTTCGAAAATCTTGCCGGGCACCGCCGCGTCCTTGGCGAACCAGCTTTCGAAGTGGTGGCGGTAGGAGCAATTGGAGCGGAAGGCATAGATGTTTTCGCCATTAACATCCCGCGCACGATGAATGGGGGAATGGTTGAGCGGTGCGATCACCACCATTTCTTCCTCAAACGCCGGCACGCCCTCCAATGCCGGGTGCAGCACCGGTCCATCGACAAACGCTGCCGCCAGTCGGCCAGACAACACCCCGTCGATCATGGTCCCCGAAGGTCCGGTGGACAGGTCCAGCTCGACCTTGGCGTGCTTCTGGTTATACGCGGCCAACAGCTCAGGGATGCGCACCGCAGCGGTGCTCTCCAGTGACCCAAGGGGAAACGATCCCTGCGGTTCTTCGCCCGCCACGGTGGCGCGAGCCTCCTGGACCAGGTCGAGGATGCGCCGGGCATAGTCGAGGAAACTCCAGCCGGCTGGCGACAGGCGCAGGCGGCTCTTCTCGCGGATAAACAGGTCCACGCCCAGATCCAGCTCCAGCTGCTTGATCCGCGTCGTCAGGTTCGACGGCACCCGGTGGATGTGCTGAGCCGCCGCGCTGATGCTGCCGTGTTCGGCGACGGCTTTGAAAATTTCCAGCTGAACCAGATCCAAGGCATTCTCCAAACGTGAACGATATGCTCAGTATTATTCAGTTTCCAGAAAACAAACGCCACCGTAACCTGAGCGCATCCCCACCTAGCAGGACGGTGCCATGACTCAAGTTTCCAGCCTCACCCATGCCATTTCGATCAACCCTGCCAATGGCGAGCAGATCGGCCACTACCCTTTCGAATCCGCATCGGCACTGGACGCCGCCCTTTCCCGTGCCGCTGCCGGGTTCCGCGCCTGGCGCAGCAAACCGGTTGATCAACGCTCGCAGTTGTTGATCGCCCTGGCGCAGGCATTGCGCAACAACGCCGCCGCGATGGCGAACATGATCACCCTGGAAATGGGCAAGCCTATCACTCAGGCGCGCGGCGAAATCGAAAAGTGCGCGCAGCTCTGCGAGTGGTACGCCGAACACGGCCCGGCGATGCTGAGCGCTGAGCCGACGCTGGTTGAAGGTGGAAAAGCGCGCATTGAATACCGCCCGATTGGCCCGATTCTCGCGGTAATGCCGTGGAACTTCCCGATCTGGCAGGTCCTGCGCGGCGCGGTCCCAACATTGATCGCCGGCAACACCTACGTCCTCAAACATGCGCCCAACGTGATGGGCAGCGCTTATCTGTTGCGGGAGGCCTTCAAGCAAGCCGACTTCCCCGAAGGTGTCTTCGAGGTCATCAACGTCACGCCGGACGGCGTCTCCACCGCAATCGCCGATCCCCGCATCGCGGCAGTCACCCTCACCGGCAGCGTGCGAGCCGGCATGGCCATCGGCGCTCAAGCCGGCGCGGCGCTGAAGAAGTGTGTACTGGAACTGGGCGGCTCCGACCCGTTCATCGTGCTCAACGATGCCGACCTCGACGAAGCGGTCAAAGCTGCCGTGATTGGCCGCTACCAGAACACCGGGCAAGTCTGCGCGGCGGCAAAACGCTTGATCGTCGAGCAAGGCATCGTCGAGGAATTCACGCGTAAGTTCGTCGAAGCCACGCAAAAACTGGTGGTCGGCGATCCACTGGCCGCCGACACTTACATCGGTCCGATGGCCCGCTTTGATCTGCGTGATGAACTGGATCAACAGGTGCGCGACACCCTGGAAGAAGGCGCGACGTTGCTGATGGGCGGCAAGAAGGCTGAAGGCGCCGGCAATTTTTACGAGCCCACGGTCTTCGGTGATGTCACCGACCAGATGACCTCGTTCAAACAGGAACTGTTTGGCCCGGTAGCCTCGATCATCACCGCGCGCGATGCAGCGCATGCTCTGGCACTGGCGAATGACAGTGAGTTTGGCCTCGCCTCCACCATTTACACACGCAACGTCGAGCTTGCCGAGCAGATGGCCGACGAACTGGAAACCGGTGGTGTGTTTATCAATGGCTATTGCGCCTCCGATCCGCGCGTCACCTTCGGCGGCGTGAAGAAAAGCGGGTTTGGCCGTGAGCTCTCGCATTTCGGCGTGCGCGAATTCTGCAATGCCCAGACGGTGTGGCTGGATCGGCACTGATCGAAGCACGATGCCTGGGAGCCGTTGGCTCCCAGGCTCACGCGCTATTCGTTCAGGTAATACAGCTTGTTCACAATCATCCAGCGGTAATTGATGTTCAGTAGCGACAGATAATCGGTAAATCGCATGCCGAGATAGTCATCAGTGACTTTTACCGCGGCGGCATCGCCCGTGACATCGATGCTGAGCACTTCCCAAAACGGTTTGACCTCTTTGGCTGCCGGCCCCTCGGCCTTGATCGCGCTGATAAATTCCTCCAGGGATGCCCATTCAAGCTTTTCTTCGTAATGGCCTATGATGCGGCAAGAAGGATGAAAGGCCTGTCGCAGCAAGGCTTCATCAGCGAACACCATGCCTTCTACATAATTGCGGACCACCACGTTGATGTGTTCTTTAGCCAGCAGTTGAGTCGTCATGTCATACCTCCAGCGTTCTCACCATCGCACCGCCGGATCAGGTTGTTCGATCATCCATCCCACCCTGAAAGTCTAGCACCGCGCGCTTAACAGTCCCGGACGGGCGACTATGATGATGGGGGTCACCTGCCTTTCGAGGAGCTGAGAGATGTCGCTGACTCTTTACTACCATCCACTGTCGTCGTTCTGCCACAAAGTGCTTATCGCGCTCTACGAAAACGCTGTCGAATTCGAGAAGCGGATCATCGATCTTTCGAACGATGCAGACAGAGCGGAGCTGCAAGCGCTATGGCCGCTCGGCAAGTTCCCGGTCATCCGCGACCACGCTCGCCAGCGCAACGTGGCGGAAACCACGATCATCATCGAATACCTGGACCGATTTTATCCGGGTGAACATCCGCTCGTTCCCAGCGATTGGGACACCGCGCTGGAAGTCCGTCTGTGGGACCGTGTCTGCGACCACTATCTACAGACGCCGCTGCAACAGATTGTGTTGGATCGCCTGCGCGACGCTCACGGCGATTTGACCCGAGAACGTTCCACACTGCAGACGGCGTACGGCATGCTCGACCGCCAGTTGGCCTCCAGAATCTGGTTGGCCAGTGCAGATTTCAGCCTGGCCGATTGCGCCGCGGCCCCGGCACTTTTCTATGCCAGCACGCTTGAGCCGTTCCCCGACGACTACGGTCACTTGAAAGCCTATTTCGACAGGCTGATGAACAGACCGTCCGTCCAGCGGGTCATTGACGAAGCCAGGCCCTGGTTTTCGTTTTATCCATTTGCGGAAGCCATCCCGGAGCGGTTTCGCCAGACGCCGGACAACACCTGACAGGCCTCGAACATTCGCCTACCCGACCACGTCGATCAACTGCTCGCGCTGCGCCCCCGTCAGCATCGGACCGAAACCGGCACCGGCATTTTCCGCCATGTAACGAGGGTTGCCGGTGCCGGGGATGACGCAGGTCACCGCCGAATGCGTCAGCAGGAACTTCAGCGCCAATTGCGCCCAGCTATTGACCCTCACATCCGCGGCCCAGCGCGGTAACGGTTTGTCCTTCAAGCGGGTGAGCAAATCACCGCCGCCGAAGGGCCGATTGCAGATCACCGCCACGCCCCGCTCGCGACACAGCGGCAGGATGCGTTTCTCGACGCCGCGATCGTCCAGGGCATAGTTGATCTGCAAAAAGTCCAACGGCTCAGCCTTGAGCACCGCTTCCACTTCGTCATACGCCGACGCCGTGTAATGGGTGATGCCGATGTAACGAATGCGCCCTTCTTCCTTCCATTTGCGCAGCGTAGGCAAATGGGTTTTCCAGTCCAGCAGGTTGTGAATCTGCATCAGGTCGATCCGGTCGGTCTGCAGCAGTTTGAAAGACTGTTCCATCTGCGCGATGCCTTCTTCGCGGCCACGGGTCCACACCTTGGTGGCCAGAAAGGCCGGCGAGCGCGGTTCATGAATCGACAGCAATTCACCGGTCGTCTGTTCGGCGCGACCGTACATCGGCGAACTGTCGATCACCTTCCCGCCCTTCTCGAACAACGCGCGCAATACAGTAGGCAGCTGCTTGTAGGCGGGGCTTGAAGGCTCGACATCAAAACCGCGATACGTGCCCAGCCCAACGATCGGTAGTAGTTCGGCGCTGGATGGAATGGCCCGGGTCAGCATGTTCTTGCCTCCTGTTTCGCTCGACGGCGTGGATGCTGCAAAAGCCGGATCGAAGGTGAAAACCGCCGAAGCACCGGCAGCCAGCGTGAGTATTTTTCGACGCGTGTACCCATCAGTGTGGCTCATGGAATTGCCCTTCCACATTTTTGCTGTCAGCCACGGTCCACCGCACTTCTCGCGTCGGACGCACGAGGCTGGCCACATCAGCATAGCTACCGGCGACCATTCGCCCCTGTTCCACCTACAACAAGCACCGCAGCGTCGCGCCATCGGTCTACTACACTCTGACAGCGATCAAGCGATAGCCGTCTTCAGGCCAGAACCGTCAATGCCGCCCACTAAAGCTAGCCGAATGCCACGCATCCTGGGGTCAATCGTCGTCATCATCGCCGTTGTGTATCTGGCGCTCTGCGCTGCGCTGTTCGTGTTTCAGCGCGCCCTCATCTACTTCCCGCAACCCCGCGCTGTCGGTACATCGGCAACACTGATCACGCTGTCGGTCGACGACGCACAGGTGCTGGTATCCGTCAGACCGCACGAGGGGCCGAATGCGTTGATCTATTTCGGTGGAAATGCCGAGGACGTCTCCCGGAGCCTGCCTTCGTTTTCCGAAGCCTTTGCCGATCACGCCCTCTACTTGATGCACTACAGAGGCTACGGTGGCAGTTCCGGATCGCCTTCCGAGGAGATGATTTCGCGCGACGCCATGACTTTGTTTGACCTGGTCTACGCCACACATCCACACATTACCGTGGTCGGTCGCAGCCTGGGCTCGGGCGTCGCCGTGCGCCTCGCCAGCCAACGTCCGGCGGCGCGTCTGGTGCTGATCACGCCCTACAACAGTGTTGAAGAACTCGCCGCCCGGCAGTTCCCCATCTTCCCGGTGAAGTGGTTACTCAAGGACACCTTTGAATCCTGGAAGTACGCCGCCCACATCACGGTGCCGACGCTGTTGATCGCCGCTGAGCACGACGAAGTGATACCGCGTTCCAGCACCGAGCGGCTCTTCACGCATTTCGCCGACGGGGTGGCGTCGCTGAAGGTCATACCGGGTACAGGGCACAACTCGATATCCGAGAGTCCCGAGTACCTCAAGGTGTTGGGCGATGGTTTGTAAGTGGCAGTGTTCGACTAGCGCAGCGACCGGAACGCCGTGCGAAGCTCCTCGGTAAAAAGCTGCGGCTGTTCCCAGGCCGCGAAGTGGCCGCCCTTGTCGGCCTGGTGGAAGTAGATCAGGTTGCTATAAGCGCGCCTTGCCCATGTTTCTGGCGGGCAGTAGACATCCTCTGGAAACACCGTGACGGCCACCGGCAGCGAAATCTCGGTGGTCTTCTGTGCCGCCGAAGAAAGAGGGCTTCGCCCCATGTTCTCCCAATAGAGCCTTGCTGCCGAAGCGGCGCTATTCGTCAGCCAGTAGAGGGTGATGTCGTCCAGCACTTCATCCTTGGTCGGCGACTGTTGGGGGTCGGCGCCGTATGTCCACCGGGCAAAGCCTGGATGCACGAGCATGAGCGCGGCGAGGAAGGCCGGTGAATCCGTCGCGCCGTAACCGATCATCTGCGGTCGCGCGGCCATCATCGTGCTGTACGCCAGGTTCCCCTGTTTGACGAGCGTGGCGACGGCGTCATAGGTCGCGCGTTCCTTCTCGGAAAATCCCGCTGGCGCCGGTCCGCCGACAGCAAGCGCCGCGCTCGCTTCCGCCGGTATCGTGGCGGGCAGGTTAAGGTGAATACCGCGCAACCCGGCCGGCGCCTGACGCGCCATCGCGCTGGTAATGGGGGCGCCCCAGTCGCCACCCTGGGCGACGTAGTGAGTGTATTCAAGGCGCTGCATCAGCTGCGCCCAGACCCGCGCGATGTGGTCCGGATCCCAACCGATACCACTCGGCTTGCCGGAGAAGCCGTAGCCAGGAATGGACGGAATCACCACATCGAAAGCATCTGCCGCATTGCCCCCGTGTGCAGGCGGATCGGTGAGCGGACCGACGACCTTGATGAACTCGAACACGGAACCTGGCCAACCGTGGGTCATGATCATCGGCAAAGCGTTCGGGTGGGGGGAGCGCACCCAGATAAAGTGGATATTGACCCCGTCGAGGGTGGTCACGTACTGCGCCAGAGTATTGAGCTGCGCTTCGGCCTTGCGCCAGTCGTAGCTCGTGCCCCAGTAGCGAACCAGTTCCTGTAATTGTTCCAGCTGTGCGCCCTGTGATTGATCGGAAACGGTCTCTTTGTCCGGCCAGCGGGTCGCTGCTATACGGTTGCGCAGATCGGTGAGGTCCTTGTCCGCAACATTGACGTGGAAGGGTCGAATGTCCTTGGGATCGGCGGCGGGAGCGGCGCTGGCGAGGGCCGAGACGCAAAGCGCGAGGGCCGCTATAGCGACCGCGAATGTGTGCTTCATCTTCATACCTCAGCTGAGGGATACGATGAGTCCGTCCATGGTGAGAATAGCGTGGGCGGAGGTCGGGCGGTGCAAGGCGCCCTTTACGATCTCGACGTCAGAAGGTTAGTCAATCCCGGACGTTTTCACACAACCTGACACCGGTCATTCATGTTTGAACGCTGAACGCTTGCCGCGTTCCAGACAGCAAAACGCCCTTCCGGCTGGGCGCAGGGAGGGCGATCGGTGACGATGTCGACTCAGGCGCGGGCTTTGCTGAGGCGCGTGAACAGTTCCTTGGGTGCTTCCTTGCCATTGGCTGCGTAACAGGTCCGGCTCAGACCATTATGCTGTTCACTTAAGGTTGGGGTACATATCCGTTTCTGCGGTAACGGCGGCTAGCGGTTTCGCTTTTACAGCGAGTCACTTTCGAAAAGCGCGAAAGTAACCAAAGCGCTCATGCCCCTGTCGTTCGGTGCCTCGCCTAGGCTCGGCATGCCCTCGCTCCGGTCCTGCTCCGTGGGCCCGCCGCCATCGGCCATCCATGGCCGGGGGCGGCTAACCCGGCATCCATGCCGGGTTGCCCACTGCGCAGAACCTCCGCTCGGCCTCTCGAGGGCGCGGTGCATCAAGATCAAAAGCTGCAGGCGAGCTAACGCTCGGCCTGTTGATTGGTGAGGAGCGTGCGTACACCCTTCCCCCCGGTAGGAGCTGTCGAGTGAAACGAGGCTGCGATCTTTTGATCTCGCTGTGGCTGTGGTCGTGGCTTTTGATTTTGATCTGTTGCCCCTTTCCCAGAGGCCGAACGCAGGCGTTGCGCAGGGGGCACCGCGGCAAGGATGCCGCGGTAGCCGCCCCCGGCCATGGATGGCCGATGGCGGCGGGCCCCCGGAGCAATGCCGGAGTGTGGGTATGCCGAGCCTAGGCGAGGCACCGAATGGCGGGGCAAGAGCCCTTGGTTACTTGGGGCTTTTCCAAGTGACTCGCTGTAAAAGCGAAACCGTAATCAGCCATCACCGCAGAAACGGATATGTACCCCACCCCAAAGTGAACAGCATTACGGCTCACACCAGATTGATTTCGACGTTGATGTTGCCCCGCGTAGCTTTTGAGTAAGGACACAGTTTGTGCCCTTCATCCACCAGCCCCCGGGCGGTTTCGCGGTCCATTCCCGGCAGGCTGATGTTGAGGCGAGCCTGCAGGAGATAACCACCTGCGTTGGTGCCCAAATCAACTTCGGCGTCAATGGCCAGGTCAGGCGGGAGCGTGATCTTCATTTTGCCGGCAGCGACCTGCATCGCACCGATGAAGCAGGCTGACCACCCCGTGGCGAACAACTGTTCCGGATTGGTGCCATCGCCCTTGGTGCCGGGGGACGAAAGCTTGACTTCGAGACGTCCATCATCACTGCGTGATGCGCCGTCCCGCCCACCCGTGGTGTGGACTTTGGCGGTGTACAGTACTTTTTCGATCTGGGTCATGATGAGCTCCTGATTGAAAATGCTGGATGGAAAAGATTGCCCTCTGTGGACCAGTCCTTCTTGCTTGATGGATTCGCCACTCGTCAGGGCGCTTGCATCACCTGTAGCGGACTGGACCTTTCAATATAGATGGCGGTGGGCGACTTCAAGCTATGAATAAGCACCAATCACCCACTTAACTTTTTCCAGCGCCTCACGCAGTGCACCCATCTCCGCAGACCCCAGCGCCAAGCGAATCGCATGCGGTACATGAGCAGAAGTCGCAAAAGGCTCAGCGGTTGAAACCGCCACTTTTTCACGCAGCAGCGCCGCGGCGATCTGGTCTGCCCTCGCATCTTCAGACAAGGGCAGCCAAAGAAAATAGGACGACGGGTGGCGAATGCACGGAAGGCCCGCCAGCACTTCGGCGGCCATGGTCTGCCTGGCCTGCGCATCCCGACGTTTGTCAGCTTCCAGTTGCATGACGGTGCCATCGTCGAGCCACGTGCTCGCGATTGCCGTCAGCACGCCCGGGGTATTCCAGGTGGTCGCCCTGATCGTTCGCTCCAGCGCGGGCACTTTTTCGGTCGGAGCAGCGACGAAACCTACGCGCAATCCGGTGGCCACACTCTTGGAGAGCCCTGAAACGTAAACGGTCCGCTCGGGGGCGAGTTGCGCTATCGGTGCCGGTGGGTTCTCGGCAAGGAAGGCATACGCGGCATCCTCGATGATGAGCAAGTCATGCCTGCGCGCAATGGTCACCAGCGAATCGCGCTGATCGGCACTCATCACCCACCCCAGCGGATTGTGCAGCGTCGGCATCGAGTACACCGCCCGCACGCGGCGACTCCGGCACAGACGGTCAAGCGTCTCCAGATCAGGTCCGTGTTCGGTCACGGGAATGGGCACGATTTCAAGGTGCAAGGCTTCGGCCAGCACGATGAATCCTGAATAGGTCAGCGCATCCGCTGCAATCACATCACCGGGTTGTAGCAGCGCCATCATCGTCACCGCTAGCCCATGCTGGGCACCACTGACCATCAGCACTTGCTCGGCATCCACTGTCAGCCCTCGGGCGAGCAAATGACGCGCCACCGAGGCGCGCTCATGCAGACGCCCGGCGTGTGGCTGATAGCGCAACAGGGATTCCAGATCACCGCCCGAGGCGAGTTGGCGCAGCGCATTTCGCAACAGTTCTGCCTGCCCTGGCAGCGAGGGATAGTTGAAGTTGAGGTCGGTCATTCCCACGGCAACGTTTTTCTGGTCGATACCCAAGCCCGGCGGCAACGACGTCTCCCGCACGAACGTGCCTCGCCCCGTCTCGCCGCTGACCAGGCCCATGGCTTCGAGCTCTGCATAGACCCGACTGGCGGTCACCAGCGCCAGCCCTTCTGTTGCCGCCAGTTGGCGATGTGTCGGCAAGCGCGTGCCCGGCAGCAATCGGCCTGACCGGATGTCAGCCGCCAAAGCATCCACTAATGACTTGTACCGTGAACGAGGCATGTCGAGATGTATCCATGACAATTTTTTGATTGTAGTGATCGTCGATCATACGATGGAACTCTGCAAATTGAGAGTGCCCTCAGATGGAACGGACCCTGCAAAACCCAACGACGGAAAAGACCGCGAGCGGCTGGCTCAACGGATTTATCGGTGTGCTGATTTTCAGCGGCTCGCTTCCAGCCACACGGTTGGCCGTGCTGGAATTCGACCCGGTGTTCCTGACCGTTGCCCGAGCGGCGATTGCCGGGCTCCTGGCGCTGTGCATGCTGGTGCTGTTTAAAGAAAAACGTCCCGCCAAGCATCAGCTTATGCCTTTGGCGATCGTGGCAATGGGCGTTGTAGTAGGGTTTCCGCTGCTGACGGCGCTGGCGCTGCAGTACGTAACGTCGGCGCATTCCATCGTCTTCGTTGGCCTGTTGCCACTCGCCACCGCGGTGTTCGGCGTGTTGCGCGGCGGGGAGCGTCCCCGGCCGGTGTTCTGGTTCTTCTCGGTGCTGGGCAGCGCGTTGGTCGTGGGGTTTGCCGTCTCGCAAGGCCTGACCGCTTCGCCGACCGGCGACATTCTCATGCTGCTGGCCATCCTCGCCTGCGGGCTGGGTTACGCAGAAGGCGCAAAGCTTTCAAGAACACTGGGTGGCTGGCAGGTGATCTCTTGGGCGTTGCTGCTGTCGCTGCTGTCGCTGCCCGTCATGGTCCCGTTGACCTGGTTCATGGCCCCGGCTTCGTTCTCGGGAATCACCTCATCCGCGTGGATCAGCCTGGCCTACGTGTCGATCTTCAGCATGCTGATCGGTTTCGTATTCTGGTACCGCGGGCTGGCCCAAGGGGGGATTGCCGCCGTCGGCCAGTTGCAACTGCTGCAGCCGTTTTTTGGCTTGGCGCTGGCGGCCACGCTGCTTCACGAGCAGGTCAGCATCGGCATGCTGGGGGTTACCGTCGCGGTGATCCTTTGCGTGGCCGGGGCGCGAAAGTTTTCGAAGTGAGTGGGCGTGACAAGCGCTGCTGCCAGTTTCCGCCATCGGCGCGCTGACATTCTTCTTCAGAATCGAACTGCACATGGGCCGATACCGGGCTGACGAGAACATCCGCTTCGCCTAACGCAATGGCCGTCAACTCAAGCATGCGCTCGCCCTGCCCACCGGCCAGCGCCTGATCCTTGTTGGCCTGCGTATCGAAGACCCAGATGACCCGCAGACTGGAGGGGAACAGGTCGTAATCGATCTCGTGGGTCAGCCAACAGAACCCGACGACTTCCGCTTTGGCCGTCTCACACGCCTCAGTCAGGGTGGCCACCAGGCGTCGCTCAATGTTCGCCTGATCGCGTTTGCTTAACGGCATGGTTGGGTCCTTGTGACGGGTAAAAAAAGCCATCATACGACACCTCCCTATCCTCTTTGGCGGACGCACTGCACCCAGCGCAAATATGTCTCTTTCGCCCGTGAACCTTGTGTTGAAGCGCCAGTCATAGCCGAGCCGTGAATTCCACTTGCCCGCTCAGAGCTATTCATCCATGCGCCAAACCCTCCTGTCCGTTCGCGTAGCCTCGCTCTGTTTCATTCCTCTGTTTTCCCTGTTCGCCAACCCCGCCCACGCCGGTGCCGAAAGGCAGTTGGTGGAAGCCATCAACGACTACCGCGCTCACCCCAATCGCTGCTCGGGGCGCGCGGGTCAAGCGTTATCGCCGCTGGCGTTGAAGTCGAACCTGGCCTTGCCGATCGGCTATGGCGGCGGTTTGCGCGATCGATTGAAAGCGTCCGGCTATCAAGCGGTGAGCGTGCGCACGATTCGCGTGGTCGGTGCGCAGGATGCCGATGAGGCCTTCGACATGCTCCAGAGCGATTACTGCGGGGCGTTGCTTGATACCCAATATGCCGACATTGGCGTCAGTCGCGCCCGGAGTGAGTGGCAGGTGGTGCTGGCGCAGCCCGTGCTGGACGGTCGGGTGGGTGATACGCGAGCTGTCAGCAAAGCGTTGCTGGCACAGGTCAATGCGGCACGCTCGAAGCCGCGCCTCTGCGGTCGTCAGCGCTTCGCCGCCGCACGGCCATTGGCCTGGAACGCAGCCCTGGGCGCTGCGGCGCAAGGGCACAGCAAAGCGATGGCCTACGGCAACTACTTCGCACACCAGGACCCCGACGGTGACATGCCCGCGGACCGGGCCAGAGCCGCTGGTTTCCGTGGCCGGCAGATCGGCGAGAACATCGCTGCCGGCCAGGGCTCACCTAACAAGGCCATGTCGGGCTGGCTGGCCAGCCCGGGGCATTGCGCCAACCTGATGAACCCGATGTTTACTCAGGTGGGTGCGGCCTATGCGGCGGACGCACGTAGTGATGAAGGCGTTTATTGGACGATGTTGTTTGGCGCGCCGTGAGTGATTGAGCGGCGCCTTATTTGGGGCGCCGCACCGCCCTCACCTTTCCACTGCCACCGCCGCCGCAGAAAAACTGATCGCCACCGTCCGATTCAAGCCCCGACACCCCGACGCCGGCCGGCAGCTTCACGCTCTCCAGCACCTCGCCGGTGGTCGAATCGATATGGCGTAACTCACTCTCGTTTTCTTCCCAAGTTCCATGCCACAGCTGTCCCTCGACCCAGGTCACCCCGGTGACAAAGCGGTTGGATTCAAGGGTGCGCAGAATCGCGCCGGTCTCGGGGTCGATCTGATGAATCTTACGATCCCGATACTCACCGACCCACAGCGTCCCTTCCGCCCACGTCAGCCCTGAGTCACTGCCGCCAGGCGCTGGAATAGTCGCGAGTACACGGCCGGTCTGCGGGTCAATTTTCTGGATGCGGTCCTCGGCGATCTGGAACAGGTGCTGGCCATCGAAGGCGGTGCCAGCATGGGCGGCGACATCGATTGAACGCAGTGTCTTGCCACTTTCAGGGTCCAGGGCGTTGAGTTTGTCACCGGTGGCAAACCACACGTGCTGACCGTCCCAGGTGACGCCATGCACTTTGTCGACACCGGCAAAGGGTCCATATTCACGAAGGATTTTAGCTGCTGACTGTTTCATGTTGGCATTCCTCGTTACGGGTGGGTGACGTTCATCCTAGTCACCCGGCAGTGGCACCGGGAGTAACAAGGTCGTCGCGAAACCCGGCACCGGCGGGGTCATCCAGCGACGTGCCCGACCGCGACCGAACGACTGCACCTTGCCCGCGCGGGCCAGTTCATCGAGTGCCCGTTGCACCGTGCGTTGGCTGGCACCGAGGGCCAGTGCCAGGGCCGAGCTCGACCACGACTCACCGTCGACGAGAAAAGCGAACACCGACCCGTGCTTCTCTTCGACGTGCTGCGCCAGCACCACAACGTCAGAGGCAACCAGCGCCACCAGCGCAAAACCACGTGGGGTTGCAGTGACGCCGGCCAAGGGTTTCAGCGCCGCGCGCAGTCGCCCGATTTCGACTCGTAACCGCGCGCGAAGGGACTCATCGGCGTGCTTCAAACGAAAGGCCCGGGCAATCAGCGTTTCCCTCGACACGTCGGCCGGCCACGCTTCGGCCAGTGCCCGTGCGAGGGCGAACAAGACCGGGCGTGTAGCGAGGGGAACCGACATGCCGGCGCCACGCACCACGTAGCGACACGCGTCCACGACCAGCGACGTGGACGCGAGCAACGCTTCAACCTCATCCAGCAACAGAGGCCGTTCTTCGCCATAGGCAATCAAACGCGCGACGGGCGTGTCCAGGACAAGGGCAGCGTTTTCCACCTCGGCCGTCAGCGCAGGAATATCGGCGTCGTGCGCGGCGTGCTCGGCTCTTGTGAGTGCAGACCGCGCCTTGTTCGTCTCGAGTCGTCGCATCGCGATTCCCGCCACGACCAGTTCGTGGGCGGCGCGCAATGCCGGCGGTAAGGGCGCGGGGTCAAGCTCGGCGAGCAGCACGTCGGCCTCTTCGAGATGCCCGATCAGCAGCAAACGCCGAATCTGCAGGTACCGCGCATGAGCAGCGTTCACTCGATCGCCGTGCGCCTCAAGCGTTACCCGCGCCGACTCGAGTGCCTTCACCGGCCAGCCCAACTCCCGGGAAGCCAGCGCGATCTCGGCCTCGGCGACCACACACCGCGCCCGAGCCAAGGCCTCCTTCGGCCCGAAGGCCCGCGCCGCCCTCTGCACCAGCGCCTTGGCTCGCACCAGATCGCCGAGTTGCGCCATCGCAATCCCGCGCAATGCCAGCGCCGGCGCATCGTCGCGCAACGCGACCCGGTTCAGCGCGCCGAGCGGATCACCCGCCGCCAGCGCCTGCGCTGCGGCCGTGATCAGCGAGTCCATCGCAATCCCGCCACTGTTGTCACTCCCACCGTTGGATGTTCGCAGTTGAGTCTATCTCACGACGACCCATCACGAAGGAGGCCGCCCGACATTCGAATGTTGGGCCTGAGGAACGGCGCGCTTTTGCTTGCACAGCAAAGCCACACACTCGCTGACGAAGGCGCCGGCCACCGCCAACGCCATGTCTTTCTGTGAATCCCAGGGATCGTTCTGCGCGCCGACGAAGGCACGCGAGGTGTCGTCGCCCAGGTAGGCGCCACCAATCCATTCCACCAGTTCGTAAATGGCCGACGTCGACAGAATGATATTCAACGCCATAAACACCAGCCAGAAACCCCGCAACGGTGTGAGTCGCACCAGCACTTCTCGAATGGGGTAAGCCATCAGCAGCCCGTAACTCAAATGGACCAGCCGATCAAAATGATTGCGATGCAGCCCCAGCGCTTTATCGAGGCTGACCCCGGTCAAGGCTGAACACCATTGGTCGTATGGCACCTTGGCATAGGTGTAGTGAGAACCCAGTTCGTGAATGCACAGGAAAACGAATACCAGGCTGATGGAAACAGCCGACAGGCGAAACCGGCCGGAGACAGCCACCAGCGCGCCCACCAGTAACAACACCAGCAGATTTTCCAGTGCCCAATCCACTCGGCTGCGGGGTGAATAACCCGACACCACGACGATCAACACAAACAGCATCAGCAGCGTCAGGTCGTATCGCAGGTGTGCCTTGGGCTGCATGGTTTGAGTTCCTCAATCGGAGAATGACGACAGCTCCTGAGTCCTTCTACATGGATCAACCGATTGCGAGTCCGGTTCAGGCACACCGACAAAAGGCGGCCCTCACAACGTCATCGCCCAGCCGCCCACCCCGGCTGCCGCCCGAAGTCTTTGAACAGTTCAAAAATGGTCGCTTTGACCTTTTGCACCGCGTTGCTCTCGACGACCGTGTCATGCCAGCACAGCGAAAGATCACGGGTGAACAGTCGATGATCGATCCTGGCCAGCTTGAGCCTGTGCTGCTCAAGTTCAACATGGGCGGCCGCCCACGGCAGGATCGTCACGCCCAGTTTGGCCAGGACCGCCGAGAACAGCAGGTCCGTGGAGTTGGCCTCGAACTCAACCTCGCAATGCAGACCCGCCTCTTGGAAGGCCGACTCGACCCGGCTGCGAATCGTGTTCGGCGCACAGGGCAGCACCAGCGGCATCTTCGCCAATGCCTCGATCGACAGCGGTCCATCCGGTAACGAAAACTCGGGCCACGCCACCAGGTACAGCGTTTCGGTGAACAGCCGCTGCATGGCCATGCCACGGGTTTCGACCGCATCGACATTCACCGCCAGCGCCACCCGCCCCACCGTGATCAGGCGTCCAAGGTCGGCGCTCGGGGCATCGATCAACTCCAGCTTGATGCCCGGATAGCGACTGCGAATCGTGCGTGCAAGCGGAATCGCCAACATGCGTGCGGTACTCGACGGCATGCCGACCGACACTTTGCCTTGCGGGAATTCGGCGTCCTGACGCAGCAGTTCCTGGGTGCCGTCAGCCTGGCGCAGTAGCTCGATGGCATGCCGATACAGCGTTTGCCCGGCCGCCGTAGGCACCACGCCATGCACGCTGCGCTCGAGCAGTTGCATGTCCATGTCCAGTTCCAGATTGCGCATCTGCTGGCTGATCGCGGGCTGCGCGATGTGCAGCGCTTCGCTGGCCCGAGTGATGTTGCCGCACTCGACCACTTTGATGAAATACCGCAACTGCCGCAGGTCCATGCATCCCTCCAAAGCCATATAACTTTCCGATGGAAGCAGAGGAATATCATATTTGAAGCTTATGAGATACGACGCCTAGACTCGTCTCACAACAAACGAAGCGCCAACGGCCGCCACCGGCCAGCAGCGCTTCTATAGGCCTGATAAGGGTCAATGGGAGATCTCAATGTCTAGAGTGTTAACAGCATCAGCAACGAGCGTGAAACCCATCAAGACGCCCCTGACCCGCGAGCAGATTCGCGGCTTCTGGACGGTCTACGTGGGATGGGTTCTGGATGGCGTGGATTCGGTGATCTTCGCACTGGTTCTGATTCCCGCCCTGACCGAGCTGCTGCCCGCCTCGGGCATTGAGCCCACCGCCACCAACATCGCCATGTACGGGTCGATCACGTTCGGGTTGTTTCTGATCGGCTGGGGGATGTCGTTCATCTGGGGGCCGCTCGCCGACCGCTTTGGCCGGGTGAAGATGCTGGCCGCCAGCATCCTGGTCTATTCACTGTTTACCGGCGCGGCGGCGTTCTCGGAGAACATCTGGCAGTTGGCGGCATTCCGGCTGATCGCCGGGATTGGCGTCGGCGGTGAGTGGGCACTCGCCGGCACCTACGTGGCCGAGAGCTGGCCGGAAGACCGGCGCAAGATGGGCGCGGGTTATCTGCAAACCGGCTACTACTTCGGCTTCTTCATTGCCGCGTTGCTGAACTACACCGTCGGCGCCACTTACGGCTGGCGCGTGATGTTTCTCTGCGGCCTGTTCCCGGCGTTCATTGCGATCTATACCGCGTTGAAAGTGAAAGAGCCGGGCCAGGTGCGCAACGCTGCGCTCAACCTCAAAACGCCCGCGTTGAAGCCTGCAACCCGCGCGTCGTGGTGGGAAATCTTTGCCCCGGCCTTTCGGCGCCGCACGCTGACCAGCTCTTTATTGGTCGGGGTCGCCATCGTCGGCTTGTGGGCCGGTTCGGTGTATGAAGCGACGGCCGTCGTCACGCTGGCCACCCAAGCGGGTATCGATCACGTCGGCGCGGTGCACCTCGCCTCCATCGGTGCGGCGGTGCTGTCGCTCAGCACGATTCTCGGTTGCCTCGTGGCGCCCTGGCTGGCCGAACGACTGGGCCGGCGGGTAGCGCTGGGCATCTATTTCGCCGGCATGGCGGCATCGATCATCGTCGCGTTCGGCTGGGTGTTCTACATGGACGATGGCCTTCATCTGTTCATGGTGTCGCTGGTGTTCCTCGGCTTCTTCGGCGGCAACTTCGCGATTTTCTCCCTCTGGCTGCCCGAGCAGTATCCGACCCGCATCCGCGCCACGGCCTTCGCCTTCAATGCCTCGGTCGGCCGCTTCATCGGCGCCGGCGTCAACTTCCTGCTGGCCGCTGCGATCCACTGGTACGGCTCGCTGGGCGCGCCCATCGCCTGGACGGCCGCGGCATTTGTGGTCGGCATTCTGATCCTGCCGTTTGCCGTCGAAACCCGTGACCAGACCTTGCCGCAATAACACGCACCTGAATATTCACTGGAGAATCCTATGCAAGCTTTGCAAGGCGTGAAGATTGTTGATCTGAGTCGTGCGCTGTCGGGGCCGTTCTGCACCATGGTGCTGGCAGACCTCGGTGCCGATGTGATCAAGGTCGAGCCCGGCCCGACCGGCGACATGAGCCGCACCTGGGGCCCGTTCGACCGGGGCGTGAGCACTTACTACCTGTCGTGCAACCGCAACAAGCGCGGCCTGTGCATCGACTTCCGCAATCCCCAGGGATTGGCCACGATCCAGCGGCTGATCGATGATGCCGACGTCGTCATCGAGAACTTCAAACCCGGCACGCTGGAGAGTATGGGGCTCGGTTATGACGTGCTCAGCGCCCGTAATCCGCGACTGATCATGGGCAGCATCAACGCCTTTGGCGCGGACGGGCCAATGAGCAGTTGGCCGGGTTTCGACCAGATTGCACAGGGTTATTCGGGGTTGATGAGCCTGACCGGTTTCGTCGATGGCGACCCGACGCGTACCGGCACCGCCATCGGCGATTTGACCTCGGGCATGTGGCTGGTGACGGCGGTACTGGCGGCCCTGCTGGAGCGCTCGACGACCGGGCAAGGCCAACACGTCAGCACCTCGTTGCTGGCCAGTTTGGTCGGGCTGTTGAGTGTGCACGGTCAACGTTATCTCAGCCTGGGTGATGTGCCGCGTCGTACCGGCAATGCGCATTCGGTGATTGCGCCTTATGGCGTGTTCCAGACGCTGGACGGCCCGCTGAATCTGGCGCCGATCACCTCGGCCATGTGGGGGCGTTTGTGCGTGCTACTCGATTTACCAAAGTTGCCGGATGACCCGCGATTTGCCACCAACGAAGCGCGAGTCGAACGGCGTGACGAGTTACGGGAGATTCTGGAAAGCCGCTTGAAAACCCGCAGCAAACTCGAATGGACCACGCTGTTCGTCGAGGCAGGATTACCCGCCGGTCCGATCAACACGCTCGACGAAGTATTCGACGACCCGCAAGTGCTGCACAGCCGACTGACCGAGACACTCACGCACCCGACATTGGGCGCATTGCGTCAGGTGGTGACACCGGTGTTCAGCGCCACCGACGGCGCCGCCAGCCGTCCGCCGCCGCTCCTGGGTGAACACACCATCGAAGTCCTGCGCGAAGCCGGTTTCGATGCCGCATCGATCAACGCACTGCTCGCCGCCAAGGTCGTATTCCAGGACGCCGACGATTCGCCCGCACACTCAACAGGAACCGCCCAATGAACCCAACCTCCTCTGCCACCGTGACCGTCAACATCGTCGATGAACGCATCGCGCGGGTGGTGTTCAGCAACCCCACCCACCGCAACGCCCTCAGCGCGCAGTTGCTGGCATCCCTCGACGAAAGCCTCGCCGCCCTCACCTCACAACGCATCCCTGTGGTGATACTCGGCAGCGAAGTGGGTCAACCGGTGTGGAGCGCCGGCCATGACATACGCGAACTGCAACACGACCGCGACCCGATTGCCTACGGCAAACCCCTCGAACAAGTATTGCGCCGCATCCGCGCCTACCCCGGCGTGGTGATCGCCCTGATTTCCGGCTCGGTATGGGGCGGCGCGGTCGACCTGGCCATGAGCTGCGACCTGGTCGTTGCCGATCACAGCGCCAGCTTCGCAATGACCCCGGCCAATATCGGCTTGCCCTACACCACCAGCGGGTTGCTGCGGTTCTTCAACAACTTGCCGATTCATGTGTTGAAGGAAATGTTCTTCACCGCGCAGAAACTGGATGCCGAACGGGCAGAACGGTTCGGCGTGATCAATAGACGGGTCGACAGCGACGTGCTGGAAGCAACTGCGCTCGACATGGCCCAAGGCATCGCCGCCAAGGCGCCGCTGGCCATTGCGGCGGTGAAGGAGCAATTGCGGATTCTGGAAGACCTGCAACCGATGCCCGTGCAGGCGATGGAGCAGATTGCCGAACTGCGGCGACAGGCCTGCGAAAGCGCCGATTTCACTGAAGGGCTGGCGGCCTTCACCGAGCGCAGGCCGGCGGTGTTTAGCGGGCGATAGAACACAGATCTGAAAGCTTTTTTGTTTGTGAGGGCCTCATCGTCGGATCGCCGCCCGGAGCAAGCTCGCTCCCACAGGGTTTTGTGTCGACGCCGATCAACTGTGGGAGCGAGCTTGCTCGCGATGAGGCCCGAACAAACAACAATAATCCCGACCCAGAATACAAATAGCCGCCCCCCTCGTTTCATATGTAAAACAAAACCCTCTATTTCTCCCCGCTTCGCGTTACCTCAACAACCCCTTCTTTCTCGCCGTTTCCCATGGCCTGCACATTCGATGTGAAATTTTGTGCCATACCGGAAACCACGTTTCGTATATGAAACAGACCAAAAACCTCAAAAACTTCGCAACTTATTAATAAACAACGGTTTTTTAACAAAAACCCAACCTGGCATTGGGGTGGCATTGTTCATGCAATAAACACCGTATCACCTATAAAACAGACCAGAGACCCTTCCCAATGGCTGTGAACGAGATGTACGCCATCGCCCCTCAATGGAATAAACCCGCTCCCAAGGAAGACCTGGAGCCCATCGAAATTGAATTTCGCAATGTCGGCAAATGTTTCCCGGCCAAAGGAAAATCCGAAGCGCCGTTTGCCATTCGCGAAGTCAATTTCAAGATTCGCCGCGGTGAAGTGGTGTCGATCATCGGCCCGTCCGGTTGCGGCAAAAGCACCATCCTCAACATGGGCTCCGGCCTGTATCGACCTTCTGAAGGCGAAGTGTTCGTCGGCGGTGAAGCGGTAACAGGTCCGGTTCGCCAAGTCGCTTTCATGTTGCAAAAAGACCTGCTGATGCCATGGCGCAGCATTCGTCGCAATGTCGAACTGGGCCTGGAAATTCAAGGTGTACCGGCCGCCAAGCGTCAGGCCGTGGCCAAAGATCTGCTCGATCGTTGCCACCTGCAAGGCTTTGCCGACCACTACCCGTTCCAGCTGTCGGGCGGCATGCGGCAGCGTGCAGCCCTGGCTCGTACCTTGGCCATCGACCCGCAAGTGCTGTTCCTCGACGAGCCGTTCTCGGCCCTGGATGCGCAGACCAAGATGATCCTGCAGCAGGACATGGCGCGGATGCTGTTCGATGAAAAGAAAACCGCCCTGTTCATTACCCATGACCTGATCGAAGCCATCGCCATGTCCGATCGGCTGCTGGTCATGAGTGCCCGCCCGGGCACCATCATCGAAGAAATCAACGTCGACCTGCCGTTTCGCGACAACCCGCTGGAGCGCCGCAAGCTGCCGGAGATCGGCCCGCTGGCCGGTCGCCTGATGGAATTGCTGAAAGTCGGCGAAGACACCGAACTGCATTGATCAACGCCCTTGCGGCCATCAACCGATTCAGGAGTACGCATGTTCAAGTCTCTGTTTCAACGCTTCAGCCAGGCCACCGGCATTGCGCTCGGCCTGGGCATGGCCTTTGCCGCGCAGGCACAGCCAACCGACGTGACCTACTTGTTGCCGGCGCCGCCGAACTCGCCGGCGTTCGCCCCGTGGATCATCGCCCAGCAAAAGGGTTACTACGCTGCCCAGAACCTGAACATGACCTTCATCGCGGCCAAGGGAGGTGTGGACGTGGCGAAGCAGATCGGTGCCGGTAACGCCATGCTCGGCGGTGCCCTCGGTGATACCCCGATTGTGGTGCGGGCCAACGGTATTCCGGTGCGCGCCGTCGCCGTGCTGGGCGCTGGCGGTGTGACCATGATTGCCACCAATGCCGCCGAAAATATCAACTCGATCACCGACCTCAAGGGCAAGACCATGACGGTGATGTCCTACTCGGACACCACCTACTACGCCTTGCTCGCCTCCCTTCGCAAAGCAGGCCTGAGCAAAACCGACGTGAACATCCAGGCTGCCGGCCCGTCGGGCGTCTGGCAGTTGTTCTCGGCTGACAAAGCCCAGGCGATGGCGGGCGTACCGGACTGGGTGGTCAACGCCGAAGAAGCCGGTGTGAAGATCAAACTGATCCCGCAATCGCAAATTTTCGAAAGCATGGCCCAGGCGATTCTCGCGTCGGACGACGCCATCAAGAAGCACCCGGAGATTGTCCGCGGCGTGGTCCAGGCCACCCTGCAAGGCATGCGCGACATCATCCAGGACCCGCGCGCCGCTGCGGTCACCTTCGCCAAAGCCGTTCCCGCCTACGCCGGCAAAGAAGATTCGCTGGAGAAGGTCTTCAAGCTTTACGTCGAACACGTCTACGCCAACCAAACCGTACTGGGTCGCATCGATCCGGCGCGACTGGAAGCGGTCCGCACGTTCTATGTCAGCGAAGGCATCGTCACCCAGGAACCGAAGCTCGACGACCTGTACACCAACCAGTTCATCGACACCCAAACAGCTGCGCAATAACGGCGAGTGACAACAAGGTAACGACACGATGAAAAACCTCAATAACTCCATGCTCGGCAGCGTTGCCCTGCTGATCCTGTTCCTGGTGCTCTGGCAATGGGGCCCGGGAATGCTCGGCATGCCTGAATTCGTCATGCCGCACCTGAGCCGCGTGGCCCAGGAAAGTGTGGTGATGTGGCAAACCGGCGGCCTGCTGCAACATACCTTGATCACCGCATTCGAGATCATCGTCGGCTTCGGTCTGGGCGCTCTGCTCGGCGTGGCAATCGGTGTTTCGCTCGGGCTCTCGCCCGCTGCCGAAGCCATGCTGTCGCCTTACATTCTGGCCCTGCAAATCGCCCCGAAAGTGGCCTTCGCTCCGCTGTTCGTGATGTGGCTGGGCTACACGATCTACCCGAAGATCCTGATCGCGATCCTGATTGTGTTCTTCCCGGTGATGATCAACGTGCTGTCGGCCATCCGCACCGTTGACCCGGACATGATCAACCTCGTCCGGACGATGAACGCCAGCCGCTGGCAGATCTTCCGCCTGGTGGAGTTCCCATCGGCCATGGCCGCGCTGTTCTCGGGCTTGCGCATTGCCTCGACCCTGGCGGTGATCGGCGTCACCGTCGGTGAGCTGGTCGGCGGCAACCAGGGCCTGGGTTTCCTGCTGGTCGATGCTGAAGGTCAGGGCAACACCGCGGGCGTATTCGTCGCGATTGTGATGCTCACGCTGATCGGTGTGCTCTCTTACGGCGCGGTGGTCTGGGCCGAGAAACGCGTTCTGCATTACATGCCCAAAGCCATGCTGAGTACGCAATGATGACGGCCCTCAATCGTTTGCTCGAAGGCCGCCGGATCCTGGTCACCGGGGGCGCCCGCGGATTGGGTTATGCCTTTGCACAGGCCATCGGCCGCGCCGGTGCCCACGTAGTGATCGCTGACATTCTTGCCGAGCGCGTCCAGCAATCGGCCACTGAACTCGTCGCCGAAGGCCTGACCGTGCATGGCGTGTCGGTTGATCTGGCGCAACCCGATTCGATCGATGCCTGCGTGGCTGAAGCCACCCGCTTGCTCGGCGGCCTCGACGGTCTGGTGAACAACGCGTCAATCACCAATTCCGGCGGCAAGACCTGCGAAGAGCTGAGCCTCGATACCTGGGATCAGGTCATGCAAGTCAACGTGCGCGGCACCTGGCTGATGACCAAGGCGTGTCTGCCGGCCCTGCGCGCCAGTGGTCATGGCGCCATCGTCAACCTGGCGTCGGACACGCCGCTGTGGGGTGCGCCCAACCTGCTGGCCTATGTCGCCAGCAAGGGCGCAATCATTGCGATGACCCGCAGCCTGGCCCGCGAACTGGGCACCGACAACATCACGGTCAACGCCATCGCACCGGGACTGGTGCTGGTCGAAGCCACCGCCTACGTGCCCGAAGCACGTCACCGTTTTTACAACGACCACCGGGCCATCCAACGCCCGCAACTTCCCGAAGACGTCAGCGGCGCCGTGCTGTTCGCGCTGTCCGACCTCGCCCGCTTCATCACTGGACAAACCTTGCCGGTCAACGGCGGGTTCGTCATGCCTTGAATCTGGAGACTGCCATGACCGATTTATCAGCACAGCAAGACACCCCGAAAAGCTGGGAACAGCCGGCCGGCAGCGATCTCGAAAGCTGGATGAAAACCCGCATCGCCCGCTACGACACGCGCAAGTACGACTGGAACGCGCTGAAGTTCCAGGCCGACTACGACCCGAAATTCCGTCGTGCGCAGATGCGCTACATCGGCACCGGCGGCACCGGCGTGAGCACCGACATGAACACCATCCCGTCGGAGAACTTCACGTTCTCCACCATGGTGATTCCGGCCGGTCACGAAGGCCCGCCGCACCTGCACACCGACGTTGAAGAAGTGTTCTTTGTGCTGCGCGGCAAACTCAAAGTGGTGATCGAGAAGGACGGCGAGCGTTTCGAAACCATCCTCACCGACCGCGACGTGATTTCCGTGCCGCCCGGCGTGTACCGCGAAGAGATCAACATCGGCGATGAAGACGCGCTGATGTGCGTGATGCTCGGCGCGAAAAAACCGCTGACCCCGACCTACCCGCCAGAACACCCTCTGGCCTCGATCAAGCGCGGATAAACCCATGTCGTACGCCATCGATAATCTCGTCCCGCCGCTCACGGCTGACCTCCAGGCACAACTGGCCCTGAACTTTCCGGTGCGCACGCTGGAGATCGCCGGCGGTCGCCAGGCCTTTCGCGAATGCGGGGCCGGGCCGGCCATTGTGTTGTTGCACGGGATCGGCTCGGGCTCGGCGTCGTGGTTAGAGGTGGCGCAGGAGCTTGGCCAGAGCGCCCGGGTGATTGCCTGGGACGCACCCGGCTACGGTGATTCCACGCCGCTGAGATCGCTGGCCCCCGACGCTTCGGACTACGCCGAACGACTGCTGCAACTGCTCGACGCACTGGGCATCCAGCGCTGTGTGCTGGTGGGTCATTCCCTGGGCGCGATTACGGCCACGGCGTTCGCCAGCGGCGTGCAGCAGCAACGGATCAGCCGGCTGGTCTTGATCAGTCCTGCCCAAGGCTATGGCCATCCATCACGCGCGTTGCTGCGTCAGGAAGTACGCAGCAAACGCCTGCGTGCCCTCGAACAACTGAGCATTCAGCAGATGGCCGAGCAACGCAGTGCCTACATGCTGTCACCCGCCGCCAGCCCGAAAGCCCTGGCCTGGGTGCGGTGGAACATGGCGCGGCTCAATCCCGATGGCTATCGCCAGGCCATTGAACTGCTGTGCAGCGATGACCTGCTGCGGCACCCACCGCTGTCGATGCCTTGCGAAGTGCATTGCGGCGAAGCCGACGGCATCACGGCGCCCGAAAGCTGCCTGACCCTGGCCAAGGCGTTGGGCGCCACGTTCAACCTGATAGCCGATGCCGGGCATGCCAGCCCTATCGAACAACCTTATGTCGTGGCGGGCCGTCTGGCCTTTGCCATTAAAGAATCCCTGACAGGTGCATCTCTATGAACGATTCAGATCTGCTGAAGGACGCTCAGGACAAATACATCGTGCCGGGCCTGGAGCGCGGCCTGCTGCTGCTCTGCGAATTCAGCCGGCGCAATCGCACGCTGACCGCGCCGGAACTGGCCCGGCGTCTGGCACTGCCACGCTCGACCATATTCCGTCTGCTGACGACCCTGGAAACCATGGGCTTCGTCACCCGCAGCGGCAATGAATACCGCCTGGGCATGTCGGTGCTGCGCCTGGGCTTTGAATACCTGGCTTCACTGGAGCTGACCGAACTGGGTCAGCCGCTGCTGGCTCGTTTGTGCGACCGCCTCAACTACCCGAGCAACCTGGTGGTGCGCGATGGTCGTTCGATTGTCTATGTCGCCAAAGTGTCGCCGCCGTCGGTGTTCTCCAGCGCGGTCAACGTCGGCACTCGCCTGCCCGCCCACGCCACTGTCCTCGGGCGAATTCTGCTCGAAGACCTGTCGCTGGCCGAGTTGCGTGAGCTGTACCCGGAAGAACACCTGGAGCAGTTCTCGCCGTGCACGCCGAAAACCGTGATGGAACTGTTCGACCTGGTTCAGGCCGACCGCCAGCGCGGTTTCGTCAGCAGCGAAGGCTTCTTCGAATCAACGATCTCGACCGTCGCCGCCCCGGTGCGCGATGAGACGAGCAGGATCGTCGCGGCGCTGGGCGTCACGATCCCGACCGCACAGATCGCTCACGTCAACTTCAACGAGTTGCTCCTGCAAGTGCGTCGTAGCGCCGACGAACTGTCGCGGCTGCTCAACTACAACAGCGCTGCTGCCCATGACGGTCAGAACCGCGTCACTGCATTGATGAGGGATTGAAATGAGCCTTTATCAACTGCAAGACAGCACCGCGATTGTCACCGGAGGCTCTTCGGGCATTGGCCTGGCCTGCGTCGAGTTGTTGCTCGAAGCCGGCGCTGCCGTGGCCTTTTGCGGTCGGGACGAAAACCGGCTGCGCAGCGCCGAAGCCGAGTTGCGTCAACGCTTCCCCGAAGCACGGCTGCTCGCCCATGTTTGCAACGTGCTCGATGCGGACTCGGTCAAGGCGTTTGCCGCTGCCAGCCTGGCCGCATTGGGCCCGGCCAGCGTGCTGATCAACAACGCCGGTCAAGGTCGGGTGTCGACCTTCGCCGACACCACCGACAGCGCCTGGACCGAAGAGTTGAACCTGAAGTTCTTCTCGGTGATCAACCCGGTCCACGCCTTCATGGCACAGCTGCAACGCCAGCCGAACGCGGCCATCGTCTGCGTCAACTCGCTGCTGGCCAGCCAGCCGGAACCGCACATGGTCGCCACCTCGGCCGCTCGCGCCGGGGTTATGAACCTGGTGCGTTCAATGGCCACCGAATTTGCCGGTCAGGGCATTCGGGTCAACGGCATCCTCATTGGCCTGGTTGAGTCCGGGCAATGGCGCCGACGTTTCGAGGCCCGCGAAGAGCGGGATCTGGACTGGACCCAATGGACCGCCCGGCTTGCGCAACAAAAACACATTCCCTTAGGGCGTCTGGGCCTGCCGATTGAAGCGGCCCGCGCGATCCTGTTTCTGGCCTCGCCTCTGTCGGCTTACACCACAGGCAGCCATATCGATGTTTCTGGAGGCCTGTCCCGCCATGCGTAATGAAAATACTGTCACCGTTGGCGCTGCCATCACCGCGTTTCTCGAGCAATGCGACGTCAAGGCCGCGTTCGGCGTGATCTCGATCCACAACATGCCGATCCTCGATGCCTTCGCCGTTCGCGGAAACATCCGCTTCGTCATGGCGCGCGGTGAAGCCGGCGCCACCAACATGGCCGACGCTTATGCCCGCACCACGGGCGGCCTCGGTGTCTGCCTGACGTCCACCGGCACCGCAGCCGGCAACGCCGCGGGCGCCATGGTCGAAGCGTTGACCGCCGGCACACCGCTGCTGCACATCACCGGGCAGATCGAAACACCGTACCTGGACCAGGAATTCGCCTACATCCACGAAGCCCGCGACCAACTGACCATGCTCAAGGCTGTATCGAAGGCTGCATTCCGTGTACGCAGCGTCGAAACCGCGATCAGCACCCTGAAACTGGCCGTGCAAACCGCCCTGACCGCTCCTACCGGACCGGTCAGCGTGGAAATCCCGATCGACATCCAGTCGACCTTTATCACGATGCCGACCGACCTCTCGCCGCTGCCAATCCCAGTGGCCGTCCCCGCACCCGAAGCGCTGGACCTGGTAGCCGAGCGTCTGGCCACGGCCACCCGTCCATTGCTGTGGCTCGGCGGCGGCGCACGGCATGCCGGGCCTCAAGTCAAACGCCTGCTGGACATGGGCGTCGGCGTGATCACCTCGACCCAGGGTCGCGGTGTGGTCAACGAAGATGACGAACGCTGCCTCGGCGCGTTCTCGCAAAACAAACGGGTCGAGCAGTTCCTGCAAAGCTGCGATGCCTTGCTGATCGCCGGCTCCCGTCTGCGCAGCAACGAAACCTTCAAGTACGCGTTGAAATTGCCACGCAACACTTTGCGCATCGACGCCAACCCGGCCATCGAAGGTCGCAGCTATAACAGCGAACTGTTCATCTGTGGCGACTCGGCGCTGGCCCTTGAAGGCCTGGCGGATCGTCTCGAAGGTCGCCTGCAGATCGACCCGACATTCCTCGCCGAACTCAAGGACGTCCGCGAAAAATCCCGCACCCAATTGATCGCCGACCTCGGCCCGTACTCGGCCATGGTCGAACAGCTGCAAGCCATCACCGGGCGCAATTTCTCCTGGGTGCGCGACGTCACGCTGTCCAACAGCATCTGGGGCAACCGCCTGCTGACCCTGTTCCACCCGCGCGCCGGCGTGCATGCCCTCGGCGGCGGCATTGGCCAGGGCCTGTCGATGGGTATCGGCGCTGCCGTGGCCGCCGCTGAAACGGCGCCTGAGCGCAAGGTCTTCGCCCTGGCCGGTGACGGCGGTTTTATCCTCAACCTCGGCGAACTGGCGACGCTGGTGCAAGAAAAAGCCAACGTGGTGATTCTGCTGATGAACGACCAGCGCTACGGCGTGATCCGCAACATTCAGGACGCGGTCTACGGCAGCCGTCACTGCTACGTCGACCTGCACACGCCGGATTATTCCAAGCTGGCGGAATCCCTGAACCTGCGCCACGGCCTGGTCACCGACCTGAAGGATTTCGGCCGCGTGGTCGACGGCGCACTGGCTCAACCCGGCCCGTTCCTGCTGGAAGTCGACATGCTCGCCGTCGGCAGCTTCGCCACCCAGTTCGCCGGTCCGCCCAACAGCGAAACCAAAGCGCAAAAAGCCACGGCCTGAGGACTTCGTCATGTTGCATATCACCATGATCGGCTGCGGCGCCATTGGCGTCGGCGTGCTCGAACTGTTGGAGAAGGATCCGCAGCTGTGCGTTGATTACGTCATCGCTTCGGCCGGGTCTGAAGAACTGGTCCGCCAGCGGCTGGCCAGTTTCAAGCAACCGCCGCAGGTGCTGACGGCGTTGCCAGCCGACGCCCGCCCGGACCTGTTGGTCGAGTGCGCCGGCCACCGCGCCATCGAAGAACATGTGTTGCCCGCGCTGGAACGTGGCATCGCCTGCCTGATCGTCTCGGTCGGCGCGCTGTCCGAAGTCGGCCTGGTTGAACGCCTGGAAGCGGCAGCCGAACGCGGCCAGACCCGCATCGAGTTGCTGCCCGGCGCCATCGGCGGCATCGACGCCTTGTCGGCGGCCAAAGTCGGCGGGCTGGATTCGGTCAATTACACCGGCCGCAAACCGGCTAAAGCCTGGAAAAACACCCCCGCTGAACAGGCCTGTGACCTGGACAGCATTACCGAAGCCACGGTGATTTTTCAGGGCAGCGCCCGGGAAGCGGCACGGCTCTATCCAAAAAACGCCAACGTTGCGGCGACCTTGTCGCTGGCCGGGCTCGGCCTGGACCGCACCCACGTGACACTGATCGCCGACCCGCTGAGCGAGGAGAACGTCCATCACTTCGAAGCCCGCGGCGCTTTTGGCGGTTTCGAACTGAGCTTGCGTGGCAAACCGCTGCTGGCCAACCCGAAGACTTCGGCGCTGACCGTTTACAGCGTTGTCCGCGCCTTGGGCAACCACGCCCATGCGATTTCGATTTAGGGGACCGTCGATGACTCTCGAACAGACTTTACCGATCTGCATTGCCGGCGACTGGCGCCTGGGTCGCGGCGAGCGTTATGCCACGTGCTACCCCGCCACGGGCGAAGCCGTCGCCTGGCTGAATGCCGCCAGTGTCGGCGACGTTGAAGACGCCGTGCAAGGCGCCCATCAGGCGTTTTTGCACAGCGGCTGGGCGCAGCGCAAACCTCACGAGCGGGCCAGCGTGCTGTACCGCATCGCCGATCTGATCCGTGAGCGCAGCGAAGAACTGGCGCAATTGCAGCGCCAGGACAATGGCAAACCGATCAACGAAACCCGTGCCCTGGTGGCCAGCGCCGCCGGCACGTTCCAGTTTTTCGCCTCGGCCTGCGAAACCCTCGAAGAAACCATCACGCCATCGCGTGGTGATTTCGTCAGCATGAGTGTGTACGAACCGATGGGCGTGATCGCCGCGATCACCCCGTGGAACTCGCCGATTGCCAGCGAAGCGCAGAAGGTCGCTCCGGCGCTGGCGGCGGGCAACGCGGTGGTGATCAAACCGGCGGAAATCACCCCGTTGATGGCTTTGCAACTGGCACGCATCTGCGAGGACGCCGGGCTGCCGAAAGGCCTGCTCAGTGTGCTGCCAGGCAAGGGTTCGCTGCTCGGTGATGCGCTGACGCGTCACCCGCTGGTCAAGCGCGTGTCGTTCACCGGCGGCACCAAAACCGGCAAGCACATTGCCCACATCGCCGCCGACAAGATGATGCCGGTGTCGCTGGAACTGGGCGGAAAATCGCCAACCATCGTTCTTGATGACGCCGACCTCGATCACGCGGTGGCCGGTGTGCTGTACGGCATCTTCAGCTCTTCGGGTGAAGCCTGCATTGCCGGCTCGCGGCTGTTCGTCGCCCGCGCGTTGTATGAGCCGTTCATGTCGCGCCTGGTGGCCGCTGCGGCCGAACTGCGCGTCGGTGATCCGGCCGATGAACGTACCCAAATGGGCCCGTTGATCAGCGCCGGCCACCGCGAGTCGGTGGAGCGTTATGTTGCTCTAGGGCTGGCCGAAGGTGGGCGCCTGCTGCTCGGTGGAAAACGTCCGAGCGGCGGCGTGTACGACCAGGGTTATTACTACCCGCCGACCATCCTCGAAGGCTTGAACAACAGCCAACAGGTCTGTCAGGAAGAGATCTTCGGACCGGTTCTGGTCGCCATGCCCTTCGATGACGAAGCGCAATTGCTCGAGCAGGCCAATGACAGCCTGTACGCGCTCGCCGCTGGCATCTGGACCCGCGACTACAAACGCGCCTGGGCGCTGGGCCGAAAAATTCAGGCCGGTACGGTGTGGATCAACACCTACAAACAGTTCTCGATTTCCACACCGTTCGGCGGCTGGCGCGACAGTGGTTTGGGCCGTGAAAAAGGTCGCCTCGGCATCCTGCAGTACATGGAACAGAAAAGCCTTTATTGGGGCATGAATGAACAGCCACTGGCCTGGGCCGGTGTGCAACGAGAGGTTGGGTTATGAGCGTTTTAGGCATTGATGAAGTCACCTACGGCGTCGAGGACCTCGACACCAGCGTGCGTTTTTTCAGCGACTGGGGCCTGACGAAAGTCAGCGAGCAGCCTGACGAAGTGATCTTCGAAACCCTCAACGGTTGCCGCGTGGTGCTCGCCGATATCAACAAGGCCGGTTTGCCGCCCGCCATCGAAGCCGGTTCGACCGTGCGCGAAGTGGTCTGGGGCGTCGAAAGCGACGCTGACTTGACGCTTTATAGCGAACGAATCGCCAACGATCCGGGCTTCATCGAAGCGGATGGGCGCATCGGTTGCACCGACCCCAATGGCCTGGCGATCCGTCTGCAAGTGACCCGCAAGCGTGAACTGGAGATCGAGTGCAGCGGCCATAACACCTGGCAGACCAAAGGCCGGATCAACAAGGCCGCGCCGATCTACGACCGCGCCACGCCGATCGAAGTCGGCCATGTGGTGTTTTTCGTCAAGGACGTCAACGCCTGCGAAGCCTTCTACCACGAGCGTTTCGGCTTCCAGGCCTCTGACCGCTATCCGGATCGCGGGGCGTTCCTGCGCACCGCCGAAGAAGGCGGCCACCACGACCTGTTCATGCTGCAACTGCCCGCCCCTCGCGCCGGCCTGAACCACGTCGCCTTCACCGTGCGCGATGTGCACGAAGTGTTCGGCGGCGGCATGCACATTTCCCGCCGCGGCTGGGCCACGGAAATCGGTCCGGGTCGGCACCCGGTGTCGTCGGCGTTCTTCTGGTATTTCAAGAACCCGGCCGGCGCGCTGGTCGAGTACTACGCCGACGAAGACCAACTGACCGGCGAATGGCAGCCGCGGGACTTCGAGCCGAGCCCGACGATGTTCGCTGAATGGGCGATTGCCGGCGGCATCGATGGCAATACCCGTCGCCAGCAACATGTCGAAGCGCCGCAAGGCAAGTTCCTTACCGACAAACCGAAACCCTGAGCAGGAGTCGTCCATGTCTTCGCTGAATATTGCTATCGCCGGGGCCGGTATCGGTGGCTTGACCGCCGCCATTGCGCTGCTTCGCGCAGGCCATAACGTCACCGTTTTCGAACAGTCGAAAGCCTTTTTGCGGGTCGGCGCCGATATCAACCTGACACCTAATGCCGTACGTGCTCTGGATGGTCTTGGGGTGGGCGCTGCCGTGCGCATCCCGGCCGCTCGTCCAACGCACCGGATCAGCCGTCTGTGGGACAGCGGCGAGGAAACCTCGCGCCTGGAAATGTCCGATGCCGCCGAACAGAAATACGGTGCACCGCAACTGACCATTCACCGCGCCGATCTACTGGCTGCACTGGCGGACGTCTTTCCACCCGAACAGGTGAAGTTTGGCAAACGCGCCGAGCACGTCGTGCAAACCGCCGACGGCATCGAGTTGCGCTTCAAGGATGGCAGCCGTCACGTCACCGATCTGTTGATCGGCGCCGATGGCATCCATTCGGTGGTGCGTAATGCGCTGTTCGGTGATGAGCAACCGCGCTTTACCGGAGTGGTCGCTTACCGCGCCGTCGTACCTGCCGAACGCGTGGCGCATGTGCCGAACATTCAGGCGTTCACTAAATGGTGGGGGCCTACCCCGCAAAGCCAGATCGTGACGTTTCCGCTGAACCAGGGTCGGGACATTTTCATCTTCGCCACCACCGCTCAGGACAGCTGGCATGAAGAGTCCTGGACCAGCGCCGGCGATGCCGATGAGTTGCGCAGTCATTATCAGGACTTCCACCCGGATGCTCGCGCCCTATTGGATGCGTGCAACGAGGTGCTCAAGACCGCGCTGTACGAACGCGATCCGCTGCCGTTCTGGTCCAAAGGTGCGATGACGCTGCTGGGCGATGCCTGCCATCCGATGATGCCGTTCATGGCGCAAGGCGCCGGCCAGGCGATCGAAGACGCGGTGGTGCTCGCTCGCCATTTGCAAGACCTGACCAGCACCGCGCAGATCGCCGATGCCCTGCAGGCTTATCAGCAGGCGCGGTTGCAACGCACCAGTCAGATCCAGATCGGCTCGCGCGGCAACCAATGGCTCAAGGACGGCGGCAACGCCGACTGGGTTTATGGCTATGACGCCTGGGCCGTGCCGATGCCGAACGTGGCGTGAGCAGGACCGTAGCCATGAGCGAGACCTTGCTGGTGACCGTGCTGCTCAAGCACGACCAATCAAAGAACCTGGAAGACATTCAGCGGCACATGAAGCAGCAGGACTGGTGGGAGCGGTTTCCCCCGCAAGGCGTCGAGGTGGTGTCCTGGACCGTGGCCATGGGCCTGGGCCAGATCGTCACCCTGCGGTTGCCGCCGAGTCTGCTGCCGACCCTCAACGTCGAGCTCGAACGCTCGGCCTGGGGCGTGTTCAGCACCGAAGTTTTCCCGACGTATGACTTTATTCCCGTGCGCGAAATGATCCGCGAACGGGTACGTAACGGAGGTCAATGAGATGAGCAATACCGAACCCTACCTGGAGCCCCATCAGGCCCGCAAACGTCCCAACACCCAATTCGAAGAGTTGCTCGGCGACTCCATCGAACGCGCCTTTGGCAACGGGGTGACCGAGTTGCCCGACCTGCTCGCGCACCTGAATCTGGCCGGGCCGCCTTGCCCGCTGACCACCGGAGAGTGGACAGCAGACGCCTATAAAACCCTGATGGCTCGGCTGGGCGAATGACCCGCCGGAGGACAATAAGAAATGAACATGAATACAACCGTCGATCCAGCTGAAAACCTCTTGGCCAACGGGTTGAAAAACCTTTGGTTCCCGGTCCTGCCCTCCGATCAATTGGGCGAAAAACCGGTATCGATCCGCCGTCTGGGCTACAAGATCGCCCTGTGGCGCGACAATGACGGCAGCGTCCACGCCCTGGAAGATCACTGCCCTCATCGCGGCGCGCCGCTGTCCCAGGGGCCGGTGCTGGGTGACCGTCTGCAATGCCCTTATCACGGCGTCGAAGTGCGCTGTGACGGCACGGTCACCAAAGTCCCCGGCAGCCCCGGTTGCAAGCTCGAAGGCAGCCGCCCGACACGCATGTTCCACACCCGTGAAGCCGCTGGCGCGATCTTTCTGTACAACGCTGCAGATCCGCACGTGGACACCCCGCCGGAGCTGGTCCTGCCAGAGCAACTGACCTCCCCCGAATGGAGCAGCTTCCTCTGCTACACCGAGTGGAAAGGCGATTACCGCTACGTCATCGACAACGTCATGGACCCGATGCACGGCACCTACCTGCACAAGATGTCGCACTCCATGAGCGAAGGCGAAGCCACCGCCAAGTTCGTCACCCGCGACACCGACAACGGTTTCTTCTTCGAGAAAGAAGGCCAGCGTGGGGTGAATTTCGACTGGACCGAGTTCATGGACAACGGCTGCCACTGGCTGCGCCTGGAAATTCCCTATCCGAAAACCGGTGGCCCGGGCGGCAACTTCACCATCATCGGCAGCTACACACCGAGCAGCCGTTCCTTGTCGGCGGTGTTCCACTGGCGTTGCCGTCCGCTGACCGGCTGGCAGCGCGACACCTGGCGTTTCCTCTACAAAAATCGCCTGGAAGCACGCCACTGGGCGGTGCTGGAACAGGACCGGGTGCTGCTCGAATTCATGGAGCCGGACGCCAACCAGCGGGAAAACCTCTATCAGCATGACCTGGGTGTGGTGCGTCTGCGTCGCTACCTGAAAAACGCGGCCAAGGCCCAACTGGAGCTGATCGACGCGAAGCAGTTGCCATGAACGCAGCCGTGCATCGTGTTCAGGCCGGCTCGTTGATCGAGCCGGCCAGCGCCACCTGGTCGAATGCCTTGCTGATCGGCAATGAAGTGGTGATGTCCGGCATGACCGGCCATCCCGCTACACGCCTGGCCGTTGTGGCTGACGCGCCGCTCGATACCTACGCCCAGACGCTTGTCGTGTTGCACAAAGTCCGGGCGCTGGTTGAAGCGGCGGGTGGGCATGTCGGCAACATTTACCGGCTGACGGTGTATGTCACCGACATCGCCGACAAGGACGAAGTGGGTCGCGCACGGCGTGACTTCTTCGAAGGTCAGGCGGTTTTTCCTACCTCCACGCTGGTTGAAGTGAGCGCGCTGGTGTTTCCCGAACTGCGGGTGGAGATCGAGGCCGGCGCGCGTCTCGATCTCGATTTGCGTACTGTCGAAAAGAGGTGACCGATGTCCCATTCCTCCCCCCTCACCGCTCGCGTGCACACGCTGCGCTATGAAGCCGAAGGCATCATCAGCGTCGAGTTGCGGCCGTTTGGCGACACGGTGTTCGCCCCGTTTGAAGCCGGCTCGCACATCGATCTGCATTTACCCAACGGTCTGGTGCGCAGTTATTCATTGCTCAACTCGCCAAGCGATCAAGGCCGTTACGTGATCGGCATCCTGCGTGATCGCAACAGCCGCGGCGGCTCGGAATTTGTGCACGCGCAACTGCGGGTCGGCATGCAACTGCCGATCTCGTCGCCGCGCAATAATTTCCAGCTCGACCTGAGTGCCAGACACAGCGTGCTGGTGGCCGGCGGTATCGGCATCACACCGATTTACTGCATGTTCCGCCAACTGCTGGCACTGGGAAAATCCGCCGAGCTGATCTACTGCGCCCGCTCGCGACAGGAAGCCGCGCTGGTTGAGGAACTCAGCGGCTTGAGTGCCAAAGTCGTCTATCACTTCAACGATGAAAAAGGCATGCCGCCAGACCTGAGCGCCTACCTGGCCGATCAGCCCAGCGATACGCACTTCTATTGCTGCGGTCCGACGCCGATGCTCGATGCTTTCGAAAGCACCTGCGAAGGCCTCGGTTACCCTCATGCGCATATCGAGCGCTTCGCGGCGGCCGAACTGCCGCCGTCTGAAGACGCGCAGAGCAGCTACAGCGTCGAGCTGAAAAAAACCGGCAAGACGCTGTCGATCGAGCCCGGTTTGAGTTTGCTCGACGTGCTGCTTGAGGCGGGTTGCGACATCGAATACAGCTGTCGTGAAGGGGTCTGCGGGTCGTGCGAAACACGCGTGCTGGAAGGTGATGTCGACCACCGGGACGGCGTGCTGACCAAAGCCGAACGTGCCGCGAATAAATCCATGATGGTATGTGTGTCGGGTTGCAAGAGTCGGCGCTTGGTACTGGATCTATAACGCGAGTATCAAGTTTCCAGGGTTAAACAGGCCGACAGGTATGTCGGCCTTTTTTATGCGCGTGACATAAAAAACGCACAGTGAACGTGCAGTTTCGTTACCCCTCGACGCGCCCGTTTCATGGGCAATACAAACAAATATGTTTCCCATATAAACAATTGTTTTTATTGAATTTTTAAGCACCTGACAGCTTTCGGAAGTTGGCATAGTTTCTGCTCAGGTAACCCTGAGTTCATAGGCCATACGCCGTATTACCCATGAAACAATAAAAACAGAAACGCACTTAATCAAAGCAACACCCGACGTTATCCGCCCATCGCCACTTTCAAGGCGAACGGAACAGTGTTGCCGGTCACTTTGTAGCGTTCAATTGAGCAGCGGAGTCAACATGAAGCATTACGTTATATGTATGGGACTGATGATGAGCAGTTGCGTGAGCTTCGCCGGTGAACCCGGTCCCGCTGCGCCCATGACATCGACTACCGGTAAAAAGCCATTTCCGCATATCGCCTGGCGCAGCGACGATGGCGAAAGCAGCCTGGACATCGGTGGTGCCCTGCGAACCAACTACCGCGACGAGCATTGGGACACCACCGAAAACAACGGGCGTTTTCTCTTCGACACCTTCCGCATCGACGTACAGGCGACTTACAAAAATCTTTATAGCGATGTCGGCTACTGGTTTCAGGATGACGGCAAGCGCTCCATCGATCGCGGCTTCGTCGGCTACCGCCTGAACAGCAACTCAAACCTGCAACTGGGCGCGCCGCTCAAACCGTTTGGCCTGGAACCCTATCCGCAATTTGGCTGGAGCTATCACCTGCCCTTCTTCATGGGCTATGGCGTCAGCGCCGGCACGGGCTTGAAGTACAGCTATAAGGATCAGGACTGGGATCTGCAACTCGGGTACTTCCCGCGCATGTTGCCTTCCGACATTCGCTACTCGCCGGAAGTCGGGCGTTTTGCCGACCTCAAGGACAATGCCATCCCCTTCACTCAGTCGCGCCAAGACAACGAGAAACACAACCAGATCAACGCCCGGGTCACGCGGACCTTTATCAATGACGGCTGGAAAACCGAGATCGGCGCGTCGGTGGCCGCCGCCCAGTTGTACAACGCCACCACCAAAGACGACGGCGATTACTGGGCCGGCGGTATCCACGCCATCATCAACGCCGGCGCGTGGACCGTCTCCACCCAAGGCATTCGCTACGAGTACGACCCCAAAAACCCTGCCGGTGTCAGCAACGACTCGGTGCTGATGGGCGGCAACGGCCTGACGCCCGCGTACCTGATCGCCTCCAAGGCCACCATTGCTTCGCTGAACGTCGGCTATGACATTCCTACGCCGAAACTGGGTCAGTTGAAGAAGATCAAACTGTACAACGACTACAGTCGCATGATGAAAGACAAGAGCGGTTGGGACGACTCGCAGATGTACACCGTCGGCGCGCAGTTCCTGGCCATGCCGATCATGGCGTGGGTCGACCTGACCTGGGCAAAAAACGCCAACCCCTATGGCGGTGCGGAAAACGGTACGGGCTTTACCAATACCCATTCGGTTGGCAGCAATCAGTGGTATTACCGGACCAACGTCAATATCGGGTACTACTTCTGATCCCGTTATCGCCTCGCCCCTGACGCCCGTCTCTTCGAACAACGCTCGAAAAGCCGCCGCGTCAGTCGGCTCTGCGGGCTCGACATAGCCCCTGAAGCCCGTAAAAGACTCTGCCTATCACGACCCAATACTCCCCCTATTAGCTGACTTCCCAACTGGGGTCTAACCTTACTCGAGCGCCGGCACCATAAGCCGGCCGGTCAAGAGCTGATAAGGAGATAGGAATGGGTCAGAAGCCTGACTAAACCTGCCGTGGGCCACCGTGCAGGCAACTCGATTGCCGCTGTTCAGAATTCCCCTGTGATCAAAACAATCAGTTGATCAAACTGCTGGCCCTGCAGCCTGTGTCATTGGTTTCGCCCGTTGCTGTTTAACGCCCGCGTTGGGCCGGATAGCCGGATGAATACGACCAAAGGTAGCTCACACATGGCAAACGAATCGAAATGCCCGTTCATTAGCGCCGCTGGCGGTGGCACGACAAACCGCGACTGGTGGCCGAACCAACTGAATCTGAAGATCCTCCATCAGCACTCGTCCCTGTCCGACCCCATGGACGAGGACTTCAACTACGCCGAAGCATTCAAAAGCCTGGACTTTGAAGCGGTCAAAAGAGACCTGACTGCGTTGATGACCGATTCCCAGGACTGGTGGCCGGCGGACTTCGGTCACTACGGGCCACTCTTCATTCGCATGGCCTGGCACGCCGCCGGTACGTACCGCACCGGTGACGGTCGTGGTGGCGCCGGTTCCGGTCAGCAACGCTTCGCGCCGCTCAACAGTTGGCCAGACAACGTCAGCCTCGACAAGGCGCGCCGGCTGCTCTGGCCGATCAAGCAAAAGTACGGCCGTAAAATTTCCTGGGCCGATCTGATCGTCCTCACCGGCAACGTCGCGCTGGAGTCCATGGGCTTCAAGACCTTCGGCTTTTCCGGCGGTCGTCCGGACGTTTGGGAACCGGATGAAGACGTCTACTGGGGCTCGGAAAACAAGTGGCTGGGCGGCGACACCCGCTACGGCAAAAAAAACGAGCCCATGCAAGAGCCTGGCGAAGGCCCACTCGTTGCTGAGCCGGGGGAAAATGAGGAGAGCCGCACCGAGCAAGGGCGCTTCCTGGAGAACCCGCTCGCCGCCGTGCAAATGGGCCTGATCTACGTCAACCCGGAAGGCCCGGAAGGCAACCCCGACCCGGTCGCAGCCGGGATAGACATCCGCGAAACCTTCGCGCGTATGGCGATGAATGACGAAGAAACCGTGGCACTGATCGCCGGCGGCCACGCCTTCGGCAAGACCCACGGCGCCGGACCTGCCGACAATGTCGGCGCCGAGCCCGAAGCCGCTGGCCTCGAAGCACAGGGCTTTGGCTGGAAGAACAGCTTCGGCACCGGCAAGGGCGCGGACACCATCACCAGCGGCCTGGAAGTGACCTGGACCACCACACCCACGAAGTGGAGCAACAACTACCTGGAAAACCTGTTCGGCTTCGAGTGGGAACTGAGCAAAAGCCCGGCCGGTGCGAACCAGTGGATACCGAAAAACAACGCCGGTGCCGGCATCATTCCGGATGCTCACGACCCGTCCAAACGTCGTAATCCGACCATGCTCACCACCGACCTGTCGCTGCGATTCGACCCGATCTATGAACCGATTTCGCGGCGCTTCCTGGCCAATCCAGACCAGTTGGCCGACGCGTTCGCCCGCGCCTGGTTCAAGCTGATCCACCGCGACATGGGTCCCCTCTCCCGCTACCTCGGCCCGGAAATGCCGAGCGAAGAGCTGCTGTGGCAAGACCCGATTCCTGCGGTTGACCATGCCCTGGTCAACGACAGTGACGTCGCCGCACTCAAGAGCAAACTCCTGGCCTCGGGCCTGACCGTCTCGCAGCTTGTATCAACGGCTTGGGCGGCGGCTTCGACCTTCCGTGGCTCCGACAAACGCGGCGGCGCCAACGGTGGGCGTTTGCGTCTGGCCCCGCAGAAGTTCTGGCAGGCCAACCAGCCTGAGCAACTGGCGAACGTGCTGGCGAAACTCGAGGGTATCCAAAGCGAGTTCAACAACAGCGGCAAGAAGATCTCGCTGGCGGACCTGATCGTGCTGGCCGGTAACGCCGGCGTCGAACAGGCGGCGAAAAATGCCGGTCAAACCGTGACGGTGCCTTTCACACCAGGACGGATGGACGCCTCGCAAGAGCAGACAGACGTGGAGTCTTTCGGCTTCCTCGAACCCATCGCCGATGGCTTCCGTAACTACCTCAAAGGCAGGTACCGCGTCCCGGCCGAGCAGCTGTTGATCGACAAGGCGCAACTGCTGACACTCACCGCGCCGGAAATGACCGCGCTCATTGGCGGCATGCGTGTGCTGAACACCAACGTCGGACAAACCAAGCACGGTGTATTCACCAAGCAGCCGGAAGCGTTGACCAACGACTTCTTCAAAAACCTGCTGGATATGGGCGTGGAATGGAAACCTCTGTCGGAGGCTAATGAGGAGTTTGAAGGGCGCGATCGCAAAACCGGCGAAGTGAAGTGGACCGGCACCCGTGTCGATCTGGTCTTCGGCTCAAATGCGCAGCTGCGTGCGTTGGCGGAAGTCTATGCAACCGCTGATGCGCAGGAGAAGTTCGTCAAAGACTTCGTAGCCGCCTGGGCCAAAGTGATGGACCTGGATCGCTTCGACGTTAAGTAACACGAGCGTTATCGCTGAAACTGCAACGCCTCCCACTGTGGAGGCGTTGTGCTTTTTGTCACTTGACGCTTCACGCCGTTAGATGGGAAAACGTGCGTGGCCCGGATGCAAGTGTTGGGTTCATAAAAGAATCAAGGAAGACTCATCCAACCATGAAAACCCTATTGTGTTTGCTGATCGCCACCGGCGTCGGCACCGCGTTGCAGTACGCCGGTGTCCCCCATGGCCTGTTGCTGGGTTCGATACTCGCCACCGCGTTGATCGCCAGCAACTTGCGTTTTTCTCCTGCGCTGCCCTTCAGCCTTGTCTACGTGCAAATCGTATTGGGGATCGCGACCGGCCTGATGTTCACCTCGTGGAACAGCCAAACGGCGGCCGCCATGTTGCCGAGCCTGGGCTTCATGCTGCTGGGCCTGACGGTCCAGAGCGCCGTGGCCGGTGTGTGGCTGTTCAAGGTCTCGGGATGGAACCCGAAGGACTCCCTGTTAGCCGTGTATCCGGGCGCACTCGCCGCCGTGTTCGATTTGCTCGAGTCCGAGCGCGCGTCCGGCAAAGTGATCGTCGTGCACCTGGTGCGACTGCTGTCGATCACCGTGCTGGTCAGCTTCTGCATTCCCGGACAGACCGACGTGGCGCTTGCCGAAAGCAGCCCGCTGCTCATGAGTACCGCGCTGACCCTGCTGTCGCTGATCGCCTTGTGCCTGTTGCTCGGCCGCTTGCTGTTGCGCGTCGGCGTTCCGGCACCGTTCATGCTCACCGCAATCGTCGTCACCGGCGTCTACCTCAAGCTCGGCTATCTCCAGGCCTTCCACCTGCCGTCATGGAGTGTCGACACCGCCGTGGTCCTCCTCGGTGTGCTGATTGGCTCGAAATTCAAAGACATCAGCCTCGCAGAACTTGTCCGCCACGGACGGGCCGGGCTGATGGCCGTCGGCCTGATGCTGCTGATCGCAGCAGCGTTTGCCGCAGTGGCCGCGCGGGTTCTGGGCAGCGATCCCTTGTCGTTGTGGTTGGCGTACATGCCTGGCGCCATCGAAACCATCACCCTCGTCGCCTTCAGTGGCGGGCTGAACGTGGTGTTCATCCTGACCCATCACCTGGTGCGGATGGTCGTTCTGCATTTTGCGCCGGCGTTGGTCGTTCAGGCGCGGCGCTGGCGGGAAGATGTTTGAACGCTTGAAGGACTAAGTGGGAGAGATCGTGGCCAGGGCACCAATCAAAATGGTCAACACCAGAAATCCACCCAGGAAAATCGCCATCTTGCCCATTGGGCCTCCTACATTATGAGTTTGCGGTGCAGCGGTTTCCGCGACTGCGGAGCGTGCCGATATTGTGAGCCGGCGGCTGTGTGCATTACAGATGCAGATAGCGCAGGAAAATACGGATCAGAACACCGAACTGGGGCTAGATCGCCTTCAAACGTCAATTCCGCCAGGATCTATTTATGCCGCTGAGTTTTCATAAGATGCACGCCAATGGCGATGACTTCGTTATTGTGGACTCGCGAAATGCGGCCAATCCAATGACAAGTACCCTGGCTCGGCGAATGGGTGATCGGCACCGAGGCGTCGGATTCAATCAACTCGCGGTGGTGCTCGATTGCGATGATGCCGATGCGCGTTTGATGTTCTGGAATGCAGATGGCTCCACGCTGGATGTTTGTGGCAGCGCAACGCGGGGTGCCGCAGATAGGCTGATGCGCGAATCAAATACCACTTCGATAGCGCTCCGAACCAACCGTGGCGTACTCACTTGCGAACGAACGTCGACCGGCGCAATTTCCGTCAGCATGGGAGAGCCGCTTTTCGGCTGGTCGGATATTCCCCTTGCTCTGGAACTGGACACTGCTGTTTTGCCACTTGCTGGTGGCCCAACAGCGTGCAGCATGGGAAATCCGCACTGCACCTATTTTGTGGATGATCTAACAGCCATAGATATAGCGACAATCGGACCGACAATAGAAACCAATCCCCTGTTCCCCCTCAGGACGAACGTGCATTTCGTCCAGATCATTAACCGTAAGCACATTCGGTTGCGCATTTGGGAGCGCTGGGGTGGTATTCCACTCGGTTCAGGTTCCTGCTCTTGTGGCGCCGCTGTTAACGGAATTCGTCGTGGCTTGTTAGACCATTCCGTTGAGGTTGAATGTGATGGCGGAACTGTGACGGTTCAATGGGATGGCGTGGGACCTGTCTTTCTCATCGGACCGGTAGAGGCAATTTTTTCGGGAATGATCACGATCTGAACCCACCCGCAGCCCCGACCGTTCGTCTGATAAACCCTCCTACCTGTTATTTCTGACAGTAGCCAACGCGCTTTCTTCGGGTGTTTGATAGCCCGATCAAGGCCACTTCCATTGGGCCTTCTCAGCAAGGAAGTCTCCCCATGACCGCTATTCAATCGACCCCTGGAATTCTGGTGATTTATCCCCCACAAATTCCAGGCGCGACCACGCCCGTTATCAGTGATCCACCCTCAGCGCCGGGCACTGCCTTGATTGGCCTTCCACAGTCCATCTTTACTCAGACTGCCACGCGGGACGGTACCCTGGCGGCAGCGGTGAAGGTCAGAATTGATCCCCCGGCGCACGATGGCAAGGGCTATGACGCCATGTCGCTTTGGTTGGATGGCGTCATGCTTGAGAGCAAGCCCATCCCGTCCAGCGACTGGGACAAGGTGGCTTTTTTCGATCTTTTCGAATCACTGCTACGTGATGGCCGCATCAATACCCTGACCTACAAGATCCATCGCGCCAGTGAGAACGAGCGTGAATCAGAGCCGTTGTTGATCCTGTACAGCCGGGAACTGCCGGGCGGCAACGACGTCCCCGGCACTGGCGATCACCCGGGTCTGGACATCAGCCTGCCAGCCGAGCTGGGCGACCCGCCGCTCATCGGCAAGGACGAAGTGGACAAAGGCGTCCCTGTCACGATGTTCTACCCGTTCATGAAAGCCTACGACAAGATCACCCTGGAGCTTAACCGCGAGCGATTCACCTTCACGCTGCCACCCGGTGAGGAAGGCAAACCGTACGTGATCACCATCACCCGGGCCATGTTCGAGCAGGCCAGCAGCCATCCGCAATTTCCGATCTCCTACACCGTGGTCGACCAACTGAACAACCCGACGCATAAACGGCGCTGGTCGCGAATCATCAAGGCGGATGTTGACCTGGAGCGGGCCACGTTGAAGGCACCGGGCCTGAGTGAGGATCTAGACGACCCCACAGATGACCCGGACACCATTGACCTGGGCAAGTTGAAAGAATCTCTGTACGTGCAGGTCCACTTACTTTTCCCACCCTGGGTGGCCGGCGACATCCTCCGGATCAGCTATACCTGCACGCCACCCACGGGGCCCGTGGTGACAGACACTGAGGAACTCACTGAGGTTCGACCGCCGGTATTTCGCCAAGGGAAGGTGCCAGCGGCCAAGGTTCTGCCGGACAGTCAGGTGCAGGCGATTTATGAGCAGGTCAGAGATGGCAAGGTTATCGGTACCTCGAAGCCCGCCACGGCGCGGGTGATTGGCGAGGGGTTGCCGAACTTGCAAGCACCGCGCTTGATTAAATCCGACAACGGGGTGCTCAACCCGCTGGACCCGGCCAACCTGCAAGGTGCCAACGGTCAAGTGGAAGTGCTGGGTTTTCGTGCGGGCGACACCGTGCAGCTCATCGTCAAGGGCGCCCCTGGTGCTGGCTCGCCGACCTTCGCGGCCAAGCCGCTCAACGTCAACAGCCGCGCCAACTTTGCGCTGAGCAACGCCTTTATCGCGGCGAACATGGGTAAAAAAAAGCTCGAGTTCAGTTATGTGCTGATTCGCGGCGGCAGGTCATTCCCGTCACCGGTCTTGACAGCGTCCGTCGGCACGATCCCGGATAACCATCCGAGTCTGTCGACGCCAGCAATGGACGGTGCGATTGGCAAGGAACTGGACGTGACCAAGATGCAGGCCAGCGATCAGCTGCGGGTGGGTGAATGGCCGCAGCAAGTCAGCGGGCAGTGTGTCTGGGTGTTCTATGAAGGGACCGATGCCAACGGCACAGCGGTGACTTACGTGGACCGCAAAGGTGAGCCGCACACCACGCTGCCGGGTCTGATCCGGCCCGCACCGATTGACTGGTTGAAGACGCTCAAGGATGGGAGTGTGCTGACCATCAGCTTCAGGGTGAACTTTGACGGGGTGGCCAATGCGGCGACGGCGGTGGCCTTCCCGCTGCGCACCTATACTGTTAGCGCGGAGTATGACGTGCTGACCTTCACCAACGCGCCCTACACCATCGCCCCGGCTGGCCGGTTCAACGTTGAGTTGCTTCTCAGCACCAGCAGTAACACCCCCGTTCCCGAGGGCGAGGTCAGTCTGATTCTCCCGCCCAACTTTGAGTACGCCAATGGCGGCAGCGGCCCGCGCGACTTCATCACCGACGCTGTCGGCAGGCTCAGCGTCCGCGGCGTCAAAGGCGCTCTCATCCCCGACTCTTACAGTCTGAGCGCTATGAGTGGTGCTCAGGTCGGCAACGCAACCGTAACTGTTACGGGACTGGGGCCGGTCGGTAGCATCCCGGTCGGGAACGATCCGAGGGGGATCGCTGTCAGCCCGGACGGTACCCGCGCTTATGTCTGCAACCAGGGTAGCCACATAGTCTCGGTGATTGATACGGCGACGAATCGAATCCTGACGAACATCCTGGTCGGGAGCGCTCCGGCGGAGGTTGCCGTCAGCCCGGACGGTACCCGCGCTTATGTCTGCAACGAGGGTAGCTTCACGGTCTCGGTGATTGATACGGCGACGAATCGAGTCCTGACGAACATCCCGGTCGGGAACCATCCGACCGGGATCGCCGTCAGCCCGGACGGTACCCGCGCTTATGTCAGCAACTATGGTAGCCAGACGGTCTCGGTGATTGATACGGCGACGAATCAAGTCCTGACGAACATCCCGGTCGGGAACAATCCGAGGGGGGTTGCTGTTAGCCCGGACGGTACCCGCGCTTATGTTTGCAACATGTATAGCCAGACGGTCGCGGTGATTGATACGGCGACGAATCGAGTTCTGAGGAACATCTCGGTCGGAAGCCATCCGAGCGGGGTCACCGTCAGCCCGGACGGTACCCGCGCTTATGTCTGCAACTCTACTAGCCACACAGTCTCGGTGATTGATACGGCGACGGGTCGAGTCCTGACGAACATTCCGGTCGGGAACTATCCGACCGGGATCGCCGTCAGCCCGGACGGTACCCGCGCTTATGTCAGCAACTATCGTAGCCACACGGTCTCGGTGATTGATACGGCGACGAATCGAGTCCTGACGAACATCCCGGCCGGGGAAGATCCGCACGAGATCGCCGTCAGTCCGGACGGTACCCGCGTTTATGTCTCCAACATAAATAGCGCAACGGTCTCGGTGATTGGGAGCTAATCAGGGACACCCTTTAGCCAGTATCGAGTCAAGGCTAAATGTCCACTTACCCTGCAGTTCTAAACTGCAGGGTGTTTCCCTCGCCAAACCCGATCGGTTGAACCCGTCGAACCCGTTTCCTCATCGGAAAAGGATGGCACTTCGCGGAATTCGAGGTAACCATCAGTCGCTGCCCAGAAACGGTCGTGCGCTTCAACACCTCGAATGAAGGTCGGGGTAACCACTCGTCGCCACTGTCAGATCTGACAGTAGCCAGTCCGCCCCTGATCCCTGTGTGATAGCTCCAACTGCCGGACCCTCCCGGTATTTCCACGAAGGAGCGTTTTCATGATCACCGAATCCACCGAGACACTCGCTGAGACTTCGTCCGATAACACCGTTCTGGTCCTGTATGCGCCGGATGTACTCGGCAGCACCAAGCCAGTGGAGGATGGAGACTGTGGCGTGCCTATTCATATTTACGACTCACCCCCCATGGGCGCCAAGGTGAGGGTGGATGCGTACCTGGGGCAGGCACCGAACGATACCGTTACGCTGAACCTGAACGGCCAACTAAACATCGCCAGTAAGCAGACAGTTTCCACGGATGATTCTGTCTTCCTGTACATTCCCAAAAATCTGCTGAAGCCCGAGCTCGTCAACAGTCTCACCTATACGGTGACTCGTGGCAGCCAGAACATGGGCACCTCCAGGCCGCCGCTGGAGATGCTGTACAACGCCATCCGGCCCGGCAACGTGGACCGTGATCCGGGTGTCGACGGCCACTCCGAGCTGGAGTTGATCCTGCCCGACGTCATCAGGAACGGCGTCGGTCCCAACTTCGTCAGTGCCCAGGTGTGCGTGTCCTACCCCTATTGCCGGGCTTTCGACCGGATTTGGCTGAACTGCAACGGCTTTCCGGTGTACCACGACGTCACCCCGCTCGAAGCCCCTCCGCCGGTCTCGGCGACCCCGGTCACGGTATGTTTCCCCGTCACTCGCGCGGACCTGGAAAGCGCCAAGGACCATGCGCAGTTCAAGTTCTCCTACACCGTCACCGACCAGGTGGGTAACAACCCCGACCCTAACTCGCCGTGGTCGGCCACCCAGGTCGTCGACGTGGACCTGGCCGGCATTCGATTACCGGAACCGATCCTGCGGGAAATCCAGAATGACCCAACCGACGAGCCGAGCACCATCGACCTGGAAAAACTGGGCAGCAATCCGCTGCTGGTGATCGTCCTCACCAGTGATCACCGTTTCCAGGCGGGCGACAGCATCAGCGCGACCTACATCGCCACATTGCCCGGGCAAGCGGATGTGGTAGTGCCGGTGGTCGGTAGCGTCGAGGTCGACGAGTTTGGGCAGAAGAAGCCCTGCATCCTTCAGGTGGCTAACGACAAGGTGCTGGCCAACAGCGTGGTGCGGGTCAGCTATCAACTGATCAGAGGCGGTGTAACAGTCGCCGCATCCCGGACTGCCACGGCGCGGGTGATTGGCGAGGGGCTGCCGAACTTGCAAGCACCGCGCTTGATTAAATCCGTCAACGGGGTGCTCGACCCGCTGGACCCGGTCAACCTGCAAGGTGCCAACGGTCAGGTGGAAGTGCTGGGTTTTCGTGCGGGCGACACCGTGCAGCTCATCGTCAAGGGCGCCCCTGGTGCTGGCTCGCCGACCTTCGCGGCCAAGCCGCTCAACGTCAACAGCCGCGCCAACTTCGCGCTGAGCAAGGCCTTTATCGCGGCGAACATGGGTAAAAAAAAGCTCGAGTTCATTTATGTGCTGATTCGCGGCGGCAAGTCATTCCCGTCGCCGGCCCTGACAGCTACAGTCGGCACGATCCCGGATAACCATCCGAGTCTGTCGACACCGGCAATGGACGGTGCGATTGGCAAGGAACTGGACGTGACCAAGATGCAGGCCAGCGATCAGCTGCGGGTGGGTGAATGGCCGCAGCAAGTCAGCGGGCAGTGTGTCTGGTTGCGCTATGACGGGTTCGATACCAATGGTGTGGCAATCTTTTTCGAGGACTGTAAGGGCGAGCCGCACACCGCGCTGCCGGGTCTGATCCGGCCGGCACCGATTGAGTGGTTGAAGACGCTCAAGGATGGGAGTGTGCTGACCATCAGCTTCAGGGTGAACTTTGACGGGGTGGCCAATTCCGCAACGGCCGTGACCTTCCCGGTGCGCACCTATACTGTTAGCGCGGAGCATGACGTGCCGACCTTCACCAACGAGCCCTACACCATCGCCCCGGCTGGCCGGCTGAAGAACGTTGAGTTGCTCCTCAGCAACAGCAATAACACCCCCATCCCCGGGGGCAAGCTCAGTCTGACTCTCCCAGCCAACTTTATGTACGCCGACGGCGGCAGCGGCCCGCGCGACTTCATCACCGACGATGTCGGCAGGCTCAGCGTCAGCCGCGTCAAAGGCGCTCTCATCCCCGGCTCTTACAGTCTGAGCGCCACCAGTGGTGCTCAGGTCGCCAACGCAACTGTAACCGTTACGGGGTTGGGGCCGGTCGGTAGCATCCCTGTCGGGAACATTCCGGTCGGGATCGCCGTCAGCCCGGACGGTACCCGCGCTTATGTCTGCAACCATGCTAGCCACTCGGTCTCGGTGATTGAGACGGCGACCAATCGAGTCCTGACGAACATCTCGGTCGGGACCAGTCCGACCGGGATCGCCGTCAGCCCGGACGGTACCCGCGCTTATGTCAGCAACCAGGGTAGCGATACGGTCTCGGTGATTAAGACGGCGACGAATCAAGTCCTGACGACCATCCGGGTCGGGAATAATCCGACGGGGGTTGCCGTCAGCCCGGACGGTACCCGCGCTTATGTCTGCATCTATGGTAGCCACACGGTCTCGGTGATTGATACGGCGACGGCTCGAGTCCTGACGACCATCCCGGTCGGGACCTATCCGCACGGGATCGCCGTCAGCCCAGACGGTACCCGCATTTATGTCAACAACTATGGTAGCCACACGGTCTCGGTGATTGATACGGCGACGAATCAAGTGCTGACGAACATCCCGGTCGGGAACTATCCGTGGGGGGTTGCCGTCAGCCCGGACGGGACCCGCGCTTATGTCTGCAACATAAATAGCGCAACGGCCTCGGTGATTAATACGGCGACGAATCGAGTCCTGACGAACATCTCGGTCGGGACCAGTCCGGCCGGGATCGCCCTCAGCCCGGACGGTACCCGAGCTTATGTCTGCAACTATCGTAGCGACACGGTCTCGGCGATTAATACGGCGACGAATCGAGTCCTGACGACCATCCCGGGCGGGAACGGTCCGGCTGAGATCGCCGTCAGCCCGGACGGGAGCCTCGTTTATGTCTGCAACCAGCCTAACCACACGGTCTCGGTGATTGATACGACCAGATAAGGGGATAGATCTATTTATCCGGTTTTGGCGCGGCGTCGGCAGTGACCACGAAAGGGGGACATACCTATTTATCCGTCTCTCCTGTCGATTGAAAAGTCAGCAATAACTGAGTTGTTTAATCGACATCTCCAGATACTGATTCGGGCTACACATCCTTGCGCCGCTGCCTACGACTACGCCAGAATCCGCCGGCTTGTGCGCCTTGGGCCTGGGCTCTATCGTTTCCCGGTCGCTGAATAACAGCGATGGGGTTTGGTAGCCCGAGTTATACAAGGTGCAATGTATCGCCATTTGGGGCGTTTTTTTGTCTCGGCTCTATGGTGGTCATGCACAGGGCGCCTTCGGGCGCGCCGGTTCCCTTGTACCCGGTCTACCAACCTGCGTATGGCCACCACCCGTCGTTTGGTAGCGAGAGTGATGGCTCCTTTTTGTAGTACAAGGAGATTCATCTATGTTCAAAGTAACGCCCAATCCACCGGACACCGATCCGGCATCCCCGTGCGAACCACTCGATTCAAAAAAACTCCACGAAGCCGCCGACCACGCCCTCGATCACTACCTCAAACTGGCTGCCCACATCAAAGCCACCCCGCGCACACCCGGCACCATGTTCATCGTCAACCCGGAGCTCGATACCGAAACCCTGCTGGGCCATGCTTGCGAATCGCTGGCATCAGCCAATGTCATGACCATGGATCTGGCGGATCACATGGAGGGGTCGAGTCGCAATTCGCTGTTGGGCATTGCGCAGATCATCATGCTGGGCGAACTGGCGGTGAATCGGGCGCTGGATAACATCGATCCACAAGGCTGACAGGCGCACTGATCGTTCCCACGCAGTGGACTGACCCCAAAAGTTGGACACAACTGATGGGGTGCAGACCACTCGGAACCCTACCCGGATGCTTGGATAGCAAAGCAGCACGCCTATCTGTCAGCGCTCAAAAATGGGCAGAATTGATTGGTCATCTCAAGGATCGAGGATAGGTAATGAGTATTTTCAGTCGAATAAAAACTTTCGTAAGACGTGGCCAGGAAGAGCAAGTTGCCGGCTACTCCATACCCGAATTGAAGTCGGTTTTTGCTGAGCCTCTATCACGCCTCCCTCGGTCTCTGAGCGACTATCCGCAAGTGGTATCTTTGGACGATATCGGTATCTCGGCCTATTACTCTGCTTTCTTGATCGGCAATGAAGACACTCATAAGTTTTCGGCACTCGTCGAATCGAATTTCAGGTTCAAGACTGAAAAACTATTCAACGACCTTCCCGTAAAACGTTATTCAGATATCCGAGAAAACAACCACCTGATCTATTTCAGCTCCGACGGAGAATTTAACGCCACAACGATACGGATGGTTACGAACAGCGTCGAATTCCTGAACATCATTCAGCTTGAGAAATTGGCCGTTCCGCCACCCTGGATAGCGTTTGAGGGGTACAACCCTTTGTGGTGGGGAGGAAATATGCAAGGCGCTCAGGGTTACTATAACGACAGCTACTTCTCGCCGTTTTTACAAATTTAAGCGGAGCAGAGAGGGGAATTTATTACGCAAGGTACGACGCGCCGAATGAATGGATAAATAGCCTGGAATTGATGTACGACGAATGATCGTTCACCTTTCTGGAACAATAGCCGGAGCCGCCACCTGACCAATCTCCGGCGGCGGAGTCCGACTTTTTTTGCTTGACCGCTACGCGGCAAGCTCGACATAGCTAGACTCCCCTCCTCCAGTCGCGCCCGACAACCAACCCCATACGAAGGTCAGAGTGGTGCGTCCTGCGTGATCAACACCTACCGTGCCCCGAGACCAACCGGCAAGAATCTCACCATCCGTAGTCAAGCACTGATAAAGAAGCTCAATGGTATCGGGGCCTGTCACGCGTCCGACTTGATTACCCATGCGGATATGGCCGCCCTGGTAAGTACCCCAAATAGCATCTTCCTCGACATGGTAGTGAAATACGGTGCGTGCATCGGACAGCCCGTGGGCGTTGTCTGCTACCGAAAATCGGCGATTGTTCAAACGCTCGCTGATTTGAGAAAAGGGGATTTCCATAAATGTCGCGTCCTTTAGTCGAGATGTTCCATTCCAGCCTTCGATTAGCTTAAGCCATTTTGTCGCGACGGATGAAGGCACTGCTTAGCCGTCTCTGATGCTGCGAACTAACGACGAGGAGTAAATCCGCCCTATTCAGGTCTGCTTCGCAGCCCAACGGGGGCAAGCCCCCTCGCCACAAAAAACTCGTCAGCCTTAGCATTTCGTAATCTTTAAGATGGAATCCCAGACACAAAAAAGCCCACTGACCGTCACCGGTTCAGTGGGCTTTTGATTAGGCCTCTAGTTACAGAGCCATATCAGTCGCAGCATTAGCCTTCGGTGCCTTGGCAGGTGCAGCCGGAGCCGCGACCGGAGCCACCATCTGACCAATCGCCGGCGGCGGAGTCAACTGCAACACCTTGGCGGTGTAAGCCCACTCTTCAGCCACTTTCTCAGGACTGCCATTCAACTGAGTGCCATAGCTAGGCACGATCTGGTGCAGCTTTTCCTGCCAGGCTGGCGAAGCAACCTTGTCCTTGAACACCTTCTGCAGCACGGTCAGCATGATCGGCGCAGCAGTCGATGCACCCGGCGAAGCGCCCAGCAAACCTGCAATGGTGCCGTCTTGCGAGGCAACAATCTCGGTACCCAACTTCAGCACGCCACCAGCGGCTTCATCACGCTTGATGATCTGCACGCGTTGGCCGGCTTGCCACAGGCGCCAGTCTTCGGCTTTGGCGTTCGGGAAGTATTCTTTCAGGGCGTTGAGGCGGTCTTCGTCAGACAGCATCAGTTGGCCAGCAAGGTACTCGACCAGCGGGTATTCCTTGATGCCGACTTTGGTCATTGGCCACACGTTGTGCGTGGTGGTGGTGGTCAGCAGGTCCAGGTACGAGCCTTCTTTCAGGAACTTGGTGCTGAAGGTCGCGAATGGGCCAAACAGGATGACGCGCTTGCCGTCCAGGACACGGGTGTCCAGGTGCGGAACCGACATCGGCGGTGCGCCAACGGAGGCTTTGCCGTAGGCCTTGGCCAGGTGTTGCTCGGCGATGGTCGGGTTTTCGGTGACGAGGAACGAGCCGCCTACCGGGAAGCCTGCGTATTCCTTGGCTTCAGGAATGCCGGACTTCTGCAGCAGGTGCAGTGCACCGCCGCCCGCGCCGATGAAGACGAACTTGGCGTCGGTTTCGGTTTTGGTGCCGTCTTTCAGGTTTTTGTAGCTGACGCGCCAGCTGCCGTCTGCGTTCTTGGTGATGTCTTGCACTTCGCTAGACAGTTTCAAGTCGAACTTTGGCGTGGTTTGCAGGTGCGCAACGAACTGGCGGGTGATCTCGCCGAAGTTCATGTCGGTACCGATCGGGCTCCAGGTGGCCGCGACTTTCTGGTTCGGGTCACGCCCTTCCATCATCAGCGGAACCCACTTCTTGATCACAGCGGGGTCTTCGGAGTACTGCATGCCGGCGAACAGCGGGCTTGCTTGCAGGGCTTCGTAGCGCTTTTTCAGGAACTTGATGTTGTCATCGCCCCACACAAAGCTCATGTGTGGCGTGGAGTTGATGAACGAACGCGGGTTCTTCAGCACGCCTTGCTGAACCTGCCAGGCCCAGAACTGACGGGAGATCTGGAAGGCTTCGTTGATTTCAACGGCTTTCGTGATCTGAACGTTGCCTTTATCGTCTTCCGGGGTGTAGTTCAACTCGGCCAGGGCGGAGTGACCGGTACCGGCGTTGTTCCAGCCGTTGGAGCTTTCCAGGGCGACGCCGTCGAGGCGCTCGACCATTTCCATCGACATACCCGGTTCCAGCTCGTTGAGCCAGACACCGAGGGTCGCGCTCATGATGCCGCCGCCAATCAGCAGTACATCGACTTTCTTTGCCTCTTCCGCTTGCGCGGACGCGATCCCCATCGACAAAGCCAGCCCCAGCAGGGCCGTGTTCATTTTTTTAAACATGTGTAGCACCTATGATAAAACGCCATCCGCCCTTCCATCCCCACGCTTGAGGCCCCTGGTTCACGGCATGCAGGCAGCATGCTGTGGGTTCCGCACGCATAAGGATTGGAGGGTGGGCACACAAGGCCGACGTGTCTCCATCGACCTCAGTTTATATGTCCCTACTGAACTGACTTTTTATCGTTATTGGCTTCAGCTACTTGAGCGACAGTGATTCTGTTGGCGCGTCTCAAGGACGCGCAAACTGAATAGGTCAAAGCAAGTTAGGGCGAAGAATATCACGACACGGCAAACCCGCGCGTCTGTTCCCGACTTGATAGTCCGCCTCGGCCACTATACTCATCGTGCTTTTCTCGATGAGCCGGTGAGGAGATGTCATGAGCGACAAAGTTGATCTGCGCAAATATTCCTCCCTAGTGGTCGACGGCGTGGAACGCACGCCCGGCCGCGCCATGTTGCGTGCCGTGGGTTTCACGGACGAGGACTTCAAGAAGCCGCAGATCGGCATCGCCTCCACGTGGGCGATGGTCACGCCCTGTAACATGCACATCGACAAGCTGGCGATTGAAGCCGAAAAAGGCGCGAATGCCGCCGGTGCCAAGGGCGTCATTTTCAACACGATCACCATTTCCGACGGCATCGCCAACGGCACCGAAGGCATGAAGTATTCGCTGGTGTCGCGGGAAGTGATCGCCGACTCCATTGAAGTCGTGGCCGGCTGCGAAGGCTTCGATGGTCTGGTGACCGTGGGCGGTTGTGACAAGAACATGCCGGGCTGCCTGATCGGCATGGCGCGGCTGAACCGACCTTCCATCTTTGTCTATGGCGGCACCATCCGGCCGGGCGCTGGCCACACCGATATCATCTCCGTGTTCGAGGCTGTGGGTCAGCACGCGCGGGGGGATATCAGCGAGATTCAGGTCAAGCAGATCGAGGAAGTGGCGATTCCAGGCCCCGGCTCCTGCGGCGGCATGTACACAGCCAACACCATGGCTTCCGCGATTGAGGCGTTGGGTATGAGCCTGCCCGGTTCCAGCTCTCAGGAGGCCGTCGGCAGCGACAAGGCGTCGGACAGTTTCCGCGCCGGTCAGCAGGTCATGGAGCTGCTGAAACGAGATATCAAACCGCGCGACATCATGACCCGCAAGGCCTTTGAAAATGCGATTCGGGTGGTGATCGCCCTCGCCGGCTCGACCAATGCCGTGCTGCATCTTCTGGCCATGGCGCATGCCGTGGATGTCGAATTGACGCTGGATGATTTTGTCGAGCTGGGCAAGGTGTCCCCGGTGGTGGCCGACCTGCGTCCCAGCGGTCAATACATGATGAGTGAACTGGTGGCCATCGGCGGCATTCAGCCGCTGATGAAGCGCATGCTCGCCGCCGGCATGCTGCATGGCGACGCGCTGACGGTCACCGGTAAAACCCTGGCCGAAAACCTGGAAAACGTACCCGATTACCCCGAGGGTCAGGACGTGATCCTGCCCTTCGACCAACCGATCAAAAAGGACTCGCACCTGGTGGTGCTGCGCGGCAACCTCTCACCCACCGGCGCCGTGGCCAAGATCACCGGCAAGGAAGGTTTGCGCTTTGAAGGCACGGCGCGCGTGTATCACGGCGAGGAAGGTGCGCTGGCCGGTATCCTCAACGGCGAAGTCAAAGCCGGCGACGTGATCGTGATTCGCTACGAAGGCCCCAAGGGAGGGCCCGGCATGCGCGAAATGCTCTCGCCGACTTCGGCGGTGATGGGCAAGGGGCTGGGCAAGGACGTTGCGTTGATCACCGACGGCCGTTTCTCCGGCGGTTCACACGGGTTTGTGGTGGGCCATATCACGCCCGAAGCCTTTGATGGCGGGCCGATCGCGCTGATTGAAGACGGCGACAAGATCACCATCGATGCTGAAACACGGCAGATTACGGTCGATGTCTCCGACACCGAACTGGCCGAGCGCAAAACCCGCTGGGTGCGCCCGGAATCCAAGTACAAACGCGGGGTGTTGGCCAAGTACGCGAAGACCGTGTCCAGCGCCTCGGAAGGCGCCGTGACGGATAAGTACCTGTAATCGACTTTGTTAGGACTGACGCCTTCGCGAGCAAGTCGGATCGCCGCACCGCCGCTCCCACATTTGATCTCCAGTGAGTACAGATTTGTGTACGACAGAGATCAAGTGTGGGAGCGGGCTTGCTCGCGAAGAGGCCTTTACAACCACCGAAAATCATCGGCTCGGCACACAAACCTCAAAGGCGAAACCGATCCACCGACTGCGACAGCTTACCCGCCAAAGTGGACAGCTCATCGGTGGTCGAAGCAGTCCGGCCGATGATTTTGCTGTTGCCTTCGGACATGCCGGCAATCATTTCGACCTGATGGGCGATTTCGTTGCTGGCCAGGCTCTGCTCACCGATGGTGCGGGTGATGTCGTTGACCAGTTGCGTGGTGTTCAACGTGGCGTCGAGGATTTCGCGGATGGCGCGCTCGACATCGGCGGTCACGGCCATGCCTTTGTCGACCTGCGCCACGCCCGCCTCCATGCTGGTCACCGCCTCGCGGGTACTCTGCTGGATGCGTGAGACCATCGTGGCAATTTCCTGGGTGGAGGCGCTGGTGCGTCCGGCCAGGCTGCGCACTTCGTCGGCCACCACGGCAAATCCACGGCCCTGCTCACCGGCACGAGCGGCTTCGATCGCGGCGTTGAGCGCCAGCAGGTTGGTTTGGTCGGCGATTCCCTTGATCACCTGGATGATGCTGAAAATCCCTTCGGACTCCTTGTCCAGCGTGCGGATCACCTGGGCGGATTGCTGCGCCGAACGCGCAATACCGTCCATGTCGTTGACCACCTGATGGATCACGCGGCCGCCATCCTTGGCCAGTGCCTCGGCTTGATTGGCCATGTTCAACGCACGTTCGGCATGCCGGGTAATTTCCTCGATACTCGCGGTCATTTCGCTGGCAGCAGCTGCCATAGTGCTGGCGGCTACGCTTTGCTGCTGGCTGCTACCGGCGACTTCGTGGCAGCCACTGCTCAATTGCTCACTCATGCCGCTCACGCCGTGGGCGTTGCTGCGCACGACTTCGATCATGCCGCGCAGGTCGCGCTGCATGGTCGCGAGGCTGCGAATCAGGGCGCTCGCTTCGTCGTTGTGAGTGGGCTCGACAATCGGTTCACTCAGGTTGCCATGGGCGATGCTGTCGGCGATGCGGCTGGCGGTCTGCAACGGCCCCATGATGCTCAGCATCACTCCACGCCCCAGGGCCAGCAGCAATAACAGGCTGGCGATGAGGACGCCGCCAAGGATGAAATTGGCGTTACTGATGACTTTCTGAGTGCCGGCACTGGTCTGTTGGGTGTTGGTTTCGATCAGTTCGCTGAGTGCGGCCAACTGATCTTCCAACTGGCTGAATACGCTACTGAAACCGCCCAGTTGTTGTTGCGCGGCCTCCGGATTTTCCAGCGCCAGCCCGACGATGCGTTCGGCTGCGCTGATGTAGGTATCGAGGCTGGGCTTGATCTTGTTCAGGGCCCCCTTGATGGTGTCGTTGACCGGCAGCTTGAGGTTTTCACCGAGCATTTCACGAAAATGCGCCGCATGTTCCTCGATGGAACTGCGCACCTCGGCTTTGCTGCTGGTGCTTTTACCCAACCCGACCAGCATCGCGGACAGCACGTCGGCGCGTAACGCGTCGTGCATCATGTCGGCTTCGAGGTGATTGCGCAGCACGGCCATACTGACCTCGTTGTCTTTCACCGCCTCCGCCATCTGGGTGTTTCCCAGGTAACTGACCAGACTCATGATCAACGCGGTAATCAGCCCGGTGCCAATCAGCAGAATCAAACGTAATTTTATGGACACTCTGTGGATCCTCTCTCAGCACGTTTGTCAGTGGCGTAAAGCCAACTGCGGATTGGCTTGCTGAAAAGGTTATCGACTGGCACGAGTGGTTAATGAAGCGAATACCCATACGCGCATGTCTTTTACGACATGCGGTATGTTTTTTCGGTTTTGAGGGCGCCCGAATCAGGCAGCGGAGAAGAAGTAGCGCGTCAAGTGAAAAAAGATCGGCGCGGCGAAGCAAATCGAGTCCATCCGGTCGAGCATGCCGCCGTGACCTTTGATCATGGTTCCCCAGTCCTTGGCGCTCAGACTGCGTTTGATCGCCGACATGACCAGACCACCGAGGAAGCCCATCACCACGATGACGAACGACATCATCAGTGACTGCCAGAAACTGAAAGGGGTCATCCAGAACATGCAGCCGCCAATCAGCGTTGCAGACAGGCCTCCACCGACCAGACCTTCAACCGTTTTTGACGGACTCACCAGCGGCGCTACCTTGTGCTTGCCGAAGAGCTTGCCGAACACGTACTGCAACACGTCACTCAACTGAACGACGAACACCAGATAGAACAGCAGCAACGCGTTTTGGCCGGTGAATCCTTCCAGATCCAAAAGCAAAAGTGCGGGCGCATGGCTGATGCAATAAATGCAGATCATCACGCCCCACTGGATCTTCGCCGTCCTTTCCAGGAAGCCGTCAGTGTCCTGACTCAGCACCGCAATCGCCGGTAACAGCAGGAATGAGTACACCGGAATCAGCAGCGTGAACATCGAATACCAGTGAGTACCGATCAGAGTGTATTGCAGCGGGATCAGGATGAAGAACGCCGAAAACAGCGCGTTATGGTCACCTCGTCGGGTCGGTGTCAGGGTGATGAACTCCCTGAGCGCGAACAGTGAGATGAAACCGAACAGGACGACCGTTGCATTACCGCCCAGCAAGTAGGAAACGAAGAAGATGATGACCATCCCCCACCAGGCATTCACGCGCTGATTGAGGTTTTCGATGGTCGAGACAGCGCCTTCCGTTTTGGCCCGCCGGGCCAGCAGTCGACCGGCGAGCGAAGCAATCGCCAGCAAGCATGCCAATCCAAAAAAGAACCACAAAAACTTTGCTTCAAGACTCATTTCGACAGCCCCACAATGGCGTTACGCGCGCGTTCCAGAAACACCTGTTTATCCTCGCCAGCAATCCTTTCCATCGGATTGCCGATACGGATCGTGCAGATGATCGGCAGAGGGACGTGTTTGCCTTTGGGCATGGAGCGATGAAGGTTTTCCAGGTAGATCGGCACCAGGTCGACATCGGGGAAGGTCTCGGCCAGCCGGAAAAGACCTGATTTGAATTCTCCGGGCAGTGCCTCGGATGAGCGAGTGCCTTCCGGAAAGAAGATGATCGAATGACCCGCCTGCACCACATCGAAAATGGGCTCCAGCGCGTTTTTACCAGGCGCCGGTTTACGGTCAATCAGCACCGCGTTCAGGCCTTTCTGGGAGATGTACGACAGAAACCGGTTCTTTCCCCAGTAATCGGCAGCGGCGATCGGCTTCACATTCAACCTGGCCTCGGGCGGCAGGGCCGCAATGATGGCCAAGGTGTCCATGTGACTGGTGTGATTGGCGAAATAGATTCGCTGACGCGTGAGATCTGGCGGGCTCTCCCATCTGGCCGTGACGCCAATCAGCAGTCGAAGAACAGAAATCAGCGCATTACTGATCCACATGGTCGGCCCCCCTCAGCTGCTTGGCGATCGCCAGCGTTCGGGTGACGCAGGTGGCGACTGAGCCAATGGCGATGACAGCCAGCGCGATCAATAGGACGTAGTGAGTGCCATAAACGTTTGCTTCGATGGCATTCAGCAGCAGTCCTGCGGTCATCACGGCCATTCGATGCTGTTTGGCCATAGGGCCGATGAAGGTCTGCTTGAGGCCAATCGAGCCGCCGAACACCCTGACATAAGCAGTAAGGGCTGCCGCCAGGGCAGCGAACCATCCGAGGTCGGATTGGCCAATGGCATACCCCAACCCTACGATCAGCAGGCTGTCGGCAATCCGGTCCGGGAATTCGTTGTAGAGACTGCCGATATCGGACTTCTTGCCGCCCTCTATCGCCACCATCCCATCGAAGAGGTTGCACAGCAGGCGCAACTGAATGCCGATCGCGCAGCAGATCGATCCAATGACACCGCTATCAATATTGAGCGCCACGACGCCGGCAAACGCGAAGGCGATGCTGGCGACGGATATCTGATTGGGGGAAATGTCTCTTTTCACCAGAATGTCGGTGATGCGTCTTGCCCAGCCCGCAGAGCGCGTCTTGATGGGCCTTCTGTTGTCATCCACTAGCCAATATCCCTATAAATGATGAGTTACTACGTGTTGCATTGTAATGGCGAGTTGCGCCGACTACACCCAGCAATTGCAGTCTTTGCTAACGAACTCTGCTTCCTGGCCAAAAGTTTTCACCTTCATTTTTCGGGACGTCGTTCCGACCTTAAACCTCGAGACAAGCCCTCAACGCCAGTTCGTTTTTTCCTTGGTCTCATGCTAGGTTGTACGATGACCGATAAGTGATATTTTCACTCTCGCTCCGACGACCCACAACAACAAGGAAACACCCATGAAAAAAGTGAAACTGCTGATTGGATTCTTGTGCCTCTTCAGTGGCTACGTAGCCGCCGCCCCTGCTCCCGCGGACAAGGATGTTGCGCAAGCCGTCGATCATCTGACGCAGGCCATGTTGCACAAGAACATTGCCGAACTGAAAGCGCTGACTGCCGAGAACCTGACCTACGGGCACTCCAGCGGGAAGATCCAGGACAAGAAAGCATTCATCGACGATATCGAAACCGGCAAAAGTGCCTTCAAAACCCTGGAGATGCAGAACCAGACCATCACCGTATCGGGTGACGTAGCGTTGGTCCGTCACCACTTCTCGGCACAAGCCCTCAAAGGCACCGAAGTGGTTCCGACCGAAATCGAGAACTTCCAGATTTGGCAAAAACAGAAAGGCCAATGGTTGCTGGTAGGTCGACAAGCGTTCAAGTTCTGATTCTTGCGTAACGAAGGGGACATCGGTCAACCAGGCTACGGTGTCCCCTACTCTCCCCTTTTACCTACCGTTGATCCGCGAGTTTGGCTTGGGCCTAATAAAAACATATTTGTATGCTTAAATTGATATTGTCGAACAATCCCACCACCAGAGGGTGCCGTCATGAATATCAAAGTCCTGGCTTTAATGCTGTTGGCGTTCTGTGCTCAACCGGTCTGGAGTCAGAATCCCCCCGCCGCACCGGCCTCCGCTGATAGCGCTGCGCTGACCACACGCCTGGCCTTGCGCGACCTTTGGGTCGAGCATATTTTCTGGATCAGAAATTACGCGGTCGCCAACCAGGCAGCGAACAAACAGCAAGCCAAAGTCGCCGCTGACCAGGTCGTCGACAACGCGACCAAAATCGCCAACAGCATCGCTCCGCTCTACGGCCAGCCTGCTGCCGATCAACTGCTCAAGCTGCTTGCCGGTCACTGGGGCGCGGTGAAACACTACAGCGACGCCACGGTCGCCAAAGACACGAAAGGCAAGCAGGCAGCCGTCACGGATTTGACCAGCAATGCCAAGGCGATTGCGGCCTTTCTGGCCAAAGCCAACCCCAACCTGCCTGAAAACACGCTGGTTGCCATGTTGTCAGCTCACGGCGGCCACCACGTTGCCCAGGTCGATGAACTCGCCGCGCACGACTATGCAGGCGAAGCACGCACCTGGCAGATGATGCGCACCCACATCGTGTCGCTGGCTGACGCGCTGACGGCCGCACTGGTCAAGCAGTTCCCGGACAAATTCTGATTCCGCGCGAGGGCAAACCATGCTGGAAGGACTGGGCCGTACACAGCAGGACCTGCTCAATGCGCTGCTGCACCATGCGGGCGGCATGAGCATTGACGAGTTGGCTGACCATCTTTCGGTGACACGCACCGCCGTTCGCCAGCATCTGGCGGCACTGGAGCGTGACGCCTTGGTGCTGCGCGGCGAAACCCGTCCGACGGGCCGGCGGCCAGAGCAGCTGTATCAGCTTACCGACCATGCGCGGGAGCAGTTCCCTCGCCAATACCAGATGCTGGCCAGTGTGCTGATCGAGGAAGTGGCCGACATCATCGGCCACGATGCTCTGGCTTCGCTGATGCGCAGCATGGGCCGAAAACTGGCCCAGGACCGCGAACCTCAGGTGGTTGACGAAGCCAGGATCGTGCAGCACATGAACCAGGCGGGATACGAAGCAGAAGTGTTTTTTCGCTCGTCCGACGACAAGGAAATCGTCGCGCATAATTGCGTCTTCCACCGCCTGGCCGCGGCCCACCCGGTGGTCTGCGAACTGGACCTGGCCTTGATCGGAGCGTTAGGCGGAGGTGAAGTCGATCACACGGAGTGCATGGTCCGTGGCGGAAATGTCTGTCGATTCAAACTGCGACCAGTCGTAGAAAAGGCCAGCGAGCCTGATAACTCCGGGCCTTCTGATCGAACAGATCGGGCTGATGATTCACCGGATTGATCCGTAAAAGCCCTTCTTCGACATCGCTCAAACCGTAAGGCGCATACACCTCGCCGGTCACCACATCCAGACCGATACACGTCCCCGCAATCAGATACCGATCGATGCCATCCTTTGCCGACTGAAGCTTGGGATAAGCCCTGCCGAATCGCTGACCGTACCAAAGGTGAACCCGTGCCTGGTTCTTGATTTCGATGTTTTCGTCGAGGTCGTGAAAGAGCTTCCGGGCGGCAACGATGACTTCATTTTCGGCCTCCCACGACACGTCTTCATCAAAGTAGAAAACGTCGTAATCCTTGATGCCCCAAGCAACTGGAAGCCCGGCTTGATGATTCCAGACCGCCTGAAAAAGGCAGCCCGCCGTCAACAGGCATTGGTCCAGGCCGAGTGAAGGCAAGCGCCGGGCAATCTCCGCGTTTGCCGGATTGGCCATCGCGATCTCAATCAACGTTTCAGCGGTTAACGTCATGCTCTCTCCATGGGATGCATCAAATCCTGGGGGCTGACGATACATTAAAACCGCCTGACGGAAGACCGGGCACTTGGGTTTCACTCAACCCGGCAGACCGCTACAGTGACGCGACCGACACCTGAGAAACGATGAACATGGATGCACTTCACCAAGGAAGTTGCCTGTGCGGCGCAGTGAAATATGGAGTGGCCGCTGAGCTGAAAGCGGTTACCCATTGCCATTGCAGCCAATGCCGCAAGAGCCACGGGGCAGCGTTCGCAACGTATGCAAGTGCGCCCAGGTCGGCGATTACGATCATTGCGGATGTCGAGACGCTCAAAACCTTTCACTCGTCTGAAGGCGTCGTCCGACAGTTCTGTGGCGACTGCGGCTCTTCGCTGTTCTGGTCTGATTCCAAAGGTGAGTATTCGGACTGGGTGTCAGTGGCGATAGGCACGCTGGATACACCGTTTCTGAGTGAAAAACAGAAACACGTGTGCGTTGCATCGAAAGCGCCGTGGTACGCAATCGAGGATCGGTGGCCGCGGACCGAGTGAGCGCTTTCGGCCAAAAAGTGAAAGCACATGAGGTACATTGATACCTGATCCCAAATTCACTGATGGGAGGGACCGTACTATGACGACGCGAACTGAAACTGCGATCCTGGCCGGTGGCTGCTTCTGGGGCATGCAGGATTTGCTGAGACGTTACCCCGGCGTAGTGTCCACGCGGGTGGGATACTCGGGCGGCGATGTGCCCAATGCCACTTACCGCAACCATGGCACGCATGCGGAAGCGATCGAGATCGTGTTCGATCCGGACCAGATCAGCTATCGCCAGATCCTCGAGTTTTTCTTCCAGATCCACGACCCGACGACGACGAATCGTCAGGGCAACGATGTGGGTATGAGCTACCGGTCGGCACTCTTCTATCTCAACGATGAACAGAAGCAGGTGGCCGAGGACACGGTAGCCGACGCTGATGCATCTGGCTTGTGGCCCGACAAGGTCGTCACTGAAATCGTGCCCGCAGGTCCATTCTGGGAGGCAGAGCCGGAACATCAGGACTACCTCGAACACTACCCCAACGGCTACACGTGCCATTTCATTCGGCCAAACTGGAAACTGCCTAAACGAGCGTGATGGTACGGCCAGAAGCGCAGACTGAATGCTGTCTTGCCCAGCCATGAAATTGCGCACGAATCTCGGCGGCGCAACGCATTGGGTCAGTGGTCGAGCGTTTACGCGGGGTTACACCAGCGCGAAGGCGAAATACCGAAGGCCTTCTTGAAGTGCCTGGACATGTGGCTTTGATCGAAAAAACCTGCCTCGATCGCCGCATCCGACAGCGCCAGCCCCGCTTGGGTGAGCGCTTTCACTCGGTCCAGGCGCCGCAGCGTGAGATAGCGGTGCGGACTGGTGCCGAAGAACACACGAAAGTCATTCGACAGGCTCCAGCGATCCCGCCCGGCGCAATCGGCCAGGTCGTCGAGGGTGATCGGCCGATCAAGGTTGTCGTCAATGTACTCGCGGGCTCGCACCGCAGCGGCGAAGTGGTGGGCTGTCCGGCCGGGAGGCTTGCCCGCGAGTTCCGCCAGGGTCGTCACGAAGGTGTAGAGGGCGTCGTCTTCCGCCAGCGAATCCAGTTCGTCACCCAGCGTATCGAGCAGCACATCGGCCGCAGCGGCCAGGCGCGGATCCCCGGTGACGCCCGCCTTGAAAAACGGTAGCGGCTTGCCCTTTACAGTCTGCTGGACCAGGGATGGCGGTACGTACACGCCGCGATAACGGAAACCCGCCTCGGAGCCTGCGCAACCATCATGTAATTCGTCTGGATGCACGATCATGGTTTCACCGGGCAGACACAGTTTCGACTCACCCCGGTAATTGAAACGGTGCACGCCGGCGACGGTTCGACCGATTGCGTACGTGTCGTGCCGATGCGGGTCGAAGGCGTGCGCGCAGAAGAACGCTTCGAACCGCTCAAGCTTCGAAGTCTGGGGAGCATGTCTGACCCAGTCTCTTTGCGAAGGGTGATCTTGCATGGTGGCGCACCGGTGCGATTGCAGATAGGTACCTTCGAAACCATAACACGACGAATCGACACGTAGCTCGAGCCGGTTCATGTCGCCTGAACGTGCAGGTAGAACGCGTGGAACATGAAGAAAGCACAGACCACCAGCGCCAAGCCCATCAGACGATTGAACACCGTGAAGTAAGACTCACGGGTAATTCGCCGACCGAGGATGGCGCCCAACAGTGAATAGACACCCGGCGCCCCGCCGCCGGCGATCGCCAGCAGCGCAGAGACGATCGCGATGGAGGCACCGGTAATGTGCGCCGCCGGCAACATGACGCTGGTGATCGGCAACACCACCATGATGCCTTTGGGGTTCAGCACCTGAATCAAAAATCCGTTCCAGAACGTCAGTGTCTTCTGCGCCGCTACTGTAGGCTCGCGGCCCTCCCCCGGCACCACCGTCGTTGCGGTATAGACCTGGTAGGCGAGATAGAGCGTATAGAGACCGCCGATCAGGGAAATATAAGGCAGCGCCCCCTGGGAAATAATCGCTTCACCGGTGTAGCCGAAGAGGATGAACAGCACCAGCAACGCGCAGCCCACGCCGACGAAGAAGCCCAGGGAACGCCGAAATCTACCTGTCAGCCCGGCATTCAGCGCCATGAAATTGACCGGCCCCGGGCTGTACATCACGCTGAAGGCGTAGAGAAAAATGTCCATGACTTGCCTGTAATTAACCCAGAAACGCGGTACGAATCGTTGGAGTCTACGCAGGCAGCCTGACGCTTGGCTTGTACGTTTGTGGGTGGTGAATGAGTGGGTTGACGCCTGGTAATAACCCACTTATTGATTGAGCACGCTCATCGGTTTTTCCGGTTGAGAGCGTCTCATCAACAAAAGGATTATTCAGTGATCAGCTTCAGACAGCGCGCCGCCAAAGGGCTGCAAGTAGGCGACAGCTTCACGGTATCCCGCCGCTTCAGTGAGCAAGACATTCAACGCTTCGCCAACATTTCCCGCGACTACAATCCCGTGCATTTCGATGCACGTTTCGCCGAGGCCCGCGGCTTCAGGGCACCGGTTTCCCATGGCCTGCTGACGGCCAGCCTGTTCACCGAAATCGGTGGGCAGATCGGCTGGCTGGCTTCAGGTATGACGTTCCAGTTCAAGAAGCCCGTGTATGCCGGCGACACCATCACCTGTCATTGGGTGATCACAGACATCGATGAAAAGGACCGCGCCACGGCGGCTATCACGATGACCAACGAGGACGACATCATCGTCCTGGAAGCACAAACCAGCGGCGTCGTGCCGGGCGTGAAGGAGCGGGAAATCCTGACGCAGATGTTGCACGAAGGTGATCCCACAAACGGTGTAACGGCCCCTCGCGAATGACGGCTGAACACGTATCGGTAACGCATCAGATAGCCCGAAGATTTGTATCGCTGTGTATTTTCGCGGGCGATCTTACACAGCGATACACAACCACTGAATCAGGACACATACGCAGTACATGAAGGTGAAAAAGTGGGCGGCGTCGAACACCTGGCGTTCTCCGATGAACCCAGGCTAAAGAGCCCAACACCCCAGCAGGAGCCACCTCATGATCAATGAAATCGATACCGTGCTTTACACCGGCAAGACCCACACGACCGGAGGCCGTAACGGCGAGTCACGAAGCGACGATGGACGTTTGGACATCAAACTTTCCGCGCCTGGCTCGTCAGGGAGTGGCACCAATCCCGAACAGCTGCTGGCGGCAGGTTGGTCGGCCTGTTTCATCGGTGCAATGGGTAAGGCGGCTGTCGCGTTGAAGGTGACCCTGCCGAGCGACGTCGCCGTCGATGCCGAAGTGGACCTGGGCAAGACCGAGGACGCCTTTTTCCTCCAGGCGCGCCTCAATGTCAGTCTTCCGGGTCTGGACCCTGCTGTCGCTCGGGCGGTGGTGGATGGCGCCCACCAGCGGTGCCCGTACTCGAAGGCGACCCGTGGCAACATCGACGTTACGATCAATCTGGTTTAACCCAAAGCACTCCGTGCGACGCTGTTCACTTAAGATCGGGGTACATATCCGTTTCTGCGGTGATGGCTGATTACGGTTTCGCTTTTACAGCGAGTCACTTGGAAAAGCCCCAAGTAACCAAGGGCTCTTGCCCCTCCATTCGGTGCCTCGCCTAGGCTCGGCATGCCCTCACTCCGGCATTGCTCCGGGGGCCCGCCGCCATCGGCCATCCATGGCCGGGGGCGGCTACCGCGGCATCCTTGCCGCGGTGCCCCCTGCGCAACGCCTGCGTTCGGCCTCTGGGAAAGGGGCAAGCAGATCAAGATCAAAATCCAAAGCCAAAACAAGATCAACAGCTCCCGGCACCCACTGATCGTTCCCACGCTCTGCGTGGGAATGCATCCCGTGACGCTCCGCGTCACCAGTGCGTAGGACTTAAGTCTTGCGTCGACAGCGGAACGCGGAGCGTCCCCGGCGGCATTCCCACGCGGAGCGTGGGAACGATCAACAACTTTCGCTTCTCACCACTCAACAGGCCGAGCGTTAGCTCGCCTGCAGCTTTTGATCTTGATGCACCGCCCCATCGAGAGGCCGAGTGGAGGTTCTGCGCAGTGGGCAACCCGGCATGGATGCCGGGTTAGCCGCCCCCGGCCATGGATGGCCGATGGCGGCGGGCCCACGGAGCAGGACCGGAGCGAGGGCATGCCGAGCCTAGGCGAGGCACCGAACGTCAGGGGCAAGAGCCCTTGGTTACTTGGGGCTCTTCCAAGTGACTCGCTGTAAAAGCGAAACCGATAGCCGCCGTGACCGCAGAAACGGATATACACACAAAAAACAAAACACAGCCCGGCAGGCTGCGCTGGCCAATCCGCTCAATCGTCCTCATGCAACTTGATGCCGCGAGCGTGAAGCAGGTGCGGAACCACCAGCACCAGCAGCGTCAGCGCGAGGAACGCGGCCGATATCGGTTGCGTCACAAACACCAGCCAGTCTCCCTCGCTGATGGACAAGGCGTTGCGCAGCTGTTTTTCAGCCATCGGCCCCAGCAGCATGCCGACGATCACCGGGGCGACGGGAAAATCGAAACGACGCATCAGCACCCCGCCCCAACCAATCGCCAACATCAGCAAAAGATCGAAGGAAGAGTGACGCATGCCGTACACGCCAATGGTGGCAAACACCAGAATGCCGGCGTTCAGGTACGGCCGGGGAATCTGCAGGAGCTTGACCCACAGCCCCACCAACGGAAGATTCAGCACCAGCAGAATCACGTTGCCGACATACAGCGAAGCCACCAGGGTCCAGACCAGTTCTCCCGACGTCTGGAAGAGCATCGGCCCCGGTTGCAGGTTGTAGTTCTGGAACGCGGCCAACAGAATCGCCGCCGTGGCGGACGTCGGTATGCCGAGCGTCAGCAGTGGCACCAAAGAACCCGTCGCGCTCGCGTTGTTGGCCGCCTCGGGACCGGCAACCCCCTCGATCGCCCCCTCGCCCTTGCTGCCCGCAAACTCTTTCGGGTACTTGCTCAATTTGCGTTCCGCCGAATAGGACAGGAACGTCGGAATTTCAGCGCCACCGGCCGGAATCGACCCGAATGGAAAACCGATCAATGTGCCCCGTAGCCAGGCGGGGACCGAACGCTTCCAGTCAGCGCGCGTCATCCACAACGAGGTCAAGCGGTGCCGACCGGACGCTTCTTCTTTTTGATAAAGCAGGCTGTACAAGGACTCACCCACGGCAAACAAACCGACCGCGACGAGCACGACTTCAATGCCATCCACCAACTCCGGTACCGCCAAGGTGTAGCGGGCAATGCCCGAGGTCGAGTCCAGGCCGATCAAGCCGATGGTCAGTCCAATCCCGAGCGAGGCAAAACCGCGCAGCATTGAAGCGCCGAGGACCGCAGATACCGTCGTGAAGGACAGCACCAGAATCGCGAAATACTCCGCAGGACCAAACTTGAGCGCCAGTGTGGCAACAACAGGGGCAAACAACGTCAGCAACACCGTCGCGATGGTGCCGGCAACAAATGACCCTATCGCGGCCGTTGCCAGGGCCGGTCCTGCCCGGCCGTTGCGCGCCATGAGATTACCTTCCAGCGCCGTGACCATGGAGGACGACTCACCGGGCGTATTGAGCAGGATGGAAGTGGTCGAGCCGCCAAACTGCGCGCCGTAATAGATACCGGCGAACATGATCAAGGCGCCCGTAGGATCGACCTTGGCGGTGATCGGCAGCAGCAACGCAACGGTCAGCGCCGGCCCAATACCCGGCAAAACCCCAATGGCGGTGCCGAGCAAACAGCCGATAAAGCCCCACATCAAATTGATCGGTGTCAGCGCAGCAGAAAAACCAATGGCCAGGTTCGCGAGAGTTTCCACCTTGTTTACCTCCTTCAGCCCGGGTCAGATCCAGGCGTTGACAAGGGGCGGCAGGGAAACCCCTAGCCCGGCGTTGAACAGCCAGTAAATCGGCAGGGTCAAGGCAATACCGATGGCAAGATCGCGCACCGGACGCCGACTGCCAAACCCCCGCGCCGAACAGGCAAACAGCAGCCCGGCGGCCAATACGAACCCGATGAGGTTAATCAGCACGGCCACCCCCACAAGCCCCGCCGTCACCCAGGCTGCGCCGGATTTGCCGCCGGGCAGCGCTTGGGCCGCTTCGTCATCGTGGTCTGCCAGCTCGCGGAAACCGCCGGTGACGGCCTGATAGCACAGCAACAGACCGACGACGCCCAGGAACACCGAGACGGCGTACGGATAGACGTGGGCTCCCAGGATGACGAAGCCCATCTCGGGAGGAAACCGGAATGCGCCCACCGCCAACACGGCGCTGATGGCAATCACTCCGACGCCAATCGCCAGTTGCACCGGCACGATTGCGCGAGGCTGGGTCATTTCGAAACCAGCCCGACCTCGACCAGCATTGCACGCAGCCGCACATGCTCTTCGTCGACGAATTTGCCGAACTCATCGCCAGTCAGGACGTTGGGTGACCATTTGTTGGTGTCGATATTTTCTTTCCAGACTTTGCTGTTGGTGGCGGCAACGACGGCGTCGATCACTTCTTTGCGCTGCTCGGGCGTGAGGTTCGCGGCACCGTAAACACCACGCCAATTGCCGATGGTCACGTCGTAGCCTTTCTCTTTCAGGGTCGGTGCATCGATGCCTTCAATGCGTTCTGGCGCGCCGATGGCAAGTACTCGGAACTGGCCGTTCCTGATGTATTGGCCAAGCTCGGCATAGCCACCGGTGATCACCTTGATCTGCCCGCCCAATGCCTGAGCAACGACTTCACCCCCACCCGCGAAGGCGACGTAATTCACCTTGTTGACCGGGACACCCATTTTCGCGGCCAACTCGGCAATACCGATGTGATCGATCGACCCCTTGGAGCCACCGCCCCAGGAAATACTGGTCGGCTTGTCCTTGAAGACTTTCAGCAAGTCCTCCAGAGTTTGGAACTCGGATTCCTTGCGGACGGCAATCACGTTGTATTCGGTAAACAGCCGAGCAATCGGCGTCACGTCCTTCAAGGTGATTTGTGGCTTGTTCTGTTCGATGGCAGTGACCATGATCGCACCGACAACCAGCAGCGCATTCGGATCGCCCTTGGTGCTGTTGGCGAACTGCGCCAGCCCCAATGTCCCCCCTGCTCCGCCCTTGTTCTCGAAGGTGGTGGATTTGGCCGTGTTGGCCTCGATCAAAGCTTTGCCCAGGACCCTGGCGGTCTGGTCATAACCGCCACCCACAGAACCCGGGGCCATGAACTTGACGGTGTCCAGCGCAAGGGCCGGTGTCGCGAGTGCGGCAGCGGTCATTCCTACTGCCATGTAGCGGCTGAATCGACTAAACAAAGCGAACATGCGTTTTCTCCCGAGACTTTTTGTTTTTATGGGCACCCGTTGGACGTCGATCAGGGAGCAAACCCTGATCAATGAATATCCATCTCGGGATAAGCGTAGGCCATGGTTAGGGCCATGACATACAACAAAGAATCTCTTGGAATAAGACCTGGACACTTTCCGCGAATTATCGCCGATTGCCTGAGTGCCCGAAGTTATGTGTTGGTTTTCAACTTGGTCCACAGGCGGGTCGTCAACCGTGCGATGGCCGCGGGAAGTTCCTCGACGGTAAACAACTTGTCCAACACACGTGTCGGCGGGTAAATCGCCAGGTCCTGCTTCACGGCCGGAACAACATACTGATCCGCCGCAAGGTTGGGGTTGGCGTAATGGATACTGTTGCTGATGTTGGCAATGACTTGAGGTGTCAGCAGGTAGTTCATGTAGGCGTAGCCATTCTTCTCGTGCGGCGCACTCTTGGGCATGACCACCATGTCGAACCACAGCGTGGAACCTTCGTCAGGGATCGAATAGGCGATGTCGATGCCGTTGTTGGCTTCCTTGGCGCTGGCGGCCGCCTGCACGATGTCGCCATTAAAACCGATCACCGCGCAGACATTGCCGTTCGCCAGGTCGCTGATGTACTTGGAGGCGTGGAAATACTGGACGTAAGGTCTGATTTTGAGCAGCGCCTGCTCGGCTTTCTTGTAATCCGCCGGCTCGTGGCTATGCGGTGGAAGCCCCAGGTAATTCAGGGTGATCGGCAGGATCTGCGTAGGGTTATCGATAATCGCCACGCCGCACTGACTCAGCTTCTTGATGTTGTCTTCATCAAAAAACAGTTTCCAGGAATGGGTGACATCGGTGTTGCCAAAAATCGCCTTGATCTTCTCGACGTTGTAACCAATACCCGCCGTACCCCACATGTACGGATAACCGTACTGGTTGCCCGGATCATTGACCTCGAGTTTTTTCATCAGCGCCGGGTCAAGGTTTTTCCAGTTGGGTAGCTGGCTTTTATCGAGTTTCTGCACCGCCCCGGCTTTGATCAATCGGGACAGAAAATGGTTTGAAGGGCTCACCACGTCATAGCCGGTATTGCCGGTCATCAGTTTGGATTCGAGCACTTCGTTGCTGTCGTGAATGTCGTACGTTGCCTTGATCCCCGTTTCCTTGGTGAACGTGGTCAAGGTGTCGTCGGCGATGTAGCCGTTCCAGTTTGAAATATTGACGACTTCGTCGGCGTAAGTGGCTGCCGACAACGTCGTCAGCACGACCATCAGGGAAATGTTATTGACGCGCATGTTCAATCACCGAGTGTTTGATGAGTTTTTATTGTTTGATCGCCGGGTGTTCTAGATTTCTGTTTTGGCCCTGACCGCCTCCACGCGCATTCGAAGCATGGCACCGATATCGAGCAAGGGGCGCGGCGGCAGCCAGCCCGGCGCGGCTCTGCGCATCACTGATTCGAGGATGGGCGAGCTGTCACCCGATGCCAGTTCGGCGAGCAAGCGTCCCCAAAGGGTGCCGCGTGCGACGCCCGAACCGTTGCAGCCGGCCACCGCAAACACACCTTCGTCGACCTTGGAAAAATAGGGTTGCCCGGTGCGCGAAGCGCTCAAGTGTCCGGTCCAGGTGTATTGAATGTCCTGCTCGCTCAAGAACGGGAAGCGTCGTTGCAAGCCGAGCACATGATGTTTGCGCCGATGCAGCAGCTCACTGTCGGATAAATCCCGAGAACGGTATTCCGCCGTGTTGCGGATCATCACGCGGCGGTCCGGGGTCAGTCGCACCGTGGCGCCCAAGGGCCGGGTGGACAGCACGCCCCAAGGCTCAACCGCGCCGATGGACTTGAACTCGGCGTCGGTGAGCGGCCGTGTCAGGCTGGCGCTGAGTTCCATCGGGAACGTCCCGCTGTCCTCTATCCCTGAGCGCGGAATGAACGCGTTCAGGCACACCAGGACTTGCCTGGCCTCGATGCTTCCCTCGGCGCCATTGGCGCGAATACGCCCTTTGCCCAAACGCTCCAGGCCGGTGATATCGGTATTCTCAAACAGGGTCACGTTGGCCGGCAGCGTATCCAGCAGGCCCTTCACGTATTTCGCCGGTTGCAGCAGTGCGTTGCCATTACCGCACCAGATCGCGGCCTGGTAATGCGCGGTGCCCAGTTGTTTGCTCAGCGGTTCACCTTCCAGAAAATGCGCAGAGGCGCCGACAGCGCGTAGCGTTGCCAGTTTGGCCGCGACATCGGTCAACTTGCCGGGATCGTTGACGGCGAAGTAGTAGCCCGACTCCCTGAATTCACATTCGATATCGAGACGCGCAATGCGCTGGCGTACTTCGTCACTGGCGGCACGGGAAATCGAGGTATCGACTTCAAAACCGGCGAACCCGGGGTTGCCGATCAACTCATCTTTGGCAGGATGTTCGTGTCCCACCACGAAACCGGAATTGCGCGCCGAGGCGCCCTGCGCCGCCCGTTGTCTGTCGACAATCACGATCCGCGCCTGAGGGTGCATTTCAGCGAGTGTGTGAGCGGCGCACAGCCCGGTGATACCGGCGCCGACAATCAGCCAATCGGCTTTTTGTGTGCCTTTGAGAGCATCGCGAGCGGGAGAACTCCCCGCCTGCGCAATCCAGCCACATACATTGGTCATGCATCACCTCATTACCTGTCGTTCTGCAAGCACCGCACATGACGTCATCGCATGAGTATTTCCGGCTGGCGCTGGCTAGAGCTAGAATCTATAAGGCCTGTAGTGATACAACCAACGTTATAAAATCATCGAGCTATTCAAAAAACGCATGGATAAAATTCACCACGTTCCTTCTCTCCAGGCCTTGCAGGCGCTGGTCGAGGTCGCAGGCTCGGGCAGCTTCACGCAAGCGGCGCAAAAGCTGTGCCTGACCCAAAGCGCAGTGAGCCGAAAAATCCAGCAGTTGGAGAGCCACTTCGACTTGCCGATGTTCGTGAGGAATAGCCGCAGCGTTCGACTGACACCGGAAGGCGAGCAGGTGCTTGCGACCGCCCGAAGTATCCTGGCGCAACTGAAAACCCTTGAAGATCGGCTGACGCCGCAAAAACGCCCCTTCCGCATACGCATGCATGTGTCGCTGGCGGTTCGATGGTTGCTGCCAAAGTTGAGCGAGTTCTATCGAAGTCATCCGCAGGTTTCGCTGTCGATCGAAACCGTGGCCACGGAAGTGGTGGAACCGGCCATCGACAGCGACGCCTACATCCTCTATCTGCCAGAGCCGTCCCGCGATCCTGACTGCCTGACGTTGTTCGAGGAGGCGCTGGTGCCGGTGTGCGCCCCAGGCCTGGGTAGCACGACCCAACCGTTGGAGTCGGTGGCCGACCTCGTGCGTTTCCCGCTGTTGCATCGTTCGGCGGACAAACATGACTGGTTCCGGTGGCTGCAAGCCAATGACGGCCAGTCACTCGAGGACTACCGCCACATCCCCTTCAACCTCGACGAGTTGGCGCTCGATGCGGCGGCGCGAGGGCTGGGGGTCGCCATGACTGACCTGACCCTGGCAGGCGAATCACTCGAACGCGGCGTGCTCGTCGTTCCGTTCGGCCACCCCTTGAAGACCCGCGGCATTTACGCCTTGAACCTGCAACCTTCCGCCGCCGCTCATCCAGCCTGTTCGCTGATCATGCAGTGGTTCACCCAACAGGCCGAACAGCCATCGTCGGATCGCCGCCCGGAGACAAGCTCGCTCCCACAAGGATCTTAGTTGTGGCTAGATCCAATGTGGGAGCGAGCCTGCTCGCGATGGCGTCCGCTCAGACACCAAAAATCGCAAAAACAAAACTGGATGTCTATGCCCCGCGCCCTAGCCCTTCAGTCGCATTGGCAAAAGCAGCGCTCGCCTCTTGAACCAACCTGCGCCATTCAGCGCTGTTGATGAGTCCGGTGCGCTCCATCTCATCGGCAGCCTTGAGCAACGCGTCATATTGCTCTTCGGCATCCATCCGGATTTCGGGCACTTTCAGGAGCTGATACCAGGCCGCCAGGGCTTCGCTCTTTTGATCATCACTCATGCTCAAACTCCCAAAGACAGTCTTCGTTTTGAAGTTTTTTCATGGGTGGCGTTCCTCGCTCCCGACATACGGCAGGCACGCATAAAGACGGGCGCGCCGTGCATTACAAACTTGTCATTGAGTTGTCAGCGTCGCCAGCACCCTAGCTTCATACAGTGGCGTCGTCAGTCACCTACCGCGGGTGACACACCTCCCACTGATGACAAGGGTCGACACCATGAAAGCAATGAGTAAATTCTGCCTGATCGCCACCAGCCTGTTGATGCTGGGCACCGGTTCCGCCATGGCCAGCAACATCGCGCAGGTCAAGGCCAACAACGTCGTGCTGGTGCACGGTTCCTGGGCCGATGGCTCGAGCTGGTCGGACGTGATCACCCGGTTGCAGGCCGCTGGCTTGCACGTCACGGCGGTGCAAAACCCGTTGACCTCGGTCGCCGACGACGTTGCCGCCACCCAACGCGTGCTCGATCAGCAAGACGGTCCGACCGTACTGGTCGGCCACTCCTACGCCGGCACCGTGGTCAGTGAAGCCGGGATCAATCCAAACGTCAGCTCGCTGGTTTACGTCGCAGCCCGGGCACCGGACGCCGGCGAGGACTTCGTCGCGCTGTCGGCCAAGTACCCGACCATGCCCGTGCGCGCCGGCACCGAGGAGCACGATGGTTTCATCAGCCTGAAGCAAGACGCCTTCCTCAAATACTTCGCCAGCGACGTGCCCCACGACAAGGCGATGGAACTGTTTGCAGTCCAGCAACCGATCGCCAAAACCCTGTTCACCGACCGCACCACCGCCGCCGCCTGGCACACCAAGCCGTCGTGGTACGCGGTCTCCAGCCAGGACCAGACCATCAACCCGGACCTGGAACGCTTCCTCGCCAAACGCATGAACGCGACCACCATCGAGCTGCCGTCGAGTCACCTGTCTTTGGTCTCCCACTCCAAAGAAATCGCTGACCTGATCCTCGAAGCCGCTGGTCGCCAACCGTAACGTCGACGCCGTTTCATTACAAAATTGTCATTCCACTGTGGGTCGGCTGTGCGGATCGCCTGGTTAACCTGAGTTCACTGCCAGGCAACCCATCGGCAGCCAACCTGCCCCTGAATAGAGGGAATCATCATGAAAATGTTAATCCTCGGTGTTGCTGCTCTCCTCGCCACCGGTTCGGCGTTTGCCGCTACCCAGACCACCGAACCTGTCATCCACGACAAGACCGGTTTCTTCGTCCACCTGGACATCGCCAAAGACCTGTCCAGCAATATCATCTCGCAAGAATGCGGCATCGTCCCCGAGCAGCTGATTTACCTCGACCATCAGGGTCGCAAGCACGTGCTGGATTACCAGGTCCAGGGCATGGGTTGCATTGGTGACAATTGATCAGACGCCTGTACTCACGGAGGATCGGGCTACACTGGCGCCACTGGCTGACCTCTGTAGCCCGCCGCCGCGACCTGTATGTTGCCGACACCGAACCAGGCAGACCCCATGAACATCCTCGTAGTCGAAGACGAACCCAAAGCAGGTAATTACCTGCTCAACGGCCTGCAGGAACTCGGCTACTCCGTCAGCCTGGCCCGCGATGGCGCCGATGGCTTGCACCTGGCGCTGGAGAACGATTTCGACGTCATTGTGCTGGACGTCATGATGCCGAAAATGGATGGCTGGGAAGTCCTGCGCCGCTTGCGCAAGGAAGCCGATACCCCGGTGCTGTTTCTCACGGCCCGCGATGACATCGCCGACCGCATCAAGGGCCTGGAACTGGGCGCCGACGATTACCTGATCAAACCGTTTTCCTTCGCCGAACTGGTGGCGCGCCTGCGCACCCTGACCCGGCGCGGTCCCACCCGGGAAGAAGAACAGTTGCAAGTCGCCGACCTGCAAATCGACGTGCTCAAACGCCGCATCACCCGTGCCGGCGTGCGGATCACCCTGACCAACAAGGAGTTCGCCCTGCTGCATCTGTTCGCCGCGCACCAGGGCCAGGTTCTGTCGCGCTCGATGATCGCTTCGCGAGTCTGGGACATGAATTTCGACAGTGACACCAACGTCGTGGATGTCGCGGTGCGGCGCCTGCGGCTAAAAATCGACGACCCGTTCCAACTCAAGTTGATTCACAGCGTGCGCGGTATCGGCTACCGCTTCGATACTCAACCATGACCTCACGCCTTCGCCACTCGTTGACGCTGCGCCTGGCCCTGGTGTTTGCCTTGCTCGCCTTTGTCTCGCTGACCCTCCTGGGTGTGGCGTTGTCCCGGGATCTGGAACGCGAGCTGATTCGTCGCGACGACGCCGCCCTGGTGAACCGCATCGATCAACTGCGCACCTTCCTCAACGACAGCAACACGCTGGATCTGATCAAGACCAAACCGGCGCTGTTCCAGAACATGCTCGGCAATCGCGAGGCACTGCTGACCATCGGCGCCCCCGGACAAAAACCCTTGCTGGTGGTCAACCCGGGAAACCTCGCCGTGCCGTCACTGGCGCCGGTGGCCATGGACCATCCGTTGGCGCTGGCCGACGTGCAGCATTACCCAAGTGTGGACGGCGTGCCCTTCGCAGCGCTGGCGGCGACCATCGACTCCGGCGATCTGGGCAGCCTGCAAGTGGTCACCGGGCGCCTGATGACCGAGCGCACCGCGGTCCTCGCCCGCTACCGACTCAACGTGTACCTCTTCGCCAGCGTGGCGGCGATTCTACTGGCCCTGTCCGGCTATCTGCTGGTGCATCGCGGGCTCTTGCCTGTGCGACGCCTGGCCCGACACGCCCAAGGCATCGGCGTCGGCAACCTCACCGAGCGCCTCGACAGCCAGGGTGCACCGCGGGAACTGCTGCCGATGATCGAAGCGTTCAACGCAATGCTCGACCGTCTCGGCAAGGGCTTCGTACAACTGGGTCAGGTGTCGACCGACATGGCCCATGAACTGCGCACGCCGATCAACAACCTGCTCGGCGAAACCCAGGTCGCCCTGCAGCAAAACCGCAGCATTGAGGCCTATCAGCAACTGCTCGCCTCCAACGTCGAAGAGCTGGAGCGCCTGGCGCGGATGCTCGACAACATGCTGTTTCTGGCCCGCACCGACCCGGCCAGTGCTTTGCGCCAACGGCAGGAACTGGATGCAGCCGATGAAATGGAACGCATGGCCGACTATTTCGAAGGGCTGGCGGCGGATGTCGGGATCAGCATCGATGCCCGGGGCAGCGGAGTGATCTGGGCCGAACCGATGTTGCTACGCCGCGCCCTGGCCAACCTTTGCGCCAACGCGATCAAATACGGTGCGCCTGACTCCGAGCTGTTCATCCGCGCCACACCCGCGGCCGACGGCATCCGCCTGCAAGTGCGCAACCACGGCCAGACCATCCCCGCCGAACACTTGCCCAGACTGTTCGAGCGTTTCTACCGCGTCGACGAATCTCGCGAACGCTCGGCCCACTCCAACGGCCTGGGCCTGTCGATCGTGGCGACGATCATGCAGCTGCACAATGGGGCTTACAGTGTTAGCAGCAGCGAAGGCATCACGTGCTTCGAGCTGTTCTTTCCGGCGCGGCAATTGGATGAATGATGTCCCGGCACCCACTGATCGTCCCACACTCCGCGTGGGAACGATCAGGTAAGTCCGGGCTTGCTCCGGTTTTTTTACCTTTTGCGCTTTCGACCTGTTCAGGTGGATCTAATATCTACTTCAATTGAAATGGCAAAAAACACCAGCGCCCTTGAGCAGTTTCGGCATAGGCCAATAACGTTGCCGACTCTAGACTCGCCCTCAATAAAAATACTGAAACGCAATCGAATCCAGGGGAACCCGCATGAACCCATCCGACATTTTTGTTATCAGCGCCGTCCGCTCGGCTATCGGCAGCTTTGGCGGTTCGCTCAAAGATGTGCCGCCTATCCAACTGGCCACTGACGTTTGCCGCGCCGCCATTGAGCGTTCGGGGCTGGCGCCTGAACACATCGGTCACGTGGTGATGGGGCATGTGATCCCGACGGAAGCCCGTGACGCCTACATCTCTCGTGCCGTGGCGATGAATGCCGGCCTGCCGAAAGAGACGCCCGCCTTCAACGTCAACCGCCTCTGCGGTTCTGGTTTGCAGGCCATTGTCAGTGCCGCTCAAAGTTTGATGTTGGGGGATGCCGGGGCTGCGCTGGCGGGTGGCGTCGAGTCCATGAGCCGCGGGGCCTATATCTTGCCGCAGGCGCGCTGGGGCGCACGCATGGGTGATATGCAAGCCATCGACTACGTGCTCGGCGCTCTGCAAGACCCGTTTGGCGGTTACCACATGGGCATTACTGCGGAAAATATCGCCGAGCGCTATGGCATCACTCGTCAGGCTCAGGATGAGTTGGCGCTGCTCAGCCAGCAACGAGCGGCCCGGGCGATTGCTGAAGGGCGGTTTACCGACCAGATCGTGCCGATCGAAGTGGCCTCCCGCAAAGGTACCGTGACGTTTGCGACGGACGAGCATGTCCGCGCCGAGGTCAATGCCGAGCAACTGGGCAAGATGAAACCGGCCTTCAAAAAAGACGGCAGCGTCACCGCCGGCAACGCATCCGGCCTCAATGATGGTGCCGGAGCACTGATCATGGCCACGGGTCAGATGGTTCTTGACCAAGGCCTCAAGCCCATCGCACGACTGGTCGGTTATGCCCACGCCGGTGTGGAGCCAGAGCTGATGGGGTTGGGACCGATTCCCGCCACCCGCCTGGTCCTCAAACGCGCCGGCCTGACCGTTGCCGACCTGGATGTCATCGAGTCCAACGAAGCATTCGCGGCCCAGGCGTGCGCCGTGGCGCAGGAACTGGGCTTCGACCCGGAGAAGGTCAACCCCAACGGTTCGGGGATCTCGCTGGGGCATCCAGTCGGCGCGACCGGTGCGATTATCGCCACCAAGGCGATTCACGAACTGCACCGTGTTCAGGGTCGTTATGCCCTGGCTACCATGTGCATCGGCGGCGGCCAAGGCATCGCCGTGTTGTTCGAACGCGTCTGATCGACCCAAACGAAGACGGCGCCCATTATGGGCGCCGTTTCGTTTTACCCCGATGGAATCAGTGCGCAATGCAATCAGACTCCCTGCGAACAATCCCGAAGGCTGACCAGGCACGACCTTGCTGCTGACACAGCGGACGCCCCCGCTGCAGGCCGGTCGGTATCTCGATGGGCTTCATTTTTTCAGGCCCTGAGGTTCTACTAAACTACTCAGGACTACGCAGATTCAGTGAATGATTTCACAGTACTGCTAAAGTGATAGCACGCGTCGCCACATGCTCCCAAAGCCTGTAATTTTCGAAGGTGGGTGGCTAATCACGGTGACGACAACGCTCTCAAGCGAGGGCAGCATGAACTGAATCGCGTCATCATCGAGCGCGAGGGGCAGCAGACATGAGGTCTAAATATGATATTTGAGCCCAACAGTACCCGTTCCGTTCTCCAGCGAAGAAGCAGTACCAGTATCGTTATTCAGGCTGGTCTCGATTGTGTTGCGGTGACCGGCGTTGCGTGGTTTTTGATCAATTATCATATCGGCTTCATAACGCAGTCCTATGTCATCCTGCTCCTGTTGCTGCTGGGGGCGTTGGCCGTCGTGTACGACCACTATGCTATTTACCGCAGCAATGTTGTTTTTACCGTCAAAGCCTTCAAGCTTTTGAAAGCGTGGACTGCCACGTTTGGCTTTCTCGTTGCCATGGCCTTTCTTACCAAGCAAAGCGAACAGTACTCACGTTTATTGGTTGGGCAGTTATTTGTTGTTGGATATTTTGCTCAGTTGCTTTTGCACCTCGCGACACGCGAGATGCAGAAGAAGTTTTTGGCCCACCCGACTCAATTGGAAAACTCGCTCATCATTGGCTCGGGCGAACTGGCCAGCTATCTTCACAAGAAAATCAGCAATAATCCCTGGCTCGGTGAGCGCATAGTCGGCTGTGTGTTGATTGGCGCGGACGATGATCGGGGAAAGGAAAGTCTGGAAGGCGCGCAACGTCTGTCGATACTGGGCGATATCTCCGACCTTGATGAGTTAGTTGTTAAACATGCCATTCGTACCGTCTATTTCGTGACCCCTCTGGGTGGCTCAGAGGTCATCCAGGATGTTTATTTAAGGCTGTTCGATAAACACATCTCTGTTAACTGGGTGCCTGATATTTTCTCGTTGCGCCTGATCAACCACAGTGTTCGCGAGATTGCCGGCATTCCCGTGCTGACCTTGTCTGAAACTCCGCTGATGGGGATGCGTCTGTTTCTGAAGAACCTTGAGGACAAAGTCCTCGCCTTTCTCATTTTGGTTCTTGCAGCGCCAGTCCTGGTAGCCGTCGCCATTGCCATCAAGCTCGATAGCCCCGGCCCCATATTCTTTCGTCAGCAGCGCATGGGGTGGAGTGGAGAAGCTTTTCGGATCTGGAAGTTCAGAAGCATGGTCGTCCATCAGCCGGAAGACGGCATCGTCAAACAGGCGCAAAAGAATGACCCGCGCATGACCAGGGTGGGAGCCTTTATTCGGCGAACCAGCCTCGATGAACTACCGCAGTTGTTCAACGTTTTGATGGGGGAAATGTCTCTGGTGGGGCCTCGCCCGCACGCTATTCAACACGATGTGCAGTACTCGCCCGACGTCTCGGGCTACTTTGCGCGTCACAACATTAAACCGGGCATCACAGGCCTGGCTCAGGTGCGTGGCTATCGTGGTGAAACGAGGGATATAGATCAGATGATTCGGCGTGTTGACTCGGACATTGAATACATCAACAACTGGTCGCTATGGCTCGATTTCGTCATCCTTGTACGAACGGTGTTTGCCTTCTCCGGTAAGCATGCCTACTAAGCTGACATTACCCAAAATACCGGGGTGGCTTCCTGCCCCGGCATGAATTCAGATATCCAGAAACCTGAAGAAGCTGTTATGCCGGAAATAGATCCAGCGTCCGCTCAACCTCATCGGGATCGATCCTGAAGCCATTGCCCTCTTGCGTACCGACCACAAAGCCAAAGTTTTGGTGATCACGATCCGTTAGATATTTGAAAAAACAGAGGAAGCGATTAGGGGGCTGCAAAACCAGCAGCGAACCACCCGGCTGGAGTACATTAACGCCGTGTATTAGATGACTCCCTTCAATCCCTACCACTGTTCTTGCACCGGCACAGGCCGCCACGATAGTCGGAACGTCGGATGTTGCAGGATCGATAATCCGAAACCCCCTGCGGTCACGCAGACGCTCGGCAAGTTCCAATTCATTGCGTAACAATCGCAATTCTCCCGTGCCACCTCGCAAAACGAACACGCCTGGGTGATCGCAAACTTTTACGTGCGAGAGTAACTTTTCACCCATCGCCCGAAAACGCAGGTGCTTATGTCGATTTTGACTTAGGTCGTCAAAGATAACGAGCTCACGAAAAAATGCATCGCGCAAACGAACCGGCGTCATACCAAGCCAGTCCTCATAGCCGGGGGCGTGAAGTATGCAGGTCGTAACGGTGGACACAAGGTTGGCAGACACTGCCGTGGTCACCGGAACGCCTTCCTCGCAGGCTATTGGATAGGTTATACAATCATCCATTAACCACGAGCCAAACCATTTATTCCCTCCCGCCGTACAAAACATCGCACCGCGATCAATTTCGTTTTCTACGCGAATCTTTGGTAACCATCCAGATCTAGGCGACAACGAAGACTTGGCATTACCTTTGTAAAGAGTGCCATCAATTAACCAGACATCTTTAAGCAGGTAGCCTCGTGTTGGCCCATGTTCAACACTGCCCACTCCTTCCATTGTGCGACGGGGATGCTCGTAAGGATAAAAAAGCTCCCCTGCCCATCCCGTCACACGTTCGAGTTGATTGGGAAGGAAAAAAGCGGGCGGAGCAATTGAGATTTCGCCTGGAGCAATTTCCCACGTTTTCACGGCCAGGCTTTGCAGCGTTAACGACGGCTTCCGTATAAGTCGCGTTTTAAGAATGTGTTTATACGCAGCAAGGCTCCACTTTGATTGGCCGCCACTCGTCAATGCGTTAAATTTCGACATATGCCCCCCATCGTAATGTGGTTATACCGAAACAGCGTTTATCGCCAAACACGTAAACCGTACTTCTTTAAAGCAACCTATTCAGGTGGATACAATAGTTTCCAGAATAGGGGGTAATGCCAGATGAGCGTAGCGGCCGCGCAAGGTGTCGAGAAGCGCCTCTTCCGGTTTTCTAGAACAATGAAGATATATTTTGAACAGCCCACCAAAACCCATTTCACGATATCGACCCGCGACTTCCTCATCACTTGGTCCGTCCGGCAACCCAAGATGAAGTGTCAGCTTTTTGCCTTCGACAGCAAATAGAGGCGTCTCCCAAAGAAATTGCGCCGCGCCCACCTTAGGCAGTCGAACAAATAAATAGCCGTAGTTACCCAGCGTATCGACATCACCACCACGCCGTCGTTTCCATTCGAGAAGTCCATCGTCCGGGCGTGCCAGGCAAGTTCCGATATCATAATAGTCAAAACCATTTTCTATCGCCCACTCAAGCGCCATGAACGTGGTAATCGAGTTAATTTCGCGTAATTTCTTAGCATCTGAAAATACAACATCGGGGTAGCCGAAACGGACGGTGCTCCAGTAGCGTTTTCCTGCCCGGGTAATCACGCACCCAAGATGGCATGCAACAATTTCATCCTCCAGCAGTACTAGATCGAGCCGCCCGGCGCTTTTTGCCACCCGTTGAACTTCACGAGATTCAATTTGAGAGGCCGCTGCTCCATGCCTTGCGCTGGCATAGGGCTTCAGCATTTCCCGATCTGCGATTTCAATTTCGTCATCGTTCAAGGCCTGTTTCATACGATAGCGCAACCGGTTCTTGCGCAGATTTCGACGCAACTCGGTATTGTACCTGGCCGTAATATCCTCAATTGACCGGCTCAGCGGAACGACAGCACTTAAATATTGAGGCACGTATAATGCACCCAAGGTCGGCATTTCACTGACCCACACTGTCCGTTCTGAATTATCCAACTTCAATTGGCTATTAACCGTTTGAGATTCAGCGCCCAGTAGAACCTTTACAAATTCCCGCTGTGTTTTCCTGCCCACATAGAGAATGTCATAAGTGCTGTCTTCGCGCAGTTTGAATCTGGCAATTTCCCAGCGCCAAAAACATGCCCTCCCCCCTATATCTTGCAACCAGGCGCGCGCTTTCCTTAGCTCAAATCGCATTGAAGGAGAGATTAGCTTACGTATTAATTCGGTTATGTATTTTTTCATTTGGTTATTAGCACACTTCAAGGAATGGCCATTTGAGTTTACAAATCAATAACCTAACTACTCGAAATGAGCGCTCGACAGCCGAGCACTTTTTTCAAAATATGCGGCGTCTGACAACATTTTGTTGACGCCAATCTTAATGATGAAAACGACCCCGAACATACCCGTCAAGTCGATAATTCCAACCTGAGTAAAGGTGCTACGTCGGGGTTTTGCAAGATATTTCAGCCGTGTTTTTTATGGCGCCGGCCAGGCGTCAAATTCTTGTAACGTCAGGAATCCCTGTAGATCAACGTGCGTAACAAGAACATCGGATTACCCACCACATAGCGACTGAATAATCGCTTTGGCTCACCTAGTAACCTGAACACCCACTCACAACCGAGACGACGCACCCATTGCGGTGCACGCGTCACCTTGCCGCCGAGAAAATCCAGGATCGCCCCTCCGCACACGACCAGACAGGGCACGCCGCTGACGGCTAACCTGGCAGCAACGGCTTCTTGCTTGGGCATGCCCATCCCCAACACAACCAGTTCCGGTTGAAACTGCCGGGCAAGATTTATGTAGGCATCCACCGGCGCGAAACCGTGGTGAGCAGACACAACATTGACCGCAAATAGTGCTTCGCTACGCTGCACCGCATTGGCTAGAAAGGGCTCTTCAGTACCCCAGAAAGCCACGCGCCGGCCCTTGAACGCGGCCAGCAATTTGGGAATGAAATCGGTGCCATTCATGTTTAGCCCCGGCTCCAGGCCGAGGCGACGAAACAGGATGGCCATGCCGGAGCCGTCCCGTAATAACACGTCAGCAGCCAGCAGCGCGTTAAAGTAGTCGGTATTGGCCGCCACCAGATTCATGGCATGGGCATTCGCAAACCCGAGCACTGTCGTCACGTCAGGTCTGGATAACGCATCAATCAAGGCTTGCTCGTCATTAACATCGCTGACCACCCTGAGTTTCCGGGTAATCGTTTGCCAGCTGTGCTGCCAGGATAAAGCACGCATTAGCTGTCATCTCGCTTCGAACGCACCCATTCAACCTGGCGCTTAAGCAAAAATCCGAGATACAGAGGGATTTTCTTCAGCGCGTAGAACGGCGCATACAACAAGGCTGAAAAAGAAATAATCCCGCGACCAAATTGGCTCCATGCCAGCAAGATCGTCACACCCAATATTGCCACCCCAGAAGAAGCGATCAATGCTGGCGCCAACGCTCCCGACAGCATAAATACCAACCATGACAGACCAAATGCCGCCGCCAAGGCCAACGTCAACAAGGCCAATGGAGGGACCATCAAATCCAGCGTCATCGCCAGCAGACTCCCGTTACGCTGGCCAATCGACTCCACCAGCAACTTTGGCGTATCTCCGAGAATCACCCCTAAATGACCATGCTCCCAGCGCGTACGCTGGGTAGTTAAGCCTTCATCGCTGCGCGGAAAATAACTGGTCACCCGCGCATCGGGGCAAAACACTGGCGGCTTGCCGCTTCGGCATAAATCCAGGCCCATCTTCAAATCTTCAACGATGTGGCCACTGGCTAAATTGATCAACGTCAGATCCTGCCAGACGAAAGCCATTCCCGTGCCCATTAGCTGACAGGGCAAACCAAGTCGGGTCCAACCCTGCGGCCGTACCCGATTCTTCACACACCAGGCAAACTCGGCAAGCCGCACTTTCAGCCCGGAACCTGCGGGAGCAACCATTAAATTAAGGGCTTGCGCTGGCCGCCCTGAGTCGATGCAACAGATTGCCAAACGCTCAATAGAACCCTCGGCCACCTGGCAATCCGCATCGATAACAATCATGACGTCCGGCGCATCGCTCGCCAAATGACGCACCCCACAGTCCAGCGCATAACCCTTGCCACGCTGCTGAACATTGCTGCGCTCCACCACCTCGGCGCCCGCCGTGCGGGCCAGCGCCGCCGTGTCGTCAGAACAGTTATCCGCCACCACCAATAGGCGATCACCCAAAAGCAACTGCGGCCGAATGCTGTTTAATGTCGCAACGATGATCGAGGATTCATTGTGTGCCGGTATCAACACCGCCACCCGAGGTCGCGATCCTTGCACCGACGAGCGCGACCGTGCAGGCAGACAGGCCATCAGCACCTGTACAAACAGCACCAACACCGGCAGGAGGATGAGTATCAGCAGTAAGCTGAACAGCCAACTAAGTAATGTGATCATGCTTGCGCCCTAAACAAATTAGCCAACTTGGTCGCTTCGATATCGATGTCGTGTCGCTCCAGCACTCTCTGATAAGCCGCCTCGCCCATCCGCTGCAACACCTCGACAGGTTGCGCGAGGCAGTCCGCCAGTGCCGCCGCCAACTCATCCACCGCTCCAGCGGGAAACAACCAACCGTTCTCACCCTGTCGCACTAACTCGGGAATGCCCGCCACATAGCTCGTCAGTACGGGTCGGCGCAACGCCATGGCTTCCATGATGACCACCGGCAACCCCTCGGCGAAGCTCGGCAACACCAAGGCCCGCGCCGCGAGAATCTCTGCCCGCACCTGATCGCTGCTGATCCAGCCGGTAATTCGCACCCGCGCCTGCAAGCCATACCGTGCAATCAGGGTTTCGATATCCGCGCGCATTTCTCCGTCGCCGGCCAGTACTATTTCGAACTCCACGTCTTGTGCTGCCAGGATGCGGGCGGCCTCAAGCAGCAAAAGTTGACCCTTCTGCTCACACAAACGACCTACACAAACCAACCGCGGCGCGGATGGCACGGCAACGGCCGGCACATCGTGAAACGCCCGCTCCAGCCCACAGTGCACCACCTTTACCCTTGACCAGTGCGCATGAGCCACCCAGCGAAACAGCTGGCTGCGCCCATAAGAACTGATAGCAGCGACAAAGGCAGCGCGCCGAACTTTCTCGCCCAAATGAATAAACTGCGGTTTGTCGAACTCTTCCGGCCCGTGCACGGTAAAACTGTACGCCGGCCCACCGAGCACATTGGCCAGCATCACCACCTCGGTTGAGTTGGTGCCGAAATGCGCATGCACATGCTCGGCCCCAAACGCCTGCAACCAATTCAGCACGCGGCACGCCTCGGACAAATAGACCAAATGATACGGCCAGGGGCGATCGGCACGCCGGCCCATGCGTAGTGCCAGCCACAGCGCCGAAAAAAAGCGTCGCGGCTGGGCGCGCAACACCTGAAGCACAGGCACTAACAGCTCTTTGACTCCGCCCTGCAGCACATACTGGGTTTTATCGCGTTCGGACACGTCCTCGGCATCCACCAATTCGGCATCCCAGCCACGCAGGGCAATGCGCTGCACCACAAACCCCTGACGCTCCAACGCCAAAATCTCGCGACGAATGAAGCTATGGCTGACTTTGGGGTATTGATTGATGAAATAAGCGATGCGCATAGGAACCAGACTTAGTTGTCGTTGCGGTGGATTATTACTGCAAGTAATCCCACAGTAGTACAGGTATCAGGAACGTCAACTAGCCACACGACTACTGCTATAACTTCCTATCAACACGCTGTCTATCTTTTTAAAGGTGTCATCCAGCAGCTCATAGCGCCTGCGGTACATGGCACGTTTTTTTGAAGCAATACTGTCGAGCGGCTTTCTGGACAGCATCATGGGAATCTCAAAAAAATCTTCGCGCTCTGAGGGAGTCGCTCCATGCTCTAACCAGATCACATCATAATTTGCCGCCAGTTCCAGGGCTTTGTGAGCGCCAAAATACGGATGACGATGGTGGCGATACCCATCCCCTACCGCATAAATTTTTTCAACACCGATATTGATGGCAATGTATTTAATAACTTCGATCAGAAAGCTTCTTGGCCGAAGGCCTTCAAAGTCTTTTGTCAGGTCCCTGTAGATACTCAACGACAGTTCACTCTCGACGCCTTTATGTATCCCTTGAACGGCGCCGATAAAAATACATAACTCTGTGTCCGTGCGACACAAGGTGAAGGCTATTGAAGCAATGCGCAGGTCCCCCTGAAACAAGTTCAGCACCAACTCCCCTTCACGCATAAACCAGAAGGGACGATCCAGCACCAGGGAACAACCAGCCGCAAACTCCGACAAATCACTCAGCATCAAACTGTCACTTCGCCCCAACAGCAATAGCTGCGGACAGCTTTTGGTAACCACTTCGTAATGCGAGGCTAAAACACTAAGTTTATTCTTGGGGCTCCAGCTTTTACTGATGTATGGCCAATGAACAACGCCCACACAATCCCCGCCTAATTTCTCAACACCAGACTTACCCAGGGCGTTCGACATCCGCCCGCAAAACAACTTTAGATCGGACCAGTTTTTTGCAACCAGAACCAACATTTTAAATTTATTATTCAATGCCCTTAAGGAATACCCGGCGTGTAAAAAAAACACGCTCTTTAATATCACCCAATTATTCATATAAGTCTCACTTGTATTCGATCAACGCCGTCTTGCCGGCGCCGAATCTGTTCAGTAGAAACTTGACTTGCCCGAGCATCTCGGGAAATTTCCCCAGCACGAGAAAGAAAGCCCGCAGCCAGTTTTCGCGCGTGGATCTATCGCCCCCTCGGGCGAGGCGCACGACCTGCAATGGATAGACCAGCAGCACAAGCAGCCCAAACCATCCAAACACCAAACTCGCGATAACAGTCGCCAGCGGGACACCCAATCCCCAGAACCAGGCACGGCGCGACTCACGCAACCAATGTTGCTCCGGTGCGGCCCCATGTAAAAATGCGCCCTCGGCAAAGGCATAACCACCGCGCAGGGTACGCTGCCACCATTGGCCGAACCGGGTCATGGTTGCATCGTGCAAGGTCATTTCCTCGCCCAGACGCCAGATCTTCCAACCATTCCCACGCAGACGTACGCACAATTCAGGCTCTTCCCCGGCAATAAGACCCGGTAGAAACCCGGACGCTTCGGCGAAAGCGTCAGCGCGCATCAGCGCATCGCCACCACATGCCTTGGCCTCACCTACCGGCGTATCCCATTCGAAATCACACAGTAAGTTGTAAACAGAGTGCTGCGGAAAACGTTCACGGCGCCGTCCACAGACCACCGCGACGTCAGGATGTGCATCAAGAAAGGCCAGCGCCCGGGGCAGCCAACCGCCGACAACCTCACAATCACCATCGACGAACTGCACATAACGCATCGCCGGCAATACGCGTTGTATGCAGGCAAATCCTTCATTGCGCGCACGCGCAGCCGTAAAGGGAATGGTCATGTCCAACTCGACCACCTCGACCCCAAGCCTCAGTGCCATCTGCACTGACCCGTCCGTTGATCCAGAGTCGACATAAACAACCTTCTGCGCCGAACCGACGAGGGAAGTCAGACAACGCTCAAGCCGTAGGCCTTCGTTGCGACCGATAACAACGACACCCATACCCATAGCCATGGCGTTCACTCAGCGACGCAATTGAAGTAATCCATCGGGTGGTTCATGAGAATTCCCTCGATTCTTCGTACTTCCTTTTCTTGATAGTCGCAGGCACGCCCACGGCCACCGAGTCGTCCGGTACATCGGTCAGCACCACGGCATTGGCACCAATCACGACATTGTTACCAATTCGGATATTGCCCAGCACCTTGGCCCCTGCACCGATATCAACATTGTTACCCATCACCGGAGCAATCGGCTCACTCACATTCTTGAGGCCCACGACGACGCCATTGCGAATACGGCAATCATCGCCGAACTGCGCATAGCCACTGATCACGATGCCGCCGAAATGATCGATGACGAAGTTGCGCCCGACCACCACCTCACACGGCAACTCGATACCCGTGACGATCTGCACCAATTTGAAAAGCACTTTGTATATAAAGGAGAACAACTTGCGTAACAGTGCCGGTCGCACACCGTAACGCCAGCGCCCAAAGCGATAAACCACCATCACCCAAAACCCCTGAGCTCCCCAATCTCCGGCGTATGCACGTAAATCCGCACGTATGTTTTCGAACATAACTGGCTCTACCGTGTTGGTTGGCTAGCGAATTTGGTATCACGCAGCAACGCCCAGGTCACACGAGTATGCTGCCAACACGCCCCTAAAGCGGCCCGACCGCGGCCTTTCAATAGCGCCTTGAGCGCCACAATCAGATCACCCAGACTCACCAGTAGCATATGTGAGGCCAAACCAGGCAGACCGTGGTGCTTGCGGAAATACAAAAGCTCACTTTCGATTTGTAACGTGGGTAGCTGACGACTAGCCGCATTGAGTTTGTCAACAGACTTGGCACTTTCACCGCCGATATGCACCACCGTGGTATGCGGGTAGTAAACGACCTTCCAGCCTGCCTGTTTAACGCGTTTGCAGTGATCTATCTCCTCGAAATAAAGGAAGTAGCGCGGATCGAACAAGCCAACCTGGTCGATGACTTCACGGCGGATCAGGTAATAGCACCCGGGCACCCAGTCGCACTCACGCACCGAAGCATGGTCCCAGGCCATGTCGTCGACCCTCTTCACCACAGGGAAAAAGCGTTCAAGCCCTGTACGCGCAAGGAAGATATTCAACGGCGTCGGAAAATAGCGACAGGAGGGCTGTAAATCTCCCTCTCGTCCAACCAACCGAACGCCGAGGACACCGCAATCCGGATGAGTCTCCATGTAGTCGAGGGTCTTGCTCAGGGTATCCGCAGAAACGAAGGCATCGGTATTGAGCAGCAACGCATACTTGCCCTGCAGGTGCTCAACCAATTGATTATTGGCACGCCCAAAGCCAACATTATTTTCATTGGCCAGTTGCAATGCCTCTGGACAAATAGTTGCCAAACACTCCAGCGAATTATCGACAGAGGCATTATCCACCACCAAATAGCGCGTGCGATCCACGCTATTTGACTGGCGTAACGCATTAAACATCGGCTGCAACAACTCCGCTGTATTGTAATTAACTACCAACACGTCAAGGGGAGCACTAACCATTGGGTTGCTCGCCAAAAAAGTGTTGTGCTCTCATTGCTATAAGCTTCGGTTCAAATGCCGGGTCGTATACACCATTGCGCTGCCTGATAAGGTCAATCCACGGATAAGTGGCGCTACGCTCTTCGACTTTCGCCAACACTTCATCCAGGGTACAGATAACCTTGGCTGGATTACCCCCAACCACTACCCCAGGCGGAACATCTTTTATGACTACTGCACCGGCTGCGACAATCGAATTCGGGCCAATAGTCACACGCGGCATGATGATAGAGCCATAGCCGATAAAACAATTATCAAGTATGTCGATAGCGCCGACAGAATCAAGTTTTTTACCATAGCGCACCTCGAGCATGCCAACTACTCCATCGTGGCCGAATAGCGTGCAACACGATAAACCTACATTATTTCCGAGTCGTACTAGCGAAGGGTCAGTTATGTTGGCAGCAGGATTGATCCATACGCCTTTACCGATGGAGTGCAGCCCACCCCACCGAACCATATGTTTAGCCCAGTCATACCCGTCCGGTTTACAGAATTTTTTATAGAGCGAGGTCCCATGCCCCGTTGTTTTTGCAATATAAGCAATAATTCGTTTTAGTAGACCAATCATCCTGTCAGCCTCAATAATTCAGCGATAGACATCTGTGCCAGAGTTAGATACACCCTGATTCTTCATTACCACTACTCTAAGAGTAGACGCTTCCCTAAAATCCAACACTCAAATATTCCCCACATATCTGCCCACCACGAGCCCCATCTGATGGTTGAGATAATCTGCCAGCCTTAGAGCAAGTTGCAAAAGAGGCATCGTGGGGTTACAGGCACCGCCTGTAGCGAAAACACTGCTGCCCGCAACGTAAAGATTCTCAACACCAAACACTTTGCAGTTCTCGTCGACCACACCAAACTCAGGCGACGTCGCCATCCGCGTGGTCCCCATATGATGAGCATGGGGATTGAGCTTCAGTGGCAAATCGACGTCATACACACATTCTTCCAACTTGACGAAGCCCAGCCCTGTGTCGGCAAAACACTTTGCCACTTCGAGCCCTATGGACTTGACGGTTTCCCTGTCTGCAGGAGTTAGCTCCCAATGAATCTTGATCTTCCTCATCCCTAAAGCATCTCGCTCGTCGAGCAATGAGATGCGGCTATTGGGGTTGGGAAACTGCTCGATCAGCGTGCCGAGCACCCCATCTCCAGGGCAATCGAACTTGGCAATAAATTCAACCTTGCGCTCCGCACCGATGTCACAGACGAGATTCTCGAAAAAGTCCTTGATTGCCGCCGTTCGCCCATAGGCCTTCACTTCAGATACAAGAGAGGCCGTCACATTCCCTTTACCCGACTTGTGCTCCATCACGAAGGCATCGGTCGTGAAGTACTCCTTCCGAGAATCTGTACCCTGCCCGTCTTTCAGGATGAAGGTACCCAGATCGACGTTCAGGTGCTCCATGAAACATCTACCGACGTAACCATCCTTGCCAGCAATACCGCCAGCTGCCAGGGACTCACTGTTAAGCAGTTGCCTGGCATTCTCGATCGCGCCTGTCGCCAGAATGAACTGTTTTGCCGTGACTCGCTCGCGATGCAACTCGTAGTCCGAGACGACTATCGTTGCTATGCGGCCGGTCTTGCTGTCGAACTCAAGATCGACGCAATTGCAATGGATGAAGACATCCAGCCCCTCGGTCTCATTAAGTTCCTTGGCATATTTTTGTGCAAATCGCGTCGGCGGGCTCAGCAGGAAACGATCAGCCTCAAAGTCGGCGCCGTCCAAAGTCGCATTGATAGCCTTGAATCCGGAGTGCGGCGGAAGATCGACAATATCCATGGCGGCCGACAGATTGCGCTCGATCTCGGAAAACGCGATGGGCCAACCGGGCACGGGCACCGGAGGGCCTACGGTAAAGTCCGACTGTTCGAATGGACGGCATCGCCCGGCCCAGTGATTGGAGGTCCCGCCAAGAAAACGCAGGCGTGTTTCATGAGCGTAGACCTCGAGGCCTGACGATGAGACCTTGTAGAGGTTCTGCGAGGCCGGCGAATACTCGTGCCCGCCGCCCTCGACAAGCACCACACGCCGACCATTACCGGCTAAACGCAAGGCCAGCGTAATGCCGGCCGGCCCACCACCTATGATGCAGATGTCATAGTGGTCGCGGAGTTCTTTCTGCGATTGGTAGTCTTTGATCATGCTTAAGCTTGCCGAAAATGCTGGGCAGGCAGCACCCATCCGTTGATGACAACAAACTCGGATTTAGCAGCAGAAGGCCGGGCAACGGCTTTGGAAAATCCGAACATTAGCCCCCCAAGACTCAAAAGAGCAGAAGCCTGGAGGAAGCTTCTGCGCCCCATCACAGAGGTATTCAAATCAGTTTCTCTCATGATTCAAAGCTCCACGACACCGAGATTACGTTGGAAATTTCAACTACACATCAAGGCCACATTTTTTGTGCGACGGCCATCAATACCTCAATGGCGACGCTGTGCCACAGCTTTGGAAACATCACGAGAAATAGATCAAAGCCATTTAACAAAATCCGTCAATAACTCCCCACACAATGCCCCCACCGCCAGCATAGGCAGCACCACCAATTCACGCTTGAGACTGAACATCCCCAGACGACAATTGACATAAAAAACCAGGATAAGCGTAGGAAACGTGTACAGGGCAGCGCCCCAAATCGCATATTTGACCCCGCCAATCGCCAGCAGCAGAGGCAACAGCACCCACAACGAGACCACGCGAATAATGTTATCAATGGCCTGGTACTTGGTGAGTCCCAAAGCAATCCAGACCTGATTCGCCAGCATGTAGCGCATGGTGAAAAAAGAGAGTGAAAGAATGGCCATCATGTTGCCGGCTTGCGCGTAACGCTCATCGTACAAGATGCCGATGAGCAGTGGACTGCCAGTCCAAAACAGTCCACATAAAAACAGACAGGCAAGATCGAGCATCAATTTCAAGCGGTAGTACAAAGCGTGGAGCCGTACGGTGTCATTAGTTCTTGAGGCCTCACTGAAGGCCGGCAAGGCCACGGCCCCGACTACCTTTTGCAACGCAAGCTGAACAGCTCCCAAAATCAGCACGGCAATGGAGTAAACGCCCAGTTCGCCGGCCGTCATGCTGCCGCCGAACCAGACACGATCACCGTACATGGCCAATACGCCCACTGCCGACGACAACAGTATCCAACGGCCGAAGCCGACTAATTCATCGAGCGCAGAACGCTCCCACTGTAGACGGTTAGAAGGGCCCTCAAACCAGAAATGCCCCAGCAGCGTGTTGACCATCGATTGGACCAGACCTGCAATCACCAGCGACCAGATGGACCTGGTGAAGTAACCGATGGCCAGCATGACCAACAGCCCGACGATCTGAGACGCAAAATCGGTGAGTACCACTTTCTTTTGCTGGAAAGCGCGCACTGCCAGGTCGACTTTCGTCGACTGAAAACCCACGATGATTGCCGAGAAACCGGTCACGGCCAACACCAGCGGCAACTCGGGTGCGGCGTAGGTAGAATTGGGCGACCACAGATTGAGGGTCTGTGCATACCAGGCGAGAGCCGCAAGGAGAAGTGTCGAGGCAAAGAGGATAAAGCCGCGCACGATCTGCACGGTCCAGATGGTATTGAGAAACGCCGGATCGTCGCCACGCGGGCTCTGGATGATGTTCTGGCGCAAGCCAACATCGGAAAGCATGTGCAGAACCAGAGAAACAGTGATGGCGATCATCATGATGCCGAACATCTCCGGCATCAGCAGACGGGCCATTATCAGGTTGCCGCCCAAGCGAAAGGCTTGAGACGTAACCAGCGCCCCCAGATTCCATGCCCCGGCAGAGATCGCTCGCTTACGAAGGCCCAACGTTGGCGACAAATCAACTAACGACATAGCATCATCCCCGGACTCAATGGCTCAAAAGGAACTATAGTCGCGTTTGGCCATTCCACTAGCCGTCGCTCATCAATCAATAAGTCCAATCATCCATGCCTGAGCACTTCCGAGCGTTAATCGTCATTCTGGTCCTTACTGGCATCGTATTTGCCATGGCACATCGACCAGCAGCAGACCTGATTCCCGACCGTAATTTCACTCGTCGGCGCAATCTGTGGTTCGTATTAACGCTTCTGGCCTTTGTGTCGCACAGCTTCTGGGTGTACGCGGGCATTGCCGCGATCGTTTTGACCTTCGCACGAAATCGCGAACGCAATCCCGTCGCGCTATTTTTCCTTCTGCTGTTTCTCATCCCGCCGGCCACGGCGGAGATTCCTGGCTTCGGCCTGGTCAACTATTTTTTTGCTCTTAACCATGTTCGTCTGCTGGCACTGTGTGTGTTGCTTCCGGCTTTTTTGGTTCTGCGCAAACGCGCCGACACGATCTCTTTCGGGCGCACCTGGCCTGACAAACTGTTAGCCGCCTACCTCCTGCTGACGAGTCTGCTTTTCCTGCGCGAAACCACCGTCACCGACACCTTGCGCCAAATGCTCTACCTGTTCCTCGAAGTTTTTTTGCCTTACTACGTTGCCAGCCGGGCGCTGAAGAACCTCAGCGACTTCAAGGACGCTCTGTTCGGTTTTGTACTCGCCGCCATGGTGCTGTCGCTTATAGGTCTCTTCGAATATGCCAAGCACTGGCAGCTGTACAGCGCGGTGGTCTACGCCATGGGCCTGCAATGGGATCCCGGCTACTTGAGCCGTGGTGGCTCATTACGCGCCAGCGCCACCACCGGTCAGGCCATTGCGCTGGGCTTAGTCATCAGCGTGGCCATCGGCTTTTACCTGTACTTGCAGGAGGAGGTACGTAGCAAAATGCAGCGCAGCCTCGGCGCGCTGTTGCTCGCCGGTGGTCTGTTCGCACCGCTGTCGCGTGGCCCCTGGATCGGTGCAGCCGTCATGATCGTCGTGTTCATCGGCACCGGCCGTAAAGCGATCAAACGCCTGATGCTGCTGGCGGCCGCCGGGGCGATCGCCCTGCCCTTGCTGGCCATCGTGCCGGGCGGGCAAAAAGTGCTTGATCTGCTACCGTTTATCGGCACGGTGGAGGTCGAAAATATCACCTACCGGCAGCGCTTGATTGATAACGCCGTGATCGTTATCCAGCGCAACCCTTGGCTGGGTTCTTTCGACTTCCGCAACACACCGGAAATGCAGTCCATGATTCAGGGCCAGGGGATCATCGATATCGTGAACACCTATATCGGCATAGCGCTGTCGTTCGGTTTGATTGGTTTGACGCTTTTCGTGGTTTTTTTCGCCAGTGTCCTGCTGGGCATCCGCAAGGGGATGCGTTCGTTCCCCAACCAAGACGATGAGGCACGCCGACTCGGACGTGCACTTCTGGCGACACTGGCCGGGATCCTGATCACCATCGTTACCGTTAGCAGTATCACGGTCATCCCCGTGGTGTATTGGTCGGTGGCTGGACTGTGCGTGGCCTACGCTCAGATGGCACGCAGGTTCAAGCAGACCTCGACGGCCGTCACGGCGAGTGCCCATCTCCAACTCAGGTAGAACCCATGATCCAGTTGTTTCGCCGCCCCCGGATACTGCTCCTGCTGTTTTTTGCTATTTGGCCGTTTCGTAGTTGGGCGTCGGACTGGGTCGTCAGTGTGGATGAGCGCAACGGCCTGCCAATGCTGGAGCGTGGCGGCAGTCCGGTTGTTGCTACGACATTCTCGTTCTTTGGGCGCAACTGGGACTGGACGTATTTGCAGACCGAATTCAAGGTAAATACCCCTTATCGATACTCCCTTGCAGGCAAAAACAAAGCGCTGGATTTCGACTTGACTGCGCAGATTCAGAAGCAAGACGAGCAAAAGCTGACCTGGAATTTTGCCGTGGATGCGCACAGCGGGAAGTCGGGCATTTCAGGTGGCGGCATGGTCTTCACATTCGACCCCGCTCTTTTCGCTGGAGAAATGGGCGAGCCAACTTTGCTGCCCGACAACCGCGGCTGGACCTGGGGCAATGCACAAGGGCGACGCATCGAAATGCGCTTCGAGCCCGCACTGGCGAGTGTGTACTTAGAACCGGGCAGTAAATCCGAGGTGCGTGCTTTTTTCTACAAGAATACGATCAAACCTGGCCGCCTGGATTTCACAGCCACTTTGAGCGTTTCTGGCGATGTGGCGGTCGGCCCAACCACGACCGAGCGCTTCGGGTTGTCGGACCCAAAGAGCTGGCCGACTGACAAGCTCGACTGGAAAACCTCGCCGGTCGACCTGTCCTTTCTCAACGCTCAGGAAAAACCTGCAGGCAAGCGCGGCTTCATCAAAGCCTCCGGCGAGCAATTGCAATTTGCCGACAACACTACGGCGCGTTTCTGGGGCACCAACCTTTCGGCCTACGCGCTGTTCCTCACGTCAGACGATGCAATCAAGCTGCAGGCCAAACGCTTGTCGGCACTGGGCTTCAATCTTGTACGACTGCACCACCATGACTCGCCATGGGTCTTCCCGAACATCTTTGGCGACGGTCGGGTCACGCGCAGCACCACCCAGCAACTGAGCCCGGAATCGCTGAAAAAAATCGACTGGTGGATCAAGTGCCTGAAAGACGAAGGCATTTATGTGTGGCTTGATCTGCACGTCCAGCGAGTCTTTACTGAAAACGACAACATTTTTGGCTTCGATGAATTGCCAAAAGAAGAACAGAATTTTACCTATCTCAAGGGCTATTCCTATGTGAATCTCACCATTCAGAAAGCTATGAAGCGCTTTGCCGAAGCCTACCTGACCCATGTAAACAGCTATACCGGTCTCGCCTACAAAGACGACCCGGCGATTGCCGCCGTACTGATTACCAACGAAAACGACGTCACCAACCACTTTGGTAACGCCCTGCTGCCAGACAAGAATTTGCCGAAGCACAACCGCGTCTACATGGCGGAGGCCGAGGCTTTTGCCAAACAGCACAATCTGTCTGCAGACCAGACCTGGCGCTCCTGGGAGCCAGGCCCCTCCAAGATGTTCCTTAACGATCTGGAGCGACGTTTCAACGTCGACATGATTCAACACCTGCGTGGAATAGGCGTGAAGGTCCCCATCGCCACGACCAGTAGCTGGGGCCGCAATGGCCTGAATTCCCTGCCGGCCCTTACTGCCGGCGACGTAATAGATGTCCATAGCTACGGGGGCTCGGGACAGGTCGAGAAAAACCCGCTCTACAGCGACGGCATAGTGAATTGGATTGCCGCCGGCCAGGTCATCGGCAAACCCTTGACCGTCACCGAGTGGAACAATGAGCCCTTCCCGATACCAGACCGTCACTCGCTGCCACTCTATATCGCCGGCACCGCCAGCCACCAAGGCTGGGATGCACTGATGCAATATGCCTACAGCCAGGAACCAATGGGAGGCGTAGGGATGAGTGCCAACAACTGGCACGCCTATAACGACCCTGCAATGCTGGCCACCCTGCCCGCCGCCGCCTTGCTTTATCGCCGTGCAGACGTTCGCGAAGCAACAACGACCTACGTCTTCGCACCGACGTCAGCCACCCTGTTCAACCAAATGATCACACCGGCCAACTCTGCGCTCCTGCGCACAGCCATGGAGAAAGGCAAACTGGAAATCGCGATGCCACAGACGCCGGAATTGCCTTGGTTGCAACAGAGCGTTATCCCAAGCAATGCACAGGAATTTCATGACCCTGACCAGTCGCTGCTGGACGCCAATGCCAGCGAGTCCACGACAGACACGGGTGAGCTAAAGCGCAACTGGAAACAAGGCGTCTACACCATCAATACACCGCGTACCCAGGCCGCTACCGGCTGGATCGGCGGCGAGTCGATCAGCCTTGGCAACATTAAGGTTCAAGTGAAGACCGCCAACGCCAGTGTGGTGGTGCAAAGTCTGGACGACGCGCCTTTGGGCCGATCGCAGGATTTACTGATTTCGTTAGGCACCCGTGCCATCCCCCAGGACGGCGACAAAATACCTTTTTACGTTGAGCCCCTCGAGGGCACGCTAACCATCCAGGCGCCGCAAGGTTTGACACTGTTCACCCACGGCATTCTGAGGCAAATGAAGAAGCTGCCCGCGACCTACCTTGATGGCCGCTATACAATCAAGTTCGACGGCTTGCAGGCGTCGAACTGGTTGTTTTTGAAAAAAGACGTCACGCAAGCACAACCTTAGGCGATGCGCAGCCGACCTCAACCTGATGGAACAACACCTTGCGGTGTTGTTCAGTGAGGGCTATTTAAAGGGCGTCAAAATCAAACGATGGAACATAGCCTGCGCCGAGCAGATGTGGACATTTCGACGATACAAAGTCTTCACTTAATAAATCATCCGAACTTTTGTACTTACTCGTTAAAACCCCTGTGATACTTAAAAGAGTATGTGGCAAGGAGGAGATGCTGATTTTCTGACTTTCTCTTTCCTTCAGCTTTAAAAGCTTGAGCGATTGCTGGCTTGAAACATTATCGGATGCCCAGATAAATGCCGAAACCGGGAGGTCATATTTATTGCCAATCCCATGACCCAGGAGCCCTCGACTGTCATCCATCATGTTTTCACCATGATCCGATGAATAAAACAAGACAGATGGTTTTTTGCTTGACTTCAATTGATCAATAATTGTGCTTAATAGCCAGTCCGTATACAAAATACTATTGTCATATTCTGCGGTAATTTTGTCTTTGAAGCTGTCTGTTGACGGCTTGAACTTATCGAATTGTTCTGGGTATCGACGTGAATACTCGAAATGACTACCCTTGACATGAATAAATATCGCTTTCTTTTCTGTATCGCCTTTATTTAGTATTTTTTCATATTCTGAAATCAATGCGCCATCATAGCTTCTCTCGAAATATTGACGGTGCTGTGCCTCTGCGGCTATTTGTGGAATTATTCCGCCAAAACTATCAACCTCCTGCACAGACAACCAATAGGTCATGTACCCGGCTGCGCGATATATACTCACCAATGATTTTGTTGACGCAATTGCGTCCCAATCCGATATAGGCTCCAGGCTCAGCATTGAAGGAACCGCGAACGAGGTATAGGGGGCTGTCGTGCAGATCTTATTAAACTTGAAAAGCCCCGCCTGCTTACCGAGATTCGGGGTGGTTTCCTTGTTATAACCGTAGAGGGACCAGTTCTGCGGCCGTGATGACTCACCGATCACAAAAACGACGGTTTCTATATTTGATTGATTCGACATGCTGGTTATTTTTACATCAGATTCCCGACGGCGCGTGATAAGCTCCTCCGTCCCCAAATACAAATTTGCAGTCAAGGCAATTTGCGACAAATAACCTGCTGGCGTGCTTTGATCTTTTGCAAGGAGATCCATGACCGCAGATTTCCCGAAAGAATTAAGTTTGGCGGTTTTATAAAAATACGCCCCATACCCCACTAGCAAGGCGCTAACAACCAAAACAAAAATGCCTTTGTTTTTATATAATTCGCGCTTATGCAGGCCTATTAATCCAGCCCCATAGCAAAATATGAAAATCACCAAAACGATACTGATCGGCTGCCAATAGGTCGGTAGAAATTCGCGGGCCTCCTGATAGTTTGTCAAGCCAATAAATATATAGGCAGCGGTCAATCTCGAGTTGAAATTCAAAACCAAAAAGAGATCAATAGCTGCTACCAAATAGAACGGCAACAGAATAAGGTGAACCTTGAATTGATTGGATGAAATAAATCTAATTGCCAAAAGCCACAACACCGACATGCCAAGGGTGTAAATGACCAATAAATCAATTTTAGAGTATTGATAGTTCGCTAGCGTTCTAACAATCAACGGTGATAGCAGAAATGACCACAATACTAAATTTGGCCATTCTGCTTTAAATATTTTTAATGAGTAATCGATAATTTTGGCAGGATTTTTCATTTGATAATTATCCTCGCAGGATGCCCAAATGCCTCCTCAGAGGGTAGCTCCAATTGGCCCGCTCGCTGTGTCTTGTTCGAAATATTCTCTCCTTTGGCGTTCCAAACGTAGCGAGTCTCGGCTATTGCCAGCAAGCGTGTAGCGAAAAATCCAACTTGTCCTTTAATGTAATGATCAGACGGATCGCACTGACGTTGCCATCGGTGCTTGCACAGCAATAGTGCTCTGGAAATCGGAGATCAGGATGAAATTTTTGGTGGTGGGTGGCGCGGGTTACATCGGCTCGCACATGGTCAAGCAGCTACTGAGTGCAGGTCACGATCTTGTGGTGGCAGACAATTTCTCAACCGGTTATCGCAGCGCGTTGAGGGGCGGGACATTGGTCGAACTGGACATAGCCGACGAACAGGCGCTGGACGCCCTGTTTGCGGGACACCACTTTGATGCCGTGTTCCACTTCGCCTCCTTTATACAGGTGGGCGAATCCGTTGCTGAACCTGCCAAGTACTATCAAAACAATTTCGCCGCCACCCTGACGCTGCTCCAGGCGATGGTTCGCGCCGGGGTTAAAAACTTCATTTTTTCCTCGACCGCCGCCGTCTACGGTGACCCGGTGTATGTACCCATCGACGAGGAGCATCCCAAGGCCGCGATCAACCCTTATGGACGCAGCAAGTGGATGGTGGAGCAGATGCTTGAAGATTTCGACCGCGCCTACGGGCTGAAATCGGTCTGCCTGCGCTACTTCAACGCCGCCGGAGCAGACCCTGAAGGACAGTTAGGTGAACGCCATGAACCGGAAACCCACCTGCTGCCCCTGATCCTGCAAGCAGCCTCCGGACGGCGCGCAACCATCACCGTCTATGGCCGTGATTACGACACACCTGACGGCACTTGCATTCGCGACTACGTCCACGTTGTCGACTTGGTTGCAGCTCACGCACTTGCCGTGGATTATCTGCTGGCAGGGGGTGCAAGCACGGCGTTCAACCTCGGTAACGGTCAAGGCTTCTCAGTACAGCAAGTGATAGATACCGCGCGCTACGTGACCGGCCAGGATATCTCTGTCAGCGAAGCGCCACGTCGCGCGGGCGATCCACCACGCCTTGTGGCCGATCCCCGCAGGGCCAACACATTACTTGGCTGGCAAGCGCAATTTGGCTCACTTGAACAGATAGTGGCGCACGCCTGGAGCTGGGAGCAGAAGTACCCTTGGCACTGAGCGTCGGCGCTAGCCAATAGCGCCGATCTCCTGCGGGTGATGCTCTAGTAGTAAGAGCGGTTTTCGGGCTCGGCTTTGTTCAACACCGTGCCAATCAGATTGGCGGTCCCAAGATGATGCAGGCTTTCCTCGATCTCTTTCCTGCTGTTCAATCCATTAGCGACAACGAGCAGGACGCAGTCGAACCTGGGCAGGACGTTAATCACATCATCCGAACTCAACAACGGCGGCAAGTCGAAAATCACGACGCGTGAGTTGTAGCGCTCGCGCAGATCAGCAATCAAATGGCTCACTGCAGGCGATGACAACACCTCGGTGGAAAGAGGAATCGGCTCACGCGTCGGCAGGACCACAAAGCGCGGCAAGGTCGGATTGACCAGTACTTCTTGCAGTTCAGCTTCATCTGCCAACAATTCATTCAGCGATTTATCCATCGGCAGACCCAGATACTCACCCACCTTCGGACGACGCAAGTCGAAGTCCACCAGTAACGCCGTCTTGGTCGTGTGATGCGCGATACTCATCGCCAGGTTTATAGCCAACACCGTCTTGCCTGCCTCTGGAGTCGGCGAGGTGATCGCCAGCGTGCGCCAGCCATTTTCCTCCATGATTTTCAGCACTTGTGTACGCAGTAGATCGAATGCCCCACCCATGTTCGAATTTTTGTTGTAAGCCACAATGCGGTTGCGCTCAAGGTGATCTGGTCGCAAAGGTACAACCTTGGTTTGCACATAACTGAGTGCGTTCAGACCTGTGGACTGCGCGGTCGATGTCATGGCTTTTGACGAGGTCTGTTGCTCGGCTTTTTCGGTATCGGGATTGAATATTTCCATGGCTATATTCCTTATGCAAACCGGCCCAGAGCTTTAAACATCAGAAGATCCAGAGGCATGTAGAGGAAGTGCAGGAGCACCAGAAAGATCGCGATTGTCGCGACTCCACAGACGATCAATAGCGTTCGCCACTTCCTGCGGCGTGCCAGTTCAGCCTTGGTGTGAATGTAGGGAATGGAAACCAATACGCGTCTACCCAGCACGCTGGCCAAGGCCTGGGCACCGCGCACACGCTGACTCATCATCTCGAGAAGCATCACCAGTGCGCCAGCACCCACCGGGGCAAGCAAGAAACCCATGGCAACCACTTTTTTACGGTTCGGCCGTACCGGCTTTTCGGGCATCAGCGGTGACTCCAGAAGAACAAAACGCTCGGCTTTGTTTTCCTGCTCCAGGCTTTCGGAAATTTTCGCACTCATTTCCTTCGTGCGAATCTCCTCATATTTTTTACGAGCGTTATCATGGTCACGCATCACCGTGACCAAGCCGCGCTCGACTTGCGGCGTCTCAAGAATTTGTGCCTCGTATTCGGCTATTTTCCCGAGTATTTGCTGCTTTTGATCGGCCAGCGACTTGATACGCGCTTCTGCTGCGGAGATCCGCGCCTGAGCCTTGGCAACGTCCAGATTGACCGAAGCCGCTGCACCATCAGCACCTTTGCCAGCCTCAAGTGCAGCAATTTTACGTTTTACGGCACGCACGTCGGGGTGGGCTTGCGTATACAGCGACTGCAACCTGGTGTACTCCGCTTTGAGGCTAGCCAGATCCTGTGGTTTATCAACTGCCGCACCGGGTGCTCCAGGCTTGGTCGCTAGCCCGGCATTCGCGGCGGAAAGCTCCAACTCATTGAAGCGCAACTCCTCTCGGGCAGTTTTGTAGTCACGGTCGACCTCTTTAAGCTCGGTTTCGGCGCGCGTCAACATATTCATGCGCAGCTCTTGATGCTCGGGCAGCGCGTTGCTGTGTGCCTGCTTGAAGTCCGCCAACCGGTTCTCAAGAGCCTCCAGTTCCACCCTGAGTTTGTCCGCCTCCTGCGTCAGGAACTCTGTCGTTTCACTGGCGCGCTCGGTGCGCTGCTTGATGTTTTCATCCAGAAACAGCGTCACCAGTTCCTTGGCAACTTTGTTCGCAATCTCTGGCTGCCTGTGTTCAAAGGAAAGACGGAAAGCAATCGTCACCTCTCCGCGCCCCTTGACGGCAGCACTGACCAGGGAAACCACAATCGCATTGCGCATTTCTTCGATCTTCTCGCTAACGCTCAGTTGCCGACTTTGCGAAGCAAAAAGATTGTATTTGTCGATGATCCCTTCCAGATGCTCACGGGTCATCACGCGCTGGCGAATGACTTCGATGCGCTCATCGGCAAAGGTATTGTTGTTGGCCGCCACCAGGTCTGGCGAAATCTGTTGAGACTCCACCAGAATCGTGCCGGATGACTCATAGGTAGGCGGCAGAGAGATCGCTACCGCTATGCACACACCGAGTATGACCACGAAACTCACGATCAACAGCAGGACGTGGTGCTTGATGATAGCTAGGTAGTCGTTGAACGACATTTCGTATTCAGAGGCCATATTTCTCACACAGCTGAATGTCAGAGACCGGGATAACTATAAGTCAGCATCAGCCCGACGACGTTTGCAGTGGCATCCGGCAAGCCATCTTGCTGGCGTTGTTTGTATGTGTAGGATAGGCGCGCAATCCAAAAAGGCGAGAGTTCTTGGCTAAACCAGGCACTGTAATTTCGCAGGGTATTCGGCGTCCGGCCTTTGGCGTCTTGCCAGGAGGCATCGAAACCGGTGCGTCGGGTCTCGTCGACGGCATAGCTCCATGTCCCCCTCAGGGCATCAACCTCGACGAAACCACCGTCCCCGCTGGCGAGAGTGCTACGACTGGCGTCGATGCTGGTATCAATACGCTCACCGGCATATTGCAACATTAAACCGCCCTGGCCTTTGGGGCCGCTACCGGTGCCGGAGACTTGGTTGAGACCCGCGTAGGCCGTCCCCTTAAGCCGCTCGGAGAGTTGGACATTCAAGCCGACCGTGGGGGTGTAGCTGTTCGAGGATGCCACCGCAGACCCCTTTTCCGGCTCATAGCGCCTCACGCCCAAACGGGTGAACAGCTCGACCTGCTCACTCCATGCATAGTTCCAGCTGAAGCGGGTCGCCAGCTCGTCATAGTTGGTCAGAGAAGCAACATCGTAAGTGACATGAGTGTAGTCAGTCTCGTTAACCAGGGTACTTCGCTCGCTGAGAGCCGTGCTCCAGTTGCCGCCCACCACATACATCTTTTGCGTGCCATCGGAGGCAACTACGCCGGTTTCCTGAACCACCGTGGAAAGCGTAGAGTTTTCTTCATATCTCGCCGTGAGTCCAAAAGCACCCGTTTCGGTCTCGCGCTGCCACCCTAACTTCAATCTGGGATCTTCACGGTCCGAAACGACGGACGTATCCGACGAACGCACGATATTTAATCCGAGACCGAACTGGAACTCATCCCGTCCGGAAGTACCCACGAGGCTGTAATCGGGGGCGATGATGGTACGGGTCACCCCCTTCTCATCACTCGTGAGCAGCAGTGGGTTGCTGTCGTACTCGACCGTCGAAGGCACTGCTATTGCTGATTGCCAAGTGGCAGCATAGGCCATGTCCGAACACGACAAAGCCAGGATTGCCGTCGCAACCCCGGTAGTTCGAAATCCAAGCAAAGTAATCCCTAGTGCCTCGCGCAAGGCTAAGGCACGACCAGCGTATCGCCGGCTTTAAGTAGAAAATTGGTGGTCATGTCTTTCCCTGACATCAACTCGCTGTAGTCGACGCGCAGGATCTCTTGTTTAGCCCCATTGGACCGCACGACCTTAATGTCGTCTTTATCGGCGAATTTGTCGAGCCCACCCGCCATGCTTATTACCTGCAGCACTGACGTTTGACCTGACATATGCACAGTGCCGGGTTTCAGCACTTTGCCCTGAACGTAGACGAGATTACCTTCGGTGCCGGTGACGACAACGCTCACCTGCGGATCAGGTATGAAAGCCTCAAGCTTGGCAGCGATTTGCTTCGCGACAGCGGTGGCATCAAGCCCCGCAACATTGACCTGCCCTGCCAGCGGGAAGGTAATGCTGCCATCGGGGAGTACGCGTACATCCTGTTTGAGCTTATCTTCGCCCCACACGGAAACAGAAAGGTTATCTCCCGGACTCAGCCGGTAAGTCGGGTCGTTTTCGACGGCACTGGAAATGCTGGGCCAAACGGCCAGCGCGCAGAGCACAGGTATCATTGAACGGAACATCGGGATCCCTCCGTCTTAGTAGCCATGCAAGGAGTCTAGAGCAAAAAAACCAAGTCAAATCACTCTAGCCTATTTCACGCCAAAGAAATGCCTAAACAGCATTCCCCTTGAGCGTCTGGGCGGTCAATTCCGTCAATGCAACACACCCAAAACTGGAACGTTAGTACAAAACAGCAGAATCGTGTTATTTAACAACAGCTTGGAGCAAGCAAACCACCCACTATGTATTTCGCGCCAATATTAACTACACCATGCCCGCTTGAACCGGCTCAACTGCGACACTGTCAGACTGACGATAACTACGTTTGCCAGCGCAACTAACCGATATCCACAATTACAACCAGGTATCATTGCAAGACAGACATAATCCGCAAAAACAATATATAAAACTGTGTGTCTACCCAGCCACCAGAGTGACTGTCTAAATAACCACTTTTGCCGAAAACGTTAAAAACCACCTATATCTTCCGTCGGTTGGCGACCACAATAAAACCAAACAACGCGGAAGAAAATAACCATGCTGCCGCAGAAAGCGGTACTGCATTGGGTTGGTTGATATCAGATACCCCCACCAGACTTTTATCCTGGAGAGATGAATCAATCTTGAATTGCTTATTGTCAACCGCCGCCATTAATCTGTCACGCGAAGAAGAATTGACGGTGACATCCACGCCCGAGTCAGCATGATGAATGACACTATTAACTTTCGCAGAATGGGCATCATCGACGTAAACATCAGTGATCAATGAAGGCAAGCCAAGACCCTTTCCAAAAGTAAGCAGTGCGCCACCCGCGTGCTCTTTGAGAGCAGTACAAAGTTGAGGCCCTAACTCCTCGCATGCGCTGCTTATGCGACTAATTTCATAGGCCAAACTGGCCGCTTGAGCACTAGCAACGGCTGCACCATTCAGGATCACAGACAACAACACAAATTTAATGACAAGTGTTGAGCGCATAACACCGCCTCCTTGCGTAGGGGGTTATTCTTTTGTCGGTTGAAGGAATCTTTATCGGCTAGATTGAGCCTATAAGCACATCGCCATTACGTCAATAGCTCGTCACCATAATAAATTGAAATTTAATTTTAGGGCGGATGGCGTCAAAATAACGCCACAACAAGCACATCAGTCCAATGAATTCTATCCGTGTGAAATAGCATCACGCATGGGCGCTAGCCCGCATCAGGACGCTGGCACGCGACCCGGCAAAGCGCCCTGCACCGGGCAACGAAGCACCTTGGCAATGGCATGGGCTCGACCGCCGACGACGCCTGTAAAGGCGGGTTTGTCGGCAACTTTCTGAAAGTACCCGGCGGCCGAGAGTTTTTGACGCATGAAGACGGCATGGCGGGTAAAGGCTCCCCGGGCATTCTCAGCCCTGGAACACTGTAGAAGTCTCGGCGCTGCGCCAGGGAACCATGCTCAACCTCCCTGGCACCCGCGCCGAGCAGATCAATGCAATGCGCGTAAAGGGCATCGCGATTGAAGACAGGATGAATGACTGACCATTACTTCGGTTGCGCCACCGTACGCAAATAAGGTTTCACCGTCTTGAAGCCATCCGGGTACTTCTTCCTTGCGTCGTCGTCGGATACCGACGTAGGAATGATCACGTCCTCACCCGGACGCCAGTTCACCGGTGTGGCAACCGTGTGCTTGGCGTTTAACTGAATAGCATCGAGCAGCCGTAGCACTTCATCGAAGTTGCGCCCGGCACTCATCGGGTAGACCAGCATCGCCTTGATCTTTTTATCCGGGCCGACAATGAACACTGAACGCACCGTGGCGTTGTCCACGGCAGTACGAGCGCCGCCACTGGCGTTCGGGTGAATCATGTCGTAGAGCTTGGCCACCACCAGATTCTCGTCGCCGATCATGGGGTAGTTGACAGCATGGCCTTGGGTTTCTTCGATGTCTTTGGCCCAGGTCTGATGATTACCGACCGGGTCGACGCTGAGGCCGACAATCTTGGTGTTGCGTTTGTCGAACTCCGGCTTGAGCCCGGCCATATAACCGAGTTCAGTGGTGCAGACCGGGGTGAAGTCCTTCGGATGTGAGAACAGGATGGCCCACTTGTCGCCAATCCATTCGTGGAAATGGAGCGTGCCTTCGGTGGTTTCGGCGGTGAAATCCGGTGCTTCGTCGCCAATTCGAATGGTCATGTGCGTTCTCCTCGCTGTGAAGGGTAGGGAAACTCTCGGAACGATCCAGTATAGGAGACCTTGAAGACTTCGCTCTGCACCCCGCCGAAGCGCTGGCGTGCCCGGATCTATAGAAGCTTTCCGCCCGGTGCCCATTCACTGTGCACCTATCCGGCGGGTCTTATCGGACGGGTGCCGCATGCCGATTTACGAGACTGAAACTTCATCCGCAAATGCTGCCTATACTGCAATCCGGCCAATCCAACTGCCCTGATTGTCTGCGCTAAGGACCTGACAGATGAATGTGATCGAATACTTTGATCGAGTAAGAATCATCAATATCTCGTCAAGAAAGGATCGCCGTTTAGAAACAGTAGAAGAATTCACTCGCAACGGCTTTCACATTGATGATGAAAAAATAGGCTTTTTTGAGGCTGTTACGCCCAGTGAGGGAAATGGCTTCCCGAGCGTCGGGGTCAGAGGCTGCTTTTTGAGTCATCTGGGGGTGCTGGAAGAGGCAATGCGCCTGAATTTGAAAAATATCTTGATCATGGAGGACGACATACAGTTTTCCAGACATATTTCTCAATATGGGAGAGAGGCGATCGAGTCTCTGGAAGGTATGGAGTGGGACATCGTCTATTTTGGGCATCCGTTTGAAGAAAATTCAAACTTGCCCGCTTGGAAAGCAGTCGACCGGCCAATACATTTGGCCCATTTCTATGCAGTAAACGGGAAATGCTTTGGGAAATTGAGGGATTTTTTATTCCAGGTTCTGGAGCGGCCACCGGGACATCCTGACGGAGGTCCGATGCATTACGACGCTGCTCTCAATACGCTTATTCATAAGAATAAAGAAATTCTGGCTTACTACTTTACCTGGAATTGTGGCTATCAAAGGCCCTCACGGACGGACCTGCATGAACTTTCCATCTTTGACAGGGTGCCTCTCCTGCGGCCGGTAATGGGTATGCTCAGGAGGTTAAAGGCAAAAAACCTGAGAAGAACTCGATAGTTTTCTCTCTTCAGGGAAGATCTGAAGCATCCAATGCCTGACGTAACCAGCCCGGCACGGCGCAGGAGCCGTGTCCGGGTGATTGTGGCGGACCGCCCTCCTCATTTGCGCGCCAACTTGTACCGGACGCATTCCTCGTAAAAGCTCTCGCGCAGGGCTGCGGGCTTCATCCGCGAATGACTGTCATAGGTCTGCTCGGTAATGCCCATCGCCATCATGTGCATCCACGGCTTGCTGAACTTGTAGGTATGTAACTTCTGCCGCGCTGCATACAGTGAAACCCCGGACAGCTTGAGTTCCTGGGCTCTCGCCGCAGTACCTGCGCCCCAGCTGCAAATGTAACGATCATTCGATGCCAGCTCTTTGGCCTGGACAGAGGCGGCAACGCTCGCCAGGCCTAACGAAATCAGCGCAACCATCACATTCCGCATTTGTATTCGATCCTAACTATCTGAAAATAAATTGATTTTGATCAAAACTTTCAGACTTCGGGGCCAGCAAAATGCCTTAAATGCGCTATAGCTTGTTTTCTCAGTGTCTTACGGACGTTTCTTGCGGCATTTCAATCCTTTGCTATAGCTAACACTCTCTCCCGCCAACGAATGAGGCAACGGAATGTCAGTCGCAAAGAAAATGACAGTGGGGCAACTGACGATGTTGACAGCCGTCAACATGTTGGGCTCCGGCATTGTGCTGCTCCCCACAAAACTTGCCGAAGTCGGCGGTATTTCCATCCTTTCCTGGCTGATCACGGCCACTGGCTCCCTGGCGCTGGCCTATGCCTTTGCGCGCTGCGGGATGCTCAGCCGAAAGACCGGGGGCATGGGTGGCTATGCCGAATACACCTTCGGCAAGGCGGGCAACTACATCACGAACTACACCTATGGCCTCTCGCTGTTGATTGCCAACGTGGCGATCAGTATTACGGCAGTCGGCTATATCCAGGAACTGTTCCACATAAAGCTTGATTCACTGCAAGTGGGTCTGGCGACCATCGCTCTGTTGTGGATCACCACGTTCGCCAACTTCGGCGGCGCGCGGATTACCGGCAGGATCGGTGCGATAACGGTCTGGGGGGTGATTGCGCCGGTGGTGCTCGTATCCACCGTTGGCTGGTACTGGTTCGACAGCAGTGTCTACGCCGCAGGCTGGAACCCGCACAACATGGGCTGGTTCGAAGCCGCAGGTGCGTCGGTGGCGATCACCTTATGGGCATTCCTCGGCCTGGAGTCGGCATGCGCCAACACCGATGCCGTGGAAAATCCGGAGCGGAACGTACCCATTGCGGTGCTCGGCGGCACCCTCGGCGCGGCGGTGATCTACATCGTCTCCACCAACGTCATCGCCGGTATCGTCGATAACCCGGAACTGGCCTCCTCCACTGCACCGTTCGGGCTGGTCTTTGCCAAGATGTTCACCCCTATGGTCGGTGACATTGTGATGGCCGCGATGGTCCTCGCCTGCATCGGTTCGCTGCTGGGTTGGCAATTCACCATCGCTCAGGTCTACAAAAGCTCCGCGGACACCGGTTATTTCCTGTCGATCTTTGCCAAGTCCAACAAGGCCGGAACACCGATTGTCGGGATGCTGGTGCTGCTGGCAGTGCAGACGGCGCTGGCTTTTCTCACCATCAGCCCTGACCTGAGCAAGCAGTTCGACACACTCGTCAACCTCGCGGTGGTCACCAACCTCGTGCCCTACATCCTCTCCATGGCCGCGTTGATGACCATACAAAAGGTCTCCAACGTTCCGGCTGGCACGGCGCTGGTGAGCAACATCGTTGCGTGGGTGGCAGCGGCTTACAGCTACCTGGCGCTGTACAGCTCGGGCGCGCAGGCACTGATGCTCGGCGGCGTGGCAACAATCTTTGGTTACACGCTGTTTGGCTTCGTCAACAACCGCCTGATCCGTCTCGAAGCGCTCAATAACAGCGTACCGACACAGACCGTCAGCGCTCAGCACATCACGGGTGAGCCGGTGCCGGTCAATAACTTGCAAGCAGTAAGAGTGGAGGCTTAATCATGACGGAATATAGACAGACGCTCGGGATGCTCACGCTGTTGGTCAGCAGCCCGCCGGACAAACGCACCGTCTTTGGTCGCGCCCTGCATCAGTTGATCAACGATGTGGAGGAACGCGCCGTCCGGGTGCTGGCCTCGGAAAGCCTGAGCGACGCCACGTCGATCCTGCGCTCGGACCCGGCCATTCAATGCGTGCTGCTCAGCTGGGAAATGGACAAAAGCGAAGACCACGAGGAATGCATCCAACTGCTGGTCAGCCTGCGTGAGCGCAACACCCGGGTGCCGGTTTTCCTGATTAGCGACCGCAGCACCGCGTCGAGCATTCCGCTGGTGGTCATGCAACACGCTGATGACTTTATCTGGCTGCCAGAGGACACCAGCCGCTTTCTCAGCGGACGCATCCTGGCGGCCATCGAGCGTTATCGCCAAGCCGCGCTGCCCCCCATGTTCGGGGCGCTGGTGAAGTTTTCCCGAACCTATGAATACTCGTGGCACACCCCAGGACATGCCGGCGGCACAGCGTTTTTGAAGAGCACCGCGGGGCGCGCCTTCTACGAGTTCTTCGGGGAAAACCTGCTGCGTTCGGACCTGTCGATTTCGGTCGGTGAACTCGGTTCGCTACTCGATCACAGCGGCCCCATCGGCCAGGGCGAGCGTTATGCCGCCAAAGTGTTCGGCGCCCATCGCACCTACTACGTCACCAACGGCTCGTCGATGTCCAACCGCGTCATCCTCATGGCCAGCGTCACGCGCAATCAGATCGCCCTGTGCGACCGCAACTGCCACAAGTCCGCCGAGCATGCGATGACCCTGTCCGGTGCGATTCCAACCTATCTGGTGCCGACCCGCAACCGCTTCGGCATCATCGGCCCGATCCTGCCGCAAACCCTGAGCGCCGAAGGCGTGAAAGCCGCTATCGCCAGCAACCCGCTGGTCAAGCAAGGCATCGACCCGACACCCGTCCACGCCATCATCACCAACTCCACCTACGACGGCCTGACCTACAACGTCACCCGCGTCGAAGAGTTGCTGGGGCAAAGCGTCGATCGTCTGCATTTCGATGAAGCCTGGTACGGTTATGCGCGTTTCAACCCGCTGTACCGCGAGCGCCACGCCATGCACGGCAGCCCGGACGATCACGACGACTCGAAGCCGACCGTGTTCGCCACCCAATCGACCCACAAGTTGCTGGCCGCCCTGTCCCAGGCCTCGATGATTCACGTGCGTAACGGCCGCAACCCGATCGAACACGGGCGCTTCAACGAGTCGTACATGATGCACGCCTCGACTTCACCGAACTACGCGATCATGGCTTCCTGCGACGTCAGCTCGGCGATGATGGAAGCGCCCAGCGGGCAAATCCTCACCACCGAATCGATCGAAGAAGCCATCAGTTTCCGCCAGGTCGTCTCGCGCATGCACAACGAGATGTTGAGCAAGGATGACTGGTTCTTTACCTGCTGGCAGCCGCCGACCGTGCAGGTTGGCGCGGCCACCGTGCCGTTCCATGAAGTCGACCCGGTGCTGTTGAAAACCGAGCCGAACTGCTGGGTACTGCATCCCAACGCGGTATGGCACGGCTTCGGTGACATCGAAGAAGGCTACTGCATGCTCGACCCGATCAAGGTCTCGGTGCTCAGCCCCGGCATGGGCGACGACGGCAACCTGCTCGACTCGGGCATCCCGGCCTGTGTGCTGACGGCGTACCTGGGACGTCAGGGCATCGTGGTCGAGAAAACCACCGACTTCACCATTTTGTTCCTGTTCTCCATCGGCATCACCAAAGGCAAATGGGGCACCTTGCTCAATGCCCTGCTCGACTTCAAACGCGACTATGACGACAACGTCGAACTGGAACTGTGCCTGCCGGATCTGCTGGCCGCCAACCAGACTCGTTACGCCGGCATGGGCCTCAAGGACCTGGCCGACGAAATCTTCGCCGCCATGAAGAAACACAAAACCACCGCCAACATGGCCCAGGCGTTCGGCACACTGCCGAAAGCCGAATTCAGCCCGGTGGAGGCCTACGAAAAACTGGTCAGAAACGACATCGAACGGGTGACACTCGAAGAAGCCGCCGGACGTATCGCCGCCACCGGGATCGTGCCGTATCCACCGGGCATTCCACTGTTGATGCCGGGTGAAAACGCCGGGCCTGCGGATGGGCCTTTGCTGGCCTATCTCAAGGCGCTGGAAGCCTTCGACAAATCCTTCCCGGGTTTCACCCATGACACCCACGGGATCGAAAGCGAGGGCGGGGTTTATCGCCTGCTGGTGTTGAAATGAGCTAGCGCCTGTACGGGCTGCGAAGTAAAAAAACGGGCGCCCTGAAGGCGCCCGTTTTACATGTTTCCTAAGCGATTAACCCGTCGGTTTTAAACCCTCACATTGCGCCCCGGCAACGATGATCGCTGGCTGGTTTCCCAATCTTGGACAAGCCCGACGGGCGCATCGGACGCTGGCAGCATGGTGCGCCCACGAACCAGATCAGAGGCCCGTTCGGCCAGCATGATGGTCGGAGCATTGAGGTTGCCGTTTGGCTCGGTCGGGAACACCGATGAGTCGATCACCCGCAAACCCGCGATGCCCCGCACACGCAGCTCGGAATCAACCACTGCCATCTCGTCCTCGCCCATGCGGCATGAGCCGCAAGGATGGTAGGTGCTTTCCAGGTTTGCACGTACGAAGGCGTCAATTTCCTCGTCGGTGTTCACCTGTGGTCCGGGTGCGATCTCGCCGTCGCGGAAGCGATCCATCGCCGCTTGGCCGATGATCTCCCGGGTCAGACGGATGCAGCGGCGGAAGCCTTCGCGGTCTTCTTCGCGTTGCAGGTAGTTGAATTGAATCTCTGGATGCTCGTAAGGGTCAGCGGAACGCACCCGAACGTAACCGCGACTTTTCGGTTTGTTCGGCCCGGTGAGCACCATGAAGCCGTGGCCCTTGATCGGTTTGTTGCCGTCATAACGCATGGCCGCGGGCAGAAAGTGGAACTGAATGTCTGGCCAGCGCAGGCCCTTGTCCGAGCGAATGAAGCCACCGGCCTCGAAATGGTTGGTGGCGCCGAGTCCGTCCTTGAACAACAGCCAGCGCAGACCGATCAACAGTTTGCTCAGCGGGTCCATTTTGCTATTGAGCGTTACTGGCTCCTTGCAGCCGAACTGGATGTACACCTCGGCGTGATCCTGCAGGTTCTCCCCTACTCCCGGCAGGTCATGACGCACGCCAATCCCGGCTTTACGCAGGACCTCGGCCGGGCCGATACCGGAGCGTTGCAACAGGTGCGGCGAACCGATGGGACCCGATGAAATCAGCACCTCACGGTTGCAATAAACCTGATGGGTCTGGCCTTCGTGGTCATACATGACGCCGACGGCTCGCTTGCCTTCAAGGATGATCTGGCGGGTCATTGCATGGGTGATCACGGTCAGGTTCGGACGTCCCATGGCCGGGCGCAGGTAAGCGTTAGCCGTGGAGCAGCGCACGCCGTTTTTCACCGTCATGTGCATCGCGCCGAAACCTTCCTGCATGTAACCGTTGCAGTCCTCGGTCTTGATGTAGCCCGCTTCTGCGCCGGCCTCGACCCAGGCCCCGTACAACGGGTTTTTCATGTGATTGCCGTTGGTGGTGTGCAAGGGGCCGGTGCTGCCGCGATAGCCGTCACCACCCTCCTCGTAATGCTCGGCCCGTTTGAAGTAAGGCAGGCAATTGCGATAGCCCCAACCCTCTGCACCGAGGGACTCCCATTCGTCAAAGTCATAGGCGTGGCCACGGATGTACACCAGGCCATTGATCGACGACGAGCCACCGAGCACCTTGCCCCTTGGGCAGTGAATGCGACGTCCGTTGAGGAAAGGCTCCGGCTCGGTTTCGTAGCGCCAGTTGTACTTCTTGGTGTTCATCGGGATCGAGAAGGCACTCGGCATCTGGATCACCACACTGCGATCGCTGCCGCCGAATTCCAGCACCAGCACTGAAGTGGCCGGGTCTTCGCTGAGGCGGTTGGCCAACACACAACCTGCCGAGCCGGCGCCGATGATGATGTAGTCGTATTTTTGCGTAACCATGATTATCTCCGGACCGCCGATTCGTTGAAAACGGGCAACGACGGCTTGGTCAACGTGTCGCCGGTGGTGTATTGCGGGGATGTTTTTTCGATGTGCTGGATGACGATTTCTTCGCGCTTGAGGTCGATCGATCGGCTGAACCAGTAGTACACCAGCCCCGACACGATCAGCCCGACGAGCCAGGCGATATCGATGCTGCCGAGCGCCTTGGCGAGCGGGCCGACATAGACCTCACGCTGTTCAACGCCGTCGTAGATGTAGAAGAACGGGATCATCGAGATGAAGCCGATGGCATACGCCGCGATGCCGCGCAGGCCCCAGCTGCCGTAGATGTTGCCGTGGGGCATGAAGAAGTGCGGGATGGCGTAGCGACCCTTGCGGACGAAGAAGTAGTCGGTCAGGTTGACCGAGGTCCAGGGCACCAGAAAGTACAGCATCACCACCAGGTAGATGCCCAACACTGACAGGCCTTTGCCCGAACTCTGAATGCTCAGGGCCACGCCCAGTTGCAGCAGAATCACAAAACCAATCGCCAGAATGCGCGCCTTGCGGGTCGGTTCGATGTGCTTGATCGAGTCGACGCAGGTCAGCGTGGTCAACTTCGCGCTGTAGATGTTCATGGCGATGACCGGCAGGAACGCCAGGATCGTGACGACCACCACCACCGTCCCCATCAGTGGCGACACGGTGTTGCCGACTTGCCCAAGGGCCACCAGCACGTCCGTGGAATGCAGGTGATCGGCCAGCCAGCCACCGACAGAGATCATCCATGCGCCGGACAACGAGGCACCCAGGAACACCACCGCGATCAGTTTGCCGCTGGAGGTGTTCTTCGGCAGGTAACGCGAATAGTCGGACACATACGGGGCGTAAGCGATGTTGTAACTCGCCGCTGCCGCGAACTGGGCGATGAAACCGGTCCAGTTGAAGCCCAGCGGTGCCGGGGCCACTTCACCGGCCGCAAGTACCGGCACCGCGGCATCGGGAACCCAGCCCATCAGCACCGCCAACGTCACCAGGCCATAAAGTGGAAGCGACAAGTACAACGCCCATTTGAAACTGCGGTGCATCCAGTCATGCCCGAGGATCGCCAATACGGCCGCCGGTATCGACACCGCCACCGCGATCACCGCGGGGTTGAAGCCGAAGAGTGTGTGCAGCCCCTGCATCATCAACACCAGGTTAACGATGTTGAAACCGGCGAACACAAACAGCGTCGCCAGCAGCACCAGGATCACACCGCGATAGCCGAACTGCGCACGGGACTGGATCATCTGCGGCAAGCCAAGGTGCGGGCCTTGCGAGCCGTGAAACGCCATGAACAGTGTGCCGAACATGATGCCCAGCGTGCCGGCGAGTGTGGTCCAGAGCGCGGTCAGGCCGACGCTCGGGCCGACGAAGCCGATGGTCATGGTGAAGAAGGTGAAATTGCCGAGGAACCAGAACGGGCCCTGGCTCGACAGTTTATCGGTGCGCTCGCTCTCCGGGATGAAATCGATCGAATGGCTTTCGACGACGGGTTTGTCGTCCAGGACCGACACGCTCAGGGCTGACTTGGCGTTAGTGTTCATGATGGTCTCTTATTGTTGGAAGATCATGACGAGGTAACTGCATTCTTTTGGTGTACACCCCTGTGGGAGTGAGTTCCCACAGGGGTTGAGTCAGCCATGACTCAGGGGAGCGTGATCCAGACCGCCTTGGTTTCGAGCAGGTAATCGAGCTGCTCCGCGCCCAGGTCCTTGCCGAACCCGGACTGCTTGTAGCCACCGAACGGCATCGACGGGTCGAGGGTGCCGTGGGCGTTGACGTAGACCGAACCCGCTTTCAACCGTGGGATCAGGCTGTGCACCTTTCCAAGGTCATTGGAATACAGTGCGGCCGCCAGGCCGTAGGGCGAGTCATTGGCCAGGGCCAGCGCCTCTTCTTCATCGTCGAACGGTGCGGTGACCAGCACCGGACCAAAGATCTCTTCCTGGACGATGCGCATGTCGTTGCGGCAATGGGCAAAAATGGTCGGTTCGACGAAGAAACCGGGGCCCTCGACAGGCTGGCCGCCGTAGACCAGTTCGGCGCCCTCTTGCTTGCCGGTTTCGATGTAATCGGTCACTCGCTCCTTTTGCAACGCCGAGACCAACGGGCTGATGAAGCAGTCTGGATCCAGACCCGGTGCGATTTTCAGCGTGCGGGTGTAGGCGATCAGTTCGCGCAGGAATTCGTCGTAGACGCTGCGATGAATGTAGACGCGAGTACCGGCATCACACACCTGGCCGGAGTTGAAAAACACGCCGTTGGCAATGGCCTGGGCGGCGGCCGGCACGTCGGCATCGGCCAATACGATTACCGGTGATTTTCCTCCGAGTTCGAGGGTTAGTCGCTTCATTTCGTCCAGCGCGGCGCGGCCGACGGTACGGCCGACCGGGGTCGAGCCGGTGAAGGTGAGCTTGTCGATACCGGGGTGCGTGGCCATGGCCGCACCGACCACGCTGCCGCGTCCGGTCACGATGTTGATCACCCCGTCCGGGATGCCGGCTTCCTGAACCAGTTCGGCAAAGCGCAAGGCCGACAGCGAGGTCAGTTCGGCGGGTTTGACCACCACGGTGCAACCGGTTGCCAGCGCGGCGCCGAGCTTCCAGGCCATGGTTTGCAGCGGGAAGTTCCAGGGCACGATGGCGCCGACCACACCTACCGCTTCCTTGCGCGTATAGGCCAGGTAATTGCCCGGCAGCGACGGTTCAACGGTGCGGCCATGCAGCTTGGTCGCCCAGCCGGCGAAGTAACGCAGCGTATCGACGGTGCCCTGGATATCGACATCCCGCGCGAAGGCGACTGACTTGCCCATGTCGATCGATTCGATTTCCGCCAGTTCGGCGGCATTGCTTTCAATCAGGTCCGCCAGGCGTTGCATCAGCCGCTCGCGTTCCGCCGGTTTGGCCTGACGCCAGGCGCCGCCGTCAAACTGTGCGCGAGCGGCTTGCACGGCGCGGTCCAGATCCTGGGTGGTGCCCATCGGAATACGCGTGATCAGGCCCTCGGTCGACGGCTCGATAACATCGGACGTCTGCCCGTCGCTGGCCTCGACAAAGGCGCCACCGATGAACATTTTCTGAACCTTGCTGAGGAAGGTCTGGGTGGCTTCGGATACACCAAATTTCTGGAGATACTGCTTAACGATCGTGTCCATTTTCATTCCCTCTGTGCGGCGGTCAGATCACGCCGTGGCCGTGGTGGTTTCGCTCATGGCTTGCCGTGCTTGAGCCCGCTCATGAAAGATGAAACCAATGCTGTTAAGCAGCAGTTGCGCCGCCAGAATCGAGGTCATGCCGGAAGGGTCATAGACCGGTGCAACCTCGACCAGATCCATGCCAACGATGTTGCCTTTGCTGCGTTTGGCCAGGGCCTGAATGATTTCCAGCACTTCGTAATAGAGGAAGCCGCCGTGACTTGGGGTGCCGGTGCCTGGGGCGATGGACGGGTCGAAACCGTCGATGTCGATGGTGATGTAGTAGTTGATGTTCTGCGGGATCAACGCCAGCACACCTTCGACGCCGAGGCGGCGCACATCACGGACCGAAAGGATCTTCGAGCCGGCCGCGTGGGCTGCTTCGTAGTCATCGCGATTGGACGAAGACACGTTGCGGATGCCCATCTGGGTCATGCCGACAATGTGGTTCATTTCGGACGCGCGGCGCAGCGGGTTGCCATGGCCGTAGCGAACGCCATGACGCTCGTCGACGAAGTCCAGGTGCGCATCGAAGTGGATGATGTGAATCGGGCCACGGCCCTCGAACGCCTTGATCACCGGGGCGTGAACCGAGTGATCGCCACCCAGTACAACCGGCATGACGCCGGCATCCAGAATCTTGCGCACGGCGTATTCGGTGTTCTCGTTACTGGTGACCATGTCGGTGTGCACGATATCGGCATCACCTACGTCGACCATGCGCACGTCGGCGGCGGTCAGGTACATGACGTCATCTTCGTGGTCATAGGCGCCGGCATGGCCGAAGGAAAACAGGGTCGATGCCTCACGAATGCCGCGTGGTCCGAAGCGTGCGCCGGAACGCCACTGGGTGCCCATATCGTTGGGCACGCCGAGGACTGCCACGTCCGCATCCAATGCATCCCAATCGGTGCACACCGGGGATTTGCCAAAGGTGCAGTGACCCACGAATGGCAGGTTCAGGCGACCGGATTCATAACCGTTGTTCGACATTTCAGGCATCTCCAATTCTTGTTATCAGCTAGCGGACTTGGAAGGCGACCGCCGTTGGAATGACTATGGGCGCAGGTTTTCGTGGAAAAAATGCTAAACATCAGATACTCATATCGGCATTACCGATGCATCCACACGCGGGAGGTTCAAGGTGATCCAGCTACACGATGTCGATCTGAAACTGCTCAGGGTGTTTGCCACGATTGTCAGGTGCGGCGGTTTCTCTGCCGCGCAGGCGGCGTTGAATGCCGGCCAGTCAACCATCAGCGAACAGATGACTCATCTGGAAACCCGGCTGGGGGTCAAGCTCTGTCAACGCGGGCGCAGCGGCTTTCGCCTGACCGAGCAAGGCGTGGCGATTCACGAAGCCACTCAGCGCCTGCTCTCGGCGGTCGAAAATTTCTGCATGGACGCCGACGTGCTCAAGCAGCACATCAGCGGCAAGCTCAATCTGGGGATCATCGACACCACCATTACCGACCCGGACTCACCGTTGCCTCGCACCACCCAGCGCTTCGTGTCGAGGGGACACGACGTCCATCTGAACGTGTACGTCGGCACCCCCGCCGAACTGGAAGAACGCGTACTCGACGGTCGACTGCACCTGGCCATCGGGCATTTCCCGATTCACGTTCCGGGCCTGTTGCACACACCGCTGTATCAGGAAGCATTGGGGTTGTATTGCGGGCGGCGGCATCCGCTGTATGGCAGCAAGGCCGAGGGCGACGAACTGCTCGAAGAGATTGCCGCGAGCCGGATTGTCGTCAGGGGCTACATGCAGCAGTACGACCTGGAACACCTGGGTGTCAGCAAAGCCGCCGCGACCGTGGACAACATTGAAGCGCTGGCGATTCTGCTGATCTCCGGCGCCTATCTGGGCTTTCTGCCGATGCACTTCGCAGCCCAGTGGATCAAGACCGGTGAGATGCACCAACTGGCACCGACGAGCCTGCAACTGATGTCGCCGTTCGACGTGATCACCCGACGCGGCACGGCCCCGCCGCCGATCCTTCAGGCGTTCCTTGAGGATCTGGCCGCCTGTTCGCGCACCACCGGCAACACCTGACAGACACGGCGCGTGCCGGTCATACTCATTCTGTTTCGCAACCCTTGCAGGCCACCTATGCGCATCCACGTCACCTTCATCGACCGCGTCGGCATCACCCAGGAAGTGCTGGCCCTGCTCGGTGGGCGCCGTTTCAATCTGGATGCCGTCGAGATGGTGCCGCCCAACGTTTACATCGATGCGCCCACCCTCGGCGCCGATGTACTGGAAGAGTTGCGCGAGGCCTTTCTTGGCGTCCAGGGCGTGCAAGCGGTGACGATGGTCGACATCCTCCCGGGGCAGCGCCGACGCTTGCAACTCGATGCCTTGCTGGCGGCCAGCACCGACCCGGTGTTGGCGGTGGATGAGCGCGGTCATGTGCTGCTGGCCAATCCGGCGCTGATTTCGCTGTGCGGCCGGGAGCCTGCCGGTGAACCGCTGACGGCACTCTTCGATGATCCCTCCTTGCAACAGACGTTGATCGAACACGGTTATCGCCTGCCCATGCACGAGGTCAGCCTCGGAGGCCAGACACTGCTGCTGGACGCCATGCCGATCACCGATGCCGGCGCCCTGCTGACCCTGTATCACCCGAACCGCATCGGTGAACGGCTCTCGGCGCTGCATCATGACCATGCCGAAGGATTCGATGCGCTGCTCGGCGAGTCTCCGGCGATTCGTACGCTCAAGGCCCGCGCCCAGCGTGTTGCAACGCTCGATGCACCGCTGCTGATTCAGGGCGAAACCGGCACCGGCAAAGAGTTGGTGGCGCGTGCCTGCCACGCGATCAGCGCACGGCATGACTCGCCCTTCCTGGCACTGAACTGTGCGGCACTGCCGGAGAGCCTCGCCGAAAGCGAGCTGTTCGGCTACGCCGCGGGCGCCTTCACCGGCGCCCAGCGTGGCGGCAAACTCGGCCTGCTGGAACTGGCCGACCAAGGCACGGTGTTCCTCGACGAAGTCGGTGAAATGTCGCCGTACTTGCAAGCCAAATTGCTGCGCTTTTTAAGCGATGGCTGCTTCCGTCGAGTGGGTGGCGATCGTGAGGTCAGGGTCAACGTGCGGGTCCTCAGCGCGACCCACCGTGACCTGGAGAAAATGGTCAGCGAAGGCAGTTTTCGCGAGGACTTGTTCTACCGTCTCAATGTGCTCAATCTGCAAGTACCACCGTTGCGCGAGCGCGGCCACGACATCCTGTTGATGGCCAACCATTTCATGCAGCAGGCCTGCGCGCAGATCCAGCGTCCGGTCTGTCGCCTGGCACCCGGGACCTACCCGGCACTGCTCGGCAACCGCTGGCCGGGCAACGTGCGCCAGCTGCAGAACGTGATCTTCCGCGCCGCGGCCATTTGCGATAATCCGTTGGTGGACATCGACGATCTCGACATCGCCAGAACCGCCGTGGAGCGACAAAACGACGGTGAGGTTGGCAGCCTGGAGGATGCCGTCGAAGGGTTTGAAAAGAACCTGCTGGAACAGCTCTACAGCAGTTATCCCTCCAGCCGTTTACTGGCTGCACGCCTGCAAACCTCGCACAGTGCGATCGCTATCCGCTTGCGCAAGTACGGCATTCCGAACAAGCAATGAAGCCATTGCCGGAGCACAATTCCATCACCAACACTTAACCCCTGTGGGAGCGAGCTTGCTCGCGATGGCGCAGTTTCAGGCGACACCTATGTTGCCTGTCACACCGCAATCGCGAGCAGGCTCGCTCCCACAGGGGATATGCATCAGGCAAAAAATGTCTGCAAATCGATACAGTGTATCGAATTCAAGACAATTCCCTCTCGGCGCGTCTGGCCCGGGCTTCGCACCCTCCTCCATGAATGCCTGTATTGATTTCAATACGGCAGCTGCACGCCAACCTTGATAGAAATATCTCAAGCCATTGATTTAAAACAAATAAATAACATTGGCACCGCCCTTGCTATTAACCCTCAAGCCACGCTCGCTGCCCGGCACGAGCCTGCCCATCGTCATCCACCACCAGCAGTGGATGAGTCAGAACAATGAGGAGTTGATATGAGCGAATTGCGTTTTACCGTCGATCACGAATGGCTGCGTCTTGAGAGCGATGGCCTGATCACTGTGGGGATCACCGCTTATGCCCAGCAAGCGCTGGGCGACGTGGTCTTCGTTCAGGTGCCTGAATTGCGCACCTTCGGCGCTGGCGATGAGGTGGCGGTGCTGGAGTCGGTGAAAGCTGCCAGCAGCGTGTACATGCCGCTGGACGGCGAAGTGGTCGAAGTGAATTCGACGCTGGAAAACTCTCCCGAATTGATCAACGAAGACGCACTGGGTGAGGGCTGGTTCTTCCGTATGCGCCCCAGCGATGCCAGCGCAATGGAAGCCCTGCTCGACCAAGCCGCTTACGAGCGCCTGACCCACGACGACGCTTGAGGACTTCCGCATGACTAACTTCCTCGACACCCGTAATGAATTCATCGCCCGCCACATCGGCCCGCGCGCCGGCGACGAGCAAGCCATGCTCAACAGCCTCGGCTTCGACTCGCTGGAAGCCCTGAGCGCCAGCGTCATCCCCGACAGCATCAAGGGCACCAGCGTCCTCGGTCTGGAAGACGGCCTGAGTGAAGCCGACGCCCTGGCCTTGATCAAGTCCATCGCCGGCAAAAACCAGCTGTTCAAGACCTACATCGGTCAGGGCTACTACGGCACCCACACGCCGTCGCCGATCCTGCGCAACCTGCTGGAAAACCCGGCCTGGTACACCGCCTACACCCCGTACCAGCCGGAGATTTCCCAGGGCCGTCTCGAAGCGCTGCTGAACTTCCAGACCCTGATCAGCGACCTCACCGGCCTGCCGATCGCCAACGCCTCGCTGCTGGATGAAGCCACCGCCGCCGCCGAAGCCATGACCTTCTGCAAACGCCTGAGCAAGAACAAGGGCAGCCACGCGTTCTTCGCCTCCGTGCATTGCCACCCGCAAACCCTCGACGTGCTGCGCACCCGCGCCGAGCCGTTGGGCATCGACGTGGTGGTGGGCGACGAACTTGAACTGACTGACATGACGCCGTTCTTCGGCGCCCTGCTGCAATACCCGGCGAGCAACGGTGATGTGTTTGATTACCGCGAGCTGACCGAGCGCTTCCACGCCGCCAACGCGCTGGTGGCGGTGGCCGCCGACCTGCTGGCCCTGACCGTGCTCACGCCGCCGGGCGAGTTCGGCGCCGACGTGGCCATCGGCAGCGCGCAACGTTTCGGCGTGCCGCTGGGCTTCGGTGGCCCGCACGCGGCCTACTTCTCCACCAAGGATGCGTTCAAGCGTGACATGCCGGGCCGTCTGGTCGGCGTGTCCGTGGACCGTTTCGGCAAGCCGGCCCTGCGCCTGGCGATGCAGACCCGCGAGCAACACATCCGCCGCGAGAAGGCCACCAGCAACATCTGCACCGCGCAAGTCTTGTTGGCCAACATCGCCAGCATGTACGCCGTGTACCACGGCCCGAAAGGCCTGACGCAAATCGCCAACCGCGTGCATCACCTGACCGCGATTCTGGCTAAAGGCTTGAGCGCAATCGGCCTGAAAGTCGAGCAAGCCAGCTTCTTCGACACCCTGACCCTGAACACCGGCGCCAACACCGCCAAGCTGCACGACCAGGCGCGCGCCCAGCAGATCAACCTGCGCGTGGTCGATGCCGAACGTCTGGGCCTGTCCCTCGACGAAACCACCTCGCAAGCCGACGTGGAAACCCTGTGGGCCCTGCTGGCCGACGGTAAAACCCTGCCGGACTTCGCCGCCCTCGCCGCGTCAGTGGTCAGCACGATCCCGGCCGCCCTGCTGCGTCAATCGCCGATCCTCAGCCACCCGGTGTTCAATCGTTATCACTCGGAAACCGAGCTGATGCGCTACCTGCGCAAGCTCGCCGACAAGGACCTGGCCCTGGATCGCACCATGATCCCGCTGGGTTCGTGCACCATGAAACTCAACGCCGCCAGCGAAATGATCCCGGTGACCTGGGCCGAATTCGGCGCCCTGCACCCGTTCGCCCCGGCCGCGCAAAGCGCCGGTTATCAACAGCTGACCGATGAGCTGGAAGCGATGCTCTGCGCCGCCACCGGTTACGACGCGATCTCGCTGCAACCAAACGCCGGTTCGCAAGGTGAATACGCCGGCCTCTTGGCGATTCGCGCCTATCACCAGAGCCGTGGCGAAGACCGTCGCGACATCTGCCTGATCCCCTCGTCCGCCCACGGCACCAACCCGGCCACCGCCAACATGGCCGGCATGCGCGTGGTCGTCACCGCCTGCGATGCCCGTGGCAACGTCGACATCGAAGACCTGCGCGCCAAGGCCATCGAGCACCGCGAACACCTCGCGGCATTGATGATCACCTACCCGTCGACCCACGGCGTGTTCGAAGAAGGCATCCGCGAAATCTGCGGCATCATTCACGACCACGGCGGCCAGGTGTACATCGACGGCGCCAACATGAACGCGATGGTCGGCCTCTGCGCGCCAGGCAAGTTCGGCGGCGACGTGTCGCACCTGAACCTGCACAAAACCTTCTGCATCCCGCACGGCGGTGGCGGCCCGGGCGTCGGCCCGATTGGCGTCAAGTCGCACCTGACCCCGTTCCTGCCGGGCCACGCGCAGATGGAGCGCAAGCAAGGCGCGGTCTGTGCGGCACCGTTCGGCAGCGCGAGCATTTTGCCGATCACCTGGATGTACATTCGAATGATGGGTGGCGCAGGTCTCAAGCGCGCGTCGCAACTGGCGATCCTCAATGCCAACTACATTTCCCGTCGCCTCGAAGAGCACTACCCAGTGCTGTACACCGGCAGCAACGGCCTGGTGGCGCACGAATGCATCCTCGACCTGCGTCCGCTGAAAGACAGCAGCGGCATCAGCGTCGATGACGTCGCCAAGCGCCTGATCGACTTCGGCTTCCACGCCCCGACCATGTCGTTCCCGGTCGCCGGCACGCTGATGATCGAGCCGACCGAAAGCGAATCCAAAGAAGAACTGGACCGCTTCTGCGACGCCATGATCCGCATCCGCGAAGAGATCCGCGCAGTGGAAAACGGCACCCTGGACAAGGACGACAACCCGCTGAAAAACGCCCCGCACACCGCGGCGGAAATCGTCGGCGAGTGGACGCATCCGTACAGCCGTGAACAAGCCGTTTACCCACTCGAAACCTTGATCGATGCCAAGTACTGGCCGCCCGTCGGTCGCGTCGACAACGTGTTTGGCGACCGCAACCTGATCTGCGCCTGCCCGTCGATTGCGGACTACGCCTGAGAACAACGCATAACCCTGTAGGAGCTGTCGAGTGAAACGAGGCTGCGATCTTTTGATCTTGTTTTTAAACATCAACGTCAAAAGATCGCAGCCTCGTTTCACTCGACAGCTCCTACAGGTGCACGTCAGCCCATTCAGAGAACAACAGAGGACTCCACCATGTTCAGCAAACACGACCAGATCAAAGGCTACGACGACGAACTGCTGGCGGCGATGAACGCCGAGGACGCACGGCAAGAGCACCACATCGAGTTGATCGCCTCGGAAAACTACACCAGCCAACGGGTGATGGAGGCGCAAGGCAGCGGTCTGACCAACAAGTACGCCGAAGGCTATCCGGGCAAGCGCTATTACGGCGGTTGCGAACACGTCGACGTGGTCGAACAATTGGCCATCGACCGCGCCAAACAACTGTTCGGCGCCGATTACGCCAACGTCCAGCCGCACTCCGGCAGCCAAGCGAACGCAGCGGTCTATCTGGCGTTGCTGCAAGCCGGCGACACCGTGTTGGGCATGAGCCTGGCCCACGGCGGTCACCTGACCCACGGCGCCAAAGTCAGCTTTTCCGGCAAGTTGTACAACGCCGTTCAATACGGCATCGACACCGCGACCGGGCTGATCGATTACGACGAAGTCGAACGCCTCGCCGTCGAGCACCAGCCGAAAATGATCATCGCCGGCTTCTCCGCCTATTCGAAGACCCTGGACTTCCCACGCTTCCGGGCGATTGCCGACAAGGTCGGCGCTTATCTGTTTGTCGATATGGCCCACGTTGCCGGGCTGGTGGCGACCGGTCTGTACCCGAACCCGATTCCCTTTGCCGATGTCGTCACCACCACAACCCACAAGACTCTGCGCGGTCCGCGCGGCGGCCTGATCCTGGCCAAGGCCAATCCGGAACTGGAGAAAAAACTCAACTCAGCGGTGTTCCCCGGCGGTCAGGGTGGCCCGTTGATGCATGTCATCGCGGCCAAGGCTGTGTGCTTCAAAGAAGCGCTGGAGCCAGCCTTCAAGACCTATCAGGCGCAAGTGATCCGCAACGCCCAGGCAATGGCTAAAGTCTTCATTGATCGAGGCTACGACGTGGTGTCGGGCGGGACCGACAACCACTTGTTCCTGGTCAGCCTGATTCGTCAGGGCCTGACCGGCAAAGACGCCGACGCCGCCCTCGGCCGCGCCGGTATCACCGTGAACAAGAACGCTGTGCCGAACGATCCGCAATCGCCGTTCGTGACCTCCGGCCTGCGCATCGGCACGCCAGCGATCACCAGCCGTGGTTTCAAGGAAGCCCAGAGCATCGAGCTAGCGGGATGGATCTGCGACATTCTCGATCACCTCGGCGATGCCGATGTCGAGGCCCAGGTCGCCAGCCAGGCTGCCGCGATGTGCTCTGATTTCCCTGTCTACCGCGACTGATTGCGCAGCACAATCTTTGTGGGAGCGAGCCTGCTCGCGATTGCGGAGTGACAGTCGACATCAATGTTGAATGATCAACCGCCATCGTCGGAACGCCGCCCGGAGCAGGCTCGCTCCCACAGGTTCAGCTACCGAACTCGCCTCCCCCACTCGAACAGAAGAACACTACACATGAGCGTACTTGTGGAATCGACCGGCAAAGCACCGGTAAAAATGCAAGTCGGGGTCAAACTGCGCGGTGCAGAAAAGGTCGCGCGAATTCCGGTGAAGATCATCCCGACCGATGAGTTCCCACGCAAACCCGACTGGATTCGCGTGCGCATTCCGATCTCCCCCGAGGTCGACCGGATCAAACAGCTGCTGCGCAAACACAAGCTGCACAGCGTCTGTGAAGAAGCCTCCTGCCCGAACCTCGGCGAGTGTTTTTCCGGTGGCACGGCGACCTTCATGATCATGGGTGACATCTGCACCCGCCGTTGCCCGTTCTGCGACGTCGGCCACGGCCGGCCAAAACCGCTGGACGCCGAAGAACCGATGAACCTCGCCGTGGCCATCGCCGACCTGCGCCTGAAGTACGTGGTGATCACCTCGGTGGACCGCGACGACTTGCGCGACGGCGGCGCCCAGCATTTCGTCGATTGCCTGCGCGAAATCCGCAAGCTGTCGCCAGGCGTGCAACTGGAAACACTGGTGCCGGATTACCGTGGCCGGATGGACGTTGCCCTGGCGATCACCGCCACTGAGCCACCCGATGTGTTCAACCATAATCTTGAGACCGTCCCGCGCCTGTACAAAGCCGCGCGGCCGGGTTCGGATTTCGAGTGGTCACTGGATCTGCTGCAGAAGTTCAAGCTAATGGTCCCGCGTGTACCCACCAAGTCCGGCCTGATGCTGGGCCTTGGCGAGACCGACGAGGAAGTCATCGAAGTCATGCAGCGCATGCGTGAGCACGATGTCGACATGCTCACCCTCGGCCAGTACCTGCAACCGTCGCGCAGCCACTTGCCGGTCCAGCGTTTCGTGCACCCGGACGTGTTCGCCTGGTTCGCTGAGGAAGGTACGCGGATGGGCTTCAAGAACGTTGCATCCGGTCCTCTGGTGCGCTCGTCCTACCATGCTGACCAACAAGTTCAGGGAGCAACGAACACTGTCGATTCCCTCCTTACTGCTGGATTCGCCCCCCTTTGAAAGCCTCACGCCGTGCGTTTCGTTCTTCGATATAGGCGGCGCTCGGCTCGCTGAGCAGCTCTTCACGGCGCAAGAGTTCGCCGCAATGTTCGCAAAGCGGCCCTAGTCCGGCGGGCTGGCCACAGGTCTTGTGGGTATAAACGACCGCCAACTCCTCTTCCGGCGACTTGCACCAGGTTTCACCCCAGGCTCGCAGCGCAAGGACCACCGAATAGAAGGCCTGCCCTTTCGGGGTGAGGTGATATTCGTAGCGCGGCGGCCGCTCGTTGTAAGGACGGCGTGCGACGAGCCCGTCAGCCTCCATGTTTTTCAGGCGCGCCGCGATCATTTGCGGGGTTCCTCCAGTCTGCGCCTGGATCTCGTCGAATCGATGGCTCCCCATAAACAACTCACGCAGGACCAGTACGGTCCAGCGATCCCCCACGACCGCCTCAGCCCGTGCAATTGGGCACAGGGTTTGAGCAGCACTTGTGTTTACCGACATAAGGACTTGCCTCTTCTACAATTACTATGATTATCATATCTACAGCGTACCAAGACAAGCCCACGGCACGGGTCATCCAAAATCCCTGGAGAAAATCGCCATGTCCAAAGCCATTTATCCCCTCAACAGAACCGCGTATCTGCTGGTCGATCCTTACAATGATTTCCTGTCGGAAGGCGGAAAGATCTACCCCTTGATCGAGCCGATTGCCGAGCAAGTCGGCCTGCTCGACAATCTGCGCGCCCTCGACCGTACCGTCCGTGCACTCGACATTCCGGTGGTCATCGTACCGCACCGCCGTTGGGAGCAAGGCGACTACGAAGGCTGGGATCATCCAAGCCCCACCCAGTGCAAGGTCATGCACATGCATCACTTCGCACGCGGGGAATGGGGCGGCGAATGGCACCCCGATTTTGCGCCAAAGGAGGGTGACATCGTCGTTCAGGAACATTGGGGCTCGAGTGGCTTTGCCAATACCGACCTTGATTTTCGCCTCAAGCAGAAAGGCATCACGCACGTGATCATCGTTGGCCTGCTGGCGAATACCTGCATCGAGGCAACAGCGCGCTACGCCGTGGAACTCGGCTACCACGTCACACTGGTGCGTGATGCGACCGCTGCCTTCAAACCGGAAATGATGCATGCCGCGCATGAACTCAACGGTCCCACGTTCGCCCACGCCATTGTGGCGACGGACGAGTTGATCGCGTCCCTGGCACAGCAGGGGTAACTCACCATGAAATTGACGGGAAACCTCATCATTGGCGCAAACGAAGTCCCGGCCACTGAAGGGACCATGAAGGCGCTCAACCCCGCAACCAACCAGTGGATCGAACCGGATTTCGCATTCGGTGGCGTGGCGGAAGTCGACCAGGCTGCGACGCTCGCCGACGAAGCATTCGACCGTTACAGCCATACCTCGCTCGCCCGCCGTGCGGCGTTCCTGGAAAGCATTGCCGACAATCTCGACGCTGTCCGCCATGAGCTTGCCGCACGGGCCGCGCTCGAAACGGGCCTGCCTGAGGCTCAGCTTGAGGGCGAAGCGGCAAAAGCCGCCACCCAGTTTCGCCAATTCGCGGATGTCGTACGCAAAGGACGTTTCCTCGAGTTAGCCATCGATCCGGCACAGCCTCATCGTCAGCCTCGCCCACGCATGGATCATCGACTTCAGAAAATGGCGATCGGCCCGGTGGCTATTTTCGGCGCGAGCAACTTTCCCATTTCATATTCGGTCGCCGGTGGCGATACCGCTTCAGCGTTGGCGGCCGGCGCGACCGTCATCGTGAAGGCGCATAACGCTCATCCAGGCGCATCAGAAATTCAGGCGCGTGCCATCCGCAAGGCGGTGCAAGAGAACGGACTGCCTGAGGGTGTTTTCTCGATGGTGCGTGGCAGTGGCAACACGATCGGCGAAGCCTTGGTCGATCATCCGTTGATCAAGGCCGTGACGTTCACCGGCTCGGAGGGTGGCGGCATGGCGCTGTACCGGCGTGCGCAGCAACGCCCTGATCCCATTCCCGTGTTCACCGAGATGACCAGCGTCAACCCCACGTTCATCCTGCCCCATGCGCTGGCTGCGGGTGGAGCGCAAATCGGTGATGGCTTTATCGAGCGCATGCTGGTCAATGTGGGGCAAGCTTGCCTCAGACCCGCCCTCCTTATCGCGATCAATGGCGCTGGTTTTGAAGCGCTGCGCGCCGCCATGGTCAAGCGCGTCACCGAAGCATCGGCGCGCACGATGCTGACGCCGGGTATTCATGCATCCTACTTGAGCGGCCTCGCCGCGATGGAGCGCTCCGGTGCAAATCGCGTCGCCGAAGGCTTGGCTTGCAGTGCGGATTTTGATGGCCGATCGGTGTTGCATGAAGTCGACGGCCAACGTTTCCTGACCGAGACGGTACTTGCGCAAGAAGTATTCGGTCCTTCAGCCCTGCTGGTGAACGTCAAGGATGAGGATGAACTGCTCGCCGTCGCTCGTTCGCTCAAGGGCCAGCTCAGCGCCGCCATGCACCTTGATGAGCGCGATATGCCACTGGCTCATCGCTTGCTGCCGGTCCTGGAGCGGCGCACCGGGCGAATCGTTGTCAACGCCTTCGCGCATCCTCAGGAGGTGTCTTTCGCCACCATCCACGGTGGACCGTTTCCGGCAACGTCGGACAGCCGCTTCACCTCGGTTGGCATGACCTCGATCGAACGCTTTTTGCGCCCGGTGTCCTACCAGGGTTTTCCTGATGCGCTATTGCCTGAGTCATTGCGCGAGGTTAATCCCTTGGGGCTGCCTCGCCTCGTAGACGGCCAATAAAAGCCATCCTTCAAGTCCGCGGACTCAGCCCTTGGCCGCCATCGCGGTGACTTCCACGCGCATGCCTTCAACCGCCAGGGAGGCCACGCCAACGGCGGCCCGAACCGGCCAGGGCTTGGCGAAGAAGCGCTGGTAGACCTCGTTGAAGGCGGCGCGGTCGGCCATGTCGGTGAGGTAGATGGTCAGATGCAGAACCCGGTCCATGGAACTGCCGGCGTGCTCCAGCGCAACCTTGAGTGCCTGCAGAGTGCATTCGCTTTGCAGGGTGATGTCGCCCAGCTCCAGGCTGCCGTCGGCGCGAGTGGGGATCTGAGTGGAGACCAGCAGGCCGCCGAAACCGGCGACATCCGAGGAGATGGATTGCGGATCAGGATCGGGGAGAAAGGTGAGGTCGTGGTTTGCCATGGGTGTCTCTTGCTTGAGGGGGTAAAGGGGCCGTCGAGTATATAGCGGCTGGAAAACTCAGTGTGGAACGCCCAGTTTGGTAGCTCATTCCACTAGCGAGATCAGACGCGGCTCAATTGAGGTCTCAAGCACCTCAAGCAGAGCCAGCGTCACCGGCAGCTTGAAGCGCCGGCGTCCCGCGCTGCCAGGATTGAGGTAGAGCTGTTCGCCGCGCCATTCTATGCGGGGCTTGTGCGAATGGCCGGTGATCACCAGCTTTATGTCTGCATCAAGTACAGCTGGGACATCGGCACTGTCATGTACCAGCAAGGTCTGCCATCCGTTCAGGTCGAAACATAAGCAGTCGGCAAGATTTTCTGCCCAAGGGGCGTCCAGATCATTGTTCCCACGGACCACGTGCAGCGGGGCTATTGATGCCAGTTGATCGAGGATTTCGGGGTTGCCGATGTCGCCCGCGTGAATAATCCGTTCACACCCCTGCAGTGCAGCAAGGGCTTCGGCGCGGAGCAAGCCATGGGTATCGGAAATCACGCCCACTTTCATACAACGCTCCAGACCCGGTTCAAGTATCGGCACCTACCCCTCAAAGCGACTCGTGGCGTCACGGTCGCGCTCGTATCGTCTCGTGAGAGGAAACGGCGGCAACCAGGACTCGCGACGCACGATCCAGCTTTCGTAGGTTGGCATCAGTTGGTCAGGGGCATCCAGGGACCCCAGGTTCACTTCGATTTCGTCGTCGGTGCGCGCAAAAACGGACGAGCCGCAGCGGGGACAGAAAAACCGCCCAGCGTAATCGCGTGTTTCGCCTTCGATCGTCACCGCACTCTGAGGGAATATCGCGGAAGCATGAAAAAGCGCCCCATGATGCTTGCGGCAGTCGAGGCAGTGACAAAGGCCGACCCGGTATGGCAGTCCCGACGCCTCAATTCGGACGTTGCCGCACAGGCAACCACCCGTGAACCGCTCCATGCTGCGTCTCCTCTAAAATCAAGCGGTCGGAATGTGATCCCCCCCACTCAAGGCGCATTAACCACGACATACGTCACATCGCTGCCCTGATACTGCGGTTGATACCAGGTGGAACCGCACTGCATGTAAGCCGTGTTGTACTGGATGACTTGCACGCAACTGGGGGGCAATTGCGCTGGCGTGAAGATCGATCCGACCACCGCAGCTGTCACCGCGACCGTTGCGGTGACGGCCGCCGCCGTGGCGATCGGATGGTAGTGATCGTCGTAGCCATAGCGGCCATTCCCGTCTACGTCGATGTCCACGTCGCGACTGTTGTCGATGTTGACGTTACGGTTGCTGTTGTTGACGTTGGTTCGGTTGCCGACCGTGTTGCCGGTATTGGCCCGATTGCCAGAGTTGACTGTGTTGCCAGCATTGACCCGATTTCCAGAATTGACTCTGTTGTCGGTATTGGCCCGATCTCCGGTATTGACTCTGTTGCCGGCATTGGCCCGATTGCCCGCGTTGACGTTGGTAGCGCGTTGCGCGGTATTGCCGGTGTTGACGCGCTGAGCCCTTTGGGCCGAGGGCGGTGGCGCACGATTGACCGATGCCCTGGCGTGCCCTTGGGCGCGCTGGGGTCTGGCATCCACATAAGTGACCAGGCTCAGCGTCAGTACCGAGGTGGTTACGAACGATAACAACAGGCTCCACGACATCGTCCTGTTCATGTCATTCCCCTCCCTGATCACTGGCTTTCTTCAAAGGAATCGCCACATCGCCCTTACGCGGTGCGAAGGTGAAGATCGAGTCCTTGATGCCCGGCTTCAGGTTCCAGCGATACACCGCGCTGTATTCCGGAAAACCCGGCTCATCGGTGGTAGTGATCACCAGTTTGCACGGCAAGGGCTTGTCGGATCGGGTGATCCACAACTGCCAGTCAACGCCCTCCTGCCGAAAGGCCAGGTGATCACACAATTGCCCCTTGATCGTCGACGGGCCGACATACAGCGCCTCTTTCAGCGCATCGATCTGTGCCTGATCGCTGCCAAACAGAAACAGGTCCTCCATGGGCACCTGAATCCCGTAATGGTTTTCTATCAAGTGCAGCGTATCGGAGACTTCAGGCGGCGCATCCACGGTGGTGTAGTACTTGAGAAACGGTGAATACTGGGTCAGTTTCTTGCCGTTGTAGAAGAACTCTCGCGTTCGAACATCGCCTTCCGTCTTGGCATACATCCGATCGTGCCCCACCACTTTCAAGACAGTGGAGGCCTCGGTCTTGATCTTCTGGCCGGACTCCAGAACGGTATCCCGGGACACGTCGGCGTCGACCTGAAACGTCGGCAGACTGCGTAGGTAGGTGCCCATATCGATGAGTTTATCGACCACTTGCGGGTTGATCGTCGGGGTGGCGTCCGGTGTTGGCGGATCGTCGGCACGAGCGCCCGGGGCCAGCGCAAGGGTGAACAACAGGCAGAAAACACTCGCGTTGACTTTCATTGATCCCGCTCCTTGGCCTGTGCACGACTCTTAAGCCTAGACCCGGCGTGTCTCGTTCGCCAGAAGGGCAAAAACCCTATGGGCAAACCCGATTGGAGCACTCTATGATTGAACCCCATGACCACCACGCCTCCGATCCGCCAACCCTGCCCGCCCGGCGCCTGCGACTGCGGGCGTGACCCGTTGCTGGAAACACCGGGGGCGGACGTGCGCATCCTGTTTCTGACCCGTTCGGAAGAAAAGCGCCTGGTTGAACGCCTGGAAAACCTCCAGAGCCTGAGTGACCTCGAGCGTCTGCAACAGCGAATGTACGAGCAGTTGGGCATCCGCGTGGACATCGTTCCCAGTTTCAACGAAGTACGCACCATGCGCGGTATCGGTATTAACCTTGGCGAACAACCGGGGCTATGCCGCAAAACCCGTCAGTCGATCCCGGCCGCGATTCGCCGCGCACTGGAGAAGCGCCCGGAGATTGCCTACGAGCTGCTCAACGCCAACGACCTGTTGCGCGATGCGTGAAATCAGCCCCATGAACATCGTCCTCGAAGCACCTGCAAAATTCGTTGCCATGCAACGAAACAGGATCAGCGGTCATACGCAGAGTCTGGCCCGCTGCTATGCCTTCTCATGGGAGCAGTGGTTTCAAGCCAGTCAGGGATGAAGCTGGACACTCAAGCGTGACCGTGGTCCCGGCACCCGCCAGGTGCGCGAAGAGCAACAGGTGCCAATCCGTAGCAGGAGGTGGCAAATGTTATTCATAGTCAGTTGGTCTATCAGCTCGGCAAATCGTAACAGCGCGATCGGGCGTTTCCTCAAGACCGGGGGTGCTCCACCCACTGGCGTCAAAATGCTGGGACGCTGGCACGCCGTCGGTGGTGCATCCGGTTTTGGCGTGGCAGAGGCCAGTGATCCGGCAGACATTCAGAAGTGGGTGCTGGAATGGAGCGACCTCATGACCATGGAGGTCCAGGCGGCACTGACCGATGAACAGATAGCGCCGCTGCTGGCGGCCGCTGTCGGCAAGCAATAGTCGTTGGGGCGGCGAGCCGGGCTCGCCGCCTCATGCCCTCCCGCACTTCGAATAACACATCCCATTTGGTCGGTCCAGGCACGGATTGAGGAATTCGTCTGGTTGAAGTGTCAGCAATCATCCGAATCCACGAAAAGCTGTAAAGCCCATGAAACAAGGCCTTCGGCCGAAAAACCAATTACTGGAAATTTCACAATTCTTACCTACGCTCTTCGCGGGGGATCCAAAATTTCCTGGGCGGTCGGGGGCTCGTCTCAGAGTACCAACGCTAATGCGCAGGAGCTCGATATGAACCGGACAAAGCTATCCTCAGTGTTTGCCGTCCCCTTATTTCTGTCTGCAATGGTTCTCCCCGGCATCACTCAAGCTGCCGACAAAACAGTCCCCAACATTGTCGTCATCATGGGCGACGATATTGGCTGGTCCAATATCGGTGTCTACAACCAGGGCATGATGGCCGGTCGAACACCCAACCTCGACCAGCTCGCTGCTGAAGGCATGCGTTTCACCGACTACTACGCCGAGGCCAGTTGTACCGCTGGGCGCGCCAACTTCATTACCGGCGAACTGCCGATCCGTACCGGGATGACGACTGTCGGGCAGGCCGGTTCTCCCATTGGTATTCCCGCCGAAGCCGTCACCATCGCCACCACACTCAAGTCCATGGGCTACGCCACCGGCCAGTTCGGCAAGAACCACTTGGGCGACTTGAACGGATTCCTGCCGACCGTGCATGGTTTCGACGAATTCTTCGGTTATCTCTACCACCTCGACGCCATGGAAGACCCGGCGCACCCCAACTATCCACAAGATCTTCTGCCCACCGTCGGCCCACGGAACATGGTTCACAGCTGGGCCACGACGACTGACGACACGACCGTGATGCCGCGCTGGGGCAAGGTCGGCAAACAGAAAATCGAAGACGCCGGCACCCTCTATCCGGACCGGATGAAAACCGTCGATGACGAGATTCGCGACAAGGCCTTCACCTTCATCGACAAGGCCAAGCAGGACAACAAACCGTTCTTTCTCTGGCTCAACCCGACCCGCATGCACATCGTCACTCACCTCTCCGACAAGTACCAAGCCATGCGCAATGCGCAAAATGGCTGGTCGGAACAGGAAGCCGGCATGGCGCAGATCGACGACATCGTCGGCGACGTGATGGCCAAGCTGAAAAAAGACGGCATGGATGACAACACCATCGTGATTTTCACCACGGACAACGGCGCTGAAACTTTTACCTGGCCGGATGGCGGCACCACGCCGTTTGCCATGGGTAAAGGCACGGTGATGGAAGGTGGTTTCCGGGCTCCGGCGATCATTCGCTGGCCGGGCAAGGTACCTGCTAACCAGGTGGCCAACGGCATCATGTCAGGCATGGACTGGTTCCCGACCCTGGTCGCGGCGGCGGGCAACCCGAACATCACCGCAGAATTGCTCAAGGGCAAACAACTGGGCGATACCACTTACAAAGTGCACCTGGACGGCTATGACCAGACACCGATGATTACCGGCAAAGGTCCGTCCAATCGCCATGAAATTTTCTATTTTGGCGAAAGCACGCTGGGCGCGATTCGTATCGATGACTTCAAGTACCGCTTCATTGACCAGCCTGGTGGCTGGCTAGGGGCAAAAACCACGCTGGACGTGCCGATCCTGACCAACCTGCGCCTCGACCCGTTCGAACGCGCCGGATGGCCGGAAAACATGGCGGCCAATGGCTCGCTGGAGTATTTCGAGTGGTTCAAATTCCAGTTCTGGCGATTTGTGTTTGTGCAGCAGCAGGTGGTCAAACTGGCTGAATCAGCGGTTGAGTTCCCGCCCATGCAAAAAGGCGCGAGCTTCAACCTCGAGGCCGTCAAAGCCAAGATCGAAGCAGCCCGGGCGGCCATGGGCAAGTAAGCAGTTGAATTCGCGGGTGGCCAGCGCTCGCCACCCGCGTTCATGACGGACATTTGCTGAGGTGACCCCATGCAGATAAAAACATCCGCCCTGCCCGCCATTACCCTGTGTGCCCTGTGCAGTCAGCACGCTTACGCCGGCGGCATCATGCTCTATGAAATCGGCACCGATAACGCCGGCCTGGCCAACGCCGGTGCCGCGGCCCGTGCTCAAGGGCCTTCGACCATCGCAAGTAACCCGGCGGGCATGAGTTATCTGCCCGGCACACAGATCACCGGTGGATTGCAGGTTCTCTACGGCGACCTGAGCTTCGATCGCGACTCAAACACCAATGGCACCGGCACTGGCAGTGGTAACGCCCTCGACACGATTCCCGGCGGTAGTTTTTTCATCAGCCATCAACTCGATGATCACTGGAGCGTTGGCTTCGGCCAGTACGCTGACTTTGGCCTGGCGGCCAATTACGATAACGAATGGTCCGGGCGCTACTTCGCGCAAAACGCCAGCCTCGCCGGTTTGTCTTTCGTGCCCAGCGTGGCTTATCGCTTTAACGAGCAATGGTCGGTGGGCGTCGGCGTGAAAGCCATGTACGGCATGTTGCAAGCCCAAACCGCGATCGACCGCTCGCCTTTCGGCTTCACCGACCGTAGCGACGGCCAATTCAAATACAAGGACAACGATTGGGGTTTCGGCGCGAATGTGGGTGTGATCTATGCCCCGCAACCCGGCACCCGCATCGGCCTTGCCTACACCAGCAAGGTCGATCTGGAGTTCGAGGACGGGCTGGACGTCAAAGGCGACGGGCCCGCTCTGGATCGCCTGGATGGCCTGAACACCCAACTCGACATGACCGTACCGCAAACTGCAACGCTGAGTCTGTTCCAGCAACTCGACCCGCAATGGGCCCTGCTGGCCTCGGTCAACTGGCAGGACTGGTCAGAGTTTGGCGATATCGCGGTGCAAGTCGACACCGCAGCGTTTGGCGCTCAATCGACGACGGTAGACGCCCATTTCAAAGACACCTGGCAACTGGCGCTCGGCGCGCAGTATCAGGCCACGCCGCAACTGCTATGGAACGTCGGTGTGGCGTACGACAGCAGCGCCGTTTCGGACGGAAACCGAACTTTTACCGTTCCCATGGGCGAATCCTGGCGCATTGCGGCCGGAGCCACCTATGCTCTGAACAAGGTCACCGACGTTAATGTCAGCTGGGCCATGGTCTGGTTGGGCGATTTGCCGGTGGACCAGACCAAATCCACGTCGGGTATTAGAACTTCCGGTCAGTTCGACAATGCCTGGATTCAGGCCTTGACCGGCAACATGACCTGGCGCTTCTGATGCCCTGCTACTGAAAAAAAACGATTTCATCCATGGAGCAAACACCACTATGAACGTGTCCCGAAAACTGTTTATTGGCGCTGCGCTGGCCAGCCTGCTGCTCGGCGGTTGCACCTCGAAAGTCACCGAGCGTGAGCAGTATTCCGGTTTCCTGTCCAACTACAACAACCTGGAAGAAGTGACGACCACCAGTGGCGAGAAAGCCATGCGCTGGGTGAGCCCGTCATGGAACCCGAATGCGTATGACACCGTGGCCTTCAACAAGCTGGAGCTCTACCCGGCGCCCAAGCCCACTGAGCGGGTTAACCAGCAAACCCTGGACGAGTTGCAGAACTACATGACCAGTAAGGCCAAAGGCGTGCTGGGCCAGAAATATCGGGTGGTGTCGAGCGCAAAATCAGCGCCGGCCGGTTCAAAAACCTTGATCATGCGCGCGGCGATCACCGGGGTGAGTGCCTCCAACGAAGGCATGAAGTGGTATGAAGTGGTGCCGGTTGCGGCTGTAGTCGGAGCTACACAGGCCGCCACCGGTCACCGGGACCAGGACACCAACCTGTTCATCGAGGCCGAGTTCATCGACGCAAAAACCAATCAAACTGTGGCCAAAGTGGTGCGCAAGGTATTTGGCAGCCAACTGTCGAACGAGAGCCAGAAGATCACCACCAAGGATTTCAAAGTGGCGATCGACAAGCTGACCAGTGACCTACAGGCATTTATCAAGTAACCCCCCGTAGATACCGTCTTGAACCTCACCGGGCAAGCACAAGTTTCGGGTCATAGGGTTGACCCGACTTGAGCACGCCGTAAACGAAATGCAGCAGCTTGCGCATCGCTGCACAGGTGATCTGCTTGAGGGCCTTGCCGTTGGCCTTCAAGCGATCCTTCATGGCCATGATCGCCTTGTTATGCTGCAGCGCCACCAAGCCAGGCATGTAAAGGCCTGACCCGCGCCATACCGCGGACCGAGCGCCCGGAAGCCGGCCTGACCTACCTCACCGGCCTGCTGCACTCGGTCCAGTGTGGGAGCGGGCTTGCTCGCGAAGAATCCCTCGAGGTCTAGCTGACCAGCTCATCCCAAGTAACGGACCACATTTCCCTGAACGGGATTGATGATACGGCCGCAAACTACGACCTGATTGCCTACCGTAACTACGCTGTCCTTGTGGAGAACTAGCCCTGCACCATCATTGAAGTCGGCCCAACCATCATCTCCAAACAACTGATCCAGGGAGCCATCGGCGAGATAGCGGGCAGTTACCATCGTGCTATTTTCATCGAGAGACTGACCGCCGCCCTGCCCGGTGACGATGATTTTTCCATCCGTCTGCAATGCACACCGCCGCCAGGACAATCCATTCGGCAGGAAATCAGAGATCACTGGCTTTCCATTGTTGAAGCCGTGGTGGAAATCCCCGCCAGGGTTTAGAACGACGAGCAATCCTGTCTCTTTGTCATGAGTTCCCGAGGTGCCGGCGGCGACGATCCCTCCGTCCGGTTTTAGCGCCATCGCTTCAAGGGAGAATTTTGTTCCGTTACCTTTGATGGCCACCAAACCGCTAGCACCGTATTCCGAATCGACTGTTCCGTCCTGAAGGTAGCGCAGCACATAAGCCTCGACGAACGCACCCGTCTCATTACGGATGAAATCACCACAGACCAAAACCTTCCCGTCCTCCTGAATTGCGACACCCTGAGCATATGTCCAAGAATGCGTCACGCCTGGAAGATTGACGAATACAAAGCCTGTCTGATTGAAGGTCTTATCCAGCGAGCCATCAACATCAAGACGCAGCACAATCCCCAGCGAATTGTCGAATTCAAAGAAAACTGTGCTGACCAAGACGAGTTTCCCGTCCTGTTGCTCGACTGCCGACACAGCAACAAATTCCGGAATCTCACCGTGCGTCTCAGCTGACTTTTCGTTGTGACGGCGAGTAAAAAACCTGGCGTCAGCTCCGACACAGCTATCCAAAAGTTCGTAGATTTTAAGGATGACTTTACCGTCATTACCAAATGAAGCATCCAGCTGTCCATCTTCAAACTGGCGGACGATGGCCAGATTGACGAAAATATCACCTGGGTTTTCTTCTACCATGCCAACAATCACCCATCCGCGTTTTTGAAGCGGACGCAGTCGTAATGGCACAAACCGTCCCTCACCCCCGAAAGGGATATCGACGAAACCGCCCGCGCCAAACAAATAATCGATCTCTCCAGCCTTATTCAGCCGTATCACCTTGGCCGGTGAATTTTGCGCTTCCGTTAAGCTAACAGCGATAAGTAATTTGTTATTTGGCAAAGCGAGAACAGCCGTCGGAATGCCTCCGACAATGTCAGGGAACGGCAGCTTCACCACGCCATCCCTACCAAAGGACGGATCGAGAGTACCTGCTGTATTTGTTTTTATCTGATCCATGAGCGCGCTCCATCGTGGTGTAAAAGGATGTCCCCTCTAGGGACATGACCACAGTGGAACACGGAGACTCAACCCATTACATCTGTAACAAATGACAGCAAACCATTCTTTAAAAGCCAAATCACTGACCCGTCGAGCCACAAAGCCAGTTTCTCAACGGGCAGTCGCCGGCCTCTTTCTCGGCTTCAAATACTTAGTCAACCCCTGGAACCAGATCACCAGCGCCGGGTTACCCTTGATCTGAATCGACTTGTCCTGAATCCCCAGCATAAACGCCAACTGCTTGTTCTTCGCCTGCATCGTGGCAAAGCCATACGCCGCATCTTTAAAGGCAATCGCAAACGCCGGCTCGGCATACACGCCGGACTTACTGGTGATGCGCTGATCCTGGAGCTGCCGCAGGCTGCGATCTTTTGATCTTGATTTTGTCGGTGTAACAACCGTCGCCAAGATCGTCCGAACGCGGCCCGAGCCTTCGCCAGCTCCTACACCGATCGTGTTCACCCCAACCGCTATTTTTTCATTCCGACCCGCCGCCGCATCTCGGCGGTGATCGACTGCCGGGTTTTCTTCAAATCCGTCCAAGGCTCGTCGCCGACCTCGGCCAAGCGCTCATGCACAGTGTGGATGTTCCACTGATTGCCACCCTTGAGCTCGCCCACCTCCTCGTGAAAGATCGGCACCGACACCGGCAGCCCTTCGCGGGTGCGCACGGCGTAGGCGCAGATGGTCGTGGCACCGAGGCCGTTGCGCAGGTAATCGATGAAGATCCGCCCTACCCGGTTCTTCGGTCCTGACACAGCGGAAAAACGCTCCGGCAGCAACTTGGCCATGTGGCTGACGATCGCGTGGCTGAAGTCCTTCACCTCATCCCAGCCCAGCTTGCGAGTCAGTGGCACCACCAGGTGAATCCCTTTGCCGCCGCTGGTCTTGATGAACGCCTTGAGCCCCAGTTCATCGAGCACCGACAGGGTCAGCTGGGTGGCTTCGACCATGCTTTTCCAGGGCAGCGCCGGGTCCGGGTCGAGGTCGAGGACGAAGCGGTCGGGTTTGTCGAGGTTGTCCGAGGTGGCGTTCCAGGTGTGCAACTCGACGGTGCTCATCTGCACGGCGCCGATCAGGGCTTCGGCGTTGTTGATGATCATCACCGGTTGGCCGGTGAGTGCCTTGTCCAGGGTGGTGATCCCCGGAATGGCCAGGCGCTCGGCGTTCTTCTGGAAAAACAGTTCACCGGCGATGCCGTCCGGGGCGCGAACCAGCGCCACGGGCCGGTCCTTGAGCTCGGGCAAAATCCATTCGGCGACGCTGGCGTAATACTCCGCCAGTTGCACTTTGGTGGTGCCGCTGCTGGCGTCGATGACCCGGTCCGGGTGAGTGATGCGGACCTTGCCATCGCCCAGGCCGATTTGTGAGGGCGCGGGCGCGGCTTTCTTTTTGGCAGAGGTGGAAGGTTTTTCGGCAGTGGTTTTTTTCGCGGCTGAAGTCTTCACGGCTTTCGGACGCTCCTCGGTAATGTCTTCGGCAGGTTTGTCGTCACGCAGGCCATGGAACACCGCATGACGGACTGAACCTTCTTTGGTCATTTCGGCATAAGCGACCTCAGCCAGCAGGGTGGGCTTGAGCCAGTGCACACCCTTGGCGTCAAACCCGCTCGGCGGATTGACCACCGGAATCTTCTTGCTTTGCAGCGGTTTCAGTTGCTCGTAGATGCGCTTGAGCGTCGTCTCGTTGAACCCCGTTCCGACCTTGCCCGCGTAACGCAACTCACCACTGTCGCGGTCATGCAATCCCAGCAGCAGCGCACCGAAGGCATTGCGCGAGCCTTTCGGGTCGGTGAAGCCGACGACCACAAATTCCTGCCGATGTTTGCACTTGAGCTTGATCCAGTCGCTGCTCCGTCGAGAAACGTAAGGCGAGCCCAGACGCTTACCGATCAGCCCTTCCATCCGCATTTGGCAGGCGCTGTTGAGCAAGGCTTCCGGTTCTTCGCTAAAGGCATCGGAGAAGCGCAGCAGCGGTTCTTTGTTGGGGTTTAGCACGGTCGACAGCGCCACCCTTCGCTCCTCGACCGGCACCTCGCGCAGGTCCACGCCGTTGAGGTAAGGCATGTCGAACAAGTAGTAGACGATGTTGCCGCTGCGGCCCGAGTCGAAGGCGTTTTGCAAGGCCTGGAAGTCCGGCACGCCCTGCTCGTCGGCGACCACCATTTCCCCGTCGAGCCAGGCGGATTCGAGGCCTAGCGCCGCCAAGGCCTCGGCTTGTCTGGGCAGTTTGTGGGTCCAGTCGTGGCCGTTGCGGGTGAACAGTTTGACTTCGGTGTGGTCGATGCGGGCCATGATCCGATAGCCGTCGAACTTGATCTCATAGCTCCACTCGCCGCCCGGGGCCTTTTCGACCAGCGTCGCCAGTTCCGGTTTGAGCAGGTCAGGCAATTTGGCTTTGCGGGCGCCCGTCAATGGCGCCGACTTTTCCTTGCGCGCCGGGGTGGCGGGTTTTTTGACGGGTTTGGGTTTGGCAGCGGTCTTCGCCTTTTTGGCAACGATGGTCCGGTCACTGAGCACACTGTCGGGCTCGGCGACGACCACGTCGTAATCGCTTTCGGGTTTGGCTGCGCCGTCCTGATGCTTGATCAGAAACCATTGCTCCTGCTTGCCCGGCAGGTGCGTGCGCACCAGGTTCCACAGGCCGCCGAGCTTCTCGCCTTTCAGCTCGAATTTGAGCTTGCCCTTAGCGTAAGCCTCGGCCGGATCGTCCTGAGGAATCCATACCCCACGGTCCCAGACAATTACCTCGCCGGCGCCGTAATGCCCTTCGGGAATGCTGCCCTCGAAGGTGGCGTAATCCATCGGATGGTCCTCGACGTGCACCGCCAGGCGCTTGACCTTGGGGTCCAGTGACGGGCCTTTGGGCACTGCCCAGCTTTTCAGTGCGCCATCGAGCTCCAGGCGAAAGTCGTAATGCAGATGCGAGGCGTCGTGCTTCTGGATGCAGAACTGCAAGGCATGGTCTTTCGCGGTTTTTTTGGCCGAACGTTTACCGGCGGCCGGTTCAGAGGTCGCCGAGAAATCGCGCATGCGATTGTAATCGTCCAGGCTCCTGCTCATGGCGCACCGGCTGACGAGGTGACGGTGCCCCCGATGCCGGGGCCGATACGCGTGACAATCAGGGCGACGACGGCAATTCGTTCCACCCGCTGATAGCCAGGGGTCAACAGTTCTTCACCGAACACATCGGGGTCGAGTTCGTGGTAAGTCCAGCCGAACATCGGCGATTCCAGATACGGAGTCACCGCATCCAGAAACGGGTCGAGACCATCGATCATCGCCACGCCGGTGTACAACACCAGGGAGCCACCGGGGGCCAACCGATACAGGGCTTGTTCGACAATGCGCAACGACAACTGCGCGCCCAGCGCCCCGCCGCCATGCCGGTAAGCACGCTCGGCCGGGTCGGCCATGTAGGGCGGATTGGCGACGATCAAGTCGAAGTGGCCGTCGACGTCTTGCAGCACATCGCTGGCCTCGATGCTGACGTTAGCCACCTCGGCGAGCGCGACGTTGACCGCCGTCATGCGCAACGCCAACGGGTTGATGTCGACGGCCAGCACTTCGGCCTCACGGCGGGCGCGGGCAATCACAATCGCTCCGACGCCAGCGCCGCAACCAATGTCTACGGCGCGCCTGATCGGCGCGAAGCTCTGTTGCAGATGGGTGTGAATCAGTTGTGCAAAACGATAAGTGTCGGGGCCGAAGAACACCGCGTCGGCGGCATCAGTGGGGTAACCGGAATGCACGAACAACAGGTCATCGAGGCTTGACCAGCGCACATGACTTTTCAATCGACCATTGCATTCCTCGAGCACGCCTGCCTGTTGCAACTGCCGCTGCTCATCCACCGACAACAGACCGGGCTCAAACCATCGCGACCAGCCAAATACTTCGCGCAGGGTCCGGGCGCTTTGCCCGAAGACGCGATCATTGACCCGCTGATGGGTCAGCGGCGTTGGCGTGATGAAACGGTAACCGTCGGCCTGCAAGCGGCGCCCCAGTTGCAACAGGGCTAGATCGGCAGCGCTAAGCTGTGCTTCCTGATTCATGAAGGGCTCCCTATCGAAAACCGGATTTGCTCGTCGGCGGCAAGCCCTTTAAGTGTAGCGTGCAGGCATTGGACATCCGGGTCATTGGCGGGGCTCAATCAGCACGTCTCTACATCAGCAGAGCGACACCCCCGGAAGAAAATTCCATCGGCGTTGAGATCGCCCGGACAGACGGGCTTGTGGCTCGGCACCCGGCGCCAGACAAGTGAATATACTCAGCGGGTGTGGACTCATCCTTCGGAGAGCAATCATGCGAACGGTTCATGTCATCGAGCCCGAAAAAACCCCCGACCCGGTCAGTGTTGTGGGTGAGACCATCACCATTCTTGCGGGCGGGGATCTGAGCAAGCCGTTTGAAATGCATATCCAGGAAGGCGTGCAAGGCGGCGGGCCGCCTCCGCACTTTCACCCTTGGGACGAAGCGTTCTACGTCATTGACGGGCAGGTGGAAGTGACGGTTGCGGGCAATGCCACCACCATTTTCCCCGGCGGTTATGTGCATATACCCGCTGGGACTGTTCATGCTTACAAGAACATCAGTGCGACGGCGAAGATGATCGGCGTGGTGTCTGATCCGCGCGGTGGTCAGTTCTTTGCCGCGCTGGATCAGCTCAAAGTGCCGCAGGATTTGCCGCGGATACTGGCAATTGCCGAGAGCTTCGGCGTTACGTTTCTGGTGCCGAAAGCCCCTGAATCCCGGTAGAGGCCAGACCGTCTTTTCATGATCGTTCCCACGCTCCGCGTCAGGCCACGCCACCTTTGGCCTGTTGCTCCAGATGCACTTGCAGCTCCGGATCGATACTCAGCGCCGCAGCCAGTTCATCCAGATAGCTACGTTCGGCGTCTTGCTGATCGTCCACCAGCATCACACTGGCCAGGTACATCTCCGCCGCCATGCCGGAATCCGTGGCCGACTGCGCCACATCGGCGGCGTCCAGCGGCCGCGCGACTTCGTCATCCAGCCATTGCTGGAGCTCTGGGTCGTCGGTGTGGCGGCCGATTTCGGTGCTGATCATCTGCTTCTCGGCATCATCAATCCGGCCATCGGCCTTCGCCGCCGCAATCAATGCACGAAGAATCGCATGGCTGTGGTCCTCGACTTCCGGGCCGGACAACAGGTCGACGGTGCGCGGCGCCTGTTGCGGCGCCGAGGCCTGGCTGCGTTGCCAGGCTTGATAGGCCTGGAATGCCATCATTCCGAGCGAAGCCAGTGCCGCGTAATTGGTGCCGCCCCCCGAGCGGGTCTGGGTCGAACCGCCCACGGCTGAGCCACCGCCCAGCAGACCACCGAGCAAACCACCCAGGCCACCGCCCCCGGCGCTTGAACCGGCGCCACCGCCCAACAGGCCACCGAGCAATCCACCGAGACCGCCGAGACCACCTTGGGCCGACGCGCCACCGCCACCCTGTTGCGACATTGAGCCTTGGCCGGCCCTTAGTAATTGTTCGAGCAGATCGCTGGTGTTCATGACGATGTCCTCATCGATTGGAGTGATCCAGTCAGGCAACGATAGTCCTCGCCGGCAAATGCGCCACCACCGTTTGGCTGACGTGAACCCCTTATCGCCCTTGACCCTGATGACCATCGGCTGCAAGTGTTCTACCCTCGCAAACCCGATGCCCACAGGATCAACGAACACATGGACCGCCACCTGATTGTCGTCAGCGACGTCATCGAACCTGAAGTCGAGCACGTACTCAGCGCCGGGCTGAGTGCCTTCAATGATCAGATGACCGGCATCAACGACCGCCGGTCGCTGGCAGTCACGGTCCGCGATCCGGATACCCATCAGGTGCTGGGCGGTATTACCGGGCGTACGTCGCTCGGTCTGCTGTTTCTCGATTTGTTCTACTTGCCCGAGTCACTGCGCGGCTCCGGGCTCGGTTCTCGACTGCTCAACGCGTACGAGGACGAAGGCCGTCGTCGCGGTTGCCGCTCGGCGGTGCTCTATACCCTCAGTTTCCAGGCCCCGCAGTTCTATGAAAAACACGGCTGGCAGCGCTTCGGGGAAGTGCCTTGCGACCCGCCAGGCACGAGTCGGGTGTTCATGAGCAAGGCGTTGTGAATGAGCCTGTCTGCACCCGATCAATCCGCCGATCACTGCGCTTGAGTAAAACGTATCGCCCTGCGCCGATGTTTCATTTAATACCCCCGGATTTATCCGGGGTATTTTTTTGCGGCCCAGCTAAGATTTACAGATGGTGAACCTTATCCCCGGATACCCGGTCGATACATGCAACCTGACTTGGTTTGCCGACACCCCCGATTGAAGGGGTGATAACAGGCTTGCTTCACTTTTTGGAGAACGCCCCCGTGATATCGACCCTACACATCGCCAGGCTCAAAGCTTGGGGCGCCCATGGTTTTACCGCCACCGGCGTGGTCACTGCCTTCCTCGCGACCCTCGCCCTGCTGGAAAACCAGGCCACAAACTGCCTGCTGTGGCTGGGCGTCGCCCTGATCGTCGATGGGCTGGATGGCGCGTTGGCACGCAAGGTCAATGTCCAGTCGGTACTGCCAAGTTTCGATGGCTCGATCCTCGATCTGGTCATCGACTACCTGACGTACGTGTTTATCCCCGCGCTGTTCATTTATCGTTACATCCCCTTGCCGGACTACACGCTGCTGCTGTCCGTGTCGCTGATTCTGGTCTCGTCGCTGTTTTGCTTCTGCAACGTCAACATGAAGAGCAAGGACAACTACTTCCAGGGCTTCCCCGCCGCCTGGAACGTGGTCGCCCTGTGCCTGTACATCATCGCCCCGTCGCCGTGGATCACTTTTCTCACCATCATCGGCCTGGCGCTGTTGACCGTGACCCGGATGAAGTTCCTCCACCCGTTCCGCGTGCGCAAGTTCATGCCGATCAACATCGCGGTAACGGCCATCTGGCTGCTGTGCAGCTTGTCGCTGGTGGTCAACCATCCGGTGATCAACCCGCTGGTGATGGGGCTTTGGCTGCTGATGTCGGCTTACTTCCTGGGGATCTGCATCTGGCGCACGGCGCTGGAGTGGTTCGAAAACTCGCGGAGATAAGGGAACACATCGACCATGCCCATCCATATTGTGCAACTCGGTTCACCGCGCGCCGCCAATGAAGGCCTGCGCCTGGGCACGGTGCGGCGCCCGCCGCGTGGCGTGCCGAAGGCCGAGTTTGCCAGTCGGGACTTTTATGACGTGTGGCAGCCGCTGCTGTCTCCCAGTGCAGAACTGGTCGCAGAAGCCAAAGCGGCAGAAGACGCCAAGGCGTGGGAAGCCTTCAAGCGCAAGTTCAAGACTGAAATGAACCACCCGGCGCCCAGCCAATTGCTCGATTTGTTGGCGGCGTTGTCCCATCAAACGTCACTGGCAATTGGCTGTTATTGCGAAGATGAAGAGCATTGCCATCGGTCGGTATTGCGGGCGTTGTTAGCGGCGCGGGGTGCGCAGCTCAAATAGTCGCTCAAGATCGAGGTAAAGGATTTCGGTAAGGACACAAGGATTGGGGTCTTCAAATGAATAACCAGATTCGACTCGCCACCCCTGACGATGCGACAGCCATCAGCCAGGTCATCATTCAATCGCTGCGTCAGTCCAATTCCCTGGATTACCCTCCCGACGTCATCACCCAAGTAGAGAAAAGCTTCTCTACCGAGGCCATCCGCGCCTTGTTGAGCCAACGCCAGGTCTTTGTCGCCACCATCGATAAGCATGTGGTCGCCACGGCCAGCCTTGATCAAGACGTTGTGCGCAGCGTATTCGTTGACCCAGGCCATCAGGGGCGCGGACTCGGCAGGCAACTGATGGCAACGATTCAATCTGTCGCCCAGGACGCAAAAATCGAGGTACTGCGCGTCCCCTCCTCCATCACCGCAGAAGCCTTTTACTTCAAGTTGGGTTATCGAAAGATCCGCGACGAGTTTCACGGGGCCGAGCGCACGATCATTATGGAGCGGCGTTTGACGCCCGTTGTCGACGCCTCGACGTCAGTTCAACGGGGCTGACATTCAAAATAAGTAGGAGTTGATCGATGCGCATCGCCTTGCTGTCAGACATCCACTTGTCCGTCAACGCGTTACCTTTTCCCGATGTGGATGCCGATATTGTCGTTCTCGCCGGAGACATCTCTCGTCCGTCTGCGGCCATTGAGTGGGCCAAGTCGTGCCCTGTTCCGATCGTGTACGTGGCAGGGAATCACGAGTTTTATGGCAGTGACTTGATCTCTACCTACGAACATTTGAACTTGTTGTCGCAAGGTACACAGATCCACGTATTGGAACGCTCGGAGTATCTCCACAACGGCGTGCGGTTTTTGGGTTGCACGCTGTGGTCTGACTATCGTCTTTTCGATTCTGCAGAGGATCGGGCACAGGGTGTTGATCTGGCTACGAAGCTCATGCGGGACTTCACCCACATAAAAATCTCGCCCGATTTTCCAGACCTGTTCAGCCCGGCGGTTTCCCAACTGATTTTTTTACAGACCGTCGCCTGGCTGGAAGACTGCTTCACCCGCGACAGAACCACTCCCACGGTGGTGGTTTCGCATTTTGCACCGACACGGTTGAGCATAGGCCCGCTGTTTGAGAATTCGCCGATTAACGCGAGTTTTGTTTCAGACCTCGAAGACCGGATCAAGGTCTGGCAGCCGGCACTTTGGCTGCATGGCCATACCCATGGGAGCTTTGACTACCAGGTGGGCAAAACTCGCGTCATTTGCAACGCCCGGGGCTATGCAAAAAATGGCATTAATGAAAATCCGGAATTTAATCGCTCATACGTGATTGACCTGGATATCTGAGGCAACACGGCCCTGCCTCCTGGAAGCCGGGTCCAGAAAACCGAGCAAGGCCTGCCGGGTGTCATGCCAGGCCGCCGAATGTTCCATATCGAGGAAGTGCCCGGCGTTCTTGATGATATGGAACCGGGACTGAGACGCATGATCGGCGAACAGCCGGGCGTCTTCGACCGAGGTGTACTCATCCCATTCGCCGTTGACAAACAGCAGCGGTATTTCGATGGCAGCGGCACAGGCGACGTAGCAATGGGTGTCTTGGGTCAGCACCTCATTGACGTGGAAATGCATCTGCCTGTACTCGTGCTCGTCCAGGCTTCTGACATGGCGGTCATTAAAGCGTTTGAACAGCGATGGCAGGTGCTTGCCGATCGTGCTGTTGATCAAGCGACCGACACTGAGGCGGTCGCAAGCCTGGAGATGGTTCAGGCCGCTCTCCAGGTAATCGCGCATCGGCGTATTGATCCGCGCTGCGAATGAACTGATCACCGCCTTCTCGATTCGTTGCGGCCGCTGGGCCAGCGCCAGCAAGGTGGCCGCACCGCCCCAGGAAAAGGACAACACGTGGTGCGCACCAAAGTGTTCGATTAAATCCAGCAATATCGCGGCCTCGTCTTCCTTTCGGATCGGTTGGCCGTGGAGGTTGTGTTCCTTCGACTGACCGGCGTAGGGCTGGTCGTAGAGAACTACATTGAATCGCGGCTGCAGGTAACGCACCGTTTGGGCAAAAGATGCGGTCGTTGCCAGTGAGCCATTGACCAGAATGATGGTCTTGTCAGCGGCTGTGTTGAGATAGTGCTCGGTATAAACCTTGTACTTCCCGCAGATCTCGACGATGGCAGTTTTCGGCATCATGACATTTACTTCCTTGAACCCATTGGACTAAGCGCACAGCGTTTGGATGCCCACAGGGCCCTATCGCAGAAAGCAGTACACGTGGACCTGACAGTGAAGTGTCAGGCCAATACATTAATAACTCAGGGTGATTTTCAAGCGTCAACGCATAGGCCTCCTCGGGCTTAATCTGGCAACACGGACAAGCAACAACAGCGCGAGGGTGCTCCGATGGTTGCCGTGACCAATTAGTCACTGGTTGACCATATGTTCAGAGTTAAGCAGGGATTTCCCCATCTGCAAGAACGCAGACGAGTTATTGCGTCGAACCGCAAGCTAAGGCTGGAGGCTGGAGGCGTGAGGAATCAGATACGCAAGTGCGCACTCATGTAGTCAATGAAAACGCGCAGCTTGGGCGAGGCATAACGGCTGGCTGGCCACAGCATCCAGAAGACGACCTGGCGGTCAATGTAATCGTCCAGCACGGTGACCAGCTGGCCGCTTTCCAGCGCTTCGCGCACCAGGAAGGTAGGCAGAAAGGCAATGCCCCTGCCCTGGATTGCGGCATAGGCAAGAGGCTCAATCGTGTTCGACGTCATCGTGGCGGGCAGCACCAATTCAGCCTCGGAGGCTTCGAGCCGCAGCGGCCAACGCTCCAGCTTTCCCGTTGCGGGGAATTTGTGTTGCAGGCACAAATGGCGTTCCAGTTCACGCGGATTAGCGGGTACACCCTGCCGCTTGAGATAGGTCGGCGACGCTACCAGCACATGTGCACAGGAACCCAAGCGGCGCGCGGTCAAGCGAGAATCGGTTTGCTCGCCGGTCCGAATCACCGCATCGAACCCCTCCTCGATCACATCGACCATGCGGTCGCAAAAATCGATATCCAGTTCGACTTCCGGATACTGCTCCATGAACCCGTCAAAGGCCGGCATCATCAGGTCGCCCAGTAGAGGTGTGCCCACGCGAAGCCGTCCACGCGGACTGCCAGCCAGGCCTGACAGCTCGGACTCGGCAGCGGTGAGCTCGCTGAGGATGCGGCGGCATCGCTCAAGGAACAGGGTCCCCTCGGCCGTCAACGTGATGCTGCGTGTACTGCGATGAAACAGCCGTACATGCAAGCGCTCTTCCATTCGAGCGATGGTTTTGCCCACGGTCGAGGACGACACCCCTAACTGGCGGGCGGCCTCGGTAAAGCTGCGCGTTTCGGCAACCTGCACGAACATTGAGATGCCACTCAGACTTTCCATCGCTGTTCCTGCTTGCCCCGGTACAACCCAACCTACAAGGCGGGATTACGGAAAAATCATCCGAAATGTTCGGCATCGCGGGATATTTTTCTTCACGAACTTTACGCCTACATTGCGCCCATCTCACCACTGATAGGTATCGATGTTATGTCCAAACTGCATACGAGCATCCAAATAGGCCCCTACCAAATTGCCCATCGCGTCGTCCTGGCGCCACTTACCCGGATGCGTGCCGAGCCGGGCGCCATCCCTGGCCAGTTGATGGCCGAGTACTACGCCCAGCGTACAACCGCTGGCGGGCTGCTGATTGGCGAAGCCACTATCGCCGCACCCAATGGCAATGGATACCTCGGTGCTCCCGGTTTGTATGATGACAGCCAGATCGCCGGCTGGAAGCTCGTGACCGACGCCGTCCATGCCAAGGGCGGCAAAATCTTCCTGCAGCTCTACCATGCGGGGCGCCAGTCCAATAGCCTCTTGCAGCCGGACGGCGCCCAGCCGGTGGCCCCTTCCGTCGTGGACCACGGCGGCCTCGCCTTCACCGAGACCGGCTGGACCCCCGGCACCCCGGCGCGCGAACTGACCATCGCGGAAATCCGCGGGCTGGTAGACAGCTTCAGCGCCGCGGCCGAACGCGGTATCGCAGCCGGATTCGACGGCGTGGAGTTGCACTCGGCCAACGGCTACCTGTTCGATCAATTCCTCCAGGACGGTAGCAACAAACGTACGGATATCTACGGTGGCTCGTTCGAGAACCGCAGCCGATTCCTGCTGGAAGCAGCAGAAGCGGTGATCGCCGTCTGGGGCAGCAATCGGGTGGCGGTGCGTCTGGGGCCAAGCGGCAATTTCGGCGATATGTCCGACAGCGACCCCGTCGGCCTGTTCACCTATGTCGCGTGCGAACTGAACAAGCTGGACCTCGCCTATCTGCATCTGATCGAGCCACGCATTTTAGGTGTCGCCGAGGACGAGCGCCGGGACCAGAATCCCGTGGCGTCCCAACTCATCCGCCAGCACTACAAGGGCACCCTTATCGCGGCGGGCGGCTTTTCTGGTGAATCGGCGAAGGCGATCCTTGAAGCCGGCGATGCCGACCTGGTCGCTTTTGGCCGCCACTTCATCGCCAACCCTGACTTGCCAGAGCGCCTGCGCAAGGGCTGGCCGCTGAACCCTTACGACCGCGAGACTTTCTTCGGGGGCACCGAGGTGGGTTACACGGACTATCCTTTCCATACCGAAGCAGCATGACAATCCGCACCGCTGGCAACTGGGGGTCGTAGTACCCCCCAGCTGTCCAAAAAACCTGATTCACTTCAGTCACGGGCCTCTCGGGCCCAAGGTGCATTCTGGCTGATGGGAGGTGCTGAACAGATGAAGGACCTTTTCACCTACAGGCTTTTCACAAGGGTGGCGCGACTGGGCAGTTTTTCGGCCGCGGCACGCGAAGTGGGTCTTTCTCAATCCCAGGTTTCCAGAATTGTGGCCGAACTCGAAGCCGATCTCGGCACTCTGCTCTTGGCAAGATCGACACGCGCGGTCGTGCCCACTGAGGCAGGGGCAGATTTTCTGTCACGCATGGAGCCCATCCTTGCAGCGGTGGAAGAAGCTGAGCAGAGCGTTCGCGGAGGTGGAGAGCTGCGTGGCGTCGTCCGGATCAGCATGCCAACGAGCATCGGCATCAGGGAAATCATTCCGCGTATAGCGCCGTTCGCAGCAATGCATCCCAACCTGCATATCCAGGTCCTGCTCGCCGATCACTGGCAGGATCTGATCCGCGAAAATATCGATGTTGCGATAAGGCTGGGGCGGCTCTTGGATTCCAGCGCAACGAGCCGTCAGATCATGACCATCAAGCGATTCATTCTCGCCTCCCCCTCCTACTTGCGCGCCGCTGGAGAGCCGACGACACCGGAGGACCTGCAATCACATCGAATCATTGCAGGTCCAGCCTCGACTGTCCCGAGCGGCTGGATGTTCACACGCAATGGAGAGACCAGGACCATTCAGCTCGAGGCTCACTTCTCGACCGACGAAAATGAGGGTGCTGTCGCAGCCGCAGCCGCTGGGTTGGGGATCACGTCGACAACGGCCTGGGCGTGCCGGCGTGAGCTGGAAAGTGGTGAACTCGTCACACTGCTCACCGATTGGGAGACCGAATCCGTACCTGTTCATGCCTACTTCCCCCATGGTTCACGCACCCGGGGTGCCGGCCGCGCCTTGATCGAGCATCTTGTAACCAGTCTTCTGGCTGAGGGTTGTGACACGTCGGGCTTGTAGGTTTATGCATCCCTTGCATAGAAGATAGCGAAAAAGAGTGGCTAATCAGATCCCGCCGAAGCTGCCAATTTAGTGTCACCCCCCTGCACGACGCATCGGTCGACCTGTTCATCTGGGCGGCGCGCTGGACGGCCTTTATTTTCATCCTTCCAGGAGAAGTGTCATGCGTATGACCGGCAATACTATCTTCATCACCGGCGGCGGCTCCGGCATTGGACGAGGCTTGGCTGAAGCCTTCCACACGCTCGGCAATCAGGTGATCATCTCTGGCCGGCGGATGGAGCGGCTACAGGAGACGCTCGGCGCCAATCCGGGTATGGCCGCCATTGAGCTCGACATTACCGACCCGGACAGCATCCAGGCGGCAGCGCAGAAGCTCATTTCCAATTACCCGAACGTGAATGTGCTGATCAACAATGCCGGCGTCATGATGCTGGATCACGCAGACAAGCCAGTGGACGATGCGCTCGCACTGTCGACCGTCACCACTAACCTGCTCGGCCCGATTCGCATGACCTCGGTCCTGATCGAGCATCTGAAGGCGAAGCCTGATGCGGTGATCGTCAACGTCTCCTCCGTTCTCGGCTTCGTGCCGATGGCAGTGACGGCGGTCTATTCGGCGACCAAGGCGGCCCTCCATTCCTACACGTTGTCACAGCGTTATCTGCTGCGCGAACAAGGCATCCAACTGATCGAAATCGCGCCGCCTTGGGTACGTACCGAGTTGCTCGATAGCAGCGAGGAAGAGCGCGCCATTCCTCTCGACCAGTTCATTACGGAAGCGATGAAGCAGTTCGAGAGCGGCGTGGACGAAATCCTCGTATCACCCGCCGAGGCGATGCGTGCCAACCCTGGCCCGAATGAGCATGCGTGGGTCAATCAGTTCAACGACATGATCGCAGCCGGGCCCGCGTTGGGCTGACCGCGACGATGTCAGAACTGGCAACATCAGGCGGCCTCAGCGATCGTCTGTCCCTCATATTGCTAACAGGACCAAGACCATGACCGCACGCACACCCGCCGAGAACAAGGCAATCGTTCTCGAAGGCTTCGACACCCTATTCAACCGCAAGGATTTGGCTGCGGCCGAACACTTCTGGTCGCCCTCTTATATTCAACACAGTGCTCATGTGCCCCCAGGTCGCGAGGGCCTGTTCGATCTGGTCGCCGCGGGGTCGCCCACACTGCGTTATGAATGCCAGCTCGCGGTGGCGCAAGGCGATTTCGTCATGCTGCACGGCCGATTCTCTGGCCTCGGCCAGCCGGTGAACTGGGTCGTGGTCGATATTCTCCGCCTCGAGAACGGCGTGATGGTCGAGCATTGGGACGTCATCCAGGACGAGGCCACGCGCGAAAGCTCCGCGGGCGGCCATCCCATGTTCGGAGATCATTTCCCGGGCTGACGCCCCTTGAACAACCACTCGGTCGTTTGTTGCGGCGACGAACAACACAGGGCGTCGGTCTCGTCGAAATACTTGGCTATTGGCCCGCGCCTTGCTTTGGCATCTTTTGCGTGATGGGCGTTGCAGGATGCAGACCGCAAGCCTGGCAACGATCATGGAGTTTATGCAGGACCTGAACGGGGTGTTGATTGTGGTAAGCATCTAGACGACAGGCCGCCCCACTTTCAGGAACACCCCAAGGTTGGGGACTTTCGCCCGCCAAAACTGGCAGGCTTATTTATTGCCAAATTTCATTAAAGGCAGGCTGTCCACGCTCCGCGCGCAAATAAAAAAATAAATGAACTACAAGGGGAGCCCTACCTTGAAAACTTCAACAATCTGCGTCGCGGGCAGCCTTTTGGTTTCGGTCGCGGCGTCTGCTACAGGGATGATTCCCGTCCTCGACCTGGACTTCACAAGGTCGGCTGCTGAAACGCTGAAAAAACGGGGAATCAACGACGCTTGTATCGTTGCCGCTTCAAACCCGAAAACGTTCACCTATTGCCGAGAAGGATCGCCAACGCTCTGGAAGTATCAGGCTTTGGATCTGGAACAACAGGCGGTGATCCTGAATGACGAAAAGTTGCTCCTGACAGACAACGGGCAAATCACCGTCGCAGAAGTCGATAGCGCAGCCTGCCAACAAGATAACCCTGTGCCATTGGTTAAACCGGCTATTACTCGTGGGCTGGGAGTCGGCCTGATCACCCTGTTTCTATTGATTGGCTTGCGATATGCCTACCGGGCAAACCGCCGCCCGTAACCAAAATATGATGGGTAAAGGGTCGGCGTAAATCTGCGCAAATCACGAGTAAGCACAGACTCAAGAAGCAGTGCTATTTGACGAGTCGTGTTTCCTTGGAAGGCCTGTATCCGAAATACGAGCTATAGCACTTGCTGAAGTGGCTGGGCGATACAAAGCCACACGCAACCAACACGTCCACCTGGGACAGCTCCGTGTGCTGGAGCAGTCGACGCGCCTCGGTAATTCGCAGCTCCATGTAATACCGTTGCGGCGTTGTGCCCAGTTGCTCCTTGAACAAGCGCTCGAGTTGTCGACGCGAACGGCCTGCGTATACCGCCAACTGCTCCAACTCCAGAGGCTCTTCGAGGTTGGCATCCATCAGCTTCACCACCTCGCGTAATGGCGCACTCACGCAGACATTTTCAGTCGGTTTTATCCGCCGATAACGCGACTCCTCGAAAGCCAGAATGTCCTCAATCCCCTCGACGAGGGCTTTGTCGTGCAAGCCTTTGATCCAGTCCAGCGCCATGTGGAATGCCCCCGAGGGACTGGAAGCCGTGAGCCGGTCTCGATCAATGACGTAGGGCTCACTGGTGACATGCGTCGCCTTGGAGATTTCCGCGAGTGCGGGGCGATGTTCGGGGTGAATCGCGCAACGATATCCGTCAAGCAAGCCTGCCCTTCCCAGGAACCATGCGCCATTCCACAACCCGGCCAGACTGACACCCTGGTCTGATGCAGCCCTCAACAGGGAGATGAGTTCATCCGTCGCTTTGAGTTCTGTCCTGTAACCGCCACAAATGACCAGAAGGTCCAGGTCCTGGATCGCTGAGCCATCGAAACGGGCATCCGGCCGAATGACCAGGCCCAGGTCACTGATGACTTCCTCATCGGTCAAGCCAAACGTTCGGGAAGAGAACAACCCGGGTCGCAGAAGATTCGCGGTGACAATCGTATCCAGTGCTTGCGTGAATGCGGGCAGCGAGAAATGCTCAAGCAACAGAAATCCTGCCCGAACCATTTGAGTTTTCTCGTTGGGGTTCTCATTCAGATAGCGGAGATTTTTCCCCTTCATTCCTCCGCTAAATTGGCGTCGTTCGATCAATGTTCGACCTACTCGGTTACGTAACCCAACCTGTCGTTGGGTGCGTTGATAAACCTCAATGCTAACTGTAGAAGTTTCAAAACCACTAGCGCCATTTTTGCGATTGATCAGGCCAGCTGAAAGCCGTGACGTAGAGGGTCCTTATCCGTTTTCCATGACGAACTGAAAAACCAAGAAGATTACTCCTCGGCGAGCCGTGTCACTTTCGCTGCGGCTCGTAACTGAACCACCTGTGATTCCTCGCTCACCGTCGAGGTGACCATCGTTGCAATAATGGACTTGAGCGCCAACTGCCCCACCGGCTGACCCTGACTGTCAGTGACTACCAATTCGTCGAGTCCCGCTTCAACCAGTCGTTTGACCGCCGACTCGAGTGACGTCCCCATGGTTACCGCCAGCGTTGCTCCAGCCTTCGCCCGAACAAACGGCCGCATGATGGCCTCGACGCTGATCACCCGCCCCCGGTTCACTTCCTTGACGAAGTTGGCAATGTAATCGTCGGCAGGACTCATGACGATCTCCTGCCGGGTGCCTTGTTGCACCACCTCACCGTCACGCAAGATAGCGATGCGATCACCGATGCGCAGCGCCTCATCAAGGTCATGGGTAATGAACACGATGGTCTTCTTGATCTCTTTTTGCAGGTCCAGGAGCACCGATTGCATGTCCATGCGGATCAGCGGATCAAGGGCCGAGAAGGCTTCATCCATCAACAGGATCGGCGCATCACTGGCCAGTGCCCGGGCCAGGCCAACGCGCTGCTGCATGCCGCCGGAAAGCTGATTGGGATAGTGACGCTCGTAACCTTTGAGCCCTACCCGATCCAGCCAGCCCCTGGCGATCTCTTCTTGTTTGCCACGGGGCAATCCCTGGATCTCCAGCCCATAGACCGCATTGTCGAGCACGGTCCGGTTCGGCAGCAGCGCGAACTTCTGAAACACCATGGAAATTCTGTGCCGGCGAAATTCTCGCAAATCATTCTGGCTCATCTTGAGCACATCCACGCCACCGACGATGACTTCGCCGGCCGTGGGTTCGATCAATCTATTGATATGTCGGATCAAGGTCGATTTGCCCGAGCCGGAAAGCCCCATGATCACCTGAATGCCCCCCGACGGCATGCTGATATTGATGTCCTTCAAACCCAGTACATGACTGTGATTGCTCAGCAGTTCGGCCTTGCTCATGCCCTGTTTGACCCTCTCGATACTGGCATGCGCCTGGTAACCGAAGATCTTGTAGAGATGCTTGATTTCGATGCCGAAATCGTTGGTCAGATTAGTGGCCATGGACCCGCTCCAGATGCTTTTGCAACCTTTTGCCGTAGGCTTGGCTGACTCGATCGAAGATCACCGCAATACCGACAATGGCCAGGCCGTTGAACATGCCCAGGGTGAAGTATTGGTTGGAAATGGCTTTGAGCACCGGTTGCCCGAGCCCCTGAACCCCAATCATCGACGCGATGACCACCATGGCCAGGGCCATCATGATCGTCTGGTTGATGCCGGCCATGATCGATGGCAACGCCAGAGGTAACTGGACATTTTTCAGCTTCTGCCAGCTGGATGAGCCAAAGGCGTCGGCACACTCCATCATCTCGGCGTCGACGTGGCGGATACCGAGATTGGTCAGGCGGATCATTGGCGGCAAGGCGTAGACCACGACCGCAATCAGCCCCGCGACCTTGCCGATCCCCAGCAACATCACCACCGGAATCAAATAGACAAAACTTGGCAGGGTCTGCATCACGTCCAGTACTGGGCTGACCAGGTTCTGCAGACGATTGGAGCGGGCCATCGCGATGCCGGTCGGCAAGCCGATGACAACGGATATCACCGTGCAGACGAAGATCATCGACAGCGTCTTCATCGTGTCGGACCACATGTCCAGATACCCGATAGCCATCAGCGTGAACACGCAACCCAGGACAATTTTCCAGCTGCGGCTGGCGAACCAGGCAATCAGGGCGACCAGCACAATGATGATCGGCCATGGCGTCGTGGTCATGAACCGTTCGGACTGATTAAGGAACACTTGCAACGGCTGGAAAAAGGCCTCGAAGCTATCGCCGTAGGTGCTGGTGAAATTGCGAAAGGCACCGTCGATGGCCTTTTTCAAGGCCCGGAGTCTTTCGTCCTCCATATGTGGAAAGCTGAGTAACCACTCCATGACATTCCCCTTTCGTAGAAGACCGTAAGAACGCTGGCAGGTCATTTCAATACATGGGTGTTTTTATTGTTGTCTGCGCAAAGGGGTCGATGCAGCCTGTCGCAACGGGCTGCATTGACCCGAGAGATTAAAGTGCAGCTTTGATCTTGCTGCTCGCTTCAGGCGTGACCCACTGACTCCAGAGCGCTTCGTTGTTTTTCAGGAAGTACTTGGCGCCTTCCTCCCCGGTGGCCTGGTTATCGGTCATCCAGGCAATCAGTTTGTTCACCGTCTCGTTGGACCAGGCGCGCTTGTTCAGGTACGCCATGACGGTCGGCGAGCGAGCCGCGAAGGATTTGGTGGTCAAGGTAAAGACCCGATCGATCGGCCAGCCATTCGGTTTTGGATCAGGGCAGTCGGCGACCGTATTGCAACGTTTCCACTCCACCGGATCGACAGCAAGGCCATTTTCCAGTTTCACCATCGGGTACTTGCCCAACAAGGCGGTGGGCTCCCAATAAAACCCCAACCAGGGCGCCTTGCGCTCGTAGGCTTTGGCAATGGAGCCGTCCAGCGCCGCTGCCGAACCGGTATCCACCAGCACAAAACCGGCCTTCTCGAAGCCATAGGCCTTGAAGAACTGACTGGTCACCACGGTGCCGCCCCAACCTTGGGGGCCGTTGTAGATCGCGCCTTTTTTCTTGTCGTCAGGGGCCGGGAACAGTTCGGGATGCTTCTTCACATCATCGAAGCTCTTGATGTCGGGGTGGGCGTCAGCAATGTACTTTGGAATCCACCAGCCTTGAGAACCGCCGTCGGATAAGGAGCTTGCTGCCTGAACCAGGTTACCGCTTTGAATACCCTTCTTCGCGACCTCCGGAACCAGGTCGATCCAGCCTTCGGGGGCGATATCGGGCCGACCCTTTTCAGTCATCGAAGTGATGGTTGGAACCGTATCGCCAGAGACCAGATCGGCATTACAACCGTAGCCGGCATTGAGGATCAGCTTGTCAACATTGGCCATCACTTCGGCTGATTGCCAGTTCATGTTGGCGATCGTCACATCACCACACTCAGACGCTGACACCCAACCCGTGAAGGCAACAATCCCCAGTGCAAGTCCCGTCTTCGAGAAAGACTTTATATTCATAAACGCTAACCTCGATTGCGGCCAGAGTTAAGGAGGGCCAACTACCGCGTCATTGGACCTTCTTTCGTGTCAGCAGAATGGGCAAATGGACTCATGGAACTGGCGACCGAAGCCGCCGAATCCAGACCTGCTTTTATTGTTTTATCGAAGCCGTCGGCGATCATCGCTTCAAGGCCCGCCGCCGTGACGCCGCGGTAACTGATGAGCGCCTGCAAGAGTTCGTCGACGGTGTGCCCATTGCCGATCAGCTGGCTGGCATCGACCACCACTGCATTGGCGGCGCGCTGGGCAATGGCGGGAGGCAAGCCGCTATTCACGGCATGTTGGAACAAGCTGCGAGCCAGCAACGCCGGGTAAGCAGGCCCTGTTCCCACCAGCGCTGTCAGGTAGTTCAACTGGTGTTCGGTAAAGACTTCATCGGCGCTGCCGAAGGTTTCGAACAGCCGCTGGGCGAACGCTTTCTGCTCGTCGGTGACCTCTTGCGTGACCAACCACGGTGTATAGGACTTGCCGATCTCTGCGGCGGCATTGGCCATGGCGCGAATCACCTGACGACTGCCAGTACGCTGTACCACCTCTTCCAGGGACACGCCGGCCATCAACGAAATCACCAGTCTGTTTTCAGCAAAAATCTTCACGTCGACAAACTGCTCGGGACGTACTGACACGATGACCACATCACTACGTTCCACCAGTGCCTGGTTGTCCCGCGTTACCGACACCTGTGACCACTTGGCACTCGGTAACGGGTTGCTGGTGCTGCGATTCGAAAGCACCAACGCACCGGGCTGAACAAAAGCCTTGTCGAGCATCGCCAGAGCAATCGAGCGGCCAAGCCATCCCGATCCACCGATAATGCCTATCGTGGGTTCGTCGAACATTTGAACCTGCCTTCGTCAGTCAGAAGTCGCGGTCAGTCAGGGGTTGGCGGTGAAACTTCATCCATCACAAACCCATGGCGGGAGTAGAAGCGTTTCAACTCGCGTTCCAGGGGTTCCTGGCCGGTGAATATCTTCACGTACTCGGGAATCCGCCGCATTCGCTCCCCGACATCCTCTCGGGTGTTGGTGCTGATATAGCCAATCTGCGTCAGGTAAATCGTTCGAGCTCGCACATCGGCGGCGTCAAATGCATAGTCGAAACGCACGAACATCCGGATAAGGGCTTCGCGCCTGGCAATGTCGGCCACCCGGATATGTTCAGCCACTTCAGCGGACTGCAAGGCCCAGCTGCGCATCGCAAATTCAAACTGTGAATCGAACAGTTCCGGGTTCAGCCAACAGTCGAAAACATTGAGCATCGCCTCGGCAATGCTTTCGGCATAACACTCCGTCTGGGCGATCAGATTGCCGGTGTTCTTCACCCGCCAGCGCTCGATCAATGCGGCGAGCAGCTCTTCGCGATCCTTGAAAAACCAGTAAAAACTGGTTCTCGACAACCCCAGTTTTTTGGCCAGCGGCATCACCCGCACCGTGTCGACACCGCACTCGGTCAGGCTTTCATACGCTGCATCGAGCCACCCTTCCAGGGACCCTCTCCAGCCGGTTTCTACTGCTTTGGTTTGTTCGTTCATGGCTCGATCCTAGTCGCTCACCCGACACCGCGCAAGCAAAATGTACACCTGTGTCTAGCTTGTTGACACAGGTGTACATTTCATCCTAACGTAATTTCAACGTAGGTCCTTGCCCTCTTCCGGAGAGTCTTGACGATGCTGAATGATCCGCTCCTCCAGCCCTATCAGTTGAAGCACCTGACTCTCAGAAACCGCATCATGACCACCGCCCACGAGCCGGCCTATCCCGTAGACGGCATGCCCAAGGATCTCTATCGCGCCTACCACGTGGAACGGGCGAAGGCCGGCGTGGCCTTGACCATGACGGCTGGGTCTGCTGCGGTTTCGCGGGACAGCCCACCGGTGTTCAACAACATCCTCGCCTACAAGGATGAGGTGGTCGGCTGGATGAGAGACCTCAGCGACGCCTGCCACGAACATGGCGCTGCGGTCATGATCCAGTTGACCCATCTTGGTCGGCGCACGCGTTGGGACAAGGGCGACTGGTTGCCCGTGGTCTCACCGTCATTCGAGCGAGAGGCTTCCCATCGCTCCTTCCCGAAGAAGATGGAAGACTGGGATGTGGAACGCATCATCAAGGACTATGCCGACGCCGCCGAGCGGATGAAATTTGCGGGTCTGGACGGCATCGAGCTGCAAGCCTACGGGCATTTGATGGATCAATTCTGGTCGCCGCTGACCAACGACCTCGATGGCCCCTATGGCGGTTCCATCGATAACCGGCTGCGCTTTACCTTCGACGTCCTCAGCGCCATTCGCCAGCGCGTCGGCCATGAGTTCATCGTCGGTGTGCGTTATACCGGCGACGAACAACTGCCCGGTGGACTGACCCCGGCCGATGGTCTGGACATCTCCAGACGTTTGAAAGACAGCGGCATGGTGGATTTTCTTAACGTTGTGCGTGGACACATCGACACCGACGCTGGCTTGACCGACCTGATTCCGATCCAGGGCATGCGCAACTCACCGCACCTGGACTTCGCAGGAGAGATTCGCGCCGCCACCGACTTCCCCACCTTTCATGCGGCGAAGATCCCGGACGTGGCCACCGCCCGCCATGCCATCGCCTCGGGCAAGATCGACATGGTGGGCATGACCCGCGCGCACATGACCGATCCCCATATCGTGCGCAAGATTATCGAGGGTCGCGAAGAGGATATTCGCCCCTGTGTCGGCGCCAACTATTGCCTGGACCGGATCTACCAGGGCGGTGCGGCCTATTGCATCCACAACCCGGCCACCGGCCGTGAAACCACCCTGCCCCATGACATCCCCAAGGCGCCGAGGAAACGCAAAATCGTGATTGTCGGCGCCGGTGTCGCCGGGCTGGAAGCGGCGCGAGTGGCGGCCGAGCGCGGTCACGAGGTGGTGGTATTCGAAGCGGCCAATCAGGCCGGTGGCCAGGTTCGGCTCACCGCGCAATCGGAGCGGCGGCGGGAAATGATCAGCATCGTCGAGTGGCGCATGGCCCAGTGTCTGGCCCGAGGCGTCAGCTTTCGTTTCAATACCTGGGCCGAGGCCAGCACCGTCCACGACGAAAACCCGGACGTGGTGATCATCGCCACCGGCGGCCTGCCCCACACCGAGATTCTTTCTGCGGGCAATCAGCTGGTGGTCTCGGCCTGGGACATTATTTCCGGGGATGTGAAACCCGGGCGCAATGTCCTGCTGTTCGACGACGCGGGTGATCATGCGGGCCTGCAGGCCGCCGAGTTCATCGCCAAAAGCGGTGCAAAAATCGAGATCATGACGCCGGACCGGACCTTCGCACCGGAAGTCATGGCGATGAACCTGGTGCCCTACATGCGCTCGCTGCAAGCCCTGGATACCACCTTCACCGTCACCTTCCGACTGCTCGCCGTCGAACGCGAGGGCCATGATCTGCTGGCGACCATCGACAGTGACTACGGCAGTGCGCGCAAGGTCCGACGCGTCGATCAAGTGGTGGTCAACCATGGCACCCGACCGCTGGACGAACTGTATTTCGAGTTGAAACCCGTCTCCAGCAACGGCGGTGTGGTCGAACATCAGGACCTGATCGTCGGCAACCCACAAAGCGTGCTGACCAACCCGGACGGCAGATTCCAGTTGTTTCGCATTGGCGATGCCGTGGCTGCGCGCAACACCCACGCGGCGATCTACGATGCCTTGAGACTGGTCAAGGACTTGTAAACGAACCCAGGTGAAGAATCATGCCAAGAGATGAAACACCCTCGTGGAGAATTGCCGGAAAAAACGGCATTCAGGGGCCGGTCGAAGGTTCTCTCTATTACTCGTCCTCGATGGATGACTGGTTGCCGACAAAGGCTGAAGGCTTCTGGATCAAACCCCTGTTCGAGGACAGCGAGCGCGGTGAAAAAACCCTGTTGATGAAAGTCGACCCTGGCGCGCATGTCGCCAGCCACACCCACGAAGGGGAGCTTGAGCAACTGTTCGTGCTGCAAGGCTCATTCTTTGATCAGGATCGAACGCTGAACGTCGGCGACTACTGTTGCCGCGCCCCCAACGCGGCACACAGTGCGGGCTCGGTACAAGGGGCCATTCTGATGGTGATCTATACGCGCCGCGCCTAAACGATAGCGGGATACCCATCGACACTGTCGGGCCAACGGGTCAGAACTTCGAAACCGTCGTCAGTGACCGCGACCATATGCTCCCACTGAGCCGAGAGTGAGTGATCCTTGGTGACTACGGTCCAGCCATCAGCCAGGGTTTTTACATGGCGTTTGCCAGCGTTCAACATGGGTTCAATGGTGAAGATCATGCCGGCTTTCAGTTTCAGGCCCTGGCCTGGGAAGCCGTAGTGAAGGACCTGCGGCTCATCGTGATAAATCTTGCCGATACCGTGACCGCAGTATTCGCGCACGACGCTGAACTCGTCTCTTTCGGCCACCGTCTGAATGGCATGGCCAATGTCACCCAGGGTAGCGCCGGGGCGGACGACGCGAATACCGGCACACATCGCTTCATAGGTCGTCTCTGCCAGGCGTCGGGCATCCGGGCCGGGCTCACCCACGAAGTACATGCGGCTAGTGTCGCCGTACCAACCCTCCTTGATAACGGCAATGTCGATATTGACGATGTCGCCATCCTTTAGTGGCGTGGCCGAAGGAATGCCATGGCAGACCACCTGGTTGACCGATGCGCACACGGTTTTCGGGAAGCCGTGATAGCCGACATTCCCCGGAATCGCTTTCTGCACATTGACGATGTAGTCATGACAGAGCTGATCCAGTTCATCGGTAGTGACCCCCGCTTTGACGTGGGGAGCAATCATGGCCAGCACCTCGGCGGCCAGCGTGCCCGCAGCCCGAGACATGGCTATTTCTGCCGGGGTATTGAGCTTTACATTGGCCTTCATTGCTTGGCTCCTGATGCTGCATCAACCTGGGCGCTTTGCGAAAAATCGGCGAGTGCGCATAGCTGTTTTACATCGAGGCCGCCAGCCAGTTCGGCACGAATCAGCACGCGGCAGATGTCGCTGTGATCCAGGTTGGGATGTAACTCGGCAAGCATCCCGATGCGCATCCAGTGCTCGGCTTGGGCGTTGATCGAGCGACTCAACGCATCGCTGGCGACGCGCAGATTCTCGTGCATGGCTTCTGAAATTTTTACGATACCCACTGCTCAATCCAATATGAAATGTATATGGATCGTATATTAGTCGGTAGTCATGTGAAATTGCAATTTCACGGACAAAACGCGCTGAGGCCGCCTGGATTGAAGGCGGGTCAGGTGGAGCCGATGGTGATCGGGTTCAGACCGGCACGCGAGTGGTGTACTTCACCCGCGATAACGCGAACTGTGAGCTGGCATTCGCAACAGAGGGATGTCGCAACAGGGTGTGCATCAAGAATTGCTCGTAGTCTCGAATATCAGCCGCGACGATCCGAAGCAGGTAATCCCATTCGCCCGATACGGTGTAGCACTCGAGAATGTTCTCCTGGTCTGCGACGAAGCGTTCGAAGACTTCGGCATCCTGCTCGCCGTGGGACTTGAGCCGCAGCGAGCAGATCACATCGACATCGCGATTGACTGCCCGTCGATCAATCAAGCGAACGGTAGCCCCCAGGACGCCTGTTTCTTCCAATGCCCGAACTCTTCTCCAGCAGGAGGCTGGCGAACTGGACACCGCTTCAGCCAACGCTATTCCATTGAGGCTGGCATCGGACTGCAAGGTACGAAGGATACGTCGATCCAGATTATCGAGCTGAATGATTTTTTCCATTTTAGGCCTACTTGTGAATTCAGAATTTCATAGTAGTGCACCACCACGAAATACTGATCAAACAATATCGGCTCCAGTCGGCAAACTAACCATTCAGTTTGTCCGTCACTCTTTTCCCATCAAACCAGGCGATCTGCCTCGGTAGGGACGCAAACCGCACAGTGCTCCGTGCCTGTGCTCGTGCGCGCTGTGGCGGTGGAGATCTCATGCGGAAAATCAGTTTTTCCCCGGCCGGCATCGTCATCCTGTCGGGCGTGGTCGCCGCCCTGCACCTGGGTAAGGTTTCCCCGGCCATTCCCGCTCTCCAGGCCTCGTTGAACCTGACGATGGTGCAGGCAGGGTTCCTGCTATCGCTGACGCAACTGGCGGGTATGCTTGCCGGCGTTTTGATCGGTGTATTCAGCGATGGCATGGGGCTGCGCAGAAGTATCGTTAGCGGTCAGATGATCCTGTGCGTCGCCAGTGTCATTGGTATGGGGGCGCGGCAGCCCGATGAACTGCTGATGCTTCGAGCCCTGGAAGGCTTGGGCTTCCTTCTCACAACATTGCCGACGCCCGGATTGATACGACAATTGGTTTCTCGCGAGCGCCTGGCTTTACATCTGGGGCTATGGGGATGCTACGTAGCGATCGGTACGTCCATTGCTTTTATCGCCGGCCCCATATTGATAGAAGTTATGGGATGGCAAGGGTGGTGGGGCGTTCCGGCCATCTGTTCGGCCGTAATGATTATCTGGCTTGTACGGGCCGTGCCATCCGATCGACAGCGCCGGCCACCAGAGACTGCCTCTGCGCGGCGGACAACGGCGCCCAATGAAGTCTGGACGCATCGACTATGGACCACGCTGAAGGCGAGTGGCCCCTGGCGTGTAGGCATCGCCTTTGCCATGTACGCGGGGCAGTGGATTGCCGTCATCGGCTTTCTGCCATCGATCTACGCCGACACCGGTTTGTCGGTGCCGATGGCAGGTGCGCTGACGGCGCTGGCCGCGTTCGTCAATATCAGCGGAAGTACCTCGGCAGCGCTTTTGCTGCATCGGGGTATCAGTGCCAGGCGGCTGTTGATGGTCGGATACATGTGCATGGCCATCACGACGCTGTTCGCTTTCGGCCAGTTCACTCAAGGCATGCCTGTCTTGCGTTATGGCGCCGTACTGGTCTTTTCTGCCGTCGGCGGGGTAATCCCGGGGACGCTATTCATGCTCGCCGTGAGCGTTGCGCCCAGTGAACGAACCGTGTCGACGGCTGTGGGTTGGGTGCAGCAGATTTCATCAATGGGCATGTTTGTCATGCCGCCACTGCTGGCCAAGTTGGCCGGTTGGGCGGGTGGATGGCATTGGACCTGGTTGGCGTCAGGACTGGCATCGTTGATTGGCCTGCTGCTTGCGACTGGCTTGGCACAAAGCGATTACGTTCCATCTATGCCAGAGACGGATTATTTGTGAGGTCAGGGCCTATGAGGTCGCCCCTGCCCCACGATCCGCACCGTTGAACCACTCCTATTGCAAGATTGCTCGATGGCCAGACTTGAAGCCATCGTTCCTGGCTTGCCAAACCACGAACAGACCGAGCACCGCCAAAACCAGCAGCGTTGGGGGAAAAGAACTGGGTCCCTCCTTCTCCAGCAACAGCCCACCAACGATGCCACCCGCTGCCACTGCCAGATTGAAAATGGTGACCAGCATCGACTGCGCGACATCGGCGCCGTCGCCGGCGGTATCGGCAATGGCCGTCTGTAGCAGCGTTGGCGCCCCACCGAACGTCAGCCCCCAGATCGCAATGCTCAGGAGCACAAGGCCGGGCGAGGTGCTTGCCATTCCCAACACCAGCGCCGCCATCGCGAAAACTGCCAGACTAAGAAGCGTCAGCGCGCGCAACCCGCGATCCACCCACATTCCTGTGACTGCGATGCCGACGATAGAGGCGACACCGAAGAGTAGAAGCACGAGGTCTATTCGCTGGCCAAGTCCGACGGAAACCAGGAATGGCGCTATGTAGGTATAAAGGATGTTGTGCGCAAGTATCCAAACGAAAATCACAAAGAGTATCGAGCGCAACCCTGGGGTCAGAAGAATGCTGCGGATCGGCTGACGCTGACGTTCAGTTTGTCCCGCGTAGTCAGGTACGCCAAACCGCACCCACACGAACAGCAGTAACGCGAGGGCTGACATGATCCAGAACACGCCACGCCAATCAAACAGAGCACCCAGCCAAGTGCCCAGGGGCACACCGAGACACAAAGCAACCGGTTGACCGATACCGACCACCGCCAAGGCCCGTCCCTGCAAATCATGGGGCACCATGCGGCGTGCATAACCGGCCAACAGTCCCCATATCACGCCCGCCGCCATTCCGGCGATGAAGCGCGCGACCAGGGTCAGTACATAGTGGGAGGACAATGCCGTCACGGTGTTGAAGACCAACAACCCGCCGATCGCCATCAGGAACAACGGCCTCCTGCGCCATTTTCGCGTAGCAGCAACGACCGGAATCGCCGCCAGCACCGAACCCAAGGCGTAGAGCGTAATCAACTGACCCGCCATGGCCTGCGAGACGCCCAGCCCCTGCCCGATCAGGGGCAGCAGGCCGGCAGGCATGGTTTCCGTCATGATGGTGATGAAGCCAGCCATCGTAAATGCCAACAGTCTCCACACAGGTAGCCTTTGCGCAGAAGACGTTTCGTCGGGCCCCGTTGTTATCAATCCATTGTCGCGTTGCATGGTCATCCTGGTATCCCTGATAAAGACTTCACTCCCTGGAATGATCGTTCCAGTACTGGACAAAAAAATCCTGGCCGATGCCAGGTATCGCGCTCGCGACGCCGGAACAATCGCTTGCGCGCTACAACGAATCTAGCGCGACATCGACCACATCCAGCAAGCGTTGCCGACGATTCTGGTGAGCGCTGCCTTTACTCAAGACCCGCAGGCCCTGGATCGTGTTCACGATAAAACGTGCGAGCGCGCGAGGGTTCTTATGCATGGCGATTTCTCCTTCTGCCTGGCCACGGATGAGCGCGCGCTCCAACGCTTTCTCCAGACGCAGGAAGTTACGCGAGACCAACTCGGCAACGGACTCGTCCTGGCCGGCCAGTTCCAGTGTGGCATTGGCGACAAGGCAGCCACGTTGCCCGGTATTGCTGAGTTCATCATTCACGATCCTCATCAGCAGTTGCTGGATCAGTCCTTTGACCGAGCCAGACTCCTCGAGCAGCGCTACGTTCGTGACAGTCAGATCGTGATACCGGCGCAGTGCATGCTCGTACAATCCATGCTTGTTCTCAAAGGCGTTGTAGAGGCTGCTTCGAGACAATCCGGTACCGTCAACCAGATGCTGTATCGACGTGGCGCAATAGCCGAGTTGCCAAAAAACCTGCATGGCAGCGTCGACAATTTCGTCGTGCTCAAATTCCTTGGGACGCATCGGATTACTTCTCTGGAATGATCATTCCAGAAAGGTACGGACTTCCTTTTCGCCAGTCAAGGATGGTATGAGGCACCCACCTACTCCGTCTCACCGGGAAAATCTGGCGACTTGAAGTCTGACTTCAATAGCTGAGGGAATGAAGTGCTGAGCAATCATCGTTTGTACCCCTACTCGATGATGCTCAGAATTCGTGGTGCAGACGTTAGCCGTTGTTCTTCCAATTGATCGAGTCAGTACCTGTCAGAAAGAGAGCGATTCACCCTTTCACACCGCACCATTCGACTCAGGAGATAACAATGAATAAAACCATTTCTCGTCGTAGCGGAGGTCAGATATTGGTGGATGCCTTACGCATCCATGGCGTCAAAAGAGCTTTTTGTGTTCCGGGAGAAAGCTACCTCGCGGTTCTCGACGCATTGCATGACGTGCCAGAAGAAATCGATCTGGTGGTGTGCCGTCAGGAAGGTGGGGCGGCCTATATGGCAGAAGCCTACGGCAAGCTCACTGGAGAGCCTGGCATCTGCTTCGTGACCCGAGGCCCGGGTGCAACGAACGCCTCGGTTGGCGTTCACACCGCGTTCCAGGATTCATCGCCGATGATTCTGTTCATTGGCCAGGTCGCTCGCGATCAGCAGTATCGCGAAGCCTTTCAGGAAGTTGATTTTCGCCAGATGTTTGGCCCCTTGGCGAAATGGGTCGTGCAAATAGACGACACCCGCAGAATTCCCGAACTGATCAGCCAGGCGTTCCACCGAGCGGTCAATGGCAGGCCTGGGCCTGTCGTGGTCGCACTGCCGGAAGACATGCTGACCGAAATGGCGGAAGTCAGTGATGCAGGGCCGTTCACACGCGTATTGATGACCCCGGCAGCCGAGCAAATGGCCGCCATGCAGCAACTGCTTGAGCGATCGGAGCGGCCATTGATGGTGCTGGGTGGCAGCGGTTGGGATACCGAGTCAGTACACGACATTCGCCTTTTTGCTGAACAGCAAAATATCCCGGTTGCCGCCTCCTTTCGCTGCCAGGACCTGTTCGACAATCGACACCCGAACTATGTCGGTGATCTTGGTTTCGCCGCGTCAGCGCAGCTGTCCTCCGCGGTAAAAAACGCCGACCTGCTGTTGGTCGTGGGCTCCAGAATGGGTGAGGTTTCAACGGGCGGATATGCGGCCTTGGACATCCCGGTACCGAAGCAAACCTTGATCCATATTCACCAAGGCATCGAGGAACTGGGGCGGGTTTACCAGCCTGCGTTAGCGATAAACAGCAGCATGTCGACCTTTGCCAAATCAGCCGCAAAACTTCCGGCGGTGACCAGCCAGATAAAGAGTGAATGGACGCGCACCCTCAACAAAAACTACCGCGAAAATCTGCAACACTCGCCCTCCCCAGGCGACGTCCAGATGGCGGAAATCATTGAGTGGTTGAATCGCAGACTTCCGGACAACGCGATCCTGACCAATGGCGCCGGAAATTATGCCGTTTGGCTTCAACGCTTCTATCAGTTCCGCCAATACCGCACCCAGCTAGGCCCTACCAATGGCTCCATGGGCTACGGCGTTCCTGCTGCTGTGGCCGCCAAACTGACGTGCCCGGATCGAGTGGTGGTTTCGTTTTCAGGGGATGGCTGCTTCTTGATGAACGGCCAGGAGATAGCGACCGCAGCGCAATATGGCGCCAATGTGATTTTCGTTGTGATCAACAACGGAATGTACGGAACCATCAGAATGCACCAGGAACGCAATTACCCTGGACGCGTGTCAGGCACTGAATTGCGCAACCCGGATTTCGCCGCACTTGCCCAAGCCTATGGACTGCATGGCGAGGTGGTAACAACCACGTCGGAGTTTGCACCAGCGTTTGAACGCTGCCTTGAAATGTCCCGACCATCCTTGATTGAGGTCAGAGTCGACCCTGAAGCGTTGACCCCTCGACTTAGCCTGACTCAGATCAGAGAGCAATCAAGCAAGAAGTAACCCATTTCTTCCGTTTTTGGCGCCTGAGTCACGATTTACAAGGCGCCTTTTTTTGAGCTTGTGACTCATCAGTTCATCGACCTGTCCCACCTACAACAGCAGTCGATCAATGGCCTGAACAGCATGCATCCGCAAAGACAAACCCTGCACAACGAACTGCACGCGCGTCCGTCACTGTACTTCGACGAACCGGCCCATGTGTTTCATCTGGCCTTCCTTGGCGGGGAACCGGAGTGCAATGCGCTGCTGGAGCGCTGCGGCCCTACCCCGATCGATCCTCATGCCGCCCAAGGCATCACCCAACTCGATGGCCACGCCCTGAAATGGGAGCGCCACGCCGAGTTCTTCACCCTGACCCTGGTGGTCACTTCATCCAGCGATGACCTGTCCTGGACATCGCTGCCCGAGGTGCTGGCGCAGAAGGTCGAAGCGCATTTGCCGCAGCTGATCAACTCGGTGCAGATCGTCGTGCGTGGCGAAGCCGGTCTGGACCTGGCCGGCTACGGCTTCAAGGACCCGTGCGGTTCCTGCGTGGGCGGTGGCGATGCGGTGGTCTGGAGCGATTTTCGTCTCAGCGAGGACGGCAACAACCACATCCTGTTCGTCAACCGGCGCCTCAACGCCTACCGCCAAGGGCGGATGATCCGTCGTCTGCTGGAAATCGAGACCTACCGCATGATGGCCTCGCTGTCGTTGACCACGGCCAAGACCTTGAGCGCGCAACTCGATGTCTTTGACAAGACCTTGGTCACCCTCTCCGAGCGTAACGCCGACGCTGACAGCGGCAACGCGAAAGCCCTGCTGGCGGACATCTCCAACCTGTCAGCCCAAGTCGTCAGCAGTACCGCGAAAACCCGCCACCGCTTCAGTGCCACCCAAGCCTATGCGCAACTCGTGTACGAGCGCCTGGGCGAGTTGCGGGAAAGTCACGTAGGCGATTGCCAGCGCCTCGGGGTGTTCATCGAGCGCCGCTTCAAACCCACCGTCAGGTACTGCACCGCCACCGAACAGCGCCTGGAGCACCTGGCCAAAAGCGTGGCCAACCTGGGCGACCTGTTGCAAGCCCGGGTTCAGGTGGAAATGGAAGAACAGAACTCGGAAATTCTCAAAAGCCTGAACGCCCGCGCCGACGCCCAGATCAAGATCCAGCGCGCCGTCGAAGGTCTGTCGATTATTGCCATTACTTACTACCTGCTGAACCTGCTCAAGCTTGGCTACTCAGGGTTGCACCTGCTCGGCGCCGAGGTGGCCCCGCGAGAGGCGATGCTGGCGATGACGCCCCTCGCGATTGCGATCCTTGCGCTGATTATTTTCCGCATCAAGAAAGTCAAAGAGCACTGAAACGGTGAATCGCCGGGAGGCGCCATCACCCATCAGGATGGGAACAGGTCCAGTGTGCGCTCAACCTCTTGAATGTCGATGTTGAAGCCATCGCCCTCCGGCGTTCCGACCACAAAGCCAAAATTCTGGTTGTCGCGATCCGTCAGGTACTTGAAGTAGCTGACGAAACGGTTCGGTGGCTGCAGTACCAGCAACGAACCACCCTGCGGCAGTACATTGACACCATGTACAAGCTGGCTCCCTTCGACCCCTACCACGGTCCGCGCCCCGGCACACGTCGCCACGATGGTAGGGACATCGGTCTTCAAAGGATTGATTATGCGAAAACCCCTGGTCTTGCGCAGATGTTCAGCGAGCTCCATTTCATTGCGCAAAAAGCGCAAGTCACCATCGCCACCCCGGAGTATGAACACGCCAGGGTGAGCGTCATAGCTCACGTGCGACAGTAGCTTTTCACCCATGGCACGGAAACGTAAATGCCTGCTTTGATTGTTGCTCACATCGTCGAATAGCACGAGCTCACGAAAGAACGCGCCGTTCAAGCGAACCGGTTTCATGTCAAACCAGTCCTCGTAAGCGGGGGCCTGGGTAAATAAGGGAAACCTGGCAGATGGCGCGGTGGTTATCGGGACGCCTTCATCGCAGGCCAATGAATAGGTCGGGCAGTCTTCCATCAACCATGTCCCAAACCATGTATTTCCATTTTGCGTGCAGTAAGCGGCCGCGCGATCGATCTCGTTTTCCACGACAATTCGCGGAAACATACCAGGCTTGAGAGACAGCCAGAAACTTGCATTGTCCTTGTAGAGCGCGCCATCGATCAGCCAGACATCCTTGATCAAGTAGCCACGTGTCGGGCCTTGTACTACGTCGCCCAGCCCTTCCATTGTGCGAGCGGGATGCTCGAAAGGATAAAAGCGCTTCGCCTCCCATCCTGTCACACGGTCCATTTGATTGGGCAGGAAGAAAGCCGGTGGAGAATGCGATATCCCACTCGGAGCAACATCCCAGCTTTTCACCGCCAGGCTTTTCAAGCTGATCTCCGCCTTTCGTGCGAGTCTTTTTCTTGCCATAAATCTGTAGGCGGCAAGGGTCCATTTTTTCCGATTGCCAGTGGTCGACGTGCTTATTTGCGAGACATCGCTTTCCATGAAGAGTCCTCCCTGCGGGACAGGGTCAATAGCCAGACGCGAAGCGCTCTGTTTATTTCAGTCGTGGAAACTGCTCAGCTGGATGCAATCCTTTTCATAATGGGTGGGGTCTGCAAACTGGCGTAGCGACTACGCAAGGTGTCGAGAAACTTTTCACCCGAACTCCTGGCGCAATAAAGATAAATCTTGTGCAGCCCGCCAAATACCATTTCATGATAACGACTGGCGACCTCCTCATCGCTTAGCCCGTCCGGCAAGCCAAGGTGAAGGGTCAACTCCTTTCCTTCGACAGCGAATAACGGCGTGTCCCAGAGGAATTTGGCTGTACCTGTCTTGGGCAGCCGGACAAACATGTAAGCGTGGTTTCCCAGGGAATCAATATCACCGCCGCGCCTTCTTTTCCATTTCAGAAGTCCGTCATCTGGTCGTGCCAGGCAAAGACCGATGTCGTAATAATCGAAGCCATTTTCTATCGCCCATTCAAGTGCCATGAAGGTAGTAATCGAGTTCACTTCACGCAGTTTTTTGGCATCTGAAAAAATCGCCTCGGTATATCCGAAACGTAGCGTGCTCCAGTAGCGTTTTCCGCCCCGGGTTATTACGCAGCCAAGGTGACATGCAACAACCTCGTCCTCCAGCATGATCAGGTCGAGCCGGCCGACAGTCTTGGCGATCCTTAAAACCTCCTGCGTGGCTAATTGCGCAGCGTGGATGCCTTGCCTTGCCGTGGCATAAGGTCGAAGCATTTCCTTGTCTGCCTTTTCAATGTCTTCATCCAACAGCGTCTGGACCATTCGGTAGCGCGGTCGGTTCTTGCGTATATTTCGACGCAATTCGCTATCGTATTTTGTGGTGATCTCCTCGATGGATCGCCCCAGCGGTACGACGGCACTCAGATACAAGGGTACAGACAAGGCCCCCGAGGTCGGCATTTCACTGACCACTACCACATGATTCAACGCGCCAGGTTCCGGTTCGCTGTCGACCATGGGGGAATCACCTTGGGCCTTTCCCCTTATGAGAAGCTTGGCCATCTCCCGCTTCTTTTTCCTTCCGATATAGAGGATTTCGTAAGGACTTTTGTTCTGCACTCTGAACCTGGCAATCTCCCAGCGCCAGAAACACGCACGGCGAAGGAAGTTTCGCAACCAGTTTAAAGCGTTCCTTATCTCATACCGCATTGAAGGAGATATAAGTTTCCTGACAATTGCCGCCACGTTCTCTTTCATTTCTTCGTCATCCGTTGAGCTTTATTTTGGGTAGATCAGAAAAAGATCAAGGCGGAACTTCAAGAGGCGAGCTTAAACCTTGATATAAAAGACATATTTGATGAGGAACGCTCCCACGTTCAGTGACTAGTAAAGATCAAGGTAGAGACTTTGCAAGCGGCATGGGGTGGCGCCAGCCGTCTATTTCATGACGCCAGTTTTTCTTCCTGTAGTGGTCAACTAATCCCGGACACGACGTTAGTGCTTGAAGCAGAAACATTAAGGAAGGCATTCCAGATTTCGTAAGCATCGTGATGCCGTTTAGTCGCCTCTTCCCATTCTGGTCCTGAAACACATTTGGAAGAGACCAGCGTCATCATGCCCATCGTTGCGGCGTCCAACTCGATCAGGAAAGCGTGAGACTGGATTCTGAAATCTTCGACCGATGGCATTACGTGTTCCCCCGGCGGATTACACCGCTATTAAGGAGCGGCTGCTCCTCGGACGGTGGAGTACCGCCAGGAGGGAAAATTCAGGCAGTCTGACCGCCGGTACGTTTCATTGCCCAAGCTGATCGCCGAGGGTCGTGAGGCTATAATCTTGAAGACACGCTGCTCCTTCACTACTGTAATTAGCACTGACGTTGGACGGGGCCAGGCCGGTTCCGGTGCTACGCTTTCATTTCCTGATAGAGAACGAAGCGATGTCCACCGAACTCTCAACCCCCATACTCACGACTGTAGCCATGAAACGGATCCTGATCGGTGGTATCACCGCAGCAATTATCGGCACGATGACGTATGGATTTTTCCAATGGAAAATCGTCGAAAGCCAAAAACACGAAATGCTGTGCGGACAGGCCAAGCAGACGCTGAAAGGCGTGGAAATCCGGGCGCGGGCATTGGCTGCAGGACTGTCTGTAGAAGCCTATGGCAAGGCTGAAGAAGACGAAGTGGCGACACTCATTGGTGCGCTCGACGCCGCCAAGAACGACGCAGAAGTCGACTCGGTCATAGAGGCTCACGCTGCCACCATCGAAGCAGAGGATGCGGCTATTGACGCTCAGGTTGATACCCAAGGCGATCAGACATTCCTCGAGCAACGACTCGTGAAACAGCGGATACCGGTCGACGTTAAACAAGAACTGCGACGCGCCGCGAAGGCCGTCAGCGTCATGTGCAGTTAGTGCTCAACAGTGCCCTACCCCACGGCCCCCAAGTAGTAATTCTGTATATCTTCGCGCGCGGCCAACTCGGCCGCCGAACCTTCATCCACCACCCGGCCGTTCTCCAGCACAAAAGCGTACTGAGCGTAATCCAGGGCGATGTTGATGTTTTGCTCGGCCACCAGCAGGCTCAAACCCTCATCGCGGTTGAGCCGGGCGAGGATCTCGAAAATCTCCTCGACCACCTGCGGCGCCAGGCCCATGGACGGTTCATCCAGCAGCAACAGGCGCGGCTCGGACATCAGTGCCCGGCCGATGGCGACCATCTGCTGCTCGCCACCGGAGGTGTAGCCGGTCAGGCGCTTGCGCAGCAGGCGCAACCTGGGGAAGTAACCGTAGATGCGTTCCAGACGCTGATTCAGCACCTTGCGTGACGGCCGCCCGACAAATCCGCCGATCAGCAGGTTCTGTTCGACGCTCAGGTGGGTGAAGCAATGCCGCCCTTCAAGCACCTGGGCCAGCCCCGCCAGCACGAGGCTGGCAGGGTCGGCATCGGTGATCACTTGCCCTTGATAGACAATTCGGCCCTTGACCACTTCACCGCGTTCGGCCCGCACCAGGCTGGAAATCGCCTTGAGCGTCGTGCTCTTGCCTGCCCCATTGGCCCCGAGCAGGGCCACCATTTGCCCCTTGCCGACCTGCAGCGTGACGCCGCGCAAGGCGAGAATCGACTGTTCGTAGAAAACTTCGACCTGCTCCACGCTCAGCAATGGCGGGTCGGCTTGTAGGCTCTGGCTCATCGGACCTTATTGCTCCTGGCTGCAGTTACGCGGGGTGATGCCCTTTTCCTTGGCGTACTGGGCGGCGGAGGCTTCGATGATCGGCCGCAGCAAGGCACGATCAGCCTGGACCCAGTCGCTGATCAGGTTCCAGCGTTGGCCGTCCCATTGCTGAAAGCGCACCGCACCGCCGCCTTCATGGTCGGCACACGACAGCTTCAATGGCTGCACCAATCCTTTGGCGCCCAAGGCCTGCAATCGCCCATCGTCGAGGTTCAGGTGCTCGAAGCCCCAGCGCACTTGCTCACCGGTCAGTGGCTTGTTGCCGTATTTTTCCTGAGCCAGTCGCAGGGCTTCGACGTTGAGAATGCCGTTCACCACACCGAGGTTGTAGTACACGGTGCCGAAGCGCTTCGGATCGGCCAGGTTGCCGTTGCCGGCGTCCACCACGTTTTGCTTGATGCCTTGCAGCACCGGGAAATCGGTACCCGAAGGGTGGGTGGTGATCGAGATGAACCCTTTGGCGGCAGCACCGGCCGGGACCACGTCTTCTTCCGAGTTGCTCCAGATATTGCCGATGATGTGATCCGCCGGGTAACCGACCTTTTGCGCCGACTTCAGCGCCACCGGATTCATCACCCCCCAGCCGCGCAGGATCACCCAGTCAGGCTTGAGGCGACGGATATTCAGCCACTGCGATTGTTGCTCGTTGCCGGGGTGCGGCACTTCCAGAAGGGTCAGCTCGAAACCGGCGTTTTTCGCCAGGGTTTCCAGTACGCCGTTGGTTTCCTTGCCATACGGCGAGCCGTGATAAAGCACGGCGATTTTCTTGCCTTTGAGTTTGTCAGCCCCGCCTTCGCGCTGGCCGATGTAATTGATGATCGCCGAGACTTCCGAATACGGGTTGAGCTGCAACGGAAACACGTAAGGGAAGACGCTGCCATCCGTGGAGTCGGTGCGGCCATGATTGATGGTGATCAGCGGCAGTTTGTCGGCCGTTGAACGATCCAGTGTCGCGTAGGCAATGCCCACCGACAGCGGGTTGGTCGCGGCCGCTGGCGCACCGTTGAGGCCACCTTTGAGACGCTCGTAGCATTCGACGCCCTTCTCCACCACGTACTCGGTTTCGCATTCGCTCCAGGTCAGCTTGACCCCGTTGACCCCGCCCTTGGCGTTGACGTATTGCAGGTAATCGATAAACCCGCCGAAGAAGCCAGTGCCACCGGCGGCGTACGGGCCAACCCGATAGCTCTGCAAAGGAAAGTACTGCTCGTTGGCAGCCTGAACGCCGGCACTGAGCCCGGCAGTCAGCAAGGCCAGGCCCAACGCCAGGCGGCGCAGCGGTTTACGGTGAGTCATAAGGGCAGTTCCTCGTGGGAGATCGATGGTGTTTGGTCAGGGATAAAAGGAGTCAGTAACGCAACGGCCAGACCCGCGCCCGTTGACGAAAGCGCTGCCAGAGCCGCGCCAGGCCTTCGGGTTCCTTGATCAGGAAGGCGATGATCAGCGCGCCGAAAAGCATTTTCTGGATGTTTTCCAACTGCCCGGAATCGATCAGCCCCGAGGGCAACAGCCCGAAGACATTGGCCAACAGAATCGGGAACAGCACGATGAACGCAGCGCCCAGAAAGTTGCCGAGCACACTGCCCAGGCCGCCGATAATGATGATGAACAACACCTGAAATGAGCGGCTGAGATCAAAGCCGTGAGGCTCCACCGTGCCCAAATAGGCGAACGCCCACAGCGAACCGGCGACGCCGAGGTAGAAGCCGCTGATGGCAAACGCCAGCAGCTTGGCCTTGAACAGACGAATGCCGATCACCGTTGCGGCCGTGTCCATGTCGCGCACCGCCATCCAGTTGCGCCCCAACTCGCTGCGCACCAGGTTCTTGCCCAGCCAGAACAGCGCCACCACCACGGCCAGGGTCAACAGGTAACGGCCACGGGGCGAACTGAAATCCAGCCCGGCGATCAGCAGCGGTGGCGAGGTGATGACCCCGGACGCGTTGTCGTTGGTAAACCAGCTGAACCGGGTCAGCACCCACTCGACAACGAACTGCGCGGCCAGGGTCGCCACCAACAGGTAAAAGCCCTTGATTCGTAGGCTCGGCAAACCGAAGAGCACGGCCACCAGCGCGGCGATCACTCCGCCCAGGGCAAAACTCACCAGCAAAGGCAAGCCGGGAACTCGCAATTGCAGGTTGTAGGCCGCAAAAGCCCCCACCGCCATGAACGCCGCCGAGCCCAAGGACAATTGCCCGGCGTAGCCGGTCAGCAGGTTCAGACCCAGCCCCGCCAGGGACAGCACCAGCAGCGGCACCAGAATCGCGCTGAACCAATAGTCATTGCCGAGCAAAGGCACCACGATGAACGCAAAGCCCAATAGCAGCCACAGACCCACGCGGTCCTGGCGCAAGCGAAACGTGCGCCGCTCCGCCGCGTAGGTGGTGCTCAGTTGACCGGCTTCTCGATAAAGCATGGAAGTATTCCTTGAAAGAAAATCAGACCCGCTCGATCGCCCGCTCACCGAACAACCCGGCAGGCCGCACTAACAGGAACAGCAACGCAAGGACGTAAGGCACCCAGTTTTCGATCCCGCTGCCGATGATCGGGCCGAGGTAAATCTCGGCGAGCTTTTCCGCCGCTCCGATGATTAGCCCGCCGGCAATGGCGCCACCGATAGAAGAGAAACCGCCGATGATCAGTACCGGCAACGCCTTGAGCACCACCAGCGACAGTGAAAACTGAACCCCAAGACGAGCGCCCCAGAGCAGCCCCGCGACCAGGCCGACGAAACCCGCCACCGCCCACACCAGCGCCCAGATCCGTGGCAGTCGAATGCCTACAGCCAGTGACGCCAGCGGATCATCGGCCACCGCTCGCAAGGACAAACCGACCCGGGTCTTGTTGAACAACAGCGACAAGGCAATCACCAGGGTGGCAGCAGTGCCTGCGGCGAACAGGTCGAATTGCGAAAGCAACATGCCGCGAATTTCCAGTGGCTCATCGGCAATGCCCAACTCCAGGCCGTGGACCTGAGCGCCCCAAAGAAACTGAGCAAGGCCTTCGATCATGTACGACAGCCCGAGCGTCGCCATGAACAGGATGATCGGCGGGCGATTGACCAAGGGCCGAAGCACCATTTTCTCGACCAGCAACGCCAGCACCACCATGCTCGCCAGGGTGGCGATAAAAGCCCATACGAATGGAAAGCCGCGTTCGAGCAGGCTGACAAAGGTCAACGCGGCGAACAGCACCATCGCCCCCTGGGCGAAATTGAACACGCCGGAGGCCTTGTAGATCAGCACAAAACCGATGGCCACCAAGGAATACATGACACCGGCCAGCAACCCGCCAATCAGCACTTCAAAGAAAAATTCCATGCTCAGTGGCGCTCCGTGCGGGTTCGCCGCGTGCCCAGATAGGCCGCGATCACCTCGGGATTGGCGCGCACTTGCTCAGGGGTGCCATCGCCAATTTTGCGACCGTAATCGAGCACGACCACGTGATCACACAGCCCCATGACCACACCGATGTCGTGCTCGATCAGCACAACGGTGGTGCCGAACTCACGGTTGATGTCACGGATGAACTGGCTCATCTCACCCTTCTCTTCCGCGTTCATACCGGCCATGGGTTCATCCAGCAGTAATAACTTCGGTTCAGCGGCCAGGGCTCGGGCCAGCTCGACACGCTTCTGCAATCCATAAGGCAACTTGCCCACCAGCACATGGCGCCAGGGATGGATGCGCAGGAAGGCGATGACATTTTCGGCGTGACGACGCTGCTCGTCGTCCTCACGAGGGGCACGGCCCAGGCGCAGCATCTGCTCGACCCAACTGCTGCGTCGTTTGAGGTTGCGCCCGGTCAGCACGTTGTCGAGCACGCTCATGCCCTTGAACAGCGCGATGTTTTGAAAGGTCCGCGCAATGCCGCGCTCGGCAGCCTGGTGCGGGCGCATGCGCCGACGCGTCTGTCCGGCATAACTGACGCTGCCGCTCTGGGCTTGGTAGACACCATTGATCACATTCAGCAGCGAACTTTTACCCGCGCCGTTGGGGCCGATCAGCGCGCAGATTTCCCCGGTCTTCACAGCGAAGCTGATGGACGTAATGGCCTTGACGCCCTTGAACGACAGGGAGATGTCATCGAGCCGCAGTAATACGGATTCAGTGGTTGCGCTCATGGGGGCTCGTCAGATGGATTGAGAAATCAGCTGGGCTGGCGCTTCGACCAGTGCCCGAGGGGTGGATGGCTCCTGCCAGTTGCCTGGGCGAATGCCCAGGGCACCAAAGAACTCGGCGCTCTCTTGGCTCAGCGCTGGCCCGACCAACAACGGCACCCGCAGGCGACTCATGCCCAGCACGTCGAGCAACGGTCGGCGGATCAGCCAGTTACCGAGCCAGCGGCGAACACTGTTCACCTCCGGCACCATCGCCCAGCGGTACACACGATGACTGAGCGAGCCCGGCAACGGCAGGCGTTCCCGGGCCCAGAATTCAAGGCGGGCATAGGATTCGCGGGTACCCAGCACAAGCGTCGGCCCGAGCTCGCGGCGATCGTTGTCGCGTGTGGCCAGGGCCTCTGGGAAGTTCAGGCAGAAGCCGGCGCTCAGCCACGGCGCCAGCAAGTAACGCGCCTGACCGCTGGCGGCGAACACCCGGGCCGCCAGCGCTTCTTCGCGGGCGCTCAGCGATTCTCGCGCCACCAATTTGCGGGCACCGTCCAGCAACTGCCCATGACTCAAACGCTGGGGCTGACCAAGGCCGGCAGGATGAAAAACAAACGCCGTGGCCGTCGAGTCACTGACGGGTGCGGGTGCATCAGCCGTTACGCCAACGGACAACTCGGCATAAGCGTTCAATCCGCGATCTTCGGGAGTGTTCAGTCCACGCCCGTCCAGGTACAGCAATACCCGTGGCGGTGTATCGGTACTGCGTACCTGTTGCACGGCGTCCAAGGCTTCGGCCAACACAAAGGCCGGTTTCAGTCGGGTCAACAGCGGTCGATTGTCGAGATCAGGGTCCAGCAGCGTGACGCTGCCACCCAGCCACTGTGCGGCCAATGCCAGCAACAACGCTTCGGACCGTGCCTGGCTGATGATCAGCAAGTCATCACCGCGACTGAACCCGCGTTGATGTAAAGCAGCGGCGAGACGCCTGACATCCTGTGCCAGTTCGCTCCAGCTGCGGACGTGCCAGATGCCCAGGCGTTTGTAACGCAGGGCGATCGCCGAACCTCGGGTTTCGGCTTGTAGCAATAAGGCCTGGGGCAGTGTCTGGATCATGTGGCCTTCCTTCGGAGTGCTGTCTGCAAACAGCCATTGCAGCCTCCGTGCCAGCCACTAAATACTTATTTATCAACGGGTTAAACGATGCTACCGATCCAGCCCCCTGTATCGCTTGAGCACAGCCTGCCTAATCTCTGTTGCCTCACCAACACTTGCGCCCACTTGAGTGGATGCGCTGCCTTAATAAGAACCAAAAAGCATTAATAAATACAAAATCAGTATTTATCGTTATAAAAATATCCGCGTACTCTCAGCTCATCCCGTCATTCATCACCACAGTGAAGTGCCCCATGAATCCGACTGACAACCTCATCGACTTCGCCAGCTACCGCAAACGCAAACAGGCTCAGCAACGGGCACGGGCCATGTGGGAAATGTATGCACGCAATGCAGGTTTACAGGCTTTTCAGTGGGTGCAAGCCGCTAAAGCCACCGAGACGCGTCACGCATGAACGCGCAGCAACCCTCGCGCTTTCTGGCGAGCGCCGACGAACCCGTGCTGGATTTGAATAACCTGGAACCACTGGAAGAAGACCCGATCTGCGAACGGGTCGCACAGAACCTGCAACGTCTGCGCGGCAAGCGTCATCTGTCCCTCGACGCCCTCGCCCGACAGTGCGGCGTAAGCCGGGCCATGCTGGCGCAGATCGAATCCGGGCGCAGCGTGCCGTCGATCAAGGTGCTGTGCAAAATTGCCAAGGGCTTGAAGGTATCGGTGGCTGCGTTTCTTGAGCATCGGGCCTTCGAAGGCGTGGCGGTGCTGTCGGCCAGCCAGAGCAAGCGCCTGGTCAGTGCCAGCGGCGCCTTTGTCAGCCGCGCGCTGTTCCCGTTCGACGTAGCGCGCCAATCAGAGTTTTACGAACTGCGCCTGAGCCCGCTAGGCGAAGACGTCTCCGAGGGCCATGGCCCCGGCGTACAGGAAAACCTGGTGGTGTCCCAGGGTGTGCTGGAAATCAGCGTCAACGACGAGCGCTACCTGCTCTCCACCGGCGATTCGATCCTGTTCTATGCCGACCAGCCCCACCGCTACCGCAACCCGGCCGACAGTGAGGCAGTGGCCTATCTGGTGGTGACGTACCCGGAACGCCTGGACTGAAAAGCAGGCATTAAAAATGCCCGGCAGGTTTAACCCCTGCCGGGTTTTTTTAATGTCTGTAGCTGAGGATCAGCAGGTGCAGCACATCAGCGGCATGCCATTGCAACTCATCATCATCGGCATGCTGCAATCGTTCATCATTTTCATCATCAGGGTGCAGCAGTTTTTCATCATGTCCATGTTCATGCCGGCCATCGGCATGATTTTGCACATCATGCAGTCAGCCATCAGCGTGCATTCCATCACGCACTTCATCGATGGCATCGGCATGCCCATCATCGGCATTGGCATCATGGTGCTCATCATCGGCATGGCCATGCTCGCCTGGGACATGCACATCATGCTCATGTTGCCGCAATGCATCATCATCGGCATGCCGCAGTTCATCATCATCTGCATCATTTCAGCGCTGTTCTTGAACATGGCCATGTCCATGCCCGCCGCCGGCATCATTTTGCACATCATGCCGTCGCCCATCATTTCGCAGGTCATGGTCGCCATCATCATCGGCATGCCCATCATCGGCATCATTGGCATGGTGGTGTTCATCGGCATTTGCATCGGCATGGCGTTCATCTTGGTGTTGCTCCCTGAAGGATTGAATAGTTGGACGAAGCTGATGGAGCGAATTCTAAGGACTGACGCAGAGGCGGCAAGATGATGATCGAACAGCAAAAACGGATGTTAGAACCGCCCAAGTGCGGCCTTCGGGGCAATCATTGCTGCTACAACGAGCAGGCCGCTGTTATCACGAACACAGACAACGCCATGGCGCGGTTTTAAAGGTCATGGATATGCGAACAACAGCTATATAAATAACCGAAAGAAATAATCGATCTAAACAGGATCCGGTTTTTTCAATTCAGGTACTTATCAGCTCAATAAGGACGTGCCAAGCCTAAACACTTTTACTGGCCGCAGTTTTCCTGGCAGTTACCGGTTGTGCCAACACGAACCTCAGCCTGCGCCCGGTTTACGGACGGGAGGTTGATCATGGTCAATACTTAGAGACTGGATGTACGTCGCACGAGCCGCACGTCGGGCGGCTATTCCACGGGAGGTTCGTCATGTCTGGTCAATCCCGCTTCATGCTGGTTGCATCACCGCTGATGGAACACAGCCCCGCTTTCGACAGGGCCGCTGCACTGGCCAAGGCCGAAGACGCCGCGCTGCACATCGTCGCCTTCGATTATCTGGAAGGTCTGGCGACCGCCAGTCTGGTCAACGAAAAGGCCCTGGAACAGATGCGCGTGGGCTACGTCGAGCGCCACCGCCAATGGCTTGAGGAACAGGCCCGCCCCTTGCGCAAAATCGGTGTGCACGTCACCACCGAAGTGGCCTGGGTCGAACGCCCATTGGAGGAGATCCTGATTCACCTCAAAGAACAGCCGATGGATGTGCTGATCAAGGCACTGGAACACGAATCGCTGCTGTCGCGGCTGATGTTTACCCCGCTCGATGTGCATTTGTTGCGCGAATGCCCGGTGCCGCTGCATTTCGTCAGTCACGCCGTGCACGCCTTGCCGCGAAAGATCATCGCGGCGGTCGACCCTTTTCATCGCGATGACCATTACAAAACCTTCAACGATCGAATCCTTCACGAGGCGGCGAAACTGGCGAGCGCCTGTAATGCCGAGCTCGATGTGGTCTACGCCTATGACCTTTCATCCATCAGCGCCGACGAATTCGGCTTCGACAACGGGTCGGCGTTCTTCTCGTCGGGCAAGGCCAAGACCGTGTTCGATTACCAGGAGGATGCCTTCAACGACCTGGCCGAGCGCAACGGCATCGCGCCGGAGCAGCGGCATATGATCATGGGCAACCCGGCCAAGGTCCTCACCCGCTATGTCGATGCCTATGACGTTGACGTGATTGTCATGGGCCGGATCGGCCATCGCGGCATGGGCCGGCTGATCGGCAGTACGGTGGAGCACCTGCTGTACAAAATGCCGTGCAGCGTTTGGGTGGTATACACCGAGCGGCTGGATGAATAATTACCCTACCAGACACCACAACCCCCTGTGGGAGCGGGCTTGCTCGCGAAGGCGGAGTGTCAGGCAACATCATTGTCGACTGACACTCCGCCTTCGCGAGCAAGCCCGCTCCCACAGGGGTTTTGCATTGTCATGAAGCTCGTTCAGTTCAACGCCGGGTAATCACCACCTCCAGGTATTCACTCGGCACCACCAGCGATTTTTCTCCCGCCCTGTTCAAACGGTTGATCAGTTCGGTCAGGTCGCTTTCCAGCGCTTGGGCGCCTTCAGGAGGCAACGCCGCGAAGGCCTTGTGGACCGGGCCGTACCAGGTGCGGAACGTGTCGATGAAATGCGCGGCCGAGCGGTAACGGAAGTTAAAGGTCTTGCGCGTCACCTGGAGCAGAAAGTCACGTTCGTCGAACTGCGTGTGCAGCCAGGCTTCGGTGCCCCACTGCGAAGGCGGTTGAGCGCCTGGCGGTGGCGGCAGGTGGCGGCCGAGGGTCTTGAACATCTGGCCGACAAACCCTTCGGGCGTCCAGTTCGCCAGGCCGATCCGCCCTCCGGGGCGACAGACCCGCGCCAGTTCCGCGGCGGCCTTGGGTTGGTCCGGCGTAAACATCACCCCGAAGGTGGAAAGCACGGCATCGAAGCTGGCATCCTCGAAGGGCAAGGCTTCAGCGTCGGCCACTTGAAACGTCACTTCCAGGCGCTCTGCCCTGGCCCGGTCTTCGCCGCGTTCCAGCAGCGCGGCCACGTAGTCGGTAGACGTGACGAGGCAACCACGGCGCGCGGCAGCGAGCGTCGCGTTACCGTTGCCGGCGGCCACGTCGAGCACGCGTTCATCGCAAAGCAGGTCGCAGGCCTCGGCGAGTTGCTCGCCGACAATCTGCAAAGTGGTGCCAATCACGGCATAGTCGCCACTGGCCCAAGAGGCCATCTGACGGTTTTTCAAGGCAGTAAGATCAATGGGTGTACTCATGAATTCCGCTCCGTTGCGGGTTGGAATGCAGGCCCGGCTTACTCGGCCGTGGTCGGATCGATGATGGCCGTGACCTGGGAAATGCGGTTGGCCGGAAAACCGCTCTGCCTGGCGTGTTCCTTGATCAACTCTTCGTTGGGCGCGATGTACACGCAGTAGAGCTTGTCACCGGTGACATAACTCTGCTGCCACTGCACCTCAGGCAAGTCGCGCAACGTCCTGCAGGACTTTTGCGAAGCGGCTTTCAAATCCCTTTCTGACAGTGTTCCAGCACCCGGAATGTCGCGTTCTATAACGAACTTAGGCATGGCAACCTCTCATTTTTGTTATTGATGACAGGGTCGGCAGACCCTGTGTGCCAACTATCGCGCCGGGCAACGCTGGCGTCCTGCCCGATCGTCGGCCAACCCTGTCCGATCGTCCGGAGATTTCACGGTTTGCGGCGACAGGCTCACAATCAAGCTCACCCCCCAAAGCAGCCGCCCACACGGAAAAACCCCATGGACGCCCTGTCCCAGACGCTGCGCGTCGTCCGCCTAGTCGGCGCGATTTTCATCAATGCCAGGTTCACTGCCCCCTGGTGCTACCAGTCGCCGAGCGCCGACACGGCGGCGCCGTTTCTGGAGCCCGGCGCCGAACGCGTGGTGATCTTCCACTTGATCACCGAAGGCGAGTGTTATGTCGAACTGGGTGATGATCCCCCGCTCCTGCTAACGGCCGGCGATGTGGTGGTTTTCCCGCAGGGAGACGCCCACCGCATGAGCTCTAAACCGGGGCTCGCGCCCGCCACGGGTGCGCGGCTGGACGTGGTGCTGGCGCGCCGTCCACGGCAATTGAGCTATGGCGGTGGCGGCGCGGTAACGCGTCTGGTGTGCGGCTATCTGGCATGCGATACCCGTCTGGCCGGCATGTTGCTGACCGGGTTGCCGGCGGTGGTCCGGGTCAATGTGCGCGGCTCGAATGCCGGTATCTGGCTGGAGTCGTCGGTCCGTTATGCACTGGCCGAAGCGCGCTCACCCCGCCCCGGCGGCGAAGGTGTGCTGGCGAAACTGGCCGAGGTGTTGTTCATCGAAGTGCTGCGCCTGTACATGCACGAACAAGGCGAAGGCCGCACCGGTTGGCTGGCGGGTGTGAGCGACCGGATTGTCGGCGCCGCCCTCAACGCGTTGCACAAAAAACCGTGCCACGCCTGGACGCTGGATGAACTGGCGCGCACGGCCGGCACTTCAAGGTCGGTGTTGGCGGAGCGCTTTCAGCAACTGGTGGGGAGTTCGCCGATGCAGTACCTGACGCAATGGCGCATGTTGCTGGCGGCCAACCTGTTACGCAGCAGTAACAGTTCATTAATGCGGATTGCCGAAGAGGTGGGCTACCAAACTGACACGGCGTTCAGTCGGGCGTTTCGTCGAGAGTATGGAGCGCCACCGGCGGCGTGGCGGCGCAGTCAGGAGAAAAAACCAATGGCCCACGGCGTGCAGCCTGTGAGCCATTGATTTGAAGTATTACGCAGCGGGTGCTTTAGCCTCTTCCAGCAACTGCTGAATCACTTTCTCCTGAGTCTCGTAACTGCCTTCACCAAAGTGGGTGTAACGCACCTGGCCCTTGGCGTCGATCAGGTAGTGAGCCGGCCAGTACTGGTTGTCGAAATTGCGCCAGATCGCGTAGTTGTTGTCGATGGCCACCGGGTAAGTAATGCCGAGCTTTTTCACCTGATCTTTTACGTTGTCGATGATGCGCTCGAAACCGTATTCAGGGGTGTGGACGCCGATCACCACCAGGCCATCCTTCTCGTATTTCTTCGCCCAGTCCTTCACGTACGGCAAGGTGTGTTGGCAATTGATGCAGTCGAAGGTCCAGAAGTCCACCAGCACCACTTTGCCTTTCAGCGAATCGTTGCTCAGCGCCGGCGAGTTGAGCCATTCGACCGCACCGGACAGCGACGGCATGGGGCCTTGGGCGTTGTCCATGGACGAGTCTGCCTTGACCTTGCTGACGAAGTAATCGACGACTTTCGGTACGGTTTCCAGCACGCGTTGCTCAACCGTCGTCACGCCTTCGGACGAGGTGCCGGCCAGCAGTGTTTTGTCGGCACCGGTGGAAATCACCACCGCCGCCGCCAGCACCGCAACACCCGTACCACGACGCAGCCAACCGGTGACCGGGATCGACGCTTTCAGGCGATTGACCAGGCCGCGACCGGCGAAGATCAAGGTGCCCAGGGACAATGCGCTGCCCAGGCCGTACGCCACCAATAACAGGCTGGTTTGAGCGTTTGCACCTTGCAGCATGGCGCCGGTGAGGATGACCCCGAGGATCGGTCCGGCGCACGGAGCCCAGAGCAGACCGGTGGCAACGCCGATCATGACCGAGCCCAGCGGACCGGACATTTTGCGGGTGTCCGGATCGACGCGGTTGCCCAGCGCCACGAAGGGACGGGCCAGCCAGTCACCGACACGGGCGGAAATCAGCGACAGGGCGAACAGCACCATCACGATCAAGGCCACATGACGACCGGTGTTGTTGGCGCGTACCACCCACTCGCTGCTGACCACGGCCAGGCTGGAGATCAGGGCGAAGGTCAGGACCATGCCGCCGAGGGTGAGCAGGATCGAGGAACGTGTGCGTTTAACACCGGCGAACAGGAACGGCACGACCGGGAGGATGCAAGGACTGAGGACGGTCAATATGCCGCCCAGGAAAGCGATGAGAAACATGGGATCACCTATGTATATAGAGAGGGCGACACACCACACATCCCTGTGGGAGCGAGCTTGCTCGCGATGAGGCCGGAACATTCAACATTGACGTCGACTGACACTCCGTCATCGCGAGCAAGCTCGCTCCCACATTGGAATTGTGGTGTTCACAGAAACAGTGCCTGGCTTCAGGCCGTCTGGTTTTCCAGTTGCTGCCCCTGCGGCGTACGGCTCGAACCATCCTCTGCCAAAAAAGCGCTCCCTCCCTTCTCCCCCACCGGCGTCAGCTGGAAGCAAGTCGCGCTGCCACAGCTTTTCTGTTCAACAGCAGCGTTGGCATGGGCAGTGGCGCCAGCCGCGGAGAAGGCAATGGCAGTCAAAAAGCGGGTGACGTTGTTCATGATGTGCTTCCTGTTTCAATGGGGATGGGCAATGGGTCAGCGCAGGACTCAGTTGTCTGAGTTGCAGCCATCAGCAAATTTGCGATAGTCCAGAACCTGGGTTTTGTTATGGGAGTCCAGGTAAGTCAGCTGGGCATCCACAACCCCACAGGAAGTCGAGGTGTCCTGTTTCAGCGACAGCACTTTCTTGATGTCCAGGTGCGAGCCGTAGGTGTAGGTTTTAGCGGTGACATCGGCTTCGGCGCGGGCCGACAAGGTGCAGATGTTCAGGGCGGCAAACAGGCATGCGGCGTAGACGGCTTTGGTGTTCATGGTGGTTTCCTCAAGGCTTCAATAGGGCAATCGTTGATTGGGCCGAGGCGGTTTGGTTTGCCTCGATGGAACCTATTAGAGGCTCGCGAGGTATCCCGACTGTGTCGGGAACAGGCGCGTGTAAATCGGTACGTATCAAAACCGGGCCGGGATACAGAGCGATACAAAAGCCCTGAAAATGGGTGTTTTTACGTCCACGTGTATCCGCCGACAGGCCAGATACACTGCAATACAAAGGACTGCGGGCGAGCGGGCCAAGGCTCGATAGACTGCGCGACATCCCCCATCTACAGAGGCCTGGCCAAATGGAACACGTCGATCACATTCTCATCGTGGACGATGACCGCGAGATCCGGGAGCTGGTAGGCAACTACCTGAAGAAAAACGGCCTGCGCACCACCGTCGTCGCGGATGGACGGCAAATGCGCACGTTCCTGGAGTCCACGCCGGTGGACCTGATCGTGCTCGACATCATGATGCCGGGCGACGATGGCCTGATGCTGTGCCGTGAGTTGCGCGCTGGCAAACACAAGGCGACGCCGGTGCTGATGCTCACCGCGCGCAACGATGAAACCGACCGCATCATCGGCCTGGAAATGGGCGCCGACGATTACCTGGTCAAGCCATTCGCCGCCCGTGAACTGCTCGCCCGAATCAACGCCGTGCTGCGCCGCACGCGGATGCTGCCGCCCAACCTGGTGGTCACCGAAAGCGGTCGCCTGCTGGCCTTCGGGCGCTGGCGCCTGGACACCTCGGCCCGGCACTTGCTCGATGAAGACGGCACGATGGTCGCGCTCAGTGGTGCGGAATATCGGCTGCTGCGGGTGTTCCTCGATCACCCACAGCGGGTACTCAATCGCGATCAATTGCTGAACCTGACCCAAGGCCGCGATGCCGACCTGTTCGACCGCTCCATCGACTTGCTGGTCAGCCGCTTGCGCCAGCGCTTGCTGGACGATGCCCGCGAACCGGCCTACATCAAGACCGTGCGCAGCGAAGGCTATGTGTTTTCGCTGCCGGTGGAAGTCCTCGGGGCGCCCTCATGAATCTCTCGATGCGCTGGCCCCGCACCCTCGCCTCGCGGCTGTCGCTGATCTTCCTGATCGGCTTGATTCTCGCGCAGGCGCTGTCTTTCGGCGCGCAGTACTACGAGCGCTACGAAAGCACCAAGAACACCATGCTGGGCAATTTGGAAACCGACGTCTCGACCTCCATCGCCATCCTCGACCGCTTACCGGCCGAAGAACGCATGAGTTGGCTGCAACAACTGGATCGACGTAACTACCGCTATTTGTTGAACGAAGGCTCACCCGGCATGCCCATGAGCGATTCGCCCATAGCGATGACGTCGATCAAAGAGGCCATCGGCAAGGATTACCCGATGACGGTGACCGACATCCCCGGGCCGGAAAAACATTTTCAGGTCCACCTGAAACTGGCGGACGGCAGCCCGGTGACCATCGACGTGCGTCCCTCGATGGTGCCGCTGTCGCCGTGGTTACCCATCGTGTTGCTCGGGCAACTGGCACTGATGCTCATCTGCACCTGGCTGGCCGTGAGAATCGCCATCCGCCCCCTCACCCGCCTGGCCCAAGCGGTAGAGACCCTGGACCCCAACACCCACGCGGTGCACCTGGATGAAAAAGGCCCGACCGAAGTCGCGCATGCCGCCATGGCCTTCAATTCAATGCAGGCGCGCATCGCCGCTTACCTCAAGGAACGCATGCAACTGCTGGCGGCGATTTCCCACGACCTGCAAACCCCGATCACCCGCATGAAACTGCGCGCCGAATTCATGGACGACTCCGCCGAGAAAGACAAACTCTGGAATGACCTTGGCGAGATAGAACACCTGGTGCGCGAAGGCGTGGCCTATGCCCGCAGCGTGCATGGCGCCACCGAGGAAAGTCGCCGCACCAATCTGGATTCGTTCCTCGACAGCCTGGTGTTCGACTATCAGGACATGGGCAAAGACGTGCAGCTGGGCGGTAAAAGTGACGCAGTGATCAACACCCGGCCGCACGCCTTGCGGCGAGTGCTGGTGAACCTGACGGACAACGCGCTGAAGTTCGCCGGCGCCGCCGAATTGAGGGTGGAAGCGAAGGCTGACGGCAGTTTGTCGGTGAAGGTGATGGACCGCGGGCCGGGGATTGCCGAGGAAGAATTGGCTCAGGTGATGGAACCGTTTTATCGCGTGGAGAATTCGCGCAACCGCAGTACCGGCGGGACCGGGTTGGGGTTGGCGATTGCACAGCAGTTGGCGTTGGCGATCGGGGGATCGTTGACGTTGAGTAATCGTGAAGGGGGTGGGTTGTGCGCGGAGCTTAGATTGCCGGCTCAGTAGCATGATCGTTGATCGATTGATCGTTCCCACGTGCGTGGGAACGATCAGTTCAAGGTCAGGCCGGGTAGTTGGCGCGCAGAGCTTCCAGGCCACCCTGATAGATACCGGTAAACAGCGCCACCACTTCCTCGTCACTCACACCGACAGGTGCAAATCGCCCAGACCAGGTCACTCGCGCGCTCTGCCCCTGCGCTTCAACACTGATGGTCGCCAGATAGTCAGTAGCCGGAAACGGCGCCTGCAATATCGAATAACTGTAAGTCTTCCCAGCGTTATCAAACGCCTCCAACCGCTCAACCACCACCGCCCCATCCGCCGTTTGCAAGCTACGCACCCGGCCGCCTTCACTCAGCTCGCTTTTGGGAATAAACGGCAGCCAGTCCGGCAGCGAGTCAAAGCCGCCAATCAATTGCCAAACCTGGTCGGCGGTCGCCGGGATATCAATAAACGCTGATGCAGTTGCCATGAAATGTTCTCTCTCAATCAATAAGGTTCAAATCGCCATGCTGTCGACGACGCCGCCGTCGACCCGCAAAGCCGCGCCGGTGGTGGCCGACGACAGTGGCGAGGCGATGTAGGCCACCAGATTCGCGACTTCCTCGACATTTGCCACGCGCTGGATAATGGAGGTCGGCCGGGCCTTGCGCACGAAGGCATCGGCTTCTTCCCGAACGCTCCGCCCCGATTTGGCAGTGGCGTCTTTGAGCATCTGCTCCAGGCCATCGGTCAACGTTGGGCCAGGCAGGATCGCATTAACCGTCACCCCGGTGCCCGCCAGACGCTTGGCCAAACCATGGGACACCGCCAGGTTGGCGCTTTTGGTCACGCCGTAGTTGAGCATGTCGGCCGGAATGGCGATCCCGGATTCCGAGGACAGGAAGATCACCCGGCCCCAGCCCTGCTTGACCATGTCTGGCACGTAATGCCGTGACAGGCGCACGCCGGAGATCACGTTGACCTCATAAAACCGCGTCCACTCGCTGTCTGGCGTGTCGAAAAAGTCCACGTCGTTGAAGATCCCGAGGTTGTTCACCAGGATGTCCGCCCGCGGTTCGGCGGCAAACAACAACTCGGCGCCTTCGGCCGTGCCGAGGTCTGCGGTCAGGCCACGCAACTGCGCGTCCGGCACGCTCTGGCGAATGCTCGCCAGCGCCTGTTCGACCTTGGCCGTCTCGCGGCCGATCACCACCACCGTGGCGCCGGATTCGGCCAGCGCCTTGCTGATGCCCAGGCCAATACCGGCGGTGCTACCGCTGACAATGGCGAGTTTTCCAGTCAGATCGATTTTCATGCTCAACCTCCAATAATCGACAATGGCGCACGTTCAGACACCAGTTTCGCGTCGCGCATCGCCTGCCAGAAAGCGGCGGGAATGACGGCCGACATCGCCGCAACGTCTTCAGCAATCCGGTCCGGACGGCTGGAACCTGGAATCACCGCCGCCACGGCCGGGTTAGCCAGGGAGAACTGCAACGCAGCCGCCTTGATGTCGACACCATGTGCAGCAGCGATGCGTTTGATCTGCTCGACTTTGTTGATGATCGCCGGGCTGGCTTTCTGGTACTCGAAGTGTGCACCACCGGCCAGAATGCCCGAGCTGTAAGGACCACCGACCACGATCTCGACATTCTGCGCCAACGCGGCGTCCATCAGACGTTGCAAGGCACGATCGTGGTCGAGCAGCGTGTAGCGACCCGCCAGCAGAAAACCGTCCGGCTGGGCTTCGGTCAGATCAAGGGTCAGTTCGCACGGTTCAACCTTGTTCACGCCCAGGCCCCAGCCCTTGATCACGCCTTCTTCGCGCAAGCGGGTCAGCACTTTGAAGGCGCCGGTGCGGGCCTGGTTGAAGTATTCCAGCCATTGATCGCCGTAGAAGTCCTGGGCGATGTCATGCACCCAGACGATGTCCAGACGATCGGTTTGCAGGCGCTTGAGGCTGTCTTCAATGGAGCGCATCGTGGCGTCGGCGCTGTAGTCGTTGACGATCTTGTTCGGGCGACCGTGTTCGAACACCCCGCTCTTCTCGCCCAAATCGCGGGCCGCAGTGTCTTCGACTTCATCGAGTATGACCCGGCCGACTTTGCTGCTCAGCACATAGTCGTCACGGTTGTACTGGGCCAGCGCGGCGCCCAGACGAATTTCCGACAGGCCCGAACCGTAAAACGGTGCGGTGTCGAAGTAACGCACGCCGGCATCCCAGGCAGCGTGCACGGTGGCCAGCGCCTCTTCTTCAGGAATGGCGCGGAACATGTTGCCCAATGGGGCGGTACCGAAACCGAGGGTGCCAGGCAGTTTGTCTTTCAAGCTCATGGGTTTTTCCTCTTGAGTGTCAGGGGTCATCAGAGGTGACCGTTGAGCAGATCCTAGATTGCGATGATCGGACCGTCCAAGACATAATGCGCAGCACTTGAGTCCCTATAGGTCTGACATGATCGACATCCGCCAATTGCGCTACTTCGTCGCCGTCGCCGAAGAAGAACACGTCGGTCGCGCCGCCGAACGCCTGCACATTTCCCAATCGCCCCTGAGCCGGCAGATCGCCCAGCTCGAAGAACGCCTGGGCCTGACCCTGTTTGAACGCAGCCAGCAACGCATTCGCCTGACCCGCGATGGCCAGACTTTTCTGGCTGAAACCCGTGCCCTGCTGACCCACGCCAATCGCCTGGAATCCCTGGGCAAGCGCCTCGGCCGTGGCGAAGAAGGCGGCTTGTGCATCGGCTACATCGAAAACGCCATGCACGCCGGCGTCCTGCCCAATGCCTTGCGGGTGCTGCGGGTCGACCGGCCGAATGTGCACGTCGCGCTGTACAACCTGAATTCCGCCGAACAACTCGAAGGCCTGCGTCAGCGTAGTCTGGATATCGCACTGGTCAGCGAACCGCCCGTCGCCGACGACCCGGACCTGCTGGGCTTTCAGGTGCTGGACGATCCGATGCTGCTGGCCCTGCCCGAGCATCATCCTTTGGCGAACAACCCGACACTGACCCCGGCAGACCTCGCCGATCAGGAATGGATCGGCGTGCAACCCCGCCAGGACGCCGCCAGCCGCGATGACTTCGTCAGCGCCTGCATCCGCGCCGGTTTCACCCCGGACATTCGTATGGAAGCCACTGAACCGTTTACCGCGTTGGGATTGGTGGCGTCGGGGCTGGGCATCGCAATGATTCAGAAAGGCCTGAGCCGCAACGCACCGCCGGGCGTGGTGCTGCGGGAAGTGCCGTGGATTTCCTTCACCACGCCGCTGTGGGCCGCGTGGCACCGGATCAATTTGCGACCGCTGGTGGAAACGTTCAGGAAAGTGCTGACGGAACCGGGCCCGACCACCGATCCGGCATCCCCCTCGCCACACGTGCTTTACTGAAAAGACCCCGAATTCCTGCGAGAAGCCCGGATGAACCGCAACGACCTGCGCCGCGTCGACATGAACCTGCTGGTGATTTTCGAAACCCTGATGTTCGAAAAGAACCTGACCCGGGCCGGGGAGAAGCTGTTTCTCGGCCAGCCCGCCGTCAGTGCCTCACTGGCCAAGTTGCGCGACCTGTTCGACGACCCGCTGCTGGTGCGTAACGGTCGTGTGCTGGAGCCGACACAGCGGGCCCTGGCGATTCTCAAGGAATTGCAGCCGGCGATGGACACCATCTCCGGCGCGGTCAGCCGGGCCAAGGATTTCGACCCGTCCACCAGCCGCGATGTATTTCGTATCGGCCTGTCCGACGACGCCGAGTTCGGTCTGTTTCCGCCGCTGCTCAAGCAAATTCGCGAAGAGGCGCAGAACGTCGTGGTGGTGGTGCGTCGGGTGAATTTCCTGCTGATGTCGTCGATGCTCTCCACCGGGGAGATTTCCGTCGGGATCAGCTACACCACGGAACTGCCGGCCAACGCCAAGCGCAAGAAGTTGCGTGACCTGAGCGTGAAGATCCTGCGCGGCGACAATCGTCCCGGCCCCCTGACCCTGGATGAATACTGCGAACGTCCGCACGCGCTGGTATCGTTTTCCGGGGATTTGACCGGGGCCATCGACAACGACCTCGCACGCATCGGCCGCTCACGTCGGGTGGTGCTGGCGGTGCCGCAATTCGCCGGCCTGCGCGCCTTGCTGGCCGGCACCGATATGCTGGCCACGGTGCCGGACTACGCGGCGTGCGCGCTGATCGAAGGCAGCAGCCAGCTGCGGGCCGACGACCCGCCGTTTGACATCGTGCTGTCCGAACTGTCCATGGTCTGGAACGGGGTCAACGATAACGATCCGGCAGAACGTTGGTTGCGCTCGCGAATCTCCCAACACATGTCGGCGCCGCTGCCGGGGCACTAATCGATTGGAAAGACGCGGGGTCGGTCTCTCGCAGGTACACCGGCAAGTCAGTGACCGGCGGCATGACTGGAATCTCGAAATACATCTGGATCACCCAGCCGCGGTGATAACTGGCGTGATTGACCACATGCATCAGTATCGCGCCGGCGCTCATGATGCCGCTTTCCCCCGAGACAAAACTGAACTCGACGGGTTTATCCAGCGAGGCATCGGTCTGCCGTTCGCTCCAGTCGCAGTACCAGTGATCGATGTCCTTTTGCGCCAGGCGCAACTCGGCGAGGTCGGGATGCAGCAGATCGTGTGAAGTTTTAAAGCCGTGCCCTCGGCCTTCGAGGTGGGCCCGCCAGATGCAGTCCACCACGTAGATGTGGTTCAGGGTGCCGATCATGTTCTTGAACACCGACACGCGCTCTTTATTGACCTCACCCGGTGGCAGTGCGGCCAGGCTGTCAAAGAGGCGTTGATTGGCCCAGCGTTTGTAATCGGCAAGCATGCGGGCAGTGCGTACGTTAATCATCGCAGGTCTCCCATTGTGATGGGCGCACTGCCAAGCATAGCCCTCAGGGCGAGCTGCATTGCAAACGCTGATTACCGGTCACTTCGTGGTGCGGCTAATATCGTCGTCACCCGATCGGCCAGCGCCAGGCAACTGGTCAAGCCCGGCGATTCGATACCGAACAGGTTCACCAGCCCCGGCACACCATGCTCGGCCGGACCACTGATGACGAAGTCGGCCGCCGGTTCGGTCGGCCCGGTGATTTTCGGGCGGATGCCGCTGTAGGCCGGTTGCAGGCTGTTATCGGGCAACGCCGGCCAGTAGCGCCGGATCGCCTCGTAGAAGCCATCGGCTCGGCGTGGATCCACACGATAATCGACCTGATCGATCCATTCGACGTCCGGCCCGAAGCGCGCCTGACCGCCCAGATCCAGCGTCATATGCACGCCCAGCCCCGCGCTCTCCGGTGCCGGATACACCAAATGCCGGAACGGCGCCCGGCCGCTGAAACTGAAATAGCTGCCCTTGCACAATCGTGCCTCGGGGACGTGCTGCGACGGCAAGCCTTCAATCCGGCTCGCCACCTCAGGCGCGGATAATCCGGCGCAATTGATCAACTCACGGCAGCTCAAGGTCATGGGTTGGGCGCCGCCCATCTGCAGTTCGAAACCTTGCTCGGTCCAACGGGCCGACGCCAGCGGCGTATGGAAGGCAAGCGACGTGCCGCTGGCCTCGGCATCCGCCTGAAGCGCCAGCATCAGGGCATGGGAATCGACAATCCCGGTAGACGGCGACCAGAGCGCAGCGACGCAGGACACTGCCGGCTCACGTTCCCGCGCCTGTTCGGCGTCCAGCCATTGCAGGTCATCGACGCCGTTGCTGCGACCCTGCGCCAACAACTTCTGCAAGGCCGTGCACTGACCGTCATCCGTGGCCACGATCAGCTTGCCCAGGCGCTGGTAATCGACGCCGCGCTCATCGCAAAAAGCGTAAAGGCGTTGCTTGCCCTCCACACACAATTGCGCCTTGAGGCTGCCGCTCGGGTAGTAAATGCCGGCGTGGATCACTTCCGAATTGCGCGAACTGATGCCCACGCCAATGCCCTCGCCCGCCTCGACCAGGATCACTTCCCGCCCGCTGCGGGCCAGGGCTCTGGCGACCGCCAGCCCGACCACACCGGCCCCGACCACCACGCACTCGATATCGACGCTCACCTGCCCTCCGCTCCTTTCACGCCAGCCCTCGTTCCCGATAATCGATCAGGCTGGAGAATATCGCCAGCAGCACGGCCATGACCACGAAGAAGATCAGCACCAGGAAGTACGACCCGGTGAACTGCACGATCAGCCCGATCAGGATCGGCACGATCACCCCGGCCATGTTCCCGCAGAAGTTCATGGTGCCGGCCAGCACGCCGGTTTTCGAGGTACCGCCGAGGATCGACGGAATGCACCAGTACATGCCGCACCACCGAATGAAAAACATCGCCACGCAGAGCAAGCCGATCGCTTTGCTGGCCTCACTCGCATACGCCACCGCCAGCATGCACAGGGCCGCCACCAGCGCCGAACCGCTGAACATGCTGCGCATCACCAAATTCGGCGAGGCGCCGCTGGATTTCCACTTATCCCCCAGATAACCGCCGACCAGCTCGCCGACGAAACCGCACATGAAGATCAGGAACGTCGCCCCGCCCATGCTCGAAATGTTCAGACCATGGGTCTGATGCAGGTAGCTCGGCATCCAGGTCAGCAGTCCGTAGAACACGCTGAGAATGCAGCAATAACCGGCGAACATGGCCAATACCGAGCGATCCTTGAGCAGCTCCTTGAGAGGAATACTGGTGACCGCGCCGGGTTGGCTGACTTTGATATTGCCTTCGGTGATGTGCGCCAGTTCCGCAGCATTCACTCCAGGGTGTTCGCTGGGATGGTTGCGGATGTATTTCCAGGCCAGCACGCCGGCGAGCATGGTGCCGATGCCGGCGATCACGAAGGCGATACGCCAGGAGTCGAACCAGCCGATCAGGCCGGCAATGATGATCGCACCGAAGGCACTGCCCAGCGGTGCGCCACCGTCAACCAGTACCGCGCCGCGCCCGCGTTCGTTAGGCGTCAGCCAGGCGCCGTTGAGCTTGGCCCCGGCCGGCATGATCGGCGACTCGGCAATGCCCAGGCCCATGCGGGTGATCAGCAGCGTGATCCAGTTGTGCGCGCCCGCGGCCAGGGCTTGAAAGGCGCCCCAGGCGACGGTCGCGATGACGATCACACGGCGAGTCTGAAAACGGTCCAGCAGCATGCCGCCGGGAATCTGCATCAACGCGTAGGACCAAAAAAACGCGCTGAGCATCAAGCCTTCCAACGCTGGCGGAATCTGGAACTCACTGGAAATCAGCGGCAAGGCCACCGACAGCGAGGCGCGGTCGATGTAGTTGATCGCGGTCAGCAGCAACATGATGAGGAAGATCCGCCAGCGCACGCTGGTCGGGCGCTCGGTTGCAGACGCGGCGGTCAGCCGCAAGGTTTCGGCACTCGGAATGTTCATGAGGGGCGCTCTTTATTGTTGTGGATGCAAGCGGCCCCACTCTAATCACGCCCTCGATCGCTGAATAATGAGGGGATCTGATTGGGGGATCACCGAATGTCATCCCCCCAAAAGATCAGAACGTACCGGGGTAACTGCCGCCGTCCAGCAACAGGTTTTGCCCGGTGAGGAAACCGGCGTGGGCGCTGCAGATGAACGCGCAGTAGGCGCCGAACTCGTCGGGCTGGCCGAAACGCTGGGCCGGCACGTGCTTGCGCCGCTGCTCGCTGATGCTCTCGACCGTGGTGCTGTTGGCTTCGGCGGCGGCACTCAGGGTTTTGTGCAAGCGCTCGGTCTCGAATGGGCCTGGCAGCAGATTGTTGATCGTCACGTTGTGCCCGGCCAGACGCGACTGGCGCGCGAGCCCGGCGATGAAACCGGTCAACCCGCTGCGGGCGCCGTTGGACAGGCCCAGCACATCGATCGGCGCCTTCACCGCGCCAGACGTGATGTTGACGATGCGCCCGAAACCGCGCTCGGCCATGCCATCGACGCAGGCCTTGATCAGTTCGATGGGTGTGAGCATGTTGGCGTCCAGCGCTTTCAACCAGTCTTCGCGCTGCCAGTCACGGAAGTCACCCGGCGGCGGACCGCCAGCGTTATTGACCAGGATGTCCACCTGCGGACACGCCGCCAACACCTGCTCGCGCACCGCAGGTGTGCTGATATCCCCGGCCACTGTGCGCACTTCGATGCCCGGTGCCAGTTGGCGCAATTCGTCGGCGGCGGCCTGCAAGGTTTCGTTGCCACGGGCGTTGATCACCAGGTTGACGCCCTCCTTCGCCAAGGCTCGCGCACAGGCCAGACCCAAGCCCTTGCTGGCGGCGCAGACGATGGCCCAGCGACCCGAAATAGCCAAATCCATGATGGTGCTCCTGTTGGTTGTGAGTTGAGGGAGATTCTGGACTTTGCGCCAGGCTTTGGAACCAGCCCTCACCCTAGCCCTCTCCCGGGGGGAGAGGGAACTGACCGAGGTGTTTGCTCGGAATACGGCGACCTGAGATATCGAGTCGAACTCAGGCTTTGAAAGCGACACAGATCGGCTCCCTTTCCCCCTCTCCCCTGTGGGGAGAGGGTTGGGGTGAGGGGCTGGATCTCGAAGCCGACACATCCTCACCGACTTGCCCCCCACCGACAAGTGATGACAAACAGTGATCCCCAGATCAGACCTTTTCATTATCAGCCGCCTCCCACGCTTATTACTGTCTCCAGACCAATAAGAACCGGAGACACACATGAACCCGTTTCAGTTTTATTTCCCCACGACCCTGAAAAGCGGCACCGGCCTGGTGCGCCAGGCCGGTGCGCTGCTCAAGCCGCATGTTCGAAAAAAACTGCTGTTGGTCACCGACGAAGGGCTGATGGCGTCGGGTGTGTTGGAAAGCTTTTTCACCTCGCTGGCCGACAGTGACATTCACTACGAAGTGTTTTCCGGCGTCGAACCCAACCCCACCACCGACGTGCTGGAACGCGCCGTGGCATTCCTGAAAAACCACGACTGCGATTCGGTGATCGGCGTCGGGGGCGGCAGCAGCATCGACACCGCCAAGGGTGTGGCGGCCATGGCCACCAACCCCGGCAACATCCTCGACTACGAAGGCTACGACAAACTGCTGCACCCGCCTCTGCCGATCTTCGCCATTCCGACCACCTCCGGCACGGGCAGCGAATGCACCGCCTCCACGGTTTTCACCAACACCAAAACCCTGTTCAAGACCGTGATCATCAGCCCGGCGCTGTTTCCGAAACTGGCGATTCTCGACGCCGAACTGACGCTCAAACTGCCGCCGTCGATCACCGCTGCCACGGGCATGGACGCGTTGACCCACGCCATCGAATCCTACGTGTCGAAGCAGGCCAACCCGGTCAGCCAGGCCTTGGCACTGCAAGCGATCAAGATGATTTGCACCCACCTGCCCAAAGCATTTTTCAGCGGCTCCGACCTGCACGCCCGGGAACAGATGCTGCTGGGTTCGTTCCTCGCTGGCGTCGCGTTCGCTCAATCGAAACTGGGCAACGTGCACGCGATCTCCCACACCTTCGGCGGCGTGTTCAACATTCCCCATGGCATCGCCAACGCGACGCTGCTGCCCTACGTCATCGAATACAACCTGGCGGCGTGCCCGGAACTGTTTCGTGAAATCGCCATGGCCATGGGCGAGAACGTCGATGGCCTGAGCGTTGCCAGCGCCGGGCACAAAGTGGTGGAGCACGTGGTGGCGCTGAACAAGGCCATCGGCATTCCCGACAACATCAAGGACCTGGGCGTGGACCTGGACTACATGCCGCAAATGGTCAGCGACTCGATGCGCAGCGGCAACGTGCTGGTCAACCCACGCCTGACCACCGCCGCCGACATCGAACGAATCATCAGCAACGCCTGGCACGGCACTCATTCCTAAGAGACGACTCCCATGTTTTACGAAATGCGCACCTACACGATTCAAATCGGAAAAATGCAGACCTACCTCAAGCACTTCGAAGAAACCGGCCTGCCGGTGATCTCCCGCTACACCACGCTGGTGGGCTGGTGGTACACCGAAATCGGCGAGCTGAATCAGGTCATCCACATCTGGGCCTACGAGAGCCTTGATGACCGGATCAAGAAACGGGCGGCGCTGTATCAGGATCCGGACTGGCTTGAAGGCTTCGTGCCGAAGGCGTTCCCGATGCTGGAAAAGATGGAATCGAAACTGCTGATCGCCGCGGATTTCTCCCCGATCAAATAATCCCAACACAGCTCCGATGGGCAGCGCAGTCCATGTGGGAGCGAGCTTGCTCGCGATTGCGGTTGATCATTCAACATCAATGTCGACTGTCTCGCCGCTATCGCGAGCAAGCTCGCTCCCACAGGGATTGTGGAGGTCTGCAAGGTCACCATCGGCATCCGTTCAACCCAAGGACAACCTCATGTGCGACCACAATCCCAATAACACCGCCGCCGACCGTTCTCCCGACATCAAAGCCTTGCTCGAAGGCCTACCCACCAACTGGGGAAAATGGGGCCCGGACGATGAAGTCGGCGCTCTGAATTACCTGCAAAGCGCGGAAATCCTCCGGGGTATCGCCTCGGTCCGCCAAGGCAAGACCTTCACCCTGCAAGTGCAGATCGGCCACCCCAAAGGCGAACCGCTGTGGCCCGGCCGACGTCCATCGATGCGGGTCAACGTGCTGGACAAGGGCCATTTCCTGGCCGGCAAGACCCACTTCGACGGCCATGTGGAATACGCCGACGACGTGATCTTCATGCACCTGCAAGGCTCGACCCAATACGACGCGTTGGGCCACGTCTGGCACGACAACAAACTGTGGAATGGCTACGACGCCATGAGCACCATCGGCAGCATGGACAAGGCCAGCATCCTGCCGATTGCCGAACGCGGGATTGTCGGGCGCGCCGTGTTGATCGACATGGCTCGCCATCGCGGCAAAGCGGTGCTGGACAAGGGCGAGACGTTCAATCACCTGGACCTGCTGGCCGCGGCGACAGCCCAGGGCATCGAGATCCAGAAGCGCGACATCCTGATCATCCGCACCGGCTGGATCGGCTCGTTCTATGAGCGCGAGCCGGAAGAGTTCTACAAGGATTTCGCCGAGCCAGGCCTGACCTTCAGCCGCGAGCTGGTGGAATGGTTTCACCAGATGGAAATCCCCAACCTGGTGACCGACACCATGGCCAACGAAGTGGCGGTCGACCCCACCTCGGGCGTACTGATCCCGCTGCATAATGCCTTGATGCGCAACCTCGGCGTGACCTTCACCGAAGTGGCGATGCTCGACGACCTGGCCAGTGATTGCGCCGAAGACGGCCAGTGGCAGTTCCTCTACACCGCCGCGCCGTTGAAGGTCGTTGGCGGCACGGGTGCACCGGTGAATCCGATCGTGATCAAGTAATCAGGCCCTGCTGCAGTTCGTTGATCAGCAGGGTCGCCGCCGGGGACAAGTCGGCGCCGGCCCGGCTGATCACGCCATAAGGCTCGATCAACGCACGCATCGACACCGGCAACTTCACCAGCAAGTCGAATTGCTCGCAGAACCTGGCCACTTCGACCGGGATCACCGCCAACAAGGTCGGATCTTGTTGCACCAACAAAATGGTGGCGAAAATCGACGAGGTTTCCAGCGGATAACGCGGAGTCCCCAGCCCTGCCTCATTCAGCTCACGTTCCAGGGTCTGACGCATCGGCATGTCTTTGGGATAGACCACCCAGCGGTAGTCGCTCAACTGCGACAGCTGCAAAGACGCGGCACTGGCCAGTGGATGGTCCTTGCTGGCGACCACCGCCAAGGGTTCTTCACTCAGTTCGATGCAGTCATAAGCGTCCGAGCGCTGGCCGACGCTGGTGCGACAAATCGCCAGATCCAGCCGTCCCTGATCCAGCAACCCAAGCAACGCGGCGCTGGTGTTTTCCACCAGTTCCACCGACAGCTCCGGCTGCTTGAGGCGCAACTCGGTCAGGGCCCGGGTCAGCAACGGCACCGCCCCCATGATCACCCCCACCGAGAGCCGCCCGCCCTGGCCTTGCATGATGCTGAGCATTTCTTCGCGAAGATGCTCGACATCGCTGTAGATCAGCCGTGCATAACGAATCATGCAACGACCCACTTCGTTGGCCACCAGACCTTTGGGCTGGCGTTCGAACAGCGGCATGCCGAGCAACGACTCGACTTCATGCAGCGCTTTGGTGGCGCCGGACTGCGAAATTGAAATCTTCTCGGCGGCCTTGTGCAAGGAACCGCGATCATCCAGCGCGATCAGCAACCGCAGTTGTTTGAGGCGCAAGCGTGCAGCGATGCTGCAAAGGGATGGCACCATGTCCGTGTGTTCTCGATTCAAGAAGCGTTGTTTTTCGTAGGAGCATGGCTTGCCCGCGATGGCGATCTCAGGAACGCCATCGCGGGCAAGCCATGCTCCTACAGACCTGTTAGCGAATGGCGACCGGGTTGATGTTGACCTGGGTCGAACCCTTGTACAGCGGCTGCCCCAGCACGAACATGAACTCCCAGGCCTTGTCTTTCACCAGCGCTCGGCTGTCGATCAACTCAAGGTTGTAGATGCCGTTCTTGGCCAGCATGAATTGGTTGACCGGGAACTCCTGGCCATCTTTCGCCGGGTAGATTTCCGAAGCCCAGGTGTCACCACCGAACGCGACGATCTGTTTGTCCACCAGCCATTTGGCTGCAGCCATGCCGATGCCCGGTTCCACGGCGAGAAATTTCTCGTTGTCCTTGCCCAGCAGCTCCAACCAACCGGTGTTGAACAGCACCACATCGCCCTTCTGAATGCTGATGCCTTGCAGGTCCAGCGCCTTCTGAATGTCGGCAACGCTGAACTCGGTTTTCTCCGGCACGATGGCACTGCCGTACACCGCTGTCATGTCCAGCACTACGCCTCGGGTGACGATTGGCGGGACCTTTTCGATGCCGAGCTTTTTCACCCCTTCGACGGTCACGAAATCGGCGGCGCGATTGCCGTTGTAATAGACGTTGTCGATGCCGATGTGGCCGATGCCGTTGAGCTGGGTGCCGACGCCGGTCCAGCCCACCACCAGTTCATCGTTGAAGGTGAATTTATTCGGCCCCATCGTGGTGCCGCCGGCTTCGCCTGGCTGGATGTTGGTCAGGTGAAAGCTGCGATGACGGAACGCCGGCAACGTTTTGTCGATGGGCACGGCCAAGGGGTAGGTTTTGCCGGTCTTGATCAGTTTCGAGGCGTTGATCACCGACTCGGCGTTGAGCAGATTCAGCGCGCCGATTTCATCGTTGGCGCCGTATTTTGACGGATACCATTTCTCGGCATCCGCGGCGTGGGCGGCATTGAGGGTGAACAATAGGGCAAACGGCAGTACCAATCGATTCAGCATAAGGGGGTCCTTGTGAGGTTGCAGTGGACCCAAGGTACCCAGCCCGTCTGTGGGGAAACAGACAGGAATGGGCAATACATTTGTTCTGGATTGTCACGAGTGAGGCGAGTGCTGTAGGAGCAAGGCTTGCCCGCGATGAACGATGACGCGGCGTGTCAGGCCTGACGCCATCGCGAACCAGCTTTGCTCCTACAGTGCCTGGCTACTACCCAGGCTTGTGGTTATCCAAAACCCGATTGACCGCTAACTCACCCAACATGATCACCCGTTGCAGCACCAGCACCGTTTGCCGTCGCGGGCCGTCCGTTACGTCGGCGAGATCGTTGACCATGGCGCTGGCTGATGCCAACGATTCACAGGCCTCGACGAGCAACGTTTCGTCATCTACCGCTGCGTCGATGGTGAAAATGGTGCTGGGTTTGCGGGGCGGTATCTGCGTTTTCGACGCCCCGGGGTCGAGGTAGAAGCTGAGTGCGCGGTCGGCCGCCTCTTTCATTTTCCTGGGGTCAAGATCAAGAAAGGCGTCGTAGGGTAACGGACCAGTATTAGGGGGGTTGGGCGTAACTTTGAACATAGATGAAGCTCCAACTTGCAATATTGAGGAGCCATCACCCTCGCTACCAAACGAAGGGTGGCGGCCATACGTGGGTTGGTAGACCGGTCGAAGTTGGGAAAACCCGGCGCTCACAATGGAGCCCCACGCATGACCACCATAAAAGCAGAGTCCCGAAAAGAGACTGCATAAGGTGTTGCCATGCGACTTCGTAGCGGGCTACCAAACCCGATCACTGTTTTGCAGTGACCGGGAAACGATATAGCCTGCCCCACAGCCGCACAAGCCGGCGGATTCTGGCGTACGCGTAGGTAACGACGCAAGCTGTTGTAGCCGCTTATGACGTAACACCGAGTGTCTTTAAACAGTCGTCGTTAAACATGTTTATGCGGTGTGCCGGCTGACGCTATCGCGAGCAGGCTCGCTCCCACAGGGGTTCTGTGTCGGCCACAAATCTTGTGAACGGCACCAAACAAAATGTGGGAGCGGGCTTGCTCGCGAAAGCGGTGTGTCAGGCGACAGTGTTTTTGACTGTGCCACCGCCTTCGCGAGCAAGCCCGCTCCCACAGGGCCCGGTGTCGACCACAAATTTCGCGAACAACATAAAACCAATGTGGGAGCGAGCTTGCTCCGGGCGGCGTTCCGACGATGACGGTAGCTCATCCAGCATCCATCTAACTGGCCTACCCCATCTCTAGGGTTTGGCCATCGCGATACGCCAAACCTTGTTCCCGACATCATCGGCCACCAACAACGCTCCGCTCTGGTCAAGCGTGACGCCCACCGGACGCCCTTGCGCTTCGCCGTCGGTGTTGAGGAAGTCAGTCAGGAAGTCCACCGGCAGCCCCGAAGGTTTGCCGTCGCTGAAGGGAATGAACACCACTTTGTAACCGGCCTGGGGGTTACGGTTCCAAGAGCCGTGCTCACCGACGAACACGCCATTGGCGAAATTAGCGGGCATGCCTCGGGCATCAGAGAACGTCAGGCCTAACGGTGCAACGTGGGTACCGAGCGCGTAGTCCGGCGCGATGGCCTTGGCCACCTTGTCCGGACGCGGCGGCTCGACACGGGTGTCGACATGATCGCCGTAGTAGCTCCACGGCCAGCCGTAGAACGCACCGTCCTGCACCGACGTCAGGTAATCCGGCACAAGGTCGCTGCCGATTTCGTCGCGCTCGTTGACCACGGTCCACAACTGCGTCGAACCCGGCTTCCAGGCCAAGCCGTTGGGGTTACGCAGGCCGCTGGCGAACAAGCGCTTGTCGCCGCTTGTGACGTCAACTTCCCAAATCGCCGCGCGCCCTTCTTCCGCATCGAGGCCGTTCTCGCCGACATTGCTGTTGGAACCTACCGTGACGTAAAGCTTGGTCCCCTCAGCGTTGGCGATGACATTCTTGGTCCAGTGGTGATTGATGCCTGCGGGCAGGTCGGTCACTTTCACCGGCGTCGCATTCACCTCGGTCTGACCCGCGTTGTACGGCACCTTGACCAGTGCATCAGCATTGGCAATAAACAATTCATTGCCCACCAACGCCATGCCAAACGGCGAAGCGAGGCCCGTCATGAATACCTTCCGGACTTCCGCGTGGCCATCACCGTCGGCATCGCGCAACAAGGTAATGCGATTGGCGCTGGGTGCATCAGCGCCGATACGGCCCATCACAAAACCCATGACGGTGCGTTTTGCCCAGGCGATCGGCCCGGTGCCACCGTCAGTCGCGCCTTCCGGCATCGGCGGGTGGTTGCTCTCGGCAACCAGGACATCGCCATTGGGCAGCGTATACACCCAGCGCGGGTGATCGAGGTTTTCGGCCAGCGCGGTCACTTTGAAACCGGCGGGTGCCTTGGGCATGTCACTACCCGCCCAGCCGATCGCTTTGGACACTTTTAACGTAGGGATCAACGAGGTGGTGGGTTCAGGCAATTGCGGGGACGGACCGACGCTGGCCTGAGACGGCAATTTGGAAGACTCACCACACGCAGAGAGCAGCGCGGCAGTGGTCATCAAGAGCGCAAGTCGGTTGGACACATTCATTGTTCTAACCTCGCAACGGCCATCCGTGGGCCAATTATTGGGCAGGCAAAATCCCGGCGAAGTATCGCGGCGCGGGTCCGCTTCAAACACCGCGCCTGCCGCAAATCAAATTTGCCTAAAACGCACGAATGCGCGCCTCCAAAGCCGGGCACTATCGCAAGCGCCTGTTTCAACCGGTCCCGAGCTCAAACGGGGTTCAACAACGCCTCTCGTAACAGCCTGGCCGCCGGCGAGTCCGGCACGCCTTTGCGCGACACCAGCTCATAAGGTTCGCTGCGCGAGGTAATGGGCAGCGGCAGCGTGGTGGTGAAACCGTAGCCGGAGCAGAACTTCGCCACGTCGGTCGACACCAACGCGACGAGGGTCGGGTTTTCCTGAAGTAACGACAGGGTGGCAAACGCCGACGTGGTTTCCAGCAGGTGCACCGGGAAACGCAGGTCAGCCTCGTGAAACTCGCGCTCCAGCAGCAAACGCATCGGCATGTTGGCGCGATAGACGACCCAGCGGTAATCCACGAGGTCCTTCAGCGACAGCTGCCGGGCATAGGCGAACGGATGCTGAGTGCTGGCGATCACCGCCAGGGTTTCTTCGACGAAGGTCGAGCTCTCATACAAGTAGGGCGTGGTGCTGATGGTCGTACGGCAGATCGCAAGGTCGAGACGCCCGGCGTCAAGCTGGCTGAGCAGTGCGGCGCTGGTGTCTTCGACGATCTCGATGGACAGCTTCGGGTGGTCGGCAATCACCCGGCTGATCGCGGTGGTCAGTAGCGGGACGGCGCCCATGATGGTGCCGACGGACACACGTCCGCCCTCTCCGCTCATGATGCCGATGATCTCTTCGCGCAGATGGGCAAGGTCGGTCTGGATCAAGCGTGCGTAACGAATAACCGAGCGTCCGGCATCGTTCGGCTCAAGCCCGCGGTTAGTGCGGGTGAACAGCGAGGTGCCGAAGGTGGTTTCAATTTCTTGCAGGGCTTTACTGGCGCCGGGCTGGGTCAGCGCGACCTGTTTGGCCGCGCCCAGCAAGGAGCCGTGTTCATCAAGGGCTATCAACAAGCGCAGCTGCTTGATGTGCAGGCGGGACATGATCGAATTGAGTGAGGGCGTCATCAGGGTTAACTAAAAGTAATAGAGGTATCGAAAGTTGTCAGTATCGAGGCTCGCCACGACGGCCCTATAGTCCGCTCCACAACCAGGCAATGCAATGGGTTTGACCAGAGAGCGAAAGCCCTCCTGCCGCAGACCGATTGCAACAATAACAATCCTGTATAACTTGTGGTGAATCATGTCCCTCATCAATTACGTCACCAAGATCCAGTTCGGCTACGACAGCCTGCAGCATCTCGCAGCCGAAGCCGAGCGCGCGGGCATCACCCGGCCGCTGATTGTCACCGACATCGGCGTGCGCAATGCCGGCATCGTCGACAAAGTCATCGCGGCCCTCGGCGCCAGCCTTCCCCCTTCGATTTTCGACGCCACCCCGTCCAACCCCAACGAACACGCCGTACGTGAAGCCGTCGCGCAATACCACCTCGACGAGTGCAACGGCATCATCGCGGTCGGCGGTGGTTCTTCCATCGATCTGGCCAAAGGCGTCGCTGTCTGCGCCACGCACGACGGTCCTCTGCACAGCTTTGCGGTGATCGAAGGCGGACTGGATCGCATCACGTCTGCCACCGCACCGCTGATCGCCATTCCCACCACGGCGGGCACCGGCAGCGAGGTTGGCCGAGGCGCCATCCTGATCCTCGACGATGGTCGAAAGGTGGGCGTAATCTCACCTTATGTCGTGCCTCGCGTGGCCATCTGCGACCCGGAACTGACCCTGGGCCTGCCACCGATGCTGACCGCCGCCACCGGCATGGACGCGATCGCTCATTGCATCGAGACGTTCATGGCGCCGGCCTTCAACCCCGCGGCAGATGGCATCGCCCTTGATGGCCTGTGGCGTGCCTGGGAACACATCGAGCGTGCTACCGCCGAACCCGGTGATCGCGAAGCCCGGATGAACATGATGAGCGCGTCGATGCAAGGCGCACTCGCTTTTCAGAAGGGATTGGGCTGCGTGCACAGCCTGTCCCACGCCTTGGGCGGCATCAATCCGAAGCTGCACCACGGCACCTTGAACGCCATCTTTCTGCCAGCGGTCGTGGACTTCAACGCCAACGCCCCGACCGTTCGCGACGAACGCAAGCTCGAACGCCTGCGGCACGCCATGGGCCTTGAGGCAGGCGCCAATATCGGCACGGCCATCGAAGACATGACCCGGCGCCTGGGCCTGCCGACCCGCCTGAGCGAAATCGGCGTCGACGAAAGCCTGTTTGCCGGCATCGTCGAAGGCGCATTGCACGATCACAGCCACAAGACCAACCCCCGCGAAGCTTCGTCCGCGGACTACCTGTCGATGCTTGAGCAGTCGTTGTAACCGTCGCTATCCAACAATAAAAAATGAGGAGGCAGCCGCGTCGTCGGTTGAACCGACGCCAGCGCAACAATCATGAAGCCCACCGTCCTTATCGACCGACAAGACACCCTTGCCACCGTCACCCTCAGCCACCCGGGAAAAATGAACGCCCTGACCCTGTCCATGTGGCAGGACCTGGGTGATGTCATGACCGAGTTGTCCGCCGACACCAGCGTGCGCTGCGTCGTGTTGCGCGGTGCTGGCGAACAAGCCTTCGCCGCCGGCGCCGATGTCAGCGAGTTTCCGACCGTGCGCGCCAACCTGGCACAAGCCCGTGAGTATGCCGAAGTCACCTCGGCGGCCATGCGCGCTGTCGCCGACTGCCCACACCCGGTGATCGCGATGATCCATGGCGTGTGTGTCGGCGGCGGCCTGGAAATCGCTGCGCTGTGCGACCTGCGTATCTGCGGCACCTCCAGTCGTTTCGGTGCGCCGGTCGGCAAGCTGGGGCTGGTCATGTCGTATGACGAAATGGCCGGTCTGGTAGCGCTGGCCGGACGCTCGACCACCCTGGAGATTCTTCTCGAAGGCCGCATTCTCGACGCCAATGACGCCTACGTAAAAAACCTCGTGACCCGCGTCGTACCCGATGCCGAGGTCGAGTCCGAAACCCTCGCCACCGCCAAGCGCATCGCCAATGGAGCGCCCCTCGTCGCCCGCTGGCATCGCCAGGCCGCACGCCAGCTTGAGGCCGGCGTTGCACCCACCGTCGAGCAGATTGACGCGAGTTACTTCTGCTACGACACCGAAGATTTTCAGATCGGTCTGAACGCTTTCATCGAGAAAGCCAAACCACAATTCAAGGGGAAATAACATGGGACCGCTGACAGGAATGCGCGTGGTAGAACTGGCTCACATCATGTCCGGCCCGGTGTGCGGAATGATGCTGGCCGACATGGGCGCGGACGTGGTGAAGGTCGAGAAAGTCCCGGGTGGTGATGATTCGCGCCGCTTCTCGCCAATCATGGCCAGCGGTGAATCGGCTTCGTTCATGGTGGTGAACCGCAACAAACGCGGCATTGGCCTGAACCTGAAAACCGAGGGCGGGCGCGACGTGTTGCGCCGCCTCTTGATGGACGCCGATGTGGTGACGGAAAACTTCCGTGCCGGCACCATGGAGAAATTCGGCCTGGGCTATGAAACGCTGAAAACCCTCAATCCAGGGCTGATCTACTGCGCGATCTCCGGCTACGGCCGTAGTGGGCCGTTCGGTGAGAAAGGCGGCTTCGACCTGATCGCCCAGGGCATGAGCGGCATGATGAGCATGACCGGTGAAGCCGGGCGTGAACCGGTCAAGGCCGGCTCGCCAGTGGCCGACATCAACTCCGGCATTCTCGCCGCCCTCGGCATCTGCGCCGCCTACGCTGCCAAACAGAAAACCGGTCTCGGACAGATGGTCGACACCTCGTTGTTCGAAGCCGGTCTGCAACAGATGTACTGGCCGGCGGCGGCGTATTTCGCCGACGGCACCATCCTGCCGAAGATGGGTTCGGCCAACTCCACCAGCGCGCCGTATCAGGTGTTCCGCACCGCAGACGGCTGGATCAACATTGGTGCCGCCAACCAGGCCAACTACGAACGGCTGGTCGAGGCGCTCGCCGTGCCACAACTCGAAGCCGACCCACGATTCGCCAGCAACGCGTTGCGCATGGAGCACCGCCTGGCCCTGGTGGAAATCCTCAACGAAGTCCTGGTCGCGCGCACCACCGATGAATGGATGGTGCTGTTCGACAGCCTCGGCCTGCCTGCCGGGCCGGTCCTCGATATCGCGGCGGCGCTGGCTCATCCACAAACCGAAGCACGCGGCATGGTCGTCGAGACCCAGCACCCGACCGAAGGCCGGGTGCGCGGCATGGGCCTGCCGATTCACTTCTCCGACATGGACAACGCAGCGCCGCCGACCAGTCGGCATGCCCCGCTGCTCGGTGAACACACCCGCGAAGTGCTGAAAGAAAGCGGCTACGCGGAAGATGAAATCGACGAACTGATTCGAACCCAGGCCGTGGTCGCACTCGCGTCCTGACCTGTTTCCAAAGCCTGAATCCATTATTAAAACAAAAACAACAAGGTGAACATCATGAGCCGTATCTTGACCGAGGCCGTCAGCCGCCGATCATTCCTGGTATCTGCCGGCGTCACCGTTGGCGGCGCATTCGCCGCCAACCTGCTGCCCTCCAGCGTCTTCGCCGCGACCAAACCCATTGTGTTGCGCTACACCAGCAGCCTGCCCGACACCCATCCGCTGAACATACAAATGAAGGCGGCTTCGCTAGCCATCAAGGCCGAAACCAACGGCGCCGTGGACCTGCAGGTGTACGCCAACGGCGCCATGGGCGGCGACACCGACATGCTGTCCCAAGTACGTGCTGGGGCAATCGACTTCATTCCATTGCCCGGCGCGATTCTCTCCACGCTGGTGCCGGCCATGTCGATCGAAAGCATGCCGTTCGCATTCAAGGACTACGACAGTGTCTGGGCCGCGCTGGACGGCAAGCTGGGCGAATACGTACGCGCCAAGACCGAGAAGGTCGGCCTGATCCCGATGGAGAAAGTCTGGAACAACGGCTTCCGCCAGATCACCAGTTCGACGCGACCGATCTACACGCCACAAGACCTGGCCGGTTTCAAACTGCGTGTGCTGGTCAGCCCGCTGTGGACCTCCATGTTCAGCGCTCTGGGCGCCTCCCCTACCGGCATCAGCATCAACGAGACCTACTCGGCGTTGCAGACCAAAGTCGTCGACGGCCAGGAAAACCCACTGGTGGTGGTCGAAGCCGCACGCTTCTATGAAGTGCAGAAATACTGCTCCATGACCGATCACATCTGGGGCGGTTTCTGGATCGTTGCCTCGGGCAAGACCTTTCCAAAACTGCCCGCAGATGTGCAGGAAATCGTCTCCCGGCAGATCAACGCCGCCGCGCTGATTCAGCGTCAACAGGTGATCGATCTCAACTCCAGCCTGGAGCCGTCCCTGACCGCCCATGGCATCACCTTCAACAAAGTCGACCGTTCATTGTTCAGGACTGACTTGCAGTCCAAAGGCTTCTACACCCAATGGAAAGAAAAGTACGGCGATGAAGCCTGGAGCTTGCTGGAGCAGTACGCGGGTCAACTGTCCTAAGCCGGAGACAAGGTCATGAAAAGCGAAATACCAATGACGGATGTTTCTCCCGCTGAAGGACTCAGCACCCGCCCCACCACGTTTCGTCTCGGTCGCGCTTTGGACACCGGGCTGCGCTGGCTGACCGAGGGCAGCGCAGCGTTGCTGGTGGTTATCGAAGTCACGCTGCTGTTTTGCAATGTGTTCTCGCGCTACGTGCTCAATCAACCCATCGTCTGGGGCGACGAATTGGCCTCGCTGCTGTTTCTCTGGCTGGCGATGCTCGGCTCAGTGGTGGCGATGCGTCGAGGCGAGCACATGCGGCTGACCTCGTTCATCGGACGGCTGCCGCTGGAAAAACGCGCCTTTGTCGACACCTTGGGCGCCGTGATCGTCATCACGTTCATCGGGTTGCTGTTCACGCCGGCCTGGGAGTACGTCAGCGACGAGTGGATCATCACCACCGCCGCCCTTGAAATCCCCAACGCCTTTCGCGTGTCCGCCATCGCGGTCGGCCTGAGCCTGATGCTGATGACCTGTGTCGCGCGCCTGCTGACCAGCGCCCGGTTGATCGACTTCTCCGTGTCGGTGGCGATGCTGGCCTCCCTGGCCGCATTGTTGTGGGTGGCTGAAGGCTCCCTGCTGCTGATGGGCAACTGGAACCTGGTCGTCTTCTTCATGATTGGCGTGATGGCCATGATCGTCATCGGTGTGCCGATCATGGTCGCATTCGGCCTGGCGACGGTGGCTTACCTGTCGACCATGACCAGCACGCCCTTGACCCTGGTGGTGGGTAGGATGGACGAAGGCATGGCGAGCCTGATCTTGCTGGCCATCCCGTTGTTTGTGTTTTTGGGAGCGTTGATCGAAGCCATGGGCATGGCCCGAGCGATGATCCGCTTCCTCTGCTCGTTGATCGGCCATGTACGTGGCGGCCTGTCTTACGTGCTGATCGGGGCCATCTACCTGATCTCCGGCATTTCCGGTTCCAAGGCTGCCGACATGGCCGCCATCGCGCCGGCGCTGTTTCCGGAAATGAAGAAACGCGGTGAGGATGAAAACGAACTGGTGGCGATGCTCAATGCCTCCGGGGCGATGTCGGAAACCATTCCGCCGAGCCTGGTACTGATCACCATCGGCTCGGTGACCGGCGTGTCGATTTCCGCCCTGTTCACCGGTGGTTTCATGCCGGCAGTGGTGGGTGCCATCGCCATGGCGGCAGTGATCTGGTGGAAAAACCGCAAAGGCGAGGCCTCTACCGGCAAACGTGCCTCAGGCAAGGAAATCGGTCACTCGCTGCTAGTCGCATTACCGGCACTGGCCCTGCCCTTCGTGATCCGCACCGCGGTGGTTGAAGGGGTCGCGACCGCCACCGAAGTCGCCGCCATCGGCGTGGCCTACACCTTCGTCGTCGGGTTGCTGTGCTACCGCTGCTTTGACTGGCGCCGCCTGTATCCGATTCTGGTCAGCACCGCGTCGCTGTCCGGCGCGATCCTGATCATCATCGGCAGCGCCACCGCCATGGCCTGGGCATTGACCCAGTCGGGCTTCTCGCACCAGTTGGCGCAGGTGATGTCGACGGTGCCGGGTGGCGCGATGGGCTTCCTGATCATCTCCGCCGTGGCGTTCATCCTTCTGGGCAGTTTTCTGGAGGGCATTCCGGCCATCGTGCTGTTCGGGCCGCTGCTGTTTCCGATTGCCAAGGCCATGGGCATCAACGACGTGCATTACGCCATGGTCGCGATCTTCTCCATGGGCCTGGGTTTGTTCGCCCCACCGTTTGGCGTGGGTTTCTATGCCGCTTGCGCCATCGCCAAGGTCGACCCCAGCGGCGCCATGCGCCGGGTCTGGCCGTATCTCGGCGCACTCGTTGTAGCCCTGGGCGTGCTGATCGCCGTGCCATGGATTTCCATCGGTTTCCTGCCCAACGCCTGAATCACTTTTTGACTGTCAGCACGCAAATACGAGGTTTCTCATGAATTTTTCCACACTCGAAGCCGGCACCGCCACCGAACGCCAACTGATCGTCGACAAGGAGCGCACCATCTCGTTTCTCGGCGAAGACTTGCGCATCTACGCCACGCCACGGTTGGTCGACGATATCGAACAGACCTGCCTTGATTACCTGCTCACCTTCCTCGATGAAGGCGAAAACACCGTCGGTGCGGCAGTCGATATCCGCCACGTCGGCGCCACGTTGCTGGGCATGTCGGTCAGCATCGTCGCCACGGTTACCCGGATCGAAGGTCGCAGCGTCACCTTCAACGTCGAAGTGCGCGATGACGTCGAGCTGGTGGCCACGGCGGCGCATACCCGGGTGGTGGTGAACGTCGCCAAACTGCGCAGCCGCGTTCAGGCCAAGGCCGAGGCCGCCGCCGCAGGGGAAGTCGAAGACAGCGTGCTCAACCCTTCCCAATTCGCCGCGTCGCGCTGAGCAAGGGACCCCGTCATGATCACGCTGCACGAACGCAATGGTTTGCCCAACCTGGCAGCCGAGGATGCGCTACCGATTGTCGATGCTCACCACCACCTGTGGGACCTGGGCAACGGTCGTTATCCCTGGCTGCAGGACGACTATCACGAGGATTTTTTTCTCGGCGACTATCGCAGCCTTTGCCGTGATTTCTTGCCGGAAAACTATCTTGCCCTGACCGAAAGACAACGGTTGGTGGGAACGGTGCATGTCGAAGCCGAGCGTGCTCGCGATGAGCAAGTCGCCGAGACACGCTGGCTGGAACAGGTGAATGCCCGTTACGGCTTCCCGAATGCCATCGTTGCCCACGCCTGGTTCGACCGTGAGGACAGCGCGGACATTCTCGCGGCTCAGGCCGCCAGGCCGCTGGTAAAAGGCATACGCTCCAAACCAGTGACCTCGGCATCGCCGGAGGTGTCGATTGCCGGCGCCAAGGGCACCATGCAGGACCCGAAATGGCTGGAAGGCTTTTCGCGTCTGGCTGACCACGATCTGTCGTGGGACCTGCGCGTACCGCCGTGGCACCTGGTCGAGGCCGCCGAAGTGGCGGCGATGTTTCCGCAGATCCGGATTGCCCTCAACCACACCGGTTTCGCCTGGGATCGCAGCCCGCACGGCATGACCCGCTGGCGCAAAGGCCTGGAAGCACTGGCCTTGCAACCCAACGTGCACATCAAGCTGTCGGAGTTCGGGCTGAAAGACTCGCCCTGGAACTACGACGACAACCGGATCGTGGTGCTGACCGCCTTGGAGATCTTCGGCCCCGAGCGCTGCATGTTCGCCAGCAACTTCCCGGTCGCCGGATTGCGCGCGTCCTACGACACGATTGCCGATGGCGTGGCCGCGATGCTCGCGCCACTGGGGCGTGCCGTGCAGGAAGCGGTGTTCGCCGGCAATGCACAACGCTTTTATCGTCTGGAGGAACAGCATGGATAACCCATCGGTGATCGACTGGCGCGCGCGCTTTCTGGCCAGCGGCGAGGATGCGGACTTACCCATCGTCGACGCTCATCAACATTATTTCGACATCGAAAAGCATTACTACCCGTGGCTGAACGACCGCCCGCTGCGCCCCTTTCGTTACGGCGATTACTCATCGATCTGCCGCAACTTTCTGCCTGAAGACTATCGCCGGCTGACGGGCAACCATCGCATCGTGCAGACCGTCGTCATCGAGGGTGAATGGGACCCTGCGACGCCCGCCGATGAGGTGAGGTTTGTCGAATCACTGGCACAAAACGAACCGACCCTGGCAGCGATGGTGGCGCAGGCCTGGCTTGACCGTGAAGACGCATCGGACCTCTTGCGCCGCTACGGCGATCATCCGTTGGTGCGCGGCGTGCGCCACAAACCTGCGGTCACCACCCTTGAGGCATGGCGCGAAGATTTCGTCGCGCCAGGCTCCATGCGCGATCCCCGCTGGCGCGACGGCTACGCACAACTGGCTGAAAACGGCCTGCATTTCGAGTTGCAGGCGCCATGGTGGCATCTGGCGGAAGCGGCCGAGCTGGCCAGAGACTTTCCTGACGTGACCATCGTGGTCAATCACACGGCGCTGCCATCTGATCGTTCGGAAGAAGGGTTGGCCGGCTGGCGTGAAAACCTCGCGTTGCTGGCTCGGGAGCCGAACGTTGCCCTGAAGATTTCCGGCATTTGCATCCCCGGCCAGGCCTGGCCCGTCGAGTCGAACCGCGTGGTGGTGAACGACGCGATTTCGATTGTCGATGTCAGTCGCTGCGCGTTTGCCAGCAATTACCCGGTCGACGGCGTCGTGAACGGCATGAGCGAGATCTTCGACGGCTTCAAAACGATTGTCAGCGACCGCTCCCTCACGGATCGGCTCGCCCTGTTTCATGACAACGCCCGACGCATTTACCGGCTCACTTGACCCTCATTTGAACAGCCTTTCAGGAGTTCCCATGTTTGAAGTTTCAGGCCACAACTACATCGCTGGCGCTCGTTCGGCAAAAGGTTCGAGCACCTTGCAAAGCCACGACGCCAGTACCGGCGAAGCACTGCCGTATCGCTTCCATCAGGCGACTGTAGATGAAATGAATGCGGCCGCAGAAGCGGCGGCCACGGCCTACCGGATCTTTCGTAACCTTTCATCTGCCCGACGCGCTCAATTTTTGGAGGCTATTGCCACGGAACTTGAGGCGCTGGACGACTCGTTCATCGCCCTCGTGTGCCGGGAAACCGCCCTGCCCGCCGGCCGTATTCAAGGGGAGCGGGCACGTACCAGCGGCCAGATGCGTCTGTTCGCCACGATGCTGCGTCGCGGCGATTTCTACGGCGCCCGCATCGATCGTGCTTTGCCCGACCGTCAACCGCTGCCTCGCCCCGACCTGCGCCAGTACCGCACCGGTCTCGGTCCGGTTGCCGTGTTCGGTGCCAGCAACTTCCCGCTGGCCTTCTCGACTGCCGGCGGCGATACCGCCTCCGCCCTCGCAGCGGGCTGCCCGGTGGTGTTCAAGGCCCATAGCGGTCACATGGCAACCGCCGATTACGTCGCCGATGCGATCACTCGCGCGGCCAGAAAAACCGGAATGCCTGATGGCGTGTTCAACATGCTCTACGGCAGCGTCGGTGAAGCATTGGTCAAGCATCCGGCCATCCAGGCGGTGGGTTTCACTGGGTCATTGCGTGGCGGCCGGGCCTTGTGTGACATGGCAGCGGCACGGCCTCAACCGATCCCGGTGTTCGCCGAGATGAGCAGCATCAACCCGGTGTTGCTGATGCCCGAAGCACTGAAGGCCCGCGGTGAAAAGATCGCCGCCGAGCTGAGCGCTTCCGTGGTGCTGGGCGCGGGTCAGTTCTGCACCAATCCCGGCTTGGTTTTGGGCATTCGTTCGCCAGAGTTCACTGCTTTCCTCGAACGTTTCACCTGTTTGATGGGCGAGCAATCCGCGCAAACGATGCTCAACGTCGGCGCGCTGAAAAGCTATTGCCACGGCCTGGAAAATCTTCACGCACACCCCGACATGACGCACTTGGCCGGCGCCGCACAACAGGGCAATCAGGCGCAGCCACAAGTGTTCAAGGCCGACGTCAGCCTGTTGATCAACGGTGATGAGTTGCTACAGGAAGAGGTCTTCGGCCCGACCACCCTCGTGGTGGAAGTCGCTGACCAGGCCGAGTTGCTCCAGGCACTGCACGGTTTGCGCGGTCAGTTGACCGCCACGCTGATCGTCGAAGATTCGGACCTCAATACCCTGAACGAAGTGCTGGCCCTGCTGGAACAGAAAGTCGGGCGCGTGCTGTTCAATGGTTATCCGACCGGGGTGGAAGTCTGCGATGCCATGGTTCACGGCGGACCGTACCCCGCCACTTCGGATGCTCGCGGTACATCGGTCGGAACGTTGGCGATTGATCGATTCCTGCGTCCCGTTTGTTATCAGAACTGCCCCGACAGCTTGTTGCCGGACGCGCTGAAGAACGCCAACCCGTTGAGCATTGCCCGACTGGTTGACGGTGTCAGCAGCCGTGACGCGCTGTAAGTCACCGAACTAACACCCACCGTTAGTAACAACTCCGTCGCCTATCGAAAAATAGGCGCCGGACACGCTCGCCTCAAAAAACGCTGTAGCCCACAACAACAAAAACAGAGGAAGTCTCATGCACGTTCAACTTCACCCGACACTGCGTCTCTCCAAGATGATGTTGGCGGTCACCGCTGCCGTTCTGATCAATTCGACGTTTTCCCCACTGGCGGTTGCAGAAACCGCACCCACCGCGACGGCAGCACCCATGCAATGTGTAACTGAAACGACACCGCGCTACACCAAAACCCCCACCGGTTATCTGATGGTGCTGCGCATGGGCGACAACGCCTTCAAGGAGCTGACCAAACTGGCCATCGCCGAGAAAATCCCCAGCGCGTCCATCAGCGGTATCGGCTTCGGTAATGTGAAGTTCGGTTTCTGGAACAAGGACAAAAAGGACTTCGACGCCAAGACCTTGAACAGTGTCGAGATGGCCAGCATCACCGGCTCCGTGGCCTGGAAGAACGACCAGCCTTCGATCCATATGCACGGTGTTGCCGGTGACGCCACGTTTCAAGCCTATGGCGGCCACATCCTCGACTTCGAAGTGACCACCGGTTCGATGGAAATCACCGTGATCGTCCACCAGCGTCGCCTGGAGCGCGGGATTGACCCGTGCATCGGCGCCAACGTGTTGGGTATTTAAGCCAGGCGAATAACGCTCCCGCAGGCATCGAACGTTGCCGGCACCCGCTACTGCGGGAGCCACTCTCCCAAATACAAACTACAAAAAAAGGGCGATTCAGATGAGTAACAAGAAAACGGCGGTGACGTTTGCATTGGGTGCCATTGCACTCAGCACCCAGGCGCACGCCGACTTCCTGAGTGACAGCAAAGCCACCCTGGGGATGAGAAATTTCTACTTCAATAACGACAACCGTGACGGCACGGCCGCGCCTTCGAAAACCGAAGAGTGGGCGCAGGGTTTCATGCTCGATTACAAGTCGGGCTACACCGATGGCACGGTTGGTTTTGGCGTCGACGCACTGGGTCTGATGGGGATTACGCTGGACAGTGGCAAGGGCCGGCACGTCGGCAGCAGCATGATTCCTTCAGATAGCGACAACCGCGCCGTCGACGAATGGAGCCGGTTGGGGTTGACCGGCAAGGTCAAAGTCTCGAAAACCGAACTTCGCCTGGGCACACTGATGCCGAAGCTGCCGATCCTGGTGTCCAACGACGGCCGCCTGCTGCCACAGACCTTCGAAGGTGGCCAGATCACCTCGGGCGAGTTCAAGGACCTGACCTTCACGGGAGGCCGAATCGAACACGCAACAGGCCGGGGCTCAAGCGATCAGACGGGGTTGGCCGCCACGGGCGGCACCCGTGAAAGCAACGCGTTCGACTTCGCCGGCGGCGACTGGAAAGTCACCAAGGACCTGACGGCCCAGTATTACTACGCCAACCTCGACAACTACTACACCCAGCAATTCTTTGGCCTGATCCACACGCTGGCGATCGCGGAAGGTCAATCGCTGAAAACCGACTTGCGCTACTTCAAGACCGATTCATCCGGTAAAAACAGCTCGGGCACTTCAGGCTACAAAATCAGCGGCTACACCCAAGGCAATGATGGCGAGATCGATAACCGAACCTGGAGCGCCGCGCTGATTTACACGGTGGGTGGCCATGGCCTCACAGCGGGCTATCAAAGCGTTTCGAGTGGCAGCAACTTCACGCAGCTCAATCAGGGCGGGCTGGCCAACAAGGGTGCCGGCGGCTCCAGCCTTTATCTGTACACCGACCGCCTGATTCAGACCTTCACCCGTGCGGGCGAACGCACAGCCTTCGGTCAATACGCCTATGATTTTGCCGCCATGGGGGTGCCCGGACTGAAAGCGTCCGTCATGTACCTCAGCGGGGACGACATCAAGACGACCTCTGGCGATACCCAGAAGGAATGGGAGCGGGACATTGCGCTGGACTACGTGATTCAGTCCGGCACGCTGAAAGGTATCGGATTCGGATGGCGTAATGGCAAGTCCAACAGCGAGGCGTCCCGTGACCAGGATCAGAATCGCTTGATCGTGAGCTACAGCATTCCGCTGCTGTAGGAGCAAAGCTTGCTCGCGATAGCGTCTGTACATTCAACTTCAATGTGACTGACATACCGCCTTCGCGAGCAAGCCCGCTCCCACATTGGACCTCTGGTGAACGCTGGATGTGTGATCAACTTAATTCCCTGTGGGATGTGCATCATAAAAATGACTATTAACTGTCATTTACCTGAACACGTTCTAACTTCAATAACCGGGTCCGACGTTTTTCCATTCAATTGCGTTTTAACGAACTACTGAAGGTTGACTTCATCCACCTGCCTGAGTAAATTGCGCGGGCCGGTTTCACAGGCCTTTTTTCAACTCACAAAAGAATCCAATGGACACAGCATCTAGTCGCTGCCGGGTGACTGCGAATTCGCAGGCTCTGGCACATAACCCAGAACATGACGGGACTCGACTTTTCGGTCGGGTGAGCTGCGCTAGAGCTTGATGCTCCACCGTAACTTGCCTCGCCGGCGTCAGTCCGGTCCAGAGGTATGTTATGAACTTCAAATCCACTGTAATGCCCGGCGTACGCGCCTTTGCCTCGACCATGCGGGTCAAGCTGTGCCGTGAGCGTCCTGCCACAGCCCGGGCCGGCGCACCGTTTTCCAGCCCTTCCTCCCCTGCCAAGGCGCAACTGCGTGCCAACTGGCGCGTCTGCCCGATGACGGGTCAGCTTCAGCAACGCTGGAGCCTCGACGATAGCCAGGAACCACCGAGTCGGCGCATCGCGCGCCTGTTCCAGCAGGTCGGCCTGATGTTCGGCCTGTTCCTCGGGGTGCGCACTTTCAATTGAGCTGAAGGCACTTTAAAAGCCCTTACTTAACGTTTTCCTTATCAAGGAAATCGGCAACTTCTTATTGCCTGTTAAATAGTGAGTTAGTTATGGACGAAGCCAGTAGACGGTTCGCTGCCCGTCACTTTCCAATCGACGGACAGCGAACATCAACTATTAAAAACGCAACTAGTCAGAATCGATCGCTTATTGGCGGCTCGACATACGTGCGCTCGTCTTTAATTAGCTGAGGTGCCTGTGTGTCGTGCCGCGAGCCGGCGGCAGGAGCACAGCAATGACCCTTGTAAAAACCGCAAAGAAAACCGCCCAAGGCACCAGCAACGACAACGCCAAGCTGTCGATGCGCGCCGCCCGGGAAGCGCAGAACGGCCTGGCCGTCACGCTGACCAACCTCAACGCCACCACTGACGGCCTGACCGAACTCGAAGCCCAGGGCCGCCTCGCACGCAACGGTCACAACGAAGTGGCCCACGACAAGCCGCCTCACGCCCTCATCCAACTGCTCAAAGCCCTGAACAATCCCTTCATCTATGTGCTGCTGACCCTGGCCGGCATCAGTTTCTTCACTGACTACTGGCTGCCGATCAGCAACGGTGAAGCGGATGACGCCGACCTGACCAAGGTCATCATTATCATGACCATGGTCAGCCTCAGCAGCCTGCTGCGGTTCTGGCAGGAATACCGCTCGGCCAAGTCCGCCGAAGCCCTCAAGGCGATGGTGCGCACCACCGCTACCGTGCTACGCCGCGAGCACAAGGACGGCAAATCGGTGCTGCGTGAAGTGCCCATGCGCGATCTGGTGGCCGGCGACATCGTTCAGTTGAGCGCTGGCGACATGATCCCGGCCGACATCCGCCTGATCGAATCCCGCGACCTGTTTATCAGTCAGGCCGTGCTGACCGGTGAAGCCTTGCCGGTCGAGAAGTACGACACCTTGGGCAATGTGGCGCAAAAGTCCGCCACCAGCACCGCGCCAGATCAGTCGAACCTGCTGGACCTGCCGAACATCTGTTTCATGGGCACCAACGTGGTCAGCGGCACGGCCAAGGCTGTGGTGGTGGCTACCGGGGCTCGGACTTACTTCGGTTCACTGGCCAAAGCCATCGTCGGCTCGCGGGTGCAAACCGCGTTCGACCGTGGGGTGAACAGCGTCAGTTGGTTGCTGATCCGCTTCATGCTGGTGATGGTACCGATTGTGTTCCTGCTCAACGGCTTCTCCAAGGGTGACTGGGGCGATGCGTTCCTGTTTGCCCTGGCCGTTGCCGTTGGCCTGACCCCGGAAATGCTGCCGATGATCGTCAGCGCCAACCTGGCCAAAGGCGCCATGGCGATGGCCAAGCGAAAAGTGGTGGTCAAGCGCCTCAATGCGATCCAGAACTTCGGTTCGATGGACGTGCTGTGCACCGACAAGACTGGCACCCTGACCCAGGACAAGATCATCCTCGAGCACCACGTCGACAGCCACGGCCGCCGCGACGATTCGATCCTCGAACTGGCGTGGCTCAACAGCCATCACCAGAGTGGTCTGAAGAATCTGATGGACCAGGCCGTGGTGCAATTCGCCAACGCTAATCCAACGTTCCGTGTGCCGTTTGCCTACAGCAAAGTCGACGAATTGCCGTTCGACTTCGTCCGTCGGCGCCTGTCGATCATCGTCAAGGACAGCCGCGACGATCACCTGATGGTGTGCAAGGGCGCGGTCGAGGAAATGCTCAGCATCGCCAGCCACATCAATGAAAGCGGCCAGGTGGTCGCGCTGGATGCACAGCGACGCAAAGACTTGCTGGCCCTGGCCAACGAGTACAACGAGGACGGTTTCAGGGTCCTGCTGGTTGCCACCCGCGAAATCCCGAAAATCCAAAGCAAAAACCAGTACAAAACCGCCGATGAGCGCGACCTGGTAATTCGCGGCTTCCTGACCTTCCTCGATCCGCCAAAGGAAACTGCCGGCCCGGCCATTGCCGCACTGCGCGACATGGGCGTGACGGTCAAGGTGCTGACCGGCGACAACGCCGTGGTCACCTGCAAGATCTGCCGTGAAGTCGGCCTCGATCCAGGCACGCCGCTGCTCGGCCAAGACATCGAGCACATGGACGACACCACCCTCAAGCTGCGGGTCGAAGAACGCACGGTGTTCGCCAAGCTGACACCGCTGCAAAAATCCCGGGTGCTCAAGACGCTGCAAGGCAACGGTCACACCGTGGGTTTCCTCGGCGACGGCATCAACGACGCCCCGGCGCTACGCGATGCCGACGTCGGGATCTCGGTGGACAGCGGCACGGACATCGCCAAGGAATCGGCGGACATCATCCTCCTGGAAAAGAGCCTGATGGTGCTCGAAGAAGGCGTGCTCAAGGGCCGCGAAACCTTCGGCAATATCATGAAGTACCTGAACATGACCGCCAGCTCCAATTTCGGCAACGTGTTCTCAGTGCTGGTGGCCAGTGCGTTCATTCCATTTTTGCCGATGCTGTCGATCCACCTGCTGCTGCAAAACCTCATGTACGACATCTCTCAGCTGGCGTTGCCGTGGGACAAGATGGACAAGGAGTTCCTGCGCAAACCGCGCAAGTGGGATGCGAAGAACATCGGTCGCTTCATGCTGTGGATCGGGCCGACCTCGTCGATCTTCGACATCACTACGTTTGCCCTGATGTGGTACGTGTTCGCCGCCAACAGCGTGGAAATGCAGAGCCTGTTCCAGTCTGGCTGGTTCATCGAAGGATTGCTGTCGCAGACGTTGGTGGTGCACATGCTGCGCACCCAGAAGATTCCGTTCTTCCAGAGCACGGCTGCATTGCCGGTGATTCTCGCGACCGGCGTAGTGATCTGCCTGGGCATCTACATCCCGTTCTCGCCGCTGGGCGCGCTGGTCGGCCTGGTGCCGTTGCCATGGGAATACTTCCCTTGGCTGGTGGGTACTTTGCTCAGCTACTGCGTGGTGGCGCAGACCATGAAGACGATCTACATCCGCCGGTTCAAGCAGTGGTTTTGATCGCCTGAACACCACCAATCCCCTGTGGGAGCGAGCCTGCTCGCGATAGCGGACTGTCAACCAACACAAATGTTGAATGTACAGCCGCCATCGCGAGCAGGCTCGCTCCCACAGTAAAATGTCACGCTTAAAAAAGGAGAGTTCTCATGTCGGGAACGACTCTACTGATCAACCTCGCGGGCGCCATTGCATTGTTGCTGTGGGGCACGCACATGATTTCTTCGGCGCTGTTACGCGGCTTCGGCACGCCACTGCGCCACTGGATGGGCCGGCACCTCAACCACCGCTGGCTGGCCCTGCTCGCGGGCATCGGCATCACCGGCGTCTTGCAAAGCAGCACCGCCGTCAGCCTGATGGCCACCTCGTTCACCGCCGCCGGCACCCTGGGCCTGGCCCCGGCGCTGGCGGTGATGCTCGGCGCCAACATCGGTTCGACCCTGGTGGTACAGCTTCTCAGCGCTGACATTTCGATCCTTACACCCATCGTTTTACTGACCGGCCTGACCGTCTTCCGGCTGCGGGATGACTCGCGTTTCGAGAGCGTCGGCTGTGCATTGATCGGCCTGGGGCTGATGCTGATGGCCCTGCATATGCTCGGCTCGACACTGGCCGACGTGGAAGGCACGCCCGTGTTCCAGCTGATCATGCAAAGCCTCGACGGCGACCTGCTGATTGCGCTGCTGGTAGCGCTGATCCTTACCTGGCTCTGCCATTCGAGCGTGGCCGTGGTGCTGCTGATCGTGTCCCTGGCCGCCACCGGAATGCTCTCGGCAACGACCAGCGTCGCGCTGGTGCTCGGGGTGAACATTGGCGGTGCGTTACCGTCGGTGATCAATGCCGGCTCGAACGTCGGCCGGCGCCTGCCCCTCGGCAATCTGCTGGTGCGGGCCTTGGGCGCGGCGGTGGTGTTGCCCTTGGCCGGGTGGCTGGCATCGCTGAATCTCGATCCGGCGGCGCGGGTGGTTTACCTGCACACCGGCTTCAACCTTTTGCTGGCGCTGGTGTTCATCGGTTTCACCGAGCCCATGGCCAGACTGCTGACTCGCTTGTTGCCGGAGCCGGCGCGGGATGTCGATCCGGGCATGCCGCGCTACCTCGACGAAGCCGGGCTGGAGGTGGCCAACATCGGCCTGTCCAACGCCGCCCGCGAAGCCCTGCGCGTCGCCGACATGCTCTCGGCCATGCTTGAGCGCACGCTGCAGCTATTCCATACCTCGGCGCCGGCCTGTGCCGATGAGGTGCGGCGCATCGATCAATCCACGGACCTGTTGAGCGCGGCGATTCGCGCCTATCTGGCGGACATTGGCCAGGAAGGCATCAGCGACCGCGATGCCGATCGCGCCCAGGAAATTCTCACGTTTGTGATCAACCTCGAACACGCCGCGGACATTCTTTCCAGCAGCCTCACGCAGTTGGCCATGCGCCGCTTGCGCCGCGGTGAACACTTTTCGGTGTTCGAGTTGCGCAACATTGCGCCGTTGCACGAGGCGCTGCTGGAAAGCCTGAGCCTGGCGATCACCGTGTTCCTGCGCGAAGACATTGCCACCGCGCACCAGTTGATCAGCCGTAAGGAGAGCGTCCGGCGACTCGAAGCCGACGCCAGCCGTCAGCACTTTCGCAAACTGCAGGAGGACAAAAACACCTGGGCTGAATCCGGCGACATCTTTCAGCGCGTGCTGCGTGACTATCGTCGGGTACACCACCACATCGCCGCCCTCGCCTATCCGCTGCTGGAACGGGCGGGTGAGCCGTTGGGCGATGATCAGGCCAAGGAGGCCTCGCCATGCGCGTCCTGATTTGTGCCGGCCGCCATTACGCCGACAGCCGCCAATGCCGCCGCGTGCTCGACGCCTTCCAGCGCCTGCACCCGGTGCAGGTGCTGATCCATGGCGGCAATCAATACCTGGGCGCCGACATCGAGGAATGGGCCCGTGAACACGGCGCCGACATCGTGCGCTACCCGCCCAACTGGCAACGCCACGGCAAACTGGCCGAACGCCTGCGCAACCACTTCATGCTGCACGACAGCCGCCCCGACGTGGTCATCGCCCTGCCCGGCGGTGAAGACACTGAAGAACTGGTCGCACAGGCTCGGGGGAAGGGTTTGCAAACGTTATCGGTAGCGGATTGGGGTTAAATCCAAGATCTGTCAGTAAAAGAGGAACCCTGTGGGAGCGGCGAGGGGCTGAACTTTTTCAGGCGCAGGCGTTGGACTGATAACGCTTCGGCAGGGAACTCCTGACGACCGCCACGCATCCTACAGATGTGGTACTTCCTTTTTTGCTACACGCTTTCAGAGGACACCGTCATGCGCCGTCTGATTATCATCTCTTCCCTTTTGCTGTGTTTACCCTTCGGCTCCGCTATGGCCAAAGTGGATGCGGGCGATGTCGCCACGTCAGCCGGGGTTTCCGCATCGTTGTACTCGACGTTCAAGGATCACAAACTCATGATTCCTGCCCGGGATGACGCCTCCAGCTTCGTGGCCAGTGGCGGTGCGATTCGTGGGGTTTATCTGGAGTCGTACTTGAAGCAGATTCGTCAGGACAATCCCGGCCTCAACGCCAGCGACGAAGACCTGGCCAGAGCGATCCTCGTCCAGGAAGGCGTTGCTGCGGGCAAATAAAGGCTGAAAAAGTAGCGGTGGGGCTTGCAGCGCCCGGATAGCGTTTGCAGCCCTACCTTGCTTCAGCACCGGTGGATAATCGCGCCCAACCCGCCACCAGTTGCGCGCTGATGCTCACGCCACCGCACACCACAATCACCACATCATGGGCTTCGGCAATCGCTGGATGGTCCAGGTAGCCAATCGCCAACGAAACACCACACGCCGGCTCGACCAACTGACGCAGGTCGTTGGCGTAACGCACCACGCCCATGATCGCCTCGTCATCGCTGAGCGCGACACATTCGTGTGGGAAATCGAGGATGTGCTGCACCGGCCAGGCGGCCACCAACGTAGCGCCGAGCGACTTGGCGACCGTATCGATCCGGGGGAATTTGACCGGATGTCCGGCGCTGACAGCGGCGGCAAAAGACGCTGAACCCTGGGTTTCACACGCGATGATCCGGCAGTCCATGCGCTTGTGGCGAATCAATCCGGTGAGAATCCCCGCCAGCAAACCTCCGCCCCCTACCGACATCACGATTGCATCGACCTGAGGGCAATCCTCGAGGATTTCATCGACCATCGTGCTGTGCCCTTCCCACAACACCGGGTGGTCGAAGGCTGGCACGTATTCGGTGTCCGCGCCCTGCGCTAGTTCCTTGGCCCGTAGATTGGCTTCGTCCCAGACCTTGCCATGGACGATCACCTCGGCACCGGTTTTCCTGATCCGTGCGCGAGTGGTTTCCGGCGTGGTGTTCGGCACCACAATGCAGGCTTTCAATCCCAGTCTGGCGGCAGCCACGGCGGTGGCGAACCCGGCATTGCCGCCGGAAGGACAGATCACTTTACGCTTACCCTGCTGCGCCGCCTGACTGCACAAGAGCCCAATACCGCGAAGTTTGAATGAGCCGCTCGGTTGCAGGTTTTCCAGCTTGAGCCAGATTCGTCGGGACGGGGTCGACAGGTCTGGATGCAGAATCAAGGGCGTCCTGATGTGAAGCATGGTGGAGCTCCTTAAGGGTGAACGGTCCTTATCCAAGCTTAGTTCACCCTGCCCGGCGGCTACCGCTTCAGCGATAACGCGGTGCTGCCGTGGAGTTGCCGAACAAGCCTGAAAGCGTCTGGCGCTGGGCTTCGTAGGTGTCCCACTGGTCGCCTTGGTGCAAGCCCGGAATGGTCACCACTTCGCCTTGCGCCAGGCCCGTCAGCGCGGCATCGACCATGTCCTGGGCGGACATCACGATCTCCTGCGGCAGGTTTTCCACCGGGTTGCCGGCCTCGCTCCAGAAGTCGGTGGCGGTAGCGCCGGGCAATACGGCCTGGATCCGAATGCCTTTGTCCGCCAGTTCGCGGTGCATGGATTGGCTCAGGCCGAGGACAAACGCCTTGGTCCCGCCATACACGCCGTTGAGAATTTCCGGGGCGATGGCGACGATCGAGGAGATATTGATCACCGTCCCGGCGCCACGCGCAACGAAGCCTGGCACCACCGCGTAAGCCAGGCGCATCAACGCGGTCACGTTGAGGGTGATCATGTCTTCCATGTCATCCACCGGGCTGCCGAGCAGCGGCATGACCGCGCCGACCCCGGCGTTGTTGACCAACAGGGTGATACTGGCGTCGGAGCGTAGAATTTCTTCGACCCGCCGCACGTCGGCCTTGTCTTTCAGATCAGCGGCGACCACCTCCACGGCGCGGCCGGTTTCGTTACTCAGGTGGCGGGCCAGGGCGTTCAGTTTCGCCTGGCTGCGGGCGACCAGAATCAGGTCGTAACCTTGCCGGGCCAGACGGTCGGCATACACCGCGCCGATTCCCGAAGAAGCGCCAGTGATCAGAGCGGTACCTTTGGATGAGAGGGCCATGTCGATTTCCTTCACAGTGAGGCGATAACGTCGCCGGGTGTGAACCGTTATAAATAATCTAACGCCCGTCTCAAATGACGTTTAAAGTACGTTTTTCGGACATGACCTTTTGAGGACATCTCGATGACTTCCGTCGCATTTGTAGTGTTTGAAGGGTTCCAGTCCATGGCGCTGGCGGCCATGCCGGTGTTCGAGTACGCCAACTTCAGCGCTGGCGAGGCGCTTTATGACGTCAGCGTATTGTCTGAAGACGGCCGCACGTTGCGTGCTTCCGGTGGGCTGAGCGTCGGCACCGAGGCCTTTGGTGAGCGGGTGTTCGACACAGTGATCGTGGTCGGCGGCGATGGCATCCTCGAGCAGGCACCCGAGGGCGTACTGAACTACCTGCGCGCAAACGTTAAAACCGCACGACGCACGGCGTCGATCTGCTCCGGGGCGTTCGTCCTGGCCCAGGCCGGTTTGCTCGACGGACGGCGGGCCACGACCCACTGGGCTTATGCACGGGAGCTGCAAGCGCGGTTTCCGTCGATCAAGGTTGAAGAAGACCGCATCTACGTCGTCGACGGTTCGATCTGGACCTCCGCCGGGATGACCGCTGGCATCGACCTGGCGCTGGCCATGGTGGAAAAGGATCACGGCGCCGCACTGGCCCGTTCCGTGGCGCAGAAACTGGTGATGTACCACCGCCGCGCGGGCGGCCAGTCGCAGCACTCGGCGCTGCTGGAGCTGGAAGCGAAATCCGACCGCATTCAAACCGTCCTTGGCTATGCGCGAGAACACCTCACCGAGACGTTGTCGGTGGAGCAGCTGGCGGATGTCGCGCGCCTCAGCCCCCGGCAATTCAGCCGGGCCTTCCGCGCGGAAACCGGTCAATCACCGGCCAAAGCCATCGAGAACCTGCGCCTGGAAACGGCGCGGCAGATGCTGGAACGCGGGCGACTGACCCTCGATCAGATCGCTGAAGAGTCCGGCTTCAGCGACTGCCGCCGCATGCGCGAAGCCTTCCTGCGGGCGTTCGGGCAGCCGCCGCAGGTGATTCGGCGTAATGCCAGGGCCGACACCGCCACGTAGGAGCTGCCGCAGGTTCGGGCCGCGTTCGGACGATCTTTTGATCTTGGCTGTCCTCAATACCGCTCAAGATCAAAAGATCGCAGCCTGCGGCAGCTCCTACAATGAACGGTGTCAGGTCCGTTTGTGGAGGTGTAGATGAAAATCTCGGCCAAACTGGCGTTTTTCGCCGTTGTTTCCACCCTCGCCTACCTTGGGCTCGCGGTATGGGGGCTTGGCGGATTCTCGGCGTTTTTCTCTCATGCACCGCTGGTGGTCATTGTGTTTGCCACTTTGGTGATGGCCATCGCGTCCTTGTTCACTGAGGTCAACCTGAGTTCCGGCGAACGTGAAGACCGGGCCAATCGTTGGGTGCTGCCGGCGTTCGGGGTGATCGGTTTATTGAGCGGGTACCTGCCGGCCTACACCGACCGGATCGATTTCTGGACCTTTGGTGGCGAAGGTGTGCGCTGGCTCGGGGCGTTGCTGTTCATCATCGGCGGCACGCTGCGGCTGTGGCCGGTGTTTGTGCTGGGCAAGCGTTTCAGTGGACTGGTGGCGATTCAGCCGGGGCACACGCTGGTCACCGACGGGATTTATCGCTCCTTGCGCAACCCCAGTTATCTGGGGCTGATGATCACTGCAGTGGGCTGGGCACTGGTCTTCCGCTCCGGCGTTGGCCTGTTGCTGGCCGCGGTGACGCTGATCCCGCTGATCGCCCGCATTCACTCCGAAGAAGGGTTGTTAAGGGCGCAGTTCGGCAGCGAATACGAGGCTTATTGCGCCCGCAGTTGGCGGTTGATTCCCGGGGTTTATTAGCCATCCACAGGACCAATGTGGGAGCGAGCTTGCTCGCGATAGCGATCTTTCTGTCACATCAATACTGCATGTGCTGACGCCATCGCGAGCAGGCTCGCTCCCACATTAGATTTTCTTTAGGCGGATGAGACCGTCGGCGTCTGTGCGGACCTCGACCGAGTTGTAGTTGGCCAATGTGGCGTGCGGAGTCTGGAGCGGATGGTCGTGGGTCGCGGTCACCACGATCAGGCCCGCGCCCGCCGCCTCGGCCGCGAGAATACCCACGGTGGCGTCTTCGAAAATCAGGCAATCGGCCGGTTCAACGCCCAAGCGCTTGGCCGCCAGTCGATAGCCTGCGGGATCGGGTTTGCCGGCGCTGACGTCTTCGGCAGTGACCATCACCAAAGGCTGCGGAATACCCGCCGCCGCCATCCGCCGCAGCGCCAATGCCTTCGGCGCCGAGGTGACGATGGCCCACTGGTTGGCGGGCAGCGACTTCAGGAAGTTCGCTGCGCCAGGCACCTCGATGATCCCCTCGACATCCTCGATTTCCGCCTCGGTGATGAACGCCGCTTCAGCCTCGGCATCCACCCCGGGCAACGCCAGACGATTGATGGTGTCGATGGCGCGAACGCCATGGATGGTGGGCAGGAAGGAGTCGACATCGACGCCGTGGCGCAAGGCCCAGGCCGCCCAGATCCGCTCGGCAGCGGCGATGGAATTGAGGACGGTGCCGTCCATATCAAACAGAAAAGCGCGGTACGGGGTATTGAAGACAGATTCTTGAGCAGACAAGGGGGAGCTACCTCTCGCAAGTGCCAGGCGGGTTCGCCGAACAATGTAGCATTTGCGAGGAGCTGCCGAACGCGGCCCGAGCCTTCGGCAGCTCCTGCAGAGGATTTCCTTGCTAAGCGGGACGCGGTGCTTCAACAGGCGGGGTGCCGTCGTGAAACATCGTCTTCAGTTGAGCACGCAGTTCCGGTGAGTCGGTGTGCTTGTGAACACTGACCGCATGCTGTGCGGCGGCCTCTAGCAGTTCGTTTTCAGAGTCTGCGGACAATGCGACCGAGCATTTGGCATCGCTTGGAAACTCGCGGCAGTCGATGTATTTACGCGCCATGATCTTATCCTCCCTACGACGAAGGCAGGCCGTGGCCTGCGTGAACGATCACTCGACGCGTCACCCCATACATCAAACACGATTGCAGGTCGCACCGAGTGAGCCGACTCTTGAAGTATAGGCCCGCCACAAGGCGCATCGTGACAGGTTGTAGTGGTCTGATGTGCCGCAGGTTCTAAAGGGTACGTTTCGACTTCAAGGCACCTTCCACACAGTCCAGCAACTGCCCGAGTGCCCATGGTTTCTTGATGAACGACACCGAATGCCTGACCCCGGCGCTTTCCGGTGTTTCGTAACCGGACATGATCATGATCGGTTTGTCGGGCCAGCGGTCGCCAAACAGATTGGCCAGGTCCGCGCCATTGAGTTTGCCCGGCATGGTGATGTCCGTGAGCAATAGACGGACGCCTTCGGAGTGTTGCTCCAGATACTTCGACGCGGCATCCGCGCTGGTCTGCGGTTCAACCACAAAGCCTTCCTCCTGAAGAATTTCGCAGAGAAACTCCAGGATCAGCGGGTCGTCCTCAACCACAAGAATCAACCCGCCAAGGAGATGATCGCCCGCCGTCGATACTGGTCTCATGACTGTGCCACTCCCTGATTGCCAAAATGATTTCGCGCGCTTAAATCCGCTGCCTATCAGGTATGAGCAGCGGGCTCGGCGGAAATTCATTTTTGATACAACCGGGCGACGAAATCAGGCGTCCTGCAAAATCAGATCGGCGCCCTTCTCCGCCACCATCAGCACGGCGGCGTGAGTGTTGCCAGAGGTCACGTTAGGGAAAATCGATGCATCGACGATGCGCAAACCGTCTAAACCATGGACCTTAAGGCGCTTGTCGACCACCGACTTCTGTTCGTCCGCGCCCATCGCGCAGGAACCGCACAGGTGATAGATCGAACCGCTGTTTTCGCGAAAATACTGCAGCATCTGTTCGTCACTTTCGATGGCCGGCCCCGGCAGCACTTCTTCGACGGTAATGCCTTTGAGTGCCGGCGCCTGCATGATTCTGCGCATCAAGCGGCTGCCCTGGATCACCTCGTCGATGTCCTTTTGCGTGCTCAGGTAATTGGGGTCGATCAGCGCTGCGTCCCGCGGATTTTTCGAGGCGATCTCAATGTGCCCGCGACTGGTCGGCCGGCACGGGTTGAAGCACAACAGGAAGCCTGAATACGGTTCCGGCTTGAGGCTAGCCTTATTGTTTTTTGGAATCTGGTACGACAACGGGTTGAAGTACAACTGCAGGTTCGGGTTGGCCTGTAGCTCGTTGCCACGGAAGAATCCGCCGGCTTGATTGACACTCATCGCCAGTGCGCCCTTGCGGGTGAACAGGTACTTCAAACCCAGTTTGAACTGACCAAACAGCGAGCTCAGTTGATCGTTGAGCGTCGGGATGTTGGCCTTGTAGTAGTAACTGGCGCACAGGTGGTCTTGCAGGTTCTGCCCCACCGCCGGCAGGTGTTTGACCAACGGGATGTTGTGTTTGGCCAGCAGCGCCTGATCCGCGACACCGGACAATTGCAGGATCTTCGGCGTGTCCACGGCACCGGCGCAAAGAATGACTTCCTTGTTGGCGGTAAATGTCCGCACCACGCCGTGCTGGGTGATGGAAATCCCGGTCGCACGGCCGTTATCAAACAACACCCGATCCACCAGCGCGTAATGCTCGACCGTCAGGTTCGGCCGGCTCAATGCCGGATGCAGATGTGCAAAACTGCTGGAGCAACGCTGACCGTTGCGGGTGTTGACGTCGTAGATGCCCGAACCTTCAAATTTCGGGCCGTTGAAGTCATCGCTGTGGGGATAACCCAGTTCATCGCAGCCCTTTAGGAACACATCGCAAATCGGATGGGTCTGGCCCTTCATCGGCGTGATGCTGATCGGGCCGCTGCCGCCGTGGTACTCGCTGTCGCCCAGCGGATGGTTTTCCAGTTTGCGGAAGTACGGCAGCACGTCCTTGAAGCCCCAACCTTCATTGCCGTTAGCCGCCCAGTCGTCGAAGTCATGGGCCTGGCCACGGACGTAGATCATCGCGTTGATCGAGCCCGAACCACCCTGTACCTTGCCCCGCGGGGCATAGATTTCGCGGTTGTTCAGCTGTTTTTGCGGCTGGCTGTAGTACATCCAGTTGAAGGTCGGGTTGTAATACATTTTGGCGAAGCCGACCGGGATCCTGAACCACAGGGAACTGTCCTTGCCGCCCGCTTCCAGCAGTAACACCGAGTGTTTCCCGGACGCCGAGAGCCGATTGGCAAGGATGCAGCCTGCGGCGCCTGCGCCAGCGATGATGTAGTCGTAAGTCATGCACGGTTACCGCGTAAGTCGTTTTACAAAAAACCGCCCGTCATGGGCGGCAAATCCCGTCAGCCTCGAGCTGGCGATGTGTCTTTGACATCAGCCGGTGTCGGCGCCATTTGCAGGTGCAAACGCTCGCCGGTGTACGGCGAATGCTTGCGCACCACGTCCATGTTCAGCTCCACGCCCAGGCCCGGCTCGGTGGACGGGATGATGTAACCGTCCTCCCATTGCAGCGGTTTGGTCAGGACTTCGGCATGGAACCCGCCCCAGGTCATGATGCTTTCCTGAATCAGGAAGTTCGGCGTGCAGGTGGCCAACTGGAAACTCGCCGCGGCGCCAATCGGCCCGTTGTACAGGTGTGGCGCGATCTGCGCGTAATAAGCTTCGGCCATGCTCGCGATCTTTTTTGCTTCCAGCAGACCGCCGCAGCGGGCCACGTTCATCTGCAAAATCGACGCGCCACCCGCCTGCAACAGTTTGAAGAATTCGTACTTGGTGGTCAGCCGTTCGCCGGTGGCAATCGGGATGCTGGTTTTGGCCGCGACTTGCGCCATGGCCTCTTCCTGGCCCGGCGGCACCGGTTCTTCGAACCACAGCGGATCGTATTTCTCCAGGCGCTTGGCCAGGCGGATCGCCGAGGACGGCACCATTTGCCCGTGGGTGCCGAACAGCAGGTCGCACTTGTCGCCCACCGCTTCGCGGATCTTGCGGCAGAAGGTTTCGCAGCGTTCCAGCACTTCCAGCGAGATCTGGTGCCCGGAGTACGCGGTGTACGGTCCGGCCGGGTCGAACTTCACGGCGGTGAAGCCTTTGTTCATGTTCTCGATGGCGCATTCAGCGGCCAGGTCCGGGTCGTCGTAGTCGTACTCGCCCTTGCTGTTGACCGGGTACAGGTAGGTGTAGGAACGCAGGCGTTCGTTGACCTTGCCGCCCAGCAGTTCATACACCGGCTTGTTCGCCGCTTTGCCGATGATGTCCCAGCAGGCCATCTCCAGGCCGCTGACCACGCCCATCATGGTCAGGTCCGGACGCTGGGTGAAACCGCTCGAATAGGCCTGACGGAAGAAGCGCTCAATGTGGTGCGGGTCGTGGTTGAGCAAGTAGCGTTCGAACACGTCTTCGATGATCGGCAGCATGGCTTTGGGGCCGAAGGTCGCGGCGTAGATTTCGCCCACGCCTTCAATACCGCAATCGGTCTTGAGCTTGACGAACAGCCAGTACATGCCACCGATGTGCGGTGGCGGTACGGCAACGATATGGGTTTCAAGGGCGACGATTTTCATCTCAGGCACCTGTTTTGTTCAAAGTTTTACGATTGATTCGAGCGCGCAGGGTCAGGGCTGCCAGGGTCCCGAGCAGGCCAACGCAAGCGATGTAGCCGAAATACAGCTTGTAACCAAAGGCACCCGGGAAATGCTCGGTGAGGTAGCCGTTGATCAAGGGAATGAAGGCATCCGGCAGGTACCCGACGACCGAGACGATGCCGATAGCCAGGCCGGTGATGCGCAGCGGGATGTTGCAGGTGTCGAGGATCGCCCAGTACAAACCGCGAATGGCGTAGGTCATCAAACCGATGAAAATCACCGTGCCGATCAGCAGGCCCATGCTGTTGAGCGCCGGGAACACGATCAGGCCGACCATCGCCAACGTCGCGAGGAACAGCGCCACGATCAGCACCGAGATGTTGGAGAACTTGTCACCCAGCCAGCCACCGCCGATACCGCCGATCGGCCGCATCCACAATTTGATGGTGGTGATGGTGCCGGCCATGACCGCGGTCATGCCGCCGCCTTGCAGGTAATCGGAGAAGCTGTAGGTGGCCCAGAAGATGTGATAACCGCAGAACACGATGGCCGTCACCAACCACAATTCAGGGATTTTCACCAAGGTCGTCAGATCGCTGAGCAGGTTGAACTTGCCCTTCTCCACCGGCGCCGTGTCTTCCATGGACTTCGGGTCCTTGATCAACACCAGCACACAGCCGATGGCGATACAGGTGAAGGCATAGAGGTAAACCACGTGTTTGAAACCTTCGGCGGCCGACTCGCCACGGGTTTCGGTGGCAAAGGCAAACAGCCCCAAAGCGACAGTCGCCAGCAAGGCTTCGACCAGGCCGCGACCGCCATCGAGAATGCCGAAGAACCGACCTTGTTCAGTGTGATGAGCAATCATCTTCACGCGTTTGAGCACCGAGGCCCAGAACGTCAGGCCGGTGGTCAGGCCCCAGCAACCGAAGATGATCATCAGACCGGTCATCGACGGCGCGGTGGAGTACCACAGGCCTAACGCTCCGGTGGCGACCAGCGAGAAGAAGATCAGAAAGCGTGGGGCAATGCGATCCGCCAGCCAACCGCTCGGCAAGTAACTGAGGAGGAAAATCGTCCCGAGCATCGAGTACAGATAACCCAGCTCGCTGTGGTTGATCTGGAACACTTCGAGCATGGTGGTCTGGTAGACCTGGCGCAGGTACAGGATCGGATAGATCGCACCGGCGGCCAGCACCAATAGCATCAGTTGGAAATAGCGACTTCCCTTGTCACTGTGGCTTTTTGTACCCGCGTTCGAACCCTGAACAGCGGCAGCAGTGGTTGCAGGCTTGGACATCTAGGTGACCTCGGGCAGCCCGGTGGTCCGGGGGCCCCTGATAATTGTTTTTATAGGTGATGCGCGAGGCGTGTTGCAGGTGGATCAATACTTCATGACGACCAGCCGGGTCTGGGTGAATTCGAGCATGCCGTGCTTGCCGTCATCGCCGCCAAGGCCCGAGCGTTTCCAGCCGGCGTGGAAGCCCTGGTACGGATCTGCCGGGGTGCGATTGACGTACAACTCGCCGGCCTCGATGGCGTTGGCGACTTTCATCGTGGTGCGGTAGTTCTCGGTGTACAGCACCGAAGACAGGCCGAACTGGTGATCGTTGGCCATGGCCAGCGCTTCGTCGATGTCGCGGTACTTGAGCACCGGCAGCACCGGGCCAAAGATTTCTTCCTGGATGATTTCCATGTCCTGACGGCAGCCGCTAAGCAGCGTTGGCGGGTAGAAATGGCCTTTGCCCTGCGGGATAAAACCACCGGTTTCCAGTACAGCGCCGTCGGCAATGGCGCGCTCGACCATGGCGTGGATGCTCTGTTGCGAACTGGCGTTGACCAACGGCCCCATCAGATTGGCGTCGGTGGCACGGTCACCGAACTTCACGGCGCTGATTTTGGCTTTCAGCAGCGCGAGGAACTGTTCATAGACGCTTTCCTGCACGTAGACCCGCTCGACCGCCGTGCACAACTGGCCGCAGTGGGTGGTCTTGGAGGCTACGATCGCGGTAGCGGCGGCTTCAAGATCGGCGTCGGCTTCGATGATCGCCGGGGTTTTACCGCCCAACTCAAGTGACGGCTTGGCGATGTTGGCCTTGCAGTAATCAAGCACGATGCGCCCGGCGTTGACGCTGCCGGTCAGGGTGATCAAACCAACAGCCTTATGGGTGCAAACGGTGGCGGCCGTGGCGTGATCCATGGTCAGGATATTGACCACGCCGGCGGGCAAACCGGATTGCTGCACAGCCTTGGCGATCTCGAACGCCGAGGTCGGGGTGTTGTTGCTCGGACGCACCACCACCGTGTTGCCGGCAATCAACGCCGGGGCGATTTTGCGCAGCAACGTATAGACCGGATAGTTGAACGGAATAAGGCAGGCAACGACGCCAATCGGCTCGCGGTGCAGAAAGAGGTTTTCGTTCAGGGTGTCGCTGGGAATGATCTCGCCTTCGATACGGCGCGCCCACTCGGCGTGGTAACGGGTGATCTGCGCGGCATAACGGGCTTCGTTGCTGGCATCGGCAACGCTCTTGCCGGATTCAGCTGCCAGGGCTGCGCCGATGCTTTCAGCGCAGGTATCGAGGGCGTCGGCGAAGGAACGCAGGTGTTCGGCGCGTTCGATGCTGGTGAGTTTGCCCCAGACTTTCTGGGCGCCCGCGGCGGCTTCGACGGCTGCAGTGGCTTCATCGGCGGTCGCCGCTGAAACATGACCCACCAGCGCTTCGGTCGCCGGGTTGTAGACTGCGATCAGCGCTTCGCTGGCAGGTTCAATGAAGTGACCGTTAACAAAATTTCGCTCGGTTCGCATGTGCATCGCCCATCGTTGTTTTTATCCAGTGAATGCAGTCTTGTCATTGGACCGGCGTTGAACAAACGATTTATTGAGCGGGGGAACATTCGAAAAATGCAGGTTAGTGGGATCGCCCCCTCACCCCAGCCCTCTCCCCAGAGGGGAGAGGGAGCCGACCGAGTTGTTTGGACAAGTGACATCGACCTGAAATATCGCGCCGAACTCAAGTTTGAAAGGCATGAAGATCTGCTCCCTTTCCCCTCTCCCCTCTGGGGTGAGGGGTGGCTCTGAAGACAAACTCAACTCCCGGAAGACGCCGCCGTAGAAGGCTCCAACTGCCGTTGCGCCAACCAGATCTCTTCCTGTAACCACTGACTAAACACCTGCAATTGCGGCATCAGCGTCTGCTCGGGCCGGGTCACCAGCCAGTAGGATTGATGCCCTTCCACATGCACGTTCAGCACCTGGGTCAGTTGCCCGGTGGCCAGTTCCGAAGCGACCATGTGCCAGTCGGCAATGGTGATGCCCAGGCCGTCGATAGCCGCGCGGATGGCCAGGTCCAGCAGGTCGAATTCATAACCGCCCTGGGTGTCGACACCGGTGATTCGCGCGGCGTCCAGCCAGTGTTTCCAGGTCAGGTAGCGCTGGTCCTCCCGGGCCAGTACATGCAGCAGCGTCAGGCGATTGAGGTCGATGCCGCCCTCGCTCCACTCCCGCGCATACAGGGACGGCGCGCACACCGCAATGTGCCGTTCCTGGATCAGCAGCGAGCTGTCGAGCCCATCCCATTCGCCATCGCCGAAACGGATCGCGCAGTCCAGGGTGCTGGTTTCGGCGAGGCTGTCCTGCAGACGGGTGGTAATGCTCAATTCCAGTTCCGGGTGCTTCTCCCGCAGCCGTCCCAGGCGTGGCATCAACCAGCGGCTGGTGAAGGTTGGCGGCGCGTTGATGTGCAGGCGATTGGCGTGGGATTTCTGCTGGATGCTGCGCACCGTCAGCTCGATCTTGTCGAAGGACTGGTGCAGCGCCCGCAGCAATACCCGGCCGGCGCTGGTCAGTTCCAGGTGATGATGCCGGCGCTCCAGCAGGTTCTCGCCCAGCTGTTCTTCGAGCTGGCGCACCTGCCGGCTGACTGCACTCTGGGTGACATTGAGCAACTCCGCCGCCCGGGTAAAGCTGCCGGTGCTGCCGGCCACTTCGAAGGCTTTCAGCGCATTGAGCGCGGGCATTTTGCGTTTCATGAAGAGGACTCGCGCAAGGGCTGACGAGCGCCAAGCATCCCACGGCTTGTGGGAAATTTCCTGAGTAACATGCATTTTTGTGTTGTGCAGGACGATTTCAATCTGATGATGAGCGGCTTTGGGTGGGAGCGGGCTTGCTCGCGAAGGCGGTGTGTCAGGTGACATTGATTTGTCTGATACACCGCTTTCGCGAGCAAGCCCGCTCCCACATTTGATCACCGCTGTATCAAAGAGAGTCGTTTTTGATCTGGAAGCTGTCGCTCGCGTATAAATAGCATGAGTATTTCGCCGCACACTCATGACTATTAAGCACTGGCCGTTTTCTTTATATAAACGCTAGTCTGACTTTAATTAAACACCGCCATACGCCACCGCACTTATATAGGGCGAACTCTGCAACTTCGCCCCCTCCTGTTGCCATTAATCCGAGCCGAATACATGCCAACCACTATTAAGTCACCCGCTAGAAGTATTGGCATATTGGCGCTTATCTTCACGGCCTGTAACGCCACCACCCACGGTTTCAGCATTTTCCTGTATTCGGCGTTATTACCCGAGATTCGTCAGGTGTTCGAACTGAGCTACAGCCAGGCCGCGTTCATCGCGGCGCTGTTGCAGCTTTTCTATATGGGCGCGTCGATTGTCAGCGGTATCGCGGCGGCGTGGATCAGCCCGCGCAACATGGTGCGCCTGACGATGGCCTTGAGCCCGTTGCTGTTGGCCTTGGCAGTCGCCACGCTGGGGGTGCTGCCGTTTGCGCTGTGTCTGGCGCTGGTCTCGGCCTGTGCGGTGTCGAACTGGAACGCCATCGCGGCGTTGGCCAGCGAGGTGATCCCCGCCTCCCACCGCAGCCGCGTGCTGGGGCTGGCATCTTCGGGGGCGGCGTTTGCGATTTGCCTCAATGGCGTGCTGATCGCTTTATTGCACGGCATCTCCCTGAGGCACTTCTGGTTGATCTGCGCCGGTTTGACGCTGATCGTCACCCTGCTGACCTTCTGGGCCCTGGCCCCGCTCGCAGTGGAACAACGCCACAAGTCCAGCAACGCGCCGTCGCTGCGCCGGGTCCTCAAGCAATGGCTGCACCTGTGCCTGGAACACCCGGTGGCGCTGCACATTCTGCTGCTCAGCGCGTTTATCGGCGCAATCAGCGGACCGTTCCTGAACTTCCTCTCGGCGTTTGCCAGCGAACGGCTGGGGGCCAACGCGCAAATCACCGGGTCGCTGTGGACGCTGATCGGTATCGGCGGCGTTGTCGGTGGTTTGCTGCTGGGTTCATTGGCAGACCGCTGGGGGGCGCTGCGGGTGATGGCGTTGAGCATCGGCGCTTTCGGCCTGGCGATGCTGGCCCTGCTCTGGCAGCCGAGCCTGGGCCTGACCTGGCTGGCGGCCGGGCTGTTCGCGCTGTTTTACTTCCCGGTCTGGGGCTTGATGGCCGCCTACCTCAGCGCGCGGTTGAGCCCGGTGCACAGCCTGCAAGTGGTGAGCCTGAGCATGGTCGGTTACGGCCTGGGCAGCGCCACCGCCAATTGGCTCTGCGGCTGGCTGCTGCAAGCCACCGGGCAGTTTGCCCTGGTGCATGGCTGGATTGCCTGCTGGGTGGCGGCCAGCCTGTTATTGCTGGGGCTGATGGCCCGTCGTCAGCGCCGCGAACCCGCGTTGGGCCAACAGGTCTGAACGGCCCAACTCGCGGCAGAGAATGTCCACTAAAGCCTCAACCGCCAACGCCTGAGACTGAGTCGAACGCCAGACCATCAACCGCGCCGGGTCGATCGGTGGAAAGCCCTGGGTCTCATCGAGCACCTGCCAACCCGGCGGCACCAAGCGTCGCGCGGTGACGCCCACCGACTGCCCCTGTTCAATGGCAATCCCGATGCCGCGCGGACTCTGGCTGGTGTAAACCACATGCCACGGCCGCCCGGCCTCGGCCAGCGCCCGCACGGCGTTAGCGCGGAAGGCGCAGCCCTCGGCATACACCGCCAACGGCACCGATTCGTCCTTGCCGGCGCGCCACCCTTCAGCCGCTACCCACACCAGCGGCTCGTCGCACAGGTATTCACCCGGTTGCAGATTGGCGTGCTGCACACCCAGCACCAGATCCAGTTCGCCGCGCTGCAAGCGACTGACCAGCGCGGTCGACATCTCGCAACAAATGTCCGGCCGCACCCGGGGAAACTGCGCCTGAAATTCCCGCAATACCCCGGCCAGGCAGAACTGGGCGTAGTCCTCGGGCATGCCCACGTGAATGCACACTTGCTCGTCGGGCAGCTGCACGGCGTTGATCGCATCAACGTGCAGCTTGAGTATCTGCCGGGCGTAAATCAGAAAGGTCTCGCCACCGGGCGTGAGGCTCACCGAGCGACTGGTGCGCTGTACCAATGGCGTGCCGACGATCTCCTCCAGACGCTGCAAACTCTGACTGATGGTCGACTGGGTTTTATGCAGGCGCTCGGCGGCCGCGGAAAACCCGTGGCACTCGATAATGGCGACAAAGACTTTAAGTAAGGTCCCATCCAGTTCGCCCGACATAACTATCGCCCCTGCCGATGGATTCGATCACAACTTGTAATTTCCACTTCGCACCTCTTTAAGCAACTATCGATTCAACGCCAAACACTGTTAATTGATAGTTCCAGGAGACTTGCATGAGCCTTCAACTTGCCGACGCCGACGTGGGCGATATCAGCGACATCATTAATACCGAGTTGTACCCCATACATGATTCGGGCCATGTCCAATTGCAGGCACTGATCGAACACGCCCGCGCCGAACTGGCCGAGGACGGTTGCTGCCTCCTGAAGAATTTCCTGCGGCCCGAGGCGCTGGAACAGGCCCGCGCAGAAGGCCAGGCGCTGTCGGGCAAGACGTTTTATTCGGTGCGCAAGGTCAACGCCTATTTCACCGAAGACGACCCCACCCTGCCCCAGGATGACCCTCGCAGCACATTCATGGAGCGCACCAGCGGCTTCGTCACCCGGGACATGATCGCCCCGGACGCGATCATTCATCGGCTGTACGTCTCGCCGATGATGAAGCGCTTTATCGGCGCCTGCCTCAACGAACCGGAGATTTTCGAATACGCCGACCCGTTCGCCGGCCTGGTGATCAATGTCATGCCCGAAGGCACTGAGCAACCCTGGCACTTCGATACCAACGAATTCATCGTCAGCATGATGACCCAGAAACCTGAGGCCGGCGGTCTGTTCGAGTACGCGCCGATGATCCGCACCCGCACCCAGGAAAACCTCGGTGCGGTGGGCAAAGTCGTGCGCGGCGACGACCGTAGCCGCGTGCAGGAACTGGAACTCAACCCCGGCGACCTGCAGATCTTCAAGGGCCGCTTTTCGGTACACCGGGTGACCCGCGTCGAAGGTGCCACCGAGCGCAACACCGCCATCTTCGCCTACTCCGAAAAACCCGGAATCATCGGCCGTGCCCAGCGCACCAAACAGCTTTACGGACGCCTGTCCGAAGCCCATCTGCAAGCCGAACGCAACCTGGTACGCAGCGACCAGTTGCTCGACTGATTCACCCAAAAATTCTTAGAAAAAACCAACCGTATTTGCCCTGCGAGGAACACCCCATGAGTCTGTCCGGCCCCAACCGCAACCCCGCCGACTGCGAACCGACCTACGACGAAATCCAGCAAATCCAGCTCGACCGCTTGCAACGGGTGCGCAACGAACTGAAAAAACGCGACTACGCCGCTTGCGTGCTGTTCGACCCGACCCACATGCGCTACGCCACCGGTTCGCGCAACATGCAGGTGTACTCGGCGCGCAACCCGGCGCGCTATGCCTTTATCCCGGCGGAAGGCCCGGTGGTGATCTTCGAATTCGGCGGCTGCCTGCACCTGGCGGAAAAGCTCAACACCGTCGATGAAGTGCGTCCGGCCAAAGCCATCTCCTATTACTTCTGCGACAGCTTCCTGACCAACGTCACCGCCGAATGGGCTGCCGAAATCGATGAACTGGTGCGCAAATGCGGCGGTGGCAACAAGCGCATCGCCATCGAAAGCGCGACCTCGGCCGCTGCGTTCGAACTGCAAAAACTCGGCTATCAGATTTTCGACGCCCAGGAACCACTGGAACGGGCGCGCTGCATCAAAGTGCCGAACGAGCTGAAGATGATCCGCGCCAGCCTGCGCGCCACCGAGGTCGGGGTGCGCTTGATGGAAAGCAAACTCGTGCCGGGCATCAGCGAAAACGAACTGTGGTCGCACCTGCACCAGCACGTGATCGCCACCGACGGCGACTACGTGGAAACCCGCTTGCTGTCGTCCGGCCCACGCACCAATCCGTGGTTCCAGGAATGCAGCACCCGGCCGATCGAGGCCGGTGACCTGGTGGCGCTGGACACCGACGTGGTCGGGCGTTTCGGCTACTACGCCGACTTCTCGCGGACCTTCCTCTGCGGCGAGCAAGCCGCGACCGCCAAGCAACAGGAACTGTACAAGCTGGCCTACGAGCAAGTGCAGACCAACATGGAAATGCTCAAGGCCGGGCGCAGCTTCAAGGAATACGCCGAGCGGGCATGGAAGATCCCGGACAACTACAAGGCCAACCGTTACTTCGCCCTGGTGCATGGCGTTGGCATGACCGGTGAATACCCTTACGTGGTGCACCGCGAGGACATCGATTCACTGGGCTACGACGGCGTGTTCGAGGCCGGCATGACCATCTGCGTGGAAAGCTACATCGGCCACGACGAAGGTGGCGAAGGGGTGAAGCTCGAAGAGCAGATCTACATCCACGAAAACGGTATCGAATTGCTCTCCGACTACCCGTTCGATCCGCGCCTGATGCCGCGATGAGTTGCCCGGACGGCGCCGTCATCTCCTTCGACGTCGTCCGTTTTTCCCCTTGTTCCGGTTCGGAACAAGGGGCGTTTGCAGCCTCAACGCCCCCGCGCCTTCATCAGTCCGGCCTGTTTAGCTCAAGCGGCAGCCTTCCTTACGGTCAGTAACATGCATTTATCGAACGTTTCACCGCTGAATTTATCGTTTGTCGATCTTTGCCCAGATGACAAAACTGCGGGCATCTCTAATAAAAACAACATGAGAGCAGCCCTATGTCCTACCCCATTTCCGACCTCCTGATTTCGTTGCGCCTTGTTCTTCTGCCGGCTTCACGCCTGTCATGCCTGTGCCTTCGCGGCGCCTGCCACTGACAGTTTCGGTTCATCGAAAACCGACCGCGTCCGCCGCTCGCCCCCTCTGCGGCCAGTCGAAAAACGCATCTTTGCAAAGTATCGGAGAGGCATATGAAAGAGTTAATGACACTGGACGGCGCCCTGCCGCATCCAGCGGTAAACGACCTGTGCACCCAAGTCAAAAGTGGCGAGATCAATCGCCGCCAGTTCCTGCGCACCGCCGCGCTGCTGGGCATCACTGCCGCCAGCGCCAGCACCTTCCTCGGTTCCGCCCTGCTGGGCAATTCGGCCCGCGCCGCCGAGGCCGTGCCACCGCGCCAGGGCGGTACGCTGCGGTTTGCCTGCGCCATCCAGGAAATCCAGGACCCGATGCTGATCACCTGGATCGAAGCCTCGAACCTGCTGCGCAATTCCCTGGAATACTTGACCTGGGTCGACGCCGACAACATCACTCACCCGTACCTGGCCGAGAGCTGGAGCCCGTCCGAAGACCTCAAGACCTGGACCTTCAACCTGCGCCAGGACGTGAAGTGGAGCAACGGCGACACCTTCAACGTCGAGGACGTGCAGCACAACATCGAGCGCTGGATTGCCGCCGACTCCAAGTCGGTCAACCGCACCGCGTTCCAGGACATCAGCGCCTTGGAAAAACTCGGCGACTTCCAGTTCCGCCTGGTGCTCAAGCGGCCGATGCTGGCGATCCCGGAAATGCTCAACGCCTTCACCTGCGCCATCGTTCACCGCAGCTTCAAGGCCGGTGACGACTGGGCGAAAAACCCGCTGGGCACCGGGCCGTTCAAACTGGTGTCGTTTGCGGTCAACAAGCAGGCAACCTTCGCCAAGCGTGCCGATTACTGGCGCAAACCGGCCAACCTCGACGAGTTGCGTTACGTCGACATGGGCACCGACATCTCCACGCATCTCGCGGCGTTACAGGCCGGGCAAGTGGACGTGCTCTACCGGGTGACCGTGGCCGAGCTGGACCTGGCCAAACGCTTGCCGGGCGCGCAATTGCTGACCTGCAAATCGGCGCAAACCGTGGTCATGCGCATGGCCTGCGACCAGAAGCCGTTCGACGATGTGCGAATCCGCAGAGCGGTGGTGCTCTGCGCCGATAACGCGCAAATGCTCAAGATCGCCTATCGCGGCATGGGCACCCTGGGCGAAGACCATCACGTCGCCACGTCGCACCCGGAATATTTCCCGCTGCCCAAGCGTGCGCGGGATGTGGCGGGTGCGAAGAAACTCCTCGCTGAAGCGGGCCATCCGAACGGCATCGACATCGACCTGATCGTCGGCAACACCCAGGGTCGTTATGAACAGGATTGCGCGCAGATCCTGCAACAGAACTGCGCCGAGGCCGGCATCCGCATCAACCTCAAAGTGATCCCCGCCACTCAGTATTGGCCGATCTGGGACAAAGCCGCGTTCAGCCTCACCTACTGGGCGCATCGCCCATTGGGCGTGATGTCCCTGGAACTGGCCTATCGCAGCGGTGCAGCCTGGAACGAAAGCCACTACAGCGACCCGGCCTTCGACGCGGCGCTGGACAAGGCCATGGGCATAATCGACCCAAAACAACGCGCTGCCGCCATGCAAAACGTCGAGCAAATCCTGCAGGACGCCTGCGTCATGGTGCAGCCGTTCTGGGGCGACAAATTCACCGCCGCCAGCAAGAAAGTCCAGGGATTCCAGGTTCACCCGTCGGACTTCTACCCAATGGATGAAGTCTGGCTGAGCACCTGATTCAAACGCCAAAAGAATGAGCCCGCCCACCTCGGTGCGGCGGGCCGCCATCCCTTGATTAGCCGGAGCGTGCGAGCATGGCTGAATTTCTATTGCGCAAGTTATTGGCGCTGGCGGCAACCTTGTTGTCGGTGTCAGTGATCGTGTTCCTGGCCTTGGAACTGAATATCGAAGACGTTGCGATCAACGTCCTCGGCCCCTACTCCGCCGCCGACCAGCGCGCCGCGTGGCTGGTGGAACATGGTTACAACCAACCCTTCGTCTGGCGCTACCTGGTGTGGCTGAAGGATTTTCTCAGTGGCGACTGGGGCACTTCGGTGCACTTTCGTGAGCCGGTGATCGACCTGTTGCTGCCCAACCTCGGGCAAACCCTGATCCTCGCCGGGCTGGCGTTGGCGGTGATGGTGCCGGTGGCGTTGACCCTCGGGATTCTGGCGGGCATTCGCCAGAGTTCGGCGGTGGATCGGCTGGTGTCATTCCTGTCGATCGTCACCACCTCGATTCCGGACTTCGCCAGTGCGGTGTTCGTCTCGGCGATCTTCGTCTTTTGGCTCAACTGGCTGCCGGGCGTGAGCAGCATGAGCGACGGCTTCAACGCCGTGGAACTGGCCCTGCCGCTGATGGTGCTGTGCCTGTTCGGCATCGGATATCTGGCACGCATCACTCGGGCCTCGATGGTCGAGGTGATGCAGGCGCCATACATCCGTACCGCCCGCCTCAAAGGCGCGTCGACCTCACGGATCGTGCTGCGCCATGCCTTGCGCAACGTGCTGATCGCACCGATCACGGTGATCATGTTGTACATCCCGTGGCTGCTGTCGAACGTGATCGTGGTCGAGGTGTTTTTCGCCTACAAAGGCTTCGGTTCGTTGCTCTACACCGCGTCGCTGAACCACGACGTGTACCTGATCGAAGCCTGCGCAATGATCAGCGGCATCGTGGTCGGCGCGACCAAAATCTTCTCGGACCTGGCCTACACCTGGCTCAACCCGCGCATCACCTTGCGCAGTCTTGGCGGAGGTGGCCAATGAACTTCCTCAATTCGTTCAAACATCCTTTGGCGTTGCTCGGCTTGCTGTTGGTCGGCGGCTGGGTGCTGATGGCGATTTTTGCGCCCTGGCTGGCGCCCCACGACCCCCTGGAAAGCTTCACCCCACTGCTGACGCCGATGACCCCGGATGGTAACGGTGTGAGCTTTCTGTTGGGCACCGACATGATCGGCCGGGACATTCTGTCGCGGCTGATCTGGGGCACCCGCACCGTGTTGTTCTGGTCGATCCTCGCGACCCTGACCGCGTTCGCCGTGGGCATCGCCATGGGTTTGTGCGCCGGCTACTTCAATGGCTGGGTCGATTCGCTGCTGTCCTATGTCGCGGACACCGTGCTGTCGTTCCCGGTGCTGGTGTTGTACATCGTGATCATCATCGCCCTCGGTGCCTCGGCGCTGAATATCCTGATTGCGGTGACCTTTACCAGCGCCCCGGCAATCTTCCGGATCATGCGCGCACTGACCATCGATATCCGCTCCCGGGACTACGTGCTCAGCGCCATCACCCAGGGCGAAGGCTCGCTGCGGATCATGCTGGTGGAGATCCTGCCGAACTGCGGCGGGCCGCTGATCGTCGATTTCTGCCTGCGCATCGGCTACACCGCGATCATGATCGGCGCCCTCGGCTTCCTCGGCCTCGGCCTGCCGCCGCCCACACCCGACTGGGGCGGCATGATCAACGAAGGCCGCAGCATGGCCATCGCCTTCCCGCACCTGGTGATCTTCCCGTGCATTGCCATCTCCACCCTGATGCTGGGCCTGAGCCTGTTGGCGGACGGTCTGGACGAACACGCCCAGAAAGGCACAAGGAGTTGAGCATGAGTCAACAACAGAACTTGCAACAGGTGCTGAGGGTTGAAAACCTTTCCATCGAATTGCCCGCCGGCGCCGACCGCAGCCATGCGGTCAAAGGCATCAGTCTCGACGTGCGCAAAGGCGAAATCCTCTGCGTGATCGGCGAGTCCGGCTCCGGTAAATCGGTGCTCTCGGCGGCGATCATGGGCGACTACGCCAAGGGCCTACGCCACAGCGAAGGGGTGATCGACTTTCTCGGCGACGACATCTGCCGCATGGATGAACATTCCCTGCGCCGCTTGCGCGGCAACCGCATCGCGATGATTTTCCAGGAGCCGATGGCGGCGCTGAACCCGGCGATTCGTATCGGTCAGCAAGTCGAAGAAATCTTCGATATTCACGCCCCGAGCATGCCTGCCGCCGAGCGCCGCGAACGCGTGCTCGCCCTGCTCGACTCCACCCAACTGCCCGACCCGCCACGAATCGCCAACAGCTTTCCCCATCAACTCTCCGGCGGCCAATGCCAACGGGTGGTGATTGCCATGGCGTTGGCGATGAACCCGGACTTGTTGATCGCCGACGAACCAACCACGGCACTGGATGTGACCACTCAGGCCCAAGTGTTGAAATTGGTGCAGGACCTGCGCGGTCGCGGTCAGCACGGCATTCTGTTCATCACCCACGACTTTGGCGTGGTGGCGGAAATCGCCGACCGTATCGCGGTGATGGAGGGCGGTGTACTGGTGGAAATCGGCGAGCGCGATCAAGTACTCAACGCACCGAAACATCCGTATACCCGCAAGTTGATCGCCGCCGTGCCGGCGCTGCACCCCGAGTTGCACGCGCCGTGTGCCGACGGTGAGTTGGCGTTACGCATCGAGCACCTGACCAAGACTTACAACGTCGGCGGCCGTTTGGTGCCGGCGCTCAAGGACGTCTCACTGCAACTGCCACGGGGCAAGACCCTGGCGATTGTCGGCGAGTCTGGCTCGGGCAAGAGCACGCTGGTGAAAGCGGCGATTCGGCTGGTGGACAGCGACAGCGGTCATGTCTGGGTCGGTGACACGGACTTCCTCGCGCTGCGCGGCTCGGCCCTGGCGGCCAACCGGCGGCGAATCCAGATGATTTTCCAAGACCCGTACGGTTCGCTGAATCCACGGCATCGGGTCGGTGACATCATCGCCCGAGCCGCGCAATTGCGCGGGCTGTCGGCCAAGGATGCGTGGACCGAGGCCGGGGATTTGCTGGAACAGGTCGGGCTCAAGCGTGACGCCCTCAAGCGCAAGCCACGGCAGTTCTCCGGCGGCCAGCGCCAGCGCATCGGCATCGCCCGGGCCTTGGCGATGCGCCCGGAAGTGCTGATCGCCGATGAAAGCGTTTCGGCGCTGGATGTCTCGGTGCAAAAACAAGTGCTGGAGCTGCTCGCCGAGCTGCAACAGCGCCTCAACCTGAGCATTTTGTTCATCACCCACGACCTGCGGGTGGCGGCGCAGATCAGCGATTACATCGCGGTGATGCGCCAGGGCGAAGTGGTGGAATACGGCACGGCGCAACAGGTGTTGCTGCGACCGCAAAACACCTACACCCAGACCTTGCTGGCGGCGGCACCCGGTGCGTCGGCAATACCGGTGGTGCCCGTCGTTGAACCGTCGCTGAGGCTGATCCGACCTCAGGCCAACTGATCCCATAACCCTTTCCCCAGGTCGCAGCGTTCGCTGCGGCATGGGTTGCTGTTGCCAACTAAAAATCAGAAATCGGGAGTATTACTGTGCGCACAACCAACCCTCTTGCGGTCCGTTCCATCGTCCTCATTCCGCTGCTCGGCGCTTTCGCGGCACCGGCCATGGCGGTGCAGGTCACCGACAACCTCGACCTTGGCGGCGCCATTCGCGCCCGTTGGGACTACGACCCGGACCGCGACATCCAGAAGTTTGGCCTGGACACGGTGTTCCTCAGCGCCAAGTACAACTCCGACACCTGGATCGGTGAGGCGCAGTACCGCTTTTACGGACGCTCCTACCCTTACCAGTACACCAAGAACTACGGGGATATCCAGTTCGCCAAGTTCGCCTGGGCCGGCTACAAGTTCAACCCCGACCAGCAAGTGCAAGTGGGCCTGAACACGGTGCCGTTCGGCTTGCAGCCGTACTTCGGCAGCACCTTCTACGAAACCCTGGGCAACGTCATCGGCCTGGAAGATGTGCAACAGGTCGGCGCCAAGTACATCCAGCAATCAGGCGACTGGAACCTCCAGGCCGGTTACTACCTGCGCCCGGCGTGGCAAGGCAAAGGCACCAGCAACGGGGTCACCTACTCCAGCGTGGTGTCCAAAGCCGACAGTTATGTCGCCGACGGCAGCAACAACCAGGAGCGCAACACCGTGGTGCTGCGCGTGGCCAAGGCGCTGGACCTGGGACCATGGAAGTCTGAAATCGGCCTCTCCGGCCTGACGTCGTCGCTTCAGAACAGGGACACCCATGACGATGGCCGGCGTAACGCCGTGGCCGTTCACTATTTGGGCAAGAACGGTCCGTGGGGCGTGCAGTTGCAGGCGGCGCGGCAACAGATGTCACCGCGCAACGCCGGCACTGATGAACTGGTGACGCTGGGCGGTTACGACGGCACGTACAACGTCGCCAGTCGCGGCAATCTGTATGTGGCGGATGTGAGTTATGACGTGGCCGGAAAATACCTGTTCGATCAGGTCAGCGGGGTCAAGATTTACGCCAACTACAGTGCCTTCGATAAATCCGCCAGCGAGTTCAAGACCTCCGAACGGGTGATTTTGGGCAGCTCGTTTTCAGTGAGCAAACTGTGGGTCGCTGCTGAGTGGTTGTTTGGCAAGAACGATCCGTACATTGGAGGCAGCAGCTATACCCAGAGCCTGGGGGCTGGCGGGACGGATCAGTGGGAGAATCAGTTGTACGTGAACGTTGGGTATTACTTCTGATCCGGTTTATTTAGCGTCTTCCAGAAAGTCATCGCGAGCAAGCTCGCTCCCACAGGTTTTGTGTGCGCCGCAAATCACTGTGGGAGCGAGCTTGCTCGCGATGGCGTCAGCCGAAACAACACTTGCATCAGCCCATTGCTAATAGTCAGATAGGCACCACAAAACCATCCAAAAACAAAACCGACCCGATGCAACACCCGAGGCCGGTGTGGAGTCATCCTTCCATGCGTCAACTGCCCTCGCTCAACATGCTGCGCGTCTTCGAAGAGGTTGCGCGGCATCGCAGCTTCAGCCAGGCGGCTTTGGGATTAAACGTTACCCAGGGCGCCGTCAGCCGGCAGATCAAACAGCTTGAAGACTACCTCGGTGTAGCGCTCTTCATCCGTACACCCCAAGGCTTGTCCCTGACCGAAACCGGCACCGCCCTCTCCCCGCATCTGGCGGAGGCGTTCGACCACATTGAGCGCGCCCTGCAAGCGGTGCGCGTACCCAATCTGCGTCAGCGTTTGCGAATTCTCGCACCGCCAACCTGGGCGACTCGTTGGTTGTCGGCGCACCTGCGTGTGTTTTGCCAACGCTACCCGGATATCAGCCTGAGCGTGACTAACCAGGCCAACCACGACAGCCTCGCCGAAGTCGACTGCCATATCCGCTTCGGCCTCGAAGCCGCCAGTCATTGCAGCAGTCAGTTGCTCGTGATGGAGCGTCACATCGCCGTGGCCAGTCCAGAGCTGTTCAACGACGGCCAGCCGCCGGACCTGCGGCAGTTTCCGTTGCTGCATATCCTGCACGACGGCAAACGCTTGAAGGTCTGGGAAAACTGGTTGGCCGCGATGGGCCGGGACGATGTTGATGCGGGGCAAGGACTGGAATTCAGCACGCTGGATCAGGTGATCCATACCGCGTTGGCAGGGGGTGGTTTGGCGGTGATCGACCGACAGATGATTGAGAAGGAACTGGCGAATGGCAGCCTGTTGCCGATCACCCCGGTGGAGGTGATCGGGCCGTATGGCTATTGGCTGGATGTGGCGAATGACAAAAAAGGGTTGTCGAAGGTGCGGCTGTTTACGGATTGGTTAGGGTTAGTCAGTAATCCCTGACAGAAACTCATTCTAATGTGGGAGCGGGCTTGCTCGCGAAGGCGGCGGATCAGTCAATATTGATGGTGACTGACACTCCGTCTTCGCGAGCAAGCCCGCTCCCACATTTGGATTTGTGATAGTTCCTTAAACCGGGGCTGGGACTTTCACCGCCACCGCGCCACCCTCCACCGGGCTCTGCGCCTTGCATGCCTGACTCAACGTCAGCGATTTGGTTTCCGGTGCCCAAGCCCAGGACAGCAACGCCCCCACCGCCAGGATCGCAGCGAGAATGCCCATGGTCGGACTCAGACCAATCCCCGCCACACTCACCGGCAACAGGAACGTGCTGATCGCCGAACCCAAACGACTCACTGCCGTGGCCAGGCCAATCCCGCTAGCCCGCACCTCGGTCGGAAAGCTCTCGGCCGGGAATACGCCCACAAGGTTGCTCACCGCCGAAAGCACCAGCGTGAACAGTCCGAACACCAACACCATCAAAAACGCCGCGCTGCCCGGCAACACCGCCAGCAGGAACAACGCCGCCGCGAGAATGATGAACGAGTTGATCAAAAAGCCCCGACGAGAGAATTTGATCGTGCACCAGATCCCGATCAGCGCGCCCAGAATCAACAGCATGTTCAGCATCAACTCGGTACCAAAGCCTTCGGCCAGGCCCATCTTCTGCAGAATCGACGGCAGGAAGGTGTAGATGGCGAAGTACGGCATGACGATGCAGACGAAGAACAGGCAATTGAACGCGGTGCGCTTGCGGTATTCACGACTGAACAGCACCGCGTAACCGGAGCGGGTTTCGGTGGATTGTGTTTCGTCGAGCTCGACGTTGTCGCCCAGATGCTTCTTGACGATCGCTCGCGCCTCGGCAATCCGACCCTGATTCACCAGCCAGCGCGGCGACTCGGGCGTGCCGATACGGGCGATCAGAATCAATGCCGCCGGAATCGCCGACGAGGCCAGCATCCAGCGCCAGGCATCGTCCCCGAGGCTGAGCATGGCAGTGCCGACGAAGGTCGCGGCCACGTAGCCGAAAGTCCAGATCACGCTGAACGAACCGAGCAACACGCCACGGTGTTTCTTCGGCGCAAACTCGGCCAGCATGGCGTGGCCGACGCTGAAGTCACCACCCAGCCCGATACCGATCAGCACCCGACAGAGAAACAGGCCCATGGCCGTTTCGGCGTAGAACTGCATCACGGAGGCAATGGTGATCAACACGAAGCTGACCAGGAAGATTTTCTGCCGGCCGACTTTGTCGGAAATCCAGCCAAAAAACAGACTGCCGAGAAACAGGCCGATCAGCGCCGAGGCACCGATCAGGCCCTGCCAGAACGCATCCAGCTGCATCTGTGGACTCAGCAGCGTAAACGCGATACCGATCAGACCGAGGATGTAGCCGTCAGTGAAGTGCGCGCCGAAGGTCAGGCCGGCGATCTTGAGGTGGAATCGCCCGATGGGCAGGTCGTCGATTTTTACCGGTTGTACGGACATGTAAGTCTCCAATTGTTGTTATTGACGGAGAAATGAAACCGATATCGCTTATTTCTTATTGTGGGAGCGAGCCTGCTCGCGAAAGCGGTGTGCCAGTCAACATCGATGTTGAATGTAAAATCGCCTTCGCGAGCAGGCTCGCTCCCACAGTTGAGGGTGTGCGGGAGTTACAGGCCGCCCATTAACAGGTATTTGATTTCCAGATAGTCATCCAGACCGTACTTCGATCCTTCGCGACCGAGGCCCGATTCCTTGATGCCACCGAATGGCGCCACTTCCGTGGAAATGATCCCTTCGTTGATTCCGACCATGCCGGCTTCCAGGCCTTCGGCCATACGCCAGACCCGGCCGATGTCACGGCTATAGAAGTAGGCCGACAAACCGTACGGCGTGTCGTTGGCTCGTTGCAGCACCTCGGCCTCGTCCTTGAAACGGAAGCACGCGGCCACCGGGCCGAAGGTTTCGTCCTGGGCGATCAGCATGTCGCTGTTGGCTTCGGTGAGGATGGTCGGCTCATAAAAGGTGCCGCCCAGTGCGTGACGGCGACCGCCGCACAGCAACTGGGCGCCCTTCTCCAGCGCATCGCCCACATGCAGTTCGACCTTGGCCAGCGCCGCCGCGTTGATCAGCGGGCCTTGCTCGGTTTCACCCTCCAGCGCGCTACCCACCCGCATCGCCGCAACGGCTTCAGCGAGTTTGCCGGTGAAGGCTTCATAGACGCCATCCTGAATGAAGAAGCGGTTCACACAGACGCAGGTCTGCCCGGTGTTGCGGAATTTAGAGGCCATCGCGCCTTTCACAGCTGCGTCCAGATCGGCGTCGTCGAACACAATGAACGGCGCGTTGCCGCCCAGTTCCAGCGAGACTTTTTTCAGGGTGTCGGCGGCCTGACGCATCAGCAATTTGCCAGTGCGGGTGGAGCCGGTGAACGACAATTTGCGCACGATGCCGGAGGCTTGCAGCGCGCCGCCAATGGCAACCGCGTCGCCGGAAACGATGTTGAACACGCCGGCCGGAATGCCTGCCTGCTCCGCCAACACCGCCAGGGCGAAGGCTGATAAAGGCGTCTCTTCCGACGGTTTGAGAATCATTGTGCAACCCGCCGCCAGTGCCGGGCCAACCTTGCGGGTGACCATGGCCAGCGGGAAGTTCCACGGGGTGATCGCAGCGACCACACCGATGGCTTCCTTGACCACGATGATCCGCGCATCAGCCTTGTGGCTTGGAATCACGTCGCCGTAAGCGCGTTTGGCTTCTTCAGCGAACCACTCCAGAAAGCTCGCGGCATAGACCACTTCACCCATGGCTTCGGCCAGTGGCTTGCCTTGTTCGCGGCTGAGCAAAGTCGCCAGATCCTTCTGGTTGCTCAGCATCAGCTCGCTCCAGCGCTTGAGCTTCTGGCTGCGCTCCTTGGCGGTCAACTTGCGCCAGGCTGGCAAAGCGCGGTTGGCGGCGTCGATGGCGAGGTTGGTTTCTTCAGCGCCGGCCTTTCGTACTTCGGTAATCAACTCGCCATTGGCCGGGTTGAACACCGAGTAGGTCGAACCACCGCTGGACCATTGGCCGTCGATGAAATTGCCGTTACGGATCAGTGCGCTCATGCCACAGCCTCAGTCAGATTGAAGCGCTCCAGACCCGGACGGGCCGAACGCAAGATACGTTTGCCGGCGGTGTAATCGTTGATCACGTCGCACGGGGTGTAATTGCGTTCCAGCTCGTACAGCTCATCTGCGTCGAGTTTGGTCTCCAGCGCTGCCAAGGCACTGTCGAACTGTTCTGTGGTGTCGGCGCCCACCAGCATGCAATCCACGCCAGGATGATTGGCGACCCAGGCCTGAGCGATCTGCGCGTTGGAAACACCGCGAGCGCGGGCGACACGCTGTACCGAATGTGCGATCTCGAACGAAGCCTCGTCGCTGTACATCTGCTGAGTGAAGAAGTCGGTCTGGTTGCGGGTCGATTGCACATCGCCGGTCAACAAACCACGGGCCAAGGGACTGAACACCGACACCCCAAGGCCTTGATCGCGACAGAACGGGATCATCTCGCGCTCTTCTTCGCGGTAGGCGCAGTTCAGTTGCAGCTGCATGTTGATCGGTTTGACCCAGCCATTGCGCTCGCAGGCCATGAGGATTTTCGCCAGTTGCCCGGTGAGCATGGTCGAGACACCGATGTAACGCGCCTTGCCGGAACGCACGATGTCGTTCATGGCGCTCATGGTTTCTTCGACCGGCGTGTTTACGTCAAAGTAATGCAGCATGAACACATCGACGTAATCCATGTTCAGACGCTTCAGCGACGCGTCGATGCTGTCCATGATGTGCTTGCGCGAATGACCGCTGGCGTTGATCCCGGTGCGGGTGCCGTAGCCGACTTTGGTGGTGATCACCAGGTCTTCGCGCCGGGCCAGGCGCTTGACGATGCGCCCCACCACTTCCTCGCCGACACCGGCGGAATAGAAATCCGCGAGGTCGATGAAATTCACGCCGTTGTCCAATGCATGCGCGACGATCGGCTCGCTTTTCTTCTCATCGAAGATCCACGGTTTCCAATCGGGGGTGCCCATGTTCATGGTGCCCAGGCACAGGCGGGAGACTTGCAGGCCGGAGTTGCCCAAACGAATGTATTGCATGGCGCGGACCTCAGGCTTTTGGCGTATAGAAAGGATTGCTGATGTGATTGACCACATCCGCCAGTTGCGCCGTTTCCGGCTTGCCGGTCAGCGCCGCACGAATCGCCGTGCGGCAGGCGTTGTAGTTGTTCAGGTAGACCGCATCCAGGTCGTTGCAGGCTGGGTTGACCCAGTTCGCGGTCACGATGGCCCACTCGTCTTCGGCTTCCGGTGGCAAAGTGCCGTCCAGCAGCGCTTCAAGCACAGCCTTGGCAATCCCGGCCTGCGACGCGCCCCACGTGGCGTTGCCGTGCAGGTCACCGCTGATGGCGGCTTTGTTGACGTAAAGGGTCATCGGCTTGACCGGAATGTTCGGCTGGGCGATCACCATGAACGGGCAATGCCCTTGGCTTGGAGACGCCAGGCTATTGGCAAACGCCTGCCCTGCCGGGCCGTTGCGCGGACCGATCAGAATGTTGATGTGCGCGGCATTCACGCCCGGGCCTTCGAAGCCTTCACCGATGTACAGGTCGAGTTCTTTCATGAGTTATTACTCTTCAGGGATTTGGGTTGATCAGAAGTGCACGCGAACCGTAGAGGTCGCGTGGCAAATGTCAGGGTTCGAAGAGCGCGGGGTGTGGCAGTGAGGATGAGTCATGGGTGCAAACGCTCTTTTTTGTTGTTGATGAGCTGTGTTTGCGATTTTTTAACATCGGGGGTTTGCGGGGCTGTAACCATTAAAAGTCATGAGGGCATGACTTCAAGTCATACCCCCATTTGACGGTGTTCGGATCAGTACGACGGCGCGTCTTTTTTCATGGTGTCCTTGGACATCGCATCCTTCTTCATTCCGTCCTTGCTCATGGCGTCCTTGGACATGGTGTCTTTCTTCATCGCGTCCTTGCTCATGGAATCCTTGGACATGGCGTCCTTTTTCATCGTGTCTTTGTGCATGGCGTCTTTGGACATTGAATCCTTGCTCATGCTGTCATTGCTCATGCCGTTAGTGGTGGTTGCATCGGCGGCAAACACGCTCGCGGCGCCAAACGCCAAGCACATGGACAGTACGGTGGTCGCTAACTTTTTCATGATGAAACTCCTTGAAGCACAGGTTGCGAATGAGCGCAGCGGGCGCTGCGCAGTAAAGTGGCCAGGCGCTATCAGCTACCACCGAACCAGTTGTAGCCCTGGTCTTCCCAGTAGCCACCCGGATAGGTGTTGGTGACGAAAATCGCCTGAATATGTTTGGGATTCTTGTAGCCCAGCTTGGTGGGCATGCGCAGCTTCATCGGGAAGCCGTACTGGCGAGGCAGCACCGCGCCGTCATAGGTCAGCGTCAACAAGGTTTGCGAATGCAGTGCGGTGGCCATGTCGATGCTGGTGTAGTAGTCGTCCGCGCATTTGAAGCCGACATATTTGGCATCCGTGTCGGCACCGACCCGCTTCAGGAAGTCGCTGAACCGTACGCCGCCCCAGCGGCCGATCGCGCTCCAGCCTTCGACGCAGATGTGCCGGGTGATCTGATCGGTCTGGGCCATGGCGCGCAGTTCTTCCAGGCGCCAGCTGCGCTTGTCGGCGACCATGCCGGTCACTTCCAGTCGATAACTCTCTTCCTCCACCGTCGGCGCCTCGTCGATGCCGTAAAAGGCATTGAACGGAAACGGCCGAGTGATCATCGACTCGGGATAAGTCGGTGCCAGGGCGTTGGGATTGAACAGCCAGCCCTGCACCCGATCGTTGAACCGGGACATGGAGAACAACGCGGTTTCGACGCTCTCGTTGTCGGTGATGTTGCAGCCGGACAACATGGCCACGCCGCCGAGGGTCAGGCTGCGCATCAGGAACGAGCGCCGTGAGCGATCTTCGATCTGTGGTGCGAGGATCTTTCTGGCGTCTGTCAGGATGGACGACTCGTCCAGCCCTGAGCCTTGAATGCGCTTTTTCATACGACCTCCTTGCGACCGACAATCATGGCCCACAACGTTTTGGGAACCAGCGCGACCATCACCAGATGAACCGCGACAAAGGCCACCAACAGCGACATCGCGATGAAGTGCACATGCCGCGCGCCTTCGTAGCCGCCCAGCAACTCACGCAACAGCGGAAACTGGACGGACTTCCACAACACCAGCCCGGAAATCACCAGCAGCGTGATGTCGACCATCACGAACAGGTACGCCACCCGTTGCACCTGGTTGTAATGACTCAGGTCGGCATGCCCCAGTCGGCCCCGCAATGCCGCCCACAGGTCATGCAGGACACCTTTAGGCGAAACCGGGAAAAAGCGCCGTTTCAGACGACCACTGACGAGGTTGATGATCAGGTAGACAAGACCGTTGACGGCCAGAAACCACATCGCCGCGAAATGCCATTGCAATGCGCCGCCGAGCCAGCCACCCAACGTGATTGCCTTGGGAAAACTGAAGTCATAAAGCGGAGACGCGTTATAGATTCGCCAACCGCTGGTGACCATGACCAGCACCGCCAGGGCGTTCAGCCAATGGGTCAGCCGTAGCCAGCGAGGATGAGTGCTGACTGTGGGTGAAGCAGGTAACTGCGACATGTTCGGCTCCCGGCGGTTGATCGTTGGAGCCGATTATGCGAGCCGACAGATCGCCAAATCCTCACGTAAAGTTAAATTAATCGTGATAACTGCCCCCAGTAACCTGTGGTCCGCCCTTGGCTAAATTGTGGTTAAAATGCCGCCCCAACAAATTGCTGGCCCTGCCCGATGAACGCTGACGCTCTCTCCACCCTCCACGACCATTTACTGACGGCTCTGGCGGCTGCCCCCGCCGAAACCCGCCGGCTGTTCCACGGCCGTGGCCGGTGCTGGCCGGGACTGGAGCAATTGACCGTCGATTGGTTGCAGGGCGTGGTGCTGGTGTCGCTGTTCAAGGAACCCGAAGCGTCGCAGCTGGAAGCGTTGAAACAGAAGCTGATGGACGTCACGCAAACGCCTGCGTGGACGCAATCCGGCGCGCACACGCTCTTGCTGCAACATCGCTACCTGCTGCAAAGCACCACCGAGTGGCTGTTGGGGGACGCGATCGACGAGATGACGATCACCGAGGGCGGCCTGCATTATCGGGTGGACTTGGGCCGCAAACAGAACACGGGCCTGTTCCTCGACATGCGTTACGGCCGCGACTGGGTGCGGGCCAATGCCCAGGGCAAGCGCGTGCTGAACCTGTTCGCCTACACCTGCGGATTCTCGGTAGCGGCCATCGAAGGGGGTGCGACGCACGTGGTCAATCTGGACATGTCCAGCCCGGCCCTGAGCCGTGGGCGCGACAATCACCGGCTCAACGGCCACGACCTGAGCAAGGTGACGTTCCTCGGTCATGACCTGTTCAAATCCTGGGGCAAGGTAATCGGCAAGGGCCCTTACGACCTGGTGATCATCGACCCACCGTCCTTTCAGAAAGGCAGTTTTCTGCTGACCAAGGATTACCAGCGCGTGCTGCGCCGACTGCCGGAATTGCTCAGCCCTCAGGGCACGGTGCTGGCGTGCATGAACGACCCGGCGTTCGGTGCGGACTTCCTCATCGACGGCGTCACCCGCGAAGCACCGAGCCTGCGTTTCGAGCAACGGCTGGACAATCCACCGGAGTTTCCCGATGCCGATGTTGAATGCGGCTTGAAGGCGCTGGTGTTTCGGCAGTAAGTCCGAGTCGCCCCCTTCGCGAGCAAGCCCGCTCCCACATTTGATCTCGGGCGTTCATAGAACCAGTGTGGGAGCGGCGGTGCGGCGATCCGACTTGCTCGCGAAGGGGCCCTGAAAGCCGATCAATCTATCTCAGATGTACCCAGTCAACGCGGCTGCAACACCAACGCAAACAACTCACCATGCCCATTCACATTGAGCTTGTGATAGAGATTTCGCCGGTGCACCTTCACCGTCTCCGGGGAAATGCCCATCTGCTGGGCGATGGCCTTGCTTGAGAAGCCCTGAAGAATCAGGCGCGCCGTTTCGATTTCCCGCACTGACAGACGCGCGTCGAAACGATCCAGCAGGGTCGCCAGATCCCCGGCCACCGCCTCGGCGGCCGGTCCTTCCGGCGGCATCAATTGCAGGTGACGGCGCATCGCCGCCAACACCCAATCGCGCACGCAAAGCAGGCGCCCCTGTTCCTCAAGCGTGAATCGCGTCGAGCGTCCCAACGACAAACCGAGCACGGCGCCATCGACGTTGATCATGAACTGCAACTCGTCGCCGCCCACCACCGTGCGGAAGTAGCTCAGGTAGTACTCGCTCTGCTGGAACTGGTCGGGGGCCACCGATTCGAGGCTGTGCAAACCGTCGGCGATACCGGCACAGGCGGCCTGATAAAACGGATCGAGCAGGTACATGCCGGCGCTGTAATCCGCCAGTTCTTCTTGCTCGGTAGCACCGCCCTTTGAGTCGAAATCGATCAGCAGACGCGGCACCCGCCCGGCCCGCATCACCGCGACCAACGCGTTGTCCATCGGCACCAGCAGCCGCAACGTGTCCACCAGCGCGCGCCAGAACCCGTCCAGCCCCACGGCACCAAATACCCGCGCCAACCCTTGGTGCACCGGTAATTCTTTCAACAACGCGTCCACGCCCTACCCCTTTCGAGTAACCCATGATGGGAATGGGTGAGTCCACTCCCGGCCGATACGCTGCAAGCACCTGATCATCACCGGCCTGCAGCAGGCCAGGAGTGCCGCATCATGAGTCGTCGCCGCTCGTATATCAATCTTGGACTGGGCGCCTGTCTGTCGGTCTCTTTATCGGCGATTGCCGCCGAGGGCCCGACGGTTCACGTCTACAACTGGTATGACTACATTGGTCCCACGACCCTGCAGGATTTCAAGCGTGACACCGGGATTGCACCGGTCTACGACACCTTCGACAGCGCCGAAGTGCTGGAAGGCAAATTGCTCACCAGCCGCAGCGGATACGACGTGGTGGTGGCCAGCAACTTCAGTCTGCCGACCCTGATCAAGGCCGGCGCCCTTGCCCCTCTGCCCCACGCTCAAATGCCCGATTTCAAAAACATGGACGCTGACCTGTTGGCGAAACTGGCCAACAACGACCCGGGCAACCAGTACGCCGTGCCCTATCTGTGGGGCACCAACGGCATCGGCTACAACATCGACAAGGTCCGCGCGGCGCTGGGCGACAAGGCGCCGGTGGACTCCTGGGACCTGGTGTTCAACGAAGAAAACCTGGCCAAACTCGGCCAATGCGGCGTAGCCATGCTCGACTCACCGGCCGAAATGCTGCCGGTCGCCCTGCACTACCTCGGCCTGCCACCCAACAGCACCAACCCCGAGGACTACAAAAAGGCCGAAGCACTGCTGCTCAAGCTGCGTCCGCACATCGCCTACTTCAATTCGTCCAAGTTCATCAGCGACCTGGCCAACGGCAACATTTGCGTGGCGGTGGGTTGGTCTGGCGCGATGCTGGAAGCCAAGACCAATGCCGAGCAGGCGAACAATGGCGTGAAAATCGCCTACAGCTTGCCGAAGGAAGGCGCGCCGGTGTGGTTCGACACCCTGGTGTTGCTCAAGGACGCGCCGCATCCGGAACAGGGTTTGGCCTTCATCGACTACCTGATGCGCCCTGAAGTCATCGCGCCGGTCAGCGATCACCTCTCCTACCCCAACGGCAACCGCAGCGCGACGCCACTGGTGGCCGAAGCGACCCGCAACAATCCTGCCGTGTATCCGTCCGCCGAAGCGATGGCCACGTTATTCACCCTTCAGCCCCTGCCGCCCGCCACCGAACGCGTGCGGACGCGGATCTGGAGCAAAGTCAAAAACGGTCAGTAAGCCCATTGGGATCTGTAGCAGCTGTCGAGCTTGCGAGGCTGCGTTCGGCTGCGAAGCAGTCGTGAATCCGGTTAACGCGATCCCCCTGAAGCACCGCGTACTTAGACTTTGCGACTGCTGCGCAGCCGAACGCAGCCTCGCAAGCTCGACAGCTGCTACAGGGATTGTGTTAGCCAATAACTTTTTTGAATGAATTGAAGATGAGAGAAACGATGAAACCACGTGCCCGCGACCTGAACATCCAGTTCGGCCAACTGCAACCCGGCCCGCTCAACGCCATCACCGATGTGCCCGGCGTCCGGGTCGGCCACAGCAATGTACGAGGACGCACGGCGAACGGCCGCGACATCCTGACCGGCGTCACCGTGATCGAACCGCGTGCCGGTTCCACCAGCCTGCAACCATGCTTTGCCGGCGTCCATGTGCTCAACGGCAATGGCGACGCCACGGGTCTTGAGTGGATTCGCGAGGCCGGCCTGCTGACCAGCCCGATCGCCTTCACCAACACCCACAGCCTGGGCGTGGTGCGCGATGCGCTGGTGACGCTGGATCGTCAGGAGCAACCCGATGACGGGCGACTCTACTGGAACATGCCAGTGGTGCTGGAAACCTTCGATGGTCTGCTCAACGACATCAACGGTTTCCATGTGAAGGTCGAACATGTGGCCGAAGCCCTGCGCACGGCGGTGGGCGGTCCGGTGATCGAAGGCGCCGTCGGCGGTGGCAGCGGCATGATCTGCCACGAATTCAAGGGTGGGATCGGCACCGCTTCGCGACGTCTGAGCAGTGCTCAGGGCGGCTGGACCGTCGGCGCCATCGTCCAGGCCAACCATGGGATCCGCAACGAATTGCGCGTCGATGGCTACCCGGCCGGGCGCTACATGGAACAGGCCGATTCGCCGTTCCTCAAAGCGTCCTTGCCGCATCCGGGCATGGGCTCGATCGTCGTCTGCCTGGCCACCGATGCGCCGTTGCTGCCGCACCAGTGCACGCGCCTCGCGCAACGCGCCAGCCTCGGCCTGGCCCGCACCGGCGGCGGTAATGAAGACCACAGCGGCGACATCTTCATTGCTTTCGCCACTGGCAACCAACACGTGCCGCCAGCCGCTTACGAGAGTAAGCGTGCGCCGACCACCGACAACCTGAGCATGGTCAACAACGACCACATCAGCGAGTTGTTCCTGGCCGCCACCGAAGCGGTGGAGGAAGCGATCATCAATGCCTTGCTGGCCTCCGACACCGCCGAAGGCAATGGCCATGCGGTGCCGGGACTGGACGCCGGGACGCTGCTCAACGCCTTGCGTCGGGCGGGCTGGCCGGGAGAGCAGGTCTAACAGGACTAAGGCGTCTGGAGGCCGCAAAGAGCTCGCGACCGAGGCTTCTCGCGGCGTCCAAATGCACAGCCGGATCCTGAATTTCCGATTCGAGCAGCAACTCGGACGTCACCACCTGAGCACCGCAATAATCAAAAATCCCATGGTCAATCTGCGTCTTCATGGCCTCGGCATAACCGTGCCGGGCGTAGGTGGCAGCGTCGGCACCGCCCACACCGATCAGGTGAACCCGCAGATGACCAAGCTTCTTCTCCAGCTTGGCATCCGCCGTGAAATCGAACGCCCAGCCGTTGGCGAACACCCGATCAATCCAGCCCTTGAGCAGCGCCGGCATCGACCACCAGTAAACGGGATAAACCAGCACCACCGCATCGGCGCGGTCTATCCGCGATTGCTCGGCGACCACATCGGCAGGGGGCAACGCTTCCCGGTGATGCACTGCCAGATCAGAGACGCTGAACCTCGGATCGAACCCTTCGGCCGAGAGGTCGGCGATTTCAAAGGTATGACCGGGATCGTCCAGGGCGATGCCCTGAGCGACTTGCGCCACCAGGCTATGGGTAAGCGAACGAGGGTCGTGATGAGCCACAACAATAAGCGCGTGCATGCTGGAAACTCCTGATTGAGAGCACAGGGCGGACCTTATATACTCTTGGTAAGTTACGATCAGTAAGTTACTTTTGGTACATAGCCATGTCAACTACCGAAACAGACGCGCAAGATTCCACGCCGCAACCGCGACGACGAATGTCCCGGGAGGACCGCCAACGCCAGTTGCTGGACGTCGCCTGGCAACTCGTTCGGGAAGAAGGCACCGACGCGCTGACATTGGGGCGACTCGCCGAGCTAGCCGGGATCACCAAACCGGTGGTGTACGATCACTTCACCACGCGACCCGGGCTGTTGGCGGCGCTCTATCAAGACTTCGATGCCCGGCAGACAGCGCTGATGGATGCGGCGCTTCAGGACAGCGAACCGACTTTGCCCGGCACCGCCAGGGTGATCGCTTCGTCGTACGTCGACTGCGTGCTGCTTCAGGGCAACGAGATCCCCGGCGTCATCGCAGCACTCGCCAGCTCCCCGGAACTGGAGAAGATCAAGCACGAGTACGAAGCTATTTTCCTGAACAAATGCCGAACCGCCCTCGCCCCTTTCGCTGGCGCGGGTGAGATCAAGGCAGCGGGATTACGGGCGATGCTCGGCGCGGCGGAAGCCTTGTCACACGCAGCCGCGAATGGAGAAATCAGCGCCGCGCAGGCACAGGACGAACTGTACGAAACCATCACCGCCATGGTCGAAAGAAGTGCCCGTGGCGACGCTGGAAACATCGCGAAAACTGACGCCGGACAGATGGATTCGACTAGCGGTACTTGAGCGCCAACCCCCAACTTTCTACGATGATTCTACGCAGCCGCTTGTTTGCTCAAGCCGCTGCGTAGGTGGTGAGTGAACTGAACCCCCAACAAGCTCATCACTTGTTTCATGCGCATCTTGAGCCTCGAGGGCTCTACTTCCTCCCCATCAAAGAGCTTTGAGGCTCTTTTTTTATCTGCACGAATTCCAAACAAGAAAAAGCCCGGCATTTGGCCGGGCTTTGCGCGTCTGATCGGATTCGATCCAACAACCAACACAAGTCCAATGTGGGAGCGAGCAAGCTCGCTCCCACAGTTAACCGAGTTCCTCCAGTCGTTCGCGCACAAACTCATTCGCTTTTCGCGTCGTCTGGTCCAGATGTCGGTCACGCTGCTTTTCCGCATCGTGCATTGCGCGCTTGCCGTGTTTTTGCAGCAGGTACGTATGAATCTGCCGCACCTCAAGCGAGCTGTAGATCGACGCCACGTCCAGCAGGGCCATCAAGCCGTCGGTGCCGTGGTCGCGGGTGTTCATCAGCACTTGAGTCGCGCGCACGCCCACTACCTGAAACCCCATTGCCTCAAAATACGGCACCTTGGCCACCGCGCACGTCAACTCGGCATGAGGATAGCGGCCGACCATCTCCCGCAGCATCTTTCGGGCGACACCCTGACGCCGATGGCTGGCACTCACCGCCATATACGCGACACCGCATGCATCGGGATCGTCCTTGACCGGCAGGTACAGCAAAAAGCCGACGACCTTCTCCGGGTCGTCATCGTCGGTCGCGACGAGCAACTCCACCGCAATCCCTTTCGCCCCGTTCAACGCCTCCAGATAGAGGTGAACCTCGTAGCCGATCGCGTACTGGTACACGTTGTACAACAGGTTGCTCGGCGCGATAGCGACCATGCTGATGTCGGTCAGGTAATCGACCACCATCTGCAGGATCTGGCTATTGATGTGCTCGGGGCACGGGGTTTTGAAATGGGTGATCTGGGGCATTCGTGGCTCTGACTCTGGGGCGGACGTGAAGAGTGTTTTCGCGGGCGTGCCTATCATAACGTGCTGTCTCAGCTTTACCCGCAAAACCTGGCCTTGATGATCGTTCCCCAACAGTGAGGAATATCCCCCACTTGCAAACGCTGCCTTTACACGCCGACAACATAAAACTCATACAACTTGCTGATTATTAATGGTTTTAATCTCCTCAACATGCATGGTGCGGCTTTTGCTTCGGCCCTTGCAGCGCAGCTGCCATTTGGGCATGGCGCGAGGGGAACACCATGAAAATCGCACCACCGGAGCACCGCTCGCTTATCTACTTTCGGGGTCCGGGTGCCTTCTCCGTGCTGCTGATCACCTTCAGTCTGACCACGGCCAGTGCTGCACCGCTCGATGACTTCGGTCCTCCGCCACCGACAGACCCCTCGGCCTTCGTCAATCCTCCCGCCGATCCCAAGGCAGCGCTGGAGGCATTGAAAACCTTGCCGCCGGCCAATCAAGGGGCATTGGCCCTGCCCAACGGCGTATTCGGTGACAGAACCACGCCGCGGGCCGACAACGTGCTGCCGCCAAACTTGCAGACGTCGTTCAACTTCCCCACTAATGGGAAACCCAGCCCCTTGTTCGGGGCCGAACCGTTCACCCAGCAACTGCTGCTATTCGAAGAGCTCGGTTCGGAAAAACTCGACCCGACCACCCCGCCACCGCTTCTGACATTCCCGGTGCCCACCACCGGCCCCGCTCCCCAGCAGGACCCGAACAACGTCGCCCGCAGCGGCCCGTCGAGTGCCGCGATTGAAGCGTTCATGCGCCAGCCGGGGCTATTTCCGTTCCCGTCGCAGTTTTCCAATGTGCTGGACCGCAACCCGTGGAAGGCGCAGATCGAAGCCTTCCTCAATCGCCACCCGGTGGGCTCGCCCGCCGAAGGTCGGCCGCCGGGAAAAGGCTGGTCGCATCAACGCTGGAACGAGTTTTTTCCTCAGGTCCAATTCAAGACCGTGCAAATGGGCGCACGGACCAACCAGGGCTTGCGGGACAGAAAGCAACTGCACAACTACGCCAACGGCGAATTCGCCCCCGGCGGGCTCTACTACCAAACCTCGGACATCCCTGAAACCGCAGGCACCACCCGGGGCATCGACGCGCGTTTTCATTCCAGAATGCCGGTGCAGAATCACAACTCGCTGTGGACCTTCGACGGCACTGTGCCGCCCAAATTGCTGATGGTCCGCAACGGCCAACCGTTGCTGATGCGTCACTACAACGCACTGCCGATCGACCCGGCAGCCAACGCCGGTTTCGGTCTGCACACCCTCACCACCCACGAACACAACGGTCACTCCCCCGCCGAAAGCGACGGCTATGCCAACGCGTTTTTCTTTCCGGGGCAGTACTACGATTATCGCTGGCCGCTGCAACTGGCCGGTTACGACACCATCAACACCACCGCGCAGGATCCGCGCGCAGCGTTCCCCTGCTCACCGGGCGAAACGCTCTACGTCAACGACACCAACCCGGGCCTTAAGACGTGTGCAAACGGCAGCATCAAGATCCGTGGCGACTGGCGCGAAACCATGAGCACCCACTGGTTCCACGACCACATGCTCGATTTCACCGCGCAGAACGTCTACAAGGGCAACGCGACAATGATGAACTACTACAGCGCCCTGGACCGCGGTAATGAATCGGTGAGTGACGGCGTCAACCTGCGACTTCCCAGTGGCTCGGCGTTGCCGTGGGGCAACCGCGACTATGACGTCAATCTGGTGGTCGCCGACAAGGCGTGGGATCAGGCCGGTCAGTTGTGGTTCAACCCGTTCAACACCGACGGCTTTCTCGGGGATCAGATGCTGGTCAACTGGCAGTACCAACCGCGACTGAAAGTCCGCGCGCGCAGCTATCGGTTCCGCATCTTGAACGGCTCGGTGTCGCGTTTCTTCAAGTTTGCCGTGGTGCGTGAAATCAGCGGCAATAGTGGCGAATTCCCAGGACCTGCAGGGTCGGGGGTATCCTACAACCGAGTGCCGTTCCACCTGATTGCCAACGACGGTAACCTCATGGAGCACGCCGTGCCCTTCGACGGCAGCATGGACCTGGATGGTGATGGCGACCGGCAAGACCACAATGCAATCCTGCCGACGCTAGGCGTTGCCGAGCGCTTCGACATCATCATCAACTTTGCGAAAAACGGCATCAAAACCGGCGACAAAATCTACTTTGTCAACCTGATGGAACACCGCACGGGCAAGGGTCCGGAGAAGGACGAATTGGCGCTGGCGGACGTGTTGTCTGAAAAATACAAAGCCGTGATCAAGCAAACCAGCAAAGGGCCGCAATGGGACAAGGGCGACCCCGTGGTGGGCAAGTTTCTGCAACTGCTTGTGCAGCCCTACGCCGGCCAGGATCAGAGCTTTGACCCGGTGGCCTATGAGCCAGCCAAACCCGGCAAACCCGCCGGGAAGGTCATGATCCCGCTGCCCATCGACCGCGACAACCCGAGCGACCAGGCCAAACTCAAAGTGGCGCGGCATCGCGAGTTCATTTTCGGCCGCTCCGACGGCACCGATGAAGCACCATGGACGATCAAGACTGACGGCGGTATTGGCTACAACATGGACCCTCGCCGGATCAGTGCCGCGCCGCAATTGGCCACCGGTCCGACCAATGCCGGGTTCTCCGGAGACGGCACACTCGAAGTGTGGAAGATCAAGAATGGCGGCAACGGCTGGAACCACCCGGTGCACGTGCATTTCGAAGAAGGGGTCATCCTCAGCCGCGACGGCAAGGCGCCGCCGGAATGGGAGAAAGGGGCGCGCAAGGACGTCTTTCGCATCGGCGAAGGCATCGACAGTTCGGTGGATGTCGACGTGGCGCTCCACTTCCGCGAGTTCGCCGGTACCTACATGGAGCACTGCCACAACACCCAGCACGAGGACACCTCGATGTTGCTGCGCTGGGATGTCGAACATCCGGGGCAGTTCCAGTTGATGCCAACGCCCTTGCCTGGCTGGGACGGTGTCACCTATGTGAACTCCGTGGCGCTGCCGACCTTCCGCACCGGCAAAGACAACGGCGATCACGGCAACCTTCCCCTACGACGCCAGCGATAAACTGGGCGCGCGGCACTCGGGCAGGCCGTTACGGTGCCGATAGCGGCGCACTAAAGGGGAGATCGGTTACTGCTCCGGCGCAACCATCCGAAACCGGATATTGATCTTGTCCGAGACAACACCGTCGGCCCATTCACCTTCACCGATTTTGAAGTCGCTGCGCTTGAGCGTCAGCTGACCATCGAAAATCCCGATGGTGTTCTCGGCCTTCAGGAGGACCGGTACCTCCACTACGTGCGTGATCCCCCTGAGCGTGAGTTTGCCGGTGATCGAGTAACGGTTGTTGCCCAGTGCCTTCACGCCGGTCGATTCAAACGTCGCCACTGGATACGTTGCCGTGTCGAACCAGGCTGGTTTTTTCAGTTCGCTGTTGGCGTCGCTGCTTCCGGCATCGATGCTGTCGAGCTGGATAGTCAGCGCGGCCCGGCCTGCTGATGGTTTTGCCGTGTCGAAATCAAGCATGGCCTCGAACTTGCCGAACGTGCCGTATACCCGCGAGGAGAACTGTTTATAGGTGAAGGAGATCGTGCTGGCGGTTTCATTGACCTGCGTGTACTCGACCGCCTGGACGCAAGGCAGCGCGCCGAATGCAAGGGCGGCCACCAGCACGGCGCAGGTCGGGAATCGGTGTTTCATGGAATTCTCCGGTCGGGGCTCCCGCCATGAGCTAAGGCGCCGTACAGGTATGCCAGCGATAGGTGGACTAAAGCAAATAAACGCCGCTAATTCCACCTGCCGCTCAGGCTTCCGACCACCTGTCGGCCCACGCCAATGGCCGCCCGATACGGCCGATGTCAGGGTGTTTAATGACTGTCCCAACTCACCGCATCGGGAGACTGGTCATGAAATTCGTCGTCATCGGAGGAAGCGGGCTGATCGGCAGCAAAGTCTGCAAGAACCTCCAGGATCTGGGGCATGAAGTCATATCAGCGTCACCGAGTACCGGCATCAACGTCATCACCGGCGAGGGCCTGGCGGACGCGCTCAAGGGCGCCGACGTGGTGGTCGACGTGGCCAACTCCCCCTCATTCGAGGATCATGCGGCGTTGCATTTCTTTGAAACCGCCGGGCATAACCTGTTTGCTGCCGAGAAGGTAGCCGGCACCAAACACCATGTCGCCCTGTCAGTCGTGGGCACCGAACGGATGCTCGACAGTGGTTATTTCCGGGCCAAAATGGCCCAGGAAAAACTTATCAAGGCCTCCGGCGTTCCCTACACCATCCTGCGCGCCACGCAGTTCTTCGAGTTCATTGGTGCCATTGCTTACTCAAGTCGCGAGGACGGCAACACCATCCATTTATCGTCCGCCGCGTTGCAACCAGTGGCCTCGGTCGATGTCGCGGCCGCACTGACGGCTATCGCTCAAAAAGCGCCGATCAATCAGACCGTGGAAGTGGCCGGGCCGGATCGCCGCCCCATTGTCGAATTCGTGAGTGAATACCTGAAACACACCAAGGACCCGCGCGAGGCTGTTTCGGACGACACGGTTCCTTACTTCGGCGCCCCGATCAATGACAAGTCCCTCACGCCCGGCGATAACCCCATTGTCGGAGCGACCCGGTTTGAAGATTGGCTAGAGATCGCGCATCCGTCTTGAGTCGCTATTTGCGATGATGATCAGCGGGTCCAGCGAAACTGAACCCGCCCTGGTTCACCACCGGACAAGGTCAAGCCATGGCGGTTTCAGCAACTACGTCATCTGTCCTTGACTAAACTCAGCGAGCGGAGCGGTTCAACCGCCCCTCGCTGCCTCTTTGACTGCCCGTTGAGTAATCCCTATGAAAATAAGAAGAATCGTGACCGGCCACGACGAACAGGGTAATTCCGTGTTCGTTTCAGATGACTTTGCCCCAAGAGCCCAGTCCTTTGCCTCAATCCCGGGGCACGCGATGGCACAGTTGTGGACGACTCCCGCCCAGCCGACACTCCTCGAAAACGAGCGCGACCCAACGCTTGACCACGCCTCACTGATTCCTCCTCAGGGCGGCACCAGCATCGCCATATTTGATTTCCCACCCGACACCGTCATGCAGAACCTTGTTGATGGCGTCCAGGCCTTTGGCGAATTGAGCGCTGCACTGCCGGGCTTGATCGAAAGCTTCGAGCCGGACCATCCAGGCATGCACACCACCGCCACCATTGATTACGGAATCATTCTGGAAGGTGAGATGTGGCTGGAGCTGGATAACGGTCAGAGCCGTCTGGTAAAGGCCGGCGATATCGTTATTCAAAATGGCACGCGGCACGCGTGGCGCAACAAAAGTGAGCGCATTGCCCGGGCACTGTTTGTGATGATCGGGGTGGCACCGCGACGCTAGTCGTAGGCCACAGGTGCATGTTCCTTCCTTGATTTCGTGCAGCATCAGTATGGAAGAAAGGAACAGATCACCTATATCGTCGACAAAACAACGATCGAGTTCATGCTTACGGGTGTCGATCATTTGATTCAACGATGACCGGAGCGTTGCTGCGCGGAGCTGGACTCTCGCTGCCACGCCCGCTGCAACAGCTTGATGACCTCGGCATCCGAGGTCTGGGTAAAGTCCATGTACCAACGACTGATCGACATCATCCAGTCGGGAATGATCGGGCATATCAGCTCATCCACTTCGCTGCGCAGCGCCTCCGCCGTCTCAATCGGCGCCACCGGCACAGCGACGACGATGCGTGACGGCGCGTGCACACGCACCGCGTGGATCGCCGCCATCATCGAGGCGCCTGTCGCCAGGCCGTCGTCGATCAGGATCACCACCTGATCCTTGAGTTGCACCGGCGCGCGCGTGCCCCGGTAAACCTGCTCGCGGCGTAGCAGCTCCCGGGTTTCCCGTGCGACGACGTCATCGAACGTGGCCGGGTCAATCGGGTGAACCCGCAGCGCGTGTTCATTGAGGATTTGAATGCCGCCGCTGGCGATGGCGCCCATGGCGAACTCTTGATGAGATGGGACGCCCAGCTTGCGGACCAGCATCAGGTCCAGACGAACGTCCAGTGCAGCGGCCACTTCATAGGCCACCGGCACACCGCCACGGGGCAAGGCGAGGACGATGACATCGGGTCGATGCGCGTATTGGAGTAACGGCTCCACCAGACGTCGACCGGCCGCGGCTCGGTCCTGCAGGAGGGTGGGCGATGAGGGACTCATTTGAAAACCTCCTCAGGCGATCACGCCTGTCGGTTCGCATCACACGGTCACTCAGGATTGTCGGTCTGACGGTGGCTGACATCAAGCTCAGCCATGACGCACGCGCCTGTCCTTAAAATACAAAACGCCCGATGCGGTGCATCGGGCGTTAGGGTGAAACAGCTGTAAACCTATTTCAGGGCTAAGCAAGGCTTACACGCGGAATCGGCCTAGCATGCGCTCGCGACTGTCCGTGGAGAAATAACGACGGAGTCCTGTCGTTTCAAACGCTGAGTCAACACCAGCATCGTCAGGAAACCCAGTGCAATCAGTACCGGATACGCCATCAACAGTTCGGAAAGGGAGTATTTCCAGGCCAACGGGCGTCCGACCCCCAGCATGGCCGCATACATCCAGGACACGGCCGACAGCGAACCGCAGAACAGCGCCAGCATCCGTGCGCTGAAGCCAAGATTGAGCAACGATCCGGCCTTTTGCAACGCGGGCAATACCAGGCGATGCAACAAGAGGCCGTTGTAACTCAGCAACACGACAATAATCACTTTGGCGTGAAGCTTTGGATTCATAAAGTAATTCATACCTTTTTCCAGGTAATCAATACCGATGATAGCGGCACCCGTCACCCACAACGCTATCAATGCAGCGACGACAGACTTTTGAAGACTTTCCATGTGAGCATTATCATGCTCAGTGAATGTTTTTCGTTTAAACAAGTCTCTAACCATCGCAATATCACTGGTCAATACCAAACCAATGGCCACACAACACGACACTAAATGAACGTAAATAACGCCCAATCGCAAAAATTCCATACATTCTTTATTTTCGAGCAGGCTCATAATTGTATTTATCGCCACGGTACTTTCTCCACCTTATTCGATAGTACAGATCGATATTTAACAGGGCATTCAACTCTTCGACACCCTGCACGATCTTACTTTTATAAGATATGCCAATTCATAGACCTGGCACTGCTTAGCCCATTGATTCGCCTGGCAAATCAATGACCGGCTTATTTATTGCCTCCTGAATTTCAGGTAAAAAAATCCCCATTAGCATTCAATGCACATGAGGTTAATTTTCCACTTCTTTTCTGCGGCTGCAGGAGCAGGTCTTGGGTGACGTGCTGCAGGATCAGAGGCCCGAGATTCTGGAATGTTCATTTTTTGAGCAGCCCACCGACAAACGGCGGCTATTGTGAAAGACATTCGCGCCGCAGTAACTCGTGCACTTCCCCGAAACCCCCATGGTAACTGGCCTGTTGAATTACATACGCTTAAAACAGTGCTTATTGGATCCATTAGTTGTGACCACGCTCACAACAAATTCAATAGCGACCGCCCTCATTCAGGACTGACACACCCACTAGAATAGTCATACTTTTCGCTTTGAAAAACACACTAACTTCATCAAGAGTCCGGACAGCAAGTTAACGTTGATATCTGGCATCGCCCTCAGCCTTCGACAGTCAACGCGAGCGCAAACCAGACGCAGACTTCGAATCCTTCCGTTCGACCTGTTGCCGGCGATACCAGCCGTATTCTCGCGTTGACTCCCTGCACAATTGTTTTGGCAATCGCCAACCCCAACCCTGAACCACTGGTTTCACTGTTACCCCGCACAAAGCGCTCGGTAAGGCGCTGCAACACCGGCTCGGGCACCGTCGGGCCACCATTGACCACCCGTAGGAGCGCTTGGTCGGTGAGGCTGACTTCGACCGGTTGATCCGTGGCGCCATACTTGAGCGCATTCTCGATCAGGTTGCGCAACAGGATTGCGAAGGCGTCCGGATCAATCGTCGAGTACACACTCGTCTGGGTTGGCAGGTGCAACTCGATCCGGTGCCCACTGCTGTGATTCCATTCATCGACCACATGGGCCAGCAACGGAATGAGGTCCTGGGGCGTTTCGGACAACAGCCCACCCCCCTCGGCCTTGGCCAGCTGCATGAGTTTTTCCGAGAGCCGCGTCAGCTCGCGCAATGAATTTTCGATTTTAGCCGCCCGTAACCGCAACGGGCCTTCAGGCGCTTCGTGACGCAAACGCTGGATCTGCGCCAGCGTCGCGGCCAGTGGCGTGCGCAATTCATGGGCGCTGTTGGCAGTAAAGCTGCGTTCGGTCTCCAAGGCCTTGCGCAAGCGCTCCAGCAGATGATTGACCGCCTCGGCCAGCGGGGCGATTTCCGCCGGCAATCGCGCCACGTTGATCGGCGACAGATCACCCACGCCGCGAGCCTCCACGGCACGACGATAGGCCAATACACTGCGCAGGCTGATGCGCACAAACATCCAGGTGCCAAACAGGCTGACGGGAATCAGCGCCAATAACGGCAACAACAAGGCAAGCAAAGCTTCCCGCGCGGCTTCACGGCGATGCTCAAGAGGTTCGGCGATTTCGATGAACACCGTCTCACGCAGCGCACTGGCGCCGTACAGACGGTATTTTTTAGTGGTTGAAAAGCCTTCGGCCGGTTGTTGATTGAAGATCTTCGGATTGGCGTCGTGGGACTGCATCAGGATCTCGCCCTTGGCATCGCGCACCAGATAGGTCAGGTATTCCTTGTGCATTTTGAGGGTGGCGACATGTTGTGCCTCACGAGGTTTTTCCCGGTTGCTGATTTCCAGCACGGCCAGGGGCAGGATGCGCTGCGCGGTCTCTTCCAGCGCACTGTCGAACGCCTCGTTCAATTCATGTTGCACCACCAGCCAGGCGCCGACGGTCGCCGCCAGCCAAAGTAAGGTCGTGCCTAACGTTAATCCCAGGCCGAGACGTTTTTGCAGGCTTGATGACGGCTTCATGCGGACATCAACCGGTAGCCCATGCCGCGCACGGTTTCAATCAGGTCGCGCCCGAGTTTTTTACGCAGCCGGCTGATATAGACCTCGATGGTATTGCTCTCGATTTCGGCGCCAAAGGCATACAGCCGTTCTTCAAGCTGCGACTTGGACAGCAGCGCGCTGGGGCGCTGCACAAACGCCTCGAGCAGCGCCCACTCCCGCGCCGTGAGGTCCACCGTCGCACCGGCCCGCTGCACCGTACGGGCACTCATGTCGACCTGCAAATCACCGAGCTTGATCTGCGGATTGGGGTTGCCGCTATAGCGCCGAGCCACCGCCGCCACACGGGCCGATAGCTCAAACAGGTCGAACGGTTTGACCAGGTAGTCGTCGGCGCCCGCGTTGAGGCCAGCGATGCGTTCGGAAATCTGATCCTGGGCAGTCAGGATAATCACCGGGGTCACGTCCCCTGCCGAGCGTTGCTGACGCAAAAAATCCAGCCCGCGACCGTCCGGGAGCATCAGGTCCAGCAGGATCAGGTCGTAAGGCGTGGTGCGCACGCTGTTGCGCGCATGGTCCAGGCGCTGCACCCAATCGACTGCGTGACCGTCATCGGCGATCTGTTCGCGCACCGCCTCCCCCAAGCCTGGTGCGTCCTCGACCAATAAAACCCGCATCTGGCACCTCCTGTGATGGTTGTCGTGCAGCACCTTAATCGCCTTACCTGACGTGAATCTGAAGATTCAGCTGATTGTCAGGAATGCACTTTAGGGTATGCCACAGACGCCGACCTCGGCAGGAGACAGATCATGAAATCAGGCTTTATTGCCAATGCCGCGCTGTTGAGCCTGCTGCTCAGCGGTTACGCCCTGGCCGATGACGACTGCCGCGACCCGGTGAGCGACTGGCAACCGCGCGAAACCTTGCGTCAGCAGGTAGAGCGGCAATACGGCTGGAGCGTACAGCGCATCAAGGTCGACGACGGTTGTTACGAGCTCAAGGGGTTGGACCGCAAAGGCAATGCCATCGAAGCCAGCTATTCGCCGGCATCGCTGCGCCTGCACACACTCGAGATCCATTTCCGGGACGACGGCGATGCCAGGGATTACCTCGGCAGCCCGCTCACCGAATGACGCCCCAACTGTCGACGCGTTTTTCCTGCCTTCAGGTTGCTGTCAGCAAGCAGGTCCAGGCTCTCGACCTAACGATCAAAAGGACACTTCCATGAAAAAGATCATCGCAGCAACCTGCCTCGCCGGCGCCATTGCCCTGCCGGGGTTGGCCCAGGCCCGTGAAGTGACCTTGACCACACAGCTCAAGGACTACAGCGGCAATGATGCCTACCTGGCGATCTACGTCACCGACGCCAATGGCCAATACCAGAAAACCCTCTGGGTGGCCGGCAAGAAGGCCAAGTACTACAAGCACCTGGGCGATTGGGCCCGTGGCAGCGGGATGAACCCGAGCGAGTTTGACGGGGTCAGCGGCGCCAGTGTCGGCAGTGGGCGCACGCTCAAAGTCAGCGTCGAACTGGCGGACACCCTGATCGATGCCGGGTATCAGATCCGCATTGACAGCGCCGTCGAGGACAAACGTGACGCCCGCGCCGATGTCAGCGTGCCCCTGACGTCCAAGGGCGCAGGCAAGCCGGCGACCGGCAGTGCCTACGTCGAGTCCTTTACTTACGATCTGTAGCACCTGCCATTTCTGGAGGCTGAACATGCTTCGCCAGTTCCATTCCCTACCTGGCCTGATCGCCGCCCTGTTGGTCATGCTGTTGGCCATCAGCGGCGCGCTCCTGTCTGTCGACCCGGCCCTGGAACGCCTGCACAGCACGTCCACCCCAGCAGGACAACTCAACGTCGGCCAACTGGCCGGGCGCGTTGCCAGCCACTTCCCGGGCGTGGAGCAGATCCAGCGCACAGCGTCCGGCACGGTGATCGTCTACTACAACCAGAACGGTCAGGCCGGCGCCGAAAAGGTCGACCCACTGACCGGCCAAGGCCTCGCACCTTACGAACCCTCCGCGTTCTCGCGTTGGGTCAAAGACCTGCACCGCTCGCTGTTCCTTGGCACGCCGGGCCATGGGGTGTCGGGTGTCGGCGCGCTGTTCATGCTGATGCTGTCGGTGTCCGGCGCGCTATTGCTGGCCCGGCGCCTGGGTGGCTGGCGCAACCTGCTGCGGCCACTGCGGGGCACCTTCAGTCAGCGCTGGCATGCTGAAGTCGGGCGACTGGCATTGCTCGGGCTGCTGCTGTCGGCATTGAGCGGGCTCTATATGTCCGCCACCACCTTTGGTTTTATCGCCGACGGCAGTCAACGTGAACCCGCCTTCCCCGCCCACGTCAGCGCCGGCCCGGCCTTGCCGGTGGCGAACCTGCAAGCCTTGCAGGCCACCGACTTGAATGACCTGCGCGAGCTGGTCTTCCCGAGCCCCGGCAACCCGCACGATGTGTTTTCCCTGCGCACGGCCCAGGGCGACGGCTACGTGGATCAGGCCAGCGGCACCTTGTTGTCCTATCAAGCCCATGACTCGATGCACAACCTCTACGAATGGATCTATCAGCTGCACACCGGCGAAGGCCTCTGGTGGCTGGGCCTGCCGCTGGGGCTCTGCGCCCTCTGCGTGCCGTTGATGAGCGTGACCGGCATCCTGTTGTGGTGGCGCCGCCGCAAGGCTGGCCCGAACATCCGCCACAACAGCCCTGCCCACTGCGCCGATAGCGTGATTCTGGTGGGCAGTGAAAACAACAGCACCTGGGGCTTTGCCAAAACCTTGCACGACGCCTTGCACCAGAGTGGCCATCAGGTGCATAGCGCGGCGATGAATGAATGGGTGGGCGATTACCGCAATGCCCAACGGGTGTTCATCCTCACCGCGACCCACGGTGACGGCGATGCACCGGCCTCGGCTTCGCAGTTCCTGGCGCGGCTGGCCAAAACCGGCCTCAAACCCGGCCTGCCCTTTGCTGTGCTGGGCTTGGGCGACCGCCAGTTTGCGCAGTTCTGTCAGTACGCCCATCAGGTGCAGGATGCGATGTTGCAGGCTGGTGGCTCGCCGTTACTGGGGCTGGAAACCGTCAACCGCCAGTCCTCTCAGGAATTTGCGCGCTGGGGCCTCGCGTTGGGCGAAGTACTGGGGCAGGACCTGACGTTGGTTCATACCCCGCAGCAGCCGCGTACGCATCAATTGGAGCTGACAGAGCGCATTGCCTATGGCGAACAGGTGAATGCGCCGACCCACGTACTGCGCTTCAAAGCACCCGGCGAACTGCCAGGCTTTCTGGCCGGTGACCTGGTCGGGATTCTGCCACCGGGCAGCCCGATTCCACGTTTCTACTCGCTGGCCAGCGGTTCGCAGGACGGCGTGCTGGAGATCTGTGTGCGTAAACACAACGGTGGCATGTGCTCGCAATTCCTTCATGGCCTGAACATCGGCGCGCAGATCGAAGCTTTTATCCAGCCCAACCCGCAATTTCGTCCGGCATCGGGCACGCACCCGGTGATCCTGATCGGCGCCGGTACCGGCATCGGTCCTCTGGCCGGTTTTATTCGCAACAACAAGGCCCGACACCCGATGCACTTGTATTGGGGCGGGCGCAACCCGGCCTCGGACTTTCTCTATGAACCGGAGCTCAACCAATACTTGTCGGACCGACGCCTCACGGCATTGCGCGCCGCCTTCTCTCAGGTTCAGGACCGCAGCTACGTGCAAGACCGGCTGATCGGCGATGCCCTGGCCTTGCGCCGACTGATTGAAAAAGGTGCCCAGGTGCTGGTGTGTGGCAGCCGCGAAATGGCCAAAGGCGTGATGCAGGCCCTCGATGAAGTGTTGGCGCCTCTCAACCTGAGTGTGCTGACCCTCAAAGCACAAGGACGCTACCGTGAAGACGTCTACTGAGTTGCAGCGCTATAGCCTGAACGGCGAAACCATGGGCACCCGCTACACCGCCCTGTTTTATGCCGGGGCCGGGATCGATACCGACGAAGTTGGCCATCGCCTGGCGCGCGCCATGGCCCGGGTGGACCAGCAAATGTCCACCTGGAAACCCGACTCAGACCTCAACCGCCTCAACGCCGCCCCCGAGCAGGAATGGGTGTCCGTGCCCAAGGAACTGGCCACGGTGCTGTCTGCGGCACTGCGCGTCAGTCAGCAATCCGACGGCGCCTTCGACATCGCTGTCGGTGATCTGGTTAACGCCTGGGGGTTCGGACCTGGGGAGCAAGCAGTCACAGAGCAGGCGATCGGCACGATTGCGCCCCGCGCCCGGCTGTTAGCCAGCGCCGCGTTGGTGGTTGACCCGCAACGCAATCAGGTGCGCAAGCGCGTACCGCTGAACCTTGATTTGAGTGGCATCGCCAAAGGTTTTGGCGTTGATGAACTGGCTCGTTGCCTCGAGGGTTTGGGCATTACTTGCTACCTGGTCGGCATCGATGGCGAGATGCGCGCCCGGGGCGTCAAACCTGACGGCCAGTGCTGGGCCGTGGCCCTGGAAAAGCCCAACCGGGGCGTGCGTGAAGTCATGGGCGTGATGGAACTTAGCGATGCCGCAATCGCGACCTCCGGGGACTATCGACACTGGGTCGATGTGGCCGGTCAGTCCTATGCTCATACCATGAACCCGGCCACCGGCGCGCCGCTGTGCAACCCGCTCGCCGCCGTCACCGTGGTGGCGGCCTCGTGCATGCTCGCCGATGCCTGGGCCACGGCGCTGATGGTCTTGGGCGAAACCGAGGGCCCACGTCTGGCTCAGGAGCGCGGGATGGACGCGTTGTTCGTGCTGCGCGAGGGTGAACAGTTCAAAGAAATATCCATTGTCGGCGGCCAGTTGCAGGCGCAGATTGAAACCCGTCCGATGTGAACCGGCTAATGACAGTGAGTCCCGTTAAACAATGAAGTTCATGCACAGGCACACCGAGGCACACCGAAGCGATCGTATCGGCTGGCTGCGCGCCGCCGTCCTGGGCGCCAACGACGGGATTGTCTCTACCGCCAGTCTGCTGATCGGTGTCGCGGCAGCCAACGCCAGCCACGCCACGTTGCTGGTCACCGGTATGGCGGGGCTGATGGCCGGCGCCATGTCCATGGCCGCAGGCGAGTACATTTCCGTACACTCCCAGGCCGATACCGAGCGGGCCGATCTGTCCCGCGAACGGGCAGAACTGGCGAGCGACCCGAAAGCCGAACACATCGAACTCGCCAACATCTACATGCATCGCGGCGTATCACCCGAACTGGCGCATCAAGTGGCCGATCAATTGATGGCCCATGACGCATTGGGCTCTCACGCCCGGGACGAGCTGGGCATCAGCGCCACCCTCACCGCCAAACCCTTGCAGGCCGCCCTGGCCTCCGCCGCCAGTTTCGTGGTGGGTGCCGCGTTGCCTCTGGCCGTGACTTTTTTCGCGCCGCAGCACAGCGTCGGGCCCTGGATATCGGCCATGTCGCTGGTGTTTTTAGGATCATTGGGCGCCATTGCCGCCAAGGCAGGCGGGGCCAAGGTCCTGACCGGCGCCTGGCGCGTGACATTCTGGGGGGCTCTGGCCATGGGGATTACGGCACTGGTGGGGCACGTGTTTGGCGCAGTGGTCTAGCGGGTGCGTCCTCCAAAAACAAAGGACGCCCGAGCCCCTACACCAACCGCTCGATCTTCTGATGCTGCCAGACCATTTTGTAATACGCCGTCTGCAACACCAGCATCCCCAGATACGCCACCGGAAACGCCATCCACACACCCTGCAACCCAAAGTGCCCGTCCAGCACATACGCCACCGGCAACTGCACCCCGACCACGCAAACAATCGAAATCGCCATGGGCACCAGCACCGAGCCGCTGGCGCGCATGATGCCGCCGACAATCGCCTGGAAGCCGAACACCAACAGACTCCACAGCATGATGTGCAACAGATGCTCCGCCTTCGCCCGGGTGGAATCATCCGTGAGGAACAACCCCAGCAACCAGTGCGACAACAGATAACCCAACACCACCAACCCACCGGTCAGGCACACATTGATCAACAGCCCCGTGCGCAGAATCGGCCCCATGCGCTCAAGCCGCCCTGCCCCAATCGCCTGAGCGCCAAGGATCGACGCCGTGATCGCAATCGACAGCGCCGGGAACTGCACGTAATTGACGATCTGCGTCACCGCGCCATACGCCGCCGTCGCCTGCGAACCGTGCTGATTCACCAGCGCCAGAATCACCAGCTCCGACACCGACAACACCACCATCTGCAACCCGGTCGGCAACCCGATGCGCAAGACCTTGCCGAGAATCACCAGATCCAGGCGCATCGCCGCAAACATCTCCCGATCCGGCGCCAACGGATGCCCCTTGCGAATCAACCGCCACGCCAGCCACCCCATCGCCGACAAATTCCCCGCCAACCCCGCATACGCCGCACTCTGAATCCCCATCATCGGCAACCCGAACCAACCCCGAATCAACGCTGGCGTCAGCGCCAACCCGATACACGTCGACACCACCAACGCAATCAGCGGCGACACCGTATCGCTCACCCCGCGCAGCAGTTGGGTGAAGAGCACGTAGACCAGCAGCGACGGCATGATCCACATCATCACGTGGGCGTAGGACACAGCGTCGTCGATAACGTCGGCCGGTGTGCCCAAGCCTTCCAGGGCTGGTCTTGCGAACACGCTGCCGAGTACTGCTGCTGTCAGGCCGATCATTGCGCCTAACAGCAAGGTTGTGCCGGCGATGGTTTTCACCAGATGCGGTTCACGCGCGCCCCAGGCTTGGCCGATGAGCACACCCGCACCCGCGCCGAGGCCGATGACCAGGGCGATGAAGAAGAAGACGATGGGGAACATGCCGGACACGGCAGCCAGGGCTTGGGTGCCGAGCATTTGGCCGATGTAGATGCTGTTGATGGTGCCCGACATGGATTGGAGGAAATTGGAGAGGACCATGGGGGCTAGGAAAAGGAGGTAGGTTTTCCAGAGGGGATTGGGTTGGGATTTCATAAGTTGGCGCCGAATTATGTAGGCATGGATCGGTTTACTGGGTGAACAGAAGCAGGCGCATATTATCGAAACTGCCAGCCCTTTTAGCTAAGGGCCAGTGAAAGTTAGACCAACAATATCATGTATGTTAAACACCCCTACCAAATAGATAATTGCGGCTCATACTTAAAACAATCTTCTGACCTTTTTAAAGAATGAACATGAAGATCTTTAACGTAGGAATCTAGGGCAGGACTAATGCCATGACCAAAAAGTTGGGACAATACGAATTCAGCTAAATCCGGAGCAACAAATAGATCTTTCATAATCGCCATACGCACTGCGCGTATTGCCATCTGCCTTGGACTGGGATTCTTCTTAAGATTAATATCAAGCAACCGTTTTGACAGGTTCAACTCATAACTATCCGAAGCGCATATTCGATAGTCACTTATCTTAAAAAAGGCTGCATCCAAATTGAAAAATGTCGTTTTTAGCAAGCTTTCAATAGAGCAACCTTCAACATGCCCCTCGCGTATGGCCCAAGTGTCCTGAAGAGACCAAATATCAAAAAGTCGATTGGAAACAGAAAAACGAAAACCTCCAAACTTGTTTTGGACTGGCTGGCAACCTTTTATTAACGAATAGATATCACAGGCTGGAGCAGTCGTTACCAGATCTATGTCAGATGAAAAATGTCGTGCAGCACTCAAACCAAAATCCCGTATCATTCCTCCAAAAATAACAGTCTCTGGCAACTCACGCTGAATATCACGGAGTATTACTTCCAGCGGCGAACGATGTTCGCCGCCGCGAGTTATATATCGCTTTAATTTTTTTTGAGTACTATCCATTTTTCACTTTCATCTTGAACGACGTTAACTCTTCTAATAAGTCCATCGCATAGGAATCAGTCATTCCGGAAATCATATCAGTAAGCAGCAAAAACTGACGATACTTCACCGGAAGCTGCTTTACCTCATCAGCAGGATCGTTATAAACCCTGCGATAACTTTCAGAAATTCTCGTAAAAACATAACGGTCATACGGATTCTTTGGAACATCTTTCTTTTTATTGGGATCAGTCTCTTTAATCGCATCCCAAAAAATATCCATCAAGCCCCTTATTGTGTTGTACCCCCGCAACTCTACCTCTAATACTGTCCTATGAACAAAAGCATAGCTTTTAGAGAAATCACAAAGCGAATCTCTCAACCGGCTTGCTTTTGAAAGTTCAAGCAGAGATGATTTCTCTGTACCCTCAACTAAGCTTTTTTCATTAATTAAGAACGCCTCAGTCGCAGCGTTTATCATTTCGCCTATAGCAAACACGCGAAATCTCTGCATCGATACATCATTAAGTTCAGCAGGAGACAAGCCCGCGCCACGATATTCGTTGTGCTTCTCGACTCCCAACGTCACAACACTATTAACTAGAGGGTCTGAATTTTCATGTTTTAAATGAGCCATCAAGTCTGAAAAGGAGGCCAACCCTTTCTTGATAGCATCTTCTGCATCTAATACCGCATAAGCAATATCATCACAGGCCTCCATCAGATAAGCCATCGGATGGCGCAGTCCCATCTCCAGACCTACTTCACTCAATACTTCTTTAGCGATTGATTCCTCGGAGTAAAAAAATCCGTGCTTCTTCCTAGCAACACCCTCATTCTCATCAACCCCCATCGAAGAAGACGGATACTTCATCATGGCTGCTAAAGTTGCATACGTCAGATCAAGACCAAAGTTATCATTGAGCAACTGCAATCGCGTGACAAGTCTAAATGTTTGTGCATTACCTTCAAACTTCAAAAAATCCTGATATAGATCTTCAGAGATATCACCACAGCACAAATCTTCTTTATTATCTTTAAACCAACTTTGAATTGCCGCTTCCCCTTGATGCCCAAATGGTGGGTTACCAAGATCATGTACCAATCCTACTGCTGCTAACAGAGCTGGAACAGTACGTTTAGCATCGTTAACGTGAAGAAGTGATTTCAAATTATAAGCAAGGGTTACGCCAAGACTACGCGCAAGGTTTGAAACCTCGTGAGAGTGAGTCAACCTGTTTCTAACGCTATCGTTTTTGTCAAGAGGAAAAACTTGAGTCTTGTCCGCCATTCGTCGGACTGGAGTGCAGAACAGAATTCTGTCGTGATCGCGCTCTATTTGTGTTCGGTATTCGATGTCTTTCTGAGGCTCATTGGTAGTAATGGAGCCCGCTGCCCGGGCAGCTTTCTTGCGACGGTTCTCATTGAGAAGTGAGGTCCATTTCGAATCCTGTTGCTCAAGCATGGGTGCGTTCCGTGTCTATTTTATGGTTTAGAAAGAGAGCGGGTAGTAACCGTGATGAAAAAGCGCAGAAATCATATCTTAGCTGAGAGTCGCGTTACAGTACTCGAGAAGCCTGAAATCGATCGTTCGGGTAAAAATGATCGCAGCGCACGCCAATTCCTCCGCCTAAGCAGGACGTCTCATCAGATTATTTGATAACAGAAAATAAACCATGATGAATTTTGAGGCATGTCAAAATTGCGACAAAAAAACTGGTGCGTTTTCGCTGGCATCAATCTCTCACATCTCCCACATCTTTGTCCGACACCTTCCCCCTTCCATTCTTCCGACCATCTCCCTATATTCACTGTGCCGCCGTCACGGCGACCAGGTTTGGCGACCTGCTGATCGAGTCAGTCCCCATAAATCTGATTCGGAGTTTCACCCATGGAAAGATACATGCCCCTCACCGGAATCGACCTGATCCCGGCCTCCCTGCTCATCGACACCCAAGCCCCACTCGACGTCCTGCAAGCCATGGCCGATTACCGCATTCGCACGGTCACGCAGGTGCTGGAAAACATCGCCTACCGTGCCGAGCTCGGTTGCGACACGGTGGTGTTGAAAGACTTTTCTCAGCTGTTAGTCATTCCGTTACGCGACGGCTGTGACTTGATGGACGTGATCGGTCGACGCTTACGAGCTCAGGTGAAGGAGTAAGTAAAAACGGGCGCCTCAATGGGCGCCCGTTTTTCTGCAATTGCGATCTGTGCGTAAACGCGGCTGACGGAGCCTTTCGTGAGCCCATTGACCGAATGTCATTTCACAAAAAATATGTGAAATAAAATGTGAAGATGATTTTGTTTTAAGAGCCTACAAAACCTCTGGAGGCCAGTAAATTAGCGCTTCTTCATCGAGTCAGTATGTGAAATAAAATGTGAAGACTTTCATACGGTAGAAACCGCTATGTGCGGTCGGCCAGGGCGTTGGATTAAATGAAAACGGACGCCATCAAAGCGCCCGTTTTTTTGTGCCCATGATCAAAGTGGTTCACCAGCGTCCAACAGACGGCGGCCCCTCCCTCAGGAAGTCAAAGACCGCGTACCCGCGACGCTCAAGCAAGCCCTTGAAATGACAATCAAGCCCTCCGCGTAGAGCAATACTCCACAATCAGCTGAGTGACCGCCGCCACAATAGCCTGATCCGCGTCAGGCGAGGTGAACAGTCGACATTGCGCATCCGGCAAATCCGGCAACCTTTGTTCTACCCCAACAACCGCCAATCCTTGCCCCAACTGACTGAGTGGCATGGGCGCTACCGCGAAGCCTGCCAGGGCCGCCGCCCGCAACCCGGCGGTGCTGCTGCACAACATCGCCGTGCGGTGGGCGATTCCCGCCTGCGCCAGCCTCGTCAGCGCGGCCTCGCGATAAGGGCACGGCTCGGGGAACAGGGCCAGCGGCAACGGCGTGGGTAACCCGGTGACGGGTTGCGCCGACCAGGCCCACACCAGCGGTTCTTGCCATAGCAACAGCCCCGTTTCGCTGGTTTCGCACAGCGAACCGATGACCACCTCCAGATGCCCTTGCTTCATCAGCGCCAGTAACGTACCCGGAATGTTCACCTGCACCTCGATCTTCATCCCGGGGTACTGCGCCGCGAAATCCTGAACAGTGCGCAGTAATCGAGACTCGACAAAATCTTCGGACACCCCGATCCGCAACCGCCCGTGAAATGGCGTGCGTGTCAGGTCTGTCCATGCGTCACGGTTCAGCGCGAGGATCGTGCGCGCATAAGAGACCAGGCGCTCGCCATCGGCCGTCAGTTGCTGGGAGCGGGTGGTGCGCGTCAACAGGGGTTTACCGATCTGTTCTTCCAATCGCCGCACGTGGCCACTGACCGCCGACTGAGTCAGGTGCAGCTTCTGGGCGGCACGGCTGAAGCCGTCTTCATCGACGACGGTGACAAATGTCTTGAGCAGCAGAGCATCGAACATAGTTTTATACGTGATCAATTGAGTATGAATTTACGATTTATATTTCAAATATAACTATGTTGCAATGCTCTCACCTGCCCTCCTCCCCATCATTCAAGGTGTGCCATGACGACTCTTCTCCATATTCAATGTTCTCCACGCAAGCAGCGTTCGGCTTCCCTTGAAGTCGCCCGCAGCTTCATTGCGCGTTATCAAGCAAACACCCCGGACACCGAAATCATCACCCTCGAACTCTGGAACATGGTGCTGCCGGAATTCGATGATCTGGCCATGGAGGCCAAATACGCCGGGCTCAATGGCACGCCGTTGACCGCCGCACAACAAGACGCCTGGAACACGTTAAAAGAGTTGGCCAGTCACCTGCACCGCGCGGATGTGCTCGTGATGTCCGTACCGCTGTGGAATTTCAGCATCCCGTACAAACTCAAGCACTTCATCGACCTGGTATCGCAGAAAGACATTCTGTTCAGCGTTGACCCGGAACGCGGTCTGGAAGGCATGCTGCACAACAAACTCGCCGTGGTGATGTACGCCCGCGGCCTGGATTTTTCAGCGCAGTCGAGCACACCGGCGGAGCGCTTCGACTTCCAGAAACCCTACGTGGAAGCCTGGCTGAAATTTATCGGCGTCACGGATGTGCATTCGGTGATTGTGGAGAAAACCATCCTGGGGGAAGACGTTGATCGGCGCGCGCGTGAGGACGCGACTCAGCTGGCCAGGAACCTGGCAGACAGTTTGTTGCTGACGGCCCCCTGCTGTTGAGGCCGTCCCGGCTGTATATCGATTCATTACAAACACGGCTGGCAGCACACTCGCCGGTACGTAAAGCAAGGCCCGACTGTCTAGTCCTGAAACAGGTGTAAACCTATTTCAGGACTAAACACGGACGATATCGACCGAGATCTCCACCGCCGCAATCGTGCCTCTGTTCTCAAGCCAGTGAGTGGTGTTCCTGTCCTCGGGCCAGCCCACTCCCGGCCCATAATCCGTGGCGACTCCATTTCGATGGTCAGTGATCGTTCCTTGCAGAATGTAGACGGTGCCGGGTCTGTCTACATGGTTGTGAATCGGCCCGAAGACGCCTCCAGGCTCGATGGTCACCCTGCGCATCCTGAGTTGGCGCCCTGCCATCCCCTCGATCTCAGGCCCCAGGTCAATCGTTGCAAGTAACGTCACCGTAACGCCTTTCGTCTCGGGTGCAGCCTGTTCGTTGCTCATCGCGCGCTCCCAACTGTAAATACAGGGCCTAACTAGAAGTAGAGACCCTAAAAGGTGTGATCAGTCGGCAGGCGACAAAGGGTCGATTGCCGCCCTTCGCGACAGGCTGTTATCGACCAAAAGTGGACGGTGGACACGGTGATGGCAAATGGGTAGCTTCGTTAGAGGGCAGCAGTCCTTGCGGTCACCCATGTTGCGCTTACCGTTACGGAGCCTATAAGACATGTCAAACATCGTCGCATGGACCCTGTTCGCCTTGGGCGTTCTCCATATTCCATTCGGTATCATCAAGTTCAAAACAGCATTCGCCGCCGCCGTAGACTCTGGCTTCGTTGACCAATTCAAAGCGCACGAAGATCGGCGTACTGCCCTCTGGTTTACCATGCTGGGGCCGCTTTTTATGCTCGCAGGGCAGACAGCGATTCACGCCGTAGCCGTTGGCGATCTCGCGCTACTTAAAATGGTTGGCATCTATGTGCTTATGATCTCGATCATTTGCGTCATTGCTGTTCCAAAATCGGGATTCTGGGCAACGTTGCTGGTTTCTCCGCTGATCATCGCGGCAGGGTATGGCTTGTACGCCTGACAAACGGTTCAAGGCATTCGCGAGGGCTTCAACGTCCGATCGGGGTTGTGGATTCAACCGGTCGATGCAACAGATTGGGTAAATCGTTCAGCGGGCGTTGGACAACAGAATTTATGGTGTTCAGGCTATATCGCTTACGGAAGATAGCGCGCCGATGCTACTTCCGAAGGCTCAAGATCTTTTTCAGCAAACGGAGTCACCTACATGGAAGTTATCAATCAATTACAGCCCGCAGAGTGTGCAGGCATGGAGGATATCCGACGCGAAATCGATGCCCTTGATCAGGTCGTCATCAAGCTGTTGGGCAAGCGTTTTCACTACGTGCTGGCTGCCTCGAAGTTCAAGAGTTCAGTGACTTCGGTGCGTGCTCCGGAGCGCTTCAAGGCCATGCTGGCGACACGACGTGAATGGGCCGAGGCCGAGGGCTTGAACCCGGATGTCATCGAGAAGATGTACAGCGACTTGGTGAACCACTTCATTGTCGAAGAGATGAAACACTGGGCAGCACATCAATCCGAAGCCTGACTCTAGTATCGGACTGTCCGCCATGGGTTGTGGATTTTCGGTCAGTCATGACACACCGGAATCGGCCATGGAATATCCTCCCCGCTATGAGACAAAGGCCGGGAGTCTGCGGAGCACCAATACATCAAGGAGAATAGCGCATCATGGATGAAGCCATTACATACCGAACGGCAACCGTAGAGGATGCACTGACCATTTGTGAACTGGGCCAATTGCTTAACGAGGTACATCACGCTGCCCGTCCCGATATTTATACGGCTGCCACTCAGGATTTTTCGCGCGATCTTCCTCACTGGATGAGTTTTTTCGAGAAACCGGGTCAGGTTGTATTCATTGCGAATGTCGCTCACCAAGCCGCAGCCTTCATTTCTGCCAGCCTGTCGACAAGCTCCGGACCGCTGATGCAACCGCTGGCTATTGTTCGAATCGGATCGGTTTGCGTAGCCGAGCAATTTTGGGGAAAAGGCATTGGTCGAACCTTGGTACAACTCGTTCAAAACTGGGCAATCGAGCACAACGCCCAAGACATAAGACTGTCTGTATGGGCGTTCAATGCGCGTGCTACGCGTATGTACACAGAGCTGGGGTTCGAAACCCGTGCATTCGAAATGGGAATGCGCGTGTAAGGGTGATTCCCTTCAACGTGAAAAAGAACTTTGAGCGACCGCTTCACGCCCTGAGGAAGTCATACAGCCGCCAATCATCCGCCCCGTGAAAGGCTTCGTTGGAAACCTTTTCTGATAGTGCTGAAGGGTGCACGTGTCAGTAAGACGCGTGCACGGGCTTTCCCTTATGGTTCGGACGACCAGCGTCATATTCGTCGAAGATCAGCGCCCTGGGCGGGCAGTGCCCAGGGCAGGATGCCTTTCTGGAACTCACAAGTTCGGTATGTGCTGCGGGCAAGATGAGGGCTTAGTTAACCATCACCTCGTCCAGTGCCTGCTCGAGGGTGCTGACCGTGCGCTCGATATTGTGCAGTTTTTCGAGTCCGAACAGACCGATGCGGAAGGTCTGGAAGTCGGCCGGCTCGTCGCATTGCAACGGCACTCCGGCGGCGATCTGTAGGCCGTGGTTGGCAAATTTCTTGCCGCTCTTGATGTCGGCATCATCGGTGTAGCTCACCACTACGCCAGGGGCCTGAAAGCCGGCTGCGGCCACGCTTTTGATGCCTTTGCCGGTCAACATTGCGCGCACCCGATCACCCAGAGCCTGTTGTTCGCCGCGGACCTTGTCGAAACCGTAGGCTTGCGTCTCTTTCATCACTTCGTTAAACCGCGCGAGGGAATCGCTGGGCATGGTCGCATGGTAGGCATGTCCGCCCTGTTCGTAGGCCTGCATGATCTGAAGCCACTTTTTCAGGTCGCAGGCGAAGCTGCTGCTATGCGTCTGCTCGATGCGCTCGAGGGCCAAAGAACTGAGCATCACCAGGGCGCAGCAAGGGGAGGCGCTCCAGCCTTTCTGCGGTGCGCTGATCAGCAGGTCGACTGCGCATTTCTGCATATCAACCCAAAGCGTGCCTGAGGCGATGCAGTCCAGCACGAACAGGCCACCCACCGCGTGCACGGCGTCGCCGACGGCCCGCAGGTACTCGTCGGGCAGGATAATCCCTGATGAGGTTTCAACGTGGGGGGCGAAGACAATCTGCGGCTTCTGCGCCGCAATGGCTGCCAGCACTTCGTCCAGTGGGGGTGGGGCGTAGGCAGCCTGGCGACCCGTGTCGACCGGTCGGGCTTTCAGCACCGTAGTGGCCGCCGGGATATTGCCCATCTCAAGGATCTGGCTCCAGCGATAACTGAACCAGCCGTTGCGTATCACCAGACATTGCTGGTCGGTGGCAAACTGTCGCGCCACCGCTTCCATGCCGAATGTGCCGCTACCCGGGACCACCGCAACCGCCTGGGCGTTGTAGACCTGTTTCAGGGTCCTGGAAATGTTCTTCATCACGCCTTGAAATGACTGCGACATGTGGTTGAGCGAGCGGTCGGTGTAGACCACTGAGTACTCGACCAGCCCCTCAGGATCGATACTGGGATATAGCGTTGACATGGGGTGACTCCTTTGGCAGAGATGTCAGTGGTATCGACCCTGCCCTAAGCCTTGGCAAATGACAAGATTGCTCGGGATCGAATTGCGACTTCTGTCGAGCGGCTGGCATCATCAGGTCGATTACCCTTAAAGGTTCCTACCTCCTTACGTTCGGTCGATAACGACCCGTTACGAAGCGCAGCAACCGATCAAAAGCAGCCAATGGATGGAGCGATGGAAAATGAGAGCTAAGCTTCCTTCTAATGTCGGGCTTATCACCCCACTGCGGCCTATTTAAAGTTAGCCCTTCACAACAGCCTCGGAGGGGAGCCAATGAAACGCTTCGTAATGCTCATCGCGATCTCTTTGCTTACCACTGCTTGTCAAAGCACAAATGATAACGGCATCACCCGACTTGACAATTGTGTCTGCTATAAATCGCCCGAGGGACAACAATCGCAACCATCGGAAATGGCATGGAAAGACCCCGAAACATTAAAGAAACAATTCTCACATTGCATTTGCCGAGCCCTGATTGACCTGAAGAAGGTCAATGATCCCAGTAAATATTTCGTGCCCGGAACCGAAATAAGAACGGAGCTGAAATAAAATAAGTGTTGTGGTCTAACAGACTCAGCTTTCGACGTATTCATTGCGTTTTCACACGGCCTCGGTCGATTGAATCCACAGACCCCTGCCCTGATCGCAGTGCTGTTGTTACGGAGATGAGATGACGTTCCCCCCCCTGCACAATTTTAAAGTGTTTGAGAGCGTGGCCCGCTTGGGTAGTTTGGCGGCAGCCGCGGTTGAGTTGCACGTCACCATCGGCGCTGTGAGCCTGCAAGTCAAAGCGTTGCAGGCCAACCTTGGTATAGAGCTGTTCGAGAAGCGCGGTCGGCAACTTGTGCTGACCGCCAACGGTCGACTGCTACAAAAGCATGTAGCGAACGCAATGAGCGAAATCAGCGACGCGGTGGCAGCACTGCAGATCGGCTCCGCAGCAGAGCAGGAGGTCGTCGGGATCACCTTGTCCATTCCCCCTGCGGAGGGAGTGGAGTGGCTGACCACGCCGCTGCTGCGCTTCATGGAGGCGTCGCGCTCGGTGCGGGTGAACGTGATCACCGCGCCGGCCATGCCGCAAGTAGACTGGCGCCGCGCCGATGTCGCGGTGGTCTACGGCACGCCGCCATGGCCAGGCTTATGGTGGCGGCTGCTGCACGGCATTCGCATGACTCCAGTATGCAGCCCGCAATACTTGCGAGGACCGAAGGCCATTCGCGAAGTGTCGGACCTGGCACGGCATCGCCTGCTACACGAAGATAATGGCAGCCAGTGGCAGCAATGGCTTGTCGATGTCGGCTTCAGCCGTGGCGGCGACGAGGATATCTACTTCGAAGATTTCGGCATGGTCTTGCAGGCAGCGCGGGACGGCTTCGGCGTGGCGCTGAGCGATGAAATCGTCTCCGCCCGCGATCTCGATGAAGGACGATTAGTGTGTCCGCTGCCGATCTCGGTGCCTGCGGTGCACAATTACTATGTTACCTGTTCCGAAGGGACGCGCGAACGCCCGGAAATCCGGGCGTTCATCGACTGGTTACTCTCTACGGCCGGGCAGCCCGATCAATAACCGTAGCCACGACCATCAGTGAACTGGATGTTGGTGAGAATGCTGATGTCCTTCTCCACCTTGTAAAGCTCGGAACTCTTGATCAGTTCCGGATCGCTGAAGGCTTCTCCCTTTGCGCGCCCGGATTGAATCAGAACCATCTTGTCGCGTATCGCCCGCACGTCAGCGTATGTCATGGCTGGCACCTTGGTTGGGTCCTCGTCAGCGTGAGCGCCATAGATGGCGGTCTGCTCATTGATCACCTTCAGCGTGGCATCGAGCGAAGCGACGTAGTCCTTCAGGTTCCCCGCCAGCAGCCAGGACGGATAGACGTGGTCCCCGGCCAGCAGGATGTTGTGCGTCTCATCGTAGAGCGCCACTTCATCCTGCGTGTGACCGGGTACGCTGATCAGGCGCACCTTGAGCCCGCCAAGGTCGATCGTCTCGTCGGGCTTTATCAGCCGCGCCACCTTGAAGGGCGGCACCACCATATGATCGAAGTTGCCTAGATAAACCGGTTCCGGAACACGGTAGAAGCCATCTTTACCCTTGAACTGACGAGTGAAGGGCATATCCACCAAGTAGATGCTCTGAAAATTGTGCAAGCCGCCAAGGTGATCGAAGTGCAGGTGTGAAGGCAGCATCGAGAGCGGCTTGTCCGTGATCTTGTGCGCCACCGAAGTGATGTCTTCTTTCTGGTTTGCGCCCGAATCAAACATCAGCGCCTGATCCGTCCCCACCAACAAGTACGAATAGTTCTTCTGGTAGTAGTTGGGTTCGCCGATGGCGTAGAGGAAATCCGTTAACTTATGCACCACAAAGGCCGGGCTTTGCCCCGTGGAGGCTTCCTGTGCCTGAATCGCGAATGGAGCGGAAAGGATGGAGAAGGAAAACAGGGTCAGGGCTTTTACGAACTTGCGCATGGAGTGCGAACCTTTTCTCTTATAGTCATCGGATGGCAGAGTATTTTCTGCAGTGCCTATCTCACTGGCTGTCGGTTCGCACATCAATGGATGATTTTTAAAGCAGGACACTTCAGTTCAACTAAAGCGTGCGGCGAATAGTCAGCAACCTTTTCGCTCCCTGAAAGTAAAAGTCGAAGATCGCCCCTGTTCAGTCGACTGAGCGCAGCTGAGCTACAGAGCCTCGCCCCTCCAAACTATCCATAAAATGAATAATGCATGTGCAAACATGTGATTTCCATAATCTCTGTGGATTGGAGAATATTTGCCCATCGAAACCAGCCATCTCCAAAGGGGAATGCCATGTTCAGTAAGGCAGTAGCTCTCGCACTTATCCCGGTGGGTACCGCATTGCTGGCAGGCGCAGTCCTGCCCTTCCAGGCCGCCAGTAACGCAGCCGTGGGCCGAGCGTTAGGGCACCCGCTTTGGGGGGCGTTAACGTCGCTGTTCGTCAGCGCCGTTGTGGTGGTGATTGCGCTGTTAGTTCTGCGTGTATCTGCGCCTGATGTCGGCAAGGCTTTGCAGGGATCCTGGTGGTTATGGATCGGCGGCATTTTGGGCGCCGTGTACGTAGGCAGCGCAACGGCCATCACTCCCCAGTTAGGGGCTAGCGGTTTTCTATTGCTCGTCGTAGCGGGACAAATTTTGGCTTCCGTCTTGGTTGACCATTACGGACTCATGGGACTCCCCAACAAACCGATCACTTTCACTCGATTGGCAGGCGTCGTGCTCATCTTTGGTGGTGTGTTGCTAGTCCAAGGCATCGGCACGCCAACGGTTGAGAACAGCGCTACCCAAATCAGCAAGTAACCCGCCTTACCCGTTATATGAAAAGCCGCAACGCAACCGCAACTTTCTGACTCACGATAGGAGAAACAAAGATGAACTTCGTAAAACTTCAGTTCAGCGACGGCCGTTCCGATGTTGAAGGTATCGATAGCGTCAACGCTGTCTTGCGCAGCGTAGGTGTGCGCGCCAGCACTGTCTCCATTCCCGAAGAAGCCAAGCCGATTCTCAAAGCCTCGCTGATTAACGCCATCAGCGAAGAAGATCAAAACAAGCTGCTTTCGATATTCAGCCTTAACCGTACTGAACTGCTGGAGCAAATCCACCTCGCAGGCCGTACTCCTGAGGTACACCGTGGTGGCTACCTGGGTACTCGCGAGGGAGATACAGCGCCCTATCCAAAGGTCTACGACATGAAAGCCATGACCCCAGAGATGCGGACATGGGCTCTGAATCGTTATGGTCGTCTTCATGTAAACACTTCGGACAACGGAGCGGGCATTGATGAAGTGATGACGGTGGTCTCCGGCGGTGCTTTCACCTGGATGTTTGTATTGCCCGATGGTGTCCTTGCGCGTTTGACCGTGCATGAGATCAATCCCGAAGGGCCTGCCGTGCGCCTCAGCTATCCTGGCTTTGGCATGCACGCCGGCTACATGGATCCGCACCAGGGCGTAATTGTTGCTTATGCCCATGGGCCGGAAAGCTTCACCATTCGCTTCGATGAACCCAGCGTGCCGCATGCCGAGTTGCTCGATACCAATCCTTGGGTCGACTTCTCGGGTGAGGTGCCTCAACTGTTTTCCAAGATCAGCTAAGTCGTCGAGCTTGGCGCACGCATCGTGGAGAGTACCCAGCTAAAGATTTGAAACGGGTGGGCACTCAAAATCAGTGATCCGATAGGAGTGATCGTTATGCGCAGTTTTTCAATTCAACATATAGACCATGTCGTTTTACGAGCGCAGGACATCGAGCGCAGCCTGGCCTTTTACACCTCGGCACTGGGATGTGATGTAAAAAAGCGCCGTGACGACCTTGGCATGATTCATCTGAGCGCAGGGACATCAATGATTGACCTGGTTGATGTGAACGGGCCGATCGGTCGTCAGGGTGGGCAGCCGGCGGGTAAGCAAAGACACAACGTCGATCACTTCTGCCTTCGGGTTGAGCCGTTTGATGAACAGGCCATTCTCCGCCACTTGGCTGATGCCGGTGTATCCGCTGAGAAGGCAGTGATGCGCTATGGAGCAGAGGGAACAGGTTTGTCGATTTATCTCAATGACCCTGATGACAATCAAATCGAGTTGAAAGGCCCTGCTCTGCAATCCTGATGAAATCCGTCAGGTCGAGGCGCATTTAACTAGCAGGAGCAAAAAGGATGACAATCGAGCCGTTCAACACTGAACGTTCTGAGTTGACTGAACAGAAGGATATCGAGTTAGTCGCGATGGAGCGCAACCCGGCTGCTTTAGCTTGATGTCAGCTTGGCTGAGAGCAGTTGAAAACTGCTTCCCGCAGCCAGCGATGTGCGGCATCACCCTCTTTCCTGGAGTGCCAAGCCTGCTGATAGGCGAATCGGGGGATCTCAAAGGGCGGGTCGAATTGCCGTAGAGATTTGTGGTTTCGCATCGGGCCGACCGCGCGACTGGCAACCGTAAGAATCAAATCAGTACCCGCCAGTACTTCAACCGCAGCGCTCCAGTGGGGCAAAGCCAAGGCAATGTGACGCTTTAAGCCTCGGGCGGCCAACGCCTGCTCGATCTCGTCATTCGCATCAGGGCGAAGCGCGAGCATTACATGCGGGCGAGAGAGCCAATCGTTCAGTGAAAGACCGCCCTGCGCGGGTAATACTTTTTTATCGGCGAGACTGATGAATCCTTCGGAAAAGAGATCTTGAAGCGCAATGGCATCCGGAACCTCGGGAAAGATGCCCAGTGCAAGGTCGAGCTCGCCATCCAAAAGCTGAGAAATCATCATTTCTCGACTTGCCTGGCTGATAGCCAAATCAATACCAGGAGCTTCTTGACGAACCTTCTGGGTAAGCCGAGGCAGAAGGATCCGCGCTGCATAGTCCGAAAGTGACAATCTGAAACGGCCCTTTGCCGTTGATGGCTCAAATGACGGAGCGCCCAACAGCGAGTTCAAGTTGCCCAAAGCATCCTGAAGCGGCTGAGCCAGCGCTTGTGCCCTCGCCGTTAAAACCATGGACCCGTTTCGCCGTATGAGCAAAGGGTCATCGAAATGGGCTCTGAGCAACGCGAGAGCGTGGCTGACTGCGGGCTGACTTTTATGCAGCCGGACAGACGCTCGCGTGACGTGTTTCTCGGCCAATAACGCATGAAGCGTTACCAACATGTTGAGGTCAATTCTGCGCAGCTCATCCATTGAATGAATACTCGAGTCGAAAAGCAGTGGCTTTCATCAACTTACCACATGAACAGTCGCACCCGCCGAGCGCTGATCGGCATGTTTAACGGAGAACTTTATGCCAGACAAAACAGCCCTTTATCTTTTTCTACCCATGCTGACAGCGTTCATGGCGGGCACGCTGATTCCGGTACAGGCCGCTAGCGGTGCAACGCTGGGACGCATGCTCGGCCATCCTTTGTGGGGAGCCGCCGTCGCGCTCAGCACTGGCGTCGTTGCGATATTGGTAGTGGCCACCCTTATGCGCTTACCCGTGCCTAAGTTCCAAAGTGCAGTAAGCGGCCCGTGGTGGATGTGGATCGGTGGTTTGACAGGGGCCGTTTACGTGGCTACTTCCTTAGCGCTACTTCCAAAAGTCGGAGCAAGCGGTTTCCTTCTGTGTGTAATAGCCGGTCAGATGATTGCTGCAATGCTACTCGACCACTTTGGCCTGCTTGGATTGACGGCAAAGCCAGTCAGTTTTGGGCGCCTTTTGGGTGTGGGAATCTTGCTGTTTGGCCTCGTCGTAGCACAGTTCAGCAATTCTGGTGTTTCACAGGCTGTGTCGAACGACAAAGAAGTGCTGACAGAGCAAGCGTCGAATAGAAATACGTTGAATTAACAAGGATACAAGGGACATCGCTTGAGTCGGCTGGCGGCTGTACATCCAGCTAATCGAAGCGGCCTGCTCCTAGCGTCCGCTTTGGCCGCTTTCTGCCGGTGCTGACCGGCAGCTTCACGCCTGTTTTTGCCTAGTTATGCCTTCGCTCGCTACGCTTTCACACAGCCCGGATCGAACCAGTCCAACAAATCCAGGCAATTGCCAGCCAACGACGCTGGCAGGCGTTGGCCGTCAGTCGAGCATGTGCTGTTGGTATGAAGTTGAGTGATCTACGCGGCGCCTTACAGTAAGTTAAATTACTGCGGCTTGTAGATTAATGAAGTGCCAAAATACCAGAAGGCAGCTTCAAGTGGCTGGTGTTGACGAGTTCAACTCGTACCGCGTTTTTTGCACCACAATGACACCAGAATGCCTGTGGCAATCGACACCAGTGGAATGCTTGAAGCAACGCCCAGTGTTGGAAACACCAACAGTATTTGCGAGTCGTTACCGCCGAGCATCATCGAAGCCCCAATCCCCATCAAAATACCCGCCAACAAATGAACGCCAGCTTTTGATGGGGTAAAGGCCTCGAAACAGAACGTTTTCCTGTACAGGGTAAAACTCAACATGCCTGCCAGCAACATAACAAACACCGCAATACGCCGGGCGCTGATTGCCATATCGGCTTGCCAGAACATCTGCGAAACATTGTAAAAGAACACACTCGGTGTCCATAACGGCTCGAACGTATAGAGCGCACTCGTCAACGCACCCAGCAGCATACTGGAGAGAACCAGGTGTTTATTACCATGTATGCCGACCAAAAATATCAGCACCAGCGCCACTACACCGATCAACAGCCAGTAATGGCGGCTGGAAATTTCCGGCATCAGAATGGTCTTCTGTTCGGGCATCATGCGCATGTAATACCAGAGCACGATCCCCAGGACCCAGCCGATCATTGTGAACAGTTTATTGAAATTGCCACAGGCAAACTTGGTCAGCGTGCCTACGCTGCAACCGTTGTTCAGCACCGATGCCACCCCGAACAACAAGCCTCCCGAAACCAGTAAAGGATAGGAAATACCAGGCGAGTACAGCGGCAGGCTGACCTCGGAGAAACGATAGAGCGGGGCCAGCATCAACCCGAACAATCCACACGATGTCAGTGCGACAAACAACGTCGGGCGCCCCGCCAGCAATTGTTCGCTCGCTTTGACAAGACACATACCCATGCGCTGCGAAACCCAGCCAATCAGGAACGCTAATACCAACGCCATCAGTAGAGAGAAAACCATGTTCGTGCGCCACTGCTGATTTGGATGGACCGGGCCTCACTAGGCATTAGCGTAGCTCTCGATCAGGCTACCTGTGTATCTGACACAGCCGTCAGCTTTGCGTCGTTAGAGGCCCTTCATGACAGGCAACTATCGGTATGAAGGCAAAAGTAGCTGGTAGCGCTGTAGCGAATCGGTATTGCGCCGGACATCAACGCCAGACGGATGACTTATCGGGTATCGCTCGATACCCTTACCTCCCCGTCGCCTGACGGTTTCCCGGTCAAATCCCATTTCGCCCAGACGAGCATGTCATGAAATCCCCCGCAGGTTTGCTGCTGTCGGCTATCGAGTTGGACCGTACCAGTGCCATTCCCCTGTACCGCCAACTGTATCTGCAGATTCGCAAACAGATACTCAACGGCAGAATCCAGGGGGGCGTGCGCCTGCCGTCGACCCGGACCTTGAGCAACGAGTTGGGGTTGTCGCGGATCACCATTCTCAATGCTTTCGATCAACTGATTGCCGAAGGTTTCCTGGCCTCGCGCACTGGCGCCGGTACGTATGTCGGCACTGAGTGGGAAAGCCGGGGTATCGAGGATCAGCAACCGCGCCAGCCACCGCGCCTGTCCGACCTGAGCCAGTCGATGCTGTCGCTGCGCAGCGATCATTTTCGCGGGGTGTCCTATGCCGACTGGGACCCCGCGACCCCGACCTCCTTCCTGCCCAGCCACAGCAGCTATGACGCATTCCCGCAGGCGATCTGGCGGCGCCTGATGAACCGTCATCTGCTCAAGCCAACCAAGGCCATTCTGGGTTATGGCGAGTTGCAAGGCTTGCAGGCGTTTCGCACAGCGATTGCCGAATACGTCTTCGATGCGCGTGGCATCGACTGCAATGCCGGGCAAGTGGTGATCGTTTCCGGCGCGCAGCAAGCGTTCAACCTGCTGGGCATGCTACTGCTCAATCCGCAGGACAGCGTCTGGATGGAGGACCCGGGGCACATCGCCGCGCGCATTGCGTTGCAGGCCCAGGGGGCTCAGGTGATTCCGTTGCGTATCGATGAACAGGGGATCGATGTCCAGCAAGGCCTGACCGAGTGCCCTGATGCCCGCCTGGTGTTTTGTACGCCTTCGCGCCAGCATCCTTTGGGTGTCACCCTGAGTTATGCGCGGCGCCAGGCACTCATCGACTGGGCTGCGCAGCATCAGAGCTGGATCATCGAGGACGATTGCGACAGTGAGTTTCGCTACAGTGGCCGCCTCCTCCCGGCGCTGTATGCCATGGACCAGATGGCCCGGGTGATCTACGTCGGAACGTTCAGCAAAGTGCTCTTTCCGTCACTGAGACTGGGTTACGTGATTTTGCCGCAGGCCCTGGTCGAACCCTTTTGCACCCTGCGCGCGGTCATGGATCGCAGTCCGCCTACCCTGCTTCAGGCGACAACGGCAGACTTCATGATCGAAGGCCACTTTCTGGGGCACATCCGCCGCATGCGTGCGCTGTACAAGGCGCGCCAAGAGGCCTTGATCGAACAGATTGAAAAGCAGATTGGCAGCTTTTTCAGGATCACTCCGACGGATGCCGGCATGCACCTGATCGCCTGGCTGCCCCCTGAACTCAGCGACACTGACATCGCCCGGCAACTGGCCCAGCACAACATCCACACCTACGCCTTGAGCGACTACCGCATCAAGCATGCCCTGCCGCCGGCCCTGTTGATCGGCTTTGCCGGCACGCCTGAAAACCAGGCCCGGGAACGTGTAGAAGCGCTGGCCCAGGCCTTGCGCACATTGGGTTATCTGCCGCCGACCACTTGATGCGAGGCAAGTGGTCTTATCAATTAACTGATAATGGATCTATCGAGAGTTCCTGACTGGCGCGATAAAGGCTGCGCCGGTAGACCCGGTGTCTGAACCAGGAACGACTCTAATGAACAATAAGATCCAGGAACGATTCAACGCCTTGCTGAGCCATAAGGTGGTCGAACACGGGGCTGTTCCCGTGCTGACGGACGCACTGGCCCGGCGGTTACTTGAACGTCTCGGGCAATTGCGCCTGTTTGCCCACGCCTACCCGCTACTGACCAACCTCACCCACGGTCGTGTCACCCCTGCCGACCTGCTGGACTTCGCCTATCGCCACGAGCTGCAAGGCCTGAGCCTGCACTTGCTCGACGGCGAGGAATACAGCCTGAGCCAAATGTCACCCGCGCAGCTCCAGGCGTTTGCCGCCAAGGCCAAAGCGCTGGGGCTGGATGTGCACCTGGAAATCAGCAGCACGCTGAAAAAGGATGTCGACCAGGTGATCGCCATCGCCAGGGCCCTGGGGGTGCGCAACATCCGTGTTTACTCACGTTATGAGGGCACGCTGTCGCGGGTCATGGACGTGATCGAGACCGACCTGCACTACCTCGCACAACAGGCCGACGCACACGATCTGTACTTTGACTTCGAGCAGCATGAAGAACTCAAAAGCGGCGAAATCGCGCAACTGCTCAACCGCCTCAACCACCCTCGCCTGCATGCCCTGTTCGACTTTGGCAACATGATCAATGCCTGCGAACAGCCCCTGCAGGCCCTGCGCAATCTGGCGCCGCACATCCGCCAGACTCACCTCAAGGGTGTGCGCATCGTCCCCGAACAAAACGGCTTCGGCCATTACGGCGTTTTGCAGGGCAGCGACGAGGACGATCTGCCCAGCGCCCGCATGCTGTTCGAGCTGTTGATGCTGGGCGAAGCAACCCCGCAGGTGATCGCGTTCATCCTCGAGCAGGAAAACCACTACGTGGCCCCGGCCTTCCGCCAGAGCACTGAGGCGGCCGATCCCTTCATTGCCTACCGGGAGATGAGCGAAACGCCGCTGCCGAACGGCTACTCCCTTGAGCGAATGCTGGCCGACGAACACCGCTGGGCGAACAACCAGGTTGCCTATGTCCGTAGCCTGCTGGCCGAATTACGCACCCTGTCCGAACTGACCCTGGCCACCTCTTCCAACGCCTGAACCTGACGACCCGACTACGCCCGGAGAACAATAATGACAACTCAAAACAAGGCCAAATGGCTCAGATTCCTGATCCTCATCCTCGGTGGCGGCACCATCTACAAGCTGGCGAACCTCAAGGACGCCTTCTATGTACCCATGCAGGAATTCATGGGCTTGAGCCACACTGAAATCGGCATGCTGCTCAGTGCCAACGCGATCATCGCCACCGCGCTGTTTGTGGTGGGCGGCCTGCTCGCCGATCGCTACGACACGCGCAAACTGATTCCTCTCGGCCTGATCGGCACCGGTGGCCTGGGGTTGTACCTGGCGACCTTTCCGCCCTTCAGCAATTTGCTGATCGTGTTCAGTCTGTTGGCGATTTGTGCCGACTGCCTGTTCTGGCCATCGCTGCTCAAAGCCATCCGCAACCTGGGTGACGATCAGGAGCAAGGCCGGTTGTTCGGCCTGCTCGAAGGCGGGCGTGGCGTGGTGGATACACTGGTGGCCTTTTCCGCCCTGGGCGTGTTCGTCGCCATGGGTTCGGGCGAAACCGGCCTGAAGTCGGCAATCCTGTTTTATTCGGTCATCGATATTCTGGCCGGCACCCTGACCTGGTTCCTGCTCAAGAGCGGCAGCGCGCAGTCGGTGGCCAAGCCGAAGAACGGTCTGGCGAACCTGATGGAGGCGATCAAGGTTCCGGGAATCTGGCTGGTCAGCCTCAACGTGTTCATGGTCTACATCGTCTACTGCGGCCTGACCTACTTCATTCCCTACCTCAAGGAAATGTACGGGTTGCCCGTGGCCTTGGTGGGCGCCTACGGCATCATCAACCAGTACTTCCTGAAGATCCTCGGCGGGCCTGCCGGCGGTTTCATTGCCGACAAGCAGTTCAAGAGCACCAGCCGCTACCTGAAGTGGGCATTCCTGGCGCTGTTGCCACTGATGGGCGTGATCATGCTGATTCCGAAAAGCCCGGGCTTCATCTATGCGGGCATGGCCGCCACCCTGTCCTTCGCCCTGATTGTGTTCTCCATGCGCGGCGTGTTCTGGGCGCCCATGGGTGAAGTCGGCATTCCCCAGCACATCACCGGCTCGGCCTTCGGCATCGGTTGCCTGATCGGCTACGCGCCCGGCATGTTTGCCTACGTGATCTATGGCGCGATCCTCGACCACTTCCCCGGTCAACAGGGTTACAACTATGTCTTCACCTTGATGAGCATACTGGCCATTGTGGGCTTCATGGTGTCCAGCCTGCTCTATCAAGCGGTGCGCAAAAAATCCATGGCCACTGGCGGGATGAGCGCGGCGCAAGCCTGATCATCGCCATGGACTCAGGGAGGAGGAATCGTCTAACACGCCGATCCCTCCTCCTGGCCACAACGCCGGAATGAACCGGCGCTGACTTACGCGCAATCTGGATAACGCGTTACCGCAACGGAACGCTTTTTCATCTTATGGCGACGCACCGGCTTATGGAGCGACCGTGGGCGATTCACTTAGCGCCATGCTATCAAGCAACGTCAAACAAACAACGCCAAAAACCCAGTCATTTAGCGAACTCCTCGCGCCTGGAATTTTTTCATGGCGTGAAGTGTAAAGTGCAAAAGGTGTCCTAGACTACAGGCTTAAATGCTTTGATTTCTTGAATTCTTCACCGCTGCAACTACTGGATTTTTATATGAATTCAGACAGTCTTCAGACGCAGCACTGCCTTTATAGAATGCCCTCTATCGACCCAAGAGCGGGATGCAAATATGAATAGTGATTCCGTAGCGGGCTCTCGATTCAGCGTACTTGATGGATGGCGCGGCATAAGCATCTTGCTTGTCTTGGCGTGCCACCTGCTACCACTTGGCCCAAAGCCTTGGCAATTTAATGCCGCCGCAGGCGTTATGGGAATGGCTATATTTTTTACGCTATCGGGTTTCCTGATAACAAACTTTCTACTCAACAACAGCAGCGTCGTTGATTTTTTAATCCGCAGAATCTTTCGGGTTGTGCCGCTCGCCTGGTTGTACATGCTCATTGCTTTACCTGTCATGAACAGCACTCCGGATTTCTACATCGCAAACTTTCTGTTCGTTGCCAACTGGCCGCCCATGTGGCTTGGCAGTGTAAACGGCCACCTATGGAGTTTGTGCATGGAGGTCCAATTTTATTTCGCCATCGCTTTGCTGGTAGTTTTGATGAGAAACAAGTGGATACTGCTAATTCCTTGTCTCTGCATCGCCGTCACGATGTACCGGGTCATGAACGACGTCCAGGTCGCAATCAATACTTATTACCGCATTGATGAAATACTTTCCGGATGCATACTTGCACTGATATACAACAATAGACTGGGCAACATCCTTGCGAAACTTCCGACACAAACAGGGATCGCACAAATATTTTTATGCCTCCTGTTTATCGTGTCCTGTCATCCCGATGCGGGCTTCATGAACTACTTCCGCCCCTATCTTGCCGCAGCAATGGTGGGGAGCACGTTACTCAATAGCCAGACACCCGTTGCCCAGCTTCTGAATAATCGCGTTCTATTTTATATCGCCACCATCTCGTACGCTCTCTACGTTGTTCATCCGCTGCTAATACATACTTGGCTGGGCAGCGGAGATACCGTCATAAAATACTTGAAGCGCCCTTTGTTGTTCGCCGCCATTTTTCTCACCGCGCATATCTCGACCTTCTATTATGAAAAATGGTGGATTGCTTTTGGTAAGAGATTTTCCAAGAAAGTAACTAGCCAATCTGTTACATCGGCCGGTTGAATCCACAGCCGATTGCGGTCCTTCACGATAGGAAGCAATTCGGCCAAATGCGGACGGTCGTCCCCGCTAAAAAGCCTGTACTTCGGAAGATGTTTTTTTGATAGATGTCAGGCTTTTTCACCAACTCACATACAGACCTCCTCAAAGTGCTGAATGAGATTTCGGCATTGATGTCCTTCGCCCGGCTGATCATCGGCAGCTACCGCCACACGCAAACGCATGCAGCCGTGGTTAAAGCTACCGCCTGCCCTGCCGATAACTTCGGCCATGGACTTGTGTACCTCCGGTACAACGGTCATGACTGACCTTGCGACCCATGCACTCTACCGCTTGGCCGCGTCATTTAAGGAGAAGTGACTGTGATCATTGGTATTGACCTGGGCACCACCAACAGCCTCGTGGCTGCATGGGATGGTGAACAGGCCCGGATACTCCCCAATGCCTTGGGCAACCTCTTCACGCCGAGCGTCGTGGGTCTCGATGATCATGGCCAATTGGTTGTCGGGGATATCGCTCGCGAGCGGTTGCACACCCATCCGCAACTCACCGCGTCGCTGTTCAAGCGCTACATGGGCAGCGCCCGTGAGACGCGGCTCGGTGGGCGCGCCTACCGCGCGGAAGAACTGTCGGCGATGTTGCTGCGCAGCCTCAAGGCCGACGCCGAGCGTGCCTTGGGCGAGCCTATTCACGAAGCGGTGATCAGCGTACCTGCGTACTTCAGCGATGCTCAGCGCAAGGCGACACGGGTCGCTGGTGAGCTGGCCGGGCTGAAAATTGAAAAACTGGTCAACGAACCGACCGCCGCCGCATTGGCCTACGGCCTTCAACAGCGAAACGAAACGACCTTTCTGGTGTTCGACCTCGGTGGGGGCACCTTTGACGTATCCATCATGGAGCTGTTTGAAGGCGTCATGGAAGTTCGCGCCAGCGCCGGCGACAATTTCCTCGGCGGTGAAGACTTCGATGAGCTGCTCGTGGAGCATTTCATCGCAAAAATCGGCGCCGCCGACTTGCCGGACACGGCCCTCCCTGCCATTGCACAACGGTTGCGGCGTGAAGCGCAACGGGTTCGCCATGTGCTGGGACAGGCACAGACCGCACGCTTTACCCTGCGCGAGCAACCGCGCGAGTGGAGCATCGAACTGACCCAGGGCGACCTTGCGGACATCTTCCGTCCCTTGCTGGATCGCTTGCGTGCGCCGATCGAACGCGCACTGCGCGATGCGCGGATCAAAGTCGCGGACCTCGACGAGATATTGCTGGTGGGCGGCACGACGCGTATGCCGCTGGTGCGCAAGCTGGTGGCGGCCCTCTTCGGGCGAATCCCGTCGATGCAGCTCAACCCGGACGAAGTGGTCGCGCAGGGCGCGGCGGTCCAGGCGGCACTAATGGCGCGTCATGCTTCCCTTGAAGAAGTGGTGCTGACCGATGTATGCCCCTATACCTTGGGCATCGAAACGTCGGTTCAGGTGGGGGCGGGTTTTCAAAGCGGCCACTACCTGCCGATCATCGAGCGCAACACGGTGGTGCCGGTGAGCCGTTCCCGCGTTGTGTCCACTCTTACTGACAATCAGAAAGTGGTCAGTCTGGGTATCTATCAGGGCGAAAACCGGCTGGTGAGTCACAATATTTTCCTGGGGCAGTTGGAAATCGCCGTGCCGCCGCGCAAGGCCGGTGAAGTGACCCTGGAGGTGCGCTTCACCTATGACAACAACGGTTTGCTCGAGGCGCAGGTGCACCTGCCCATCAACGGCGAAACCCGCAGACTGGTCATCGAGAACAACCCCGGCGTACTGGCCCCAGAAGAAATTGCCCAGCGGCTCGCCGCCCTCGAAACGCTCAAAGTGCACCCCCGCGATCAGCAGATCAATACGCTGCTGCTGGCCCGACTGGACCGCTTGTATCAGGAAAGCCTGGGCGATGGCCGGCAGCATATTGCCGGGCTGGCGTCCCATTTTCAGCAAATGCTCGACACTCAGGACGAACGTCAGATACGCGAAGCCCGTAGCGACATTACTCAGCGCCTGGGTCATTTCGAGCGAGAGGTTTAAGCCCCCATGAACCATTGGCAAGTACTCAGCCTGACGCCGAACGCGGACGAACGCAGCATCAAGCGAGCCTATGCGCGCTTGCTCAAAACCCATCGTCCAGACGAAAACCCTGATGCGTTCCAGCGCCTGCGTGAAGCCTATGAAGCTTCGCTGGCCGAGGCTCGCTGGCGCGCGAAGGCGGATGAGGAAATCGTTGATGCCCCGTTAGCTGTAAGCGCACTCGACCCGCAATGCCCCCAGGCGGACGAAGTTCCTTCGCTGGCCATCCCGGTGGACAGCGTCGATAGCTCAACCCGTCCTCCAGAACCGTCTCTTGAGCAGATGCAGCAGTGGCTGGCCGACGGTAAAGACCGGCAGGTAGTGGACGCGCTGCGCGCCTGGCTGGCCAGCGACTGGCTTGTATCCTTCGAACACCGCCAGCGGTTCGAGCAAGATGTATTGGCTTGGCTCGAGTCCGCCCCGCATTGGTCGCCAGCGTTCTTCGATGGCGTGTGCCAGATCATGGGATGGGACGAAAAACAGGGCACGTTACCGTGCGAATACTGGCGTTGGGACAGGCTGATCCGGCGGTGCGAGGTGCAGGCCATGGAGGCAACCGTGCGCGGCGAGCTGGCCAGATTCGATGCCGAGAAAATCCACGGGCAGGCCGCCGCCTTGCTGCTCAAACCCATGAGTGACCGCCACCGTCGTGCAATGGCCGATTACTTTACCAGCCTCGACTGGCAACGCTTTTCACAGCTCGCCCAGGACATTGAATACCAATACCCCGAGGTGCCCCAACGTCTCGGGTTGCAGCCACTGGACAACTGGCGGGACTGGTTGCCGGCCACCCACTATGCAGGGGTCCACCTGTTCTTGTGGCTGGCGCTCTCTGCTTTACTGGTGGTTTCGCTGCTGGCCGGCTCGTCGAAAAGTATCGGGTTGGTCACCTTGGTCCTGATGCCGATCTTCATGATGGCGGTGATGTGGGTCGGCCTGAAGGCTTACCAGGTGTGGGCCATGGTGGCCGTGAGGCTGGGGCAGCTGGATGTGCTGCTCAGTGGATGGTTACTCCCGCGGGGTTGGTATCGGCAAGGCGCCGGGCTCTTGGTGCTGCGCCACATCCTTCCCAGTGCAATACCGGCAGTCGTGGCGTACGCCTGGTCCGATCATGTGCTGTGGCTGCAGTGGATGAGCCCCGTGGTGGTGTTCCTGGGCACGATTTATTTCACCAATGCTGCGCTGAGCGGCGGACTGCTCTCGTTGCCCGCTCGGGCATTACGAGCCATCAAGCTGAAAGTCGATCGGTTGCCCTGGCACGTGCTCAAGCGCGAAGGTGTTCTCGTTTTGGTGGCCGTGGCGGCGATGGCAGGTTGGATCTATTGGCATATGAAACCAGTGGTTTAGGGTCACGCAGGGCGCAGACAGATGACGCGAATGGGATACCCTTTTGACCCGGTTGCAAAACGCTCAGGGAGAGCACCATGCCTGCACAAATCCAACTATCAGAAAATGTAACTGAAGCAGAGCGCCTAGCCATTCTGACCCCGCTGCTGGCTCATAACCTGACTAACGGCGGAGACGACGCGCATGAAACATTTGCTCTGCTGCTACGAGCCCCTGACAGGGACGAAGTCATTGGCGGGCTGTACGGGAAGATCTCCTATCGATGGCTACTCATCGATCTTGTCAGTGTTCCTGAACAGATGCGGGGCCAGGGTATCGGGGAGCGGTTAATGCGCATGGCCGAAGATATCGCGCAAAAGAAGAACTGCATTGGCATTTGGCTAGAGACCTTCAGCTTTCAAGCGCCAGGTTTTTATCGAAAACTTGGGTACTCCGAGTTCGGACGCTTGGCAGATTACCCACCAGGACATACTCGACTCTATTACCAAAAGACGCTGTGCTAGCAGCGCTTTGAGTTGATTTTGCTCTCGTAGATCCCAACGCCCGATGATGTGTATCTCATGCAGCTTCGGCTAAATCGTTCAGCGGGCGTTTCGTAGTTTGGGGGCTGCCGGAGAAGATGTCCGGCCTAGACTCGCTCATCCTTGCAGCCCTGCCATACTGTTCAACATGACCAGAGCAACCTTCCGCTTCTACGAGGAGCTCAACGATTTCCTGCCGGCCGAACGGCGGCGGCAGTCCTTCACTTGCGAGTGCGCGCGAGCGGCGACGGTCAAGCACATGATCGAGGCGCTCGGGATACCGCACACGGAGGTCGAGTTGGTGCTGCTCAACGGCGAGTCGGTGGGCTTCGAGCGGGTGATTTTCGACGGTGACCGGCTGGCGGTGTATCCCAAGTTCGAAGCGCTGGACATCAGCCCACTGCTCAAGGTTCGTGCGCAACCTTTACGGGTGCTGCGCTTCGTCGCGGATGCGCACCTTGGCGGGCTGGCCAACCTGCTGCGCATGAGCGGCTTCGACACCCTCTACGACAATGGCTTCGAGGATGCCGAGATCGCCGAGATCGCTGCGCAGCAAGGACGCATCGTGCTAACCCGCGACCGCGAACTGCTCAAGCGACGGATCATCAGCCACGGCTGTTACGTGCATGCCCTGAAACCGTCGCTGCAGCTGCGCGAGTTGTACGAGCGCCTCGACCTGGCGCGTAGCGCGCGGCCATTCAGCCTGTGCCTTCATTGCAACCTGCCGCTGCACGAGATCAGCCCGGAACTGGCCCGGGCGCAGGTGCCGCCACGCGTTGGCATCCTCTATTCGCACTTCCTGCGCTGCGACGCCTGCCAACGGGTTTACTGGGAGGGTTCGCACTGGCGCGGCATGTGTGCACTGCTGGCACCTCTGCTGTACCGATAGCCGAGCGCATCGGCCCGCCTCTACGACTTGAAGCGCCCCACCAACCCGCTCAGTTCATTCGAGAGGTGTGAAAGCCGGCCTGAGTCTTTTTGCGCAGCGCTGGCCGGGCTTTCCAAACGCCAAAAACACCGATAATGTAACAAGAACTACAAAATAAATAGCGCTCTCTACATGAACAACTGGCTGACACTGATTCTCGCTTTACCCACGGCGAATGCCACCGAGCGCATGCGAGCCTGGCGCGCTCTGAAAGCCTCAGGTGCGGCAGTTTTGCGCGATGGTGCCTATCTGTTGCCTGATACCAGTGTCTGTCGCGATGCTCTGGCGTCTGTCGAGCGCGACATCCTTTCTATCAATGGCACTGTTTACATCCTGCCCGTGGTCGATCCGGAGGGTGAGCGCTTTGTCGAGTTGTTCGACCGTAGCGATGACTACAGCAAGCTACGCGCAGAGATTGAAGAGTGCCGTGGGCAGCTCAATCCTGAAAACGCATTGGCTACCACCAAGCAAATTCGCAAGCTGCGCAAAAACTACGATCAGCTCACCCACATCGATTATTTTCCAGGTAAGCCCAAGGAGCAGACTGATTCAGCCTTGCAGGCGCTTGAGACGGCTGCCAGCAGGGCGTTGTCTGCGGATGAACCCCATAGCCGCGACGAGCCCATAACGGCACTCAAACGTGGCGACTATCAAAGTCGTATCTGGGCAACACGTAAGCGTCCGTGGGTTGACCGTCTGGCTTGCGCCTGGTTGATTCGGCGCTTCATTGATCCTCAAGCTCGGATCCTCTGGCTGAATACTCCACATGACTGTCCGGCAGACGCGCTGGGTTTCGACTTCGATGATGCGACCTTCAGTCATGTCGGCAATCGCGTGACCTTCGAAACCCTGCAAGCCAGTTTTGAGCTTCAAGAGCCCGGCCTGAACCGCATCGCGGCCTTGGTGCACTACCTCGATATCGGCGGCATTCAGCCTTTGGAGGCGGCCGGCATCGAGCGCGTGCTGGCGGGATTGCGCGAAACCATTACCCACGACGACCACTTGCTGGCTGCTGCCAGCGCCATCTTCGACGGCCTGCTCGCCGAGTTTGTGAAAGAGGAACAACCCAATGCGTAAGGTGTTGGCATCAACGGCTGAAGAGGATCTATCGAGGCCGGAGGCGATCAGCTTGCGTGAGGCATTCTGGTTCTGGTTGAAGCTCGGCTTCATCAGTTTCGGCGGGCCAGCAGGACAGATTTCGATCATGCACCAGGAACTGGTGGAACGTCGGCGCTGGATCTCCGAACGACGCTTTCTCCATGCGCTCAACTATTGCATGTTGCTGCCTGGGCCAGAGGCTCAGCAATTGGCGACCTACATCGGCTGGCTGATGCATCGAACCTGGGGCGGAGTGATCGCCGGAGTGTTGTTTGTGCTGCCCTCACTGTTCATCCTCATCGCTTTGTCGTGGATGTACATCGCGTTCGGCGAAGTGCCTGTGGTGGCCGGCCTCTTCTATGGGATCAAGCCTGCCGTGACGGCCATCGTGGTGCAGGCGGCACACAGGATCGGCACTCGGGCGCTGAAGAACAATTGGCTGTGGGCGATAGCAGCAGCTTCATTTACCGCGATCTTCGCGTTCAATGTTCCTTTCCCGCTGATCGTATTGGGGGCAGCGTTAATCGGCTATGTCGGAGGGCGTCTGGCGCCTGAAAAGTTCAGAACCGGGGGCCATAGCGCTGCCAAAAAGTCCTTCGGCCCAGCCTTGATCGATGACGACACCCCGTCCCCGGAACATGCCCGGTTCAGCTGGATGAAACTGGCGCTGCTGGCCCTTATCGGCGCAGCGCTGTGGGCGTTGCCGATGGGCGTCCTGACCGCGCTTTTTGGCTGGGAAGGTACCTTGACCCAGATGGGCTGGTTCTTTACCAAGGCAGCGTTGCTGACTTTTGGCGGAGCCTATGCAGTCCTCCCGTATGTCTATCAAGGTGCGGTCGGTCATTATGGCTGGCTTACCCCGACCCAGATGATCGACGGTTTGGCACTGGGGGAAACCACACCAGGGCCGCTGATCATGGTGGTGGCCTTCGTCGGCTTTGTGGGAGCGTACGTCTCACAAGTGTTCGGCGCCGATCATGTATTTCTGGCCGGGGCTGTCGCGGCCACCCTGGTGACATGGTTCACTTTCTTGCCCTCGTTCCTGTTCATCCTCGCCGGTGGCCCGCTGGTGGAATCGACCCACAACGAACTCAAGTTCACTGCACCGCTTACTGCAATCACAGCGGCGGTGGTTGGAGTGATCCTCAATCTGGCCTGTTTCTTCGGCTATCACGTGCTGTGGCCGAAGGGCTTCAGCGGCAACCTCGACTGGCCCTCTGCACTGATCGCCATTTTGGCGGCAATTGCCTTGTTCCGCTTCAAACGGGGCGTCATTCAGGTGCTGATGGCTTGCGCGCTCGTCGGCTTGGCGGTGCATCTGCTGCGCTAGAGAGGATGTATCGGTCGACGTTTACGGACTCAAGCAACGGAACAAACGAAAACGGGCGCCTTGTCGGGCGCCCGTTTTGTTCAGGATTGCGTGCTGCGGGTTTTGGTCGCTTGCAGCCTTTTCACCCACTGCTGAACGATGCAGACCATCGCAGCCAGCAGCTAAGCTTTATCAGGAGGCCTTCGCGAAACCCTGAAAAGTCAGGAGGCAAACAATGAGCAAACAACCTCAACCCCGGAGCCGCTCCAACCCCCAACCCAGATCTCGCCCGGTAGTGCCTGCCCTGACCAGTAAGACAGGCACCCAGTCCGGGGGCTTGCGCGGTAACTACCCACCGAAGAAGTCCAATTGAGCTCAAGCGTGTGGCAGACTTTGCAGTTGAGTCTGTTGGACTTCCCCATCAACCCTTATGGCTGATCAGTGCGAGATTTTCGATACCGATGTCCCGGCTTTGCTCAACCCTTTCGTGTTGTGATCGCCTGGTGTCGTGGTCGAGACTGCTCTGGCTTTGGCCACGCCGCGAGTGTCTTTGGAATGGGCGATGCCTGAAGTCGCTTGGCCATGACCGCGATCACTATTGCTATCTCTGCCGTAGTGGTTTCCGCTTTCGCCATGGTCGCGAACAGCTTTGCCGGCGTGATCGCTGGCCAGTCCATTGCCGCGGCCGTTGCTGTTAGTACCGCCGGAGTGATCTGAACCGCTGTGGCCGCCGCCTATACCGCCGCCGTGGCCACCGCCATTACCCCCTCCGTTTCCGCCCCCATTACCACCACCGTTACCACCACCACCACCACCACCACCACCACCACCACCACCGTCTTTCGCATAGGCGGAGTTCATGATGGACAGGTCAGCAGGGAGTAATGGGGCGGCCGCAAGCATCAGGGCGCAGGACATTACAGCAATGAGACTCTTATTCTTTAAAAGCATGATTGCTTCCGTAGGGTTGGTTGATATCGCGAGTCTTATGACGCATTAAGCCCCAGACAGTTCAAGTCCTGCGACCGACGGATGCTGCCAGCGCTAGCGTGCCGCGCTCCGGGTACCCGCGAACGCACTCGTGCCAAGCCAGCGCCACAAACTTTCCGCATCCTTCACCGCGCCATCTACACGCAGCTCTCGCGACTGAAGAACCTCCCGCGGTGTGCGGTCGCCCGCCCACACCTCGGTCAACGCGCGCACGCTGGAGTCCACGACGAGCGTCAGTTCGCGTCCGGGGTCGTCGCGGCACAGGTCTGCCACACCCTGTTCAACCACGAGCCACCACGCTTGCTCGCCGGGTCGCGCGTCGTGGAACTTGAAGTGGATGACCACCGGTCGGGACGGGAACGTTTCGATGCGCACGAACCGGCGTACGTCCCACATCAGCAGGCCCGCGTCGAGTTCGTCATCGCGAAGGCGACTGCCGATCCAGCGCGCGCCCCAATGCCCTAGCGCCATGATGATGGGGCGCAATTCCTCGCCCGCCTCGGTCAGGCTGTACTCCCAGACTTTGCCGGTGGCCGTGCGGTGCACGACGCCGATTTCTTCCAAATGGCGCAGACGTTGTGCCAGCAGGTTGGTGGACATCCGGGGCACGCCGCGGTGCAGTTCATTGAAGCGCTTGCTGCCGCACAGCAACTCCCGCACGACCAAAGGTGTCCAGCGCTCGCACAGGGCTTCAGCACCGCGCGCGACCGTGCAGAACTGACCGTAGCTTTCGTCCATTGCCTTGGCTCCGCAATTACAACGCTTCAGATTCTGAACTAGCCCCGCCACTTCGCCACGCGCACGCTGAAACCTCGAAAGCCAAATACCAAAGGAGCACGCCATGACCAAGGTAGCCATCATTCAGCGCGCGCCCGTGCTGCTCGATCGCAGCGCGACAATCGCCCGGGCCGTGCAATCGGTTGCTGAGGCTGCGGCAGCGGGAGCCTCGCTGATCGTTTTGCCCGAATCGTACATTCCCGGTTACCCCTCCTGGATCTGGCGGCTGGCGGCGGGAAAGGACGGGGCTGTCATGGGCCAGTTGCACACGCGGCTGCTGGCCAACGCCGTCGATATCGCGAACGGTGACCTGAGCCAATTGTGTGAGGCCGCCAGGGCTCACGCCGTGACGATCGTGTGCGGCATCAATGAATGCGACCGGCAAAAGGGTGGCGGCACGCTCTACAACAGCGTAGTCGTTATCGGCTCGAACGGCGCCGTGCTCAACCGACATCGCAAGCTGATGCCAACCAATCCCGAGCGCATGGTGCATGGCTTCGGTGATGCCTGCGGGTTGCGCACGGTCGATACACCCGTCGGCCGCGTGGGCACGCTCATCTGCTGGGAAAACTACATGCCGCTGGCACGCTATTCTCTGTATGCCCAAGGGGTGGAAATCTACGTCGCCCCCACGTACGACACGGGCGAAGGCTGGATCAGCACGATGCGTCACATTGCACTTGAAGGCCGCTGCTGGGTGCTCGGCAGCGGAACCGTGCTGCGCGGCAGCGACATCCCCGACGACTTCCCGGCGCGTGCGCAACTGTTTCCCGATCCGGAGGAATGGATCAACGACGGCGACTCGGTGGTGGTCAGTCCTCAAGGCCGGATCGTGGCCGGTCCGTTACACCGAGAGGCCGGCATTCTGTATGCGGACATCGACGTCGCACTCGTGGCGCCAGCGCGGCGGGCACTCGACGTCACTGGGCATTACGCGCGCCCGGACATTTTCGAACTGCAGGTGCGGCGCACGCCTGCGACTGCGGTGCACTACATTGACGAATGAGGTCCGGCGGTATCGCCTGGCAATTGATCAAGGAGTCATGCCATGAGCATTGAACGGTCTTACAAGGGCAGTTGTTTTTGCGGCGCAGTCGAGTTCACCGTCAGTGGCGAACCGGCCGCGATGGGCTATTGCCATTGCGAGTCGTGTCGGCATTGGTCTGCAGGGCCGGTCAATGCCTTCACGCTGTGGAAACCCGAGGCGGTACAAGTGACTCGGGGTGCTGACAACATCGGCACCTACAACAAGACACCGCGCAGTTACCGCAAGTGGTGCAAGACGTGCGGTGGACACATCTTCACTGAGCACCCGGGGATGGGGCTCATCGATGTGTATGCCGCGGTCATCCCGGATCTTGCGTATTCGCCAGGCGTTCACGTCCACTATCAGGAGACCGTGCTGCGCATCAAAGATGGAGTGCCCAAGCTGAAGGATGTCCCCAACGAATTAGGGGGATCGGGTATCAGCGTGGACGAATAGCGCTGTTTACGCCGGTTGCCACCTTCAAATGGGCATAGGGATCATGCCCATTAATCAAAAGCACCGTTGAGCACTTCGTAGATGAGCCCGGTTGCCAGCGCGACCAATATCAAGTCGGTGCCAACTTGCTGCCATTCATACCCATCATAATGAGGCAGCCTGCCGATCAACCGGCCGTCCAGTTTTTTGGCAATCCCGGGTGGAAGCGGCTTACCTCGCGCGAGGTTCTTTTGAATGCCGGGTGGCAATGCAGGTCCGGGGCTCCAGTAGTCTCGATACCCGCCAACGATCCCAAGAACGCTTCCGCGATTGATACTTGGGCCATTATCCCAATCACCACCCCCGGAATTTTTGCCCTTGCCCCCCTGGTTGCCATGATCCTGGCTGTTTTGCGGATGCCCCTTGCCGTTTCCCTGGCCTTTTCCATTACCAGGATCGGCCAATGCAGTCACTGAACCGGAAACCAGCGCAAGGCATGTAATAGTTGCAATCAATGAGCGAGATCTGAGCATGAGTCGTTCCTTCAGCGTGGCGGGACATCTCTCTGTAATTTAGACGCTATCGACGATGTGGGTTCCATGTTGCCCCATCGACACCCAAGGCGTGGAGCGCTGTGTCGAAGACAGTCAGCTGGCGGCCGCGAAGTGGTCGGGCGCTTGCAGTCTGTACAGGCCATCGCGCAAAACACCGCAGACGATGTCGAAACCCTTGCCCTGAGCAGCCAGCGCTTGCCACCCATCGCGGTTCGCCTGGATGCACTGGGCCGCACGTTTCATCAGTAATGCTCAATGCGCAGTAGCCGTTAGTGCCACGGTAACTACAGCAATGGCTGTACTTAGCCAGGCTGCGTGTACGGGAGATAGCTCGCGGGGGACGTGTAACAAATTAAGTCACGAACGTTTACCTACAGCGCAGATCCTTATACGATGAAGCCCGCATATACTGCTCTCCATCAGGCAGAGTAAGCTATGGTTATATTTGACAAAGCGGGCTTAACAAATTGTGTTTTTATAGTCAAGCAAATCTTGTGCAGACAAATTAGCGAAAGCTGTATACATGTTCAATTATTCCTACAACAAAATGCTATATCATTGGGCGTCTGAACGATGAATAACACTAACTTTCTGGCTGATAACTCTAAAACCTTCAGCATAGTTATAGTTAATTACAAAACACCAGAAATCACCAAGATATGCTTAGACTTATTGCACCAGCATGTGGCCAGCCACAACGTCCCAATATGGGTCGTTGACAACTATTCCGCCGATGAAAGCACTGAGTATTTACGAACGCTTGACTGGATCAATTTAATCGAACGTTCTGTTTCTGAACCAGAACCTGGGCATGTCGCGCATGGCAAAGCACTTGACCTGGTTTTGGAGCGAGTTGAAACTGATTATTTATTTCTAATGCACACCGATACATTTGTTTTCGATAAAAATGTTTTTCCGATGATGCTGAATAAATGCTTGAAAAACCAAAAAGTCGTAGCCGTCGGTTGTGTTGAGCAATTAAACCGCGGTACCACGAGAACGCTTTGGCGCTTTAGCTCACGACTATTCAAACACCATTTCAGGCACCTGAAAATTTCCATGGGATTACGCTCCAGAGAACCAAAACCGTACAGAGAAGTCTACTTGAAGAGTTTCTGTACATTGTGGAACTGCAAACTTATCAAACAGCACAACATGCATTTTTCGATGGATGATCGCGTGCCAGGCTACACCCTCCAGGACCGCATGACCGAACTTGGCTATGTCGTTGAAATGTTATCACCGCGTAAAATCTTCAGTTATCTGGATCACATGCAGTCTGGCACTGTCGCAGCGGCTGGCGGCTATGAAAAGACTCATAGGCGAACCAAAATGTACAACGATATCCTTAAGCGCCTGAAAAAAGAAGACAGCAAAAGTTAAGCGACGAAGAGACACAACGAGCAGTGCGCTGGACGCTGCTTGAAGTCACCAAAACGTCTTTATATCAAGTTATTGGAGCGGTAATGGCACCCATCACTCAAGCACTACCTATGACCCTCTCCCCGGAGCTTGATTTCGACCAGAACGCCGCCAGCGCCTTGGGTTCGTCATTGGCCAGTGGCTATATTCAGGCTACGCCATTTCCGCACATCGTCATCGATAATTTCCTGGATGAAGAGCTGATTGCGAGTATCTGCTCGCACTTCCCAACCGAACCCACCAACAACGAAATGCTCTATGAGCGCGGCTATAAAGGTCAACTAAAACGTCAAATCAGTCCCAACGAATGCCCCCCCTATTTGAAGACTGTTTTTAACGCCTTCAACTCAGCCCCCATGTTGCAGTTTCTTGAAAAGCTCACAGGCATTGAAGGCTTGATACCCGACCCCTACTTTGCTGGTGGCGGCTTGCATGAAACGAAAAGTGGCGGTTTCCTGGGGGTACACTCGGACTTCAGGCTCAACAAAAAGCTTAATGTTGAGCGCAGACTGAATATCATCATTTATCTGAATGAAGACTGGCGAGAGGAATACGGCGGCAACCTTGAACTTTGGGATGTCGGGATGAAGACCTGCCTTAAAAAAGTCCTGCCCATTTACAATCGATGTGTCATTTTCAACACAGACAAAGACAGCAATCATGGGCATCCAGAGCCTTTAACAACGCCAGAGCACATCACGCGCAGGTCTATAGCGCTTTATTACTACACCGCAGGAACCATGGTGATCGATCCTGCACAAAGAAATAAAACCCACTACAAGCCAAGGCCCAAAGATCGTTTAAGCCTAAAGTACTACCTGGCTAAACTAATCAAGAAAAAAAACTAGACTACGAAAGCAGCCATGGCGCGCCATCTTTAAGGAAGATCATGGACATTCGATTGACGGAAGCCAAAGACTGGATGTTTTTGAAGCAGGTCCGTCTCGCTGCGCTTTTGGACACGCCGACAGCGTTTGGTGTGAGTTACCAAACGGCCGCTCAATACAGTGACGAGCAGTGGAAAGAACGCGCTTCGTCAGCGGCCGGAGCGGAATTCTGGTTGGCCATCAAGGACGATAAACCGGTGGGGATGATCGGTGCCGGGGTCAGTCAAGCGAATCGCTACAACCTGATCGGAATGTGGGTAGAACCCGCTGCACGTGGTTCTGGTGTGGCAGCTCAGCTTGTTGAGGCGGTGAAATCTCGCGCGATCGGCAAAGGGCATGATCGCATTTTCCTGGATGTCTCCCCGGACAATGCAAGAGCCTCGAACTTCTATCTAAAGCAGGGTTTCTCTTTCATCGATGAATGGGAACCTTTGGTCAGTCATCCGCATATCAGGGTTCAGACCATGCTTTGGACTGTACGGAACTGACTAATCAGACGCGGCTGGCCTCTCAGCACGCCCACGTTTGCCCGAGCGTCTCCAGACCGGCCTTTTGCAGATCCTCTGGGCTCATCACAATACGGAACTTGCAGGTGGCGTTGAAGTTGAGAAAAAAGGGCTCCGCCAATGTGGGGATGTCGGAGGGGTCTTGCACGTCGACCACAAAAATCCCACCACGCTTGCCATCCTGCTCGGTAAAGTACGCCGCCTCCGGTTTGATGCTGGTCAGGATGCGTTCAATAACCTCGCCCACCTTCCCGGCTTTGACAAGGGTGTTGAAGGGTTCGTTAGGGCACTCGACCATCAGTAACATCTTCATCATTCAATCCTCTGTTCAACTTGCAACGCTGTAGTGTCATGAAGAATAGCCAAGCGTTAGCCAACCCTCGGGCCGGGTTACGAGCGGTCATGCAACATGGCGATTTCGGGCCGCTAAAAGCGCTAAACCACGTATCATCCTGGCCGGATCGACTTCAGACTTGTCGCACTAACAAGTGGGCCAAAAGCGGTCAATTTCGCTCCATTTCGTCTACCCTCACAAAGCGTCATGCAGCAACCAGCTTGCGCTTGGCGTATCGACATTTTTGCCTTAATGCACCGGAGAATTTTCATGCTCAACCGTACCCTGGCATTGGCTGTCGGCGTGACGCTGTCTTTTTGCACCTTGTTGACGCAGGCCGCCGACACCCTGAAAGTCAGTGCGATTCCCGATGAAGCCCCGACCGAACTGCTGCGCAAGTTCAAGCCGCTGGGCACCTACCTGGAACAACAATTGGGCATGAAGGTCGAGTTCGTTCCCGTGAGCGACTATCCGGCCGTGGTCGAGGCGCTGGCCACTGACCGAATCGATATGGCCTGGCTGGGCGGCTTCACGTTCGTGCAGGCACGCCTGAAAACCGGCAATGCCATTCCGCTGGTACAGCGCGAACAGGACGCCCAGTTCACCAGCAAATTCATCACCGCCGACCCGGCCGTCAAATCCCTCGCCGACCTCAAGGGCAAGACCTTCGCCTTCGGTTCGGTGTCCTCCACGTCGGGCAGTCTCATGCCGCGCTATTTCATGCTGAAGGACGGCATCAAGCCGGAAACCTACTTCAGTCGCGTGGGCTATTCCGGCGCCCATGACGCCACTGTCGCCTGGGTCCAGGCCGGCAAAGTGGACGCCGGGGTACTGAACGCCAGCGTGTGGGAAAAACTGGTCGCCGCCGGCAAGGTCGACACCACCAAGGTCCGAGTGTTTGCGACCACCCCGGCCTACTACGACTACAACTGGACGGTACGCGGGACCCTCGACCCGGCGCTGGCGGCCAAGATAAAGGCCGCCTTCCTGGCACTCGATCCGGCGAATCCGAAGGACAAGGAGATTCTGGATCTGCAGGCCGCCAGTCGATTCATCGAAACCAAACCCGAGAACTACAAGGGCATCGAGGAAGCCGCACGCGCCGCCGAACTGCTCAAATGACGTTGCATCTGACCCAGGTCAGCCTTACCCACGTTAACGGCGTCCAGGCGTTGCGTGGTGTGGACCTGCACATCGGTGTAAGCGAACAGGTTGCGATCATCGGTCCGTCCGGCGCGGGCAAGTCGAGCCTGCTCAACCTGCTGGCCACCGCCCTGCGACCGGACGACGGCGAGCTGCAGGTGCTCGGCGAGCGCGCCTGGCAGCTGTCTGCCCGTCAGCGCCAGCGTCTGCGCGCGCGCATCGGTCTGATCCATCAAGCGCCCCCGCTGCCACCGCGCCAACGCGTGGTCACTGCGGTTCTGGCTGGAAAGCTGGGTCAGTGGGGTCTGGGCAAAAGTCTGCTGAACTTGCTGCATCCGGTGGATATTCCGGGCGCACGCGCGGCATTGGCGAGGCTCGATCTCAGCGACAAGTTGTTCGCGCAATGTCAGCAACTGTCCGGTGGACAGCTACAGCGCGTGGGCATTGCCCGCGTGTTGTATCAAGCGCCCGAAGTATTGCTGGCCGATGAGCCGGTTTCGGCCATGGACCCGGTGTTGGCCGAGCACACGCTGTCGGTGCTCTGTCGCCATGCCCGGCGGCACAACGTCACACTGGTCGCCAGCCTGCATGCGGTGGAACTGGCCCTGGCGCACTTTTCGCGAATCATCGGCTTGCGTGATGGGCAGATCATGTTCGACCTTGCGGCCAGCGAAGTCGACCGCGAGCTGCTCGACAAGCTCTACGCCAACGAACAACTGCAATCCCCACCGATTACTCCGGCGCCCTTGAGTGTGCAGATTCCCCGATGCTGACCCGTGATACCCGAGATCCGGCCACCCGGCCCCGCCTGCTGCTCACCTTACTGGCCCTTGCCTTGCTGTGGCCGGGCATCCACTTCAGCGAATTGGACCTCAGTGTTCTGGTGGCGAGCGACAGTCAGAGCGAGATGGGCCGGTTTGTCTCAGCCTTCTGGCCACCGGCCCATGGCGAGGAATTCGTTGAGCTGTTAGTGCAAGCCACTCTGCAGACCCTGGCCATCGCCACGGCCGGCATGGCCCTGGCGTTGTTGTTGGCCGTCCCCGCCAGCCTGCTGGCCAGTCGGGCTCTGTCGCTGTCTGCTGCCTCCCGTGCCGGTCACCCGAGCTATTGGGGTCAACTGCTGCGTTGGCCGGTACGCGGTTTACTGATCTTCCTGCGCAGCGTGCCGGAAATCGTCTGGGCGCTTTTGTTTGTGCGCGCCGTCGGCCTCGGCCCGACTGCCGGGGTACTGGCCATCGCCATTACCTACAGCGGCATGCTGGGCAAGGTCTACGCGGAAATTTTCGAGTCAGTCGACCAGCGCACGGCCCACGCGCTATTGCAGGCCGGCAGCGGTCGGCTCGCAGCCTTTTTCTACGGCATCCTGCCCAATGTCGCTGCGGAGCTGCTGTCGTACACGGTGTACCGCTGGGAATGCGCAATCCGCGCCTCGGTGGTGATGGGCTTCGTCGGTGCCGGCGGTCTGGGCCAGCAAATGGACCTGTCGTTGCGCATGTTCGCCGGCGGTGAAGTGGCCAGTTTGTTACTGACGTTTCTCGTCCTGGTACTGCTCGCCGATCAACTCAGCCGCCTGCTGCGCTGGAGGCTGGCATGAATCGCCTGATCAACCTGATGCTGCTCCTGTGTATCGGCGCAGCGGTAGTCGCCTCGTTCATCTACTTGGGCATCGACCTTGGCGAGCTGGGTGGCAGCGGCAACCTGAAGCAGATGGGCGCTTATGCGCAGCGTTTTCTCAGCCCGGACCTGAGCGCGAGCCATCTGCAAGCCATCGGTCACGGCGCCCTGGAAACCATCGCCATGTCCGCCCTCGGCACCCTGCTCGCGGCGGTATTCGGCCTGCTGTTGGCATTGCCCGCGGCCGGGCACTTCGGCTGGCCTTTGCAGAGCGTGTCGCGTCTGGTGCTCAACGCCTTGCGCGCGGTTCCGGAACTGGTGTGGGCTGCGCTGATGGTCCTCGCCGCCGGGCTCGGCCCCAATGCCGGCACCCTGGCCCTGGCCTTGCACACCACCGGCGTGCTCGGTCGGCTGTTCGCCGAAGCGCTGGAAAACACCCCACCCGAACCGGCCGAAGCCATCCGCCTGCAGGGCGGCAATGCCCTATGGGCGTTCTGCTACGGATCACTGCCCAACCTGTTGCCGCAGCTACTGGCCTACATCCTGTACCGCTGGGAAAACAATATCCGCATGGCCAGTGTGCTCGGCTTCGTCGGCGCCGGTGGTTTGGGGCAAATGCTCTATGTCAGCCTCAGCCTGTTCCAGGAAGCTCAAGCCAGCACGGTCATTCTGGCCATGCTGTTGCTGGTATTTGCCGTCGACACATTGAGCAGCTGGAGCCGTCAACGCTGGGTCAAGGCCTGACGGCTTCGCAGAACCGGATGGCAAAACGTTGATCCAGACTAAGCCAACGGTTGGTGACTGGTCACGCAGTGGATACCGCCGCCACCGGCAGCAATGGCGTCGATGTTGAGCTGTACCACCTCACGGTCCGGGTAGAGCTCGGACAACAAATCGAATGCTTTGGAGTCTGCCGCCTTGTCACCAAACTCGGGCGCAATGACCGCCCCGTTGATCACGAAGTAGTTGATGTAGCCCGCCGCAAAGTCTGGATTGTTGCGGCTGAACTTGCTCTTACGGGGGTTGAACGGTGGCGACACGGTATGCACCTGCAGCTTGCGGCCATCGGCATCCGTGGCATTGTTGAGAATGTCCAAATGGGCACGCGTAACGCCGTAATCGTATGACTGAGGGTCGTTGTCGAGGTTGGCGATCACAACGCCAGGCTTGACGAAACGGGCGTAAAAATCGACGTGGGCATCCGTGATGTCCTTACCTTTGATCCCCGGCAGCCAGATGATCTTGCGCAAGCCCAAGCACGCTTTCAGCTCTTGCTCGATCTCGGCCTTGCTCCAATCGGGGTTGCGGTTGGCATTGATCCAGCTGCTTTCGGTCATGATCCCCGTGCCATGACCATCCACTTCGACACCACCGCCCTCACCCACCAACTCGCTGCGGATATGACTGGCTTCCACGGTGCTCGCAACCAGAGCGGCCAGTTGCGCATCCTCGCCGTGCTGCTGTTTGTTGCCCCAGCCGTTGAAGTTGAAATCCACGGCGCCGAGCCCGCCTTCCCCATCGATGACGAAGTTGGCGCCGATATCGCGCATCCAGATGTCGTCGAGTTCGCTGGTGACGTAGGTGATGTTAGCCGTGCCGCAATGTTCTTCGGCCAGCTCCCGTTCACGCTCACGACAGAACACAGTCACCGGTTCATATCGCGCGAGGGTGCGAGCGATCAGGCCAATGGCGGCTTGTACGTCGGGGGTGAAATCCTCCCAGATCGCTTCCTGTGCGCCAAAGGCGATGAAGGCCCGCTGATGCCTGTCGCCCTCATCCGGCATACGCCAACTGCCGGGGGTGGCCGCTTGCGCATGCAGGGGCGTCAGGCCAAGCCCGATAGACGCTGCCGCGCCCAAACCGGCGACTACCGATACCTGTTTGATGAACTCACGACGCGTCGACATGTATTGATCCCTGGAATGTTTGTCTGAAGTCATTTCGCGGTGGCCGTCTTGAACTTGGTCCAGGTGCGCATGCGCGCTCGCATATCGGGCTGCGGAATGTCCTTGCCCGGAATCAACCGTGCGTAAGTGGCCTCATCGAGGTAAATATCTGGGTTGTTGCGCATGGTCGCATCGACGCTCGCACGTGCCTTGGCATTGGAGGTGGGGTAGCCGGTGAAGTTACTGATGGCGGCCATGTTGTCCGGGCGCATGACGAAGTTGATGAACGCATAAGCGTACTCCGGATGTTTGGCGTCGACCGGAATCGCCATGGCGTCCATCCACACCGTGGTGCCTTCACGGGGAACACGGTATTGGAACATGGTGTTCTTGCCGGCGGAATCCGCCGTCCGTTGCGCCTGTGTCATGTCCCCGCTGTAACCGAGCGACAGGCACAGGTTGCCGTTCACCAAATCGGTGACCGGCTGCGACTGGAACTTGCGGATGTACGGCCGAAGTTTCAGCAGCAACTCACTCGCTGCGGCCAAATCTTCAGGCTTGGCGCTGCGTGGCTCCCGGCCCAGATAATTGAGCACGACTGCCAGCACTTCGTCCGGCGAGTCGATCATCGAAATGCCGCAGTCGGCAAATTTGGCAGCCAGCTCCGGTTTGAACAACATGTCGAGGCTGTTGACCGGAGCATCCGGCACACGCTGTTTGATCTGCTCGGCATTGTAGGTCAGGCCGATGGTGCCCCAGGTGTAAGGGACGGTGGCCTGGCGCGAATACTCGTAATGCGTTCGCAGCTTCTGCAAGCCGGGTTCGATGTCATCCAGGGCCGTGAGTTTTGACCGGTCCAGCGGTTGCAGGCTGCCGGCACGCATCAAGCGTTCGGCGACGGTGTCGCCCGGGAAGATCAGGTCATAACCGCTGCCACCGGCGAGCATTTTGGCTTCCAGCGTCTCACTGCCATCCATGACGTCGTAGATCACTTTGATCCCGGTTTCGGCGGTGAATTTGGCCAGCGTGTCCTCGGCAAAATAGTCGGCCCAGTTGTACAGCCGGAGGGTTTTCTCTTCCGCGTGCAGCGCCGGCAAGGCACAACCCAGCGCCAGGCCCAAGGCACCGCTCAACAGCATTTTGATCGTGTGCATATCAAACCTCCTGAGTCTTCCAGCGTGCATGGGTGTGACGACCGTCCTGAGTCAACAGAGCGCCGTACATGTCCGGACGGCGATCGCGGTAAATGCCCCAGCTCAAGCGCTCTTCGCGCATCGCGGCCAGGTCCAGGCTTTGCACCAGCACGCCGGTGCTGTCGCGGTCGGCCTCGGCGAGCAACTTGCCCTTGTGATTGCAGATAAACGACGAGCCGTAGAAGCTCATCTGCAAGGTCGGATCAGTGGTCGCCGCCTCTCGGCCGACGCGATTGGCCGCCACCACCGGCAACAGGTTGGCGGCGGCGTGGCCGCGCATGGTCATCTGCCAGTGGTCACGGGAATCCAGCGCCGCGCAGCCAGGCTCAGAACCGATGGCGGTGGGAAACAGCAAGACTTCAGCGCCCATCAACGCCAGGCAGCGCGCGGTCTCGGGGAACCACTGATCCCAGCAGATCCCCACACCCAGGCGCCCGAACGCCGTGTCCCAGACACGAAAACCGGTATCGCCGGGACTGAAGTATTCCTTCTCCTGATAGCCGATGGCGTTGGGAATGTGGGTCTTGCGATACACACCCAGCAGGCGCCCATCGGCATCGGCCACGCTCAAGGAATTGAAGTAGGCATTGCCGACCTTCTCGAACCAGCTCAGCGGCAGCACCACACCCAACTCTTTGGCCAGCGCGGCAAAGCGCTTGAGCACAGGGCTGTATCGATATTCTTCAGCCAGCTCCAGGTGCTTGTGGCTTTGCTCGATGCAGAAATACGGCGTGGCAAACAGCTCCTGCAACAGGATGACCTGAGCGCCTTTGGCCGCGGCTTCGCGCACCCGTTGCTCGGCCTGATCGAGGTTGTGTTGCAGGTCCCAGGTGCAGGGCATCTGGGTGGTGGCGATGGTCAGAAGCGTCATGGCATCAACCCTCCACCGGCCAGGCGGGCTGTTGCTGGGTGATGCAATGCACACCGCCACCGCCGTGGGCCAGGTGATTGATCCGCACCGGCACCACTTCGCGTCCCGGGAATGCCTGCTGCAGTACAGCGGCCGCCACGTTGTCGGCATCAATGCCGTAGGCCGGCATGATGATGGCGTCGTTGGCGATGTAGAAGTTGGTGTAGGAGGCGCAGAACACTTCAGCTTCGGTGTCCACGGCATCGCTGGCTTCATACAATTCGATCAGCTCGAACTGTCGGCCTCGGGCATCGGTGGCCAGCTCCAGAGCACGACGGTTCTCGCGGGCTACTTCGGCATACACCGAGTGCTGGTCGTGGGTGGCGTCCACCAGCAAAACCCCGGGGCGGGCGAACGCGCACACGCCATCGACGTGGCCGTCAGTCATGTCGCCGGTCACATAGTCCGGATCGCCTGGCAGCCAGATCGTTTTTTTCACACCCAGCAGACGCGTGAAGATTTCCTCCATCTCCGCCTTGTTCATGCCCGGGTTGCGATTGGGGTTGAGCAACACCGACTCGGTGGTGATCAATGTGCCCTCGCCGTCCACATGGATGGCCCCGCCTTCATTGCTCAGCGCAGTTCCAAAGCAATCCACGCCCAAGTGATTGAGTGCGCGACGAGCCAGGCTTTCGTCCAGATCATGGGCCGACTTGCCGCCCCACGCGTTGAAGCGCCAGCTCACCCCGGCCAGGCCATGTTGCGGATGGCAGACGAAACTCGGACCGGAGTCCCGGCACCAGCTGTCGTTCACCGCCAACTCGATCAATTCGATGTTCGGCCCACATAACGCTTTGGCACTGGCGATAGCAGAAGGGTCGACGACCAGTTTCACCGGTTCGAAACGGGCGATGGCGTTGGCGACGCGAGCGAAGTCCTCTTGCACCAGCGGCAATGTCACGCCCCAACCGGACTCCCAGAGTGCCGTGTTGTGCGGCCAGACCATCCAGGTGGCAGCGTGCCTGACCCACTCGGCCGGCATCATCCAACCGCTGTTTCGAATTTCATTCTGCTGCATGACATGCTGCATGATAAAAAGCCCTTTAAGTTAAGCCATTGTGTTCAACAAAACTGCTTGGGTGTTCCTGGCATGCATGCTACGGCCGTAAAATCAGGCAAACAAACGATGGATTTTTCAGACAAATGATTAGAGGAACTTATCAATATGCTCAAGCACTGGCCGCCACTCAGCACCCTTCGCGGCTTTGAAGCCGCCGCCCGGCTGGGCAGTTTCCACAAGGCGGCCGCCGAGTTGCACCTCACCCAATCGGCGATCAGCCAGCAGATCCGCAGCCTTGAGGCGTACCTCGAACAACCCTTGTTCTTTCGCAATGGACGCAGCGTCAGCCTGACCGATGCCGGGCACGACCTGCTCAGCACCACCCAGGCGTTGCTGCAACAACTGGCCGTCGGCATTCGCCGCCTGGGGCAATACCAGAAACCCAACCAACTGGTGCTCAACACCACCCCGGCGTTCGCCCGTCATTGGCTGCTGCCACGCTTGGGGGATTTTCGTCGCGAGCATCCGGACGTTGACCTGTGGATTTTCAGTACCGATGAAGTCCCGGACATGACCACCCAGACCATCGACCTCGCGGTGCGCGATGACATCAGCTCCCAAGCCGAGTGCAGCTTCAAGGTGCTGCACGCCGACCGCCTCTACCCGGCGTGTCACCCGAGCCTTTTGGCGTTGCCACAGGAACAGCGCACCACCCTTCACGGTGAGCGGGAAATGGATTGGAGTCACTGGGCGGTGGAAGCTGGCATCGATGTCGGCCAGAAAGATCAGGGGCTGAATTTCTCCGACCCCGGCCTGCTGCTGGACGCCGCGTGCGCGGGGCTCGGTATCGCCCTGGTCAGCCAGTTATTGAGTCGGCAGGCGCGTATCCAAGGATTGTTGCAACCCTTGGTGGAGCAAACCATTCGCGGCCCGAACTGGGCCATGCTGACCCATCGTGACAGTGAGAACAACGCGCTGGCACGAAGCTTCAGTGAGTGGCTGCTGGGTAACCTGGAAGATCGCCCAACAGAGTTGAACGGCTAATTATGAAACCTTTCGGCTCATCGACGTGCTGCGTGGCGCGCAATGGTAAAGGTGAACGAACTGGCAGAGCTTGCCGGAGAGCAGTTACAGACCTATCGACTGGTCAATTCAAAGGTCAGCGAAGCCTGATCGCGCCCACGCCGGACTTCCGCATCCATTGACTCCGTCAATAGTCACCATTAACTCAATGAAGTTCTCATAAAAAATCCGCGGCGTAACATCAGCTCCAGACCCAACAACTACACCCCGGAGCACACCCTCATGAAACGCCAAACTATCCTCAGCATCGTTTTCTCGGTTTTTGCAGTTAACGCTTTCGCCGCTACCTCTGCTCACCCGGTTGTCGCTGAAGGCGGCTCGGATCGTCTGATTGAAAGTCGTGTGGCTGAAGGTGGTTCGGATCGTCTGATCGAGAAACGTGTTGCCGAAGGTGGTTCCGACCGTCTGATCGAAAACCGTGTCGCTGAAGGTGGTTCCGACCGTCTGATCGAAAACCGTGTCGCTGAAGGTGGTTCCGACCGTCTGATCGAAAACCGCGCTGCTTGAATGAATGGCTTTACTGCGGAACCCAACAAGAAGCCCGGCCTGACAAACCGGGCTTTTTTACGATCTCTGAGCAACGGGCCGTCTGGATTACTTGAAAACCGGAACGGAAGCGGATTGGTTGGGCGCGCGCAAGTACTCTCGCAACCGGAGGCCAATCTCGGCAATCTTTGCCTCTCCCGCTTGCAATGCTTTTGGGTTGGTATGCACGGAGTAGTTTCCCAGCGCTAGATCATAGGGGTGAGGTGCTGCTGAACCGATCACGAAGACTGCATCTTTTTGCTCGGCCTTCAGCGTGACGGCATCGCTACCTGGCGCGAAGATAGCCATTTCTCCCGCGGTGACCAGGTCAGGCGCATAAAGGGATCCTCGGCTGACACTCAACCACAACGACTCATGCCCTTGTGGCGGCACATATGTCCAGGATTCCCCGGCTCGTAGGGTGACCAGCAAATAATTCATTCCATCCGGGGCGCGGACCGGGCTCTGGACACCCTCGTGCGTTCCAAGAATCACACGCGCAGGCCCCACTTCAGGCATCACGTCTGCCTCCAGGTACTGGCTATCGACACTCGCGTTTTCCAACTCGGGTGGTAGTGCAACCCAAAGTTGAAAACCTTGAATCCGCTTCGATGTGCCAACTGACATTTCCTTCCCATGCCACACCCCGCCTCCCGCACGCATCCATTCGACGCCACCGTAGTCAATAGTCCCCGAACCGGCTTCGGCATCGTCAAAGTGCAAATTACCTTCGGTAATGACTGTGACAGTGGCGATTCCCGAGTGCGGGTGCATTTGCATACCGTTAATGAATGAACTCTCACCTTCAAACAGATCAAGAAAAACGAACGGCTTGATCAGGTGGCCCAGATCTGAAGGACTCATCAGCCGGACAATCGGGCCATGCCGGCTCCCTGTGGTGCGGTAGATGATTTCGCGGTGAGCAATGGTTTCACCAAGCGTTGCAGTACGCATGTCTTTTTCCTCTAACCGTGAATGCCCTCGTCAAGCGCTTGAGCCAGGCTGCGGTGGCGATTGATGTGGGCTCATGTTAGGGATTGGGGATTCATTTGATTAGTAGCTATAGTTGCTTTTCACTCATCCATTTTTGGCGCAATCAAGTGTTTGACCTCAATGACGTGGCTCTTTTTGTTCAAATCGTCGACGCGGGGAGCTTTGCAGGAGCAGCCCGGCGCACAGGGGCGCCCTCCAACACACTCAGTCGGCGTATGAAGCTGCTGGAGGAAGCTATGGGGGTGCGTCTGCTGCATCGATCCACCCGCAAGTTGGTACTCACGGGCGCCGGTGAGGCCCTATATGAGCGAAGCGCCAGTCAAATCATGGAATTGATCGAGGTCAGTCGCCAGCTTGCGCAAGGCAGCCAGGAACCGACCGGAAGGATCAGGGTCGCGGCCCCCGCAGATTTTTTTGAGGTTTTCCAGATGGATTTTGTCGCTGACTTCCTCAGTCGATATCCAAAAGTGGAGCTGGACTTTGTGTTGAGCGATTTGCGAACTGACCTGATCGCCGAAGGCATCGACCTGGCATTCAGGTCGGGCGCGCTTCCTGACTCAAGTCTCGTTGCGCGAAAAGTCAGTACCGGTCGCCGCATTCTTGCCGCCAGCCAAAGGTATCTTGACCTTTACGGCACGCCAGAGGATGTCCCTGCGTTGGGCGAACACGCCTGTATCAGGCCATCCCATTCCTCCACGCAGACCCATTGGAATTTGATCGGCCCCCAAGGTGCGATCCAGGTCGGGGTCAGCGGACGATTTTGCGCGAACACTGCACAGTCCCAGTTGAAAGCCGCCATGGCGGGCCTGGGCATCTGCCTGCTGCCGGAACCCATTCTGCGCTCAACCTTGAACGCCGGACATCTTGTCCAATTGCTACCGGACTATAGCCAGCAAAACAGCGACTTATCCATTGTTTATCCCAGCCGAAAGCAGATTCCATTGGCGGTTAGCGTGTTCGTGACGCAAGCGGTTGCTCATCTACAGGAACAAGACCCTGACCTCTTCGATCCTGCGTAACGTTCTTCTTGTCGGCGCGATAGCCACCCCCCAAAGCCTTGATCAGCGCCACCTCGCTTTCCAGGCGCTGCCCCTGCAACAAGGCCAGGCCACTCTGTTCGGCCAGCAGCGGCAGGTTTGCTTCCAGTGCTGCCACCCGATTCAACAGGCCACGCTGGTAGTGCGCATTGGCACTGTCACGGTTGAAGCGCATGTTGCCGATGCGTGCCTGCTGTAACGTCTCCTGTGCTTCCAGCCCTTGCAGCTTGCTGCCGGCTACAGCGACGTCGCGCACTGCGTCAAGCACCGCTTGATTGTACTGTTGCACGAGGCCGTTGCTCAGGCTGCGGGCATTGGCCAGTTCGGCATTGAGGCGGCCACCGTCGAAGATTGGCAGGGTCATCCCGGGGATCAGATTGATCTGTCGGCTGCCATGGTCCCACAGGTCTCCCATGTGCAGTGCGTCGGCGCCGAAGAAGGCCTTGATGTCGAAACTCGGGTAGAAGGCGGCCTTGGCCGCATCGATGTTCGAATAGGATGATTGGACCAGCCAGCGCATGGCCTGTAGGTCCGGGCGTCGCGCCAGCAATTCATAGCCCAGACTCTGCGGCACCCCATAGGCATGTGTCGGCAGGGATCGCGGCGCCAGTGGCAGCGCAACCTCAGCACCAACGCCGAGCAACGCGCGCATGGCTTCACGCAGTTGTTGCGTCTGACTGCGCAGGGAGACGATCTGCCGCTCGATCAGTGCCTGGTTGCTCAGCGCCTGTTGCTTCAGTGGCTGCGCCTCCAGGCCACGCTCGATGAGCGCCTGATGCGCGGCCACCACTTCGGCAGCAATGGCCGACATGCGCTGCAAGTCGGCGAGTAGTTGTTGTGCGGTCTGGATCTGGAAATACAGCAGGGTCACGCCGCTGGCCACCTCCAGCTCGACCCAGGCCGCTTCCGCCTGACGCGCGTTGCGTATGCCCAAGGCACTGTCGATTTGCGCTCGCTGCCGTCCCCAGAGATCGATTTGGTACGCGCCACCGAGGCCCACCACACCCTCGGTGTACCAGGGCCCGGTGAGGCCGAGAGCCGGTTCGTTTTGGGCGAAAGGGCCAAGAAAACCATTGGCGGAAACGTGCTGGCGGTTGACCAGGGCGACCAGATCGACCTGCACGCCAGTCAGCGATTTCACCGAGGCTGCCTGGGCGCGGGCCTGGTCGATATGACTGCGAGCGATGGCGATGCTCGGAGCCTGAGCGAAGGCGATGTCGATCAACTGATTGAGCTGCGGGTCCCGATAGCGTGCCCACCAACGCGCGTCGGGCCAACCCTCGCGGGCCAGGTGCAGATCGTCGGCGAGGCGGATGCTGGCGGGGTCAAGCTGCGGCGCCAGGCGGCCCTCTTCGCGGATCAACGCGCATCCGCCCAAGGTCAGGCTCAGGCCGAGAACCGCGCACAATCGAATGTCGCCCCTCATGAGCGCAGCTCCACCAGCGACCCATTTTCGAAAGACTGCCAGTCTGGAAGCGAAACCAGCAGACGACGTAGTTCACGCAACTCCCGTAGCAGTCCGAAGTCGCCCCGACTTCCTTCCGCTGGCGGATCGAATGGCGGCAAGCCATCCAGCGCAACCGCCTGATCATTCAATCGCGCCGCGTAGCTGACCAGCCACGCACCCAACCCCGTCTGATGCTCGTCCAGCCAGGTGCGCAGCGGCATTGGCAATTCGGCTTCGAGCGCCGCACGGTTGCGCTGCAACTGGCCGGTCAATAGAAGGATCTCCCGGGCCTTGGCCAGCAGCGTCTGGGTAAACAGTGTCAGCACTTCATGCTCCCCCTGTTGCCAACCGGGTTCCAGGGCCACGCGCGCAAGCATCGCCTCGCATTCGGCGAGCTGTCCCCAGCTGCGCAAGCTCAGTTCGTGCAAGTGATCGACTGATGCATCATATTTGGGCGCACCCAATACTCCGGCGATGCTGTGCAGGATTGAAGACAGGCGCCGCCGCAAACCGTCACCTTCGCTTTCCGGCCACAGCAGACCATGCACCAGAGTGCTGACCAGAACGCCGAGAATGATACCCACCAGACGGTCGCGGATTTCGGTCATGTCGGTGCTCGGGCCAAACTGTTCGAGCAAAGCCAGGGCGAAGCAGAACATGATTTGCAAGCCGGCATAGCTGATGCGCTCGGAGCCCGCCGCAACCCACGCCCCGAGACCGATTACCGGCAGGCTCATGACCAACAGGCCGACCAGCGTCTCGATTTGCGGAATGACGAAGACCATGCACAGCAGTGCCAAGGCACTTCCCACCAGACAACCGCCGATGCGCAGCAGGCCTTTCTGGGTCGACGCACCGAGACTGGGCAAGGCGACGATCACGCAAGTCAGCATCACCGTGTGGATGCCCGGCCAGTCCACGGCGTTGTAGAACACATAGCACAACAGCGCGGCCAGCCAGCTCTTGAAGGCAAAAAGCAGGTAGTTGGGATTGCTGAAGGCGTCGCTTGCCAGCAGAGGCTCCTTCACCGGGATGTTGGCGGACGGGATCAAGGCCTCGCGGGGGGCCAGGGCGCGCAAAGCTTCACGCATCTCCTCCAGTGCCGCAGGCATCAGCGGCCGCATCAGCGCCTCGCTGTGCAATGGCGACGGCATGGGGCCGCCTTCGATGGCCTTGGCCAGCGCCGCACAATCCTGACGTAGAGCCGCCAGCGCTTCGACATCCGAGACAGGCGCGTTCAGGGATGCTACGGCGGCGTACAGTCGCGAGATGCACGTGATCAGCGCCAGATGCTGCACCTCGTGAGCTCGATAGCCGGTATCGCGCATGCTGGTGAACTTCAGCAGTTTATGCAGGCTGAGCACGCCCTGCTGGACATCGATCGGGCTGATTTCCAGGGGCTTTGTTCGCCCCTCTCCCACCTCCCCCAGACACGCCTCGACCTGAGCCAGTTGACGCTGCATCGCTTCGCGCAACAACTGCTGCGGTTCTTGCGGCAGCAGCAACGTGTTGACCAGCAGGGTGACCAGCGTCGGGTAAACCACAGCCATCCACACCCACAGGCAGCCACGTAACAGCAACTCGGGTTGCGCAACGAGATCCACCAGGCTCTGTACGTAGATGGTGACGATAGCCACCACGAAAAACAGCGGGCCGAGGCGCGTGGCGCGCATGCCGAACATACTGACCAGAAACACCACGCTTGCGCAGACGATACGCAGCAGCGGATAGCCGTAGGTGAACTTGAGCAGGAGGATAGCGATACCGATGGCGAGCGTGGCGCTGACGATGAACAGGATGCCGGCCATACGTGTCAGGACCACGTTGGTCTGGCTCACGAAGAACACCATGATCAGTGACAGCGCCAGTAATGGCACCTCCAGACTCATCGAGAGAATGATGACCAGCGTGCAAGCCACCCAATTGCGCAGCAGCGCGTTGCCGCGCCCGGGAAACGCCGCCAACTCCGCGACGACGAAGCGCCATAGACGCTCGGGCCAGCCTTCCACGGCCGTCATTGCGGCTTACCTTTGTCACTGTCGGCATGGATCACTGCTACCGCCGATGCGCCGATGCGGAACAGTTGCGGGTCGGGTTGATCGACGCGGATGCGTACCGGGAAGCGTTGCGCCACCCGCACCCAATTGATGGTCCGTGCGACCTTCGGCAGCCCGCTGACCTGGGCGCCGCCATCGTCAGGGAAGACACCGAAGCCAATGGAGTCCACGGTACCGCTGAAAGCACGCTGGCTGTCACTCATCAGGTACAGCGTGCTGCGGCTGCCGGTATGGATATGGTCCAGTTCGGTCTCGCGAAAGTTCGCCACCACGTACCAGCGCCGCGTATCGATCAGGCTGAACAGCGGATGCCCTGCTGCCGCGAACTGGCCGTCAGAAGTCGTCAGGCCAACGATACGTCCGTCGAAGGGTGCGCGCACAACACTGTGCTCCAGATCCAGCTCGGCGCGGGCGATCTGCGCCTGGATCACTGCGCGCTTGGCGACCAACGCGTCAACCCCGCTGACGGCAGCGGCGGCTTGCTTGACCTGTAGCTGCGCTGCATTCAATTCGGCACGGGCGCTTTTGGCGGCGGTGCGCGCCTGGTCCACCTGCTCCTCGGAAACATAGCCGCGCGACAGCAGTGGTTCCATGCGTCGCAAGGTGTCCGCCGTCTGCACGGCAGCCGCCTTGGCCCGTTCGATGCTGGCCTTTACGGCATCAGAGTTGAATTGTTGGGCATCGACCTGGCGCTGGCTGAGGATGATTTCCTGGTTCAGCGCTTGCAGTGACGCCAGGGTCTGATCCAGCACGTCCTGATACGGACGGGCATCAATACGCAGAAGCACATCCCCTTGCTGCACCTGCTGGTTCTCGCGCACTGGCAGCTCGACGATGCTGCCGCTCACCTCGGGGGTGACGTTGATGGTATCGGCATAGGCATAGGCGTCATCGGTACGCGGAGCGTTGTCGAGTCGCCAGACGACCCACAACAGCAATGCCAGAGTCAGCCCCAGCAACACCAGGATCAGGACGCGCCGGGGCAGTGTTTTCACAACATTTTCGCTCATGGTGGGCGACTCCCGGTCAGGTCTGGAAGAACAGCAACCAGGCACTCAAGGCGAACAACGCGGTCAGCACGGGGTAAGCCAGCGCCGGTGGCGTCAGCCAGGCACCCAAACCGCGCCGAGCCAAAAAAGTATGGACCAGCAACGCCAGCAGCACAGCGCCAAAGATGCAGAACAGCCAGTCGGGAAAATAAGCCCCCAGCACGGGCACTGATGGCGAGCGGGAACAGGCTGATAGCGTCAAAGTCAGCAGCAGAAGGCTTTTGCGCCAGACTCTCTCTCCCTCCTTCATGGAGCTCATCAAGTCCCCTCCACTAAAGGGACTACTATAGTTCACGCAAAAACGGCCAGCGACGCGCCAAGCGGGTTCCCAATGCCAATCGCCCGGGGCCCGCGACAAAAATCGTCGAGAAGACGATCAGTAACAGCCAGGCGAACTGCCCTTCGGCCAGGCTCCACTCCGGATGCACCCAGATCACCGATACCGCGAGCAAAAATAGAACCGGCAACGTCGCAAGGCGCGTCAGAACGCCCAATACGATGAATACCGGACACAGTACTTCGGCGAAAATCGCCAGCGACAAGGTCAACAAACTCCCCATGCCTAACGGGTCTTCGATCAATCCCAATTCGTGGTCAAAATGGAGCAGTTTCGGGATTCCATGCACTGACACCAGCATCAGACACCCGGTGATTCGTAGCCAGCACAGTGCGACATCGGCGGCGGTCGTTGTCGTCTCAATATCAGTCGTAGACATGTTCCCTGGCCTCCATAGGATTGAAATGAGCGTAGTCATGGGTGATTGAAATCAGCCGCTCACCCAGGTCCGCAAACAATTCACTGATCTGCGTATGCCCTGTCGCAATCCCCCACTTGGGAAAATAAACCTGTGCGTCTTCAGCGAACAACTCCAGGATATTGCGGCCATCCGGGGCGACACCGCCTGCCCCTAGAATGCAAAACAGGAACAACCAAAGGCTCCCCAAAAACCTGTGAAATCATTGACCGGCACTGACGACAACCGGGCCCTGTCGTGACTGTGTGAGTGGACGGCGCAAGGGCCGCTGCACTGATGCGTGCGGGCAGCGACCACCGCATTGGGTTTCCAGTGCCCGGGAACGTTAATGACAGGTGACCAATCCGGCATGATCGGAAGCGCGGGGGGAGCCAACTGATCGAATTCACCGGCGCCATAAACGACCTTGCCCCCCACCACCGTCAACACGGACTCGATCCACTTGATCGCCTCTTCATCGACGCTGAAAAAATCGGCGCTCAAGGCCACCACGTCAGCCAACTGACCGACCTTGATCTGCCCTTTCTTGCCCTGCTCCGATGAGAACCAGGCACTGCCATGGGTATACAGCTGCAACGCCGTATCCCGTGAAAGACCTTGTGGATAGAGCGTCATCCCGCCAACCGTTTTTCCACTGACCAGCCAGTACAACGATGTCCACGGGTTATAGCTGGAAACCCGGGTAGCATCGGTGCCCGCACCTACGGGCACGCCTTCGGACAGCATCCGCTGGATGGGCGGCGTCTGCTCGGCGGCCTTGTTGCCATAGCGCTCGACAAAATATTCCCCCTGGAACGCCATCCGGTCCTGAATGGCGATTCCGCCGCCCAACGCCCGAACGCGCTCAATATTTTCAGGGGTGATGGTTTCGGCGTGATCGAAAAACCAAGGGAGGCCATTGAAGGGAATATCTCTGTCGACCTTCTCAAAAACGTTGAGCATCCGCGTGATGGATTCGTTATAGGTCGCATGAAGCCGGAAAGGCCAACGATGCTCGACCAGATGACGAACCACGGGCTCCAGCTCTTGTTCCATGCTCTGGGAAAGATCAGGTCGCGGCTCGAGGAAGTCCTCGAAGTCGGCAGCAGAGAACACCAGCATTTCACCGGCACCGTTGTGACGGAAGAAGTCGTTGCCGTCGCCCGGCTTGACCATGCTTGTCCAGCTCTTGAAGTCCGACAGTTCCTGCGTTGGCTTTTGAGTGAACAGGTTGTAAGCGATGCGTACGCTCAATTGATTTTTATCGGCCAGTTCGCGAATGACCTCGTAGTCGTCGGGGTAGTTCTGGAAGCCGCCCCCCGCGTCAATGGCGCTGGTGACGCCCAACCGATTGAGCTCGCGCATGAACTGGCGTGTTGAGTTGACCTGATATTCCAGCGGCAACGTCGGGCCTTTGGCCAACGTCGAGTAAAGGATCATCGCGTTGGGGCGGGCGATCAGCATGCCGGTAGGATCGCCATTGGCATCGCGCTGAATTTCCCCACCAGGCGGATTGGGCGTATCGCGGGTGTAACCGACTACTTTCAACGCTGCCCGATTCAACAGCGCACGATCATACAAATGCAATACGAACACCGGCGTGTCGGGGGCGGCTTTGTTCAGTTCGTCCAGCGTAGGCATTCTCTTTTCGGCGAACTGGAACTCCGTCCAGCCGCCCACCACCCTCACCCACTGTGGCGCAGGCGTACGATCAGCTTGTGCCTTGAGCATACGCAGGGCATCCGCCAGCGAAGGTACGCCCTCCCAACGCAGTTCCAGATTGAAATTCAATCCACCTCGAATCAGATGGAGGTGGGAGTCGTTCAGCCCGGGAATCGCTGTGCGTTTGTTCAAGTCAATGACTTGAGTGGCACTGCCGCGCGTGGCCATGATTTCTTCGTCACTGCCAACCGCAATAAATTTCCCGTCCTTGATAGCCACGGCACTGGCCGTGGGTTTCTCGCGATCAACGGTGTGAAAGCGGCCATTGATCATGATCAAATCGGCGTTCATTGTGCCTCCTCGAATACTCGATGCTGATGAACCTGCTGATAGGGCAAACGGTAGAGTCTTTTTCATGGACGCTCCCCGCCTTTATCACCATTGAGCCAAGGTGCGAATAGCCGGGTCACAGGCGGCATGAACAGGTAAACCACCAACAATACGATGGTCAGCGTGATCACCACATTGCTCTGCAAGTACCCTCCCAGCCACGGCACCCGTGCGAACACCGGGCCCCAGCACAAAGGGACAGCCAATGACAGCGGCAGGATGACCAAAAAGGTGATGCAAGCCTGTTTCCACCGGGGCGGCGGTGACGCCTGGGATGTCTCGGGAGTGAACCAGAACTCGCGCCCCTGGCTGACCTCGAGTTGATCACCATCGGCCAGCAGGTCTTGCACCCCAGCCACCAGCAAACGACGGTCCTCGGAGTCCAGCCAGGCCTGAAGTTTCTCCGTGCAGGAGAAGCGCAGAACGCTGGTGAAGAGATGAATACCGTCACGGTGGCTGCGAAAAACATCCACGCCCAAGTGCCCCTCATAACCCTTGGCGGTATCGACTGTTTTTCGAAGCCAGGCTTCATAGGCGCTCTCACTGCCCTGTCGGGCTCGGTGCCGAACGACTAACGTGGCCACTTCATTGGCATTGTAAATGCTCATTGCGACCTCCTGGGCTGCCCGCCCCGCGAGTCAATACGGTCGTCAGGCAAGTTGGAAACTGCCCGTCCATCCGCACTCGCCTGAGAGCGCCTTATTCCCCTTCGGAATGAGGCGCAAAACAGATCAGTGACTTTCAGAGGCGTTGAACATCGTTTTGGCGTAAATCAAACCAAGACCATAAGCGCCACCATGGGCAATGGAGGTTTTGACCGTCTCGTTGTAGGTGTCGCTCCGGGCCCAGTCACGCTGCAGTTCCAGCAGGTACTGAAGCGAAGTCATTGGACGCACGCCTGCCTGGATCATACGGCTGATGGCGCGTTCGTGAGCCTCATCTGAAACGTCACCGCAGGCATCACAAATGATGTAGACCTCGAACCCTTGTTCGAGCGCCGAGATCGCAGGGCCCACGATGCAGACCGACGTCCAGAGACCGGCAAGAACGATTCTATTGCGGCCGATCTTGTTCACTTCGACGGCGATTCGCTCATCTTCCCAGGTATTCATGCTGGTTCGATCAATGAGTGCCTGACCAGCAAAAGTCGAGGTGATTTCTTCAAACATAGGGCCTGAAAAACTTTTCTCAGCGACCGTGGTAAGAATGGCCGGAACACCAAATTCCTTTGCTGCTTTGGAGATCAGTGCAGCGTTGTTTCGAAGGGTGACGGCGTCTATGGATTTGGTGGCAAATGACATCTGAGACTGGAAGTCGATCAGGATCAGAGCGTGGTTGGAAGGATCCAACAGGCCTTTACCGGGTGCTGCCTTTGCAGTTGCCATGACACTTCTCCAGATACGTTTGGGAGTGTGCATTCTCATGGTGTGCTGGAGCAGGCGATTGTATGGATGTGCGATTTTGGAAGGTTTGTGCTGAGATAATTGCTGTTTCCGGATCTGGATAGCGGCAGACCGCATGTCTGGACATACGCCTTTTTTACGCGATCCCGGATGTTTTCTGAGCGATTCGTCTGTAAAACGGCTTTGCTCCACGAAAAAGCCTGTACCCCGAAAATGAGGAAGCTCGAGCATGCGTCCGATGTCCGATAAAACCATGCCCTCTACCTATACACCGACCATTGATGAGTTCTTGCTCATCCATTTCAAACACAGTATCGAGGCGTCTGACCCCGTCATCTATCACTTGGCCTGTGCGGTGATGCCCATGCTCAACCAGCCTGATGAAGCCAATCGCTTTTTTATCGATCAAATCATGATGGCCATGCAGGCGCACCTTTCCCTCCATCAGGGTCAGAGAAGCGTTGCCGTGTCTTCGAAGGATCGAGGCCTGGCGCCCTGGCAGCAGAGACGAGCAAAGGAAATGTTATGCGCCCATATTGCCGATGGTGTATCTGTTGAAAAACTGGCCCGTGAGTGCTCCTTCTCTCGCTGCCATTTCAGCCGGGCGTTCAAGCTCAGTCTCGGATCGAGCCCTCATCAGTACCTTCTGCAACTACGCGTGGACAAAGCCAAAAAACTGCTCCTGAACCCCTTGTTGAAAATTACCGATGTCGCTATTGATTGCGGATTTTCCGATAGCTCGCATTTCACCAAGGTATTCAGTCGATGTACCGGATTCTCGCCTTCTTACTGGCGTCAGCTCAACACTGGCTATCGATAATCCCCTTAGCCCTGAGGGCTCCTCTATGACCACACCATGGGTCTCTCAACTCACCACCGATAAATTCACTGTGGTAAGGACACAGCAAAAAAATCCTGACGTAGAAAGGCTTGTGGACATACCGTGCCTTGACATGTTTTCAATCATTGTTCAGCTGGAGGACTTCGCTGATCATCGACTTTGGCGCGGGGGACGGCTTGCTTACTCCGGCGGTTACAAAAAAGCCAGTGCATCGTTACCCTTTATGGGAGACGAGTTGAGGTGCCAGCACCGGGCCCCCTATGACAATGTCCGCTTCAATATTCCACGCTCAATCTTTGATGATCTTCAGCAGGAAAATGGAATCAGGCGCTTTGACCGTTTCGAATACGATCAGGGTGGCAAGGACGAAACCCTCCATCATCTCGCCTGTGCCCTGTTGCCGACCCTCAACCAATCGAGCACACGGAACCAGCTGCTCCTTGACCACATTTTTTTCGCTACCTGTGATCATGTGCTGCGTCGTTACGTTCGTGGCGGGACGAACAGCGCTGATGCCAATTGCAAGCTGACAACCTGGCAGCTCGTGCTTGCAAAGGAAATCATCGCCACCCACTTGGCGGGTGATCTCTCGGTCGACACCATTGCCAGGGAATGCTCCCTGTCACGGAGCCACTTCTCCCGGGCATTCAAGCAGACCACAGGGATGACACCTCATGCCTGGTTGACGCAAATGCGCGTCGAAAAAGCCAAAGAACTGATACTGTCCCAACCCTCGAAACCCATTTCTTCTATCGCCCGCGAATGTGGATTTTCAGACCAATCCCACCTGACTCGCGTGTTCACCCGGTTGCTCGGGGTCCCTCCCGTAGCCTGGAGGCGGCAACGTGATGCAAGCGTCTTCCTGTATCGATGAAGTCGGGCCAAGCGAAGCGCCTGGTCGGATGTTGTTTGGCTGAGTATCCGCAGGGGCTCGCTGGCGTGAGCTGCCTCACCCCACGGTTCGCGCAGCGCGCACTTTCGCGTGTCGCGAGAATCCGATCTTGATGCCAACCAGCATGGGCGCGGCGACTACAAAAAGCAGGGCGACAGCAATGAACGCGGTGTCGAAGGCAATCACCGTGGCCTGACCTGACACGACCCGGCCCAAGAGGCTCACCGCTGCCCGGCCAGCGGCCGCTGCATCCATCCCTTTCACCGTCAGCATGGCTGTCGTGGTCGTCAGCCGTTCGATGACCGCGGCCCCTCCCGGGGTGACATTGGCGCCGAGGACCACGGCATTGGCGAAGACGTTATGGTCGATCAGTGTCTGGAGTCCTGCGACGCCCATCAGACCACCCAACTGGCGCCCCGTATTGAAGAGACCTATCCCGCAGGCGAGGTTTCGGCTGTTGAGGTCGCTGAAAGCGATCAGCGTGATCGATAGAAACAGGAAGCCAAGGCCCAGACCGCGCAACAGGATGGCTGCCATCATGTCGTCCGTGCCGCTTTCACTGGTCGAACCGGACAGCATCCACATCGCAACCATGATCATCAGGATTCCAAAGGGCACTGTGGCGACCGGCGGAACGCGGCGGACCTGCATGAGATAAGCCGATATGAGGAGTCCGCCGATAAAAAACCCGCCACTGGGCAACAGGAGCAGGCCGGCATCGGTAGGCGTGAACGCGAGGACCGACAGGGCAAATGCCGGGATCAGGAACGCGCTGCCGAACAAGGCGGCGCCGGCGACAAAACTGACGATAAAGGCGAAGGAAAAGTCGCTCGATTTGAACAGGGTGAAGTCGAGCAGACCTTGGCCTTTGGCCAACACTTGTTGGCCGAGAAATGCCAGCAGCGCGGCTGAGCCGATCACGCTCAGCCAAAGGATGCGAGGCTCTTCAAACCAGTCCCATCGGCTGCCCTGGCTGAGAACGTAGGTAAAGCAGAACAGCGTGGCAGCGATCAGCGCGAAGCCGACCCAGTCAAACGGACGGTGCCGGGTCTTGGCTGGCATCGGGCCGTCTGCGATCAGCAGAAATCCGGTCGCTGCCAGAGCCACCGGAACAACACAGAAGAAAATCCATGTCCAGGACTGGCTATCGATCAACCACCCTTGAAGGGCCGGGGCGAGCGTCGCGGACGCGACAACGGCGCCCATGGCAAACAGGGCTTGAAGGATGGGTTGGCGAGATCGCGCAAAGGCGCGAAATATGATCGCCTGACCTCCAACCAGCAGGGTGCCGCCAGCGAAGCCCTGAACAATTCGAAGCGCGATCAGCAGGTCCAGCCGAGCAGTGAGGGCGGCAATGCCGCATGCCATGCCCATGACCAGGGTTGAGCCGATGATCACATGACGTGGATTAAAACGCGTCAGCAGCCAAGGCGCGGTCATGAACCCGATCAGCTTGAGCGCGGTGTAGCCGATATCCAGCCAGGCGAACTCATCAGGCGTTGCATAGGTGTCGCCGATGATGTCGCCGCGTCCGAGCGACAGAACGGTGCTGGCGATCGCTTCCGTCAGCGTGGCAAGCACGATGCCCACCATGAGCAAGACACCGGTCGTAGCGCGGGTGTTGCTCCGCGTCGCGCTGGCATCCGCGTTCATGATCCCTCCCCGTGCGCAACTTCGACACGGGCGGACAGGCCCGGCACGATGCGGCCCGGCAACGGGTTGTGGACAAGCCGGATCTTCACCGGAACGCGCTGCACGACACGCACAAAGTTGCCGGTCGCGTTGTCGGTGGGGAGCAGGCTGAACGCCGACCCGCTACCCGGTGCAAAGCTGTCGACCACGCCTTCAAGTACCCCGTTGGGGTAGCCGTCGACCGTGACTCGCACACGCTGACCGGGGCGAATTTGTTCGAGCTGGGTTTCCTTGAAATTCGCCACAACCCATACGTCGTTGACCGGCACGATATCGAGCAAGGCAACGCCCGTCGTAACAAAGCGGCCGATGCGGACCTGACGGTTACCGACCACGCCATCAACCGGCGCGCGTACCACGGTGCTGTCGAGATCGATCTGGGCGAGATCGCGAGCGGCCTGCGCCTGTGTCACCGCAGCAACGGCAGCTTCGCGCTCGGCCACAAGGACGGCGATGTGTTGCTGTTGCGCCTCCACCGATGCCGAAGCGGCCGATACCGTCGCCTCGGCTCTGGATTGTGCCGCGCCGGTTTCATCGACCAGCGCTTGGCTGACCGCGTTGCTGACAATCAGTTTGCGGCTGCGATCGTGGGTTTTGGTCGCCAGATTCATCTCGGCCACGCCCGAGCGTCTCTGGGCTTCGGCCTGTCGAATCAGGGCACGCTGAAGCTGGGTTTCGGCATCGACATGGGTCAGGCGAGCCTGGGCAGCGCTGACATTGGCCACGGCTTGCGCCAGCCGTGCGCGATAGTCCCGATCATCGATACGGAACAGGACGGCACCGGCCCGGACGGTTTGGTTGTCCTCGACCTCGACCGCAGTGACATAGCCGGCAACCTTTGCGGCGAGCGACGTGACGTCGCCGCGCACGTAAGCGTTGTCGGTGGAAGTCGCACCGCTCGAAAGCGCTATCGCCCATCCGCCAGCCAAGACCACCACGGCACTGATGCACAGCAGGATGCCGATCTTCTTTCTCTTGCTTTGCCGCACCACCACGACAGGGATCTCGGCACTTGCGCCGGTGGCAATGGCGGCCTTGTCCTGAAGCGAGTTCATGTTGTCATTTCCTGTTCAATGCCTGGGACTACAGCAGCCACGGGCGGCAGTGGCCTGCCGCCCGGCTGTCGAGCATTCATGAGCGCGTCATCGGCTCACTTTTTGATCGGTGTAACGAGCGTCTTTTCATCGGTGTCGAGGACGAACACGGCCAACAGGCGTGCGGGTTGGGTGTCGCTGGCGTTGGCGCTGACTTCGTGCACGGAGCCCGGCTCCTCGACGAAGTTTTCGCCGACGTTGTAGATCTTTTCCGGTTGGCCTTTGACTTTGATGCGAAACGAGCCCTCCAGGACCGTTGCATAAATGAAAGCCGTTTTCGGATGGGTGTGAGACGGCGACGCGGCGCCCGGCCCATACTCGACGACTACGCCCTTCATGCTCTTGCCAGGGATGTTGGGAATGGGACGGTCAAACACGACCGTCACCTTGCCGGCGGGCGGCTCAGCGGCCGACACTGCGCTGATCGAGAGCGCTGCGAAGGCAGCGGCCAAGAGGTATCGGGTAAACATGGCAATTCTCCTTCGTGGTGTGAGTTGTGACGTCGCGGCCTGTTACCCGGCCGTCGACTGAGCGAGCCAGTCTTCGAAGCGGATCGCGCCCAGGCGAGGGTTCTTGCCGGGGGTCAGCGATTGATCGTCAAGCACGGCGCCGTAGTAGCGCGCGTGTACGTCCGGTATGACCTGGCGAGTATCCCGAGTGGCCCGCAGAAAGCGCCTGATCAGCTCGTCTAGCGGCATGGCCTCAGGCCCCGCGACTTCGACCGTGCCATTGACCGGCGCTGCCAGCACGACGTCGGTGAGCGCCGCCACCACGTCGTCGGACGCCAACGGCTGGATCAGCGCCGGCGAAACGCAAAGCTCTTCGCCGACGGTAAACGAATGGGCAATGCCGCCGACAAATTCGAAGAACTGCGTCGCACGCAAAATGGAGTAAGGAATGCCGGACGCCTTGATGAGGTTTTCCTGCGCGACCTTGGCCCGGAAATAGCCATTCTCGGGAAGCCGTTCGCTCCCGACAATCGACAGGGCAACGTGATGCCGAACCCCGGCGGCCGCTTCGGCGGCGAGCAGGTTACGGCTCGACGTTTCGAAGAAATCGAGGACGGCCTGGTCCTCCCACGACGGCGCGTTCGCCACGTCGACGACGATGTCAGCACCATCCATCGCCTGGGCCAAACCCTCGCGGGTGATGCTGTTTACGCCCGTGCTGGGGCTGGCTGCGAGCACGTCATGGCCGCGCTCGCGGAGGTTGTTCACAAGTTTCGATCCGATGAGGCCGGAGCCTCCGATGACGACGATTTTCATGGGCTTTCTCCACGTGTCGACTGCAACCATTGCGTCGGTGTAAAGGGAGATTGCCTGCGCGCGTCAGCGAAGTCCTTGTGCCTGCTGTGGGTTTCCCTCCATGAACGCTTGGTTTTACGTCCAAAGAGGCCGCTGCCCGACGTCGTCATCGCTGCGGACGGTGCGGCGGGTTTAGCGCTGCCGTATCATCAATTTCAAATACTAATCGCCAGTCGCCTGGAACACGGAGTTGAGGGCGCTTCGCCAGGGGAACCTCACTTTGCCATTCGTGTTTGAAGACTACGTGCTCGATCAGGAGCGCCGGGAACTCACCTTGCGCGGACACGTCGTGGACATCGGGCCGCAAGTCTTCGACTTATTACTGCAGCTCGTCAGCAACTGCGATCGCGTCGTCAGCAAGGACGACCTGCTCAAGACGGTCTGGTGCGGTCGGATCGTTTCGGAATCGACGATCACCAGCCACATCAATGCGGTGCGCAAGGCCATCGGCGATAGCGGCGAAGAACAACGACTGGTGCGCACGGTCGCCCGCAAGGGCTACCGCTTCGTCGGCGAGATCAAGGTCGGCGAGATCGGCGGAGCACGACAGCCTGACGGGCCAGGCACCGGCGAAATTGCGCCCGTGGACCCGAAGCAAACACCGCCCTCCTCGCTCGTCCTCCCGGACAAGCCCTCCATTACCGTCCTGCCCTTCCACAACCTGAGCGGCGACCCGGAGCAGGAGTATTTCGCCGACGGCATGGTCGAGGACATCATCGCCGCCCTGTCGCGAATCCGCTGGCTGTTCGTCATCGCGCGCAACTCGAGCTTCACCTACAAGGGCCGCGCGGTGGACATCAAGGGCATCGGCCAGGAGCTCGGCGTGCGCTACGTGCTCGAAGGTAGCGTGCGCAAGTCCGGAAACAAGGTACGCATCACCGGGCAGCTCATCGACGCAACAAACGGGACGCATATCTGGGCGGAACGCTTCGAAGGCACGCTCGACGACATCTTTGAACTGCAGGATCAAATTGCCGGAAGTGTCGTCGGCGCCATCGCGCCGCAGCTGGAGCGTGCGGAAATCGAACGCGCCAAGCGTAAACCGACGGAAAGCCTGGACGCCTACGACTATTACCTGCGCGGCATGGCAAAACTGCACAGCGGCACCCGGGAAGCCATCGAGGTGGCGCTGCCGTTGTTCTACAAGGCCATCGAGCTCGACCCGGAATTTGCATCGGCCTATGGCATGGCATCCTGGTGCCATTTCTGGCGCAAGTTGAATGGCTGGATGATCGATCGGACTCGAGAGATCGCCGAAGGCGTACGGCTTGCGCGGCTGGCGGTGGCACTCGGCCGGGATGATGCGGTGGCGCTGACGCGAGGCGGACATGCGCTTGCCCATCTCGCTGGTGATGTCGATGGCGGCATTGCCCTGCTCGACAGGGCACGCCTGCTCAATCCCAACCTCGCCCCCGCCTGGTTCCTGGGCGGTATCCTGCGCGCACTGCGCGGTGAAACAGACGAAGCGATTGAGCATTTGACCCATGCCGTTCGCTTGAGTCCGCTGGACCCGGAAATGTTTCGGATGCAGGTGGGAATGGCGCTCGCGTATTTCTTCGCCGGGCGCTTCGACGCCGCTTCGGCCTGGGCAGAGAAGGCGCTGGGGAACCTGCCCACCCTCCTGCCCTCGGTTGCCCTGATGGCGGCCAGTCATGCGCTCACCGGGCAAATGGACAAAGCGAAGCAGGCGATACAGCGCCTGCACGAGCTGGAACCCTCGTTGCGCGTCTCCAACCTGAAAGACTGGCTGCCCATCCAACGGCCCGAGGATCTCGCGCAGTTCGCGGATGGACTGCGGCTGGCCGGGTTGCCCGAGTGACCGAAGCCCGATTGCAGCGTTAAAATTCGACAGATTTGGTTCACATTTTTGAGGATGACCACGGTATGTCCAGGCTCGACACCTCCCTGCAAGACACCGCCGCACCTGAAGGCGTTTGTTACGGCTGCGGCAGCAGTAATCCGCACGGGCTTCACATCAAGAGCTTCTGGCATGAGGACGGCGTGCATGTCATGGCCGAACACGTGCCTGATGCCAAGTATTGCGGCTGGCCGGATCTGGTTTACGGCGGGCTGATAGCGATGCTGGTTGACTGCCATTCAAACTGGACGGCGATGGCTTATCACTACCGTATGGAACACCGCGAAGTCGCAAGCCTCCCCCGCATCAATTGCGTCACTGGCAACCTTGGCATCAAGTTCATCAAACCGACACCGATGGGTGTCCCGCTGACCCTGCGTGCGAAAGTCGAAGGTGAAGTCGGGCGCAAAACTCGCGTCATCTGTGAGGTCTACGCGGGGGATGTGCTGACGGCTATTGGAGATTCCGTTTTTGTTCGCGTAGACACCGAGCAACTGGCAGCCGTTGCTCATAGTCGGTAGGTTGCCTTCCATCCAAGCACCACCCATTGGGGGTTTCACCATCAAGTGAGGTTCAAATGGACAGCACACCGAGGCTCGAAATCGAGGAGGCTGCCTATAACGAATTTTTCTGCCTTTGGAACCAGGGAGTGTTCGAGAAGCAGCGCCTGGGTCAAGCCTTCTATCACTATTTCCGCCTGCATCGCCTCACCGACCAAGCGTCCTTGTTTGGCCTCTATGAGGCTGACGGGGAGAAAGCTCTGGTCACGATTTCACGCCTGTTTCAGATCAAATAGCCGCTCTTTCTGAAGGGCTGAAATCAGCCGATTTCTGCCTGTCGCCACCAGCACCTATCGGCCAAAAGCGAACGCTGGAAAGAACTAGCCGATCAATCAAGATCTTTTAATGCACCGTGAGATCAAAGACGTTGTAGACAAGTAATGACCAGGTAAATCCGTTTGGGGATGCCGGCAGTGTTTAGCTGACATAAGCCCGGTAACCGCCGAAGGGTTGCAAACCGTCATCGGAATACCGGAATCGTCCCTGACTCTGTACGACGGTCTCCGGCCGCCTTCAACTTCTTACCCAACTCAGCTATGCGACGCTCGCCCGCCTCAAGCGCCTGCGCACTTGTATGCACAGAATAGTATCCAAGGTGTAGCGGGTGCGGATGGGGTACAGCCGAACCCAAGACGAACACTGCATCCTCTTGGCCTGATGCCTGCAAGGCAATAGGTGCCTCGCTGGAGTCGAAACTAACCATCTCACCAGCCTGGACAACGCCTCCGGCATTCAGCGCCCCCTTGGCGAGCGCGAGCCATCCTACACTGTGCCCGGCAGGTGGCTGATACACCCAACGCTCTTCTGGTTTTAAAGTGACCAGCAAATAATTGACGTCCTTCGGCGCAGGGACAGGGCTTTGCACGCCTTGGTAGTTGCCGAGTATCACATGAGCAGGTTGGCTCTCACTGGCGCCCAATGACTGGATGTAGCGACTTTCAGGATCACCGTTTTCGAGCTCAGCCGGCAAGGCGATCCACAGTTGAAATCCCTGAATGCGAGGAACCTCCTCGGCAGTCAGCTCTTTGCCATGCCAGATACCTCCGCCGGCCCGCATCCATTCGACACCACCGTAACCGATCGTCCCTTCCCCATTATCCGAATCGTTATAGCGCACACGGCCTTCTGTAAAAACCGTCACGGTGGCTATGCCCGAATGGGGATGCAAAGGCATGCTCTCCATCGCATGGATAGCATCCCCACTGACGTCAAAGATGTCGAGGAACACGAAGGGCTTGAGAGTCTGACCCATATCAGAAGGACTCATCAGGCGTGTAATAGGTCCATGACCTACCGTTCCTCGCGTGTACTGTGCAATACGCCGGAACAGACTCGTATCAAGGTTGGTTGAGGAGGTAGTCATGGTTTCGATTCCCGTAAAGTCAGGCTTGCATTGGACGGATGAGGTTCAAGATGCCGACGCGGTGGAGCCAGGCGATACTCGCCGTGATCAGCAGCAGCGCGATTGCCGGTACGGGGCTACCGCCAATAACGGACAGATGGGTGAAAATAGCAAAGCACATGGTGATCGCGAGCAGCAGACCGCCCAGTCCGGCGGTGACGGGTATCAGTAGGGCGATAGCACCCGTTACTTCGACCAATCCCGTCACGGTCCGGAACCACTGACCCAAGCCAATATGTTCGAAGATCTCGACCATCATTGGCACGCGGAAGCATGGTTGCTCATAGTAGTGTTCTCTTTAGAGGGGTCAGAGCCGAACGAGGACAGAGTTAGTATGGGGGACAGCGCACTGGCCAAAAATAAATCCCCCCTTGCCCTGACTGTTTAAACCCCGGCAATGGCTTCGCGCACGAAGTCTTCATAGGTGCGCAGCGGGTGCCCAATGATGGCCTCTAGCCGGTCCACTGTTCCGTCAGCCGCTTGCATGCCGAACTTCTGGATACCTGCCATCATCAGGCGCATGTCATAAGCCAACCAGGTGGGACCGTACGAAGCTAGCTGTCCTTCGAAGGCCGCTACATCGTCACCACCGTAGGCAATGTCGCGACCCAGGGCGGAGCTCCAGATCTTCGCCACGGACGCACCGGTAAGTACCTGCGGGCCGACCAACTCCAGCGTTACACGATCAAGAGCTGAAGATGCCTTGTCGCGTCGCAGCAGCTCTGCCACGGCGACATCAGCAATATCGCGCGCATCAATCATCGAGACGCCCGCCGCGCCGATTGGCATCGGGTATACCGAGTAGTTCTGAATCGTCTGCTGGACCATGCGTTCGTTTTGCATGAAGTAAGCCGGACGCAGAATGGTTGCGGGGATGTCGAGGCTTTCGATCATGCGTTCAACCGTATGTTTGCCGGTGAAGTGCGGAACATTGGTGAACTTGTCGGCGTGAATCACCGACAGGTAAACGATACGCTCGATGCCAGCCTCCTGAGCGAGGTTCAGCGTGATGAGGGCTTGCGTCACCTCATCGGGCGTAACGGCGTTGAGCAGGAACAGCGTCCGCACCGACGACAGCGCGACGCGCATCGACGGTACATCGGTGAGGTCTGCGACAACTTCAGTGACGCCAGCCGGGAAGTCCCGCTTACCAGGTTGGCGCACTAGGGCTTTGACCTCGGCGCCCGCGTTGGCAAGGCCCTGAGTGATGAGTGAACCAATAGTGCCCGTGGCACCAATAACGAGAATGCTCATTTTTGAATCTCCTACAGTGGATATTTTGGGTGGATCAGCGAGAGAAGTCCGCAACGACCTTGCCAGTCCGTGAAGCGCTGCGATTACGTTCGATGGCCTCAGGGATGTCAGTGAAGCCGACGACCTTGCCGATCCTGGACTGCAGCGTGCCGGTGGCGATTTCCTGGGCCAGCGTCTCCAGAAGTTCGGGGTCAGGTTTGTTCATGAACCAAAGGCCTCGGCGATTCGCCGGCGTGCGCGCCAAGATATCGGGTGATGACGTGCCGACAACGACGCCGTTTTCCGCCAACACCTGCCACGAGCGATCCAGTACCTCCCCCCCGACGTAGTCGAGCACCAGGTCAATGTCCTGGATGACGTCCTCGAAACGTTGGGATTGATAGTCGATGACATGATCCGCGCCAAGGCTGCGCACATAATCCAGGTCAGCAGTGCCCGCAGTTGCGAATACCTCGGCGGCGGACCGCTTGGCGTACTGCACGGCATAGGCGCCCAGCCCACCGGCAGCGCCGTGAATAAGGATTCGCTGGCCTGGATGAATCGGCCCCGCATGATGGAGGCTCTTCCAGGCCGCCACGGCTGCGACTGGTACAGCGGCAGCATGGATGTCATCAAGATTTGATGGCGTAAGGGAGAGGCTCGCTTCACTGACGGTCACGAAATCAGCGTACGCGCCCAGCCCTCCCACCGCGCCCATGACGCGATCGCCAACACGAAAGCGAGAGGCGCCGGGACCGACAGCCTCGACAACCCCCGCCATTTCGGCGCCCAGCACTATTGGCAATGGAAGCGGGAAAGCATTTCGCACATGGCCTTCGCGAACCTTCCAATCGATGCCGTTCACGCCGGCGGCTCGAACTCGAACCAGAACCTGGCCGTGCCCTGGTTCCTGCTTTTCGATCTCGGCCACTTGCGCGGCGTCAGCGCCGCCGTATGCCCGGATCAGTACAGCGCGTTGCATGGTGCTCATTGCAGTTCCTCGTATCGAGTTCCGATGACGAGAAGATATGCTGTTGCGCAGATAAAGCGGAGACACCAAAATACAGACACTTCGTTTCAAAAGTGGAACACCATGAATCTGAACGCTCTGATCGATTTCACGCTCGTCGCAACGAATGAGGGGCTCGGAAAGGCGAGCCGAGCGAGCGGCATATCCAAAGCAACCTTATCGCGCCGAATCTCCGACCTTGAGGAACAACTGGGCGTGAGGCTGATCGAGCGCAGCGCTCGCGGCCTGAAGCTCACCGAAGCCGGCGAAATGCTGATGGCTCGAACAGAAGGTCCGTTGGGCGAGGTGGCTGAAGCCATGACGGCGGCCCGTGAGGGCGTTTCGACGCCGCGCGGACGCTTGCGTGTCGCTGCCCCAGTCCTGTTCTCCCAGCTTGCAATGGGCCGCATTGGAGCCGAATTCTGTGCCGCCTACCCGGAGGTCGAAATCGAAGTCGTGGCGGAAGATCGCCTGGTCGACCTGGTCGAGGAACACTATGACGTCGCCATTCGGATCAACCCGAGCCCAGACAGCAGTTTGGTCGGCCGCTGCTTCGCCAAGGACCGGCTGGTAGTTGTGGCTGCGCCGGAAGTACCAAAGCCCATGCCCGGAGCAGTTAGACCAGTGCCCAGCATCGTAACGTCGAGTTTCCAGCCCACCCACTGGAGTCTCGACGGAGGACAGTTGGTCCTTGAGCCCATCCCAAAGATGCGATTCTCTTCGTTACTGATGGTTCGCGATGCGGCTATCGCGGGCGGCGGTGTGGCCCTTATCCCACAGTCCATCGCATGGAACCAGCTTGCCCGTGGCGAGTTGGTCCAGTGGGGCACGGTATCGGGTGTAGAACCCGAGCTCTGGGTCTTGCACACGTCCAGGCGTCTGGCTGCTCCGAAGGTTCGCGCATTTGTCGATTTCATGTGCGCTAAATACCCGGACTTGTCTCTGGTCCTAAAGGGATAGAGGACAGCTCACTAGTCTCAGGTATTGATTCGAACGTCCGGTTATGGCCGCTTTCTGCCTGTCGCGGTGCCGCTGAGCGACTCTGCATGAACACCGTGTGCACCAGGACGACATCCGGTCACAGCCAGCAAACAGCGGGCCGGCGCTGGATCAGGGAGGAGCGTCATTTGTACATAGGTGAACTTGCCAAGTTGTCGGGGTGCACTCCAAAAGCCATTCGTTTGTATGAGCAACCGGGCCTGCTGAGCGCTCAGCGCCATGGCAGTTACGGGTTGCCCCAAGGGACAGAGTCAAGCGCTGGCGTCATGTCAATCGAAGGTGACAGCACAGGACCAGGCACTTCAAAGGTCATCGGTTTTGTGAAATCACACCACCCATGTATTGATTTAAATCGCGCAAATCCTTAACGCTCCATGAGTGCGGCGATAGCTTTACTCCATTCTCACGCAAGGTTCTTGGAATTAAGTCGCCATTTGGGCGAAGTATTATCGAAGATACAATCACGCCCGGATAATCAGTTAATCGTTTTTTGAAAGCGGACGTTGTTAGATCAGGTGTAGGCGGATTGCTTTTATTAGCCAGCGGTCCTGTTGCTTTGAGATCCATTCCGTGGCACATGCTGCATCGCTGTAGATAGAGATTTTTTCCATTAGCATTATCCGCGAAGGATAGTGATGTTTGAGTCAGCGATAAAATTCCTAGCGAAGCGATGAATAATATTTTCATTGTTTTTATCTTCCTTGATGGGATCGGCGTCGATTGGACGCGATTTGCAGCGTGGGAAAGATATCAGCCATCGCGTCGGCACACACAGTCATTCCTGATGCCCATTAAATCAACACGTTTTCCCGGCGCATCCCGGTGACCATTCTTGGCCGATTTCTTCCTGTCACGATGGGCAGAAATCGTTTTCTGCCCATCGCGACGGGCAGAAATCGGCCAGAAGCGGATGTTCAATACGGATTAAGACAGGGGGTGACGACTCGTTCTCAGCTTCAGGGCGCGTGCTGTATCAACACAAAATTCGTTCCCGCGTACTCGTCGATAGATCGAATGCTCCGGATCGATTATTCGGGAATCCCCGTCACCGTATGCACTACACGCATCGCACAAGGAGGTCGCGCTCCTTCAGGGTTAAGCTGTTCGCATTTCTTTAGCAGCGGGTAAGCATCGGCAAACTTCATCGCCGCCACCTTTTCAGCGTGTTGCTGCGAAACGAAACAGTGTTCGAACCGATAGGCGGCATACACCTCGGGCTGTAGAGCCGGATGATCGTAAACCTCGTCGACGATACTCTTCAGCATCCGGGACATCTGCACGTTGGCCTCGGGGGAAATCCTGGTGAGTAGATCGTCCTTAGCGACGCCCGCCTGCCTCGCCCCAATAACCTGCTTCGATGCGCCGATCGACGCCTGCATCCCCTCCGGAAACGGGCAACCAGAAGCACCCAATACCGATGTCGAAGTCATGCAACTCAGTAAAATGAAAACTGCGGCCATCCTTGTCATGAAACTCCTTCGTTTGAAGTCGGCATTGTCGAAAAGACGATGCGGATTTTAATCGATGCCAATTGAGTTCGCTTTACATAATCCTTGTCCGCTATGGGGTTGAAAGCCGCCCCTCTTCTGCCCGGCCCCACTGCGCATTCTCACCGCCCAGCATCCTCAAAGAGCCACAGCAGTTTTACCGGGATTGCGATGGAGCGCACCAATAGCGATCAGCCCCCTGCAACGTGACGCTACCTGCCTGCAGCAGGTGAATATGACCGCGCGGGTCAGCGCCATCGTATGACGCCATGCCGCAAAGATTGCCGTTGTAAAACAGAATTGCGCACACGCCGAACCGCGACAACAACGTAGACAAGCGATCCATAGGCAATCTCCAGCGCTTTCGTGCATCACTGACAACACCCCGCCCCAACCCGACAAAAACACGAGGCCCTGATCTCCACATCCGCCCGGGCCATGGCCAGAGCAAGGCGCGTCTGGGCGGCAGCAGCTTCGGCATCCAGGCCCAGTCGTTTCAGGCATTCCACATAGCCGTGCAGGCTCCACACATTGTCCAGATGCCAGGACGCACGACTCAGTATGTTGTCCAGTCCCAGATCGGCTCGATAGGCCTGCAACGCTTCTTCTACCCTGCCCTGCTCCAGAAGCAACGCGCCCAGTGCATGCCTGACCGGTTGCATCCAGCCCCATGGTTCGTCGTAAGGCAGGTTGTCGTCCAGAGACAGTGCCTGGCGCAAGTGGGCGAAGGCTTCGTCGTAATTGCCCTTACGGTACTCGGTTTCCCCGCGCAGCATGCCTGCGGCAACCGCCAGAATGTCGGTGCATTTATTGTTGAAGAGGTAGCGGGTGTCCGGCACTCGGGTCCAGGCTTCGAGGAATAGTCGCTGTTCGGCTTCTGCGGCGGCGATATACCCGGTGGCCGCGTGCGCCACGCCTCTGGCGTAATGCAGCATCGCCGTGGTCACGCAGTACAGCGTCTGGTCGTTCGGCAGCGGCGTGGCGAGGATGTCCTGCCATTTGCCGAAGCGAATCTGCACGTGGACCTTCATCGACACGAAGCCTTCCAGCCAGTCGGCCATGGGCGGTTGCTCCACGCGCAGCAGTTCTTCCCTGATGGTCGACATCAACTGATCGGCGGCTTCCAGGGCCGGTTGGTACTGCCCGAGGAACATCGCCGAATAGAGTTTGAAGTGGTAGTTGTGGCATCGATACAGGGTGTAGAAATTGATTGGTCCTTCCTGTTCCAGGTACTTGCTGTCGGCCAGAATCGCCCGGCTATTGGTGACCATGGCCCCACGGTAATCACCGCAGAGCACGTCGATGTGCGACGGCATATGGCGCAAATGTCCCGCATCCGGCACCAGGTCACGCAGGACATCGCCGGCGCGCAATGCCCGTTCCGGGTAGGGCGACATTTCCAGGGTGTGGACGTACATGTGCAGCACGCCGGGGTGCGGCACATCGCCGTGCTGCTCCATCCGCTGTAGCGCCCGTTCCAGCACGGCCACTGTTTCAAGCGTGTCGGCGCCCGGCGCCGGTTTACCGGTTTTCAGGTCCCACAATTGCCAGGGTGTGCGGTCGATCAACGCTTCGGCAAACAGCGCAACGACATCGGGATCTTCGGGAAAGGCTTTATAGACATCACGCATGGACGCCGCATAGGCATCGTTCCAGGCGAAGAGTTGGTCGAGGCTGGTGGCCTGGTCGGCTTGGTAGCGTTGTTCCAGCGTGCGGATCAGCGCTTGTTCCACCGGTGTTGCGCCGTCGATATGCGCCAGCGCGGTTTGCGTCGCCCGCCGGGCCTGGGCCACGGCCTCCTTCAACTCCTGTTCGATGAAGGCATCCCAACGCTTGTTGTAGTTGGGGCCCGAAGCGTAAGCGATGCCCCAGTAAGCCATCGCGCAATCGCGGTCGTGTTCGATCGCCTTGTGGAAACAGCGTATGGATTCGTCGTGGTTGTAGCCGTAGCACCAAACCAAGCCACGATCGAACCAGCGCTGGGCCTGGGACGAGTGGGTCGTCACCGGGCGGCTGTAGGTGCCCAAATCGTAATAGTCGTGCATCGATTTATCCTCTCGACCAGAGAGGTCCAGCATACCCCCGCGGTTCTGGCTGAGCGGTAGAGCCGACGACAGGAGGATCATTGCCGGCATCGATAGTCACCATCACCTCAATGAAGTTCTCATAAAAAATCCGCGGCGTAACATCAGCCCCATACCAAACAACTACACCCCGGAGCACACCATCATGAAACGCCAAATCCTTCTCAGCATCGCTTTCTCGGTTTTTGCAGTAAACGCTTTCGCCGCTACCTCTGCTCACCCGGTTGTCGCTGAAGGCGGCTCGGATCGTCTGATTGAAAGTCGTGTGGCTGAGGGTGGTTCCGATCGTTTGATCGAAAATCGTGTGGCTGAAGGTGGTTCCGACCGTCTGATCGAGAAACGTGTTGCCGAAGGTGGTTCGGATCGTCTGATCGAAAACCGCGTCGCTGAAGGTGGTTCCGACCGTCTGATCGAGAACCGCGTCGCTGAAGGTGGCTCGGATCGTCTGATCGAAAACCGCGTTGCCGAAGGCGGTTCGGATCGCCTGATCGAAAACCGCGTCGCTGAAGGTGGCTCCGATCGTCTGATCGAAAACCGCGCGGCATAAATGAATGGCTTTACCGAAGCACTCAACGAAAAGCCCGGCCTGACAAGCCGGGCTTTTTCGTGCACAAAATAAATCGATCCCTGCTTAATGCCTCCGCCGCACCTGTGATACATAACACCTGATTGTGAGTCCCGTACCCAATGAGGTTTGCCCATGCTCCACTCCCCACGCTTACCGCAACTGCTGACCTGCGCCGTCCTCGGTTTACTCGCCTGCAGCGCGCAGGCCGGTGCGCCATCCCCGGCACCCGATAGCTTGCAACCGCTGCTGGTAACGTTGAACGAACGCCTGAGCATTGCTGATCTTGTGGCGCTGACCAAGTGGGACAGTGGCAAACCGATCCAGGACAGTGCCCGGGAAGCACAAGTCATCGCCAACGCCAGGAAGCTGGCCGTTGAGCGCAAACTGGACCCGGACGAAGTAGCCGAATTGATCGCCGCACAGATCGAAGCCAACAAGCTGGTGCAGTACGGGCTGGTGGCTCAATGGCGAGCGGTTGGCAAGGCGCCTGACACGCCGCGGCCAGACCTCGCCAATCAAATCCGGCCACAGCTCGATGAGCTGCAAAACCGCCTGTTGCAGCAATACGCCGCCTTCGCGCCTTATCGCAATGACCCGCAATGCGCGAACTGGCTAGCCAAAGAACGATCCAGCCTGATCAAGGACGGTCTGCATGGCCAGGCACTGATCCGCGCCACCGGGGAACTGTGCGTCGCTGATCGATGACAAGGTAACCAAACAACAAAAATACAGGAGTTGAAAATGTCTGAACTGAAACTGCATCCCAACGCCGCAGAATCCCTGAACCAGTGGCACGACATGATCAGCAAGGGTGACTTGAGCGCCTTGCCCGGTTTGTTGGACCCACAGGCGATATTCCGCTCTCCGATGGCGCACACGCCTTACCCGGGTGCGGCCGTGGTATCGATGATTCTCAACACGGTCATCGAGGTATTTGAGGATTTTGTCTACCACCGGGAACTGTCGACCGCAGACGGGTTGAGCGTCGTCCTGGAGTTCAGCGCCAACGTCGGCGGGAAAGCGTTAAAGGGCATCGACATGATCCGGTTCAATGAACAAGGAAAAATCGTCGAGTTTGAAGTGATGGTCCGTCCCTTGAGTGGCCTGCAAGCCTTGGGCGAGCAAATGGGACAACGCCTTGGCGCCTACCTGGCGGCCAGCAAAGCCTGATGACAATACCTCGCCTTGCGTGGGGTGCTGCAGGTGGCCGACAGGAAGCTCGGCCACCCTCGCAGAAGAAACTCAGCGTCCATCACGATCGCGATAATCGACCGGCACAAACGTGAAACCACCGTCGCTTTCAGCCCGAATATGACCCAAGCCTGGGAAAGGCAAGTGAGCGCCCGCCACCAGTTCACGCTGAGAAGCGGCAATAGCGAACTGTTTCTCGCGCTGGGCCGCTGCTTCTTTGGGGGATACGTCGTAAACAATAGTGATCTTCGGTTTAGGGAACTGAACCGACGCGACATGAACAATGTCACCGATGAACTCGATCGACTCACCCTTGCTCTCGAACTGATAGAAGCTATGGCCAGGCGTATGCCCAGGCGTTGGAATCGCCTTAACGCCCGGGAACAGCTGGGTCACGCCGGTGAACGCAACGACTTTGCCCGCTTTAACGTAGGGCTCGACAGTCTTCACCGCTTGCTCGAAGTACTTCTTGTCGTAGCCGTTGACGCCGTGGATGTTCGCCGGATCAAGGAACAGGTCCACGTCAGGCTTGCCCACATGAACGGTGGCATTCGGGAAGACCCGCTGCCCCTCGTTCACCAGGCCACCGCTATGGTCACTGTGGATATGGGTGAGCAAGATGTCGTCAATCTGCTCAGGCGCATAGCCCGCCGATTTCAAACTACCGAGCAGCTTGCCGCCATTGCCTGGACCGAAGAGTGCACCGGAGCCGGTATCGACCAACACAAGTCTGCTGCCGGTATCGATCAGGAAGACATTGATCGATACCTCAACCGGACTGGCCAGGAATGCATGCTTGAGCAAGCCGTCCGTTTCAGCCGGGGTTGTGTTGGTCAGCAGCGCATGCAGATCCTGTGGCACCGTACCATCGGACAGAGCGGTCACCTGAAAATCGCCTACTCGGTAACGATAGACACCAGGGGCTTGAGCATGAATTTGTGCGGCAGCCACCGCGGGCGTCGCCTGAGCATCAGTTGCCGCATGGGCGTGCGAAGAAAAAGCGCCAGCGAGCGCTATCGAAGCCGCCAGCGCACTCGAAATAAAAAAACTGTTCACTCGCATAGGTCTCTCCTTGCCGAAATCGGTACAGTCCAGACTCTAAAGCTTCATCGTCGCGGCAGTGAGTTACCTTTCCCTATACGAGGTATATCGAATATGGATATCCGGCGTTCGGATCTCCCGTTGCTCATTTCCCTGGACGCACTCCTTGAAGAGCGAAACGTCACACGCGCAGCCAAACGGCTGAACATCAGCCAGCCAGCGCTATCAACGCAGCTAAGTCGGTTAAGAGACATGTTTAATGATCCGCTGCTGGTCCCCTCGCAAGCGGGTCGGGGCATGGCACCCACTGACCGCGCACTGGCGATTCAGTCACGCCTGCATCAGGCGTTGCTGGATCTTCAGGGCGCAGTGGCGTCGAGTGAAGACTTCAAGCCGCTCACTGCCAGGCGCGATTTTGTCGTTGCCGTGAACGACAATATCTTCACGCTGGTGGGACTGTCCGTCGCGCAGTCGGTGTTGGCGCATCAGGCGCCAGGCATACGCCTGAGCTTTATTACGCCGATAGAAGCGAACCTGACGTACAGGATGGAACGAGGTGAGATTGATCTGTATGTCGGCCTTGCGCGACAAGTGCCTGAGGCATTGAAATCCAGATTCTTGCTCAAAGACGAATTTCGATTGGCGCAACGCAAGGGGCATCCCCGAGGCACAGAAAATCCTGGCCTCGAGGAATACTGCAAGCTTGCTCACGTCATGGTTTCCCAGGAGGGTAAATTCAAAAGCAGTGTGGACAACGCGCTGGAAGGTTTGGGGCATCAACGCCACGTGGCGTTGACCGTCTCTGGCTACAACCAGATAGCCCTTGTACTGGGCGATACCGACTGTGTAGCGACGCTGCCCAGTCGACTGCTGCAACGTTATGCTGGCGGTCTGGATATTTTGCCCCTGCCTTTTCATCTGCCCGCCTTTGACGTTGCCATGGCCTGGCATCCCAGGTCGCATGAAGACCCAGCGCATCAATGGCTTCGCGAGCATTTCATTCGTGCGGCCGGGCAACCTGCTGCTGTGCGGCCACCGGAGAACGGGTGAACCGTTACACCGATGCCTCGGCTCCCGGCTTGGTGTTAAATAGAACGCGTAAAGCAGCGCAACGAGAACATCTATGAATACCCATTTTGAGATAAGTGATGCCCTTGATCCAAAGACCCAGCGAGATGGAAACATTCACCCCCTCCCCCATCAGCCGTCGGTGGTAACAGCATGATCGAGGTCACCGAAGTTTCCATTGCCGAACTGCGTGCTGCGCTCGAGTCAGGCCGAACCACTGCGGTTGAACTGGTCCAGGCCTATCTCGCCAGGATCGATGCCTACGACGGCCCCGACACGCCCACCGCCCTCAACGCGGTGGTGGTTCGAAACCCCGAGGCGCTGAACGAGGCGCAGGCGTCCGATGCCCGTCGGGCCAAGGGCGAGACGCTGGGTCCGCTCGATGGCATTCCCTATACGGCCAAGGACAGTTATCTGGTGAAAGGGCTCACTGCCGCCTCTGGCAGTCCGGCCTTCGCGAACCTGATTGCTTATCGCGATGCGTTCACGATCGAACGACTTCGCGCTGCTGGTGCGATCTGCCTGGGCAAGACCAATATGCCACCGATGGCAAACGGCGGCATGCAGCGCGGGGTCTATGGCCGCGCGGAGAGCCCGTACAACGCTGACTATCTCACCGCTCCCTTCGCCTCGGGCTCATCGAACGGCGCCGGTACCGCAACTGCCTCCAGCTTCGCGGCATTCGGCCTCGCGGAAGAAACCTGGTCGAGCGGACGCGGCCCTGCATCGAACAATGGTCTGTGCGCCTACACCCCTTCGCGCGGGGTGATTTCGGTGCGCGGCAACTGGCCGTTGACGCCGACGATGGACGTTGTCGTGCCGTTTGCCAGAACCATGGCCGACTTGCTCGAGGTGCTCGACGTGGTGGTGGCGGAAGATCCCGACACCCGTGGCGATTTGTGGCGGATGCAACCGTGGGTGCCGATTCCGAGTGTCGCCTCGGTGCGCCCCGCTTCCTATGCCGAGTTGGCCGTGAAGTCCGATGCACTGGCAGGAAAGCGCTTTGGTGTTCCGCGCATGTACATCAACGCGGATCCCGATGCGGGCACGAGCGATGCGCCAGGCATCGGTGGTCCGACAGGGCAGCGAATCATCACCCGTCCTTCCGTGATCGGGCTCTGGGAAGTGGCACGCAAAGCACTCGAAGCCGCTGGCGCCGAAGTCATCGAAGTCGATTTCCCGCTGGTCTCCAATTGCGAGGGTGATCGCCCGGGTGCACCGACCGTATTTACGCGAGGCCTGGTGTCCAAAGAGTTCTTGCATCATGAGTTGTGGGACCTGTCGGCCTGGGCGTTCGATGATTTTCTGCGGGCCAATGGCGATCCCAAGTTGAACCGCTTGGCCGATGTCGACGGACCGCTGATTTTCCCCCACGACCCGGGCACTCTCCCCAATCGGGAGGACGACCTTGCCGCAGGCATGGACGAGTACGTGAAGATGGCCAAGCGCGGCATCACACCGTGGGACCAGATCACCACAGTGCCTGACGGACTGCGCGGACTTGAACAGACGCGTCGAATCGATCTTGAGCACTGGATGGATCGGCTGGGGCTCGATGCGGTGCTGTTCCCTACGGTTGCCGACGTGGGTCCGGCGAATGCCGATGTCGATCCGAAGTCTGCGGATATCGCGTGGAGTAACGGCGTCTGGGTCGCCAACGGCAATCTTGCCATCCGGCACCTGGGCGTTCCCACGGTCACGGTGCCGATGGGCGTCATGCCCGACATCGGCATGCCCGTCGGGCTGACATTCGCCGGTCGTGCCTATGACGATTCGACGCTGCTGCGCCTGGCTTCGGCGTTCGAATCGATCGGGTCAAAACGATTGATCCCGCCTCGAACCCCACCCTTGCCGGTTGGCCAACAATAGAAAGGGCGGGATTGGAGCTTTACACGCTCCAATCCCGTCCACTGGTTGAACGTGGAGATCTTGCGGGCGATGTCCACAAAGGGCGTGACGATCAGGCTATAGAGCGTCAGGTAACGGTCGTGGTCCTGTTTGCCGGTGCCGAACTGAATAGGCTCGGGCGTCGAGTGTGTGACGTAGAGCGTGCCGAACATCCAGTCCCAGAGTGACAGGTTGATACCGAAGTTCTTGTTGAAATGTCGGGGCGCGTCACTGTGATGAATCTGGTGTTGCGCCGGGCTGTTCAGTACATGCTCGACCACAGGCCCGAAAGACAGCCAGACATGGCTGTGACGCAGATTGGCAGCCAAGGCATTGAGGATCAGGACCATATAAGTCACGCCGAACAAGGTGTACCGGCTGATCTCCCCGCCACAGGCGTACCAGAAGACACCGGCAAAAGCGCCGAGGAAGACGGTGTCAGTCAGTCTCTCGACCATTTTTTCCACAAAGTGAATCCGGCTAGCCGTCGCCGGCACCAGGACGGACGCAGAATGATGGACTTTGTGGAACGCCCACAGATACCGGGAATGAAAGGCGCGATGGCCCCAGTAATGGATGAAGTCTTGCACCAGAAACACGCCCAGCCCGTAGAGCAAGGAAAGTAAGAGGTTCTCCCCCACCTGCACGCGCGCGCCCCAAAGATTGTTGAAAAACGAGAGGTAGTCGCCGGAACGCAGGACGTACGGATCGACCAGGCCAACAATGGGCAGCACCAGCGCGACCTTCAGGATGGCCCGCACGAAGTAGTACCGGTAATCCAGCAACGCCGAGGGATGAAAATGAACCCGGTGCCCGCCGATGAACTGCCAGAAAGAACGTGCGTCGGTCAGCCCGCGATATTTTCTGAAGCGGTACAGGGTGTAGGCGATGCTGTAGGACACGCAGAGAAACACGACGCTGAAGCGGCCGTTCAGATCGAAAATGCCAAGGAACTGATCCGTGACAGGCTCGATCACCCACTTGATCAGGCCGTCATACAGAAGCGCGAAAACATCCATTAACGGCTCCCCCCCGTCAAAAGGGGGGGATTGTAAATCAGATCAGAACCACCGGGTGCTCCGCGCCTGGCGAATGCCCTCGAAAGTCGCGAAGTCCTACTGCGGCTGAAACGTCTGAAGGTACGCCAACAGGTTGTCGATCTTTTCCGGGTCACTGAGCCCCCAGAAAATCATGCGGGTGCCGGGCACCACTTCTTTTGGAGCTTCCAGGTACGCGGTCAGTGTTTCGCGGGTCCAGACGATACCGGCGGATTTCATCGCATCGGAATACTGGTAATCCGTGGTGCTGCCCGAAGGGCGTCCAAAAATGCCATTGAGCTGCGGCCCGAATGAACCGCGCGCGGACTCCCCGACCTGATGGCAGCCACCGCATATCCGCTTGAACAGTGTCGCACCCGCTTCAGCATCGCCGGCCGCGTGTGCTTGCGCGCCGAATAATCCAGCATTGAGCACCAGGGCCAAGGTGAGTACGGCGGTTTTCTGCATGTTCTGCTCCCAATCATCTGTGGCTTGGCGCAAGTGAATCAACTCGCACCCGGTTGAAACTTCTTCCTGTACGCCGCTGGCAGCAAACCCACTCGCTGGCGGAACAGTCTACGGAACGAATTACCGTCTTCGTAGCCCACGGCGTAAGTGATGCTGTCGAGTGTCATGCGGGTGGACTCAAGAAGCTGCTTTGCCTTCTCCAGACGCAAGGTTTGCAGGTAGGTAATAGGCGTGTAACCGGTGGCCTCCTTGAAACGCCGTTTGAAGTTCCTGACGCCAAACCCGAATTGCTGGGCGACGTCATCAATCAACAGCGGCTGTTCGAAGTGTTCCTCCAGCCAGTGTTGAACCCGCAGGATGTCGCCATCCCCATGGTTCTTCGGCAATGACCACATGACATACACCGATTGCTCGCTGCGCACAGCGTCGACCAGCAAGTACTTGCTGCACTTTTGCGCCAGTTCCAGTGAAGCGAACCGGCGCACGAGGTGCAGCAAAAGATCCATGGCGGCACTCGCGCCCCCGCACGTGATCACGCGATTGTCCTCGCAGAGGATCTGCGTCTCCTCCAGACGGACCTCGGCATACCGACGACGAAACAGGTCTGCAAAGGCCCAGTGCGTGGTAGCACGAACGCCATCCAGCAGGCCCGTTTCGGCCAGCATGAACGCCGCCGTGCACATCGACGCCACCACGGCACCCTGCGCATGCTGTTGACGCAGCCACGGCCCATAAGCTGAAAAGGCCGGCAAGGCATCCTTCAAGGTGAAGAGGAATCCGGGGATCAGCACCAGGTCGGTTCGCGGGATCTCGGCGGTGGACAGGTCCACGCGCAACATCTGCCCTCCCCACGCGGCGACATCACCACCCTCAAGCGAGGCGATGACCACTTCAAAAGGCGCGCCGGCAGTGTCTGCAAACAGGTTGGCGGCGCTGAGCACTTCCACGGCCATCGTGGCGCTGGCGGCGGAACATTGATCCGCCAGTAAAAGCGTGACGTGCATATATGATCCTATTGCGCTTTTCGCATGAAAAAAGTCATTTGCGCACCTACCTTACCCGATCCTTCCGCCCTAAAGTGCACCGGTCATTCAATCATCGGCGTACTTATGAATCTCTGGTTCCGACTTTTCCTCATGCTGTTTCGTCGTCCATGGCGCAAGCCCGTTGACGCCTTGGCCACCACCATCGTCCACATGCGCGTCTGGCCGCTTGATCTCGACCTCAACCGACACGTTACCAACGGCCGGTATTTCACCCTGGCCGATATCGGACGCATGGACTACGTGCTGCGTTGCGGTGCATTCCGGGTGGCGCTGCGCAATAAGGCCGTGCCTATCGTTGGCGACACCTGGGGCAAGTTCCGGCGTGAGCTGAAATTGTTCGAAGCGTTCGAGATTCACACCAGGATGCTTGGCTGGGACGATAAGTGGAGCTTTATGGAGCACCGCTTCGTGAGCAAGGGACGCGTGGTCGGTGTGGTGGTGATGCGGGGTCTGTTCCGCTCTGCCAAAGGCACCGTTCCACCTGGCGAGTACGCCCGGGAACTGGGCTTGGCTGAACAGTCGCCGCCGATGCCGACGTGGCTGACCGACTGGTCGCAAAGCTGCAACGACATGAGCCGTGAGCTTCGAGAGGAAGAAGGACAGCCTGCACGGCGCCCGCAGACCGTCGAATAAATTCGGCGCGCCCGCTATCCGCTGACAGGCTCAAGCGCACACTCTATTCTGTGCCCCCCGAATCTACGCTTGCCACGATTTCACCGGAGACACCCGTGCTGCCCCTGACCGCCCGCGAGGTTTACCAGCAATTGCGCGACGCCGCGCTGGAAGTTCGGCTTCTGAAGCGCCTCGACGAACAACCCGAGCCGGGCCAGGTACAAGTCGATATCGAGGGCTGGCGTCTGACCCTCGACTTCGACGGCACTCGCCTGCGCCACTGCCAGCGTTGCCAAAGCCCGGACGGTCGCGAGGGCGTGCTCGACAGTTGGCAACGTTACGGCACCGACCCGGTCAGTTTGCTCAGCACCTGGGAGCTGGCGCAGATCCAGCGCCTGTGCACTGCACTCACTCAATAACGCCCTCAAACCGCTTCAACGAAAACGCCGACAAGTCCAGGTCACTGCTGCCCCGCGCGCACCACTGTGCCAGCGCTTCCCCCAGCGCAGCGGAATGCTTGAAGCCATGCCCCGAACAGGCGGACACCACCAAGGTGTTTTTCAGTGACGGATGCGCGTCGATGATGAAGTGATTGTCCGGTGTGACGGTGTAAGCACACACCGCCGATTTGACGACCCGCGAGCTGACGCCCGCAATCTTGCCGCGCACATGGGTGTCGAACATCTCGCGTGCTTCGGCGTCGCTGACGGTTCTGTCCAGCGTGTCGGGTGAAGTCTCTTCGCTGTATTGCTCGGTGCCGACCTTCAGGCTGCCCTCGCCGGGCAACGGTGGGAAACCATAGACAGAGTCTTCATCGCCTGGCCCGTGAGTACAAATAAAGGTCGGTGACAGCGGTGCGAATCGGGCGTTCTCCTCCAGTTCGAACCAGAACAGTTTCTGACGACACACCCTCAACAACCGGTCGAAAGGCTCGCCGAGCAAGCCCTTGGACCACATGCCGGCGCTGATCACGACCTTGTCGGCGAGGAGGGTTCGCTGATCGGTAATGACGGTGACGCCCTGCTCGTCCGAGGTGATTTGCATGACGGTTTCGCCCTTCAGCAGCGTCGCGCCCAGTTCCTCGGCGAGCCTGAGTTGTACCGCGATGCAGCGTTCGGGCCGGAGATAACCGCCGCCCGGTTCGAAATAGCCGACTGCCGTGTCCAGCACCGGTGAAAACTGCGGAAATCGCTGACGAATCTGTCCCGCCGACAACACCTCATGCTCGATGTCATAGGTGTTCGCGAGATGAAGGGTGCTGTGAGTGAAGTCACGTTCATCGTCAGCGTCATACGTGGGACTGGTGGTCATGACCAGCACGCCACACTGCTCGAACAGCGACTCACCAGACAGCGCTTCGAGCTCGCGCCAGATTTTGTGGGAATTGCGGACGATGGGCAGATACTCGGCGCCTTCCCCGACCGAGAGCCGGGTGATGCGCGTATCGCCATGGCTTGATCCTTGATCGTGGGGAGGATGATGGCGGTCGACGCCAATCACCTTGACGCCGGATTTCGCCAGTTGATAAAGAGTGGCGGCGCCCATTGCGCCCATGCCGAGAACCGCTACTTCACACCGAAGATCCATCTATGCCCCCGCCGAAACCGACTCGTTGAAAAGCCATCAGCATAGGCCAAGGATCGCTCCTTTGGGTTGCCAGGGCTTTTCAGTATTCTCGGGGACACAGCTCAGGTGATCAAAAACGCGGTTTGACCGCCTTCCACTCCGGTTTGTAACGCTGCATCTGTTTCACGTCATCGCGCTGACGAATGCCGCAAGTCAGGTACTGGTCATGCAGCTTGCCCAGTTGATCGTGATCCAGCTCCAGACCCAATCCGGGCGCACGGGTGATTTTCACGCAGCCATCGACGATGGGTATTTTGCCGCCCTTGATCACCTCTTCATCCGGTTCCTGCCACGGGTAATGCGTGTCGCAGGCGTAATCCAGATTGGGCACCGCGGCGGCGACATGCGCCATCGCCATCAGGCTGATGCCCAAGTGCGAGTTGGAGTGCATCGACACGCCAAGGCCAAAGGTGTCACACATTTTCGCCAGCGCCTGGGTGTCGCGCAGGCCGCCCCAGTAATGGTGATCGGCGAGGACGATCTGCACGCTGTTCAACGCCACGCTGCGGCGGAACTCATCGAAATCGGTGACCACCATGTTGGTCGCCAGCGGCAGGCCGGTGCGCTTGTGCAGCTCGGACATGCCGTCGAGGCCCGGCGTCGGGTCTTCGTAATATTGCAGGTCATCGCCCAGCAGTTCGGCCATGCGAATCGAGGTTTCCAGCGACCAGTTGCCGTTCGGGTCGATGCGCAACGGGTAACCGGGGAAAGCCTTTTTCAGCGCCTTGATGCACGACACTTCATGCTCCGGTGGCAGCGTGCCGGCCTTGAGCTTGATGCTCTTGAAACCGTTGGCCACGATCATGCGCCGCGCCTGGGCGACGATCTGTTCCTCGTTCAGCGCTTCGCCCCAACTGTCGGGTTTGTAGGGTGAATCGACATGCTGCGCGTACTTGAAGAACAGGTAGGCGCTGAACGGAATCTCGTCGCGAATCGCCCCGCCCAGCAAGTCCACCAATGGCACGTTCAACGAGTGCGCCTGCAAATCCAGGAACGCCACTTCGAACGCCGAATACGCATTGCTCACCGCTTTGCTGGCATGGGAGCCCGGCGCCAGTTCCGCACCGGCAATGCTCGCGGGTTTGTTCGCCGCCACCGTGGTCTGCACGATGCGGCGCAGCTGATTGAGATTGAACGGGTCGAGGCCGATCAACTGGTCTTGCAGTTGCTGCTGGATCAGCAGCGCCGGGGCATCGCCGTAGCTTTCACCCAGGCCAATGTAGCCGTTGTCGCTTTCAATCTCGATGATCGAGCGCAGCGCAAAAGGTTCGTGGATACCACTGGCGTTGAGCAGCGGCGGATCACGGAAAGCGATTGGGGTGACGGTGACTCGTTTGATTTTCAAGAAGCTGCTCCCTTTGAACCTGAACTCAAGGCTTGATGACTGATGGATTTTTTGGCTGCCGCGTCGGCGGCAGGTTTGTCGGCCAGCGCGCGGAGCGCATCGCCACGCGGTGCGGTGCGGGCGAAAAAGATCACCACGGCCGCGACCAGTGACGTGGCCGCCAAACCGTAGAGGCCGCCTTCGATGGAGCCGGTTTTTTGCTCCAGGAAACCGAACGCTGTCGGGGCAACGAAACCGCCGAGGTTGCCGATGGAGTTGATCAAGGCGATCACCGCGGCGGCGATGCGAGCATCCAGATAGCCTTGCGGAATCGGCCAGAACAATGCCGAGGCAGCCTTGAAACCAATGGCGGCAAAACAGATGGCGACGAAGGCAAAGATCGGCCCACCGATGGTGGACATGAACATGCCGAACGCGGCGATCACCAGGGTCAAGGCCACCCAGGCTTGCTGGTGTTTCCATTTGCTGGCCATGGCGGCGAAGCCATACATCGCGATGATCGAAATGATCCACGGAATCGAGTTGAACAGGCCCACCTGGAAGTCGCCGAGGTTGCCCATTTTCTTGATCATGCTCGGCAGCCAGAACGTGGCGCCGTAGATGGTCAGGGCGATGGAAAAGTAGATGAAGCAGAATAGCGCGATTTGCTTGTCGGCCAGCAGCTTGAACATCGACGGCTTGACTGTCTGCGTGGCTTCGCGGGCCTGTTGTTCCAGCGCGATGGCGTCAACCAGTGCGTCCTTTTCTTCGGCGCTCAGCCATTTCGCCTCGCGCGGATGGGATTGCAGCCAGAACCAGACAAATCCACAGAGCACGATCGAGGCAAAGCCTTCGATCAAGAACATCCACTGCCAGCCATGCAGGCTGAAACCACTGACGTTCAGCAACGCGCCGGAGACAGGACCGGAGATCACCGAGGCAATGGCCGAACCGCTGAGGAAAATCGCCATGGCCTTGCCGCGCTCGGTCGACGGCAGCCATTGGGTGAAGTAGTAAATGATGCCGGGAAAGAAGCCTGCTTCGGCGGCACCGAGGACAAAACGCAGCACATAGAAGCTGGTTTCGCCGCGCACAAACGCCATGGCCATCGCCGCCGCGCCCCAGGTGAACATGATGCGCGTCAGCCAGGCGCGAGCACCGTAGCGTTGCAGCAGCATGTTGGAGGGGACTTCGAAGATTGCGTAGCCGATAAAGAACAACCCGGCGCCCAAGCCGTAGGCTGCGGCGCCGATGCCAAGGTCGGTTTCCATGTGGCTGCGCACGAAGCCGATATTGACGCGGTCGATGTAGTTGACGATGAACATCACCACAAACAGCGGCAGCACATGGCGTTTCACCTTGGCCGCGGCGCGGGCGAGTACATTCGGGTCCGGCGGACTCTGGACGGTATTCAAGGGGCAACTCCCAATCATTGTTTTTTTAGGGACAGGCCGATGATGGACGCCGGTATTGATACCGTCTAATCTAACTTGGCATTCGATTGATACCGGAATTAGATCAATGTTCGAACTGACTCAACTGCGCTGTTTCACCACCGTGGCGACCGAACTGAATTTCCGCCGGGCCGCCGAACGGTTGAACATGACTCAACCGCCCCTCAGTCGACAGATTCAACTGCTGGAACATCACCTGGGTGTCGAGCTGTTCACCCGCACCACCCGCAGTGTCGCCCTGACCGCCGCCGGCCGCGCCTTCTTCATCGAAGCGCAGAACCTGCTGGAGCGCGCCCAACAAGCCGCCGTCACCGCCCGCCGTTTTGCCGAGGGCGACATCGGCTCGGTCAACATCAGTTTCGTCGGCAGCGCGGTGTACGAGTTTCTGCCCAAGGTCATCGCTGAAGCACGGCTCAAACAGCCGCATGTGAAAATCGACCTGACGGAGATGAACACCTACCAGCAGCATGAAGCCCTGTGCGCGCGGCGTATCGATCTGGGCATCGTTCGAGCACCGTTGCTGGAACCGGGATACGCCACCGAATGCCTGGTGCGTGAACCGTTTGTATTGGCGGTGCCGAGCCGTCATCGGCTAGCGAGCGCAGAAACCGTGTCGGTCAAAGACCTCGATGCGCAACCGTTCCTGATGTACTCCCACGCCGCCTACCCGCCGTTCAACGAACTGCTGACCGGCATGCTCCGCTCTGCCCGCGTCGCCCCGGAATACGTGCAATGGCTGGGCTCATCGTTGACCATCCTGGCGCTGGTCAACGCCGGAATGGGCCTGGCCCTGGTGCCTCGCTGCGCCACCAGCGTGGTGTTCAAGAACGTGGTGTTTCGCGATATCGATTTGGGCGAAGGTGTGCAGAGCGAGCTGCATCTGATCTGGCGCGAGAACAATGACAACCCGGCATTTGCGATGTTGCTGGAGGGGATTCGGGGGGCTGTGCGGGAGGGATGGGGCGTTTGAGTTTTACGTTGCCTGGCGTTTCTTTGGGGGCATCGACCACGTTGGTCAGTAGCGGCCCTTCGTGACCTACAACTATCGGCCAATAGCGGCCTCTGACCACCGTAGAGAAAATAATTTCACCACGGTGGATTTAGCTCTTTTGAGAATTAACTAAGTGTTACTCGTAACTGATGATTCCGAGTTGCTTTGCCATGAACAGTTCGTTCCGTTCAACGATCTCCTCGATCACTTTACCCTCTTTGTTGAAACGGAAATACGTCAGGGCCGTCCACGTCAAGCTCTTGCCTTCTACGTTAAAGCCGTGCCATGTATTGGAGCCAGTTGCACAGTGTGTCAACGCGACTACAACAACGTCATCTGTGACAACTTCCTTGCTGAACGTAGTTTTAATTGTCTTATATCGTTCAAGAACATTTGCGCTCAAGGCTCGCTTAAAATTTTCCAAACCACCTATCGGAGCATCGCAGTCCGGCCGATGCACGACCACGTCGACATCGAAATACTCGGAAACTCGCTCAACATCCTTACCATCCACACAGTATTTAAAGTAGCTCTTCACCGCTTCTAGATTTTTGACGTTCATATAAACCTTACTCCTCTCACATTGATAACAGGCAATAAATTCAAAGATTTTATAACAGGCCGCCCCGCTTAAAAGGAGTCGTATCCCAGAGTTGTTAAATCAATACGGACAAGACCTTTTGTACACTTCGCAAGTGTTTAATTGGAACGACCCAGCGCGTCAGGCACATTCTAGGTGGGCTTATGGTATTCGTAAATCTATAATATAGTAGGTGTGATATCGATTATAGGAATACCACATGAGTCTGGAACGGTTGGAAAAATGGGCGACAGTCAGGCATTTCCGCTTGGCGATTGCATTGTTCGAATATGGCAGTGTTTTGCACGCTGCACGCTCGCTGAACCTCTCACAGCCTACAGCGAGCAAGCTGCTACAAGATCTGGAAGAGGCTGTAGAGGCTCAGCTCTACACTCGGAATCGCAGGGGGGTTACGCCTACAGAGCTTGGTCGGGACTTTGTGCAGCGCAGCCGGATGATCCTTGCCCAGCTGGATCATGTATCCCAAGCAATCGACGCTCTTGGAAAAGGGCATGCCGGGCGTGTTGCCATAGGAAGCGTGTTAACAGGGTCAAGTTATCTTGTGCCCGCAGCCATCGCGCGACTCTGGGCAAGCCGACCAAGCATCCGCATCAAAATCGTCGATGGTGTGAGCGGAGAACTGATACCTCGGCTTATCTCAGGCGAATTGGACTTCTTGATTGGGAGACTTTCCGATGTCAGCTCAAGCGTCGTTGTCGCTCAGGAGGCGCTCTTTAGCGAAAACGCCATCATCGTTGCTCGCCGTGACCACCCTCTTGCTCAGCAACCTGGGGTTAAACTGGAAGAGCTCGCGCGCGAAGCATGGATTCTGCCGCCAATAGAAACTACTTTACGGAAGCAGTTCGATAACATCTTTCATCGAAAGGACATTGACCCACCACATGCAACTATAGAAACAGCATCATTCTTTAATATACTTTGGTTATTAAAACAGACCGATCTTCTTGGAATATTACCTCAATCAGTTATTTCTGACCCAGCACATAGTGATGAGCTAGTTCGCCTCCCGGCTTTCGAACCTCTAATTCTGGAGCAAATCGGTGTTTCCCGACTAGGAGACGCTACATTGTCGCCTGCCGCTTCCGCTTTATTGGACGCACTAAGAGAGGTTATGCACAGCCCCCCAAAAACGGGGGAGCACCTTGTGTAAGAGAAGGAGTTCTAATCTTTGCAATAGCCCATCGTATGAATGGATAGCCTTGAGAACAGGAAGCAATCGGCCAATAGTTGGGAGCACTGAAGGTCTGCTTGGGGTCGATCGCTGCCCTTCGCCACAGACGGCAATCAGCCTGAAGCGGACGTTCAAACCCAAGGTAATGCGATGAAGAGAAAAGCAAGCATGACTGCACTTCTGGCCAGTAAAGCAGCCTCCCAGCCTGTGCCTGACTGGACGTTTGATTCTGATCGCATGATCCGAATACTCGGTTGTAATTCGATCATCGAAGTACTTCGCCGCATCAAAAACGGTGGGCCGGAATGGGTGCATCGTAACGTCACCATTTGGTTTCCCGGACCATCAAATGCTTGGGCTCTGGTGTACTCGCTTCAGGATGCCAGTGCCCCGTACTTTGACTTCATGTACACCCGCAAAGAGCCACCTCAGGAAGCCCTGTCCGCACTGCTAGGGAAGTACCCACAGTGCACCGTTATCGATTGGTCGCCCGGACGCTTGGCCTGCATCAGGGCTGAGGGTGTGGATGTTGAGACGCTAGCGGAAATTATCCGCGATGTCGCTGAAACTGCTTGGGATGAGCGCATCACGGTCGTCGATGCTTCGTACGAGGAAATGGGTAGTGCGTGACCCAAGAGTGGACGGTCGACATTAGCTCCAAGGAATGGCGAGCTACCAGGGCTTGCCGGGGTTCAAAGTCGAGTAACCCGTGACGAACCAAAAAAGCCCCGCACTTCAGCCGAAGACGGGGCTTTTGATCTGGCTGGCGTCACTTCACATCGGTTACATCGCGGTATGGAAAATCTGCTCGATCTCGTCCTGATTGGCAGGACGCGGATTGGTGAAGCCGCAAGCATCCTTCATGGCATTGGTTGCCAGGATCGGGATGTCGTCGGCCTTGGCGCCCAGTTCGGCGAGGCCGCTCGGAATACCGACATCCGAAGACAGTTTACGGATGGCGGTGATGGCCGCGGCGGCGCCTTTTTCCGCATCCAGATGCTGGGTGTCGACCCCCATTGCGTTGGCGATGTCTTTAAACCGGGCCGGGCATACGCTGGCGTTGAAGCTGGCGACATGGGGCAGCAGGATCGCATTACAGACGCCGTGTGGCAGGTCGTAGAACCCACCCAGTTGGTGCGCCATGGCGTGGACATAGCCCAGAGACGCATTGTTGAAGGCCATGCCGGCAAGAAATTGCGCGTAGGCCATATTTTCCCGGGCGGTCATGTCGTCACCCTGGGCAACGGCAGTGCGCAGGTTGGCCGAGATCAATTCCACGGCCTTGAGTGCACAGGCGTCGGTGATCGGCGTTGCCGCAGTCGACACGTAGGCTTCGATAGCGTGGGTCAGCGCGTCCATACCGGTGGCGGCGGTCAGGCCTTTGGGCATGCCTGCCATCAGCGAAGGATCGTTGACCGACAACAGTGGGGTGACGTTACGGTCGACGATGGCCATTTTCACGTGCCGGACTTCGTCGGTAATGATGCAGAAACGGGTCATTTCACTCGCCGTGCCGGCGGTGGTATTGATCGCGATCAACGGCATCTGTGGTTTGGCGGATTGATCCACGCCTTCGTAATCACTGATGTGCCCGCCGTTGGTGGCGCACAGGGCAATGCCCTTGGCGCAGTCATGGGGTGAACCGCCGCCCAGGGAAATAATGAAATCACAGTCGCTACGGCCAAGCAGCTCGAGGCCTTTCTCGACATTGCTGACCGTCGGATTCGGTTTGGCACCATCAAACAGGGTGGAGTTGATGTCCTGCTGGGCCAGAAGGCTGGCTACCTTGGCAGCCACGCCGGCTTTGGCCAGGCCTGCATCAGTGACGATCAAGGCTTTACGGAAACCATATTTGCGGATGGCGAGCATCGCTTCGTCGAGACTGCCAATGCCCATCATGTTCACGGATGGAATGAAGAAGGTGCTGCTCATGATAAATCCTCTTTTATTCTGGAAACCCGGAAATCAGGTGAGGTCTTCTACTCATATCGCAGGCTGTGAGGCGGGTCTGATTGTCATCATTGACGAAGTTCAGCGGGAGACGTGCTGCATCAAGTGTTCAGGCGAACAGTGTTTTAAGATGCAGAGGTGGATGGGCCATCGCAGCCGGTATCTATTGATCATGGGATTGAGCCTAAACCTATGACGCCAGACTGGAATGGTCCTTTAGCTTTCATTGGCACCTCCTTTAGTACTGGGAGGTAATGCGCCGCGACAAGGCCGGCGCGAGACCTGTGGGAGCCGGGCAGAACTGGCCGAACGCATACGGATCAATCGACCGATTGAATCCACAGCCAAAAGCAGCTTCTGACGACGAACCCGGCCGTTGCACAGCGGTCCAAACTTCTGATGGCATCGCGACTGTTCAAAGGCCTTGGGCCTGGTTCATTCAAAAGCGACGCTTTGCAATTCACACACATCAGGGTGCGCCGGATAACGTTCAGTAGGTTCGGATCCTGTCTGGTGCAGGCGCTGACTACTGCTCCCATCCCCTGCTCCCTTACCGGAGTACGAAAATGACTCAGTCAATGCGCTTCCTCCTATCGTTCTTCCTCGCGACAGCCTCATTGGCATCAGCGAGCCTCCTGAACAATGCAGGTGCGGCAACCGCCGAGGACCTGAATGCCGACTCCCGGCAAGCGTTGCAAACGCTTTACAAGACCACGCCATCTGCCAAAACCATTTCGCAGACTGCCAAAGCGGTGCTGGTCTTCCCGAAAATCATCAAGGCCGGCCTTGTGTTTGGTGGCAGCTATGGCGAAGGCGTGCTGATGAAAGGCTCGAAAGTGGAGAATTATTACAACTCCGTAACCGGGTCCTGGGGACTACAAGCAGGCGCCCAGTCGTATGGCTATGCGGTTTTCCTGATGACTGACAAAGCCGTGAACTATGTCCGTGAGACCAAGGGCTGGGAAGTCGGCGTAGGGCCCACCGTTGTATTGGTTGATGAAGGGGTCGCGAAGAATCTGTCCAGCACGACAGTGAAGGACGATGCCTACGCGTTCATCTTCGACCAGCAAGGGTTAATGGCCGGGGTCAGCATCGAGGGAACCAAGATTTCCCTGATCAAGCGCTGAAAACCTGCCCTTCAAGGGCTTTGATCTTTTGAAGCGTGGCGTGTCTGCGCCGTTTAAAAACGCTCCAACGCGTGGGATTCAAATTGAGAGGTGAAATTCATGAACAACATCATCTATATCGTCGGGTTAGTTGTGATTGTCGTGGTTATCCTGTCGTTTCTCGGGCTTGCATAGAGTCGAAGAGCGTCTCGTGTTGGCAAGGCTGTACCCCGTATCGCGAGGTACAGCCTGCTCTTGCTTGACCTATTTGGCCTTTAGCAACTCAACCGTTTGCGCCGTGCTCCACAGGGCATTGGCGATGTAGCGATAGTTGATCAGTGCGGCCAGGTAGCCATCACCTTCGGGGGTCGTCGGGCCGGCGGTCGCGCCCCGAACCACCGCCACTTCAAAGCCAAGCTCCAGCAGTTCGCGCAGATGCGACTCGACGCACAGGTTCGCCGCCATGCCCGCCAGTATGATTTGCGACACACCGTGCTTGCGCAGCTGCAGCGCCAGGTCATTGGTTTCCGGGCCGTAAACCTTATGCGGTGAAGCAATGATGGTTTTGCCGTCGAGGATGTAGGGCTTGTATTCGGGCATGTAGTCGCCGCAATACCTGTGGGAGCGAGCTTGCTCGCGATGAACGATGACGCGGAATCCCGGACCTGACACAAAAACCAACCACCGGCCAGCAGCGGCAACAAACACCGGGAACCTGTGGCGAAGGACCGTACTTCCGCTGGGCCGCGCAGCGGCCCCCAAAAGGGGACAACTGCCCAACCCAACGTCAGTTACCCACTCACCACAGCAGACCGCACTTACGCAGGTGGATCAATTTTATCCAGCAATCGGTTTGCCGTGATTTCAGCCAGCATGACGTTATTGGCAATGCCCAACAGGGAATAGCGCGAGCCACCATCCAGGCGGTCCACCAACTCGTGGACCATCACATCAACCGAGGCCAGGGTTTCGACCAGATGCACCGCTAGGGTCTCGGTCGTGGCCTCTGCGTTCACGGAAAACAGGGTGCTGATAGTGCGCGGGGTGGCTTTGATGTCGGCAATCGACGGGAAGTGGAAGTTCAGAGCCCGCTCGGCGGCCTCGTTGAGCTTCTTTGAATCGGGTTCGTACGGGGAGACCGGATCGGTGTCCGGCGGATTGGGGGTGACCTTGAACATAGTGAAACTCCTAGAGAAATGGAGCTGCCACCATTCGCTGCGAAACGAAAAAAAGGTGGCAACTGTACGCGGGTTCGCAGACCAGGACTCTAGGAACCCGGCAGACCCTAAGGCCTCCCACGCACAGCCGCCATGACATGAATGACAGACCTAATGAAGCGTCTGCTCACGGACGGTAGACGTTGTGCGTCTAGAGTTTACCCAGGCTGCGAAACCCGATCACTGATGGGCAGTGACACGAATCAAGTTACCGAGTGACCCCAAGGCGCACAAGCCGGCGGATTCTGGCGCAGCCGTAGGCAACGGCGCAAGGTCTTGTGGCTTTCAGGAAGTAACCTTGATAGATCTTAAACAAGCACCCTGTGGAGATGTTTAGAAATCTGACACACGCTTCTTACACGAGGTGAAACCTTGTTCCATGTCTCGACGACGGATAGCCAACCCAACGATAAAAAATCAACTCTGTGAGTAAGGGTCTGCAGCGTCCTGCCGATAACGACAAGGCGTCGCGCTCGATTGCCGGCGTTTTATGGACCGCAAAGCATTAGCAGGGACTTTACATGCGTCACCTCAGACACCTTACTTCCCCTCTGAATCAGCAAAAGATTGCTGGCGTCACCTTCCATTTCGATCCGTCTGATCAGAACGAACTGGTGACGGTGCTTCAGCGTTTTTTTGCCGAGCCGGATCAACATGCGTTGCTGGATATTCCCGAGGAAACCCGCCGCGTGTTCCTGCTCGAAGGTGAGCGCAAATGGGTGTTGAAACACAACCGCCTGACCCACTGGAAAAAGCAGCTGCAGAATTTCCTGGGCCTCAAGCGTGTGTTCGGGCTGCATGACCTGACCAACGAATTCATCAACCTGTCCGTTGTGTCCGCCAAGTCGGAGTCATCGCCCAGAGTGGCTGCATTCGGCCACGTCGGACGTTTTCCTTTCCTCAAGGAAGAGTATTTGCTGGTCAGTTTTTTCGACAATCACTGCAGTGTCGATGATCGACTGATCGTCCAACCCGAGCAGGCGCAAACGCTGCTGTTGGACATTTTCCAACTGTTTGGGCAGACGCTGGTCGAGGGGTTTGTGCACATGGACCCGCACCCCAAGAACATCCTGATCGGCCCCGATGGCAGGCTGCGCCTGATCGATTTCGAATGCTGCGCGCATTCGGTGCTGGATCACGACTTCAGCCTGGGTTTTCTGCTGGGTTACTTCTATCGCTACTGGTTCAACAGGTTCATATCGGTTGAACTCTACAACGCGTGCTGTGAGCGCTACCTGAAGCATCAGCACCCAGCATTGAACCGTGAAGTTTTCCAGGCGGTGTATGAACGCTTTCGAGACCGTGGTGTTTCCCGTAGCACCCGTTACCGCATCCTCACGTGCCCCAAGGCCCAAGCTGCATTCCTGCACGAGTTGAGGTAACTGGCAGCGGTTGGCTCAGCCTTGTTTCAAATCGAGGCAGTAGGTGTAGTAACCCGTATCGCGCACATAACCCAAGGATTCATACAACCGTTGCGCGCCGACATTGTCCGTGGCCGTTTCCAGCAGCATGCCTTTGGCACCGGTCAACAACGCAAAGGCTCGCGCGGTGTTCATCAGCAACGTGCCGACCCCTTGCCCACGGGCGGCGGGTGTTGTGAAGAGGTCGCCCAGCAGCCAGGTGCGGTGCGCGTCGATGGAAGAAAACGTCGGGAACAACTGCACGAAACCCAGCGCCTCGCCGCTGGGGGCCTGGGCGAAGAAGATCGCGGATTCGTCCCGGGCAATGCGCTCGGCGATGAAGTCGCGAGACTGCGACAGGTTCGATGGCTGACCGTAGAAGCCTCGATAGGCGTCGAACAGGCCGGCGATTTTATCGAGGTGGGATGCGTCGGCGCGCTGGGCCTGGATGTCCATGTTGATCGTCTCCTTGCGGATTGATGTGATGAGCGGGAAAAGGGAAATGTAGATCAAAAGATCGCAGCCGGACGGCGTATACCTGTAGGAGCTGCCGCAGGCTGCGATCTTTTGGGGTTCACCCAATCAGTTCCGCGCAGGGGCCACCGCCGGCATTGATGTCCTGGCCAGCCCGTAATACAAAATCCCCGGCACCACCAGACCAACGATCCAGGAAATATCGACACCGCCGAGTTGCGCGACCATCGGCCCGGAATAGAAGTGAGTATCGACGAAGGGCAGCTGGATCAATACACCCACGACATACACGCTGATCCCGCGCATGTTCCAGCGGCCATAACGGCCCGCCGGGTCGGACAATGCCGGGATGTCATAGCGCTCTTTGTTGATGAAGTAGTAATCCACCAGATTGATCGCGCTCCACGGTGTGAAGAAGGTCAGCAAAAACAGGATGAAGTACTTGAAGGTGTTGAGAAACGAGTACTGGCCCAGCAGCGCGAGCGTGGTGGACGCCGCGACAATCAACAACACAAACACCATGCGCTGGCGGGCGGAAATCTCCAGACGACTGCGGAAACCACTGATGATGGTGGCCACGCACATGAAGCTGCCATAAGCGTTGAGCGTGGACACCGTGACCTTGCCGAACACCACGCTCAAGTACAGCAGGGACGCCATCACACCGGTGCTGCCCAACCCGACGATCGTCGCCACCTCGTGACCGCGGAAGTTCGCACCGGCCAACGCCGCGGCGAACACCCCCAGGACCATGGACGCCTGAGCGCCCAGCACCGTTCCAAGGCCGACGGCAGCGAACGTCTTCCACGACGAGGTCTTGCTCGGCAGGTAGCGTGAGTAGTCCGCCACATAAGGGCCAAAGGCGATCTGCCAGGACGCGGACAACGACACCGCCAGCAGGAAAGTACTCCAGCCGAAGTGACGGTTTTCCAGCAACAGACCGATATCGTTGAGGGTCATCAACCGGGTAAACAGATAGACGAAGGCGATGATGCCCAGCACGCTGGCCACCCGGCCGACCAAGTGGATGACCCGGTAACCGAAGATCGTCAGAAACGCGATGCACGAGGCGAAAATCAGGATGCCCGCGCTGTCGCTGACATGGATCAACTGGGCAATCGCCTGCCCCGACAACACCGCACCGGTGGCGCTGAAACCGAGGTACATCAGGCACACCAGGACAATCGGGATAGCCGCCCCATAGACCCCGAACTGCACACGACTGGAGATCATCTGCGGCAGCCCAAGCTTCGGTCCTTGCGCCGCGTGCAGGGCAACCACTGCCCCGCCCAGCACTTGGCCGATCAACAAGCCGATGAGCGACCAGAACACATCGCCGCCCAGCACCACGGCCAGGGCGCCGGTGACGATCGCCGTGATCTGCAGGTTGGCGCCAAGCCACAGGGTGAACTGGCTGTAGAGGCTGCCATGACGCTCGGCCTCGGGGATGTAATCGATCGAACGTGTCTCGATCAGGGGACTTCGCTGCTGACTATCGCTGACCTTGGTCATTACGTTGTTTTCCTTTGAGGCGCTTGTTTTTATTGTGTGGGCTCGAACGCTTAGAACGCCTTACTGGCACTGGCAACCACCGTGGCGGAGCACAAATCACCATAGCCGTACCAGCTCGTGCACTCGCTTTTCGACAGGTCGGTATCAATGTAGCTAAGGCCCCAGGTCACACCCACGAAGTCACGGGTCAACTTGGCTTCCCACTCGGTGTAGGCATCGCGGCTTTCACCGTTGGCGGACCAGAAAGCCGGGTCTTTGACATCGTTGCGACCCACGCGCAGGTCCAGACCGATCTCGGCCGGCAATTCGATTTTGTAGCTGAGGTAGGTGTAAAGGGTGTCCTGGTCCTCGCCAAAGAAGTTCGGCGTATCGTTTGAGTAGTTGGCGCCGAGCTTCACGCCATAAACGTCAAGGACCGCGTAGACCTCACTCAGGTTGAATTGGCCCTCTTTTGGATAGTCGTACTTGATGTACCCCAGATCGAGGCTGATGGCCTCGGTCGCCTGCCAGTAGTAGCCCGCGTAATACTCGAGTTCCTGCCGCGTCTTGAACTCGCCGCCGAAATCGACGTTCGAGGTCCAGGCGCCGATGTACAAGCCGCTGCTGTGCATCAGCGTGGCGCCGGCCTGAGCCGCCGGATCACCCAGGGTTTGCGAAATGCCACGGGTGCGGTAGTCGCTGAAGACTCCCAGGGTCATGTCCAGGCTGAAGTCATCGTTGAGTGGCAGTGCCTGGGTGGTCAGGGGTGCCAATACAAGCGTGGCAAGGGTCAATACTGAGCGTGCGTTCATACAAGTCTCTTATTGTTATGGAGGTGCGGGTTATTTCGGGCATGACGATGCCGAGCCCCTCGTCATACGAGGAGCCAGGCAGTCTTTTGCGTGGTGCGGGTGAACGGAGGGTCAGGACGCGGGCGCGTACACCTCTTTGCCAGCGAAGAAGGTCTTCAGGACCTTGGTGTCGAACAGTTCGTCATCGCTGACCTTGAAGACATCGCGGTCGAGGATGATCAGATCGGCCTGTTTGCCGGGTGTCAGCGAACCAATCTGCTGCTCCAGGCGCAGGGCCTTGGCGGCATTGAGCGTGTAGGCGTAGAACATGGTCTGGCGATCGATGCTTTCCTTGGCATTCAACACGCCCAGTGGCCCTTTGCGCGTGCTGGCCTGAGCGATGGCGTTCCATGGATTGGGGCTGGACACCGGCCAGTCACTGCCACCGGCGATGACCGCACCGGCGTTATGCAGGGACTTGGCGGGATACTGATAACCGTAAGCAAACGCGCTGATATAGGGTTTGACGAGCTCGACGGTGTAACTCTCGCCGGTGGCCCACAGCAATTGCATGGAAGCGATCACGCCAAGTTGCTTGAAGCGCGGAAACTCTTTGGGGTTGACCAGTTGCAGGTGGCTGATGCTATGAGCCACCGGTGTCGGGTTGAGTTTGCGCGCGTAGGCAAAACCATTGAGTGACTCACGCACCGCACGGTCCCCGACCGCATGCATGTGCACAATCCAGTCGCGCTTCTCCGCTGCCACGACCAACTCACCGAAGTGCGCGGGGTCGATCAGCAGTTGACCGTTTTTGTGGCTGTTCTTGAAGGGAACGATGACCGCGGCGGTCTGCCCCGGAAACTCCAGAACGCCATCGGCGAATACCTTGATGCCAGGAAAACTCAGGTTGGGTACGCCCTCGAATTTCTTCATGACCTTGGCCAGCACTTCCAGGTCGGCCGGCCGACTTTTCGGGTTGGTCAACAGCAGCGCGGCGACGTGGGCACTGAGCTCGCCCTTCTCTGCCAATTCGCGGTAAAGCGGCAGCACGCCGTAACTCTGCTCGGTTGCTTTGAAATCGAACAACGAATCGCCGCTGCCGGCATTCGCCGCCGCGTCCATCCAGGCAGTGACGCCGTATTGATTATTGACCTTCACGGCCTCGCGGGCGGCTTTCAACATGGTCTCGTCGCTGGGCGCGGGGATCTGGCTGCGTACCAGGTCCCAGCGAGACTCGGCAAAATAACCATTGGGGGTGAAATCCCCGTCGTGCCCCACATAGCTGCGATCCTGTTCCGAGAGTCCTTTTACCAGTGTCGCGTCGATCTTCAGGCGCTTGAGCATGGCGTTGTTGGCCCAGCCGGTGTGCCCGTCGATCCCGCTGAGGACCACCGGTTGGTCCGCCCAGCGTCCCTGATTGAAGCGCTGGCCCAGCTCACGGCTCTTGTCCCAATAGGCCGAACTGATCCCGGCGATGCTGATCACGTCACCGGCCCGCGCAATACCCGCCTGATCCTGTTCGATAATCCACTGTTCAAGCTCCGGCAACGGTTTGACTTCATCCAGCAGGTTGGCCCCCATGCTGTCGAAGGCCGCAACCACCGGGTGGCTGTGGGTATCAATCATTCCCGGCATCAGCACCTTGCCCGCCAGATCGATCCGTTGCGTGCGGGTGTCGGCCAGGGCGTTGATCTCGGCATTGCTGCCCACCTTGAGAATCTTGCCATCTTGCACGGCCACTGCCTGGACCAGTCCCTGACCGGGTTCGGCGGTGAAGACCTTGCCGTTGAACAACACCAGGTCAGCGGCGGCCATGGCTTGCACCGAAGAAAAGGCCAGGGCTGCGGCCAACAGGTTTGGAATAAATCGCTGCATCGGAACACTCTCTTGTTTTTATTGGGCTGGGCGGGCGGCTGATGCCTGGGACAATGCCTTCGGATCAAGGCCAACGAACGGCGCCTTGGCCCACACGATCTGGCCACCCACGACCGTCAGCAGCACGTTGTTTCGAGCCAACTCTTCCTCGGGAACCTGCATAAAGTTCTTGTCCAGAACGATCAGGTCCGCAAACTTGCCGACCTCGACCGAACCGGCGACAGCGTCCAGTTTCAGCTGCTCGGCGGCGTTGATGGTGATGGTGCGCAACACTTCACTGCGCGACAGCGCCGGGTCGGCATTCAGCCTGCCCGCATATTTGGGGCCATAGCTGTGCGGGTTCAGCGGATCACCTGAGCGGGTGACACCGATCTTCAGCGCCAGGAACTCGTCGAGCGGGTCGACCGGCCAGTCGCTGCCATACGCCACACGGCCGCCGGCACGAGCGATGCTGCCGGAGGGTTCCATGCGGGCAAATCGCGCCGCCCCCAGATGCTCGTTGGTGCCGTCAACCGTAGAGGGTGCCTGCTGGGCCCACTGGAAGGACATGTTGGCGGTCACGTCGAGCGCCTTGAAGCGCGCATAGTCGGCAGGGTCCACCGACTCGTTGTGAGTAATGGCCGGGCGGAAGCCATTGCCGGGCAGTTGCTGGCGCACGTATTCGATGGCGTTCAGTGAGTCGCGCACCGCGCGGTCTCCGGTGGCGTGAAGGTGCGGATCGAGGCCGGCCTGAACGGCCTTCAGCAGCAGCGGGTTGAGTACTTGCGGCGGGAAGTACAGCTCACCGGTGTTCTTGCCGGGTGTCCACTTCGGCGCTGTATCGGTGCCGGCGTTGCGCAGGTACGGCGTCAACATGGCACCCGTGTCCGCCGGCGCGTTGATGATGCCGTCCATGAACAGTTTGACGTGACGCATGCTCACGCCCGGCGCCGGTTTCGCTTCGCCCTGATCGTAGGTGGTGGCCATTGCCTTGGCCTCGGCGATGGTTTTGTCCGGGTCGGCAGCCGCGGCGGCAGGGTCAAGTTTGATCGCCAGCAAGGCCCGGGCCGTCAGCTCACCCGACTGTTGCAGGGTAGTAAACGCTTTGCCGTTTTCCGGCCCCGACAAGGCATCGAAGAAACTGGTGATGCCTTGCTGGCGCATGGCGTCGAGCGCCGCGCGGGTCTGATTGAGTTTCTCGGCGTCGGTGGCGGGCGGCACCACGGCGGCCATGGCTTCGGCGGCTCCGTCTTCGCAGATGCCGTTCGGGTTGCCGGCGCTGTCGCGCATGTACTTGCCATCACCGGGATTGGCCGTGTGCTTGTTGATGCCGGCAACCGCCAGGCCGCGCGAGTTGGTCAGCACCGTATGGAAGTCGGTGGAACGGACTTGAATCGGACGGTTGGTCTTGAGCGAGTCCAGCGTCGATTTGTCGGGGTCGCCGTCGAGCCCGGTCATGCCAATGCGGTCCCAGCTGCCCACTTCGAGCCAGACGTCGGGGCCTTTGTCCTTGTCAGCATCCAGGCACGCCTGAATGGTTTCCTGGAAAGCCTTGCGGGTCATCGTCTGGTATTTCAGGTCGCACAAGGTCATGGCGCGGCCGCCATCCCCCGGATGCATGTGCGCATCAATGAAGCCCGGCATCAGCATGCGGCCGGCCAGATCGATCAGCTGTGTCTGCGTGCCGATGTACGAGGCAACCCCTGCATCGCTGCCGACATAAACGATCTTCCCGCCCGTGACGGCGATTGCCTGCTGCACGGAGTTCTTGCCGTCGACGGTGTAGACATAGCCGTTGCGCATGACCATGTCGGCGCCTGTCGAAGCGTGTGTCTGACACCCCACCAGCGCCACACAGGAAAATGCTGTTGTCGCGGCAACGGCGATAAATAGCCTGGAGAATTTCAACTGCCTCACCCCTATTTTTATAGTTTTGGAAGTGGCCCGAACGGACGGTCGCAAGCCCCTGATATGCAGGGCATACCCTATAGAGCGCGGCGGTCGGATGGACCTCCACAAATGAGGAGGGGTAAGGCAATTAGTTGAAATACAGGGGGTTAATCGCGGCGCGTTGCCTCCGTAAGCGAGGTCGATGACCGCAGGACAGCACCCAGCTCCACTTTGCTCTTCACGCCGAGCTGCAAGTAGCAGTTGCGCAGATAGGTGCGCACTGTGGCCGGACTCAGTGCAAGGATTTTGGCAATTTCCTTATAGGAATGGCCGGCGGCGAACAGCATCGCCGCCGTGCGCTCGCGTGGTGCCAGCACCGCCCCGCGCGACTGTGTTTCGAGTGACAGGATGACGTGCTCGGCGTTGGGGCTAAGTGTCATTGCAGTGCGACCCAGGCGAATCACGCAGGGCGCCTTTTGCAGTTGCGCGATCACATCAACGGGAAGCATTGAACCACTCCAGCCGGGCAACTCGCGTTGAATGGCGGCGCACAGACTTGCGCCGACGTACAGCAGACTGCCGTCCATCCGGGCGACCCCGAAGTCACTCGCCCCGTTGCCCGTGTCGCAGCGAATCATGTCCTGCACCTGAAAGCGCCACAACTGCAACAGATGGTCGCAGAACGCCGAAAACAACCCGTCCTCACTGTCGTTGAAAGCCGGTGCATGAAGGCCACGGTAGAGACAGACGAAGAACATCAAGCCGCTTTCAGGGAGCTCGAACGTGATGCACATCAGGTGGTAGAGGTCGTGCCGCCGTGCGAAATCGTTCACCTCTTCGCAGGGATCGGTGAACCCACTGTCGCGCACAACTTCCCCGGGTTGACTTAAGGTCTCCTGGGAAAATCGGTCGCTGACCGCCACTTTGTGCCATTCGACGGCAAACGACTCGGGCAGATTGATCCGCCCGTGCATCCAGCTTTGAGGGGGAGTACTGGCGTCTGACGTCGACATCTCGCCCCACCATGCCGAAGCGAAGGGCACCAGTTGGCGGAAGGCCTGCAAGCCGTCTGCGATGAATTGGGATGCGCCGCGATCTCGAGCAAGCCGACCCAGGTGCAACACGCAACGATTGAACGCGGTCAGCGTGGCCATCGACGCCTTGGCGCCGATCTCATCACCCTCCTCCATTGTTTTTATCCTGTTTACTACATGGCGTATTTTTTCGACGATGCCATAGGCGCGGTTATGGCGTCCAGCGAGCGGTGTTGTTGCGGGAGAATTCTGGCTTAAACAGACCCAAGGGCAGGCGCAACACCGTCTAATCTGAAGAGAGTACGACCACAAACATGCCTCTAGCCTCTTGATACAGGGGAAACGGGATGACCGGAAAAACAGCGCGCCAATGCTCGTCATGGATCCTGCCCTCCCTGCTCGCCATCAACCTGGCGCTGACAGCGGGATGTGCAGGCAAAGCTGCGACAGCTCGCTATACGGCCTCAAACATAGGTGACAGCTGCTATGCAAAAGCGCTGCCCACTGCCGGCGAGGGCGGCCTGGCTTGGGGCTCCACCTTGAACATGGCTCGCAAAAAATCCGTGGATAATTGCATACGCTTTGCCGGCCGATCCGGTGGCACGCCGGATACCTGCAAAGTGGTGTTGGCGGAGTGCAAAAATTGAAGCTTTAGGCCCGGAAGCAGCCATTCACTGATACAAGCCCCTTTGCAAAGTCACGTCCGACAGGTCGTCTTATCGACGTCGATCTGATTTTGGCTTGCTCGATACATATGGATAACCGTATATTCGGATAACCATATGTATTGAAGACGCCTCCATGCTGAACCCTGCCGCCGTATTCAAATGCCTGTCCGACGAAACTCGCACACGGGCCACCTTACTGATCACCCGTGAGGGAGAGTTATGCGTCTGCGAACTGGTCTGCGCCCTGGACGACAGTCAGCCGAAAATCTCCCGTCACCTCGCGCAGCTCCGAGCATGTGGCCTGCTGCTGGACCGCCGCCAGGGTCAGTGGGTGTATTACCGGCTCAACCCCGAACTGCCAAAGTGGGTTCGCACCATTCTTGAGACAACCCTGGAAGCCAACGCCGGCTGGCTTGAGGAAAACAACACTCGACTCAAAGCGATGGGCGACCGCCCTATCAACACTGCCGCCTGCTGCTGACCCATCACCCGTCGAGACTGCTCATGTTTACTGCGTTCGCCATTTTTCTCGTCACCATTGTGTTGGTCATCTGGCAGCCCAAGGGATTGGGTGTCGGCTGGAGCGCCTCCTTGGGGGCCGTTCTGGCACTGATTGCAGGCGTCGTGACGCTGGACGATATTCCATTGGTGTGGGGCATTGTCTGGAACGCCACCGCTACGTTTATCGCGGTCATCATCATTAGCTTGTTGCTTGATGAGGCAGGCTTCTTTCAGTGGGCCGCCCTGCATGTGGCACGCTGGGCCAAGGGCGATGGTCGTCGCCTGTTCGCTTTCACGGTGCTACTGGGCGCAGCCGTTTCCGCCCTGTTTGCCAATGACGGTGCGGCGCTGATACTGACCCCCATCGTAATTTCGATTTTGCTCGCCCTGCGCTTTTCCTCAGCGTCCACCCTGGCGTTTGTCATGGCGGCGGGCTTTATTGCCGACACCGCCAGCCTGCCCCTGGTGGTGTCGAATCTCGTCAATATCGTTTCAGCCGACTACTTCGGCCTGGGTTTCAGCGAGTACGCGTCGGTCATGGTCCCGGTCAATTTCGTTGCCGTGGGCTCCACTCTCGGGGTGCTGTACTGGTTTTTCCGTCGTGACATACCCGAACGCTATTCACTGGATGACCTACAAGATCCACGACGTGCCGTGCGAGACCCACTGACCTTTCGCGTCGGCTGGATTGTCCTGGGTTTGTTGTTGATCGGGTTGTTTGCGCTGGAGCCTCTGGGCATTCCGATCAGTGTCATTGCGGCGGTCTGCGCCGCGATGCTGTTCGCCGTTGCGGCGCGTGGGCATGTGATTTCAACCCGACGTGTGTTGCGTGAAGCGCCATGGCAGGTCGTGACCTTTTCGCTGGGTATGTACCTGGTGGTTTATGGGCTGAAAAACGCCGGCCTGACAACCTATCTGACAGTCGCCCTGAACTACTTTGCCGAATTCGGCATCTGGGGCGCCGCGTTGGGGACCGGTTTTCTCACCGCGTTGCTGTCATCCGGCATGAACAACATGCCTACGGTGTTGGTGGGTGCGCTGTCGATCCAGGCCAGTGACGCCACCGGCGTGGTGCGTGAGGCAATGATCTACGCCAATGTCATCGGCTCTGATCTGGGCCCGAAAATCACGCCTATCGGTAGCCTGGCAACACTGCTCTGGCTGCATGTTCTGGAGCGCAAGGGCATCCGCATCACCTGGGGTTACTACTTCAAGGTGGGTGTCGTTCTGACGCTGCCGATTCTGTTCATCACCTTATCTGCCCTGGCCTTGCGCCTGGGCGTTTAGCACCTGCCCGTCTGGAAAGAGGAGTCGCCATGCGCGTTCTGTTCATGTGTACCGCCAATAGCTGTCGCAGCATTCTGTCCGAAGCGATGTTCAATCATCTCGCACCGCAAGGTTTCCAGGCGATCAGCGCCGGCAGCTTCCCCAAAGGACAGGTTCTGCCGCGCAGCCTGACCACGTTGCAAGAGGCCGGGATTGCGATCGACGGGTTAAGCAGCAAAGGCAACGACGCCTTCGAGGTCAACCCGCCGGACATTGTCATCACCGTCTGCGACAAGGCCGCCGGTGAGGCGTGCCCGGTCTACTTCGGACCGGCCCTCAAGGCCCACTGGGGACTGGAAGATCCATCTGAGGTGAAGGGTGATGAGACCGTCGTCGCCGCTGCATTCCACTCGACGCTTGCACGCATCGAAACGCGCTGCCGGGCGTTCCTCGCCCTGCCCTTCGCCCAACTTGATCGCGATGCACTGAAGCGCGAACTCGACCGCATCAGCACGCTGTAACCGGAGCCCCCATGACCAACCCTCTGCCTAATCTCGACGCGTCATTGATTCAGCCCATTGCCAGTGACGACGGCCAACACAAGCCACGAATCCTGTTGCTGTACGGGTCGGCCCGCGCACGGTCATTCAGTCGGCTGCTGGTCGAAGAAGCGGCCCGTCTGCTCGAACACTTCGGTGCAGAGACGCGGATCTTCAATCCATCGGGACTACCGCTACCGGATGACGCCCCCGGCGATCACCCGAAAGTTCAGGAGTTGCTTGAACTGATGCAATGGTCTGAAGGGCAGGTCTGGTGCTCACCCGAGCGCCACGGTTCCATGTCTGCCGTATTCAAGGCCCAGATTGACTGGGTGCCGCTGGCCTTGGGCGCCGTTCGCCCGACCCAAGGGAAAACGCTCGCCGTCATGCAGGTCAGCGGCGGTTCCCAATCCTTTAACGTGGTGAATCAGCTTCGCGTGCTGGGACGCTGGATGCGGATGTTCACGATCCCTAATCAATCGTCCGTGCCGAAGGCTTTTCTGGAGTTTGACGAAGGCAACCGCATGAAACCGTCCTCGCTGTATGACCGGGTGGTCGACGTCATGGAAGAACTGGTGAAGTTCACGTTGCTGCTGCGCGAGCGCCCGGATCTGGTTGACCGCTACTCCGAACGCAAGGAGTCAGCGGAAGAACTGACTCAGCGTGTGAATCAACGCTCGATTTGAAAACAGGGTGTCCGCACCTTGGTAACTAAATGAAGTAATGAATTAAAGCGTTATAACCCGTTGCGACACCGGAGCACGGGTTAACAACCGTCGGTCTATAAAACCCCTGCCAGAAAACCTGCGAAAACTTCGTGATCTAGTCTGACTGCACGTTCGGCAGGAGATTACTCATGTCATTGGCTGAAGAACGAAAACCTCAGCGCCGCAAGGAAACCCGGCTCTTTCTCTTTCTTGTCGTCTGCCTCTTTCCGCTGCTGTCGGTCGCTTTCGTCGGCGGTTACGGTTTTATCGTCTGGTTTTTCCAGATGCTGTACGGCCCACCAGGACCACCCAACTAACTAATAGCCTTTTCTGAAAGCCTATTGGAGCCAGCGCATGGACGAAGCATTGCATATTGCCAGTCTTGTCGTACTTGCCCGACCTGAATTGTTCGATGCCGTTAAAGCCAACCTGCGTCTGTTGGACGGCCTGGAACTGCATCAGGAAAGTGCGGCGGGAAAACTGGTGGTGGTCCTTGAAGCCGTACACGAAAGCCAGATCCTTCAACGCATCGAACAGATCAACAACTTGCCCGGCGTACTCAACGCGGCGTTGATCTATCACGAACTCCTCGAACCCGAAGGAGATATCGAATGAGCATGTCGCGCCGAGCGTTCGTCAAGGCCCAGGCCGCCGCCATTGCAGCCGCCGCTGCTGGCCTGCCGATTATTACCGACGCCAGTAATCTGGTGACCGAAGCGGACATGGTCACCCTGGACTGGAACAAGGCGCCCTGCCGTTTCTGCGGCACCGGGTGCAGCGTGATGGTCGCGACCAAGGACAACCGGGTGGTCGCCACCCACGGCGACGTCAAGGCAGAGGTCAATCGCGGACTGAACTGCGTGAAGGGCTATTTCCTTTCGAAGATCATGTACGGCGTTGATCGCCTGACCCAACCGCTTTTGCGCATGACGAATGGCCAGTACGACAAGCAAGGCGAATTCCAGCCGATCAGCTGGGAGAAGGCCTTCGACATCATGGAGCTGAAGTTCAAGGAGGCCTTGAAAAGCAAAGGTCCCGGGTCGGTCGGCATGTTCGGCTCCGGGCAATGGACCGTGTGGGAAGGCTATGCCGCCAACAAGCTGATGAAAGCAGGCTTTCGCAGCAACAACATCGACCCCAACGCCCGCCATTGCATGGCCTCGGCGGTGATGGGTTTTATGCGCACCTTTGGCATGGATGAGCCGATGGGGTGCTACGACGACATCGAAGCCACCGACGCTTTCGTGCTCTGGGGCTCGAACATGGCCGAGATGCACCCGGTGCTCTGGAGCCGGGTCACCGACCGCCGCCTGAGCCAGCCTCACGTGAAAGTGGCCGTGCTGTCGACCTTCGAACATCGCAGTTTCGAGCTCGCCGACATCCCCATGGTGTTCAAGCCGCAAACCGACCTGATGATCCTTAACTACATCGCCAACCACATCATTGAAAGCGGCGCAGTGAACCAGGACTTCATTACTAAACACACCCGATTTGCCAAAGGTGCGGACGACATCGGATACGGCCTGCGCCCTGACGATCCTCGGGAAATGAAGGCAAAAAATGCCGACAAGGCCAACACCTGGACGGATATTTCCTTCGAACAATACGCAGCGTTCGTCAAACCTTACACGCTGGAAAAAACTGCCAAGGAGACGGGCGTTCCGACTGAAAGGCTCAAGGCTTTGGCCGAGTTGTATGCCGACCCCAAACGCAAGGTCGTGTCGTTCTGGACCATGGGTTTCAACCAGCACACTCGCGGTGTCTGGGCCAACAACCTGATCTACAACATCCATTTGCTCACCGGCAAAATCAGCGAACCGGGCAACAGCCCCTTCTCGTTGACCGGCCAGCCGTCGGCCTGTGGTACGGCGCGCGAAGTGGGGACCTTCTCCCACCGCTTGCCCGCCGATCTGGTCGTCACCAACCCCAAGCATCGCGCCATCGCCGAAAAAATCTGGAAGCTGCCCGCCGGCACCATTCAGGAAAAGCCTGGTTTTCACGCGGTGGAACAGAGCCGCATGCTCAAGGACGGCGTACTCAACGTTTACTGGACCCAGGCCAGCAACAACATGCACGCCGGGCCGAACATCATGCAGGAAGTTCTGCCGGGCTGGCGCAACCCGGAAAATTTCGTGATTGTCTCCGATGTCTACCCCACGGTTTCCGCGCAAGCCGCCGACCTGATCCTGCCCAGCGCCATGTGGGTGGAAAAGGAAGGTGCCTTCGGCAACGCTGAACGGCGTACGCAATTCTGGCATCAGTTGGTGACTGCGCCCGGGGACGCCAAGTCGGACCTGTGGCAGTTGCTGGAGTTTTCCAAGCGTTTCACCACCGATGAAACCTGGCCCGCCGAGTTACTGGCCAAGTCTCCTGAGCACAAGGGCAAAACCCTGTTTGAAGTGCTTTACAAGAATGGCCAGGTAGACCAGTTCCCGGTCGAGCAAATGGAAGCCGGATACAAAAATGATGAAGCCAAAGCGTTTGGCTTCTACCTGCAAAAAGGTTTGTTCGAGGAGTACGCCCAGTTCGGTCGCGGCCACGGGCATGACCTTGCCACGTTCGACCGCTACCACAGCGAGCGAGGCCTGCGCTGGCCAGTAGTCGACGGCAAGGAAACCCGCTGGCGTTACCGCGAGGGGCTCGACCCCTATGTGGAAAAAGGCAGCGAGGTGCAGTTCTACGGCTACCCGGACAAGAAGGCGATCATCTTCGCCCTCCCCTACGAACCGCCAGCCGAAGCCCCGGATGCCGATTACCCATTCTGGCTGAGCACCGGACGCGTCCTCGAACACTGGCACACCGGCACCATGACCCAACGCGTCGAGGAACTGTACAAAGCGGTGCCGGACGCGTTGGTCTACATGCACCCCGACGATGCCAAGGCCTTGAAGGCGCGGCGTGGCAGTGAAGTGAAGTTGATCAGCCGACGCGGTGAAATCCGTGCGCGCATCGAGACCCGCGGGCGTAACAAGCCGCCTCAAGGATTGGTGTTCGTGCCGTTTTTCGATGCCAACAAGCTGATCAACAAAGTCACGCTCGATGCCACCGACCCGATCTCCAAGCAGACCGACTACAAAAAATGCGCGATACGAATCGAGTTGATCAGCGTGGCCTGAGGAGAACCGTCATGCCTTTGCGAATCCTGCCGTTGCTCCTGCTCGCTGCGATTGGCGTGGTGATGGCTGCAGAAGTCAATTACCCCCTCGATGCACCGGGGCCGGATGGGCGCCGGCCCGGTGGTACCTTGACCCAGAGCATGCCGGCCCCGCCCATTGCCAATGAAGAAAACAAGGACCTGAAGCGCGAACGCAATTACCCGGACCAGCCTCCCACCATCCCCCATACCATTCGCGGTTATCAGATCGACCAAAACGGCAACAAGTGCCTGTCCTGTCACAGCCGTGCCAACAGCGCGCGGACCCAGGCAACGATGATCAGCATCACCCACTACATGGACCGCGACGGCCAGGCGCTGGCGGCAGTGTCACCGCGCCGGTACTTCTGTAACCAATGCCACGTGCCGCAAACAGAAGTGCAACCCCTCGTGGGCAACAGTTTTGAGACGATCGACAAGATATTGCAAGACGACGCCAACGCCGCGCAGAAACCCTGAGGAGGCAACATGAAAGCACTGTTCGCCCTGCTTAAGGATTACTGGGGCATTCTGCGCCGTCCGAGCCTCTACTACAGCCTGGGCTTTCTGACGCTGGGGGGCTTTATCGCCGGGATCATTTTCTGGGGTGGCTTCAACACCGCGCTGGAGCTGAGCAATACCGAAAAATTCTGCATCTCCTGTCATGAGATGCGTGACAACGTTTTCGTCGAGCTCAAGGACACGATTCACTACACCAACCGATCCGGCGTGCGCGCCAGTTGCCCGGACTGCCACGTGCCCCACGAATGGACACACAAAATCGCGCGCAAGATGCAGGCTTCAAAGGAGGTGTGGGGCAAGATTTTCGGCACCATCGATACACGCGACAAATTCCTCACGCTACGGCGCGAACTGGCCGAACATGAATGGGCAAGGCTCAAGGCCAACGACTCTCGCGAATGCCGTAATTGCCACAACTTCGAGTTCATGGATTTTACCCGCCAGAGCAAGCGCGCTTCGGCCATGCACTCAACTTCTCTGGCCAACGGTGAGGCTACCTGTATCGACTGCCACAAGGGCATCGCTCACAAGCTGCCCGATATGAGCGGAGTGAAAGGCTGGTAAGGATTTTTCGATCCGCACGCGCTTGTCCTATCCTTTTATCCAACCAACAACGCCGGTCACCGACATGCCCACCCCCGAATCCACCCTCCTCGACAGCTGGCACCACAACGCCCAATCCTGGATCGAAGCCATCCGCACCGGCGCCATCGAAAGTCGCCTCAAGGTCACCGACCAGGCAATCCTGCTGGCGGTGCTGGGCCGCCAGCCCGAGCGCGTGCTCGACCTGGGCTGCGGCGAGGGCTGGCTGTTGCGCGCGCTGGCTGAACGGGGCATCACGGCGGTCGGTGTAGATGGCGATGCGACGCTGGTCGAGGCGGCGCGGGCTGCGGGCTCTTCGCCGGTGCATCTGGCGAGCTATGAAGCGTTGGTGGAGGCAAAGGTGGACATCGGCCGCGACTACGACCTGATCTGCGCCAACTTCGCCCTGCTGCACCAGGACATCATCCCGCTGCTCGCCGCCATGAACGCCCTGCTCGCCCCTGGCGGCGCGCTGGTGATCCAGACGCTGCATCCATGGACCGCGGCGGCGGGCGACTATCAGGATGGTTGGCGGGAAGAGACCTTCACCGGGTTCAAGGGGCAATGGCAACCCATGCCGTGGTATTTCCGCTCCTTGTCCAGTTGGCTCAATGCGCTGGACATGGCCGGTTTTCAGCTGGCCGTCCTGCAGGAACCGCAGCACCCGCAAAGTCCTGTGCCGCAGTCATTGCTGTTGGTGGCCGAGCAGCGGGGTTCGTGACTCTTCAGTAAGTCCCTTCCCGCACCCACCGCCTGACCTCAGCCTGTATGGCATAAGCCGGCGCCTCCACAGCATTGAAATCCTGTGTATACCGCTGGGCAAATCCTTCTACCCCCCACTCCTGATACTGCTGCACATGCTTTAATTCGTGCGCCCATAGCGCGATGTCCTGTTCTGCGGATTGAGCGTCCCGGAAGAGGATGATGTCGATCAGCGTCACGGCACCGACATCGGGGTTTTGCAGCATGGCCGTGGCGGCGCTGAATTGGCCGTTGTCGCTCACTTTGTAGCGCGCGGTATCGAGGACGCTGGGGTCGTACCAGCGCAGCAGTTGTTCCCGGATGTGCGGTGGAATGGGTTGGATGTCGGCGGTGGCTGCTTCAGCGCGGGCCTGGGTCAGCCACAGCGCCAGGGCCGGTGCCGCGATCTGGTAGATGCCATCAGGCACTGGCAGGCAGATGCAGCCGTCAAGGCACACTTGTGTCTCGCCAGCTGGGCAGGCGTTGGTCTGGGCTGGCACGTCAAGCGTCAGGCAAAGAACCAACAGCGCCACCAGGCGCGTGATGATGGACGGCATTGGGCGCTCCAGGGACGGACGCAGCGCGAACAGTGGGTCACCATTGATCGACGATCCGCATGGCTTTAGCGTAGTCCCGAACCAAACGCCCCAGCGTTAATCCACGATGAACAACTTGGCACCGGTGGTGCTGAAAGATCGATGCCCCTCAGCGTTGCTGCCCACCTGATAGCTCATCCCGGCGGTGAGCGTGAACTGACGACCATCCTCCAGCTCCGTGTGCAACTCGCCTTCCAGACACAACAGGATATGACCTCTCCAGCACCAGTGATCGGCCAGATACCCGGGACTGTATTCAACCATCCGCACACGCGTTGAACCAAACTGGCAGGTTCGCCAATAGGCGGTACCCGTCTGTCCAGCATACTGAACAGGTTCGACAGTCGACCAATCGGTCGTACCAAAGGGAACCGCCGTCAGATCCATCGTTGCCTCATCAATGAAGGAGTGTCTGTGGACCGTAACCATCCACTACTACTTTCGATAGACACAGATGCCCCGTATTTATGAGATACAGGCGACCCACTCAAGCATGATAGTCAGAGGCAGCTTTCGGCCGAGGCTGTGTAAAAACGTTTTTCAGCGCGACAGGTACTCAAAACCGGACTGGAAATCGCGCTTCTATGCGAAATCCACATCTGCTGACGGGCCAATAAATTTCAGATTGAACGTAGACGCAGAGCAGGCGGGTACGGGATGAGTGACTGCAAAACTCTACTCTGCCAACCGTAACCGCAACCGGCTTCGATGGGATAAGCCTCCTTGCAAGGCAAATGCAACTATCACGGTAGATGGCGCGGAAAAGCTGCTCAGGCCGCCGCCGGAAAACATCAACGCAAGACCCAATGCGGTGGCGCCAAACCAGGCCGTCAAGCCCACCAGGTTAAACGCGACCACCCGTTCGAGCGCTGCCACGTCACTGCGTCCGTAGACAATCTGCGCCAACGCCACACCCACCCAGGCCACCACGAAAATCCCCTGATAGGCCAACGCCTTGAGGATGTAGGCAAACACGTCCGCGAGCATCAAGCCGTAGACGATCACCCCCACCGCCACTGCCCACATCAGGTACGAACCGCGAAGGCCAAATCGACCAAAGAACGCCTGCATGTTCAGGGTCGCCAAGTAATAGTTGGCGGTGTTGATCCGGGTTTGCGTGGCCCAGACAAACAGCAATCCCCACAGGCCCATTAACTGCAAAATCGCCATCACCACCGAGACTTCGTTCAGCGCGCCTTCGTGGGGAATGCTGCTGACCAGGTAAATGCCTGCCGCGCCGTTGAGCAGAAACGTCACCGCGTAGAACGGCATGCCGAAGTTCCAGCGACCGTGGTACTCGGCGTCTTCAGGCTTGCCGAAACGCGCATAGTCGAAGGTGAACAGCATCAACACCCAGACACCCATGTAGGCGACAAAACAATCCCACCAGCCGAATGCACTAGGCGTTGCCGGGCCGAAATCCAGCCATTGCGGCTGGTAGCCATAACGGCTGATCGATAGCCCCACCGCCACCAGCAAACCACCGAGGTACACCGGCAGCAATACGCCGTTGAGCTTGTCCAGCCAGTGCTGCACGCTGCCCAGGATCATCGGCACGCTGTAGAGCACCACCGCCAATGCCGCCAGCGGATAGACCAGTTCCGGGTACAGGTGATTGAGCGCGACGGCGATCACCGAACCTTCGAACACCGCGTAATAGATCGCGGTCGAGAAGAAAATCAACGTCGCCAGGCACGCCCCGGTGCTGCCGAACAACAGCCGTGAAAACAACGCCACCGACAAACCGCTGCGAATCGCAAAGCGGCTGAGCACGCTGTTGACCAGTCCATAACTGATCACCGACAGGACCATGCCGATCAGCGCATTGCGCGCACCGAACGACAACGCCAATGAAGCACCCACCACGATGTAAAACATCGCACTGCACACCGCCCACCAGGCCATGGTCAGGGACAGTCGACCCATGCGCGCTTCGGTGGGAACAGGATGATGCGCCGGGTCTTGCCCGGTTTGACTCGATTGCGATAAAGCAGCCATATGCGTGAACTCCAAAACCAGTCAAAGGTTGAAGCGCGGGCAGCCGTCACCGCACCGAAGTGCGGCGTTGGCGTACCGTTTGGCATGGCCCGCGCTAGACGGCGGGCAGAATCAGGAAGGGAACAGCTTGCTCAGGCAGCTGAGTTTTTTCTTATAGGAACGTCGCGCTTCCAGCGCCTCTTCGAGGGTTACCGCGACAAAGCGGGCCTTCTGGTTGGGTTGCATCTGGCCGATCAAATCGAGGTCGGCGCTGATCACCGTACCAATCATCGCGTAGCCGCCACCGGACACCGCATCACGGTGCAGCACGATGGGTTCGAGCCCGGCGGGCACCTGGATCGAGCCGATCGGGTAGCAACTGTCGACGATGTTCGACGGATCGGAACCGGCGCCGAACGGCTGCTCCCGGGGCTGAAAGCTCAGCGCGCTGCCGCCCTTGAAGCGATAGCCGATGCGATCGGCTTCCGAACCGACCGTCCACGGCTCGGCGAAAAAGCTCTTCGCCGCCGATTCGGTCAAGCGGTGGTAGTACAAACCGGGCACCACCCGCAGGGTGATTTCGCCACCCAATGATTGCCGTAACGCCATGGGCAAACTGGCCCCTGCGCGGCTCTTGCCACTGGCGATGCCCACCGGCAATTCGTCGCCTGCAATCAGGCGTCGCCCCTGAAAACCGCCGAGCGCGCCCAGCGCATAGGTGGAGCGACTGCCGAGCACCACCGGCACATCAATGCCGCCGGCCACCGCCACATAAGCGCGGGCACCAGCCTTGGGAAAGTCAAAGCGCAGCACTTGCCCGGCCTTCACGGTGAACGCGGTGTCGTGGTGCATTTCCACGCCATCGACCCGTGGCGTCATGTGCGCGCCGCTGACCGCCACTAATGCATCCTGCTGAAACTCCAACTCAGGCCCGAGCAGCGTGCATTCCAGCGCCGCCAAACCTGCCGGGTTGCCGACCAATTGATTGGCCGCGCTCAAGGCGTATTGATCAAGCGCGCCGGACGGCGGAATGCCCAAGTGGTAATACCCTTCGCGGCCCAGGTCTTGTACCGAAGTGGCGAGGCCGGGTTTGAGGACCTTGATCATGCCAACACCTCCTGCAACGACTTGGGATAGCCAACGGGATCGGCGAGGAACGCGTCCAGCGAAAACTCCACTGGCCGAATCCGCAGATCAAAGCAACCGGCTTCCACTTCGGCCACCGCGTGGTCGTAGGCTTCACGGTCCATCGGTTTGAACTGCACGATGTCGCCTGGACGGAAAAACACCATGTGTTCTTTCAGGTACGCGAGGTTCTGTTGCGGGTCGTAGATCGGCGCGGGGGTGACGCCAAACATCTGATAACCGCCAGCGCCGCGCACCGAGTAAATGCAACCAAAGCAACCGCCGTGACCAAGGGTCAATTTCGGTGTGTCGGTGCGCGGGCGAAGGTACTTGGGCACCTGCAACTGACGCTCGCGCTCGACCATCTGGAACATGAACGGCAGCCCGGCAACGAAGCCGACCATCGAGACAAACCACGGCGCGCCACTGTGGGCCGCGATGAATGCATCGACGTCGGCCAGACCGTTGATTCGTGCGGCGTATTCCAGGTCTGTGGCGCTCGGGTCTTGATGGCGGTCGCGAAAACGCATCAGGGTTTCGTGGGTCCAGGGATCGTTGTAGAGCACCGGAATCTCGATAATCCGCGTCTGCAACGTGCGCTCGGCGACGGCTCCGGCCTCGGCGATTTTTACCGCTTCGAGCAAGGTGTGAGGGGCGATGCGATCCGGGTCGAAACGAATCTGGAATGACGCGTTGGCCAGGCAGATATCGAGCACGCCATCCAGCGCCAGCCGTTCCACGGCGCGGGTGACGGCCAGGCCTTTGAAGAACGCGTCCAGGGACATGCTGTCGCTGACTTCGGCAAATAAATGCTCATCGGCGCCAAAGCTGTAGCGGATGGGAGTACTCATACTTCACCTCCGCTGCGGCGCTCGGCCAGCCAGGTTTCCAGGGTGCCGGTGTGAAAGTCGGCGCGGTGCAGCCACGGTTGTTCCAGCAATTCACCGTGCAACGCCAAGGTGTTGGCCATGCCGGTGAGCGTGGTGTGAGCCACCGCCATTCGCGCTCGGGCCAGGGCTTCGGCGCGATCCGCACCGTGAATAATCAGTTTGGCCAGCAGCGAGTCATAGTACGGCGGCACACGGTAGCCTTGATACAGATGCGTATCGACGCGAATGCCCTCGCCGTTCGGCCAGATCAGTTCCTCGACCAGGCCTGGACACGGGAAGAAATCCCGCGCTGGGTCTTCAGCGTTCAGGCGCATTTGCAGGGCGGCGCCGTTGAGTCGGATGTCACTTTGCTTGAAGCCCAGCGGCTCGCCGCCAGCGATGCGCAACATGGCCTGGACCAGGTCGATGCCGGTGATCAGTTCGCTGACCGGGTGCTCCACCTGAATCCGCGTGTTCATCTCGATAAAGAAGAACTCGCCAGTGGCGTCGTCATACAGGTATTCCAGGGTGCCGGCGCCCTTGTAGCCCAAAGATTCGGTCAGGCGCACGGCGCTTTCGCAGAGGGTTTCCCGTTGCTGTTGGCTGAGGACCGGCGACGGCGCTTCTTCGAAGATTTTCTGCCGGCGCCGTTGCAGCGAACATTCGCGCTCAAACAAATGCACCGCGTGCTGACCGTCGCCCAACACCTGCACTTCAATATGCCGGGCCCGGCTGATAAACCGCTCCAGATACACCGCGCCATTGCCAAACGCCGCTTGGGCTTCGCGCTGGGAGCGGGGAAATTCTTCGCTCAGTTGCTCGGCGTTTTCCGCCAGCCGAATACCGCGCCCGCCACCACCGGCCGAAGCTTTGATCAACAACGGGAAGCCAACGGATTCAGCAGCCTTGAGCGCCGACTCGACGTCGAACAGTTCACCCGGCGAACCCGGCACCACCGGCACGCCAGCGGCTTGTGCGGTACGCCGTGCCTCGGCTTTATCGCCCATGCGCCGGATCGTCTCCGCGCTCGGGCCGACGAAAATGGAGCCGGCAGCCACCACCGCTTCGGCGAAATCGGCGTTCTCCGACAGAAAGCCGTAACCGGGATGCACCGCGTTGGCGCCTGTGGCTTTCAAGGCGCCGAGCAAGGCCTCGACGTTCAGGTAACTTTTGTCGGCACGGGCCGGGCCAAGAATGTGCACCTCATCGGCCATGCGCGCGGCCTGGGAATCGACGTCCGCCTCGCTGCACGCAGCAACGGTGGGAATGCCCAGTTCTTTGGCGGCGCGGATAATCCGCACGGCGATCTCGCCACGGTTGGCGACCAGCAGTTTATGAATGGCTTGGGTCATGATCGCGCCCTCACTCGTCGTCGAGTGTTGCGACGACTTGACCCGGCTCCACCGGATCACCGTCTTCTACCAAAAAGGCACTGAGGCGACCAGCCGTCCCGGCGGTCAGTTCGGAGAACTGCTTCATGACCTCGATCAGGCCAATTACCGTGTCGGCGCTGACCTGCGCGCCGACCTCGACGAAGTTCGCCGATTCCGGGGTGGCTTTGCGGTAGAAGGTCCCCGGCAACGGGGTGATTACAGTGTGTTCAGCCATGTCTGTTCCTCTTGGAATAGTTGTAGAAAGGCAGGCAAAAAGTGAATCGGTGGGCAAACCCTGGCGTCTGTGTGCCAGGTGTTTTCGTTCGGTCTCAGCGCGGTGCTCGGACCTCTATGCCCGCGCCATCAAGTGCATGACGCGTGGCTTCGACCAACGCCAGGGCACCCGGCGTGTCGCTGTGCAAACAGACGGAATCGAATTCAATCGCCAGGTCTTCGCCCTCGACGGTGCGCACCACGCCTTGTTGGCAAGCACGGAGCACTCGCTCGGCGACGTGGGCCGGGTCGTAAGCCCGCACGTTGCGGGTGAAGACGATGGAGCCGCTGAGGTCGTATTCGCGGTCAGCGTAGAACTCGCGGATCACCGGATGGCCGAGTTCCGTGGCAACCCGCCAGATCACCGAATCGGGCATGCAATACAACAGCAACTCCGGCTCCAGGCGCTGGAGGTTTTCCACCAGCAAACGGGCGGCCTCTTCGTCTCGGGCCAGGTGCATGTAGAGCGCGCCGTGGGGTTTGATGTGTTGCAGGGCCACGCCTTGAACCCGGGCAAGTTCACGCAGGGCGCCCAACTGATAGAGCATGTCGTCGACCAGTTCCTGGGCCGGCGCATTGATGTGCCGACGGCCAAAACCAACCAGGTCGCGAAACCCCGGATGCGCGCCGATGGCCACGCCCAGGCGCTTGGCCTGCTCGACGGTGCGGCGCATGGTGCTAGGGTCGCCGGCATGAAAACCGGTGGCGATGTTGGCCGAACTGATAAAGCCCATCAGCTCATTGTCGACGCCATCGCCGATGGTCCAGGGGCCAAAGCCTTCGCCCATGTCCGAGTTGAAATCTACTGCCTGCATGACGCTTGCTCCCGACGCTTGTGACTTCATGCAGGCCAAGTTAGATTCCCCCCAACCCCTTGGGAAGATCTATTATCAGATAGGCCATCTTCTGAAAAACAGATACCTCGTCGCCCGGAGTGCTCATGTCCCTGACCCTGCGCCAAGTCCGCTATTTCGTCGCCACCGCCGAGATCGGGCAAATCTCTCAAGCCGCGATTCATCTGAATATTTCCCAGTCGGCGGTGACCACGGCGATCAAGGAACTGGAAGGCATCCTCGGCACGCTGTTGTTCCAGCGCTCGGCCCAGGGCATGAGCCTGACCGACGCCGGGCGGCACTTTTTGAATCGGGCCTACGTGATTTTGCGCAGCGTCGATGACGCGTTGAACAGCCCGTTGCCGGACATCCGCGCCAGTGGCGTGTTGCGCTTGGCGGCGAGCTACACGGTGATCGGTTATTTCCTGCCGCACCATTTGCAGCGCCTGGAACACTGGCATCCGGACGTGGCCATTGAAGTCCATGAACAGGAACGCCAAGCGATTGAACAAGGCTTGTTGGAAGGTCGTTTTGATATGGCCGTGGTGCTCACCGCCAACCTCACGCACCCGGACATCGTTTCAGAGATTCTCTTCAACTCCGAACGGCGGTTATGGCTGCCCAGCCACCATCCGTTGTGCGAACGCTCGGCGGTCAGCCTCGCCGACGTCGCAAAAGAACCCTACATCCTGCTGACCGTCGACGAAGCCGAACAAAGCGCCATGCGCTACTGGGAACATGCTCATCAGCAGCCAAACGTGCGGGTGCGTACCAGTTCAGTCGAAGCGGTGCGCAGCATGGTCGCCAATGGCAGCGGCGTGGCAATCCTCTCGGACTTGGTGCACCGCCCCTGGTCACTGGAAGGAAAACGCATCGAAACCCTGACAGTCACCGACAAGGTGACGCCGATGAGTGTCGGACTGGCGTGGCATCGCGAGCGCGAATTCAGCCCGGCGATGCAGGCGTTTCGTAACTATTTCCACGATGCATTTTTGGCGCCGCAACAGCTGTCTGCGCGACGCTGAAAACAGCGAAAACCATGTCCTCCTTTTGTGGATTTACGATGAGAGCTTTGGGCCATTTCCGGTCTGTTGTGACGGGAAGATTTTGGCCGTTTTCCGCCCGTCACGAATGACCGGTTGAATCCACAGTCGATTGCTGCCCTTCGCCACAGACGGCAATCGGCCCGGAAGCGGAGATCGAGATAGCAAACTTCAAAGGGGCCAAACACTGAGACCGTTGGCTATTTAAGCAGCGGCTCCTTAGAACTTTTCCCTATTTATCTGTCTATGTGGATAGGCACATCCGCTCGGTAAGCGCGAACCCGCAGGCTTCCCGCACCCAGATGGCCACACGCCCAATTGTCAATCAGAGGTTGACTTCGCTCATGAAATTCCATGACCCACGGATGCTGCTCATCGGCCTGTTCGCGTTCGCGGCAGTGGGCTCGGCATCAGCAACACAGATGAAGACCTCAACCCCTGATTTCGCAACTGAAGTCACAGCCGTTCAGGCTCCTGTCCAGGCCGCCGGCAACCCTTGGCCGACCTTGGCCAGTATGGCCGGCAAGCAGCCAGGGCCGTTGCTTGCCCATGACGACCGATATTGGCATGACGGCCGTTGGCACGATCGTAGAGACGATTGGCGCCGAGACGACTGGCGTAGAGATCAGTGGCGTAGAGAGCAAGCCCGCCGAGAAGCTGAACGTCGTGATTGGGAGCGCCACCACGATCGGGCCATGCGGCACGGCTACGAGGACGATCGCCGCTACTATCGTCGCTAGTGCGAAGCCACGGGATTATCCGCCTGCAACACCTGCGACTTATCCGGCCAGAAGGACACTCAAAAACTCAACCGCGTATCAGGTAGGCTCCTGACGGAACCCGATGTCGCAGCTTCTTGCACTTGCCGGGTGCGGGCTGATGCCCGGGCGGGCGATCAGGAAACCAGATTCGGCATTTACCCGGTGGCGGCCAATGGCCGCGGGGGATCTGAACCTCATCGTACGCGGGCTCTGGCTCGACGGAAGCCACTGGCAATTCTCCTTCAGGCAGTGACCTGCCAGCCGTCGGCGAATCCGATACTGTCTCTGCGTTTGCGTTTGCGTTTGCGTTTGCGTTTGCGTTTGCGTTTGCGAAGTTGCCAGCGTTGGATTGTTCAGCAGCGGCCATTTCTGCTTCGCGGCGCCTTTTGGCCTCTTCTTCGAGCCCTTTCTGTACGGCGACCAGGTCCTCTTTGGCGTTGGGTGAGGTATTCGAAGCCTTGGCCTGCTGCGCCGCCTGAATCAATTGGAAGTTGCGGTTGCGTAACTCGACGTTAGGGCCAACCCGCATGTTCGAGCGCGCCGCCAACGTTTCTGCCTGCTGGTACTGCCCCTGCTGAAGACGCAACACACCAAGGTAATGCAGCGTCGCGGGATTGTTCGGCTGGATATGCAGGGCACGCTCCAGCGTGGCAGCGGCTTGGTCCAACTGGCCATTTTCGTACTGCCGCGAGGCAGTTTCGATTAGCGTGGTTGATGCGCTGTTACTTTGCGAGGGCGCTCTTCGCTCGGCAGCAACCGAGCAAAGCGACGCGACGGCGCAGAACGCCAGGAGGAGACCCGGCAGAAAACTCTTGGTTGGCATCAGGGGGCGGACTCGGATGATCTCGGACGGCTCTGCCGTAAAACAGGCCACCAGCGCTGCTCGGCATCGCCGATACAGGGCCCCTGTTGACCTGGCCAGTACCCTGAAGTTCCCGCTGCAACTGTCATTGCGGATGGCGTGGAATTCGCAGGCCACCGCAACCCGTCTGATTTTTTACCACCCCACCCTGTCGACTCACGACTCGCCGTCAACAAGTCTCACTCTGTGGCAGTCAGACGGTCCAAGTTTTTGACCGCTTGATGAGCGAACATCAATCGGCATCAGGGGCTGGCCGGACTCGTTGTCTATCAGCATAGAACGCGTCTCCTGCGGCTCGAACAGAAAACGTTCGCCCCACTGCCTCATGCTGACCACAACCGGAAAGATCTCCCGTCCTTTGTCCGTAAGGACGTACTCCTTGTAGGCGCTTCCATCTGACGCCGGTCGAACGTCGAATACCCCGACCTCGACCAACGTTTTCAGCCGCGATGCCAGAATATTTTTGGCCACGCCCAAGCTCTTTTGAAATTCGCTGAATCGGCGAATGTCATCAAAAGCGTCGCGGATGATCATGAGCGACCATCGATCCCCAATTGCCTCCAGTGTCCTTGCTACCGGGCATTCGCTGCGTTGCGGTGAAGCATCTTCGACCATCTTTTTTGACCTTCCGGAATGTGGATTTGCCAAGTATGCCCACCAGCCTGGCGCAATGTGGTTGCAATTTAAAACCTGATTAGGCAACAATTGAATCTAGTCCTTAATTGAAACCAGTTTAACGCCATGGAGGTGTACATGACAGCAGATGCCGACTCAGCCACCAAACGGTTCTCCAGGCAGCCTTCGGAATTGCTGCATTCGGATACCGGGGAAAGCAGCAGGACCGACCGGCCTCCGGGGCTTTCCCCGTCGCTCACGTTATTGTTTTCTGTCACCTGCGCACTTGCAGTAGCCAACGTTTACTTCGCGCAACCGTTACTCGATTCAATGGCTCAGAGCCTGGGCGTGGCCTCATCAATGATTGGAATTGTCGTGACTGCTACTCAGGTTGGTTACGCGCTGGGGTTGCTGTTCATCGTCCCACTGGGCGATTTGGTAAACCGTAAACGGCTGATTTTGACTCAGGTAGTGCTGTCTGCGGTTGCACTCGCGGCGGTCGGCGCAGCACAGCAATGGCTGGCCCTGTTGGGTGCCATGATCGTGATGGGCTTACTGGCAGTGGTTGTTCAAGTACTTGTGGCATACACCGCCGTGTTGGCAACGCCATCACAACGGGGGCAGACAGTGGGAACCGTCACCAGTGGAATTGTCCTGGGCATTCTTCTGGCGCGGTTTACCTCTGGCCTGATTGCGGACATCGCGGGCTGGCGCGCCGTTTACTTCGTGTCCTCAGGATTGATGCTGACCATCGCGGCGGTGCTGTGGAAAGTGGTTCCTGTCACAGCGCCGCCAAGGCACCAAGACTCCTACCTGGCGCTCATAAAGTCGGTCTTCAAACTCTTCATCAGCGAACGCACTTTACGCGCCAGGGGCCTTCTGGCCTTACTGATCTTTGCCGCTTTTTCCGTGCTGTGGACATCCATGGTGCTGCCGTTGAGCGCCCCGCCACTGTCGCTTTCACACACGGCCATCGGCATGTTTGGATTGGCCGGCGTCGCCGGTGCCCTTGCTGCCAGAAGAGCCGGTCGCTGGGCCGATCAAGGCCTGGGACAACGAGTTACCGGCATTTCGCTGGGGCTCCTGACGCTTTCCTGGTTGCCCATCACTTTTGCCGAGACGTCCTTGATCGCGCTGGTCTGCGGAGTGGTCTTGCTCGACTTCGCGGTGCAAGCAGTACACGTCACCAACCAGAGCCTCATTTTTGCTGCACGACCCGACGCCCAAAGTCGCATGGTCGGCGCATACATGTGCTTCTACTCGGTCGGTAGTGCGCTGGGGGCGGCAGCCGCGACCCAGGTTTATGCGCTTTGGGGCTGGATAGCAGTAAGCCTGCTGGGCGCCTTGATCAGCGCTACTGCCTTGGTTCTGTGGTTTCTCACGCTTCATTTTTCAACGACCCATCAAGGAAGATCAGCATGAAAGCCTGGCACCTCCTACTTTCAGTACGCGGGCACCGGGCCTTCTCATGCTGATTGTCTGCGCCAGGTGCCGGGTGATGTGCCGAACTGGCGTTTGAATGCGCGACTGAATGCAGCTTCGGATTCGTAGCCAACTGCAAAGCCGATTTGCGCCACATTACCGCGACCTTCGCGCAGGTGTTGAGCCGCCACGTGCATACGCCAGAGCGTGAGGTATTGCATCGGTGGCTGTCCGACCAATGCCGTGAATCGCTCCGCGAATACCGAGCGCGACATGCCCACTTCAAGCGCCAGGGCTTCTGCCGTCCAGCCTTCGGTTGGACGGGCATGGAGCAGCGCCAGTGCGCGCCCGATATGCGGATCCCGCAAACCCGCCAGCCACCCGCGCCGTTCAGCGGGGAGGTTCGCGACATACTGGCTGACGGCTTCGACGAACAGCAATTCGGATAACTTGGCGATGACCGTTGTCGAGCCGACGCGCCCCGCCGCGATCTCACTGACAGCGAAACGGAATGAGCTTTCAATCCAGGCCCCCGAAGCCGTCGCGCGCACGTCTAACTTCAATAAGGATGGCAGCGACGAAAGCAACGGACTGAACGGAGTTTCAGAGCCGAGGAATCCGCACAATAACTGTGTGGCCTCGCCGTCCCCGCCGTACTTGATTCGTGAAATGCCGCCGACTTCCGGCGGCTGAATAACCTCGCGCGCCGACATGGGCGCAATGCTTAGATCACTGCCAAAAGTGTGAACGTCATTGCGAGGAAGCAGAATGAGTTCGCCTGCCCGTACGTCGAGGGTGGCGCCATCGTCGATTCGCAATTGCATGTGCCCCGCCGCGACAAAATGCGACGCAATGATATGTCGAGGTGCCGCCAGGAACGGTTTGCAATCGTCCGCTGAGATTCTTCCACTGATGCACCAGGGCGCAGTGAACTCCGCCTCGAGGAAGACCCCTCCAGACAGCCGAATCACACGCAATACATCAGATAGCGCATCCAGCAATTGCCAGCCCTCCTTTCCGGAGTCCGGAGCATGTAATCAGGGGCACTGGTCATTCACCGCCTGAACTGCGAGGCCCAGATTAGCACCAACGCGGACACTGTGATCGAGGCGATCCCCAGATGCTTCACCACTGGTCATTGACTCCCGCGTTAACCGTAATTGGCCCACTCCAACTCGACCACGGAAGCCGGAGATCAATATGAACACCGCAGCGACCCTACCCAGCTCAGATTCGGGCAACGCCGCCCGTTATGCTCAACTTGTCAGATCATCGAAGAAAGCGGAATGGCAGATCGATCGCGATTTGCTACAGGACCGCAGCTTCGACTTCTCGCGCAAATTCTTGCCCGATGGACTATCGCGGATCGACCGCCTGACCTTTCTCGCCGCGGACGAGGCGCGCCTGCTCAGCCAGATTCAGGGTCGAACCTATGCGTATATCTTTGGCCTGGTCGAGCGTTTTATCAGTGCCAAAATGCTCGATCAAGGTCGGGCCCACGTATTTGACGATCAGCTCGCACTCGAAGCGCTGGTGCGCTTTTCCAACGACGAGATCAAGCATCAGGAGCTGTTCCGGCGCATTGAGACGATGATGGGTACGCAATTGCCAGCGGGATATCGTCAAGTTGCTGATCCAAACGATGTGGCGCGCGCGGTACTGGCGGCCAGCACCTGGTCGGTTCTGGCGCTGACCTGTCATATCGAGCTGTTTGTTCAGACGCACTACGTGCAAAGCATCGCCCCGCACGAGGAGTTGTGCCCACTCTTCAAGGATGTCTTCAAATTTCACTGGAAGGATGAAAGCCGGCACGTCGTACTCGATGAACTCGAGTGGGAGGCGGAGCACGCGAAACTCTCGCTAACCGAGCGCGACCAGGCAGTGAACGATCTGATTGCGCTGGTGGCGGCCGTCGACGCAATCCTGCAGGCACAATCGGCATCCGATGCCGACTACTTCATTCGAAATGTTTCACGATCGTTCAGTGTCGATGAGACAGCGCAAATCAAAGCCTCCGTGCTGAGCGCCTACCGCTGGCAATACATTAACTCGGGCGTGCAGCATCCACACTTTGGCCGGCTGCTGACGCGCATGACAACTCCTGCACAGCTGTCCAGGATTCAGACCGCACTGGCACCCATCATGAGCAATTGATCGACAGGGGGCGACCGACCGCGCGTCGGTCGCGCTACGGTGCGATGACGTGCTGAAAATGATTGATTGAGGAAGGCAGCCATGACGATTCCGATGTGGATGCTGCTTGGATTTGCGACCTGGACTTTGCTGCTGTTGATGGCAACCGTCGGGGTGTATCGCTGGGTCAGAATCCTGTTCTCGAATGTTCCGATTGCTTCTTTCCGAAGCGATCAGCTCGAAGGCGAGGATTGGTATCGGCGCGGGACAAGAGCACACGCGAACTGTGTGGAAAACCTGCCTGTTTTTGGCGTCATCGTGTTGGTGATTTCAGCCCTTGGTGTCGACGGCCCTGCAGTGAGCTACTTGTCGATAATCGTCCTGATCGCTCGCGTGTGTCAGTCTCTGGTTCACGTATCCCATGTGCAAACCGATACGTTCGTGGCGGTTCGGTTTACCTTCTTTTGCGTGCAGTTGGTCTGCTTTCTCGCACTCATTGTTATAGCCGCTTGTTACGGCGTATGAAGACACAAACCAGGGGCGATTTTTTCGTACAAACCCTGGACCGTGCTCAAGCCAGAAGTTCGGTGATCCACCGGGCCTGTCGGGCGATGTCTTGCACCTTCTCCTCGGGCACGGCCTGCCGCGCACGGGCAAAGTGGGTCAGGGTCTTCTGCTTCTCGCGCAGTATGCGCCGCCACTTGATCAGGAACGCCGGGCTGCGTGCCTGCATCTGCAGCGGGCCGAAGTACAGCTCCTCGGCGGTGTACGTCACCGGCCCGGCGCGCTCGGCGACGATGATTTCATAGTCGAAGCGATTTTCCCGCAACAGTTCCTCGCAGAGGATGCGGTAGCCATTTTCCATCAGCCATTGGCGCAGTGGCTGCTCGCCGCCGTTGGGCTGCAGAATCAGGCGCTCCTGGCCGCTCAGGCGTGCCTTGCCGCTGTCGAGGATGTCGCGGATCGTCTCACCGCCCATGCCGCAGATGCTGATCGCCGTGATCCCGTCTCCCGGCTCGATCGCCGCCAGACCATTGGCCAGGCGCACGGTGATCCGCTGGTCCAGGTCGTTCTCGCGCACGGTGCGTTCGGCCGAGTGGAACGGCGTCAATGCCACCTCGCCGGCCACCGCCGCCGCGATCGCGCCACGGCGCATCAACGCCACCGGCAGGTAGCCGTGATCCGAGCCGATATCGGCCAGGCGCGCATCTGCTGGCACATGCGCCGCCACGCGCTCCAGGCGCTGGGACAATGTCTGTTCGTTCAACCGCCGTTCCTTTTTCAGTGTCCGCGTCAGGTCGATATCAGCAGGTAGCGAAAGGCGCAAGCACCTGTGGTATTGCCATACCCACGTTGAGAGAAATTCCCCATAAATGGGCTGTATTACCCGCATCCAGTTTCAACTTTTTCGATGGAGAACTGACCACAGAATCAGGCTGCCCCGTCGGCGGGGGATTATAGGCTGTTAATTTTTTTGGCACAGAGAATGCTGTGTGTTCACTAGTTGCCTTGAAAAACACCTGCGCCGCAGATCAGGCGAGCAATGCCAGCCCTTCCGAGGAGTCACTTTCATGCGCATCGAGCCGCTAATCCTCACGCTGGTACTCATTCTTTTCATTTTTACGATAGGAACAGCCTGGAGTCTTATCAACTTATTCAGCAGTTAAGAGTCAGTGGGAAGCATTCATGGACAGGCGGGGGACAGAAACGACAAGCCCCGCAATGTGCAGGGCCTGTCTGCTTAAGCGTGTTGCATGTGTTTGATATGTCGCTTGACTGCGGTTAGCGAATCACCGGCCTCTTTGACAGCTGATCTGATCTCATCCTTGGAAGCCCCAAATTTTTCAGCCCAATACTTGAGTTCTGTGCTGTCTTGTATGTTGATTCTGATCGCGTCGGTGCCGCGTATAGGCTTTCGCTTTTCCATCGGACTCTCCATGTCATGTTTAGGGTGCAAAACCAGAATAGCCGGTTGAGTAAGGCCGCGTTGGCTTTTGTGAAAATTCCGTGAATTATGCGAACAGCGATATGCGGTTGCCGATCCGTTGGGCACAAGATCACGCCGGGCCGACATCCAGTCATGCAGAGCTTCAATGTCGCAGTTTCAAGGCTTGATCTGGCCCTGATTGGCGCACAAAGAGCCCAGCCCGAGCAGCAGGGCCGAACGCTTGGGTTTCAGGTACGACTCGATCCGCGTCAGTGTGCAAGGCGCCAGGGCTTGCAATGCCGCTGGAAGCGGTTCCTGGACAAACAGCAGGCCCGGCGTATCGGCTACGCTGCCGGCCTGCGACTCGGTGATCGAACTGACGGGCCGCCCCATGTAATAGACCAGGCGAATGTCCGCAGCTCCCAAGCTATAGGTCGGGAAGTTTGGGTACGCGTCGGTGGCGGCCTTTATCTGCGCAAATCCGTCGATCCGATGGGCGAACACCCGCCCTTCAAGACCCAAGTAGAACAGCGTGTATCCCGCCAGTACCACGGCCGGAACAATGCGCAGACTCCAGCGCTGCCAAGGGTGCCGGGCCTGGGTCAGCAGTTGGCTCCAGTGCCAGGCCAACAGCAGGGCGATGGCCGGGTAGATAGGCAACAGGTACTTGGCGTGCTTTTCGGTGAACAGCGAGAACAGCAGCAGCGGCACCAGAATGCAGCACAGCAACAGGGTCAGCTGCGGGCTCAGGCGGATGGCGTGCCAGAGTTGCCGCGGCCGTACCAGCAATATCAGCCAGAAGGGAAAGAAATCCCCAGCCAGATACAACAGATAGGCATACCAGGCTTCTGCCCCCTGGCCATTGATTTTCTTGACGATGTCTTCGTTGAGGATGGCCGACCAGACGCCCCAGCCCTCCTGCATCGACACCGCCAGATACCAGGAAATCCCGACCAGCACCGCAAGTATCCAGCCCCAGCCGTCACACAGAAAAGCTCGGGCCAGACGATCGCGGCTGATCAACGCATAGACCAGTATCGGTGCGGTCACCCACAACAGACAGACCGGCCCCTTGGTCAGCAAGGCACAGCCGAGCAGCCCATAACTGAGCCAGACCCAGCTGCGACCGCCTTGCGCGAACAGAAAGCGCCCTGCACAAAACAGCGCCAGCAGACACAGGCTGGTCAAAGGCATTTCGATTTCTGCCCGGCGGGCAAACAGGCTGAACCCGGCATTCGCCGCCAGGAACACCACAGCCAGCAGCGCCACTTGTCGCCCGGCGAATGCACTCGCCTGGCGATACAAGGTCAGACAACACAGCGTCGCAAACAGCGCCGAAGGCAGGCGCACGCTCCATTCGGAGAGGCTGCCCAACAGTGACGTGCTGACCAGGGCCAGCCAATAGAACAGCGGCGGTTTGGACAGGTACAGCTCGCCGTTCATGTACGGCAACAGCCATTGGCCAGCCTCGTGCATTTCCCGTGTCGTAACGGCGCGCCGGGCTTCATTGACGCTCATGAACGGCAAACTCCCCAGCCCCCAATAAAACAGCAGCAGGAGCAACACCGCCACACCCAGGGTTGGCCAGTCCAGCGCGCGCCGCGCGGTTTGCATCGGCAGGAATGCCACGCCTTCTCTACTCATACACGCCTTACTCCTTCCCCAAGATGCACGAAAATACGTGAGTCTGCCCAACAGGTCAGCTCATCGTGTTTTCGTGAACTAATAACAACGTATTGCGCCTTCACGTAAGTTCCCGCTGGTTTCCAACGGGACACGAAGTGTAGCCAAGGCTGTAGAAAAGTTAGCGTGCGCTAATCACACTTTTCAGCCCGGGAATATCAATTTTCCTTGTTCTACCCGACTATGGCTGAGTGCGATGCAGGCAATCGAAGTAAAAAACGGCCAGTTTTATTAAAAAGAAAAAGGGAGGGCATCCATGCCCTCCCCTCCGCTTTTCACGCGTCTGCGACAGTACTGATCAGGACCTCAAGTGGCGAGAATGAAGTCTGCGGCAGTGACGGTTGTTGCATCGGCCACACCGACCAGGCGGATGGAGTCAGCTATTCCTGCGGAGCTGATCAAGGTATCCGCACCGACATCGGTGATGATGACGCTGCCGGCAAAGGTCGCAGCAGTGACACCGAACGCGGAAATATCGAGCAGGTCCTGGCCGCCCACCGCGTTGGCATCGAAGCCGATGATCTGATCGGCCCCGAAGCCCGATGCGAACATGAAGATATCGTTGCCACTGCTGGCAACCATCACGTCGTTGCCGGCACCGCCGGTGACCGTATTGTTGCCAGTACCGCCATCGATAAAGTCATTGCCGGTACCACCCAACAATGTGTCGTTACCGTCACCACCGAGCAGCGTGTCGTTGCCTGTTCCACCATTCAAGACATCCGCCCCATCACCGCCATCGAGGCTGTCATCGCCAGTGCCGCCGTTCAGGGTATCCGTGCCAATGCCACCGAACAGTTGGTCGTTACCGGCGTCGCCATTCAGTGTGTCGTTGCCGCCGTTGCCGGTGAGGATGTCGTTGCCGCCGCCACCATTGAGGGTGTCATTACCCACCCCGCCGGTGATGACGTTATTCAACCCGTTACCGTTGCCGACGAAGTTGCCGACTCCGGTGTAGGTCAGATTCTCGACATCAGCGCCCAGCGTGTAGCTGGCCAGCGAAGTCTGCACGGTGTCCACACCGCCACCCGCCACCTCGACCACCACGTCCAAGGCTGCATCGACGACGTAGGTATCGTTGCCGGCTCCCCCCACCAACCGGTCAGCACCTGCACCGCCATTGAGGAAGTCGTTACCCACCCCACCGGTGATGGTGTTGGCTAGCGCGTTACCGGTACCGGTGAAGTTACCGGCGCCCGTATAGGTCAGGTTCTCGACGTTGGCACCGAGCAGGTAGTTCGTCAGACTGGTTTGCACCAGATCGGTACCACCACCCAGCGCCTCGGTGACAACGTCACCGACGTTGTCGACCACAAACGTGTCGTTGCCAGCACCGCCGTTCATGGCATCCGCGCCGAGCCCACCGTTGAGGACGTCGTTGCCGTCCTCGCCATTGAGGACGTCGTTGTCGTCTCCGCCGTTGAGGATGTCGTTGCCAGTGCCACCAAACAACTGGTCGATACCGGCGAGGCCATTCAGCGTATCGTTCCCGCCCAGGCCAAGCAGCACATCGTTACCCGCGGTGCCGGTGAGGGTGTTCGCCAAAGCATTGCCCTGCAGTACCACGCCCTGTACCACAACCGCCGCCGTCGCCGCCGAGGTCACCGACTCCAGCGTGCCGAAGCCATCGGTGTAGCGCACGATCACTCGCAGTTGCAGATTGACCTGCGCCGCACCAGGGGTGAAGGTCGCAGCCGTCGCGCCGTTGATGTTAGTGAAGGACGCGCCGACACCTTGCTGCCACTGGAAGCTGAAGGTGCCCAGCCCATCCGGATCGGCAATCCCACCCGTCAGCGCGGTCAGCACCTGCCCTTGATCCGGTGTCGTATCGCTGATCAGCAACACGCCTGTCGGTGCATCGTTGACGTTGGCCACCGGCCCCAGGATGTTGGACGAAGCGCTTTCGGCCGCACCGAAGTCATCCACGTAACCGACCACCACGCGCACTGCCTGGCCGACCTGAGCCTGGCCAAGCGCGAACGTGCTACCGGTAGCGCCGGCGATGTTGACGAAGCCAGGCCCGTTGTTCGCCTGCCATTGGTAGGTGAACTGCGGATTGCTGAGGCCATCAATGTCGATGATGCTCGCCGGGTTAGCGGTCAACACCTGGTTCTGCACTGCAAGCCCGGTTACAGTCGGCCCTGCAGTCGGTGCATCGTTGACGTTGTCCACCGGCCCCAGGATGTTGGACGAAACGCTTTCGGCCACACCGAAGTCATCCACGTAACCCATCACCACGCGCACTTCCTGGCCGACCTGAGTCTGGCCAAGCGCGAACGTGCTACCGGTAGCGCCGGCGATGTTGACGAAGCCAAGCCCGTCGTTCGCCTGCCACTGGTAGGTGAACTGCGGATTGCTCAGGCCATCGAGGTCGATGATGCTCGACGGGTCAGCGGTCAACACCTGGTTCTGCACGGCAAGCCCGATAACGGTCGGCCCTTCGGTCGGAGTACTGTTCCCGGACGAGTCGACGATCTCCAGCGTGCCCTTGGCATCCTGGTACACCGCCCGGACGCGGATGTTCAGGCCCGCCACATCGTCCGCCACCCGGTAGGTGGCGCCGATCGCCCGCGATACCTCGCCAGCGGCGACAAAGGTGATGTCTTCATAAACACCCGTACCGGGAATGTTTTCGACCTGCCAGTAGTAAGCCACCCCACCGGTCACAGCGCCGGTCGGGTTGGCCACACTCTGGTTGTCCGCGTCGTGTACCCCCCGATCACTGACGCGCAGCAACTGGCCGGCGACAGGCGTTTCATCACGCACACCGGTGGCAGCATCGATGATTGCCAGATGACCCAATGGGTCGCTGTTTTGGGCGGTGCCCACTCCGGACGATTGCGACACGTCAGCGAACTGCAGACGCTCGATACCCGTCAAGCGATCGACACCATCACGCCCCGCCACCGAGTCGGTCACAATGACAGTGTCGCCATCGATCTCGATACCGTATTCCCCCAAATTACCGGAGAACAACGCAGTGTCGAAGCTGTTATCGCCGGTCAGAATCTCCCGCACGATGACCAACTGACCTGGGTTGTAAGTACCGTTCAGCATCAGCTGCACCATCGGCTCCATGCTGTTGAACGTGGCGATTTCCGGGCCAGTGCCATCAGCGTTCGCCCGTACGCTGATGCGTACGTTCAGCCACTTGTCACCATCGATGATGTCGTCACCACCGCGACCTTCGATCAGGTCGCTACCACTACCGCCGAGGATGATGTTGCCGCCGTCGTAGAACGTCGCTCCGGCTGCCAGCAGATCGGACAGGCCGTTGATCAGGCTGATGTTGGTCAGCACGCTGCCGGTTGCACCCGCGGTAGGCAGCGAAGTTGCATCTTCGTTATCACCACGCAGGAAGTCACCGTGCGATGAACCCGACAGACCTTCCACGATGTCGAAACGCACCAGCGCCGAAGCACCCGAACCCGGCACCGGTGGAACATCGAAAAAGCGGTCGCTGTAATCGATGGTCACGCCCTGGGCGAGGTCCTTGAAGGTTGCCCAGTCATAGCCGGAGCCGCCGATATAGCGGTCACCCATGCCAAGACTGCCGACCATGATGTCGTCGCCGCCTTCGGCATTGAACTTATCGTTCTCGTTACCGCCGATGAATACATCGTTGCCGATCACCGGGTCATTGCCAGCCGGGTCGAAGTTGTCGCCAGGTGCACCGTCCGAAGTGCCCTTCTCGATCCAGTCGTCGCCTTCGTTACCCATGTCCTGTTCGTTGGCTTTGCTGCCCAGGATGAAGTCGTTGCCCTGGCCACCAATGGCCTCGGAAGCGTCCTCACCGGTCACGATGAAGTCATTGCCGAACCCGCCAATGATCAGGTTGATGCCGTTGCCTCCGTGCAGCACGTCGTTGCCGTCGCCCCCCTGGATGTTATCGTCGCCACCGAGGTCGGTGATGATGTCGTCGCCGGCGCCACCGCGCAGTTGGTCGTTGCCGTTACCGCCTTCGATGCGATCGTTGCCGGCATCACCCCAGACAGTGTCATCGCCACCACCCGAAACGAGGATGTCTGCGCCGTTGGTACCGCCCAGCACGATGTGCTCGTCACCCGAGTACCGGATGTAGTTGGCGTCCGGCCCCGCCGTCAGCGGGTTGTCGCGGAACACCACCTGCTGGTTGTTGTCGCTAAGCGGATCGGCGTTGCCCAGGCCATCGTTGTACTGCTTGCTCTGGTCCCTTTCCAGATAGAACGCAGGGTCCGAGAACACCAGGCCCGGCAAGTGCGTGACCGAGGTGTTAGCCATGATCAGCTTGGCGAACGAGTTGCTTTCCAGTTCGGCGTTCATCGACAGGCCAGCGGTACGCTCCAGGTAGTAGAAGCGGTCACCGTCCTGCAGTTTTTCCAGCTGGTTCTCGAACACGAAGTTGAAGGTCGTGCCGAGCATGCCGCCGAACGGAGTTTTCTCTTCGGCCAGGCCGCCGATCCAGAGGTCGATGGCATCGACGCCCGTGATGGTCACTCCCCTCAGATCGTCGGCAGTCCCCAGCACCCCATCCTTGCCGGCCAGCGTCACGTTGGCCCAGTCACCGCTGCCGTTGAGGAAGGCCAAGCGGTCAGACGGCGCATCAGCACCACCAAATACCAGCGCCATAGCTGCAGCGCGTTTTTCTGCCAGCGTGTCCGCCGCCATGATCGTCTCATGCGTGCCATAGGCCGCGATGAAGTTGATCAATGACTCCGGATGTTTGAGGTGCTGCACCAGGTCGACCCAGCTGCTGTACGGCTTGAGTTGGGTATCACCGGTTTGGCTGAAGATGTCGCGGCGGATCGCATTGAGCGAGGGAATCCCTACGTCGCGGCCACGGGCGAGGTTGAGCGCCGGCAGGTCGAGCGGCAGACCGAGCAGGTTATTGCGCAGCGCCTCGGTGACGAACTCATCGATTTCGTTACCGGCCTGGCGAGTCACCCCACGAATGATCGCACTGGTCGCATCCTCTGGCGTCACACCACTGGCGGCGTACTCCAACGGGTTGAGGAACGCCGCGATCAAGCCGATTTGCTGATTCGGATCAGCGCTGTTCGGATCGCCCACCACGTTGAAATTAACGTCGAAGCGATCGACGGTCTCGGTCAGCATCGAGTGGCCAAACCGGTACACGGTGTGGGCGAACTCGGCGACGATCGAGGCATCGAGGTCAACGTCATAGACCTGGGTCGGTGCAAAAAACAGGTCGACCCTTGGCTGGATGGTCCGCGCAAACTCCTCAAACACCAGATGCTGATACTGCATCTCGGTGCCGAACTTGGCAGCCTGGAACAAGCGCTCGCCATTCCACACCAGCGCATCGATCTCAGCCTGGTTGGCTGGCAACGCGTTCACCGGATTGAGCAGCCACTCATTGAGGAAGGCCACGTCACCCGAATCGAGCACGGTGTCCTTGGTCTGCGCGACCAGCCGATTGTGCTCGGAGTGGAAGATCGCATGCACCGTGGTCAGGCCGATGTTCTCGTTGACCCGGCCGTCGCCAGCGATGTAGTGCGCATCCAACAGTTCGTTGTCGTAGGCCAGGTTGGCCCCGGTCTGCGGATTGAACGGCACTGCGTTGCCAATGTCGGTATCCGCGTCAGGCACGAGCACGCCACCGCTGAACACCGGCGCTGCATTGTTGTTAATGTCGACGAGGAACTGGTGACCGGTGCGCACAGCATTGGTCAGGCTAATGGGGGAAAGCGGATTGCCTTCGACAAGGACGTCATCAGCCGTGCCACCAAGACCGTCAGCACCCTTCATCACGACCATCGGGAAGCCGTTCGGCCCCTTGATGAAATTGCCATAGGCGTCAGTCGCCAACAACGGCGCGTTATCGACGTCGGCATCGGTAAGGTGGATACCCAGAATGTCGTTGGCCTGCGCCTTGACCACTTTCCAGGTCGCCATACCACCGATTTCGGTGTCGTCCGAGGTACCATACTTGCCATCCGCCCCCAGGTCACGGTTAGTGATCAGCCTGCCGGTCGCGATGGGGCCGTTGTCTGTCAGCTCATAACCGCGCAGGAACACCTGATGCGAGGGGTGCGAGCTGTAGGTCTGGTTTTGGTCCACGAACGGCGAGGTGGTGTTGGTGTGCTCATGGATATCGTCGGCCGTGCCGAGAACGCCATCCGCCCCTGGCAGGTTGGTCGCGCGGGTCAGCACCATGAAGTTAGTGTGGCCACCAGGCACATACAGCGGATCATCCGGTTGCAGAGGGATGTAGACGGTGCCCGAACCGCCTTTGGTAACCAGGTCCAGACCGTGATCGAAGAACTGCCCGAAGAAGGTCATCCAGGCGTTGAACGGCGCGGACAACCCCGCATCCGCTGTGGTGTTCTCGAACAGGTACACATCGTGGTCGTCGGCAGTACCGAACTGACCATCCATGCCGGGGCTGGCGACTATCCGTACGCCATCCTTGAGCACGTCGTCGTTACCCACCGTGCCGAAGTTGAGCACACCGTCCGCACCCGGGTCGTAAGCCGTGGCGTAGGCCGCCGGGTTGTTCGACGTCTGGTCGACGATCAGATTACTGATGGTGCGCGGCTGCGAGTCAAACACATTGCCGCTGTTCTGCTGGTACGACGATCCCGGGATGGCCGGCGAGCCGGGGCCAAAGAACCCGGCAGGTGCACCTTCCGCCGGATTGAAGACCGGATCGGTCAAGCGCGGAAAGGTGTTATCGGCGGCACCAAACTCGGTGTTGTTAATGCCGTTGAGGTTCATCAGGTTGTTGTTCGAACCATCGACCGCACGCAGGCCCAATGGCGCGCGGATATTCGGGATCAGCGAGAGGATGTCCTGACCGGCCGCGTCGGCCTCGGCAATCTTGATTTGATCAAGAATGAAGTTGAGGTCGGAGCGGACCATGTGAAGGCCTTCGCCACCCGCAGTGGCATCGACTACAGGTGTCGGCGCCGTCGGCACAACCGGCGCGCCGGGAACCACCACGGCCGTCGGCTGCGAGAACACTATTTCAGTCGTGCCATGACCATCCTGGTAGATCGCCTTGACCCGCAGTGACAGCCCGGCAAGGTCCGGTGAGACCTTGAACGAGGTGCCGTCGGCACTTTGGAACGCCAGGTCGCCGGCCGGCAACAGGATGATGTCCTCGAATACGCCGGTGCCTGGATTGGCTTCGAACTGCCAATAGTAGGACACCGAGGTGTTGTTGACAGTACCCTGCAGATTACCCACCGCGATGTTGTTGGCATCGCGTACACCGGCCATGCTCACCGTCAGTGTGTCGCCCACTGTTATCGCGCCGCCGTTTCCGTCCGTGACGGTCGGCCTGCCCACCGGTTGTGCGTTCAGCCCCGTCACCAGCACTCGCTGGCTATCGGCGAACTGCAGGCGTTCGATATGCAGCAGGGTATCGGTGCCGTCGCGAGCCACTACGGTATCCGTCACCGTCCAGACATCGTCCGCCAGATCGGCCGTGCCGCGGGTGTTCTGAGTCACCACATACTCGGACTGAAGCCCGGAGTAAATGGCGGTGTCAAAGGCCGCCCCGCCCGTCGAGGTACCGGGCATGATTTCCCGCACGGCCTTGAGCTGACCCGGGTTATAGGTGCGGTCCAGCATGAGCGGAATCATATCGACCATGCTGTCGAAGGAGGCGATCTCGGGACCGGTATGGTTGACGTCGTCGGCGGCATACACCGCAATTCTGACGTTGATCCATTTGTCGCCATCGATCAGATCATCGCCACCGCGCCCCTCGATCAGGTCACTGCCATTGCCACCGAGGATGATGTTGCCAGTGGCAAAGCCGGTGGTCGGCAAACCGGCATCGGCCAGGAACTGCTCCAGTCCGTGGATCAACGCCACATTGGTCAGCGCACCGCCCGTGGCACCACCGTGGTTGATGAGAGTGACCGCATCAACATCATCGCCTTTGAGCACATCGCCGTATTTCGAACCGGACAAGCCTTCGACCTCGGCAAAACGGTCAAGAATCGAGGCCGGCGAGGCGCCGACCGGATTGAACACCCCGGCGTTCTGGTTTGGCGCGTTGCCGTGTGGTTGTGCCAGCGCGGCCAAGGACAGGTCAACGGTCACGCCGACCCTGTCATTTTTGTAGGTCACCCAGTCGAAACCGGACATGCCGTCCATCTTGTCCTGGGCATCGCTGCCGACAAAGATGTCATCGCCACCCTCGCCGATCATTTCGTCGAAGCCACCGCCACCGACAAAGATGTCGTTGCCGACCACATCGTCAGTGAGCAACGGCGCGAAGTTATCGCCAGGCGCACCGTCCTGGGTGCCCTTCTCGATCCAGTCATCCCCTTCGTTGCCGGTAGGCGGCAGGTTGGTCTTGGCACCGAGGATGAAGTCGTCACCCTGACCGCCGAAGGTCGTGGTGATGTCTTCGGTGGTAACGATAAAGTCCTGCCCATCGCCACCCAGGATCAGGTTGCCTGCAGCCAGCATGCTACCGGCCACGATCACGTCGTTACCGGCATTACCTTCCAGACGGTTGTCGCCGAACGAGTCGGTGATGATGTCATCGCCCGCGCCGCCAAGCACCGCATCGTTGCCGGCGCCACCTTCGAGGCGGTCGTTGCCTGCGTCGCCATAAACAGTGTCATCGCCGTCACCGGAGATGATGATGTCATTACCGGCGGTACCGCCCAGGACGACATGGTCTTCACCGGTGTACTGCAGATAATTACTGTCCAGACCAGGGGTGTCGGGGTTGTCGCGGATCACCAGCGGCACGATTTCCACGCCGTTGATCATGATGCCGCCTGTTGGATCGGCTTTGCCGTCCACGCCAAGGTTAGTGAATTGATTGGCCTGATTCACTTCGAGGCTGAACGTTGGCGTCAGGAACACGGTGTTCGACAGGTGGGTGACATCGGTGTTGAGCATGATCAGCTTGGCAAAGGAGTTGTTCTCCAACTCGGTGCCGAAGTGCAGGCCCGCGGTACGCGACAGGTAGTAGAAGCGGTCGCCGTTCTGCAACGCCTCCAACTGGGTTTCAAACACGAAGTTGAACGTCGAGCCGAGCATGCCGCCGAACGGCATTTTCTTTTCGGCGAGGCCACCGACCCAGAAGTCGATGTCGTCGAGACCCGTGATCGTCACACCCGTCACGTCGTCGGCAGTCCCCATCAGCCCATCCTTGCCGGCCAGCGTTACGTTGGCATAGTCACCGGTGCTGTTGAGGAAGGCCAGGCGGTCAGCCGGTGAACCCGCACCGCCGAATACCAGCGCCAAGGCTGCAGCGCGTTTGTCTGCCAGTGTGGTCGCCGCCGTAATCGTGTCATGCGTGCCAAAGGCAGCGATGAAGTTGACCAACGACTCGGGGTGCTTGAGGTGGTCGGCAAAGTCAGCCCAACTGATGTACGGCTTGAGTTGGCTGTCGCCGGTCGATGCGTACATCTCACGGCGCGCTTCATTCAACGTGGGGATGCCCGTGTCGCGACCACGCGCCATGTTCAGGGCCGGCAAATCGAGCGGCAGGCCGAGCAGATTGTTGCGCAACGCTTCGGTGACGAACTCGTCGATCTCGTTGCCGAGCTGACGGGTCACACCACGAATGATCGCCCCTGCCGCTTCGTCCGCCGTCGCCCCGCTGCCGGCAAACGCCAGCGGGTTGAGGAAGGCCGCGATCAGACCCATTTGCGAGTCCGGGTTGTTCGGGTCAGTGAGGAGCGGATTGAACTCGGGGTCGAAGCGATCGACGGTCTCGGTCAACATCGAGTGACCGAAGCGGTACACCACGTGGGCGAACTCGGCGAGGATTGCCGGGTTGATCGAAGTGTCATACCCGTTGGGGGCAAGGAATCCATCTATCTGCGGCTGAACGGTCCGCGCGAATTCCTCGAACACCAGGTGCTGGTACTGCATCTCGGTGCCGAACTTGGCGGCCTGGAACAGGCGTTCGCCGTCCCACACCAACGCCGCGATTTCGGCGGGTGTAGTCGGTATCGCGGCCACGTCGTCCACCAGCCACTCATTGAGGAAGGCCAGATCGCCGGCGGCAAGGAGGGTGTCCTTGGTTTGCTGGACCAGGCGGTTGTGCTCGGAGTGGAACACATGGTGCACGGTGGTCAGGCCGATGTTCTCGTTCACCCGGCCGTCGCCGGCAATGTAGTGAGCGTCGAGCAGTTCGTTGTCGTAGGTCAGGTTGTTGCCGCCCGCGCCAACCGGCTGCGCATTACCGATATCAGTGTCAGCATCCGCCTGCAGAACCCCGCCGACGACTACCGGCGCGGCATTGTGGGCGATGTCGTCGAGGAAGCCATGCCCGGCGCTCACGGCGTTGGCCAGGCTGATCGGAGTATCCCGGTTGCCTTCGACCAGTTGAGTGACGTCATCAGCTGTCCCGGCGATCCCGTCAGCACCGTTACTGACGCGCATCACCACCTGCGGCATGCCGCTCGCCCCCCGGATGAAGTTGCCATACGCATCGGTTGCCAGCAGCGGCACGCTGTGCACATCGGCGTCGGTCAGGTTGATACCGAGAATGTCACGGGCCTGGGCCTTGACCACTGCCCAGGTCGCCATGCCGCCATTTTCGCCGTCGCCATCATCGGCCGTGCCGAACTTGCCATCGCCGCCGAGATCGCGGTTGGTAATCAAGCGTCCCGTTGCAACAGGGTCACCTGCCGCGTTGAGGACATACTCGCGCAGGAACACCTGATGCGAGGGGTGCGAGCTGTAAGTCTGGCTTTGGTCCACGAACGGCGAGGTGGTGTTGGGCTGGCCATCATCGGCAGTGCCGAGTATTCCGTCCGCGCCGGGGGTATGCACTGCACGTGGCAGCACCATGAAGTTGGTCGGGCTGCCCAGTACGTACAACGGATCGTCCGGCTGCAGCGGAATAAACACGAAGTCGGTACTGCTCTTGGTGACCAGGTCGAGACCGTGGTCGAAGAACTGGCCAAAGAAGGTCATCCACGAGTTGAAGCCGGCGGTCAGACCAACGTCCGGCGACACGTTGGGGATGAAGAACACTTCCTTGTCGTCGGCCGTGCCGAACACGCCATCCAGACCGGGGCTGATCACCGGGTCTGCACCGCCGTTCGCCGCTACTGCGGCCGGGTTGTTGGCGGTCTGGTCGACGATCAGGTTACTGATAATCCGTGGCTGCGGGTCGGTCACATTCCCTGACGCGGCATAGGCCGCTCGATACTGGGCATCAAGCAGGCGCAGGAAGGAATTGTCCGCAGCGCCAAACTCGCTTTGCCCGGCGACCAGGTTGTTGTAGCTGCCATCGACGGTTCGCAGGCCGAATGGCACCTGACTGTTGGGTAGCAAATCACTGAGGCTGGCGCCGTCGGCATGCGCTTCTGCGATGAAGATTTGTTTGAGGATGAATTCCAGGTCCGACTTGTTGAAATTGGCCATTTTGATTGCCCTCGATCTCTTTGGGGAAAGGACACGGGACGATAAGAATCCTCCCACGCCCAGTCCGGTGCTGGCTTGCGGAGTGTGTTGGTTCTTTTTTTTGGCGAGCGCTGGCGCGGGATGGCAGAGCCGTTACACGGCCCCCCGGGATGCGCGCCTGGAATTCGCGAAAGAATGGCTCGCTGAGCGATTAGGCAGAGCGAGTCCTAGCCCTGGGTGGGCCATGGAAACTTGAAGTAACGGCGAATTTCTTGAATAGCCCCTTCACTCCGCAGAACGAAATCATCGACATGGTGCGCTCCCTCGGGAAAATCACCACGTCTTGCGTTGCCAAAAAGTTGACAGGCTTCAGGCGGGCGGCTCCCTCAATTGAGTGAGACTAAAGTTGCAGAGTAAAAAATTGTCAATTTTACGACACACAAAACAGACGATTGGTAGCAGACCTTTCAACTAGCTGTTTTTATAGGACTTATAGAAAGTTCATTGCGACATTAGAGCGAAATGTTATTTCAGATTGTTTCGACGACACCTACGCTGCTAGCCATGAGAGCGACGCAGTGATTTGCAGGTGATGCGCCCCTAGAGCGACCAACCTGCGTATCAACCAGCTGCCTGCGGAACTGCATTTGTTAGTTGTTGCGCCGCAAGGGCAAACGGCTTTTTGAAGAGGGGTCACCCAAAATGCACAAACAATCGAGCACTCGATCAGAACTGGCTGACGCGCTTTTTCGACTTCGCCGTAGTTTTTACTCGCTGGCAGGGTTCAGCGGCGTCATCAACGTCATGATGTTGACGCCAGCTATTTATATGCTGCAGGTCTACGATCGGGCCTTGGTCAGTCGCAACGTCACAACGTTGACGATGTTGACCATTCTGGTGATAGGCCTGTTCTTGCTGATGGCCACGCTGGAAATGTTCCGCACCCGCGTGCTGATCCGGGTCGGCAACAACCTCGACATGGACCTCAATCGACGCATTTTCACCGCAGCATTCGAGCGCAACCTGAGCCGCGCCGGAGGTAATCCGGCCCAGGCCCTGCAGGATCTCGCGCAGGTGCGACAGTTCCTCACCGGCAATGGCCTGTTCGCTTTCTTTGATGCGCCATGGACGCCGATCTACCTGCTGGTCGCCTATCTGATCCACCCGCTGCTCGGACTGGTCACGCTGATCGGCTCGCTGATTCTGGTGGGCCTGGCTTATCTCACCGAGAAGGCGACGCAAAAGCCACTGGCCGAAGCCAATCAGGCCGCCCTCTCCTCCGCCAGCTACGCCAACAACAACCTGCGCAACGCCGAGGTCATCGAGGCCATGGGCATGCTGCCTTCGATCGGAAAGCGCTGGTACCAAAGCCATTTGCGCATACTGGAAATGCAGACCTTGGCCTCCGACCGTGCCGCCCTGATCAGCAGCACCGGGCGCTTCGTGCGGATCACTTTGCAGTCGCTGATCCTCGGCGCCGGCGCGCTGCTGGCGATCGAAGGCAAGATCACCCCCGGGATGATGATTGCTTGCTCGATCCTCACCGGCCGCGCGCTGGGCCCGGTGGAACAAGTCATCGCGTCGTGGAAGCAGCTGCTTGGCTGCCGTTCGGCTTGGGGGCGGTTGAACGAGATGCTGAACGACTATCCGCGCCGGCCACCGAGCATGTCGCTGCAGCGGCCGCTGGGCATGCTGGCGGTGGAGAATGTGTTTGCCGGTGCCCCCGGCACCGGCAACACGATTCTGCGCGGAGTGAGCTTCAACCTTTCCCCCGGCGAAAGCCTTGGCATTATCGGTCCATCCGCCTCGGGCAAATCCACCCTCGCCCGCCTGTTGGTCGGCGTGTGGCCGGCACAGGCCGGCAAAGTGCGCCTGGACGGCGCGGACATATTCACCTGGAACAAGGGCGAACTTGGCCCCTGGCTCGGTTACCTGCCACAGGACGTGGAGCTGTTCGAGGGCACCATCGCCGACAACATTGCGCGCTTTGGCGAAGTGGACAGCGACGCAGTCATCCGCGCCGCCAGGACTACTGGGGTGCACGAGATGATCCTGCGTTTGGCACAGGGTTATGAGACCCGTCTTGGCACCGATGGCAGCCCGCTTTCCGGTGGTCAGAAGCAACGCATCGCCTTGGCCCGCGCGCTGTATGGAGAACCCAATCTGATTGTGCTGGACGAGCCGAACGCCAACCTCGACGACGTCGGTGAAAAGGCCTTGGTCGATGCGCTGGCCCAACTCAAAAACCGCGGCGCCACCGTCATTCTGATTTCCCACCGTCCCAATGTGCTCTGCGCCGTCGATAAGGTGCTGATGCTGCGCGACGGCGGCGTGCAGATGCTCGGCACTCGCGACGAAGTATTCGCAGCGCTGCGCAAGGCCAGTGTGATGCCTGCAGGCGCGTCAACTCCGCTGGCCTCCGTCAAAGCACGGGAGTAACCGATCATGCAAATGAGCCAACACACCGACATGATTCTCACCGATTCCAGGAACGTGGTGGATCTGGACGTCGGTAAACCCGTGCGCTGGGGCATGTTGCTGATGCTCGCCGGCTTCGGCGGCTTCCTCCTGTGGTCCTGGCTGGCGCCGCTGGATGCCGGCGTGGTAGCGACAGGCACGGTAAAAATCACCAGCAATCGCAAAGCCGTGCAGCATCTGAGCGGCGGTACCGTGGAGGCCATTCTTGTTCGCGAAGGCGATGCAGTGAAAAAAGGCCAGGAAGTGGTCCGCCTCGATTCGCTGCGTGCCGTTGCCGAACAGGGTGCGGTCAGCGCCCAGTACATCGTCAGCAAGACGGTGGAAAACCGCCTGGAAGCGGAACGTGACGGCCGCGATGTGGTGAACTACGATCCCGAATTGCTCAAGCGCTTCGGGAATGACCACCGCCTGGTGGCCGCCATGGATCTGCAACAACGCCTGCTGGACACCCGACGCGCCGGCCTCGCTGGCGAAATTAGCATCCTGCAGGAGAACCTCGCGGCGTCGGCGGTGCAGCTCAAGGGACTGCAGCAGGTCTTTGGCGCCCGCGCCTCGCAGATCAACTTCCTCGACCAGGAACTGAAAGGCACCCGCACGCTGGCGGCCGAAGGCTATGTCCCGCGCAACCGTCTGCTTGAGCTGGAACGCAGCAATGCCGACCTCTCCGCCGGCCAGGCCGAGAACCTCAACAACATCGCTCGCGTGCGTAGCCAGACCACCGAAATCAAACTGCGCATCCTGCAGCGCCAGCACGATTACCTGAAGGAAATCGAATCGCAGCTCACCGATACTGCCAAGGAAAACACCACCCTGGCCGACCGTTTGCGTGCGCTGGATTATGAAGTGACCCACACGGTGATTCGGTCGCCCATCGATGGCATGGTCCAGTCCCTGAGCATTGCTACGATCGGCGGGATCATTCAGCCCGGCTTCAAGATCATGGAAGTCGTTCCGGACAACGAACCGCTGCAGGTCGACGCGATGATTCCCGTGCAGGCCATCGACAAGATGGTCCCCGGCCTGGCCGTGGACATCGCCTTCCCGGCCTTCAACCATGCCCGGACGCCCAACATACCCGGCCGCGTGAAGACCATCTCCGCCGACCGCCTGCTCGACGAGGAAAGCAAGCAACCGTTCTATCTGGCTCAGGTGGAAGTTACGCCCGATGGCATGAGCCTTCTTGGACGCAATCACATTCGTCCCGGTATGCCCGCCAGCGTCACCATCAAGACTGGCGAGCGCAACATGATGAGCTATCTTCTCAAACCAATGCTTGAGCGTGTTGACAGCTCCTTCAAGGAACAATGAAATGGACCGTCATTGCCTGTTCTTCAGCCTGCTGGCGCTGTCCCTCCCGACCTGCGCCATGGACCTCAAACAAGCCTGGGATCTGTTGCAATACCAAGGCCCCGTCTATCGCGCCGCCGTGCATGAAAAAGAGGCCGGTGCGCAAAACCGCGACATCGGCTTGGCCGGCCTGCTACCGCAGATCAATGCCTCGGCCTACGACAACAAGGTCAATGGCACCCAACGCCAGAGCGGCGTCGAAAGAGATCTCGACTACACCTCCAAGGGCGCTAACGTGCGCCTGCGCCAGCCGCTGTTCAACAAACAGAAGATGGCCGAGTACCGCCAAGGCAAGCAGCGTGTCGACTACAGCATCGCGGTGTTCGATGCCAAGAGTCAGGACGCCGCAGTACGCCTGGCTGAAAGCTATTTCGACGTGCTCCTGGCCAGCGAAACCATCACCCTTGCCAAGTCCAAACTGAACGCCTTCGACGAGCAACTCGCCTCGGCGAAACGGCGCATGGAGTTGGGGGCCGGCACCGTCACCGACATCGACGAGTCAGCCGCTCGCCGCGACCTCGCCGAGGTTGAGCTGATCGAAGCGCAGGACAACCAGGTCAACGCGCGCCGCAAGCTTGAGGAATTTATCGGTGAAACCCCCGAATCGCTGACCACCTTGCGTCCGAGCTTCGATACACCACCGCTGCTACCAAGCAACCTGCAAGACTGGTTAGTCAAAGCCCAGACCGACAGCCCGCTGATCCATGCGCGCCGTCATAGCAGTGACCTCGCCGAAGAAGAAGTGAAGCGCGCCAAGGCAGGCCACTGGCCAACACTGGATTTCGTTGCCGGCTACACCGCGGGTCAAAGCCAATCAATCTCCGAGTTGAATCAACGCAACCACTACGGCTCAATCGGGCTGGAAGTAAACTTCCCGTTGTACAGCGGTGGCGGCACCAGCGCGTTGACACGCCAGGCCAGCGCCAATAGCTATAAGGCCCTGGACGAACTCGACGCCACGCGCCAGGAAGTCATCACCGGTACCACCCGTGAGTATCACGGCGTACAGAGCGGCGCCCAACGTATTCACGCGCTGGAGAGAGCAGTGGAGTCCAACGAACGCTCACTGACTTCGACACGCAAGGGCTTCAAAGAAGGAGGCACCAGCACCAACTCGGACGTCCTCAATGCCGAAGAGCTGCTCTTCGTTGCGCGCCACGATCTGTTCGAGGCCAAGCTGCGCTATTTGATGTCGCACCTGCGCCTGGCCTCTTCGGTGGGCAGTTTGGGCGACGACGATATCGACCGAATCAACAACTACCTCGGCCCGGAACTGTTGGTCACCAACTGACGCTCACCTGCGCGGCACTTCTACAAGGTGGTCGGCAAAACCCAGGCACAACAAGCCGTAACACGATCTGTAGCAGCTGGCGAAGCCTGCGTTCGGTTCGGGCCGCGTTCGGACGAAGCAGTCGTGAAATCAGACGACGAGGTGCTTCAGGAAGACCTCGCGCTCAGGTTTTACGACTGCTCCGCAGCCGAACGCAGGCTTCGCCAGCTGCTACAAAGTTTGCGTTGCGGCTGAAAATTGCCCCCCCCGATTCCGGAGTGAACTCCCCCACTAATGGGTGTCGTTCCCCCAGTATTCGCGTCTCGATTAGCACAAAATTTCAGCCTATGACCAATGTTTGCTGGACCTTCAGGTCATTGCACATGTTTTGTCACAGTCCTTGCAACGTAATAACCGAGTGAGCTTCTCCCTCGGGGAAACGTTTATGAACCACCCCACATACAAACACGCACCCAGGCCGGGGGAATTACTGGCAGCCTTTGTCCATAACCTGATCTACCGGGTGATCAAACCTTTCGTTCGCCGTTTTTTATGCTTTCTAGCCTGCCTGCTGACGGTAACGCTGGTGGCGGCCGACGAACCTCAGGGCAATGACAATCAGGATAATGAGAAGTGGCTGGAGCCGGCACGCTCCAGGCTCATGCATGTGATTGGCGGGATGCCGTTCTTTCCGCATCGGGCCAATACCCCCGGCAACCTGGTTTTGAACGTAAAAGACTTCGACAATGCTCAGGTATGTGGCGCTTGCCATACGGAGATCTACAAGCAGTGGCGCTCGTCGATGATGTCCCAAGCCTGGGATGAACCCATCTATCGGGCCTTGCTCAAGCGTGCGAGTTCGGCCACCGAGGGGAAAGTCGATAACTTTTGCACCGGCTGCCATACCCCGATCGGTCTCACGACCGGGCAAATCAATTCGGAAATCAACCGCTCCTCGATTGAAGACAGCACGAAAAATCATCCGATGCCTGGGGTCGATTGCGAGACCTGCCACAACATTAGTGCCCGCACGGGCCTCGATAACGGCGCCTATGTCCTGAGCCCTCGAGCGCACGGTAAACCGACCAAGTTCGGCCCGCGTAAAGATGCCGTTTCGCCCTATCACGACACCGTATATTCCGCTCTGCACACGCGCTCGGACTTTTGCGGCACCTGCCACAACGTCACGCACCCGTTCAGCAGTGTGGCGGTCGAGCGCACCTATGACGAATGGCAGGAAAGCTCCTACAGCCTTAACGATGTAACCTGCCAGAGCTGCCATATGCCGGTTTTTGCGGGTAAGGCCGCGATCATGGGGCCAGACCGCGAGCAGGTCTCCTCGCATTGGTTCAGCGGAGCCAATGCCATGATGCTCAAGCATCTCGGTCAGGAAGCGGGCGCGCAACGCGCGCGCGATATGCTCGCGCGCGCGGGGGAAATAACGTTCCAGCAACTGCCGTCAACCATCATTCCCGGGCAATACACCTCGGTAGCCGTGAAAGTTGCCAATGTTGGCGCCGGGCACAAGCTGCCGACCGGATTTCCGGAGGGACGGGAGATGTGGATCGACTTCCGGGTGCTGGATGCCAGTGGTCGCGAGCTCTATCGGCTGGGCTCGATCAAGGACGGCAAGACCGAGGTCAATACGCGAAACTTCAAAGTGCACATAGGCGACAAGGACGGCAATCCGTTGGATGTCGAGGTCTGGAATGCTACGCAAATTCTCTCGGACAACCGCATTCTGCCCAAGGGCTACGATATTGGGGAGTTCTCCTTCCTGGTGCCGGCCGACGCCGTCGGACCGCTCACCTTGACTGCCGAACTGAACTACTGGCCATTTTCGCAGAAGCTGGCCGACTACCTGCTTGGCAAGGATAAGTTGCAGGTGGAAATCACCCAGATGGCCAAAGTCACACAGAGCATCCCCCTGTCGACAAGTCTGCCAGTCGTCGGTGCAAACACTGCGCACTTTTAGCTGCGCAGTGTCGACGTCGAGGTGAACACGTCAAAACGGGGGCGGCCCCCCGCGACATGTTCGGGGTAGTTTCAGATATGGATTTCGCTGGTCGGGATAACGTCGATCCGCGCCACGGGCCCCGTCAAGTGCGCCAGGTCTGCGTTGTGCTCGGCGATGATGTCTTCAGCGGCGAGGTTGCCGTTGTCGACGGTGGAATGCGCATCGGCGGCGAGCACCACGTCATAGCTCAGCTTAAGGGCCTGGCGGACGGTGGCATTGACGCAGTAGTCGGTTTGCAGGCCGCAGATGATCAGGCGGTCAGTGCCAAAATCTTGCAGTTGGGCTTGCAAGTGGGTCTGGTAGAACGAGTCTCGAGTGGTTTTTCGCACGTGAAGGTCTTGCGGCGAAGTCTTCAGGCTTTCGGCCAGTTGCCAGCCTTCGGAACCGTGTTGCAGCAGGTCGCCCTTTTCTTCGTGCTGGATGAGGATGACCGGGATGCCTGCTTCGCGAGCCTTGGCACTGAGGCCATTGATGTTCTCGATAACTCGCTTGATCTCAAAGCAGGCGTACTCGCCAGTGCACAGGGCGCGCTGGACGTCGATGATCAGCAGTGCGGTAGCCATGGTCCCTTCCTTGAAAAGTCAGTGGATCAGGGGACGAAAAATAGACCCGTCCCCTTTTAAAAACAACCCTCAATAACCGAGCGATAACCCGGTGTTACGACGTGGATCGTTCGCCCCATAGAAGCGGTTTTTGCCCACCGGTTTGCCTTCCAGGGAAGGCGCGCCGACCAGAATCGCCGCCACATGGTTGGCGTCCTGTGGCCCGGCAAACTTGTGCCCCCAACTTTCGAGCATCTTCACCGTATCAGGACTGGTAGTGAAGGTCTCAAGGTTGGTCTCTTCCGGCAACCACTGCTGGTGGAAACGCGGTGCATCGACCGCTTCCTGGATGTTCATCCCGTAGTCGATCACGTTGAGCATGGTCAGTAAGGTGGCGGTGATGATGCGACTGCCGCCGGGGGTGCCGACGACCATCACCACTTTGCCGTCCTTGGTGACGATGGTCGGGCTCATTGACGACAGCGGTGCCTTGCCGGGCGCGATGGCATTGGCCTCTCCTTGCACCAGACCGTACATGTTCGGCACGCCGATTTTCGAGGTGAAGTCGTCCATTTCGTCGTTGAGGATGACCCCGGTTTTGCTGGCCATGACGCCAGCGCCGAACCAGTCGTTCAAGGTGTAGGTCACCGAGACCGCGTTGCCCCATTTATCGACGATGGAGTAATGGGTGGTATTGCTGCCTTCATGGGGCGCTACGCCGGGTTTCAGCTCGCGGGACACACCGGCCTTTTTCGGGTCGATGGCGGTGCGGATTTTGGTGGCGTAATTTTTATCCAGCAGATGGGCGATCGGGTTCTTCACGAAATCCGGGTCGCCCAGGTAGCTGTTGCGGTCTACGTAGGCGTGACGCATCGCTTCGATCTGGTAGTGCATGCTCTGGGCCGAGTGATAGCCCAGGTCTTTCATCGGATAGCCTTCGAGAATGTTCATGATCTCGCAAATCACCACGCCGCCAGAGCTTGGCGGTGGCGCTGAAACCACGTGGTAGCCGCGATAATCGCATTCAATCGGGGCCAGTTCGCGGGTCTTGTATTTGTCGAGATCGGCCTGGGTGATGATGCCCTTGTTGGCCTGGCTGGAGGTGACGATGGCATCGGCCACCCAGCCTTTATAGAAGCCGTCGGCGCCGTTCTCGGAGATTTCCCGCAGGGTCTTGCCGAGGTCTTTTTGCACCAGTTTCTGGCCGACTTTCATCGGCTCGCCGTTGCTCAGGAATATCGAGCCGGAATCCTTGATGTCCTTCTTGAACACGTCGGTGGCGTATTCCAGTAATTCGACATCGCCCTGCTCCAGCACAAAACCGTCTTCGGCGAGCTTGATGGCCGGGGCGATCACTTCCTTGCGCGGTTTGGTGCCGTATTTCTTCAGCGCCAGCTCCATGCCCGACACGGTGCCTGGCACGCCAACGGCCAGATGGCCACGGGTGCTCAGGTCAGGGACGACGTTGCCCTCCTTGTCGAGGTACATGTCGGCGGTGGCGGCCAACGGTGCTTTTTCACGGAAGTCGAGGAAGGTCTTGCGCCCGTCCGCCAACTGAATGGTCATGAAACCGCCGCCGCCCAGGTTGCCCGCAGCGGGATAAACCACCGCCAGCGCGTAACCGACCGCTACCGCGGCATCGACGGCATTGCCGCCGTTCTTGAGTACATCGACGCCCACATGACTGGCCAGATGCTGGGCGGTGACGACCATGCCGTTTTCGGCCGCAACCGGCGCCACGGAGGCCGCGTAAGCACTGAGGCAGCTGAGCGCCAATGAGGTCGCAATCAGCGATTTGGCAAAAGGTTCGAACTTCATGAGTCGGTCTCTTTTTGTTTTTAGGCTCTGTACACAAACAGAGGGAAGGCTTCAAGAGCAGAGGCAAGTATGGCTGGGATTGCGTATTGCGCCTCCCCGTCGAGGCAGTATGCTTGCCCTCTGCTCAGCACTTTTACGGAGTCCACCGGCATGAGTTACACCTTCATCACCGTCGCATCGAAGGTGGGCGAGCTGAAGCTGGTCGCGAACGGCTCACGACTGGCAGCCATCCTCTGGGAAAACGACAAACCGGGGCGGGTACGACTTGGGCCGATGCGCGAGGCGCCGGATAATCCGATCCTGATGCGCACCGCTCAGCAGTTGCAGGAATACTTTGCGGGCACGCGCAATCGTTTCGACCTGGAACTGGAGTTTTCCGGGACGGAATTTCAGAAGACGGTCTGGGCAGCGCTGCTGACCATTCCGTTTGGCGAGACCCGCAGCTATAGCGAGATTGCCCGGCAGATCGGCAATCCCAGTGCAGTGAGGGCGGTGGGTGCGGCCAACGGCAAAAACCCGATATCGATTGTTGCGCCGTGTCATCGGGTGATTGGCGCTTCGGGGAAGTTGACGGGGTTTGCCGGTGGGCTTGAGGCGAAGGAGCGTCTGTTGACGCTGGAGGGCGGGCAATGGGGTGGAACTGGACGACTGGAAGGCTTTTGACCTTGTAGGAGCTGCCGCAGGTTCGGGCCGCGGTCGGACGATCTTTTGATCTTCAGTGTCTTCAAGGGCACCGAAGATCAAGATCAAAAGATCGCAGCCTGCGGCAGCTCCTACAGGGGTTGTGTGCGTCTCTTAAACCGCGGTGAAGATGTTTTTCATCGCCGCATACTGCAACAGCATGATGGTCTTCGCATCGCAGATCTCCCCGCGATAAAACGCCTCAAGTGCGTCGTCGAATTTCCATTCCAGCACTTCCAGTTCCTCGGTCTCTTCCTCCAGCCCGCCGCCATCACTGACCTTGGAAGCGGCATCGTACTCAGCGATGAAGAAGTGCAGTTTTTCAGTCACCGAACCGGGGCTCATGTAGGCCTCGAACACCTTGTGCACGTGGTGCACGCGATAACCGGTTTCTTCCTCCGCTTCTTCGCGGATGCGCTCTTCAGGCGCCGCACCTTCGAGCAGCCCCGCCGCCACTTCGATCAGCAACCCATCGTGGCCGTTGACGAACACCGGCAGCCGGAATTGCCGGGTCAGCACCACGGTTTTCTTTTCACGGTTGAACAGCAGAATCGCCGCGCCGTTGCCACGGTCATAGACCTCGCGGGTCTGGCGTTGCCATTCGCCATTGTTGCGCAGGTAATCGAAGGTGATTTTCTTGAGCAGGTACCAGTCGTGGGACAACACCTGGGACTCGATGAGGTTGACCCGCTCGGCTGTGTTCGACATGACAACGCATCCCTTTTTTCGTCAGAAGGTGCACATGTTAGGCGAAAACGAAAGCCTGGCGCTAAGAAAGCTGAGCCTTGTATTCCTTCACATATTGCCCCGCCAGCGTCTCTTTCTGTTTGTCGTCGAGTAGCTTGCCGGCCATCTGGAAGAACTTCTGCTCTTCCTCTTCCAGGTGGTGATTAACCTTCTCGGCGAGCTTCTTCGCGGTCGCCAGCCAGGCCGGGCTGGACATCTCGGTCTCGTCCAGTTCCTCCATCATTTCGTCCATCTCGTGATGTTCTGAAATGGCATGGCGGCTGAGGTCGACGCCATTATCAAACTCCATCAGCGGGATGTAGAAATGCCGCTCTTCAGCGGTTTCGTGGGCCTGAAGTTCGGACTTGAGCTGCTTGTATGCCTCGACCCGCTCGGGAGTGTCGCCGCTGGTCTGGATCAGCGCATCGGCGTAAGTGCGTTGGCGGTCGTGGCTTTCGCGCAAGGCTTCGAAAATATTCACGGAGTGTCCTCATAGGCCGTGTTCTGGAATGACGCTGTTTAGGCTAGACATCTGCGCGATGGCGACGGTTCCACTTGTTCTCAGGGGATAGAACAAGACGTGCAACCGAGATAGGCTGCCACTTCACCGCCATAAGGATATAGCCATGACCCTGCGAATCGAGTTGTCGCAAAACCCCACGAATGAAGACCGCGAAGCGATCCTCACGCCGTTGCGCGCCTATAACGCCGCGCAGGCGGGAGAGGCGAACTCGCAGCCGATTGCCTTACTGGTGCGCGATGACAACGACGAGATTCTCGGCGGGCTCTATGGACGGGTGTTTTACCGGTGGTTATTCATCGAATTGCTTTCGGTGCCTGAACAGGCCCGGGGACAAGGCATGGGCTCGAAGCTGATGCAGATGGCCGAAGACCTGGCACGGGAGAAGGAATGCGTGGGGATCTGGCTCGACACCTTCGACTTCCAGGCGCCGGAGTTCTACAAGAAGCACGGCTACAGCGAACTGGGCGAGATCGCTGACTACCCGCCTGGCCACAAGCGCTTCTTTTTCCAGAAGCGCCTGATCAATAGCTGAACGACTTACAAACAGGTCGCCAACGCCGCCAATCGGCGCTTGGCGACAAAGTCGTCGTGCTGCGCGTAATAATTCAGCACGGTGGCGGAAGCGTCAGTCTTCACGTCCACAAAGGACTCCGCCGAGCGCGTGTAAACGGTGGTGCCGCCCTTCTCGCCAGGCTGCAAATACGCGCCAGCATCGACACCGAACACCGCCTCATCCTGCCAGGAAAACTGCACACACTGGGCGACGACTTTTTCCGGCTTGTCCGACGTCAGGGTTTTGTACGGGGTTCCAGTGCGGGCGTCGTTCATCGCCGAGCCCGCGCATCCCGCCAGCAACGTTACGGCCAACGCCACCATCAGAATTCGCATTGCGTTCGCTCATCAAGAAAAAGCGGACTGTATCACCGCGGCACGGCGTATCGTTCTGCTTTACTTCATTTATACCGCGACACCGAGTGACGATTCGCGCACCCTGTCGCGCCATTAACGCCGCATCGCCCGTTTTTCCGGGCTCATTTTTTGGAAAGGCCATGACACCCAACGCCGAATATTACAAACCGACCGCTGAATATGCCGACAAGCTGATCAGCCAGATCGGTCAGACGCCGTCCTGGATTGCCAAGCGAATTGGCGTCACCGACAAGCGGATTCGTTACATCCTCGACGGCGAAAGAACCGTGAAAGGTGAAACCACGCCGATTCAAATGACCTACCCCGAGCAGTTTGCCCTCGAATGCCTGGCAGCAGCGGCCAAGGCCAGCAAGAAGCAGTCTTCGTAATCCAGCCTCAAGGAGCGACCATGGCGGCAACCGAACAGCAACACGAGCAAGCGCTGAAGAAGTTTCTCGATGAGCGCCCTGAACTGCGCGTCGAACTCGACAACCTCAACCCGCTGTTGGCTCAGGCCAAGGGCGAGACCGCGGCGCAGTACCGCGAGGAGCGCTTGCATGAAGCCTTCGAAGCCGAGGCCGAGCATCTGGGATTGTTTGCCTGGGAGCTGACGCTGCAACTGACCGCCGCGACGTCCGAGGACTATCAGGCCCAGCGCCTGGAAGTGCACAAGGAAGTCGCCGAGATGGCCGGCATGGACTGGCTGGAGTATTGCGAGTTATATGGATTGAGTAAGTGACCCTAACGGTCGCTGCCTGAGGACGACCTTCGCTGATGTTGCCATCCCTCTCCACTGACCGCGCCAGTCCAGGCCATCTGCATGCCCGCAAATGGCGCGGACGCATTGGCATGTCGCTGGTGGCCAGCCTCTCGGTACTCGCGGGCATGACCGACGCCATCGGCTTCATGGCCAGCGGCGATTTCGTCTCGTTCATGAGCGGCAACACCACCCGCCTCGCCGTCGCCATCAGCGACGGCGACCTGGGCCTGACCTTGCGCCTGGTGATCCTCGTTGGCACCTTCATCGTCGGCAACGCCTTGGGGATTGTCGTCAGCCGCCTCGGCGGCCGTCGGGCGCTGCCCTTGCTGCTGTGCATCGCCACGCTGCTCTGCGGCGCCGCTGCCTGGCCCTATGATGAACAACTACCAGCGCTGCTGGCCGCGATCATCGCCATGGGCATGCTCAATGCCGCCGTGGAAGAAGTGAATGGGCTGCCGGTCGGCCTGACCTACGTCACCGGCGCCCTGTCGCGCTTCGGCCGTGGGCTGGGACGCTGGATGCTCGGCGAACGGCGCAACGGTTGGCGCGTGCAACTGATCCCCTGGACCGGGATGTTTGCCGGCGCGGTACTCGGCGCCGTGCTGGAGCATCATTTGGGGCTCAGGGCGTTATTTGTCAGCGGTCTGCTGGCCGGCGCGGTCGGGCTGCTGTCGCTGAAAATCCCGCGGCGCTGGCAGTTGGGTTATATGCCGCGCTGAATTGGGTGGTGTCTGTCAGGCCGCCTTCGCGAGCAAGTCGGATCGCCGCACCGCCGCTCCCACATTGAATCGCATTCCATTTGGTAGAACTCGGTCAAATGTGGGAGCGGGCTTGCTCGCGAAGGCGGCGACTCGGTCTTGAGGAAAACGCCCTTCGCCGCCCCGGCGATAAAGCTTTATCATGGCCGCAGTTTTACTGATCGAGTCCGTCATGAAGTTCGCCATCGCGCTGTTTTCCGCTGCCCATGCGCCCTCCTCGCGCCGAGCCCTGCTGTTCGCCCAGGCCGCGCTGGCCGGTGGGCATGAGATTGTCCGGCTGTTTTTCTATCAGGATGGCGTCTACAACGCCTCCGGCAGCGTGGTTACGCCGCAGGATGAGCAGGATTTGCCCAAGCAATGGCGCAACTTCGTCACCGAGCATCAACTGGACGGCGTCGTGTGCATCGCAGCCGCCCTGCGTCGTGGCGTGTTGAACGAAGAAGAAGCCGGCCGCTATCAGCGTGAAGCCGTGGCGGTGGGTGCGCCGTGGGAATTGTCTGGTCTGGGCCAGTTGCATGACGCGGTGCAGGACGCTGACCGCCTGATCTGTTTCGGAGGCGCGTGAGATGCCTAAATCCTTGCTGATTATCAGCCGTCAGGCGCCCTGGTCCGGGCCGAGTGCGCGCGAAGCGCTGGACATCGTGCTGGCCGGCGGTGCCTTCGACCTACCGATCGGCCTGCTGTTTCTTGATGACGGGGTGTTCCAGCTCGCCGCGAAACAGGACGCCAAGGCCCTCCAGCAGAAGGACCTGAGCGCCAACCTGCAAGCCTTGCCGATGTTCGGTGTCGAAGACCTATTTGTCTGTGGCGACAGCGCTGCAGAACGGGGTCTGAACCCGGCCGGCTTGTCGCTGGAAGAAGCTCAAGTGCTGGCCGCCCACGAAATCACCGCACTTATTGACCGTTACGACCAGGTGATCACCCTCTGATGTCGACTTTGCATGTGTTGTCTCATTCCCCGTTCGGCGACGATCGCCTGACCAGTTGCCTGCGCGTAATCGGCGCTGACGATGCCTTGCTGCTGACCGGTGACTCGGTTTATGCGTTGCAACCAGGCACCGCGCCGTTCAATGCGCTGAACGCCCGCCATCTGAAACTGTTCGTACTGGCCGAAGACGCCCAGGCTCGCGCGCTGGAGATTCCTGACACGGCCAAGGCTATCGATTACCCGGCCTTCGTCGAGCTGTCGATTCACTACGACAAGGTCAACAGTTGGCTATGAACTCCCTGACGGTCGGCGCCCGCGCCATCGAGTTGGACAAGGACGGTTTCCTGGTAGAGCTGAGCGACTGGTCCGCCGACGTGGCCAGCGCCCTGGCCGCCGCCGAAGACATCGAGTTGAGCCCTGAACACTGGGAAATCCTCGAACTGCTGCGCAGTTTCTATGCCGAATTCCAGTTGTCGCCGGCCACGCGTCCGCTGATCAAGTACACCGCGCTGAAGCTGGGCCCGGACAAGGGCAACAGCCTGCACCTGAACCGACTGTTCAAAGGCACCCCTGCCAAACTCGCCGCGAAACTGGCGGGCCTGCCCAAACCGACGAATTGCTTATGACCGACTTCCCAGCGCTGACCCTCGAAACACCCGCCGAACACCCGTTCGCCCAGTTCGTGCGCATCCTCGGCAAAGGCAAACGCGGCGCCCGAGACCTGACCCGCGAAGAAGCCCGCGAAGCCATGGGCATGGTGCTCGACCACAAGGTCGAAGACACCCAGCTCGGCGCATTCCTGATGCTGTTGCGACACAAGGAAGAAAGCGCTGAGGAGATGGCGGGTTTTACCGAAGCGTTGCGCGAACGTTTACAGGCACCGACGTTGAATGTGGATCTGGACTGGCCGACGTATGCCGGCAAGAAACGTCACCTGCCCTGGTATCTGCTGGCGGCCAAATGCCTGGCGCAAAATGGTCTGCGCATTTTCATGCACGGCGGCGGCGCGCACACGGCGGGTCGGCTCTATAGCGAACAATTGCTGGATAAGTTGAAGATTCCGTTGTGCCGCGACTGGCAGCAGGTGGGTGTGGCGCTCGATAACGGCGGTCTGGCCTTCATGCCGCTGGTAGATTGGGCGCCGCAGCTGCAACGAATGATCGACCTGCGCAATACGCTGGGCCTGCGCTCGCCGATCCATTCCCTGACGCGGATTCTAAATCCGTTGGGCGCTCGCTGTGGCCTGCAAAGCATTTTCCACCCCGGCTACCAGGCTGTGCATCGCGATGCCAGCGGTTTGCTCGGCGATACCGCGATCGTGGTGAAAGGCGACGGTGGCGAAATCGAAATCAACCCGGACGCCGACAGTCACTTGTATGGCACCACTGGCGGCGAAAGCTGGGACGAGGAATGGCCGCAGCTGTCGGCTCAACGGCACGTCAAACCGGCCACCCTCGATCCCGAGCATTTAAAAGCCGTGTGGCGTGGCGATGTGGTCGACAGCTATCCGCAAATGGCGCTGATCTCGACCATGGCCCTGGCCTTGCGCGGCCTCGGCCAAACCCGCGAACACGCCTTCGAAACCGCCCAGCAGTATTGGGACGCTCGGGACAAATCGATTTAACCGATCATAAGCGCCCAACCTTTGCGCTTTTTTATCGAACCTATGCGAATAGACTCCTCTCCAACGCTTATTGGTTGAGGAGTCTTGAACATGGGTTTGTTAGTTGAAGGTCGCTGGCATGACCAGTGGTACGAAAGCGCCAAGGACGGTACGTTCCAGCGTGAACAAGCGCAGCGTCGTAACTGGCTGACCGCCGACGGCAAGCCTGGCCCGACCGGTGTCGGTGGCTTTGCGGCCGAAGCCGGTCGTTATCACCTCTACGTGTCCCTCGCCTGCCCATGGGCTCACCGCACGCTGATCCTGCGCAAACTCAAAGGCCTCGAAAGCCTCATCGACGTCTCGGTGGTCAGTTGGCTGATGCTGGAAAACGGCTGGACCTTCGACCAGAACCTCGGATCGACCGGGGACAAACTCGATCACTTCAATTTCATGCACCAGCGCTACACCGCCGATACCGCCGACTACACCGGCCGCGTCACCGTGCCGGTGCTCTGGGACAAACAGCAAAATCGCATCGTCAACAATGAATCGGCGGAGATCATCCGCATGTTCAATGGCGCCTTCGATGACTTGACCGGTAATGACCTGGATTTCTACCCGGCGCCGCTGCGGGGCGAGATCGACGCGCTGAACGAACGGATTTATCCGGCGGTGAACAATGGCGTGTACCGCGCAGGGTTTGCCACGTCGCAGAAGGCGTATGAAGAGGCGTTCGACGGGTTGTTCGAGGAGCTTGATCGGCTGGAACAGCTGTTGGGCGCCAATCGCTACCTGACGGGTGAATACCTGACCGAAGCTGATGTTCGGCTGTTCACCACGTTGATTCGCTTTGACGCGGTGTATTACGGGCACTTCAAGTGCAACCTGCGGCGGATCGCCGATTATCCGAACCTGTCGAACTGGCTGCGGGAGATTTATCAGTGGCCGGGGATTGCCGAGACGGTGGATTTTGAGCACATCAAGAATCACTACTATGGCAGCCACAAAACCATCAATCCGACCGGGATCGTGCCGAAAGGGCCTGCGCAGGAATTCACGGCGCCACATGATCGCGAGCGGTTGAGCGGGAAAGGGGTTTGGCGTAAAGCCCAGGTCTGATCTGAGGTATGGGGTGGTTTTGAGGACCCCTTCGCGAGCAAGCCCGCTCCCACATTTGACCGAGTTCTAACTGAAGAATACGGTTGAATGTGGGAGCGGGCTTGCTCGCGAAGGGAGCGACTCGGTTTCTAAACTTGCGCCTGAGCGCCCTCGAACCACGCCAGTTTCTCGCGCAATTGCACCACTTCCCCAACGATCACCAGCGTCGGCGCATGCACTTCATGCTCCGCCACCAGACTTGGCAAATCCGCCAACGTGCCGGTAAACACCCGCTGATTGACCGTGGTGCCCTGCTGGATCAACGCCGCGGGCGTATCCGCTGCGCGACCATGCTTGATCAACTGCTCGCAGATAATCGGCAAGCCCACCAGCCCCATGTAAAACACCAGGGTTTGCGCCGGCGCAACCAGGTCGGCCCACGGCAAATCGGTGGAACCGTCCTTCAAGTGCCCGGTGACAAAACGCACAGACTGCGCGTAATCGCGATGCGTCAGCGGAATCCCGGCATACGCCGCGCAACCGCTGGCCGCGGTGATACCCGGCACCACCTGGAACGGGATGCCATGGGCCGCCAGTTCTTCGATCTCTTCACCGCCGCGACCGAAGATGAACGGATCACCGCCCTTCAACCGCACGACCCGCTTGCCTTGCTTGGCCAAATCCACCAATTGCTGGTTGATCTGATCTTGTGGCACAGCGTGATCGGCGCGACGCTTGCCGACGTAAATCCGCTCGGCATCGCGACGGCACAAATCCAGAATCGCCGGCGCCACCAAGCGGTCATACAGCACCACATCGGCTTGCTGCATCAGACGCAAGGCACGGAAGGTCAGCAGGTCGGGATCACCCGGGCCGGCGCCCACCAAATAGACTTCGCCCGTTGCATCCGGTGCATCACCGGCAATTTTCGCCAGCATCAAGCGCTCGGCTTCGGCGCCCTGCCCGGCCAGTTGCCGGTCGGCAATCGGGCCCTGGAACACATCTTCCCAGAACGCCCGGCGCTGCTGCACATCCGGGAACAGGTGTTTGACCTGGCTGCGAAAACGCGCTGCCAGGCCGGCCAGTTGACCGTAAGTGGAAGGAATCCAGGTTTCCAGTTTGGCGCGGATCAACCGCGCCAGCACCGGCGCGTCGCCGCCGCTGGAGACCGCTACGATCAAAGGAGAACGGTCGACGATCGCCGGGAAGATCACGCTGCACAAGGCTGGCGCGTCCACCACATTGACCGGCACACAACGCCGATGGGCATCGGCGGAGACTTGTGCGTTCAGCGGTTCGTCGTCGGTGGCGGCAATGATCAGCCCGCAACCGTCCAGGTCTGCTTCAACGTAGCCTCGCACCAGACACTCGCCACCGCTGCCGGCAACCAGTTCGCGCAGTTGCGGTTCGATTTCAGGTGCGACCACCCGCAGCAGCGCACCGGCTTCGGCCAGCAGGCGGGATTTGCGCAAGGCAATCTCCCCCCCGCCGACGACCAAGACACGACTGCCGCGAAGGTTATGGAACAGCGGCAGATAGTCCATTTAGCCGATGACCTCAAGGCCACCCATGTACGGTTTCAGCACGTCCGGCACACGGATCGAACCGTCGGCTTGCTGGTAGTTTTCCAGCACCGCCACCAGAGTACGACCGACCGCCAGGCCGGAACCGTTCAGGGTGTGAACCAGTTCAGGCTTGCCGGTTTCCGGGTTGCGGAAACGCGCTTGCATGCGACGGGCCTGGAAGTCGCCGCAGTTGGAGCACGACGAAATCTCACGATACTTGTCCTGGCTCGGGATCCACACTTCCAGGTCGTAAGTCTTGACCGCGCTGAAGCCCATGTCGCCGGTGCACAGCGCAATGGTGCGATAAGGCAGCTCGAGCAATTGCAGGACTTTTTCGGCGTTGGCCGTCAGGCCTTCCAGCGCGTCCATCGAGGTCGACGGCTCAACGATCTGGACCATTTCAACCTTGTCGAACTGGTGCTGCCGGATCATGCCGCGGGTATCACGACCCGAGGCACCGGCTTCACTACGGAAGCACGGCGTGTGGGCGACGAACTTGATCGGCAGCAGTTTCGAATCGACGATTTCGCCAGCGACGATGTTGGTCAGCGACACTTCGGCGGTCGGAATCAGGTACAGATCGGCTTCGCCTTCGCGAGTGATCTTGAACAGGTCTTCTTCGAACTTAGGCAACTGACCCGTGCCTTGCAGCGCCGGTGCTTGAACCAGATAAGGCGTGTAGGCCTCTTCGTAACCGTGTTCGCTGGTGTGCAGGTTGATCATGAACTGCGCCAAGGCGCGGTGCATACGAGCGATCGGGCCACGCAACAGGGCGAAACGGGCACCGGACAGCTTGGCGGCGGTTTCGAAGTCCAGCCAGCCGAATTTCTCGCCCAGGGCGACGTGGTCCTGAATCGGGAAATCGAACGCGGTCGGGGTGCCCCAGCGGCGCACTTCGACGTTGCCGTCTTCGTCGACACCGATCGGCACGGATTCGTGCGGCAGGTTCGGGATGCCGAGCAGGATCGAATCCAGATCGCTCTGGATCGAGTCCAGCTCGACTTTACCGGCGCTCAATTCGTTCGCCATGCGCTCGACGTCAGCCATCAGCGGTGCGATGTCTTCGCCGCGCTGCTTGGCCTGGCCGATGGATTTGGAGCGCGCATTACGGTCTGCCTGCAGTGCTTCGGTGCGGGTCTGGACGGTCTTGCGCTGTTCTTCCAGCGCTTCGATGCGCGCAACATCCAGCGTGTAGCCACGGGATGCCAGGCGGTCCGCTACGTCCTGAAGGTTGCTACGTAACAGTTTGGAATCGAGCATGTCGGTCTCTCGTTATCAAAGTTTGGTCAAGGACAGGCCAGCCCAGGTAGCGAGCAGCCCACCGAATACGCTGATGGCAGCATAGACAATAGCCAGCGGCATTTGCCCGGTTTCCAGCAGACGCACCGTATCCAGTGAAAAAGATGAAAAAGTCGTCAGCCCCCCGAGGAAGCCAACCATCAACCCGGCGCGCACCTCAATCGGCACCTCCGGGCGTACTAAAAACAGACCGTATAGAACGCCGATCAGCAAACAGCCGACGATATTAACGGCCAGCGTCGCGGTATAGAAGTGCCGCGGCCAATTAGCGTTGATCCAGTTACCCGTAGCAAAGCGCAAAAGCGTTCCGGCGACACCGCCCACAGAAACGGCAACGATCAAAGGGATCACTATTTTCTCCGCTGCCGGGGACTGAGACGGTCAAGTTGCGCAAGGTGATTGAGCTTCTCGCCGATCTTCAGCTCCAGGCCACGCGGCACCGGCTGATAGAACGGTTGTGGCTCAAGTTCTTCCGGGAAATAGTCTTCGCCAGCGGCATAAGCGTCCGGCTCATCATGGGCGTAACGGTATTCGTCGCCATAACCCAATTGCTTCATCAATTTGGTCGGCGCGTTGCGCAGGTGCAGCGGCACTTCCAGCGAACCGTGTTCGGTGGCGCTACGCATGGCTGCTTTGAAACCCATGTACACCGCGTTGCTTTTCGGCGCGCAGGCCAGATAGGTAATGGCCTGAGCCACCGCCAATTCGCCTTCCGGGCTGCCGAGGCGCTCTTGCACTTCCCAGGCAGCCAGGCACAGGCTCAAGGCGCGCGGGTCGGCGTTGCCGATGTCTTCGCTGGCCATACGCACCACGCGCCGGGCCAGGTACAACGGATCGCAACCGCCGTCGATCATCCGCGCGAACCAATACAACGCGCCATCAGGATTGGAGCCGCGCACGGATTTATGCAGCGCAGAGATCTGGTCGTAAAACGCTTCGCCGCCCTTGTCGAAACGCCGACGGGTATCACCGAGCAGGCTTTGCAGCAGGTCGACGCCGATCTCGCTGTTGTCTTCAGCCAGGTCCGAGGCGTTTTCCAGCAGGTTGAGCAGACGCCGGCCATCGCCATCGGCGGCCGACAGCAGCATCTGGAAGCCTTCATCGCTGAGGGTCAGTTGCCGTTTGCCCAAGCCACGCTCTTCAGTCAGCGCGCGATGCACCAACTTGCGCAGGGCCGCTTCATCGAGGCTTTTGAGCACGTAGACGCGCGCCCGGGAGAGCAAAGCGTTGTTGAGTTCAAACGAGGGATTTTCAGTGGTTGCGCCGATGAAAATCAGCGTGCCGTCTTCGACGTATGGCAGGAACGCATCCTGCTGAGACTTGTTGAAGCGATGCACTTCATCGACGAACAGGATGGTCCGTCTACCGTACTGCCCGGCCTGCTGCTTGGCGATTTCCACCGCCTGACGGATTTCCTTCACGCCGGCCAGTACCGCCGAAACCGTTTCGAAGTGCGCATCCGAGACTTCCGCCAGTAGCCGCGCCAGTGTGGTTTTCCCCACACCCGGCGGGCCCCAGAAAATCATCGAGTGCAGGGCACCCTGCTCCAGCGCTTCGCGCAAAGGCTTGCCGCGAGCGAGCACGTGTTCCTGACCGACGTACTCGTCCAGATTGGCGGCACGCAGGCGTGCTGCCAAAGGTTGAGCGATCGGGGCACTGCGAAACAGGTCCATCACTACTTATGAAACCTCACTACTTGAACACTGCAGGCCCCCTGTAGGAGTGAGCCTGCTCGCGATGGCTGCGTTACATTCAACATCATTGTTGACTGACCCAACGCTATCGCGAGCAGGCTCACTCCTACAGGTTTTGCGTTTTACTCCTGGATCACGTCGGCACCCTTCGGGATGACGAACTTGAACTTGGACGCCGGGATCGGTTCGTTGGCTTTCACGCCAGTGAACAGGATGTTGGTGCGCTGACCGACGCTGTCGATCATCTGCATGTCATTGACCAGGCCATTGCGGAACGACAGACGCAGGCTGTCGAACAGGGTGTCCTTGGTTTTCGGCTTCAAGGTGAAGTCGATCACGCCACCGGCTTCCTTGGCGCTGATGTCGAAGCTCTGGCTGATCTTGGACACGTCACCGGACAGCAGCAACGCCGGGGTCTGGGTCAGGCGCTGATCGAGGTTCTTGATGGTGGCCTGCTCCAGGTCCGGATCCCACAACGTCACCTTCTTGCCGTCGGAAACCATCGTTTGTTCGGCCGGCGCGTTGGTGTGCCAGTAAAACAATCCAGGACGCTGCAAGGACATTTCACCCGCGGTTTCCTGCAATTGGGTGCCGCTGCCGTCGAGGGTCAGCTGGGAGAAACGCGCGGTCAGGGTCTGGGATTTTTCCAGCAGTTGGGTCAGACGTGCCACGTCCTTGTCATCGGCGTGGGCCGAGAGCGTGGTCAAAGCCAAAACCGGCAGCAACAGCATGCGGATAAGACGCATGGGAGTCCTCATAACATTCGTGGGGGTGCGATGGCGCGTCATTACGCCACCGCGTTTCAATCAATTCAGTCGCGTACCGGGCCCGGAGCCAGGACCTCACGCGAACCGTTGGTGTTCATGGACGTCACGACCCCCGCCATCTCCATGGCTTCGATCATGCGCGCGGCGCGGTTGTAGCCGATTTTCAGCTTGCGCTGAACCGCAGAGATGGACGCTCGACGGCTTTCCAGTACGAACTGCACCGCTTCGTCGTAGAGCGCGTCGGATTCACTGTCGTCGTCGCCACCGCTGCCGCCTTCAAAGCCGCTACCCGGCTCTTCGACACCGGCGAGAATCTCGTCGTTGTATTCCGGTGCGCCGCGCAGTTTCCAGGCTTCGACCACCCGGTGAACCTCGTCATCGGACACAAAGGCGCCGTGGACACGAATCGGCAGACTGGTGCCCGGCGGCATGTAAAGCATGTCACCGTGGCCCAGCAGTTGTTCGGCACCGCCCTGGTCGATGATGGTCCGGGAGTCGATCTTGCTCGACACCTGGAACGCCATACGGGTCGGAATGTTGGCCTTGATCAGACCAGTGATTACATCAACCGACGGACGCTGGGTCGCGAGGATCAAGTGGATACCGGCCGCACGCGCCTTCTGAGCGATACGGGCGATCAGTTCTTCAACCTTCTTGCCAACGATCATCATCATGTCGGCGAATTCGTCCACCACCACGACAATCGTCGGCAGCTTGGTCAGCAGCGGCGCTTCATCGTGAATGCTTTCGCGCTTGTACAACGGATCGGTCAACGGCGTACCGGCGTCCTGGGCTTCCTTGACCTTGGCATTGAAGCCCGACAGGTTACGCACGCCCATTTTCGCCATCAGTTTGTAGCGACGCTCCATCTCCGCCACGCTCCAGCGCAGGGCGTTGGCGGCGTCCTTCATGTCGGTCACGACCGGGCACAACAGGTGCGGAATGCCTTCGTAGATCGACAGCTCAAGCATTTTCGGGTCGATCATGATCAGTTTGGCGTCTTCCGGGCCGGACTTGAACAGGATCGACAGGATCATCGCGTTCACGCCCACCGATTTACCGGAACCGGTCGTACCGGCTACCAGCAAGTGAGGCATTTTCGCCAGGTCGGTGATGACCGGCTTGCCACCAATGTCGTGGCCCAGGGCCAAGGTAACCGGCGACTTGAAGTTGTCGTACTCGGGGGTCGACAGCACTTCGGAGAAACGCACGATCTGGCGGTCTTCGTTAGGAATCTCGATACCGACGGTGGTCTTGCCCGGAATCACTTCCACCACGCGCACGCTGGTCACGGCCAGGGAGCGTGCCAGGTCTTTCGCCAGATTGGAGATGCGGCTGACCTTGACGCCGGCCGCCGGCTGGATTTCGTAACGGGTAATCACCGGGCCCGGGTGAATCGAATCCACCGAGACTTCGACGCCGAATTCCTTGAGCTTGATTTCCAGCAAGTGGCCAACCGCCGCCAGGGATTCAGGCGAGTAGTTGAGTTGTTTCTTTTCTGCCGGGTCGAGAATCGAGATCGGCGGCAAGGTGCCTTCGACGGCGCTGTCGACGAACAACGGCGCCTGCTTCTCTTTTTCCACGCGCTTGCTGGGCGCCGCTGGCTTGGGCGGCGCAGGGGCAATCACCGGCGGCACCTGCTTCTCGCGGTCCGACATGTGTTTGCTCAGCGCCTGCTCACGTTCGATCAGGCGCTCCTTGACCTTGGCTTGCTCGCGCTTGTCGGTGACGGTCGGCGCCACCACGTCATGGACGCGATCGTCGACTTCACGCAACTGCGCAACCAATTGTTTGCGCTCGACACGGGCCGCCCACCATCGATTGGCCGCGCCCTGGAACAATTCGAACAGGTCGAGGGTGATCTTGCCGGTGAGGTCCATCACTTTGAACCACGACAGGTCGGTGAACACCGTCAGGCCAAACAGGAACAACGCGATGAACACCAGCGTACTGCCCTGGATGTTCAGGGCGTTCCTGGCCAGATCGCCAAGGCTTTCACCTAGCGCGCCGCCAGCGCCGGCCGGCAGACCGGTCGCGGCGTGGAAATGGATATGGGCCAGGGCCGCGCCCGACAGCACCAGAAACACCAGGCCGATCAGGCGCCAGGAGAACAGCCAGCCGCTCCACTCCCACTGCTCGTGGCGTTGACGGAAGATTTGATATGCCTTGATCGCCAGCAACAGCGGGAAGATGTAGGCGAAGTAACCCAACACCATGAACAGGATATCGGCGCTGTAGGAGCCGACCGGTCCGCCGAAGTTCTGCACATCGTCGATCTTGCTGTTATGGCTCCAGCCTGGATCGTCCTTGCCGTAGGTCAACAAGGCCATCATCAGGAACAGGCACAAGCCGCCGATGGCGATCAATGCACCTTCCTTGAGCCGGTAGTGCAATTGCTGGCGCCAGAGCGGAACGACTGTTTTTGGTGCTGCGGTGGATTTCTTCAAAACGCTTCTTTTCCTGCGCCTGTGGCGCGTCCATCTGTTGATTGACTATAAAAAACTGCCCAATCCAGGCAGGTAAAAAAGATAACAGGTGTAACTGGGACTACTTTTAACACTACGCTCCGGTTTTTATAAACACGGCGCGCAGCGCTTATTTTATTACAAGCACTGTAACAGGCAGGCATTGTACGGGTTTGTTCGTCCGATGCCATGCTTGAAACCCAAGGTGTAGCATAGCCAACAGCACATAACGCGCGGTTCAATTTGAGCATGCATTCTCTTTTGTGACAAAGGCTTATGAGGTGTTTTTATGAGCGAAGCGAAGCATTCCCGCCTGATCATTCTGGGTTCCGGCCCTGCCGGTTACAGCGCAGCCGTTTATGCCGCCCGCGCCAACCTCAATCCCGTTGTCATCACCGGCATACAGGCAGGTGGCCAGCTCACCACCACCGTCGAAGTCGACAACTGGCCCGGTGATGTCGAAGGCCTCACCGGCCCGGTACTGATGGAACGCATGCAAAAACACGCCGAGCGTTTTCACACAGAGATCGTCTACGACCACATCCACACTGCCAAGTTGCAACAGCGCCCGTTCGAACTCATCGGCGACAGCGGCACTTACACCTGTGATGCGCTGATCATCGCCACCGGCGCCTCGGCGCAATACCTGGGGCTGCCATCGGAAGAGACATTTGCCGGCAAAGGAGTGTCGGCCTGCGCGACGTGCGACGGTTTCTTCTACCGCAATCAGGTGGTCGCGGTCGTGGGCGGCGGCAACACAGCAGTTGAAGAAGCGTTGTACCTGTCAAACATTGCCAAGGAAGTTCACCTGATTCACCGGCGCGACAAGTTGCGCTCGGAGAAAATTCTTCAGGACAAGCTCTTCGAAAAAGCCGCCAAAGGCAATATCCGCCTGCACTGGAACCAGAATCTGGATGAAGTGCTGGGCGATGCCAGCGGTGTGACCGGCGCCCGCCTGCGGGACAGCCACACTGACGAAACCAGTGAATTGCCGCTGACCGGCGTGTTCATCGCCATCGGCCACAAACCCAACACCGACCTGTTCGAGGGTCAGCTGAAAATGCGTGACGGCTATCTGCTGGTCAAGGGCGGCAGCGAAGGCGACGCTACCAGCACCGAAATCCCCGGCGTGTTTGCCGCCGGCGACGTAGCCGATCACGTTTACCGCCAGGCCGTGACGTCTGCCGGGGCCGGCTGCATGGCCGCGCTGGACGCCGAGAAGTATCTCGACGACATTCCAGTCATTTGACGGCACACTTCACGGTGGGCCCACCCGCCCACCACTGCCCTCCCCTTCTGCAAGCCCGGATGCCATGCTGACTTGGTTACAACGCAACACATTGACCTTCCCGCCCCTGGAAAAAGCCATGCGCGATCCCAACGGGCTGTTGGCCGCGGGCGGGGATCTGTCCGCCGATCGTCTGATTCAGGCCTATCGCCACGGCTGTTTTCCGTGGTTCTCGGAAGGCCAGCCGATTCTCTGGTGGTCGCCGGATCCACGCACCGTATTGTTTCCCGACGAACTGCATGTCTCGCGCAGCCTGAACAAACTGCTGCGTCAGCAACGCTATCAAGTGACCTTTGATCAGGATTTTGCCGCGGTCATCCGCGCCTGCGCCGCGCCTCGGGATTACGCCGACGGCACCTGGATCACAGAAGCCATGCAGAACGCCTACCTCGAGCTGCACAGGCGCGGCTACGCCCACTCGGTGGAAGTCTGGGACCAGGGCGAACTGGTCGGCGGGCTCTATGGCCTGGCGATGGGTCAGCTGTTTTTCGGCGAATCCATGTTCAGCCGCGCCGATAACGCCTCGAAATATGGCTTTGCCACGCTGGTCCGACATCTGAAAGACTCAGGCTTCGTGCTGATCGACTGCCAGATGCCTACCGACCATCTGCACAGCCTCGGCGCCCGAGCGATTCCTCGCAGCGAGTTTGCCGACTACCTTGCGCAGCATCTGGACCAACCCAGCCGTGCAACCTGGGTTTGCTGAGCGACTTTTGCGACAGTGGCTTACACTTAATTCAAAGCTTATTCCCGAGGGTTGATCATGACCGAGTTGGCGCGTTTGAAGTTCTATGCCACTCAGCCCCACTCTTGCAGCTATCTGCCCGAGGAGCAGGCCACGACCTTGTTCCTCGACCCTAGTCAGCCCATGGATGTGCATGTCTATGCAGACCTGTCTGAAATGGGTTTCCGTCGTAGCGGCGATCATCTTTACCGGCCTCATTGCCAGAATTGCAATGCCTGCGTACCGGCGCGCATCCCTGTGGCGCAATTTTCGCCCAACCGCCAGCAGAAACGCATATTCAAACGCAACGTCGACCTGCAGGTGCGCCCTTCCAGGCCGCAATTCAGCGAAGAGTATTTCGACCTTTATCAGCGGTATATCGAACAGCGTCACGCCGATGGCGATATGTACCCGCCGAGTCGCGATCAGTTTGCGACGTTCCTGGTACGTGACCTGCCGTTTTCCCGATTCTACGAATTCCGTCTCGAAGGACGACTGGTGGCGGTGGCCGTCACCGACTTGCTGCCGAACGGTCTGTCGGCCGTTTACACCTTCTACGAGCCCGCTGAAGAACGCCGTAGCCTGGGGCGTTATGCGATTCTCTGGCAAATCGCCGAGGCTCAGCGCCTGGGGCTGGAGGCCGTCTATCTGGGCTATTGGATCAAAAACTGCAAAAAGATGAGCTACAAGACTCAATATCGCCCTATCGAACTGCTGATTAATCAGCGCTGGGTCATCCTGAACTAGAGCAAGCCGTAAACCCCTTGGCTTAAACCCCATTTTTCGGGCACAATGCACGCCGCTTTTGCCTGGCGCAGTTGCACCGGGCCATTCATTGGACACCGAGGGCTTTACTGCATGTCGAAAGAAGACAGCTTCGAAATGGAAGGCACTGTCGTCGACACCCTGCCCAACACCATGTTTCGTGTGGAGTTGGAAAATGGGCACGTCGTAACCGCGCATATCTCCGGCAAGATGCGCAAGAACTACATCCGTATTCTTACCGGTGACAAAGTGCGCGTCGAGCTGACGCCCTATGACTTGAGCAAAGGGCGCATCACTTACCGCGCTCGCTAATCAAGTCAATACAAAACGCCCGGTTTATGCCGGGCGTTTTTGTTTGTCTGCGATTTGGTGGGGTTTTGGGTTTTGGGTTCTTGGGTTCTTGGGTTCTTGGGTGTATATCCGTTGCTGCGGTAACGGCTGAAAATGGTTTCGCTCTTACAGCGACTCACTTTTGCAGACGCCCAAAAGTAAGCAAAACGCTTCGCCCCGGCGTACGGCACTTCGCTAAAGCTCAGTGTTCCCTCGCTACGGTGTCCATCAGGGGGCATCGCCTACGGTCTGCTTCGCGACGACCTCCTCTCGATGTGTGCGGCTTCGCCGCACGGCGCTACGCGCCTAACCCCCTGATGAACACCTCCGCTCGGCCTGCCGAAGGGGCGAGAGATCAAAATCAACTTCAAAAGCCACAGCCGCAGCCAGATCAAAAGATCGCAGCCTCGTTTCACTCGACAGCTCCTACAGGGGATGGGTGTACCCCCCCCTCACCACTCAACAGGCCGAGCGTTAGCTCGCCTGCCGCTCTTGATCTTGATTCACCCGCCCCTTCGGGAGGCTGAGTGGAGGTATTCATCTGGGGGATAGGCGCGTAGCGCCGTGCGGCGAAGCCGCACACATCGAGAGGAGGTTGAAGCGAAGCCAACCGGAGGCGATGCCCCCAGATGAATACCGGAGCGAAGGAACGCCGAGCCCAAGCGAGGGGCCGGACGCTTGGGGCGAGCGTTTTTTTGCTTACTTTTTTGAGGCGTTTGTCAAAAAAGTGAGTCGCCGTAAGGGCGAAACCCTAAGCAGCCGTTACCGCAGCAACGGATATACACCAAATCTAATAGACAACAAAAAGGCGCCCGAAGGCGCCTTTTCGCGTTACCGCCGTCAGGCCATTTCAGCCGTGGTCTCGAAGTCGAAGGTCAGCTCGCCGTCCTTGAGATCGATGTGAACCACACCACCATGGTCGGCCAGTTCGCCAAACAGGATCTCTTCCGCCAGCGGACGCTTGATCTTGTCCTGAATCAAACGCGCCATTGGTCGAGCACCCATTGCCGTGTCGTAGCCACCCACTGCCAGCCAGCCGCGCGCTGCGTCCGTCACTTCCAGCTGCACGCGCTTGTCTTCCAGCTGCGCCTGAAGCTCGGTAAGGAACTTGTCCACCACGCTTTTGATGACCTCATGGCTGAGGCGACCAAACTGGATAATGGTGTCCAGACGGTTGCGGAACTCTGGCGTGAAGCTCTTCTTGATCACTTCCATCGCATCGGACGAGTGGTCCTGATGGGTGAAACCGATCGAAGCGCGAGCTGCCGTTTCGGCACCGGCGTTGGTCGTCATGATGACGATCACGTTACGGAAGTCCGCCTTGCGCCCGTTGTTATCGGTCAGCGTACCGTGGTCCATCACCTGCAGCAGCAGGTTGAAGACTTCCGGATGCGCCTTCTCGATTTCATCGAGCAACAGCACGCAGTGAGGCTGCTTGGTGATGGCTTCGGTCAGCAGACCGCCCTGATCGAACCCGACATAGCCTGGAGGCGCACCGATCAGACGCGATACGGTGTGGCGCTCCATATACTCGGACATGTCGAAGCGAACCAGTTCGATGCCCAACGCCTTGGCCAGCTGACGCGCCGCTTCGGTTTTACCGACACCGGTAGGCCCTGCGAACAGGAACGAACCGACTGGCTTGTCAGGCGACTTGAGGCCGGCACGGGACAGTTTGATCGCAGTCGACAGTGAGTCGATTGCGGCATCCTGGCCAAATACCGTCAGTTTCAGGTCACGCTCAAGGTTACGCAGCAGCTCTTTGTCGGAACTGGTGACGTGCTTAGGCGGAATCCGCGCGATTTTCGCGACGATGTCCTCGACTTGAGGCACTTCGATGCGCTTAACGCGCTTCTCGATTGGCTGCAGACGCTGGTAGGCGCCCGCCTCGTCGATGACGTCGATGGCTTTGTCCGGCATGTGCCGGTCATTGATGTAGCGCGAGGCCAGTTCGGCCGCCGCACGCAACGCTTCATCGCTGTATTCGATGTTGTGGTGCGCTTCGAAACGACCTTTCAGGCCGCGCAGGATGCCAATGGTGTCTTCCACCGAAGGCTCCGACACGTCGACCTTCTGGAAGCGCCGGGCCAAAGCACGGTCCTTCTCGAAGATCCCGCGGAATTCCTGGAACGTGGTCGAACCGATGCAACGGATATCACCCGACGACAGCAGCGGCTTGAGCAGGTTCGAGGCATCCATGACGCCACCGGACGCGGCACCCGCACCAATGATGGTGTGGATTTCGTCGATGAACAGGATCGCCTGCGGACGTTTTTTCAGCTCATTGAGCAACGCCTTGAAGCGCTTCTCGAAATCGCCGCGGTATTTGGTCCCGGCCAGCAAGGCCCCCAGATCGAGGGAATACACCACGCTGTTGGCCAGCAGGTCCGGCACCTGGTTGTCGACAATGCGTTTGGCCAGGCCTTCGGCAATCGCGGTTTTACCCACGCCCGCCTCGCCCACCAGCAACGGATTGTTTTTGCGACGACGCGCCAGGATCTGCGCAACGCGCTCGACTTCCAGCTCACGGCCTACCAATGGATCGATTCGACCCTGGCGCGCGAGTTCGTTGAGGTTGCTGGCATAAGCATCCAGAGGATTGCCTGAAGAAGAAGACTCACCGCCCTCGTCGTCCTGCATATCTTGTTCACCTTCAGAGTGATCGCCATGCCCCGGCACTTTGGAAATGCCGTGTGCGATGTAGTTGACGACATCGATGCGCGCAACGCTCTGCTGTTTCAGCAGGAACACTGCCTGACTCTCTTGCTCACTGAAGATCGCGACCAGTACGTTGGCGCCAGTCACTTCGCGTTTGCCCGAGCTCTGTACGTGAAAGACAGCACGTTGCAGAACACGCTGGAAGCCCAGGGTTGGCTGGGTCTCACGATCCTCGTCATGAACGGGGATCAATGGCGTGGTGGAGTCGATGAACTCCTGCAGATCGTGCTTGAGTTTGTCGAGGTTTGCGCCGCAGGCACGCAAAACGGTGGCGGCAGCCTCATTGTCCAATAGGGCCAGCAGGAGGTGTTCGACGGTCATGAACTCATGACGCTTCGAACGGGCCTCCTTGAAGGCAAGATTGAGGGTGACTTCGAGCTCGCGGTTTAACATAGCTTCACCTCATACCCAAGTGGTCGGCGATTAACCGTCCTTCTCGATTTCACAGAGTAGCGGATGCTGGCTTTCCCTGGCGTACTGGTTGACCTGCATGGCCTTAGTCTCGGCGATGTCGCGGGTAAACACTCCACATACTGCCCGTCCTTCTGTGTGGACGGCCAGCATGACCTTGGTCGCCAGCTCGCGATTCAGGTTAAAAAACACCTCGAGCACTTCGACGACGAAATCCATCGGTGTGTAGTCATCATTGAACAAAACCACCTTGTACATCGGCGGCGCCTGTAAAGCAGGCTTTGCCTCCTGAACAGCAATGCCTGCGGAATCGTCGTCGTGTGAATCAGGGCGATCCTGATTGAATGTTAGTCGAATCTGGCTGATTGCATGCATGGAAAGAAAGGTTCGTCAGTTGTGCAAATACAGTGGTGGGGGCGGCTATGGACGATTTCAACTCCGACTGCCCGGTCACCTTGACTATCGGGAAATCGGTGTTACAACCAATAGAGCCCACAGTGGGTAAAAAAGGTCCGCGGAGTCAATCTTATTTCCAGGAAATGACTGCGGATGAACTGGATGATACTCCAGTGATGGAGTCTGTTGCAGAGGGATATGGGTATGTCAGTCGGTAAGGTGAAATGGTTCAACAATGCCAAGGGGTTCGGTTTCATTAACACCGATGCCAGAGAAGGCCGTGACGAGGATGGCAAGGAAATCGATTTCTTTGCCCACTATTCGGCCATTGATATGGGCGGGTACAAGACTCTCAAGGCCGGGCAAGCTGTAAATTTCGAAATCGTCCAGGGACCCAAAGGGTTGCATGCAGTGAAGATTACGCCCGCAACGACCGAGAACGAGCAGACCGTACCTGCCACCCAGCAAGAAACGGTGTCGAGCTGACGCAACCCGTCATCCAGTCATAAAAAAACCGCCCGAAGGCGGTTTTTTTAATGCTGATTCGCTTACATATGCGGCTTACATATGCGAGATGAGCGCATCACCAAACGCAGACGAAGACAGCAGCTTCGCGCCTTCCATCAGACGGTGGAAGTCATAGGTCACTGTCTTGGCCGAAATCGCGCCGTTGGTGCCCTTGATGATCAGATCAGCGGCTTCGGTCCAGCCCATGTGACGCAGCATCATCTCTGCGGACAGGATCAGGGAACCCGGGTTGACCTGGTCCTTGCCAGCGTACTTCGGCGCAGTACCGTGGGTCGCTTCGAACATCGCAATGGTGTCAGACAGGTTGGCACCCGGTGCGATACCGATACCGCCCACTTCCGCCGCCAGGGCGTCGGAGAGGTAGTCGCCGTTCAGGTTCAGGGTCGCGATCACATCGTATTCGGCCGGGCGCAGCAGGATCTGCTGGAGCATGGCGTCGGCGATGGCGTCTTTGACGATAACGTTCTTGCCGGTTTTCGGGTTTTTGAACTGCATCCACGGACCGCCATCGAGCAGGGTCGCGCCGAACTCTTCAGCCGCCACTTCGTAGGCCCATTCCTTGAAGGCACCTTCGGTGAACTTCATGATGTTGCCTTTGTGCACGATGGTCAGCGAGTCGCGGTCGTTGTCGACCACATACTGCAGCGCTTTTCGCGCCAGACGCTTGGTGCCTTGCAGCGAAACCGGCTTGATGCCGATACCGCAGTTTTCGTCGAAACGAATCTTGGTGACGCCCATTTCATCTTTAAGGAACTTGATGACTTTGGTCGCTTCCGGCGAACCGGCTTTCCACTCGATACCGGCGTAGATGTCTTCCGAGTTCTCACGGAAGATCGTCATGTCGACGTCGCCTGGCTTCTTGACCGGGCTAGGCACGCCTTCGAACCAACGCACAGGGCGCAGGCAGACATAAAGGTCGAGTTGCTGACGCAGGGCCACGTTCAGGGAACGGATGCCGCCACCGACCGGGGTGGTCAGAGGGCCCTTGATGGAAACCACGTAATCTTTAACTGCGTCCAGGGTTTCCTGAGGTAGCCAGGTGTCCTGATCGTAAACCTGAGTCGCTTTCTCCCCGGCGTAGACTTCCATCCAGGAAATTTTGCGCTCGCCGCCGTAAGCCTTCTTAACAGCAGCATCGACAACCTTGATCATGACCGGGCTGATATCAACGCCAATACCATCACCTTCGATGAAGGGGATGATCGGGTTGTTAGGAACATTGAGAGAATGGTCCGCGTTGACGGTGATTTTGTCGCCGACTGCTGGAACCTGAATCTTCTTGTATCCCATGCTGAACTCCATTGTTTGGATTGAACATCTGGCTTCGTTCGAGCGTACCCCAGTTAAATCGGCACGCAAACCCTCTGTTCCAACCATCTGCCGCAAAGCTGCACAGTTCGCGACCTACAAGCCTGAAAGCAAAGGGAAAAGCGCCAAACTCAAGCACGGTGCAAGACTCTACGCCCCACTCGCCCCTGCGACCTTTAGACCAATGGACGACAATCGTTGCATATGAACCATCGGCAGATTGCCAGCTACCTATGTATAATGCCGCCCGCTGACCACAGAGTCACGACGGCCGACCTCTCCTGCAACTGAATAAGTAGCCGAGACTTCGGGCCTGAAAAGCAAGACTGTTACCGCAGTCCACCCGCTTGACGCTCGACTGATGCACCCAACATCACCGCGAAGAAATCTCGACATTCGGCTCATGGATGACTTTGAACGAACGCGCTTACCCGGCGCCCCTCGAGTTTTTCTGCGCACGCTTTAGCAAAGAAGAGAGAGTTAATCCGAATATGCCCACCCGCTCGAAGATCATCTATACCTTCACCGACGAAGCTCCCGCCCTCGCCACCTATTCACTGTTGCCTATCGTAGAGGCCTTCACCGCCTCCGCTGATATCGCCGTGGAAACCCGCGATATCTCTCTTGCAGGGCGCATCCTGGCCAGCTTCCCCGAGCAACTGGGTGACAAAGCCGTAGCCGACCACCTCGCCGAACTGGGCGACCTGGCCGTTACGCCTGAAGCCAACATCATCAAGTTGCCGAACATCAGCGCCTCGGTTCCGCAACTGCAAGCCGCGATCAAGGAACTGCAAGCCCAGGGCTTCGCACTGCCTGACTACCCGGAAACCGTGACCAGCGACGCCGACAAGCTCGCCAAGTCGCGTTACGACAAGATCAAGGGCAGCGCCGTGAACCCGGTTCTGCGCGAAGGTAACTCCGATCGTCGTGCACCGCTGTCGGTCAAGAACTACGCGCGCAAACACCCGCACAAAATGGGCGCCTGGGCTGCGGACTCCAAGTCCCACGTCGCGCACATGAGCACCGGCGATTTCTACGGTAGCGAAAAAGCTGCCCTGATCGACGCCGCTGACGCCGTCAAAATCGAACTGATCGCTCAAGACGGCACCACCACCGTCCTGAAAGAAAAAACCACCGTGCAAGCCGGTGAGATCCTCGATTGCGCAGTCATGAGCAAAAACGCTCTGCGCAGCTTCATTGCTGCCGAGATCGAAGACGCCAAAGCCAAAGGCGTGCTGCTGTCGGTTCACCTGAAAGCCACCATGATGAAGGTCTCCGACCCGATCATGTTCGGCCAGATCGTTGCCGAGTTCTATAAAGGCGCACTGGCCAAGCACGCTGACGTGCTGGCGCAGATCGGCTTCAACCTGAACAACGGCATCGGCGACCTGTACGCTCGCATCAAAGCCCTGCCGGCTGAGCAGCAAGCGCAGATCGAAGCGGACATCCAGGCGGTCTACGCCGATCGTCCGTCGTTGGCCATGGTCAACTCCGACAAAGGCATCACCAACCTGCACGTGCCGAGCGACGTTATCGTCGATGCCTCGATGCCGGCGATGATCCGTGACTCCGGCAAGATGTGGGGTACTGACGGTCAGTTGCATGACACTAAGGCTGTGATCCCGGATCGCTGCTACGCCACCATCTACCAGGCGGTGATCGAAGACTGCAAGCTGCACGGCGCTTTCGATCCAACCACCATGGGCAGCGTGCCAAACGTTGGCCTGATGGCGAAGAAAGCCGAAGAGTACGGCTCGCACGACAAGACTTTCCAGATCAAGGCCAACGGCGTAGTTCGGGTTTCCGATGGCGCTGGCCGCATGCTGCTGGAACAGTCGGTTGAAGCCGGCGACATCTTCCGCATGTGCCAGACCAAAGACGCGCCGATCCAGGACTGGGTCAAACTGGCCGTCAACCGTGCTCGCGCAAGCGCCACTCCAGCCATTTTCTGGCTGGACCCAATGCGCGCCCACGACGGCGTAGTGATCGAGAAAGTTCAGGCTTACCTGAAGGATCACGATACCTCCGGCCTGGACCTCCGCATCATGTCGCCAGTCGACGCGATGGCCTTCACTCTGGGCCGTACCCGCGAAGGCAAGGACACCATCTCGGTGACCGGCAACGTACTGCGCGACTACCTGACCGACCTGTTCCCGATCATGGAACTGGGCACCAGCGCCAAGATGCTGTCGATCGTTCCGCTGATGAACGGCGGCGGTCTGTTCGAAACCGGCGCCGGCGGTTCGGCTCCGAAGCACGTTCAGCAACTGCTGGAAGAGAACTTCCTGCGCTGGGATTCCCTGGGTGAGTTCCTGGCCCTGGCCGCTTCCCTTGAGCACCTGGGTGTTACCTACAACAACCCTAAGGCGCTGGTTCTGGCCAAGACCCTGGATCAGGCTACTGGCCAGTTCCTGGACAACAACAAGTCGCCATCGCGTAAAGTCGGCAACATCGACAACCGCGGCAGCCACTTCTACCTGGCGCTGTACTGGGCTCAAGCCCTGGCTGCCCAGACCGAAGACACTGCACTGCAAGCACAGTTCGGCGAACTGGCCAAGACCCTGACCGAGAACGAAGCAACCATCGTTGCCGAGCTCAACGCCGTTCAGGGCAAGCCAGTAGTCATCGGCGGTTACTACCACGCCAATGCCGAGCTGATCAGCAAGGCCATGCGCCCGAGCAACACCTTCAACGCCGCGATCGCTGCGCTGGTTTAAGGTTGTAAGGGAACATCACAAACCCCGGCCCTGCGCCGGGGTTTGTGTTTGTGGCGTTCACACACTTCCAATGTGAACACTGGACCAATGTGGGAGCGGGCTTGCTCGCGAATGCGGTTTATCATTCAACAATCATGCTGGCTGACCCACCGCTTTCGCGAGCAAGCCCGCTCCCACATTGACCGTGTTTCAATATTCAAAATTCGAGGAAGCTTCATGGATTGGCTACCCCACATCACCGTCGCCACCATCGTCGAAGACAACGGTCGTTTCCTGATGGTTGAAGAAACCAAGCACGGACGAACGGTGCTCAACCAGCCCGCCGGCCACCTCGACCCAGACGAAACACTGATCGAGGCCGCCGTACGCGAAACCCTCGAGGAAACCGGCTGGGACGTCGAGCCGACTGGCGTGGTGGGCATTTACCTCTACACCGCCCCAAGCAATGGCGTGACCTACCAGCGGGTCTGCTTCACCGCAAAACCGCTCAAGCATCACCCCGACTATCAGCTGGACGACGGCATCGTCGGCGCAAAATGGCTGACGCGTGACGAACTGCTGGCACAGCGCGCAAACTGGCGCAGTGAGCTGATCATCCGCTGTATTGATGATTATCTGGACGGCAAACGCTTCGGCCTCGAACTGATCCGCCCTTCTCTTTAGCCTTGCGGGCTTCGGCCTGTTAGAATCGCGTCCTTTTTCAAGACACTCATTGAATCCCTATGCGTGATCCAGCCCCTTCTGACACACAAAAGAAGCGCGTCATTGTCGGCATGTCCGGCGGCGTGGACTCTTCCGTTTCCGCTCTCCTGCTGATCGAGCAGGGTTATGAGGTGGAAGGCCTGTTCATGAAGAACTGGGAAGAAGACGATGGAACGGAATACTGCACCGCCATGGATGACCTGGCGGACGCCCAGGCCGTGTGCGACAAGATTGGCATCAAGCTGCACACCGCCAACTTCGCCGCCGAGTACTGGGACAACGTGTTCGAGCACTTCCTGGCCGAATACAAAGCCGGTCGCACGCCGAACCCGGACATCCTGTGCAACCGCGAGATCAAGTTCAAGGCGTTCCTCGACTACGCCATGATGCTCGGCGCCGACCTGATCGCCACCGGTCACTACGTGCGCCGCCGCGACATCGATGGTCGCACCGAGCTGCTCAAGGGCCTGGACCCGAACAAGGACCAGAGTTACTTCCTGCACGCCGTCGGCGGCGAACAGATCGCCAAGACCCTGTTCCCGGTCGGCGAGCTGGAAAAACCCGAAGTCCGCGCGATTGCCGAGAAACACGAACTCGCCACCGCGAAGAAAAAGGATTCCACCGGGATCTGCTTTATCGGCGAGCGCCGCTTCAGCGACTTCCTCAAGCAGTACCTGCCGGCCCAACCGGGCGAGATCAAGACCACCGAAGGTGAAGTCATCGGCCGTCACCATGGCTTGATGTATCACACCATCGGCCAGCGTCAGGGCCTGGGCATTGGCGGCTTGAAAGACGCCAGTGACGAGCCGTGGTACGTGCTGATCAAAGACCTGGAACACAACGAATTGATCGTTGGCCAGGGCAATGACCATCCGTACCTGTTCTCCCGCGCCCTGCTCGCCTCGGACATCTATTGGGTCAACCCGATCGACCTGAGCGAACCACGCCGATTGACCGCCAAAGTCCGCTATCGCCAAAGCGACCAGCCGTGCACGCTGGAAAAAACCGCCACCGGCTACCGCGCGACCTTCGATGACCCGCAACGCGCGGTCACCCCGGGCCAGTCCGTGGTGTTCTACGACGGTGAAATCTGCCTCGGCGGCGGCGTGATTGAAGTCGCGGAGCCGTGGACCAGCAAAGGCACGGCTCAAGGCGAGCAGCAATGAACCCGACTCAGGAGCAACTGACGGCCCTGGGCGGTGTGTTTCTCGCCGCCGTGCTGGTCGACAAGATCGCCAAGACCGGCCAGACCACCGAAGCCGGCCTGACGTGCATGCTCGGCAGCCTGCTGATTCGCGACCCAAAAGACACCCTGGAAGTCTACGGCGGCGACGACATCAATCTGCGTGAAGGCTACCGCGCATTGATTGGCGCCCTGGAACGCGACCCGAGCACCCTTCAGCGCGAACCGCTGCGCTATGCGCTGGCGATGCTTGGTCTGGAGCGTCAATTGGCCAAGCGCAACGACATGCTGGACGTAATCGGCAAGCGTCTGCCGCAGATTCAGTCCCAGGTCGAGCACTTCGGCCCGGCGCACGAAAACGTGATTGCCGCCTGCGGTGCCCTGTACCAGGACACCCTGAGCACCTTGCGCCAGCGAATTCAGGTCCATGGCGACATGCGCAACCTGCAGCAACCGAGCAACGCTTCGAAAATCCGCGCCCTGTTGCTGGCCGGAATTCGTTCGGCGCGCCTGTGGCGGCAGTTGGGCGGTCATCGCTGGCAGCTGGTGATCAGCCGTCGCAAGTTGCTGAAAGAGCTTTACCCGCTGATGCGCAGCAGCTGAACCGCGCCCGCAAGACCGTTTGTAATTTGTAACGCGTAAGACGCTGGTCAGTTGGCAACGGACCGGCGGATTTTTTCATGTATGATACGCGCCCCATTTCGTTGCCCGACTGTCCGAGAACACCCCATGCAGCTTTCTTCGCTCACTGCGGTTTCCCCTGTTGACGGCCGCTACGCCGGCAAAACCCAGGCCCTGCGCCCAATTTTCAGCGAATACGGCCTGATCCGTGCTCGCGTTCTGGTTGAAGTGCGCTGGCTCCAGCGCCTGGCCGCTCACCCTGGCATCAGCGAAGTGCCGGCGTTCTCCGCCGAAGCCAACGCTGTGCTGAACACCCTGGCGGAAAACTTCGCTCTGGAGCACGCCGAGCGTGTCAAAGAGATTGAGCGCACCACCAACCACGACGTAAAAGCCATCGAATACCTGCTCAAAGAGCAAGCGGCCAAGCTGCCGGAACTGGCCGCCGTCAGCGAATTCATCCACTTTGCCTGCACCAGCGAGGACATCAACAACCTGTCCCACGCCCTGATGCTGCGCGAAGGCCGTGATGACGTGATGCTGCCGCTGATGCGCCAAACCGCTGAAGCCATCCGCGAACTGGCCATCCGTTTCGCTGACGTGCCGATGCTGTCGCGCACCCACGGTCAACCGGCTTCGCCGACCACCCTGGGCAAAGAGCTGGCGAACGTGGTTTACCGTCTGGAGCGTCAAATCGCTCAAGTCGCGGCCGTTCCGCTGCTGGGCAAGATCAACGGCGCTGTCGGCAACTACAACGCTCACCTGTCGGCCTACCCTGAGATCGATTGGGAAGAGAACGCCCGCGCCTTCATCGAAGACGAGCTGGGCCTGGGCTTCAACCCGTACACCACGCAGATCGAACCGCACGACTACATCGCCGAGCTGTTCGACGCGATCGCGCGCTTCAACACCATCCTGATCGACTTTGACCGCGACATCTGGGGCTACATCTCCCTGGGTTATTTCAAGCAGCGCACCATCGCTGGCGAAATCGGTTCGTCGACCATGCCGCACAAGGTCAACCCGATCGACTTCGAGAACTCCGAAGGCAACCTGGGCATCGCCAACGCACTGTTCCAGCACCTGGCGAGCAAGCTGCCGATTTCCCGCTGGCAGCGCGACCTGACCGACTCCACCGTACTGCGCAACCTCGGTGTCGGCTTCGCCCACAGCGTGATCGCGTACGAAGCCAGCCTCAAAGGCATCAGCAAACTGGAGCTCAACGCTCAGAAAATTGCTGCTGACCTGGACGCGTGCTGGGAAGTATTGGCCGAGCCAATTCAGACCGTTATGCGTCGCTACAACATCGAAAACCCGTACGAAAAACTGAAAGAGTTGACCCGTGGCAAGGGCATCAGCCCGGAAGCACTGCAAACTTTCATCGACGGCCTGGACATGCCAGCCGCCGCCAAGGCCGAGCTGAAACTGCTCACCCCGGCGAACTACATCGGCAACGCTGTAGAGCAAGCCAAACGCATCTGATCGACCGCTTTACCCTTTTGAGACGCCCGGCAGCGCCGGGCGTTTTTATTCCCGTCTGAAAAGTGCATTTTTTCAATAGGTTACACATGAATCCTGATATTCCTCTTCAACTTCTGGGCGGCATCACGGCGCGCGAATTCCTGCGTGACTACTGGCAGAAAAAACCGCTGCTGATTCGCCAGGCGATCCCTGATTTCGAAAGCCCGATCGACCCAGACGAACTGGCCGGCCTGGCGCTGGAAGAAGAAGTTGAATCACGCCTGGTGATCGAACACGGCGAGCGTCCTTGGGAAATGCGTCGCGGCCCATTCGCCGAAGACGAATTCAGCAAACTGCCGGAGACCGAGTGGACCCTGCTGGTGCAAGCGGTCGACCAATTCGTGCCAGAAGTCAGCGAGTTGCTGGAAAACTTCCGCTTCCTGCCGAGCTGGCGCGTCGACGACGTGATGATCAGCTTTGCCGCCCCAGGTGGCAGCGTCGGTCCGCACTTTGACAACTACGACGTGTTCCTGCTGCAAGGTCACGGCAAGCGCAACTGGAAAATCGGCCAGATGTGCGATTCCGAAAGCAAGCTGCTGCCGCACGCGGACCTGCGTATCCTCGCCGACTTCGAGGCCACCGATGAGTGGGTCCTGGAACCCGGTGACATGCTCTACCTGCCGCCACGCCTGGCCCATTGCGGCGTTGCGGTGGATGACTGCATGACCTACTCGGTCGGCTTCCGCGCCCCGAGCGCCTCTGAAGTGCTGACTCACTTCACTGACTTCCTCAGCCAGTTCCTGACTGACGAAGAGCGTTACACCGACGCCGACGCTCTGCCGGCGGTCGATCCGCACCAGATTCAGCACGACGCCCTTGATCGCCTGAAAGCTTTGCTGGCCGAGCACATGAGCGACGAGCGCCTGCTGCTGACCTGGTTCGGCCAGTACATGACCGAGCCGCGCTACCCGGAACTGATCGTCGGCCCGGAAGAAGTCGAAGAAGAAGACTTCCTCGCCAGCCTGGAACAAGGCGCCGTGCTGATCCGCAACCCGAGCGCGCGCATGGCCTGGTCCGAAGTCGATGACGACCTGCTGCTGTTCGCCAGCGGCCAGAGCCGTTACCTGCCGGGCAAACTGCGCGAGCTGCTGAAATTGATCTGCGCTGCCGACGCCCTGCACACCGATAACCTCGGTGACTGGCTGAACGACGAAGACGGCCGCGGCCTGCTGTGCGAGCTGGTCAAGCAAGGCAGCCTGGGGTTTGCTGATGAATAAAATTCACGTACGTGTCGCAGACTGGCAAAAGGACAACGCCGAGATCCGGCGCATTCGTGAGACGGTGTTCATCGCCGAGCAATCCGTTCCGCCTGAGCTGGAATGGGATGCCGATGACGCAACGGCGGTGCATTTTCTGGCCTTCGAAGGCGACTTTCCGATTGGCACCGCCCGCCTGCTGCCCGATGGCCACGTCGGCCGGGTGTCGGTGCTGAAAGACTGGCGCGGCTTGAAAGTCGGCGATGCGCTGATGCACGCGGTGATCGGTGAAGCCGAGAAGCGCGGGCTCAAGCAGCAGATGTTGAGCGCACAGGTGCAGGCCACGGCGTTCTATGAGCGCCTGGGCTTCAGCCTGGTCAGTGAGGAGTTCCTGGAAGCAGGCATTCCGCATGTGGACATGGTGCGGCATTCGGCATAACACCGAGGTGCTGCCATCGCGAGCAGGCTCGCTCCCACAGTGGATTGATGGTGTTGCTGCAACCTGTAACAACACCTAAAACCCTGTGGGAGCGGGCTTGCTCGCGAAGAGGCCCGAAAGAACACCACAAAACGCCCCGCCATCTTCGGATGCCGGGGCGTTTTGCTGTCTACGATTCAACTTGGCCCACGCCGGGCCGACAAACTGGCAATATCAACACTTCAAGATGTCGGAGATAACGGATATGTCCCTACGCACCCTGCTCACCACGCTGCTGCTGAGCTGCAGTTTTTCGGTCATGGCCGCCACCGAGATCGTGCCACTGAACTACCGCACCAGTGCCGACATGCTGCCCATAGCCCAGGATTTCATCGGCAAGGATGGCCAGGTCAGCGCCTACGGCAACCAACTGATCGTCAATGCCGATCAGCGCAAGATCGACGAACTTAAAGCCTTGATCACGCAACTCGATGTAGCCGCCAAACGTCTGCTGATCACTGTCGACACCAACGAAAACAACTTCCAGGGCGATCAGGGTTACTCGGTAAACGGCACGAAACCGAGCCAGACCCGCATCATCAATCGCAGCACCGACAGCCGTGACGGCGGAATTCAGCAGATCCAGGCCAGCGAAGGCTCGCCGGCCCTGATCCAGGTCGGCCAGAGCGTCCCGCTCACCAGCACTCAGACCGACTCCTACGGCGACCTGCGAAGCCAGACCGAATACCGCAACGTCACCCAGGGTTTCTACGTCACTGCCAGCGTCACCGGCGATATCGTTCACCTGGCGATCAGTACCAACCGTGACCGAATGAGCCAGGAACGTCCCGATGTAGTGAATGTGCAAAGTACCGACACAACTGTCACGGGACGACTGGGCGAATGGATCACCCTGGCCGGCGTGAACCGCCAGACTCAGGCCGACAAACAGGGCCAGACCCGCAGCTACTCGACTCAGGGCCGCGATGACATGACCCTGCGGGTGAAAGTCGATACTTTGGACTAAACCACCGAAAACTGACTGATTAGTCGTATTAGACCAAAGATGTAGTGCCACAAAAAAAGCACTACAAAACGTTTGACGATACAAAAAAGCAAAGGCATGATGGCCTCGCTCCCGCTAATCAGGGGCCCTGGCAAGGGCCTTCGAGGCGCCGTTCGCACCTACCCCGCGAGCCGCTTCGTGTCTGTACCGCCCACAAGGTGTGTTTGACGAGGTTGCCGACTGGAACGAAGTTGTCCCGAGGGACGGAAGCGTAATTAGGTAACCCGGCTCCACACTGAAGTTCGTACCAAGGCCCACGACGCCCGAATGCGCTCGCCAGTTCGCCCTTACCTGCTCACTTCCCCTCGAGCCCATCGTTCATCCCGTCGCCATCCCCGCCGAATCCGACTTGACCACCTAAGCTTCTGGTCAGCGAGCAGCCTTTTACGCCCACCTTTGAAAAGCGTACTTGGCAGGAGCAGGAATTTTCCACCCAGACCTATGCGACGAGGTTTATCTCCATGGCACTGACACGCGAACAGCAAATTGCAGCCCTCGAAAAAGATTGGGCTGAAAACCCACGCTGGAAAGGCGTGACACGCGCTTACTCCGCTGCTGACGTCGTCCGCCTGCGTGGCTCGGTTCAACCTGAGCACACCTTTGCAAAATTGGGCGCCGAGAAGCTTTGGAACCTGGTAACCCAGGGCGCCAAGCCGTCCTTCCGTCCTGATAAAGATTTCGTCAACTGCATGGGCGCCCTGACCGGCGGCCAGGCTGTACAACAAGTTAAAGCCGGTATCCAGGCAATCTACCTGTCGGGCTGGCAAGTCGCTGCGGACAACAACTCCGCCGAATCGATGTACCCAGACCAGTCGCTGTACCCGGTGGACTCGGTTCCAACCGTGGTCAAGCGCATCAACAACTCGTTCCGTCGTGCTGACCAGATCCAGTGGAAAGCCGGCAAAGGCCCGGGCGACGAAGGCTACATCGACTACTTCGCGCCAATCGTGGCTGACGCTGAAGCCGGTTTCGGCGGCGTACTGAACGCTTACGAGCTGATGAAAAGCATGATCGAAGCAGGCGCCGCCGGCGTTCACTTCGAAGACCAACTGGCTTCCGTGAAAAAATGCGGCCACATGGGCGGCAAGGTACTGGTTCCTACCCAGGAAGCTGTACAGAAGCTGACCGCTGCTCGTCTGGCAGCTGACGTTGCCGGTACTCCGACCATCATCCTGGCTCGTACCGACGCTAACGCGGCTGACCTGCTGACTTCCGATTGCGACCCGTACGACCAGCCGTTCGTGACTGGCGAACGTACCCAGGAAGGCTTCTACAAAGTGCGCGCCGGCCTGGACCAGGCGATCGCTCGCGGCCTGGCTTACGCTCCGTACGCCGACCTGATCTGGTGCGAAACCGCCAAGCCGGATCTGGACGAGGCTCGTCGCTTCGCCGAAGCGATCAAAAAGGAATACCCGGACCAACTGCTGTCGTACAACTGCTCGCCTTCCTTCAACTGGAAGAAAAACCTGGATGACGCGACCATCGCCAAGTTCCAGCGCGAACTGTCCGCCATGGGTTACAAGCACCAGTTCATCACCCTGGCCGGCATTCACAACATGTGGCACAGCATGTTCAACCTGGCGCACGACTACGCCCGTAACGACATGACTGCCTACGTGAAGCTGCAAGAGCAAGAGTTCGCTGACGCTTCGAAGGGCTACACCTTCGTGGCTCACCAGCAGGAAGTGGGCACCGGCTACTTCGACGACATGACCACTGTGATTCAAGGTGGCTCGTCTTCGGTAACCGCGCTGACCGGTTCGACTGAAGAAGAACAGTTCCACTGATCTGATTCACCTGAGCAAACGGCCGTTGCGGACCGAATAGAAAGCTAACCGCAACGCCGCACATCTGACGCCCCGACTGGTTCGGGGCGTTTTTTTTGCCTGAGATTTCACATGCCCGCTCTCACACAACGCGCTCAAAATCATTGATCCAGAGCAGTTTTTCGATCAGGAAAAGAAGGTAAAACGATCCTGCTCGCTACTTGTTGTTACGCACATATAAGACAACTTCCCGACTCTCACCCCATTAAACAGTTTAAAAACCACCGCAAACAATATTGATTATCATTTAGCCGCAACTATGTTCGTTACATTCCCAACAAAACAATATTGATGAAATCCCGGCTAATGCCCGAACCGCATGGGCTGCGGGGTTTTGGAGGTGCGCTATGTCCTTATTCCTATAAATAATTTCGCTATAGGAATTTTACTTGCACGGTGTTGTGCCATAAAATCAGCGGGATTGATTGCTGCGACATATCGTCACTGCTTTGTTTCTTTTCAAGCTCAGAGACCTTTGCTCTCTGTTAAGGATTACCAGCATGCCCGAAGCGACAGGACTCATGGCCCACAACTGGGGCTTTGCCATTTTCCTTCTGGGCGTCGTCGGCCTTTGTGCCTTCATGCTCGGCGTCTCCAGCCTCCTCGGTTCAAAAGCCTGGGGCCGCAGCAAAAACGAACCGTTCGAATCCGGCATGCTACCTACAGGTGGCGCCCGCTTGCGGCTCTCAGCCAAATTCTATCTGGTCGCGATGCTGTTCGTGATCTTCGATATCGAAGCCCTTTTTCTCTTTGCCTGGTCTGTGTCCGTCCGCGAAAGCGGCTGGACCGGATTCGTCGAAGCTCTCGTTTTCATAGCAATTCTGTTGGCAGGCCTTGTCTACCTATTTCGAGTGGGCGCCCTTGACTGGGCTCCGGCAGCTCGTCTTAAGCGGCAAGCGAAGCTGAAACAATGAGGCTTTGGCAATGCAATACAATCTCACCAGGATCGACCCCGATGCTCCTAACGAGCAGTATCCGATTGGCGAACGGGAAACCGTTTCCGATCCGTTAGAAGATCAAGTTCACAAAAACATTTTCATGGGCAAGCTCGAAGACGTGCTTAACGGCACGATCAACTGGGGGCGCAAGAACTCCCTGTGGCCGTATAACTTCGGTCTTTCGTGCTGCTACGTGGAAATGACCACCGCCTTCACGGCGCCCCACGACATCGCGCGCTTTGGCGCCGAGGTTATCCGGGCATCGCCGCGTCAGGCGGATTTCATGGTTATCGCCGGTACCTGCTTCATCAAGATGGCGCCGATCATTCAGCGTCTCTACGAGCAAATGCTCGAACCTAAATGGGTTATCTCCATGGGTTCGTGCGCCAACTCCGGTGGCATGTACGACATCTACTCAGTCGTTCAAGGGGTGGACAAGTTCCTGCCCGTGGACGTCTACGTGCCTGGCTGCCCGCCCCGCCCTGAAGCTTTTCTGCAAGGCTTGATGCTCTTGCAAGAGTCGATTGGACAGGAGCGTCGTCCGCTTTCCTGGGTCGTCGGCGATCAAGGCGTGTACCGCGCCGAGATGCCTTCGCAAAAGGAACAGCGCCGCGAACAGCGAATCGCAGTCACCAACCTGCGCAGCCCCGACGAAGTCTGATCCAGACCTGCTTCTTTTATAGAACGAGAACCTGGCTTCATTCTTTACGTTGACCGAAAGCGATAAATAACCATGACTACAGGCAGTGCTCTGTACATCCCGCCTTATAAGGCAGACGACCAGGATGTGGTCGTCGAACTGAACAACCGTTTTGGCCCCGAGGCGTTCACCGCCCAGCCTACCCGCACCGGCATGCCGGTGCTTTGGGTTGCCCGTGCCAAACTCGTCGAAGTCCTGACCTTCCTGCGCAACCTGCCCAAGCCGTACGTCATGCTCTATGACCTGCACGGCGTGGACGAGCGTCTGCGCACCAAGCGTCAAGGGCTGCCTAGCGGCGCCGACTTCACTGTGTTCTATCACTTGATGTCGATCGAACGTAATAGTGACGTAATGATCAAGGTCGCCTTGTCCGAGAGCGACCTCAGCGTGCCGACCGTGACCGGCATCTGGCCGAACGCCAACTGGTACGAGCGTGAAGTGTGGGACATGTACGGCATCAACTTTGCCGGTCACCCGCACCTGACCCGCATCATGATGCCGCCGACCTGGGAAGGTCACCCGCTGCGCAAGGACTTCCCGGCCCGTGCCACCGAGTTCGATCCGTTCAGCCTGACCCTGGCCAAGCAACAGCTTGAGGAAGAAGCCGCGCGCTTCAAGCCTGAAGACTGGGGCATGAAGCGTTCCGGTGCGAACGAGGACTACATGTTCCTCAACCTCGGTCCTAACCACCCTTCCGCGCACGGTGCGTTCCGCATCATTCTGCAGCTGGACGGTGAAGAGATCGTCGATTGCGTACCGGATGTCGGTTACCACCACCGTGGTGCCGAGAAGATGGCCGAGCGTCAGTCCTGGCACAGCTTCATTCCGTACACCGACCGTATCGACTACCTCGGCGGCGTGATGAACAACCTGCCGTACGTGCTCTCGGTCGAGAAGCTGGCCGGCATCAAGGTGCCGGAGAAGGTCGACGTCATCCGCATCATGATGGCCGAGTTCTTCCGGATCACCAGCCACCTGCTGTTCCTGGGGACTTACATCCAGGACGTCGGCGCCATGACCCCGGTGTTCTTCACGTTCACCGACCGTCAGAAGGCGTACACGGTGATCGAAGCCATTACCGGCTTCCGTCTGCACCCGGCCTGGTACCGAATCGGTGGCGTCGCTCACGACCTGCCGCGCGGCTGGGAAAAACTGGTGAAAGACTTCATCGAGTGGATGCCAAAGCGTCTGGACGAATACCAGAAAGCCGCACTGGACAACAGCATCCTGCGTGGCCGGACCATCGGCGTCGCCGCCTACAACACCAAAGAAGCCCTGGAATGGGGCGTCACCGGTTCCGGCCTGCGTTCGACCGGTTGCGATTTCGACCTGCGTAAAGCTCGCCCGTACTCCGGTTACGAGAACTTCGAATTCGAAGTGCCGCTGGCGGCCAATGGCGATGCCTACGACCGTTGCATCGTGCGTGTCGAAGAAATGCGCCAGAGCCTGAAGATCATCGAGCAGTGCATGCGCAACATGCCGGAAGGCCCGTACAAGGCGGATCACCCGCTGACCACGCCGCCACCGAAAGAGCGCACCCTGCAGCACATCGAGACCCTGATCACGCACTTCCTGCAAGTTTCGTGGGGCCCGGTCATGCCGGCCAACGAATCCTTCCAGATGATTGAAGCGACCAAGGGCATCAACAGTTATTACCTGACGAGCGATGGCGGCACCATGAGCTACCGCACCCGGATTCGCACCCCAAGCTTCCCGCACCTGCAGCAGATCCCTTCGGTGATCAAAGGCAGCATGGTCGCGGACTTGATCGCGTACCTGGGTAGTATCGATTTCGTTATGGCCGACGTGGACCGCTAAGCATGAACAGCACGCTTATCCAGACAGACCGTTTCGCCCTGAGCGAAACCGAGCGCTCGGCCATCGAGCATGAGCTGCATCACTACGAAGACCCGCGCGCGGCGTCGATCGAAGCCCTGAAGATCGTCCAGAAGGAACGTGGCTGGGTGCCTGATGGCGCGCTCTACGCCATCGGCGAGATCCTAGGCATCCCGGCGAGCGACGTTGAAGGGGTGGCGACGTTCTATAGCCAGATCTTCCGTCAGCCGGTCGGCCGTCACATCATTCGCGTCTGCGACAGCATGGTCTGCTACATCGGCGGCCATGAATCGGTAGTCAGCGAAATCCAGAGCAATCTGGGCATCGGCCTGGGTCAGACCACCGCCGACGGTCGTTTCACCCTGCTGCCGGTCTGCTGCCTCGGCAACTGCGACAAGGCGCCGGCGTTGATGATCGACGACGACACTTTCGGTGATGTGCAGCCTGCCGGCGTTGCCAAATTGCTCGAGGGCTACGTATGACCCTGACTTCCTTCGGTCCAGCCAACCGCATCAAGCGTTCGGCCGAGACTCACCCGCTGACCTGGCGTCTGCGTGACGACGGCGAAGCCGTCTGGCTCGACGAGTACCAGGCCAAGAACGGTTACGCGGCTGCGCGCAAGGCTTTCGCCGACATGGCTCAGGACGACATCGTCCAGACCGTGAAAGACGCAGGTCTTAAAGGTCGCGGCGGTGCAGGCTTCCCCACGGGTGTTAAGTGGGGCCTGATGCCCAAAGACGAATCCATCAACATCCGCTACCTGCTGTGCAACGCGGACGAGATGGAACCGAACACCTGGAAAGACCGCATGCTGATGGAGCAACTGCCCCATCTGCTGATCGAAGGCATGCTGATCAGTGCTCGCGCGCTGAAAACCTACCGCGGCTACATCTTCCTGCGTGGCGAATACACCACCGCCGCCAAGCACCTCAACCGTGCCGTGGAAGAAGCCAAGGCAGCGGGCCTTTTGGGTAAAAACATCCTCGGCAGCGGCTTCGATTTCGAACTGTTCGTCCACACCGGCGCCGGGCGTTACATCTGCGGTGAAGAAACCGCACTGATCAACTCCCTCGAAGGTCGCCGCGCCAACCCGCGCTCCAAGCCGCCCTTCCCTGCTGCCGTTGGCGTGTGGGGCAAGCCGACTTGCGTGAACAACGTTGAAACCCTGTGCAACGTGCCGGCGATCATTGCCGACGGCGTGGACTGGTACAAATCGTTGGCCCGCGAAGGCAGCGAAGACATGGGCACCAAGCTCATGGGCTTCTCCGGCAAGGTCAAGAACCCGGGCCTGTGGGAATTGCCGTTCGGCGTCACCGGTCGCGAGTTGTTCGAAGACTACGCCGGCGGCATGCGCGACGGTTACAAGCTCAAGTGCTGGCAGCCAGGCGGCGCCGGTACCGGTTTCCTGTTGCCGGAACACCTGGACGCACAAATGTACGCCGGCGGCATCGCCAAAGTGGGCACCCGTATGGGTACCGGCCTGGCCATGGCGGTGGACGACAGCGTCAACATGGTTTCCCTGCTGCGCAACATGGAAGAGTTCTTCTCCCGCGAATCCTGCGGCTTCTGCACCCCGTGCCGTGACGGTTTGCCGTGGAGCGTCAAGCTTCTGCGTGCGATCGAGAACGGTGAAGGGCAAGCCGGCGATATCGAGACCCTGCTGGGTCTGGTCGGTTTCCTCGGCCCAGGCAAGACCTTCTGTGCTCACGCACCGGGCGCCGTGGAGCCGTTGGGCAGCGCAATCAAATACTTCCGCCATGAGTTCGAAGCCGGCATCGCGCCTACCAGCGCCGTCGTCCCGCCTCTGGCAAGGCCGATCGTAGTCGGCGCGTAAACGCTTAAAAAAGCGAAGGGTCCGTGCCCTTCGCTTTGTCGTGTGATGACGCCGTAAACGGCTGTGTTGATTCACGCGAATAACAAGATTCCATTAGCCACGCCCGCTGACACCGGGCCAACGAAGAACTTTGAACCATGGCCACTATCCACGTAGACGGCAAAGAGCTCGAAGTCGATGGGGCAGACAACCTGTTACAGGCATGTCTGTCGCTAGGCCTCGATATCCCTTATTTCTGCTGGCACCCAGCCCTAGGCAGCGTTGGCGCTTGCCGCCAGTGCGCGGTCAAGCAGTACACCGACGAAAACGACAAGCGTGGTCGGATCGTCATGTCCTGCATGACCCCCGCCACCGACGGCAGCTGGATCTCCATCGACGACGAAGAAGCGAAAGTGTTTCGCGCCAGCGTCGTTGAATGGCTGATGACCAACCACCCTCACGACTGCCCGGTCTGTGAAGAAGGCGGTCACTGCCACCTGCAAGACATGACGGTGATGACCGGCCACAACGAGCGCCGTTATCGCTTCACCAAGCGTACTCACCAGAACCAGCAACTGGGCCCGTTCATTTCCCACGAAATGAACCGCTGCATCGCTTGCTACCGCTGCGTGCGCTTCTATAAGGACTACGCCGGCGGCACCGACCTCGGTGTATTCGGCGCCCACGACAACGTGTACTTCGGTCGCGTTGAAGACGGCACCCTGGAAAGCGAGTTCTCCGGCAACCTCACCGAGGTCTGCCCGACCGGTGTGTTCACCGACAAGACTCACTCCGAGCGCTACAACCGCAAGTGGGACATGCAGTTCTCGCCGAGCATCTGCCATGGCTGCTCCAGCGGTTGCAACATCTCCCCGGGCGAGCGCTACGGTGAACTGCGTCGTATCGAAAACCGTTTCAACGGTTCGGTAAACCAGTACTTCCTGTGCGACCGTGGCCGTTTCGGCTATGGCTACGTCAACCGCAAGGATCGCCCGCGTCAGGCATTGCTGGCCAACGGCGCCAAGCTGACCCTCGACGAAGCGCTGGATAAAGCCGCCGACCTGCTGCGCGGTCGCAACATCGTCGGTATCGGTTCGCCGCGTGCCAGCCTCGAAAGCAACTACGCGTTGCGCGAACTGGTCGGCGCCGAGCACTTCTACTCCGGCATCGAAGCCGCTGAGCTGGAACGCATTCGTCTGGTCGTGCAGGTGCTGAAAGACAGCCCGCTGCCGATCCCGAACATGCGCGACATCGAAGACCACGATGCGATCTTCGTCCTCGGCGAAGACCTGACCCAGACCGCTGCGCGTATGGCCCTGTCCCTGCGTCAATCGGTCAAAGGCAAAGCCGAAGACATGGCCGACGCCATGCGCGTCCAGCCTTGGCTCGACGCCGCCGTGAAGAACATCGGTCAGAACGCTCTGAACCCGCTGTTCATCGCCAGCCTGGCTGAAACCAAGCTCGACGACATCGCTGAAGAATGCGTACACGCTGCGCCAGACGACCTGGCCCGCATCGGTTTCGCCGTGGCTCACGCCCTCGACGCCAGCGCGCCTGCCGTTGAAGGCCTGGACGCTGAAGCTCTTGAGCTGGCCAAGCGCATTGCCGACGCCCTGCTCGCCGCCAAGCGTCCGCTGATCATTGCCGGTACCTCGCTGGGTTCCAAGGCGCTGATCGAAGCCGCGGCAAACATCGCCAAAGCCCTGAAACTGCGCGAGAAGAACGGTTCCATCAGCCTGATCGTGCCAGAGGCCAACAGCCTCGGCCTGGCCATGCTCGGTGGTGAATCGGTCGACGCAGCCCTGCAAGCGGTGATCGACGGCAAGGCCGACGCCATCGTCGTGCTGGAAAACGATCTGTACACCCGTACCGACAAAGCCCGTGTCGATGCGGCCCTGAACGCCGCAAAAGTGCTGATCGTGGCGGACCATCAGAAGACCGCCACCAGCGATCGCGCGCACCTGGTTCTGCCAGCCGCCAGCTTCGCTGAAGGCGACGGTACGCTGGTCAGCCAGGAAGGCCGCGCCCAGCGCTTCTTCCAGGTCTTCGACCCGACTTACCTCGATGCAAGCATCATGGTTCACGAAGGCTGGCGCTGGCTGCATGCCCTGCGCGCCACCCTGTTGAACCAGCCGATCGACTGGACCCAACTGGACCACGTCACCGCTGCCTGTGCCGCAAGCACTCCGCAACTGGCCGGCATCGTCAGCGCCGCACCGTCCGCCGCGTTCCGCATCAAAGGCCTGAAACTGGCTCGCGAACCGCTGCGTTACTCCGGTCGTACCGCCATGCGCGCCGACATCAGCGTGCACGAGCCGCGTACTTCCCAGGACAACGACACCGCGTTCTCGTTCTCCATGGAAGGTTACTCGGGCTCGGTCGAACCGCGTCAGCAAGTGCCATTCGCCTGGTCTCCAGGCTGGAACTCGCCGCAAGCCTGGAACAAGTTCCAGGACGAAGTCGGTGGTCACATCCGCGCTGGCGACCCGGGCACCCGCCTGATCGAAAGCACCGGTGACTCGCTGAACTGGTTCGCCAGTGTTCCGCGTGCATTCAACCCGGCTCCGGGCACCTGGCAGGTTGTGCCGTTCTTCCACCTGTTCGGCAGCGAAGAGAACTCTTCCAAAGCCGCGCCGGTTCAGGATCGCATCCCGGCCGCTTACGTGTCGCTGGCCAAATCCGAAGCCGACCGTCTGGGTGTCAATGACGGCGCCCTGCTGAGCTTGAGCGTTGCTGGCCAGACCCTGCGTCTGCCGCTGCGCATCAACGAAGAGCTGGGTGCCGGTCTGGTCGCATTGCCGGCTGGTATCGCCGGCATTCCGCCCGCGATCTTTGGCAAATCCGTTGACGGTCTGCAGGAGGCAGCTCAATGACCTGGTTCACGCCTGAAGTGATTGACGTGATCATCGCGGTCCTCAAGGCCATCGTGATTCTGCTCGCCGTCGTGGTGTGCGGCGCGCTGCTGAGCTGGGTCGAGCGTCGTTTGCTCGCCCTCTGGCAGGACCGTTATGGTCCGAACCGCGTCGGCCCGTTCGGCGCGTTCCAGATCGCGGCCGACATGATCAAGATGTTCTTCAAGGAAGACTGGACCCCGCCGTTCGCCGACAAAGTGATCTTCACCTTGGCGCCGGTCGTGGCCATGAGCGCCTTGCTGATTGCCTTCGCGATCATCCCGATCACCCCGACCTGGGGTGTGGCGGATATCAACATCGGCATCCTGTTCTTCTTCGCCATGGCCGGTCTGTCGGTCTACGCGGTGCTGTTCGCCGGCTGGTCGAGTAACAACAAGTTCGCCCTGTTGGGCAGCTTGCGGGCCTCGGCACAAACCGTGTCGTACGAAGTGTTCATGGGCCTGTCGCTGATGGGCATCGTGATCCAGGTCGGCTCGTTCAACATGCGCGACATCGTTGAATACCAGGCGCAGAACCTGTGGTTCGTGATCCCGCAGATCTTCGGTTTCCTGACTTTCTTCATTGCCGGCGTCGCCGTGACTCACCGTCACCCGTTCGACCAGCCGGAAGCGGAGCAGGAACTGGCTGACGGTTACCACATTGAATACGCCGGCATGAAATGGGGCATGTTCTTCGTCGGTGAGTACATCGGCATCGTGTTGATTTCGGCGCTGCTGGTGACCCTGTTCTTCGGTGGCTGGCACGGTCCGTTCGGCATTCTGCCGCAGATCCCGTTCATCTGGTTCGCACTGAAAACCGCGTTCTTCATCATGTTCTTCATCCTGCTGCGCGCCTCGATTCCGCGCCCACGGTATGACCAAGTGATGGATTTCAGCTGGAAGTTCTGCCTGCCGCTGACCCTCGTCAACATGCTGGTGACCGCTGCGATCGTGTTGCTCAACACGCCCGCCGTCGCGGCTCAGTGAGGATAGAGAATCATGAAGTACATATTTGACATCGTGCATGGCTTCTTCACCCAGCTTCGCAGCCTGGTGATGATTTTTGGCCACGCCTTCCGCAAGCGCGACACGCTGCAATACCCGGAAGAGGCGGTGTACCTGCCGCCGCGCTTCCGTGGTCGTATCGTGCTGACCCGCGACCCTGACGGCGAAGAGCGTTGCGTAGCTTGCAACCTGTGCGCCGTGGCGTGTCCGGTCGGTTGCATCTCGCTGCAGAAAGCTGAAACCGATGACGGTCGCTGGTACCCGGAGTTTTTCCGTATCAACTTCTCGCGCTGCATTTTCTGCGGCCTCTGCGAGGAAGCCTGCCCGACCACCGCGATCCAGCTGACACCGGATTTCGAGATGGCCGAGTTCAAACGTCAGGACCTGGTGTACGAGAAAGAAGATCTGCTGATCTCCGGCCCCGGCAAAAACCCTGATTACAACTTCTATCGTGTTGCAGGTATGGCGATTGCCGGTAAGCCGAAAGGCGCCGCGCAGAATGAAGCCCAGCCGATCAACGTGAAGAGCTTGCTGCCTTAAGGAAGAAAGATGGAATTCGCTTTCTATTTCGCATCGGGTATCGCTGTTGTGTCCACGCTTCGCGTGATCACCAACACCAACCCCGTGCACGCCCTGCTCTACCTGATCATTTCGCTGATTGCCGTGGCGATGACGTTTTTCGCCCTCGGCGCACCGTTTGCCGGTGTGCTGGAAGTGATCGCCTACGCTGGCGCCATCATGGTGCTGTTCGTGTTCGTGGTGATGATGCTGAACCTGGGGCCCGCCTCGGTTCAGCAAGAGCGCGTCTGGCTCAAGCCCGGCATCTGGCTCGGCCCGGTTGCACTCGGCGCCCTGCTGCTGGTTGAACTGCTGTACGTGCTGTTCAGCCACGACAGCGGCCAGGCCGTCGGCCACACCACCGTAGACGCCAAGGCCGTGGGCATCAGCCTGTTCGGTCCTTATCTGCTGGTGGTCGAACTCGCCTCGATGTTGCTGCTCGCCGCAGCCGTCACGGCGTTCCACTTGGGCCGCAACGAAGCCAAGGAGCAATGACGATGCCTGCTATCCCTATGGAGCATGGTCTGGCGGTCGCCGGCATCCTGTTCTGCCTCGGTCTGGTCGGCCTGATGGTCCGCCGCAACATTCTCTTCGTGCTGATGAGCCTGGAGGTCATGATGAATGCCTCCGCACTGGCCTTCATCGTTGCCGGTAGCCGCTGGGCGCAGCCGGATGGACAGATCATGTTCATCCTGGTGATCAGCCTGGCAGCCGCCGAGGCCAGTATTGGCCTGGCGATTCTGTTGCAGCTGTATCGCCGCTTCCACACTCTCGATATCGACGCTGCCAGCGAGATGCGCGGATGAATCTTCTCTATCTGACTTTCGTATTCCCTCTCATAGGTTTCCTGCTGCTGGCGTTCTCACGCGGCCGTTTTTCGGAAAACCTGTCGGCGCTGATTGGCGTCGGTTCCATCGGCTTGTCTGCCATCGTCACGGCTTATGTGATCTGGCAATTCAACGTCGCGCCACCTGAAGGTGGTCACTACACCATGGTGTTGTGGCAGTGGATGGCGGTGGAAGGCTTTACGCCTAACTTCGCGCTGTACCTGGATGGTCTGTCCCTGACCATGCTCGGTGTGGTGGTCGGCGTCGGCTTCCTGATCCACCTGTTCGCGTCCTGGTACATGCGCGGTGAAGCCGGTTACTCGCGCTTCTTCGCCTATACCAACCTGTTTATCGCCAGCATGCTGTTCCTGGTCCTGGGCGATAACCTGTTGTTCCTGTACTTCGGTTGGGAAGGCGTGGGCCTGTGCTCGTACCTGTTGATCGGTTTCTACTACAGCAACCGCAACAACGGTAACGCGGCACTCAAAGCCTTCATCGTCACCCGGATCGGCGACGTGTTCATGGCCATCGGCCTGTTCATCCTGTTCGCGCAACTGGGCACGCTGAACATCCAGGAACTGCTGGTTCTGGCGCCGCAGAAATTCCAGGCTGGCGACTTCTGGATGGTCATGGCCACCCTGATGCTGCTGGGCGGCGCTGTCGGTAAATCTGCGCAACTGCCGCTGCAAACCTGGCTGGCGGACGCGATGGCCGGTCCTACTCCGGTTTCGGCACTGATCCACGCTGCAACCATGGTGACCGCCGGTGTCTACCTGATCGCCCGTACTCACGGCCTGTTTGCCCTGGCGCCGGATATCCTGCACCTGGTTGGCGTCGTCGGCGGTGTGACCCTGGTACTCGCCGGTTTTGCCGCACTGGTTCAGACCGACATCAAACGTATCCTCGCCTACTCGACCATGAGCCAGATCGGCTACATGTTCCTGGCGCTGGGCGTTGGTGCGTGGGATGGCGCGATCTTCCACCTGATGACCCACGCCTTCTTCAAGGCGCTGCTGTTCCTTGCGTCCGGTTCGGTGATCGTTGCCTGCCACCACGAGCAGAACATCTTCAAGATGGGCGGTCTGTGGAAGAAACTGCCACTGGCCTACGCCAGCTTCATCGTCGGCGGCGCGGCTCTGTCGGCCCTGCCACTGGTCACCGCAGGCTTCTACTCCAAGGACGAAATCCTCTGGGAAGCGTTCGCCAGCGGCAACCACGGTCTGCTGTACGCAGGTCTGGTCGGCGCGTTCATGACGTCGCTGTACACCTTCCGCCTGATCTTCATCGCGTTCCACGGTGAAGTGAAGACCGAAGCGCACGCCGGTCACGGCATCGCTCACTGGCTGCCACTGTCGGTGTTGATCGTATTGTCTACCGCCATCGGCGCGATGATCGTTCCACCGCTGCACGGTGTGCTGCCGGAAAGCGTCGGCCATGCCGGCGGCGAAGCCAAGCACAGTCTGGAAATCGCGTCGGGCGCCATCGCCCTGTCCGGTATCCTGCTGGCCGCGCTGCTGTTCCTCGGCAAGCGTCGTTTCGTCACTGCAATCGCCAACAGCGACATCGGCCGCTTCCTTTCGGCCTGGTGGTTCGCTGCCTGGGGCTTCGACTGGATCTACGACAAACTGTTCGTCAAGCCGTACCTTGCGATCAGCCACGCACTGCGCAGAGACCCGCTCGACCAGACCATCGGTCTGATCCCGCGTATGGCCAAAGGTGGTCACACCGCCCTGAGCCGTACCGAAACCGGTCAACTGCGTTGGTACGCGGCATCGATGGCAGCCGGCTCCGTGCTGGTCATCGGCGCCATCGTGCTGGTAGCGGTCTGATATGAACCTTGCGAACTTGCGAACTTGCGAAAGGAATTGAGCCCGTCATGATTCTGCCTTGGCTAATCCTGATCCCCTTCATCGGCGGCCTGCTGTGCTGGATGGGTGAGCGCTTCGGCGCTACCCTCCCCCGCTGGATTGCGCTGATCACCATGTCCCTGTTGCTCTCCCTCGGCCTCTGGCTGTGGGCTAACGGTGACTATTCACTTGCCCCGGCGCCTGGCGCCGACCCGACCTGGGTGCTTGAGTTCAAGCATGTCTGGATCCAGCGTTTCGGCATCAGCGTGCACCTGGCCCTCGACGGCCTGTCGCTGCTGATGATCATGCTGACCGGTTTGCTGGGTGTTCTCTCGGTACTGTGTTCGTGGAAAGAGATTCAACGTCATGTTGGCTTCTTCCACCTGAACCTGATGTGGATCCTGGGCGGTGTCGTCGGCGTGTTCCTTGCCCTCGACCTATTCATGTTCTTCTTCTTCTGGGAAATGATGCTGGTGCCGATGTACTTCCTCATCGCGCTCTGGGGTCACAGTTCTTCGGACGGCAAGAAAACCCGGATCTACGCGGCGACCAAGTTCTTCATCTTCACTCAGGCGTCCGGCCTGATCATGTTGGTGGCGATCCTGGGTCTGGTCCTGGTCAACTTCAACGACACCGGCGTGATTACCTTCAACTACGCCGACCTGTTGAAAACCAAGATGTCGCTGACCACCGAGTACATCCTGATGCTCGGCTTCTTCATCGCTTTCGCGGTGAAGCTGCCAGTGGTGCCGTTCCACTCCTGGTTGCCTGACGCTCACGCCCAGGCGCCAACAGCGGGTTCGGTCGACCTGGCCGGTATCTTGTTGAAAACGGCTGCTTACGGTCTGCTGCGTTTCGCCCTGCCGCTGTTCCCGAATGCCTCGGCCGAGTTCGCGCCGTTCGCCATGACCCTCGGTCTGATCGGGATCTTCTACGGTGCGTTCCTGGCGTTCGCGCAAACTGACATCAAGCGTCTGGTCGCGTACTCCAGCGTTTCGCACATGGGCTTCGTGCTGATCGGCATCTACTCCGGCAGCCAACTGGCGCTGCAGGGCGCGGTGATGCAGATGCTCGCGCACGGCCTGTCGGCCGCGGCACTCTTTATCCTGTGTGGCCAGCTCTACGAGCGCACTCACACTCGCGACATGCGTGAGATGGGTGGCCTGTGGTCGAAGATCGCCTACCTGCCAGGCGTCAGCCTGTTCTTCGCGGCGGCCTCTCTGGGCTTGCCAGCGACCGGTAACTTCGTCGGCGAATTCCTGATCCTGATCGGCACGTTCCCTGCCGCCCCATGGATCACTATCATCGCGACGTCCGGCCTGGTGTTCGGTTCGGTCTACTCGCTGATCATGATCCACCGTGCCTACTTCGGCGCGTCCAAATCGGACGCGGTGATGCATGGCATGGACGGTCGCGAACTGATCATGGTGGTCGGTCTGGCAGCGTTGCTGATTTTCATCGGCGTGTACCCGCAGCCGTTCCTCGACACCTCTGCCGCGACGATGCATGGCGTGCAGCAGTGGCTCGGCACCGCCTTCACTCAACTCGCTTCGGCCCGGTAAGAGCGCTATGGAATTCACGACTCAACACTTTATCGCGCTAGCGCCGTTGTTGATCACCAGCGCCACGATCATCGTGGTGATGCTGGCGATCGCCTGGCGCCGCAACCACTCGCAGACCTTCCTGATTTCCGTGGCGGGTCTGAACCTGGCGTTGCTGTCGATCCTGCCAGCCTTGAAAGTCGCGCCATTGGCCGTGACCCCGCTGCTGCAAATCGATAGCTTCGCTTGCTTGTACATGGCGCTGATCCTGGTCGCCACCCTCGCTTGTGTGACCCTCGCCCACGCCTACCTCGGCGATGGCGGTTCGGGTTACCCGGGCAACCGTGAAGAACTTTACCTGCTGATCCTGATGGCCGCCGCCGGTGGCCTGGTGCTGGTCAGCGCGCAGCACCTGGCCGGGTTGTTCGTCGGTCTGGAACTGCTCTCGGTACCGGTCTACGGTCTGGTGGCGTATGCCTTCTTCAACAAGCGTTCGCTGGAAGCCGGTATCAAGTACATGGTGCTGTCGGCCGCCGGTTCCGCGTTCCTGTTGTTCGGTATGGCACTGCTCTACGCCGATTCGGGTAGCCTGAGCTTCGTCGGTATCGGCCAGGCGCTGGCGGCTACTGGTCTGCCAAGCTCGCTGGCGCAACTGGGCCTGGGCATGATGCTGATTGGTCTGGCGTTCAAGCTGTCGCTGGTACCGTTCCACCTCTGGACCCCGGACGTTTACGAAGGTGCTCCGGCACCGGTGGCCGCGTTCCTGGCCACCGCTTCGAAAGTCGCTGTGTTCGCTGTGATGGTGCGTCTGTTCCAGATCTCGCCCGCGGCGAGCAGCGGTGTACTGAGCGACGTGCTGACCATCATCGCCATCGCGTCGATCCTGTTCGGTAACCTGCTGGCACTGACCCAGAGCAACCTCAAGCGTCTGCTGGGTTACTCGTCCATCGCTCACTTCGGTTACCTGCTGATCGCCCTGGTGGCGAGCAAGGGTCTGGCCGTGGAAGCCATCGGCGTGTACCTGGTCACCTACGTGATCACCAGCCTCGGCGCGTTCGGCGTGATCACGCTGATGTCCTCGCCGTACAACGGCCGTGACGCGGATGCCCTGTACGAATACCGCGGCCTGTTCTGGCGCCGTCCGTACCTGACCGCCGTACTGACCGTGATGATGCTGTCCCTGGCCGGCATCCCGCTGACCGCGGGCTTCATCGGCAAGTTCTACATCATCGCAACCGGCGTCGAGTCGCATCAGTGGTGGCTGGTCGGCTCCCTGGTACTGGGCAGCGCCATCGGCGTTTTCTACTACCTGCGTGTGATGGTCACTCTGTTCCTGATCGAACCGAACCTGCGTCGCCACGATGCGCAACTGCACTGGGAACAACGTGCAGGCGGCGTGATGCTGCTGGCGATCGCTGCACTGGCGTTCTTCCTTGGGCTGTATCCGCAGCCATTGCTGGTCCTGGTTCAGCAGGCGGGTCTGGCGGGTTGATTGCTTAAGCGACACTCGGTAGAAAACAGAAACGGCACCTTCGGGTGCCGTTTTTTTTGTGGCGAGCCTGCTCGCGATGGCGTCGGCACAATCAACATCTTCATTGCCTGACACTCCGCCATCGCGAGCAGGCTCACTCCTACAAGGATTCGCTGTACTTGGGGCTCGCCCCACATGACGAAATTGTAATTCCCCCATCACCTTGGCGTTATCCGCAGCTTGCAACGATGTCACCCGGCGACCAATGCCGGCGGGCCCTTGTCCGTCGAACAATAAAACCACGCCGACGTACGTTCCTGTTCTGCCGAACCCAAGGAGTGATTGATGGTTAACAATTCAAAAATGTCGATGGCCGCTTTAGCGGTGGTGGTCGGTTCCGGGCCGTCCATGGTGATGGCGGATGATAAAGCCGAAGGGTTTATCGAGGGCAGCAGCCTGACGGTGCTCAACCGCAACTTCTACTTCAATCGTGATCACCGTGACGGCCAGTCCAGCCCCACCGGCAATGGTTATTCCGAGGCCTGGGCCCATGCGGTCATCAGCAAGTTCGAATCCGGGTTTACACAGGGCACCGTCGGAGTCGGTGTCGATGCGTTTGCGATGATCGGTTTGAAGCTTGATACCGGTGACGGGCGCAACGGTGGCCGTAGTTCGTTTGATGTGCTGCCGGTCGACAGTGATGGCCAGGCGCGGGACGAATACACCAAGGTCGGTGGCGCCGCCAAGGTGCGGGCGTTCGATACGGTGGTGAAGGTCGGCGATGTGTTCCCCGCCAATCCGGTGGTTGCGGCGGGTGACTCCCGACTGTTGCCGGAAAGCTTCCGGGGTGTCACGGCCACCAACACCAGTATCGAAGGTCTGTCGGTACAGGGCGGTCGCCTGCATGCGATGAGCCAACCGGTGTCCAGCGACATGCGCGAGAACTTCGCGACCTTCTATGCCGGCCCGGTCAACTCGCCGTGGGTAGGCTATTTCGGTGGCGACTACACGCTGAACAAAAACCTCAGTTTCAGCCTGTATTCCAGTCGCCTCAAGGATGCCTGGAATCAGTACTACGCCGGCACCGCGTGGACTTACCCACTGTCGGATGACCTGTCGCTGTTCGGTGGCCTGAACTATTACAAGGCGGTCGACGAAGGCAAACAACTGCTGGGCAAGTTCGACAACAACATCTGGAGCGGCCGGGTCGGGGTAAAACTCGGTGCCCACTCCGTTGCGTTATCGCACCAGCGCAACAACGGCAACGACGACTTCGACTACCTGCGCCAGTCCGACTCGATCTTCCTCGACAACTCCATCCAGTACAGCGACTTCAACTCGCCCAAGGAACGTTCGTGGATGGTGCGTTACGACCTCGACATGAGCAGCTATGGCGTGCCGGGTTTGTCGTTCATGACCCGTTACGCCCGCGGCACCGACGCCGACTATTCCAGTGCCAACTCCGTGTACATGCGCCGCGATGCCGACGGCAACCCGCTGACCGATCAGAAACGCTGGGAGCGCGACATCGAAGTCAAATACGTGGTGCAGAGCGGCTCGCTGAAGGACATGTCGTTGCGCCTGCGTCAGGCCACAACCCGCGCCACGGCATTTGAGTCGGATCTGGATGAAGTGCGGGTGATTATCGAGTATCCGCTGGCGATTCTCTGACTTCACGGTTGATGCAAACTCACCTTTAGAAGCTCCTTGCTCCTTTGGTAAGAGGTGAATCTTTTGGCGTCCTTCGGGGCGCCTTTTTTATGCCTGTAGATTGAGCACTGCAGGAGCAGCCTTCGGCAGCTCCACAGGGGAATTGGTGTCAGCCGCCGCGATTGAGGCAATCGCCCGCCACGGTGTATTTGATGGTGTTGAGTTGGCCCTTCGAGTCTTCGTAGGTCATTGCGGTGGGAACTACAGCGCAGGCAACTTGCGGGCGCACAACACTCACCACTTTCACCACGTCCAGCTTCATCCCGTATTCATAATCCTTGACCACCGGCGCCGGTTTGCCCTGGTTGGCCGCGTATTGCTCCATGGCTTTAGTGTTGGCACTGAGCGCTCTCTCGAACGTCCGGTCGCCCCCCCCTTCAGCCAGCACATTCAGGGACATCGCCATCACACCGGCGAACGTCATCAACTTGATAATTTTCATGTTCAATACCTTCATAAAAAAGCCCGGCATCGGGACTCGACGACGGGCTTGTTCAAGTGCGACACGCTTACAAGTCTTTGGTGTTGTCGTCCTTCTTTTCATTGACGACGACTGGGTCGCGCGCCTTTTCTTTGGTCGCATATAGCTCCACCGAGCGGTCACTCGCCGCCATCATTCTTTCGAACGCCCTGTCGCCGCCACCTTCAGCCAAAACAACAGAAGTCATCACCAACGCCACCGCAAATGCACTCAGTTGTACAAGTTTCATGTTTGATTCCTCGTTTAATTAACTAACGGGATCAAGGTAACAATCCGAACCTTTCGTGACGGTGGCGTGGAGATTACATATCCGTTATGTGGCAAAAACATGTGGGAGCGGGCTTGCTCGCGAAGGCGCCGGGTCAGACAACAATGATGTTGAATGTGCTGACCCTTTCGCGAGCAAGCCCGCTCCCACAGGGGGATCACCTACTTAGTTGAAGCTGCGTCTTCGTCGCGTCGGTGCGCCAACTGATACAACGCCGGCAATATCAGCAGCGTCAGGATGGTCGAGGATAGGATCCCGCCGATCACCACCGTTGCCAGCGGACGCTGCACTTCCGCACCTGTGCCGGTTGCCAGGGCCATCGGAATGAAGCCCAGGGACGCCACAAGCGCCGTCATCAACACCGGACGTAGACGCGTTAGCGCGCCCTCGTTGATCGCATCACTGAGTGAGCGCCCCTCCTCCCGCAAATTGCGGATAAACGCAATCATCACCAACCCGTTAAGCACCGCCACCCCCGACAGCGCGATGAAACCGACGCCCGCCGAGATCGACAGCGGAATGTCCCTCAGCCACAACGCCATGACGCCGCCAGTCAAGGCAAACGGAATCCCGGTGAATACCAGCAAGCCGTCCTTGAGGTTGTTGAACATCATGAATAGCAGCCCGAACACCAGCAACAAAGCCACCGGCACCACGATCTGCAAGCGTTTGGCCGCCGACTGCAACTGCTCGAACTGCCCGCCCCAACGGGTCCAGTAACCCGCCGGCACCTGCACATCGCGCTCGATCACCTCTGCGGCCTCTTTAACGAAGGAGCCAATATCCCGCCCACGCACGTTGGCGCTGACAATTACCAGGCGCTTGCCGTTTTCGCGGCTGACCTGATTCGGCCCGAGCACCAGATCAAGGCTGGCGACGTCGTTGAGGGCGATGAAGCCAATCTGATCGGCAGCGCCATTCAGGGGCGCCGGCACCGGAATCAACAGCGCCGACAAGCCTTCGATGTCCTTGCGCATGGCATCGGACAGACGCACCACCATGTCGAAACGCCGATCGCCTTCATACAGTGTCCCGGCCTGACGCCCGCCGACCGCCACCGCAATGGTGTCCTGCACATCGCCGACGTTGAGCCCGTAACGCGCAGCCTTGTCGCGGTCGATGTTGATGGTCAGCACCGGCAGGCCGGTGGTTTGCTCGACCTTGACCTCGGACGCGCCGTTAACCTTCTGCAGGGCGGCGGCAATCTTCGCCGCCGTGGCGTTGAGCACCTCCATGTCATCGCCGAACACCTTGACCGCTACATCGCTGCGCACGCCGGAGATCAGTTCGTTGAAGCGCAACTGGATCGGCTGCGACAGTTCATAGTTGCTGCCCGGCAGCGTCGCGGCGGCTTGTTGCAGTTCGGCCATCAGCGTTTCACGGGACTTGCCCGGATCCGGCCACTGCTCCTTCGGCTTGAGCATCACGTAGCTGTCGGAGATGTTCGGCGGCATCGGGTCGGAGGCGATTTCAGCGGTGCCGGTGCGGGCGAACACGCGCTCGACTTCGGGCACTTTGTTGATAATTAACGTTTCCAGACGCTGCTGCATATCCACCGATTGGGTCAGACTAGTGCCCGGCACGCGCAAGGCTTGCAAGGCAAAATCGCCCTCGCTGAGGCTCGGCACAAACTCGCTGCCCATTCGGCTGGTCAGCACACCACTGAGCACAATCACCCCGAGCGCCGTGCCCACGGCCACTGCTCGATGGGACATCACCCAGGCCAGCGCCGGCGCATACACCTGACGTGCGCCACGCATGACCACGCCTTCCTCTTCCTTGACCTTGCCGGTGACAAACAGCGCAATGGCCGCCGGGACGAAGGTCACGGACAAGAGCATCGCACCGAGCAGTGCGATGACCACGGTGAAGGCCATCGGGTGGAACATTTTCCCTTCGACACCGCTCAGGGCGAAGATCGGCAGGTACACGACCATGATGATCAACTGGCCGAAAATCAGCGGCCGCCGCGCTTCTTTTGCCGCCGCGAATACCTCGTGAAAACGTTCGGAACGGGTCAGCAATCGCCCGTGATGCTGCTGCGCATGAGCCAGACGCCGCAGGGTGTTTTCGACAATCACCACCGCACCGTCAACGATGATCCCGAAGTCCAGTGCGCCGAGGCTCATCAGGTTGGCGCTGACTTTGTTGCTGAACATGCCGGTGAAGGTGAACAGCATCGACAGCGGAATCACCATGGCGGTGATCAACGCCGCGCGGATGTTGCCCAGAAACAGGAACAGAATCGCGATGACCAGAATCGCGCCTTCCACCAGGTTCTTTTTCACCGTGGCGATGGCCTTGTCCACCAGGTGTGTGCGGTCATACACCGGAACCGCGATCACACCTTTGGGCAGGGAGCGGTTGATCTGTTCAAGCCTGGTAGCCACTGCCTGGGAGACCGTTCGGCTGTTTTCGCCGATCAGCATGAACACTGTGCCAAGCACCACTTCGCGACCGTTCTCGGTGGCGGCACCGGTACGCAGTTCGCGGCCGATGTCCACGGTCGCGACGTTCTTCACCCGGATCGGCGTACCGTCGACATTGGCCATGACGATGTTGGCGATGTCCTCGACGCTCGCCACCTGGCCGGGCGCACGAATCAGCAACTGCTCGCCGCTGCGCTCGATGTAACCGGCGCCGACGTTGGCGTTGTTGCGCTCCAGCGCCGTGACCAGATCGGTGAGGGTCAGCTTGTACGCCGCCAGCCGTTTCGGATCGGGGGCGATCTGGTATTCCTTGGCGAATCCGCCGATGGTGTTGATTTCGGCCACACCGGGCACGTTGCGCAATTGCGGCTTGATGATCCAGTCTTGAATCACCCGCAGGTCAGTCGGCGTGTAGGCGGTGCCGTCGTCCTTGAGCGCACCGTCCTGCGCCTCCACCGTCCACAGGAAAATCTCGCCAAGCCCAGTGGAAATCGGCCCCATCAGCGCTTCCGCGCCCTCGGGCAATTGCTCCTTGGCGATCTGCAAACGCTCGTTGACCAATTGCCGGGCGAAGAACAGATCGGTGCCGTCCTTGAAAATCACCGTGACCTGCGACAGCCCCGAACGCGACAGCGAGCGGGTCTGCTCCAGCGCCGGCAGACCGGCCATGGCAGTTTCAATCGGGAAGGTGATGCGCTGCTCGGTTTCCAGCGGCGAGAACCCGGCCGCGCCGGTGTTGATTTGCACCTGGACGTTGGTGATGTCCGGCACGGCGTCGATCGGCAGCTTTTGATAACTGGCGATGCCGAGGCCGGCCATGAGGAGAACGGCGAGCAGCACGATGATGCGCTGCTCGATGGCAAACTGAATCAGGCGTTCGAACATGAGGACCTTCTCGTCGAGGGGGCGGATCAGTGGGAGTCTTCAGTGAGAGTGCTCAGCTGAGGCTTTGCCCAATTCCGATTTGAGGACGAAGCTGCCGGCACTGGCGACTTGCACGCCCGGTTCCAGCCCTTGGGTGACTTCCACCAAACCGGCCGCGCGACTGCCCAGTTCCACCGGTTGCGCCTTGAAGCCGTCGTCGGTGCGCACGAACACCGTGGGCTTGTCCTCGACGGTCTGGATCGCGGTTTCAGGTACGGCGACCTTGGCTTGGCGACTGTCGATAGCCACCAGCGCGGTGACGAACAGGCCGGGGCGCCACGAGCCTTGCGGATTTTCCAGTGTCACGCGAACCGTTGCAGTGCGGGTCTGTTCGCCGAGCAAACTGCCTACGTAGGCCACGGTGTCGGCGACTTCGGCATTGAGTTCCGGGGCGCTGACGGTGACCGGTTTGCCCACTTGCACCTTGTTCAGATCCTTGGGCGAAACGCCGAACGTCACCCACACCCGCGACAGGTCGGAGAGCGTAAAAGCCGCCGTGGTTTCATCGACCACTTCCCCCGGCGTCAGGTGTTTCTCCACCACCACGCCGTCGAACGGCGCGCGCAGTTCATAGCGATTGCCGCCGGTGGCGACCACGCTGCCACTGAGCACGCTGATCTTTTGCCGGGCATTGGTCAGGGAAATTTCGGCTTCTTCCAATGCTTGACGTGCCTGAAGGAAATCCTGCTCGGCGGAGATCCTGTCCTGCCACAGTTTTTTCTCGCGTTCGTAGGTGGTGTGCGCCAAGGTCAGGCGACGCTGTGCGGCAGCCTGTTCGCTGCGCTGATCGGAGATCTGCTGACTGGCGATCACCGCCAGCAACTGGCCCTTCTTCACCGACTGCCCGAGATTGACCGACACCGACTCGACCACGCCGGGCACACGCGGCACCACGTGCGCGGTGCGGTCTTCGTCAAAGCGCACTTCGCCGGGGAACGGCAAGCCGAGGCTGATGTTCTGCGCCCGCGCTTCGACCAGTTGAATGCCTGCCGCTGTGATCTGTTCGGTGCTCAACTCCAAGTGCCCTTCTTCTGTATGTTCACCGTCGGCTGCTGCGCCTTCTTCAGCGTGATCGGCGTGTTCCGCCGCTTCATCGGCGTGAGCGTCGATGGACGCATTGCCCGGCCACATCGAGCCAATTCCAATGCCCAGCGCCAACGTCGCCGCAGCAACCACGATCAGTTTTTTTTCCATGGAAACTCCTCTGCGCCATGCCATCGCGCAGTGATCTGAAAGATGAAATTCAAGGGCTGACGGAGAGGTCGCCGAAGATGCGTTCGATGCGTACTCGCGCATCCGTCGTCTCGCTGACGGCCTGGATGTATCGGCTGCGCGCGCTGATCAGGGTGCGTTGGGCGTCGAGCACGTCGAGGAATCCGAACTTGCCCATTTCGAAGCCGCGCGTGGCGCTGTCGACCGCACTTTGCGCGGCGGGCAGGATGGTCTGGTTGAACGCTTCGACTTCGCCGTTGGCGGTCTGCCATTGCTCAAGGGTGGTCTTGATTTGCGTGCGTAAACGCAGCTCGGTGGCGTTGCGCAGATCCCGCGCCTGATCGGTGCGCCGCGCCGCCGCCAGCACATTGCCCTGATTGCGATTGAACAGCGGAATCGGCATCGACAGCCCGACCACGTTGACCCGCTCGCGCTCGGTTTCACTGTATTGGCTGCCAATGCTTACGGTCAGGTCGGGAATGCGTTGCGATTTTTCCAGACCCAATGAGGCTTCGCGCTGATCGATCTGCAATTTGGCCAGACGCAACTCGGCGGTCTCGTTCAGGCGCTCAAGCAATCGGGTCGGCGGTGGCACGCTGGGCATGCTTTGCGTGGCCGCTTGCACGGTGGTCGAGGTTGGCAACGGTGAGCCCATGACCTGCGCCAATTGCTGATAGGCGTTGGCCTGATCGCGTTCGGCGCGGCTCAGTTCCAGGCGCACTTCGGAGCGTTGCACTTGCGCACGGGTGCCTTCGACTGGCGATGATTGACCGGCCTCGATGCGCCCTTGGGCGACGCGCAAACCGTGTTCGGCGAGTTGCAGCGACTGGCGCGACAACTGCAAGCGTTGTTGCGCGGTCTGGGCGCTGTTGAACGCCTGAATCACATCAGCGCGCAAGGCATTGCGCTTGCGCTCCCATTCGATCCCGGCGGCGTCCTGCGCGCGGCTGGCGACGTCGATCCGTGCGCCGCGTTTACCGCCCAGTTCGATCGGTTGGCTGAGCCTCACCGTGGTGGTTCGCGAATCGCGGCGGGTGTCTTCGGCCTCCCACGACACTTCGGGGTTGGGGATCAGACCGGCCTGTTTGCGCTCACCCTCGGCGATGCCAATTTCCCACTGCGCAGCCGCCAGATCCGGGTTACCGGCGAATGCCGTTTGCAGGGCTTGATCGAGGGTCAGGGTCGATGCATGCACAAGACCCGTGCCGGCCAGCAACACAACGCTGGCCGTCACTGTCCTCGCTGTTTTTTTCAGGCGTGATCGCGCCGTCAGTTCTTTTAAACCGGGCAATGGAAGACTTCCTTTATTCAAGAATCTTTGATGCCGCCACGGTAGGGTTTTGAACTTATCGGCAAGGTGACTGGAACATTACAAATCCGTTATCCACGGTTTGTGGAAGTTGTTTTGATTTAGGATGCGAAGTGCGAAAGGCGACATAGCAATACATGGAAACAAATACACGGTAGTTATCTGCCAAACAGCACTTGCCTGAATGCGGCGCATGGGCATTCGGGCTTGCCCGCTGCGACAGGCTGTCGCAGATCGCCACTTTAAGGGCTCAAGACCCAGCATTTCAGTTGACCCTGTAGCCACTACAGCCTTTACCTTGTCCGCCATCACACAGGGAAATCTCTGTAGGAAACCAGGAGCTCACAGCCTCTAGTCGTTATTCAAATCCGTCCGGAAGCCCCTACAAAAACAACAACTTTCCCGGCCACCTTAATTAAATATCCATTAAATAAAAGTGGTGATAGATCATGCGAATCCTTGTCGTCGAGGACGAGCTTAAAGCTGCCGAATACTTGCATCAGGGACTGACAGAAAGTGGTTATATCGTTGACCACGCGGCCACCGGCGCCGATGGACTGCATCTGGCGCAACAGCAGGCGTATGACCTGGTGATTCTGGATGTGAACCTGCCGGAACTCGATGGCTGGGGAGTCCTGGAACAATTGCGTCGCACCCATTCCACCCGAGTGATGATGCTCACTGCGCGCGGTCGTCTGGCCGACAAGATTCGTGGTCTGGATCTGGGCGCCGATGATTATCTGGTCAAACCGTTCGAGTTCCCCGAATTGTTGGCGCGGGTGCGCACGCTGATGCGCCGCAGCGAAAACATCCCGGTGCCGCAGGTGCTCAAAGTCGCCGACCTGGAACTCGATCCGGGGCGCCATCGCGCCTTTCGCGGCGAGCAGCGCATCGACCTGACCACCAAGGAGTTCGCCCTGCTGCATCTGCTGATGCGACAGTCCGGCGAGGTGCTCACCCGCACCCAGATCATTTCACTGGTGTGGGACATGAACTTCGATTGCGACACCAACGTGGTCGAAGTGTCGATCCGGCGTTTGCGCGCCAAGATCGACGACCCGTTCGACAGCAAACTGATCCATACCCTGCGCGGTGTCGGCTATGTACTGGAGGCGCGGGATTGAAGCCGGCCAGCCTGTCGCTGCGCCTGGGCCTGACCGTCAGTATCCTGGGGGCGGTGCTGGTGGTGTTCCTGGCTGTATTGGCGTTCTTTGCCCTGACCCATGAACTGAACGCGTTATCCAGGGACAGCCTGGCGCAGAAGATGGAACAGGTGGAACACAGCCTGTCGCTGTACGCCGATTCCGCAGAAATTCGTTCGGCGCCGCACATTCTGCTCGATCAGGTCATGGGCCATGACAACCTCACCCTGACGATTTATGACCGCGCCAACTTGCGTACGCCGCTGTTGAAATCCGGCTCCGGCATGGTCGACCCGCGTCTTGAGCGCAAGGCAGCGCTGGCCGCCAACGAACAACTGGCGTTCTCGGGCAGCACCGACGATCAAGACAAGCGCTACCTGACCGCCTCTCGGTTGATCCGCATCAAGGACGGCACCCGCGTCCCGGTGCTGCTGTCGATGGACGATGCCCACAATCAGGCGTTGCTCAACGCCTATCTGCGCTCGACACTGATTGCTTTGCCGTTGCTGCTGATCTTCATCGGCCTCAGTGCCTGGGCCGCCGTACAGCGGGGGCTGAGGCCGCTGCGCGAGTTTCGCAAAGTGGCGGCGATGGTCTCGACGCAAGACCTCGGCCATCGGCTGTCGGTGCTCGACATGCCCCAGGAACTCAGTGAACTGGCCCAGGGGATCAACTTCATGCTGGATCGCCTCGACAATGGCGTGCAGCAGTTATCGCAATTCTCCGATGACCTGGCCCATGAACTGCGCACGCCGATCAACAATTTGATGGGCAAGGCACAGGTGACGCTGTCCCGGGAACGCACGGGCGAGGCGTACAAAAACGTTTTGGTGTCTTGCACCGAAGAACTGGAGCGTGTCGCGCGGATTGTCTCGGACATGCTGTTTCTGGCGCAGGCCAGTCACCCGGCAGCGCTCACGTCCTTCGAGTCGGTCACCCTGGAAGAAGAAGCCGAAAAGGTGGCCGACCTGTTTTCCTTGTCGGCTCAAGACAAGCGCATAAGCCTGAGCGTGACCGGCAGCGCACGCGTACTGGGCGACCGCTTGATGATTCAACGGGCAATATCGAACCTGCTGTCCAACGCCCTGCGTCACTGCCCGTTTGGGCAAACGGTTTCGCTACACATTGAGCAAGAGGCGACTCAGGTTTCGCTGCGGGTCAGCAACCCCGGCGCGGGCATCGAAGCACAGCATCTGCCGCATCTATTCGACCGCTTTTACCGCGTCGACAGCAGCCGCTCCCGCTCGCAGGGCAGCACCGGACTGGGCCTGGCCATCGTGCGCTCGATCATGAGCTTGCATCAGGGGGTGGCCGAAGTTGAAAGCCTGCCCGGTGCGATGACCGTGTTCAGACTGGTTTTCCCCGATATCCAGAATCGCCTCGCGGGTGAATCAGCCGCGTCCTACATCCCGATCCTGCCTTCGACTTTAACGTAATGACTTGACCGAATTCGGCAGGAACAGAAACCTTGACCTATTCGATTCTTGTGATAGAAATATACGCAGGTAACGTACAGAACATGGACGCTCTTTTTATCGAATTACCCGCATTTCAAAAGCACAGAAATGACTACCTGGACGACGAACTGTTTCGCAGCTTTCAACTGGAGCTGCTGAAAAACCCGGAAGCGGGCGATCTCGTGGAAGGTACGGGCGGTTTGCGCAAAGTCCGCTTCTCCGACCAGCGACGAGGCAAAGGCAAGCGCAGCGGATTACGGGTGATTTATTACTGGTGGTCAGGTTTCGATCAATTCTTGCTGTTCACGGTGTACAGCGAAAATGAGCAAGACGACCTGACGCCTGCCCAGAAAAAACTTTTCAGACAAACGCTGGATAGAGAAATCAATACGAGAACTCACTATGAAACGTGACATTTTTTCCGAACTGATGGAGGGCCTCGAAGCCTTGGCCGACGAGCGCCAAGGTAAGGTCACGCTGCGGAGCCACAAGGTCAAACTGCCAAAACTGGTACCAATCACTGCCGAGGAAGTGGTAGCCATACGCCAACAACTCAACCTTTCCCGTTCGGTATTCGCGATGTATTTGCGTACGAATACCCGGACGCTGGAAAACTGGGAGCAAGGACGAGCGAAACCTAATGCTCAGGCGACAACGTTGATCCGGCTGGTTGAGCGCTTTCCGGAGACGGTTCAACAACTGGCGGCGCTGACCTGAAGTGCTCTCTGCGTTTTCAATGACGCCATCGCGAGCAGGCTCGCTCCCACAGGGGACCGAGTTTGCCCAAGGGAATGCGGTCAAATGTGGGAGCGGGCTTGCTCGCGAAGGGGCCCTCTCTGGCACAAAAGAAAACGGCACCTTACGGTGCCGTTCGCCTTTCAAAGTCCAGCTGTTTACTTACGCGCATCCGCCCACGATTTCAGCAGTTCGTTGTAGCTCACGGTTTCACCCTTGGGCTTCTCGTTGGCCAGTTTCGGCTTCGGTGCGCCCGGTTGATCGAACCAGTATTGCGCGTCGCGTTCCGGGTTCATTTTCGGCGCACAAGTGGCCTGGGCCTTGGAGCGTTCCAGACGGGTCATGATCGCGTCCTGATCCTTGGCCAGACCATCGAGCGCCTGTTGCGGGGTTTTGTCGCCGCTGGCGGCTTCGGCGATGTGGCTCCACCACAATTGCGCCAGACGCGGATAATCCGGCACGTTGGTCCCGGTCGGAGTCCATTGCACACGGGCCGGGCTGCGATAGAACTCGACCAGGCCACCGAGCTTCGGTGCCAGGTCGGTCATGGCTTGCGAGTTGATGTCCGACTCGCGGATCGGGGTCAGGCCAACGATGGTTTTCTTCAGCGACACGGTTTTCGAGGTCACGAATTGCGCATAGAGCCAGGCAGCCAGTTTCTGTTTCTCAGGCGTGGACTTCATGAACGTCCACGAACCCACGTCCTGATACCCCAGCTTCATGCCCTCTTCCCAATACGGACCGCGCGGCGATGGCGCCATGCGCCATTTCGGCGTGCCATCGGCGTTGACCACCGGCAGGCCCGGTTTGGTCATGTCGGCCGTGAACGCGGTGTACCAGAAGATCTGCTGGGCGATGTTGCCCTGGGAAGGTACGGGACCGGATTCGGAGAAGGTCATGCCCGCCGCTTCCGGTGGCGCGTAAGCCTTGAGCCAATCGACGTATTTCGTGGTGGCAAACACCGCCGCCGGGCCGTTGGTGTCGCCGCCACGGGTTACGCTGGAGCCGACCGGGTGGCAATCCTCGACACGGATACCCCACTCGTCCACCGGCAAACCGTTAGGCAAGCCCTTATCGCCGCCACCCGCCATGGAGAACCAGGCGTCGGTGAAACGCCAGCCCAGGGACGGGTCCTTCTTGCCGTAGTCCATGTGCCCGTAGACCCGCTTGCCGTCGATTTCCTTGACGTCTTCGCTGAAGAATTTGGCAATGTCTTCATAGGCCGACCAGTTCACCGGTACGCCCAACTCGTAACCGTACTTTTCCTTGAACTTGGCTTTCAGGTCCGGGCGCTCGAACCAGTCGGCGCGGAACCAGTACAGGTTGGCGAACTGTTGATCAGGCAATTGATAAAGCTTGCCATCGGGAGCGGTGGTGAAGGAAAGACCAATGAAGTCCTTGAGGTCCAGGGTCGGCGAGGTGAAGTTTTTACCTTCATTGGCCATCAAGTCAGTGATCGCTTCGGTCTTGCCGTAACGGAAGTGTGTGCCGATCAAGTCAGAGTCATTGACCCAACCGTCATAGATGCTCTTGTCCGATTGCATCACGGTCTGCAGCTTCTCCACCACGTCGCCTTCTTGCAGCAGGTCGTGGGTCACTTTAATCCCGGTGATCTCGGTAAAGGCTTTGGCCAGCACTTTCGACTCATACTCGTGAGTGGTCAGGGTTTCCGAGACCACCTTGATGTCCATCCCGCGAAACGGTTCGGCCGCCTTGATAAACCACTTCAATTCTGCGAGCTGTTGATCGGCCGTCAGGGTGGACGGTTTGAATTCGCTGCCAATCCATTTCTTGGCGGCGTCTTCATAGGCATCGGCCCAGGCTGCAGCGCTCAACCCGCTGAGTGCCAGCATGGCTGCCAATGAAACGCTATGTCGCAGCTTATTGTTTTTGTCGAACATAGAGACCTCCTTTTAGGGTTTCGGAGCAACTTTGCCGAGCGATTCGACTAGCCCCAACGCATCACAGCCAACAGCCACACCAGGGACAACGCGAACGCCACCCAGATGCTCCAGTCGGTGACGCCGATTACCAGCAAATGCAGGTAGGCGCTGCCGAGAAGACCGATAAACAACCGATCGCCACGGGTGGTGGCAATCGGCAACAAACCACGCCGGAGAATGCTCGGCGAACGCAATTCCCAGGTCGTCATGCCCACCAGGATCAAGGCAATGACGCTGAAGAACGCCGCCGTAGGGCCGGTCCAACTCATCCATTCCATCATCAGCTCCTCAGACCCGGCCCAGGGCAAAGCCCTTGGCCACGTGGTTGCGAACAAACCAGATCACCAGCATGCCCGGCAGGATGGTCAACACCCCCGCCGCCGCCAGCACGCCCCAGTCGATGCCTGACGCCGAGACCGTGCGCGTCATCACCGCCGCAATCGGTTTGGCGTTGACCGACGTCAGCGTCCGCGCCAGCAGCAGTTCGACCCAGGAAAACATGAAGCAGAAAAACGCCGTCACGCCGATCCCGGAGCCAATCAGCGGCACGAAAATTTTCACGAAGAACTTGGGGAAACTGTAGCCGTCGATGTAGGCCGTTTCGTCGATCTCCTTCGGAACGCCAGACATGAATCCTTCAAGGATCCACACCGCCAACGGCACGTTAAACAGGCAATGAGCCAACGCGACGGCGATGTGCGTATCGAACAAACCGATCGAGGAATACAGCTGGAAGAACGGCAGCAAAAACACCGCCGGCGGTGCCATGCGATTGGTCAGGAGCCAGAAGAACAGGTGCTTGTCACCGAGGAACCGATAGCGCGAGAACGCATACGCGGCCGGCAATGCCACGCTCAGCGAAATCACCGTGTTCAGGCTCACGTAGTACAGCGAGTTGAGGTAACCGGTGTACCAACTCGGATCGGTGAAGATCACCTTGTAGTTGGCGAAGGTGAAATCCTGCGGAAACAACGTCAGGCCGCCGAGGATTTCGGTGTTGCTCTTGAAGGACATGTTCAGCAGCCAGTAGATCGGCACCAGCAGGAACAGGATGTAGATCAGCAGTGGAATGAGCTTTCTTTTACTCATGGCAGACCTCAGCGGTTGGCGTCAGAGTGAGTCATGGCCGTATAGAACAGCCAGGACACCAACAGGATGATCAGGAAGTACACCAGCGAGAAAGCCGCCGCCGGGCCGAGGTCGAATTGCCCTACCGCCATCTGGGTCAAGGTCTGACTCAAGAAGGTCGTGGCATTCCCCGGACCACCACCGGTCAGCACAAACGGCTCGGTGTAGATCATGAAACTGTCCATGAACCGCAACATCACCGCGATCAACAGCACGCTCTTGAGCTTGGGCAACTGGATGTGTCGGAAAACCGCCCAGGCCGATGCCCGATCAATCCGCGCCGCCTGGTAGTACACGTCCGGAATCGCCCGCAGCCCCGAAAAACACAACAGCGCCACCAACGACGTCCAGTGCCAGACGTCCATCACCAGCACCGTGACCCAAGCGTCCATGGTGTTGGCCGCGTAGTTGTAGTTCAGGCCCATGGCCTTGAGGCTGGCGCCGAGCAATCCAATGTCGGCCCGACCGAAGATCTGCCAGATCGTCCCCACCACGTTCCACGGAATCAGCAACGGAATCGCCAGGATGATCAGCACCAGCGATGACCAGCGGCCTTTGATCGGCATGGTCAGGGCGATGGCGATGCCCAGCGGGATTTCGATCAGCAGCACACAGCCGGAGTAAATGAACTGACGCAGTAAAGAGTCATGCAGGCGCGGATCGAGCAGCACTTGCTTGTACCAGTCGGCGCCGACGAAGTAGCGGCTGGACTGGTCGAAGATGTCCTGCACCGAGTAGTTGACCACCGTCATCATCGGGATCACCGCACTGAACGCCACCAGCAAAAACACCGGCAACACCAGCCACCAGGCCTTGTTGTTCTGCACCTTGTTCATGGCTACGTCTCCAGGAGGTATTCGTCGGCATACACCATCAACCATTGCGCCGGGAAGCTGATGTAGGCGGTTCCCTCAGGCACTGGCTTGTCTTCGGCCAGGCGCACTTTCAAAGGCGCGCCGTCGAGGTTCAGGGTCATGATCTTGTAGGTGCCAAGGTCTTCGACGTGTACGACCTGTGCCTGCATCGCCTCATCAAACGGCTCGTCCCACACATGCACGAACTCTGGACGGATGCCGACCTTCAGGGTTTTCCACTCGGACTCGGCAACGCGTTTCTGCTGAGGATCGGAAAGCGGCAAATGAGTCGAGGCGAAAACGACACCGCCTGGCTGCGGCTGCACCTCGATCAGGTTCATTCCCGGACTGCCGATGAAATAGCCGACAAAGGTGTGGCTCGGCCGCTCGAACAGTTCTCGCGGCGTACCGAATTGCACAATCTGCCCGCCGTACATCACCGCGATCTTGTCGGCGAAGGTCGAGGCCTCCAGCTGATCGTGGGTGACGTAGACCATGGTGATGTTGAACTGCTCGTGGATCTGCTTGAGCTTGCGCCTCAGCTTCCACTTCAAGTGCGGGTCGATCACCGTCAGAGGTTCATCGAACAGGATCGCTGACACGTCATCGCGCACCAGCCCACGGCCCATGGAGACTTTCTGCTTTTCATCGGCGGTGAGGTTGCGCGCCTTCTTGCTCAGCAGCGTCTGGAGGTCGAGGACTTCGGCGATTTCCTGCACCTTGCTGTGAATTTTCGCCTCGGCCATGCCCTGATTGCGCAGCGGGAAGGCCAGGTTGTCGAACACCGTCATGGTGTCGTAGACCACCGGAAACTGGAAAACCTGGGCGATGTTGCGCTTCTCCGGGGTCAGGTCGTTGACCACTTTGCCGTCAAACAGCACTTGGCCCTGAGACGGACTGAGCAATCCGGAAATGATGTTGAGCAAGGTCGACTTACCGCAGCCCGATGGCCCGAGCAAGGCATAAGCACCGCCCTGCTCCCAGACGTGGTCCATCTCGCGAATCGCATAATCCTCGGGGCCGGTCGGCGTGCGGGTGTAACTGTGGGCAAGGTGCTGCAAACGGATTTCGGCCATCAGGCAACCCTCGCGATACGGCGACCGGGCGCCTGGACCAGCCGCCCCTGCATATCGAAGACAAACAGTTTATGGGTCGGGATATAGATACGAATCGGCGCATCGACGTCGTATTCGTGAACGCCGGGCAAGTGCAGCACCAACAGAAAATGCTCGTTGCGCACATGGAGGAAGGTTTCCGACCCGCTGATCTCGGCCACCTCCACGGTCACCGCCAGTTCCAGGTCATCGTCGTTGCTCGGCACCAGCGAAATATGGCTGGGTCGTACGCCAAAGCGGAACTCGCCCTCGCCCACCGGGCGCAGATCGACGTTCAGCGGGAAGTGCACGAAATTGGCGAAGCTGACTTCGTTGCCGGCGATACGCCCCGGCATCAGATTGATCGGCGGCTCGGAGAACAGCTCCGCCGCCAGCACGGTTTGCGGCTGGTGATACACCTCGGAAGACTTGCCGCTCTGAATCACCCGACCTTCGTGAAGAATGGTGGTGGTGCCGCCCAGCGCCAGGGCTTCGTTGGGTTCGGTGGTGGCGTAGATGGCGATGGTGTGGCGAGCCTTGAACAGCTCGCGCATTTCCTGCCGCAATTCTTCGCGCAGTTTGTAGTCGAGGTTCACCAGCGGCTCATCGAACAGGATCAGTTCGGCATCCTTGACCAGCGCCCGGGCCATCGCCGTGCGCTGTTGCTGACCGCCGGAGAGTTCAAGCGGATGGCGCTGGAGGAATTTCTCGATGCGCAACATCTTCGCGGTTTCCAGCACTTTGCTCTGGATCAGCTCATTGGAAACGCCGCCCTGGCGCAAGGGCGAGGCGATGTTCTCGAACACCGTCATGGTCGGGTAGTTGATGAACTGCTGATAGACCATCGACACGTTGCGCAACCGCACCGGGCGCTGGGTAACGTCGACGCCGTTCATCAGGATGCGACCGCTGTCGGGCTTGTCCAGACCGGCCATCAAGCGCATGAGACTGGTTTTGCCGGACAGCGTACGCCCGAGCAAAACGTTGAAGGATCCGGCTTCGAAACTAAGGCACGCATCGTCGATCCAGGTCTGGCCCTCGACGGTGCGGCTGACGTGCTCCAGGGTTAATGACATGGCTCGGCCTTTTTATTATTGGAGTCAAGCGACCGGAGCTACAGAGCGACATTCGTGCCAGAAAATGCAAGCCGTTGATCCGGCTTGAGAATCCTTGAAGTGGACGGAAAATCGCGTTCGTTGCTGAACAGAAATGAACAACCGCGACTGAACAATTGAACAATCCAACCGTTGACAATGAACAATAGTGAACAACACTCTACGGATGCTTTTGGCTCGCAAAGACGAGCGCATAACAAAAACAACAAAGCATTTTCAGAGACTGCCGACCATGGCCGCACCCGCCTTGCCGCTCTCCCACGACGCCATCATCCAGGACTCCTGGTCCCGTTGCCGCGCGTTCGGCCTCAATCATCAGAGCGCCCCGGCGTTCGATCAGCTGCCGGCCGAGGGCATTGCGCAATTGCTGGAGAGCCAGCACTCACTGGTGCAAACCACTCACCAGGAAGTCCTGCCGTATTACGAGAACATCCTCAGCAACTCCAACTGCCTGATCATGCTCGCCGACAATCAGGGCCAGGTGCTGACGTCCTGGGGCACCCAGCGTTTTATCGAGCCGAACCTGACCCGCGGTTTCAGCGCCGGTGCCAGCTGGATGGAACGCTGCAGCGGCACCAATGCGATCGGCACCGCCCTGGCCTGCGAGCAGGCGGTGCACATCGAGCACGATGAACATTTCCTCAAGGCCAATCGATTCATGACCGGTTCCGCCGCACCGATTTTCGATGCCGAACGCAAGGTCATCGCGGTGCTGGATGTGTCCAGCGACAGCTACCTGCCGCCGTCCCACACCCTCGGAATGGTCAAGATGATGAGTCAGACCGTGGAAAACCGGCTGATCCTCAACCTGTTCCACGGCCAGCATTTCCAGCTGACCTTCAACACCGGACTGAACAACCTCGACAGCCAGTGGGCCGGGCTGCTGATCTTTGATGAAACCGGTCAGGTGCTGTCCGCTAACCGCCGGGCCGACAATCTGCTGGGGATCAGCCTGTCGCGGGTCAGTGTCGAAAGCCTGTTCAAGGTTTCGCTGCTGGAGTTGCTGAACCAACCGGACGGCCTGCCCTTCGCCTTGCAAACCTCGGGACGCAACCGCTTCCAGTGCCTGTTGAAGCGGCCGAAACAAATGCCCATTCAGCCGCGCGTCTTTGCCGAGCCGGTGGTGGCAGCGTCCGAAGCGATCAGCCTCAACACCCTGCATTTCGGTGACAGCCGCGTGGAAAAAGCCGTGCGCCAGGCCGAGCGGTTGCTGGAAAAAGACATTCCGTTGTTGATCCACGGCGAAACCGGGGTCGGCAAGGAAGTCTTCGTCAAAGCCCTGCATCAGGCCAGTTCGCGGAGCAAAAAACCCTTCATTGCCGTCAACTGTGCGGCGATCCCCGCCGAACTGGTGGAATCCGAACTGTTTGGCTACGAGAAAGGTGCGTTCACCGGTGCCAACCAGAAAGGCAGCATCGGGCTGATCCGCAAGGCTGACAAAGGCACCCTGTTCCTTGATGAAATCGGTGATATGCCGTTGCCGACTCAGGCTCGACTGCTGCGAGTGTTGCAGGAGCGTTGCGTGCAACCGGTGGGCAGCAGCGAGTTGTTCCCGGTGGATATACGGATTATTTCGGCGACCAACCGCTCGTTGCGCGAACAGGTTCAGTTGGGGCGCTTCCGCGAGGATTTGTATTACCGGATTGGTGGTTTGACCCTGGAACTGCCGCCGTTAAGAGAACGCAGTGATAAAGAGGCCTTGTTCAAACGTCTGTGGGAACAGCACCGCGAACCGAGCCAATGGGCGGGATTGAGTCGCGAAGTGTTGGAGCTGTTCGGGCGCCACCCGTGGCCGGGGAATTTAAGGCAGGTCAGCAGTGTGATGCAGGTGGCGCTGGCCATGGCCGAGGAACAACCGGTGCGGCCGGAGCATTTACCGGATGATTTTTTTGTCGATCTGGAGATGGAGCCGGTGGATTTGCCGGAGCCGTTGTCGGTGGATTTGAATGATGCCGAGGATTTGAATCGGCAGTTGCAAGCGGCCGGGGGGAATATCTCCCATTTGGCGCGCAGGCTCGGGGTGAGCCGCAATACCCTCTACAAGCGGTTGCGTCAGATTGAAGGTTGAATGAACCTCCTTTCCCCTCACCTCAGCCCTCTCCCGGAGGTAGAGGGAGCCGACCGAGGTGTCTGGCGTTCTACATCGACCTGAAAAACTGAGTTGATTATGGATTAGGCACAAATCGTTCAGGTCGGTGTATCTCTTGAGCATCCCCGAATCAGTCCCCTCTCCTGGGGGAGAGGGTTAGGGTGAGAGCGAAAAGGCTGGCTCAACATGCGCAGCTGACGCAGCCCCCAGAGTGCGCACGCCAGCCAGCACGACCACCACCATCATCAAACCTGCGCCAATCGCCACCCCGAACCCAGCTCGTGCGCCATAAGCGTCAATGACCAGCCCCGCAAGCATGCCTCCAAGCGCTACGCCGATGCTGATGCCGGTGGTCATCCATGTCAGCCCTTCGGTGATCCTCGACGGAGGGATGATGATTGTCCCCAGCTTCATGACCACGACCATCGTTGGCGCAAACGATATGCCGGCGATAAACAGCATCGCTGACAGGAAATAAACGCCCGGTGAGAAAACAGGCAATACGCCTGTGACTGCCGTCACTAATATCCCGATCAAGAACTGTTTTTCTATCAGCAGGGAAACCCTCAATGCACCGAACGTCAGGCCCGCAATCAGTGAGCCGAGCGCATAGGCTGCGAGGATGAAGGTCGCAGATGCTGGCCAGCCTTGCGCATTGGCGAAGGCCACGACGGCGACATCGATTGATCCGCCGATTGCCCCCATCGCCAACAGCGCGAGCACGATGGTGCGGACGCCGGGAATAAGCAGGGTTGACCCCGTATGGCTCTTATTGCCCACGACAACTTTAGGTTCAGTCTGGCGTTGCAGGAGAAAAGCCGTGACCCCGACGGCCAGCAACCCAACCGCTACAAGCGGCCCGGCTTCGGCGAAAAAGCTCACGCTCAAACCGATCGCCAGTGGCGGGCCGACGATGTAAGCGAGTTCGGTCAGGACCGTATCCAGAGAGAACGCCGTGTGCAGTTGCGGCTTGCCACGGAACAACTGTGTCCATCGAGCCCGGATCATCGACGGCATGCTCGGCATCGTCCCCGCCAGTGCAGCCAGAACAAAAAGCAACGCGGCTGGAGCGCGCAAGTAGACGGCGATGATCAGCGCCAGCAACATGCCAATGCTGACAGCCGTCACGACGGGCAGCACGCGACTCTGGCCACGCTGATCAACCAGTTTCGAGATATGCGGGCCGATCAGCGCATTGGCCAAGGTAAACGTACCGGCGACTGCGCCGGCCAGCCAGTAAACACCGGTTTGCTGCACCAGCATGGTGATGATGCCAATGCCGATCATTGCCTGCGGCAACCGCGCAATAGAACTCGCGAGCACTAACCCCGTGGCACCGGGGGTCGTTAGAAGCTCGCGATAGTGATTAGCCATGATGTCTCCATTCCATAATCGTCGCCGATCAGCATCCCGCTGCATGCGCCGCCGCCAAGGTTGGCAGCGTCAGACATCAAGACCTACGCGCACCGCAAAAGCAACCACAGGCTTTGGTTTTGATGACTGCCTTTACCGTGCAGCCGACGCAAAGCGTTGCCCTCACCCCAGCCCTCTCCCGGAGGTAGAGGGGGCCGACCGAGGTGTCTCGCGTTGTACATCGACCTGAAACATCGAGTTGATTATGGATTCGCTAAAAATCGTTCAGGTCGGCGTATCTCTTGAGCATCCCCCAATCGGTCACCTCTCCCTTTGGGAGAGGTGTTAGGGGCTCTTTTCGCGCCCAAACAAAAACCCGCACAAGGCGGGTTTTGTTTGTAACAAACGCAGCGATCAGTCAGCCAGACGCCAGGTCGTGCCGCCCTTCCCGTCTTCCAGCACCACGCCCATGGCGGTGAGCTGGTCGCGGATACGGTCGGATTCGGCCCAGTCTTTACCAGCACGAGCCGCCAGACGCGCGGCAATCAGCGCATCAACCTCCGTCGCATCAACCCGCCCTTCAGCGCCGGCCTGCAAGAAGTCATCAGCCTCAAGCTGCAACACACCCAGCACGCTAGCCAATTCCTTCAAGCGCGCCGCCAGACCCGCCGCCGCATCGAGATCACTCTCGCGCAGACGGTTGATCTCGCGAACCATCTCGAACAGCACCGCGCAGGCTTCCGGCGTACCGAAGTCGTCGTTCATCACCTGAGTGAAACGCTCGACAAAAGCTTCGCCACCGGCCGGTGCCACGCTCGGCAGGCCTTTCAACGCATGGTAGAAACGCTCGAGTGCGCCTTTGGCGTCCTTGAGGTTGTCTTCCGAATAGTTGATCGCGCTGCGGTAGTGGCTCGACACCAGCAGGTAACGCACGACTTCCGGGTGGTACTTTTCCAACACGTCGCGAATAGTGAAGAAGTTGTTCAAGGACTTGGACATCTTCTCGCCATTGATGCGAATCATGCCGCAATGCATCCACGCATTGGCGTAGGTCTTGCCGGTGGCCGCTTCGCTCTGGGCGATTTCGTTTTCATGGTGCGGGAACTCGAGGTCGCTGCCGCCGCCATGAATGTCGAACGTCTCGCCGAGGCAGCAGGTGGACATCACCGAGCACTCGATGTGCCAGCCCGGCCGACCGTCGCCCCAAGGCGAAGGCCAGCTCGGCTCGCCCGGCTTGACGCCTTTCCAGAGGACGAAGTCCAGCGGGTCCTGCTTCGACTCGTCGACTTCGATCCGCGCGCCGATGCGCAAGTCTTCAATCTTCTTGCGCGACAGCTTGCCGTAGCCCATGAACTTGGCGACGCGGTAATACACGTCGCCATTGCCCGGAGCGTAGGCGTAGCCCTTGTCGATCAACGTCTGGATCATCGCGTGCATACCAGGGATATGCCCGGTGGCGCGCGGTTCCATGTCCGGCTTCTTGATGTTCAGGCGCGCTTCGTCTTCGTGCATCGCCGCGATCATGCGCTCGGTCAACGCTTCGAACGACTCGCCGTTCTCGTTGGCCCGATTGATGATCTTGTCGTCGATGTCGGTGATGTTGCGCACGTAAGTCAGATCGTAGCCGCTGAACCGCAACCAGCGGGTCACCAGGTCAAACGCGACCATGCTGCGGCCGTGGCCCAGGTGGCAGTAGTCGTACACGGTCATCCCGCAGACGTACATGCGCACCTTGTTGCCATCCAGCGGCTTGAAGACTTCTTTGCTCTTGGTGAGCGTGTTGTAGATCGTAAGCACTTTAGTTTCCTTGAATCACTGGCCCCACGAATCACGCAAGGTCACGGTACGGTTGAACACCGGATGACCGGGTTTCGAGTCCTTGATATCCGCGCAGAAGTAACCTTCGCGCTCGAACTGGAAACGGTCTTCCGGCTGTGCATTGCCCAGCGAAGGCTCGGCACGACAACCGGTGAGGACTTGCAGCGAGTCAGGGTTGATGTTGTCCAGGAAACTGGCGCTGTCTTCGGCCTTCTCAGGGTTGGCCGAGCGGAACAGGCGATCGTACAGGCGCACTTCGCACTCGACGCTGGCCGCAGCCGGCACCCAGTGAACCACGCCTTTGACCTTGCGGCCTTCAGGGTTCTTGCCCAGGGTTTCCGGGTCATAGGAGCAACGCAGTTCGACGATGTTGCCATCGGCGTCCTTGATCGCTTCGTCGGCGCGAATCACGTAGCTGCCGCGCAGACGCACTTCGCCAGCAGGTTCCAGGCGCTTGTAGCCTTTTGGCGGCTCTTCCATGAAGTCTTCACGGTCGATGTAGATCTCACGGGCGAACGGCAGAACGCGCACGCCCATGTCTTCTTTCGGGTGGCACGCCAATTCGAGGTTTTCGACCTGGCCTTCCGGGTAGTTGGTGATCACGACTTTCAGCGGACGCAACACGCACATGGCACGCGGGGCGCTGTGGTCGAGGTCGTCACGGATGCTGAATTCGAGCATGCCGAAGTCGACCACGCCGTCGGAACGGTTGGTGCCGACCATTTCGCAGAAGTTGCGGATCGATTTCGGCGTGTAACCACGGCGGCGGAAGCCGGACAGCGTGGACATGCGCGGATCGTCCCAGCCAAGAACGTGCTTTTCATCGACCAGTTGCTTGAGCTTGCGCTTGCTGGTGATCGTGTAGTTCAGGTTCAGACGGCTGAATTCGTACTGACGCGGTTGCGCCGGCACGGGCAGGTTCTCGAGGAACCACTCGTACAGCGGACGATGGCTTTCGAACTCCAGGGTGCAGATCGAGTGAGTGATGCCTTCGATGGCATCCGACTGACCGTGGGTGAAGTCGTAGTTCGGGTAGATGCACCACTTGTCACCGGTCTGGTGGTGGTGAGCGTGACGGATGCGATACATGATCGGGTCGCGCAGGTTCATGTTCGGCGAGGCCATGTCGATCTTGGCCCGCAACACGCGTGCGCCGTCCTTGAATTCACCGGCCTTCATGCGGGCGAACCAGTCGAGGTTTTCTTCCACGGAACGATCGCGGAACGGGCTGTTCTTGCCCGGCTCGGTCAGGCTGCCACGGTATTCCTTGGCCTGTTCAGGGCTCAGGTCATCGACGTAGGCCTTGCCGGCCTTGATCAGCTCAACGGCCCAGTCGTGCAACTGGTCGAAATACTGCGAGGCGTAGCGCACTTCACCGGACCATTCGAAGCCCAGCCATTTGACGTCGCTTTCGATCGCGTCGATGTATTCCTGGTCTTCCTTGGCCGGGTTGGTGTCGTCGAAACGCAGGTGCGTGACGCCGCCAAATTCCTGGGCCAGGCCGAAGTTCACGCAAATCGACTTGGCGTGACCAATGTGCAGGTAGCCGTTGGGCTCAGGCGGGAAACGGGTGACGATCTGCGTGTGCTTACCCGAGTCCAGGTCCGCCTGGATGATCGGGCGCAGGAAATTGACCGGCACGGCAGGGCCGGTCTTGGAATTCGAGGTAGGGTCGACAGTGGGCTTGCTCATAGGATCCTTGAACGTACAAGTGCGCGGCCAGTTGGCCAAATCAAAGCGGCTGTTAAAACAAAGGGGCTTATCATAGCCGATGCCGTCAAGTCGCTGACAGCGCAGGGCAAAAAACGGCTGCATTTAATCGGATGCAAATGAAAAACAGCCTCGAAATTCGCGCTTGGCACGCTAAACTGCGCATCTTGGCCAAAATTGGCCGGACCGGTTGAGGGCTTCAACGCCCCGAAACCCACGAATTCCTAGAAAACGCTTCTTTTATAAAGAGTCCCTGATCATGACCCAAGTCAAACTGTCCACCAACCATGGCGACATCGTCCTGGAACTGAACGCTGAGAAAGCCCCGATCACCGTGGCCAACTTCATCGAGTACGTCAAAGCCGGTCACTACGAAAACACCGTTTTCCACCGCGTCATCGGTAACTTCATGATCCAGGGCGGCGGTTTCGAGCCAGGCATGAAAGAAAAGAAAGACAAGCGCCCAAGCATCCAGAACGAAGCCGACAACGGCCTGCCGAACGAGAAGTACACCGTTGCCATGGCCCGCACCATGGAGCCGCATTCGGCTTCCGCCCAGTTCTTCATCAACGTGGCTGACAACAGCTTCCTGAACCACAGCGCCAAGACCACTCAGGGCTGGGGCTACGCAGTATTCGCCAAAGTCGTTGCAGGCACCGACGTAGTGGACAAGATCAAAGGTGTTTCCACCACCATGAAGTCCGGCCACCAGGACGTACCAGCAGAAGACGTGATCATCGAGAAAGCCGAGATCATTGAGTGATACTGCTGATTTCAGACTTGCATCTGGAAGAGGAGCGCCCGGACATCAGCCGGGCGTTTCTGGATTTGCTCGCCGGACGCGCCCGCTCGGCGAGTGCGTTGTACATCCTGGGCGACTTTTTCGAGGCGTGGATTGGCGACGATGCCATGACGCCCTTTCAGCGTTCCATCTGCCAGGCCCTGCGCGAACTCAGCGACAGCGGCACGGCCATTTTTCTGATGCACGGCAATCGCGACTTCATGCTCGGCCAGGCTTTTTGCAAACAGGCCGGCTGCACGTTGTTGAAGGACCCGAGTGTCGTGCAGTTTTACGGTGAGCCGGTGCTTTTGATGCACGGCGACAGCCTCTGCACCCGCGACGAGGCTTATATGAAGCTGCGTCGCTATCTACGTAATCCGATCACCCTGTTCATCCTGCGGCATCTGCCCCTGAGTACTCGCCATAAACTGGCGCGCAAGCTGCGCAGTGAAAGCCGTGCGCAGACGCGGATGAAGGCCAATGACATTGTGGATGTCACGCCGGATGAAGTGCCGCGGATCATGCAGGCCTTTGGCGTGAAAACCTTGATCCATGGGCACACCCATCGCCCGGCCATTCACAAGTTGCAGATTGGCGAGCAGGCGGCCAAGCGGATTGTGTTGGGGGATTGGGATCGTCAGGGGTGGGCGTTGCAGGTGGATGAGCAGGGGTTTGCGTTGGCACCGTTTGATTTTGGTACGCCGCCACAGTTGGCATTGCCAAACGGCTGAGAGCCACCCCTCACCCCAGCCCTCCCGAAACGTCGGACCGCCCCAGTGGGGAGAGGGGGAAAGGGGGCAGATCTTCATGGGTTTCAAAACCTGAGTTCAACTCAAAGTTTTCAGGTCGCCGTATCCAGCACGAGCAACTCGGTCAGTCCCCTCGCCCTCTGGGAGAGGGTTAGGGTGAGGGGTCGATTCTGAGCCGTACACTCAATGCCCTGACGCCGCCGGCCCCGCCTTCGCCGCAAACGGCGGTTTCGCCAGCCACACCAGCACAATCAAGCCCATGAATGCCCACCCCAGCAACGTGAAGTAATCCACGGTGGAGAGCATGTACGCCTGACTGGTCAGCACATGATCCAGTTGCGCATACGCCGGATTGCTCGCCCCGCCCAGGCTGTTCAGCGCCTCGCGGGTAGCCGGCTCATAGGTGCTGATGCTTTCGCTCATATAAGCGTGGTGCTGATCGGCCCGGCGAATCCAGATCCAGGTCGTCAGCGACGCCGCAAAACTACCGCCTAACGTGCGCAGGAACGTCGCCAGGCCCGCGCCGTCGGCGATCTGGCTCGGTGGCAGGTCCGACATCAGAATGCTCAAGGTCGGCATGAAGAACAGCGCCACGCCAATCCCCATGAACAGCTGCACCAGAGCGATGTGCTGGAAGTCCACTTCGTTGGTAAACCCGGCACGCATGAAGCAGCTCAGGCCAATCGCCAGGAACGCCAGGCCGGCCAGCAGCCGCAGGTCGAATTTGTGTGCGTACTTGCCGACAAACGGCGACATCAGCACCGGCAGAATCCCGATTGGCGCCACCGCCAGCCCCGCCCAGGTCGCCGTGTAACCCATCTGGGTTTGCAGCCATTGCGGCAGGATCAGGTTGATCCCGAAAAACCCGGCGTACCCCAACACCAACACAATGGTGCCGATGCGGAAGTTGCGGTAAGCGAACAGCCGCAGATTGACCACCGGGTGTTTGTCGGTCATTTCCCAGATCACGAACACCGCCAGCGCTATCACTGAAATGGCCGCGCCGATGAGGATGAAGTTCGACTCGAACCAATCCAGGTCATTGCCCTTGTCGAGGATCACCTGCAAGGCGCCGACGCCAATGATCAGCGTGATCAAACCGACGTAATCCATCGGCTGGTAGCTGGTTTCCACCGGCCGCGCCTTGAGTTGCTGGCGCACCACCATCACCGCGAAAACACCGATCGGCACGTTGATAAAGAAGATCCACGGCCAGCTATAGCTGTCGGTAATCCAGCCGCCGAGGATGGGGCCGGCAATCGGCGCCACCACCGTGACCATCGCCAGCAACGCCAGGGCCATGCCGCGCCTGGCGGGCGGATAGACGGCAATCAGCAACGTTTGAGTCATCGGGTACAACGGACCTGCCACCAGGCCTTGAAGCACCCGAAAGCCAATCAGCTCCGGCATCGAGGTCGAGATACCGCACAGAAACGAAGCCAGCACGAACAGAATCGTCGCCCAGAGAAACAGCTTCACCTCGCCGAAGCGCCGGCTGAGCCAACCGGTCAGCGGCAGCGCGATGGCGTTGCTCACGGCGAACGAGGTAATCACCCAAGTGCCCTGCTCCGAACTCACACCCAGGTTGCCGGAAATCGTCGGCAGCGCCACGTTGGCGATGGTGGTGTCGAGCACTTGCATGAAGGTCGCCAGCGACAGGCCGATGGTGCTGAGCAGCAGGCTGGGCGGCGTGAAAGAGGCGTTATTGCTCATCGCGAATCCTTTGGAACCTGATTGGCGCAGCGCCTGTTACTGACGCAGCTGACCTTGTGGGAGCGAGCCTGCTCGCGAAAGCGCTGGTTCAGTCAACAGTGATGTTGAATAGAAAACCGCATTCGCGAGCAGGCTCGCTCCCACAGGGTCGGTGTGATGACCAATCAGCGTTGAACGGTTTTGCTGACCGCAGCGCTGTTGTCGTGGATCAACTGAGTGATCATCGCGTCGGCCTCGGCCAACTGACGGTCATACACATTGGTGCTGAACGAGGCCTTTTGCGGCGGCTGTTGTGCCAGCACCGGGCCGCTCTGGTCACGCAGGTTTACATCGACCTGAGTCGACAGGCCGACCCGCAACGGGTGCTTGGCCAGCTCTTCGGCGTTGATGTGAATCCGCACCGGCACCCGCTGGACGATCTTGATCCAGTTGCCAGTGGCGTTCTGTGCCGGCAGCAAGGCAAACGCGCTGCCGGTACCGGCGCCGAGGCTGTCGATGGTGCCGCTGAACTTCACGTCGCTGCCGTAGAGGTCGGCCTCGATGTCCACTGGTTGACCGATGCGCATGTCACGCAGTTGGGTTTCCTTGAAGTTGGCGTCGATCCACAGCTGATCCAGCGGAATGACCGCCATCAACGCGGTGCCCGGCTGGACGCGTTGGCCCAGTTGTACCGAGCGCTTGGCCACGTAACCGGTCACCGGTGCGATCAAGGTGCTGCGCGAGTTGTTCAAGTAAGCCTGACGCAATTGTGCGGCAGCGGACATCACATCCGGGTGCGACGACACCACGGTGTCATCGACCAGCGCACTGGTGGTTTTCAGTTGCTGTTTGGCGTTGGCCAAGGCGTTTTGCGCCGAGGTCAGGTCGTCGCGAGCGTGGGACAGTTCTTCCTGGGAAATCGCGCCGCCAGCGGCGAGGTTTTTCCGGCGATTGAAGTTGTCCTGAGCCTTTTGCACTTCAGCCTGTTGAGCGTTGACCTGGGCTTTCATGCCGTCGACGTTGCTGTACAAGCCACGAACCTGACGCACGGTGCGGGCCAGATTGGCCTGGGCACTTTGCAGACCGACTTCGGCGTCGTTCGGGTCGAAGTTGATCAGCACCTGGCCTTCGTGAACCAGGTCGCCATCGTCGGCACCGATGCTGACCACGGTGCCGGTGACTAACGGAGTGATTTCCACCACGTTGCCGTTCACATAGGCGTCGTCGGTGCTTTCGTTCCAGCGCCCGTAGAATTCGTGATAACCCCAGACGCCGACACCGGCGAGGATCACCACGATCGTCAGTACAAACAGCATCACTTTGCGTTTGCGCGAATTGCTCGTGTCTTGAGCGTTGTCAGACTCTGTATTCGTTGAAGCAGGAGTTGTTTCGGCAGTGGCCATGACAAATACCTTGAATTAGTTGTGCTGCGTGGCTGGGGTTGCGTTGGCTGCGGTCAGGGTTTCGCCCTGGAAGCCGCCGCCCAGCGCCTGCATCAGTTGGATCGACAGGTCGATCTGCTCGGCATTCAGGTTGGCCAGCTGACGCTGGGCCTGGAGCAATTGCTGCTCGATGCTGAGCACGTCCAGGTAATTCCCGATGCCGGAACCGTACCGCTGGACCACGGTGTTGTAAGAATCCTGGGCAATGTCGGTGGCGTGCTGCTGAGCGCCGATCTGCCGGCCGATATCGCGCAACTGGTTTATGGTGTCGCTGACATCACCCAGCGCTTTCACCAGGCTTTTGTTGTATTGCGCCACCGCGAGGTCGTAATCGGCGTCGCGGGAATCGAGGTCGGCACGCAGGCGGCCACCGTCGAAAATCGGCACCGAGATCGTCGGCGCAATGTTGAAGAAACGACTGGCCGAACCGAACATCGCGTCGCCCAGCAACGATTCGGCACCGGCCGCAGCGCTCAGGTTCAAGTTTGGATAGAACTGGGTTTTCCCGGCGTCGATGTTCTTGCTCGCCGCCTCGACCCGCCAACGCGCGGCCACCAGGTCTGGACGACGACCGAGCAACTCGGCCGGCAGCATCGAGGGCAACGCGACCGCGCTGGCCTGGAGGATTTTTGGCCGGGCGATTTCATTGCCGCGATCAGGGCCTTTACCGAGCAAGACGGCCAAGGCGATTTTCGCGCTTTGCAGGCGTTTTTCGGCGTCGATCAGGCTGGCTTCGGACGTGGCTTCCAGACTCTCGGTTTGCTGGAACTGGTATTGACTGTCGATCCCGGAACTCAGGCGACTCTGGCTCAGGTTGAGCATTTGCTTAGTGCGCTTGAGGTCTTCACTGGCCAGGTCGTAGACGATGTGCGCCTGACCCAGATCGCTGTAAGCGCGAGCGACGTCAGCGGACAACGTCAGCTGAGCGGCCTGTTGATCGACTTCGGCGGCACGGGCCTGGCCCAGTGCGGCTTCCCAGGCATCACGCTGACCGCCCCAGAGGTCGAAGTTGTAATTGAAACTGGCGCCGATGTTACGCACCGTGGAATAAGTGCCGCCCTGCCCGCTCGGATCCTGATCCCGGGCCAGACGCGACCGGCTGACGCCAGCGCTGGCATCGAGGGTCGGCATGCGAGCGGCATCCGCTGCATAAGCGGCGGCGCTGGCCTGGTGGGCGCGGGCGTCGGCGATTTGCATGTCGGGGCTGTCGTGCAGGGCTTCGCGGATCAGGCCGTCGAGCTGTGGGTCGCCGAGGCTTTTCCACCAGTCGCTTTTTGGCCAGGCCGCGGGCGACAGGGTTACACCGCTGAGGGATTGCCCGGCCTTGAGGTTTTTCGCATCGAGGCTTTTGCCTTCGGTGGTCAGGCCGCTGTAGCTGGCGCAACCGGCCAGGGTCATGGCCGCCAGCACCAGGCTCAGGCCGGTACGCAGGGTTTTACTGCTCATTTGTCACCTACCCGCAGCAGGGTGATCGAGTCACCGGCTGCCACCAAAATTTTCTTCAGGATCTGTTCGAGGGTCTGCAACTCCTCGGGGGTGATCGCGCCGGCCAGTTCATTCATGGCGTCGGCGCCGATCTCCGGCAGGCGGTCAGTCAGCTGCTGGCCTTGCTCGGTCAGCACCAGCTGAACCTGACGGCGATCCGCCTCGGAGCGTTGGCGGGCGAGGAAGCCTTTCTGTTCCAGACGGTCGAGCATGCGGGTCATCGATCCGCTGTCCAGCGACAGGTGACGGCACAGCTCGGCCGGGGTATCGACGCCGAACTGGGCCATGATGATCAGCACTTTGAACTGCGCGGCGGTGATGCCGTGGGGTTCCATGTGCGTGTCGATGATCCGGTCCTTGAGCAGCGCGGCGCGCCCGAGCAGGAGGCCGAGATGGCAAGTGTGGAATGCGTCTGGGGTGAAATGTTTCATCTGTCCACCAATTAGCTGCCTAGGCAGAGAATGTATGTCGAGATGTTACTGCCTAGGCAGCGAATGTCAACGTAATAGTTAGGTTGCTTGCTATTTAGTTGATAAATGGTGGGGCGCAAAAGCAAAAAGATCGCAGGCTTCGCCAGCTCCTACAGGTTCTTGTGTACACCTGTAGGAGCTGGCGAAGCCTGCGATCTTTTGATCTTGAAGGGACTAAAAGTCCCGCTTGTAGAAGATGTCCAGCGAACTGGCCACGCCGCCCGCCGCTTCGAGGTAAACCTTCTTGCTCAGCTTGTAACGCAAGGCGATGGTGTTGGCCGGCTCGAACACGCCAACGCCATAACGCAGGCTGAGCTTCTCGGAGATATTGCCGCTGGCCACCACGCTGGTGGCGCTGCCGCTACCCTCGGTATCGAGCTGGAAATCCTGAATCCCCAGGTTTTTCGCCAAGCCGCTGGTCACTCCCGAACTGCCCATCAAGCCCAACCCGAGCGCGGCCTGGGCGAGCATGTTGTTGTCTTCACCGTTACTGGCCAACGGACGCCCCAGCACCAGATAGGACAACGCCTGCTCCTGGCTCATCGCCGGCTCAGAGAAGATCTGTGTGGTCGGCTGCTCGGCGCTGCCGCTCAGGCGAATGCCGGCGATCACGTCGTCGGTCTGGCGAATCGCTTCGATGTCCAGATACGGCTGGTCGATCGGGCCGGCAAACAGCAAACGAGCCCGGCGCACGGTCAATCGCTGACCGTAGGCGCGATAACGCCCATCGTTGAGCCAGAGCTCGCCGCGGGTGTCCATGTTGTCGCCGATGTGCACATGACCTTGCAGGTTGGCGGTCAGGCCAAACCCGGCGAAGCTGAGCTTGTCCTGACCGACCACCACATCGACGTCCATCGCCATGGCCATCGGCGGTTTGCCCTCTTCGGTCTGTTGACCGACGATCACCGTGTCATCGGACACCTTGACCGTCGATGGCGGCAACTCGCGCACGGTGATCTCGCCTTTCGGCACCAGCACTTTGCCGGTGATCGCCAGTTTGTCGTCCTTCACCGAAATCTTCAGGTCCGGCGCCACTTCCAGCTTGGCGTACGGCTCGACGGTGACGGGCAATTGCGTGCCTTTGAGCGCCAAATCAACCACCAATGCCTGACCCCAAGCGATGTTGCCGCTCAAGGTGCCCTGCCCGGCCTTACCGCTTTTCCAGCCGCCGTTCAACTGCACGGTTTCGCCAGCGATCACGGCTTGAAGTTGCAGCGCTTCAAGGTCCATCGGCAGTTCAGGCCCGGAAATCTCGCCGTCGCTGAGCAGCAGATTGCCGTTGACCTGCGGCGCCAGCAGCGTACCTGCGAGCGTGCCGCTGCCATTCAAACGACCGGTCAGTTTCTCGACCATCGGCACAAACGGCCGCGCTACCGACAGGTCCAGTCCATTCAAACGGAACGAGCCGGTCAGTGGTTTGTCCTTCGGCAACGGATTGATCTGCGCCTGGAGCATAAGCTCACCGAGTTTGCCGCCGACGAAATTGAGGTCAGTGTCGATGCGCTTGGGCGTGAGTTTGCTGTTGAGTTTCAGGGTCTGGTACGGGAAATCCAGCCACTGGTCCTTTTCCTTGATGCGCAACGTGCCGCCGCTGGCATCGACGCTGATCTGGCCGTTCGGGCCGCTGGCCGGCAGGTCCAGTTGCAGGTCGGCGTTGAGTCGTCCCTTCCAGGCGAAATCCTTGGGCAACCACTGCGCCAGGCTGTCGATCGGGAACTGTTTGAGGTGATAACGCAGCTTCGGCTCAGGCATCAGGCGCTGATCCTCACCGCACAGGCTGGCCGGGCCGGACGTCCAGCAATGGGCGCCGAAGTTGATCTTGCCGTCCGCCAGCCGCTCCAACTTCGCCGGACCTTGCAGTTTCCAGTCTTGACCGCCGGCCTGGATATCGCCGCTGGCCAGACGCCCGCGCCAATTGCCCTGGTCCAGATTGCCGTCGAGGCCGAGCGCGAGTTTCAGCTTCGGCCCTTGCAGGTCGAGGGTGAGTTTCTGGTTTTTGATATCGCCCTGGCCGCTGGCGGTCAGCGTGCCCAGTGACGTCTCACCGGCCTGGATGCCGCTGCCCTTGAGGTCGATTTTCGCGCGCTGCGCGCTGTCGAGGGTGGCGTCCAGGTTCAGGCTTTGCAGGCGATTGTCTTCGAAGGCCAGTTGCGTGCCTTGCAGCCCGAGCTTGCCTTGCGGGGCCTTGAGCGTCCCGGCGACATCGACTCGACCATTGAGCTGACCGCGCAGTTGCGGCCACAGCTGAGCCAGGCGCGGCAGCTTGATATCGATCTGACCGGCGAGCTTCTGTTGCAGGCTGCCCTTGCCGTTGATGCTGTTGTCGCCGAGGCGAATTTGCAGCGCGTTGAGGTTCCATTGCTCGCCGCCGCCATCGGCTTTGGCCTGGATTACTGCCGGTTGGCCGCGCAGTTTGCCTTTCAAGTCAAGATCAGCGGTCAGGCTGAGTTTTTCATTCTTCATCTCGCCTTTGCTGCGCAACGGTCCGGCCAGGATGCCCGGCAACTCCGCGACCCAGTACGCCGGGTTGATCGCCGACAGGTCCAGCGCGGTGTCCCAGGCAATACCATCGGCGAATTGCAGGTTCAGGTGCCCTTCGGCCTTGCCCTGCCCGGCTTCGAGTTGAATTTGTTGCAGGTAGATTTTCGTCAGGTCGCCGCTGAACGGGCTGGTCAGGCTGAACGCCCCGGCCGGGCCGTCGAGTGCGGCGTTGAAGTGCCCCATGTACTGGCCGTCGGTGTAGGAGACTTCACCGTTGAAGCTGCGCAACGCCACTTCTGGCTCGTCGATCAGCGGATAGAGGCGATGCCACGGGAAATCCAGCCAGTCGATTTTTGCATCGGCGCTCAGGCCTTTGCTCCAGTCGAGGTTGCCGGTGAGTTTCAGGCTTTGCTTGTCGTTGGCCGTGAGGTCCAACCCGGCGATCTGAGCGCCGTTGGCGTCGACCTTGCCTTGCAGCAACAACGCGACCGGGCCAAGCTCTGCGGGCAACGTGGCTTTGCCAAGCAACTGGTAACCGCTTTTCAGGTCGCCGTCGCCGGTGAGTTCCAGTTGGTTGAGCTGCAGGGTGTCCGGCAGATCGGCGCCGGGCTTGAAGCCGTCAGCGGTGATCCGCACCTTGGCCGGCAGGTTTTCCACCAGCGGTTGCAGTTCGCCGGTCAATTGTCCGTCGAGGTAACCGCTGCTGTCGGCTTTCAGGTTGAGTGTTTTCAGCAGATCGCCGTCAACCTTCAGGGCCAGCGTCCAAGGCCCGGTGCCGGGGGCTGGCAGGGTCAGTTTGCCTTCGGCCTTGAGCGGCCAGTTACCGCTGGGTTGCAGCAGGCCTGAAAGATTCAGGCTCAGGTCATCCCTTTGCAAATGAACGGAATCGATCTGCAAACCGTTGGCCGTCCAGTGCGCCGCCAGTTGCAGGCCCTTGAGCTCTTCGCTGCCGTTGAACATCAGGCTGCCGACCTGGACATCGCCTAGCTCGATGGCCAGGGGCAACTTCAGATCCGGAAGACTGATCGGCCCGCTGCTTTCTTCTTCCGTGCTGGGCGGAAATTGCAGGCTGACCTGATCGGCTTTCAATTGCTCGATGCACAGGGTCATGCGCGTCAGGCACAGCGGCGACCAGGCGAAAATCACCTTGTTCAACTCAACCCGGCTGCTGTCCTGCTGCCACAGCACATGGTCGGCGCTCCACTGTCCGCCCAAACGACCCTGGAAATTCTCGACGGTCAAACCCGGCACGAACCCCAGCGCCCAGCGACTGCCCGTTGCCGTGCCCAGCACTGTGGCCACGGCCAAAACGACCAGCATCAGCAGCGCCAGAATCGCCAGCAGCGTTATTTTCAAACCACGATTCACAGCTCAGGCCCCATGGAAAAGTGCAATCGAATGCCGCCGTCGTCGTCCATCGCATGGGCCAGGTCGAGGCGTATCGGCCCTACCGGAGAAACCCAGCGCACACCGATGCCGACGCCGGTCTTGAGGTCCGGCAGTTCGAGGGTATTGAAGGAATTGCCTTGGTCGATGAAGGTCGCGACCCGCCATTTTTCGGCAATGGAGTACTGATACTCGACGCTGCCGGCAACCATGTAACGGCCGCCGATGCGGTCGCCCTCGGAGTTTTCCGGGGACAGGCTCTGATAGTCGTAACCGCGCACGCTCTGATCGCCACCGGCGAAGAAGCGCAACGACGGCGGCACCGACTTGTAGCCATTGGTGGCGCTGCCGCCGACCTGCACCCGGCCGAGGAAGCGGTGTTTGTCGAAGACCGTGGTCAAGCCTTTCACCAGCGCGGTGCCGTAGATCAGATTGGTGTCCGAACCCAAGCCTTCCTTGGCCACTTTCGTCGCGAACTCCAGACGATAGCCGTTGTGCGGGTCGATGCGGTTGTCACTTTTAAGGTAGGAATAGCTGACGCCAGGCATCAGCAATGTGCTGAGCCCCGAGTCGTCGCCGAGCCTGTATTCCTCGCGCTGCCACTTGAGCGACACCACGCGCTGCCAACCGCTGGGCAGCTTGCTGTGCCACTCGGGGCCGATGGTCAGCAGTTTGCTGAGGGAGTCCTTGTCGGCGATTTCTTCATTCTGATAGCCCGCGGCGAACCGCAATTTGTCGGTCAGCGGCGGGTCTAGGGGAATGTCGTAGAACACACCGACGTTCTGCCGGGGCGCCGAGACTTCGGTCTCCCAGCCATAACTGTGCCCCTGAGGGTTGACCCAATGCCGGGTCCAGTTGGCCTTGATCCGTGGGCCGACGTCGGTGGAATAACCCAGCCCCAGGCCCATGGTCCGTGGTTTGCGGGTTTCGAGTTTGACGTCTACCGGGATCACATCGTTCTTCGACGCCGTCGGTGCCGCATCCACCCGCACGCTTTCGAAATAGCCGCTCGATTGCATGGCTTGATTGAGTTCGGCGATCAGTTCGGAGTCATAAGGCGCGCCCGCCTTGAAGGGCACCATGCGCAGCAGCAGGTCTTCGTCGAACGGCGTGTCACCCTCGAAACTGACCTTGCCCAGTGAATAACGCGGGCCGCTGTTGTAGATCAGTTCGATGTCGGCAACGCCGGCTCGCGGGTCGACCAACAATTTCTGGCTGCTGAAATAACCACTGAAAAAGCCATAGCGTGAGGCCTGATTCTGAATCAGGCGCTTGGCGTCTTCGTAATGGCCATGGTTGAGCACGGCACCGGTTTTCAGCGCATCGCTTTTGGGTACACGGAAGGATTTGAGGGAGGCGGCCGGGCCGTCGATTCGAATAGTGACGTTGCGCAAGTGCACCGGCTCGCCGGGATCGATGTTCAGCACCAGGCGCGGCGTCTTGCCGCCCTTCACATCCGAGTCGATCTGCGGCTGGTAATAACCCAAGGCCTGGGCGGCCTTGCGCGCCTGTTCTTCGGCGCCGCGACTGAAGCGCAGCAAGGCTTCTTCGTCACGATCGCCGAGGCTGCCGATATAGCCCTCTATATTGGCTTTCAGTTCATCGTTGGACGGTTTGATCCGCACATTCAATTCACTTTGCGCCAGCGCCGCGCAGCTGGTAATCAGCATCAGCACGCCGCTGGTCATTCTTCCTGGAAAATTCATAGGCGCGGATGCTATCACGAGCTTGGGAGCGTGATAGAGCCTGGCGTGCGGTGAAAGTTCTACCTTTATGCCGTTGCTGTTTGTAACACCTGCGGATTGGCGTGAAAAAACACGTGTTCGCGGATCGGTCCTACGGCGACTTCTCCTATTTCCTCATAGCCCTGACGCTTATAGAACTCCAGATAACGAGGATTCCCGGTATCGAGGATCACGCCCTCGGAGTGTTCATCCACCGCGCACCAGTTATGCACCGCTTGCAGCAATTGTTCGCCAAAGTGTTTGCCCTGAAATTGCGGATGAACCCCCAGCAATGGCAGCAGGTGCACCGAGTCGGACGGCACGCAAGCCATCACGGCATCGTGATACTCGAGATAGCGTCGGGTGCAGCGAAACCCGGTGCTGAGCACCATGCGCAGACGCCAGGCCCAACTTTCGGTGATGCCCAGGCGACGTTGCGGCGGCGCGATCAGCGCGATGCCGATCAACCGGTCGTTGACCAACAGGCCGATGGCCGGCAAGTCCTGAAGAAAGTGTTGTTTGACCAGTTCGCGCACGGTGGCGCGGACCCGCTGTTCATAACCGGGGCGCTCCGCTTCGAACAGGTAGCCGAACGTCGGCTCATGCCGGTAGGCCTGGTACAACAACGAACGTGCTTCGCGGGAATAGCCGCCGTCGAGCATGTGAATATCGGCGATGACGGTCGAGGTTTCGGGCATAACGGTTGATCTCCCCGGGGCACAGCTCAAATGACTGCGCTCTTCTGGTTACGAGCCTATAGCGCTGGCACAGTTCCTTTCTGATCCGAATCAGGGTTGGCTGTGATGTCGCCATCGCGAGCAGGTCGAATCGTCGCACCGTCGCTCCCACCAGTTATAGACCAGACTCCTAACCTGTGGGAGCGAGCCTGCTCGCGATGAGGCCATTACTACCAATACAAAGCTGACGGACAAACACGAATGCCCTCACCCTACACTGGCCCCATTCCTACATGTCAGCTAGCATCGCCCTTTTGCCAGGACTGCCGACCATGAAGATCGTCTCCTTCAACATCAACGGGCTGCGCGCTCGCCCGCATCAGCTGGCAGCGCTGATCGAAAAGCATCAGCCAGACGTAATCGGACTGCAGGAAACCAAGGTTCACGACGACCAATTCCCGCTGGCCGAGGTTCAGGCGCTGGGCTATCACGTGTATTTCCACGGTCAAAAAGGTCACTACGGCGTGGCCCTGCTCTCGCGTCAGGAACCTATCTCGCTGCACAAAGGTTTCGCCACCGATGAAGAAGACGCTCAGCGCCGCTTCATCTGGGGCACGTTCGCCGACGCCAATGGCGTGCCGGTGACCATCATGAACGGCTATTTCCCACAGGGCGAAAGCCGCGATCACCCGACCAAGTTCCCGGCCAAGGAACGCTTTTACAACGATCTGCAGCAATTGCTGGAAAGTCAGTTCAGCAACGATCAGCCGGTGGTGGTGATGGGCGACGTGAACATTTCCCCGGAAGACTGCGACATCGGTATCGGCCCGGACAATATGAAACGCTGGCTGAAAACCGGTAAATGCAGCTTCCTGCCGGAAGAACGCGAGTGGATGGCCCGTTTGAAGAACTGGGGCCTGGTGGACAGCTTCCGTCACTTGAACCCGGAGGTGGCCGACCGTTTCAGCTGGTTCGATTACCGTAGCCGCGGTTTTGAGGATGAGCCCAAGCGTGGGCTGCGAATTGACTTGATCATGGCGTCCCATGGGTTGTTGCCACGCGTGAAGGATGCGGGAGTGGATTACGAACTGCGCGGGATGGAAAAACCATCGGATCACGCGCCGATCTGGCTTGAATTGAGCTGATCCCTACCTGTCGACACAGATCAACTGTGGGAGCGAGCCTGCTCGCGAAAGCGGTCTTACATTCAACATTTGCGTTGAATGTTACGCCCTCTTCGCGAGCAGGCTCGCTCCCACATTTAAAGACTGTCATCTTTCAGAAACCTTACTGACTTATTCTCCCGGCACTTCCTTTGGCTTATAAGGTGCTGGCATGACGCTGCGCGTGTTGTTCCTGTTGATGCTGTGCGCCTGGCTGCCGCTGACGGCGTCGGCTGGCGCGTTGCCGACGCCCGAGTCTGGCCCGGTGTTGCGCATCCAGGGCTCCAACACCATTGGCGCGGCATTGGGCCCGGCGCTGGTTGAGGGGTTGATGCGCGAACAGGGCCTGCTGAAGATTCACAGCGAGGCCCCGGACAAAGCCAACGAACTGCGCGTCATCGGCGAAACCGTTCAGGGCCGCCGGGTCGCGGTGGACATTGCGGCCCACGGTTCCAGCACCGGTTTCACCGCCCTGAAAACCGCCACCGCCGACCTCGCCGCCTCCTCGCGCCCGATCAAGGACAGCGAACGGGCAGACCTTGCACACTTGGGCGACTTTAAAAGCCCCGGCGCCGAGCAGGTCATCGCCATCGATGGCCTGGCGATCATCCTTCATCCGCAAAATCCGTTGAGTGAACTGAACACCGAACAACTGGCGCGAATCTTCAGCGGCGAGGCAAAAACCTGGGAAGAACTCGGCGGCATCGGTGGGACGATTCATCTCTATGCGCGGGATGACCAATCGGGCACCTACGACACGTTCAAGGAATTGGTCCTCAGCCGTCGTGGGAAAACGCTGAGCAGCGCGGCGAAACGTTTCGAATCCAGCGAGCAATTGTCCGACGCGGTCAGCCTCGACCCGCAAGGTATCGGCTTCATCGGCCTGCCTTACGTGCGTCAGGCCAAAGCCGTGGCGATTGCCGATGGCCAATCCCAAGCCATGTTGCCGCTCAACAGCCTGATTGCCACGGAAGACTATCCGCTGTCCCGCCGGCTGTTCTTTTACCTGCCGCCCAATGGGAAAAATCCCTGGGCCGACGCACTGGTGACGTTCGCCCAAAGCAGCAAGGGTCAGGCGATTGTCGCGGCCAATGGTTTTATCGCCCAGACCGTCCAGGCCATGACCGTCACACCGAACGCGCTGATGCCTGAGGGTTATCAGGCGCTCAGCCGTCACGCCCAACGACTGACAGTGAATTTCCGTTTCGAAGAAGGCAGTGCGACGCTGGACAACAAGGCCCGGCAGGACCTGTCGCGGGTGCTCGACTATATAAAGCAGCGTGACAAGATCAATCGGCAGGTGACGCTGGTGGGGTTTGGCGACGCCAAAAGTGATCCGGCGCGCGCCGATCTGCTGTCGAAACTGCGCGCGATGGCGGTGCGGCGCGAACTGGTGAAAAGCGGCGTAGTATTTCGCGAGATTCGTGGTTTTGGCGCCGAGATGCCAGTGGCGGCCAATAGCGCGGATGAGGGGCGAATCAAGAATCGGCGGGTTGAGGTTTGGGTGTATTGACGGTGCGTAGCCGCTGTCGAGCTTGCTCGACAGCGGCTACGCGGCGGCTACAGGGTGCAAATCAGCCAAGCAGCTTCTGCAACTGCGCCGTGGTGTCCACCGCGCCCATGGTCTTGGCGGCATCCAGTGCAGAGACGCCATTGGCGTCCTTGGCTTTCGGGTCGGCGCCTTTGCTGATCAGGTAGTCGACGATTTCGACGCGATTGAACATCGCCGCCATCATCAGCGCAGTACGGCCATCGAAGGACGAACCTTCCACTTGCGCACCGCCTTCAACCAGTGCCTTGACCACCGCCAGGTCACCCTTGAACGCCGCACCGGCAATCGGGCTCTGGCCGTTGTCGTTGCGGATTTCCGGGTCAGCCTTGTGCTCGAGCAGGACTTTTACGGTATCCACATGGCCGTGGTAAGCGGCCAGCATCAGCAAGGTGTCGCCCTTGTGGTTACGCAGGTTCGGCGGCAGGCCCTTGGTCAACAGCGCAGCCATCATGGCCGCATCGCCCTCGCGCGCCTTGTTGAATACCTGTTCGGCAAATTCAGCGGCTTCTTCGGGGGACATCTGGCGGCTTTGGTCTGACATTGGGCACTCCACGTTCGGTTATTCGCAAAGCCGACAGTTTCCCGAGCAGCCCCGAGGCTGTCACTTCTTTTTTCTCATGGACGGCCATAGCCACATTCAATAGCGCTGCATTCAATAACGAAAAGCGCCGCCGTGAATATCCGCCAGCAACTGCGGAGTGACCTGCACGTAAGTCTGGGTCCCCGGCAGCCAGGCATAGATCGGATCATCGCCGGTTTTGCCGGGGTCGAAGGCTTCGTCCTTGAGGCGGGTCTTCTGATACTTGAAGGTGCCGGTGGTCTCCATTTTCACTTTCACTCGCAAGAACAAAGGCACCGCATAGGCCGGCATTTGTTCACGGGCGAAAGCCAGCAGCTCACTGAAATCCAGGGTCGCCAAGGACTCGGCTGGCGTAATCGCCGCCATCCCCGCACGCCCGTTGGTGTTGCGGATTTCCACGCCGTAGGCCACGGCTTCGGAAATATTAGGGTGTTGCAGAAGGATGTTCTCGACCTCGGTGGTCGAGACGTTTTCGCCCTTCCAGCGGAATGTATCCCCCAGCCGGTCAACAAACTGCGCATGACCGAAACCGATGTTGCGCAGCAGGTCACCGGTATTGAAGTAACGGTCGCCCTTCTCGAACACGTCGTGCAGCACAACCTTTTCGGTCTTCTGTGGATCGGTGTAACCGTCCAGCGGCGCCTTGTCGTCGATCTTCGCCAGCAACAGTCCCTGCTCGCCTTTGGCGACTTTGCGCATGAAGCCCTGGGCATCTCGAATCGGCGCGCCGCTGTCGTGGTCGTACGCCGCCAACTCCCATGACATCAGGGAAAAACCGACGGTGTTATCAAAGTTGAGGATGTTGGTGAAGCCGATGTTGCCGTCGCTGGCGGCGTAGAGCTCGCAGATGTGGTTCACCCCGAATCGCGTCTTGAACTCGCCCCACGCGCCGGGGCGCAGGCCATTGCCGATCATCTTCGTCACGCGGTGCTGGCTGTCGTCGGCGCTGGGCGGTTGATCCACGAGGTAGCGGCACAATTCTCCGACGTAACCGAGGGTGGTCGCGCGGTACTTGCGCACATCGTTCCAGAATTGACTGGCGCTGAACTTGCGGCGAATGGCAAAGCCCGAGGCGCCACTGATCGCCGAGCCCCAGCACACGCACAGCCCGGTGGCGTGATAGAGCGGCAAGGTGCAATAGACGACGTCCTCCGGGCGCATATCCAAGGCGATCAGCCCGAAGCTTGCGGAGCTGCGCATCCAGCGGCCGTGTTTGAACACCCCGGCCTTGGGCAAGCCGGTGGTGCCCGAGGTGTAGATATAGAAACAAGGGTCGTCGAAAAAAACCTGCTGACTGCTGACGGGGTTGGCGCTGGAGCTGACGACACTGGCGGTCATCAGGTTGATGAACCCGTCGGGCGCAATGCCCGGATGACTGAAGGTGTCTCGATCAGCGACGAACCAGGTGCGCGCCGCCTCGATCGACACCCGTTCGCGAACTGCCGAAAACGCCGGGACCAGCTCTTCTCCGACAATGATCGCCGCGGGTGCCACCAGGTTCAGGCTGTGAGCCAGGGTATCGCGGGTCTGCGACGTATTGAGCAAGGCACTGATCGCGCCAACCTTGGCCACCGCCAGAATCGTCACCAGCAGTTCCGGGCGATTCTCGATAAAGATCGCCACCACATCGCCCTTGCGGATGCCTTGGGCAATCAGATGATGGGCAATGCGATTGGCCCATTGGTTGACCTGAAAATAAGTCAGCGCTACCTCGCCCTGCAGCAATGCCGGGCCGTCGGGATTGCGCAACGTCGCTTGCTCGAAGCACCAGCCCAGGCCACACGGTTGGGTCGGGTCCTTGACGTTGGCGGCTTTCATGCCCTTCACCACGCGAGGAATGGCTTTGGCAATGGAAGGCAGCTTGCGGAGCATCATGCCCCAGGTAATCGTGTCGTGCGGCGTGCGGCTCATGGTTGCTCCCGGTCGATCTTTTTATTGTTCGGGCGGCGTTGATTGAGGCCGAAAATACGTCAGCGGTTCCTGAGCTGTACACGCGGTTTTTGAAATGATTTGTATCCACGTCTGCGGCATTCGAAATCGTGTGCCTGCGCCGGGCAAATGGTTCCATCGAATCGGCGTCGACCACGCAAAATGCAGGATGCACGATGGCCATTCATGCAGATTGCACGAAAGTGCAAAAGCACCGAAAAACTAACTTATTGATATGTAAAGACTTTTAAAAAATCAGGTGCTGGCACAATCACTGCAACTACCTCTGCATGCTTGCCATTCAAGAGCTAACGGAGCTGATAGACATGAACCTGATCCAAGAAAAATTTTCGTCCCTGTTCTCCAACTTCGAAGTGTCCACCCAGCCACGTCCGGACGGCGGCATTCTGCTGACCTTGAGCAGCACCGACGGCAAAGTCTTCAAGCGCTCGATTTCCTACCAGCAATTGCATGCTGGCGATCAGTTGTCCTGGGTGATCAGTGCCATTCGCCGTGACATCGCCGAACAGGCCAGCGAACTGCCGCAGATTTCCATGCTGCAAAGCCAGCAGCGGTTTGCCCTGCCGACGTATCACTCGGCTTAAACCCCTAAAACACTGTGGGAGCGAGCTTGCTCGCGATGGCGGCTGAACATTCAACACTTGAGTTGACTGACAGACCGCTATCGCGAGCAAGCTCGCTCCCACAGGTTATGTGTTATATGCCTTAAAACGTGGAAGGATCGACCAGCTCAAAACTGTCGACGGTCACATGCCCCGCCAGCTCCCCGCCCTCTCGGGCCAGCCCGCACGTAGCCATTCCCGCCGTGTGCGCCGCGTCCAGTTCCTCGACGATGTCGGACAGAAACAGGATCTGCGAAGCGTCCAGGCCAATGGCCTGGGTAATGCGCTCGTAGGACTGCGCTTCACGCTTGGGCCCCGAGGTGGTGTCGAAATAGCCACTGAACAGTGGTGACAGGTCCCCCGCTTCCGAGCAGCCAAAGATCAGTTTTTGCGCCTGAATCGAACCGGACGAATAAACAAACAGTTTGAAGCCTTCCTGATGCCAGCGTCTGAGCGCTTCAACGGCGTCCGGGTAAACGTGGCCTTTCAACTCCCCGGCCTGATAACCCTGTTCCCAGACCATGCCTTGCAACGCTTTCAGCGGCGTGGCTTTGCGGTCTTCGGCGATCCAGTGCAGAAGAATGTCGATCACCCGCTCGACGTCGGCGTTCGGCTCGTTGGCATCCCGGCGAACGGCGTCCAGTTGCTCGGCAACATCCGCACGCGCGGCGTGCTGGCGAACAAAATCCGGAAAGTGTTTGGCGGCGTAGGGAAACAGCACGTCGAACACAAAACTCACCGCGCTCGTAGTGCCTTCGATGTCGGTGAGAATCGCTTTGATCGGCATCGCCTCAGTCCTCAAGACGCGGGAAGCGACTGGCGATGTCGTCGCCGGTGAAATTGGCCACCCAGCCTTCAGGGTTGTTGAACAGGCGGATCGCGACGAAATGCGGATGTTCGCCCATGTCGAACCAGTGCGGGGTGCCGGCCGGTACCGAGATCAGGTCGTTTTTTTCGCAGAGCACCACGTAGACGTAATCGTCGATGTGCAGGGTGAACAAGCCACGGCCGGCGACGAAAAATCGTACTTCGTCTTCGCCATGGCGATGTTCGTCGAGAAACCTGGCGCGCAATTCGGCTTTTTGCGGGTGATCGCTGTTCAGGCTGATGACATCGACGGTGATGTAACCGTGTTCGGTCATCAGCTTGTCGATTTGCTCCTGATACGCGGCGATCACTTCTTCCTGACTGGCGCCGGGCTGGATTTTCGCCGCGGCTTGCCAGCGGTCGAAACGCACGCCCTGCTCGGCCAGGGTCGAGGCGATGTCTTCGAAATGCGTCAGCACCTTGTTTGGCAAATCAGGGCTTGAGACGTGGTAAACGGACAGGCTGCTCATCAGGGCAACTCCTTAACGGTTCATGCTTTATGGTTCGAGACCGAGCGCATCTTCAACTCGCACTCGAACAAAAATTCAAAGGCCTCGATCTGCCGCAGTGCATCGCTCATGCGCGCGCCCCAGGTGTAGAGACCGTGGCCGCGGATCAGATAGCCGACGCAATCAGGATGGGCGTCCAGCCAAGGCTGCACCTTGGCGGCGAGGCGCGCAATGTCCTGATCGTTGTCGAAAATCGGCACACGCACCCGGGATTCGTGGGTCGACACACCACTGAAGGCTTTTTGCAGTTCGTAGTCTTCGAACTCGATGAAATCTTGCGGCGTCAGGCGCGACAGCACCGTGGCGTTCACCGAGTGGGTGTGCAGCACCGCGCCGATCTCCGGGCGCCAGTTGTAGAGCTGGGTGTGCAACAGGGTTTCGGCGGACGGTTTTTTGCCCGGTTCCAGGCTGTTGCCGGACAGATCGGTAGCGAGCACATCGTCGAGGCCGAGTTGGCCTTTGTGCTTGCCGGACACCGTCAGCAGCGCTTCAGTCGACGACAGGCGCGTCGAGTAGTTGCTGCTGGTGGCCGGCGACCAGCCGCGGCCATACAGAAAACGCCCGGCATCGATGATTTCCTGGGCGAGGTGCTCTCGGGTAAGGCTCATGGCCTGTCCTCTTGCATACGTGTGGCAATGATAACGGCTGCCGCGAAGGCTGCGAGGCTGGCAATACTAAAGGTCAATGCCGGGCCGAGGGCATTCCAGCTGTAGCCGGAATACAACGCGCCCAGTGCGCCGCCGGTGCCGGCCAGTGCGGCGTACAACGCCTGGCCCTGCCCTTGCTGGCGCGCGCCGAAACTACGTTGCACGAACTGGATGGCAGCCGCGTGAAAGCTGCCGAATGTCGCCGCGTGCAGCACCTGGGCAATCAACAGCACCCACAGGAACTCAGCAAACGAACCGAGCAACAACCAACGCAACGCCGCCAGCAGAAAACTCGCCAACAGCACCCGTCGCACGGAGAAACGCGCGAGGATCTTGCTCATGGCCAGAAACATCAAGACTTCGGCGACCACACCGACCGCCCAAAGCACGCCGATCAGCCCACGACTGTAGCCGAGTCGCTCCAGGTGCAAGGTCAGAAAGGTGTAATAAGGACCGTGGCTCATCTGCATCAGCGCCACGCAACCGTAAAACGCCAGCACCCCGGGATTGCGCAATTGCTTGAGAAACCCATCTCCCGCAATTCGATTGCCCTGAGCCGGTTGGGCGTTCGGCACCCACAAACTGCTGACCACGATCCCGGCCATGATCAGCACCAACGCCACCGGATAGATATCCAGGCTCAACCATTCGAACAGCCGGCCAAGCGCAACCACGGTGATGATAAAACCGATGGAGCCCCACAGGCGGATCTGACTGTAACGGTTAGTCTGGCCCTGCAAATGCGCCAACGTGATGACTTCGAACTGCGGCAACACCGCGTGCCAGAAAAACGCGTGCAAGGCCATGACCATCGCCAGCCAGGCGTAGGTCTTGCTGACGAAGATCAGCGAAAACGTCAGCAGCGTGCAGACCGCGCCAAAGCGCACGATGGCCAGGCGTCGGCCGGTGTAATCACCGAGCCAGCCCCAGATGTTCGGCGCCACGCAACGCATCAGCATCGGGATCGCCACCAGCTCGCCGATGCGCGCGCTGGAAAAGCCCAGGTGATCGAAGTACAGCGCCAGAAACGGCGCTGTCGAACCGAGCAAGGCGAAATAGAACAGATAGAAACTGGAGAGCCGCCAGTACGGGAGCGCCGCTGTTGTCATCTGACGGCAGCGGCGTTGAGGTCAGCCATTAAAGCTGACCCAGCACCGGCGTGCTCACGCGCACGTCCAGGTTCTGCCCGCGGTGACGCAACAGGTGATCCATCAGCACGATGGCCATCATCGCTTCGGCGATTGGTGTGGCGCGGATGCCGACGCACGGGTCGTGGCGACCCTTGGTGACGACTTCCACCGGGTTGCCATGGATGTCGATGGAACGACCCGGCGTGGTGATGCTCGAGGTTGGCTTGAGTGCCAGGTGCGCGACGATCGGCTGACCCGACGAAATGCCACCCAAAATGCCGCCCGCGTTGTTGCTGAGGAAACCTTGCGGGGTCATTTCATCGCGGTGCTCGGTGCCGCGCTGGGCAACGCTGGCGAAACCGGCGCCGATTTCCACGCCTTTGACCGCGTTGATGCTCATCAGCGCGTGAGCGAGTTCGGCATCGAGACGGTCGAAGATCGGCTCGCCAAGGCCAGGCATTACGCCTTCAGCGACTACGGTGATCTTCGCGCCGACCGAATCCTGGTCGCGACGCAACTGGTCCATATAGGCTTCCAGCTCCGGGACCTTGTCCGGATCAGGGCTGAAGAAAGCGTTCTCTTCCACCGAATCCCAGGTCTTGAACGGGATTTCGATCGGGCCGAGCTGGCTCATGTAGCCACGAATGACGATGCCCTGAGTGGCCAGGTATTTTTTCGCAATCGCCCCGGCGGCCACGCGCATGGCCGTTTCACGGGCCGAGCTGCGACCGCCGCCACGGTAATCGCGCTCGCCGTATTTGTGGTGATAGGTGTAGTCGGCGTGGGCCGGGCGGAACAGGTCCTTGATCGCCGAGTAATCCTTGGACTTCTGGTCGGTGTTGCGGATCAACAGGCCGATGGGGCAACCGGTGGTGCGCCCTTCGAACACGCCGGAGAGGATTTCGACTTCGTCGGCTTCCTGACGCTGGGTGGTGTGGCGGCTGGTGCCGGGTTTGCGGCGATCCAGGTCACGCTGCAGATCCTCCAGAGAGATCTCCAGGCCCGGCGGGCAGCCGTCGACAATGGCGACCAACGCCGGGCCATGGCTTTCGCCCGCGGTGGTGACAGTGAACAGCTTGCCGTAGGTATTGCCGGACATGCAGGACGCTCCGTGAATTCGAACCAAATACGTAATGCGCGCCAGTATACGCAGGCTACCCAACTAGTTCATCCTCGAACCTTATGGGTGCCTGCGAGTCCAACCGGCACCTTGTTCATGATGGCGTGATGATGCTGCGAGTTATAGCCTTGAGCCTTACCCTCTTTACCGGCTTTGTACAGGCCACCGTCCTGCAACGCCCGATCACATTGGACACCGGCACCGGTGAGCTTTTCGGCTCGTTATTGCTGCCCAAGTCCGACACGCCGGTACCGGTTGTCCTGATCATTTCCGGCTCCGGTCCTACGGATCGTGACGGAAACAACCCCGACGGTGGACGCAACGACAGCCTCAAGCGTCTCGCTTGGGTCCTGGCCAAACACAACATCGCCAGCGTGCGTTATGACAAACGCGGCGTGGCGGCGAGTCTTGCGGCGACCCCGGACGAACGCAATCTGTCGGTTGAAGCCTATGTGGCCGACGCCGAGGCCTGGGGCCAGAAGCTCAAAACCGACCCGCGCTTTGGCCAGCTGATCCTGCTGGGCCACAGCGAAGGCGCCTTGATCGCCAGCCTCGCGGCGCCGAGCCTGGATGCCGCCGCGGTCATCTCCATGTCCGGCAGCGCCCGGCCGATCGATCAGGTGTTGCGCCAACAATTGAGCAATCGCCTGCCGCCAGCACTGATGCTGCGCAGCAATGAACTGCTCGACAGCCTCAAGGCCGGCCACACCGACGACAACGTGCCGCCGCAGTTGCAGGTGATTTTCCGCCCGAGCGTGCAGCCGTATCTGATTTCATTGTTCCGCCAGGACCCGGCGGCGGCGTTCGCCAAGTTGAAGATGCCGGCGCTGATCATCCAGGGCAGCAATGACATCCAGGTCGGCGTCGGTGACGCCAGGCTGTTGAAGGCCGCCAAACCGGACGCCGAACTGGCGCTGATCGAGGGCATGAACCACGTGATGCGCATCGTGCCCATCGATGTAAAACGGCAATTGGCCTCTTACAAAGATCCGCAATTGCCACTGGCGGCCGAACTCGGCACGCGAATCCTCGGGTTTATTGACGGACTTCGCACCAGTTAAGCACTGTTAGCCCTCCAGTCCTGAAAAAAACGGCCGATAAGCCTTTGTCGCCAGCGCTATGACTGGCGGCAAGCAGAGCTTGGACAGGATCTCGCCGTTATGACTGATACCCAGACTTCACCCGACACCACTGCTGAAAAAGACGCACCACCAGTGGTCGAGCTGCCGTGGGCGGACGTCCACGCCGAGCACCACAAGATGCTCCGTCTGGCGCCATTGCAAACCGACCGTAACACCGGTGGACGGCCGCTGCGCTTTGTTGAATTCGGTTACGCCGAGCGCAACAACAAGGAACACAGCCTGATGCGCATGGGCATTTCGCTGCCCGGCCAGCGCGTGCGCAAGGAACAGAATCATCTGGACGTGTGGGTCGATCACGCCACCAAGCGCGTGCATTTCGGGCCTGACAGCGGTTTGCAGATCGAACCGATGAACCGTGGCATCGGTCGCTACATGGCCGCTCAGGGCATTACCTGGGCGAAAAAGAGATGGCCCGGCTACACCGTCGATGGCACCGACCTGAACAACAAGGATGCGCTGAACGAAGACACTCGCCTGCGCCGCGATCACTTTTTGCGGATGCATGGTTTCGACGTGATCTACGCCGACGCCCAGCATTTGAAAGGCAGCGTCAAAGAGGTACGGGTCGGCGACCTGTTGGGTGACTGGAGTACGGAAAAACTGCAGGTCGTGGAAATTCTTGAGGCGGCGCAGATGCTCCAGCAAGCCGAGCAAAATCTCGCCGAGCAGGAAGTCAAACTCAAGAAACACGAAGAAAAAGTCAGCAAGTACAAGCGCGAAGACGCCGGGCTGCGTTTTACCATTACCTGTCTGGTGGCGTTTGCGGTGTTTCAGGCGGGGTTGTTGATCTGGATTGCCACGCACCGGTAGATCAAAAGATCGCAGCCTCGTTGCACTCGACAGCTCCTACAGGACTTACACATTCCCTGTAGGAGCTGTCGAGTGCAACGAGGCTGCGATCTTTTGCTTTTAAGGGTCAGACGCGAGAAGCGAACAGCACCTGATGGTTGCGGCACTGTTCCGCCGTCAACATGAACACGCCATGCCCACCGCGCTCGAAATCAAGCCAGGCGAAGTCGACTTCCGGGTACAGCGCCTCAACGTGAACCTGGCTGTTGCCCACTTCGACAATCAGCAAGCCCTTCTCGGTCAGGTGATCCGCCGCTTCGGCGAGCATGCGACGCACCAGGTTCAAACCATCATCACCGCAGGCCAGGCCCAGCTCCGGTTCGTGCTGGTATTCATCCGGCATGTCGGCGAAATCTTCCGCATCAACGTAAGGCGGGTTCGACACGATCAGGTCGAAACGCTGCCCCGGCAAACCATCGAAACCATCGCCCTGAACCGTGTACACCCGCTCATCGACGCCATGGCGCTCGATGTTCTGGTTGGCCACTTCCAGTGCTTCGAACGACAGATCGGCCAACACCACTTCGGCGTTCTGGAACTCGTAGGCACAGGCGATACCGATACAACCGGAGCCGGTGCACAGGTCGAGAATCCGCGCAGGTGCGGTACCCAGCCACGGTTCGAAACGTTTTTCGATCAGTTCGCCAATCGGCGAACGCGGGATCAATACGCGCTCATCGACAATGAACGACATGCCGCAAAACCACGCTTCACCCAACAGGTAGGCGGTAGGAATGCGTTCTTCGATACGGCGCTTGAGCATGCGTTGCAGCTTGACCAGTTCGTCTTCTTCAAGATTGCAGTCGAGGTAGCTGTCGGCGATTTCCCACGGCAAGTGCAAGGCACCCAACACCAACTGACGCGCTTCGTCCCAGGCGTTGTCGGTCCCATGGCCGAAAAACAGATCCTCCCCATGGAAGCGGCTGACGGCCCAACGGATATGGTCACGCAGGGTACGAAGTCGGGAAGTGATCACGGGGCAAACTCCAAAAAAAACGACTGGCGATTCTAACAGCCAAAACGCGTCTCGACGACGCGGGAAAACTACCGGCGCAAATGTAGGACTATTCTATTTTTTCGGCCGGCTATTGAACAAAACGGGCCTATTGACAAGGCTGCGAGCCAGAAAAGACGGCGCCTACGATGGTAGCGATTCACAGAAGCGCTCAGCCAGAGGACAATGTCGCAAAAGCCCCACTCGAAGGAGCCCCAGAATGTCCGTTCCAAAAACGATGTTTCAACTCAGCGGCCGCGGTTATGCCGCAGCCGTTCTGAGCCATGCGACCCTTGTCATCATCGATGCCCAGAAAGAATACCTCAGCGGCCCGTTGGCCCTGATCGGCATGGATGCTGCCGTCGCGAACATCAAGCAACTGGTGGCCGCTGCCCGTGCAGCCGGCCGGCCGATCGTCCATGTCCGCCACCTCGGCACCGTCGGTGGGCTGTTCGATCCACAAGGTGAGCGCGGCGAGTTCATCCCGGGCCTGGAACCACAGGGCGACGAAACCATCATCGGTAAATTGCTACCGAGTGCGTTCCACGGCACCGAACTGCTGGAACGCCTGCAGAATCTCGGCTCGCTGGACCTGATCGTGTGCGGTTTCATGAGCCACTCCAGCGTCAGCACCACGGTGCGCGCCGCGAAGAACCTGGGCTTTCGTTGCACGCTGGTGGAAGACGCCTGCGCGACTCGCGACCTGCCTTACAAGGGCGGCGTATTGAGCGCAGACCACGTTCAGCAGACTGAAATGGCGATCATGGCGGACAACTTCGCCACCCTCGCGCTGACTCACGAACTGATCTGATCGACGCTCGATGAGCGGTCCATGCCGCCGCTCATCCGCAAAAACCTATCATTTGCTGTAATTGTCTTAGCCTCAGGAACATCCCGGTCAACTCCCGGTCGAAGGGCCGATACCCATTGAGGAAGGTCGGAATGAAGTTATCCGATGGTTTTGACGCTCGCCGCTTGCGGCCCAAAGGCCAACGCAACTGGCGTTTTCGAATCGGCGCGGCATTTGCTGCCTTGCTGTCGATGAGCGGTGTGTTGCTGGCGATGGCAGGCATAGCCAGCCTGCTTGGCCACGCGCCCGCCCTGGGCGAGTTGAATACCAACCGGGTCGGTTCGGCAGTGATTCTGGCGATTGGCCTGTTCGTGCTGTACCTCGGCGTGTGGCTGTGGCGCCGCTGCCGTCGCCGCTCGCGGCAGTCGCAAGAACTGAACATCTCCCCGCATTTGATGAAAAAGCACGACTGAGCCGAGTGCTGCGCGTTTTCTCGCGCCCCATTCGCCTCGAGTTGGGTAAACTGGCCGCCCTTCGCGGAGGCTGACATGCAAGACGACGATTTTTCCCTGTTCAAAAGCGCGATCCAAGGCGTCAAGCCGATCAAACACGATCGCGCCGAAACCGGCAAACCCAAGGCTGACCGCGCGCAAATCGCCAAGTTGCGACAAGCCGCCACCGTACGCACCGATGCCACCACCGTTGACGGGCTGTCCGATCAGTTCGTTATCGATGTTGGCCCGGAAGACGAGCTGATGTGGGCGCGTGACGGTGTTCAGGAAAGCCAGATGCGCAAGCTCAAGATCGGACAGATTCCGTTCGAAGGCAGCCTCGACCTCCATGGCATGAACGTGGAAAAGGCTCGGGAAACCCTCTGGGCGTTTCTGGCCGAAGCGACCAAATTCGAAATCCGTTGCGTGCGCGTCACCCACGGCAAGGCCGTGCGTCTGGACGGCAAGCGACCGATGATCAAAAGCCACGTCAACACCTGGCTACGCCAACATTCACAAGTGCTCGGCTTCACCTCGTGCCAAGCGAAACACGGCGGCGCCGGGGCGGTTTATGTGATGCTCAAACGAACCATGATGGAAGGTCGCGACGAGTAAAGCGGTCGCCTGGCAAATTATCGGGATAACGATTTGCAATGATATGGGAGCTCCCGTAATACTTCGCAGATGGAATTTAAAGAACGACTCAAAGCAGCCCGCCAACACGCCAAGCTCAATCAGACCGAGCTTGCCGAACGCGCAGGCCTGACGCAAACCTCAATCTCCGACCTCGAGCGCGGGAAATCGAAGGCAACAGCCTTTGCTGCCCAGATCGCTTCAGCGTGTGGCGTTTCACCGATGTGGCTGGCTGAAGGTGTCGGTGACATGCTTAAAGGGGTGTCCGATGCTGCTCCGTTGAATCGCATCCCTCCAAGCGTTTCAATGTCAGACATCCAGCCTTGGGACGACAGCACGCCCCTGGATGACGACGAGGTTTATGTCCCCTTCCTGCGTGAAGTTGAGCTGGCGGCCGGCTCAGGCCGTTTCGTGATCGCGGAAAACGACAGCGCCCGGCTGCGTTTCTTCAAGAAAGACCTACGTCACAACAACGTGCAGTTCAACAACGCCAAATGCGTGGTGGTGAGCGGAAACAGCATGCTCCCGGTACTGCGCGACGGCGCGACGGTTGGCATGAACGTCGGAAAGAACTCGCTGGGCGACATCGTCGACGGCGACATGTACGCGATCAACCACAACGGCCAGCTCCGCGTGAAACAGGTCTACCGACTGCCCAGTGGCATCCGCCTCCGCAGCTTCAACCGTGACGAGCATCCGGACGAGGACTACACGTTCGCCGAGATCCAGGAGCAGCAGCTTGCGATCCTGGGTCATGTCTTTTGGTGGGCGATGTATTCGCGGTGAACTGAGTTGCGGTGATTCGGGGCATTTAGTGCAATAACGTGCAATACAGTAAATCAACGCCCATCCAAGAGAAGCCCGCCAAGCGCGGGCTTTTTTGTACCTTGAATATAGGCACGGAATAAAATATGGGAATACCCATTGACACAAAATATGGGAACACCCATATTTGTATCCGAGCCAACGGGAAATCGATCGGAAGCTGCCAGGCATCACTTCTGCCCATTCACTGAGTGGGCAGTGGGATGTAGGCCTGCATCAAACGCAAGGCTCACCAGAGCAAAAAGCGACATCAATGGACTGAGGCAAAAACCATGACTGTAGACATCAGCAACTTCACCATCGCTACCCCGCTTCCAATCTCCGACACCAACCCGATTGCGCTTGAGCTCATCGGCTGGCGCGCACTTCTCGAATGCCCCGACGTCATCTCAATGCTTGACGATGGCTCGCTGCAGATGACGGCGCCGACACTTGGAGCCTCGAGCAAGAGCACGCTACGAACCCGTTGCGAGTGGAAGGAGCCAGGTTACTGGCTGTTCTCCAGCGCAGCGGACCACTGGAACCGCCAGGAAATGCGAGTGACGAAAGTCAACTCGCTGCAGAAAGTCGTGATCGGCCAGATCCATGTGAAGGATTCAGAGCGACCTCCGGTAAAGGTGTTCTGGAACAAAGGAAAAATCACCATGGGGTTCCGAACCAGTTACCTCCAGGACGATCCGGTCAACTCGACGATTTTGGAGAACGTGCCGCTCGGTGCACTTTTCAAAATCAACATTCACGCCAATTCGAGTGGCGCCGTCTCTGTATCGGCTAGCTGTAACGGCGTTAAATCCACTTCCGCGATCATGCGCCTCGACAACACCTGGGACACGAAAACACTCGCCTTCCACGGTGGCGTGTACAACCAGATCGATTACTCCGACACTACCGATCCGCTAGACGGTTCTGTCTGCATCATCAGCGATCTGTCGATCACTCACGCCTGATACGACCTGCTCGGCCTGATGAGCAATACAGGCTTCAGGGAAGCATCACTGCTGCACCTTGGCGACAGGGTGCAGCGGGATGCGCAAACCCGAAATGACCGATTTGGGGATTCGCGCCCGCCGGCAATACAACTGCCGGCACACATACGCTACCATGTGCCTCATGTCGGGGATGAACCCTGCGATTATTGCCACTCAGCTCGGTCATAGCGTTCAGATATTGCTATCGACCTGCACCCGATGGATCAACGCCAGCACCGACTGGGGTGAGCCCGGGAAGATTGAAAAGAGCTTGATTGGTACACAATTGGTACAGACAGAAACAGTACCCCTCTGAAACCCGTATGGAATCAGCCTCTGTGACACTGGAACAGAACTACACCGCGATTCTCGGCCAATTGGGCGAGGACGTCTCCCGCGAGGGCCTGCTCGACACGCCAAAACGTGCCGCCAAAGCCATGCAGTACCTCTGCCGCGGTTATGAACAAACACTGGAAGAGGTCACCAACGGTGCCTTGTTCAGCTCCGACAACAGCGAAATGGTGCTGGTAAAGGACATCGAGCTCTACTCGTTGTGCGAACACCACCTGCTGCCGTTTATCGGCAAGGCTCACGTCGCCTACATCCCGAGCGGCAAGGTATTGGGCCTGTCGAAAGTCGCGCGGATCGTCGATATGTACGCCCGCCGCCTGCAGATCCAGGAAAATCTCAGCCGCCAGATCGCCGATGCGGTCCAGCAAGTCACCGGCGCCCTGGGCGTTGCGGTGGTGATCGAGGCCAAGCACATGTGCATGATGATGCGCGGTGTGGAGAAACAGAATTCGTCGATGATCACGTCGGTGATGCTGGGTGAGTTCCGCGAAAACGCGGCCACCCGCAGCGAGTTTCTCAGCCTGATCAAGTAATTCGCAGCAGAAGAAAACCGGCATTCATCGCCGGTTTTTTTTCGCCGGTGAAAAATCAGGTAAGCTGCGCGCCTTCTGTTTGCCCCTGTGAGGCTTATACCGTGTTCGTTAAAGCGCTTCGTGTCGGCCTTGGCCAACTGATCATCTTCATCGACTTCATTACCCGCCCAGGCAAAAAGCAGCGCCCTGCCGCCGCTCAGGCTCAGGTCGAGACGGCCGCCAAGGACCTGACCCTGTATCAGTTCCACGCCTGCCCGTTCTGCGTGAAAACCCGCCGCACCCTGCGCCGCTTGAACGTGCCAGTGGCGCTGCGCGACGCGAAGAACAATGAACAGGATCGTCAGGCCCTGCTGGAACAGGGCGGCAAGATCAAGGTGCCGTGCCTGCGCATCGAAGAGAATGGCCAGACGACCTGGATGTATGAGTCCAAGGTGATCATCGATTATCTGGACAAGCGTTTCGCGGCAGCCTGAAGCCGTACAGATTTCGGATAAAAATAAACCGGCCCATTGGCCGGTTTATTTGTTTTTGCACCCTTCGCACCAGCAGCCTCAAGCCGCTTGCGCCGCCAGGGCCTGACACAGCACCGCTGCCAGCCGCTTGAGCCCTTCGTCCAGCCGTGCCGGGTCGATGTGGCTGAAGTTCAGGCGCAAATGCCCCGGATTGCTGTCCGGTTCAGGGAAGAACGGCTCGCCCGGCATGAACGCCACATCCGCTGCCAGTGCGGCCTTGAGCAACGTACGCGTGTCCAGCGGCTGCTTGAGTGTCAGCCAGAAAAACAGCCCGCCCTGCGGCACGTTCCAGTCCGCCAAATCAGCAAAATGCGTTTCCAGGGCTGACTGGAACGCGTCCCGACGAACCCGGTAGAAGTCCCGCAGCTCGCTCAAGTGATGCTGGAATTTGTCGGTGCCGATCCACTGCAGCGCTTGCCACTGGCCCACGCGATTGGTGTGCAGGTCGGCCGATTGCTTGAGTTTCAGCAAGTGCGGAAAGAGATCCGGACTGGCGATCAGATAACCGACTCGCAATCCGGGCAACAGGGTTTTCGACACGGTGCCGGTGTAGATCCAGCTGGCCTTTTTCAAGCGGCTGACAATCGGTGTGGCGCTGCCACCGTCGAAGGTCAGCTCGCGGTAAGGCTCGTCTTCGATCAAGGTCACGCCGAACTCATCGAGCAAGGCTGCCACGGCATCGCGCTTGGCTTCGCTGTAGCGCACGGCTGAAGGATTCTGAAAAGTCGGGATCAGGTAGATGAACGCCGGACGGTGTTTCTCCAGACGAGTACGCAACTGCACCAGGTTCGGGCCATCAGCCTCCAGCGCGACAGTGATGCAGTCAGCGCCGAACAGCTGAAAAATCTGCAACGCCGCCAGATAAGTCGGCGCCTCGAGCAAAATTTCGGTGCCGTTGTCGATGTACAGCTTGGCCGCCAGATCGAGGGTTTGCTGGGAGCCACTGACCACCAACACCTGACTCGCCTCGCAGGGTACGCCCAGCGCTCGCGCCTCTGCTGCCAGCGCTTCACGCAGCGCCGGCTCACCTTCGCTCATGCCGTATTGGCCCATGGACAACGGCATGTCGGCCCACTCGACTTTTGGCAGCATGGCTTCGGCGGGCAAGCCGCCGGCGAACGACATCACTTCCGGGCGCTGGGCGGCGGCGAGAATTTCACGGATCAAAGAACTTTTAAGGCGCGAGACACGTTCGGAAAATGCCATGGGGTCACCGGTAGCGAGGCCTGAGAAAAATGAGTCAAACTGATTGACCGAAATTACGACAGACCGGACGGATACGTCAACATGCTTGACCTTAAAAACCCCGCGACTCAGCAACAAGCGATGGAAGCGTTTTTCTTCGGTTACCAGGCGTTCACTGCGAAAGCCGACGAAATGCTCGAGCGTCGTGGCTTGAGCCGGGTGCATCAACGCATTGTGTTTTTCATCGCGCGCTACCCGAACCTGAGCGTCAAGGAGTTGCTGGCGTTGCTCGGGGTGACGAAGCAGGCGCTGAACATTCCGCTGCGTCAGTTGGTGGAAATGCATCTGGTGAACAGTGTCGCGTCCGAAACCGACAAGCGTAAGCGGTTGCTGGAGCTGACTGACGATGGCGCGCGTTTCGAGCAGTCATTGCGCCGTGAGCAGGTGAAATTGCTGGAGCGGGTATTTGCCGAGGCTGGGGAGACGGCGGTGAATGGATGGTTAGCGGTGAATCTGGCTTTAGGAAAAACCCAAGCGCCAACCGAGTAACCGATCGTCTATAGCCGATATATCCCGATCAACAAACTTTTCGTCTACAAAATCAAAAACATTATTTGCTTTATTTGTATACAAAAGCATAATCCACTTCGTGCGAGTTCCTGACCAAGCGGTCAACAAATCGCAAGTACCTCAAAGGGTCGCTGCCACCCTCATGGGTCCGGCCCTGGAAATAACAATAAAACTCTTGAGGAGTATTCGCTGTGGAAAGCCGCAAATCCGAAGCCCCGACGCTGGAACTCTCGCCGCCATTACGCAATGGCTGGCTGGAGCGCATCTTCAAACTCAGCTTGCATGGCACCACGGTGAAGACCGAGTTGATTGCCGGTCTGACAACCTTCATCACCATGGCCTACATCATCTTCGTCAACCCTAACATCATGGCCGACGCCGGAATCGATCACGGTGCGGCGTTCGTCGCCACCTGCATCGCCGCCGCGCTGGGTTGTCTGTTGATGGGTCTGTACGCCAACTGGCCGGTCGGCCTCGCGCCGGGCATGGGCCTGAACGCCTTCTTCACCTACACCGTGGTCGGCACCATGGGTTACAACTGGGAAACTGCCCTTGGCGCGGTGTTTGTTTCCGGTGTGTTGTTCATGTTTCTGACCTTTTCGCGGATCCGCGAATGGCTGCTCAATAGCATACCGGTGAGTTTGCGCTTTGCCATGGGCGCCGGTGTGGGCCTGTTTTTAGGGCTGATCGGCTTGAAAACCGCGGGCATCGTGGTCGACAGCCCGGCCACCCTGATCAAGCTCGGCTCCCTGCGCGAGCCTGGCCCGCTGCTGGCCGCCATCTGCTTCCTGATGATCGCCGTACTCAGCTACCACAAAGTGTTCGGCGCGATTCTCATCAGCATCATCACCGTCACCCTGGCGGGTTGGGGCCTGGGCCTGGTGCACTACGAGGGCCTCATGTCCGCCCCGCCGAGCCTGGCGCCGACCTGGATGGCCATGAACATCGCGGGCGTGTTCAACGTCAGCATGATCAGCGTGGTGCTGGCCTTCCTCTTCGTGCACATGTTCGACACCGCCGGCACCTTGATGGGCGTCGCCCAGCGCGCCGGCCTGGTGAACGCCGACGGCAAGATCGAAAACCTCTCCCGCGCCCTGAAAGCCGACAGTGCGTCCAGCGTATTCGGGGCGATGGTCGGCGTTCCGCCGGTCACCAGCTACGTGGAAAGTGCCGCGGGTGTAGCCGCTGGTGGTCGGACTGGTCTTACCGCCGTGACCGTAGGTGTGCTATTTATTGCCGCAATGTTTTTCGCACCGCTGGCTGGCATGATCCCCGCTTACGCAACCGCCGGTGCGCTGATTTATGTGGCGATGCTGATGATGGGCGGCATGGCGCACATCGAATGGGACGAAGCGACCGACAGCATTCCGGCGATCGTAACCGCGATCATGATGCCCCTGACCTTCTCGGTCGCCGACGGCATCGCGCTGGGCTTTATCACTTACGTGGTACTGAAGGCCTGCACCGGTAAGCACAAGGAAATTTCCATCAGTCTGTGGGTGCTCTGCGCGATCTTCATCGCCAAGTTCATTTTCTTGTAAGCCGTAGACGTTTCAAAACAGCCTCACCCCGTCGGGTGAGGCTTTTGTGCAAATGGAGGAAAGTGATGAGTCTGGAAACCTGGCTGCTGTTCAGCGGCGCTGCGCTGGTGGTAATCCTGATCCCGGGGCCACTGTCTTTGCTGATGATCAGCAACAGTCTGAATTACGGTTTGCGCCGTTCTTACCCGGCGTTTCTGGGTGGCGTGATTGCCTCGATCTGCTTGCTGAGTGCGTCGGCGCTGGGGTTGGGCGCCTTGCTGCTGGCATCGGAACAGTTGTTCAGCGCCCTGAAGATCGTCGGGGCGCTGTACCTGTTCTACCTGGCCTGGCAGAGTTGGCAGCAATCGCGTCAGCCCTCCCACGGCGCTGAAGTGCCCCAGGCTGCGCCGGTTCCACGCTTTCGCGCACTGTTCGGGCGCGCGTTCATGTTGGGCGCCAGCAACCCGAAAGACATTCTGTTCTTCGCCGCTTTCCTCCCGCAGTTCCTCAGTGCCGAGCAACCGTTTCTGCCGCAGTTGCTGGTGATGATTGCGACCTGGACCGTGCTGGATTTGCTGTGCAAGTTGGCTTATGGATTAGGTGCACACGGGGCTGCGCGGTATTTGCGCAGTGGCAAGGGTCAGAGCTGGTTTAATCGGGTGAGTGCGGGGTTGTTTAGCGGGGCCGGGGCTGCGTCTCTTCTGAGCCGCTAAGAGCAAAAGCATCGCGAGCAGGCTCGCTCCCACATTGGCATGCATACCCCTGTGGGAGCGAGCCTGCTCGCGATGGCGTCATCACAAACAACACATTTCTCACAGACGAAAAAAAGCCCGCAGTGTGAGCGGGCGAAAGACCAAAGAAGCTATATGCGCAGGATTCTGGGGGGAAAGTCCTAGCTTCCTCTGTAGGTCGAATAGCTGTATGGCGAAATCAGCAACGGCACGTGGTAGTGATCCTGTTCCGCAGAGATGCCAAAACGCAGCACCACCACATCCAGGAACGCGGGCTCTGGCAGCTGAACGCCACGGGCGCGGTAATAATCGCCCGCATGAAACTGAACCTGATAGACCCCTGAACGGTAGTCATCGCCTTGCAGCAGCGGTGCATCGACCCGGCCATCGCTGTTGGTTATCGCAGTGGCGACCAATTCCAGCTGCGAACCTTCAACGCGGTACAACTCGACCTTGATCGAGCTGCCCGGGCAACCGTGTGCAGCGTCCAAAACGTGTGTTGTCAAACGTCCCATTGATTCTGCGCGCCTGCCTGCATGAAGCAGTCAGACCTCGCGCCTCCCGAAGTCAGTTGAAAAGGAGACCGCACCGATTCGGAGCACGAAACGCTGCGGCGAGCGACTGATTAAGACACTTTTCAAAAAAATTGTACACAATAAAAACAACATATTTACCGCTATACCCGTCATTCAGCGATTCCCGACGAATCTGCCACCGAACCATAGGATCAAAGGACCTTCCATCCATTAGCTGACCAATCAGGCAGGTTTCTTGCAATAACATGTGAAGATGACAGTTTTGAAAAATGCAAAAAAACAGGCTTACAAAGTGGATATAAAGTTGTATACAATCAGCCCATCGCTGTGACGCCAGCCTGTCATCACACTGCAGGCCGCCTCACAAATCTGACCTTGAACAAGTCGAACGAATAAGAAGGAAGACTGCAGTGAGCGCTGACTACCCACGCGACCTGATCGGTTACGGCAGTAACCCTCCTCACCCACACTGGCCGGGCAATGCCCGCATCGCCTTGTCCTTCGTGCTCAATTACGAAGAAGGCGGCGAGCGCAATATCCTGCACGGCGATAAAGAATCTGAAGCCTTCCTTTCGGAAATGGTCTCGGCGCAGCCGCTGCAAGGCGCGCGCAACATGAGCATGGAATCCCTTTACGAGTATGGCAGCCGCGCCGGCGTCTGGCGGGTTCTGAAACTGTTCAAGGAATTCGACATTCCGCTGACCATCTTCGCCGTGGCCATGGCCGCCCAGCGCCACCCGGACGTGATCCGCGCGATGGTCGATGCCGGCCACGAGATCTGCAGCCACGGCTATCGCTGGATCGACTACCAGTACATGGACGAAGCGCAGGAACGCGAGCACATGCTCGAAGCGATCCGCGTCCTCACCGAAATCACCGGCGAACGTCCACTGGGCTGGTACACCGGCCGCACCGGCCCGAACACTCGTCGACTGGTGATGGAAGAAGGCGGTTTCCTCTACGACTGCGATACCTACGACGACGACCTGCCCTACTGGGAACCGAACAACCCGACCGGCAAGCCGCACCTGGTGATTCCGTACACCCTGGACACCAACGACATGCGCTTCACCCAGGTCCAGGGTTTCAACAAGGGCGACGACTTCTTTGAATACCTCAAAGACGCCTTCGACGTGCTGTATGCCGAAGGCGCCGAAGCACCGAAGATGCTGTCGATCGGCTTGCACTGCCGTCTGATTGGCCGTCCGGCGCGTCTGGCCTCGCTCAAGCGCTTTATCGAATACGCTAAAAGTCATGAACAGGTGTGGTTCAGCCGTCGCGTCGACATCGCTCGCCACTGGCACGAAACCCACCCGTATCAAGGGGCCTCGAAATGAGTCAGTTCCAAACCCTGAAGCCATCGACCCTGAGCCGCGACGCGTTTGTCGCCGCTTTCGCCGACATCTACGAACATTCGCCATGGGTGGCCGAGAAGGCCTTCGACCTGGGCCAGGACGCTTCGATCGACGAGATCGAAACCCTGCACCAGCGCATGAGCGACATCCTGTTGAGTGCCGATCACGAAGGCCAATTGGCACTGATCAACGCTCACCCGGACCTGGCCGGCAAAGCCGCCGTCCAGGGCCAGCTGACCGCAGCCAGCACTGAAGAACAGTCTGGCGCGGGTATTCACCAATGCACGGCCGAAGAGTTTCAACGCTTCACCGAGCTGAACGACGCCTACAAAGCCAAGTTCAAGTTTCCCTTCATCATGGCGGTAAAAGGCAGCAACCGGCATCAGATCCTCGCGGCGTTCGAAACGCGCATTCACAACCCGCAAGACACCGAGTTCAAATGCGCGCTGGCGGAAATCAACAAGATTGCCCTGTTCCGATTACTGACCCTATAGCGAGCCTGGCCCGAGTGCTCTCAAACGCAAAAAGCACCCAGGGCCTCGCAAGCATCCCAAGCCAACTAATTAAAGGCAGACAAGAAGAATGAAAGCTTACGCCGTACCTTTCGAGAAGTTCGTCAACCTGGCCGACGCCCGTCTGGGCACCAAAATCATCTCGGTCACCGATGACTGGTTCGCTGATGCCAACCGCCTGTTCCAGCCGACCCCGGCTGTATGGAAGGAGGGCGTGTTCGATGACAACGGCAAGTGGATGGACGGCTGGGAGTCGCGCCGCAAGCGCTTCGAAGGCTACGACAGCGCCGTGATCCGCCTGGGCGTACCGGGTTCGATCAAAGGCGTGGACATCGACACTTCATTCTTCACCGGCAACTTCCCGCCGTCGGCCTCCCTGGAAGCGTGCTTCCTGGCCTCGGGCGAGCCGGACGAAAACACCCAGTGGACTGAAGTGCTGTCCGCCGTCGAGCTGCAAGGCAACAGCCACCACTTCCACGAAATCAACAACGACCAGGCGTTCAGCCACCTGCGTTTCAACATCTACCCGGATGGTGGCGTGGCCCGTCTGCGTGTTTACGGTGTTCCGTTCCGCGACTGGTCCGCTGTCGGCGACAACGAGCAAGTTGATCTGGCAGCAGCCCTGAACGGTGGCCGCGCCCTCGCCTGCTCCGACGAACACTTCGGTCGCATGAGCAACATCCTCAACCCGGGCCGTGGCATCAACATGGGCGACGGCTGGGAAACCGCACGTCGTCGCACGCCAGGCAATGACTGGGTCATCGTCGCGCTGGGTCATGCCGGCGAGATCGAGAAAGTCATCGTCGACACCCTGCACTTCAAGGGCAACTACCCGGACACATGCTCGATCCAGGGCGCGTTCGTGAAGGGCGGTACTGACAGCCAGATCGAAACCCAATCGCTGTTCTGGCGCGAATTGCTGCCGGCGCAGAAACTGGAAATGCACGCCGAACACACCTTCGCCGAGCAGATCAAGGCGCTGGGCCCGATCACCCACATCCGCCTGAACGTGTTCCCGGACGGTGGTGTGAGTCGCCTGCGGGTATTGGGCAAGGTCGCTAAATAAGCGCTGAACCCAATCGCCAGCAGGCTGGCTCCCACAGGGGAATGCATTCCAAATGTGGGAGCTGGCCTGCCAGCGATAGCAATAGAACCAACAACACAGAACTCGGAAAAGAAGACCAGCATGCGCACATTGACGATTGAACCGCTGACCAAAGAAGCCTTCGCCCCTTTCGGTGACGTGATCGAAACCGACGGCAGCGATCACTTCATGATCAACAACGGTTCGACCATGCGCTTTCACAAACTGGCGACGGTGGAAACCGCCACGCCAGAGGACAACGCGATCATCAGCATCTTCCGCGCCGACGCGCAGGACATGCCGCTGACCGTCAGCATGCTGGAGCGTCACCCGCTGGGCAGCCAGGCTTTCATTCCGCTGCTCGGCAACCCCTTTCTGATCGTGGTCGCGCCACTTGGCGATGAACCTGTATCAGGCTTGGTCCGCGCCTTCGTCACCAACGGCAGGCAGGGCATTAATTACCATCGCGGCGTTTGGCACCATCCGGTGCTGACGATCGAAAAGCGGGATGACTTCCTGGTGGTTGATCGCAGTGGCACAGGCAATAACTGCGATGAGCATTTTTTCAAAGAGGATGAGCGTTTGATCCTCGCCCCCCACCAATAAGAGAAGGTCTGATCACTCGACAACAGAGTGACAGGCGAGAGGTAAAGACTGTGGAAGCACATCTGTTGGAATGGCTGAACCTGAGCGTGCGCTGGGTTCACATGATTACTGGCGTGGCCTGGATCGGCGCGTCGTTCTATTTCGTCTGGCTGGAAAACAACCTCAATCGGGTCAACCCGAAAAGTGGTCTGGCGGGCGATTTGTGGGCGATCCACGGCGGCGGTATCTATCACCTGGAAAAATACAAACTGGCTCCACCGACCATGCCGGACAACCTGCACTGGTTCAAATGGGAAGCCTATTTCACCTGGATGTCGGGGATCGCGCTGCTGTGCGTGGTGTTCTACTCCAACCCGACGCTGTACCTGCTGGCACCGGGCAGCAGCCTGACCGGCCCTGAAGGGGTCGCACTGGGCATTGCCTCGTTGTTCGTCGGCTGGTTCGTCTACTCCTTCCTTTGCGACTCAGCCCTGGGCAAACGCCCTGCCCTGCTAGGCGGAATCCTGTTCGTGCTGATCATTGGCGCCGCTTACGGCTTCAGCAAAGTGTTCAGCGGTCGTGGTGCGTACCTGCACGTCGGCGCGATCATCGGCACCATCATGGTCGGCAACGTGTTCCGCATCATCATGCCGGCGCAGCGCGCACTGGTTGCCGCGATTGCCGAAAACCGCACGCCGGATCCGGCACTGCCGGCCAAAGGCTTGCTGCGTTCGCGTCACAACAACTACTTCACCTTGCCGGTGCTGTTCATCATGATCAGCAACCACTTTCCGAGCACCTACGGCAGCCAATACAACTGGCTGATCCTGGCCGGGATCGCGGTGCTGGCGGTGTTGGTGCGTCACTACTTCAACACCCGTCATGACAGCCACAAGTTCGCCTGGACCTTGCCCGTCGCGGCAGTCGGCATGATCTGCCTGGCTTACGTAACTGGCCCGGCACAGATGCCGAGCGCTCCTGAAGTAGCCAAGGCACCCGGCACCATCGAGTACCAGCCGCTGCCGGAAACTGCCCTCGGTGGCGGTGTGAAACCTGAAGCGGCGAAACCTGCTGCGCCTGCCGCTGCACCGGCTCAGGCGTCCAACGCCGGCCCCGTTTTCGACAAGGTGCACAGCGTGATTCAGGAACGTTGCGCGGTTTGCCACTCGGCCAAACCGACCAGCCCGCTGTTCAGTGCCGCACCGGCCGGCGTGATGTTCGATACCCCCGAGCAGATCCGTCAGAACGCGGCGCGCATCCAGGCTCAAGCCGTCACCAGCCAGATCATGCCACTGGGCAACATCACCCAGATGACCCAGCAGGAACGTGACCTGATCGGTGCGTGGATTGTTCAGGGAGCTCCAACCAATTAACCGTTGAAAAGCTTCGCGGGCAAGCTCGCTCCCACAGGTTCTGTATGGTCTGTGTAGGAGCGAGCCTACTCGCGAATGGCCGCAACGCGGCCCCCTGATACAAAAATCACAAGAATAAAAAAGATCCGAGGTGTTGCATGTCCGAGCTATCCAAAGCGCGCATCCCCGACGCACCCGCCATTCAGCGTTTACCCCTTTTGCAACTGATCCTGGTTGGTCTGCAACACGTTCTGCTGATGTACGGCGGCGCCATCGCAGTGCCGCTGATCATCGGACAGGCCGCTGGCCTGAGTCGTGAAGAAATCGCCTTCCTGATCAACGCCGACCTGCTGGTGGCCGGGATCGCTACCATCGTGCAGTCGCTAGGCATCGGCCCCATGGGCATTCGCATGCCGGTGATGATGGGCGCCAGTTTCGCCGCCGTCGGCAGCATGGTCGCCATGGCCGGCATGCCGGGCATCGGTCTGCAAGGGATCTTCGGTGCAACCATCGCCGCCGGATTCTTCGGCATGATCATCGCGCCATTCATGTCCAAAGTCGTACGCTTCTTCCCGCCTCTGGTGACCGGCACAGTCATCACCTCGATCGGTTTGTCGCTGTTCCCCGTGGCCGTGAACTGGGCGGGTGGCGGTGCTGGCGCCGCGCAATTCGGCTCACCGATTTACCTGGCCATCGCCGCGCTGGTGCTGGCCACCATTCTGCTGGTCCACCGCTTCATGCGCGGTTTCTGGGTCAACATTTCCGTGCTGATCGGCATGTGCCTGGGTTACGTGCTCTGCGGCCTGATCGGTATGGTCGACCTGAGTGGCATGGCCCAGGCGCCGTGGCTGCAATTCGTGACCCCGCTGCATTTCGGCATGCCGAAGTTCGAACTCGCACCGATCCTTTCCATGTGCCTGGTGGTGGTGATCATCTTCGTCGAGTCCACCGGGATGTTCCTGGCGCTGGGCAAAATCACCGGTCAGGAAGTCTGCCCACGGATGCTCCGTCGCGGGTTGTTGTGTGATGCCGGCGCCTCGTTCTTCGCCGGTTTCTTCAACACCTTCACCCACTCCTCTTTCGCGCAGAACATCGGCCTGGTGCAGATGACTGGCGTGCGTTGCCGCTCGGTGACCATCGTCGCCGGCGGTTTGCTGGTGGTGTTGAGCCTGTTGCCCAAAGCCGCGTTCCTCGTTGCCTCGATTCCACCGGCCGTACTGGGCGGCGCGGCGATTGCGATGTTCGGCATGGTCGCCGCCACCGGCATCAAGATTCTTCAGGAAGCCGACATCGGTGACCGTCGCAACCAATTGCTGGTGGCGGTGAGCATCGGCATGGGGCTGATTCCGGTGGTGCGTCCGGAGTTCTTCGCGCACCTTCCGATGTGGATGAGTCCCATCACTCACAGCGGTATTGCCATGGCGACGTTGAGTGCTTTGTCGCTGAACCTGCTGTTCAACATCCTCGGCGGCGCCGAACGCGCGGCCATCAACGCCTGCCACGCGCACCCGCATTAACTGACTAAAACCACAAACCCTGTGGGAGCTGACCTGCTCCCACAGGTCAGTGGCTGCCTGCGCCTCAAACAATAAAAACAAGAGGGAGCAACAGATGATTCGGACACAGACAAACATGCTGTTGGGCGGTGGCTTATTGGCCGCCAGTCAAGCCATGGCCGGCGATTTACTGCTGTGGCAGACCAACAGCCTGAGCTATCTGTATGGCAAGAATTTCGCGGTCAACCCGTCGATCCAGCAGACGATAACCTTTGAGCACGCCGACCGCTGGAAGTACGGCGACAACTTCCTGTTCGTCGACAGCACTTACTACAACGGCGAGAAAGACCGGAACAAAGGTGTTCACGCCTATTACGGCGAGTTCAGTCCGCGCCTGTCTTTCGGCAAAATCCTCGACCGCCGTTTCGAATTCGGCCCGATCAAGGACGTGTTGCTGGCCATGACCTACGAGAATGGCGAAGACGACACCGAGGCCTATCTGATCGGCCCCGGTTTCGACCTCGCGGTACCGGGCTTCAATTTTTTCACCTTGAACTTCTACTATCGCCAGACCGAAGGCTCGCGTCCCGGCGACGATGTCTGGCAGATCACGCCGGCCTGGTCCTACACCCTGCCATTGGGCAGCTCGAACCTGTTGATCGACGGCTACATCGACTGGGTCGTGGATAACGATCAGAACTCACAGGGCACCTACCACGCCAACCTGCACTTCAACCCGCAGATCAAATATGACCTGGGGAAGGCCTTGGGCTGGCGGGAGAAACAGGTGTACGTCGGCGTCGAGTACAGCTACTGGAAAGACAAATACGGCATCGAGAACACCGCCAACTTCGACACTAATGAGAACACCACCAGCCTGCTGGTGAAGGTGCATTTCTAGATGATCCGCAACCGTGCTCCAAACCTGTCGTCGGTGCGCTGTTGCGGGGCACTTGAGACCTGGCCAAGGAGTCAGTATTCTCCGCGGCCGCCCGAATCTGGTCTAAAAAAAAGCCCGGATTTAATTCCTGACCAGAAAGCCAACTTATCCCGGCTCTGGACGGTACCAAGGCACTCCAAAACCACTCTCAATCGACTGCTCTTGAGCCGCCGAACGGGAGTTTTTTGGCTTTTCAAAAGCCTTGGCTCAGCTCTTGCTAACAGCACTGAAGCTGACCGATTGGATGATTTTTACAGCTACAGAAAAAGGCGCCACACCAGAGCGCCGACCTTAGAAAAATAACGTGGAACCACCTACTTTTTGGGAGCAACCGAATGAAACGTACGTGCACTAGCCTGATGCTGGCGGGATCTTTGCTGGCCGGGGGCCAGGCCATGGCCGGCGACTTGCTGCAATGGCAGAACAACAGCCTGACCTACCTGTATGGCAAGGACTTCCAGGTCAATCCGCGCATTCAGCAGACGGTGACCTTCGAACACGTCGATGGCTGGAAATACGGCGACAACTTCATGTTCGTCGACAAGATTTTCTACAACGGCAAGGACGATAGCTACGCCGGCTCGAACACCTACTACGGCGAGATCAGCCCACGCTTGTCGTTCGGCAAGATCTTCGACCAAAAGCTCGAATTCGGCCCGATCAAAGACGTACTGCTGGCCATGACCTACGAGTTCGGTGAAAACGATACCGAGTCCTACTTGATCGGTCCTGGTTTCGACCTGGCGATCCCGGGCTTCGACTACTTCCAGCTGAACTTCTACAACCGTCATACCGAAGGCGACCGCCCAGGTGACAATATCTGGCAGGTCACTCCGGTCTGGTCTTACACCATCCCGGTGGGTGATTCGAACATCCTGATCGACGGTTTCATGGACTGGGTGGTCGACAACGACGTCAACAAAAAAGGCGAATACCACGCCAACCTGCACTTCAACCCACAGGTCAAGTACGACTTGGGCAAGGCGCTGAACCTTGGCGAAAAGCAGTTGTACGTCGGCGTCGAGTATGACTACTGGAAAAACAAGTACGGTATTGAAGACAGTCAGGGCTTCAAAACCGATCAGAGCGTAACCAGCTTCCTGGTCAAGGTTCACTTCTGATTTAAAGTCAAAAGATCGCAGCCTTCGGCAGCTCCTACAGGGGTATACGTTCCAATGTAGGAGCTGGCGCAGCCTGCGATCTTTGCTTTATGACAATCCCAGAAACCGGGACAACTCATCCCGCTTGGCCAGCGCATCCCGCCGCCCCAAATCAATCAATTCGCTGCAATACCCCGCCTCGAACAGCAGATAACTCAGCACCCCCGCCCCGCTCGTCCTGGTCGCCCCCGGCCCGCGCAGAAACAGGCGCAGCGCCGCCGGTAATTCCTGCCGATGCCGCGCCGCAATCTCATCGATCGGCTGACTCGGCGAAATCACCAGCACCTCCACCGGCGCCACACCCAGCGCGCGCGTCGGCGTGCCATCGGGCAGCAGATGACTGAACTGATTGAGCCGCTGCAGCAACTCGATGTCACTTTCCAGGCTGTCAATGAACGTGCTGTTGAGCATGTGCCCACCGATCTGCGCCAGGCTCGGCTGCTGACCGGTGTAGACGCGCTGCAGCGGTTGTTCCGGGTCGACGCCGCGGGGGTTGCCGCTGACGCCCACCACCAGCACTCGGCTGGCGCCCAGGTGCAGCGCCGGACTGATCGGTGCCGACTGACGTACCGCGCCGTCGCCGAAATACTCTTCACCGATTTTCACTGGCGCAAACAACAGCGGAATGGCGGAACTGGCCAGCAAGTGATCGACGGTCAATTGCGTGGGGACGCCGATTCGCCGATGGCGCAACCAGGCATTGATGGTGCCGCCACCCTGATAAAAGGTCACCGCCTGACCGGACTCGTAGCCGAACGCAGTCACCGCAACCGCCTGCAACTGCTTCTGTGCAATGGCCTCGGCAATCCCGCTCATCTGCAGTTTGTCGTTGAGCAATCGGCGTAGCGGCGAGCTGTTGAGCAAGGCCACCGGCACCTGAGCGCCAATCCCGAGCAAACTGTGGCTGACAAAACGGCTGGCCTGGTGGATCACGCCCGGCCAGTCGCTGCGCAGCACCAGATGACTGCGAAAGCCCTGCCAGAAGGCTGTCAGACGTTGAATCGCACCACGAAAATCCATCGCCCCGCTGGCGAGGCTGACCGCGTTGATTGCGCCGGCCGAGGTGCCGACGATCACCGGAAACGGATTGCTCGCGCCGACCGGCAACAGCTCGGCAATCGCCGCCAGCACCCCCACCTGATAGGCCGCCCGAGCCCCGCCGCCGGAAAGAATCAACCCTGTAACCGGTTCAGCAGGACTCATCGCAACACTCCATGGTGCTTATAAGGACGGTGGTTCAACCGCGTTTTGCGTACAGCTTCGGCTCACCCGGCGGACGGCTCTTGAAGCGGCGATGGGCCCAGAGGTATTGCTCTGGACATTCACGCAAGACGCCTTCGATCCATTGGTTGATCCGCAGGCAATCGGCCTCTTCGGTTTCGCCAGGGAAACCCTCGAGCGGTGCGTGAATCACCAGTCGATAACCGCTGCCATCTGCCAGACGTTCCTGAGTGAACGGCACCACCAGCGCCTTGCCCAACCGCGCAAACTTGCTGGTGGCGGTGACGGTCGCGGCCTGAATCCCGAACAGCGGCACGAAGATACTTTGCTTGGCGCCATAGTCCTGATCCGGTGCGTACCAGATTGCCCGGCCTGCGCGCAGCAATTTGAGCATGCCGCGCACGTCGTCGCGCTCCACCGCCAGCGAGTCGACGTTGTGCCGCTCGCGCCCCAGGCGCTGGACGTAGTCGAACAACGGATTTTTGTGTTCGCGGTACATGCCATCAATGGTGTGCTGCTGGCCGAGCAACGCCGCGCCGATTTCCAGCGTGGTGAAATGAACAGCCATCAGGATCACGCCTTTGCCGTCACGCTGGGCTTTTTTCAAATGCTCCAACCCTTCGACATGGGCCAGCTTCGCCAGACGCTCGCGCGACCACCACCAGCTCATGGCCATTTCGAAAAACGCGATGCCCGTTGAGGCAAAGTTTTCCTTGAGCAGGCGCTTGCGCTCGGCAGCGGTTTTTTCAGGGAAACACAGTTCCAGATTGCGCTTGGCAATGCGCCGTCTGTCGCCCGCTACTCGATACATCAATGCACCCAGGGCGCGACCGATCGACAGCAACGCCGGATACGGCAACTGCACAATCAGCCACAACAGCCCCAAGCCACACCACAGCGGCCAGAAACGTGGAGATAGAAATGCTGTTCGAAAACGCGGGCGATCCATTAAAGGTTCCGGAAAGACAATGGCCGCGCATTCTACATCGTTCGACCCGGCTTGCGGCTCGCGGGCGTTCTCGTTATAAGTCTCGGCACTTTTAGTGACAAGTCGTTGTATGCCGACCATGAGCCAAACCGAACCGCTAGACCAAGATCCCGTGTTCCAGCTGAAGGGCAGCATGCTCGCCATTACGGTGCTGGAACTGGCCCGTAACGACCTCGAGAACCTCGATCGTCAACTGGCCGCCAAGGTCGCCCAGGCGCCTAACTTCTTTAGTAACGCGCCATTGGTGCTGGCCCTGGACAAACTTCCGGCCAGCGAAGGCGCAGTCGATCTGCCGGGCCTGATGCGCGTCTGCCGCCAACATGGCCTGCGCACCCTGGCGATCCGTGCCAGCCGCATCGAAGACATCGCCGCGGCCATCGCGGTCGACCTGCCGGTGCTGCCACCGTCCGGCGCCCGTGAACGTCCGCTTGACCCGCTTGAAGGCCAAGTCATAAAAAAACCGGAAAAACCGCCGGAGCCGACTATCAAGCCAACGAAGATCATCACCTCGCCCGTACGCGGTGGGCAGCAGATTTATGCCCAGGGTTGCGATCTGGTGGTGATCTCGTCGGTCAGCCCTGGGGCGGAACTTCTCGCCGACGGGAACATCCATGTATACGGCCCGATGCGTGGTCGAGTGTTGGCCGGCGTCAAAGGCGACACGAAAGCCAGGATTTTCTGTCAGCAAATGAGCGCTGAACTGGTCTCCATCGCAGGCCACTACAAGGTTTCGGAGGATCTGCGTCGCGACCCTTTGTGGGGCGCGGGTGTACAGGTCAGCCTGTCGGGCGATGTGTTGAACATCATTCGGCTTTAACGGATACTGCCGCATTTTCCAAACATCTCTAAAACGTAGCGAAAACGGCTCAAACGAAGTAGGAAAAAGGCCATAAGCAGTGTTTACCCGAGGTAAGCGCCGTTCTGGACCGAATTCCAGCCAAGGCTGTCCGACTGCAGTAGTTTTTCTAGAGATGTTTTTCAGGGGCTAAATGTCCTTTTTCCTTAGGGGTGAAACACCTTGGCCAAGATTCTCGTGGTTACATCCGGCAAGGGTGGTGTGGGTAAGACCACCACCAGTGCTGCTATCGGTACCGGCCTCGCACTGCGCGGTCACAAAACAGTTATCGTCGACTTCGACGTCGGTTTGCGTAACCTCGACCTGATCATGGGTTGCGAGCGTCGCGTGGTGTATGACTTCGTCAACGTGGTCAACGGCGAAGCCAACCTGCAACAAGCCCTGATCAAAGACAAACGCCTGGAAAACCTCTACGTACTGGCCGCCAGTCAGACTCGCGATAAAGACGCGCTGACTGTGGAAGGCGTGGAAAAAGTGTTGATGGCGCTGAAAGAAGACTTCGAGTACGTGGTCTGCGACTCTCCGGCCGGCATCGAAAAAGGCGCCCACCTGGCCATGTACTTCGCAGACGAAGCGATTATCGTGACCAACCCGGAAGTGTCCTCGGTTCGTGACTCGGACCGCATGCTCGGCCTGCTGGCCAGCAAATCGCGCCGCGCTGAAAAAGGCGAAGAGCCGATCAAGGAACACCTGCTGCTGACCCGCTACAACCCGCAACGAGTCAGTGACGGCGAGATGCTCGGCGTCGAAGACGTCAAAGAGATTCTGGCGGTCGCCCTGCTGGGTGTCATTCCGGAATCCCAAGCGGTTCTCAAGGCTTCCAACTCGGGCGTGCCGGTCATTCTCGACGACCAGAGCGATGCCGGTCAGGCATACAGCGATGCGGTCGATCGTCTGCTGGGCAAAAACGTGGAGCATCGTTTTCTCGATGTAACGAAGAAGGGATTCTTCGAGCGCCTGTTTGGAGGTAGATAATGAATCTTTTTGACTTCTTTCGTGCCAGCAAAAAGGTCAGCACCGCGTCGGTAGCGAAAGAGCGTCTGCAGATCATCGTGGCGCACGAACGCGGCCAACGCAGTACACCGGACTACCTGCCAGCCTTGCAGAAGGAATTGGTCGAGGTCATCCGCAAGTACGTCAATATCGGGTCCGATGACGTGCACGTCGCTCTGGAAAACCAGGGCAGCTGCTCGATTCTGGAACTCAATATCACCCTGCCAGATCGCTGAGTCGATCCGGCTGGAGCCACGGCGGCTCAGGCCCCTTCTGTTCATGGAAGGGGCCTGAGCCGCCGTTGGCGTTTGTTACGAGGCTGTTTTAATGCCGCTGTCCAACATCAGCATCATCCATGAGGACGCCGCCGTACTGGTGGTGAACAAACCGACCCTGCTGCTCTCTGTCCCTGGCCGGGCCGATGACAACAAGGACTGCCTGATTACCCGCCTGCAAGAAAACGGCTACCCGGAAGCGCGAATTGTCCATCGTCTGGACTGGGAAACTTCCGGCATTATTCTGTTGGCCCGTGACCCGGACACTCATCGCGAGCTGTCTCGGCAATTTCACGACCGCGAAACCGAAAAGGCCTACACCGCCCTGTGCTGGGGACAACCGGAACTGGACAGTGGCAGCATCGATCTGCCGTTGCGCTACGACCCGCCGACCAAGCCACGCCATGTGGTGGACCATGAATTCGGTAAAAATGCCCTGACCTTCTGGCGCGTACTGGAGCGTTGCGGCGATTGGTGTCGTGTCGAATTGACGCCGATCACCGGCCGCTCCCATCAGTTGCGCGTGCACATGCTTTCCATCGGCCACCCACTGCTGGGTGACGGGCTGTATGCCCACGAGCAAGCACTGGCCGCCTGGCCACGACTATGTTTGCACGCGAGCATGCTGAGTTTTACTCACCCGCAAAGCGGCGAACGCTTGCGCTTCGAGTGCCCTGCTCCTTTTTAAGCAACCGCCGAACCAAAAAACGCCCTTCCATTGAAGGGCATTTTTTTTATTTCTTGTTACAAATCGACGTGAAATTGGCGTGAAAATATTGTCATGAATTTGTAATGAAACGTAAAATAGCGGCACTTTGATATCAGGCAGGAAGCCCTCGTGCTCAGCAACAAGACATTCCAAGACGACTACCCATTCACCTTCTGCCTTTTCAACACCACGCTACACCTTAGCGCGCAGCGTTCAGCCGAAGCACAACAGGCGCTTGAACATCTCATACACAAACGACGTACCCACAAGCTCACCCGTGCGAGTGCGCCACTGGCCTCCGGCGATACGCCGCTGTTTGCCAAGGTCCAGCCGCTGGATACCTTGAAGGCAAAAATGCGCGTGACCTTTGGCAAACCACAGCGCAATGGCCGATTCGACTGGCCGCTGGAAGAGTTGATCAATACGCTCGAAGCACAACGCCGTGGCGCACAAATGCCGTCGCTGCAAGGGTTTGGTTACACCAAGGACCGACTGGGGCTGACCCAGGAATATTTCATTATCACGCGCCTGCTCCACGATCATATCGACGGCGTGCAATGGCTTAAACGCAACCCGGACAGCGTCGAAACATTCATTCTCGACGCCTTCGAATTGCTGAGTTCCTTGTCGCGCAAGAACATCACGCACATGGATTTCTGGGCCGGCAACATCATGATCCCGGAAACGCCGCGGACCCCACTCAAAGCCATCGACTTTGAAAACTGCTTTGCCGGACAGACAAACCATCAAAGCGAAACCCTGGGCTTTCAACTGGGCTTCTTCTATCGCCGGGACATTTACAAGCTCATCACCGAAGCCGCCTATGACCGACTGGTGGACGAGTACATTCGACAGATCCCGGGTATCTCGAAGGAAAAATTCAACGAGGTGTACCTCGCGAGCAAACATGAATATGTGGGCCGCAAGCAACGTCGCGAAGTGTTCCTCAATGGCAACCTGATCACCGGTTGACTCATCCTCTTCGCCAATCGGCAGCTGGCGCACGTCGAACGGCATTGTCGCTGCAATGCCGTGAGCCAATACGTTAAACTTGCGCCATTGCTGTCTGGAGCTACTTATGCGCGAAGAGTTGAATCAAGGCCTGATCGATTTCCTCAAGGCCTCCCCCACCCCATTCCATGCCACCGCCAGCCTTGTTCAGCGCCTGGAAGCGGCGGGCTATCAACGCCTTGACGAGCGCGAGCCATGGACCACCGAAGCCAACGGTCGCTACTACGTCACCCGTAACGACTCGTCGATCGTCGCGTTCAAGATGGGCCGTCATTCGCCCCTGCACGGCGGCATTCGCCTGGTTGGCGCGCACACCGACAGCCCGTGCCTGCGCGTCAAACCCCAGCCGGAACTGCAACGTCAGGGCTTCTGGCAGCTGGGTGTCGAAGTCTATGGCGGCGCACTGCTGGCGCCATGGTTCGACCGCGACCTGTCCCTGGCCGGCCGCGTAACCTTCCGCCGTGACGGCAAGGTCGAGAGCCAGCTGGTCGACTTCAAGGCGCCGATCGCCATCATCCCGAACCTGGCCATTCACCTGAACCGTGAAGCCAACATGGGCTGGGCGATCAACGCCCAGACCGAACTGCCGCCAATCCTTGCGCAATTTGCCGGTGACGAGCGCGTGGACTTCCGCGCCGTGCTCACCGATCAACTCGCCCGCGAACATGGCTTGAACGCCGACGTGGTGCTCGACTATGAGCTGAGCTTCTACGACACCCAAAGCGCTGCGGTCATCGGCCTGCATGGCGATTTCATTGCCGGGGCGCGCCTGGACAACCTGCTGTCGTGTTATGCCGGCCTGCAAGCCTTGCTGACCACCGAAACCGACGAAACCTGCGTGCTGGTCTGCAACGATCACGAAGAAGTCGGTTCCTGCTCGGCCTGCGGCGCCGATGGCCCGATGCTGGAGCAGACGCTGCGTCGCCTGCTGCCTGAAGGTGATGAATTCGTACGGACCATTCAGAAATCCCTGCTGGTCTCGGCCGACAACGCCCACGGCGTGCACCCCAACTACGCCGACAAGCACGATGCCAATCACGGCCCGAAACTCAACGCCGGCCCGGTGATCAAGGTCAACAGCAACCAGCGCTACGCCACCAACAGCGAAACCGCCGGGTTCTTCCGCCATCTGTGCATGGCCGAAGAAGTGCCGGTACAGAGCTTCGTGGTGCGCAGCGACATGGGTTGCGGCTCGACCATCGGCCCGATCACCGCCAGCCACCTGGGCGTACGCACCGTGGACATCGGCCTGCCAACCTTCGCCATGCACTCGATCCGTGAACTGTGCGGCAGCCATGACCTGGCGCACCTGGTCAAAGTGTTGAGCGCGTTTTACGCCTGCCAAGAATTGCCGTAATCCGTGTAGGAGCCGGTAGGAGCTGTCGAGAGAAACGAGGCTGCGATCTTTTGATCTTGTTTTTAAATAGCAAAGTCAAAAGATCGCAGCCTCGTTTCACTCGACAGCTCCTACACTTTCAATACCCCTTTCGACAAGGCAGTCGCTCATGATCTCGTTGTCTTCGTTTCACGCCATGCTGATCCCGATTCTTTCCGGGATGATCATGCTGGCAATCGGCTTCAATTTTCGCGACAAGAACATCGGCGTGTTCGCGATGTGGATCGGCATGCTGATGATCCTCGCCACCGTGATTTTCAAGATCCTCGCCAAACTCAACGAATAAATCCTCACCCCCGGCTCGCATTGATTTTGACGGGCTCGTACACTCGGTCGATCCGCTCATCCCGAGGTTGACCGCCTAGTGTTCGCTCGTCTTTTTGCCCTGCCGTGTTTATTCCTTGTCTGCCTCATGACGCTGCTGCCGATGGCGCCTGCCCAGGCGGTCGGCTTGCCCAGCCTGCTCAACAGCTCGGCAAAACAGCCAGAGGCGCAAGAGCCCTTGGGGCAATCCCTGGATGAAGTCATCAAGTCGCTGGAGAACGATCAGCAACGCTCCAAATTGCTGGCGGATTTGAAGAAGCTGCGCGATGTCACCAAAAAGGCCCAGCCGGTCACCGAAGTAGGCGTCCTGGGACTGATCGGTGGCACCCTGGCCAGTTTCGAAAAGCAGTTTTCAGGCGCCGACAGCCCTCTCACTCGCTGGTCCGAAGAGTTCAAACTGGCTGAAGATGAACTGACAGCGCTGGTGCTGCCGGCCAATGAATGGCTGCCGATCATCTTTGCCTTTGCCATGATCCTGATGCTCTGGAGTTTGCTGGCCGCCGCGCTGATCTGGGTCAGCCACCGGGTGCGGATGCGCTTCGGCCTGACCGAAGAACTGCCGCAGCACCCCAAGGCCCTGGACATGCTGCGCTTCGCCCTGCGCAAACTCGGGCCGTGGCTGATTGCCTTGGTGATGACGGTCTACATGAGCTACGCCCTGCCCTCGTCACTGGGCAAAAGCCTGGCCATGGTGTTGGCTTATGCGCTGGTGGTCGGCACCTGTTTTTCGGCGATCTGCGTGATCGCCTTTTCGGTGCTCGACGGCCCACACCGCCACCGGGCCTTGTACATCCTGCGGCATCAAGCCTTTCGGCCGCTGTGGCTGATCGGCAGTTTTGCCGCCTTCGGTGAAGCCCTGAGCGATCCGCGACTGGTCGAAAGCCTTGGCAGTCATCTGGCGCACACCGCCGCGACGGTCGCCAACGTACTGGCAGCATTGTCCACAGGGCTGTTCATCCTGCGGTTCCGTCGCCCCATCGCCCACTTGATCCGCAACCAACCGCTGTCCCGGCGCCTGACCCGCCGCGCCCTCAGCGACACGATCGAGATTCTCGGGACCTTCTGGTACATGCCGGCGCTAGTGCTGGTGGGTATTTCGCTGTTCGCCACGTTCGTCTCGGCCGGCGATACCAGCACTGCACTGCGTCAGTCGCTGATCTGCACCGTGCTGCTGGTGTTGTGCATGGTCATCAACGGCTTGGTGCGCCGCCATTCACTCAAACCGCAGCGCAGCGTGAAGCGTCATGCGCTGTATTCGGAGCGCCTGAAAAGCTTCTTCTACACACTCGCTCATGTGGTGGTGTGGCTCGCGTTCATCGAACTCGGCCTGCGGGTCTGGGGCATGTCGCTGATCCGTTTCACCGAAGGCGAAGGCCATGAAGTCAGCGTCAAACTGTTCAGCCTTGGCGGCACGCTGATTTTTGCCTGGCTGATCTGGATTCTCAGCGACACCGCCGTGCACCACGCCCTCACCCGCTCGCGCAAAGGCCTGGCAAATGCCCGCGCGCAGACAATGATGCCGCTGATCCGCAACGTGTTGTTCGTGGCGATTTTCATCATTGCGCTGATCGTCGCCCTGGCGAACATGGGCATGAACGTCACACCATTGCTGGCCGGTGCCGGCGTGATCGGCCTGGCCATCGGTTTCGGTGCACAGTCACTGGTGGCGGACCTGATCACCGGGCTGTTCATCATCATCGAAGACTCGCTGGCCATCGACGACTACGTCGACGTCGGAGGCCACCTCGGCACCGTCGAAGGGCTGACCATTCGTACCGTGCGCCTGCGGGACATCGACGGTATCGTCCACACCATTCCGTTCAGCGAAATCAAAAGCATCAAGAACTACTCCCGGGAATTCGGCTACGCGATTTTCCGGGTGGCGATCCCCTCCGGCATGGACATCGATAACGCGATCAAACTGATGCGCGACGTCGGTCAGAAGATGCGCACCGACCCACTGCAACGGCGCAACATCTGGTCGCCACTGGAGATTCAGGGTGTCGAGAGTTTCGAGTCAGGCAACGCGATTCTTCGCGCCCGGTTCAAGACCGCGCCGATCAAGCAGTGGGAAGTGTCCCGAGCGTTCAACCTGTCACTCAAGCGACACCTGGACGAAGCCGGGCTCGACCTGGCGACACCACGCATGAGCGTGCAGGTGATCACGGCAGGTGGCGGCCAAACGCAGGAATAGCCCTGTAGCAGTTGCCGAACGCAGCCTCGCAGGCTCGACAGCTGCTACAAACGGCGCCCAAAAAAAATCCCCGAACCAGTCGGGGATTTTTTATGTTCGATCAATCAGCCCGAGAGCGGATCAATCTTCGCGATAGCGACGCAGCTTCAACTGCTTACCGGCAACGCGAGTGTCCTTCAGCTTGGTCAGCAGACGCTCCAGACCATCTTCCGGCAGCTCAACGAGGCTGAAGCTGTCACGCACCTGGATGCGACCGATTGCTTCGCGAGCCAGACCACCCTCATTGAGGATAGCGCCCAGCAGGTTCTTGGCAGCGATACCGTCACGCGCACCCAGCGCGGTACGGCAACGAGCACGACCTTCGGCCAATGGAACCGGAGCACGACGCTCACGATCACCACGGTCCGGACGATCACCGGTACGCTCTGGACGATCGCCACGCGGTGCGTTGTTCGGCACCAGTGGACGTTCTTTCTCGATGGCAGCCAGGGTCAACGCCTGAGCGTTGGTTGCCTTGCGCAGCAGAGCAGCGGCCAGTGCACGCGGGGTGCAACCGATGTCGGCAGTCAGGCGATCCAGCAGATCACCGTGAGTCGATTCGGCATCAGCCACCAGCGGCGACAGGCTGTTGGTCAGTTTCTTGATGCGGGCATCGAGAACAGCCTGAGCGTCCGGCAGGCGAACTTCGGCAACTTTCTGACCGGTTACACGCTCGATCACTTGCAGCATGCGGCGCTCACGTGGAGTCACCAGCAGCAGTGCACGACCTTCGCGACCGGCACGGCCGGTACGGCCGATACGGTGAACGTAGGACTCTGGATCGTACGGCATGTCAACGTTGAACACGTGAGTGATGCGCGGAACGTCCAGACCACGAGCAGCAACGTCGGTCGCCACAACGATGTCCAGACGGCCATCCTTGAGGGATTCGATCACGCGCTCACGTTGGTTCTGAGCAATGTCACCGTTCAGCGCAGCGGCTTTGTAGCCTTTGGCTTCCAGGGCACTGGCCAGGTCCAGGGTCGCTTGCTTGGTGCGCACGAACATGATCAGGGCATCGAAGTCTTCAACTTCCAGCAGGCTCAATACAGCCGAGGTCTTCTGGTCAGCGTGAACCAACAGGTGAGCCTGTTCGATCGCGGTAACGGTCTGAGTCTTGGTCTGGATCTTCACGTGTTGCGGATCGCGCAGATGGCGTTCGGCAATGGCACGGATCGACTGCGGCAAGGTGGCCGAGAACAATACGGTCTGACGGGTTGGAGGCAGAGCCTTGAAGATAACTTCGAGGTCGTCCATGAAACCCAGTTTCAACATTTCGTCAGCTTCGTCGAGAACCAGGTGGTTCACGGTCGACAGAACTTTTTCGTCGCGACGCAGGTGGTCGCACAGACGGCCCGGAGTGGCGACAACGATCTGTGCGCCATTACGGATTGCTTTCAGTTGTGGACCCATAGGGGCGCCGCCGTAAACGGCCACAACGGTAACGCCCGGCATTTGCTTGGCGTAGGTTTCGAAAGCGGTTGCTACTTGCAGCGCCAACTCACGGGTTGGCGCCAGGATCAGGGCTTGCGGCTCGCGCTTGGCAGGATCGATGCGATGCAGGATCGGCAGGGCGAACGCAGCGGTTTTACCCGTACCGGTTTGCGCCTGACCAATCATGTCGTGGCCGGCCATGATGATCGGGATCGATTGCTGCTGAATAGCCGAAGGCTCTTCGTAGCCAGTCGCAATGACGGCTGCAAGAATATTCGGATTAAGATTAAAAGCGGCGAAGCCGCCGGTTTCCTGGGTCATGGGTCTGCCTCTAAGTGCATCCGCAAAGACCCATGCTCCAAAGCTGCGCATGCCGTGTAAGACTCAAGAGTCGCCCTGGCTGCTTTGTCGGCGGGGATTTGCGAAAACGAATGAATGAAAAAGATTCGTCAAGGGAGAGTCCGCTGTACGGACGTGCAGCCGAAGCTGACTTCGGGGAATTGCGCTACCTAAACGCGGCCCGGTTAAAGGCCGGCGCGCACTATACCGGAATTAGCCCAAAAAGGGAGCATTATTTGTCGGAAAAGTGACGGATACACCGTTGTGTCACAGGCTTTGCGGATAATCGTGCAACGGTCTATTTTTCAAAGGCCCGGCCCTGCTGGCGATGGCGCTAAAACGGTTCATCGTTATCAGGCAGACCTGCTGTCTGACACCCCCCTTCCCGCCCGAGGAAATGCCCAATGAATCAGCCCTGCTCCAGTCGTGTGAGCCGTGAACGGCACGGTCATGTCCTGATGATCGGCCTGGATCGGGTGGGCAAACGCAACGCCTTCGATCTCGACCTGCTCAACGAACTGAGCCTGGCCTATGGCGAGTTCGAGGCCGACAGCGAGGCGCGGGTGGCGGTGGTGTTCGGCCATGGAGAGCATTTCACCGCGGGGCTGGATCTGGTCAGTGCCAGTGCGGCCCTGGCCGAAGGCTGGCAGGCACCGCCCGGCGGCTGCGATCCATGGGGTGTTTTCGCCGGCCCCAGGGTCAGCAAACCAGTGATTGTCGCCGCGCAAGGCTACTGCCTGACCGTCGGGATCGAATTGATGCTGGCCGCCGATATCAACCTGTGCGCCAGCAACACCCGTTTCGCCCAGAAAGAAGTGCAACGCGGGATCTTCCCGTTCGGCGGCGCCACGTTGCGCCTGCATCAGGTCGCTGGCTGGGGCAATGCCATGCGCTGGCTGCTGACTGGCGATGAATTCGATGCCCATGAGGCGTTGCACCTGGGCTTGGTGCAGGAAGTCATGGCCAGCGAGGATCTGCTGCCACGGGCGATGGAGTTGGCCGAGCGGATTGCCCGGCAGGCGCCGCTTGGGGTTCAGGCGACGTTGATGTCTGCGAGGCAGGCGCGTTATGAAGGGGAAACAGCGGCGACGCAGGGTTTGCCGCCACTGGTGAAGAAGTTGCTGGCCAGTGAGGATGCCAAGGAAGGCGTGCGGTCGATGATCGAGAAGCGGCCGGGGGTCTTCAAAGGGGTTTGAGGCATGTATTGGCTGCTATGGCCTCTTCGCGAGCAGGCTCGCTCCCACATTTGAAATGCATTCCCCTGTGGGAGCGAGCCTGCTCGCGAAGAGGCCATCACAGGCGACAACATCAGGTAGCCGGGCGGATTGCCTTGATCAACGACTGCAACGAATACCCCAACCGCGGCGCCAGCCCTTCGGCGCGGGCGATCAAGCCGTCCATGTCCAGTTCCTGATCCAGTTCCGAAGGCACGAGCAGAATCACATTGCCCTCCTTCACTGGCAGTTCCCAGTAATGCCGGTGATAGAGCCCGCGAAACAATGCGGCGCCCAACGGCTTGCCATCATCGGTGGCCCACTGATTGATCACCAGCCAGCCACCCGGATTCAGGCGTTTCTGACAGTTTTCCAGGAAATTCCACGCCAGATGCCCGACACCCGGCCCGACATCGGTATAGAGGTCGACGAAAATCAGATCCGCCGGCTCAGCGGTATCGAGCAGTTCCAGCGCATCGCCCACCCGGATATACAGCCGCGGATCGTCATCCAGCCCAAGGTATTCAATGGCCAGGCGCGGCACATCGGGACGCAGCTCGATGGCTTCGACGTCTTCCAGCGGCAGAAACTTGAGGCAGGCCTGGGTCAGGGTGCCGGCTCCGAGGCCGAGGAACAGCGCGCTTTCCGGCTGCTCGTGGCACAACGCGCCGATCAGCATGGCCCGGGTGTAATCGTATTCGAGCCAGCTTGGATCGGCCGTGAACACGCAACTCTGTTCGATGGCATCACCGAACTCGAGAAAACGGTAATCGGCCACTTCCAGCACGCGAATCACGCCGAACTCATCCTGTACCTCGGCGAGCAGATGCTCGACGCGCTCCTCAGTCATTTCGTCTCCTGATCGTCACCGGGCCCGGCAACGCAATAAAACCGCGGAGTGGCGCGGCAAAAGCGCGATTGTCCGCGAAGCGACGGGAACAGGTCACGCACTAATTGCTGATAACATGACCGTCCGAGCGTAAAACACTAGAGACCGTGATGAGCCAACCCTGGAGCCCTGACAGCTGGCGCGCCCTGCCGATCCAGCAACAACCCCATTACCCCGACGCAGCGCATTTGCTGCACGTCGAGCAAACGCTGGCCAGTTATCCGCCGCTGGTGTTTGCCGGTGAAGCCCGGGAGTTGCGCCGTCAGTTTGCCGAAGTGACCCAGGGCCGCGCGTTTCTGCTGCAGGGCGGCGACTGCGCCGAAAGCTTCGCCGAGTTCTCCGCCGCGAAAATCCGCGACACCTTTAAAGTCCTGTTGCAAATGGCGATCGTCATGACCTTCGCTGCCGGTTGCCCGGTGGTCAAGGTCGGGCGCATGGCCGGGCAATTCGCCAAACCGCGTTCGTCCAACGACGAAACCATCGACGGCGTGACCCTGCCGGCCTACCGTGGCGACATCGTCAACGGCATCGGTTTCGACGAAAAAAGCCGCGTGCCGGACCCGGAGCGCTTGCTCCAGTCCTACCACCAGTCCACCGCGACCCTGAACCTGCTGCGCGCCTTCGCCCAGGGCGGTTTTGCCGACCTGCATCAGGTGCACAAGTGGAACCTGGACTTCATCGCCAACTCGGCGCTGGCCGAGAAGTACAGCCACCTGGCCGATCGCATCGATGAAACCCTGGCCTTCATGCGTGCCTGCGGCATGGACAGCTCGCCGCAACTGCGCGAAACCAGTTTCTTCACCGCCCACGAAGCGTTGCTGCTGAACTACGAAGAAGCCTTCGTGCGTCGTGACAGCCTGACCAACGATTACTACGATTGCTCGGCGCACATGCTGTGGATCGGCGACCGCACCCGTCAGCTCGACGGCGCTCACGTCGAATTCCTGCGTGGCGTGAACAATCCGATCGGGGTCAAAGTCGGCCCGAGCATGAACCCCGAAGACCTGATTCTCCTGATCGATGTGCTCAACCCCGACAACGATCCGGGCCGTCTGAACCTGATTGCGCGGATGGGTGCGAACAAGGTCGGCGATCACCTGCCGCAACTGATCCGTGCCGTGCAACGCGAAGGCAAGCAAGTGCTGTGGAGTTGCGACCCGATGCACGGCAACACCATCAAGGCGAGCAGCGGCTACAAGACCCGCGACTTTGCGCAGATCCTTGGCGAAGTGAAGCAGTTCTTCCAGGTTCACGAAGCGGAAGGCACGTATGCCGGCGGCATCCACATCGAGATGACCGGGCAGAATGTCACTGAATGCATTGGCGGTGCGCGGCCGATTACCGAAGACGGGTTGTCGGATCGGTATCACACCCATTGCGACCCGCGGATGAATGCCGACCAGTCGCTGGAGTTGGCGTTTTTGATTGCTGAAACCCTGAAGCAAGTCCGCCGTTAAATCGCGTCGACCCCTTCGCGAGCAAGCCCGCTCCCACATTAGACCGCGTCCGTTTGGACAGCTCGGTCAACTGTGGGAGCGGGCTTGCTCGCGAAGGCGTCCGCTCAGTCACCGCCAATTTGTGCCAATGCCACCCTCAACCGCGCCGCACTCGCCCGCGGGCAATTCAGTTGAACCCGCTCAAGCCCCAACCAATCCGCCATTCGCCGCAGATTGACCGCCAACGCCAGCATCCCCTCCTCATCCAGCCCCGGCTCTTCCTCATGCACAGCGTGCACCGCCAGCCTGCCCAACGCCCGCTCGGCGCGCAGATCCACCCGCGCGGCAATCCGTTCATTGTGCAAAAACGGCAACACGTAGTAGCCGTAGACCCGCTTGTCCGGCGGCGTATAAATCTCCAGCCGATAGCGGAAATCGAACAACCGCTCAGTGCGGCTGCGCTCCCAAATCAGTGAGTCGAAGGGTGAAAGCAAAGCGCTAGTCTCAACCTTGCGCGGCACTTTCGGCTCCGGCAGACAATAGGCCGGTTGCCGCCAGCCCTGGACTTCACAGCTCAGTAATTCACCCGCCTCCACCAGTTCCGCCAAGCGCGGACGGGCATCACCTGGACTCAAGCGAAAGTAATCCCGCAGGTCTTTTTCTGTTCCGACGCCCAACGCTGTCGCGGCATGCAGCAACAGGCCGCGCTGGGCCTCGGCCTCACTCAACAGCGGCTGCGCAAGAATCGCCGAAGGAATCACCCGCTCCGGCAGATCATAAAGCCGCTCGAATCCACGCCGCCCGGCCACGGTCACTTCACCGGCGGCGAACAACCATTCCAGCGCATGCTTTTCCGCGCTCCAGTCCCACCAGGGCCCTGCCCGTTCCTGACGGGTCGACAGGCTTCCGGCACCCAGCGCGCCCAGCTCCTGAACCGAGGCCAGCACCCGGCGAATCGTGTCCTGCTGCTCACGCCCGAAACGTGCCAGTTGCTGGTAGATATCTTCACCACGGGTCGCACGCAGCATGCGCCAGCGCATCAACGGGTACATCGACAAGGGCAGCAACGACGCTTCATGCCCCCAGTACTCGAAGAGCGTGCGCCGCCGGCCCGAACTCCAGGCAGCCTGGTCGAGCAAGTCGGATGAGTAATTGCCGAGGCGGGAAAACAAGGGAAGGTAGTGCGAACGCACCAATGCATTGACCGAATCGATCTGCAGAATACCCAGCCGCTCGATCAGACGATTGAGCTGAACCGGTTTGATCGCCGCTGGCGGCTGGCGCCCGTTGAACCCTTGGGCGGCCAGCGCCAGACGCCGAGCCTGTTTGATGGAAAAGGACAGTGTTGCGGGCATGAGCATCTCCTTGTCTGCTCGCAACCTACCTCACCGGGAGACGGTTTGTGTAGTTGTGCATGACTCATTTGTGCATCGGGTCATTCCAGAACGGTTTGACCGACTCGAACTCCACATCCGCACGACTCATGCCGATGTCCTTCAGTGCTTCATCGCTCAGACTCGCCAACAACTCGCGCTCCCGGTGAAGTTCGTACCAGCGACTGAATTTGTGCAGCAGATCGGATACCAGGTGGATCGAGTGCTTTTCTACTGCTGGATATTCATGTTGACCTTTCATCTTGTTGCCCTCCGTTTGGATGGCTCAAGTGTCGCGCCGGGACTAAGATCAATCCAACGAATGTTTCTGATGTAACACATCTCGGAGATTGATGAATGTCCGCCTTCCCAAGTATCGACACCGAAGTGCTGCGCACCTTTGTCGCCATCGCTGACCAGGGCGGTTTTACCCGGGCCGGCGAGTTAGTCAATCGCACTCAGTCCGCCGTGAGCATGCAGATGAAGCGGCTGGAGGAGGATGTGTTGCAGCGTCAACTATTCCAGCGCGACGGACGGCAGGTGCGCCTGACGGCTGAGGGTCAGGTACTGCTGGGTTATGCCCGACGCATCCTCAAGCTGCACAGCGAGGTGTTCAACACCTTGCGCGAGCCGCACATGGTCGGCATGGTGCGCATCGGTACGCCGGACGATTACGTGATGCGTTTTTTGCCGGGGATTCTGCGGCGATTTGCCCAGACGTATCCACTGATCCAGATCGAGGTGCATTGCGAATCATCAAAACAATTGCTGCTGCGCCAGGACCTGGACTTGACCATCGTCACCCGTGAACCAGGCAACGAGATCGGCCAACTATTGCGCAAGGAGCATTTCGTCTGGGCCGAAGCCCAATGTTTCAGTGCTCATGAGCAAACGCCGCTGCCGCTGGCGATGTTCAACAGTGATTGCTTCTGCCGCTTATGGGCCTGCAATGCACTGGATGCCATGGGTCGCGATTACCGCGTGGCGTACAACAGCGACAGCCTGTCGGCAATCATGGCGGTGGTCAGCGCCGGCCTGGCGGTGACCGCGCAGCTGGAAAGCCTGGTCACCCCGGACATGCGCATTCTCGGTGAAGCCGAAGACCTGCCGATTCTGCCCGAGGCCAGCATCATGCTGGTGCGCAACCTGCACAACCCGTCGCCGATCACTGAGTGCCTGGCCGAACACATCGTCGAAGGCTTCAAACTTTAAGGGCGAGCATCACCGCGCAGAGCACCAGAAAGCCACAGAACAACCCGCGCAGCAGTCGCTCCGGCAGTGCGTGGGCGATTCTCACGCCCCAGCTGATGCTCATCAGCCCGCCGACCGCCAAGGGCAGGCCGATCATCCAGTCCACCTGATGGTGCACCGCGTAAGTCACCAGCGTGACGCCGGTACTCGGCAACGCCAGCGCCAGCGACAAACCCTGCGCAACCACCTGACTGGTGCCGAACAGACTGGTCAGCACCGGCGTTGCCACCACCGCCCCGCCCACGCCAAACAACCCACCCATGGTGCCGGAGGCGGCACCGAGCACGCCCAGCCATGGCCATGAGTAATTCATCTGCGCAGACACTGGCGCGTTGGCACAGAACATTCGCACCAGGTTGTAGGCCGACAAGGCAATCAGGAACGCAACAAATCCGACGCGCATGGTTTGCGCATCAATGCCCACCGCCCAGATCGAGCCGATCCAGGCAAAACAGAACCCCATCGACGCCAATGGCAGCGCATGGCGCAATTCAATCCGGTTGCGCTGGTGATAACGCCACAGCGCCAACATCACGTTGGGCACCACCATCACCAGCGCCGTGCCTTGGGCAATTTGCTGATCGAGGCTGAACAACACGCCCAGCAACGGGATCGCAATCAAACCACCGCCAATGCCAAATAACCCACCGAGGGTTCCGAGGGCGGCGCCAAACATCAGGTACATCAAAAACTCAATCACAGTCGATTTTCCCTTCACGTCAGGCTATTCATCCTACGCAGTCGGCGCTGGCGGGGAAACGCACAGCAACGCACAATGGCTGTGCCAACTTCGCACAAGCGCTGACAACACCATGAACCCCAATCAATTGACCGAACAACTGGGTCTGTTCCTCGACGTGCTGGAAACCGGCAGTTTTTCCGCCGCGTCCCGTCGCCACCCGCTGACCCCTTCGGCAGTGGCCCGGCGCATCGACAGCCTGGAAAACGCCGTCGGCAGCCAGTTGTTCATACGCAGCACCCACGCGGTGCGCGCGACCCCGGCGGGTTTGGCGTTTGCCGAGCGCGCGCGGCGGATCGTGGCTGAACTGCGGCTGGCTCGGGCTGAGGCGGTATCCTTGAGCAGCGCACCTGAAGGCTTGATCCGGATCGATGCACCGGCAGCGTTCGGGCGGCGACATCTGGCGCCGGTGATTGCCGACTTTCTGATGCTCTATCCCGGTCTCGACGTGCAACTGCACTTGATCGACAGTTTCGTCGACATGCAGGGTTTGAATCTGGGCAAGGTCGATCTGGTGCTGCGCGCCGGGCAAATGGCCGATACCCGGCTGGTGGCCACGCCGCTGGCGAGCATGGTGCGCATTGCCTGCGCCAGCCCGGAGTATTTGCAACGGCGTGGTGTGCCGACCGATCCGGCGCAGCTGATTGAACACGACGGGCTCGACTGGGATGGCCTGGCCCCGCCGTTCGCCTGGCGCTTCGAACGGGACGGGCAGATGCACTTGCACCGCCCGGCGCGCATCCGCATGAGTGCCAATAACGCCGAGGCTTTGGTCTGCGGCGCATTGGCCGGGCTGGGTATCGCACACTTACCAACCTGGTTGACCAGCGAATACCTGTTACGCGGTGAACTGCTTCCGCTGTTCTGCGAGAACGGCCTGCCACCACCGGAAACGACCGGCATTTATGCCTTGCGCCTTGAGCAACAACCCAATCCCCGCAGTCGCTTATTGCTCGAATACCTGAAAACCCGCTTCAGCCCGATCCCGCCGTGGGATCTGGCGCTGCAAAGTACCCTCGACCGGCACTAGGCTAGAATTATCTGGCGCATTAAAGATTCGCCCGCTAGATTGATGACGATCACTGATCAAGGCTTCGAAATGACCACCGAGCGCAACACCCCCGATAACTGCGACGACCTGCTGCTGGATAATCAGGCCTGCTTCGCCCTGCACTCCACCTCGCTGCTGATGACCAAGGTCTACAAGCCGCTGTTGCAAGCACTGGGCCTGACCTATCCGCAATACCTGGCGATGATGGTGTTGTGGGAACAGGACGGTTTGACCGTAGGCGAAATCAGCACGCGCCTGCTGACCGATCCTGGCTCATTGACGCCGTTGCTCAAACGCCTGGAAGTCGAAGGTTTACTCAGCCGCACCCGCAGCCGTGAAGACGAGCGGGTGGTGATTGTCGAACTCACCGAACAGGGTCGTGCATTGCGGGAGCGGGCGCGCGGTATTCCCCAGTGCATCCTCGGCGCCAGCGGGATGACGCTGGAGAGACTGCAGAAACTGCAAGCGGAACTGCAAACGCTGCGCAGCAATCTGCAAGACAGCCTGTAATCTTCAAATCATCACAAATCCCCTGTGGGAGCGAGCTTGCTCGCGATTGCAGTGTGACATTCAGCAATGATGTTAGCTGACACACCGCCATCGCGAGCAAGCTCGCTCCCACACTTGCTTTGTGGTGTCCCTCCGACCTCGCCCCCCCCCCCGTAAAAAATTCTTCGCTGAAAATCCTGCCGCAACAGCTCTAGCTCAACACATCTAATCAGCGCCCGCCCCGAGCCAAAACTTTTTTCAAAATTTATATTGCGCGCTAAATATATGCGCGCTACATTTATCTCGCACTTACTTAGCGCGCAAACATTTAGCGCAAAACATCCAACTCCGAACGAGGCTCACACCATGCAAACTCTCTACACCGCAATCGCAACCTCCACTGGCGGCCGTGACGGTCGTGCGGTTTCCAGCGACAACATTCTCGACGTCAAACTCGCCACCCCAAAAGAGCTCGGTGGTGCCGGCGGCGCAGCGACCAACCCTGAGCAACTGTTCGCCGCCGGCTACTCCGCCTGCTTCATCGGCGCACTGAAATTCGTCGCCAGCCAGACCAAACGCACCATCCCGAACGACTCCTCGATCACCGCCCATGTCGGTATCGGCCAGATCCCTGGCGGATTCGGCCTGGACATCGACCTGCACATCAGCCTGCCGGGGCTTGAACAAGCCGATGCACAAAGCCTGGTCGACGCTGCCCACCAGGTCTGCCCGTACTCCAACGCCACCCGTGGCAACGTCGATGTGCGCCTGCACGTTACCGTCTAACCGCTGATTCCCAGGCCCGAACCAGGAAACGAACATGAACACTTTCAGCAAAGTCTTGACCGGTACCCTTCTCGCCCTGTCCATCCACAGCGCGTTTGCAGGTGAGGGTGTTGAACACAACACCCAGGCGTTCCTCGACGTTCTGAACGCCGGCACCGGCAAACCGATGGAACAACTCACGCCTAAAGAAGCCCGCGCCGTGCTGGTCGGCGCGCAAGCCGGGGTGAAACTGACGCTGCCAAAAGCTGATGTCAGCGAGAAAACCATTCAAGTCGACGGCCAACCGCTCAACCTGACCATCGTCCGGCCGGCCGGAGTCAAAGGCCCGCTGCCCGTGTTCATGTTCTTCCACGGCGGCGGCTGGGTGCTGGGGGATTTCCCGACCCATGAACGTCTGGTTCGGGACTTGGTTACCGGTTCGGGGGCGGCGGCGGTGTTCGTCAATTACACCCCGTCACCGGAAGCGCATTACCCGGTGGCGATCAACCAGGCTTACGCCGCAACCCAATGGGTGGCCGAGCACGGTAAAGAGATCAACGTCGACGGCAAACGTCTGGCCGTGGCCGGCAATAGCGTCGGCGGCAACATGGCGGCAGTGGTTGCGCTGATGGCCAAAGACAAGGGCACGCCGGCGATCAAGTTCCAGGTGCTGCTGTGGCCGGTGACTGATGCCAGCTTCGAAACGGCGTCCTACAACCAGTTTGCCGAGGGGCACTTCCTCACCAAAAACATGATGAAGTGGTTCTGGGACAACTACACCACCGATGCCAAGCAGCGTAACGAGATCTACGCGTCGCCGCTGCGGGCGACCACCGCGCAACTCAAGGGACTGCCACCTGCCCTGGTGCAGACCGCCGGCGCCGACGTGTTGCGCGATGAAGGCGAAGCCTACGCCCGCAAACTGGACGAAGCTGGGGTGCCGGTCACTGCCGTGCGCTACAACGGCATGATCCACGACTATGGTTTGCTTAACGTGGTGAGCCAGGTGCCGGCAGTGCGCTCGGCGATGTTGCAAGCCTCTGAAGAGCTGAAGCAACACCTGAAATAAAGCAAGAGATCGCAGCCTCGTTTCACTCGACAGCTCCTACAGGGGAATACAAAACTCATGTAGGAGCTGTCGAGTGAAACGAGGCTGCGATCTTTTGATCTTGATCTTCGGCCACAAAAAAGCCCGACTCAATGGTCGGGCTTTTCATTCCTGAAGCTGTGCTTATTTAGCACGGCCTTTGTAGGAACCGCCTTCGCGGGTATCGATCTCGATCTTGTCACCGATTTCGATGAAGTCAGCAACTTGCAGCTCAGTACCGTTGCTCAGCTTGGCAGGCTTCATCACCTTGCCGGAAGTGTCGCCGCGAGCCGAACCTTCGGTGTAGTCAACTACGCGCACGATGGTGGTCGGCAGTTCTACGGAAACCAGACGCTCTTCGAAGAAGATCGCTTCGCAAACATCGGTCATGCCTTCTTCAACGAAAGGCAGAACGGCTTCGATGTCTTCAGCGTTCAGCTCGTACATGGTGTAGTCGGTGGTGTCCATGAACGTGTAGGTGTCGCCGCTGATGAAGGACAGGGTCGCTTCTTTGCGGTCGAGGATTACGTCGTCCAGTTTGTCGTCAGCGCTGTAAACGATCTCGGTCTTGTAACCGGTCAGCAGGTTTTTCAGCTTGGTCTTCATGATGGCGCTGTTACGACCAGACTTGGTGAATTCAGCTTTCTGAACCAGCCAAGGATCGTTTTCGAGACGGATCACGGTACCGGGTTTCAGTTCTTTACCAGTTTTCATTGCGAATATCCGAATTTGGATGGGATTTACAAAAATCTAGGCCGCGTATCATATCCAATTTACATAAAACTGTACCAGCGCTGCGGCAAGATCTGCCTGCAAAGCCTGTTCCAGACACCACGCTTCGGCGTGTTTTTGCAGTTCTGGCCAGTGTTTTCGGGTCGATTGCCAGTGCGCGGTCATATTGTCACCCGCATTCCACGCTCGCCAAAGACCGCTGATCGCCTCGCGGGCAGGCTCGGACAGGCCTTTGGTGTACAGAGCGAGGAAGGCGTCGAGCTTGTCCAAGTGGATGTCTTCGTCCTGCTGATAGATGTGCCAGAGCAGCGGCCGGCCCGCCCATTGAGCGCGGACAAAGGAATCTTCACCGCGCACGGCGTTGAAATCGCAGCACCAGAGCAGGTGATCGTATTGATCCTGTCGGACGAACGGCAGCACTTGCACGGTCAATTCACCGCGCACATGCACCGCGCCGGCCACCAGATCGTCCACACCGAGCCAACGCTCGACATCCCCAAGAATCCGACCTTCGGGCACCAGCAGATGAGTGGGCGTCGAGTCGGCAGCCATTGCCTCGAGCCAACTGGCCAGCCCGTTATTTTCGTAGGCAAACAGCGAGATCAACTGCGCACCTTGTGCGCGATCAATCCCTAAACCTTGCAGGAATTCTCGCTGAGCCTCGGGGTTTTGCTGAAACTGCTGACGACGCTCAAGCAATCCGCTTTCACGCAGCAAGCCACCCGTGCCCTTCTGAAACCCCGGGAAGAAAAAGAATTTTTGTACGCTCTTGTACTTCACCGACGGCAAGCCGTGGCAGCCGACGATCCAGTCCTCGGCACTCAGATAGTCGAGATTCATCCACAGCGGCGGTTTTTCCCGCTCGGCCATGGCCTCCATGTAAGCACTCGGCAATTGGCAGGCGAACGCGGCGATCACCACATCAGCGGCCTCAGTGGGCTGCCAGTCGGCCGTCCACTGGCGCACTTCGACGCCCTGCTGCCATTGCTGTGAGGCGTTGATGTCGATTTCCGGGCACAAGCGCTCGAAGGCTCGCAAATCATCGACCCACAAACGCACCGTCACCGAATGTTCGGCCACCAGTTGTCGGGCCAGACGCCAGGTCACGCCGATGTCGCCAAAGTTGTCGACCACCGCGCAGAAAATATCCCAGCGGGCTTTCATTTCACGCATTCCAGGCTCCCGTTGGCAAAGGCGCCGATTGTCCTCATAAATTACCCCGTGCAGAAGAGCCGACGGCGATTAATCTTCATGCGACAATCGCCACTCGCCCGCGACCACCCGCCAGGAGGCAGCCATGCCCTACCGTCCCAACCCGCGCCGGCCGTTGCCGATCCAGCTCAACGCCTTGCAACTGACCGGCAGCATTGCCCTGGGTGTGTGGCTGGGGTTTATCGCAATCGCGCTGACGTGCTGGCTCGCCTCTAGACTGTTGTTCAGCGAGCAGCTGGCGCCTGTAGCTGAAGCCGTGCAGCATCTGGCCAAACCACCGGTGGTGGTGCAACCGGTGCCGGATAATCCGCCGCAGAGCCCATTGTTCGAACGGTACGAAGAGAACCTGCGCAAAAACGAGCAGCAGCAACGAATGGATCAGGCCCGCAGCACCGGCCGCAATCTGTCCAACCCGAAATGCCAGTTCTGGCTGCAACAGGACCAGACTGCGCCGAGCGAAAAAAGCCGCGCCAACGTCCTGCAATTCTGCGATTGATCAAGAAGCTCTCTATGCACAAGCCGACCGTCCACCAACTGATTCTCGACAAGCTGCGGATCGACCTCGACATCGCCGAGCGCGCCGCACAAACCGCTTACGAAACCGCGACCCACGAAGAAAACATTGCCGAGAACAAGTACGACACGCTGGGTCTGGAGGCGTCTTACCTGGCAGCCGGGCAAGCCAAACGGGTGGAAGAAATCAGGCAGTCACTGACGCTTTGCCAGAACCTGACACTGCGCCCTTACGACGGTCAGCGCGGCATCGAAGTCGGTGCCCTGCTCGGTCTGGAAGACGAAAAGGGTCGTGAGCAATGGTTGTTTCTGGCCCCCGACGCGGCGGGTTTGAAGGTCGACGTGGTGGGGCAATGGATTACCGTCATCACCCCTCGCTCACCGCTGGGCAAGAGTCTGCTGGGCAAGTTCGAAGGGGACGAGGTGGAGATTCTGGTGGCGGGTGCTCGGCAACAGTTTTCTGTCACCGAGGTGGTATAGAAAGGGAGATTAATGGACCGGCAGTTCGACGCCGTCGAACAGCTCTTCCAGTTCCTGCTTGTTGTGGCACTGGATGGCCTTGGCCATGACTTCGCGGGTCAGGTGCGGGGCGAACTTCTCGATGAAGTCGCACATGAAGCCACGCAGGAACGTGCCGCGACGGAAACCGATTTTAGTAATGCTGGATTCGAACAAGTCGCTGGCATCAAGCATGACCAGGTCGCTGTCGAGTTTGGCATCGACCGCCATTTTCGCCACGATGCCCACGCCCAGACCCAGGCGAACGTAAGTCTTGATCACGTCGGCGTCGGCGGCGGTGAACACCACTTTCGGCGTCAGGCCGCGATGGCTGAACGCTTCGTCGAGCTTCGAACGACCGGTGAAACCGAACACGTACGTCACGATCGGGTATTCGACCAAGGCTTCCAGAGTCAACTTCGACAGCTTGGTCAGCGGGTGGCCCTGAGGTACGACCACGCAGCGGTTCCAGCGATAGCACGGCATCATCACCAGATCACCGAACAGCTCCAGCGCTTCGGTGGCGATGGCGAAATCGACGGTGCCGTCAGCGGCCATTTCAGCGATCTGCATCGGTGAACCCTGGTGCATGTGCAGGGCAACGTCCGGGTATTGCTTGATGAAATTGCTGATCACCGGTGGCAACGCATAACGCGCCTGGGTGTGCGTGGTGGCGATCGACAGGGTGCCTTTCTTCTCGTTGGAGAATTCCTGGGCGATCTGCTTGATGCTTTCAACCTTGCGCAGGATCTCGCCGGCGGTGGTGATAATTCGCTCGCCGGCCGGGGTGACACGGGTCAGGTGCTTGCCGCTGCGAGCGAAAACCTCGACCCCCAATTCGTCTTCCAGCAGACGGATCTGCTTACTGATGCCCGGTTGCGACGTGTAAAGGCTTTGGGCCGTAGCGGAAACGTTGAGGTCGTGGTGCGCCACTTCCCAGATGTAGCGCAATTGTTGAAGCTTCATATGAATCCCTCAAAGCAGGTAGACGCCACGGGCATCAGCGACGGTATATAACTATATTAATGGCTTGAAGAATAAATCTAGAACTTTTTTATCAAACTGCCACTATTCGTGTTCAGGTGTCCTGCCTCGTGAATACGCGAGGCAGGACACTATCGATCCCCTTGGCGACGACGTTCCACCAGCGGCACCAGATAGACCGGCACCCGAGACAGTTGCAACACCCGCGCTGCGGTCCGGCCCAAAGGCGTTTCCGCGCCAGCACCATGGCTATGACTACCTACGATCAACAAATCCACGGAGAGTTTCTGCGCCTGGTCGAGAATCACCTGTGACGGATCGCCCTGAAGCACCCGCACCGCTTGAATCCGCTCCAGATCCTGCGCCCCGTCATCCCCCAATTCTTCACGAAAGCTGTCGAGCACCCGCTGCTCGATATTGGCAATCACTGTATTCAGGCCCTGACTGTGAAACTCGTTCAATGCTTGCTCATCGAGGTAACTCTGAAGCACCGATTCGGCGAACAGCCCCATCGGTTCAACGGCGTGCACCACGTAGAGATCGGCATTGAAAGTTCGCGCCAGCGCCAAGGCATGATGCATTACCAAAGGTGCGTACAGGCCGAGGTCAGTGGCGTACAACATAGAACGAATCATATGACCTCCTCGAGTGCCGACATGGCGGAGATTGATTCAGCTTAGCAGTGCCTTGGCGAGTACGACGTTTCGCGTAACGCGTTGAACCGTGGGCTTAAACCTTTTGCTCGTTGCTTATGCCGTGCGGCACGTGGCCAGTGGCGACCACCTCACGGGCCAACTCGCAATGACCGGCCTGATCGTCGAAAAACACGTCGGCGGCAAAGGCTTCAAGAAACGCCGACTTGGTCAGGCCGCCGAGAAACAGCGACTCGTCCAGACGAATGTCCCATTCGCGCAAGGTACGAATCACTCGCTCATGGGCCGGCGCCGATCGCGCGGTCACCAGTGCGGTGCGGATCGGACAGGCGTCTTCCGGGAACTCGCGCTGCAACAGATTGAGGGCGGCGAGGAAGCCTTTGAACGGCCCACCGCGCAAAGGCTCGCGGGCGGCTTCACGCTCGCTGGCCTGAAACGCTTCCAGACCACCGGACTGATAGACGCGCTCCGATTCATCGGAAAACAGCACCGCGTCACCATCGAAGGCAATGCGCAATTCGTCACTGGCAGCACGGCTGGCGCCACCCGACAGAATGGTCGCGGCGGCGAACCCTGCATCCAGTGCACTGCGCACGTCTTCGGCATGCGTCGAGAGAAACAGGTCGCAGCCAAACGCCTTCAAGTACGGATAAGGGCTGCGCCCGCCGACAAACGCCGCGCGGGAAATCGCCAAGCCATAGTGGTGGATCGAATTGAACACCCGCAGGCCGGTGTCGGCACTGTTGCGCGACACCAGAATCACCTCGACCCGGGCGCGGCCAAGGCTGGTATTGAGGTTGAGGAGTTTCTGCACCAACGGAAATGCATCACCGGGTTCGAGGATTTCGTCTTCGTGTTCGATCTGATATTGCCGATAGGCTTCGACGCCGCTCGACAGATAGACCTTGTGGCTTTCGCTCAGGTCGAACAGCGCACGCGAAGAAATCGCCAGCACCAGTTTGTCGTCGATAGTCTTTGCCATGCCCTTCCCCTCAGGATGATCGACTCAGGTGTTACGTCGATCGATAAAACTCAAACTGCGATACAAGGCTTCGATTCGCGGCAACTCGCACCCTGCGGCCTTGGCTGCCGCCAGTGGCCGGGCATAAATCGCATCCAGCTCAAGCGGTCGTTTGTGCAGAAAATCGTGGTACATGCTCGGCCAATAGTCCGGCATTTTCTCGGTCACCATGAACAGATGATCGGCATAACCGGCCGGTACGTCGTGACCGCAGGCGACTGCTCCCTGAACCACTTCAGCCATCAGAGCCTTGATCAGTTCCCGACTGTCGGCATCCGCCATCAACGGCGTGGTGCTTGCCCCGAGCAGCACCGACAGACCGTTGTAGGGGATATTCCAGACCAGTTTTTGCCAGCGCGCCTGATGCAGGTTCGCCATGGCCTGGGAGTCGATGCCGGCGGCGCGGAACAGCCCGGCGCCCTCCTCGACAATCGCCATGCGCGCCTGCTCATCAGCTGCCGGGCCACTGTGATAGCCAACATTCACCGCGCCGAGTGCCTGATGAGTGATGACGCCTGGTCCGTCGCGATGGACGCAGATATAGCAGAGCCCACCGAGCACGTGCAGCGAATCGGGGAGCAACGCTCGCAGACTGTCTTCGACGTCCAGGCCATTTTGCAGCAACAACACTTTGGCATTCGGTGCCGCGGCTTGAATGATCGTCGGTGCCAGCTGCGCGTTACTGGTGGTTTTCGCGCCCACCAGCAACCAGTCACAGGGCGGCATGTCTTCGGCACTCGAATAGGCCTGAACCGGCTTCAACGTCAGCGCGCCATGCGTCGCACTGTCGAGCTGCAACCCGCGCTCGGCCACCGCTGAGAATTCACTGCGTAACAGAAAATGCACATCGAAACCGGCACGCGCCAGCATCAACCCGTAGAAACCGCCGATCGCACCGGTTCCGATAATACCGATTGTCGGTTTGGTCACTGCCCCCATCATGGCAACTCCTCTGCAATTCGACTCAACGCCTGACCCACGGCTGCATTGAGCTCGGTGCCGGTCAGGCGCGATTTTAGTGCCCCGAAAAATTCACCGTCGCGCACCACAAACAGCGCCGGCAAATAAAAAACCTGATAACGCTCGACCACCCCGCCATTGTTCCCGGCATCGATCCAGCACAGCCGATCGACGTCCAGGTCGAGTCGTGGCAATTGCTCACGGGCAAAACGGCAACTGGCGCAGCCGACGCTAGTGAAAATAACCAGCGACACACCGCTCATCGCCAGCAGCCGTTGGTCGGCGTCGAAATCAGTCAGTTCCAATTCGACCACTATACTGGGTGGAACAATGTCAGATGGCCGACACATGGAGTCCGTGTTCATGGGACGTTTTATTCCTCACCCTGACGATGTGCCCGTCGAATTAACGTTGCTCAAACCTGAGTGTATTTCACGGCAACAGCTGCACACTATCAGCCTCGGGGGCATGGCTTGCAATTATCACCGGGCGTGGCGCCACGGTACGGCGCTGGAAATTCGCATGCCGACCTTGAACCCCGACATGCGTTTTCTGGGCTATGTGGCCTGGTGCCTGCGACGAAAGCGCGGCTATCTGGTAGGCATTGCCTTCGTTGACGAGCAGATGATGTTCAGTGCCCGGATGGGCGAGCAGGTGTGCCAGATCGAACGTTACTGCCGCCTGCATGACGCGCATGACGATCTGCAGGAAACTCAGGCCCTGGCCCTCGAATGGGTCCAGGAGCATGCCGACGAGTTCTCTCACGACACGGTTCGCAGGGCATTTGCGCAGGTTGTGCTGGATTAAACCGGTGTCTGCCCATTGTCGAGCCACGGTGTAACGCGCTAAGGTTCTGCTCCCCGACGCGCTTAATTTGCTGTGCTCCGCCGCGCGGGTTCGCTGGCGGCCGGCACCCGTGACCTGACGAGTAAACGATGGCTGATTTACCGATCAACGACCTAAACGTCGCCTCCAACGAGACGCTGATCACTCCCGATCAGCTCAAGCGTGATATCCCTCTGAGCGACGCTGCCCTGCGCACCGTCACCAAGGGCCGCGAAGTCATTCGCAACATTCTTGATGGCACCGACCACCGCCTGTTTGTTGTCATCGGGCCTTGCTCGATCCACGACATCAAGGCTGCCCACGAATACGCCGAGCGCCTGAAGGCGCTTGCGGCAGAGGTGTCCGATACCCTGTATCTGGTCATGCGCGTGTATTTCGAGAAGCCACGCACCACCGTCGGCTGGAAAGGCTTGATCAACGATCCGTACCTGGACGACTCCTTCAAGATTCAGGACGGTCTGCACATCGGTCGTCAATTGTTGCTGGACCTGGCCGAGATGGGCCTGCCGACCGCAACTGAAGCCCTCGACCCGATTTCCCCGCAGTACCTGCAGGACCTGATCAGCTGGTCGGCCATCGGTGCGCGCACCACCGAATCCCAGACTCACCGTGAAATGGCCTCCGGCCTGTCCTCGGCAGTCGGCTTCAAGAACGGCACCGACGGCGGCTTGACGGTCGCTATCAACGCCCTGCAATCGGTTTCCAGCCCTCACCGCTTCCTGGGTATCAACCAGGAAGGTGGCGTGTCGATCGTCACCACCAAGGGCAATGCCTACGGTCACGTGGTACTGCGCGGTGGCAACGGCAAGCCGAACTACGATTCGGTCAGCGTCGCGCTCTGCGAGCAAGCGCTGAACAAAGCGAAGATCAAGCCGAACATCATGGTCGATTGCAGCCACGCCAACTCCAACAAGGACCCGGCCCTGCAACCGCTGGTGATGGAGAACGTCGCCAACCAGATCCTCGAAGGCAACCAGTCGATCATCGGCCTGATGGTCGAAAGTCACCTGAACTGGGGCTGCCAGGCGATCCCGAAAGACCTCGCCGACCTGCAATACGGCGTGTCGATCACCGATGCCTGCATCGACTGGTCCGCCACCGAAAACACCTTGCGCAGCATGCATGCCAAGCTCAAGGACGTGCTGCCGAAACGCGATCGCAGCTGATCACTTTTCGCCGCACAAAAAAACGCCGGGCTTGACCCGGCGTTTTTTTATGCGTTCGATTCTTTGAAAGGTTACTGGCTCAGCTTGGCCGCGTGCCGCTGATGACGCTCCATGTAGCGTTCCACGTAGGAACACGATGGAATGACGGTGTAACCCATTTCTTCAGCGTACTCCAACGCCTTCTCGGTCAAGGCGGCCGCTATGCCGCGACCACGCAGCGCGTTGGGCACAAAGGTGCGATAGATATCCAGGGTCTGTTTCCCCAGATCCATATAGGTCAGGTAGGCACGATGACCGTCCACATTGGTCTCGAACTGATGACCAGCCTGGTCATGGTGGATGGACAACGCCTCGCTCATCACTACTCCTCGCGGGTCTGGAATTCTGACCCCTACCTTACCGATGTTTTTCCGGCGAAGGAACATCTACGCCACCCCGTGCCTGAATGGACACCGAGAAGAACTGCACCCATCTCGCGCAACCGAGCACGTATCAAATAGTAGGCACCATTAGGCAGAAATGCTCAAGGTACGCTCGTCATCACGCTGGGGGGCGGGGGTGCTGCTCCGGGTTACGCAGAGACGGCTCGACCAGGATCTCTGAAGGTCGACAGCCTGAACATTGCCGGATGTTGAGACTTAAGACGTGCGCCCTTTGTTAAAGTCACCTGAACATGGAGAAAGATATGAGAGGCGCCACGCAGAATCCGAACAAAAGTGTAGACGAATCCATCTAGACAGACTTTAGCCAAGACTCCGAAAAGAGCTGTGAGCGCGCGGAACTTTTCTTCGGCGGCTCGCTCAGCTCGGGCCTCCCAGCTGGATATTTTTTAAACAATGCAGTTAAAAGTTGCTCGAAAAAGAATCAACGCCTACAATTTTTTTGGCTTCTTGCTTTACGTCAGTTTACTTACGACAAGTAATGGGTAGTATGTACGCCGGCTATTTCCTCAATCTGAGGAGACAGCTAACTTAATAGAAAGTCCTTGAAGGGGAACACGATGAACAACGTTCTGAAATTCTCTGCTCTGGCTCTGGCCGCAGTTCTGGCTACCGGTTGCAGCAGCGTATCGAAAGAAACCGAAGCACGTCTGACTGCTACTGAAGACGCAGCAGCTCGCTCCCAGGCTCGTGCAGACGAAGCTTACCGTAAAGCTGATGAAGCTCTGGCTGCTGCTCAAAAAGCACAACAGACTGCTGACGAAGCTAACGAGCGTGCACTGCGCATGCTGGACAAAGCTAGCCGCAAGTAATAATCCCTCGGGATTGTTATCAAGCCGACCCATTTTTTGGGTCGGCTTTTTTATTGCTCGCTATTTCGTACCGGCAATAAAAAACCCGCCGACGCGGTCAGCATCGGCGGGTTCCTTTCAAGCATTACTGCAACGGGTCGATCGGCGCACTCGTCACCATCGCCGCCGAGGAATTCGGCACTCCGATTTCCACCGGCAGACCATCTTCGGCAGCAACCACGTCGCGGACCACATCCCAGTTCATGCGCAGGTTGTTGGTGATGTCCTCACGCTTGAGCATCGCGTTGATTACCGCGGTGTGTTTGTCGACCACAGAAGGGTTGCCCTTGTCGTCCAGCGGCGTGTGCGCTTCCAGATACACCTTGCCGCCACTGACACCGAACTTGTACGGGTCGCTGATAATGCGCACCGACGTGCCTACCGGCACCATGCTCGCCATTTCCAGCACGTTGTTGTTGAACATGCGGAAGCAACCGTGGCTGGTGCGCATGCCGATGCCGAACTTCTTGTTCGAACCGTGGATCAGGTAGCCCGGCGTGCCCAGCGTGAACTTGAACGGCCCCAGCGGGTTGTCCGGACCGGCCGGCACCACGTTCGGCAGTGGATCGCCATCGGCGGCGTGCTCGGCCTTGATCGACGCTGGAGGGGTCCAGGTCGGGTTCGGCGTCTTGGCGGTGATGCTGGTATGGGCAATCGGCGAGCCCCAGCCTTCACGGCCGATACCCAGCGGGAAGGTGTACACCACGTTCCGGCCTTTCGGGAAGTAATAGAGGCGGTACTCGGCCAGGTTGATGACGATGCCTTCACGCGGACCTGGTGGCAGGATGAAACGCGTCGGCAGCACCACTTCGGTGCCAGCGCCCGGCAGCCATGGATCGACGCCAGGGTTGGCCGCGACCATTTCCGAATAGCCCAGATCGTAGGTGGTGCCAAGGTCGGCGAAGGTATCTTCGTACTTGGCCTTGATCACCTGGACCTGACCGACGATGTCTTCACCGGGTGGTGGCAGGGGCAGCTCCAATGCTGCTACGGGACCCGCCACACAGAGGGCGGCGAGAGACAGGTAGCGGGTGACGGCAGGAAAGCGCGGCAACATCCGGAAAATCCTTCGCATGATCGACAAGGGTATAAAAATAGGATTGTACACCGGTGCCTGGAAAATCGGGGAGTGGACCGATAGCAAGCAATCTATCGCCTTCTAAAGCTCGAAACGAAGTTCCGGCCAGATCGGCGATGTACCGCGTTTTTGCGATTCCAGAATGGCGCGACACAGCGAGCACAGGCGCTGATCCTGGAACACACGGCGATCGACACTCGACCAGCGCGGTTGTGCTGGCAGCAGGCTGCCGCACAAGGTCCGGTCCGCCGAGCCGCCCAACTCCAGTTGACGGGTCACCAGATGTACCCGCACTTCCTGGCAGGCGAACAGATCCAGTTGTTCGTCAGGCTCGATCAGTTGGTAGGCAAAAAGTGACCAGGCAGGACGCGGCATCGGGGGCTCCAAATCGGGGGCGTCACCTTAGCCGAAACACCGCCGCTAGAAAAGCGTCAAAGCAGCGGTTTCAGTGTAGGCCAGACATTTTCCAGCAACTTGCCCTGAGCCCCGGCAGCCGGGTGCAAGCCGTCGGCTTGCATCAAGTCCGGATGACCGCCCACGCCGTCGAGAAAAAACGGCACCAGCGGGATCTTTTTCTCTTCGGCCAGCGTGCTGTAGACCTTCGCGAAGGCCTCGGTATAACGAACACCGTAGTTGGGTGGCAATTGCATGCCGAGCAGCAGCACCTTGGCGCCACTCGCGCGGGAGCTGTCGATCATTGCTGCAAGGTTTTGTTGCAATTGCGTTGGCAGCAATCCGCGCAGGCCATCGTTGCCGCCCAACTCGAGGATTACCAGCTCCGGCTTATGCTCTGCAAGCAGCGCGGGCAGGCGCGCCTGGCCTCCGGCGCTGGTGTCGCCGCTGATGGACGCATTGACCACCTTATCGTCGAAACCTTCGCGCTTGAGCCGTTGCTCGAGCAATGACACCCACCCCAACCGGGTATCCAGCCCGAAACCCGCGCTGATACTATCGCCAACGATCAGGACTGTACCCGCCGCTGCGTTCTGGGCCATGCACATCAAGGCCAGGCCAGCACTCAAAAACCACACACGCATCGGATTCTCCATGGGCGCAAGCATTCTCACCGCGAAGAACCTCAGCAAAGTGGTTCCCAGCGCGGAAGGTGAACTGACTATCCTGCACGAACTCAGCCTGGAACTGAACAAGGGCGACAGCCTGGCCATCGTTGGCGCCTCCGGTTCCGGCAAGTCCACCCTCCTCGGCCTGCTCGCTGGCCTCGATCTGCCGAGCAGCGGTGACGTCACCCTCGCCGGGCAAGCCCTGAGCAATCTCGATGAAGACCAGCGCGCCCGTATCCGGGCCGAGCATGTCGGTTTTGTGTTTCAGTCCTTTCAGCTGCTCGACAGCCTCAACGCCCTGGAAAACGTGATGCTGCCGCTGGAACTCGATGGCCGCAAAGACGCCCGCGAACGCGCCACCGAGCTGCTGCAACGGGTCGGCCTGGGCCAGCGACTGACCCATTCGCCGCGCCAGCTCTCGGGTGGCGAACAGCAGCGCGTGGCGATTGCCCGTGCGTTTGCCGCTGAACCCGATGTGCTGTTCGCTGACGAACCCACCGGCAACCTCGACAGCCACACCGGCGAGCGCATCAGCGATCTGCTGTTCGAACTCAACCAGGAACGCGGCACAACCCTGGTGCTGGTAACCCACGACGAACGCCTGGCACATCGCTGCCGACGCCTGATCCGCCTTGAAGCCGGCCTGCTGGTCGCCCCTCTGGAGCCTTGATGGCACGCCTGCCGCTGTTGCGCCTGTTCAGTCTTGCCATCCGCCAACTGCTGCGCGACGCCCGCGCCGGTGAGTTGCGCGTGTTGTTTTTTGCCTTGCTGGTGGCCGTGGCGGCGAGTACCGCCATCGGCTACTTCGGCGCCCGCCTGAACGGCGCCATGATGCTGCGCGCCACCGAGTTTCTCGGTGCCGACCTGTTGCTTGAAGGCAGCTCTCCCGCGCGACCCGAACAAATTAAAAGCGGCACGGAGCTGGGCCTCGAACACGCTCAAGTGGTGGAGTTTTCCAGCGTCATCGCCACTGACAATGGGATTCAGTTGTCCAGCATCAAAGCTGCCGACGACGGCTACCCACTGCGCGGCGAACTGAAAAGTGCCCCGGCGCCCTTCGCCCCGGAAGAACCCGGTGGCGGACCGAAACCCGGTGAAGCCTGGGTCGAAGCGCGACTGTTGACTGCGCTGGACCTGAAAATCGGCGACAGTATCGACGTCGGCATGCGAACCCTCAAACTGGCGCGAGTGCTGACCTACGAACCGGACCGCGCCGGCAATTTCTACAGCCTGACGCCGCGGGTGCTGATCAACCTCAGCGACCTCGCCGCGACCGGCGTGGTGCAACCCGGCAGCCGGGTCAGTTACCGCGAACTCTGGCGCGGTAAAGCCGAGGCGCTGGAAACCTACCGTCAATTGATCAAACCCGGCCTGGCCGCCAACCAGCGTTTGCAGGATGCCCGCGATGGCAACCGACAGATCGGCGGCGCCCTGGGCAAGGCCGAGCGTTATTTGAACATGGCCAGTCTGGTGGCGGTTCTGTTGTCGGGTGTGGCAGTGGCGCTGTCGGCGACGCGCTTCGCCACCCGCCGATTCGATGCCAGTGCATTGCTGCGTTGTCTGGGGCTGTCCCGACGGGAAACCATGGTGCTGTTCAGTTTGCAACTGACGGTGCTCGGGCTGCTCGCCAGCATCAGCGGCGCACTGATCGGCTGGTTCGCGCAGCTGGGACTGTTCGCGCTGCTGCATGATTTATTACCGACCGACGTTCCACCGGGCGGTCTGTTTCCAGCCATCGCCGGAATCGGCACCGGGCTGGTGGCGCTGGCCGGTTTTGCCTTGCCACCACTGGCGGCACTGGGCCGGGTTCCGCCATTGCGGGTATTGCGTCGGGACATGCTGCCAATTCCGTCCAGCACCTGGATGGTTTATGGCGCGGCATTGGGCGCCCTCGGGCTGATCATGTGGCGCCTGAGCCTGGACCTGGTATTGACCTTCGCCCTGCTCGGTGGCGGTGTGATCGCGGCATTGGTGCTTGGCGGCTTGCTGTTGCTGCTTCTGAAGAGCCTGCGTCGAATGCTGGCGCGCGCCTCTTTGCCATGGCGCCTCGGGCTGGGCCAATTGCTGCGCCACCCGCTGGCGGCAGCGGGACAATCCCTGGCCTTCGGTTTGATTCTGCTGTCCATGGCGCTGATCGCATTGCTGCGCGGCGAGTTGCTGGACACTTGGCAGAACCAGCTACCGAAAAACGCGCCCAACTATTTCGCGCTGAACATCCTGCCGGCGGACAAACAGGCGTTCACCGATCGCCTGATCGAGCTGTCGGCGCAATCCGCGCCGCTGTACCCGGTGGTACCGGGACGGCTGATCAGCGTCAACGGCGAGCCGGTGCAGGAAATCGTCAGCAAGGATTCGGCCGGTGATCGAGCGATCCAGCGCGACCTGAGTCTGACCTGGGCGGCGGATTTGCCGTCGGGCAACAAACTCACGGCGGGCAACTGGTGGACCGAACAGGCGCCGGACGAGATTCCCGGCGTATCGGTAGAAGGCAAAGTCGCCGAAAGCCTGAAGCTCAAGCTCGGCGATCACATGGTGTTTACCGTGGGCGGCGTCAATCGCGAGGCGAAAGTCACCAGCCTGCGGGAGATCAACTGGGACAACTTCCAGCCTAACTTCTTCATGATCTTCCAGCCCGGCACACTGAAGGATCTGCCGGCGACCTACCTGACCAGTTTTTATCTGGCGGCCGGTCATGACCAGCAAATTGTGGATCTGTCCCGGGCGTTCCCGGCGGTGACCATCTTGCAAGTCGAAGCCTTGCTCGAGCAGCTGCGCAGCATCCTTGCCCAAGTCACCCTGGCGGTGGAATACGTGCTGTTGTTCGTGTTGGCGGCGGGGATGGCGGTGTTGTTTTCAGGCTTGCAGGCGACGCTCGATGAACGCATTCGCCAAGGCGCATTGTTGCGAGCGCTGGGGGCCGAGCGGCAACTGTTGGTCAAGGCCCGGCGGATCGAGTTCGGTTTGCTTGGGGCGGTCAGCGGATTGTTGGCGGCGCTGGGTTCGGAACTGGTGAGTCTGGTGCTCTACCGCTACGCCTTCGACCTGCCCTGGCATCCGCATCCATGGCTGCTGGTGTTGCCACTGATCGGCGCGGTGCTGATCGGCGGTGCTGGCGTGTTCGGCACACGTCGCGCGCTGAACGCCAGCCCCCTGACAGTCTTGCGCGAGGGTTGATAGACTCAAGCTCTCTCCACCACAAGAAGTTGCCATGAGCCGTTATCGCCCTCCCCGCACCGCTGGCACCGCGCTGATCACCCCCGAAGGTGAAGCGCGGATGCGGGCCGAGTTTCATGAGCTCTGGCATGTGCGCCGGCCGCAGGTGACACAGTCGGTCAGCGAGGCCGCGGCACAGGGTGATCGCTCGGAAAACGCCGAATACACCTACGGTAAAAAGATGCTGCGCGAGATCGACAGTCGCGTACGCTTTCTCACTAAACGGCTGGAAGCGCTCAAAGTCGTCAGCGAAAAACCGAGCGATCCGAACAAAGTCTATTTTGGTGCCTGGGTCACGATCGAAGACGAAGACGGGAAGGAGTCGCGCTACCGCATCGTCGGGCCGGATGAACTGGATTTGAAACTGGGCCTGATCAGCATCGATTCGCCGTTGGCCCGTGCCCTGATCGGCAAGGCGCTGGACGCCGAGGTTCGGGTCCAGACACCGACCGGTGAGCAGTGCGTGTATATCGTCGCGATCGAGTATCTTTGAGCCGCAGCGTTCAACGCCTCAACGGCGGGTAATCAGCCCCTGTCGGGCAACGCGAATCAATTGCTTGATCACTTCGGGGGCGTCCTCGAGGCTGGGCGATTGAATCACCGCCAGATCGAAACTGTCGCTGGCAAATCGAGCCAGCGATTCACCCTCTTCGACAAACTGGATCAGGAAGGCCGCAGGCCCACCGGTGCGACGTGGCCAGCCATCGAGATAACGCAAAAGTGTCGGCTGATGTTTGCCGCCAAGCAGGATTTTTGGATTGCGCTGGGTCAGGTGTGCCGTGATCGGCGCGGGGCGTATAACGGGGCTTAGTGCATTCATTGTGTCGTGTCTCTGCCTCAAAAGTCTGCATGGCAGGTGAGAGGCAACACCGAACCAGCGCTTTAGCGGTATTTCGAAGCCTGTTTCAAGCTTCTATCGGCAACTGAATGAGTCACCTGGCGCCCCGCAAGTAGCTGTTTAAATCGGCGCATAGGCAGCATCCTAGAGAAGCTGACCGGACAGTGTCAAGAATGACGAGAACAAAAAAGGCCCGCGCAATGCGGGCCTTTTCATTGAACCAGAGCGGTCAGCCAGCGATAGCGCGGTCAGCCGAGAGCTTGCCGGCGCCTTCGATCAACACCGCGATAGTGCCACCGAGCAGGGCCAGGGCGAATTCATAACCGTTGTTGACCATGAACAGACCGTGAGGGAGATGCACCGAGAAGATCGCCACCAGTGAGAGGATGGTCAGGCCCAGGGCTGCCGGGCGAACCAACAAGCCGATGATCAAGGCCAGACCGGCGAAGAACTCGGTACCACCGGCCAGCGTCGCCATCAGGTAACCCGGCGCCAGGCCAATGCTTTCCATGTACTGCGCGGTGCCCGCCAGACCGTAACCACCGAACGCCCCGAAAAGTTTCTGCGAGCCGTGGGCTGCGAAGATGATGCCGACGAAGATCCGCAGAAGGGTCAGGCCGTAGCCAGCGCGGGTAAACAGTACCTTGTTGATCAGTGTGCTCATGCTGTGTCATCCGTTGTCAGTGTGTGTTGGTTGGCCGCTATATTAATCAGTAAATTTCATGTTAAAAGCGCAATAAATGCGCCATAACAATCAGTTTATTCGATCACTTACGTGAGGCAACTTTCTGCCCCTGGGGCTCCAACGACTCCCGCTCCCGATCGAACGCCAAGTAATACTTGTTCACGCTATTAACATAGCTGACGGCGCCCATTCCCACCTGCTCCATGGCGATGCGTTCGACCTGGAAGAACCACTGATTGGGATTCAAACCGCGCCGACGAGCCTCGGCACGCATGCCCTGAACCCGCTCCGGCCCCATATTGTAGGCCGCCAGCACGAACGCCATGCGCTCGCGCTCGTTGAGTTTGGGGCTGGCAAAGAACTTGCGGCGGATCATCGCCAGGTACTTGGCCCCGGCCTGCACATTGGCGTCGAGATCCTGAATGTTGTTGACCCCCACCCGCTGGGCGGCGGACGGGGTGATCTGCATCAGGCCAGTAGGACCGCTGCCACTGCGGGCATTGGGTTGCAGGGCTGATTCCTTGAACGCCAGGGCAGCCAGGTTCAGCCAGTCCATACCTTGGGCTTCGGCGTGCTTCTGCAACACTGGTCGAAGTTTCTCGAGGCGCTGGCGATCAGCCTTGGCCAATGGATAGTGCACTTGATACAGACGTCGATAGATCCGCAGGAACGCGGCATCCTGATCCGATGGTTTTTTGTAACCGATCAGGAAGCGATCAATGCTCGCCCGCAACATTGAGGCGTCGCGGCGCACGAACCAGAACTCTTCGCCCGGCTCACTGATGAGTACCTGCCGATCGAAACGCAACTTGGGCAGGATCTTGCCCCAGCGCTCAGCAATGGGTTGCTCGACGATCGTCAGGTGAAAGATTCCGCCCTGGACCATCTCCAGCACATCCTCGACCGCCAGACTGGGATCGACCCACTCGATGATCACCGGTGGCAGTTTAAGTAGCGCGAGTTTTTGATTGATCTGACTGACCGCGTCCCCGGCGGCACTGCCGGTGGGCAACGCCAGGGTCTTGCCAGAGAGTTGTTCGAGACGGGTGTAACGTCGCTCGCCTTTGATCCCGACCAATATCAACGGGATGTTGCTGGCAATCGGTTCACTGGTGCTGATCGCGTGGCCCGGTTGCAGGTCCAGCAATTCCCCCGGCGCGACCAGATCACCCTCGCCGCGCTGCAAAGCGCCGATCAGTTGATCCTTGCCCTTGGGAATGATCTTGAGGGTAATTTCCTGACCGTCACGGGCGTGACCATTGAGGTACTGCTCGAAGGCACGCAAGCGGTGATATTCAACACCGATGGCCTGGCCCTGGACTTCGCCGGAGCTGTTGCGGCTCTGGTTGACCAACACGCGCAGCACGCGACTGCTGCGGATTTCCGCCAAGTCGCGCACTTTGGCCGAAGGCACGGCTTGCAGCGGCCCGGCCAGACGCGCAACCGCCGGCATCGGCAGCAGCAACGAGCAACACAGCAGTAGCAGAACCGAGGGACGTATCATCCACTCTCCAGAAAGAATACTGGGCCGATCTCAATAATTTTCATGAAATCGAACGACAGAAACAGAGCGCCGTGAGCGCTGGCAAAGTGCGAAAGACTGGCACAGTGATGGCACCTTAGCCACCCTGACCTGTCTCGCGGCATCAAGAGACAGCTTTAACTCGTTGTAGTTCTTGGCTTTTCTTATAAATCTACAGCTCTGATATGCTTTCCGGCCTTTGGTCCGAGGTAGCACCATGCAACTCATCGATATCGGCGTCAACCTGACCAACCCCAGTTTTGCCGACAAACACCAGGCTGTACTCGACCGCGCCTACGCTGCCGGGGTCTGCCAATTGGTGCTCACCGGCACCAGTGTCGAGGGCAGCGAGCAGGCGCTGGAATTGTGCCGGCAACTGGACGAAACGGCTCAACGGCTGTTCGCCACCGCCGGCATTCATCCCCACTGCGCCAGCGACTGGAACGCCGACAGCGCCCAGCGTCTGCGCAGTTTGCTCAAAGAGCCGAACGTCGTGGCGGTGGGTGAATGCGGGCTGGATTTCAACCGTGATTTCTCGCCGCGCCCGCAGCAGGAAAAAGTCCTGGAAAAGCACTTGGAGTTGGCAGTCGAGCTGCAATTGCCGGTGTTCCTCCACGAGCGTGATGCCAGTCAGCGCTTGCTGGAGATCCTTCGCGATTACCGTGATCAATTGCCGGCCGCCGTGGTGCATTGCTTCACGGGCGAAAAGAAGGCGCTGTTCAGTTACCTCGATCTGGATTTGCACATCGGCATCACCGGCTGGATCTGCGACGAGCGCCGGGGCACGCACCTGCATCCGCTGGTGAAAGAGATCAAGCGGGGACGGCTAATGCTGGAAAGCGATGCGCCGTATCTATTGCCGCGCAGTCTGCGACCCAAGCCGAAGAATGGTCGCAACGAACCGGCGTATCTGACCGAGGTGTTGCGGGAAGTGGCGTTGCATCGCGGGGAGAGCGAAGAAGATCTGGCCGCTCACAGCACGGCGTGTGCGCGAGCGTTTTACGGCTTGCCAATGGTCGACTGACGAACCGAACCTGTGGGAGCGAGCAAGCTCGCTCCCACATTATCAGTGGCTGCTGCGCATCATCTCTTTAGGCACGTACTTGCCGATCTCGAACTTGCCGATCGCCGCGCGGTGCACTTCGTCCGGGCCATCCGCCAGGCGCAGGGTGCGCTGCATCGCATACATGTAGGCCAGCGGGAAATCGTTGGACACCCCTGCCCCGCCATGGATCTGGATCGCCCGGTCAATCACCCGCAAGGCCACGTTCGGTGCGACAACCTTGATCTGAGCGATTTCGCTTTTCGCAATCTTGTTGCCCACGGTGTCCATCATGTACGCCGCTTTCAACGTCAGCAGGCGTGCCATGTCGATTTCCATCCGCGAGTCGGCGATTTTGTCGATGTTGCCGCCCAGACGTGCCAAAGGTTTACCGAACGCAGTACGGGTTACCGCCCGTTTGCACATCAGTTCCAATGCACGTTCGGCCATGCCGATTGAACGCATGCAGTGGTGAATCCGACCCGGGCCAAGGCGACCCTGAGCGATTTCGAAGCCGCGTCCTTCGCCCAACAGGACGTTTTCGTAGGGCACGCGGACGTTTTCGAACAGCACTTCGGCGTGGCCGTGAGGTGCATCGTCGTAACCGAACACTGGCAGCGGACGAACGATCTTCACGCCCGGAGCATCCACCGGCACCAGAATCATCGAGTGCTGGGCATGACGCGGCGCGTCAGGATCGCTCAGCCCCATGAAGATCAGAATCTTGCAGCGTGGATCGCAAGCGCCTGAGGTCCACCATTTTTTGCCGTTGATCACCCACTCGTCACCATCACGCACGGCGCGGGCGGCCATGTTGGTGGCGTCGGACGAGGCCACGTCCGGTTCAGTCATGGCGAACGCCGAGCGGATCTCGCCGCGCAGCAGCGGTTCGAGCCAGCGCTGTTTCTGCTCTGCGTTGGCGTAACGCACCAGCACTTCCATGTTGCCGGTGTCTGGCGCGGAGCAGTTGAACGGCTCGGGGCCCAGCAGCGAGCGGCCCATGATTTCGGCCAACGGCGCGTATTCGAGGTTGGTCAGGCCGGCGCCGAGTTCGGACTCCGGCAGAAACAAATTCCACAAACCTTCAGCCTTGGCCTTGAGTTTGAGCTCCTCCATGATTGCGGTCGGCTGCCAGCGATCGCCCTCGGCGACCTGGCGCTCAAACACCGCTTCAGCGGGATAAACGTAGGTGTCCATGAACGCGGTCACGCGCTCACGCAGTTCTTGCACCTTGGGCGAATAAGCGAAATCCATGGGCAGCTCTACCTTTTAATGGAGGGTTTTGATGAGTTGTTCAGGTCATGCAATCGATGCTAGAACAGCTACGAAAATTTACCTAGCCTATTCTCGGCGTGTATTAACATTCATCACCGATATATGATCGGCTGATCGAGAGCCCAACAATAAGAGTGCAGCGCAATGAATCTGAGCAAGGTCGACCTCAACCTTTTCATCGTCTTCGACGCGATCTACACCGAAGCCAACCTGACCCGTGCCGGGCAGATTGTCGGCATTACTCAACCGGCGGTCTCGAACGCTCTGGCCCGTCTGCGCGAGACCTTCAATGATCCATTGTTCGTGCGTACCGCTCAGGGCATGGTCCCGACACCCATGGCGCAGAACATTATCGGGCCGGTGCGCAACGCCCTCTCCCTGCTGCGGGTGTCGGTGCAGGAAAGCCGTATTTTCAACCCGTTGCAGGCGGTCAAAACGTATCGCATCAGCATGACCGACCTCACCGAAGCGGTGATCCTACCGGCACTGTTCCAGCGCCTGCGGCGTCTGGCGCCGACGGTGATCATCGAAAGCTTTCTGTCCAAGCGCCGCGAAACCACCAAGGAACTGGCGGCCGGGCGCCTCGATTTCGCTGTCGACGCGCCGCTAAACACTGACCCGCAAGTGCGCCACGTCAAGTTGATGGAAGACCGTTACGTGTGCGCCATGCGCAAGGGCCATCCGCTGGCGGGTAAAGAGAAGTTCACCCTCGATGATTACCTGTCGCTGACCCACATCCATATCTCCAGCCGCCGTAGCGGTCTGGGCCATGTCGACCTGGCCCTGGGCAAAATGGGTATCCAGCGCAAGATCGCCCTGCGATCCCAGCATTACTTGATGGCATCTCAGGTGTTGCAGCAGACCGACATGGTCATGACCGTGCCGGAACGCTTCGCCCGTCGCCATGACCTGTACTCGGTGAACCTGCCGGTCAACGATGTGCCGCCGGTAGAAACCCACCTCTACTGGCACGAAAGCACTGACCAGGACCCTGCCAACCGCTGGATGCGCGAGCAGATGATCGAGTTATGCCAGCAAGTGACGGCACATGAGAAGAAGCTCGATAAGGTGTAGGGCTTTTTACCGAGTTATCGTTCTTCGCGAGCAAGCCCGCTCCCACATTTGATCTCCAGTGTTCGCACGACCAATGTGGGAGCGGGCTTGCTCGCGAAGAGGCCCGTATGAACACCGAAGATCAGCGCCCCTTGACGTAAACGTCAACCTGCCTTTAGCTTAGCGCTATGACCTTTTTCGAGCGCTTCCATGAGCAGCCAGACCTATAGCATTTCCGACCTCGCCCGCGAGCTCGACATCACCACGCGGGCTATTCGCTTTTATGAAGAGCAAGGCCTGCTCAGCCCCGAGCGACGCGGTCAGGAGCGCATCTACTCGCCCCGTGACAAGGTCAGCCTGAAGCTGATCCTGCGGGGCAAGCGCATTGGTTTCTCCCTGGCCGAATGCCGCGAGTTGATCGAACTCTACGACCCCACCGGCGGCAATCAGAAACAGCTGCAAACCATGCTGACCAAAATCGCCGAACGTCGTGAACAGCTCGAGCAGCAAATGCTCGACATCGAACAGATGAAACTGGAACTGGACACCGCACAGGAGCGTTGCACCCAGGCGCTGGAGCAGACCATCAAAAGCCAGCAGACCGTTCAGTAGTCCTTAACCCACAGGTGAATTGCTTATGTCCCTTCCCGCCCACGTACGCCTGGTCGAAGTCGGCCCGCGCGACGGTCTGCAAAACGAAGCCCAACCCATCAGCGTTGCGGACAAGGTGCAACTGGTCGATGCGCTGACCGCCGCCGGTCTTGGCTATATAGAAGTCGGCAGTTTCGTTTCGCCTAAATGGGTACCGCAAATGGCCGGTTCCGCCGACGTCTTCGCACAAATCCAGCGTAAACCGGGCGTGACCTATGGTGCACTTGCACCGAACCTGCGCGGGTTTGAAGACGCCATTGCAGCCGGGGTCAAGGAAGTGGCGGTGTTCGCCGCCGCGTCGGAATCGTTTTCCCAGCGCAACATCAATTGCTCGATCAGCGAAAGCCTGGAGCGCTTCGTGCCGATCATGGACGCCGCCAGGCAACACGGTGTCAGCGTGCGCGGTTACGTGTCCTGTGTGCTGGGCTGCCCTTACGAAGGTAACGTCGCGCCCGAGCAAGTCGCTCGAGTCGCTCGCGAGCTCTACGCGATGGGCTGCTATGAAGTTTCCCTGGGCGACACCATCGGCACCGGCACCGCTGGCGCGACCCGCAAAATGTTCGACGTGGTCTCGGCCGATGTACCCCGTGAAAAACTGGCCGGGCACTTCCACGACACCTATGGCCAGGCCATGGCCAACATCTACGCCAGTCTGCTGGAAGGCATCTCGGTGTTCGACAGCTCCATCGCCGGCCTCGGCGGCTGCCCGTACGCCAAGGGCGCCAGCGGTAACGTCGCCACCGAAGACGTGGTTTACCTGCTCAACGGCCTGGGTATCGAAACCGGTATCGACCTGGACGCCTTGATTCTGGCCGGTCAACAGATTTGCACGGTGCTGGGGCGACCGACCGGTTCGCGCGTGGCCAAGGCTCGTAGTGCACAGTGAGTGCGCGGATGTGTCCGGGTGTTACCGCTGCGTCTGAAACGTGGGGCACAAGCGAGTAACACGGAAACAAATTGTCGGGTTTTGACTGAACGAAAAACCCGACAAAAATTTAAGACGTTGATTTTAAAGGCTTTTTAAAAGTTGGCACGCCTTCTGCTATCTCTATTGCATAACAAGAACAAAAAAAGCGGCAAACCTAATAAAAATAAGACGTAACGACTCTGACATAACAAAAACAACACGGCAGAGACGCAGCTAACAGATTTTTTTGGAGAGGATGTGCTTTTCAGGGTGCTTTTCGGAGTAACCCGCAACCGGGCAGAGAACAATAAAACTACCTTCAGGTAGCTCCCGAACTGGTTGGATCGCTTAGCGAAAAAGTAGATCAGCGCTCAAAAAAATACGTTTGCTCTTGATCCCGGATGGGGATCGACAAAAACAGCGGTAAAGGGTCACGGTTTCAAAAAACAACAACAGACCGCCCCTCAATAATAAAAAAAGAGCACGCGCAACGACAAAATTAAAGGGGAGCTTCGGCTCCCCTTTGTGCTTTCTGGCGTTTGTAATTTGCAGCGCCACCCCATGTGGGAGCGAGCTCGCTCCCACATGGGATTTTCGTCAGATGTTATTGGTCTTCAACTCCTCGATACTGATCTCACGCATCCGAAACTTCTGAATTTTCCCGGTCACGGTCATCGGAAACTCATCGACGAACTTAAAGTAACGCGGTGTCTTGAAGTGCGCGATGCGCTCCTTGCACCACGCTTGCAGCTCCTGCTCGGTAGCGCTGTGGCCCGGATGGAATTTGATCCACGCGACAATCTCTTCGCCATAACGCGAACACGGAATCCCGATCACTTGCACATCCGCGACTGCCGGATGGGTAAAGAAGAACTCTTCCAGCTCCCGCGGGTAAATATTCTCACCGCCGCGGATGATCATGTCCTTGTTACGTCCGGCAATGCATACGTAGCCTTCATCGTTCATGCTCGCCAGATCACCGGTGTGCATCCAGCCGGCCTGGTCGATGGCTTCCGCGGTGCATTGCGGGTTGTTCCAGTAACCGAGCATCACGCTGTAGCCGCGGGTGCACAGCTCACCGATAGTGCCGCGCGGCACGAGGTTGCCCGCCTCGTCGATGATTTTGCTTTCCAGTTGCGGCTGAGTTCGGCCGACGGTGGTGACGCGCAATTCCAGTTCGTCTGACGGACCGGTCTGCAACGACACCGGACTTGTTTCCGTCATCCCGTAGGCAATCTGCACTTCGCTCATGTGCATTTCACTGATGACCCGACGCATCACTTCGATCGGACAAGTCGCCCCGGCCATGATCCCGGTGCGCAGGCTCGACAGATCAAATTCAGCGCGCTTGGGTTGATCGAGCATGGCGATGAACATGGTGGGCACACCATAGAGCGCGGTGGCCTTTTCCTCAGCGACAGTGGTCAACGTCAGCAGCGGATCGAAGGCATCGTTGGGGTAAATCATGGTGCTGCCGTGGGTCATGCAGCCGAGGTTGCCCATGACCATGCCGAAGCAGTGATAAAGCGGCACAGGGATGACCAGACGATCACTCGCGGTCAGGCCGAGGCTTTCGCCGACCATGTAACCGTTGTTCAGAATATTGTAGTGACTGAGGGTCGCACCTTTCGGGAAACCGGTGGTGCCGGAGGTGTACTGGATATTTACCGCCTGGTCGAAATGCAGGCTGTGCTGACGTTCGCTCAACTGCTCTGCCGACACGCTCCCCGCGAGATCGGTCAATTGCGACCACGGCAGGAAGCCCGATGGCGGCTGAGGATCAAGGCTGATGACACCGCGCAGCTCCGGCAGTCGTTCGCTCTGCAACTTTCCGATGGATTGCTCAGCCAGCTCGGGAACGAGGCTTTGCAGCATTCCGTGATAGTCGGAGGACTTGAAGGCGCCAGCGCAGACCAGCCATTGGCAACCGGATTGCTTCAACACGTATTCAAGTTCGGAGCTGCGGTAGGCGGGGTTGATGTTGACCAGAATCACGCCAATTTTCGCGCTGGCGAACTGGCTGATACACCATTGGGCGCAGTTCGGTGCCCAGATACCCAGACGATCACCGGTCTGCAAACCCAACGCCAACAGCGCTTTGGCATGCAGATCCACGGTTTCGGCCAGTTGCTGCCAGGTGTAACGCAACTGTTGATGGCGCACGACCAGCGCCTCCCCGGTCGGGTACTGCGCGACGGTGTTATCGAATGCCTGGCCGATGGTCATCGCCAGCAAGGCTTTGTCCTGGGAACCGCGGGTATAGCTGCGCTGCGGGCTTGCACTGGGTTGATCCATGACGACCCCTATTGTCTTTATTAGTGGGTTGTTGGAACGAGGCATATGGCTAGCCCCGATCATTCAGAACTGGCTCTACTCTCGCTCAAGTTGACGTTAACGTAAAGGGTGATTGACAGCCATTCGTCACAGGCTTACGTTAACGTAAAGGTGAGAACCACATCACGGCCCTCCCTACCCTACAAAAAAGCCAAAAGGTGACCCATGAGCTACCCATCCCTGAACTTTGCCCTCGGTGAAACCATCGACATGCTGCGCGATCAGGTTCAGTCCTTCGTCGCCAAAGAGATCGCACCACGCGCTGCTCAGATCGACATCGACAACCTGTTCCCCGCCGACCTGTGGCGTAAATTCGGCGACATGGGCCTGCTGGGCGTGACCGTACCGGAAGAGTACGGCGGCGCTGGCCTGGGTTACCTGGCCCACGTGGTGATCATGGAAGAAATCAGCCGGGGTTCGGCCTCGGTCGCACTGTCCTACGGCGCGCACTCCAACCTCTGCGTCAACCAGATCAACCGCAACGGCAATCACGAACAGAAAACCAAATACCTGCCGAAGCTGATCAGCGGCGAACACATCGGCGCCCTGGCCATGAGCGAACCGAATGCCGGTTCTGACGTGGTGTCGATGAAACTGCGCGCCGACAAACGCGGCGATCACTACGTCCTGAACGGCAGCAAGACCTGGATCACCAACGGCCCGGACGCCAACACCTACGTGATCTACGCCAAGACCGACCTGGAAAAAGGCCCCCACGGCATCACCGCGTTCATCGTAGAGCGTGATTCCAAAGGCTTCAGCCGCAGCAACAAATTCGACAAGCTCGGCATGCGCGGTTCCAACACCTGCGAGCTGTTCTTCGATGACGTGGAAGTGCCGGAAGAAAACATCCTCGGCGTGCTCAACGGCGGCGTGAAGGTGCTGATGAGCGGCCTCGATTACGAACGCGTTGTCCTGTCCGGCGGCCCGACCGGGATCATGCAAGCCTGCATGGACTTGATCGTGCCGTACATCCACGACCGCAAGCAGTTCGGCCAAAGCATCGGCGAATTCCAGCTGATCCAGGGCAAGGTCGCCGACATGTACACCCAACTCAATGCCAGCCGTGCCTACCTCTATGCGGTGGCCCAGGCGTGCGAGCGTGGCGAAACCGCTCGCAAGGACGCCGCCGGAGTCATCCTATACAGCGCCGAATGCGCGACCCGAATGGCCCTCGATGCGATCCAGATTCTCGGTGGCAATGGCTACATCAACGAATTCCCGGCCGGTCGTCTGCTGCGTGACGCCAAGCTGTACGAAATCGGCGCCGGCACCAGTGAGATCCGTCGCATGCTGATCGGTCGCGAACTGTTCAACGAAACCCGCTAAACGGAGCTGTCCATGGCTATCCTGCATACCCAGCTCAACCCTCGTTCGGCGGAGTTCGCGGCCAACAGCGCGGCGATGCTCAAACAGGTCGACGCCCTGCACACCCTGCTCGCTAAAGTGCAGCAAGGTGGCGGCCCGAAGGCGCAAGAGCGCCACACCTCGCGGGGCAAACTGCTGCCGCGTGAACGGATCAATCGTCTGCTCGATCCGGGTTCACCGTTTCTCGAGATCAGCCAATTGGCGGCCTACGAGGTGTATGGCGAAGACGTTCCGGCCGCTGGCGTGATTGCCGGGATCGGCCGTGTGGAAGGCGTCGAATGCATGATCGTCGCCAACGACGCCACCGTAAAAGGTGGCTCGTATTACCCGCTGACCGTGAAAAAACACCTGCGCGCCCAAACCATCGCCCAGCAGAACCGCTTGCCGTGCATTTACCTGGTGGACTCTGGCGGCGCCAACCTGCCACGTCAGGATGAAGTGTTCCCGGACCGTGAGCACTTCGGACGGATCTTCTTCAACCAAGCCAACATGAGCGCCATGGGCATCCCGCAAATTGCGGTGGTCATGGGCTCCTGCACCGCCGGTGGCGCGTACGTGCCGGCCATGGCCGATGAGGCGATCATGGTGCGCGAACAGGCAACCATTTTCCTCGCCGGCCCGCCACTGGTAAAAGCCGCGACCGGTGAAGTGGTCAGCGCCGAAGACCTCGGCGGGGCCGATGTGCACTGCAAGATTTCCGGGGTGGCCGACCATTATGCCGAGAGCGATGAACACGCCCTGGCCATTGCGCGACGCAGCATCGCCAACCTCAACTGGCGCAAACTCGGTGAACTGCAACAGCGCACACCCATCGCCCCGCTCTACAACAGCGACGAGCTCTACGGCGTGGTCTCGGCGGATGCCAAGCAACCATTCGATGTGCGTGAAGTGATTGCGCGGTTGGTGGACGGTTCGGTGTTCGACGAATTCAAAGCACTGTTCGGGACGACCCTGGTGTGCGGCTTTGCCCACTTGCACGGTTACCCGATCGCGATCCTCGCCAACAACGGCATTCTGTTCGCCGAAGCCGCGCAGAAAGGCGCGCACTTCATCGAACTGGCTTGTCAGCGCGGCATTCCGCTGCTGTTCCTGCAAAACATCACCGGTTTCATGGTCGGCCAGAAATACGAGGCCGGCGGCATCGCCAAGCATGGCGCGAAACTGGTGACCGCCGTGGCGTGCGCCAAGGTGCCGAAGTTCACCGTGATCATCGGCGGCAGTTTCGGTGCCGGTAACTACGGCATGTGTGGCCGGGCTTACGATCCACGTTTCCTGTGGATGTGGCCGAACGCACGCATCGGCGTGATGGGCGCCGAGCAGGCTGCGGGGGTTTTGGTGCAGGTGAAACGCGAGCAGGCCGAGCGCAGTGGCCAAAGTTTCAGCGCCGAGCAGGAAGCCGAGATCAAGCAACCGATCCTCGACCAGTATGAAGAACAGGGTCACCCCTACTACTCCAGCGCCCGATTGTGGGACGACGGTGTCATCGACCCGGCGCAAACCCGCGATGTATTGGCCCTGGCCTTGTCGGCGTCGCTGAATGCGCCTGTCGAACAGAGCCGCTTCGGCGTGTTCCGGATGTGATCGGGAGAAAATCATGAGCGACTTCAACACCCTCGAACTGCTGACCGACCCGCGTGGTTTTGCCACCCTGTGGCTCAGCCGTGAAGAAAAGAACAACGCGTTCAACGCCGAAATGATCCGCGAACTGATCCTCGCGCTGGACAAAGTGTCGAGCGATGCCAGTCTGCGTTTCCTGTTAGTGCGTGGACGCGGCAAGCATTTCAGTGCCGGCGCGGACCTGGCCTGGATGCAGCAATCGGCCGAACTCGATTACCACACCAACCTCGACGACGCCCGGGAACTGGCGGAGTTGATGTACAACCTCGCCAAGCTGAAGGTCCCGACGCTGGCAGTGGTGCAAGGCGCTGCATTCGGTGGCGCGCTGGGCCTGATTAGTTGCTGCGACATGGCCATCGGCGCCGATGACGCGCAGTTCTGCCTGTCGGAAGTGCGCATCGGCCTGGCCCCGGCGGTGATCAGTCCGTTCGTGGTGCAAGCCATCGGCGAACGCGCGGCACGTCGCTATGCGCTGACTGCCGAGCGTTTCGGCGGACAACGAGCGCGAGAAATCGGCTTGTTATCGGAGAGTTATCCGATCGCTGAGCTGGAACAGAAAGTCGAGCAGTGGATCGACAACCTGTTGCTCAACAGCCCGGCCGCCATGCGCTCCAGCAAGGACTTGCTGCGCGAAGTCGGCCACGGCGCGCTGACCCCGGCACTACGCCGCTACACCGAAAATGCCATCGCCCGAATTCGCGTCAGCCCCGAAGGTCAGGAAGGCTTGCGGGCCTTTCTGCAAAAACGTCCGCCGAGCTGGCAAGCCGAAACCACCACCAAGGAGCCGCGTTGATGAGCGCACCTGTTCTCACCACCCTGCTGGTGGCCAACCGCGGCGAAATCGCTTGCCGGGTGATGCGCACCGCCAAAGCCCTGGGCCTGACCACCGTGGCCGTTCACAGCGCCACTGACCGTGAAGCCCGACACAGCCGCGAAGCGGATATCCGCGTCGACCTCGGCGGCAGCAAGGCCGCCGACAGTTACCTGCAAATCGACAAACTGATCGCCGCCGCCAAGGCCAGCGGCGCTCAGGCGATTCATCCGGGTTATGGCTTTCTTTCCGAGAACGCCGGGTTCGCCCGCGCGATTGAACAAGCTGGCCTGATTTTCCTCGGCCCGCCCGCCTCGGCCATCGACGCGATGGGCAGCAAATCTGCCGCCAAAGCCTTGATGGAAACCGCCGGCGTGCCGCTGGTGCCTGGCTATCACGGTGAAGCCCAGGACCTCGACACCTTCCGCGACGCCTGCGAACGCATCGGTTATCCAGTGCTGCTCAAGGCCACCGCGGGCGGTGGCGGCAAAGGCATGAAAGTCGTCGAGGACGTCAGTCAATTGGCCGAAGCCCTGGCCTCGGCCCAGCGTGAAGCGAAATCCTCGTTCGGCGATTCGCGGATGCTGGTGGAGAAGTACCTGCTCAAACCGCGCCACGTGGAAATCCAGGTCTTTGCCGATCAGCACGGCAACTGCCTGTACCTCAACGAACGTGACTGCTCGATTCAGCGTCGGCACCAAAAAGTCGTTGAAGAAGCACCCGCTCCAGGCTTGAGCCCGGAACTGCGTCGCGCCATGGGTGAGGCCGCCGTGCGATCGGCACAGGCCATCGGCTATGTCGGCGCCGGCACCGTGGAGTTTCTGCTGGATTCTCGCGGTGAGTTCTTCTTTATGGAGATGAACACGCGCCTGCAAGTCGAACACCCGGTCACCGAAGCCATCACCGGCCTCGATTTGGTGGCCTGGCAGATTCGTGTGGCCCGCGGCGAAGCGCTGCCGATGACTCAAGCCGAGGTTCCGCTGATCGGCCATGCCATCGAAGTGCGGTTGTATGCCGAAGACCCGGGCAATGATTTCCTGCCGGCTACCGGTCGACTGGAACTGTATCGTGAATCCGCGCAAGGTCCGGGACGGCGGGTGGACAGTGGCGTCGAAGAAGGCGACGAGATCTCTCCATTCTACGACCCGATGCTCGGCAAACTGATTGCCTGGGGCGAGGATCGTGAACAGGCGCGACTGCGGCTGCTGAGCATGCTCGATGAGTTTGCCATTGGCGGGCTCAAGACCAACATCAACTTCCTGCGCCGAATAGTCGGCCATCCGGCGTTTGCTGCGGCCGAACTGGATACCGGGTTCATTCCGCGTTATCAGGAAGAACTGCTGCCAGTCGCCTCGGACCTCAGTGACGAATTCTGGCAAGCCGCCGCCCAGGCGTTTGCCCAAAGCCAGCCGAGTTCTCCACGAGCCGATGACCCGGTTTCGCCTTGGGCCAACAGCAATGGTTTCCGTGCCGGACTGCCGACAGAAATCACCCTGCACTTGAGTTGTGAAGGCCAGGATCGCGCGCTGACGTTGGGCGACGCTGATGCCCACACCGCTCAACTCAAGGGCGAGCAACTGCTAATCGAGCACAACGGCCTGCGCCGCCAACATCGGGCAATCCGCCGTGGCGACGTTCTGTATCTGCAATGGAAAGGTGAATTGCGCCGCATCGAGTCCTACGACCCGATCAGTGCCGTCGAAGCCAGCCACAGCCATCATGGCGGGCTGACCGCGCCCATGAATGGCAGCATCGTGCGGGTACTGGTGGAAGCCGGGCAAACGGTCGAAGCCGGGGCGCAACTGGTGGTGCTGGAGGCGATGAAAATGGAGCACAGCATTCGTGCGCCACACGCTGGGGTGATCAAGGCGCTGTATTGCCAGGAAGGCGAGATGGTCAGTGAAGGCAGTGCGTTGGTCGAGTTTGAAGAAGCATGAAATGAAGATCGGTCCTACGTCTTGCGAGGACCGATCTGATTAGAACCTGGCTGTCGCCTGAACCACCACGCCGATAATTCGGCACTCTTCGGTGTAAAGGGCTTTCGGATAGGTCGGATTGAGCGGGACCAGGTAACGCTGCCCGCCCTCTTCGATCAGCTTGCGAAAGGTCGCCTCGGCGCTGTCCGGCCACTGGGCGATCACCAGTTTTCCGGGTTCCGGCACGATGGCCGGGTCCACCAGGATCATCATGCCTTCGGCAATGCTGATACCCGTGGGCGCGGTCATCGCATCGCCCACCACACTCAGCCAGAAGGCCGGGCCCTGGGCGTGGTAGTCGGTCAGCTCGAAGCGTTCCTCCTTGCGATACACCGTCAGCTCACCATCGCGCAGCTGCGCCGGCTCCTTCCAGTCACTGACCGGGTAGCGGAAGTACGGGTTGTACTTCAGCGCCAGAGGCATCTCCTCCTCTTCCAGGATGAGTGGTTCGCGGATCACCAGCACCACTTCGAGAAAGTCCATGCCCAGCGCCTTCAACACACGGTTCATGTTGACGACGCCGGGGTCGCGGCGTTTGTTCAGCCAGTGGCCGACGCCGCCCTGGGACATCCCGAGGCGATCTGCGAGTTCTTCTTGAGTGACTTTGAGTTCACTCATCTTGGCCTTGACCAATTCAATCCATTTATCCATGTGCGGCACGATACGTGGGCGCCTCCGGCCATCAAAACACAAATTGTAGTATTTAATCTCTCGTCATAAATACAGTACGTACTAGGATTGGTTCACGGATCTGAATCTATCACGGAGCTTGCCATCGCCATGTCCATCCCCTGCAACGACCTGCCTGACATGCAAATCGACACTTCCCTCACCTCGCCAAAAGGCTCTGCCGCCGCGCAACGAGCGCTGGACTATTACTTGAAACCAGCTGTTTCAGAGGAAGTGGTCGAAGAACGTTTCTTTGACGTAAACCGCAACATCAGCTGCGAAGAGGCTCTGGTCCATGCCACGGATTTGCTACGTTGTGCCGCCGCCATCGCGTACGAGTCAGCCAGCAATTTGCAGGGCGCAAGTCGGGACCTGGCGTTTTCGGCGGTGCACATGATCGACATGGCCAGGGCGATGGTAGATCGATCCCTGGAGGGCGATCAGAACGGGTGAGACACGGGTGCTTGCGAGGAGGACAGGAAAGATTTTTCCAATCGCGCAGATAAAAGCATTTGACTTGCAAACGAGAATGATTATTATTGCATGCAGCTGGTCGCGAGATCAGTCGATTGTCCAAGTGACCTTAGGTCGGTCTCCTGGACTATCTCCTCATCAGGCTAATCACGGTTTTTGACCCGGCTTTTTGCCGGGTCTTTTTTTTGCCAGTTATTCTGGCTTTACCTTCAGGCTAATGAAGTCTTTAGGTGCTGCAAATTCGAATGGCGCGGATGATATCAAAAGAATATCCGTTGGCAAGAGAAGCCCGGCATCATTGGCCCAAACTAATAAAAAATAGCGCTTGAGAATCAATCGCACAGTCTCTAAGCTGCGTCGGCGTCAAGGAGGACGCCCCCCGCTTCAGCCCAGAATTTCCCCCGGTTTTTCCCTTCCCAGCGTGTAAAGTAGCAGCCATAAAAATCATATTCAGGAATCGACTATGGCCGTGGCTAAATCCTCTTTCGACATCAGTGCCGACTTCGACAGTGGCAACATCGAAGTGCTGGACATCAGCAATCCGTTGCAAGCCCTGCTGGCCATCAAGCCAGACACCCGCAGCCAGCACTTTCAATGGTTCCACTTCAAGGCCAGCGGTCTGCATGTCGGTCAGGAACACTGGTTTCGTCTGAACAATGCCAGCAAGTCCTCCTACAACAAAGCCTGGGATGGTTATCAGGCGGTGGCGTCCTACGACCACGTCAACTGGTTCCGGGTGCCGACCATTTTCGAAGGTGACTGCCTGCGCTTCAGCCTCGAAGCCACCGCCACCCACGCCTGGTTTGCTTACTTCGAACCCTACAGCCGCGGTCGCCATGACTGGTTGATCGAGCAAGCGCTGACCAAGGCCGGCACCGAACTGCTGGCCACCGGCAAGAGCGTCGAAGGTCGAGACATCCAGCTGCTGCGTAAAGGCACTGGCGCCGAAGGTCAGCGCAAGGTCTGGATCATTGCCCAGCAACACCCCGGCGAACACATGGCCGAGTGGTTCATGGAAGGTGTGATCGAACGTCTCGAAAAACACGACGATCCGGTATTGAACAAACTGCTGACAAGCGCCGATTTGTACTTGGTGCCGAACATGAACCCGGACGGCGCTTTTCACGGTCACCTGCGCACCAACGCCATGGGCCAGGACCTGAATCGCGCCTGGCAGAGCGCCAGCCAGGAAATCAGCCCGGAAGTGCTGTTCGTTCAGCAGCAGATGGAAAAGTACGGCGTCGACCTGTTCCTCGACATCCATGGCGATGAAGAAATCCCCTACGTGTTCACCGCCGGTTGCGAAGGCAATCCGGGGTACACGCCACGGATCGAAAAACTCGAAGAGCATTTCCGCAGTCATCTGAAGCACCTGACCAAGGACTTCCAGACCAAGCACGGCTACACCCGCGACGAGCCGGGCAAAGCCAACATGACCCTGGCGTGCAACAGCGTCGGCGAGAAATTCGACTGCCTGTCGCTGACCCTGGAAATGCCCTTCAAGGACAACAACGATGCGCCGAATGCGCTGACCGGCTGGTCCGGCAAGCGTTCGAAGCAGTTGGGCAAGGATGTGCTGACCACCGTTGCGGATATGGTCAACACCTTGCGCTGAATACGCAGAATCAAAAGATCGCAGGCTTCGCCAGCTCCTACGCCGACCGTGTGAACCGCACGAATCTTTGTAGGAGCTGCCGCAGGCTGCGATCTTTTAGCCGCGATCCTTGCCCCGCAACATGCTGTCCAGCACGTCATCGCGGCGCACCCAGCCGTGAAACAACGCCGCCGCCAAATGCAGCAGCACCGTCAAGAACAACAAATACGCCAGATACCCGTGAGCCTTGCGCAGGAACGCAAACACCTGCGCATTCGCCGGTACGATCGACGGCAACTGCAGCGAGCTGCTGAGCATCACCGGATCCCCCGCCGCCGAAATCATCGCCCAGCCCAGCAGCGGCAGAATCAGCATCAAGGCGTACAGCAACACATGCGAAGCCTTGGCCGCCAGCGCTTGCCAACCCGGCAGATCCGCCGGCAGCGGTGGCTGTTGCGTGGAAAAGCGCACGGCCAGGCGCACGATCACCAGCAGCAGAATCGCGACGCCCAAGGGTTTGTGCAGATGAATCAGCCACTCATGACGCTCGGACACCGAAGCGGCCATGCCCGCGCCGATAAACAGCATGGCAATGATCATCAGCGCCATCAGCCAGTGCAGCAATCGCGCTAAAGGCGCGAAGTGGTTCGGTTGAGCGCTCATTGACGAGACTCCTGTTTATTAGCAGCGGGCAACTGGCTGACTTCGCTGGTACGACGCAGGTAGGAAGTGGCGTACCCCGCTGAACGAGCGGCGAGCAAAGGGTCGTCGGAACCTTCTATGCCGGCGGGCAGTACCAGCGGGTCGTAGTTGATGTCCCGGCATTCGCCATTGAGTTGTGGCTGGGTGCTTTCGAGCACCAACGTGCCGGCGTTCAACACTTTGCGACCCTCTGGCCAGGCCTTGCTGGCGTCGTTGACCGGATCTCCAGGGTTGGCCAGCGTGATGTTCAACTGCCAACGCAGCGGCCCTGCGGAAATGCGCTGTACCAGGTCTTTCTCCAGGAATTCACCCCCCTCAGGCGCCGTAGCACCCGCGGCATCCTGAGCGACGGGCACCATGCTCCAACGCACCGCTTGCCGTTGCCCGGCCGCGTTCACCAGGTAAAACGCATTGACGCTGTTATAGGTTTCCGTCACGTAACTGGCCGACGGCTTGGCGGTTTTGATCCAGGCCAGGAACGGTGCAGCTTCCGGATGCGAGCCGAAGAACGCTGGCACGGCAGCCGGGTTCGGTTTGCCGGTGGCCGGATCCGGTGACTGGGCTTGTTGCAATTGATAGAACGCTTCGGGCGTACCCACCGGGAACACCGGCATGCTGTTCATCCCGGTGCGCCACTGCTGGCCGTTGGCCTGGTTGAATCGCAAGGCCAGGCTGCGGATCGGCACGCTATTGTCCGGCGCATAAGGATTACCGGCCGGCAATGCGAAACGCCCGACCACCGGGGTCCGCGCAACATTGAACACCTGAGCGCTGGAATAGCTGCGCGCCTCACCACTGCTCTCGAAATGTCCGATCACGCACACGCCTTTGGAGTGGTTACGCCGGAAGCCCGGGTGCACGCCGTTGTTGGTCTCCAGCACATTGATCAGCTTTTTCGGCGTCAGGCGCTGTGGGTCGAAGGTGCCGTTGACGTAGGCAAAAGCCCCGGCCAGGACGGCAACCACCACAGCAATACCGGCCAGACGTAATGTCAGGCTCGCGGCACTCAAGGGTGGCCGGGTTGGCGGTGATGAGCGATCTACCATGAAAGACTCCAGGGCCATCGGCCACAAGTGAGAAGGATCAAGCAGACGCACCCCGCGCTGGTTTATTCCCTCGCCCGGTATTTATTTTTTCAGGCGTGGAATAACCTCGACTGCCGGGCGTCTTCCTAGACACTCAAGCGTAGTGACTAGCCAGAACTTCATGAACGATATCGACGAACAACTGCGAGAAATCATTCCCAGATTGCGCCGGTTTGCCGTGTCGTTGACGCGCAATCCCAGCAGCGCCGACGACCTGGTGCAGTCTTGCCTTGAGCGCGCGCTGTCGAGTTGGGGCGACAAACGCCCCGAGGGCGACTTGCGCGCCTGGCTGTTTTCGATTCTGTATCGACAGTTTCTCGATGCTCACCGGCGCTCCCGGCGTTATGCGCGGATGCTCGAATTCTTTACCGGTCGTGACGATTCACAGCCGTCGGTGGAACGCACCGTGATCGCCCAATCGACCCTGAAAGCCTTCGATCAACTCAGCACTGAACAACGTGCCCTGCTGCTCTGGGTCTCGGTCGAAGGCTTGAGTTACAAAGAGGTCGCCGAGATTCTCGACGTCCCCACCGGCACCGTGATGTCCCGCCTGTCCCGTGCCCGCCAAGCCTTGCGCCAGTTGAGCGACGGCGAAATCACCCGCCCTTCTCTGCGGAGACTCAAATGATCAGCCTGCCCCCAAGCGAGCGTGACCTGCACGCCTATGTCGACCAGCAACTCAGCGATACCGACCGACGTCTGGTGGACACTTTTCTGGCCAGCAACTCGGAAGTGGCTGCACAAGTGCGTGCCTGGCAGCAGGACGCCCAGCAATTGCGCGCGGCATTGAGCGGTGCCCTGCAGCAACCGGCCAATCCGGACCTCGACCCGGCGCTGATTCGCCAACGCCTCAAACGACAATCTCGCCGTCACCTGGCCAGCGCTGCCGTGTTGCTGATCGCGGTCAGCGTCGGCGGGTTCAGCGGTTGGCAAGCCCGGGAGATGACGCTCGTCAGTGCCCAACTGCCGATGACCGATGCCCTGCAGGCCTATCGCCTGATTGCCCAGCAAGGCATCTTGCCGGCCGATTACAAAGTCAGCGATGACGGTGACATGCAGGGTTGGCTCGACCGCTATTTCACTCAGGCCAATCGCTTGCCTGACCTCTCGGGCGCCGGTTTCAAACCGGTCAGCGGACGCTTGCTGAGCACCGAGCAAGGGCCGGCGGCGATGGTGGTTTACGAGGATCAAAGCGGCCATAAAGTCAGCTTCTACGTCCGCCCACCAGGACCGAAAAACTACCTGTTACCGAGGGGCAGTCGCAGCGATGGCGAGTTGCAGGCCGAGTACTGGTCAGGGGGCGGGTACAACTACGCGATGGTCAGCCCGAGCGATACGCCGGCGGCGCAGATGCTCAAGCAAACCGCGCAGTTCTGACCGCACCTCCAATCCCCTGTGGGAGCGGGCTTGCTCGCGAATGCGGTGTGACAGTCGACATTAATATTGACTGATCAACCGCATTCGCGAGCAAGCCCGCTCCCACATTGGATCTGTGACGGTTTGAAGATTGTGTTCAACCCTGCCCAAACACTTGCGAAGGCCGGCGCAGCAACGGGTCGAACGGATTGATCCGCGGCCCGATCAGCGCCGCTTCGCGCTTGAGCATTTCCACCACCGTCGGCAAGCGATCCGGCCCCAGCCGATCACTCACGGTGGCCACACTCAGTGCCGCCACGGCCCGCCCTTCACGATCCAGAATCGGCACCGCCACCCCGGCCATGCCCTGCAACACGCCGGTGTTGCGCCCGGCATAACCCAGCTTGCGCACGTTCTCGACTTCCGAGCGTAGGAACACCTCGTCGTACAGGTGGAAATCCTTGAGCCTCGGCAAGTTGTAGTGAATCACCGTGTCGCGCTCTTCTTCCGGCAAAAACGCAAGAATCGCCAGGCTACCCTGCCCCACACCCAGCGCCACCCGCCCACCAATGTCACCGGTAAAGGTGCGGATCGGAAACGGACCTTCACTGCGGTCCAGGCAGATCGCATCAAAACCACTGCGCGCCAGCAAGAACAACGAATCCCCCAACGACGCCGACAGCCGCAGCAGCGCCGGACGCACCAGTTCGCGCAGGTTTCCGGTATTCCCGGCGCGGGCCGCCAGCGCAAAAAACTCCAGACTCAAGCGATAGCGCTTGCTGCGCGCATCCTGCTCGACCATGCCCTCATCCATCAGGCTGCGCAGCAATCGGTGCGTGGTCGGTTGCGATAACCCGATGCGCTGGGCCAGTTGCGTCACCCGCTCTCCGCCCTCGACGGTGTCACCCAGACTGCGCAGCACGGCAAACAGTCTGGAGACTGCGCCAACACCGACATCACTTTTGCTTTCATTCCGCTCAATGGCATCTGTCATGGGTTTTCTCGAGTATTAATTTACTCACCGAATGAAACTGAAAATAGTCATCGCTTCAGTGAAATAGGCCATTGAGCCCATCCTATTCTTCGTCCTACTCTGCGTCCAGACAGGGGCGATTCGAACAACAGCGGCAGCCGACTGAAGTCGAGCGCCAACGCACCCAGCAAGACCTTTTCGTATCTGCCCATACAAAAAAGCGCGCCTTCGGGCGACGCATAACAATCTCAGGTGGAGCGCAGTCATGGCTTTTGTGCAACTTGAAGGACTCGGCAAACGTTACGGCGAGATCGACGCCGTCGTTGCTACCAACCTCTCGGTCGAGAAAGGCGAGTTCGTCTCGCTGCTCGGCCCCTCCGGATGCGGCAAAACCACCACCCTGCAAATGATCGCCGGCTTCGTCGAAGTCAGCAGCGGACGCATTGTGCTGGACGGTCGCGACATCACCCACGCCAAACCCGCCAGCCGCGGTCTGGGCGTGGTGTTCCAGAGTTACGCGCTGTTCCCGCACATGACCGTGAAAGACAACGTCGCCTTCGGCCTGCGCATGCGCAAAGTGCCCGGTGCCGAGTTGCAGCAGCGAGTGGACCGGGTGCTGAAACTGGTGCGCCTCAATCAGCATGCCGAGCGTTACCCCCGAGAGCTTTCCGGTGGCCAGCGTCAACGTGTTGCCCTCGCTCGTGCCCTGGTGATCGAGCCGCCGGTGCTGTTACTCGACGAGCCGCTGTCCAACCTCGACGCCAACCTGCGCGAAGAGATGCAATTCGAGATCCGCCGCATCCAGCGCGAAGTCGGGATCACCACGCTGATGGTCACCCATGACCAGTCCGAAGCGCTGTCCATCAGCGACCGGGTGGTGGTGATGCAGGCCGGGCGCATCACCCAAATCGACGCGCCCTACACCCTCTACGAACACCCGCGCACCGAGTTCATTTCCGGTTTCGTCGGCAAGGCCAATCTGCTGCCGGGCGAGCGTGACAGCGCCGGTGTCGTTCAGGTGAGCAACCGTGGCGACGGTGAACTGACCCTGAGCCTGCGCCCGGAAAAAATCGATCTGCGGGACAAAGGTCAGGGCCGTCTGCAAGGCAACATCGTCAGTCGCTTCTTTCTCGGCAGCCAATGGCTGTACGGCGTCTCGACAACCTTGGGCGAACTCAGTGTGGTGCGCCGCAACGACGGTTCGGCACCGCTGACCGAAGGCACGGCGGTCGGCCTCGATTGGGACGCAACGTTGCTGCGGGTGCTGAGTGTCGACGAGGTGCCGGCATGAGTACGCTTGTCGCCATTCGCCAGGGACGCCAGGGTTACTGGCTGTCGGCACCGGCCCTGGCCTTGTACCTCAGCCTGCTGGTTATCCCTTTGCTGCTGACCTTGGTGCTGTCGTTCAACGTCTTCGACTACAGCTCGGGGATCAACAGCGACGCCTACACCCTCGGTCACTACAGCAGCCTGCTCGGCGATCCGTATTTCTACGAAATCTTTCTGCGCACGATGTGGATCAGTGCCCTGACAACCCTGCTCTGCGTGGTGATCGGCGTGCCCGAGGCCTACATCCTCAGCCGCATGGGCACGCCTTGGTGCTCGATTTTCCTGATTCTGATCCTCACCCCGTTGCTGATTTCGGTGGTGGTGCGCGCCTTCGGCTGGAGCCTGCTGCTGGGTGCCGACGGCCTGGTTAACCAGACCCTGCAAGCCTTCGGTGGCTCGCCGATGAAACTGCTGTACACGCCGTTCGCGGTGGTGATTGCGCTGGTCCACGTGATGCTGCCGTTCATGATCATTCCGGTCTGGACCTCGCTGCAAAAACTCGACCCGGCCGCCGAGCAAGCCGCGATGTCCCTCGGTGCCAGCCACTTCACGGTGATGCGCCAAGTGGTGTTGCCGCAAATCATGCCCGGCGTGCTCTCGGGCACCTTGATCGTGTTCGGTCTCGCAGCCAGCTCCTTCGCGATTCCCGGCCTGCTCGGCGGGCGCCGGATAAAAATGGTCGCCACGCTGATCTACGACCAGTACCTGTCGGAGCTCAACTGGCCGATGGGCGCGGCCATCGCCGTGGCCCTGCTGTTGCTCAACCTGCTGATCATGCTGTCGTGGAACCGGATGATCGAAGGCCGCTACAAGAAGTCATTGGGATAACTCGTCATGTCCAAGAACGGTCCTTTCGCCCTGCTGTTCCATACCCTGGTGGTGCTGTTCATGCTGGCGCCGCTGGTGGTGGTCTGCCTCGTGGCCTTCACCCCGGAAAACACCCTGAGCCTGCCGACCACGGAGTTTTCCCTGCGTTGGTTCCGCGCGGTGTTCGAGCGTGCCGACTTTGTCGATGCGTTCTACAACAGCCTGATCCTGGCGTTCTGCGCCGCCAGTCTGGCGACGTTGATTGCGGTGCCGGCGGCGCTGGCGATCACGCGCTTCGAGTTCCCCGGCCGCGACTTTTTCAATGGTTTGTTCCTGTCGCCGATCATCATTCCGCACTTGGTGTTGGGTGTCGCATTGCTGCGCTTGTTTGCGCTGATGGGCGTCAACGGCAGCTTCGCCTGGCTGATCTTCGCCCACGTGCTGGTGATCACACCGTACGTACTGCGACTGGTGCTGGCGTCGGCCATCGGCCTGGATCGCAGCGCCGAACACGCCGCGCAATCGCTCGGTGCCGGGCGCTTCACGCTGTTCAGGGAAATCACCTTGCCGATGATTCTGCCGGGAGTGGCCGGTGGTTGGCTGCTGGCGTTCATCAACAGTTTTGACGAGGTGACGCTGTCGATTTTCGTCACCTCGCCAGCCACGCAAACCTTGCCGGTGCGGATGTACGTGTACGCCACCGAATCCATCGATCCGATGATGGCGGCGGTGTCGGCACTGGTGATTGGGCTGACCGCGCTGACGATGATTTTGCTCGACCGGGTCTACGGCCTCGATCGGGTTCTGGTGGGCAAACAATGAGGGCGCCATGGCTCTGCTGAAACGACTGGCCGAAGGCGACCGCCCGGCCCTGGACTTTACCCTCGACGGCACACCTGCCACCGGCCTGCTCGGCGACACCTTGCTGACGGCGGTGCTGACCTGCAGCGAACACTTGCGCGGCAGCGACTTCAGCGCCGAACCCCGCGCCGGGTTTTGCATGATGGGTGCGTGTCAGGACTGCTGGGTTCGACTGGGCGATGGTCGACGCGTGCGGGCTTGCTCGACGTTGCTCGAAGCCGGGCAGCAGATCAGCCGCGAACCAGGGCGTTCCTTATGAATACCCTTTCTACCAGCAGAAACCGAATCCCCTGTGGGAGCGAGCCTGCTCGCGATAGCGGTCTGTCGGCCAGCATCAATGTCGACTATGCCGCCGTCATCGCGAGCAGGCTCGCTCCCACAGGGGTTCAGCGGCGTTCACGAAACCCGGGCGCAACCCCGATCAACTGTGGGAGCGAGCCTGCTCGCGATAGCGGACTGTCGGCCAGCATCAATGTCGACTGTGCCGCCGTCATCGCGAGCAAGCTCGCTCCCACTGGGGTTCAGCGGCGTTCACAACACCCGGGCGCAACCCCGATCAACTGTGGGAGCGAGCCTGCTCGCGATAGCGGACTGTCTGTCACCACATCTGTCGACTGTGCCGCCGTCATCGCGAGCAGGCTCGCTCCCACTGGGGTTCAGCGGCGTTCACGAAACCCGGGCGCAACCCCGATCAACTGTGGGAGCGAGCTTGCTCGCGATAGCGGTTTGTCGGCCACCACATCTGTTGACTGTGCCGCCATCATCGCGAGCAAGCTCACTCCCACAGGGGTTCAGCGGCGTTCACGAAACCCGGGCGCAACCCCGATCAACTGTGGGAGCGAGCCTGCTCGCGATAGCGGTTTGTCGGCCACCACATCTGTTGACTGTGCCGCCATCATCGCGAGCAAGCTCACTCCCACAGGGGTTCAGCGGCGTTCACGAAACCCGGGCGCAACCCCGATCAACTGTGGGAGCGAGCTTGCTCGCGATAGCGGTTTGTCGGCCACCACATCTGTTGACTGTGCCGCCATCATCGCGAGCAAGCTCACTCCCACAGGGATTCAGCGGCGTTCACGAAACCCGGGCGCAACCCCGATCAACTGTGGGAGCGAGCTTGCTCGCGATAGCGGACTGCCTGCCACCACATCTGTCGACTGTGCCGCCGTCATCGCGAGCAAGCTCGCTCCCACAGGGGTTCAGCGGCGTTTACACATGAGGTGGGTATGAAGCCTGTAGTCATCATCGGTGCCGGTCCGGCCGGTATACGTGCTGCACAAACCCTGGTCGCCCACGGCGTTCGCCCGGTGCTGCTGGACGAAGCAGCACGCGGTGGCGGGCAGATTTATCGTCGCCAACCGGCCAACTTCAAGCGTTCGCCGGTCAAGCTGTATGGCTTCGAAGCCGGCAAGGCCAACGCGTTGCATCAGACGATCGACGTGCTGCGCGAGCAACTCGACTACCGTCCTGAAACCCTGGTGTGGAACGCCGAGGACGGTGCGCTCGACACCTTGCATGAAGGCCGCGCCGCGCGGCTGGCGTTCTCCCGGGTGATCGTCGCCACGGGCGCCACCGACCGGATTCTGCCGGTACCGGGCTGGACCCTTCCGGGGGTCTACAGCCTCGGCGCAGCGCAGATCGCCCTCAAATTTCAAGGCTGCGCCATCGGTGAACGCGTGGTGTTCGCCGGCAGTGGTCCGTTGCTGTACCTGGTGGCGTATCAATACGCCAAGGCCGGCGCAAAGGTGGTCGCTGTGCTCGACAGTTCGCCTTTCAGCGCTCAGGCCCGCGCCCTGCCCGGCCTGCTCTCGCAACCGGCCACCCTGGCCAAAGGCATCTATTACCGCAGCTGGCTGACCGCCCATGGCATCCCGGTACACCAGGGTGCCAGCCTGAAACGCATCAATGGCGAACAACGTGTGCAATCGCTGAACTGGTCCAACTCAAAGGGTGAACAGCCACTCGATTGCGACGCCGTCGCCTTCGCCCACGGCCTGCGCAGTGAAACCCAACTGGCCGACCTGCTCGGCTGTGAATTCGCCTGGAACCCGCTCAACCGCGCCTGGCTGCCGCAACGTGACAGCGCCGGTCGTAGCAGTGTCGCCGAGGTTTACCTGGCCGGTGACGGCGCCGGCATCATGGGCGCCGACGCGGCGGAAATGGCCGGCGAACGCGCGGCCCTGGCGTTGCTCGAAGACATCGGTTACCTGATCCCGCCGCAACGTGGGGCGCAATTGGAACAGGCGCTGGGGCGGATCGATACCTTCCGCCAAGGTCTGGAGCGGGCCTTCATCTTTCCCAAGCAATGGGCCGCCGATGCCCCGAATGACGTGATGATCTGCCGCTGCGAAGAAGTGCGGGCCGGCGACATCCGTCAGGTCGTACGCGAGGGCCATTGGGAGATCAACCGGGTCAAGGCGCATTGCCGGGTCGGCATGGGGCGCTGTCAGGGCCGGATGTGTGGCGCCGCCGCTGCGGAAATCATTGCCTGCGAAAGCCAGCGCTGCGTGTCCGACATCGGCAGGCTTCGGGCTCAGGCCCCCATCAAACCCCTGCCGTTTGGTCTGGAGGTCGAGTCATGATCGAAGTCGATGCCGTCATCATTGGCGGCGGAATTGTCGGCGCCTCCGCCGCGCTTTTTCTGAGCAAGGCCGGGCGTCGCGTGGCGCTGCTGGAGCGGGACTTCTGTGGTTCGCACTCCAGCGGCGTGAACTACGGCGGCGTGCGGCGTCAGGGGCGACCGCTGTCGCAACTGCCGCTGTCGCAACGGGCCCACGACATATGGGGGCAACTGCCGCAGCTGATTGGCATCGACGGTGAGTATCAGCGCAGCGGCCACCTGAAACTGGCCCGCAGCCTCAGCGACCTGCACGCCTTGCAAGACTATGCCGCCAGCAGTCGTGGCTTTGGCCTCGATTTGCAGGTACTCGAGCGCAGTGAATTGCGTGCCCGTTTTCCGTGGGTCGGCGAGGTGGCGGTCGGTGCCTCGTTTTGCCCCGATGACGGTCATGCCAACCCGCGACTGGTCTCCCCGGCGTTTGCCCGGGCGGCGCGGCGACATGGTGCGCGAGTCCATGAACAATGCCCGGTGACGGCGGTGGAACACGACGGTCAGCGCTTTCGCATCAGCACGCAAACCGGTCTGGAGCTGCAGGCGCCCTGGCTGCTGAATTGCGCCGGCGCCTGGGCCGACACTCTGGCAAAACAATTCGGTGAGGGCGTGCCGATGCACGCCGGGCACCCGGCGATGCTGGTCACCGAGCCCTTGCCGCTGGTGATGAATGCCAGCACCGGGGTCGAGGGCGGCGGTATCTATGCGCGTCAGGTCGCGCGCGGCAATTGCGTGTTGGGTGGCGGTCAGGGTTTTGCCCTCGACGGCGCCCGCGCCCGGCCCGGTCAGCACGCGGTGATCGAGATCCTGCGTCAAGCGGTCGAGCTCTATCCGTTTCTTGAAGGCGCCCAAGCGATTCGTACCTGGAGCGGCACCGAAGGTTACCTGCCCGATCGCCAACCGGTGATCGGCCACAGTGGCACTCAACCCGGTCTGCTGCACGCGTTCGGCTTTGCCGGTGCAGGCTTTCAGATCGGTCCCGCGGTGGGCCAGGCGCTCACCGAAATCATCTGCAGCGGCGCCTCAAAGACGCCACTGGATGCGTTTTCCATCACCCGGTTTCACTCCATCTCCGTTGCTTGATAGAGGAAGGTCGCGCCAATGAATAACGTCAAACGCACTGCACTGCTCGGTATCTCCTGCATGAGCGCCCTGCTCGCCACCGCCCAGGCCCAGGCCGAACCGACGCTTTACCTGGGCATGAACGGCGGGACCATGGAGCGGCTCTACGCCGATAAGGTGCTGCCGGTTTTCGAGAAGGCCAATAACGTCAAAGTGGTGATTGTGCCCGGCACCTCCGCCGATATTCTGGCCAAGGTCCAGGCCAGCAAAGGCAACCCGCAGATGCACGTGATGTTCCTCGACGACGGCATCATGTACCGCGCCATCGCCATGGGGCTGTGCGACAAACTCGAAGACAGCGCACCGCTGGCGCAGATTCCGGCCAAGGGCCGCATCAAGGATCAAGCCGTGGCAGTCAGCCTCGGCGTGACCGGGCTGGCGTACAACACGCGTCTGTTCAAGGAGAAAGGCTGGACCGCACCGACCTCGTGGATGGACATGGCCGACCCGCGCTTCAAGGACAAACTGGTGTTCCAGTCGATGGCCTCCTCGACCTTTGGCCTGCACGGGTTCCTGATGTTCAACCGGATTCAGGGCGGCAGCGAAACCGCCGTCGAGCCGGGCTTCAAGGCGTGGCCGAACACCGTCGGGCGCAACGTGCTGGAGTACATCCCGAGTTCTGCGAAGATTTCCGAAATGCTTCAGACCGACGAAGCCGCGCTGTTCCCACTGACGCCGACCCAGGTCACCGCCCTGAAACTCAAGGGCATGCCGGTGGAGTATGCGCAACCGAAGGAAGGCGCCGTGGTGCTCAACGTGGCCGAATGTGCCATCGCCAACAACACTCAGCCGGAACTGGCGCAGAAACTCGCCGCCTTCTTGCTGACGCCGGAAGCGCAGGCCGCCGCGCTTGAAGACGGCGACCAGATCCCGTCCAACCCCAATACACCGACCACTGACAAGACACGCGGCCAGGTCGAGGCGATGAAACAGTACCTGACCACGGCCATTGCGATCGATTGGGATCAGGTCAACGAACAGCGCCCGGCTTGGAATGCGCGGTGGAATCGCAGTATCGAGCGGTAACTTCCGGCATAGCACTATCTATGTAGCAGCTGCCGAGCCTGCGAGGCAGCTGTTACAGGTCGACGCAACTGGAATGGAAATTCCCCATTTGGTTACACTACGGCGCGGCAGCTCGGGGAGCGGCCTGACGATTACGGGGTAACCTCACAGTGGCCGTTCGACCGCCCAACCGTTCGCGACTCACACCACGCTGGCCCACGCTACGCCGCTTGTTCGGCAAGTCATCGGCTGCATCCGCCGGTAATACCGCGACCGGTCGCGTCATCCACGACTACTTCCACCGCAAGGCCCACACCCAGGGTTACACCCTCAGCCATAGCCAACTGCGCGTCATCGACTGCATGGCGCAACACGCCGCAGCACTGTCGGGCACCTCGGCAAAAACGCTCCCCGGCCTATACCTGCACGGCGCCGTGGGGCGCGGCAAGAGCTGGCTGCTTGACGGTTTTTTCCAGGCCATCCCCATCGCGGAAAAACAGCGCCTGCATTTTCATGAGTTTTTTGCGCACCTTCATCAAGGAATGTTCAGTCATCGCGATCAGCCCGATGCGCTGGAAACCACCCTCGACGAACAGCTGCGCGATTGCCGGGTGCTGTGTTTCGACGAGTTTCACGTCCATGACATCGGCGACGCGATGCTCATCACCCGGCTGTTCAAGGCATTGTTCCGCCGAGGCATCCTGCTGCTGGTCACTTCCAACTACCCACCGGAAGGACTGCTGCCCAATCCGCTGTACCACGCGCGCTTCAAACCGGTGATCGACCTGATCAACGCACGCATGCAGGTCATGGAGGTCGGCGGTCCCCATGACTACCGCAGTCAGGCCCGAACCCACGCCCAGCAGCTGTTTACCCAGGGACGGTACGTCTGGCCGGCCACGCTGGCGCAGCGTCAGTCGTTGAACCTGCCCGAACGCGACGCGCCGGCCATTTCACTGCCCGTCGGGACACGCAACCTTCAGGCCCGACACTGCGAAGGGCGAACCATCGGTTTCACCTTCGGCGATTTGTGCGACCAACCGACTGCGGTGATGGATTACCTGGAGCTGTGCCGACGTTTCGATCACTGGTTCATCGATGAACTGCCCAACCTCGCCGATTGTTCCATCGCCGCCCAACAGCGCTTCATCGACCTGGTCGACGTCCTGTACGACCAGGACAAGCACCTGATTCTGCTCGGGCAGCAGTCTTTGCGCGAAAGCCTGGGCGGCGATGCCATCGATCTGGCGCGCACGCGCAGCCGGTTGGGGCAGTTGGTGGAAATGAAGGGAGCGGTCTGATCAATGTTCTTCGGTGCGGCTGCTGGCCTCTTCGCGAGCAAGCCCGCTCCCACATTGGATCGGTGTACAACACAACACTAGTGTGGGAGCGGGCTTGCTCGCGAAGGCGGCCTGACAGACACCACACGTTTCCCGGTATCATGTCGCTCGTTTCCAGGCCTCCGCGCCCTCCTCCCGATCAAAGTGAATCTGTTCATGGATACCCTTGCCCAACTGCGTGCCGGCCAACTGTCGGGCGCTACCCGCCTGGACCTCTCCGGCGGCCTGACGGAGTTTCCGCGAGAAATCTTCGACCTGGCGGACTCGCTGGAAGTCCTCAACCTCAGCGGCAATGCCTTGAGCAGTCTGCCGGACGACTTGCACCGCCTGACCCGTTTGCGCGTGCTGTTCTGCGCGGACAATCTGTTCACCGAACTGCCCGACTGCCTTGGCCATTGCGCCGCACTGACGATGGTCAGTTTCAAGGCCAACCGCATCGAACGCGTGCCCGGCACCGCGCTGCCACCGTTGCTGCGCTGGCTGATCCTGACCGATAACTGCATCACTGAGTTGCCGGCCGAGCTGGGTGAACGCCCGCACCTGCAAAAACTCATGCTCGCCGGCAACCACTTGCAACGTTTGCCCGGGAGCTTGCGTCATTGCCATCGACTCGAACTGATCCGCATCGCCGCCAACCAGTTGAGCGAGTTACCCGAGTGGCTGCTGTCCCTGCCGAGCCTGGCCTGGCTGGCGTACGCCGGCAACCCGCTGGAGACCGAAGCCGATGCGGCCGCCCTCGAAGCCACGCCCCGTATTCCCTGGTCCGAACTGCGTCTGGAGCAGCAACTGGGCGAAGGCGCGTCGGGGGTGATTCATCGGGCTAATTGGGATCGACAGGACCAACCGGCCACACAGGTCGCGGTCAAACTCTACAAAGGCGAAATGACCAGCGATGGCTCGCCGTTGCACGAAATGAACGCCTGCATCACCGCCGGTAGTCACCCCAACCTGATCCGGGTTGAAGGGCGCGTCGTCGGGCATCCGGAAGCCCAGGCCGGGCTGGTGATGCAGCTGATCGATCCGAGCTATCGCAATCTGGCCGGGCTGCCGAGCCTGGCGTCATGTACCCGCGACGTTTACGCCAATGACACCCGGTTCAGCGCGGGTGTGGCATTGCGCATCGCCTGTGGCATCGCCTCGGCAGCCGAGCATTTGCACCAACATGGCATCACCCACGGCGACCTCTACGGCCACAATATTCTGTGGAACGAGCACGGTGATTGCCTGCTGGGGGATTTCGGCGCGGCGTCGTTCCATGCCATCTCGGACAGCCTTGAAAGCCGTGCGCTGCAACGGATAGAAGTGCGGGCGTTTGGTATTTTGCTGGGGGAATTGTTGGAGCGGATCGACTCGGGGTTGAGCGATGAGGGTCGGGTGCTGCTGGAGGCATTACAGCAGCGCTGCTGTCAGCCGCAGGTGCTGGCGCGGCCGGGGTTCGGCGAGATTGTGCGAGCCTTGGAGAATCGGTGACCGCAAAGCGGTCACCGAAGAAACGGTTTAACCCGCCAAACCAACAAACATGTCCTGCACGTCATCGTGGTTATCGAGGCCTTCGAGGAAGGCTTCGACTTCAGCCATCTGCTCATCGCTCAGACCGCTTACCGGGTTTTTCGGCTGATAGCCCAACTTGGCCGACAACACGGTGAAACCTTGCTCAGGCAGGGCTTTCTGCACGGCGTCCAGGTCCGCAGGCTCGGTCAGGAACAGGGTCGTGCCCTCTTCTTCACCCGGCTCGAAATCCTGGGCACCGGCTTCGATCGCGGCCATTTCCGGATCGGCGTCAGGGCTGTCCGGGGACGCCTCGATCATGCCGACATGGTTGAAGTCCCACGCTACCGAACCGGAAGCGCCCAATTGGCCCTTGCGGAACGCGACGCGAATTTCAGCGACGGTGCGGTTGATGTTGTCGGTCACGCATTCAACGATCAGCGGCACCTGGTGCGGTGCGAAGCCTTCATAGGTCACGCGATGGTATTGCACGGTTTCGCCCAACAGGCCCGCGCCTTTCTTGATCGCGCGATCCAGGGTTTCCTTGGGCATCGAGGCTTTCTTGGCCTGCTCGACCACCAGGCGCAGGTGTGCGTTGGTGGCAGTATCGGCACCGTTGCGGGCAGCAATGGTGATTTCTTTCACCAGTTTGCCGAAGATCTTGCCCTTGGCGTTGGATGCCGCTTCTTTGTGTTTAACCTTCCACTGTGCGCCCATTACTCACTCTCTTGATCTGTGGCGCCGAGACATCTATTGGCCGACGCATGGCGCCAAGTTTATACGGCCTAAAGTTGGCAATCGACCAAAAATTCCATCCTGTTTACCCGCATGACCAATCGACATCTTCACCGGCAGTTGTAGGGCGATTCTGAAACTTCGATTTGCGGTGACCATAAAGGGCTGTGGTTTCGTACCCTCTGCGCCCGAATTCCATGGCAGAAGCGCGTTCGATGCACAACGACAAGGAAAGTCCTTTCACCCTGACACTCCTCGACGGCGATTTGAGTTTGCAGGTGTTGCAGTTCAGTGGCCGAGAAGCCCTCAACCAGCCCTATCGATTCGACATCGAAGTCATTGGCCTCGCACCGGCCATGAGTCTCGATCGATTGCTGCAACAGCCAGTGTTCCTCAGCCTGATGGAGGGCCAGGGTATTCACGGCGTCCTTCACAGTGCCAGTCGCGAGTATCGCGGCCCACACCGGATCGGCTACAAACTGGTGCTGGTGCCCTACCTTCAATGGCTCGACCGGCAGTGTTCACGCCGCGTCTTTCATCACCTCAGCGTACCGATGATCCTGCGCCAACTGCTGGAGGAACATGATGTGCCCGAGGGGAGCTATCGCTTCGAATTGTCGAACGGGCACTATCCCGTCCGGCCTTTTTGCATTCAGTACGAGGAGAGCGATCTGGCATTGCTGCAACGGCTGTGCGAAGCAGAAGGCATTCACTATCACTTCGAACATCAGCGCGACGGGCATGTGCTGGTCCTGGCGGATGACAGCCTGAGTTTCCCCCAGGAACCCGTCCTTACGCCTTTCCAGGGCGACGCGCCCGAAGACAGTGACGAGCCGGTGATCAGTGAGTTGTTCCAGCGCCATGACTCGCCGCCCTTTCCCTCGCGACTGGAGGCCAGGAACCGTGGCTCGCAAAAACCCGACGAGGGAGCGGCCAACCATGCTTTCAGCAAACCATTGCCGGTGATGGTCCGCCCCGCTCCCGAGCACATCCATCGCGATCAACTAAGCCGTCGACAACTGGAACGTCTGCGTTGCCAGCACCTGCAGATCCACGGTCAAAGCAACCAGAGCGCACTGCGCAGCGCACGGATAGTGCAAGTGTCAGAACATCCACTGTCGAATTTCAACGATCAGTGGCTGCTCACCGAAACCCGACATCAGGGGCAACAACCTTCAATTCTTGCCACCGACACACCCGTGACTGTCCGCCATTACCGCAATCAGTTCACCGCCATTCCCTGGTCAACGGTCTTCAGGCCGGCGCTCAGACAGACCAGGCCGAGCATCCCGGGTTATCAGCCCGCCCGGGTGCTGGGCCCGGCCGGGCAGCCGGCTGTGCTGGATGATCGAGGTCGAATACAGGTCAGGCTGTGGCCAACAGCGGAAGCGGATCCGCTTGAATCTGCCGGTCTCTGGCTACCGGTAGCCCTTGCAACGCCGGACGGTCGGATTGACCCGTCCAGCCTGCCAAAGGCCGGCAGCGACGTCCTGATCAGTTTTCTCGACAGCGACCCGGACCGGCCGGTGCTGTGCGTCGGCATGGGCCATCACCCGCGCACTCGGTCTGTTCCCGCGCCACGCCGCGATAGCCACTTGCTGCTCGATTGGCTGGTCAATCGCTCGGACCTCACGCCCTGACACTCACCCCTTGTCGGCCTTGCCTGCCGCCGCCGCGAACTTCGCCAGACGCACATCCAGATGCCGTGGCCGGTGCCCGTGATCCTCGGCGCGCTCCTTGCGGCGGATGGCGTTGCGCACCATCAATGAGCCGAGGTAACGAATCGGTTCCGGCGGAAACAAGCCCAACGGGCCGTTGACCAGAGGCGAACGGGTCCAGGCGTTGTCCAGTCCCTGGACCATCGAGGCGAGAATCTGCCCGCCCATATGACACGGGCCAACCCCGCTGCCGGAATATCCGAAACCATAAAACACGTTGCCACTGGCACTCATCTGACCGAAGAACGGCAAACCGGTGACCGAGCGATCAGACGGACCGTTCCAGGTCGCCTCGACCTTGACCTGGGCAAACGCCGGAAAGAACTCGCTCAGGCTGTGCTGCAACAAACCGGCATAGGGCGATGGCTGATCGAACACCGGCAACATTCGCCCGCCGTAAGCAAAGGTGTTGCCGCCCTTGCCGAGCATGATTCGGCCGTCCGGGGTGTTGTGGTAGTAGTGCACGAAAATCCGCGAATCGAGCACGGTGACGCCGCTGGTCAAACCGATCTCGTTGAGCAGATCGGGTCGCGGTTCGGTGATCAGCATGTCGCTGGAAACAATCGCCACACTGCGCTCGAACTGTGGAAACGCCCGGGCCATCCAGGCGTTCATCGCCAGCACCACGCGATCAGCGCGAACGGTGCCGTTCGGGGTTTGTATCCCCGCTGGCTTGCCCTCCTGCAACCCGGTCATGGCGGTGTGCTCGTGAATCCTCACGCCGAGTTGCAAGGCGACCCGGCGCAAGCCGCGCACCAGTTTGCCCGGCTGCACACTGGCCGCCGCCGGGGAAAACCAGCCTTCCAGATGTTTGCTGGAACCGGCCATGCGTTGCACATCGGCCACCGGCCGTTGGGTGAAGGAGTTGATGCCATTACGCTCCAGCGCCGCGATCACGGCGTCGGTCGAACCGCATTGGGCACGGTTGGTGGCGGTGTAGAGCGTCCCGTCGAGGCGGTAATCGGCGTCCACCGCGTACTGCTCGCAAAAGGCGCCGATGGCATGGATGCTGCGCTCCGATTCCTTGACCAGTCGCACGGCTTCTTCGACGCCGAACAGCCGTTCAAGGGTGAAGTACTTGGCCGACCACGACAGTGCACAACCACCGTTGCGACCACTGGCGCCGGCGCCGCAGATATCAGCCTCGATCAGCAGCACATCCAGCTCGGGGTTCTGTTCCTTGAGCATGATCGCGGTCCACAACCCGGTGTAGCCGCCGCCGACGATGCAGACATCGGCGCGGGTGTCGCCCACCAAGGGTTCGCATGGCGCGCAGGACTCGGCCGCCAGCGCCTGTTCCAGCCAGAAAGGTCTCATGGGTCAATCCTTAAGTACGCAGAGGTTTTACGGTGATCGGTTGATTAGGTACGAAAACGCTTTCGGCACTCAGGCCAGCCGGGCGGCTGTTCCAGTGCGGGATCAGCACCAGGGCCGAAAACAACGCGCAGCCGGCGAAGACGATGAACACGGTGACCGAGTCGAAGTAGCCCGGCAGCAAGCCGCCGAGAATCGCCCCGACCGAGCCGCAACCGTTGACGAAGCCGGCCGCTGTGGCGCCCGCCTTGGCGGTGCCGAAATCGATCGCGGCCGCGCCGCTGATCATCGAGTCCGGTCCGTACAGGGTCAGGCCCATGACGAACAGCAGCGCCACCACCAGCATCACGCTGCCGGTATGCAGGGCGCCCATGAACAAGGCCAGGGTCACGGTCAGCGCCAACAGGCTGAGCACACACGCCGGCATGCGTCGGGCGCCGAACACTTTGTCCGAAGCCAGGCCCAGCAGAATCGGCCCGAGCAACCCGGCCAGTTCAAACGCAGTCGGAATGATTGCCGCGCCGACCTTGCCCACTGAGGGCATCTGCTCGAAGACGATTACCGGTCCCCAGAGCAGAATCGCGTAGCGCGCCGGTTTCAGCAGAAAGTACGCGAGGCCCAGCACCAGCACGGTGCGGTTGCGCAGAATTTCTTTTAACGGTTCCAGCATGCTGATCTTGCTTTGCGCGTCGGCCTCTTGCGCCGTCAGCTGCGGCTCCGGTTCCACCGCCGGCAAGCCAACGTCTTCCGGTTTGTTGCGTTGAAAAATAAAAAACAGCACGGCGACCAGCCCAACCACCGCCGCACTGGAAAAGAACGCCGCATGCCAAGTGCCGATCAGCGTATACGCCCACCAGCCAGCAAACGGCGAAGCCACCAACCCACCAAAGGCGTAGCAGGAACTCCACAACCCCAGCACCCGCCCGCGCTGCTCGGCGGGAAAGAAACTGCCGAGGTTCTTGCACAGCCCGGACCAGCCGGTGGACTGGGCAAACCCTTGAATCAACATGCAGGTGGCGAAGATTGGCAACGTCGCGAAACTGCCCATCACCAAGGCTGCCGCTGCTGAAATCAGCAACCCGCCTAACACTACGACCCTTGGGCCAAAGCGGTCGGCCAGGATGCCCCAGGTGAATTGCCCGATGGCGTAAGCCGTGAGGTAGATGGCGTCGAGGTTGGCCATGGCCATTTTGTCGAGCATGAAGGTGGGGTCTTCGGCGATCCCCAGTTTTGCCACGGAAAAAGCTTTGCGGGTGAAGTAGAAAGCGGCGTAAGCGAGCCAGGTGATCGCGAAGATCTGCACGCGCCAACGCTTGATAGTGCCGATGTGCTTGTTCATGGTGGTTCTGACCTCAGGGTGTGAGTGTGCCGGCAGAAATTGAGAAATAACGCCTGTTTTTTTATTGTTGAGCACTTCGATATCGCAGCTTCCCTGAGGCGATATCGGTCAGATGAGTCCTGCTGTTGCACGCACAGGCTCATGGCCGCCGACGCTGTTCGACTGACCAGTCACCGGGGCTGAGGTGGATAAAAACAATTACTGATTAATAAGTGAAATCGATTTATCGTATTTCCAATATAAGCTCAGCTTGTTACTGGAGGTTTCGATGTCGGTTTCCCACGCCCAGCTCAAAGCCTTCCACGCCGTGGCCGTGCACGGAAGCTTTACCAAAGCCGCCGAGCGGCTATTCCTCACGCAACCGGCGATTTCCGACCAAGTGCGCAAACTCGAAGAGCGTTTCGGTGTGCTGCTGTTCCACCGCAACAAACGCTCGGTACGCCTGACCGATCTGGGCGAGCGCTTGCTGAGCATTACCCAGCGATTGTTCGTTATCGAGGCCGAGGCGCAGGAGCTCTTGCATGACTCCAGGGCCTTGCAGACCGGCAGCCTGATTCTCGCGGTGGATGCGCCAGTGCACGTGTTGCCGCAGATTGCTCGCTTTTGCGAGCGCTACCCCGGCATCAGCGTGAAGATCGAAACCGGTAACACCGATGAATCGCTGTTTCGGTTGTTCAACTACCAGGCCGACCTGGCGTTGCTGGGCCGGGAGGTGAGTGACGAACGTCTGATCTCGTTGCCGCTGCGCAACGACCCGATGGTGGCGTTCGTTTCGCGCCATCATCCGTGGGCCGACCGTGAGTCGATTTGCCTCGCGGATCTGGATGACACGCCATTGGTGCTGCGGGAAATCGGCTCGGTGACGCGCCAGACGCTGGAAGAAGAAATGGCTCAGGCAGGCTTTCGCATTCGGCCGGCGATTCAGGTTGAAGGTCGGGAAGCGGCGCGTGAAGCGGTGGTCGTGGGGATTGGTGTTGGTGTGGTATCAGCCGCCGAGTTCGGTGCAGATTCGCGGGTGTGTGCGTTGCCGATTACCGATTGCAAACGGCGATTGACCGAGACGCTGGTGTGCTTGCGCGAGCAGAGTTCACGGCGGGTGGTGGCGACTTTTCTGGAGATGGTTCGCGAAAGTCTTGTGTAGTCAGGTCCGTCCCCTTCGCGAGCAAGCCCGCTCCCACATTGGATCTCCAGCGGTCACAAAATCCCTGTGGGAGCGAGCCTGCTCGCGATGGGCGCACCTCGGTTACAAGGCGGGTGCCAAATCGAAAAACGCCTGTATCAAGCGCAAATCCCGCCGCCGTTCCATGCACCCAATCATGTGCCGATTGACCAACCCTTCACCAAGAATCGGCACCGCCGCTACCCGCGGGTCATGACTGACCTCCACCGACGACACCACGCCAACCCCCAACTCCGCGGCGACGGCTTCGGTCACCGCCTCGCGACTGTCCAGCTCCAGTAACACCCGTGGACTGACCATCGCCGCCGCGCACGCCTCGTCGAAGGTGCGCCGGGTGATCGAACTTGGCTCGCGCAACACCATGATCACCTGATCCAGCGCCTTGAGCGGCACGCCCTTGGACATCTGCGCCCAGGGATGACCGTCGGGCACCAGTGCACAAATCCGTGATTCGCTTAAGTCTTGCAAATGCAGCCCCTTGCGCGGTTCGACCTCGGTCAGCACCGCCACGTCGGCATGCTCCGACAACAACGCCGCCAAGGTTTCCTGAGCATTGCCCAGCCGCAGGTTCACGGTAATGCCGGGATACCGCGCGCGCAGGCTGGCGAGCATCGGCATCACCATGTGCGGCCCGTCCGCCGCAACCTCCAGACGCCCGGTCAGCAACTGCCGGTTGGCCTCGAGCATCACCTGCGCCTCTTCGGCCAGACCGAACATCGCCCGGGTGATCGCGGCCAGTTTGGTGCCCTCCTCCGTCAGCTCCACCCGTCGTGCGGTGCGCCGCAACAGGGTGATCTGGTAATGCTCCTCCAGCGCCTTGATGTGCCCGGTGACCGCCGGTTGGCTGATGAACAGTCGCGCGGCGGCCCGGGTGAAGCTGCCCTCGCGGGCCACCGCATCGAATGCGCGGAGCTGGAACAGGTTCATGAATAACCCTCACTGATGGCTGGCATAACAACAAACAATTTGATTGATAGCACGGCAAATTGCAATTTAAGCCCCGTAGCTTCATCCCATCGATTGCGAGGACACGAGAATGAGTACTGCCGAACCCATCCTGCTCACCCCCGGCCCACTGACCACATCGGCCCGCACCCGTCAGGCGATGATGGTCGACTGGGGTTCATGGGATGACCGCTTCAATCAACTGACCGCCAGCCTGTGCGAACAACTGCTGGTGATCATCAACGGCGGCGACAGCCACCACTGCGTGCCCCTGCAAGGCAGCGGCACGTTCGCGGTCGAAGCGGCGATCGGCACCCTGGTGCCTCGCGACGGCAAAGTCCTGGTGCTGATCAACGGCGCCTACGGCAAACGCCTGGCGAAAATCTGCGAAGTGCTCGGCCGCTCCTTCAGTACCTTTGAAACCGCCGAAGACGAGCCGACCACCGCCGCCGACGTCGACCGCCTGCTGCGTGCCGACGCCAGCATCACCCACGTCGCGCTGATTCACTGCGAAACCAGCACCGGGATCCTCAACCCGCTGCCGGAAATCGCCCACGTCATCGCGCAACACGGCAAACGCCTGATCATCGACGCCATGAGCTCCTTCGGCGCGCTGCCGATTGACGCGCAACAGGTGCCGTTCGATGCGCTGATCGCCGCCTCGGGAAAATGCCTGGAAGGCGTGCCGGGAATGGGCTTTGTCTTTGCTCGCAAAGAAGCGCTGGCCGATGCCGCCGGTAACTCGCACTCGCTGGCGATGGACCTTTTCGACCAGCACACCTACATGGCCAAGACCGGCCAGTGGCGCTTCACCCCGCCGACCCACGTGGTCGCGGCGTTGCACGAAGCCCTGCTGCAATACAACGAAGAAGGTGGTTTGCCCGCCCGGCATCAGCGCTATGCCAACAACTGCAAAGTGCTGCTCGATGACATGGCCAAACTGGGGCTGCGCAGTTTCCTGCCCGCCGAGATTCAGGCGCCGATCATCGTCACCTTTCATGCACCGAAAGATCCGCGCTACCAGTTCAAGGAATTCTACGAACGCGTCAAGGCCAAGGGTTTCATTCTGTACCCCGGCAAATTGACCCAGGTCGAAACCTTCCGCGTCGGCTGCATTGGCCACGTCAACCAGGACGAGATGCACGCGGCCGTGGCGGCGATCGCCGAAGTGCTGCGCGAGATGGAAGTCCTCGACATCTGAGTAACACCGAAATCCCTTGTAGGAGTGAGCCTGCTCGCGATTACGGTCTGCCATTCACCTTGATGCCGACTGACAGGGCCTCATCGCGAGCAGGCTCACTCCTACAAAAGCAGCGCCCCTATTAGCCAGTTGCCACAGGACTTGATCACTATGAACTACGCAAACCCAACCAAACTGCAAGCCGCCATCCTCGACTGGGCCGGCACCGTGGTCGACTTCGGCTCTTTCGCGCCAACTCAGATTTTTGTCGAAGCCTTCGCCGAGTTCGACGTCCAGGTGTCCATCGAAGAAGCCCGCGGGCCGATGGGCATGGGCAAGTGGGACCACATCCGCACCCTGTGCGATCAGCCGGAAGTCGCCGAACGTTATCGCGCCGTGTTCGGCCGTACGCCGACCGACGATGACGTCACCGCCATCTACAAACGCTTCATGCCGCTGCAAATCGAGAAAATCGCCGAGCACTCGGCGCTGATTCCGGGCGCATTGGACACCATCGCCAATCTTCGCCAGCAAGGGATCAAGATCGGTTCCTGCTCCGGCTACCCGAAACAGGTCATGGACAAGGTGGTCGAGCTGGCCGCCACCAACGGCTACGTCGCCGATCACGTGGTCGCCACCGATGAAGTGCCTAACGGTCGTCCATGGCCGGCCCAGGCGCTGGCCAACGTGATCGCGCTGGGCATCGATGATGTCGCGGCCTGCGTGAAGATCGACGACACCGTGCCGGGCATTCTTGAAGGTCGTCGCGCCGGCATGTGGACCGTGGCACTGATTTGCTCGGGCAACGCGCTGGGCCTGGACTACGAAGGTTACCGCGCCCTCGGCAGCGACCAACTGGACAGCGAACGCAAGCGCATCCACGCCATGTTCGAAGGCTCACGGCCGCACTACATGATCGACACCATCACCGATTTGCCGGAAGTGATCGCCGATATCAATAAACGTCTGGCCAAGGGCGAGATGCCGCAAACCAACTGATTGCGCCTGCCGCAGCATAAAAAAGCGCCAGTTCTTTAACGGAACTGGCGCTTTTTTGTGGCCAACCTCGTGATCTAGAGCATTGAACACCCAAATAGCCACAGGCAAATCCACCAAAGCGGATTACAGTTAAAGCACACCGTCGAACAAGAACGGTGGCTCGACCTGACCTGTGAGGAACACCGTATGCCCTGGAAGAACTCTGACTCACGCTACAGCACCGTATCGATCGCGCTGCATTGGTTGATGCTGGTCCTGCTGGCGCTGGTTTACGCGTCTATCGAGTTTCGCGGGATCTTTCCCAAAGGCAGTGGCGCACGAACACTGATCGTCGAATCACACTTCATGCTCGGCCTGACCGTGTTCGTGCTGGTCTGGCTGCGGCTGTTCGCCCGCAGCCTCGGCCCGGCACCACAGATCTTCCCGGCCTCGCCTCACTGGCAGACCGTGCTGGCCAGGCTGATGCACTGGGCGCTGTACATTTTCATGATCGCCATGCCGATTCTGGGTTGGCTGGTGACCAGCGCCAAGGGCAATCAAGTGATGTTTTACGGCATTGACCTGCCGTTGCTGATTGCCGAAAACAAGGAGTTCGCCAAAGAACTCCAGGGCTGGCATGAACTCGGCGGCACCATCGGTTACTGGCTGATCGGCCTGCACGCCGTGGCGGGGATTTATCACCACTATGTAGTGGGTGATAACACCTTGCTGCGGATGATGCCCAAGCGCGGGTGAATCCGGCCGCTCACTGGAAACCCCGGCGGCCCTGCAAACCGCCGGAATGGATGAAGATCAGGCGCGCACCCTTTTCGAATCTTCCGGCTTCGACTTGCTGCTTGAGCGCCAACAGGGCTTTGCCGGTGTACAGCGGTTCGAGGGGAATGCCGCTGGCCTGTTCGGTCTGATCGATGAACTCGAGCAACAGCGGATCGACTTTGGCAAAGCCGCCACGGCTGGCGTCGAACAATTCATAAGCGCGATTGTGTAAACCCGCCTCTTGCACAATTGATTCGACTTGCTGCGCCACACCATGATCGTCGGGCACCGCCAGCGCGCCATACACCGGGTGCTCACCCGCCTCGGCCAGCACCAGACCGGCCAGGGTCGTGCCCGTTCCGCAGGCCAGCCACCAGCCGTCGTAGTCGCTCCAGCCAAGACCGTTCAGTTGCTCGCTGACCATTGTCCTCAGCTGCAGACAGCCCTTGGCGCCCTGCAAACCGCCGCCACCTTCCGGCACCGGATGCAGATCCGGATACTGCGCCTGCCATGGCAGCCAGAAACCCGGCTCGTGCCGCGCTCGATAACCGCCATAACCCAGCCAATGCAACTGCATGCCGAACGCCTGCAAGTCTTTCACCGTCGGCGTTTCTTGCGGATGACCGCGCAGCAGGCCAACGGTGCGAAAACCAAAACGCTTACCCGCTGCCGCCAGTGCATGCAGATGATTGGAGTGGGCACCGCCCAGACTGATGATGCCTTTGGCACCGATCTGGTCAGCGGCTTTCAGGTGCTCGATGAGTTTGAACCACTTGTTGCCGCTGATCAGTGGGTCGATCTGGTCGAGGCGCAGGATCGCGACTTCGATGCTTGATCGGGTCAGCCAATCAAGATGAAGGGGTTCGAGGGGGGCCTGGGGCAGCCATTCGTTAGGCGGGAAAAGCATCGATGCCGGCTCTGGGTGAAGAGCCAGCATTCTAGTCGCTCTGAGGACGCCATCGCGAGCAAGCTCGCTCCCACACTCGATCCATGTCGCACCGAAGATCTACTGTGGGAGCGAGCTTGCTCGCGATGGCCATTGGCGCGCTCGACCTGCGTATTACAACTCGGCAGCCAGACGCGAACCCTGGTTGATCGCCCGCTTGGCATCCAATTCAGCCGCCACATCCGCGCCGCCAATCAAATGCACGTTCTGCCCGGCCGCCACCAGACCCTCCTGCAATTCACGCAGCGGATCCTGCCCGGCGCAGATCACGATGTTGTCCACCGGCAGCACTTGTGGCTCGCCAGTTTCGCCGATGCGGATGTGCAAACCTTCGTCGTCGATCTTCAGGTACTCAACGCTGTTGAGCATCTGCACCTGCTTGTTTTTCAGACCGGTGCGGTGAATCCAGCCGGTGGTTTTACCCAGGCCATCGCCGACCTTGGATTTCTTGCGCTGCAGCAGGAACACTTCACGTGCCGGTGCATGGGGTTCAGCCTTGATGCCGGCGACACCGCCGCGCGCTTGCAGATGCGTATCGATGCCCCATTCCTTCCAGAACGCCTCGCGATTCTGGCTGGTGGCCACGCCCTGGTGAACCAGGAACTCCGAGACATCGAATCCGATACCACCGGCACCAATCACCGCGACGCGTTTGCCCACCGGTTTGCGCTCAAGGATCACGTCCAGGTAGCTCAGCACCTTGGCGTTCTCGACACCCGGAATCGCCGGGGTTCTTGGAGCAATGCCGGTGGCGAGAATGATCTCGTCGTAACCGCCTTCGACCAGCTGTGCGACGTCGACGCGGGTGTTCAGGCACACCTCAACGTGGGTGGTCTGCAGTTTGCGGTTGAAGTAGCGCAGGGTTTCGAAGAACTCTTCCTTGCCCGGCACACGCTTGGCGATGTTGAACTGGCCACCGATTTCGCTGGCCGAATCGAACAGCGTCACCTGATGACCACGCTCAGCCGCCACGGTCGCCGCAGACAAACCCGCAGGACCGGCACCGACCACCGCGATTTTCTTGATCTGCTGCACCGGCAGGTAATTGAGTTCGGTTTCATGACAGGCGCGCGGGTTCACCAGGCAACTGGTCAACTTGCCGCCGAAGGTGTGGTCCAGACAGGCCTGGTTGCAACCGATGCAGGTGTTGATTTCATCGGCACGACCTTCAGCGGCCTTGTTGACGAAGTCCGGGTCGGCGAGGAACGGCCGCGCCATGGAGACCATGTCGGCATCGCCTTCGGCCAGAATCTGCTCGGCGACTTCCGGGGTGTTGATACGGTTGGTGGTGATCAGCGGAATACTCACCGAACCACGCAGCTTGGCCGTGACTTTGCTGAACGCGCCGCGCGGCACTTTGGTGGCAATGGTCGGGATCCGCGCTTCGTGCCAGCCGATGCCGGTGTTGATAATCGTTGCGCCGGCCTGTTCGATGGCCTTGGCCAACTGGACGATTTCTTCCCAGCTGCTACCGCCTTCCACCAGATCGAGCATCGACAGGCGGAAGATAATAATGAAATTCGGGCCTACCGCTTCGCGCACCCGGCGAACGATTTCCACCGGCAGGCGCATGCGGTTTTCGTAGCTGCCGCCCCAACGGTCGGTGCGGTGGTTGGTGTGGGCGGCGAGAAACTGGTTAATGAAATAACCTTCGGAGCCCATGATCTCGACGCCGTCGTACTCGGCCTGTTGCGCCAGGGTCGAGCAGGTGACGAAATCGCTGATCTGCTTCTCGATGCCTTCCTCGTCCAGCTCTTTAGGCTTGAACGGGTTGATCGGCGCCTGAATGGCGCTCGGCGCGACCTGTTTCGGGCTGTAGGCATAACGCCCGGCGTGAAGGATCTGCATGCAGATCTTGCCGCCCGCCTCGTGCACCGCGCGGGTGACGATCCGGTGTTTGAGCGCTTCTTCCTCGGTGGTCAGTTTGGCCGCGCCGGAGTACACCCCACCCTCGTCGTTCGGGCCAATACCGCCGGTGACCATCAGGCCAACGCCGCCACGGGCACGTTCGGCGAAGTACGCCGCCATGCGCTCGAAACCGCCGGGCTTTTCCTCAAGACCGGTGTGCATCGAACCCATCAGGGTACGGTTGCGCAGCGTGGTAAAACCCAGGTCCAGCGGGGCCAACAGGTGCGGGTAATGAGCGGCGGCCATCGGTAACTCCACATCGAGCGATCACGGAAAAAGTGCAGGAGCTCTGCGGCCCCCGTCAGTCATGTTGGACAGACTAAGAGTCGCGCCGCTGTCACTCAATGACCGTAACTGACAACTTATTGATCCAAATGTGCAGCGCCCCTTGGCAAGTGCCGGCATGCGCCCTACCCTAGTCGCGAATCCTGCACACGGCCGTTGACTGTTTACCCATGCGCAAACTTCTGTACCTGACCTTCTCCACGGCATTGATTGCCGCCCTTACGACCTACGCCATGTGGGCCGCGGACCGTCCGGTGGGTCATTACCTGTCGGACCTGCGCATCAACCTCGCGGTCGACCAAGGCACACCCGCCGATCGCGGCAACTTGCTGGGCATCCAGCCCGAGCTGTTTCCCACCGACTATCAAAGCCCCGAGCGCCTGCACCGCAAGTTGGCGGCCTATTTGCAGAAGGCCCAGGACCAGGGCCTGCTGAACGAAAAAACCATCGTCGTCCTGCCCGAACATGTCGGCACCTGGTTGATGGTCAGCGGCGAGAAAGATGAGCTGTACCAGGCGACCACGCTCAAGGAAGCCATGAACTGGCTGGCGGTCAGTAACCCACTGAAGTTCGTCCGCGCACTGATCAGCGCCAAGGGCGACAAACGTCTGGACGACGCGCACCTGCGCATGAAGGCCAAAGGCATGGCCAAGGACTACCAGGCGCTGTTCGGTGGTCTGGCGAAAGAATTCCACGTGACGTTGGTGGCGGGCTCCATCGTGCTACCCGAGCCCAGCATCATCGACGGCACCCTGAAAATCGGCCGCGGCGCGTTGTACAACAGCAGCGTGGTATTCGGTCGCGATGGCTTGCCGATCGGCCAACCCCAGCGCCAGATGCACCCGATTTTCGATGAACATGAAGTCATCGCCGCCAATGGCGAGCATACGCTCAACGTCGTCGACACCCCGGCCGGACGCCTGGGTGTGCTGATCGGCAGCGACAGTTGGTACCCGGACAATTACCGCAAGCTCGACGACCAGGGAGCGCAGTTCGTCGCGGTCCCGGCGTTTGTGATCGGGCGCGGCACCTGGGACAAACCGTGGGGCGGTTACAAGGGTCTGTCGACGCCTGACTCCGTCAGTCTCAAGGCCGGGGAGCTCAGCGAAGGCCAGGCCTGGCATCGTCTGACCCTCACCGCTCAACCGCCCAGCAGCCAGGCAATCGCCGGCATGAGCGTGTTCCTGCGCGGTCAGTTCTGGGATCAGGGCAGCGCCGGTCAAAGTTTTCTCAGCAGCAACGGGCAGCAGTTCGCCGACGGCAATGCCCGCGGCGCGCGATTGCTGAACCTCTGGTTGTAACCGATGAAACCGTTGCCGATGCGCCTCGGCGATCTGTCGGTCGGCTTTGTTCATAGCCTGGCCGACGCCGTGCGCAGCCATGGTGTAGACCCTCAGCCGTTGCTCGAACAATACGGCCTCGACACGGCTCGCCTAAGCGAAGCGAGCGCCCGGCTCTCGATCCCGCGCTACATGCGCCTGGGTCACAGCGCCATTCAACTGACCGACAACCCGGCACTTGGCTTGCGCATGGGTCAGCTCAGTCGCCTGAGCCAGGTCGGCCTGGCCGGGGTCACGGCCGCTCAGGCGCCAACGGTGCGAGAAGCCGCGCGGTGCCTGATTCGTTTCGAAGCCTTGTATGGCTCCAACTATCGCGGTCAATCGAGCTTTCACGAAGACGCCCAAGGCGCCTGGCTGCGGTTTTATTCCATCAGCCCTTACAACGCCTACAACCGCTTCGTGGTGGACTCGATCATCGCTGGCTGGTTGCAGCAATTGTCCAGCATCAGCCCTGCCCCTTTAAGGGCCGAACGCATCGAGATCGAGTTCGACGAGCCGGATTACCGAACGGCTTATGAGGTGCTGGGCGACTGCCCGATCCAGTTTGGCGGCGAGCACAATCAACTGCGCTTGAGCCTTGCCAGCCTCGCCCAGCGCAACCCGGAACATTGCCCGAGCACCTGGCGACACTTGCTGCAACTGTGTGAACGGGAGCTGGAGCAACTGACACGCACCCGCAGCCTGCGTGAACGCATCACTCAGCTACTGGGGCCATTGCTCAATGGTGGCCGGGAACCCGACCTGGAAGAAGTGGCGGCACGCCTGAAGCTGCCAACCTGGACCTTGCGCCGCAAACTCGCCGAGGAAGGCACGCAATTTCGCGCGATCCTCAATGACACGCGTCGCGACCTGGCCATGACCTACATCCGCGATACCGAACTGGCGTTCGGAGAAATCGCCTACCTGCTGGGCTTTGCCTCAGCCGAAGCCTTTCAAAGGGCCTTCAAACGCTGGAGCGGCCAGACTCCCGGCGAGTTTCGCCGCAGTCATCGCCAATCCGCTTGACGCTTACAGCTCGGTAGCGTCTTCGGCCGGTTCCAGCGGGTCCAGTTCAAACGCCTGATACTCGAGCAGCTCTTCTTGATAATCGTCCATTTTGAATCCCCCACAGCTCGTTGAAAAAAACGCCTGAATAAATGACCAGCGCCCCGAGCATAAAGTGCCCACGTGAAAGAAAAATGACGCAGGCACGCCGCTCAGCGGCTACTTAATAAAACGTAGCAGGCCGTCAGGAATTTATCACAGGATTTTTTCGATACCGGCCGTAGGACAACGGCCTGGGTTGATGCGGATCAATTTAAAAGCCGCTGCGGGATCGGTGTCGACTGACCCGATCCCGCAGCGTCAGAGCACGATTACTGGCCTGATACAGGAATGGCCGAAATAGGCTCGGTGGGTGGAGGCAGGCTTGATTGGGGCGGCGGAGTGACGGTTTCCGTGGTCGATGCCGGCTCGGTATTCCCGGCCGGAGCAATCGGAGCGGCTTCAGGCGGCGGTGCAACCGGCTCAGAGGCTGCTGGAGCAGCTTCGGCAGGTGCCGGCGCAGGTTCTGCCGCAGACGGCGCCAACGGAGCCGGTGCAACCTTGGCTTCAGGCACGCCGAGATCGGGTTTCGGCTTATCCTTGATGTGCGCGGCCTTTTTCGCTTCCGGCGGCAGGAACAACTCGACCAGGGTGAAGAACCGCTCGTAGAACTTGGGCGACGATACGGTTTCGCTGGCAACCTTGACCATCGAGTCGTCGGACGAGCCGATCGGCATCGACACAGAACCCAGCACGCCTACACCAACGCTGGCGGAGTTGTTGGTCTTCTTCAGCGCATAACGGTCCTGCAGGGCGTTGGCGAACATCGTCGCGTGGTGCCCTTCACTGCCGTCATCGGCACAGACCACACTGAAGCTGATCTCCATGTGGGTTTCGCCGGTCTGCTGGAAGCTTTTGTGTCCGCTGACCAGTTTCGGGTCGGCGCTGGTGATGATGTAGCCCTGGCTGAGCAACGCCCGACGGGCGGCTTCGCACGTCTGCGCATCCGTCACCGGGTAGCTGCGCGAAAACGTTCCGGAGTCATCGAAGTTCTCATGCTCGTAGATAGGGGCTTTCTTCGACGAGCAGCCGGCCGCGGCGGCCAGCACCAACGCCAGCCCTGCAACACGCATGGGAAATGATTTAAACATTGAACATCCTGAGGAAAACGGTCCGGGGCGTATTGTGCAACAGATCGATGCTTAGCGGAGTATCGATTAGTGTCTTAAAACAGTTACAAGTCTACTGACTGTCATTTACAGGAAAAAGTCGCTCGATAAACACTCAGGCGACGGGTAACCCGCGCTGCTTTTGTTTCGCCCATAAAAAACCCCAGCCTTTCGGCCGGGGTCTTTGTGTAGCACAACACTCAGTCAGGCATCAGAAGCGTTTGATCTCAGCCTGGCTTTCCAGCTGTTTGCGGTAGGCCGCAAAGTCTTGCTGGCCAATGCGCGAAGCGAGGAAGCGACGGTATTGAGCCTTCTCTTCTTCGGTCGGCGCAGCAGCTTCGTTCACGCCGTTCAGACGCACAATCACCAGGCTACCATCGGCCAGGGTCACGCTGCTGAAGGTCGGCTTGTCCTTGGCGACAGGCTTGGGCATGCGGAACAGCGCCTGCAGCACGGTTGGGTCAACCCCTTCCTGGCCACGAGTGGCTGCCTGGGTCACTTTCCAGCTCTGACCGTCGATCGCCTTGTCCAGCGCAGTCTTGCCATCGCGCAGGCTGACAATCAGCTCTTCAGCCTTGGTCTTGGCGGCAGAACTGGCGTGTTCCTTGGCCAATTGCACGCGAATACTGGCAGCTACGCTTTCCAGCGGTAGTTGCGCAGGTTTCAGGTGCTCCTTGGCGCGCAACACGATCACGGTTTCCGGATCGAGCTCGATAGCGGTGCTGTTGGCACCCTCATCCAGCACTTCAGGGCTGAACGCCGCAGTGACCACGGCACGGTTGGCCGCAACACCGTCGCCACCTTCACGGCCGAACGGTTTGGACGTATGAACAGTGAGCTTCAGGTCCTGCGCCGGCTGAACCAGATCGGAGGCTTCGAACGACGAGTCTTCCAGTTGCTTGGTCGCCTCGACGAAACGCTGCTCGACCTGCTGGGTTTTCAGCTCACGGGTCAGCTTGTCTTTCAGGCTGGCGAGCGTCGGCACTTCAGGCGCTTCGACACCCAACAGCTTGATCAGGTGGAAACCGAAGTCGGTGCGAACCGGCGCCGAGACCTGATCCTTGGCCAACGCATACAGCGCTGTTTCGAAGGCTGGATCGTAGACACCAGGACCGGCATAGCCGAGGTCACCGCCGTTGTTCGCCGAACCAGGATCCTGGGAGAACTCCTTGGCCAGAGCTTCGAACTTCTCGCCTTTTGCCAGGCGTGCCTGGATCTCTTCGATCTTGGCCTTGGCTTGCGCTTCGGTCGCCTTGTCGTTCACTTCGATCAGAATGTGCGCGGCCCGGCGTTGTTCCGACAGGTTCGCGGTTTCTTTCTGATACGCCGCTTGCAGGTCTTCGTCTTTGACGCTGACCTGATCAAAGAAGGAAGCCTTCTTCAACTCGAGGTAATCAATGACCACCTGATCCGGCGTCATGAATTCCTTGGCGTGTTCGTCGTAGTAGGCTTTGACTTCATCGTCGGTCAGCTTCACAGCCGCCGGGTCGACCTTGACGTTCAAGGAAGCGAAATCGCGGGTCTGTTTTTCCAGACGGGCGAATGCCAGAACCTGTGCGTCGGTGACGAAACCGCTACCTGCCAGACCAGCGCGCAGCTGACCGATCAGCATTTCCTGAGCCAGCATCTGGCGGAATTGCATGCGGCTGTAGCCGAGTTGGCGAATAACCTGGTCGAAACGCTCAGGGCTGAACTTGCCATCAACCTGGAATTCAGGCGTTTGCAGGATCACCTGGTCCAAAGCAGCTTCGGAAAAAGCGAACTTCGAGTTTTCTGCGCCTTGCAGCAGCAGCTTGCGATCGATCAAGCCTTTGAGGGCCGATTCGCGCAGCATTTTTTCGTCGAGTAAGGAAGCATCGAAATCCTTGCCCAGCTGTTGCATGAGCTGACGGCGTTGCATATCGACCGCCTGGCTCAGCTCGTTCTGGCTGATTTCTTCACCATTGACCTTGGCCGCATCATTACGATGCGTAGTGGCCTTGAAGATGGCGTCGAAACCGGTCAAAGCCATCAGTGCAACGATGACCCCGATAATGGTCTTGGCAATCCAGCCTTGTGAATTGTCCCTGATATTCTGCAGCATGCGTCCCCCAGAAACGGTTGAACTTCAAAATTAGGCAACCGTGGAGCGTGGGTAGAATCCGGATAGAAGAAAGGCGCATCCGAGGATGCGCCTTCTCGTAACTGGCGGAGCGGACCGATGACTCGAACTTGCGAGCCTCGGTGTCTCGGATCGGCGACTCGCCGACTGGACTACCGCTCCGCTGCCAGGTCAGGCATGACCCCGACCCGGATAGGCAAAAACCTGAATCGAACTTAGTTGACAGCTTCTTTCAGTGCTTTACCGGCTTTGAAACCTGGTTTTTTAGCAGCTGCGATTTCCAGCGTCTTACCGGTCTGTGGGTTACGACCAATGCGAGCTGGACGATCAGTTACGGAGAAAGTACCGAAACCAACCAGAACAACAGAGTCGCCAGCCTTGAGAGCGCCAGTGACGGATTCGATTACAGCGTCCAGCGCACGGCCAGCAGCAGCTTTCGGGATATCAGCGGATGCAGCGATAGCATCAATCAGTTCCGACTTGTTCACTCTAAGTCCCCTTATATCTATTTTGAGTATGATTCTAAGTTTTTTGGTGAAAGCAAAAACGAGTGCTGAATGGCCTACAGACACTTAAGAGCCGCTTTATAACAAGGGCTCTAAAAAGCTGTCAACAAGCCACCCAGGCAAATGCGTACTAATGCGTGCTAATTCTTTCCTTAGAGTCAGACTCGCGTTTTTCATCCTTTGCAACTATCTCTGGAGCTACATCTGGCAAGGGCTCCGGCGCGTATTGCAGCGCAATTTGCAGGACCTCGTCAATCCATTTAACCGGTTTAATCTGCAGATCTTGCTTGATATTGTCAGGAATTTCCTTCAGATCGCGTACGTTCTCTTCAGGAATGATCACGGTCTTGATTCCGCCACGGTGAGCAGCGAGCAGTTTTTCTTTCAAACCGCCAATCGCCAGCACCTGACCACGCAGCGTAATTTCGCCAGTCATCGCAACGTCCGCGCGCACAGGGATCCCGGTCAATGCCGACACCAGAGCCGTGCACATGCCCACACCGGCGCTAGGGCCGTCCTTCGGGGTCGCCCCTTCCGGCATGTGGATGTGCGTGTCGCGCTTCTCGTGGAAGTCCAGGGGAATCCCCAGGCTCTTCGCGCGACTGCGAACAACAGTCAGGGCCGCAGTGATCGATTCGACCATGACGTCACCCAAAGAACCGGTCTTGATCAACTGGCCTTTACCCGGCACGACGGCGGCTTCGATGGTCAGCAATTCGCCACCCACCTGAGTCCACGCCAGCCCGGTAACCTGACCGATCTGATCCTGCGATTCGGCCAGACCGTAGCGGAATTTGCGCACGCCCAGGAAGTGTTCCAGCATCTCGGCAGAGACCTTCACCGAGAAGCGTTTTTCCATTGCATGCTCTTTGACCGCCTTGCGGCAAACCTTGGCAATCTGGCGCTCCAGCCCACGTACACCGGCTTCGCGGGTGTAGTAGCGGATGATGTCACGGATCGCTTCGGCGTCGAATTCAAGCTCGCCTTTTTTCAAACCATTGGCAGTAATCTGCTTTGGCGAAAGGTATTTGACGGCGATGTTGATCTTTTCGTCTTCGGTGTAACCCGGCAGACGAATCACTTCCATCCGGTCCAGCAAGGCTGGTGGAATGTTCATGGAGTTCGAGGTGCAAAGGAACATCACATCGGACAGGTCGTAGTCGACTTCCAGATAGTGATCGTTGAAGTTGTGGTTCTGCTCAGGGTCGAGCACTTCCAGCAACGCCGACGCCGGATCGCCACGCATGTCGCTGCCCATTTTGTCGATTTCATCGAGCAGGAACAGCGGGTTGCGGACACCCACTTTTGTCATCTTTTGAATCAATCTTCCTGGCATCGAACCGATATAAGTACGGCGATGACCACGAATTTCCGCTTCATCACGCACGCCACCGAGGGCCATGCGCACGAATTTGCGGTTAGTGGCGTGAGCAATCGACTCCGCCAGAGAGGTTTTACCCACCCCAGGAGGACCGACCAGGCACAACACCGGACCACGAATTTTCTTCACTCGCTTCTGCACGGCGAGGTATTCGAGGATCCGCTCTTTGACTTCTTCCAGACCATAGTGGTCTGCATCGAGAATGTCTTCAGCGCGCGCCAGGTCCAGACGCACTTTGCTCTGCGCCTTCCACGGCACCTGAACCAGCCAGTCAATATACGAGCGCACCACGGTCGCTTCCGCAGACATTGGCGACATTTGTTTTAACTTGTTCAGTTCGCCCTGGGCTTTGGCCAAGGCGTCTTTCGGCAGACCGGCGGCATCGATGCGCTTTTTCAGCTCTTCGATTTCGTTGTGGCCTTCGTCGCTGTCGCCGAGCTCTTTCTGAATGGCCTTCATCTGCTCATTCAGGTAGTACTCGCGCTGGCTGCGCTCCATTTGTTTTTTGACGCGACCGCGAATGCGTTTTTCGACTTGCAGCAGGTCGATCTCGGCATCCAGCAACGCCAGAACGTGCTCGACCCGGGCCGACAAATCGATGATTTCGAGGATTTCCTGCTTCTGCTCGATCTTCAGGGCCATGTGTGCGGCCATGGTGTCGACCAGGCGGCCTGGTTCGTCGATGCTGTTGAGCGACGACAGGACTTCAGCCGGGACTTTCTTGCCCAGCTGCACATATTGTTCGAACTGAGCCAGCAGGCTGCGTACGAATACTTCCGACTCGCGCTCTGGCGCGTCGACTTCGTCGATCAATGAGACTTCGGCACGGCAGTGGCCGTCCACTTCGCTGAAACGCTCAACGGCGCCCCGCTGCTCACCTTCAACCAAAACCTTGACCGTGCCGTCAGGCAGCTTGAGCAGCTGCAGAACGGTAGCAATGGTACCTACGCGATAAAGTGCATCTTCACCGGGATCGTCGTCAGCAGGGTTTCTCTGAGCCAGCAGAAGGATCTGCTTGTCGCCCGTCATCGCTGCCTCGAGGGCTTCGATGGATTTCTCGCGCCCCACGAACAGCGGGATAACCATGTGCGGATAAACCACAACATCACGCAATGGCAGGAGAGGCAATTCGATGGTTGTCTTCATGATTTCGCCTCTACGGCGGCCATAAGGCCGTAAACAGATGGAAGTGAGCTTGAAACCAAGATGGGGGCTACCTTCAAAAAAAACAAGCTTAAAGAAGGTGTTAAAACGCGCAAAAAGCAAAGGGGCCCGAAGGCCCCTTCTTTATTCCAGCAGCGTGACGCTTAGGCGTCTGGCGCTGCCTTGGCAGCCGGCTCACTGTTTTCGTAGATATACAGTGGCTTGGACTTGCCTTCTATAACGCTTTCGTCGATCACTACTTTACTCACCTCGGACTGCGAGGGGATTTCATACATAGTGTCGAGCAATACACCTTCGAGAATCGAACGCAGTCCACGGGCACCGGTTTTGCGTTCCAGGGCACGTTTGGCGACCGATTTCAGCGCGTCGGCCCGGAATTCCAGGTCCACACCTTCCATCTCGAACAGCTTGGCATACTGTTTGGTCAGAGCATTTTTCGGCTCGGTGAGAATCTGCATCAGCGCAGCCTCATCAAGCTCGTCCAGCGTGGCAAGTACCGGCAGACGACCGACGAATTCCGGGATCAGACCGAACTTGACCAGATCGTCAGGCTCGACTTCACGCAGGGACTCACCGACTTTCTTGCCTTCTTCCTTGCTGCGCACTTCCGCGTTGAAACCGATGCCGCCCTTGGTGGAACGGTTTTGAATAACCTTTTCCAGACCGGAGAACGCACCACCGCAGATGAACAGGATGTTACGGGTGTCGACCTGAAGGAATTCCTGCTGCGGATGCTTGCGACCACCTTGAGGCGGAACGGAAGCGACCGTGCCTTCGATCAACTTGAGCAGGGCCTGCTGCACGCCTTCACCGGAAACGTCCCGGGTGATCGACGGGTTGTCAGATTTGCGCGAGATCTTGTCGATCTCATCGATGTAGACAATACCCATCTGGGCCTTTTCTACGTCGTAATCGCACTTCTGCAGCAGCTTCTGAATGATGTTTTCGACATCTTCACCCACGTAACCTGCCTCGGTGAGGGTGGTTGCGTCGGCGATGGTGAACGGAACGTTCAGCAAGCGGGCCAGTGTTTCGGCAAGCAGGGTTTTACCCGAGCCTGTCGGGCCGATCAGCAAGATGTTGCTCTTGCCGAGTTCGACATCGTCATTCTTTTTGTCACGCTGGTTCAGGCGCTTGTAGTGGTTGTACACCGCTACGGCCAGAACCTTTTTCGCACGCTCCTGACCAATCACGTACTGATCAAGGATGCCGCTGATTTCTTTAGGCGAAGGCAATTTATGCGCGCTGCTTTCGGCCTGGGCTTCCTGCACCTCCTCACGGATGATGTCATTGCACAGGTCGACGCACTCGTCGCAGATAAAGACCGAGGGGCCGGCAATCAATTTGCGCACTTCATGCTGGCTTTTGCCACAGAAGGAGCAATAGAGCAGCTTGCCGTTGTCCTCGCCGTTGCGGGTGTCAGTCATTCGTTCGATCCAAATCCGATAGGCTTGCAACACAAGATGAAGGCTATTGCGGGCTTTTTCAAGCCCGCGAGTGATCGGACGCGCCGACCAACCTTATTTTGAGCTGCTTAATTTAAGCGGGGCGCTGGCTGATCACTTCATCGATCAACCCGTATTCACGCGCTGCTTCTGCACTCATGAAATTATCGCGGTTGGTATCGCGCTCGATTTCTTCAAGAGTGTGCCCGCTATGCTTGGCCATCAGCGTGTTGAGACGCTCACGAATGAAGAGGATTTCCTTGGCATGGATTTCGATATCCGAAGCCTGGCCCTGGAAACCGCCCAGTGGCTGGTGAATCATCACACGTGAGTTCGGCAGGCAGTAACGCTTGCCAGCGGCACCGGCCGTCAGTAGAAACGCACCCATGCTGCACGCTTGACCGATACAGGTGGTCGACACGTTTGGCTTGATGAACTGCATGGTGTCATAGATCGACATGCCCGCCGTCACCGAACCGCCCGGGGAGTTGATATAGAGATGGATGTCCTTGTCCGGGTTTTCCGCTTCAAGGAACAGCAGTTGCGCACAGATCAGGTTGGCCATGTAGTCCTCTACCGGACCAACCAGAAAGATCACGCGCTCCTTGAGAAGGCGCGAGTAGATGTCATAGGCGCGCTCGCCACGAGCAGACTGCTCGACAACCATCGGGACCAGGCCGCCTGCGGCCTGGATATCAGAGTTCTGCTGAATATACGAATTACGGAACATGCTCTGCAGTCACTCCCAAATAGTTATGTCTTGAATACGCATAAGCCAGCACGAAGGCTGGCTTATGGTGTGTGCTTCTTACCGCAAAAACGATCAGTCGGCTTGTGGAGCTTCTACCGGCTTGACTGCTTCTTCGTAAGAGACCGATTTGTCGGTCACGCTAGCTTTCTGCAGAACAGTATCCACAACTTGCTCTTCCAGCACAACCGAACGGACTTCGTTCAATTGCTGGTCGTTCTTGTAGTACCAAGACACAACCTGCTCAGGCTCCTGGTAAGCCGAAGCCATTTCCTGAATCATTTCACGAACGCGGGCTTCGTCAGGCTTGAGGTCGAATTGCTTGACCACTTCAGCCACGATCAGACCCAGCACAACGCGGCGCTTGGCTTGCTCTTCGAACAGCTCGGCCGGCAGTTGCTCAGGCTTGATGTTGCCACCGAACTGCTGAACAGCCTGCACGCGCAGACGGTCAACTTCGTTGGACAACAGAGCCTTAGGCACTTCGATCGGGTTGGTGGCCAGCAGACCGTCCATTACCTGATTCTTGACCTTGGATTTGATCGCCTGACGCAGTTCACGCTCCATGTTCTTGCGAACTTCGGTGCGGAAGCCTTCCAGACCCGTTTCCTTGATGCCGAATTGAGCGAAGAATTCTTCGGTCAGTTCTGGCAGTTTTGGCTCGGAAACAGTGTTCACGGTCACGGTGAACTCAGCAGTTTTGCCTGCCAGGTCGAGGTTCTGATAGTCCTCTGGGAAGGTCAGGTTCAGAACGCGCTCTTCGCCGGCTTTAGCGCCAACCAGACCGTCTTCAAAGCCAGGGATCATGCGGCCGGAACCCAGAACCAGCTGAGTACCTTTGGCGGAACCGCCAGCGAACACTTCACCGTCGACCTTGCCAACGAAATCGATGTTCAGCTGGTCTTCGTTTTGAGCAGCGCGATCGGCCACTTCGAAACGGGTGTTCTGCTTGCGCAGCACTTCCAGCATTTTGTCCAGATCGGCATCAGCCACGTCAGCGCTCAGGCGCTCAACCGCGATACCTTCGAAACCGGCAACGGTGAACTCAGGGAACACTTCGAAAATCGCGACGTATTCCAGGTCTTTGCCAGCTTCCAGCGATTTCGGCTCGATCGAAGGAGCGCCAGCCGGGTTCAGCTTTTGTTCAACAACAGCTTCGTAGAAAGAAGACTGGATCACGTCGCCAACAGCTTCCTGACGTGCATCAGCACCGAAACGGCGCTTGATTTCACTCATTGGCACTTTGCCTGGACGGAAGCCAGCAATCTTGGCCTTTTGGGCAGTCTGCTGCAGACGCTTGTTGACCTGAGTCTCGATGCGCTCAGCCGGCACGGTGATGCTCATGCGGCGCTCAAGAGCAGAAGTATTTTCAACAGAAACTTGCATGGATATTCCTCGTTGCACAGACGTTAGCCGGCCGTTTCCGACCCCAGAATCAAGGGCATGCATTCTAGTGGGTCAAACTCAAGAAGTCACCCTACTGAAAACGGGTAAAAAAGCAGCAGGCAATTTATAGGCGGGGACAAACGGTTGTGCCTCGCCCTGTTAGCAAATACAGCCAATCATGCCAGGGCTCTGCACCAATCCTTCTATATATAGAAGGCATCGGCAATCCATCCCTGACAGTCGACCCCACGAGGGGACCAACGGGCGAGCCAGCATCATCGAGAAACATAAATCCGACGATCCGAGCCACCCTCTCGACCCAGAACCTGCGGCCGCTTTGAAAATTCAGACTTCTAAAACAAAAACGGCGCAGCCCTTTTCAGGTGCTGCGCCGTTTTCTGCTATTAAATAGCTGTTTGTAATGGTGCGGACGGAGAGACTCGAACTCTCACACCTTGCGGCGCTGGAACCTAAATCCAGTGTGTCTACCAATTCCACCACATCCGCATCAAGCTTTTAAAGCAAAGGCGCCAGACTGTTAATCTGGCGCCTTTCTAAATATGGGGTGGACGAAGGGGATCGAACCCTCGACAACGGGAGTCACAATCCCGTGCTCTACCAACTGAGCTACGCCCACCATATTGCCATGTTGCGTTACTTGTGCCAAAGCTGCCTAATGGCGCACCCGGCAGGACTCGAACCTGCGACCATCCGCTTAGAAGGCGGATGCTCTATCCAGCTGAGCTACGGGCGCCTTGTTAATCTGTATTCTTGGACGATTACAAACTAAGTGCTTTCAGTCTCACCGAATTAAACATCAACTCTGCTCGACCTTCTTAACCAGTGCTAGGCTGTGCCCGACAAGTGCGACGAATGTTATAGGTGACCCTGAAGGTCGTCAACTCTTTTTTAAAAAAAATTCATTTAATTAAAGGGGTTAGGGGAATTTGCAGACCAAGCGCCTTTGCCCTCACCTCATGACATGCGAGAATGCGTTCTCTTTTTTTCCCCTCTCGATGGTTAATCACGCGCAATGACTGCACAACTAATCGACGGCAAATCGATCGCCGCCAGCCTGCGCCAGCAGATCGCCAAACGCGTCAACGAGCGTCGCCAGCAAGGTCTGCGCACGCCCGGCCTCGCGGTGATCCTGGTCGGCAGCGATCCTGCCTCTCAGGTTTATGTCTCGCACAAGCGTAAAGACTGTGAAGAGGTCGGCTTCATTTCCCAAGCCTACGACCTGCCTTCCGAAACCACTCAAGAAGCGCTGACCGATCTGATCGATCGCCTGAACGACGACCCGGCGATTGACGGAGTTCTGCTTCAGCTTCCTTTACCTGAACACCTGGACGCCTCCAAATTGCTGGAGCGCATTCGTCCAGACAAGGACGTCGACGGTTTCCACCCTTATAACGTCGGCCGCCTCGCCCAGCGTATTCCGCTGCTGCGTCCGTGCACGCCTAAAGGCATCATGACGTTGCTGGAAAGCACCGGTGTCGATCTCTACGGGATGGACGCAGTGGTTGTCGGGGCTTCCAACATTGTTGGCCGCCCGATGGCGATGGAATTACTGTTGGCCGGCTGCACCGTGACCGTCACCCACCGCTTCACCAAGGATCTGGCAGGCCACGTCGGTCGCGCCGATCTGGTGGTGGTCGCCGCCGGCAAGCCGGGGCTGGTAAAGGGTGAGTGGATCAAGGAAGGCGCGATCGTGATCGACGTCGGCATCAACCGCCAGGAAGACGGCAAACTGGTCGGTGACGTGATCTACGACACCGCCCTGCCCCGCGCCGGCTGGATCACTCCAGTCCCGGGTGGTGTTGGCCCGATGACCCGCGCTTGCCTGCTGGAAAACACGCTATACGCAGCCGAAACACTGCACAGCTGATTCCACCGGCTACGCCGAACAAACAAGAAACCCCGCCATTGGCGGGGTTTCCTGTTTTCAGGCACGGCTCAAGTAATGCCCCTCAAGGACTGCAGGTCAAAGAAGCGGCGAAAATCCCATACCATCCTAGACTGATACTCGAAACATCCTCATAAACCGTAGACGCGAATCGGGAAGTACGCGCAAAGCCTGGAAGGCATCACGCATGAATCCTCCTAACCTGACTGGACATCGTTTTTTCGTTTTCTCTGGAAAACTGGCTGGCTTGCTTTACAGCCTCTGCTGCTACCTGTTTTTCCTGCTGACCGTTCTATATCTGATTGGATTTCTCGCAGGTATCGGAGTCCCCAAAGATATCAATTCAGGACCACGCATCACATGGCCTCTGGCGGTGCTGGTTGATGCCATTCTGATTACGTTGTTTGCCGCACAACACAGTGGCATGGCGCGAAAAAACTTCAAGCGATGGTGGATGAGGTTCATCCCCGCCACGCTGGAGCGCGCTACCTACGTACTCTCCAGTTGCCTGGTGCTCACCTTGTTGTTTGTGCTTTGGCAGCCTATCGCAACGCCCGTCTGGAACGTCGAATCGCCCTGGGGCAAAGGGCTGCTCATCTCACTGTTCTGGCTAGGCTGGGGCATCGTGCTATTGGCAACCTTCCTGATCAGCCACTTCGAGCTATTCGGTGTGAAGCAAGCGCTTGATGCCTGGCGCAAGCGCATCCCCGAAAAGCCCACCTTCAAATCGCCATGGCTCTACAAACTTGTCCGCCATCCCTTGTACGTCGGCTTCCTGATTGCATTCTGGGCGACGCCCGACATGACCACAGGGCATCTTCTGTTTGCGGTACTCAGTACCAGCTACATCCTGATCGGCGCGCACCTGGAAGAAAAAGACCTGGTCGATTCGCTTGGAGAGGTATACCAGTGCTATCAGCAGGAGGTCGGAATGCTTGTGCCCAAGCGGAACCAGACCAAAGGGCGCTGAGCACAAAAACCACCCGCAATCTCAGGCACCCACAGTGCCTGAGACTAAACACGGCATAAGCATCCCCCTCCCGCACCTTCGCCTCATTTTTTTCATTTAAAGCACTCTCCATACAGGCAGCTAGCGCTTTCGTAGCTCATACTCCTAAAATGCGTCGTTTTTAAAGAAACAACCCGTTACAAAACGGCTTATCCACACCTAACGAGTCTGCCAGCGTGAAAATCCGTCTTTCCATCCTGAGCCTTTTTTTTGCATTTACAGGGACTTTCACCACGCCAATGGTCAACGCTGCCGACACCACTTCGGCACCGCGAGATACGTCAACACTGAAGATCGCTTCCGGCAGCGCATTGCTGATGGATCTGCAGACCAACAAAGTCATCTATGCCAGCAACCCTGACGTGGTTGTACCGATCGCTTCCGTCAGCAAACTGATGACCGGCCTGGTCGTGGTTGAAGCCAGACAGAACATGGACGAATACATCTCCATCAACATCAGCGACACGCCGGAAATGAAAGGTGTGTTTTCCCGAGTGAAACTCAACAGCGAAATGCCGCGCAAGGAAATGCTGCTGATTGCCCTGATGTCCTCGGAAAACCGCGCTGCCGCGAGCCTGGCCCATCACTATCCGGGCGGCTACGTCGCGTTCATTGCCGCAATGAATGCCAAAGCGAAAGCACTGGGCATGACCAGCACGCACTTCGTCGAACCCACCGGTCTCTCCCCTCGCAACGTGTCCACGGCTCGCGACCTGAGCAAACTGCTGATCGCTGCGCACAAGTACCCACTGTTGACTGAGCTAAGTACCACCAAGGAAAAAACCGTCTCGTTCCGTAAACCCAACTACAGCCTGGGTTTCCGTAATACCGATCATTTGGTCAACAAACCGAACTGGGACATCAAACTGACGAAAACCGGCTTCACCAACGAGGCCGGTCACTGCCTGGTGCTGGTCACCAGCATGGGCAATCGCCCGGTTGCGCTGGTCATCCTCGATGCTTTCGGCAAATACACACACTTTGCCGATGCCAGCCGTATTCGCAGCTGGGTGGAAACCGGCCAAGGCACGAAAGTGCCGTCTGTAGCCTTGCAGTACAAATCCGACAAGAACCTCAAGCATCGTCAGAGCGGCGTGGTTGAAGCGTCGAAATAACTAAACGACAGATAAAAGAAAGCCCCGAATATTCGGGGCTTTTTTTCGTCCGGCGTCAGTCATTGGGCAGCGGCATCTGGTCGTCATCTGGAATGCCATCCCCGGCACTCGGATCTCTCGTGCCGTGGGGATGTTCCGTTGGCACTACCATTGGACGCGCCAAGGGATCCCTTAACGGATCGTTCGGATCCATCACGGGGTCGATGTCCTTTTCGGGGGTGGTTGGAACGCTGTCCGGACGTTTGTCGTTGAAACTCGAATCGGTAGACATACGCACCTCACTCAGGCTCAGAGTTTCAGATCGGCAAGTGGATCGTAAGGCTTCGCGGGAGCCTTGGAATTGTCGCCCGGCTTCACATCCCTGGGCGCCTTGGCAGGTCCGATGGGGTCGACCTGAGGATCGGCGAGGTCCGGCGAATCGGGATCGAAGCCCAACTCATCACCCGAAGAATGCTCAGACGAGTGCGGGCCGTCGGGGGTAGTGGAATGTGCCATGGGCGCCTCCTTTGAGTCTGGCCCGGAGAAATCCGGGCCCTACTTCATTAGAGGTCAGCAAAGTGCAGGGGTGCCCGACAGATGACGAACGGACTTATTGCGCGTTCAGCGCTTTCTTCGCTCTGGCGGCTGCCTGCTCCTGACCTGCCTGGGCAAGGTCACTCGCCGCCTTGAGCCATCGCTGTTGATCGACATTGGCCGGCAGTTGATTCGGCTTCTGGATCAGCACGGCCCAGCCACCGGCATCCTTGAGCGCCGATTCAAACGAACCGAAGCCCATCAACTCCCGACGATTCATGCCCGAGCGCAGCAGCACTGTCTGCTTCTGACGGTTGTACCCGGCAAGAATGGCGTAACGCGGTTCAGCCCAGAACGCCGAGCCTTCCGTGAAACGCACCATTACCGGGTAACCGGCCGCCACCTGGGTCAACAGTGCAGGCAGATTGCTGTCGAGGGGATAGACGACCATGCCGTACTCGCGAGCGAGGTTCTGCATGTTCTGCTGCAACTGGGCTTCGGCACCCGGCAAATGCAACGGTTTTTCGAGCAAACCTGGCGTAATCACAATGCCTTGCTGGGACAACATGCTGGCCAGCACTTGCGGCCCACTCTGATTCGCCACGCCACGGTAGAACGTGCCACTGAGCTCGACACGCTCCGGCAGGCGCTTGATTTCAGGCGCCACACCCGCGCAGCCAGCCAGGCCTGCCACGCAGCCAACGACCAGCACTAACGATCGAATTCGAGAAAATACCCGCACCATCATCACTCTCTTGATTTAGACGCCAGGCATTCGGCTCCCGGCTTGGCCGTCGATCATAGGACGCCGCGCGGCGGCGGTATAGCCTTAACCGGCAGATGACGGGATTCGATAGAGCGAACTGATTGGTGTCAGCTGACCTTTGGTCAATAGCCTGAAACACAGCAGCGACTAGACTGTCATGTGCAAAGAGTGTGTGCCCGCAGCAGGGCGAAGAGGAGGCACTGATGAGCCTGACAATGACCATTGTGATGTTGATTTCTGGCTGGCTGGCCGTTGCCGCCGCCATGTTATGGGGAGTCCTGCGCATTACCCGCCGGCACCATCATCCGGCTCAGTCGACGCCGGTGGCGAAACCCGATAAAACCGCTGAACAGCACGCTACCGCGCACTGACCGACACCCTTATGTATTCAAACAAAAACGGCCGCCTGGGCTCTTGAGCGCAGGCGGCCGTTTCGTTTAACGCAGGTTATGCTTCAGCGGCGATACGCTTCTGCTTTGCCCGTCGCGACATCATGTTCAAACCCTCGATCGTCGCCGAGAACGCCATGGCCGCATACACGTAGCCTTTCGGTACATGGGCGCCGAAACCTTCGGCGATCAGCGTCATGCCGATCATGATCAGGAAGCCCAGCGCCAGCATCACCACCGTCGGGTTGTCGTTGATGAACTTGGCCAGAGGATCAGCCGCCAGCAACATCACCAGTACCGACACCACCACCGCGATGATCATGATAGGCAAATGCTCAGTCATGCCGACAGCGGTAATGATGCTGTCGATGGAGAACACCATGTCCAGCAGCAGGATCTGACCGATCGCGGCGGCAAAGCCCAAGGTCACGGTCGAGGTGGCCGACGTCGGATCTTCCGGCGCCGGGTCCATGCTGTGATGGATCTCGGTGGTCGCCTTCCACAACAGGAACAGGCCGCCGGCAATCAGGATCATGTCCTTCCAGGAGAACGTCTGGCCGAAGATATCGATCACAGGCTCAGTCAACTGGACGATGAACGCGATGGTGCTCAACAGCGCCAGTCGCAGGATCAGCGCCATGCCGATACCGATGCGCCGCGCCTTCTGCCGGTGCTGCTCGGGCAGTTTATTGGTCAGGATCGAAATGAAGATCAGGTTATCGATGCCGAGTACGATTTCCATGACGATCAACGTAGCCAGGGCAACCCAGGCGGTGGGGCTTGCAGCAAGTTCTAAAAGGTATTCCATGGGTCAGTCCTGACTCTTTTAAGACGGTTTAAATTTCCTGGGACGAGGATTCGGTTTTGTCCGTTTCTTTGGCCGGTTGTTCTTTCTTGCTGATCAGCCCACCCGTGGCATCACTGATTGCCTGCTCTGCGGCTTTGTGGGTGTCGTCGATCGCTTGCTTGGCGGTTTCGGCAGCCTTGCCCATCAGTTGCTGAGCGCTTTTTTCGGCCTGGTCACAACCGGCCAACACCAGTAAAGACGTGATCAACAGTGCCGTGGTTTTAAGCTTCATGATGCTTTCCTCGATAGAACAAACCGGGCCGAAACGATGGCCCGTTGATAGCGAGGCATTCTAGGGAGGCAAACACTTCAGGAAAATTCGTATTTTTAGCGGTTATACTTCGGTTTTAACGAACTATAGGTCGCCATGCTCAACTATCGGCAATTGCATTATTTCTGGGTGGTGGCCAAGACCGGCAGCATCGTGCGCGCCTGCGAGCAGCTGAACCTGACGCCGCAGACCATCAGCGGGCAGATTTCCCTGCTCGAACAAACCTATGGCATCGAGCTGTTTCGCCGGGTCGGCCGGCAGCTGGAACTCACCGAAGCCGGGCGTCAGGCCCTGCCCTACGCCGAGCAAATGTTTCAGCTGGGCGGCGAACTGGAGCTGATGCTGCGAGCACAGCCCAATGAACAGCAGATTCTGTTTCGGGTAGGGGTGGCCGATGTGGTGCCCAAATCCATCGTCTATCGCCTGATTGCGCCGACCATGGAATTGAGCGAGCCGCTGCGCATCACCTGTCGCGAAGACAAACTGGAACGCCTGCTCGCCGACCTGGCGATCCAGCGGCTCGATCTGGTGATCTCCGACAGCCCGATGCCCTCGCACCTGGACATCAAGGGCTACAGCCAGAAACTCGGGGAATGCGGGATCAGCTTCTTCGCCACTGCTGAACTGGCGGCGCAATACGGTCAGGATTTTCCCCGCAGCCTGCACGGCGCACCGCTGCTGATTCCAGGGCCGGAGACCGTGGTGCGCAGTCGCTTGCAGCGCTGGTTTGCCGAGCAGCAGATCCAGCCGCGCATCGTCGGCGAGTTCGACGACAGCGCCTTGATGCAGGCGTTCGGCCAATCCGGCAGCGGGATCTTCATCGGCCCGAGTGTGATTGCCGATGAAGTGATACGCCAATACGGCGTGGAGTTGATTGGCCAGACCGACGCGGTGACCGAGTCGTTCTACGCCATTTCGGTGGAACGCAAGGTCAAGCACCCCGGCATTGTCGCCATTACCGAAGGTGCCCGACGCGAGCTGTTCACCGAGATGTGAGGTATCAGGCGCAGACTTCGCGGGGCTTGAAGGTCATCAGCGCGATGGCCAAGAGGATCGAGGCGAGGATAAAAGCGGCCGCCGCGAAACCAAGACCTTGCAGGCCTACACCGTCGATGACCCTACCGCCGATCATGGCGCCCAGGCCGATCCCGAGGTTAGCCCCGGCAATGTTCAGCGATGCCGCGAACGCCGGCGCTTCGGGTGCGGCCTTCATCAATCGCACATGGCTGACCAGGAACAACGCCGCCTGAGTCACGCCCCAGATCCCCATCGCCGCAGCCAGACCCAGCGGCGAATGAATGTTCGGCACCAACGCCACCAGGCCGGCGATCATGAACGCACAGAACATCATCGAGGCGATCAACGGATGACGATCCACCGCGCGGCCGCCCAGTGAGTTGCCGATCAACCCGACCGCACCGAAGCCCATCAGGCACCAGCCGACCACCGTGCCGTTGAAACCGGCCAGGCGTTCAAGAATGTCCGCCAGATAGGTATAAGCGGTGAACATGCCGCTAAACACCAGGACCGACAGCAGCACATGCCCCACCATCAGCGGGCTGCGCAGGATTCTGAACTGCGAGCGAAAGCTCACCTGATGCTGATGCAGATTGGTTTTCGGCAGGTAGATAAACAGCAGCAACGCCTTGGCAAACGCGATCACCGCCAGAATGCCGAAGGCACTGCGCCAGCCGAACGCATCGGAGATCAGTGTGCCCACCGGAATGCCGAACACCGTGGCGCAAACAATGCCGAAACCAATCTTGGCGATGGCGCGACCGGCGTAGTCCGGGCCGACAATGTCCACCGCGGTTTCACTGGCCAGCGCCCAGAACACTGGCAACCCCAACGCGGGGATCAATCGGGCGACGGACATCACCCAGATGTTCGGCGCAAACGCCGCAAGGGTGTTGGCCAGGCCGAACATGATCAGCACCGAGATGAACAATTTGCGGCGCTCGAACCTTGCGAAATAGGCGGTCAGGAACGGCCCGAATGCGGCGACCGTGAAGGCGAACAATGTCACCAGCAAACCCGCTTGCGGGATGGTGACTTCAAGGTCTCGAGCGATCGCCGGCAACAGGCCGACGATGATGAATTCCGTGGTCAGCACCGTGAAACCGGCAGCAGACAACAGAAGGATGGGCAACAGCATGCAGAACTCCAGAAAACGACGACACCAGCGATAGCCCGAAGGCCCACTGGCATGACTTGAAAATGAGGATGGCGAATCTTAACAGAGTGTTTCCGATCAGGGTTGCACGAACCTGCCGATCTCGTTGACCCCGCGGGTGGCAGATCGTCACAGGTCTGAAGGATGAAGACCACGCTGTGATAAAGTCCGCGCCCTGCGATATGTACACCTTATTCATCGGCCATTGATTGGCATTGATGTCGCGATACCCCCGCACCTAAAAAAATCAGAGATGCCGTTTTATGACCGTTTCATCCCCTTCGCTATGGTTACGCCTGAAACGCTTAAGCCTGGTCACACAAATCATCATCGGCCTCATAGCCGGGATTGCCCTGGCCCTGTTCGCGCCGGAGGTGGCGAAGTCCACCGCGTTTATCGGAAAAGTCTTCGTATCGGCGCTTAAAGCTGTCGCGCCGATTCTGGTGTTCGTGCTGGTCATGGCCTCGATTGCCAACCATAAGCACGGCCAGGAAACCCACATCCGACCGATTCTGTTTCTGTATCTGCTGGGAACGTTTGCGGCGGCGGTGGTGGCCGTTGTCGCCAGTACGCTGTTCCCGTCGAGCCTGGTACTGGCGACTCACGACGTTGCGATCACCGCGCCGGGCGGTATCAGTGAAGTGCTGCAAAGTCTGCTGTTGAGCGTGGTCGACAATCCGGTCAGCGCGCTGATGAATGCCAATTTCATCGGCATTCTGGCGTGGGCGATTGGTATGGGCGTTGCCATTCGCCATGCCGGTGACACCACTCGCGAGGTGCTGGGTGACCTGTCCAATGGCGTGACCTTGATCGTGCGATTGGTGATTCGTTTTGCGCCGCTGGGCATTTTCGGTCTGGTGGCTTCGACCCTCGCCACCTCCGGTTTCGGTGCCTTGATCGGCTACGTGCATCTGCTGGCGGTGTTGCTGGGCTGCATGCTGTTTGTAGCGCTGGTGATGAACCCGGTCATCGTGTTCTGGAAACTGCGTCGCAACCCGTATCCACTGGTGATCATGTGCTTGCGCGAAAGCGGTATCACCGCGTTTTTCACCCGCAGCTCGGCGGCGAACATTCCGGTCAATCTGGAATTGAGCAAGCGCCTGGGCCTGCACGAAGACACCTACTCAGTCTCGATCCCGTTGGGCGCGACCATCAACATGGCCGGCGCGGCGATCACCATTACCGTGCTGACCCTGGCCGCCGTGCATACGCTGGGCATTGCCGTGGACGTTCCGACGGCCATCCTGCTGAGCGTCGTCGCGGCGATCTGTGCCTGTGGTGCCTCGGGCGTGGCGGGCGGCTCGTTGCTGTTGATTCCACTGGCGTGCAGCCTGTTTGGCATTCCAAGCGAAATCGCCATGCAGGTGGTGGCGGTCGGTTTCATTATTGGGGTGCTGCAGGATTCGGCGGAAACCGCGCTGAACTCCTCCACTGATGTGCTGTTCACTGCGGCTGCGTGCCTGGGCGAAGAACAGAAGGCCCAACGCCTGGCGTAACAAAGATCAAAAGATCGCAGCCTCGTTTCACTCGACAGCTCCTACATTGAAATGCTTACCCCCTGTAGGAGCTGTCGAGTGAAACGAGGCTGCGATCTTTTGATTCACCAAAAAAAGCCCGCCAAGGTGCGAACCTTGGCGGGCTTTTGTATATCCGGGCGGCTTAGAACGCGCCCATGTAATCACGCTTGCCCACTTCCACACCGTTGTGACGCAGCAGTGCGTAGGTGGTGGTGACGTGGAAGAAGAATTGCGGCAGACCGTAGCTCAGCAGGTAAGCCTGGCCAGTGAAGCGCTTCTCTTTCGGCGTGCCCTGACGGGTGATGATTTCGATGCCTTCCTTGCCGTCGATCTGTTCCGGTTTGATCTCGCCGATGAAGGCCAGCACTTTGGCGATCAGCGCTTGCAGCTCGGCGAAGGTGGTTTCGGTGTCGTCGTACTTCGGCAGTTCAACTTCGGCCAGACGCGCGGAAACGCCCTTGGCGAAATCAACGGCGATCTGCACCTGACGAACCAACGGGAACATGTCCGGGTACAGACGGGCTTGCAGGAAAGCATTCGGGTCGATGTTCTTGGCGGTGGCGTGGGCTTCGGCCTTGTTCAAAACGTCGCTCAGGGCGTTGAGCATTTGTTTGAAAACCGGAACGGAAGCGGCGTACAGGGAAATAGTCATGGCAGTCTCGTGTTGTGACAGGAGGGAAACGTGGGGCGATTATAGCCATGCGCGGTCCCCCTGCGGCGGGTCTTTTATCCGGTGGGGAAACGCAGCGCACCTCTGAACGATCTGCGCACGTTAGCCCCTTGCCGGCATGAAAACTTCAACTTCATCAGTGTTTTTCTGCACTCGCCGACAGACCGGCCTTCGATTGAGTGAACCGGTAAAACAGATTGGGCTCGCTCACAATGTAAAGCTCGCCGGCGTTGTCCATGGTCATGCCTTCGGCTTGCGGCGGCGTATGCTTGAGGTCACCCGCCATGGCGCGCAGGGAGAGAATACTGACGAAGTTACCCTGCTGGTCCAGTTCGGTCACGTTGCTGGACTCTTCGCTTAGCAACAGTAAGTGGCCGGTCCGAGGATCGTAGTAACCCTCGGAAAGGTCTTTGCTGAAAACGCCGCGGTCGACCCAGGTCGTCAAGTCCTTGATACGGATCTGCATTCGGTTGCCAATGGAGCCGAGCATGCCGGTGATTGAGTACAGTTGCCGCGGATCACGCTCCTTGATGGCGAAGATGCGGTCATTGGCCGAGTCATAGGTCACCCCTTCAAACCCCTTGTTATGCTGGCTCAGGTTGATCCCAATGGCGAGTGATTCGGTTTGCTCTTCACGGATGGGTCCAGCGGTGTCCGGCAGGGTGAAAATGTGCAGCCGCTGCTGCCGTTCATCAACGATGACCACCCGCCCTTTGCCCATGTAAGCAATGCCTTCGGTGTCCTCGAAACCGATCAATGGGTAGCGTTCGATCAAATCGCCGTCACGGGTCAGCGCCAGAATTTCCATAGGCACACCATTGGTGATACCCAACAAGCGGTCGTGATCAGGGTCATAGGCGATACCGGACAAATCGGTGATGCCCGGGATCGGTTTGCCTTCGATCGCGACCTTGTAGTCTGGCAGCCAGATATTTTTGTCTGGCGCCTTATTGCCATACCAGCTGTTATGCCAGTGCGCGTACAACTGCCCGTGCCAGCTAAAATGAACGGAAACCACGCTAACGCCGACCAGCACGGCGATCAGCAGAACGCCAACCTTCCCTGTTTTGCTCATGCTTTTTTCCGATCCCAAGTAAATCGATAGACATTGACGGGTTGTGCCGGATGACATTGGCCGTTATCGGCATCGGCGCCGACGATCGACCACTGTGCACGGGAGGTTTCGCCCAACTCACGCGCGGCCTGGGGATTGAAACACTGGCTCAACAGTTCGTCGGGGACCAAGGCGTACGCCTGAGGGTGTTCGCGCAGCCACAGTGCCGCCTGCTCGACCGTGGAGCCGACCATCCCGAAGTGCACGATCGGTTGTCGCGCGAACAGCCAATGGCCCTCGCGCCAATTGACCAACACCAGGTCGGCGCCTTGAGTCATGGTCGCCGCCTGCGCCATGAGCGCCTCATGAGGGTTGGGACCGTCCTTGATCGGTTCGATGAAACCGCGGGCAATCCAAAGCGCAAACCAGGTCACGACCAGCGCCTGGAATACTCGCCGACCCCGCGGACGCTGACTGAACCAGCGCTTGAGCAGCCAGGGAATCAGCGGTGCAGCCACCAGCACCAGCCCGGGCAGCGCCGGGTAGATGTACAACTTGCGTTTGCCGCTGCTGATACAGAAAAACAGCACCACCAGCACGACCCAGCCCAGCAGCACCAGCACTCGGCCGTCGCGCTTGTGCAGTTGCCGGCGCCAAGCGGGCACCAGCCACGGCAACGCGAGTACCAGCGGCAGCCAATATTGCGGGATCACGTGAACGAAGAAATACCAGAACGGTTCGCGATGGTCCCAGGCGGCCGCATAGCGTCCGGCGGTCTGGCGCAGCAGAATTTCTCGCGCATAGGCGATCTCGTCAGCAGTGCCATTGAGCGCGATGGACAAGGCCAAGGGCAGTAACCAGATCGCGATGGCACCCAGCATGACCAACAGTCCCAGCAGCCACTTGCGCGCCTCGCCCGGCATGGCCACCACACCGGGCCAACCTTTGCGCACCGCGTAGGCATACGGAATCAGCATCAGGGCCGGGACGAAGCCAACCCCTTTGGTGATCACACCAATGCCCATGGCAGCGCAACCCAGGTAGAACCAGCGCCAGGCCGGCCCGAGCAACAGGTGCCGCGCCAGACCGTACATACCCACGGAGGTGAACAGAATCAAAAAGCTGTCGATCTGGCCGGTCTGCAGGATGCTGTAGGTCTGATAGGTCGCCAGGTACAAGAGCGCCGCCATCCGACCGACACGCTGATTCCATAACCGACGGCCCAGGTCATAGACCACGGCGGTAACCGTCACGGCCGATAGAAGCCCCGGCAGGTACAGGGCGATGGAGGGTTTACCGGTGAGCCAGGCGAAGAACGCCACGGTCCACATGAAAATTGGCGGTTTGTCGCCGTAGATCTCTGCCGCACGGTGCGGAATCAGCCACGAGCCGTGCTGCAGCATCTCGAGCGCAACGCCAAGGAATCGCTCCTCATCGACATTCTGCGGCTGACGCAGCCCCAGCCCGGCACCGATCAAAACCAGGGCGAGCAACATCAAACCCAGGCATTCGACCCGGGGTGATAACGTTCTGCGCATGACTCAGTCCTTTAAGTGTTTGCTGCGGGCAATCAACTGCAAATTGCGCAGATAAACGATCGAGCCAAAGGCTTGACCGGCAATGAACACCGGGTCCTCCCGGTAAATGGCATAAGCGAGCAGCAGGGCGCTACCGACGATGCTCAGGTACCAGAAACTCACTGGAATCACGCTGCGTTTCTTGTATTCGCTGTACAGCCACTGCAGGACGAAGCGACCGGTAAAGGCTATCTGGCCGGCGAAGCCGACCACCAGCCACAGGGTTTCACGGGAGAGATTCATCCTTCGATTTCCTGCGCATTGGCGTTCAGGCGCGTGCGCCGGATCAGCCACCAGACGCCGATCAGGTCGAGAATGCCCACCAGGGCACGGTCGAGGTTGCCGTATTTGGAGACCCCGGCCGTGCGGTGCCTGTGGTTGACCGGATGGGTGATCATTCGGCCGTTGTGGCGCTGGATCAGTGCAGGAATGTACCGATGCATATGATCGAAGTACGGCAGGCGCAGAAACGCCGCCCGCTCGATCAGTTTCAATCCGCAACCGGTGTCCGGTGTCTGGTCCTTGAGCATGCGGCTGCGCAATCCATTGGCAAACCGTGAAGCCCAGCGCTTGCTCGCGTTGTCGCGGCGGTTGACCCGGTGCCCGGCCACCAACTGAATGCCGGCCAGCCCCTGTTCACCGCGCACCAACGCCAACATCCCGGGGATGTCCGCAGGATCGTTCTGGCCGTCGCCATCGAGCGTGGCCAGCCATTGCCCCTTGGCAGCAAATGCCGCATGGTAAAGCGAGGTACTTTGCCCAAGCGAACGCTCATGACGCAGGATACGCAGCGTGCTCAGGCCGTTGTTTTTGATCTGCCGCAGTTCGTGCAAAGTGGCATCGGTACTGCCATCGTCCACGACGATGATTTCGTACGCCTCATCGGCCAAGGCCATGCGCACTTCTTCAATCAAGGGCTTAAGGTTGTTTGCTTCATTTTTTGCCGGAATCAGTACAGATACAAAAATTTCATGACTCATAGGGTCCCCCCTTTAATCCTTGGTTTCTTATTATCAAGGGCGAACATTTCATCTCTGATAAAAGTGGCGATACCATTTCACAAATTCCGCTACACCCTCTTCCACCGTCACCTGAGGGTGGAAGTCGACCCATTGGGTCAATGCCGACACGTCAGCCCAGGTCTTGACCACATCACCAGGCTGTAAGGGTAAAAAGTTGCGCTGCGCTTTGATCCCCAGCGCCGATTCCAGACAATCGACGAATTCCAGCAGTGCTACCGGCATGCCACGCCCGATATTGAAAATCCGGTTAACGCCGTCGCCCTCCCCGTCCGGAATCGGCGGCCGTGGGCGCAAACGGGCGACACTTTCGACAATGTCATCGATGTAAGTGAAGTCGCGCGCCATCTGGCCGTGATTATAGATATCGATCGGCAGGCCGTTGAGGATCCCTTCGGTGAACTTGAACAGCGCCATGTCGGGGCGCCCCCAAGGTCCGTATACGGTAAAAAAGCGTAGGCCGCTGGCCTTCAGCCCATACAAATGACAGTAGCTGTGAGCCAGCAACTCATTGGCACGTTTGCTGGCCGCGTACAGTGAAATAGGGTGATCGACAGCGTCTTCGACACTGAACGGCATTTTGCTGTTGGTACCGTACACCGAGCTGCTTGATGCATAGATCAGGTGCTCGGGGCGATAGTGACGGCAAGCTTCCAGCACATTCAGAAAACCCACCAGGTTCGATTGCGCGTAGACGTCCGGGTTATCCAGTGAATAGCGAACTCCCGCCTGGGCCGCCAGGTGCACAACCTCGGTAAAACGATGCTCTTTGAACAACGCCATCAGTGCCGGTTTGTCGACGATATCCAGGGTCTGAAAACGAAAGCCTGGCAAGGATGCAAGCTCGTTGAGCCGTGCGCGTTTAAGCTCAACGCTGTAATAGTCGTTGAGGTTGTCGATACCGATGACGTCAAGACCTTCCCGGCACAAACGCTTAACAGTGTGATACCCGATGAAACCGGCAGCGCCAGTGACCAGAACGGTCATCAGGAGTACGCGCCGATCAGCGCACTGTGCTTGGCCAATACCCACGTCAGCTTCATGCTTTGCTCCATAGTCCAGTCAATAAGGCTTATATCGTCGATGGGAGAACTACCGGATGCCCACAATAAAGTCCGCCAGTTCTCGGCCCTGCATACGTTGCTCGTCGGATTGTAAAAATAACGTTAATTATTCATTTAGGTTTTGTGATGATTGCAAAGAAGGCGTGACGAATTCAGTTGCCATTGACACACGTCAATCTAAAGTGCATGCCAGCAGGAGCAAAAATTGCCTCCGGGAAGGATAAAGAACCATGAGTACTGAGCAAGAGATGACCTTAGACGAGTCGCGGCTTAACAGCACGGAAATCCGCATACTGGGCTCGTTGATCGAGAAACAGGCCACCAGCCCGGAAACCTATCCGCTGACGCTCAATGCGTTGGTGATTGCCTGCAACCAGAAAACCAGCCGCGAGCCGGTGATGAACCTGACCCAGGGTCAGGTCGGCCAGAGCCTGCGCGCCCTCGAAGGACGCGGCTTTACCAAGCTGGTGATGGGCAGTCGTGCTGATCGCTGGGAACACAAAGTCGACAAGGCACTGGAACTGGTGCCGGCTCAGGTCATTCTTGCGGGGCTGCTGTTCCTGCGCGGTCCGCAAACGGTCAATGAACTGCTGACTCGCAGCGGCCGCATGCATGACTTCGAAGATGCCGAACAGGTGGTGCATCAACTGGAACGCTTGATCGCTCGCGGTCTGGCGCTGTTGATTCCGCGCCAGGCCGGTCAGCGTGAAGACCGCTACATGCACGCCTTGGGCGACCCGGCGGACATCGAAGTGATCCTGGCAGCACGGCAGAACCCGACCGAACGTGGCGCGGGTGGCGGCGTATCGGTTGAGCGGGTCGAAGAGCTGGAGGCGCGAATTGCGGCGCTGGAAGAGCGTCTGGCCCGCCTCGAATAACCCTGCGCTACTCGCCGTCCCAGTAATCCACGCCGTCCGCCGGCCTGGCGACGGCGACGAAGCCCGAGGTATTGCCCTCGGCATCGACCTTGAAGTCGTCCATCACCGCATACTTGCCGGAATCCGGGTACTCGCAAATTTCGGGTGATTGCTGGGTGCTGACCGCCAGGTAGCGCAGCTCAGCGTTGCTGGTGTTGATGATCTGGTGCGCGGCTTCAGGGCCGCCCGGCGGGCAGGCAATGACATCACCGGCGCGAACAGGAAAGCGCTCGGCGCCCAAGCGAATCTCCCCTTCCCCGGCCACGATGTAAAACATCTCCTCGTTGACCCGATGACTGTGAAACGGGCTGCCACGCATCCCCGGTTCCAGCGCGTACAGGCGATAACCCAGCTTCTGCGCACCCAGTTGCTGGCCGATCCGCGCCTGCCGTTGCTGATAGCGGTCGGCGGTGTCTCCCGTCGGGGCAAACGCTTCGGGCAGCGGCTCAAGCTCGGCCTGATCCAGATTAAGAATGGCAGGACGCATGAGTCACCTCCGTCACGGTTTCGCTTGCTGGGCAGCAGGATAGCCAAGGCCACTGCGGGCAAATTCCACGGCTTTGTGAAACTGCTCATCGGTCGGCCGCACGCCGGTGTACAGCACGAACTGCTCCAGCGCCTGGATCGCGATCACTTCCAGCCCGGTGATCACTCGCTTGCCTTCAGCACGAGCGCGCACAATCAACGGTGTTTCCGAGGGGACTGCCACTACATCGAAGACAGTCTCGGCAGCAGCGATGGTTTCAACATCGAACGCCAGCAGATCGGCTTCGGGGCCGGACATGCCGATCGGTGTGACGTTGATCAGCATCTGCGGCCGCTCCGAGCCCAGCTCCGCTTGCCATCGATAGCCCAGCGAGTCGGCCAACGCCCGTCCGGCACGCTCGTTACGGGCGACGATCAGGCCATTTTTGTAGCCACCATCGCGCAAGGCGCTGGCCACAGCCTTGGCCATGCCGCCGCTGCCGCGCAGGGCAAAGGTCAATTCCTTCGGTACCTGGTGGGTGTCAAGCAACTGGGCGATCGCGATGTAGTCGGTGTTGTAAGCCTTGAGATGGCCGTTAGTGTTAACGATGGTGTTGATCGATTGAATAGCCGCAGCGGAGGCGTCCAGTTCATCGACCAGGGCAATGCTGGCCTCCTTGAACGGCATCGACACGCCGCAACCACGAATCCCCAAGGCGCGAATACCAACAACGGCGCCTGGCAGATCCTGACTGCTGAAGGCCTTGTAGTAAAAATTCAGCTCCAATTGCTCATACAGATGATTGTGAAACCGCAAACCGAAGTTCCCGGGACGTGCGGAAAGCGACATGCACAGCTGGGTGTCTCTGTTGGGGTTCATCTGCATGAAAAATCTCCTTGAATAGCACTTTCAGATGGACGGGATTAGCCAATCCATCGGGTCTGATCGATCATAACGGTGTGTCTGCACGCGGCCTCACTGAACTGTAAAGAAGCCAGTACAGACCTTACACAAAATTTACCCAACGGCTGTGCTGATTTTGAAAAAAACGCTGTCTTAGAAGTATCCCCGCGACAATCCTTGGGTCTATTGCAGACACAAGCGCCGGGGCGAAGAACCGAGGAACTATCATGATCCGTAAAATCCCCACAGTAGCCTTGCTGATCGGTGCTCTTGCTATCGCAGGGCAGGCAGAGGCTGGCGGCGGTCACGGCGGTCACGGTTGGGAAGGACCGGCGGTATTTGGCGCTATCGTTGGCACGGCCATCGTCGGTTCGGCCCTCATCAACAGCAACCGGCCGGTCTATGTACAGCAACCGGTTTACGCTCAACCACAACCGGTTTACTACGGCCCGCCACCGGTTTATTACCAGCCGGCACCGGTCTACGTGCAACAACCGGTCTATTACGGCCCGCCGCCGGTTTATTACGGCCCGCCACGTGGTTATTACGGTCCACCGCGCGGTTACTACGGCCCTCCCCACGGCTATGGCCGCTGGTAACGGAATCAACAGGCTCCGCCTCAACAGCGGGGCCTTTTTTGTGACCGTCCGTCGGCAGAGGTCTGGATAAATCTCGCCAAGGTCGCTGTCGGGACAGTCTTTGCGGTTCAAGTTGGCAAGATTGACTTGCCACCCTTCCCCCGCTTTTGGGAAAACGGTCATATTTATGTCATGTCGGATCCGCAATCTTGGATCTGTCCGTTAACAACAGGTTGATAAAAACAAGGACGACCTCATGCCCACGCAAAACCCGCACCGCATTGTCGGCTTGTGCACTTCCAGCAAGGTGTACAACGCACTGACCGAACTCAAGCACCTGGAAGGCCATCGCAGCGCCAAGTTTCTTTCGCTGCTGGCAGAAAACCTGGTGCGAAAAGGCCTGCTCAACGAGCAGGAAGTGGTTCATATGCTGGACCTGGTGGTCGACTGAAGCGATGACTCATTGGCATCAATGACGACTATCGAAAGCGTTGATTGTCCGTTCAAGCGCCCGGTCCGTAAGGTAGCTCCACAGATTGATGGAGGTACTTATGTCCCAGGTTCAGATCATGTCCGTTATCGGCAGCGCCGTTCCCGCACCGCTCAGAGAGCTAGGATTGCTCGCCTGTTGGTACCTGGTGCAGGACGGCGAACCGATCAGCGGTCCGCTCACCTCGCTGCCAGCCGCCCAGGCACTGTCGCAACGTATTGGCCACGGCCATCTCAGCGCTTAAGGCAGCTGCACCCGCGGCTTGGTTTCAATGAAGATGGCCCAGCTCGACATGAACAGCGCAGCGATCAGCGGCCCGATCACAAAGCCATTGAGGCCGAAGATCGCCAGACCGCCCAGGGTCGAGATCAGGATCAGATAGTCCGGCATCTTGGTATCCTTGCCCACCAGGATCGGTCGCAGCACGTTATCCACCAAGCCGATCACAAAAACCCCGAACAACCCCAACACCACGCCTTGCCAGATCGCCCCGGTGAACAGGAAAAACGCCGCCACTGGCGCCCAGACGATCCCCGCTCCCACCGCTGGCAACAGCGACAGAAACGCCATCAGCACCGCCCAGAGCAGCGCGCTCGGAATATCCAGAAACCAGAAAATCAAACCGCCCAATGCGCCCTGCGTGATCGCCACCAGCAGGTTGCCCTTCACTGTCGCCCGAACCACGCGATTGAACTTGAGTTGCAAACGACGTTTCTGGTGCTCTTGCAGCGGTACGGCAGCGCGTACTTTGCGGGCCAGTTCGGCGCCGTCCCGCAGAAAGAAGAACAGTAGGTAGAGCATGATGAAAAAACTCACCACAAAATCGAACGTACCCTGACCGACACTGAAGACTTGCGTGGCGATAAACTCATTGCCTGTCACCGCACTCTTGATGATCTTCTCTCGCAGCCCTTCCAGCTCGCCAACCCCGGCCCGATCGAGCAAGTGCTGGAAGTACGGCGGCAGGCTGTGTTTGAAATGCGTCACATACCCGGCGATGTCCAGTTCGCCGCTTTCGATGCTCTTGTAAACCGCAGCCCCTTCCTGGACCAGCAAGATACTGAGGACGATCACCGGCAGAATCGCGATCACCAGGCAGATACTCAGGGTGAGCAGCGACGTCAGATTGCGCTCCCAGCCGAACTTCAGTTGCAGTCGTCGCTGCAGGGGCGCGAAGAGGATGCCGAGGATCACCGCCCAGAACACCGCGCCGTAAAACGGCAGCAAAATCCAGATGAACGCGGCGGTGACCAGCCCCAGCAAGATCACCAGTGATTTGTTTTGTACTGTCTCTTCGTTCATGTCCGATCCATGTCAGTCCGCAAGGACACAATGTCGCGTCCAGATGCTTAGTCCGCCACGGTTCGCGCGAGTGCCATCCGTTTGTTCATCAAGCATAGATCCAGATCAATGAACCTCGCGGGCAAGCCGCTTACTCTCGGCGGCTTTTGTGACCGACTCTGCCATGACTCTCCTGCCTCCAGAACTGCTCGCCCCCGCCGGCACCCTGAAAAACATGCGATATGCCTTCGCCTACGGCGCCGACGCGGTGTACGCCGGTCAGCCGCGCTACAGCCTGCGGGTGCGCAATAACGAATTCGATCACGCCAATCTCGCCCTCGGCATTCACGAGGCCCAGGCTCAGGGCAAGCGCTTCTATGTGGTGGTGAACATCGCCCCGCACAACGCCAAATTGAAAACCTTCCTCAAAGACCTGGCGCCGGTGATTGCCATGGCGCCGGATGCGCTGATCATGTCCGATCCAGGCCTGATCATGCTGGTCCGCCGGCATTATCCGCAGATGCCGATTCACCTTTCGGTACAGGCCAACACGGTGAACTGGGCCAGTGTCGAGTTCTGGCAGCAACAAGGCTTGAACCGGATCATCCTGTCGCGGGAACTGTCCCTGGAAGAAATCGCCGAAATCCGCGAGCAAGTCCCGGCGATGGAGCTGGAGGTGTTCGTCCACGGCGCCTTGTGCATGGCCTACTCCGGTCGCTGCCTGTTGTCGGGTTACATGAACAAGCGCGACGCCAATCAGGGCAGTTGCACCAACGCCTGTCGCTGGAAATATTCGGCGCAAGAGGCCACGGAAAATCAGCTCGGCGAGATCGTTCAGACCTTCCAGCCCGAACCAACCCTGGGCATTGGCGCCCCGACCGACCAGGTGTTCCTGTTGCAGGAAGCCAATCGGCCCGACGAACTGATGCCGGCCTTCGAAGACGAACACGGCACTTACATCATGAACGCCAAGGACCTGCGCGCGGTGCAGCATGTCGAGCGCCTGACGCAGATGGGCGTGCACTCACTGAAAATCGAGGGCCGGACCAAATCCCACTTTTATTGCGCGCGAACCACTCAGGTTTACCGTCGGGCGATCGACGACGCGGTGGCTGGTCGCGAGTTCGACCGCGGTCTGATGACGGATCTGGAATCCCTCGCCCAGCGCGGCTACACCGAAGGTTTTCTGCGGCGGCATGTGCATGACGAATACCAGAACTACCAGCACGGCAGTTCAGTGTCGGAGCGGCAGCAGTTTGTCGGCGAGCTGACCGGCGAGCGGCGTGACCGGATGGCGGAGGTCAAGGTGAAGAATCGATTTGGTCTGGGCGACCACCTGGAACTGATGACGCCCAAGGGCAACTTCCAATTCGACTTGCATGAGCTGCAAAACGTTAAAGGCGAGCCGATCGAGGTGGCGCCGGGGGACGGGCATACGGTGTACCTGCCGATTCCGGATGCGGTGGATTTGCGGTTCGGGTTGTTGATGCGCGATGTCAGCGTCACATGATCATCAAGAACACACAACTCCCCTGTGGGAGCGAGCTTGCTCGCGATGACGGAATCACAGCCAACATCATTGTTGAATGTTAAACCGCTATCGCGAGCAAGCTCGCTCCCACAGGGGCTCAGGCAAACTCTTCACGCAACATCCCCACAAACGCTTCCCGCGCCGGGTGAACCCCGGCGTTTTCATGCCAGTAAAACAGGTTGTCGATCGCCGTCAGCTCAGGGAACTCATACCCCGCGCAACCCGCCCCTTTGGCGTACTGATCAAACACGCCTTTTGGCACCAGCGCGACACCCGCCCCGGCACTGACACAGCCGACAATCGCCCCGTAACTGGCCAGGCTGACAATCGGCAATGCCTGCCCCTGCCGCAGCAACCAATGTTCCAGCGCCGCCCGGTAGGGACAGCCCTGAGGCCACATGAATACGGTCTTGTCCTGCAAATCCGCGATGTCACGCACTGGCCCCAGGGACGTCGAGGCAATCAGCAGCAGCTCCTCGCGGTACATCGGCGTGCGCTTGAGGTGTGAGCGCTCGACATCCACCGCAACGATCGCGCCGTCGAGCCGGTGATTGAGCGTGTCGTCGAGCAATTGGCTCCAGGTGCCGGTGCTCAGTTCCAGCGCAACGCCGGGGAAACGCTTGTGGAATTTCGCCAGCAAACGCGGCAATCGACCGGTCGCCGACGACTCGATGGCGCCAATGCGCAACGGCCCGGACGGCTCGGCCGAAGGGTCCACCGCGCGCTTGGCTTCCGCCGTCAGGGCGAGAATTTTCGAGGCATAAGCCAGAAAGGTCTGCCCCGCCGGGCTGATTCGCAGCCCTCGGCCCTCGCGCAGAAACAGCGCGACACCCAGTTCCGCTTCCAGGGACTTGATCCGTGCCGTGATGTTCGACGGCACGCAATGCAACAACTCGGCCGCCCGGGCGATGCTGCCGACCTCGGCGACGGTCTTGAACATGCGTATCTGTGCCAGCTCCATACATCACCAAAAGTGAAGAGTTGACGCACTATAAGTCAGTTGTGGCGAACAGTCAGGCTTCTGATACTGGGTGCATCCGCCTACAGGTGCCCGATCATGAAGCCTCTCACGCCCTCCCCCGGTTCTCCCGTCAAACTCATCCTGGCCATGGCATTTGTGGTCGGCTGCTGGGGTTACTCACCGACCGGCATTCACATCGGCTTGCAGGCCTATGAGCCTGGTCATCTGGCCTTGCTACGGTTTCTATTAGCGTCGGCATTCATGGCGGTGGTTGCGGTGTTCCGAGGCATCAGCCTGCCGAACAGGCGTGACCTGCCGCTGCTGTTCGCGCTCGGTTTCTTTGGCGTGAGCCTGCACCATGTCGCGCTGAATTTCGGCCAGCAAAGTATCAGCGCCGGCGCTTCCAGTGTGTTGGCGCAATCAACGCCGTTGTTCAGCACGCTGCTGGCGCGCTTCGTGTTCAAGGACCGGGTGAGCGCGTGGCGATGGGGCTGCGTTTTTCTGGGATTGATCGGCGTGGTGATTGTGGTGGCCGGGGATCACGGACTGGGGAGCATCGACACCCACGGATGGCTGATTGTGCTGGCGGCGGTGTCATGGAGTTTCTACTTTGCCTTGCAGAAGCATCACTCGCGGCGCTACGACGGGCTGACGCTGGTGTGTTACACGGTTTGGTTCGGGACGCTGCTGCTGTTGGTTTATCTCCCGGGGCTGGTGAGCCAGGTCATCACCGCTCCGGCTGAAGTGCAGCTGGCGGTCATCGGGTTGGGCATTTTTCCAAGTGCCCTCGCGTATCTCGCCTGGGCCTATGTGCTCACTCATGTGGATTTGAGCCGCGCGACGATGACGCTGTATCTGATTCCACCGACCGCCATGGCGATTGCCTCTTTTGCGCTGGGCGAGCGGCCGACGTTGATGATCGTTGGGGGAGCACTGGTGGTGCTGGTCAGCGTGTTGGCCTTGAATCTGGAGCGCAGACCGGTGGTTACTCGAGTAACCAGCGCCTGATCCAGACCGGCGCCAATGCGACTGACGCCTTCGCGAAATGTAGGGTCAGCGATCGGCCGAAAACCGGTCGCGGCTGTTGGTCAGGTGCAGCCACATGGCCGCCCGCGCCGCATCCGGATCCTGGCGTTTGATCGCATTGAGAATCGCCTCGTGCTCAAGGTTGGCCAGTTGCCCGAGCTTGCTCAAGTCCACTGCGCCGCGCTCGGCGGCATTGACGCGGGTGCGCGGGATCATGGCGCTGCCCAGGTGCTGCATGATTTCGGTGAAGCACACGTTGCCGGTGGCTTCGGCGATCAGCAGGTGAAAGCGCTTGTCGGCTTCGACGCAGCTGTCGTTGTTGGCCAGCAGGCTTTGATAGTCGTCCAGCGCTTCGCGCATTTGTGCCAACTGATGATCCGTGCGACGGGTTGCGGCCAGTGCAGCGGCCTGGGTTTCCAGGCCCATGCGCAACTCCAGAATGCTGCGCACCCCCAGCGCGGTATCGACGTTCAACCGCAACCCCTGCTCCGGTGCCCGTTCAATAACGAAGGTGCCAATGCCGTGCCGGGTCTCCACCAACCCGGACGCCTGCAACTTAGAGATCGCCTCGCGCACCACCGTGCGACTGACCCCGTGCTCCTGAACAATCGTGTTCTCGGACGGCAGCTTGTCCCCGGGCAGCATCTGGCCGAGCAAGATGCTCTGGGTCAGTTTGGCGACCAGGTCATGGGCCAGGTTGTGGGTGCGCTTGCGGGCAGGCGCGTCGAGGTCTTCTTGCATGGCGATCATCCGGAAGCAGGGCTAACGGAATCGTAGCACTGCGCTCGACGGGAATCCCAGGAAAACGCCGACCAACTTGTATGACAACACTCAACAAACAGGGTATTCGAGACCATCAGAAAGGTCATACATCAGCGCAAAAGAATAATAAACACTCCAGAAAGCGCCATTTTGTTGAACAACTACTCTTGCGGGATGAAAAAACGTAGTTGTATGATGTCTATCAACATCGCAACACCCAGTCGCACCCCGCATAAAAATAATCAGTGGGAGATAACGCAGTGAATACATCCATATCCGGGATGAACGATGGCGCCGATTCGGTCCTGAAATCCGCCATCTCGAAAGTGAAACGCCATGTACTGCCGCTGTTCGTGATCATGTTCATCGTCAACTACATCGACCGCGTGAACATCGGCTTCGTCCGCGCCCACATGGAACATGACCTGGGCATCGGCGCTGCCGCCTACGGCCTCGGCGCCGGTCTGTTCTTCATCGGTTACGCGCTGTTTGAAGTCCCCTCCAACATCCTCCTGCAAAAAGTCGGCGCGCGAATCTGGCTGACCCGCATCATGCTGACCTGGGGCGTGGTCGCCGCTTGCATGGCGTTCATCCAGAGCGAAACCCACTTCTACATCCTGCGATTCCTGCTGGGCGTGGCCGAAGCAGGTTTCTTCCCCGGAGTGATTTACTACTTCACCCGCTGGTTACCTGGCGTTGAACGCGGCAAGGCGATTGCGATTTTCCTCAGCGGTTCGGCGATTGCTTCGCTGATCTCCGGCCCGCTGTCCGGGTTACTGCTGCAAATCAGCGGTTTCGGCATGCACGGCTGGCAGTGGATGTACTTCATTGAAGGTATGTTCTCGGTCGGGTTGTGCGTGTTCGTCTGGTTCTGGCTGGACTCCAAACCCCACGATGCCAAATGGCTGAGCCGCGCCGAACAAGACGCACTGGTCAAGGCCATCGACGACGAACAACTGGCCCGCGAAGCCGCGACGCCGATAAAACCGTCGTTGGGCACCCTGCTCAAGGATCGCCAGATCATCCTGTTCTGCCTGATCTACTTCTTCATCCAATTGACCATTTACGCCGCGACCTTCTGGCTGCCGAGCATCATCAAAAAGATGGGCGACCTGAGCGATATTCAGGTCGGGTTGTTCAACTCGATTCCGTGGTTGCTGTCGATCGTTGGCATGTACGCCTTCGCTTCGCTGTCGGCCAAATGGAAGCATCAACAAGCCTGGGTCGCCGCTGCCCTGCTGATCGCAGCAGCCGGGATGTTCATGTCCACCACCGGTGGGCCGATCTTCGCCTTCGTTGCGATCTGCTTTGCCGCGCTGGGTTTCAAATCGGCGTCGTCGTTGTTCTGGCCGATTCCACAGGCCTATCTGGATGCGCGAATTGCGGCAGGTGTGATCGCGCTGATCAACTCGGTGGGCAACCTCGGCGGCTTCGTCGCGCCGACCACGTTCGGTCTGCTGGAAGAACGCACCGGTTCGATTCAGGGCGGGCTGTACGGCCTGGCCGCGACCTCGATCATCGCCGCGATCATCGTCTTCGCCGCACGCAACAAACCGAAATCCGCACCTGCCGTCGCACTGGCCAAACCAGCGTCCAACCACGCCTGAACACTCATGTAAGAGCACTGTTTTGAAGGACATAACAATGAACACACAAGAAACCGCCAAAGCCCCGATCATCACCAGCATGCAGGTGGTTCCAGTGGCCGGTCACGATGGCATGTTGCTCAACCTGAGTGGCGCTCACGGGCCATTTTTCACCCGCAACATCGTGATCCTGAAGGACAACGCCGGTCACACCGGCGTCGGAGAAGTACCGGGCGGAGAGCGCATTCGCCAGACCCTCGAAGACGCTCGCTCATTAGTGGTTGGCAGCCCGATCGGCACGTACCAGAAGATCCTCAATCAAGTGCGCCAGACCTTCGCCGATCGCGATGCCGGCGGTCGCGGGTTACAGACGTTCGATTTGCGCATCACCATCCACGCCGTCACCGGCCTGGAAGCCGCCCTGCTCGATCTGCTCGGTCAGCATCTGGACGTGCCGGTCGCCGCCCTGCTCGGCGAAGGTCAGCAGCGCGATGAAGTGAAGATGCTCGGTTACCTGTTTTATGTCGGTGATCGCAACGAAACCGACCTGGCCTACCGCAGCGAGCCGGACGCCGCCAACGACTGGTTCCGCGTACGTCACGAAAAAGCCATGACCGCCGACGCCGTGGTGCGTCTGGCCGAAGCGGCTCACTCGCGCTACGGTTTCAAGGACTTCAAACTCAAGGGCGGCGTGCTCAGTGGCGATGAAGAAATCGAAGCCGTCACCGCCCTGGCCGAACGCTTCCCCGATGCGCGCATCACCCTCGATCCGAATGGCGCGTGGTCGCTGAAAGAAGCCATTCGCCTGTGCCGGGATCAGCATCACGTCCTGGCTTACGCCGAAGACCCGTGCGGCGCGGAAAACGGCTATTCGGGCCGTGAAGTCATGGCTGAATTCCGTCGCGCCACGGGTCTGAAAACCGCCACCAACATGATCGCCACCGACTGGCGGGAAATGGGCCACGCGATCCAGCTGCAATCAGTGGACATTCCCCTGGCCGATCCGCACTTCTGGACGATGCAGGGTTCGGTCCGCGTGGCGCAGATGTGCCATGAATGGGGTCTGACCTGGGGTTCGCATTCCAACAACCACTTTGATATTTCCCTGGCGATGTTCACCCACGTCGCGGCGGCTGCGCCGGGTGAAATCACCGCCATCGACACGCATTGGATCTGGCAGGACGGTCAGCGCCTGACCAAAGCGCCGCTGCAAATCGTCGGCGGCTGCGTGCAGGTGCCGAAGAAACCAGGGCTGGGCGTCGAACTGGACATGGATCAGTTGGCCAAGGCCCATGAGTTGTACAAAGGCATGGGATTGGGCGCGCGGGATGACAGCGTGGCGATGCAGTTTCTGATTCCGGGCTGGAAATTCGATAACAAGCGGCCGTGTCTGGTGCGTTAACGCTATTGGAATATCGCAATCCCTGTGGGAGCGAGCCTGCTCGCGAAGACGTCGGCACATCCAGCATCAATGTGACGGATAGACCGCTTTCGCGAGCAGGCTCGCTCCCACAGGTTCTTGTGCTGCTTGCAGCAGCCAGCCCTTGAACGCCGTCATTGCCGATGTTTCGGGGCGGGACTGCAAGCGGGTCAGCCAGTAACTGCCCGTAGTGATCCCGATAGCGAACGGTTGTTCGATTGCACCCGCCGCCAGTTGCCGGCCGAACATCAACGGCGGCGCCAATGCCACGCCCGCCCCTTGCAGCGCTGCCTCCATCATCGCCAGCGATGAGTCGAAGACGATGCTTCGGGGCGACGCTGTGTGGGTCGATAGGCCGGTGGCCTGGAACCATTCGGGCCACTCGTCCGTGCGATAGGAACGCAACAGCGTTTGCTGCAACAGGTCTGTCGGAGTTTTCAGTTGCCGGGCAATCTCGGGCACACACAACACCGATAACGGTGCCTCGATCAACCTCACCGCTGCAATGCCATGCCACGCCCCCGCGCCAAAACGAATCGCGTAATCCAGCCCTTCGGCCGCCACATCCACTCGATTGTTGTGGGTCGACAGGCGCAAATCTATGAACGGATGTTTCGCCTGGAAGTCGGTCAACCGTGGCAACAACCAGCCCACCGCAAACGTCCCCACCGCGCCGACCGTCAATACCTCGCGAAAATGTCCGCCTTCGAATCGCTCAAGGGTTTGCGCGATACGGTCGAAAGATTCGCGCAGAACCGGCAGCAGCGTTTCGCCCTCGCTGGTCAGCATAAGCCCGCGAGGCAAGCGCTTGAACAGGATCACGCCAAGTTGAGACTCCAGGCTCTTGACCTGATGGCTCACCGCCGCCTGAGTGACACACAACTCAACGGCCGCCCGAGTGAAACTCAAGTGCCGAGCAGAGGCCTCGAAGGCGCGCAATGCATTGAGCGGTAATTGAGGCCGGATCATGCCCACTCCAAAATTTTTCTAATGGCTCGTCCGAAATATCATCGGTTGTCGAACCTAGGCAGACTGCATAGATTTGGCTCGCCTATCAGCAACCCGGATTGAAAAGCCGCTCGGAGTGTAGCGGTTAGTATCCTTGAACCTCATGGAAAGTGACTCAATCATGCATAACAAACTCGCATCCTACAGCGCTTTCGCACTGTTCCTCAGCGCCGGTCATTGCGTTGCTGACGACCGCATCGAAGCCATCGTGAAGGCTGCCATCGAACCGGTGATGCAGCAACAGCGGATCCCCGGAGTCGCGGTTGCGATCACCGTCAACGGCCAACCTCATTACTTTAACTACGGCGTGGCCTCGAAGGAAAACGGCAAAGCCGTCACCGAAGACACCCTGTTCGAGATCGGTTCGGTGAGCAAAACCTTCACCGCCACCCTCGCCGCCTACGCTCAGGCCACCGGCAAGCTGTCCCTGTCGGACAAGGCCAGCAGCGTGCTGCCGGATCTGCGTGGCAGCGCGTTCGATAACATCAGCGTGCTGCAACTGGGCACCTACAGCGCCGGTGGCCTGCCGCTGCAATTCCCCGACGATGCCGATGCACCGGACAAGATGCTCGGATACTTCCAGCAGTGGAAACCGACCTATGCCGCCGGCACCCATCGGCTGTATTCGAACCCGAGCCTGGGGTTGTTCGGTTATCTGGCAGCCAAAAGCATGGGCGCGCCGTTTGATGACGTGATGGAAAAAACCCTGCTGCCGAAACTCGGGCTGAAACACACCTACCTCACAGTGCCACAGGCTGAAATGGGGTTTTATGCTCAGGGTTACAACAAGGATGACAAACCGGTGCGAGTTGGGCCGGGAGCGCTGGATTCGGAGGCTTATGGGGTGAAAACCAGCGCGGCGGACATGATTCGGTATGTTGAAGCGAACATGAAGCCGGCCAGCCTCGAAGACCCGATGCAACGGGCAATTGCCACGACGCATACCGGTTACTACAAGGTGGGCGAGATGACTCAGGGGCTGGGTTGGGAGTTCTACAACTACCCGGTCACCCTCGATACATTGCTGGCGGGTAACTCGACGCAGATGACGATGGAGGCTCACAAAGTCCAGTGGCTGACCCCGCCGCAACCTCAACCAGAAAACGTATTGATCAACAAAACCGGCTCAACAAGCGGCTTCGGTGCCTACGTGGCGTATGTGCCGTCGAAAGACATCGGCATCGTGATCCTGGCCAACAAAAACTACCCGAACCCTGAACGGATCAAGATTGCTCATACGATATTGAGCGCACTGAGCAAGTAGCCGAGAAACGCGATTTCTCGTAGCAGCTGTCGAGCCTGCGAGGCTGCGTTCGGCTGCGCAGCAGTCGTGATCCGGAAAATGCGGTTTTCCTGAAAGAACGCGGTTGCAGATTTTACGACGGCTTCGCCGCCGAACGCAGCCTCGCAGGCTCGACAGCTGCTACAGATCTCCAGCAGGCAAACAAAATGGGCGACCCCTTGAGGTCGCCCATTGTCGTTACTGCGTCAGCTCAATGCCGAGTCGGCGGCTGAGCGTCAGGTGCAGCGCTTCTCGGATCAAGATTTTCCCGTGCCTGATTCACCAACAACTCGGTGACCGCCGCCAATTGCTGAATCGACAGCAGCACTTTGCGGTTCGAGCCTTCCAGTTTCCCGGCAAAATTCGCAATCAGGACATTCAGGGAGGCAAGGTTTTCGCAGGCCTGATTTAGCAGGGTCAGTGTGTCGACACCAGGAGCAACAGTGAAAATCTGCTGGGGCGTGGCGGTACGCCTGGGGCTTCGGGTGACTGCGCCTTTCGCGGTTTCACACGGCTTCGCGGGATCGAGATGATCGGCGTCGGTTGGGGTTTGCGGTTGATGCTTGCTGAACTTTTTCACAGACGAGGCTCCTTTTTGTGCCATTGGTGTTTTTCGTCCCTGGATCCCTCAGTGTCGCGGATTCCCACGTCCGACCGCGTTTTTGCGGTGGCTGACGAAGGCTAGCGGTGCGCTCTGACAGAAACCAGTTCATCAAGACCGACAGGACTTGCAGGAAACTTCCGAGACCAATAGAAGCCAGTACATCTCACCCTGGAACACCCTTTTTTTAGCGATTGCCGAGCAAAAAAATGGGCGACCTCTTGAGGTCGCCCATTTTTCATTGTTGCTACAAAAGTCTGCGTTTAATCATCCGGCATTTCAGGCGGCTTGGCAGGTTTCGCCGACTTGCCTGGTTTTGCGCCCTTGGCGCCCTTTGCGCCATTGACCGGTTCAGCCGCTTCAACAGGCGTCGCGACCGTCATCGCTGCGGCTTCTTTCTCAGTCGCTGGCAAGGCGTCGATCGTGTCGAAAATTTTCTTCAAGTCGACCGATTTTGATTCATCCCCCGAACTCTCAAGTTTCTTTTCGCCGTCCTTGCCCACCAGGATGACTTTGCTCTTCGCGCCGGCCCCCAACTTGAGCGAGCGGATCAATGCCGCCGTGTCTTGTGGCCCCAGGTCTTTGCCCTCGCGCTGGCCCATCAAATTGAGCACGGTGTACAGGACCATGTTTCGCTCGGTGAACCCCTTGCGGTTGGCCGGCTCATCCAGCGACTTTTTCAGGCTGACCCACGTGGGATCGACCGTACTTGGAGCGATGACAATCAACGGCCGGGACCTGCCCTTGTCCATATCCAGCGGTGAGCCGTCATCGGCAGCGAACAAGGGGCCGGCGAATGCCAGCAGGGTAGCCAGGGTCAATGACCTGATGAGCATGCGCATCTCCTTTTGATATCCACGCTCTAATGATTGCGCATCGCGGCGTTCGTTCCGGGTGACGCACGCAATTATGTCTCGCCTTGCCCCAAGCTTAGGTCAGGGCGGTCATTGCGCAACAGGCTGAGCTAATCTCATAGCTCAACAACCAAGCCCTGATCCGCCGTGAGGACCTGTGCATGAGCGCTCAGTTGAACCACACCATCGTCTGGTGTCGCGACAAGCAGACATCAGCCAACTATCTGGCAGACATCCTCGGTCTGCCCGACCCAGAACCCTTTGGCCCGATGCTGATCGTCAAGTTCGACAACGGTGTGTCGCTGGACTTCTACGACAATGACCCGCCGATAGTCTCTCAGCACTACGCGTTTTTGATCGGTGACGAGGATTTCGATGCGGCCTTCGCGCGCCTGCAAGCCCGACAGCAACCCTGGTGGGCCGACCCCGGCAAACAACGACCAAACGAGATCAACGATTACGGCGGTGGCCGGCGGGTTTATTTCGATGACCCGGACGGGCATCTGCTGGAGATTCTGACCCGGGCCTAAGGGCGCCTGCCAAGCGGGTTTGTTTCTGGAACCTCTACCCGATTAAAAGGCCAGTTTGTACCCGATCAGCACCAGCATCGTGGCCAGGCAAGGCCGCAGCACTTCATCGGAGATACGGCCAGTGAGGTGGCTGCCCAGGTAAATCCCCGGCAGCGAACCGATCAGCAAGTAACCCAGCACGTGCCAATCCATGTTGCCCATGCTCGCATGGCCGAGGCCGGCCACCAGGGTCAGCGGTACGGCGTGCGCGATTTCCGTGCCCACCAGGCGGCGGGTCGGCAGCAGCGGATAGAGAATGAACAACGCGACGGTGCCCAGGGCGCCAGCGCCGATGGACGTCAGGGCAACCATGGTGCCGAGGACCAGGCCGGTAATCACGGTCAGCGCATTCAAGCGGTTGCCGCTGGGGTTGTAATGACCGCCCGCGCGTTTGTGGGCGAAATCGAGCAGGCGTTTCTTGAAGAAAATCGCCAACGCCGTGGCAAACAGGACAAAGCCCAAGGCCTGCTTGATGACCGCGTTCATCGCCTCGGGCGACGTTTGCAAGGTGCTCAGAAACCACAACGTCAGCGCCACCGCTGGCACACTGCCGAGGGTCAGCCAACCGGTAATGGCCCAGTCGATGTTCTTGTTCTTTCGATGAACCAGCACGCCACTGGACTTGGTAATCGCCGCGTACAGCAAATCCGTCCCCACTGCGGTGGCCGGATTGACGCCGAACCACAACAGAATGGGGGTCATCAACGAACCGCCACCGACCCCGGTCATCCCGACAATAAAGCCGACCACCAGACCTGCCACGACTAAACCGAAATTACCGAATTCCATTAACACGCCCACAAAAAACGCATGAAAAATCTGGCTCGCAGCATAGCGATTTTTCTTATAACCACATATATCGATGCGATCTATCTTTATGCACTTCTTCGCTTACTGCACTGGCAAGAAATTCAAAAACAGCAAACTCTGCGCGTAGTTCAAGCCGATCCGTCGGTAGCGTTCGTCCAGCATCTGCGTCAGCAGGTCCAGCCGCGCGACGATCTTGCCGAACTCCACGGCAAAACTCAGGTTGCTGCCCTCCTCCGAAATTTCGTTGGAAAACAACAATGGCTCGCCGTTCTTGCTTTGCCGCTGGCTGAGTATCCAGGTGGCTTTCTCGATATTGCGGGCGGCGTTGCTGACGAACGTCGGGTTGATCACATCCGTCATGTAGAACTCGAGCCGATTGCCGTGGGCGGTGACGAGCATGCTGCCGATGGCGTAGATGAAGGCACCGACCCGGTCGCCGAGAAACTCCGGGCTCATGGCATAACTCAACGCTGCCAGGTCCTTTTTGCCACCCAGGGTCGGCAGCGGTTGTTGCTGTTCGATGGCCATGCGCACTTGCTTGCCAGCGGTGCGGGCGTCGAGGAAGCCGGACTTTTTCAGCTCGTCCGGGTTGCGCAGGTAGAGCTTGCTCATCAGCAGGTAGAGGCTGTCGAGGTTGTCGCGCATCGCCAGGGTCGCTATGCGGTCGACGCTGGTCTGGAGGAATTCCTGGGGTTTGCCTTCGCGGAACTGGCTGACGATGTCGCTGCCCTGCTGCTGGCTGCACCCGGAGGTTGCGAGCATCGACAAGCAGGCCAACAGCAGGCAACGGCGGCGGATGGGTGTGGTGGTGAGAGGTAAAACTCGAGCCATGGGTTATTGAACTTGGGCATGGGCCGGCGGTGGGGATTCGCCGCAGGCTGGCCAAGGATAGAGCCGTGAATCCTTGAAAAGTGCAGTGCCGACGGTCCATAAGCGTTGGCATCCGTTAAGAGGACCACCACATTAGTCATACTTTATAATTGCAACAGCTCATACGTAAGCTATAAATCCTTCCTTGATCGCATTGAAACGCGATCATTAGTATGACTACTTCGTCAAAAACAACAAAAAGGAAGGTCAACCATGCTTCAATCCCGACACCCACTCTGCGTCCTTGGACTGTCCCTGATGATCGCCACCCTCTCCGCCCAGGCCGCCGGCCTGTCCAGCGAACACAAGTCCTTCGGCAAAACCAATGACGGCACGCCCGTCGAGCAATACATCTTGCGCAACAGCCATGGCCTGACCGCCACGGTCATTACCTACGGCGGCATTCTGCAGTCGCTGAAAGTGCCGGACAAAAACGGCAAGTTCGACGATGTGGTGCTCGGTTTCGATAACGTGCAGGGCTACCAGAGCGGCACCGCGTACTTCGGTGCGACCATCGGGCGCTTCGGCAATCGCCTGGCCAACGGTGCTTTCGAACTGGACGGCAAGCGCTATCAGGTACCGCTCAACGACGGTTCCAATTCGCTGCACGGCGGCCCCAAGGGTTTTGACAAAGACGTCTGGAAAGCCCAACCGAGCAATGGCAAGGATTCGGTCGGCGTGACCCTGACGTACCTGTCGGCGGACGGTGAAATGGGCTTCCCCGGCAACCTGAAAACCGAGGTCACCTACAGCCTCAACGAGCACAACGAGCTGCGCATTGACTACAAGGCTTCCACCGATAAAGCCACGGTGTTGAATCTGACCAATCACAGCTATTTCAACCTGGCCGGCGCCGGTAACGGCGATGTGCTGAAACAGCTCGCCACCCTGCATGCCAGCCATTACACGCCGGTTACCGGCAAATTGATCCCGACCGGCGAACTGGCCCCGGTGGCCGGCACACCGATGGACTTCACCCAACCGACCGCCATTGGCAAGAACATCAAAGCCGATCACCCACAGTTGAAATTTGCCGAACCGAAACAGGGCGGCTTCGATTTCAACTGGGTGCTGAACGCCATGGGTGATGTGGATCAACTCGCCGCCGAGGTCAGCGATCCGCAATCCGGTCGTCGCTTGCAGCTCTACACCAGCGAGCCCGGTGTGCAGTTCTACACCAGCAACTTCCTCGACGGTTCGGTCAAGGGCAAGGCCGGCAAGGTCTATCCGCACTGGGGCGCGTTCACGCTGGAGACCCAGCACTATCCGGATTCGCCGAATCAGCCGACCTTTCCGTCCACGCGCCTGGACCCGGGCAAGACCTATGCCCAGAGCACTGTAATGAAGTTTTCTGTCAAATAAACCTGCGACACAGACGCATTTGCTGTGACCTCCTTTCTGGTGCTCGACGGAACCACCGGGCTATTCTGCTGCCCACTGAAGTATCGATCGAAATTCAGAAAGGAGATTTGAATGCGGACCCTCGAACTGGCCGGCGTCAATGTACCGGTCATCGGCCAAGGCACCTGGCGCATGGGAGAAGACCGTTCCCGGCACACCCAGGAAGTGGCTGCATTGCGCCAAGGCATCGAATTGGGCATGACCCTCATCGACACCGCTGAAATGTACGGCGAGGGCGGCGCGGAGGAAGTGGTCGGTGAAGCCATCGCCGGCAGGCGTGACGAAGTGTTTCTGGTCAGCAAGGTGTACCCGCACAACGCCAGCCGCAAAGGCATCCCCCAGGCGTGCGAACGCAGTCTGCGGCGGCTCGATACCGATTACATCGATCTCTACCTGCTGCACTGGCGCGGCCAGTATCCCCTCGAAGAAACGGTCGAAGCCTTCGAACGTCTGCGCGAAGAAGGCAAGATCGGTCGCTGGGGCGTCTCCAATTTCGATGTCGACGACCTGGAAGAACTGGCCTCACCGGCCTGTGCCACCAATCAGGTGCTCTACAACCTGGAAGAACGCGGCATCGAGTTTGATCTGCTGCCCTGGAGCCGCCAGCATCAAATGCCGGTCATGGCCTACTGTCCGATCGGTCAGGGTGGGCCTATGCTGAACCATGCAACGCTCAAACAAATAGCCGCCCGTCACCGTGTGACGCCGGCCCAGGTAGCACTGGCATGGATGCTGCGTAAGGAAGGCGTGATCGCCATCCCCAAAGCGGTCCGACCCGAGCACGTGCAACTCAACGCGCAAGCCGCGCAATTGCAACTGGAGGCTGGGGATCTGGAGGCGCTGGACCAGGCGTTTCGCGCGCCACAACGCAAACAGCGGTTGGCCATGGTCTGAGCCATCGCAGTCTGTCAGAGGGCTTCGGCATGAGAAGCACTGATCAGGACGATTCCTTTAATCTGCAACGCTTTATCCAGGCACAGGACCCGGTGTTCAAACGGGTCCAGGCCGAGCTGAACGCCGGTCACAAGCGCAGTCACTGGATGTGGTTCATCTTTCCGCAATTCTCAGGATTGGGCGGCAGCGAGATGTCCCGCCACTTTGCCATTCGTTCCAAAGAGGAAGCCTCGGCGTACCTCAATCATCCGCTACTGGGCTCACGGTTGCGCACCTGCACGCAATTGGTGCTGAACATCGAAAACAGCTCAATTACGGCCATCTTCGGTCACCCTGACAATCTCAAGTTTCACTCTTCCATGACGCTGTTCGCCCAGGTTGCTGGCGCTAACAGCGACTTTCATCGAGCACTTGACCAGTATTTCCACGGCATCCTGGATGACTGGACATTGTTGCTGCTGGATTCAAAACAGGCCCAATTGCCCACCAATCAAGGTTGAAAAGTCGTCGTCCACGAAGGGCAGAATGGCGTCCGCCACCGGTTGCAGTTGCCGGGTGACGTAGTGGTCGTAGTCGATGGGCGCGCTGCGGATTTCCAGCGGTTCGGGCCCGGCGACGGTGATCACGTAACTGATCCAGCCACCGTTCTGGTATTGCCGCGGACGGCCCTGCTGGTCGTTGTAATCATCGGCCATTCGCGCGGCACGCACATGCGGCGGCACATTGCGCTGATAGTCATCAAGGGTGCGGCGCAGGCGCTTGCGGTAGATCAGGCGATCGTCGAACTCCCCCGCCAAGGTCTTGCGCACATAGTCGCGCACATAATCCTGATAGGGTTTGCGATTGAAGATGCGCAAGTACAACTCCTGCTGGAATTGCCGGGCCAGTGGCGACCAGTCGGTGCGCACGGTTTCCAGGCCTTTGTAGACCATTTCGTCGGTGCCATCAGCGCGGGTCACAAGCCCGGCATAGCGCTTCTTGCTGCCCTCCTCGGCGCCGCGAATGGTCGGCATCAGAAAGCGCTTGTAGTGGGTCTCGAACTGCAACTCCAAGGCACTTTCCAGACCGTATTCCTGCTGCACATGCTCGCGCCACCACTGGTTGACGTGATCCACCAGCGCGTGGCCAATTTTCGCGGCCTCCTCCTGGCCGTGCGCACGGCGCAGCCAGACGAAGGTCGAGTCGGTGTCGCCGTAAATCACCGTGTGGCCCTGGGCTTCGATCAGCTGTCGCGTACGCAGCATGATCTCGTGACCGCGTAGGGTGATGGACGACGCCAGGCGTGTGTCGAAGAAACGGCAACCGCTGGAACCGAGCACGCCGTAAAAAGCGTTCATGATGATTTTCAGGGCCTGGGACAACGGCGCGTTGTGTTCGCGCTTGGCGGTTTCGCGACCTTCGGCGACCCGGGCGACGATGGCCGGCAGGCAATGCCGGGTTCTGGAAAAACGCGCACCGCGAAAGCCTGGTACGGACTCGCTGTCATCGGGATGTTTAAGTCCCTCGATCAAGCCCACCGGGTCGATGAGGAAGGTCCGGATGATCGATGGATAGAGGCTTTTGTAGTCGAGCACCAGCACCGATTCGTACAGCCCCGGTTGCGAGTCCATGACAAAACCGCCGGGGCTGGCCTGCGCAGGCTTGTTCCCAAGGTTCGGCGCAACGAAACCCTGGCGATGCATCAGCGGCATATAAAGGTGCGTGAACGCCGCCACCGAACCGCCGCTGCGATCCGCCGGCAAACCGGTGACGCTGGCCCGTTCCAGCAGAAAGGTCAGCAGCTCGGTCTTGGCGAAAATCCGCGTCACCAGCTCGCAGTCCTTGAGGTTGTACTTGGCCAGGGCCGGTTTGTCCTCGGCGAACATGCGGTTGATTTCGTCCATGCGCTGGTACGGATTGTCGATCGACTTGCCCTCACCAAGCAGGGTTTGCGCGACGTTTTCCAGGCTGAACGAGGGGAAACTCCAGGTCGCCGAACGCAGGGATTCGATGCCGTCGATGATCAGCCGGCCGGCGGCCGAGGCGAAGTAATGGTTGCGGCTCCCGTGTTCACGCCACTGCATTTCCTCGCCGCCACGCCCCAGTTTCAGCGGTACCGCCAGGCGCCGGGCGTGTTCGTGGAGCACGCGCAGGTCGAATTGCACGACGTTCCAGCCGATGATCGCGTCGGGGTCATGACGGGCGAACCACTCGTTGAGTCTTTTCAGCAGCAGGGTTCGGGAATCGCAGTATTCGAGCTGGAAATCCACTTCGCTGTCGTCGCCATTGGGCGGGCCGAGCATGTAGACCTGGCGCTCGCCGCAGCCTTCCAGGGCGATGGAATACAGCTCGCCCTGAGCGGTGGTTTCGATGTCCAGGGAGACCAGCCTGAGGTTCGGGCGATAGTCGGGGTCGGGTTTCATCTGCGCATCGAGCAGCAGGCCCTCGGCGTTCGGCGTGCCACTGAACCGGACCGGCGCGGTGATGAAACGCTCCATCATGTAGCGTTCCGGCGGGCGCACATCGGCTTCGAACATGTCGACGCCGGCCTTGCGCAGCGCGGTTTCCAGGCGAATCAACTGACCGTGCTGCTGGCAATACAGACCGAGCACCGGGCGGTGCTCGAAATCCAGCAACGCCAACGGCCGCAGCTCGACGTTCTTTTCGCCGCGCAGCAGCGCTTCGGCCTGCTCGCGCTGGGCGGCGGGGATGAACGCCACCGACGGTTGATGAGGCAGACGGATCCGCTGGGGACCGGTGTCGGTCGCCAGCCAGAACTCGACTTCCGTACCGGCCGGGGTATCGCGCCAATGCCGGGTCAGGACGAAGCCCCGCTGTAAATCCACCACTGCAACCTCGAATCTGATTCAGAGGGAGATTCTACGCGGGATCGGGATGGAGAGCGTGGTGCCTTATGGATTTGGCAGCCTTTGGAAACACCCCTCACCCTAACCCTCTCCCCACGGGGTAGAGGGGACTGACCGAGTTGATTTTTAGACGTTCTGCGACCGAGGAAATAGAGTCGAACTCAGGCTCGAAAACCATAAAGATCAGCTCCCTTTCCCCCTCTCCCCCGTGGGGAGAGGGTTGGGGTGAGGGGTGGCTCTTGAAGTCGCTGCCAGATTGCAGGTGTTTATCGACCTGGTACGGAGATATTCGGAAGAAAAACCGCTGAATGGCGTTTTTTGCGCGTTATCTGCCGCTTTCTGCCTTGCCCTCAGCGCCCGTGTCTACGATTCTTCAAGGACAACGACAACACCTGAGAAACTGCCATGAAAACCGTCGCCCAACTGCTGAAGTTAAAGGCTGAACAGAATCATGAGGTCCACACCATTGCGCCGCATCAAATGGTGCTGGAAGCGCTGATGGTCATGGCCGCCAAAAACGTCGGTGCATTGCCGGTCGTGAAGAATGGCGAGGTCGTCGGCATCATCAGCGAGCGTGACTATGCGCGCAAACTTGTGCTCAAGGGCCGCTCCTCTGTCGGTACACCGGTCGAAGACATCATGGTGTCGCCGGTGATCACCGTGGACACCCATCAAACCGTCGAAACCTGCATGGGCATCATGTCCGACAAACGCCTGCGCCACTTGCCGGTGGTGGAAAACGGCCAGCTAATTGGTTTGCTATCGATCGGCGACCTGGTCAAGGAGGCCATCGCCGAACAGGCTGAGCTGATTCGCCAGTTGGAGCAGTACATCCGCGGCGAATAGATCAGTCCGGCCAATGCCGCGCGAAGACCGGTGCCAATGTCGGGTGCCGGTCGATGCGCGTAAGCCACGCGAAAAACCCGGGCCTTGCACTGCGTAAATGCTCCCGGCTACCCGCCCATCTGGAAACCACCGCCGCCAGCACATCCAGCGCCCCCGGCGTCTCATCGCCCAGATACAAATCGCCCGAAAACTGATCGGCAAACACCTCCCAACTCCTGTGAAGTCGCGCGCGGGCGCCGGCCATGAGGTTTTGCCTGGACGATTCATCCGCCTCGGCCAACCAGCGCTCGGGGTAGTCGATGATGCCAATGGCCGAATAGCAATTGCTGACGATGTACACCAGGCCGCGAATGGCCTGATCCCGCGCGGCGGTGTTTTTCGGCAGCAGATTTGCTTTGGGAAACGTGAGCCCCAGGTGAATCAGAATCGCCGCGCTCTCGGTGAGAACGCTGCCATCGGGCAATTGCAGTGTCGGAATCTGCTTGAGCGGATTGAGCTTCTCCAGCGCGTGGGTCGCCTCGGGAGAGGCTTCAACGTCGATGAAGCGGTAAGGAATTTCGCAAAGCTCCAGTGCCGCTTCTATCGCGGCAGCGCCGGAGTTCTGGTGTCCGTATAGCTGGTACATATCGCGCGCTCCTGGCGAAACGAAAATAGCGTCAGCAGACGATTGGGCACGAGGCACGCTCCCTGCCATTGGGCCGGGCGATACAGGTAAGATACGCCTCCCGGGCCGCACTCATGACTACCCGTCGCGGTTCAAGCCCTACTGCACACTTCAAGGAAAGAACATGCGCCAACAGGATGGCGGTCTCGCCCCGTTTCTTCGTCTCTATGGGTTGCTTCTGGCTGGTTTGGCCTTGAGTGGCTGCTCGCCGAGCGAACACTCGTCTTCGGCCAGTCTAGCCGGTGAACAAGGGCGCGGTGGCGCCATGCTCGCCTATGAGCACGAACTGCAACTGTTACTGCCCCAGGCGCAAATCGGGCCGCGCTTGCAGGCCACACGCGAGGCCTGCGAAACCGCCCGCTTCGGGGCCTGTAACGTTCTGCGTATCGAGCAAGGCGCCGGCCGCGCCGAGATCACCTTGCGCATTGCCCCCGCTGGCGTCGAGCCGCTGGTCACGATGGCGGCCGAGGGTGGGGAACTGGGTCAGCGGATCACCAGCGCCGAAGACCTGGCCGATGCTGTGGACGACACTCGTCGGCGTCAAGAGCGGCTCAAGGCTCAGCAGCAACGTCTGGATGAGTTGGCGACCCGCAAAGACATCAGCGTCACGGACCTGATCACCTTGAGCAAGGAACAGGCCGGGATCGAAAACGACCTGCAAGCCCTGGCCCAGATCGCCGCCGGGCACCAGCGCCGACTGGACACCAATCGGGTCACGCTGTCGTTCCTGCCGACCGGCGCCAGCAGTCGCTCGTCGCACCTGAGCCAAGCGTTCAGCAATTTGCTGGACAACCTGGCCGATGGCGCCGCCGATGCGCTGGAAAAAGTCAGCTACGCGCTGCCCTTCCTGATTCTGGCCTTCCCGCTGTTCATGCTGTGGGTCTGGTTGTGGCGCAAGTTTGTTCGCCGTCGCACCTGAGTCGTTGAACTGAACCATCATGCTCGCGTGGGGTGCCTCGTCCTTCCTATCATTGCCGTCGATGTCCACCGAATGGTTTTACCGCAGTACTCAATGAAAAACCCGGCCTCATCAGCCGGGTTTTTTTACGCCTGTTTTTTGCGCTCGGTCACTTGCCGGCCCGCGCCATGCAACGCTGATAACGCTCATCGACCCGCTTGGCAAACCACGCCGTGGTGAGTTTTCGGGTGATTTTCGGGCTTTGCAGCGCAATCCCCGGCAACACCGCACGCGGTAATGGCCGACCTTCCGCCTTTTCGGCCAGGGCGAAAACCCGTGCATAGAGCTGGGTGTCCTCGAACGCGAAGTTTTTGCCCTCCTCCAATTGGTCCCGAAGGGTCGGATTGCGCATACCCAGTTGCTTGCCAAGGGTGCGCACCGCCAATTCCGTGGTGCCCGGCATGATCGAATCGTAGCGGACCAGGTCACCATCCAGCGCCAGCGGTATGCCCGACGCGCGACTCACCGCGTTCTGAAACGCGGCATTGCGACTGGCGTACCAACCGGCATTGAAATCGGCAAAGCGATACAGCGATTGTTTGTAGCTCACCGGATAACCGAGCAAGTGGGCGATACCGAAGTACATGCCACCGCGACGACTGAACACTTCATGACGGATCGAGCCGTCCACCGGGTACGGGTACGGATACGCCTTCGCCTGTTGCTCGGCGAAATCGATGCTGACCTGCATTGGCCCACCGGTGTGCACCGGGTTGAACCCAGCGAACAGCGTCCGGCCCATGGGCACCATGCCGATGAAGTCATCGAAGATCGCGCTGAGTTCTTTTTCGCTGCGCGCGGCATTGAGTCGGTCGCTGTAGCTTTTTCCATTGGATGAACTCACCTGCAGCGCACCGCTCACCAGCAGGCCGGGAATGTGGGCTTTGTCGGCTCGGCGGTCGATTTCCTCGCGGGCGATTTTGCCCAGGCCCGGTACCGGTGGGTCCACCTGAAAGGTCGATTCCTGCTCGGTGACCGCCAGTACCGAGCACAGGTTTTGGGTGGATGGATAAATGTTCTGGGCAGCAAATGCTGCGTAAATGTCCGTGGCCCAGCCTTGGCGATCGGTGGTTTTGGCCGGCAGCAGACGCACGATCTCGGCCTTGACCTCGGCAGGCTTGCGCGCCGGGAGCTCTTGCGTGCGCTGAGTGCCGCAACCCGCCAGCACCAGCAGCGCGGCGACGCTCATCATCAATCGATTGGCTTGCATGTTGCTCCATCAAATCCGTTGAGCCGGGGTAACCATACGATCAATGGCATGGCGCAGGCTATGACTCTCGCCGCCCCCCACTGTTCCCCATAGCAGCGCGGGGCCTTTTTCCGTTTGGCAGACATCCTGCCCGTCTGTCGCGGCTGAACCATACTTGAGCCACACACCGAGGAGGACAGTCTCATGAACCGTAGCGACGTTCTGATCATCGGCGCCGGCCCGACCGGGCTGGTGTTGGCGCTGTGGCTGAGCAAGCTTGGCGTGCAAGTACGCATCATCGACAAGACGTCGGCACCCGGAACCACGTCGCGGGCACTGGCCGTGCAGGCGCGGACGCTGGAGCTGTATCGCCAGCTCGACCTCAGCAATGCGGTGGTGCAGAACGGTCATCGAGTGGCCGCGGCGAACTTCTGGGTCAAGGGCGAACCCGTGGCGCGCTTGCCGTTGAGCCGCATCGGCGAAGGCCTGACACCTTATGCGTTCCTCGAAATCTTTCCTCAGGACGAACACGAACGGCTGCTGATAGACCGCCTCGAAACCTTTGGCATCAAGGTGGAGCGCAACACGGCGCTGGAGAGTTTCGTGGAAACCGGTGACGGCATCACCGCCTATTTGCGCTTGGCCGATGGTCAGGAGGAAACCTGCCAGGCTTGCTATCTGGCAGGTTGTGACGGTGCCCGGTCGATCGTGCGCAAGACCCTGGACACCGGATTTCCCGGCGGCACCTACCAGCAGATTTTCTACGTCGCCGACGTGCAAGCCAGCGGCCCGACGTTCAACGGCGAACTACACGTGGATCTCGATGAAGCGGATTTTCTCGCGGTGTTTCCCTTGGCCGGTGAAGGTCGCGCCCGCCTGATCGGCACCGTACGCGACGAGCGCGCCGAGCAAGCCGAAACCCTGCAATTTGAAGACGTCAGCAGCCGGGCCATCGAACATATGAAAGTAAAGATCGAGCAACTGAACTGGTTCTCGACCTACCGCGTGCATCATCGGGTGGCGGATCATTTCAGCACCGGGCGCGCGTTTCTATTGGGTGACGCCGCCCACGTCCACAGCCCCGCCGGTGGCCAGGGCATGAACACCGGCATTGGCGATGCCATCAACCTCGCCTGGAAACTCGCGGCGGTGTTGAGCGGCGGCGCTGAGGCCAAACTCCTCGACACTTACGAAACCGAGCGCATCGCGTTTGCCCGCAAACTGGTCGCCACCACCGATCGGGTGTTCAGTTTCGTCACGGCCGAGGGGCGCATTGCCGATGTGCTGCGCACGCGCCTGGCGCCGTTCGTGATTCCGAAAATGGCATCGTTTGAGGCGTCCCGTGAATTCCTGTTTCGCACGGTGTCGCAGATCACCTTGAACTATCGCGGGATGCCGTTGAGCACGGGCGTTGCCGGTCATGTTCACGGTGGCGACCGCCTGCCTTGGGCTCACGATGGTGAGGGGGACAATTTCGAATCACTGAAGTGTCCGACCTGGCAGGTGCATGTGTATGGCGACACCAGCGACGAAATGATCGCCTGGTGCAACGAACATCATTTGCCGTTGCATGTTTTTGACTGGCGGCCGGCGTTTGAAGCGGCTGGCCTGGGGCGTAACGGGTTTTACCTGTTGCGGCCGGATACCTATGTGGCGATTGCCGACAACTCTGCCGATCCCAAAGTGATCGAGCGGTACTTCCAGGATCACGGGATCAGACCGTTTTTCGGCGCGAACTGACTCAACACAGTCCAAATGTGGGAGCGGGCTTGCTCGCGAAGGCGGTGTGTCAGTTAATTCAAGTGTCGACTGACACACCGCTTTCGCGAGCAAGCCCGCTCCCACATTTAATCTGCAGTGATACTTAGATCCCGGCCAGGGCGAGGTCCATCGCAAAGTAAGTGAAGATCAGATCCGCGCCGGCCCGTTTGATCGACCCTAGGGTTTCCCGCACCACGCGATCTTCATCTATCGCCCCGGCCTGGGCGGCGAATTTGATCATCGCGTACTCGCCGCTCACCTGATACGCCGACAGCGGCAAACGCGAGGCTTCACGGATGTCGCGGATGATGTCCAGGTACGCGCCGGCCGGTTTGACCATCAGCGCGTCGGCGCCTTCCTGCTCGTCCATCAGTGATTCGCGCACGGCCTCGCGGCGGTTCATCGGGTTCATCTGGTAGCTTTTGCGGTCGCCCTTGAGCGCGCTGCCGCCGGCTTCACGGAACGGACCGTAGAGCGCCGAGGCAAATTTGGTCGAATAGGCCATGATCGCGGTCTGGTTGAAACCCGCTTCATCGAGCGCCCGGCGAATCGCCTGAACCTGCCCGTCCATGGCGGCCGACGGGGCGATCACGTCAGCACCGGCACGAGCGGCGGCCACGGCTTGTTTGCCGAGATTGATCAGGGTCTGATCGTTGTCGACCTCATGGTTGTGCAGCACGCCACAATGGCCGTGGTCGGTGTACTCACAGAAGCAGGTGTCGGACATCACAATCATGTCCGGCACGGCGTCCTTGGCGATGCGCGACATGCGCGACACCAGGCCGTTGTCGCTCCAGGTGTCGCTGCCGTTGCCGTCCAAATGGTGCGACACGCCGAACGTCATCACCGACTTGATCCCGGCCCGGGCATAACGCTCGATCTCACCCGCCAGTTTCGACTCCGGAATACGCATCACACCGGGCATGCTTTTGATCGGTACGAAGTCGTCGATCTCTTCCTCGACGAAAATCGGCAACACCAGATCGTTCAAGCTGAACTCGGTTTCCTGGAACAGGCTGCGCAGGCTCGCATTGCGGCGCAGACGGCGTGGACGTGCTTCGGGGAACGGACTGGACATGAGGGGTTCCTGAAAAACGGGAGGACGAGACGAAAGTCGTAGGGGGCGAAGCTTATGCCCTGGACCTTGCAGGGCACAAACTTCAGGTGAGGAAAAACCCTTACCGGTTCGGCAATAATCACTGAGATATGAGCCTTGCCTCTTACAGCGTCAAGGTTCCGCTGATGCAGGTCACCACCGCGCCGCCGATCCAGATTTCGTCGCCCACTTGCTCGACCTGAATGCGTCCGGCGCGGCCCATGGTCAGGCCCTGGCTGACCACATAGGACGCCGGCGCCAGTCCTTCGCTGAGCAACCATTGGGCAATCCCGGCGTTCAGGCTGCCGGTGGCGGGGTCTTCCGGCATGCCATCCCCGGAGATGAACGCCCGCACTTCGAACTGTGCGCCATCGCCATCACGCTCGGGATGCCATGGCGCGATGACACCGACGGCCAGGCCAAGCATTTGCGAATGATCCGGTTGCAGGTCCAGCACCTGCTGGCGATTCTCGACCATCACCGCCAGCCATCCGGCACCGTTGTCGACCCACTGAGTGCGCACGATCGCCCCTGATTCCAGCCCGAGCCCCCGCCGCACCCGTTCCACCACATCCGCCTCCACCGGCCCGGTCCTGAGCAATGGCGGTGCGAGAAAGGCCAACTCTGTCCCTTGTCGACGAACCCGCACCAGCCCCACGCCGCACTCCTGAATGATCTCTTCGCCCTTGGGCACGCCACCGGCCTCCAGCCACGCATGGCAGGTGCCCAGTGTCGGATGACCGGCGAACGGCAATTCGTTCAGGGTGGTGAAGATCCGCACGCGATAATCGGCGCGAGAATCGCGCGGTTCGAGTATGAATGTGGTTTCGCTGAGGTTGGTCCAGCTGGCGAACGCCGCCATGCGCTCATCGCTGAGCTCATCGGCGCCTAACACCACCGCCAACGGATTGCCCTTGAGCGCAACATGGCTGAAGACATCTACTTGCTTGAAATCGAATGAGTGCATGGCCTTCCTTGGTTTCTTGATCAAATCGAAGCGTTTGGCTTGGGGATTTCCAGCCCGCGCATCACCGCCGGCCGCGCCAGAAAGCGCTCCAGCACCCGCGTGACGTTCGGGAAGTTCTCGATGCCCACCAGCTCGCCAGCCTCATAGAAGCCGATCAGGTTGCGCACCCAGGGGAAGGTCGCGATGTCCGCAATGGTGTAGCGCTCGCCCATGATCCAGTCGCGCCCTTCCAGGCGGTTATTGAGCACATTAAGCAGGCGTTTGCTTTCATCGACGTAGCGGTCGCGGGGACGTTTGTCCTCGTAGTCCTTGCCGGCAAATCTGTTGAAAAAACCGACCTGGCCGAACATCGGCCCGATGCCGCCCATCTGAAACATCAGCCATTGAAGGGTCTCGTATCGCGCTGCCGATTCCTGGGCCAGCAGTTGCCCGCTCTTGTCGGCCAGGTAAATCAGAATCGCCCCGGACTCGAACAGCGCCAGGGGTTGGTCCCCCGGACCGTGGGGGTCGAGGATTGCCGGGATCTTGTTGTTGGGGTTCAGCGAAAGAAATTCGGGGGACATCTGATCGTTGGTGTCGAAGCCCACACGATGCGGTTCGTAGGGCAGTCCGATCTCTTCGAGCATGATCGACACCTTGACGCCGTTGGGTGTCGGCAAGGAGTAAAGCTGGATCCACTCGGGGTATTGAGCCGGCCATTTTTGGGTAATCGGGAACGCGGACAGATCGGTCATGGGAAAGGATCCACGAGAAAATTGAGAGTGACGATCATAATGTCAGCGGCCGAAGAACGGCGACCTTTTGGCGTTATTGATATCGCTGATGAACATGATCAAAAGATTGCAGCCTGCGTCTGCTCTACTACGTGTAACGTGTCCACAAATTCGCAACATCCTGTCGATAACCTAAGCTCCAACCTGTTCAAGGTTACCGGTACATTGCTGCGCACTTGCCGGAATCGAACCAAACGGGTATCAGAGGACTCTGAGCACTGCCCCTTTGAAACGGACCGACTCAATGACATGGAAAACACCCGACGCAGGAACTTCGCGGTGTAAAGGTTTGTCAGCCTTAATCGAATGCGCTGAAGAACCCCTAATTCCATGAAGAACCCTCTGAAATTCGCCAACCGCTTCAAACATCGCGCTTATCTGTTACTGCCCGCCCTGCTGGCGGCCGGCGCGTTGTTTCTGGTGCTGGACTCCCGCGAAAGCCGCGCCCAACCGGCAAACGGCACTCAGACGCTGGTGTTCCTGCGTCACGCAGAAAAACCAGAGGGGGGCCTCGGCCAGCTCAACTGCCAGGGCCTGAACCGCGCCATCGACCTGGCCACCTTGCTGCCGGAAAAATTCGGCAAGGCCAACTACGTGTTTGCCGCCAACCCGACGCGCAATGTCGAGGAAGGCGAACAGGACAATTCCTACAGTTACATCCGTCCTCTGATAACCATCAGCCCCAGCGCGATCAAGCTCGGTTTGCCGGTGAACATCAACTTCTCGGCCAACGACACCAGCGACCTCGCGGATGAGTTGCTTCAGGACAAGTATCACAACTCGGTCATCTACACCGCCTGGTCCCACGGCTACCTGCCCGAACTGATCAACAAGGTCGCTGGAGAAGCCGTCGGCAAGAAACAGACCATCGCCGATGACTGGGAATCCAGTGATTACGATTCGCTGTTCGTGCTCACCCTGACCTGGCACAACGGCAAGGCCAGTGTGGTGAGTCACAGCTACAAGCAAGGCCTGAATAACGGTCCGCAGACCTGTCCGACGTAAGCTTTAAGAGATTTGGCGCCTGTCAGGCCCCCATCGCGAGCAGGCTCACTCCCACATTAGATTTTCAGTGAACTCAGATTTTGTGTATCACCGAGATCCAGTGTGGGAGCGAGCCTGCTCGCGATGGGGCCGGCAAAAACTACATAACCCTCACTGGATAACACGCTCTCGCAGGTATTCGAGCACTGCAGCCCGCTCCCCGGCGAATTCAATGCGAGCCCCTTTCTTCTCCCGCTGAAACGCATACATCGGGTCGTAATACTCGCGGAGCAACCCTTCGATCCAGCCCCGGTGCAAGTCCACCGCCCCGCTACTCGCCTGCTCCGCCAGCGCGTCTTCCATCAACATCAACATCCGCCGATGGCGTTCACCGCCCAGACGTTTCTGCACATTGTTCAGGCTCTCCAGCAAGCGCTCGGAAAACAGCGCGAAGCCTTCATCGCCATGCACGCCGATGAACTCGGCACACAAGTCCACCACGTAATCGCGCAGGATCCGTTCGACCCGCCCTTCCAGGCTGTCTTCCAGCCAGACCATCGGAAACTGTTGCATGCCCTGAAACAGCGGCAACGGCAGCGCACAACTCCCGATCGCGCGGCTCTCGTCTTCCAGCACAAACTGCTCGATACCGTGGGCTCGCTTCTTCAGCACGTCCACTGCCAGACGGTTTTCAAAATCGATGTTGGAGGGTTGGCCGGTGGCGCGTTTACCGAAACTGGAGCCGCGGTGATGGGCGTGACCTTCAAGGTCCAGGCCGTTGCGCAACTGCGTGAGCACTTCGGTTTTACCGGTGCCGGTCATGCCGCCCAGCAAGACGAAATCACACTGGGCAACCGCCTGATCGAGCGTGTCGAGCAAGAAGCTGCGCATCGCCTTGTAGCCGCCACCCACTCGCGGATAGTCGATGCCCGCCTCGTCCTTGAGCCATTGCTGGACGATCTGTGAACGCAAACCGCCGCGAAAACAATACAAATACCCATCAGGATGAGCCCGGGCAAAATCGGCCCAGGCCTGGATACGCTCGGCTTTTATCTCGCCGGACACCAACTGGTGCCCCAGCGTAATGGCCGCTTGCTGGCCGTGTTGCTTGTAACAAGTGCCGACCCGTTGCCGCTCATGGTCATTCATCAGCGGCAGGTTGATCACGCCGGGGAATGAGCCCTTGAGAAATTCGACCGGCGCACGGGCATCCATCATCGGTCGGTCGTTGAGGAAAATGTCGCGGTAATCGGTGAATTCGATGGACATCAAAACACCTCAACCGCGTTCGTCTGTCGCTCGATCAGTTCACCGATCGGCTCAAGGGCCAGGCCCAGCTCGGCGGCTACTTTGAGGAAGTGTTCGTTGCCTTCGGGGGTGACCGCAACCAGCAGGCCACCGCTGGTCTGCGGATCGCAGAGCACGCGTTTGTGCATTTCCTGAAGACGCCCAAGCTTGCTGGCGTAGCTGTCGAAGTTGCGCAGCGTCCCGCCCGGCACGCAACCTTGGTCGAGATAATACTCGACACCCGGCAGACGCGGCACACGGTCGTACTCGATGCGAGCGGTCACGTTGCTGCCGTCGGCCATTTCCACCAAATGCCCCAGCAGGCCAAAACCGGTGACGTCGGTCATCGCCGTGACGCACTCGAGTTTGCCGAAGCGGCTGCCGGGTTTGTTCAGGGTGCACATCCAGTCGCGGGCCAGGCCGATGTCGGCATGGCGCAATTTGCCCTTCTTTTCGGCGGTGGTGAGGATGCCGATGCCCAGCGGTTTGGTGAGGTAGAGCAGGCAACCGGCGGTGGCGGTGTCATTGCGCTTCATGTGGCGTTTTTCCACCAGACCGGTCACGGCGAGGCCGAAGATCGGTTCCGGCGCGTCGATGGAATGCCCACCGGCCAACGGAATTCCGGCTTCATCGCAGACCGAACGCCCGCCGCGAATCACTTCCCGGGCAATTTCCGGCGCCAGTACGTTGACCGGCCAGCCGAGGATCGCAATCGCCATCAACGGATCGCCGCCCATGGCGTAGATGTCGCTGATGGCATTGGTGGCGGCGATGCGACCGAAATCGAACGGGTCGTCGACGATCGGCATAAAGAAGTCGGTAGTCGACACCACGCCGCGTTCTTCATCGATGGCGTACACCGCCGCGTCATCGCGCGAGGCGTTGCCGACCCAGAGTTTCGGGTCAAGGTTCTGCGCCCCGCTGCCGGCCAGAATCACCTCCAGCACCTGCGGGGAGATTTTGCAGCCGCATCCTGCGCCGTGGCTGTATTGGGTCAGACGAATCGGCTCGCTCATGGGGGGACACACCTCGTGAAGTCAGTGCCGAAGAGTCTACATCAACGTCGTCTCCCCTGAGGTCCCGCGAATCATTGACCGAAAGGACAGTTAAACCCTCAATTCCCTAGCCTTTTCCGTACCTTGAGCAAAACTGGTATGCCTTGTGCAAACGTTTGCGAGTCGCTGATACAAGCGTTTTCGCAACATAACTGCGCAAGCCCGCAGAACCGGGCCTTCGATCCGCACGAAAAGGGACTTTTAATGCACCGCACGTCCAGCCGCGTGACTTGCTCGCGCACTTTTGCTGTTTCCTTGCTGCTGGCCAGCGTTACAGGACTACTCAGCAGCACCGTTTTGGCGCAACCCGCCCCCGCCGAAGAATCCGCCCAAGGCGAAACCCTCAGCCCCGAAGCGAGCCCACCGAAAAAAGGCGTGTACCTCTCGGACTGGTTCAACCAGGACCTGACCGTCATCGGCAGCAAAGACATCAGTTTCGGCCCGCAACCGGCCGACGATATCTACCTGGAATACGAGTACTTCGGCCGCAAGGGGCCATTCGAGTTGTACGGCTACATCGACATCCCGAAGATCTTCGACATCGGCAACAGCCATGACAAAGGCGTGTGGGATCACGGCTCGCCGGTGTTCATGGAGCACGAACCGCGGATCTCCATCGACTACCTCGCCGGCCGCAGCCTGGCCATCGGGCCGTTCAAGGAATGGTACGTCGCCTTTGACTGGATCTATGACCACGGCAGTAAAAGCGCCAACCGTGCCAATACGCTGTACAGCGGTTTGGGCACCGACATCGACACCCATTCGCGGGTCAACTTGTCGGCCAACTTCTATGGGCGCTACCAGTGGGAAAACTACGGCGCCAGCAACGAGTATTCATGGGACGGCTATCGCGCCCAACTCAAATACATCGTGCCGATCAGCAGTTTCAGCAACGGCGCGTCACTGACCTACATCGGGTTCACCAACTTCGACTTCGGCTCGGACCTGCACAAGGACAACCCGGCCCGCACGGCCAACGCCACCGTCGCCACCAACGTCTTGCTGTACTCGTTCACCCACTTACGTTTCACCCTGGTCGGTCGTTATTTCCACAACGGCGGCAACTGGGAGGATGGCAGCGAATTGAATTTCGGCGACGGTAACTTCCGCGCCCGTTCCGACGGCTGGGGTTATTACGCCGGTGTCGGTTATCAGTTTTAAGTCTTGTTTGAATCAGGAGGTTTTATGCATGCAATGACGCGTCTTTCCTTGGCCTGTGCCGCCCTGCTCTCTTCAACGGCCTGGGCGACTGAAGCGCCGATCCAGCCGAAAGTGATGCTAATCACGATGTTCGCCCCCGAGGCGCAAAACTGGATTGATCGGTTGGAACTCAAGCAGGAAGTGCGGGTGCCGGGGCTGTCCGCCGAGTACCCGACCATTCGCTGCAACAGCCAGCAGGTATGCCTGATGGTCACCGGCATGGGCCAGACCAACGCCGCGGCGTCGACGCTGGCCCTGGCGTTATCGTCGAAATTCGACCTGCGTAAAAGTTACTTCCTGATCGCCGGGATTGCCGGGATCAGCCCGAAACACGGGACCATTGGCACCACCGCGTGGGCGCATTATCTGGTGGAGTTCGGCACCCAGTGGGAGATCGATTCCCGGGACGCGCCGACAGACTGGCCGACCGGTTATATCGGCATCAACACCAAAGGCCCGAACGAAAAACCGCCGCTGGATTACAAGACCGAAGTCTTCGAACTCAACCCGAAGTTGCAGGCCAAGGCGTTTGCCCTCAGCCACAAAGTCGAGCTGAGCGAGAGCAAAGAATCGGCCGCGTGGCGCATGAAGTATCCGTCGGCCCCGGCCAATCAGCCGCCGATGGTGACGCAGTGCGACACGCTGGCGGGCAATACCTGGTTTTCCGGGACGCGGTTGAGTGAGCGCGCCGAAGTCTGGACCCAACTGCTGACCGATAACAAAGGTGAGTACTGCACGACGCAGCAGGAAGACAACTCCACCTATGAGGCGCTGTTGCGGGCCAGTCGAGAAGGGTTGGTGGATGTGCAGCGTTTGGCGGTGGTGCGCGCGGGTTCTGATTTTGACCGGCCGGCGCCGGGCCAGAGTGAGGTGGATAACCTGCTCAAGTATGCGGATCAAGGTGGGTTTGTGCCGGCGCTGGAGAACCTGTACCGGACGGGGAATCCGTTGGTGCAGGAGATTTTGAAGAATTGGTCGGCGTGGGAGAACGGTGTTCCCGAGGCATAAAGCAAAATCAAAAGATCGCAGCCTGCGGCAGCTCCTACTGGTGTACGCGATGCAATGTAGGAGCTGCCGCAGGCTGCGATCTTTTGCCCTTCAAATCACGGCAACAAAATCACTTTGTCGCCACTGCCCTGACTCACCTCGGCATACCGCGCCAGCCCTTCGGCCAACGACGATTCAAACAAGCCCTCGGGCAACGGCAACAAGCCCTGATCGAAGAACGTGCCGAACTGCTCAAGCATCGCCGCACACGCCTGGACGCCGTACAGCAATGAATTGATCCCCACCACCGAACCGCCCTTGCGATACAACGCCAGGGCCGGCAATTGCACCATCCCGTCCACCGGCGCGGCGATGATCGCGATGCGACCGAACGCGGCCAACGCCGGGACCGAGGCCGGCAGCCAGAAACCGGTGGTGTCGAAAATCACATCGGCGCCGCCGGCATATACGGCGCTCACCTGTGCGCCGAGGTCCTCGGGTTTATCCAGTTGCAGCGTCTGATACCCCAAGGCCTGCAAATCCTTGACCTGCTCGGGCCGCCGCGCCGCTGCCAGTACTTGAGCGCCACGCACCTTGGCCAGCGCCAGCGCCGCAGTACCAACCGCCCCGCCACCGATCACCAGCAACCGGGTTTCGGCCGTCACCCCACTGCGCTCCAACGCATCCCACGCCGTGGTGTACGGCACACCGAGGCTGGCAGCCTGGGCAAAACTCAGATGGGTCGGCTTTTGTGCCACGCCATTGGCCGGCAGTTTGACGAATTGTGCGTGCGAGCCATCGGCGAAAAACCCCAATTCACGACCGGTGCCCCAGACTTCCTGACCGATCAGTGCCTGCGGGCCTTCAACGACTACACCGGCGAAATCACGACCGGGAATCCGCGGCAGTGTGGTGTAAGGAAAGCGCCCCAGCACGTTTTTTACATCGCTGGGGTTGAGGCCGGCCGCCTTGATCTGGACCAGCACTTCATCGCTGCCGGGGACGGGGGTAGGCACCTCAACGTAGCGCAGGGCCGCGAGGTCACCGGTCTTGTCGAATTGCAGTGCTTTCATGAGCGTTTCCCTCGAATGAATAAACGGTTCAGGAGATCCAGCCAGTGACCAGTTGCCGGCCCATTGGCCACAACTTCTCACCGGCCAACATGCCGAGCAGCCCTACCAGCGCGATGGCCGGCGGTGCGGGGGAACGAAAATCCAGAGCGCCGTAGAGCAGACCGACGCCCAGACCGATGACCAATGGGATGAGGAAGCTCATGGCGGACTCCGTGGCTAATTAAGGTATGCCCGGAGTCTAGAGATCGGTCGCGACGCGCATCGGCCAAGTGCTTCTGAATATCGGCCAAAGCGCTTTCAATCCTGACGCTGGCTCGCGGAAAACTGCGAAGGCGCGACGCCCAGTTCCCGTCGGAACATGTCGCTGAAGCTGCTCGGTGAATAACCCAGCTCCCGGGCAATCGCACTGACCGGCACGCCCTGGATCAACTCCGCCACCGCCGTCGCCAATTGCACCTGGCGCCGCCACTCGGCGAAGCCCATGCCCAGACCGTCCTTGAACAACCGCGCCAGGGTACGCACGCTGGCACCTGCGTTTTCGGCGTGTTGCTCGAAGGCAATGTCCAGCGATGGCGCGGCCATGACCGCCTGACACAGGTTCATCAGGCGCCGGTCGGAATCATCCGGCAAGGGGATTTTCAGCAACGAGCGCCTGGCTCGCCTTAGCTCCAGCAGCGCCAGGCCGACCAGCGCTTCGTAATACTCGGGCGCGCCATCGTCGCCCTGCTCCACCAACCCGACGATCAGCTCACGCAGCAGTCCGCCGACTTCGATCACCTGAACCGTGTCGTCCAGCGTCGCCGCCAATGACGGCCGCAGGTAGATATTGCGCATCTGCAAATCCGAAACCACGCGAATCCCGTGGGGCACACCCGGCGGCAGCCACACCGCCCGTTGCGGCGGCACCACCAGCGCTTCATGGGGTGTCTCGACCCACATCACCCCGCTCATCGCATACAGCAACTGCCCCCAGACATGCTCATGCGGCTCGATGTACAAGCCGCGCGGATAGGTGCGCGCCAGCGGTTGCACGGGCACATCGGTGTCACTCAGGTCTGGAGGGGCGGCAAGGGCCATGGGCAGCAATCATTGGGGGTTTCAGAGATTGCATGGTAACGAGCCACGGGGCTTGTCGCTACGGGCGGCATCCATCTGACAATTCGACTGAATTTTCCGTATCCCCAACGATCCTTGTATTACCACAGGGAGGAATATGGGCTTTATGAACAACGCAAAACTTTTCGTCATTGAATACACCCTTCATGGCGCGCCCAAGTCTTTCATCATCCGCTTGGACAAGATGGATAACGCGGAGGCCTGGCATTGGGCAAGTTGCGACGCGGGGGTCGGACGAATCCCTCGCTTCGGACGAGAGAAGGTGCAAAAAACCAGCAAGCCGATGGCGGAGAAGTTCGGCGTGGAAAACGTCAAGTGGCGGCCGGCAAATTGAAATGAAAGTGGAGCCCAATCAGGCTCCACCTTTTTTTGGATGAGTGGTCAGCGTTGGGCGCACTTGCAGCCCTTGCTGGCACACTCTTCGCCATGTTCGTGGTGCTTGGCGCAGGCTTCACAGCAATAGTGCTTGCCGTGGCGCGCGATCGGATGTTCGCCCAGTTTGCAGGAGCATTTGGGGCAGTCGCATTTACTTTCACTGTCGATCATGAGCCTGACTCCATAGGTTGTGGTCGTCCGGGTCTGGCAAATGCGACCCGTACCACCAGTGTAGGAGCTTGCGTCAGCCCTGCCGGGTACTGATCCCGCCGATCAACTGCCAGCGCGGCAGCTCATTCAAGGCGGGCCCCTGTTGCGGACCGCTGAACAGCAACAGTAAAAACTCTATATCGAGTGCTTCGGTGCAGTGCCCTACTGGGACAAACCGTAATGTCTGTCAGCACCACAATCCCTGTGGGAGCGAGCCTGCTCGCGATAGCGGTGAATCAGTCACATTGATGCTGGAAGTGCCGACGCTATCGCGAGCAGGCTCGCTCCCACAGGTTCTGTGCCGGTGCAATCAGATGCGGAACTGACCCACCAGTTTGCCCAGGCGTTGACCGAGGTCGGCGAGGCTGCGGGAGGTCTGGGCGCCGAGCTGGGTTTCGTCGGCAACGCTGTCCACCGCCACGGCGATCTGATGCACGCTGCGGTTGATCTCTTCGGCCACGGCGGTCTGCTCTTCGGCGGCGCTGGCGATCTGCGCGTTCATCGAGTTGATGGTGCCGATCAGTTGGGCCATGGTGTCCAGCGATGCACCCGCTTCGTTGGCCTGAGCCGACGTGCCGTCGCCGGCCTCGCTGGAACGGCGCATCGCTTCCACGGCCGATTGGGTGCCGGCCTGCAAGCGATCGATCATGCCCTGGATTTCCTGGGTGCTGATTTGCGTGCGACTGGCCAACGCACGAACCTCGTCGGCCACCACGGCAAAGCCGCGCCCGGCCTCACCGGCACGAGCGGCTTCGATGGCGGCGTTGAGTGCCAACAGGTTGGTCTGCTCGGCAATCGAACGGATCACGCCGAGCACGCTGACAATCGACGACACGTCTTTTTGCAAACTGTCGAGAGACACGCCGCTGCTGCGAATATCGTCCACCAACGCATGAATCTTCACGATGCTGCCGGCTACCACTCGCTTGGCAGCCTGGCCTTCTTCGTCGGTCTGCTGGGCAGCCACTGCGGCGTTTTGCGCACTCTTCGCCACTTCTTGAGCGGCGGCGGACATTTGGTTGATCGCCGTGGCGACCTGATCGGTTTCGTGACGCTGACGCTCCATGGCCTGATCCGAGCGCTGGGCCTGATCGGAGACCTGATTCACCAACCCGGTCAGTTGCGAAGTCATTTCGGTGATCTGGCGCACCAGGCCGTGGATCTTGTCGACGAAGCGGTTGAACGAGCCGGCCAGTTCGCCGAGTTCGTCCTGGCTGGTGATGGTCAGGCGACGCGTCAGGTCGCCCTCGCCCGCCGCGATGTCATCGAGGTTGGCTTTCATCAGGTTCAGCGGACGCAGGATGGTGTTGGCCAGCAGCATCCCGGCGGCGGCAATCACCAATAGCACCACGGCGGCAATCCCGACGATGCTCAGCACCACGCCTTGCATGCGCTCCTGGACCTTGATTTCGACCAGCGCCACTTGGGCTTCGATGCCGTCGAGGTTGACCGAGGTGCCGACCGCCATGTCCCACTTCGGCAGGTATTCGGTGTAGCCGAGCTTGGGCACCAGCACCTGGGTGTTGCCGGGCAGCGGCGAGCTGTATTGCAGGTAGTGGGTCCCGTCCTTGGCGACTTTCACCAGGTCGCGGTTGACGTAGACGCCGTTCGGATCGCGGTTGTCCTTGAAGCTTTGGCCCACGCCTTCGGGGCTGTTGGCCTTGAACAGGCGCACGGTGTTGGAGTCGTAGCCGAAGAAGTAGCCGTCCTTGCCGTAGGTGATGCTCGACAGCAACTTGACCACTTGGGCCCGCGCCGCGTCATCACCGGGGGCGGCCGCGTCGTAGAGCGGTTTGATCGTGGTCATGGCCACGGCGACGTAGCTTTGCAGCGTTGCCTTGGCATCGCTGAGCAGGCGCTGGCGAGTTTCCTCGACTTCCTTGCGGGCCTGCTCCTGCAGAATGAACAACGTGGTCAGGCTGATGACCAGCGCAAAGAGCAACACCGGGAGGACGGCAAGGGACAGGACTTTAGCCTTCAGGCTCATGCGCATGACGGTTCACTCTTTTGATTTTATTGGCGTGGTTAAAGGCTTTAACGGCACGCCAGGCCAAAAGTTGAGTGAAGGTCACCCCCAATCAAATGTGGGAGCGAGCCTGCTCGCGAAAGCGGTATGTCAGTCACATCAATGCTGGATGTGCCGCCGCCTTCGCGAGCAGGCTCGCTCCCACAGGGGAAATGTGTTTAGAGGACCATCGCCGCCACCCAGCCGAACGCCAGCAGCGGGAGGTTGTAGTGCAGGAAGGTCGGGACCACGGTGTCCCAGATGTGGTGATGCTGGCCGTCGATGTTCAGGCCCGAGGTCGGGCCGAGGGTCGAGTCCGACGCCGGTGAACCGGCATCGCCCAGCGCACCGGCAGTCCCGACGATGCACACGATCGCGATCGGGCTGAAACCCAACTGCACGCACAACGGCACAAAAATCGCTGCCAGGATCGGCACTGTGGAAAACGACGAACCGATGCCCATGGTCACCAACAGTCCGACCAGCAACATCAGCAACGCGCCAATGCCTTTGCTGTGGCCGATCCACGAGGCCGAGGCTTCGACCAGTGTCTGCACCTCACCGGTGGCTTTCATCACTTCGGCAAACCCGGACGCGGCGATCATGATGAAACCGATCATCGCCATCATTTTCATGCCTTCGGTGAACAGGTCGTCGGTTTCACGCCACTTCACGATCCCCGACACCGAAAAAATCAGAAAGCCAGCCAACGCACCGATGATCATCGAGTCCAGCAACAGCTGAATGATGAACGCCACCGCGATGGCCAGACCGGCGACCATCAGGCTCAGCGGGTTGTACTGCACCGCGACCTGTTCGACTTGCTCGATCTTTTCCAGATCGTAGACGCGCTTCTTGCGATAGCTGACAAACGCTGCCGCGAGCCCGACGAACATGCCCAAGGCCGGAATCCCCATGGCATGGGTGACGTTGATGCCGCTGATGTCCACACCGCTACGGGCGACGTTGGCCAGCAGGATTTCATTAAGGAAGATGTTGCCGAAGCCCACGGGCAAGAACATGTACGGCGTAATCAGGCCGAAGGTCATGACGCAGGCAATCAGTCGGCGGTCCAGCTGCAGCTTGGTCAGCACATATAAAAGCGGCGGCACCAGCAGCGGAATGAAGGCGATATGTATCGGCAAGATATTCTGGGACGCGATGGCCACCACCCACAGCAAACCGATCAACAGCCATTTGACCTGACGGCCACCGCTGGCGTGCTGGCGGTCGACCATCAGCAAAGCTTTGTCGGCCAGGGCATGCGCCAGGCCGGACTTGGCAATGGCCACGGCGAAAGCGCCGAGCAATGCGTAGGACAACGCGACCGTCGCGCCGCCACCGAGACCACTGTTGAAGGCTTTGAGTGTCGCGTCGATGCCCAGGCCACCGGTCAAACCACCCACCAGGGCGCCCACGATCAGCGCGATTACTACGTGCACGCGGGACAGGCTGAGGATCAGCATGACGCCGACCGCGGCAATTACAGCATTAATCATCGGTACCTCAAGGCAAACGGAAAGAGTCCGGCCGGCAGTCTGCAAAGAGCCGCCAGCGGATTGAATGAGAGGGTTTTATTAGAGGGCGCGCACTGTGCCGGACCGCTGCCACCTTGTCAAAGCCAACACACATCCCCGTAGGAGCTGCCGAAGGCTGCGATCTTTTGATCTTCCGGCGCCATCGAAGACGTAAAGATCAAAGGATCGCAGCCTTCGGCAGCTCCTACGGGGTGAGAATCGATATTCAGAAAACGGCATAAAGAAAGCCGAATCGTGGCCGTTACAGTGCAAAGTCTCAGATATTTATCGAATAAAGGACGTCTCCATGTCGCTCAGACAACTTTCCATTCAATGGAAAATCACCCTGCTGGCCGGGCTGTGCCTGGCCGGCATCGTGACCCTGCTGGTGGGTCTTTCGCTGTATCGCATGGAGCACAGCTCCGAGATGGTGAAAGCATCCAGCATGGAGATGCTCACCGAAGCGGCCCAGGCCCGGATCGAATCCCAGGGTGAAAACCAGGCGCTGGGGATACGCCAGCAGTTCATGGACGCCTATCAATATGGCCACGGCTTTTCGCGTCAGGTGCTGTTCCTGCGCGACCAGGCCGAGAAGCGCTTCCTCGATGCCTTTGACCTGCGTGAAGACCTGACACGCCAGGTCAAATCGGCCCTGCAAGCCAACCCGGAACTGCTCGGCCTCTCGCTGGTGTTCGAAGCCAACGCGCTGGACGGCAAGGACGATCTGTTCGCCGGCCAGGCCGAGTTGGGCAGCAACGACAAGGGCCGTTTCGCCCTGTACTGGTCGCAACCGACTCCGGGCAAGGTGACGTCGATGGCGCTACCGGAAAGCGACATGGCCGACACCAGCACCGGCCCTAGCGGCGAACCGGCCAACGCCTGGTTCACCTGCCCGCGCACGACCCTCAAGCCCTGCGTGATCGAACCCTACTTCTATGTGATCGACGGCCAGAACGTGCTAATGACCAGCATCGTTTTCCCGCTGATGGTCAACGGCAAGGTCATCGCTTCGCTGTCGGTGGACATCAACCTCAACAGCCTGCAAGCCGTCAGCCAAGGTGCGAGCAAGAAACTCTATGACGGCCAGACCAACGTCAGCATCATCAGCCCGGTCGGTTTGCTGGCCGGTTACAGCCCGGACGCCAGCAAGCTCAGCCAGCGCCTGGACACCGTGGACAAGACCAACGGTGCCGAGCTGATCCGCATGCTCGCCGCCAGCAGCAAGACCGCAAGCCTGCACAACAATCAACAGCTCAAAGTGCTGTCGCCGTTCCAGCCGATTCCCGGTGGCAAGTCCTGGGGCGTGTTGCTCGATGTGCCGGAGAAAGTCCTGGTCGGCCCAGCCGAAGCGCTGAAAAAACAACTCGATGAAAGCAACACCGCCGGCACCCTGGTCGAACTCGGCCTGGGTGTGCTGGCCGCATTGATTGGCCTGTTGCTGGTGTGGCTGATGGCCCGCAGCGTGACCCGGCCGATCCTGGGTGTGGCGCACATGCTCGAAGACATTGCCAGCGGCGAAGGCGATCTGACCCGCCGCCTGGCCTACGACAAGCAGGATGAACTCGGCCAATTGGCCGGCTGGTTCAACCGCTTCCTCGACAAGCTGCAACCGATCATCGCCGAGGTCAAACGCTCGGTGCAGGACGCGCGCAGCACGGCGGATCAGTCGTCCGCAATCGCCACCCAGACCAGCGCCGGCATGGAGCAGCAATACCGTCAGGTGGATCAGGTCGCTACCGCTTCCCACGAAATGAGCGCCACTGCTCAAGACGTCGCTCGCAGTGCAGCGCAAGCGGCACAGGCGGCGCGGGATGCGGATCAGGCCACCCGTCGCGGTCTGACCGTGATCGACCGCACCACCACCAGCATCGACAACCTCGCCGCTGACATGAGCGCGGCAATGGTTCAAGTCGAAGGCCTGGCGGCCAACAGCGAGAAGATCGGTTCGGTGCTGGAAGTGATTCGGGCCATCGCCGAACAGACCAACCTGCTGGCGCTCAACGCCGCCATCGAGGCCGCTCGTGCCGGTGAAGCCGGACGCGGTTTTGCCGTGGTGGCCGATGAAGTGCGCAACCTGGCACGCCGGACCCAGGAGTCTGTCGAAGAAACCCGTCTGGTGATCGAGCAATTGCAGAGTGGCACTCAGGACGTGGTTGGTTCGATGAACAACAGCCATCGTCAGGCTCAGGGCAGTGTCGAACAGGTGGGTCAGGCGGTGACGGCGCTGCGCCAGATTGGTGAAGCGGTGACGGTGATCAGCGACATGAACCTGCAGATCGCCAGTGCCGCTGAAGAGCAAAGTGCCGTGGCCGAGGAGATCAACAACAACGTGGCGACGATTCGGGATGTGACGGAGTCGTTGTCAGGGCAGGCGAATGAGTCGGCGCGGGTGAGTCAGTCGCTCAATAGCCTGGCGAATCAGCAGCAGAGTTTGATGGATCAGTTTCGGGTCTGAGAGCCACCCCTCACCCTAACCCTCTCCCCAAAGGGGCGAGGGGACTGACCGAGTTGTTTATAAGAAATTCTTCGACCTGAAATATCGAGTCGAACTTAAGTTTTGAAAAACTTGAAGATCTGCTCCCTTTCCCCCCTCTCCCCACTGGGGCGGTCCGACGTTTCGGGAGGGCTGGGGTGAGGGGTGGCTTTCAGCATCAACGCTTGGGCAACTCGATCATTACCTTCAACCCGCCCCACTCGCTCTCCTCCAGCCGCAACACCCCGCCCCACGTATCAACGATGTCCCGCACAATCCCCAATCCCAACCCATGCCCATCCGTCTGTTCATCAAGCCTGGTCCCCCGGCTGAACACCTGATCGCGCTGGTTCTCGGGAATCCCCGGCCCATCGTCTTCCACGCTTAACTCAAACCCTTCTACCGTCTCGACCACGCTCAACCGAACCTCGGCGTCCGCCCATTTGCAGGCGTTGTCCAGCAGGTTACCGAGCAGTTCGAGCAAGTCCTCGCGATCCCAAGGCAGTTGCAACCCCTTCGGTGCCACATAGCTGAGGTCCAGATGCTCACCATGAATCATGTTCAACGTCGCCAGTAACCCAGGCAATTCAGCATCGCAATCAAACAACGCCCCCGGCAACGCATCGCCGGATAACCGTGCGCGATTGAGTTCGCGATTGAGTCGCTGCTGGACCTGTTCCAGCTGCGCCTGAATCACTTTGCGCAGTTCCGGCTGCGCATCGAGCTTCTCGCTTGAGGCCAGGCTCAACAACACCGCCAGCGGGGTTTTCAAGGCGTGGCCGAGGTTGCCCAGCGCATTGCGCGAACGCTTGAGGCTGTCTTCGGTGTGAGCGAGCAAATGGTTGATCTGCGCCACCAGCGGCTCAAGCTCTACCGGCACCTGATCATCGAGTTGCGAGCGCTGGCCCTGCTGCAACTGGGCGATCTGCTCTCGCGCCTTTTCCAGCGGGCGCAAGGCGCGGCGCACGGTGATCCGTTGCAGCAGCAGAATCAGCAGCAACCCCGTCAGCCCAAGGCCCAATCCGACTTGACGCATGCGCTGGAAACTCTCGCGCACCGGCGTGTAATCCTGGGCCACGCTGATGGAAATCGATTGGCCCAAGCGTCGATAGTCTGAACGCAGCACCAGCAATTGCTGGCCTTCCGGCCCCAATTGCAGGTTGCTGTGCAGGCCGGCATGGTCGAGGCGCGGCAGTTCCTGATCCCATAGCGAACGGGAGCGCCAATGGCTGTCGGCAAAATCGATGCGGAAGTAATGCCCGGAAAACGGTCGCTGATAGGCCGGCGACAGGTGTCGCTCATCCAGCTGTAAACCCTGCGGCCCACGCACCAGCGCCACCAGCAGGTTTTCGCTGTCGTCGCGCAGCCCGGCTTCGAGGTAGCGCTGCAAACCCATTTCGAACAGCCACAGGCTGGTCTGCGCCAGCACCAGGCCGACGATCACCATCACGCTGATCAGCCCCAGACTCAAGCGGCGCTGGATCGACCTCACTGGGCTTGCCCGCCGAACAGGTAACCCTGGCCGCGACGGGTTTCGATGACACTGCGCCCGAGTTTGCGCCGCAGGTGGTTGACGTGGACTTCGAGCACGTTGGAGTCGCGCTCGGTTTCACCGTCATAGAGGTGTTCGGCGAGGTGGCTTTTGGAAAGAATCTGCTCGGGGTGCAGCATGAAATAACGCAGCAGGCGGAATTCAGCGGCGGTGAGCTGGATGTCAGCACCGTCGCGGGTCACGCATTGTCGGCCTTCGTCCAGGTGCAGTCCGGCAGACTTGAGCGTCGGCTGGTTGGCATGGCCATGGGAACGGCGCAATAGCGCCTGGACGCGCAAGTGCAGCTCTTCGGGGTGGAAGGGTTTGGTCAGGTAATCGTCGGCGCCGGCCTTGAGGCCTTCGATCCGTTCAGCCCAGGAATCACGGGCGGTGAGGATCAGCACTGGCGTGGACAGACCAGCGGTCCGCCATTGCGTCAGCACCTCGAGCCCTGGCAAACCCGGCAGGCCGAGGTCGAGGATGATCAGGTCATAAGGCTCGCTGCTGCCCTGATACACCGCGTCGCGACCGTCGGCCAGCCAGTCCACGGCGTAACCCTGTCGGTTGAGGCCGGCCATCAGTTCGTCGGCCAGCGGCACATGGTCTTCCACCAGAAGCAAACGCATCGATCAATCTTCCCTGTCTTTCAGTAACTGGCCGGTGCTGGCGTCGAGGTCCAGTTCGCGGACCACACCGTCGGCGGTCAGCAACTCGACTTCATAAACATAGACGTCGTGTTTCTCTTCAAGCTCGGCTTCCAGCAATTTGGCCCCGGGGTAGCGGTCCAGCGCTTGCTGCAACAGCTGCTCCAGCGGCAGGATCACGCCCCGTTGACGCAGGCGCAGGGCTTCGTCCTGATCCAGGTCGCGGGCCATGACCACCGAGCAAAAAGCCAGAAGCGCCAGCGCCATTCGACCGCTCGTGCACCGATGTGAAAAAGAAAACACCTTCATTACGTATCCTGATGATCCTTGAGAATCTGCCCGCTGACAGCGTCCAATTCCAGGTCCCACTCAATGCCCTGAGGGTCGCGCAATTCCACCTGATAGATGTACTTGCCGTACTCTTCTTCCAGCTCGGTTTCGGTGATCTTGGCGCCGGGATGTTTGGCCAGAGCGGTGGCGTTGAGCTTCTCGAAAGACACAATGGTACCAGCGTCGCGCAGTCTCAGGGCTTCGTCGGGACCGAGGTCGCGAGCGTGGGCGATGCTGGCGGTCATGCCGATGATGGACGCGGTGAACAGGGCAGTCAGGATTTTCATGGGGGTCTCTCCGTATTTTTTTATGTGTTGCCTACGGAGTGCACCTTAACGGGGCGAACTTAATTGAAACTGAATTGCCATCATTGAAGATAGCAACACGACATCACCGCCCTGCACAAAACCTGTGGGAGCGGGCTTGCTCGCGAAAGCGGTGTGTCATTCAACATTAATATCGACTGATACACCGCTTTCGCGAGCAAGCCCGCTCCCACATAATCCGCACCGCTTGCCTGCATTCGAGACCGGTATGACCGCTATCCACATCAAGTTCCCCTCGCTGACGCTCAAGGCCGGCCCTCGCGCCTTGGCGCGCATCCGTGAAAACGGTTTGAGCGCCGCCGATGTCGGCACACTGCCGGGTGCCGCCGGTGGTCCCAAGGCGTTGGGGATTCAAGGTCTGGACCTGGCGTTGTTCGGCGAATGGCTGCCGGCGGCACCGCGCGAGCGTTCGTTGATCGGTGCGTCGGTGGGTTCCTGGCGCTTCGCCAGCGCGTGCCTGCCGGATGCCGCCGAAGGTATCCGCCGCCTCGGTCACCTCTACACCGAGCAGAACTTCGCCAAGGGCGTGACCATGGCGCAGATCAGTCTGAGCTCTCGGCGCATGCTCGATGACCTGCTCGACGGCCGCGATGCCTCGATTCTGGACAACGTTCATTACCGACTGAACATCATGGTGGTCAAAAGCCACGGCCTGCTGGCGGACGATCATCGCGGCCGACTGGGGCTGGGCCTGTCATCGGTGATCGCCGACAACCTGCGCGGCCGGGCGCGGCTGTCGCGGCATTTCGAGCGGCTGATCATTCACGATCCGCGTCTGGCACCGCCGGTCAATGCATTGAACGATTTCCCCTCGCGCTTCGTTGCGCTGAATGCCGGCAACCTGCGCCAGGCCTTGCTCGCGTCAGGCTCGATCCCGATGGTGATGGAAGGCGTGCGTAACCTACCGGGTGCCGGTGCCGGGACGTTTCGCGATGGCGGTCTGCTGGACTATCACCTCGACCTGCCCTACAGCGGCAACGACATCGTGCTCTATCCGCATTTCACCGACCGGGTGATTCCCGGCTGGTTCGACAAGACCCTGCCGTGGCGCCGCGCGTGTCCTGCCCGTTTGCAGGATGTCCTGTTGTTGGCGCCATCGAAGGAATACCTGGCGCGCCTGCCCTACGGCAAACTTCCGGACCGCAACGACTTCAAACGCTTCATGGGCGATGCCCCGAGCCGGCAGAAATACTGGCGCACGACGATGGATGAAAGCCGTCGCATGGGCGATGAGTTCCTCGAACTGGCTGCCAGCGGTCGCCTCGGGGAGCGCTTGCTGACCCTTTAGTCAGTGTTTTCCCGCAACGCCAAACGCAAACTGTTAAACTCGCCGCCTGCCCACATCGCCGCGGCGATCGCCACCTGACAGAGCTGAAACTACTGTGGAAATTTTCAAAATTTCCACGGTAGCCTCCCGCCGAAAACCTCCCCGCCTCAAAACCCCAAGCAAACCACCAGAAACAAACGATTAGCGCGTATCACCGCGTACCGGCCAATACCTTCCCAATGCGAAAAAGTTAGTACATCATCCAGTACATTGAAAAACGACCATCGGGAGGATGTACTAGTGGCACTCACGGACACCGCGGCCAAACAGGCAAAGCCAAAGGACAAGGCTTATACGCTCCCAGACGCGCTAGGGCTTTCGCTCTATATCGCCGCAAGCGGCATCAAGAGCTGGCATTTCCGGTTTACTTGGCTGGGGAAGCAGGCGCGCATTTCGTTCGGGACGTACCCAGACACCGGCCTAAAGGAAGCGCGCGCACGTCGAGACGCGGCACGGGAGGACATTGCGGCAGGTGTTGACCCGCGCAATTCAAGGAGGGAGAAGAAGGCCGGGATGATCGAGGCCGAGGACCAGACCTTCCGCCGCATCTATGACGAATGGCTGGCTTTCAGGAAGGGAAGTATTTCCGCTGGCACCTACAGGGTGATCAGCAACGCCATGGAGCTGGATGTGCTGCCGGTCTTTGGCGATCGGCAGATTGAATCCATCAAGCGGGCCGACGTCATCGGCTTGATCCGGCGCGTTGAGAAGCGCGGATCGGTTGGCACGGCCGTAAAGGTTCGGCAGCGGATGGGCCAGGTGTTCAGCTACGCCATTGCCACCGGCGTGATAGAGGCCAACCCTACCGCCGAGATGCACGCCGTCACCGAAAAGATGGGCCAGCACAAACCGCACCCATTCCTGCCCTTCAGCGAAATGCCATCTACCATGGCGGCGATCATGGACTGCGCATCAGGCCATCAGCTGAAGACAGCGATGATGCTGATGATCTACACCGCCTCGCGCCCGGGCGAAGTGCGTCATGCCGAATGGTCGGAGATCGATCTGGAGGCGGCAACCTGGACAACCCCTGCCGCCAAGATGAAGATGCGCAGGGACCATTCGGTCCCACTGTCGCGCCAGGCTGTCGATCTACTGAAAAGCATGCTGCCAATCACCAGCGGCAAGCGTTACGTCTTCATGAACCGCAACATCTCCACGGCACCCATCGGCACCAACTACGCGAACAACGTCATGGACTCCTGCGGCCTCACCGGCAAGCAGTCACCCCACGGTTTCCGGCACCTGTTCTCTACCGAAATGAACGACCGAGGGTACAACCGTGACTGGATCGAGCGGCAGCTGGCTCACGCTGATAGTAGTGTCATCCGCGATGTGTACAACCACGCCGCCTACCTGGAACAGCGTCGGGAGATGATGCAGGAGTGGGCTGATCTGGTTACACCTGGTAGCAAAGGGGCGTAAGCCCCCTTCTCCTGCTTGCTGCCGACAATCAGGCCTCCCTGCACCACCACGACTGTGCATACAGGCAGCCGTCGATTTCCTCCAGGCCGCTGAGCGTGAAAGCTCTGTCCCGTAACTGATTCACCCGGTAGCATTCGCGCCAACTGTTAATGTCTCCACTAGACCAAGGACCTCAAGGGAATGTCTAATCCGCAAATCGTACGAGCGATAAAGCTTTGCGCGATATTTTGCTTCATCGGCTGGGCCGTTTTTTACTCGCTCTTCATCCCAATATTCACACCGACATTTCATTTGGATGGGGCTTTCCAAACTGCTAGCGGGCTTTATCGCCTGGACGCAGGGCAGATGCCTGGTCGAGACTTCTTTCCTTATCTTGGAATAGGGCCGCTGTTCATTCTGTTTCCACTGTTTAAGCTACTTGGATCAAACCTTGCTGCCAGCGGCTTTTCCGCGCAATTTATCGTGCTGATTTTTGGGGCAGCAGCCGTATCAATTATCTGGCATTTGATCTTCAAGCCAGAAAAAAAGATAGATTCAATATTGGCTGGCAGTGTTCTTTTTATCGGGTCATTAGCAACGCTCACGGCAACCGGTCATATGGTTCCTAATTGGTTGCAGTTCGGCCTGACACCTGGCAACTCTCTGAAGCCTGTCAGGGCTTTTCTTCCCTATATGGCAATAGCCTTTCTCGCGATTCCTCTTGGCAGGATCGGGGCTATACGCTTCCTTTATCGTGGTGCATTTTGCGGTGCAATCCTGTTATGGTCGAATGACTTTGCACTGAGTACCGCTGCATTGTTTTCACTGTTAATGATCCCGCTAGCAGGTCGCGAAAAATGTATAAATGCAAGATGCATCGCATCTTACACAGCGGCACTCACGGTATCAGCAGTTACTCTTTATTGCATTACAACTGCTGGCCACCCACTAGATTTTTTGAAATACAACTTCATTGATGTAGCTAAAGACCAGTGGTGGTATTTCGGCGCCTACGGGGAAACCGCACGCATATACAATTTAGGTCAATTGACTCGGCTTTTTGCAGAAGATAACTACTTGCCCACGGCGGTACTTTTGGCTACTTCAGCCTACGCAGCTGTATCGAAGCGTAGCGATGTAGGTCTTGTGTCGTGGATAGGTCTGGCGCTGTTTGCAGGCGGCGCTGTTGCATCCGTCGGCGGCCACTTGGGCGACTACATGGGGCCTTTCTACTTTTGGGGCGCATGGGTAGTGATTGTCAGCGCATTGACAATTGTCGAGAAGACTTTTAACGCTTGGGATGGTCGCAGAATGGTCGTTTCGATTGGATCGTTAGCGCTCTCAATTGCGGCTCTGACACTTTCAATCACTGCGTTTGAATCATCGTCATCATCCGCGAAACACAATCCTGATCTGTTTTACTCTCCCGAGCTTGGCGGCTACCTCAACAACGAGTGGAAAGACTACATCGAGATGGCAAAGGACTCAAAAAATTCAATTGTCATTGAGGAGTACTGGGGTCTATGGAGCGCCACTAGAAAGTCATTCTCCGGCTGGCCTGTTGACTCTGTGATCCATGCTTTGGGAGGAGTGCGAGTAATAGCAAGCGAGCGACTTAAGAATGCAAACATCGTAATATCAACAAGAAACTCACTGTCTAATGTATGGCAGCCTTGGAGCTTAAGCCAAAACTATTGGTTCTATAAAGAGTTAATTGAAAATTTTACCCCATATGCAACCTCGCCAAACACATTGGTATGGAAGCGCAAAGCCACCACTGCTAGAAGTGCTGACACTGCCTGCATATACACTAACGCCGAACCAGCGATGATAACCATCAGCAATGACAAGAAAGGCTTCTATGAAGTAACCATGGAATATGAGTTCTCTAGCAACGGAAGATTCTTGACCATGATAAAAAACAACATATCGTTCGCGGCGAACGCACAAGGTTATGTATCGTTCGACCCTGCCGGATCGATAGTCACATTCCCAGCCTATTTAAAAAATGGGTCGACGCCATTGGATGTAACTTTGATTGGAGCGGCGCCTCGCACATTTTCAATTAAGTCGTGTAGAGCTAAGTTTATAACTGATAATGATGACGAGGTCACAAAACGACCAGACTAGTTATGGCCTCAGAAGCCCACCATACGCCTGTTCGCAGGTCATTCCCCGAGCTCTGGCTTGGTCAGCCTCTGAAGCCAGTTCACCCGCTCGCTGGTCAGCGCGCTTGAGCACGTCGGCAAGCACCATTGCGGCGCGGGCAGCTGCCTTGCTTGCGGCGGCAGTGCAGGAATTGCCGCTGGCTTCACTGGCCTCGAGTCGAGCGGCAATGGCATCGGCCGCCCCGCGCAGGCCGTCAGCAGAAGCGCGAGCGGTAGCAGCATCAGCCGTCGCCTGGTCAATGATTCGTTGGCCATCTTGCACCGCCTTGTTGATTGATCGTTGGTAGGCCTGTTCCTTGGTGCGTTCCGCTACCTCGTTGGCCGTCCGGGCCTCGGCGTCGAGTGTGTCGCGGTCGTTCCAGGCGGATTGCCATTCAGCATCCTTGACCGAAAGACCATGGTGGTAGGCACCGAACAGCGCGCCAGCCACCAGTGCGAGCGCAGCTATATAAGGAAGAAATCGCAGCAGAATCTTCATTCCAGTACCTTCAGCGCCGTTTCATAGAAGGCCAGACGCTCAGCCAGACCGTTCAAGCCGCCATTGATGCGCCGGGTAATATCATTGAATTCGCCAGGCCCGGCATCAGCCAACGCGTTCAGGTTCCGCGAATTCCAGAACCACGCCGCCGACTTCGCCTCCCACTCTGCCTGCTCCAGCAGCTCAGGCGTTCGAATCAGTCGATCATCCCCGAACAGCGCCTTGCTGCACGCCAGGTAGTTGTCGTGTCCGGTGATCTGAATCAGGCCGCGCCCGCGGTACTTCTGGCCGTCTCCGTCGGCCTCGGGCGTGTTACCCAGTCGCTTGGCCAATGGGCCGGTGTCGTACTTGCTCAGGTACTGGTCGCCGCCGAGCTCCTTCACATAGCAAAACTGACCTGACTCATGCCCCACCTGGGCGATGAACGCCGCCATGCGCAATCGGGTGTTGATCTGGTAGCGCTCCATCGCCAAATTCAGCGCAGACGCAAAAACGCCGGCTTGCTTGCCGGCGTTCGGGAGGATCTGCAGCAGTTGCTGCTGAGTAATGGGCATATTTTTCTCCGGGCGAAAATAAGCCCGCACTCGGCGGGCATCTTTTCTTGCGACTGACTTAGTCTGGAGCGACCGGCCATTCAGGTGCGGTGACAGTCAGATCGACCGCTTGAAGCTCCTGGTAGTAATCACGCCACGCCTTGGCCTTGACGGTTACTGCGTCCGTTGCGTCGAGCTGTAGAGCCATAAGTACCGGCGTCATCGCCTGGGAGGCCTGGGTCATCAACGCAGTCTGGGCCGCCTGATTGGCTGCGAGAATATCCGCAGGGCTGACTGGGGGATTAAGAAAGTCCAAGTAGCGCTGATCATTGTCCTGCACAACCCCCTGGTTTGGCCAGTATGCAGGATCTTGAGGGCATCCAAAAACAGAGGTTATAACCGTCTGAGTTTCATCGGAAAATTGAACATATATATCAGTCATCATTTTCACCATTCAGAATGTATAGGATGTAACGTTTAATGTGAAAGCTGTTAGAGTGCCAGATGTAGTTATCTTGTAATAAATAGTCTGCGTTGTTATCAGCGGTATATCGTTAACAGAAACGCCCTGTACGCCCGTAGAGTTTACCGTGTAGTTACGCTGTCCTATCCCGGTACTATCACCCGCTGCAAAGAAAGCAAACCCAGAGGAACTTACCGTTCCTGACTGGAGTAAATCAACCGTCTTCGCATTTGTAGGGACTGCTAGAGCAACGGACAGAGAAACAAGTGACGCCTGCTGCGTACTTGAGCTAATTACCTGAAACGGGTCAATGTAAATCTTACGATCAAGTTGGTAGCCAACTACAAACTGACTACTGGCATTCGTCGGCCAGGTGCTGATCAGTGCCGAAGCTGTATAGCCGGCCGGCATGTTTGCGCCGGTGTAGACCGATCCGTTACTGGTCGCTTGGGCGCAGGCCAATAGAGCCGAACCCCCTGTAGCCGGATTGTAGATCGCGTACAGCGACACAAACCCACTGACCGGAGCGGTGCCGGTATCCATGCCTCCTGCACCAGTCGTAGCCAGGTTGATCGTTTTGCTGAAGCTGGAGAGCAGCCAAGATTGACCGCCAAGCGCTGCTTTCACACAGACCTCGTCAGCGGTGAAAGTGGCCGTGGCGCTAGCAGCTGCTACCGACATCTTGGCGTTACGCATCGATCCTACAGGCGTGCCAACAATGGCTTGCGAATACGCTGATACGTACCAACCAGTCCCATCGGTCGTTAGTTGTAACTGCTCTCCAGCATTCATCAGGAAGGTATTGGCCGATACACTGAGCTGATTCGTTATAAGTTCGGCGGCATTCCCTTTCACCGTGCAAGCCCCGTACGCCGCAATGACTATGGCAGAACCGGAAAGCAAGCTCGCGGCAGCCGGCAAGGTCTGCGTAGTCCCTGCACTGTTTACAACGAGAGCCTTGCCCGCGAATGTGGCGTTAAGTGTTGTGCTCCCACTCGCGAAAGTTATTCCATTGAGGTTGCCCAGCTGAGACTGGTTTACCGCCTGACTGCTCTTCGTGCCCTTTGGTACCTGAACTGCACCGCCGGTCCCGTCGATCAGAATCCACGATCCTGCGCCGACCGAACTATTCCACTGAAACCAGCAGTCACCATTCGGAACGATCTCGCCGCCCTGAAGTGCCACATGCGCGCCGCCGACAATCGGAGAGGGAGCGATGACGCCAGGCGCAGGAGTGAATGTGCTGGCCGTGGTGTTGGCGTTCACCGCTTTGATGCAAAGCACCATTTTGTCGCTGAGCGCGGTGATGGCTGGTGTGAAATTGGCGGCGTAGGCGTTAGCCACACCAATATCAGGCGCACTGGTGGTCTGCCCGCTTTGCACGGACTGCAGCAGTCCGGCGGGGAGCAACGGCGCGCCGCTGTACTGCGAGATGCTCGCGCCAGTGATAGTGGTCTGGCCGAAAGCGACGGTCACCACATACAAGCCGATAAACCCAGCGTCTGGCGCCGGAGTTACCTGACTTCCGGTGACCGCCGAAGCACCTGCCTTCACGGCGACGACAGCGATGCCCTTACGGTTGGTATTTTGTGTCAGGCCATTGTTGCCCATGCCGGTGTAAGGCAGAGCAGGGTTAGCGCTGTTGTAATAAGGCAGCAGCACCGGCGCCGAATCGGAGTCCTGGTAAGTCGCCTGCACCAGATAATTGATGGATTGACCGGTGGTGCCCGGTGCCGGGCAGTTCAGCGTCACGCCATCGAGCAGGATGCCCTGCTTCATGATCGAGTGAGTGGTGTCGGCCGGCAGCGTCGAGAACGCCAGCGCGTCGATACTGGTCAAGCTGTAGATCTCGCCCGGCGCACAGACGACTTGCAACGAGGCTGGACCGGTCGGTGTAACCGCAAAGCCGTTGGCCGTGGTGCTGGTGCCAAGCATGGCGGCCGACAGTTTGGCCACTCCGATCATCGCGTCCTTGGCCATCTGGAGCAGGCTGGTTTCCGGCAGAATTTGGCCGGGATAAACGATCTGTCTGTCCATGGAATCCCCATAAAAAAGCCCGCTCAAGGCGGGCATAGAGTTGAATGAGTGAAATCAGTTGGTGATCCGGTACCAGATCGTCGAGCCGTACATTTTTGTCGCCTCGATGGCGGCAACGATGTCATCGTCCGAAACGTCAGAAAAAAGCTGTGAAGCCGGTAGCAGTGCGCTTGTCTGTGATAGCCCAAACCAGTTGGTGGCGATGCCTGGCCAATTGGCCGCCCCGCTTCCCGATGGCCTATAGGCCGTTACGAATGCTTGATAGGGGCAACTCGTGGACCCGAGAGGCCCGGCCACGCCGAGTCCCAGCGTTAGACCAAGGCACCCGCAATCGTCCGGTTTGGCTGGTTCGATAATCAGTGGGTGTCGCCCGGTCAGATCGAACAAGACCTGATCCATGCCGTGACGTGTGGCTCGCTCCCTGAAGATGTTGATCAGAATTCGATTTCGATAGCTCGGATCAAGCTGTCCAGAAAGTCTGATCAGGTTATTCCCGAAAAAATCGAGGCCGATCAGGTCGAGCCAGCCATCGGTGGCTGTTTTGATCCGCGTTTGGTCCTTGGCATAGAGATAGAGGGTGAAGCCCCATGAAAGCGCCTGGGCATAGCCCCACAGAAGCGCATCACGGACCGGATTGCTGTCGCCGAACCAGCTGGGCGGCAAAAGGTTCTTCAGCCGGCCGAACATGTCCGTTTGGTCGCCAACGCTCATTTAAGCCACCGTCACTGTGCCTGGTCGGATGACCTGTTTATTGGTTGCGCCGACATCCGCCGTCCCGCCATTGAGCAGTACGCCTGAGACGTTCGTGATCGCCGGGGAAACTCCGTAGGCGATGGCGGCGAGTTGCGTATAAGGCAGGATCTGACCCAGCGTTAGGCCTGAGATATAGGCCTGCAGAGCCGTCGTCACCTGAGCCACTACCACGCTATGGGTAACCGTTGCATTCGTCGTGATGGTCATCCCGACGTTGGCAGTCACCAGAACAGGAGCAAATACCCCGTAACGGGTGGTGAAACCTCTGACCGATTCGATTGCGGCACCTGCAGTCACCAGGAATGCGCCCGAAGGCGCCCCGCTTCCATCGTCGACGACCGCATAGAAGTAGCCGTAGAGCGTGTTGCCGCTGTAGTCCTGATTCTCGGTCAGCGTGTACGAAACCCCTTGCTGCATCGAAGACAGTGCGTAGCCGATGGCAGCCTTGGTCGCTTTCGAGAGTGACTGGACCCACAGAACGAAGCGAGCACGGAATGCTGAATCATTCTCCGGGTCGACACCATTGGCGAAGACGGCGGTGTTGGTAACCGTATCCACGCCACTGATGCTGCCAACGATCACCGTTACCGTGCCGATCAGCGCGTTCCCGGCTGATCCAGCGGTACTGGCAATAACCGGAACCGTTACCGATGCTGTGCCGGCGGGAATTAGATAGCCGCCCATCGTGGCGTTGTACATCACGTTCGTGGTGTCGATCGTCACCGAGAATTGCTGCGAGCCGTCGGTTGATCCGACCAGCGCGCCAATCGGGATCAGTGCCGAGTTGGTGGGCGTGAACCGCGAATAGGTGACGCTGCCTGTCGCGAAGCTGGCGGACAACCGATAGAACCCGAAGTCCGCCATCCAGCTGTCAAGATCGGCACCGGACGAGGTAGAAGCCCGGGTCGTTGCCAGCAGCGTGACGATCAGCTGCTGAAGCCACTGCAGGACGCTGGCGTTGCTTTCCGTGATGGCGCGCAACAGCGAGCCAATGGTGAAGTCAACGAGTCCGGCGGCACGGCCTTGAATGGCAGTCACCTGGTCGCGAACCAGCGTGGTGAAGTCCTTGATATTGAGCGATGCCATATCAGCGATTTACCTCAAACGAGAGCGTCACCGGCACACCCAGAGGTGAATCGGTGTAGCCGATATTGACGGAGAGTGTGTCGTTCGATGGAGTGACGGAAATCACCGGCTTGGGCTTCTTCGCGACGCAGTCCTCGAGCAGGATCTGGCCGCGAATCAGCGCAATGATCTCTGGGATGTTCGTCAGCGCGCCGACGTATCGGCCAAGCCCGGCGCCGTAGGTTGGGTGAAACAGGTAGTCGCCAGGGTTGGTGATAAGTCGCCTCAGAATCCGCTGCTTGCCGCGCTCCATACCTTCGACTGGCGAAAGGCTCCCGGTCGGGGACAACGAAAGGTCGTCGCCGACGTAGTGATTAAGGTCTTTCATGCGCCTTTCACCGTGGTAGTCATATGGGTGTTGCCCATTTGCTGGACCGGCACGCCAGAGCCACCAGATGCATGGGTGTGACCGTTGAACAGCGCTTGAAACGTCTCGGTGACGAACTTCAGCAGTGTCTGCCCGGAAGCCCTGAGATTGATTGCGGGAGCCGTGACGTTGGCCGATATCGTCGCCGTGACGTTGGCTGTCTGAGCGGTTGCGTTCAATGTTGTGTTGGCGATCAGCTCAACCGAGCCGTCGTTGTGGAACTTGAGCAGGGATCCGGACGCATGGACGATCCAAGTTTCACCGCTCGGCACTGGTGGCGGCGTGTTCGTGTCGTTGAAGTAGCGACCTGTCACGCTGCCGAGGTTTGGGTCGCCGTTGTCGAACGACACCTCCACCTCATCGCCGATCTGCGGGCCAACCACGACGCCCCAGCCATTGCCAACCCCGTGAGCATCGAGCTGAATCCATCCGGTTTCGAGGTCTTCCGGCTGGATCAGCACCTTCACGCTGTAACTGTCCTTGTCGTAGCTGGAGATCGTCCCTTTGCGCGGGTACGTACTGCCGTTGCTCTGGTGTTGCCGTTGTGCGTTCAGCAGGTCGCCTATCGCGCTCATGGAAGCACCATTGAATTGGGGTTGTGGTTCTTGGCGGTCAGGCTCATCGAGTAGCCATACTCAAAGCTGATCGACCTGCGCACCGAGTCGGCGTAATAGAGCTGGTCGAAATCTGAGTTCGTGCCTTCGACGCGGATGATCGTGTTCGGCATGAGGATGTTGTCGCCCGGGAGCGAGCAGCGAATCCGCATCTCATGATCCGTGATCTGCTTGTGCAGCTTCTGCGCGAGTTGTTGAGCGGCTTGATGATCGAGGCCGCTTCGAACAACGCTGTAAACCTGGCGTTTTGGTGTTGCGTTGCCGGGGGAAATGCCACGCGCGCTGTTGTTCGGGTACGTCTCGGTGAAGGCCTTTCCGCCCTTCCATGACCTGACCTGTACTGTGACGCCTTTGGCCAGGGTCAGATCCCGCTCCAGGTACAGGCCTTCGGTGGTATTGCACAGTGGATACGCCAGAGCGCCTGGCGCAACCCACTTGATCAGGTACTGATCTGTTGTGGCCGGATCAAGCGCTGGCTCGTAGTGGAGCTCGTTGCCGACGACGTAAGTCTGGAACCCATCCATGCCGGCAAAGTAGGACAGCAGGTCCCACTCTGAGCGCTCGTCGTTGATGTGCGTGTGGTCAAACTTGGTGATAGCGCCAACATTGGTTGTGGTTGGCGTTACCACGGGCGTAAGGCCGTGCCGACCGGCGAGCATCACCGCCACTTCGCTGGTGGTGTAGTTCGAAAACTTCTCGCTGGTCTTGGTGTCGATGAGCGTGCTGGTGTAGTCACGCCCCTCAACCGTCGCCTCGAAGCGAGCCATGTCAATCGACGGCCTGTCGGTTAAGCCAATGATCAGTTCCTTCCAGTTCGTGGCGTTCTGATCAATCAAGCCGACCGAGATCGAAAGCTCCATCGTGGCTTGCTGACTCCACCAGCGGACGGTCTTCATCTCACCCGGGAGGTCGCTCATCGCGAATGTTGCCGAGAAAGTGTCGGCCGAATAGAACGAATTGCTGTCCACTTCGGCCGCCACAAACGGAACCTCAACTCCATTCAGCAAAACCCGGCCAATAACGCGCCGAGCGCCAGGAGTGACATCGGCTTGGTTAATGTCCAATTACTCACCTATTGGGATTTTTATCGTCTGGATGCCGTCGAGTTGCGGGTCGGCGATGTTGTTGACCTCGCCAATGACCGTCCACTTCGACGGGTCGCCGTAAGCATCGGCGGCGATCTTCTGCAGGCTCGAGTTGCTGGTCGTAACGCTGGAGGTGCCGTTGGCCAATGGCCCGGCGAGTACGTTTTTCTGAAGTCGCCCGAGAACGCTCTGCATTTGATACAGCGGTGCCAGCTGAGTAAGCGCGGCACCCTGACGAAGCACGTTGTTCGCCGCGGTCGCCACCGGGTTGCCCGGAATCAAGCCGCCCAAGGTCGTGATGTCGTTGATCGACGCCCCTACCTGCGAGATCACCGACTGCACGACAGCCTGAGCGGCCACCAGCGGCCGGATTACCGTCTGAACTGTGCTGATCGTGGCATTGGCGAATCCCTGCACTTGCGATACGGCATCCTTTACCGCGGCAATGCTGGTTGTCACGGCATCAGAGTTGATAATGCTGGAAAGGCCGAGGGCTTCACCGACGTCGCTGTTCACCAGCGCATCCAGCGTTCCTGACAGTGCGTTTTCGGTGATCGGCGCATCCAACCGCTCAATAACCAGCAGATCGATGTAGTAGTTGCGACGATAAACATGTTCAAACCGGGCGCTGAAAGCTTGGATCACAACGCTGAAGTAGTAGCCGTCCATGTTGAATGTCAGCGGGTCGCCGGTATCGCGCAGCGTTTCGAGCTCAGTGACACGGTCACCTGCAGTGGCGCCGGTCATCCACCCAGACCACGACATGTTGTCGTAGTCGACCCCCATCACATCGACCACCCGCTTGCCGCCCACCAGCTTGTGCACGACCAGCTGTTGTTTGGCGCCGACGGTGACTGACTCAGGGACCTCTAGTCCGCTGAATTCGACATCGCCGACAATCAATCGAGTGGCAAACGGGTCCCCGTCCGGGGCAAAGTTGTCCAGGAAGCTCGTGAAGCTCATTGGTTAGTTCCTCGGGACGACCAGGCTGGAAGTGCTAGGCCTCAACATGCTGCGAGAAGGATCGAAGCCTTGAGTGCCGGTGTTGGGCCGGCCGGCTTCACGCGCCTGATGCGTGGTCACCGCTTCGCCGACTTTTTTGCCATCGAGCATGATGCTGCTGTGCACCTGGAGCGGCTGACTCGCTTTTGCGGGGACCGGAGCCACCAGAGGCGACCACGGCTCGCGAGGTGCGCTCTTGCCCCTGAAGTCATCGGCGAAGGTCGTCTTGGAGATCTGCATCGACGCCGGCAGGATCAGGTTTGCGCCTGCGATCAGCGTGTTGAAGATGGTCTGCCAGCCCGTCAGGAAGATCAGGGCAAACGACTTGAACGCACCGCCGATATCACCATGGAACAGCTTGACGAAGCCGGTCTTGATGTCGCCCCACACCAACTTCAGCGCCCCGCTAACTTCCTTCCAGTTGTTCCAGAGCAGAAAGGCGGCAGCAGCAACGCCAACCACTACCAGACCAACAGGCGTAAGCAGCAACGTCAGTGGCGACAGAAAGAAGTACAGTGCTTGCCCGATCAGTTTGATAGGGCTCAGAAACGCCATCAGAAAGCCGCGAACAAACCCGGACGCCAAGACGAATCCAGCCATCGCTCTAGCGAAATCAATGGCAAAGATCAGCAAGTAGGTGCCAAAGCGAGCAATCGCCGGGATCATTGGCGCAAGCGCCGTGCCGGTGACGAATATCATGGCCTGGCCGAGGAGCCAGAATCCACGGCCGGCTGCGATGACCATATTGATCAGTCCGCCAGCTATCAGGAAAGTCGAGAGCCCGAGCAACGCGTAGGTGAAACCCTTCACCTTGCCTTGGTTGTCATTCATCCAGTGCGCCAAGTCCTTCAGCGCCGGATTCAGCTTGTCGAGCGCCTTAATTGCCAGCGGCAGCACGACCGCGCCCAAGTTGAGCATCAGGTCGCGCCACTTGGCGCCAAATTCCAGCTGCTTGCCGGAGAGCGTGTTCTTGGCGTTTTTGTCGAGCTCGTCGATGCCCGCTGCGCCTTTGTTCAGTTTGATGTTCTTATCGATGTTGGCCATCTGGGTGTACATCGTTGAGTACAGGTTTGAGGCAGTGCGGTTGGTGAAAATAGCTCCAATTTCGTTAAGAATGGCCTGCCTCTCAGTGATTCCTTTGCTGGCGAAAGCCGGCAACATCACTGTCTTCATCCACGCGTAGGGGTCCTCTACCATCAGGTCGGTGCCCTTAACGGCTCCAGGCTTGATTTGCTTGATGTTGCCAATTTTGTTGTAGATCACCTTGTCCGGATCAAGCATGCCAATACGCATCAGCTCTTCAGCCGCGCGCGCCGTGGTACGTCCCTGTACCAGGTTCTGGTAGCCGGACATTAAGCCGGTGCCGACCCGGAAGCCGCCCATCTCCTGAACAAGCGGCTCCATGTTGTAGTAGAAATTCGCGTCTTTCATGCCTTTGGCGGCAACGCCGCCGGTCTTGATCAGATTCAAATATTCGTTTGCGCCAACGCGACCTCCAGTCGCGGTCTGAACCTGCTGGATCATGTTGGCCTGACTGTAGAAGGCCTCTTTGCTGGCTAGGCCGCCGCGCATTTCAATAACTTTGAGCATGTCCATGAAGGCGCGATCTTTCATCGCGCCGCCTTCGTCGCCATAGAGTGCGGCGTTGGCGAATTTCATTTTGGACAGCAGCGGAACGACCATTTGCGCTTCGTGGAAGTCGCCAAATACGGTTTGCGCGTCACGCAGCAGGCCGAGGTTCTCACGAATGCTGGTGCCGTAGGTGTTCATGCCACTGGCGAACATCACCGCATCATTCGTGACCTTTTCTCCGAGACCTAGGGAGCGAAAGCGCTCAACCTCGTTCTGAAACTTCTTGGCCTCGTCGAGCGGCGCCTTGAACATTGCGGCAATGCCAAGGCCACCAGCGACCATGAGGCCCCCGATAGCGCCTTGCTTGCCGATCGAGGACAACTTAGCATTGAGCTTGTCTACGTCCTGGCCAGCCGTAGCCAGGCTTTTGCTGATCATCAGCATGCCAGCGCTGACGTGGTTGATCAGCGAGAGCTTGACGGCGACGGAATACGCCTCAAATGCCATAATCAAAATTCCTATTCTGTGGGTGAATCACATGGCAAATGGGCATCGCACGTATCAGTGGGTGAACGGCCGAATCCAAGATGTTGGATCGTTGCGATCGATAGAGCTGAAGGAGGCGGCGCCACGCCCGACAAAGAAAGCAGAGCGGCGCACGACTGGATTGGATCTACAGACCGGGCTTCTCGTTTTCACCTGCAGTAGCCTTGTAATGGTCTTCGCAGGCGGCGCTCTGTGTGCCCTTCTCTTTACGCTCTACGCACTCTTCATTCGGTGACTTATGAATAAATGGATTTTCCTGTTGGCCGTCGCGACGACCCAGGCGGCAAGCGCCGCGGATATGAGCAAGTCCTGCACCGCTGTTGAATGCTCTGCCGGGGCCAAGGCCATCACCTACGCGCAAAAGGATGACTCGTATTACGCATGCCCGACATTTGAGCTGTCCGACTACGTGAACGGCGTCATGGGCTTTGTTTCTATGACGTACGGCGCAACAGGCAATCTGCCGAACGTGTCCCCAAAGACCGGCGAACCCGAATACACAGGACAGACCAAGGAAATGATCGACAGCTGGCGGACGTCGGCGAATGTTTCGACATTTGATGAGGCGATAGCTAAGTGCAGTGAAGGGAAGAACAAGGTCCAAGTGATCGTGATGAACTCACCCGATAGCGGCCTTTCGGTGTGGGTCGCAGACCAAAAACAGAACACCTTCTGGCTGCCGCGCGGTCACTTGATCAAGCGCTAGAGTCGTAACCAAGCGACTTGTGGATTGCTAGACCTCCAATCAATCCTGAAACGGTAGCCATCCCAAGCACGCGGCGGATGTATTCCTTGTTGCGAAAGACCGCCGGCCCCATCACTGGCCGCGCCGGCATCTTCAGCGTGCCGAACTCGTGATACACCATCTTCTCGTCCGTTGAGCCGATGACAGTCTCAAGCATGTGCGTGGTGTGGGTGATGCTCTCCCTCATTGCCCCGCTGGCTTCGAGCGGCGCGTCAGCTGGATATCCCATCCTGGCCTTTTGCGTTTCTGTCGAGTCAGCAAGATCCGCCCAGGCCGGGAAAGGTCCAATACCTGACTGGTAATGGCCTATTTCGTCCTTGGCGGTCATCTCGACCTTCGCCGCACACTTCTCAAGCCCGGCGTGCAGGCTGGCCAGCAGCGCGACTTCCTGACTGACCATGTGCAGCGCGAGGCCGCCCAAACTCTTGAATTCCATGGTCAGTCCTTCTTGTCGAACTGCATGCTTGACCAGTTCCAGATGCCCGATCCCTCGAATTCAGAGAACAGGATGGAGAAGGCAAAGCGCTCGTAGTCGGTCAATGGTCCGCATTCAAACAAACGATCAAACGGAACCCCGTTTTTCACCAGCCAACAATCCCGGCGAAACTCGGGGTTCGTTGCTAGTTTTTTGCTGCGGCCTGCTCGGCGCCGAGGCCTTCCTGCAGTGCTTTGGCGTCGGCTTCAGCCTTGGCGGCCTCATACTTCTTCAGGAAGTGGGCATTGATCGCTTCCATGCCCTCTTCGCCCAGCTCCTTCAGCACGGACTCGATCTGGGTCATCGTCTGCGGCAACCCGAAGCCGGTGTCGTCGATGTACACCACCATCGCGGCCGGCAGCGCGAAACCGGACATGAACGTCTGATTACCCGCAGCCTCTGCACCGGCAGCCATCACCACGCGGCCTTGCTCGAGCGGACCCAGCTTGCGCAGCTGAATGGTCCGCCCTTTGGAATCCTGAATGGTCTCGAAGCGTGGCTTCTGATCAACGTGAACAGGTGCTGCAACGCCTTCGTGAACGGTTACTTTGCTCATGGGTAAATCCCCTGGTCAGTGAGTCGTCAAAGGTGCATGGCGTGCGGGGTGACGAGTCCCGCGCCCTGCCGGGCTGCCATGCGTAACGGGTTAAACCTTGAGGCGGCGGCGCGCGGTGAAGGACATGGACTGGCGAATGGTCTTGTCGCCTTCCTTCTTGCCTGCGTCCTCGAACTTGAGAATCACGTGCGTATAACGCCAGGTCGTGCTGCCGCCACCGATTTCCTGAATGGTCTCGGTGATGGTGGCCGGGTTCTGGTTCACACCGTTGTAGTAGTCGCTTTCGAACTGCGCCCACCAGTCATCAAGAGTGGAATCAACGCGCTCGGCATCGAACGTGCCCGTCCAGCCCTTCGGGATCATCAACTCATCGGTCAGGCCGTTGAGCGGCGTGATTTCTTGGTTGGTGACCTTCGGTTTTGAATCGAAATTCATGATCTTCGGGAGCCGGATCGGCCCCGTCGGGGTGTTGATGTCGATCGAGACATCTTTCCCCGTGTTGTATCCACCTTGACCGGGCATGGCGTTCTCCAAATGAAAAACCCGGCGCTAGGCCGGGCGGGAAGTGGTTTCAGCGCTTAGGAGCGCGGGGTGGCGGACGCAACGATCGAGACGGACTGGCCGGCTTCGAGATTGACGAGGAAGTAGCGGATCACGGACAGGTATTTAACCTGTACGTCCGCCTGCATGTAGCCAAGAGCCACACGATCAGATGGGTTGTTGGCCGCGTCGAGCTGGACCGAGAACGCCGGGCCGCCATTGACGTCACCAATCATTCCCTGCTGCACCAGTGTCTGCAGGAAGCTTTCCATGGTGGACTTCGTTTCGCGGCGCACGTCAGGCGTTTGCAGCCGGCCGATGGTCCCGCCGAAGCTTGCGGCGATGGTCAGCGAGATGAAGTTCGTCATCCGCGTGTAGTTGTCGCCGTTCACCGCAGAGTTGCTGGAGCAGTTCAGGCCGGAACGATGCCCGAAGTAGCTGCCGCCCGGACAAGGGTTGGTGATGACGTCGAGGCGTGCGGTGTTGATCGCGCCGATCTCGGCGATGCTGTACGGCTGTTGCGACAGGTTGCGCTGAGTCGACACCGCATTGGTGATCGGCTTGTTCAGGGCGTTCTGGTGCGGCGCCAACGCGGCGATCTTGGCGGCGGAAAAGGTTGCCGGGGCAATCATGCGCTGCTGACCGTTCACCTGGTCTTGCCAGTAAACCCAATCACCCGAGAGAACCTTGAGCGCGTAGCTGTCACAGCCGGCCGTGGTCAGGGCCGTGGCGACGGTGGTGTAGGACGCGCCCGCAACACCTTGGGTGACCATGTAGCAACCTTCAGACAGGCCGTAAGTCAGCATGGTCGGCCATTGGGTGCCGTCAGTAACATCGATCAGGTTCGCCACTTGGGCGCCGGAGCCACGCAAGGCGTACATGCCTTTGCGGGCCGAGCCGATCACGCCATCCACGCCAACCAGTACCGCGTCAGTGATGGTGGTGTTGCCAGAGGTGCCAGAGGTGAAGGCGACGGTCTGAGTCAATACGACCGGAGCCAGCACCGAGATGCCGACGGTTGCCACAACAAGCTGCGACGGCCCACGGATACCCGATTGACCGTTGTTCACCGCGCTGACGATGTTCGTCCACAGCGCCAAGCCGGAGCCGGTGATGTTATCGAACACTTCCGGCGCAACGCCAGGCAGCGAAATAGTCAGTTTCCAGCTGGCGGCGGCAGAGCCAACTGCCAGTGTTGCGCTGAGCGAGTTGCCCAGGGTGCCGGTGTAGAACGCGGTCAGAGTGGCGCCGACAGCGACAGCGGTGTCTTTCAGCGTGGCAGTGGCCGCAGTGTCGGTGCCGTCAGTGACGCGCACGGCACGGATGTTCGAGGCGCCACCTTGGATCGACACGGCAATCGCGGTGCACAGGTCGTACTTGCGCACGACTTGGGTGCCGAACTTCTGCGAGGCATCACCGGGCGAGCCGATCAAGGTCGCGCTGCTCACCGGACCCCAGTCAGCCACGCCGACGATGCCGAGAATGTCGGTCGCCACGCCGTTGATGTAGCGGGTCTTCGGTGGAACGATTTGAATGTAGAGATCCGGGGCCTGAAGCGCCGCGGTATTCAAGCTGCCTGCCGGGTAAATGGGCATGGCGTCCTCCTAATGAAAAAACCGCCTCAATGGGCGGTTTCTTGTGTGTGGGTTTCGCCTGTTAGGCGTTGGCGACTTTCAGGACGTTGCCCGCGCACTCGCCGGCCAGAACGGCAGCGACTTCATCGGGGTCAGTGATCTCCTGGCCGACTTGGTAGTCAGCAAAGGCGAACTTGACGGTCAGCTTGTACGGCGAGGCTTTTGCTTTTGCCGGTTTGGTATCGGAGTCCATGTCGGGCCTCAAGGGTTCACAGTGATTACAGGAAGCCCGGACTGGGCGTTGACGATGTTCAGCACCGGAGCGATGACTTCGGTGGCTTGCAGTGTCTGCGTTGTGGCGTAGTCGATCGTGTAGAACAGGTCGATCCGGTAGAGGTCGGCCTTCTGGAGCTGGTCGGTCATCAGCGAACCGCCAGATCGAACGATTCCTGCCGAGCCGTCGGTAAACGCGATGTTCGTTCCGTCGGACAGCGCCGAGTCGAGCGGGTCAGCCACTGCGGCACGGGCATCCGGCGAGTTGGCCCAGATAATGATCTGCACCATCTGTTCCTGGCGCTTCGTTTCCTTGAAGGCCGTGCCAAAGCCACCGACACGCGTGAAGACGTTGTGCGCCCCCGTAAGCGTGATGACTGGGCCGACGTTAGATGCGCCAGGGATCATCGACGCCAGCGCCGTGGCTGCGGTCGTGAGCGTGTCCGTCACCTGCATGGCGTAGACGTAGTGGGTCCCGTTCAGATTGATCAGCAAATTCTGCTTGCTGATGGTCCCCGACAAGGTCACAACCGCACCGGCGACCGTCATCACGACCGTATGCACCGGCTCTACCAGCGGCTCCCAGCTTCGGCCGATGTAGCGCGTGGTCTTCCGGTCCTTGCCGTGCGGAAAGACGCTGATATGCGCCCACCCAGCCGCAAGGTCAGTTTCAAGCACGTTTGGTACCGGCCAACCAGGGTAAACCCGCACCGGAATGCCCGAAGCGCTCGGCTGACCCGTCCCGTTCGGATAGCGCCGCGTCCAGCTGGATGATGCAGCACTCAGTGGTGAAGCCGAGCTGACGAGCCTTGAGGATGATGTTGCGAGTGTGCAGCCCATCGAAGTACTCGACCTGCTCGTCCGTCATCCGGAAGCGGACCTTCTTGCCCGCTTTGTCCGTGATGAAATAGAGATTGTTCAGCCTCCAGCGCTTATCCCGGAGCAGCTTCAGATGCTCGGGTTTCATGTCAGGCTTCCTTCGATAGATCGTCCATCATTTTGGACAGTTCGTCCGAGTCTCCGGGCTGCTCTTTGTCGTCCAGACCGAATGCCTGGCGCTCAAGTACCTGCAGGTTCTTCATGGCCGACGAAAGCTGAAACAGGGTCTTGGCATTGCTCGGCAGGCTAACGGCGGAATGCATCGTCGCCCGGCGCATGCCGTTACTGTCTTCTTTGGTTTCTTCGTCGATCGCGTCTTCGATCTCTTCGCGCTTGCTGATGGTCGTCAGCAGATCGTCCATCAACAGGTTCGCAAGGTTCGTGGCCTTGCGAATGTCTCGCCGATGACTGCGAACTACCTGGGCGCCTTCCTCTGCGGCTTCCTCGACTATCTCGGCATCCCGCTCGGGGTTCGCACATTGCTCATCGCGAACCTCTCCGCGAACCAGCTTGTTGCGAACCTCTTTGCGCACCTGCTCGGAAAGGTCTCTCGCCCATCCGGATGCCTTGGCTTTCTTACGGATGGCTGTATCGCTGATGCCGTTACGGTCGGCAACTCTCCACCTCTCCACAGGTTGATCATGATCTTGCTCGGCGGTGGGTTTCGCAGGCCGATGCATGCCAAGCGCTGGACGCTCTCCAGTCTATCTGGACAGCCGGCCTCGAAGAGATCAGCAAGGTCAAAGACATGGCCGCATACGAACTGTTCAAGGCGGCGGTAAACAAGCGGAAAACCGAATTGGCACCGCCGGCAGCCAAGATTAAAGAGGGGCAAGCCGCATGAAAATCATTGAGTGCGAACAAGGTAGTGCCGAATGGCATCAAGCCCGAGCTGGCTGCATCACGGCCAGCATGTTCACCGTGGCCCGATCTCGCGTGAACGGCCTGACCGATCAGCAGCAGAAGTATGTGACGGCCATTCTCGCGGGTAAATCCGAAGACCAGGCGCGAACAGCGGCAGACTACAAGGCAGCACCAAAGGCTGACTCTGTGCGCCGAGCAATTGCAGGAGAGCCCGTCGGCGAACCATCCGAAGCCGCACTTAACTACGCGTTCGGCTTAGCTGTTGAGCGGATCAGCGGTGCCGCGTTGGATAACGGCTTTGAAACCTGGCAGATGAAGCGCGGGCACGAACTGGAGCCAGAAGCCAGGATGGTTCACGAACTGAAAACAGGCCTGATCGTTCAGCGGGCCGGATTCGTTACCACCGATGACGGCGTGTTCGGCGCCAGTGCTGATGGCCTGATTGGTGAAGATGGCGGCTCGGAGTACAAATGTTTCCTTGCCCCGGAAAAGCTCAGAACCTTCCATATCGACAACGATGCTAGCGCCATCATGGATCAGGTCCAGGGCTGCATGTGGATTACCGACCGCAAGTTCTGGCACGTCGGCATGTACTGCCCGGCGCTCGAGGTGGTTGGCCGTCAACTCTGGTGGAAAGAGTTCAAGCGCGATAACGACTACATCGAAAAGCTCGAAGAGGACCTGTGGCAATTCAAGCTGCTGGTTGACGGGTATGAAGCGAAACTGCGGAGCAAAGTCGCATGAACGCATACGTGAGTACCGAGCTGAGCATGATCCAGATGCTCGACCCTCAACGCCACGAACTGGCACTGCTTCAGGAGGCCTTCTTAAACAAAGGAGGGACTATTGAGGTGTTGCAGGGCCCGAGCTTTGTGCCACCGCCGGTGAGGAATGAGCCGCCGCCGACGATTAAGGTCGCCAAGCCTTCACCAGTAAAGCCAGTCGCAGAGCTACCACAGCCCACCAAGATGACCCTGCGCGAGATCGAGCGAGAAGAGCGCGCCGCCATCGCCGCCAAGGCCCGTGTCGAACTCGTTGAGCAGGTCAAGAAGCTTTCCGAGACCATGAGCTACGCACAAGCGATGGACCGCACAGGCCTGTCTCGCAAGATCCTGTTCACCATGGCCAAAGAGCACGGATTCAGCTTTCAGCCGGCAGGCTACAGGAACGGATGGAGCGCCAACCGAGGCGTGATCGACGAGACGCTCGACGCCAAGCTGGCCGAGCGCATCAAAGCCTTTCTGGAAATCGGCCTTTCCCGCAACAAGGCTCAAGGCCAGTGCGGAATCACGTTCAAGACCTTCGTCCGCATCCTGAACAAGTTCGGCATCGACTACCCGAAACGCAGAGCAGGCCCTCATCCGGTCTTTATCGCGAAAGAGCCGAAGCAGTAGGAGCGGATCATGGCAGCGGAACAGAAAGATCGCTCAGCCAAGACAGCGGCGAGGCGAAAGACTCGCGGCGAGGAAGAAATCAGGCTGCACTGCATGGCCGGCACACGACAAGCACTGGCTGAACTGATGGCCTGGAGTGGGATCGAGGAGCAAGGCGAGGCCATCACGCTGATGATTCACCATCTTCATGCAATGGGGCCTCAAAAGTCCGCGCCGCTCCTGTCTCCGCCGCGACACGAATACGAGATACCCGAAAACGTGTCGCGCAAATTGGAGCTCGCCTACAACCGCGAAGCCCTGCGCATCTATCACGACGAATAATCACAATCCCTAGCGAGGCATAACATGAAAGCCGAAATGATTACCCTCAAGCACGGCGAGACCACGATCAAGATGCCGGCGTCACAACTGGCAAAACTGGCATTGGCCAGTACGTTTGCCCTGGTGCTCCCGCCGGCGGCGAATGTCCAGCCAGTTGCACCAACCAACATCCCGGCGCTCGGTGCTGAATGGCCCGGCCAAGGCGGCTTCAACGGCGGGCTGGTCGCTGCTCGTGGCGATGTCCCGGCGCACTACCTGATCCTCGCCGCCAAAGACGTCGGCGATCACGAATGGGGCGGCCGCGGCATTGAGTTAAAAGGCCTCAGCAAGACCGACGGCTACATCAATACCCAGGTGCTGATTGGCAACGATGATGAGAGGAAGTATCCAGCAGCCGATGCCTGCGCCGAATACATCGCGGACGGCCATCACGACTTCTACTTGCCGGCCGCTGCCGAGCTGTACCAGGGCTGGTTGAACTGCCCCGAGGTGTTCGCCCAGGACTGCTACTACTGGTCGAGTTCGCAGCGCTCCGCCAACAGCGCATTCCTCATGGACTTCGATGTTGGGTATCAGTACTACTACGTCAAGGGCAACGAGCTCCGTGTCCGCCCCGTCCGCAGATTCTTTATTTAATCCTTCAATCATTCGTTCTTGATCGGCACCGGGCGCAGCAGCGCCTTTTTTGTTGCCTTCGAAAAGAGGAAAGACCATGTCCGCAGCAGCTCAAGCAGCATCAGCAGTGACCATCCCGGAAATCGGCCAGCCCTTCGGCGGCGGGTTCTTCACCGGCATCACCCGTGACCCGGACACCGGCAATCGCTACCTGAACATCACTGCCGGCGCTGCGCACGAACTGGAAGGTGAATGGGGCAGGTACGGCGAGAAGATCGAAGGTGCCGACAGCTTCACCAACAGCCGCTCCAACACCGAGGTGATGGCAGCCGCTGGCAGCGAACTGGCGCAGCAGGTGCTGGCTCTGGATATCGGCGGCTTCACTGACTGGGCAATCCCGGCGCGTGACGTGCAAGAGCTGCAGTATCGCCACTTCAAACCGACCACCGAAGCGAACTGGCAGTACGGCCGCAGCGGCGACAACCCGAACAGCGAGCCTGTCGGTCTGCTGCACACCGAGGATTCACCGGCGCAGACCCCGCTCGCAGCCTTCCAAACTGGAGGCTCAGAAGCCTTCAAGCCAACCTGGTACTGGTCCTCTTCGCAGCGCTCCGCCGACAACGCATTCACCATGGGCTTCGATGGTGGCCTTCAGAACGTCAGCGCCAAGGGCGGCGAGCTCCGTGTCCGCCCCGTCCGCAGTCAATTGATTGATTAATTCGCTTATTTAATCCGGCTGCTTGCGGCCGGTTGCTCTTGGAGAGCGAGCCTCATGGCAATGCACACGGACTTGCAGATCTACAAAGCTTCGCTTGGCCTGCTCCAGATGGCCACGAACCTCACCAGAAACATCCCCCGAGATTTGAAGCAGTCTCTCGGGAAGCGCGTCATCGATGAGTGCATCGACGTGCTGATGTTGATTGCCCGGGCCAACTCGACGCCTGACAAGCGCCCACACCTGACCTTGCTGGTCGAGAAGGTCCAGGTGATCGAGTTCCTGATGCGGCTTTTCAAAGAGAGCCGATTCATAAGCGTCCCGCAGCATGCCAATGCAATAGAGGTCACCACCTCGATTGGCAAACAGGCGAATGCCTGGAAACGCTCCACCCCAACCGCGCCCGCCACCTGAGAGTTACGGCTTTCAGGTCTGTGCGAATTGAATCTGGTCGTGCCGCTGACCTCCGGGTCACCGCCATGCGCATCAGAGATACCGACGGTCTAAAGCGTCCGTGCAGGTCTCGCGCAGTTTCCTTGCTGATCGGCTCTGCCTTCGGCTTGGCGACGTAGATAGCACGATAGGTCGCAGCGCTCCGCCAACAACGCATTCAACATGAACTTCGATGATGGCAATCAGAACAACAACGACAAGAACAACGAGCTCCGTGTCCGCCCCGTCCGCAGATTCGACTGTTGGTCCCTACCCGTTCAGCGAGCTTGTTCAGGCCTACTACGACTGCCGCCGCACGAAGCGCAACAGCGCCAGTGCGTTGGCTTTCGAAATGGATCTGGAGCGCAACCTGATCAATCTTCACGACGACCTGATCGCCGGCACCTACCGGCCAGGCCGCTCGATATGTTTCGTGGTCACCCGACCGAAAGCCCGAGAGGTTTGGGCTGCCGCGTTCCGGGACCGCGTCGTCCACCACCTGCTTTACAACCGAGTGGCGCCGCGCTTCTACGCCAGCTTCATAGCGGACAGTTGCGCATGCATTCCCGGGCGCGGCACGCTGTACGCCGCCACCCGGCTTGAGACGAAGATCCGCAGCGCCAGCCAGAACTGGTCGAAGCCGATCTTCTACCTCAAGTGCGACTTGGCCAACTTCTTCGTCGCGATCGACAAAGAGGTCCTGCGCAAGCAGCTGGCCGCCAAGATCACAGAGCCCTGGTGGTTGGCACTCGCCGAACAGATCCTGATGCACGACCCTCGCGAAGATTACGAGGTGCGCAGCCCGGCCCATCTGTTCAACCGGGTGCCGCAGCACAAGCGCCTCACCGCGCAGCCTGCCCACCTCGGCCTACCCATCGGCAACCTGTCGTCGCAGTTCTTCGCAAACGTGTACCTCGATGCACTGGATCAGTTCGCGAAACACCGACTCGGCGCCAAGCATTACGTCCGCTACGTCGATGACTTCGTGTTCCTGCATGAATCGCCGCAACAGCTGAATGCGTGGAAGGCCGCGGTCGAAGCATTCCTTCCCAGTCTGGGCGCCAAGCTGAACCCGACGAAGACCATCCTGCAACCGGTGGATCGCGGCGTCGACTTCGTTGGTCACGTCATCAAGCCGTGGCGGCGATCAACCCGCAAGCGATCGCTGGCGCAGGCCCTCAAGCGGACCGCCGCCGCGCCCGCCGAGGATCTTCGCGAAACCGCCAACAGCTACTTCGGCCTACTCAGTCAGGCCAGCCACAGCGGAAAAGACCGGGAGAAGCTGGCTCGCGTCGTGCTGAAGCGCGGCCACAGCGTCAACGGCGCGCTGACAAAGACATACCCAAAGAAATAACCCTTCCCCATTTATCGCGCTGAACGCCCTGGCGGGACTTCGGCTGCACGGAGCAATCGAAATGAAGGCGTTTGTTTTCAGCACACTGACTATCGACGGCCAGGCCATCCGTACTGCGGTACGCCCGGGCAAACCACACCTGACGCCGCTTATGGTGTTCAACGGCATCGGCGCGAGCTTGGAACTGGTTCTCCCCTTCGTGCAGGAGCTTGACCCGGATCAGGAGGTGATTGCCTTCGACGTGCCGGGCGTTGGCGAATCTCCTGCTCCACTCCTGCCATACAGCTTCAAGGGCCTATCTAGGATCGTCGCCAAAATGCTGGATGCGCTCGAATACGATCAGGTCAATGTGATCGGCGTTTCGTGGGGCGGCTTTCTCGCCCAGCAGTTCGCTCACGATCACCCGAGACGCTGCGGCAAGCTGATCCTCGCTGCGACTTCCGCCGGCGTGCTCAGCGTTCCGCCATCCCCGAAAGTCTTGGCGCTGATGGCTAGCCCCCTGCGCTATACCAACCCTGAGCACGGGGCGAAGATCGCGCCGGACATCTACGGCGGATCGTTTCGGCATGACAAGGCTCTGGCCACCGCTCACGCAAGCAAGATGAAGTCGGCAGGCGGCCGAGGCTACTACTACCAAATGGCGGCCGTTTACTGGTGGACCTCGATCCACTGGCTGCACCGGATCAAGCAGCCAACTCTGGTACTGGCCGGCAACGATGACCCGCTGATCCCGCTGGTCAACATGCGCATCCTGGCCAACCTGATTCCGAACTCTGAACTGCGCGTCATCGACGACGGGCATCTGTTCCTGATCACGCAAGCCAAGTCTGTCGCGCCGATCGTGACGGCGTTTATGTCGGCGGTCGTTGATGAGTCCAGCGACTCATTGCTCGATTCCGAGTATGAGCGGGTTAGCGGCGCGCTTTGAGCGAAGACCCCCTTTAACGAATCACGCCAGCCAGCGAGGCAGGCGCTTGCCTGGAGCCCCCCCATGTTCACCAAGACCTTCGAGAATATTGGAACCTTTGAAGCGCTATATGCCGCCCAGAAGTGGCTGACCCAGAACGGCTATAGCTACGGATCAAGCTGCGTCATGCATCCGATGCCCGTACTGAAGGGTGACTTCCTGATCGCCAAATGGAAGAACCTGACCAAAAAGGAAATCGCCGCATTGGATGGCGAGGTGAAAGGCAATCTGCGTGAGGGGCCGATCACCGTGCGCCTCAAGGTTGCGCCAACGGGAACACGCACGGAGGAGTGAGCATGACAGCCAAACTATCGCCTGACTCGGTCGGGCTGATTTTCAGCTTGTTTGACGGTGGTGCGGAGACGGTGGCGATTGCTGAATCCGTCGGATGCGCACCCTCAACCGTCGTGCGCTACCTCAACTCAGCCGGGATTGTAATCGGCAGAACAGGCGGACGGCCGAAAGAGATCACCGCCGACTACCTGAGCCTGGCCCTGTCCATGCGGGAATCCGGTGCAACGTGGCCCGATGTGTCGAAGAAGATCGGCTTCCACCAATCAACCTTTCAGCGCGAGTTGCGCTCCATGAGGCTCAATCATGCTCCTGACAATCATTAAGTACTGGCCGGCGCTGTCGGCCCTCGCGGTAGTAGTCGCCTGCTGCCTGTTTCATAACGGCCAATTGGGGGTTTCGGATGAGTGAAATTCAGCGGTATGCAGTCATCGAGACCGCATTGTGTATCGGCGGGAACCTTCACGAAGGTGAGGTGTTAATGGTTCGTGCTGATGAGCATGAACGTGAACTGGCTGCGCTGCGGGAAGAGCTGCACATCGCCAATGAGTATTGCGATTCAGAGCAGGCGTTGATGCAGGCCAAGTTGACAGCCGCCGAGCAGCGGAATGTGGTTATGTATAAAGCCCTGCTTCATGTTGGTTACCCAGTCGATAAAGAGCTGGCACTAGCGGCCCTCAAACCCACCGAATCGGGAGCAAGCGAATGAGCGAACGCGAGGCTTTCATGGCCGCCATCAAACGGATGTGGCTGAATCTTGGCAGACCAGAAGCTTGCTGGGATTCCGTTCACGACTGGGGGCTCTATTTCCGACTTGGTGGCTCCCGCGCTGATGCCGCAGTCGAATCCTTCAACGATGCATTGCAGTGCGAGTGAAGCCATGACCAATAAATTCGAAATCTCGCGGGAGCTGCTGGAGCGCGCAGCCTCTGCAATCGAAAAGCATCACAGCTCTCTCCAGTGGGTTGTCGCATCAGAACTGCGCGCACTGCTCGACAACCATAGCGAGGAACCGCTCGGGGTGGTGGAGCCGGTGGCGCGCGATCATCAGGTAACCGAATTATCTGAATTCATGGGGAGACTGTCTGGCGGGCTAAGACATTTTGCAGGCCAGATAATCGATGCTGGATGGAAGAAAGCTTGTCAGCTGCGAATTCCCCCGATTGGGTTTCGCGATCCTGAATTTACATGGGCAACGATCAGCGCAGAAAATAAAGCCAAAATGGTTGCGCTAGGACATGACCTAAGCTGCTTCTCTGTGCCGCTCTACACCTCACCGCCCGTGCCGGTAGCGGTGGTGCTGCCTGATCGGGAGGACGAGAACAACGACTCCTGTGGTAATGACCCGGCGTGCTGGTATCCGCAAGGCTGGAACGCCTGCCTCGACAAGGTCAAGGAGCTGAATCAATGATCGCCCTCGCCTGGTTCGCCTACGTGTACTGCTACAAGGTACCGAAGTGATGAACAGCAATGAAGCTCGCGCTCTGTTCTCCGGCGCAAACCTCAACTACTCGGTTATCACCCAGAAAAACATGCAGCGGCTTCGGGCGCTGATCAACAAACAGATGAAGGATAGCAGCCTAATAAAAGGCACCTTCAGCTGCCACCAGAGAGCCAAAATCCGCGAAGGCTACGCCGAGATTCGGTGCCGGTCGTTCTACTTCGATAGTCGCGAGGCGGTCACCTTCAACACCGACGGCTTTATCGGGTTCGCAGGCTGGGCTGACGAGGAGAACATCCAGCCGGTGCTGGCTGGGTTTGCTGACTGGGTGAAGGAGATTACGCCATGACCCACCAACCCAAAGGCGGCATGTGTCGCACCTGCGTCCACGCCCACCGCAATTGCAGCCACCTCCCCTTCAGCACCATGCCGGCGCTCGGTCGGGACGCTCAGACCGTGATCGTCCGTTGCACTGAATTCCAGCGCCGCCAGCAACCTAAGCTGTAACCCCCTAATTGACAACTCAAGCCTGCCGGTGACTGCGGGCGAGGAATTTCTATGCCTACCGGATATACGAACGACATTAAAGACGGCATCAGCTTTCAAACTTTCGTGATGAATTGCGCCCGAGCATTTGGCGCAACCATCACCCTCCGCGACGAATCGGGTGGCGGCGAGGCGATCCCCGAGCAGTTCGAGCCGGACAGCTACCACCTTCGGGCGCTCACCACTGCGCGCGAGACGCTTTCCACTCTCGAGTCCATGACCACGGCAGAGTGCGACCTGAAAGCCGCTGCCGAACACACGACCTCCGAAGTACAGCGGCTGTCGCGGATCAAGGAGCTGGACACCCTCCGGCAGCAGTATCAGGAAATGCTGATCTGCGCCGAACAGTGGGTGCCGCCGAGCGAAGAGCATGTCGGCCTGAAGGAATTCATGGTTAAGCAGATTCAAGACAGCATCAACTGGGACTGCGACGTGAGCTTTTACGCCACGCCAACCCCGAACCTAACTGGTCTTGAATGGGCTGAAGCCGCCAAAGAGAAGGCGATCAAAGACATCGGTTACCACAAGAAAAAGCACGCCGAAGAAGTCGAGCGCACTGAGCAGCGCAATACCTGGATCGCCGCACTCCGCAACAGCCTGTAACCACCCGCGCCCACCCCTGCTTGCCGCCCCGCGCGGCCGGAGCATCCCTATGTCTCGCATTGAAGAAAGAGAAGGCTGGAATCTGGCTGATCAGTTGATTAAAGACGGTCGCCAAGTAGACCCGATATTCGGCGGCGTCGAGCGGGTCATCGCCAACATTGAACGCACTGCCGCGATGAGGCCGGAAGGCTATCGGGCGGGCATTCAGAAACGAATTGAGGTAGAGCGCCATGGCAGCCTTTGATGTGCACGAACAGAACACTGGCGGCGCCCCGGGTAAGCTGCTCGACACCATCGACCGCGCCCCAGACATGCGCAAGAAGGACAGCTTCGTCGAGTTCGACGGCGAGATGCACAAGGTTCTGACCGGTATCCGCAATTTCATCATCGTCACCCAAGAGCGCTGGGCGCGGGTGTCGGGTAAAGCCTGGAGAAAAGCATGAGCGAGCACGTACTGAAAATTCACCCGGAACCATTCCACGACCTGCAGTCCGGGGCGAAAACCGGCGAAGTCCGCAACTGCGCAGATCGCGACTTCAAGGTCGGCGACGACGTGCGACTGATGATGATCGACGAAACCGGCAACCCGACTGGCATCGAGATGCAACGGAAAATCACGCACATCCAGACCGGCTATAGCCTGCCCGACGATATCTGCGTGTTGAGTTACGGCCAATTCACCGCCGCCGACATGACGGGCGCGGATTCGAACGGCTACAAGAACGGCTTCGCGGCGGCCATCAAGTCGCTACCAGAGCAGCAGCACTTCACCAACTGGGCGGCCTACACCGCTTGGCGTGCTGCGCAGATTGAAGCGGTCGGAGATTTTGGCGGCGAGGTTCAGCCATGACCGACAAGATGCGTGAAAAGTTCGAAGCGGCTTACGTCGAGAGCATGGTCGATATCATTGGTGAGGGAATCCGCAAGCGAGCGCTCGACAATACCAAGTTCCTCATGCAGAACGGCGATTTCCAAGACCCTGCGCTTCGCTTGGCATTTTGGGCTTGGCAAGAAGCTAGCAAGAAATCGAATACAGAAGTTGATTCGCCACCGGAAACAGGCCACGCCATCCCCCAATGGCTTCGCGACCAATTCGACGCTATCGAGCTGCAAGTTCGGAAGATGGGCGCCGAGGCCGTATTCACCCAGATGCGCACGAAGGTGCAGGCCTACTTTGAAATGCTGCGATCAATAGAGAGCGGCAGGGTCGGCAGGGATCTAGCCACAATCATCCAGCAGAAGAACCTGATTGCTTCCCTGCGCGAAGATCTTCAGGAAGCAATCGCCATTGATTGCGACGACGACGTAATTGAAGCCTGCTCCGAAGTTGAGCGCACCGGTACACCAGGTAGCGTGATCCGCGAGATGAACGATGAACTGGTTGATCTCCGCAGAGAAGCCAACCGCTATCAGCACATCAAGTCGACTTGGCACGACGGCGGCCTGATCGAGCGCTTGGAGGCGAACGTGTTGCCCGAAGACTGGGATGCGACCATTGATGCGGATATGAGCACACAGGTGAAGCCATGACTAATAGCCACGGGCTGGATGTCGATTATTTCAGTCGAAAGATGGAGCGGATGCTGAATGGGGCTGACCGCTACACCCGCAGCGAATGGGCTCGCGAGTGCGCGCGAATGGCGAAGGTAGCCGATGAGGATGTGCTGCTGGAGGATGAGTTTGTCGGCGGGCTACGCAAGGCTGCTGACGAACTGCGTCGCGGAGCCAAATGCCAGGATCTGCACCACAACAAAGCTGACGGACATGAATACGACGAGCCATGCAAGGTGCTGGCACGCATCGACGCCGCTATGAATATCGAGGTGACCCCATGACAAACAGAGCAGCGACAGAAAGCATTGATCGTTTCCTGCGCCTCGACGAGGTGCTTCACACCACCGGCCTTGGCCGTAACACGGTTTATCGTCGCATCAGGGAAGGCACCTTCCCAAAACAGGTTAGAATAGGTCCCAACTCGGTCGCTTGGCGCCAGTCGGCAATCGCTCAATGGATGATCGATCTGACCCCCAGCAACGACCAATCAGTACATTGATCAGTACACCAGAAACCATTCCTCGCTCCACACCCTCTAATATCAAGCCCTACAGGTCATACCGTGGAAATTTTCAAAGAGTTCACCTTCGAATCCGCCCACCGCCTGCCCCACGTTCCGGAAGGCCACAAGTGCGGCCGCCTGCACGGTCACTCGTTCAAAGTGGCGATCCACCTGAGCGGCGACCTCGATCCGCACACGGGCTGGATCCGCGATTTCTCGGAAATCAAGGCGATCTTCAAGCCGCTCTACGAGCGTCTGGACCACAACTACCTGAACGACATTCCCGGTCTGGAAAACCCGACCAGTGAAGTGCTGGCCAAATTCATCTGGAAAGAATTGAAGCCACTGCTGCCGGAACTCAGCGCGATTCGCATCCACGAGACGTGCACCAGCGGCTGCATCTATCACGGCGAGTAAGCCGATCGATCAAAAAACCACCAAGACCGGTGGTTTTTTTATGCCTGTCGTTTCGCCGTCCTCCCCGGTACAGTCGGGCCTCATCCTTGGCCCAAAGGAACCCGTCTGATGTCGCTGCTTATTCGTCCCGCTACGCTTGAGGATATCGCGCAGATCGAAGCCATCGTCGAGGCGGCTTACTCGCCTTACATCGAGCGCATCGGCCGCAAACCCGCACCGATGCTGGATGACTACGCCAGTCAAGTGCTGGCCAGGCGCGTCCATGTACTCGCCCACGAGCAGACACTCAGCGGCTTTGTGGTGTTGATCGACACGGAAGAGTACTTGCTGCTGGACAACATCGCGGTCAGCCCGGCGGTCAAGGGGCAAGGTTATGGCCGTCAGTTGCTGGACTTCGCCGAACGCCACGCACTCGACGCGGGTTATCCATCGATCCGGCTGTACACCAACGAAGCCATGAGCGAAAACATTGCGCTGTACACCCGCCGAGGGTATGTCGAAACCCACCGGGTCGAAGAGAACGGCCTGCGCCGCGTGCACATGAGCAAATCGCTGGGCTGAGCCCACAGTGAACTGCGTTTCGTCAGTAAATGTAAAAACAGCCTTCAATGGCTGTTTTTTTATGCCTATGCTTTTTGGCTCCCCCACGCCAAGAGGACACCCCCAATGACTGACTGGCCGCTGCCGCAGACCTATCGCTTCAACGGGCACTCCGTTCGCTACGCCGTACGGGGTGACGGTCCACCACTGGTGTTCGTGCATGGCACGCCCTTCTCTTCTTACGTGTGGCACCGGATTGCGCCGCACTTCATCACCACCCATCGGGTGCATTACTTTGATCTGTTGGGTTATGGACTATCGGAGAAAATCGACGGCGATGTGTCGCTGGGTGTGCAGAACGACCTGTTGGCTCACTTGCTCGATCACTGGGGTCTGGAACGGCCAGACGTGGTTGCTCACGACTTCGGCGGCGCCACCGCTCTGCGCGCTCACCTGCTGAACGGCAAGGATTACCGCAGCCTGACGCTGATTGATCCCGTGGCGCTGACGCCCTGGGGTTCGCCGTTTGTGCAGCATGTGCGTCAGCATGAGGCGGCCTTCAGTGGCCTGCCCGATTACATTCAGCAAGCGATCGTGCCGACCTATATTCGCGGGGCGATCAAGCGCGAAATCCCGGACGACGAACTCGCGCCTTACGTGCAGCCGTGGCTCGGCGATCCGGGGCAAGCGGCGTTCTATCGGCAGATCGCGCAGATGGATGAGCGTTATACCCGTGAGGCCGAAGGGCTGTACCCGACGGTTCGTTGTCCGGTGCAGATTCTGTGGGGGGAAGATGACCAGTGGATTCCCATTGAACGCGGGCAGGCGTTGCATCAGATGATTCCGGGGTCGCGGTTTCAGGCGATTCCGAATGCCGGGCATCTGGTTCAGGAAGATGCGCCGGAAGCGATCGTCGCGGCGTTGCTGCGGTTTCTGCCGCAACACAAATCCCCCTGAAGAAACCAAATCCACTGTGGGAGCGGGCTTGCTCGCGAAGGCGGTGGGTCAGTGACACTTGTATTGACTGACCCACCGCCTTCGCGAGCAAGCCCGCTCCCACAGGGGACATCTATTCTTTCAGGTGCACCGCTTTGTGCCCTCCCCGCGCCAAACCCGTCGGCTCGGCTATAAATAACTAAGCCTCCCCACGCTTGGCACGACCACTGCAACACGCTCCCGCGTCACTCATTCAGCAAGGAACGCCCCATGACGCAGAACGATCCCGGCAACGATTACCCCCTCAGCGAAGTCCCGATGCATGCCCGCAAAGGCCTGGCCTCCACGGCCATGGTGCTGCTGGGTTTCACCTTTTTTACCGCGACCATGTTTGCCGGCGGCAAGCTCGGTGTGGCGTTCAGCTTCGGCGAGATGATGGCGGTGATTATCGTCGGCAATCTGCTGCTGGGGATCTACGCCGCAGGCCTGGGTTACATCGCCTTCAAGAGCGGTCTGAACTCGGTGCTGATGGGACGCTTTTGTTTTGGTGAAGTGGGCAGCAAGCTCAGCGACCTGATCCTCGGCTTTACCCAGATCGGCTGGTACGCCTGGGGCACGGCCACTGCCGCCGTGGTGCTGGGCAAGTATTTTGAGTTGAGCGAGGGCACCGTTCTCGGGCTGATGGTGCTGTTCGGCCTGGTGTTTTGCGCGACTGCGTATGTCGGTTATCGCGGATTGGAGATTCTGTCGTACATCGCCGTACCGGCGATGATGTTGCTGCTGATGCTGTCGATGTGGGTGGCCACGGTGAAGGTCGGCGGGCTCGACGGTTTGCTCGCGGTAGTCCCGACGGGAACACTGGATTGGTCGACCGCCATTACCCTGGTGTTCGGCACCTTTGTCAGCGGCGCAACCCAGGCGACCAACTGGACGCGTTTCTCCCGCTCAGCACGCGTCGCGGTGCTGGCGAGCCTGATCGGTTTCTTCATCGGCAACGGCCTGATGGTGTTGATCGGTGCTTACGGTGCCATCGTTTACCAGCAACCGGACGTGGTCGAAGTGTTGCTGCTGCAAGGCTTCGCCATGGCGGCGATGGCGATGTTGCTGCTCAATATCTGGAGCACCCAGGACAACACCATCTACAACTTCGCCGTCGCCGGTTGCAACCTGCTGCGCACCGGCCGTCGCAAAACCGTAACCCTGGCTGGCGCAGTGATCGGCACGTTGCTGGCGCTGCTCGGCATGTACGACATGCTGGTGCCCTACCTGATTCTGCTGGGCACCGTGATTCCGCCGATTGGCGGCGTGATCATGGCGGACTTCTTCTACCGCTATCGTGGTCAATACCCACGTCTGGCCGACGCCCGGTTGCCGGCGTTCAACTGGGCCGGTTTGGCCGCCTACGCAGTCGGCACCGTTACTGCGTTCAGTTCACCGTGGGTCGCGCCGCTGGTAGGGATTGCCGCTGCCGCGCTAACGTATGTATTACTGACCGGCGTGCTGGGTGCCCGTACTGCCAACGCACCATTACAAGATCTATAAAAGGATTCGCCTGATGCACATCATCAACGCCCGCCTGCGCAACCAAGATGGCCTGCATGAGTTGCACCTGGAAAACGGCCTGATCAGCAACATCGCCCGACAGACCGAAGCCCCAACCCTGGGCCCCGATGATCTGGACGCCGGCGGCAACCTGGTGGTGCCACCCTTCGTCGAGCCGCACATCCACCTCGACGCCACGCTCACCGCCGGCGAGCCGCGCTGGAACATGAGCGGCACCTTGTTCGAAGGCATCGAATGCTGGGGCGAGCGCAAGGTGACCATCACCGAAGAGGACACCAAGACCCGCGCCAAAAAAACCATCCAGACCCTCGCCGCCCACGGCATCCAGCACGTGCGTACCCACGTCGACGTCACCGACCCGCAGCTCACCGCGCTCAAGGCGATGCTCGAAGTGCGCGAGGAAAGCCGTCACCTGATCGACATGCAGATCGTTGCGTTCCCGCAGGAAGGCATCGAGTCGTACCGCAACGGTCGGGAGCTGATGGAAGAAGCGATCCGCATGGGCGCCGATGTGGTCGGCGGCATTCCGCATTTCGAGTACACCCGCGATCAAGGCGTGAGTTCAGTGAAGTTCCTGATGGACCTGGCCGAGCGCACCGGTTGCCTGGTGGACGTGCATTGCGATGAAACCGACGACCCGCACTCACGCTTTCTAGAGGTGCTGGCCGAAGAAGCCCGCAGCCGCGACATGGGCTCAAGGGTTACCGCCAGCCACACCACGGCAATGGGCTCTTACGACAACGCTTACTGCGCCAAACTGTTTCGCCTGCTCGGGCATTCGGGGATCAGTTTTGTCTCCTGCCCCACCGAAAGCATTCACCTGCAAGGACGTTTCGACAACTTCCCGAAACGCCGTGGCGTGACCCGTGTGAATGAGCTGCTCGAAGCCGGGATGAACGTGTGTTTCGGCCAGGATTCGATCGTCGACCCGTGGTATCCGCTGGGCAATGGCAATATCTTGCGCGTGCTCGAAGCCGGCCTGCACATCTGCCACATGCTCGGTTACCGCAACCTGCAAAGCGCGCTGGACCTGGTCACCGATAACAGCGCCAAGGCCATGAACCTGGGTGATCGTTATGGACTGGAACGCGGGCGGCCGGCGAATTTGCTGATTCTGTCGGCGGACAGCGATTACGAGGTGATCCGCAGCCAGGGCCTGCCGCTGTATTCGGTGCGCGATGGCAAGGTGTTGATGAAGCGGCAGATGCCGGTGGTTGAGTTCTTCGGCGATCAGAGCTGAGATTTGCGTTGGCTGGGCTTGCCTCATCGTCGGATCGCCGCCCGGAGCAAGCTCGCTCCCACATTGGATCTGTGTCGTCCACAAATCCCCTGTGGGAGCGAGCTTGCTCCGGGCGGCGATCCGACGATGGCGATCTAACAATCACCCCATCAACCGCGCCGTACCGAATAACCTGACCCGACTCAACTCACCCTGCTCTTCTTCCAGAAGAATTGGCGCCGAACCGCCAGGCATGACCACCTTCACTTCCCCGGCACTGACCCAACCCACCCGCCACGCCGCGCAAGCCACCGCACTGGCGCTAGTACCCGACGACGCCGTCGGCCCTTCTCCACGCTCAAACACCCGCGCGACGACTCGCCCCTCGGATTCAAGCATCGCCCATTGCAGATTGATCCCCGCCGGGCACGGTCGGCCTTCCCCGGTCGGCATGGCATAAGCGATACGCGTCAACCCATCGGACAACCCCGGTTCGCGCATCTGCTCATTGCCCGGCAATGCATCGGCGTTCTCTAAAAGCGTCACACAATGTGGATTACCGATGCGCACGAACTGGCTTCGAGACCAGGCGGGATCGAGCGCCGACAACGGCTGCACATGGCTGACGTCGCGACCGTTCAACAGCACGCTTTCAACCCCTTCAGCCCCCACCGCGTCCGGCCCGAACGAGGGTTTGCCCAAATCCAGCCAGAAGCCTTTCACACCCTCGATCTCGGCCGGTTTCACCGAAGTGCCCACCGGTGAAACCGCATCAGCCTTGTCGTGATGAACCCTGAGCAAACAAACCTCGTTCCTCGGCAGCAGCCCTTGCTCACTCAGGGCCTGAGAGAAAATCGTCAACCCGTTTCCACTGCGCTCGGCGAGCGTGCCGTCGGTGTTGACGATCAGCAGGTCAAACGGTGGTGAGTCTTGAAACGGGCCGATCAGCAAGCCATCGCAACGATGCGACTTGGCATTGGCCGGCCGCGAATGCGGCGGCCATTCGCAGAATGCATCCACCGCTTGACGACTCCAGGCGGCCCGGGACGATGCGGCGTACCCAACCGTTGTCGGCAAGTCGACACCGGCGCGACGCACCGCTGCGGGAGACACCACGCCATAAATATTGCCGCGTGCATCGTAGAACTGCGCCATGTACCGGTCCTTTTTTATCTGTTGGGTGCGGTGCCCAGAAGGCCATGGCGACTTGCATTGACCGGTTGAGCCCGCCGTCCCATTTTCTACAAAGTACCGCCCCGGCGTCACCCCGAACGTTCGTCGTGGATTGTGCGAAGGGCACTGACAGCCGCGCTCGCGATGGAGGGATCAAGTTGTGCAAAAGGTAAACTCGCACACTTCCCTCTTTTTTATCGCGAAACGATTACCGACACCTGTCACTTATGACAGCAGACAGTCGTTCGAAACCGGCTCAGAGTAAAACCTGACTTGATCGTTCGGAAGACGACTATGAAAAGGATGTCCCTGCTGCCCCTGCTGATACCCCTGGCGCTGACCGGCGCGGTTGTCGCCGATGAAACCGTCTCCGTTCGCAACGGCACAGGAGAAGAAATTCTGTTGCAGGGTTTTCATTGGAATTCCAGTCGCGACGCCGCCGAAAAGTGGTACCCCGTACTGGCTCGCACGGCCGGTCAGATCGGCCGGGACGGTTTCACCGCCATCTGGATGCCGCCGCCCTGGCGCGATCGCTCCAGCTGGGAGGACAGCCGCAAGGGCACTTCAGGCGGAGGTGAAGGTTACTTCTGGCAGGACTTTGACAAAAACGGCCATTACGGCACTGATGCACAGCTCAAACAGGTCGCTGCCGCGTTGAATGTCGCAGGGGTAAAGGTCGTCTATGACGTGGTACCCAATCACATGGATGACAACAAGACAGTCGAATCGCAGTTTCCGAGGGGCCGGAATGAGTGGCGGCATGATTGTGGCGAATGCGATAAGGGCGACTCGTTCATGGATGGCGCTGCCGATCTCAATACCGATAACGAGCACGTATTCGAAACATTCAAAAGGGAGTTCATTAACCTGCGTGACCATTACGGCGCCAAAGGCCTGCGCTTCGACTTTGTCAGAGGCTATACACCCGAAACAGTCAATCGCTGGATGCAAGCCTTTGGGGATCAGCAGTTCTGTGTCGGTGAAATGTGGAAAGGTCCCAGCGAGTACCCGGCCAGCGATTGGCGCAACAAGGCGAGTTGGCAAGACTCACTCAAGGACTGGTCCGACCGGTCCCGCTGCACAGTCTTCGACTTCGCGCTCAAGGAACGCATGCAAAACGGCTCCATCGCCGAATGGCGGCATGGGCTCAATGGCAATCCCGATCCGAACTGGCGCAAGGTCGCCGTCACCTTCGTCGACAACCATGACACCGGTTATTCGCCGGGACGCTACAAGGGCCAACATCACTGGGCATTGCCCGAAGAACGGCGCAATCAGGCCTATGCCTACATTCTCAGCAGTCCCGGTACTCCCGCCGTGTATTGGCCTGACATGTATGACTGGCAGCGCGGCAACCTGATCCGACAGCTGATAAAAATCCGCACGGAGGCTGGCATCAAGGCCGACTCGCCGATCCGTTTTCAGCCTCAATACTCAGGACTAGTGGCAACGACGACGGGCGCCAGCAAAAGCCTGGTCATTGCCCTGGATTCGGATCTGACAAAGCTTCCCCCGGGACTGACCGATCCCGTGCTGACTTGGGATGACGGGAAGATCCGGATCTGGAGCATTGCCGCCGAACACCTGCCCGTCAGTGTTCGCTTCACTTGTGACTACGCCGCGTCCCTTCCCGGTAAAACCGTTTATGCGGTGGGCTCGTCACTGGAGCTGGGGGCCTGGGATCCTGGTCATGCCGTGGCATTGATCAACAAGCCCCCGCAGAACCAATGGAGCGGTTCGATTGACGTGCCGGCGAAACAAGACATCCAGTGGAAATGCATCGAGCGCAATAACGATTCGTCGGGAGCCGTGCGCTGGCAGCCGGGTTCTAATGTCAGCTTCACCAGCGGCACCGACATCGAGACACGAGGCACGTTTTAGATTGGCCATGAAAAGCCAATGTGGTGCAGGTCTGAAAAGTGGGCGCGACATGAGCAGCAAACACCCAAACTCTCCCATGCCCACGCTGTACCGCGAGGGCCGGAAAACCTTTATCGACCTGGTGCCAGACGGAGGCGCCCGTCTGGACGCACTGTTTCGAACGGTCCCGGCCCTGGGAGAGCTGGCGGTCGGCGTTGTTTATGGTTACTTGCATGGCCGTCCTGACTTGGACCCACGTCTGCGCGAAGCGGTATCGTTCGCCGCAATTGTCGCGGCCGGCATGGTGGGGCCACCCTTGAGTGTGCATTTCAAGACGGGGTTGGCTTCGGGACTCGCGCCGGGAGAGATGACGGGAATATTGCTGCAAGCTTCAGCGTTCGCCGGTTTCCCGAGAGCCGTGTCCGCTGCCGACCAGCTCAATCGACTGTTTGATGAAGCAGGAATGGTTTCGCCGCCCCCGCCTGCTCCGCGTGAAGTGGCGCTGGCGTTTTGCGAGCAAGTTCGCAAGGGCCATTCGCCGGTTCCCCTGAGTGCCGCGATCAAACGCCTGTTGCGCCAATCACACCATCTTTCGGTGCAGGCGACAGCGGCCAGAACCGTGATTATTGAGTGTTTCGACGGTGAGCATTCCCTTCCTGCGGCGCTTGTGCATGTTCAGGTGCAAGGGACTCAGGTCGTCGAGGTGACGCGTTATGTTGCCCGTTGACCGACGACGTCTCGTAACCACAGGAAAAATGCATCGACGCTATTTTCAACCGCCAATTTTCCCTTCATCGAGTGAAATCTGAGTGGGATGGTCCATATCACCTCCAACCGGACAATGTCGGCACTTGCGCTCGCTGCAGAGGGTCACGCTGTGCAACGATGGTGCCCTGCCTGACTGCGAATCCCGCGGACTGAATATCGAACCCTCACCGGTGAGTCACTGTCCCTTGGGTACGCGACGTTTTTTGCCAAGGATTGATATGACCAACCTCAACACTCAAACCGCATTTGTTCCCGGACGCCTGGAACAGATGTCCACACGCATCGCCTTTTTCATTGCCGGCTTCGGTATCGCTGCGTGGGCGCCGCTGGTGCCCTACGCCAAGGCTCGGGCCGGGCTGGATGAAGGGACGCTCGGTTTGCTGCTGTTGTGCCTGGGGGTAGGGTCGATTCTGGCGATGCCGATGGCGGGGCTTCTGGCCACGCGTTTCGGTTGTCGCCGGGTGGTGAGCGCCGGGGTGTTGCTGATCTGTGCGGCCCTGCCGCTGCTGGCGACGGTGTCGTCGATTCCGGCGTTGATTGCCGCGTTGTTCATGTTCGGCGCGGGGTTGGGCACGGTGGATTCGACGGTGAACCTGCAAGCGGTGATCGTCGAACGGGCCAGCGGCAAGACCATGATGTCGGGTTTCCATGGGCTGTTCAGCCTGGGTGGGATTGTCGGTGCGGCGGGCGTCAGCGCCCTGCTCGGCTTCGGGGTTTCACCCCTGGGGGCAACGCTGGTGGTGATCGTGATGCTGCTGATCGCCCTGGCCAAGGCCGCGCCGCACCTATTGCCTTACGGCAGCGAAAGTTCGGGGCCGGCGTTTGCTGTTCCCCATGGCATCGTGCTGTTCATCGGCGGGATGTGTTTCATCGTATTCCTCGCCGAAGGCGCGGCGCTCGACTGGAGCGCGGTGTTCCTGGCGCAGGAACGCGGGATCGACACGGCGTATGCGGGGCTGGGTTACGCGGCGTTCGCGTTGACCATGACCGTCGGACGTTTGACCGGGGATTCGATTGTGCGTCGTCTTGGCGCTACGCGGGTGATTGTGTTCGGTGGGCTGACGGCCGCAGCGGGCCTGTTTGTGGCGACCTTCGCACCGAGTTGGGAAGCGGCGCTGGTGGGTTATGCATTGTTGGGGGCGGGTTGTTCTAACATTGTGCCGGTGCTGTACACCGCAGTGGGCAAACAGACGGTGATGCCCGAAAGCGTCGCCGTGCCGGCGATTACCACTTTGGGTTATGCCGGCATTCTTGCGGGGCCTGCGTTGATCGGGTTTATCGCCCATGGCAGCAGTTTGAGTTTTGCCTTCGGGTTGATGGCGGTGTTGTTGGTGGCGGTGGCCATTGGCGGGAAGGTGTTGAAAGTCTAAAAGCGAAAAGATCGCAGCCTCCGGCAGCTCCTACATTTGGATGGCGTACATCCTGTAGGAGCTGCCGGAGGCTGCGATCTTTTGATCTTCAGCCGTTAAAACCCGACGCTGGCCTGCACAAAGAACGTGCGCGGCGCACCCACGTACATCCCCGAATTGTTGTCGCTTGAGCGGGTGAAGTACTGCTTGTCGAAAATGTTCTTCACCCCGGCGCCGACTTTCAGGTTCGAAAGCGTCGCGCCGAAGTCATAACCGCCGCGCACGTTCCAGGTGACGTAACCCGGGATGTCGCCGTACTGGCCGTCCGCGGTGCCTTCGGTGATGTAGTTGCCGCTGAAACTGCCATCAGCGTTCACAGCCACACCCGGCGAACGCTGCTTGGACTGGGCAAAGGCATCGAGGTTGTAAGTCCAGCGATTGATGTCGTAACGCAGGCCGGCAGTCGCTACCTGACGTGAGTAGAACGGCAGGTCACGCCCCTTGAAGCCCGGGATCTCGCCTTCATAAACGGCGCGGGTGTAAGTGAAACCGGCGTTGGCGGTCAGGCCGTCGAGCCGTGGGTCCAGCGCCGCCATGTCGTAGTGCACCGAAGCTTCGAGGCCTTGGTGCGTGGTGGCGCCGAGGTTGGTCCAGCCCGCATCGTTGCTGATGTATTGCAGCTCTTTATCGAAGTCGATGTAGAACAGCGTCACTTCCCCGCCCCACACATCATTGTTGTAGCGCGTGCCGACCTCGTAGGTCTTGGCCTTTTCCGGCTCAAGGCCGTTAGCGGTGTTGTCACCCGCGCCACCCTGGCCGAGCTGGAAATACTGCAGGCTGCCGAACGAGGTTTCGTAGTTGGCGAACAGCTTCCACTCTTCCGACACGTGATACATCACGCTCAGGGCCGGCAGCGGCTCGTTGCTTTCGATGCTGCGGTTCTTTTCCAGCACCGGTTTGCCGGCGGTGTCGAGCACCGGGCGATCGTGCCAATCGGTGCTGATGTGTTCAAAGCGGATGCCGGGGGTGATGGTCCAGTTGCCGACGTCGATTTTGTTATCGACGTACACCGAGTTGGCTTCAGTACCACCGGTGCGGTCCTGATAGACATGGCCGTCGGAGCTCTTGGTCGCGACCGGCTCGTTGTTGACCAGCGCCAGGCGGCTCGCCTCTTCGTGCATACCTTCCTTGAGGTAGCGATAACCGACACTGACTTCCTGGGTGGTCGGGCCGACATCGAACACACGGGACACCCGCGGTTCGATCCCGAAGGTGTAGTAAGTACGCGGGAACGAGCCGAGGGTTTTCTGATCGCGAGCGGCGATGTTGCTGCCACGGAAGCTGTCGGAATAGTAAGTCAGCACTTCGGCCTGGGTGCGGTCGTCGATCTGCCGTGCCCACTTGAACGAGACGTCCTTGCGGCGGCCGCTGAAGTTGTCGTTGTTGCGGTCGGACTGGAACGGATCGGCGTCGTACTGCGCCTGGGTCAGACCGCCGGGCATGTCGGCGCTGGCGTCGTAGTAGTGAAAGTTGAGGCTGAAATCGTCCACATCGGTGGGTGCCCAGTGGGTCTTGAGGATCACGTCGTCGATGTCGTTGCCGTTGTTGCGTTCACGGTAACCGTTGCCGTTCACGCCCGAGTACAACAGCGCCATGCCGATGCCGTTGTCCGCGGTGCCGCCGAGAAACGCCGTGTCGATGTGCTTCCAGCCACCGTGCTGGGAGGTTTCCAGGGTGCTGCCGATTTCACCGGTGGCTTTTTCCGGAATCGCGCGAGTAACAAAGTTGATCACGCCACCGACGTTCTGTGGCCCGTAACGCACGGAGCCGGCGCCGCGAACCACGTCGATGCTGTCGAGGTTGCCGGAAGAAATCGGGGCCATGGACAACTGCGGCTGGCCGTACGGGGCGAACGCTGCCGGCACGCCGTCAATCAGCACGGTGGAGCGTGGCGACAGGCGTGAAGTCAGGCCGCGCACGCCGACGTTCAGGGAAATGTCGCTGCCGCCGGTGCCGTTGGCGTCCTGCACTTGCACACCGGGCACGCGCTTCAGCACGTCGCCGACGTTCATCGCGCCCTGCTCGACCATTGCCTCGCGGCGAATCACCGTACGCGCGCCGGGGTGGTTCTGCACCACGGCGGCATCGGCGTCACCGAGCCAGTTGCCAACCACTTTGATGTCGGTCACGCCCAATTCCAAAGGGCCGTTTGCAGCAGACGTCGGCGCCGGCATCAACGTGACCGAACCTTCGTCGATCTGGTATTGCAGACCGCTGCCTTGCAGCAGTTGGCGCAACGCGTCTTCTGGCGAAAGGTTGCCGTCCACCGCCGGGGCCTGTTTGCCGGCAACCAGCTCAGGGCTGAAGAACACCTGCAGCGAGGTTTGCTGGCCCAGTTCACTCAGGGCCTGCCCCAGGGGTTGCGCCGGGATGCGAATCGCGTCGGCGGCAAAGGCCTGGGGCAGCGCCGCAGTGACAGCCAGGGCGAGAGCGAGGCGCAACCAAGGTGATTTGTTGTTTTTAGCGGTGGATTCTTTCACGTCGAACGTAGTCCTGTGGATCGCAAGAGTGTGCGCTTGTTAATGCAAACCAGTTGCAGTTGGACAGGAAGACGATCAACTCGAAAAAAACCTGAATTTATTTTGAAATTATTTCCTGACTGCCGTCATCGAGGGTGCGCACGGCCACCGGCAGAATGCTCGGCAAGGCCTTGAGCAGTGCGTCGGTGTTGTCGGATTTGAACACGCTGGTCAGGCGCAGATTGCCCACTTTGTCGTTATCGACGGTGAGCGGTTTCGCCCGATAGCGCGAGACTTCCTCGGCGACATCGCTGAGTCTGGCGTTGTTGAACACCAGTTTGCCGCTGCGCCAGGCAGTCAGCTCGGCAGGGTTGACCGCGTAGGCAGCGGCCACTTTGCCTTGGCCATCGATGTGCGTACCGAGGCCGGCCGTGAGGCTGATGAAATCGCTGTCCGCCGCGGTGCTGCTCTGAACCTTGACGGTGCCCTGCTCCACCACGACCCGGGTTTGGGTGGTGTCACGGCGCACATCAAAACGGGTGCCGGTGACCGTCACCTTGCCGCTGCCCGCCTCGACCACGAAGGGTCGACGGGTGTCATGCTCGACGCTGAACATCGCTTCGCCCTGCGTCAGTTCGATGCTGCGGCGGTCGTTTTCATAACGCACCTGAACGCGGCTGCGGCTGTTCAGGTCGATCACCGAACCGTCCGGCAACGCCACATGACGTCGCTCGCCCAGGGCAGTGGAAAACTCGGCGGTGTAGATCGCCGGGTGATTCAAACCGCTGAACAACCCCAACCCGAGCGCGACGGCCAACACACTGGCGGCCACCGCATAACGCACCAGCGGGCGACGTTTGCTGCGCGCTGCCGGGGTTTCACACAAGGCTTGCAGACGCGCCGCCGGCAGCAAATCCGCCGCCGACCACAAGCCCTGGAGCAACTGGAATTCGTCGCGATGCTGAGGGTGTTCGTCCAGCCAGGCGTCGAAATGCCGTGACTCTTCGGCATTGATCGCAGGTTCCTGCAAACGCACAAACCACCGCGCCGCCTCGTCGCGAACCGTTGTTTGCCCGCACGCGCAATCACGAGTATCCATCATGGAAGTTCCTGTTTGGCTGGGGATGAGAAGGCACCGCCGATCATGGCTGCAATCCGTCAAGGCGGTCGCGCAGATGCCGCAGCGTGCGGATCATATACTTTTCCACCATGTTCTTGGACAGTCCCAGGCGTTCGGCGATTTCGGCCTGGGTCAGGCCTTCGATCTTCTGCCAGACAAACACTTTGCGACAGTTGACCGGCAACTCGGTGAGCGCCCGTTCGATGGAGTCAGCCAACTGGATCGCCTGCATGAAATGCTCCGGGTCGCCGGACGACGACACACTGTGATCAACCGCCTCCGACTCCATGGCGCCCCGCCGATCCTCCCGCCGATAACCATCCACCGCGATGTTGCGCGCGGTCTGGTGCAAGTACGCCCGAGGTTGTGCAACCGTCGCCGAATCGGACTCAAGCACCTTCACGAAGGTGTCGTGGGCCAGGTCCTCAGCCTGCTGACGATTTCTCAGGCGACGGGTCCAGGTCCCGACCAACTCTTCGTAATGCTCGAAAAAGCCGTGTCTGCGGGGCAGCTTGGGGGTCATTGCGGTGTGCTGTGAAGACGGGGCGCGAATAGTAATGCTTCCTATTAACCGGAAGCAATGGGATTAAGAACCCGTAGGAGCCGACCCGTTAAGGAACAACACGGACCGTAATTGAATGGACTCGCCCAAGCCGAGGCGTCTGTGCGCCGCGGTGGCATTCTTATAGAAGCCAACGACAGCGAGGGCGAGGCCATTCAATTACAGATCGTGTTATGGCTTATTGATCGGCACTACCTGTTTTCCTGCACTGAAACCCGCACCTGCAATCGTCGTCCGACGACATCCATCAAATCACAGCCATCGTGAAGTCATCAGCTAGGGAGTGTGAATTAGCTGCTAATCGCCCCTCCCCCTTTGTGCATTACTTCCTATAGTTCTAATTTAATTTTTAGACTGTGAACAACCTCTGCTCTATTCTCCAAAAACTCACTCAATCCTTTCGCACGAAGAGCACACGCATCACAGTCGCCGCACCCACTTCCCATTATTCCGTTATAGCAAGTCAATGTGTGATAGCGAATCAAATCCAGCTGCTTATGGTAATCGGCCAACGCCCAAGTCTCTGCCTTATTCAACCGCATAAGCGGCGTCTCGATTCGTACCTTATAGTCCATGCCCAAGTGAATGGCGCTGTTCAACACCTTAACAAACTCATCGCCACAATCCGGGTAGCCAGAACTCTCTGTTTCACACACACCTGTGATGACAGCTTCAGCACCCACTTGATAGGCATAAATAGAAGCCAACGTTAAAAACAGAATATTCCTGCCAGGCACGAACGTATCAGGCACGCCGTTCCCCGTACTCCTTGCAATTGGAATGTGGTCGCGCGTCAAGCTGCTAATAGCCAGTTCGTTTAGCAATGAAGTGTCTAATACTTTGTGTACCTTCACGCCAAGCTGTTTTGAAAGCTGTTGCGCCACTTCGATTTCCGCACGATGGCGCTGGCCATAATCAAACGTAATGCAATGAATTTCATCGTACATCGGCAATGCGTGGATCAAGCAGGTGGTTGAGTCTTGTCCGCCGCTGAAAACGATAACGGCCTTTCTAGTCATGGTTCGTTCTTCCTTGGGGGCTCGGCAGGGGGCCGGGGCCGTTGACCCTACCGGGAAGCTCAAACTCTGGGTGTGGGAGGTTTCCGAAATGACCGTCTCCGATTTCCGTTTGTGTCATTTCTATGCTGGATTCCCGAGGGATTTTCCAAACAGTCATCACTGATGACCCGCTTCAAATGGCAGTTACGCGGTCCCTGTGGGAGCGAGCCTGCTCGCGATGGCGGTTTTACATTCAACGTTGATGTTGACTGGTAGTCCGCTTTCGCAAGCAAGCCTGCTCCCACAGGGGATGTGTGTGGCTTAGATGTTTTTCTCGTCGATGCCGGCCTGTAGCGACTGGCTGTCGTAATGACCACCCAAGGTTACGGGGCCGAGTTTGACACTGTGCTCCCCGGCGGCTGAGACGTCGGGTTTACTGCCCTCGGTTTGTGCTTTCTCCGGCAGATCCAGACCTGCCTTGACCCCGTAGTCGCGGTTATTCAGGTCGGTGGTGCTGACCTTGGAGTCCCCTAAATCCACGCGACCTTCAGATGAAGCAACCCGCGCGCCGGTCAATTGCGTTGCACCGTCAACCTTGAGATTCACGCCTTGCGTGCCGCTGATGCCAGAGGCCTGGCCGACGCTGTCCTTGTGGGCATAACCGGCGTCCAGTTTCAGGGTCGGCTTGTAGTCCGTCCCGCCCGGTTTGCTGTTATCGGCCACTTTGTCTTTGTCAGCGGGTGCGGCTTTCTTGCCGGTCAACCCGAGGTCAACATCGACCTTGGTGCTGGTCTGGCTGTCCTGACGGCTTTCCACGGTCAGGTCGCTACCGACCTTGCCGCTGACCGTCGTCGCATCAATCCTCGCACCGGCCAACTGCGCATCGCCCGCGCTATTCAACACCACGCTGTCAGCCTTGATCTGGCTGTTCTGCTGAGTAGTGCCTTGCAGGTAATCAACGCCAACCCTGGCCCCGGCATTGAAACCATGATCGCTCTTGGCGACGTCTTTTTCGTTGGTGGCAGTGGGTGTGCTGTTGCTCAGATTGCCGCCGGCATTCAGGGCGACGTTCCAGTTCGTGCGGTTTTGAGTGGACTGGGCCGATTCCTGATAGACCCCGCCGTTCTGCGCATCAAGGGCAACGCTCGGCGCACTGACCTGGGTGCCTTGCAGGTGGATCGAATCACCGCTGAGTTGAATCTTGTCCTGGCTGTTGAGGCGGCCGCCGCTCAGGGTCTGGCTGCTTTCATTGACCCGGCCGATGTTGAAGTTGGCGCTCAGGTTGCCGCCCTGATCGCTGCTTTTCTCGGTGCTGGTTTTGCTGCCGCCCACATTAAGACCGCCGCCGAGATTGCTGCCCGTGGAGCGATGGGTGTCAGAGGCCGCTTGCAGGTCGAGTTTGCCGCCGGCCTTCAGGTCGATGGCGTCGCGGGTATCGACTGTCGTCCCTTGCAGGATCTGGTCGCCGCCGCTGCTCAATTGCACCGGGCCTTTGCCCGCAATACTTGCCACGCGAGCCTGACTGCCCTGAGTCTGATTGCCTTTGTGATCCAACTGGAAACCCGCGCCGAGATTGACGTTGGTGCCGTCGGTGCCAGGGGCGGTGCCGACGCTCAGCGAACCGTTGCCACTCAGGCTGGAGCTGTCGTTGCTCTGACGGTCATTGGCCTGATTCAGCGCCAGATCGCCACCGGTTTTGATGCTTACTCCGCCCTGCCCGCCATTGAACTGACTGCCTTCGAACTGGCCGTCGTTGCGCAGGTTGATATTCACGCCGTCACTGCCCGCATAGCCGCCGACCACCGCCGTGGAGCTGTCTTTACGCGTCTGGCTGCTGCCACCCGCGCCGCTGCCGCTGACATTCACGTCCTCACCGGTTTTGGTGTAGACCCGCACATCAACCTTGGCGTCCAGTGCCTGATCGGTGCTGTTGCGAGTGTTACTGGCGGCGCTGGCCACCAGGTTGTCGGCGCTGATGTTCACCGCGCCCGCGCTCGACTGGTACTGCGTGCCCTGATCCTGCAACGTGCCGGCGACGTTCACGTCCACCGTGCCGCCCTTGAACTGGCTGACCACGGCGTTGCTGTTTTGCTCGGTATGGCTGCCGTTCTGATGACCGATCGCCACGTCGATGCCGACATTCGGCTGGCCGAGGTTGGCGAGGGCGTCCTTGTCCGGCACCTTGCCGTTCAGTACGCCTTCGACAGCTTTGGCGATCGGCCGGGCGATGTCTTTGTATTCGACGTTGGCACCGATGTCCGCCGACCAGTTGCTCTCTGTATGAGTGCTGCTGTCGGTATTGCTCGCGGCCTGATTGTTGACCTCGGCGGCGGCGACATTCAGACCTTTGCCCGCATCAAGACGCGCGCCTTCAGTGGTGAGTTTGCCGGTGTTGATATTCAAGTTGCCGCTGCTTTGGACGCTGGTGGTTTGTGCAGTGGTTTTGTTCGTGGTGTCCTGGGACGTACCGTGGGCGAAATCGACGCCACTGCCGGCACGATCGAGGCCGCCGGTGTAGTAGAAACCGCCACGGGTGCTGGTCGTGTCCGTCGAAGTGCTGTGGCTGTCCTGCTCGGCCAGCAGCGACACGTTTTTACCGCTCAGGGTCGCGTCACCGTTTGTGGCTTTGACGTCGGCACCTTTAAGGGTCAGATCACCGCCCGCCGCCAGCTGCACGTTGGTGCCGCGGAGGCTGGAGCCTTGCTGGTTGACATCACGGGTACTCGCGGTTTGCTGCTTGTCTTGGTAATGCACACCGGCACGGTACTGGCCGGCGTCCGGTGCGTTTTCCTTGGCGTAGGCATCGAAGCCACGGGTCTCGGTGGTTTTGCCGGACTCATGGGTGTTCTGCGCGGAATGGACATTCACATCCCCCGCCGCCTCGGCGCTGAGGGTGCCGTTGGCCTTGACCGTGGCGCCAGCCACTTCGATGTCTTTAGCGCTCTTGAGTTTGAGGTTGCTGTCGGAGGTCAGCTCGCTGCGCACCGTGGTGCTGTCCTTGGCGTTCTGACGGGTTTCATCCTTGGTGATGCCGAAAAACTTGCTGTCCTTGTCGTGGCTGTTGGCATGGGAGGTGTCTTGCACGCCATCGATGACCAGCGAGCCTTTGTCGCTGATCACGCTGGCCTCGCTGCCGCCGCGCACCTGACTGCCGCTGATCCGCACATCGTCGGCCTTGACGATCAGTTTGCCGCCGGCATTGACCTTGCTGCCCTGATTCAGGGTTTTGCCCTGATCCGCGTCGCCGGTCTTGCCGAAGAAACCGCCGCCCACCAGATCGCCGGAATAGCGGTTGTCGCTGTTGCGCCGGGTACGACTGGCGCTGGTGATCTCGACCTGTTTGCCGGCGAGCTGGATATCACCCTTGCTGCTCAACTCCGCGCCCTCGGCACGTAACAACGCCGCCGTGGCCAAGGCGATATTGCCACCCTTCAACTGGGTGGTGACGCTGCGCTGCTCTTCGCTGCTGGTGTCCCAGTTGGCTTTCCACAGGTGTTTGCGGTGGTTGCCCTGATCGGTTTGGGTGTGGCTTTCGGTGGCGGCGGTCAGGCGCAGATCACCGCCGCTCCGGACGTTGAGGGTGTTGGCAGCGTCGACCTTCGCCGCTTTGAGTTCGGTGTTGCCGCCGGACGACAACTCGGCGTCACGGCTGGCGAGAATCTGGCTGCCGTGCTGGCGCGAGTCGCTGTCGGTCTGGGTCCGGTCGTAGGTTTCCCAAGTGATGCCGATGGTGCTGTTGTTCCAGTTTTCACGTTTCTCTTGAAGCTTGCGGCTTTCGACGGTGGTCAAGGTCAGGTTGCGTTTGGCGTCGACCTTGACGTCACGGCCACTGACATCGGCGGCGGCCAGCAGCAGATCCTTGCCGCTGTGCAGACTGACATCGCCCTGGCCGCTGCGCACGCCGGCGCGGACCACATCGAGGCTGTCGGGAACGGCCTGACCGCTGATGCTCAGGTCACCGGCGGAACGAATCTGCACCCCCTCACGACCGTCGACCTGCACCGGGCCGACCCGCACACCTGCGCCCTCGGCTGTGCTGACGATGTTGATGCGCCCAGCCTGCATCGCACCGAACAGGCTGGCGTCGATGCGTTGGTCTTGAGTGTTGCCGGCCGGGTCCACGGTTTTAACCTGGCCGCTGGCGTAATCCACCTGGTTGCGGCCCACGGTGAGGTTCAACTGATCCCGGGCGCTGAGGCTGCCCTGGCTGTCGATGCGCGGGGCAATCAGATTGATCGAGCCTTCGCGGTTTTGCAGGCCCGCGCCTTGAATCTGCAAGGAGCCGGTGGCGTCGCGGGTGCTGAAGGCTTGCAGCTTGCCGTCGTTCAGTTCGGGGCGACCGACCACCAGATTGGCGTTCGGGGTGTTGATGAAACTGCCGCCGTTCACCGAGATACCGTTAGGGTTGGCCAACACGTAATCGGCGGCGCGACCGAAGATTTCCTGAGCACCGTTGAGGGCCGACGGGTTGCGGCTGATCACTTCATTGAGGATCACGCTCGCGGCCTGCCCCTGGAATTGCGGGTTGGCCGCCAGTTGCCCGGCAAGTTGCGACTGTCCGGCTTGCAGCGCGTTGTTCAGCACCAGGCCCTGACGGTCAACGTTGTAGTCCAGGAACTGGTTATGGGACAGGCCGGAACCGTTAGGCGCAACGATGTTGACGATCGGCACGCCGCCCTGGGTTTGCAGTTGCGCGGTGCCGCCGGGGCCTGGTGCGACCACTACGCCCCCTGCCAAAGCGTTGGGCAGGTGAGCAATCAGAAACAGGCTGGCAATCGCCCAGCGCAGTTTGCCCCGAGGGGAAAGATGGAACGCAAATGTCTGTGCAGGCATAGAAACCTCTCAATTAAAGTGCGGCATCACGTTGCGCGCTGAGTTGTTGGCCGTGGCTGTGGCGCTCAGGTCCGACGGCTGTTTTGTCGGTGTTCATATTTGCAACCCCACGCGCATCAGCCAGGTCTCTGGCTCATGCTGCAAACCGCTGGGAGTGTTGAGGCTGCGTTGGTAATCGACGTCGACTTGCAGGTTTTTCCAGCTCAGGTTGACTCCGGCGCTGGCGCCACTCAGACGTTGCCCTTGAGCACCGTGGTCGGCCTTGATCCAGCCATTGTCCAGGCCCAAACGTGGGGTGATCTGCACTGGCAGAGCGCTGCGCAATGGCAGGCGCAGGGTATTGCGCCAGATCGCACCACTGGCACCGGACGCACTGCTGACCCGATAGCCGCGCACCGCGGAATCGTCGGTGCCCAGCAATTGCTCGATGGCCGGCAGCGGATCGGGGCTGTATTGCACGTTGAACTGGCTCTGCCATTGCCAGGTTTGCTGGCCGATCTGGCCGTTGCGCCACTGGCTGAGGCCGGCGCGGTATTTGCGAAACTGCGCCTTGGGCTGGTTATTGACCTGGCGCTGGGCATCGTCATCGGCACCGAGCCAGCGCAAGCCTTGGGCGTAATTGATGTCCAGGTTCCACACCGCGCTGTTGAGCCAGAACAGGTTCAGCCCGGCTTCGGCCACGGTCAGGGTCGGGCTCTGGATGCCCAGGCGAATGTTTTCCAGGTAACTGTCGACGTCCTTGTGGGCCAATTGCAGATTGGCGCTCAGCTGATGACTTTGATCGCGCCACAGCACCCGGTCGGCGCGCAGGCTCAGTTGATCGGTGATGCCGGTGCTGTGGAACGTCAGCGTGCTGAGTTTGAACGGCGCACGGTATTCGGCGTGGCTGGCGAACAGGCTGTAAGTCCAGTAACCGTAGGGAATGGCGTAGTACAGGCTGGCGTTGCGGCTATAGCGGTCGCCCTGATTGAGGGTGTCGCTGAAACTCAGATTGAGCGCATCGTTGAGTTCCAGCGGGCTGTCCAGGCTCAGGCTCAGCGCGTCGCGATCCCGCCCGGTGCTGGCACTGCCGAGGTTGTCCACGCCCAGGCCCAACGACCAGCGCGACTGCCCGCGGGTGCGCGAACGCAGGATGAGCCGTGAGGCGCCGGGCTGGCTGCCGGGGGCGATGTCGGCGGTCAAATCCACGGAGCGCAGACGGTTCAACTGATCCAGGCCTTGCTCCAGATCTCGCAGATTCAGCGGCTTGCCGAGCATCCCGGGGAACGCACCACCGAGGGACACCGGCAAGCTCTGGTCGGCCAGTTCGATGGACTCGACGTAGCCTTCATCGACCACGATGTCCAGCGATTGCCCCGCCGCTGGCGCGCTGCGCAGGTACGGCCGACTGGCGATGTAACCCGCCTCGACATACAGACCGGTGATGGTCGACAGCAGATGGTTGATCTGACCGACGCCCATGCACGACGACAGCTGCGGTTTGATTCGCTCATTGAGTGTCTGGCTGCCGATCAGCGTCACGCCGCCAATGCGCGTTCCGCTCAGGGGCCAGCAGCGCTCATCGGCAGGCACCGTGGCAGGAACGACAGGCGTGAGCGGCACCGCACCGAAACTGCCGCGCTCCAATTGCCGGCGGCGCTGTTCCAGTTGCAGTTGTTGCAGATCGCGCTGTTGTTGCTGTTGTTGGCGCAGCACCTCCTGGCCTGGAGCAGTGGGCTCGGCCGCCTTTAGCGAGGAAACGCTCAGGCTCAGCAGCAAGGCCGACAACAGCGTGCAAGCCGTGGGACTACGACGAGGAACAGCGCGAAGCGAATACGGCACTCAACATCCTTGCGATCATCAAATGGCCTAATGCCACTCCATTAATGCGAGTGATAGTCAGATCGTTCCTGCGCGAATGCAAGACATGTCCTACAACGCTTACATTTCTTAAACAATTGCTTCGCCCCTCCTGTTTACCCAAGAGCACCTGACGACCGGCAACAGAAATCAATTGCCACAAAATATTACCTACGTCATATTACACGCGTAATAAAGACCCGTTTCCCACAGGTATTTCTCCATGACCAGCATGCCCAGCCTTGAACCCAACCTTGCTGTCCCGGTGAGCACACCCAAGCCTCCCCTGCTCAAACGGTTGATCTTGCTCGCTGCGGTCATCGCTGGCCTGGTGTTCGCCGGGCTGTACGCGACTCACTGGTGGACCGCCGGCCGTTTCATCGAAGAAACCGACGACGCTTACATCGGCGGCGATGTGACGGTGATCGGGCCGAAGGTGGCGGGTTACATCGAAGAAGTGCTGGTCACCGACAACCAGAAGGTCAAGGCCGGTGACGTGCTGATTCGCCTCGACTCCCGCGATTACCGCGCCAATCTCGCCAAGGCCGAAGGTGCGGTGGCCGCCGAAGAAGCGTTGCTCGCCAATCTCGATGCCACCGAAGAATTGCAACACGCGGTGATCGGCCAGGCGCGCGCCGGGATCGATGCCGCCGGCGCCGAAACCGCCCGCTCACGGGATGACGATGCTCGCTACAAAAAACTGGTCGGCAGCAATGCCGTCTCGGTAGAAAGCGCCCAACGCGCCAACGCCACCTTCAAGACCGCCCAGGCCCTCAGCGCCCGGGCCCAGGCTGAATTGCTCGCCGCACAACGTCAGCTGAATGTGATCGCAACCCAGAAGCAACAAGCCCGCGCCGCGCTGATGCAGGCCCGTGCCGAACGTGATCTGGCGCAGTTGAATGTGGGTTACACCGAACTGAAGGCCCCGGTGGACGGTGTGATCGGCAATCGCCGGGCGCGGGTCGGCGCTTATGCCCAGGCCGGTTCGCAACTGCTGTCGGTGGTACCGGCCAGTGGGCTGTGGGTCGATGCCAACTTCAAGGAAGATCAGCTATCGCGAATGACGCCGGGGCAACGGGTAATCATTCATGCCGACGTGCTCTCGGGTCAGGAATTCCACGGACATCTGGACAGCCTCGCGCCGGCCAGTGGCGCGCAGTTCAGCGTGCTGCCGCCGGAAAACGCCACCGGCAACTTCACCAAAATTGTTCAGCGGGTGCCGGTGCGCATCGTGCTTGATCCGGCCGATGGCGTGCTTGGCCATCTGCGTCCGGGCCTGTCGGTCACCGCTGAAGTGGACACTCGCAAGGAACCTGCAACCCCGGCCGTGGCCAGCGTGCCATGAGCCGCGCCCTCGCCGCCCCCGCGCAGCCGTTCAATGCCGCCGACATGGCGACGGCGACCAAGGTCTTCGCCTTCGCCACCATGTGCATCGGCATGTTCATTGCGCTGCTGGACATTCAGATCGTCTCGGCCTCGCTGCGTGACATTGGCGGCGGGCTCTCGGCCGGCACCGACGAAACGGCGTGGGTGCAAACCAGCTACCTGATCGCCGAAATCATCGTGATCCCGCTGTCCGGCTGGTTGTCCCGAGTGTTCTCGACACGCTGGCTGTTTTGCGCTTCAGCGGTGGGGTTCACCTTGGCCAGCCTGCTCTGCGGCGCGGCCTGGAACATTCAGAGCATGATCGCGTTCCGCGCCCTGCAAGGGTTTCTCGGTGGTTCGATGATCCCGCTGGTGTTCACCACCGCGTTCTTTTTCTTCACCGGCAAGCAACGGGTGATCGCCGCCGCAACCATCGGCGCGGTGGCCTCTTTGGCACCGACCCTGGGGCCGGTGATCGGCGGCTGGATTACCGATGTTTCCTCGTGGCACTGGCTGTTCTACATCAATCTGGTGCCGGGGATTTTCGTCGCGGTGGCGGTGCCGATGCTGGTGAAAATCGACCAGCCGGAATTGTCGCTGCTCAAGGGCGCCGACTACTTGAGCATGGTGTTCATGGCGCTGTTTCTCGGTTGCCTGGAATACACCCTCGAAGAAGGCCCGCGCTGGAACTGGTTCAGCGACAGCACGATTCTGACCACGGCATGGATCAGCGGACTGGCTGGCCTGGCGTTCATCGGTCGAACCCTGCACGTCGCCAACCCGGTCGTCGATTTGCGCGCCTTGAAAGACCGCAACTTCGCCCTTGGCTGTTTCTTTTCGTTCGTCACCGGGATCGGCCTGTTCGCGACCATTTACCTGACGCCGCTGTTTCTCGGCCGGGTTCGTGGCTACGGTGCGCTGGACATTGGTCTGGCGGTTTTCTCCACCGGGGTGTTCCAGATCATGGCGATTCCGCTGTACGCCTTTCTGGCCAACCGCATTGATCTGCGCTGGATCATGATGACCGGCCTCGGGTTGTTCGCGTTGTCGATGTGGGATTTCAGCCCGATCACCCATGACTGGGGGGCTAAGGAATTGATGCTGCCGCAAGCGCTGCGCGGAATTGCCCAGCAACTGGCGGTGCCGCCGGCAGTGACGTTGACCTTGGGTGGTCTGGCACCGGCGCGGCTCAAACATGCTTCGGGGTTATTCAACCTGATGCGAAACCTGGGTGGCGCCATCGGCATCGCCGCGTGCGCGACCATTCTCAATGACCGCACCAACCTGCACTTCACCCGGTTGGCGGAAAACCTCAACAGCACCAATGAAGCACTGAATCAGTGGCTGTCCCAGGTCGGCAACAACTTCGCCGCCCTCGGCCAAAGCGGTGACGCGGGCGTCACCGCCAGCCTGCATCAGCTCTGGCTGCTGACCTACCGCGAAGCGCAGACACAAACCTACGGCGACGCGTTCCTGATGATCATGGTCTGCTTCATCCTTGCCACGGCGATGGTGCCCTTGATGCGCAAAGTGAAACCACCGGCCGCGCCGAGTGCGGATGCTCATTGAGCCTTGGGTGTTATTACTCTTGAGGCATTTTGCGGAAGCCTACCGCCAGGCGGTTCCAGCTGTTGATGGTGGAAATCGCCACGGTCAGGTCGACCATTTCCTTGGGCGTGAACTGCGCGGTGGCCAGTTCGTAGTCTTCGTCCGGGGCGTGGGTCTGGCTCAGCAGTGTCAGGGATTCGGTCCAGGCCAGCGCAGCACGTTCGCGCGGAGTGAAGAACGGCGTTTCACGCCAGACCGAAACCGCGTACAGCCGACGTTCGGTTTCGCCGCCCTTGCGGGCATCCGCGGTGTGCATGTCGACGCAGAAGGCGCAGCCATTGATCTGCGATGCGCGCAGTTTGACCAGTTCGATCAGCGTTTTTTCCAGAGGCAGCTTCGACACAGCGGTTTCCAGCGCGATCATGGCTTTGAGTGCATCTGGGGAAGCAGTGTAGAAATCAATACGCGGTTGCATGGTGGGCTCCAGTCAAAAGGGTGTGGAGCTACGTTAATCCCGCACTGATCTGCAGCAAATAGCCAATTATGGGGAAGATGAGGATGCCAATGGGCGAGCTTCAAAATAATCTAGATGGGTAATTGCCATCACCGCACCGACACTACTAGAATGCGATTCATTCCTGATAACGCGGCCGGGACGCCGGAAACGAGTACCTCCTGCCCATGTCGTCCTCATCCGAAATGCCTTTACCGCCTGCTACTTCGCTGAATTCCGAATCGCGTTGGCACCTGGAATCCTTATTGTGGCAAATGCCGGAACAGGCGCGCGAAGCCTTTCTGCTCGCCCAGATTCATGGACATGGCCGCGCCCGGATCGCAGCGCGGCGGTCGGCGCACAAAAAACCGCTGACCCGTCGACAAACCCTGGCTTATCTGGCCTTGCTGTTGATCGCCGGCCCCGTTGGCATGATTTGGCAACACGCGCCGTTCGAGTACTGGAACAGTCATGACCGTACCCAGGTCGGCGAACAGCTTGTTCGCCAGGCGCCTGCTGACGGCGCATTTGATTGCACCCGCGTCCATGACCTTCAAGCCCCTACGCTCGATTGCGCAGCCACTGCAAAAACCCCTTCTTCTGCACAACCCTAGGCGCTTCCTGAGTCAACGTCTGAGCTTTGTTCAAGCGGAAATCCAGCAACGCCTTCATCGCTTCGCTGATGTCATGCCGCGCATCCAGACACGGTTTGAGGTATTCCTTCTCGATCCGGTACAAGCTGCAGAACGTCTTGGCGCTGAAGTCCGCCGGTAGCGCCGTGTCGGACAAAATCCCGCCCTCGCCGATTACCTCACCCGGGCCCATGCGCCCGGACTCGAACTTGACCCCGCCACGGCTCAGCTCCACCGAGACGACGCCGGATTCGATGATGAACAAATGATCGCTGACCTCCCCCGCTGGCAGGATCATTTCACCGGCGCGGAAGTTTTGCAGGGTCATGTTCTGGCTGAAGGTTTCTTTCTCTTCCTGACGCAGGGTCGAGAAAATATTCGACGCATCCAGCAATGCCCGTGGCCGCGACAGGTTGGCAGGTGCATTCGGTTCGACGTTCGACAACAGGCTGACGCCGCTGGCCTGCAAGTGCCGGTACGCCAGGTCGAACAGCAGATTGCGGACCATGCGTTTCTGATCCATGGAGACCACAAAACCACTGATTTCGTATTCCACTCCAGTGGCGCTGGAGCCTTTCAACGCGACACACGGTGCCGGTTTGATCAACAAATAACGGCATCCTTGCATCGCCCGTTCCAGCGCGTCGATCACCGTTTGCGGACGCGCATGCGGGCTCAATTGCAAGCTGATGGACACGCCAAAAATGTCACTGGGCCGGCTGAAATTGATGATCTTGGCCTTGGCCGCCAGGGAGTTGGGGATCACCGCCATGCTGCCCTGGGCCGTTTGCAGGCGCGTCGCGCGCCAGTCGATATCGGTGACTCGACCTTCGGTGCCGTCGATCGAGATCCAGTCATCCAGTTGATAGGGCTTGGTGGTGTTGAGGACGATCCCGGAGAACACGTCGCTGAGGGTACTTTGCAAAGCCAGGCCGACGATGATCGCCAATGCGCCGGAGGTCGCCAGCACGCCTTTGACCGGCAGATCGAGTACATACGCAAGGGCGGCGATGATCGCGATCAGGAAAATCACCGCGCCGAGCAAATCCTGGAGCAAGCGCCCGGTGTGCCCGACCCGTTGCATCATCACCGCGCCGATCAGCACCGTCAGGGTGCGCGCGCCGAACAGCCACCAGCCGATCTGCAAACCGGTGGCCGCCAGGTGCAGCGGGACGTTGTCGGCCCAGGGCGCCGTTTCCATGGGGTTCAGGCCTTCGTTGAACAGCAGGACACTGAACAACGAAAAAATCACCAACCGCACGACCATTTTCCATTGGCTGCCATTGGCACTGAGCAGGCGCCATAGCCCAAGATCGATAAGGATCAAAGCCATCGCGCAGATCAATGGGTGATCGGTAAGCAGTGACAGCATCAAGCAACTCCAGCGAAGGCCTATGAACGGAAGATCGCACACATTGGCCACATTGTAGGAGTGTTTGATGCCTTCAGAACAATGCAAAACACTGTGGGAGCGAGCTTGCTCGCGATTACGGTATGCCAGCCACCATCAATGGTGACTGGCATGGCCTCATCGCGAGCAAGCTCGCTCCCACAGGGGGATCTATGTTGTCAGGGGTTACTTGCTGTTAGTCAGCGCGTTGTAGCTGGTAAACAGGTTGCGGTAGTCCGGGATGTGGTTGGAGAACAAGGTGCCCAAGCCTTCCACGTCGTTGCGCCAGTCGCGATGCAACTCACAGGCCAGGCCGAACCAGGTCATCAACTGTGCGCCGGAGGCCGACATGCGGTCCCAGGCCGATTGACGGGTCAGCTCGTTGAAGGTGCCGGAAGCGTCTGTCACCACGAACACCTCGAAGCCTTCAGCCAGTGCCGACAGCGCCGGGAACGCCACGCATACTTCGGTCACCACGCCAGCGATGATCAGTTGTTTCTTGCCGGTGGCCTTGATCGCCTTGACGAAGTCTTCGTTGTCCCAGGCATTGATCTGGCCAGGACGGGCGATGTATGGCGCGTCCGGGAACAGCGCCTTGAGCTCGGGCACCAGCGGGCCGTTGGGGCCGGTTTCGAAACTGGTGGTGAGGATGGTCGGCAACTTGAAGTACTTGGCCAGGTCAGCCAGGGCCAACACGTTGTTCTTGAAACGGTCCGGTTCGATGTCGCGCACCAGAGAAAGCAGACCCGCCTGGTGATCGACCAACAGAACGGCGGCGTTATCCTTGTCGAGACGTTTGTAAGAGGTAGTCATGGGAGTAATCCTCGCTTTTTATCGATGCCGAGTGGAAGTCGGCGTGGGGTACCCGGTTAGCGCTGGGAGTCCAGCACTTCGTGTTCGTTCGCCACTTGCTGAGCCTTGAGATAGCTCTCGATCAGCAATTGATAATGCGGCATGGCCTGGGCGTAGACGGCCGCCCACTGCTCGGCGTCCGGACGGTTCCACGAGCCTTGCAGCTCAGAGAGCGTAGCCATGATGTCGATAGGCACCACCCCGGCTTGCGTCAATCGGGCAATTGTCAGATCAGTGGCCAGTTTCGAGTGGTTGCCGGAAGCGTCGACCACCGCAAACACTTTGTAGCCTTCATGCACCGCCGCGATGGACGGGAACGCCAGGCAAACGCTGGTCAGGGTGCCGGCGATCACCAGGGTTTTCTTGCCGGTCGCTTTTACTGCCGCGTGAAACTCAGCATTGTCCCAGGCGTTGATTTCACCTTTGCGTGCCACGTATTGAGCGTGCGGTGCTGCCTCGTGAATCTCCGGAATCAACGGCCCGTTCGGCCCTTGCGGTACGGAGGCAGTGGTGATCACCGGCATCTTCAGCAGGGTCGCGGCTTTGGCCAGGGCAATGGCATTGGCCCGCAGTTGCGGCACATCCATGTCCTTGACGATCTGGAACAATCCGCTCTGGTGGTCGATCAACAGCATCGCGCTGTCGTTGGGATCGATGGTCGGTTTCTGGCCATTGAAGTTGGCCGCGTTGACGGTATTCATGTGCGTCTCCTCTTTCTTTCAGGCAACAGCCATCCCTGGCCCGGGAACCGGCCTACGCATCCTGTGTAGAGCGGGTTGTTGAACCTGTGCGGGTTAACCGTGCATCTGGCCGAACCGACCGGACTGGAAGTCGGCAAAGGCCTGGTGAATCTCTTGCTCGGTGTTCATCACGAACGGACCGTGACCAACGATAGGTTCGTCGATCGGCTCGCCACTGAGCAGCAACACGACGGCATCGTTATTGGCTTCCAGGCTGAGCTGCTGGCCATTGCGTTCGAACAACGCCAACTGCCCTTCGCGCACCAGTTCCACACCGTTGACCTGAACCGTGCCACGCAACACTACAAGTGCGGTGTTACGACCTTCGTGCAGGTCCAGGGTCAGCAACTTGCCGCCGTTGAGGCGCAGGTCCCAGACGTCAATCGGGGTAAACGTGCGCGCCGGGCCGGTGTGGCCGTCGAACTCACCGGCGATCAAGCGCAGGCTGCCGGCCTGGTCCTTGAGCGGGATGCTCGGGATGTCGCCATCGAGAATCGTCTGGTAACCGGCGTCGGCCATTTTGTCCTTGGCCGGCAGGTTGACCCACAGCTGAACCATTTCCAGGGTGCCGCCGGTTTTGGCGAAACCTTCTGAGTGGAACTCTTCGTGGAGAATCCCGGAGGCTGCGGTCATCCATTGCACGTCGCCTGGGCCGATCTTGCCGCCGCTGCCGGTGGAGTCGCGGTGTTCCAGTTCGCCCTTATAAACGATAGTCACGGTTTCGAAACCGCGGTGTGGATGCTGACCAACGCCACGACGCTCGGTGGTCGGGGTGAATTCAGCGGGACCGGCGTGATCGAGCAGCAAGAACGGGCTGATGTGTTTGCCCAGGTTGTCGTAGGAAAACAGCGTGCGAACCGGAAAACCGTCACCGACCCAATGGGTCCGTGGGCTGGTGTAAATACCGATGATGTTTTTCATTCTGCCTCCGAATCTGGTGTGTGACGCGATGGACAAAGCTTAAAACTGAACCCTTTGATGCACTAGACTGCAAAAATCAGCCTTAGCGTTCTATATGGAGAACGATGGTGGAAGACCTCAACACCCTCTACTACTTCACCCAAGTGGTGGAACATCACGGTTTCGCCCCGGCCGGTCGAGCGCTGGACATGCCCAAGTCGAAGCTGAGCCGACGGATCGCCGAACTTGAAGAGCGCCTCGGTGTGCGCCTGCTGCACCGCACCAGCCGGCATTGTTCACTGACGGAAATCGGCCAGGCCTATTACCAGCGTTGTCTGGCGATGCGCGTGGAAGCCGAAAGCGCGGCCGAACTGATCGAACGCAACCGCTCCGAACCCCAGGGCCTGGTGCGCATCAGTTGCCCGACCGCGCTGCTCAACGCCTGGGTCGGGCCGATGTTGACCCGCTACATGCTCAAGTACCCGCTGGTGGAGTTGTTCATCGAGAGCACCAACCGCCGGGTCGACCTGATCCACGAGGGGTTCGACATCGCCCTGCGCGTGCGCTTTCCGCCGCTGGAAAACACCGACATGGTGATGAAGGTGCTGGGCAACAGCACCCAGTGCCTGGTGGGCAGTCCGGCCTTTGTGTCGCGCCTGTCTTCACCGGCCTCCCCGGCCGACCTCAGCGGGTTGCCGAGCCTGCACTGGGGCGCGGCGCAGCGTGAATATCAGTGGGAATTGTTTGGGGCGGACGGCGCCAGCGCGATGATTCGGCATGCGCCACGAATGGTCACCGATGACCTGTTGGCGTTGCGTCACGCCGTGGTGGCCGGGATCGGCATCGCTCACCTGCCCAGCGTGGTGGTGCGTGATGACATCGCTGCGGGCCGACTGGTGGAACTGGTGCCGGGCTGGGCACCCAAATGCGGGATCGTGCATGCCATCTTTCCCTCACGCCGTGGGCTGCTGCCGTCGGTGCGCGCATTGATCGACTTTCTGGGCGAGGAATTCAGCCACAGCGATATTGCTTAGAAACCCGTACACACTCCATGAAGCCGCTGGCGAAGCCTGCGTTCGGACGAAGCAGTCGTGAAGTAAGGCTTTAAACCGAGTCGCGATGGCGGCCGACCAAACACTATCAACCCCCCAGATGGCCGCCCGATTCATGACTTGCGGTAAACACTGCTTTGCCGATCCAGCGGTTTTTCTCATGGGTGCGGGCGCGGATACTCCTGCCCATTCCCACTGCAACCCCTGGAGTCATTGATGTCTATTCCCGCATTTGGTCTTGGTACTTTTCGCTTGCAAGGCCAGGTGGTCATCGATTCGGTGAGCACTGGCCTGGAGCTGGGCTATCGAGTCATCGATACCGCGCAAATCTACGAGAACGAAGCCGAGGTCGGCGAGGCGATTGCCGCCAGCGGCATTGCCCGTGACGAGTTGTTTATCACCAGCAAGATCTGGGTTGCCAACTTCGCCAGGGATCGCCTGATCGACAGCCTCAAGGAAAGCCTGCAAAAGCTGCAAACCGACTACCTGGACCTGACCCTTATCCATTGGCCGTCCCCGGAAGATCAGGTGCCGGTCGAGGAATTCATGGGCGCCCTGCTCGAAGCCAAACAACTGGGCCTGACCCGGCAGATCGGTGTGTCCAACTTCACCGTCGACCTGATGGAACAAGCGATCGCCGCGGTCGGTGCCGAACACATCGCGACCAACCAGATCGAATTGCATCCCTACCTGCAAAACCGCAAGGTCGTCGAATTCGCGCAGAGCCAGGGCATCCAGATCACTTCGTACATGACCCTCGCTTACGGCGAAGTGCTGAAAGACCCGGTGATCCAGCAGATCGCCGATCGCCTGCAGGCGACGCCGGCACACGTCACGTTGGCCTGGGCCATGCAACTGGGTTACGCAGTGATTCCCTCGTCGACCAAACGCGCCAACCTCGCCAGCAACCTGAAAGCTTGCGCCATGACCTTGAGCGACGCCGACATGGCGCTCATCGCGGGTCTTGATCGTGGCCATCGTCTGACCAGCCCCAAAGGCATCGCGCCCCAGTGGGATTAAGCGTCAGTCTCGCTTGAGGTTCTGATCCAGGCGTGCCATGGCGTGCTGCAATTGATCGACGGCCTCGTCGATCAACGCCGCGCGCCCCTCGGCGCAGGCACGTTCCAGATGTTCGCAGCACTCGATCAAACGTTTTGCACGAACCATGCGCGCACCACCCTTGATGCGGTGCGCCAGGTCTTGCAGCCGGTGACGATTGCCACTGACGTGCGCCGCAAGCAGATCATCGCGATCGTAGAGGTTGGTTACGGCCAGTTCGCGCAACAACTGATTGATCAGCGTCCGGTCTTCACCGACGTAGAGCTCCAGGCCGGTCAAGTCGATCTCGTACGTTGATTTTTCTGCAACCGGCGCTGGCGGCTCATTCACAAATCGGGACGCCAGCCAGGCACTCAAATCGGCCAGCCGGATCGGTTTGAACAGGCAGTCGTCCATGCCCGCGTCCAGGCAACGGATCTTTTCCTCCGGCTGCGCATTGGCGCTAAAACCAAGAATCAGCGTGGGTGGCAAGCCATTAGCGCGCTCTTCATCGCGTATCGCACCCGCCAATTCATACCCATTGACCACCGGCATGTTGCAATCGGTGATGACCAAATCGAGCTCATGCTCGCGCCACTGCGCAAGACCACGCTCGCCATCCTCAACCTCCAGCACCTGATGCCCCAGGTAGCTCAGCTGCCGTGAGAGCAACAATCGATTGGCCGGGTAATCGTCGACCACCAGAATCGTCAGCAGCCGAGTGGCCACCTGCAATCCGCTATCGGCCCGCTCGCTGCAGGCCAACGGTTGCAACGCAATCAGATCAAGGCTGATGTCGACCTGCGTACCCAGTCCGAGGACGCTGTCGAGCTGCAATCGGCCGCCCATCATTTCGCACAAAGTGCGGCTGATCACCAGTCCCAGGCCGGAGCCAATGTGGCCTGACTGCTGGCTGTTACCGGCCTGCACGAACGGGCTGAACAGTCGTTGCTGATCGACCACACTGACACCGATGCCGCTGTCCTCAATACGCACACTGACGGCCAGATACCCCGACACACCGGGCTCTACTCGCAGTGTCAGACTCACCTCACCTTCACGGGTGAACTTGATCGCGTTGCTCAGCAGATTGGACAGCACCTGCTTGAAGCGCGTGGGGTCGACTAACACGTCACGATCGCTGTGTTCGGCCAATTCGACCCGCCACTGCAAGTTCTTCTGCCGTGCCAGGCCTTCGAAAACCCGGCATACCGACTCCACCAGCGCGCGTAGATTGGCCCGCTCAGGGGTCAGCGACAAATGCCCGGATTCGATGCGGGCGATGTCCAGGATGTCGCCGATCAACGCCAGCAATTGCTGCGCGGCATTGGATGCCACTTCGATGGCGGAGCGATCAGTGAAGCCCTCTTCCGCTCGCTTGAGCGCCAGTTCGAGCATGCCGATCAGGGCATTCATCGGTGTGCGGATTTCATGACTCATGGTCGCCAGAAAGGTGGTTTTGGCGCGGTTGGCATCGTCGGCGGCGTTCTTGGCATCCTGCAATTGCCCGAGCAGTTGTTGGCGTTGAGCTATCTGCCGACGCTGCCAGGCAATCCAGGCCAGTGCGAGCAACAGCAAAGCGCCCGCAGCGGCAAACGCCTGGAGAATGCCTTGGCGATGACGCAGCCAGTAGCTGTCATCGACCACCACATCATTGCTCCAGCGGGCTAACAGCTCATCCATCTCCCGGGGCGAAATGCTCAGCAGTGCCTTGTTCAGAATCGAGTGCAACTCCAGCGCACCACGGCTGGTGGCCAGAGCGATACGCGCCGGTTCATCACCCACGGTGCTGCTGATCCGCAGACGCTCGCGGTATTGCCGGGTGATCAGATACCGAGCCACGATCAATGAACTGACTGCCCCGTCGGCCTGGCCCTTGATCACCCATTCCATACCCTGCGCCGGACTCTGCACTTCGACCAGACGTACGTTGGGCGCCCGAGCGCGGATGAACCCGAGCAACGGATGACCGCGATAAATCGCCAGGCGTTTACCGGCCATGTCATCCAGGGTCCTGGGGCTTCCCGGGGTGGTCGCACTGACCAGTACAAACGGATTGTTCAAGTAGGCCCGAGTGAAACGCAGTTCGACTTCGCGATCGATACTGGGCGTGACCACAGGTAACACGTCGATCTTGCCGTCCTTGAGTTGCTGGATCTGCTGATCGAGGGAGTTACCCCGCTGCACCTTGAAGGTCAAGCCGCTGCGCTGGCTGATCAGCGTCAGCAATTGCGCAGTCAACCCGCTGAGTTGTCCCTGGGCATCGTAAAAAGTCAGTGGTGCAAAGTTCTCGACGGCACCGACTTCCACCGTCGGATGTTGATCCAGCCAACGTTGTTCACTGGCGCTCAAACGTACTCGCTCTTGACCCGCCATGTTGGCTCTTCCGGCACTCCATCGCTGCTCGATGGCCGTGCGCTCATCCATGGGAATCGTCGCCAGGGCTTTATCGACAATGCGCTTCAGACGAGGGTTGCCCCGGCTGAAGGCAAAGCCGAACGGATTGGCGTCCAGGCCGGAAGGCCCCACCAGGCGTACATTACTGAGGTAGTTGTTATTGATGAGGTAATTGGCGCTGATGAAGTCCCCGAGGTACACATCATCCTGCCCGAACGCCACCGCCCCGATCGCGTCGAGTGCCGAGGGGTAGCGTTGCAAGCTCGCATCGGGATAAAAGGCTTCGACAGTCTGCGCCTGCAGATAGTCATCGACCATGGCGATGCGTTTGCCCGCGAGGTCGACGGGCATCCAGTCGTCCAGGCGGGTGACCAGCATCGGCTGATCTTCGGCATAGGCACTGGATCGGGTCAGCTCGGGGTCAGCCGCCTCGAAGTTGTTGGACGTGCCGAGCAGGTCCAGTTCATCGCGTTTGAGCGCATCCATGGCCGCCTCGCGCGTGCGATAACGAAGCACGTCGATTTTTACGTGCAGCAGTTGCCCCAACAGTGCGGCATAGTCTGCGGTGATGCCTTCCAGCTCATCAACGTTTCGCGTGATCTCGAACGGCGGGTAGTCCGCCCCCGACACCCCGAGGCGCAAGACTCGTTTGTCACGCAACCACTGCCAGTCTTTTTCATCCAGCTGGACCTGATAACCCTCCACCGCTGAACGCCCCAGCACATGCAAAAGCTTTGGCTCATCGGCCGCCGTCACCGGTGCTCCCAGTCCACAGAACAGCAACAGAGCCCACAAACAATCGCGCATGATCGGGCTCACTCAGATCAGATGATTACGCTTGGCAAAATCCCTCAGGTACACCGCCGATTCCACGTTGAGTTTTCCAACCAAACGGGTCTTGTAAGTGCTGACGGTCTTGTGACTCAAGTGCATGATTTCAGCGATCGCCTTGTTTGTGATGCCTCGGGCCAGATGCTGAAAGATCGTCAGTTCCCGGTCGGAGAGTTTATCGATCATCTGCTGTTCACTGCGTTGCATCGAAGTCAGCGACACCGACGCCGAGGGTAGCTGGGCGAAATAGGTGTAACCGGTCATCACGGCGTGCACGGCCTTGTGCAAATGCTGCAAATCATTGGTCTTGGCGACATAGGCCGCGGCACCGGCGTGCATGCAACGATCCTGATAAAACATTGGCTCCTGGGACGTAAAGACCAGTACTCGGCACGGCACCTCACTGGCTTTGATCCGCGCCAGCACATCCAGCCCGTCGAGCGACGGCATTATCAGATCCAGCACCACCAGATCAGGCTTGTGTTCGCGGATCTGCGGCAAGACCTCATTACCACACGCCGCTTCGTATATCCGCTTGAAACCCTCCTGCACCAGTATGATTTTGACTGCGGCGCGAACCACCGGATGATCGTCCACAATCAGCACTGACTTCATGGCAACTCCCTGTGCAAAAAACACGACGATTGAGCAATCAATGCCCATGAGCCCGGCCCGGTTGAACGCACCGGCTGCGCAAAGACTTTTGCATGGAAAACCGGGCGCAACTACCTGACAGAAATGACAGTGCCGACGAACGGTAGATGAGGGTCGATGATCGCCATCAGCCGCGCAATGGACGCCAGATCAGGCAGCATTGCGTGGCTCACCTCAACCGTCTGTTGAACGCAGGCAGGAATGGGCGGCAGTTGCGCCAGCTGACCGTCATAGATCAAGGCGTGATGAACCTGTTGGTTATCAAGGAAAAAATCGAACAGGTTCAACGCCCCGCCCGCCAGCGAGGCATTGATGACCACCAGATCAAGTGGCTCGCAACCGTATTCGACCAGGGTCAACAGCTCTTCAAGGCTGTGCACCGGTGCTATCCGGTAGTAGTCGAGTTGATTGAACAGTCGCTCGACCTTCATGCAGTGAAAATGCAACTCGTCGGCGATCAGGATGCGTAAGGCTTTGTTCGACAACGTGGGCCCCCAGGAGAGTGTCAGATTCGTGAGGGCGCAAGGCTACGGAAGACCCGTCGAGCTTTCTGTAGGACTTTTCCTAAATGTGCACGCTTTATTGCCAGCCAAACCGGCGGATATAGAACCCCTTCACCGCCTGCGTCAGGCCCATGTACGCCAGCAAAATCACCGGCAGGAACACGAAGTACAGCGACGGCAGCGCCTGCAATTTGAAGTAGTGCGCCAGCGGTCCCATCGGCAAGAAGATGCCGACGGCCATGATGATTCCAGTCATCACCATCAGTGGCATCGCTGCGCGGCTTTGCAGGAACGGGATTTTCGGCGTGCGGATCATGTGCACGATCAGCGTCTGAGTCAGCAGCCCGACCACGAACCAGCCGGACTGGAACAGGGTTTGGTGGTCCGGGGTATTGGCGTCAAAGACGTACCACATCAAGGCAAACGTGGTGATGTCGAAGATCGAGCTGATCGGTCCGAAAAACAGCATGAAACGCCCGACGTCCGCCGGCTGCCAGCGTTGTGGTGTTTTCAGCATTTCTTCATCGACGTTATCGAACGGGATGGCGATCTGCGAAATGTCATAGAGCAGGTTCTGCACCAGCAGGTGCATCGGCAGCATCGGCAGGAACGGGATGAACGCACTGGCCACCAGCACCGAGAACACATTGCCGAAGTTCGAACTGGCGGTCATTTTGATGTACTTGAGCATGTTGGCGAAGGTCCGACGCCCTTCCAGCACGCCCTCCTCCAACACCATCAGGCTTTTCTCCAGCAGGATGATGTCGGCCGCTTCCTTGGCAATGTCCACGGCGCTGTCCACCGAAATGCCGATATCGGCGGTGCGCAACGCTGGCGCGTCGTTGATGCCGTCGCCCATGAAACCGACCACATGACCGTTGCCCTTGAGCAAACGCACGATGCGTTCCTTGTGCGACGGGGTGAGTTTGGCAAAAACGTTGGTGGTCTCCACCGCTACCGCCAGTTCGGCGTCGCTCATGCGCTCGATGTCGTTGCCCATCAGCAGGCCTTGCTGCTCCAGGCCGACTTCGCGGCAAATCTTCGCGGTCACCAGTTCGTTGTCGCCGGTCAGCACTTTCACGGCCACGCCGTGAGCGGCCAGGGCTTTGAGGGCCGGTGCAGTGCTTTCCTTCGGTGGATCGAGAAACGCCACGTAACCGATCAGCGTCAGCGCCTGTTCATCCGCCAGGCTGTAGGTGTCGCGGCCCTCAATCATTGGCCGTGCGGCGACGGCGACGACACGAAGTCCTTCGGCGTTGAACGATGCGGTCACTTGACGAATCCGCGCCAGCAATTCATCGCTCAGTGCTTCATCGACCTCGCCATGACGCACCCGCGTGCACACCGCCAGCACTTCTTCCACCGCGCCCTTGCAGATCAGCAGGTGCGAATGATCGCGCTCGGCGACCACCACCGACATGCGTCGGCGAGTGAAGTCGAACGGGATTTCGTCGACCTTGCGAAACGCTGTGCCGACTTTCAGTTCACGGTGGATTTCCACGTGTTCGAGCACCGCCACGTCCAGCAGGTTTTTCAGGCCGGTCTGGTAGTAGCTGTTGAGGTAGGCCATTTCCAATACGTCATCGGAATCGTTGCCCCAGACATCGACGTTGCGCGCCAGGAAGATTTTGTCCTGAGTCAGGGTGCCGGTCTTGTCGGTGCACAGCACATCCATGGCGCCGAAGTTCTGGATCGCGTCGAGGCGTTTGACGATGACTTTTTTACGCGACAGGAACACCGCCCCCTTGGCCAGGGTCGAGGTGACGATCATCGGCAGCATTTCCGGGGTCAGGCCCACGGCAATCGACAGCGCGAACAGCAGCGCTTCGGTCCAGTCGCCCTTGGTGAAGCCGTTGATGAACAACACCAGCGGCGCCATGACGAACATGAAGCGGATCAGCAGCCAACTGACTTTGTTGACGCCCGTCTGGAATGAAGTGGGTGCGCGATCCGTAGCGCCAACCCGCTGCGCCAGGGCGCCGAAATAGGTGTTGTTACCGGTGGTGAGAATCACCGCCATGGCCGTGCCGGACACCACGTTGGTGCCCATGAACAGAATGTTGTCGAGGTCCAGCGGGTTGCGGGTGTCACTGTCCTGCTGACGGCGGAATTTTTCCACCGGCATCGATTCGCCGGTCATCGCGGCCTGGCTGACGAACAAATCCTTGGCGCCGAGCACCCGGCAATCGGCGGGAATCATGTCGCCGGCCGAGAGCACGATCAGGTCGCCTGGCACCAGTTGCTTGATCGGCAGCTCGGTACGTTGCGCATCCCGACGCAACACCGTAGCGGTGTTGCTCACCATCGCCTTGAGCGCGTCGGCCGCCTGGTTGGATTTGGTTTCCTGCCAGAAGCGCAGCAAGGTCGAGAGCACCACCATGGAGAAAATCACGATGGCGGCTTTCATGTCTTCAGTCAGCCAGGAGATGACCGCAAGCAAGGTCAGCAGCAGGTTGAACGGGTTTTTGTAGCAGTGCCACAAGTGGGTCCACCACGGCAGAGGCTGTTCGTGCTCGACTTCGTTGAGGCCGAATTGCACGCGCAGTGCATCGGCTTCGAGTTCGCTCAGGCCATCGGTGTGGCTGCCGAGATTGTCCAGCAGTCGGCCGGTGTCGCTGTTGGCGGCGCTCACCAGGGTTTGCGCCAGGGTGGGAGGCACCTCGCGGCTGACCGTGGTGTCGGTGAAGTTCTCCAGCAGCGCCAGTCGACGGAAGTGTCGGGCGATGTGGCGGGTGCGCAGGAATCCGGCGAAGAATTCTTTGAGCAGGGTCAGGTTCATGGCAGTTCCCCCAGGGTCAGCCGGGAAACCGTCGAGCAGGCGTGTCGATACGCCGCGATGACGACACACAGTCGAACATCACGCACGGTTCAGCGTCGATGAGAGGGACGTCGGGACACGGACCAGGACTGGCCGCGATCGGGATGCCGCTGCTCGCTTTTCGGCGAGACAACGGCACAAAAAGTTGCGCGTTATCTTGCCGGGAAGGTGCCGGTTATCGAAACCGGCCGACTACTGTCACTCGAACAAGTACCCACTGTGGGTCTCCGCTATTGATTGAAAACGCGCGAAGCTTACGCCCCGATTTCTGGAGAGTAAACGATGCAAAGGCGTGCGGCGGGGGAATCGCGGGGTTCTTCAGGAAGGGTTCAGGATTGAGTGTTTTGGGTGCTTTCAAAGGCCTCATCGCGAGCAGGCTCACTCCTACAATAGACCTGTGTTCACAGGCTAAATGTGGGAGCGAGCCTGCTCGCGATGGCGGCCTGTCAGTCGCTGAAGATCTTAGCTGGCAGTCGCCAACAGCAAGTCCATCACCGACCGACCATGCCCACGCGCCTTGCCATGGTCATACAACGAACCGGCAATCTCATCCGCCCGAATCGGCAGGATCGACAGCAAGGTGTCGCTCAAGCCGTGGCTGGCCTGGCAGAAGCCCTGCATATAGATGCCAGCCTTGCAGCGCTCGTCGGTGATCAGTTTGTAATTACGGTCTACCTCGAAATCGCCCAGATATTGCTCCAGCGGCGCCAGCAGCTTGCGGTGCATCTGGCGCTCGTAACCGGTGGCCAGCACCACGGCGTCGTAATGACGGACCGTAACTTCACCCGTGGCGTTGTTGCGCACGGCCAACTCGATACCGCGTTCGGTGGCGGTGGCTTTTTCGACGGTGGTCAGGGTGCGGAACGCATGGCGCGCGATGCCCGAGACTTTCTGGCGATAGAAGATGCCGTAGATGCGTTCGATCAGGTCGATGTCCACCACCGAATAGTTGGTGTTGTGGTACTCGTTGACCAGACGCTCGCGCTCGCTGCTCGCCTGCTGGAACACCAGGTCAGTGAATTCCGGCGAAAACACTTCGTTGACGAACGGGCTATCGTCCGCCGGCTTCAGGGCCGAGCCACGCAGGATCATGTCCACCTGCACCGACGGGAAGCTGTCATTCAAATCGATGAACGCTTCCGCCGCGCTTTGCCCGCCACCGATGATCGCGATGCTCATCGGCTGGTTGTTCACGCACGGCTGCTTGGCCATCTGCGCCAGATACTGGGAGTGGTGGAACACCCGGCTGTCACCCTTGAGTGCCTTGAACGCTTCGGGAATACGCGGTGTTCCGCCGGCACTGACCACCACCGAACGGGCGGTGCGAACGTGCTGCTGACCTTGGGTATCGCGCGAGATCACCCGCAGCGCTTCGACCTGCTGGTTGTGCAGGACCGGCTCGATGGTCAGCACTTCTTCACCGTAGCGGCTCTGCGCTTCAAATTGTCCGGCGACCCAGCGCAGGTAATCGTTGTACTCCATGCGGCACGGATAAAAGGTGCCCAGGTTGATGAAGTCCACCAGACGGCCGTGGTGCTTGAGGTAGTTGACGAAGGAGTACGGGCTGGTCGGGTTGCGCAGGGTCACCAGGTCCTTGAGGAAGGAGATCTGCAACTCGCTCTGGGTCACCAGGGTGTTGCCGTGCCAGCGGTAGTCGGCCTGCTTGTCGAGAAACAGAACATCCAGCTCGCCCTGACTCGGCCCGCGCTCTTGCAGAGCGATGGCCAGCGCCAGGTTCGAAGGGCCGAAACCGACGCCGATCAGGTCGTGAACGATGGGCGATGCAATTGCCTGTGTCATTTCCAGTGTCCTCTGGATGAACCCCCGAGCAGCGGGGAGTAAGCCTAAGTGACCTGACCGGCCTTGAGCAGGACAGCAGATCGTCTGTTGATTAGGAACGAGGACAATGAAAAAAAATTTAGCGAGGGGAGATCAATGGGCGTCCCATTGCAGCATCCGCACGCGGCAATGCTTCATCGCATTGACGATGTGTTTCTCCACCAGGGCCCGGGAAATGCCCAGGTGTTCAGCGATCTCCGGGTGCGACAGACCTTCGATCTTGCGCAGCAGGAAACTCTCGCGGCACAGCCGTGGCAATTCCGCCAATGCACGCTGGAGCATCTCCAAGCGTTGACCGTGATCGAGGCTGTGATGAGGGGATGGGGTGAAGTAGCGCTCTTCGTTGTCGAGCACTTCCAGCGATTCGACCTGACGCAGGGCATTGCGCCGATGGTCATCGATCACCAGATTGAGCGCGGTGCGATACAGGAACGCCCGAGGCTGCTCGATCGGCGTGTCGCTGGAGCGCTCCAATACCCGCAGATAAGCGTCATGCACCACATCTTCGGCCACCTGACGGTTGCCCAGCTTGGCGTTCAAAAAACACACCAGCTCGCGATAGTAGTTTTCCAACATGACTCCCGGCCGCAGGGGTGCGGTTTCTATCCTTGAGCCAGACCGGCGACCGCCGAAATAGGCAGTGGCACGATAGTGGCAGCTTGAGGTGCGTAATTTATAGTAATTCTCATATAGATTTAAAGTATTGCTTCACCTTGCCCCACAAATAGTCTGCACACAGCTTCACTCGACAGCTCCTACACAGCTCCTACGGGTGTTACGCCGTATGTCCGAAGCTAAATTCCCCGCTACGTTCATCGTTTACAGGACAGCTCCCCGTCTCTGTCGCACGTTTTCGCGCACAGCCTGAACGACGGGCCGATATTCATTGGCCGGAACCCTGCATGAAACGTCCCCGACAGACCCGACGCGCCCTGCTTGTAGCACTTTGTCTGATCCCCGTTATCGCCGTCGCCGCCTGGCAGATCATCCCGCCCGGCCGCGACCAGTTCGCCACCGTTCAGGTCTCCCGTGCCGACATCGAAAGCAGCGTCACGGCCCTGGGCACCCTGCAACCTCGACGTTATGTCGACGTCGGCGCCCAGGCGTCCGGGCAGATCCACAAGCTCCACGTGGAAGTCGGCGATGTGGTGAAGGAAGGCCAGTTGCTGGTGGAGATCGATCCGTCCACGCAACAGGCCAAACTCGATGCCGGGCGTTTCTCCATCGAAAACCTCAAGGCACAGCTGCAGGAACAACGGGCGCAGCACGACCTCGCCCGGCAGAAATTCCAGCGCCAGCAAAACCTCAAGGCCGGTGGCGCCACCCGTGAAGAAGACGTGCAGACCGCCGAGGCCGAACTGCGCGCCACCCAGGCCCGCATCGACATGTTCCAGGCGCAGATCCGCCAGGCCCAGGCCAGCCTGCGCAGCGATCAGGCGGAATTGGGTTACACCCGAATCTATGCACCTATGAGCGGAACCGTCGTCGCACTCGACGCCCGTGAGGGCCAGACCCTCAACGCCCAGCAACAAACGCCACTGATTCTGCGCATCGCCAAGTTGTCGCCGATGACCGTCTGGGCCGAGGTGTCGGAAGCCGACATCGGTCACGTCAAACCCGGGATGACGGCCTGGTTCACCACCCTCAGCGGCGGCAACCGTCGCTGGAACAGCACCGTGCGGCAAATTTTGCCGGTGCCGCCCAAGCCGCTGGACCAGACCAGCCAGGGCGGCGGCAGCCCCGCCAGTTCGAGCAAAAGCGGCAGCGCTCGCGTGGTGCTGTACACCGTATTGCTCGACGTCGATAACGCCGACAATGCGCTGATGGCGGAAATGACCACCCAGGTCTTCTTCGTTTCGGATCAGGCGAAAAACACCCTGACTGCGCCTGTCGCGGCCTTGCAGGCCGGCATTGAAGCGAATATGCAAATTGCCCAGGTCGTCGCCAAAAACGGCCGCATCGAGCAGCGTGACGTGCGCACCGGCATCAGCGATCGCCTGCGGGTGCAGATCATCGACGGCTTGCAGGAAGGCGATCACCTGTTGATCGGCCCGGCCGACGGGAGTGGCGGCTGAATGCTGACGCCCCTGATCGACCTGCACGACATCCGCAAAGCCTACGGCGGCGGCGATTCACCGGAAGTTCACGTGCTGCGCGGTATCGACCTGTCGATCCATGCCGGGGAATTCGTGGCGATCGTCGGTGCCTCCGGCTCCGGCAAGTCGACGCTGATGAACATCCTCGGCTGCCTCGACCGCCCGACCTCAGGCGAATACCGTTTCGCCGGGGAGAACGTCGCCGCACTCGACAGCGACGAACTGGCCTGGCTGCGCCGCGAAGCCTTCGGCTTTGTGTTCCAGGGTTATCACCTGATCCCATCCGGTTCGGCCCAGGAAAACGTCGAGATGCCTGCGATCTACGCAGGCTTGCCGGCCGCCGAACGTCACGCCCGCGCCGCCGCCTTGCTCGACCGCCTCGGCCTGGCCTCGCGCACCGGCAACCGTCCGCACCAGCTCTCCGGCGGCCAGCAACAACGGGTGTCCATCGCCCGCGCCTTGATGAACGGCGGCCACATCATCCTCGCCGATGAACCCACCGGCGCCCTCGACAGCCACAGCGGCGCCGAGGTCATGACCCTGCTCGACGAACTGGCGAGCCAGGGCCACGTTGTAATTCTCATCACCCACGACCGCGAAGTGGCGGCCCGGGCCAAACGCATCATCGAAATTCGCGACGGGCTGATCATCAGCGACAGCGCCCGCGACAACCCTGAGGTACAAACTTCAGCCAACCCTGGCGCGCTGCAAGCGGTGGATCTGCGCAAGCGCCTGACCGAAGGCGCCGAAGCCACCGGGGCCTGGAAAGGCGAACTGGTCGATGCGGTGCAAGCCGCGTGGCGGGTGATGTGGATCAACCGTTTTCGTACCGCACTGACGCTGCTCGGCATCATCATCGGCGTCGCGTCGGTGGTGGTCATGCTGGCAGTCGGTGAAGGCAGCAAGCGCCAGGTGATGGCGCAAATGGGCGCGTTCGGCTCCAACATCATTTACCTCAGCGGCTCGTCACCGAACCCGCGAACGCCGCTGGGCATCGTCACCCTGAATGATGTCGCGGCGGTGGGAAGCCTGCCGCAAGTGACACGGATCATGCCGGTCAACGGCCAGGAGGCCGGGGTGCGCTTCGGCAACCTCGACCACTTGAGTTACGTCGGCGGCAACGACACCAACTTCCCGGCGATCTTCAACTGGCCGGTGGTGGAAGGCAGCTATTTCACCCAGGAAGATGAACGCAACGCAGCAGCCGTCGCAGTCATCGGCCACAAGGTGCGAACCAAGTTGCTCAAGGACGTCGCCAACCCGATTGGCCAATACATCCTGATCGAGAACGTGCCGTTCCAGGTGGTCGGCGTGCTCGCGGAAAAAGGCGCCAGCTCCGGCGACTCCGACAGCGACGACCGCATCGCCATCCCCTACTCCGCCGCCAGCGTCCGACTGTTTGGCACCCACAACCCCGAATACGTGGCCATCGCCGCCGCCGATGCGCGCAAGGTCAAAGAGACCGAAGTAGCCATCGAGCAATTGATGCTGCGCCTGCACAACGGCAAGAAGGATTTCGAACTGACCAACAACGCCGCGATGATCCAGGCCGAGGCGCGCACGCAAAATACCCTGTCGCTGATGCTCGGCTCGATTGCCGCGATCTCTCTGCTGGTGGGCGGGATCGGTGTGATGAACATCATGCTCATGACCGTGCGCGAGCGCACCCGCGAGATCGGTATCCGCATGGCCACCGGCGCCCGCCAACGGGACATCCTGCGCCAGTTCCTCACCGAAGCGGTGATGCTTTCGGTGGTCGGCGGGCTCGCCGGGATTGCCCTGGCACTGATCGTCGGTGGCGTGCTGATCCTCAGCGAAGTCGCCGTCGCGTTCTCCTTGATAGCGGTGCTCGGCGCCTTCGGCTGCGCCCTGGTCACCGGTGTTGTCTTCGGCTTCATGCCGGCCCGCAAAGCTGCCCGACTCGACCCGGTCACGGCCCTTACCAGTGAATGATCGATCTATGAAGCCGCAACTCAGCCTGCTGACCCTCTGCCTGTTGCTCGGCGCCTGCGGTAGTCCCGCCCAGCGTCCGGACAGCGGCCTCCAGCCGCCCGCCGCCTGGCAATCGCCACACACTGAAAGCGCTACCCGCAGCCACCTGCAATGGTGGACGCAGTTCGGCAGCCCGGAGCTTGATCGCCTGATCGAACAGGCGCGGGTCGGCAGTTTCGATCTGGCCGCCGCCATCGCTCGGGTGCGTCAAGCGCAAGCCGACACCGTGATTGCCGGCGGCTCGCTGCTGCCGGAGGTCAAGGCCGGCCTGAACGCCAATCGGCAGAAACTATTGCGCGGCAACGGCTACAGCCAGCTCGATGCCGATGGCGATAACAAGGCCGTCGATTACTTTAATGCCAACCTCAGCGCCACTTACGAAGTCGACTTCTGGGGCGGCCAACGCGCTTCCCGCGACAGTGCGCAATTCGGCTTGCAGGCCAGCGAATTCGATCAGGCAACGGTGGAGCTGACGCTGCTCAGCGGCGTCGCCAGCAGCTACGCGCAAAGCGTGTCGTTGCGTGAGCAAAGTCGCATCGCCGAGTTGAATCTGGCGAACGCGCAGAATGTTTTGAAACTGGTGCAGACGCGTTTTGACTCTGGCTCGGCAACCGCGCTGGAACTGGCGCAGCAGAAGAGTCTGGTCGCCGCGCAACAACGGCAATTGCCGCTGGTGCAGCAACAGGCTCAGGACGCACAGATCAGCCTCGCCGCCCTGCTCGGCCGGCCGGTGCAGGCATTGTCTTTGGGTCAGGAACGCTTTGATCAATTGTCATGGCCGACCATTGGCGCTGGGCTGCCCAGCGAACTGATCAGCCGACGCCCGGACATCGCCCGCGCCGAAGCGCAATTGGCCGCCGCACAAGCCGACGTCACCGTCGCCCGCGCGGCGATGCTACCGAAGGTCACGCTGAGCGCGGAACTCGGATCGGGCGCGGATCGCGCGGCGGACATGCTGCGCAATCCTTTCTACAACCTCACCGCCGGACTGCTTGCACCGGTCTTCAACAATGGTCGCCTGAGCGCCGAGCGCGACAAGGCCACGGCCCGCCAGGAGGAACTGCTGGAGACGTATCGTGGGGCGATCATCAATGGGTTCGCCGATGTGGAAAAAGCGTTGAACAGCATTCGCGGACTGGACGAACAGCGGCAGTGGCAAGGTGAAGAACTGAACCAGGCGCAGACGGCGTTCAACATTGCGCAAAGCCGTTATCAGGCCGGTGCCGAGGATTTGCTGACGGTGCTGGAGACACAGCGCACGCTGTATGCGGCGCAGGATCTGAATGTGCAACTGCGGTTGTCGCGGTTGCAGGCGAGTATTGCGTTGTACAAGGCGCTTGGGGGTGGGTGGCAGGTGTTGTGATTTGCAGCGCCAGTGAGTCCGCCATCGCGAGCAGGCTCGCTCCCACAATTGATCTCAGGTGTTCACACATAATGTGTTCGCCATAGATCCATTGTGGGAGCGAGCCTGCTCGCGATTGAACGATAACCCGGTATGCCTGATTAGCTGGTAATCGGTTTGGCCTTCAAATGCCTTGCATACCAAGGACGTTGCGGCACCTTGCGGAACAGATCCGCCAGTTTCTTCTCGTCATCACCAAAGGTAATCCGCAACGCCAGCTTCATGGTTTCCGGGTCCATCTCCACCGACTTGCCGGCCTGTAATCCCGGCGTGGTGGCGCAACCATGGGTGCTCGGGCCGAGCCACGGATCATCGATCTCGACCCAACGCCCAGGCGCAAACCACGCCACGCCATTGACCTCCAGCCGACTGACCTCCCCCGGATGAAAACGCTCGTGCGCGCGGAACCAGTCTTCCAGACGATCATCGATCCAGCCATGGAAATGCCAGAACACCGGGTTTACATGAGACGAAAACGGATCGCCGAGGAAGTCGTTTTCCGGCGCATACCAGCGCGCGGAAAAATCCGACGGATCCCGGGCAAACGGCACGGGTTGACCGTTGGACGGATCACGCGGCACCGAGGCCCAACGCATGTGCAGCCAGTCGTGCAACCCCAATTCCACCTCTGAACCGAACTGACCCAAGGTCAATTTCGACAGATAACGCGGATCACGGTACTGCGATTCCCAGACCTGGAAATTGCTGTGGTAGGTCTCGGCGGTCTTGATGTCGCTGACCCATTGCGAGTACTCGGCATCGTCGTCGGCCAGCCAGGTCGGCGGCAGCGCGGTGCCATCGTGGTTGTCGAAATAACGGGCGAACCCTACCCGATCACGCGCCAGTTCCGGCTGTGGCAGCGGGAAGTGCTGCCAGGACGGCAAGTCTTGCAGGGAGCGCGCCTTGCCGAGCATGTGCCGGTGCATGAAGAAGAAATCCACACCCGAGCCGTTACGATCCTTGCGCGCGCCACGGGCATCACGCTCCTTGTCTCGCGGGCCAGGCTGCCAGCCAATGCCGCGCAAAGCACCGCGCTTGTCTTCGGACAGGGTGTGCCATTTGTCTCGGGAGGCATGCCAGAGTTGGTGAAACAGTCGATGCTCCGGGGACACCAGCCAGGCCAGCAACGTCGGGTTGAGACCGCTGCGCTCGCGGGCTTCGGGGAACACGCGCTTGACGGCAATGAAGCGGTTGTCCTGCGCCGTCAACATCAGCGGACGGTCCAGATTCAACACCCGACCACTGAGAGTGCCGCTGCCAGCGTTGCCGAAACCGGCCCAGACTTCGTCCAGCAACAGGCTGAATTCGTAATCCGCTGTGCCGCTGGCGCTGAGCAGCCGCCAGCTCAATTGCGCCGGTTTGGCGCCGGCCAGATCGCCGAGCACCCGGTAACGCGGCGCTTCGCTCGAACGCAAACGCTCGGCGGTGTCGAGGAACCCGCTCAAGCCGCGACCTTTGTGACCGATGTCGAGAAACACCTCCAGCCCGTCCCGTGGCAGGCCTTCAATGCCGGCATCACGACCTTCGAAACGGATCTGCCAGACACCGCGCAAGGTGTTCGCCAAGTGCTGGCCAGCGACATCCGCGACATCGAATGACGCTTCGCCGGGGGTGATCGTCGGATCCGGTTTCGTCCATTCACGATGCCCATAAAAAGCCGCAGGCACGGCGGCGCCGGTCAGCGCCAGGCCTGCCATGAACCATCGTCGAGAAATCGTCATTGCCCTACCTGTGTCAGCCATGAAGCAGGCTTTATCCAAGCTAGAACGTTCACCCCCTTCAAAAATTTAACAGCATCGCCAGCAGGCTAGCTCCCACAGTGGATCTCCCGTGTTCGCAAAATCCCTGTGGGAGCGAGCCTGCTCGCGATGAGGCCATCAGCCCCACCCTAAATTTCCAACGGGATCACTCGTCCATCCCAGATAGCAAAGCCCCCCACACCGGGGCAACGAACCTGACTGAGATGAACATGACAAAACCACGTTCGAAAAAGGCTCTTTACATCGGCCTGCCGCTGGCCCTGGCGATCAGCGCCGGTGCAGGCTTTGCGGCCTGGGATTACTGGTTCAAGGACAATCCCGGTTACCCGGTCAAGGTGATGAAACAGGCCGATGAGCTGCACGAGCGAATCCTCTCCTTCGACAGCCACGTCACCGTCCCGCTGGACTTCGGCACCGCCGGCAATGAAGCCGACAAGGACGGCACCGGGCAATTCGACCTGGTCAAGACCGGGCGCGGACGCCTGTCTGGTGCGGCCCTGACGATTTTCGGCTGGCCGGAGATCTGGAACGGCGCCAACGCCCCGCACCGCCCAACCGCCGGTTTCGTCGACGAAGCACGGTTCGAGCAGGAAACCCGCTACAAAATCATCAGCACAATGGTTCGCGACTTCCCTAATCAGGTTGCCATCGCCTACACCCCCGACGACTTCCGCCGCCTGCATGGCGAAGGCAAGTTCGCGATCTTCATGAGCATGCTCAACGCCTATCCGCTGGGCAACGACCTGAACGCCCTGGACAAGTGGGCGGCACGCGGCATGCGCATGTTCGGCTTCAGCTACGTGGGCAACAATGCCTGGGCTGATTCATCCCGGCCATTGCCGTTTTTCAACGACTCCCGCGACGCCCTCGGCGGCCTCTCGGAGATCGGCAAGCAGGCCGTGCACCGCCTCAACGACCTCGGCGTGATCATCGACGTTTCGCAGATGTCGACCAAGGCGCTGGAGCAAGTTGCCCAGCTGAGCCGTGCACCGATGGTCGCGTCCCACTCGGCACCGCGAGGGTTGGTGGACATCCCGCGCAACCTCAGCGACCAGGAAATGCAACTGATCAAGAACAGCGGCGGCGTGGTGCAGATTGTCGGTTTCCCGACCTACATCCGCCCGCTCAGCCAGACCACCCAGGACAAACTCAACAACCTGCGCGCACGCTTCGACCTGCAACCGTTGCAAGGCCTGGAGATGGCACTGATGCCGGGGGACCCGGTGATCACCGTCTGGTCCGAACAACGTTTCGGCGAGTACGCCAGTCAGCTCTACGCCATCGTCGACGAGGAGCCCAAGGCCACGCTCAAGGACTACGGCGACGCGATCGACTACGCGGTGAAGAAAATCGGCATCGACCATGTCGGCATCAGTTCCGACTTCAACGACGGTGGCGGCCTGGACGGTTGGAAGGATGTCAGCGAGGCCCGCAACGTGACAGCCGAGCTGATCAGTCGCGGCTACGGCGAAGCCGATATCGCCAAGCTCTGGGGCGGCAACTTCCTGCGGGTCTGGGACCAGGTGCAGAAGTCCTCCAAGCCTGTGGCGAAAAACTGATTCTCTCTTTTGCAGAAGCGAACCGAGCTCATGACCAACCGTCGTTCTTTCCTCAAGCAGGCCGGCATTCTCGCGGCTGGCCTGCCCCTGGGCGCTGCCGTGAACCTGCCGGCGCTGGCCGCCAATCCGGCGCCGCTGCCGAAGGATAAATGGGCGCAACTGCGCCAGATGTTCAATCAGGACCCGGATTACCTGCACTTCGCCAACTTTTTGGTGACTTCGCACCCCAAACCGGTGCGTGACGCCATCGACCTGCACCGCGCCAACCTCGACCGCAACCCCGGCAGGGCCATGGACTGGGACCTGGGGGAAACCGAAAAACGCGAGCAGGAAGTACGCGTCTGGGCCGGTCGCTACCTCAAGGCCAAGCCCGAGCAGATCGCCCTCACCGGCAGCACCACCGAAGGCCTTTCACTGATCTACGGCGGCATTCACGTGCGCCCCGACCAGGAAATCCTCACCAGCGAACACGAACATTACGCGACGAACTATGCGCTGGGGTATCGCCAGCAAAAGGACGGGGTCAAGGTTCGCAAGCTCAAGCTGTTCGAGAACAGCCACAGCATTTCCGTGGATGAAGTGCTGGGCTCGATTGCCAAAGGCATTCGCCCCGAAACCCGAGTGCTCGGCATGACGTGGGTGCAATCGGGCAGCGGCGTGAAACTGCCGATCGGCGAGATCGGCAAACTGGTGGACGAACAGAATCGCAACCGCGAGGAAAAGGACCGCATCCTGTATGTGGTCGACGGCGTCCATGGCTTCGGCGTCGAGGACCTCGACTTCCCCGACATGCACTGCGATTTCTTCATTGCCGGCACGCACAAATGGATGTTCGGCCCGCGCGGTACCGGGATCATCTGCGCCCGTTCGACCGAGCTCAAGGACGTGACGCCGACCATTCCAACGTTCTCCGAAGCCACCACCTTCTCGACCATCATGACCCCCGGTGGCTATCACAGCTTCGAACATCGCTGGGCCCTGAACGAAGCCTTCAAGCTGCACCTGGACCTGGGCAAGGCCGAGGTGCAGGCACGCATCCACGCGCTCAACACCTATGCAAAAAACCGCTTGCTGGAGCACCCGCAGATCGAATTGGTGACGCCAAAGAGCCCGGACCTGTCGGCCGGTTTTACCTTCTTCCGGATCAAGGATCGCGACTGCGAAAAAGTCGCCGTCCAGCTGATGGAAAACCGTGTGGTCTGCGACTCGGTGGACCGCGACGTCGGCCCGGTGATCCGCATCGCCCCCGGCCTGCTCAACACCGAAAACGATATCGACCACTTCATGGCCCTGCTGAGCAAGACCGCCTGACGCCATGATGCAGAACCCTGTGGGAGCGAGCCTGCTCGCGATAGCGGTGGATCAGTCACCATCAATGTTGAATGTGATGGCCCGATCGCGAGCAGGCTCACTCCCACATTGGGCCTGGCGTGACACCCGTTTTTTATATCGAGATGATTCATGAACCGAGATCAATTGACCTTGCCGCTCAAGGCCCTGGCCCTGACCGCCCTCATGGTCGGACTTTTACCGACCACCGCCCAGGCTGCAGCCACCCCGCAACCGGGCAAGGTGTTCAAGGACTGCCGGGACTGCCCGGAAATGGTCGTGCTGCCGGCCGGCACCTTCACCATGGGCACACCGGACGATGAAGTCGGTCGCGAACCCGATGAAGGTCCAATGCACGAGGTGACCTTTGCCAAACCGTTCGCCATGAGCCGCTTCCAGGTCACTGCCGGTGAATGGGACAGCTACGTGCGCGAGAGTGGCGTGACCATCGCCAACGGCGACACCCGGCCGGGTCGCGAGTGCGTCGCCAGCAAGCCGCGTTATCCGCAGAGCCCGCGTCAGCCGGCGGTGTGCATGAACTTCGACGACGTGAAAAACTACGTCGCCTGGCTGTCGAAAAAAACCGGGCAGACGTACCGCATGGTCAGCGAGGCCCAACGCGAATATGCCGCGCGCGGTGGCAGCAAAGGGCCGTTCCCCTTCCCGTTCGATGAGGGCAAGGAGTACAGCATCAGCAAACACGCCAACACCTATGGCCCGGCGGACGGTTACAGCTACAGCTCGCCAGTGGGCAGCTACCCGCCGAATGCCTTCGGCATGTACGACATGCACGGCAATGTTTACGAATGGATCGAAGACTGCGAACACCCGGACTACGTCGGTGCGCCCACCGATGGCAGCGCCTGGGTCGAGCCCAAATGCGAAGCCGTGCGGATTCGCGGCAACGACTGGGGGGAAGCGCCGGTGTTCTCCCGCTCCGGCAACCGCAACAGCCAGTACCCGCAAGAGCGCGGCGACTGGATGGGATTTCGCATCGTGCGAGACCTATAAGCCAGAGTTTTCTGGATGACTGTGCTCTCTGTAGGAGCTGACGAGTGAAACGAGGCTGCGATCTTTTGACTTTGCTTTTTAAAAACAAGATCAAAAGATCGCAGCCTCGTTTCACTCGTCAGCTCCTACAGGGTTTTGTGTGGCCCCCCCTCCACCAGTCGGCGCCCTTCTAAATTAAGCCTTCCACCAGACGTTCTACTGGGTATCTGCCTTCACGACCCAAGGAACTGTCTTCCATGACCCAGCCTACCCGTGGCGCCATCGGCGAATTGTTCGCCCTGTTGAAACCCTTTCGGCTCATCGTCGCCGCGTCCATTTTCCTGGGCATGGTCGGCGGCCTGAGCGTCACGGTATTGCTGGCGACCATCAACAACGCCCTGCATTCGGACACCGGCCTGACCCAAGGCGTGGTCGCCCTGTTCGCCGGCCTGTGCCTGCTCGCGCTGGCCAGTTCGATCTGCTCGGACATCGGCACCAACTATGTCGGCCAGCACATCATCGCCAAGCTGCGTAAACAGTTGGGTGAAAAAGTCCTGTCGGCACCGATCGAACAGATCGAGCGCTATCGCAGCCACCGCCTGATCCCGGTGCTGACCCACGACGTCGACACCATCAGCGACTTCGCCTTCGCCTTCGCGCCGCTGGCCATTTCCGTCACCGTGACCCTGGGTTGCATGGGCTATCTGGCGATTCTGTCGTGGCCGATGTTCCTGATCATGGTCGCCGCCATCCTGATCGGCACGGCGATTCAGGCCTACGCCCAGAGCAAGGGTGTTCAGGGTTTCATGGCCGCCCGAGAGGCCGAAGATGAACTGCAAAAGCACTACAACGCGATTGCCGAAGGCGCCAAGGAACTGCGCATTCATCGCCCACGTCGGCAGCGCATGTTCGTCTCGGGCATCAAGGCCACCGCCGAGTTCATCTGCAACACCCAGGTGCGTTCCATCAACACTTTCGTGATCGCCAAGACCTTCGGCTCGATGCTGTTCTTCGTGGTCATCGGCCTGGCCCTCGCGCTGCAAACCTTTTGGCCGAGTGCCGACAAAACCGTGATGAGCGGCTTCGTGCTGGTGCTGCTTTATATGAAAGGTCCGCTGGAGCATTTGATCAGCACCTTGCCGATCGTCAGCCGCGCGCAGATCGCCTTCCGCCGCATCGCCGAACTGTCGGAGCAGTTTTCCACCCCGGAACCTCATCTGCTGCTCAGCGATAAAGGCAACGTCAAGCAAGCGGTGCACGAACTGAAACTGGCCGATGTGCGTTTCAGCTTCCCGGCGGTCGAAGGCGCTGCGCCCTTCCAGCTAGGGCCGGTGAACCTGACGATCAAGCAAGGCGACATCACCTTTATTGTCGGCGAGAACGGTTGCGGCAAGACCACGCTGATCAAGCTACTGCTGGGTCTGTACACACCTCAACAGGGAGAAATCCGCGTCAATGGCGAGGCGATCGACGCGCAGAACCGCGATGACTATCGCCAGCTGTTCACCACGATTTTTGCCGACTATTACCTGTTCGATGATGTGGTCCAGGGCGATACGCACATCCCCGAAGACGCCAACAAATACCTGCAACGGCTGGAGATCGCGCACAAGGTCAGCGTCAAGGACGGCAACTTCACCACCACCGACCTCTCCACCGGCCAGCGCAAACGCCTGGCCCTGGTCAATGCCTGGCTGGAGGAACGTCCGGTGCTGGTGTTCGATGAATGGGCGGCTGACCAGGACCCGACCTTCCGCCGGATCTTCTATACCGAGCTGCTGCCGGACCTTAAACGCCTGGGCAAGACCATCATCGTGATCTCCCACGATGACCGTTATTTCGACGTGGCGGACCAACTGGTGCGCATGGAAAGTGGACGGGTCGTCACCGAGCTCGCCCCTGCCTGACAACCTGGCTCCTACAACCACCCTTCGGATATTTATTTTCCCGGTTTCTTTCCGGTTTTACGCTCGTGCTGCGTCTAATAATCATTCCTATTAACAAAAACTCTGCACAACACTTTTTCAGGAGCTCAGGTAAGTAATGCGACCTCAAACACCCCGCACACCTCTCGCGCTGGCCGTACAGCGCCCGACTTTGCATCGCACCCTGTTCACTAGCGTACTGCTGACCGCCACCTTGCTGGGGAGCTCGATGGCCAATGCTGCACCTGTAAAAGTGAACATTGCAGGTCAATCGCTTTCCAACGCGCTGACCGAACTGGGCATGCAGACCAATCTGCAAATCCTCTACAGCCCGGATCAGGTTGCCGGGATCAAGTCTCGTGCGGTGTCCGGTTCACTGGAACCGTCCGATGCCCTGAAGGCCCTGCTGCAAGGCACCGGCATCTCGTTCCAGATCAACGGCAACAGCGTCACCCTGGTGTCTGGCGGCGGCTCGAGCCTGCAACTGGGCGCGACCACCATTTCCGGCCAGGCCCTGGGCCTGACCACTGAAGACACCGGTTCCTACACCACCGGCGCCACCACCACCGCGACCAAACTGCCGCTGACCCTTCGCGAAACACCGCAATCGGTGACCGTGGTGACGCGTCAGCAAATGGACGATCGCGGCGCCAAGAGCGTCGGCGACGTATTGCGCAACACCCCTGGCGTCACGGCGCAGAAGTACGACAGTGACCGTACTGAGTTTTCTGCTCGTGGTTTCGCCATCACCAACTTCCAGTACGATGGCATCAACCTCCCGTACGACGGTGTTTACGGTGAGAACCCCAACAACAGCGACGACGCCGCCAGCCTCGATCGCGTCGAAGTGATCAAAGGCGCCACGGGCCTGATGACCGGCGCGGGCGACCCGTCCGCCACCGTCAACCTGGTGCGCAAGAAGCCGACCAAGGACTTCAAGGCTTCGGTCAGCGCCACCGCCGGTTACTGGGACAACTACCGCACCGAAGGCGACATCTCCGGTTCGCTGAACGATTCCGGCAGCGTGCGCGGCCGCTTCGTCGGCGCCCTCCAGGATAAGGATTCGTACATCGACCACTACAGCCAGAAGAAAGACCTGTTCTACGGCATCCTCGAAGCCGACCTGACGGACGACACCCTGCTGACCCTCGGCGTCGACAAGTCCAGTGCCACCCCGCGCGGCAGCTCCTGGACCGGTAACGCGCCGTACTTCACCGACGGCGGCCGTACCGACTTCTCTCGCAGTTTCAACCCCGGCGCCGACTGGAGCCGTCGTGATTTCGACAGCGTCACCTACTTCTCGTCGCTGGAACAGGCACTGGCCAATGACTGGAAGTTCAAGGCCAGCTTCGACCAGAAAACCACCGATCACGATACCCAACTGGCCTCGGCCAGCGGGGGTTCTGCGGACCGCGCCACGGGCGTAGGCAATTTCCTTTACTGGGGTCGCTGGGAAGGTCATCGCGTGCAGAACACGGCTGACGTGAACGTCTCCGGACCGTTCACCCTGGGCGGTCGCGAGCACGAACTGGTGGCCGGCTTCATGGCGTCCCACTCGCGCCAGACCGGCGCAACGTACGACACCAGCGCCTTCGAACTGGTGCCGGGCAGCATCTATGACTGGAACGGTAGCCTGCCGAAACAGGAGTTCCCGAAAAACGGTAAATACGAACGCACCCAGAGCCAGAACGGTCTTTACCTGGCCACGCGCCTGCGTCCGACCGACGACCTGTCGTTCATCCTCGGCAGCCGTCTGAGCACCTTCAAGTACAACGAGGATTACTCGTACTATCCGGGCGGCACCCTGACCGACACCCACGCCAGCTACAAGGAACACGGCGTTGTCACGCCTTACGCCGGTGTGGTCTATGACCTGAACGATACCTACTCGGTCTACGCCAGCTACACCAAGATCTACCAACCTCAGATCAACAAGGACATCAACGGTTCGACCCTGGCACCGGTCGAAGGCGACAGCTACGAAACCGGCCTGAAAGCGGCCTACTTCGAAGGCAAACTGAACGCCAGCCTGGCCTTCTTCCGCATTGAGCAGGACAACTTCGCTCAATCGGTCGGCACCGATTTGAATACCGGCGATGGCATTTTCAAAGCCACCGACGGCGCCACCACCAACGGCGTGGAACTGGAACTGGCCGGCGAACTGGCTCAGGACTGGAACGTGTCTGCCGGCTACACCTACGCCCGTACCCGTGACAAGGACGAACAGCGCATCTTCGGTTTCCCGCTGGCCACCAGCAAACCGGAACACGTGATTCGTACGTTCACCACCTACCGCCTGCCCGGCGCGCTGGACCAGTTCACCGTCGGTGGCGGCATCAGCTGGCAGAGCGCGTTTTACGGCCAGAGCTACAGCCCCAACGTGGGCGGTGGCGAGGGCGGCAGCACCTCTCTCAAACAAGGCGGCTACACCCTCGTGGACCTGATGACCCGTTATCAGTACGACGAACACCTGAGCTTCACCGCCAATGCCAACAACGTCTTCGACAAGAGGTACCTGACCGGCCTGGGCAACTTCGGCACCACGTTCTACGGCGAGCCACGTAACCTGCAGATCACTGCGAAATATGATTTCTGAGTGGCTGAGCTGAAATGAAAAATGCCCGTATCGCGAGATACGGGCATTTTTTATGGCTGTGAGATTTGTGTCGTCTGTGATGCCCTCATCGCGAGCAAGCTCGCTCCCACAGTGGATCTTGGGTGGATACAAAGCCTGCGTACGACCGAGATCAAATGTGGGAGCGAGCTTGCTCGCGATGGCGGCAGTCGCCCCATCAGAGATCCCACTGATCAAACACAAAAAACCCGGCAATGATTACTCAAGTGGGTCGAGCTGATCCAGCGCCCGGTTCACCGCCAGCTCCCCCAGCATGATGACTTGCGCAATGCCCAGCAGGGAGTTGCGACTCGGCCCGTCCATATCATCCGCCAGATCCATGGTCATGACATTGGCCGAGGCCAGTGATTCGCACGCGTGGGCCAGCAAGGTTTCGGTATCGAGCTCTGGATTGACGATGAACATGGTGCTGGGTGTGCGTGGGGTGGCTTTGAACATAGTGGTGCTCCTTGATTAGTGGAGCTGCGACCGTCCGCGGTCAAACGAATAAGGTGGCAGCTGTACGCGGGTTGACCGACCGGAAATCAAGGTATCCGGCACACCCGGAGGTGTCCCGCGCACAGCCACCGCAAAAAGACTGAACTTCTCTTGGGCATGTGCACGCCTTGATTAACTCGGACGGTCAAATCCGGACGCTGATTTTCAGCGACCGGGAAACGATAAAACCCAGGCTCAAGGCGCACAAGCCGGCGGATTCTGGCGTAGTCGTAGGCAACGACGCAAGGCGTTGTAGCTTTCAGGAAGTAACCTACAGGTCTTTTAAACACGCCGGCTCAAGCCATGTTTAAACGCGGTCCATCAAAGCTGCGAACGCACCCACCCCGCCACTTCCGAGTGAATCCCTTCCACTTCCCCCAACAACCCCGCCATGCGCAAAAAGTCATGGGTCATCCCAGGCTGTTCCAGCAACGTCACCTCATTCCCCGCCGCTCGCAGCCGATCCGCATACGCCAGCCCTTCGTCATGCAACGGATCATGCCCGGCCAAATACACCAGAGCCGGCGCCACGCCTGACAAATCCTCCGCCAGCAACGGCGAGCAGCGCCAATCTGCCAGATCCTCTGGCGTGCGCCCGTAATGCGCATAGAACCAATCCAGCGTCGGCGTCTCCAGCAAATAACCCTCGGAGAAATCCCGATGCGACGCGCGCTTGGTGGTGGCATCCGTCACCGGGTACACCAACAATTGCGCCTTGGGTTTCAACGCCAGTTCCTCAGGTTCACGCACCGCCATGATCGACAACACTGTCGCCAGCGTCGCACCCACGCTGTCACCGGTCACGGCCACTCGCGTTGCGTCCAGACCGCGCGCCGCGCCTTCACGAACCAGCCAGTTCCCCGCATCGCAGGCATCCTGTACCGGCGTCGGGAACCGCCACTCCGGCGCCAGGCGATAATCCACCGTCAACAAGGCAAAACCACCTTGGGAGGCCAGCCGCCGGCACAGCGCATCATGGGAATCGAGACTGCCGACTACATAGCCGCCACCATGGAAATACAACACCACCGGTTGCAGCCCTTTGACCGATTGCCCGTCGCGATACACCCTTGCCGACAGGCTGTGGCCATCTCGCGCGGCGATGGTGAAGTCCTCGCAGGCAACGCTGTCCAGCGGCACATCGAGAAACCCCGACGACGCTTCGAAATCGATCCGCGCCTGTTGCGGCGACTGTTCATGCATCGCGCGACTTTTGCCGGTCATCCGGCCGAACTCGGCGAGTTCTAGAAATGCTTCAAGTTCTGGCAACACAGCCATGGGACGAATCCTTCTACACAAATAGGTCAATACAAAATCTTGAAACGAGCGGAGCTTTTGTAGGAGCTGTCGAGTGAAACGAGGCTGCGATCTTTTGATCTTGATCTTAAAAAGATCGCAGCCTCGTTTCACTCGACAGCTCCTACAGGGGACCGTGACGCCCTCGTTTAAGCGATGGCCAATCGGCGTTCCAACAGGTCTTCAAGCTCGTCGAGCAACTCATCACCGCGCAGCAACTCGTAGTGCCCGCCCGCCAACAAGCGATCAACGCCGTGGCTACCAACCTGGGCCTCGAACACCCGACGTTCGTCGTCGCGTTCGGCCACCCACCAGCGATGAGCCGTGACCTGAATCGCCGGCAGTTGCCGATGCACCAGCGCCAATTGCTTGAGGCGTGAGCCGGTGGCGAAGATCTGCGTGAGTTCCCCCGCGCCCAACGCAGCTTGCTCATTGGAGCCGTGCATGGCCGCCTCGATCACCGCCGTGGAACCCTCGCGCTCATTCAAATCAGCGGCTTTCAGCGCAATCAATGCCTGAGCCTCATCGGTCGGCAGACCGAGCACAAACTTCAGGAAGTCGCCCAGGTCCTCGCGCCAGTCCCCCGCTTCTGCGGTGCCCGCTACGTAACTGTCGACCAGCCCGGCAAACGCGACCGTTTCACCCTGGGCTTCCAGTTCGTGAGCGACCAGTTGCGTCAACGCCCCGCCCAATGACCAACCCAGCAAGTAATACGGCCCCTTGGCCTGCTGACTGCGAACCCGTTGCGCATAGGCCTGAGCCATGGCCAGCAGCGACTCGTCCTGCCACAGCGGATCAAGCAGCATCCGGCATTGCACGCCGTACACCGTGCGCCGGCCTTCCAGTCGACGGGCCAGCGGTTCGTAGTCGAACACCGTGCCGAAACCGGCGTGCAGGCAAAACAGCGCCGGCACGTTCGGGATCCGCGCATTCAGCGCCAGCAACGGGTCTGGTGCAGATGCCGGCTCGGCAGCCTGATAACCGCTGAGTTCGGCGATGCACGGCTTCTGCATCAAGTCGCGCAACTTCAATTCAAAGCCCAGTTGCGGCTGGCTGCGCACCCGCGAGATGACTTTGAGCACCTGCAACGAGTCGCCGCCGAGTTCGAAGAAGTTGTCATCGATGCCCACTTGCGGCACGCCCAGCACCTCTTGCCAGATCGCGGTCAGCGCCGTTTCCAGTGCGTTGCGTGGCGCGCGATAACCGCCGAGCGCCCATTCCGGCGTAGGCAGTGCGCGACGGTCGAGCTTGCCGTTGGCCGACAGCGGGAAGCGCTCCAGCACCATGATTCGCGCCGGCACCATGTAGTCCGGCAGTTGCGCTTGCAGTTCAGTCTTCAAGCGACGATCCAGCCCGACAGCACCGGCCGCCACCACATAACCCACTAACTGCTTACCGGTCGGCGTGTCGTGCACCACCACCGCGGCATCCTGCACCCCGGCGCAGTCGCGCAGACGAGCTTCGATTTCGCCCAGTTCAATGCGGAAACCTCGGATCTTCACTTGCTGGTCGAGACGCCCCAGGTAGTCGATCAACCCGCACTCGCGCTGGCGCACCAGGTCGCCGGTGCGGTACATGCGGCCACCGGCCTCGAACGGGTCCGGAATGAAACGCTCGGCGCTCATGCCGGGACGCTGGTGATAACCGCGCGCCAGGCATTCGCCGCCCAGGTACAACTCGCCGCTGACACCGACCGGTAACGGATTGAGGTCGGCATCCAGCACGTACAAACCACGCCCGGCCACACCACGACCAATCGGCGCATACGCCGCATCGCAGGTTTCGCTGACCTCGGCACGCCACAGCAGCGGCGTGACCACGGTTTCGGTCGGGCCGTAACCGTTGACCAGACGCTGCGGACGCAAGGCGCGTTTGACCTGCTCGAAACTGGCCTCCGGCACCGCATCACCGCCAAAGCAATACACCTCGACCGCCGGTGGATTGCCCAGACGTTCGGCGACTTCGGCCATCTGTTGCAGGTACGCCGGCGGGAAACAGGCCACGGTGACGGCATGACGCTGCAGCACTTCCAGGGTTTGCTCCGGCGTCCACAAACTGTCATCGCGGATCACCAGACTGCCGCCGGCCAACAGCACACTCAGCCAACGCTCCTGCGCACCGTCGAAGGCGAACGACATGAAGTGCAGCTCGCGGCTGCGCGGTGCCAGTTCGTAGAGCTCGATGATGCCGCGGCAATGCCGGGCAATCGGTCCGCGCGCCACGGCCACGCCTTTCGGTTGGCCGGTGGAACCGGAGGTGTAAATCAGGTACGCCAGATGCCCTGGCAGCGGATTGGCAACCGGACACTCGGTGTTGCCAGCAACGGACATCTGATCGAGCAACAGACGTGGCGGACTATCAGCCAGGGTCAGTCGTTCGCCCAGATCACTGTCGCAAAGCAACAGGCTGGCCGCAGAATCGCTCAACATATAAGCCAGCCGCTCGGCCGGGTACGCCAAGTCCAGCGGCAGATAAGCCGCCCCAGCCTTGAGCACCGCGAGGAACGCAACAATCGTGCGCTCGGAACGCGGCAATGCCACCGCTACCAGACTTTCCGGCCCGATGCCGCGACCAATCAGTTGCTGCGCCAGCCCATTGGCCTGCGCCTCAAGCTGTGCATAACTGACTTCCCGATCCTCGCAGTTCAAGGCGACTTTCTGCGGTTGCGTGCGCACGTGCTGATTGAACGCGTGCAACAAATCGACGTTATCGTCGGACACCTGCGGCAGACTCAAACGCGCCTCAGGCAAGCCAATGTTGCCAAGCAGGCGCGTGGCATCCTCCGGCAACGCACGCAGCAACCCTTCAAGCTGCGCACGAATCCGCTCAACTTCCACGTCACTGAAGCGATCACGCAGGAACAGGTATTCGACTTCCAGGCCTTCTTCATTGGCACTGACCATCAAGTCCATCGGGAAGTTGGTCACCCCGCCGCTGCCAACCTCGGCGAAGCGCAGCTCACCTTCCTCGCCCCCTTTCAAGGCACGGTCCACCGGATGGTTTTCGAACACGATGATGCTGTCGAACAAGCCCTGACCACCCTGCCCGGCCCAGCGCTGAATGTCCGACAACGGCGTGTGCTCGTAGTCGCGGACCATCAGGTTGTAATCCTGCAAGTCGCGCAGCCACTCACCCAACGGCTGTTGCGGATCAAGCGTCTGAATGACCGGCAAGGTGTTGATGAACAGCCCGAGCATGTCCTGCGCCCCGGCCAGCCCGGTCGGACGCCCCGCCACCGTGGCGCCGAACGCGACACTGCGTTGGCCGCTGTGACGTTGCAACAGCAACAGCCACGCGCCTTGCACCAGTGTGTTGAGGGTCACGCGCTGACGCTTGGCGAAGCTGTGCAGTTTGCGCGTCGCCTCGGCGTCGAGGTTGCTGTACATCACGCCGTGGCCGGAGCCTGTCGCACCGGAAGCCTTGGCCAGAATGGTCGGCTCTTCGAGCAACGCCAGACGCTCACGCCAGAAGCCTTCGGCCTGCGCACCGTCCTGTCGTTGCAGCCAGGCGATGTAGTCGGCGTAGCGACCGGTCAGGGTCGGCAGGCTGTCGTTGTGGTACAGGCGCAACATGTCGCCCAACAGGCGCGATGCACTCCAGCCATCCAGCAACAGGTGATGGTAGATCCAGATCATCTGGTAACGGTCGTCACCCAGGCGCACCAAGATGAAACGCATCAACGGCGGGCAGCTCAGATCGAACCCCTTGGCCTGTTCCGCAGCCGCCAGTTCACCCAGCGCCTGTTCTGTGTCGGTACGCTCGCGCCAGTCGAGTTCTTCGATCGGCAACTCGACATCGTCGAACACCGCTTGCAGCGGATCGGCCAAGCCATCGCGCCAGCGGAACGCCGCGCGCAGCACTTCATGACGTTCAACCAGAGTTTGCCAAGCGGCGCGGAAACGCGGCACCTGCAAGCCGTCTACCGCTACGCTCAACTGGTTGACGTAGGGGTTCAGCTCCGGTGAATCGAGGCAATGGAACAACATGCCTTGCTGCATCGGCGACAGCGGATACAGGTCTTGCAGACCTTCGCGAGCGGCGATGTCGATGTGCGGCACCAGCGCAAAAGCAGGGACTTTCGGCGCTTCAACCAACGCCGCTTCACGGCTGGTCGCCACCGCAGCGAGTGCCCGAATGGTCTGCTGCTCGAACAGTTGCTTCGGACTGAACACCAGCCCGCGCTGCCCGGCACGACTCACCGCTTGCAGGGAAATGATCGAGTCACCGCCCAGTTCGAAGAAGTTCTCGGTGACGCCCACCGACTCCAGCCCCAGCAGTTCCTGCCAGATCTCCACCAGCAATGTTTCGGCCGGCGACGCAGCGGCGACTTGATCGTGGTTCTGCCGGGTTGCTTCCGGCGCTGGCAGGCCTTGGCGATCAAGCTTGCCGTTCGGCGTCAGCGGCAACGCGGCCAGGCACATCAAATGCGCCGGCAGCATGTGCGCCGGCAGACGGCTGCGCAGGTGCAACGTCAGCGCTTCACGCAAATCGTGCTCGTCGGTGAGTGGATCGCGCGGCACCACGTAGCCAACCAACTGGCGGCTCACCGGGCCTTCGCGATCGATCACGAACGCTTCACGCACGCCTTCGTGTTCGAGCAGGCAGGCTTCGATTTCGCCGAGCTCGATACGGAAACCGCGAATCTTCACTTGCTGGTCGATACGGCCGAGGTATTCAACAACACCGTCAGCGCGGAACCGCGCGAGGTCGCCACTGCGATACAAACGCGCGCCCGGCACGAACGGATCCGGCACGAAGCGTTCAGCGGACAGGTCCGGACGTTGATGGTATCCACGGGCGACGCCCTCGCCGCCCAGGTACAACTCACCCGCCACGCCAACCGGCAACGGCTGCAAACCGCCGTCCAGAATATAGGCGCTGCGATTACCGACCGGCCGGCCAATCGGCATGAACGCCGAGTCGAATTCGGTATCCGGATACGCCAGCCAGATCAACGGCGTGATCACCGTTTCGGTCGGGCCGTAGCCGTTGATCAGGCGCTTCGGTTGCAGCACCTGCTGGACTTCATCGAACGCGTGCTTGGCCATGCCTTCGCCGCATGGGGTGTAGGAGCGGATCGGCAAATCGCGCCCCGCTTCGCCCATGAATTCGGCGATCTGGCCCAGATAGGTCGGGGTGAAGCAGGCGATGGTGATGCCGTGCTTTTCGATCTCGGCGCAGGTGCGCTCCACGCTCCACAACTCGTCGTCGCGGGGCATTACGGCCGAACCGAACACCAGTGGCGTCAACCAGCGCTCATGGGCGCCGTCGAAGCTGATCGAAGCAAATTGCAGCTCGCGATCGTCTGGGGTCATGCCGTACAACTCGCCGATCGACAGGCAATGCATGGCCAGCGGACCGTGGGCCACGCTCACGCCTTTCGGCCGCCCGGTGGAGCCCGAGGTGTAGATCAGGTACGCGAGGCTTTCACCGCAGGTCAGGTTGACCGGGTTGGTTTCCGACATTTGTTCCAGCGGCTCGCGGTCGATTTCCAAGACTGATAGGCCTTCCGGCAACGGCAGTTTTTCCCGCAGCCACGATTGGCTGATCAGCAGCGAAATGCCGCTGTCGTCCATCAAGTAACGCAGGCGTTCGGCCGGATAAGCCGGGTCCAGCGGCACGTACGCGCCGCCAGCCTTGAGGATCGCCAGCAGGCCAATGATCATTTCCGGCGAACGCTGCATCGCGAGGCCGACCCGCACTTCCGGGCCGATGCCCAGTGCACGCAGGCGATGGGCCAATTGGTTGGCGCGGCGGTTGAGTTGGTCGAAGCTCAATTCCAGGTCGTTGAAAATCAGCGCCGTGGCGTCCGGTCGGATGACGGCCTGAGCCTCGATCAACTGATGCACGCAGAGCGGGTTTTCCGCCGCGGTGAACGAGGGGTTCCACTCGACCAACTGTTGCGCGCGTTCCGGCGCGGTCAGCAGGTCCAGTTCACTCAATGCAGCCTGTGGCGCGGCGACCATCGCTGCCAGCAGCGCGGCCAAATGCTCGCTCATGCGGGCAATCGCCTCGGCGCTGAAGTGGCTGCACTGGTAGCTCCAGTTCAGGCTGAGCTGGCTTTCGGCAGTGGCCGCCAGCGTCAGCGGGAAGTTGGTGCGTTCGTGGTTCTGCGGGATCGAGAAGCTCAAACCGGCTGGCGCACCCTGTTGCAGGGCCGCGGCGACCGGGAAGTTTTCGAACACCAGCAGGCTGTCGAACAGCGGTTCACCGGCACGCCCGGCCCAGCGCTGAATGTCGCCGAGGGCGGTGAATTCATGCTCACGCAATTCCAGGTTCTGCGCCTGCAAACGGGTCAGCCACTGGCCGACGCTTTCAACCGCGTCCGGGCTGCTGATCACCGGCAAGGTGTTGATGAACAGGCCGAGCTGACTTTCAGCACCCGGCAAGTCCACCGGACGCCCGGCAACGGTCGCGCCAAACGCGACGCTGCGTTGACCGGTATAGCGTTGCAGCAGCAGTGCCCAGGCACCTTGGACCAAAGTGTTGAGGGTGACCTTTTGCTGACGGGAAAACTCACTGAAGCGTTTGCTGGTGGCAACATCGAAGGTCTGGCGGTGATCGGCGAATTCCGCCGTCGACAGGTTTTTACTGTCGCCATGGGCCAGGCTCTGGGCCAGCAAGGTGGGGTTGTCCAAGGTCGCCAATTGCTCGCGCCAGAACAGTTCGTCAGCCTGCGCATCCTGACGTTGCAGCCAGCCAATGTAATCGGCAAAACGCCCAATCGGCGCCTGCACTTTTTGCCCGGCATACCGCTGCAGGACTTCGCTCAACAGCAGCGAATTACTCCAGCCATCGAGCAGCAAGTGATGGTGGGTGTAGATCAGTTGCTGACGCTCATCGTCCAGTCGCACCAGGGTCAAACGCATCAACGGCGCGCCAGTCGAATCGAGTTGCAGGCGTTCTCTGTCGATCAGTTGAACCAACGCTTCGGCCTGATCGCTGCGGTTGCGCCAGTCGAGGCAGGTCATCGGCAATTGCAGGTGTCTATGCACCAACTGCACCGGCGCTTCGAAGCCGTCCGGGAAGTGGAAACTGCTGCGCAGGATCGGATGGGTGTCGAGCACCGCTTGCCATGCGCGGCCCAGCCGTTCGGCATCGAGCCCGCGGGCTTCGACGCTGAGCTGGTTCACGTAGGCGCCGGACTCGGATTCGTACAGGCTGTGGAACAACAAACCGGCCTGCATCGGCGACAGCGGATACAGGTCCTCGATTTGTGCTGGCGGCACTGGCAGACCATCGAGTTGCGCTTGAGTCAGACGCGCCAACGGGAAGTCCGCCGGGGTCACGCCGCCCGCGCCATCGCTCAGGCAATGGGCGATCAGCGCCAGCAACTCGCTGCGGAAATCCGCCGCCAGCGCTTCGATCTCGCGCAGGTCGAAGCATTCACGGCTGAAGGTCCAGTCCAGTTTCAGTTCGCCGCCATAGACCTGACCGTCCACCGACAACCAGTTCGGCAACGGTGCGTCAGCCGATTGCGCGGCACCGCTGGATTCGCGGGCCGGGGTGAACAGTGCGTCCTCGGCAAAACTCTGGTCGAACTGTCCGAGGTAGTTGAAGGTCACGCGTGCTTGCGGCAACGCGGCCAGCGCAGCTTGGCTCGCAGCATCGCCCATGTAGCGCAACAGGCCGTAACCCATGCCTTTGCCGGGGATCTCGCGCAGTTGCTGCTTGATCGCCTTGATCGAACCCGAAAGGTCGGCGGTCGGCGTCAGGCGCACCGGGAACAGGCTGGAGAACCAGCCGACGGTGCGGGTCAGGTCGATGTCGTCGAACAGCTCTTCGCGGCCATGGCCTTCGAGCTGAATCAGCGCCGAGGCATCGCCGGTCCAGCGGCTGAGGGTGCGGGCCAGCGCGGTCAGCAGCAGGTCGTTGACTTGCGTGCGGTAGATGGCCGGAGCCTGTTGCAGCAACTGGCGGGTCTGCTCGCGGTCAAGACCGATGCTGACGCCCTGACGCAAGTGCCCGGCCTGACTGGCTTGAGCGTTGGCGACTGGCAACCAATCATTGGCGACGCTCAGTTGCGCCTGCCACCAGCTCAGTTCGCCGGCAGCGGTTTCGGAACGTGCATAGGCGTCGAGTTTGTCGGCCCAGGCCTGGAAAGCGCTGGTCTTCGGTGGCAGCTCTTGCCCTTGATAGGCGGCCTGCAAATCTTCCAGCAACACCCGCCAGGACACACCGTCCACCGCCAAGTGGTGGATCACCAACAGCAACCGCTGCGAGCCGTCAGCTTGGGCGATCAACGCCACGCGCAGCAGCGGACCGTCTTGCAGACTGAGGCTGCGCTGGGCTTCGTCGCACACCGATTCCAGCGAGGCATCACTGGCCACGCGAGCGGTCCAGAGCATGTCGATCACATCGCAGCTGTCGGCCCCGACATACCGCGCCGACCATTGACCGTCGACCTGACTGAAGCGCAAACGCAGCGCATCGTGCTGCTTGAGCAGCCGTTGCAGCGCCGCTTGCAGACGTGGCAATTCGAGGGTTTCACGCGGCGTCAGCAACACGGCTTGGTTCCAGTGCGCGCGCTGCGGAATCGGCTCGTCGAAGAACCAACGCTGGATCGGCGTGAGTATTTGCACACCGTCCACCGGCCCTTGTTGCGCCAGCGGTGCCGCCTGCTCTTTGACCACGGCGGCCAGTGCTTGCAAGGTTTGCTGCTGGAACAGGTCGCGGGGTTGCAGGCTCAGACCGGCACGGCGGGCACGGCTGACCACTTGAATCGAAATGATCGAGTCGCCGCCCAGTTCGAAGAAGTTGTCCTGACGCCCGACCTGCTCCACGCCCAACACGTCCTGCCAGATCTGCGCCAGCACCTGTTCATGTTCGCTGCGTGGCGCTTCAAACGCGCGCTGACTGACTTGCGCGGTTGGCGCGGGCAGGCGTTTGCGGTCGAGTTTGCCGTTGGGGCTCAGTGGCATTTGTTCGATCAGCACGGTCTGCGCCGGCACCATGTAATCCGGCAGGCTGGCGAGCAAATGGCTTTTCAGGGTTTCGCGCCACGCGCCTTGCTGCTCGGCATCGGCGTCCAGCAGTGCGCGATTCTGCGGCACGAGGTACGCGACCAATTGCTTGCCGCTCGGGCCATCGAGGGCCAGCACCACGGCTTCCTGCACGTCCGCATGTTCTTGCAGGCGCGCTTCGATTTCGCCCAGTTCGATGCGCAAACCGCGAATCTTCACTTGGTGGTCGATACGCCCGCAGTAGTCGATGGCGCCATCAACGCGATAGCGCACCAGGTCACCGGTGCGGTACAGACGCTCGCCGCTGCCGAACGGATCGACCACGAAACGCTCGGCAGTCAGCGCGCCACGACGGTGATAACCGCGCGCCAGACCGACACCGCCCAGGTACAACTCGCCCACCGCGCCCAGCGGCAACGGTTGCAGTTCGCTGTCGAGGACGCAGGTGCGCAGGTTGGCAATCGGTCGACCGATCGGCACGCTGTCGCGCCCCTCTTCCACGCAAGTCCAGTGGGTCACGTCGATGGCCGCTTCGGTCGGGCCATACAGGTTGTAGAGATTGGCTCGCGGCAGGCTGCGCAGCGTCTGGCGTTGCAGCTCCATCGGCAGCGCTTCACCGCTGCAAATGATCCGTTGCAGCGAGGTGCAGGCCAGCGCTTCGTCGGCACCGATAAACGCCGAGAGCATCGACGGCACAAAGTGCAGCGTGGTGATCGCCTGTTCGACGATCAACGCGGCCAGACGTTGCGGATCACGATGCTCGCCCGGCGCGGCGATCACCAGAGTGGCGCCCTTCATCAGCGGCCAGAAAAACTCCCACACCGACACGTCGAAACTGAACGGCGTTTTCTGCAGCACGCGGTCGCTCGGCAGCAGGTTGTAGGCTTCCTGCATCCACTCCAGACGGTTATGCAGCGCCACATGGCGGTTGCCCGCACCCTTGGGTTTGCCGGTGGAACCGGAGGTGTAAATCACGTAGGCGAGGTTTTCTGCGATGGCCTGGTTGGGCAGATCGGTGCCCGGCAGATCGCTCAGCCAATCGGCTTCGCTGTGCAGGCACAAGGTGCGCACGTTGTCCGGGGTCGGCAGTTGCGCCAGCAGATGTTCCTGTGTCAGCAACAGCGAAATGCCGCTGTCCTCGATCATGTAGCTCAGGCGATCAATCGGGTATTCCGGGTCCAGCGGCACATACGCGCCGCCGGCCTTGAGAATGGCCAACAGGCCGACGACCATTTCAAACGAGCGGTCGCAGGCAATCCCCACCAGCACTTCCGGGCCAACGCCCTGGGCACGCAAGTGGTGGGCCAGACGGTTGGCACGCAAATTCAGCTCGGCGTAACTCAGGCTCTGGTTCTGGAACACCAGCGCTGTCGCCTCACCGTTTTCTGCCACGCGCGCTTCGAAATGGCGTTGCACGCAGACTTCGCCCGGATAGGTTTGAGCCGTGTCGTTCAGGTCATCGAGGATGCGCAGACGCTCGTCGGCGTTCAGCAATGGCAACTCGGCGAGCGGGCATTGCGGGTTCGCCAGCACACCGGCCAACAAATTGCGCCAGTGACGCGCTAAATGCTCGATGCGCTCAGCGTCGAACAAATCGGTGGCATACGTCAGGCTGGCGAACAGCTTGTCGCCCTCCTCCTGCGTGTCCAGTTGCAGGTCGAATTGCGTGGTGTGCGCCGTGGCGTTCATCGCTTCGACGCGCAGACCGGCGAGCAAACCGCTGACCGCCGCCGGTTTGGCTTGCTGGTGGTTGAACATCACCTGGAACAATGGGCTGTGGCTCAGGCTGCGTTCACCTTGCAGCGCCTGCACCAGACGCTCGAACGGCAAGTCCTGATAGTCCTGGGCATCCAGCGACGCGGCGCGGGTCTGGTCGAGCAATTGGCTGAATGGCAGACGTCCGTCCAGTTCAGCACGCATCACCTGAGTGTTGACGAAGAAGCCGATCAGGCCACGGGTTTCCGCGCGATTGCGGTTGGCAATCGGCACGCCAACGCGCAGGTCGGACTGACCGCTGTAGCGATAGAGCAAGGCCTGAAAACTCGCCAGCAACAGCATGAACGGGGTGACACCGCGCTGTTTGGCCAGGGTCATCAAGCCGCTGGCCAACGTGGCATCGAGGGCGAAATCCAGACGCGCACCGCGCTGGCTCGGCTGCGCCGGACGTGGACGGTCGGTGGGCAATTCCAGCAGCGGTTGTTCGCTACCCAGGGTCTCGCGCCACCAGTTGAGTTGACGCTCCAGCTCCCCCGCTTCCATCCAGCGGCGCTGCCACATTGCGTAGTCGGAATACTGGATCGGCAACGCTTCCAGCGCCGCGTTTTGCCCTTGGCAATGGGCGGCGTAGAGCCGGGAAAACTCTTCCACCAACACACCCATCGACCAGCCATCGGTGACGATGTGGTGCAGGGTCAGCAACAGCACATGGTCTTCGCCGTCGAGCTGCAACAGGCTGACCCGCAACAGCGGACCGTGCTGCAGATCGAACGGTCGGGCGATGTCCTGCTCAACCGCTTTCATGGCCAGATCGAGACGCTGTTCCTGAGGTTCACTGCGCAGGTCGATCTGTTCAATCGGCAGCGAGGTGAACCCGGCCAGCGTCTGAACCACCTGACCGTCGTCTTCGACGAAACGGCTGCGCAGGCTCTGATGCCGCTCCAGCAGCACATCGAAACTCTGCTGCAACGCCGCGACATTCAGCGGCCCGTGCAAGCGCAGCGCGGCTGGAATGTTGTACGCCGAGCTCTGCGGATCAAGCTGCCAGAGGAACCACTGACGCTGCTGCGCGTACGACAGTTCGAAGGTCGTTTGCGGCTCGGCAGCGGGCGGAATCGGCAGTTGGCCAAAGCTCACGCCCTGCTCTTGCATGCGTAACAGAAACTCGCGGCGCTTGTCAGCCGGCAGGCCGGCGAAGCGGGTGGCGATACGCTGGGCAGTAGTGTGTTCCATCAGTTGATCTCCATCTCGTCGAGAAGCGACTCAAGCGCATCAAGACGTGCATCGTTGTCAGCCGGGGCGTGTTGCCCGGCCATGGCGGCATAAGCCTGAAGGTCGGTGGATTCGAACAGCGCGCGCAGCGGCAGCTCGATGCCCAGTTCCAGTTCCACGCGGGCACTGGCCTGGGCGGCGAGCAACGAATGCCCGCCCAGTTCAAAGAAGTTGTCGCGGCGGCCGATCTGCGCCACGCCCAGCACGCTGGCCCAGATGTCGGCCAGTTGCCGTTCGAGATCGCCTTCGGGGGCTTCGAACGGGCGTTGCCATTCCTGGGCATCGGGCACCGGCAGGGCCTTGCGGTCGAGCTTGCCGTTGCCGGTCAGCGGCAAGGCGTCGAGCAGCAGCCAGTGACTCGGCACCATGTAATCAGGCAGATCCACCTTGAGGGCGGCGCGCAAGTTGTCGCGCCAGGCGATCGGGTCGTGCGGGGTTTGCTCGGCCACGACGTAGGCACAGAGCTGCGGGCAGCCGTCGCCGGCATGCACGCTCAGCACCGCTTGGCGCACGCCCGGTTGGGCCAGCAACGCAGCCTCGATTTCACCCAGTTCGATGCGGAAGCCACGGATCTTCACTTGCTGGTCGATCCGGCCGAGGTAATCGATGCTGCCGTCGGCACGCTGACGCGCCAGGTCGCCGCTGCGATAAAGGCGCTGCGAAGCCTCGAACGGGCTCGGCACGAAGCGCTCGGCAGTGAGGCCGAAACGGCCGTGATAACCGCGCGCCAGACCAGCGCCGGCGATGTACAACTCACCCGCCACACCCACCGGCACCGGTTGCAACTGGCTGTCGAGCAGGTACCAGCGCAGGTCGCGAATCGGCAGGCCGATCGGGCTTTGGGCCTTGCCGTCGAGGTCCGCCAGGCGGATCGCACGGTAGGTCACGTGCACCGTGGTTTCGGTGATGCCGTACATGTTGACCAGGGTTGGCTGCTGGTCGCCGAAGCGCTCGAACCATGGACGCAGGCTCGCGACTTCCAATGCTTCGCCGCCGAAAATCACCTGACGCAACGCCAGGTTTCGCTCGCTGGCGCAGGCAATCGGCAACAACTGGCGGAACGCGGTCGGGGTCTGGTTCAACACCGTCACGCCTTCATCACAGAGCAAGCGGTGAAACTCTTGCGGCTCGCGGCTGATGTAATACGGCACGATCACCAGACGCCCGCCGGTGCACAGCGAACCGAACAGCTCCCAAACCGAGAAATCGAACGCGTAGGAATGGAACAGCGTCCAGACATCGTTCGGGCCGAAGTTGAACTCGGCAGCGGTGGCGGTCAGCAAACGCCCGACGTTGCCATGGCTGAGCAATGCGCCCTTCGGCCGACCGGTGGAACCGGAGGTGTAGATCACGTAGGCGAGGTTTTCCGGGGTCGCCAGCGCTGGCAGGTTGTCGTCGCTGAAGGCCTCAAGTTGCAACGACTCCAGGCTCAGCACCTGCACGCCGTCGCGGGCCGGTAAACCGTCGATCAAGTGTTGTTGAGTCAGCAGCAACGTGATGCCGCTGTCTTCGATCATGTAGCTCAGGCGCTCGGCCGGGTATTGCGGGTCGAGCGGCACATAGGCGCCGCCGGCCTTGAGAATCGCCAGCAAGCCGACCACCAGCGGCATCGCCCGCTCGGTGGCGATGCCGACGCGCACCTCGGGGCCGACGCCCTGTTCACGCAGTTTGCGCGCCAGTCGGTTGGCCTGAGCGTTGAGCGCGGCGTAGGTCAGTTGCTCGCCTTCGTAGACCAGTGCGATTGCGTTCGGCCGTTCGGCCGCCTGGGCTTCGAACAAGTGGTGCAAGGTTGACGACGGCGGTTGCGCCTGGAACGCCGGGTTCCAGTGCTGGATCAGCGCATCGCGTTGCGGGGCTTGCAGCAACGGCAGTTCGGCGACGCGCTGCTGTGGATCGACGACCACCGCTCGCAGCAGGTTCAGCCACTGCTCGCCGAGGCGGTTCATCGACGCCTCGTCGTACAAATCAGTGGCGTAGGTCAGGCTGGCATCCAGCGCTTCGCCCTGCTCTTGAGTGTCGAGCACCAGATCGAATTGCGTGGTGTGTTGCTGCCAGTGCAGACGCTCGACCTGCAAGTCGGCGACGCTGCGTTCGACGCTCGCGCCCAACTGCTGTTGATGGTTGTAGAGCACCTGGAACAATGGGCTGTGATTGAGGCTGCGGTCCGGCTGCAAGGCGTCGACCAACTGCTCGAACGGCAAGTCCTGATTGGCCTGAGCGCCCAATGCCACGCGTTTGACCTGTTGCAGCAAGGCGCTGAAAGTCTGCTGCCCATCGATCTCGGCACGCAACACTTGGGTGTTGATGAAGAAGCCGATCAGGCCTTCGGTTTCCAGGCGCGAACGACCGGCACTCGGCACGCCGACGCTGACGCTCGACTGCCCGCTCTGGCGATGCAGCAAGGTCTGGAAACTTGCCAGCAACAGCATGAACAACGTCACCTGTTGTTCCTGGGCACGGTGACGCAAACCGGCGAGCAATTCGCGATCAACGTTCAGCACCAGGCTGGCGCCGCGCTCGGTGCGACGGGCCGGACGGGTCAGTTCACTCGGCAATGCCAGCGGTGCCTGGCTGCCATCCAGTTGCTCGCGCCACCACGCCAGTTGGCGTGCACCCTCCCCGGCCTCCAGCCAGTCACGCTGCCAGCGGGCGTAGTCGCTGTAGTTCACCGGCAGGCTCGACAGGTTCGCAGCCTTGCCTTCGACGGCCGCCTGATACAGCGCACTGAACTCATCGACCATGACCTGCATCGACCAGCCATCGGCAGCGATGTGGTGCACGGTGAGCACCAGCACATGTTCGTGAGTGTTCACTTGCAGCAGCAACACGCGCCACAGCGGGCCGTTGCGCAGGTCGAACGGACGGGCGATTTCTTCGGCTACGGCATTGTCGATCGACGACTGATCAAGTGTGCGTTCATCCAGTTGCAGCGCCAGATTGTCGTACAGCACCGGACGCGCCTGCAGACCATCTTGTTCGAAGGTCGTGCGCAGGGTTTGGTGACGGGCCTGCAATTGAGTGAAGGCTTCGCGCAGGGCTTCGCGGTTCAGCGTTCCCTTGAGGCGCAGCGCGGCGGGAATGTTGTAGGCCGAACTCTGTGGGTCCAGTTGCCAGAGAATCCATTGGCGTTGTTGGGCGTACGAAAGAATTTGTGGCTGATTGACCGCTGCACGTTGCAGGGACGGTTGGCCGCTGACGTTCGCCAGTGCTGCACGCTCGGCAAATTCCGCCAGATTCGCGGCGGAGAACAGACTGCTCACCGACAGTTCAAGCTGCAACTGCTGACGCACGCGAGAGATCACCTGAAGCACCAGCAACGAGTGTCCGCCCAGCTCGAAGAAGTTGTCGTCACGGCCCACGCGTTCGACCTGCAACACTTCCTGCCAGATCAGCGCGAGTTGCGTTTCCAGCCCTTCGACCGGGGCCACGAAGTCACGTTGTGCATCGCCGGCTTCAACGCGCGGCAAGGCTCTGCGGTCGAGTTTGCCGTTGTTGTTGAGCGGCAGTTTGGCCAGCAGGATCAGGTGATTTGGCACCATGTATTCAGGCAACGACTGGCGCAGAACGGCTTTGAGGCCTTCCAGATATTCCGTCTGAGAGGCTACCGCGGCGTTGGCCACGATGTACGCCACCAGTTGCGTACCGTCCTGAGCGATAACCGCCGCTTCGCGCACCTCCTCCCGAGCTTGCAGGCAGGCTTCGATCTCGCCCATTTCGATGCGGAAACCGCGGATCTTCACTTGATGGTCGATGCGGCCGACGTATTCCAGATTCCCTTCAGCGTTGTAGCGCGCCAGGTCGCCGCTGCGGTACAGCCGCGCGCCCGGCTCACGGGCGAATGGGTCTGGCAGGAAACGTTCAGCGGTCAGCGCCGGACGATCGAAGTAGCTCTGAGCGAGGCTGGCCGGCGCGCCGATGCACAGTTCACCGACGCCACCGTTTGGCAGCAGTTGACCGGCAGCGTCCAGTACATACAGCGCGCGACCGGCGATAGCACGACCGATCGGGATGCCGAACGCGTCGCTAGCATCTTCAAGTCGGCATTCATGAACGCTGGAAACCACCGTCGCCTCGGTCGGGCCGTAGGTGTTGAGCAATCGCACATGGCTCAAACCAGCCTGATGCCACAAGCGCAAACCTTCGACCGACATCGCTTCGCCGCCGACGTGAACCTGACGCAACTCACCGAGATTGCGTACCACACCGCTCGCGCATTCCCGGGCCAGCAAGTACCAGTAAGCCGCCGGCAAATCCGCCACGGTCACGCCTTGCTGGACGATTTCGGCGGCCAGTCGGCCGGCATCCCACACATCATCGCCGCGTATGATCAACGCCGCACCGACGCACAACGCCGGGAAACACTGCTCGACGAAGCCATCGAAACTGAAGGTCGCGAACTGCAACACGCGGTCCAACGCCGACAGCACCGAATAGTCGGCAGCGGTCTGGCAGAACTCGCGCAGCGCGGCATGGGCGATGGCCACGCCTTTTGGCTTACCGGTGGAACCGGAGGTGTAGATGACGTAGGCCAGATCGTCGGCGACCGCATGGTTTTGCGGATCGCTGTCGGGATAGTCGGCGCTGTCGTCAAGGCCGAGACGTCGCACGCCTGCCACATTTTCCAGCAGACCGGACTCGCACAGCAGCACGTCGAGGCGGCTGTCGTCGATCATGTACGCCAGGCGTTCAGTCGGGTATTTCGGGTCCAGCGGCACATAGGCCGCGCCGGTTTTGAGCACCGCCAGCAGGCTGACGATCAGTTGCGGACCACGGTTCAGCGCCAGGCCGACGCGCTTGCCGGGGCCGGCACCGTTTTCGATCAAGCGATGGGCCAGTCGGTTGGCCTGCGCGTTCAATTGGCCGTAGCTCAGGGATTGACCATCGACCAGCAATGCCATCGCGTCTGGGGTGGCGGCGGCCTGAGCAGCGATTTGTTCGTGTACCAAAAGCGTTGTGGATAACTGAACCGTGGCCGGTTGGCTGACTGCGAGCACAGCGGCTTTGCCATCGACATCGAGCAGTTCCAGCGCGCCCAATGCCGCGTCCGGCTGCGCCACCAGTTGCGTCAGCAGATGCTGCAGATTGGCCGACAACTCAGCGACCTGCGCCGCACTGAATCGCGCCGCGTCGTAGCTGAAGTCCAGGCTCAGTCCTTCGCCCAGTTCGATGCCCAGGGTCAGCGGATAGTGCGTGCGTTCGTGGTTGTGCAGGTTGCCGAACGACAATCCGGCCGGTGCGCCCTGTTTCAGCGCCTCGGCCACCGGGAAGTTTTCGAACACCAGCAGGCTGTCGAACAGCGCCGACCCCTGCTGCCCCGCCCAGCCCTGAATATCGTAAAGCGGCACATGCTCGAACTCGCGCATGGCCAGGTTCAGCCCTTGCAACTCGCCCAGCCATTGGCTGACGGTTTGATCTGGCTTCATCGCGCACACCAGCGGCAGCGTGTTGATGAACAGGCCGAGCTGCTCTTCGATGCCTGGCAGCGGAGCAGAACGCCCAGCGACCGTGGCGCCGAAAACAACGCAATCCTGACCGGTGTAGCGTTGCAGCAACAGGCTCCACGCCGCTTGCAGCAACGTGTTGAGGGTGACTTTCTGCTGACGGGCGAACTCGGCCAGGCGCTGGGTCGCACGGCTGTCGAGGGCGATGCGGTATTCCTCGCTACCCTCGGCACCCACCGGCGGCCGCAAGGCTTCGGCCAGCAACGTCGGCGCTTCCAGCGGTGCCAATGCCGCTTTCCAGAACTGCTCGCCAGAGACGGCCGATTGCTGCTGCAACCAGCCCAGATAATCGCGGTATTGCCCGGTCGGTGCCGGCAACGATTGCCCGGCGGCGTAGTGCTGGATCACTTCGGCCAGCAACTGTGCGTTGCTCCAGCCGTCCATCAAAATGTGGTGGCTGGTGTAGATCAGGTGCCAGTCATTGACGCCCGTGCGGACCAGTTTCAAGCGGAATAGCGGCGCACTGCCCAGTTCGAAACCCAGGGCACGTTCAGCGTCGGCCAGCGCATCGGTGTCGGTTGCTTCAAGCACTTCAAGCGGCAACGCTACGTTGCGGACAATCGCTTGATGCGCGGTGTCGAGACCTTGCCAGTGGAAGCTGCTGCGCAGGATGTCATGACGCTCCAGCGCGGTTTGCCAGGCGTCGGCAAAACGCTGAGGGTCGAGGCCCTGAATGTCCAGGCGCAACTGACTGATGTAAGCGCCGACTTCGGGTTCGTACAGGGTGTGGAACAGCATGCCCTGCTGCATCGGCGACAGTGGATATAGGTCTTCGAGGGTCGAAACAGCGACCGGCAGTGCATCGAGTTGCACCTGACTGATGCGCGCCAAAGGGAAGTCCGACGGTGTGGCTTGCGGCGCTTCAACGGCGCAGCAGTGATCGATCAGCGCGCTCAGTTCCAGCGCGTAATCGTCCGCCAGACGCTGGATGGTCGCGACGTCGAACATCTCGCGGCTGAAACCCCAGCTCAGCGACAACTCGCCGCCGTAGACCTGGCCTTCGACCGTCAGCCAGTTGCCCAGCGGTGCCGATGGATCTTGCGCGATACCGTTGCCTTCTGTGGACGGCACAAACATCGCCGCATCGTCGAACTGACGGTCGAACTGCCCCAGATAATTGAAGGTGATACGCGGTTGCGGCAACGCCGCAAGTTCGGCGCGAATCGCCGGTGTGCCGAGGTAGCGCAACGCGCCATAGCCCAGGCCTTTGTCCGGCACGGCACGCAGTTGTTCTTTGATGGATTTGATCGACGCGCCGAGATCGCTGGATGGCATCAGGTTGACCGGGAACAGGCTGGTAAACCAGCCGACGGTGCGGGTCAGGTCGATGTCGTCGAACAGGTCTTCACGGCCATGGCCTTCAAGCTGAATCAGCGTGCTGCCCTGCCCGCTCCAGCGGCAAACCGCGCGAGCCAGCGCGGTCAGCAGCAGGTCGTTGACCTGGGTGCGATAGGCCGCCGGGGCCTGTTGCAGCAGTTTGCGGGTTTGCTCAGCGTCGAGTTTGAGTTCGAGTTTTTGTTCGAAGCGGTTTTCGAGTGCGCCGGTTGGGCGGTCGCACGGCAGATCGCTCGGCGCGTTTTTCAGTTGGGTCTGCCAGTGTCCGAGGCTGTTTTCAAAGACTGGCAGATGATCCTGCAAGCGAGCGACCCAGCGTTGATAGCTGCTGGTTTTCGCCAGCGACACATTACCGCCGCTGTAGAACTGCTGAAGGTCTTCGAGCAACACGCGCCAGGAAACACCGTCCACCGCCAGGTGATGAATGACCAGCAGTAAACGCTGAGTTGCGTCGGCCATCGTCACCAACAGCGCGCGCATCAGCGGGCCGTTCTGCAAATCGAGGCTGCGCTGGGCTTCATCGCACAGGGCGTTGAGCTCTTCGAGCGATTGCGCCTGACGTTGCCACAACACCGACTCCGTGGTCGGCGCGGCATAGGTTTGTTTCCAACCTTCGGCGGTCTGTTGGTAGCGCAAGCGCAAGCTGTCGTGATGGGTCAGCAATTGCTCAAACGCGCGATCCAGCGTCTCGACGTTCAACGCTTCACGCGGCACCAGCAGCAGCGACTGGTTCCAGTGCTGACGCTCAGGGATGGCGTGTTCGAAGAACCACTGTTGCACCGGTGCCAACGCCACCGCACCAACCGCTGGACCTTGATCAATCAATGGCTGCTCACCGCTGCGGGCGACCTGGGCCAGGCTGCGGATAGTCTGGTGCTGGAACAGGTCTTTGGGGCTCAACACGATCCCGGCCTGACGCGCGCGGCTGACCACTTGCATGGAAACGATGGAGTCGCCGCCCAGTTCGAAGAAGTTGTCTTCAAGACCCACATTTTTGATGGCCAACACGTCCTGCCAAATCGCTGCCAGTGACTTTTCCATCGCAGTGCGCGGCGCGACGTGTTCGCGTTGTTGCTGCGAGCCGTCAATCGCTGGCAAGGCCCTGCGGTCGAGTTTGCCGTTGGGGGTCAGTGGCAACTGTTCGAGGAACAGCAGGAACGCCGGGACCATGTAGTCCGGCAGGTGTTGGCGCAGCGCGGTTTTCAAGGTTTCACGCTGGGTCGCTTGAGCGTCGATGTCGTCCAGTAGCGATGGATCGGTCGGCACGATGTACGCGACCAGTTGCTGACCGTTGACGCCGTCCTGCGCCAGCACCGCCAGTTCGCGCACGGCGTCCTGCTGCAACAGTCGCGCTTCGATTTCACCGAGTTCGATGCGGAAACCGCGGACCTTGACCTGATGGTCGATACGACCGACGTATTGCAACGTGCCGTCGGCCTGATAACGGGTCAGGTCGCCGGTGCGGTACAGGCGTTCGCCAGTGTTGGAGAACGGGTTCGGCACGTATTTTTCGGCGGTCATGCCCGGACGCGCCAGGTAACCACGGGTGATGCCGGCGCCAGCCAGGTACAGCTCGGCGGACACGCCTTGCGGCACCGGTTGCAGGTCAGCGTCCAGCAAGTAGCTGGCGGTGTGTTTCAGGGGTCGGCCGATGTTTGCGCGGCCAGCGGCCTCGCGGCGGGTCCAGGTCGAATAGGTGGTGTCTTCGGACGGGCCGTACAAATCGTAGACATGCTCGACCGTCGACTGCTGATACAACGCGTCCACCAGGCTCTGCTTCAACGGCTCACCGGCGAGGTTGATGATGCGCACGCCCGACGGAATCTGCCTGTCGCGCTGCAACGCATTGATCGCTGACGGCACGGTGTTGATCAGGCGCACCTGATCCCGGGCCGGTAGCTGCGGCAATTCCAGGGCATTGCGGGCGATGATCACCGAGCCGCCGTTGGCCAGCGTGACAAACAGCTCCCACACCGACAGGTCGAAGCACACCGACGTCGAGGCCAGCACCCCTTGGATGTCTTCGCGGCTGTAGACCGATTTCGACCAGTCGGTCAGCGCCAGTACGTTGCGGTGGGCGATGGCCACGCCTTTGGGTTTGCCGGTGGAGCCGGAGGTGTAGATCACGTAGGCGAGGTTGTCTGGTGTGACGCGAGTCATCGGCGCACTACTTGGATAAGCGGTCCACTCCGTATAGTCCATCAGCAACACTTGCGTATCAGCCGGCACGTTCAATGTTGCGGCGACAGCCTGTTCAGTAAGAAGCACCAGGGCGCCGCTGTCTTCGAGCATGTAGGCAACGCGTTCGGCCGGGTAATCCGGGTCCAGCGGCACATAAGCGCCGCCCGCCTTGAGCACCGCCAGCAGCGCCACCAACAGGTTGTCGGAACGTTGCATCGCCACGCCAACCCGGACCTCCGGGCCCACGCCCAGTTCGATCAACCGATGTGCCAGACGATTGGCCTGATGGTCTAGTTCGGCGTAGGTCAGCTGTTTGGCGGCGAAGGTCACCGCCAGCGCAGTCGGGTTCGCGGCGACTTGCTGGCTGATCAGCTCATGAATGCACAGGTCCTGCGGGAAGCTTTCGTCAGCGCGGTTCCAGTCATGCACGATGCGTTGAAATTCGGCGCTCTCCAGCAATGGCAAATCACTGATGCGCTGCTGCGAATCACTGACCATGCCCTGCAACAAATGCCTCCAGTGTTGCGCCATGCGCGCGATGGTCGCTGCGTCGAACAGGTCGTTGGCGTAGGTCAGCGCGGCGTGCAGCTTGCCGCCCTTTTCATAGGTGTCGAGGGTCAGATCGAATTGAGTGGTGCGCCCTTCCCACTCGATCACGCCCAGCGCCAGACCGGACGCGGTGCTGACCGTGGAAATGTCCGCGACCTGCGGCTGGTGGTTGTACATCACCTGGAACAGCGGCGTGTGACTGAGACTGCGTTCCAGTTTCAGCGCCTCGACCAGGCGCTCGAACGGCAAGTCCTGATGGGCCTGGGCACCGAGGGCGGTTTCCTTGATCGCATGCAGCAAATCGTCGACGCGGGTCTGGCCGTCGAGCTGGGTGCGCAGCACCTGGGTGTTGACGAAGAAGCCGATCAGGCCTTCGATCTCGGCGCGGTTGCGGTTGGCGATCGGCACGCCGACGCGGATGTCGGTCTGCCCGGTGTAGCGATGCAGCAGCGCGTTGAAGGCGCCGAGCAACAGCATGAACAGGGTGATGTTGTGCTTCTGCGCCGTCGCTCGCAGTTGCTCGGCCAACTGACCGTCGACGGCGAACTCGTAACGGGTGCCGCGATAGCTCGGCATCGCCGGGCGCGGGTGATCGGCGGGCAGTTCCAGCACCGGGTGTTCGTCGCCCAGTTGCGCCTGCCAGTAGTCGAGTTGACGCGCCTGCTCGCCCGCCTCCAGCCAGCGACGTTGCCACAACGCATAGTCGCTGTACTGGATCGGCAATGGCGCGAGTTGCGGTTGTGCGCCCGCCTCAAAGGCGTCGTAGCAACGGATGAATTCGTCGATCAGCACGTTCATCGACCAGCCATCGGAAACGATGTGGTGCAGGGTCAATAGGAGGACGTGTTCCTGCTCGGCGAGTTTGAGCAAGGTGACGCGCAGCAATGGGCCGGTTGCCAGATCAAACGGCAGCACGGATTGCTGTTCGGCCGCTTGGGCAACGGACCTTTCGCGCTCCGTGGCCGGTAATGCGCTGAAATCCACATGATCGATGACAAACGGCGCGCTGGCCGGCACTTGCAGCAAGGCGTCGTCGGCCTGGCTCTGGAACACGGTGCGCAGGGTTTCGTGACGTTCAACGAGGCTGACGAACGCTTGCTCCAGCGCGGACAGGTTCAACTGCCCGGTCAGACGCACCGCGCCCGGCAGGTTGTACGCGCCGCTTTGCGGGTCCAGCTGCCAGAGAAACCACATGCGCTGCTGGGCGTACGACAACGCCTGGCGATCTTCGGCTTCGACGCCGGCAGGAATCGGAAACCGGGCGAAATCAACGCCTTCCTTTTGTAAGGCCGCAAGGAACATCTGGCGCTTTTCCAGGGGCAACCCGATAAACCGGCGAGCAAGTTTCAAGGAGTCTTCAGCATTCATTTCTTAGCATCCGGATCAGTGGCGGGAAGCACAAAGGCACGTCGTCCCTATAAAACGAATGCAGACCGGAAAAATTAGCGAATGAGAACAAGTATCAGAGCGGCGGTGGATCGCGGTCTGCGGGCCGCCAAAAATCATTGTGGGAGCGAGCCTGCTCGCGAAGGCGGTCCATCATTCAGCATTGATGTTGAATGACCTGCCGCTTTCGCGAGCAAGCCCGCTCCCACAGGGTTGAGGTGATGTTGAGATTGGGTCAGGCGCTGACGGCCATGGCATGCCGCCGATGGTGAACTTCCAGCTGGTCCTTGATCACCCGCAACACCTTGGCTTCGTGCTCATGGATAAAGAAGTGTCCGCCAGCGAGCATGTCCACCGAAAAGCTACCGTGGGTTTCCTTGCTCCAGCCGATCAGCTGCTCAGTGGTGGCACGATCAGCCTTGCCGCCAAGCACATGAACCGGGCACTTGAGCAAGGGGCGCTGCTGCGGCTCGAAACGTCCGCACAATAGAAAGTCCGCGCGCAGCACTGGCAGCGTCAGGCTCATCAGTTCTTCGTTGGCCAGCACCTCTTCACGGGTGCCGTTGAGGGTGCGCAATTGCTCGATCAATTCGGCATCGGTTTTGGGCTCGGCGAAACCCCGGTCATAGTCGGCACGCAGGGTCGGTGCGGCGGTGCCCGAAGCGAACAGCGCCACCGGTTCCGGACAGCCCAGCGAGCGAAACGCATGAGCCATCTCACAGGCGAGCAACGCGCCAAGGCTATGGCCAAATAGCGCATACGGCGTCTTGAGCGTGGCTTTTTGCTCCTGCGCGAGTTGCAGCGCCAGGCGCCGCATGTCGGTGTGCAAGGGTTCGCCAAACCGGGCGCCACGTCCTGGGAGTTCCACGGGTTGCAGCTTGAGCCACTCCGGTAGCTTGCGCCGCCAGCGGCTGTAGACCATGGCACTCGCGCCCGAATAAGGCAGGCAGAGCAATGTCAGCTGGGTCACCGGGCTTACCTCGAAAGTTGTCTGTTAAGAGAACGGATGAGGCAGTACCTGAATTAGTCGAAGATCCAAATGTGGGAGCGGGCTTGCTCGCGAATGCGGTGTGTCAGTCAACGTTGATGTTGTTTGACCCACCGCATTCGCGAGCAAGCCCGCTCCCACATTTAGTCATCATTTCAAGTGGCGGAAGCTTTGCACCGCAGAACCGAGGACCACGGCGCCAGCCGCAATCGCCACCCAGAACCCGCTGCGCGCGCCGAACGCATCCACCAGCCACCCGGAACTGGCCGCACCGATCGCCACGCCAATGCTCAACCCGGTCACCAGCCAGGTCAGGCCTTCTGTGAGTTTGGCCGGCGGCACGATGCGCTCCACCAACGCCATCGCCACAATCAGGGTCGGCGCAAAGAACAACCCGGCGACAAACACCGCCAGCGACAGTCCGAGAATGTTCGTCGCCAGCAGCAACGGCAGCGTGGTCACCGCCGTCGCCACTCCGCCGTACAGGAACAGTTGCGGCAACGGCAGTTTCGAGCGCAACGCCCCGAACGCCAGCCCGGCCAGGCACGAGCCGATGGCATACACCGACAACACAATGCTCGCCGCCGCCGGCTGGCCCTGCTGCTGGGCGAACGCCACGCTGACCACATCCACCACACCGACGATGGTGCCCATGGCGACCATCAACAGCATCAGCAACTGAATCTCGCTGGAACGAATGATCGAGGCCTGATGATGGTCTTCATGGGGATGAATCGCTGGCTCGGTGTCACGTTGCAGCACAAACGCCGTCACCCCGATCGCCAGCATCAGCAACGCCGCCAACGGCCCCGCCTCGGGGAACGCCACCACGCACAACCCCACCGACAGTGGCGGCCCGACAATAAAACAGACCTCGTCCAGCACCGACTCCAGCGCATAGGCGGTTTGCAGCTCAGGCTGGCCGCGATACACCTCGGTCCAGCGCGCCCGCACCATCGCCGACATGCTCGGCATGCAGCCGGCCAGCGCGGCGAATACAAACAACGTCCACTGCGGCGCCTGCAAGCGAGTGCAAAGCAACACCAGCAACAACGCTCCGCCACCGATCAACGCCGAGACTGGCAAGATCCGACGCTGCCCGAAGCGGTCCACCAGCCGCGAGACTTGCGGCGCGCAAAACGCCGTGGCCAGGGCAAACGTGGCCGCCACTGCGCCAGCCAGTCCGTAGCCACCCTGCAGCTGCGAGAGCATGGTGATCAGGCCGATGCCGGTCATGGAAATCGGCATGCGCGCGATCATCCCGGCCAGCACAAAAGCGCTGCTGCCTGGGGCTTTGAACAGCTCTCGGTAGGGGTTTGCCATAGGTGCGGGTCTCAACAAGGGCCTGCAAGTTGCCATAAACGCGGGTTGAGGGGAAAGCAGGCAATTGTTGGTTGAATGTGAAGGCCTTGAAGATCAAAAGATCGCAGCCTTCGGCAGCTCCTACAGGAGACCGCGTACCAAATGTAGGAGCTGCCGAAGGCTGCGATCTTTTGATCTGGGCGCTGAACTCTAGCCCCCCAAAACCAGTCAGCTAATTAGGCCCTCAACTCAACGCGATGACGTCGGCACCACCCTGTTCATCGACGGCGGCATGAGCCTTTATCCGGAGTTTCGCGGCAATGGCGGATCATCAACCCGAACGACAAAGCGCCATCGATGCCCATGGCATCATCGGCGACATGCGCAGCGCGGCACTGGTCAATGACAAAGGCAGCGTAGATTTTTTCTGTTGGCCGGAATTCGACAGCCCGTCGATCTTCTGCTCGCTGCTAGATACCCCTGAGGCCGGGATTTTCCAACTGTCCCCGGATTTGCCCGACGCGCGCCGCGAACAGATTTACCTGCCCGACACCAACGTGCTGCAAACCCGTTGGCTCAGCGACCGTGCAGTCGTCGAAGTCACCGACCTGCTGCCTATCGGCGACAGCGAAGATGACACGCCGGTGCTGATGCGCCGGGTGCGTGTGGTCAGCGGACAGGCAACGTTTCACATGCGCTGCGCGGTGCGTCATGACTACGCTCGCGCCAAGACCCGCGCACGCATGGATGAAGAGGACGTGACCTTCGAGGCCGCCAATCAGCCGTCCCTGCGCCTGTCTTCGGATCAGGCTTTACGCATAGACGGCCATGCGGCAGTCGCCGAATTCACCCTCGAACAGGACCAGAGCGCCGAATTCCTGCTCGGAGGTATCGACGACCCGCGGTTCAAGAAAGGCGCCGCCGCGATCTGCCTGGAACGGACCCTGAAGTTCTGGCGCGACTGGATCGGCCAATCCAACTACCGTGGCCGCTGGCGGGAAATGGTCAATCGCTCGGCCCTGGCGTTGAAGCTGCTGACCTCGCGCAAACATGGCGCAATCCTCGCCGCCGCGACCTTCGGCCTGCCGGAAACACCCGGCGGCGAGCGCAACTGGGACTACCGCTACACGTGGATCCGCGACGCCTCGTTCACCGTCTATGCGTTCATGCGCCTGGGCTTCGTTCAGGAAGCCAATGATTACATGCGCTGGCTGCGCGGGCGGGTCAGCGATTGCCACGGTAAATCGATGAAACTCAACATCCTCTATGCCATCGATGGCCGCCAGGAACTGCCGGAAACCGAACTCTCGCACCTCTCCGGTCATGGCGGCGCAACACCGGTACGGATCGGCAATCAGGCTTACGACCAGGTCCAGCTCGACATCTTCGGCGAGCTGATGGACGCGGTGTACCTGGTCAACAAATATGGCGACGCCATCTCCCATGAAGGCTGGAAACACACCGTGGAAGTGGTCGACCAGGTCTGCGAAACCTGGGAGCAAGAGGACGTCGGCATCTGGGAAATGCGCGGCGAACAGCATCACTTTCTACACTCGCGGCTGATGTGCTGGGTCGCACTGGACCGAGCCATTCGCCTCGCCTCAAAACGCTCACTGCCCGCCCCGTTCGCCCGCTGGGACCAGACCCGACAGGCGATCTACGCGGACATCTGGGAAAACTTCTGGAACGAAGAACGCGGGCACTTCGTCCAGCACATCGGCGGCACCGCGCTTGATGGCTCGATGCTACTGATGCCGCTGGTGCGCTTCGTCAGCGCCAAAGACCCGCGCTGGCTCGCGACCCTCGACGCCATCGAAAAGAATCTGGTGCGCGATGGCATGGTTTACCGCTATCGCAATGACGACACCCGGATCGACGGCCTCGATGGCACCGAAGGCGCCTTCGCCGCGTGCTCGTTCTGGTACGTCGAATGCCTGGCTCGCGCCGGACGGGTGGAAAAAGCGCATCTGGAATTTGAACAGTTGCTGAGGTATGCGAACCCGCTGGGGTTGTACGCCGAAGAGTTCGACAGCCATGCGCGGCATCTGGGGAATACGCCGCAAGCGCTGACGCATTTGGCACTGATCAGTGCGGCGTGTTTTCTGGATCGGAAATTGAGTGGGGAGAAGAGTTTCTGGCAGCCGTAAAACCGTGTTGCCTCCATCGCGAGCAAGCTCGCTCCCACATTTGATCTTTAGTGGCCACGAAATTTGTGTTCAACCGAGATTAAATGTGGGAGCGAGCTTGCTCGCGATGGGGCCATCAACCACAACATAAGACCGACTGAATACCGGCGAAAGAAACTTTGGCCGGTTTAGGCCAAGCTCCTACAACTACTAAACAGACTTTTCAACCGCACGAAGCACCTCATTTCTATAGCCTGAAAACGTTTGTTGCCACCCGTTACATCCACCCCTACCATCGACCATCAACGGGTACAGCGGAGCTGTCCAACAAAACCCGAATTCAAGGAACCAGAATGACCCAGCGCATCCACCGCAGCATTGACACCCCTCTCAGGTCCGGACTGAACCGCGACGAATTGTGGGAAGCCCAAGACAAAGGCCTGATCAAATGCTGGGAAATCGGCCGCCAACGCGCCGCCCGTTTCCCCGAACTCGCCCAACGCTGCCTTGCCGGCGAACTCCCGGTGCTGGGCTGGAAAGGTGGCGTCAGCCGCAGCCTGAAAAAACTCGAAAAATACGGATCCCTCAAGTACCTCGCTCAGTGGCAAGGGTTGCGCGGGGAAGATCTGGATGTTGATTTGGGTGAAGAACGGGCATTGACCTGTTCGCGGACCAACATGGTGGTGACGTTTACGCCGGATCGGTCGAAGTACTTCAATCAAGTGGCGGAAATTGAAGCCTAGGAAACAGGCGAAAAACAACCCTTTCTGGAGTGTCGAATGAACAATGAAGCGCTGATCCACTTCATCCAAACTCCAGGTTTGTCGCTCGCCTACGAAGAACACGGCCCCACCACCGGCGAGGCCGTCATCCTCCTCCACGGCTTCCCCTACTCCCCGCGCGCCTACGACGAAATCGCCCCAGCCCTCGCCGCCAAGGGCTACCGCGTCATCGTCCCGTACCTGCGCGGTTACGGCCCGACCCGGTTCAACCACCCCGACACCCTGCGCTCCGGACAACAAGCCGCCCTCGCCCAGGACCTGCTGGACCTGATGGATGCGTTGGCCATTAAACAAGCCGCCCTTTGCGGCTACGACTGGGGCGGTCGGGCGGCGTGTATTGTGGCGGCGTTATGGCCCGAACGGGTTCGTTGCCTTGTGACCGGCGACGGTTACAACCTTCAGGACATTCCCCATTCCACCGAACCGTTGGACCCGGAAACCGAGCACCGCCTCTGGTATCAGTACTACTTTCACACGCCACGCGGCGTCGAAGGCCTGACGAAAAATCGTCGAACCTTGTGCGAATTACTCTGGACGCTGTGGTCACCGACCTGGAAAAAAGGTCCTGAGTTGTACCCGTTAAGCGCACCGGCCTTCGACAACCCGGATTTCGTCGAGGTAGTGATTCACTCCTACCGCCACCGGTTCATGTACGCGCCCGGCGACCCGGCGCTGGAGTGGATCGAAGAAGCGCTGACCCGACAGCCGCCGATCAGCGTACCGACGATTTCCCTGTGCGGTGCCAACGATGGCGTCGGACCGGCACCGGAGATAGACGAAGACATCGCCCATTTCACCGGGCGTTATGAGCGGCGAGTGCTGGCGGGCGTCGGCCATAACATTCCCGAAGAAGCGCCCGAGGCAACGCTCAGAGCGTTACTGGATCTGCTGGAGGACTGACGCTGAAACGCTCGCGATAGGCCTGCGGGGTCACGCCCATGGCCCGCAGAAAACTGCGTCGCAGCGTCTCTTCGCTGCCGAAACCGCATTGCACCGCGACCCGTTTGACCGGTACGCCGGTATCGCTGAGCAAACGTCGGGCGGTCTCGACCCGAATCAGTTCGATGGCCCGGGCCGGAGTCTGGCCGGTGTCGGCGCGGTAGTGGCGGACGAAGCTGCGTTCGCTCATGCCGGCCTGCAAGGCCAGGGTCGGAACGCCGAGATCCTTGGTGAGATTTTCGCTGATCCATGCGTGAAGTTCGTCGAAGCGGTTGCCTTCCTTTTGCAAAGAGAGGGTCACGCTGAACTGCGACTGCCCGCCGGGACGTTTCAGGAACACCACCAATTGCCGGGCAACTTCCAGGGCCATCGTGCGGCCAAGATCTTCTTCGACCATGGCCAGCGCCAGATCGATACCGGCGGTGACCCCGGCCGAGGTCCAGACCGGACCGTCATTGATGAAAATCGGATTGGGCTCAACCTGCAGCCGCGGATGTTGCTGCGCCAACTGCTCGCAACGGGTCCAGTGAGTGACCACCCTCCGGCCATCGAGCCAGCCGCTGGCCGCCAGCAAAAATGCCCCGGTGCACACCGATGATACCCGCCGACACCCCGTCGCATGTTCACGTACCCACGCCACCAGCGGTTCATCTCGCGCCGCGTCGTAAACGCCCCAGCCACCGGCAATGATCAACGTGTCACTGCCCTCTTCGGGCAACGGCTCGGCCAACAGCGCCAGCCCCGCCGACGACATCACCGCCCCGCCGCCGCTGGCAATCACCGACGGCGCGTAAGGCGCCGGCAAGCCTTGCTGGCGGGAAATATCGTTGGCCGAGGCGAACACCTGCAATGGCCCGGTGACGTCGAGCAATTGCACATTGGCAAAGGCGAGCACGTGAATGGTTTTCGGCATGATTGGCGTAATTCGTGGGGTTATTGGCGTATACGCCAAATCCTACGAGCCTAAAGTGAAGTCGTCCACCCACTTCATGAGAAAAATGCCATGACGTTGCAGATCGGTTTTCTGTTGTTTCCACAGGTTCAGCAACTGGACCTCACCGGCCCTTACGACGTACTGGCCTCACTGCCGGACGTGAAGGTGCATTTGATCTGGAAGGACCTGATGCCGGTCACTGCGAGCACGGGCCTGGTGCTGAAACCGACCACCACCTTCGACGATTGCCCGTCACTGGATGTCATCTGCATTCCCGGCGGCAGTGGCGTCGGGCCGTTGATGGAGGATGAACAGACGCTGGCCTTCATCAAGGCGCAGGCCGCCACCGCGCGTTACGTCACGTCGGTGTGTACCGGCGCGCTGGTGCTCGGTGCGGCGGGTCTGCTGAAGGGCAAACGCGCCACTACTCACTGGGCCTATCACGAATTGCTGGCGCCTTTGGGGGCGATCCCGGTAAAGGATCGGGTGGTGCGCGACGGCAATCTGTTGACTGGTGGCGGGATCACGGCGGGCATCGATTTTGCCCTGACCCTGGCCGCGGAGCTGTTCGATAAGGACACGGCAGAGCTGGTGCAGTTGCAGCTCGAATACGCACCGGCACCGCCGTTTGCGTCGGGCAGTCCTGAGACGGCTCCGGTCAGAGTGCTGGAGGAGGCCCGCAAACGTGCTGCCGGGTCATTGAAACTGCGCTCGGAAATCACTGAGCGTGCAGCGGCTAAACTCGATCAATTGTCAGCTAGCTGATCCAGCCCGACCGGCAGCCAGTGCCTGGCTGCCGTTCCCCCCGGCCAAAATGAGGTACCGAGGATTTTCCATCGCCCATAAAAAAACCCGCCTAAGCGGGTTTCTCAAGACCATTTCGACATCCTGTCGGCAGCCGTCCTGGCCAATGGTCGATCATCCGTGATCCTGAGCGCTTCCTGCGACTCAGTTGATGGATCCAGATTAAACACATCGGTGACGCATCAAAAGACGACATACCCACACGCTGGTGTAAGCCATTGACCATTCCAGCCTTGAAGCCCTCTGCCAAGGCCTTTTCGGCAGGCGAAAAAAAACCCGCCGAAGCGGGTTTTTCCCAAGACCATTACGACTCCCTGTCGGCAGCGATTCCTTGCTTATGGTCGATCATCCATGATCCCGAGCACTTCCTGTGCTTCGGTTGATGAGGCTAGATTACGCTTCGGATCCAATGTGCAATAGACGACATAGCTACCATCGCGTGTAGGACATTCGCTATAGCCGCCCTTCCGAAAACCCTTAGACGGCTCAGGTATCGAGCATTGAAGCCGCGAGTTTAGCGGCCTGCAGCTGACCATCTGCCGCCAGGGTGTCGTCATCCTCGAGAAACCAGGCTGCCGACAATCCGGCAAACGCCAATACCCATTGCAGCAATCGTCGACGCTCGAGGCCAGCGGCGTCAGCCACCACCGCGACCTGCCTGTGGAAACGCTGCGGATCAGTCGCCGTCGGCAAGTCGGGATTACAGATCAGGTTGGCGTAATCGAATCCGCGCTCACCGATCACCCGCTTGGGATCGATGGCCAGCCAACCCCGCGGGCCGAAGTCCAGAACATTGTCGTGATGCATGTCGCCGTGCAGCACCACGACGTCTTGCGGTTCGGCCAACAAGGCTTCGGCAGTGGCGAGACTGAGGGAATAAGGGCCGCCAAATTGTTCAGCCGCCAAACGAAGCGACTTGAACCATGGCGCCAATGGAACCAGGAGTGGTGGTGGCGACGGCCGCGGCGCGTGCAGCCGCGCCAATGTCGCACACAGGATCTGGCTGGCTTCGTCGTCCTGTCCGTTGAGCGCCATGTGTATCAGCGATCGCTGGCCCATGGCACGCTCGATCAACAACCCGTCACCGTCATGGGCATAGACGTGGGCAGCGCCCTCGCCGCCCCACCAGGTCATCAACAGATTGCCGAATTTTTCCTCGGCATCGACCGCAATCTTCAACATCGCCGGCACATCACCCATGCGCACCGGCAATAAACGACTGCCGGGCGTGATGATCGGTTCACCGTCCGGCACCAGCGCCCAGCGATTCAGCCAAGGTTCGAACATGCAGCCATCACTCTTCCTGACGCTCGCGCGCCTTGGCACTGACTTTGAGAAATTCTTCGATATTACTCATCTGCTCATCCCAACCGCGGCTGTCCATGCGGAACGCCTTGAGTCGGCGCGTCTGAGGGATGTGATCGAAACCGGACTCGGTGACCTTGAGTAACGTGCCTTCATCCATGTCTTCGAGCTCGAACTTCACCAGCGTGGTGGGTTCCTGGGAGTAATCGATATCGGGCTCAATCGCGTACGGATGCCAGCGAAACGAAAACACCCGTTCCGGCTCGACCCGCTCCACCAGTACATTCCACAGCAAGTGCTCATAACCCGGGTACGTAATCTGCCCCTGGGTCCATTCACCGGCGACAAAACGCTTGCCCTCAAGCGCCACGCCAAACCACTGCCCAAAGGCTTCGGCATTGGCCAGCACACGCCAGACCTGCGAGCGCGGCGTTTTGAGCAGGATCTTCCTTTCGATGCGATCTGATGCTGGATTCATAAGTCACCTCCTGTACTGAACAGTAGGCCTGTAAGACCACAAGACCAACCCTAAAGTTGTATCAATCGGGTATCGCAATCAACCCTGTACGAAATATTCAGCTGCATTTCCAAGTGTAACTGCTGGTTTGAAAGCAAAACGAGTAGACCGAAACTGCTAACGTAAAAAACGAAATTGACTCAGGCAAGGACGATTCATGCAGCTTTCACTTACGGAGCGTTATCGCGGAGCCCTGCTGGGCCTGGCCTGCGGTGATGCCGTCGGCACCAGCGTCGAGTTCCAGCCACGCGGCTCGTTCAAGCCCCTGACCGAAATGGTGGGTGGTGGCCCTTTCAATCTGAAAGCCGGGCAATGGACCGATGACACCTCGATGGCGCTGTGCCTGGCCGAAAGCCTGCTGAGCAAAAACGGCTTCGAGGCGGCCGATCAGATGGGTCGTTACTTGAATTGGTGGCAATGGGGTTATCTGAGTTCAACGGGTGAATGCTTCGACATTGGCATGACGGTACGCGACGCCCTTTCGCGATTTCAGAAAACCGGGGAACCGTTCGCCGGCTCCACCGATCCCCGCACGGCAGGCAACGGCTCGCTGATGCGCCTGGTGCCGGTGGTGCTGTATTACTTTCCCCATCGCGACCGGATCCTGGCGTTTTCCGCCAACAGCTCACGAACCACCCACGCCGCACCGGAAGCGATCGAATGCTGTCAGTTGTTCGCCGAGCTGATCCACCGAGCGTTGCAAGGCGCGTCCAAGGCAGAAGTGCTCGGCTTGTCAGAAACGACATGCCTGGAACCCAAAGTTGCCGCCATCGCACGAGGCGATTATCTGGGTAAACCTGAACGCGAAATCCATGGCAGCGGTTACTGCGTTGCTTCACTGGAAGCGGCCCTGTGGTGCTTTCATCAGACTGACAGCTTTGAAGCGGTCATCCTTAAAGCCGCCAACTTGGGCGACGACGCCGATACCACCGCCGCCATTGTTGGCCAGTTGGCCGGGGCTCATTACGGTGTGCAGGCCATTCCCGACCGTTGGCTGAAGAAGTTACATTGGCGCGAAGACATCGAAGCCACGGCTGACGCTTTGCTGCGGGCAGCCACCCTCACGCAATCAGGAGCACGCGATGAATAGCCTGCATGGCAGCTGCTTGTGTAAAGCCGTCGAGTACCAAGTCGATAGCCTCGACATGCCCATCAGTCATTGCCACTGCCAAACCTGTCGCAAGGCACACGCGGCGGCATTTGCCTCGACAGCCGGGGTCATGCGCGAACATTTTCGCTGGACCAAAGGCCAGGACCGCCTGAGCAGCTACGAATCGTCGCCGGGCAAGCTTCGGCATTTCTGTTCGGTCTGTGGTTCACACTTGATGGCTGAGCGATTGGCCCAACCTCACGTTATCGTTCGTGTGGCGACACTGGACGATGACCCGAAAATGACGCCTCAGGCGCATATCTGGACGTCGCATGATGTGCCGTGGCTTGGCTATGAATCGATTAAAAAATGCCCCGAATGGCAAACATAAAGGGTCGAATACGGCACTAAACTGCATCCCGACTTTCCTGTCACAGCGAGAATCCCCATGCACCCACGCTTTCTTCTGGCACTGACGCCTCTGCTGTTCACCGCCGCTGCTTATGCGGTGGACTGCGACAACGCCACCGATCAGGCGACGATGAATGAGTGCGCGGCGCAGCAGCACAAAACGGCGGACAAGGAGTTGAATGCGCTTTACCAGCAGATCAACGAGCGTTTGAAGAGCAACCCCGAAAGTAAAAAGCTGCTGATCGGGGCGCAGCGTTCGTGGATTGCGTTTCGGGATGCCGAGTGCAAGTTCTCGAGCGCCGGGGTGGAAGGTGGGAGTGTGTATCCGCTGATCTACAGCAACTGTGTTACTGAATTGACCAAGGCGCGGGTTGAGACTTTCAAGAATTATTTGAAGTGCCAGGAGGGGGATATGAGTTGTCCGGTGCCTGGGGCTTGATGATTCTGTGATCTTGAGGGCCTCATCGCGAGCAGGCTCGCTCCCACATTGGATTTTCAGCGAACACCTATTTTGTGTACGACCGAAAACCACTGTGGGAGCGAGCCTGCTCGCGATGGCGTCAGTTCAGACGCCGCAAATTACCGGACAAACACCTGAGCGGTCGTGATCGCCATGTCCCCACCCGGCAACTTGATGCTGCCAATCTGCTTCATGCTCTCGGGATCAAAGATCGCCACATCATTAAACGTCCCCGCCAGATAAATCTTGCTGCCGTCCTTGTTGAACGAAATGCAGTAGTAGGAATGATCCAGCGTCGCCGCCTGGAGCATTTTCTTCTCCTTGATGTCGTACTTCGCCAAACGGTTGAGCACACCGAACATCAGGTTCGGATCCTTCGGCGAGCGCATGCCGCTGAAGTAGATTTCCGTCAGAGGGCCGAAGTCGGTGGTTTCGGTCTTGCCGGTTTTCAGGTCGATGCTGAACAGCCCGTAAAGGTACTCAGCCGTCAACGGGTCCTGCTTCTTGTCCTTGAATTTTGCCGCGGTGTAGAGCAGCGAGAAGTCATGGCGATAAGTCTGCTGGTTCCACACGTAGAGCACGTCCGGCGCGCTGTAGCCAGGACGTTTCCAGTGGCGGCTGGGGATCAGCACGTCGAACTTGCCGGTTTTCACATCGACCTTGTAGACGTCCGCCCCCGCCACATACAGCGCGCCGTCGTCACCGCTCTGCATGATGGTCAACTGCCGTGGCGCCGGGAAACTGCGCACGGGTTTGGCGCCCATGCCGGCGTCGGTGGCGTACACATCGAGCCGCGGTTGCTGCACTTCATAGCGGTCATTGAGCATCAACGTCGGGTTGGCAATGGTGAACAATTCCTTGCCGTCATGACTGAGGGTAAAGGCGAACATGGACCTCGCTTTCTCCCCCGGTTTCTGGGTGATGCTGGCGTGAAACACCTGTTTGCAGCTGTCGAGTTCAACGCCGTAGACATCGGCGTAGTGATTGTTCAACACGTAAGCGGTCTTGCGGTCCGGCGACAATTGGACGGTGCCGGGACCGAAGGCATCCGGCATCTTGCAGGTCTTGAACAGGGTGTCGGTGACCACGTCGATAACGTGCAGGTTGTTCGGGTAATTGGTGGTCAACATGTACTCGTGACCATCTTGTAGTGCGGTGTTTTCATCGGCCAGAACAGTGAGCGAACAGGCGCTCAGGACGGCGAATGCGGCCAGGCCGCAGGCTTTGATGCTAGGCATGCTGGAATCCTTTTATCTGACCGATTACTTGTCTTTTGGAAAGACAGTCCCGAGGTTGCGCCAGTTTTCGTTGGACGCCTGGGCATCCTTGTTCCAGTCCGGGTAGGTGCTCATCATGTCGGGCACCTGGGCCGGCCACCAGCAAGGGTCGGAACAGCCGTAAAGGTCGGCTTCCATCGGCTGGCACAGCGACGACACACCGCCAAAGGCGTCGATTTCCCAACCTGGGTCGGTGGTCGAGGCGCAGCCGGCGACGGAACTCATCGCCACCACTTCTTCGATGCGGTTTTCGGCCGCGGCCTCATCCAGTTTCAGCGCTTTATTATTGATTGCCTTGAGATGTTTCATATCAGTGAGCCTTGCGTGGAGTGATGTAGCTGCTGATAAACGCAGGGTTGTGGGCCATGATCCGGGTGTAGACCTCAATACCGAAGTCGACCCAGTCACGCATCAGTTCGCAGTAGTGATAGGTCGGATGGGTCGGATCGCCGTAACGGGCATAGCTCTCGTGGTAGCAGCCGCCGGAGCACAGATTGCGGATCTGGCAGTCCTCGCAACCCGTGTTAGTGCGGTCGAGGCGCTGGGACAGGAAGTCGTTCAACTCCACCTGCTTCACCCCGCTGTGAACGTTGCCGAAGGTTGGTAACGATGAGCCGGTAAAACGGTGGCACAGGTTCAATTCACCCTTGTGATCCACCGCCAGCATCTTCAGGCCCGCGCCGCAGGGCAGGGCTTTTTTGTGGCCTTCGTGGATGTCGGTGATCAACTGGTGCAGGTTGGAGAAACCGATGTTGCGGTGCTCCAGCGCCGCTTCCAGATAACGCCGGCCGAGCTTCTTCATGTTGGCGAAGACTTCGATCAACTCGTCGCTGGACAGGTTGAAGGTGCTGATGTCACCGGAGGTCACTGGGGCAAACCCGACCTCGGCAAAACCCAGTTCATTGAACAGGTGATCCCAGATGGTTTCGACGTCGGTGACGCCGGTGGTCAGGGTCACACGGGCACCGACCGGACGACTGTTGTAGCGCGATAGCAGCATCTCGGCCTTGCGCCGCACCACGTCGTAAGTGCCCTGCCCGCCCACGGTGATGCGGTTGCGGTCGTGCACGGTTTTCGGTCCGTCGATACTGACTGACAGGCCGAAACGGTGGGCGTTGAGGTAGTCCACGGTCTCTTCGGTAAGCAGCGTCGCATTGGTGGTCATGACGAACTCGACGAACTTGCCGGCCTCGCGGAAACGCTTCTCGCAATAGTCGACCATGTACTCGATCAGCTTGCGATTGCTCAGCGGCTCACCGCCGAAAAACACCACGGTAAAACGCTCTTCATCCGGCGACTCGCGCAGCAGCATTTCCACCGACGCGACCGCGGTTTCGACGTCCATTTTCTTGCCGGCCGACGGTTTGTCGAGGTCTTCCTTGTAGCAGTAGGTGCAGCTCAGATTGCAGCCGGTGTTGACGTTGAGCACCACGGTATTGATCGCCGTGCGCTCGACCCGTTTGGTGCCGATATCGGGGGTCAGCGGCGAGCCGTCGCTGACCAGTTCCAGGGACATCAACTCACGCAAGGTCTCGGTGATTTCTTCGCCGTTGAAACGTGACGACAAACGCTGGATCAGGTCGTCCGACGAACAGCCGGGACCGCGCAAGGTGTCGATGATGGTACCGGTCAGCTCATCGCTGGCGAACAGCGAACTGCTGGGGATGTGAAACAGCATGCGGTCAGCATCGACGTGCACTTCGTGCAGATTCCGCTCAACCAGATTCAAAATAGCGCCCATTGCAACCTCCTGTGCAAACCCCGTTCTACGGGGCTCACGGTCATTCCAAAAAAATGTCTGAAGCCGTTGAAGTCAGCCAGCTCACGTTTTCAAAATCATGGAATGGGTGGATTGTTCCAGCGTTGCACGGTGACGATCATGTGGCCTTCGCCGGTCAGGGATTTTCCTGCGTCGTCGACGGCGGCTATCACCTTGAGGTTGCCGGCATTGTTGGTGGACATTTTGCGCTGCGGGTTTGGCCCGGCATCGCCCGGAGTGAACACGCCGCTGTCAGCCTGCATGGTGCCGGCGAACTTGACGTCCTCGTCTTCCTTGGCACGGTCGTCGAAGGCTTCGACCGACCACTGCGCCGGGAATACGCCGATGCGATACGGCTTGCCATCGGAGCCCTTGCCCCAGGCTTCGGCATCAAAACGGCCCTGGACTTTCGGTGTCGAACCACCGCCCTCGCCGATCCGCGCCACCGAGAACTCGGGCACGACTTTGACTTCGGCGATCTTGCTGTAGACCGACAGGGTCGGGCCTTTCAGCGTGCCGACGGTGACGTTGCGCAGACCCGGTTGGGCATTCGCAGCGGCCTTGAGCTTGACGCGCAGGCGCTCTGGCGTCTGCTCCAGCACCTCGACCACTTCCACGCCTTTGCCGAAGTTCGGTTTGCCGGTGAGACCGCTGCCGACAAGGGTCACTTCCGTTTCGGCGCCAGCCTTCAGGTAACCCGGCTGTACCGCCAGCAAACGGCTGCTGCCCTGCTTGGCGGCGACGAAGTCCATACCTCGCTCATCATGCTCGGCCTCGAACATCCGGCCCTGCATCGCGTTGCCTTGGGCGGCGAACACCTGGCGCATGGTCACGCCGTCGATGGTCACGTTGCCGCGCCATTCGTAGCCGGTGTAGAGAATCGCGCTGCCATCGCCATTGAACGGACTGCCGTCGGCGTATTGGCCTTTGACGTTGACCTTGAACGTGTCACTGCCATCGGCCGTGACGCTCATCACACCGGCCAATTCACCCTTGCCCGGAAAGTGGCCGCTGAAACTCCAGTCACCGACCAGCGCTTGCGCTTTCGGCGCGGTGCTCAGCCATTTTTTCCAGGCCGGGTTGTCCAGCGGATACCGCTTGGCCAACAGCGGCACCATGTCTTTTCGAGCAAGGTCGAACCAATCACGGTCACGAGCCAGAGCCTGGTATTCCAGCGACGGCCATTGGCCGAGGTGGAAGTTCACCAGACGCTCCCATTCCTGGGCCGGACGCCGTTGCAGCGCGACCCGCGCACCGGAGTGGCAGCGGCCGCACATCTGGCTGGTCTGGTCGTCGAATTTCTCGACGGTATTGAGTCGACGCTCCAGCGCATAACGCACGCCGTCGGTCTCGCTTGGGGCCAGGCCTTGAGTGTCGGCCAGGTATTTGACCAGGGTTCGGCGGTCGTCATCGCTGATCTGCAAACCGTGCATGGTTTGCATGCGGGCGATGCTCATCAACCAGCCTTCAGGGGTTTTGCGCTGGTGGCTGATGCGGCTCAGGGCATTATCGGCTTCGGGGGTATGACAGCCCTGACAGGTTTCCTTGAGGATGGTCTGAGCGTCGCGGGCTGCCAGGCTGTAAGGCGAATGCAGCGCCACACAAGCGGCCACGGCCAGCAGACTGGCACTCAGGCCTGATCGGAGTTTTCTCTTCATCAACGTCGAACCTCGCACGGTGCTTTCTTATTTTTGTGGCTTATCGTTTTTATGGTTTCTGCCGTCGGCGGCGCACCGCTGACGGAGGCAAGAGAAACGTCTGCAATGAGCAATACACGGAGCGTGCCAGCTTGCCGATTACCTTTTTAATCAAGGAGTTGCGCGAAGATGACTGCTTTGCGCCATCGCTGAACGAGATCGCCTGCGTCTAATATCGCGACAGTTGTTGCAGTCTGAGACAGCATAGATGGCCTGACCGGAACAGCTCATCGGCCGGCGATTGACGCCGATCCCTTGCAAGCGCGAAATGGTTGTTCACCGATTGCCACCAGGGGATAAAAAAATGGCAAGCATCACTGTCCTGGCGGGGGACTTTCTGCAGGGTGATGGAGAGTACAGAGACGGCGTTTTCACCCTCAGAACGTCGCTTCACCCATGGCCTGGCATTACCCTCCCGCTCTCATCGTTCAAGAGCGTGGAAGTGGCCAACGAGGATTCGATCAACAACATCAAGGATGCCATCGGCTTTGGCGTGGCCGGGGCCATGCTGTTGGGGCCCATCGGCGCAATCGCCGGGTTCATGCTGGCCGGCAAGGAAACCGAAGTGACCTTTCTGGCGACGCTCAAGGACGACAGAAAGTTGTTGGCTGCCGTGGATGGCAACACGTTCGAAGAAATTTCCCGGAAGTTTGCAGACTGAACAATCGGCGCGGGCCGCACCGTTGTCCCACGGTGCGGCGTGACGCCGATTCAGATGTCATAGGTGGGGGAAACGCTTTTGTGTACGTCGATCTCGTGCTGCATGTCCGCCACCAGCGACGCGATCGCATGGGGACTGTCCAGTGTCCACAGGGGAACGTGGGTGGCCACAATATCCACTTTGCCGGTCATGCAGTCGCAGACCCGAATCGTCAGGGACTGGTCCGCCGCCATGGTGCAGGTGCACACGGACGGCAGAAAACTGTGTTCAATGATGTTTTGAATTTCCAGGGTTGAAAGGAACATCGTTACCTCCCTCACGCCAGATGTATTGCCGGATGAACGGTCCGTCATTTCACCCACCTATCCTGAAAATTCTAGTCCTCAATAATAGGTACCTCAAGGTCGCAACCCGGTTGCTCGTCGTCTCATAGCTGTCGCAATTTGCAACAACCTCACAGCGCCCGCGACTCCCTTGACCGCCCCAAAACCCCGCCGACCAAGGGCGGTTCTGCCTTTTCGGGCACTTGGCACAGCCATTGCGAAAGCCCTCGTTCTCACGAACAACAAGAGGTCTCGCCATGCCCCTCCCTTATTTGCTTCCCGCCACCTCGGCGTTCATCCAGCGCGCCCCGCGCATGCTCATCGGCGGCGATTGGGTCGAGGCCGCCGACAGCCAGACCATGCCCCTGCACAACCCGGCCACCGGCGAAGTGCTGTGCGTCGTGCCGCGGGCCACGCCTGAGGATGTCGACCGCGCCGTGCTCGCTGCGCGTCAGGCCTTCGATGATTCGGCCTGGACCCGCACCCGACCTCGGGAACGGCAGAACCTGCTGTGGAAACTCGCTGATCTGATGGAGCGCGACGCCGAACTGCTGGCGCAACTGGAATGCCTGAACAACGGCAAAAGTGCGGCGGTGGCCCAAGTGATGGACGTGCAACTGTCCATCGACTTCCTGCGTTACATGGCCGGTTGGGCGACCAAGATCGAGGGTTCCAGCGTTGAAGTGTCGTTACCGTTGATGCCCAACGATCAATTCCACAGTTTCATCCGCCGCGAAGCGGTGGGCGTGGTCGGCGCCATCGTTGCCTGGAACTTCCCGCTGCTGCTTGCCTGCTGGAAACTCGGCCCGGCCCTGGCCACCGGTTGCACCGTGGTGCTCAAACCCGCCGACGAAACCCCGCTGACCGCACTGAAACTGGCCGAACTGGTGCTGGAAGCCGGTTACCCCGAAGGCGTGTTCAACGTGGTCACCGGCACCGGCATCACTGCTGGTTCCGCCCTGACCCACAACCCGTTGGTGGACAAGCTGACCTTCACCGGCTCCACCGCCGTGGGCAAGCAGATCGGCAAGATCGCCATGGAGTCCATGACCCGGGTGACCCTGGAATTGGGCGGAAAATCACCGACCATCGTCATGGCCGACGCCGACCTGAAGTCCGCCGCAGCCGGCGCCGCCAGCGCGATTTTCTTCAATCAGGGACAGGTGTGCTGCGCAGGTTCGCGGCTGTATGTGCAGCGCAAGCATTTCGACAATGTGGTGGCGGACATCGCCGACATCGCCAACGCCATGAAACTCGGTAACGGACTGGACCCTAGCGTCGAGATGGGGCCGCTGATCTCGGCGCGTCAGCAGGAACGGGTTTACGGGTACATCGAAAAGGGTCGGGAAAGCGGCGCGACCATCGCTTGCGGTGGTGAGCAGTTCGGGCCGGGGTTCTTCGTTAAACCGACAGTGATTGTGGATGTCGATCAGAAGCACTCGCTGGTGCAGGAGGAGATCTTCGGGCCGGTGCTGGTGGAGATTCCGTTCGATGATGAAGCCGATGCGTTGCGCATGGCCAACGACAGTCCGTATGGGCTTGGGGCGAGTATCTGGTCGAACGATCTAGCGGCGGTGCACCGGATGATTCCGCGGATCAAGTCGGGTTCGGTGTGGGTGAATTGCCACAGCGCGCTGGACCCGGCGTTGCCGTTTGGTGGGTACAAGATGTCGGGGGTTGGACGGGAGATGGGGTATGCGGCGATTGAGCATTACACCGAGTTGAAGTCGGTGTTGATTAAGTTGTAGGGGTGTTGAGGTGAGGGGTTGGAATGGATGTGCAATTCAAGATCCACCCCTCACCCCAGCCCTCTCCCCAATGGGGAGAGGGGGAAAGGGAGCAGATCTTCATGGTTTTCGAACCTGAGTACGACTCGATATTTCAGGTCGATGTAGCTCTAAGAACACCTCGGTCAGTCCCCTCGCCCCCTTGGGGAGAGGGTTAGGGTGAGGGGTCGATATCCCTGACTCAACAACCAACTCCTGACCACCCGTCCTTGCTCCACCGTCAACCCGGCCAAAACCTGCTCGGCCGGTTCGGTCCGCAACCGCCGCACTAACGGCGCCAGTTCAACCCCTTGCACATGCCAGATCCCCAGCGGCTGATCCGCCGTGATCACCACCTCAGCCTCATCCACAAACCCCTCTTTCAACACCGGCGCGCGCTCAATCCTCAGCGAGGAAAAATCCGCCTCGGCATGCGCCACTTCAGCATCCGGCCACTGCCGGCGCGCAAGCCAGAATGGCTGCTGCAACCAACTCTGCTCATCGGCATAAAAATCCCGCCCGATCCGCGCAAAACGTAAAAACAACTGCTCCACCCGTTGCTGATGAAAGCGCTGAGCCAGCGCCGCTCGCTCGGGTTTACGCAACAACGTGTTGATCACCGTCGGCGCCTGTAACGCTGACGACAAGGACTGAAAAATCCCGTTGCCCGACAGCGGATCCACCGCCATCGCCGCATCCCCTACCCGAATCCAGTTTTCGCCACACACCTGCGGGCACAAAATCGCCGTGCTGCTGCGCGCATGCAGCTGTAGATCGACCTCAGGCTCGACACCGAAAAACGCTCGCGCCAACGCCGAGCCTTGGCGCCGTTGACGACAGTAGTCGAGCAACATCGCCTTGCCCGGCAATTCAGCACTGGCCACGTCCACCGTCCATTGCCAGTAACACTGACCGTCGGCTCGCCGGGCCATCCAGGCCCAGCCGTCCTCAAGGCTTTCCACCGCACTAGCAGTGCTGCCCGGCGTACCTTGCCAGCGATTGAGCAAGCTGACCGTCTCCGGTCCGCGCAGGCCTTTGCCAAGCGCCGGCGCCTGACGCCCACGCGCCTCAACCAGAAAATCCGCCAGCAGCGCCTCGCGCCCTTCGACCTCGATCCGATGGCCCGAAACCGATGACTGCACCGTCAACACACGGCCTTCGATCAGCTCAACGCCAGCCAGGCGCAGATCCTCGCGCAAGCCTCGATCAAAGCTTGGGCGATCCAGTAAAAATTCGATGTTCTGCGCATGCTGCTGGCCGTTCCATGACACCTGTCGTTGGGACGGCAGCGCCGCATCCGCCAAGGCTTGATGAAGCCCCGCGCCACGCAAGGCCTCCAGCACCCGAATGGAAACGCCTTCCAGCGCCGCAAACCGCCGCCATTCACTGACCAGCGTCACGGGATAACCGAGCCGACGCAAACCCAAGGCAACCGCCGCTCCCGCTGGCCCTGCGCCAAGAATCAAAATCATGCTCCGAAGCGCCGTTCAGGGCCGCGATAACGGGCATTCTCCCGCAGCCATTCGATGATGTGTTCGTTGCTCGCCTCGGGATGTGCAACCAGAAAACCCGCAATGTGCCCGCTCAACGCCGCACAGCCGAGACTGGCGCCGGACTGCCCCGGATAGGTGCCATGCACACACGCCGCGAAATCCGCCTGAGCGCTGTTGAGCCACGACCATTCCTGTTCGGCACAACGCGCATCGCCGGTGACTCGCAGCACCTGTGGATAATTCGCCGGAAACACGCCCTCGCCCTGCGCCGGGCTCGACGCACAGAGCAAAACACCTCGCGCTACCGCCAACCCACAGGCTTCACGCAACAGGCTGCGATCCTGACGCAGCCCGAGGCTCAAATTGATCAGCCGAACGTCCTGCGCCACCAGCCAGTCAATCGCTGTAGCGATCTGCAACGCGCTGGTGACCCCACGCTGGTCGAACACCTGAGCCACGCAAAATACCGCCGAAGGCGCCCGCCGACCGATGGCCTCGACCACCGCGCTGCCGTGGCCCAGCGGATCGTCGCGCAAGTCGCTTTCGGCCAGGCCATCCGCCAGCAACGAGAAGCGCCGCCCGGCGACCACTTGCACCCGCTGCGCCGCCGAGTGACCGCTGTCCACCACGCCAATCCGCAGCTCAGGCTTCATGCAGCACCGTTTTTGAAGTGAGTACGCCGTCGAGCAATTCAAAGCGCAAATCGGCATCGGCCAAGGTTGAAGGACGGTGGCTGATGAGGATCCGCGTACGCCCGGCAAACAGTCGGTCGATGGCTTCGATGACTTCGCGCTCGGTGGCTTCATCCACCGCCGAGGTCGCTTCGTCCAGCACCAGAATCAATGGATCCTGCAACAGCGCCCGGGCGATGGCGATGCGTTGTTTCTGCCCGCCGGACAACTGCTGACCGCGTTCGCCCAACGGACTGTCGAGGCCTTCGGGCAACGACTCGATCAGGCTGTCGAGTTGCGCCAGCCGAGCCACTTCGGCAATCGCTTCACGGCTGGCGTCCGGCACCGCGTAGGCCAGGTTGTCGGCAAGGCTGCCGCGAAACAGCACGATGTCCTGACTGACCACCGCAATCCGCCGACGCAGCTGGAACAGGTCCAGTTCGCGCAGATCGACCTCCCCCAGCAACACCCGACCGGACTGCGGGTCGTGGTGCCGTTGCAGCAGGTCGATCAGGGTCGTTTTACCGACCCCGGAGCCGCCGCTCAGGGCGACTTTCAAACCGTAGGGAATTCTCGCTTCGATCCCGCGCAATGTCGTCGGGCGACCGGGATGGCTGAAGTGCACGTCGTCGAAACGCAGCTCGCCAGAGGTCGGCATCGGTTGCGGCGTGACCGGCGTGAGAACGGTCGGCTCTTCGCCACGTAATTCCATCACGCGCCCGAGGCTGACGGTCATTCGTTGGACCGCGACATAGAGCCCCAGCAGGCTCTGCACCGGTCCGACGGCCATGCCCAGGTAGGTGGAAAACGCGATCAGCGCGCCCAGTTGCCACGTCCCCTGCACCACCCAATATCCGCCGATCAGGAACGCGCAGGCACGAGACAGAGACGTCAGTGTGCCCGGCACCGCCTGAGTGAAAAACTCGGTGACTTGCAGGCGCAGCAACTGGCTCATGTAGCCTTGGCCCAATGTCTCCAGGCGCCGCGATTCACGCTGTTGCTGGCCGGCAGACTGAATGAATTTCATCACTGGCAAAGTCTCGACCATAAACGAGGACATGTCCGCCGAACGCTCGCGCAATTGCCGCACATCCCGTTCGACCTTGCGCCGCATCCAGCGCAACCAGAGTACGTCGAGGGGAATCAGCACCAGCGCCAGCAACGAGAGTTTCCACGACAGGGTCAGCAGCATCGCCACGGCACAGACCAGACCGATCACGCTCGACACCGCTGAGAACAAGGAGTCCACGGCAAAGCGCTGGATCTCAGCGACGTCGCCATCGAGGCGTGACATCAGGTCACCGATGCGGCGCTGTCCGTAGAAACTCGGCGAGAGCGTTTGCAGATGTCGATAAAGGTCATCGCGCAGGGCAAACAGAATCCGTCCGGACAGCCGCGTGTGCAGGTAACGATTGATCCCCGACAGCGCAGTGCCCAACAACCCGGCCACAATCATCAGCCCGGCGATCAGCACCAGCATTGGAAAGTTGCGTGCGAGCAAACCATCGTCGATCAGCAGTTTGGTCAGCCAAGGCTGGACCAACACCAGCAACGAGGCGCAGACCGATAACCCGAGCAACCCGGCAATCGCCAGACGATGCGGCCGCACGAAGCTGTAGAGCCAGCGCAATGCCGCTTGCAGGGCTTCGGGGTTCTGGCTGTCGATCAGCCGAACGATCAAGCGCTGCATCACGAGCGCAACTGTTTGAGCTTGCGATACAAGGTCGCGCGGCTGATGCCCAAGGCGTCGGCGGCGGCCGAGACGTTGCCCTGGTGAGTGTCCAGGGACTGGCGAATCAGCTCCAGTTCATTTTCGCGAATGCTGCCGGCCTGAGGACGTTCGCTGGCGCTCAACTCGTCGAGCATGCTGTCGGGCAAGTGGTCGAGGGTGAGTACGGTGTCCCCCGGCTCGCGCATGGCCAGTGCAGTGCGCAGGACCATTTCCAGTTGGCGAATGTTGCCCGGCCAGTGATAGCCGCCGAGCAAGCGGTTCAAATCGTCATGCAGGACCATCGTCGGCGCATCCAGCTTGGCCAGCAGGCGAGCGACCAAACCGCTGAAATCCTCACGCTCGCGCAGAGCCGGGAGCATCACGCTGATGCCGTTGACGCGGTAGAACAGGTCCTCGCGGAAGTGTTTGTCTTCGACCAGTCGCTTGAGGTCGCGGTGCGTGGCGCAGATCAATGCGACGTCGATGTCTTGCTCTTCACCGGCGCCCAACGGTGCCACTTTGCGGTCCTGCAACACCCGCAGCAGACGGGCCTGCAAGGCCAGCGGCATGTCGCCGATTTCGTCGAGAAACAAGGTGCCGCCATGGGCCTGTTGCAGACGACCGATCATGCCGCCGCGACGCGAGCCGGTGAACGCGCCTTCGCGGTAGCCGAACAATTCCGACTCGATCAGGCCTTCGGGGATCGCCGCACAGTTCACCGCGACAAAGGGTTTATCGCAGCGGGTGCCGGCCATGTGCAGGGCGCGGGCGATGACTTCCTTACCGGTGCCGGTTTCGCCCAGCAGCAACACCGGCAGCTCATTGGCCAGGCCTTGACGGGCCATGCGCAACGCTCGGGCATACCGGACATTGCTGCCGGCCAGGGATTCGAGATCCGGTTGTGCTTTGGCGGTTTTCGCTGTGCTGCGCGGCGGCGTACTGAGGTTGATCGAACGCTGCGGCGCACGCAGGGTTTTGTAGAAGAACTCGCCTTTGGCCGTTTGCAAACTGCCGACACCGCCCTGATGCAGTCGCGACAGAAGTTGCAGGCCATCGACGCCCAGAAACTCTTCACAGCGTCGACCGACCAGCGCCGAGCGCTCGGCGTGGAGCAACTGACAGGCCTGGGCGCTGACCGCGAGAATCTGCCCGCCAAGGCTCACCGCCAGCAGACCCTGCCAAGGGGATTCGAGGTATTGCCGACGGCTGTGGAAAGCCAGGACGATTTCGTCTGGATAACTGGCATTGAACACCCGACTTTCGATCTGGCTGACGGCCATGGCCAGCAACGCGGTGCTGTCGTGGACACGACCGAGCGGGCCTTCGCGGGTCAGGTCGAGTACGCCGAGAATATCGCCTTGGGGGCAATGGATCGGCACCGAGGTGCAAGAGAAATCGGTCAGGCGATCGAGGTAATGTTCGCCGCAATCGATCATCGTTGGCCGGGCTTCCACCAGTGCAGTGCCCAACGCATTGGTGCCGCGAGCGGCTTCGCTCCAGCAGGCGCCAAGGGTGATGTCTTGCAGGCCGCTGCCCTTGAGGCGATCGGCGCGGCCTTCGACAGCGAGGATGGTGGCGTCGGAATTGGCGAGGATGATCAGCCCTTCCTTGCCCTGACGTTCAGCCAGGTAGTCGATGGCCGGCAATGCCGCATCGATCAGCAGCCGATTGCTCGCCAACAGCACGTCGAGGCTCGCGCTCGATTCCAGCGCCAGCTCGTGCTTGGCATTGAAATGCACGCCATGGCTGAGGCTACGCCGCCACGACGCATCGATTTCCGCCCGCAACACGCCATCCGGGACTTCGCCCTCGAGATGGAGTTTTTCCCGGGCCAGCCGGGCTTCGTGGTGCAGCTTGGGAGGAGTTGTTTTTATTAGCGTCATCAAGCGCTCCGGATCGGTCCGCCCTGCGCTTTTTTAAGATCAGCGCCCTGCCGCAATCTTTACGTTAACGTCAGGGCGATGGCAAGTGCCTTACGGCGCTTGTGTTCCGTCAGGTCGGCCGCGTTATCGTTCATCGCGAGCAGGCTCGCTCCCACAGTGGTTTGTGTTGAACTCAAATTTGTCGTTCAACTCGGTCCATTGTGGGAGTGAGCCTGCTCGCGATAGCGATCTACCAGACACCAAAGATCTCAGAGCTGCCACACCTCGGCGTTCACAAAAAACGCCCGCGCATTATCCTCCAGACTCTCCAGGTGATACCCGCCCTCCTGCACAATCAGACACGGCACCCCCAGGCTGCGAATCCGCTCGCCCAGCCGCGCAAACCCTTCACGGGTCACCGCCACTTTGCTCTGCGGATCCAGCACGAAAATATCGAACCCCAAGGACAACACCAACACCTCGGCGCCGAAGTCTTTCACCGCCGCCAATGCCACGTCCAACTGACCCAGGAAGTCCGCCTCACTGGCGCCATGCGCCATCGGCAAGTTGAGGTTGAAGCCCTCGCCCTTCCCGTCTCCCCGCTCATCAGCGAACCCGGCAACCCCCGGATAGAAGTTGGTCGGATCGCCATGCACCGAGACATAGAGCACGTCATCGCGGTCGTAGAAAATCTCTTGAATTCCCTGACCGTGGTGCATGTCGGTGTCGAGCACCGCGACGCGCGCAAACCCGCCACGCAACACTTGTGCGGCCACCGCTGCATTGTTCACATAACAGAAACCGCCCGCCGCTTCGGCCCGGGCATGGTGACCTGGTGGACGGCACAAGGCGTAAGCCGCCGGCTCGCCATCGAGCAAGGCTTGGGCGCCAGCGATCGCGCTTTGCGCCGACCAATAGGCCGAACGCCAGGTCTGCTCACCCACCGGGCAACTGCCATCCGCCAGATAGCGGGCGGCCTGGGCGAGAATCCCGCGCAGGGCGTTGGGCTCGCGCACGAAGATGTTCGACATCACCTCGTCGCCCCAATCCTCGGGAATTTCCTTCCAGCGCTGATGCGCTTCCTGCAAGAACGTCAGGTACGGCGCACCGTGGACCGCCAGCAGCGGATCGAGCCCGGCATCGACCGGTTGCTCAACGTTAAAGCCCAGCGAATGCGACGCCTGCACCAACCGCTGAGCGCGCTCGGGTACTTCCTGCGGTGTGCGCATCTGCCCACGGGAGTAGTAGCTGCGAGGATGGTGAAGCAATTGTTCGGGGTGGAAAAAACTGCGCATGGTTCTAATACCTGTCAGTTAACCTAGATCTTGAAACGTTGTGCGCCCTCCTGTGGGAGCGAGCCTGCTCGCGAATACGGTGTGTCATCTTGCAGTGATGTTGGCTGACACTCCGTTTTAGCGAGCAGGCTCGCTCCCACAGGGATTGTATTTATTCAGTTCTTCCGGCACGGGCCAGCACAGCGTTGAGCAACACATCAGTGCCCTGACGCACATCTTCAGGCAGCACGTCCTCTGCTTCGTTATGGCTCAAGCCGCCAACGCATGGAATGAACACCATCGCCGTCGGGCAAAACCGCGCCAGATGAATCGCATCATGCCCGGCGCCGCTGACAATCGATTGCTGAGCGTAGCCCAGCGCGTCCACCGCCTGCTGCACGGCCGCCACGCAATCGGCATCGAACGGTGTTGCCGGGCTGATCCAGTGAGGCGTAATCGTCAGGTTCAAGCCTCGGCTATCGGCAATCGCCTGAAGCCGCTCGCGGACTTGCTGCTCCATGGCCTCAATGGCTTCGTCGCGGTGATGACGCAGGTCGACGGTGAAATTCACCAAGCCCGGAATGGTATTGCGCGAGGACTTGTTGATGCTCAACTCGCCGACGGTGGTCAGCCCTTCGGGGGTGAAATCACTGGCCAGGCCTTCGATTGCCTGGATCATTTGTGCGACGCCGTACAAGGCGTCCTTGCGCAACGGCATCGGCGTTGTACCGGCGTGGGCGGCCATGCCTTCGACCCGCACGTCGAGCCAGCGAATCGCCTGGCCGCCGCTGACCACGCCGATGCTTTTGGCGTTGTCTTCGAGGATCGGACCTTGTTCGATGTGCGCTTCAAAGTACGCATCCACCGCGCCGCCCAATGGGCGTTCGCCGGCGTAACCCGTGCGTTGCAACGCCTCGGCAACGCTGATGCCGTCGATGTCACGCACCGCCAGCGCTGCGTCCAGTGGCATGATCCCGGTGAACACCGCCGAACCGAACATCGCCGGGGTGAAGCGTGCGCCTTCTTCGTTGGTCCACACCGCCACTTCCAGCGGCTTGCGGGTCTGGATGCCGAGGTCATTCAGGCAACGCACCACTTCCAGGCCGGCGAGTACGCCGTAGACGCCATCGAAACGCCCACCTTCAGGCTGAGTGTCGAGGTGGCTGCCCATCATCACTGGCGCCGCATCGGGGTCGGTGCCAGCGCGGCGGGCGAACAGGTTGCCGATGGCGTCCACGCTCAGGGTCATGCCGGCTTCGCGGCACCAGTGGGAAAACAGTTCGCGACCGGCCTTGTCTTCATCGCTCAGGGCCAGGCGGCAGCTGCCGCCACGGGCGGTGGCGCCGATTTCGGCCATGTCCATCAGACTCGCCCAGAGGCGTTCACCATTAATTTTCAACATGCGTTACTCCTGGGAAAACTTAATTAAGCGTTGGCCATTTCAACGCGTTCAGCGCTGGCATGGCGACGGGCAAGGGACAGGACACAGATCAGCGAAGTCGCGGCAATCAGGCTGTAGAACACCGCCATCGGCCACCATTGGCCGGCGAACTTGTGTGCCAGCAAGGTGCCGATCAGCGGCGTCAGGCCACCGGCCACGGCGCCGCAAATCTGATAGGCCAACGAAATCGCGGTGTAGCGCACGCGGGTTTCGAACATGCCGCTGACGTAACCGGCGATCACCGCGTAGAACGACGCCATGCACACCACCGCCAGGGCGATGCCGAGGATGATCAGCGGCGCCTGGGCCGAGCTGACCAGCACGAACATCGGGTACGGCGAGGCGATGGCCAACAACGACACCAGGCACAGGAATCGCGTGGCGCCCATTTTCTCGGCGACCCACGCGGCCAGCGGTTGAATGCAGAACTGAATGATCGCCACCACAAACAGGCACTCAAGGATCAGCGAGCGCGGCAGTTCGAGTTGCTGGGTGGTGTAGGCGATCATGAAGGTGTTGGTGAAATACACCCCGGCGATCCCGAGGGTGTTGGCGCCGATGCACAGCAGCAACGGGCGCCACGCGGTACGCAGGACCTCCATGACCGGCGCCTGCTCCTTGCGTGTGCTTTTGCGCGCCAATTCGCGGCTGGCGAGGAACTCCGGCGACTCATTCACGCCCAGGCGTATCGCCAGGCCCACCAGCAGCAACAGCGAACTGGCGAGGAACGGCAGGCGCCAGCCCCAGTTCATCAGGTCTTCTTCCGGCAGACGGGTGACTGCGCTGAAGGCCAGCAGCGAGAGGATCAAACCGGCCGGGCTGCCCAGCTGCGCAAAGGAGGCGAAGAAATTGCGTCGACCTTTCGGCGCATGCTCGCCGGCCATCAACACCGCCCCGCCCCACTCGCCACCGACGGCGATGCCCTGGACGATGCGCAGCAGAATCAGCAGCACCGGCGCCGCTGCGCCAATTTGTGCGTAGGTCGGCAGCAAACCGATGCAGACCGTGACCACGCCCATCATCAGCAACGTGATGATCAGCGACTTCTTGCGGCCGATGCGGTCGCCGATATGGCCGAAGATAATCCCGCCCAATGGCCGCGCAAAGAAGCCCACGGCGAAGGTGCCGAAGGCGGCCATGGTGCTGAACAGTTTGTCGTCTGAGGGGAAGAACAGCGCGCCGAATACCAGCGCAGCAGCGGTGGCATAGATGTAAAAGTCGTACCACTCGATCATGGTGCCGATAAAGGCTGCGGCTGCCGCACGGCGCGGCTGAGGAGAAGCTTGGGGCTTCATGGGTCGGTCTCCTTTGGTTATTTTTTTGGCAGGAGTGAAACTGCAAAATCAAGGCGCTCTGACGGCGCCTGTCTGGAGATGATTTATCGTCTCGGGGCTATGATTAGTCAATTTTCTATTTATTATGCAGACTATTACGCCAGCTTATAATCGAGAGCCACCATGGCCGAACGCGATGTACAACGCCTGCTCAATGACCGTCTGGACTGGAACCTGCTGCGCACTTTTCGGGTGATCGGCCAGGAGCTCAGCATCAGCCGCGCCGCCGCCCGCCTGCACCTGACGCAACCGGCGGTAAGCCAGGCGCTGAAGCGTCTGGAGGAGCAACTGGGCCGACAACTGATCGCCCGTCGCGGGCCACGGTTTGCCCTGACCGAAGTCGGCGAGCAGATCTTCGAACTGGCCGGGGAAATCTACGGGCAGATGTCCCAGGTCAGCAGCGTGCTGGAGCAACCGGCCGACGAAGTGATCGGCAAGGTTCGCTTGCTGATCATCAGCCGGATCTTTTCGGAGCGCTTCGATGACTTCCTCGCGGACTTTCATCGCCAGCATCCGCGAGTGGATCTGGAAGTCGACGTGATGCGCAGTTCCGACATTGTCAGCGCCCTCCAGGAAAAAACCGCGACCCTCGGCCTGAGCCTCAATCGCCGCCCACAACCGCGCCTGGAACAACGGCTGTTCCTGCGTCAGCGCTATGCGTTTTTCTGCGGCAAGCACCATGCGCTGTTCGGCCAACAGAACGTTGCCGAAGGGGATTTGCAGCGGGAGAACTTCGTCAGTTTCACCAGCGACCAGATCGGCGGCATGCTCTCGCCGCTGACGATTTTTCGTGATCAGCAAGGCTTCAGCGGACGGATCGTCGCCTCGTCACCGAGCCTGGAAGAAGTCCGGCGACTGGTGATCGCCGGGTACGGGATCGGCTGTTTGCCCGAGCACGTGGTGGCGGCGGACGTCGACGCCGGATTGCTCTGGCGCCTGCCGCCCCACGAAGGGATTGCCGATGTGGACATTCATTTGCTGTGGAACCGCGAGCAACGCATGAGCCGGGCCGAGACGATCTTTCTCGAGAGCCTGCAACAGTGCTTGCTGGACTGAGTGACCCGATCAGAACAACGGCAGACTGTAGCTGACCACCAGGCGGTTCTGGTCCGCATCGCGCGACGCTTCACTGCGCGACATGCCGTTGCGCCAACCCAGTGCAACGTTTTTCAACGGTCCGCTCTGGATCACGTAGTCGATACTCAGGTCCCGCTCCCATTCCTCTTGCTCTGGTCCGGCCACCGTTTTGATGCCGCTGCCTGAGAGGTACATCGCCGAAGCCTTGAGCCCCGGCACGCCAAGAGCCGCGAAATCGTAGCTGTACTGGGCAAACCCGGTACGTTCACCGGCGCGGGTGAAGTTCTGGATGTAGCGGTCGGTCAGCAGGTAGACGCTGGCGCCTCCAGCGCCTTTGTCCGGCAAACCACCCTGGTTGAGCTGCACGAATCCGCTGTCACTGGACACCTGCTGATAACCAGCCATCAGCGCGTGAGCGCCGATGCTCCAGGTGAACGCCAGGCTCCAGGTATTGTTGTCGATCTTGCCGTCGCCGTTCTGCGTATAACCGCTGGTGCGGTAGCCGCTGGCCCGCCCGCTGGCCGAGTCATTGGCACCGTCGGCGGAGGTCTTGAAGTAGCGCAGATCGGTTTTCAGCGCGCCGAAATCCCCCAGTGTCAGGTTGTGAACCAGACCGGCGAAATGCTGTTGGTAATAGTCTTCGAGATTGGCGTAGTAGTACTGCGCCAGAAGCGCATCGGTGACTTTGTAATCGGCACCGGCAAAATTGAACGCGTTGCTTTCCCGGGTGCCGCCGGCCACGGCCAGACCGGTGCTGTCGCTGGAACCGCGACCCGTGGCGTGTTCGAGATGACCACCGGTCAGGGTCAGGTGCTCGAAGTCATTGGAGACGATCTGCCCACCCTCGAACGTCTGCGGCAGCAGCCGCCCGTCATTGGCCTGCAAAATCGGCAACTTCGGTGTCAGCGTGCCGTAACGCATTTCAGTCTGGGCAAAGCGCATCTTCGCCGTCGCACCGAAACGCGACCATTGCTCGGCGGCGCCGTTGCCATCGTTGGGGATCATCGAACTGCCGACATGGCGACCGTCACCGCTGTCCAGGCGAATACCCAGCAGGCCTAACGCATCGACACCAAAGCCGACGCTGCCTTCGGTGAATCCGGACTGATAGTTGAGCATGAAACCCTGCGCCCACTCTTCGGTTTTTGAAGGGCTCGCGGCGCCATCGCGATTATCGTTATTGAAGTAATAGTTACGCATCCCGAGGGTCGCTTTACTGTCTTTAATAAAGTCCGCCATGCTTAACGGACTGAATAGCGCACTGCCGATCGCAATAAGTGCCAACGGTTGTTTGTTCATTGATTTTGAAGTTCCTGAGCAGCCAGCTTTGGGGCTGGCTGCCGGTCATTAAGAAAGTTTGATACTCAAGACACTGGACACCGGCTCGCCTGCCATTAACCGGGTCAGCAGTTGCGGTTCTGCCCGGTCCGATGCCAGCGCGCGCTCGATGACGTTTTGCGCGGTGACCGGATCGAGAAACAGCACACCGTTGTCGTCTGCCAGCACGAAGTCACCGGGATGCACCGTGACGCCGGCGCAGTGGATCGGCTGATTGATCTGGCTGTCGCCACGGCCATGCAGCTTGGTGGTCAGCAGGCTGGTGCCCCGAGCGAAGACCGGCAACCCGGTCTCGCGCAGTTCGAGCAAGTCGGTCACCGCGCCGTCCACCACGATTCCCACCGCCCCCGCGCAGCGCGCCGCGCAACTGGTGACCGCGCCGACGGGTGCGTGCTGCCAGTCGCCATCGGTGTCGATCACCAGCACATCGCCGGGCTGGATGAGCGCCAGGGCCTGGTTGACCGCGATGGCATCGGCGCCCACCAGTTTCAGGGTCAACGCGCGGCCGACCAGTTTCACATTGGGCACCATGGCCCGCAGTTGCGAGTCGGCAAAGCCCTCCTCGAGAAAATGCCCGAGGGTCGGAAAGCTCACCGCGTTGAGCTGCTCGATCAGCTGCGATTCATCCATGTTGCGCCTCCTCGGCAATCAACTCGGCAACACAATCAATTTCCAACGACACGCCCCACAGCGCCACACACACCGTGGTGCGTGCCGGCGGCGCATGGCCGAGGAACTCGCGATACACCGCGTTGAACGGCTCCAGTTGTGCGGGATCGGTGAGGTACGCGTTGACCTTGATCACGTGACTGAAGTCGGACCCGGCTTCAATCAGGATCGCTTCCAGATTGCGCAAGGTTTGTCGCACTTGTTCGGTGAAACTGGCGGGCTGGTCATCAAGCCCGCTCTGGGCCGGAATCTGCCCGGCGGTGAACACCAGGTGGCCGCTGACCACCGCTTGGGAGTAAGGACCGACCGGGCCGATGAAGCCCGGGGCTGACTGAATTCTGCGCATGTTGTTGAACTCCATTGATCAGGCGGCGGCCGATTTGACAGGTTTACCGAGGGCTGGCTCGTTGGCCGGCACTGCCGCTGGGACTTCACTGATGTCTCGCTTGAAGGTCTCGGTCAGCAACAACAGCGCCACCAACGAAATCAACGCCGCGCCGATCATGTACCAGGCCACCGAAGAGCCTTTGCCGGTCGCTGCCAGCAATGCGGTGGTGACGATGGGCGTCGCGGCGCTACCGAGCAGGCCGGACAACATGTAGCTGATCGACAACCCGGAATAACGCACCCGAGTGCCGAACAGTTCGGCGAGGAAGGTTGCGATCGGCCCGTAATTGGCCGCGAAGGCCGTCATCAACAGCAGGTAGCCGAAGATCACACAGGGCAACTCTTTGGTGTCCATCAACCAGAACAGCGGGAACGCCACCAACGCCTCGGCCACGATGCCGGCGACGATGATCGGCTTGCGTCCGTAGCGGTCCGACAGCGCGCCAAACACCGGCAACATGACGATGCACCAGGCACAGGACAGCAACACCACGCCGAGCATCACGCTGCGGCTGAACCCCAGATTCTGCGTGCCGTACGTCAGGCCGAAGGCAACGATGATGTTGAACGACGCCCCGGTCGACATGGTGGCGATCCCGCCCAGCACGACTTGTTTCCAGTACTTGCGAAACACTTCCGCCAGCGGCATTTTCACTTGCACCTCGGCTTCCTTGACCTTGTTGAAGGCCGGGGTTTCAGAGATGTTCAAACGGATGTACAAGCCCACGGCGATCAGCAGCACGCTGCCCAGGAACGGGATACGCCAGCCCCAGGCCAACAGGTCTTCAGGGGATAGCCACGCGGCAATCAGCAGGAAGGCCAGGTTGGCAATCATGGTCCCGGCCGGAACACCGATCTGTACCCACGAGCCGTACAAACCGCGCTTGTTGGCAGGCGCATGTTCCACCGCCATCAACACCGCACCGCCCCACTCACCACCCAACGCCAGGCCTTGAATTACCCTCAGCAGCAACAACAGGATCGGCGCCCAGATACCAATGGCCGCGTAATTGGGTAATAACCCGATGGCGAACGTAGCGGCGCCCATGGTCAACAGCGAAATCAACAACATCGACTTGCGTCCCAAGCGGTCACCGAAATGACCGAACAGTGCCGCGCCGACAATCCGGGCCAGGTAGGCCGAAGCAAACGTACCGAACGCCAGTAATGTACCGATCAACGGATCGAAATCCGGAAAGAACACTTTGTTGAACACCAGCGCCGAAGCTGTGGCGAACACAAACAGGTCGTACCATTCCACGGTGGTGCCAATCACACTGGCCACGGCAACTTTTTTCATGCTAATTGCAACTTCCGGAGGTGCGCCGGACTTTTCTACAGGCGATAGATCGCTCATTACTGTCTCCAGGAGTTCATCAGGAACTCGTATTTAATTGTTTTAACTGGCAGTAAAACGTTCGAGGTGAGGGAATGTTGTTATATATCGCCCAACTCAATGGGCGAGTTTGCAAGGCGCTTTCTTATTAATAACCGAGTGTTCGGTCCGCACAATTCAATAACGGTTCGCCGCTATTTAAACGGCGAAAGTTCTCTGCTACTTGTTCGGCGATACAGTCGTGAGAGGCCGCCGATGCCATGTGCGGAGTGATGGTGACGCCGGGCATTGTCCAGAGACGATGATCGACCGGCAGCGGTTCTTGTTCGAAAACATCCAGCAACGCACCGCGCAGTTTTCCTCGGACCAGGGCTAGTTCGAGGTCGTCGATGTTCAGATGACCGCCGCGACCACAATTGACCAGCGCGGCGCCATTGGCGAGTCGCTCGAACGTTGCACTGCCAAGGATGCCGCGGGTTTCGCTGGTCAGCGGCAACAGGTTGATCAGCAACTCCAATCCATCGAGAAACGGGTTCAGCTTTTCCGCACCGGCGAACGTCTGTACGCCCGGCAAGTCCTTGCTGCGGCGCGCCCAACCACGAACGTCGTAACCGGCGGCGGCCAGGTCCTGGGCAATCGCGCTGCCCAACGACCCAAGCCCCATCACCCCGACCTTGAACTGCCCCGCCGCCCGTTGTAGCGGCCGCTCCCAACGCTGGTCCTGTTGCTGCATCAGCACCTGATCGAAGCCGCGGTGATAGTGAATCGCCGCCCAGCGCACGTACTCGGTCATGCCTTGGCGGTGGCCGGGATCGACCACTCGGCAGATCGGCAGATCCGGGCACGACGGGTCGTGATCGAGGTGATCGATGCCGGCGGCTACCGAGTGAATGACTTGCAGGTTCGGCAATGCGGCGAGACTGCCCGGCAAGGGAAACCAGCACGCGGCAATCTGCGCATTCCTGGCCAACGGATCATCCGCCAGCACGGTTGTGAGTTGCGGCGCACTGCGGGCAAACGCAGCCTGCAGTTGCTTGAGCAGCAGGTTGTCGCGGGACAGCAAAACCACGGTGTTCATGACAGATAGGACTCTCGCTGGGATTCGATCAGGGTCAGTGCGGCCTCCCAGGCCAGGTCGATGATGTTGTCCTGCTCATCGCGGTCAAACTGTTCGGCAGTATGTGCGCACACTTCCGGGGACGGATAATGCAGCGCCGACCCACCGGACAACGCCGCAACCTGCGCCTGACAGGCACGCTCCAGGAAGTGAATCTCCTGGAACGCCTGGGCCACGCCGGAACCACCGACCAACAGTCCATGGTTGCGCAGGATCATCGCCCGGTGCGGGCCCAGATCGGCAATCAAACGCTCGCGCTCATCCAGTGACAGCGCGATGCCTTCATAGGTGTGATACGCCAATTTTCCGTAGAACTTCAGCGCGTGCTGACTGATCGGCAGCAAACCGTGCTTCTGGGCGGCGACCGCCATGCCGGCGGCCGTGTGGGTGTGAATCACACAGTTGAGATCCGGGCGGGCCATGTGGATCGCCGAGTGAATGACGAAGCCGGCGGCGTTGACCCGATGACCTTCATACTCCGGATCGACGACTCGCCCGTCCTGATCGATACGCACCAGGTCCGAAGCGCGCATGCGGTCGAAAATCACCCCGTAGCGGTTGATCAGGAAGTGGTGCTCCGGCCCTGGAATTCGCAGGGTGATGTGGGTGTCGATCAGGTCGGTCATGCGAAAGTGCGCGACCAGGCGATACAGCGCAGCCAGTTCGCAACGGGCTTGCCATTCAACCGGGCCGATGTGTTCAGGTTTACTCACGAATACACCTCTTTAGCAGCGTGGGTGACGACCGGGTTGGCGCGCAGGCGGGCCAGGCCGCAAACACCGATCAAGGACAGGGCCGAGAGCAAGGTGAAGAACACCGCCAGCGGCAACCATTGTCCGGAAAACTTGCTCGCCAGCAGCGTGCCGATCAGCGGCGTGGTGCCGCCGGCCAGCGCGCAGCTGAGTTGGTAGGCGATAGAAATGCCCGAGTAGCGCAGGTGCACCGGGAACGCCTGGGTCATGTAGCTGGCGATCACCGCGTACAGCGCCGAGAGAATCACCACCGCCAGGGCGATGCCGACGGTCATCAGCACAATGTTCTGTGTGCCCACCAACATGAACATCGGGTACGGCGTGACCATGCACAGCAGCGCGACGAGTTTGAGGAAGCGGCCTTCGCCGATGCGCTCGGCCAGCAACGCGGAGAGCGGTTGCGAGAGCAGCTGAATGACGGTTACCAGGAACAGGCAATCGAGAATCGTCGAACGTGCGATGCCCTGATATTGGGTGACGTAGGTGATCATGAACGTATTGGTAAAGAAGAACCCGGCCGAACCGATGGTCACGGCGGCGGCAGCAAACAGGATCTGCCGCCAGCAGGTACGGATCACGTCCTTCACCGGATACTTGGAAGTCTCATTGTTGTCCCGGGCCTTGGCGAACTCCGGCGACTCGTGGACACCGGATCGAATCATCAGGCCGACCATCATCAACACACCGCTGGCGAGAAACGGCAGACGCCAGCCCCAGGCGAGGAAGTCTTCCGGCTCAAGGGATGTCACCAAGCGAAAGGCGATCAACGCCAGCAGCAAACCGGCCGGGCTGCCGAGTTGGGCGAACGAGGCGTAGAAGGTCTTGCGCTTGGCCGGGGCGTGTTCGCTGGCCATCAACACCGCCCCGCCCCACTCACCACCGACCGAAATGCCCTGAATCAACCGCAGCACGATCAGGCCGATCGGCGCCCAGATACCGGCGCTGGCGTAGCTCGGCAACATCCCGATGCCAGCGGTGGCCAGCCCCATCAACGCCATGGTCACCAGCAGCATTTTCTTGCGACCCAGGCGATCACCGAGATGACCGAACACCATGCCGGCCATTGGGCGAGCGATGAAGCCGACGGCGAAACTGCCGAACGCTGCCAGGGTACTCATCACCGGGTCGTGGCTGGGAAAGAACACTTGCCCGAGTACCAGCGCGGCCGCCGTGGCATAGATGTAGAAGTCGTAGAACTCGATGGTCGTGCCAATGAAGGCCGCCGCCGCCGCTCGACGCGGTTGAGGGGTAGTGTGCATGCAAGGACCCTGTGTATTTATAGTTTTGGGCAGGTACTGAAGGCTGTTTACGGGTTGCACTCTGTGACGCTTGTTAGCTTTATCGCTTCCGTGCCAGGATTAGTCAATTTTCAAATTCTTATCTTTACTATTAGCCTTGCTACTACCAGGAGTTTTATGCCCTCCACTTCTAACCCTTGGGTCGGTCGCCGCTTTCTGAATGACCGCCTCGACTGGAACCTGTTGCGCACCTATTTGGTGATCGGCCAGGAAGGCAGCATGAGCCGGGCCGCCGCGCGATTGCACATCACGCAGTCAGCCGTCAGCCAGGCACTGAAACGGCTGGAGGAACAGCTGGAATGTGTGTTGATTGCCCGCAGTGGGCGACGGTTTGACCTGACGGAAACCGGGGAGGAAGTCCTGCGTATTGCGGCGGATATTTACGGCGATATTTCGCGTCTGGGCACGGTGGTAGAAAGTCGTAACGACGACGTGGTCGGCAAGATTCGCATCCTTACCGTCAGCGGCGTGCAAGCACGACATTACGACGAGTTCCTCGCCGATTTCCACGAAACCCATCCGAAAATCGAGTTTGAAGTCGAGGTGATGGGCAGCTCGAACATCATCAGTTCACTGCTGCAAAAGACAGCGACCATTGGCGTCGGCCTGTGCCGTTTACCGCAGCCGCGGCTGGAGCAGCGAGTACTGTTTCGTGAGACTTATGCGTACTTTTGTGGGCAGCGTCATCGACTGTTCGGGCAAGAGAATCTGACCCTGGAACAGCTCGCGGCGGAGAACTTTGTCAGCTTCACCAGTGACCAACTCGGGGGCAATCTTTCGCCCCTGACATTGTTCCGCGACCAACAAGGCTTTACCGGCAAGATCGTCGCTTCATCGACGAGTTTCGAAGAGATTTATCGCTTGATCTGTTCAGGGTTCGGCATTGGCTGCCTGCCGACGCACCTGGTGCGAAGGGATGTCGAGCAAGGTTTGCTCTGGCGTTTGCCGCCGGAAGATGGGGTGGTGGATTTCGATATCCAGCTGCTGTGGAATCGCGAGCAGAAGATGAGTCAGGCCGAAACCGTATTCCTCGAAAGCTTCCAGCACATGCTCAGTATTCGTGAGCCGGTGCTGTGAAGCGTTGATCGCTTAAACGTGAGGATCACCCGGTGCTTTGCTAGGCGTGGCGTATTGCGGCTTCAAGTGACCGTCCTGATCGAGTAGCCAGGCGTCCATGATCTGCCGCACCACAGGACCTGCGACGCGACCGCCGGCCTCGCCGTTTTCGATCATCACCGAGATGACAATCTTCGGATGTTCGGCCGGGGCGAAACCGACGAACAAGGCGTTGTCGCGGTTACGCTCCAGGGTTTTCGCCCGGTTGTAACGTTCGCCCTGCTTGATCGCCACCACTTGCGCGGTACCACTCTTGCCGGCGATACGGTACTGAGCGCCCAGCGCTGCCGCTCGGGCAATCCCGCGAGCGTCGTGCATGACCATTTGCATGCCATGGTTGACCTGCTCCCAGTCACGCGGGTCTTTCAACAGGATGTTTGGTATTGGATGCTCATCCACTGGCGCCACACCGTCCACGGTCTTGGCCAAGTGCGGCCGGTTCCAGACACCTTTGTTGGCGATCAATGCCGTGGCCTGTGCCAGCTGCAGGGGCGTGACCTGCATGTAGCCCTGACCGATGCCGAGGATCACGGTCTCACCCGGGAACCATGCCTGACGGCGCGTGGCACGCTTCCAGGCTTGCGATGGCATTAAACCGGCAGACTCTTCGAACATGTCCAGCGAGACTTTCTCGCCGAGGCCGAACATGGCCATGTAGTCATGCAGGCGATCGATACCCAGCTTGTGGGCCAGGTCGTAGAAGTAGGTGTCGTTGGAGCGCATGATCGCCGCGTCCATGTCCACCCAGCCATCGCCGCTGTGGTTCCAGTTACGGTATTTGTGATCGAAGTCCGGGAGTTGGTAATAACCGGGGTCGAAGACGCGGGTCTGCGGGGTAACGACGCCGGCGTCGAGGCCGGCAATGGCCACTTCCGGTTTGATGGTCGAACCCGGTGCGTAGAGGCCGCGCAGTACGCGGTTGAACAGCGGCCGGTCGATGGAGTCGTGCAGCGCCGCGTATTCCTTGAAGCTGATTCCGGTGACGAACAGGTTCGGGTCGAAACTCGGCTTGCTGACCATCGCGAGTACTTCGCCGGTCGACGGATCGAGAGCGACCACCGAACCGCGACGATCACCCAAGGCTTCCTCGGCGGCTTCCTGAAGTTTGACGTCGAGGCTCAGTACGATGTTTTTGCCCGGGATCGGATCGGTGTGCTTGAGCACTCGCAGCACCCGGCCCTGAGCGTTGGTTTCGACTTCTTCGTAACCTACCTGGCCGTGCAACTGCGACTCGTAGAATTTTTCGATGCCGGTCTTGCCGATGGATTGAGTGCCACGGTATTCCACCGTGTCCAGGGCTTTGGACTCTTTCTCGTTGATGCGGCCGACGTAGCCGATCGAATGCGCAAAGTGCGCACCCATCGGGTAGTGGCGAACGAATTGTGGCTCTACGTCGATCCCCGGCAGACGGAATTCGTTGACCGCCAACACGGCGATTTGTTCTTCGCTGAGCTCGTAGAACAAGGTGACCGGCACGAATGGATGTCGAGCTTGCTTCATTGCCTTGTCGAACAGCGCGCGGTCTTCGGTCGGCAAGTGCAGGAGGTTGACTACCTCATCCAGTTCCTCTTTGACATCGGAGGCGCGTTCACGGGTGATGGTTAGGTTGAAGCTGGGACGGTTGTCCGCCAGAACCACGCCGTTGCGGTCATAGATCAATCCGCGGGTGGGGGTGATTGGCAGGACATGGACGCGGTTGTTTTCAGAGATCGTCGAGTGATAGTCAAATTCGACCACCTGCAGGACATACATGCGCACGACCAGCGCGCAGGTAATGGCAACAACGAACAGGGCGCAAGCCATCAGTCTTTTGTTGACCAGGCGCGTCTCTTTTTCGTGGTCTTTGATCGGTATCGGTTGGGGCATTTCTGCAGCAGCTCTTTGACTGTAAAAGGAGCCCGATCCGTAGGCTTGAAATCAGTCCGTTAAAAAACGAGCTGCACCATACCAAAAACCGTGCGGTCACTTTAGTGCGATTTCCTCTAACGGTTGTCCTTGAGGGCCAAAACGACGGTCGGTTTTTTTATGACTCGTGCGTTTTGCTCAAGATTGATATTCCCATTCATGCATTTTTCTTGAAGGAGGGCCTATAGATACTGGGTGCATGTCATTCCGTTATGTTTTTTTGGAGTCTTTTCATGCATCCACGATTTCAACGATTACTGGGCTCCAATGGATTTTCCATTGGGCTGGAACTGCCGTTGGATAACGATTGGTCTAGCGATGGCCAGCGGCTGAGGATTGCCGAAGACAGGCCTTTTGGTGTTCCGGACCTGAAGCAGCACGCCGCTATGGCGCGCCTCGCCGACAAAGCGGGTTTCCGCGCTCTGTGGGTCCGCGATGTGCCGGTTTATGATCCCGATTTTGGTGATGCGGCACAGGTGTTTGAAACCTTTTCCTACCTTGGCTACCTGGCAGGGATCACCGACAACATCATGCTGGGTACGGCGGCGGTTGTATTACCGCTACGTCAACCTTGGTTAACGCTCAAGGCAGCCAATAGTGTTGATGAACTGAGTGATGGACGTCTGCTACTGGGTGTGGCCAGTGGTGACCGACCTATGGAGTATCCGTTATTTGGTGTGGACTACGATCAGCGGGGAGAGATCTTTCGCGATACGGTCGAGTTGTTGCGCAGCCAAGGTGAAGGCCGCTTGCCGGAAGGTGCTCGCCTGTTACCGGAGCGAGATCAGCCAGTGCCATTGTTGGTCGCAGGTCTTGGTCAGCAATCCCCGGCGTGGATCGGCCAACACATGGACGGCTGGCTCGCCTACCCCGGCACTCCGGATGAGCATCGGCGCCGAGTGGGACTGTGGCGGGAGGTCGGTGGCGACAAACCCTACATCAGCTTCGTTCACCTGGATCTGGCGGCCAATCCTCATGCACCGATGCGACGTGTACGTTTTGGCGGTAGCTGCGGGAGGCTGGCGTTGATTGATGAACTTCAGGCTTTGCGTGAAGCCGGTGTGCAGCACGTTGGCTTGCATCTGCGTCGTAGCGAGCGACCGGTTGCCGAGGTTATTGAAGAGATCGCTGAATACGTTCTGCCGAAGTTTCACTAACGATGCTGCTGGAACCTGGGATAGCCGATGGACTGTCCCTTTTTCGCCACGGCACTTTCCTGCGGACAAAACAAAACCCCTACCTGCATACGCAGATAGGGGTTTCGGAATTTAATCTTGACGATGACCTACTCTCACATGGGGAAACCCCACACTACCATCGGCGATGCATCGTTTCACTGCTGAGTTCGGGATGGGATCAGGTGGTTCCAATGCTCTATGGTCGTCAAGAAATTCGGTAGCCAGGTCGTTCTCCTTGCGGATTACGCTCCAGCGAATGGGTATGCGATAGTTTGGTGTTTGGTGAGTATCTCGAACTTTCGGTTCGTTTCGTCTTCACACACCGCAATCTGGTGCCTCTTCAGGACAGCAAATTGCTTGGGTGTTATATGGTCAAGCCTCACGGGCAATTAGTATTGGTTAGCTCAACGCCTCACAGCGCTTACACACCCAACCTATCAACGTCGTAGTCTTCGACGGCCCTTCAGGGGACTCAAGGTCCCAGTGAGATCTCATCTTGAGGCTAGTTTCCCGCTTAGATGCTTTCAGCGGTTATCTATTCCGAACATAGCTACCCGGCAATGCCACTGGCGTGACAACCGGAACACCAGAGGTTCGTCCACTCCGGTCCTCTCGTACTAGGAGCAGCCCCTCTCAAATCTCAAACGTCCACGGCAGATAGGGACCGAACTGTCTCACGACGTTCTAAACCCAGCTCGCGTACCACTTTAAATGGCGAACAGCCATACCCTTGGGACCGGCTTCAGCCCCAGGATGTGATGAGCCGACATCGAGGTGCCAAACACCGCCGTCGATATGAACTCTTGGGCGGTATCAGCCTGTTATCCCCGGAGTACCTTTTATCCGTTGAGCGATGGCCCTTCCATACAGAACCACCGGATCACTAAGACCTACTTT
>NZ_JBUBVE010000001.1:4190000-6669137 GCF_054897895.1 Pseudomonas sp. LB3P58
TGAATGCGCAGTATATTGCCCAATAACACTCTCGCTTCCTACTTCGGACGATGCCACGCCATGAATGACCAACCTCGCAGCCTTGCCTCGACCCTGTTTTCGGTTGGCCTGCTATTGATAGCCATGGCATCAATCCAGTCGGGAGCCTCCCTGGCTAAAAGCATGTTCCCCATTATCGGCGCGCAAGGGACCACCACCCTGCGGCTAATCTTCGCCAGCGTGATCATGATGCTGATACTGCGCCCCTGGCGAGCGAAGCTCACCGCAAAATCCCTGCGCACCGTCATCGTCTACGGAATGGCATTGGGCGGCATGAACTTCCTCTTCTATATGTCGTTGCAAACCGTCCCCCTCGGTATCGCGGTTGCGCTGGAGTTCACCGGCCCACTGGCGGTAGCCATCTATGCCTCACGTCGCGCGATCGACTTTTTGTGGATCGCCCTGGCAGCCGTCGGCTTGCTGCTGTTAATACCTATGGGAGAAACGACCGCGGGAATCGATCTGGTAGGCGCCGGTTATGCATTGGGCGCAGGTGTCTGCTGGGCGCTGTACATTCTGTTCGGCCAAAAGGCCGGCGCCGACAATGGCGTGCAGACCGCGGCACTGGGGGTGATGATTGCGGCACTTTTTGTAGCCCCAATCGGCATCGTCCATGCTGGCGCCGCGCTGCTCACTCCCTCGCTAATCCCCGTGGCCATCGCTGTCGCTATTCTGTCCACCGCCGTGCCTTACACGTTGGAGATGGTCGCCCTCACCCGAATCCCGACCCGGACCTTCGGCACGTTGATGAGCATTGAACCTGCGATCGGCGCACTGTCAGGCCTGTTGTTTCTCCATGAGTACCTCTCACTGTCACAATGGATGGCCATCCTGTGCATCATTCTGGCTTCCATAGGCGCGACCATGACGATGGGGAGTGCAGCCAAGCCTGCTGTCGCTGCAGATTGAGACAGGATTTGACGAGGGTCTGGTATTTGCCGCGCAATTAGGCCATGTTTAGACCCGTAACCCAGTGCCAGACATGGATTTTTCAGATAAGGACATCAGAACGCTTCAAGCGAAAGCGAATGCAGCCAGACCCGGGCGCAAAGATCCGGGGACGCTATAAGGACAGTAATGAAACGAATTTTGATACTGATCGCCGTACTTGCGGTTGCGGGCTGCGCGGCGACATCGAAAACCCAGGTAAAACACGGCAAGAAAGGGCTGCATATCAACTGTTCCGGGCTGTCGTCATCCTGGGACAAGTGCTACACCAGCGCTGCCAACTCGTGCGCTCCCAAAGGTTACAAGGTCATCGCCAAGTCAGGGGACGCTGTGGAAGAACCAGGCGATTACCCGTTCGGCCTCAACCCTGCCGGCTATACCAGCCGCAGCATGATCGTCATCTGCAAATAGATTGATGCCGCCTTGTCAGGTTCGTGGACCTGCAATCTGGCGGCCAATCTCATCGTAACTGGACTTCAGTACCGCACGCTGAATGTCCGGTGTGGCCAGCATTCGCGCAATGACCAACGCACCGATACATTGCGACAGAATCGCCCAGGCCAGGCTGTCGCTTTCCAGAACTTGCGCCCAACTCCCCTGAAGCCGACAAATCCAGTTCTCCGCCTGCTGACGAATCATCACGTCTGAACGTGCAATCTCAGCCCCCAATGCCGGCAATGCACAACCGGATTCCGGGTGCTCGACATGGGCCATACTCAGGTAGTGTTTCAGGCAGCGCTTGAGCTTGTCACGACTCTGGTCCGCCCCTAAACGCTCCAGGCTTTGAGACAGCTCACGCTCGACGATTGAAGCGAACAGCTCATCCTTCGACGAAAAGTGACTGTAGAAAGCCCCGCCACTCAAGCCGATTGCCTTCATCAAACCGTCGACACCAACCGTTGAAAAACCAGACTTCTTGGCCGACACCGCACTGCTTTCAAGTAGCTTCTCTTTGGTTTCCAGTTTGTGATTGGCCGAGTAACGCATTGCCTTGCCCTCAGGATTGATCGCCTTGACGCTTACTGAATCGTAGCATAACGTTCGTTTAGTTAACGATCGTTTAGCAAAGGGAACTACCCATGAATAACAAGAAGGTCGTACTGGTTGTTGGTGCCGGGGATGCCACCGGCGGCGCCATTGCAAAACGCTTTGCGCAGGAGGGATTTGTGGCGTGTGTCACCCGCCGCAGCGCGGACAAACTCCAGCCGTTGGTGGACGCCATCAAGGCCGATGGCGGTGAAGCCCACGGGTTTGCCTGCGATGCACGCAAGGAAGAGGACGTGATTGCGTTGGTTGAGCAGATCGAAAGCCAGATTGGCCCAATCGAAGCGTTCGTCTTCAACATCGGCGCCAATGTGCCTTGCAGCATTCTCGAAGAAACCGCGCGCAAATATTTCAAGATATGGGAAATGGCCTGCTTCTCAGGATTTCTCAACGCTCGTGAAGTGGCCAAGCGCATGGCCAAGCGTCAACGCGGGACAATCTTGTTCACCGGTGCTACTGCAGGCCTGCGTGGAGCCTCAGGATTTGCGGCGTTCGCCGGCGCCAAGCACGGGATTCGTGCCCTGGCGCAAAGCATGGCGCGTGAACTGGGGCCGATGAACATCCACGTCGCGCATGTGGTAGTCGACGGTGCCATCGATACCGATTTTATCCGCGAGAGTTTCCCCGAAAAGTACGCGACCAAGGATCAGGACGGCATTCTCAATCCAGAGCACATTGCCGAGAACTATTGGTACCTGCACAGCCAGCCCCGTGACGCATGGACCTTCGAGCTGGACCTGCGCCCCTGGAGCGAACGCTGGTAAGCCCTCCCCCACAATAATAAACAGAGCGCATCGACCATGAGCAAAACCGTGGAGTTCTATTTCGACCTCGGCAGCCCCGCCACCTACCTGGCCTATACCCAACTGCCGAAAATCTGCGAGCAGACCGACAGCCAATTGATCTACATACCGATCTTGCTGGGCGGCGTCTTCAAAGCCACAGGTAACGCCTCCCCCGCGGCTGTCCCTGCCAAGGGCCGCTACATGTTTCAAGACCTGGACCGCTATGCCAAGCGCTATGGCGTGCCACTGAAGTTCAATCCCCACTTTCCTATCAACACCCTGATGCTGATGCGCGCCGTCACCGGCATGCAATTGCGCCATCCCGAACGCTTTCTGGCGTTCATCGATTGCCTGTTTCACGCACTGTGGGTTGAAGGCCGCAGCCTCGATGACCTCGCAACCGTCGCGTCAGTACTGACACAGAACGGTTTCGAGCCCAATGCGGTGCTGGCCCTGACCGCCGACGAGGAAGTCAAAGCCACGCTCAAGGACAACACAGAGAAAGCAGTGCAACGGGGCGTATTCGGTGCCCCAAGCATGTTTGTCGATAATCAGCTGTTCTTCGGCCAGGATCGCCTGGACTTCGTCCTTGAAGCCCTGAGTTAAATCTCGACAACCAACCGCCCCTGCGCAGCTCCCGAATCGAGCACCTCATGGGCGGCCTCGGCGGTTTGCAGCGTGAACTGCCGAGGGTCGAGCAACGGTTTCAACTGACCCGCCTCGATCAACTGCGCAGCCTCCCGAAGTATCTCCCCGTGATGCTCGCGCCCCTTGCCAGTCAGCAACGGCAACAAGGTAAACACTCCGGAGTAAGTCGCCCCACGAAACGAGAGCGGCGCAAGACTGTGCTGCCCCCATCCAAGACAACTCACGACATGTCCCTCGTAGACCCGGGCAGCCTTGAATGAAGCGTCCAGTGTCTCACCACCCACCGTGTCGTAGACAATATCGAAACCCTCCCCCGCCGTGTGCTCAGCCACATACTCCTCAACCGAAGATTTACGGTAATCAATAAACGTCGCACCAAGCCCTTCAATGATCGCCTGCTTCCCGACCGACCCGGTGGCAAACACGTCGGCACCGAAAGCCCGGGCAATTTGCACCGCCACATGCCCGACACCACCCGCACCACCGTGAATCAGCACTTTCTGCCCCGCCCGAACCCGCGCCCGATCCACCAATCCTTCCCACGCAGTGATCAGTACCAACGGCAACCCAGCCGCCTCGCGCATGCTCAGATTGCCTGGCTTGTGCGCCAGCAGCCGAGCATCGACGGCGGCGTATTCAGCCAGTGAACCCTGCGCACCGCCAATGCCGGTGGCCATCGCATAGACCTCATCACCCGGCAGCCATCCACTGACGCCCTCCCCCAATGCCGCCACTGTTCCCGCCAGATCCATCCCCAACACCGCCGGCAACGGTTGACGTGCATGAGCAGCCTGACCCGACCGAATCTTTCCATCCAGAGGGTTCACTCCACTGGCCTTGATCCTGACCAATACCTGACCCGCACCAGGCACGGGGCGTTGAATGGAAGCCAAGCGTAAAGCCCCATTGGCCGAATCAACAATCAGAGCGCGCATTTCAAGTGAGTCAGTCATTTCGCAATTTCCCGTCAGAGGTGGCTGTGGGATTCATCTTCCTCCCACTCACTCATGCCGATAAGACGCTATATAGCTATAGTGACCATGCCCATTTGGCATCAACGAGAAACCCCGTGGACAAACTCAATGCAATGGCGATCTTCGTCCGCGTTGTCGAACGCGGCAGCTTTTCTGCCGTCGCCCGGGAATTGCAGACCAGCCAGCCGACCATCAGCAAAGTGCTGCGAGCACTGGAAACTGAGCTGGGTGGAAAGCTGATTTCCCGCAGCACCCGACAACTGTCCCTGACCGACGAAGGTCAGCGGTACTACAGCGAATGTCGACAAATTCTGGCAGCCGTAGACTCCGCAGAACACAGTTTTCACTCCGGCCGCGAAGCTGTTGCCGGAAACCTGAAAATCGGATCTTCCGTGAGTTTCGGGCGCTTGCAGATTGCTCCGCGACTGCCGGCTTTCCTCGAAAAATATCCCCAGGTGCAAATTGATCTGCAACTGAGCGATCAAAATCAGGACCTGGTCAGTGAAGGACTGGACGTCACGTTCAGGATCGGCGAGTTGAACGACAGCGGATTGATTGCCCGCCGCATCGGCACCACCCACCGAGTGACCGTCGCAGCGCCCGACTACCTTGCGCAACACGGCCACCCGCAAACACCGCAAGAACTGAGCGAGCACAACTGCCTGCAGTTCAACCTGCTGAACAGTCAGAACCTATGGGTTTACGAGAAAGAGGAACAACGTCACGAAGTGCGAATCAAGGGCAACGCACAAAGTAACAACTCCGAGGCGATTCGCGAGATGGTTTTGGGGGGATTGGGGATTGCACTGTCGCCGGTTTGGCTGTTCAGCGAGGACTTGAAGGCGGGACGTGTGACCGCGATTCTGCTGGAATACAGCGCGCAGTCGCTGCCAATTCATGCCGTGTCCCCGGCGAATCGTCGCCAATCCGCCAGGGTCAAAGCCTTTGTCGACTACATGAGCCAGGCGCTCGAAGAAGCGCCTGAACTCCAACCGATCAAATAGCCGCAGTCCGAGTGTTCAACCACTCAAGGGCTGCGCCGTCGAGCAATGGGCTCAAGCGCTGGCGCACCTCGGCGTGGTAGGCGTTGAACCACTGCTTTTCGTCATCGGTCAGCAGCGATGGCTCCAGGCAGCGAGTGTCGATCGGGCACAAGGTCAGGGTTTCGAACTTCAGGAATTCACCGAATTCGCTTTTGCCCGCCTCACGGTTCAACACCAGGTTCTCGATCCGCACACCCCAGCGGCCTGGACGGTAAGTGCCCGGTTCGATGGACGTGATCATGCCCGGCTGCATCGCGGTTTGCGGTGCAGCAGCGGCCTGATAGGCGATGACCTGCGGACCTTCGTGCACGTTGAGGAAGTAGCCGACGCCGTGACCGGTGCCGTGACCGTAGTCAACGCTTTCAGCCCAGATCGGCGCGCGGGCAATCGAATCGAGCAACGGCGAAAGAATGCCACGAGGGAATTGCGCACGGGACAACGCAATCACGCCTTTGAGCACTCGCGTGCAATCGCGCTTCTGCTCAGCGGTCGGCGTACCGACCGGCACCATCCGCGTGATGTCAGTGGTGCCGCCCAGGTACTGGCCGCCAGAGTCGATCAACAACAGACCGTCGCCTTCGATCACCGCGTGTTCTTCTTCGGTGGCGTGGTAGTGCGGCATCGCGCCGTTGGCGTTGAACGCGGCAATGGTGTTGAAACTCAGCGAAACATAACCCGGACGTCGAGTACGCGCGGCCGTCAGGTGTTCGTCGATGGTCAGTTCGGTGATGCGTTCACGGCCCAACGCAGTGTCCAGCCAGGTGAAGAATTCGCACAGCGCCGCGCCGTCCTGCTCCATGGCCTGACGAATGTGTTCGGCATCGGCCAGGCTTTTCTGCGATTTGGCCAACGTCGTCGGGTTCAGGCCTTCGACCAGCTTCACACCGCTATCCAGGTTTTCCAGCAAGCCAGCGGTGACGCGCGCCGGATCGACTTGCAGGCTCGCCCCGCTCGGTACGGCGCGCAAGGCGGCGGCCACTTCGCTGTAATCGCGCAGGGTCACGCCGTCCTGTTCGAGGACTGCGCGCAGTTCGGCATCGACCTTGCTCAGCGCCACGAACAGAGTCGCCTGCTCTTGGCTGATCAACGCGAAAGAAACAAACACCGGGTTAAACGACACGTCGCCGCCACGCAGGTTGAACAGCCAGGCGATGTCATCGAGGGTGGCGATGAAGTGCCAGTCGGCACCGCGATCTTTCAAAACCTCACGCAGCTTGGTCAGTTTCTCGCCGCGGCTGACTGTCGCCTGAGGCGGCAGGTGTTGATAGATCGGTTCATTCGGCAGCGTCGGACGGTCGCTCCAGACTTCGCTCAACACATCGATGTCAGTGCGCAGACGTGCGCCGCGTTCTTCGAGCTTACCACCCAGAGTACGCGCCGAAGCCACGGCCATTACCGCGCCATCTACCGCGACGACGCCGCCTTCAGGCGTTTGCTCGGCCAGCCAGTCCAGCGGGCCGGGCTGACCCGGTTGCAGCTTGACCAGTTCGATGCCGCTGCCTTTGAGTTCCTTGGTCGCTTGTTCCCAATAACGGCTGTCGGCCCAGACGCCGGCAAAGTCCGGCGTAACGATCAGCGTGCCGACCGAGCCATGGAAGCCCGACAACCATTGCCGCCCTTGCCAGTAACCCGGCAGGTATTCCGAAAGATGTGGGTCGGCCGACGGCACCAGCAGAGCATGAATACCCTCCCGGCTCATCAGTTCGCGGGTTTGCGCCAGGCGTTGAGGCACCAATCCATTGATCGAAGGCTGCGTACTCATCATGTCTCCTGCTAATCACTTCATCATTATTGTTGAGTGCCGATCAACGCCGACACTTTCAGACCTTATTGCCAGAATGCCGGAGCACTGGCGCAGGCCGCTTTAATCAGGTGTACCGCTTGGTCGATGTCTTGCTCGGTGGTGAACCGGCCGAGACTCAAGCGAATGGTGCGACTCGCCGAGCGGGCGTCATGCCCCAGGGCCAGCAGCACATGGGAGGGCGCATTGCTGGCGGAGTTGCAGGCCGAGGTCGCGGAAAACGCGATCGAGGTGCTCAACGCCGCGGAGTTGAACTCGCCTTCATTGAAGGTCAGGCTCAGGGTATGGGGGATGCGCTGGGTCGGACTGCCATTGAGGCGAACGCCGGGAATACTCAGCAGCTGTTCGAGCAAGCGCTCGCGCAACCGCTCGATCGTGGCTTTCTCTTCATCGAACGAGGCGGCCGCCAACGAGAACGCCACACCCATGGCAGCGATTTGGTGAGTTGCCAAGGTGCCGGAACGCAAACCGCCCTCGTGACCACCGCCGTGAATCTGCGCCTGCAAACGCTGCTGCGCGCGCGGCCCGACGTACAGCGCGCCGATGCCTTTTGGGCCGTAAATCTTGTGGGCGGAAAATGACATCAGATCCACTGGCAACCGGGCCAGGTCGATCACCACTTTGCCTGCACCTTGAGCCGCGTCGACATGGAACAACGCATCGCGAGCACGCACGACTTCGCCGATGGCCAAGATGTCGTTGACGGTGCCCAGCTCGTTGTTGACCAGCATCAGCGACACCAGAAAGGTGTCTTCGCGCATCGCTTCGCTGACCGCTTGCGGGGTAATCAAACCCTCGGCGTCAGGCACCAGATAGGTCACCGCAACACCGGCGTCCTGCAACTGCTTCGCCGTGTCGAGAATCGCTTTGTGTTCGATCTGGCTGGTGATGATGTGGCCGCCAGAAACGCCACGGGCCTGGGCCACGCCCTTGAGGGCAAGGTTGTTCGATTCGGTGGCGCCGGAGGTCCAGACGATCTGGTCCGCCTGGGCGCCGACCAGTTCGGCGACCTGACGCCGCGCCTGCTCAACCGTTTGCCGGGCCTGTTGACCGAACGCATGGGAGCTGGACGCCGGATTGCCGAAGTTGCCGGTAAAACCCAGACACTCGACCATGACCTTGATGACTCGCTCATCCACCGGCGTGGTGGCGGCGTAGTCGAAATACAGAGGACGTTTATTCATAGAAGACTCGCAGAGCATGTTCCGGGATCAGGAGGCTCGTCACTGAAACGTCAAAGCGCAGCCTCGTGAGCTGCGCCGATCATTCAGAGCGTTAGAAATACCTGATCGGAGGCCGTTAAAGAAGAACAACTTCATTTAAAAGTGCGTAGGAACGCTCCTGAAGTCGAGCTTAACAGGCATCGGGCAACCGGTTGAAGCAATGCGTCAGCTAAAGCTTTCGAGCAACAACGGATACAGCGAAGCCACCAGCAGCAAGGCCATGCCCCAGTTGAACAGCCGCAACCAGCGGCGATCCTTCAACACGTTGCGCAACAACGTGCCGCAGCCTGCCCAGACACTGACGCTCGGCAGGTTGATCAAGGCGAACACGGCCGCAATCACGATCACGTTGGTGAAATAACCCTGCATTGGCGTGTAGGTGCTGATGGCACCGATGGCCATGATCCAGGCTTTGGGATTGACCCACTGGAACGCTGCGGCGCCCAAATAGCTGATCGGCTTGCTCTCGCCCTTTTCACTCTCGGAAACCGGTCCCGAACGGGCGATTTTCCACGCCAGATACAACAAATACGCCGCGCCGACGTAACGCAGCACGCTGTAGAGCAAAGGATAGGTTTGAAACACGGCGCCCAAGCCGAAACCTACCGCCACGACGAGTACGAAGAAGCCGCAGGTGATGCCAAGCATGTGGGGGATGGTGCGGTTAAAGCCGAAGTTCACGCCCGATGCCAGCAGCATTGTGTTGTTGGGGCCGGGAGTAATCGAGGTGACAAGCGCAAACAGGGCAAAGCCCAGCAGCAAATCGAGCGAGAGCGTCATGGGTGGCAGTCCATTGGGGTCAGTCAGGTGTTGACCCTATCGCAGGACTTCAGGGAAACCCATGGACAGTTACGTGAAACTTCGAGCGGTACAGTTTTCGATCAGCTAGGACGACCATGAAGCTGTACAGCACGTTCGGCGTTCATCTCGCCTTGTTTGTCGAAACTGAACGACTTTTGCGGCTGGCCGAGCAATTCGGCTTTTTTCGCGTGGTATTCGTCGAAAGACAGTCCGCGACGATTCAACGCCTCAAGTGCCAATTCTCTGGTTTCTTCCGCGGTGTACGGCCGTAGTTCCGGGGAAACATGGCTGGCACATCCGGCGAGCACGGAGACCGCAAGCAGCAAGAAAGTAGCGATTAGAGGTTTCATGGTGAGCGTCCTGGTGTATCTGGGTTCGGGCAATGAACACAGGCTACGCCGGGCATCCGATCAGCAGAAATCAACGCTCTCGATAGTGGCTATCGACTTTGCCTAATACCGCTCAGTTAGAGCGTCTTATATCTCTAAACGATCTATAAATATTAATTTACGGTCTTTTACGGAATAACACTGAGCCTTTATAACAACTGTCATCGCTGCACGCACTGTTGCCCAAGCAACTGTTTGCCAAGCAACAGTCATTCAACAAACAGCTCTGCCATTCGTACAGTGTCTACCGGCCAACGCGCTGAAAGCCCCGTAAATCTGGGCTCCGAGGGATTGGTACAGCTCTTGCTCTCTGTCAGTGACTACTCACTGCTCCCTGAGCAACTGTTTAAAAAGGAACTGATCATGTCGCGTCCATTGAAAGTCGTTGCCCTCTCCGGCGGTACCTGGCGTCCGTCCCGTACGTTGGTGCTGACCCAGGCGCTGTTGGCGCAACTGGCCGAGCAATTGCCGATTGAAAGCAAACTGATTGAACTGGGTGACATCGCCCGACCGTTGGGTGCCGCGCTGTCCCGTCAGGAGTTGAGCGCCGAGATCGAAGCCGAGCTGCAAGCGATCGAGAACGCCGACCTGCTGATCGTCGCCGCGCCGGTTTATCGCGGTTCCTACCCTGGACTGCTCAAGCATCTGTTCGACCTGATCGACCTCAACGCGCTGATCGACACGCCGGTATTGCTGGCCGCCACCGGAGGCAGCGAACGCCATGCACTGGTGCTCGATCACCAGTTGCGGCCGCTGTTCAGTTTCTTCCAGGCATTGACCTTGCCGATTGGCGTCTATGCCACTGAAGCCGATTTCTCCAATTACCAAATAACCAGTGAGCCCTTGAAGGCCCGCATACGCCTTGCTGCAGAACGCGCGGCGCCGTTGTTTGGCGTGCACCCCAAAAATCTGCTGAAAATCGCTTAAGGATTTCTTCATGGATGTTTTCTGGTTTCTGCCGACTCACGGCGACGGCCATTACCTGGGCACCACTCAGGGCGCACGCCCGGTGACACTCAACTACCTGAAACAAGTGGCTCAGGCGGCCGACAGCCTCGGCTACCACGGTGTACTGATTCCCACCGGGCGCTCCTGCGAGGATTCGTGGGTGATTGCTTCGGCGCTGGTGCCGCTGACCGAACGCCTGCGTTACCTGGTGGCGATTCGGCCGGGGATCATCTCGCCGACGGTCTCGGCGCGCATGGCCGCAACACTGGATCGACTGTCCAATGGCCGCTTGCTGATCAACGTGGTCACCGGCGGTGACCCGGATGAAAACCGTGGCGACGGCATCTTCCTCGATCACAGCGAACGCTACGAAGTGACCGACGAATTCCTGAAAATCTGGCGCCGGGTGCTGCAAGGCGAATCGGTGGATTTCGAAGGCAAACACCTGCAAGTGCAGAACGCCAAGGCGCTGTATCCGCCGGTGCAAAAACCGTATCCACCGCTGTACTTCGGCGGCTCTTCCGAGGCAGCCCATGAACTGGCCGCCGAGCAGGTTGATGTCTACCTGACCTGGGGCGAACCACCGGCCGCCGTGGCCGAAAAACTGGCCGATGTGCGTGAACGTGCTGCGCGAAACGGTCGCACGGTGAAGTTCGGGATTCGCTTGCACGTGATCGTTCGCGAGACCGCCGAAGAAGCCTGGAAAGCCGCGGATAAACTCATCGAGCACATCAGCGACGAGACCATCACGGCCGCGCAAAAGTCATTCTCGCGTTTCGATTCCGAAGGTCAGCGGCGCATGGCCGCGTTGCATGACGGGCGTCGTGACAACCTGGAAATCTCCCCCAACCTGTGGGCCGGCGTCGGTCTGGTGCGTGGCGGCGCCGGGACGGCGTTGGTGGGCGATCCGCAGCAAGTGGCGGCGCGAATCAAGGAGTACGCGGACCTGGGGATCGAGAGTTTCATCTTCTCTGGCTATCCGCACCTCGAAGAGGCTTATCGCTTTGCCGAGTTGGTGTTCCCGTTGTTGCCTGAGCCGTATGCCAGCCTTGCGGGGCGCGGCGTCACTAATCTCACCGGGCCGTTTGGCGAAATGATTGCCAATGATGTGCTCCCGACCAAAGCCACGGCCTGACCCAGAAACCCTGTGGGAGCGAGCCTGCTCGCGATGGCGTCCGTCCAATCGACATTTATTTCGACTGTTATGGCGCCATCGCGAGCAGGCTCACTCCCACAGGGGGATTGCGTCGATTTTTATGAGGAACCCCGTGTGACTGCCAAACCGCAAAGCGCCCTGATATCCCCCTTGCAGACCGCCCGTCGATTGGCCGCCGAGTTTGCCCTGACCGCTGTCGAGCGCGATGAACGTGGCGGTACGCCCAAAGCCGAACGTGATGCCTTGCGCCACAGCGGTCTGCTCGCGTTAAGCATTCCCACCCAATACGGCGGCCACGGTGCCAGCTGGAGTGACACCCTGACCATCGTGCGTGAATTCGCCAAGGTCGACAGTTCGATTGCCCATGTCTTCGGCTTCCATCACCTGATGCTCGCCACCGTGCGCCTGTTCGCCCGGCCCGAGCAGTGGCAGCCGTGGTTCGAACAGACCGCGCGCAAGAACTGGTTCTGGGGCAACGCCCTCAATCCGCTGGACACCCGCACCGTGGTGAAAAACCTCGGTGGCTGGCGTGAGTTTTCCGGCAAGAAAAGCTTCTGCTCTGGCGCCAGCGATTCGGAAATGCTGATCGCCTCGGCGGTGGATGAAAGCGCCGGCGGCAAGCTGTTGATCGCGGCGATTCCCAGCGGTCGCAGCGGCATCACCTTGCACAACGACTGGAACAACATGGGCCAGCGCCAGACCGACAGCGGCAGCGCGACATTCGAACGGGTGCGGGTCGAAGAATCGGAACTGCTGCTCGATCCGGGCCCGCTGAGTACGCCATTCGCCTGCCTGCGGCCGTTGATTGCCCAGCTGACCTTCACCCACATGTTCCTCGGCATCGCCGAAGGTGCCTTCGAAGAGGCGCGGCAATACACCCTCACCGAGACCCGTCCGTGGCACAAATCCAGTGCTCAGGATGTGCGTCAGGATCCTTATGTACTCGGCCACTACGGCGAATTCTGGGTCGCCCTCGAAAGTGTTCGACTGCTGGTGGAGCGCGCTGCCGGGTTGCTCGACAAGGCCTGGGCCAAAGGCCCGAACCTCAGCGCCGAAGAACGCGGGCACCTGGCTAACGCCATCGCCACGGCCAAGGTCGCTGCCACCCGCAACGGTCTGGAGCTCTGTAGCCGATTGTTCGAAGTGACCGGCGCCCGTTCAACTCATGCCTCACTGCGACTGGACCGCCACTGGCGCAACCTGCGTACGCAAACTCTGCACGACCCGGTGGATTACAAACTCCATGAACTCGGTGACTGGGCGCTCAACCAGTCCCTGCCGATTCCGACTTTCTATTCATAGCCTTCTATTCATGGAGCCTGCCCATGCAACTGCTGACCTTACCGCCCTCGCCCGCTCTGGCCACCTCGATCCGCGCCACGGCGCAGGTGTTCGAAGACCCTAAATCCCAGGCCTTGCTCGCCCACATTCAACAAGTCGCACCGAGTGAAGCCAGCGTGCTGATCATCGGCGAAACCGGCACCGGCAAGGAGCTGGTGGCGCGACATATCCACAACCTCAGCGCCCGCCGTAACCGGCCTTTTGTGGCAGTGAATTGCGGCGCGTTCTCCGAATCCCTGGTGGAAGCCGAATTGTTCGGCCATGAAAAAGGTGCCTTCACCGGTGCGTTGAGCGCCAAGGCCGGATGGTTCGAAGAGGCCGACGGCGGTACGTTGTTCCTCGACGAAATCGGCGATTTACCGATGGCGATTCAGGTCAAGTTGTTGCGGGTGTTGCAGGAGCGCGAAGTGGTGCGACTGGGTTCGCGCAAGAGCATTCCCATCAACGTGCGCGTGCTGGCCGCAACCAATGTGCAATTGGAGAAAGCCATCAACGCCGGGCATTTCCGCGAGGATTTGTACTACCGCCTCGACGTGGTCAGCCTAGAGTTGAGCCCGCTGCGCGACCGCCCCGGCGACATCCTGCCGCTGACCCGACACTTCGTCGAAGCCTACAGCCAGCGCCTCGGCTACGGCACCATCACCATCAGCAAAGAGGCCGAACTGAAACTGCGCAGCTACAGCTGGCCGGGCAACATCCGTGAACTGGAAAACGTCATTCACCACACCCTGCTGATCTGCCGAAACGGCGTGATCGAACGCGACGATTTGCGCCTGTCGAACATGCGCATCGAGCGTCAGGACGATTACCACAGCACCGTCGACGATTCACCGGAGGCCCTGCTCGATCGGGCCTTTCAAAAACTTTTCGAAGAGCAGGCCGGGGCGCTGCACGAGAAAGTCGAAGACGCGTTGCTGCGAGCCGCTTATCGCTTCAGCCATTACAACCAGGTGCACACTGCAGCCTTACTGGGGTTGAGCCGCAACGTAACGCGCACGCGACTGATCAAGATTGGCGAACTGGCGGTGAACAAACGCCGGCCCACGGAAAACCTTCAGGGCGAGCGTGTCATGCAGCTGTCGATCTAACCCACCAGATTGCAGTGCAGCGCGTTGTCGTGGCTGCGTTCCAGGCTGTGCAGCACCTGGAACGAGCCGAAGGTCACGGTTTTCGCCTGGTGGGCGCGGATCAGTTGCCAGAAATCCTGCTCCCCGCTTTCAAAGCTTTGAAACGCGGCTTCTCCCGCTTCGCGTGTTTGCCATTGCAGGTAGTTGAGCACTCGCCGGCCATCGGCGCTGGCCTGGATGCTGGCACTCAAAAAACCTGTGAAGTCCTGGGCCAGACGTTCGGTCTGCTTCGACAGCGCCGACACCAGTGCGGGCTGTTGATGGGGTTCAATCTCGAATTCAATCAATTGGGTGAAGCTGCGATTTTTCTCTGACAGTTGCATGAAGAGTCCCCACTGACCTGTAAGCCGGATCTTGCGATCCGAAGGCTTGCAGGGTAAAACCTCGAGTTAACTTGAGGTCAAGGGGCATTTTTTAAATGATCACCTCGGAAAATCTGCATAAAGAACTCACCGTCGGCCAAGTGGCTGCGCGCAGCGGCGTCGCGGTCACCGCATTGCACTTTTACGAATCCAAGGGGTTGATCAAAAGTAATCGCAACCAGGGCAACCAGCGGCGTTATCCCCGGGAAGTGTTGCGGCGAGTGGCGTTGATCAAAGTGGCTCAACGATTGGGGATTCCGTTGGCGGAGATTGGCGAGGCATTGAAATCGCTGCCGGACAATCGGGCGCCGACGGCGGCGGACTGGAAGGTGTTGTCGGCGCAGTGGAGTCGGGATCTGGATGAGCGGATCAATCAGCTGACCTTGCTGCGGGACAAGCTCAATGGCTGCATTGGCTGTGGGTGTCTGTCGATGGAGGCGTGTCCGTTGCGCAACTTTGGCGATGTGCTGGGGGAACGCGGGCCGGGGGCGCAGCTGCTGGAGTCGACGGCTGGTCCAAAATAGCGGCGCGGCCATCGCGAGCAGGCTCGCTCCCACATTTGATCGGAGTCGGATGCAAGTTTTGCAGCCAATTGAGATCCCTGTGGGAGCGAGCTTGCTCGCGATGGCGTCCCGCCAGTCAACGAAGATTCAGAATCCCGGCGCAATCTGCCCTTTGTAGCGGGTCAAAATGAACTGCCGAACCTCATCGGAATTCAGCGCCTTGGCCAGTTTCTGCAAGCCTGGATCATTGATGTTGTCCGGGCGCGCGACCAGAAACTCGATGTACAAACTCTTGCCCTTCTCGACGATCAGCGCGCTATTGGTATCAATCCCCGCTTCCAGTGCGTAGTTGGCGAAGACAAACGCCAGGTCCACCTGACTCACCGACCGCGCCAGCAATGCACCTTCCAGTTCACGGATTTTCAGGTGCTTGGGGTTTTCGATGATGTCGCGCTGAGTAGCCAGGGTGTTGCTCGGGTCCTTGAGCTTGATCAGGCCGGCTTCGTGCAACAGCACCAGTGCTCGACCGGTGTTCACCGGGTCATTGGGAATCGACACCGTGGCGCCATCCTTCAGCTCGGCGATGTTTTTGATTTTGGTCGAGTAAGCGCCAAACGGTTCAATGTGCACGCCGACCACCGGCACCAGATCGGTATGGCGGGTTTTGTTGAAGTCATCAAGAAATGGCCGGTACTGGTAATAGTTGGCGTCGAGGTTCTTCAACGCCAGTTGCTGGTTGGGCTGGATGAAGTCGGTGAAGACCTTGATGTCCAGGTCCACGCCTTCCTTGGCCAGGGTCGGTTTGACGAATTCGAGGATTTCCGCGTGCGGCACCGGAGTGGCACCGACGATGAGTTTTTCGTTGGCGTGAGCGTTGAACGACAGGACGGCAGCCAGAATGGCCAGGGTCTTTTTCATGGTGTGCTCCTAGGCAGATTGAGTGGCCATCGTGGGGTGGACGTTGGGCCGATTTTTAAGGGTTGAATCGAGTTTTTATCGTCGGCTGTAGCGCGCCACCAATCGGTCGCCGGTCATTTGCAGGGCCTGGACCAGGATCAGCAGAAGCACCACGGTGACCACCATTACGTCGGTCTGAAAACGCTGGTAGCCATAGCGGATCGCCAGGTCACCAAGGCCACCGCCACCAATCACCCCGGCCATCGCCGTGTAATCCACCAGCACAATCGCGGTCACCGTGACCGCGGCCAGCAACCCTCCCCGTGCTTCGGGCAACAAGGTGTGGCGGATGATCTGCCACGTGTTGGCGCCCATCGCCTGAGTCGCTTCCACGACCCCGCGATCGACTTCGCGCAAGGCGGTTTCCACCAGCCGCGCGAAGAACGGCGTGCAACCCACCACCAGCGGCGGGATCGTCCCCGGCACGCCAAGTGAAGTGCCGACCAACAAAGTGGTCAGGGGAATCAGCACGATCAGCAAAATGATGAACGGCAGCGAGCGCAACATGTTCACGATCACCGACAGCACCCGATAAACACCGACCGCTTCATGCAATTGGCGCTTGCCGGTGAGAAACAACACCACGCCCAGCGGCAGGCCCAGCAGCACGGTAAAACCTAGGGCGGCGCCGAGCATGCTCAGGGTGTCGAGGCAGGCCTGGGCGATGTCGGCCCAATAGATATTTTTCAGCCACTCGGCCATGGTCACGACCAGTCGTGGCGCGGGGGTTTGACGCCATTGAGCAGCCAGTTGCCGACCACGTGATACTTCCAGCGCACCGGATCATGCAGGGTATGGACCCGGGCGTTGCGCCAGTGGCGGTCGAAGTTGTGTTTCCTCAGGGTCGAGCGGGTGCCGCCGAGTTCGAAGAGCTTGTTGCTGGCTTCGATGGCGATTTCGGTGGTCAGTACTTTGGCTTTGGCGACGGCCAATGAGGCTTGTGCAACGTTGTCTTCGTCAGGTGCCGAACGTGCGGCATCCAGCGCCCAACCGGCGCGTTCCAGCAAGGCTTCGGCCGCTTCCAGACGAATCTCCAGGCCGCCGACCTGAATGATGGTCAGCGGATCTTCACTGGCCTTTTCCACTCCGGCGTCGATCCACGGGCGAGCGAACTGCTGGACGAATGCGATGGTGTCACGCAGGGCCGCGCGGGCGATGCCGGCATCGATGGCGGCGGTGGTCAACTGCGCGAACGGGCCCGCCAGGGTGGGTGTTTCATAAGAGCGATACGTCGGGAACAGATTAAACGCCGAGACGTGCAGATCTTCGGCCAGCACCGTACCGCTGGAGGTGGTGCGCTGACCGATGCTGTCCCAGTCGTCAATGATCACCAGCCCTTTGGTGCCGCGCTCGACGAAGGCCAGCTGGCCCTTCTGCTCTTCGTCCAGCGCCAGCACCGCCAGCCAGTGGGCGTAGAGCGAACCGGTGCAATAACCCTTGCGGCCATTGATCACATGGCCGTCGCCGTAACGGCGAATGGTCGCCTGAATGTCCTGCACGTTCTTGCCGCCGGTTTCCGACAAGGCATTGGCAAAACGATGACCTTGCAGCGCCAGTTCGAAGAAGTGCGCTTGCTGCTCAGGCGTGCCTTGCAGGCGAATGTCTTCCAGCAGGCAATAATGGTTTTGCGGGATTTGCCCCAGGGACGGATCGGCCGCCGAGATGATCGCGATGACCTGCGCCAGCACCGCATAGGACACCTGCGCGCCGCCAAACTCCTTCGGCACGCTGATGCCCCACAAACCGCTGTTGGAGTACAGATCGACGATCTCGGCGGGCACTTGGCGGGTGCGGTCGCGCTCAGCGTCTTGTTCCAGCAGGATCGCGGCGACCTTTTCGGCGACCCGCAGGGCTTCGGCTTCGTTGGCGATCCGATGGGCGGCCGGTGGGTTGATCGGATAAATGGCAGATTCAGGCATACAAGTCTCTCGGTACCAATGTTTACCAGAGGGCATTGCAGCTTCTGTGCCTGACCGTCAGAGCCAATGTTTTCGGGACGTTCAACGGTATTTTCGCGATCTCGAGATAACGAGCAAGAGCAATCTGCTGCTTCGCTGTTGATGGCTGAACAGTGGTGCTGCTGCTCGTCGGACACTCGGTTGCAGAAAAGAGGCTGACCTATAGTTATCCGGCCGGAAAGCGGCACAGGATATTTCTCGACGGACAACAAAAACAGGGAGAACAGCCATGAGCGTCAAACCTATTCCAGAGGGTTATCACAGCATCACCCCGTATCTGGGGATTCAAAAAGCGGCCGAAGCCATCGAGTTCTACAAGAAAGCTTTTGGCGCCATTGAAGTCATGCGCCTGTCCATGCCCGATGGCGGCATCGGCCACGCTGAACTGCGCATCGGCGATTGCCCGATCATGCTTGGCACGCCGTGCGATCAGGGGCCACTGAGCAATCCGGACAAGTCGCCGTCCGTGGGGCTGCATCTGTATGTGAACGATGTGGACAAGTCTTATAAACAGGCGATTGCCGCTGGCGGCACGGTGGTGTCCGAGGTCAAGGATCAGTTTTATGGCGACCGCTCGGGAACCCTGAAGGATCCCTATGGGCATCTGTGGTTTCTGGCTACGCGCAAGGAAGATCTGACTCAGGAGCAGATCGAGCAGCGGGCGCAGGAGATGTTTAAACAGGGTTGAAATCTTCAGTGCCTGATCTGGCCTCATCGTCGGAACGCCGCCCGGAGCAAGCTCGCTCCCACAGTTTGATCTTGGGTGTTCACAAATAATGTGATCACAGAAGATCCCATGTGGGAGCGAGCTTGCTCGCGATGGCGTTGGGTCAGCCAACAACGATGTTGAATTGAAGATTGCAATCGTCGGAACGCCGCCCGGAGCAGGCTCGCTCCCACAAAGGGCAGGCTTCATTGCAATACGAAACATTTTCTTTCATATCCCCCTTCGGGATTTTCGATGCTCATCCGTCTTATTTAGATGCAGTCGGCCCGCGTAGGCAAAAGCCACGACCCGGCCCTTCATGGACCTCATCGCTGGGAAGCCCGCAGCAGAGGCCCACTCATCGAAACAAGACCTTTAATCATGTCGAAGAAATCCCGCTCAAAACTCTGGTTTCTGGTCCATAGCTGGCTGGCATTGCCGATCTGGTTTTTCGTACTGATCGTCTGCGTGACCGGCACCCTGGCGGTGGTCAGCCAGGAAATCGTCTGGCTGGCCAACCCGCAAATGCGCGCCAGCCAACCTTCGGACGATGCGCCGCTGCTCAGTTATGACCAGATCATCGCCGCCATCAAGAAGGCTGAGCCCAACACGCTGGTTGAGGCCATCAGCCGACCCGATGAATCGCACTTCGCCCTCGACGTGGACGTCAGCTACCCCGACGGTCGCTCGGTGACGGTTTACGTCAATCCCTACAGCGGCGTGATTCAGGGCACTGCCCCACAATTCAATTTCAAGGCGTTTACCCGCGCCCTGCACGGCTGGTGGCTGGTGCCGTTCACCAACGGTTACAGCTGGGGCTGGTACCTGGTGTCATTCCTGAGCTTGCCGCTGCTGGCTTCGGTGGTCACCGGGCTGGTGGTCTACAAGCGCTTCTGGAAAGGATTCTTGCGACCGACGTTGCGCATTCGTCACGGTGCACGGATTTTCTGGGGCGACTTTCACCGCCTCAGCGGCATCTGGTCGATCTGGTTCATCGCGGTGATTTCCATCACCAGCACCTGGTTTCTGATTCAGGCGTTCATGTTCGATAACCAGATTTCGATTTCCACCGCGCCGGTGGCTGCCGTGGTTCCGCGGGAAAGTGTCCCGCTGACTGCCGACGGTTCGCCGGCGCCGATGATCAGCCTGGAGACGGCGATTCGCGAAGCCAAGGAACGTATTCCCGGACTGGACGACAGCTTCGTCAGCCTGCCCGCCAATGCCTATAGCTACCTCTCGGTAGGCGGGCGCAGTTGGTATCCGCTGATGTTCCAGACTGCCGACATCAACCCGTACACCGGCGACATCGCTGCCACCCGCCTGTTGTCGGACCGCTCCGGCCTGGAGCTGGTGACCGAGTCCATGCGTCCTCTGCACACCGGGGATTTCGGCGGCATCTGGATCAAGCTGATCTGGTTCTTCTTCGGCCTGATCCTCAGCATGATGGTCCTCAGCGGCCTGTTGATCTGGACCAAGCGCACCGCCCTGGCCACGGCCAACGCCCTCAAGCGCGGCCATAAACGCCCGCGCAGTCAGACCGCTCCGGCCAACAGCCGTGAAACCACGGAGGTCAGCCAATGAGCCTGTTCGCCGCTGATAAACCGGGCTCGAAACTGAGCCGTTTCTGGCACAAATGGCGCTTCCACATCAACGTTCTGCTGTTGCTGGTGCCGCTGGGGTTCATGCCCAAGTACTTCGCCGACGCTGCGCTGTTTCGCGGTGACACCGGCCTGGGCGAGCGGGAGATCGGCGAGGTTCAGGTCGGCCCCTGGAGCCTGCGCCTGGCCGAGTTGCGAAACGAAGCACCGACCCTCGATGGTCCGGCCGGCTATATGAAAAGCTTCAACGCGGCGCTGTGCGACAGCTGTCGCAATCAGGTCAAGGCGACGTACCTGCGCATTGGCAAACCGCGCAGCCTGCGCGCTGCCGGGGTGATTTTCTTCGGCACGCCGTACCGCATGGGCGCGATGTTGCCGATCCCCGAGAAGACCAAAGCCGACGCCGAGCTGTGGATCACCATGGAAGGCTGGGACGGCGCCATGCATCAGGCCTCCGTCCCCCTGAGCCAGGCATCCCCGGCCACCCTCGCCTGGCTGAACCAACAAGGAGGCAAACCATGATCAACGTTATACGTCCTCTAAGCGCTGCGCTGCTGGTGCTCTGCGTCGGTTTCAGCGCCAGCGCCCTGGCCCACAACCCGATGTGCGAATGCAAAGCCATCGACGCCGAGCAGATCAAATGCACCGGCGGTTTCTCCGACGGCAGCGGCGCCCCCGGGGTGACCCTGGACGTGATCGGCTACGACGAAACCATCCTGGTGCCGGGCAAGCTCGGCGCCGATTCGACCCTGACCTTCAAGAAGCCCAGCGCCGAATTCTACGTGCTGTTCGATGCTGGCCCTGGCCACGTCGTCGAGATCGACCAAGCGGACATCGAAGCCCCATGAGTACGCCGACTACGCAAATCGTCCGCCCGGCCGGTGCCGGCCATGAAACCCTCTACGTGTTGCTGTTGTGCCTGATGATCCTCGCGGTGGCCGGCTCGGTGGTCGCCTGGCGCGGTGAGTCTCAGGAAGTCAGCAGCGTGGGCAGCCATCAACTGGACGCACGCCGTGACTTGAGCGCATCCGAGCAAGGCATCTACGCCGACCTGCGGGTGACGCTCGACGAGATTCACCTGCTGCGTCAGGAGCAACAGGCGCTACCCGCCCCCGCAGCCCTTGCCGATGAAGGTTTTGCGCCGTTCGCCCAGGATGCCAGTTCCGTCAGCCGTGGCGGTCATGCCTGGCAATTACTCGACGCCACGGCTTACTTCGGCCAGAGCCAGACGCCCACCGTGGCGGGTTCGTTTCTGATGCGTTTGACCGCTGACGACGATGCGCCGGACGTCTGGCTCAACCGCGGCAACGCCCTCGCTGCCCCGACCGACCTCACCGACGCCGCACTCGAAAGCGCTGGCTGGCAGCAGATCGTCGCGCAATTCGATGCCGGCGTGACCCGCCAGCACCGGCACTGAACCCTCGCCTTCACCCGAGAGAAGACCGCTTTCCCATGCCTATTTCATCTCAACGTTCTTTCTTGCGCCTGATGTTGGTCGGTTTACTGGCTTGTCTGCTGACCCCGCTGGCCAGTGCCGACGAGGCCAAGCGCCTGCGCATCGGCATCACCCTGCACCCTTATTACAGCTACGTGGCGAACATCGTCGGTGACAAGGCCGAGGTGGTGCCGCTGATTCCGGCCGGTTTCAACCCGCATGCCTACGAACCGCGCGCCGAAGACATCAAGCGCATCAGCGGGCTGGACGTGGTCGTGCTCAACGGCGTCGGCCATGACGACTTCGCCGACCGTATGATCGCCGCCAGCGAAACGCCGAACGTCCCGGTGATCGAAGCCAACGAAAACGTGCCGTTGCTGGCCGCCACCGGCGTCGCCGCTCGCGGTGCCGGCAAGGTCGTAAACCCGCACACGTTCCTGTCGATCAGCGCCTCAATTGCCCAGGTCAACAACATCGCCCGGGAACTGGGCAAGCTCGACCCGGCCAACGCCAAGACCTACACCCAGAACGCCCGCGCCTACGGCAAACGCCTGCGGCAGATGCGCGCTGACGCCTTGGCGAAACTGACCCAGGCGCCGAACGCCGAACTGCGGGTGGCCACGGTTCACGCGGCGTACGACTATTTGCTGCGCGAATTCGGCCTGGAAGTGACCGCAGTGGTCGAGCCGGCGCACGGCATCGAACCGAGCCCGAGCCAGCTGAAAAAGACCATCGATCAACTGCGTGAACTGGACGTGAAGGTGATCTTCTCGGAGATGGATTTCCCGTCCACCTACGTCGAGACCATCCAGCGTGAATCCGGGGTGAAGCTGTACCCGCTGTCGCACATTTCCTATGGCGAATACACCGCCGACAAGTATGAAAAGGAAATGACCGGCAACCTCAACACCGTGGTCCGGGCGATTCAGGAGTCCGGGGCATGACGGCGAAAGAAACCATCAGTTCGACCAACCCCGAATCCCCTGTGGGAGCGAGCCTGCTCGCGAAGGCGTCCAGTCAGTCAACATCATCGTTAAATGACACACCGCAATCGCGAGCAGGCTCACTCCCACAGGTTTCGGGGCCGACCTTGGGTTTCGCGGAAGTCAGCCTGACGCTGGGCCGCACGACGATCCTCGACAACGTCACGTTTCAGGTCCAGCCCGGCAGCGTGCATGCGCTGGTCGGCCCCAACGGCGGCGGTAAAAGTTCGCTGATCAAGACCCTGCTCGGGCAGATGCCGCATCAAGGTCGCTTGAGTCTGCAATGGCCCGGCACACCGGGGACCATCGGCTACGTGCCTCAAGCCCTGGAATTTGATCGCGGCTTGCCGATGACCGTCGACGATTTCATGGCCGCGATGTGCCAGCGGCGTCCGGCGTTTCTCGGGTTGAGCAAGCACTACGCCGCCGCGATTGGCGAAGCCCTGGAGCGGGTCGGCATGCAGGACAAACGCAAGCGGCGCATGGGTGCGTTGTCCGGCGGTGAGCGTCAGCGTGTGTTGCTGGCTCAAGGGTTGATTCCGGCGCCGCAATTGTTGGTGTTGGATGAACCGATGTCGGCTTTGGATGAGGCGGGAATTCAGGTGTTCGAACGGCTGCTCGGCGACTGGCGCCAGAGCGGCATCACCGTGCTGTGGATCGAGCATGATCTGGAAGCCGTGGGTCGTCTGGCGGATCGGGTCACCGGGCTCAATCGCCGGGTGCTGTTCGATGCCACGCCGAAACAGGCGCTGACCCCGGAACGCCTGCTGACCCTGTTTTCGACCCATCCACGGAGCGCTGCCTGATGAGTTACGAAGCCTTTCGTTTGATGGTCCAGGGTTGGGCCTCGTCAGGTTATCTGCCTGAGGCGCTGGCCTATGGATTTGTGGTCAACGCGTTGCTCGCCGGTTTGCTGATCGGCCCGGTGCTGGGCGGTTTGGGCACGTTGGTGGTGGTCAAGCGTTTCGCTTTTTTCTCCGAAGCGGTGGGCCACGCGGCGCTGACCGGCGTGGCCATCGGCATTCTGCTGGGCGAACCGTACACCGGGCCTTACGGCAGTCTGTTCGGCTACTGCTTGTTGTTCGGCATTTTGCTGAATTACCTGCGCAACCGCACGGGTCTGGCGCCGGATACCTTGATCGGTGTGTTTCTGTCGGTGTCGTTGGCGCTGGGTGCCAGTCTGCTGCTGATTCTGGCGGGCAAGATCAACGTGCACATCCTCGAAAACGTGCTGTTCGGTTCGGTGCTGACCGTCAACGGCAATGACCTGCTGGTGTTGGCCATCGTCGGTTCGCTGGTCATGGCGCTGTCCTTGCCGTTGTACAACCGCATCATGCTGGCCAGTTTCAATCCGCAACTGGCGGCGGTCCGTGGTGTGGCGGTGAAGACCCTGGATTATCTGTTTGTGATTCTGGTGACCCTGATCACCGTGGCGGCGGTGAAAGTCATCGGCGCGATTCTGGTCGGCGCGCTTTTGGTGATTCCAGCGGCGGCGGCGCGATTGTTGAGTCAGTCGCTGAAGGGCTTCTTCTGGTGCTCGGTGCTGATCGCCACGGTCAGCACGCTGTGCGGGATCCTTGCGCCGATTGTCTTCGACCTGCCTATCCCGTCCGGTGCCGCGATCATTCTGGTGGCCGGTATCGCCTTCGCTCTCGCCGCCATTGCGCGTGGCGTTGTCCCCAGCCTGAAAGGGAATCTCGGATAAATGTCTTTCTCTCTGCGTCAACTGACCCTGGCCGCAGCCCTGTGCGGGCTGGTCAATACATCCATCGCGGCGGACAGCGCCAAACCGCTGCGCGTACTGGCGTCGTTGCCGATCACTTACGGGCTGGGCGAAGTTTTGCTCAAAGGCACCGACGTCAACCTTGAACGTGCCGCGCCGGCGAACCTGCCCGGCAGCCGTCAGACTGCGTACTTCACAGGTCGTGGCGCTCCGGCACTGGCCAAACTGGCGACCGACGCCGATGCAGTGATTGGTCTGCGCTCGCTGTGGGCGGATGATCCGCTGTACCCGATCTCCCGGCGTAGCAACATCCGCATCGTCGAGGTCGACGCCGCACGCCCGGTGGACGGCGCCCTGCCCGGCATCGCCGTGCAGCCTGGCAACAAGGTTGATGGGTTGAACAGTCAGCCGTGGTTCTCCAGCAACAACATGGGGCGGATGGCGGACGTGATGGCGGCGGACCTGGTGCGTCTGGCGCCCGAGGCCAAGCCGAAGATCGAGGCCAACCTGGCGGCGCTCAAACAGCGCTTGCTCAAGTTCAGCGCCGACAGCGAAGCGCGACTGGCCAGTGCCGACAACCTCAGCGTGATGAGCCTGAGTGATCACTTTGGCTATCTGATCGGCGGTCTCAACCTGGAGCTGATCGGCCTCGATGCGCGGCCGGATGCCGAATGGACACCCGAAGCGCTCAAGCAATTGGGTACGACGCTCAAGGACAACGACGTGGCGGTGGTGTTGCACCACCGACAGCCGTCGGAGGCGGTGAAAGCGGTGATTGCCGAGGCCGGGAGTCGGTTGGTGGTGTTGAGTGTGGATGCGGCGGATCCGGTGGCCGAGCTGGAGGGGAATGTGGATTTGCTGATCAAGGGGTTGAGTGGCGTGTAACGTCAGTTAGTCCGCGTTATCGTTCTTCGCGAGCAAGCCCGCTCCCACATTTGACCGCATCCGCCCGGACAACTCGGTCAAGTGTGGGAGCGGGCTTGCTCGCGAAAGCGGCCCGACAAACGACACAAATGCCAGATCTGAAAAAGCCCGCTGACCTTACTGGTTCAGCGGGCTTCTTTTTGCGCGGTGACTTAATTAGCCACAGCCGCCTGTTCTTCCATTTTCTGACGCAGGCTCAGCGGACGCATGTCAGTCCAGGTTTCTTCGATGTAAGCCAGGCATTCCTTCTTCAAGCCGCTCTTGCCCACGGTGCGCCAGCCAGCAGGCACGGCTTTGTAGTCGGGCCAGATCGAGTACTGCTCTTCGTGGTTGACCACGACCTGAAAGAGGATGTCCTCGCGGTCGAATACTGAAGTCATGGTGTTTCTCCATCGCTGTAGGGTGGGCTGCACTGCGTGCGCAGCCGTTATGTAGAAGGAACGTGTCAGAGACTGAAAAATTTAGACACTGGCGGTGGCAGCAGCCATGGCCCTGCCGAAAATCTCGGCTACCCGATCGATTTCCGCGGCAGTGATCACCAGCGGCGGCAGGAAACGCACCACGCCGCCATGACGGCCGCCCAGTTCAAGGATCAAACCGCGCTTGAGGCATTCGCGCTGCACCAGCGGCGCCAGACGACCGAAGATCGGTGGATGACCCAAGGCATCCGGCGCGCCCGTCGGATCGACCAATTCGACGCCAAGCATCAAGCCGCGACCGCGGATATCACCCAGTTGCGGGAAGTCCCGTTGCAGGATGCGCAGGTGTTCGCTCAAGCGCTCGCCCATGGCGGCGGCGTGCTCGCAGACCTTGTGTTCGGTCAGGTAACGCATCACTGCAGAACCTGCGGCCATGGCCATTTGATTGCCGCGGAAGGTCCCGGCATGGGCGCCCGGCAGCCAGGTGTCGAGCCAGTCGCGATAGACCACCACGGCCAGTGGCAAACTGCCGCCGATGGCTTTGGACATGACCACCACGTCGGGAATGATCCCGGCGTGTTCGAAGGCGAACATCTTGCCGGTGCGGGCAAAACCGCTCTGAATTTCATCGACGATCAGCGCCACACCGGCCTTTTCGGTAATCCGCCGCAGGCCGCGCAGCCAGTCGAGATCGGCCGGGATCACCCCGCCCTCGCCCTGCACCACTTCGACGATCACCGCCGCCGGCAATTGCACGCCGGCTTCTGGATCATTGAGCAGGTTTTCCAGGTAATTCAGGTTGACCTGCACGCCTTGCGCGCCGCCGAGCCCGAACGGGCAGCGGTAATCGTAGGGATACGGCATGAACTGCACGCCGTTGCTGAGCAAAGCGCCCAAAGGCTTTTTCGGCCCCAGACTGCCCATCAGGCTCAGCGCGCCTTGGCTCATGCCGTGATAACCGCCCTGGAAGGACAACACGGTGCTGCGCCCGGTGGCGGTGCGCACCAGTTTCAGCGCGGCTTCCACCGCGTCGGTGCCGGTCGGGCCGCAGAACTGAATCCTGGCTTCAGCGGCCAAAGCCGGCGGCAGTAGACCGAACAGGTCCTGGACGAATTGATCCTTGACCGGGGTGGTCAGGTCGAGGGTGTGCAGCGGCAGTTCATCGGTCAGCACTTGCTGGATCGCTTCGATCACCACCGGATGGTTGTGCCCAAGGGCCAACGTCCCTGCGCCGGCCAGGCAGTCGATGAAACGGCGGCCTTCGACGTCTTCGACATAAATGCCCTTGGCACGCTTGAGGGCCAGGGGAATGCGTCGCGGGTAGCTGCGGGCATTCGATTCCTGCCGGTTTTGACGGGCCAGCAGCGGCGATTCGTTGAACTGATAAAGCGTCTCGGTCGGCGCCGGAGTGATCCGGGCCGACTGATCTTCCATAAGGCTGGTAGCGACTGACATCTCTCGACCCCTCAATAAGGTTTTCCTGTTCTGGAAACGCATCAGGGCGCCGAGGATTTAGACCCTCGATCAGCTTTCTATGAAGGGGGTGGCAGCGCCTTGTGCATGGGAATGGCGTGGAGCCCGGCTACGGCGAAGGTTTCGGCGCAAGGCTGGTAACCCAGATGACGGTAAAACGCTTCACTGGTGCGGGTGCTGTTGAGTCGTGCCTGGCACAAACCCTGATCGGTCAGCCAGCCTTCGAGGTCGCGCACCAGCGCTTGCCCGGCCCCGCGACGAAACCATTCCGGTTGCACATAACAAAACGCGACCTTGCCGCTGATCGCAGCCATCGCGACGCCGACCGGTTTGTCGTGCAACAGGGCGATGTTCAGGTACAACCGCTCGTCGGTCAGCCAGGGCTGCACGTGTTCGATGGTTTTGTTGTGGGTCCAGGTGGCGACGGTGAGCGGATCGTTGCGATGGTCGAGCGCGCAACCCACGCGAATGGAGCGCTCGACGATCCGACTGATGATGCCGGCGGCGGCGGGGGTTGCTTTGCAAATGTGCAGGGGTGCATCCATGGCGCTGTTACCTCAATCCATTGAGAAAAAGCTGCCGGGGACGATAGCGCTGTGGGGAGCGGGTGGCTAATGGAGAGACGTTACATTTGGTGTGCCTGCAGAATCCCCCTCACCCTAACCCTCTCCCCAGGGGGCGAGGGGACTGACCGAGGTGGTCTTAGAGCTACATCGACCTGAAAATCCGAGTCGAACTCAGTTTTTGAAAAGCATGAAAATCGGCTCCCTTTCCCCCTCTCCCCACTGGGGCGGTCCGACGTTTCGGGAGGGCTGGGGTGAGGGGTGGATTTTGAAGTTCACACCGGTTGCAACGGCATGGTCAGTTCAACCCGCAACCCGTCCGGCCGGCTGTCGAAATGCAGGGTGCAACCACAGCGCTGGACGATTGCCTGAACAATCGCCAGACCCAGGCCGCAGCCGGTGCTCTGACCGTTGCGCCAGAAGCGTTGGGTCAGGTGTTGCAGATCGTCTTCGGCAATCCCCGGGCCGTGGTCGCGGACCAAAAAGCGCACGTGACTGCCAGTGGTTTCCAGGCTCAGCTCCACCGCTCCTTCGCCAGGGGTATGACGCAGGGCGTTGTCCAACAGGTTGCGCAACGCCGCAATCGACAAAACTGCCGGCATTTGCACCGGTGCAGCGGAGAATTTGCTCGGCATCTGCAGCTTGATCCGCTGACGATCACCGCTGGCAGCATCTTGAATCGCCAGTTTCGCCACCTGCTCGGCGCTGCATTGCACGCCGTCATCGAACGACAGGCTGCCCTCGACCCTCGCGAGCAACAGCAATTGCTCAAGGGTCCGGTGCAGGCGATCGGCGCCCTCTTCGGCCCGGGCCAGGGATTGATCCCGGGCCGCGCCGTCGGTCATGCGCGCCACTTGCAGGTGGGTCTTGATCGCCGTCAGCGGGCTGCGCAATTCATGGGCAGCGTCACCGGTCAGACGGCGTTCCCGTTCGATGGTCTTGCCGATCCGTTGGAACAGCTGATTCTGGGTGTCCAGCAACGGTTGCAGCTCGCTGGGTAGCGGCTGGATCTGCAGCGGTTCCAGGGAGTCGGCGCTGCGGCGCATCAAGGCATCGCGCATGCGGTTGAGTGGCGCCAGCCCCTGGCCGATCCCCAGCCAAAGCAGGCACAGGCAGCCGAGCAAGGCCACGCCCACCGGCACCGAAGCGGCCAGCAGGATCGACATGTTCAGCGCCTCACGCTCGATCTGCCGGTCGGCGGTGGTGATGCGCACGTCGCCGCGGGCCAGGGTGAAACTGCGCCACGGTGCACCGTCGATCATCTGGTCGTGGAAGCCCATTTTCTCGGCTTCCAGGGTTTGTTGCGGATCGGTGTGACTGCGGGCGAGGATTTCGCCGCGCAATGAACTGACCTGGCAGGCCATGCCGCCGGGGAGGTTCAGTTGTTCTGCGCTGAAATGGGTGCCCTCGCCCTTGCTCGGCAATGGCGGCAATTGCTCCATCAGGCCCGCGACCATCCGCGCCGAGGCCACCAGCCGCTGGTCAAGGGAAAACATCATCTGATTGCGCAAATCGCTGAGCATCCAGGCTGCAGCCAAGGCCCAGATCAGGGCAAAAGCGGCGCCGAGTGTCAGGCTCAGGCGCAAACGCAGGCTCATCACTTTTTCAATTCCTCTGCGCCATCGGCCGGCCCCAGGCGATAGCCCAGGCCGCGCACCGTCTCGACAATGCCATTGCCGAGTTTGCGCCGCAGGTGATGGATATGCACGTTGAGGGCGTTGCTTTCCAGCTCATCGTTAAAACCATAAACGCTGTCTTTCAGTTGCTCGGTCGACAGCACCCGGCCACGGTTGTGCAGCAAGGCTTGCAACAGCGACTGCTCACGACGGGAAAGGTCCACCGGCTGGCCGCCGAGCATGGTTTCGCGGCTGCTTGGGTCGTAGGTCAGGCGACCGTGTTCGATCAAGTTGACGCTGCGCCCCGCCACCCGTCGTAACAAGGTGTGCAGGCGCGCGGCGAGTTCACGCAAATCGAACGGCTTGAGCAGGTAATCGTCGGCGCCGGCTTGCAAGCCGTCGACGCGGTCGGTGACTGAATCCCGGGCGGTGAGGATCAACACCGGGATTTCCAGACCGCTATGTCGCAACTGCTGCAATAGCTTCAAGCCATCCTCATCGGGAAGACCAAGGTCAAGCACCATCACGTCAAACTCAGCCACCTTGAGCATCGCCCGCGCAGACGATGCGGTGGCGACATGTTCTACCGTCAGGCCCTGAGCGGTGAGGCCGGCGACAATGCCGCTGGCGATCAACTCGTCGTCTTCGCAAACCAGTACGTGCATGGTGAGACCTGTTGAAAAAAGGTGATTAGGCCGGTGGCCGATTAAGCGGACATTATGCCGCAAGCGCCATTGCCACAAGGCCACTGTGGTTAATCATCGGTTAATCGCCGCCTCCCATCCTGCACCTCACTTGCACAGGGATAAGGCTTACCCATGCGTCGACTGTTTTTATTTTTTGTTCTCTTGATCTCGGGTCTGGCCCAGGCAGGGACTGATCCGTTCGCGACCAAACCCGATTTTCTTCCCGTCGGCAAGGCGTTCATCTTCACCTCCGAACGCCTTGATTCCGGTGAAACCCAGCTCTATTGGCAGATTGCCGACGGTTATTACCTCTATCAGAAACGCCTGAAGTTCGATGGTTTACCCGCTGAACACCATCCCGTATTACCTGAAGGCGAAGCGCACAGCGACGAGTTCTTCGGCGAACAGCAGGTCTATCGTCAGGGTCTGGAACTGAAGATTCCGGCAGGTGCGACCGGTCAGATCAAGGTCGGATTCCAGGGCTGTGCCGATGCCGGTTTGTGTTATCCGCCGCAAACGCAGGTGGTGGATCTGGGCGGTAAATCCGCTATCGCTGCGACAGACGAAGCACCGGATCAAGCCCTGGCCAGCGGCCTGCAACAACGAGCACTGGGCTGGAGCTTGTTGGTGTTCTTCGGTCTGGGGCTGTTGCTGGCCTTCACACCTTGCTCGCTGCCGATGCTGCCGATTCTGGCCGGTTTGATCGTCGGCAGTGGCGCCACGCCCAAGCGCGGTTTCGCCTTGGCCACCAGCTACGTCGTGAGCATGGCGTTGGTGTATGCGGCGATGGGCGTGCTGGCCGCGCTGCTCGGGGCGAATCTGCAGGCGTTATTGCAGAACCCCTGGTTGCTGGGCAGTTTCGCGGCGGTGTTTGTGTTGCTGGCGTTGCCGATGTTCGGCTTCTTCGAGTTGCAACTGCCGGTGGCCGTGCGTGATCGATTGGAAAATGTCTCGCGCAGTCAGCGTGGCGGCAGCCTGTTCGGTGCCGGTGTGTTGGGGGCCTTGTCCGGTTTGCTGGTGGGGCCGTGCATGACCGCCCCGCTGGCCGGTGCGCTGCTATATATCGCTCAAAGCGGCAATGCGCTGCATGGCGGGCTGATTCTGTTCGCCATGGGCATCGGCATCGGTGTGCCGCTGCTGTTGTTGGTCACCGTCGGCAATCGCTTCCTGCCCAAACCCGGCGCCTGGATGAACCTGCTCAAAGGTGTGTTCGGCTTCCTGTTCCTCGCCACCGCGTTGCTGATGCTGCGCCCGGTGCTGGATGAATCACTGTGGATTGGTTTGTGCGGTGCGTTGCTGCTGATTGCCGCGTACAGCGCCTGGAAGCAGTCGGAAGGTTTCGGTCGCGTCGCCCATGTGTTCGGCGCCAGCTCACTGTTGCTGGGTGTGTGGGGCAGCTTGCTGCTGATCGGTGCTGCCGGCGGCAGTGATGACTTGGTGAAGCCTTTGCAGGTCTACAGCGCTTCAAACTCGAGCAGCGCCGCAAACCCGGTCGGGCACGACGCATTCACCACGATCAAGGACCCGGCAACTCTGCAACGGGAACTCGACGCGGCACAGGCTCAAGGCCAATGGGTGCTGCTGGATTACTACGCCGACTGGTGCGTGTCGTGCAAGGTCATGGAAAAACAGGTGTTCGGCAAAGCCCACGTACTGCAAGCCTTGAGCGATGTGCGCTTGCTACGGCTGGACGTCACCGCCGACAATGCCGCCAGCCGCGAACTGCTCGGCCGTTATAAAGTGCCGGGGCCACCGAGCCTGTTGTGGATCGGCGCCGACGGCATCGAGCGTCGCAGCCAGCGCATCACCGGCGAAGTCGATGCCGACACTTTCCTGCAACGCTGGACCACCACCCGAGACGCCCGTTAATGCTGACCTTTACCCTCGGCACTTTTGCCATCGCGCTCAATCACCTGCTGCTGATCAGCGCCCTGGCGCTGGCGACCTTCGTCGGCTGGCGGGTGGCCAAGCGCGGCGGCGAGAATCCGGAGTCGGTGCTGTTCAGCCTGTTCCTGCTGGGCATGCTGGCCGCCCGGGTCAGTTTCGTGGCCGTTTACTGGGCCCATTATCGCGATGACCCCTGGCAGATCATCGACCTGCGCGACGGCGGTTTCCTCGCCTGGCCGGGCGTAATCGCACTGCTGCTTGCCGCGTTGTATCGAGGCTGGCGTCGCCCGGGCTTGCGCCGCCCGTTGGGCTTTGGCGTGGCCAGCGGCCTGGCGTTCTGGCTGCTGGCGACCTTCTCACTGACTATTTACGAACAAGGCACGCGCCTGCCGGAAATTACCCTGCGCAATGCCGCCGGTGAAACCGTGCAACTGGCCGATTACAAGGGCGGCCCGTTGGTGATCAATCTCTGGGCCACCTGGTGTCCGCCGTGCCGTCGGGAAATGCCGGTGCTGGAAAACGCCCAGCAACACCGCCCGGACTTGACGTTCCTGTTCGTCAATCAGGCTGAAAGCATGCAAAGCGTCAGTACTTTTCTGGAAACCCAGGGCCTGAGCCTGTCCAACGTGCTGTTCGACGGCAGTGGCCGATTGGGCCAGGCCGTCGGCTCCATGGCGTTGCCGACGACGCTGTTCTATAGCCCCGACGGTCGCCTGCTGGGCAGCCATCTGGGTGAGCTGTCGGAAGCCAGCCTGGCCCGCGCCCTGGAAAACTTCGACACCCCGAATCCTGCCGTACCGGCCACCTCTTCAAGGAAATTGCCATGCCCCGCCTCCGCCACCTGCTGACGTTGACCCTGGGCGCTGCCCTGCTGCATCTACCGTCGGTGCAGGCCGCCGAAGAATTGCCCGAAGCGATCAAGAAAATCGAAGCCAAGGGCGCGAAAATCGTCGGCCAATTCGACGCACCCGACGGCTTGCGCGGTTATGCGGCGCAGTACCAGAACCGTGGCATAGCGTTGTACCTGACTCCGGATGGCAAGCACGTGCTGCTCGGCAATCTGTACGACGCCGACGGCAACGACCTGAGCAGCGCGCCGTTGCAGAAGCTGGTTTACGCACCGATGGCCAAGGAAGTCTGGGGCAAGATGGAAGCCAGCAACTGGATCGGCGACGGGAAGAAAGAGGCACCGCGGATCGTGTACCTGTTCAGCGATCCGAACTGCCCTTATTGCAACGTGTTCTGGGAACAGGCGCGACCATGGGTCAAGGCGGGCAAGGTGCAGTTGCGGCACATCATGGTCGGCATCATTCGCGAAGACAGTCCGGGGAAATCGGCAGCACTGCTGGCCGCCAAGGATCCGCAGAAAGCGCTGGAAGACCATGAGAAGGCAGGCAAGAACAGCTCGCTAAAAGCCCTGAAAAACGTACCCCCGGCGATTCAGGCGAAACTGGCGGCCAACATGCAGTTGATGGAAGACCTGGAACTGCAGGCCACCCCGGCGATTTTCTACATGGACGACAAGGGCGAGCTGCAACAACAGCAAGGTGCGCCATCGCCGGACAAGTTGGTGCAAATTCTCGGGCCTAAGTGAATTTAATGGCCCCATCGCGAGCAAGCTCGCTCCCACATTGGAATGCATTCCCCTGTGGGAGCGAGCCTGCTCGCGATGGCGTCAGTAAGATCGACTAAGTTATGTCAGCCAGAAACTTCAGCAGTGCGTCGGTGACAAACTGCGGATTCTCCAGATTGGAGATATGCCCCGCCTCCGGTACCAGGAGATACGGGCAGCCGATCAACTCGGCCATCTCCCTTGTCTCCGACGGCGGCCGCGGTTTGTCCTGGTCACCACACATCAGCAGCGTGGTGTCAGGATTCAATTCGCCCAGTCGCGGCAACAGATCATCGCGCCCAAACGTAATCCGTCCCATCGGCACGATGCTTTCGCGCAGACGCTCCGGCGGCAGTGCGGCCAGTTTGGCGCGGAAATCCTGATACAGCGCCGATTGCGGATCGATGCCCGGACGGAAGAAGATCGGCACAACGATATCGAGCAACTGCGGCGCAATCACGCCGGTGTCTTCGATCTGTTTGAACAGCGAGAAATAGTACTGGCGAGTCGGTTCCGGCTCGACGCCGACGTAGGTGTCCATCAGCACCAGACCATTGATCCGCTGCGGTGCCGACAGCGCCAGACGCACGCCCCACATGCCGCCGACCGAGAGACCGACCAGCGTGACACGGTCGATGTCCAGGTGATCAAGCAACGCCAGTGCCTGGCGCGCAATGTCATCCAGCGACTGTGTGCACTCGGGCATCCGCCCGGATTCACCGTGCCCCCAAAGGTCCAGAGCGATCACCCGGTATTGCTGCGACAGGGCGGCGATCTGCGGCGCCCACATGGCCTGGTCCCACAGATAACTGCCGGCCAGCAGAACGGCAGGGCCAGTGCCTTGATCAAGGTAGTGAAGGGGTTGTCCATCAACCGTAACGAAGGGCATTGACTGTCTCCTCTCGCAAAAAATGGAGCAGGCAGACTGTGCCGGAGTCGTTCCACAGTCAACCTGCCAAAGATCAAAAGATCGCAGGCTTCGCCAGCTCCTACAGGGGTCTAAGTACACCCGTAGGAGCTGCCGCAGGCTGCGATCTTTTGACTTTAAAGCCCCTCCAACTCCGCCATCAGATCATTGAGGCGATCCACCTTCTCCTCGGTGATATCACTCGCCGCCAATCCATCGATGTACTCGGCCAACTCCGCCACCGTGCTGCATTCGAACATCGCCCGCAGCGGTACATCACGTTGCAGGGCTTTCTGCACCCGCGAAGCGATCTGCGTCGCCAGCAATGAATGCCCGCCCAGCTCGAAGAAGTTGTCGCGAATACCGACCTTCTCGACCTTCAGCACCTCGGCCCAGATATCCGCCAGCGTCTGCTCCAGTTCATTGCGCGGCGCCTGGTAGTCCTGACTCTGCAACTGACCGATCTCCAGCGCCGGCAAAGCCTTACGATCAAGTTTGCCGTTGGCGTTGAGCGGCATGCGATCCAGCCATAGCCAATGCAGCGGCACCATGTATTCCGGCAATTCAGCGCGCAGGCGTTGTTTGATGCGTTCCAGTCGCTCGGTTGGATTGATCAAAGCATCAGCCGCCACCAAATAGCCGACCAGATGTTTGCCGTTGACGCCTTCCTGTACACCGACCGCCGCTTCGCGGACTTCCGGTTGCTCATGCAGACGCGCCTCGATTTCACCCAGCTCAATGCGGTAGCCACGGATCTTCACTTGATGGTCGATACGCCCGACGTATTCCAGCACGCCGTCACTGCGACGACGGGCCAGATCGCCGGTGCGATACAGACGATCACCCGGTTCACCAAACGGATTCGGTACAAACACCTGCGCGGTGCGCAGCGGATCGCTCACATAACCGCGCCCTACCCCGGTGCCGGCGACACACAACTCCCCCACCGCACCCAACGGCACCAGTTCCAGCGCGCCGTCGAGCAGGTACAAACGGTTGTTGTCAGTCGGCGTACCAATCGGCAGGTAGCTACCGTGCGTCGACGCCATGTCGACGCGGAAGAACGCCACGTCATCCGAGCATTCCGCCGGCCCGTAAGCATTCACCAACCCGATCTCCGGGTAGCGCAGCAGCCACTGGTGCGCCAGCTCCGGCGGCATTGCCTCACCGGTCGGCAGCATCCAGCGCAAGCCATCGAGGCTCATGCGTTCCTGGGCGAGCATGCCCTGAATCAACGACGGCACGCTTTCCAGCACGGTAATGCCCTGGGCCGCCACATGCGCCAGCAACCCTTGCGGATCATGGGCGATGGTGTTCGGTACGATGTCCACCCGAGCGCCGAACAGCGGTGCGGCGAGGAACTGCCAGACCGAAATGTCGAAACTTTGCGAGGCGGTCTGGGCGATCACATCGGCATCGCTCAAGTTCAGGTAAGGCACCTTGCTCAACTGGTTATTGAGCATGCCGCGCTGTTCGACCATCACGCCCTTCGGCAGGCCGGTCGAACCCGAGGTATAGATCACGTAGGCAAGGTTGTCCGGGCCGCTGTAGATGCCCGGATTGGCAACCGAAACATCGCTCGCCTGCACCTCATCCCAAACCAACAACGTGGGCCGGTTGGCACAACCGAACTCATCCAGCAGCGCCAGCGCTTGCTCGCGGCAGGCCTGAGAACACACCAGCAACGGCGTGCGGCTCAGGTCGATGATCCGGCTCAGACGCTGACTCGGCAGCCCCGGATCCAGCGGCAAATAACCCGCGCCAGCCTTGAAGCTGCCGATGATCATGCCCAACAGATCGAGGTTACGTTCAGCCAGCAACGCCACCGGTTGATCCAGCCTCACGCCTGCAGCGATCAAGGCGTGCCCGAGACGGTTACTGCGCTCATTCAGCTCAAGGTAGCTGTGCTGCTGATCCAGGCAACTGGCGGCAATGCGCTGTGGATGCTCGGCAACCTGCGCTTCAAACAATGAGACGTAACTCTGCTCAAGCGGGTACTCGTGTTCGCTCTGGTTGCAGCCGTGGAGCAGAAAGTCTTGCTCATCAAAGCCCAGCAACGGCAGATCGGCCATGTCGCCGTGGAAACCTTCGACCAGTGCCAACAGCAACCGCTTGAACTCGCCGAGCATGCACTCGACGGTCGACTCATCGAAATAACGCTGGTCGTAAGACAGGTGCAAGCCCAGGTCATCGCCCGGATAGCAGACCGCCGTCAACGGGAAGTTGGTGTGGGTGCGGCCCGAATCCGAGGTCGCGTTGAGGCTTTGCGCACGGTCCAGCACCGAGACTTCCACCGGGGCGTTTTCGAACACGAACAGGCTGTCGAACAACGGCTGGCCCTTGGGCAGTTCGCTGTTTTCCTGAATGCTCACCAGCGGCAGGTATTCGTACTCGCGCAGTTGCATGTTGCTGTCGAGCAAACCGCTGAGCCAATGACGAACGCTGCAACGCTGGTCGTCTTCCGGCATTTTCACCCGTAGCGCGATGCTGTTGATGAACAGCCCCACGGTGCGTTGCATCTCCGGCATGTCCACCGGACGCCCGGCCACCGTGACACCAAACAGCACGTCGCGATCACCGCTCAAACGGCGCAGCACCAGCGCCCACGCCGCTTGAGCGAAGGTGTTGATGGTCAGCTGATGAGCCTGAGCCAGTTCGCGCAGTTGCGCACCGTCACGGGCATCGAGCCGCGTGTAGCGGTCGCCGACGATCATGCCGCCGCTTTCGCCGGCATGTTCGCGCAGGAACGGTCGGTCGCTCGGAATCGGCGTGGTCCGCTCGAAGCCTTGCAGGTTGGTTTTCCACCACTGCCGCGCCTCGGCCAGGCTTTGGCGTTGCAGCCAGCCGATGTAGTCGCGATAACGCGGTGGTACGGCCAGCTGCGCGTCCCGGCCTTCGCCCAGTGCGGTGTAGATTTCGAAGAAATCATTCATCAGCAGCGAACGGCACCAGGCATCGATGAGGATGTGGTGGTTGCTCATCATGAACCAGTAGCGCGCCGCGCCGACCTTGATCAGGCGCAGGTGGAACGGTGCCTGATTGAGCAGATCGAACCCGGCCTCGCGCTCGCTTTTGAGCAGCGCCTGCAACTTCGGCTCTTGCTCGGTTTCGGCGATTGCCGTCCAGTCCAGATACTCGATCAGCGTGCTGCCCGGCTTGTGGATAACTTGCAGCATGTCTTCGCCGACGTTCCAGCAGAACGACGCGCGCAGGGCTTCGTGACGGGCAATCACCGCTTGCCAGGCCTGGGCGAAACGTTGCGGGTCGAGCTCGCTGTTGATGCGGTAGCGATCCTGCATGTAGTAGAGGCCGGTGCCCGGTTCCAGCAAGGTGTGCAGCAGCATGCCTTCCTGCATCGGCGTCAGCGGGTAGACGTCTTCGATGGCGGCGGCCGGGATTGGCAGCGCGTCGAGTTGTGGCTGGGTCAATTTCGCCAACGGGAAGTCCGACGGCGTCAGGCCGCCCGCATCGTCGTGCAGGCAATGCTCGATCAGGCTCTGCAATTCGCCGAGGTAAGCGTCCGCCAGGTCGGTGATGGTCTGCGAGTCGTGGCGTTCGGCGCTGAAGGTCCAACGCAGCACCAGCTCACCGCCATAGACCTGACTGTCGACGCTCAGCTCATTGGGCAGCGGCGCGCGAGGATCATGGGCCGCGCCGACCGCTTCATCGAGAGGACGGAACAAGGCGTCCGCGCCGAAGCTCTGGTCGAATTGACCGAGGTAGTTGAAGGTGATCGGCGCCACCGGCAAGGCCGCCATGGTCTGCCGGCTCGAGTCATCGGCGAGATAACGCAACACGCCATAACCCAGACCTTTGTGCGGCACCGCGCGCAGTTGTTCCTTGATCGCCTTGATCGAGGCGCCCTGCTCGTCCGCGGGTATCAGCCGCAGCGGATAAGCGCTGGTGAACCAGCCGACGCTTCTGGTCAGGTCGATCTCGTCGAACAGCGCTTCACGGCCGTGGCCTTCGAGTTGAATCAGCGCCGATTCGTGACCGCTCCAACGGCACAGCACGCGGGCCAATGCGGTCAGCAGCAAGTCGTTGACCTGAGTGCGATAGGCACTCGGCGCTTGCTGCAACAATTGGCGGGTGCGCTCGCTGTCGAGGCGCACGCTGACGGTTTGCGCATGGCGATTCTGCCGGCCACCCTCGGGGCGATCACACGGCAATTCGGCGCTTTCACCGGCCAGTTGTGCCTGCCACCAACTCAGTTCTTCACGCAAGGATTCGCTACTGGCATACGCCTGCAAGCGTGCGGCCCAGTCCTTGAAGGCACTGGTTTTCGCCGGCAGTTTTGCCGACTGCCCCGCGTCCAGTTGGCGATACACCGTTTGCAAATCGTCCAGCAACACCCGCCACGAAACCCCATCCACGACCAAGTGGTGAATGGCGATGAACAGCCGTTGTTGCCCCTCGGGACCATCGACCAGCAGCGCGCGCATCAGCGGCCCGTCCTCAAGGTCGAGGCTGCGCTGGGCATCGGCGAACAGTGCCGCGCATTTGTCCATGGACGTAACGCGCACTTGCCAAAGCACCGGCGCGTTGGAAACCGCTTGGTGCTCGGCTTGCCATTGGCCTGCAAATTCAGAGAAGCGCAAACGCAAGGCGTCGTGCTGTTCGATCACAGCCAGCAGCGCTTGCTCCAGACGATGGGGCTCCAGCGCCACGGTCGGTTCCAGCAGCAATGCCTGGTTCCAGTGTTGGCGCTGGGGGATGTCGGTGTCGAAGAACCAGTGTTGAATCGGCGTCAGGCGCGATTCACCGGTCAGCAAACCTTGTTCGGCGGTGATCTGCTCGGTGCGGGTCGCCACGGAGGCCAGGGTCTGCACGGTCTGGTGCTGGAACAGGTCACGCGGGCTGAAGTGAATGCCCTGCTGCCGCGCACGGCTGACCACCTGGATCGACAGAATCGAATCGCCGCCCAGTTCGAAGAAGTTGTCGTTGAGGCCGACCTGCAGAACGTTCAGCACTTCGCACCAGATAGCGGCCAGCGTCAGTTCAAGCGCGTTGCTCGGCGCCACGTACTGCTGACGGTTCAGCTCCGGGTCCGGCGCCGGCAATGCTCGGCGGTCGAGTTTGCCGTTGGCGGTCAGCGGCATGCTGGCCAGCAGGATCAAATGCGTTGGCACCATGTAATCCGGCAACTGGGATTTGAGGTGCGCCTTCAACGCCTCACGCAGTGTGTGTTGTTGCGCTTCGTCTTGCTCGGTGACTTCAGTCACCAAATAGCCGACCAGTTGTTTGCCGCTCGGGGCATCCAGCGCCAGCACCACGGCTTCACGGACGGAGTCGTGTTCCAGCAGACGGGTTTCGATTTCGCCCAACTCGATGCGGAAACCACGAATCTTCACTTGATGGTCAATGCGTCCGAGGTATTCCACCAGACCGTCGGCGCGCTGACGCACCAGATCGCCGGTGCGGTACAGACGCCCGCCAGTGGCGGCGAACGGATCAGCCACAAACCGTTCGGCGGTCATCCCCGCACGCTGGTGATAACCCTGCGCCAGACCAGCGCCGCCGACGTACAACTCGCCGGTCGCGCCTTGCGGCACCAGCGCCAGATCGGCATCGAGGATGTACGCCACGCGAGCGCCAATCACACTGCCGATCGGCACGCTGCCGAGGCCTTCTTCCAATTGCTCTGGCGCCAGACTGGCCAGGGGCATGACCACGGTTTCGGTCGGGCCGTAGGCGTTGAAAAACAGGCTCGGCTTGAATGCCGCGCGAATTCGCGCCAGATGCTCGCCGGTCAGCGCTTCACCGCCGGTGATGCACATGCGCACCGGCAGGATTTCGCCCTGAGTCGCCAGCCACTGCGCCAATTGGCTGCCGTAGCTCGGGGTGAAGCCGAGAATGTTGATGTTGTGACGGCGAATCAGCCCGCAGATTTCTTCCGCGTCCCACTGGCCCTGTGCTCGCAACACAACCTGAGCACCACTCAACAACGGCACCAGCAAACGCTCGGTCGCGGCGTCGAAGTTGATGGAATAGAAGTGCAGCTCGCAATCGTCCGGGCGCATGCCGAAGCGTTCAATGACCGCTTGGCAATGCATGGCGATTTCACCGTGGGACACCACCACGCCTTTCGGTTTGCCGGTAGAGCCCGAGGTGTAAATCAGGTACGCCTGATGCTGCGGCAGGCTGATAAATGGCAGCTCGGTGGCCGGGTAATTGGCCAGCTCTGCTGCGTCCTCCTCCAGGCACCAGCGAGCGACAGTTGCCGGCAGTTCGCCGAGCGCCTTGAACATCGCCGCATCGCTGAGCAGCAAACCGATGCCGCTGTCTTCGATCATGTAGTGCAAACGGTCCAGCGGGTATTCCGGGTCCAGCGGCACGTAGGCGCCGCCCGCCTTGAGGATCGCCAACAGGCCGACGACCATGTCCAGCGAACGCTCAAGCGCCAGACCGACCCGAACCTGCGGTCCCACGCCCCGCTCGCGGAGCATCCAGGCCAGGCGATTGGCGCGGCTGTCGAGCTCGGCGTAGCTCAAGGTTTGCCCGGCGAAGGTCAGTGCCGGTGCATCTTTGCGCGCCAGGGCCTGCTCGCTGAACAGGTGATGAATGCACTGGTCGAGTCGGTGTTCGCCCGGCTCGACGCCGAGGCTGTCGAGCAGGTGTTGTTGTTCGGTGGCTTCCAGCAGCGGCAGCTCACTGAGGCGCTGTTGCGGATCGGCCAGCAGCGCTTCCAGCAGGTTGCGCCAATGCCCGGCCATCCGTGCAATGCGCGGTTCATCGAACAGATCGGTGCTGTAGGTCAGGCAGCAACCCAGACGATGGTCGAGGTCGGTGACTTCCAGGTTGAGGTCGAACTTGGTTGAGCGGGCATCGTTGGCCAGGTATTCGACGGTCATGCCGGCGAGTGTGCGGCTCTGCTGGAATTCCCAGCGCTGCACGTTGCACATCACCTGGAACAACGGGTTGTAAGCCGCGCTGCGCGGTGGCTGCAACGCCTCCACCAAATGATCGAACGGCAAGTCTTGATGGGACTGGCCTTCGATCACGGTGTGGCGAACCTGCTCGAACAATTCGCCGACGGACATCTGCCCGTCGAGCTGGCAACGCAGCACTTGGGTGTTGAGGAACGCACCGATCAGCCCTTCGCTTTCCGGACGAATCCGATTGGCCACCGGCGCGCCGATGCGCAGGTCGGTCTGGCCGCTGTAGCGGTAAAGCAGCACGGCCAGCGCAGCGGTCATGGTCATGAACAGGGTCAGACCGTTTTGTGTATTGAAGGCACGAACGCGCGCGGCAAGAGCATCGCTCAGGTCGAAACGGAACAGTTCACCCTGATGGCTTTGTACCGGTGGACGTGGACGGTCACCCGGCAACTCCAGCAGCGGATGTTCGCGACCCAGTTGCGCGGTCCAGTAATCGAGTTGGCGCTGACGTTCACCGGACTCCAGCCACTGGCGCTGCCAGACGCTGTAATCCAGGTAGTGCACCGGCAGCGGCTCCAGCGGCGATTCGCGGTCATCGACGAAGGCCTCGTAGAGCGCGCTGAGTTCCCGGGCGAAGATGTCCATCGCCCAGCCTTCGGTGACGATGTGGTGCAGGGTCAGCACCAGATAATGTTCGTGCTCGGCGGTCTTGACCATGCAGGCGCGCAGCAGCGGTCCGGTTTCCAGATCGAACGATGTATGGGCTTCGTCGTCGGCCAGTTGCTGCACTGCCCACTCGCGGCCATCGGCATCCAGCGCGGAGAAGTCCTTCCAGTCCATGCGCATGCCGGTGTCCGGGTGAACCCGTTGCCGGGCCACGCCATCGATGCTCGGGAACGTGGTGCGCAGGGTTTCATGACGCATGATCAGTGCTTGCAGCGCGGCTTCGAAGCGCCCGACATCGAGCACCCCGCGCAGCCGCGCCATACCGCCGACGTTGTAGGCCGGGCTGTCCGGTTCCATCTGCCAGAGGAACCACATGCGCTGCTGGGAATAGGACAACGGCACCGGTTGGCTGCGGTCGACCTTTTCGATCGGCGGCTGCTGGTTGGTTTTGCCGCTGGCCTGGATCAGTTGAACCTGTTCGGCAAACGCGCCCAGTTCACTGTTTTCGAACAACGCGCGCAGCGGCAACTCGACGTCGCAGGCCTGACGAGTACGGGAAATGATTTGCGTGGCCAGCAAGGAATGGCCGCCGAGTGCGAAGAAATCGTCACGCAGGCCGATCTGTGTTTGGCCCAGCACTTCGCGCCAGATGCCGGCGATTTGTTGCTCGAGGGCAGTGACCGGCTCGACGTGTTCGCGCACTTGCCATTGCGGCTCTGGCAAGGCGCGACGATCGAGTTTGCCGCTTGGGCTCAGGGGCATTTCGTCCAGGCGCATGAGTTGCGCTGGAACCATGTATTCCGGCAACTCGGTTGCCAGCGCAGCTTTCAGGCGTGCGGTTTGAGCATCAACATCTTCTGTGGAGTCGGTTGCGGTGTAGTAACCGATCAACTGCCCACCGGCCGCCGTTTCGCGCACCAGCACCACGGCTTGAGCGACACCATTCTGAGCCAGCAATCGTGCTTCGATTTCTTCCGGTTCAACGCGGAAGCCACGCAGTTTGACCTGCTGATCGAGACGGCCGAGGTATTCGATCACACCGTCGGCGGTCCAGCGCGCGCGGTCACCGGTACGGTACAAACGCGCGCCCTGCTCTCCCAGCGGATCGACGACGAAGCGTTCAGCGGTCAGACCCGGACGACCCAAATAGCCACGGGCCAGACCGATACCGCTGATGCACAGTTCGCCCGGCACACCGGCCGGAACGGGATTGAGTGCCTCATCGAGCACGCGGCACAGCACATTGCCCAGCGGACGACCAATCGGCGAGCGTTCTCCATCGGCGGTTGTGCAGTGCCAATGAGTGACGTTGATCGCGGTTTCGGTCGGGCCGTAGCGGTTGTGCAATTGCACGGCGGGCAGTTGTTCCAGCACGCGGTTGCGCAGTTCGGCGGGCAAGGCTTCGCCGCCGGAGAAAACGCGGCGCAGGCTGGTGCACTCGGCAGTCAGCGGTTCGTCGATGAACAACGAAAGCAGCGGCGGTACGAAGTGCAGCGTGGTCACGCCGAATTGCTGAACCAGTTGCGCGATGCGGTGCGGATCGCGGTGTTCGCCCGGCCCGGCAATCAGCAAGCCTGCACCGGTAATCAGCGGCCAGAAACACTCCCACACCGACACGTCAAAACTGATCGGCGCCTTTTGCATCAGCACGTCGGTGTCGTTCAGGCGATAGGTGTTCTGCATCCATTGCAGGCGCTCGGCGAGGGCTGCGTGGGTGTTGCCGACGCCCTTCGGCTGGCCGGTGGAGCCGGAGGTATAAATCACGTACGCCAGGTTGTCGCCGTGCAAGTGCAGGCCCGGTGCATGGCTCGGCCAGCTCTCCAGATGCAAGGCGTCCATGGCGATCACGCTGACGCCATCGGTGGCCGGCAAGCGCTCGAGTAATTGGGTCTGGGTCAGCAGCAATTCGACGCCGCTGTCGCTGAGCATGTAGGCCAGGCGCTCGGCCGGGTAATCCGGGTCCAGCGGCACGTAGGCGCCACCGGCCTTGATGATCGCCAGCAGGCCGATCAGCAACTGCGGCGAACGCTCGGCGGCGATGGCCACGCAGACATCCGGGCCGACACCTTTGTCGCGCAGGTAATGGGCCAGTCGATTGGATTGGGTGTGCAGTTCGGCGAAGTCCATGGCGCCGCCGTCCCACATAAGAGCGGTGCGCTCCGGGGTCAGGCGAGCCTGTTCGTTGAGCAATTCCGGCAGCCAAACGCTGGCCGGTGTGCACGGTGCGGCGCTCCACGATGCTTGCTGATCGAGCTCGGACGGGGTGAGCAATTGCAGATCGCCGATGGCGGTTTTCGGTTGTTCGCAAACGGTTCGCAGCAGGTTGCTGAAATGGTCGGCCAGACGCTCGATAGTCGCCACGTCGAACAGTTCGCTGGCGTAGTCGAAGGACAGACTCAGGCGACCATTACGGTCTTCCTCGCAGTGCAATTGCAGGTCGAACTTGGCTTCGCGGCTGTGCCACGGCAGCTCTTCAGCCAGCAGCCCAGGCAAGCGACGCAGTGCGCTCAAGTCCCGTTGCTGGTGGTTGAACATGACCTGGAACAAACCTTGTTCGCGGGCTTGCGGGAAGGCTTCGAGCAATTGTTCGAACGGCAGATCCTGATGCGCTTGTGCGTCCAACGCCGCCCGACGGGTTTGCGCCAGCAGTTCCACGAATGGCAGCTGCGAATCCAACTCGGCGCGCAGCACCTGAGTGTTGATGAAGAAGCCGATCAACCCTTGAGTTTCCAGACGCGGACGGTTGGCGTTGGGCACGCCGATACGGATGTCGCGTTGACCGCTGTAGCGGTGCAGCAGGCTCTGGAACGCGGCGAGCAACAGCATGAAGGAGGTGGATTCATGGGCCTGGGCGGTCTGGCGAATGGCATCGCTCAGGGTCGCGCCCAGCTTCACAGAATGGCGGGCAGCCGTGTGAATGTGGTGCGCCGAGCGCGGATGATCAGTGGCCAGGCTCAGGGTCGGATGATCAACGCCCAATTGCGCTTTCCAGTAAGCCAGCTGACGCTCGCCCTCCCCTTGCACCAGCCATTGACGCTGCCAGCTGCCGTAATCGGAGTACTGGGTCGGCAATGCCGGAAGTGTCGCTTTTTGTCCTTGTGACGCGGCGGCATACAGACGCGAGAACTCGTCGATCAGCACGTTCAGCGACCAACCGTCGGCGATGATGTGATGCATCGTCACCAGCAGTTGATGGTCCTCTTCATCGAGGCGCACCAAGGTCACCCACAGCAGTGGGCCTTTCTCCAGATCGAATTGAGTGCGGGCTTCGTCCTCACGAATTTGCTGCGCACGGACTTCACGCTCGGCAACCGGCAGGTCGCTGATGTCGATGAGTTGCAGGTTGAATTCGCTCGCTGCATCGACCTGTTGCAGCGCCACACCATCACGCTCGAAGAACCGGGTACGCAGGGATTCATGACGCTCGATCAGCTGTTGGAAACTGACGCGCAAGGCGTCTTCATCCAGCTCGCCGCGCAGGCGCAAGGCGCCGGGAATGTTGTAGGCGCTGCTCTGCGGGTCGAGTTGCCAGGTGATCCACAGACGGTTTTGCGCCAGCGATTGCGGCATGGTTTCGGTACGCGACAGCGGGGTGATCGTGCCTTGGGCGAGTCCGCCGTCCTGTTGTTGCTGAGCGACTGCGGCGGCAAACGCGCCGAGGGTCGGCGCTTCGAACAACAGGCGCAGGTTCAGCTCCAGACCGAGTGTTTCTCGCAGACGTGCGACCACCTGAGTGGCGGCAATGGAGTTGCCACCGAGCAGGAAGAAGTGATCGTCGGCGCCGATCTGTTTGACGCTCAGCTGTTCGCACCAGATCTGGCCGATCAGGGTTTGCAGTTCGGAACCTGATTCAGTCGCGGATTTGCTTTCGATGTCTGCCGACGGGAACAGCGCATAGCTGTCGAGGCTGCCGTCCGCCAGACGATTGCGGCATGCCGAGCGTTGCAGTTTGCCGCTGGAGGTCTTCGGCAACGCGCCCGGATTGAGCAACACCACCACGCTTGGCGCTTCCTGATACGCCTCGGCCACGGCTTGGCGGATGGCTTTGATCAGGGCGTCGGGCGGGAGGATTTTTTGCACGCTGCGGCTGATTTCCGCCACAATACCGATACCTTCCTGACCCTCGATGTTCACGGCAAAAGCGGCGACACGACCTTTGCGCACCACCTCCACTTCGCGTTCGATGGTTTGCTCGATGTCCTGCGGATATAGGTTGTGGCCACGGACGATCAACATGTCTTTCAGGCGCCCGGTGATGAACAGTTCACCGTTGCGCATAAAGCCCAGGTCGCCGGTACGCAGCCATGTACGGCCGGCGTGTTGAACGAAGGTTTTGGCGCTGGCCTCCGGGTTGCGCCAATAGCCGTGGGCGATGCTTGGCCCGGCGGCCCAGACTTCGCCGACCGCATTGTCAGCCAATTCGTTGAGCGCTGTCGGATCGACAATCAACACCGCGTGATCCGGCTGACTGATGCCGCAACTCATGATCGCGCTGCCGTCGCCCGGTTCGGCACGGTTTTGTGCCAAGGCTTGATCGTCCACGCGCAGGTTGCCAATGCCCTGGCCGCGAGGGCTGCCGGCCACGAACAGCGTCGCTTCGGCCAACCCGTAGGACGCCATGAAACTGTCTTGGGTGAAACCGCAGGCCGCGAATTTCTCGGAGAAGCGTTCCAGCGTATCGAGGCGAATCGGTTCGGAACCGGAATACGCCACCCGCCAGCCACTCAGGTCGAGGCGTTCCAGGGCCGATTCACTGACCCGCTCACTGCACAACCGATAGGCAAAGTCCGGCCCACCGCTGATGGTACCGCCGTACTCGCTGATCGCTTCCAGCCAGCGCAACGGCCGGCCAAGGAAATACGCCGGCGACATCAACACGCACGGCACGCCGCTGAAAATCGGCTGCAACAGACCGCCGATCAGGCCCATGTCGTGGTACAGCGGCAGCCAGCTGACGATCACATCGTCGGGATTCAGATCAATGCCGAAGCCGTGGCGAATCAGCAGTTCGTTAGCCACCAGATTGCCGTGGCTGACTTGCACCCCCTTAGGCAACGCGGTGGAGCCGGAGGTGTATTGGAGGAACGCGATGTGGTCGTCTGCAAGTTCCGGTGCCACCCAATGTTCGGCCAATGCACTGTCGAGCGTATCGACACACAGCAACGGCGGCGCGCCCTCTATGTGCTGCAACGCCTCGAGCAGACCGGCGCTGGTCAGCAGCAGACGCGGTTCGGCATCGCTGATGATCGACAGCAGACGCTCCTGGTGATGACGACGCGCCGACTCCGGCGGATAGGCCGGCACTGCGATCACACCGGCGTACAGGCAGCCGAAGAACGCCGCGACGTAATCCGGGCCGCTGGGAAACAGCAGCACCGCGCGATCGCCAAACGCAGCCTCGGCCTGCAACGCGCCAGCAATGGTCCGCGCCCGCTGATCCAGCTCGCGATAACTGAGCACCACAGCCTGATCCTCGGTTTCGGCGAGAAAACGCAAGGCCACCCGGTCCGGCGTCAGGGCCGCACGGCGCTGAAGGGCTTGGACCAGTGTGCTGGGGAGTTCGAACGCGTCGGTCATGAGGTTTCCTGCCTGAATTCGGCTTGCAAAGTGAAATCGGTTTTCTGACGTCACGCCCCTTCGAGGGCGTGCAGGACGCGGTCTTCGCCGACCGCGCAAGGCTTGGGAATGTTGTTTTGGCCGTAGCCGCTACCCGGAACCATTCACCAATGAGAACGGTTGACCTCTTGAAATAATTAGTCGGCAGGCCTGATCGCCAATGGGACTGCGGTGCCGCAAGCCGGTGCGGCAGCGTGTCGCAGTTCTCACTCTGCACCTTTGCGGAGCATTAGTTCTCTTTCTCATTTGACAATCATTATCATTCAGAATAATTTGTCGCTCGATGTGTTGGACGGCTCAGCCCCCGCGAGCCGTCCCACGAACCTATTGGCAGCAAGGTGATTTCCATGACGGAACAAGTGTCCACAAGCAGGTGCGATTCACCGCTACTTCAGGCATTCGTCGACAATCGACTGATTCTGGTCAAGATTGCAGCGCGCATTACCGGCTGCCGGTCGCGGGCTGAAGACGTGGTGCAGGATGCGTTCTTCCGGCTGCATTCCGCGCCGCAGATCACGTCCTCGTTCAAGGCTCAGCTCAGCTACCTGTTCCAGATCGTGCGCAACCTGGCGATCGATCACTACCGCAAACAGGCGCTGGAGCAGAAGTACTCGGGCCCTGAAGAGGAAGGCCTGAACGTGGTGATTCAAGGCGCTTCGCCGGAAACCTCGCACATCAACTTCTCGACGCTGGAACACATCGCCGACGCGCTGACCGAGCTGCCCAGCCGCACCCGCTACGCCTTCGAGATGTACCGCCTGCACGGTGTGCCGCAAAAGGACATCGCCAAGGAGCTTGGCGTCTCGCCGACCCTGGTGAACTTCATGATTCGCGATGCGCTGGTGCACTGCCGCAAGGTGTCGGGCAGTCGTGTGGATACCTTTGCCCGCCGTTAAGATCTGAAATCTGCGTCGCCCCCTTCGCGAGCAAGCCCGCTCCCACATTGGATCTTCTGTGAACACAAGCTTTGTGAACACTGGAGATCAAATGTGGGAGCGGGCTTGCTCGCGAAGGCTGACTCAAGACCGAAGCAGATCTTGAGCCTTACATCTCAAGCCAACGCACACCGATCAAAAAACCGCTCACGCCCCAACACCATCAACGCCGCGCGCTTGTGCGGGAAGTCGAACGCTTTTTCGCAGTAGAAACCCTGGTTCTGCATATGCCCGATCATCTTCGCGTTGTCGGCGCGAGGCTCGGCAACCACTCGCTGAGTGCGTGGGTCGTCGAGAAACAGGTAATGCGTCAACGCCGATAACCAGCTCGCCACCTTGTGCGGGCCACGGTGATTTTCCTCACCCACCAGCATGTGAATACCGCGATCGTAATCGCCGGCGTCATAGAACGGCGCGATGCGATCTTCCTTGGCCCAATACGCTTCAAAGTAGGCGAACGGCTGATCATCGAAACAACCGATCAGCGTCAGGGTATGGGGATCGGCTTCAAGTTTGCTCAGGTACTCGTGATGCTGCTCGAGGCTGCCCTCCTCCTGCCAGAAACTCGCCACGCGCGGGCTGTTCTGCCAACGATTGAAACGCTCCAGGTCCTGGTCGATGTCCACCGTGCGCAGGGAAATCCAGGCACCGAGGCGTGCATCAAAACGCCGATAGACTTCACCACGCGGTTTCACCGGGCGCAGCGGATGGCGCTTGCCGTCACTGATGACCATTTGCTGCGGATAACCCGATGTCAGTGACGCGCCCAGCCAAGGCTGAGGCAACTGCCAGAACAGCGTGCGTTCGCAACGATACTGGCCGACGATTTCGGTAGGGATCAGCAACCCGCTGAGCAATGCTTCGGTGGGGGTTTCATCGAGTTGCCAGGTCAGGCGCTGGCAGGCTGGGTCACGGGCAAACAGCCAATAACAGGCCGCCCAGACGGTACGATTGTCGGCGTGGTCGAAGCGCTCTTCTACTTGCACCTGCAACTCGGGCTCGCGAGTCAGCTGCAGCTGAATCAGCGGCTGCCCTTCAAGGCTGAGGCACAGGCGGCTTTCGGTTTCATCAGCTACAAGACGGCTTCCTGTCGGCAAGGCCAGGGCAGTCAGGTCATTCAGAGTGGACATGGGTCGGGCTCACGTTAATCGTCGACAGTTCAACGAGGTGACGTGAGCCAGTGCGGGAAATTTAAGAGAAGTCGGTAAATACGCGTCCCGTGGCATGAATCAGGGTTTGCCCACCGGCACCAGGGCAATTTTATAGGGATCGAAAATCTTCAGCATCTGGCCATTGTCTCGCAGGTCTTGCAGCAACCTGCCGAATGCTTCGCCAGTAATCGGCGCCTGAGGGCGGATCAGCGCGTAATGGTGATAGACCTGATCGATGCGTTGGGAAACCAACAATTGCTCGCCGACTTTCTCGTTACGCAGCAGGTAATCGCTCAGGTAGGAACGTGTTACCAAGGCAATGTCCGCTCGTGCGCGCAGCACCATCAGCAAGTTGCTGTCATGGGAATAGGTCAACGTGGCCTTGTAGGTGTCGGCCAGATACTTGGGATCGGCATTGAAATTGGCAAACTCGTAGTGATAGCCGCTGTACAACGCCAGGCGTTTGCCTGTCAGGTCCTTGAAGTAATTCTCATCGCGATCGGGTTTCTTCTGCGCGACAAAAATTTCTGCATCTTCCAGGCCCATGTCGACGAGGGTATGCGGGATGTCCTTCCAGCCCCAGTCCGGGTTCTCGAAAATCGCCATATCGACCCGGCCTTCCTTGAAGTCGTTGAAACGTCGAGGAATGGAAGTGGGCACCAGCTCGAACTGATAGTCGTTTTGCAAGGCATTGAGCGCCTCGACCATCTGAGGCAGCAAACCGGTGTCGGCCCCGGATTCCGGGCGCACGGTATAAGGAGGAAAATGTGCGGCACCGACCCGCACCAGCTGTGCAGCCTGGACCGGAACCACGCATAACACCGCAAGCGTCGCCAGCAAAAGCCGCGAAGCCGTCCGAATTGGCGAAGACATCAAAACAATCCACTCCCCAAAAAAATACGCATCAATGCATTCAAGCTAGGCGGTTTCGGCTACTTAGCCAGTTTCCTTCTGATTCAAAACAAAACTACTGCTTTTCTTCCAGCACGAGAATCAATGCCTCATCGGCCAATTGATCGAGGCTCATGCTGCCGCCGGCGCGAAACCAGGTGGTAGTCCAGGACAACGCTCCGGTCAGGAAACGACGTGTAATAAACACATCGCCGCGGATAAAACCGGCCTCCTTGGCTTCACCCAACACTTGCAGCCAAAGTTCTTCATAAATATCACGTAGCGCCAGCACCTGCGCCTGTCCGTCTGCGGACAGCGAGCGCCATTCATACACCAACACCGCCATGGCCTCGCCGCTACCGCCCATGATCGACTGCAATTCACAACGAATCAGCGCCAGTACCCGCTCGCGCACACTGCCGGCTTCTGCCAGGGCTGCACGCATCAACGCGGTGTTGTAGCGAATGGTTTCTTCCATCACCGCCCGCAGGATCTCGTCCTTGCTTTTGAAGTGATGAAAAATGCTGCCTGACTGAATCCCCACGGCGCCGGCCAGATCGCGCACGGTGGTGCGTTCGTAACCTTTGTTGCGGAACAGGTGAGCCGCCACTTGCAGCAGTTTGCCGCGGGCGCTGTCCGGGTCGGTCAATTGGCCGCTGTCGACCAATTCGCGCATCACCCTCAGGGCTTTTTGCTCGTCCACCCGTTCTCTCCTACAGTCGATCAATCAAATACGCCGCTCGCCGCTAAAACTGCGGGGTTGCGCGGGCAATTTAAGCTGGCCGGAGCGACCAAGCAAGCGCTCGGGCAGAAGATATTTCAGTCGTTTACAAACCAAGCGCTTGCTTGGTAGTCTCGATGTACTTCTGTCGGGGGTGGTTATGGAGTTGACTGTGCCAAAAACAATCCGCATCGGTTGCGCCAGCGCCTTCTGGGGCGACACCTCGACCGCCGCCGCGCAACTGGTGGAAGGTGGGCGTCTGGACTATCTGGTCTTCGATTATCTGGCAGAAATCACGATGTCGATCATGGCCGGCGCGCGGATGAAAGATCCCCAGGCCGGTTACGCCAGCGACTTCATCGAAGTCCTCAGCCCGCTGTTGGGTCAACTCGCCGAACAGAAAATCCGCGTCATCAGCAACGCCGGCGGGGTTAACCCGCAAGCCTGCGCCGCCGCCCTGCAAGCGGCCTGCGACAAGGCCGGAGTGGCGCTGAAAATCGCCGTGCTGCTGGGCGATGATCTGCAGCCGCAGCTCAAACAGCTGAGCAGCGGCGGTATCCATGAAATGTTCAGCGGCGCGCCCTTGCCGCCGATGTGCGTCTCGACCAACGCCTACCTCGGCGCACCGGGCATCGTCGAAGCCCTGCGTCTGGGCGCCGACATCGTCATCACCGGGCGCGTGGTCGACAGCGCCGTGGTCAGTGCCGCGCTGGTGCATGAGTTCGGCTGGTCGTGGCACGACTACGACAAACTCGCCCAGGCCGCATTGGCCGGGCACATCATCGAATGCGGCGCCCAGTGCACCGGCGGCAACTTTACCGATTGGCGCGAGGTGCCCGACTACGAACACATCGGCTTCCCCATCGTCGAAGTCAGCGCCGACAGCCAGTTCATCGTCAGCAAACCCGAAGGCTCCGGCGGGCTGGTCACCCCGCTGACGGTCGGCGAGCAGATGCTGTATGAAATCGGCAACCCGCAGGCGTATCTGCTGCCGGACGTGGTCTGCGATTTCACTGAAGTCAAACTCGTGCAACAAGGCAAAAATGCGGTTCAGGTGCACGGCGCAAAAGGCTTGCCGCCGACCGATCAGTACAAGGTCAGCGCGACGTACCCGGACGGTTTCCGCTGCACCGCCAGTTGCCTGATCGCCGGGATCGATGCGGTCGACAAGGCGCGTCGAGTCAGCGAAGCGATCATCAACAAGACGTCGGAGATCTTCAGTCAGCGTGGCTGGGCGCCCTACAGCGAAGTGAACATCGAACTGCTCGGCAGCGAGGCCACTTACGGCCCCCACGGTCAGCGTCAGGACAGTCGCGAAGTGGTGATCAAACTCGCGGTGCGCCATCCGGGTAAACAGGCGTTGATTGTGTTCTCCCGTGAGATCGCCCAGGCCGCCACCGGCATGGCGCCGGGACTGACCGGGATTGTCGGTGGACGGCCGACGGTGTATCCGCTGATCCGGCTGTTCTCGTTCCTTATCGACAAAACCGCCTGCACGCTGGAAATTGATCTCAAGGGCCAGCGCCACCCCTGCGCCCTGCCCGCCGTTGATGTGCTCGACACCGCCGACTTGCCCGTGGCGTGCGCCCCACCGAAACCCTCAGGCCAGGCCGATGCCAGCGTGGCCCTGGTCAAACTTGCGGTGGCGCGCTCCGGTGACAAGGGCAATCACAGCAACATCGGCGTCATGGCCCGCAAGCCGGAGTACCTGCCGTGGATTGCCGAAGCCTTGACGCCGGAAGTGATCGTCGACTGGATGAGTCACGTCCTCGACCCGATCCACGGACGTGTCGAACGCTGGTACCTGCCGGGCACCCACAGTCTTAATTTTCTGCTGGAAAACGCCCTGGGAGGCGGTGGTGTGGCCAGCCTGCGGATCGATCCGCAAGGCAAAGCCTTCGCCCAGCAACTGCTGGACATCCAGATACCGGTGCCTCAGCGCATCGCCGACCAGGTCAACTAGAGGACTGTCGCCATGGCTTACGATTCGATTTTCAAAGCCGATTTGTTTGCAGACAAAAACATCATCGTCACCGGTGGCGGCAGCGGCATCGGCCGTTGCACCGCTCACGAACTGGCGGCCCTCGGCGCCCATGTGCTGCTGCTCGGGCGCAAGGCCGACAAGCTGAAAAACGTCGTGGCCGAAATTACCGAAGATGGCGGCAAGGCGGATTGGATGGTCTGCGATATTCGTGAGGAAGAAGCGGTCAAGCATGTGGTCAGCGAGTTGATCCGCAAGTACGGACCGATTCACGGCCTGGTCAACAATGCCGGCGGGCAGTACCCGTCACCGCTGGCGTCGATCAATCAGAAAGGCTTCGACACGGTGTTGCGCACCAACCTGATGGGCGGCTTCCTGATGGCCCGGGAAGTGTTCAACCAGTCCATGAGCACGCACGGCGGCGCCATCGTCAATATGCTCGCCGACATGTGGGGCGGCATGCCCGGCATGGGCCACTCGGGTGCGGCGCGTTCGGGCATGGACAACCTCACCAAGACCGCCGCGTTCGAATGGGGTTATGCCGGGGTGCGGGTCAACGCCGTGGCGCCGGGCTGGATCGCGTCCAGTGGCATGGACACCTACGAAGGCGCGTTCAAAGCGGTGATCCCGACGCTGCGTGAGCACGTTCCACTGAAACGCATCGGCACCGAATCGGAAGTCAGCGCGGCGATCGTTTTCCTGCTCAGCCCGGCCGCGGCGTTTGTCAGTGGCAGCACCTTGCGCATCGACGGCGCCGCCAGCCTGGGCGGGCGCGCCTGGCCGATACACAAGGCGCAGATCAGTACGTCATATAACGGTTTTCACCGCGCGTACTTACCAGACGTGCTCAGTCCGGACGTCCTCAAGGATAAGGAATAAGCCATGCCGGTGATTCAGTCGCAAGTGGACCCGTTCAGCGAACAGTTCGCCCGCAATCGCGCGGCGATGCTGGTCGGCATCGAGCACGTCCGTCAGCTCGAGCAGAACTTGCTGAACAAGGCGGCCGAAGCCAAACCCCGGTTCGACAAGCGCGGCCAATTGTTGCCCCGCGAACGCCTCAACCTGCTGCTGGACCCCGGCGCGCCATTCCTCGAACTGGCCAGCCTGGCGGGCTACAAGCTGCACGACGACAAGGACGGCAGCTCGGCTGGCGGCGGTTTGATCGCCGGGATCGGTTACGTGTCCGGCGTGCGGGTGCTGGTGGTGGCCAACAACAGTGCGATCAAGGGCGGGACCATTTCCCCCAGCGGTTTGAAAAAATCCCTGCGCCTGCAACAGATCGCCATGGAGAACAAACTGCCGGTCATTACCCTGGCCGAAAGCGGTGGCGCCAACCTCAATTACGCGGCGGAGATTTTCGTCGAAGGTGCCCGCAGCTTTGCCAATCAGGCGCGGATGTCAGCCATGGGCCTGCCGCAAATCACCGTGGTCCATGGCTCGGCCACGGCGGGCGGCGCTTATCAGCCAGGGTTGTCGGATTACGTGGTGGTGGTGCGTGGCAAGGCCAAGCTGTTTCTGGCCGGCCCGCCGCTGCTCAAGGCTGCCACCGGCGAAGTCGCCACCGATGAAGCACTGGGCGGCGCCGAGATGCACGCGCAAATCGCCGGCACCGCGGAATACCTGGCCGAAAACGATGCCGATGGCGTGCGCCAGGTGCGCGAGATTGTCAGCCTGTTGCCGTGGAACGATCAGCTGCCCTGGGTACCCGAACGTCGGTGGGAAGAACCGCTCTACCCCATCGACGAGTTGCTCGGGCTGATTCCTGACGACGCGAAAAAACCTTACGACGTGCGCGAAATCATCGCGCGGATTGCCGACGGCTCGAACTTTCTCGAATTCAAGGGTGAGTTCGATCAGCAAACCGTCTGCGGTCATTTGCAGATTCAAGGCCGCGCCTGCGGGTTCATTGGCAACAATGGGCCGATCACGCCCAAGGGTGCGAGCAAGGCGGCGCAGTTCATTCAGCTCTGCGACCAGAGCCAGACGCCGCTGCTGTTTTTTCACAACACCACCGGTTTCATGGTCGGCACCGAGTCGGAACAGCAAGGCGTGATCAAACACGGCGCGAAAATGATTCAAGCGGTGGCCAACGCCCGGGTACCTAAACTGACCATCGTCGTCGGCGGCTCCTACGGCGCCGGCAACTACGCGATGTGCGGCCGCGGCCTCGACCCGCGCTTCATTTTCGCCTGGCCGAACAGCCGCACGGCGGTAATGGGCGGCGCCCAGGCCGGCAAAGTGCTGCGGATCGTCACCGAGGCCAAACAGGTCAAGGACGGTCTGGTGCCCGACCCGAAAATGCTCGACATGCTGGAACAGGTCACCGCGCAGAAACTCGACAGCCAGTCCACCGCGCTCTATGGCAGCGCCAGTTTGTGGGACGACGGGTTGATTGATCCGCGGGATACCCGGACCTTGCTTGGGTACTTGCTGGATATCTGTCATGAGGCTGAAGTGCGGCCGCTGCAAACCAACAGTTTTGGCGTAGCCCGTTTCTAAGGGCGCTCAGGAGAACAATAAGAATGATCTTCACCCAGGAACACGAAGCACTGCGCCGCACCGTCCGCCAATTCGTCGATCACGAGATCAATCCTCACGTCGAGGCATGGGAAAAGGACGGGCGCTTTCCGATCCACGAAATCTTCCGCAAGGCCGGCGACCTCGGCCTGCTGGGGATTTCCAAACCGGAAAAGTTTGGCGGCATGGGGCTCGATTACAGCTATTCGATCGTCGCGGCTGAAGAGTTCGGCACCATCCACTGCGGCGGCATTCCGATGTCCATCGGCGTGCAAACCGACATGTGCACCCCGGCGCTGGCGCGTTTCGGCTCCGATGAACTGCGTGAAGAATTCCTGCGGCCGGCGATCACTGGCGAGCAGGTCGGCTGCATCGGTGTTTCCGAAGTCGGCGCCGGTTCCGACGTGGCCGGTTTGAAAACCACCGCCCGCAAGGACGGCGACGACTACGTGATCAACGGCAGCAAGATGTGGATCACCAACTCGCCGAGCGCTGATTTCATCTGTCTGCTGGCCAACACCTCGGACGACAAACCGCACATCAACAAGTCACTGATCATGGTGCCGATGAACGCGCCGGGCATCAGCCTCAGCTCGCACCTGGACAAGCTCGGCATGCGCAGTTCGGAAACCGCCCAGGTGTTTTTCGACAACGTGCGCGTGCCGCAACGCAACCGCATCGGCCATGAAGGCGCGGGGTTCATGATGCAGATGCTGCAGTTCCAGGAAGAACGGCTGTTCGGCGCGGCGAACATGATCAAGGGCCTGGAGTACTGCGTCGACAGCACCATCGAGTACTGCAAGGAACGTAAAACCTTCGGCAGTGCGCTGATCGACAATCAGGTCATCCACTTCCGCCTGGCCGAACTGCAAACCGAAATCGAATGCCTGCGGGCGCTGGTCTATCAGGCTACCGAGCAATACATCAAAGGCCAGGACGTCACCCGCCTGGCGTCGATGGCCAAACTCAAGGCCGGGCGTCTGGGCCGGGAAGTCAGCGACAGCTGCCTGCAATACTGGGGCGGCATGGGCTTCATGTGGGACAACCCGGTGGCCCGCGCCTACCGTGACGTGCGGCTGGTGTCGATCGGCGGCGGTGCCGACGAAATCATGCTGGGGATCATCTGCAAACTCATGGGCATTCTGCCGGGGAAAAAGAAATGAGCACCCTGCAGGTTTGCCAGACCTTGTTGCTGGAATCGCACAACGGCGTCCTGCACATCACCCTCAACCGCCCGGAAAGCCGCAATGCCATGAGCCTGTTGATGGTCGCGGAACTGCGTGCCGTGCTGTTGGCCGTGCGCGATGACCGTGAGATTCGTGCCTTGGTGATCGGTGGTGCCGGCGGGCATTTTTGCGCCGGAGGCGACATCAAGGACATGGCCAACGCACGCGCTCAAGGCCCGAGCGCCTATCGCGATTTGAATCGCGCGTTCGGTGCGCTGCTGCAAGAGGTGCAACACGCGCCACAAGTGGTAATCACGGTGCTACAAGGCGCGGTGCTCGGCGGTGGTTTTGGTCTGGCTTGCGTCAGCGACGTCGCCTTGGCCGATCATCAGGCGCAATTCGGTCTGCCGGAAACCAGCCTCGGCCTACTGCCAGCGCAAATCGTGCCGTTCGTGGTGCAGCGGATCGGCCTGACTCAGACTCGCCGACTGGCGCTGACTGCGGCACGTTTCGATGGCACACACGCACGGCGCATGGGATTGGTGCATTTTGTCGAGCATGACGCGCAAGCGTTGGCCGAGCGCCTCGATGAAATTCTGGCCCACGTGTTGTGCTGCGCGCCGGAGGCCAATGCGACGACCAAAAAGCTGTTGCTGGCGAGTGCCGGACAGCCATCGAATGCGTTGCTGGATGAAGCGGCCGATTGGTTCAGCGAGGCGGTGACCGGGGCTGAAGGTATTGAGGGGACCATGGCCTTCGTACAAAAGCGTAAACCGGGGTGGGCCCTTTAAAAGCATCGTCGGAACGCCGCCCGGAGCCGGCTCACTCCCACAGGGATCTGTGTCGTTCACAAAACCCTGTGGGAGCGAGCCTGCTCGCGATGAGGCCCTGACATTCACCGCAAATCTCAAGGGAGGAACCCATGCCCGGACTCAGAAAAATCCTGATCGCCAACCGCGGTGAAATCGCCTGCCGCATCCAGCGCACCGCCCAGGCCTTGGGTTATCGCACGGTCGCAATCTTCAGCGATGCCGACGCCGATGCGCTGCATGTGCAGATGGCCGACGAAGCCGTGAACATCGGCCCGGCCCCGGTGCAGCAGTCCTATCTGAATATCCCGGCCATTCTCGACGCCGCCCGGCGCACGGGCGCTGACGCGATCCATCCGGGCTACGGCTTCCTCTCGGAAAACACCGGCTTCGCCCGCGCCTGCCAGGATGCCGGCATCACCTTCATCGGCCCCAGCCCTGAAGCCATCGAACTGATGGGCAGCAAACGCCTGTCGAAACTCGCCATGCTCGATGCCGGTGTGCCGTGCATCAAGGGTTATCAGGGCGAAGAACAGGACGACGCAACCCTGAGCCGCGAAGCTGCACGCATCGGCTATCCGCTGATGATCAAGGCCAGTGCAGGCGGTGGCGGGCGTGGCATGCGCCTGGTGCACGAGGCCAGTGATTTGCTCGAGCAACTGCGCACCGCCCGCTCCGAAGCGCTGCATGGGTTTGGCAGTGACGAACTGATTCTCGAGCAAGCGCTGATCGACCCGCGTCACGTCGAAGTTCAACTATTCGGCGACCAACACGGCAACCTGATCTACCTTGGCGAGCGCGACTGCTCGATCCAGCGTCGCCATCAAAAAGTCATCGAAGAAGCGCCCTGCCCGGTGATGACCGCCGAGTTGCGTCAGGGCATGGGCGAAGCGGCGCTCAAGGCGGGGCGCGCCGTGAATTACGTCGGCGCTGGCACCGTCGAGTTCCTGCTGGATGCGCGTGGGCAATTTTACTTTCTGGAGATGAACACCCGACTCCAGGTGGAGCACCCGGTGACCGAATTGATCACCGGCCTCGATCTGGTGGCCTGGCAGTTGCACGTCGCCGAAGGACTGCCTCTGCCGTTGCGCCAGGAGCAAGTGTCGCTCAGCGGCCATGCCATGGAAGTCCGTTTGTACGCCGAAGATCCGGCACACGGCTTTCTCCCACAAACCGGTCGCATCACCGGCTGGGGGCCCGCGTTGCAGCGCGGCGTGCGGATCGACCATGGCCTGATCGAAGGCCAGACAATCAGCCCGTTTTATGACCCGATGCTGGGCAAGATCATCGCCCACGGCGCCACCCGCGAAGAAGCCCGGCGTAAGTTGCTGCGGGCGGTGCAGGACAGCGTGCTGCTCGGCGTGCAAAGCAATCAGCGCTTGCTCGCGAGCCTGCTCGAACACCCACAGTTCATCAGTGGCGAGTTCAGCACCGGGTTCATCCCGACACACTTTGCCGAGCATCCCTGCCTGCATGCGCATGTGCCGAGCGCCGAAGAACTGGCCATCGCGGCTGCATTGTTCTATCAGGCCTCGGCGCAGGTTCACCACGCACCACTGGCCGGTTGGCGCAACAACGCCAGCGTGCCGTTGCACTATCGAATCGGCCTTGAGGATCAGGATTGGTCGGTGGAATTGAATGCTGTGCCGGGTGAACCGTATCGGATTCAAGTGGCCACAACGCCCTTTGAATTGAAGGTCATCCAGTGCGACGGACGCTGGGCCAGCCTGGAAATCAACGGTATCCGGCGACGTCATGCTTACCGTCTTGCAGCCGGACAACTCTGGCTGTTCACCCGTCCCGGCAGCCTGCGGCTGGTGGACCGGACGCAAGCCGTGGTCAACAGCCAGGCCAGCGTCAGCACCGGCACCGGCACCGGCACCCTCAAGGCTCCGATGGACGGGGCGATCGTCGATGTGCTGGTGACTGAGGGCTGCCCGGTCAGTAAAGGCCAGTTGTTGGTGGTGCTGGAGGCCATGAAAATGGAACATCCGCTCAAGTCGGGCATCGACGGCGTGCTCAAACGCTTGCAGGTCAGGGTCGGTGACCAGGTGAAAAATCGTCAGATTTTGTTGGAGGTCGAATAAGCCGCTAGGCGGATCCGCCGGGTTTGGCTACGCTCAAGCCCTATCAGGACGCGGATACCAGGAACCCTGCGATGCCTCACTGGCTGGTCATTGATCTAGAAGCCACCACCGATGAGGGTGGTTGGCCAGTAACGGAAATGGAAATCATCGAAATCGGCGCCACCCTGGTGGACCGAAAAGGCCGAGAACTGGATAGCTTTCAACGCTTCGTGCGCCCGACGCGTCGGCCTTTGCTGACGCCGTTTTGCCGGCAACTGACCCGCATCACCCAGGCCAACATCGATGCCGCGCAGCCTCTGAGTGAGGTCTGGACGTCATTCGAGCACTGGCTCGGCCAGCATCACTCGCGCCTCGAAGGTTGGGCCAGTTGGGGCGATTACGATCGCAAACAGTTGGTTCAGGAGTGGGAGCGCCTGCAACTCGACAGCGCCCTGAGCCGAGTGCCGCACATGAACCTCAAACAGCGCTTTGCCAAGGCTCGCCGGCTGGAACGCCCGCTGGGGCTCAACGGCGCGCTGCAACTGGCGGGCATGCAGTTCAATGGCCAACAACATCGGGCGCTGGAAGATGCGCGCAATACCGCACGATTATTGCCGCTGGTTCTTCCGTCTTAGAGAGGTGACGCCGGCATGGGCCTTGTGCATACTGGCCGGCCCTTTTTAGCCCTTTTCGAGGAATCGCCCATGTTTAAAGTCAACGAGTACTTCGACGGCACCGTCAAGTCGATCGCCTTTGGCACCGCTGAAGGTCCTGCGACCATCGGCGTCATGGCACCGGGCGAATACGAATTCGGCACCAGCCAGCGTGAAATCATGCACGTGGTGTCCGGCGCCCTGACCGTCAAACTGCCGGACAGCAGCGACTGGGAAACCTTCGCCGCCGGCAGCCAGTTCAACGTACCCGCCAACAGCAAGTTCCAGCTGAAAGTGGCCGTCGACACCGCTTACCTGTGCGAATACCGCGGCTAAAACCCTGGGTTTTCACAGCGACAAAAAAAATGCCCGCGTCCTTGGACACGGGCATTTTTTATTCTGATTATCTTATTCCAGGACCGTCACCGGCATACCGACTTCAAGTTGACCATTGCTGTCGTTGACCAGGTTCTGTCCGAACATCGCACCGTCGGCTTCGGCACGGTACTTCTGCAACGTGGCCAGTGGTTCGCGATCTTCGCTGCGTTCGCCGGTTTGCGGATCGATGGTGGTCAGAATGCAGCGTGAACACGACTTGACCACGCGGAACTCGACATCGCCGATGCGGATACGCTTCCAGCCATCTTCGGCATACGCCTCGCTGCCCTCGATCACCAGATTCGGGCGAAAGCGCAACATTTCCAGCGGGCGGCCGACCTTTTTCGACAAGTCCTCCAACGAGGCCTGTCCGATCAGCAACAGCGGAAAGCCATCGGCGAAGGCCACCTGATCATCGTCCTTGCCGTAGCCGGCCTGGGTGGTGCGTGCGCGATCAAGAGGGACTTGTACCAGGCGAGTCGGTTTGCCAATGAATTCACTGACCCAGGCACCCGCCTCGTCACCGGCATCCGGCACACGCAGTGTGTCGCGCCAGATGGTCACGCCACGCAGTTCCGCGTCGCTGGCGGGCAAGGCGATATCGATCGGTGAGCGGCCCGGCGCACTGAGGGTCAAGCCACCGTCGGCATTCCACAACGCCGACAGCTGACTCATCTGCGCCACCGCACGCTGGGTCAGAAAGCGCCCGCTGGCCTCGTCCACCAGCATCCAGCGTCGATCACCGTCCAGGCCCAGCTTGTCGAGGCTGACCTGCTGCAGGATCTCGCCCTTGCCGGATTTCAACGGATAACGATAAAGCGCGCTCAGACGCAACATGGCCAGCTCCCTGGTGGGCAAAAACGCCACCCTATACGAGCTTGATCGCCGAATCAAAGGCTGACTTCAGGCCAGCCTCTTGCACCGTTATCAGGCAGGCACTTCATCGAGCATCAAGCGCTGGCGTACCACATCGATGAGTTTGTCCGGCTGGAATTTGGAGAGGAAGTTGTCGCAGCCGACCTTCTTCACCATCGAGTCATTGAAGCTGCCGGACAACGAGGTATGCAGAACCACATAAAGGCCACGCAGACGCGGATCGTTGCGGATTTCCGTGGTCAGGCGATAGCCGTCCATTTCCGGCATTTCCGCATCGGTGAAGATCATCAGCAGTTTGTCGGTCATGTTCACACCGGTATCGGCCCAGGCCTTGAGCATGTTCAGTGCCTTCAAGCCATCGCTGGCGATGTGCATCTTCACGCCCAACTGACCCAAGGTGTCACGCAATTGCGACAGGGCCACGTTCGAGTCATCCACCAGCAGTACTTCACGGCCACGGGCGCGCTCAAGAACCGGATCGTCGAGTTTGTCGCGCGATACCTTGGCGTTGTACGGGACGATTTCCGCCAGGACTTTTTCGACGTCGATGATTTCCACCAACTGATCGTCGACCTTGCTGATAGCAGTCAAATAATGCTGACGACCAGCGCTGGCCGGCGGCGGCAGAATGGCCTCCCAGTTCATGTTGACGATACGGTCCACACCACCGACCAGGAACGCCTGCACCGAACGGTTGTACTCAGTAACGATGATCGTACTGGTCGGGCTTGGCACCAGCGGACGCATACCGATGGCCTGGGACAGGTCGATCACCGGCAGGGTCTGGCCACGCAGATTAACCACGCCGCAGACAAACGGATGACGCTGGGGCATCAGGGTCAGCTTCGGCAGTTGCAGCACTTCCTGCACTTTGAACACGTTGATCGCGAACAATTGACGTCCGGCCAGCCGGAACATCAGAATTTCCAGGCGATTCTCACCCACCAGTTGCGTGCGTTGGTCTACCGTGTCGAGAATGCCGGCCATCAATGACTCCTGGGCTTGTTCTGATGAATTCACTAAAGGGGGTTATCGGCTGTTTTCGCCGGACCTTGACCCCCGTGTAAAATGCCATGACCAAACATTGATGTCACATTAACATCATGCTTTACTGGCCAGGCGATTTCATCTGCCCCATTGCCTGCCGCGAGACCTTGTTTCGTTCGGTTGGTTCCCCTGTGTAAGGGATTCCCCTAGTAACAATCAGGCCCAACCTGATATTCGCAATATCCAATAGCCATTAATGTGACGCCATTCTCATTGCATGAACGGAGTCAGGCTTTTGTGTGCGATCGCAGGTAAGTGGCCATCCACCCTATCGAGTTCCCCAGCCTGCAGCCAGACAGGCCGGCGCGCGATCTCACGACGGCATGGCATTGCGGGGACTCTGATCGTCTCCGTCGACACACACGACATTCCCGCATTTGACATGACGTTGTGGAGATAAACATGCCGAACGATCGTAAAGAGTGGGCTCACCGGCTCCCTGAGTTTCTCGTCGAAGCAGAGACACTCCTGGTTAAAACCGAGGAATGCCTGAGTCATTTGCAACTGATCAGCAATGACAAGGATGCCATCGACTGCATGCTGAGCACCCTGCTCAAACTGGCCAACAAGGCCGATGCCCTCGCTCTGGCAGCCGTTTCGGAGTTTTCGTTGCACATCCATGGTTTGCTGAGCCATGCCCAGAATCACATGGATTTACACGACCAGGCCCTGAGTGCGCTGAAAGACTGCCTGACGTTGATCGCCTGGCAACTCGAGCTTATCGATCAGAAGACCGGCCAACTCAGCCTTGATGACAGCGAACAGACATCCCTGATCGAAGCCTTCGCCTTTCAGGTCGGACACAGTCAGTTTCAACCCCCCGCTAATTCCAAACCGTTCACACTCGTTTCCTTTGCAGGTCGACAAGCCTGAATTATCGGGCCTCTATGCTGTGCTGCGAGTTTTTATTGCCATGACTCCCCCTCTAACTTGAGCGGATTCATGTCGCAATTGAATATTCCATACCTGCTTACGACAACTCGAAACAAATAAACCATTCTTGCCACCCAACTTTTTCCATTATGGAACTGCTGTCCATAAACGCTTGTTTCCTGACGCTGCAGACCTATATACCAAACGCGACCAACGGTATCTTAAGTGGTATTATGCCGCCCATTAGTTGACGTCAATTAATGGCAGAGTGACTCCAGACAGAGACCCGTCATCCACGATGCCCGGTCTTCCCGCAGCGAACATCCATTGGCTCCATCCGCTATGTACGCCAGCCTCAAGTCGATCACCCTAAAGCCACCCTCCCGAAAAAACGCGCGTCTGGTCACGCTTGTGTTGTGTACCTGCTCGGCGCTTGGCTGCCTGCTGATTTATAGCCTGTCCACTCCCCTGCCGTTGAGTCTGCTGGTACTCAATATCGCGGCATTGACCTGCGTCGGGGTGCAGTATTGTCTTTCGCGCAAGTCGATAAAGTTTCAACCCCAGGAGTTGGCTGACCGGCTGTTGGAGGTTCAGGAAAACGAACGGCGCCGGCTCAGTCGGGAACTGCATGACGACATCGGCCAATTGCTGACCGCGGCAAAACTTCAAAGCGACTGGCTCAAACGCCGAATGCCCGAAGAACTTCAGAGCCAGTGTGCGGTGCTCTGCGACACGCTGGAAGAAACCCTGGCCAAAGTGCGAGACGTATCGGCCATTCTCAATCCGAGGCAGCTCACCAGTCTCGGGCTGGAAGCCAGTCTGCGGGCGCATTTACTCAAGACGCTGGCCAACACGCCGGTGCACTGGAGCCTGGAATGCCATCAGCGTTTGGCCGGTATACCGGAGGAAATGACGCTGGCCGCCTTTCGAATCACTCAGGAAGCGGTGACCAATATATTGCGCCATGCCGAAGCGAAAAATCTGTTGGTCCGCCTGCAACGTCAACCTCAGGGCCTGTCGCTGTTGATCAGCGACGATGGCCTGGGTTTCGCACCAGCGACCGATCCAGGTCGTGAAGGGCAACGTGGAATGGCAGGGATGTCGGAACGGATCAATCAGCTGGGAGGCACACTGAGCGTGACCAGCGAGCCAGGCAAAGGCACTCAAATCGAAGCACTCTTCCCCTGGGCGCCTCGTGCGCTCGAACGGGCCAGTTCGAATAAGGTTATGCGTTGACTTGTAACTTACTTCTGGTGGATGACCACTCGCTTATCAGGGCAGGCGTGCGCGCTCTGGTGCTGGATATTCCCGGCTACGCGGTAATCGGTGAGGCCAATGACGGCTCGCAGTTGCTCGAGATGGTCGAGCAACTATCCCCCGACATCATCCTGCTGGATATTTCCATGAAGGAAACCAGTGGCCTTGACGCCTTGCAGCGACTCAAGCGAGTACGCCCGCAGAGCAAGGTGCTGATCCTGTCGATGCACACCGATCCAGCACTCATCATGCAGGCACTGGAATCCGGTGCACATGGCTACCTGCTCAAGGACACCACGGCTACCGAGCTCGAACATGCCCTGGATGCCTTGCGTAACAACGAACGCTACCTGAGCCCGGCCATCGCCCACACTGTCATCAACCAGGCGCTGACCCGAACTCAAAAAAACCAGCCGGAACCTGCAGACTCGCACAACCTGACAGCGCGTCAGCTGGAAATCCTTCGGCTGATCGTTCGCGGAAAATCCACCCGGGAAATTGCCAATGGCCTGAGCCTGAGCATCAAGACCGTTGAAACCCACCGTTCGCAGATCATGAAGCGCTTGCAGATCTACGATGTGGCGGGCCTGGTGCTGTTCGCCGTTCGCGAGCAGATCATCAGCCTGGATGATTGATCAATTGCGATGACCCCAGCAGCGGCGAGTTTTCAGGTAAATGCACGCGCAGTGCCGCTGGACGTGTCGAGAAACGCAAGTTGTCACCTTCCAGAGGTTCGCCATCGAGGTTGATGTAGAGGCCTTCCGAGACCTTGATTTCGACCCACGGCAACCGGACTCGCACAAACATATTGTCGATGCCGAAGCCATCCGCCAGCAAGGTTTTCAAGGTGCCGACGACTTCCTGCGGCGCAGGCAGAATACTGATGTCCAGCAGACCGTCGTCAGCCAGCGCTTCTGGACACAACACATGCCCACCGCCGGCCTGCCGGCCATTGCCGATGCCCAATGCCAACAGCTCGCCACTCCACTGGAAATCAGGCCCCTGCAACTCGCCATAGGCTGCATGCAACTCACTGAAGCGCGATAAACCGGTGAACAGGTAAGCTGCGCCCCCGAGGATTTTTTTCAAGTCCTCCGAGGTGTTTGCCGTGACCTGACTGCCAAAACCGCCCGTGGCCATATTCAGGAACACCTGCCCGCCGACCTCCCCCAGATCAATGGCGCTCGGCGCAGCGTCGAGAAGTTCCAGCGCCTGCGCGGGCTCCAGAGGCACGCCGGCGGCACGCGCAAAATCATTGGCGGTCCCCAAGGGCATCAGTACCAGACTGGCCTGTGTCGAATGCGCCGCCAAGGCTTCGGCAATATCACGCAAGGTACCGTCACCGCCACCGGCGATGATCTGCGTGTAGCCTGCCGCCAGTGCTTCATCTACCAGACGCTGTGCGTCGCCCGCTTCCCAGGTCACTCGAACGGCCAGCTCCCAACCCTGTTTGCGTTTGTCCGCAACGGCAGAACGAACCGCCTCGTTGAGCGCTTGCTTGCCATGCAGAATCAACAGCGCCTTGCGTTCGCTCATTAGTTGTCACTCCCATGATTGAATTCCGTATGGGAGATGTTGACCTCATCTCGCCACATAAAAGTCGCAAGAATTTGAATTATTTGAAGTCGAGCCGTATGGCGTCCTACAAGGCAGGACTTTTCTTACAAGATGTGAGGAATCGGCTCAATTGACCGACCCATGCGATTGGTACACCTTGGCGCCTGCAGTTATCAAACATCAGCAGGAACTACACAGGGACGTGCCATGCAAAGCCAAGAGATCAGGTCACCGGTCATTCCGGTTGTACCGTTCGCAGAAAAACGCGCCAATCATCAAGCTGAATTCAAAAACAGCGCAAAGCCCATTGGAGAAGCTGCTATGGAATCTCGCGTCGTTGAGTTGGAGACACACCTCAAATACATCCGACGAGACATGGATGAAGTCCGTAGTGACGTCAAATCCATAAAACACAGGCTTGCCTATTCGGCTATCGGAACAGCCGTGGTCATCGGGGTTCTGGCCTGGATCGCCAATAGCCGTTTCGACCAGGTCGTGACACTCCTGGCTCACCAAGGGTAAGCCATGAACGCAAAACCCGGTTCGATCACCGGGTTTGCGCAGTAAGCCAGCGGCAGGAGTTAGCTCAGGACTTCGCTCAGCGGGATGAAGCTCACGTAGTCACCTTCGATCAGCGTGCGTTCCTCCAGCACCTCAACCAGACCATCAGCCCAGGCAGCGCTACGCAGTACACCAGAACTCTGATTCCTGTAGATAATTGCCCGGCCATTCTCCAGACGTCCGCGCAAGTACTCGCGTCGATTGCCTGCTTTTGGCCATGCAAACCCTGCAGGCACCTGAAACTTCAGGGGTTCAACCTCTTTTACACCCTGTCGGCGCAAGAGATAGGGCCTTGCCAACAAAGCAAAGGTCACCAGCGTTGAAGCCGGATTGCCAGGCAAACCAATCACAGGTACGCCGCGAAAATGCCCGAATGTCAGCGGTTTGCCGGGTTTGATGGCGAGTTTCCACAACGTCAACTCGCCCTCTTCACGCAAGGCAATGCCCAGAAAGTCCGCCTCTCCCACCGAGACACCACCGGTGGAAAGGATCAGATCGACATCTTTCAACTCACCCAGTTGAGTGCGGGTGGTCGCTAAATCATCCGGAAGAATTCCGGCATCGATCACCTCACAGCCCAGGCGCTGCAACCAACTGCACAGCAACACTCGATTGCTGTTGTAGATCTGTCCCGGCCCCAGAGCCTGACCCGGTTCAATCAGTTCATCCCCGGTGGACAGAACAGCAACGCGAACCTTGCGAATCACGTCCAGCTCTGCGCATCCCAGCGATGCAGCCAGCCCCTGCTCGATCGGCCCGAGGCGCGTGCCGGCTGGCAGAATCAACTCACCAACAGTAGCTTCCTGGCCTTGAGGACGAATGTTTTGTCCTGGGGCCATGGTTTCGGTGAAACGTACTCGCTCATCCGCCTGAACCTCGGTGTTTTCCTGCATCTCGACGCAATCTGCACCGGCGGGAACTGGCGCACCGGTGAAGATTCGTGCACAGGTGCCAGGCTTCAAAGGCTCCGGAGCCTGACCGGCAAAAATCTTCTGGCTGACCACCAGTGGCTCTCCAGTCCAGTCGGCCACGCGCAAGGCATAACCGTCCATGGCACTGTTGGGCCAAGGTGGCAGATCAAGCGTCGAGACCAGATCATCGCCCAGCACCCGGCCCTGAACCTGCGCCAATGGCAAGCGTTCACGCTCACGAATCGGTGAGGCTTCGGCCATTGCCAGCAAGCGTGCCAGTGCCACTTCGACAGCCATCAGACTGCCAGTCTTGCCTGGCTTACCCGCGGGATTCACAGGGTGCCGCCTGTTTGAGATGAGCGACGAAATTGCACGGACGGTGCCGTGAATCCAGTTGCTCGGCAAGAATGCCATCCCAACCGGTGCGCACGGCATTGGTCGAACCTGGCAAACAGCAGACCAGCGTGCCATTAGCCAGACCGGCCAAGGCACGGGACTGAACAGTAGAGGTGCCAATATCCGCCACCGAAATCTGCCTGAACAGCTCACCAAAACCGTCGACTTGTTTGTCCAGCAGGCAACTCACCGCTTCCGGAGTGCTGTCGCGTCCCGTGAAACCGGTACCGCCAGTGATCAGCACCACCTGCACGACATCGTCGGCAATCCAGTTGGCGACTTGCGCGCGAATTTTGTAGAGATCATCTTTGAGCAGAACCCGGGCCGCCAGGTTATGGCCGGCAGCGCTCAAACCGTCGACGAAGACCTGGCCTGAGGTATCGGTTTCCAGGGTACGGGTATCGCTGACCGTCAGCACCGCGATGTTGAGCGGTGCGAAAGGTACATCAGCCTTGGCTTTCATAGGCTCATCCAGTTGTAGGAGAAACAGCCCGGTGTTATATCACAGCGCTTCATTTTTTCGCCGCCCCCATGGAGACCTGCCATGACCTCGAATACACATTTGCCGCCCTGTTCCATTCTGCTCCTGGCAGGTGGTCGTGGCCAACGCATGGGCGGTCAGGACAAAGGGCTGCTGGAATGGCATGGCGAGCCATTGATTGCCCACTTGCACCGCAAGACCCGTTCACTGAGCGATGACCTGATCATCTCCTGCAACAGAAACCTGGAAAAGTACGCGCCCTACGCCGACCAGCTGGTTCATGACGATGAGGGCGACTTTCCTGGCCCCCTGGCCGGTATTCGCGCAGGCCTGAAGGCCGCCCGCCATACGCATCTGCTAGTACTGCCGTGTGACGTACCGCGCATCGACGCCGCACTACTCAACAGCATGCGCGACTCCGCCAACCAGCACCCGGACCAACCGCTGATGCTGCGCCATGGCGAACACTGGGAACCTCTGCTGTGCATTATCCCCGTGGCACTCTCGGCCGATTTCGACAGTGCCTGGAACGACGGCGAACGCAGCCCGGGTCGCCTCATGCGCAAACTGGGCGCTACCGCCCTGCAATGCCCCGACAATGACCCACGCCTGGCCAACCTCAACACACCGGAACTATTAAGTGCCCACAACACTGTGTCAGACTGACAGGAGAAGGAACTTGCGCTCGCTGTACACGTCTCAAGCACAGTAACCAAAAGAATTCATATTCGGAGACACACTCATGACTCAACGGACCCTCGCCACTTTCATGCTCGCACTGGGCCTCGCTACCCTCGCCGGTTGCGCATCGCCTACAGTGATCACCTTGAATGACGGTCGAGAAATCCAGGCTGTCGACGCGCCAAAGTTCGATAAAGATTCGGGTTTCTACGAATTCGAACAACTGGATGGCAAGCAGACCCGCATCAACAAGGATCAGGTTCGTACCGTTAAGGAGCTGTAATTTTTGCGGTGACAACCGGATATGAAAAAGCCCGCTTTATGCGGGCTTTTTCGTGGCTGAAGATCAGCAGATTCGCAGAACCTCGTGATCACCACTCCAGGGTGATGGTGCTTTCGAAGGCTCTTTCCTGGCCGGTGACCGGGTCCACAAACCGTAGCCCCTGAGCGAGCAGTTTCAAAGGATTGGCATAGTCATCCTCAACATCCTTGAGTACGTGCGGATAAAACGGGTCGTTGCAGATGCTGGCGCCCAAGGCTGTCATGTGCACCCGTAACTGATGCTTCTTGCCTGTCACCGGGTAAAGCGCATAACGCCAGAGATCACCGTTCTTCTCCCTGACGTCGACTGCTGTCTCGGTATTGCTGACGCCCGGGCCTTCCTGCATGCGGAAGAAAGGCTCACCATCGATGAGCCGACTCTTATGGACCAGTGGAAAAGAGAGTTCAGGCAACGCCCGGGCAATGGCCTCGTAGCGCTTTTCGATCTGCCGTGTAGGAAACAACGACTGATAGGCAGAACGGCTCTGCGGGTTGGCGGAAAACAGCACCAGCCCTGCGGTGTGCCGGTCAATGCGATGCAAAGGCACCAGATGCGGGTTATCGAGTCGACGGATCAGCCGTCGCAACAGGGTCTGCTCCACGTACTCACCCGCCGGAGTCACTGGCAGAAAATGCGGCTTGTCCGCCACGACCAGATGCTCATCCGCGTACAGAATCGACTCGACCACCGGGATCGGCTTTTCGTCCGGCACCTCACGGAAATAATGAATCCGCAAGCCTTCCTTGTAAGGCAGATCAAGGGCGATCGGCATGCCGTGACCATCGAGGACACGACCGCGAGCGATTCTGTCCAGCCATTGTTCACGACCGATGGCGCTGAAGTGTTCGCACAGACAATCGAGTACGGTCTGCCACGGACCAGGCGGCAAGTAGAGCGTACTGGCCTGGTTGTGTGCAGCAGAAAAAGATGAAGTGGACATACGAAAGTTCTAACCCTCAATACAGGGCGGCATTATCCAACAGCGGCCGGAACGAACCTAGAAGAGAATCCTCAAGCCGGTATCTGCGCGCGCGCTGCCGCTTCGGTGAACTCCTTGAGCCAGCGCAGCACATCGACTGCCTCCCAGCGACCAGGATCATAAAGCGCATACAACAAGCCCTGATAGCCCACGACATCCAGCTGCCGGTGATAACCCGCGCGCTGGAACAAGGCTTCGATTTCGGCGAAACAGGTATTGAAATGCAGTTTATTGAAGGGAGTTTTTCCTTCCGTCACCAGGCCATCCAGACGCAATTCGAGGACAGCCTCGCGCACCACGTCCGCCGACATCCGGTTCACGCTGTTCTTCAATTGTTCGACATTGACCACGATTCATCCCTCTCACGCCCGGACCGCCTGCCCAAACCCGAAAACCAGGGGTACAAGGCAAGCATCACGAATAACTGTATGCGCATACAGTATCCGATCAGTACCGGTAAAGCCAAGGGGATCCATCGCAAAGTTCGACAGGCGGAACATCGCCACCGCAACCACCGTTTAACGCAGGAACGCTACTACCTGATCGGCACTGAACGGCCAGCCCAGCTCAGCGCCAGTATCGACCCGCCGTAATATCGGAATACGCAGACTGTAAGCTTCGAACCATGTTTCGTCGTCCGCGATATCCACCAGTTCCACCAGCAGACCGCGCTCGACAAATTCCATCAGCATGGCTTCTGCCACTTCACAGAGATGACACCCAAGGGTGCCGAACAGCTGACATTCAGGAAGCATGAGCGCTCAACCGAAAAAATTAAGTCATCATTCTAGGCCTGCCCCGAAAAGCCGTCGAGCCATTGAGTACTCTACCCTTGAGCCATAACGGCAATGGATCGCGGCAATACGCTGACGCACATCAGTCGTCTTCAATACCCATTGCGCGATGCTCTCGGATTATTTGCCTCTACGCTTGAATTACCAGCGTCCATCACCGGAGTTTTTGTGTTTGCCAATCTGTTGATCATCTTCGCCTCCTCCCTGGTGGTGATTGCACTGTTCCAGCGCCTGCGATTGCCACCGGTGCTGGGCTACTTGTGCGTGGGGCTGATCGTCGGGCCAACTGCATTCAGCTGGGTGAATGAAAGCGAAGAACTGCCGGACCTCGCCGAGTTGGGCGTGGTGTTTCTGCTGTTCTCCCTTGGGCTGGAGTTTTCCCTGTCGAAAATGCTCGCGTTGCGCCGAGTGGTGTTTGGGCTTGGCAGTCTGCAGGTGCTGTGCTCCGGGATGCTGTTAGGGGGTTTGCTGATGCTGCTCGGCATGCCGATCACGCCTGCGCTGTTACTCGGCGCCGGCCTGTCGCTGTCTTCCACGGCCATTGTCAGTAAAGAGCTGAGCAGTCTCGGCGAGATTTTCAGCAGTCACGGCCAGAATGCCATTGCCGTGTTGTTGTTCCAGGACGTCGTGGCGGTATTGCTGCTGACCCTGGTGCCGGTGTTCGCTGGCAGCAGTGACCAGGCCTGGTATTGGGCGCTGCCACTGACGCTGGGTAAAACCGTGGTGCTGTTCGTCGGTCTGCTGCTGGCCAGTCGCTGGTTGCTGCCGCGGCTGTTCCATGAAGTGGCGGCTGCCCGCTCCCCGGAACTGTTCGTGCTACTGGCGCTGGTGATTGTTCTGCTGACGGCGTGGCTGACTCACCTGCTCGGTCTCTCCCCTGCCCTGGGTGCGTTTCTCGCCGGCATGCTGCTGGGGGAAAGCCACTACCGGCATCAGATCGAGGCCGACATCCGCCCGTTCCGCGACATCCTGCTCGGGTTGTTCTTCGTCAGTATCGGCATGCTGATCGACTTGCAGTTGTTCGCCAGCCACGGCCTGCTGATTCTCGGCCTGACCCTGGGGTTGTTGCTGCTCAAGGGCATCGTCGTTGCGCTGCTGGTCAAATGGCGTGGCAGCGATGGCGAAACCGCTTGGCGTAGCGGCCTGGCATTGGCCCAGGGCGGCGAGTTCTGCTTTGCGCTGATGGCACAGATGCAGCAGAACAAATTGATGCCCACGGATTTTGGCGGCCTGCTGCTGGCGGCGACCTTCTGTTCGATGCTCGTCACGCCGTTGTTGCTGCGCGCCGCACCCCGCATCGCCACACGCCTGCACCGCAAACCCAACGAAGAAGCAAAACTCGAAGAAATCAGCGCGCTCAATGCCGACTTGCATAACCATGTAGTGATCTGTGGCTACGGTCGTGTAGGTCAGTCTATCGGACGCGCGCTACGCAACGCGCAGCAACCCTATATCGCACTGGATAATGATCCGGTGCGTGTCCAGGAAGCCGCCGTGGGTGAATCCTGTGTGCATTATGGCGACTCACGTCGCGGTGAACTGCTGGTCGCGATAGGGCTGGAGCGCGCCAGGCTGCTGGTGATCGCCGTGGATCAGAGCGACATCGCGTTGCTGATCCTCAAGGAAGCGCGGCGACTCAACGCGACCGTGCCGATTCTGGTGCGCACGCGCGACGACAGCCAACTGGCCGAATTGAAGGCAGCCGGTGCCAGCGAAGTCGTACCCGAACTGCTGGAGTCGAGCCTGATGCTCGCCTCCCACGCGCTGATCATGCTGGGATTACCCGCGTATCAGGTACAGGAGCGGGCCGACCAGATTCGGCACGACCGTTATCGTCTGCTGCACGGTTTCTATCCAGGCGCTGACGACGAAGAGACCTAGTCCTGGCTGACGGCGCCAATCTTGTGCACCGACAAGTCAGCGCCGTAATACTCTTCTTCCTGACTCAGGCGCAGACCATGGAACGCCTTGATCGCGCCATACACGGCAAAGCCGCCGACCAGCGCCACGACCACCCCCAACGCAGTGCCGATCAACTGGCTGATCAGACTCACGCCGCCCAACCCACCCAACGCGCTCTGGCCGAAGATGCCGCAGGCGATCCCGCCCCAGACGCCACACAAACCATGCAACGGCCAAACCCCGAGCACATCGTCGATGCGCCATTTGACTTGAGCCGCAGTGAAGCACCAGACAAACAATGCGCCGGCGATGACGCCAGTGATCAGCGCGCCCACCGGGTGCATCAGATCGGAACCGGCACAGATCGCCACCAGTCCGGCCAGCGGGCCGTTATGCAGAAAGCCCGGGTCATTGCGCCCGACGATCAGCGCCGCCACGGTACCGCCGACCATGGCCATCAGCGAGTTCACCGCCACCAGTCCGCTGACACCTTGCAGGGTTTGCGCGCTCATCACGTTGAAACCGAACCAGCCAACGATCAGGATCCACGACCCCAGCGCCAAAAAGGGAATGCTCGAGGGCGCGAACGCCACCAGTCGTCCTTCGCGATAACGACCATTGCGCGGCCCGAGCAACAACACCGCCGCCAGGGCCAGCCAACCGCCCATGGCGTGAACCACTACCGAGCCGGCGAAATCATGGAAGCTGGCGCCAAAGCGCTCCAGCAACCAGGCTTGCAGGCCAAAGTTGCCGTTCCAGATCATGCCCTCGAAGAACGGATAGATGAACGCCACGATTAGTGCCGTCGCACATAACTGCGGGACGAAGCGGGCACGCTCGGCGATGCCACCGGAAATGATCGCGGGTATCGCCGCAGCAAAGGTCAGCAGGAAGAAAAACTTCACCAGCCCATAGCCATGATCCGCATTGATCACGGCCGCCGGTTGCATGAAGGTCACCCCATAGGAAATCCAATAGCCTATAAAGAAGTAGGCCAGGGTCGAAATGGCGAAATCGCTGAGAATCTTCGACAAGGCATTGACCTGGTTCTTTTGTCGAACCGTGCCGACTTCAAGAAAGGCGAAACCGGCGTGCATCGCCAGCACCATGACCGCGCCGATCAGAATGAACAACGTATTGGAGCTATGGACCAGACTGTCCACAGCGCTTTGCAGATTTTCCATGGGGTTGGCAGACCTGAAGGCTAAAAAAGCACCAAAGCAGTTCGCGCAGACAATTCATGCACCAAGTTGCGACTTGCCGGGATCAGCAGATTGATCCCGATGAGCCACTTTGGCGCACAAGGTTGGAACCTTTGCGCGAGTTTTCATTATTTGAGATAAGGTTTTGCTCGAATCCTGCCCAGCAACAGCGCAACGGCGCAGGCAGACGCACCATGACATAGCAAAAGTTGTACCAGTCATTTGTACTGAACCTTCGCGCAAGGCTCATACTCGAACGCTTCAGAAGCCACTAACGGAGATCCACCCATGGCCAGCATCAAGGCAAAGACTGCTCAAGAAATCCTGATGAATGATTTTCAGACCCTGGTCAGCGACACCGAACGGTTGCTGGAACACACCGCAACGTTGGCCGGCGATCAGGCTGATGAGCTGCGCGAGCAAATCCACGACAGTCTGCTGCGTGCGCGCGAAACCTTGAAATTGACCGAAGACTCCCTGCGCGAACGCAGCAAGGCCGCCGTTACCGCCACCGAAGACTATGTGCAGGCCAACCCATGGCAATCGGTAGGGATCGCGGCCGGCGTGGGCTTCCTGCTTGGCTTGCTGGCCACTCGGCGCTGATATGGCGATCGGCGAATCCGGCTCGTCCGCGACGGGCCCAAGCTCCTCACCGCGGCGCCTGGGTGCTGCTTTTCTTGGACTGTTGCACAGCCATGTCGAACTGTTCGGCATCGAATTGCAGGAACAAAAAGCCCGCACGGTAAGCCTGTTGTTATTCGCAGGCCTGGCGCTGGTTTTTGCCTTGCTGTTGCTGGTGGGGTTGTCGACGCTGGTGCTGATCCTGTTTTGGGACACCTATCGCCTGGCGGCCATCATCGGGCTCTGTGTTTTCTACACACTTGCGGCCATTTTCTGTGCGATGCGCTTGAGAGCGGCGATTTTCGATGAATCGTCGCCCTTCCACGGCACCCTGGAAGAGTTGGCCAACGATCGGGAGCGTCTGCTGCCATGAGCCTGCCTGAACTGCCTCACAACAGCTCGCGCACCGAAATGCGCAAGGCGCTGATCCGCCTGCGCATGGAAATGCATCGCCAGGAAATCCGCCACGAATCCGCGCAACTGCTGCAACCCTTGCAGCGCGTGCGCGGGATGACGCAAAACCTGCAGGATGGCTTCGGCATCAAGCACGCTCCACTCTGGGGCGTGGCAGCCGTTACCTTGCTGGGCTTTCTGACGGGTAAGGGCGCCAAGAGCGGTGGCGTCAGCAGCCTGACTCGACTGGTTCGTCTGGGCGCCACGTTGGGGCCATTGATCAAGCTGGTCATGCAAGGCTCTTCGCGTAACCCCTAAGGCCGTTATCTGGCTGTTCACTTAGGGTTGGGGTACATATCCGTTTCTGCGGTCACGGCGGCTTAGGGTTCCGCCCTTACGGCGGGTCACTTGGAAAAGCCCCAAGTAACCAAAGGCTCTTGCCCCGCCATTCGGTGCCTCGCCTAGGCTCGGCATGCCCTCACTCCGGCATTGCTCCGGGGGCCCGCCGCCATCGGCCATCCATGGCCGGGGGCGGCTACCGCGGCATCCTTGCCGCGGTGCCCCCTGCGCAACGCCTGCGTTCGGCCTCTGGGAAAGGGGCAGGCAGATCAAGATCAAAAGCCAGAGCCACAGCCACAGCAGGATCAAAAGATCGCAGCCTCGTTTCACTCGACAGCTCCTACAGGGGAGAGGGGGATGCACGCACGCTCCTCACCACTCAACAGGCCGAGCGTTAGCTCGCCTGCAGCTTTTGATCTTGATGCACCGCCCCATCGAGAGGCCGAGTGGAGGTTCTGCGCAGTGGGCAACCCGGCATGGATGCCGGGTTAGCCGCCCCCGGCCATGGATGGCCGATGGCGGCGGGCCCACGGAGCAGGACCGGAGCGAGGGCATGCCGAGCCTAGGCGAGGCACCGAACGAAAGGGGCAAGAGCGTTTGGTTACTTTGCGCTTTTCAAAGTGACTCGCTGTAAAAGCGAAACCAATAGCCGCCGTGACCGCAGAAACGGATATGTACACAAAAAAGAAAAGACAGGTCGGCCGCCTCGCTCTTGATCCACCGCCCCCTCGCTACGCATGTGTGTACCTGGAAACACCGAGTTAAGTAAACAGCATTACGTTATCTGGCTGCATTCTTGCAACATCGGGATTGGACCTCTTTATCGAGGGGTTCAATCCTGCGTGCCTACCCGGTGAACAGGTTTTATCCAATAACAAGACCTGACCAAGGAGGCCTCGTGATCGACGGGCAACCGCTCGCCTGTTTTCAACCCTTCATCGATACCGCCACCGGCCGTATCGCTGGCGTCGAGGCACTGGGAAGATTGCGCCAGGCCAACGGTCAACTGGCCTCGGTGGGGCCGCTGTTCGCCGACCCGCGAACGCCCGCCATCGCGCTGCGTCGTCTGGATCGCCAGATCCGCGATAACGCGCTGAGCCGCCTGCATGAAGCGCCCTCGGACTGGTTTCTGAGCCTGAACATATCGCCACGCTGGATCAACCGCTTGCGGCAGGACCAGGCGCTACCGAGCCTCAAGCAATTGAGCAGGCACAACGTCGACCCACAACGCATTGTCTTCGAGATCACCGAACTGGGGGGCGATATCCAGCGCCTGACCGAAATCGTGGCACGCTACCGACAGGCCGGCGCGAGGATCGCCATCGATGATTTCGGTGCCGGATACTCTCAGCTTGATCGCGTACTCGCGCTGCAACCGGACATTCTCAAACTCGACATGCGCTTGTTCCAGGCCGCTGCGCTAGGTGGACCGAGCAGCGACGTGGTCAAGGCTCTGGCGCAAATGGCGGAGAAAACCGGTTGCTGGATCATCGCCGAAGGGGTGGAAACCGAGGCTCAACTGAGTTTTGCTCTGGAGTGCGGTTCGCGCTACGTTCAGGGTTTTCTGTTCGCCCGGGCACAAGCCGGTTTCTTTGCCGCGGACGCCTTTGTCGAGCGCTTCGCGCAACTGCGTCAGCGCTATGTTCAGCAGAAGCTGGCTGAGCGCGGCCGCCTGATGATCATGCGCCAGCAACTCAGCGAGCTGATGACCATCCTGCAAGCATGGGCTCAGGCCCGCGCGCCGCTCAGCGCCTTGCCACAACTGGATGCATTTCCCTGGCTGCTGCGCTTCTATCAATGCGACCGCCACGGCACGCAGCTGACGCCCAACCTTGAATGGCGCAACAACGGCTGGGAGGCCGACAATCGCTATTTGGGCCACAACTGGTCATGGCGTCCCTACTTCTATCACCTGCTGGCAGAGGGTTGGGATGAGCGCAGGTTGACGCTCTCCAATACTTACCGCGATGCCACCAGCAACCAGTACTGCCTCACCGCCGGGCAATTTTTCGACCACGGCGAGCGACTGCTGCTCATCGATATCGACGCCGCCGGGCTGTAGTTCCGCTTGCAGGTCCGGACGCGAACCCGGAAGCTTAAGCAATCAAACACCTGACGGAGAGAACCCGCCTTGGATTGGCAAACCCTGCTTACCCGCGAACGCCTCGGAAAGCCTCTGCACAGCCCGGAAGAACTCGGCCGCAGCCCTTTCCACAAAGACCACGACCGGATCATTTTCTCGGGCGCGTTTCGCCGCCTCGGGCGTAAGACCCAGGTCCATCCGGTCACCAGCAACGATCATATCCACACGCGCCTGACCCACTCGCTGGAAGTCAGCTGCGTCGGCCGTTCGCTGGGCATGCGCGTTGGCGAAACCATCCGCAGCGCCCTGCCTGACTGGTGCGAGCCCAGCGACCTGGGCATGGTGGTGCAATCGGCTTGCCTGGCCCATGACATCGGCAATCCGCCCTTCGGCCATTCCGGCGAAGACGCGATTCGCCACTGGTTCCAGCAGGCCGCCGGCCGTGGCTGGCTGGATGCAATGAGCGAAGTCGAACGTAATGACTTCCTCAATTTCGAAGGCAATGCCCAAGGCTTCCGGGTACTCACCCAGCTGGAATATCACCAGTTCGACGGCGGCACCCGGCTGACCTACGCCACGCTGGGTACTTATCTGAAGTACCCATGGACGGCAAAACACGCGGACTCACTGGGCTACAAGAAACACAAGTTCGGCTGCTATCAGAGCGAACTGCCGCTTCTGGAACAAATCGCCCATAAACTCGGCCTGCCACAACTCGAGGAACAGCGTTGGGCGCGCCATCCGCTCGTGTACCTGATGGAGGCTGCCGATGACATCTGCTACGCGCTGATCGATCTGGAAGACGGTCTGGAAATGGAGTTGCTGGAGTACGCCGAAGTCGAGTCCCTGTTGCTGGACCTTGTGGGTGACGATCTGCCGGAAACCTATCGCCAGCTCGGCCCACTGGATTCGCGCCGGCGCAAACTGGCGATCCTGCGAGGCAAAGCCATTGAACACCTGACCAACGCCGCAGCACGGGCCTTTGTCGAACAACAGGACGCGTTGCTGGCCGGCACGCTGCCCGGTGATCTTGTGGAGCACATGCACGGCCCTGCCAAGCGTTGCGTCCTGAATGCGAAGGACATGGCGCGGAAAAAAATCTTCCAGGACAAGCGCAAGACTCTGCATGAAATCGGCGCCTACACCACGCTGGAAATCCTGCTCAATGCCTTCTGCGGCGCGGCACTGGAACAGCACAACGGTCGAACGCCGTCCTTCAAGAGTCGCCGAGTCCTCGACCTGTTGGGTAACAATGCGCCCGATCCTCACGGCCCATTGCACGCCTCGTTTCTACGGATGATTGATTTCATCGCCGGCATGACCGACAGCTATGCCAGCGAAATGGCGCTGGAGATGACCGGTCGTTCGAGCCACTGATGAGACCTGGGTGATCAGCCATTACGCCGCCTGCAATGGTTGATTTACCTCTCAAACCCCAAGTGCACTCAACGTTCACCGAATCCCCCTACAACATGCGCTGAGCTAACTGATCGATTATTCGGTAACTTCGCGAAATAATCTCGCTTCCTTCAGTTCGACAGAAGAAGCGTGAATACTCCTATGTTCAAAGACGATCTGCGCATCTTGCTGGTAGAAGATCACCCCTTCCAACTCCGGGCGACTCAATATCTGCTTGAGAGTTACGGTTTCACCCAACTGACCACCACCGACAGTGCCGACGGCGCCTTGCAACAAATGCTCAAGGCTGTGCAACCATTTGATATTCTTTTGTGCGATCAATGTCTGCCCGACCTCTGCGGTCTTGATCTGGTCGAATTCGCCAGTCACCGGGGGATGATTAGACAGGCAATACTGTTAAGTAGCCTGACATCTGCTGAACTGGATGAACTTGAAAAAAAGGCCAGCGAACACGGACTGCCATTATTGGGGTATTTGATCAAACCGTTGAAACAATCCGAATTTAGAAACTTGTTGACCTTGGCCTCATTGTAAAAAATCGCACACCAAACGCACTAAAAACTCAGGTAAAACACCACTCACAACTTATAATTAAATACTTCCAACCTCTCGACCAACTATCAACAACCTTTACCCTTCTTCATAAAAAACCTAGTTGATACGTAGTCCTATTCTTCTTCAGCTGTAGGATTGTTCCTATATTGCCGCTGCAGGTCCGTCAGCTCATGCGTCGCCTCAACTATCTGAGCTAAGGTGCGCGCTTTATTTGAGCTCGCATGGGATTTGATTATGAACTCCGTTTTTATTGTCGATGATCACCCGGTTATCCGCCTTGCCGTCAGAATGTTGCTTGAACATGAAGGTTACAAAGTCGTCGGCGAAACTGATAATGGGGTCGACGCCATGCAGATGGTTCGCGAATGCATGCCTGACCTGGTCATTCTCGACATCAGTATTCCAAAGCTGGATGGGCTGGAAGTTCTCGCCCGTTTCAACGCAATGAGTACTCGCCTCAAAACATTGGTATTAACAGCACAGTGCCCGACACTTTTTGGTATTCGCTGCATGCAATCCGGCGCATCGGGATATGTGTGCAAACAGGAAGAACTGAGTGAACTGGTCAGCGCTATAAAGGCCGTATTGTCGGGTTACAACTATTTCCCAAGTCAGGCCTTGAATCCTGTTCGCTGTGATGATGCGCGATTCGCCGACCTGGAACTGTTCAAGTCAGTCAATGACCGGGAACTAATGGTATTGCAACTCTTTGCCCAAGGCCGCACCAACAAGGAAATTGCCAAAGGTATGTTTCTGAGTAACAAGACTGTCAGCACTTATAAAAAACGCCTCATGCAGAAACTCAAAGCCAAATCCCTGGTTGAACTCATCGATATGGCAAAACGTAACGCGTTAGTGTGAGAAACAGGATGCCCAGTCGTATAAAGGATTATCTGACACTCATGGCCGCAGGTTTATGCCTGACCGCCTCAGTGGCCGCCGCGCAGACCGTCAGCGAGAACTACACCCTGATGAGTCGCTCGATGGCCGGACACCAGGAAGTCCAACTGGATAGCGCACAACGACAATGGATTGAGCATAAACGGGCACTGATCCTGGGCACATCCGCCCCGGACTACCCCCCTTTCGACCTGACCATCAGTGGTCACGACTACGAAGGTTTTACCGCCGATTACGCGGGCATCCTTGGCAAAACAACCGGTTTGCCAATCAAGGTTCTGCGCTTTGCGTCCCGGGAGGCCGCTATAGAAGCACTCGAAAACGGCGAGATTGATTTGCTGGGGACCGCCAATGGATTCGAAGCTCACAACGCTGACATCGTACTTTCCACCCCCTACGCCATAGACCAGCCGGTTCTGGTGACACGCGAAGGTGAAACCAGATCCTTGACCGATGGCCTGTCTGGTCTCCGGCTGAGCATGGTGTATCACTATTTGCCGCTGGAGGAGGTCAAGGCCATGTATCCGGGGGCGATCATCACGTCCTTTCCGTCCTACCAGAATGCGATCAATGCCGTTGCCTTCGATCAAGCCGACGTTTTTCTGGGTGACACCATTTCTACCCATTACATGATCAACAAGGGGTATCTGAACAACATCCGCATGGCCAACTTCGGCAAACACGAAGCCCACGGTTTCAGCTTTGCCGTGCACAAGGACAACTCGCAACTGCTCGGGATCATCAACGCAATGCTCATGGCCATCCCCACCAGCGAACGAGACAACATTGCCAAACGCTGGAGTGCCGGCAGTGACATGCTGCTCACCGATCAAAAACTGCAGCTCACCCACAACGAAGAACGCTGGCTGGCGCAACACCCGGTAGTACGTGTGGTGGTCAATGAGGCTTTTGCGCCGCTGACGTTTTTTGACAGTGATGGCAACTTTCGTGGGGTTACCGCGGACTTGCTCGAGCTGATCAGATTGCGCACCGGTTTGCGCTTCGACGTCCATCGCAGCCGCAGTGATGACGAGATGATCGAGCAGATCAGGGACAATAAGGCCGACTTGATCGCCGCCCTGCTCCCCAGCACCCAACGTGAATCGACGCTGAGCTTCACCCGCCCCTATTTGCAAAACTCCTTTGTCCTGTTGACTCGCAAAGCCGCCGACAGCCCGACAAGCCTTGCGCAGTTGCAGGACAAACGCCTGGCAATTGCCCAAGGCAATCCCCTGGTGGATTACCTTCGCAGCGAGTTCCCGCGGATCAGGCTGATTGAAACCCCGGACGCGTTCAGCGCCGTGGAGTTGCTGGCCGAGGGCAAGGCAGAAGGTGCGGTGAATTCACTGGTGATTGCCAACTACTTCATCTCATCGCAGCTCTTCGAGCAAACACTTCAAATCAGTACCACCATCGGTACCCGACAGGCCGCATTCTCCCTGGCCACAGGCCGGGAAGCCAAAGAACTGAACGCCATCCTCAACAAGGCGCTGCTGAGTATTGCACCGGAAGAACTGGGCATCATCAACAGCCGCTGGCGCGGCTATTCGGCGTCCTCGCAAAGTACCTGGCGCAACTATCACCGACTGTTCTACCAAATCGTTATCGGTGCCGGGGTGCTGCTGCTGATTTCCGTTGCCTGGAACGCTTACATGCGTCGCCAGATAAAGCAGCGTCAGGCAGCCGAGCGTGCATTGAACGATCAATTCGAATTCATGCGCTCTCTGGTCAACGGGACGCCTCATCCCATCTACGTGCGCGATCGCCAGGGACTGCTGCAAAGCTGCAACGACAGTTACCTGGAAGCCTTCTGCGCAAAACGTGAAGACGTCATCGGCAAAGGCGTCATGCAAGCCAATATGAGCAACGCGTTCGAAGCCCGGGAATATCAGGCCGATTACCAGCGCGTCGTGGCCGAGGGCAAACCGCTGATTCTCGATCGCGCGCTGCACATCGGCGACCGCAGGCTGACGATTTACCACTGGGTTCTTCCCTACCGTGATTCGAGCGGTGAAGTACAAGGCATCATTGGCGGCTGGATCGACATCAGCGAACGGCGGCAACTGTTCGATGATCTGCGCTGCGCGAAAGAGCACGCCGATAAAGCCAACCGGGCCAAAAGCACTTTTCTGGCGACCATGAGCCATGAGATCCGCACCCCGATGAATGCGGTCATCGGCATGCTCGAACTCACGCTGAAGCGCATCGATCATGAGCACCCGGATCGCCCAGCCATTGATGTGGCGTACAACTCGGCGAAGGACCTGCTGGAGCTGATCGGGGACATTCTCGACATTGCCCGGATTGAATCCGGACGCTTGAGCCTGAGCCCTGAACGGGTCAATCCAAGTGAAATCGTGGCCTCGGTGGTGCGGGTCTTCGATGGACTGGCGCGCCAGAAAAATCTCCGGCTGCTGCTGGAGTTCCGCCCTGCCAATCCGGGGTTTGATGTCCTGTTGGACCCGATGCGCTTTAAACAGGTGCTGTCCAACCTGATGAGCAACGCCATCAAGTTTACGGAGCACGGCCAAATCAGGATCATCGTCGACCTGCAGCCGACCGCCGCGCCTGAGCGGGTCCGGATGCTGTTGCAGGTTCACGACAGCGGCATAGGGATCAGTGAACAGGATCAGCGGCAGTTGTTCGAACCTTTTGCTCAGGCCGATCACTCCGGGCAGTCAGCCAGAGGCGGGGCGGGGCTTGGACTGGTGATCAGCCGCAGTCTGTGCGAAATGATGGGCGGCAGCCTGCAATTGAGCAGCCAGCCGGATGTCGGCACTCAAGTCGAGGTGTCGTTGCACCTGACAACGCTGCCACTCGAACAGATACCGGAGACTGCTGAAGCGCAAATCCGCACCACGACGACCCCGTTGAATGTTCTGGTGGTCGACGATCACCCGGCCAATCGCTTGCTCATGTGCCAGCAACTGGAGTTTCTGGGCCACCGATTCAGCGTCGCGCCGGATGGCCAGGCGGGATTTCAGGCATGGGAAGCCGAGCCGTTCGATCTGGTGATTGTCGATTGCAACATGCCGATCATGAACGGATACGAACTGGCCCGCGCCATTCGCCGACATGAACAAAAAACGCACCGACCGCCCTGTACCGTGCTGGGTTTTACCGCCAATGCACAACCGGAAGAAATACAACGCTGCAAACAAGCCGGGATGGACGACTGCCTGTTCAAGCCCCTTACCCTGACAGCCTTGAGTCAGTGGTTTGAAGGAATCAGGCCAATCGTCCGCGATCCCGCGTTCAGCCTGCAAGGACTGCGTCTTTTGACCGGCGGAGATCCGGTATTGGACCAGCGACTGTTGACCGAACTGTTGAACAGCAACCGTCTGGACCGACAGGAACTGCTGGCGCTGTCCCCCTCCAAAGAACCTCAGCCATTTCTCGACGTCGCCCACAAAATCAAGGGCGCCGCCCGAATCGTCCAGGCTTCCCGGGTGATCGACAGTTGCGAGGCACTGGAAAAGGCCTGCCATGAAGTGTTTCATCACGACGAAGTGGCCGATTGCAGCAAGGCTATAGAGCGCGCCATGCTCGACCTGGAGCAAGCATTGCAGCAACAGATCGGCCAAAACGACAAAAGCAGAATGACAGAGCCTTAACTATGCTTGGACGCTGAGCAGTGTGTTCACCATCATGGAGAGACCCGCAATGCCCAGCCCACTGCGCCCGGATCAACGGCGGTTTCCCCTGCACGTCCATATCAGTGTGATGTTCACTTTCCTGCTGTTGCTGACTGGCGTGGTGCTGGGCCTTTTCAACTACCAGCAAACCACGCAGATCATTCTTTCCAGTAGTGAAAAGCTCTTCAACCGCATCGAGCAGGACGTCCGTCTCGACCTGCATGCCACTTATGAACCGATTCGCCATCTGCTGACCCTGCTGGCGGAATACCCGGCGACCCAGGCACCTGACCTCGCGCAACGCCTGGCGCTGCTCAAACCCTTCAGCCAGTCGCTCAAGGACAACCCCGACCTGGCCTCGTTGTATCTGGGCTATGGCAACGGTGATTTCTTCATGGTTCGGCCCTTGCGAACCCCCGATCTGAAAACGCTCCTCAAGGCACCGGACACTGCGGCATATCAGGTGTGGAGCATTGAGCGAACAGGCAACAGCGGTCAGGTCCGCTCCCAATCATTGTTTTTCGATCAGGATCTGACCCTCATCAGCCGCCAGGACAACCCCGACGAAACCTACGATCCGCGAACCCGCGCCTGGTATGCCAGCGCCCGCAGCGACAGCGATCAGATCACTACCGAACCCTACATCTTTTTCTCCACCCACATTGTCGGCACTACCCTGGCCCGACGCAGCGGCGAACAGGCCATCATGGGTGCTGATCTGACCCTGGCGGAACTCTCCGCAACCCTGGCCAAACATGTCGTGACACCCAGTACCGACATCGTGCTGTTCGATGCAGAAGGGAATGCCATCGCGTATCCCGACAGCAGCAAATTGATCATCGACGATCAGACTGCCCGCCTGATCAAAGCCGCCGACCTGAGCCCCAGCCTCGGCGCATTGCTCAACAATCCCCCCGCAGGTAATCGCCTGGATGTCGCCGGTCGTCAATGGATCGTTGCCCGCAGCAGCATGCAGGAGGGCGGCCCCCAGGGACTGCAACTCGCGCTGCTGGTGCCGGAAGATGAATTACTCGTCGATGCCTACCGCATGCGCTGGCAAGGTGCGTTGATTACCCTGGCCACGCTGTTGCTGTGCCTGCCGCTGGGCTGGCTGACCTCGCGGATTCTGGTTAAACCCCTGCGCGCGCTGGTAAGGGAGGCCGATGCGGTTCGCAGTTTCGACTTCAACTTTCCGGCCTCACGTCGCTCTCCCGTGCTCGAAGTCGACCAACTGAGCGTGTCGATGTCACGCATGAAAGACACCCTGGCGAGTTTTTTCCAGATCACCGACAGCCTGAGCGCCGAGACTCGCTTCGCCCCCTTGCTGGAACGGGTGTTGTTTGAAACCGTGAAAATCGCCCAGGCCCAGGCCGGTCTGATCTACCTGCGCGAAAGTGATGGCGATCGCATGGAGCCCCATGGTCTGGTCGTCAACGGCACCTCACGGGCATTGCCGTCGTTTGATCTTCGAGGACACGAACTCCAGGCTCCGCAAAGCCCTGCATGGCTACAACAGCTGTCGAATGCCGACAACGTCGTCACCACACTTGGTTTTGAACAGGCCGGGGATTTGCAGAAGGTGTTGCATGCGCTGGAATGTCCCCGCGTTCATCTGATCGGCATTCGGCTGCACAATCGTCATAACGAAACCGTGGGCCTGCTGATCCTGCTGTTGGCCGATACCGGCAACCAGAGCGATCTGGAAAAACTTCGTCCGGACCGCATCGCGTTCCTCCAGGCCGTGTCCGGCGCGGCCGCCGTGAGTATTGAAAGTCAGCGTCTGCAAGCCAAACAAAAACAACTGCTGGATTCCTTCATTCAACTGCTGGCGGGGGCGATTGACGCCAAAAGCCCCTATACCGGCGGTCACTGCCAGCGAGTGCCAGCGCTGACCCTGATGCTCGCCCAAGCCGCCGCTGCCAGCCAGGACCCGGCCTTCAGTGGCTATCAACCCACCGAAGATGAATGGGAAGCGCTGCACATCGCCGCCTGGCTGCACGATTGCGGCAAGGTCACCACCCCGGAATACGTGGTCGATAAAGCCACGAAGCTGGAAACCCTTAACGACCGTATTCACGAAATCCGCACCCGCTTCGAAGTGCTCAAGCGCGATGCCTGGATCAGCTATTGGCAAGCCATGGCCCTGGGCGGTGACGAGCAGCGCCTGGCCGAACTGCGCAACGCTACGCTGACGGGGCTGGACGATGATTTTGCGTTCATTGCCCGATGCAACCTGGGTAGCGAGGCGATGGCCGAATCCGACCTGCAACGCCTGCGCAGCATCGCCCAATGCACCTGGACCCGAACCCTGGATGACCGGCTGGGCGTTTCCTGGGAAGAGAACCGGCGTCAGGCGCGGACCCCGGCGCCGACACTGCCGGTCAGCGAGCCATTGCTGGCGGACAAACCCGAGCACCTGTTCGAACGGCCTGAAGCCGAACTGATTCCGGAGGATAATCCGTGGGGGTTCAAGCTCGATGTGCCGCCCTACAAGTACAACCGGGGCGAGCTCTACAACCTGAGTGTTGCCCGAGGCACCCTGACCCGCGAGGAGCGTTACATCATCAATCACCACATGGTGCAGACGATTCTGATGCTCAGCCACCTGCCCTTCCCCGGCCACCTCACCAACGTCGCGGAGATCGCCGGGGGCCACCACGAGAAAATGGACGGCACCGGGTATCCCAAACAGTTGAAGCGCGAAGAAATGAGCCTGCCGGCGCGGATGATGGCAATTGCCGATATTTTCGAAGCACTGACCGCCGCCGATCGCCCCTACAAGAAAGCCAAGTCGTTGAGCGAAGCGCTGGGCATCATGGCCACCATGTGCCGGGATGCCCACATCGATCCTGAGTTGTTCGGGCTGTTCATCAACGCGCAAATCTACTTGCAGTACGCCGATCGATTCCTCGATCCCCAACAGATCGATGCGGTGGACCCGGCAAGCCTGCTGGTCAAGGCAGGCCTGGCATGATCAGCAGTCGGTCAGGCGCAGGAAAATCGCCGCCAATTGCTCGATACCGGCCTGATCTTCAGCGGTAAAACGCGCCAGTTTCGGGCTATCGAGGTCCAGCACGCCGATCAGGCGACCGTCCTTGACCAGTGGCACCACCAGCTCGCTGTTCGACGCACTGTCGCAAGCAATGTGTCCGGGGAACGCGTGCACGTCCTCGACCAACTGGGTCTGCAAGGTGGCCGCCGCCGCTCCGCACACACCCCGGCCGAACGGAATCCGCACGCAGGCGATCTGCCCTTGAAACGGGCCAAGCACCAGCTCTTCGTTGCGATTGAGGTAGAACCCGGCCCAGTTCAGGTCATCGAGCTGGTTGAACAGGAACGCCGAGAACTGCGCGGCGTTGGCAATGAAATCCCGCTCGTCCGCCAGCAGTGACTCCAATTGCGCCCACAGCATGCCGTAGCCTTCGAGGCCCTGGCCGCTCTTCTGTAAATCGATCATGCCTTGTGCTCCAACAGCTTCAGCCCGACCCAATAGCGGGCAAATTGATACGCGCAACGTCCGTTGCGATTGCCCCGGCCCGTGGCCCAGCGCACCGCGAGGATGTCCAGTGCTTCGTCTCGCTGCCACTTAAGGCCCGCCTTGTCGGCCAGTTGACCGATCCAGTGTTCGACGACGCTGAGGAAGTGTTCCTGGGTAAACGGATAGAACGACAGCCACAATCCAAAACGGTCCGACAGCGCAATCTTGTCTTCCACCGCCTCGCTGGGATGGAGTTCACCGTCAACGCGTTTCCAGTTTTCGTTATCGCTTTCCTTTTCCGGCACCAGATGGCGACGGTTGGACGTGGCGTACAACAAAACGTTATCCGGCGCCTGTTCGAGAGAGCCGTCGAGCACGCTTTTGAGCACGCGATAATCGCCCTCGCCCGACTCGAATGACAGGTCATCGCAGAACAGCACGAAACGCTGGGGCAGCTTGGCGATCTGTTCGACCACGCGCGGCAAATCCGCCAGGTGATCGCGTTCGATCTCGATCAGCCGCAATCCGGCCTTGGCGTGTTCGGCCAGCAAGGCACGAATCAGCGACGATTTACCGGTGCCGCGCGAACCCCAGAGCAACGCGTGGTTAGCCGGCATGCCATCGAGGAACTGCTGGGTATTTCGCCCCAGTTGCTCCAGTTGCCGGTCGACACCGATCAGGTCGGACAAACGCATGTCGAGGCTGACTTCCAGCGGCAACAGGAACCCGCTACGCCCCTCGCGTTGCCAGCGTGCGGCAAGGCAATGATTCCAGTCGATAGCTTGCCGAGGGGTGGGCAGCAACGGTTCGATACGGGCCAAAACGGCATCGGCGCGTTCAAGAAAAGCATTTAATCGGGAATCCACGTCTTCTCCTCGGGCACGTTCACAGTAATGATGGCGATACAGCGACAATACACAGCGTTCGGTGTCCGGTTCATCCCTTTGCACAAGGGCTCGCGAGAACATCGGTATCCATGCATGATCGACTATGCTTGAGCAGCGAAGGGAAACGGAAGTGGTTCGACACCCCATGGATATCAAGTTCACCAACCGGCTGTCCTACAAGCAAGCCAGGCTTACCGTGCTGGTCGGTTTCATTCTGGGCACGCTGCTCAGTCTGCTGCAAATAGGCATCGATTATGCCAGTGAAGACGCCTCCATCAACCGCGAAATCCTGTCTTTGCTGGAAATCAGCCACAACCCCGCGTCCCGCATCGCCTATAACATCGACGCCGAACTCGCTCAGGAACTGACCCTGGGCCTGTTGCGCTCGCCGGCGATCATCGGCGCGCAGTTGATCGACAACAACAGTACCGTGCTCGCCAGCGTCAAACGCCCGGAGGTGCAAAGCGGTTATCGGGTGATCAGCGACTTCCTGTTCGGCGCCAACCGGCAGTTCGAAGACCGTCTCTACCTGGATCACTTGCCGACTGAATCCCTCGGCACCCTGCGTCTGGACGTCGACACTTATTCATTCGGCAACCGGTTCCTGCGCCGGGCCGAGGTGACCCTGCTCAACGGCTTCGCTCGCAGCCTGCTGCTGACCGGCATCCTGCTGGCGCTGTTCTATGTGATGCTGACCAAGCCGTTGGTGCGGGTCATCCGTGAACTCAGCAGTCGCGACCCGCGCAGCACGGAGTCAACGTCGCTGGAGTGTCCGACGGACCATGAAAACGATGAGATCGGTGTACTGGTCAAAGTTGCCAATCAACAATTCGAAAACATCGCCACCGAAATCCAGCAACGACGCAACGCCGAAAACCGCCTGACCGACTACCTCGGGCAACTGGAGAACATCGTCTCGGCCCGCACAGCGGAGCTCAAGGCGATCAACTCGCGGCTCAGCCAGTCCAATCAGGAACTGGAAGTCGCCCGCAGAACCGCCCTGGACATGGCCGAAGCGCGCTCGGTGTTCCTGGCCAACATGAGCCACGAGATCCGTACGCCGCTCAACGGCCTGCTGGGGATGATCGCGCTTTCCCTGGACGGCCCGCTCAATGCCGAGCAACAGCAACAGCTGTCCATCGCCCATGACTCGGGCAAAGTACTGGTGGAACTGCTCAACGATATTCTCGATTTGTCGAAGTTCGATGCCGGCCAACTTGAGCTCGAACATATTCCGTTCGACCTCGGCTCGCTGATCGAAGACACCGCGAACCTGCTATCGCAAAACGCCGCGCCGAGTGTCGAGCTGAGCTGCCTGATCGACCCACACTTTCCGGCCCTGGTGCTTGGGGATCCGACCCGGGTCCGACAGATCGTCAGCAACCTCTTGTCCAACGCCCTCAAGTTCACCCGTTTCGGTCGGGTCGATGTGCGTCTGTCGACATTCGGGGACGGCGTCAGAATCGAAGTCTGCGACACCGGCATCGGTATCGCCCAGGACGCCCAGGTCAAGATCTTCCAGCCCTTCACGCAAGCGGGTGCCGGCATTACCCGGCAATTCGGCGGGACCGGGTTGGGTCTGGCATTGACCTACAACCTCTGCGAAGCCATGCAAGGGCGCCTCACCATCAGCTCGGAAGCAGGCTTCGGCAGCCAGTTCTGTGCGGATCTGCCGCTGCCCAGCCACACCCGCGCCCTTCCCCCGGCCTCTTTACAGGGCAAGGTCATCGCCATCACTGCCGCCAGCAGCGGTCTGGCAGAACTGTTGAACAGTGTGTTGCCCGGTTGGGGGCTCGACTATGAGCAGCGTTCAATCGATGACTCGTTGCTGGGCCTGAACCCGGATGTACTGATTACCGATTGCCCCGAATGCCTGTTTGGCCTACGCCCTTCGTGCACAGCCCCCATTCTGCTGGTCACCGCTTACGGCAGTTTCATGCCCAGCGAAGAAGCCAGTGCCCTCGCCCCTTTGCAACAACAGGCGCGGCCTCTGGCGCGCAACGCGCTGTACCAGACACTGCGGCGAACCCTGCAGCCGGAACTCAACACGATCAACGGTGCCCGGCTCGACGCCCTCTCCCCACAACGACGCGGACGCGTGCTGCTGGTGGAGGACAATCCGGTCAACCAATTGGTGGCCAAGGGGATGCTCGGAAAACTCGGTTGCGAGGTGATTGTCGCCGGTCACGGTGGCGAGGCGCTGGATCAGCTGGAGCAGAGCGAATTCGATCTGGTGCTGATGGACTGCAACATGCCGGTGATGGACGGCTACGAGGCCAGTCGGCAAATCCGTCGCAGCGGACGCTGGCCACAGCTGCCCATCGTCGCCCTGACCGCCAACGCCATGTCCGAAGAGCGCGAACGCTGTCGTGCGGCAGGCATGAGCGATTACCTGGCAAAACCCTTCCGCCGGGAGGAGTTGGCGGCCCTGCTGGACTTGTGGGTTCCTACTACGACAGCGCTTTGATTTGCCCCAAAAGGTGATCAAGACCATCGCGCAGATCATTCAGGCGATCCAGATCCACACCGCTGTCGCATAGCAGACGGGCCTTGAGCGGCCCGACCTGATCGCGCAAAGCCTTGCCGGTTGGCGACAGGCTCAAGTGCATTTCACGCTCGTCCCGCGCCGAGCGCTGACGCTGAACCAGTTGCAGTTGCTCAAGACGCTTGAGCAACGGCGTCAGCGTGCCGGAATCCAGCGCCAGGCGTTCGCCCAACGCCTTGACCGTCGGCTGCTCCGGGGCGGCCTCCTGCCATTCCCACAACACCAGCATCGCCAGGTATTGCGGGTAGGTCAGGCCGAGCTGATCGAGCATCGGCTTGTAGGCGCGGATCACCGCCCGGGAAGCGGCGTACAGCTTGAAGCACAGTTGACTGTCAAGCTTCAGGGAATCGACTGACAAGGTGTTCATTTGAGCAGGGCTTCGATCTCGCGGGTCAGGTCCTGCGGCTTGGTCGCGGGGGCGAAGCGCTTGACCAGTTGGCCATCCTTGCCGATCAGAAACTTGGTGAAGTTCCACTTGATGCCCTGGGAACCCAGCACACCCGGCGCACGTTTTTTCAGCTGAACGAACAGCGGATGGGCGTCGGCGCCATTGACTTCAATCTTTTTGAACAGCGGAAAACTGACGCCGAAGTTCAACTCGCAGAACTCGGAAATCGCCCCTTCGTTGCCCGGCTCTTGCTTGCCGAACTGATTGCACGGAAAACCCAGCACCACCAGACCTTGATCCTTGTAGGTCTGCCACAACTCTTCAAGGCCCTTGTACTGCGGGGTGAAGCCGCATTTGCTCGCGGTATTGACCACCAAAACGGCCTTGCCGGCGAAATCCGCCAGGGTCTTTTGCTCACCCTTGATGGTGGTGCAAGGGATGCTCAGCAGGTTGTCGCTCATGGTTCGGACTCTGAATGAGGGAAGATGGGACAAACATAGCGAGCAATTGAATTGCGTGCAATTTAAATATCCGAAGGGCGATCATCGGATCGCCCATTGGCTTATTACCCGCGGGGTACCAGGTCCAGGCACACCGAGTTGATGCAATAACGCAGGCCGGTCGGCGGCGGGCCGTCCGGGAACACGTGTCCCAGGTGCGCATCGCATTTGGCACAGACCACTTCGGTGCGGATCATGCCGTGGCTGACGTCACGGATCTCGACCATGGCGCTGTCACCGATCGGTGCATAGAAGCTCGGCCAGCCGCAGCCGGAGTCGAATTTGGTCTTGGAGTCGAACAGCGGCTCGTTGCAGCAGATGCAGTGGTAAACACCATCGACCTTGCTGTCGTTGTATTTGCCGGAGAACGGCCGTTCGGTGCCTTTGAGGCGGCAAACGTTGTACTGCTCCGGATCGAGCATCGCCCGCCATTCTTCCAGGGTTTTTTCCAACTTTTCCATCATCACACCTCAGCAGCTGAAAAAGCCCGATCTGTACCTTTTCCACGGATCGGGCGGCACGTATGATTGCGCCTCGTCAAACGCCAGTCTGGCAGCCAGACCACGCGCATTCAAACGGATTTATGGGTGCTGCCTCTCAAGGCGCCAGGCCTGTGTGAATACGCAGGATTCCCAGCACGGTCGTTCATACGCCGCCTGGATCGTTCATTTTCGGGAACACATCGCCATGCAGGTCAGCAAATCGAACAAGCTCGCCAACGTCTGCTACGACATTCGCGGCCCAGTGCTCAAGCACGCCAAACGCCTGGAAGAGGAAGGCCATCGCATCCTCAAGCTGAACATTGGCAACCCGGCGCCTTTTGGTTTCGAAGCACCGGATGAAATCCTTCAGGACGTCATCCGTAACCTGCCGACTGCTCAGGGCTACAGCGATTCCAAAGGCCTGTTCAGCGCCCGCAAGGCCGTGATGCAGTACTACCAGCAAAAGCAGGTAGAAGGCGTCGGCATTGAAGACATCTATTTGGGCAACGGCGTTTCCGAGCTGATCGTGATGTCGATGCAGGCCCTGCTCAACAACGGCGACGAAGTGCTGGTGCCGGCTCCGGACTACCCGCTGTGGACCGCCGCGGTGAGCCTGTCGGGCGGCAACCCGGTGCATTACCTGTGCGACGAGCAGGCCAACTGGTGGCCGGATCTGGCCGACATCAAGGCCAAGATCACCCCGAACACCAAAGCGCTGGTGATCATCAACCCGAACAACCCGACCGGTGCGGTGTATTCGAAAGAAGTCCTGCTGGGCATGCTGGAACTCGCCCGTCAGCACGACCTGGTGGTTTTTTCCGACGAAATCTACGACAAGATTCTGTACGACGATGCCGTGCACATCTGCACGGCTTCCCTGGCGCCAGACCTGCTGTGCCTGACGTTCAACGGCCTGTCCAAGTCTTATCGCGTGGCGGGTTTCCGTTCCGGCTGGATCGCCATTTCCGGCCCGAAACACCACGCCCAGAGCTACATCGAAGGCATCGACATGCTGGCCAACATGCGTCTGTGTGCCAACGTGCCGAGCCAGCATGCGATACAGACCGCCCTCGGCGGCTACCAGAGCATCAATGATCTGGTATTGCCCAACGGACGACTGTTGGAACAGCGCAATCGCACCTGGGAACTGCTCAACGACATTCCCGGCGTGAGCTGCGTCAAGCCAATGGGCGCGCTGTATGCGTTCCCACGGATCGACCCGAAAGTCTGCCCGATCCATAACGACGAGAAATTCGTGCTCGACCTGCTGCTGTCGGAGAAGCTGCTGGTGGTTCAAGGCACCGCCTTCAACTGGCCATGGCCGGACCACTTCCGTGTGGTGACCCTGCCACGCCTGGACGACCTGGACATGGCCATCGGACGTATCGGCAACTTCCTCAAGACCTATCGCCAGTAACCTGCCTGTCACCGTGCGACGCTTACGCAAGTCGCACGGTGATCGATTCAGCAACATTTCTTTGCGTCCTGCCGAACATCGCTGCTTCAATCGCTGACTGATGACTCGTTGAGTGCTCGCGTCTAACAACGGCGGGGTCTATGACGCTAATTGGCTGACAAACGCTTCCCGCATCGACGTCGGAAATGCCCTTCAAACAGCTAGACTGTTGCCGTAGGACACAGTTTGAAATAGTCACCTGGTTGAATAGCCCGGGTCAGCACCTTATATACCCCGCAGTACGCTACATCTTTAGCATGAGGAGATTTCTACAACCATGATGCGCATCCTGCTGTTTTTGGCCACTAACCTGGCGGTCGTGCTGATTGCCAGCATCACCCTGAGCCTTTTCGGCTTCAACGGGTTCATGGCGGCCAACGGGGTTGATCTCAACCTCAATCAGCTGCTGATTTTCTGTGCGGTCTTTGGTTTCGCCGGTTCGCTGTTCTCGCTGTTCATCTCCAAATGGATGGCGAAGATGAGCACCAGCACCCAAATCATCAGCCAGCCGCGCACACGTCACGAGCAATGGCTGCTGCAAACCGTCGAGCAATTGTCCCGGGAAGCCGGGATCAAGATGCCCGAAGTCGGTATTTTCCCGGCCTACGAGGCGAACGCCTTTGCCACCGGCTGGAACAAGAACGACGCGTTGGTCGCGGTCAGCCAAGGGCTGCTCGAGCGTTTCTCGCCAGATGAAGTGAAGGCCGTTCTCGCCCACGAAATCGGCCACGTAGCCAATGGCGACATGGTCACCCTGGCATTGGTCCAGGGCGTGGTGAACACCTTCGTGATGTTCTTCGCACGGATCATCGGCAATTTTGTCGACAAGGTGATCTTCAAGAACGAAGAAGGCCAGGGCATCGCCTACTACGTGGCAACCATCTTCGCCGAACTGGTCCTGGGCATTCTGGCCAGCGCCATCGTCATGTGGTTCTCGCGTAAACGCGAATTCCGTGCAGACGAAGCCGGTGCACGTCTGGCCGGTACCGCCGCAATGATCGGCGCCCTGCAACGCCTGCGTGCCGAACAGGGGCTGCCGGTGCACATGCCGGACACCCTGACGGCTTTCGGCATCAACGGTGGCATCAAACAGGGGTTCGCCCGCATGTTCATGAGCCACCCGCCGCTGGAAGAGCGTATTGACGCACTGCGTCGTCGGGGCTGAGAGGTTCCGCACTAAAAGAAAAGGCCCGCAGTGATGCGGGCCTTTTTTTGTCTGCTGATTTTTGTGGTGTTCATTCGGGCCCCATCGCGAGCAGGCTCGCTCCCACAGGGGAATGCATTCCAATGTGGGAGCGAGCCTGCTCGCGAAGAGGCCAGCACAAACAACATCAATTACCGAGTAGAAACCCGGTACACCCGCTCTTCAAGCCGCGTAACACCATTTTCCAGGAACTTCCAGCTTTCGCCCAGAACGTCCTGGTCCTCCAGAATCTTCAACTCCCACGAAGCACCGAACAACTGTTGCACTTCGTCATCCAGCACTGCAAAGGGCGGCCCCTCCATTTGTGCCTGGTCGTAATCCAGGGTAATCAGCAGCCCCAGCGAATCCTTCGGCACAATCCGCTTCAGATGCTCGGCGTATTGCTCGCGCATCTTCGGTGGCAAGGCGATCAACGCAGCGCGGTCGTACAGCGCACTGCAATCGGCGACATCGCCGGCCGTCAACGCGAAGAAATCACCACACCAGATCTCGATCGAGCCCGCCCGATAGACGGTGAAGGGGCCTTGGTCGCTAACGTCCGGGTCAAATTGATGCTCGTGGAAAAAGTCTTCCACCGCTTTTTCCGACAACTCGACGCCCAGCACCTCGTGACCGCATTTCGCCAGCCACAGCAGATCCAGGCTTTTGCCACATAGCGGCACCAGTACGCGCGCGCCCTCTTCCAGGCCCAGCTGCGGCCAGTACCGTTGCAGATATGGATTCACTTCCGGCAGGTGAAAGCCGATCTGATTCGACGTCCACCGCTTGTGCCAAAACTCCGGCTGCATAATTAATCCCGAAAATTCGATCAAAAGACCCTAAAACTTATATTAGATTTAGATCAATGATCTGACTGAAGATGATGCCATCTTACCCCTCAGGAGCTCATTCATGTTCCCCAGCCTGTACATATCCCATGGCTCGCCCATGTTGGCACTGGAACCGGGCGCCAGCGGGCCCGCCCTCGCTCGCCTGGCTGCAGAATTGCCGAAACCCAACGCCATCGTAATTGTATCTGCGCATTGGGAAAGCAATGAGTTGCTCGTCAGCGGCAATCCCCAGCCTGAAACCTGGCATGACTTCGGCGGCTTTCCGCAGGCGTTGTTCGACGTGCAATACCCGGCGCCCGGCAATCCACAATTGGCCGCAGAGGTTGTCGAACTGCTGAAGAGCGATGGCCTGCCCGCACGCATCGACGCCGAACGGCCGTTCGACCATGGTGTCTGGGTGCCCTTGTCATTGATGTATCCACAAGCCGACATCCCCGTGGTGCAAGTCTCGCTGCCCACCCGCGGCGGCCCGGCCCTGCAGACCCGCGTCGGTCATGCCCTGGCCAGTCTGCGCGAACACGGCGTGCTGCTGATCGGTTCCGGGAGCATCACCCACAACCTGCGTGAACTGGATTGGCACGCCGGCCCGGAAAGCGTCGAACCCTGGGCCCAGGCATTTCGTGACTGGATGATCGAAAAACTCGCTGCCAACGACGAAACCGCGTTGCACGATTACCGTCAGCAAGCACCGAATGCCGTGCGCAACCATCCAAGCGATGAACATTTGCTGCCTTTGTATTTTGCCCGCGGCGCCGGAGGCAACTTCAGCGTGACCCACAAGGGATTCACCATGGGAGCCTTGGGCATGGACATTTACCGCTTCGGATAATGTCGCCGTACAAGCGCTCAACCTGTGGCGGCCAGGCTCAGACCACATCGACCCCGACATGAATCGCATCGTGCCGCCAAAACTCCAGATCACAATCGATCAACCGCTCATGTTGATCGTAATTGACCCGAGCGATGCGCAAGCCCGGACTCCCCACCGACACCCGTAAAGCCGCCGCCGCATCCACCGACAACGCCGTCGGCACAATCTCGAAACGCACCCGCCCATAGTGCAAGTCGTAATGCCGCGCATACAGCTCGGTAATCGACTGATTCAAATCGAAATCCAGAATCCCCGGAAAAAACTGCGGATTCAAATAGTGCTCCACATACAACACCAGCCGCTCATCAATCCGCCGTGCCCGGCAAATTTGAATCACGCTGGACAACGCCGGCAACTGCAACCAGGCACAGACCGCTGCCGACGCCGGTTGCAACCGCGCTGAAATCACCTCGGTGGACGGCACCCGCCCCTGTGCACTGACCATCGCGTGAAAGTGACTGCGCTGCATCAGGTTATAGGCCAGGCGCGGTGGCGACACGAACCAGCCACGGCGCTCCTCCCGATAGATCTGCCCCTGGGCTTCCAGCTGCAACAACGCTTCACGCACGGTGATCCGGGTGGTACCGAACAACTCACTGAGCTTGCGCTCGGCCGGCAGTTTGCTCCCGGGCGCCAACAGGCCATGGTCGAGCTGTTCCTGCAGAACCTGCCCGATGGCTGTCACCGCTTTGGTTGTCTCGATGCGCATCAACGTTACCTATCTGGACTAGACCAGCACTGTTTCGGGGCGGAACCGCGATTCAAATCGATTCCCTCAACTCCCGACAAGCCTAGGCACTGCACATGACTGACAGATGACAAAGCCGCCGAACGGTTGATCCAGACGCCTGCAATTTCACGGCCAAGTCCTTTTATATCAGCCTATTAGCCATGGTCTACGCTTACTCCGAAGCCTGAGCATTGCAGCTCAAAAAATATAGGCCGACCAGTCGTCGACATCAAAATGTCATCAGAGGCGCCTAAATTGGCTCAGGTATTGCTGACCTAGACCAACACAACCGCAATCGCAGCGTTGAAAACGCCCAAAGGAGCTTCGGATGAAACAGCTTTTCCTGGCCTCACTGTTAGGCTCGACCATTGCCATGTGCACCGCCGCGATGGCGGCTGATACCGATTTGAAAACCCTGGAAGCCGCGGCGAAAGCGGAAGGTGAGGTCAACAGCGTCGGCATGCCCGACAACTGGGCCAACTGGAAAGGCACCTGGGATGACCTGGCCAAGAACTACGGCCTGAAACACATCGACACCGATATGAGCTCGGCCCAGGAAATCGCCAAGTTCGCCGCTGAAAAAGACAACGCCACTGCCGATATCGGTGATGTCGGTGCCGCGTTCGGTCCGATCTCGGTGAAGCAAGGCGTTGTACAACCTTACAAGCCAAGCACCTGGGATCAGATCCCGAGCTGGGCAAAGGATAAGGACGGCAACTGGGCGCTCGCCTACACCGGCACCATCGCGTTCATCGTCAACAAAAAGTTGCTGCACGGCTCCGACGCTCCGACCAAATGGGCTGACCTCAAGGACGGCAAATACAAAGTGTCCATCGGTGATGTGAGCACCGCGGCCCAAGCGGCCAACGGCGTTCTGGCTGCCGCGCTTGCCAACGGCGGCAATGAGAAAAACCTACAGCCGGCGCTGGATCTGTTTTCCGAGATCGCCAAGCAAGGCCGCCTGTCGATGGCCAACCCGACAATTGCGACCATGGAAAAGGGTGAAATCGAAGTCGGTGTGGTCTGGGACTTCAACGGTCTGAGCTACAAGGCCAAAATGGTCAACCCGGATGACTACACCGTGCTGATTCCATCCGATGGCTCGGTGATCTCCGGTTACACCACCATCATCAACAAGTACGCCAAGCACCCGAATGCCGCCAAACTGGCCCGCGAATACATCTTCAGCGACGCCGGCCAGACCAATCTGGCACGCGGTAACGCCCGTCCGATCCGCGCCGAGCATCTGACTCTGCCGCCTGAGGTTCAGGCCCAACTGCTGCCTAACGAGCAGTACAAAAAGGTCACGCCGATCAAAGACGCCGACGCATGGGAAAAGACCTCCAAAGCCCTTCCTCAGAAATGGCAGGAAGAAGTCATCGTCAATATGAAGCAGTAATGCGGTAGATCCCATTTGGAGATCTGATGGAGATCCAATGTGGGAGCGAGCTTGCTCGCGATAGCGATCCGACATTCAACATTTATGTTGACTGACAGTCCCTCATCGCGAGCAAGCTCGCTCCCACAGGGGATTCGTTACGTTCTTGAATCATCTGTTTGCGGAGTCATCGCCCTATGAAGCACAACGTCATCCTTGTCGTGCTCGACGGCCTCAATTACGAGGTCGCCCGTCACGCCATGGGGCACCTGCAGGCTTACGTCGGCGCAGGACGCGCGGCGCTCTACAAACTGGAGTGCGAACTGCCGGCCCTGTCTCGACCGCTTTACGAGTGCATCCTGACCGGCGTCACGCCGATCGACAGTGGCATCGTTCACAACAACGTCTCGCGCCTGTCCAACCAGCGCAGCATCTATCACTACGCCAGCGATGCCGGCCTTGTAACCGCCGCCGCGGCCTATCACTGGGTCAGCGAGCTGTATAACCGTTCGCCGTTTATTGCCGCGCGGGATCGTCACACCGACGCCCCGGACCTGCCAATCCAGCACGGTCATTTCTACTGGAGCGATCACTACCCGGACTCGCACTTGTTCGCCGACGCCGAAAACCTGCGCCTGCGTCATGCGCCGAACTTTTTACTGGTCCACCCCATGAACATCGACGACGCCGGGCACAAGCACGGCCTCGACACCCCGCAATACCGCAACAGCGCCCGCTCGGCCGACATTATTCTGGCCGACTACCTGCACACCTGGCTTGACGCCGGGTATCAGGTGCTGGTGACCGCCGACCATGGCATGAACAACGACCGCTCCCACAACGGCCTGCTGCAGGAAGAGCGCGAAGTACCGCTGTTCGTCCTCGGCGACGCTTTCAGCTTCAATGCCAACGCCGCACCGAAACAGACTGAAATCTGCGGCACCGTCTGCGAACTGCTGGGTGTAGCCCACAACAAACCTGTGTGCCGGGAGCTGCTCAAGTGAACACCATGACGCGCGGCAAATGGCTGGCAGCCTTGTGCCTGGTGCCTTTCGCACTGTTCTTTATCGTGTTCCAGATCGCCCCGCTGTCCTGGGTGATGATCAACAGCCTGCAATCGGAAGAGTTCGGCTGGGGCATCGCCAACTTCACCAGGATTTTCAATTCGAAGTTCTATCTGCAAGCAATCCAGTTCAGCCTCGAGATCAGCTTCTGGTCCAGCGTGTTCGGGATCATCATCGCGGTGCTCGGCGCCTACTCCCTGCGCCGGGTCGACTCGAAACTGCGCAACTTCGTCAACGCCTTCGCCAACATGACCAGCAACTTTGCCGGCGTGCCTTTGGCCTTCGCGTTCATCATTCTGCTGGGTTTCAACGGCAGCTTCACCATCATGCTCAAGCAGGCCGGGATCATTCAGGACTTCAACCTGTATTCGAAAACCGGGCTGATCATTCTCTACACCTACTTCCAGATTCCGCTCGGCGTGTTACTGCTCTACCCGGCCTTTGATGCCCTGCGCGAAGACTGGCGTGAATCCGCCGCGCTGCTCGGCGCCAACGGCTGGCAATACTGGCGGTACATCGGTTTGCCCGTGCTGACCCCGGCGCTACTCGGCACCTTCGTGATCCTGCTGGCCAACGCCCTGGGCGCGTACGCCACGGTGTACGCCCTGACCACCGGCAACTTCAACGTGCTGACAATCCGCATTGCGGCGATGGTTTCCGGCGACATTTCCCTTGACCCGAACCTCGCCAGTGCCCTGGCTGTGGTGCTGGTGGCGTTGATGACCCTGGTGACCATCGTGCATCAGCTGCTGTTGAAGAGGAGCTACCATGTCTCGCGCTGAACTGGGCCCCGTCGGCATCTACCACCGGGTGGTGGTGTATTTGCTGTTTGGCATACTGTTGCTGCCGTTGCTCGGGACGCTGATCTACTCGATCGCCAGCAGTTGGTCGGCGACCATTCTGCCCAGCGGCTTCACCGTTAAATGGTACGTGGAGCTGTGGAGCGATCCGCGATTTCTCCATTCGTTCGGCCAATCGCTGCTGGTCTGCGTCGGCTCGCTGATTCTGTCGGTGGTGCTGATTCTGCCGCTGCTGTTTGTGGTGCATTACCACTTCCCGAAACTCGATGCGCTGATGAACATCCTGATCCTGTTGCCCTTCGCGGTGCCGCCGGTGGTGTCGTCGGTGGGGCTGCTGCAGCTCTACGGTTCCGGGCCGTTCGCGATGGTCGGGACGCCGTGGATTCTGATCGGTTGCTACTTCACCGTGGCGCTGCCGTTCATGTACCGGGCAATCACCAACAACCTGCAGGCGATCAACCTGCGCGACCTGATGGACTCCGCCCAGCTGCTCGGTGCCAGCACCTGGCAAGCGGCGTTCCTGGTGGTGCTGCCAAACTTGCGCAAAGGTTTGATGGTGGCGTTGCTGCTGTCGTTCTCGTTCCTGTTCGGTGAGTTCGTGTTCGCCAACATCCTCGTCGGCACCCGCTACGAAACCCTGCAGGTCTACCTCAACAACATGCGCAACAGCAGCGGCCACTTCACCAGTGCGCTGGTGATTTCCTATTTCTTCTTTGTGCTGGTTCTGACCTGGGCTGCCAATATTTTGAACAAGGACAAAAGCCAATGAGCTTCGTCAGCGTCCAACACCTACTGAAAAGCTACGCGGGCACCACGGTGTTCAGCGACATCAACTGTGAAATCCAGAAGGGCGAGTTCGTCACCCTCCTCGGCCCGTCCGGTTGCGGCAAGTCCACACTGCTTCGCTGCATCGCCGGGCTGACCTCGGTGGATGGCGGCAAAATCCTGCTCGATGGCGTCGACCTCGTGCCGTTGAGCCCGCAGAAACGCGGGATCGGCATGGTGTTCCAGAGCTACGCGCTGTTTCCCAACATGACGGTTGAGCAGAACGTCGCCTTTGGTTTGCGCATGCAGAAGGTCAACGCCGACGACAGCCATAAGCGTGTTGCCGAAGTACTGAAACTGGTGGAACTCAACGACTTCGCCGCGCGTTATCCGCATCAACTGTCTGGCGGCCAATGCCAGCGAGTCGCCCTCGCCCGCTCGTTGGTGACCCGGCCTCGCCTGTTGTTGCTGGATGAACCGCTGTCGGCCCTCGATGCGCGGATTCGCAAGCACCTGCGCGAACAGATCCGTCAGATCCAGCGTGAACTCGGCTTGACCACGATCTTCGTCACTCACGATCAGGAAGAAGCCCTGACCATGTCCGACCGGATTTTCTTGATGAATCAGGGAAAGATCGTACAAAGCGGTGACGCCCAGACCCTTTACACTGCACCCATCGACTATTTTGCCGCTGGTTTCATCGGCAACTACAACCTGCTGGACGCCGACAGCGCCACCAAACTGCTGCAGCGACCGATTACCCACCGCATCGCGATTCGCCCGGAAGCCATCGAGCTGAGCCTCAACGGCGAACTCGACGCGCAAATCCGCAGCCACAGCCTGTTGGGCAACGTGATTCGCTACCGGGTCGAAGCCCGGGGCGTGGAATTGGTGGTGGATGTGCTGAACCGCTCGGCGGCCGATCTGCATCCCGATGGTCAGCGTCTGGCGCTTTCCATCGATCCAACGGCCTTGTGTGAGGTAGCCTGATGACTTTGCTGATGTTGAAGAGAGAACCGCACTGATGGCCCTGGCAATTTTTGATCTGGATGAAACCCTGATCCACGGCGACTGCGCCACCCTCTGGAGCGAGCAAATGGGCCGCCTGGGTTGGGTCGATCCCGAGTCGTTCATGCGTCAGAACAACGAACTGATGGACGCCTACAGCCACGGCAAGCTGCGGATGGAGGAGTACATGACTTTCAGTCTGGAGCCGATGATCGGGCGCACGCCGGAAGAGGTCGACCATTTGGTAGGGCCTTGGGTGGAAGACTTCATCGAGCCGATCATTTTCAGTGACGCCACCAAAGCCATTGCGGCCCATCGCAAGGCCGGTGATCGGATTTTGGTGATTTCGGCGTCGGGCACGCACCTGGTCAGGCCGATTGCCGATCGCTTGGGCATCGACGAGATTCTCGGCATCGAGCTGGAAGTGACGCATGGGGTGTATAGCGGCAACACGGTGGGCACGCTGACCTACCGCGAAGGCAAGATCACGCGCTTGCTGGAGTGGCTGGATGCGGAAGAGGAAAACCTCGAGGGAGCCAGTTTCTACTCCGACTCACGCAATGATTTGCCGTTGCTGCTGAAGGTGGATTTCCCACACGTGGTAAACCCGGATCCGGTGCTGCTTGAACACGCCGAAAAGGCCGGCTGGCCAATCCATATCTGGAAGTAAAAGCAAAAGATCGCAGCCTCGCTTCGCTCGACAGCTCCTACAAATGAATTACTTACACCTGTAGGAGCTGTCGAGCGAAGCGAGGCTGCGATCTTTTGGCAGCCAACCCGATTTCAGGTCAGGCTTTCGTCGATCACCAACACCAACTTTCCCGACACTTTATTAGTCGCCAACTCCGCAAACGCCGCTTCGGCGTCCTTGATCGGGAAGGTCTTGGCCAATTGCGGACTCAAACGTCCTTCAGCAAACAACGGCCAGACGTGTTGGCTGAGATCGCTGAACAGATCCGCCTTGAACTGCTCGTCGCGACTGCGCAAGGTCGAACCCAGCAGCTGCACGCGCTTGGCCAGTACCTGCGCCAGATCCAGCTGCGCCTCACGACCGCCCATCAGGCCGATCAGCACCCAACGGCCATCGCGCGCCATCAGTTTCAGATTCAGCGCGGCGTAGTTGCCGCCCACCGGGTCGAGAATCACATCGAATGGCCCCAGGTCGCTCAAGCTGTCCAGATCCCCGTTGCGCACGACCCCACCTTGGGCTCCCAGCGCTTCGCAGTAAGCCAAACGCTCGGCGGAACCGACGCTGACCCAGCACGGGTTACCAAACGCCTTGCACAGCTGAATGGCAGCTGAACCGATTCCACTTGCTCCGGCGTGCAGCAGAACTTTCTCACCCGGCTTGAGCGCAGCCAGTTGAAACAAATTCAGCCAAACGGTCGCATACACTTCTGGCAGCGCTGCGGCCTCAGCCAGGGACAAACCTTCGGGAACCGGCAACACATGCCGTCCGTCGACAACTACCTCCTCGGCCATCCCGCCCCCGGCCAGCAAGGCGCAAACCCGATCCCCGACGTGCCAGGACGAGCCCGGCCCCACCTCGCTGATGACCCCCGAACACTCAAGACCCAGTACCTGGCTGGCTCCCGGCGGTGGCGGATAAAGACCCGCCTTCTGTAACAAATCGGCGCGATTGAGACCCGCAGCCGCCACTCGAATCCGAACTTGTCCTACATCGCATGTAGGACTGGGCTCTTCAAGCCACTCCACTCGACCTTCAACGCCTTGCAATGCTTTCACAGTGCCTCCATAGTGAGTCTGGACTGAGCCCGTAGCTGTAGCGCCGGGCTTTCTTGCATTATGCGACCGGCCCTGGGGCCTATACGAAACCTAGCAGGCAGTTTTCGTACAGAGCCTAGTGGTACCGGCGACTTCAAAGACGGCCTAATATGCGTGATCAATTGTCCCCGCGTCGAATCAGCATGAAGCATTTTTTCCCCAGCACCGCCCTAGCCCTATTCATTGGTATCGGTCTGTTGCCGATGTCGACCAATTCGTTTGCAGCCAATAGCTGGGACAAGCTTCAGCCTGATCGTGACGAAGTGATCGCCAGCCTGAACGTCGTCGAGTTGCTCAAGCGCCATCACTACAGCAAGCCGCCGCTCGATGACGCGCGCTCCGTGATCATCTATGACAGCTATCTCAAGCTGCTGGACCCGTCGCGCAGCTACTTCATGGCCAGCGACATTGCCGAATTCGACAAGTGGAAAACCCAGTTTGATGACTTCCTCAAAAGCGGCGACCTGAATGCCGGGTTCACTATCTACAAGCGCTACCTGGACCGCGTCAAAGCGCGTCTGGACTTCGCCCTTGCCGAGTTGAACAAAGGCGTCGACAAGATCGACTTCACCACCAAGGAAACCTTGCTGATCGATCGCAAGGACGCCCCTTGGCTCAAGTCCACCGCAGAACTCGACGAGCTGTGGCGCAAACGCGTCAAGGACGAAGTGCTGCGGATGAAGATCGCCGGCAAAGAGCCCAAGCAGATTCAGGAAACCCTGACCAAGCGCTACAAGAATCAATTGACGCGCCTGGACCAGACCCGTCCGGAAGACATCTTCCAGGCGTACATCAATACCTTCGCCATGTCCTACGACCCGCACACCAACTATCTGTCGCCGGATAATGCGGAGAACTTCGACATCAACATGAGCCTGTCCCTCGAGGGCATCGGCGCCGTGTTGCAGAGCGACAACGACCAGGTGAAAGTCGTGCGTCTGGTGCCTGCAGGCCCGGCCGACAAGACCAAACTCGTCGCACCGGCCGACAAGATCATCGGCGTTGCCCAGGGCAACAAAGAGATGGTCGACGTGGTCGGCTGGCGCCTGGACGAAGTGGTCAAGTTGATCCGTGGGCCGAAAGGCACCGTGGTGCGCCTGGAAGTGATCCCGGCCAGCAATGCGCCGAACGACCAGACCAGCAAGATCGTCCCGATCACCCGCGAAGCGGTGAAGCTTGAAGACCAGGCGGTGAAGAAGTCGGTCCTCAACCTGAAACAGGACGGCAAGGACTACAAGCTCGGCGTCATCGAGATCCCGGCCTTCTACCTGGACTTCAAGGCTTTCCGTGCTGGCGATCCGGACTACAAGAGCACCACTCGCGACGTCAAGAAACTGCTGACCGAGTTGCAGAAAGACAAGGTCGACGGCGTGGTCATCGATCTGCGCAACAACGGCGGCGGTTCCCTGCAGGAAGCCACCGAGCTGACCAGCCTGTTCATCGACAAAGGTCCGACCGTTCTCGTGCGTAATGCCGATGGCCGGGTCGATGTGCTGGAAGATGAAAACCCGGGTGCCTTCTACAAAGGGCCGATGGCGCTGCTGGTCAACCGCTTGTCTGCCTCGGCTTCGGAGATTTTTGCCGGCGCCATGCAGGACTATCACCGCGCGTTGATCATCGGCGGCCAGACCTTCGGTAAAGGCACCGTGCAGACCATTCAGCCGCTGAACCATGGCGAACTGAAACTGACCCTGGCCAAGTTCTACCGGGTTTCCGGCCAGAGCACCCAGCATCAGGGCGTACTGCCAGACATCGATTACCCGTCGATCATCGACACCAAGGAAATCGGCGAAAGCGCACTGCCTGAGGCCATGCCGTGGGACACCATCCGCGCGGCCATCAAGCCTGCGGTCGACCCGTTCAAGCCATACATTTCGCAGCTTAAATCCGAGCATGACCTACGCTCGGCCAAAGACGCGGAGTTCGTGTTCATCCGTGACAAACTGGCCCTGGCGCAGAAACTGATGGCGGAAAAAACCGTCAGCCTCAATGAAGCCGATCGTCGTGCACAACACGCCGATATCGAAGCCAAGCAACTGGCCATGGAAAACATCCGTCGCAAGGCCAAGGGTGAAGAGCCGCTCAAAGAGCTGAAGAAAGAAGACGAAGACGCGATCGCGGCCGAGCCAGACAAGACCAAACCAGAAGACGATGCCTACCTGAGCGAGACCGGGCGGATTCTGTTGGACTACCTGAAACTCAATACCGCGGTAGCCAAGCACTAGGTTGTTACGAGCAAGGTTGTTACAAGCAAGATGATGGCAATTTAATGCTGACGCTCTCCGGAGCGTCATCATACAGTCATCATTCTGTCGTGAAATAAAGGACTGGGAGCCCCTCTTTATCCAAGAGAGTGCTCCCAGTCCTTTTTTTATCGCCAGAGAAAGCCATGACCACCACAGAACAGCTGAGTGCCTTGAGTTCCATACTGGCTCAAAGCGGTTTGCACAGCTTGTTCCAGCCGATCATTTCCCTCTCTGAGCGACGCATTGTCGGTTACGAAGCCCTCAGTCGCGGCCCCTCCAACAGTCCGCTGCACTCCCCCCTCGCACTGTTCGCCGTCGCCCGTCAGGCCGGCCGCCTGAGCGAGCTGGAAATCGCTTGCCGTCAAAGCGCCTGCCGACGCTTCAATGAGCAGCAACTGCCCGGCAAACTGTTCCTCAACGTTTCCCCTGAATCCCTGCTCGAAGCCGCCCACCAACCCGGTCGCACCCTGCAACTGCTGCAGGATTTCGGCATACCGCCGAGTCAGGTGGTGATCGAACTGACTGAACAAACCCCGACCGACGATTTCGAGCTGCTGCAAACTGCTCTGCATCACTATCGAGCGATGGGGTTTTCCATTGCTCTGGATGATCTGGGCGCAGGCTATTCGAGTTTGCGGCTGTGGTCTGAATTGCGTCCGGACTACGTGAAGATTGATCGACACTTCATCGACGGCATTCACCAGGACGCCCTCAAGCGCGAATTCGTCGGCTCGATCCTGCAAATCGCCAAGGCCTCACGGGCACAAGTGATCGCAGAAGGTATCGAGTTACCGGAAGAACTCGCCGTGTTGACCGAGATGGGCGTCGATCTGGTTCAGGGTTATCTGCTCTGCCGCCCCCAGGAACAGCCACCTCGTGATGCCCGAGCCCTGATGCCCAAACACGACAGCTCCGCCTTGGCGCTGAACGATGAAGGCAGCGACCTCAGCGCACTGCTCAACGACCAACCGGCAGTGGGTCGCGATACCCCGACCGCCACCGTCCTGGAAGCCTTTCGCCGCCAGGCCAACCTGAACTCCCTGGCGGTGCTCGACGAGCAAGGCCAGCCCTGTGGCATCGTCCACCGGCATTCGCTCTCCGATGCACTGCTCAAGCCTTTTGCCACCGACCTGTTCGCCCGCAAGCCGATCAGCCGTTTAATGAGTGATGACTTCCTCGCCGTTGAGATGAGCCAGTCGTTGCAACAAGTGAGTCGCCTGATCACCAGCCGCGCGCGGCAGCGCATCGAAGAAGACTTCATCATCACTCTCAACGGCGGTTACCTGGGATTGGGCCGAGTGATCGACGTACTCAAACTGATTACCGAACTGAAGATCCAGCAAGCCCGCTATGCCAACCCGCTGACCCTGCTACCGGGCAACGTGCCGATCCAGCAATGCCTGACGCGACTGCTGCAACAGCAACGGGAATCGGTGATCTGCTACGTGGACATCGACAGTTTCAAACCCTTCAACGACATCTACGGCTACGGCCGTGGGGACGAAGTCCTGCTGTGCCTGGCGCAATGCCTGAATGATCGCGTAGACCCTTCCCGCGACTTTGTCGGCCATATCGGCGGCGATGACTTCCTGCTGGTGCTCGGCCCGGAAGACTGGCGCAAACGCTTGAACCAGTTGCTGGATGACTTCCAGAGCCAATGCCGACGCTTTTATCGCAGCGAACATCTGGAAGCCGGCTGCTTCATTGCTCCAAACCGTCAGGGCGTGCGGCAGGAGTTTGCATTGTTGTCACTGTCGATCGGCGTGGTGCATTTACATCCACAGGCCTGTGGACAACTCGATGCAAGCCAGTTGGCGGAGATGGCATCGCAGGCCAAGCATCACGCGAAGAATGTGCCGGGGTATAGCCTGCATGTGATTGATAGTCTGGCGGTGCCTGAAGCCGAAGAAGAATTGCTCGTCGGGCAGCGGTGATTGCTGATCCTGATCGTTCCCACGCTCTGCGCGGGAACGATCATTCAACTCAGATTGAGGGCGGAGCCTCGGAACCGCGAGACGCCAACTCTTTCAGTTTAAGCTCGGCCAGCGGATGCCCAGCCTTCGCAGCAATCTCCCAAAACCGCGCAGCTTCAACCGCATCCGGCGCCTTGCTCGGCGTTCCGGCGAGACTGATCACGCCAACTTGATACGCCGCCTTGCCATCCCCCGCCAACGCCGCCAGGCGCAGCAATCGCACACCTTCCTCACGAGCCCCAAGGCCGACGCCGCGAAAGGTCAGGATGTGGCCATAGAAGCTCTGGGCGCCGACATCTCCCAGGTTCGCCATGCGTGCGAACTGGCCTTCGAGCCAGCTCCAGCCACGCGGTTGGCGCACAAACCATGACCAGTGAAACAAGCGGCGAGCCAGCCAGTAGCTGGCCCGCGCCTTGAGTTTTAAAAACACTCAGGCCTCTGCCGATTCGGGGTATTCGTACTCGAACACCCGCACCACTTCCGAGGCATGCCAGGACGCTGCGGCCACCCCATCGGACGGCCCGGAGAAACGCCCCAGACGCTCGACACACTCAAAGAACCCGGTACGCGGCAGGCGACTGGCGCCCTGGCTGATCACCAGCGAACTGCGCAGTGGCTGCTCGGCCTTGGCGTCCAGCGCGGCCAGATGCTCCAGGGCCGCCGTGAGGGTTAGCATGGCCGGCGTCGGCAATTGCAAACGTTCCAGCAGCGCCCGATAGGTCAAAAGATGTCGCTGACGGCGCGCCTGATCCAGTTCGCCCAGCAACCCGTCCCAATGTTGACGACTGATGCGTACGCTCACGATTCATCCCTCCACCCTGGCACCGTCAGTTCCCAGGCCAGGCTGCGGCGAATCGCAGCGTCGGGTAGACGCTCGCCACTTTCGATCAAGGCCAGATAAGACGGGCTGATGCCTACCGTGCGGGCCAACGCCTCGATGGCGATGCCCTTCCCTTCGCGCAAACTGCGTAGTTGATCCAGACCCGGAAGAATCTGGTCTGGTGTTGCCGCGTGACGCTCTGGGGCGACCCGCGGCGGTTGTTCATTGATGCCTGCTGCTTTTAGTAGAGCCTGATACTGAGCCCATGGCAGAACCGCATACTCGGGCTCTCCTTCGCGTGTAATTATCTGAATATCCATGACTACCCCGTAGGACAACAACACTTAGCGAGTCGGCACTTTTCCCTAGAAGTGTAATCCTAACAGCGGCCAAGGTCGCGGGGGTATCAATCTATGGATGAGACTGAATCAGTTCAGTTTTTTTTCGGACCCTGAAGTTGAAGTTGTTCCGGGGTATCGGGCAGGCGTTCAACCACTGCAAGCTTTTCCGGCAACTGACGCTTGCGCCAGGCGCGGAAGGCGTTGAGTTCATCGTCGAGAACTTTCATCAGCCAGGCCAGCACCGCAATGTCATCCAGCATGCCGAACACTGGAATGAAGTCCGGAATGGCATCCACCGGACTGAGGAAGTACATCAGGCCTGCCACGACCGATATCAGGGCTTTGGGGCTGATGGCCCGATACTCACCGCGCCAGTAAGCCAGGCAGAGTGCCTGCAACAGGCGTAGATCATCCTTGAGCTTGCCCAGCCGGTTACCCTGGCTGGCACCTTTGCTGGCTACCGCGAAGAGTAAGGTCGGCAAACGTCCACGCGCGAGCAAGCGTCCGGCCAGAGGCAGGAAACGAGCGAAATTCCAGGGTGTTTTCATTATTCCTCCCGCTGAAATGTTATCCACACAAATTGTGGATAACCTTGTGAACAGAGCTGCTTTTCACGGCTGAAAGCCCCGTTTCATAAGGGCCCAACTCAGATCGGGCGTTTTTTACTCACATAAAAAAGCCCAAGATTTCATTGACTTGGCGCTCTGGCGCGGCTAGCACGGGCGTCCTCAATGGCTATGACTCCAGCCTACAGCATCCGTTCGCTTTGTTTACCGTTGCTGAACGCCAGATGCAACAACGCCCCGCATAAGCGAGGCGTTGTTTTTAGAGCAGACGCTGATTACTTGGTAACGGCGTCTTGTTTTGCTGGATCCTTGATTGCCAGCAGTTCCAGATCGAATACCAGCACCGAGTTGGCTGGAATCGCCGGACTTGGGCTTTGGGCGCCGTAAGCCAGTTCGCTAGGGATGTACAGTTTGTACTTCTCGCCAACGTGCATCAGTTGCAGGCCTTCGACCCAACCCGGAATCACACCGCTGACCGGCAGATCGATCGGGCTGCCACGCTCGACGGAACTGTCGAAAACGGTGCCGTTGGTCAGGGTGCCGGTGTAGTGAACGGTCACTACGTCGGTCGGCTTAGGCTGTGCGCCATCGGCTTTCTTGACCACTTCATACTGCAGGCCCGAAGCGGTAGTGGTTACACCGGCTTTCTTGGCGTTGTCTTCGAGGAATTTCTTGCCGGCAGCTGCCGACTCTTCGCTCATTTTGGCCATACGCTCTTCAGCACGCTTTTGCAGTGCTGCGAAGGCTTCGACCAGTTCGTCATCCTTCAGCTTCTGTTCTTTCTTGCCGACGGCATCTTCGATGCCTTGGGCTACGGCTTTGGAGTCCAGATCATCCATGCCTTCCTGAGCCAGGCTCTTGCCCATGTTCAGGCCAATCCCGTAGGAAGCTTTTTGCGCCGGGGTTTTCAGCTCTACGCTGGTCTGCGAATCACAACCCGCAAGTACCAGGCTAACCAGGGCCACCGCCGCCGCCAACCGATGCTGTTTCATGCTATTTCCTTGTTCATGCGCCTAAAGGGCAATCGAATAAAGCCGCGAGCTTATCAGGCGGCCACGACCAATGGCTACCGGCATGAGAGCAGGAAACTTCTGATAAGTTCAGGTGTTTTAACGCATTTCGGGAATGGGCTGATGAAGCTTCTGTCATCTTGCGCCCACAGAGACCGATGGCAGAACCCCCAGCATCTGGCGTAATGGCCACTTGCCGCACCTCCGGTTGCTAAGGCATAAGGGAGCTACAAATCGACAAGGACGTTTATCTTGCGCCTCTTCTTTCGCTTGCTGGTTCTGTTCGCAGTTCTGCTGGGGCTGGGCCTCGCCGTGGTTCTGTATTACGTTGCCAATCCTAAACTGCCGGCCTGGTCACCCGTGCAGCAGGTGCACTACCTGGAGCAATGGAGCGCCGCCGACCGTGAGACTTACTACTTCACGCCCCAGGGCACTCAGGTCAAAGGCTTGCGCTATGACTGGTTCAAGGCCCTCGAATTACCGTTCTCGCAACAGCGATTCGCCGCCCCCGAATACCTCGCCCGCTTCGGTTTTCTGATCGACCCCAGCCAGAGACCCACGCCGAACAACCCCGGCAATCTGCCAGTGGGCTTTGCCCGTCATCAGAACCCTGGAAGCCAGGACGAGTTTCTGGACATTACCTGCGCCGCCTGCCACACCGGCGAACTGCGCTTTAACGGCCAGGCCGTGCGCATCGATGGCGGTTCGGCTCAGCACGTTCTGCCATCCAGCGTTCCTACGTTGCGCGGCGGCAGTTTCGGACAAGCGCTGGTAGCGAGTCTGACGTCGACTTACTACAACCCGTGGAAATTCGAACGTTTCGCACGCAACGTATTGGGCCAGGACTACGATGCCCGGCATCAACAACTGCGCAAAGATTTCAAAGTCTCTCTCGACACCTTCTTGAAGGTGGCCTGGAACGACACCCATCGCGGGCTCTATCCCACCGAAGAAGGCCCCGGCCGCACCGACGCTTTCGGGCGCATTGCCAACGCCAGTTTCGGCGATGCTATTTCCCCCGCCAACTACCGTGTAGCCAACGCTCCGGTCGACTATCCGCAACTGTGGGACATGTGGACCTTCGACTGGGTGCAGTGGAACGGTTCGGCGCAGCAACCGATGGCCCGCAACATCGGTGAGGCCTTGGGCGTGGGTGCCACGCTGAATTTCTTCGACGCTAACGGCCAACCGCTTAAAGGAGACGCCCGTTATCCGTCCAGTGTCCGCTTGCGCGATCTGCACCTGATCGAACAAACCCTGCAACGGCTCAAACCACCGGCCTGGCCAGAAGAATTGCTGGGGGCCATCGACAAAACCCAGGCTGCAAAAGGTCGCGAATTATTCACTGAGAACTGCGCCGGCTGCCATGTACCTCGATCGGTCCAGAGCGACGAGCGCTGGACGCAACATTTGAAAATGCTGCCCGTGGAGTTCATCGGCACGGACCCCGGCGCGGCCAATAACATTGCCGACCATCGCTTCGACCTCACAGCCTTGCAATGGGATCCGGCAGAGCTGGCGCGACTGGATGTGCAGTTGCAGCCGACGCCCACCGAACCGCTGGATTTGAGCAAGCTCTCATCGGCTAAAGGGTTGGCCTACGTCACCGCTTTCGTCGGAAACCGGGCCTTCCGTGAAGCAAACATTCCTGCGGCCGAACGACCGGACATGGATGGCTTCGGCCTGCCGATTGGCGTGCGCGAATTGCGCGCCTACAAGGCGCGACCATTGGCGGGAGTCTGGGCCACCGCACCGTTTCTGCACAACGGTTCGGTGCCGAGCATTTATCAGTTGCTCTCGCCCCAGGATGAACGCGCAACCACCTTCTACAAGGGCACTTTCGAGTACGACCCCAGGCACCTGGGTTATCGCACCGAGGCCTTCACCAATGGCTTCATGTTCGACACACGCATCACCGGCAATCACAACAGCGGTCACGAATTTCGGGCAGGCATGCGTGGCAACGGCGTCATCGGTCGCCTGCTGCAACCAGAAGAGCGCTGGGCGCTGCTGGAGTATCTGAAAGTGTTGGGCGGTCCGTTAGAGGCACAATTGCCATGAGCAGACTCTGGATGCGTTTTGGCGCCTTTCTCGGCAAAACCCTGTTGTGGTCGCTGGGTCTTGGATTGCTCGGCTGGGCGCTGGCCACGGCGTGGTTCGCCTGGCACCACAGCGGCCCGGTTTCGGCTGAAGAACTGATTCCGGATGGCGAATCAGCGATGACCCAAGACATCATCCAGACGGCCGTGCGCATCGTCGATCAGCACCGTGAAAGCATCCGCTACCTGCGCGACGCCCATGCCAAGGCCCATGGCTGCGTGAAGGCCGAGGTTCAGGTGCTGCCGGACCTGGCGGGCGAACTGCGTCAGGGTGTGTTCAGCGAACCCGGCAAAACCTGGCAAGCGACGATGCGGCTGTCCAACGGCAATGCCTACCCGCAGTTCGACAGCATCCGCGATGCACGGGGCATGGCGATCAAGTTGCTCGATGTGCCCGGTAAACAACTGCTGCATGACCAACAGAGTCGTGGTGAACAGGACTTCGTGATGTTCAGCCATCCGAATTTCTTTGTCAGCAATGTCGCCGAGTATCGTCAGAATGTGGCCGCACAGGCTGACGGCAAGAAGCTGATGGCGTTCTTTCCGGGTTGGGACCCGCGGACCTGGCAGGTTCGCCATCTGTTTATCGCGCTGGCGACACTGTCACCCGCCCCGCAAAGCCCGACCCAGACGACTTACTTTTCGGTTTCACCCTACAAATTCGGCGAAGCCAATGCCAAGTTCCGCGTCATGCCCGATCCGACAAGCTGCCCGACCTACAGCTTGCCCGCGCAAAACCAGAAGTTGCCGAACTTCCTGCGCAATGCGCTGAACCAGCAACTGTCGACCGACCGGATGCCGGCCTGCTTCGTCCTGCAGATACAACGCCAGGACCCGGCCAAGTACATGCCGATCGAAGACACGAGCATTGAGTGGCAGCAAAGCGATGCGCTGTTCGAGACCGTGGCGCGGATCAACGTACCCGCCCAGGACTTCGATACGCCTGCGCTGAACGTGCAATGCGATAACCAGTCGTTCAACCCGTGGTTTGGCCTTGAGGCTCATCGCCCCATTGGCGGCATCAACCGGTTGCGCAAAGCCGTGTACGAAGCCGTGAGCGACTACCGACACAGCCGCAACGCCGAACAATAAGAAGGCAAAACGAAAGAAAGCGACCCGAAGGTCGCTTTCTCGGTGGAGCCTCGGCAGAAGCCAAACCCCAGACAGCAAAAAGCCCGCATTAAGCGGGCTTTCTGTGGTGACCTGGCGTTCAGCGTTCCAGGTTACCGAATATGGCGCAGCGGACGGGACTCGAACCCGCGACCCCCGGCGTGACAGGCCGGTATTCTAACCGACTGAACTACCGCTGCGCGTAGCGTTGAAAGTAAGTGGTGGGTGATGACGGGATCGAACCGCCGACATTCTGCTTGTAAGGCAGACGCTCTCCCAGCTGAGCTAATCACCCTTTACCTTCGTTGCGGGGCGCATTGTGCCACAGATTTTCATAAAGTGTTGATTTAATTGAGTAATTTTTCAAAAAAATCTGAAAACCCATAAAACGACGCGACCTGCAGGAACAACGTACAAACTTTGGACAGAAAAAAACCCGCGTTAAGCGGGCTTTTCCGTGGTGACCTGGCGTTCAGCGTTCCAGATAACCGAATATGGCGCAGCGGACGGGACTCGAACCCGCGACCCCCGGCGTGACAGGCCGGTATTCTAACCGACTGAACTACCGCTGCGCGTAACACTGGAAGCGAATGGTGGGTGATGACGGGATCGAACCGCCGACATTCTGCTTGTAAGGCAGACGCTCTCCCAGCTGAGCTAATCACCCTTCACTTTCGGTGTGGCGCGCATTCTACGGAGCGACCACATCTCTGGCAAGCACTTTTTAAATTAATTTTTTCAGGCCTTCCAAAGGCTTAGAGAAGGGTTGGCCTATGGCGCTGCGAAGAGAATAATGCCCCCCTTTGTATAAAGGAGAGACTCGCCCCATGTGGTTCAAAAACCTGCTTATCTATCGCCTGACCCAAGATCTGCCTTTTGATGCCGAGGCGTTGGAAACTGCACTGGCCACCAAACTGGCGCGTCCATGTGCAAGCCAGGAGTTGACCACCTACGGTTTCGTCGCGCCATTCGGCAAGGGCGAAGATGCTCCGCTGGCGCACATCAGTGGCGACTTCCTGCTGATCGCCGCCCGTAAAGAAGAACGCATTCTGCCGGGCAGCGTCGTGCGTGACGCGGTGAAGGAAAAGGTCGAAGAGATCGAAGCGGAGCAAATGCGCAAGGTCTACAAAAAGGAACGCGACCAGATCAAGGATGAAATCATCCAGGCCTTCCTGCCACGCGCCTTTATTCGTCGCTCGTCGACTTTCGCTGCCATCGCGCCGAAACAGGGCCTGATCCTGGTCAACTCGGCCAGCCCGAAACGTGCCGAAGACCTGTTGTCCACCCTGCGTGAAGTCATCGGCACGCTGCCGGTACGTCCGCTGACCGTGAAGATGTCCCCTACCGCGACCATGACTGAATGGGTCACCACCCAGAAAGCCGCGGACGATTTCTTCGTGCTGGACGAGTGCGAGCTGCGTGATACCCACGAAGACGGCGGTATCGTGCGTTGCAAGCGCCAGGACCTGACCAGCGAAGAAATCCAGCTGCACCTGAGCACCGGCAAAGTGGTCACTCAGCTATCGCTGGCCTGGCAAGACAAGCTGTCTTTCGTTCTTGACGACAAGATGGTGGTCAAGCGCCTGAAGTTCGAAGACCTGCTGCAAGACCAGGCGGAACAGGACGGTGGCGAAGAAGCCCTCGGCCAACTGGACGCCAGCTTCACCCTGATGATGCTGACCTTCGGCGACTTCCTGCCGGCACTGGTTGAAGCGTTGGGCGGCGAAGAGACTCCGCAGGGGATCTAAAAGTTTGTGATCTCAAACTGTGGGAGCGAGCCTGCTCGCGAAGGCGTCATGTCAGTCAGCATCATTGTTGAATGACAGACCGCTTTCGCGAGCAGGCTCGCTCCCACATTGGTTTTATGGTGTTACTCAAGAATAAGGATCAGGCCATGCGTGCACTGGCTGCATTGAGTCGTTTTGTCGGCAACACCTTCGCTTACTGGGTACTGATTTTCGCCGTCGTGGCGTTCCTGCAACCGACCTGGTTCATCGGTCTGAAAGGCGCGATCGTGCCGCTGCTGGGGCTGGTGATGTTCGGCATGGGCCTGACCCTCAAACTTGAAGACTTCGCCGAAGTCGCTCGCCATCCATGGCGCGTGGCCTTGGGCGTGGTTGCGCATTTCGTGATCATGCCCGGTGTGGCGTGGTTGCTTTGCCAGGCTTTCCACTTGCCGCCGGAGATCGCTGTCGGCGTCATCCTGGTCGGCTGCTGCCCAAGCGGCACCTCGTCGAACGTGATGACCTGGCTGGCCCGCGGCGATCTGGCGCTGTCGGTGGCCATCGCCGCTGTCACCACCCTCCTCGCCCCGCTGCTGACCCCTGCGCTGATCTGGCTGCTGGCCTCAGCCTGGTTGCCGGTGTCGTTCATGGAGCTGTTCTGGTCGATCCTGCAAGTGGTGCTGTTGCCGATCGTGCTTGGCGTGGTTGCCCAGCGTCTGCTGGGTGATCGGGTTCGCCACGCGGTGGAGGTTCTACCGCTGATCTCGGTGGTCAGCATCGTCATTATTGTCACAGCCGTAGTGGCCGCCAGTCAGGCGAAGATTGCCGAATCCGGCCTGCTGATCATGGCCGTAGTGATGCTGCACAACAGCTTCGGCTATCTGCTGGGTTACTTCACCGGGAGACTGTTCAAGTTGCCACTGGCCCAGCGTAAATCCCTGGCGCTGGAAGTCGGCATGCAGAACTCCGGGCTGGGTGCAGCGCTGGCCAGTGCGCACTTCTCGCCGCTGGCGGCGGTGCCGAGTGCGTTGTTCAGCGTCTGGCACAACATCTCCGGGGCGCTGCTCTCGACCTATTTCCGCCGGATGAGCGAGAAAGAAGATCGGGAAACTGCGGCGCAGCAGGCTATCGACTGATCCGAAAACTTGATCCCCAGGTTAATGATGGGCACTCTATTGCAAAACGCGAGGACGACCTCGCGGCTCGATCGAGTCATTAATCTGGGGACGACCCCGTCAATCGATGGAGGTCTCTCATGTCCTGGATCATTCTGTTTTTCGCCGGCCTGTTCGAAGTTGGCTGGGCCGTCGGCCTGAAATACACCGATGGCTTCAGTCGCCCTCTCCCCACCGCATTGACCGTTGCCGCCATGGCCATCAGCCTTGGCTTGCTGGGCCTTGCCATGAAGGAATTGCCGCTGGGCACGGCCTACGCGATCTGGACGGGCGTCGGTGCAGTCGGGACGGTGATCGCCGGGATCATTCTGTTTGGTGAATCCATGGCGCTGTTCAGGCTCGCCAGTGTGGCGTTGATCATTTCCGGGCTGGTCGGACTGAAGATCAGCGCCTGACTGTTTGCTGCCATTACGAAAAAGCCCGCCCCCCTTTCGATACAGACAGGGGAGCGGGCTTTTTCAATGGTGTGGATTAACGGATCAACTTTCGGCCAGCTCCCTGCGCTCACGCGCGACCGGGGCCTTTTCCGCATGCTCAAGCTGCATGCAGCGCTCCAGGAACAGGAACATGTAGTCGTAGCTCTTGCAGACGGCCTGACGCAATTCCACTTGCAGGGATTTGCTTGGGTTCATGCCAGCCAGCGTGCAGATGATTTCCAGCGCTTCCCACGGATGGGCATCGTCGTACTGGGCATGCATCTTCAACCACTTCATGGCCCGCTTGCGATCTTCCTCCGGGAACGACGCCGCGTAGACGCCACTGGAACAGACCAGCGCCGACCACTCCCCGGTCGCACCTTCAATGGCGTAGTTGGTGGCGGCAATGGCAACGATCAGCGAATCCGACGAACTGGTGTGCCAGCACCAGTGGCTCAAGGCGTGAAGTTCAGGGGCAACCTTTTGCGTTTGCAAATCTTCCAGGCTGACACCGTGAGCACGGCTCCAGTGCACCCAGTAATCGGCATGGTTCAATTCGACGCGTATGTTACGCATCAGCCAGCGACGCGCCATGTCTTCACCTGGGTGGCGGGCAAAACGAGTCTTGCTCAGGTTCTGTGCCATATATAACGCGAACTGTTCGACTACCGGCCAGCCACCAATCAGGTACTGACGCATGGTCTTTGCACTGAGTTTGTTATCACGCAGACGCTTATACAGTTCGTGTTCGACAACCCGGCGTTTGCTCTCGCTGCAATCCTGGATCAGGCGTTGAGCCCAGGCGGGATAACTTGCAGCATCCATGAGTGGTCCGGTTCGGTTGAATGTGTCGATCACTGTCGAGCTCCTTTTGATTGTGATTATAAGGATCAGCAAGAGATTTCAACGGAACGTGCCAGGCGCCTTGAATAACAAAGGCTGTGGCCTGGCTGGACGACTTTGTAAACTGTCGCAGGTAAACAAATGCGGGCGTTCAATAACATACCCTTGAGCGTAATCCACCCCGATCTCCAGCAATGCCTGCTCGATCTGGGGTGTTTCAACAAACTCGGCAATCGTACGCTTACCCATAACATGACCGATGTGATTGATCACTTCGACCATGGCGCGGTTAATCGGGTCGTCCAGCATATCCTTTACGAAACTCCCGTCGATCTTCAAGAAGTCTACAGGTAAATGTTTCAAGTAGGCGAATGAGGACATTCCGGCGCAAAAGTCATCCAGTGAAAAGTGGCAACCTAAACCTTTGAGTTCATTAATAAATCTGATTGCACTTCCGAGATTGGAAATAGCACTGGTTTCAGTGATTTCAAAACAAATCATTTCAGGCGGTATGGAGTAAGTAACAAACTGTTCACGCAGGAAGTGCAGAAACGCCTCATCTCCGATAGTTGTGCCTGACAGATTAATCGCACACATGGCCAATGGTCCTTTGCGCTGTTCGGCAATGCATTGGGCAATGATCTTGAAAACGTTCTGCACTACCCAGCGGTCAAGGGACGTCATCAGACCATAACGCTCAGCCGCCGGAATAAAACTGTCGGGCAAAATCATGCGTCCGGCTTCGTCATGCAGGCGCAACAGAATTTCGATATGTCCACCGCCCTTCTCGATATGACCAAGGGGCGCGATTTCCTGTGCGTACAGACAGAAGCGGTCTTCTTCCAGCGCCATGTGCAAGCGCTGCACCCAAGCCATCTCGCCGAAGCGCAGGGACAGTTCCGAATCGTCGGCGTGATAGACCTGAACCCGATTGCGGCCCTTCTCCTTGGCCATGTAGCAGGCCATGTCGGCAGCGCGCAGCGAAGCTTCGAGGGTGGTCGGATTCTGAGCGATGTGAACCAGCCCGATACTCACAGTGGTCACGAACGGTCGGCCTTTCCAGACGAAGTGCAGGTTCTGCACGGTCTGACGCAGGCCCTCGGCGATTTTTTCTGCGGCTTCCGGGGCGCAGTTCTCCAGCAGGATGCCAAACTCGTCGCCACCCAGGCGGGCCAGGGTATCGCCTTCGCGCAAACCGGATTGCAACAGAGCGCAGATATGCCGCAGCAACTCGTCACCCGCCGCGTGGCCGCAGGTATCGTTGACCAGTTTGAACTGATCCAGATCGAGGAACATCAGGGCATGGCGCCCCGACTGCCGCGCCAGGATGTGAAGCGCCTGCTCCAGGCGATATTCGAACTCGCGACGGTTGGCGAGCCCGGTCAAGGCGTCATGGGTCGCCTGCCAGGACAGATTGGCAATGTACTGTCGCTCCTGGGTCATGTCGTGAAGCACCAGCACGGTGCCGCTGACCTTGCCGGCGTTGCGGATCGGCGCACCGACCAGGGTGACCGAAACCGTGCTGCCATCCAGGCGCTGGATCAGTTTTGAGTGTTCGCTGCCACCGCTCAGCTGTCCGCTCAAAATGTGCTCGATCAACGTGAAGCCATCGGCCTGAGCGTTCTCGTCCAGCAGATTGAACAGCGCCGCCAGCGGCAAACCCGTCGCCTGCTCGGCCTTCCAGTGGGTCAGTGCCTCGGCGGCCGGATTCATATAGGCGATCGCGCCGTCGACATTCGTGGTGATCACGCCATCGCCAATCGATTGCAGGGTGATCTGCGCTCGGTCCTTCTCCAACTGCAGGGCCTCGGCGAACGCATTGCGGTGCTTGAGCAGTTTGTGAGTACGCATCAGTGCTAATGCAATCAAGCCCAGGGCGGTGGCGAGGTTGGTCACCAGCAACACCCGCAGGATCATCCGCGAGCCTTCGCCCAAGGCATCGCTGAAGGCCTTCGCTGCCGGTGTCACACTTTCGTTGATGACGAATATCTGGTCTTTCCAGCGCTTGATGTCGGCCTCGGAGGCCTGATTGGCGGTGATGTACTGATGCATTTCCTTCGCGACGTCATCGAGTTGCACCAGATATGCATCGCCCACCGTCCAGAGGTCGATGGCTTTCTTGTGGTAAGTGAAGTGCCGGAAATTCAGGTACAGCCAGATCACACTATTGATGTCATCCGGGTGGTTGCCGCCCTTCAGGATCGCCACGCGCGCGGCTTCGATATTCGGCGGCCGATGATCCAGCGCCACACGCAACTCGTGGCCACCCTGAGGTACGGCAATGGCGTTCTGGTATTTGAGGAAAATCGTCTCGTCGCGGCTGTCGGCGTAGAGATTGAGGTAATAGATGGCGTCTTTTTGGCCTTTTGACCACAGGCTTTCACCGGCAACGTAGCCGCGAACCGCCGACAGAACATACAGGCTGACACCGCCCAGCAAGGCTTGAAATAACACGACGGCAATAAATGGCCAGACAATGCCCAACAACCGTGGCGTTCCGAGAGTCCGCGCTTGATTCATGAAGTCCCTTGTTTTAGCACTGCCAGATCAGCATCCCGACGTGATCGCTACAGCTAGACTAGGGTGCGTTCCCGGTTCCGGCAAGCAGAGGATCGGGCTCAATGCCGTACACGTGCGCTCCCTATAGATATATACCGCCAAAGCCGGTTTGCAGATCTGTTTACTGGGCACTTCGGGCTCCCCCTATTCGTTGCGGGAACCCTTTCAAAGGAGTGCAACATGACAGAGACGTCTTTACCTTCACCTGATCAACGCCCCCTGTCACCGGCGGACGAAGAATTCCGCGCCAGACAGGCTCTGGGACTCGACGACGGCCCGGATATCGAAGTCTTGGGCCTGCGCCCCACTGCCCAGGATCGAAGACGGTTCAAGACTATTCAGCGCGCGGAAACCAACCTCGCGCAACCCATGACCATCGACACTTACAAGTCAAAACGCATCGATGCTCAAATCACCGACATCGTGAGGACTTTCCTGAACGGTAAACGTTCGTTAATCGGTCATCTCGGCGCCTCTGTACTGGCTTCCGCCTCCATGGATCAACTGCGCGCGACGCCCTCTGTATTCCTCCAGCGAATGCTGAACACGGTCGAAGCAAAAGAGCTGGGCGACAGGCTGCTCAGGACGCTCAAGTGGTATGGCGCAGGCCCTGGCGAACAAACTTCGGCGTCCGTGCGCCATCAACTGGTTTGCAAAGCCATATGCCTTTACTTGCACGCCCCGTCAGCCGATGAGCCGCAGGAAGTCGCCGGATTCCGCTGGCAAGACCCGGCTCACTGGGGCAAAAGCTACCAGACCCTGCGCAGCGATTTTGAACAGCACTTGCTGCGCACCAATCGGGTCACTTATGCAAAACAGGCGGCCCTTCTCGCGCGGGTGTTCGAGACCCGTCTGTCAAAGGACTTCGCTGTGCGCGATATCCCGTCCGACCTTCCTTACAAAAGCTCGGTGGTGTGGGTGAACTTCATGCACGGCGTGCTGCTGGCAGATGAACTCGGCCTTGATCGATTGCAACCGCTGTCCTTTCAACAACTCGTCGACCTGCCCCTGACCCGGAGCGCCGACGCCTCGTCCGAACAACTTGAGAAGATTGCGCGACTGAGGATGGATCCAGCGCTGGAATGGGCGGTCTGCAGTGGCATCGTTCAATCGCGAACAGAATCCGATTACGACGAGGACGATATGACGCGGGCGATGGCGGCTCTGGAAAGCCACAGCAAGAGCCTGAACAACGCCGTCATGACAGTCGATTTGCCGCCCCCTGAAAGACTGAAGATGGCCAAACGGGTAAAGGATGATCTGTTTGGCGATGCCATGTTCGAATCGGACGGGCGCAAGTTGCTGCGTGATGAGCCACCGAGCAGCTTGGGGTTCAGAGATATGCCCTCATTGAAACTGCCAGGCAATGCTTTCCTCGATGTCTATGCCGACGGCCAATTGGATGACGGAAGCAAATGGTTTGTAACCCAATCCGATGGGAAAACACGAAACAATCACTGGATCAATATCGACGACAAGCGAACCCTGCATCATGAGGAATTTCTCAAGGATCATAAGGGGATCGAAAGGCGTGTGATTAGCACATACGGGGGCAAGACGCTGCCTGATATCAACACGCAGTTTGAAACAGACTTCACAAACTACCTCTCGAAAATCAGGACGGCCTACCAGACCCTGATCGCCAGTCTACTGACCTCGCTGCCACTGGCCGACCGCCAGGCCCTTGAACGGGGTGACGTCCGCTTGCTGAGCCTGCACCTGGAAAAAACACTCATCCAACTAAGGGGAGACATCCGGCCAAGAAAAGGTTTCGTTCTGCAGGTGACACACAATCATGAAATCACCTATTACGAACTGATCCCCAGTGCTGGCGTTATTCGTTGCCGCCCCCACTTGAGGTTTTCAACAGTTAACGGGGTTCGCACCACGTTTCCCTTGCATGCCTCAATTCCCGGACAAACCTATACGGCTGAAATCAGCACTTCTCTGCTTCTCGATTGGTCAGCACACTTAGATGGCACACAGCCTGCTGACAGGATCTGCATAGCGATCCTCGGCGTGGTAGGTGACGTGCCGGCGGCTGTATCGCCAAGCGCGGCCGATAGCCATAGCGAAGAAATGGCGCGGGTATCCTCCCGTTTGAATGCAGTGGCCCACTACATTGCAATGAATTTTCTGTACGTAGATGAACGGCAGTTGCATACCCAGGCCCGCGGCATGACGGCATTCGACACCATCAGGGCTAGAAACGAACAACGGCGGGATACGTTCGTAGAGTTGGCCAAAGGGTTTGTGCCCTTCTGGGGCAGTATTGAGGACCTTTTGTCGGGCAAAACTGACCGGATACTCATAGGCGTGGCTGGACTCCTGTTGGACCTGGCTTCATTCATCACCCCTATCGGGAAATTCATGTCGGGTTCGGTGCGGTTGATCAGGGCCGGGGCCACAGCCTCGCGCATGACCGCCAAAGCAAGTCTGCCTTCCTTTTCAACGTTGACCCGAAAACTGCTGACCGCTTCGCTGAGCAACCTCAATCCGGTGGACGGAGTACCGTCACTATTCAAGTCAATAGGAAGCGGTGCGTGGAAAGGACTGCACACCGCGGGCCGCATTGGTGTCAGAGGGTTCAAAAAACTGGCAGGACACGCCGACAGCTACCGACTGGTGCACAACCTGCCCCAGACAACCGATCCGGGGCGCTGGAGGCCACTGACAAACAATGATCGACTGGCAACGATCAACGGTGTCGATGATGTACTTGTGCGCAATACCAGCCCGTCGGACCTGACCCGATTCCACCCCGTCGACCCGGTGACGTCCTTGCCCTATGGCCCCCGCCTGCACAATCACAGCGACAACCTCATACAGGGCCGGTCAACCTTCAAAACGTTACCGCCTACCGAATCCCACGTCCTGGTAGAACTCCCGGAATACGCCCATATCCGGGAAGTACTTGAGGTCGATGGTCGAACCACACTGTTCGTTGATGACATTCCCTATCGTCTGGACGGCAACCAACTGCGCCGTGCCGACTTGATTGATGATCAGGCGATGTTCAAATCCTTGCCTTGCCGGGTACGACGCAGCCCGGGTGCCGATGTATGCACGACCACATTCGTCACCCGTGATCCGGCACCGACGCCGAACATTGGCAGTTTCGACAAAAACAAAGGCTGGGCGCCGTGGTTCGGAGACAGTATCTATACGCCGGCCACTGCGGATCGGGCGATGTTGCGTAAAACCCTGAAGAACAAAAACCGGCTCCTGGCTACGATGGAATTCCAAAAAGGGATTTATGGGAGGATCAAGGTGAGTATTCCCTACGGGAACCAGAATCAATTTGACACCTTCGAGGCCGGCGCCATCATCGTCCCGGCGATAGACGATTCGAAGCACTATGTGTTCACCCGACTGGATGCCGGATATTTTTACGTCGCCGAACTGGCACAAGGTCAAAGCATAAGAGACACGCTGAATTTCAAGAAAGCTTCCACATTGCCGGAAGATCTCAAAGCAGAATTGCTGACTGTGTACACCGGATCGTTGAATGCCAACAATATGGCAAGGATTCACGGTACGGAAGCGGTGGAACGTGCGTTGAAAACAATGGAAGAAATTGCCATTCCGATTGGCGGCCACGTGAACCCGCCCGATACCCTCAAGCTACTCAAGGTCGATACCAGTCCAGGCGAAGCGGTGCTGTTCGATCACTCGACCCGAATGATTGTCACCCAGCTGCCGAAAGGTGCGACAAGCTGGTCGCGCAGCAAGGTCGCATCAGAAGCCTTCCGTCAAAGAACAATGGCAGTTTTCAATACATTATTCCTTGGGCCGAGCATCGTGCTGAACAATGCCGACAGCGCATTGAGGATCAACAGCACGATGAAAAAGCTTCACAGCCTTATCCCTCGTCACCAGCGCCCGTTCAATGCTAGAAACATCGCCTATGCAGAAGTAGTCACCACCACCGGGAAGCGGGAGGTTTATGTAAGTGTTTCGGGAGCGCAGGGGGCGACCGGACATCTGCCTTTGTTCAAACAAAATCTTGGCGCAGATCAGGTCAAGGTGGGTGAAACGACCTACTTCAATGTTGATATGAACGAAGTTTTTCCCAGCACATCACTCCGTGTGTCTGATGAAGGCAAATTACTCGCTGTGCCAGCGACAATAAAAGATATTGAAAGCTATCGCCCGACACTGACTCTCAAGCCCACGTCACTGGACAGCGAAAGCAAGTTGATCAGCGTGATTCGCGAAAAATACCCCAATCCCGAATCGATCGAAACGGTTAACGTCGCCACCACCATGTCACCCTGCGAATCCTGTTCGGTTGTTATCAAGGAATTCGGTTTCGACGGCGGTGAAAATGCGCTGAACGTCCTGTGGCACTGATCTAATGTTGCTGCAAATGCCCATAAAGCTTGGCATACAACCCCCCATCGGCAATCAATTGCTGATGGTCGCCATCCTCGGCAATTTGCCCGCCATCGAACACCAGCACCCGGTCGGCCTGCTTCACCGCGGACAACCGGTGCGCAATGATCAGCGTGGTGCGGTGGCTCAGGAACCGCGCCAGCGCCTGGTGCAGGTTGTATTCGGTGGCGGCATCCAGCGCTGAAGTGGCCTCATCAAGGATCACCACTTTAGGGTCGGCCAGCACCATCCGCGCAATCGCCAGGCGTTGGCGCTGGCCGCCGGACAAGCGCACACCTGAACGTCCGACGATGCTGTCCAGGCCATTGGGCAACTCTCGAATCGTGGCGTGCAATTGCGCGATTTCCAGCGCTTGCCAGCAGGCTTCGTCGCTGCGCTCACGACCCATCGTCAGGTTGGCGCGCACGGTGTCGTTGAACAGCGCCGGATGTTGCAGGACCACGGCGACATTTTCCCGCACGGTTTCCAGGCCGATCTCTTGCTGGGTCGAGCCGCCGAAGCGAATCGTTCCGGCAAGCGGCGTGTACAGGCCCAGCAGCAACTGCACCAAGGTACTTTTGCCGCCACCGCTGGCGCCGACAATCGCGACCTTTTCACCGGGGGCGATCGACAGGTTCATCTGGTTCAACACAAGCTCGTCGCCGTAACCGAAACTCAATCCCTGGACTTCGATACCCACGGTTTCGCGACCGTTGAACGGATCGACACCGCCCGGGTACTCAGGCTCATCGGCCCGGGCCAGCAACTCGTTGATCCGCGACAGCGCGCCGCCGGCCGCGTAATAGGCGTACTGCAGATTCAGCAGCTGTTCCACCGGACCGATCATGAACCACAGGTAGCTGAACACCGCGAGCATCTGGCCAATGGACAGGTCGGAAAACAGCACGGTGAGCATCGCCGCCGCACGGAAAATATCGATGCCGAACTGGAACAACAAGCCACTGGCACGGTTCGAGGCATCGGTTTTCCACTGCGAGTTCACCGCGTAATCGCGCACTTCCCGGGCGCGCTGACCCAGGCGCCCTAGGAAAAATCCCTGACGGTTGCCGGCACGCACTTCCTGAATGGAGTCGAGGGTTTCGGTCAGCGCCTGGGTAAAGCGCGAGGTGCTGTCGTTCTCGAGTTTCTTCAGGTGCTTGACCCGTTTGCCCAGCAGTACCGTGGCGTAGATCACCAGTGGGTTGAACAGCAGGATCAGCAACGCCAGCTTCCAGTGCATCCACATCAGGATGGAGGCGGTGCCGACCAGGGTCAGCATGGCCACAAGGAAACGACTGAGGGTTTCGCCGACGAATTTGTCCACGGTGTCCAGGTCGGTGACCAGATGCGTGGTGACCGTGCCGCTGCCCAGGCTTTCGTATTCGCCCAGGGAAATACGCTTGAGCCGTTCGATCAGCCGTGTGCGAATGCGATACACGATGTCTTTGGCCAGTGCCGCAAACAACTTTGCCTGAACTACGTTGAAGAACAAGGCACCACAGCGTAGCAACAAGGTCACCAGCAGCATCAGGCCGATGTAGCCCGCCGCTTTTTGCCAGTCGTCGGGCAACGCGTGGTTCATGATTTTCAGCGCGGCGTCACCGTGGCCCAGTAGCACTTCGTCCACCAGCAACGGCAGGAGCAAGGGAATTGGCACACTACACAGGGTTGCCAACACCGCCACGCCGTTGGCGATCCACAGGGATTTTTTGTGATGCAGCGCCAGGCGACGGATTTCTGCCCAGCTCAGACGGTCGACACGTGTAGCGGTTGGGGCGTCGTCGGGCAGATCATGCACAGGCAGCGCGCTCCAGCCAACGGCCGAGCAACGGAGACAATACGCTGAGCGGCTGATAGCCATTGGTCAACAGCGCCAATTGACCATCACGCTCAGCCAGTAAGGTAGGGAAACCGGCAATGCCCAGGTCCTGGACCCAGGTGAAATCGGCCGCCGTCGCGGCGTGCTGATCGGCACGGTCGAACGCAGCGGCGAACTCGATGCGCGGCAGGCCGGCCTGCTCCGCCAGCTCCACCAGAACACTGGCATGAGTGACGTCGCGACCTTCGGCGTAAAACGCGTGCTGAATCAGCCCGAGCAGTTTCCACGCGCAATCCGGCGCCAGGCTGCGTGCAGTCACCAGCGCCCGACAGGCAGGTTCGGTGTCGTAGACAAACCCGTCGGGCAACGCGCCTTCCAGCTTGAACGGTTGGCCAGTCGCCTCGTTGACCGCCTGCCAATGCTCAAGGATGTAGCGCCGGGTGGTCGGCTCCAGCGCGGAGCCGCTGCCGGTACGCAAACCGCCCACCACCAGGTGCACGTCCACCCCCGCTGCTTGCGCCTGCTCGACCAGCGCGTTGGCCACTGGCGCGAAGCCCCAGCACCAGGAACACATCGGGTCCATCACATAGAGCAGGCGTTGCACAGACATGGTTCAAGCCTCGGAAGGAGTTTGCTTGTAGTTGTAGCCGATCGGATGAGGCAGGTTACGAGCCTTGGCCAGTTCGATCTGCTTTTGCCGGTCGATGGCACTGCGACGGGTTTTCTCGCTCAGTTTATCCCAGCAATGCGGGCAACTGATGCCGGCCACGTAGTGCTCGGATGCGCGGTCGGAGGCGCTGATCGGTGTACGACAGGCATGACATTGATCGTAGTCGCCTTCGCTGAGGTCGTGGCGCACGGTCACACGGTTATCGAACACGAAGCAGTCGCCCTGCCATTTGGTTTCTTCCTGCGGCACCTCTTCGAGGTACTTCAGAATGCCGCCCTTGAGGTGATAGACCTCGTCGAAGCCTTGGCTGAGCATGTAGCTCGACGCCTTTTCACAACGAATGCCGCCGGTGCAGAACATCGCGACTTTCTTGTGCACGGCCGGGTCGAAATTGGCTTTGATGTAGTCGGGGAATTCGCGAAAACTGGTGGTCTTCGGGTCGATGGCGCCTTCGAAGGTGCCGATCGAGACTTCGTAATCGTTGCGGGTGTCGATCAACAGCACTTCCGGATCGCTGATCAAGGCGTTCCAGTTCTCTGGATCGACGTAGGTGCCGACCTTTTTGTTCGGGTCCACGCCTTCGACGCCGAGGGTGACAATTTCTTTCTTGAGTTTGACTTTGGTGCGATAGAACGGCTGGTCGTCGCAGTACGACTCTTTGTGGTCGATGTCGTCCATGCGCGGGTCGTTCTTGAGCCAGGCCATCAGCCCGTCAATGCCTTCGCGGCTGCCGGACACGGTGCCGTTGATGCCTTCTTCGGCGATCAGCAGCGTGCCTTTGATGCCGTTGTCGACCATCGCTTGCAGCAGTGGCTCGCGCAGGGCGACGTAATCTTCCAGGGTGACGAACTTATACAGTGCCGCCACGACAATCTGTTGTGTCATGGGTGATTCTCCAGGTGGCTACCCTCGTAAGGGGTGAACCGGATGCGAAAAAAAACGCGCCGGGTGAGCGGCGCGTTGCGGATTCTAGCAAAAAACCGATGCTTAATGCTTGCTGCCGCCAGCACAGGTCGGCGAGGCCGGAGCCGCGTCGATCTGTGCCCATTCCTCTGGCGTGTAGGTATGCAGCGCCAACGCATGGAACTCGCCCATCAGCTCGCCGAGCGTGCCGTAGACTTTCTGGTGACGCTTGACGCGGTTGAGCCCTTCGAATTGCTGGCTGACCACCACGGCCTTGAAGTGGGTCTGCAACCCACGGCTGTGCATGTGGCTTTCATCCAGCACTTGCAGATGCTGCGGCTGCAACAGGCCCAGCGTCGATTCGATGCGTTGTTGCATGGTCATACCGAACTCCGCTTAAGGCTTTTTCTTGGCTGGAGCTGGAGCGGCGGCGCCTTTAGGCTCCAGCTCGGCCGTCATGTCAGCCAGCAGTTTGTTGACCACAGGCACGGCGCTTTCCAGCTTGGCTTGAGTCATCTGGGCCGATTGCTGAGTCAGCTGCGGCATTTTTTCCAGGACTTTCTTGCCCAGTGGCGACTGGTAGAACGCGACCAGGTCTTTCAGCTCGGATTCGCTGAAGTTGGTGGTGTAGAGCTTGACCATGTCCGGCTTCAGCTTGTTCCAGCCAATGGCTGCATCCAGAGCTGCGTTAGCCTTGGCCTGGTAGGTTTCCAGCAAGGCTTTTTTCGATTCAGGGGCTTTGGTCTGTTCAAAGCGCTGAGCGAACATTTGCTGCACTTGCATGTACACCGGAGTGCCCAATTTGTCAGCGTGCGCCAGAGTCAGGAAAGCTTCGGCACTGGCGTTGTGGCTGGCGGTATCGGCAAAAACAGGGCCGCTGGCGCAAACCAGTGCAACCGCGGTACAGATGGCACGAAGACGAGTCATCGAGTTTCCTTTCTAGCAGGCGAGGTCATTACCCCAAGGGCGACCATTCTGCACCTAAAAAAGTGTGTCACTCAACCCCAAGCCTTGTCTGGCCTGATTTAGAGGGGTTAAACGGTCAAAAAACAGACTGATGGAACCACGGCCGGCGATCACGGCCTAAACTGCGCTATCGACCTACAGGAGTGTGCATGATGAGCCGTATCGAAACCGACAGCCTTGGCCAGGTGGAAGTCCCGGATGAAGCCTACTGGGGCGCTCAGACGCAACGCTCGCTGATTAACTTCGCCATCGGCAACGAAAAAATGCCGCTGGCGGTGCTGCATGCCCTGGCGCTGATCAAGAAAGCCGCGGCGCGGGTCAATGACCGCAACGGTGACCTGCCCGCCGACATCGCCCGGTTGATCGAACAAGCCGCCGACGAAGTGCTCGACGGCAGCCACGACGACCAGTTCCCGCTGGTGGTGTGGCAGACCGGCAGCGGCACCCAGAGCAACATGAACGTCAACGAAGTGATCGCCGGTCGGGCCAACGAACTGGCGGGTAATGCTCGTGGCGGCAAGTCGCCGGTTCACCCTAACGATCACGTCAACCGCTCCCAGAGTTCCAACGACTGTTTCCCGACCGCCATGCACATCGCGGCAGCCCAGGCCGTGCAACAGCAACTGCTGCCGGCGATCAGCGAACTGTCGGGCGGATTGGCCGAGCTGTCCGCGCGGCACATGAAGCTGGTCAAGACCGGTCGTACCCACATGATGGACGCGACGCCGATTACCTTCGGTCAGGAACTGTCGGCGTTCATCGCGCAACTGGATTACGCCGAACGGGCGATCCGCAGCGCGCTGCCGGCCGTCTGTGAACTGGCCCAGGGCGGCACTGCGGTCGGCACCGGGCTGAACTCGCCCCACGGTTTTGGCGAAGCCATCGCTGCCGAGCTGGCCGCCCTCTCCGGCCTGCCGTTCGTCACCGCCCCCAACAAATTCGCCGCCCTGGCGGGTCATGAGCCGCTGACCACGCTGTCCGGCGCGCTGAAAACCCTCGCTGTGACCCTGATGAAAATCGCCAACGACCTGCGCCTGCTGGGCTCCGGGCCCCGAGCAGGTTTCGCCGAAGTCAAACTGCCGGCCAACGAACCGGGCAGCTCGATCATGCCGGGCAAGGTCAATCCAACTCAGTGCGAAGCGCTATCGATGCTGGCGTGTCAGGTATTGGGCAACGACGTCGCCATCGGGTTTGCCGCAAGTCAGGGGCACCTGCAGCTGAACGTGTTCAAACCGGTGATCATCCACAACCTGCTGCAATCGATCCGTCTGCTGGGCGATGGCTGCAGCAACTTCCAGCAGCATTGCATCGCCGGTCTGGAACCGGATGCAGAGAAAATGGCTGAACATCTGGAGCGTGGGTTGATGTTGGTGACGGCGCTGAATCCGCACATTGGTTATGACAAATCGGCGGAGATCGCCAAAAAGGCTTACGCAGAAGGGCTGACCTTGCGTGAGGCGGCGTTGCAACTCGGGTATCTGACGGACGAAGAGTTTGATGCGTGGGTAAGGCCGGAGAATATGCTGGAGGCCGGTGCCAAGGGCTGAGTTTTGTAGCGCCTGACACTCAGCTTTCGCGAGCAGGCTCGCTCCCACAGGTAATCGCATGCTCCTGTGGGAGCGAGCCTGCTCGCGAAGAACGATGACGCAGTTTAACTGGCTGCCATCCGCACCTTCCGGGCCCTGAGCCCGGCAATCAACGACGGCCCCAACGCCACCAGCGCCGACCCCAGCACCACCAGCACTGCCCCGCCATAACCCAGACCATTGATCGTCTCGGCATGCACATAGTCCGGCCACAACCACGCAGCCACTGCCACCGCAGCGAACGTCACCAACGGCGTAATCGCCAGCGTCGCACTGACCCGCGATGCCTCCCAATGCGCCAGAGCCTCGGCAAACGCGCCATAGGCGATCAGGGTGTTCATGCAGCACGCCAGCAGTAGCCAGCCTTGCAGCGGACTCAGTTGCAGCGCTTCCAGCGGATGCACCCACGGCGTCAGCAACATCGCGCAGAACAGGTAGATCACCATCATCACCTGCAGCGAATTCCACACCGTGAGCAATTGCTTCTGGCCCAGGGCGTAGAACGTCCAGACCGTGGACGCCAACAGCACCAACAGCACGCCGGTGGTGTACTCGGTCAGCGAGGTCAACAACTCGGCCAGCCGCTGATTGAAAAACAGGGCAAAACCGATCAACAGCACCAGCAGGCCAATCCCCTGCCCCACGCTGAACCGTTCCTTGAACACAAACAGACTGGCAATCAGCAACATGATCGGGCCCATCTGCACCACCAGTTGCGCGGTGCCGGGGCTAAGCAGGTTCAGGCCCATCAGGTACAGCACGTAGTTGCCCACCAGGCCGAGCACCGCCATCAACACCAACCAGCCACCACGCGGCCCGAGCACCTTGCGGCTCGGCAGGCGTTTGGTCGCCGCCAGATAAATGAACAGGCACCCGCCGGATACGATCAGGCGAAACCACGTCACCGTCACCGGGTCCATCACCAGCAGCACTTGCTTGAGTTTGATCGGCAGGATTCCCCACAGCAGCGCGGTCACCAAGGCCAGGAACAGACCGTAAACCCAGCGACCCGATGAAATGTGCATTGCGAACCCCGAAGCCAAGTGGCGAGAAAGGTCATTCTAGGCTTAGAGCCGTTCGGCACACAGGGACAGTTGGGCGTTGGCCGCGAATGAAACTGTGCAGGTCGCACCATTAAATTGGCGCTATGCCGTCGATCGGTTGGCCAGGCGTTGCAAGTGGTTCATGCATAAGCTCATGGGATTCGCCAACAGGAACATTCCTCAGGAGATCGCCATGTACGGCAAACGCGCCCAGGACAATGCCCCCGCCACGCACTTTCGCTGCGACCGGGTGTGTCGTGTGAATGGGGATTTGTATTTCAGCACCCGGGAAAACACCCTGGAAGGGCCGTTTGAAAATCCGGAGAAATTGGCGCGGGAGGTACAGGCTTACATTGAGCGGATGCTGCTTTTGCGTATGAGCTTATAGACCGCGGCGCCGCCATCGCGAGCAGGCTCGCTCCCACATTGGATCTATGTCGCACTCCAGATCCCTGTGGGAGCGAGCCTGCTCGCGATAGCGGTTAACCAGACAACACAAATCTTGCAGACTTAACGCACCGCTTCAAACAACCCGGTCGCCCCCATCCCGCCACCCACACACATGGTGACGATGCCGTAACGCACATTGCGGCGCTGCAATTCACGCACGAGATGCCCGACCTGACGCGAACCGGTCATGCCGAACGGATGGCCAATGGAAATCGAGCCGCCATTGACGTTGTACTTGTCGTTATCGATCTCCAACCGAATACGGCTATACAAACATTGCGAGGCGAACGCTTCGTTGAGCTCCCACAGATCAATGTCGGAAATCCGCAACCCCTTGGCCTTGAGCAACTTCGGCACCGAGAATACCGGGCCGATGCCCATTTCATCCGGCTCGCAACCGGCCACGGTGAAACCACGGAAGAACGCCTTGGGCTTCAACCCCAGTTGCAGTGCTTTTTCCAGGCTCATCACCAGCGTCATCGACGCGCCATCGGACAGCTGCGAAGAGTTGCCGGCCGTCACCGAGCCGTCTTCGGCAAACACCGGTTTCAATCCCGCCAGGCTTTCCAGGGTGGTGTTGGGGCGATTGCAGTCGTCGTGATCGACGATGCCGTCAAGGATCTGCACCTGATCGGTGGCCTTGTCTTCAACCCGATACTTCACCGCCATCGGCACGATTTCATCGTCAAACAATCCATCGGCCTGAGCCTGAGCGGTACGTTGCTGACTTTGCAGCGCGTACAAATCCTGTTCTTCGCGCCTGACGTCGTAACGACGAGCGACGATTTCGGCTGTCTGGCCCATCGGGAAATAAATGCCCGGCACCTGCTCTTTGAGCAGCGGGTTGATCAGGTTGTCGGTGTTGATGCTTTTCATGGTCAGGCTGATGGACTCGACGCCACCGGCGACGATGATGTCGCTGCAACCCGAGGCAATCTGGTTGGCGGCGATGGCGATCGCCTGCAAGCCCGACGAGCAAAAACGGTTGAGGGTCATGCCGGCAGTGCCGGTGCCCAGGCGCGACAGCACCGCGATGTTGCGGCCGATGTTGAAGCCCTGGCCCCCTTCGTTGGAACCGGCACCGACGATGCAATCCTCGACGCTGGCCGGGTCGATGCCCGAGCGCGCCAGCAGTGCATTGACGCAATGGGCCGCCATGTCGTCCGGACGGGTCAGGTTGAACTTGCCGCGAAAGGATTTGGCCAGGCCGGTCCGCACGCTGTCGACGATCACCACTTCACGCATGGCATACCTCATTGTTGTTGTCGGTTGAGAGTGGACCGAGCATAAGTCCACTGCATTACCGACCGCGACAATCATTCACCCCGCGTATGCGTAACCATCGCTCACTTCTTGTGCTGTTTCACTTTCCGGTCGTGTTTGTCGGACTTTTCAAACGCCTCTTCCAGCGCCAGATTGATGGTGCGCAGGACTTTGACCCGCGCCCAGCGCTTGTCATTGGCTTCCACCAGCGTCCAGGGCGATATCTCGGTGCTGGTGCGATCGACCATGTCACCGACCGCCGCACGGTAGTCGTCCCATTTGTCACGATTGCGCCAGTCATCTTCGGTGATCTTGAAACGCTTGAAGGGAATTTCTTCCCGCGCCTGGAAGCGCTCCAGTTGCGTCTGCTTGTCGATGGCCAGCCAGAACTTGACCACGATCACCCCGGCCTCGGCGATCAGCTCTTCAAAATCATTGATTTCACTGTAGGCCCGCAACCAGTCCGCCGGCGGGCAGAAGCCTTCGATGCGCTCCACCAACACCCTCCCGTACCACGAACGATCGAACACCGTGAACTTGCCCTTGGCCGGGATGTGCCGCCAGAAACGCCACAGATAAGGCTGCGCCCGTTCTTCTTCGGTGGGCGCGGCAATCGGCACGATGCTGTACTGACGCGGATCGAGGGCCGCCGCAACCCGGCGGATCGCCCCGCCCTTGCCAGCTGCATCATTGCCCTCGAACACCGCCACCAAGGCGTGCCGACGCATGCGTTTGTCGCGCATCAGGCCGGAGAATCGCGCCTGCTCGGTAATCAGTTGTTCTTCGTAATCGTCCTTGTCCAGGCTCAGGGTCAAATCCAGGCTATCGAGCAGGTTCAACTGATCGACATGGATGGGCAACGGCGCGGCATTGACCTTGTCGGGATGAACCTTGGGTCGATTCAGGGCATTTTGCAGGCCTTCGAGCAGGATCTTGCCCACCGCCAGGCTGCGGTAATGAGCGTCCACCCCTTCGATTACATGCCAAGGCGCGTAGTCGCGGCTGGTACGGCGCAACACGCGTTCGCCGTACTTCACGAATTTGTCGTAGGTTTTCGATTGTTGCCAATCCAGTGGACTGATGCGCCAGCTGTGCAGCGGGTCATCCGCCAGTGCCTTGAGCCGCGCCTTCATTTGCTTCTTGGAGAGGTGGAACCAGAACTTGAAGATCAGCGCGCCTTCATCGCAGAGCATTTTTTCAAAACGCTCGGACTGGTTGATCGCCTGATCCAGCACTGGGTCCTTGAACAAGCCATGAACCCGGCCTTGCAGCATCTGGCTGTACCAGTTGCCGAAGAAAATCCCCATGCGGCCCTTGGCCGGGAGCATCCGCCAATAGCGCCAGGCCGGCGGCCGCGCCAGCTCTTCGTCGGTCTGCTGATCGAATGTGCGGACCTCGATCAGGCGTGGGTCCATCCATTCGTTCAGCAACTTGACCGTCTCGCCCTTGCCGGCGCCTTCGATGCCATTGATCAGAATGATCACCGGAAAACGGCTTTGCTGATGAAGTTCGAACTGCGCTTCGAGCAAGGCTTCACGCAGGGCAGGTTCTTCGGCGTCGTAGGTTTCTTTGTCGATGGCGTGACCGATTTCGGCGGATTCGAACATGGGACGGCTCCTTCCAGGATTGAGCAAGACTAGCGGATTGACCTCTCCTGCGTGGGAGAAATCCCATTTTCACCGTTCGAGCTGGCTCGGACGTTGCCATGGATCAAGCACCGCTCCAGCGATCGGCTAGAATGGCCGCCTTGCCGTTGCCGAGCCTGCCATGAAACCTGTATTGCCCCACGCCCAGCTCGACTGGGACGACCAAGGGCTCCCGCGTTCGCGGGTGTTCGATGATGTGTATTTTTCCGATCTGTCGGGGCTGGACGAAACCCGCTACGTATTCCTCGAACAGAACGCTTTGCGTGAACGCTTTGCCGCGTTGCCGGCCGGCGGTCGACTGGTGATTGGCGAGACCGGTTTCGGCACCGGGCTGAATTTCCTTTGCGCCTGGCAGCTGTTCGAACAACACGCGGTGGCCGGGGCGCGGCTGCATTTTGTCAGTGTCGAAAAGTACCCGCTGAGCCTGCCCGATCTGCAGCGTGCCTTGGCCTTGTGGCCGGAGCTCAAACCGTTTGCCGATCAACTGCTGGCGCAATACGTCGCGATCCACCATGGCTTCCAGCGCCTGGTGCTGGACAACGGCCGCGTGACCCTGACCCTGCTGATCGGTGATGCGCTGGAACAATTGCCGCAACTGGACGCGCAGATCGATGCCTGGTTTCTCGACGGCTTTGCCCCGGCGAAAAACCCTGACATGTGGACCGCCGAGCTGTTCGCCGAACTGGCGCGCCTGGCGGCCCCCGGCTCGACCATCAGCACCTTCACCAGCACCGGTTGGGTGCGTCGTCTGCTGAATGCGGCGGGCTTCAAGATGAAGCGCACGCCAGGCATTGGCCACAAATGGGAAATCCTGCGGGGCGTGTTTCTCGGCTGGCCTGAAGAAGTCCCTGCGCCCGCCGTGGCTAAACCGTGGTTTGCGCGGCCGACGCCACTGAACGGCGAGCGTCGCGCGATAGTGATCGGCGCCGGACTGGCCGGTTGCGCCAGCGCCGCCAGCCTGGCGGCGCGGGGTTGGCAAGTGAGTCTGCTGGAGCGTCACAATGCGCTGGCGCAGGAAGCCTCGGGCAATCCTCAGGGCGTTTTGTATCTCAAGCTGTCGGCCCACGGCACTGCGTTGTCGCAGTTGATTGTCAGTGGCTTCGGTCACACCCGTCGCTTGCTCGAACATCTGCAACGGGGCGCCGACTGGGATGATTGCGGAGTCTTGCAACTGGCCTTCAACGCCAAGGAAGCCGAGCGTCAGGCGCAATTGGCCGCCGCCTTTTCGCCAGACCTGGTGCACTTGCTCGATCAACCGCAAGCCCAGATTCAGGCCGGCATCGCCCTGGAGCACGGCGGATTATTCTTCCCGCAAGGTGGCTGGGTTCATCCGCCGGCGCTGTGCCATTGGCAGGCGTCTTCGGCGAACATCCAGTGGCTGCCCCATCGCGATGTCCTGGAACTGCGCAAGGTTGATGATCAGTGGCAGGCCTGGGACGGTGATGATTTGCTGGCCAGTGCCCCCGTGGTGATCCTGGCCGGCGCCGCCGAGATCAAGCGTTTCCCTCAAAGCGCCGAGCTGCCCCTCAAACGCATTCGTGGCCAGATCACCCGACTGGCGCAAACCCCTGAAAGCCAGAGCCTGGCCACCGTCGTCTGCGCCGAAGGCTATGTGGCGCCGGCGCGACTGGGCGAACACACCCTCGGCGCCAGCTTCGACTTCAAGAGCGATGACCTGACCCCGACACTCACCGAACACCTCGGCAACTTGGCCTTGCTCGAAGAAATCTCCCCCGACCTGGCCATGCGACTGCAGGCTCAGGCACTGGACCCGCAGCAGCTCGAAGGACGCGCCGCGTTCCGCTGCACCAGTCCGGACTACCTGCCGATCGTTGGCCCGTTGGCCGAACCAGCAGCCTTCGCCGATGCCTACGCCGTACTGAGCAAGGACGCCCGGCAAGTACCGGACATTCCCTGCCCCTGGCTTGAGGGTTTTTACGTCAACAGCGGCCACGGTTCTCGCGGCCTGATCACCGCGCCACTGTCGGGTGAATTGCTCGCGGCATGGATTGAAAACGAGCCTCTGCCCCTGCCCAGAACGGTCGCCGAGGCCTGCCATCCCAACCGTTTTGCCGTGCGCCAGTTGATCCGCGGAAAAGTCTGACGGCGCGCCTTATAACTTATCGGTCTAAAACTCCGGGGATTCAGCCGGGTCAGTTTCTGAGTACCCGCCGTTTTTGGCGCGGTATCGATTGACCCTCCCCAACGGAAAAACCGGTAAGGAATTTATGTGCGGATTAGCTGGCGAGTTACGTTTTGATCATCAACCTGCAGACCTTGCAGCCATTGAGCGAATCACCCATCACCTGGCCCCTCGTGGCCCCGACGCGTGGGGCTTTCATGCCCAAGGGCCGATTGCCCTGGGCCATCGTCGCCTGAAAATCATGGACCTGTCGGACGGCTCGGCGCAGCCGATGGTCGACAACCAACTGGGCTTGTCCCTGGCCTTCAACGGCGCGATCTACAACTTCCCGGAACTGCGCACCGAGCTTGAAAGCCTTGGTTACGCGTTCTATTCCGGTGGTGACACCGAAGTGCTGCTCAAGGGTTATCACGCCTGGGGCGAAGCCTTGCTGCCCAAGCTCAACGGCATGTTCGCCTTCGCCATCTGGGAGCGTGACGCCCAACGCCTGTTCATCGCCCGCGACCGTCTCGGCGTGAAGCCGCTGTACCTGTCGCGCACCGGCCAGCGCCTGCGCTTTGCCTCGGCGTTGCCGGCGCTGCTCAAAGGCGGCGACATCAACCCGATCCTCGATCCGGTGGCGCTCAATCATTATCTGAATTTCCATGCCGTGGTCCCGGCGCCGCGCACCTTGCTGGCCGGCATCGAAAAACTGCCACCAGCCACCTGGATGCGCATCGAAGCGGACGGCACCACCGAGCAGAAAACCTGGTGGACCCTGCCCTACGGCCCACACGCCGACGAGATGAATCTGACACTCGAAGACTGGCGCGACCGTGTACTCGACAGCACCCGCGACGCGGTGGCGATCCGTCAACGTGCAGCGGTCGACGTCGGTGTTTTGCTTTCGGGCGGTGTCGATTCAAGCCTGCTGGTCGGTCTTTTGCGTGAAGTCGGTGTTGAAAACCTGTCGACCTTCTCCATCGGTTTCCAGGATGCCGGCGGCGAGCGCGGCGACGAGTTCCAGTATTCGGACCTGATCGCCAAGCATTACGGCACCCAGCATCACCAATTGCGCATCGACGAAAAAGAGATCATCGGGCAACTGCCCGCAGCGTTCCGCGCCATGAGCGAACCGATGGTCAGCCATGACTGCATCGCCTTCTATCTGCTGTCCCGGGAAGTGGCCAAGCATTGCAAAGTAGTGCAGAGCGGCCAAGGTGCCGACGAGTTGTTCGCCGGTTATCACTGGTATCCACAAGTCGACGGTGCCGAAGATCCGTACGCCGCCTATCGCGATGCGTTTTTCGACCGCAGCTACGACGACTACGCCGCCACCGTGCAGCCGAAATGGCTGACAGCGAATGACGCCGCTGGCGACTTCGTGAAGGAACATTTCGCACAGCCCGGCGCCGATGCAGCGGTGGACAAAGCCTTGCGTCTGGACAGCACGATCATGCTGGTGGACGACCCGGTCAAACGCGTCGACAACATGACCATGGCCTGGGGCCTGGAAGCGCGTACGCCGTTTCTCGACTATCGCCTGGTGGAATTGTCGGCCCGCGTGCCGGGCAAATTCAAACTGCCGGATGGCGGCAAGCAAGTCTTGAAAGAAGCGGCGCGGCTGGTGATTCCGAGTGAAGTGATCGATCGCAAAAAAGGTTACTTCCCGGTCCCCGGTCTGAAGCATTTGCAGGGCGATACGCTGAACTGGGTGCGTGAACTGCTGCTCGATCCGAGCCAGGATCGCGGCCTGTTCAAGCCAGAAATGCTCGATCGCCTGCTGACCGATCCACAAGGTCAATTGACCCCGTTGCGCGGCTCCAAGCTGTGGCAATTGGCGGCCCTGAACCTGTGGCTCAGTGAACAAGGAATCTGATCGATGAAACCCCACGCCACGGCCTACAGCCAACGCTTGTTGCGCGGTCAGGCGCCCTCGTACGAACGCTTGCAGGCACGCCTAGCCGAAGACGGCAGTGAATTGGGCGCCGCACCGATCGCCGTGCATTGCGGTTGGGGCCGGTTACTGATCGGCCACACCTTTCCCGATGCGGCGAGCCTGGCCCAAGAGTTGCTCAACGAGCACACCGGTGAGCGCGACATCGCCTTGTACGTGGCTGCGCCTCAGCAAGTGCTGGGGCTGGAGCCGGCCCAGCTATTCCTCGATCCGTCCGACACTTTGCGCCTGTGGTTCAGCGACTACCGCCAGTCGACTCGGGTGTTTCGCGGCTTTCGCATCCGCAGGGCCCAGAGCGATGCGGACTGGTTGGCGATCAATCAGCTGTATCAGTTGCGCGGCATGCTGCCGATCGACGCAAGTCTGCTGACCCCGCGCCATGAGGGCGGCCCGGTGTATTGGCTGGCCGAAGACGAGGACAGCGGCGCGATCATCGGCAGCGTCATGGGCCTCAATCATCACAAGGCGTTCAACGACCCAGAGAACGGCAGCAGCCTGTGGTGTCTGGCGGTCGATCCTCAATGTTCGCGACCGGGTGTCGGTGAGGTGCTGGTGCGGCATTTGATCGAGCACTTCATGAGCCGTGGGCTGAGTTACCTGGACCTGTCCGTGCTACACGACAACCTGCAGGCGAAAAGTCTTTACGCCAAGCTGGGGTTTCGCAACCTGTCGACCTTCGCGATCAAGCGCAAGAACTGCATCAATCAACCGTTGTTTCTGGGCCCGGGTCCTGAAGCGGAGTTCAATCCTTATGCACGGATCATCGTCGAGGAAGCTCACCGTCGCGGCATCGATGTACAAGTCGATGACGCCGATGCCGGCCTGTTCACCTTGATCCATGGCGGACGCCGCGTACGTTGCCGTGAATCCCTCAGCGATCTGACCAGCGCCATCAGCATGACGTTGTGCCAGGACAAAAGCCTGACGCACAAAGTGCTCAAGGCCGCCGGTTTGAACCTGCCGTCGCAGCAACTGGCCGGTAATGCCGATGACAACCTGGCGTTTCTCGACGAGCACGAACGGGTGGTGGTCAAACCGCTGGATGGCGAACAGGGCCAGGGCGTCGCGGTGGATTTACGGACCATCGAAGAGGTCCAGCAGGCTATCGAATCCGCCCGCCAGTTCGACAGTCGAGTGCTGCTGGAGAGTTTCCACGAAGGCCTCGATTTGCGGATTGTGGTGATCGGTTTTGAGGTGGTCGCCGCAGCGATTCGTCGTCCGGCAGAAGTGGTGGGCGACGGTCAGCATTCCATTGGTGCGCTGATTGAAGCCCAGAGCCGGCGTCGTCAGGCGGCGACCAGCGGTGAAAGCAAAATCCCGCTGGACCATGAGACCGAGCGCACCTTGCACGCGGCGGGTTATGACTACAGCAGCATTCTGCCGGCTGGTGAGCATCTGTTCGTACGGCGTACGGCAAATCTTCATACCGGCGGAATTCTTGAGGATGTCACTGCGATTCTGCATCCGACCTTGGTGGATGCGGCGGTGCGGGCGGCTCGGGCGCTGGATATTCCGATGGTCGGGCTCGACCTGATGGTGCCCGCCGCCGATCAACCGGAGTATGTGTTTATCGAAGCCAATGAGCGCGCCGGGTTGGCCAACCATGAACCGCAGCCGACGGCCGAGCGGTTCGTGGATTTATTGTTTCCGCACAGTCAGTCGGCGGCCTCATAGATGTGCGTCGCCTGAACTGACGCCATCGCGAGCAGGCTCGCTCCCACAGTTGACCGCATTCCCCTGTGGGAGTGAGCCTGCTCGCGATGGGGCCCTGACAGACAACAACGATTCTTTCCCTTCATCGAAACCATCGATGGCCTCAACTCATCAGGAGTTTCCATGACCAGCAAAATTCCAGAACCGGATCTGAACTACCTGCAAAAAGTCCTGCTGGAAATGCTCGCCATTCCCAGCCCGACCGGGTTCACCGACACCATCGTGCGTTACGTCGCCGAACGGCTTGAAGAGCTGGGCATTCCCTTTGAGATGACCCGCCGCGGCACCATCCGCGCCACCCTCAAGGGCAAGAAAAACAGTCCCGACCGCGCGGTCTCCGCTCACCTCGACACCATCGGCGCGGCGGTTCGCGCGATCAAGGACAACGGCCGTCTGACCCTGGCGCCTGTCGGCTGCTGGTCCAGCCGTTTTGCCGAGGGCAGCCGGGTCAGCCTGTTTACCGACAACGGCGTGATTCGAGGCAGCGTGCTGCCGCTGATGGCTTCCGGGCATGCGTTCAATACCGCCGTGGATGAAATGCCGATCAGTTGGGATCACGTCGAATTGCGCCTGGACGCCTATTGCGCCACGCGTGCAGATTGCGACTCGCTGGGGATCAGCGTCGGTGACTTTGTCGCCTTCGACCCTTTGCCGGAGTTCACCGAAAGCGGCCACATCAGCGCCCGACATCTCGATGACAAGGCCGGCGTTGCCGCATTGCTGGCGGCGCTGAAAGCGATCGTCGACAGCGGTGAAGAGCTGATGATCGACTGTCATCCGCTGTTCACCATCACCGAGGAAACCGGCAGTGGCGCGGCGGCGGCGTTACCGTGGGACGTCAGCGAATTCGTCGGCATCGACATTGCCCCGGTCGCGCCGGGTCAGCATTCCAGCGAACACGCGGTGAGCGTGGCGATGCAGGACTCCGGCGGGCCTTACGACTATCACCTGTCGCGGCATCTGCTGCGCCTGGCCAGTGACAACGAGTTGCCGGTGCGCCGCGACCTGTTCCGCTACTACTTCAGCGATGCCCATTCGGCGGTCACTGCCGGGCATGACATTCGCACCGCCCTGCTCGCCTTCGGCTGCGACGCCACTCACGGCTACGAACGCACCCACATCGACAGCCTCGCTGCCCTCAGTCGGTTGCTCGGCGCCTACATTCTGAGTCCGCCGGTGTTTGCCAGCGATGCACAACCGGCCAAGGGTTCGCTGGACCGGTTCAGTCATCAGATTGAACATGAGACGCAGATGGAAAGCGATACGCGGGTACCGTCGGTGGATAGTCTGGTGGGGCAGCGCTCCGACAGCTGAGTCTGGCTTGAGATAGGCTGTGATTGAAAGATTGCCATCGCGAGCAGGCTCGCTCCCACAGGAGTACGCGGTCACCTGTGGGAGCGAGCCTGCTCGCGAATACGCCAGATCAGACAACACAGAACCCCAGGCTAGCCGTCGTTGGTCATTCGCCGTAGCATCGCGCCATTGTTTAGCCGAGGTGCCTATGCTGATCCCCCACGACCAACTTGAAGTCGACACCCTCACCCGCCTGATCGAGGATTTCGTGACCCGTGACGGTACGGACAACGGCGATGACACGCCGCTGGAAACCCGTGTTCTGCGTGTTCGCCAGGCATTGACCAAGGGCCAGGCGCTGATTGTCTTCGATCCGGAAAGCGAGCAATGCCAGTTGATGCTCAAGCACGATGTGCCCAAGCACCTGTTCGACTGAGGCCTTCAGCGTCCTTTGTTTTTCGCCAGTTTGAGCTGGATGCGGTCGTAGACCTCGGCCCGGTGCACGTTGACGTTTTGCGGCGCTTCGACACCGAAGCGCACACTGCCTCCGTTGACGGCAAGAATGCGCACGGAAATGTTGTCACCGATGGAAATCAACTCGCCCACAACGCGACTGAGTACAAGCATGGCATTCGTCCTTCAGGGTTATCGAACCCTGAAGATGCCCTGCACTCAGCGGGCCTACAATGCGACAGCAGCAAATCAGTCCCGCCCTACAGCGCACCCCGAACAACTCCTATGGAAACGTCCGACAATTCCATTGAATGAAGGACCAATCCTTCAGGACGCGGAGAAGCGCGGGCCGAAAAGGATGACGCTGGCCCCGATCACACACAGCACCACGCCGAGCCAGTCCGAGCCCAGCGGACGAATTCGCTCGACCACCGCCAGCCAGCCGATCGACGCGATAATGTAGATGCCACCGTACGCGGCATAGGCGCGACCGGCGTAGGTCGCTTCGATGCGGGTCAGCAGCAGCGCGAACAAGGTCAGACTGAGCAGAGCCGGCACGACCCACCAGGCGCTTTTACCCTGGCGCAGCCACATCCAGAAGGCGAAACAGCCGGCGATTTCGAACAGCGCGGAGAGGAAAAACCACAAATAATTGAGCATGCAAACGTCCCGCGAGGATGGCCGATGGCGGCCACCCTAACGGCGGTGTTGCGTACGGGCAAGTTCAGCCTGCGGTTTGTTTGGCCTTGGCGCGCATTTTATCGGCCATGGCGGTCATTTCGTCGTAGAGCAATTGCGGATTCTTCTGCTTGAGCGCCCAGGCCATGCGGCCCTGTTCGTGAGGCAGGATCATGAATTCGCCAGCGGCAACGTGCTGATAGATGTAGTCGGCAATGTCGGTCGCGCTGATCGGCGAACTTTCCAGCAACTTGCCGACCTGGGCTTTCATGGCCGGCGTCGGGCCACGGAACGAGTCCAGCAGGTTGGTCTGGAAGAACGACGGGCACACCACATGCACGCCGATTTCCTGCTGCGCCAGTTCGACCAGCAGGCTTTCGGACAACGCCACCACGCCAGCCTTGGCCACGTTGTAGTTGCTCATGGCCGGGCCTTGCATCAGGGCGGCCATCGACGCGATGTTGATGATCTTGCCTTTGCTTTTTTCCAGCAGCGGCAGGAAGGCCTTGCAGCCCTTGACCACGCCCATCAGGTTAATCGCGATCTGCCAGTCCCAGTCTTCCAGGGACAGTTCACTGAAGAAGCCGCCCGAGGCAACGCCGGCGTTGTTGACGATGACATCGATGCCACCGAGTTTCTCGTCGCAGGCTTGGGCGAAAGCGGTCAGCTGACTGTAATCGCGCACGTCGCAACGCTGGATAAAACCGTCGCCGCCGGCGTCGCGAACCAATTTCAGGGTTTCCTGCAAACCGGGTTCGCTGACATCCGACAAGGCCAGCTGCCAGCCTTCACGCGCCCAGCGCAGTGCGATTTCGCGACCTAAGCCCGAGCCCGCACCAGTGATCATCATGCGATTTTGCATAGCAAACAGCCTTGTTGTTCCGGGGAAGATGCATCGAGTGTAGCGAAGGACAATGCCCGACCCACGCTCCATCAGATTGCTGAATGGCCCGAGCAAACCGGGAGAGTGCCTGAACCCACTAGAGCAATAAAAACGAAATAAGCCTTTCTTCGAAAAACATTAAAAAAACTTGGAATTTTCCTTCATTCGCCACAGTCGGAATTTGTAAGCAGCCCGGTTTTATAGCAGCCCGGCTGACCATTAAACGCCAGGTAATTCCAGAACACTTCCAACAAGGAAATAGACATGGGCACAATTCTAATCATTATTCTGATCCTCCTGCTGGTAGGTGGTTTACCGGTCTTCCCGCACTCCAGAAGTTGGGGTTATGGCCCGTCGGGTATCATCGGCGTGGTGTTGGTGGTGCTGTTGATCCTGCTGTTGCTCGGCAAGATATAAAGGTTTAACAGGCAAAAAAAAGAGGCCCTTTTCAAGGGCCTCTTTTTTATTGCATCAAGACTTAGTCCGGCTTGCCATCAACCACACCGGCGGTGTTGTCGATCAGGCTCTTGGTCGCCGTTTGCAGGAACGCTTCGAGCTTGAGCTTCAACTCAGCGGTACGCGGCGCATCCGGAACGATCTCGGCGTGAGGTGTCGCGCCCAGTTCGTACTGGTACATCTTCGGCGCCATTTCCTTTTCCTTCGGCAGCACCAGAATCTGATCAGCCGTGATGATGGCGGTGGTCTGCTCGCTACCCGACGGCTTGATCACGCCAAAACCGGTGTCGCCTTCAGGCAGGTTGAGCAAATCGCGGCCCCAGCACTGATGACGCACTTCGCCACCAATCCGGCCCATGATGGTCGGCACGATGTCGATCTGCGTGCCCACGGTATGGTCACGCTGGCCGAACTTTTCCTGGATGCCCGGTGCGATCATCAGCATCGGCACGTTGAAGCGGCCCAAGTCCATTTCGGTGATCTGACGCTCGTTGCCAAAACCATGGTCGCCGACGATCACAAACAGGGTTTCCTTGAAATACGGCTCCTTGCGGGCCTTTTCAAAGAACTGGCCCAGCGCCCAGTCCGCGTAACGCATGGCGGTCAAATGCTCGTTCAGGCTACCGCGATCGGTCACGCGCTCGACCGGCAATGGGGTCGGCAAGGCGTAAGGCGTGTGGTTGGACAGGGTTTGCAGCAACGCATAGAACGGCTTGCCGTTTTCCCGCGCCTTGAGCTCGACCAGACCACGGTCGAACATGTCCTGGTCGGACACGCCCCAGGTCGGATCGGAGAACACCGGGTTCACGAAGTCGTTACGACCAATGAAGTTGGTCATGCCCTGGTTGCTGAAGAAACCCGACTGGTTATCCCAGGCGAAGTCGCCGTTGTAGACGTACACGTCTCCATAGTTACGGGCACTGAGCAATTGCGGCAGGCCGGACAACTTGTGGCTGCCTTCCGGCGTCTGCATCAGGTATTCGAAACCTGGCAGGTTCGGGAAACAGGCCATGGTGGCGAACATACCCTGGTGGGTATGGGTCCCGTTGGAGAAGAAGCGGTCGAACAGCAGGCCTTCCTTCGACAGTTTGTCGAGGTACGGCGTGATGTTGCCCGGTGCGCCCAAGGCGCCCACCGAGTGACCGGCCATGCTTTCCATCAGGATTACGACGACGTTCTTGATCGGCAGGGTCTTGTCGGCCGGCGGTGTGTAATCGCGACGCACGGCGGCGGTCTCGGCATCCACCAGTTTGTCGTCCGGCATCACCAGCATGTCACGCACGATTTTCTGCGCTTCAGGCTGTGGCAACGTGGCCTTCCAGACGTTGTCGCGATCTTCGGACATGCGGCTCTTGGCCGCGGCGACCAGCGACAAGGTGCCGTTGAGGCCCAACTGGTTGGCGAAGTTCGAGTTGGTGGTGTAAACGTCACCCCAACGCAGTGGCGGGCCCTGACGCAGGGTGCCACGAGCGGCCACCACGCAAACCAGCAGGCAGACGACGAACACCGTGATGCGCGCATACCACGGGGCGATCTGGCGCGTGCCAATGCTGCCGCCGCTGAAGGGGCCACGAGGCCGGGTGGCGCGGTCGGCGCCCTTGAACGCCAGGGTCAGGATCAACGTGCCCACGGCCCAGGCCAACAGGTAGCGAACCACCGGGAAACCGTACCAGAGCATGCTCATCACGGTTTTCGGGTCTTCCTTCACATATTGGAAGACCAGGCCGTTGAGGCGCTGGTGGAACTCGCGGTAGAAATCCATCTCCATCAGGCCCAGGAACAGCGCGATGCTCGAGGCAATGGTCAGCCAGAACCGGAAGAACCCGCGTGCGGCCATCGCCCGGGCGCTGAACAGCGCCAGCAGCAATGGAATGCTGAGGTAGACCACCAGGCGCAGGTCGAAACGCAGACCGTTGGCGAACGCTTCGAGAAAGGTCGAGGCCGGGGTGTCGAGGATCATCTCGCGGTTGTAAACCAGCAGCGCAACGCGCAGCAGGCTGAACATGACCATCATGACCAGGGCACACAGCAGCGTGTAGGCCAGATGCGATTTGACGGTCGGTTGCAGCAGGCGACTAGAAGCTCGCTGCTGACTCAGGGCGTCCGGGTTTGCCATGTCGTTTTAGGACCCATTGGAAGTTGAAGTTTCAAAAAATACAGCGGCGCCCTGCCCTCTGTTGGCCAGTTCTCGGCCCCGGGGCTTGCGCGGTGCGCAAATGTTGCACGATCACTCGCGGCATTGCCATTGATTACTGTCTGCATGTTGGCGCGGGCGAATTGTCTTGGAGGCTTTGTGAAAATTTCGTGCAACGCATATCTGGAAACAAAATAAAACCCCGCAGCCCTAATGCAGTTAGTTCGGGGGGTATATCCGTTTCTGCGGTAACGGCGGCTGGCGGTTTCGCTTTTACAGCGAGTCACTTGGAAAAGCCCCAAGTAACCAAGGGCTCTTGCCCCGCCATTCGGTGCCTCGCCTAGGCTCGGCATGCCCTCACTCCGGCATTGCTCCGGGGGCCCGCCGCCATCGGCCATCCATGGCCGGGGGCGGCTACCGCGGCATCCTTGCCGCGGTGCCCCCTGCGCAACGCCTGCGTTCGGCCTCTGGGAAAGGGGCAACAGATCAAAATCAAAAGCCACAGCCACAGCCACAGCAGGATCAAAAGATCGCAGCCTCGTTTCACTCGACAGCTCCTACCGGGGAGAGGGGCTGCACGCATGCTCCTCACCACTCAACAGGCCGAGCGTTAGCTCGCCTGCAGCTTTTGATCTTGATGCACCGCCCCATCGAGAGGCCGAGTGGAGGTTCTGCGCAGTGGGCAACCCGGCATGGATGCCGGGTTAGCCGCCCCCGGCCATGGATGGCCGATGGCGGCGGGCCCACGGAGCAGGACCGGAGCGAGGGCATGCCGAGCCTAGGCGAGGCACCGAACGAAAGGGGCAAGAACCCTTTGGTTACTTTGGGGTTCTTTTCCAAAGTGACTCGCTGTAAAAGCGAAACCACCAGTCGCCATGACCGAAGAAACGGATATGCCCCCGATCAAATAAGCAGCCCTACCAAATAGCAAACGCCCCGAACAAAGTCAGGGCGCTTTATCAAAAAAACGGAGCGCTTACTTCTCAGCGCGTGCCTTCAGGGCTTTCAAGGTATTGAACGGCGCATCAACCACAAACTTGTTGGCAACCATCGACGGTATGCTACCGCCCGGCTCGGTGTGCACCTGATAGGTCACTTCGATCTGATCGCCCTTGGGCACGAACTTCCAGAAACCGTCGACCTTGGTAACCCGCACAAAGCCTTTTTCTTCAGGAATGTACTTCGGCACACCTTCGAGTTTGCGGGTCAGGCTGCCATCAGCCCCTTCGACGGTGGTTACATGCAGCACCGAATCACGCTCGGTGACCGGCCAAGGGGTATTGAACTGGGTGTAGGTCCAGCTCTGATCACCTTCGTGTTTGAGCAACTTCTGGGTCTTGCATTCGTGAATCCAGGCGCAGGCCCCCGGCACGTCTTCCTGCAATGCGCGCAGTTTGGCCACGGTGGTCTTCATTAGCGTGACACCACGGTAGGCCTTGTAATCGGAGCCGGCCACCTCGCTCAAGGAGATCTTGATGCCGTCCTGTTCCTTGGCGACTTTCCAGTCTTCGGCCTGAGCAGCCGTGGTGGCGAGCATTACCGTCAAACCACACAGCACAGCCATACGTTGCAGCGAACCCATAGTCTTATTCCTTATTGTTGAAGTTCCGTTCGTTGAACACATCACGCCGCCGTCATTTGCTCCCACCAACCCAGCAATTTGATCGCTTCGTCACTGCTGCTTCCGCAGACTTCGATGTCGGCTTCGAACGCCGAGCACACTGCTGGACGTTCCGGTTTGCCGAAAATGCCGCACAGGTTATCGACAGAGAGTTGTACGCAACGTTCTCCGGCGGGCTTGCCATCGGGCATGCCGGGAATCGGTGAACTGATGGAAGGGGCAATGCAACAGGCGCCACAGCCTTCACGGCATTTCATGACGACGAGCTCCTCGACGGGCGATGTGTTAAAGGACGTGGCACAGAGTAACCGCTAAAACGCTTGTTTAAAATTGTCTGGACCCGGGTTTTTTCGCTTAAACGAGCGTGACTGACCAGTCTCCGACAAAGCGTCTGGCCAGCGGGTCACGGACGGGGAGAAATTATCGTTTGAACTCGAATTCCAGGGCTGCGCCTTCGACTTCACGGCGCTCTTCGTTGCGCAGTTGCAACTTCATTTCGTTGCTGATCAGCCTTCCGTTGAGCTGAAACGGACCGGCCTTCTCACCAAACATTTGCGGCAATAGTGCATCGTGCCGGGGCAACGCTACCGTGCCGATCGGTTTCAGCTCCTCGGCCATGTCTTGGGGCAGGCTTAAATCCAGGTCGGCCGAAGGAAGCTTGGTTTTTACGATCTCACTGGCGGATTTGGACTTGGAGGCAATCGGCGGTCGCTTTTTCACCTTGGCCACTGTCTTTTTGACCGGCGCTGCTTTCTTGACCTGTGCCGGTTTTTTCGCGGTGGCGCTGGCTGCCGGTTTTTCTTGAACGGAAGCCGCCAATACGCCTTCGGCCTGGAAGGTCATCAGCAGGCAGATCGATAGCCAGACGGCGGGGAAAATCGGCTTCATGGACCCAACGGTACAAACGGCAGGAGCCATATGCTCGCCTGTTGCACGCGACATGACAAGCTCGGGCAGGAATATCCTGCCCGCCCCCTCAAAAGCCGCCGACCATCTCCTGACAGAGCTGGGTGGCGAGCATGCCCAAGGTCATCAACGCACGCTCGGCTTCACGGTTCCAGGGTGTGCCGCAGTTCAGCCGAATGCAGTGATTGAACTGCTCGGTGTTACTGAAAATCAGCCCCGGCGCGATGCTGATGCCCTGCTGCAACGCACGAACGTGCAGCTCCTGCGTATTGACCCGCCCCGGCAGGCTGACCCACAGAATGAAGCCGCCGGTCGGCCGGGTCATCTGCGTGCCTTCCGGGAAGTATTGCTGCACCGCCAGCTGGAAAGCGCTGAGGTTCTTGCGGTACTCCTGACGGATGTAGCGCAAATGCCGGTCGTAGCCGCCGTTCTCCAGGTACGCCGCAATGCCCATCTGCGTGACGCTGCAGGCCGAATGGGTACTGAAGGTCTGCAAACGCTGGATTTCCTGCTGGTACTTGCCGGCAATCATCCAGCCGATCCGCACGCCCGGCGACAGGGTTTTGGAGAAGCTTGAGCAATAGATCACCCGATCCAGCCGATCGTAGGCTTTAAGTGATTTGGTGCGACCCTGCTCGAACATCAATTCGCCGTAGATATCGTCTTCGACAATCTGGATATCGAAATCCGAGGCCAGGCGCAGCAGTTGCTTTTGCCGCTCTTCGGGCATGGTGCCGCCCAATGGATTGCTCAGACGAGTGGTCAGCACCAGCGCCTTGATCGACCACTGGTTGGCCGCCAACTGCAAAGCTTCGAGGCTCATACCGGTGGCCGGATCGCTCGGGATCTCGATGACCTTGAGGCCCAGCAGGTCAGCCAGTTGCAGCAAACCGTAGTAGGTCGGCGACTCGGCGGCGATCAGGTCGCCCGGGCGGGTCAGCACGCGCAGGGACATCTGCAACGCATCAACGCAGCCGTGAGTAATCACCACTTCCGACGGATCGACTACCACGCCGGCATCGCGCATGCGGATTGCCACTTGTCGGCGCAACGGTTCGAAACCCGGGCTGAACATGTAGCTGAACGCCCGCGGGCTATGGAAACGGGTGACTTTGGCCAGTTGCTGATGCAGCGCCCGCACCGGCAGATAATCAACGCTCGGTACGGCGGCGCCCAAAGGGAAAACACCTTCGCGGCGGGATTCGACCAGGACTTGTTGGATGATGCTGCTGCGAGTGACCAGACCGGGACGCTCGACCCGGGCGATGTCCGGTGTCGGCGCGGTCAGGGCCGGGGTCTGGTGCACGTAGTAACCGGACTGCGGCCGGGCGCGGATCAGCCCCTGATCCTCGAGGTTGGCGTAAGCCTGCAACACCGTCGCATGGCTGACGTTGAGCTGCGAGCTCATCTTGCGCACCGAAGGCACGCGCTCCCCCGGTTGATAGACGCCACGGCGGATGTCTTCGGCCAGTTGCTGAGCAATACGTTGGTAGAGCAAAAGATTGGTCATGACGCAGCACTCGATTTCACGGGCATTTTATTCTTGTGTGAAACAATACCGGAACAGTTTAGAAGTGTACTGGGACAGTTGCCACAATAGTCGACCGTACAGTGCAGTGTCAGCAAAAACTGTACTGTTTTTTAGAGTTGATTAGCAGGCGTAAAAAAACCCGGCGCTGACGGGCAGGCCGGGTTTTCTAGTGACGCAGCCCTTAGCGGGCAGCGCCGAGCTGGCCTTTTTCGTCAGAGAACACAATTTCCACCCGGCGGTTCTGTGCACGTCCCCGTTCGGAGGCGTTCACGTCAACCGGATATTCATCACCGTAGCCTTCGACCTGAATACGTTTATCGTCGATGCCCAAATCCATCAGCACGTCCGCCACCGATTGCGCACGGTCACGGGACAGCTTGAGGTTTTCCTGCTTGCCGCCGGTACTGTCGGCATAACCTTCGATGCGCACCACGCGCTTGGGGTTGAGCTGCAGGAACTGCACGATCTTCAACACCACGCGGTTCGCCGAGTTTTTCAACTCCGCTTCGCCTGTGTCGAACAGTACGTCGCCCAAGGTCATCACCAGGCCGCGGTCGGTCTGGGTGGTCGCCAGCGCGACAATCTGCTCTTCGAGCCACTTGCCCTGCTGTTGCACACTGAGCAGTTTGGATTCGCGCAGGGCCAGTTGCAGGCGCTGACGCTCCAGTTCGAGCTTCGCCGCACGTTCTTCGTTGAGCACCTGATTGGTGTGTTCGCGCGCGATTTCGCTATAGCGTTCACTCAGGTAAGCGTAATGCAGCACGTCCGATCCACTGCCCCAATAGCTGGACAGACGATCGGCACGGGCCAGCGACTCTCCGGCGCGAATCACGTCCTTGGGCGCGATTCGCAGCACGTTGGAGTCTTCCTTGACCTTCTGGAAGTCAGTGCTGGCCTGCTGCAACGCGGCTTCGCTGTGCTGACCGGCACAACCATAAAGGCTGGCGCAGCCTGCCAGGATCAAACCGCCCAAGGCTTTGGTCTTGAGGCTCATTGGGCATCTCCCAGTTGCTTGCGCAGGCGAGTGATGCGGGTATTAAGCACGTTCAACTGCTCCTCGCTCTTGAGGGTCAGAACCCGGGCTTCGGCCAGACGCGCATCCAGCTCAGCCTGTTCGGCCCGCATGCGCGCGTTCTTGAAGGATTGGTCGTTCATGCTGCCCTTGGCGCGGTTGAACTTTTCTTCAGCCAGTTTCATTTCCGGCACATCGGCGGGGGTGGCGCCCACGGCCTTGGCCTGTTCAAGTGCCTGTTCGGTCAGGCGCATTTGTTCATTCGGCGCCGGATCGGCTGCACAACCCGCCAGAGCCAGAACGGCCAGGGCAGCGAAAAGAGGTCGAATACTCACTAAAAATCCCTACTGTTTTGGGGTACTGACAGGTTGTTGCTGCGGTTGTGAGAGCTGCGCCTTCCAGCGCTCGATATTGCGTTGCAGCACGGCTTCCGTCAGTCCGGACGCGGGCAATTCTGTCATCTTTTTGGCCAGCTGTCCGCGCAACCACGGATCGTTACAGGCTGAGTTGTGGGAAACCGCGAGGAACAGGCCGGGTTTGTCGATCGGTTGTGGACGGGCGATCAGGTCGTTGGCCAGGTTAAGTGTCTGCGCGGCCGCCATGCCCGAGTAGCGTCCGGCAAGGACAAATTCCACCTCGCCCAGTAGCAATTTCTGAAAGGCCTGGGTCAGGTTAGGTGTACGTACGAGGGTCAATTGCTGCTCGGCGAACGCGCCAAATGCCGGGGTCATACGAGACTTTTCCGACAACGCGCCGGGATGACCGTGAAGGTCCTGCGCTTCGTTGTAGATCAGCGTCGAGTCTTTGCGGGTCCAGACCAGGTAATCGTTTTCCAGTAACGGAGGATGAATGTAATCCAGAGTGTCCAGTTCGCTGACCGTCAATGACGCATCCGCCAGCATGTCCATGCGTCCACTACGCACTTCGTCCAGAGCCTGGGAACGTTTACCGGCGTAAAGCAGTTGGACCTTGATCCCCAGCTCCCCCGCCACTTGCTGCAACAAATCTGCACTGGCGCCGATCAGGTGCTTGGGGTTTTGCGGGTCCTGCCACAGGTACGGCGGCGCGTCCGGGCTGCCGGTCACCACCAGGCGTTCGCACTTGCCCGCGGCGACGGACAGCGCCGGCAATACTGTCAGACCCAGCAGCAATGACCAGCCGTAAACACGGCGCAGATCCATGGCGACACTCTCCCACTCAAATCCGGAACAAAAAAAAGCCCGACCAAAAGGTCGGGCTCTTTATAAGTCAGGCCGCTGGATTAGACCAGCTTCTCGAACTCAGGGATTGCTTCGAACAGGTCCGCCACCAGGCCGTAATCGGCCACCTGGAAGATCGGCGCTTCTTCGTCCTTGTTGATCGCAACGATCACTTTGGAGTCTTTCATGCCGGCCAGGTGCTGGATCGCGCCGGAGATACCGACCGCGATGTACAGCTGTGGAGCAACGATCTTGCCGGTCTGACCGACCTGCATATCGTTGGGTACGAAACCTGCGTCGACCGCGGCGCGGGAAGCACCGACGGCAGCGCCCAGCTTGTCGGCCAGGGCGTACAGGTGTTTGAAGTTGTCGCCGTTCTGCATGCCGCGACCGCCGGAAACGACGATCTTGGCAGCGGTCAGTTCCGGACGATCGGACTTGGCCAGTTCTTCACCGACGAAGCTGGAAATACCAGCATCGTGAGCAGCTGCAACGGCTTCAACAGCCGCCGAACCACCTTCAGCCGCCACCGGGTCGAAACCGGTAGCACGAACGGTGATGACTTTGACCGCAGCGTTCGATTGAACGGTTGCAATGGCGTTACCGGCGTAGATCGGGCGCTTGAAAGTGTCAGCGCTTTCGACCGAGATGATCTCGGAGATCTGGTCAACGTCCAGCTGAGCGGCAACGCGCGGCAGGATGTTTTTGCCGTTGGAAGTCGCGGCAGCCAGGATGTGGCTGTAGCCCTTGCCCAACTCTGCAACCAGCGGCGCTACGTTTTCCGGCAGCTGGTGAGCGTAGGCGGCGTTGTCGGCCACCAGCACTTTAGCCACGCCAGCGATTTTCGCAGCGGCTTCAGCAACAGCACCCACATTCTGGCCAGCGACCAGAACGTGAATGTCACCACCCATTTTGGCGGCAGCAGCAACGGTGTTCAGGGTGGCAGGAGCCACAACCTTGTTGTCGTGCTCAGCGATTACCAAGATAGTCATGATTAGATTACCTTCGCTTCGTTTTTCAGTTTCTCGACCAGTTCAGCCACCGACTTGACCTTGATACCCGCGCTGCGTGCAGCTGGCGCTTCGACTTTCACGGTCTTGTTGGTGGAGGCGGTGGAAACGCCCAAAGCGTCCGGAGTCAGCACTTCGAGAGGCTTCTTCTTGGCTTTCATGATGTTTGGCAGGGACGCGTAGCGCGGCTCGTTCAAACGCAGGTCGGTGGTGACGATGGCCGGCAGTTTCAGGGAAACTGTCTGCGCGCCGCCGTCGACTTCGCGAGTCACGGCAACGGTGTCGCCGCTGATTTCGACTTTGGACGCGAACGTGCCCTGACCGTAGCCGCTCAATGCAGCGAGCATCTGGCCGGTCTGGTTGTTGTCGCTGTCGATGGCTTGTTTGCCAAGGATCACCAGCTGAGGCTGTTCCTTGTCGACAACAGCCTTGAGCAGCTTGGCAACGGCCAGCGAAGTCAGGTCTTCAGCGGATTCGACGAGGATGGCGCGGTCGGCACCCAGAGCCAGCGCGGTGCGCAGTTGCTCTTGAGCGGTGGACGGGCCGATGGAGACGACGACGATTTCAGTCGCAACACCTTTCTCTTTCAGGCGTACGGCTTCTTCCACTGCGATTTCGCAGAACGGGTTCATCGACATCTTGACGTTGGCGAGGTCGACGCCGGAATTGTCCGCCTTGACGCGAACCTTGACGTTGTAATCCACAACGCGTTTGACAGCTACAAGAACCTTCATGGATTCCTCGTTACTCTCCGGTGAAAAGAAAGTCGCCTAGGCGAACCTGGCGGTTTGATGCTCATCGGCGCAAGGGCACCTCTAAAAACGCTGGCAAAGGTGTCAAGTGACAAGCGCTCACGATGAAGATGACCGTTCGTCAGTGGTGACTGACGAGTCATTCATTATCGCGGCGTGTAAACTGCGCGCCGGAACCTGCGCTGCGCATCACCTTGTACTGCCATCGCCCTGTCTTTAGAGGTGCTCTTGAAACCAACAGTCAGCCTACGGCGAGCGCAAAACCGACCGTATCTTGACCGGAACACCTATTCCGGTCAATACGGCAAAATGGCCAGTCATAAGCCGCGTGACTTTGATTTCTCTGGCTTTGAGCCGATTCAAACAAACGTTTGTATTGGACGCTAGGAGTGGTGTAGATATAATGCGCCACCTTAGAGAGAAAGGTGGCTCATCGATTGTCCTCTTCCTGCATTGCGCAGGGATTCATGGATGCGACACCAAACCTCCAATTAGAAAAAAACTGTTGAGCCTTGAGTAGGAGATAACCTGTGGAACGCGAATACATGGAATTCGACGTGGTCATCGTCGGTGCCGGCCCCGCTGGTCTTTCCGCCGCCTGCCGATTGAAGCAGAAGGCCGCCGAAGCCGGTAAGGAAATCAGCGTCTGCGTGGTCGAAAAAGGCTCCGAAGTCGGTGCTCACATCCTGTCCGGTGCCGTGTTCGAACCACGCGCCCTGAACGAATTGTTTCCTGACTGGAAAGAACTCGGCGCCCCGCTGAACACGCCGGTCACCCGCGATGACATCTTCGTTCTCAAGAACGCCGACAGCGCGCAAAAGATTCCCGACCTCTTTGTGCCCAAGACCATGCACAACGAAGGTAACTACATCATCTCCCTGGGCAACCTGTGCCGCTGGCTGGCACAGCAGGCCGAGAACCTGGGCGTGGAAATCTACCCAGGCTTCGCCGCTCAGGAAGCGCTGTTCGACGAGAACGGCGTGGTTCGCGGGATTATCACTGGCGATCTGGGCGTTGACCGCGAAGGCAACCCGAAAGAAGGCCTGTACACCCCAGGCATGGAACTGCGTGGCAAGTACACGCTGTTCGCCGAAGGTTGCCGTGGCCACATCGGCAAGCAACTGATCAAGCGCTTCAACCTCGACAGCGATGCCGACGCTCAGCACTACGGTATCGGCCTGAAAGAAATCTGGGAAATCGACCCGGCCAAGCATCAACCAGGCCTGGTGGTCCACACCGCCGGCTGGCCGCTGGACATCATGGGCACCGAGAACACCGGCGGCTCGTTCCTCTATCACCTGGAAAACAACCAGGTCGTAGTCGGTCTGATCGTCGATCTTTCCTACAGCAACACCTACCTGTCGCCATTCGACGAGTTCCAGCGCCTCAAGCATCACCCGGTGCTCAAACAGCACCTGGAAGGCGGCAAGCGCATCAGCTACGGCGCTCGCGCCATCTGCAAGGGCGGCCTGAACTCGCTGCCGAAAATGGTCTTCAAGGGCGGCGCGCTGATCGGTTGCGACCTCGGCACCCTGAACTTCGCCAAGATCAAAGGCAGCCACACCGCGATGAAGTCCGGCATGCTCGCCGCTGAATCCGTGGCCGAAGCGCTGTTCGCTGAAAAGGACGGCACCGAAGAGCTGACCACTTACGTCGACGCGTTCAAGAAGAGCTGGCTCTACGACGAACTGTTCGCCAGCCGCAACTTCGGCCCGGCGATCCACAAGTTCGGCGCCATCGTCGGCGGCGGTTTCAACTGGCTCGACCAGAACATCTTCGGCGGCAAACTGCCGTTCACCTTGCACGACACCAAGCCGGATTACGCTTGCCTCAAGCTTGCGGCAGATTGCAAGAAGATCGACTACCCGAAACCGGACGGCAAGATCAGCTTCGACAAACTCAGCTCGGTGTTCATCTCCGGTACCAACCATGAAGAAGAGCAGCCGTGCCACCTGAAGTTGACCGACCCAAGCATCCCGATCGCCAAAAACCTGCCGCTCTACGATGAGCCTGCCCAGCGTTACTGCCCGGCCGGCGTGTACGAAGTGGTGACCATGGAAGACGGTGAGAAGCGCTTCCAGATCAATGCCCAGAACTGCGTTCACTGCAAGACCTGCGACATCAAGGACCCTGCACAGAACATCACCTGGGTGGCGCCGGAAGGCTCTGGCGGCCCGACTTACCCGAACATGTAAGTCGAACGGCTGAACATCAAGGCTCCCGAACGGGGGCCTTTTTGTTGCCTGCGATTCCTGTCAGGCAGCGCGTTCGTCACCGGGATTACGTTCGAAGTAGCGCTTGTACTCGCGACTGAACTGCGACGTGCTTTGATACCCGACCCGATGCGCCACCTGTGCCACGCCCAACCCCTCGCCCAGCAGTAACTGCTGGGCCCTGAGCAAACGCAAGCGCTTCAGATACTGCACTGGCGACAACAACGTGCTGCGTTTGAAATGCTCATGAAAGGTCGACGCACTCATGTTTGCGCAACTGGCCAGGGTCTCGACGTTCAAGGGTTCGGTGTAATGTGCATGCAAATGACTGAGCGATGCCGCAATCCGGGCGAACTGCCCCTGTTGCTCGACCAACGCACGCAACACATCGGCTTGCGGACCACGCAAGGCGACGAACAACAATTCCCTCAATCGCGCCTGCCCCATAACCTGGCATTCCAGCGGATCGTGCAGGCAACGCAACAACCGTTCAACACAACCACGCATCCCATCGTCGAGCACTGCCGAGGTCATCGACTCGGGTGTCTGCGCAGGAATATTGCGCCCCGGCGCCAGCCCCATGGCCAACACCAACTCACCGAGCAACACCCGGTCAATGGCGATGGACACCCCGAGCATCGGCCCATCCGGCGCCGAAAACGTTTCGCACTCAAAGGGCACCGGCAATGCCTGAATCAAATAATGCCCGGCGCCGTACTCCAGCGTACGCGGCCCCAGATACGCCAGTTTGCTGCCCTGGGCGATGATGACCAGACTCGGCTCATAAATCTGCGGGCCGCGAGCCACATCACAACTGGCCCGCAAAACCTGCACACCCGGTAACGCCGTAGGAGCGAAACCATCGCGATTAGTCAAAGGCTGGATCAGCGAAACCAGCGTGGCATTGGCATCGAGATGACGGGTCAACAACATGAGGAGCTCTTCACAGAAAAAGTCGCGGAAATCGGGATGAAAGCATCATCGCAGGTCTGATGGCCAATGCGACCCATTGAAGGCTGATGCCGGAGGATTAGGCATGACACCCGGAGGAATCGCCATGGCCGGTGGCCGGTGCGGCGCCCAGAATGCGCCACCTCACCCGTCACAGCTTTTGCGAGGTTCCTCATGTACACCGCCATCGGATACGCCGCCCAGTCGGCCACCACTCCCCTCGCCCCCATGAAATTCGAGCGCCGCAGCCCACGGACCGACGACGTCGCGATCGACATTCTCTACTGCGGCGTCTGCCATTCCGACATCCATCAGGCACGCAACGAGTGGGGCATTGCCGTTTACCCACTGATGCCCGGCCACGAGATCGTAGGCAAAGTTACCGCCGTCGGTGCGAACGTCACCCAACATAAAGTCGGCGATCTGGTTGGCGTCGGCTGCATGGTCGATTCGTGCCGCAGCTGCGAAGCCTGCCAATCGAACCTCGAGCAATACTGCCTCGAAGGTCCGACCATGACCTACGCCACCCCGGACCGCGTCGATGGCAGCAACACCATGGGCGGCTATTCCGACAGCATCGTGGTCAGCGAACACTTCGTGGTGCGCATCCCGGAAAAACTCGACCCGGCCAGCGCCGCGCCGATCCTGTGTGCCGGCATCACCACCTACTCGCCGCTCAAGCACTACGGCGTGAAAGCGGGCGACAAGGTCGGGATTCTCGGCATGGGCGGCCTCGGCCACATGGGCATCAAGTTCGCCAAGGCGATGGGCGCTGAAGTCACGCTGTTCACCCGCTCGGCGAGCAAGGCTGAAGAAGGTCGTCGCCAGGGTGCGGACCACGTGATCGTGTCCACCGATGCCGAACAGATGAAGGCCGCGGCAGGACATTTCGACTTCCTGCTGGACACCATTCCGGTGCAGCATGACCTCAATCCCTACCTCGATACGCTACGTTTCGACGGCGTGCACATTCTGGTGGGCTTGATCGAACCGGTCGATCCACCGGTCCACGCCGCCAAACTTGTATTGGGCCGTCGTGTGCTGGCCGGCTCGCTGATCGGCGGTATCGCCGAAACCCAGGAGGTGCTGGATTTCTGCGCCGAGCACAACATCACCTGCGACATCGAAATGCTCGACATCCGCCAGATCAACGAGGCTTACACCCGCATGATCGCGGGTGACGTGAAGTACCGCTTCGTCATCGATATGGCCACGCTGAAGGTCTAATCAGACCTTAGCGCCAAGCTCCGCCGACAGCCGAGCTGTGACCCCTTTGATCAGGGGAATCAGCTCGGCCATTTTCTCCAGTGGCATATACGGCACGGTGCTGGCGATGCTGATACCGGCGACGATACGTTTGCTGGCATCGCGGATCGGCGCCGCCACACAGCGGATCGACGGTTCGTTGTCTTCCAGATCGAACGCATAACCGCCCGCCACATATTCCACCATGCGCTGCTGAAACTGCTCCCAGGACTGCTCCGGGTGCTGCGGCCAAAACTGATTTTTCCCACCCGCTGGCAAACTGACTTCGTACAGCCGCTGCCATTCTTCCTGCGAGTCATCGAGCATCAACGCCTTGCCGATCCCGGTACGCGCCAACGGCATGCGATGGCCGACACGCGAACGCATTTCCGGGCCATTTCGCCCCGGATTCTTGTGCAGGTACAGCACCTCATCGCCTTCACGAATCGCCAAGTGAATGGTGTCACCGGTCAACGCCGACAACTCATCCAGATACGGTCCGGCAAGAGTCACCAGCGGCAGCTCTTCGCGTGCCTGGAAACCCAGTTCGATCAGCTTCGGCCCCAACAAATAACCGACTTGCGGCACCACCCGCAGATAACGCTCGTCCACAAGGCAACTGGCCAGACGATGAGTGGTGCTGCGCGTGGTGCCGATCAGCCGGGCGATTTCCTTGAGATCGCGGGCGCCACTGGCCACCGCCTGAACCACACCCAAGCCACGAAGCAGTGTCTGGGTGCCGGTCGGTGCGGCGTCCTTGGCGATTTTTGGGGCGTCTTCCTGCATATCCAGCCTTTACCGTTGAGCGAGTGAACGGGCGGCATTATGGTCGCCCGCATGCCGCAACTACAACTTGATACGCTCGACTTTGCCGACCAGCAAGATGTAGGAAAGCGCGCCGATCAACGCCAAAACCGAGATATAGGTGATCGCCGGAGCGAACGAATCACCGGTGGCGAGGAAACCGATGACGATCGGCGTGGTAATCGCCGACAGGTTGCCGATGAAGTTGAACACACCACCAGTCAACCCGAGCAAGCGCGCCGGGGCCAACGTTGAAACCAGCGACCAAGTGATCGACGCGAGCCCGTTGCCGAAGAACGCCAACGCGAGGAAGGCAATCACCAGCGGTGTCGACTCGACGAAGTTGGCGCCGATGATCGAGGTGGAAATCAGCAGGCCGCCAATGATCGGTAGCTTGCGGGCGAAACCCACGGTGTAGCCGCGGCGGATCAGCCAGTCGGAAAAGAACCCGGAACATAGCACACCGACGAAGGCGGCGAGAAACGGCAGCGACGCCAACAGGCCGGACTTGATGAAGTCCATGCCGCGATACTTCACCAGGTAGGTCGGGAACCACGTCAAAAAAAACCACAACGTCGAGTTGAGGCAGAACTGACCGAGGTAAATGCCCCACAACTTGCGTTTGGTCAGCACGATGCCGAGATCGGTCCAGCTGAACTTGGCTTTGACCTTGGCTTGTTCAGCCTGGATATCCACCAGCCCGCCACCTTCGCGGATCAGGTCGATTTCGGCGTCATTGGCGCCTTTGAAATCCCGTGGCTCGCGATACACCGCGTACCAGATCACCGCCCAGAGAATGCCCACCGCACCGGTGCTGACAAACACCATGTGCCAGCCATATTGATGCTGCAGCCAGGCCAACACCGGCGTCAGGAACGCCAGTCCGACGAATTGCCCGGACGTGTAGAAACCGATGGCTGTGGCGCGTTCGCGCTCGGGGAACCAGGTAGTGACCACACGGCTGTTGATCGGGTACGCCGGTGCTTCCAGTGCACCGACTGCCATACGCAATACGAACAGTGCGATGAAGCTGGCGGCGAAGCCGAGCATCACTGTGGCGATCGACCACAGCAGCAGCGCGACGCTGTAAAGGATGCGCGGCGGGACGCGATCCACCAGCCAGCCGCCGGGGATTTGCATCGCGGCGTAAGTCCAGCCGAATGCCGAGAAAATCAGCCCGACGTGGATCGGGTCGATACCCAGTTCGCTGGTCAGCGCCGGGGCGGCGATGGACAGGTTGCTGCGGTCCAGGTAGTTGATCACCACGGTGATAAACAGCAACACCATGATGAAAAAACGCTTGCGACTGGGCGTCACCAACGACGCCTGCCCGGTAAGGGTTTGCGGTTGCATGGGGAATGCCTCTTCTTATGTTTATTGAGGTCGACGTAGATCAAGTGTGGGAGCGGGCTTGCTCGCGAAAGCGGTGTGTTAGTCGACATCAATGTTGAATGATCAACCGCCTTCGCGAGCAAGCCCGCTCCCACATTGGAACTGTGGGGTCAGATAAAACTCACCACTCAGCAAAACTGCCATCGGCATGGCGCCAGATCGGGTTGCGCCAGCGGTGGCCGACGGCCGCGCGTTCGATCACGTACTCCTCGTTGATCTCGATCCCCAGGCCCGGGCCATTGGGGATCTTCACGAAGCCCTTGTCGTAGTCGAACACCCGCGGATCCTTGACGTAATCCAGCAGGTCATTGCTCTCGTTGTAATGAATGCCCAGGCTCTGTTCCTGGATGAACGCGTTGTAGCAAACCGCATCCAGCTGCAAACACGCCGCCAGTGCAATCGGGCCCAGCGGGCAGTGCAGCGCCAGCGCCACGTCGTAGGCTTCAGCCATGTTGGCGATCTTGCGGGTTTCGGTGATACCGCCGGCGTGAGACGCGTCCGGCTGAATGATGTCGACATAACCTTCGCTGAGCACACGCTTGAAATCCCAGCGCGAGAACAGCCGCTCACCGAGGGCAATCGGGGTGCTGGTCAGCGGCGCCAATTCTTTCAGCGCTTCGTAGTTTTCGCTGAGCACCGGCTCTTCGATGAACATCAGTTTGTACGGGTCGAGTTCCTTCATCAGGACTTTGGCCATGGGCTTGTGCACCCGGCCATGGAAATCGACGCCGATGCCGACGTTCGGGCCCACCGCATCGCGCACGGCGCCGACGTTGGCCAGGGCCAGGTCGACTTTTTCGAAGGAATCGAGGAATTGCAGCTCTTCGGTGCCGTTCATTTTCACCGCAGTGAAACCACGCTCGACGGCTTCCTTCGCAGCGCGAGCGGTGTCCGCCGGCCGGTCGCCGCCGATCCACGAATAGACGCGAATCTTGTCCCGCACCTGCCCACCGAGCAGGTCGCTGACCGACACACCCAAAGCCTTGCCCTTGATGTCCCACAACGCCTGATCGATACCGGCCAGGGCGCTCATGTGGATCGCGCCACCCCGGTAGAAGCCGCCGCGGTACAGCACGGTCCAGATGTCTTCGATGTTGCGTGGGTCTTTGCCGATCAGGTAGTCGGATAATTCTTCAACGGCGGCAGCGACAGTGTGAGCGCGGCCCTCGACCACGGGTTCGCCCCAGCCGGTCACGCCCTCGTCGGTTTCGATCTTGAGGAAGCACCAGCGCGGCGGAACGATGAAGGTGGTGAGTTTGGTGATTTTCATCTTTTTGTCTCTCTTATAGATGTAGCGCGCTCGGCGCCAAAAAGTCTTAACGCAGAGCGTTCCATGCAGCGACATATGCCTTGGCATTGGCCGCCACTTCATCTGGCGTCATGCCCGGTTTGAACAACCCGGAACCGAGGCCGAAACCTTTGACGCCCGCGTCGATAAACACCTGCATGTTGTCCGGCGTGATCCCGCCGACCGGCGCCAGAATCGTTCCCGCAGGCAGCACTGCGAGCCAGGCTTTGACGACTGCCGGGCCCATCTGCTCGGCCGGGAACATCTTCAGCACGTCCGCCCCTTCGGCCAATGCCGCAAAGGCTTCAGTCGGCGTCGCCACACCCGGCGACAGGAACAACCCCGCCGCTTTCGCTGCGCGCAACACCTTGGCATCGCTGTGCGGCATGACGATCACCTGACCGCCCGCCGCTTTCACTTGCTCCACCTGCTCCGGCGTCAGCACCGTGCCCGCGCCGATCAGGCAATCGGCGGGCAAGGTACTGCGCAGGATGCGGATACTTTCGTACGGCTCAGGGGAATTGAGCGGCACTTCGATGACGCGAAATCCGGCGGCGTAAAGGACTTCGCCGATGGCTGCCGCTTCTTGCGGGCGCAGGCCACGCAAAATCGCGATCAGACCGTTTTGCGCCAATGCTTGCTTGAGCATGTCAGACCTCCAGTCAGGTTTAACGGGATGGGTTGGGTGTGATCAGTCCAGCGGCAACCGCCAACTGCCACAAGCCGCGTTCGGTGGCCTGTTCGGCCAGGGTCACCCGGGCAAAACCGCAGGCGTCGAGCGCCCGGCTGTAGCGGGCACAGAGTTGGGAATTACCGATGAGGATGATCGAAGGCAAATGAACGCTGTTGCGGCGGCGTCGCTGAACACTCGCCAACGCTGACAGTTCATGGCCGATCAACAGACCGGACAAGTAATCCGGTTGGGCGGTGGCGCTGAGTTCGCCAGTCAAACCGAGGCTGCGGGCACTGAACAATGTCGACAACGGCCCGATCTCGCCATCCGCCGACAGCGCCACCTGCACACCACGATCAAAGGCGTGGCCATCGAAGGACGCGCCCTTTTGCTGGGTGCGCCCGAGAATGCTGTGTTCGCTGAGCACGGCGAAGACTTCGCCGGTCATGAAGGTATCGAAATGCACGATGCAGCCGTCGGCCACTTCCACCCACTTCGAATGACTGCCCGGCAGGCCGATCAACAGATCGTTGCCCGCCTCGCCCGGCAGATTGTGCAGAACGCCGAGCACTTGGGTTTCTTCGCCGCGCATCACGTTTGGCAAACGAGACCGCTGAATCACGCCCGGCACGATGTGCACATCGACACCGCGAAGACTGCGAACCGTTTGTAGGGAGATTCCGAGATTGGCGACGTTCGCCGGCGTATCGCGGTAAGCCGCTTCACGCCAACCTTGTGCGCTGCCGACCATGCCGCACGCAATCACCGGCAAATCGGGCTGCGCGTCGAGCCAGTCACCGCAGGCCTCGTCAAAGGCCAGTTCAAAACCTTCGGCACATTCCTGACCCGCGATCATTCGCGGCGTCCTGGGCAGCTGCATGATCCCCGACGACAGCGAACGCTGTTCGAGCACCTGGCCACCCGCGGCGAGTTTGTAAGCACGTAATGAGGTTGTCCCCCAATCGAGCGCGATCAATTGCGCCAGCATCGCTTCACCTGTTTTGTTTATTGGCAGTGAGTGAGCTGGACTATAAACCCGGACGCATAAAAATCTCAATATATAAATATAACTCCCATATATTGGGATGCAGTCAAAAAAAGATCGCAGCTTTCGGCAGCTCCTACGGATAGGTGTAGGAGCTGCCGAAGGCTGCGATCTTTAATAGACGCCGGTGCGATCTAGCCCTCGGCAAACTCCCGCAACACCGCCCCGTCCATCCGATACCGCACCCACTCTTCCTGCGGCTGCGCACCCAATGACTTGTAGAACTCGATCGCCGGTTTGTTCCAGTCCAGCACGCTCCACTCAAATCGACCGCAATCATTGGCGCAGGCGATTTTCGCCAGGTGACGCAGCAAGGTTTTGCCCGCGCCGCCGCCACGCTGATCAGGGGTGATGTAGAGGTCTTCGAGGTACAGGCAGTTGCTGCCCAGCCACGTGGAATAGCTGAAGAAAAACACCGCGAAGCCGATCGGAATACCGTCGCGCAAACAGATCAGGCCGTGGGCGGTGGCGCCTTCGCTGAACAGGCTGCGCTCGATGTCGGCGACGCTGGCGATGACTTCGTGGCGGGCACGTTCGTAGTCGGCCAGTTCAGTGATGAACCCGAGGATTTGCGGTGCATCGCTCGGGGTCGCCGGGCGGATCTCGATCGTCATGGACGTGCCTTCGTCAAAAGTTGAAAACGCCATACTAAGGCGGCAAACGGCGCTCGTCACATATGAAATCAAAACGTCATCCGTGGCACCTGCTGAAGGCTTTACTCCGGCCAACACTAACCCTGAAATCGATAACCTCAGACCTAACATCAGCGCCTTGCATGATAGATAGATGAAGCTCTCTTCTATCGGGTCAAGGAACCGCGTCATGCCTAGTGCAACACCCCAAGTCTCAAGCAGGTTGTTCGGCCTGTTTTGCCTCGCCAGCTATTTGCTGTCGCTGTCCTATGGCTCGACCTTTTTGCTGTCGTTGTTGATCGGTTCCCGCGGCGGCAACGAGCACGATGCCGGCAGTGTGATTTCGGCGGCGATGCTCAGTACGTTTGCAGCGGTGATCGTCTCCGGGCACTTGTCCGATTTGCTCGGCGCGGCGCGCTCGATTGCGCTGTTCGGCGTCTTGCTGGTGGCCGCCAGCCTGGGCTTCGCCTTGGCGCCAGGGTTCGGCAATCTGCTGTTGTTTTTCGGGCTATTGCTGGGGCTGGGTTGGGGCGTGTTCTACACCTTGGGGCCGATCATTGTGGCGAGTCTGGTAACGCCTGCCCAACGCGCGAAATACTTTGCGCTGTTGTCGGGCAGCATGATGACCGGGATTGGCAGCGGTCCCTTGTTAGGTCGCGCTGCCAGTGCCCTCGGCTATCCGATCACCGCGGCGTTTTACCTCGCGGCGCTGGCCAGCCTGATCGGCGTGTTGCTGTTCTGGCGGTTGGATTCGCATCTGAAAAAAGCGCCGGGCCACTCGGCAGCGGTGTCGCGAATTTCATGGCGTGCAGCGGTGCAAGTGCTGTCGTCCAGAGCGGTGTTTCCGATCATCATGGTCGGCCTTGGCGGTTGCGTTTTCGGTGGTCTGTCGAGTTTTCAAACCAGCTATGCGGCGGCGCGTTCACTCGACTATTCATTGTTCTTCCTCGGCTTCATGAGCGCAGCGATCAGCAGCCGAATGCTGATCGCCGGTTTCGTGGTCAAGCGCGACCCGTTCCGGGCGTCCTGCCTGTTGTCGGGCTTGATGATGGGCTCGATCCTGATGTTCGGGTTTGTCGTCGACGACGGGGTCAGCTACGTGCTGGCGGCGGTGATGCTCGGGGTCGGTTACGGGCTGACCTATTCGGTGATCAACGGCCTGGCGGCCAACGAGGCACCGCACGGCACCACCGCGCAATCCTTGCTGCTGTTCAGCCTGTCCTACTTTATCGGCGTGTTTGGCTTCCCGTTGCTGGCCGGGAAAATCATCGTGGAACAGGGGATGGCGACGCTGTTGCTCACGGTATTGGCGGTTGCTGTACTGAATTGGCTGATCAGCGTCGGCCGGCTGGTCTGGCGCCGAGCCGTTACCAGCAAAGCGCTGCAGCAGGCCTAGACCGTTCGTCGTTCATCAGGCACCAATCCCAATCGGGTGCGGACCAACCTCTAGTAAAGGACTCTAATTAAATGGACCTATCCACATCCATGAAGAGGTAACCATGAACGTCGATAAAAACCTTGAGAAAGAAGTCCTGACCCGTCTGCTGCACGCCCATCCAATCGGTTTGGGCAAAGAGGTCCTGGACAATTACCGGGGGGAGAGAGTCGTGGCCAGCACCCTCGCCACGCTGCAGGATCGTGGATTGATCCAGCATGGTCATGTGATCTGCAACGAGGCCGGTGAGCACTCGTTGAACCTGCCGATCAAACTCAGTGCCGCTGGGGTGGAGGCGGCGCGCAAGCTGGACGTTTAACAAGACGATTCAGGTCGCAGTCGTGCGCGGCTGCGACCGGGTAAGGTCAGGATTGATGGTGAATCTTATGGCCCCATCGCGAGCAAGCTCGCTCCCACACTGAATCTGTGAACGACACAAATCCCCTGTGGGAGCGAGCTTGCTCGCGATAGCGGCCGATCAGGCACCGAAAGTCTTCCTGATCAACTCATCCACCTCAGCAGTCCCCGGCGAAGTCGCCGGCCCCCATCGAGTCACCGCCAACGCAGCCGCCGCATTGGCCCGCCGCGCCGCCTCACCTGCCGACAGTCCTCGCGCCAACCCGGCCACAAACACCCCGGCATGCGCATCCCCCGCGCCGTTGCTGTCCACTGCCTCAACCTTGAAACCCGGCACATGCTGGCGGTCTCCACGCTGGCTGATCCAGCACCCTTGCGGGCCGTCACGCACCACCATCAAGACGTCGACCGGCAGATGATCGGCCAACCGGTTCAATGCCTCGGCAATGTCCAACGCACCGGTAAACTTCAACGCCTCGACACTATTGCTGGTCCACAGATCGATGCGCGCCAGCAAGGCTTGCATCAACGGCTCATCCGGCGAATCCACCAGCGGGCCCGGATCGAAAACCACGTTGATTCCTCGCGGCAAATCCAGCACCCAATCCACCAGCGCCTGGGCTTTACCGCCATGCAGCAGGCTGTAGCCGCTGACGTAGACATAGTCACCCGCCTCGGCCGGCACGCTGGCCAGATCCTCGGCCGTCAGCTCACCTTCGGCACCGATATAGGAAATGAAACTGCGTTCGGCCGAGGCTTCGGTTACCGCGACGCACAATCCCGTATCCCGTTCGGTGCTGCTCTCAATGCCAATCCGGATACCTTCAGCCTTCATCGCCTCACGGGCAAGATCACCGAAACGCCCTGTTCCGTGGCGCCCGAGGTAAACCACCGGCAAACCATTGCGCTGGGCGGCAGCCATCACATTGAAGCCGCCGCCAGCCTCGAAACTGGCGGATTGCGCCAGCACGTCGCCGCCCGAATGCGGCAGTTTATCCACGGCCATGACCAGGTCGATCATGACCTGGCCGGTGTGCAGCAATCTAGGCATGAGCGTTCTCAGTCATCGCGGCACGACGATCCTTGGCGCCACCGAGTACAAAATAAATGCCACCCGCCACCAGGAACGTCACGATCCAGCCGAGGCCGTTATGGCCCAGCCAGGAGTCGGACAGGAAACCGCGGAACCACACGGTTTGTTCGGTCGTACCGATGGTGGTGAAGCTGAAGCCCAGCACGATCGCCAATGCCCACGCACCGAAAGCACGCCACTCGATACCGCCGCTGTACCAGTAAGCACTGCTCGGGCTGACGTCCAGCAGGTCTTTTGGGCTGTAGTAATGACGATGAATCAGGTCGACGACGAAGATCCCGACCCACGCGGTGATCGGCACCGCCAACAGCGAAATGAAGGTAATGAACGGGCCGTAGAAACTGTCGGCGATCAGCATGAAATAGATCGAACCAGCGAAGATCGCGACGATGTCGACAACCACCGCGTAAACGCGCTTGACCTTCAGGCCGAGGGTCAGCGTAGTCAAACCGGCGGAGTACACCGACAGGTTGTTCGACAGCAGCAGCCCGCCGAACGCGGTGATCAGGTACGGCACGGCCATCCAGGTCGGCAGCATGTCGCGGATCGCGATGATCGGATCAGTGGCCGAGGCCAGGTCGTTGTTGCCCACTGACAGCAGGCCGCCGAGGGTGATCAGCAGCACCAGCGGAATCCCCGCACCAAACGCTGCCGACGCCACCAGACGTGCGGCTTTGACGCTGCGGTGCTGGTAGCGCGACATGTCGGCACCGGCGTTGGCCCAACCGATCCCGGTGCCGGCAGCCATGGTGCCGACGCCGATGATCATTGCGCTAAGCGGTGCCGGCGTGGCGTTGAACACCGCGCTCCAGTCGATAGTGGCGCAGAGGAAACCGCCGACCAGAATGTTCAGCGCACCGAACACGTAGGTTGCCCACTTCTGGATCACCAGCAAGGTGGCGTGACCGAGGCCCGACACCGACAGGGTCAGCAGTACGAAAATCGCAATGAAGATCAACGTCAGCACGGGTGCGCTTTTGGCTTCCACCGGCGAGCCGAACAGGATCGAGCACAGCGACAACAGCACGAACGCGGCGGTGGTGGTGTTGACGGTTTCCCAGCCCAGACGCGACATCAGCGAGACCAGGGTCGGGCCGATGTTGCCGCGTACGCCGAAGATCGCTCGCGACAACGTCAGGCTTGGGGCGCGACCACGGCGACCGGCAATGGAGATGATCCCGACCACCGCGAAGGAACCGGCAGCACCCAGGATCGCGACGATGATCGCCTGCCAGATCGCCAAGCCGCGAAAGGCTACAAGGGTCGCGCCCAGCGGCAAGCCGAGGATGGAGATGTTGGCAGCAAACCAGACCCAGAACAGCTGCAGCGGATGACCGTTGCACTCCGCTTCCGGCACGGGCTCGATGCCACGGGTTTCCAGTTGCCCGGCGCTTGGCCCGACGTTCGATGAACTCATGTGAAATGCTCCTGTTGCCTTTGTTGTGGTTGTGGGCAATGACGGAAGACGAAACAACATCCCGGCTGTCCTGGCCAAGTTCGTGCGATCCATTGCGGTGAAAAATTCAAGTAGGCGGCGCGTCCATCGCGAGCAAGCTCGCTCCCACAAGGGACAGTGCAAGTCTTCAGGTACACGCCGTACCTGTGGGAGCGAGCTTGCTCGCGATGGCGTCAGTGCAATCAGCGCAAGGCCAACAGCCCCTGCACCAACGGTTCCAGCTCCAGATCGTTAACGGTTTTGACCTTGTCGATCATCGCCGCCGGCCAACTCTCAAGGCCCAGGCAAGCCCCAAGCATGGCGCCGAGAATCGCCGCGATGGTGTCGGTGTCACCGCCAAGGCTCGCGGCCATGCACAGTGCTTCGAACGCGTTCATTTCACCAATGGCCACTTGCTGGGCCAGGGCAAACGAGACCACCACCGATTCCTGTGAAGCCACCGATGTGCCGATCACGTCGTACATCAAATCCGCCAGCAACGCCTTGTCGCTGTCGACACTGATGGTCCGCGCCCAGCTGATGCGCGAGGCGATGCGTCCGCCAGCCACCCAATAACCGTGGCTTTCAGCTTGTTGAGCGATTTGCTGGCCGAGGTTCAACGCCTCGCCCAGGTCCATGCCGTTGATACCGGCCGAAACCACCGCCGCCACCGCCGCCGCACTGGAAATGCCCAGCGTGGTGTTGTGGGTGACCTGGCAAGCCTGCACGACAGCGTTAATGAAACGCTCAGGGTTGGCGACATCCGCCGCGATCCCGACCGGCGTGATGCGCATTGCCGCGCCATTGGTGGTGCCGTAGCGCCCCGCTTCTTCCGGCGAGTGGCCGGCGAGGATCATCTCGATGGCACGTTTGGTCGAAGGGCCGAGCAAGTCTTGCGAGCCCTTGGCCTGCATCGCGGCTTCCCATTCGATCAACCGTTGGGCGAGCAGCGACGGTTCGATCCGGCCCTCGCCGTCGACCAACAATTGGCCGACCAGAATCGCCTGTTCGGTGTCATCGGTGATCGAGCCTTTGAGCATGTTGGCGGCGATCGGTTGATCGGGACCTGCGTCTTCCAGATCAGTGATTTTGCCGAAGCGCACCTTGATCTCGGCGCGGCTCAGGGATTGGGTCGGCATGCCCAACGCATCGCCCAAAGCCAGTCCGTAGAACGCGCCAAGAGCACGGTTGAGCGCGGTCATTTTGACTCTCCAAACTGCAGGTGCAGGCGAAAATGCACCGGGTCGAGCAAGCTCTCGACCTGCTCCATGAATCGGTTTTGCCGGTCGTAGGTGGTGCGCAAGGCCTTGAGGAACACCGTGCCTTCCGGACGGCCGAGCAGTTCAGCATCTTCGGCGTTCAAGGGTTCGGCGCCGATCCATTGATCGCCGCGCTCGCCGATATAGCCGTAGGCGGCCAGGGTGATGGTCAGGGAGTTGTCGATAAGGCCAACCCGCGGCAGGCTTTCCAGGCCTCCGGTGGCGGGCATCAATGAGCGTTCAAGGGAGACCAGCTTGCCTTCGTTGGAACGACGGCGACGGTCGAGGGTGATGAATTGGTCGGTGCCGAAACGCGGCAACAGGTCAGGACGGGTGACCGCCTCCAGCCGCAGCACTTCGGTATTGATCAGCGCCCCGCTGTCGGCCAGTGCCTGCGCCCAGCCGCTGCGCTGATCGAGCACCACACCGTCGAAGGTGACGATGGAGCCCACCCCGCTTTGCGTCGCGATGTAGTTGCGCCGTTTCAACTCGGCCAGGGCTTCGCGCAGCGTTCCTCGGCTGACTTTGAATTCTTGAGCCAATTGATGCTCGCCCGGCAGCAGAAAGCCGTCCTCCATGAGGCCGCTTTCGATGCGCCGGATGAGTTCATCGACCACCCGTTGTTTCTTGTCAAATCGTACCTGTCTAATCATGTACAAAGTGATAACCGAAACGGGGTTGGGCGGGCAAGGAATATTTAGGGGAAGTGACGAGAGGCGGGATGTTCGGAGGTGTGGTGTCAGATGAATCCACCCCTCACCCCAACCCTCTCCCCAGGGGGTAGAGGGGGCTGACCGAGGGGGTTTGGAGGATTTACTGCGACCTGAGATACCAAGTCGAACTCAGGTTTTGAAAGGCTTGAAGATCGGCTCCCTCTCCCCTGTGGGGAGAGGGCTGGGGTGAGGGGTGGATCTTGATCTCAGCGTTGCTTGAGGCGATCAATGACCACGGCCAGCAGCAAAATCGAACCGCGAATCACGTACTGGTAAAACGTATCGATATTCTTCAGGTTCATCGCATTCTCGATGATCGCCAGAATCAACACCCCGGCAATCACATGCCGGATCATGCCGATCCCGCCGCTCAACGACACTCCGCCCAACACACAGGCAGAAATCACCGTCAACTCAAAACCCTGGCCAATCATCGGCTGACCGGACGTCATGCGCGAAGCCAGAATTACCCCGGCCAACGCACCAATCAACCCATGCACGGCAAAGATAATGATCTTGGTCCGGTCAACGTTCACCCCGGCCAGCAACGCCGCTTCCTGGTTACCGCCAATGGCCATGGTGTTGCGCCCGTAGGTGGTGTAGTTCAGCAGCCAGCCGAAAAACAGGAAGCAGACGATGGTGATCAGGATCGGCACCGGCACACCCAACAACTGGCCATTGCCGAAAACAAAGAACTGCTCTTGCGACACGCCGACCGCTTTGCCATTGGCGAAGATGTAAGCCAGGCCGCGAACGATCTGCATGGTCGCCAGCGTGGTAATCAATGCATTGACCCGCAGCTTGGCGATCACGATACCGTTGATCAACCCGACGATCAGCCCCATGAACAGCGCCGCCACCACACCGAGAAACACGCTGTCGGTGTCGCGCATCACCACCGCCGCAACCACGCCGGCGCAGGCAATCACCGACCCCACCGACAAATCGAAGTGCCCGGACGCCAGGCAATACAACATGGTGCAAGCAGCAATCCCCGTCGTCGAAATCGCCAGGCCCAGGCCGCGCATGTTCAGCGGCGAGAGGAAGTTGTCGATCAGCAAGGTGCAGAGCACGAAGATCCCGACGGCCGCCAGCAGCATCACCCAGTCATCGAGAAAGCGCCGCAGGTCCAGAGGTTTGCGCTGGGTGGGCAAAGCATTGTTTTGGATTGTCATAGTCACCTCTCAGTTCGCCACGCCGTCAGCGCGTTGGCGCGGCAAAGCCAGTTGCAGCAAGTTGGATTCATTGGCCTCTGCGCGAGACAACTCGCCGCGCATCGCGCCTTCGCAGAGCACCAGGATGCGGTCGGAAATACCCATCACTTCCATCAGGTCACTTGAGACCACGATCACCGCAATGCCGCTGGCGGCCAGGTTGTGAATGATCTGGTAGATCTCGGCTTTGGCGCCGATGTCGATGCCGCGAGTCGGTTCGTCGAGCAGCAGGACTTTCATCGGCATCGACAGCCAGCGGCCGAGAATGGCCTTCTGCTGATTGCCGCCGGACAGGTACATGATTTTCTGCGCCGCGTTGGGGGTCTTCACTTTCAGCGCTTTGATCTGCTTGTCGGCGTTGTCTTTCTCCCACAGGCCACGCAACAGGCAACCGAAGGTGGAATGGGCGCCGCGGGCGCTGATGTTGATGTTCTCGGCGACGCTGGCGAGCGGCAGGATGCCCTCTTTCTTGCGGTCCTCGGGGCACAGAAGAATCCCGGCGGCAATCGCATCACGGGGTGAACGCAACTTCAGTTCATGACCGCGCAACTCCAGGCGTCCGGCGGTATTGCGCTCAAGGCCACTGAGCATGCGGAACAGTTCGGTACGACCGGCGCCGACCAAACCGAATAGCCCGAGAATCTCGCCTTTGTGCACCTCGAAACTCACCGGCTCACGCAAACCCGGCCCCAGCAAACCGTCGACCTTGAGCGCCACCGCGCCACGCTGACGGTGGCGGTAATCGTAGATGTCCTGAATGTCGCGACCGACCATGCAGGTCACCAACTGATCATGAGTCAGCTCGCTCATGTCCTCGAACGTGCGCACAAAGCGACCGTCCTTGAACACCGTCACCGCGTTGCAAATGCGGAACACTTCTTCCATGCGGTGGGAGACGTAAAGCACCACTTTGCCTTCGTCGCGCAGGCGACCGATGATCGCCATCAAACGATCAATCTCCCGCGCCGACAGGCTGCTGGTCGGTTCGTCAAACGCGATCACATGCGCCCCACGGGACAAGGCCTTGGCGATTTCCACCAGTTGCCGCTGACCCAGGGACAGGCGCCCTACTTTCTCTTGCGGATCGATTTCATCGGCCAGGCCCTTGAGGCAGGCCAATGCCTGTTGCCGCAACGCGCCACGATTGATCAGACCGAAACTGGCCGGCAGATGACCGAGGAACAGGTTCTCTGCCACGGTCATTTCCGGGACCAGATGCAGCTCTTGGTGGATCACGGCGACGCCACTGCCGATGCTGTCGGCGGTGGACTTGAAGACCCTCGCCTGCTCGCCAATCTGCAGGTCGCCGCTGCTCGGGGTGTAAGCCCCGCCGAGGATTTTCAGCAGGGTCGATTTGCCGGCGCCGTTCTCGCCCATCAAAGCGTGAACCTGCCCCGGGTGGGCGACGAAGCTGATGCCATCCAGTGCCTTCACCCCGGGAAAGGTCTTGCCGATCCCGTTGAAGCGCAAGCTGCCGCTGGCAGTGTGTTGTTGTGTTTTTGATTGCGCGTGCATAACCCACCTCTTCACACAGATCAGGCAGCCCCGTCGCCAGGGCCACCGATGAAATCAACCGCGCCTCAGTTCCAGAGGCCGATCTTTTCCAGTTCCTGCTTGAAGTTCTCGCGAGTGATCAGCGTCACGTCGTCCATCGCGGTGTACTTCGGCGGTTCTTTGCCGGTGGTGACCCACTCGTACATCATGCTGGCGGTGTTGTAGCCCTCGATGTGCGGGCTCGGCAGCATCGAGCCGAAGAAGCCGCTGTTGGCCTTCTTCAATTCGCCGATGGCGTCGGTGCCATTGATGCCGATGCCGATCACATTGGCCGCGGCAAAACCGGCGCTCTCGGTGGCGCGCACGCCGCCCAGCACGGTGTTGTCGTTCATGCCGCCGATGATCAGGTTTTTCGCCGCGCTCGGCAGTTTCACCAGCGCCGAGTTGGTGGCGTCCATGCTGCCGGGTACGTCGAGGGTTTTCAGTGCCGAGAACAGGATGTGGTCTTTCGGCATGCCGGCGTCTTCCAGCGCTTTCACCGAACCGTCGGTGCGTTTCTTGCCGGTGTCGAGTTCGTTGAAGGTGTTGATCACCGCGTAGGTGTCTTTCCAGTCCCAGCCACGTTTCTTCGCTTCGGAGGCCATGGCGCTGCCCTGCTTCTGGCCGACTTCGAACGCGGCCATGCCGAGGTACGGAACGTGTTCCATGAACTTGCCGCCGGCATCGACGAAGCGGTCATCGACGGCGATGACTTTCAAACCGTTGAGCTTGGCCTTGGCCATGATCGCCGGGCCCAGGGACACGTCTGGCGGACAGATCACGAAGCCCTTGGCACCGTTGGCGGCGAGGCTGTCGATGGCCGAGAGGGTTTTCTCGCCGTCCGGCACGGCGATCTTGATGACGGTGAAGCCCTTCTCTTTCCCGGCCTTTTCGGCAAATGCCCATTCCGTCTGGAACCAGGGCTCTTCCGCCTGCTTGACCAGAAAACCGATCTTCACTTCCTCGGCCGCCAGTAATGAACTGCTCAGGCTGACCGCGGTGACCGCCAAAGCGGCACAGCACAGGGAACGGATCCCACGACGACGATTCATAAGCTGACTCCTTGTTATTTTTTTTGAGTGTTATTTGAAAGCCAATCAAACTGTGCAGCTAATAGTCATATCGTATGATGATTGGATTTCAGACGTAGTTCCGCGCCTGAAACCCGATTGACTCAGTCGTGGTACATGACCGAGCGACCGCCATCGATGGTGATGCACGAGGCATTGATGAACGGCGCTTCATCGCTGGCCAGGAAAACAGCGGTCATGGCGACTTCGATTGGCTGCCCGATGCGACGCGGTGGATGCAGGTCGAAGGCGCGCTGACGTTCGGCATGCGGGTCGGCAAAACCGTTCCAGTAATCGACGTTCAGCTGGGTTTCGATGTAACCCGGCGCGATGGCGTTGACGCGAATGCCCTTCGGCGCATATTCGATGCCCAAAGCGCGGGTCAGTCCGAGCAGGCCATGTTTGGCCACCGGGTACGGGAAGCAGCCGGGAATGATGTGAGTGGAGTGGGTCGAGGCGATGTTGATGATGCTGCCGATGCCCTGCTCGATCATCTGCGGCAGCACCGCTTTGCAGCCATACCAGGCGCCGTCCAGGTCGATGGCGAAGCAGCGACGCCAGTCTTCCTCGGTCATTTCCAGCGGATCGCGGAACACGTTGACCCCGGCGCAGTTGACCAGCACGTCGATCCGACCGTGCAGATCGATCGCCAGTCTGGCCATGGCGTGCAGGTCTTGCTGGTTGGAAACGTCAGCCTTGATTGCCTGAACGTCGAAGCCTTTGTCCCGCCAGTACGCCGCGACTTTTTCGACTTTCTCACCCTGGATATCGCTGATGATCAGCTTGGCCTGCTGGGAAGCGAAGGTCGCGACAATCGCTTCGCCAATACCCTGAGCAGCACCGGTCAGCAGCACGACCTTGTTTTTCAGGCGCTCACCCTTCGGCGGTTCGGGCACCGGTGGCAAGGAAAGAGGTTCAGCCATGGATCAAGACTCCTTTTCGAAGGCACGACAAAAACCGGGCATCTGTCGATGTCCGGTCAAAAGGCTTTTTGGAAAATCGCTGCATCACTTCACCTGTTTTGTTTTTTTAAGTGTGAGTGCGTGTAACTGATGGAGCCGACTATAAACCCGACTGCCAAATAATCTCAATATATAATTTTACATCCCATATCTTGGGATTTATCCGGAAAACCGAGTACAGGTTTTTCCGGGCACATCGACTCGAATCGACAGCAACGCGCCGTCCAACGGATGGTTGAGCGGGCTCGTGGCGCTGGTGATGTACAGGGTTTTCAGATCTTCACCGCCGAATACGCAACTGGTCGGGCGGCTGATGGGTAGTTCGATCACGCGATCAACCTTCCCGTCCGGGGTCAGCCTGAGCAGACAACTACCGTCCCAGCGGGCGTTCCAGAGGTAACCTTCGGCATCCATCGCCGAGCCATCCGGCTTGCCGCGCTCATGCGGTCCGAACCAGACCCGGGCCGGGTCGAGGTTGCCGTCGGTGCGGATGAAGTACTGGTAGAGCGTGTTGTCGAGGCTGTCGGCGAAATACACGGTGGTCGCGTCGTCGCTCCACAGTAACGTGTTAGGAATGCCCAACCCGCGAAGCAACGGCGTGACCCGAGCATCGCGATCGATGCGAAACAGGCCACCGGAACGCCGCACGATGGGCACGTCTTCGCCCTGCTCGCCGATGTTGTTCTGCATGGTGCCTAGCCAGAGCTGGCCTTGAGCATCGCAGCGGGCTTCATTGGCGCGATTGCCGGGTTGTGGATCGGCGACGCAGAGCAAGGTCAGTCGTGGTTCCAGGCCAGGGGAATCAAGATCGAGTCGATACACGCCGCTGTTCAACGTCACCAGCGCATCACCGCGTTCGCAAGGGATGAAGGCAGACACGTGCTCGGGCATTTGCCAGATCTGCACGTTGGCGCCAATCAGCCGCAGCGCCTGTTGACCGGCGATATCAACCCAGTACAGCGCCTGGGTCGGCGCGTCCCAGAACGGGCCTTCACCCAGTTGTGCCCGGTGTTCGGTAACCGCAGTCCACGTCATGAAACCTCCTGCTTTTTATTGTTGTCAGCTGGCCTTTTTGTCGGCCATGACTTGCGGGTAGAAGCGCTTGATGGCCAGGTCGGCGTTATCGATCAGGGTCATGCAGGCCCAGACACCCCGCGCGGCATCCCGGGCGGCGATGGCCTCGGCCATGTCTTTGTGAATCGGTAGCGTGCGGCGCAATTCGTCCGGGTCGGCGGCGGACACCTCGAACGACACCGCCAACAGCGCACCGAGGGCCGGGACCATTTGTTCGATGAATTGATTGTGGCTGGCAGCGAGGATGCACTCGTGGAAGAACTGGTCGGCGCGGTTGTAATCGACGCCGCTGTCCACTGCCCGCTCCAATGCGTTGTAGGCCTGAAGGATGGCGTGAACCTGTTCGACGGTAGCGCGCTCGCAAGCCCAGCGCACGGCCATGGGTTCGATGGTGCGGCGCAAGTCGAGCAAGTCGTCGACGAAGTTTTCCGGCAAGCCGCTGCGTGACAGCCAGCCTACGACTTGCGGATCGAAGAGGTTCCAGCGGCGCACCGGCAACACCCGCGTGCCGACCTTCGGCCCGACTTCGAGCATGCCCTTGGCGACCAGGGTTTTGATGGCTTCGCGGATAACGGTGCGGCTGACACCGAGCTGCTCGCCCAGGTCGGCTTCGACCTTGAGCGTCTCACCCGGTTTGACCTGCCCCGTGGCGATCCAGCAACCCAGCCAATCGACCGTCGACGCATGAAAACTGCTGGACATGGACACCTCAGTTCAGGGACGGCACACAGCCGTTCGCGATGGGTGTCTACGCTAATCATCATACGATTGGGTGTCAATTTGATTTTTCTGCCTGACGGCAGATGGGGCGATTTGAACGAACCCGCTTTGTGACCTACGGTTAGCCGCGACAGATCAAGCGCAACTAAAGTCCGCTATCAACAGGTATCAGCATGAACATGGATGCGTCTACGCAATACCCGATTGTTTTGGTCCACGGCCTTTTTGGCTTCGATAAAATTGCCGGTTACCCCTACTTCTTCGAGATCAAGGAAGCTCTGGAACATGCCGGGGCCAAGGTGTTTGCCGTTAACATTCCAGCCGTTAACGGAAACGAGGAGCGTGGTAAAAAACTGCTCGAACACGTCAATCGCATATTGCAGGAAACGGGAGCTGCCAAGGTCAATCTTATCGGCCACAGCCAAGGTCCATTGGCTGCTCGTTACGTAGCGGCGTTACACCCGGAAAAGGTCGCATCAGTCACGTCTGTCAGCTGCCCCAATCATGGCTCTGAGATTGCCGACCAATTGCATAAGGCGCTGACGCCGGGTGAGTTGCCCGAAGCCCTCGTACTCGCCCTGTTCAAAGCCGTCGGCATCTTCATTTCGTTGATCAGCGACCATCCGGAAAACCCTCAGGACCCTCAAGCGGCTTTCGAATCCCTGACCAGCGCAGGTTTGGCAGCCTTCAACAAGAAGTACCCGCAAGGGCTACCGCAACATTGGGGTGGGGAAGGCAACGAAATTGAAAACGGCGTGTACTACTACTCCTGGAGCGGGATCCTGCAAAACTTTCAAAGCCTGCAACCTCTAGATCCGTCTCACTTGAACTGTATCGTGCTGTCGAAGTTGTTTTATAAAGAGAAACACGCCAACGATGGGCTGGTCGGACAGTACAGCTCGCACCTGGGCAAAGTCATTCGTTCGGATTACCCGATGGACCATTTCGACGCAGTCAATCAAATGGCCGGGATCACGAGCTGGAACGTAAGCCCGGTCCACCTCTATCTTGAACATGCTGCCCGGCTAAAGGACAAAGGTTTGTAGGCAAAAAAAATGGCCCGCTTGAATAGCGGGCCATTTTCCAGAACACAGCAACTTGGCGAGTTACGGCTCAAGCCCGATAGGGAAGAACTCGCCAGCGCTCCACACGCCTAACCAGCGCTGCCCGTCGATCTCACGGGTGACGGCCAGCTCCACCAGTTGGTAGAACACGTTGCGGTGGATCAAGGCTTCGAGGTTGGTGCGCACATGCACGTACGGCGCCGGTTCCTGCGTGACCGGGTCGATCACCACGCGCACGGGGTGTTCGGTGCCGGCCTCGGCGGTCTCGTCAACATTGGTGGTGAAGCGCAGGACCTGGGTTTCACCTTCGCCTTCGACCTCCACGGCAATCGCCACAAAGGGCGCATCGTCGACCTTGATGCCAACCTTCTCGACCGGGGTGATGAGGAAGTAATCGTCACCATCGCGGCGAATGATGGTGGAGAACAGCTTGACCATCGGCTTGCGTCCGATCGGCGTGCCCAGGTAATACCAGGTGCCGTCACGGGCGATACGCATGTCGATGTCGCCGCAGAAGTCGGGGTTCCACAGGTGGACCGGCGGCAAGCCTTTGGTTTTGGGGATTTGCCCCAACAGATCGTTGGCTTTTTGCGGGCCACTCATGGCGTTCTCCTTTTGAATTACTGGTCGCTGAGCCCCAGCAGGCTGCGCGCGTATTGTTCCAGCGGCGGGCCCATCAGGTCTTCCGGCTTTTTGTCGTGGAACGTCAGTAAACCGCCACGACCCTTGATGCGTGCAGTATCAATCAAATACTGGGTGCTGGTCTCGATCAACATGATTTGAATGACACCACCGTCGATACCGAGGCGATCCAGGGCTTCCTGATCAAGCCACTCGTCCGAGTTGCCGATACGGTCGTCAGACTTGGCGAACCGGGTATAGAGCAGGTAATGGGCACCGGCGGCACGGGCTTCACTCATGGCTTGATCAAGACCTTCCGGGGCACGGGCGCGGCGGACCATAGGGAAGTATTCGACGAATCCATCGAAGGCGACTTCGGCGATCACGTTAGGTCGTGGGTAGACAGTACTGCCTGGCGGCACAAAGGCGCCCTGGGCGATATAGACGAATGAGTCCGGTTGAATGCGCAGGTTATTCACACGGCGGCTGTCGCTATGGTCGAGCAACCCCGCGTCGCTCATGTGGTAGCGTGTCCCTTCAGCCAGATCGCTGACATTCATGCAGCCACCAAGCGCCAAAACGGCCAGCAGCAAAACCAGGCTACGCATCCTACCCTCCAGAGGCCGGTGACGGAAAACCGGCGAATGGCCATGGGATGCAGCTTCCGCGCCAGCTCGGGATCAGCACCGTCTCACAGATCGCATCGCGAGCAAGCTCGCTCCCACAGGGTTGGCACAGGACCTGTGGGAGCGAGCTTGCTCGCGATGAGGCTCGATCAGCCGCCGATGATTTTCATGATGGTCGCGCCGCCAGAAAATGCCACTTCCTGCTTATCGCCCAAGGCTTTCACCAAGAGTCTCTGCAAGGCGGGCAGCGCTTGATGACGGGGCTTGTCCAGCAGGTCGCCGACATAGTGGCGGTTGCTCGACGACAGGCAACCATGCAGCCAGCCCGTGGAGGACAGACGCAGCCGCGAACAGGTGCGGCAGAAAGGAACGCTTTCGTTGGCGATAACCCCGAAGTAGCCCTGCCCCGGAATCTGGTAACGCACGGCGGTGGCGTCTACCGGCGCATCGGCCTGAAGGTATTCGTAGCGCTCGCCGATCAGGCTCAGCAACTGCTGAAGGCTGACAAACTGTTGCAGGAAAGCATTGGAGTCGCTAGCCAGGTGGCCCATGCGCATCAACTCGATGAAGCGAAGCTCATAGCCGCGCTCCAGACAGTAATCGAGTAGCGGCATCACCTGATCGAGGTTCTGCCCACGCAGCGGCACCATATTGACCTTGATCTTCAGGCCGGCGGCGCTGGCTTGATCCATACCATCGAGCACCGTCGCCAGATCGCCGCCACGGGCAATGCTGCGAAAGGCGCTGGCATCCAGGGTATCGAGGGAAACGTTGATGCGACGAATGCCGGCATCCACCAGCAGTGGCAGCTTCTTCGCCAGCAGCTGACCGTTGGTGGTCAGGCTGATGTCCGCCAGGCCCATCTGCCCGACAGCGGTCATGAAGGTTTCGAGTTTGGGGCTGACCAGCGGCTCGCCGCCGGTGATGCGCAAACGCTCGATGCCCGCCGCTTCAATCAGATAGGCCACGCCACGCGCCATGGCCTCGGCCGACAATTCATCCTGCGCAGCCACCAACCGCTTGCCGTTGGGCACGCAATAGGTACAAGCGTAATTGCAGGCGGAAGTCAGACTGATTCGCAAATTGCGAAAACGCCTGCCTTGACGGTCAACGATCATGGACTACTCCGGCGGAAGAATATTCGGACCGCTAAAACTTGACTCACAAATCAAGTTTTAGCAAGTCCTATGCCTGAGTATATTCCTGCGGTACTGCGCCACGTAGCGAAATAATGGCGCAATAAGGCAACTGAATGGTTCAGCTGCTCGGGGTGTCGCTATCGCGCTTGCGCTTGTTGCCCATGCGCACACCGATGTCCATCAGGAACTGGAAGAAACCTTCCTGATCTTCCAGCACATTGCTCCAGAACGGCGAGTGATACAGCGCCACGGCGCCGTGCACCAGCGCCCAGGATGCGCAGTAATGGAAGTAAGGTGGAACGTCTTCAAGTTTGCCTTCGCTGATCCGGCCCTTGATCAGCAGGGTCAGGCGTTCGAAATTCGAGGCGCGGATCTTGTGCAGCTCCTCGACCATCTCCGGCACCTGATTGCCCTTGACCACCTTTTCTTCCAGGCGATCGAACAACCGATAGCGTTGAGGGTCGCGCATGCGGAATTCGAAGTAGGCCCGGGACAGGGCTTCCTTGTCCTTGTCGACATCGGCCGAATGCAACAGCTCGTTCAAATCGCGCTCGTAATCGAGCATCAGGCGCAGATAGATCTCGGCCTTGGATTTGAAGTGCTTGTAGATCGTGCCTTTGCCGATACCGACGGCATCAGCAATCATCTCGACGGTGACACTGTCTTCACCTTGATCGAGGAACAGCTTGAGCGCGGTATCGAGAATTTCTTGCTCGCGGCGACGAAACTCACGGACCTTACGAGGTTCTTTATGCATAAGAAAAGGTCTGTAGGGGTCAAAATTCGAAGCCGCGTATTATGCCTAACTTGCGCAAAAATGCACGGATCATCCGACCATATATATGTTTCTTGATGAATTCCGGCAGCCTCGCAGATTAATGAGAACTCAACCGAAGCGCCCGTATTCCAAATTTGTTTAAAAACCGGCGCCGGTAAACTGGACTCGGCGCAATACTGATCAATACTTCAACTGTCGGCGGGACATCTCCCCCAAGTGTTGCGCCGATATAGGTACCAACGGACCGCGTGCCTTTGTTTTACTCCTAATGGTCTTAACCCGGATTCACCCCCCAGAACCCGGGTTTTTTTTGCCTGCGATTTAACCTTTCACATGCGCCAGCGGAAACAGTCGCTTGAAATTCTCGGTGGTTTGCTCGGCAAATCGCTCGTAGGGCTCACCTCGCAACATTGCCAGAAATTCCGCTACGTCGCGCACGTACTGCGGCAGGTTCGGTTTGCCGCGATGAGGGATCGGCGCCAGGTAAGGCGAGTCGGTTTCCACCAGCAAGCGGTCAGCCGGCACTTTACTGGCCACGTCACGCAGAGCGTCGGCATTGCGGAAAGTGACAATCCCGGACAAGGAAATGTAATACCCCATGTCCAGTGCCGCTTTGGCCATGTCCCAGTCTTCGGTGAAACAATGCAGCACGCCAGCCTGGGGCAGCGCCGCTTCACGCAGGAGGTTCAACGTATCGGCGCGGGCACCACGGGTGTGAATGATCACCGGTTTTCCTGTCTGCTGCGCCGCTTGCAGATGCAGGCGAAACGACTCCTGTTGCAACTCCGCTGCTTCCGGCTCGTAGTGGTAATCCAGACCGGTTTCACCGATCGCCACCACACGCGGGTGGTTGAGCTCGCGCAACAGCCAATCCAATGCTGGCGCAGCGCCCGGTTGCACGTCCAGCGGATGCACGCCAACCGAACAGTCGACGTCGTCGTAACGTTCGGCCAGGGCTTTGACGTCGGCGGCATTCTCGACGCTGACGCCGATACACAGAAAGTGCCCTACCCCGCGCTGACGGGCCGCATCCAGTGCGGCATCCAGGGAGCCGTCGTGGGCGGCGAGGTCGAGGCGATCAAGGTGGCAATGGGAATCTACGAGCATAAAAGGGCTGCAACTTACATCGTATGAGTGGGACGGTCGGACTTCAGGGCTCCGGCCAGATGGGTTTCGATTCGACTGCGCGCGGTATTGTCGCCATCGTTGAATTGTACGCCGACCCCGGCGGCCCGGTTGCCCTGCGCACCTTTGGGGGTGATCCAGGTGACCTTGCCGGCGACCGGAATCTTCTCCGGCTCGTCCATCAGGTTCAACAGCATGAATACCTCATCGCCCAACTTGTAGCTCTTGTTGGTCGGGATAAACAGTCCACCGTTCTTGATGAACGGCATGTAGGCCGCGTAAAGCACGGACTTGTCCTTGATGGTCAGGGACAAAATGCCGTTGCGCGGCCCCGGATTGACGAGTTCATTCATGCTGACCTCCGTTGCTGATGCTCAGAGTCTAGGCACAGACCGTCACTTCTGGGTAGGCAAACCCACCCATTGCACCAACAGCGCCTCCAGCAACAACACCCGATTGAGGTTGGCTTTGCTCATCACTTTCTGGCGCTGGGCGAGGATCCAGTCCTGAATATTCAGGACTTTGTCCTGGCCGGCTTTCTGCGCCAGGTACTGAATCACCTTGCGCATGTCCGTCAGCCCCAGACCTTCTTCGTCCTGAGTCAGCTGATAACGCAGGATCAGGCTCGACCAGTCGCAGAACCAGTCGAACAACAGCAACAGCGGAATCGAATTCCAGCCTTCGGCCAGTTGCGTCGGTGACTGTTGCTGCTTGAGCAACTTCTTCACGCCATCGACCACCAGCGCCCGCTGCTCGCGCACGCCCTGGGCCTGCAAGTTGACGGCGGCCAGTGGCGAACCGGCGGCCAGGGTCAGCAACTCGATACGCTCTTCTTCCGCGCAGTCCGGCAAAGCCTTCGCCAGCCACGCAAGACTCATGGCTTCGCTCGGCAGCGGACAGGCCTGCTGCTGGCAGCGGCTCTTGATCGTCGGCAGCAAACGACTGGTCTGGTGACTGACCAGCAGCAACACGGTATCACCGGAAGGTTCTTCAAGACTTTTGAGCAAAGCGTTGGCGGCGTTGATGTTCATCGACTCGGCCGGCTCGATCAGCACCACTTTGCGACCGCCCATCTGAGCGGTCTGAACCACGAAGCTGACCAGATCACGAACCTGATCGACCTTGATCGCCTTATCGGCTTCTTCCGGTTCCAGGATGTAGTTGTCAGGGTGACTGCCGGCCTTGAGCAACAGACAGGATTTACATTCGCCGCAAGCATCGTGGGCAGCGCTCGGACGCTGGCACAGCAAACTGGCCATCAAGCGCTCGGCCAATGCACGCTTGCCGATTCCGGCCGGGCCATGCAGCAGATAGGCGTGGGCATGTTGCTTGCGACCGGCCAAATGCTGCCAGAGACTGTCCTGCCACGGATAGGCTTCAGCCACGGGTCAACTCCAGCAGGCGCGGCAGCAAGGCATCCAGTGCCTGCTGAACCTGCGCCAGCGGCTGGGCGGCATCGACCAGAACATAACGCGCAGGATCCGCTTCAGCACGCTTGAGGAAAGCACTGCGCACCGCATCAAAAAAGGTTCGGCCTTCGAGTTCGAAACGATCAAGACGACCACGAGCACTGGCGCGGGCCAGGCCCACTTCGACCGGCAGATCGAATATCAACGTCAGGTCCGGGCGCAGATCGCCCTGGACGAAGGCTTCCAGGGTCGCGATGCGCTCCAGCGACAGGCCACGACCGCCACCCTGATAGGCGTAGGTCGAATCGGTAAAGCGATCACACAGGACCACCGCACCGCGGGCCAGCGCCGGACGAATCACCTCGGCCAGATGCTGGGCACGCGCGGCGAACACCAACAGCAACTCGGTGTCGGGGTTCATGACTTCGTCAACCGGCGCCAGCAGCACTTCGCGGATCCGCTCGGCCAACGGCGTGCCGCCTGGTTCGCGAGTCAGCACGACCTCGATACCCGCGGCGCGCAGGCGCTCGGCCAGGTATTCGCGATTGGTGCTCTTGCCGGCCCCTTCCGGGCCTTCCAGGGTAATAAACAAGCCAGTCACAGGCAGTCCTTAGTCAGAGTCATTGCAGGCTTTGCGGCGCGGTTGCATCCGGTTCGGGCACGGGTGCGGCTGCGGGTTCTTGAGCGGGTTCTGGAGCAGGCGCCGGCGGGGTCTCTTGAGGCTGCACCGGCGACGATTCCTGCACCGGATCCTGCGGCGACACTTGCGGCAAAGCCTCGGAGGCTGTGTCGGGCGAAGCAGCCGGAATCGGTGCCTGCTGATCCGTCGCCTCTGGTGCCGTAGCCGGCGCCGGGCTGGAGCGGTAGTCGGCACGGCGCTTGATCTGGAACTCACGCACAGCGTTATTGTGCGCGTCCAGATCATCGGAGAACACGTGGCTGCCATCACCACGAGCAACGAAATAGAGGCTATTGCCCGCCACCGGATTCAGCGCTGCATGAATCGCTTCACGGCCGACCATGGCGATCGGGGTCGGCGGCAGTCCCGAAATCATGTAGGTGTTGTACGGCGTCGCTTCCTTGAGGTGGGCGCGAGTCAATTTGCCGTTGTAACGATCACCGAGGCCGTAGATCACGGTCGGATCAGTCTGCAACAACATGCCCATTTCCATGCGCCGTACAAACACGCCAGCGATTTGCCCGCGCTCCTGCGGCACGCCGGTTTCCTTCTCAACCAACGAGGCCATGATCAGCGCTTGATAGGGTTCGGTGTACGGCACGTCAGCGGCGCGCTGGCTCCACTCCTTGGCCAGGACTTCGTCGAGGCGGTCGTAGGCTTTTTTCAGCAGCTCGACATCGGTCATGCCGCGCACGAAGCGATAGGTGTCAGGGAAGAATCGCCCTTCCGGAAAAATTCCGGTGTGGCCGAGTTTGTCCATCACCTCGCTATCACTCAAACCGTCGAGGGTCTTTTCGAGTTTTTCATCCTTGGCCAGAGCAGCGCGGACCTGATGGAAATTCCAGCCCTCGACCAGGGTCAGGCTGTACTGAACCATTTCCCCGCGTTTCCACAGGTCAATCAGCCCTTCGACGGTCATGCCGGGCTGCATGCGGTATTCGCCCTTGTGCAACGGTTGTTTGGCGAGATTGAAGCGCCAATACACCCGCAGCCAGAAAGCATCCTTGATGACGCCATCGGCTTCGAGTCGATAGAAGGTGCGGGTCGGTGTCGTGCCTTTGGGCACTTCCAGCAGCTCTTCCTGAGTGATGTTCAGCGGCTGTTCCAGCGCCGAATGGATTTTCCAGGCGCAAGTGCCCAGACACAGCCCTGCCAGAACCAATCCGGTTTCCAGCAGCAGCAAGAATTTACGTCTCACGTATCAAGCATCCAGTAGCGCGCGGGCAATGGTTTGGAGTTTACGGGTGAGCGGACCAACCGGCCAGCTCAGTGCGGCATAGGCGCGCACCGGCCAAACGCCATACACGCTGTTGCAGACAAAGACTTCATCAGCCCATTGCAGCTGATCGAGGGTGATATCGGTGATTTGCGTGGGAATCCCCAACGACTCGGCTTGAAACAATAATTCGGCACGCATCACGCCGGCCACGCCGCAGCGCTTCAAATCAGCCGTGATCAGCACGCCATCGCGGATCAGGAACAGATTGCTGAACACGCCTTCAATGACGCGCCCGGCCTGATCGAGCATCAAGCCTTCGGCATGATCGGTATCTTGCCATTCAGAACGGGCGATAACCTGCTCAAGACGGTTCAGGTGTTTGAGTCCGGCGAGCAGAGGCTGTTTGGAAAGCCGCGTTGCACAGGGGAACAGGCGAACACCCTGCTCCGCAAGGGCAGCAGGATAAACCGCGGGTGGGTTGCCCAACATGATGCGGCGCGCCTGAGCCGAAGGATCGGGCGCATAACCACGCGCGCTTTCGCCACGCGTGACAATGAGCTTGAGCACACCTTCGCCCAACGCTTGGGCATAGGTCAGTAACTCTGTGCACACAGCCGCATGATCGAGATTAATTGCCAACCGCTGGCAACCTTTGACCAAACGCACCAGATGCCGATCCAGCAGCACCGGAGCGCCGTTGCGCACGGCAATGGTCTCGAACAGACCATCACCGTAAGCCAGGCCGCGATCCTTCAGCGACAAAGCGTCAGCCGGCTGACCGTCGACCCAGCTGTCCATCAGTCAGCGAACCGGCGGAACACCAGCGAGCCGTTGGTGCCGCCAAACCCGAAGGAGTTGGACAACACCACATCGATATCCATATTGCGCGCGGTATGCGGTACGAAATCGAGGTCGCAACCTTCGTCCGGCTCATCAAGGTTGATGGTCGGCGGTGCTACCTGACTGTTGATCGCCAGCACACTGAAGATCGCCTCGACCGCGCCCGCCGCACCCAGCAGGTGACCGGTCATGGACTTGGTCGAACTGACCGCCAGCTTGTAAGCGTGATCGCCGAATACCGACTTGATCGCACGGGCTTCGGCAAGGTCGCCGGCCGACGTCGAGGTGCCGTGGGCGTTGATGTACTGAACCTGATCGCCATTGATCTTGGCATCGCGCAGCGCATTGGTGATGCAACGTGCAGCCCCTGCACCATCAGCCGGTGGCGACGTCATGTGGTAGGCATCGCCACTGGTGCCAAAGCCGATCAGCTCGGCGTAGATCGTCGCACCACGAGCCTTGGCGTGCTCCAGCTCTTCCAGAACCAGAGCGCCGGCGCCGTCGGACAGCACGAAGCCATCACGGCCCTTGTCCCATGGACGGCTGGCGCGGGTCGGTTCGTCGTTGCGGGTCGACAGTGCGCGGGAGGCACCGAAGCCGCCCATGCCCAGACCGCAAGCCGCCATTTCAGCGCCGCCGGCAATCATCACGTCGGCTTCGTCGTACATGATGTTGCGTGCCGCCATGCCGATGCAGTGCGTACCGGTGGTACACGCGGTGGCGATGGCGTAGTTAGGTCCCTGTGCGCCCAGATGGATGGACAGGAAACCGGAAATCATATTGATGATCGAGCCAGGCACGAAAAACGGAGAAATCCGTCGTGGGCCGGAATCATGCAGTGTGCGACTGGTTTCTTCGATATTGGTCAGTCCGCCAATACCCGAACCCATGGCCACGCCAATGCGCTCACGGTTGGCGTCGGTGACTTCCAGACCAGAGTTACGAACTGCCTGAAAACCTGCGGCCAGACCGTATTGAATGAACAGGTCGAGCTTGCGAGCTTCCTTGACCGACAGGTATTCCTCGACATTGAAGCCCTTTACCGAGCCGCCAAAACGGGTGGAATAGGCAGAAAGGTCGGTGTGTTCGATCAGACCAATGCCACTGCGGCCAGCCAGAATGCCCTGCCAACTGCTCGGCACATCCGTGCCCAGTGGCGACAACATACCCATACCGGTGACTACGACGCGTCTACGCGACACAGCACTCTCCTTTTTCAAATGACGACTTTGCATCAGGCCTAAAGAAAAAACCGCACGCCGTGATGGCAGTGCGGTTTTTCCATGACAGCAAGCAACGATTACAAGCTATTAAGCCTGGTGGTTAGTAACGTAATCGATTGCGGCTTGTACAGTAGTGATCTTCTCAGCTTCTTCGTCAGGGATTTCGGTCTCGAATTCCTCTTCCAGAGCCATCACCAGCTCAACGGTGTCAAGGGAGTCGGCACCCAGGTCTTCAACGAAGGAAGCAGTGTTGACCACTTCTTCTTCTTTAACGCCCAGTTGCTCAGCAACGATTTTCTTGACGCGCTCTTCGATGGTGCTCATACCTTGTTTTCACTCCTAATGGACAAATTCAGGCAGCTGGCCAGTGGGTAAGTGTATAGAAAGACTTTTCAGTTTTTCAACTGAAAGCTTCACTCCTCAAACCCGACGACCCTCTGCCTATAAATAGATTGCAGCTTTATAACGGATTTTAGACAGCTCGTATGACATTTTTTTGAAGCGATCCGTCACATTTAACTCATGTACATCCCGCCGTTCACCGGGATTGTAGCCCCAGTAACGTAAGCCGCACCGTCGGACGCAAGAAAAGCGACCACAGACGCGATCTCTTGAGCTTGCCCCAGACGGCCCAGCGGAATCTGCGTCTGCAAGGCTTCACGCTGTGCCTCGGGCAGTTCGCGGGTCATATCGGTGTCGATGAACCCAGGGGCCACCGAGTTTACCGTAATCGAACGCGAACCGACTTCACGCGCCAGTGAACGGCTGAAACCTTCCAGACCGGCCTTGGCGGCTGCGTAGTTTACTTGGCCTGCGTTGCCCATGGCACCCACAACCGAGCCAATACTGATAATTCGTCCCCAACGGGCTTTGGTCATACCGCGCAAAACGCCCTTGGACAGGCGGAACAGACTGTTCAGGTTGGTATCGACGACGTCATGCCATTCGTCATTTTTCATGCGCATCATCAGATTATCGCGGGTGATACCGGCATTGTTGACCAGGATCGCCGGCGCACCGAACTGCGATGTAATGCTTGCCAGTACTGCAGCAACGGATTCGTCGCTGGTGACATTGAGTTCCAGGCCAGTGCCTTGAATATCGTTTTCCTTCAGGGTAGCGGCAATGCGCTCGGCACCTGAGGCAGATGTCGCGGTGCCAATTACGATAGCACCCTGACGACCCAGTTCCAGGGCGATAGCCTGGCCGATACCGCGGCTCGCGCCAGTGACCAGTGCAACTTTACCTTGCAGACTCATGCAGGCTTCTCCTGATTCAAGCCAACGCTGCGCGAGCGGCAGCGAAGGCGTCGGGGGTATTGAGGTTGGATGTCGACACGCCTTCGGCGCAACGCTTGTTCAGGCCAGCCAGCACTTTGCCAGGGCCGCATTCGACCAACTGGGTAGCACCTTTGGCGGCCAGCGCCTGAACCGATTCGACCCAGCGCACAGGCTTGTAAAGCTGCTCAAGCAGATCGCGCTTGAGGGTTTCCAGATCGGCCGGCACAGTGGCGCTGACGTTCTGAACCACTGGAATCTGCGGCGCCTTCCAGTCGATCGCTGCGATCGACTCGGCGAAACGCTCGGCCGCCGGACGCATCAGCTCGCAATGGGACGGCACGCTGACCGGCAATGGCATGGCGCGCTTGGCACCACGGGCCTTGCAGCCTTCGATGGCGCGCTCGACCGCTGCCTTGGCACCGGCGATGACCACTTGGCCAGGGGAGTTGAAGTTGACCGCACTGACCACCTCGCCTTGCGCCGCTTCGGCACAGGCTGCCAGCACATCAGCATCGTCCAGACCGAGAATGGCGGCCATGCCACCTTGCCCGGCCGGAACGGCTTCCTGCATCAACTGACCACGGCGTTCAACCAGCTTCACCGCATCACCCAGGCTCAGGCTGCCCGCGGCAACCAGAGCGCTGTATTCGCCCAGGCTGTGCCCGGCAACATACGCCGGACGCGCGCCGCCTTCAGCCAGCCACAGACGCCACAAGGCAATCGAGGCGGTCAGAATGGCCGGTTGGGTTTTATCGGTTTGGTTGAGTTGCTCTTCCGGCCCTTGCTGGATCAGTGCCCACAGGTCGTAACCCAAAGCATCGGAAGCTTCTTTGAATGTTTCGAGGACAACCGGATGTTGCGCGCCCAACTCGGCCAGCATGCCGAGGGACTGCGAACCCTGTCCCGGAAAGACGAATGCGAGGGAAGCAGACATGTAACAAGCCCCTAATGATCTTGTCGTCGGAGAATTGACGTCCCGCTTGGGGGACGCAAGAAACTGACAGTTGGATGGCAAATTGAACTGAGCGGTCACATTTAAGCATTGTCCGACGAAAACGCCTAAAGCAACAAATCCTCCAGGCGACCGTGAATGCGTTCCGGCAGGTTTTCCTGGATCTCGATCAAGGCGCGCTGAATCGCACTCTGGAAGCCCTGAACCCCCGCCGAACCATGGCTTTTCACCACAATCCCCTGCAACCCGAGGAAGCTTGCACCGTTATGCCGCGCGGGCGCCAGATCGGCTTGCAAGCGCTTCATCAGTGGCAATGCCAAAGCACCGACCACTTTCGACGCAAGGTTTTTCTTGAACAAGGCCTCGATGCGCCCGGCAATCATGGTCGCCAGGCCTTCACTGGATTTGAGCAGGATATTGCCGACAAAACCGTCACATACCACCACATCCGCCTCGCCACGGTACACACCGTCACCTTCGACAAAACCGATGTAATTGATGCCGCGAGCACTCTGCAACAAGGTGGCCGCCAGCTTGACCTGCTGATTGCCCTTGATGTCTTCAGTACCGATGTTCAGCAGCGCCACTCGCGGACGAACGATGCCCAGGGTTTCCGCCGCCACCGACCCCATCACGGCGAACTGCAACAAGTGCTCGGCACTGCAATCGACATTGGCGCCCAGGTCGAGCAACTGGCAATAACCCTTCTGTGTCGGAATCGCCGCCACCATCGCCGGCCGATCAATACCCGGCAAGGTCTTGAGCACAAACCGCGACAACGCCATCAGCGCACCGGTATTGCCGGCACTGACACAGGCCTGGACCTTGCCATCGCGCAGCAATTCCAGCGCCACGCGCATCGACGAGTCGGGCTTGCCGCGCAGGGCCTGTGCAGGCTTTTCGTCCATGGTGATGACTTCGGACGCCGGAGCAATCGATAGGCGCGAGCGATCCGCAGCCGATTGGCCAGAGAGCAATTCTTCAAGAAGGGAGGGTTGACCGACGAGGGTCAGGTGCAGCGAGGGCGTAGCAGACAGACAAGCAAGGCTGGCCTGAACAATGCTGCGGGGACCGAAGTCCCCGCCCATTGCGTCAATCGCGATGACTTGAGCAGACAAGTGATTACTCGTCAGCGCCCTTGTCGATCACTTTACGGCCACGGTATACGCCTTCTGGCGATACGTGGTGACGCAGGTGAATTTCACCAGTGGTTTTTTCTACAGACAGAGTGCTTGCCGTCAGGGCGTCGTGCGAACGACGCATGTCACGGGCAGAGCGGGATTTTTTGTTCTGCTGAACAGCCATAATTGATTAACTCCTAAACGTTTGGGTCACGCTTTAACTGCGCCAATACACTGAACGGGTTGGACCGCGTTACCTCGTCCTCGCTCGGTTCGGGCTCATCGAGACCCGCCGGCTGCTGGCATTCTTCCGGATGATGAGCAGGCACAATGGGCAAGGCGAGCAGAAGCTCCTCCTCGATCAGTGACTGCAGATCCAAAGGATCTTCGCCCAGTTCCAGCACGTCATAACCTTTCGGCAACGACTGGGTATTCGCACCCTCCTTCACCACAGCATAACTGCATTCGCTATGGATCGGCAGGGTGACCAGCTCAAGACAACGCTGGCAAACCATTTTGACCTCGGTGTCGATAAAGCTGTGGATTACCACAGACTTACGTTCATCTCGTTCAAAAACGAATTTAGCCTGCACCGTACCGACAGTGTCGGAAAGCGGGTCGCAGAGTCTCTCCAAATCGGCCAGCAGCAGTTCACCTTGAAGGGTGGTGCCACGATCAGCCAATTTGCGCGGGTCAACGTGAGGTGGAATCGGGTCATTCAACATAGGCGCAGCATTATAGGGATGCCCCCAGCCATGTCAAAGGAAATTCAGCCCTGTCCGTCACTTGCAAGCCTCCGCTAGAATTCGCGCCTGTCTTCTGGAGATGCGCATGCTGCCTTTATTACTCGCTTCAAGCTCGGTTTATCGCCGGGAATTGCTGGCCCGCTTGCAGCTGCCGTTTACCTGCAGCTCGCCGGATATCGACGAAAACCATCGTCCGGGCGAGTCCGCCATCGAGCTGGTCAAGCGCCTCGCCGAGGAAAAAGCACGTGCGCTGGCCGGCGGTCATCCCGCTCATCTGATCATCGGCTCCGATCAGGTCGCGGTGCTTGGCGAGCGGATCATCGGCAAACCGCACACCTTCGAAAAGGCCCGCGAGCAATTGTTGGCTTCGAGCGGTGCCAGCGTGACCTTCCTCACCGGCCTGGCACTGCTCAACAGCCAGACTGGTGAATGCCAGGTCGACTGCGTGCCGTTTACCGTACACATGCGCTCGCTCGATCAGGCGCGCATCGAACGCTACCTGCGCGCCGAACAGCCCTATGACTGCGCTGGCAGCTTCAAGGCCGAAGGTTTAGGGGTGAGCCTGTTTCAAAGCACCGAAGGCCCTGACGCCACCAGCCTGATCGGCCTGCCATTGATTCGCCTGGTGGACATGTTGCTGACCGAAGGCGTGCAAATCCCCTAAAGACAAAAAACCGGCCACGAAGGCCGGTTTCTGATGCAACCAGGAGAATCAGCGCAACGAAGGCCCCTGGAAGCCCATCCACATCGCCAGATGCTCAGCCACGCTGGCACCGAGTTTTTTCGAGAAGCGATCGAACGGCGATTCCTGAACGGTGAAATCCACCAGCTCTTTCTCGCCGATCACGTCACGCGCCACCGAACTGGCATTTCCCAGACCATCGATCAGGCCCAGCGGCAGTGCCTGCTCGCCAGACCAGACCAACCCGGAGAACAGCTCCGGATGCTCCTTGTCCTTGAGACGGTCGCCACGTCCCTTCTTGACGCTGCTGATGAACTGCTGATGAGTGGTATCGAGCACACCCTGCCAGAACTGAGTTTCTTCAGGCTTCTGCGGCTGGAACGGATCGAGGAACGATTTGTGCTCGCCGGAGGTGTAAGTGCGACGCTCGACACCCAGCTTCTCCATCGTCCCGACAAAGCCATAACCGGCCGCCGTCACACCAATGGAGCCCACCAGGCTCGCCTTGTCGGCGTAGATCTGATCCGCCGCACTGGCGATGTAGTAAGCACCGGAAGCACCCAAATCCGAGATCACCGCATAAAGCTTGGTGTCCGGATGCAAGCCGCGCAAACGGCGGATCTCGTCATAGACGTAGCCCGACTGCACCGGACTGCCGCCCGGACTGTTGATTCGCAGGATGACACCTTTGACCTTCTCGTCCTCGAACGCTGCACGCAGGCTGCCGACGATGTTGTCAGCGCTGGCAGGCTCTTTGTCAGCAATCATGCCGGTCACGTCGATCAGCGCGGTGTAGCTGCCACTGCGGGTGGCAGCTTTTTCCATGTCCATCAGCGGCGTGAACAGGATCAACGCGCCAAACAGGTACACAAAGGTCAGCAGCTTGAAGAAAATCCCCCAGCGACGGGACCGGCGCTGCTCCTGCACGCCAGCCAGCAGGGTCTTTTCCAGCAGCTTCCAGCTTTTCTCGTCACCGCTCTCTGCGCTCGCCTTGGCGGGCGCTTTCCATTCGTCGGTCATGACATGTACCCCAGCAAAAACCTATTAAGCCCGCTGACTCAGCCAGGCATGCAATTCTGAAAAACGATCAATGGCCAGCGCCGGCTCGAACAACTTCAACGCTTCGATCGATTGCGCGCCATAGCTGACGGCCACCGAATCCATGCCGGCGTTGCACGCCATCTGCAAGTCAAAGGACGAATCGCCCACCATCAGCGCCTGCTCCGGGCGAACCTCGCAGTGAGCGAGGATCTGCTCGAGCATCAGCGGATGGGGTTTGCTGGCGGTTTCGTCGGCCGCGCGGGTGATGTCGAAATAATCTTCCCAGCCGTGAGACTTCAGCACCCGATCCAGCCCGCGACGGGCCTTGCCGGTCGCGACCGCCAAGTGATAACCCTCGGCGCGAAACGCTTCCATCGACTCGACCACACCTTCGAACAACGGCGAAGGCACAGCTTCCGAGGCGATGTAGTGATCAGCATAGTGCTGACGGAAGGCTACCAATTCGTCGTCGCCGATTTCCGGATACAACGTGCGAATCGCTTCCGGCAGACCCAGACCGATGATGCCTTTGACAGCAAAATCATCGCGCAACTGAAATCCGGATCGCTCGGACGCGACATGCATCGACTCGACAATCCGACCAATGGAGTCGGCGAGAGTGCCGTCCCAATCGAAAATCAGCAGCTTGTAATCAGATGGGTGCACTCAGGCGCTCCACGGTTTTGGCCCACATCTCGTCGACCGGCGCCTGCAACTTCAGCTCACCACCATCCGGCAGCGGCACGGTCAGCATGTAGGCGTGCAGGAACAGGCGCTTTCCGCCCAAGTCACGAATCTCTTTGCTGAAGGCTTCATCGCCGTACTTGGTGTCACCGGCAATGCAATGCCCGGCATGGAGGGTATGGACGCGGATCTGGTGAGTCCGGCCGGTAATCGGTTTGGCTTCGATCAGGGTGGCAAAGTCGCCAAAACGACGCAGGACCTTGAACACGGTCACGGACTCCTTGCCCTCCTCCTCGTCGACCTCGACCATACGCTCGCCGGAGCGCAGGTTGCTCTTGCCGAGCGACGCCCGGACTTGCTTGATCGAGGCCGCCCAGTTGCCGCGAACCAGCGCCATGTAGCGCTTATCGACGCCATCGCCGCGCAATGCCGTGTGCAAGTGGCGCAGCATGCTGCGCTTCTTGGCGATCATCAGCAGGCCGGAGGTGTCACGGTCGAGACGGTGAACCAGTTCGAGCTCCTTGCAATCGGGACGCAACTGACGAAAGGCTTCGATCACCCCGTAAGTCAGGCCGCTGCCGCCATGAACCGCGATGCCGCAAGGCTTGTTGATCACGATCAATGCCTTGTCTTCGAAGACAATCGAGGCTTCGAGGCGCTGCAGCAAGCCTTGGGCCAGCGGCACCGGCTCGTCGCGCTCGGGCACGCGAACCGGCGGCACGCGCACGATATCACCCGCCTGCAGCTTGTATTCGGGCTTGATCCGACCTTTGTTCACTCGCACTTCGCCTTTGCGCAAAATGCGGTAAATCAAGGTCTTGGGCACGCCTTTGAGCCGAGCGAGAAGGAAGTTATCAATACGTTGGCCGGCATATTCCGGCGAGACCTCCAGCAGTTGTACGGCTGGGGTCGAAGGGGCAGTAGTCGTCATGGCGCGGATGATAACAATTTTTTATGGAATTGAAGCACTTAATCATTGCTGCTATAGTCGCGAACGCCGCCAAAAGTGGCCTGGACAGCGGACTAACGGTCAAAAACCGGCCCTGACCAACGCAATTCACGAGGACGAGAGGCCGTCCTACGGCGCTTTCGCTACGAAACGGTAGAGTTTGCAGTTGTAACGAGCGCAGGTGACATGAGGCCTGAAGCATGCCGCAAAGCAGAGTTTTCACTCGCCTTGCGAGCAAATATTCACGGCCAGTTCACAAAGTGCAGTCAGCTACGAGCAACCCCGAGCGAACGCTTCGGAAACAACGCCTAAATTAGCCATGATGCGTGACCTCCCCTTTCGGAGCTCACGGTAAATGCCAACCCGCTGCGGATTCTGCGCGCGGCAGCACCCGAATTATCAGGGATACGTGTAGGGTGGAGATGCACAACCGCTGGACTGTGTAGCAATAGGCTTTATCAAGACGCTTCATCTCGTCCACAGCCGCTGGTTGATTCCTCCTCCTGACTGAGTGCTTAAGTAGCCACAGCAAGCAGGACGCGTACGTCGCGACGCCGGCCCAATTGGTCGGGGTTCGCTAGACACTGGAGTGTCCAACCACTCCTGACGCACCTGACACCGACCATGAGAAGTCGTGTGTGCCGAACGCCGTTTCCGGCAGCCCGGAAACCGACGGTACTACATGAAAAGAATGCTGATTAACGCAACTCAACCCGAAGAGTTGCGTGTTGCACTGGTAGATGGCCAGCGCCTCTACGACCTGGACATCGAATCCGGTGCACGCGAGCAGAAAAAGGCCAACATCTATAAAGGCCGGATTACTCGCATCGAACCAAGCCTTGAGGCTGCCTTTGTCGATTTCGGCTCTGAGCGCCACGGCTTCCTGCCCCTCAAAGAAATCTCCCGCGAATACTTCAAGAAAGCCCCCGAAGGCCGCGTCAACATCAAGGACGTCCTGAGCGAAGGCCAGGAAGTCATCGTTCAGGTCGAAAAAGAAGAACGTGGCAACAAGGGCGCAGCCCTGACCACCTTCATCAGCCTGGCCGGTCGTTACCTGGTTCTGATGCCGAACAACCCGCGTGCCGGCGGTATTTCCCGTCGCATCGAAGGTGAAGAGCGCAACGAACTGCGTGAAGCCCTGAACGGCCTGGTTGCCCCAGCCGACATGGGTCTGATCGTTCGCACTGCAGGCCTGGGCCGCAGCAGCGAAGAAATGCAGTGGGACCTCGACTACCTGCTGCAACTCTGGACCGCTATCAAAGAAGCCTCGCTGGATCGCTCCGCGCCGTTCCTGATCTACCAGGAAAGCAACGTGATCATCCGCGCCATCCGCGATTACCTGCGCCAGGACATCGGCGAAGTGCTGATCGACAGCGTTGAAGCCCAGGACGAAGCCCTGACCTTCATCCGCCAGGTGATGCCGCAGTACGCCAGCAAGATCAAGCTGTACGAAGACAGCGTTCCGCTGTTCAACCGTTTCCAGATCGAAAGCCAGATCGAGACCGCTTTCCAGCGCGTCGTTGAACTGCCTTCCGGCGGCTCCATCGTTATCGATCCGACCGAAGCCCTGGTGTCCATCGACATCAACTCGGCGCGCGCCACCAAAGGCAGCGACATCGAAGAAACCGCTCTGCAGACCAACCTTGAAGCCGCCGAAGAAATCGCCCGTCAGTTGCGCCTGCGCGACATCGGCGGCCTGATCGTCATCGACTTCATCGACATGACCCCTGCCAAGAACCAGCGCGCCGTGGAAGAGAAAGTCCGCGAATGCCTGGAAGCCGACCGCGCTCGCGTGCAAGTCGGTCGCATCTCGCGTTTCGGCCTGCTGGAAATGTCCCGTCAGCGCCTGCGTCCATCGCTGGGCGAAAGCAGCGGCATCGTTTGCCCGCGTTGCAACGGCACCGGCATCATCCGTGACGTTGAATCGCTGTCGCTGGCGATTCTGCGTCTGATCGAAGAAGAAGCCCTGAAAGACCGCACTGCCGAAGTTCGCGCCCAAGTGCCGATCCCGGTCGCCGCGTTCCTGCTCAACGAAAAACGCAACTCGATCACCAAGATCGAACTGCGCACCCGTGCCCGCATCGTCATTCTGCCGAACGATCACCTCGAAACGCCGCACTTCGAAGTGCAGCGTTTGCGCGATGACAGCCCGGAAGCCGCAGTAGGCCAGTCCAGCTACGAAATCGCTGCTGCCGCTGCCGAAGTCGAAGAAGTTCAGCCTGCCGCTGCGACCCGCACCCTGGTTCGCCAGGAAGCCGCGGTCAAGACTGCTCCGGCCCGCGCCAACGCTCCGGTTCCGACCGAAGTCGTCGCTGCCGCCCCTGTTGCCGCACCGGCCGCCGCGCCAGAGCCAAGCCTGTTCAAAGGCCTGGTGAAGTCGCTGGTCAGCCTGTTCGCGAGCAAGGAAGAGCCTGCTGCTCCGGTTGTGGTTGAAAAACCGGCGACCACCGAGCGTCCGGCCCGCAACGAAGAGCGTCGCAACGGTCGTCAGCAGAGCCGCAACCGTAACGGTCGCCGCGATGAAGAACGCAAGCCTCGTGAGGAACGTGCACCGCGTGAAGAGCGCGCACCACGTGAGCCACGCGAAGCCCGCGAAGAAACTCCGGCAGTAGCAGTCGCCCGCGAAGAACGTGCTCCACGTGAAGAGCGCGCACCACGTGCCCCTCGTGAAGAACGTGCACCGCGCGCTCCTCGTGAAGATCGCAAGCCACGTGGCGATCGTGAAGAGCGTCCGGTTCGTGAACTGCGCGAGCCTCTGGATGCTGCTCCGGCCGCTGCTGCTGCTGCTACTGCTACTGCTACTGCTGAAGAGCGTCCAGCTCGCCAGCCACGTGAAGAACGTGCTCCGCGCCCACCGCGTGAAGAACGCCAGCCACGTGCCGAGCAAGCCGCTGCCGCAGTAGCTGAAGAAGAGCTGGTTACCAACGAAGAGCAACTGCAGGAAGACGGTCAGGAAGGCGCCGAAGGCGATCGTCCACGCCGCCGCTCCCGTGGCCAGCGTCGTCGCAGCAACCGTCGCGAGCGTCAACGCGATGCCAACGGTAATGTGATCGAAGGTTCGGAAGAATCCGAGTCCGCCGAAGGTAACGAAGCCACCGAAACCAACGAAGCGCCAAGCGCTGCCGATCTGGCCGCCGGCCTGGCTGTTACCGCAGCCGTTGCCAGCACCGTGATCAGCGCTCCAGCCGAAGCACAGGCTAACGAGCAAGCCGAACGCGCGACTGCCGCCACCCTGGAAACTGCTCCAGTGGAAGCGCCAGTGGTTGAAGCAACGACTCCGGTTGAAGCCACCGCTGCTCCGGAAATCGAAGTAGCCCCGGTTCGTGAAGCACAGCCTGTCGTTGAAGCTGCCGCTGAGCCAGTGGTTGCCGCAGAACCGGTTGTTGAAACAGCCAGCGAAACAGTGACCGAAGCTGTCCGTGAAGTTCGCGAAGAGCAAACCGCGTTCAACTGGGTTGCCGAGCCAGCCGCCGCCGAAGCGCCAGTAGCCGAGGCCATGGTGTCCGAGCCAGTGGTTGCTGCTGCCGAGCCTGCTCCGGTGGTTGAAGCGCCGGTTGTTGCCGAAGTGGCCGCACCGGAAGTCGAAGCCGCCCCTGTCAGCGCCCTGACGCCAAGTGGCCGTGCGCCGAACGATCCGCGTGAAGTGCGTCGTCGCAAGCGTGAAGAGGAGCGTCTGCAGAAGGAAGCCGAACTGGCTGCCGCTGCTGCTCCGGCGGCTGTCGAACCAGCACCGGTTGTCGCTGAAGTCGTCGAGGCAGCACCTGCCCCGGTTGCTGAAGTCGCTGCTGCCGAACCCGCTGAATCGGTGATCGACGAAGCACCGCGCTCCGTTCAGGAAGCGGTAGAGCAACACGAGCAAGCCCTGGAAAAAGAACACGAGCCTAAACCTCTCGTCTGATTCCATCGGCCACTAAAAAGCCCCGCCTGGTGATCCAGGCGGGGCTTTTTTATGCCCGTAAATATCACGGTGATCCAATGTGGGAGCGGGCTTGCTCGCGAAAGCGGTTTAACATTCAACATTGATGCAAGCTGAGCCACCGCTTTCGCGAGCAAGCCCGCTCCCACATTGGATCTGGTCGAGGCTACCGGAAGATCAATTTCTCTGGCACATCCACATCCCACAACACCCCGGGATCGTCCACGACCACCTCGACCACCCTCGCCTGCGCAAACAACGCCTTGGCCCCTCGATCACCGGACAACGCCATCAACGCCGGACCAAAACTGCGCCCAAATCCCACCGGGTGCCCAAACTCACCTTGATGCACCGGAACACTGACGGCGTCATCAGCAATCTCCGCCACCACACGTTCAATACTCGCTGGAAGGATGAACGGCATATCCCCCAGCACAATCAGCCAGCCGCCGAGCTGCGGACACGCCGCCACCCCGGCCGCGATGCTGTCGCCCATGCCGGTCGATTCGGTCAGCACAATCTCGCAGCCATAAGCCTTGGCCATGCGAATCACTTGCGGTCGATCCACAGTGGTCACCAGGACGCGCTTCTCAAGGGAGGCCGGCAAATTCACCAGCACTTGCTCGATCATCGAATGAACAGCACCCTCGCGCCCCGTGCAATCCGCCACCAGCTTGTCCCTCTCGGCACCGGCCACCTGTCGAAACCGACTGCCCAGCCCCGCTGCCAGCACGATGACGCCGATGGGCTCGCTCATACCACCTCCTGCAACAGCTTCTTCTGCTTCAATTCGACGCCGTTTTTGATCGCCACGATTTCGGCCAGCAGCGACAAGGCGATTTCCGCCGGTGTGTGGCTGCCAATGTGCAAACCGATCGGGCCGTGCAGCCGAGAGATAGCCTCTTGTGACAAGCCTAGCTGAGCCAGATTGTCCCGGCGCTTGAGGCTATTGACCCGCGAACCCAGCGCACCGACATAAAACGCCTTGGAGTCCAGCGCCGTGAGCAGCGCCATGTCATCGAGTCGAGGATCGTGGGTCAGCGCGACGATGGCCGTACGCTCGTCAGTCTGGATGCTGAGCACCGCTTCATCGGGCATGCCCGAAACAAATCTCCCGTGCTGCTCTTCCCAGCCGTAAACGAACTCGGTGCGCGGATCGCAGATCAGCACTTCGAAATCCAGCAGCCGCGCCATCTCGGCGACATACCGGGACAACTGCCCCGCACCGATCAGCAACAGCCGCCAACGCGGGCCGTAAATGGCCCGCAACGTCTTGCCATCGAACGTCAGCACATCCGTCTTGTCAGTCGGTTGCAGCATGACTTCACCCGTCTCGACACTGAGTGAGCGAGCCACGATTTCATGCGCCTCGCAGCGCGCCAGCAACTCGGCGACCCAAGCCGGGTCGCCGACCCGTTCCTCGGTCAGGCGCAAGGTCCCACCGCACGGCAAACCGAAGCGTGCCGCCTCCTCGCGGGTGACGCCGTAAGTGATCAATTGCACCGGCGGCCCATCGGCTGGAATACGACCGTCGTGCAGCCGGGCAATCAAATCGTCCTCGACACACCCGCCGGACACCGAGCCAATCACCACGCCATCTTCACGCAAGGCCAGCATTGCGCCAGGTGCTCGCGGCGCGGTGCCCCAGGTCTGGACCACGCTGTACAACACCACCCGCTGACCGGCGCGGCGCCATTCGAGCACGCTGCGCAGGACGTTCAGATCGACGCTGTCCATCAGGCTTGCGCCTTCTGCCAACCTTGCAGCTGATAGCGAACCGGCAGGTCCCGGATGCGCTTGCCGGTGGCGGCAAAGATTGCGTTGCACAGTGCCGGCGCAATCGGAGGCACGCCTGGTTCACCGACACCGCCCAGTGGCACATTGCCTGGCGGCGTGACCAGATGAACCGCAACTTCCTTCGGCGCCAGCGACATGCGCGCCACTTCGTACATATGGAAGTTGTCCTGCTGGACCTTGCCGTCCTTGAAGCTGATTTCCCCCAGCACCGCGTTGCCCAGGCCCATGACACAGGCGCCTTCGAACTGCGCGCGAATCCGCTCGGGGTTGATCTGCGGACCGCAATCCACCGCGATGTCGGCCTTGTGCACGATCAGCGTGCCGTCGTCTTTGACTTCGACCTCGATCACCGCCGCCACATAGGTCACGAAACTGTAATGCACCGCCAGCCCCAGGCCTCGGCCCTTGGGCAACTCGCGGCCCCAACCGGCAGCTTTGGCGGCGGTTTCCAGCACCGTACGCATCCGTGCGGTGTCGATCGGATAACGCTCGGGGGATTCGCCGTAGTTCCACTCTTCACTCAAGGTGCGCGGATCGATCTGCCGGTCAGGGCCAAGCAATTTGATCTGGTACTTGAGCGGATCCTGGCCGGCCTTGTGCGCCAGTTCATCGACAAAGCTCTGAATCGCAAACCCGTGAGGAATGTTCGACACCGAGCGATACCAGCCGACGCGTGTGTGAATCGCCGCTTCCGGGTTTTCCAGGCGCACGTTGGGGATCGCGTAAGCCATGTTGGTGAAACCCATGCCCAGTTCGAAGGCCGCCTCGTGGTTCATGCCCGGCGCAAACAACGCGGTGATGCTTGGCGCCACGGTGCGGTGCAACCAGCCGGACGGCAGGCCGTCCTTGTTCAGGCTGGCTTTCAGGTACTCGGCCGACACCGTGTGGAAATAGGAGCAGTGGATGTCATCCTCACGGGTCCATTGCACCCGCACTGCCTTGCCAGGGAATTCCTTGGCGAGGATGGCGGCTTCAATGATGAAGTCCGGTTTGGATTTACGACCGAAACCGCCGCCCAGCAAGGTGACGTTAAAGGTGACGTTATCGAACGGAATACCGAGGCGTTCGCCAATTCGTTCGCGGGTGACTTGTGGCGCCTGGCTTGGAGCCCAGGCTTCGCACACGCCGTCCTTGAAGCGGGCGATGGCGACCATCGGTTCCATCGGTGCCTGCGTGAGGTGCGGCAGGTAATAGGACGCTTCCAGGGTGCTGTCGGCGCTGCCCATGTCTTCATCGATGTTGCCGGTATTGCGCACCACTTTGCCGGGTTTGAGGGATGCAGCCTCAATTTCCTTGCGGTAAGCGATCGAGTCGTAGCTAGCGTTGGGGCCATCGTCCCACTCGATTTTCAGCGCTTCGCGGCCCTTGATCGCCGCCCAGGTATTGCTGGCGACCACGGCGACGCCACCCAACGGCTGAAACTCCGACGGCAGCGGATGACCTTCGATCTGCACGACCTTGATCACGCCCGGGACTTTCATCGCGGCGCTGGAGTCGACGGACTTGACCTTGCCGCCGTACACCGCAGGGCGCGCAATGGTGGCGTAGAGCATGCCGTCGAAATGTACGTCTGCACCGTAAATAGCGCGGCCATTGACGATGTCGGCACCATCGATAGCCTTGGTGCCTTCCTTGCCGATGTAGCGGAATTCCGACGGTTGCTTGAGTCGCAGGCTGTCACGCGCCGGCACTGCCAACGCACCGGCAGCGGCGGCCAAGGCGCCGTAACCCAGCTCACGACCGGACGGTTTATGGATGACCTTATGCAGTTGCGCATGGCATTCGCTGACCGGCACTTTCCACTGATTTGCAGCGGCTTGTTCAAGCATGGTCCGCGCGGCAGCACCGCAGCGACGCATCGGCTCGTACCAGTGACGCATGCTGCGCGAGCCATCGGTGTCCTGGTTGCCGAAACGCACTTCGTCGCCCGGCGCCTGTTGCACCTTCATCATCGCCCAATCGGCTTCCAGCTCATCGGCCACCACCATCGTCAGGCTGGTGCGCACACCCTGGCCCATTTCCGAGCGGTTGCAGACCACCGTCACTATGCCGTCAGCGGCGATGCTGACGTACACCTTGGGATCGTCGATCCAGCCGTTGGGCATGCCATCGGCGCCGAATTTCTTCTCTTTCTCGGCAGCGAAAGCGTCTTGCCAGCCCCAACTCGCCACCAAAACCAACGCACTGGTGGCGCCAACGCCTTTGAGGAAACCGCGGCGACTGAGGTTGCTCAGCGCGAAATCATTCGGTAACTGGCTCATGCCTTGGCTTCCTTCAGGTGAGTGGATGCCTGGCGGATAGCGGTCTTGATGCGGTTGTAAGTGCCGCAGCGGCAAATGTTGCCGACCATCGCCTCTTCGATCTGTTCGTCGCTGGGGTTCGGGTTGGTCTTGAGCAGCGCTGTCGCCGACATGATCTGCCCGCCCTGGCAGAAACCGCACTGGGCCACGGCAGTGTCGAGCCAGGCTTGCTGGACGACTTGCCCGATCGGGTCGTTGTGCAATTCGTCGATGGTGGTAACGTTCTGCCCGTTCACGGAACTGATCGGCGTGATGCACGCCCGCGCAGGCTGGCCGTCGATATGAATCGTACAGGCACCGCACAGCCCCATGCCGCAACCGAATTTCGTGCCTGGATGGCCGCCCGCTACATCGCGAATAGCCCACAGCAGCGGCATCTCGTCCGGCACATCCATTTTGTAGTCTTGACCGTTAAGCTTCAGGGTATTCATGGGCACGCCCGCATAGTTATTGGTTATGGGGTCGAGCAATCTGCCGCCAGTGGGGTTGGCGGTTGGCATCACGCAGATCGGCTCAGGCTAATGAGGCTCTCTTATGCGGACGTTAGCGCCTGCATCGGGCCTTCGGTGGAGCAAACGTTTGCATCGTTAGGTGGCTAAGTTAACCCAGCATTAACAAAAAAGCCCTGCACCGTTAAACGTGTGCAGGGCTTTGAGATCAGTCTTGAAAGCGTAGCCTCAATACCGATTGGGCTCCATTTCCAGGTCAACATGAAAACGTTCTGAAATGTCTTTCTGGATGCGTTGTGCCAGGTTCAGCAATTGCAGACCGGTCGCGTTGCCGTAGTTGACCAGCACCAACGCCTGCAATTTATGCACACCGGCGTCGGCATCACGGAAACCTTTCCAGCCGGCCCGTTCGATCAGCCAGCCCGCCGCCAGTTTCATCTGCCCGTCGGGTTGCACGTAGGCCACCAGATCCGGGTATTCACCTTTGAGTTGCGCGACGAGCGCCGCTGGCACCAACGGATTCTTGAAGAAGCTGCCGGCATTGCCGAGCACTGCCGGGTCTGGAAGCTTTTCGTTGCGGATGCTGCATATCGCCTGGCTGACATCGGTGGCGGTCGGGTGATCGATACCTTGCTCGGTCAGGCGCTGGCGCACCGGGCCGTATTCCAGATGCAGGTGCGCGGCGCGGTCCAGGATGAACCGAACCCGCAGGATCAACCAACGCCCCGGTTCCTGCTTGAACAGGCTGTCGCGGTAGGCGAAGTTGCATTCTTCCAGAGTGAAGTCCCGCAGGTTGCCGGTCTGGCGATCCAGCGCGGTCAGGCCGGCGAACACGTCCTTGATCTCCACGCCATAAGCACCGATGTTCTGCATCGGTGCCGCGCCGACGGTGCCGGGAATCAGACTGAGGTTTTCCAGGCCCGACAAACCTTGCGCCAGGGTGTGCTGCACGAACGGATGCCAAGGCTCGCCGGCCTCGGCTTCGATCACGACTTTGCTGCCGTCGTCGCTCAGGATGCGAATCCCGCGCGTGGCCATGCGTAGCACCAGCGACTGGATATCGGCCGTCAGCAGCAAGTTGCTGCCACCGCCAATCACCAGCAGCGGCACGTCATGTTTCACCGCATAAGCCAGGGCTTCACGCACGTCGGCATCGCTGTGGGCCTCGGCAAACAGCCGGGCCTGAACATCGACACCAAAGGTGTTGAACGGTTTGAGCGAAACCTGGGCGCGCACCTGCAAACTCATAACCGTCCCTTCAATTCGATCACCAGCAAATCACTGGCGCGCTCGATCAGGTCCAGCACCTGCTCGAAGCCTTGGTCGCCGTCGTAGTACGGATCCGGCACTTCATCGATTTCCGACTGGTAGCGACGCAGGAACAGATCCAGCTCGGCCTTGCCCTTGGCCGGTTGCAAGGCTTTCAGGTTGCGCAGGTTGCTGTGGTCCATCGCCAGAATCAGGTCGTAGGTGGCGAAATCGGCGCGGGACACTTGCTGGGCGCGCTGAGCGGACAGGTCATAACCGCGCAGCTTGGCCGCCGCCTGGCTGCGCTTGTCCGGGGCTTTGCCGACGTGCCAGTCACCGGTGCCAGCGGAGGCCACTTCGATTTGATCGGCCAGCCCCGCTTCGCGCAGTTTGTGTCGCAACACGCCTTCAGCCGTGGGCGAACGGCAGATGTTGCCCAGGCAGACGAACAAAACCCGCATCAGGCCTCCAGCAGGCGACGAACGCGCTCAAGGTCTTCCACGGTATCGACGCCGGTCGGCGGTGCGATCAGCGCGTCGGCAACGTGAATCCGCACGCCGTGCCACAAGGCACGCAGCTGTTCCAGGGATTCGGTGTTTTCCAGCCAGCACGGGCCCCAGCTGACGAAGTCATGCAGGAAACCGGCGCGGTAGGCATAGATGCCGATATGCCGACGATACGGCACGCCTTCCGGCAATTGCTCGCGGCTTTTGGCGAACGCGTCCCGGGCCCACGGCAACGTGGCGCGACTGAAGGTCAGCGCCAGGCCATTAAGGTCGCTGACAACCTTGACCACGTTGGGATTGAACAGGGTTTCCACGTCTTCGATCGGCTCGGCCAGCGTGGCCATGCGCGCTTCGGTGTGGGCGGCCAGGTTGGCGGCAACCTGATCGATCACGCTTGGCGGGATCAACGGTTCGTCACCCTGGACGTTGACCACAATGGCGTCGGGGGCCAGGCCCAGCTTCGCGGCGACTTCGGCCAAACGGTCGGTGCCCGAATTGTGATCTTCGCGGGTCAGCACCACTTCAGCGCCAAACCCTTTGCAGGCCTCGACGATGCGCGCATCGTCAGTGGCGACTACCACCCGTTGGGCGCTGCTTTTGCTCGCCTGTTCCCAGACGTGCTGGATCATCGGCTTGCCGGCGATCAGCAGCAGCGGTTTGCCCGGCAAACGGGTGGAGGCGTAACGCGATGGAATGACAACGGTAAAGGCTGTGGTCATTTATCCAGACGCTCGTCGGTGGTCAGGGTGCGGGCTTCGGTTTCGAGCATCACCGGGATGCCGTCGCGAATCGGGTAAGCCAGGCCAGCGCCCTTGCTGATCAGCTCGGTTTTGTCGGCACTGAGCTTGAGCGGGCCTTTGCAGACCGGGCAAGCGAGGATATCGAGCAATTTGGTGTCCATGAGCATTCCCTGGATAAAAACGGATTTAAGGCAAAAGACGAGCCGGCAACAGGCGCATCAGCTGCGTATCGAACCAGGCCACGAAGGCCGGCGATGGCGCAGCATCGACCGCCAGGTACCACCAATCGGCAGCGGCGAAGGCACGGCACTTCACCGCGTCCTTTTCGGTCATCACCAACGGCAATGACGGTGTGAAATTCAAGGCCTGCACGCTGTATTCGGCGTGGTCGGCAAACGCATGCGGCACTGGCTGCCAGTGTAGCGTTTCGAGGGTTGTGAAGAAACGCTGCGGATTGCCGATCCCAGCCACGGCGTGCAGGGCCTGGCCAGCGGGAAAGTGGTCGAGGGGATGCCGTTTGCCGCTTTGCAGATTGATCAATTCGGTAGGTTGAAGCTGGAAGGCAAAACCGCCGTCGCGATCGGCATCGGCACCGTTGTAGAGCACCGCATCAACGCTTTGCAGGCGCTCGGCCGGTTCGCGCAACGGCCCGGCGGGCAGGCAGCGCTGGTTGCCCAAACCTCGGGCGGCGTCGATCAGCACCAGTTCAAGGTCGCGGGCCAGACGGTAATGCTGCATGCCGTCGTCGGACAGGATCAGGTCCAGTGGCTCACTCGCCAGCAGGGCTTTGACGGCGCTGCTGCGGTCGGGGTCGATCATCAACGGAACGCCGGTACGCTGGACGATCAACAGCGGTTCGTCGCCTGCGATCTCGGCGCTTTGATCCGCCTCCACCCGCCAAGGCAGTTGCGGCGGTTTGGCGCCGTAACCCCGGCTAACCACGCCGACCCGCAAACCGCTGCGCTGGCAGTGCTGGATCATCCAGAGAATAAGCGGCGTCTTGCCGGTGCCGCCGACGGTGATATTACCCACTACGATCAGCGGCACCGGCGGTTGATAGATCTCGCCCTCGCCCGCCAGAAAACGCTTGCGCTTGTTCATGACCACGCGCCGATACAGCCACTCCAGCGGCTGCAACAGCTTCAGGGCCGGATGACCTTGGTACCACGCGGCGAGCAAGCGATCGGACATGGCCATCAGGGTGCGGGCGGCGCCGCCTCGACAGTGGTCATGCGCAGGTGGCTGAAACCGAGTTTACCGGCGGCGTCCATGGCGGTGATGACCGACTGATGCTGAGTCTTGCCGTCGGCGCTGATGGACAGCGGCAGGTTGGTGTCGCCACTGGATTCTTTCTGCAGCGCGTCCATCAGGGTGGCCAGATCGTTCTTCGACAACAATTGGTTGTTCACCGAAAACACGCCTTCGGCGCTGATGGCAACGTCCAGATGCTTGACCTGTTGGTCTTCGGCAGGCGAACCGCTGACCGCTTCCGGCAGATCGACGCGCAACTGGGTTTCACGGGTAAAGGTGGTGGTGACAACGAAAAACAGCAGCAGGATAAACACCACGTCGATCAGCGACGCGAGGTTGATGTCCACATTCTCCCGTTGCTTGCGACGGAATTTCACGCTTTGCCCCCATTCAGGTCAACATCACGATCGCCCTGTACCACTTCGACCAGTTTGATCGCTTCCTGCTCCATGCCCACCACCAGTTCATCGATCCGGCGTTGCAGGAAACGGTGGAAGAACACCGACGGGATACCGACCATCAGGCCTGCGGCTGTGGTTATCAGCGCCTTGGAGATACCACCGGCCAACACGGCGGCGTTGGTGGTCATGCCCGAGCCCATGAATGCGCTGAAGATATCGATCATGCCCAACACCGTCCCTAACAGACCCAGCAACGGGGCCATGGCGGCGATGGTGCCCAGCGCATTGATGTAGCGTTCGAGCTCGTGAATCACTCGTGCGGCGGCTTCTTCAATGCACTCTTTCATGATCTCGCGACCATGCCTGGAGTTGGCCAGGCCAGCGGCCAGGATCTCGCCCAACGGCGAGTTGGCGCGCAGTTCCTTGAGCTTGTCTTTATTGAGTTGTTTGTCCTTGATCCAGACCCAGACCTGCCCGAGCAAATGCTCCGGGGTCACACGGCTGGCTCGCAGGGTCCAGAGACGTTCGGCGACGATCGCCATGGCTGCGATGGAACTCAGAATGATCGGTATCATCATCCATCCGCCGGATTTGACCAATTCCCACACAGTGACAGTCCCCTCGAAAAAGTGCGCCACTCTAACATAGGGGGTGAGCGCACCGAAGACCGTGATGTCGCATCCAGTCGGTCTTTAATCACTCCGGGCTACTGCGTAGAGCGCCAGAAACGCCGTTCTTGACGCATCGTCCATGGCGGCTTGAAGCGTCCCAGTTGCAGACGGATGGCACCCTGTTCGGCGCTGTCATGGATCGAAATGCCACGCTTTCGGTAGCGCGCCATGATCGTAGGATGGGGATGACCGAATGAATTTCCCTGGCCGCGGGAGATCAGCACTGCTTTGGGTTGCAGCCCGGTAAGCAGCGCCATGGAGGATGAACTGCGACTGCCGTGGTGCGGCGCTTGCAACCAATCGGTGGTGACGGCCAGTGGACTGTCGAGCAGCGCCCGCTCGGCTGCGGCGTCTATATCACCGGTCAGTAATATACGTTCACCGTTGGCTTCGATTTGCAGGACGCAGGATTTTTGATTGCTGTCGCGGGCCGAAGACCATTGCCAGAGCTGGAACTTCACATCATCCCAGACCCATTGCTTGCCGCTCTCGCAGCCTTCTGCCTGCAACTCGGCCGGCAGCACCAGGGGATCGCCACTGACCACCCGTTTCACCGGCAGGCCATTGGCAACGGCCCGGGCGCCGCCCGCGTGATCGGCGTCGGCATGGCTGATCAGCATCAAATCGAGTCCCTCCACGCCCAGTTTGCGTAATGCCGGCAGCACCACCCGCTCGCCCAGGTCGAAATCGCCGAAACGTGGTCCGGTGTCATACAACAGTGTGTGATGACGGGTACGCACCAGGATGGCCAAACCCTGGCCAACATCCAGCTGCCAGATTTCGGCGATGCCTTCTGGCAAGACCTGCCGGGGCGGAAAAACCAGCAACAGCAGCATCGGCCAGCCCAACGAACGAAACGGCACACCCCGAGGCATTAATAGTAGAAAGGCACCGAGTGTTCCCAGTGCCCATACCCACAACGGGATAGCCACCGGCACCCACGCGGGTAAATACCCGGCCATCAGCGTCAGGCCCTTGAACAAGAGGTCGATCAAACCTCCTGCCAACCACAGCAACCCTTCGCCCACGTAAGGAAGGGGTAAAAACAACGTCCCCAGCAATGCCGGAGGCAGCACGACCAGACTGATCCATGGCACCGCGAGCAAATTGGCCACCGGCCCGCTGAGACTGATCGGCAACCCGAGCACCAACAGCAACGGGCACAGACCGATCGCGATCAGCCATTGGGCGCGGGTCCACGTTTGCCACCAACGCCATGGGCCCAGCCGACCACCGAAGGTGAAGATCAACACCGCCACCGCCGCGAACGACAGCCAAAAACCCGGTTGCAGGCTCGCCAGCGGATCCAGCAGCAAAACACCGTCGAGCGCCAGCAACAGCGGCCACCAGGCGCCGAGGTGACGAAATCGCAGGCGCCACAACAGCACCAGGCCGATCATCACGCAGGCCCGCCGCACCGGCACCTCGAAACCGGCCAGCAGCCCGTAACCGAGAGCGGCCGCGAACGCCAGTCCACAGGCCCACGGCAGCCAAGGCAAGCGTTTCGGCCACAGGCCAAAACGGGCCAGCCCGGCGATCAACAGATACACCAGCCCTGCCAACAAACCGACGTGTTGTCCGGAAATCACCAACAGATGGACGGTGCCGGTGTCTTGCAGCACCTGCCAGTCTTCGCGACTCAGTCCGGCGCCATCCCCCAGCACCAACGCCGTCAGCGCACCCGTTCGCCCCTGGGCATCCACGGCCTGTAAACGCTGGCGAATACTGTCGCGCCAGGCCCATTGGGCTTCCTTGAGTCGCAAGCCATCCTTGACCGTCCCAGTCGCGCCGATGCGTTGCGCCAGCAGCCAGGCGTCGTAATCGAAGGCATGGGGATTGAGCAGCCCCGCAGGACGCTTCAACTTGACCGCCAGTCGCCACTGTTCGCCGCTGTTGACCGGCGGCCCGTCATACCAGGCCAGGCGCAGCAGTTTCGGCACCTTGCCGTGTCGCGACCGGGCGTCCGCCAACTCGAAACGCACGACGGCCTCATTGTTCTGGGGCAATCCCGTCACCCGACCTTCGACCCAACGGGTTTCGCCATCGAGGCTCACCGGTAGCCGATCATCCAGCGCCCACTGTGCATTCGCGCCTGCCCAACTGAAGCCGAACAGCAGAAATGCCAGTGGGTAGCTGCGAAACGGCAGCAACATCAAACCGATTACCGGCAGCAACATCCATAACCAGACCGGCGGTAATACCGGTAAAAAACGCAGGATCAACAGACCCAACGCCAGCGCCATCATCCCTGTGCGCATACGCCCGTCCTTGAGAGTCCCCTCCTAGGCATAGACGGCTAATCGCACAGGCATCGTTATTAATTGTCACAAAGTCTGAATGGGCGGTGCATAGAATCCAGACATACTTGCCACCTTAACCGACCGAGAAGCCTTATGCCCCGGCGCTTATTCAAACGTTACATGCCAGACCCGACCAGCATCAGGGAACACAAGTCCTTACGCTTTCTCGGGACCCTGCTGCATGACCCGAACCTCTGGCACCTCAACCGCCATTCCGTCGCACGGGCCATGGCGGTGGGTCTGTTCGCGGCGTTCCTGCCGATTCCGCTGCAGATGCTGGTCGCCGCCATTCTCGCCATTATGGTGCGCGGCAACATGCCGATTGCGGTCAGCCTGGTCTGGTTGACCAACCCGATCACCATGCCGGCGGTGTTCTTCTGCACTTACCAGACCGGTGCCTGGCTGATGGACGTCCCCACCCGCCATTTGCCGGACGAGCTGACCTGGGAATGGATCAGCGGCGAACTCTCGACACTTTGGCAGCCATTTTTACTCGGCTCGGTGGTGACGGGGCTGGTGCTCGGCGCACTGGCCTATTGCCTGACCATGATGTACTGGCGTTGGTGGGTCGGGCGGCAGTGGCGGCGGCGCCAGAAAAGACGGATGCAAGAATAAAAAAACGGCACCCTGAGGTGCCGTTTCTGATTGAGCAGTGCGCGATTACGTGCGCATCCCGCGACCACTGACCAGCAACCGTGCGCAACCGATGTACAACACCACGGTCGCCACCAGCATGAAGGTGATCGCTACGCTGATCCTGATGTCCGAAACGCCAAGAATGCCGTAACGGAAAGCGTTGACCATGTGCAGCACCGGGTTGGCCAGGGACACGGTCTGCCAGAACGGTGGCAGCAAGGAGATCGAGTAGAACACCCCGCCCAGGTAGGTCAGCGGTGTCAGCACAAACGTCGGGATGATCGAGATGTCATCGAAGTTGCGCGCAAACACGGCGTTGATGAAGCCCAGCAGCGAGAAGATCGTCGCCGTCAGCACCACCACCAGAATGGTCACGCCCAGGTGATGCACCTGCAATTGGGTGAAGAACAGCGACAGCATTGTCACGATGACCCCGACCATCAGGCCGCGCAGCACGCCGCCCAAGGTGTAGCCGATCAGAATCGTATGCGGCGACACCGGCGACACCATCAATTCTTCGATGGAACGCTGGAACTTGCTGCCGAAGAAACTCGAGACCACGTTGCCGTAGGAGTTGGTGATCACCGACATCATGATCAGCCCCGGCACGATGTACTCCATGTAGGTGAAGCCACCCATGTCACCAATCTGCCGGCCGATCAGATTGCCGAAGATCACGAAGTACAGAACCATGGTGATGGCCGGCGGCAGCAGCGTCTGCGGCCAGATCCGGGTAAAGCGTTTGACCTCTCGGTAAACGATGGTGTTGAGGGCTACGAGGTTGGGTTGCAGCTCGGAACTCATACCGCCACCTTCGACAGATTTTTCTCCACCAGGGACACGAACAACTCCTCGAGGCGATTGGTTTTGTTACGCAGGCTCAACACTTCGATGTTCTGCTGCGCCAATTGGGTGAACAGAGCGGTGATGCCCATGGCCTTGTCGACCTGAACTTCAAGGGTGTGGCTGTCGAGCAGCTTGGTCGGGTATCCGAGCAACTGCGGCGCGGTTTGCACAGTGTTTTTGAGGTCGAGCAGGAACGTTTCCACATGCAGCTGGCCGAGCAACTGTTTCATGCTGGTGTTCTCGACGATGGTGCCGTGGTCGATGATGCCGATGTTGCGGCACAACTGCTCAGCCTCTTCCAGGTAGTGGGTGGTGAGGATGATGGTGATGCCTTTCTTGTTCAGCTCAGTGAGGAACGTCCACATCGAGCGACGCAGTTCGATGTCCACTCCCGCCGTCGGTTCGTCGAGGATCAGCAGGCGCGGTTCGTGAACCAGCGCACGGGCGATCATCAGTCGACGCTTCATGCCGCCGGACAGTGAACGCGACGGCGTATCGCGCTTGTCCCACAGGCCCAATTGGGTCAGGTACTGCTCGGCGCGTTCCTTGGCGATTTTCGGCGGGATGCCGTAATAACCGGCCTGGGTCACAACGATGTCGAAGGTTTTTTCGAACTGGTTGAAGTTGAATTCCTGAGGCACCACGCCGATGGAGCGCTTGAGCTGCGCAGGATTCTTGTCCAGGTCGTGACCGAAGATATTGACCGTGCCGCTGGTCTTGTTCACCAGGGTCGAGAGAATGCCGATGGTCGTGGATTTGCCGGCGCCGTTAGGGCCGAGCAAGGCGAAAAAGTCACCTTCGGCGACGTCCAGATCGATACCACTCAAGGCCTGGAAACCGTTGCCGTAGGTTTTGGTTAGCTGCCGGATGGACAGAGCGGAACTCATATCGGATTTACGCACCAAGAAGGGAAGAAAGGGACAAATAAGGGCGGGCGGCAACTAATACAACCGCGGCGCACGAGCGCAATGGTGCTTGTCGCCGCCACACAAGTACAGTCAAGTGTGTCGATAGTGAGTATTAAGTCAACGCGGTCATAACCGCTTTCTGATACGCCGGCCGCTGTTTCAGACGTGCATACCAGGCTTGCAGATGAGGCTGCGGCGCGCGCTCGATCGGCATCTCGAACCAGGCATAAATGAAACTGCCCAGAGGAATGTCGCCCATGCCGATCTCATCGCCGGACAGGTACGGTTGGGTCGCCAGTGCCTGATCGGCCATGGACAGCAGGCCATCGCACTCCTTGATCGCGGCGTTGATTGCGGGCCAGTCCTGCTTGTCTTCCGGCGTACGCAACACGCCCCAGAACACCGTGCGGAAGGGGCCGGCAAAACTTGAAGTGGTCCAGTCCATCCACTTTTCGGCAGAGGCCCGGGCCTGCAGATCCTCTGGATACCAGGCTGTACCGTTGGCGTGGCGAGCCATCAGGTAACGCACGATGGTGTTGGACTCCCACAGCACGAAACCATCGTCTTCAATCACCGGCACGCGCCCATTGGGGTTCATCGCGCGGTACTCCGGCGTATCGACAACACCAAAGGCGCCGCCGGCGTCGATGGCTTCATAAGCCAGGCCCAGCTCCTCGGCGGCCCACAACGGTTTTCTGACATTCGACGAGTTTTTCCGACCCCAGATCTTCAGCATGACCGCCTCTTTATGGATGAATGCGCAGGCAGCATACGCCGGATCAGGCGCGACTCAAATCGCTCTGCATGTCACCCAGCAGCGCAGGCAGTGTGTCGCTGAACAGATGCGGATAGCACTTCTCAAGGTGCTCGAAAAAGAACGTTTCAGGCACGTCGGTGAACTGGCCGTGGTCGATCAGGTACTCCATCAATTGCTCGCCGTCGCGATTGAACGGATGGAAAACGCTGTCGTTGATGCCGTCGAATTCCAGTGGTGCGACATTGAACAGTTCGCACAAGCCTTGGTTGAACGCTGGCGTGGCTTTGACCCAGCGGTCGTTCAGGTAAAGCTCCGTATAGCCGTGCATGGCGAACACGTCACTCTTGAGCAACTCGAGCAACCGCGGCGTCGACAAATGATTGCGCACGTCCGCCAGACCGATCCGCGCGGGAATCCCGCAATGCCGGGCTGCACCTGCCAGCAGCGTGGCTTTGGGCACGCAATAACTCTCCCCCGCCGCCAACGCATAACTGCCGCGCAAGGTGCCCGGGTCGCGACTGAAGGTGTAAGGGTTGTAACGCACGGCTTCGCGCACGGCGTAATAGAGATTGATCGCCTGCTCTAGAGGATCGCGACAGCTGCCGCGATGTTTTTCGGCGAACTCCACCACCGACGGGTGGTCACTATCGATGAAGCGGCCGGGACTCAGATACTCGTGCATGAGAACAATCTCCTGGGGAAGCCACGAGTCTAGCGACACGTTCAGCACAGAGATAACGACGTTTCGGCCAAACATGGACGCTTTGCCGTCCGCCCAACGAACGATTTCCGCGGCCTGTTGCCCACCGGGCCTACAAAACTCATCCATGGTTTCCCACGAATTCAATCACATCGCTCTGACCACCCTGTTTTGCGGATGCCGTCTAAGCTCTGAAAGTTGGTTTTGCCCTGGTTTCACGGAGGATTAAATATGCTGCTGTTGTGGATACTGGTTCTGGTTGTCGGGATTGCTTATTTAGCCCACCGTCGTGTCGCGCCGCTGCCCGCCCTGTGCGTCGTTGCCGTTTACGTGGTGGCGATGGGCGCTTTCAGCCGCGCGCCAGGCTGGCTGTTGCTGATTTTCTGGGTGTTGATCGCGGCGGTGGCTGCGCCATTGTTGTTGCCCGACCTGCGCCGCAAATTTTTCAGCGCGCCGCTGTTCAGCTGGTTCCAGAAAACCCTGCCGCCGATGTCGCAAACCGAGCGCGATGCAATCGATGCCGGCACGGTGTGGTGGGACGGCGAACTGTTCAGCGGTCGCCCGGACTGGAAAAAACTGCTGTCCTATCCAAAAGCGCAGCTGAGCGAAGAGGAACAGGCCTTTATCGACGGCCCCACCGAAGAACTCTGCGCCATGGTCAGCGACTGGCAGATCGGTCAAACCATGGACCTGCCTCCCGAAGCCTGGGCCTACATCAAGGAAAACGGCTTCTTCGCCCTGATCATTCCCAAGGAGTTCGGCGGCAAAGGTTTCTCCGCCTATGCCCACTCCCAGGTGGCGATGAAACTGGCTACCCGCAGCGGCGACCTTGCCTCCACCGTGATGGTCCCCAATTCCCTCGGCCCGGCCGAACTGCTGCTGCATTACGGCACCGACGAGCAACGCAACCACTACCTGCCACGACTGGCGCGCGGCGATGACATCCCGTGCTTTGCACTGACCGGCCCCCTGGCCGGCTCTGATGCCGGCTCCATGCCCGACACCGGGGTGATCTGCAAAGGTGAATGGGAAGGCAAGGAAACCTTGGGCCTGCGCCTGAACTGGGAAAAGCGTTACATCACACTAGGTCCCGTTGCTACCCTGCTCGGCCTCGCGTTCAAGGCCTATGACCCGGATCACCTGCTCGGTGAGGAGGAAGACCTGGGGATCAGTCTGGCGTTGATCCCGACCGATACCGCCGGTGTTGAAATCGGCCGCCGTCACTTGCCGTTAGGCGCGTCATTCATGAACGGCCCGAACTCCGGCAAAGATGTATTCGTACCGTTGGAGTTCCTCATCGGCGGCCAGGAAATGATCGGCAAAGGCTGGATGATGCTGATGAACTGCCTGTCGGTCGGGCGTTCGATTTCGTTGCCAGCGGTCGGCACCGGCGCCGCCAAGTTCACCAGTCTGGTAACCGGCCAGTACGCTCAGGTCCGTGAACAGTTCAATGTTCCACTGTCGGCCTTCGAAGGGATTCAGGAAGCGATGGCGCGCATCGGCGGCAACGCCTGGATGATGGACGCGGCGCGGATGCTCACGGCCAATGCGGTGGATTTGGGCGAGAAGCCGTCGGTGCTGTCGGCGATTCTCAAGTACCACCTCACTGAACGCGGCCGCGAGTGCATCAGCCACGCCATGGATGTTCATGGCGGCAAGGCAATCATCATGGGGCCGAACAATTACCTCGGCCGCAGCTGGAATGGCGCGCCGATCTTCATCACCGTGGAAGGTGCGAACATTCTCTCGCGCAACCTGATGATCTTCGGTCAGGGTGCGATTCGCTGCCATCCCTTCGTACTTAAGGAAATGGCCCTCGCCGGTCGTGAAGACAAGGATCAGGCCCTCACCGAATTTGATGGCCTGCTGCTCAAGCACATCGGTTTCGCCGTGAGTAACGCCGCCAGCACGCTGGTGCTGAACCTTGGTTTCGGTCACTTCGAACACGCGCCAGGCGACAAGCTCAGCCAAGGCTACTTCCGCGCCCTCAACCGCCAGGCTGCTGCGTTCGCCATGCTCGCTGACCTGAGCATGATGCTGCTGGGCGGCGAATTGAAACGACGCGAACGTCTGTCGGCGCGTCTTGGGGATGTGCTCAGCAACATGTACCTCGCCTCCGCCGCACTCAAGCGTTACCACGACCTCGATTCACCGGAACACATGGCACCGCTGTTTACCTGGGCCATGGAAGAAAGCCTGGGTCAGTCGGAACGAGCGCTGGATGAACTGCTGACCAACTTCCCGAACAAGGTGTTGGGTTGCCTGTTGCGGGTGATCGTGTTCCCGTTCGGTCGTCGTCACAAAGGGCCATCGGACAAACTCGGCGCCGAAGTGGCGGCGGTGATCGGCCGCGCCAAGGGCGATCCGACCCTGGAAGAGTTGCTCGGCGGTTGCTACCGGCCGCAATCCACTGATGACCCGGTTGGCGCCCTGCAACATGCGTGTAACCTGCTGAGTGCCGCGCAACCGTTGCGCAAAAAGCTTCATATCGCGCTCAAAAGCGGCCAGGTCAAACCGGTCGCCGGGGAACACGTCATCGATGCAGCGCTTGAGGCTGGTGTGTTGCAGCCTGGGGAAGCGCAGACCCTGCGTAACGCCGAAGCGGCGCGGCGCAAGGTGATTGATGTCGATGATTTCGACAAAAAGGAGCTGGCGCTGGGCAAAGGAAAGGTCCGCTGATCCATCCTGCGTCCTCCACCATGTAAAAAAGGGCGCGGGCGCTTTATACTCCCGCGCCCGTTTTGCTCTTGAGGACTTATCTCGTGTCCAATGTCGTTGCCGATCATCTTGTCTTGCTCGACCACCTGCGCAGCATCCTGGTCGCCGTAGGTGAGGCCGAACAGGTTCCCGAAGAAAGCCATGCCTTGTTCCTGGAGCGCTTCGACGAACTGCGTGCGTTGCTGCCGGTCGACCCGATCGAAAGCCAATACCTGGGCCAGGACATTCTGTGCCAGGTGATTACCCGCTACCCGCAAATCGTTCACCTGGTCCCGCGCGACCTGCTGTGGTACTTCGCCGGTGACTGCCTGCATTACATGCCCGACGATGAAATCGACTTGTATCAGGCGCTGGAAGAACGTCGTTTCGAAGCTGAACAAAACGACGAGCCGTTCGACTGGAACCAGGAAAAACAGCTGCTGGCGATGTCGAAAGACGACAGCAAGCACTGATCCCCGGTCAGAAATTCAAAAGGCCCGCATGGTTGAACATGCGGGCCTTTTTTTTGATCTTCGCTTCAGAGCAATCCATCACTCTCCGGCAACTCATACTCCGCTGCGAGCTTGCCCGCACTACTCAACTTGCCCGGCTTGCTCAGGGTCGGCTCCTTCTCCAGGCACTCCACCAGATAGTCGATCAACACCCGCAACTTCGGTGGCAGATAACGGGTCGGCGAATGCAGCAACCAGGCACCGCCGTGGTAAGACGCCAGGAAGGTCCAGTTCGGCAACACCTGCACGATCAGCCCCTGCTCCAGCGCATAACGTGCGGTGAAGTACGGCAGGCTGCCAATTCCGATGTGCTGCAACACTGCGCCCAACCGCACGCCGGTGTGATTGGCCGCATAACGTCCGCGCACGCCAACGGTGACAGCCTTGCTGCCTTTCTTGAATTTCCAGCGTGCATCGCTCGGCGTTTCGCCCAGATAGATGCAGCTGTGGTTGAGCAAGTCGTGAGGGTGGGTCGGTGTGCCGTGTTCGGCCAGGTATTGCGGCGTTGCACAGAGCAAATGATCGATGGTCAGCAATTGCCGCCCGACCAGTCCAGCGGGTGGCCGATCAGTAATACGAATCGCCAGATCAACGTTGTCGTCGATCAAATCCACCTGGCGGTCCTCAAGCAACAGCTCCACATCCACTTTGGGATAACGCCGCAGAAATTCCGGCATATGCGGATGAATCACGAACCGCCCCACTGCCTTCGGCACACTGACGCGCACCAGTCCTTCCGCTTCATGGGTGAACTGACCGCTGATTTCCATCACCGACTTGGCTGCGCTGACCATCTCCTGGCAACGCTTGAACACCTCTTCGCCACCGTCGCTCAAGCGCAACTTGCGCGTGGTTCGCTGCAGCAAACGGGTGGCGAGCGCCTTCTCCAGACGCGAAATGCTGCGACTGACTGCCGAGGGTGAAGAACCCAACTGTCGAGCAGCCTCGGAGAAGCTGCCGGTCTCGACAACCTTGACGAAGATCGCCATTTCACCGAGCAGCGGAAGTGGAAGATTTATGCTCACAGCGCAACAGTCCTTTGATGTTTGAACGGATTATCACGCAATTCCACGCTTCATATAATAAAAAATAGAATTGTTAATAAGGGCATGGAATATGACGCTTCGCCTCTTTTTCCATAGTGATGACCTCAAGGCCAATGTGGAAGTCCTGGATTGCACGCCCCACGAGAACGAATTTGCCGTAGTGCTGCGCGCCACGTTGTTTCACCCTCAGGGCGGTGGACAGCCCTTTGACACCGGCTGGATCGGCGAAAGCCAAGTACTGCGGGTTGTTCAGGATCCGGACCGGATCATTCATTTCGTCGACCATCCGGTAAAACTGGGCATGACTCAGATTCGGGTCGATGAACAACGCCGCCAGTTCAATTCACGCATGCATTCCGCCGGCCACCTGATCGGCCACTTCGTCCAGGCCATGGGCTGGATGCCGATCAAGGCTCATCACTGGCCGGGCGAAGGACGTGTGCAATTCAAACCGGCAGAGTCGGCAAAAGAGGTTGATGCCGAGATGATTCAGCGCGGCATCGAGCAGTGGATCACCCATGATCTGCCGCGCCTGACGTCGATGCGTGAAGGCGCCCGGGAAATCGGTTTCGGTGAACTCCCCGCCTACGGCTGCGGTGGCACCCATGTACGCAGCCTGAAGGATTTGGGCACGGTCACGATCGCTTCCCTTTCACTGAAGAAGGGAACGCTGTCAGTCCACTACAGCGTGGATTGAGCATTTGGGCGATGCCGTTCCTGTCATCGCCTGACGCCGGGGGAACCTGCGGTCGCGGGTTCTGTTGACTATCTGATAGATGGACCTAAGACATGATGCTTGACGTCGAGCGTCTCGATGAGACGTGCATAAAAAAACTGGCCAACGAAGAAGTCCTCGCCATCCGCGTCAAAGGCTTGTTGCCCAAGCCGCTGGCGATTCAGATTGGCGACAAGATCCTCGCCCCCGGCTTCGAAGGCTATATCAATGCGCCGAGCATCGGTCGCATCGGCATGGCATTTTATGAAGCGGAAAACCAGCCGCTGCTGATCGAAGATTATTTCGAACGCGCCACCCGCAACATTGCGGAATTGCGCAACCGGTGTGCGCCCTATTCGTCCCCCGTCGACACCCTGCGCTGCATGCTCGACGAGTCCTGGCCGGCGGGTGCGCACCTGGAAAACCTCTACGGTCGCAAGATGTATGTCGGGCTGTCCCGGGTGGTGAAACCCGGGATCTGTTTTCTGGCCCACCACGACATTTTCGCCAAGGACGCCCCGGACAGTTACCAGGCCAAGAGCCTGGAAGCACAGTTCGCCTGCAATGTTTACCTGAACATGCCCGCCGAGGGCGGTGCACTGCAGATGTGGGACCACGACATCTCCCCGGACCAGTTCGACGAAATGCGTGGCGACAGTTACGGAATCGACCCGGCTCTGCTCGGGACTCCGACCCTGGAGATTCTTCCCGAACCGGGTGATTTCATCATGTTCAATTCGCGCTGCATGCACTCGGTGACACCGGGTGTGGCTGATCCGCGCTTGAGCCTTTCGTTCTTTGTCGGCTATCGCGGCAATGCTTCACCCCTTACTTTCTGGAGTTGAGATGCTTTCGAATTACCTGGGCGAGTTTCTGGCGCTGGCAACTATCCATTTTCTGGCCGTGGTTGCACCCGGACCGGACTTCGCAGTGACCATCCGTCAGAGCGTGCGCTTCGGTCGACTGGTCGGGATTTGCACGGCGCTGGGCATCGGTGCGGGTATTTCCGTGCACGTGCTTTACACCTTGCTCGGCGTCGGCGCGCTGATGCACACGACGCCTTGGTTGCTGACGGTGGCCAAGGTTGTGGGTGGTGCTTACATTTTGTACCTCGGTGTCAGCCTGCTGCGCAGCAAGCCCAAGACCGTACTGGAAGGCGACAAGCCTGACGAACCGGTCGTAGAACAAACGTTGCTGAAGGCATTTACCACCGGTTTCCTGACCAATGCGACCAACCCGAAAGCCACACTGTTTTTCCTGGCGATCTTCACCACCATCATCAGCGCCACAACGCCACTGAAGATCCAGGCGCTTTACGGAATCTGGATGTGTTTTGTGAATGCGCTGTGGTTTGTGATCGTCGCGTTGTTCTTTTCCAGTGCCCGGGTACGGCTGCTGTTTATGCGCATGGGGCACTGGTTCGAACGCACCATGGGGGTGATTCTGATCCTGTTCGCCGGGCGCCTGATTCTGTCGATGTAAAACCTGCGCCCATGCAAAAGGCCCGCTCAGTCGGCTGACGGGCCTTTTTCGTTTCTGCGTCGCTTTTGCATTTCTGTGCGACAGATCTCACTTCAGGGACTCCCGTACTGCTCACTCGTGGTGTTAGTTTGGGAACGTTTTCTTGTCCCATCGATCAGAAACTTCTCACAAACGCCTGCAAAGGAATGCCCCAAGCAATGAATTTCTCACTCAAGCACCTGGCCGCGTCGACCCTGATACTGGCCAGTCTTTCGTCGTTCACCCTGACAGCGCACGCTAACATCACCCCGCAACAGAGCGCGGCCATCCTCAAGACCTTCAGCGACGCATCGGTAACGGATTTCAGGCAGTTCCTGGGAGGCCTGGCCAAAAGCGACCTTGGCAAAACCGACGACCTCGGCCCGGCCATCGGTGCCTTTCTCGACAACAAGACCCTTTCTCCCGATCAGCAGAACGAGATCCATCGCCTGCTCGGCCTCTATGCACGCGTGAAGTACGGCAGCGCCGCCACCGAAACCCTGCGCGAGTTGGTGGCCATCCCGACCTTCCGCGTGGACGGCGTTGACCAGCACGACAATCCCGAATTCATCAAGATCGCCGACAAGATCAAGAGCCTTGCCCAGGCCTTCAACCTGAACTTTCGCAACATCGACAACCGCGTCTATGAGATCTCCCTGGAAGGCAGCGGCGATGAAGTCGTCGGTATTCACGCGCATGCCGATGTGGTGCCTGTGACGCCGGAGAACTGGGTCCTGAAAGACGGCACTCGACTCGATCCGTTCAAAATCACTCTGATCGGCGACCGCCTGTATGGCCGAGGCACCGAGGATGACAAGAACGGCATCGTGGTAACGCTCTACGCCATGAAGATCATCAAGGAAGAGAAGCTGCCGCTGGCCAGGAATCTCAAGTTGCTGGTCGACACCACCGAAGAAACCACCGGCGACGCCATCCCTTATTACTTCGAAAACAACCCGACACCCAACTACAACCTGGCGCTGGATGGCGGCTACCCGGTGGTAATTGCCGAGAAAGGCTACGGCACCGTCATGGCGAACTTTGCCAAGCGCAAGGCAGAGGGCAAGGGCGCTGAAATCATATCGATGACGGGCGGCATGGCCACCAACCAGATTCCGTCGACATCGGTCGCCACCCTTTTGAGTGACAAGCCTGCTGAATTGGCCGCCAGCCTGCAGAAGGCCGGTAGCGATTATGCCAAGCGCAATGGCGGCAACTTCGAGGTAACCGCCAAGGTCGTCGACAAGGACGTCAAGCTGACGGTCACCGGCGTATCCGCACACTCCTCCGAGCCCGAGTCAGGTGTTAACCCGGTGGCCAGGATGCTGGACTTCATCAATAGCCTCGACGGAAAAGTTGCGTTCAAGCACAACCACATTACCGATGCTGCTCGCTACGCCGCCGACAACTGGGGACTGGATTACCTGGGTGGAAAATTGGCGGTCGGCTTTTCCGATGCCTTCATGGGTCCGCTGACCACTTCCCTGACCTATGTCGGGGTGGATGAGAAAGCCTTCAAGCTCGCGGTCAACCTGCGGGTGCCGAAGGGCAAGTCCCCCGAAGTGCTCAAGGCCGAAATCGCCGACAAGCTTGGCGCCTGGAGCAAGAAGACCCACGTTGCGGTGGCCTTCGACTACTCGATCGCCGAGCCGATGTTCCGCAACCCTGAGGGTGAATGGGTCAAGGCCCTGCTGGCCGTTGCCAGCGAAAACCTTGGCATGGAACACAAGTTCGGTACTTCCGCTGGCGCCACCTCGGTCCATGAACTGCCCAATGGCGTGCAATTCGGCCTGGCCAGGCCTGAGGTCAAGTACACCGGCCACACTGACAACGAGTTCAAGACCGTCGACCAGTTCCTGCTGGATCTGCAGATCGTGACCGAGATGATGGGGCGCATCGGGCAGTTGCCGAAGCTCTGATCCCCTTTCGGGCCCGCTATTTTGGCGGGTCCGATGCTTTGATCGTCTTAATTCCAACACAAACAAAAAAAGGACCTTAAGGTCCTTTTTCATGAATAACGCACAAACAAAAACGCCGCTCATTGCTGAGCGGCGTTTTTGTTAAATATGGAGCGGGAAACGAGACTCGAACTCGCGACCCCGACCTTGGCAAGGTCGTGCTCTACCAACTGAGCTATTCCCGCAAATGGCGTCCCCTAGGGGACTCGAACCCCTGTTACCGCCGTGAAAGGGCGGTGTCCTAGGCCACTAGACGAAGGGGACACGCTAACTGAAACACATGGTGTGTATTTCAGTGCCCAAATCCGCATCCGAAGATGCTGGTTCTGGTTTCACTCAGCGCTGCCCGAAAGCAACACTGTTTAAAATTGGAGCGGGAAACGAGACTCGAACTCGCGACCCCGACCTTGGCAAGGTCGTGCTCTACCAACTGAGCTATTCCCGCATTGGCGTCCCCTAGGGGACTCGAACCCCTGTTACCGCCGTGAAAGGGCGGTGTCCTAGGCCACTAGACGAAGGGGACACACGTACAACATTCACTCCCTACCGCGTTTCGCTGTGTGCTTTACGCTGTAAGTGGCGCGCATTCTATGGATGGATTGAGGGGTCGTCAACCCCCAGATATAAATTTATTTAAATCAATGACTTCGCCCTGCTTTGAGACACTAATCCGGCCTTTCCGTCGCCCGGGGTTTGACGCCTATATTCTGACACCCGCCAAGACGTTATAGTCCACCCACGCCAAAGATGATGGCAATGTGCACCTCGCACGCTATTACTTATATAAGCAGGAACGCGGCCGATACAGGCAGTGCAGTAGCCGATTCAACTCGCTGAGCGGCGCTATGCGTCCCAATGCCAAGCTACTACACTCGCACGCGAACCCCATAAAGAGGTCTTACCGGTGACACCACTCATGATCACCCTGCTAGTCGTAGCCGGGATCGCACTATTGATCGCCATTGGCTACATGAACCATGTGGTGGAAAACAATAAGCTGGAAAAGGCCCGCGCCAAAGTTGAGCTCAACGATCGTCTGCGTCGTTGCGGCGAAATCACCGAGACCTTCCCCGGCCAATTGATGACACCGGCACTCAAGCTGCTGTTGACCCGTCTGGAATTGAACGTCTGCCAACGCCTGCTCAATCTGGAAAAAACCAGCTCCAATCTCAAGGCACGGATTGGCGAACTGAGCGCCTTGGTCGGTCAGGGCGAATCGATCCCGGTCAACAACCCGCCGGCACCGATCCAGACCGAAGCCAAAGCCAAGGACGTACGCTTCCTGCTCGAAGCCCTGCACGGCCAAATTACCCGCGCCGCACAGGACGGCTTCCTGCCAACCAACGAAGCCAAACGCTGGATCCGCGAAGTTCGCCACATCCTGGTCCTGCTGCACATCGAATTCTTCAACAACCTCGGCCAGCACGCCCTGCAACAGAACCAGCCCGGCCAGGCCCGCCTGGCGTTCGAACGCGGCGTGCAATACCTGCGCAAACAACAGGAACCCCAGATCTACGCCGAACAACTGGAATACCTGGAAAAACTCCTGGCCCGCGCCAACGCACAAGTCATGGACAACATCGCCCCGGTAGAAGGCGAAGTGAACCAGCTGACCGAAGGCCTCAAAGACGTCGAGGCCGATGCGGACTGGAAGAAAAAAGTGATCTACGACTGATCAGAGAAAGTAGAAAAGAGAGCCACCTGAACAGGTGGCTTTTTTTTGCGTTGAGTTTGATGGGCGGGTACAGCCGGAATAGAAAAGTCGAATATCACGCCGCCATCGCGAGCAAGCTCGCTCCCACAATGGATCGGGTACGCCTTTCGCTTCTCACCACTCAACAGGCCGAGCGTTAGCTCGCCTGCAGCTCTTGATCTTGACCCACCCGCCCCCTCGGGAGGCTGAGTGGAGGTGTTCATCTGGGGGGTAGGCGCGCAGCGCCGTTCGACGAAGTCGAACACATCGAGAGGAGGTTGAAGCGAAGCCAACCGGAGGCGATGCCCCCAGATGGACGCCGGAGCGAAGGAACGCCGAGCCTAAGCGAGGGGCCGGACGCTCGGGGCGAGACCTTTTGGTTCCTTTTGGGGCGTTTGCCAAAAGGGACTCGCTGTAAGAGCGAAACCGCCAGCGGCCGTTACCGCAGCAACGGATATGTACTCACTCAAAAATCAAAGCCGAAAGTGCCCCACCATCCCCTTCAACTCAACCCCCAACTGCGCCAACTCGATACTGGAAGCCGCATTCCCCTGCATCGCCAACGAAGACTGATCCGCACTGGCGCGAATACTCGTGACACTGCGGTTAATCTCCTCAGCCACTGAACTCTGCTCCTCGGCAGCCGCTGCGATCTGCTGGTTCATCTGCTGAATCAAAGACACTGCCGCCGCAATACTCCCCAGCGCACTCTCCGTCTGCAACGCATCACTCACCGCCAGCTTCACCAGCTCGCCACTGTTCTGAATCTGCTGGACAGAAGACTGAGCCGCCGAGCGCAAGGCACTCACCAGTCGTTCAATCTCCTCGGTCGATTGCTGAGTACGCTTGGCCAGGGCCCGCACTTCATCGGCCACCACCGCAAAGCCCCTGCCCTGCTCGCCGGCTCGAGCCGCCTCGATCGCGGCGTTGAGGGCAAGCAGGTTTGTCTGCTCGGCCACACTCTTGATGACGCTCAGCACCGTGCCGATGTTCTGGATTTCCGCACTCAAACTTTCGATGCTCGAACTGGCCGAGGTGGCTGAATCCGCCAACTGTTCGATCCGCGCCATGCTCTGGCGCACCACCTGCTGACCACTTTCAACCTTGCCATCCGCCGTCTGCGCCGCCTGAGCGGCCTCCTCCGCGTTACGCGCAACGTCGTGCACGGTGGCGGTCATCTGGTTCATCGCGGTAGCAACCTGTTCGGTTTCTTCCTTCTGGCTGCTGACTTCAAGATTTGTCTGCTCGGTCACCGCCGACAGCGACTGCGCTGAACTGGCCAACTGCTCGATACCCGCCTGCAAACCGCTGACAATACTGCTAAGCCCTGCGCCCATCTGCTGCATGGCCTGCATCAGCTGCCCGATCTCATCACGACGGGTCACTTCAACCGTTGCACTCAAATCGCCAGAGGCAATCTGTTGAGCAACACGGATCACACTGCGCAGCGGTGCCACGATCAACCGGGTAATCACCCAGGCCGCAATCAGCCCGACCAGCAGTGCCAGCGCCGAGGAACCGATGATTAGCAGCGAGTTCTTTTTCAGCTCCGCCTGCATCGACTGGTCTTCGGCGACATAGGCCTGATCCACCCGCTCCACCACCTGAGCGGCGCGCTGATGGAGTTGCTCATAGACGGTTTTTTCCTGCGCCAGCAGGCCGGTGTACTCGGCGAGTTTTTCACTGAATCCGCCAATGTGTCCGACGACTTCATTGAGGACAGTCTGGTAACCCTCATCCTTGACCGTGGTTTTCAGCTGCTCGGCCTGGGCCAGTGCCTGGTCGGCCTGCTCAATCTTGCCCTGCCCTACGCTGTCGTCGCCCTTGCGGCTCAGGTCCAGGCGCACACGCGCTTCGTTCATGGCTTGCAACATCAACCGCGACACCTGGCTGACCTGACTGGCCTGTTCGATAAACTGCCCACCATCCTTGCCTTCGGATTCCTTCAAGGTATAAGCGCCGTCATCGGCCAGCCCGGCCTGCAGCACGTCGAGGTTATTGGCCACGCTGGACACCGACCAACTGGCCATCTCCAGTGCCAGATCCTTGGCCTGGCTGAGCGAAACGAACTCGTCAAAGGCCTTGCGGTAAGCTCCCAAGGACTGCTCGACGTCATTCATCACCGGCACGTTGGCCGCAGACGCCGCTTTCAGTTGGGTTGCCAGAGCGAGCAGGCCGTCAACGCCCTCGCGCAGCGCGTCAGCGGTTTTCGGGTTGCCGTGCAAGGCGTATTCCTGCTCGAGCAGTCTCACCTTGAGCAAACCGCTGTTGAGCGACGACATCTGCTTGAGCCCGTCGAAGCGCTGGCTGATGGTTTGCAGGGACCATACGCCGATGGCCGCCACCAAGGCCGTCAACAGCAGCACCAGTACAAACCCGACACCCAGTTTTTTCGCCATACCGAGGTTGGCAAAACGTCCTTGCACGGCCGAAATCATTGCACTTAGTCCCCTGACATAGTCTGTTGACGCAGATTCGCAACGGGCCTGTATCAACACAAGTCTCTGGCGTCTGAATAATGGCAAAAAGCTACGCCTCCGTCGTTTTCAGAACGCTTGAGGTCGATCCAGAGCGGTGGCCTGAAAAAACGCCCGGGCTCGCGGATCACAGGCATAGGCCACATTGATACGCTGCCAGTCACTGGCCTCTGCGGTGGGACTGAATGCCGTCGCAGAAGACAACAGGACACCGAAGCGCTGGGCTTGTTTGCGCACCTGAGCGTAGTCGGACATCCGCGATCGCGCCCAGATGAACAGGCCTCCGACCGGCTTGCCGAAAACCTCCCATTCGGCGTCTTCAAGCACTTGCAACGCAGCCTCCCTGTCATTGCTCAAACGCTGGCGCTGGCGCTGGACCAATTTGCGGTAGGCACCGCTGGCTAAAAGGTTTGCCAGCACCGACTCGAAAAACCGTGAAGCGCCCATGCTGCTGATCATCTTGACCTCGGCCAGCCGCGAAATAACCGCAGTGCCGGCCACTACAAAACCGACCCGCAACGAACTGCTGAGGGTTTTGGAGTAGCTGCCGACGTAGATCACGTTGTCATCGATACCCAACGCAGCGAGGCGCGTACCGGGGCCGCTGTACAAATCCGCATAGACGTCATCTTCGATGACCAGAACGCCATAGGTTTTGGCCAGTTGCACAACCCGCTGCGCCACCGCCGGCGCCAGGCTGCTGCCAGTGGGATTGTGATAGAAGCTATTGATAAAGATCCCGCAGGGCCTGTATTTAACCAACAGTGCCTCAAGCGCTTCAACGTCCGGACCGTGCGGGGTTCGCGGCACCTCGATCATGCTGACACCGTGCAGCCGGAGCAAATCGAACAGCAAGGAATAACCGGGATTCTCCACCACCACGCAATCACCCGGCTTGAACAAGGTCCGCACGATCAGGTCCAGCCCCTGACTGGCCCCCGCCGTTGTCAGGATCTGGCTTTCCTCCACCTGGATATCGAGCTGTTTCAGCCGTTTGTGGATCTGCTGGCGTAAGGCTGGCAGGCCCAGCGGCGTGCTGTAGTTAAATAGGCCGCTCATGTCGGTGCGACTGACCTGACGGATCGCGTAGCTCAGGTCGTCAGTTTCGCGCCAGCTCTCGGGCAGTCCACCACACCCCAGTTTGAGTTCGCCCGAAGTGCCGCCCTGCTTCACTTCTGCCCCCTCGAACCTGGGACAATCCTGTTGCCCCTGAGCGGCCAGCGCTGGCGTGGCGACAATGAATCCGGCGCCATGACGCGACGCCAGCACCCCTTGAGCCACCAGGCGCTCACAGGCCTCAACGACGCTGGACTGACTGAGCAAATTGATCCGGGCGATTTGCCGCACGGAAGGCAAACGCGTCCCCGGTGGCACCTCGCCACGGCAAAGCCGGCAGGCTAGCGCGTCGACGATTTGCTGTACGACCGGCACCAATGCCTGTCGATCGATTCTCAACTCCATGAGCAAGCAAACTCCTGTCCGTTTTGCGGGAAACAGTTAATCACAGGAACGGTCAATCAGCTGTGCGACAACGCCGCTAAAACCGTCGGTTCTAACCATTTGAAACACATTGTCCGGCACCTTTAAGGAACCGAAAAAAAACCCGCACAAATGCGGGTTTTTTCCTACGTTTCACGGCCTGGATTCAGAACGCTGTCACGCCACCGTCCACCGCCAGTGAATGCCCCGTGGTGAACGCTGCGCCGTCGCTGCACAGGTACAGCACCGCACTGGCGATTTCCTCGACCTTGCCGATGCGCCCGACCGGGTGCATGGCATTGGCAAACTCGCCTTTCTTCGGGTCGGCCTCATAGGCACGGCGGAACATGTCGGTGTCGATCACTGCCGGACACACCGCATTCACCCGAATCTTTTTCTTGGCGTATTCAATGGCTGCCGACTTGGTCAGGCCGATCACCGCATGTTTCGAGGCCGCGTAAATGCTCATCTTCGGCGCAGCCCCGAGGCCGGCTACTGATGCGGTGTTGACGATTGCACCGCCGCCCTGGGCCAGCAGCAACGGCAACTGGTACTTCATGCACAACCAGACGCCTTTGACGTTGACGCCCATGATCGCGTCGAACTCATCGACCGTACCTTCGGCCAACTTGCCTTTCTCGATCTCGATGCCGGCGTTGTTGAAGGCATAGTCGAGACGGCCGTAGGTATTGACCACTTCGTCCATCAGATTTTTTACTTCGCTTTCCAGCGTTACGTTGCAGCGTACGAAGGTGGCTTCACCGCCAGCGGTACGAATCAGCGCCACCGTGCCCTCACCACCCGCCACGTCCAGGTCGGCCACTACCACTTTCAAGCCTTCAGCGGCGAATGCCTGGGCAGTCGCGCGGCCAATGCCATTGGCGGCGCCCGTTACAACGGCGACCTGGCCAGAAAACGTCATGCTCATTGTTATGTCCTCGAAGAGAAGATGCGGGGGATCGCGTGTTCTCAATCTAGCCACAAGGGCCTGCGGCACGGCAGCACTATCAGAAGGCCGGTTGGGCGCCCATGAGTGACAGTGATAAAACCGCCGGCACGACTATCACTGCACTGGATCGATGTGCATTCGCCGCATCAGCCAAACTTGCGGCATCGTTCATGAAGGTCTATCAACAAGTCTTCATTCATCTTGAGTGCCTGTCATGACTACCCAGACCAATCGCCAGTTCCTGCTCGCCAAACGTCCGGTGGGCGCGGCGACCCGCGAGACCTTCACCTATCAAGAAGTACCGGTCGGCGAACCGGCTGCGGGTCAGATCCTGGTCAAAAACGAATACCTGTCCCTGGACCCGGCCATGCGTGGCTGGATGAACGAGGGCAAGTCCTACATTCCGCCGGTCGGTATCGGCGAAGTGATGCGCGCATTGGGCGTAGGCAAAGTCGTTGCCTCGAATAATCCGGGCTTCGCGGTCGGGGACTACGTCAACGGTGCCCTGGGTGTGCAGGATTACTTCCTCGGCGAGCCACGAGGTTTCTACAAGGTCGATCCGAAACTGGCGCCTCTGCCGCGCTATCTGTCCGCGCTGGGCATGACCGGGATGACCGCTTATTTCGCCCTGCTCGATGTCGGCGCGCCGAAGGCTGGCGACACCGTGGTGCTGTCGGGCGCGGCCGGTGCGGTGGGCAGCATTGCCGGGCAGATCGCCAAGATCAAAGGTTGCCGAGTAGTCGGCATTGCCGGGGGCGCGGACAAGTGTCAGTTCCTGATCGACGAACTGGGTTTTGACGGTGCCATCGATTACAAAAACGAAGACGTCCACGCCGGCCTCAAGCGCGAATGTCCAAAAGGCGTCGATGTGTATTTCGATAACGTCGGCGGCGATATCCTCGACGCGGTGTTGAGTCGCCTGAACATGAAGGCGCGAGTGGTGATCTGTGGCGCCATCAGCCAGTACAACAACAAGGAAGCGGTCAAAGGCCCGGCCAACTACCTGTCGCTGCTGGTCAACCGCGCGCGGATGGAAGGTTTTGTGGTGATGGACTATGCCGCGCAGTTTGCCGCCGCCGGGCAGGAAATGGCCGGCTGGATGGCCAAGGGGCAGCTCACAAGCAAGGAAGATATTGTTGAAGGACTGGAGACGTTCCCGGAGACGCTGATGAAGTTGTTCAGCGGCGAGAATTTCGGGAAGTTGGTGTTGAAGGTTTAACGCAGAAGATCAAAAGATCGCAGCCTTCGGCAGCTCCTACACAGGATCGCATTCCCCTGTAGGAGCTGGCGCAGCCTGCGATCTTTTTAGGCCAGTTCGGCGACTACGGCTGCCAACGCCTTGGCCGGATCCGCTGCCTGGCTGATCGGACGGCCGATCACCAGATAATCCGAACCGGCATCCAGCGCCTGACGCGGCGTCAGAATGCGGCGCTGATCGTCCTGGGCGCTGCCCGCCGGACGAATCCCCGGAGTCACCAGTTGCAGCGACGGGTGCGCCGATTTCAGGGCCCGGGCTTCCAGGGCCGAGCACACCAGACCGTCCATCCCGGCTTTTTCCGCCAACGCGGCCAAGCGCAACACTTGCTCCTGCGGCTCGATATCCAGGCCGATACCCGCCAGGTCTTCACGCTCCATGCTGGTCAGCACGGTCACGCCGATCAGCAGCGGTTTCGGACCGGTGCGCTGGTCAAGCACTTCGCGGCACGCGGCCATCATGCGCAAACCACCGGAGCAGTGCACATTGACCATCCACACGCCCATTTCCGCAGCCGCCTTGACGGCCATGGCGGTGGTGTTCGGGATGTCATGGAACTTGAGGTCCAGGAACACTTCGAAACCCTTGTCACGCAGGGTGCCAACGATTTCCGAAGCGCAGCTGGTGAACAGTTCTTTACCGACTTTGACCCGGCACAGCTTCGGGTCCAACTGATCGGCCAGCTTCAGTGCGGCGTCACGGGTGGGGAAATCCAGGGCGACGATGATAGGAGTCTGGCAGGCGGACATGAGTGGGCTCTCAGGCAGGTCGAAATCGGCGCGCATTGTAGCGGAACCAGCGCCTCTGCGGGACCCGATGATCGGTAATTCGTCGAGGCGGCTCAAGCAAGACTAGCCCTTGCGCCCATTGTGTCGAGTCAGATACACACATGACACGCCTGCAACACCCTTCAACGTTACCTTCGGCAGCCGCAACACGTCCTACAGCACTTCCCGCCTCCGGGCCGGACGCCTATGCTGAAACCACAACCTCGCAGCCTATCTTTGTGGTTGGCAGCCTACCTGGCAGATGAACGCACGCATGCACAACCTCCACGCACCTGTGAACGACGATCAAAAATCGCCCGGCGACGACAAACGCTGGAGCATTCGCGCCCTGATCGTCGACGATGACGTCCCGATCCGCGAACTGATGATCGACTATCTGGCCCGGTTCAACATTCACGCCAGCGGCGTCACCGATGGCGCCGCGATGCGCCTGGCGCTGCAAGCGGAGCATTTCGACGTGGTGGTGCTCGACTTGATGCTGCCCGGCGAAGATGGTTTGTCACTGTGCCGCTGGCTACGCGCCGAATCGGACATCCCGATTCTGATGCTCACCGCCCGCTGCGAACCCACCGACCGGATCATCGGCCTGGAACTGGGCGCCGACGACTACATGGCCAAGCCGTTCGAGCCCCGCGAACTGGTGGCGCGCATCCAGACGATCCTGCGCCGGGTACGCGACGATCGCACTGAACAGCGGGCCAACATCCGTTTCGACAACTGGCGCCTGAACAGCGTGCTGCGCCAGTTGATCGCCGCCGATGGCCTTGTGGTGCCGTTGTCCAACGCCGAGTTCCGTTTGCTCTGGGTGTTCATCGAACGTCCGCGTCGGGTACTCAGCCGCGAACAATTGCTGGACGCCGCTCGCGGTCGCTCGATCGAAGCCTTTGATCGCAGCATCGACTTGCTGGTCTCGCGCCTGCGCCAGAAACTTGGTGATGACCCGAAAGCGCCGCAGCTGATCAAGACCGTTCGCGGTGAGGGTTACCTGTTCGACGCCCGAGACATCGGCTGATGCGTGCGCGCTTCGATACGCTCTTCGGCCGCCTGTTTGGCATGCTGCTGGTGGCGATCATCCTGGCGCACGTGTTGGCGTTTTTCTGGTTTCACTATTACGGCCCGCCCCCGCCCCCGCCGCCGCCGGGGTTTTCCGAAAACTTCGACGGACAGCGCCCGCCGATGGACCCGCGCTTCGGAAATCGGCCACCGCGGCCGTGGTTCGGCGGCCCGTTGGTACCGCTGACCTTTCAACTGGTCTCGCTGATCATCGCCGCCTGGTACGGCGCCAAACTGCTGAGCAGGCCGATCCAGCGCCTGAGCGATGCGGCCGAGCGACTGAGCGAAAACCTCGACAGCCCGCCTCTGGATGAGTCCGGCCCACGGGAAGCCCGGCAAGCGGCGCACACCTTCAACAAGATGCAGCAACGCATTCGTGAACAAGTGCAGCAACGCTCGCGGATGCTTGGCGCCGTCTCCCACGACCTGCGCACGCCGCTGTCGCGGCTCAAGCTGCGGCTGGAGCAGATCGACGACAACAAACTGCAAGGCCAGATGCGTCAGGATCTGGACGACATGATCGGCATGCTCGACGCCACGCTGACTTACCTGCACGAGCAGCGCACCAGTGAGGCCCTGCAGTGGATGGACGTGCAGGCGCTGGTCGAATCCCTCAGTGAAAACGCCCAGGACCAGGGTGCCGATGTTCTGACCAGCGGCCACTGCGCACCGTTGCAAGTGCAGCCGATGGCCTTGCGCTCGTGCATCAACAACCTGCTAGACAATGCCCTGCGCTATGCCGGGCAGGCAATGATTACGCTTGAAGACACGCGCGAAACCCTGGTGATCCGGGTCATCGACCATGGGCCGGGTATTGCGGCGGATAAACGTGAAGCCGTGTTCGAGCCGTTCTTTCGTCTGGAAGGATCGCGCAACCGTAACTCCGGCGGGGTCGGGCTGGGCATGACCATCGCCCGCGAAGCGGCCGAACGCCTGGGTGGGCAGTTGAGCCTGGAAGAGACGCCCGGTGGTGGCCTGACAGCAGTGATTCGTCTGCCCCGATCCTGATCACCGCTCTGTGTACCGCTCGGTACAAACCTCACATACCCACGACAACTTGCCCCTTGAGGCTGCATAAGCCGGTGCACCCACCGGCTATCCATTCCAAGGAGTGAGCGCAATGATCGGTAGCGTCAGCAGTTACACGAGCTATACCAGCACCAGCAGCACCACAACCAACACCGCCCGCAGTCAGCAGTTTCAGAAAGATCTGCTCGCCAAACTCGACAGCAACAGCGACGGCGCGGTGGATCAGGATGAACTCAAGAGCGCCCTGTCGCAGAAAACCGACGACGGTCTACTGGTCAGCCTGAGCAAGAATTTCGCCGACCTGGACAGCGACGAGAGCGGCAGCCTGAGCAGTGAAGAAATGGCCGCGATGGCTCCTCCGCCACCACCGCCACGGGACCAGGCACCGAACACCGAACTGGCTGACGCGCTGATCAGCGCTCTGGACGCCGACGGTGACGGCGCCATCAGCAGCGATGAACTGAGCAACGGCCTGGCCAGCGCCGGCAGCAGCGCCGACAGCACAGAAATCTTCTCGGCCCTGGACAAGAACGAAGACGGCTCCGTCAGCCAGGACGAACTCGCCGCCAGCCTCGCCCCGCCTCCACCGCCACCTCAACAAGTGTCCAGCGAAGAACTGTTCAGCCAGCTCGATACGGACAGCGACGGCAGTGTCAGTGCCACCGAACTGACCAGCGCGTTGCAGACCAGCAGCACCTCTTCGACCAGCACCGATACCAGCGCCGCGTTGCTCAAAGTGCTGGATAGCGACAGCAATGGCGGCGTCAGCAGCGACGAGTTGAACGCGGTGTTGCAAGCCGGCCGCGAGCGAAACACCGACAGCTCCACCGATCAGTCGAACGTGACCGAAGCCCTGAACAAAATGATCGCCAACCTGAGCAAGCAGTACTCGCTCGACAACGTGGCGACCGTGGGTAAGTACCTGAACGTCGCGACCTGAATCAAAAGCTTCGCGGGCAAGTCGGATCGCCGCACCGCTCGCTCCTACAGGTTTAGTGCATGACCGTAGGAGCGAGCGGTGCGGCGATCCGACTTGCCCCAGAAGGGGCCCTAAGCTTCAACCAAAAATCTCAGGGCCGGCGATCCTCAACCCGAGCCTGACTTTTGCTCCAGTCGTTCAGCAGGCTGTAGGCCACCGCCAACAACGTCGGGCCGATGAACAAGCCAATAAACCCGAAGGCAATCAACCCGCCAAACACCCCGAGCAGGACAATCACCAGCGGCAAATTCCCGCCCCGGCTGATCAGGTACGGTTTGAGCACGTTGTCGACGCCACTGATGATGAACATCCCCCAAATCCCGAGAAACACCGCCATCCCGTACTCACCCTTCCAGGCCAGCCAGGCCGTGGCCGGAATCCACACCAGCGGCGGCCCCATCGGAATCAGGCTCAACAAAAACGTGACGATCCCCAACACCAGCGCCCCGGGCACCCCGGCAATCAAAAACCCGATCAACGCCAGAACCGCCTGGGCCGCCGCCGTCCCGATCACGCCGTTCACCACCCGCTGCACCGTGCCCGCCACCAATTCAATGTAATACCCGGCACGGTCACCAATCAGACGTTCCAGCAACCCGTGAACAAACGCCGCCAGACGCGGCCCGTCACGGTAGAAAAAGAACACGAAGACGATACTCAACGTCAGCTCAAGAATCCCGCCACCAATCTGCGCGCTGCGCGCCAGCAACCAATTGCCGACCTGGCCCAGGTAAGGTTTGACCGCCAGCATCATCGCCGCGCCCTGCTGATCGATGCTGTTCCAGACCCCGACCAACCGCTCGCCCACCAAGGGAATGCTGCCCAGCCAGATCGGCGCTTCCGGCAGCCCGTCGACCTGCACATCCTTGATGAACGCCGTGGCATCGCGCACATGGTCCGCGAGGTTGAACCCCAGCCAGACCAACGGCAACGCCACCAGCAACATCCAGCCCAGTGTCAGCACTGCGGCCGCCAGAGATTCGCGACCATTGAGCAAACGCGTCAGTAAACGCATCAGCGGCCAGCTGGCAAACGCCAGCACCGCGCCCCAGAACAGCGCCGACCAGAACGGCGCCATCACCCAGAAGCTCGCGCCAAAAAGCACCAGGAGCAGGATCTGCACCAACAGCCGATCGTTATTGATCATCTAAATCTCGAAAAAAGTCAGTCCGCAAAAGAGTAGGCGAACGCAGTGTCTGCGTTCGCCTGATAAAGCTTACCGCAACAGTTCGATGTGCAAGCCAGCGCCTTCGACGTTACCAGCTTCCATCCTGGCGGCACGCACACCCTGCCCGATCAGTGCCTGACGCCAGGCTTCGGCCTTCGGCCCGGAAACACTGACCCGCAACGTGGTGTCCAGATTCAGCCCACGAGAGATCAGGCGCAGCCAGGCATCGTCAGGATCGCCGGTCAGTTTGGGGAAATCGAGCTCACCGGTGCTTTTGAGCTCTCGAAGCAAGGTTGCAGACGTCGGCAGCAAATCACCCAGCGGCGCAGCGGCGCTGAACTGTTCGACGTGCAGATACGCTTTGCGATTGCCACGCGTGATGCTGTAAAGCGCCACCAGTGTGTTGTCCTGTGGGGCCGCCAGGCGCAACAGCAAGAAGGCTTGCTGATCATCAGCGCCATAGAGCTTGGCATTGCCGAAGACATCATTGGCCCACAGACTGCTTTCGCCGCAATCACGGGCCTGGCACCAGAACAGCAACTGGGCGTCCTGCTTCTGCAACGCTTCACGAGCGGCGGTGAAGGCCTCGGTGGAGGAATGCTCCGGCGGCAACTCGTAGGTCACCGAAGTGGTTTGCCCCCGGGCAGCGACCTGGCCGTCAAAGCGCAACTGGCCACTGATTTTGCGGATCGAGCCCAGTGGATAGATCCGCTCAAGTTCGGCGACCGGGCGATAGTCAACGATCTGCGCATCGGCCATACGCGGCACGATCGGCAGGTCCTGACTGCCCGGGACATCGGCAGCAAACAACAGGGGACTGAAACAACACAGCGCCAGCAGATTGAGTGAACGCATGGATAGACTCATCGGATCAGCATGGCCTGGGCACCCTTGATGATACTGGCGTCATCGATACGCTCAGGCACCAGCAAACCACGCTGTACCGCCGGACGCGCCTCCATGGTTGCCATCCAGCGCTGCAAGGCCGGCAAACCGTCGACTTCGACACCCGACCACTCATGGCCACGAACCCACGGAAAAGTGGCGATGTCGGCAATGCTGTACTCACCGGCCAGAAACTCCACGGCTTGCAGGCGCGTGTCGAGCACTTCATAGAGGCGGCGGGTTTCATGTTGATAGCGATCGATGGCGCCTTGGAGTTTCTCCGGGAAATAACGGAAAAACACGTTGGCCTGGCCCTGCATCGGGCCGATTCCACCCATCTGGAACATCAACCATTGCAGGACCACTGAACGCCCCTTGGGGTCTTTTGGCAGCAGTTTTCCGCTCAGTTCAGCCAGGTAAATCAGGATCGCGCCGGATTCAAACACGGCGAAATCGCCGTTGGCGCGGTCGACAATCGCCGGAATTCGGCCATTGGGATTGATCTTGAGGAAGCCCTCGGACTTCTGTTCCTTTTTGTCGAAACTCAAGGCGTGCACCGTGTAGGGCAGGCCGAGTTCCTCGAGCACGATAGAGACCTTGTGGCCATTCGGGGTCGCAGCGGTGTAGAGATCTATCATGGTTGTCTCCCATTTCAACCCGCCCAGCCTCGACAGTTGCCCGGCGCAAGTCAAGGAACGGCGAAGAACCGATTGAAACAGTCTGCGACAAGATCGGCACCGGGTTCGTCATTCAGGTGCAAATGATGACCGCCAGGCAGCTGTTCACGGCTAAAGGGTAGACGCTCCAGCAACTCGGGATGTTTGGCGAGCATGCCGCCGGCAGCCACCACCAGTTTTGCAGGACAACTGACCCGCTGGACGAAGGCCATCGCCTGTTCGGTGGTCAGACGCAGCGGCGACGGTAAGGTCAGGCGGTTGTCGGTGCGCCAGGTATAACCGCCCGGCACCGGCATCAATCCACGTTGGGCCAGCAGTTCTGCGGCTTCGCGACTGACAGCGACCAAGCCTTTCATGCGCGCCTCGATGGCCCGGTCGAGGGTGTTGTAGACCGGTTTGCGCTTCTCCCGCAAATCCAGCTGCGCTTGCAGGGCCATGCCCATCCGTTCGGCAGCGTTTTCGCCTTTGTCTGTAGGAGGAATGACGCCGTCGATCAACGCCAGATGGGTCACGCGCTCCGGCAACGAACCGGCCAGCACCAGCGAAACGATCGCGCCCATGGAGTGCCCCAGCAGGCCAAAGCGCTTCCAGCCCAATTGCTCGGCCACTTGCAGCACGTCATGGGCGTAGTCCCACAGTGCGTAACCGGCACCGGTCGGCCGATGCCCGGAATGACCGTGACCGGCCATGTCCAGCGCGATGATGCGCAAGCCTTTGAGCTTCGGTGCCAGCCGGGCGAAGCTGTTGGCGTTGTCCAGCCAGCCATGCAAGGCGATTACCGGCAGGCCGTCTTCGGGGCCGAACAAGTGCGCTGCCAGCTCGATGTGCGGCAGACTCAGGCGAACTTCTTCAACGACATTGTTCATGCGCAATCCTGTTGGCGGCGACCTTCCCAGCGGCTGAACAGGTTCTTCAGCAGCGTGGCCGTGTCCTGGGGACGTTCGAGGGGAAACATGTGGCCGCCCGGCATGGTCAGGGACTCGCCCTGCGGCAAGCGCCCCACGAGGCTTGCGTGATGACGCATCACCACCCGGCTCTTGTGCCCGCGCACCACCGCCAGCGGCACTTTCAATTGCCGTGTGCGGCCGGGACTGGTGTGCGGCACGCCGCGGTAGATACTGATTTCCGTGGCCGGGTCGAAGCGCAGGCGCAGCGTGTCGCCCACCTTGTGCAAGCCGTGTTGCAGGTAAGCGTCGAAGCATTCCGGGTCGAAACTGCGGAACAGGGTTTTGCCAGCGAAATAGAGTCGGGCAGCTTCCAGATCGGCGAATTCTTCCCGACGTCCCAACGTACGGCCGGCCGGGGTCAGGCGATCGATGAAACCGAAGCGTTTGGCGGCGCGGATCACCCATTGATCAGCGCGGGTCAGCACCGGCGAATCAAGCATCACCACGCCGCGATAGAGCTCGGGACACCGCAACGCCGCGTGCAGATGCAGCACGCCACCGAAGGAATGGCCGACGCCCCACACCGGTTCCGGTTGCTGCTTGAGGTGATGAATCAGCTCGTCGACCAGGTTGTACCAGTTGTCGTCCGCCGGAAAACGCGGGTCGTGGGCGTGCTGCTGCAGATGCGTCACCTGATACTCGGGCGCCAGCGCCGCGAACAACTTGCCATAGGTGCCCGAGGGGAAGCCGTTGGCGTGGGCGAAAAATATCTGTTGCGACATACCGGTGATCCATCAACGAAAACAAGGATTGATTGTCCGTAAGACGACGTTCTACAGCAATGACCGTAAGTGCCAGGAATGATGACAGTCCGGTCAAGGGGGATGCGAGACTGTGGATGTTCTGAGTTTGTTGCAAGCCTCAAGATCCACCCCTCACCCCAGCCCTCTCCCCACGGGGGAGAGGGGGGAAAGGGAGCAGATCGGGGGCTTTTCAAGACCGGAGTTCGACTCGGACTTTCAGGTCGATGTAACTCGAAAGAACACCTCGGTCAGTCCCCTCGCCCCCGTGGGGAGAGGGTTAGGGTGAGGGGTGGATCTAATTGAAGAAACACACTCTTACCGCGCCGGTGGATTCTCACCCAACGGCACCACCGCCATGGTCAATCGCGACACACAACTGGCCTTCCCCTCATCACTGGTCAACCGGATATCCCAGACATGCGTCGTGCGGCCAATGTGAATCGGTTTGGCCACCGCCGTGACCCGCCCGCTGCGCAAGCCGCGCAAATGGTTGGCGTTGATTTCCAGGCCCACGCAGTAAAACTTGCTGGCGTCGATGCACAGATAACTGGCCATCGAGCCGACCGTTTCGGCCAGCACCACCGAGGCGCCGCCATGCAGCAGGCCGTAAGGCTGGTGAGTGCGATGGTCGATGACCATGCTCGCAGTCAGGGACTCGTCGTCGAAGGCTTCGAAGCGAATATCCAGCACTTCGCCGATGGTGTTTTTCTGGATTGCGTTCAACTGTTCAATGTTGGGATGGGTACGCCACAAGCTCATTGCTGACATCCTTTGTTGGTTTTATTCGTGACTCAATCCTGCCACAGCACCGCTTCGCTGCGCGCGCTCCATTCTTCGAAACGGGCGCCGTAAGCCGCTTCAATCACGTTGCGTTTGATCTTCAGGGTCGGCGTCAGGAAGCCGTTTTCCACTGCCCAACTGTCCTTGACCACCACCAATCGACGCAAGCGTTCGTGTTTGTCGAGGACGCCGTTGACCTCCTCCAAAAGTTTTTCCAGGCTTGAATGCAGGCCCGCCCTCGCCGTTCCGCTGGCGTCCTGCTGACCGACCGCCGAGAGCACGCACAACCCCAGCGGCGCACTCAGGCCATCGCCCACCACGCAAACCTGTTCGATGCGCGAATGCTCCGCCAGACGATTTTCGATCGGTGCCGGGGCGATGTATTTGCCTTTGCTGGTCTTGAAGATTTCTTTCAGTCGCCCGGTCAGGCGCAGGTTGCCTTCGGCGTCCTCTTCGCCCTTGTCCCCGGTGCGCAGGAAGCCATCCTCGGTGATGGTTTCGGCGGTTTTCTCAGGTTCCTTGAAATACCCGAGCATGGTCGCGCCGCTGCGCACCATGACCTCGCCCGACTCGGCGATCCGCACCTCGACCTCCGGGCAGGGTTTGCCGATCCAGCCGGGTTTGTTCTGGCCCGGCAGGCCAACGTGCGAATAGCCGCAGCTTTCGGTCATGCCGTAGACCTCCAGCACATCCAGCCCCAGTTTGCGGTACCACAGCAGCAAGGTCTGCGGCACTGGCGCGGCGCCGGACAAGGCGATGCGCAAGGCATCCAGCCCAAGCCCGGCCAGGACTTTGTGGCCGACCCGCTTGCCGATGATCGGCAGACCGAGCAGGAAGTCGAGGCGCTTTGCCGGGATCTTGCTGTACACGCCCATCTGGAATTTGGTCCAGATCCTCGGCACGCCGAACAGCGCGGTCGGACGTGCACGGCGCAAATCGGTCAGGAAGGTGTCGAGGCTCTCGGCAAAAAACACCGTTTGCCCGGTGTAGATCGACGCCAGTTCGACGAACATCCGCTCGGCGACATGGCACAGCGGCAGGTAGGACAGCAGCCGATCCGACTCATTCAAGTCAAACAGCTGCGTGCCGCGAGTGGTGGCAAACCCCAGATTGGCGAAGCTGTGCATCACGCCTTTGGGCATGCCAGTGGTGCCGGAGGTGTAAATGATGGTCGCCAACTGGTCGGCGGACGGCTTGGGATCGTCCTGGATCGGTGAGCTCTTTTGCAGGTCGGCCCAGCTGAAATCGAACGTCCCAGGTGGATGCAACGGCAGGCTGATCGTCGGCAGATCAGCGCTGACCCCGCGAGACATGCCAGGCCAGTCATCGAGTTTGCCGATGAACGCCAGCGCCGCTTCGGAGTGTTCAAGGACCTGGGCCACGGTCTCGGCGGTGAGGTTCGGGTAGAGCGGCACCGACACATGGCCGGCCATCCAGATCGCCAGGTCGGCGATGATCCAGTGCGCGCAGTTTTTCGAGATCAAGGCGATGTGGCTGCCTTGGGGCAGTTCGCGTGCGCGCAGCCAATGCGCGGCGCAACGCGCCTGATGCCCGACGTCTTCCCAGGTCAGCGTTTCGACCTGGCCGCCGCCCGTGGGCTGGACCAAAAAGCGCTGGCGGGGATGGCGCGCTTCACGCTCGTAGAAAACGTCCAGCGGCAAACGAAAAGCAGCAGGCATGCGACTCGCTCCTTTATTTCTGGTCTGGAGCAAGCGTAGCCAACCAAGCAGTTGCTCGGCTGACTATTTTACGGGTGCTTGATGCCGTTGAGCTTCATCGCGCCGGCCAGCGGCAAATCACCTTCAAGTTCTGCAAGGCCGGCGGTGCGGACCGCTTCCGGGTCCTGCACATGTCCATGCTGAAGGTAACCCAGCAAGTTACCCACCAGCGGGTTATGACTGACCAGCAACGCGTGATCCACAGACACCAACTGCTCCGCCACCGCTTGCGGGCGGTTGTCGGGTGTCAGCCAGTCGACAGTGCGAATCTCCGGCGCGAAATTCAGCGCTGTACGCACAATTTCTGCGGTCTCCTGCGCTCGCAGGTAAGGACTGGCGTAGATCGCGGTCAGCGGCTTGCCGGCCAACTCGGCGGCACTGCGCAGCACTTCTTCACGACCATGGGCAGTCAGTGCCCGTTCCGAATCAGGACGCTTGCCGTGTGGCTCGGCTTCACCATGACGCAATACCCAGAGTTTCATAGTTTCGGTTCCTCATCTCGAGCCGGATGCGGGGCTGGCGCCACAACGTGCGGCGCTTCACCTTCCGGTGTACGCGGCGTCGGCCAGTCGGCGAACGGCCACGGTTTCTGGTCGCTGTGGAAGCTGCCGAAACGACCGATCTGCGCCAGGAACTGGCTCAGGCTGTCGCCGAAGTTCATCAGGCTGGCGCTCGGGGCGCCATATATCAAACGATAGATCAGTTGAACCAACACCACGGCGCCGAGGATGAATTGCGCCACTTGCCAGACCAGCACGTAGACGATCATCCACAACACGCGCAGCAGGATGGATTCGTACTTGGCTTCTGTTTTCGGATCGTTCATGTCTCGCTCCCTGCCCCTGTAATTGAGTGCTCAGTTGAAACCGCTGGTGGAAATAAAGTCGACGTCGGTTTTCGGCTCGGCACGCATCAATAGACCGATTACCTGCTCCAGCGTGCGCCCTTCGAACAGAATGGCATGCAGCCCGGCGACCAGCGGCATGTACACGCCCACCTCCTGAGCCTTGGCCTTGAGCACCTTGAGGGTGTTCACGCCTTCAGCGACTTCGCCCAGGCGCGTCACCGCGTCTTCCAGGCTCAAGCCCTGACCGAGGGCGAATCCGACCTGGTAGTTACGGCTTTTCGGCGACGAGCAGGTGACGATCAAATCCCCGACGCCCGCCAAACCGAGGAAGGTCATCGGGTTGGCGCCCTGATTCACCGCAAAGCGGGTCATTTCCGCCAGCGCCCGGGTGATCAACATGCTCTTGGTGTTTTCGCCCATGCCCAGCGCCACCGCCATGCCGGCGATGATGGCGTAGACGTTTTTCAGTGCTCCGCCCAACTCCACGCCGAAGCGGTCGGCGCTGGCGTACACGCGAAAGGTCCGGCCGTGCAACGCCTCCTGGACCCGCTGGCAGAGTTCTTCGTCTTCGCTGGCGACCACCGTGGCGGTCAGCGCGTGTTCGGCGATTTCACGGGCCAGGTTCGGCCCGGACAGCACGCCGATTCGCGCTTGCGGGGCGATCTCTTCGAGGATTTCGCTCATCAGTTTGAAGGTGTGGGCTTCGATGCCTTTGGTCAGGCTCACCAGCAATTTGCCGGTCAAACGTTCGGCGTGCGGCATCAATACCGAGCGCAGCGCGCTGGACGGCAGTGCGACGAAGCACAAGTCGCAGGCTTGCAGAGTGGCCAGCAGGTCGGTGACCGCTTCCACGGCCGGCAGAATCTTGATGCCTTTGAGGTAACGCGGATTCTCGCGATTGACCCGAATGGCCTCGGCCTGCTCGGGGTCACGCATCCACAGCCGGACCTGATGCCCGTTCTCGGCCAGCAGGTTAGCCACGGCGGTACCAAAACTTCCGCCTCCCAGGACCGCAATTGGGCGCTGTTCAGTCATATGCAATCCGTTAATCCATACCAGTGGCGATGTCGGCATTATACGGAGCGGCCCAGTGGCGGCCAGCCCCCGCATCAATTACCGGTACTTGTAGGAAGAAGACCAAGAAAACCGAGGAAAATGCCCACAACGTGACTGGAAAAGTCATTGCGCTCGGTTAACATGCGCGCCAATTGTTCGCTATCAAGGATGTGTTGTGTCGTTTGGCTCTCCATCACCTCGCTCGCCGCTGGTACTGGCGCTGATTTTCAGTTCGCCATTGCTTGCCGACGACTTGTTCCTCGACAGCGAGCCGCTGCCGCAAGTATTGACCGCGACGCGACTCAAGCAGTCGCCGGCCGCGGTACCGGGGAGCATGACGGTGATCGACAGCGAACTGATCAACGCCAGTGGCGCCAGGGACATCAGCGAGTTGCTGCGACTGGTGCCGGGCATGATGGTCGGCAACATCAACGGTAACCAGGCGGCAGTGAACTATCACGGCACCAATGCGACCGAAGCGCGGCGCATGCAAGTGTTGATCGACGGCCGTTCGGTGTACCGCGCCGGCCTGGCCACGGTGGACTGGAGTGATATTCCGGTGGCCCTGGAAGACATCGAACGCATCGAGGTTTTTCGCGGCCCGAACACCGTCAGCTATGGCGCCAATGCGCTGATGGCGGTGGTCAACATCATCACGCGCAACCCGGCCGACAGCCACGGCACGCGGATGAAAGTCACCCGTGGGCAGCGCGGCATCGACGACTTTTACGCCAGCCAGGGCGTGGGCTGGGACGGCGGCGACCTGCGTCTGTCACTGTCAGGCCAGCAAGACGACGGTTTCGACTCGGACCGTAATGGCGCCGATTATCGCGACAGCCGCCGCTTGAACCGCTTCAACCTTGCCGTCAGCCAGACGCTCACTGAAAACCAGAGCATCGACTGGCAATTGAATGCCAAGGACGGGAGCAACCAGCGGCCGTATACGTACCGCCCGGTCTTCTCGGGGATTACCGATGCCGGGAACAATTCCGACGTCATCGCCAAGGACTACGCCGGCTCGCTGCGCTGGAACCTCGACATCAATCCCGATCACAGCCTGTACATCCAGGGCTCGGCGCAACACTGGGATCGTCAGCAGACCTGGCGTGCCTGCGATGCCGAGGTTTCGTTCAGCCCGCAGTTGACCGAACTCTGGCAGCTCAACCCGAATTACACCGAACGCCTGGCACGCAACATGGAACGCTACACCGGCCCCGGCGCACCCGCAGGTGATCCGACCCAGCGCGCACTGGCCAATCAAGTGCTGGATCAATGGCGAAACGGCGCCCGGCAAACCCTCTGTGGCGATATTGACCAGAGCACCCGGGAATCGCGCTACGACCTTGAGTTGCAGGACACCCTCAGCCTGTCCGACAGTCTGCGGCTGGTCAGCGGCATGAACTATCGTTACGACCGGGCAGATTCCGAGACCTACTTCAATGGCACCCTCGACGACACCACCTGGCGGGCGTTCGGCCAGCTCGAGTGGCGCGCCACCGAGCATTGGTTGCTGCAGGGCGGCGCAATGTTCGAAGACACGCAATTGATCGGCAGTTCGCTCACTCCGCGGGTGGCGGTCAACTACCTGATCAATCCGCGCCATGGCCTGCGGGCGGTGTATTCGGAAGCCGTCCGCTCGCCGGACATGTTCGAGAACAACGTCAACTGGAGCTATCAGGTAAAGAACCTGCGGCCCAGCGCCTATGGCCAGTCCAGTGCCCGTTATTTCGTCAAGACCCGTGGCCCCGGCGACCTCGAACAGGAACACATGCGCTCCCGGGAGCTGGGCTACAACGGCTACTTTGCCGAAGTCGGGCTGGCGGTCGATGTGAAGCTGTTCTACGACGAAATCACCGGGATGATCAGCGAACCGCTGCGCAACAATCAGTACATCGCCAGCAACTCAAACAGCGCGCGCCTCGAAGGGGCAGAAACCCAGCTCGACTGGCGGATCAGCAGCGCCGATCGCCTGCGCCTCACCTATGCCTACGTCGATGCCGAGGCGAGCAACCCGTTGGATGCACAACAAACTGCCCGAAACAGCGGTTCCGCCGGTTGGCTGCGCAACTGGGGCCATGGCTGGAACAGCGCGCTCTTCTACTATGGTGACGATGCCCTGAACGGCTACCGCTTCGAACGGGTCGACACGCGCATCGCCAAACGCATCGGCCTGGGCAAGGCCAGCCTGGAACTGGCCGGCGTCCTCCAGCAACGCCTCGACAGCCAGCCCACAACCTTCGTCGACAACAACTACGACGAGCGCCGAGTGCTTTACTTCAGCGCGGAGCTGACGTTTTAAGATGCTGTATCGCCCGTCACGCAAGACGCCAATCCTTGGCCGCCTGCTGGCCGGGTTGTGCCTGGTGTTTGCCGGGCTTCTGAGCAGCCTGGAGGCCAGCGCCGCGGACATTTTGCTGACCGGCGCCGAGGACAGCCCGGGCATGCAATCCTTCACTCAGGCCCTGAGCGCTTTGCGGCCTGCCGATAACGTGCACTTCCAGCCGCTGGCCAGTCTGCCGGCGCCAGGCAAACTGCCCGCCGGCACCCGTTTGATTCTGCTCGACCTGCCGAGTCTCGACTGGCGCCTGCAAGACGCCCAGGGCCCGGCGACGCTGGTGCTGCGCATCAGCCGCCTGCAAGCCCGTCAGCATCTGGGAGCCACCCTGCCCTCGCACCTCAGCCTGCTCTGGAGCGATCCGCCCCTGGACCGACAATTGCGCCTGACCCGACTGCTGCTGCCGCAGGCCAAACGGGTCGGCGTACTCTTCGACAGCCACAGCGAATTTCTCTTGAAAGAACTGCATCAGGCCGCCCACGCCCTGGACCTTGAAGTGGTCACCGAGCGCTGGGATAACACCAACGACAGCCGGCCGTTGCAGGCGTTGCTGAAGAACAGCGACGTGTTGCTGGGCCTCGACGACCCCGATCTGTACAACCCGAAAACCGCGAAAAACCTGTTACTCAGCAGCTATGCACGGCAATTGGCGCTGATCGGCCCTAACGCCGGGTTCGTCAGGGCCGGGAGCCTGGCCAGCACCTACAGCGATCAGAGCGATTGGCTGGCGATGCTCGACGAACTGCTCGACCGGCCACCGGCCACGTGGCCCCGCACGCACTACCCGCAACGCTTCAAAGTCTTAAGCAACCCGCAAGTGGCTCGTTCATTAGGGATTAAACAGATGAACGAAGCGTCTGTCGCAACACAGTTGGCCGAAGGAGAAAACCGCCCATGACCTTCCGTCGCCGTTGGGACATCAATACCCGCACACAAATTATCAGCCTCGGCCCTGCCCTGTTGCTGACGTTGCTGTTGATCAGTTTCTTCACCTTCGTGCGGATCCAGGACCTGCGTCAGGAGCTCAACCACACCGGGCAATTGATCGCCAACCAACTGGCACCGGCCACCGAATACGGGGTGATCTCGGGCAACAACGAAGTGCTCGACAGTTTGCTCAAAGCCACCCTGGCCACGCCCAATGTGCGCTTTCTGGAAGTCCAGGACAGTGCCAACCGGATTCTGGTGTACGTCGAGCAACCGTCGGAAACCCACAACCGCTCGCACCAGGTCGAAGTGTTCCAGGCCCCGGTGCGGCTGCAACGCATCCCGCTGCACAATGATTTCCTGCAAGGCAGCCGCGTCGCCAACACAGCGCCCTCCGAGGATTATCTGGGTCGGGTGATCGTCGGCCTGTCCAATGACGCCTTCAGCCAGCGTCAGCAGGAAATCCTGTTCAAGGCCGGGATCCTGGCGCTGTTCGCCCTGTTGTTTACTTTTCTGCTCGCCCGGCGACTGGCCGGCAGCCTGTCGCAACCGATTCGCGACATCGGCAACGCGGTCAAGGCGATTCAGGACGGCGACTACAAAACGCCGCTGCCGATCGTTGACGACACTGAACTGGGCGCGCTGTCGCAACACATCAACAACCTCGCCAACGGGCTCGAACAAGCCAGTCGCGAACAGCATCAAGCGATGGCGCAGTTGATTCAGACTCGCGAGGAAGCGGAAAAGGCCAACAACGCCAAATCCGATTTCCTTGCAATGATGAGCCATGAACTGCGCACGCCGATGAATGGCGTGCTGGGCATGCTGCAACTGCTGGAAACCACCGAGATGACCGAGGAGCAGGTCGAATACGCGGCGCTTGCCTCGGAGTCCACCGAACACCTGCTCAAAGTCATCAACGATATTCTCGATTTCTCGCGCATCGAGCGTTCGGAACTGGAGCTGGAGCACATTCCGTTCAACCTCGCGGACCTGATCGGCAATTGCGCCCAGTCGTTCTCGCACAGCGCCGTGCAACGCGGGCTCGACCTGGCGCTGTCGATTCCGGACGACATGCGCGCATTGCAGGTGCAGGGCGACCCGACGCGGATCCGGCAGATCCTGGTCAACCTGATCGGCAATGCGCTGAAATTCACCGAACAGGGCCGCGTCAGCATCGAACCGCAATGGCAGTCGCTGGATCACGAACTGCTGTGGTTCACCTGCACCGTACGCGACAGCGGGATTGGGATCTCGGCTGAAAGCCTGGAGTTGATGTTCAACGCCTTCCAGCAGGCCGACAGTTCTATTTCGAGGCGATACGGTGGCACCGGGCTGGGCCTGCCGATTGCTCGCACGCTGGCTGAACGCATGGGCGGCACGTTGCGCGCCCAGAGCGAGGAAGGTCGCGGCTCGGTGTTCACCCTGGAAATCCCGCTGGCGCTCTATAAACAGACGCTGCCAGTGCTGGCGCCGCGCGCGCAGACCCGCACCGGTGATGGCGAAGGGCGCAACGTGTTGCTGGTGGAAGACAATCCGGTCAATCAGACGGTCATCGAAGCAATGTTGCGCAGTCTGGGCTTTACTGTCAGCGTCGTCACCGATGGCGCCCAGGCAGTACGCAGCGCCGAGAGTCTGATTTTCGAAGCGATTCTGATGGACTGCCGGCTACCGATCATCGACGGCTACGAGGCTACCCGACAGATTCGCCAATTACCCGGCTGCACAGACTTGCCGATCATCGCGCTGACCGCCAACGCCTTGCAGGGTGACCGCGAAGCCTGTTTATCGGCGGGAATGAACGATTACCTGGCCAAGCCCTTCAAACGCACAGATTTGCAGCAAATTCTGCAGCGCTGGGTGCAGTAGTGCAGGCCTTTCGGCTATCTGCGACTGGCGTGAAAGGCGAAAGTGCGGCAGTCTTAGGCACCCGAACAGGCCCGAAAAGGGGCTTGAATAATAATTTCAGTGCACAAGTGTACATTCATGTCCTTGGTGCTGTGACTTTCACCACAACGCAATAGTCTATGAGTAGGCTGCTGACTCGAGGCATGAACGCTTCGATCGGCCGGGAAGATTTGCCCCACCTGCCGCATGGGACTATTGAGGAGCTCGCATGACCAAACAAAACGCCTTTACTCGGGAAGACCTGCTGCGCTGCAGTCGCGGTGAGCTGTTCGGCCAAGGTAACGCGCAACTGCCCGCCCCGAACATGCTGATGGTGGATCGCATCACCCATATCAGCGAAGAGGGCGGCAAGTACGGCAAAGGTGAATTGGTCGCCGAGCTGGATATCACTCCGGACCTGTGGTTCTTCGCCTGCCACTTCGAAGGTGATCCGGTGATGCCAGGCTGCCTGGGCCTCGACGCCATGTGGCAACTGGTCGGCTTCTTCCTCGGCTGGCAAGGTCTGCCGGGCCGCGGTCGCGCCCTGGGTTCGGGCGAAGTGAAATTCTTTGGTCAGGTTCTGCCGACCGCCAAGAAAGTAACCTATAACATTCAGATCAAGCGCGTACTGAAGGGCAAGCTGAACCTGGCCATCGCCGATGGTTCGGTCAGCGTCGACGGCCGCGAGATCTACACCGCCGAAGGCCTTCGGGTCGGCGTTTTCACCTCCACTGACAACTTCTAAGGGTTATCCGCATGCGCCGCGTCGTTATCACTGGTCTGGGCATCGTTTCGTGCCTGGGCAATGACAAAGAGACCGTCTCCGCTAACCTGCGTGCAAGCCGCCCTGGCATCCGGTTCAACCCGGAATATGCCGAAATGGGTCTGCGTAGCCAGGTTTCCGGCTCCATTGACCTTCCCCTCGAAGAGCTGATCGATCGCAAGATCTTTCGCTTCGTCGGCCACGCGGCGGCTTACGCCTACCTGGCCATGAAAGACGCCATCGCCGACTCCGGTCTGACCGATGAGCAAGTCTCCAACGTGCGTACCGGCCTGATCGCCGGCTCCGGTGGCGCGTCGACCTTGAACCAGATGGAAGCGCTGGACATCCTGCGCGAGAAAGGCGTCAAGCGCGTAGGCCCGTACCGCGTCACGCGGACCATGGGCAGCACCGTTTCGGCCTGCCTGGCCACGCCGTTCAAGATCAAGGGTGTGAACTACTCGATCTCCTCCGCTTGCGCCACCAGTGCTCACTGCATCGGCAACGCCATGGAACAGATCCAGATGGGCAAGCAGGACATCGTGTTCGCCGGCGGCGGTGAAGAAGAACATTGGAGCCAATCGTTCCTGTTCGACGCCATGGGCGCACTGTCCAGCCAGTACAACGAAACCCCGGAAAAAGCTTCCCGTGCCTACGACGCCAAGCGTGACGGTTTCGTCATCGCCGGCGGTGGCGGCATGGTCGTGGTCGAAGAGCTGGAACACGCTCTGGCCCGCGGCGCGAAGATCTACGCGGAAATCGTTGGCTACGGCGCGACCTCCGACGGCTACGACATGGTCGCCCCAAGCGGCGAAGGCGCCATCCGCTGCATGCAGATGGCCATGTCCACCGTTGACGCTCCGATCGACTACCTGAACACCCACGGCACCTCGACTCCGGTCGGCGACGTCATGGAAATGAAAGGTGTACGTGAAGTGTTCGGCGACAAGGCACCGGTCATCAGCTCCACCAAGAGCCTGTCGGGTCACTCCCTGGGCGCCGCCGGCGTTCACGAAGCGATCTACTGCATGCTGATGATGGAAGGCAACTTCATGGCGGGTTCCGCCAACATCGACGAACTGGACCCGGAAGTGGCTGACATGCCGATCCTGACCAAGACTCGCGAAGACGCCACCATCAACACCGTGATGAGCAACAGCTTCGGCTTCGGTGGCACCAATGCCACGCTGGTACTGAAGCGCTGGGCCGGTAAGTAATACCCCCGCCTACGCCGCACATAAAAACGCCCCGACTGGTTCGGGGCGTTTTTTTTGTGCTGAATAAATGTGGAACACCGCAATCCCTCGAGGTTCCAACCGCGGTTTTCGTCGTCGCAAACATGAAGCTTTTGTCATGAAACTCAACGCCCTGCGACCAAATGCCGCGTGTTTAGCGGGCTGCAGGACTTTTACCGAACTCGCAAAAGTCCGTTACCAAACTCAGTCGTTTACTTAGCAGGCTAACCAAACATATAACGGAGTCCTGCACACGCCTTGCTGCAGATAACAGAGATTGGAGCTAGCAGATGACTGTAAAAGTAACTGAACGCGACGATTCACATAAGTCCCACGAAGGCGTAGCCGCCGGTATCCGGATCTGGGACGTGCACCAACAAGACATGCTGGTGGGGATGTTCCACTCCGAAACCGATGCCCACAGCTACAAGGCCGAGCTGGAAAAACTGGAGCAGCAACGAGAGCTCCAATCCGCATAAGCAATGACAGCATTGAAAACGACAAACCCCGCCATGAGCGGGGTTTGTCGTTGTTGCAGCCTTTAACGGCTTACCACATCAGATCGTCGGGGATCTGATAGGCGGCGTACGGATCGTCCTCGGCAGCGACTTCTTCGGTCTTCACGTTCATCTGCACGATACGCTGTGGATCGCGCTCCTGGATCTTCAGGGCCGCTTCACGCGGAATGACTTCGTAGCCGCCGGCGTGGTGCACGATGGCCAGCGAACCGCTGCTGAGCTTGTTGCGCATCAGCGTGTTGACGCAGATGCGCTTGACCTTCTTGTCGTCGACGAAGTTGTAGTAGTCCTCGGTCGTCAGCTTCGGCAGACGCGAGACTTCGATCAACTGTTTGACCTGAGCAGCACGAGCCTTGGCCTCGACCTTCTCCTGTTGCTGACGGTTCAGCTCCTGATCGCGCTTGACCTTCTCGGCCATGGCTTCCTGAGCCGCCCGCTGCTGCGAATCATCAAGTTCGATCTGACCTTTGTGGGCCAGACGCTGCTGTTTCTGCTTCTCTTTGCCGACCTGTTTGGCCTGCTTCTGGTTGACCAGCCCTGCTTTGAGCAACTGGTCGCGAAGGGAAATGCTCATGGTGCTTATTACTCACTTAGGCAACTGCTCAACCGCAGCTGGGCAAATTCTTTTCCTGACGTTTGGCTTCGCCCCACAAGGCGTCCAACTCTTCGAGGGTGCAATCTTCTATGGGACGGTGGGTGTCGCGCAATGCCTGTTCGATAAAACGGAAGCGTCTTTCGAACTTGCTGTTGGCGCCACGCAGTGCAGTTTCGGGATCGACCTTGAGATGACGCGCCAGATTGACCACGGAAAACAACAGATCACCGACTTCATCGGCAATCGCTGCCGAGTCATTGTCGGCCATGGCCTCGAGCACTTCATCGAGCTCTTCGCGCACTTTGTCGAGCACCGGCAAGGCGTCAGGCCAGTCGAACCCGACCTGCCCCGCGCGTTTCTGCAACTTCGCCGAACGGGACAATGCCGGCAGAGCTGCGGGTACGTCGTCGAGCAACGACAACTGCGTTGGCGTGGATGATTTCTCGGCGCGCTCTTCAGCCTTGATCTCTTCCCAGCGCTGCTTGACCTGATCTTCATTCAAACGCGGAACATCCAGCGGCGCGTACAAATCACCGGTAGGAAACACGTGAGGATGACGGCGGATCAGCTTGCGAGTGATGCTGTCGATGACACCGGCGAATTCGAAGCGCCCTTCTTCCCGTGCCAGCTGGCTGTAATAAACCACCTGGAACAGCAAATCCCCCAACTCACCCTGCAAGTGATCGAAGTCACCGCGCTCGATGGCGTCGGCGACTTCGTAGGCTTCCTCAAGGGTGTGCGGGACGATGGTTTCGTAGGTTTGCTTGATGTCCCACGGGCAGCCGAACTGCGGGTCGCGCAGACGGCTCATCAGGTGAAGCAAGTCTTCAAGGCTGTACATCGGTTTCACGGCGTCCGGTTACGGCGGGTTTCGATGATGTTCGGCAACTGGGAAATCCGCCCCAGCAACCGCCCCAGTGCATCCAGCCCCGGAATCTCGATGGTCAGGGACATCAACGCGGTGTTGTCCTCTTTGTTCGAGCGGGTGTTCACCGCCAGCACGTTGATCCGCTCGTTGAGCAGCACTTGCGAAACGTCACGCAGCAGACCGGACCGGTCGTAGGCACGGATGATGATGTCCACCGGATAGGTGAGCACCGGCACCGGGCCCCAGCTGACCTGGATGATCCGCTCGGGCTCGCGCCCGCCCAGTTGCAGCACCGAGGCGCAGTCCTGACGGTGAATACTCACGCCGCGGCCCACGGTGATGTAACCGACGATCGCATCCCCCGGCAGCGGCTGGCAGCAGCCGGCCATCTGGGTCATGAGGTTGCCGACGCCCTGGATCTGGATGTCGCCGCGCTTGCCCGGTTTGTAACCGGTGGCCTTGCGTGGAATCAATTCCAGCTGTTCGTTGCCGCGCTCCGGTTCGACCAGTTGCTGCGCCAGATTCACCAGTTGTGCGAGACGCAAATCGCCTGCGCCCAACGCGGCGAACATGTCCTCGGCGGTTTTCATGTTGGCCTTCTCGGCCAGCTTGTCGAAATCTACCGCTGGCAGACCGAGGCGATTGAGTTCGCGCTCGAGCAAGGTTTTACCGGCGGCGACGTTCTGATCGCGCGCCTGCAATTTGAACCAGTGAACGATCTTCGCCCGTGCCCGCGAGGTGGTGATGTAACCCAGGTTCGAGTTCAGCCAGTCGCGGCTCGGGGTGCCGTGTTTGCTGGTGATGATCTCGACCTGTTCACCGGTTTGCAGGCTGTAGTTGAGCGGAACGATGCGCCCGTTGATCTTCGCGCCACGGCAGTTGTGACCGATTTCGGTGTGCACGCGGTAGGCGAAGTCCAGCGGCGTCGAGCCTTTCGGCAAGTCGATGGCGTGACCGTCCGGGGTGAAGATGTAGACCCGGTCCGGCTCGATATCGACCCGCAGCTGATCCGCCAGGCCGCCGATGTCACCCAGTTCTTCATGCCACTCGAGGACCTGACGCAGCCAGGAAATTTTCTCTTCGTAGTGGTTGGAACCGGATTTGACGTCGGTGCCCTTGTAGCGCCAGTGCGCGCAAACGCCCAGCTCGGCTTCTTCGTGCATGGCGTGGGTGCGGATCTGCACTTCCAGCACCTTGCCCTCGGGGCCGATCACCGCGGTGTGCAGCGAGCGGTAGCCGTTCTCTTTCGGGTTGGCGATGTAATCGTCGAATTCTTTCGGGATGTGCCGCCACAGGGTGTGGACGATACCGAGCGCGGTGTAGCAGTCGCGCATTTCCGGCACCAGCACGCGAACGGCACGCACGTCGTAGATCTGGCTGAACTCCAGACCCTTGCGCTGCATTTTGCGCCAGATCGAATAAATGTGTTTGGCCCGGCCGCTGATGTCGGCATCGACGCCGGTCGCGGTCAGCTCATTCTTCAGTTGGCTCATCACGTCAGCGATAAAGCGCTCGCGATCCAGACGTCGCTCATGCAGCAACTTGGCGATCTGCTTGTACTGATCGGGCTCAAGGTAACGGAAGGACAAGTCCTCCAGTTCCCACTTGATGTGACCGATACCGAGACGGTGAGCCAAAGGCGCGTAGATGTCGAAGACTTCACGGGCGACGCGGTTGCGTTTTTCGTCATCGGCGGTTTTCACCGCACGGATCGCGCAGGTGCGTTCGGCCAGTTTGATCAGCGCAACGCGAACGTCGTCGACCATGGCGACCAACATCTTGCGCAGGTTCTCGACCTGGCCCTGCGTGCCCAGCACCAGGGATTGACGGGGGCTGAGGCTGGCGCTGATCGCCGCCATGCGCAACACGCCGTCGATGAGTTTGGCGACCACCGGACCGAAGCGCTGGCTGATCGCCGGCAATTCAATCTGGCCTTCGCGCACGCCGCGATACAGGATCGCGGCAACCAACGAATCCTGATCGAGTTTGAGGTCGGCGAGAATCTCGGCGATCTCAAGGCCCGTGCGGAAACTCGAGGTCCCTTCGGACCACAGGTTTTTTGCCGCATTGGCTTGCTGTTCGGCCTGTCGAGCGAACTCGCAGGCTTCCTTCAAGGCTTCGCGATCCAGTGCCGGATCGACACTGACCGCGTGATCGAGCCAAGCCTCGAGATTGATACTGCCGTCGGTGTTGATCGGCTGGTGTGCTCTCACCTGTACCATCTTGCTTACCTTCCCTACGACGCAGATTCAATGCGTCAAATCGCTGACCTTCGTTGCCCGTGCGCCCACATCAGGGCCGGTACGCGGCTGCACGGGCGGGCCAGTCGGACCAGACGAGCCGTCCTAGCTCGCTTCAAATAACGCCATGGCCTCGACATGTGCCGTCTGAGGAAACATATCGAGAATCCCGGCACGTTTTAACCGGTAGCCCTGCTTGATCAATTCGACCGTATCGCGCGCCAGCGTTGCCGGATTGCACGACACATACACCAACCGTTTGGCGCCCAGGGACGCAAGCTTGCGCACTGCCTCGAAAGCACCGTCACGCGGTGGGTCCAAGAGTACCGCACAAAAGCCTTCGCGCGCCCATTCGGCATCGGCCAAAGGCTGGGATAAATCGGCCTGAAAAAACGTCGCATTATGAAGATTGTTGCTAGCAGCGTTTGCAGCTGCCCGCTCGACCATCGCCTGCACACCTTCCACCGCCACCACTTCGCGAACGACCTTGGCCAGCGGCAAGGCAAAGTTACCCAAACCACAGAATAGATCGAGAACGCGTTCATCCGCCGTCGGTTTCAACCAGTCCAGCGCCTGGGCGATCATCGCTTCGTTGACCCCGGCGTTGACCTGGATGAAATCTCCCGGTCGGTACGCCAGGTTCAAATCCCACTGCTCAAGCCGATAACCCAGCGACTGGAAAGCCTCGACCGGTTGCGGTTCGCCGTCACCGTGCAGCCACAATTGGGCTTCATGGAAGGCGCAGAAATCCTTGAGGATCGTCATGTCGGCGTCGGACAGCGGCGCCATGTGCCGCAACAACACCGCCAACGACGAACCGCTGAACAACTCCACATGCCCCAGCGCCTGAGGTTTGCTCAAGCGCCGAAGCATTTCCGGCAAGCGGGTCATGATCGGTTGCAAGGGTTGTACCAGCACCATGCATTCGTTGATCGCAACAATGTCCTGACTGCCAGCGGCGCGGAAACCGACTTCGAGTTTTTTCGCCTTCATGTCCCAGCGCACCGCCACTCGGGCGCGACGCCGGTAACCGAATTCCGGACCGATCAACGGCGCGGCCCATTCTTCGGGTTCGACACCGGCGACCTTCGACAATTGCTCGGCGAGCATGCGCTGTTTCAGGGCGAGTTGTTCGTTGTGCGGCAGATGTTGCACGCTGCAACCGCCACAGCGACCGGCATGCGGACACGGTGCCGGGCGACGCAGTTCGCTGGCCTGGAACACCCGTTCGGTGCGCGCCTCGACCACTTTGCCGTGGGCGCCCAACACACGTGCTTCGACTTCTTCACCGGCCAATGCGCCGATGACGAACCAGGTGCGACCTTCAAAAAACGCGATACCGCGACCGTCATTAGCCAGGCGCTCGATACTCAAGCGCTGCTTTTTGCCGGTCGGAATTTGCGGGGCCTTGCTGCCGCCGGTGGGCTGGAAGCGCAGGCCTCTCTCTTGTTTGGCCATCAGTTAGGCGCGTCGAAAATGCCGGTCGACAAGTAACGGTCGCCACGGTCGCAGATGATCGCGACGATCACCGCGTTTTCAACTTCTTTGGACAGACGCAGCATCGCTGCCACCGCACCGCCCGAGGACACGCCGCAGAAGATGCCTTCTTCGCGGGCCAGACGACGGGTCACGTCTTCGGCTTCGCTTTGCGCCATATCGACGATCCGGTCCACGCGCTCGGCCTGGTAGATCTTCGGCAGGTATTCCTGCGGCCAGCGACGGATGCCCGGAATCGCCGAGCCTTCCATCGGTTGCAGACCGATGATCTGCACGCTCTCGTTCTGCTCTTTCAAGTAGCGCGAGACGCCCATGATGGTACCGGTGGTGCCCATGGAACTGACGAAATGGGTGATGGTGCCTTCGGTCTGACGCCAGATTTCCGGGCCGGTGGTGGTGTAGTGCGCTTCCGGGTTGTCGCCGTTGGCGAACTGATCCAGCACCTTGCCGCGGCCTTCGGCTTCCATTCGCTGGGCGAGGTCGCGGGCGCCTTCCATGCCCTCTTCCTGGGTGACCAGAATCAGCTCGGCGCCATACGCCGTCATGGCGGCTTTACGTTCGGCGCTGGAGTTGTCCGGCATGATCAGGATCATCTTGTAACCCTTGATCGCGGCGGCCATCGCCAAGGCGATCCCGGTGTTACCCGAGGTCGCTTCGATCAGCGTATCGCCGACGTGGATCTGCCCGCGCAATTCAGCGCGGGTGATCATCGACAGCGCCGGACGGTCCTTGACCGAACCCGCCGGGTTATTCCCTTCGAGCTTGAGCAAAAGGGTATTGCTGGTGGCGCCAGGCAGGCGCTGCAAACGGACCAGCGGAGTGTTGCCGACGCAATCGGCGATGGTTGGGTACTGCAAGGTCATGGCGTAATTCGCAATCCAGACTGCGGGGGCGCCTATCATACCGGCAAACCTTCGCAGGCCATATCACGCAAAGTACGGTGCTTATGGTTTATCGGAATAAGGGGCTGGATCAGTACTCTTCGCCTTGCGCGACATTCAATGCATAGAACTCATGCAACTTGGCCTGCAACAACTGTTTGTCCGGTAGCTGCACCTGGTATTCAGCGATCAGCGCTGGCGACAGGCTGCGGTTAAGGGCGTATTCGACCACCTCGTCATCCTTGCTGGCGCAGAGCAATACACCAATGGCCGGATTTTCGTGGGGTTTGCGCTCCTTGCGATCCAGCGCTTCCAAATAGAAGTTCAGCTTGCCCAAATACTCCGGCTCAAAGCGACCGACCTTAAGTTCAATGGCCACCAGGCAGTTAAGCCCACGATGGAAGAACAGCAGATCCAGGGCAAAATCACACCCACCCACTTGAAGCGGATACTCGGAACCGACAAAGCAGAAATCGCGGCCGAGCTCGCTCAGGAATTCTTTGAGGCGCGCCATCAACCCTTTATGCAGATCAGTTTCGGCATGGCCACCCGGCAGGTCGAGAAACTCAAGCATGTAGGCGTCGCGGAATATCTCAAGCGCTGCCGGGTGGGCTTGTCTCAGCACTGCTGAGATTTTTGCGGGCTGGGTCACGCTTCGTTCGAACAGTGCGGTCTTGAACTGACGCTCCAGTTCGCGCTTCGACCATTTTTCCTGAACTGCCAAACGGACGTAGAACTCCCGCTCTTCCGGCCGTTTACTCTGGCTGAAAATGATCAGGTTGTGCGACCAGGACAATTGTCGCACCAGTGGTGCGACTTTCTTTTCAGCGTGGTAGATCTCATAGAATTGACGCATCCGGAACAAATTCGACCGGGTAAATCCGCGCAATCCTGGTTGAGTCTGAGCCAGATGTTCAGCCAGTTGGCTGACCACAGAATCGCCCCACTCAGCCTGTTCCAGCTTGCGACTGATGTAAGCACCCACCTGCCAATACAGCTCGATCAACTGGGTATTCACCGCCTGCATGGCCTGCTGTTTGGCGCTTTGAATCAGCGCAAGCACTTCATTGAAACGGTCGTCGGCTGCGTTGCCGGGGACGCTGGATGCATTCATGCCGAACTCCTGGAAGACGAGAAAAACGCGAGTCTATTCCGTCAAGTCAGGCTTAAGGTGTCGGCAATACCCTTTAGGAAAGGTCGTACAAGATAACGGGAACGCTCCGGCAAAATCAGAATGGTGGTGTCAGTGACGACGCTATCGCGAGCAAGCTCGCTCCCACAGGGGGATCGGGGTGATCACACCATTTGTGGCCGACACACATCCACTGTGGGAGCGAGCTTGCTCGCGATAGCGTCATCACTCACACCATCAATATCAGCCACCAACCGCATATTCAGCCGCAACCCGGACTTAGTATTCTCAGCCCAAAGACTCCCGCCCTGACGTTGCACCGCGTTGCGCGCAATGCTCAACCCCAACCCGAACCCACCATCCCCCGGCCGCGAACCGTCGAGCCGAATGAACGGCGAGAAGATCCGCTCAAGATCCGCCTCAGCCACCCCGCCGCCCTCATCCTCCAGCCACAAATGCCAGAAGTCGCCATCGCGCTGCCCACCAAGACGCACAACGCCGCCCTGCGGTGAATGACGAATGGCATTGCGCAGGATGTTTTCCAACGCCTGAGCCAACGTATTGAGATGGCCGCGCACCCAGCAGGACGAATCCACCGCACACCGCAACTGGCTCGCCGGCCAGCCACTTTCATAGCAGGCATTTTCCGTGAGCATTTCCCACAACGCCTGAATCTGGATCGATTCGTCGGGCAGCGGCGCGCGCTCGGTGTCGAGCCAGGCCAGTTGCAGGGTGTCTTCCACCAGACGCTGCATGCCATCGACCTCTCGGCCAATGCGCTCGCGCAATTGCGTCAACCCCTGCTCGCTTTCGCTGGCCACCCGCAGGCGACTCAGTGGCGTGCGCAATTCGTGGGACAGGTCGCGCAACAGTTGTTGTTGCAGGGCCACCGTGCTTTGCAGGCGCTCGGACATGTGATCGAAGGCCCGGCCCAGTTCACCCAGCTCATCCGGGCGATTGGTGATGCGGCTCGACAACCGCACGTTCAACGGGTCGGCACGCCAGGCATTGGCCTGTTCGCGCAGACTGTTCAAAGGCACGACCAGCAACCGATACAGACCGACGCACAACAGTAAGGTGAACAGCCCGGGAATCACCCCGTTGGTGATCACCCGCCAGAACACCCGGTAACGGCCGGGCACGAAACGCTGGGGCAGTTCGATCACCAGACTGCCAGCGGACGGATCGTTGGGAAAAGGCACCCTCAACCACGGCAAACCTTTGGTATGGCGACTTGTCGGCCAATCCAGACCGCGTAAAAAAGTCAGGCGCTGGGTTTCTTTTTCCGTCAGCGGGTAACTGCTCAATGACTGCAAATCGCCGCCAATCACACCGACCCATGTCGACTCGCGATGGCCGACGCTATGCAACCAGGCATCGACGCCTGCACTCTGACGCAGATTCCACGCCTGCTCGGCCTCGGTGGCGTAGCGCATCAGCGTGCCCCGTGCCTCGTCGGACAGGAACAGGTTTTTCTGTTCCATGTAGCGCCCCCAGGACCAACTGAGCCAGATCATCAGCAGACAGAACGCCACCAACAAACACGCCAGTTTCCAGAACAGCGAATGCTTGCCCGGCAGGTCAGTCCACTTCATCGACAGCACTCAATACGTAACCCTTGCCCCACACCGTGCGCACTTCGCGCTCGAGGTAACCGACGGCCTTGAGCTTGCGACGGATCTGGCTGATGTGCATGTCGAGGCTGCGGTCATGGGGTGCGTAACCGCGCTGCAATACATGCTGATAAAGGAAGGCTTTGCTCAGGACTTCATCGCCATTGCGATTCAGCGTTTCCAGCAACCGGAACTCACTGCGGGTCAGGCCGGCAGCGTGTTCGCCATAAAAGACATCACAGCATTCATCGTCGAAACGCAGGCTGTCCGCCGAAGGGGCAATCGGTGCTGGCACTGGCCGGCGGTCGAGCGCAACACGCCGCAGGATCGCTTCGATGCGCACCCGCAACTCGACCATGCTGAAGGGTTTGGGCAGATAATCATCGGCGCCCAGCCGAAAACCACTGATGCGATCCGCCTCGGCACCGAGCGCCGACATCAGCACCACCGGGGTGGAATGGCTCTGGCGCAACTGCGTCAGTACATTCAGCCCGTCCAGGCCCGGCAGCAGAATATCCATCAGCACCACATCGAAGGCTTGCTGGCGGGCGATGGTCAAGCCTTCCAGACCGTTCTGGCACCACGTCACCTGAAAACCGCAACGTCCCAGGTGCTCATGAACATAAGCACCGAGCACGAGGTCGTCTTCTATAGACAGGATACGAGGGTGTCCAGCAGCGATGGGAGTCATGACTATCTGCAAATAATTCTCAGTTGTGGATTATTCAAGATTGCCTCGCCGCGGGCAACACAAGGTTTGCCCGTGAGGTAAAAGTGGCGATCCTGCCGACGAATGCCGACATCAATTTTACGAAGATTGCCCGCCTGCAAATCGCTACACTGCGCAGGTGGCGCGTGCTGGACGTACGTGCAGGTCATTAAATCGCTGGATGCAGGAGAGATGCGTGCTCAAGAAACTGGGAATTAAAGGCCGCGTGCTATTGCTGACCCTGTTGCCGACCAGCCTGATGGCCTTGGTTCTGGGCGGCTATTTCACCTGGATGCAGCAATCCGACCTGCAAACCCAGCTTATGCAGCGTGGCGAAATGATCGCCGAACAACTGGCGCCCCTGGTGGCCCCGGCCATGGGCCACAAGAACACCGAGCTGCTGGAACGCATTGCCACCCAATCCCTCGAACAACCGGACGTGCGCGCCGTATCGTTCCTCGCGCCCGACCGCTCCCTGTTGGCCCATGCCGGCCCAACCATGCTCAATCAGGCGCCGATCGGCAACAGTTCGCAGATGCTGCGCCGCAGCGGCAATGACGCGACGCGTTACTTGCTGCCGGTGTTCGGCAAGCACCGCAATCTGGCCGGTGACTTGATTCCCGAAGAAGCCGACCGCCTGCTGGGCTGGGTCGAACTTGAACTGTCCCACAACGGCATGTTGCTGCGCGGTTACCGCAGCCTGTTTGCCAGCCTGCTGCTGATCGGCGCAGGCCTGGCCGGTGCAGCGCTGCTGGCGTTACGCATGGGCCGGAGCATCAATCGGCCGCTGAGCCAAATCAAGCAAGCGGTGGCGCAACTCAAGGACGGTCATCTGGAAACCCGTTTGCCGCCCCTCGGCAGCCAGGAGCTGGACACACTGGCGTCCGGCATCAACCGCATGGCCGGCACCCTGCAAAACGCGCAGGAAGAATTGCAGCACAGCATCGACCAGGCCACCGAAGACGTGCGTCAGAACCTGGAAACCATCGAAATCCAGAACATCGAACTGGACCTGGCACGCAAGGAAGCCCTTGAAGCCAGCCGGATCAAATCCGAGTTCCTGGCCAACATGAGCCATGAAATCCGCACGCCGCTCAACGGCATTCTCGGTTTCACCCATCTGCTGCAAAAAAGCGAGCTGACCCCTCGCCAGCTCGACTATCTGGGCACCATCGAAAAGTCCGCCGACAGCCTGCTGGGGATCATCAACGAGATTCTCGACTTCTCGAAAATCGAGGCCGGCAAACTGGTGCTCGACCATATTCCGTTCAACTTGCGCGACCTGCTTCAGGACACGCTGACCATCCTCGCCCCGGCCGCCCACGCCAAGCAGCTGGAGCTGGTGAGCCTGGTTTATCGCGATACGCCGCTGTCGCTGGTGGGTGATCCGCTGCGGCTCAAGCAGATTCTCACTAACCTGGTCAGCAACGCGATCAAGTTCACCCGCGAAGGCACCATCGTCGCCCGGGCCATGCTCGAGGAAGAGCACGAAGACAGCGTGCAACTGCGCATCAGCATTCAGGACACCGGCATCGGGCTGTCGAACCAGGACGTGCGCGCCTTGTTCCAGGCTTTCAGCCAGGCTGACAATTCGCTGTCGCGGCAACCGGGTGGCACCGGTCTGGGGTTGGTGATTTCCAAACGTCTGATCGAACAGATGGGCGGCGAGATCGGTGTCGACAGTACGCCCGGCGAAGGCTCGGAATTCTGGATCAGCCTGAGCCTGCCCAAAACCCGCGACGACGCCGAAGACCTGCCCGGTCCGCCGTTGCTCGGGCGTCGGGTGGCGGTGCTGGAAAACCACGAACTGGCCCGTCAGGCGTTGCAGCATCAACTGGAAGACTGCGGCCTCGAGGTCACCCCGTTCAATACGCTGGAAAGCCTGACCAATGGCGTGACCGGCGCGCATCAAACCGATCAGGCGATCGACCTGGCGGTGCTCGGCATCACCAGCAACGACATGCCGCCAGAGCGCCTCAACCAGCACATCTGGGACCTCGAACATCTGGGCTGCAAGGTGCTGGTGTTGTGCCCGACCACCGAACAGACGCTGTTCCACCTCTCGGTGCCCAACCCGCACAGCCAGCTCCAGGCCAAACCGGCCTGCACCCGCAAGCTGCGACGGGCCTTGTCCGACCTGGTCAACCCGCGTCAGCAACGCAGCGAACCCGGCGAACCGGTGTCCAGCCGTGCGCCAAAAGTGCTTTGCGTCGACGACAACCCGGCCAACCTGCTGCTGGTGCAAACCCTGCTCGAAGACATGGGCGCCAAAGTCCTCGCGGTGGAAAGCGGTTACGCGGCGGTCAAGGCGGTGCAGACCGAAACTTTCGACCTGGTGCTGATGGACGTTCAGATGCCTGGCATGGACGGGCGGCAAAGCACCGAAGCGATTCGCCAGTGGGAAAGTGAACGGCATTGCACGCCGCTGCCGATCGTTGCCCTCACCGCTCACGCCATGGCCAACGAAAAACGCGCGCTGCTGCAAAGCGGCATGGACGACTACCTGACCAAACCGATCAGCGAACGGCAACTGGCCCAAGTGGTGCTGAAGTGGACCGGCCTGGCGCTGCGCAATCATGGGCCCGAGCGCTCCAGCGACAGCCACGGTGGCAGTCATGAATTGCAGGTGCTCGATCACGAAGAAGGTTTGCGCCTGGCTGCCGGCAAGGCTGATCTGGCGGCGGACATGCTGGCAATGCTGCTGGCGTCGCTGGAAGCCGATCGCGAGGCGATTCGTTTCGCCCGGGAAAACAACGACCAGAACGCCCTGATCGAGCGCGTCCATCGCCTGCACGGCGCGACCCGTTATTGCGGCGTCCCGCAACTGCGCGCTGCCTGCCAGCGCAGCGAAACGCTGCTCAAGCAACAGGACCCCAAAGCCCCCAACGCACTGGAAGACCTCGATCGGGCCATCAATCGCCTGGCCGCCCATGCCCGTATAAATGCTTGATGCACATTCCAGGAGGACCGCATGCGTACGATTCTTTTCAGCAGCCAGACCTACGACCGCGACAGTTTTCTCAGTGCCGAGCTACCAGCTGGCATTGAACTGCACTTTCAATCGGCGCGACTGAGCCTTGATACGGTGGCGCTGGCCGAGCATCACGAAGTGGTCTGTGCCTTCATTAATGATGACCTCAGCGCGCCGGTGCTCGAACGCCTGGCTGCGGGCGGCACACACCTGATCGCACTGCGCTCGGCCGGTTACAACCATGTCGATCTGGCAGTGGCGAAGCGTCTAGGGCTGGCGATTGTGCGCGTCCCCGCCTACTCGCCCCACGCGGTGGCGGAACATGCGGTGGCGCTGATCCTGGCGCTCAACCGACGCCTGCACCGCGCTTACAACCGCACGCGCGAAGGGGATTTCAGCCTGCACGGGCTGACCGGCTTCGACCTGGTGGGCAAAACCGTCGGCGTGGTCGGCACCGGGCAGATCGGCGCGACCTTCGCGAAAATCATGAACGGCTTTGGCTGCCAATTGCTGGCGTACGACCCCTTCCCCAACCCGCAAGTCGAAGCCCTCGGTGCCCGTTACCTGAGCCTGCCGGAACTGCTGGCCGAGTCGCAGATCATCAGCCTGCACTGCCCGCTCAACGAACAAAGCAAACACTTGATCAATCGCGAGTCACTGGCGCACATGCAAGCCGGTGCGATGCTGATCAACACCGGCCGCGGTGGTCTGGTGGACACGCCGGCGCTGATCGACGCGTTGAAGGACGGTCAACTGGGTTATCTGGGGCTGGATGTCTATGAAGAGGAGGCACAGCTGTTCTTCGAGGACCGCTCCGACCTGCCGCTGCAGGACGATGTGCTGGCGCGGCTGCTGACCTTTCCGAACGTGATCGTCACCGCTCACCAGGCCTTCCTGACCCGCGAAGCCCTGGGCGCGATTGCCACGACCACCCTGCAGAACATCGCCGCCTGGGCGGCAGGCGCGCCAGCGAATCTGGTAAAGGGTGACTGAACCAGATCGAAGGTCATACGCCCGCGCCATGCTGCGCTGATGTCCGTGCTAGCATGCCGCGCATATTTGGAGGACCCATGGTCGAACACGATTTCCGCTATAGCCTGATGAACCCGCAACACACCCTCACCGAATGCCGCGCCCTTGTGCCGGGGCGTTATCAAGTCACCGGCAACGGCGGCTCGATTCGTAACAACGACGTGCTGGTCGTGACCCTCAAAGGCGCGAAGGACTTGTCCATGCGCCTGACCGTCGAAACGGTTCGCCACTTGATCAATCCGCCAGGCCAATGGGTCGCGGTGGCCAGTGGTCCGGTATTCGGCGAACTGGCGATCCACACCTGGAAAGTCAACTGCGACAGCTGCGCCAAAGAGCTGAACTTCGAGTTCGCGGTTGACGCCAAGCTGGGCAACAAGGCTGAAAAGCCTGCTGCCACTGCACGGATTGCCGAGCTGGGCTGGACCACGGTCGGCGAGAAGCACCTGTGCCCGAAATGCCAGGAGCCCGCGTGATGAAACGCCTTGCTCTGACCACGATGGTTGGTGCCAGCCTGCTGGGCTGCGCCGCCGAGCCGGTGCAATTGCAACAGAACCGCAGCTACATTCTGGAGTGGATCGGCGAACGTCCGTTGATGGATTACAGCCACCTGACCGTCACCCTCGGTGAAGACGGTCGGGCCTACGGCAACGGCGGCTGCAACCACTGGTTCGCGCCGTACACCCTGGAAGGCGACAAGCTTAGCTTCGGCAAGGTCGGCAGCACGCGCAAACTGTGTGCGCCGGCGTTGATGGAGCAGGAAAAGCGTTTCCTCCAGGCGTTGGAAAACGTTCAACGCTGGGACATCTCGCCGATCGACCAGATGCGCTTCTGGCCGGCAGAAGGGAAGCCGTTGCGTTGGTGGCTTGAAGAGGGTTAAGCAGTTAGATCGCCAGCCCTCACCCTAGCCCTCCCGAAACGTCGGACCGCCCAGAGGTAGAGGGAACTGACCGAGTGGGTTTTTATACATTCTGCGACCGGGAAAATCGAGTCGACCTCAGGTTTTGAAAAGCCCCCGTTCGGCTCCCTTTCCCCCTCTCCCCCGTGGGGAGAGGGCTGGGGTGAGGGGTGGATCTGAAGCTCAACACAGAATCCCCCCTTCCCCCTTCAATTCTTCGCCTGCAACGCCTCAAGCTTGGCCATCACCCCCGCTGCCGTCTGCTCTCCCATCAACTGTTCCCGTACCTTGCCCTTGTTATCGATGATGTAAGTCACCGGCAACGCCTCGCTACGTGGCAACTCAAAAAGATCGGCCGGATCAGAAGCCAGCACGGTGAACTTGATGCCCAGCTTCTCGCTGGCGCTTTTCAGCTCTTCACCCTGCACATTGTCGAAGTTGACCCCGAACACACCAATCTTCTTGTCCTTGAGCTGATCAGCCAAGGTGTTCAATTCCGGGATCTCGGTCCGGCACGGCCCGCACCATTCCGCCCAGTAATTGAGCACCAGCCATTGTTTGTCCAGACGTTCGGCGGCAACTTTCTGGCCGCTCTGGTCGATGCCATAGTCGTTACCGCAGCCCCCCAGCAATAACGTACCGATGATCGCCAATGCCGCTGCCAGTCGCCTAGTCATGTCGTATTCCTTGTTCAAAATTGAATGCGCCTGCGACCCATCGCCTCCCAAGGTTCTGGATTACGCGCTGCACAGTTAGAATAGCCGTCACCTTACGCAAGATGCGAACCGCACATGACCGATCTGACGCTTTATCACAACCCGCGCTGCTCGAAATCCCGCGGTGCGCTCGAACTGCTCGAAGCCCGTGGCCTGACCCCGACGGTGGTCCGCTACCTGGACACCCCGCTGAACGCCGCGCAAATCCAGAGCCTGCTGACCAAGCTCGGCATCAGCGCCCGGCAACTGCTGCGCACCGGTGAGGACGAGTACAAGACTCTCAACCTGGCCGACAGCAGCCTGAGCGAGGCGCAATTGATCGCCGCCATCGCCGCCAACCCGAAACTCATGGAGCGACCGATCCTCGAAGTCGGCGACAAAGCCATCATCGGCCGTCCGCCGGAGAATGTGCTGGAGTTGCTGCCGTGAGTGCGCCGTACATTCTGGTTCTGTATTACAGCCGCAGCGGCTCGACCAATGAAATGGCCCGGCAGATTGCCCGTGGCGTCGAGCAGTCCGGGATGGAAGCGCGCCTGCGCACGGTGCCGCCGATTTCCACCGAGTGCGAAGCCGTGTCACCCGACATCCCGGACGAAGGCGCGCTGTACGCCAGCCTCGACGATTTGAAGAACTGCGCGGGCCTGGCCATGGGCAGCCCGACCCGGTTCGGCAACATGGCGGCGCCGCTCAAGTACTTCCTCGACGGCACCAGCAACCTGTGGCTGACCGGCGCGCTGGTGGGCAAACCGGCTGGCGTTTTCACCTCCACCGCGAGCCTGCACGGCGGGCAGGAAACCACGCTGCTGTCGATGATGTTGCCCTTGCTGCACCACGGCATGCTGATCACCGGCCTGCCTTACAGCGAATCGGCCTTGCTGGAAACCCGCGGCGGCGGCACGCCTTACGGCGCCAGCCATCACGCCGGGGCCGATGGCAAAAGCGGCTTGAATGAACATGAAGTCGCGCTGTGCCGGGCCTTGGGCCTGCGCTTGGCGAAGACTGCACAGAAACTGGGGAACTGACGTGGCCAAAAAGCCGAAGATTTTGCCCTCTATCGAATGGCTCGAACCGCGGGTCCGGGCGATGCGCGTCATCAGCCTGCTGTGCTACTTCGGTTTGGTGGGTTTGTTGTGCGCCTACTACCTGGTGATCGCCGACCTGCACGGCGCCCGGCCGTGGGTGATTCTGCTGATCGAACTGGTGCCGCTGCTGTTGCTGGCGCCGGGGATGATTATCGGCAGTGCGCGCGGGCATTCATGGGTGTGCTTTGTGGTGAACCTGTATTTCATCAAGGGCGCACTGGCGGCGTATGACCCGAACCGGCAGCTGTTTGGTTTGCTGGAAATGGGCGCGAGCCTGGCGGTGTTCTGCTCGGCGCTGTTGTATGTGCGGTGGCGGTTTCAGTTGAACCGCAAGTTGGCTGGCGAGGGCGAAACCTCCGTCGCCTGATCGCCCTCACAGTGATCATTCCCACGCTCTGCGTGGGAATGCATCAAGTGACGCTCCGCGTCACAGGGACGCGGAGCGTCCCGGGCGGCATTCCCACGCAGAGCGTGGGAACGATCATTTTCGTCAGTGATTCACTGTGTAGGCGAGCATCATCGATATCTGGCTCATCGGCCGCCCACCACTTTCTTCATGCCACTGGTTGAACACGCCCTGCACCGTGGCCAGATCCCGCAGACTGGTCGGCACCTTGTCGACGATCTTCTGCGCATTCAACGCCGCGACCACGTCGTAGCTCGGCACAAACGTGTCCTTGCCGACCATGCGCAAGAACCGCGGTGCCGACAACCCGCCCAATTGATGACCGCGCTTTTTCAGGTAGGTCCACAACCCAACAATATCCGTGACCGGCCAATCGGCGATCAACGCGCCGAAGCTGCCCTTCTCATGCGTCACATCCAGAATGAACTGCGCGTTGCGCGGCACGCTCTTGAGTTTGCCCAGGTGACGAATGATCCGCGCGTCCTGCATCAAACGCTCAAGGTGTTCGGCACTCATCAGCACGACTTTCTCAGGGTCGAACTTGAAGAACACCTCTTCGAACGCCGGCCATTTGGCGTCCACCAGACTGTGCTTGAGCCCGGCGCGGAAGACGCGCAGCGCCATGGTCGAGAGGTAGCGGTCGTCGCTGATCTTGCGCAATTGCGCCGGGGTTTTCGGAACGGGCAGATGGGCTTCCAGTTCAGCCGCTGAACCGAAGCGGTTCAGACAGTATTCGTGCAGCCACTTGTAATCGCGCATGCCCTCTCCTGAGGAATTTAAATGAAACCTGTGGGACCCAGCCTGCTGGCTCCCACAGTGATTGTGTCTAGAGGTTTACAACGTTGACGAAGCGCGAAGCGGCAGTCTCGTCGATACGCAGGTTGGTGAAGTCGAACAGATTGCGGTCCGCCAGTTGCGACGGGATCACGTTCTGCAAGCTGCGAAAAATGCTTTCGGTGCGGCCAGGCGTCTTGCGTTCCCACTCCTGAAGCATGTCCTTGACCACCTGGCGTTGCAGGTTTTCCTGAGAACCACAGAGGTTGCACGGGATGATCGGGAATTGCTTGAAGTCCGAGTAGGCCTGGATGTCTTTTTCGTTGCAGTAGGCCAGCGGACGGATCACCACGTTGCGGCCATCGTCGGCGCGCAGCTTCGGCGGCATGGCTTTGAGCGAACCGTTGAAGAACATGTTCAGGAAAAAGGTCTCGACGATGTCGTCGCGGTGATGACCGAGGGCCATCTTGGTCGCGCCGATTTCGTCGGCGAAGGTGTAGAGCGTGCCGCGACGCAGGCGCGAGCACAGCGAACAGGTGGTCTTGCCTTCCGGGATCAGCTCCTTGACCACCGAATAGGTGTCTTTCTCGACGATGTGGTACTCGATGCCCAGCTCTTTGAGGTAGGCCGGCAGCACGTGCTCAGGGAAACCCGGCTGTTTCTGGTCCATGTTCACGGCCACGATCTCGAATTTGATCGGGGCGACCTTCTGAAAGTGCATCAGCACATCGAGCATGGTGTAGCTGTCCTTGCCACCGGACAGGCAGACCATGACCTTGTCGCCGTCTTCAATCATGTTGAAATCGGCAACAGCCTCACCGGCCTGGCGGCGAAGGCGCTTTTGCAGTTTGTTCTGGTTGACCGTAAGAGTGCCCATGACGCGAAATCCGTGAGGTGTGACGAAAGGCCGGCATTTTACGCAAATCGCCGGTAGATCAAAAGATCGCAGCCTGCGGCAGCTCCTACAAGTCATAACCGCGATTAAGCCAGGGGTTTACAGCGCAATTTGCTCTAAAGCCCTGCAACCTGCGCTGTTAAGACCTTTCTATACTGCGACATAAGGTCGCACACATATCCAGACCTTTCCTTACTCGGCCACTTTGGCCCGTAGGCGCTCCACTGGGGGGCGACGGTAAAAACAAGAGGAGTGACTGGCATGATCCATCACGTAGTGGGGCTCTTCACCCACCCTGACCAAGAATGGAAAGAGATTCGTGGCGATCAGGAGGAAAGCATCAGCCACATGTATCTCACTCACACGCTGATTCTGGCGGCGATCCCTGCGGTGTCGGCGTTTATCGGCACCACACAGGTCGGCTGGGTCATTGGCAGTCGCGCACCGGTGATGCTGACGGTGGAAAGCGCGATATGGATGACGGTCATGTCGTACCTGGCGATGCTCGGCGGTGTGGCGGTAATGGGCGCGTTCATCCACTGGATGGCTCGCACCTATGACGCCAACCCGAGTCTGGCACGCTGCGTTGCGTTTGCGACCTATACCGCGACACCGCTGTTCATCGGCGGTCTGGCGGCGCTGTACCCACACATGTGGCTTGGGATGATCGTCGGCACCGCGGCCATCTGCTACACGGTGTACCTGCTGTATGTGGGGCTACCCACTTTCATGAACATTCCATCAGACGAGGGATTTCTGTTTTCGAGTTCGGTGCTCGCTGTAGGCCTGGTGGTGTTGGTCGCCATCATGGCGTTCACGGTAATTGTCTGGGGACTCGGCGTGGGGCCGGTCTACACCAATTAGCAACACATCACCCAAAAACAAGATCTGCCAACACAGGCCGCCGCAAGGCGGCCTTCTAATGCTCAAGGATAGAAAACGGTGACGACCATTCGGCGCCTCGGCGATTCGCAACTCTCAAGGGTTGCGGCATACTCGACGTCTCTGGAGATCCATCAAGCATGCCCGAGCAACTCAATACCCGCGTCGAAGACTGTTACCAGCTAGCCGAATCCTTTTTCAAACGACCTTTCAAACGCCCCGTGGTGAGCCTCAAGCTGCGCGGGCAAAAAGCCGGTGTCGCGCATTTGCACGAGAACCTGCTGCGCTTCAATCCGCAGCTGTACCGGGAAAATGCCGAAGACTTCCTCAAGCAGACCGTGGCCCACGAGGTTGCGCACCTGATCGCCCATCAACTGTTCGGCGACCGCATCCAGCCGCATGGCGAAGAGTGGCAACTGATCATGCGCGGCGTGTACGAACTGCCGCCCAATCGCTGCCACACCTATGACGTCAAACGCCGTAGCGTGACCCGTTACATCTACAAATGCCCGTGTGTGGACAGTGACTTTCCGTTTTCAGCCCAGCGCCATGGTTTGGTGAGACAGGGGCGGCGGTATTTGTGTCGGCGGTGCCGGAGCACGTTGGTGTTCAGTGGGGAAATGCGGGTCGAGTAGCAAGATTTGTGGTGCCTTTGCTGGCCCCATCGCGAGCAAGCTCGCTCCCACATTGGATTTATGTCACGCCGAAGATCCCCTGTGGGAGCGAGCTTGCTCGCGATGAGGCCAGTACAAGCGCTACACAACCACCCTGGCACGGCGCAATTCCTCGATACGCTCAGCGCTATACCCCAACTCCCCCAACACCTGATCCGTATGCTGCCCTATGGCCGCGCCGATATGCCGCGGCTCGGGCAACCCTTGCGAAAACTTCAACGGACACGCCATCTGCGCCTGAGTCGTCCCGTCACCACGCGGCACTTCGGTCACCAGCGCCCGCGCCTTCAACTGCGGATGGCGCACCGCTTCGCCCAAACTCAACACCGGCTCGACACACGCATCCAACGAGGCAAACAACGCGCACAATTCGGCGAAATCGCGGGTCTCGAACTCAATCCTCAGCGCGTTCTTCAGCGCCTTTTGCAAGGCCGGTTCCGGTGATAAGCCCAAGGTTTCCAGCTCCTCCAGCCCCAGCGCCGCACACAGCTGTTTCATGAACGCAGGCTCCAGACTGCCCACCGAGAACCAGCGCCCATCGCGGGAACGGTAATAGTCATAGAAACTGCCACCGTTGAGCATCTGATCCTCCCTTCCCGGCTCCACGCCACAGGCCAGATACCCGGCGCCGGCCATGGCGTTCAGGCTAAACACGCAGTCGGTCATGCTCACATCCAGATGCTGCCCCTGCCCGGTTTGCTGCCGGGCGATGACCGCCGCCAGCAGCCCGATCACCCCGTGCAACGAGCCACCGGCGATATCCGCTACTTGCATGCCCAACGGCAACGGCCCGCTGTCGGCGTGGCCGGTGTAGCTCGCCAGCCCCGCCAGGGCCAGGTAGTTGATGTCGTGGCCGGCGCGGTCCTTGTAGGGGCCGGTCTGGCCGTAACCGGTAATCGACACGTAGATCAGTTTCGGATTGATCGCCTTCAAGGCTTCATAACCCAGGCCCAATCGTTCCATCACGCCGGGGCGGAACTGCTCCAGCACGATGTCGTAGTCCTGCAGCAACTGCTTGACCACCTCCAGCGCCTCAGGCTGCTTGAGGTCCAGCGCAAGGCTGCGCTTGTTGCGATTGAGGTAGGCGTGACTGGCGGAGACGCCCTGATCGTGAGGCGGCAAGACCCGCAGCAGGTCCATGCGCGTTGGCGATTCGATGCGCAGCACCTCGGCGCCCATGTCTGCCAGCAACAACGAGGCAAACGGCCCCGGCAGCAGTGTCGAGAAATCCAGAACCTTGAGTGATGCCAGTGGACCGAGCATGGGCGTTCTCCGTAAACGATGTTCCCAGACTAGGCAGCCGACGGCATTGCAGCAATCACCTTATGCGTCAGATGCGCTGACCGTTGCGCTCAAATCGCAGGCATGAAAAAACCCGCCGAAGCGGGTTTTTTCAGTGCAGCCGTCTTACTTGACGTTGCTTGGGGTTGGGCCTTCGGCCACGCCCAGGTCGTCTTCTACGCGTTCGTCGGAGATGCCGCGACCGCCAGAAGCCAGTTCAGCGTGCATCACGTCAACGTCCAGCTCCTTGACCCACTTGGCCACGACCAGGGTGGCAACAGCGTTACCGACCAGGTTGGTCAGGGCACGGGCTTCGGACATGAAGCGGTCAATACCGAGGATCAGCGCCAGGCCGGCAACCGGCAAGTGGCCAACGGCGGACAGGGTGGCCGCCAACACGATGAAGCCACTACCGGTCACACCGGCGGCGCCTTTGGAGGACAGCAGCAACACCACCAGCAGGGTGATCTGGTGAGTGATGTCCATGTGGGTGTCGGTTGCCTGAGCAATGAACACTGCCGCCATGGTCAGGTAGATCGCCGTACCGTCGAGGTTGAACGAGTAACCGGTCGGGATCACCAGACCCACAACGGATTTCTGCGCGCCCAGGCGTTCCATCTTGATCAGCATGCGTGGCAGCACCGATTCCGAAGAAGAAGTACCCAACACGATCAGCAGTTCTTCACGGATGTAGCGAATCACTTTCAGCACGCTGAAGCCGTGAGCGCGAGCGATACCGCCCAGCACCACCAGCACGAACACCAGGCAAGTGATGTAGAAGCACAGCATCAGCTGGCCCAGTTGCACCAGCGAACCGACGCCGTAGGCACCGATGGTGAAGGCCATGGCGCCCAGGGCACCGAGTGGCGCGAGCTTCATGATCATGTTGATGATGTTGAACATCACGTGGGCGAAACGATCGATGAAGTCCAGGATCGGCTTGCCGTAGGCACCCAGGCGATGCAGGGCGAAACCGAAGATCACCGAGAACATCAGCACTTGCAGGATATCGCCTGTGGCGAACGCGCCGACGATGGTGGACGGGATCACGTTCAACAGGAAGCCAACAACGCTTTGATCAGCACCGGCCGCCACATAAGCAGCGACTTTGGAGGCATCCAGCGTAGCGACGTCGATGTGCATGCCGGCACCCGGCTGCACAATGTTGACCACCACCAGACCCACCAGCAAAGCGATGGTCGAAACGATTTCGAAGTACAGCAGCGCGTAACCGCCGGTCTTGCCGACCGACTTCATGCTCTGCATGCCCGCGATACCGCTGACGACGGTGCAGAAAATGATGGGGGCGATGATCATTTTGATCAGTTTGATGAACCCGTCACCCAGCGGCTTGAGGGCCACACCGGTCTGCGGGTAGAAGTGACCGACCAGGATGCCGATGGCAATAGCAACGATCACCTGGAAATACAGGGATTTGTACAGTGGCTGACGAGTCGTCATTGCAAAGTTCCTCAAGAGTGCCCGGTGACAACATCCATCTGTTGCCAAAGACACTTCAATTGCGAACCCTCCTGCACTGGAGGGATTTGTTTTGTCGAGCTGCGCAACGGCAGGCATCTGCGGGTTGTATCGCAAGGCCCGTGCCACCTTCGTCAAATCGCCAGCAAGCCTTTTGACATCAAGGGTTGCAGGTTTTTCTTTGTCACCAAACGGTTACGGCAAAGTGGCGGATTTCCGCCCATCGACCAGACCTCGTCCTACAAATTGGCGGATATCCGCCTTGTTCATCATCAGGCACCACGGCTACCATCCGACGTTCAATGGACGGACCTGCCTTCTATGCGCGAACGCACCATCGCCAGTCATTTCGCCCGTGCCGCCCTCGGTGGTGCACGCCGGCTGGGTTACGACTATTCAATCCTGCTGCAACAACTGGGCATCAGCCCCGAGTTGCTTGAAGAGCCACGAGCGAGAATCGCGCCTGAACAGTTCACCCGATTGATCCAGGGACTGTGGCTGGCACTGGACGACGAATACCTGGGCTTCGGGCCGGTTCCGAGTAAAACCGGCAGCTTCGCGATGATGTGCCATGCGGTGATCCACTGCCGCAATCTGGAGAAAGCACTCCACCGCGGCTTATTATTTTATAGCTTATTCCCTGACGGTCCGCGTCTGACCCTGACCCGCGAAGACGACATGATTCGCCTGAGCCTCGACGATTCGCAGTTCCGCGACCCGGACCACTTCCTCACCGAGAGCCAGCTGATGGTGTGGCATCGCCTTGGCAGCTGGCTGATCGGCCAGCGCATTCGGCTGGAACAGGCGACGTTCAGCTACCCGAAACCCGAGCACGGCGCCGAATACGATTTGCTGTTCCCCTGCCCCATGGTCTTTTCCACGGCGCAGAGCAGTCTGCTGTTTCACAGTCGCTACCTGAACATGCCGCTGTTGCAGGACGAACGGACACTTAAACATTTCCTCGAACACTCCCCCGCCGACCTGTTGTCGCGTCCCGATGACGGCGACAGTTTGAGCAGCCAGCTGCGCCGATTGCTCAGCCGCGACAGTTCACGCTGGCCGGATCTGGAAGAGGTGGCTGCGCACTTGCACATCAGCCCGCAGACCTTGCGGCGGCATTTGCGGGAAGAAGGGTCGAGTTTTCAGGAGTTGAAGGATCAGCTGCGGCGGGACATTGCGATTTATCACTTGGGGCGGGCGGATCTGTCGTTGCAGCAGATTGCCGAGCAGTTGGGGTTTTCAGAGCCTTCGGCGTTTCATCGGGCGTTCAAGAAGTGGACCGGGCTGACGCCCGGGGCTTATCGCGCACAAGAGAACTGACGCTTCGGTTGAATTGACTGGCCCCTTCGCGAGCAGGCTCGCTCCCACTTTTGATCTCGGGTGTCCACAATCAGTGTGGTCACCGAAGATCCCTTGTGGGAGCGAGCCTGCTCGCGAAGAACGATGACACGGTCTATCTGACTAAACTGCTACGAAGGATCAAGTCTATCCAGCGCCCGATTCACCGCCAGCTCCCCCAGCATGATGATTTGCGCAATCCCCAACAGCGAATTGCGACTCGCCCCCTCCAAATGGTCCACCAAATCCATGGCCATGACATTGGCCGAGGCCAGCGACTCGCACGCGTGGGCCAGCAGGGTTTCGGTATCGAGCTCCGGGTTGACGATGAACATGGTGCCGGGTGTGCGCGGGGTGGCTTTGATGTGGGCAGCCGGGTTTAGGTAATAATCGAGGGCGCGGTCGGCGGTTTCGTTGAGCTTTTTGGAATCAGGGGTTTCGTGCGGGGAAACGTCGTCGGTTTCTGGCGGGTTGGGTGTGATCTTGAACATATGAAACTCCGTGGTTGATTGAGCCGCCACGACCTATCGCTAAACAAGTAAAGGTGGCGGCTGTACGCAGGTTAGCGATCCGGGTCACAGAAACCCCGGGTAGACCTCGAAGGTCTCCCACGCACAGCCACCATTACGCAAATTGCAGGCACTAAAAACTGCAATCAAAACTTGGGCGCTTTTGCGTCTGTGTAGGGGATCGGATCGCTAAACCCGATCGCTGATTCGTCAGCGACACGGAAACGATAGAGCCCACGCCCCAGGCGCACAAGCCGGCGGATTCTGGCGTAGTCGTAGGCAACGACGCAAGGATGTGTAGCCTGAGTGAGTGTCTGGAGATGTCTTTTAAACATCTCCGTTTATCACTCCTGCCCAAGGGACAAAGATAGGGACAGATAAATAAATTCACCCTCATTCTTCTTAAAAATTCATTGTAAAATTATCCAAATCTGCATCTGTTCCTTCAATAATTATAGTTTTTATTCTACGTGGTACCGGGGGAATATATTGCTCCCATACGGTTATCTGCGAGCCGAACGGTGGCGAATTACGAATTACCAGAACTTTATCTTGTTCATCAAAATAGCTGATTAAGCACGGCACCCGATCAGTATCACCTAACGCAAATTTAATATTTTTTGCACCCTGTTGTAATTCTATTTTTATAGAAAAGTTTAAGTCCCCCAATAAAGTCCTGCCGGCAGTGTAAGGAGGATAATGTACCGTCGGATTTCTTATCATAGCCCTCCCGCGAACAGGAGTAATTTTCATGTGTAGAAATTGCATTGAAGAACCGATGGGTATAACCCCTAAAGGGCTTGATTCAAAAGTTTCATATAGTGTATGCAGAAAGCTTTTAATTATATAACTAGCAATTGGAAATATAGTCGCCCCAGCCTCGTTGGCGACGCCATAAAAGTTAACCCTGAACGTAATCGTTACCGCAGTACCATGTTTGAGTGTATTCAACCAGTCAACCAATACCGGGCGGGTCAACCCCTGCGCCTCGTTGTGCGGCACGCCTTTAAGATCGTCGAAAAAAATCCGCGCCCCATTGCTATTAAACCCGTCATACCGCAACCACACATAATGACCCGCCACTTGAAGCGGCCACGGAGCAATACTCAATTTATCGCCAGCCACCAGTTTGGTGACATCCAGTTCCTGCCCCGTCTGACCGGCAACAACCGGCGTTGGAAACCGCGCATCCCCATCCGCAATCCGCTTCACGCTCAACACAAGCGGCCCTGACCGGGCAATCTCCTTGCCTCCCCGAATCAGCGCCCAGCGAAACTCCAGTTGTGTTCCGTGCCGTTCCGCGAGAAAGGCCTGGGTCAGGACGGTGTTCGTCCGCTTGTTCGCGTTGAACTCCACCGCCGGAAATGGCGTGGCTCCCGGAGCAGGGTTGATTTCGATCAGACGAGCCTTGTCCCCGGCAACTGCGGCCAGGAACTCGATGCGCACGGTGACGCCGGTCGGATAGAGCCACAGGTCGATGGGGCTGACTGCCGGTGCAACCAGTGTCGCCGGATTCAATTTGATAACGCCTTCGCCAATGACCTGTGCCGTGGCGGTTTTAGAACTGGCGATAACCGTATCGCCTCTTTCCAGCGTATACGCAGCCGTCACCAAACTTTTGGCGATGACCTTATCGTTTGTCACCTTGAGGATGCAGGGCTTTTTCTGCCCGAAAGAATCGGCCTCGACCACACCGCTCACCGGTACCACCACATCCACCGGTTGCCCTGATACCTTCGCGGTGTAGGTTGCTTCAACCGTGTCGCCAGGCAGGAACCGGTTATCGGCGGTGACGACGATCACCAACAGCGGACCACCGGCCAGCTTGTCCAGCTCGATCAGGGTGGCATCATCCCCCGGAAAATCCTCCATTCTTTCGAGCAGAATAGGCGCCGACAAACGAGTGCCGGCCAAGTCTTCGTCCACGGTTTGCGACGCCGACCAGACCGCGTCCGTGTCCGGGGTGTTGCCCAGTTGGTCAGTGACTGTGTAAGAAAAGTCGAGCTTTTCACTCGGTCTTTTTGCGCTTTCCAGGTAGGCACGGGTCACGGTAAAACACACTGTGGTGGGGATCGCCGAACCCGGATTCGGTGGCTGTGGTGCTTCATCCTTGCCGACCTTATACGTCATGATTTCGCCGTTACACTTCAACGTAATCGTGTCGTAGGCTCGGCAATACGGATAGGACACGCACACTTGCGCGCTGACAAAATCGGCGCCGACGCCATTCCTGATCGAATCGGGTAACAACAGCTCAAGTTCGGAATGCCCGTCGACCTCAGGTTTGGTGTCTTTCAGGCCCGGACGGATTTTGTTGTAGAGCAAGGTCAGCAGCGGCTCGGAGGTGCCGATGTTCTGGCTGCCGCGAGTAATGGTGTAAAAAAGCTCGTTGATCCGGTCCGGATGCAAGCGGCCCTTCGGAATACGCAGGGGCGTGATGGCGTCCACATCCTCAATAATTACGCTGTCCAGAAACGTGGTGTCCCCCACCAGCCACAGCTTTATCAAGTCCCCGGGATTCACCGTGCCCGACAGCTGCGGATCGACCTGGACGATCGCGCCCTTGCCATCGATGAGGAGATCGTAAATCACCAACGAAACGCCAATGTGCGCGTCAACGACCGGCTGGGTAGCGCCCAGCACTCGGGGTGGGTACAGCGCGAGTACGTCGTTGTTGGACGAGGCGAAAGTGGCCATGGCGACAGCTCCTGCAAGGGGTGATGTACAGGCGTCATGAAATAACGGCGGCGAGCCCTCTCGCTACTGTCAAATATGACAGTAGCGACGAGTGGTAAAGCAGAAGAGAAAGGCAATGCAATGCCTGACTTGAGCGCACCTGCGCTTTTAAACCACCGGAAAATGAATCCGAAACGCCGCCCCGCCCATCGGCGAATCCCCCAGCGTCAGCTTGGCGCTGTAGCTCTCAATAATGTCCTTCACCACCGCCAACCCGATCCCCTGCCCCGGATGCTGCCGGTCCAGCCGCTCTCCCCTTTGCAGAATCCGCGCCCGCTGATCCGGTGGCACACCCGGCCCGTCATCCTCAACACACAACTCAACCCCGCCATGGCTTTCACGCACGCTGATGCGCACTTCACCGAGGCACAGGCGATAGGCGTTTTCCAGCAGGTTGCCCATCATTTCCAGCAACGCACCCTGTTCGATCGGCACGTAACACTGCTCCGGCAGATCGAAGGCGACCCGCACGCGTTTGTCGCGGTAGACCTTGTCTAGGGTGTCGCACAGGCTTTGCAGCACCGGGCGCAGGCGGACCTGATGGCGCACCAGACCGCTTTTGCGCAGGCTGGCGCGTTGCAGTTGATAGCTGATCTGCTGGCTCATGCGTTCGATCTGGGTTTGCAGCACCCAGGCCTGATTGCGATCGGCCGGGCGCTGGGCCATGTCTTCGCTGACGCCTTGCAGCACGGTCAGCGGGGTTTTCAGGCTGTGGGCCAGGTCATCGAGGGAATCGCGATAGCGGCTGCGTTGTTCGCGCTCGCTGTGCAGCAAGCGGTTGAGGGAGCCGGTCAGGCGCAGCAGTTCGCGCGGGTGTTGTTCGCTGAGGCTTTCGCGGGTGCCGCTTTCGATCTCGTCCAGTTCCTGACTGAGCCGGCGCAATGCCTGCAAGCCCCAGGTCAGGCCGATCCACAGCAGCGCGAGCAACACCAGCAAGGCGGCACCGAATCCGAGGTAGAGGTTTTCCCGCAGGCCTTCGAGAGTGGCTTCGTACTCACGCACCGGTTGCAGCGCGACGATGCTGAATGCCGCGCTCTTGCCGCCGAGTAGTTTGACTTCGACGTCGTAGACGAAGAATTCCTGACCGTCGGCCTCGCGAATTCGGGCGAACTCGTTGCCGCGTCCGTCGTAACGCGGTTTGTAGTTGATCTTCTCTTCGCGGGTGGCTTTCGAGCGCCACACCAAGTGAGCTTCGCGGTCGTAGATGTAGCCGAGCAAACGGCTGTCGGTCAGGTTGAAGCGCTCGTCGGGCAACTGCGCCGGCATTTGCAGGGTGTTATTTTCCACCCGGGCGGCGGAAATCAGCGTGGTGACGTCCGACGCCAGGCGTTGTTCGATCGAGTCCTGCAACGCCAAACTGAACGCGCCCTGCATTGCCGGCAGCAACGCCAGCATGAACAACACCGCCAGGATCGTGGCGGCGAGCATCAAACGGACACGAAGGGAACGAATCAAGTGCAGCGCTCATTGAACAGGTAGCCAAGGCCACGCACGGTATCGATCGGTTTGAAGCCGGCCGGGCCTTCAAGCTTGCGGCGCAGACGGCCGACCAACACTTCGATCACGTTCGGATCGCGCTCGTCGTCGTCCGGGTAGAGCTGCTCCATCAAGCGGTCCTTGGCCACCACTTGCTGGTGATGCCGCATCAGGTACTCGAGAATCCGATACTCGTAAGCGGTCAGCGCCAGCGGTTGTTCATCGAGGGACGCCTGTTTGCGATTGAGGTCCAGCAGCAACGGCCCGGCGACGATGGTCGACTGGGTGAAACCGCTGGAACGGCGCAGCAAGGCATTCAGCCGGGCATCGAGTTCTTCGAACTGGAACGGCTTGACCACGTAATCGTCGGCGCCGGCGGCGAGGCCTTCGACCTTGTCCTGCCAGTTGCCGCGCGCGGTGAGGATCAGGATCGGGAAGGTCTTGCCGCGCGAGCGCAGTTGACGGATCAGGTCGAGCCCGCCCATGCCCGGCAGGCCGAGGTCGATCACCGCCAGGTCATGGTTGTACTGCTCGGTCTGGTACAGCGCCTCTTCGGCATTGGCCACGGACTCGACCACGTGGCCGCTGTCCGTCAGGCGGGTTTGCAGGTGATGGCGCAACAGCGCTTCATCTTCGACGACCAGCAGTTTCATAACGCTCTCCTACGCAAATCATTATCTCCAGCAGCACGGTTTCGCACCTCTATGCCTGACAGGGCGACGCCAGTCAGTCAAGCGCAGAACCTGTGGGAGCGGGCTTGCTCGCGAAAGCGGTGTGTCAGGCGACATCAATGTCGACTGTGCTGCCGTCTTCGCGAGCAAGCCCGCTCCCACAGGGATTGCGCTTAACTGACTGGCAATGCTTGTCAGAAAGCGTAGTTCGCCGACAGGTAGGTCTGGGCGCTGCTGGTCAGGTCCAGCGAACCCTGTTTGCTGCCACCGCGCTCGCTCATCTCGGTGCTGGCGTTGCTGCGCAGGTAACGGTAACCCAGTTCCACCGAGGTGTTTTGCGAAACCTGTTGCAGGACACCCAATTGGCCGCCGATGGCGTAACCGATGTCGCTGTCGCGGCTGAAGCCTGGGGAATCCTGAGTCATTTTGGTCAAACCGGCCGTGGCGCCGCCGAACAATTTGGTGCTGCCGCCCACCGGGTAGAACAGATCGTAGCTGCCCAGGAGGTTTTCCTGACGCAGTTTAATGCCATTGTGCGAGCCCGACACGTTGTCGTAAGTGGCGTAGTAGCGACCCTGGCTGTTTTGCTGACCCAGACGCACACCCCAGGTGTTGTCTTTGCCGATCACGCCGTCGGCGTTCGGGTGGTTGAGATTGTCATTCAGGGCGTGGGACTTTTTGACTTTGTCGCTGGTCTGTCCAAAAGTAAGGCTGGCGAAATTGTCGTCGGAAGCGAAAGCCGCGGTACTCGCGCTCAGGACAGTGAAAGCCAGAAGCAGTTTTTTGAAACCAGTCATAGGGGAGTTCCTTATGCGCTATGTGCTATTTGGGTACGGGGCAAGGTTACTCACCCGGCCCTGAACTCCCCCTGAACGCACTCTGAACCTGAGCTGAATCAAATCGACTCGGCTGTTTTGATGACTCTTTGCAGGAGATCCGACGATGCGCATTTTCCTCGCCCTCGTATTACTGGCCTTGAGCGGGCTCAGCCAAGCCGCGATCAAGACTCAGGAAATCCCCTATCAAAGTGCTGACGGCACCAAGATGATCGGCTACTTCGCCTATGACGACGCCATCAAAGGCATACGCCCTGGCGTGGTGGTGGTGCACGAATGGTGGGGGCTCAACGAATACACCAAGCGCCGCGCCCGTGATCTCGCCGGTCTGGGTTACAGCGCGCTGGCCATCGACATGTATGGCGATGGCAAGAACACTGAGCATCCCAAGGACGCCATGGCCTTCATGCAGGCAGCGTTGAAAGACAGTGACGCGGCGAGCGCGCGCTTTCAGGCCGGGCTCGATCTGCTGAAGAAACAGCCGCAAACCGACCCGAACAAAATCGCCGCTATCGGTTATTGCTTCGGCGGTGGCGTGGTGCTGAATGCGGCACGTCAGGGTTTGCCGCTGGCGGGCGTGGTGAGTTTTCACGGTGCGCTGGCGACCAAGTCGCCTGCGGCGCCGGGTAGTGTGAAAGCGAAAATCCTTGTTGAACATGGGGCGATGGACAGCATGGTCACGCCGGATAACGTGGCAGCATTCAAGGCTGAGATGGACAAGGCTGGGGCTGACTATAAGTTCGTCAGCCTGGAGGGCGCCAAGCATGGGTTCAGCAATCCTGATGCGGATCGGTTGAGCCATGGCGATCATGGTGGGCCGGACATTGGCTACAACAAAGCGGCGGATGAAAAATCCTGGGCGGACATGCAGGCGTTTTTCAAAAAAATCTTTGGCTGATCAGGTAGACCGCGGCGAGGCCTTCGCGAGCAAGCCCGCTCCCACATTGGATTTGTGTCACGACGTAGATCCAATGTGGGAGCGGCGGTGCGGCGATCCGACTTGCTCGCGAATGGCAACACCTCGGTCTAACGTCAAGACTACCCAGCCCCAAGGCAACCCGGCAAAATGCCCCACATGAATCGCGCCCCCGCCCTCCCCGTCTGCTGCACTCCACTCGATGCCCATTGGCCGCTGCCGTTTGCGCTGCCCGATACGGTGCTGTTGAGCACTCACTTCGATACCTCGCAACTGGCCAGCGATGATTTCCAGCGCAGCGCCATCGAGCCGCCGCCCACCATCCAGCGTTCGGTCGCCAAGCGTCAGGCTGAGTTCCTCGCCGGGCGGGTTTGCGCTCGGGCGGCGTTGCAACAGTTGGAAGGGCTAAGCTTCATCCCGGCCATCGGCGAGGACCGGGCACCGGTGTGGCCGACACACATCACGGGCTCGATCACCCACAGCACCGGCCGGGCCTCGGCGATTGTCGCGAAGAAAACCCACTGGCGCGGCCTGGGGATGGACCTGGAAAACCTGCTCAACCCTGAACGGGCCGAGCGACTGGCCGGGGAAATCCTCACCCCGCCCGAGTTGCAACGCATGGCCGCTGGCCGTCGCGATCAGTTGGCGATGCTGGTGACCCTGACGTTTTCGGTGAAGGAAAGCCTGTTCAAAGCGCTGTATCCGATCGTTCAGCAGCGCTTTTATTTTGAACATGCCGAAGTTCTGGAGTGGGCCGAAAGCGGTGAGGTGCGGCTGCGGCTGCTGACAGATCTGTCCAGCGAGTGGCGCAATGGCACTGAGCTGGATGCGCAGTTTGGGGTGGTGGATGGGCAGTTGTTGAGTCTGGTCAGTATCAAGGCCTGAATTTATGCAGCGCTGATTCGGGCCTCTTCGCGAGCAGGCTCGCTCCCACAGGGGATCTTCGGTATGGCATAGATCAGTGTGGGAGCGAGCCTGCTCGCGAAGGCGGTGGATCATTCACCACATATCTCAACGTTTCTCCTGATTCCTCGGCCAGCTCAGGCTGAAACACGCCCCGCCCAGGCTTTTGCTCTTGCTGATCAACGCCCGGCCATCATGCCAATGGATGATTCGCCGCACGATGGACAACCCCAACCCATGCCCGCCCGAAGCGCGGGTACGGCTGTCATCGAGGCGCAGGAACGGTGTGAAAATCTTCTCCCAGGCCGTTTCCGGCACGCCCGGCCCGTCATCCTCGACATCCACTCGACAGCGCTGCTGCCCAACCTGATAGCTGACGGTCACCCGTGATTGGGCGTGGCGCATGGCGTTGCTCACCAGGTTCTGCAATGCCCGGTGCAGGTAACGCGGCTCGGCCTCGACCCAGGCGTCGTCGTTGTCCGAGGCAGACAGGCACAAACCGCGCTGTACTGTGACCTCGGCGCGTAACGGCGCCAGTTCTTCGATCACCTGATTGACCAACGCATCCAGATCGATCCGCTGAAAATTCAGCGCCGGCGAACCCTGCTCCAATCGTGCGTAGGTGAGCATCTCGTCCACCAGTCGATCGAGATCCTCGATGTCGTGGTCCATGCCTTCACAGTATTTTTCCAACGCTTGCGGCGTGGTGGCCGAGCCGATCATTTCCAGGCCAAAACGCAACCGCGCCACGGGTGTGCGCAGCTCATGAGACACGGCGCGCACCAGCTCACGCTGAATCGCCAGCAACTGCTGCAAGTGCTCGGCCATGCCGTTGAACGCCGAAGCCAGCCGTCCCACCGAGTCCGCGCCGCGTGCCGGCACGCGGGTTTCCAGGCTGCCTTTAGCGATGCGCGTGGCGGCCGCTTCCAGGCCACGCAAACGACGCTCAAGTTGGCGCACCAACAAATAGACGATCAAACCGATCAGGCTCAAACCGAGGGCGGCGATCAGCACCAGCCATTCCGGCGGATAAGGATTCATCTGATACAACGGGCCGATTTCCAGCACCCACGGCGTACCGACCATGCCGGCAAACACCCGGATCGAATCGCCGCCCTTGCCCAGCGCCATCACCGTGTCACCCTCGGACACCCGGCGACTCTGGTCCTCGTCCATGTCCGCCTGTTCGATCGTCACCAGCCGCAAGTCGAAACCAAACCCTTTATCGCGCTTCAACTGCGCCAGGCGCTCGGGTTGCTCAGCCACCGGGTAGCGCACCAGTTCGTCGGCCAACAGGTAAATAGTCGCCCGGGCCAGTTGTTCACTGATCTGCTGGACTTCGCCGGTCAGCACCAGCTGTTCCTTGTCGCTGACCAGTCGATACACCTTCGCCGCGTGCGGACCGGTCTGTTCCACCAGCGCCTGACCGCGCAGCACGCGGGTGCGCTGGGTGAGGTCGAGGTCGGTTTGGGCAAAGGTCTTCAGCGCCAGAGGAATCCCCAGCAACCGCTCCCACACCAGCAAGGCACGGTGGCGCTCGGTTTCGTTCATCGGGGTCAGATTGTCGGCCATCAACGAAAACGTGCCGTGGGCCAGGCGTTCGCGGTATTGCTCGCCGCGCACCTGGTTGAGCAGGTGCAACGCGAGCACGCCAAGTACCGCGACCAGAATCAGCGCCGCACACATGCCGCCATAAATGCGCAGGAAGATCGAGTTCACAGCGTGCAGGCTTCCGGAACGAACAGATAACCTTTGCTGCGGATGGTCTTGATCAGCCGCGGATGCTCCGGGTCATCGCCGATTTTCGGGCGAATGCGCGAGATGCGCACGTCGATGGAACGGTCCTGGCCGTCATAGCCGATGCCACGCAGCGCGGTGAAAATCTCTTCCCGGGACAGGATGCGTCCGGCGTTGGCCACCAGCAGCCAGAGCAGGTCGAACTCGGCGCTGGTCAGTTCGATGCCGTTGTCGTTCAGCCAGGCTTCACGCAATGCGTTGTCGACCACCAAGGGACCGAACTGCAGACGCCGTTGTTTTTCCGGCGCCACTTCAGGGGTTTCACTGCGTCGCAGCAAGGCCTGGATGCGCGCCAGCAGCAGACGTGGGCGAACCGGTTTGCACACGTAGTCGTCGGCGCCCAGGTCCAGGCCAAGAATCTGATCGGTGTCGTCGGTGCGGGCGGTGAGCATCAGGATCGGGCCGTCATACTTGTCGCGAACCTTGCGGCAGATGCTCAGGCCATCTTCGCCCGGCAACATCAGGTCGAGGATCACCAGGTCCGGTTTCTCCTTGATGATCCGTGCCGCAGCCAAGGCGCCGTTGCCCTCGATCGATACGCGCAGACCATTGGCTTCCAGGTAGTCGCGGGTCAGTTCGGCCAGACGCTGGTCGTCCTCGACAATCAATACCTGCCAGGCTTCTTGCTCCACGGTGACCTCTGCTTGCCAACAACACTTAATAAGGAAGGATCCGCCCGTCTTTTTGTAATGATTGGGGAGGATAAGAATGCGTACGCACTGGCCGATTGTATAAACGTCGCCCGCCGAGAACACAAGCCGGTAAATGCGTTCGGACAACGCGGTTTTTTGTGATAGGGTTCGCGCCCTTAAAAATCCAAATGACCGTTTTCAATCATTGAAAATCAGTGAAAAACGGTCCGCTCCAGCTAGGTCGCGGCCTACACGCTCGTTCTACGTTTCACACACAATTTACGCACAGGTTTATCCACAGGTAGTACGTTGCAACACCCTCCAAAACGCATTATCTTGTACCTCGGCGCGAAAAAAACCCTACATGTAGGGTTTTACGCCAAAAACCAAACACAAACCGGACACCGATTTCAAGCGCTTTTATTGCCTCTTTCCGGTTGAACCAAACGTATTTTTGAAAGACCAAACCGCGCGTGCGGATGGCTACTGTTTTTGAGCCGAAAACGGCGTTAACGGTACGGGTGTTGCAGTCAATTACTGTCACCCAAAAGGATCCCGGTTTCAGGTTCAAGGCCTGGGACCAAAGACTTCGGCATGGAAGCGGCGCCCCAATTGCCCCTTCCTGATCTGTCCCGAAGTTGGTATGCCCGGCCCCTCGCCGGTTGTAGTGCTTCAGGACGGAACGGTGGGCACCGTGATGGTGCCCAAACAAACATAGAGAATGTGGAGACAACCCCCCATGCAAACCGACACAACTCGCGAGAACCCGCAGGGCACCTTGCCGCAGGCCGCAGATTCGACTTCGGATCTGTCCGCCACCGCGCCTGGCCAACTGCGCGTGATCAAGCGTAACGGCACTGTCGTTCCTTACACCGATGACAAGATCACCGTCGCTATCACCAAAGCGTTTCTCGCAGTTGAGGGCGGCACCGCTGCCGCTTCGTCGCGAATCCACGACACCGTTGCCCGCCTGACCGAACAAGTCACCGCGACCTTCAAGCGTCGCATGCCTTCGGGCGGCACGATCCACATCGAAGAAATCCAGGACCAGGTCGAACTGGCCCTGATGCGTGCCGGCGAGCAGAAAGTGGCCCGCGACTACGTGATCTACCGTGACGGTCGTTCGAAAGAACGCGCCGCCCACGCTCCGGCCGAAGAAGCGGTCAACGCTCACCCGTCGATCCGCATCACCCGCGCCGATGGCACCTTTGCGCCTCTGGACATGGGTCGCCTGAACACCATCGTTACCGAAGCGTGCGAAGGCCTTGCAGAAGTCGACGGCGACCTGATCCAGCGCGAAACCCTGAAAAACCTGTACGACGGTGTGGCCCTGACCGACGTCAACACCGCCCTGGTGATGACCGCCCGCACCTTGGTCGAGCGTGAGCCGAACTACTCGTTCGTGACCGCCCGCCTGCTGATGGACACCCTGCGTGCCGAAGGCCTGAGCTTCCTGGAAGTCGCCGAAAGCGCGACCCACCACGAAATGGTCGACCTGTACGCCAAGGCCTTGCCTGCGTACATCGCCAAAGGTATCGAATTCGAATTGCTGAACCCGGTCCTGGCCACCTTCGACCTGGAAAAACTCGGCAAGGCGATCAACCACGAGCGCGATCAGCAGTTCACGTACCTGGGCCTGCAAACCCTGTACGACCGTTACTTCATCCACAAGGACGGTATCCGCTTCGAACTGCCGCAGATTTTCTTCATGCGCGTGGCCATGGGCCTGGCAATCGAAGAGAAGAACAAAGAAGACCGTGCGATCGAGTTCTACAACTTGTTGTCGTCCTTCGACTACATGTCGTCGACCCCGACCCTGTTCAACGCCGGCACCCTGCGTCCACAGCTGTCGAGCTGCTACCTGACCACCGTGCCGGATGACCTGTCGGGCATCTACCACGCGATCCACGACAACGCCATGTTGTCGAAATTCGCGGGCGGCCTGGGCAACGACTGGACCCCGGTTCGTGCACTCGGTTCGTACATCAAGGGCACCAACGGCAAATCCCAGGGCGTTGTTCCGTTCCTGAAAGTAGTGAACGACACCGCCGTTGCCGTTAACCAGGGTGGCAAGCGCAAAGGCGCTGTGTGTGCCTACCTGGAAACCTGGCACATGGACATCGAAGAGTTCATCGAGCTGCGCAAGAACACCGGTGATGATCGTCGTCGTACCCACGACATGAACACTGCCAACTGGATCCCTGACCTGTTCATGAAGCGCGTCTTCGATGACGGCAAGTGGACCCTGTTCTCGCCGTCCGAAGTGCCAGACCTGCACGACCTGACCGGCAAGGCCTTCGAAGAGCGTTACGAGTACTACGAAGCCCTGTCCGAGTACCCGGGCAAGATCAAGCTGTTCAAGACCATCCAGGCCAAAGACCTGTGGCGCAAAATGCTGTCCATGCTGTTTGAAACCGGCCACCCATGGCTGACCTTCAAAGACCCGTGCAACCTGCGCAGCCCGCAGCAGCACGTCGGCGTGGTTCACAGCTCGAACCTGTGCACCGAGATCACCTTGAACACCAACAAGGACGAGATCGCCGTTTGCAACCTGGGCTCGATCAACCTGCCGAACCACATCACCAACGGCAAGCTCGATACCGCCAAGCTGGAACGCACCGTGAACACCGCCGTTCGCATGCTCGATAACGTTATCGACATCAACTACTACTCGGTGCCACAAGCGAAGAACTCCAACTTCAAGCACCGTCCGGTCGGTCTGGGCATCATGGGCTTCCAGGACGCTTTGTACCTGCAGCACATTCCTTACGGTTCCGACGCTGCCGTCGAGTTCGCCGACAAGTCGATGGAAGCGGTCAGCTACTACGCGATCCAGGCTTCCTGCGACCTGGCCGACGAGCGCGGCGCTTACGAGACGTTCCAGGGTTCGCTGTGGTCCAAAGGCATCCTGCCGCTGGATTCGCAACAGATCCTGATCGAGCAACGTGGCCAGAAGTACATCGACGTTGACCTGAACGAATCCCTGGACTGGGCACCGGTTCGTGCTCGTGTTCAGAAAGGCATTCGTAACTCCAACATCATGGCCATCGCACCGACCGCGACCATCGCCAACATCACTGGCGTATCGCAGTCGATCGAACCGACCTACCAGAACCTCTACGTGAAATCGAACCTGTCGGGCGAATTCACCGTGATCAACCCGTACCTGGTTCGCGACCTGAAAGCTCGCGGTCTGTGGGACTCGGTCATGATCAACGACCTGAAGTACTACGACGGTTCGGTGCAACAGATCGAGCGCATCCCGCAAGAACTCAAAGAGCTCTACGCGACTGCCTTCGAAGTGGACACCAAGTGGATCGTTGACGCGGCAAGCCGTCGCCAGAAGTGGATCGACCAGGCTCAATCGCTGAACCTGTACATCGCTGGCGCATCGGGCAAGAAGCTGGACGTGACCTACCGCATGGCCTGGTACCGTGGCCTGAAAACCACTTACTACCTCCGTGCCCTGGCCGCGACCAGCACCGAGAAGTCGACCATCAACACCGGCAAGCTGAACGCTGTTTCCAGCGGCGGCAACCACGGTGAAGATTCGGTCCTGGCAGCGCCTGCCGGCCCTGCTCCAGTGCCAAAGGCTTGCGCCATCGACGAGCCGGATTGCGAAGCTTGCCAATAAGCTGAGCCGGTGAGCGCTGAAAGGCGCTTACCTGGATAACCCCCGATCGGTCCTCTGGATTGTCGGGGGTTTTCTTTTGCCTGCCTTTCAAGATCAAAAGATCGCAGCCTCGTTTCACTCGACAGCTCCTACAAAAAATAGCGGTCCCCTGTAGGAGCTGTCGAGTGAAACGAGGCTGCGATCTTTTTGCCAGCCATAAAAAAGCCCCTCGATTGAGGGGCTCTTTGTGCAGCGCTATCCGCCAACCCGCATCAGGTCATCTGAATGATGGTCTGCATGATGGTGCTCTGGGTGGAGATGGTCTTGGCGTTCGCCTGGTAGTTGCTCTGCGCCTTGATCAGGTCGACCAGTTCATTGGTCAGGTTGACGTTGGACTCTTCCAGAGAGTTGGAGTGGATCTCGCCCAGGGTACCGGTGTTCGGCGCATCGTAGCCCGGGATACCCGACGAATAGGTTTCTTTCCAACTGGTGCCGCCTACAGGCTGCAAACCTTGTTCGTTGGTGAAACTGGCGAGCGAGATCTGACCGATGGCCTTGGTCTGGCTGTTGCTGAAGTTGGCGAGCATCACACCGCTGGTATCGATGGTCAGGTTGGTGATCTGGCCGGTGGCGTAGCCGTTTTGCGAAGGAATCGAACGCGCGGTGTCAGCGTTGTACTGCGTGGTTTTGTCCATGGAGACCGTAACGACGCCGGAGGCAGCGCCGTTGGCTTTCCACACGCCATTGGTCACGGTACCCGGAACCCAGCCGGTGACCTGCAGGTCAGGGCTGGTTACCACGGATGGCGGAACGGTCGCTGGAACAACCGGTGTGGTGACCGAAGTCAGCTTGCCGGAGCTGTCGAAGTTCATGGTCGAAGCGACCGGAAGGGAAGCGGCAAGAGTAGGATCGCTGCCATCCGGGTTGCGACCCTCGATCAGGGTGTAGGTCTTCCAGGTGTTGTCAGCAGTCTTGACCATGTATTGATCCATGATGTGCTGGTTACCCTGGGTATCGTAAATCGGGGTACTGAACTGCTTGGTGAAAGACGCTTCCTTGGACGGGTCAAACGGATTGGTAGTCTGGTTGATGATGGGAGCTGTGGAGTTCAGGTTGATCGTCGACGAAACCGTGGAGGTGTTTTTTGGCGCCAGGTTCGACGTATCGATGCGCAGGTCAGTCAAAACACCATTGAGGATCTTGCCATTGGCATCCACGCCATAACCCTGCAGACGCGCAGAGCCATCGCTATTGGTGACGTAACCGTCCTTGTCGACCTTGAACGTACCGGCACGGGTGTAGGACATCGAACCGTTCTCGCTCAGCACGAAGAAACCGGAACCATTGATACCCATGTCCAGCACGTTGCCGGTGTTGCTGACGTCGCCCTGGGTGAACTGCTGGGAAACGTTGGACAGGCGCACGCCGTTACCGATGGTTTTGCTGCCGGTACCCAGCTTGGTGGCCGAGTAAACGTCTTCGAATTCCGCACGGGACGATTTGAAACCGGTGGTCGCGACGTTGGCGATGTTGTTGCCGGTCACGTCCAGTTGTTTGTTGGCCGCATAGAGACCGCTAAGGCCGATATTGAAAGACATATTCCACTCCTTTGTGCCGTGTTAGTCGGCTCTACATACCAATAGTTTGTACTTTGGACAGGGCGATGCTGCCCGCCCCGGCCAGGTTGAGCATCAACTCACCGCCGGTCTGGCTGATGGTCACGCTGTTGACGGTGGCCGGCAGGTACGTCACCAGCGAGGTCGCCTTGCCGTCGTAGGTCGCCGTAGCGCCGAAGGTATAGGTACCCGCCGTGGCCACTTCGCCGGCGTCGTTTTTGCCGTCCCAGATGAAACTGGAAGTACCGGTTTTCTGGCTGGCCAGGTCGATCGTGCGGACAACCTTGCCATCGGTATCGGTGATCTTGACCTTGACCGGGTCCACCGACGCCGGTACGGCAATGGTGCCGCTGAAACTCTTGGAGGTATCGACCACCGCCTTGTCGGTCGGTGCAATAACCGAACGTCCGACCAGCGACGACGCCTGCAATGCCTGGGACGAGTTGTAATTGCTCGCCAGGCCACTGACGGTGTCGTTAAGCGTGGTGATGCCTTCCAGGCTACTGAACTGGGCCAACTGGGCGACGAACGCGCCGTTGTCCTGCGGTTCCAGCGGGTTCTGGTTTTTCAGTTGCGTTACCAGCAACTGCAGGAACGCGTCCTTGCCCAGGGCCTTTTTGCCGGTGGCGCTGTTCGTCGCCGACGTCAGGCCATCCGTCGTGGTGCTGGTCTTGATCGAGGAGTTGGCCAGGATGTCCTTGAGGCTAATGCCACTGGTGGTATCGGTAACACTCATCTGAGTCGCCCCTTATCACTGACCGAGGGTCAGGACCTTCTGCATCATGGTTTTGGCGGTGTTCATCATTTCGGCGTTGGTCTGGAACGAACGGCTCGCGGAAATCATGTCAGCCATTTCTTCCACCACGTTGACGTTCGGGTAGTAGACGTAGCCCTTGGCGTCAGCCGCCGGATGGTTCGGCTCGTAGCGCGCCTCAAGGTTGCTCTGGTCCTCGACCACGCCCAGCACTTGCACGCCTTGACCGGCCGCGTCCTGGTTCTGGAACAGCGAGTCGCTGCCACCGCTCTGGCCACCCTGGAACATGGTGGCGAATACCGGGTGCCGTGCACGGTAGGTCTGGTCGATGCTCGACGAGACGGTTTCGGCGTTGGCGATGTTCGAGGCGACGGTGTTCAAGCGAGTGGTCTGGGCACTCATGCCGCTACCGGCAATGTTGAAAACACTGGATAGAGACATGACTTACTCTCCACGAAGGGCTGACATCAGCCCTTTGAATTTGCTGTTGAGCAGGGTGAAGCTGGCCTGGAAGCCGACCGCGTTTTCCGCGTAGTTCGACTGTTCCAGCTGGGCGTCCACGGTGTTCTGGTCGATCGACGGTTGCATCGGCGTGCGATACAGCAGCGACTCGTCGCCATTACCCAGGCCTTCGGCTTCGATATGACGGCTGTTGGTCATGTTCAAGGCGAAAGTGCCGCTCTTGGTCTTCTCGTTCTGCTCGGCGAGCACTTTCGAGAAGTCCAGATCCCGAGCCTTGTAGTTCGGGGTGTCGGCATTGGCGATGTTGTTGGCCAGGACTTCGGCACGCTGAGCGCGGAAGCCCAGGGCTTGTTCGTGGATACCGAGCGCTTTATCGAAGCTGATGCTCATGTCGGAAACCTTCGGGTGACCTGATTTTTCGTAACAGGGACATAGCAAGCGTCGTGCCAATTGAAAAAAGCCCGTAAACAGGGGCTTTGCGGGCAGTGGCAATGTGGCAATGCCAGAAAAGCGGCAACCGATTTCCGCCGCCTGCCGCTTTTCTGCCGCTTATCCCGGCCGGGAGAGCACCACCTGCCCCTGTGGGAGCGAGCTTGCTCGCGATAGCGGTGGATCAGGCAATGAAGATGTCGACTGATCCGACGCCATCGCGAGCAAGCTCGCTCCCACAGGGAATTGGGGTGTTTGGGGGAAATCATCAGGCAAAAAAAACGGGAGCCCCTGAGGACTCCCGCTTTTTTGATGACGCCAACGAATCACTTCGCCTGGTAAATGATCCCCGGGCTGCACTGGACCATCTGGTAATGATCCGGCAAACCGTTCAGCGCCTCGGAAGCACCAAGAAACAGATAACCGCCTGGCTTCAACGTGCTGTGAATGCGCAACAGGATGTCCTTCTTCACCTCGGCGGAGAAGTAGATCAGCACGTTGCGGCAGAACACGATGTCGAACTTGCCCAGGGCTGCGTAGCTGTCCAACAGGTTGAACGAGCGAAACTCCACCCGGCTCTTGATCGGTGCCTTGATTGCCCAGCGCCCCGGCCCCTTCGGGTCGAAGTAACGTTGAAGGCGCTCGGGCGACAGGCCACGGCCGATGGCCAGGCTGTCGTACTCGCCGGTCTTGCAGTTGGTCAGCATGGTACCGGACAGGTCGGTGGCAACGATCTGCACGCCCATCTTCAACTGGCCCATGTTTACGCGCTCGAACTCATCGATCGACATCGACAGCGAATACGGTTCCTGACCCGACGAACAGGCCGCCGACCAGATCCGCAGACGCTGGCCAGGGGCGGCCTTGATCGCTGCCGGCAGCACCCTGTTCTTCAAGACTTCAAACGGATAGGTGTCACGAAACCACAGGGTTTCGTTGGTGGTCATGGCATCCACCACCATCTCGCGCAAACCGCTGCGCGGCTGGGTCTGGATGCGCTGGACCAGCTCACCCAGGGACTTGATGCCTTGCTGTTCCATCAGTTTGTTGAGACGGCTCGAGACCAGGTACTGCTTGTTTTCACCGAGCAAAATGCCACAGGCTTTTTCCAGGAAGACCCGGAACTGTTCGAAATCCAAATTACCCGTAGACAAAGATGCCGCCTCTTAAATCGTATTAACCGTTAGGGGCAAAAGGCCCCTAGCTGATGTCTGCTGCTTTGATCCGGTTGACTACCCGGGATGCCAGGTCATCAGGACGGAATTTGGCAAGAAAGTCATCGGCACCGACCTTCTTGACCATCGCCTGATTGAATACACCCGACAACGAAGTATGCAGGATGATGTGAAGCTTTTGCATGCGAGGGTCGTTGCGGATCTCGGCCGTGAGGGTGTACCCGTCCATCTCCGGCATCTCGATGTCGGAAATCATCATCAGGAACTCTTCTTCCGGCTTCTTGCCCTCGTCGACCAGCTTGCGCAGGTAATCCAGCGCTTGCCGACCGTCGTTCAACGCCACCACTTCGACACCGACCGTCTGCAGGCAACGGGTCACCTGCTTGCGCGCCACCGACGAGTCATCGACCGTCAGCACTCGCAAAGAGAGCGCCTTGTGCTGGGTTTCGACATCCACCACGCCGACGGAAATCGCTTCCGGTGTCGGCGCCACTTCTGCCAGCACTTTCTCGACGTCGATGATTTCGACTAACTGATTGTCGACCCGAGTCACAGCCGTCAGGTAATGATCGCGTCCCGTGCCCTTGGGTGGCGGATGAATCTCCTCCCAGTTCATGTTGACGATGCGTTCCACTGACCGCACCAGGAAACCCTGAGTCTTGGTGTTGTACTCCGTGATGATCACGAAGGGATTGCTTTGATCTTTCAGCGCACCGGAACCGGTCGCCATGGCCAGATCAAGAATCGGAATGGTCGCCCCCCGAATATTCGCCACACCGCACACGACAGGACTGGATTTTGGCATCAGCGTCAGTTTGGGGCATTGCAGCACCTCCCGAACCTTGAACACGTTGATCCCATACAGCTGTTGGCCGTCGAGACGGAACAACAACAGCTCAAGGCGATTCTGCCCTACCAGTTGCGTGCGCTGGTTTACCGCATCCATTACACCAGCCATGCACAGACTCCTACACCAACGCTTAAGTGTGTTGCGACGCGCATTCATCACTAAACGGCACGGCGCTTGCTTTTTAACTCTTATGAACACAGAACCGACATTTTTCCGACGCCTGACATCAAACGCCCGCAGATTGCTTTGCGCGGTGTCGGCTGTCTGCCTGTTCAACGCTGGCTGCCCTGCCCTTGCTGACGCGGTTACCTTGCCTGACATGCTTATCGGCGTCACTCAGGGCTTTCTTGAATTCACCGTAGAAGACTATCTGGCCACCAGTCAAACGGAAGGCCGCTACGAGATCGAGGTCAAGCAACTCGATCCACGGCTGCGCATGCCCATGTGCGACAAGGAATTGACAGCCACGCTTGAGAGTCCGGCAAGGCCGCTGGGGCGGGTTACCGTCAAGGTTGCTTGCGAAGGCACATCCCCCTGGACCGTCTTCGTACCCGCTCAAGTGCGCCTGTTTCGCGACATTGTGACCACCACCCGTGCGCTGCGGCGCGCCGGTATCGTCGAGCCCCAGGATGTGAACCTGCGCGAGCGTGACATCAGTCTGATCAACCAGGGTTACCTGACTTCCGTCGACCAGGCGATCGGGCAGAAACTTACCCGACCAATGGTCGCCGACCAGGTCATGACCCTGGTGCACATGGAACAGGCAGAAGTCATCAGCAAGGGCGACCAGGTGGTGATTACCGCCCGCAGTGGAACGCTCAGCGTGCGCATGCCGGGTGAAGCGCTGTCCAACGGCGGCTTGCGCGAACAGATTCGGGTGAAAAACCTCAACTCCCAGCGGGTCATCAAGGCGCAAGTCACCGCGCCCGGCCAGGTGGAAGTGGCCATGTAGAACTCTCTGTTTGTGAAGATGTGGCGCGCCACTCGACTGTTCCCTAGACTGTGCCCTATGCAGGGCAAGCGCTGACGCGCGCAAGCTCATTGATAATTGGGCCTAAAGTTTTTCCGGGTATGGCCGAAAACATGGCAAGCGTCCAAATACCCAGAGGTTTTTTGTCATGGTCATCGATTTCAGCCGTTTAAACAGTTCCTCGTCACTTACCGGTAGTACACGTACCAGCACCGCGAAGGAGACCGTCGAAGCCGGCAAACCCGCACCGCTGAATACCCCGGCCGAACAGGCCAGTACCGTCAAAAGCGGGGAATCGGTACATCTCAGCAATGAGGCTCAACAGTTGCAGAAGGTCACTGACAAGCTGCGCGATCAGCCTGCCGTCGACAACGCCCGCGTGGCCGAGTTGAAAGCAGCGATTGCCGATGGCAGCTACAAAGTCGACAGCAACCGTGTAGCCAGCAAACTGCTCAACTTCGAAGCCCAGCGCTAGGCCAAGGCCTGCGCCAGGCTTTTGGACGCTTAAAACCCAAGGCCAGCCATGCACGACACTAATTTACTGCAACTGATCACCGACGATTTCGCCCCGGCACAGCACTTGCTGGAGTTACTGCAAACCGAGTCCCTCGCCTTGCACGGTCGCGACATGCCACTGCTCGAAGAAATTCTGGCGCAGAAACAGGCATTGATCATTTTGCTCGATCAGCATGGCCGCAAGCGCAGTGAAATCCTCGCCAGCCTCAACCTGCCGACCAACCGCAACGGCCTGGAGCAACTTGCCAGCCATTCGAGTATTGGCAATCAGCTGTTGGAACAGAGCGATGTATTGACCGATCTTCTGGCTCAGTGCCAGGCGGCCAACGTCAAGAATGGCCAGTCGATCCTGGTGCAACAGGCCTCGACGGCCAATCAGCTGAAAATCCTCAACGGCGGCGAGCCGCCAGCGCTCTATGATGCACGCGGATCAACCTCCATGCTTGCGAAGCCACGCCCGCTCAGTCAGGCTTGAGCCTGCTGAAAAGCGCGCACTATCAAGACGCGAAACTTGCTGGCAATATGCTGGCCAGCCGTAGTCATATTTTGTCTGGAGATTGATGAACCGTGTTCAATGCCTTAAGCGCGGAAGATGCTCCGCAGCCACCCAAGGTGCTCACCACGCCGTTGGAGATCTCCGGCAACCTGCGCCAGCTGCAAGACAGCCATGATCCGCTGATCATCACGTTCCATGAGCGCAGCCAGCGCTTCCAGAGTTATCTGGTGGACATTGACCGTGACAGCAACATGATTGCCCTGGACGAAATGATTCCCCGCGATGGTGAACGCTTCCTGCTCGCCGGCGAACCGTTCAAGGTCGAAGGTTTTCACGACGGCGTGCGCATTGCCTGGGAAAGCAACGGCCCGTTGACCATCGACGAATCCGGTGGTGGTCGCTGCTACCGTGGCGCCCTGCCCGCCGAGGTGGTTTACCACCAGCGTCGTAATGCATTCCGCGCAGCATTGAAGCTGGCACAACTGGTCAACGTCGATCTGGGCGGTGAAAAACTCAAGTCGCCGATCAGCGGCAAGCTATTGGACATCTCTGCCACCGGTTGCAAGTTGCGCTTCGAAGGCGACATCACGGGCAGCCTGCAACTGGGCCAGGTCTATGACCGCTTCATCGCCGCCCTGCCTTTTGGCAACATGACGGCACCGGTCGAGCTGCGTTACCTGCACTTTGAAGAAAGGATCTCCACCACCTTCGCCGGCGTACGCTTTCACAACATGAGCGGGCTGGTGCAACGGCAGGTCGAGCGGTTCGTCTATCAGCTTCAGCGCGAAGCGCGGCGCTTCGACAAAGACGACATGTAATAAGACGCTTCAATAGAAAACGGGCAGCCCCTTGCGGTGACTGCCCGTTTTTTTATGCGTTGTTTTTATGCGTTATGGCCTGGCCTCGGTAAAACTTTGTTCGCGAGGTGCATCAGGGTCTTCGGGTGGCGGATCGGTTTCGGGCTCTGATTCAGGTTCCGGGTCCGGCTCAGGGTTGATCGGGTTCTGCATCTGATCCTGAACCACCTGCTCATCGACCCGCGGGTCAAGGCAAGCCACCAACGGCGAACTCGACATACTGTCCGGCATGGCGACGTGATGCAGCGGTGCATCGTCCACCACATGCAGGTTGGTCACCGCTTTCGGGCGAATCCGCCACACCAGCACCAACGCGAAGAAACTGAAGAAGGCATAGAGCATGTGGCTGCCGAACAGCTTCATCAGCACCCCGGCCACCAGCGGTCCGATACTGGCGCCAACACCGTAGGTCACCAACAGCATCGCTGTCAGGGACACCCGGCGATCACCCTCGACGTGGTCGTTGGAGAACGCCACCGCCAGCGGATACAGGCAGAACATCACCAGCGAACAGCAGAATCCGGTGATAAACAAAATCTCCAGCGGTACCTGCTGCATGATTGCCAACGGCAACGCGGTAAGCGCCAGGACCAGGGCAAAACAGCGAATCAACAGTGCCCGGTCATAACGGTCGGACAGCCAGCCCAACGGCCATTGCACCAGCAACCCCGCAAAAATGCAGCTACCCATGAACAGACCGACCTGCTCCGTGGACAACCCCTGCTGTGAGGCATATAGCGGTGCCAGACCGTAGAACGAACCGATGATCAGCCCCGCCCCCAGCACCGTGCTCAACGACTGCGGCACGCGCTTGATGAAGAACCGCGGCTCCATCGGGGCCGGGTGCAATGGCGCCGGGTGAATCCGCCGGGTCAGGGCCACCGGCACCAGGCACAGCGCGAAGCACAAGGCGACCAGCATCAGCAGTTCAAGGCCCAGGCCCGGGTGCATGACCAGAATCAACTGACCCAGCACCAGTCCCAGGTACGAGGCGATCATGTAGCCGCTGAACACCGTTCCGCGCTGCGAGGCTTCGGCCTGCTCATTGAGCCAGCTTTCGATGACCATGTATTGGCACATCATGCCGAGGCCGACGATGACCCGCAGGAAGATCCAGGCAGGCAACCAGTCCACCAGGCCATGGCCCAGCACCGCCGCGCCGACAATCCCGGCGCAGGCCGAATAGGCGCGAATGTGCCCGACCCGGGCAATCAGCCGGTGGCCGATCTTGCCACCCAGCACCAGGCCGCAATAGTTGGCCGCCATCAACGCACCGACCCACAGGCTGTCGACGTGATCGGCGGCCAGGCGCAAGGCCAGGTAAGTACTCAACAGGCCAGAGCCGATCAACATCATCAGCGAGGCAAAATAAAGCGCTCGAAAGGGTTTCCAGATTTGGCGCATCGGCGTTCCGAGCGGCTCCTTGCAGTGAGTTTCAGGCTACCGACAAACGATAGCCTGATGTCGACGGGGCGTCAGGCCTGGGCCGCTAAAACACGCCGTTCCCAGGGAGTAATTTCATCAAAGAAGCTGGTCAACTCCATGGTCTTCGAGGCGATGTAGCCTTCGATGAACTCCTTGCCGAACAGTTCCTTCGCCAATTGGCTACGTTTCAGACGCTCAAGAGCCGCATGCAAGGTACACGGCAACGAAAGATTGTCCGGTACTTCGAATTCACCCTGGATCGGCTCGCTCGGCTCCAGTTTGTGTTCAATGCCATACAACCCTGCGGCAAGGCTGGCGGCGATCGCCAGGTAAGGATTTGCATCAGCCCCCGGCAAACGGTTCTCGACCCGACGAGCGGCGGGCGAACTGGCCGGAATACGCAATCCGGCCGCGCGATTGTCGTGGGACCAGCAGGCATTATTCGGCGACGCATACGGATGGCACAAGCGCTGATACGAGTTCACGTTCGGTGCGAACAACGCGGTGAAATCCGCCATGCCGGCCTGCTGACCCGCGATGAAATGACGGAAGGTCGCGGTCGGCTCACCAGCCTTGTCGCTGAACACGTTACGCCCGCTGCCGATCTCGATGATGCTCTGGTGAATATGCATCGAACTGCCCGGCGTGTGCGCCAGCGGCTTGGCCATGCAAACCACGGTCAGGCCATGCTTGAGCGCGACTTCTTTAAGCAGATGTTTGAACAGGAGTGTCTGGTCGGCCAGCAGCAGCGGATCGCCGTGCAGCAAGTTGATCTCGAACTGGCTGACGCCCATCTCGTGCATGAAGGTATCGCGCGGCAAGCCCAGGGCCGCCATGCAGGCGTAGACTTCACTGAAGAACGGCCGCAAACCATTATTGGAACTGATACTGAACGCCGATTGACCGTCCTCGCGACGACCGTCCAGGCCCAGCGGCGGCTGGAACGGTTGAGTCGGGTCGGTATTGGGTGCGAAGACAAAAAATTCCAGCTCGGTCGCCACCACCGGCGCCAGGCCGAGGGCCGCGTAACGCGCGATCACGGCTTTGAGTTGGCCGCGGGTCGACAGAGACGAGCTTTCGCCAGTCAGCTCGTCCGCATCGCAAATGGCCAAGGCTCGCGGCTGCTGGCTCCACGGCAAGCGATGGATCTGCGCCGGGTCGGGCACCAGCGCCAAGTCGCCATCATCACTGCCGTAAAAGCGCGCTGGCGGATATCCGCCCATGATGCATTGCAGCAGCACTCCCCGCGCCATCTGCAAACGCCGCCCCTCGAGAAAGCCTTCGGCGGTCATTACCTTGCCACGGGGTACGCCATTCAAATCCGGCGTGACACATTCAATCTCATCAATGCCCGTCAATCGCTGTGCGAGTGAGCGATGGCCATCGGTTGTCATGACGCAATCCTTTGTTGTTGTGCGAGCCGCGAACGGCGACCCGTACAAAATAGGCTCCGCCTGTTCGGAATATCAAGCAACGGCCAACAAAAAGAACCGGTCAGGGCAGATAGAGGCTGAACACCCCGCCACCCAGCGGGCCACCATTGCTGATTTCGGTGCGTCCGCCCACGCCGTTGCGCTGATGAAGAGCGGCAATCCGCCCGGCAAAGTACAGGCCCAGGCCAGTGCTTCCGCTGCTGTGGTTGATGCCCTGCACGTAATCGGCCTGACGCTCGATCATCTCGGGTGGATAACCCTCGCCATCGTCGTTGACGGTCAGCACCAGTTGCCCCGCTTCATCGCTGACACTGATCAACACCGCGTGGCGGGCGTAACGAATGGCGTTGTTGATGCTGTTGCCCAGCACTGAAGCAATCAGCTCCCGGTCGAAGAAACCCAGAGGGCTCAACGGGTCCACTTCATAGGTCGCCATGATGCCGCGACTGGCAAATACGTCCTGGTGGCAAGCCAATTGCGCTTCGATGAAGTCATCCAGTTCATGGTAGGCCGGTTGCACCGGCATCTGGTTGACGCCGAGTTTGTACAGCCCCAGCAACTGCACCAGCATGCCATTGAGATGCGCGAATTCGAATTCGATCACGCCCTGCTCCGGGGTGTGCTGCTGCGGATCCGGCAAGCGCGCCAGCCATTGGCTGTGGGCCTGCATCAGCATCGCCAGGGAGTTCTTCATGTCGTGCACGGTGGAGGCAATCACCGTGGAAAAATCGAGTGCCTGTTCGCTGTTGTTCATTCGCCAAACGCCTTGCTTCGCAACTTCTGATAACGGGGAAAACGCGCATCGGAGTCGGGCATCAGGCCGACCATTTTCAGGCACGTCCGACATTCTTCCAGCTCCGCCGAAGGGACATTGGTGTCGGTGCCGTGCAGCAGCGACTGGGCCATGTTCAGCGCGATACTGATGTTCTTGGGTTGCAGCGCCAGGGCTTTGCGGAACACCTGCCGCGCCTCCACCAGGTTGCCGGTCTTGTACACCCGCACGCCCTGACGGTTGAGGTCGGCAGCGGCGTTGCCGGAGTTGAGGATGGTCGGATCGTCGGTCAGCTTGGCGATGCCCTTCATCACCGTCGGGTCATCGCCGTAGATTTCTGCGCAGTTTTTCAACATCGAGGCACCGGCGCTGGCCTGCCCGAGCATCTGCAGCTGCTTGGCCACCAGCAGCGCCGCTTCGGCGCTCATGAACTGTTCCATGCCATCGAGGCGCATCATCGCCTGTTCGGTGAGCTTCTCGGCAGTTTCGGCATCGTTGAGCAGCAGGCTGGTGGCTTTCATCAATCGCGCACGAATCTGCAGACCCGGGTCGGAAGGGTTTTCCTTGGCCACCGCACTCAGCGTCGTGTTGATTTCCAGTCGAGTCCGGGTATCCAGGCCTTTTTCGCTGCCTTTGCTGATCAATGCGTGGGCCAGGCCAAGGTTGCTCTCCGCATCCTTGAAACGTGACTGTGCGCCCTGCGCCACGGCCTGACGATAGGCTTTGGAGGCGGTGTCGAAATCTTCGTTGGCCATCGCCAACTTGCCCAGCTGCGCTTGCCGACGCACCGCCAGCGGCGACAAGCGGATCGCCTCTTCCAGCACACGCTGGGCCGCCTTGGTGTCGCCTTCGGCGACCAGCACATCAGCCATGCCGTCGTAGAGCGCCGGCATCATCGGGAACACTTTCAGGGCTTTTTCATACATGCCTTTGGCCTGACCGACCTGGCCACGTTTGAACAGCAATTTGCCCAGGCCGGCAAACGCCCACGGCAACGGTCGATCAGCAATGATGCTGTCGTAGAGACGCTCCAGCGCCTCGTTCTGATTCAGGTCGCGCAAGGCATCGGCGCGGTAGCGCAGGCACAACGGCGAGTAGCGGATGTCTTGTTTGCACAAGGCGATGCAGGCATTGAGCACTTCAACCGGTTTGCCCCGGTCAAGGGCCTGCAGAATCGGCTTGAGCAAGGTCTTGCGTTGCTCCAGCCGCTCCAGCCGTTGAGCCAGGCCGGAACGGTTGAACGGTTTGGTCAGGTACGCATCGGGTTCGTGTTCCAACGCACTGAGCACCATCGCCTGACTGGTCTCGGCGGTGACCATGACGAACACGGCCTCATGGCTGATCAGCTTCTCGATCATCAGGTCTTCAAGCACCTGCTGACCGTTCTTCTTGCCGTCGCCCAGGTGAAAGTCCTGCAGGATGAAATCGTAGGCCTTCTGCGAACACATACGCAGCGCCTGTTCGCCGGTGTCGGCGGTGTCAACATCCTTGACGCCCAGCTCGCGCAGCATGGACCTGACGGAACTGCGGAAATCCGAGAAATCATCGACGATCAAAAAACGCTTTTGGTGATACGACAGCATCGAAGATTTCCAGGCAATTTAAGAAGAAGACCATGACTGTTCGGGTTATCGGCCAGTAGTGGTGTTCCCTTGAGAAGTCATGCCGTTTAGTACGCGCTAAATATTTGAAGGAGTTATCAAAAAACAGGATTATCCTGACTTATTAGAACGCACGTACACCCCACTTGAATTCGAGGCGTTCCCCCTCGCCAAAGGCAAGCGTTATGACCACCACTCCCAAGCACTCGGCCCTTGCTCCTGAGCGAAAGGCCCTGAGCCCCAGCACCCTGGACTTTCCGGTGGTGGGCATCGGTGCGTCGGCGGGCGGGCTGCAAGCGATCAAACTGTTCTTTGAAAACATGCCTCAAGACAATGGCATGGCGTTCGTGATCATTCTCCATCTGTCGCCCGATCACCAAAGCATCGCTGACAAGATCATCCAGGAATCGACCAGGATGCCGGTTCTGCAAGTGACCGAAACGGTGGCCATCGAGAAAAACCGGGTGTACGTCATTTCACCGGCGCAACGGCTGACAATGAACGATGGTTTTCTGGAGGTCAGCGCCACAGACCCGAGCGAAGGTCGCCACGCGTCCATCGATCTGTTCTTCCGCGACCTGGCCGATGTGCACCGCGAGCGCGCCTTCTGTCTGGTGTTGTCGGGAACCGGCTCGGACGGCGCGGTTGGTTTGTCACGGATCAAGGAACAAGGTGGTATCACGCTGGCTCAGGCACCGGAAGACGCCGAATTCGATGGCATGCCTTGCGCCGCCATCGAAACCTGCATGGTTGACCTGGTGCTGCCCGTGGTGGAAATGCCGCAAAAGCTTCTGGAGCTTTGGCGCAACTCCAGGGAAATCTGTTTGCCCACCGCCAACGATCCGGAACTGCAAAGCATTGCTGCGGTGTCCGAACGTGACGCGGCACTTGCCGAACACGTGCTGCGTGACGTTCTGATTCAGTTACGCACCGGTACCGGCCATGACTTCAAACACTACAAACGCGCCACCGTGTTGCGCCGGATCGAACGCCGGATGCAGGTGACCGGCCAGCCGGACCTGAGCGCCTATTACCAGTATCTGCTGAACAACCCCGAAGAAACCAAGGCGCTGCTGGGCGACATGCTGATCGGCGTGACCAATTTCTTCCGTGACAGGGAGGCTTTCGAAGCCCTCGAACGAGATGTTGTGCCGCAATTGGTCAGCGCTGTCGTGTCCGCACAACCCGAGAAAGAAGAAATCCGCGTCTGGTCCGCGGGCTGCTCTACGGGCGAAGAAGCCTACAGCCTGGCCATGCTGCTCAACGATCAATTGCAACTGGACGCCAGCGCGGCGTCGATGCAGCTGTTTGCCACCGACATCGACGAGCGCGCCATCAGCGTCGGCCGGACCGGCCTGTATCCACAAGCGATCATCACCGATGTGCCACCTTCGCGGCTGCGCCACTATTTCATCAAGGAAGACGATCACTATCGGATCCGCAAGGAGATCCGCGAAAAGGTCTTGTTCGCCAAACACAGCCTGTTGTCCGACCCGCCCTTCTCGCAGATCGATCTGATTGTTTGCCGCAACCTGCTGATCTATCTGGATCGCGAAGTGCAACGCGAAATCCTCCAGATGTTCCACTTTGCCCTGCGTCCCGGCGGCTTCCTGTTCCTCGGCTCTTCCGAGAGCGCGGACGCGTGCCACGAATTGTTCGCCCCAGTGGATAAACGCAACCGGATCTTCCGTGCCAAGACCGGCACGGCCAACAGTCGGCGCACACCGACCATGCCGCGTGGAGGTTATGTGCGGACCAACACGTCCCAACAGGTCCCGCAAAGCAGCGCGCCGCGCAAATTGTCATTTGGCGATATCCATCAACGCGCCCTCGAACAGTCTGCACCACCGAGCGTGATCGTCGATGCCAACGCCGATATCCTGCACATGAGCGAGAGTGCCGGGCGCTTCCTGCGTCATGTTGGCGGCGAATTGTCGCGTAACTTGCTGACGCTGATTCTTCCGGAACTGCGCCTGGAAATCCGCACCACGTTGTTCCAGGTCCAGCAGAGCGGCCTGCCGGTCAAGTCCCGCGAAGTGCCGATCAAGCGTGATGAGCGCAGTTACCTGATCGATCTGGTCGCGCATCCCTACAAGGATGAAGAATCGGACGGCGAATACGTCCTGGTGATTTTCGAGGAAGTCGAAGTCGACCCTGCCGAACGAGCGGCCACCACCGTGCTCCAGACCGAAAGCCAGGTGCTGTCCAACCTTGAGCGCGATCTGCAACGCACCAAGCTGCACTTGCAGGACACCATCGAACAATCGGAAGTCTCCAGCGAAGAGCTCAAGGCTTCCAACGAAGAAATGCAGGCCATCAACGAAGAACTGCGCTCGGCCACCGAAGAACTGGAGACCAGCAAGGAAGAGCTGCAGTCGATCAACGAAGAGCTGCTGACGGTCAACTACGAGCTGAAAACCAAAGTCGAAGAAACCGACAAGATCAACGACTACCTGACCAACCTGATCGCCTCCACTGACATCGCCACGGTGTTTGTCGATCGCGGCATGCGCATCAAGTGGTTCACCCCGCGCGCCACTGACATCTTCAACATGTTGCCGGTGGATACCGGGCGTTCCTTGCTCGACATTACCCATCGCCTGCATTACGAGAACCTGGTGGGAGACGCGGCGCAGGTGTTCGAATCGCTGAACATGATCGAACGCGAAGTCAGCAGCACCGACAACCGCTGGTACATCGCCCGCCTGCTGCCCTATCGTTCCAGCGAAGACCACATCGACGGCACCGTGCTGACGTTCATCGACATCACCAAACGTCGTGCGGCTGAAGAAGAGCTGCGACTGGGCGAAGAACGCATGCGCCTGGTCGCTGAAAGCACTCGCGACTACGCCATCATCACCCTCGATGAGCAGGGCGTGATCACCACCTGGAACAAAGGCGCCGAGCTGATTTTCGGCTACAGCAAGGCCGAGGCCGAGGGCGCCTATTACGACTTCATTTTCTCGCCTGAAGATCGTGCGTCCGGCGTGCCTGACAACGAACTGCTGGCGGTGCGCACCCATGGTCGCAGCGAAGATGAGCGCTGGCACTTGCGCAAGGACGGCAGCCGCTTCTTTTGCAGCGGCGAGGTGACCTTGCTCAGCGGCGACAATCTCAAAGGCTACGTCAAAATCGCCCGCGACCTGACCGGCCATAAACGCCAGCATGAAGAACAGAGCCAACAACTGGCCGAAACGCGCAACACCAATTACCTCAAGGATGAATTCTTCGCGGTCATGTCCCACGAACTCAAGCATCCGCTGAACCTGATTCAGCTCAATGCAGAACTGCTGCGTCGCTTGCCGGTGACCAAGTCGGTGGCGCCGGCCGCCAAGGCCGTCAACACCATCTGCGACGCCGTCAACAGCCAGGCAAGGATCATCGATGACCTGCTGGATGTCGCCCGGGTCCGTACCGGCAAACTCAAACTGAAACCAATTGCTGTGGATCTGGGCGGTGTGTTGCGCGACATTCATGCCGTCGTGCTCAGCGACCGACACGACGCCACCGTCGAACTGCTCGTGCCTTCAGACGCCTTGATGGTCCATGCCGACCCGACGCGCCTGGAGCAAATTATCTGGAACCTGGTGAATAACGCGCTGAAATTCACACCCTCCAACGGCCACGTGCAATTGATCGCCAGCCAGGTTGGAAACATGGCGCGGCTGGACGTCAAAGACAACGGTGCAGGCATCGCACCCGAGAACCTCGATCACGTGTTCGACCTGTTCGGCCAGGCTGAAAAGCAGCACGTCAGCCACAACCGTGAAGGGCTGGGGATCGGCTTGTCACTGGTCCGCCAGTTGACCGAGGCCCAACGGGGAACGGTTGAGGTGAACTCTGCCGGGGTGGGAACAGGTTGTACCTTCACGGTTTACCTGCCCTTGGCCCACACCAAAGATGAGCCGCAATCCCCGACCCAGGTCGAAGAATCCTCTGGCAGGCTGAGCGGTTTGACGATCCTGCTGGTCGACGACTCCGCCGATGTACTGGAAACCTTGAAAATGCTGCTGGAAATGGAAGACGCGCAAGTGATTGCGTTCGACCGTCCGGTGGCGGCTTTGGATGCCGCAAAAAGCACGCGCTTCGACCTGATCATTTCTGATCTGGGCATGCCGGTCATGAACGGCCACGAGCTGATGAGCGCCTTGCGTCAGTTGCCACTGGTCAAGGATGTACCGGCCATTGCGCTGACCGGCTATGGCGCCCACAGCGATATCCAAAAGTCACGGCAATCGGGCTTTGACCAGCACATTGGAAAACCGGTGTCCTACGATGATCTGATCGAAACCATTGAGGCTCTGCGACGCTCCCAGACTTGAGGCAGAGTCAGCACAGGTAGGCGCGTTGTACGCAGGCTCGTCGATCGATGGCCTGCCTGAGCCGATCCTTGTGATCCGCCCAGACCGTGGGGTCGACTTTGGTTGAGCGCATCAGCGTCAACATGGCCGACTTGGCGGCCAGGTACTCCGACCAGGCATCGTCGGACCTGAGCTTCAACGACTCGCGCTCGGTCATTTCCATCCGCCGCAGGGCCAGTTCCGGCTCATCGGTAATCACCGGACTCAAGGTCAGCTGCACCCGGTGCGGCGCGACGAATTCCTGGGTGTCCGCGACAATCTCCTTCGCCCGCTGAGCGCCCCACTTCAACGCCGCGCAGTAATGCTCACCGGCGTAGCGGTCATGAAACTCCTCGCAAATCGCCCAGCCATCGGTGTCGTAGACGCCTATAAATACCTGGGTAACCCCCTCATGGCTGACCCGTGCCTGCACCTCGATGTGCAAGCCATTGCTGAGTACCTCTTCATGCGTATGGAGGGGTAACTGCGTGTTGGTCCATAACCAGAATTTTGTGCCTCTACGCCGCATCGACGTCGCCCCATGAGTTGTGTCTGGAGTAAGGCACAGCAATGACGGACTTTCCATGTAGATCGTCGGGTGGCGTGAGCCGGTGTCACTTTCCTGCGAGCAAAACAAAACCCCTACCTGCATACGCAGATAGGGGTTTCGGAATTTAATCTTGACGATGACCTACTCTCACATGGGGAAACCCCACACTACCATCGGCGATGCATCGTTTCACTGCTGAGTTCGGGATGGGATCAGGTGGTTCCAATGCTCTATGGTCGTCAAGAAATTCGGTAGCCAGGTCGTTCTCCTTGCGGATTACGCTCCAGCGAATGGGTATGCGATAGTTTGGTGTTTGGTGAGTATCTCGAACTTTCGGTTCGTTTCGTCTTCACACACCGCAATCTGGTGCCTCTTCAGGACAGCAAATTGCTTGGGTGTTATATGGTCAAGCCTCACGGGCAATTAGTATTGGTTAGCTCAACGCCTCACAGCGCTTACACACCCAACCTATCAACGTCGTAGTCTTCGACGGCCCTTCAGGGGACTCAAGGTCCCAGTGAGATCTCATCTTGAGGCTAGTTTCCCGCTTAGATGCTTTCAGCGGTTATCTATTCCGAACATAGCTACCCGGCAATGCCACTGGCGTGACAACCGGAACACCAGAGGTTCGTCCACTCCGGTCCTCTCGTACTAGGAGCAGCCCCTCTCAAATCTCAAACGTCCACGGCAGATAGGGACCGAACTGTCTCACGACGTTCTAAACCCAGCTCGCGTACCACTTTAAATGGCGAACAGCCATACCCTTGGGACCGGCTTCAGCCCCAGGATGTGATGAGCCGACATCGAGGTGCCAAACACCGCCGTCGATATGAACTCTTGGGCGGTATCAGCCTGTTATCCCCGGAGTACCTTTTATCCGTTGAGCGATGGCCCTTCCATACAGAACCACCGGATCACTAAGACCTACTTTCGTACCTGCTCGACGTGTCTGTCTCGCAGTCAAGCGCGCTTTTGCCTTTATACTCTACGACCGATTTCCGACCGGTCTGAGCGCACCTTCGTACTCCTCCGTTACTCTTTAGGAGGAGACCGCCCCAGTCAAACTACCCACCATACACTGTCCTCGATCCGGATAACGGACCTGAGTTAGAACCTCAAAGTTGCCAGGGTGGTATTTCAAGGTTGGCTCCACGCGAACTGGCGTCCACGCTTCAAAGCCTCCCACCTATCCTACACAAGCAAATTCAAAGTCCAGTGCAAAGCTATAGTAAAGGTTCACGGGGTCTTTCCGTCTAGCCGCGGATACACTGCATCTTCACAGCGATTTCAATTTCACTGAGTCTCGGGTGGAGACAGCGCCGCCATCGTTACGCCATTCGTGCAGGTCGGAACTTACCCGACAAGGAATTTCGCTACCTTAGGACCGTTATAGTTACGGCCGCCGTTTACCGGGGCTTCGATCAAGAGCTTCGCGTTAGCTAACCCCATCAATTAACCTTCCGGCACCGGGCAGGCGTCACACCCTATACGTCCACTTTCGTGTTTGCAGAGTGCTGTGTTTTTAATAAACAGTCGCAGCGGCCTGGTATCTTCGACCGGCATGGGCTTACGCAGTAAATGCTTCACCCTCACCGGCGCACCTTCTCCCGAAGTTACGGTGCCATTTTGCCTAGTTCCTTCACCCGAGTTCTCTCAAGCGCCTTGGTATTCTCTACCCAACCACCTGTGTCGGTTTGGGGTACGGTTCCTGGTTACCTGAAGCTTAGAAGCTTTTCTTGGAAGCATGGCATCAACCACTTCGTCACCCAAAGGGTAACTCGTCATCAGCTCTCGGCCTTAGAATCCCGGATTTACCTAAGATTCCAGCCTACCACCTTAAACTTGGACAACCAACGCCAAGCTGGCCTAGCCTTCTCCGTCCCTCCATCGCAATAACCAGAAGTACAGGAATATTAACCTGTTTTCCATCGACTACGCTTTTCAGCCTCGCCTTAGGGACCGACTAACCCTGCGTCGATTAACGTTGCGCAGGAAACCTTGGTCTTTCGGCGTGGGTGTTTTTCACACCCATTGTCGTTACTCATGTCAGCATTCGCACTTCTGATACCTCCAGCAAGCTTCTCAACTCACCTTCACAGGCTTACAGAACGCTCCTCTACCGCATCACCTAAGTGATACCCGTAGCTTCGGTGTATGGTTTGAGCCCCGTTACATCTTCCGCGCAGGCCGACTCGACTAGTGAGCTATTACGCTTTCTTTAAAGGGTGGCTGCTTCTAAGCCAACCTCCTAGCTGTCTAAGCCTTCCCACATCGTTTCCCACTTAACCATAACTTTGGGACCTTAGCTGACGGTCTGGGTTGTTTCCCTTTTCACGACGGACGTTAGCACCCGCCGTGTGTCTCCCATGCTCGGCACTTGTAGGTATTCGGAGTTTGCATCGGTTTGGTAAGTCGGGATGACCCCCTAGCCGAAACAGTGCTCTACCCCCTACAGTGATACATGAGGCGCTACCTAAATAGCTTTCGAGGAGAACCAGCTATCTCCGAGCTTGATTAGCCTTTCACTCCGATCCACAGGTCATCCGCTAACTTTTCAACGGTAGTCGGTTCGGTCCTCCAGTTAGTGTTACCCAACCTTCAACCTGCCCATGGATAGATCGCCCGGTTTCGGGTCTATTCCCAGCGACTAGACGCCCTATTAAGACTCGCTTTCGCTACGCCTCCCCTATTCGGTTAAGCTCGCCACTGAAAATAAGTCGCTGACCCATTATACAAAAGGTACGCAGTCACCCAACAAAGTGGGCTCCCACTGCTTGTACGCATACGGTTTCAGGATCTATTTCACTCCCCTCTCCGGGGTTCTTTTCGCCTTTCCCTCACGGTACTAGTTCACTATCGGTCAGTCAGTAGTATTTAGCCTTGGAGGATGGTCCCCCCATATTCAGACAAAGTTTCTCGTGCTCCGTCCTACTCGATTTCATGACTAAGAGATTTTCGCGTACAGGGCTATCACCCACTATGGCCGCACTTTCCAGAGCGTTCCGCTAATCTCAAAGCCACTTAAGGGCTAGTCCCCGTTCGCTCGCCACTACTAAGGGAATCTCGGTTGATTTCTTTTCCTCAGGGTACTTAGATGTTTCAGTTCCCCTGGTTCGCCTCTTAAGCCTATGTATTCAGCTTAAGATAACCATCTTATGATGGCTGGGTTCCCCCATTCAGACATCTCCGGATCAAAGTCTGTTTGCCGACTCCCCGAAGCTTTTCGCAGGCTACCACGTCTTTCATCGCCTCTGACTGCCAAGGCATCCACCGTATGCGCTTCTTCACTTGACCATATAACCCCAAGCAATCTGGTTATACTGTGAAGACGACATTCGCCGAAAATTCGATTCTTGCTCATAAAGAGCAACTCACAAATTTTACCTTAGCCTGATCCGTTACCAGTGAAAGTAACGTTCAGTCTATCTTTCTATCACATACCCAAATTTTTAAAGAACGATCTAATCAAAGACTAGAAATCAATATTCAATTTCGAATACTCATTTCTAAACTCTAACGACACAAGCCACCTTAGAGGCTGGCTTATCGTCTTCTTCAATGAATCAAGCAATTCGTGTGGGAACTTATGGAGCAGCTGATGTCGTCGATTAAGGAGGTGATCCAGCCGCAGGTTCCCCTACGGCTACCTTGTTACGACTTCACCCCAGTCATGAATCACACCGTGGTAACCGTCCTCCCGAAGGTTAGACTAGCTACTTCTGGTGCAACCCACTCCCATGGTGTGACGGGCGGTGTGTACAAGGCCCGGGAACGTATTCACCGCGACATTCTGATTCGCGATTACTAGCGATTCCGACTTCACGCAGTCGAGTTGCAGACTGCGATCCGGACTACGATCGGTTTTCTGGGATTAGCTCCACCTCGCGGCTTGGCAACCCTCTGTACCGACCATTGTAGCACGTGTGTAGCCCAGGCCGTAAGGGCCATGATGACTTGACGTCATCCCCACCTTCCTCCGGTTTGTCACCGGCAGTCTCCTTAGAGTGCCCACCTTAACGTGCTGGTAACTAAGGACAAGGGTTGCGCTCGTTACGGGACTTAACCCAACATCTCACGACACGAGCTGACGACAGCCATGCAGCACCTGTCTCAATGTTCCCGAAGGCACTCCGCTATCTCTAGCAGATTCATTGGATGTCAAGGCCTGGTAAGGTTCTTCGCGTTGCTTCGAATTAAACCACATGCTCCACCGCTTGTGCGGGCCCCCGTCAATTCATTTGAGTTTTAACCTTGCGGCCGTACTCCCCAGGCGGTCAACTTAATGCGTTAGCTGCGCCACTAAGAGCTCAAGGCTCCCAACGGCTAGTTGACATCGTTTACGGCGTGGACTACCAGGGTATCTAATCCTGTTTGCTCCCCACGCTTTCGCACCTCAGTGTCAGTATCAGTCCAGGTGGTCGCCTTCGCCACTGGTGTTCCTTCCTATATCTACGCATTTCACCGCTACACAGGAAATTCCACCACCCTCTACCATACTCTAGCTTGTCAGTTTTGAATGCAGTTCCCAGGTTGAGCCCGGGGATTTCACATCCAACTTAACAAACCACCTACGCGCGCTTTACGCCCAGTAATTCCGATTAACGCTTGCACCCTCTGTATTACCGCGGCTGCTGGCACAGAGTTAGCCGGTGCTTATTCTGTCGGTAACGTCAAGACACCAACGTATTAGGTTAATGCCCTTCCTCCCAACTTAAAGTGCTTTACAATCCGAAGACCTTCTTCACACACGCGGCATGGCTGGATCAGGCTTTCGCCCATTGTCCAATATTCCCCACTGCTGCCTCCCGTAGGAGTCTGGACCGTGTCTCAGTTCCAGTGTGACTGATCATCCTCTCAGACCAGTTACGGATCGTCGCCTTGGTGAGCCATTACCTCACCAACTAGCTAATCCGACCTAGGCTCATCTGATAGCGCAAGGCCCGAAGGTCCCCTGCTTTCTCCCGTAGGACGTATGCGGTATTAGCGTCCGTTTCCGAGCGTTATCCCCCACTACCAGGCAGATTCCTAGGCATTACTCACCCGTCCGCCGCTCGCCACCAGGTACAAGTACCCGTGCTGCCGCTCGACTTGCATGTGTTAGGCCTGCCGCCAGCGTTCAATCTGAGCCATGATCAAACTCTTCAGTTCAAACATCTTTGGGTTTTTAAGAAACCCTAAACTTGGCTCAGCAATCGTTGGTTACATCTTTGATTTCTCGCGGAGTAACTTGTGATGCTGATAATCTTGTTGACTATCAGTCTGACTCCACAAGCACCCACACGAATTGCTTGATTCAGTTGTTAAAGAGCGGCTGGTTAAGATCTTTCGTCTCAACCGAGGAGCGTACTCTACAGCACACATCCTTAAGTAGCAACCTTAAAAGTTTCTGATTTTTTAACAAAATCAATTACTTAGACTAAAAGCAACATCGTGCTGCTCGTTAGCGGGAGGAGAATAGTACAGGATTAAAATACGCGGTCAACCCCCACCTCAAAATTCTTTTCCTTATAAAGGAGCCTAGGGTGCCACTATGAAAACGCCCAAGGTCTGATGCTAACGTTCAGGCGTTCCCCTACCCAGGTCCCGAACAACCATTCAAGGATGACCAAAAGAACAGCACTGCCCCCGGCAGACGCAATTGTGGCCAGAGCGAACTCATCAGCGTATCCATACCTATCCTTAATAGAAGGGAACGGTTATGAAAAAGCCCCGCCAGATATTTATCTGAGCGAGGCTTTTTTATGCCTGAAGCAATCCGCTTGCACCCACGCTGTACCCATGAGGGTTTACCGGAGGGGCCATGAATTTCTAGAGGCCTTGAGTTATATGGTGTCCCAGGGCAGGTTCGAACTGCCAACCTTCCCCTTAGGAGGGGGATGCTCTATCCAATTGAGCTACTGAGACACAGATCGACCACGAAGAAGCGCGATGCGATGGACGGCGTGCATGTTAACGGGCAGGCCTGCTTTTGTCATGTCGTCCGTTGGGCTTTTTAAGTGTAGGCAGACACCTCGCAGGAGCGTGGCTTTGTTTACCGTGCAAATTGCATCACCGCAAAAAGCCATCATTGCAAAATGCAATGCAGGCACCTCGATGAAATATCTTAATTCATTGTTTTTAAAGGATTTAATTACCGTTAGACTCTTGGCATGCCGGCTGCTTTAGCTGTTCCCGAAGAACAACGGAGGCCAGCCTCATGAACAGCGCCCTTTTACTCTCGATCGCGATCGCTCTGGCGATTCTGTTGGGCTTTCATTTTGTCCCCGAGAGCGGTGTAGATCCGGTTGCTCAACAAATGCCTCATTACCTTCAGGTGCAAAGAGCGCCTCAACTGGCGGTAATGAGCGATCAGCGCAGCTTTGTCAGCCAAGAGGTGAGCCAGGAGGGCATTCTGCTGCCGGCTCAGTCTTCAGAACGTTTGGTATTTTGAATCACCCCATCAGGAGCACCGCATGTCCAAAGCAGCCGCAGGGTTTTTCATCCTCGCCTTACTGAGCGGCATTCTTCATCTATCAGTGGTCCAGGATACGGTCCTCACCCTGCCTTTGATCGCCAGCGGTGTGTTCGGTGCGCTGTTTGTGCTGGCGTTGATTGCCGGGCGCAAGATCAAGTTCGATCCGGTACTGCGTTAACCCTCAACAGGTCCAGCAAATTGGCAACTGTGGTGGACAGTTCGCCTGAATTGTCGAGTCGATGGATCTGCGTGTCACCGATTGAACCCGCGGCCGTGAATAACCCATTGCGATGCAGCCTTGCTTCAATCTCAGCAAAACTCTCGCGACCACGGCGCAGCAGGCGCTCTCGCAGAACTTCATCCTTGACCGTCAAAAGAACCGGCAACAGTGCTGGATACCTGTGCAGCGCTTCAGCCAGATGGCCGCGAGAACCGTTGACCAAGACATGCCGTCCGTCATTGAGCCATTGATCTATTTCGATCGGAATACCGTAATCCAGGCCATTGGCGTTCCAGCACAGCGCGAAATCGCCCTGGACTCTGTGTTGCTCGAACTCTTCCCGCGAAACGCCAATCGCATCTTCGCCCACTGATTCGGCCGAACGCGTGATGACCCGACGCACCACTTCGCAATTGAGCGTCTGCAACGGCTCTCGAGCGGCTTCGATGAGGCTGTCCTTGCCGGACCCAGAAGGCCCCATCAAGTAAATCAGCCTGCCATCCATCTTGAAATCACCTCGCACTGCACGTCTTCCCCTAGTAAATCGGCCAATTGCCACTATCCTGTACAAGTAAGGAACACTGATCGAATCTGCACAGCATGCGCCTTCAGGCGTCCCAGGGCATCACCTGCTGGGCAAGAGGAGGCGGTCAGTAATTCGGACCAGGACAAGCTTTTCAAACCAGTCCGCATTTCTGATAATTGGTGCTGGCATAACGCCTTTATCCAGTTCAATATTTGTCACAGAATTGACGCCAATGAACTGGCTGCTTTGAGGCATGATGCGAGCCTCTATCAATTCAGGTTGAACATTTGGCCAGACCGCTTGTCCTATCAGACATCCTGCGGCCAATCCCGAGAACCGCTCCCCTGAACTAACCGGTTAAATATATGCGCCCATTGAAACAGGCAATTTATTCCAGCCGTACGGCTGACAAGTTCGTCGTACGTCTGCCAGACGGAATGCGTGAACGCATTGCCGAGGTGGCTCGCAATCATCATCGCAGCATGAACTCCGAAATCATCGCGCGCCTCGAGCAGAGCCTTATTCAGGAAGGCGCGCTGGGCGAAGAGTTGAGCATGCGCCTGGACAGCCCGGAGCTGTCATTACACGAACGTGAACTGCTGCAACGCTTCCGCCAACTCTCCCACCGTCAGCAGAACGCTCTTGTTTCGCTGATTGCGCATGATGCCGAAATGGCCGCAGACGCTTCCTGATTTCATCCGAAAGTTCAAGCCAGCTTAATCGCTGGCTTTTTTTTGCCTGAAATTCGGGCATAAAAAAACCCGCCGATTGATTGGCGGGTTTTTAATGTCGATAAGTCAGAGCAGGAAGATCGTTGCCAACCCAAGAAAGATGAAGAACCCGCCGCTGTCCGTCATGGCGGTGATCATCACGCTGGCGCCCATCGCAGGATCGCGCCCAAGCCGCGCCAGGGTCATGGGAATCAACACCCCCGCCAATGCCGCCAGCAACAGGTTGAGCGTCATGGCAGCGGTCATCACTACCCCCAGAGACCAACTGCCATACAACAAATAGGCGACGACACCGATCACACCACCCCAGACCAGGCCATTGATCAAGCCTACCGCCAACTCCTTGCGCATCAGGCGCGAAGTATTGCCGGTGCTGACCTGATCCAGCGCCATGGCCCGAACGATCATGGTGATCGTCTGGTTACCCGAGTTACCACCGATACCCGCCACGATCGGCATCAGTGCCGCCAACGCCACCAATTTCTCGATGGAGCCTTCGAAAAGACCAATCACCCGGGATGCGATGAATGCGGTGATCAGGTTAACTGCCAGCCAGGCCCAACGGTTACGCAGGGATTTCCAGACTGACGCAAAAATATCTTCCTCTTCACGCAGACCCGCCATGTTGAGAACTTCGTTTTCGCTCTCTTCACGAATCAGGTCGACCATTTCATCGATGGTCAGACGGCCGATCAGCTTGCCGTTCTTGTCGACTACAGGCGCCGAGATCAAGTCGTAACGTTCGAACGCCTGAGCAGCGTCATAGGCGTCTTCATCCGGGTGAAAACTCACCGGGTCGCTGGCCATGACTTCCGAAACCTGTTTTTCCGGGTCGTTGACCAGCAAACGCTTGATCGGCAACACACCCTTGAGCACGCCGTCGTAATCGACCACGAACAGTTTGTCCGTGTGGCTAGGCAGCTCCTTGAGGCGCCGCAGGTAACGCAAAACCACTTCGAGACTGACGTCCTCACGGATCGTCACCATCTCGAAGTCCATCAGCGCACCGACCTGCTCCTCGTCGTAGGACAACGCAGAGCGGACGCGCTCACGCTGTTGACCGTCGAGGGTTTCCATCAGCTCGTGGACGACGTCTCGCGGCAGCTCGGAGGCCAGGTCAGCAAGTTCGTCGGCGTCCATGTCCTTGGCTGCAGCCAAGAGCTCGTGATCGTCCATGTCGGCGATCAGCGTTTCACGAACCGAATCGGATACTTCGAGCAGAATGTCGCCGTCGCGATCGGCCTTGACCAATTGCCAGAGCGTCAGACGATCGCCCAGCGGCAAGGCTTCAAGGATGTAGGCGACGTCGGCGGAGTGCAGATCATCGAGCTTGCGTTGCAACTCGACGAGGTTTTGCCGGTGAACCAGGTTCTCGACCCGGTCGTGATGCGGACCTTCCTGGCGGTGAGTCAGGTCTTCGACCACCCGCTGACGTTGCAGCAGCTCAACAACTTGAGCGAGGCGGTCCTGCAAGCTTTCCTGCGTTTTCTTTACTTCAACTTCAGACATAGGCGAACTCCACTCCCAGCAGCGGGGCACGCCGGAAGGATCAATCAGTCAATTCATGATTGGAAAAACGGGGTACTGAGTAACTACTGGGTAAGTCCATGGAGGTATTCCACAAGCCCCGGCGGGGCTGACGGGCGCAATGATACACCGCCCGACGGTTTTAAACGTTAAAAAATCGTGGCTGAAACAAGCGCTTGCAAGACAAACCTGAGCACCGCCCTGATCCATGAAACTGCGACGACTCATCCTGAAAAGAAAACACACCACAGCCGAAAAATGTAACGACTACCCTTCAGATGGACCGTCATGGAGGACGTTTGATGCCATCGAATGCACATTGTTTTTTGTTGATCACCCTGCTCTGCCCGCCGCCCTGGGCGCTTGCGACGACCGTTCACCGCTGCGAGGCGGCCGACGGGCGCATCACCTTCACTACGTTGAGCTGCAAGGCCGGAGACAGCCTTTCGCTGCAGGATGTCCGCACCTTCACACCAGGCAGCGTGACCGCTCTCATGCCGGAAGCCGAGAGTCGCGAAACATCAGGTATGAAAATCAAAAGGAGAGATCCGACTGTCGTCGGCAAGACCGAGGACAAATGCGGAAACCTCATCAGCGCTAAAGAACGCCGCGAAGCGATCATCAATCAGCGGGTTGTTGCCGGCATGAGTCAACAGGATGTCGAGAGCGCCCTTGGCAAGCCAGACAAGATCAATATTCGCAATTCGGCCACGAGCTACCGTTACGACACCCAGCGAGGTCGTAGCGCACACGTTGAATTCGATGAGAGAGGATGCACCAAAGGAAAAGCCAAATCCCAGACGGCAAAAAGCCCGCGTTAAACGCGGGCTTTTTGTTGTTTGGTGCACTCGACAGGATTCGAACCTGTGACCGCTCGGTTCGTAGCCGAGTACTCTATCCAGCTGAGCTACGAGTGCATTTGTGTTTTTATACCAGATCACAACTGGTTGAAGCCAAGTCATTCACATTACTGCAGATGACTCTTAAATGGTGCACTCGACAGGATTCGAACCTGTGACCGCTCGGTTCGTAGCCGAGTACTCTATCCAGCTGAGCTACGAGTGCATTTGTTGCCGCGCATTATAGGCCGTCTAATCTCTATGTCAAACACTTTTTCTAGTAATTTCAACAACTTACCGAAGAAGCCAGATTACAACGTACTACGCAAATAATGGCGGAGAACGGGGGATTCGAACCCCCGACACCCTTTTGAGGTGTACTCCCTTAGCAGGGGAGCGCCTTCGGCCACTCGGCCAGCTCTCCGCAACACGGGGCGTATATTAACCAGCTTCTTCCCCGTTTGCAAACATAAAAAACGATAAAAATTAATGGCTTGGTTCTTCGTCCTTCTCTTTCTTTATACGCAGGTAAATTTCCTCACGGTGGACCGCAACCTCTTTCGGGGCGTTGACACCGATACGCACTTGATTTCCTTTGACGCCGAGCACGGTCACGGTGATTTCGCCATCACCAATAATCAGGCTTTCTGCGCACCGACGAGTCAGAATCAGCATACCTTTCTCCTCACGCATTTCATTTCAGGGACAACAGTCTGCAAAAAAAAGGCACTCGACCTACAACCGGAACGATCGCAGCCCTACATGCCTGAGTATTGACTAGCGCGAGCAAAAGAACAGCTTCGGGTCGCACCATTCAAAAAAACAAAAGGGCGCGGTCAGACCGCGCCCTTCGGCAAACGCATCACTCGCCCTGACGGACCGGTGCGTCCAGTTCGAAAGCCGTGTGCAGAGCGCGCACAGCCAGTTCCAGGTACTTCTCTTCGATCACTACAGAGACTTTGATCTCCGAAGTCGAGATCATCTGGATGTTGATGCTTTCCTTGGCCAGGGATTCGAACATGCGGCTGGCCACGCCTGCGTGGGAGCGCATGCCGACACCGACGATCGACACCTTGGCAATCTTGATGTCGCCAACGACTTCACGGGCACCGATCTCGCGAGCGGTGTTTTCCAGCACGGTTTGCGCGGCCTGGAAGTCATTGCGATGCACAGTGAAGGTGAAGTCGGTGGTGTTATCGTGCGCAACGTTCTGCACGATCATGTCGACTTCGATGTTCGCGGCGCTGATCGGGCCGAGAATCTTGAATGCAACGCCCGGGGTGTCTGGCACGCCACGGATGGTCAGCTTGGCTTCATCGCGGTTGAAAGCGATGCCGGAAATGATCGGCTGTTCCATGGTTTCCTCTTCATCAATAGTAATGAGGGTGCCCGGACCCTCCTTGAAGCTGTGCAGTACGCGCAGCGGAACGTTGTACTTGCCGGCGAATTCCACCGCACGGATCTGCAACACCTTGGAACCGAGGCTGGCCATTTCCAGCATCTCTTCGAAGGTAATCTTGTCCAGGCGCTGAGCCACGGACACCACTCGCGGGTCGGTGGTATAGACGCCGTCGACGTCGGTGTAGATCTGGCATTCATCAGCCTTCAGGGCTGCTGCCAGCGCCACGCCGGTGGTGTCGGAACCGCCACGACCGAGGGTGGTGATGTTGCCGTGCTCGTCGACGCCCTGGAAACCGGCGACAACCACCACACGACCAGCCTTCAGGTCGCCACGAATCTTCTGGTCATCAATCTGCAAGATACGCGCTTTATTGTGCGCACTGTCCGTCAGAATCCGCACCTGGTTGCCGGTGTAGGACACCGCTGGCACGCCACGCTTGATCAGCGCCATGGCCAACAGCGCAATCGTCACCTGCTCACCGGTGGAGACGATCACGTCCAGCTCACGAGGAACTGGCTGGCCGTCGCCACTGATTTTCTTGGCCAGATCGATCAGACGGTTGGTTTCGCCGCTCATTGCAGACAGCACAACCACCAGGTCATCGCCGGCTTCGCGGAATTTCTTAACCTTGTCGGCGACCTGCTCGATTCTCTCGACAGTGCCGACCGAGGTGCCTCCAAATTTCTGTACGATCAAAGCCATTTCAAAGCCGCCTCTGCCCATGAAGGGCGCCCAAATAATCACTCAAACAGCGTTCGGGCCCGCCACTAGACTGCGGGCCGGACACACTGCCTTATAAACCCTGCTCTACAAATGGAACAGTCAGGGCCAATGCCGCATCCAGTGCGCCAGCGTCAGTACCACCGCCTTGCGCCATGTCTGGACGACCACCGCCCTTCCCGCCCACTGCCGCAGCGGCTTGCTTCATCAAATCACCGGCTTTGAGTTGGCCAGTCAGGTCTTTGGTTACGCCTGCAACCAGAACGACCTTTTCCTCATGGACACTGCCGAGCAGGATCACTGCGCGGCCGAGTTTGTTTTTCAGTTGATCGACCAGCGCCAGCAGCGCCTTGCCGTCCTGACCGTCCAGACGCACGGCCAGCACCTTCACGCCTTTGACGTCCAGGGCAGAAGCCGACAGATCGTCGCCCGCCGCGCTGGCAGCCTTGGCTTGCAACTGCTCGAGTTGCTTCTCCAGCAGACGGTTGCGCTCCAGCACAGCCGACAGCTTGTCGATCAGGTTGTCGCGGCTACCCTTGACCAGGTTGGCCGCTTCCTTGAGTTGTTCTTCAGCAGCGTTCAAGTATGCCAGCGCCGCGGCGCCAGTGACCGCTTCGATACGACGCACGCCGGAAGCCACACCGCCTTCGCTGATAATCTTCAGCAGGCCGATGTCGCCGGTACGGTTGGCGTGGATACCGCCGCACAGTTCGACGGAGAAATCACCGCCCATGCTCAGTACGCGCACATTGTCGCCGTACTTCTCGCCGAACAGCGCCATGGCGCCCTTCTGCTTGGCGGTTTCGATATCGGTTTCTTCGGTTTCAACTTCGGAGTTCTTGCGAATCTCGGCGTTGACGATGTCTTCCAGCGCCTTCAACTGCTCAGGTTTGATGGCTTCGAAGTGGCTGAAGTCAAAGCGCAGGCGCTGACTGTCGACCAACGAGCCTTTCTGCTGAACGTGGTCGCCCAGCACCTGGCGCAATGCGGCGTGCAGCAAGTGAGTTGCCGAGTGGTTCAGCGAAGTCGCGTGACGCACTTCGGCATCAACATGCGTTTCTACCGGCGCGCCGATGGTCAGGCTGCCCGACGCCAGCACGCCGTGGTGCAAGAAGGCGCCACCGGTTTTGGTGGTATCGCGCACGTCAAAGCGTGCGTTGCCGACCTGAAGGAAACCGCAGTCGCCAATCTGACCACCGGATTCAGCGTAGAACGGCGTCTGGTTCAGTACAACCACGCCCTCTTCGCCTTCACTGAGCACGTCGACCGACTGGCCATCTTTATAGAGACCAACGACTTTCGCCGAACCTTTGGTCGCTTCATAGCCGGTGAATTCGGTGGCCACATCAACCTTGACCAGGCTGTTGTAGTCCATGCCGAAGGAGCTGGCGGAACGCGCACGGACGCGCTGGGCTTCCATTTCGCGCTCGAAGCCTGCTTCGTCGATGGTCAGGCTGCGTTCGCGAGCGATGTCGCCGGTCAGGTCCATCGGGAAACCGTAGGTGTCGTAGAGTTTGAACACTACGTCGCCCGGCACCACGTCGCCTTTGAGTTCCGCCAGATCCTGCTCGAGGATTTTCAGGCCCTGCTCGAGGGTCTTCGCGAACTGCTCTTCTTCAGCTTTCAGTACGCGCTCGATGTGCGCTTGCTGGGATTTCAGCTCAGGGAAGGCTTCGCCCATCTCGGCGACCAGTGCCGCAACGATTTGGTAGAAGAAACTGCCCTTAGCGCCCAGCTTGTTGCCGTGACGGCAGGCGCGACGAATGATCCGGCGCAGCACGTAACCGCGACCTTCGTTGGACGGCAGCACGCCGTCGGCAATCAGGAAACCGCACGAACGAATGTGGTCAGCCACGACTTTCAGCGAAGCCTGAGCGTCGTTGGTGCAGCCGATGGCCTTGGCCGATGCGCTCAGCAGGCTCTGGAACAGGTCGATTTCATAGTTCGAGTGAACGTGTTGCAGCACGGCACTGATCCGCTCCAGGCCCATGCCGGTATCGACCGACGGCGCTGGCAGCGGGTGCAACACGCCATCGGCGGTGCGGTTGAACTGCATGAACACGTTGTTCCAGATTTCAATGTAACGGTCGCCATCTTCTTCCGGCGAGCCCGGTGGGCCGCCCCAGATGTCGGCACCGTGATCGTAGAAAATCTCGGTGCAAGGACCGCACGGGCCGGTATCGCCCATGGTCCAGAAGTTGTCGGACGCGTACGGCGCACCTTTGTTGTCGCCAATGCGAACCATGCGCTCGGCCGGAACGCCGATTTCCTTGGTCCAGATGTCGTAGGCCTCGTCATCGCTGGCGTAGACGGTGACCCAGAGCTTTTCTTTCGGCAGGTTCAGCCACTTGTCGGACGTCAGGAAGTTCCAGGCGTAGGTGATCGCATCGCGCTTGAAGTAATCACCGAAGCTGAAGTTACCCAGCATTTCGAAGAATGTGTGGTGACGGGCGGTATAACCGACGTTTTCCAGGTCGTTGTGCTTGCCGCCGGCGCGCACGCATTTCTGGCTGCTGACCGCGCGGGTGTACGCGCGCTTTTCCTGGCCCAGGAAACAGTCCTTGAACTGGTTCATCCCCGCGTTAGTGAACAGCAGGGTTGGGTCGTTGCCCGGAATCAAAGAGCTGGAGGCTACACGGGTGTGGCCTTGCTCTTCGAAGAAGCGAAGGAAGGCTTCACGGATTTCTGCGCTTTTCATTATGTTCTTCCACGGAGGCTGCGGCCAAAGGCCTGTGCGAAACGTCAACAGACGAAGCGACGGCAAAGGGCCGCATTATATCGGCCCTGCGCGCGGGGTACAGCGTGTTTATACGATAGAAACGGTCAATTGGACCGCTAACGCTATCAGTTGCGCGAAAACTCGACGAATGTCGCGACGACCTGCTCGATTTGAGCACGGCTGACGTCCATGTGCGTCACCATGCGCAGGCGGCCGGCAGCGCTGAGCTTGATCCCGCGTTCGGCGGCAAACGCCTTGATGGCCTCGGCCTTGTCGCCCATCTGCACGTAAACCATGTTGGTCTGCACCGGCTCGACCTCGTAACCCGCGGCTCGCAAGCCTTCGGCCAGCAACTGCGCATTGGCGTGGTCATCAGCCAAACGCTGAACATGGTTATCCAGCGCGTACAAACCTGCTGCAGCCAGAATCCCGGCCTGGCGCATGCCGCCGCCGACCATCTTGCGCAGGCGTCGCGCCTTAGCGATCAATTCGACCGAGCCGCACAGCACCGAACCGATCGGCGCGCCCAGGCCTTTGGACAGGCAGACCGATACGGAATCAAAGTGTTGAGCAATCTCCCGGGCGTCGACACCCAATTTGACCGCCGCGTTGTACAGCCGCGCGCCGTCCAGGTGCAGCTGCAACCCATGTTCACGGGTAAAGCTTCGAGCCTGCGCCAGATACTCCAGCGGCAAAACCTTGCCCTGCATGGTGTTTTCCAGCGCCAGCAAACGGGTGCGGGCGAAGTGGAAGTCATCCGGTTTGATCGCAGCCGCGACGTGCGCCAGGTCCAGCGAGCCGTCGGCCTGCACTTCCAGCGGTTGTGGCTGGATCGAACCCAGCACCGCCGCACCGCCGCCTTCGTACTTATAGGTGTGAGCCTGCTGGCCGACGATGTATTCGTCACCGCGTTCGCAGTGGGCCATCAAGCCCAGCAGATTGCTCATGGTGCCCGTCGGAACAAACAGCGCCGCGGCAAAGCCCAGCCGTTTTGCCAATTCAGCTTCCAGACGATTGACCGTCGGATCTTCGCCGTAAACGTCGTCACCAGTGGCCGCTGTGGCCATCGCGTCGAGCATCCCTGCGGTCGGTTGGGTGACGGTGTCGCTGCGAAGATCAATAACGCTCATGAATCTGGCCTCGGTAAGCAGGGAAAATCCCTTTCAGTCAGGAATTACTGCGGTCATGCAGACGAATAATCAACCCTTGGGTAGGAAAAGGCTTCCTGAACCGACGAAAAAGTCGATAGCAATCATCAAATAGCAGCAATGCACAGGTGAGAAATATGTGTTAAAAACGCTTCGTCGCCAAACAATCTGGCGGCAAAACGTTCTCAGGGCGGGGTGCAACTCCCCACCGGCGGTAATTGCGCGCAATGCGCATAGCCCGCGAGCGCTTGGCGACAGGCACGGCAATGGCTGTGATGGCGGCAAGGTCAGCAGACCCGGTGTGATCCCGGGGCCGACGGTCATAGTCCGGATGAAGAGAGAACGGGATTGGCGCCAAAGGGCCGTCCGCAGGCATTCGTGCGAGCGTGCGTACCCTTAAATCCCATTCGATTCATATGCCCTGTTTTTACATAAACAGGAGTCAGAACATGCAACCCACCGCAATCGATAGCAAAAGCAAAAACCATCAGGGCGAGCGCGTTGCGTTCATCCAGGCCTGCTGGCACAAGGAAATCGTCGATCAGAGCCGTAAAGGCTTTGTGGCCGAAATGATTGCTCAGGGTTATCAGGAATCGGAGATCGATTTCTTCGAAGTCGGCGGCGCCTTTGAAATTCCGCTGCACGCCAAGCTGCTGGCCAAGTCCGGTCGTTATGCCGGCATTGTCGCGGCGGGTCTGGTGGTCGACGGCGGGATCTACCGCCACGAATTTGTCGCCCAGTCGGTGATCAGCGGCTTGATGCAGGTTCAGCTGGAAACCGAAGTGCCGGTGTTCTCGGTGGTTTTGACCCCACACCACTTCCATGCAGGCGAAGAACATCAGAAATTCTTCTTCGAGCATTTCGTGCATAAAGGCCAGGAAGCGGCGAAGACATGCGCGGATACGCTGCACAAAATGCGTGCGTTGCGTCGTAGTGAGCACCGCGCGGTAGCCGTCTAAAACACCTCTGGCCTGAGTGAAGTCTCTGGCTTCACTCAAATCAATGTGGGAGCGGGCTTGCTCGCGAAAGCGGTTTAACATTCAACGCATTTGTTGACTGTCAGTCCGCCTTCGCGAGCAAGCCCGCTCCCACATTTGTTATGTGTTGAATTCAGGCGAGGTTTTCGTCGGTAGTCGGCACAATCAGGATGCCGGCGCGCAGGCCGTTCTTGACCTTGGGGTTCGGGAAGATGATCCGGGCACCCTCCTCCTCAATGATCCACCGGGTCTGGGCGATGTCTTCGGCCAGCAGGTAACCCACTTCCAACTCCGAAAAGTTCTCGATGTCCGCTGGCAGGTTCAAGCGGAAGCTATCGCTGTGCTTGATGATTTCTCGCGCCACGCTAAACAACTGCAAACCGTCCAGCGCCTCTTCGGTCTGGGCCGGCTCGCTGCCTTCGATAATCTGTTTGAGGCGAGTTTCCAGCAGATCGACGTTGACCCCATCGTTCTGCCCGAATGGCCGCGCCTTGCCCAACTCGAGGGTAAAGGACTCCGCACCGAGCTTGTCGTAGGTATAGGAGCTGAAAACGATGGACGGCTTGTTTTGCAGCAGCACCGCTTCCATGCCGGCAGCGCGCAGGCGTGCCAGTTCCAGGCGTGAGTGCTGACGGCCTTCTTTCCAGGGATATAGCGCGAACTGTTCGATTTTCGAACCGCGAATCGCGGTGTGAAGGTCGTAGTGCAGACGGTTGCGATCCGGCAGGCTGAAGAAACTCGCCGCCAGCCGCTCCAGTTCACACGCGCGCAGGGCTTCGGAGCCGCTGCTTTGTTCGTGACGGCCGTTGAACAGCCGATTGACGTCCTGCTCGATGAAACGCTCGCCTTTGCGAATCGCTTCCGGATTGCCGAACAAGAACAGAATACGTGCGCGGGGCTTAAGATCGCCGCGGGCAATGTCGCGCAACAGGCGATCAAGCAACTCGATCGGCGCTGTTTCATTGCCATGGATGCCGGCCGATAGCAGCAGGTCCAGGCCGTTGTCGCGAGCTTCAGGTGGCCGGACTTCCAGCGCACCTTCGCTCAACCAGCGCATGCGTACGCCTTCGACAGTCAGTTGAGTCTTCTCCGCCGGTTCGCGGCCGGCGAGGGTCAGTTCAAGCAGTTTGCCGAGGGCGAGCATAGAGCGGTTTCCTTAGTGGTCGTGTGCGCAATCCGGGCCGTGCACGTGGTCTTCGTCACCGACTTCGGCCGGTTCCATTTCCAGTTGCAGACTTACCAGATTAGTCGCCAATGGGCGCAGCAGCAGGTTTGCGTATTCAGCGTCACCTTCTTCGACGTCCACGCCGATCAGCAATTGGCCGCGGCCGTCCTGCTGGATCCACAGCTCTTTGCCTTGCCACATGACCGCGACGCGGGTGCAGGAAGTTTCCAGTTGCGTGCCGTCGGTGTCTTCAAGGATCAGCTGCAGGGTATCGCTCATGTTTTTACGCTCTCGACGTTCAATTGATCTGGAATGGATAAACCGCGCCCAGTTTAAGGATTTGCGTCAGTTCATCCAGTGCCGTCCGGCACTCAAGCAGCAATTGCGGGTCCGCGAGATCGTTTTCGGTCATGCGGTCGCGGTAGTGCTTGTCGACCCATTCGGTCAGCGTGCCGTACAACGGTGCCGTCATGATAACCCCTGGGTTGACGGCCGCCAGTTCGGTTTCGTTGAGCGCGACGCGCAGTCGCAGGCAAGCCGGGCCGCCGCCGTTCTGCATGCTCTGCTTCAAATCGAACACTTTCACTTCGCGGATCAGGCCGCCGGAGCTGGTCAAACCTTGCAGGTACTGCCAGACACGTTCGTTGCCACGGCATTCTTCCGGCACGATCAACAGCATCGAGCCGTCAGGACGCGACAGCAGTTGGCTATTGAACAGGTAGGAACGAACGGCGTCTTCCACGGTGACCGCGGAACGCGGTACGCAGATCGACTGAAATTTCCCACCGACTTTGGCGAGTTTGCTCTGCAATTCGGCCAGCATCTGCTCGGTGTCGAGGAACGCGTCCTCGTGATAGAACAGCACCTCGCCATTACCCACCGCGATCACATCGTTGTGGAACACGCCCTGATCGATCACCGAAGGGTTCTGCTGAGCGTAGACCACGCCGTCATCGCTCAAGCCGTGCAAGCGGGCAACCGCCTGGGAGGCTTCGAGGGTCTGACGGGCCGGGTATTTCTGCGGTGCCGGGTAACGGGTGTCGAACGCGCTGCGACCGAACACGAAGAACTCGACGCCCGCTTCGCCGTATTCACGGCAGAAACGGGTGTGGTTGGCTGCGCCTTCGTCCCCGAACTGCGCCACGGCCGGCAATGCAGCGTGGTGAGCGAAGTGTTTCTGGTCAGCGAACATCGCCCCCAGCACGCGACTGGTGGTCGGGTGTTCAATGCTGCGGTGATATTTGCAGTTCAGGTTGGCTGCGGTGAAATGCACACGGCCATCCGCAGTGTCGGCGCTAGGGCTGACGGTGGCGGCGTTGGCCACCCACATGCTCGACGCCGAGCAACTGGCGACCAGCAACGGCATCGCATCTTTAGCCGCCTGCTCGATCACCTGAGCGTCGGTGCCGCTGAAACCCAAACGACGCAGGGCTGCCACGTCCGGGCGCTCCTGTGGTGCCAGCACGCCCTGTTGAAAGCCCATTTCCATCAGCGATTTCATTTTCGCCAGGCCTTGCAGCGCGGCTTCCTTCGGGTTCGAAGACTGCTGGCTGTTGCTCTGGGACGCGACGTTGCCGTAGGACAAACCGCCGTAGTTATGGGTCGGCCCCACTAGACCGTCAAAATTGACTTCATAGGATTTCATCAGCGAGGCTCCACGAGAATCTGTTGTTATAGGCTTCAGTAACTATTCTTTGAGACCGAGGCGCGGCCATCGCCAGCAGGCTGGCTCCCACAGTGATTGCGTCGTACACAAAATGTGTGAACACCACCGAACCTGTGGGAGCCAGCCTGCTGGCGATGGGCATCACGCCATTTTCACGCCAGGCGTGAGAGTCGCCGGCAAGGTCAGGCTCGGCGTTTCCAGCGAAGCAACCGGGTACGCGCAGTAATCTGCCGCGTAATAGGCGCTGGCGCGATGGTTGCCCGAAGCGCCGACACCGCCGAATGGCGCGCTGCTCGCAGCACCGGTCAACTGTTTGTTCCAGTTGACGATGCCCGCACGGCTTTCCAGCCAGAACTGCTGATAACGTGCTTCGGAATCCGACAGCAGACCGGCCGCCAGGCCATAGTCGGTGTCGTTGGCTTCAGCGATCGCCGCCTCAAAATCAGCGTAGCGGATCACTTGCAACAGCGGGCCGAACAGCTCTTCGTCAGGGCGATCAGCCACTGCCGTGACGTCCAGAATGCCTGGGGTCAGCAAGGCAGCTTGAGCTTGTGGCTGAGTCATTTCCAGCAGCGCGACTGCGCCGTTGCCCAGCAGATGCTCTTGCGCATCCATCAGAGCTTTCGCAGCGCCGAGAGAAATCACCGAGCCCATGAACGGTGCCGGTTGCTGATCAAACGCGCCGACTTCAATCGTACGGCTGACCGCCACCAGACGCGCCAGCAGTGTGTCGCCCCAGGCGCCCTGTGGCACCAGCAAGCGGCGTGCACAGGTGCAACGCTGACCGGCGGAAATGAACGCCGACTGGATGATGGTGTAAACGGCAGCATCGAGGTCTGCGACCTGATCAACGACCAGCGGGTTGTTACCGCCCATTTCCAGCGCGAGGATCTTGTCCGGACGACCGGCAAACTGTTGATGCAGGTGATTGCCGGTGCGGCTGGAGCCGGTGAAGAACAAACCGTCGATGCCCGGGTTCGCCGCCAGGGCGATACCGGTTTCGCGAGCGCCTTGCAGCAGGTTCAACACGCCTGCCGGCAGACCGGCTTCGATCCAGCACTTGACCGTCAGCTCGGCGACTTTCGGCGTCAGCTCGCTGGGTTTGAACAGCACGCTATTACCGGCCAGCAGCGCCGGCACGATGTGACCGTTCGGCAAGTGACCAGGGAAGTTGTAAGGCCCGAACACCGCGACCACACCGTGTGGCTTGTGGCGCAACACGGCGGTGGCGTCGCCCAACGGGCCGCTCTTCTCACCGGTACGTTCGCGGTAGCTCTGCACCGAGATCGCAATCTTGTTGACCATGCTGGTGACTTCGGTCGCCGCTTCCCACAACGGTTTGCCGGTTTCCTCACCGATGGTGCGAGCCAGTTCGTCAGCATTGTTCTTCAGCGCGGCGGCAAAGGCCTCCAGCACTGTAATGCGCTCTTCCAGGGTACGTCGGGCCCAGCTCGGGAATGCCTGGCGCGCGGCTTGCACGGCCGATTCAACCTGAGCAGTGGTAGCGCCTTCGCCGGCCCACAGCACTTGTTGGGTGACCGGGTTCAGCGACTGAAAGGCGTCACCCTGGCCGGCCAGCCATTCACCTGCGATGTATAGCGAATTCATTATTTCGACTCCCTGGCAGCGGACAACGGAACGGCGCGCACTTGATCGCCGGCGTTGAGTTGAAGACGTTTGGCGGTCAGCGGATCGACCACCAGCGTACCGGCGGCGAAACGTGCAGGAGCAGCAGTGATCCGGCAGTCTTCGCGCTTGCGGTTATGAATAAGGAATGGAGTGGCGTCGTCACCCGGCGTGCCGATGGCCAGCACCAGTGCCTGGCTGTCGCGCACCGCGCGGATCTTGCCGGTTTCACACTCAACAGCAGGACCGGCGTCGAAGATGTCGACGTAGCCCTGATAGCTGAAACCTTCGCTTTTGAGCATGGCCAACGCCGGCTCGGTGTCCGGATGAACCTGGCCGATCACGTTGCGTGCATCTTCCGACAGGAAGCAGGTGTACAACGGGAATTTCGGCATCAGTTCGGCGATGAACGCCTTGTTGCCCACGCCTGTCAGGTAGTCAGCCTGGCTGAATTCCATTTTGAAGAAGTGACGCCCCAGGCTTTCCCAGAACGGCGAACGCCCCGCTTCGTCGGACATACCGCGCATCTCGGCGATGATCTTGTTGCCGAACAGTTGCGGGAACTCGGCGATGAACAGCATCCGCGCCTTGGCCAGCATGCGACCGTTGAGGCCAGTGCGGTAGTCGGCGTGCAGGAACAGCGAGCACAGCTCGGAGTTACCGGTCAGGTCGTTGGCCAGGAACAGCGTCGGGATTTCGCGGTAGATGTTCAACTCTTGCGAAGCGCTGACGGTCAAGCCAACCCGGAAGTTGTACCAAGGCTCACGCAGACCGACGGCGCCGGCAATGGCGGAAATACCCACCACGCGGCCGTCATCGTCTTCGAGCACGAACAGGTAGTCCGCATCGCCCCGCCCGGCTTCGCCGCGGAAGGTCTTCTCGGCCCAGCCGACCCGATGGGCCAGACGCTCTTCGTTGGCCGGCAAGGTGGTCAGGCCGGTGCCGGTGCTGCGGGCCAGGTCGATCAGAGCGGGTAAATCGCTGCTGCGTACGGGACGAACGATCATGCTATCTCCTCAAACGGGTCGCAGACGCCACCCGTGAAACTTCGCTGCTTTCTAGGCAATTCTCTCTAGGATTAAAGCAGGCGTTAAACCGCCACCAGGCGCACGCTGGCACCTTCACCGACGCCCAAGGCTTCGGCCGCTTCAAGATCCAGAGTCACGGGTTTGCCCGGCGCGTAATCGAGCTCAAGCAAAACGGCGCGGTAATCCTGCAACTGGGCGTTCGCCACCAGGTACTGACGACCAGCGCCTTTGACCGGCTCGCCGATCTTCACCGGGACTACTCGGCTCTGGGCGATCGAACGGATCCCCGAGACACGGGCGTGCAGAGTCGGCCCGCCGTCGAAAATGTCGATGTAGTGATCGGTCTCGAAGCCTTCGCGCATCAGGATGTCGAAGGTGATCTGCGCCCGTGGGTGCACCTGGCCCATCGCCTCTTGAGCGGAGTCCGGCAGCAGCGGCACATAGATCGGGTAATGCGGCATCAGTTCGGCCAGGAACGTCCGGCTCTTCAGACCGCACAGACGCTCGGCAGCGGCGTAGTTGAGGTCGAAGAAATTACGACCGATGGCATCCCAGAACGGCGAATCACCATTTTCATCGCTATAACCGACGATCTCGGTCACCACAGAATCGGCGAAACGCTCTGGATGGCTGGCCACAAACAGCAAGCGACCACGGGAGTTGAGTTCCGACCAGGCCGACCCCACCAGCTCCGGCAGCACGTAGAAACTGGTCAGCAAACTGTTGCCGGTCAGGTCGTGGCACTGGGAGAGCACGTGGATCTTGTTATGAATCTTCAGCTCGCGGGAGGCGTGCACAAAGGTTTCATTACGGAAGCTGTAGAACGGCTCGGAATAACCGGCCGACGCAACGATGGCCGAGCAGCCCACCAGTTTGCCGGTGGCGGTGTCTTCGAGGACAAAGAAATAGCTCTCTTCACCGTTGAAGCTGACTTCGGCGGAGAACGAGGCTTCGCTTGCTGCGATCTTGTCGCTCAGGCGTTCAACGTCATCCGGCAAGGAAGTGACACCAATCGGGCTGTCCGCAGCCAGACGCTGTACCTCGCCCAGATCAGCCATTTGCGCGGGGCGCATCACCAGCATGGTGTCACTCCTTTCTCGAAAAACTCTTTGAGGAAAAATAACCGGGCCAGTCCTGAAACCACTCAGAGTCAACTGTGGGAGCGAGCTTGCTCGCGATGAGGCCCTGCCAGTCGCCATCAATGTCGACTGTCAGATAGCTATCGCGAGCAAGCTCGCTCCCACATTGAATCTGGCCCGGCATAAAAATTGGGTTCGACGCCTGAAAGTCAGGCGTCGAATTAACTATCAGGCTTGAGTCAGTTTCGCCGCGGCGCGCTCGAAACGATCCAGACCGGCATCGATATCGGCGTCTTCAACCACCAGGCTTGGCGCAAAACGAACCACGTCCGGGCCGGCTTGCAGAATCATCAGGCCTTCTTTTTCAGCGGCGTTGAAGATGTCCTTGGCCTTGCCTTTCCAGGCATCGTTCAGCACGCAACCAATCAACAGGCCCATACCACGGACCTGGGTGAACAGGCCGTACTTCTCACCGATCTGCTCCAGGCGAGCCTTGAACTTGTCGTGCTTGGCGTTGACGCCGGCCAGCACTTCAGGGGTATTAACGATGTCGATCACGGCTTCAGCGACAGCGCACGCCAGCGGATTGCCGCCGTAGGTGGTGCCGTGAGTGCCGACGACCAGGTGTTTGGCCAGGTCTTCGGTGGTCAGCATCGCGGCGATCGGGAAACCACCGCCCAGGCTCTTGGCGCTGGTCAGGATGTCCGGGGTCACGCCGTAATGCTGGTAGGCGAACAGCTTGCCGCTGCGGCCCATGCCAGTTTGCACTTCGTCGAAAATCAGCAGCGCGTTGTGCGCGGTGCACAGTTCACGGGCGCCTTGCAGGTACTCGAGTTCGGCCGGGATCACGCCGCTCTCGCCCTGGATCGGTTCCAGAACCACAGCGCACGTCTTGTCGGAAATGGCGGCTTTCAGCGCAGCCAGATCGTTGTACGGCACGTGGGTGATACCGGTGATCTTCGGACCGAAGCCATCGGAATACTTCGACTGGCCACCGACGTTCACGGTGAACAGGGTACGACCGTGGAAGCTGTTGAGCGCGGCGATGATTTCGTACTTCTCGCTGCCGAAACGATCGAAACCGACGCGACGGGCCAGCTTGAAGGCGGCCTCGTTGGCTTCGGCGCCAGAGTTGCAGAAGAACGCGCGATCGGCAAACGTGGCGTCGACCAGCTTATGGGCCAGGCGCAAGGCTGGCTCATTGGTGAAGACGTTGGACACGTGCCACAGCTTGTTCGCCTGCTCAGTCAAGGCAGCGACCAGCGCCGGGTGCGCATGGCCCAATACGTTAACGGCAATCCCGCCGGCGAAGTCGATCAGCTCGCGGCCAGACTGGTCCCAGACGCGGGAGCCGGCGCCACGAACAGGAATGAAAGCGGCAGGCGCGTAGTTGGGAACCATTACCTGGTCGAAATCGGCGCGTTGTACCGCAGCGTGCTCAACGGACATCGGAGTCTCCTGATGAGGAACACTCGCCTGAAACTGGCGAGCGATGGGGGGATTGTAAGGACAGTTTTCAGCCCGGCCTTGCCGCCAAGCGACAACTTCTTATAGCGCAAACCCCGGTTTCAGCCGGGTTTACGGCAATGCGACATATAGCGTCGCAAAGGCGCAGTTTAAACTGCCGGCACAGGTTATAGGCAGGGTTGTCGAGCGGTGCGGTAAATATGTACCGCACGGAACCGATCATCGTCTGTTTTGCTGGCGGCTCATTCAAAACGCTAAGGGAATAGCGCATGAGCCGATACGAGAACGATCGCCTTTCCACTACTGGAGGCAGTGAATCCGCTACGCAACCGGACGATCACTACCATCACCTGTTCAACAATCTGCCAGTCTGGGTATTAGAAGCATCGTCCAGTACACACCGAGCTCTCAAGAACGCCACGTTTATGACGCCGCACTGGCATGGCACCGCAACACCGCTGCAGCACCAGTCGCTGAAAAAGATCAGTCAGGAACACTGGACCCATCGAAATCGTCTGGACTCAATGCTGTCGAAGCTGCGAAGCGCGCAAGCCTTTGCCGAACCGCTGCTGAGCGACGCTCTGAAAACCCGGTTCAACCTGGATCTGGACGTCAAAACCACCTTCCTGCGCCTGTACATCCCTCAAACCGTGCCGCTTTTCGGAATCAATACTGGCGCCGCGCGCACCTGGACCGTGTCGATGCTCGACGCCGCCCTGCATAACTTTCAGGAATCGGAAACAGCGGCAGGGGCTTACGAGTCAGCCTCGACGTTCATCACCAAACCTTCGCCCACTGGGCAGTTCGATACGCTGCCGGCGGTCAAGCAAAAGCTCACTATCCCGGCCTTTGCCCGGTTATGCCGGGAACTGGATATCGGTGCCCGGTACAACGCTTACCTCAAAGACAATCTGGGGCTGTCCAACCCGGTGGCCGGTGCGGTGTTGAAATCGAAGGTGATCGGCTCGCACAAAACAGCACTCAAATCTGCGCTGCAGATGGCGCAAATCCGAAAAGATATTTCAGCGGATGCCCATCTCTCGATCCTGCGCATTCTGGAAGGGCGTTCGGGTGCTCGACTGGATGGGCAGCCGCTGCAGGGTCACGACCTGACAATGATGTCCTCCTCGCTGACCGGCATTGTCATTTTCGCGGCGAGCCTGGAGCGCGTACGCACGGCAACACGGATCATTGCCTACATTCCCGATGATCCAGAGCATCCTCTCAAGGAATACCCGAACACATTGGCGTTCATGGCCGAGCTGACCCGCAAACTGCGCTCGCCCGCTTATCAAACGTTCTTCAGTCGCTTCGTCGACCACAAGGAAAGAGGACACTTTTTCGCGGACCTCAACCGTCGCCTCCAGAGCGTGATCTGGCATCAACACCGACAGGGCGACCCACTGCCGAGCTGGCGCGAAACGCCCATCGACAAGCCTGATTTGCGGTTTTCGGCGACCCCGTTCAGAGCGGACCTGTGGAACCATCTCTATCAGCGACAGCTGAACAAGATCCTCAACGATGCAAGCACGCTCGCCGTCTCCACCGCCACTGCCGACAGCAACGCGCGATGGGCATTGTGGAATGCCTTCAGCAAAGTGGCGTCGACAATCCTTGAAATCGCGGCGTTCGTTGCGCTGCCTTTCGTCCCGTTTCTCGGCGAACTGATGCTCGGCTACATGGCCTACCAGTTACTCGACGAAACTTTCGAAGGCATAGTGGACCTGGCTGAAGGGCTGAAAACAGAAGCGTTCGGGCATCTGATGACGTTCGTCGAAACGGTGGTTCAGGTGGGGACATTTGCGGTGGGCGGCGCCATCGCTGCCCGAACCCTCAGCCATCTGCTCTCTCGTGAAGCTATTGCGCTTGTCGACCCACTCAAACCCGTCACAACGACCAAAGGAAAAACCCGCTACTGGAAGCCGGATCTCAAGCCTTACGAACAAGCACTCATTTTGCCCGAAGGAGCAAAACCCGATCATCTCGGCCTCTATCAATACGAGGGCAAGACGCTGCTGCCACTGGAGGAAAAACTGTACGCCGTGAAGCCCGACCGCGTGCCAGGCACGTTTCAGATTAAGCATCCGAACCGAACTGACGCTTATCAGCCGCCTCTGCTGCATAACAACCACGGCGCCTGGCACACAGAACTGGAGCAACCGCTGAACTGGGACCGGGAAAAAGTCATGCGTCGCCTCGGCCATAGCGTCGAGTCGCTCACCAACGCCGAGCGCGAACAGATCCTGCGGGTCAGCGGTTACCACGACGACGTAGTGCGCGAAATGCATGTCGAACATTTTCGTCCGCCTTCGCTGCTGACAGACACGATCAAGCGTTTCAGGATCAACCGAGACATTGAAACTTTTATCGAACAGATCGGCAGCGACCAGCCCGAGCGCTATCGCAAGGCCGATCTGATCCTGCAACATCAATTACTGACCAGCTACGACGATTGGCCTGTCGACACGCCAATGCCGGCACCGGAAACCCAAACGCGAGCCTTCAGAAAACTAACGGCCGAACTCGCCCGAAAGCGCGACAAATCGCTGTTCGAGACACGCTATCGCGCGCAGGAGAAAACCGACAACGTGCAGGTCCAGCGACTGCTCGACGACGTGCATGAATTGCCAACCGATGTCGCGCAAGAGCTGGTGAGCAATGCAACCGGGACGGAGTTACGCCAGCTGCACAACGGTCGCGCGCCTCAACGGCTCAAGGAAGCAGCACTAAAAGCCATGGAGGCCGTACGCGCAACCCGAGCCAGCGAAGGCCTTTATTCCGACATTCTGGACAACACCAACACCCACCGACTGGCCTTGCATAGCCTGAGTTCGCTGCCCGGCTTTCCCGCCGAACTGCGTATTGAAGTGAGGGATTACACCCATGACGGACTTGTGCGCGACAGCATTGGCCAGGCCGATGCGCCAATCCTGAAAACACTGGTGCGCGCCGAAGACGGCACCTATCAGGTTTATCAAGACAATGAATCGGTGCCCGGTGATTTTTATCAGGGACTCTTTCAAGCGTTGCCGCAAGCGCAGCGTAGTGCATTGAGCCCATCGATCACTGATGCTCAGACACTCAAACTACGCATCACCGAACATGCCCTGGACCAGCCGGCACTACGTAAGCTGTTCGCAAAAAATCCCAATCGAAAACCGTTCTACGACCCGACGACCATGCGCTTGCCTGGTGGCTCGGATGGATACCGACGCAGGTACTTTCCGACGCCGTCCCTCAACGACCGTGTTCGCGAGGTTTACCCCAGTCTTTCCGAGGAGGAACTCCAGTCTGTTGTTCTCCAGTTACAAACGCATCCCGACGGCGCTCGCATGGAGCTCTCACGCCTGTCCAGCGAACTCTCGCGACTGAATCAGGACCTCAACACCTGGATAAACGACTCGCCCACTGTTCACCCGCGAACCCGGGTCCCTCTGAGCGAATTGGAACGACAGGCCGCTCGACACAATCGCAGGCTGCTGGCCCATGAAATCCAGCGCAGCTGGCGCCGACAATCAGAGCGGGACTTCAATGGCCCGGATGACACGCCACGCTATGCACTCAGATTTTCCGAGCCGATTCTTGGCGATCTACCCACGCTGACGGCCGATTTCCCCCATGTGTCATTGCTGTCCCTTGAAGGCAGTCATGCTGTGCAGGGTGCTCCCGAGTTTCTTCAGCGCTTCACCAGCTTGCGCCGCCTCGATTTAAAACGCTTTTCCCTGTCCGCCCTCCCCGAGGCCATTCCTCGAATGACGGACCTTGATGCGCTGGTGTTAAGCGATTGCGGAATCAGGTTCGATGCAGCCAACTGGGCGAAAATGTCTTCATTGAACAAGCTGGTCATGCTGGATCTGTACCAGAACCCGTTCACTATGGTGCCCAGTGTCGAATCCATGCCTGAGCTTGTTCACCTGGACCTGAGCCGTACCGGCCTGACCGACATTCCCGACAGCGTAGTTCGCCACCCCAAACTTGATACCGCCAAGCTGCTACACAACAGGATCAGTGAGCTGCCTTCGCAATTATTCGAAAGCCCGGTGTACACCAAACAAGCTATACACCTGACGCACAATCCGCTTTCGGATAACGCCCGACAACTGATCAAGCATCACTACTTCGACAGCTCATACGATTTGGGTATCTATGCCCCAGAGGCGGACATCAACCGAGTCAGGGTGCTGTACCCGAACCTGGAGGTTGAACAGGCGAGCGAGTTTGTCTATGAACTGGCAGGCACACTGGCAGACGGCCGGATCGAGCTGACAAACCTTGAAGCGGAGTTGGCACAACTGAGCAACGACTTGGCGGCATGGACCGCCGACCTTCCGGCCCAACACCCGTTGACGGGCGAACCGTTCACCGCCCAACAACAGCTTGTCGAGCACATGAACCGCGACCTGTTCAAACAGACACTGGAGCAGTGCTGGCGGCATGAAAGCGAACAGGATGATTTCAATGAGGCGCTGGAGCCCACCTATGATCTCGTTTTCGAATCCTACATCAACGGCGACCTGCCTACCCTGAACGCCGACTTCAGTCATGTGACATCGCTGGAGTTACGCAGCGCCGACGGAGTGACCCGCGCCGGGCATTTTCTGGAGTCGTTCCCCAAACTCAAAAGACTCAGACTGCGCGACTGTAATCTGGGCAACATTCCCGATGCAGTGTTCAAGATGGGTCAACTGCGGGCGCTGTCGCTCCCTGAATGCCGCGTCAGGCTGTCAGCGGAATCGGCAAGTGCGCTGGCGGGAATGGAACAGCTCGATTATCTCGATCTGGCCCACAACCCCCTGGGGCAAACGCCTGACCTGAGTCAGATGATGGAGCTCGTGACCGTACTGCTGAATGACACCGGTATCACCGAAATACCGCACGGCCTGCTGCAAATGACAGAGCTGGACTGGGCCGATCTCAGTGGCAACGCCATCACCGAAGTCCCCAGCGACGTACTGGAACTGCCGGTGGAAATCGCTGAAAACATCAGTTTTCGAGGTAATCGGTTTTCCGGGGAGAGCCTGCTACGGCTGATCGATTACTTCGAACGGACGGGCATGGACTTTGGCGTGGAAGAGGTGATCAATCGAGGTGAGATGGATATCTCGACTTCTGAAGGCTCCGACATGGAGGAGTAAATCAGCCTCAGCAGGTGACGTGGTTGCTCTGTCACCCACGCTCCGAGGGCACCGACGACAATTCGAACGGGCTGCTGCTGCGCCGCTGGTTGCGATCTTCCCGCGGCGTGGCGCCGAAGAAGTTGCGGTAGGCGCTGGAGAAATGCGGCCCTGAGGAGAAGCCACACGACAGGCCGATCTGGATGATCGACTTGCTGGTTTGCATCAACATCTGCCGGGCCTTGTTCAGGCGCAGTTCCAGGTAATACTGGCTCGGCACACGGTTGAGGTATTGCTTGAAGATCCGCTCCAGCTGCCGACGGGACACGCACACATGCTGGGCGATTTCGTCAGTGGTCAGCGGCTCTTCGATGTTGGCTTCCATCAGCAGCACGGCTTGCGTGAGCTTTGGATGGCTGGAACCGAGACGGTTCTGCAGCGGAATGCGTTGACGCTCGCCGCCTTCGCGGATGCGCTCCACCACCAGTTCTTCGGATACCGCACCAGCCAGTTCGGCGCCGTGGTCGCGGGCCAGCACGGCCAGCAGCAAGTCGAGTACCGACAGGCCGCCGCACGCGGTCAGGCGATCGCGATCCCAGTCGAACAGATGGCTGGTAGCAATGACTTTCGGGAAGCGCTCGGTGAAATCGTCCTGCCAGCGCCAATGCACGGCAGCGCGATAACCGTCGAGCAAACCCAGTTGCGCCAACGGGTAAACACCGGCAGACAAACCACCGATCACGCAGCCAGCACGCACCAGTTGTTTCAGCGCACTGCTGAGCGCCGGCGCGAGTGTGGTGGGTGGCTCATCGGCGAGCAGGAAGAGTTTTTGGAAGTTTTCGAGCTTGCCGGCCCACGGCTCACCCGGCAATTGCCAGGCGCCTTCGGTCGGCGGTTCGGCCTGCAAAAACGACAGTTCGTAGACAACGTCCGGATGCACACGCTGGGCAACACGCAAGGCCTCCTCAGCCAGCGCAAGCGTCAGTGCTTTAGTGCTGGGCCAAATCAGGAAACCAATTCGATGGGCAGTCATGGCGGGCAATCCGAAACTAAAACAGTGATGAAGGCATGGGCCAATGCTAGCCCGTAAATGAACGCAAATCTCGAAACCAACAACGATCAAATGTGGGAGCGGGCTTGTCGCCCTCCCTGTAGGAGCTGTCGAGTAAAACGAGGCTGCGATCTTTTGATTTGAACAATCAAGATCAAAAGATCGCAGCCTTCGGCAGCTCCTACAGGGGATCGGGGCCAGCCTCTAGATTGCGAAGCATGCACTATCCCGGTGCGCAACGGGAGTTCGGTTTACTTCAGGCTGCCCGAGAGGAATTGTTGCAGACGTTCGGACTGTGGATTGACCAGCACCTCACGCGGGTTGCCGCTTTCTTCAACGACACCTTTGTGCAGGAACACCAGCTGGTTCGACACTTCACGGGCGAAGCCCATTTCGTGTGTCACCACCACCATGGTCCGGCCTTCCAGCGCCAGGGCCTGCATGACCTTCAGCACGTCGCCAACCAGTTCCGGGTCAAGCGCCGACGTCGGTTCGTCGAACAGCATCACCTCAGGTTCCATCGCCAGCGCACGGGCAATCGCCACACGCTGCTGCTCGCCGCCAGACATGTGGCCCGGGTAAGCATCTTTACGATGGGCCACACCGACCTTGTTCAGGTAGTGCTCGGCCTTCTCGCGGGCTTCGGCCTTGGACATGCCGAGCACGTGGACCGGCGCTTCCATGATGTTTTCCAGCGCGGTCATGTGCGACCACAGGTTGAAATGCTGGAACACCATCGACAGGCGCGAACGCATGCGTTGCAGCTGCTTCGGGTCGGCCGCTTTGAGCGCGCCGTCCTTGTTGGCAACCAGTTTCAGCTCTTCGTTGTTGAGCAGAATCTTGCCCGCGTGCGGCTGCTCCAGCAGGTTGATGCAGCGCAGGAAAGTACTTTTGCCGGAGCCACTGGAGCCGATGATGCTGATCACATCGCCAGCCGCCGCTTTCAGGGACACGCCCTTGAGCACTTCGTGACTGCCATAGCGTTTATGCAGGTCTTGGACTTCAAGTTTGTACATGCGGTCGGTTCTCACAAAAACAGTCAGTCAGTCGTTGAGCAAGCGCCCGTGACGCAGCGCTTCGCGCCCCGCCACCTTGGCCAGCCAGAAACCGGGTTGGGCATAACGCAGCCGTTCAATGGCAAACAGCACCCCGGACGTACCAGCACACACCGTGCTGACCCGATCCGATAACGGATCGATCACTTCGAAAATCTCATCGCCGGCTTCAATCCATTCACCGGGTTTACGCAAGAAACTGATCACGCCAGGGTGTGGCGCAAACAGTAATTCGGTGCCTTCGAACGGCATGCCTTCGCACGCGTCCTGCGCAGGTTTTGGCCATTCGCCGCTGATCAGGCCTTGCTCGGCGAGGAACGCCAGAATGCCTTCGGCGTAAGCGCAGGCTTCAGCGCGACCGGTATCGGCCTGACCACCTAATTCAATGGTAGTCGCCAGGCAGGCAAGGGGAATCTGCGCATCAGGAAACAGACGCGACAGACGCAACCACGGCAGCGAACAGGCTTCGTCGAAGGAACTGCCGCCAGAATCTTCCGCCAGCAGCCCCACCTTCACGTCCAGGTGCGCGGCCAACGAACGCCATTGCGGCCAGTGTTGCGGCAAGGTGTACATGTGCAGCGCCGCTTCGGCATCGCAATGCAGATCCAGCACCACGTCAGCGGTGCAGGCATGGCTGAGCAAAATGCGCTGCATGCCTTGCAACTGACTTGTAGCTGGCGGCAATGCAGCGAGCACATCGCTCATGGTCTGACGGATCAGCTGAATATTGGCGTGCGGATCATCACCCAGGTGCCCTTCCAGCTCGGCGGCCACCGGCGCGCTCAGCTCGACGAAATCCCGGTTGAAGTTCTTGCCGCTGCCCGCCTCGAAACGCCCTTGGTGATTGCCCTGAAGCAGTTGGCCGAGGCCCAGTGGATTGGCCACCGGTACCAGTTCGATCACACCGTTGAGCAAGCCTTTGGCTTCGAGTTCGGTCAGGCGCTTTTTCAGCTCCCAGGCCGTGCGCATGCCCGGCAGTTCATCAGCGTGCAGGCTGGCCTGAATGTAGGCCTTGCGCTCGCCACTTCCGAAGCGGAACACCGAAATCTGGCGCTCGCTGCCCAAGTGGCTCCACGGCAATGAATGATCGATGCGTTCCATGTCAGTGCTTCCGCGGGGCCAGATAGCCCAGCCAGCGGCGCTCGGCCAGTTTGAACATCCGCACCAGAATGAACGTCAGGCACAGGTAGAACACGCCGGCGGTGATGTAGGCTTCGAACGGCAGGTAGAACTGAGCGTTGACCGTGCGCGCGGCACCGGTGATGTCGATCAGGGTCACGATGGACGCCAGACTGGTGGTCTGCAGCATCATGATCACTTCGTTGCTGTACTGCGGCAGCGCCCGGCGCAGGGCCGACGGCAGCAGAATTCGCTTGTACAACTTGTAGCGCGACATACCCATCGCCTTGGCCGCTTCGATCTCACCATTCGGCGTGGCCCGCAGGCTGCCAGCGATGATTTCAGCGGTGTAGGCGCTGGTGTTGATCGCAAAGGCCAGGCACGCACAGAACGTCGCGCTGGACAGCCACGGCCAGAGGAAGCTTTCACGTACCGCTTCGAACTGCGCCAGACCGTAGTAGATCAAGAACAGCTGCACCAGCATCGGTGTGCCGCGGATCACGTAGGTGTAGAGCCAGGCGCTCATGTTGACGGCGGCGTTTTTCGAGACGCGCATCAAGCCCAGCGGCAAGGCGCACAGCAGGCCGAAAAACAGCGACAGCGCGAGCAATTTGAGGGTGGTCACCAGGCCGCCGAAGTACAGCGGCAGGGCCTCCCAAATGACGTTGTAGTCGAAGATCATAGATCAGCCGCCCTTACGCCTACCGAGTAGCGCTTCTCAAGGTGACGCAATGCCAACAACGAGACGCTGGTGATCACCAGGTACATCGCCGCCACTGCGAGGAAGAAGGTGAAAGGCTCGCGGGTGGCATCTGCCGCCTGCTTGGCCTTGAACATCATGTCTTGCAGACCTACCACCGAAATCAGCGCGGTGGCCTTGGTCAGGACCAGCCAGTTGTTGGTGAAACCCGGAATCGCCAAGCGAATCATCTGCGGCACCAACACCCGGAAGAACACCTGAAAACTGCTCATGCCGTACGCCATGCCGGCTTCCGCCTGACCTTTCGGGATCGCCATGAAGGCACCACGGAAGGTTTCGGACAGGTACGCACCGAAGATGAAGCCCAGGGTGCCGATACCGGCGGCCAACGGGTTCAGGTCGATATAGTCGTTAAAGCCCAGCAGTGGTGCGACGCGGTTGAGCAGGTCCTGACCACCGTAGAAAATCAGCAGGATCAGCACCAGGTCGGGAATACCGCGGATCACCGTGGAATACAGGTCGCCCAGCCAGGCCAGCCAGCGAATCGGGGACAGACGCAGCGCAACGCCGATCAGACCCAGAACAATGGCCAAGACCATGGACGACAAGGCGAGCTGAAGCGTCAGCCATGCGCCATCGAGGATGACAGCCCCGTAGCCTTTCAACATGATTCAGGTCCTCGAAAAGGGGGATGAAAAAATGGCGCAAACCTCAGAGATCCTGTTGCTTGCGCCATTTCGGACTTGTCGCCGGGACGTGTTACTTGCCGTAGATATCGAAGGCGAAGTACTTGTCCTGGATTTGCTTGTACTTGCCGTTCTCGCGAATGGCGGTGATCGCGGTGTTGATATTGTCTTTCAGCGCGTCACCCTTGCGAACCGCGATACCTACGCCGTCGCCGAAGTATTTGACGTCGGTGAAGGCCGGGCCAACGAAGGCGAACCCTTTGCCGGCGTCGGTTTTCAGGAAACCGTCATCCAGCAGCGTAGCGTCTGCCACAGTGCCGTCGAGGCGGCCAGCAGCCACGTCGAGGTAAATTTCGTTTTGCGAACCGTAAGGCTTGATCTCGGCACCCAGCGGGGCCAGCACTTCACGGGCGAAACGCTCGTGGATCGAGCCACGTTGCACGCCGATGTTCTTGCCCTTGAGTTCAGCCAGGCTGTCGCTGACTGGAGTGCCAGCCTTCATGACCAGGCGAGCCGGAGTGTTGTAGTACTTATTAGTGAAGTCCACGGACTTCTTGCGGTCTTCAGTGATCGACATGGACGACAGGATCGCGTCGATCTTGCGCACTTTGAGTGCCGGGATCAGACCGTCGAACTCTTGCTCGACCCAAACGCACTTGACCTTCATCTCTTCGCACAGAGCGTTGCCGATGTCGTAGTCGAAACCAACGATGCTGCCGTCCGGCGCTTTGGAAGCGAACGGAGGGTAAGCCGCTTCGATACCAATTTTCAGAGGCTTTTCATCGGCGAAAGTCGGCAGGGACAGCACGGACAGTGCCAGGGCGCCAAGCAGCACGAGTTTCTTCATCTTGGGACTCCATCGGTAAAGGGCTAAAACGGCAGAGTGAGCGACAGCCCAATATGCGAATGAGTGGAACCGCAAAGCGGTGCTGCGCTGTAGGAATCGCGCGCTTTTTTCAACGCGAGCAACAACGAGCGAGTGATCGGCATTCTAACGACAGGCCCGAAGCCGATATTTCTTCAATGCGACAACTAATTACAGAAGCACCGAGAAAGCCGCTTGGGCGCGTTGACAGCCTTGCAAATTCATGCAAGAGCAAAAGACAGTGAACCGATCTATGTTGCAAATTGCGGGCCTATTATTGGCAAACCCTTCTAATCCGGCAAGCGTAGCGTTGTGTCTTATTTGTTGCAGGGCCTGAGGAGACCCGATGACGGGGCTTCGCGTTTCCCAATGCCCCGTATGGGAGCGAGCGGTTACACATTCAGTTACTTGAGCGAAGGCGGGTAACAGTGGGAAAGCGCCTACAACTGAAGCCGATAATTATTGGCAGTTGTGGATGTGGTGTCTGACAGGACGCCTTCGCGAGCAAGTCGAATCGTCGCACCGCCGCTCCCACATTGATCTTCAGTGAACACTGAATTTGTGACCGACTCAGATTCAATGTGGGAGCGGGCTTGCTCGCGAAGAGGCCCGGACTGCCGACACAAAAACATCCGGCAATAAAAAGCCCCGCCAAGCGCAATGCCGGGCGGGGCTTCCATGACTCAGGAACCGCTGTTATGCGACGTTCATGATCTTGTGTTCATCAATCAAGTGCTGCACCACACCCGGATCGGCCAGGGTGGAGATATCCCCCAACCCATCGTATTCGGCCGTAGCAATCTTGCGCAGGATACGGCGCATGATTTTGCCCGAACGGGTTTTCGGCAGGCCCGGCGCCCACTGGATGACATCCGGCGAAGCAATCGGACCGATCTCTTTACGGACCCAGTTTTTCAGCTCCAGACGCAGTTGCTCGCTCGGCTCTTCGCCACCGATCAACGTGACATATACATAAATGCCCTGCCCTTTGATGTCGTGCGGCACACCGACCACCGCTGCTTCGGCGACTTTCGGGTGGGCGACCATCGCGCTTTCAATCTCCGCGGTGCCCATGCGGTGGCCGGACACGTTGAGCACGTCATCCACGCGACCGGTAATCCAGTAGTAACCGTCTTCGTCACGACGAGCGCCGTCACCGGTGAAGTACATGCCGCGGAACGTCTTGAAGTAGGTATCGACGAAGCGGTCATGGTCGCCATACAGCGTGCGCGCCTGGCCCGGCCACGAATCGAGAATCACCAGGTTGCCCTCGGCAACGCCTTCGATGATGTTGCCCAGGTTGTCCACCAACGCTGGCACCACGCCGAAGAACGGACGTGCAGCAGAACCCGGCTTGAGCGCGTGCGCACCCGGCAGCGGGCTCATCATGTTGCCGCCGGTTTCGGTCTGCCACCAGGTGTCGACGATCGGGCAACGGGATTGGCCGACGTTCTTGTAGTACCAATCCCACGCTTCCGGGTTGATCGGCTCACCGACCGAACCCAACAGACGCAAGCTGCTGCCATCAGCGCCTTCAACAGCGGCCTTGCCCGACGCCATCATCGCGCGGATCGCGGTGGGGGCGGTGTAGAGGATGTTGACCTTGTGCTTGTCGACGATTTTCGCCACCCGGGTGATGTCCGGATAGTTCGGCACACCTTCGAACAGCAGCGTGGTCGCGCCATTGGCCAGCGGGCCGTAGACGATGTAACTGTGGCCGGTGACCCAACCGACGTCGGCGGTGCACCAGTAGACTTCGCCCGGACGGTAGTCGAACACGCGCTCGTGAGTCATCGCCGCGTACAACAGATAACCGGCGGTGGTGTGCTGCACACCCTTCGGCTTACCGGTCGAACCGGAGGTATAAAGGATGAACAGTGCTTCTTCAGCGCCCATCTCTTTCGGCGCGCAGACACTGCCCGCCACTTTCATCAGGTCTTCGTACCAGATGTCGCGATGCTGGTTCCACTTGATGTTGCCACCGGTGCGCTTGCACACGATGACTTTCTGGATGCTGCTGGTTTCCGGGTTGGTCAGCGCGTCGTCGACGTTGGTCTTGAGCGGGATCTTCTTGCCGGCACGAACACCTTCGTCGGCAGTGATCACCACTTTGGATTTGCAGTCGATGATCCGACCCGCCAGGGCTTCCGGCGAGAAACCACCGAACACCACCGAGTGAATCGCGCCGATCCGGGTACACGCCAGCATGGCGACCACGGCTTCGGGGATCATCGGCATATAGATAGTCACCACGTCGCCGCGGTGCACATCCTGGCCGCGCAAGGCGTTGGCGAACTTGCAGACTTGTTCGTGCAGCTCGCGGTAGGTGATGTTGCGGCTTTCGGCAGGGTCATCCCCTTCCCAAATGATCGCGACTTGATCGCCGCGCTCGGCCAGATGACGGTCGAGGCAGTTGTAGGAAACGTTCAGGGTGCCGTCGGCGAACCATTTGATATCGACATGGTGATCGTCGAAAGAAGTCTGTTTCACCGTGGTGAAAGGCTTGATCCAGTCGAGGCGCTTGGCTTGCTCGCGCCAGAAGCCGTCCGGGTTAACGACGGACTGCTGGTACATGGCCTTGTAGGTCGCCTCGTCAGTCAGCGTGTTGGCCAAAACCTCGGGACGAACGGGATACAGAGAAGCCGCACTCATCTTTGTTACCTCGGTGGAATAGTTGTTTTTGTATGACCCAGTTGTAGCCGGGCCGGGCCTATAGAACCATTCGACGATGGTAGTAACAAGCCCCTACAAAATGTGGCTATACCTCGCCGGCGCGCTCAAGCCCGGCTATTTAGGGTCCCTGTAGGAGCTGCCGAAGGCTGCGATCTTTTGATCTTCAACGGCCGCCAAGATCAAAAGATCGCAGCCTTCGGCAGCTCCTACAGGGATTGTTACGAAATTCGCCAATAGTGTTTATCAAAAGCACGCCTATATGAATGTAAACCCCACGCCTAAAATCAGCCTCGCCAACCAGGCAACGTGATTAACCAAGTTGCAGCCCCCACGAAGGCAGTTAATCCAAAACCCAGTACTTAAGTTCTACACGCAACCCCAAAAAGGTTGCGTGACCCCATTCGACCTCTAAAAGGTAAATCTGAAATGAAAGCTTTATTAGTTCTGGCCCTCAGCAGCCTGTGCGCAACCGCCATGGCAGACGAGGTCCCGACTGATGTCGCACAGCAGCAACCCGCCATTGAGGAATACACTTACTCCACTCACCTGGACATCGCCAAAGTTATCTCCATGAGCGAAATCCCGAATGTCTGCGAAGTTGTTCCGGCGAAAATGGAATACGACGACTCTAAAGGCCAACGCCACATTCTTCGTTACAGCGTCATGGGTAACGGCTGTTCTAACGGCTAATCACCCGCTCTCACCTTCCCAAGGTTCGACCCACCCGCCCGCTATCTAAGGCAGATGAAGCGCCGAACCTTAAATATCTACTAATTCGATTATTTAAAGCGTTTATTTGCGCTTTTTAATCAAATTAACTGGCCTTAGTATGAATTCCACACCCAAGGCACAAAACGCCAACGAACCTGGAGCCACTACCATGAAAACCAAACTGATCCTCGCCCTGACCCTCTCTGTCCTGGCTGCTAACACCTTCGCCGCTGACGGCTACGACCGCACTGGCTCGGCTGCTTACACCACTGAAGCGGCTGTCGCTTCTGACGGTTACGACCATACCGGTTCGGCGTCTTTCACCTCCGATGGCTCCGATCACACGGGCGCCGCCAAACTCGCTTCTGACGGTTTTGATCGCACTGGCGCTGCCAAAGTCGCTGCCGATGGCGCAGATCACGTGGGTGCCGCTCGCCTCAGCTGATCATCAAGGGTGACTTTACAGCCCGGCTTCGGCCGGGCTTAGTTGTGTCTGGGGGCATCGAAAAGTGACTCAAAACACAACATGTAGTGAAAAACGCAGTTTTTTGGCTGTTTTTTGAACAAAAAAAATGCCCGCTAAAATTTATGAAAAAAAATCTGCACCCGCGACATCCAGCCAAAGCCCTATAAACCCTCGCTCCGACCGAAAAACCCTCCTTCTCGACCGCTCCATGCGCGGATTCGCCCCACCACGGCCGCAAAAATTTCCCTATAATGCCGCCTTAACGGGCCTGCAATATTCCCTTACAGGGATAACAGCCAGTCTGAAGCCCACGCCGAAGTCTTCACCGATTTCTGCGCCCCTCAGAGGCTCTCGGAACCCCGTACAAAATTATGTTTATTTGCCTGCGTGTACCGCTGCAAAAAACGCTATCCAACGCGGCCAGTACGGTCGTGTGAAAAACCAACCAATCAGTTTTCACACGAGCATCTGGCCCTCACGCAGGAGACGACACGTCATGCTGAGCTGGGACGAATTCGACAAAGAAGACAGCGGCGAAACCGTTGTAAAAGGCGCCAACGCCGGACACGCAACTGAAGCCAACATGGACCGCCTCGACACCGCTGGTGGCGTCGCGGCTCAAGAAGCCCGCGCTGTAACCGCGTCCGACTCCGCCGCAATCGCCCGTGCAAAAGCTGCCCTGGACAACCTCGACATCGCCGAAGGCCTCGCCGAACTCGAAGGCGCCTCCGCCCGTGTGGCTGTCGACGAAAAGCGCATGATCAACTGCCGCGCCGACCTCAACCAGCTCGTTCCTTTCAAGTACGACTGGGCCTGGCAGAAGTACCTGGACGGTTGCGCAAACCACTGGATGCCGCAAGAAGTCAACATGACCGCCGACATCGCCCTCTGGAAAGACCCGGAAGGCCTGACCGACGACGAGCGCCGCATCGTCATGCGCAATCTCGGCTTCTTCTCCACCGCCGACTCCCTGGTTGCCAACAACCTGGTGCTGGCCGTGTATCGCCTGATCACCAACCCGGAATGCCGCCAGTACATCCTGCGCCAGGCATTCGAAGAGGCGATCCACACCCACGCCTACCAGTACTGCATCGAATCGTTGGCCATGGATGAAGGCGAGATCTTCAACATGTACCACGAGATCCCATCGGTCGCGAAAAAAGCCACCTGGGGCCTCAAATACACCCGTTCGATCTCCGATCCGAAGTTCGAAACCGGCACCGTCGAAACAGACAAAGAACTGCTGCGCAACCTGATCGCCTACTACTGCGTTCTGGAAGGCATCTTCTTCTACTGCGGCTTCACCCAGATCCTTTCCATGGGCCGTCGCAACAAAATGACCGGCGTCGCCGAGCAGTTCCAATACATCCTGCGCGACGAATCCATGCACCTGAACTTCGGCATCGACGTGATCAACCAGATCAAAATCGAAAACCCGCACTTGTGGGACGCTGAAATGAAGGAAGAAGCTTCGCAGATGATTCTGCAGGGCACTCAGCTGGAAATCGAATACGCGCGTGACACCATGCCTCGCGGCGTGTTGGGCATGAACGCGGCGATGATGGAGGACTACCTGAAGTTCATCGCTAACCGTCGTTTGAGCCAGATTGGTTTGAAGGAAGAGTATCCAGGGACGACTAACCCGTTCCCTTGGATGAGCGAGATTATGGACTTGAAGAAAGAGAAGAATTTCTTTGAGACTCGGGTGATTGAATACCAAACCGGCGGTGCGCTTAGCTGGGATTGATTTCCTAGCTAACCGTGATTTGACGATCGCACTCTGAATCGAAAAATCGAAAAGCAAAAGCCCCGATCTGATCGGGGCTTTTTTATTGAGCCAGAAAAACCTTTTGCATCCTTACGCTAATACGCTAAATCTCCTACATCACTTACAGCCGTATCCGCATTGATGCCCGCTCGAAGCACCTCTAAGCTCCATTGCAGGTGCCTAAGAAACGCCCAACGTAGAAGCTTGGCCAATCACACAGACGCACAATCCACCTTTGGGTGATTTGTTGCTCGAATGTGACGGCTTTGCTCGTTGGGATTTCTTAAATCCACTCTACGTTGGGGTCAGGCCCTCCAAAATCTAAACGTAGAGGTCATGGATATGTCTCATCCTTTTTCTATAACAGTCTTCTCTCGTCACAACCTCGCTCTACATGCCCTTCTACTCGAAAACCAGACTTGGTTTTGCGCCCGCGATATCGGTCGCTTGATGGGTATCCATTTGAGCGAGCGCATGGTCAATAAACTAGACAAAGATCAGCGTCGTGTACTGTGGATTGAGTATTTCCGGCAATCCGACAAGCAACTGATGCTCAGCGAATCCGGCGTGTATGCACTGCTGGTGTATCACTACGTTCCGGGGAATCGATTGTTGCGTGAGTGGTTGACTCATCAGGTGGTGCCGGCCTTGCGCGACGCAGAACATTCGGGACATTCAGATCGCCCGATGCTGAGTTTGTTGGATTGGCCGCAAATGTCGTTGAGTTTGCTGAACTGGCAGGATGAAGGTTGGATTCGGCTGCGGGACATGCCGTATCTGTTGCACGATCAGCCGCAACGAATGGTGACGACGGTTAAGCCTTGGTGGCGGCGGTTAGTGCAAGGTTTCAGTCGTTGAAGCATTCGATGGGTTAGGTGCTTTAGGTGCTGGGTTCAGAGGATCGCTTGCGAGATCCGGAGCTATTCGTAGACCGTCTTCATAACCACTCAATATCGTCCGAGGGTTTCAACCCTCGGAAATTGTATGGACATCCAAATTTGGAGTGGTCTGGAACTAGAGGCTTCGGTCGTCTCACAAGTGAATCGCCCTAATTTTCCTGCAGACCTCCTTTTACACCACCTAGCTAACGTTAACTAAATCGTCGAAAACCCAACGACCATTGAGAAGGCCCTTCAGTTGCTCAACGCTCAGTAACTGTTCGGGCTTCCTATGAACAACAGCGTGGCAATTTGCACAGAGTGGGATCAAGTCTGTCGCAGGATCGACAACCTGATCCTCGTCAAATTCTGAAATTGGCTTCACGTGATGTACATGGATAAATCCTTTTGCATGCGAGCCATATGCTTTCTCAAAGTCGAAATCACAGGCTTTGCATCGAAGCCCATGAATTGCGATTGCCTGACGCCTAAGCTTTGGACAGCGCTCATACCTCACACCGTAATAGGTAATTTTTTTCCCTTCAGTCCCAATAACTCTCGTCTCAAACTCGTGTGCAATATCGATTGGGCTGAAGTCGTCGATCTGCTCTGGCTTCAGCACCGCATGAGAGGAGATGCCGTCAAACACCTCCTGGTCAATTAACCGGACCCCGTTACGCCAGTAATTGCTCTTCAGTTTTACAGGAATTTGCTCTAGGTATTCCCCGTTTAGCTTGATCGGAACTGCAGAGTCAAAAGGTCTGTAGCCCTCAATAACAGCGAACAAATCACCTTGCGTGCTGTTCTCATCCGCATGAACCTTTCCTATTCGAGCAACACCAAAATAATGAGGGTTGGTACTCAGACGCTGATCCGAAAAAGCCTTGTTTGTCATCTTCCCTTTGTAATACAGCACCGCCGTTCCTTCGGTAAGAATCGCTCGGTACTGCTTCGGGAAGTGGTAACGGACTCCAGTTTCGTCGGCCCACTTCGATTCATCATTTTCGGCAATGACAGCTGGCATCCCACTCATCCTCTTATCAGAGGCTGAAGACTACCAAATTTAAAGAAAACTCCTACATGATTGACGGAAAGACCTCACAGCGAGCTCGAACCAGAATTTCGAGAGCAGCGTTGGCACATGTGTCGCGCCTCCCCCCTCACAAGGCTATGACATTGTCTTGAAAATGAAGACGTAGGCGTGACTGATCAGAATTAACAGGTGCGCCATCTCGCGCCTCCCGTTATTAATACCCTTCCCCACTCAAGGACCCAAGCCCCCCATGAAATTCGACCTCGCCTACTGCCTCAGCCTCGACGACAAGCTGTCGATCTATGACGTGCGCGATTTGAATTTCGACGAGACCATGGATTTCGACTCCGCCAAAGAACACTTCCAGTGCCCCAACGACGCCTGTCGTTTGGCCTTCGATGCGGTGAATGTGTTGACGACGTTCAACGCCAAGAACGTGAATTACGTTCGCACTCCGCATTTCAAGAACACGCCCAGCACCCGGCATGTGGCGGATTGTCCTTATGTCAGTCTCAAGGCGTCGGCGTCAGGTGTGGACGCGGACGGTGCGGAAACGGATGACAGTCGCGAGGAGCATTTCCCGTCGGAGTTGTTGCTGACTCGGCGTGAGTATGTACGTAAGCCGTCGAACCCGGCGGTGGCGGCTGACGTGATGCGGGACGATCCGAAACCCTCTTCAGCGGCCAGTAATGTCGAACACCCGAACCGTGAGACGGCACCGGACAAGACCAGTGTCTTCGCCCACCCGGTGGAGTGTTTTGTGTCGAACTTCGAGGACAAGGAGTTGCTCAAGCGCATGCCGCTGAAGATTGGCGAGCACACGGCGCCTTATGGGTCGTTTTTCAAGAAGATCGAGTATCTGCTGGACAACAAGGGGCTGATTTACTGGGGCAAGATCAAGGAGATCAAGGATTACACGCAGAGCTTTCGTATCGATTTCGAACAGAAGGTCTGGTTCAAGCAAGCGGACGAGGCGAAGAAGAAGCCTTATTCAGTCAACGTTTACTTGAGTAAAAAGCTGATCGACAACTACCGCAAGCGCAAAGCGTTTCTGGAAGAGATCAAGCACGCCAGTGAGAGCAGGAAAGAGTTGTATTGCTTCTTTTATGGCGTGACGCCGGAGTTGAAGCAGGTGCCGAGCAAGAAAAACCCCGAGCAGACGTTCGGGGTGTTCAGTGCGAATATTGAGAACCTCGATCACTTTATTGTCCGGGAAGCGCCGGGGTTGGACAGCTAACAATCATTGGCTCGCAGAGCTCGTGAAGCATTCCGTTTCGCTTCAGTCCGGCCGAAGGCTGCTCTCCAACGCCCAAATCTCCCGCTTCACTTCTTTACGCCGATCACGTGCAGCCTGAATACCTGGTTCATCAAGGCAACAGTACTTGCGCAACCAATACACCATCATCTCCTCATCGGGGGAGTAATAGTCTTTATGGCCTTTGCTGAGTCGCAGGGTGTCATTCATCTGCGCGTCGAAGCTGCCGGCCGCGAACTCGTCCGGGGGTAAAGTGCCCCACTCAGAGGCATAACCCTCGAAGATCCAGGCAATATCGTCGATGTGTTTTTGCGCACCACGATGCCTTCGCCGGTAGAAAACGTGTTCGCGGCAGCTCTGCTCGAAACGCTCCTGCATGAACGCCTCGTCGATCCATTGAAGGACGTCGTGCTGTAGCGCATGGTTTATCAAGCCGCAAATCCAGCGCTCGGAAAAGCGTTGGACAAAACCATCCACATCGGCTTTTTTCGCATCCGCGAAAATCATGCAATAACGGGTTTTTATGTGAATGACGAACAGCACGTGTTTGCGCTGAACAGTGATCGCATGAACCAGCCACTGCTCCGCCGAATCACCTGACTCATCTTCTTCGGGAGTGGGCGAAGGCGGCTGGTGATCCACGGGCGTGATTGTTTTGCCCTTGTGAACACGGCTGAAGAAGTTGCTGGCCGCTTCGGTGCAGTTGAAAATAAGCATCCATCATCCTTTATCAAGAGCGGCGAACGACGTTCAGTCCTGCCGCACGATCTCCTCGACCCATTCAAGCTCATAGGGCCGGCGACCAACATCCGAGATGTAGTCCAGCGCATCTTCGCTGAGAATTGAAAGCTCTGCGTCGGTCAGCAAGTCGTGCATGACAAACAACCTTAAAGCGGTGAGCGCACTGGAACGGGATTGGCTGTTGTGGTTAAAGGCCCGGGCCATGTCCTTGTTTCGATCATGGATCAGGCCATAAAGCATTCCATAGCGAGCATGCGCAGAAAGTGCACCATGTTGTGCAATAGCCTTGGCATCGGCGAGCACTCCTTGGCAAAAACGATCTAGCGCAATCTTGCGCAGCTCCTTGAATTTCTTCCAGTCGCTTTCGAGGATCGACATGACGTTCTCCTGCGTGAAATCTTGATCAATGCAAAGACTTATTCTTGCGAAAAAACCTCCTGATTCCAACCCTACTTGACCCACATACCAAGCATCACCAGAACCAGCAAACCGATGTACACCCGCGCATGGGTTCGATCCGGTATCCGCCCTATCCACGGCGTAGCCAGCCGAATCCCCACCAGCGACCCCACCGTCAACACCGCAAACGCCAGCAGATCCACATAACCGACAAACCACGGCCCAAGATCAAACTCGGTGAAACCAGCCATGGCCATGTAAGTCAGCGTCCCGGCCAGCGCCACGGGCAAACTGAGCGGATTGGCCATGGACGTCGCCTGGGACATGCTCAACCCACAACGCCGCAACAACGGCACGGTCATGACGCTGCCGCCTACGCCGAGAAACGTGGCGATGGTGCCGATTCCTACACCGCCACCAGACACTTCTGCCCTTCCCAATCGCCGTGGGATGGCGCTGTCAGAAGCTGTAAGAAAACCGCGTCGCAACAGGCAATCCGCGATGGTCACGCCCAAGTACGCGATGAAGGCATAGCGAATCACCTCGCCACTTGCCCACATCGCTGCTACGGCGCCGACTACCGCGCCCACGCCGATAAACCCGCCCAACGGCCACAGGTAATGACGAATGAGATTACCGGCGCGTCGGTGTTTTCCGGTGGCGATCGTTGCGTTGACGATCATCACGCAGGTCGAGGTTGCCACAGCAATGTGCATCGCCGATTGGCTGACGGGATCGTCTGTGCCGTGGCTGGTCATGAGCATGCGGTACAGCAATGGCACGACGACGAAGCCGCCGCCGAAGCCGAACAGCACCGCGGTGATGCCGGTCATGCAGCCGAAGAGTGCCAGCAGGAGATAGAACATCGGTGTCGTCCGTTAGTTGAGAGCGGTCGACGATAGAGCGATGCGTCTTGGCCTGCTTCAGCAAGTCAGCCAATAATGTTCGCGTTTACGCCAACCGCTAGGACTGCTCGATGCGCAATGTTTCGATTGATCTGCTGGACCACACGCCACGGCCGGTGGTGGCCATCGGTACGGAATATTCCCACGGCCATTTGTTGCCTCGTCATACGCATCGGCGGGCGCAATTGCTGTACGGCGCCACCGGGGTGATGCAGGTCAGCACGCACGACGGCAGCTGGGTGGTGCCGCCACAGCGGGCGGTGTGGATTCCGGCGGGGGTGGCGCACGAGGTGCTGATGCTGGGGGTGAGTACGCGCAGTTTGTATATCGAGCCGGGCGCGGTGGATCTGGGGGATCGCTGCCAGGTGATCAGCGTTTCGCCGTTGATGCGGCACTTGCTGATGGAGGCGGTGGAGATCCCGCTGGCATATGACGAGCGCGGGCGCGACGGCACGCTGATCGGCTTGCTGCTGCATGAACTGGCGCGCAGCACTCACCTGCCGTTGCACATTCCGCTGCCCGTCGATGCGCGGCTGCTCGCGTTGTGCCAGGACTTTGTGCTGCGGCCCGACGCTCACCAGTCGCCACAGCAATGGGCCGATCAGTTGCACATCAGCCTGCGTACTTTCAATCGCCTGTTCCGCCAACAGACGGGTCTGAGTTTCAGCCAATGGCGGCAGCGGGCTTGCGTGGTGCTGGCTCTGGCGCGGCTGGTGGTGGGGGAACCGGTGACGCGGATTGCCCTGGATTTTGGCTATGACAGCCCGGCGGCGTTCTCCACGATGTTCCGCCGCGTACTGGGACAGGCGCCAACGACCTGGCTGGACGGGACGAGATAGAACCGATCAAAAAATGAGGTTGATCCGGGCTCAAAACAACTGTACAAAAACACAGTATTTTTTGAATCAGCACTCTTGAGCCCGGAGAACACCATGGCCTCTCATGCGATGAAAATCACCCTGGAACGTATCGCCCTTTTCCAATTCACCCCCGCGCATAGCGTTCAGGCCCGAGCGATGCTGGGTTGGAGTGTGGAGGAACTGTCTCGGGAATCCGGGGTTTCGGTGGACGCTATTCAGCGATTTGAGGATGAACGCGACGTGCTGGATGTTACGCGGCTGGCGTTGGCTTATCGGTTTGAATCGGAGGGGTTGGTGTTCTTCCCGGGATTTGCGCCGGGTCGAGGGATGAATGTGAAAGGGTCTACGCCTGATCCGGTGGGGCGGGCGGATTATGCGATGGTTGAGTGAGAAATCATCGATTGACGATTATTCCCATATAGGTATATTTTCGCATGAGTACAAGGAAGTCACTCCTGTGGGTTAGCAGCAGCAAAAAAGACCTCAAGCAAATGCCCGCAGATGTACAAGATGTTTTTGGTCATGCACTAGATCTGGCGCAAAGCGGTGCAAAGCATCCCGACGCGAAGCCTCTAAAGGGTTTTGGAGGTGCCGGAGTGCTTGAGATGGTGGATGACTTCAATACGAACACCTATCGCGCCGTTTATACCGTTCGTTTTGGTAATGCCATTTATGTTCTGCACTGCTTTCAGAAGAAGTCGACTATGGGTATCACAACCGCGCAGTGCGACATCGATTTGATCAGAAAGCGTCTTCAAGCGGCGCAGGATCACGCAAAAGGATCAGGAAATGATTGAAATCGAAGAGAGCAGCGGGAACGTCTATGAAGACCTCGGGACGCCCAACGCCAATGAAATGCGAGTCAAATCGCAACTGGCGGCCAAAATTGGCGAGATCATTAAGGCTCGCCATTTGACCCAAGTCCAAGCGTCAGAAATCTTGGGCCTCCCTCAACCCAAGCTTTCTGAGATGTTGCGCGGAAAGTTTCGAGGTATCAGTGAAGCCAAGATGATGGAATGCCTTTCACTGCTCGGACGTGACGTGCAGATCGTGATCAAGTCAGCCCCCCGATCACGAAAAGAGGGCCGTATTGAGGTGGTTTTCGCTTAAGACGCTCAGCCCGTTTTCACACGCTATGCGTTCTGAGGTTCCACCTGATCGCCAACGTTTTCCATCTCCGACCACCAGGCTCCACCCCGCTGCGGATACATCACATTGAACGCCTGACCCATCTGAGGCGTGGTGATCAACACATTCCGCTCCCAGGCCAACGCCAGAATCCGGTCGAAGGGCTCGAACCAGGCGTGCATCGACAGGTCGAAGGTGCCGTTGTGAATCGGTAATAACCAGCGGCCTTTAAGGTCGATGTGTGCTTGCAGGGTTTGCTCCGGCTGCATGTGAACATGCGGCCACTCGACGTTGTAGGCACCGGTTTCCATGAGTGTCAGGTCGAACGGGCCGTATTGCTCACCGATGCGTTTGAAACCGTCGAAATAACCGCTGTCGCCGCTGAAGAAGATCCGCGTGTCGCCGTCGATCATCACCCACGAGGCCCAGAGCGTGCTGTTGCCATCGAACAGACCGCGGCCGGAAAAGTGTTGCGAAGGTGTGGCAATAAACTGGATGCCATCAACCTCGGTGCCCTGCCACCAGTCCAGCTGGCGGACCTTGCTGGCGTCGATGCCCCATTTGATCAAGGTGTCGCCCACGCCCAGCGGCGTCAGAAAGTACTTGGCCTTGTCCGCCAGTTTGAGCACCGCTTGATAATCGAGGTGGTCGTAGTGATCGTGGGACAGGATCACCGCTTCGATCGGCGGCAGTTCTTCGAGTGTGATCGGCGGCTGGTGAAAGCGTTTGGGGCCGGCCCATTGCACGGGTGAGGCGCGCTCGGCGAAGACCGGGTCGGTGATCCAGAATTTGTCCCGCAGTTTCAGCAGTACGGTGGAATGGCCGAGGCGGTAAACGCTGTGGTTGGGGGCGGCGATCAACGCTGCCTGAGTCAGCGCTTGCACCGGGACAGGCGCCGTCGGGCGGGTGTTACGCGGTTTGTGGAAGATCATGTTCCACATGATGCGTACCATTTTGCGAAAGCCTTCACGTTGCACGGGAGCATGGTTTCGGAAGAGCCCTTCTGCCTGACGGGATGCTTCAGGCGTGGAGGCGTTGTCCGCAGGGGAAGTTGAAGTGGCCATGACTGAATGACTCCAGGAAAACCGCATGATTCGCGGTTTTCCGCTTGGGACGATAAATGGCCAAGGCACGCACGCATCAGCCGGAGATCTATTGTTCACTGCGCAGGATTAACAAAACATTACACTGTACAGTGTAGTTTCTAGGTTGCATCAAACCCGATCACAAGTAAACTGCCAAGTGTAATTCTCATTTTTTCCTGCCGAAGCGTACTTATGACAGCTCCACAGCGCCTCACCGACCGAAAACGCGAAGCCATCATTCAGGCGGCGATTGCCGAATTCCGTGCCAACGGTTTCGACATCACCAGCATGGACAAGATCGCAGCCACCGCCGGCGTGTCGAAGCGCACGGTGTACAACCATTTCCCCAGCAAGGAAGAGTTGTTCGCCGAAATCCTCAATCAATTATGGGCGCGGGTGACGTCAGAACAGGAAACGCCCTACCACCCTGACCTGCCGCTACGCGATCAGATGCGTCGGATGTTGATGGCGAAATTGCAGATGCTGGGCGATGACAATTTTCTTGACCTGGCGCGGGTGGCCATCGCCGCCACCATCCATTCCCCCGAGCGCGCGCAGAACATGGTCGCCCGAATGGGTGAGCGCGAAGAAGGCCTGACCGTGTGGATCCGCGCCGCCCAGGCCGATGGCCGTTTGAAACCAGTCGCCCCCGAATTCGCTGCACAACAGATTCAGGGAATGCTCAAATCCTTTGCGTTCTGGCCACAGATTTCCATGGGCCTGCCCGGCCTGTCAGCCGAGATGCAGACCACTGTTGTGGAGTCGGCGCTGGACATGTTTCTGGCCTGCTATCAGCTGCAATAAATGACAATGTCCGCCGCTTTAGCGGTGATCAATAGCGCGGAATAAAACTCCGTAATGTGTTTCAGAATGAAACTGGCGCTGGGGCTATAGTGAGCCTCAGTCCCAGCGCCATGCAGAGAGCACCATGACCACCACGACTTCCGACACTCAACCCGCCCTCCCCGTCGACCATCTGCGCTTTCATCGTGCCCATGCACACTTGGCGCCTACCTTTGGCAACGACAAGTTTGCGCTGCGCGCCGAGGCCTTCGCGCGGTTCTTCGGCACGCCGACCTTTCTCGGTGCGCAGACGCTGATCGTGGTGATATGGGTTTGCCTCAATCTGTTTGGCGTGGCCCACTTCGATCTCTACCCGTTCATCCTGCTCAACCTGGCGTTCAGCCTGCAATCGGCGTATGCCGCGCCGTTGATTCTGCTGGCCCAGACCCGTCAGGCGGCGCGGGATAAAGCCCAGTCCGACGCCGACGCCCTGCACCGCGAAACCCTGGCCGTCGCCAACAGTGAACGTCAGGCACAAGCAGCGCAGAACACCGCGCAACTGCTGGAGTTGCTCGAACAAAACACCCGGCTCACCGAAATGACCAAGGCGCTCACCGAACGCATTGAAAGCCTGACCTCGGAAATGCATCAGCACTTCGTGCGCAAGGATCAGCCGAAAGTTTAGCGCTCGGTCAAGGCAATCGAAGCGCCCGCCCCAACTCATCGAACAACGTCACCACCGAGCGCAAGGCGCGGCAGTCCGGGCGGGTCAGCAACCAGAGCGCCGTGTCGTAACCGTGTAACGGCTCACTCAACGGTTGCAGCCCTTCACCGATGAGGAAATCCGGCAATGCCGCGACACCGAGCCCGGCCCGCACCAGCTCAGTCACCGACAACATGCTGTTGCAGCGATAACCCGGTGTGACGCCGGGCAACTGCTGACGGCGCCACGCGACGGTGGGGTGATCGGGAAGGAAGTCGTCCGGGGCAATCCAGGTCAGCGAAGCCAAGTCTTCGGAATCGACCGATTTCAGATACGCCTCGCTGGCACAGACTCGATAGGACACCTCAGCCAATCGCCGGCCGACCAAGTGCTCGGGCGGTGTGCGGGTCAGACGCAAGGCGATATCGGCATCCCGGCGGCTAAGGTTGGCGAAGTCGTTGGACGTACTCAACTCGATGGTCAGCGCCGGATAGCCGGGCATGAACTTCGCCAACGCTGGCAGCAGCAAGCCTTGCAAGACCGAATCGGTGCAGGTCAGGCGCACCGTGCCGCTGATGACTTCACCGCCCTGCTCCACACCAATGCGCGCCACCTCCAGCGCCTGTTCGGCCCGTTCAGCTTGCTCGGCCAGGGTCTGCGCCAAGGTGGTGGGCAAGTAGCCGGCGCGGCTCTTTTCGAACAGTTGCTGGCCCAGCGCGGCTTCCAATCGGCGCACGGCGCGAAATACGGTCGAGACGTCGACCTTCAACAGCGTCGACGCCCGGGCCAGAGAGCCGCCGCGCACCAGCGCGAGGATCAGGGACAGGTCGGGGTAATCCAGTCGATAGTGCGTTGATGCATTGATCAATTGGGATAACGCCAATATTGAGTGCGTGAACGCCAATCTATAGTGGGTGCCAGGAATCAACAAGCGTGGAGCGCACTCATGGAAACCCGCCCAATCCGCATCGCCCTGATCGGCGATTACGACCCGCATGTCACTGCTCACCAAGCCATCCCCATCGCCCTCGGCATGGCCGCTGAACAGGCGAACGCAGACGTGCAGTTCCAATGGTTGGCCACCGACCGCATCAGCGCCGATGCGCCATTGGCTGATTTCGACGGCTTCTGGTGCGTGCCCGCCAGTCCTTACCGCGATATGGACGGTGCGTTGCGGGCGATTCGTTTTGCCCGTGAACAGCAACGGCCGTTCCTTGGCACCTGCGGCGGCTTTCAACACGCCGTACTCGAATACGCCCGACATGTTCTGGGCTGGGACGATGCCGAACATGGCGAGACATCGCCCGATGCGACGCGAGCGCTGATCACGCCACTGACCTGTTCGCTGGTGGAGGCCGTCGACAGCATTCATCTGGTGGAAGGCTCGTTGATCGCCCAGGCGTACGAAAGCGCTGAGATTGTCGAAGGCTATCACTGCCGCTACGGCGTTAATCCAGCGTTCGAACGTGAGTTGTTGAGCCAACAGCTGTGCGCCGTTGGACACGATGCTTCGGGCGACTTGCGGGCGGTGGAACTCAAAGGTCATCCGTTCTTCGTCGCAACGCTGTTCCAACCTGAACGCGCAGCGCTCAAGGGCAATCTGCCGCCGCTGGTCCGTGCGTTGATCGCAGCCTGCAAGAGGCAGAAGCCATGATCGCCAAGACTCCGCCAGCGCCTTACTACGCGGTGATTTTTACCTCCCTGCGCACCGACGGTGATCACGGTTACGAGCAGGCCGCCACGCGCATGGTCGAACTGGCCCGTGAGCAACCCGGTTTCCTGGGGGTGGAATCGGCTCGGGGTGAAGACGGGCTCGGGATTACGGTGTCCTACTGGGCCAGCGAAGCGGCAATCCTGGCGTGGAAACATCATCCCGAGCACAGTGAGATTCGCGAGCGCGGACGGTCGACCTGGTATTCGTCTTGTCATACGCGGGTGTGCAAGGTTGAGCGGGCGTATGCGTTCAACCAGTAAATGATGCGGCGTTCTTCAGGCCGCCTTCGCGAGCAAGCCCGCTCCCACATTGGTCTTGTGATCGACACATAACTAATGTGGGAGCGGGCTTGCTCGCGAAGAGGCCCGCACAATCACCGCAAAACTCAGCCCTGCACCAAACTGCGAACCGCCGAAATCTCCGGCACTTCCCGCCGATTCATGTACACCCGCAACGGCTCGGTGATGTTGATCCGGTCATCGATGTTCTGATCCAGCAACAACTGAATCAACTCACGCTTGAGCGTCATGGCCTGCGCGGAACCTGGGGCCCAGACGAATTCGCTGGTGGGGATAATGCCGTCGTCAGCCACGTCCATGCCGAAGGAGTCTTCGCTGAAACGAACGATGTACTGGCCGGTCTTGCGATTGAGGCCGACGAAGCCTTTGAGTTGGTCGGCGGCCTGGCAGATGAGCTCGGAAGTGATGCGCATGATAAACCTCACAGAAGGTCGTAAAGGACCGGTGATCGATGGTTTACACGCAGGGCAAGCGAATGGGCGTTCCCTCTGCCGGGGTAACTGCCGGGGCCAAGAGTACTGCAAAGAAGCGCACAAAAGCGCGGAAAAAATCTGCTTTAAACACGTTTATGTCGGTCTGGCGATAGCGCAAGCGGCGCTCAGTTGTTAAAAGATACGTCTTTGAAAATCTGCGAAAGGACCTCGACTATGCCTGTTACCTTCACCAAGAGCGCCCTGTTGCTGAGTCTGATGCTGGGCCTCGGCCAGGCACAGGCCGCCAGCGAGCCAAGCCCCACCGCATTGGCAACCCGCACGGGCATCCCGCATCCGGCCGTGATTGCTCACCGTGGCGCGTCCTTCGATGCACCGGAATCCACCGCCGCGGCCTACAAACTGGCTCGCGACCTGGGTGCCGACTACCTGGAACTGGACGTGCAACGCAGCAAGGATGGCGTGCTGTTCGCCCTGCATGACAACAACCTGCAACGCACCACCGACGTCGCCAGCAAATTCCCTGAGCGCAAGGACCGCCCGGCCAACGAGTTCACCCTCGCCGAGCTGAAAACCCTCGATGCCGGGAGCTGGTTCAACACTGCCTACCCGGACCGCGCGCGTCCTGCGTACGTCGGTCTGAAAATTCAGACCCTCGACGAAATCATCGACATTGCCCAAGGCAATCCGCTGCACAAACCCGGTCTGTACATCGAAACCAAAGAACCGAAGCAATTTCCCGGGATCGAGCGCGACCTCAAGGAAAAGCTCCAGGACCGCGGCTGGTTGAGCCCGGCCGGTTCGAAACTGGCGAAGAGCGATCTGGCGGTTGGCCAGGGCAAAGGTAAAGTCGTGCTGCAAACCTTCGAGAAGAGCAGCCTCGAACTGCTTGAGAAGGAAATGCCGAAAGTACCGAAAATCCTCCTGCTGTGGGTCGGCGAAGGCAGCATCGAGCCGAAATCCAAGGTGACGTTTGCCGAGTCCGGCGACAAGGACAAAGCCACTTACTACGCCAAACAACAACCGAAAGACAAAGCCGAATTCCAGCAATGGGTCGAGTACGCCAAAGCCCAGGGCGCGATCGGCACCGGCCCTTCTGCCGCGCTGACCAAGGGTGGCGATCAGAGCTATTCGGACCTGGTGCAACCGTGGATGAACCAGTACACCCACGATCAGGGCTTGTTGGTGCACGTGTACACCATCGACGATGCCGTGGATTACCAGAAAGTCATGGACGCCGGCGTCGACGGCATCTTCACCAACCGCGCCAGCGAACTGCTCAAGTTCTACAAACGCCCGGCGGCGGCCAGTGTTGCGCAATTGCTGCAGAACAACGGTTACTGATGAACGTGGGAACGGTCTTCATTCAGTCGCGTTCGGAGAATTAAGGGTGGATTAAGTTGCGCCGGATAACCTGATCCCACTTAAAAAGCTCATCCAAGGAAAGAACCTCATGAAAACCCTGACTGCCCTGTTCACTGCTGCTGCCCTGACCCTCACCGCGGGCCTGGCCCAGGCTGATGTCCGCGTCGACCAGATCCCTGAGCTGGTCAAAAGCGGCAAGATCAAGCCATTGGAAGAAATGAATCAGGCTGCTCTGAAGTTGCATCCGGGTGCGACCATCACTGACACGGATCTGGATAATCACTTCAACGGCTACGAGTACGAAGTCGAACTGAAAACCGCTGACGGCAAAGAATTTGACGTGGATTTCGATGCCGCCACCGGCAAAGTTCTGAGCAACAAACAAGACACCTGATGCACAAACACCAAGCCGCACGATCTTCGGATCGTGCGGCTTTTTTGCATGTCAAATTCAGACAATGAAGTCGCGCCAACGCCGCGCCAGCCCGCTAGAATCCCACCACACCGTTCATACAGGGATAGATTGAAATGGGGCAAGCAGCGGCAGCAGACATCGCCACGATCGGCCGGATCAGTGCGGTGCCGGCGATTCTTCAAGTGATCCATGAACTGACGGGCCTGCGCTTCGTCGCCGTGGCCCGGGTCACCGAAGAATCGTGGACGGCGTGTGCGGTGTTCGATCAGCTGAATTTCGGTTTGCAGGTCGGCGGTGAGCTGGATCTTGTCACGACCCTGTGCCACGAAATTCGTCGATCGCATCATTCGGTGGTCATCGACAAAGCCAGTGAAGACCCGCTTTACCGCAATCACCACACCCCTCGCCTTTATCAGTTCGAAAGCTACATATCCGTGCCGGTTTTCCGCACCGACGGACGCTTTTTCGGCACCCTCTGCGCCCTTGATCCCAACCCTGCGCCCCTCAAATCCAGCACGATCCAGAGCACCATGGAGTCCTTCGCCCGGATGCTGGCGCTGCAGATCGAAGCCGAAGAAAACCTGCAAAAGACCGAAGCAGCGCTGAAGCAGGAACGGGAAACCGCCGAACTGCGCGAACAATTCATTGCCGTGCTCGGGCATGATCTGCGCAACCCCTTGTTCGCCATCAGCGCCGGCGCCGAAATGTTCCTGCGCAAACTACCCGATCCGGCGAATCAGCAACGGGCCCGGCACATCCTCACCAGTGCCCGTCGTGCGACCAAACTGGTCGATGACGTTCTGGATTTCGCTCGCGGCTCTTTGGGCCGTGGCATTCCCGTGAACATTGAACCGTGCCCGGATCTTGAGGATGCGTTGCGGCATGTGATTTCAGAGGTTCAGAGCGTCCATCCCGGCCGCACCATTGAATCGTCCATCGGTGACCTGCACAGCATTCATTGTGATCGCGAGCGGGTCGCGCAATTGCTGTCCAATCTGGTGGCGAACGCGGTTGCTCATGGCGATCCCGACGGCCCGATCGATATCAGCGCGCAGATCAATGAAGGACAGTTCGTGCTGAGCGTGAACAATCAGGGGCTGATTGCCGAGGATGCGCTGCCCCATCTGTTCCGGCCCTACTCGCGATCGGCCAGCGGAACACCGCAGACCGGTCTCGGGTTAGGGTTGTACATTGCCCGTCAGATTGCGCAGTCCCATGGCGGAAAACTGGACGTGGTCTCGACCGAGCAACAGGGCACGACGTTCACCTTCAGTCTTCCAGCACTGAGTTAAGCAGTCGTACTGACCAAGGAACCGGAAGTACTGCCCCCCTCATCCTGCAACGCCTGCAACAACGCCGCCGTCGCGGTCTGCAACGAACCCGAAGTCGTCGCAATCTGCGACTGAGCCGCCGCGACGTCTGCCGCTTTGGCTTCGGCGCTTTCCTGCCTGGCCTGGGCCGCTTGCAGTTGCTGCTGTTGTTCCTGCAATTGCTTTTGCAGCTCGGCGATCTGCTTGCGCAGCTCTTTCACCGTATCGGATTCTTCGCTGCTGCTGGAGCTGCTGCCGCTCGCCGCGGGGGCGCCACCGGCGGATACCTTGGTGGTGTCGCTGGACGCCTCGGCGGTTGCCGTGACTGAGGTGTCTTCGGTGCTGTCACTGACGGCAGTCTTGCTCGAAGCAGTCGTGGCCGTCGGGGTGATCGAAACGGAAGTGATGCTGACCATGGCGGTTTTCCATTGGGATTTGGGATTACCGTGGTCATCGACATCGACACTGCGGACTTGAGATCGACTGTGTACCGACTCGGTAAGCAAACCGGTACACAGCCATTCCCGTTACGCGCTTAAGCGCGCCGTCACTTCATTCAACTGCCCCGACAACCCGTGCAGGTTGTGGCTGGCCGCTTCCGTGCGCTGCACGTTGTCCAGATTGGTGCTGGCGATGCTGGTGATCTCGGTGAGGTTGCGCGAGATGTCTTCGGCCACCGACGTCTGCTCTTCCGCGGCGGTAGCGATCTGGTGGTTCATGTCGCGGATGGCTTCCACGGCAAGGGTGATGCGCTCCAGCATGGCGCCGGCCTGAGTCACTTGTTCGACACTTTCCTCACTGCGCGACTGACCGCTTTCAATTGCCTGAGCGGCGTCCACCGCACCGGTTTGCACCGTTTGAATGATCTGGTTGATCTCGATGATCGACGCCGCCGTGCGCTGGGCCAGGCTGCGGACTTCATCGGCCACTACCGCAAAACCGCGCCCGGCTTCACCGGCACGGGCTGCTTCGATGGCGGCGTTGAGCGCCAGCAGATTGGTCTGCTCGGCGATGCCGCGAATCACTTCCAGCACCTTGCCGATGCGCCCGCTGTCGGTTTCCAGACGACGGATGACCGTGGCGGTATTGGCGATTTCGCCGCGCATTTGGGTGATGGTGTAAATGGTGCCCTGCATGACCTTTTCACCCTGCTGGGCGGACTGGTCGGCATCGTCGGCGGCACGTGCCGCATCGGCTGCGTGACGCGCGACTTCTTGCGCGGTAGCGGACATTTCGTTCATCGCCGTGGCCACCTGATCGGTGCGGTTGAACTGCTCGTTAGTGCCGCTGGCCATCAGGGTGGCGATGGAATTCAGCTCACCGCTGGCGCTGTCCAGATCCTTGGCGCTGCGCTGCAAACGGTTAAAGGTTTCGGCAAGAAAATCGCGCAGGGTATTGGCGGCCATCGCCAGTTTGCCCAGCTCGTCCTGACGGGTGCTGGCCACGCGTTCGGCGAAACGACCCTGGCTGAGTTGCGCCACGTACTCGATCAGTTTGCGAATCGGTTCGACCAGGTTGCGGTTGACCAGCCACAGGCTCAACAACCCGATCAACAGTCCCGAGGCGAGCATCACAATGATCCCCAGCAACACAGTGCGATCGGCGTCGGCGCTGATCAGCTTCGATTGCGCGGCACCCTGCTTGCGCAATTCGCTGACCAACTCGCTCATCTGATCGCTGGTCGCGCGGTCCACACCTTTGACCGCCGTGTCGCCAGCCGTTGGGTCGGCGCCTGCCGCCACGTAGGCGTCACGGCCCTTCTGATAGGCCGCGCCCAGCAGACGATGTTCGTCCCGCAAGCGTTCGATGCGGGTTTTCAGCTGCGGCTCGATTCCCTTCTGCCCGGCCAGTTCACCAAGGATGCCCTGCACGTCGCGCTGGCGGTCTTCGAATTGCTTCCAGTATTTGTCCAGGTCCGCAGGTTGCTTGCCGCGTAGCAGGACGTTTTTCCACTCCTGTACCTGCACCTTGAATTGCAGGTTGGCTTCATCGATCAGTTGCGAGGTGTGCAGTGGGCCTTCGATCAGATTCGCGTAGCTCTGAACACCGCTGGACAGAAAGTGAAAGCAGGCCAGGGCGATCAGCAACATGGCCAACAGGCTGCCGCTCAACAAGGCAAGGATTTGTGCTCTCAGGGATTTTTGCAGCATCGAGTGATACTCATGACAGGGATGAGGCACGCCGCAACAAGGCGTGAAAGGTGTCCGGACATCCCTGTCTGCGACCTTGGTTCATGGCCAAAGCCGTGCAAGTTAACGTCAGCGTAATCGGCGCCCCAGAGCGGTTCTTGAATGAATTCCGACCATCGGTACGGCCACTATTTTGCCGCTATCCTACTGTCACAAAACCGTCAAAAATCCTTGCGATGATGCGGCTCAAGTGAACCTGTGAAACCCGCGGCAGGCGCCTCCTCACAGTGAGACTTCATGAACCACAGCATCGACCAAAGCCATCGCGACACGGACCTGTTCGGTCTGCTGTACGGTTTCAGTTTTCGCCCCGGTGAGCGCGGCCGCGAGCTCGATTCGGCCAAGGCCTTGCAGTGCCTGCAACAACCCGGCGACAACGACGAATTTCTCTGGCTGCACCTGAACCTGGCCCACGCCGCATGCGAGCGCTGGATGAAAAGCCATCTGGAATTGCCCGACGAATTTTTCGAAGCGCTGCATGAGGGCTCTCGTTCGACGCGTATCGAGCATGTGGATTCGGCGTTGCTAGCGGTGGTCAACGACGTGGTGTTCAACCTCAGCAGCATGGTTTCTTCAGATGTTTCGACGCTGTGGGTCTGCGCCCGCAGTCGTCTGATCGTCAGCGCACGCCTGCAACCGCTGCACTCGGTGGACAAGCTGCGCTCGTCGGTGAAGGCCGGTGAGTGCTTTCGCTCGCCGCTGGAATTGCTGGTGCATCTGCTGCGCGATCAGGGTGAAGTGCTGACCCAGATCGTGCGCAAGACCAGCCTCAGTGTCGATCAGATCGAAGATGAGTTGCTGTCCTCGCGGCTGTCGACCAACCGGGCTGAGCTGGGTGCCAACCGACGGGTACTGGTGCGCCTGCAACGCTTGTTGGCGCTGGAACCGGGCTCGTTGCTGCGCCTGCTCAATCGCCCGCCGCAGTGGTTGCAGAAGGAAGACGTCAAGGAGCTGCGCAAGTCCACCGAGGAGTTCGCGCTGATCATCAACGACCTCACGGCGCTGGGCGAACGGATCAAGCTGTTGCAGGAAGAAATCGCCGCCAACCTCAACGAACAGAGCAACCGCACGCTGTTCACCCTGACCGTGGTCACGGTGCTGGCCTTGCCGATCAACATCATCGCCGGTTTCTTCGGGATGAACGTCGGTGGGGTGCCGCTTTCAGGCGACCCGGAAGGGTTCTGGATTCTGGTGGCATTGGTCGCGACGTTTACCGTGATCGCCGGGCGTTGGGCGTTTCGCAAGCGCCAGGATTATTAAGATCAAAAGATCGCAGCCTCGTTTCCAAATGTAGGAGCTGTCGAGTGAAACGAGGCTGCGATCTTTTGATTCTGCCTTTAAAAAACCCCAAACCCTGATCCAGCGCAGCCTCTCTGTAACATTCAGCAACGATCATGGGCGACACTCCTTCTCCCCTCAGGATTGTCCGTCATGGCTACTCCTTCCTTCACCGCCGCCCAGGCGCCCGCCAGTAGCGCCAAACCGCAACTCGATAAAAAGCCCGGCCTGCTGACCATCGTGATTTTCTTCGCTGTGCTGGGCAGCGGGCTGTTGTTCACCGCCTACAGCCTGATGCACGACATGAACGAACTCGGCACCGTGGTGACCACCTGGACGCCGTTTCTGCTGTTGGGCGTGGCGCTGCTGATTGCCCTCGGCTTTGAGTTCGTCAACGGTTTCCACGACACCGCCAACGCCGTGGCCACGGTGATTTACACCAACTCCTTGCCGCCGAATTTCGCGGTGGCCTGGTCCGGGTTCTTCAACTTCCTCGGGGTGCTGCTGTCCAGCGGCGCGGTGGCGTTCGGCATCATCGCCCTGCTGCCGGTGGAGCTGATTCTGCAAGTCGGTTCCTCCGCCGGTTTCGCCATGATCTTCGCCCTGTTGATCGCCGCGATCCTGTGGAACCTCGGCACCTGGTGGCTGGGCTTGCCGGCGTCTTCGTCGCACACCCTGATCGGCTCGATCATCGGGGTTGGCGTCGCAAATGCCCTGATGCACGGCCGCGACGGCACCAGCGGCGTGGACTGGGCGCAGGCAACCAAAGTCGGCTATGCGCTGTTGCTGTCGCCGCTGATCGGCTTCGCGTTTGCCGCGCTGTTGCTGCTGGCCTTGCGTGCTTTCGTCAAGAATCGTGCGTTGTACAAAGCACCGAAGGGCGACACTCCGCCACCGTGGTGGATTCGCGGCATGTTGATCCTGACCTGCACGGGCGTGTCCTTCGCCCACGGTTCCAACGATGGCCAGAAAGGCATGGGCCTGATCATGCTGATTCTGGTCGGCACGCTGCCGATGGCTTACGCGCTGAACCGCACCATGCCGGCGGACCAGGCGCTGCAGTTTGCCGCCGTGGCCGAAGTCACCCAACAAGCGCTGGTCAAAAGTGCGCCGCTGCCAGCGCCGGCCGACCCGCGTCCGGTGCTGTCCGATTACGTGCGCAGCAAGGAAGTCACGCCGCAACTGATCCCCGCCCTCGCCGCGTTGACCGGCAATATCGGTAACGAAGTGAAGGGCTACGGCTCGCTTTCAAAGGTCCCGGCCGAGGCCATGGGCAACGTGCGTAACGACATGTACCTGACCAGCGAAACCATTCGCCTGATGGACAAAAACAAGGTCGGCAACTTCGACGCCGACACCAGCGGCAAGCTGCAACTGTTCAAGCAGCAGATCGACAACGCCACGCGGTTCATTCCGCTGTGGGTGAAAATCGCAGTGGCCATCGCCCTTGGCCTGGGCACCATGGTCGGCTGGAAACGCATCGTGGTGACGGTTGGCGAGAAGATCGGCAAGACCCACCTGACGTATGCGCAAGGCGCCTCGGCGGAAACCGTCGCGATGCTGACCATCGGCGCGGCGGACATGTTCGGCCTGCCGGTGTCGACCACGCACGTACTGTCATCGGGCGTGGCCGGGACCATGGTCGCCAACGGCGGCGGCTTGCAGATGAAGACCATCCGCAACCTGCTGATGGCCTGGGTGCTGACCTTGCCGGCGGCGATTCTGTTGTCGGGCAGCCTGTACTGGTTGTTCACCCAACTGTTCTGATCTGATCAACGTTTCAACAGTCCCGGTTCGTTCCTGAGCCGGGATTTTTTTTGCACGGAAAACGCATTTCGTCGCAAATTATTGGGGTTGCGGCTTTATTGATCTGCCACCCGCCTGATTGCACTTCAGTTTGCTAACGTGTGGCCGACTCATTAGAGACTCGATGCATTCAGGAGTGGAATCGTGAATCTGTACATCAATCAGCTTCAACAGAAAGCTGACTTCAAAGAAGCCATCTACGCCGGCGACATCTTCCTGAACACTCAGCTGCGCGCCGCCAAAGAGCTGTGTGCGTTCGCCCAGGAAAGCATCACCGCCGCCTTCGACGGCGAGACCAACCACCAGGCGCTGCACACGCTGATGCCGGTGGAAGAATTCGTGGTGCTGGTGACGCGCCTCAAGGGCCAGTTCACCAACAGCCAGCGCTCCAAGGACCTGATCCTGTCGTTTATCGACGAGATCGGTGTCGACCCGCACGAGTACATTTTCGACGTGCCGCGCATTCGCGTGGTGCCGAACTACGACTACCTGCACGCCGGTGTCAGCTATGCCTACAAACCGCATCGCGACACCTGGTACGGCAGCGTCGATTGCCAGATCAACACCTGGATGCCGGTGCACACCATCAGCCCCGACCAGACCATGATGATCAACGCCGGCTACTTCGACGTGCCGGTGAAGAACACCTCCAGCGAATGGAGCCTCAACGACTGGATCAACAACCAGCGGCACAAGGCCAAGGACAACCTCAAAGAGGAAGTCCGCGTGCACCCGGTACCGCTGGAGGCGATCAACACCGCATCCGAAATGCGCATCGCCGGCAACACCGGTGAGATGCTGATCTTCTCCGGCTCGCACCTGCACGGCACGGTCGCCAACCACACCGATCAAACCCGCTTCAGCGTGGACTTCCGCCTGATGCACCTCGACGACCTCAAGCACAAGCGCGGCGCGATCAACGTCGACAGCGCCTGCCCTGATGTCGGCGCCGGTTTCAAAGACTATTTCCACGCCCACGACTTTTCGAATTTCCAAGGAATCCAGCAATGACCAAGCGTCGCATCACGCCTGCCGAGGCCCAGTACAACGAAACCCGTGCCAACGTTCTGAAACGGGTCGATGCCGAGTACGTGGCCGACGCGCCGTTCGTCTTCGCCAACCGCATTGGCGTGACCGCTGCACTCTCGCGCATGGAGCTGTTCAAGAAGGTGGCCGAAGTGCCGGGCGCGATCATCGAGTGCGGCGTGTACAAGGGCAACTCGCTGATGCTTTACATGCACCTGTCGATGATTCTCGAACCGTACGCGATCAACCGTTCGATCGTTGGCTTCGACACGTTCGAAGGCTTCCAGAGCATCGACAAAAACGAAGACCCGGCCGACGTCAACGAGACCATGTTCTCCGACACCGACCAGTCCCTGATCCAGGACATGATCGACGCCAACGACCTGCTCCGCCCGGTCAACCGCATCCCGCGTTGCGAGTTGGTGAAAGGCGACATCGTCAAGACCGTGCCTGAGTGGGTCAAGACCCGGCCGGACCTGGTCGTGGCCATGCTGATCCTCGACACCGACCTGTACGAATCGACCAAAGTCGCGCTGGAAACCTTCCTGCCGTACATGCCAAAAGGCGCAATCGTGGTACTCGACGAAGTCGCTTACCGCAACTTCCCCGGCGAAACCAAAGCCCTGCGCGAAGTACTCGACCTGAACAAGATCGAGCTCAAGCGTTTGCCGTTTGATAGCTGCGTAGGTTATTTCCACGTCTAACGCATAACCCTGTGGGAGCGAGCCTGCTCGCGATAGCGGTCTGACAGTCAACGATGATGTTGAGTGTGGAGGCCTCATCGCGAGCAGGCTCGCTCCCACAGGGGAAGTGTGTTGTGCTTCAGGCTGTGGACTGGATGAGGTTTGCCAGCCAACCCATGAACGCCCTGACCCGCAACGGCAGATGCCGTTGCCGAGCGTAGAGCAGGCGATGAAAGCGGAGGCTGCGATCTTTGTTTTTAAGCTTCGTAAGCCTGGCGCAGGATCAACCGCTCCCGCACCACGTCATACGTCCAGTGGTAGACGTAGGTGTACGGCAGGAAAAACAGCAGCACGCCGATATCCAGCACGAACGCTTGCCACAGGCTGACCTTCAGCCACCAGGCAATCAACGGCACACCCACCGCGACCAGACCGCCTTCGAACAACAGCGCATGGACAACACGGACCCACGCGTTGTGCACGAGGTTGTAGTGTTTGAGCGCACGGTCGAACAATCCGTTGAAGACCACGTTCCAGGCCAGGGCAAGTGCCGCGATAGCCATGGTCACGACGCCCATGTCGAGCATCGGTTTGTCCATGATCCACGCCAGCAGCGGCGTACAGATCAGGATGGCCAGCAATTCGAAACCAATGGCCTGGAAAATACGTTCAGTGATGGATTTGTTGGCGCTCATGGCCAGACTCCTCTGAGTGACTGTGGTTGCCATGATCCTTCCTCACACCGATACTTCATAACCAATAACCATCGATCAAGGCGATAGTTCATGGCCTCTCAAGAAGTGTTGCAGGCCTTCGTTCAGGCAGCGACTCAAGGCTCGTTTTCCGCCGCGGCGCGCAAACTGGGGCGCAGTCAGTCGACCATCAGCGCCGCCGTGGCCAGCCTTGAAATCGACTTGAACCTGACGCTGTTCGACCGCAGCAGCCGCAAGCCGAGCCTGACCCCGGCCGGGCACGTGATGCTGCAACGGGCCGAGGACATCCTGGCCGCTACCAGCCGACTGGAAATGACCGCCAGCCAACTGTCCCAAGGGGTCGAACCAAAACTGACCGTGGCGATTTCCGACACGTATCAGTCCGACCGATTCGAAGCGGCGCTCAGCGCCTTCGAGCAGCGTTATCCAGACCTGGAACTTGAATGCCTGATCGCCGAGTGCGATGACTTGGTGGCCTTGGTGCAACGGGGTCGGGCGCATGTGGCCTTCGCCGAAAAACAAGACAGTTACCCGCCGGACCTGGTCAGCTCGACCGTGGAAGAACGGACCGAGATTGCCCTGTTCGCGTCCCGCGAGCATCCGTTGGCGGCGCTGAGCCACATCGATCAGGACGTGTTGCAACAACACCGGGAGCTGCGTCTGGCGACGATCGTCAATCCGTATGAAAGCCGGGCAAAGGGGCGCGTCTGGTCGGCGCCGAGTTATCTGATGCTGCTGGAAATGGCTCAGGGCGGATTCGGCTGGGCGCCGTTGCCCCGGTGGCTGGTGGAGCGGTTTGGGCCAGGGACGTTGCAGGAACTTGACGTGCGCGGCTGGCCGAAACCGGTGTTCGTCGATGCGCTGTGGTCGCGGCTGCATCCGCCGGGGCCGGCGGGGAGTTGGTTGTTAGGCAAGATGCTGGAATAGCGAGGGCGATGGTTAGGGCCACCCCTCACCCCAGCCCTCTCCCCAGCGGGGAGAGGGGGAAAGGGAGCTCGATCTCCATAGCTTCAAAGCCTGAGTTCGACTCGGAATCTCAGGTCGATGTAATTCGAAAGAACACCTCGGTCAGTCCCCTCTACCCCCTGGGGAGAGGGTTAGGGTGAGGGGGCGATCTAACGCCTTGATCCGAGCCTCGATAAACCGCCGCTCCGGCACTTGCTGCGTCAACTCCAACGCCCGCTCATAAGCCGCCCTTGCCTCATCAACCCTTCCCAACTGCCGACAAAACTCCGCCCGCGCCGCGTGCGCCAAGTGGTAATCCAGCAAATCACCCCGAGCCAGAATCCCTTCAACCAACGTCAGCCCCGCCAACGGTCCATCCCGCTTGGAGATCGCCGCCGCACGGTTCAATTCGATCACCGGCGAAGGCGCCGCCCGCAACAGCACGTCATACAGCCCCACAATCTCCAGCCAGTCCGTTTCCGCCGCCGTGGGCGCTTCGGCATGCGACGCCGCAATCGCCGCTTGCAGGCAATAAGGCCCGAAGCGCCGAGTCGTCAGCGCCCGCTCTACCAACGCGCAACCTTCTTCGATCATCTCGGCGTCCCACAACGAACGGTCCTGCTCATCCAGCACGATCAACTCCCCGCTCGCCGACGTCCGGGCCAGGCGTCGGGACTCGTGCAACAGCATCAGCGCCAGCAGCCCCATCACCTCGGGTTCGGGCAGCAGTTCCATCAACAGACGACCGAGCCGAATCGCCTCGCGGGTCAAATCCTCACGGGTCAGTTCCGCGCCCATGGACGCGGAATAGCCTTCGTTGAACACCAGGTAAATCACCCGCAGCACGCTGTCCAGGCGCTCGGGCAACTCCGCCAGGGTCGGCACTTGATAAGGAATTTTTGCATCACGGATTTTTGCTTTAGCCCGCACGATGCGCTGGGCGATGGTCGCTGGTGCCGACAGAAAGGCCCGGGCGATTTCTTCCGTGGTCAGGTCGCAGACTTCGCGCAGCGTCAACGGCACCTGGGCGTTCGCGGCGAGTGCCGGGTGACAACAGGTGAAGATCAGGCGCAGGCGATCGTCTTCCACGTCTTCGTCACTCCAGTCAGCCTGCTCCAGCGCCTCCAGTTGAGCGATCAACATCGGTTGCGACGCGATGAAGCGTGCGCGCCGCCGCAACACATCGATGGCCTTGAAGCGCCCGGTGGACACGAGCCAGGTACGCGGATTGTCCGGCACGCCGTCACGCTGCCAGCGCTCGACCGCGACGAAAAACGCCTCGTGCAAGGCTTCTTCGGCGAGGTCGAAATCGCCGAGTAAACGGATCAGGGTCGCCAGAATCCGCCGTGACTCTTCGCGGTAAACCTGCTCGACCCGCGCCCGTACCGACTCGGCCGACATCAGGCGCCGGGATTCAACTGACGAACGGGACGCACCTCGACACAGCCGACCCGGGCCGCCGGGATGTTGCCGGCGACCTGGATGGCTTCATTGAGATCCTTGGCATCGATCAGGTAGAAGCCGGCCAATTGCTCCTTGGTTTCGGCGAACGGGCCGTCGGTGATCGACATTTTCCCGTTGCGCATGCGCACCGTGGTCGCGGTCTGCACCGACTCCAGCGCCTCGGCGGCAACCATTCGGCCGCTGCCCTGGATCGCCTCGGCGTAGGCCATGCATTCAGCGTCATTCGGGCTTTCGGGCAGCGAGTGCAACTCGTGCTCGTTGCTGTAGACCAGGCATAAATACTTCATGGGGCTCTCCTGAATCGAACGGATCAACTATGGCTGCTGATTGACGCTTTCGCGACATTCCCGACGAATCGGCCTGACGCTCAGGGTTCCAGGTTGAACAGCACCGTGCCGCTCATCATGTCGAACGGGGCCGACCAGTGTTCGTGGACGATGCGCCATTGCCCATCGTCGCGCCGATAGCAGGCGGTCACGCGCATCCAGCAGGCCTGGGTTTCGCCCTTCTCGTTGGTGCCGCCGCAATGGGCCAGCCAATGGGCGAAGGCGATGTGCTCGTCTGCCACGATGTTCATATGGTCGAAGTCGAACTTGTGCGCGCCCTGGCACATTTCCATGCATTCCTGCCAATGCGCGCGGTAGGCGGCCTTGCCCCGAAATTGCAGGGCCTTGACCGCGTCGTAGGAGACGATGTCCTCGGCATACAGGGGCATGAGTTTCTCGACATCCTTGGCGATGACCGCCTGACGATAGGTGTCGATCAGGGTCTGGATTTCGTGGGTAGCGTTCATGGTGGTTCTCCGTGGTTTTTGTTGTGAAGACACCCTTAGTCGTCTGGCGAAAAGCCAAATCGACAGCCCAAATAAAAATAATCCATGGACGCAAACTCGTTAGAATCCGAAACACATTTTGTTGGAAAAAGGACACTCCAGTGACATCCCGACTCGTGCCTTACGACAGCCTGAACGCGCTCCAGCGCCAGCAGGTCGAGGCCATTGAAGTTCACAAAGAACAAATCAAGTTCTCCGGCGACATTCACGGCGCGTTGCACACCTTGCTGTCCAAACCCGGCCCCGGCGTCAAAGGATTTGCGCTACTGGTCGAGGAGGTTCCCGTGGCCTTTCTGCTGCTCAAGCGCCCGCCCGTGCTGCCGGCCTGGGCCGATGAACACAGCGCCACCCTTCACGCACTGCAAGTCGATCATCGGGCTCAGGGCAAAGGCTATGGCAAGGCCTGTCTGCAAGCCCTGCCCGACGTCGCGCGTCAGGCGTTTCCGGAAATAAAGGGGCTGGAATTGTCGGTGGATGCGGATAACGCATCAGCCATCGCGCTCTACGCAAAATTCGGCTGGGTCGACAGTGGCGAAGCCTACAGGGGCCGGATCGGTTATGAACGGCGCATGGGTCTGATTTTCTGAGGTGGTTATGCTCAACAGCATCGAAGAACTGGAAGCCCTCTACGGCCAACCCCACGACCGCGCCGTGCGCAAGCAGATCCCCTTTCTGAACGAGGATTATCAGGCGATGGTCCGCGCCTCGCCGCTGGTGATTGTCAGCTCGGTGGGGCCAGACGGGATGGACGGTTCACCGCGGGGCGACACGCCGGGTTTCGTGCGGATCATTGATGAACGCACCCTGGCGATCCCGGATCGGCCGGGCAACAACCGTATCGACACCCTGCGCAATGTCGTGCTCGATTCGCGGGTGTCGCTGCTGTTCATCATTCCCGGGATTGGCGAAACGTTGCGGGTTAACGGCACGGCACAGATCAGCGCCGAACCTGGGTTGCTGGAGAGCTTTGCGGTCAATGGCAAACCGGCGCGCACGGTTATGCTGGTGACAGTGGAAGCGGCGTACTTCCACTGCTCCAAGGCCATCGTTCGTTCGGATTTATGGAACCCTGAGAAGCACTTCGAACGCTCTGCCCTGCCGACGGCGGGTGCGTTTCACAAGCGGTTGAACGATGGGCAGTTCGATGCCGAGACGTATGACCGGGAAGCATCGGCCAGAGTGCGGGATAGTCTTTACTGATCAAACACGAAAAAGGGTTGCCTTGAGGCAACCCTTTTGGGATTTGACTAGCTGTTAGAGGAGAAGACAGTAATCGAGCAACTGTTTCTCGATACTTTGACGCTGGCCGATAACCAAAGCGACCACTACAAGGTTTTCACTCGGGAACACCTCATACAAAACCCGCTGCCCCATGGGCAAGTACTCACGAAAATGAGTGACCCCAAGCGACGCTGCTTCCTGACATACACCGTAAACATGGGCCTGATTGCTCAGAGCCGTAACGATCTGCATCACCAGCTGATCAACCATCTCTGCCGCTTTTTTTCGACCGCATTGCTGCGTGAGATAATGCTCCAGCGAAACAACCCCATGCTCCGCAGCAGTCGCAAACTCTACCCTGAAGGCCTCAGGCATCGTTATCGTCTTGCTGCAATTGGCGCCGCTGCGCCAGTCTGGCCAGCAAAGTGTCGCCAGAAATCAGCTTACCCTGTTCTTTGTCGCGAGAAGAAAACGAAAGAAGTTTGATCAGCGCGATGGCCTCATCTCGCCGCTTACGCTCCTCGTAGGACTCGATCACATAAGCCGGAACACCATTCTGAGTGACGAGCATCGGCTCAGAAAGATCCAGCGCTGCCGCATTCTTTTTAACAAAACTGATAGTTTCAACTCGCATCATTCATTCCTCTGCTCACCATCCGAACAGGATGGTCGCTGCAACAAGGTCTGAATTTAGGCCATTAAAAAACTTATCTCAAGAACTCATTTGCTCTTGTCCCAACTCCAACACCATCTCATGCCATGCCATCCCGCCATGGTCGGACGCTGAAGGCTTGATGTAGGCAAAGCCAAACCCGGCATACAGCGGAATGTGCCGCTCCTTGCACATCAGATGGATGTGGGTCTTGCCCAGCGCGCGCATCCGCTCGATGAATTCGCCCATCAACCGTTTCGCCAGCCCCTGCCCCTGATAATCCGGGTGCACCACCACCGACATGATGACCACGTGCGGGCCGGCCGGGTCGTGCCCGATCAGTTCCTTGAACGCCTCGTCCGACATTTCTACCTGAAACGCCGCACCGGAATTGATGAAACCGGCTACAACGCCGTCAACTTCGGCCACGATAAAACCTTCGGGCCAGGTGGCAATGCGCGTGCCGATTTTTTCGCGGGTGGCGGCTTCGTCGCCTTCGTAGGCAACGGTTTCGATGGCGTAGCAGCGGTCCAGATCAGCAGGCAGGACGTTTCGGATGACAGGGTTCGACGAGTTCATGGCGCAGCGCAGACCTTGGGGCAAGTGAGACAACAGGATAACGCTCGCCGATTCTAGCAATACTTGCTTGCTCGCGAACGCCCGATAACCACCTCTCGTATGAAGTGCATAGGGTTCAAGGACAGCGCCGTAAAGCTTTCATATAACCGCTACCCAAGGCCCTGGGTTCGTATTATTTATCTGTGCCTTGACGATTAGTGACGCCCAGCCACGGCAGGTTGAGCGCTCCTCGTCCCACCCACAGGACTTTGATCATGAGCACGACTCAAATCGGCCTACTCGTGTTGTTCAGCATTTCTTCGTTCGGTTTCATCACGCTTTACATCGATTTCCTGCACGAGCGCCGGATCAAGAAAGACAAGTGAGCGACACACGGCCAGGCGCTGCAGCCAGCGCCCGCCGTGCTTTACAGCCCCACCAGGCGATAACCTACCTGCAATTCGGTGATGAAATGCTGCGGCTGGGCCGCATCGGCCTCCAGTTTTTGCCGCAAGTGCGCCATGTGCACCCGCAGATAGTGAGCACGATCGACGTAATCCAGGCCCCACACTTCCAACAGTAGCTGGCGATGGGTCATGACCCGGCCTTGTCCGCGAATCAGCGCGCACAGCAAGCGATACTCGATGGGTGTCAGATGGACCGATTGGCCCTCGCGCCGGACCTCGTGCGTGGCCAGGTCCACTTCGATCATTCCGAAAGTCACCTTGCTGGTGACCGCGGCGGTCCCGCTCTGCACATGCCGACGTAACTGGGCGCGAATACGCGCGAGTAACTCGGGCACGCCGAATGGCTTGACCAGATAATCGTCCGCCCCCGCATCCAGTGCCGCCACTTTTTCCTCTTCACGATCACGGGCCGACAGCACCAGAATCGGCACCGTCATCCAGCCCCGCAACTCACTGATCAATTGTTTGCCGTCACCGTCGGGCAAGCCCAGATCGACAATCACCAGATCCGGTTGACGGCTGGCGGCGTGGATCAGGGCGCGTTTGACGTTGTCGGCCTCGAACACCTGAAAACCTTCGTCCTGCAGCGCGATACCGACGAAACGGCGGATGTTGGCCTCGTCCTCGACAATGAGGATGCGTGCACTGGTCATAGCGATTCCATGGAAGGCGGATGACCCGCCGGTAAAGTGATGACAAAGCGGATGCCCGAGATGGCCTGAGGCTGAGCCTCGATCGTTGCGCCATGGGCCTGGACAATCCGTTTTGCCAACGCCAGCCCAAGGCCGATGCCGGCAACGGCCGACTCCTGCTGACCCCGGGTGAACGGTTCGAACAAACTCTGAGGCGTGCTGCCCTGAGGACAACCGGGACCGGCGTCGATCACCTCCAGCACAATGCTGTCCTCCTCTTGTCGGGCCACAACCTGCACCAGCGTTCCGGCCGGGGTGTACTTGGCAGCGTTGTCCAGCAGGTTGACCAGCACGCGCTCGATCAACAGCGCATCGACTTCCACCAACGGCAACAGCGGCGACAGGGCGGTGCGCACCACATGCCGCGCCAATGGCTCGCGCAGTTGACGCAAAGCACTGCCGACAATTTCCTCCAGTGAGTGCCATTGCCGGTTGAGGCGCACACCGCGTTCCTGCATTCGGGCCATGTCCAACAGGTTTTCGATCAACCGCTGCATGGAGCTGGCCTGATCGCGAATACCGCCCAGCAACTGGGTCAGCGGTCCGGGCGGCGCATGAGGCGCTGCTGCGTCTGCCGCGCCGATTATGGTGGTCAGCGGCGTGCGCAGGTCATGAGAGATCGCGGCCAGCAGGGTATTGCGCATGCGCTCGCCCTCCATCTGCACCAGGGTGCTTTGCGCCACTTCGACGAAATGCACCCGTTCCAGCGCTATCGCCAGTTGGCTCATGCAGGCCTCGAGCAAGCGCTGCTCTTCAGGCCCGTTCAACCGCTCGGGCTCAGCCAGCGCGAGCACCAACACTCCGCGCACGCGCATTGGCGCCTTCAACGGCAAATACCGGCCCTGAGCGGCGGCCAGCGTATCGGTGCCCTGGCCGGCGGGTTGGCCATGGTCGTAAACCCATTGAGCAATGTTTTCATCGATCGCAAATGCACCCGCGCCACGAGCGTGGACACTGTCGGCGGCGTCCGGCAGTGTCAGCCCGACCCGCGCTTCAAATACGCCGCTGAAGGTGCGCAGCGCCACCTCCGTGATCTGCTCCACGGTCAGCGCCGCCGACAAGTCGCGAGCCAACCTGGCCAACGAAGTCGCGCGCCGTTCACGGCTGGCAGCGGTGCGGGCTTCATGACGCAAGCGTGCCGTGAGCTGCCCGGTGATCAACGCAATACCGAGCATCAGGGCGAAGGTAAAGAAGTACTGGGTGTCGTTGACCGTAAACGACCAGCGTGGCTGGACGAAGAAGAAATCAAAACACAGCACCGCCAGCATCGCCGCCCAGACACCCGGCCCTCGCCCAAAGCGCAAAGCGACCAGCACCACCGTGAGCAAAAACAGCATGACCACGTTGGCCAGGTCAAACACCTGCAACAGCAACGCGGCCACCGCCGTGGCGGCAAAACAGGCCAGGCTGGCCCACAGATAAGCCGGAACCCTGCTGGGCGGCAGCGCTGTATCTGTATTCACCGCCACCGCAACCACGATAGGCAGTGGGCCATGGGCGATGACAATCTGATCGATCTCGGGATGGCGACGGCTGATGCGGTCACTGACCGACTGGTGCCAAAACTGCCAGACCTTGCGCGGGTAATGCCCGAGCACCAGCCGGTTGGCGTTGTGTTCACGAGCAAACGCCACCAAAGCCTCGGCCACGTCCATGCCCGACAGCGTGGCCGTGTCGGCACCGAATTCGGCGGCCAGTGCCAAGGTCTTCATGGCGGCGGCATAGCGGTGCGCACCCGCGCCTCGTCGCTGCACCGAAGGCACATGAACGACAATCCAGTCCGCTTCAAGTTTTTGTGCCAGACGCGCCGCTTCACGAACCAGACGTTCATCCGAAGGGTGCCCTGCCACGCCAACCAGTAAACGCTCGCGCGCGGGCCAAAGGGAGTTGATGGACCGCTCGCGGCGATAGTCGCGCATCTGTGCATCGACGCGATCAGCGGTACGCCGCAACGCCAGCTCGCGCAAGGCCAGCAGATTGCCCTTGCGAAAGAAATGCCGGGACGCGCGCTCGGCCTGGGGCGGCAGGTAGACCTTGCCTTCCTTGAGACGGCGCAGCAGGTCATCGGGTGGCAGGTCGATCACCACCACTTCATGGGCACCGTCGAACAGATGGTCAGGCACGGTCTCGCGCACCCGGATGCCGATGATCCCGCTGACGATATCGTTGAGACTTTCCAGGTGCTGGACATTGAGGGTGGTCCAGACGTCGATGCCGGCGCGCAGCAGTTCTTCGACATCCTGCCAGCGCTTGGGGTGACGCGAACCGGGAACATTGCTGTGGGCCAGTTCATCCACCAGCAGCACCGCCGGACGCCGCGCCAGCGCGGCATCCAGATCGAACTCGCTGAGGGCACACTCGCGATGCATCACGTTATAACGCGGCAGCAATTCCAGGCCAGCGAGCAGTTCGGCGGTTTCCCGGCGGCCATGGGTTTCTATCACGCCAGCCACCAGGTCACGGCCCCGGGTCACTTCGCGTTGGGCCGCGGTGAGCATCGCGCAGGTTTTCCCCACCCCGGCGTTGGAACCGAAATAGATGCGCAGTTTCCCACGCAGGGCGGCCTGTTCGTCCTGTTGTAGCTTCTCCAACAGCGCGTCGGGATCAGGGCGGCCGTCTCGTGAAGCGGTGAACGTATCAATTACGGGCATGGCAATCCTTTTGAACTGCACGGCGCCATACACGGCGCCGTGCAGACAGTCCTTTCAAACAAGGCCGAGCCCGGCCAACAGCATGTCGATCACCTTGATCCCCGCGAACGGCACCAGCACGCCACCCAGGCCATAGATCAGCAGGTTGCGATTGAGCAACGCCGCCGCGCCGATGGCTCGGTAAGTCACGCCCTTGAGCGCCAGCGGGATCAGAAACACGATAATCAGGGCATTGAAGATCACCGCGCTGAGAATCGCCGAGTTCGGGCTGCTCAGGTGCATCACGTTCAGTGCGCCCAGTTGCGGGTAGGTCGCGACGAATGCGGCCGGTACGATAGCAAAATACTTGGCCACATCGTTGGCCACGCTGAAGGTGGTCAACGCGCCGCGCGTCATGAGCATCTGTTTGCCGACTTCCACCACTTCGATCAGCTTGGTCGGGTTGCTGTCCAGATCGACCATGTTGCCCGCTTCCTTGGCGGCCTGAGTACCACTGTTCATGGCCACCGCCACGTCTGCCTGAGCCAGTGCCGGCGCATCGTTGGTGCCGTCTCCGGTCATGGCCACCAGCTTGCCCTGGGCCTGGTAGTCGCGGATCAGTTGCAGCTTGTCTTCCGGCCGAGCCTCGGCGAGAAAATCGTCAACCCCGGCTTCCACGGCAATCGCTGCCGCCGTCAGGCGGTTGTCGCCGGTGATCATGACTGTCTTGATCCCCATGCGCCGCAGTTCGGCAAAGCGCTCCTTGATCCCCCCCTTGACCACGTCCTTGAGTTCCACCACGCCCAATGCCTGTTGGCCATCACATACGACCAGCGGTGTGCTGCCACGACGCGAGACTTCATCGACCCTGGCCTGCAACGCGGACGGGAAACTGCCGCCCAGCGCCTCGATGTGCAGACGAATGGCATCTACCGCACCCTTGCGGATGCTCCGGCCACCGGCCAGATCGACGCCGCTCATGCGGGTTTGCGCGGTGAAATGCACGAAGCTCGCACCCAGGGCATTGAGGTCCCGCGCCCGCAGGTCGAACTTCTGCTTGGCAAGCACCACGATACTGCGCCCCTCCGGCGTTTCGTCCGCCAGCGAGGCCAGTTGCGCAGCGTCGGCCAGTTCCGACTCCTTAACCCCGGGCGCCGGCAGGAAACTGCTGGCCTGGCGGTTACCCAGCGTGATGGTGCCGGTCTTGTCCAGCAGCAGGACGTCAACGTCGCCCGCCGCTTCCACGGCTCGCCCGGAGGTGGCAATGACGTTGGCCGACATCATCCGGCTCATGCCCGCCACACCGATCGCCGACAACAGACCGCCAATGGTCGTGGGGATCAGGCAAACCAGCAGCGCCACCAGTACCGTTGCGCTGACCACGTCGCCTCCGCTCATGGCCACCGCAAACATCGAGGACGGACCCAGGGTCACGATCACCAGCAGAAACAAAAATGTCAGGCCCACCAGCAGAATGTTCAGCGCCACCTCGTTGGGAGTCTTCTGGCGTTTCGCGGATTCGACCATGGAAATCATGCGATCCAGAAATGACTCGCCCGGGTTGACACTGATGCGCACCACCAGCCAGTCCGACAGCACTTTTGTCCCACCGGTTACCGATGAAAAGTCGCCGCCCGCCTCGCGAATCACCGGTGCCGATTCTCCGGTAATCGCGCTTTCATCAACCGACGCCACGCCTTCGATCACCACGCCATCGAGGGGCACCAGATCGCCAGCCTCGATCAACACCACATTGTCCTTGAGCAGTTCGCCGGAAGGCATCGGCATCCAGGCGGAGCCATGCCGGGGTTGCTTCAACAACTTGGCCAGGGTCTGGCGCTTCATCCCGCGCAAGCTGGCCGCCTGGGCCCGACTGCGCCCCTCGGCCAGGGCTTCGGCGAAGTTGGCGAACAGCACGGTGAACCACAGCCACAACGTGATGCTGAGAATGAAGCCACTGGGGGCTTCACCCTTGCCGCCCAGTGATTGAAACCACAACAGCGTGGTGAGAATGCTGCCCAGGTACACCACAAACATCACCGGGTTCTTCCACTGCGCCTGGGGCAGCAACTTCTTGAAGGCATCCAGGCACGCCGTGAGCAACAACCCACGGTCGAACAAAGGCAAACGAGCTTGCTTACTCATGGTTGTTTCTCTTACTCACTGGCCGCAAGGGGTGGCTGATGCGCAGGCGCCAGAGCATCCAGCGCGAGGTTGAGTTGCAGCACATTGACTCGGGGTTCGCCGAGCAGGCCGAAGGTGCGCTGTTCGGTGTGGGTATTCACCAGCTTCAACAGATCGGCTGGCGGCAGGTGGCGCAGACGTGCGACGCGCGCCGTCTGAATCTGTGCGTTGGCCACCGAAATGTGCGGGTCCAGGCCTGAAGCCGACGAGGTGACCGCATCCACCGGCACCTGCGCATCTGCCGCCAGGCCGTTCTGCCGGCGGTAGGCTTCGACCCGCACGGCCACAGCATCGATCAACTTCTGGCTGGTAGGGCCAAGGTTGCTGGCGCCACTGGAACCTGCGTTATACGGCTGCGCCACGCTTTTGCTCGGGTCCAGTGGATCTGCACCGAGGGTCATGCTCGCACGTCCCTGGAAATACTCGGGACGGGTGAAGTGCTGGCCGATCACCGCCGAACCGATCACTAACCCATCCCGTTCAACCAGACTGCCCTGGGCCTGAAACGGGAACAGCACGTTGGCCACCACTGTGGTGAACAACGGATACGCCAGCCCGGTCAGCAGCATGAAAAACGCCGCAGAAATCAGCACCGGGCGCAACAGACCGGCAAACAGAAATTGCGTCTTGGTTTGTGTTTGTACTTGAGTCATCACAGCCCCCTTACTTGTAGGTCTGGCCAGACAGCAACTGCAGTTGCTCGACCAGCGGGCCGAGCGCGAGCGCCGGCAGGAAAGTCAGGCCGCCCACGACCAGCACCACGAACACCACCAGGAACATGAACAGCGGTGTGGCGGTCGGGATGGTGCCGGCACCGGCCGGGATGTTCTTTTTCATCGCCAGGGAACCTGCGACCGCGAGCATCGGCAACATGGTGAAGAAGCGTCCGAGCAACATGGCAAGACCGATTGTGGTGTTGAAGAACGGCGTATTGGCGTTCAATCCGGCGAACGCCGAACCGTTGTTGGCAGTGCCCGAGGTGTAGGCATAAAGCACCTCGCTGAAGCCATGGGGCCCCTGGTTGTTGAGACTGTTCAGGGTGTCCGGCCAGAGTGTCGCCAGGGCGGTGAAGCCGAGAATGCAGATGGGGTGCGCCAGCACCGAAAGCATGACCAGCTTGATCTCCCGAGCCTCGATCTTCTTGCCGAGGAATTCGGGACTGCGGCCGATCATCATCCCCACCAGAAACACCGTCAGCAGCGCGTACTGGATCAGGTTGATAAACCCCACACCGTCGCCACCGAACACGCAGTTGAGCATCATCTGCGCGAGCGGTACGAAGCCGCCCATGGGTGTCAGCGAGTCATGCATGGCGTTCACCGAGCCGGTGGTTGCGCCAGTGGTGGTGGTCACGAACAGGCTGGTGTCGGCAATCCCGAAGCGCAGTTCCTTGCCTTCCATGTTGCCGCCACTCTGGGTGGCTGACAGCACCTGGTCCGCCCCCACCCGGGTCAGCAGCGGGTTGCCACTTTGTTCAGCCGTATAAACGATGCTCAGAAAGCCGACGAACATCACCAGGAACGTGCCAAAGAACACCCACCCCTGACGTCGACGCATCAGCATGCTGCCGAAGGTGTACGTCAGCGCCGACGGGATCAGCAGCATGCTGAGGATATGCAGCATGTTCGTCAGTGGCGTCGGGTTTTCGAACGGGTGCGCGGCGTTCATGCTGAAAAAGCCGCCGCCATTGGTGCCGATGTGCTTGATTGACTCAAAGCTCGCCACCGCGCCGACGATCAACTGCTGCTGTGCACCTTCCAGAGTGGTGGCCAGGGCCTGGGAACTCAGGGTTTGCGGCATGCCTTGCCAGACATAAACCAGCGCCATGCCAAAACACAGTGGCAGCATCACCCGGTAAAGCGTGCGGGTGAAGTCCACCCAATAGTTTCCGATGTCAGCAGAATTCGACCGACTGAGGCCGCGAATGAAACCCGCCGCTGCCACAACGCCGGACGTTGCGCCGACGAACATCAGGAAGGTGATGACCGCCATCTGGCTGAAGTTGGACAGGCTGGTTTCACCTGAGTAAGCCTGCCAGTTGGTGTTGGTGATAAAAGACGCAGCGGTATTGAACGCCAGATCAGGGTTTTGCGCGCTCAGCCCCAATGGGTTGAGCGGCATGAAAACTTGCAGGCGCAACACGATGTAACCCAGCAACATCATCGCCGCATTAGACAGCAGCAGGGCCACCCCATAACGTGCCCAGCCCATCGTTTCGGCCGTATCGATCCCCAGCAGACGATAAGTAGCGCGCTCCGCCAAGGCATGTTTACGCCCGGTAAATACCAGCGTCAGCCACTTACCCATCAACACGGCGAGTCCGGTCATCAACCCGAGAATCACCGCAAATTCCAACATAGTGCTCAACATGTCGATGCTCCGTTCAAATCTTGCCCATGGCGACGATGACCATGGCTGTCGCAGCAAAAAAAACCACGCTAACCCCCATAAAAATCAGGTCGTACATTGCCGATTTCCTTTCTCAAGACCGCCCTGGCGGGCTGATAAAAAAGCCTGTGCCGCAATGACTGCGGCCATCAAAACTTCTCTGCACGGATAAGGGCGTAACCCAGGTAGGCAAACAACAGGGCGGCACACAGGCCGCTGGCGATGTAAATGAACTCGAGTGTTAACAAGACAGCTCCCCCTGACAAAACGAAAGGACACCCGCAATCGGGTACCGGCTGAGAGCGTCAGTACAAAAAACGCACTGAATTCACGCTCTCATCTGCGCCTTGCAGGGTAAGTGAGGGGGTATCAAGGACGGACACTGATTGGGGGCAGCGGTATTAAGACGGCGTATAGAACGAGTGAAACGAGCGGTATGCGGGAGGTGATGCGAGGGGCCAACGACAGTCACGAACGGGCACTGTGAAGTGCCCGTTCCAGGCTTGGTTCACTAAGATTTGATCGGCACCCAGATTTCCAGCTTGCCGGTATTGAGCTTCGGGTTGAAGTCTTCGCTGTAGCGCTCCAGCTCCGGCGCATCCAACACCTCATACCCGGACTGCGGCTGCCAGGTGCCGAAGATGTACTGAAACAGCTGCGGTAAGGTATCCAACGGCCCTTTGTGCTCGAACACCGCGTACAGCTGAGGCTGGACCTCCACCCAGCGATACGTTTCCGGTAAATCGTCAAGTTTGCTGATCTCGACCCCGGCGATGTAATCGAAGCCGCCCTTGCCGTCAAAATTGCAACAGACGCCGTAGGTCACTTCACCTTTCTGACCCGGAATTTTGCCCAAATGGGGGATGAATTTATCCCAGAGCGCGGGAATCTCTTGGGTGGTTGCTTGACTGAATCGTCCACCAAGCCCTGCAATCAGCAGGAAGTGACCGTGTTCGAAGCGCGGCTCAACCACTTCGACGCGTGCGTGCTCATCCATGACTCAACTCCTGAACAAAAAAGTGGGTTCGGCTGGGAGTATAGAACCCAAACCGAATTCGCCCAGTTACAGTGCATGCAACTGTTCGACAGCACCTGCGCCGACGAACTCGTTATACCCCGATAGGATCACGTAGACCGCGAAATAGCAGAAGATCGCCGCCGATGCCATATAGGAGTAACGCAGCAGTTTGTCGCCCAGCAACTTGCCGCCGTGACTCGCGGCGAAGCACAAAGCCACGCACCAGAGCACCCCGGCGCACAGAAATCCGCCAAGAAACAACGCCGAACTGAGGGCGCCACCGCCGCCGGAGCGAGCGATCAATGTACCGCCCACCGCTGCGAACCACAGAATGGCGCTGGGTGACGACATGGCGAGGAAGATCCCGCGGAAAAACTCGCGCCGATGGGAGTTCTGCCCCACCTCTGCGGTCTGCGCCAGCACCGCTTCATGGTGGATCGCCGAGTAGATCATCTTCGCCGCGAAATACACCAGCAGCGCTGAACCGCCAATCCACAACACCCAGCGCACAGTTTCGTATTGCAGCAAAACGGTCATCCCGGCCAAGGCCAGCACGGCGTAGATCAGGTCGCCGACACAGGTCCCCAAACCCAGCGCAAAGCCTTGAAAATAGCCACGCTGCATCGCCAACGTGATCATCGCGATATTGGCCACGCCGATGTCCAGGCACAGCGAAAGGCTCAGCAAGAAGCCACTGGTAAATTCCATCAACCGATTTCCTTCGGACAAATTTGTTTACATAGTCGCTGGACAGTTTGCCACATCAACCCTTACATTCCGCCACAGGTCACCGCAGTGACCAGCGTCGCTCGGACGGTTCCGGGCGCTCACGTTATCCGAGGCAACAATGGCTAACCCAGGTTCGCCGCGCCGCTTTGCGCGCATAGATCGACTCCCCCCTTACGTATTCAACATCACTGCCGAGCTGAAGATGGCCGCCCGTCGTCGTGGCGAAGACATCATCGACTTCAGCATGGGCAACCCCGACGGCCCGACACCGCCGCACATCGTCGAAAAGCTGGTCACCGTCGCCCAGCGCGAAGACACCCACGGCTACTCGACGTCCAAGGGCATTCCGCGTCTGCGCCGGGCGATCTCCAATTGGTACAAGGATCGCTACGAGGTCGACATTGACCCGGAAAGCGAAGCCATCGTCACCATCGGTTCCAAGGAAGGCCTGGCGCATTTGATGCTGGCCACCCTCGACCAGGGCGATACCGTTCTGGTGCCGAACCCGAGCTACCCGATTCACATCTACGGCGCGGTGATTGCCGGCGCCCAGGTGCGTTCGGTGCCGTTGATTCCGGGCGTGGACTTCTTCGCCGAACTGGAAAGCGCCATTCGCGGCTCGATCCCGAAACCGAAAATGATGATCCTCGGCTTCCCGTCGAATCCCACTGCTCAATGCGTGGAGCTGGACTTCTTCGAACGGGTGATCGCCCTCGCCAAGCAGTACGACGTTTTGGTGGTGCACGACCTGGCTTACGCCGACATCGTCTACGACGGCTGGAAAGCCCCGTCGATCATGCAAGTGCCGGGCGCCAAGGACATTGCGGTGGAGTTTTTCACCCTGTCCAAGAGCTACAACATGGCGGGCTGGCGCATCGGTTTCATGGTCGGCAATGCCGAACTGGTCAACGCCCTGGCGCGGATCAAGAGTTATCACGACTACGGCACGTTTACCCCGCTGCAGGTCGCGGCGATTGCGGCGCTGGAAGGTGATCAGCAGTGCGTCAAAGACATTGCCGAGCAGTATCGTCAGCGTCGCAACGTACTGGTCAAAGGCCTGCATGAACTGGGCTGGATGGTCGAGAACCCGAAAGCGTCGATGTATGTCTGGGCGAAGATTCCCGAGGCGTATGCGCACTTGGGCTCGCTGGAGTTCGCCAAGAAACTGCTGGCCGAGGCCAAGGTTTGTGTCTCGCCGGGCGTAGGGTTTGGTGAGTATGGGGACGATCACGTGCGCTTCGCGCTGATCGAAAACCAGGACCGGATTCGTCAGGCAATACGCGGAATTCGAGGGATGTTCCGGGCGGATGGGTTAATTAGCAAATCTTGACGCCCTGCACATAACACTGTGGGAGCGAGCCTGCTCGCGAAGGGGGCGTGTCAGTCAACGTTGATGTTGATTGATACACCGCATTCGCGAGCAGGCTCGCTCCCACATTTGTTTTGCGTTGTGCTTTAGACGAACAGCGACAACAGCAGGATGAAGCCCAGCGCAACGATGGACAGGATGGTTTCCATCGCGGTCCAGGTCTTGAAGGTTTCCGCCACGGTCATGTTGAAGTACTGCTTCACCAGCCAGAAACCGGCGTCGTTAACGTGCGACAGGATCAGCGAACCGGCACCGGTGGCCAGCACCAGCAACTCACGGTTCACACCCGGAATCATCCCCACCACCGGCACCACAATGCCTGCGCCAGTAATGGTCGCCACGGTCGCCGAACCGGTCGCGATTCGGATCACCGCCGCCACCAGCCAGGCCAGCAGGATTGGCGAGATCTGTGCGTTCACCGCCATGTGGCCGATCACGTCACCCACGCCGCTGGTCACCAGCATCTGCTTGAAGCCACCACCGGCACCGATGATCAGGATGATTGCGGCGGTCGGCGCAAGGCTCGCGTCGAGCAACTTGAGAATTTTGCTGGAGCCCATGCCCTGACGGTGCCCGAAGGTGTACAGCGACAGCAGCAACGCCAGCAGCAGCGCCGAAATCGGGTGACCGATCAGGTCCATGAAGGTACGGAAGAAATTGCCGTCCGGCAGCACCACGTCGGCAAAGGTCTTGAGCAACATCAGGAACACCGGCAACAGCACGGTGATCAGGGTGATGCTGAAGCTCGGCAGCTCAGCCGCCTCTGGCTCGCGAGCCAGTTGATCGACCAGCTCCTGGTTAGGATGACCCGGAATGTACTTGGCAATGAACGTGCCGTAGATCGGGCCGGCGATGATGGCCGTCGGCAGCGCAACGATCAGACCGTACAGAATGGTTTTACCGATGTCGGCACCGAACACGCCGATGGCCAGCAACGGACCCGGGTGCGGCGGAACCAGACCGTGCACGGCGGACAGACCGGCCAGCAGCGGGATACCGATCTTGATGATCGACACGCCGGTACGCCGGGCCACGATGAACACCAGCGGGATCAGCAGCACGAAGCCGATTTCGAAGAACAGCGGAATGCCGACCAGGAAGGCCGCGAACATCATCGCCCACTGCACCTTGTCCTTGCCGAACGCGCGAATCAGGGTTTGGGCAATCTGATCCGCCCCGCCCGACTCGGCCATCATTTTGCCGAGCATCGTGCCCAGCGCGAGGATGATCCCGACGAACCCGAGCACCCCACCGAAGCCGTCCTGGAACGCCTTGATGATGGTGCCAATTGGCATGCCGGAGGTCAGTCCGAGAAAAGCGGCGGCGATGATCAGGGCGATGAATGGGTGAAGCTTGAACTTGGTGATCAGGACGATAAGCCCGATCACCGTGACCACTGCATCGAGCAGCAGGAACGTCTCGTGGGACATGCCAAACATTAGGGGTGTCTCCTGGTTGTTGTTGTTATTAAAGCGGGGATTTCGCAAGCCAACAGGACAGCGCTATCTTTTCGGGCAAAACTCATACGGCGTGTTTCAGGCCATGAGCCTGCCACCAGTCATGAGCTTGCTTCGCCAATTGGTCGACGCTGTGGTTCGAAGCGTCCAGAGCCAGGGTCAGGGGCTCGCCAACGGGAGATTCAAGGGTGGCGAACTGGCTGTCGATCAGCGTCGACGGCATGAAATGGCCCGGCCGATGGGAGACACGATCGGCGGCAACTTCAGGGGTCAGCTCCAGGAACACGAAGCCCAGGCCCGGCAAGGCGCTGCGCAGACGTTCACGGTAAATGTGTTTGAGGGCCGAACAGGTCAGCACCGGGCGTTCGCCCTTGGCGTCGATGCGGCGCAATTCATCGCACAGGCTGTCGAGCCAGCCGGCACGGTCGTCGTCGTTCAGGGGGATACCCGCGCTCATCTTTTCGATATTGGCGGCAGGGTGGAAAGTGTCGCCTTCAATGGCGGTCGCGCCGCTGAGTTGGCACAAGGCCTCGCTGACGCAAGTCTTGCCGCAACCGGCAACGCCCATGATGACCAGGGCGGTGATGGGATTATTCATGTAACACCTCAGCGCGCAGACAGCGCTACCTTTGCCAGTTATGACACTAGATCAAAAGCAGAAGTTGCCGACGCCTTCTTGTCATTTTTGTGGGTTGCAGCATGTTCGTTCCCAACGCCAAAAAACGGGGATCAGGCAAACCCCGCTCACGCATTTGCAGCTGCGTCGAGACAGCGCTACCTTAGTGCCTCGAATTTTGTTTGGCAAGCCGTCCGATGATCTCCCCTAAAAACGATAAAAATACGCGCACCACTGGCCGCCCCACTTTGAACGAAGTCGCACGCCTGGCCGGTGTCAGCCCGATCACCGCTTCTCGCGCCCTGCGCGGGGTCAGCACGGTGGCCACCGAACTGGTGGAAAAAGTGCAGAAAGCCGCCCTCGACCTCAACTACGTGGTCAACCCCGCCGCACGCGCGTTAGCCTCGGCCCAGAGCCATTCGGTGGTGGTTTTGGTGCCGTCGCTGTCCAACTTATTGTTCATTGATACGCTGGAAGCCATTCATCAGGTTTTGCGCCCTAAGGGCTTCGAAGTGCTGATCGGGAACTTCCATTACTCACGTGATGAAGAAGAAAACCTGCTGCGCAATTACATGGCGTATCAACCTCGCGGTTTGCTGCTGACCGGTTTCGACCGCACCGAAAGTTCGCGCCGGATGATCGAGGCCAGCAACATTCCCTGCGTGTACATGATGGAACTGGACAGCGCCGCCGGCCTGAATTGCGTTGGCTTTTCGCAACTCGCAGCTGGCGAGACAGCGGCCGGGCATTTGCTGTCACGGGGTCGCAAGCGTCTGGCCTACATCGGCGCGCAACTCGATCAACGCACGTTGCTGCGCGGCGAGGGTTTCCGCAAAGCCCTGCAAAAGGCCGGTTTGTATGACCCGGACCTGGAAGTGCTGACACCTCGCTCTTCCTCCGTCGGCCTTGGTGGCGAACTGTTCCTGCAACTGCTCGCCACTCATCCCGATGTCGATGCGATCTTCTTCGGCAACGACGACCTGGCCCAGGGCGCACTGCTCGAAGCCATGCGCTGCGGGATCAAGATCCCCGAACAAGTGGCGATCCTCGGCTTCAACGACCTGCCGGCCTCAGCCCACATGGTCCCGCGCCTGAGCAGCATCAGCACCCCGCGAGAAGCCATCGGCCGGCGCGCGGCGGAGCAGATGTTGACGTTGATGGCTGGTAATACGGTTGCGAAACCGGTGCAGGATATGGGGTTTGAACTAAAAATCCGGGAAAGCACATAACCCCCTGTGGGAGCGAGCTTGCTCGCGATGGCGGAGTGTCAGTCAACATGTATGTGGCTGTCAGACCGCAATCGCGAGCAAGCTCGCTCCCACAGGGATCATCACTAGTCAACGCTCCATCAATTCCACAAACGCCAACGCCCCCTTCTGCAATGGCTGGCTCTTGAGCCACACCGCATGCACCGGCAGCACCAACCCGTTCTCGATGTTGCGGAAGCTCAGGCGCTTGAGCCTTCCAGCATCCAGCAACGGCTGGACCACCGACAGCGGAAAATTGCCCCATCCCAATCCGGCCTCGACCATTTCCAGCGCCATCGTCAACGTGTCGGTGCGCCAGTAAGACTCAGCCACCAACGGCCGGGTTTCGCTGATCGGCAGGTCGCGGCTGGCGACGATGATTTGCCGTACGTGGACCAAGTCTTCCAGGAACAAATTCTTGCCCTGAAACAGCGGATTGTCCGCCGCCAGCGTGGCGATCATCCGCTCGGTGCCGACGAACTGGAACCGCTCCAGCACGTTCATGCTCAGCCCGGCGAACGCCAGGCAAACGCTGACCCGGCCGCTGTGGAGCATCGCCAGCACATCATCCTGCGGTGCGCTGAGCATTTCGATTTCCAGTAGCGGATGACGCTGGGCGATGACCTTGATCGCCGCCATCACGCGGCCCTTGTCGATGTCCGCCACGACCCCGATCGACAACTTGCTTTCCAGCCCCAGCGACAACTCGACCGCATGCACTTGCAGCTGTTTGAGCTGCTCGGCGATCAATCGCGCGTGAGGCACCAATGCGCTGGCCATCGCCGTCGGCACCGGCTCGCGATGGCTGCGATCGAACAGTGGATAACCGAGTTCGGCTTCCAGGTTGGCGATGCCCATGCTCACCGCCGACGGCACTTTACCCAGCGCCCGAGCGGCAGCGGAAAACGAGCCGCGCTCAATCACCGCGAGGAACAACTCGATGCTGTCACTGTTGAAATTCATTCCTCGTCCTATCAATAAAACTGAAAGCTACCGACTTTTTCTGTCACGTCTATTGAAGCTATCTTTCGCCGCCTTCGCCAGTGCTCCTGGCTTCAAGTTGGCAGAAAGAGGCAAATTCCCATGCAAGGCGTTAAACGAAAACTGCTCTACGTGTCGCTTTACGAAGTCATCGGCATGACCTTCTCGGCCCTGGGTCTGGCGTTGTTGTCCGGCACCTCGCCCGGCAGCACTGGCCCGTTGGCAGTGATCATCACCACCATCGCGGTGACCTGGAACTTCATCTACACCACGCTGTTCGAGCGCTGGGAAAGTCGTCAGCCTTCGCGCACCCGCACCGTTAAACGGCGCATCGCCCATGCCGTGGGTTTTCAACTAACCTTGATAGTGTTCCTCATCCCGTTGATCGCTTGGTGGATGAACATCAGCCTGGTGCAAGCCTTCCTGCTGGACGCGGCGCTGATTATTTTCATCCCGTGCTACACCTTCGCCTTCAACTGGCTGTTTGATCGCACGTTTGGTTTGCCAACTTCGGCGCTGCCGGACCCGGTTTGAAAACGCTGAATGTCTGTTAGATTCCTGAAGCGTCGAATCGCTAACGGAGTAGCTCAATGGAACATGCACTGAAGATTCTGGGTAAAGCCTCGTCCATCAACGTCAGAAAAGTCCTGTGGACCTGTGAGGAACTGGGTGTTGCCTACGAACGTGAAGACTGGGGCGGCGGTTATGCGTCGACCCACACACCGGAGTTTCTCAGGCTCAATCCCAACGCACTGGTGCCCGTGATCATCGATGAGGCCGGCGTGCTGTGGGAGTCCAACACCATCTGCCGCTATCTGGCCGGTAAACACCACAACACCGATCTGCTGCCCCACGAACCGGCGGCCCGCGCTCGGGTGGAACAGTGGATGGATTGGCAAGCGACCGAACTCAATGCCTCCTGGAGCTACGCGTTCACGGCGTTGGTACGCAAAGATCCGGAGTTTCAGGACCCGCATCACATTGCCGCCGGTGTACACGGCTGGAATCAGAAAATGGGCATCCTCGAGCATCAGCTCGCGGCCACCAAAGCGTATGTCGCCGGGCCGCACTTCACGCTGGCGGACATCGTCATCGGGCTGTCGATCAACCGCTGGCTGATGACACCGATGGAGCGTCCCGACTACCCGGCCATCGACGAGTATTTCCAACGGTTGGCACAACGCCCGGGATTTCTGAAACATGGCTGCAACGGCCTGCCATAACGCCAAACCCGCAACGCTCCTACCCTGAAAAGAGAGACTCATGAACGGACTCAACGTACTGCTGACCGGTGCCTGCGGCAGAATCGGCAAAACCTTTTTCGAAGCCTCAAAAGACCGCTACACCTTCGTCCTGACGGATCGCATCGAGCCCGACTTTGCGGTCGATGCGCCTCACCGTTTCGTCAGCCTGGACCTGTCCGACCCCGCGGCAATGGGCGAAGTATTGAAAGGGATCGACGTCGTCGTGCACCTGGCCGGTATTCCTCACGCCACTGCCACTTTCAATGAGTTGCTGCCCAATAACATTCTGGCCACCACTTACCTGTTCGAAGCCGCGGCTGCAGCTGGCTGCAAACGACTGGTGTTCGCCAGCAGTGCGCAAACCATCGAAGGCTATCCGGTGGACCGGCAGATCACCCCGGGCATGCAGGTCATGCCGGCCAATCTGTATGGCGTCAGCAAGTGTTATGGCGAAGCGTTGTGTGCGTTCTATGCTGCCAAACGCAACCTCTCGACCATCGCGATACGGATCGGCGCTTTCGAATTCCCGGACCGTCATGAACTGACCAATGCCCGAGACCTGAGCGCCTGGCTGAGCCCACGCGATGCGGTGCAGTTGCTGCAGCGTTCGGTGGAGGTCGAAGGCGTGCAACACCTGATCGCCCACGGCATTTCCAACAACCGCTTCAAGCGCCTGGACCTCAGCGAAACCATGCGGGTGTTGGGTTACCGGCCGGTGGATGATGCGTTTCAGACGTTCGATATCCCGATTGCGCCATAAGCCCATCGCTGATCCACCGTGCGATCGACCTCTGCCACCCGGCGGCAAAGGTTGACCTCAATCCTTCGTCACTCGCCGAGCCTTAAAAACCCAACTAATTGTTTTTATTGATATTTTTTAACAAGGCACACTATTTGCTGAAAGCACTGCACCGCAAATACCTACAAGGCCTATTCATCATGTTGGTCAGTGCAAAACAAAACCTGGTGGCGCCCCTCCCCAAGCGTCCCGGCGACGAACCGATCTCGGACGCCGCCGCCGGACTTCAGGGCGGCCTGCAAGCCGCCATGACACAAGCCCTGCAAAACAATGTGCAGGCGCAATCCGTGCAGACCACTAAGCAGGTCCAGGACTCCGCCACCCAAATCGCTACGCAACAGGTCAGCGAAGCGACCAGGATCAGCGACAACGTCGATGAGGCGTTCGCGAAAACCCGCGTGGGACTGCAAGCCTCGTCCGCACAACTACCGACCGATGTTGAAACGGCCACGGACGCCTTCAAGGAGTACATGAGCAAAACGCCGGAACAGCGGTTGCGCGACAGTATTTTGCAAGAGATGGGTCTGACGGAAGATGACCTAAAAGCCATGCCGCCGGAAAAACAACTGGCGATCGGTAAAGAGATTGCCGAGCGCATGCAAGACAAGATCAAACTGGCGCAGGCCGAGAAAGAAAACAGCAGCAGCGAAAAAGGCAGCAGCCACGTGGTTGACAAGTTCCTCGCTTCGCTTTAACAGCGCGGGAATCAATAAAAAAGGGTCCCTTCGAGGGACCCTTTTCAATGTGCCGCTATCAACTTATCTGCAAGGTCGAGTTGAACTGACTGATCGCATCCACCACATGCCGCGACCCTTGTTGAATTTCCAGAATCACCGCTCCCGCCTCATTCGCCAGTTCCACCCCAAGCCCGGTTCGACTCAAACTGGACTGCATGCTCGACACCGCACTCAATGACAAATCGTGGTTCTTGCGCACCACTTCAACGATCTCCACCGTTGCCTGGCTCGTTCGTGCCGCAAGGCTGCGAACTTCATCGGCGACTACCGCGAACCCGCGCCCGTGTTCCCCGGCCCGGGCCGCTTCGATCGCGGCGTTGAGTGCCAGCAGGTTGGTTTGATCGGCAATGCCACGAATGGTCTGGACGATGGTACCGATGATGTCCGACTGCTTGCTCACCGCATCAATGCTCAGCGCCGCTTCGTTCAAGTCTTTGGAAATGTCCTGGATGGTCTGCACCGTTTGCTGCACCACCTGAGAACCTTTCTGTGCACAAGCGTCGTTTTGAACCGAGGTGCTGTGGGCCGATTCCGCGGCAGTTTGCAGGGTGGTGACTTGCTGGGTGATGTCGCTGGCGAACTTGACCACTTTGTACAACCGACCCTTGGTGTCGAACAGCGGGTTGTAGGAGGCCTCCAGGAAAACCGTATGACCGTGCTTATCTTTGCGCTCGAAACGGTGCGAGTGATATTCGCCGCGATTGAGCGAGGCCCAGAACGCTTTATAGGCCTGAGATTCGGCTTCGGCACGATGACAAAACAGGCTGTGGTGCTGGCCAACCACTTCGTTGAGCGAGTAATGCATCGTCTTCAAGAAGTTGTCGTTGGCGGTGATGACCTTGCCATCCGGGGTGAATTCGATCACGGCCATGGAACGACCGATCGCCGCGAGCATGCTCTCGTTTTCGTGTTCCTTGTAGACCCTGGCTGAGATGTCAGTGGCGACTTTGATCACACTCCGGACCTGACGATCAGGGCCGAACACCGGCATATAGCTGGCTTCGAGCCAGATCTCCTTGCCGCTCCTGTTCAAACGTAAAAAGGTCCCGCTCACCGGTTCGCCACGGGCCAGGTCACGCCACAACTTGGCGTAGGCTTCGCTTCGATAAAACGCTTCTTCGCAAAAAATCCGGTGATGCTTACCGCGCACTTCTTCGGCGCTATAACCCATGGCACTGCAAAAGTTGTCGTTGGCATCGAGCACGATCCCTTCGGGAGTGAACTCAATCATCGCCATCGAGCGGCTGACCGCGGCCAACTTCGCGTTAGCCTCGGTCAGCGCGCAACTGAATCGTTCGATTTCCAGCAGGTCAGTCTTGTGACGTCGGTTAAACATAGTCGTATCACCTTCAGCGCGGTCTTTTGTTTGATGAAAGTTCTTTGGTCTTTCAACAGCTCCACCACTACGTTCCAAGGAACAGGCACACGCATCCCTCCACAGGAAGGACTTGGTCAGGTGATCAATGATGTTTAATCGGAGAGTCCATGCTGCAACGCTCTTATCAAGACATCCTTCTCTTGATAGCCCGGAATCGGGCCAGCCCTAACGTTCTGATAAGACATTCCATTGACCGGACAGCTCCGTGTTGTTCAGCGTCGGTGCCTTGGGTTGCGCACACTTTTAACCTGTATGACGGCCTTCACATGGCGGCCGACATAGTTAGTTACGAGTCAGCATAGACAGGCGAGGCAGGTAAGCAAGGCCACTAGTCGGCCAGTATTGAGGACAAAATCGGTTCAGCATCGGTATGCGTCATTTCTCAGCAAGCATGCCCATCAACGCCTGCACCGCCGCCGAGGGTGGCTTGGTCGCAGCGGCCACCAAGGCAAATTCGCGATCGATACGCGGTTTGACCGGCACTACCCGCAGACCCTGAAGTTGGCTCGGCAGCGTCATCTCCGGCACCAGCGTCACGCCGATGTTTTCCCGCACCAGGGTGAACGCACTGCTCCATTCACGGACCTCGACCCGCACATCAAGCAGTTGCAGCCCGGCATCCTCTGCCAGGCTGCGAGCGTTGGTCGAACAACCGCCGGTAGCCAGTACAAAAGGTTGTTCCGCCAACTCGGCCAGGGAGACGCCTTCTTCATTCGAACGGCGAGCCAAGGGATGGCCACCAGGCACCACCGCCATCCAGGCATCACGTCCCAGGCGACCGGCATTGCGCTCGGGCGCCGGGTTCAACACCACGCCGACATCCACCAGCCCGGCGCCGAGCAGCGTTTCCACTTCATCGTCGCTGACTTCCAGTGCGACCACCTGAATGCCGGGATAAAGCCGATTGAACTGACGCAGCAGCGGTGGCAGAAAAGTCGCCAGCACCATGGGGAAACTGGCCAGGCGAATCGTCCCGCGCTGAATGTCTTTGGTGGCATCGACGCTGCTGCGAATGTTTTCCAGGGCACCGAGCATGGTTCTCGCGTGTTCGATCACAGACAGGCCGATTGCCGTCGGCAAAGTCTGGCGACTCTCCCGACTGAACAGTTGAACGCCCAGGGTTTCTTCAATCAACGCCAAGGCCTGGCTGGCACCGGACTGGGTCATGCCGACCCGCTCGGCAGCCCGGGTAATGTTGCCCGTGTCAGCCACGGCCACCACCATTCGCCAGTGCATCAGATTCATCATGGCAGTAGCTTTCCTTATGGCGGCTTTCTGAAAGATTAATTTTACCGAGGGTGCCGCGCACTATGACACTGGCGCAAATCCCCAGCCAGAGCCCTGCCGATGAAGTTGTATTACGCCCCACACGCCTGCTCGCTCGCGCCGCATATCGTGCTGCGCGAACTCGATCTGCCATTCGAATTGATCCGCGTCGACAACACCACCAAGCGAACCGCCAGCGGCGACGACTTCCTCGCCATCAACCCAAAGGGCTACGTCGCGGCACTGCAATTGGACAATGGCCAAGTGCTGACCGAAGGTCCGGCGATCCTGCAATACCTGGCAGACCTGCGACCCGAGGCAAACCTGGCGGCAGCGAACGGTACGTTCGAGCGGGTACGGTTGCAGGAATGGCTGAATTTCATCTCGACCGAGATTCATGGCGGGCTGGGCGGGTTGTTCAGTTCGCAGTTCCCGGATGAGGTCAAAGCGCTGATCAAGGAGAAACTGTTCAAGCGGTTTGTTGTGTTGAGCCAGACTCTGGAGCGCCAGGATTATTTGATGGCTGACGGGTTCAGCATTGCTGATGCGTATTTGTTTACGGTGTTGCGCTGGGCGCACCTGTTTACCATCGAGTTGAATGAGTGGCCGGCGTTGGCGCGGTTTCAGGCGCGGGTTGATCAGCGGCCAGCCGTGAAGGCTGCGTTGGCCGCTGAGTTGGTGTAGGCCTCAAGACCAGGCACTACAAATTTACAAACTCGCACTCACCTTAGTGGCCACTTCACCGGGTACCCAGCCCTTCCACACCTGTGGCTGATCACGCAAAAACGCTTCGGCCACCTGACGTGGTTGCAGGCGCTTCTCGCTCATCTGACCGAGCGTGTGGTTCAGCAGATCGATCGGCAGGTCGACCTTTTCGAAGAACGCCACCAGGTCCGGGTACTGCGCCTTGAACGGCGCAGACACCCCAATCGCCAGGTTTGCCGGCATCGAACGCGTGCCTTTCGGATTCGGGTTATTGGCGTCGGCCAGGGTCTTCCAGGCGTCGGCGTCGAACGCCGGCTCGTCGAGTTTCACCAGTTTGAAACGCCCCAACAGCGGCGTCGGCGACCAGTAGTAGAACAACACCGGTTTGCCACGACGGATTGACGAAGCCACCTCGGCATCCAGTGCGGCGCCAGAACCCGTGCGGAAGTTGACGAAGCTGTCGGTCAGGTCATAGGCCTTGAGTTTTTGGCTGTTGACGATCTCCGAGGTCCAGCCGGTCGGGCTGTTGAGGAAGCGACCTCGGCTCGGGTCTTCCGGGTCGCGGAACACGTCCTTGTAGTGCGCCAGGTCGGCGACGGATTTCAGCTCCGGGGCCAGAGGTTTGATGCCGCGTTCGGGGTCGCCCTTGATCACGTATTCCGGCACCCACCAGCCTTCGGTGGCGCCTTTGACCGTGTCGCCCAGGCCAAACACTTTGCCTTCCGAGGCGGCTTTGACCCACGCCGGACTGCGCCCGGCCCACTCTTCGCCGATCACTTGAATATCGTTCTTGGCCAGGGCCGCTTCGAGGCTGACGGTGCTGCCCGGCAAGGTATCGGTCGGGTAGCCGTAACCTTTCTCGACAATCAAGCGCAGGATTTCGGTGATGAGGCTGCCGCTTTCCCAGGTGATGTCACCGAAGTGGATCGGCGCGGTTTTTTCTGCCGCGGGAACGTGGGTTGCCACAAGGCTCAGGGCCAGCAGTGAACTGCCGAGCAGGGTTTTGATCGATCTCATGCGGACCTCCGGGTCAGGGAATTCAAGGATTGGTTGGCACTGTGCCGGGCGCACAGGGCTTGGGTACGCGTCATGTAAACGCTGACCGAACGCTGGGAAATGCCCAGTTCGGCGGCGATTTGCGGGTAGGTCAGACCGTCGATTCGCGACATCAGGAAGGTTGCCCGAACCTTGCCCGGCAAGCGCTCAAGCGTACGGTCGAGGCCATGCAAGGCCTGGGTCAGTTGCACCCGATCTTCGGGCGAGATCGCTAGAGGCTGATCAAGGTGTTGCAGCTGATCGAGGTGTTGGCGTTCCAGGTCACGGCGGCGCCAGAGTTGATAGATCAAGCGCTGGGCAATGGTGGTGAGCAAGGCGCGAGGCTCGCGGATCGGGGTCAGCCCCGGCGATTCGAGCAGCTGTAAAAAGGTTTCGGCAGCGATGTCTTCGACACTGGAACTGGCGCCCAGATGCCGGCGCAACCGTGCGCACAGCCAAGGGTAATGCGCGCGGAACAATCCGCCCACGTCGTTGCGATGGGAAAGGTCGGTGCCGGACATAGAGGCTCCAAGGGTTAGGGGTCGCTGAATGTCCGGTGATCCGGTGACGCGATCCTAGCAAGGAGCCTTATTCATTAATAATACTTAAAAAGCATTTTTATATTCCATTATGAAATTAAACATCAACACCGCCTACCGTAATCGCCCATACCCCAACGCCTCAGCCTCTTGCTGATAGTCGAGAACGATTTGATAGTCGCTTTCGCTGGCCGGCAGAACCTCGTGCAGGCCGAGGACTTCAGCGACGTCGGGCAACTCCTGCAACGTCGTGTTCATCACCTGCCGCAGCTCTTCAGCCTGTTCATCGGTAACGGTCGCGGCGGTGATGAACGGCAAGGTCGGACTGAACGCACTTCGCGCAATGACCCGCAGGCCGGCCACTTCTTCTTCGGCGTGCCGCGCCAGATAGGCGAAGGTGACGCTGTCGATGGCCGCCAGGTCCGCTGTCCCTTCACGCAACCAACGCAGACTTTCGCGGTGGCTGCCGCTGATACCGACACTGGCGAAGAACTGCCCGTCTCGATGCAACGGCGCCAATCGGTGACGCAGCAGGTTCATGCCGCTGTTGGAGTCTTCGCCATTGATCACCCCACGACTGTTGCGAAAGGCCGGCAGGCTTCGCCGTGGATCATCGACGCGACTCAGCAACAGACTGCAATGGTTGCCACCGTTGGCGTCCGGCAGTTCATAACGAGGACGACCGATGACCCGGACCCGACCGCGCAACGCGGTCATCAGCGGGTAGCCGCAGGTTTGGGTCAGCAGCAAGTGTGGGGACAGCCAGAGGTCCATCAGTGAAAGGCCCTCGGCGTTACGGCGGGTGGCACCCAGTCGCTCGATCATGCGCGTCAGCCAGCGCTCGTTGGCCTCGCGGATCGGCTCGGGGGCGACGTACATCAACAGTTCTGCGTAGGCTGAAGTCATTGGATTTCTCAACTGAACGGATGCCGCGGGCTGTCGATAGCCTTCACCCCATGCTGACGCCACAACTGGCCATAACCCCGCACCAGAAACCCGCCGCTGCGCGCCAGCCATTGCTCGCGACGCGCGTGGTAGGCGCGGGGCAAGTCGTACCAGGGCAGCCCTGGCAAGTCGTGATGCACCAAATGCAGATTGAGGTTGAGGAACAGCCAGCGCCACGGCCAGGCGGCTTCATTGATGACCGTCCTTTGCTCGGGCTCGGCGTGGGGACGGTGTTCATAGTAGGAGCGAATCATCGCAATCGATAGCGCCGGCACACTGATCAGCAACAGGTAATGCCACACCGGCAGCACGCTGTAGCGGGCGATAAACAGCAACATCAACAGGGCCAGCGCGCCGTGGCTTAACCACATCAACCAGGCCTGTCGCTCACCTGTTTTTAGACGTTGCAGTTCCTCCCGGGCCAGCGCCAGCAAGGCCAGCGGTGCACCGAGGGCGAAGCGTCCGAGCACGGTTTTGTTCAGCCAGTGCAGACTCTGTTCGAACAGTGAACTGCCCTGCCACTGCTCGGCGCTCAGGTAACGGCTTTCCGGATCGCGACCCGGAAGGGTCAGGTCTTCGTCGCGGTGATGCAGCAAATGGCTGTCGCGATACAGGGTGTAGGGATACCAGACGGCGAACGGCGCATAGCCGAGGATCTTGTTCAGCGATGTCCAGCGGGTGGGGTGACCGTGAAGCAATTCGTGCTGCACCGATAACCAGAGCACCACCAACGGAATCAGCAACACCGTGCTCCACCACAGGCCCAAATGATCGCTGGCCAGCACGATGCTGAACCAACCAGCGTACACGCCGATCAGCAGCAACCAGGTCGGCCACTCGGTGCGAGCGGTCAGGCGTTGGCGCAGGGTTTCGATTTCTTCACGGTGGGCGGTATCGAAGTAATGGGGCATGGCGTTGCTCAGATCGGGGACCAGTCCCCTTCTGTGCAATGGCGTCGGGTTTTCTTGCAGATTATTTGGTTACTTCGTTAGAAGCAGCGGGAGCCCGAGACCGGGCTCCCTTGTCGCGGGATCAATGACCGAACACATCTACCTTCTTGGCCTTCTTGTCCGCACGCTTTTCGTCGGCGGTTTTTGCCGGTTTTTTCTTTGCCGCTTTTTTTGAATCCATGCCTTTGGCCATGATACTTACTCCACTCATACGGGATGTGAGATCAGGTATACACCTATCGCTGCGCGCGCGTTCTTTTATAATCGCCCGCTTTGCGCACCGACAGTCGAAGACCATGCCCAACACCCAATACACCTTGCTCGCCGAGCCTTTATGGCCCTTGATGAACAAGTTTTATCGCGCTCACCAATCGTCGATGAAAGCGGTCCGCGACGCTCAACTCTGGGTGGCCAGGCGCGAGGAGATCATTGGCGCACTGTGCTTGCGACCGGTGGCGGACGGGCATTGGCTGACGGGTTTGTTTGTCGATCCGGCCTGCCGTGAACAGGGCATCGCTGCGGCGTTGATCGCCGAGGCGCTCAAGGATCTTGAAGGCCCGGTATGGTTGTTTTGTCATCCAGACTTGCGTGGGTTTTATGAACGTCGTGGTTTTACCTTCGACCCGCCACTGCCCTACTCCATGGCGGAGCGCTTGAGCCGTTATGCGCGGAGCAAACCAATGATCGCCATGGGGTTGGAAGCCTCTGGATGATTCAGGAAGGCGTCAGTCGTCTGCAGCAGGATCGAGATCCGGAAACATCACTTCGGTAAACCCGAACTTGCTGAAGTCACTGATGCGCGACGGGTACAACCGGCCGATCAGGTGATCGCATTCATGCTGCACCACGCGCGCATGGAATCCCGAGGCGATGCGCACGATCGGTTGGCCTTTTGGATCGAAACCTTCGTAACGAATGTGCTGATAGCGATCCACCGCGCCGCGCAGGCCGGGCACAGACAGGCAGCCTTCGAAACCCTCTTCCAGCGTCGGGTTCAATGGTGTGATCAGCGGGTTGATCAGAATCGTCTGCGGCACGGCTTCGGCGTCCGGGTAGCGTTCGCTGTGCTCGAAACCGAAGATCACCAGTTGCAGGTCGACGCCGATCTGCGGCGCAGCCAGGCCAACGCCACCGACGCTTTCCATGGTCTGGAACATGTCGTCGATCAGTTGCCACAGCTCCGGGCTGTCGAACATTTCGGCGGGCACCGGCGGGGCAATGCGCAGCAGGCGCTCGTCGCCCATTTTCAGAATTTCACGGATCATTTGATGACTTCGTCAGTGGTCGGCTTGATCGAGTGGTCCCGACCCAGTCCCGACACGTGGTGTTTGGGTTCGTGGCTGTGCTCGCCGGGGACTTTTTCGCCATCATTCTTGCCCTCGGTCGACATGTGTTCGATCACGGCATTCATCTCCGCGCCGAGCAACAGCACCGCGGCGGAAATGTAGAAGTACAGCAACAGCACGATGATCGCGCCGATACTGCCATACATGGCGTTGTAGTTGGCGAACGTCTTGACGTACAGACCGAAGCCCAGCGACGCGATGATCCACACCACCACCGCCAGCACCGAGCCCGGGGTGATGAAACGGAACTCTTGTTTGACGTCGGGCATGACGTAATAAATCAGCGCCACCGCCATCATCAACAGAATCACGACCACCGGCCAGCGCACGATGGTCCAGAGGGTCACGATGAATTCTTCAAGGCCGACTTGCGAGGCGATCCACTCCATCACCTGCGGCCCAAGCACCATCAGCGCGGCGGCCATCAGCAGCATGCCGGCGATGCCGATGGTGTAGAAAATCGACAGCGGAAAACGCTTCCACGCCGGCCGGCCTTCGACCACGTCGTAGGCAGCGTTCATCGCGCTCATCATCAGCCGCACACCGGCGGACGCGGTCCACAGGGCAATCACAATACCGACCGACAGTAAGCCACCCTTGGATTGCTGGAGCTGGTCGATGACCGGGTTCACCTGCTCCAGTGCCTGGGGCGGCAGGACCAGTTCCGATTGCAGGCGCAGCCAGGAGAAGAAGTCCGGGAGGTGCAGGAAACCGATCAGGGCGATCAGGAACAGAATGAAGGGAAACAGCGAGAACAGCATCTGATAGGCCAACGCCGAGGCATAGGTCGACATCTCGTCGTCGACGAACTCGGTGATCGTGCGCACCATGACACGGTGCAGGCGCTGACCTTTCATGTGTGGGAAAAACATTAGCGTCTCCTTTCGCCGCAAATTTGGTCGAAGTCGTGGCGACTCAGGGGCCGTTTTCTACATCAAAGTAGCTTACTTGGCGAGTTTGAAACAATTTCCTTGTGCAAGTTCAGGCTGACACAAAAACGGCCATCTGCGGATGGCCGTTTCTGTTGCTCATCAAAGGCCTGATCATGCCTTGTCGATGCCTTTTTTAAGAGCATCCTTGGCTTTGCCGACCGCTTGCTGGACTTCACCTTTCTTTTCCTGCACGACGCCTTCGGCGCGCATTTTGTCGTTACCGGTGGCCTTGCCGACGCCTTGCTTGACGTTGCCGACGGCTTCGTTGGCCATGCCTTTTACTTTATCGCCAGTGCTGCTCATGGTGTTTCTCCTGTGAACCATTCAACGGGAAAAGTCGTTACACAAGGTTGACCGGAGGCGTTTGCGCGGAGTTTCATTTATTTTCCCGGCGACATTTCATCGTTCGGTGCAGGTTGGGCTTTATGTTTGCCGACCAACCCCCGAGAATGCGCAACGTATTCAGGCCATGGCGCTGAAGATCCAATCCCGTAGGAATGTTATGAAACTCGATAAAAAGCAGGCCATTGCCCGCAGAAACCAGGAACTTGGCGGTGCGGTGCTTGGCGTCAACAACTGCCATTTCACCGAATTGAACCGCAATCGCAACATCTGGTGGTTCGATATTCCGGTCGCGCGTCTGGCCATTGGTCAGTACGAGTGGGTTCACCTGCTGATGCACACCCCGGATACCGACGAACTGCTGCACCTGAAAGTGCCGACGGTATTCCTGCGCGAGAAGCTGGAAGGTCTGGTGGTGCGCAACGAAGGTAAACGCAAAGCGGCCTTGAGCCTGGAACTGAGCGCTGACAAGGACTCGTACCTCCAGGACATGCGCCCGGCGGGTACCAACGTCAATTTCGCGCAGTTCCGTCTCTGAACTAAAAGCTTCGCGAGCAGGCTCGCTCCCACAGTCGACCGAGTTCCTCCAGGAGGAATGCGGTCACATGTGGGAGCGAGCCTGCTCCGGGCGGCGTTCCGACGAAAGCGGTCTGATAGACAATGAACCTTCCCTGTCAGGCAAAAAGAAGCCCCGCATCTGCGGGGCTTTTTGTTTGTTACGCGCTTACCTTTTTGACGCCGAGCTTCTTCAGCTCTTCATCGCGCAACTCGCGGCGCAGGATCTTGCCGACGTTGGTGGTCGGCAGCGCATCGCGGAACTCCACGGAGCGCGGAACCTTGTAGCCAGTGACGTTGGCGCGCATGTGCTCCATCACCTGTTCCTTGGTCAGTGTCACGCCCGGTTTGGCGACGATGAAGATCTTGATCGCCTCGCCCGACTTCTCGTCCGGCACGCCGATGGCTGCGCATTGCAGCACGCCCGGCAGGGTCGCGAGCACGTCTTCCAGTTCGTTCGGGTACACGTTGAAACCGGAGACCAGAATCATGTCTTTCTTGCGATCGACGATGCGCATGTAACCGTCAGGCTGGATCAGCGCGATGTCACCGGTCTTCAACCAGCCTTCGCTGTCGAGGATTTCATCGGTGGCTTCCTGACGCTGCCAGTAACCCTTCATCACTTGCGGACCTTTCACACACAGTTCGCCGATGTCGCCCAACGGCTGTTCAACACCGGCATCGTCGATGACTTTGCACAGGGTCGACGGAACCGGAATACCGATGGTGCCGATCTGGATGTTCTGGATTGGATTGACGGTGGCCACCGGACTGGTTTCGGTCATGCCGTAACCTTCGCAGATGGCGCAACCGGTGACCGCTTTCCAGCGCTCGGCCGCAGCCAGTTGCAGGGCCATGCCGCCAGACAGGGTGACTTTCAGCGCCGAGAAGTCCAGCTTGCGGAAGCCTTCGTTGTTGCACAGGGCGACGAACAGCGTGTTGAGCCCGACGAAACCGCTGAACTTCCACTTCGACAGTTCCTTGACCATCGCCGTCAAATCGCGCGGGTTGCTGATCAGGATGTTGTGGTTGCCGATCAGCATCATCGCCATGCAATGAAAGGTGAAGGCATAGATGTGGTACAGCGGCAGCGGCGTGATCAGGACCTCGCAACCTTCATTGAGGTTGGAACCCATCAGCGCCTTGCACTGCAGCATGTTCGCCACCAGGTTGCGGTGGGTCAGCATCGCGCCCTTGGCCACGCCGGTGGTGCCGCCGGTGTATTGCAGCACGGCAACGTCGCTGCTGGCCGGGTTGGCTTCAGCCACTGGCTGGCCGTGGCCCTTGTTCAGCACGTCGTTGAACTTGATGGCCTTGGGCAAGTGATACGCCGGGACCATCTTCTTCACGTACTTGATGACGCTGTTGACCAGCAGACGCTTGAGCGGCGGCAGCAGGTCGGCCACTTCGGTGACGATCACGTGCTTGACGCCGGTTTTCGGCACGACGAGCTGGGCCAGGTGCGCCATGTTGGCCAGGCAGACCAGGGCTTTGGCACCGGAGTCGTTGAATTGGTGTTCCATTTCCCGCGCGGTGTACAGCGGGTTGGTGTTGACCACGATCAGCCCGGCGCGGATGGCACCGAAGACGGCGACCGGGTACTGCAACACGTTGGGCAGCTGCACGGCGATTCGATCGCCCGGCTGCAAGTCGGTATGCTGTTGCAGGTAGGCGGCAAAGGCACCGGACAATTCGTACAGTTCACCGTAGGTGATTGTCTTGCCCAGGTTGCTGAATGCCGGTTTGTCGGCAAAGCGTTGGCAGGACTGCTTCAACACCGCCTGAATATTCGGATACTCGTCCGGATTGATGTCGGCAGCAATCCCGGCAGGGTACTTATCCTTCCAAAAGTCTTCGATCATGGAAGCCCACTCCTCAGCAACGCGAATTCATCACCGCATTTGATGCGATTATTATTGGTGTGTGTTTGTTGGTGAGTCTGGCTATTTACATAGGCCGAGAAGTCACAAAGCGCGCCGAGAGTAGCAGCTTTGCCAAGGGCCGACCAGAGCCAAAAGCCGCCTCTACAGTCACTTTAATGACTCAAGAATAGCAAGCAGTCATTTTAGAGCAAAAATTCTATACAGCCTTGACCCCCCCCATAAATACAGGGCTTAAAGCAAAAGATCGCAGCCTTCGGCAGCTCCTACAAAGGAATGCGATCCCCTGTAGGAGCTGCCGAAGGCTGCGATCTTTTGGCAGCACCTCGGTCTACGACCGGTTACGCAATATCGCGCAACTCCCGCCGCAGAATTTTCCCAACCGGCGTCATCGGCAGCGACTCACGCAAGACGATGTGCTTGGGCACTTTGTACGCCGTGAAGTTTTCCTTGCAGTAGGCTTTCAGCTCTTCAAGGCTGACACCCGTTTCACGGGCCACCACAAACAGCTTCACCGCCTCCCCCGAACGCTCGTCCGGCACACCGATCACCGCACAGTTGGCGACTTTCGGGTGAGCCATGACCACGTCTTCGATCTCGTTCGGGTACACGTTGAAACCCGAAACGATGATCATGTCTTTCTTACGATCGACGATGCGCACAAATCCGTCCGGGTCGATCACCGCGATGTCGCCCGACTTGAACCAGCCCTCGGCATCCAGCACTTCGGCGGTGGCTTCGGGTTTCTGCCAGTAGCCCTTCATGATCTGCGGGCCCTTGATGCACAGTTCACCGCGCTCGCCCAGCGCCTGCTCGACGCCTTCATCGTTGATGACTTTCAGCGTGGTGCCCGGCACCGGCAGGCCGACTGTACCGAGCCGCGACTTGTCGCCGTACGGGTTGGTGCAGGCCACCGGCGAGGTTTCGGTCAGGCCGTAACCTTCGGTGATGCGGCAACCAGTGAGCTGTTCCCAGCGCTCGGCCGTGGCCTTGACCAGCGCGGTGCCGCCAGAGTTGGTGAGTTTGAGGCTGGAGAAATCCAGGGTCTTGAAGTCCGGATGGTCCATCAGCGCGACGAACAGGGTGTTGAGCCCCAGCAGCGCCGAGAACCGCCAGTTCTTCAGCTCCTTGATGAAGCCCTTGATGTCTCGCGGATTGGTGATCAGCACGTTGTGGTTGCCCGACACCATCATGCACATGCAATTCGCCGTGAACGCATAGATGTGGTACAGCGGCAGCGGCGCGACCATAACCTCTTGCCCTTCGCGCAACAGCGGCTGGCCGTCATTGCCAAACTGCTCCAGGCACGCCCGCACTTGCTGCATGTTGGCCACCAGATTGCCGTGGGTCAGCATCGCGCCCTTGGCCAGGCCGGTAGTGCCGCCGGTGTATTGCAGCACGGCGATGTCGTCGAGCCGGATCTTCAGCGGCTTGATGCCCAGGCCCCGGCCCAGGCGCAGCGCGCTCTTGAAGGAAATGGCCTGCGGCAAGGAGTACGCCGGCACCATCTTCTTGACCTTGCTCACCATCGTATTGACCAGCCAGCCCTTGGCGGCGGGCATCAGGTCGCCCATCTTCGCTTCGATCAGGTACTGGATGTCGGTGTCGGGCAGCACTTCCTGGACTTTGGCCCCGAACATGTTCAGGTAGACCAGCGCCCGGGCACCGGAGTCCTTGAACTGATGACGCATCTCCCGCGCGGTGTACAGCGGGTTGGTGTTGACCACGATCAACCCGGCGCGCAGGGCACCGAACACGGCAATCGGGTAATGCAGGACGTTGGGCATCTGCACCGCAATGCGATCCCCCGGCACCAGGTCGGTGTGAGCTTGCAGGTAACCGGCGAACGCTGCGCTGTAGCGTTCCAGTTCAGCGTAGGTCAGGGTGACGCCCATGTTGCTGAATGCCGGGCGGTCAGCAAATTTCTTGCAGGAACGCTCGAACACCTCGATCACCGACTTATAGGCCCCTTGATCGATGTCCAGGGGCACGCCGGCCGGGCGTTTGTCATTCCAGAAATCAGGTTGCATTATTCTTGTCCTCTTTACCTGAACCTATCCGGGGCCGCTTTTCTGTCCTTCCTGTAAAACAAAAGCGAAAAACGGAGCTTCACGGACACTAGCAGCTATGGCGAATCAGGCAAATATGCGCACGGTCGACATTGATCGTGTGAATCTTGCTGCCACGGCGTGGCCTGATCAGACGGCACGCTACGGATGCGCTATACAATGCAACGACCAAGCGCAAAGGAACCGCCATGATCCACGACACTTTCTGGCTGACCGCGAGTGACCGCAGCCGCCTCTTCGTCAACCAGTGGCTGCCCGCCCCACCTTTAAAAGCAGTGATCCTGCTGGCCCACGGCATGGCGGAACACAGTGGCCGCTACGCCCGTCTGGCGGAAAAACTCTGTGATCAGGGCTACGGTGTGTATGCGCCGGACCTGCGTGGACATGGCAAAACTGCCGAAAACGGGACACTGGGCCATTTCGCCGACGATGACGGTTGGTGCAAGGTGGTCGGCGACCTCGCGAGCCTCAACCAGCACATCGGCCAACAACATCCCGGCGCGCCGATCGTGTTGCTCGGTCACAGCATGGGCAGCTACATCGCCCAGGCTTATCTGCTGCACCACAGCGCCAGCCTGCATGGGGCCGTTCTCAGCGGGTCGAACTTCCAACCGGTGGTGCTCTATCGCGCGGCGCGGCAGATTGCGCGGTTAGAACGTTTGCGCCAGGGCCCGAAGGGTCGCAGCGCGCTGATCGAATGGCTGTCGTTCGGTTCGTTCAACAAACAATTCAAACCGGCGCGCACTAAGTTCGACTGGCTCAGCCGCGACCCGGCGGAGGTCGATCTGTACGCCAACGACCCGCTCTGCGGCTTTCGCTGCACCAATCAGCTGTGGATCGATTTACTCGGTGGGTTGCAGCAAATCAGCAAAGCGTCCAATCTCGCTCAGATTGATCCGGGCCTGCCGTTGCTGGTCATCGGCGGTGAATGTGATCCGGTGAGCGAAGGCAAGCGTCTGAAAGATCTGGCCCATGCGCTGCGCGCTGCCGGCAGCCAGAGCCTGCAACTGACTATTTACCCGCAGGCACGGCATGAACTGTTCAACGAGAGCAACCGCGATGAAGTGATCAATGACGTGTTGAGCTGGATCGCCCAGGCGCTGAGCCACCGTCGACCACCCAGATCGGAATAGTTTTTTTGAATTTATTTATTCGTGACAGGAATTGAAACAGATGACCCAGGTTACCAACACCCCTTACGAAGCCCTTGAAGTCGGCCAGACCGCCAGCTACAGCAAGACGGTCGAAGAGCGCGACATTCAGTTGTTCGCCGCGATGTCCGGCGACCACAACCCGGTGCACCTGGACGCTGAATTCGCCGCCGGCACCATGTTCAAGGAACGCATTGCTCACGGCATGTTCAGCGGTGCGCTGATCAGCGCTGCCGTTGCCTGCGAGCTGCCTGGGCCGGGGACTATTTATATTGGTCAGCAGATGAGCTTTCAGAAGCCGGTGAAGATTGGCGACACGCTGACCGTGCGTCTGGAGATTCTCGAGAAGCTGCCGAAGTTTCGTGTGCGGATTGCCACTCGCGTGTTTAACCAGCGCGATGAATTGGTAGTGGATGGCGAGGCGGAGATTCTGGCGCCGCGCAAGCAACAGACGGTGACGTTGCCTAAGCTGCCGGCGATCAGCATCGGCTGATTGCCTCAAGAGATCGCAGCCTCGTTTTACTCGACAGCTCCTACAGGTATATGGCAAACCCTGTAGGAGCTGTCGAGTAAAACGAGGCTGCGATCTTTTGATCTTACGGCCCTTCCTGCACCTGCACACTCGCCGTCATCCCCGAACTCAAATTCATCCCTTCCGGCAACTGATCAATCTTGATCCGTACCGGAATCCGTTGCGCCAACCTCACCCAGTTAAACGTCGGTTCCACCTCCGCCAGCAACTGCCCGTCCGGCGTGGTATTGCGATCGGTAATCCCGCGACTGATGCTTTCCACATGCCCCTGCAACGCCTCCCCCGCGCTCATCAACCAGACCTTTACCGGATCGCCAACACGAATCCGTGGCAGTTTGGTTTCCTCGAAATAGGCCTGCACATAGAAAGTCGAATCGTCGATCAACGCCATCACCGATTGCCCGGCATTCACGTAATTACCTTCAGCCAGACGCAGGTTGGTGATGTGACCATTGCGCGGCGCATGGACCTGACTGCGCGCGAGATTGAGTTCCGCAACCTTGGCTTCGGCCTGGGCTTCGCGCAGTTCGCCACGGGCGATGCCGGCGTTGATTTGCGCATTCTCGCGTAGCTCGGCACTGATTGCCTGCGGACCGAGGGCAGCGCGGCGACTGGCTTCGCGTTCGCGCAAATTGAGTTGTTGTTGCCGGGTCTGAACCACCGCTTGAGCTTTCTCCAGCGCCGCTTCGAAACGATCACGATCAATGCTCAGCAATAAATCGCCGGCCTTTACCTGCTGGTTATCAAAAGCCTTGAGTTCACGCACCCAACCCGAGACGTCCGGGGCGATGACCACCACGTCGGCGCGGATCCGCGCATCCCGAGTCCAAGGCGTGAGCATGTAGTACTGCCATAAATGGAAGCCGGCAAAAATCGCCACCGCCACCAGGCACAAGGTCACCGCGACACGTATCGGTGTACGCATTTTCAACTCCTTATAAAGGTCCGAGGACGACGGTGATCAGGGTCAATACACAGACGTACAAGGCGCAATCAAACAATGCTTCGTGCCAGATCCAGCGGCCCACCGGCGTCAGGCGCAAGAGCATGCGCAAGGCCCCGGTCACGAGCAGCGCCAGCAGCACATAAATCAGAAACGGACTGAGCAGCACGCCACCCACCGACCACTCACGCAAGCCCATGGCTTTGCTCCTGTTGACGGCACCAGGCGCGCCAGCTGCTTTGTAATTGCAGCACCGCGCCTTGGGCCAGTTTCACTGCATCGCTGGGGGGCAATGCGTACAAGGTCTTCAAGAATTCTTCGCTTGGCTGCGCCAACGCCTCGGCGCGACTGCCGGCCGGGCCTTGCTCGAGGATTTTTTCCAGCTGTTCGAGATAACGTCGCTGAGGTGCGCTGACCGGTGCCTGCGCCACCGCCAGACTCAAACGCAAATGCAGCAATTCGTCGCCGATGTCCAAGCCAAGCAGGCCATCGTCCCAGCGACTGCGCGCCGGTTCCGGCAATTCGGGATAGTGCCGCGCCAGTTGTAGCAAGCGGTCGGCCATGCGTCCGCCAAACCAGCTTTCGGCACCGCGCAGATTGCGCCGGGTCAGGCGCACCAGATCGTCGAGTGTCGCCGTCAATAAGCGTCGGCCATGCCACGTCGGGTCGCGCAGGATCAACAAATGGAACGCCAGCACTGCTGCGCCGACACCGACCACAATGGATTGAGCGCTGTTGAAGAACGTCGCGACATCGAATTTCATCGCGTTGAGCGGCGATACCAACACAATGAAGTGCAGACAAAACGAGGTGGCCGTGGCGCCGATCTGCGGTTTGGCCATGCCCAGCGCGCCGAGGAACAACGGCACGCCCATGCCCATGCACAGCAAGGCAAAACCACTCCATTGCGGCAGCAGAATCTGCCCGACGATAAACGCGGCCGGAATTGCCAGGAAGATCCCGCGCATAAAACTCATGCCTATCTGGGCACCGTTCTCGCGGCTGGCGAACAGGCTACACACCACGCACGTCAACAGCAGCGCGCCGGAGGCAGCGGGCCAGGCGGTCGCCAACCAGAAGCACGAGACCACCAGAAACGCCAGGGCACTGCGGGTACCGAAAATCAGCGCCAATGACAGGTCGCGGTGTGGTGTCAGGGTTCTCGGTGGATCGACCGTTTCCTTGCCCTCCTCAACGGCGTTCAACGCGGCGCTGGCCGCCATGGCGGTATCGAGCAACAAAGTGAAACGAGCCAGGCAGTAACTCTGTGCGGAGCTGATGTGCGGGTCGTGGGAAGCATCGAGCAACCGCGGACGCAGCGCTTGCAGGGTCGCGGTATCCGGGCTGTTGAGCGCCTCTTGAACCTCGGTCATCCAGGGCAACAGTTGCTCGGCTTCCTGGGGTTCCAATTGCTTCCACTGACGGCGCACCGAACGGGCGATGCGCAGCAGCATCAACAGCTTTTGGCTCAAGCCGCTGATCGCCCGCGCTCGTTGCCGTCCCAGGCCACCTTCAAACCAGGCATGCTCGCGCTGGGCATCGACGGCGACGATTCTCCCGAGGATTTCCAGCAAGCCTTTACGCGCCTGACCATCACCGGCCAATGTCGCACGCGCGGCGTTCATACCGCTTTGCCACGCTGCCCGCGCCTGATCCGCCAATTGCCGTTCGACCCGCATCGGCCAGAGCAGCGCACTGGCGGCGGTGGCGCAAAGAATGCCCAGGCAGATTTCCGTACAGCGAGCCACGGCTTGATCGAACACCGTCAGCGGATGAGTAATGGCCGGCAGCGCGATGATCGCCACCGTGTAACCAGCCAGCACGAACGAATAGGACCAGGCGCTGCGCAGCAAGGTCGAACTCGCCGTACACAACCCCAGCCACAACGCCAAGGCCAACAAAAACAGCCAAGGCGTCTGGGCAAACAACCCCATGAACACCACTGACATGATCGTCCCGACCAAAGTCCCCAACAGCCGCGCCAAGCCCTTCTGCACCACCATCCCCGACAAGGGCTGGGCGACGATGAACGCGGTCATCAACGCCCAGGCCGGTTGCTCCAGGCCCCAGCGCAATGCCAGCCACAGCGCCAGGCCGCCGCCGATCAAGGTCTTGATCGCGAACTGCAAGGCGCGGCGGTCAGGCGCAAATAAAGCCTGCAAGGTGATAGGCACGTAAAGGACTCTTGGAAAGGCGATTTAACGATAGTCGGGATCGGTTCAGTCACTTGATAAACAAATTATTAGCTAGCTAACTAACATCCGTCCAGTGCTAATTCCCGGACACAAAAAAACGCCAGACTGGCTGGCGTTTTTGACAGACAACGAACGCTTACGAGCGTGCGCGCGCCTGGTTACGCAGGGCTTTTACCTGATCGTGATTACGTTGCACGCCGTGGTACTGACGCTCAACCAGGTCACGAATGCCCACCAGGTTGTGTTTGTTGATTTTTTCGATGGCTTCTTTGTAAGCCTTCAGTGCATGGTCTTCACCCCGTTCGGCTTCATTCAGCACGGCTTCTTCATCCTTGCCGGTGAACATCGATTTCACGTCGACCCAGCGACGGTGCAGGTCACCGCTGACACTGGTGGACGTTTCCGGATCGCCGCCTAGCGAACGCACCTGCGCTTGCAGTTCGGAAGCCGCAGTAGCGCAGTCCGCCGAGCGTTGCACGAACAGGGTTTTGAGTTCAGGGTGTTTGATGTCTTCAGCGCAAGTCTTGAACCCTTCCTGACCGTCTTTACTGGTTTCAATCAGGTCGTTGAGTACAGAGATGGCTTCTTTATTCATGTCAGTCATTTTCAATTCCTCGCGGGTCAATGAAAGATGCAATAGGTGTTGCACCCTGCATGCCAGCTTTGAACTGACTGCTTACTACTTATATTTCAATAACTTATCGTTTAACGCGAAATCTGTATCCGCTTTTTTTGCATGATCTGTCATTTGGCCTGCATGCAGAATGCCTGTATTTTCCAGACTGTTTGAATCAAGACGACTGATTGATGAACCCTGAAAAGCTCGAACTGTTGATTACCCGTGAAATGCCCTTTGGCAAGTACAAGGGCCGAATCATTGCCGACCTCCCCGGCCAATACCTGAACTGGTTCGCTCGGGAAGGCTTCCCCCATGGCGAACTCGGCGGCTTGCTGGCCTTGATGCAGGAAATCGATCACAACGGCCTGTCGGAGCTGCTCGAACCGCTACGCGCCAAACATGGCAAACCCGCCCCCCGCCATTGACCCGACACCCATACCTGGCCCCTGATTGAGTAGCCCATGCCCGATAACACCCGCCGCGCCCGTGATGAAGCTTTCTGGCGAACCTTTGCCGACCGATACGCGGTTGAACCCGGCCCGGTCAACCTCGAAAACGGGTACTTCGGGCGTATGTCGCGCACGGTGGTCGAGGAGTATCAGCGCAACATCGAACTGATCAATCGCAGCAACTCGGTGCACGTGCGACAACGCTTCGAACAGGGCGAAAGCCTGGAGATTCGCAAACAGCTCGCCGAGCTGGTGGGCGTACCCGCCGACACTGTCGCCCTCACCCGCAACGCTTCGGACGGTCTGCAATCGCTGATCCGCAACTACAACCGCCTGATACCGGGCGATCAGGTGCTGATCTGTGATCTGGAATACGACACGGTCAAAGGCGCCATGCGCTGGCTGGCACGTCATCGCGGTGTCGAAGTGATCGAGATCGAACACTCGCACCCCGCCAGTTTCGACAGTTTGCTGGCTACTTATCGCGAAGCTTTCGTGCGTTATCCGCGACTCAAACTGATGGCCCTGACCCACGTCACTCATCGCTCCGGGCTGGTGATGCCGGTGCAGGCCATTGCCGCAGCCGCAAGGGAACATGGCATCGACGTGATCCTCGACGGCGCCCATGCGCTCGGCCAGCTCGAGTTCGATCTCGATAAACTGGGCATCGCCTTTGCTGGCTACAACCTGCACAAATGGATCGGTGCACCGCTGACTCTAGGCTTCATGTACATCGCCCCCGAGCGCCTGGCCGACATCGACCCGGACATGGGCGAGATGCATTTCCCGGTCACCGACATTCGCGCCCGCACGCCGTACAGCACGCCCAACATCCCGGCGCTACTGACCCTGCCGCTGGTGTTCGAGGAACATCGGGCCATGGGCGGTTCCGCCGCCAAGGGCGCTCGGCTCAATTACCTGCGCAACCGCTGGGTGAACGCGGTACGCGAGTTGCCGGGGATCGACGTCATGACCCCGGACGACCCGCGACTGTATTGCGGCATCACTTCGATGCGCTTTACCCGGCATGCCGATCAACAGGCGATGGTCGAGCGGCTGCTCAAGGACTACAACCTGTTTACGGTGGCGCGCAGTGGTGCCGCGAGTGGTCCGTGCATTCGCATAACGCCGGGGCTCACCACCACGGCTGCAGATATGGATGTGCTGGCCCGGGCGTTGACCGAACTGCGCTGACGTCACACCGTGTATTTGTCGAAGTCCTCGGGCTTGATCTGCGTCGATATCGCGAATGTGTTGATGCCGATGGTCGTGTGCCCGAAGTAGCCGTCTTTATTCGAGTCGCGACTCAGGGTGTGAACGTTCAAGGTCGAAGCTTCGCCGCCCATGTTTTCATAGAAAAAGTCTTGATCGTTGGTCAGCGGCGAAACGGCCCGCCCCTGGTACTCCCTGGCGTTGAGTACCGAGCGCGAGGCCACCTCGGGAAAGTAGAGCTGACCGACCCAGGCAACATGCCGTTCTTCCAGATAGTTATTGCCTGCTGCAATGCGTACGACGACGTGAATGTGCAGGGCACGACCGGCGTAGAACCCCGGATAGATCGTGGTAAACCGCACGATGCCGTTCTTGTCCGTAAATTGCCCGCCACGCAGGTAAGTGTCGTCGTCAGTGCGCGGGATCGAACCGATGTCATCGACGTCGACTTCCTTGTCCGGATTGACCTTGCTCCAACCCGAATACGCCCCGCGTGCATTGCAATGCCAGATATCCACCAACGCGTCAGTCACCGGTTGACCGGTCATGGCATCGACAATCGTCAGCCTCAGCACCAAGGGGATGCCATCCATCCCTTCGCTGATGTTTCGTCTGATCAATTTCGGATTTCGAAAATAAGGACCGGCGATCTGTTCGGGTGAAAGCAGGTAAACCGCTGGTGAGGGTGAAACCGGAGTGTTGTCTTCCATGACGTTCTCTCTTCCATAAGATGAACGCAGGTTAGGGCGGAACGAAACCCTATGTGCGGTAATTATTTATCGCACCGCATGGTTTTCATCGGGCAAAAAAAAACGGTGCACCGACCAAGCGCACCGTAAAGCCGTAGAACACACAACGAAGTGTTTGGTAAAAGCCGATCAGTCCAGCAGCGCCAGTGCCTCGGCGGTGCATTCCTGAATGCGGGCCCAGTCGCCGTTCTTGATCCACTCGGGATCAAGCATCCAGCTACCGCCCACGCACATCACGTTTTTCAACGCCATGTAGCTTTTGATGTTGGCCGGGCTGACGCCGCCAGTCGGGCAGAATTTCACTTCGCCGAACGGGCCGCCGAGGGCCTTGATGGCCGCAACGCCGCCGCTGACTTCCGCCGGGAACAGCTTGAAGCGGCGATAACCCAGGCCATAGCCTTCCATGATGCCGGAGGCGTTGCTGATGCCTGGCAACAGCGGAATCGGGCTGTTGACGCTGGCTTCGAGCAGGTCACGGGTGATGCCCGGCGTGACGATGAACTGCGAACCGGCCGCTTCGGCAGCCGCCAGCATATTGCGATCCAGCACAGTGCCGGCACCGGTCACCAGCTCCGGACGCTGCTCGCGCAGAATCTGGATAGCCTTGAGGCCAAACTGTGAACGCAAGGTCACTTCCAGGGCTGTCAGGCCACCGGCCGCGAGGGCGTCGGCCAGCGGCAGGATGTCCTGCTCGCGAGCGATGGTGATCACCGGCAGGATCCGCGCCTTGGCGCAGAGGCTGTCGATCAGGGCAACTTTGTCCGCCATGGAAACGGTCGGGGATGGGGTTGTCATAGCGGCTGATCCTTGGTTCATGGGCACCAGTAAATCTCTAACGTAGGTTGCAGAAACGCGCGAATCGGCATGGCGGCGACATCATCACCGGCCAATGCGGCACTCAGGGTGGTCAGCTTGGACTGACCGGAAATCGATAGAACGGTGGTCTTGGCCGAGGCCAGAAGCGCGCGGCTCATGGTCAGGCGCTGATGCGGCACGGTCGGCGCCAGCATCGGGTAGCAACGACGTGTGCCGTCGGCTTTCAAGGCATCGGCCAGGTTCGGGCTGTTGGGGAACAGCGAGGCGGTGTGACCGTCGTCGCCCATGCCGAGTATCAGCACGTCGATCGGCGGCAATTCCGCGAGCAAGCGATCCGCCTGCTCGGCCGCCAGTTCAAGGTTGGCCGTGGCGCTGTACAGACTCAGGAACTGAGCCTTGGCCGCCGGGCCTTGCAACAGGTAACGCTTGAGCAGACCGGCATTGCTGTCGGCGTGTTCAACCGGCACCCAGCGCTCGTCGGCCAGGGTGACGACAACCTTGGACCAGTCCAGCGTCTGCTTGGCCAGGTGCTGGAAAAACGCCACCGGGCTGCGTCCACCGGACACCACCAGGGTCGCGGTGCCGCGCGTGTCGATTGCGTCACTCAGTTGCTTGGCCACATTCAGCGCCAGGCCTTCGGCCAGCAGCACCGGGCTTTTGAACGCATGGGCGCTGACGCCCTGAGGCAGTTTCAATTCAGATATCGCCATACCACGACCTCCCATCCCGCGTGATCAATGCAATGGAGCTCATCGGCCCCCAGGACCCGGCCGCGTACGGCTTGGGCGCATCACCGGATTTTTTCCACCCGGCGATCAACTGGTCACACCACTTCCACGCGGCTTCGATTTCATCTTTACGGACAAACAGGTTCTGATTGCCGCGCATCACTTCCAGCAACAACCGCTCGTAGGCATCGGGAATCCGTGCGCTGCGATAAGTGTCGGAAAAATTCAGCTGCAACGGACCGCTGCGCAGCTGCATGCCCTTGTCCAGGCCTTGTTCTTTGGTCATCACGCGCAAGGAAATGCCTTCGTCCGGTTGCAGGCGGATAATCAGCTTGTTGCTGATCTGCAGGCGCTGCTCGGGGGCGAAGATGTAGTGGGACGGTTCCTTGAAGTGGATGACGATCTGCGACAGCTTCTGCGGCATGCGCTTGCCGGTACGCAGGTAAAACGGCACGCCGGCCCAACGCCAGTTGCGGATATCGGCACGCAGCGCAACGAAGGTTTCGGTGTCGCTCTGGGTATTGGAGTTCGGCTCTTCCAGGTAACCGGGAACCGATTTGCCTTCGCTGTAACCGGCGATGTACTGACCGCGCACGACCTGAGTGGTCAGGCCTTCCGGGCTGATCGGCGCCAGCGCCTTGAGCACTTTGACTTTCTCGTCACGGATGCTGTCGGCGGACAGGTCGGCCGGCGGGTCCATGGCGATCAGGCAAAGCAGTTGCAGCAGGTGATTCTGGATCATGTCCCGCAGCTGTCCGGCCTTGTCGAAGTAACCCCAGCGACCTTCGATCCCGACTTTCTCGGCCACGGTGATTTCCACGTGGGAGATATAATTCTGGTTCCACTGGGTTTCGAACAGGCTGTTGGCGAAACGCAGGGCGATCAGGTTCTGGACGGTTTCTTTGCCCAGGTAGTGGTCGATGCGGTAGGTGCGGTTCTCCGGGAAGAACTGCGCCACGGCGTCGTTCACCTTGCGCGAGGATTCCAGGTCCGAACCAATGGGTTTTTCCAGCACAACGCGAGTGTTTTCGGTCAGGCCGACCTTCGACAGGTTCTCGCAGATCGCGCCGTAAACGGCGGCCGGTGTCGCGAAGTAGGCAATCACCCGCTGGGCGCTGCCGGCTATTTCGGCCAGGGCGACGTAATCGTCAGCCTTGAGGAAGTCGACGTGCAGGTAACTCAGGCGGGCCAGGAAGCGTTCGACCACGGCTTCGTCCAGCTCTTTGGCGACGACGTAGCGGCGCAGCTCGGAGGCGATAAACGCCAAATGCTGCTGCTCGCTGCCAGGCTCACGGGCCAGCGCGATAATTCGCGTGTCCTCGTGCAAGAGGCCTGCGCCATCGAGCTGATAAAGGGCAGGAAACAGCTTGCGCAGGGCCAGATCGCCGAGGGCGCCGAACAAGGCAAAGGTGCACGGTTCAACCGTAATCGAAGGCATGATGTTTGTTCTTTTATCAAGTTAAGCTACAAATACCTTTTTTCAAGGCATCACTCAAGGGAAAATGTAGTAATAACCACAACATTTTCGCAAAATACAGATTCCGAGTGGTGGACGGTCGGAGCCATCAGTAGGATAGGCCACCGTTACGGGCCCGATCAAAGTCCCAATTTGCATAGCCGGGGCCCTTATTTGCATTGCTCTCATGTTTGCGGAGCTAAGGAACATATATGGACCGCGTGCGAAATTTACTGGAACAGATCCAGAATCGCCTTGAAGACCTGAACAAGGCGGAACGCAAAGTCGCCGAAGTAATCCTGCTCAACCCAGAGCAGGCCACCCGGTTCAGCATCGCCGCCCTCGCCCAGGCCTCAAAGGTCAGCGAGCCGACGGTCAACCGTTTCTGCCGTTCGTTCGGCGTCAGCGGCTACCCGGAACTCAAGCTTCAATTGGCCCAGAGCCTGGCCAGCGGCGCGGCGTATGTCAGCCGTGCGGTCGAGGCTGACGACAATCCGGAAGCCTATACCAAAAAGATTTTCGGCAGCGCCATCGCCTCTTTGGACAGTGCTTTACAGGCGCTTGACCCGAACCTGATCAGCCGCGCCGTCGACCTGTTGATCCAGGCCCGGCAGATCCACTTCTTCGGCCTCGGCGCCTCGGCCCCGGTGGCGCTGGATGCGCAGCACAAGTTCTTCCGCTTCAACCTGGCGGTCACCGCCCACGCGGACGTGCTGATGCAGCGCATGATTGCGTCGGTGGCGCACACCGGCGAGTTGTTCGTGATCATTTCCTACACCGGCCGTACCCGCGAACTGGTGGAAGTGGCGCGTATTGCCCGGGAAAACGGCGCTTCGGTACTGGGCCTGACGGCCGAGGGTTCGCCACTGGCCAAGGCCAGCACGTTGAGCCTGAACATTCCGCTGCCGGAAGACACCGACATCTATATGCCGATGACGTCGCGGATCATTCAGCTGACCGTGCTGGACGTGCTCGCCACTGGCATGACCTTGCGCCGAGGCGTGGATTTCCAGCCGCATTTGCGCAAGATCAAGGAAAGTCTGAATGCCAGTCGGTATCCGATTGGGGATGAGTTTAATTAAAAAGATCGCAGCCTCGCTTCGCTCGACAGCTCCTACAGGTTTACACGATCCCTTGTAGGAGCTGTCGAGCGAAGCGAGGCTGCGATCTTTTGATCTTACGCCCCAACCCGCGCCTGCAAACTCAAATGCGCCCTCTCCCCCGGTGCCAGGCTCAGGCTATCGGTCCCGCCACTCGCGGCTTCCACACACACAAACTCCGAAATCTCGTTCCAGCTCACCCCCAGCAACGGCCGTGAGCCCGGATGCCAAACCACCGTGTCCGCATGGTCACCGGTATCGATGCACAACTCGCGCTGCCAGGCGTGGTCCTTGAGCTGTAATTCGCCATCATGCTGGAACACCCGCTGACAGCCACCTTCTACCCGCAACTCGCCTTCCTGATGACAAATCTGACGGTTCAACTGGTCGTAACCCTGCGCCCCGTCGAGACCAGACAGCGCTACCTCGCCGACGTCACCAATACGCCAATACGCATGCAACGCCTGACTCAATTGGCACGGCAGGCTGTCCTGATGCTCGGTACTCAGGCGCAAATCCATGCGTTCGCCCAAGTGCGCATGCAGGTCCACTTGCCAGTCGCACAACTGAAGTTGCCAGTGCAAGCGCACGCCATCGTCATCAGTGCTGCTGTCCAGCAGCTTCCAGTCGATCAGCCGTGCCCAACCATGGGACGGCCAGGCGTTTTCGCTCGGATGACGGCCATACCACGGCCAGCACACCGGAACGCCACCGCGAATCGCTCCGACCTGCGGCCACTTCGCCGCGCACCAGAGCCAGGGTTTCTGCCCCTTTGGCTGGAAGTGCAGCAACTGCGCACCCTGCCGACTGAACACCGCCTGACACAGCGGATGGTCGATCACCAGCACGTCGCGCTTCTGATAGCGCTCCCACGCAAACACCGGACGTTCGCGCAAGGATTTGAAGAAGCGTTGTAGCGGATGCTCATGCATGTGCCACGGTCCTGAAAATCACCCGGGGTGTGCAGCCCCCAAAAAAAAGCGGACAGCCAAGGCTGTCCGCAAAAATGCGCACATGGAGAGGAGCTTATCGCAACAGCGTTAGAACACCGACTGAATTTTCAGGCCGGCGACCAGCGCGTTGTCGACTTCATCAACACCACCTGGGTGAGTGATGTATTGCAGGTTAGGACGCACGGTCAGCCAGTTGGTAACGTGGAAGCCGTAGTTGATCTCGTAGTTGTACTCGGTGCTACGCAGCGGCGAGAACAGTGGATCCTCGTACTCGGTAACACCATTGGCGGCGTTGACCAGCTCGGCGTTTTTCTTCACGTCATCGTTGACATGGATACGGGCGAAACCGATCCCGACGTCATCTTTTGGACGTGCGTCGAACGGCCCCTTGTACACAAACATCAGCGACTGGTAGTTGTCGACGAAGTTGGTGTCCTTGTCGTGGAAAGTGGCGTTGGCTGCAACGTTCAGACCGCGGGACGCGTCACCGTTGTGGCTGGTGAGTTGTTGCTGCGCAACGAACCAGTAACCGTGTTTGCTATCGTGGCTGCGATAGGCGTTACCGCTGGTGGCTGCATCATTGCCGTCGGCATCCTTGCGGACGTCATCGGCGTTGGCCGTGCTTTTGTAGTAACCGACACGGTATTCGCCCGGCAGGTTATTAGGGTTCGGCAACCAGACCAGTTCGACCGGCAGGACGGTGCCGTTGGTACCACTGCCGCTGAGCTTGAAGCCGTTACCGTGCTCCAGTTGCGACGTGTTCTGGTTGTACGCGCCGATCTGCGCATAGAACTCAGGCGAGATGTTGTACTTCACGCGGACCGCAGCCTGCATGACCGGCCAGTTGTACCAGATGTTGGTGGCCCAGTTACCCGCTTGGGAACCGCAGAACGCCAGGTTCTGGAACTCGCACGGGAAGGTGTTGAAGTCCTCGCCTTCGCCGAAGTAACCGGCTTTGACGTCCAGTTTACCGTCGAGGAACTGGTGCTTGATCCACAATTGGGTCAGACGGACCATATGGCCACGGCCGTAGACTTCCTGGGACGAACTCAAGGTGCCGGCACGCGGGTCGCCGACACGGTCATTGGAGATGTTCTGACCGTTACGGTTGGTGAGCTGGATCTTGGCCTGGGTGTTATCCCAGCCCCACAGCTTTTGCAGGTCCAGTGCCACGCCCAGGCCAAACTGGTCCGCGTAACGCGCGGTCTTGTCATCATTAAACCCGCCGTGGAGGTTGCCACCCACTTCACCGACGTAGTCCATCTTGATGTCGATACCCTGCTCGATCAGCTTGGTCCGCTCGCCACCCCAATCACCGGTCATCCATTCGGAATCAGCGCTGAACGCGTCAGCCGCGTGCACGCTACCGGCCAACATCATTGCCGCAATGGCTGACAACTGGCAGATAAGCTGAGCGTTGTTCTTCTTCTTCATCCCTACATCCTCGTTTTATTGTTATTAACTGTTTTTATTTAACGCGGTGACATCCCCTGTGGGAGCGAGCCTGCTCCCACATTTTTGATCTTCAGCGGCCTTTGAACTGCGCCACATTGGCACTGTGAGTCTCGGTTTTAGGCTGACCGGCCACCCCCAGGCGCTCCCCGGTCTTGGCATCGAACAGCAGCACTTTCGATGGATCGAATTGCAGGGTCAGGGTCTCGCCCACGGCCGGTGCAACGTCCGGCGCCAGACGGCAGCAGACTTTGGTTTCGTTGAGATTGACGAACACCAGGGTGTCGGGACCGGTCGGCTCGGTGACCTGGACTTCGGCGCGAATGATCGGCAAACCATTCGGCTCGCTGCCCGCCAAAACGATCTGCTCAGGGCGCATGCCGAGGATCACTTCGCGGTCTTCAAGACCGGCATCCTGCATGCCCAATGGCAATTCGCAGCGCGCCTGACCGCTGTCGAGCAGCGCCACCAGACGACCGTCCTTGCGCTGCAAACGCAGGGGGATGAAGTTCATCGGCGGCGAACCGATGAAGCTCGCCACGAACAGGTTGGCCGGGTTGTTGTAGATGTCTTTCGGCGTACCGAATTGCTGAATGATCCCGTCCTTCATCACCGCCACTTTGTCGCCCAGGGTCATGGCTTCGATCTGGTCGTGGGTCACGTAGACCGTGGTGGTTTTCAGGCGCTGGTGCATCAGTTTCATTTCGGTGCGCATCTCGACGCGCAGCTTGGCGTCGAGGTTGGACAGCGGTTCGTCGAACAGGTAAATCTTCGGCCGCCGCGCCAGGGCACGGCCCATCGCCACGCGCTGTTGCTGGCCACCGGAGAGCTGGCCGGGTTTACGGGCGAGCAAATGTTCGATCTGCAACAGCTTGGCCACGCGAGCGACTTCTTCGTCGATTTCGGCGGCGGGCATTTTGCGAATCTTCAGACCGAACGCGATGTTGTCGCGCACGCTCATCGTCGGGTACAGCGCGTAGGACTGGAACACCATGGCGATGTCGCGATCTTTCGGGCTCATGCCGCTGATGTCGGCGTCGTCCACCAGGATCGCGCCGCCGCTGATGTTTTCCAGACCGGCGATGCAATTCATCAGCGTGGATTTACCGCAGCCCGACGGGCCGACCAGAATCAGGAACTCACCGTCATCGATCTTCAGTTCGATGTTTTTCAGGGTGTCCGGCAAACCGGCGCCGTAGGTCTTGTTGACGTTGCGTAATTCGAGAGTTGCCATTGTTCTACCCCTTGACCGCGCCGGACGTCAGCCCACGCAGGAAATACTTGCCAGCGAATATGTAGACCAGCAGTGTCGGCAGCCCGGCGATCATCGCGGCGGCCATATCAACGTTGTATTCCTTGGCCCCGGTGCTGGTGTTGACCAGGTTGTTCAGGGCCACGGTAATCGGCTGGGCATCGCCACTGGCGAAGACCACGCCGAACAGGAAGTCATTCCAGATCTGGGTGAACTGCCAGATCAGGCAGACCATCACGATCGGGATCGACATCGGCAGCAGGATCTTCCAGAAAATTGTGAAGAAGCCCGCGCCATCAAGGCGTGCAGCCTTGACCAGCGCATCCGGAATACTCACGTAGTAGTTGCGGAAGAACAACGTGGTGAACGCCAGGCCGTAGACGATGTGCACCAACACCAAACCGGTGGTGGTGTTGGCCAGACCGAGTTTGCCGACGGTGAACGAGGCTGGCAGCAGCACGGTCTGGAACGGCAGGAAGCAGCCGAACAGCAGCAGACCGAAGAACAGTTGCGAACCCCGGAAGCGCCACATCGACAGCACGTAACCGTTCATGGCTCCGATGAACGTGGAGATCAGAACCGCCGGCACGGTGATTTTCACCGAGTTCCAGAAGTAGCCCCCGACGACGTCCCAAGCCTTGATCCAGCCGATGCCGTCAATCACTTGCGGCCAGCTCAGCAGGTTGCCGGTGCGGATGTCTTCCGGGGATTTGAAACTGGTCAGCAGCATCACCACCAGCGGGATCAAATAGATCGCGGCGGCCAGCAACAACGTTGCGTAGATTGCGATGCGGCTGAAGCTGATGCCCGGTTTGCCAAGTTGATTACTCATGGCGTTTGCCTCGCAATTCGGAGTACAGGTACGGCACCAGAATCGCCAGGATCGCGCCGAGCATCATCATGGCGCTCGCCGAACCAATGCCCATCTGGCCACGGCTGAAGGTGAAGGAATACATGAACATCGCGGGCAGGTCGGACGAGTAGCCCGGGCCGCCAGCGGTCATTGCCGCCACCAGGTCGAAACTCTTGATCGCGATGTGCGCGAGGATCATGAAGGCGCTGAAGAACACCGGGCGCAGGCTCGGCAATACGATCTTCAGGTAGATGGTCGGCAGGCTCGCACCGTCGACTTGCGCGGCACGGATGATCGATTGATCGACACCACGCAGGCCGGCCAGGAACATTGCCATTACAAACCCGGAGGCTTGCCACACGGCGGCGATCACCAGGCAATACACCACGCGATCCTGATCCACCAGCCAGTCGAGACGGAAGCCTTCCCAGCCCCAGTCACGCAGCATTTTGTCCAGGCCCAGGCCTGGGTTGAGCAGCCATTTCCACGCGGTACCGGTGACAATCATCGAGAGCGCCATCGGGTACAGGTAAACGGTGCGGATGAAGCCTTCCTTGCGAATGCGCTGATCCAGTAACACCGCCAGGAACACCCCCAGCACCAGGCTGATGCCGATAAACATGCCGCCGAAGACCGCGAGGTTTTTGCTCGCGACCCACCAGCGATCGTTGTCCATCAGGCGGATGTATTGCTGCAGGCCGACCCATTTGTAGCTCGGCATGAAGCTGGAATTGGTGAAGGACAGAACGAATGTCCAGATGATGTAACCGTAAAAACCAACCAGGACGATCAGCATGCTTGGCGCCAAAACCAGTTTGGGGAGCCAGCGCTGCAGTGCGTCGAACGGTGAGGCTTTGCTGAAAACCGCCACAGAGCTCATCGGGATAATCCAGGTGAAGAAGTGAGGATCAGAGGGTGATCCCTTGTGGGAGCGAGCTTGCTCGCGATAGCGGTGTAACAGTCGACATCTCTTTTGAATGTCAGCCAGCTATCGCGAGCAAGCTCGCTCCCACAGGGGGAACTCACTCAGGTAAATGCCGCAGGGATTACTGGGCGGCTTTGACGGCCGATGCCAGTTGGGCGCTGGCCTTGGCCGGGTCAGCATCCTTGTCGTTCATGAAATTGGTCACCACATCGAAGATCGCGCCCTGCACGGCCAGGGAAGTGGCCATGTTGTGCGCCATGCTCGGTTGCAGGCCGCCAGTCTTCTCGTCTGCAAGGAAATCCTTGGCAGCCGCTTGAGCGCAGGAATCGAAGCCCAGACCGCTCATGTCGTTAAGCATGTCGGTACGCACCGGGATCGAGCCTTTGTTGATGCTGAAGACTTTCTGGAAGTCTTTACCCAGGGCGACCTTGGCCAGGTCCTGCTGAGCGGCGATGTCACCTTTGCGATCAGCCTTGAGCTTGAACACGGCCAGGGAATCGATGTTGTAGGTGAAGGCTTTTTCGGTGCCCGGGAATGGCACGCATTGGTAGTCCTTGCCCGCTACTTTCTTGGCAGCGGTCCATTCGCTCTTGGCCCAGTCGCCCATCATCTGCATACCGGCCTTGCCGCTGATGACGTCGGCGGCCGCGATGTTCCAGTCACGACCGGCGCGGTTAGGGTCCATGTAGCCGGTGAGTTTTTTCAGCTCGGTGAACGACTTGGTCATCTCGGCACCCGAGAGGGTTTTCTGATCCAGGTCTACCAGGGCTTTCTTGTAACCGTCCGCGCCCATGACCGAGAGCACCACGTCTTCAAACACGGTGCTGTCCTGCCAAGGCTGGCCACCGTGGGCGAGCGCGATGAAACCGGCGGCTTTCAGCTTGTCGCCTGCGGCATAGAATTCGGCGAGGGTGGTCGGGGCTTTTTCGATCCCGGCTTTCTTGAAGACTTCCGGGTTGATCCACAGCCAGTTGACGCGGTGAATGTTCACCGGCACGGCGACGTAGTCACCTTCGTATTTGACGGTGTCGGAGACTTTCTTCGACAGCAGGCCATCCCAGCCTTCGGATTTGGAAACGTCTTTCAGGGTATCGGTGCTGAGCAGGCCAGTGCTGCCCCACTCCTGGATGTCCGGACCTTTGATCTGTGCAACGCCCGGCGGGTTACCGGCGACGGCGCGGCTTTTGAGTACGGTCATGGCAGTGGAACCGCCGCCACCGGCGACTGCGCCGTCCTTCCAGGTGAAGCCGTCTTTTTCGACTTGAGCCTTCAGGACATCGACCGCGGCCTTTTCACCACCAGAGGTCCACCAGTGAACGACTTCCACCGAACCTTTGGAATCGGCAGCAAGCGTACTCAGCGGGAATGCAGACAGGGGAAGCAGTGAAGCGAGAGAAATGACAGTAGCGAGGCGAGAAATCGCATTCATCTAGTAGTACCTTTCTTGTTGTTATGCATGCAAGTCTGGTGCTTGCGCTGCATAGGATTCTAAACAGGAGTGATCCCTTCGCAGGTAACGAAGGGACGTTTGAATGTCACCACATGGTTACACAGGAGCGCTCTGGGATAACTGTGCCAGGGCAGTCGCCATACTCGGCGCCAGAGGCAATCGCGGGATCAATACGGCTTGCCAGGCGTGATAAAGATCAGGCTTACCAGCCCAGATATCGGCGCTTGGACGGTTTTGCGGATCAAGTTCGTGATGCCAGCTGCCGCTTTCGCGGTCAATGAAATGGCTGTCGCAGAATTCCCAAAAAAGTCGGTACCAGCTTTCGTATTGCGCATCGCCTGTGCGTTTAAGCAGCGCACTGGCGGCGGCGCTGGCTTCGCAATGGGTCCAGTGCAGACGATGGCGAACCACGGCGCGATTGTCCCAGTCGAGGGTGTAAACAATCCCCGGCGCCCCGTCGACATCCCAGCCGTGACGGCAGTTGTGGTCGAAGAGTTTCTGCGCGTCGGTGGCGAGCCAGCCCGGCGTGAGCATCCCGGCCTTAACCCGCGCCGCTTCGAGATGCAGCATCAACCGGGCCCATTCGAAACCGTGACCCGGCGTGGTGCCGAAGGGGCGGAAACCATCGGCCGGGTTGTCGTGGTTGTAGTCGCGAAGCGGCTGCCAGTCGCGGTCGAAATGCTCGACCACCAGGTAATCGTTAGCGGCCGCGTGACCGTGGATGACGCGCTCGACGATGCGCTGGGCGCGGCACAGCCAGCGGTTGTCGTCGGTGACATCGGCCAACGCGAGAAAGGCTTCGGTGGCGTGCATGTTGCTGTTGGCGCCGCGATAACTTTCCTCCTCACTCCAGTCGCGGTTGAAGGACTCGCGCATCGCGCCCTCCTCCTCGCTCCAGAAGTGCGTGTCGATGATGTCGATGGCATCGTCGAGCAAGGCCTGCGCGCCGGGACGCTGAGCGACGACCGCAGAACTGGCGGCCAAGGCAACGAAGGCGTGCAGGTAAGCGGCTTTGTCAGTGTTGCCGTCGCGATGCTCGGGGACAGCGAACCAGCCACCGTGTTCGGCGTCACGCAATGGGCCGCTGAGGGCTTTGATGCCGTGATCCACCAGCTCGGCGAAACCCGGCAGGCCCTGAATGTGAGCCATGGCGAAGCTGTGGGTCATGCGCGCGGTGTTCATGGTTTCGGCGTGGGCATTGGCCGGGAGGCAGCCCTTTCCATCAAGATTGCCGAAACCTTCGGGAAGCTTTGAAGCCTTGGCAAACGCCAGCAGGCGCAGGCCTTCGGCGGCGAGCCATTGCTGATGGCCGGGGGCGTTCAGCCAACTGCTGAACGCGGGTTGGAAGGTGTCCATGGGGTGCCTTTTTTGTTGTTATGACTGGGGGCAGTCTAAACAACGGGCGGTGGTGGGCTTGTAACGAAGGGGGCGAGTTATGTCACTGGATTGTGACAAATGATTTAGGGTTTGTGTCGGGCTCAAAAGCCACCCCTCACCCCAGCCCTCTCCCCATGGGGGAGAGGGGGAAAGGGAGCCGATCTTCATGTTCTTCAAACCTGAGTTCGACTCGGAATTTCAGGTCGATGTAGATCAAATAGCCCACACGATCAGTCCCCTCTACCCCCTGGGGAGAGGGTTAGGGTGAGGGGTGGATCTAAAGGAAGAAACTCAATCCACCGAACGAGGCAAATGCAACGTCACCCTTAACCCGCCTTCACGCAGGTTTTGCAGGCTCACTTCCCCCCCATGGCTATGCGCAATATTTCGCGCAATCCCCAACCCCAATCCATAACCCTGCTGCTGCCCGGCAAGGCGGAAGTGCGGCTCGAACACCTGCTCCATCCGCTGTTCCGGCACACCTGGCCCTTCATCGTCCACATGCAGGATGAACGCACTCTGGTCGTCATCAATGTGCAAATGCGCTTTCTGCCCATACTTCAAGGCATTGTCGATCAGGTTGCCGATGCAACGCTTGAGCGCCAGCGGCTTCCCCGGATACGCCGCCAGCGCACGCCCTTGCTGAGTAACGCGACCGTTACCGTTGGGCGCCAGATACGGTTCCACCAGACAATCAAGCACGTGATTGAGGTCCACCGGTTCGATGTTTTCGTGGATGTCGGTGTCTTTCACGCATTGCAGCGCGCCTTTGACCAGCAGCTCCAGCTCATCCAGATCACGGCCGAACTTGGCTTGCAGCGTTTCGTCCTCGAGCAATTCAACCCGCAACCGCAAGCGGGTAATCGGCGTGCGCAAGTCATGGGAAATTGCGCTGAACAACTGGCTGCGCTCGGTCAGGTAACGGCTGATGCGTTCGCGCATCGCATTGAAGGCGCGGCCGACTTCGACCACTTCACTGCCGCCGCCCTCCGCCACTGGCTCGACTTCCGCGCCGAGGGACATGTCCCGTGCTGCCCGCGCCAAACGCTTGAGCGGCCGGCTCTGCCAGTGCACCAGCAGGCCAATGAACAACAGCAAAAAGCCGCTGGTGAGCACGATGAACCAGACCTGCTGCGCCGGCAGGCCTTGTTCTTCAAGACTGGTGTAGGGCTCGGGCAACAGTGAGGCGATGTACAGCCACTCGCCCGGTGCCATCTGGATTTGCGTGACCAATACCGGCGGGTTCACCGGCTCCAGGGTCAGCGCGTAATGCGCCCAGGAGCGCGGCAATTCATCGAGTTTCAGGCCGCCATTGAAGATCCGCAGGTCTTCGGGGCTGACGAACGTCACCGAGATATCAATGTCCTGACCCAGTGACTGGCGCAGCACTTCGTCCACCGCTTTGAGCACGGCTTCCTTGCGCGGGGTGATCGGCAGCACTTCCATGCCCAAGGGTTTGTCGTTGAGCGTCACCACAAAACGGGTGCCGCCCATGCTGCGCAACTGGTCGAGTACCAATGGCCGAAACGCGACCGGCAGAGAGCGGAAGTAACTGACGCTGGCGGTCATCGAATGAGCGAGGCTTCGGGCGCTGGTGACCAGGCCTTCAAGTTGGGTGGCGCGCAGTTGCGAGACCCAGATCACGCTCGACAGCGTCTGGGCGAACAACACCGCCAACAGCGTCAGCAGCAACATCCGCCCGAGCAGCGAACGCGGCACGGGAATCCGTGCGGCGAGCTTGCGGAAAAACTCAGTGGCCATTGCTGGCAACCACATTGGCGGCCAGTTGGTAGCCGCTGCCGCGCACGGTACGGATCAGCCGCGGCGGTTTTTCGGTGTCGCGCAGGCGCTGGCGCAAACGGCTGACGGCCATGTCGACGATGCGATCCAGCGGCATCAAATCACGACCACGGGTGGCGTTGCCGATGGTGTCGCGATCGAGAATTTCCTGAGGGTGATCGAGGAACAGTTTCAGCAGCGCGAAATCGGCGCCGGAGAGAATCACTTCTTCGCCATCGATGTGGAACAGCCGATGGCTGACCATGTCCAGTCGCCAGTCATCGAAGGCCAACACTTCACTGCCGGAACGTTCCTGACCGAACTGCGCGCGACGCAACAAGGCTTTGATGCGCGCCTGCAATTCACGCGGGCTGAAGGGTTTGCCAAGGTAATCGTCGGCGCCCAATTCCAGACCGATGACGCGGTCGGCCTCGTCGGAACTGGCGGTGAGCATGATGATCGGCACCTGCGCCTGACGCGGGTGCTGACGGATCCAGCGGCAGAGGCTGAAGCCGTCTTCGTCCGGCAGCATCACATCGAGGATCACCAGATCGCTCGGCGCCTCGTTCATCGCCTGACGAAAGCCTGCACCGTCAGGCGTGGTACGAACCTGGAAGCCGGCGCGGGTCAGGTAGGTGTCCAGCAACTCGCGTATCTCTTGATCGTCATCGACCAACAAAATCGACTTGTTGACTGAGCTCACAGGGGCGGCATCCTTGTTGTTTGAATTGGGCGGATTATGCCTTAAGCACTGAATCTACAAACACTGCAGAAGCAACTGTGGAAAAACCACTGTGGGAGCGAGCCTGCTCGCGATAGCAGTTTTACATTCAACACATTGGTTGACTGACACACCGCCATCGCGAGCAGGCTCGCTCCCACATTTTTGATCGCATTTCAGGCTGGGTTGGATTGCTCCAGTGCTACCCCTGCCCCCATCAAGCCGGAATACGGCGCCGTCACCAGCCACACCGGGATGCCTTTGAAGTAATCGCTCATGCAGCCCTTGTCGGCGAAGCACCGGGCGAAACCGCTTTCGATGAAGAAATCGGCAAACCGCGGAATCACCCCGCCCACGATGTACACACCGCCACGCGCACCGGTGGTCAGCACGTTGTTGCCGGCCACACGACCCAGCCAGCAGCAGAACTGCTCGAGCACTTCCAGGGCAATCGGATCGCCGGCCAACCCGGCAGCCGTGATCGCTTCCGGTGTTTCGAGCACAGGCTCATGACCGTCCACCGCACAAATCGCCCGATAGACCCGCGGCAAACCGCTGCCGCTCAACGCCGTTTCAGCGCTGACATGGCCGATCTCATTGAAGATGTGCTGCCACAACTGAGTTTCCCGCGGACTGCTCAGCGGCAAATCGACGTGTCCGCCCTCCCCCGGCAACGCGGCGAAACGACTTTCGCCCAGATCCAGCAACGTGCCAACACCGAGGCCAGTCCCCGGGCCGATCACCACTGCCGGCCGCAACGGTTCCGGCGTGCCTTCGCAGACCACCCGAAACTCGTCCGGCTGCAAACGGGTCATGCCCAGCGCCATCGCCGAGAAGTCGTTGACCAGCAGCAGTTGATCCACCTGCAAGGTCTGGCAGAACCCCTTGCGGCTGAGTCGCCAGTGATTATTGGTGAACTTGAATTCATCGCCGCTGACGGGGCCGGCCACCGACAGGCACACCGAGCCGATTGAACCCGGCGCCAGGCCAAGCCCGCTCAGGTAGAGGGCAATCGCCTCTTCCGGGCTGGCGTGGTCGACCGTTGCCAGCACCTGGATCGATTCCAGCTGCTGGTTTTTCCACAACGCGAAACGTGCGTTGGTCCCACCGATGTCACCGACCAAAGCCAGTTTCAATTAAGCGTCTCCAGGGCAGAAGTAAAGGCGCTGGCGCCCTGCTCCGCCGAGCTGAAGGCCATGCGCATGAAACCAAACAGCTCGCGACCGCTGCCGATGTTATTGCCCAACAGGCCCTTGGCAGGTTCGCGCGCCGCGAATTCTTCGGCGTCCACCTTAAGCTCCAGAGTGCCTTTGACGCCATCGACGCGGATGATATCGCCCTCTTGCACCCGCGCCAAAGCGCCGCCCACATACGCTTCGGGGCTGACGTGAATGGCCGCCGGGATTTTCCCCGACGCACCGGACATGCGCCCGTCGGTGACCAGCGCGACTTTGAAACCGCGATCCTGTAGCACGCCGAGGAACGGCGTCATCTTGTGCAGCTCCGGCATGCCGTTGGAGCGCGGGCCCTGGAAGCGCATCACGGCGACGAAATCCTTCTCGAGCAAACCGGCCTTGAACGCATCAGCCAAATCCTGCTGATCCTGGAACACCATGGCCGGTGCTTCGACGACCTGGTTTTCCAACGCGACGGCGGAGACTTTCATCACACCGCGGCCGAGGTTGCCTTCCATCACTCGCAAGCCGCCCTCTGGCGAGAACGCGCGCGCGACTGGACGCAGGATGGTTTCGTCGAGGCTTTCGATCGGGCCTTCGCGCCAGACCAGTTCGCCGTTTTCGAGGAACGGTTCCATGGTGTAGCGGCTCAGGCCGTGGCCCAGCACCGTGTTGACGTTTTCGTGGAGCAAGCCGGCTTCCAGCAGTTCGCGAATCAGGAACGACATGCCGCCCGCGGCCTGGAAGTGGTTGATGTCGGCTTTGCCGTTCGGGTAAACGTGGCTCAGGGTCGGCACCACCTCGGAGAGGTCGGCCATGTCTTGCCAGGTCAGTTGAATGCCCGCCGCCATGGCGATCGCCGGCATGTGCAAGGTGTGGTTGGTCGAGCCGCCGGTGGCGTGCAGGGCCACGATGGAGTTGACCAGCGAACGTTCGTCGACGATTTCGCCGATCGGCATGAAGTCGCCACTCTGTTTGGTCAGACGCGTGACCTGATGCGCGGCTTCGCGGGTCAGGGCATCACGCAATGGGGTGTTCGGGTTGACGAACGAGGCGCCCGGCAAGTGCAGGCCCATGACTTCCATCAGCAACTGGTTGGTGTTGGCGGTGCCGTAAAAGGTGCAAGTGCCCGGGCTGTGGTAGGACTTCATCTCCGATTCCAGCAGCTCTTCGCGACTGGCTTTGCCTTCGGCGTAGCGCTGGCGCACGTCGGCTTTCTGCTTGTTGGAAATGCCCGAGACCATCGGCCCACCCGGCACGAAGATCGTTGGCAGATGACCGAAACGCAACGCGCCCATCATCAGGCCCGGCACGATCTTGTCGCAGATGCCGAGCATCAGCGCGCCGTCGAACATGTTGTGGGACAGCGCCACGGCGGTGGACAGCGCAATCACTTCGCGGCTCGGCAGGCTCAGTTCCATGCCCGGTTCGCCCTGAGTCACGCCATCGCACATGGCCGGGGTACCGCCGGCGAACTGACCGACGGAGCCGATTTCGCGCAGGGCCTTTTTGATCTGTTCAGGAAAGACTTCGTACGGCTGGTGCGCCGAGAGCATGTCGTTATAGGACGAAACAATCGCAATGTTCGCGGAGTTCATCATCCGCAGACTGTTCTTGTCGTCGGTGCCGCAACCGGCTACGCCGTGGGCGAAGTTGGCGCATTGCAGCTTGCCGCGCATGGGACCGTCGCTGGCAGCACCACGAATCAGTGCAAGGTAAGCCTCACGCGTGGCGCGGCTACGGGCGATAAGCCGTTCGGTGACCTCAAGGACGCGGGGATGCATGTTTAGAACTCCAGGCTAACGGATGTGGCGACCTGATTGTCTATGCTGAACAAGAGCCGTTGTCGATGGGATGACAGACGGTTTTCTTGATCGGTCGGACCAGTTGATTCAGGTCACTCGTTGTAGATTGAACAAAATATTGCCATTAAAAAGGCTTGTTTTCTATTTTTATGCGAATAATCTTGTAATTCCAACAACAAAACGACGGCGGCCCTGTTAAATGACTCTTCGAATCGCAATCAATGGTTTTGGCCGAATTGGCCGTAACGTCCTGCGCGCACTGTATACCCAAGGGTATCGCCAGGATCTGCAGATCGTTGCCATCAATGACCTGGGCGACAGCGCGATGAACGCTCATCTGCTCAAGTACGACACTGTTCACGGCACGTTCGATGCCGATGTCCAGCACGATCAGGAAAGCCTGACCGTCAACGGTGACCGTATTTCTGTCAGCGCCATTCGTAACCCGGCTGAACTGCCATGGGCTGCCGAGCTGATCGACGTCGTATTCGAATGCACCGGTTTGTTCACCGACCGCGCCAAAGCCGCCGCGCATATTACGGCCGGCGCACGCAAAGTGATCATCTCGGCCCCGGCCAAAGGCGCCGACGCTACCGTGGTGTATGGCGTTAACCACGACATTCTGCGCCAATCGCACCAGATCATTTCCAATGCGTCGTGCACCACCAACTGCCTGGCCCCGGTGGCCCAGGTGTTGCACCGCGAGCTGGGAATCGAAAGCGGTCTGATGACCACTATTCACGCCTACACCAACGATCAGCACCTGACCGACGTCTATCATGTCGATCCGTATCGTGCGCGTTCGGCCACCCAGAACATGATCCCGAGCAAAACCGGCGCGGCTGAAGCGGTCGGTCTGGTGCTGCCGGAACTGGCGGGAAAACTGACCGGCATGTCAGTACGCGTGCCGGTGATCAACGTGTCGCTGGTGGACCTGACCGTGCAACTCAAACGCGAAGCGTCGGCCGATGAAGTGAACGCGCTGCTGAAAGAAGCCAGCCAGCACTCGAAGATTCTCGGTTACAACACCCTGCCGCTGGTCTCCAGCGACTTCAACCACAACCCGCTGTCGTCGATCTTTGACGCCAACCACACCAAGTCCAGCGGCAAGCTGCTCAAGGTACTGGCCTGGTACGACAACGAATGGGGTTTCTCCAACCGCATGCTCGATAACTGCCTGGCGCTGTGCAACGCTGAATAACCCGCTGTGAAAAAGCAGGAGCAGCACCGATGATCGGTATCAGCTTTACGCAAAAGACCATGGCAGCGCGCAAGCGTATTGCCTTGGTCGCCCATGACCACTGCAAAGTGTTTTTGCTGGACTGGGCCGAGCGGCAGAAAGACAGGCTCGCACAGCATGAACTCGTCGCCACTGGCACCACCGGGTTGTTGTTGCAACAACGCCTGGATTTGCCTGTGGAGAGCATGATCAGCGGCCCATTGGGCGGCGACCAGCAACTCGGTGCGCGAATCGCCGAGCAGCGGGTCGACATGCTGGTGTTCTTCTGGGACCCGTTTGAACCACAGCCGCACGACCCGGACATCAAGGCGTTATTGCGAGTTGCGGCGGTCTGGAACATTCCGGTGGCCTGCAACGAATGCAGCGCCGACTACCTGCTGAGCAGCCCGATGATGGAGCAGGCGCACGAACATCGGATCCCCGATTACGCGACCTATCTGCTGGGCCGTGCCTAGCCCTTCGCAAATCAGCTTCACAAATCAATACTTGACCACTCGAGCGGATGATAAGCATTATCATTCGCTCGAAATGGATCAGGTCCTCCCGTGAGTCAATCTCGCTTCAATCACGTCTTCATCGCCCAGCGAGTCTCTCTGCTGCGCACATTGGAGCGGATGGTCAACAATCACAGCACCGCCGAAGACCTCTTGCAGGAGACCTACCTGCGAGTGACCCGGGCGCTCAGTGAGCGGGCCATCGATCACCTTGAACCCTTCGTTTTCCAGACCGCCCGCAACCTGGCGCTGGACCATTTGCGTGCGCGGCGAATCCAGTCCCGCACGATGCTCGACGACGTGCCGCTGGACGTGGTGGAAAGCGTCGTTGCCCCCGCCAGCAGTGCCGAGGACGCCGCCCATGCCGAACAATTGCTTGAGCGCTTGAACGTGAGCCTCAATGAACTCAGCGCCCGTCAGCAGCAGATTTTCATCCTCAGCCGTCTGCACGGGCACAGCTATCTGGAGATCGCCGAGAAGCTTGGCGTGTCATTGAGCACGGTGCAAAAGGAGCTGAAATTGATCATGGCGATCTGCATCGGCGTGGCCGAACGGTTAAACGGCGACTGAATCTGTAGGTTTATTCTCTATGCGTGAGGATGAACTGCACTGACTATCGGGCTTTGCTACCCTGCCCCACTTTCAAGCTTCACTAAAAAAACAGCGGTGCCAAGACACTGCCGAGGAAACACCGTGACGGACACCCACCGCTCCCTTCCGCCCTCCCCGGCGCGGGACTCCGCAAGCGCGATGGACCAGGCCCTGGACTGGCTGATCGTGCTGGACAGTCCGAGCGAGGAACAGAGCCGACAGTTTCACGACTGGCTCGCCGCCGATCCGTTGCATGCCGAGGCGTTTGCCAAGGCTCAGGCGATCTGGGAGGGCCCGCAGGTCGTGCAATGCGCGCAAAGCCTGGCCGCCCGGCCGCCGAAAGTGACCGTCCTGTCGCGCCTGCGACCGCACTGGAAACCCTTGGCCACCGCCGCCGTGCTGATCCTCGGTTTGTTCAGCTTCAGCAATCTGCCGATTCGCCTGCAGGCTGATCACCTGACCGTGGTCGGTGAACGCCAGCGTCTGCAACTGGAGGACGGCTCGAAGGTTCTGCTCAATACCAATTCGGCGTTCTCCAGCACCATCAACGATCAACAGCGCGTGGCCCGTTTGTATCAGGGCGAGGCATTTTTCGAGGTGGCGGCCAATCGCGGCCAGCCGCTGGAAATCGACGCCGGGCCGGTCACCGCCAGCGTGCGGGACACCGCGTTTGCGGTGCGCTATCTGGACGGCGTGGCACAGGTTCGGGTGCAGCGTGGGGATGTCGACTTGCGAGCGACCCGCGACGACGCGCGAATTCGTTTGTCCGCCGGAGAAAGCGTCCGCATCGGCCCCAACGGTTTCGATCGCCCCGCCAAACTCGATGCCGCGACCGACCTGGCGTGGGTCCAGGGTCGACTGGTGTTCGAAAACTGCCCGCTGAGCCAGGTGCTGGCGGAGCTGCGTCGTTACTACCCCGGCTGGATCATCAACAACAACGAGCAGTTGGCCGACATCGCCGTCACCGGCAATTACCGCCTCGACCAGCCGTTGGACGTGGTCCGTTCGCTGGCTCACATCACTTCGGCGCGGCTCCAGGAATTCCCGGCGCTGGTGATTTTGAACTAAATGAGAATTATTTTTACTCGATAGCCAAACCCCGTACGTCTCGTTATAGCCAATGCAATTGATTCGCATCTACTGATTCGGATCAGCACCTATAAAGATTCGTGCGACACGGAGCGCTATCGATGTCCTCTCGCCTTACCCGCCAACCTTCTTCACCTTCTCGCGTGCTGTCGCTGCTGACTGCCGCCATCCTGATGGCCGGCAGCGCGCAGCTCTGCGCCGCCACCGCTGCCGAGCAACCGACCCGCAACATGGGCGATTACGCGTTCGCCATCCCTCAGCAGTCGCTGGTCTCGGCACTCAATGCCTTTACCGCCGTGACGGGATGGCAGGTCGGCTTGCCGGCAGAATTGGCTGAAGGCGTAGCCTCGCCGGGCGTACGGGGTTCGTTGCCGCCGGAAAAAGCCCTCGATCGCCTGTTGGTGGGGACCAACCTGAGCTATCGCAAACTGAGCACCCACAACATCGTGCTGGAGAAGCGCAGCAACAGCAACGCGCTCAACCTGGACCAGGTGACCATCAGCGCCACCCGCCAGGAACAGGACGTGAACAGCGTGCCGAGCACCGTCACCGTCCACACCCGCGAAGAACTGGACCGCAACAACGTCAATAACATCAAGGATCTGGTGCGCTACGAGCCCGGTGTTTCGGTGGGCGGCGCCGGTCAACGCGCCGGTCTCACGGGCTACAACATCCGCGGCATCGACGGCGACCGCGTACTGACGCAGATCGACGGTGTGCAGGTGCCCGACAGTTTCTTCAACGGCCCTTACGCCCAGACCAACCGCAACTACGTCGACCCCGAGATCGTCAAGCGCGTCGAGATTCTGCGCGGCCCGGCATCCGTGCTTTACGGCAGCAACGCCATCGGCGGCGCGGTCAGCTACTACACGCTGGACCCGGACGACATCATCAAACCGGGCAAGGATGTCGGTGCACGCCTGAAAACCGGCTACAGCTCGGCCGACGACAGCTGGTTGACCTCCGGCACGGTGGCCGGTCGCACCGGCGACTTCGACGGCCTGTTGCACTTGAGTCAGCGCAATGGTCATGAAACAGAGTCCTACGGCGAAACCGGCGGCACCGGCCTGAACCGCACCGAGGCCAATCCCGAGGACGTGCGCACCACCAACGTGCTGGCCAAACTGGGCTGGGACTACGCCGACGACGCGCGCTTCGGCCTGACTTACGAGCACTACAAGGATGACCGCGACACCAACCAACTGAGCGCAGTGGGCGGCCCGTTCAACGCAGGACGCGGTTTCGGCTTCTATAAATCCCGTACCGGCAACGACACCGTCACCCGCGAACGCTTCGGTCTGGAACACAGCTTCGGCCTGGACAGCGTCCTGGCTGACAACATCAAGTGGACGCTGAATTACCAGATCGCCAAGACCGACCAGAGCACCGAAGAAATCTACGCGCCGTCGCGCACGGTGCTGCGCAACCGCGATACCACCTACAAGGATCGCCAATGGGTGTTCGATGCCCAGGCTGACAAGTCGTTTGCCATCGCCGACACCGACCACCGTGTCACCTACGGCACGACCATCAAACAGGACAAAGTCACCGGCCTGCGCACCGGTAGCGGCACCTGCCTGACCGTGGCCGGCGCTTGCCGGGTCATCGGTGCCGCCAGCGCCGCCGATACCCTGAAACCCGCCAGCGACTTCCCGGATCCGACCATCAACAGCTACAGCCTGTTCGCCCAGGATCAGATCAGCTGGGGCAACTGGACCTTCCTGCCCGGCGCACGCTACGACTACACCGAACTCAAGCCGCACATCACCGACGAATTCCTGGTCACCGCCGACCAAAGCGGCAACGGCGTGGTGAGTGACAAGACGAAGACCTGGCATCGTCTGTCGCCAAAATTCGGCACCACCTATAGCTTCAACGACCACTACACCTGGTATGGCCAGTACGCCGAAGGCTTCCGTACGCCGACCGCCAAGGCACTGTACGGTCGCTTTGAAAACCTGGCCGGCGGCTATCAGGTCGCACCGAATCCCGACCTGGAACCGGAAAAGAGCAAGAGCTATGAAACCGGCCTGCGCGGCCAGTTCGAGGCAGGCACTTTCGATGTGGCGGTGTTCTACAACAAATACCGCGACTTCATCGACGAGAACGCCATCACGCCCGGCTACACCGAGACCACCTTCCAGAGCAACAACATCGCGCACGCCACCATCAAGGGCCTGGAGCTCAAGGGTCGCCTGAACCTCGACAGCTTCGGCGCCCCGACCGGTCTCTACACCCAAGGTTCGGTGGCCTACCTGTATGGCCGAAACGATGACAGCGGCCAGCCGCTGAACAGCATCAACCCGCTGACAGGTGTGTTCGGCCTGGGTTACGACCAGGACAACTACGGCGCCCTGTTGAGCTGGACACTGGTCAAGCGCAAGACTCGCGTCGACAGCACCAGCTTCAAAACCCCTGACGGCACCAGCACCCAGTTCAAAACCCCGGGCTATGGCGTGCTCGACCTGGCCGGTTTCTACAAGGTGACCGACGACGTAACCGTCAACGCCGGCTTGTACAACCTGACCAACAAGAAGTACTGGCAGTGGGATGACGTGCGCGGTTACGACAGCGTCGGCGAAGCCTCGGTCACTCAACCGGCCAACCTCGACCGCCTGACCCAACCCGGTCGCAACTTCGCGATCAATCTGGTCTGGGATATCTGACCCTGCCACCTCCCTGCGCTGCTTGATAGAAGTGGCGCAGTGAGGTTTTTTTACTGTCAGGCGCCTGCTTATCCGTCTCGTTACCAAGCGCCTCTTTTTCTCAAGGACTTCTCATGACCGCTCAGGACACTGCTCAACGCCCAGCTCTGCGTTCGCAACGTTTGAACCAGATCACAAACGAGCCTCATACCAAGCTGGATGCCTTGGTCAAAGCCCACGCACCGTTCGAAACCCAGGCCAACTTCGCGCGTTTCGTGGTGGCTCAGTATTTGTTTCAGTCGGAGCTGGTGTCGCTGTACAACGATGCCGAATTGACCGCCATCGTCCCTGACCTGCCAGCTCGCTGCCGTGCTGAAGCAGCCAAGGCGGATCTGGCGGACCTGGAAACCGAAGTTCCGGCACCCGTCGCCGGAGCGGTGAAGAATCCAACCAAAGCCGAGGCGCTAGGTTGGCTGTTCGTGTCGGAAGGTTCGAAACTCGGCGCTGCGTTCCTGATCAAGCGTGCTGTCGGTCTCGGATTGAGCGAAACCTTTGGTGCCCGGCATCTCGGTGAACCGGCCGGTGGCCGCGCTGAAGGCTGGAAGAGCTTCGTCAAAACCCTCGACGGGCTGGAACTCAACGCACAAGAAGAAGCCGAGTTGGATAAAGGCGCTATCGACGCGTTCAACCGCTTCACCGTATTACTGGAACAGGCCTACGCCACCACCCCCGAACTCGCCTGAAGAAACACATCCCCCCTGTGGGAGTGAGCCTGCTCGCGATGACGGAGTGTCAGTCGACATCATTGCCGCCTGACCCACCGCTATCGCGAGCAGGCTCACTCCTACAAGGGACCGAGTGTGCCTGCACGATCCCGATAAAGCTTTAGTCGCGCAACTTGAGCCCAATGCCTCACCTTTCCTCCTCAAAACTCTCCCGTCTGCTGTTTGGCCTGCTCGCCTACATCAGCCTGGGCATCGGCCTGATCGCCATCGTCGTACCCGGCCTGCCGACCACCGAGTTCATCCTGCTGGCCGCCTGGGCCGCGACTAAAAGTTCGCCGCGCCTTAGCGCCTGGCTGGAAAACCATCGGCTGTTCGGTTCCATCCTGCGCAACTGGCGCAACGGCAAAATCATCGCCCGCCGAGCCAAGGTCAGCGCCACCGTCAGCATGCTGCTGTGCGCCGGGTTGATGCTGGTGATGCTCGATCATGGCTGGCCGATCTTTTTGGCGATTGCCGGCATGAGCCTGGGCAATCTGTGGATCTGGTCGCGGCCGGAATCGTTGCCGACAATTTCCTGAATTTCTGTCCTTTTCAGGGCATTTTCCTGCGCAAACGTTCACCTGCTACCGTTCGTCGGCTTCGCGTTCATGCAACCTCTGCCCACGCCGATGTGCATTAAATGGCGCTGAATGGACTTGGCGAACCGGGTCGATCCCGACTCACAGCCAACACCTCATCCATTCGCGAGTTCGTCCTATGTTCGACTCTCTCTCCATCCGCCTGAAAATCGTCCTGCTGTCCGGTCTGTGCCTGCTGGGCGTGGTCGTCCTGATCGTCGGCATGAACATCTACCAAACCGATCAGAACGATGAACTGGTCAGCGCCTCCAGCAGCAAGATGCTCACCGCCAGCGTGCAGAACCTGCTTCAGGCCAAGGCCGCCGAGCAAGCAGTGCGGGTGCAGAAGACCTTCGGCGAAAACCTGCTGGTGGTGACCGCCCTGGCCGATCAGATCAAGGACATGCGCAACATGGCGACCAAGCGCTCCCTTGACGCCGGCGCCCTGCGTGAGGAGTTGAACCAGAGCCTGAAAACCGCCTTCGAGCGCAACAGCAAAGTGCTCGGCATCTGGCTGGCATTCGAGCCCAATGGCCTCGACGGCAAGGACAGCGAGTTCGCCAACGATGCGGCTCGCCAGTCCAACGAAGCCGGTCGTTTCGCCAGCTACTGGAGCCGTGCCGGCGGTGTCGGAATCAACACGATCATGGTCGAAGACGACATGACCAAAACCACCTTGAGCCTCAGCGGCACACCCTATAACAGCTGGTACACCTGCCCTCGCGACAGCAAGCGCACCTGCCTGCTCGATCCGTATGCCGACACCGTCGCCGGCAAGGAAATGCTGATGACCACCATTTCCGTACCTCTGCTGGTGGATGGCAAATCCATCGGCGTGGTCGGTGTGGACATTGCCCTCGACGCCCTGCAAGCAGCGGCGGTCGATTCCCAACGCGATCTGTTCAACAGCGCCGGCCACATGCTGATCGTCTCCGGCAGCGGCGTACTCGCCGGTTACAGCGTGGACGCGAGCAAGGTCGGCAAAAGCATCGGCGACACCCTGGGCGCAGACGGCAAGGACGTTCTGCAATTGCTCAGCGGTGGGACGCCGAAAATTCTCGAACAGGGCGACCTGATCCGCGCGGTGTACCCGGTCAGTCCGATTGCCGAGTCCAAGGCCTGGGGCGTGGTGATCGACCTGCCGAAACAAGTGTTGCTGGCCGACTCGGTCAAGTTGCAAGCCGTACTCGATGACGCCCAGCAAAGCGGCACGATCAAAGCCGTTTTGGTCGCGGTGATTGCCGGCCTGGTCGGACTGTTGTTGATCTGGCTCACGGCGTCCGGTGTGACCCGGCCGATCAACAGCGTGGCCGAGATGCTCAAGGCGATTGCCAGCGGCGACGGCGACCTGACGCAGCGTCTGCACTACAGCAAGAAAGACGAACTGGGCGAACTGGTGAGCTGGTTCAATCGCTTCCTCGATAAGCTGCAACCGACCATTGCGCAGATCAAACAAAGCATCACCGATGCCCGCGGAACGGCCGACCAGTCTTCGGAAATCGCCCGCCAGACCAGCGAAGGCATGCAGGTGCAGTTCCGCGAAATCGACCAGGTCGCCACTGCGTCCAACGAAATGAGCGCCACCGCCCACGACGTCGCCAACAGTGCCTCGAATGCGGCGAACGCGGCCAAGGGTGCCGACCAGTCGGCTCGCGACGGCATGCAGATCATTGAACGCAGCACCCGCGACATCAATCAACTGGCCGACGAAGTCAGTAAGGCAGTGACCGAAGTCGAAGCACTGGCGGTCAACAGCGAGCAGATTGGCTCGGTGCTGGAAGTGATCCGCAGCATCGCCGAACAAACCAACCTGCTGGCGCTCAATGCGGCGATTGAAGCGGCCCGTGCCGGCGAGAGCGGTCGCGGGTTTGCGGTGGTCGCCGATGAAGTGCGCAACCTGGCCAAACGTACGCAAGATTCGGTGGAAGAAATCCGTATCGTCATCGAGCGCATCCAGACTGGTACTCGCGGCGTGGTAGCCACGATGCATTCGAGCCAGACCCAGGCCCACAGCAACGCCGGGCAGATCCAGCAAGCGGTGCAGGCCTTGAGCAAAATCAGCGACGCGGTGACGGTCATCAGCGACATGAACCTGCAAATCGCCAGCGCCGCCGAACAGCAAAGCGCGGTGGCCGAAGAGGTCAACCGCAACGTCTCGGCGATCCGCACCGTCACCGAAACCCTGACCGGCCAGGCCACCGAATCGGCGCAAATCTGCAGCCATCTCAACTCGTTGACCACCCACCAGATGAAATTGATGGATCAGTTTCGGGTGTAACCCTCAAAAGATCGTCCGAAGGCTCGGGCCGCGTTCGGACGATCTTTTGATCTTTTGATCTATGCTGCCCTCTCTCCCGGAGGGCCTTCGATGACTGATTTACTCACGTCCATTCAAGCCGCACTCGGCTTGCCTCACACCCAGGTCAAGTTCACGTCGAGCGGCGCCCTGCCCTCGGCGTTTGCCGTCACCGACCTGGCATGCGCCAGCATTGCCGCTGCCGGCCAGGCTGTCAGCGAATGGCTGCAGCAACAAACCGGTCGCTTACCCAGCCTTGAGGTCGACCGCCGCCTGGCCTCTTTCTGGTTCGCCACTTCGATCCGCCCGGTCGGCTGGAGCGTCCCGCCGCTGTGGGATCCGGTCGCCGGTGACTACGCCACAAAGGATGGCTGGATCCGCCTGCACACCAACGCGCCCCATCACCGCGCCGCTGCCGAAAAAGTGCTCGGTGCCTGTGCCGACCGTGCAGCGATGGCGAGCAAGGTTGCTCAATGGGCCAAAAGCGATCTGGAGCAGGCCGTGGTCGATGCCGGTGGCTGCGCCGCCGAGATGCGTAGCTGGGCACAATGGCAGGCGCACCCTCAAGGTCAGGCTGTGAACGCCGAGCCGCTGATTCAATTTGCTGAAAACAACCGTCAGAACGCGAAACCGTGGCAAGGCTCGGTGGCGCAACCGCTGGCCGGAATCAAGGTGCTGGATTTGACTCGAGTGCTCGCCGGCCCCATCGCCAGCCGTTTCCTGGCAGGCCTCGGCGCCGACGTTTTGCGCATCGACCCACCGACCTGGAACGAACCCGGTGTGGTGCCGGAAGTCACCTTGGGCAAACGCTGCACACGCCTGGACCTGCACGACAAGACTGATCGCTCCGTGTTCGAAAGCCTGCTCAAGGACGCTGACATTCTGCTCCACGGCTACCGCGCCGACGCACTGGAACGCCTCGGTTACGGTGTCGCCGAACGCCAGAAACTGGCGCCCGGCCTGATCGACGTCAGCCTCAATGCTTACGGTTGGAGCGGCCCGTGGCAGAACCGCCGCGGCTTCGACAGCCTGGTGCAAATGAGCAGCGGAATCGCCGACGCCGGTATGCAATGGAAGCGCGCGGACAAGCCGACGCCATTGCCCTTGCAAGCGCTCGATCACGCCACCGGGTATTTGATGGCGGCCAGTGCAATTCGATTGTTGGGGCGTAGTGGATCGGCGCGGTTGTCATTGGCGCGTACGGCGAAGTTGCTGATTGAAAATGGTGCGGGAACAGATGAACCGTTGCGGGCGGAGGATGACAACGATCAAGGTCTGTTGGTTGAGCAGACGCCCTGGGGACCGGCGCATCGACTTCATGTGCCACTGAAGATTACGGGGACGCCGTTGCAGTGGGCGATTCCGGCTTCTGAATTGGGGGCGCATCGTCCGCAGTGGATCCACCCCTCACCCTAACCCTCTCCCCAGGGGGTAGAGGGGACTGACCGAGTTGTTCTTGGAGGTACATCGACCTGAGAAATCGAGTCGAACTCAGGTTTGAAAAGCATGAAGATCGGCTCCCTTTCCCCCTCTCCCTCTGGGGCGGTCCGACGTTTCGGGAGGGCTGGGGTGAGGGGTCGATTTCAAGCCGATCCCATCCCCATCAATCACTCCGAGTCAAAGAAGTCCAAATCACCTGCGCCGCATAGCCTCGATAAGGCCGCCAGACTTCAGCGCGCTGCAACAACTGCCGAGCCGTCACCGCCTCACCTTCTAGCGCTGCCAACGCATTGATCAACCCCACATCCCCGCTCGGAAACGCATCCAGATCGCGCAACTGCCGCAAGGCAATGTATTGCGCCGTCCAGTCACCAATCCCGTGCAACGCCAGCAGCCGCGCAACGCTGCCCTCCCGATCCGGCTCAAACAGTAAAGGATCATCGAGCAACGCCTGAGCCACACCCGACAGGGTTCGACCACGGCTTTTCGGCATCCCCAACGTTGCCAAATCCACTGATGCCAAAGCGGCAGCCTGAGGAAACACATGGGTCACGCCGGTCAACGCCGGAGCCAGCGGCTCGCCATACTGCGCCACCAGTTTCCCCGCCAGTTTAATCGCCGCGCCCACGCTGATCTGCTGCCCCAACACCGCACGAATCGCCAACTCCAGACCATCCCACGCCCCCGGCACCCGCAACCCCGCACGCTCGGCAATCAACCGCGCCATCAAGGGATCAACCGCCAGTTGCCGATGAATCGATGCCAGGTCCGCATCCAGATCAAACATCCGCCGCAGCCGCGCGATGATCTCTGGCACCGCCGCTGAATCAGGAAAATCCAGCGTCACTTCAAGTGCATCCGTCGCTGCGGGCTTGATCGAAAACATGCCATGAACACCGTTCAACCCGATGCTGCGCGAGTAAACGCCGTCAACCACCGCTTCCATTCCAACTATCGCCCGCGCCGACAAAAACCCCAGCATCGCCGACCAGTCATAGGGAGTTTGATACTCCAGCAGCACCTTCATATCGCCTCCGATTTACGCTAACCAAGATGAACCACGTTCGCCCGACAGACTGGAGAAGTCGCGGTGATCGGTCCACTCTCGGACACGGCGACACCCGGATAAGCTATCAATAAAAGAAACTCCGAGGGCAGGCCTGAGGTCTGCCCTGATTCAATGCCTTTTTGAAGGAGAAACGCTAAATGGCTATGTTCGAACCCGGTCACCTGCACATCGAGCGCCACGCGCTGAACAAGGAAGATTACAGTTACAGCCTGAGCATCGACTATGCAGTCACCCAGGACCCCAAGGAAGGCGAAGGCATGCTGTTCAAGATGCATGGCACGGTTGGGGACAAGGAGCTGAAGGAAGAATTCTTCCTGCCCAAGGATCAGGCGTTCGACTTCGCCCGGCATGCCACGCGCATCGCGCAGAAGTACGGGATGCCCAAAGAGGCCAGTATCGGCTCGATACACAAGGAGTACGACGCCATGTTTGAAGATGTGCGGGCGCAGCTCCACGTCAAATCCGGTGATCCGGTCAAACCTGAGCACTTGGATCGAATCTGAAGCCCCTCACCCTAACCCTCTCCCCAAGGGGCGAGGGGACTGACCGAGTTGCTCTTTCGATGTACATCGACCTGAAAGTCCAAGTTGGACTCCGGCTTTGAAAGCGACAAATATCTGCCCCCTTTCCCCTCTCCCCACTGGGGAGAGGGCTGGGGTGAGGGGTCGATCTTCCAGCCAACTCCCTTCTCAAGATTTCACCCCAGCCCTCCTCCAAGGCATACTTGCCACCCTCCGCACTCCAGAACCCAAAAACGCCCCATGCGTATCCACGTCAGCTTCATCGACCGCGTCGGCATTACCCAGGAAGTCCTGGCCCTGCTCGGTGGGCGCAATCTCAATCTGGATGCAGTGGAAATGGTTCCGCCCAACGTCTACATCGACGCCCCGACCCTGAGCCCGGAAGTCCTCGAAGAGCTGCGCGATGCGTTGTTCAGCGTGCGCGGTGTGCAAGCGGTGACGGTGGTCGACATTCTTCCCGGTCAGCGTCGGCATCTGCAACTTGATGCGTTGCTCGCAGCCATGACCGACCCGGTCCTGGCGCTGGACAGTGCCGGCAAGGTGCTGCTGGCCAACCCGGCACTGATCGCCTTGTACGGTCGTGAGCCTGACGGCGAAAGCATCGCCGACCTGTTCGCCGACCCGGCACTGCTCGAAGCCCTGCTGGAAAACGGCTTCCGCCTGCCGCTGCGGGAAGTCACCGTCAACGGCCAGACGTTGCTGCTGGACGCCACACCGATTACCGACGCCGGCGCCCTGCTTACCCTGTATCAACCCAACCGCATCGGCGAGCGCCTATCGGCGCTGCACCACGACCATGCCGAAGGTTTCGATGCGCTGCTCGGCGAGTCCCCGGCGATTCGGACTCTCAAGGCCCGCGCCCAGCGCGTTGCGGCCCTCGATGCACCGTTGCTGATCCAGGGCGAAACCGGCACCGGTAAAGAGCTGGTGGCGCGCGCCTGCCACGCCATCAGCGCTCGGTACAGTTCGCCATTTTTGGCGCTGAACTGCGCGGCATTGCCGGAGAACCTCGCCGAAAGCGAACTGTTCGGCTACGCCCCCGGCGCCTTCACCGGCGCGCAACGAGGCGGCAAACCGGGGCTGATGGAACTGGCCAACCAGGGCACGGTGTTTCTCGATGAGATCGGCGAGATGTCGCCGTATTTGCAGGCAAAATTGCTGCGATTCTTGAACGATGGCAGCTTCCGCCGGGTGGGCGGGGATCGTGAGGTGAAGGTCAATGTGCGGATCCTCAGCGCCACGCACCGCGATCTGGAAAAAATGGTCAGCGAAGGTTCGTTCCGCGAAGACCTCTTCTATCGCCTCAACGTCCTGAACGTCGAAGTCCCGCCCCTGCGCGAACGCGGCCAGGACATCCTGCTGCTGGCCCGCTACTTCATGCAGCAAGCCTGCGCGCAGATCCAGCGCCCGGTCTGTCGCCTGGCGCCCGGCACTTATCCGGCCCTGCTGGGCAATCGCTGGCCGGGCAACGTGCGGCAATTGCAGAACGTGATCTTCCGCGCCGCTGCGATTTGCGAAAGCAGCCTGGTCGATATTGGCGACCTTGATATCGCAGGCACCTCCGTGGCGCGTCAGAGTGACAGCGACGTCGATAGCCTCGAACAGGCGATGGAAGAGTTCGAAAAAACCCTGCTGGAAAAACTCTACGTCAGCTATCCCTCGACCCGCCAACTGGCCAGCCGCCTACAAACCTCCCACACGGCGATTGCCCATCGGTTGCGCAAGTACGGGATTCCTAACAAGCCGTAAGGCTATTGATTGAATGCCGCCTCCCGGCCAACACAAATCCACTGTGGGAGCGAGACCGGCTTGCCGGCGATGAGGCAGTGTCAGTCGACATCTATGTTGAATATCAGGCCGCTTTCGCGAGCAGGCTCGCTCCCACAGGTTTTGTGTCCCGCCTAAAAAATCACTTCTAAAAGCGACCTCCATCTGTACTGAAAGCGCTACAGCGGAACGATATCGCTACACCCCCTCCCGATCACCGCTGTGCAAGGCTTTGATCCACTTAGGCTTTTTTCTCCGCCTTGGGCTGTAGCGATTTCGCTACAGCCAGCAAATCCTTACATCTCGAGAATACATATAAGCTATTGATTTTTAACAATAAAAAAACATTGGCCGCGATTTTGCTTAGTAACCGCTTATAAAGCAGGGCTTTTGCCCAAGCATTCAATCGCGTCCACCAGACGAGTCTGGCCCCCTTAGGAGTTTCCATGAGCGAGTTGCGTTTTACTGAAGATCACGAATGGCTGCGTACCGAAGCTGACGGCAGCGTCACAGTCGGCATCACCGCTTTCGCACAGAACGCCCTGGGCGACGTGGTTTTCGTACAACTGCCTGAGCTGCAGTCCTACGACAAAGGCGCTGAAGCCGCCACCGTGGAATCGGTAAAAGCCGCGAGCGGCGTGTACATGCCGCTGGACGGTGAAGTGCTGGAAGTTAACCCGGCGCTGGACAGCAGCCCTGAACTGGTCAACGAAGATCCGCTGGGCGAAGGCTGGTTCTTCCGCTTCCAGCCAACCGATGCATCGGCTGTCGCCAAACTGCTGGATCAAGACGCCTACGACCGTCTGATCAAAGCCAACGCCGAAGCCTGAGGAGCGCTGACATGACTCAAGTAAATCTCACCACTGCCAACGAATTCATCGCCCGCCACATCGGCCCGCGCGCCGGCGACGAGCAAGCCATGCTCAACAGCCTGGGTTTCGACTCGCTGGAAGCCCTGAGCGCCAGCGTCATCCCCGACAGCATCAAGGGCACCAGCGTCCTCGGTCTGGAAGACGGCCTGAGTGAAGCCGACGCCCTGGCCTTGATCAAGTCCATCGCCGGCAAAAACCAGCTGTTCAAGACCTACATCGGCCAGGGCTACTACGGCACCCACACGCCGTCGCCGATCCTGCGCAACCTGCTGGAAAACCCGGCCTGGTACACCGCCTACACCCCGTACCAACCGGAAATTTCCCAGGGCCGTCTCGAAGCGCTGCTGAATTTCCAGACCCTGATCAGCGACCTCACCGGCCTGCCGATCGCCAACGCCTCGCTGCTGGATGAAGCCACCGCCGCGGCCGAAGCGATGACCTTCTGCAAACGCCTGAGCAAGAACAAGGGCAGCCACGCGTTCTTCGCCTCGGTGCATTGCCACCCGCAAACCCTCGACGTGTTGCGCACTCGTGCCGAGCCGTTGGGCATCGACGTGGTGGTCGGCGACGAACTTGAACTGACTGACGTGACGCCATTCTTCGGCGCCCTGCTGCAATACCCGGCGAGCAACGGTGACGTGTTCGATTACCGCGAACTGACCGAACGCTTCCACGCCGCCAACGCGCTGGTGGCGGTCGCCGCCGACCTGCTGGCCCTGACCGTGCTCACCCCGCCGGGCGAATTCGGCGCCGACGTGGCCATCGGCAGCGCGCAACGTTTCGGCGTGCCGCTGGGCTTCGGTGGCCCGCACGCGGCGTATTTCTCCACCAAGGATGCGTTCAAGCGTGACATGCCGGGCCGTCTGGTCGGCGTCTCCGTGGACCGTTTCGGCAAGCCGGCCCTGCGCCTGGCGATGCAGACCCGCGAGCAACACATCCGCCGCGAGAAGGCCACCAGCAACATCTGCACCGCGCAGGTCTTGCTGGCCAACATCGCCAGCATGTACGCCGTGTACCACGGCCCGAAAGGCCTGACGCAGATCGCCAATCGCGTGCATCACCTGACCGCGATTCTGGCTACAGGCTTGAGCGCATTGGGCCTGAAGGTCGAGCAAGAAAACTTCTTCGACACGCTGACCCTGAACACCGGCGCCAACACCGCCAAGCTGCACGACCAGGCGCGCACCCAGCAGATCAACCTGCGCGTGGTCGATGCTGAACGTCTGGGCCTGTCCCTCGACGAAACCACCTCGCAAGCCGACGTGGAAACCCTGTGGGCGCTGCTGGCCGACGGCCAAACCCTGCCGGACTTCGCCGCCCTCGCCGCTTCAGTGGTCAGCACGATCCCGGCCGCCCTGCTGCGCCAATCGCCAATCCTCAGCCACCCGGTGTTCAACCGTTATCACTCGGAAACCGAGCTGATGCGCTACCTGCGCAAACTGGCGGACAAGGACCTGGCACTGGATCGCACCATGATCCCGCTGGGCTCCTGCACCATGAAACTCAACGCCGCCAGCGAAATGATCCCGGTGACCTGGGCCGAATTCGGTGCCCTGCACCCGTTCGCCCCGGCCGCGCAAAGCGCCGGTTACCAGCAGCTGACCGACGAACTGGAAGCGATGCTCTGCGCCGCCACCGGGTACGACGCGATCTCCCTGCAACCGAACGCCGGTTCGCAGGGTGAATACGCCGGCCTCTTGGCGATTCGCGCCTATCACCAGAGCCGTGGCGAAGACCGTCGCGACATCTGCCTGATCCCCTCGTCCGCCCACGGCACTAACCCGGCCACCGCCAACATGGCCGGCATGCGCGTGGTGGTGACCGCCTGCGATGCCCGCGGCAACGTCGACATCGAAGACCTGCGCGCCAAGGCCATCGAGCACCGCGAGCACCTCGCGGCATTGATGATCACCTACCCGTCGACCCACGGCGTGTTCGAAGAAGGCATCCGCGAAATCTGCGGCATCATTCATGACCACGGCGGCCAGGTGTACATCGACGGCGCCAACATGAACGCGATGGTCGGCCTCTGCGCCCCGGGCAAGTTCGGCGGCGACGTATCGCACCTGAACCTGCACAAAACCTTCTGCATCCCGCACGGCGGTGGCGGCCCGGGCGTCGGCCCGATTGGCGTCAAGTCGCACCTGACGCCGTTCCTGCCGGGTCACGGCACCATGGAGCGCAAGGAAGGCGCGGTCTGCGCGGCACCGTTCGGCAGCGCGAGCATTTTGCCGATCACCTGGATGTACATTCGGATGATGGGTGGCGCCGGCCTCAAGCGTGCTTCGCAACTGGCGATCCTCAACGCCAACTACATTTCCCGTCGCCTCGAAGAGCATTACCCGGTGCTGTACACCGGCAGCAACGGCCTGGTGGCGCACGAATGCATCCTCGATCTGCGTCCGCTGAAAGACAGCAGCGGCATCAGCGTCGATGACGTTGCCAAGCGCCTGATCGACTTCGGTTTCCACGCCCCGACCATGTCGTTCCCGGTCGCCGGCACGCTGATGATCGAACCGACCGAAAGCGAATCCAAGGAAGAACTGGACCGTTTCTGCGACGCCATGATCCGCATCCGCGAAGAAATCCGCGCGGTGGAAAACGGCACCCTGGACAAGGACGACAACCCGCTGAAAAACGCCCCGCACACCGCGGCGGAAATCGTCGGCGAGTGGACGCATCCGTACAGCCGTGAGCAAGCGGTGTATCCGGTTGCGTCGCTGATCGAAGGCAAGTACTGGCCACCGGTCGGTCGCGTCGACAACGTGTTTGGCGACCGCAACCTGATCTGCGCCTGCCCGTCGATCGAAAGCTACGCTTAAACCAATGGGGGGGCGGGTTTACTCGCCTCACTCAAGAACACCGCATACCCCCTTGTGGGAGCGAGCCTGCTCGCGAAAGCAGTGTGTCAGGCAACATTGATGGCGACTGATCCACCGCTTTCGCGAGCAGGCTCGCTCCCACAGGGGATCTGCGCCTAGCACCAGATTCCGTGAATTCCTATAACAAGAAACCGGAGAACAACCATGTCTTTAAGCGTGTTCGACCTGTTCAAGATTGGCATCGGCCCCTCCAGTTCCCACACCGTCGGCCCGATGCGTGCTGCGGCACGTTTCGCTGAAGGTCTGCGTCGTGAAGGGCTGCTGGCCGCGACCACCTGCGTCAAAGTCGAGCTCTACGGATCTCTCGGCGCCACCGGTAAAGGCCACGGCAGCGACAAGGCTGTGTTGCTGGGCCTGGAAGGTGAACACCCAGACACCGTGAACACCGAAACCGTCGCCGCCCGTCTGCAAGAGATTCGTGGCAACGGTCGCTTGAACCTGCTCGGCGAACACAGCATTGCGTTCAATGAGAAAGAACATTTGGCGATGATCCGCAAACCGTTGGCCTATCACCCCAACGGCATGATCTTTCGCGCCTTCGATGCCGCAGGCATACAAATCCGCAGCCGCGAGTACTACTCGGTCGGCGGTGGTTTTGTGGTCGATGAAGACGCCGCCGGCGCTGACCGTATCGTCGAAGACGCCACGCCACTGACCTTCCCGTTCAAAAGCGCCAAGGACCTGCTCGGTCACTGCGCCACCTATGGTCTGTCGATCAGCCAGGTGATGCTGACCAACGAAAGTGCCTGGCGCCCGGAAGCGGAAACTCGCGCCGGTCTGCTGAAAATCTGGCAAGTGATGCAGGACTGCGTCGCTGCCGGTTGCCGTAACGAAGGCATCCTGCCCGGTGGTTTGAAGGTCAAACGTCGGGCGGCAGCCCTGCATCGGCAACTGTGCAAGAACCCGGAATCGTCCCTGCGCGATCCGCTGTCGGTGCTGGACTGGGTCAACCTCTACGCCTTGGCGGTCAACGAAGAAAACGCCAACGGCGGGCGCGTGGTGACGGCGCCTACCAACGGTGCGGCAGGGATCGTCCCCGCTGTTTTGCATTACTACATGCGCTTCATCCCCGGCGCCAACGAAGACGGCGTCGTGCGTTTTCTGCTGACCGCGGCCGCGATCGGCATTCTCTATAAAGAAAACGCCTCGATCTCCGGCGCAGAAGTCGGCTGTCAGGGTGAGGTTGGCGTGGCTTGCTCCATGGCCGCCGGTGCCCTGTGCGAAGTCCTCGGCGGCACCGTGCAGCAAGTGGAAAACGCCGCCGAAATCGGCATGGAACACAACCTCGGCCTGACCTGTGACCCGATTGGCGGGCTGGTGCAAGTGCCTTGCATCGAGCGCAACGCCATGGGCTCGGTGAAAGCCATCAACGCGGTACGCATGGCCTTGCGCGGCGACGGTCAGCACTTCGTCTCCCTCGACAAAGTCATCCGCACCATGCGCCAGACCGGCGCCGACATGAAAAGCAAATACAAGGAAACCGCCCGTGGCGGTTTGGCGGTCAACATTATCGAGTGCTGATGCTCACGCGCATTTGCACACTTTTTCAGGAGCTGAATATGTCCACCGAACAATTGTCGAAAACCCCGCTGCACGCACTGCACATCGAACTCGGCGCCCGCATGGTGCCGTTTGCCGGCTACGACATGCCGGTGCAATACCCGTTGGGCGTGATGAAAGAACACCAGCACACCCGCGATCAGGCCGGGCTGTTCGATGTCTCGCACATGGGCCAGATCCGCTTGACCGGCGCCAATGCCGCCAAGGCGCTGGAAACCCTGGTGCCAGTCGACATCATCGACCTGCCAGTGGGCACGCAGCGCTACGCGATGTTCACCAACGAGACCGGCGGCATCCTCGACGACCTGATGGTCGCCAACCTGGGTAACGACGAACTGTTCCTGGTGGTCAACGCCGCCTGCAAGGACCAGGACTTGGCGCATCTGCGCAAACACATCGGCGACCAGTGCACCATCGAGCCGTTGTTTGAAGAACGCGCTCTGCTGGCGCTGCAAGGTCCGGCCGCCGTTACCGTGCTCGCGCGCCTGGCGCCTGAAGTGGCGAAGATGACCTTCATGCAGTTCGCCCGCGTAAAACTGCTGGGTGTGGACTGCTTTGTCAGCCGTTCGGGCTACACCGGTGAAGACGGTTACGAAATTTCCGTGCCGGCCGCCAACACCGAAGCCCTGGCTCGCGCCCTGCTGGCCGAACCTGAAGTGGCGGCCATCGGCCTTGGCGCTCGCGACTCCCTGCGCCTGGAAGCCGGTCTGTGCCTCTACGGCCACGACATGAACACCGAGACCACCCCGATCGAAGCGAGCCTGCTGTGGGCTATCTCCAAGCCTCGTCGCGCTGATGGCGCACGTGCTGGCGGCTTCCCTGGCGCTGAAACCGTGTTTGGACAGCAACAAGCCGGTGTCAGCCGCAAACGCGTTGGCCTGCTGCCTCAGGAACGCACGCCAGTGCGCGAAGGTGCAGAGATCGTCAATGAAGCAGGCGACATCATTGGTGCGGTTTGCAGCGGTGGCTTCGGTCCGACCCTGGGCGGCCCTTTGGCGATGGGTTACGTCGACAGTGCTTATATCGCTCTCGATACGCCGGTATGGGCGATTGTTCGTGGGAAAAAGGTGCCTTTGCTTGTAAGCAAAATGCCATTTGTTCCACAACGCTACTACCGCGGCTGATTGACTGTTTCTATAAGTAACGCGGTTGCGTTAACAGCGCACTAATGTGTAACGCAACCGCCATAAAACAGTGCATCACTTTACCTGCAAGCTTCGTTTATGAACTTTGCTTATAACGATCGAAAACAATTGAACAAGACGATTGCATAAGCCAACACTAGTTGCGGCATAAACGCCCCGGCGCGAGCAAATCCGGGCCCTCCACAGGGCTTGTTTTTTCTCCCGTAGTTGGCGTAGAGTTTGTTCACTGTGTTTGCATGGGTCGCTTGGGATCGTGACCTGGGCAGTAGCCTACAAGTTAGCTACATCCCGTTCGACGTCTTCTTACTCTCCTGCAACCAGCCCCAGTACTCTTTCACAAGAAGGAGGCTGTCATTAATTTTTGCGTCAAAGGAAATAAGAAATGTCCCAACGTCAGAGCGGTACCGTCAAGTGGTTTAACGACGAGAAAGGTTTTGGTTTTATCACTCCAGAAAGCGGTCCGGATCTGTTCGTGCATTTCCGCGCTATTCAGGGCAACGGCTTCAAGAGCCTGAAAGAAGGCCAGAAAGTGACTTTCGTTGCTGTGCAAGGCCAGAAAGGCATGCAGGCTGACGAAGTACAAGCAGAAGCCTAACCTTCTGTAACGAAAAAGCCCCTGATGCTGACATCAGGGGCTTTTTTGTGCGCGTAAATCCGTAAAATGGCTTCTTTTTTCCGCCCAGAGGCTGCCATGTCGAAACACCTGCTCAAACCCCAGGGCGACTTTCCCGTCGCCACCCTGGGTCGTCGCCTGGCAGCGATGTTCTACGACTTCCTGTTGTGTACCGCCCTGCTGATCGTCACCAGCGGCATTTACAAGATGATCCAGATGGCGATCATCGGCGAAGACAAAATGCGCACCCTGACCGAAGCCGGCGCGCTGGACGGCGATCCATTGCTGTCGACGGTGCTGCTGTTTGTGCTGTTCGGTTTCTTCGCCAAATTCTGGACCTGGTCCGGTCAGACCCTGGGCATGCAGGTCTGGTGCATACGCGTGCAAAACGCCGATGGCTCATCCATCAGCCTGTGGCAGGCGTTGCTGCGCTTTGTGGTGTCGATCGCGTCCTTGCTGTGCGTCGGGCTGGGTTTCTTCTGGTCGCTGTTCGACAAACAGAAACGCAGCTGGCATGACATCTACTCCAATACCCAGCTCGTGCGGATTCCAAAGAAAACCAAGTAATTCAGCAGATGCAAAAACGCCCCGATCAAATCGGGGCGTTTTTTTTGGCTCACTGTCGGCGAATCAGGCGTTACCGGCCAATTTCATCCGCGCTGCCTGTGTGAAGTCGAGCATGCGCTTGAGCGGCCGAATCGCTTGCGGAATCAGCGCGGGATCAACAAAGATCTCGTTAGCCCCCTCCTTCAAGCTCTTGAGCGTGCGCTCAAGGGTATTCATCGCCATCCACGGGCAATGTGCGCAACTGCGGCATGCTGCGCCGTTACCGGCCGTTGGCGCTTCGATGAAGACCTTGTCCGGGCACAGCTGCTGCATCTTGTAGAAGATGCCGCGATCAGTGGCGACGATAAAGGTCTTGTTTGGCAGGCTCTGCGCTGCCGCAATCAATTGACTGGTGGAGCCGACGGCATCCGCCAACTCGATCACCGAAGTCGGCGACTCCGGGTGCACCAGAATCGCTGCGTCCGGGTACAGCGCCTTCATGTCTTCGAGCTGCTTGGACTTGAACTCTTCGTGAACGATGCAGGCACCGTCCCACAGCAGCATGTCCGCGCCGGTCTGGCGCTGGATGTAGGTGCCCAGGTGTTTGTCCGGGCCCCAGATGATGGTTTCGCCGTTATCCATCAGGCTTTCAACGATCTCCAGCGCGCAGCTTGAAGTCACCACCCAATCCGCCCGGGCTTTGACCGCCGCCGACGTGTTGGCATACACCACCACGGTACGTTCCGGGTGCTGATCACAGAACGCCGAGAACTCGTCCACCGGGCAACCCAGGTCCAGCGAGCAGGTCGCTTCCAGGGTCGGCATCAGGATGCGTTTTTCAGGGTTGAGGATTTTGGCGGTCTCGCCCATGAACTTCACACCGGCGACCACCACGGTCTTGGCCGGGTGAGCACTGCCGAAGCGAGCCATCTCCAGCGAGTCGGAGACGCAACCGCCGGTTTCTTCGGCAAGGGCCTGAATAACCGGATCGCAATAGAAGTGAGCAACCAGCACCGCATCCTGAGCCTTGAGCTCGGCAGCGATGGCGGCACGGTAATAGGCCTCCTCCTCGGCAGTCAGCGGCTTGGGCTGCTTGGCGTCGAGGTGGGCTTGAACCAGAAGGCGTTCGGAAATCTGCGTCATGTTCGCAAGACCTGCAGGCGCTTTCGCGCGAAAGTCGAGTATACACCCGGCTCCGGACCCTTCAGGGTACCGCCGGGAGAGTGAGTATCATCAGGCACGGACAACGTTGAAGCTGCGCAAGGCTACAGAATATCCCGTTGATGCAAAAGATGATTCTGACCTGCGTCACGGGTCGCAGCCCGGAACTGGGCAAGCTCAAATCGCGGGCAAAAAAAAATCCGGAAATCCTCACTTGCGTGGGCCTTCCAGACTTTTAAAACTGCTACAAAAATGGTGGGTCGTGTGGGATTCGAACCTACGACCAATTGGTTAAAAGCCAACTGCTCTACCAACTGAGCTAACGACCCGCTGTGTGGTGGCGCGTATAATACTGATTTTTAAGGACTATTCAACACCTAATTTGAAATAAATCAAAAATAAGGTGTTGGGTCGCTGATTCCGGCCGCCGCGAAGCCTTCTGCACGCAGTCGGCAGCTGTCGCATTTACCGCATGCACGGCCGTTATCGTCGGCCTGATAGCAGGAAACAGTCAGCCCGTAATCAACACCCAGCTTCACGCCTGCCAGGACGATCTGTGCCTTGCTCAGGTTCTGCAGTGGAGCCTGAATGCGGAAACCATTCCCCTCTACACCAGCCTTGGTCGCCAGATTGGCCATGCGCTCGAAGGACTCGATGAACTCGGGACGGCAGTCCGGGTAACCGGAGTAATCCACGGCGTTGACACCGATGAAGATGTCGCGGGCACCGAGCACTTCAGCCCAGCCCAACGCCAGCGACAGAAATACCGTGTTGCGCGCCGGCACGTAAGTGACTGGAATGCCCTCCCCCAGCTCTTCCGGAATGTCGATGCTGCTGTCAGTCAGTGCCGAGCCGCCCATACCGTTCAGGTTGAGACCGATCACCTTGTGCTCGACCACACCCAGGTCACGGGCAACACGTGCAGCGGCGTGCAACTCTGCTTGAGACCGCTGACCATAATCGAAGCTCATGGTGTAGCAGCTGTAGCCTTCAGCACGAGCCATCGCCACGACGGTCGCCGAGTCAAGGCCGCCGGACAGCAGAATGACCGCACGTTTTTCGGTAGTGTTCAGTTGTTCAGTCATTTCAGCGCCCCGGCTCGTCATTCCAAAGATATTTATGCAGCTGCAATTGCAGACGCACTGGCAGGTTGTCCGCCACCACCCAGTCAGCCAGATCCCGAGCATTCAGGTCATGGTGACTGGGCGAGAACAGGACTTCGCCGGCGCGCTGATCCAGACCGTACTGGATCAGCTTGGACACGGCCCAGTCATAGTCTTCCCGCGAGCAGATAACAAACTTCACCTGATCGTTGCGCGTGAGCAGTTCGATGTTCTCGTAGCGGTTGCGGTGAGCTTCTTTCGAACCCGGGGTTTTCAGGTCGACGACGCGACTGACCCGTGGATCGACCGCCGAGATATCCAGGGCACCGCTGGTTTCCAGCGAGACCTCGTAACCGGCGTCACACAACTGCTTGAGCAATGGGATAGCGTTGGGTTGTGCCAGCGGCTCACCGCCGGTGACACAGACGTAACGCGGACGAAAACCGGCCACTTGCTCGAGGATGTCATCGAGCGGGCGAATGGTGCCGCCTGTGAATGCGTAGGCGCTGTCGCAGTATTGGCAACGCAATGGGCAACCGGTCAAGCGCACAAAAACAGTGGGCAGCCCGGCAGTCCGCGTTTCACCCTGCAACGAGTAGAAAACTTCGGTAATTCTCAATGTGTCTTGCATAGTCGCCACGGGCATAACAGCTAAACAGGCTGTCCGCCTCCGTCAGGCACTTCAAGGAACCCCGCCAACGCGCAGATTCCAAAAAGCGTGTTTCATAAAAAGGGCGTGAATTCTAACGAAAAAACCCGCGACAAGCGCGGGTTTCTTCAAAACAGGTCAAGCAGCCTTACATCTTTTGCAGATCACGCTGGGCCAGCTGAGCGGCGGAAGTGCCCGGATATTGGGACACAACCTGTTGCAGAATGCCTTTGACCTTGTCGGGATGACCAAGGCGACGCTCTACATCAGCCAGCTTGTACAGCGAATCAGGCACTTTAGGGTGCTTGGGGTACAGCTGCGAAACCTTGGCAAACGCCTGACCTGCACCTTGCAGATCGCCTTTGGCCAAATTCACTTCGCCCAACCAGTACTGAGCATTGCCCGCGTACTGGCTGTTCGGGTACTTGCGCAGGAATGCGGCAAACGCCTGGCTGGCCTTGTCGAAATCCTTGGCCTTGATCAGGTCGAAGGCTGCATCGTAATACAGTTTTTCCTTCGCCGGATCAGCCGGTTCGCTACCTGCGGCAGGTGCCTGAGCGGCTGCCGCTCCTGCGGCTGCACCCGCTGCTGCACCGGGGGCATTCAAATTGCCACCGGTGGAAGAATTATCAGGAGTCGCGGCTGGTGCAACGCCGGTTCCTATGCGCCGATCAAGATCCTGATATCGCTCCAGGTTCTCTTGCTTCATGCGCGCTACATCATTTTGCAGAACTTCGATGATGCCTTGTTGGCGCGAGATCTGCTCCTGCATTGATTGCAGTTGGTTGAACAGCTCGCCCTGTGCCGAGACAGGGGCCGAAACCCCTCCCCCGGCATAGGCGCCGTTCGTACCGTAACCTGCAGGCGGATTACTAGTCCCGCTATTGGTATAGCCGGAGTCGTTATCGACCACAGGAACCGCAGCCCACACCGCAAGCGGTGCGAGGCTGAGAGCCAAAACAGTTACAGCACGACGGCACGTTCGCATGACGAATTACTTACGCAGTTCGACGCGACGGTTTTGAGCCCAGGACTGCTCGTCGTTGCCGGTAGCAACTGGACGCTCTTCGCCGTAGGAAACCAGTTCCAGCTGAGCTGGGGAAACACCTTGCAGTACCAGGTAACGCTGAACGGCTTTCGCACGACGCTCGCCCAGTGCCATGTTGTACTCACGAGTACCACGTTCGTCGGTGTTGCCTTCCAGAACAACGCGAGCGCCGTTTGCTTTCAGGTCCTTGGCGTGAACGTCCAGAGCGCGCATGGCTTCTGGCTTCAGGTCCGAACTGTCGTATTCGAAGTAGAAAGTGGTGATTGCGCGCAGAGCAGCTTCTTCGCTCAGGGAGCCGTCAACTGCACCAGTGTTTGCGCCGTAACCAGCGTTTGGATCTACAGCGCCTTCACCGGCATTGTCGCCGCCTTTGGACGAGCAACCTACAGCTACAGCCATGGCCAGAGCCAGCGCAGCAAATTTACCAAACTTCAGCATTTCCATCGTAAAACTCCTAATGAACCCCAATGTGTTAAGTACAACGTATAGCGCCGCGTCAGTTCAGGTAAGGGGACCAGGAAGGTTCTCTGACTTCGCCTTGAGCGGTAGGAAGCGGGAGCCTTACGCGTCCATTAATGGACACGAGCATCAAGACTCCCCGGCCCTGCTGGCGGGTGGCGTAGATTACCATGGTGCCGTTGGGCGCAACAGTAGGCGACTCGTCCAGAGTGCTATCAGTGAGGATTTTTACGCTTCCGCGCTGCAAATCCTGGGCCGCCACCTTGAAATTAGTGAAACCTTCCTGACGATGGATCATCACCAGGGTCTTTTCATCAGCCGAAAGCTTAGGGTTGGCGTTGTAGTTACCGATAAAGGTCACACGTTCCGCACCACCACCGCCTGCGCTGGTTTTGTAGATCTGCGGCTTGCCGCCACGGTCCGAGGTGAAGTAGATGGTCGAACCATCCTTACCCCAGAACGGTTCGGTGTTGATGCCAGGACCGTTGGTGACGCGAGTGATCTGACGCGAACCCAGGTTCATCACGTAGATGTCCGGGTTGCCGTCTTTCGACAGTACGAATGCCAGACGATTGCCATCAGGCGACCACGCTGGCGCGCCATTCAGGCCTTCGAAGTTGGTGATCTGCTCACGGCGACCGGTGTCGATGTTCTGCATGAAGATACGCGGACGCTTCTGCTCGAACGACACATAAGCGATGCGCTTGCCGTCCGGTGCGAAACGCGGCGACAGGATCGGCTCGCGCGATTGCAGCAGGGTCACGGCACGGGCACCGTCATAGTCCGAACGTTGCAGCGTGTAGCGAGTGTTCTTCTCGGAGAAACGCTCGGCCGTCACGTACAGCAGACGAGTCGAGAACGCACCTTTGATACCGGTGAGTTTTTCGAACGACTGGTCCGCAATGTAGTGCGACATGTCGCGCAGTTGTTCGACGCTACCCGACACGCTGCCGGTCAGCACTTGCTGCTCGGTGGCGACGTTGAACAGTGCGTATTGAACCTGCAGGCGACCGCCCGCAGGAGCAATGCTGCCGACCATGACGTACTGGGCGCCCAGCGCCTTGAAGTCACGGAAGATGATTTCGCTGGCCTGGCTTGGCTGGCTGATCATGTTCTGTTTTGGAATCGGCGAGTAGTAACCCGAGTTGCGCAGGTCGTTACCGATGATTTCGGCCATGTCGTCCGGCAGCACGCTGCCGCCCTGATTGCCAAACGGAACGACTGCGATCGGGGTGGCCCGATCACTGCCGCTGGTGACCAGAATGTTTTTTTCATCGGCTGCCGCTATCCCTGCCATGCAGCAGATAACGACAAGCATTCCTCGAAGAAGGTTTCTCACAAGGCTAGATCCTCAGGTGTGAATGTCATCTTGAATGAACGATACGGAGCGAAATCGCTCGGCTTCATTCCCTGCATTTCTGTCAAACGTCCAATATTCTTCACCGCTGCTACAGCCGAAGCGTCAAACGGACCATCGCCACTGGACTTGGCCACGCTGACCGAAGTCACCGTACCGTCCGGCAACATGCCGATTTGCAACACGACTGTCATGCCTTTACGGGCCGAAGGTGGACGAGCCCAGCCTTCCGCTGCACGAGCACGGATCAGATCATCGAAACTACCGGCGACTTCGTCACCCTGCTCATCCGCCAAGGCCTGCTGACGCTGCGGCGTGTCGGAAAGCAAATCTGCCAGGGCCTGAGCCTTTTTGTCTTCGGCGGATTTACGCGACGCTTCCTGCGATTTTTTCTTCGCAGCATCAGCAGCAGCTTTCTTCTTCGCGTCTTCCGCGACTTTCTTCTTCGCGTCTTCAGCTTCAGATTTCTTCTTGGCGTCTTCCGCGGCTTTCTTCTTCGCGTCTTCGACGATCTTTTTCTTCGCTTCTTCAGCGGCCGCTTTCTTGGCCTCTTCTTCAGCTGCTTTCTTGGCTTCTTCTTCAGACTTCTTCTTGGCTATATCAGCCAATTGTTTCTCTTCGGCCTTTTTGGCTTCGGCGGTCTTCTTCGCTTCATCGGCTTTCTTGGCTTCATCAGCCTTTTTAGCCTCTTCCGCTTTCTTCGTCTCGTCGGCCTTTTTGGATTCTTCGGCTTTTTGAGCCGCATCTTCCTTCTTTTGTTCCGCGGCTTTGATCGCTTCCTGCTCGATCTTCTTCTGTTCCATCTGTTCGACTTCGGTCTGGCGCGCAGCAGATTTCTGCGCCTCACCAGCAATCTTCTGATTGGTCTGAGTGGTCGCCCGACTTTTCGATTTCAGTTGGTACAGGGTTGCCTGGACAATAGGCTTGGCCGGCGGTAATTCCGGCGTGAAGGCGAAACTGACAAACAGCATGCCGAAAACCAGCACGTGCAAGACAAGCGCCCAGACACTAGGCCAGAAGTAGCTTTCCGAGGCGGACGGCTCTCGCATTTGCTGCATCAGGGTGCCTCGGTAATCAAGCCAACATTACCGACCCCGGCTTTCTGCAACCCGCCCATGGCGCCCATGACGGAACCGTAGTCGACGGTCTTGTCGCCGCGGATGAACACCTGGGTACGCTTGCCACCTTCAGTGCCGGCGCGAATGATTTTGGTCACCGCGTCAGTCATCTGCGGCAAGGTCATGGCCTTGTCCTGTTGCTTTTCAGTGTCGACTTCGCTGCCAAGGTTCCAGTAGTAGGTCTTGTCAGCCTTGATCGAAATGGTCAGGACCTGGGTGTTGTTGTCCTGCGGCAAGGCTTCGCTGGAAACCTTGGGCAGATCAACTTTCACGCCCTGATTGAGCATCGGAGCGGTCACCATGAAGATGACCAGCAGCACCAACATCACGTCGATGTAAGGCACCACGTTCATCTCGGCAACCGGCTTGCGCTTTTTGCGAGCTCGAGCGATTAAAGCCATTGGAAATTACCTGCTTATTCTTCGCTGGTGTGCACTTTGCGGTGCAGGATCGCCTGGAATTCATCGGCGAAGGTGTAGTAACGGCTCAGCAGGGTTTCACTGCGAGCAGCAAAACGGTTGTAAGCAATAACGGCCGGGATGGCGGCGAACAAGCCGATCGCGGTTGCAATCAGTGCCTCGGCGATACCTGGAGCCACAGTGGCCAGGGTCGCTTGCTGGGCAGTGGCCAGGCCACGGAAGGAGTTCATGATCCCCCAGACGGTACCGAACAGACCGATGTACGGGCTGACGGAACCTACGGTCGCGAGGAACGGCAGGCTCTGCTCGAGCTTTTCTTCTTCGCGGGAAATGGCGACGCGCATGGCACGGGCCACGCCTTCCATGACCGCTTCCGGGTCAACGCCTGGCTGCTGGCGCAGACGGGAGAATTCCTTGAAACCGGCACGGAAGATCTGCTCTACGCCCGAATCCGGATCAGGGTTGCTGCCGGCCTGACGGTAGAGTTTGGACAGGTCGATACCCGACCAGAAGCGCTCTTCAAAGCTCTCCAGGGCACGTCGACCGGCGCGCAGCAGGTTGCTGCGCTGAAAGATCATGATCCATGAGGTCACCGATGCGGCTACCAGGATCAGCATTACCAGTTGCACCACGATACTGGCATTGCTGACCAGGCTCCACATGGAGGAATGGTCGACGACGTTAGCTTCCACGCTTTATCTCCTGCTTTGAGTGTGTACCCGCGCCGCTCACGTCGGCAAAGGCCGCACGTAGAGCTTCGGGAATGGCCCGGGGTTTCAAACTGTTAGTGCGCACACAGGCCACCAAAAACTGCCCTTCGCAGAGCAGCGCATTATCCGTGGCTCGCCTGACCTGCTGTTTAAAGCGCAGGCTGACACGGTTCAATTCGATTACTTCAGCGCTTACCAGCAGCTCGTCGTCCAGTCGCGCCGGCGCGTGGTAACGCGCTTCGCTGGAATGCACGACGAACAACAGGTCCTCACCTGCCAGCTGGGATTGGGCAAAGCCCAGCTCCCGGAGCCGCTCGGTTCGAGCCCGTTCCATAAACTTGAGGTAATTAACGTAATACACGATGCCGCCCGCATCGGTGTCCTCGTAATAAACGCGACAACGAAGTGCGAAAGGCTCAAGCCCGTTTTGCGCGCGCATACTCTAGTGCTTACTCCTCAGGTTGCCAATCCGGCCAGGCAACTGTTTTTCATTGATTCACGGCTTTCTGGCGAAAGTACGGTCCTGAGACCGCACAAACCCCGAATAAATCAGCGCGCAAAGGTTATTAATCGTCCACGGCATCGAGGAACTCGTCTACCACGGGCATCTCGCCCAATCGTGACGGGATGTTTAAACCGAAGTGCAAGTACGCATGCCGGGTCACCACTCGCCCCCGCGGCGTACGCATGATGTAGCCCTGCTGGATCAGGTACGGCTCCAGCACGTCTTCAATGGTGTGGCGCTCTTCACTGATGGCTGCGGCGAGGCTATCGACCCCGACCGGTCCACCGTCGAACTTCTCGATCATGGTCAACAACAGACGTCGATCCTGGTGATCGAAGCCGCGCTCGTCGACATCCAGCAGGTTCAAGGCCAGGTCGGCGATCGGTTTGGTGATGTGGCCCTTGGCGCGAACTTCAGCGAAATCCCGAACCCGGCGCAGCAAGCGGTTGGCGATCCGCGGCGTACCACGGGCACGACGGGCGATTTCGAAGGCGCCTTCCGGGTCCAGCGGCAAGCCGAGGATGGTAGCCGAACGACTGACAATCGTTGCCAAGTCAGCGGTGTTGTAGAACTCAAGGCGCTGGACGATCCCGAAACGGTCGCGCAGCGGATTGGTCAGCATTCCCGCCCGCGTCGTCGCACCGACCAGGGTGAACGGTGGCAGATCAAGCTTGATCGAGCGCGCGGCCGGCCCTTCGCCGATCATGATGTCGAGCTGGAAATCTTCCATGGCCGGGTACAGCACTTCTTCGACGATCGGCGAGAGCCGATGGATTTCGTCGATGAATAGCACGTCGTGTGGCTCAAGATTAGTCAGCAGCGCAGCCAGATCACCCGGGCGTTCAAGCACAGGGCCCGAGGTGCTCTTGATCGAAACGCCCATTTCCTGGGCGATGATGTTGGCCAGGGTGGTTTTACCCAGACCCGGCGGGCCGAAAATCAGCGTGTGGTCCAGGGATTCATTGCGCCCACGGGCAGCCTGGATGAACAACTCCATTTGCTCGCGAACGGTCGGCTGGCCAATGTACTCGGCCAGACTGACAGGACGTATCGCCCGGTCCTGGACTTCTTCGCGGTCACGAGGGCCAGACGTGGCCGTAATCAGACGATCAGCTTCAATCACTTAGATCATTCCCTTCAGGGCACGACGAATCATGTCTTCACTGCTCAAACCTTTCTCCTTGATCGCAGAAATCGCCTTGCTGGCTTCCTGCGGCTTGTAGCCCAGGGAGATCAGCGCGCTGACCGCGTCATTTTCGGCGGTGGCGACCGGCGTCGTATCTGGCCCACCCGGCTGGTTTGGTACCAAAGCGAACATCGCCGGCACCGTTTCCCACGCCTTGAAGCGGTCCTTGAGTTCCACCAGCAAACGCTCGGCAGTCTTCTTGCCCACACCTGGCACCTTGGTCAGGGCCGAGGTGTCCTGGGACTGTACGCAGCGGACCAGTTCATCGACTTCCAGGCTCGACATCAGGGCCAGGGCCAGTTTCGGCCCTACACCATTGAGACGGATCAACTCGCGAAAAAAGTCTCGCTCACGCTTGCCGAAGAAGCCATAGAGTAACTGCGCGTCTTCGCGTACGACCAAATGGGTGTGCAAGGTCAGCGGTTCACCGACCGACGGCAAGCGATACAGCGTGGTCATGGGCACTTCCAGCTCATACCCCAGACCGTTTACATCCAGAATCAGGTGCGGCGGCTGTTTCTCAGCCAGTGTGCCGCGCAAGCGTCCAATCACGTTTCAGATCCTTGAGCGTTGGCCAGATCAGTGCTGGCGACTGACAGAACAAGGGTTTTGCGCCGACGACACAGGCGCAAAACCCTCGTTCCATAAAAAATGATTGCTGATGCTATCAGAGACGCAGGCGCCCGCCACGACTGCGTGCCGTACCCAGGCCATGGGGCAACAGGCTGGAACGGGTGTGAGCATGGCAAATGGCAATGGCCAGGGCGTCCGAGGCATCGATTTGCGGCTTGCTGGTCAGTTTCAGCATGTGCATGACCATCATTTGCACCTGTTCTTTATTCGCCGCGCCGGTCCCGGTCACCGCCTGCTTGACCTGGGTCGCGGTGTACTCAGCGATTTCCAGGCTCTCTTCCGCCCCGGCAACGATGGCTGCGCCGCGGGCCTGGCCAAGTTTCAGCGCAGAGTCGGCGTTGCGCGCCATGAAGACTTTTTCGATGCCCATGGTCACCGGGCCGTAGGTCTGGATGACTTCGCGTACACCGCGATAGACGATTTGCAGGCGTTCATGCAGCTCGCCGGAACCTGTGCGAATGCAGCCCGACGCCACGTACACGCAACCACGCCCGGTATCACGCACCACGCCATAACCGGTAATGCGCGAACCGGGGTCGATACCAAGAATTAAAGTCATAACGCCTGCGGGTTAAGTAAAAGCACGGTATTCAATACAGCGAATAACAATTGTGGGAGCTGGCTTGCCTGCGATGGCATCACCTCGGTGTATCAGACAGACCGAAGTGATGCCATCGCAGGCAAGCCAGCTCCCACATTGGATCTTAGTCGCCCTTAACCGAGCTGCGCGGCTACCGACTCTGGAATGTCCGCGTTGGAATAAACGTTCTGCACGTCATCCAGGTCTTCAAGCATGTCGATCAGCTTGAGAACCTTCTCGGCGCCTTCCAGATCCAGTTCGGCACTGGTGGTCGGCAACATCACGATTTCCGCGTCATCACCTTTGAAACCGGCCGCTTCCAGCGTGTTACGCACCGAGTAGAAACCGGCGAACGAGGTGAATACGTCGATGGAGCCGTCTTCGTGGGTCACCACGTCATCGGCATCGGCCTCCATTGCCGCTTCCATCAGCGCATCTTCATCGACGCCCGGCGCGAAGGAAATCTGCCCCTTGCGCTCGAACAGATAGGCCACCGAACCGTCCGTACCGAGGTTGCCGCCGCACTTGCTGAACGCGTGGCGAACAGCGGCTGCGGTGCGATTGCGGTTGTCGGTCATGCACTCGACCATCACCGCCACGCCGCCCGGGCCGTAGCCTTCGTAGCTCAGTTCGACCATGTCGTCGGTGTCGGCAGCACCGGCGCCGCGGGCCACCGCGCGATCAATGATGTCGCGGCTCATGTTCGCGCCGAGGGCCTTGTCCAGCGCCAGACGCAAACGCGGGTTGGAACCCGGATCACCACCGCCCTGACGGGCAGCAACGGTCAGTTCACGAATCCACTTGGTGAAAATCTTGCCCTTCTTGGCATCCTGACGTTCTTTGCGGTGCTTGATGTTCGCCCACTTGGAATGACCCGCCATATCTCGCTCCGAATTCTCTTTGAAACATTGCCCGCCGCGCCATGAGGCGCCAGCCAGCAAACAAAAATCTCGACCACTCTATAAAGAAAGGGCGCATCCGAAGATGCGCCCTTCTGGTCAGCCTTACTCAGCTTTAGGCGTTTCGCGCAGACGAATGTGCAGTTCGCGCAATGCCTTGGCATCTACAGCACCCGGAGCCTGAGTCATGACGTCAGCCGCGCTCTGGGTTTTCGGGAAGGCGATCACTTCACGGATCGACTGGGCGCCGGTCATCAGCATCACCAGACGATCCAGACCGAAGGCCAAACCACCGTGTGGCGGCGCGCCGTACTTCAGGGCGTCGAGCAAGAAGCCGAATTTCTCTTCCTGTTCCGCTTCATTGATACCCAACAGGCGGAACACCGTCTGCTGCATTTCCTTGCGGTGGATACGGATCGAACCGCCACCCAGCTCGGTGCCGTTCAGGACCATGTCGTAGGCACGGGACAGAGCGGTCGCCGGGTTGGCTTCCAGTTCTTCCGGGGTGCACTTCGGCGCGGTGAACGGGTGGTGTAAGGCAGTGAAGCTACCGTCGTCGTTCTCTTCGAACATCGGGAAGTCGACGACCCACATCGGCGCCCACTTGCAGGTCAACAGTTCCAGGTCGTTACCGACCTTGATCCGCAGCGCGCCCAAGGCTTCGCTGACGATCTTGGCTTTGTCGGCACCGAAGAACACGATGTCGCCGTCAACCGCGCCAACGCGATCGAGGATCACATTGAGGTTGGCTTCAGGGATGTTCTTGACGATTGGCGACTGCAGGCCTTCAACACCTTTGGCGCGCTCGTTGACCTTGATGTACGCCAGGCCCTTGGCACCGTAGATGCCGACGAACTTGGTGTAGTCGTCGATCTGCTTGCGCGGCATGCTCGCAGCACCTGGAACGCGCAGGGCGGCAATACGGCATTTCGGGTCGTTGGCCGGGCCGCTGAACACCTTGAAATCGACGTCTTTCAGTTGGTCGGCAACGTCAACCAGTTCCAGCGGGTTACGCAGGTCCGGTTTGTCGGAACCGTAACGACGCATGGCCTCTTCGAAGGTCATGTGCGGGAAGTCGCCGAATTCCAGATCCAGCACTTCCTTGAACAGGTTGCGGATCATTTGTTCGGTGATGCCCATGATCTCTTTTTCATCGAGGAAGCTGGTCTCGATGTCGATCTGGGTGAATTCCGGCTGACGGTCGGCACGCAGGTCTTCGTCGCGGAAGCACTTGGCGATCTGGTAGTAACGGTCGAAGCCGGCGACCATCAGCAGCTGCTTGAACAGCTGTGGCGATTGAGGCAAAGCGAAGAAGGAACCGGCGTGGGTACGGCTCGGCACCAGGTAGTCGCGAGCGCCTTCCGGGGTGGCACGGGTCAGGATCGGCGTCTCGACGTCGAGGAAGCCGTTCTCGTCCAGGAAGCGACGGATGCTGGTGGTCATGCGCGAGCGCAGACGCAGCTTCTCGAGCATTTCCGGGCGACGCAGGTCGAGGAAGCGATAACGCAGGCGGGTTTCTTCGCCGACGTCGGAGAACTCGTTGAGCGGGAACGGCGGGGTTTCCGACTCGTTCAGCACTTCAAGTTCGTAGCCCAGCACTTCGATCATGCCCGACGCCATGTTGGCGTTGGTGGCACCGGCCGGGCGCAGGCGCACCTTGCCGGTGATCTTGACCACGTATTCGCTGCGCACGCGATCGGCGGCGGCGAAGGATTCAGCGCGGTCCGGATCGAACACCACCTGGGCCAGACCGTCACGATCACGGATATCGAGGAAAATCACCCCACCGTGGTCACGGCGACGGTGAACCCATCCGCAAAGGGTAATTTCCTGGCCTTCCAGGCTTTCGTTCAGTTGGCCGCAATAATGGCTGCGCATCATGGTAGTGGTTTCACTTCTCGTAATCGAAATTCGGTTGGAGACCTTGCTCATATCCTGCCCTTGTGAAAGGCGCCAGATGAGGCAAGAGCTCGCACGTGTCGTTCAACTCAGGTTCAAGACCCTAGTCAGCTTTGTCGCCGCCGGCCAGATTCTTCTTGGAACCGGTCTTGAAATCGGTTTCGTACCAGCCGGTGCCGCTAAGGCGGAAGCCCGGCATGGACAGCATCTTCTTAAGCTCTGGCGCCTGGCAGGCAGGGCAGTCGACCAGCGGTGCTGCGCTGATCTTTTGAATGGCTTCCAACTGATGACCACAGGAAGCACATTGATAGTCGTACATCGGCATGGGGGTTGTCTCGGCGATCAGATTGCTACCGCACACGCTGGGTTTTGCGGCAAAGAGCGGGATTATATCCATTAAATGCAGCCTGTGCAGCCGTAAGACTGCACAGACCGACACTCTACCCATTCCACCCCTTGTGGCTAAGGCATGGCGACGCAGCCGCCTTCCTTCAGGCTGTGCACGACGCACACAACCCGCACCAGCCCGGTGAAGTTCTTGACCCCGCCGTGACGTAAATGCACCTCGCGGTCCACATGGGACAACAGCGCACTGACCGTACAGCAGTTGTCCTTGGCCATGTCGCCCAAAATATCCCAATAGACCTGCTCAAGCCGCAAGCAGGTGGCGAAGCCATTCAAACGCACCGACCGGGATAAAGGCTGGGCCAGGCCCATATCAAATTCGCTGACAAATGGATCGATCCTTATCTCCTTGACCGGGCCGACCCTCCCCTCGCTTCTCCTGTCTTCGTAATCCATATCGTTGATACTCCTTAGCCATCCTTGCCTTCTTTAAGAGCAATATCTGTTGCCTTATAAAAGCGCAGGCGCAAAGGTATATCCAGATGACTTTATGACCATCAACGTAGGATAAGCCAACAACTGAAGGGCGATCATGGAGACCGTCCTAGGCCGGCCATTTTCCTACACGCCTGAGCGCAATATCATTCAACAGAAAGACACTTACGCGACAAATCGACCCTCAGGGCACCGCTGGACTGGCTGATTTGAGTAGCCGCAGGCTTTGCTGTTAAATAGGCAGTGTGTCGCTACCGCCTATTTTCCGGGGGCTGCGCATAGGCTGGTACCGGGTACGTGTCCAACGCCTCTTATTGTTCTGAAGCGAACCGTGCTCAATCAGCTCTTCCTTGTGATCCGTCTTAACGTGAGTTACTCAAAATGTTGAAAATTGTCCACCTGCTAATGGGCGCAGCAGCCTTGCTGTTGTCCTTCATCCCTAGCCTGCGATCCGAAGCCGTACCTTACCTGCAACAACCCGATGCGCTGTACCTGGCCTTTTTCGGCCTGCTCAACCTCACCCTCGCTCCTGTTATCCCTTACTGGAACAAAGGCCCGCGTCATCAACTGCAAAACCTGGTCAGCGCCCTGCTGGTTCTGGCCGTCGTCCTGCAAACCCTGACGCTGATCGCGCCAATGCCTGTCATTGCCGGTCAACCTGCTGTTCTGTTCAGCCTGGTCGCAGCCCTGATTGCCGTTTTTCTGCACCTGGCCATCAGTTTCTACAAATCTTCACCGGCCGCCGCCTCGCCAAGCTATGACATGAGCAACCGCGATACCGGTACCGTCAAGTGGTTCAACACCTCTAAAGGCTTCGGCTTTATTTCCCGTGATTCCGGCGATGATATTTTCGTGCATTTCCGGGCTATTCGTGGCGAAGGTCACCGCGTCCTGGTCGAAGGCCAGCGCGTGGAGTTCTCCGTCATGAATCGTGACAAAGGCCTGCAAGCCGAAGATGTGATCGCCGCTCTGCCGCGCCGCTGATTCAAGGCTAAAAAAAACCGCGAACAGCCTGGCTGTTCGCGGTTTTTTATTGCCCGTCTGCTGATCACACTTAGTAATGCGGCGGTGGCGCTTCTTCTTCAAACGTCTCGAACTGACCGGCCATTTCCTCTTGCCGCTTGAGCAAGGCGGTCATTTGCAGTTGCAGGCGCTCAACCGCACGCTGCTGCGTCGCCAGCACATCACTCAATGCCTGGATGGTGTCATCCTGAAATGCCAGCTGGCTCTCCAGATCGGTAACGCGATCTTCCAGGCTCATGATTCAACCCTCCAGAAACGTAAAATCATCGGTCAAAACCAGGCGCAACCGCTCGCGAATCAACGCGATCTGCTCTGAGCCATAAGGCTTGGCCGGGTGTTTACCCCAGACCGGCGCCGGCCAGGCGGCGTCCTCACGCTTGCGCACAATCACATGCATGTGCAACTGACTGACGACGTTACCCAAGGCCGCGACATTCAATTTGTCCGCGTCAAACGAGTCCTTGAGCATTTCCGCCAGTGCGGTCGTTTCCTGCCACAGCTGCTGTTGATCGGCGACATCCAACTGAAATATCTCACTGATATCGTCGCGACGTGGCACCAGAATGAACCAGGGGTAGTTCGAATCATTGGACAGCAGCAACCGGCAGAGTGGGAAGTCCCCGATCGGTAACGTGTCTTGTTGAAGCCGTGGATCTAAAGCGAACACTGCGCGCACTCCCGCCTGGTCATCATTTTTTCAGCTTAGCGCCCATCCCGAGAGACGGCGCACCAAGCGACAGGACGGCAGCATACCTGCGAACGCCGCCGGCTTCACGACGAACCATGGTCGAAGCCTACCCGAGAAACTACAAACGACCGGTCACGCGCCCCGACATGAGTCATTTTCGATCAGGGCGCACCATTACAGAACCAATAACCACGCAAAAAACGCCGAACTGACTGAAAAACAACGAAGCGTTCGTGATTGGCAAACGGGCGCACTGTATGAATTCAGTACAGCGATTAAAATTTTTTGCACCAAAACCGCACAGTGCGTCTACGCTGAGTCGGTCAGGCATCCGCCATCTACTCACTGGTGGGGTGAACCGGTAACGTTTTTGGTTGTCACGCAGTCGGCCACGAGGGTACAACACGATGCAAACCATGGCGTCAAGCCCGAACAAAAGGTGCTTGAACACCCCGGCTTTATGAGGTTTTTACAGCGACAGGCAGGCTTTCAGAAAAAAACAGCAGCAGGATTCTGATTTGTGCACGCTTGTTGCATTCACACCCACATCGCCTCTAAAGCGTCCGCTGGAAGTGGACGCTTTAAGGCAAATAAAAACAGTGGCAGGGTTGCCCGATGGAGATTCAAACGTTTCACCAGGGACTCTTTTTACCGATGCTCAGGCCCTGAAAACAACGTTAAAAGTTGTCAGTCCGCTTGCGTCGGGGCTGTAAATTTGCGACATCTACCAAGCCATTTGCGACAGGGTCGTAAAGAAGCTGAAAGGTTAGATACGCAAGTATCGCCAACATGGTCGGCGTGATATAAGTTTGCGCCGACACAAAAAGAAAGAGCCGCCCAGATAATAAATCAGGTGGGACGGCAGTACTCTTCTAAAACCAAAGGAGCAAATCACGATGCGCGTGATGAAGTGGAGCATGATCGCACTGGCAGTTGCAGCAGCAGCCAGTACTCAGTTGGCAGTAGCCGCACCTTTCGTAAGCGACCAGGCAGAAGCCAAAGGTTTTGTTGAAGACAGCAAGCTCGACTTGCTGGTTCGCAACTACTACTACAACCGTAACAAGACCGACGGCGCAACCGACGACAAAGACTGGACCCAGGGCATTCAGGGCATGTTCAGCTCTGGCTACACCCAAGGTCTGATCGGTGTTGGCGTTGAAGCTTGGGGCCAACTGGCCATTAAGCTGGACGGTTCCGATAAATATGCAGGTTCCGGCAACATGTCCGTGGGCTCTGATGGCGAAGTCAACAACAGCCAGGGCAAAGCCGGCGCTGCCGCCAAGTTCCGCATCTCCAAGACCGAGCTGAAAGTCGGCGACATGCAGCCAAGCACCTCTCCGGTGTTCGCTGTTGGCGGTTCCCGTATCCTTCACCAAACTGCCAGCGGTATCCAACTGCAGAGCAGCGAAGTCAAAGACCTTGACCTCGAAGCGGGTCACTTCTACTCGGCGACCAGCCAGGACAAGAACGCCCGTGACGGCGAGCTGTGGGCTACCTACGCTGGCGTGCAAGCCAACTCCATCGACTACTTCGGCGGCAAATATGGCGTTACCGATAACCTGAGCTTCTCGCTCTACGGTGCCAAGCTCGAAGACGTCTGGAACCAGTACTACGCGAACGCGAACTACACCCTCCCACTGGGTGGCGATCAGTCGCTGAACTTCGACGGTAACTACTACAACACCAAGGACACCGGTAACGCTAAAGCAGGCGACATCAGCAACAACGCCTACTCCCTGGCTGCTGCTTTCTCGTTCCTGAAAGCGCACACCCTGACCCTGGGCTTCCAGAAAGTGAACGGCGACACTCCGTTTGACTACATCGGTGTAGGTGGTCACAACCCAGCACAGAACCGCGGTGGCGACTCGATCTTCCTCGCCAACTCCATCCAGTACTCTGACTTCAACGCCCCAGGCGAGAAGTCTGCCCAGATCCGTTACGACCTGAAAATGGCTGAGTATGGCGTTCCAGGTCTGAGCTTCATGACCCGTTACGTGAAAGGCTGGAACATCGACGGCACCGGTCTTGCTGCTAACAGCGTATACCGCGACAGTAACGGCAACCCGCTTTACGGTGCAGACGGCAAACACCACGAAACCAACGTGGAAGTTAAGTACGTCATTCAATCCGGCCCAGCTAAAGATCTGTCGTTCCGCATCCGTCAAGCATGGCACACCGCCAATGCTGACGAAGGCGAAGGCGATATCTCTGAGTTCCGCCTGATCACCGACTACCCGCTCAACATTCTGTAATTACAGAAAGTTAGTTCGCGGTAATCAAAAAAAGGCCCATCTTCGGATGGGCCTTTTTTCGTTGGCTACAAACAATGCGTTAAAACGATCAAATCCGTGAGGAACTTGCCTGACCAAAGAGTCAGACATGATCAAAAAACAATCACTGCACCGCAGACTCCTGAACCACACGAATCATCCGCTGTGGCAACGGAACATCAACACCGGCAGTTTTCAAACGATCACGGGACTGTTCGTTAAACATGAACATCACGTCCCAATAATCCGCAGTCTTAACCCAGACCCGAAGCGAAAGCGTGATTGAACTGTCACCCAGAGTAGAAACCACCGCTTGAGGTACCGGATCTGCCAATACGCGCGGATCTTTGGCCAGTTCCAACAACACTTCACGGGCCTTCTGCAAGTCCGCTTCGTAATCCACACCCACATCAAACACAACTTTGCGCGTCGGTTGACGGTTAGTGTTGGTGATGATGCCGTTCGACAGGTTGCCGTTCGGCACGATGATGGTTTTGTTATCGCCGGTGCGCAGGACGGTGTGGAAGATCTGAATGCTGTCGACCGTGCCGGCAACACCTTGGGCTTCGATCCAGTCACCAATGCGGAACGGGCGGAACAACAGAATCAGCACACCACCGGCGAAGTTCGCCAGGCTGCCCTGCAAGGCCAGGCCGATGGCCAGACCTGCCGCACCGATGGCCGCGACGAACGAAGTGGTTTCCACGCCGATCATCGAGGCGACGCTGACGATCAGCAGAACCTTGAGAATGATGTTCGCCAGGCTGCTGATGAAGCCTTGCAACGCCAGGTCGGCGTTACGCAGCGCCAACAGGCCGCCGAGCTTTTGCGTCACCTTGTTGATCAGCCACCAGCCGACTGCCAGGGTGATCACCGCCAGCAGCACGCGGCTGCCGTATTCCATGATCATCGGAATCCAGGCTTGAGACGCCTTGACCAGGTTGTCCACTTCAGTATTCAAATCCATCTACATTCTCCTGATTTCCGGCCATCCGGCACGCGAAAATAAGCGGCAGAAAAAGACCCGCCGGAATAAACACAATCCCTGTGGGAGCGGGCTTGCTCGCGAAAAAGGTGTATCAGTCGACATCATTGTTGAATGACACACCGCTTTCGCGAGCAAGCCCGCTCCCACAGGTTCCCGCCTGAAAGGTCAGTCGCGGAAGTTGTTGAACTGCAGCGGCATATCGAACGTCTTGGCACGCAGGGCCGCGATGGCTTCCTGCAAATCGTCACGCTTCTTGCCGGTAATGCGCACTTGCTCGCCTTGAATGGCTGCCTGAACCTTGAGCTTGGCGTCTTTGACATGAGCGACGATTTTCTTCGCCAGCTCTTTGTCGATGCCTTCCTTGAGGACCGCTTCCTGCTTCATCAGTTTGCCCGACGCATAGGCATCCTTGACTTCAAGGCACTGCACGTCGATTTTGCGCTTGACCAGGGCCAGCTTGAGGATCTCAATCATCGCTTCGAGCTGGAAATCGGCTTCGGCGGTCAGGTTGACGGTCAGGTCCTTTTCCTTGAACTCGAAGGTGCCTTTGCCTTTCAGGTCATAACGACGATCGAGTTCCTTGACGGCGTTCTCGACCGCGTTGGTGACTTCGTGTTTGTCCAGTTCGGATACCACGTCGAACGACGGCATGTAATCTCTCCAATAAAAGGGCATGCTCGATCACGATGGAGCACGCCTGGCTTGCGGTTAAAATCCGCGCTGATTATAACGGGTCTTTCCCATCATTCACTGCGAGCCTCCCATGCGCGCGATAAACAGAGTAAAAAGCTGATGTCCACCACCTGGCATGTTCTGGGCGCCGGCAGCCTTGGCACCTTATGGGCCACTCGACTGGCGCGGGCCGGCGTGCCGGTCAAGCTGATCGTGCGGGACGCTGCCCGCTTACAGGCGTATGAGGCGGCGGGTGGGTTGACGCTGGTCGAACACGGTAAAGCGCAGTGCTATCCGGTGCCCGCCGAGACACCCGACAGCGGTGAACCAATCAACCGCCTATTGGTGGCCTGTAAAGCCTACGATGCCGAGAAAGCCGTGGCCCAACTGGCTCCGCGCCTGGCCCCCGACGCCGAGCTGATCCTGTTGCAGAACGGTCTTGGCAGCCAGGACGCCGTCGCCACGCAGGTGCCGCAGGCGCGCTGCATTTGTGCGTCGAGCACCGAAGGCGCCTTTCGCGATGGCAACTGGCGCGTGGTGTTCGCCGGCCACGGTTACACCTGGTTGGGGGATGCCGGGCATCCCGTGGCGCCGATCTGGCTGGATGACGTGAGCGCCGCCGGTATTCCCCACGAGTGGAGCACCGACATTCTGACCCGGCTGTGGCGAAAACTGGCGCTCAACTGTGCGATCAATCCGCTGACCGTGCTGCACGACTGCCGTAATGGCGGTTTACAGGAACACCGCTGCGAAGTCGCCACCCTTTGCGGCGAATTGACCGAGCTGCTTGAGCGGTGCGGTCAGCCAGCAGCGGCCGAGGACCTTCAACAGGAAGTCGAACGGGTGATTCACGCGACCGCCGCCAATTACTCTTCGATGTACCAGGACGTCGCGAACCAGCGCCGCACCGAAATCAGCTATCTATTGGGTCATGCCTGCAAAGTCGCCGCGAGACATCAACTCAACCTGCCGCACCTGAATCAACTGGAGCAAAGGTTGATCACCCATCTGCACAGCCTTGGATTGCCCAGCGACTGAGCAGCGGCTACGCTGGCCACTTGTTCCTTTTCAGCGATGAACCTGATGCCATTGCGCCAGCGCCTTGAAAACCTTCCGGTCGGCCAGAAATTGCTGGCCGCCCTGCTGGTGCTGTTGACCACCGTCCTGCTGGTCGCCAACCTGACCTTTATCAGCGCCGCGTACTACATCTCCCAGGAAAGCATGGCACCTCAGGCCTTGCAGACCATCGGCCGCCTGGTGTCCAACCCCAGCCTGGTGTCCGAAGCCTTGCAGTCACCGCAAAGCGCCGAACGCCTGCTCAATGAACTCAACAGCTATTCACCGCTGCGCGCGGCGGCCCTTTATGACGGCAAGGGCGAGCGTCTGGCGCAGTTGCAGCATGGCGAAAATCTGAGCCTGCCAACGCGTTACCGGCACATCGAATCCTGGCAAGCCACCGAGTTTCGCAGCAATCAAATCATCACCCTGCCCCGCCCCGGCACCGCGCCCGGCCACCTGTTACTGGTCGCCAGCAGCGAACTGCCGATGGCGTTCTACACCGGCACCCTCACCGCCAGCCTCGGGATTCTGATCTTCAGTGTGCTGTTGTGGCTGGTGATCGCCCGACAGATCAAACGCCTGATTACCCGGCCGATCCATGAACTCGAAGAGCTGTCCCGGCAAGTGACCCGGGAGGAAAACTACGCCCTGCGCGCCTCCCGCGGCAACCATGACGAAATCGGCAGCCTCGCCGAGGCGTTCAACACCATGCTCTCGCGGATCGAGGCCCGTGAGCAGCAACTCAAACGGGCCCGGGACGATTCCCAGGCCGCGTATGACCAGGCTCAGGGCCTGGCCGAAGAAACCCGTCATACCAATCGCAAACTGGAACTCGAAGTTCAGGTCCGCAGCAAGATCGAGAAGAAGCTCACCGGCTTCCAGAACTACCTCAACAGCATCATCGACTCCATGCCATCGGCGCTGATCGCTCTTGATGAACAGCTCTACGTGACGCAGTGGAATCAGGAGGCCAGCGCCCTGTCTGGTACACGCCTCGACGAAGCCTTGAACCAGCCGATCTTCCTTGCCTTCGAACCGCTCAAACCGTTTCTGCCGCAACTCAAGCAAACCGTCGAGCAGCACACGGTGGCCAAAATCGAGCGTGTCACCTGGTTCAAGGACGAAGAACCCAAGCACTACGCGCTGACGTTCTACCCGCTGATGGGCGGCGCCGGGCGTGGTGTGGTGATCCGGATCGACGACATCACCCAGCGCCTGTCGCTGGAGGAGATGATGGTGCAGTCGGAAAAAATGCTCTCGGTCGGTGGCCTTGCCGCGGGTATGGCCCACGAGATCAACAACCCGTTGGGCGCGATCCTGCACAACGTGCAGAACATTCGCCGACGCCTTTCGCCTGATCTGCCGAAGAATCTCGAACAAGCCGAGCAAACCGGGATCGCGCTGGAAACGGTCAACAAATACCTGCAAGCGCGTGAAGTGCCGCAGTTGCTCGATGGCATTCAACAGGCTGGCGCCCGGGCGGCGAAGATTGTCACGCACATGCTCAGCTTCAGTCGCCGCAGTACCCGGCAAATGGCCCCGTGCGACCTGCCGGCGCTGATCGATCAGGCGGTAGAAATCGCCGGCAACGACTTCGACCTGGCGATCGGTTTCGACTTCAAGGGCCAGGCGATCATTCGCCAGTTCGATCCGCAACTCGGCCCCGTGCCCGGTACCGCTAACGAACTGGAGCAAGTGCTGCTCAATCTGCTGAAAAACGCCGCTCAGGCGATTCACCAACGTGAAGACGACCGCGAGCCGGGACGGATCATTCTGCGTACCAAGCTGAATCCGCCGTGGGCGGAAATCCAGGTAGAGGACAACGGCATCGGCATGAGCGAGAGTGTGCGCAAACGCACCTTCGAACCGTTCTTCACCACCAAGGAAATCGGTCAGGGCACCGGCCTTGGCCTGTCGGTCTCGTATTTCATCATTACCAACAACCACAAGGGTCAGATGGAAGTGCAATCGACCCTGGGCCAAGGCACGTGTTTCACCTTGCGCCTGCCCTTGGCGGGCACCCCGCTCGTCTCTCAAGAACTCAATCAGCTATCGAGGTAACCATGGGCTTTCGCTTGTCGAAGATTTACACCCGCACCGGCGACAAAGGCGAAACCGGGCTGGGCGACGGCCGCCGCGTGCCCAAGGATCATCCGCGGATCGAAGCCATTGGCGAAGTCGATACGCTGAACAGTCAGGTGGGTGTGCTATTGGCCGGGTTGGCGGCGGAAAGTGGCGAGTATCCGGGCTTGAACGAAGTGATCGAGGTTTTGGCGCCTTGCCAGCATCGGTTGTTTGATCTGGGTGGTGAACTGGCGATGCCGGTGTATCAGGCACTGAACTCGGCAGAAGTCGAACGGCTGGAAACTGCAATCGATGTGTGGAATGAAGAACTGGGGCCGCTGGAGAATTTCATTCTGCCGGGTGGCTCGGCGTTGATTGCCCAGGCTCATGTGTGCAGATGCCTGGCGCGCAGTGCCGAGCGGCGGTGTCAGCATTTGAACGCCGTCGAACCGTTGGCCGGGGTTGGGTTGGCGTACATCAATCGGTTGTCGGACTTGTTGTTTGTGGTGGCGCGGTTGATTGCCAAGCGGCAGGGGATTGCCGAGATACTGTGGCAACCGGCGCCGAAGCCTGAGGTTTAATCGGCGCCTGTCAGGCCGCTTTCGCGAGCAAGCCCGCTCCCACAGGGGAACGCATTCCAATGTGGGAGCGGGCTTGCTCGCGAAGGGGCCAGCGACTTCACTGCAGAATCAGGCTTCAGGCCAAAACGCCCGAATCCCCGCAGCACCCTGTGCGCCTGCTTCCCAGGCTTTCTGAAGATCTGCCGGGCCAACACCACCGAGCAGGAACACCGGTTTGCTGAAACCTTCGATCAACGCGCGAGCCTGTTCCCAACCCAGCGGCTGAGCCCCCGGATGAGTCAAGGTCGGTTGCACCGGTGACAGGGTCACAAAATCCACCCCCATCTGTTCGGCCAACGCCAGCTCTTCAGCGTTATGGCAGGACGCCGCCAGCCAGCGCGACGCCGGTAACGGGCGGCCAGCCGCCGCGTGCTTGCGCAGTTGCGCGGAGGTGATGTGCCAACCGGCGGACGGGAAATCTCCCAGCCACTCGAACGGCCCCTTGATCATCAACTGCGCCTTGCCGGCACACAGCCCCGCCGCGTCCACCGCCAGATCGCGGTACTTCGGATCGTAGCCGTTGGGTGCCCGCAACTGGATCAGCTTGATGCCGCCGGCAATGGCTTTTTGAATACCGCGCAGCAAAGCCGGGGTTTCCAGGTCTTCCGGGGTAATCAAATACTGCGCGGGTAACCGTGCAGCCGCGACAATCGGCTGGTTGGCCGCCGGGAACTCGTAGTTCAGCAGATCGCGGGGTGCGACCCATTCCAACGGCTGGCCTTCGGCGCCGTGCGGTTCGCCGGTAAAGGCCGACACTTCCCAAACGTCCAGCAACACTTGCTTGTCCGGGTAATCGTGTCGGACCTTGATCAGCGGGCGAGCCGCGTTGACCACGATGCCCAACTCTTCATGGAGCTCGCGAGCGAGGGCGGTTTCAACGGATTCGTCGGCCTCGACCTTGCCACCGGGAAACTCCCACAGGCCACCCTGATGTTGGGTGTCGGCACGGCGTGCGATGAGGATTTTGCCACTGCCATCGCGGATGACTGCGGCGGCTACGTGTACTCGCTTCACTGCCCGACCTCCTCCAGACCCGCCTTCTGCCACGCCTTGAAGGCTGGCCATTGGTAGAGGGTTTCGACGTAGGCCGCGTCCGCTGCGGGCAGCCTCACCTGATAGGTGCGCAGGCGCACGGCGATCGGTGCGAAGAAAGCATCGGCCAGGGTCGCGCCGCCGAACAGGAACGGACCGGTTTCAGTGGCGGCGGCGCGGCACTCGGCCCACAACGCCAACATCCGCTCGATGTCGGCCTGGACGTCAGCCGGTGCTGGCGACAGCGCAGCGTCGTGGCTCAGGTCGAATGGCATGTTGCCGCGCATGGCGAAAAAACCGCTGTGCATCTGCGCGCACGCCGAACGGGCCTGGGCGCGGGCGGCGGTGTCTTTGGGCCAGAGGCCGGCGTCGGGGAACTGCTCTGCCAGATACTCGGCAATCGCCAGGGAGTCGGCGATGGTGCCGTGTTCGGTTTTCAACAGCGGGACTTTGCCGGTCGGCGAGTGCTTGAGCAGACGCTCACGCGTATCCGGCTGGTTCAGCTTGATCAGTTCTTCGGTGTAAGGAACGCCAGCCAGGTCGAGAGCCAACGCGCCGCGCAGCGACCAGGAGGAAATCAGTTTGTCGCCGATGATCAGGTGCAAGCTCATGTTCGGGACCTTTTGATAGGGGTATGGGCCAGAATCTTTAGTGTCTGGTCGACCGCCTTCGCGAGCAAGTCGAATCGTCGCACCGCCGCTCCCACATTTGACCGAGTCCTTCCAGTAGAAATGCGATCAAATGTGGGAGCGGGCTTGCTCGCGAAGGGAGCAACTCGGTCCTGACGTTGGTTACGTGCGGTATTCGGCGTTGATTTTCACGTATTCGTGGGACAGGTCGGTGGTCCAGATGGTTTCGCTGCAATCACCGCGACCCAGCTCGATACGGATCGTGATTTCTTCCTGCTGCATCACGGCCGCGCCCTGGGCTTCGGTGTAGGTCGATGCACGAGCGCCACGGCTGGCGATACACACTTCACCGAGGAACACGTCGATTTTGCTCACGTCCAGGTTCGGTACGCCGGCACGGCCGACGGCGGCCAGAATGCGGCCCCAGTTCGGGTCGGAGGCGAACAGTGCGGTCTTGATCAGCGGCGAGTGGGCCACGGTATAACCGACGTCCAGGCATTCCTGGTGATTGCCGCCGCCGTTGACTTCAACGGTCACGAACTTGGTCGCGCCTTCGCCGTCACGAACGATGGCCTGGGCCACGTCCATGCACACTTCAAACACCGCTTGCTTCAACTTGGCGAACAACTCGCCTTCGGCGCGGGTGATTTCCGGCAGTGCAGCCTGACCGGTGGCGATCAGCATGCAGCAGTCGTTGGTCGAGGTGTCGCCGTCGATGGTGATGCGGTTGAACGACTTGTTGGCACCGTCCAGCAGCAGGTTTTGCAGCACGTCGCGGGAGACTTTGGCGTCGGTGGCGATGTAGCCGAGCATGGTTGCCATGTTCGGGCGGATCATGCCCGCGCCTTTGCTGATACCGGTGACGGTGATGGTCACGCCGTCATGCTGGAACTGGCGGCTGGCACCTTTTGGCAGGGTGTCGGTGGTCATGATGCCGGTGGCGGCAGCTTCCCAGTTGTTGACCGACAGGTCGTCGAGGGCGGCTTGCAGAGCCCCTTCGATTTTCTCGACCGGCAGCGGCTCGCCGATCACACCGGTGGAGTACGGCAGCACCAGGCTGGCGTCGACGCCGGTCAGCTCAGCCAGTTTGGCGCACGTACGCTCGGCGGCGGCAAGGCCCGGTTCGCCAGTGCCGGCGTTGGCATTGCCGGTATTGGTCAACAGGTAACGCACCGGACCTTGCACACGCTGCTTGGCCAGGATCACGGGAGCCGCGCAAAAAGCGTTCAGGGTGAACACGCCAGCGACCGTGGAGCCTTCGGCACAGCGCATGACCACAACATCCTTGCGCCCCGGGCGCTTGATGCCAGCCGAGGCGATACCGAGTTCAAAACCGGCAACCGGGTGCAACGTTGGCAAAGGACCAAGACCAACAGCCATGAATGCGCTCCTTAATAAATGATGTCAGCACCGCTTTCAGGAAGAACGGTGGTTTAAATGGCAAAACGCCGCGACGGCATAAGCCGGTCGCGGCGCGGGTATTTCAGCGTATGAAACGGGTTTTACTGGATCTGCCCGTGGCAATGCTTGAACTTCTTGCCCGAACCGCAGTAGCAAAGTTCGTTGCGGCCCAGCTTCTGTTCGTTGCGTACCGGCGCGATGGCAAGGGCGACATCGACCTCTTCACCCAGCAGTTCCGGTTGCTCAAGCCCCGGTGCTTCTTCGTGATGGAACTGCATGCGTGCAGCCAGCGCTTCGGCTTCCTGACGCAGACGTTGTTCTTCTGCTTCCGGGTCTTCGCGGCGAACCTGAACGTGGGACAGCACACGGATCGAGTCGCGCTTGATCGAATCCAGCAGCTCGGAGAACAACGTGAACGACTCGCGCTTGTACTCTTGCTTTGGGTTCTTCTGGGCATAGCCACGCAAGTGAATGCCGTGACGCAGGTGGTCCATGGTCGACAGGTGGTCTTTCCACAGGTCGTCCAGCACGCGCAGTACGATTTGTTTCTCGAAGCTGCGCAGCGCTTCGGCGCCCGCCTGGTCTTCTTTCTCGTTGTACGCCGCGATCAGCTCTTGCATCAGCTTCTCGCGCAGGGTTTCTTCGTACAGGTGATCGTCTTCGTCGAGCCATTGCTGGATCGGCAGCGCCACACCGAAGTCGCTCTGCAACGCGGCTTCCAGACCGACCACGTCCCACTGCTCAGGCAGCGATTGCGGTGGAATGTGCGCGCTGACGGTGGCGTTGAGCACGTCCTGACGGAAATCGGCGATGGTTTCGCCAATGTTGTCAGCGGCCAACAACGTGTTACGCATGTGATAGATCACTTTACGTTGTTCGTTGTTGACGTCGTCGAACTCGAGCAGTTGCTTACGAATGTCGAAGTTGCGGCCTTCAACCTTGCGCTGAGCCTTCTCGATGGCGTTGGTCACCATGCGGTGCTCGATCGCTTCACCAGGCTGCATGCCCAGGGCCTTCATGAAGTTCTTCACCCGATCAGAGGCGAAGATGCGCATCAGGCTGTCTTCCAGCGACAGGTAGAAACGGCTGGAACCGGCGTCACCCTGACGACCGGCACGACCACGCAGCTGGTTGTCGATACGGCGCGATTCGTGACGCTCGGAAGCAATCACCTGCAAACCGCCCGATTCGAGCACTTGCTGGTGACGTTTCTGCCAGTCGGCCTTGATCTGGGCAATCTGCTCAGGGGTCGGGTCTTCCAGGGTGGCCACTTCAACTTCCCAGTTACCGCCCAACAGGATGTCGGTACCACGACCGGCCATGTTGGTGGCGATGGTCAGTGCGCCTGGGCGACCGGCCTGGGCAATGATCTCGGCTTCTTTTTCGTGGAACTTGGCGTTCAGAACCTTGTGTTCGATGCCTTCCTTCTGCAGCAGCGCAGACATGTGCTCGGAAGTTTCGATGGTTGCAGTACCCACCAGCACCGGACGGCCCTGGGTCATGCATTCCTTGATGTCATTGATGATCGCCGCGTATTTCTCTTCGGCGGTCAGGAACACCAGGTCGTTGTAGTCTTTACGCGCCAGCGGTTTGTTCGGTGGGATAACCATCACCGACAGACCGTAGATCTGGTGGAATTCGAACGCTTCGGTGTCAGCGGTACCGGTCATGCCGGACAGCTTGTTGTACAGACGGAAGTAGTTCTGGAACGTGGTCGAGGCCAGGGTCTGGCTTTCGGCCTGAATGTTCAGGTTTTCCTTGGCTTCGATAGCCTGGTGCAGGCCTTCGGACAGACGGCGACCCGGCATGGTACGACCGGTGTGTTCGTCGACCAGAACGACCTGGCCATCCTGCACGATGTATTCGATGTTGCGATTGAACAGTTTATGAGCGCGCAGACCGGCATAAACGTGAGTCAGCAGACCAAGGTTGTGCGCCGAGTACAGGCTCTCGCCTTCAGCCAGCAGGCCAACGCGGGTCAGCATGTCTTCGATAAACTGGTGACCGGCTTCGTTGAGCTCAACCTGACGGGTCTTCTCGTCGACGGTGTAGTGGCCGGCCTTGGTGACTTCGCCTTCCACTTCTTCGATGTGCAACTCAAGCTGCGGGATCAGTTTGTTGATCTCGATGTACAGCTTGGAGCTGTCCTCGGCCTGACCGGAAATGATCAGCGGGGTACGGGCTTCGTCGATGAGGATGGAGTCGACTTCGTCGATCACGGCAAAATTGAGTTCGCGCTGGAATTTTTCTTCCATGCTGAACGCCATGTTGTCGCGCAGGTAGTCGAAACCGAATTCGTTGTTGGTGCCGTAGGTAATGTCGGCAGCGTAAGCCAGACGTTTCTCTTCCGGCGGCTGGAACGGCGTGACAACACCGACCGACATTCCGAGGAATTCGTAGAGCGGACGCATCCAGTTGGCGTCACGACGGGCCAGGTAGTCGTTCACCGTCACAACGTGCACGCCCTTGCCGGACAGTGCGTTGAGGTAAACGCCCAGTGTTGCCACCAGGGTCTTGCCTTCACCGGTACGCATTTCCGCGATCTGACCTTCATGCAAGGTCATGCCGCCGATCAGCTGGACATCGAAGTGGCGCATACCCATGACGCGCTTACCGGCTTCGCGGGCGACCGCAAAGGCTTCTGGCAGCAGCTTGTCGAGGGTTTCCCCTTTGGCGATGCGGGCCTTGAACTCATCTGTCTTGGCACGCAATTGATCGTCCGAAAGGGCCACCATTTGCTCTTCGAAGGCATTGACGAGTTGCACCGTCTTGAGCATGCGTTTGACTTCACGCTCGTTCTTGCTTCCAAAAAGTTTCTTTAACAAAGGCGCAAACATATCGGCAGGATCTTCCACACTAAAGGGATGGAGGGCGGCCCCGTGAGTCGCCCGAGCAGCCCTCATGGCCGCATGCGAACGAGCATTCTACCCGGAAACGATGGTGAGGAAAGTGGCGTTGTTCCACGATGCTGGCACAGCGTTGTAACGGGGCTCACTTAAAATAAGGGCTTTTGGCTGAACTTCAAGCCATTCACGGCAGAAGTTACTTGTTGATTTAATGGGTAAAGCGCTCGCAAAGCAATGGCTCGGGTGCATCCGGTGCTTTCTGCTACCATGGCGGCTCTGTTACTTCAGGTGTCTGATCATGGCATTTCGCCCTCTTACGGCCAGAGCACCCGCCGTCCTGCTTCGCGAAGCCAAACCGCTGAAAGCCATCTTCGGCCACGCTCAACGCCTGGGTCATTTACAACGTCTGCTGGAAAGCCAATTGCAGCCCGCCGCCCGCGAGCATTGCCATGTGGCGTCGTGGCGCGAAGGCAGTTTGTTGCTGATAGTGACCGACGGTCATTGGGCAACCCGCTTGCGCTATCAGCAAAAGCGTCTGCAACGGCAGTTACAGATGTTCGACGAGTTCGCCAGCCTGACGCGGATTCTGTTCAAGGTTCAACCGCCCACGGTTCAGCAAGGGGCGGCTGGCCATACCATCAGCTTGTCGACCGATGCAGGCGCGACCATTCAGGCCACAGCCGACGGGATCAGCGATCCGAATCTGCGGGCGGCGCTGGAACGGCTGGCGGCTCACGCCAAACCCAAGGTTTAACGGCAAGATCAAAAGATCGCAGCCTGCGGCAGCTCCTACAGGGTGTACGCCATCCCAATGTAGGAGCTGCCGAAGGCTGCGATCTTTTGCTTTTAGCGGCGTTTGCTGCCTCCGAGCAACGAGCCCATTAGACCGCGTACCAACTGTCGGCCCAATTGATTGGCTGCCTGGCGCATCGCTGATTTCAGTGCCTGCCCCGCCGCGGTACCGAGGAATTCCCCCGCTTTGTCGGTGAAGCTTGGCTCTTCGGCTGCCGGTTTGCCCGCTGCAGCGTCAGGCTCTGGCGCCAACCCTTTGCGCCCCATCAACACTTCATAAGCCGATTCGCGATCAACGGGTTTGTCATACCGCCCCTTCAATGGCGACCCCGAGATCAGCGCTGTGCGCTCAGTCTCGCTCAATGGCCCGATCCGCGATTGCGGCGGCGCCACCAACACCCGCTGGACGATCTCCGGCGTGCCCTTGTCCTGCAACGTGCCGACCAGCGCCTCGCCAATCCCAAGCTCAGTCAGCACCGACAAGGCATCGAACGCCGGGTTCGGCCGGAAGCCTTCGGCCACCGCTCGCAGGGATTTCTGCTCCTTGGCGGTGAACGCGCGCAAGCCATGCTGAATGCGTAAACCGAGCTGAGCCAGCACGTCATCCGGCAAGTCGCCCGGCGATTGGGTGACGAAATACACGCCAACGCCTTTCGAGCGAATCAACCGCACCACTTGCTCAAGACGATCCTGCAACGCCTTTGGCGTACCGGCGAACAATAAATGCGCTTCGTCGAAAAACAACGCCAGCAGCGGTTTGTCCGCATCGCCACGCTCCGGCAGTTGCTCGAACAGTTCGGCCAGCAGCCACAACAGGAACGTTGCGTAGACCTTCGGCGCTTCGTGCACCAGACGGCTGGCATCAAGCAAGTGAATGCGCCCGCGGCCCTCGGCGGTCGGCTGCAGAATGTCTTCGAGTTGCAGCGCCGGCTCACCGAACAGCGCTTCGGCGCCCTGCTGTTCCAGGGTCGCCAGACGCCGCAACAGCGCCTGACTGGAACCGGTGGTCATCAGCGCGGCGTCGTCACCGAGCAATTCGGGGTTGTCACGCAGGTGATTGAGCAGTGCCTTCAGGTCCTTGAGGTCCAGCAGCAACAGCCCTTCACGGTCCGCCACCTTGAACGCGGCGTACAGCGCCGACTGTTGACTGTCGGTCAGCTCCAGCAGGCTGCCAATCAACAACGGCCCCATTTCGCTCAAGGTTGTGCGCAACGGATGACCGGACTGACCGTGAATGTCCCACAGGGTTACCGGATACGCTTGAGGCTTGTGATTCAGCCAAGGCATCCCGGCGATCCGCTCGGCGATTTTGCCTTGAGGGTTGCCGGCGGCGCCCAGACCACACAGATCACCCTTGATATCGGCGGCAAACACCGCCACACCGGCATCGCTGAAGGCTTCGGCCATCCGTTGCAAGGTGACGGTTTTGCCCGTCCCGGTTGCGCCCGCGACCAAACCATGACGGTTCGCCAGACGCATGGCCTGGGCAACGGGCTGCCCGGCGAGATCGGCACCGATAACGAGTTGTAATGAGTCAGGCATTTTGTCACCCATGGTTAATCTTTGATCCTTCACGGCCGATAGGAATAAGCGAGAGACCCAATTGAAAGCAAGGTCCGACATTCCCCTATGGAGAGCAGGAATTACCGACTCGCTCCATTGCGCACTCATTTTGCGCGCATTAACAGCAACGCGCCCCGAACAATAAGACCTTAGCGGACCCCTCGAGCCATGAACAAAAATCTGCGCTTCAGCCATAAAATCCTGCTTGCCGCCGCCCTCATCGTGATTGCCGCCTTCGCCTCGTTCACGCTGTACAACGACTATTTGCAGCGCAATGCGATACGCCGCGATCTGGACAACTACTTGCAGGAAATGGGCAGCGTCACCGCAAAAAACATTCAAACCTGGCTGGCCGGCCGCAGCCTGCTGATCGAAAACCTGTCGCAAACCGTTGCCTTGAACGCAGATATAGCCAATGTCTCCAACCTGCTGGAACAGAAGGCCGTGTCGTCGACCTTTATGGGCGCCTACCTGGGCAACAAAGATGGCACCTTCATCATCCGCCCGGACAGCAAGATGCCCGACGGTTATGACCCTCGTGCCCGCCCCTGGTACAAGAGCGCGCAAAGCACCAGCGGTTCTGCCCTGACCGAACCCTACATCGACCTGGCTTCTGGCCAGTTGGTGATTTCCATTGTTAATAGCGTACTCAAGGACGGTCAAAACATCGGCGTGGTCGGTGGTGACTTGAGCTTGCAGGTGATCACCGACAGCCTCAACGCACTGGACTTCGACGGCATGGGCTATGCGTTCCTGGTCGGTGCCGACGGCAAAATCCTGGTTCACCCGGACAAAGCGCTGGTGATGAAGTCCTTGAGCGAGGCGTACCCGAAAAACACCCCGCGCATCAGCAGCGACTTCAGTGAAGTAGACGTCGACGGCAAGACTCGCATCGTGACCTTTACACCGATCAAAGGGCTGTCCTCAGTCAACTGGTACATCGGGCTGTCGGTGGACAAGGACAAAGCCTTCTCCAAGCTCAGCGAATTCCGCGCCTCGGCGCTCGTTGCAACGGTCATTGCCGTGGCCATCATCATCGCTCTGCTGGGTATGCTGATCCGCATCCTGATCCAGCCGCTGCACGTCATGACCCGCGCCATGGCAGACATCGCCGACGGCGAAGGCGACCTGACCAAACGCCTGACCATCGTGAACAACGATGAATTCGGTGTCCTCGGTACCGCGTTCAACCGCTTCGTGGAACGCATTCACGGTTCGATCCGCGAAGTGTCGTCGGCCACCGGGCAAGTCAACGAAGTGGCTCTGCGTGTCGTGGCCGCCTCGAACTCGTCGATGTTCAACTCCGACCAACAGGCTTCGCGTACCAGCAGCGTGGCCGCGGCGATCAATCAGCTCGGCGCCGCCGCTCAGGAAATCGCCCGCAATGCAGCGCAAGCATCGAGTCAGGCCAGCGATGCCCGCAGCCTGGCCGAAGATGGCCAGCAAGTGGTAGATCGCAGCATTGTCGCGATGAATCAACTGTCGAGCATGCTTAGCGCCTCGAGCACCAACATCGAATCGCTGAACAGCAAAACCGTGAACATCGGGCAGATTCTCGAAGTGATCACCAGCATCTCCCAGCAAACCAACTTGCTGGCGCTCAACGCGGCCATCGAAGCGGCGCGCGCCGGTGAAGCCGGACGTGGTTTTGCCGTGGTGGCCGACGAAGTGCGCAACCTGGCGCACCGCACTCAGGAGTCGGCGCAACAGGTGCAGACCATGATCGAGGAGCTGCAAGTCGGCGCCCGCGAATCCGTCAGCACCATGAGCGACAGCCAGCGCCACAGTCAGGACAGCGTCGAAATCGCCAACCTGGCCGGCGAGCGTTTGAACAGCGTGACGTTGCGTATTGGCGAGATTGACGGGATGAACCAGTCGGTGGCGACGGCGACCGAGGAGCAGACGGCGGTGGTGGAGTCGATCAACGTCGACATTACCGAGATCAACACACTGAATCAGGAAGGGGTGGAAAACCTGCAGGCGACGTTGCGGGCGTGTTCGGATCTTGAGCAGCAGGCGGCGCGGTTGAAGCAGTTGGTTGGCAGTTTCCGTATTTAAACTTCAAAATCCACCCCTCACCCCAGCCCTCCCGAAACGTCGGACCGCCCCAGAGGGGAGAGGGGAAAGGGAGCCGATCTCCATGGTTTCTGGTTCCTGAGTTCGACTCGATTTCCCCGGTCGCAGAATATCTAAAGAACAACTCGGTCAGTCCCCTCTACCTCTGGGAGAGGGTTAGGGTGAGGGGGCGAGATCGACACCCCGCCACAAAACCCCAACCGAACATCTATCCTTCATAAAGGTCAACCAAGGGAGAACAACGGACCGGAGGGATGTTCATCGTGCATATCGCTGACATAACCATGTTCTACGCTCCTGCCAGCGGTGGCGTGCGCACTTATCTGGATGCAAAACACCGTCGCCTGAGCATCAAGCCGGGCATTCGCCACAGTCTGTTGATCCCAGGGGCTTACTTCAGTGAACAGGATGGCGTTTACACGGTTCCGGCCCCCGCCCTGCCCTTCGGCAAGGGTTATCGTTTCCCCCTCCGTCTCGCGCCATGGCGCAATGTTCTACAGGATTTACAACCCGACCTGATCGAGGTCGGCGACCCCTACCTCACCGCATGGGCGGCCCTCGACGCCCGGCGGCAGCTCGATGTCCCGGTGATCGGCTTTTATCATTCGGACCTGCCGCTGCTGGTCAGCAATCGCATGGGCAACTGGGTCACCACCAACGTCGAAGCCTATGTCAGCAAGCTCTATGGCAACTTCGATCGGGTTCTGGCGCCCAGCCAGATCATGGCCGACAAACTGATCGGGCTGGGGGTGAAGAATGTTTTCGTGCAACCGCTGGGCGTCGACTTGCAAACCTTCAATCCCACGGCACGAGACACGGGCCTGCGGGCCGAATTGGGCATTGATGAAAACACTCATTTGCTGATCTTCGCCGGGCGCGGCTCCAAGGAAAAAAACCTGCCGGTGCTGCTCGACTGCATGAAATGCCTGGGCCGACGTTATCACCTGCTGCTGGTAGGTTCGTCGATGCCGGCCGCAGTGCCCGACAACGTTACCGTGATCGGTGAGTTCTGTACGGCGGCACACGTGGCGCGATTGATGGCCAGCGCCGATGCGCTGCTGCACGCTGGTGATCAGGAAACCTTTGGCCTGGTAGTTCTTGAAGCCATGGCCAGTGGCATTCCGGTGGTGGCCGTGGCGGCCGGGGCCTTTCAGGAGATCATCACCGATCAATGCGGCCTGCTCTGCCCGCCGAATAATCCATTGGCGATGGCCAACGCGGTACGCGAGCTGTTCAGTTCGGGCAGCGTCGTTTTGGGCAAACAGGCCCGCAGCCATGCCGAGCGGCATTACTCCTGGGACACGGTGGTCAACAGCCTGCTGGGGCACTATCACGCCGTGCTCGGCAGCCACTGGCCCCTTACGGCCAATGGTTGAGCCCATGAACCTGCCCAGCCTGTTACTCGTGCTGCATGACGTCGCACCGCAAACCTGGGCCGATTATCAACCCTTTGTCGACGCCGTCGACGCCTTGGGCGAGGTGCCGATAACCTGGTTGGTGGTGCCGAACTTCCACAAGCACAACGATCTGGAAGAGCATCCGGGATTTCGACGCTTGCTCGACAGTCGCATCGCCCGAGGTGACGAACTCGCATTGCACGGTTACTTTCATTGCGATGAAGCGCCCACTCCCACTACGCCACGAGACTGGTTCATGCGCCGGATATACACCCACGAAGGCGAGTTTTACAGCCTGTCTCAAGACGCCGCCCTCGCCCGCCTGCGCGCCGGCATCGAAGTGTTCCACCGTTATCACTGGCCGCTGGAGGGATTCGTCGCCCCGGCCTGGTTGATGAGCGAAGGGACGCGCCAGGCCTTGCGCCAGTTACCCCTGAGTTACACCAGCGATTCGCAGCATCTGTATCGTCTGCCGGACTTCAGCGCGGTTGATGCGCCAGGGTTGGTCTGGAGTGCGCGCAGTGCCTGGCGCCGTGGGCTGTCGAAGCTCGTCAGCGATCAACGCGAACAACGCTGGCAGCAAGCACCAGTGATTCGTCTTGGCGTGCACCCGGTCGATATGCGCCACGAGTTCTCGCGCACTTACTGGCTGCAAACCCTCAAGCGCTTGCTCGACGAGGGACGTGTGCCGGTGACCAAGGCACGCTGGCTGGCGCTGCAAAGCGACCGTATCGGTCGCGCCGCATGAGTCGCGGGATTCTGCTGCTCGTCGCGCTGCTCGCTGCGGTGCTGATTCCGTCGCTGCTGGGCGGTAACGAAACCTGGTATCGGCTGCGAAGCTTTCCGCTGACATGGTTGCTGATCATGTTCGGCATGATCCTGCTGTGCTGGGTGCTGAACACGATGCGCTTGCGCCTGTTACTCGGGGATCAGCGTGACAAGGTGGGTCCGCTAAAAAGTCTCGGGGTGGTGATGGCCGCCGAATTCGCCTATTGCGCAACACCGGGCGGCAGCGGCGGCCCACTGACGATCATGGCGTTGTTGGCGCGCAATGGCGTGCGTCCAGCCAGGGGCAGCGCCGTGTTTGCCATGGATCAGCTGAGCGATTTGCTGTTTTTTCTCTGCGCGCTGAGCGGGATCCTGATTTATGCGTTGTTCCAGCACCTCAGTCAACGTATGGAATGGCTGCTGACCGTCAGCGCCATTTCGATGTTCGGCGGGTTGTTCAGTTGCGTGGTGGTCGCCCGCTACCATCGAATACTGATTCGTCTGAGCGGTCGGTTGCTCGCCCGCCTGAATGTCAAAGCCACCACGCGCCTGCGCTGGGCGCGAAAACTCCTGCACTTTCTGGCGGCGTTCACGGACACACTGAAGCTGCCCTTTCAGACACTCATCACGGTGTTTGCCCTGACGTGCCTGCATTGGATCTTGCGCTATAGCGTGCTGTATCTGGCGTTGCGTGGGCTCGGGGCGGATTTGCAGTGGGCCTGGAGCTTTCTGATCCAGATGCTTTCACTGAGCGCGGGGCAATTCAGCCTGTTGCCGGGCGGTGCCGGGGCGGCGGAGTTGACGTCGGCGGCGCTGCTGGCGCCGATGGTGGGGAAATCCACCGCGGCGGCGGCGATTCTGATCTGGCGGGCGGTGACCTATTACTTCTACTTGGTGGTGGGTGGCCCGGTGTTTTTGCTGATGCTCGGGCGGCCGCTGCTGAAGAAGTTGATGAAGTTCAAACAGGCGTAGGAGTTGCCGCAGGCTGCGATCTTTTTAGGGCTCCCCGGTTTTATCGTCGGACTCCGGATTCAACTGTTCCCACAACTCCGCCGCACCGGGAAACTCCGTGCCGTCTTCGGGGTTCATGTCATCCGGATCGTAACGACTCAAACACCCCTCGCCCAACGTGGCGGGAGCCTTGGATGTCGCTTTGTCCAGTGGGTCGGCCATGGTCATGTCCTCAGTGCAGAAACGGCGAAGGGCCTGAAGCGATTGAACGCCCAGGCCCTTCGAATTTCAACTGTGTTGAATGGCTATCAGAACACGACGGTTTTGTTGCCATGCACCAGCACCCGATCTTCCAGGTGATAACGCAGACCACGGGCCAGCACCATCTTCTCGACGTCCCGACCGAAACGCACCATGTCTTCGATGCTGTCACTGTGGCTGACGCGAACGACGTCCTGTTCGATGATCGGACCGGCATCCAGCTCTTCGGTCACGTAGTGGCAAGTAGCGCCGATCAACTTCACGCCACGCAAAGATGCCTGGTGATAAGGCTTGGCACCGACGAACGACGGCAGGAAGCTGTGGTGAATGTTGATGACCTTGTGGGCATATTCGCTGCACAACTCGGGCGGCAGGATTTGCATGTAGCGGGCAAGTACGATCACTTCGGCATCGTGCTGTTTGACCAGGCGCGAGACTTCGGCGAATGCCGGCTCTTTATCCTGCGGATTGACCGGTACGTGGTAATACGGAATCCCGTGCCACTCGACCATGCTGCGCAAGTCGTCATGGTTGGAAATCACACAGGAAATTTCGCAATCCAGCTCATCACTGTGCCAGCGATGCAGCAAGTCGGCGAGGCAGTGAGACTCGCGACTGGCCATCAGTACCACGCGCTTTTTCTGCTCGGTATCGGTGATGCGCCAGTTCATCGAGAACTCTTCGGCAATCGGTGCAAACGCTTCGCGAAAGGCATCGATACCAAAGGGCAGCGAATCGGCACGAATTTCGTGACGCATGAAGAACCAGCCACTGAGATTGTCCGAGTGATGGCTCGCTTCAGTGATCCAGCCGTTATGTGACGCCAGAAAGTTACTGACTTTAGCAACGATGCCGACGCGGTCCGGGCAAGCAATCACCAGCCGAAAAGTGCGCATGAGGGTCAAACTCCAGAACTTCGCAAAGGCGGCCATTCTAGCGATTGCGCAGCAAAACTGCAGTATTGATGACGTGTGGCCCGACACAAAGGTAAGCGGCAGAGGTTCTGGCAGCACCTGCAACCCGCGCGATGGTGTTCCTGTTGCCAATCTTCAAGTGCTCAATTGTGAATATTCGTGATGACTGCATCACACTATTTAACTACACCGGCAATTTATGCCTATTCACCGTAACTAATTTAAATAAAACTCCGGTTATATGTTTACTTGGTGAAACACCCTGACTATTATTGCCGCACTGTCACCTGCCATCCAGCGCCCCAACATAAGGTAGTCCTCATGTCCTTGATCAACGAATATCGCGCCACCGAAGAAGCTATCAAAGAGCTGCAAGCCCGTTTGAAGAACCTGTCCCAAGACGACAAACTGCAAACCGAGCTGGAATTCGAAGGCAAACTGCGCACCCTGATGGGCGAGTACTCCAAGTCTCTGCGTGACATCATTGCGCTATTGGATCCAGAGTCCAAAACCAAAGCACCACGCGGCGGCGCAGTAAAAACTACTGGCACCAAGCGTGCTCGCAAAGTTAAACAATACAAAAACCCGCACAACGGCGAAGTCATCGAAACCAAAGGTGGCAACCACAAAACTCTGAAAGAGTGGAAAGCCAAGTGGGGCGGTGACGTGGTTGAAGGCTGGGCTACCCTGCTGGGCTAAGCCGTAGCGCTTGTCGCAGACTCATCCGCGACAAAAAAGAACGCCAGCATCTGCTGGCGTTTTTTTATGCCCGGGATTCAGCACACGAACATTTTCGATTTCAAAGATTCAAACGTTTGCGTAATGCCTGGACATAATTCTGCCATTCATTCAGCACCTCTCGCTGAAACGATGTAGCCGTAATACTCCATTGGGCTGCGGCCTCTACAAAAGTTTCCAGCGTATTTGGCGCCCCCCACTCGGGGGCTGACAAACGTTGCTGACAGAATACTCGCCAGCGCTCTTGCTCTTCGAAACTCAACGTATCGGGGAAGTTGCGTGCGCGATATCGAAACAATAATTCAGGCAATCGTTCATCATCGAAAGGCCATTGTTGTTGCGCTAATTGAGCCGGGTCAGCAGACCTGACTTGCTCACAAAGACGCCGATCCCGATCACCGATAAAACCATCGTATAACTGCTGCTCAGGGTCTTGGCTCGGGGTGAAATCTTCGCTGGCATAAATCGCCTGAACTTTATCTCGCCAAACTGTTTGTGCGTCACTTAGCCGCAGCACGCGCTCTTGGTAGAGCGACATATCCAGCCCCAAACGTTGCTGATCTTCAGAGCGAAGTACCGACAACGGCGCCACCACCGGGCATTTATTGATGTGGATAAGTTTGAGCGGCACCGGCAACTCGCCCTCGGCCAAGTCATCGCGGCGGGTATACAGCCGTTGGCGCAAGGTGTCGGCATCAAGATCGAGCAAACCCTGAGGGTCCAGGTGCAGGTCACAGACAATCAAGGCGTTCTTGTTGCGCGGGTGCCAGGCCAAGGGCAGCACCACACCGACATAATTGCGCGCCGCCGAAAAGCGCCCGGATATGTGCACCATCGGCTGCAACAGACGAATCTGATCCATCACCTTTTGTTTGCCGCGCAACTGAAACAACCAGTCATACAACTTCGGCTGCTTTTCCCGGATCAGACGCGCCAGGGCGATGGTGGCGCGAACGTCCGATAGCGCTTCGTGAGCATTTCCGTGATCAATGCCATTGGCGGTGGTCAGGCGTTCGAGTTTGAGCGTTATCCGCCCCTCGTCGTCCGTCGGCCAAACGATGCCGTCAGGGCGCAAGGCATACGCTGCACGCACCACATCGATCAGGTCCCAGCGGCTATTACCGCCCTGCCACTCGCGCGCATAAGGGTCGAAAAAGTTTCGGTAAAGACTGTAACGGGTCATCTCGTCATCGAAACGCAACGTGTTGTACCCCGCTCCACACGTGCCGGGCGCAGCGAGTTGGGCATGCACCCGGGTCATGAAATCGGCTTCGCTCAAGCCTTGCTCGGCCAGTCGGCCGGGCGTAATTCCAGTGATCACGCAAGCTGCTGGATGGGGCAGGATGTCTTCACTGGGCTGGCAGTAAAGGTTGACCGGCTCGTCTATTTCATTGAGATCGAAGTCAGTGCGAATCCCCGCCATTTGCAGCGGGCGGTCGCAGCGGGGGTTGATGCCAGTGGTTTCATAGTCGTACCAGAAGATAGAGGTCACGGGCTATTCCTGAACTGAAGATCGGCGAAGTCTAGGCGTTCACATCCCGCCCCGGCCAGTAGTCTCGTCATTCAATCACCTCCGACCACTTACCGTGCAATACATAGTTATGTCGTTTTCCCCCGAGAGGCTGCTAGCATCGGACGGACATCGAATCCCGAACAGGCCACATCAAGGTTGCCCATGCTCGAGACCACAGCACTGCCAAGGAAAGCGACGCTGTCCCCGCCACTGGATACGCGGTATCAAGTCGAAACGCCGGAAGGCATCGACTTGCCACTGCGCCCGGCCGGGTTGATGGTTCGTGCGCTGGCGTTCTCCATCGATCTCGGGTTGCGCGGGTTGATCGTTGGCCTGCTGTTTATTGTCCTGGCGTTCCTCGGGAAACTCGGTGCAGGGCTCGGCTCGATTCTGCTGTTCGTGGTGAGCTGGTGGTACATGGTGCTGTTCGAAGTGCTCAATCAGGGTCGTTCGCCAGGCAAGCATTGGATGGGCCTGCGAGTGGTGCAGGACGACGGCACGCCGATCGGCTGGTCTGCTTCGCTGCTGCGCAACCTGCTGCGATTTGTCGACATGCTGCCGTTCGGCTATTTCCTCGGGGCCATCAGTTGCCTGCAACATCCCACCTTCAAACGCCTCGGCGACCTGGCCGCCGGCACGCTGGTGATCTACCGCGAACAACCGCTCGCCCGACCGCAACTGCCTGACATCCAGCCCCGACGCCCGACCTTTGCGCTGACGCTGACCGAACAACGCGCCATCCTCGGGTTTGCCGAACGCCAGGGTGAACTCTCTGAAGCACGGGTCAAAGAGCTGGCGGCCATACTCGCGCATCCGCTGCAGGTGTCGGCGCCAGGGGCCGTGGACGAACTCAATGGCATCGCCCGCGGCTTGTTGGGCCCCACATGAAGCAAAGCCTTTTCGAAACTCGCCACAAGGCCGAATGGGAGCAATTTGCTGTCGTGCTTGAACAACTGGAGCAAGGCAAGGAAGCCGAGCGAGTCGCTGGTTTCCCCAGCGATTATCGTCGTCTCTGCCAACACCTGGCGCTGGCCCAGGAACGTGGTTACAGCAGCTTTCTGATCGACTCATTACAGCAACAGGTGCTGCGCGGGCATCAACAGCTTTATCGCCACCGCAGTCGACTGGGTGCCAACGTGCTGGGCTTCATCCTGGCTGACTTCCCGCGACTGGTGCGCGAACAATGGCGTTTCGTACTCGCCGCCGGCCTGATGTTTTTTGGCAGCCTGATCGGCATCGCACTGCTGGTGTATCTGTTCCCCGACCTGGTCTACAACCTGATCCCGGCCGAGCAGGTCAGCGAGATGCAAGGCATGTACGACCCCGACGCCGGTCACCTGGGACGCTCGGCGGAACGGGCGGCCAGTGAAGACTGGGTGATGTTCGGTTACTACATCATGCACAACATCGGCATTGCCTTTCAGACCTTCGCCAGCGGTTTGCTGTTTGGCTTGGGCAGCGCGTTTTTCCTGTTCTTCAACGGTTTGATGATCGGTGCGGTGGCCGGGCACCTGACGCACATCGGCTACGGGCAAACCTTCTGGTCGTTCGTGGTTGGCCACGGCGCCTTCGAACTGAGTGCTATCGCCCTGGCCGGTGCCGCCGGCCTGCAACTGGGCTGGGCATTGATCGCGCCGGGGCGCCTGCCCCGCTCCGAAGCCCTGCGATTGGCGGCGCGCAAGAGCGTACTGCTGATTTGCGGGGTCATGCTGTTTCTGCTGATTGCGGCGTTTATCGAAGCTTACTGGTCGTCCACAATCGGGGTCACGCCAATGACCAAATACCTGGTCGGTGCAGCGCTCTGGTTGTTGGTGGCGACTTATCTGCTGTTAGCCGGACGGACTCGCCATGCGCCTGAGTGACGCCACGGTAGTGATCCGCCCGCGCACGACCTGGGAAGCCATGGACCTTGGCGTCCTGCTGAGCCAGCGACATCGGCGCCTGCTGATGACCAGTTGGGCCATCGTGACCTTGCCGATTTTCGCCCTGCTCAGTTGGGTGCTGTGGGATTCGCCCTCCCTCGCCGTGTTCATCTTCTGGTGGTTGAAACCGGCGTTCGACCGCCTGCCGCTGTACATCCTGTCCAAAGCCATGTTTGGCGAAACGCCCACGCTGAAGCAGGCGCTGCGCCAATTTCCGCAGCTGCTCAAACCGCAACTGCTGGCGAGTCTGACCTGGCGACGCCTGAGCCTGAGTCGCAGTTTCCTGATGCCGGTGGTGCAACTCGAAGGGTTGAGTGGGCAGCCACGACAACAGCGCTTGCAGGTGCTGTTGCAGCGCAACGCCGGTGCCGCGCGGTGGCTGACCATCATCGGCGTACACCTGGAAAGCGCGTTATGGATCGGCCTGATGGTGCTGTTCTATATGTTCTTGCCGCAACAGGTCGAACTCGACTGGAACTGGCAGACCTTGATCACCGCCGCTACACAAGACTGGCGATGGCTGGAACACCTGACCAACGCCTTTTACGCACTGGTGCTCATTGTCTGGGAACCGATTTATGTCGCCTGCGGCTTCAGCCTTTATCTGAATCGGCGCACGGTGCTGGAGGCCTGGGATATCGAGCTGGTGTTCCGCCGCATGCGCCAACGCTTGACCAGCACCGCCGTCACCCTGCTGCTGGCGGCGTTCCTGTTGATGCCGACAGCGCAAACCGGGTGGGCCGCCGAGCCAGTCATTTCACCCGACAGCCCACGCCTGCTGGACCAACCTCTGACCAGTCAGGCATCCCGGGACAGCATCAAGGCGATCCTCGATCAGCCTCCGTTCAAGAACAAGGAATCGGTCACGCGCTATCGGTTTGGCGAGGACAAACCCGCCACCGACACGGCGGACGATGACCCAACAACCGAATGGCTGGAGGCGCTGCTCAAGCTTCTGGACAACCAACGATTCGGCGCAGCGGCCACGCTGATTGAAGTCGTGTTGTGGGGTGTCGTGATCGGTGCCATCGGTTTATTGATCTGGCATTACCGTGACGGGTTGCAAGCCTTCGTCAGCCGTCGACCGGCCTTGAACAGCAAGGTCGCGCGGCCGTTACCGCAACAGGCTTTCGGCCTGGACCTCAACCGCGAAACCCTGCCTGCCGACATCGCCGCCAGCGCCGAACGCCTCTGGCAAACCCACCCTCGCGAGGCCCTCGGATTGCTCTATCGCGGTCTGCTCAGCCACTTGCTGCACGACTTCAACATGGCGCTGAAACCCGCCGACACCGAAGGCCAGGTCCTGGAGCGCATCGAACACCTGCAACAACCTGCCTTGCTGGCCTTCAGTAAAAACCTGACCGGGCACTGGCAGAACATGGCCTACGGGCATCGCCTGCCTCCCGCGCATTTGCAACAGGAACTCTGTGACGGCTGGCGAGCCCTGTTCGGCCCGGGAGCGTTGCGTTGAACCGGCAACGCTGGCTGGCGGTCGGCGTGTTCATCGCCGTGCTAGTGATCGCGCTGAGTGTTTATCTGTACGTCAAGGCGACGCCCTATCAGACAGACATCGATCACGGTCCTTCACCCGAAGCCCAGGCCAACCCCTATCTCGCCGCCGAGCATTTCCTGCGCAATCAGGGCCTGACCGTCAGCCATGCCAATAGCCTCGACATTCTGCCAACCCTGGAGCCGCATCAGCACAGTCTGTTGTTGCTCGGGGACCGGTACAACATGACCCCGCGCCAGATCGATCAAGTGCTGAACTGGACCCGGGCCGGCGGGCGTCTTTTGTTTGTTGCCCAGTCACTGTGGGATGAAAAGACCGGCCAAAGCAATGACCTGCTGCTCGACCGGGTGCAGATTCACCAGTCGCTGAGCAAAGACCTCAAGGACCCGCCGCCCGCTATCGACGACGATCCTTACCCCAAACTGACCAAGCTGTATCTGGAAGACGAAAACGCGCCGGCCTACGCCGGTTTTGATACCGCATTCCATCTCGAAGACCCGAAAAACCTCGCCCAGGCCTGGGCCAACAGCGGCAAGGCCACGCACATGATGCAGCTCAATCACGGGCTCGGTTCGATCACCGTGGTCACCGACGCCGACCTGTGGAAAAACCCGGCCATCGACCAGTACGACAACGCCTGGCTGCTCTGGTACCTGACCGCGGACACGAACGTGACCCTGCTGTTCAATACCGATCACGACAGCCTGCTGACCTTGCTCCTGCGCTATTTCCCCCAAGCATTGGTCGCCCTTTTTGCCCTGATCGGTCTTGGCTTCTGGCACGTCGGCGTGCGCCAGGGTCCGTTGCTGAAACCGGCCCCGAGAGCCCGCCGTCAACTTCAGGAACACCTGCGCGCCAGTGCCGATTTCATGTTGCGCCGCAACGGTCAACAGCACCTGCTGCAAGCCTTGCAGCGCGACATCTTGCGGCGTGTGCGGCGCCGTCATCCCAGTTTCGAACAACTCGGCGTTGCCGAACAATGGCTGGTGCTCGCACGCCTGACCGGCCAACCCACACGCGCTATCAGCCAGGCCATGAGCCCGCGACCGAACCAGCGGCAGTCCAGCGCTGAATTCAGCCGTCAGGTCGCCCACCTGCAAACCTTGAGGAACGCCTTATGAGTGAACAGATCGAGCCCGGCGTACAGAGCCACGCTGCGCAGCAACGCCAACGCGCCAGTCAATTGGCCCAAGCAGTAAGAACTGAACTGCAAAAAGCCGTGATCGGCCAGAACACCGTGATCGACGACGTCCTCACCGCGCTGATCGCCGGCGGCCATGTACTGCTCGAAGGCGTGCCGGGGCTGGGCAAGACATTGCTGGTGCGCGCCCTCGCCCGCTGCTTCGGCGGTGAGTTCGCGCGCATCCAGTTCACCCCCGACCTGATGCCCAGCGACGTCACCGGGCACGCGGTGTACGACTTGCAAACCGAGCAATTCAAACTGCGCAAAGGTCCACTGTTCACCAACCTGTTACTCGCCGACGAGATCAACCGCGCCCCGGCGAAAACCCAGGCCGCGCTGCTCGAAGCCATGCAGGAACGGCAAGTCACCCTCGAAGGCCGCGCCCTGCCCATCGTGCAACCGTTCATGGTGCTCGCCACACAAAACCCTATCGAACAGGAAGGCACTTACCCACTGCCCGAAGCCGAGCTCGATCGCTTCATGCTCAAGGTGCGCATGGACTACCCCGACGCCGATCAGGAGCTGAACATGGTCCGCCAGGTCAGTCGCTCGACCCGGGCCGACATGCTCGACGTACAACCGCTGCGCACCGTGTTGCAAGCCAAGGACGTGTTGGCCTTGCAACGCATCGCCAGCGACCTGCCGCTGGACGATCAGGTCCTCGATTACGCCGTGCGCCTGGCCCGCACCACCCGCAACTGGCCGGGCCTGATCCTCGGCGCCGGGCCTCGGGCCTCCATTGCCCTGGTGCGTTGCGCCCGTGCCCGCGCCTTGTTGCGCGGTGGCGAGTTTGTGATTCCGGACGACATTAAAGGCTGCGCCCTCGCGGTGCTGCGTCACCGGGTGCGGATTGCCCCGGAGCTGGATATCGAAGGGCTGGAGGTCGATCAAGTGCTCAAGCAACTGCTCGATCAAGTGCCGGCGCCGCGCCTGTGAAACCTTCGCGTCTGCTGTTGATCTGGCTCGCATTGCTGCTGGCCATCGGCATCGTGCTGGGCGCATTGCGGGCATTGGAATTCGCGGTTCCCTCGAGCCTGTTGTCGATCAACTGGGGATTGCTGCTGGCGCTGCTGGCCTTGGCGATACTCGACGGCGTCCGTCTCAAACGACTGCCCTCGCCCCGCCTCCAACGACAAATGCCCGGTAGCCTTGCACTCGGTCGATGGGGTGAAGTGCGACTGGCGATCGAGCATGATTTTGAACAACCACTGACCGTACAGATTTTCGACCATGTACCGGAGGGGCTGAGCTTCGAAAACCTGCCCCTGTCGGTCGAATTGCAACCTGGCCAGCACAGCCAGATCGGCTATCGCCTGCGCCCGCTCAAGCGCGGTCATTTCAGCTTCGAACACTGCGAAATCAGTGTGCCGAGCCCATTGGGTCTGTGGTCCGATAAACGCCTGTTCAACGTGATCGATAACACCCGCGTCTATCCCGACTTCGCCCGCCTCTACGGCGGCCAACTGCTGGCGGTGGACAACTGGCTCAGCCAACTCGGCGTGCGCCAACGCCAACGTCGTGGTCTGGGCCTGGAGTTTCATCAGTTGCGTGAATTTCGCGAAGGCGACAGCCTGCGCCAGATCGACTGGAAAGCCACGGCACGACAACGCACGCCGATTGCGCGGGAGTATCAGGACGAGCGCGACCAGCAGATCATTTTCATGCTCGATTGCGGCCGGCGGATGCGCAGCCAGGACGGTGAACTCGCCCATTTCGATCACGCACTGAATGCCTGCCTGCTGCTCAGCTACATCGCCCTGCGCCAAGGCGATGCGGTAGGCCTGAGCACCTTCGCCAGCGACCGACCGCATTACCTCGCCCCGGTCAAAGGCACCGAGCAACTCAAGGTCCTGCTCAACACCGTCTACGACCTCAATAACACCCAACGCCCAGCGGATTACCAGGCCGCCGCCAACCAATTGCTGGCCCGGCAAAAACGCCGGGCGCTGGTGGTGCTGGTCACCAACCTGCGGGATGAAGACGACGATGAACTGCTGACCGCGGTCAAGCGCCTGAGCAAACAGCATCGGGTGCTGGTGGCGAGTCTGCGCGAAGACGTGCTCGACAGCCTGAGGCACACGCCGGTGCAAACCTTGTCGGAGGCGCTGACCTATTGCGGAACGGTGGATTATTTGAATGAACGGGCTGAACTCCATGAGCGGTTGAGTGCTCATGGAGTGTCGGTGGTGGATGCTCGGCCCTCAGAGTTGGGAGCCGAGATGGTGACGCGATATCTGGGTTGGAAAAAAGCCGGAATGCTGTAACGGTACCCAGCATAGAAAACAGCTGCTTCACGACCTCGATAGGAAGTGATAGTGGAACTACTTAAGGACGCGATGCAGCGGTCAATTCTTTCCCAAACAGTTTTGAGCATCGGTCATAACCAACAAACGTTTCGCTCTACACCGAGGAATAAATCATGGATGAGAAAAATCTATTCACTGCAGTGCTAACCCAGATCTCTCAGAACCAGCTGGCAATGGGTGCGGCAATAGAAGAACTAACCAATTGGGTGGAGAAGCAAGGGGCTACTGAAGTCGCAAGTAACATCCGAGGGGCGCTCCAAACGCTAGATCGAAACCAAAAATTTATCTCTCTGGCGCTTATCTCTGTGTCCACCGACTTTAAAGAAGTACAGCCCCCGAAAAAACCACACTCTGATGAGTGACAAAAACTTTCAACCTTTGCAAATATCGCTCGACAATTTCTCAAAATTGTCGGGCGCTCTGTGATGAAGGAATAGCTTGGTGGCATGACAAATGTTCATCGTTGGACGGCTCTTTTCCTACTCGAATATTCGAGCAAACGACAACGACTACAAAACCAAGCGCCTCTGCCTACAACTAGCAGCGGCCCCGGCTGACTATTGAAGATGGCCGTTCAACCTTAAGGTTCTCCTGTCTCTACCCATTAGCGATCCAAAGGAGTTAACCCGATGTTCAAACCTCCACCCGAGAAATTCGAATCCATCCCCCGTTCGCCCTACGCCACCCTCGACCCTAAAAAGCTCCACGCCGCCGCCAAAAAGGCTCTGAAACACTACCTAAAACAAAACAACACCAAAAACCGCTTTACCGACGAACACACTACCGAGGAACGAGCCATGAAGATGTTCACCGTTGTGTCCGATGCCAACCCCGAAGCCTTGACCATCGAGACCTACGAGACCTTTTCGACGGTCAGCATTCTGCTGTTGGACCTGGCTGAAAGCCTGGACGACAAGCCGCGACATCTGGCGATGGCGATTTATCAGTTGAGTGAGTTGGGGTTGTTGCTGGTGGAGAGGTCGCTGGCTAACGAGATGGCAATCAAAACGACGTAGCGACAAATTTCTGTAGCCGCTGGCGCAGCCGAACGCAGGCTGCGCCAGCGGCTACAGATTGTGGAGTGTTGTCAGGCGGAGGCAGGCAACGGCTGAAAACTGAAGTATTGCTTCAAGGCGCTGACCAATTGCCCATATTCCGGCGGCGCCCGTTGCAGGCTGAAACCGGCGTCATAGTGGTGAGGGGTCGTGTCTTCATGGCACCACAGGCAACACGCCTGAAGATCAATGACCTGCATGCAGCCATCGCTGGCGGGGATTTTCAGGCGCAAATCGAAATCGGCGCCGATCATCATCGGCAACTGGCTGATCAGCATCAGCCCGTCTTCGGACACGTTGCCCAGAAAACCGATGGGTTTGTCGGTGATGCTGTTGAACACTCGTAGAAAATACGGCAGTTGATGCCGCTCGATCCGGCGGTCAGTAAACATGCGCAAATGGCCCAGCAAGGCTCTTAAGCAGAGCCGCACTAATGCTTCGGAACGGGCCTGCTTCTTTTATACAGAGGCATGGGCGCGCTCTCCCCGATCCCGGTGCGACAGTCCATAAAGCCGCTGCCGCTTACTCCTGCCGATCACAGGTGTTGCGTCGATTAGAGGCAAGGCTCTAAACCGATCTATTCGACTATAGCTCACCACCGCCGGTGAGCCAGCCTTTGACCTTTAGAACTGCGTCGGGCGCACGACCGCAGCCGTACTGCGTAGCGGATAGTGGCCCAGCGACTGCAAGGTTTCCAGGCGGGCGCGGGCGCGGTAGGCGTATTCACTTTGCGGGTACGAGGCGATGATGAACTGGTAGGTTTGCGCCGCATCGACAAACAGTTTCTGCCGTTCCAGGCACAACCCGCGCATCATCGATGCTTCCGGCCACACGTAAGGCCGAGCTCGGCTGGCGCGTTCGACTTTGGACAGTTCGAGCATCACCTGCTCGCAATTGTCACGGTCGTAGGCGCTGTAGGCATTATTCAAATGATGGTTCATCGACCAACGGGTGCAGCCCGTGACGCTGAGGACACTGATGGCAAGGGCGGCAATGAGCACAAATCGCATGGGGGTTCTCCTGTCTTGAGCTCTGTATCGACCCGTGGCGCGAAATCTTCAGGAATGTTCGTTTCAATAAACAAACGAATAAGTAGTGCATATGAACAATGACTACACCCGCAGAGCATAGTAGCCTCACTCAGCGCTTGAACTCAGGAGTCTATGCATGTCCGTCCGTCGCACCAAAATCGTCGCTACCCTTGGCCCGGCCAGTAACTCGCCGGAAGTTCTCGAACAGCTGATTCTGGCTGGCCTGGACGTCGCCCGCCTGAACTTCTCCCACGGCACCCCCGACGAGCACAAGGCTCGCGCGAAGCTGGTGCGTGACCTCGCTGCCAAGCACGGCCGCTTCGTCGCCCTGCTGGGTGACCTGCAAGGCCCGAAAATCCGTATCGCCAAATTCGCCAACAAGAAGATCGAGCTGAAGATCGGTGATCAATTCACCTTCTCCACCAGCCATCCTCTGACCGAAGGCACCCAGACCATCGTCGGCATCGACTACCCGGATCTGGTCAAGGACTGCGGCGTGGGCGACGAGCTGCTGCTCGACGATGGCCGCGTGGTGATGCGTGTTGATACCGCCAATGCCACCGAACTGAATTGCACCGTACTGATCGGCGGCCCGCTGTCCGACCATAAAGGCATCAACCGTCGCGGTGGCGGCCTGACCGCACCGGCCCTGACTGAAAAAGACAAGGCCGACATCAAGCTCGCTGCCGAGATGCAGGTCGACTACCTCGCGGTGTCCTTCCCGCGTGACGCCGCCGACATGGAGTACGCCCGTCAACTGCGCGACGAAGCTGGCGGTACTGCCTGGCTGGTGGCGAAGATCGAACGCGCCGAAGCCGTGGCCGACGACGAAACCCTCGACGCGCTGATCAATGCATCCGACGCTGTCATGGTGGCTCGTGGTGACCTGGGTGTGGAAATCGGCGACGCCGAGCTGGTGGGCATTCAGAAGAAAATCATTCTGCACGCACGCCGCCACAACAAGGCTGTGATCGTAGCGACCCAGATGATGGAGTCGATGATCCAGAACCCGATGCCGACCCGCGCCGAAGTCTCCGACGTAGCCAACGCCGTGCTCGACTACACCGACGCCGTGATGCTCTCGGCTGAAAGTGCTGCCGGTCTGTACCCGCTGGAAGCGGTGCAAGCCATGGCGCGCATCTGCATCGGCGCTGAAAAGCACCCGACCAGCAAGACCTCCAGCCACCGCATCGGCAAGGTCTTCGAAAGCTGCGACCAGAGCATCGCCCTGGCGGCCATGTACACCGCCAACCACTTCCCGGGCGTGAAGGCGATCATCGCCTTGACCGAAAGTGGCTACACGCCGTTGATCATGTCGCGCATCCGTTCCTCGATTCCGATCTACGCGTTCTCCCCGCACCGCGAAACCCAGGCCCGCGCGGCCATGTTCCGTGGCGTCTACACCGTACCGTTCGACCCGGCATCGCTGCCGCCTGAGCAAGTCAGCCAGGCCGCGATCGACGAGTTGCTCAAGCGCGGCGTAGTCGAAAAAGGCGACTGGGTCATCCTGACCAAGGGCGACAGCTACCACACCATCGGCGGCACCAACGGGATGAAAATCCTGCACGTTGGCGACAAGATGGTCTGATTGCCAGATCGCTGAAAAACAAAAGCCCCGCCATTTGAATGGCGGGGCTTTTTGCTTTCTGGGTCCAGAAGATGTGTTGCCTGGGCGGGCCTCTTCGCGAGCAGGCTCGCTCCCACATTGGGTCTGTGGCGTTCACAAAATCCCTGTGGGAGCGAGCCTGCTCGCGAAGGGGCCCGCCCAGTCACCGCAGAGTCAATGCCGTTTGATGAACCCGGTCAACGCCGCAATCGCTTCCGGCGAGCGCAACCGTTGGGTGAACTGTGCACTCTCTTCTTCTATTGCCTTGCGCAGTTGTTCGCGGTCCGGGGCTTTCATCAATTGCTTGCTGATACGTACCGCCTCCGGCGGCAGCGACTCGAAACGCAACGCCATCTCCCGCGCCTTGGCCAGCGCCTCTTCGCCACTGCCCAAGGCTTCGGTCGCAATGCCCCACTGCGCGGCCTGCTCACCACTGAAACCTTCGCCAAGCAGCAACAACTCGGCGGCTTTGGCCTGCCCGAGCAGTCGCGGCAGGATCAGGCTGGAACCAAACTCCGGGCATAACCCAAGATTAACGAACGGCATGCGTAGGCGCGCATCGCGGCTGATATACACCAGATCGCAATGCAGCAGCATCGTCGCGCCAATACCTACCGCAGCACCGGCCACGGCGGCGATCACCGGTTTGCGGCATTCGAGCAGGGTGAGCATGAACTGAAACACCGGGCTGTCGAGGTTGCTCGGTGGTTGCTGGATGAAATCGGCGATGTCGTTGCCAGCGGTGAAGCACTCGGCGCTGCCAGTGATCAGCACGGCGTTGATTTCAGGGTCGGTATCGGCCAGTTTCAACGCTTCAGCCAAGTGGCTGTACATGGCGCGGGTCAGGGCGTTTTTCTTGTCAGGGCGGTTGAGGCGCAGGGTCAGCAGGCCGCGCTCACGTACAAATTGGATGGCATCGCTCATGGTCGGTCTCGCGTCTGAAAATCAGCGCTCAACCGCGGAGAACAAAGACGTCCGCCAGCAGTTGATTGCGCGGCAATCCCGCCAGATACAAGCGCCGGGCAAAGGCGTCTACGCTGTCAGGGGCCCCGCAGAGTAAGGCCAGGGTTTGCCGGGAGACAAGCCGCAGTTGCGCCAAAGCCGCGGGCAACTCGGCCGCTGTCCACAGCTCGATGCTCAGGTTCGGGCGGCTGGCTGCCATGGCTTGCAGGGGCTTGGCCAGATAATGCGCCTCGGCATCATGGGCCAGATGAATGACGCGAATGGCACCTTGGTGATCTTGTCGTAGCGCTTCACGCAAGATGCCGAATAAAGGTCCCAAACCCGTGCCGGCAGCCATCAGCCAAAGCGGTCGGGTGTTCCAGTCCGGGTCGTAATGCAAGGCCCCGCCGCGCAACTCGCCGAGGCGGATCGAATCGCCGATTTTCAGCTGGCGGGCCGCGTCGCTGAATTCACCCGGCTGGCGACAATCGAGGTGGAACTCCAAAAAGCGGTCTTCTTCCGGCAGGCTGGCCAATGAATACGGCCGTGCCACGTTGCCCGCCCACAACACCAGATGCTGCCCGGCGCTGTAGCGCAAAGGGCTTTGAGGGGTCAGGCGCAAACGCAACACGCTGGTGCTTAACCAATCGACAGCCGCCACCTCGGCCGGGCGGCCATCCTGCTGAGGATCGAAGGTGTGCACCTGCAAGTCTTCGACCACCTGACACTGACACGCCAGGCGCCAGCCTTGCTGACGCTGGTCTGCGCTCAGGGCGTCGGGGCGGCTGTCACTCGGCAGCCCTTGGACACATTGCACCAGACAGGCATGGCAACTGCCGGCGCGACAGCTGTAGGGCACCGATACGCCGTTCTGATTCAACGCATCGAGCAGGTTGCTGCCCGCCGCCACCGACCATTGGCGTTCGCCGACCCGTAACTCAGGCATCGACGTTCTCCCACGCGGCCGCGCAACGATTGCGGCCGTCACGCTTGGCGCGATAAAGCGCCTGATCGGCGCGCTGCAAGGCTTCATCGAGATCGTCGCCCAGTTCGAGCAACGTCATGCCCGCCGACAAGCTGAGATGGGCGACGTTGAGTCCGATCAGTTCGACATCGGTGAACGCAATGCGCAGCCGCTCGCAACAGGAGGTCAGGCGTTCGGCGTTGCAATCGGGCAACAGCACGACGAATTCTTCGCCACCGTAACGGGCCAGGACATCGCCATCGCGCAAGCAGGCGGTGGCCACGGCGGCAAAGGCTTGCAGCACCTGATCACCGGCGGCATGGCCGTGCACATCGTTGATCCGTTTGAAATGGTCGAGGTCGATCAGCGCCAGGCCATGCAGGACACCGGCGTCCATGGCCTTCAGCTCACGGGAGGCCAGGCGCAGGAAATGCCGGCGATTGAACAGCCCGGTCAGTTCGTCGGTGGCCACCAAATCTTCGAGCTGGCGCATCATCCCGCGCAGGGTGTCCTGATGCGCCTGCAAGGCAAATCGGCGCTGACGCATGCGTAGTCGAGAGGCCTGGACGTGACGGGCATAAAGTTCCAGCCAGACCAACACGATGAGCAGTACGCACACCTGCAACGCGGCCAGTGCCGGGTCGGGTAACTGGAAGTGGTAGCCCTCCCACAGCGTGATCGCGCTGAAACTGAAAAACACCAACAGCGCGCACCGCAAAAAGGCCAGGCGCGAAAGATGGAACAACCCGAACAGCAGAATCAGCACGTAGAACACCAGGAACGCGCCGCGTGCCTCGTCCAGATGGGCGATCAGCCAGGTTTGCCAACCCAGCCCCAGCAACACTTGCGCTTCGGTCAGGCTGGGGTCGGAAAAACGCAGGTTGCAGCCACTGTAAAACAGCGCAAACAACGTGGCCTGACTGATGACCACCAGCGCACTGCCGATGGCCACGTTGGGCAAGGATTCATCGTAATGACCGGTGAAAAACGCCAGCCACAACAGCAACAAAGCCAGGGCGTAGGTGCCGGCTGCGAGGGCAAAGCGTTTGAGCAACAAGCGCTGGATGGCGTTATGGGTCAATCGTTGACTCACCGTGCGAAGGGAGGCTGCTTGAGTGTCCTACTCTACAGACCGAATGCCACTTTAGTAGCGTGCCTGATAAATGACCATTCAATTTTAAGGGCGGAAAACTGGCGCCAAAGGCATGACCTCATTTCTCGCCAAAACAACAATCCTTGTAGCAGCTGGCGAAGCCTGCGTTCGGCTGCGAAGCAGTCGTAAAATCAAGCACCGCGGTGTGTCAGGTAAATCAGGGTGTCCGTTTCACGACTGCTTCGCAGCCGAACGCAGGCTTCGCCAGCTGCTACAGGGATCGTGTTCGATATGCGACCAACGATTGACTACCGGCGGGTGTGCCCGGAACCGAGGCGCGTTATACTGCCGCGCCTTTTTAGCGTCGCGCCAGCAGCCCCGGCGTGCCTTGTAAAGGTGCTTGCAACCGACCGATGCACCCAAGCTGCAAGCACCTTATTGAATGTTCCCGTCTTTTAGAGGAGCGCGACTCATGACCGTGATCAAGCAAGACGACCTGATTCAGAGCGTTGCCGACGCCCTGCAGTTCATTTCCTATTACCACCCCGTTGACTTCATCCAGGCGATGCACGAAGCCTACCTGCGCGAAGAATCGCCAGCGGCCCGTGACTCCATGGCGCAAATCCTGATCAACTCGCGGATGTGCGCCACCGGCCACCGCCCGATTTGCCAGGACACCGGCATCGTTACCGTCTTCGTTCGCGTGGGCATGGACGTACGCTGGGATGGCGCCACCATGGGCCTGGACGACATGATCAACGAAGGCGTGCGCCGGGCTTACAACCTGCCGGAAAACGTCCTGCGTGCCTCGATCCTCGCCGACCCGGCGGGCGCTCGTAAAAACACCAAGGACAACACCCCGGCCGTTATCCACTACTCCATCGTTCCGGGTAACACCGTGGAAGTGGACGTGGCGGCCAAGGGCGGCGGTTCCGAGAACAAGTCGAAAATGGCCATGCTCAACCCGTCCGACTCGATCGTCGACTGGGTGCTGAAAACCGTTCCGGAAATGGGCGCTGGCTGGTGCCCACCGGGCATGCTCGGCATCGGCATCGGCGGCACCGCCGAGAAAGCCGCCGTGATGGCCAAGGAAGTGTTGATGGAATCCATCGACATCCACGAGCTGAAAGCACGCGGCCCACAGAACCGTATCGAAGAGATGCGTCTGGAGCTGTTCGAGAAGGTCAACCAACTGGGCATCGGCGCCCAGGGCCTCGGTGGCCTGACCACCGTACTCGACGTGAAGATCATGGATTACCCGACCCACGCCGCTTCGTTGCCGGTGTGCATGATCCCGAACTGCGCCGCCACCCGTCACGCGCACTTCGTGCTCGACGGTTCCGGCCCGGCCTCGCTGGAAGCGCCACCGCTGGACGCCTACCCGGAAATCGTCTGGGAAGCCGGCCCATCGGCTCGTCGCGTCAACCTCGACACCCTGACCCCGGAAGACGTGCAGAGCTGGAAGCCGGGCGAAACCGTCCTGCTCAACGGCAAAATGCTCACCGGTCGCGACGCCGCGCACAAGCGCATGGTCGAGATGCTGAACAAGGGTGAAACCCTGCCGGTGGACCTCAAAGGTCGCTTCATCTACTACGTCGGCCCGGTTGATCCGGTGCGCGAAGAAGTGGTGGGCCCTGCCGGCCCGACCACCGCGACGCGGATGGACAAGTTCACCCGTCAGATCCTCGAGCAAACCGGCCTGTTGGGCATGATCGGCAAATCCGAGCGCGGCCCGACCGCGATCGAAGCGATCAAGGACCACAAAGCCGTTTACCTGATGGCAGTCGGCGGCGCGGCTTACCTGGTGGCACAAGCCATCAAGAAATCCCGCGTGGTGGCTTTCGCCGAACTGGGCATGGAAGCAATCTACGAGTTCGACGTGAAAGACATGCCGGTTACCGTTGCGGTTGATAGCAAGGGGGAGTCGGTACACATCACCGGTCCTGCCATCTGGCAGAAAAAGATCAGTGAAAGCCTGGCGGTGGAAGTGCAGTAAGCACGACCTTACGCAGCGAAAAACCGGCCTGTTGGCAACAACAGGCCGGTTTTTTTGTGCCTGACAAAAAGTAATCAAAAGCGCTCAAAGACGTATTGATTTGTTCTAAGTAAATGTCATCGACCTGTCAGATCTGGCAGGTCACAGCAACAACCACGCCTGATAAGTTAAACGCACTGGTGCACTCTCTATCATGGCGGATATGCGCCTCTACAGAGAGGCTGGCACCACGGATAACAGGTTTCTGGAACGACAACGACGAAAAGCAGCTTAGACGCGCCACTCGTATCAACAATCGTCCAATCAAGGTGCGGTGGAGGGGCGGGCATCGGCAACAAGTCTGGACGGCATGCTATCGTGCGCGCCCGTATTCCCAGTGTTTTCTACAGCATGATTCCAACTGCTCGTGCCGTGCGTTTGTCGTTGTATACCCTGTTGATCATCGCCGGGGCGGTCCTTGCCGCCACCTTGGCCATACGTCATGCCGAACGCCAGGCCCTGGTCGAAGACGCCGCCCGCGCCAATCAGCAACTGGCTTTGTACGCCAACTCCCTGCACACCCTGATCGACCGCTACCGCGCCCTGCCCGCCGTATTGGCGTTGGACCCGGAACTGCGCGCCGCGCTAAGCGGTGAAGTGAGCCCCGAACAGCAGCTTGCGTTGAACCGTAAACTGGAAAAAATCAACGGAGCAGCCCACTCATCGACCCTGGAACTGCTCGACCACACCGGCCTCGCCGTGGCCGCCAGCAATTGGCGTTTGCCCAGCAGTTACGTTGGCCACAACTATGGCTTTCGCCCCTATTTCAGCCAGACGCGCACTCAAGGCACCGGGCGCTTTTATGCGGTGGGCGTGACCAGCGGCATTCCCGGCTACTTCCTGTCCAGCGCGGTCACCGGCGACGACGGCCAGTTCCTCGGCGCGATGGTGGTGAAACTCGAATTTCCGGAACTGGAGCGCGAATGGCGTCAGGGCAGCGACACGCTGCTGGTCAGTGATGCACGCGGGATTATCTTCATCGCCAACCAGCCGGGCTGGCGCTATCGCCTGTTGAAACCGCTGAGTGACAGCGATCACGCCGAACTCAAGGTCACCCGTCAATACGATAAACAACCGCTGACCCCGCTCGAGTATCAATCGGTGCGGCGCTTCGACGACAACAGTGATCTGACGCGGGTCGTGGGTCCTGACGGGACGGCGAATTACCTGTGGGAATCGCTGCCGCTGAGCACTGAAGGCTGGACGTTGCACCTGCTGCGCCGCCCACAAATCGCGTTCGAAGACAGCCGCAACGCCGGGCTCGCCGCCGCCGGGTTGTGGCTGGCCGTGGTGTTTCTGTTGCTGTTCCTCAATCAGCGCTGGCGTCTGGCCAAGCTGCGCCAGCGCAGTCGCGAAGAGCTCGAACAACTGGTGGAAGAACGCACCCGCGACCTTCGCACCGCTCAAGACGGTCTGGTGCAGTCGGCCAAACTCGCCGCCCTCGGCCAGATGTCTGCGGCGCTGGCCCATGAAATCAATCAACCGCTGACCGCCCAGCGCATGCAGCTTGCTACTCTGAGGCTGCTGCTCGATCACGGCCGGGTCGATGACGCCTACAAAGCACTCAGACCGGTGGATGAGATGCTGACGCGCATGGCCGCCCTCACCGGCCACCTGAAAACCTTCGCCCGCAAAAGCCCCAGCGGCCTGCGCGAACGGCTGGACCTGGCGGCGGTGGTGGACCAATCGTTGCAGCTGCTCGACACAAGGTTGCGCGATGAACAGGTCAGCACGGTGCTGCACCTGACGCGTCCGGCCTGGGTGCGTGGCGATGCGATTCGTCTGGAACAGGTGCTGATCAATTTGCTGCGCAATGCCTTGGACGCCATGCAGGACAAACCCTGCAAACGCCTGGAAATCCGTCTCGAAGCCGACGAACAACTCTGGCGCCTGACCGTCACCGACAACGGTGGCGGCATTGCCGAAGAGCACTTGGCCAACGTGTTTGATCCGTTCTTCACCACTAAACCGGTGGGCGATGGCCTGGGCCTCGGGCTGGCCGTATCCTTTGCCATCGTTCACGAATCGGGCGGACGCCTGAGCGCCAACAATCATGCAAACGGCGCGGTGTTCACCGTGACCTTGCCCATTGACCTGGAGGCCCCTGGCTCATGCTGAATTCAGTGATGGTGGTCGACGACGAAAGCAGTATTCGCAGTGCCGTCGAACAATGGCTGAGCCTGTCGGGGTTCGAGGTGCAATTGTTCAGCCGCGCCGATGAGTGCCTGGCGCAGCTGCCGAAGCATTTCCCCGGGGTGATCCTCAGCGACGTGCGCATGCCTGGCATGACCGGCCTGGAACTGCTGGCCGAGGTTCAGCGGCGCGACGCCGACTTGCCGGTGATTCTGCTGACCGGCCACGGCGATGTGCCGATGGCGGTCGAAGCCATGCGCGATGGCGCCTACGACTTCCTTGAAAAACCCTTCAGCCCCGAAACCCTGCTCGGCAGTCTGCGCCGTGCGCTGGACAAGCGGCGGCTGGTGCTGGAAAACCGCGCCCTGCACGAGCAGGCGGACAACCGCGCCAAACTCGATGTGACGTTGCTGGGCGTGTCCCGTGGTTTGCAGACGCTGCGTCGGCAAGTGCTCGACCTGGCGACGCTGCCGGTCAATGTGTTGATTCGCGGTGAAACCGGCAGCGGCAAAGAGTTGGTTGCCCGTTGCCTGCACGACTTTGGTCCACGTGCCGACAAACCGTTTGTGGCGCTGAACTGTGCGGCGATTCCCGAGCAGTTGTTCGAGGCCGAGCTGTTCGGTCACGAGAGCGGCGCGTTCACCGGCGCCTCAGGCAAACGCATCGGCAAGCTCGAATACGCCGACGGCGGCACGCTGTTTCTCGATGAAATAGAAAGCATGCCGCTGGCCCAGCAGGTGAAATTGCTGCGGGTGTTGCAGGAGCAGAAGCTGGAGCGGTTGGGCTCCAATCAGAGCATCCGCGTGGATTTGCGAATCATCGCCGCGACCAAACCCGACTTGCTGGACGAAGCCCGGGCCGGACGCTTTCGCGAGGATTTGGCCTATCGGTTGAACGTGGCCGAGTTGCGGCTGCCGCCGTTGCGCGAGCGGCGTGAAGACATTCCGTTGTTGTTCGAGTCGTTTGCACAAAATGCCGCCGAGCGTTTGGGGCGCACTTTTCCACCGCTGAGCGGCCCGCAGTTGAGCCACCTGCTGAGCCACGACTGGCCGGGCAATGTGCGCGAATTGGCAAACGTTGCTGAGCGACAAGTGTTGGGGCTGGGTGAGCCGGAACCGGTGGGAATTGATCCTGGGCAATCGCTGGCGGCGCAGCAGGAAGCGTTTGAAGCGCATTGTCTGCGCGCGGCGTTGACCCGGCATAAGGGCGATGTGAAAGCGGTACTTGAAGAACTGCAACTGCCGCGCCGGACCTTCAATGAAAAGATGCAGCGGCATGGGTTGAGTCGGGAGATGTTTTTGGGGGAGTGAGTTTTCACGCGGGATTTTCAGTGATGCTGAAATCCATCCCCTCACCCCAGCCCTCTCCCCAACGGGGAGAGGGGGAAAGGGAGCAGATTTGTGTTGTTTTCAAAGCTGCGTTCGACTCGGTCTTTCAGGTCGATGTAGCTCCAAGAACACCTCGGTCAGTCCCCTCGCCCCTTTGGGGAGAGGGTTAGGGTGAGGGGTGTTTCTCCCTGAATAAGCGGATTTCCGCTCACACCCCCAACACTCATAAGCAAACATCCGCTCATAAAACCCCGCCCCCCCCTCTAAACCGGCCCTCCTCCCGTTGGCACAGCTCCTGCTATAGCCCAAGCAGGCTGCGTTTCAACGCGCTCCACAAAAACAATTAAATGAAGGATCCGTCATGGATAACTCACAAACCCTGCCTCTTGGGTCGGCAGCTACGCCTGCCAAAGAAAGAACCACTGCCAGTCGCATCAAATCGATCTTCAGCGGCTCTGTCGGCAACATGGTCGAGTGGTACGACTGGTACGTCTACGCCGCCTTCTCCCTGTACTTCGCCAAGGCCTTTTTCCCCAAAGGCGACACCACCGCACAACTGCTGAACACCGCCGCGATCTTCGCCGTGGGCTTCCTGATGCGCCCGATCGGTGGCTGGTTGATGGGCCTTTACGCCGACAAGGCCGGTCGCAAGAAAGCGCTGATGGCTTCGGTGTACCTGATGTGTTTCGGCTCGCTGCTGATCGCCCTGAGCCCCGGTTATGAAACCATCGGCATCGGCGCACCGATCCTGCTGATTTTCGCCCGTTTGCTGCAAGGCCTGTCGGTCGGTGGCGAGTACGGCACCTCGGCAACGTACCTCAGCGAGATGGCGACCAAGGATCGTCGCGGTTTCTACTCCAGCTTCCAGTACGTGACCCTGATCTCCGGTCAGCTCATCGCCCTGGCCGTGCTGATCGTGCTGCAACAGACCCTGACCACTGAAGAGCTGTACGCCTGGGGCTGGCGCATCCCGTTCGCCATCGGCGCACTGTGTGCCGTCGTCGCGCTGTACTTGCGTCGTGGCATGGAAGAAACCGAGTCGTTCGCCAAGAAAGAGAAGGCCAAGGAAAGCGCCATGCGCACCTTGATGCGCCATCCGAAGGAACTGATGACCGTGGTCGGCCTGACCATGGGCGGCACCCTGGCGTTCTACACCTACACCACGTACATGCAGAAATACCTGGTGAACACTGTCGGCATGAGCATCTCCGACTCCACCACTATTTCGGCTGCCACGCTGTTCCTGTTCATGTGCCTGCAACCGATCATCGGCGGGCTCTCGGATAAAGTCGGTCGCCGGCCAATCCTGATTGCCTTCGGTATTCTCGGGACGCTGTTCACCGTGCCGATCCTGACCACCCTGCACACCGTGCAGACCTGGTGGGGCGCGTTCTTCCTGATCATGGCGGCGCTGATCATCGTCAGCGGCTACACCTCGATCAACGCGGTGGTCAAAGCCGAGCTGTTCCCGACCGAAATCCGCGCCTTGGGCGTCGGCCTGCCGTACGCGCTGACCGTGTCGATCTTCGGCGGCACCGCTGAATACATCGCACTGTGGTTCAAGAGCATCGGCATGGAAACCGGTTACTACTGGTATGTCACCGCGTGTATTGCCGTGTCGTTGCTGGTCTACGTGACCATGAAAGACACCCGCAAGCATTCGCGGATCGAGACGGACTGACAGTTGCATTGAGGTCGGCTGTGCCGGCCTCTTCGTCGGAACGCCGCCCGGACCAAGCCCGCTCCCACATTCGACCGCATTCTCATGAAAGAACTCGGTCAGTGTGGGAGCGAGCCTGCTCGCGATGGCCGCACCTCGGTATCAAGTCAACTCGGCAACCGCAGGCTTCGCGAACTTCTTCTGCGCATACGAAGCCCCCGCAATCATCACCACCAGAATCCCCGCCAACACCAACGACGAACCGATGGTGCCGAAATCCAGCCCACCCTTTGCATGGGGCTTGGTCAGGAAATCGCCCAACGTCGCGCCAAACGGCCGCGTCAGTACAAACGCCACCCAGAACAGCAGCACCGACGAAATCCTGGTGAAGTATTTGAGCAGCACCACCACCGCAATGGTCGAGCCGATCAGCAGTGCGCCACCTGCAAAACCGAGACCCGAGTCATCGGCCAGGTAGTCGCCAAGCGCAGTGCCCAGGGTGTTGGAAAACAGTATCGCCATCCAGTAAAACATCTCGCCGCGAAAGGTCTGGACCTTGGTGACGTTCAGCGAATCGCCGCTCAAGCGCCACGCAGCAAAAATCCCTATCAAAATCGCAATCAGGATCATCGAGCCCGTGGCATAGCCCAACTCAAGGGTGCGGTCCATGAAATCAGACATGGTGGTGCCGGCCGTGCTGGTCGACAAAATCACGATCCAGTACAGCACCGGCTTGTAGGTTTTGGACATCAGTTGTGTGATCAGCGTCAGTACGAACACGCTGATCAAAATCAGAGAGCTGATGGCGTAACCGACGTTGAGGGTCATCGACAGCAAGTCGCCGGCGGTTTCCCCCAGGGTCGTCGCGCAGATTTTCATCACCCAGAACGCCAGGGTGATTTGAGGAAGTTTGTTCATCGAGGGTAAAGCTCCAATAGTCAGGGCAGCCGTTTTCTCAGGCTTTGGACGCCGCGCAGACTGAAGGTGAGGCCGTGAAAATTAGGTAGGTGCTTTATGAAAAAACTGTCACACAAGCCAATGCGCCGTCATTGCCACACTGGAAATTGCTGGCCACCGCTTGCACTATGGCCCTCTTCGCTACAAACCGAACTCAGGAACCCCGCGCCATGCCCGACGACATCCACTTCTACGAACCCGCCAACGGCCACGGCCTGCCGCATGACCCGTTCAATGCGATCGTCGGCCCGCGTCCCATTGGCTGGATTTCCTCTCAGGATGCCAATGGCCGCCTGAACCTGGCGCCTTACAGTTTCTTCAACGCGTTCAACTACATTCCGCCGATCATTGGGTTTTCCAGTGTCGGGCGCAAAGACAGCCTGAATAACATCGAGCAGACCGGCGAATTCGTCTGGAACCTGGCGACCCGGCCACTGGCCGAGCAGATGAACCAGAGCTCTGCCATGGCCCCGCCCGAGGTCAACGAGTTCGAGTTGTCCGGGCTAACCCCGGCAGCGTCGAAAATCATTCAGGTGCCGCGCGTCGCCGAAAGCCCGGTGTCCTTCGAGTGCAAGGTCACGCAGATCATTCAGTTGCAGCGGGCCGATGGCAACGTGGTGCCGAGCTGGCTGATTCTCGGCGAAGTGGTCGCCGTACATATCGCCAAATGGCTGTTGAAGGATGGGGTGTACGACACCGCCGCGGCAGAACCGATTCTGCGCGGCGGCGGGCCAGCGGATTATTTCCAGCTGGGGCCTGAGGCGTTGTTCAAGATGTATCGCCCGGGGGCGAAAAGGTAATTACCAGATCAGGTCGCCGTCTTCGCTGACGTCCCTGAGACGGGTCAGTTCTTTGGCTGCGGCCTCGTCGGCCTCATGGGCAGTTTTGAAGGTCTGTTCTTCGAGCAGCTTGTGAAAGCGCGGCGCACCCGAACCACCGATGGCTTTGGTGGCGATTGCGGCGTGATAACCGCCTTCACGGGGTACTACGGCAGATACGGCTTCGAAGGTTTCAAAGGCTTTGCGTGCCATGTCGCGGATCCTGGCTGAATGGAGAATTGAGCCATTAAACCCTCAACCCGCCATTTTGTGTACCCACGACTGAGACTGCCCCAGCGCCTGGGCGGCCGACACGTCCTTGAAGGTATGAAAATCCAGGCTGTTGACCACCAGGTCTTGAACCAACCCGGCAAAAATCTGCATGGCCGGGGTGCTGAAGTAAGCGGTCATGGCCTGCTGGTTCATCCAGAAACCGGACACCAGCCACAACTCCGGATCGCATTGCGAATGCTGCAGGGCAAAACTCAGGCAACCCGGTGCGCTGCGAGACGGCTCGATCAACGCGCTGAGGCGCGCGCCGAGCTCCACCGAACGCCCGGCGCGAGCGCGGACAAAGGCCATATGACTGACGGGGATCTGCGTAGACATGTTCAACCCTCCCAGGTACTCGAGTGGCAGCCGTGGGACGGGCTGCGACAGGATCAAAGGTTAAGCGCGCAGGTGGAAGCGCGGTTAGTCGATTCCTGCCGGCTTGTTGCACAATCCTGCGCGGCGTCTCGAAAAACCTGTAACAACCTGTAAACGCTTTCGTGCCAATGAAACAGGGCTTTCAAGCAAGTTTCCCTTGGGTTGGCCTGTCATAGAGGTGCCGTTAATTCACTCCGTGCAGAATCAGGCAAGGTTGAGGCAGGATGTGTCTACCGCTTCGTCTTGCACAAACTTAAGCTCGCCTCATTACCAACGCCTTGCCGAGGATGCCTAGCATGTCGTCGCTCGATCACTTTCAAGCCCCGCTGGACGCCGACATGGAGAAACAGCGCGCGGAACTGGCCGCTATCATTCGCCAAAACACGGCGGAGGATGGCACTTATGCGACTGCCGTCGGCTCGCTCTTCATGTCTCGCCATAGCCAGTCCCATGAGTTTGCCCCGGTACTGGCGCAACCCGCGCTGTGCATCATGGCGCAGGGCCGTAAAGAGGTCAGGCTGGCCGATGAATACTTCAACTACGATCCGCTGAATTACCTGGTGGTGTCGGTCTCGATGCCACTGAGCGGGCGTGTGGTGAATGTCACGTCTGAAGAACCGATCCTCGCGGTGCGGCTGGATATCGACCCGGCTGAAATCACTGCGCTGATTACCGACGCCGGCCCTCTCAGTGTGCCCACCCGGCCGACGGGGCGCGGCTTGTATGTCGAACGGATCGACACCGCGATGCTCGACGCGGTGTTGCGTCTGGCACGTTTGCTGGATGCACCGAAAGACATCGCCATGCTCGCACCGCTGATTCGCCGGGAAATCCTGTATCGGTTGTTGCGCAGTCAGCAGGGTCACCGGCTGTACGAAATCGCTATCGCCAACAGCCAGAGCCATCGCATCAGCCAGGCGATCAAATGGCTCAACGGCAACTATGAACAGCCGTTGCGCATCGATGATCTGGCGAAGGAAGTGAACCTGAGCGTGTCGACGTTGCATCACCGGTTCAAGGCGATGACGGCGATGAGTCCGTTGCAGTATCAGAAGCAACTGCGCCTGCAAGAAGCGCGACGGTTGATGCTGGCGGAAGGGTTGGAGGCTTCGGCGGCGGGGTATCGGGTGGGGTATGAAAGCCCTTCGCAATTCAGCCGTGAGTACAGCCGGTTGTTTGGGGCTCCGCCGTTGCGGGATTTAGCGCGGTTGCGGTTGACCGTCTGATCTGGTTTTTGTGCTGGTTTTGCCGGCCTCATCGCGAGCCTGCTCGCGATGAGGCCAGTCAGTCAGGCGCCGAGTACTCGGCACGCCTCAGCTGGCAAGGTCACGGAAACGGGATTGCCAATGCTCAACCCAAACCCCTGACACGGTGTGCTCAACGCCGTAAACGACACCCCGGAACACTCCACGGTCGTTTCAATCGTCGCGCCAATATCACGCACAAACGTCACCTTACCGAGCAACCGATTCCCCGCCGTGGCCTGTGGATGCGACAGTTGCAGGTCTTCAGGGCGAATCAGCATCTTCACCTTCTCACCCACCACAATGCTGCTGCAGATCGGCACTTCCAGCGCATCGCCACCCGGCAGCCCGATCTTGCCGTTGCCCAGTGCGGTGGCCGGGAAAATATTCCCCGAGCCGATAAAGTCCGCGACAAATTCATTGGCCGGGTGACGATAGATTTCAATCGGCGTGCCCACTTGCTGCACCCGATGTTCACCCAATACCACAACGATATCCGCCATGGTCATGGCTTCACGCTGGTCGTGGGTCACCATGATGGTGGTGATGTTCAAGCGTTGTTGCAGCTGACGGATTTCCACCTGCATCGATTCACGCAGCTTGGCGTCCAGCGCCGACAGCGGTTCGTCGAGCAGCAGAATTTTCGGGTGGTTGGCAATCGCCCGGGCAATCGCCACGCGCTGACGTTGGCCACCAGAGAGTTTCGACACCGGACGGTCGATCATTTCCTGCAACTGAATCAGTTGCAGCAACTCCACCACCCGCGCCTGCTGATCGGCCTTGCTGACGCCACGCAATTTCAGCGGATAGGCGATGTTCTCCCCCACCGTCATGTGCGGGAACAGCGCCAGCGATTGAAACACCATGCCGAAATTACGTTGATGCGCAGGCGTGTGGCCGATATCTTCACCGTCCAGGCGAATCTCGCCGCCGCTCAGGGTTTCAAGCCCTGCGATCATGCGCAGCAAGGTGGTTTTGCCGCAGCCCGACGGGCCGAGAAAACACACCAGTTTGCCCTCGGGCAAATGCAGGTTTACATCCTTTACCGCGCAGGCCGAGCCGTAATGTTTCTCGACGTTTTCCAGAATCAGACCAGTCATGTTGCACCTCAAGAATCAGAACGAAACGCCACCTTCACCAACCAGCTTCTCCAACGCCCAGATCAGGACGAAGTCGATCAGCACGATCAGCACGGCAAACGAGAAAACGGTTGGGTCGAGCGAAGACACGGTGCGGCTGTACATCCAGATCGGCACGGTCATGACGTCGATGGTGTAAAGGAAGTAGGTCACGGTGAATTCGTTGAACGAGACGATGAACGCCAGCAGCATCCCCGCCAGAATCCCCGACTTCATCAGCGGCACCACCACATCGATGATCGCCCGGGTCGGCGAAGCACCGAGCATCTGTGCGGCCTCTTCAACTTCGCTGCCGATGGAGAGCATCGCGGCGGTGCAGTTTTTCACCACGAACGGCAGCGCCAGGATCACGTGGGCAATCACCAGCCGCGAGGTGGTCATCTGGAACGGCAGGCTGTCGAACACCAGCAGCAACGCCAGCCCCAACACCACCATCGGAAACACCAACGGCAGCGACATCAATTGCAGCGCCACGGCTTTGCCGCGGAACTCGCAACGGGTCAGCGCATAAGACGCAGGCACTGCGATGATCGTTGCAAACACCATGGTCAGGCACGCGACCATCAGGCTGGTGGTCATGGCTTTGCCCAGGCTCAGCACGTCGCTGGCGTCCGGCGAGACGAAGGTGTGCCAGGCCGCTTTGTACCATTGCAGGCTGTAGCTGCTCGGCGGGAAGTCGAGGTTCGACGAGCCGCTGAACGACATTACGATCATGGTCAGGATCGGCAACACCGCCAGCAGCAGGATGAAGCCCGAGAGGATGCCGGCAAACTTGCCGGTCTCGCCCGGCAGCAGCCCATAACGTTTCTTGATCAGGGTACTCATTGCGAAGCCTCCAGCATGCGCCGACGGCGGCCAGTGATGTATTCGGACAAGGTCATGATCGCGAGCGTGGTGACAATCAACACCACACCGGCAGCGGAGGCGGCGGGCCAGTTCATCAGCGGGGCGATCTGGTCATGGACCATCACGGCCAGCATCGGCACGCGTCGGCCACCGAGCAGCAAAGGCACCACGAAGCTGCTGGCGTTGTAGGCAAATACCAACGTCGCGCCAGTGATGATCCCCGGCATGCTCATCGGCAGCACCACCTGACGGAACACCTGCAAACGGCTGGCACCTAGCGTTGCAGCGGCTTCTTCATAAGTACGGGCGACGCCGCGCATGGCGCTGGCAATCGGCAGCACGGCCAACGGGAACGCGGTTTGCACCAGGCCCATCAGTACGCCGTTCTGGTTGTAGAGCAACATGATCGGGCGCTTGATCAGGCCCAGGCCCATCAGCGCCTGATTGAGCATCCCGCCTGGGCCGAGAATTACCAGCCAGCCGTAGCTTTGCAGCAGCAGGTTGACCAGCAAAGGCAGCAGCACCGCGGCGAGGAAGATCCGTCGCACAAACGGTGAGGTCAGCCGCGACATGGTGTAGGCCACCGGGATCGCCAACACGACCGCGATCACCGCGCTGATCAACGCCAAGCGCAGGGTCAGCAGCAAGGATTTGAGGTAATACGGTTCCAGCAGTTGGGCGTAACTGGCCAGGCTGAACCCGGTCCATTCCGCGCCCTTGGTGCCCACGCTCATGCGCAGTACCAGCAGGCTGGCGGCGATCAATACGCCCAGAAACAGCATCGACGGCGAAAGGAAAATCCAGGCACGCGTCGTCGGCGAAACACCCCGATTGACGCGCACAGGAGCGGCGGCGACCGGATGAGTCAGAGGTTGGTGTTCCATAGCAAGGGTCTCGTCAATGGAAAGCAGCTGACAAACACAAGACTTCAGGCGACTTCGGCCCCTGTGGGAGCGAGCTTGCTCGCGATTGCGGTGTATCAGTCGACATCAATGTTGAATGACAGTCAGCAATCGCGAGCAAGCTCGCTCCCACAGGGGATTTTCAGTGGTTGAAGATCCTGTGTTCGTCACTCGATCAGGAAGAAAAGATTTCCGTGTAACGACGAATCCATTGGTCATGCACGGTGGCCAGGAAGGCGTTGTCGTGCATGATCGCCTTCTCGGCAATCTGCTCTGGCGTGAGGATGAACGGGCTCTTGCGCGCTTCGGCGGAGATGATCGCCTTGGCGTTGACCGGGCCGTTGTAGATGTCTTCAGCCATCTTGCCCTGCACCAACGGGTCCAGAGAGTGGTTGATGAAGGCGTACGCCATGTCGGTGTCGCCCGGACGGTTCTTCGGCATTACCGATTGCATCAAGTCGGTGTAGAAACCTTCCTTCATGCCAAAGGTTGCACTCAGACCGTAGGCCGGATCGCGGATCTGTTTCGGGAAGAATGCCGGCGCGTACAGGCCGCCCATGTCCAGGGAACCGGTGCGGAACAGCTCGGCGATCTGGTTCGGGTTTTCACCCAGGGTGACCACGCGATCTTTCAGCTCGGCGAGTTTCTTGAAGCCCGGCTCAATGTTGTGTTCGTCACCACCGGCCAGTTTGGCGGCGATGATGATCAGGTCCATGGCCTCGGTCCAGTTCGGCGGCGGCAGGAAGATGTTCGGCGCAGCGTCGGCGTCCCACAGGGCGGCGTAGCTGTCCGGCGCTTCTTTCTGAGTGCGCGTGCTGTAGACCAGGCTGTTGCACCAGAGCAGGTAACCGATACCGTGGCCATTGGCGCCGGTGCGGTATTTTTCCGGTACGTCGACCAGGTTCGGGATGCGGTTGAGGTCGGGTTTTTCCAGCAGGTTGGCGGCGGCCAGACCTTCGGCGCCGACGCCGGCCAGGGTGATGATGTCGTACTGCGGACGATCACCGCCGGCCTTGAGTTTGGCGACCATTTCCGAAGTACTGCCGGTACGGTCAGCGATGACCTTGCAGCCGTACTTGTCTTCGAAGGTCGCAGCGATGTTACGCAGGGCTGCCAAGCCGGTGTCATCGGACCAGGTCAGCAAACGCAGGGTCTTGCCCGCAAAGCGTGTGTCGCTGGCGTTAGCCTTGATGAACGGCATGCTCATAGCGGCCGCTGCCACCGAGGCTACGCCCACGGTTTTGATGAATTGACGTCTGTTCAGATCATGCTCGCCCATTACGGACTCCCTTTGTTTTTGTAGGTATGAGGCTGGTCGCAACCGTTGCATCTGCGCCGCCAGATCTGCTTCAAGCCCCCGTATTCACGGGGTTTGCGCTGAGCCGACGGGTTCATCCTGAGGTCGTGCAAAACACCTGACTATCGATAAAAACTCATTGAAGCCATGACGCCAGCGCATGCCTCATCACGAGGCATGCGCTGGCCCTTTTCGAGCCGTCAGACCGCTCGAATCACGTGTTTGATTTCCTGGAAAGCCTGCAAACCCCACGGCCCCAATTCGCGGCCGATGCTGCTCTGTTTGTAGCCACCCCAAGCGGTCTGCGGGAAGATCACTTGCGGCGCGTTGATCCACACAAGCCCCGCCTGCAAGGCGTTGGCGACCCGATCTGCCGCTTCCGCGTCGCGAGTGACCACGCTGGCCACCAGACCGAACTGGCTGTCGTTGGCCAGGGCAATCGCCTCGGCTTCGGAGGCAAAACTGCGTACGCAGATCACCGGACCGAAAATCTCTTCACACCACAGCGCACTGTCGAGGGGCACTTCGGTGAAAATCGTCGGCTGCAAAAAATAGCCGCGCGGCAGGTCTGCCGGGCGATTGCCGCCGCAAACCAGCTTGGCGCCAGCACTCAAACCACGATCGATGTGGCCGAGTACGCGCTGGTATTGCGCCTGATTGACCAGTGCGCCCATTTCCACGTTCGGGTCGAACGGGTCGGCCACGCGAATGGCTTCGGCGCGGGCCTTCAACCGGATGAGGAATTCGTCCGCCAGTTCATCGGCGATCAGTACTCGACTGGTGGCCGAACACATCTGCCCGGCGTTGAAGAACCCGCCGCCACAGGCCACTTCCACGGCCAGTTCGATGTCAGCGTCTTTGAGCACCAGCAGCGAGGATTTTCCGCCCAGTTCCAGGCTCACGCCCTTCACGGTTTCTGCGGCACGTTGCATGACTTGAACACCGACGGCGTTGCTGCCGGTGAAGGAAATCTTGGCGATGCGCGGGTCAGCCGACAACGGCGCACCAACCGCCAGGCCAGTGCCGCAGACCAGGTTGAACACACCCTTGGGCAGACCGGCCTCGGCGATGATCGTCGCCAGTTCCAGTTCCGGCAGCGGCGTGACTTCGGACGGCTTGAGCACCACGCAGCAACCAGCAGCCAGGGCCGGGGCGAGTTTCCAGGCGGTGGTGACCATCGGGAAATTCCACGGCACGATCAGGCCGACCACACCGCACGGCTCACGGCGCACACGAGCGCTGAAGTCGTCGGTTGGCAGCTCGACATTGCTGTCTTGCTTGGCATCGAGCCCTTCGGCCAGACCGGCGTAGTACTCGAAGGTGGCGATCACGTCATCGACATCGATGGCGGCTTCAAACAGCGGCTTGCCGTTGTTGCTCGACTGCAAATGCATCAACTGTTCGCGACCGGCCTGCACGCCCGCAGCAATTTTGCGCAGGATCGCACCGCGCTCGGCACCGGTGGTTTTCGACCACTCCTTGAAAGCGTTGGTCGCGGCAGTGACGGCTTGATCGACTGCATGTTCATCGCCGCCGTTCACGGTGGTCAACAGGGCTTCGGTTGCCGGGTTGATCACCCGCAGGTGTTCGTTGCCAGCGGACCATTGGCCGTTGATGAACAGGCCATCCAGCGCCGTTGGGAAAGTCATGCGGAAAGTCATTTCGACACCGCCTTCATCCACACACTCTGATCGATTTCAATCAGGGTCGGACCCTGGCGATCGGTGGCGGCACGCAGTGCGCTGCGCAGTTGCTCGACACCGCAGATGGCTTCGGCGGCACAGCCCAGCGCCTTGGCCACGCCGATGAAGTCCGGGGTGTAGATGTCGACGCCAACCGGCTCGATGTCGCGGTTGACCATGTATTTCTTGATCTCTTCGTAGCCCTGGTTATTCCACAGCAGGACGATCACCGGGGTGCGCGCTTCAACGGCGCTGGCCAGTTCCGGCAGGGTAAATTGCAGGCCGCCGTCGCCGATCAGGCACACCACCGGAGGACGTGCGCCGTTTTCAATGCTGCCGCCGAGCCAGGCGCCGATGGCTGCCGGCAAGGCGTAACCGAGGGTGCCGTAACCGGTGGACGAGTTGAACCAGCGACGCGGGCGTTCCGGGTTGAACGTCAGGTTGCCGGTGTACACCGGTTGGGTCGAATCGCCGACGAAGACTGCGTTTGGCAGTTCGTGCAAGACGGTTTCCAGGAAGCGGGTCTGGGCCAGGGTCGGAGCGTCCCAGGTGGCGGCCAGTTCGTCGCGCAAGCGTGCGGCACGGACCTGGCCCCAATCGTTACGGCGCTCGGCCAGCGAGTGGTGGGACAGTTCGCTCAGCAAGGCTTGGGCGGCGTTGCGCGAGTCGGCTACCAACGCGACTTTCGGCGGGTAGTTGCGCACGGTCTGGTCGGGATCGATGTCCACACGCAGCAGCACGCCAGGAATTTCGAATCCGCCGGCGAAGGTCACGTCGTAATCGGTCTCGGCCAGTTCGGTGCCGATCGCCAACACCACGTCCGCTTCAGCCACCAGAGCGCGAGTCGCGACCAGGCTTTGGGTCGAGCCGATCAGCAACGGATGGTTGGATTCGAGCATGCCTTTGGCATTGATGGTCAGGGCCACCGGGGCGTCCAGCAACTCGGCCAGTTCAGTCAACTCGGCGGCGGCATCGATGGCGCCGCCACCGGCGAGAATCAGTGGGCGCTTGGCACCGGCCAGCAGCGCGGTCATGCGGCTGATTGCGCTCGGCGAGGCACCGGCGCGGTCGATGTTCACCGGGACGCTGGCGAGCAGGTCATCGGCCTCTTCGACCAGGACGTCCAACGGAATTTCGATGTGCACCGGACGCGGACGGCCGGCCTGGAACAATGCAAAAGCGCGAGCCAGGACGCCCGGCAGTTCAGCCGCCGACATCAAGGTGTGGGAGAACGCCGCCACGCCACCGACCAATGCGCTCTGGTTCGGCAGCTCGTGCAGCTTGCCGCGACCGCCGCCCAACTGGCTGCGCGATTGCACGCTGGAGATCACCAGCATCGGGATCGAGTCGGCGTAGGCCTGGCCCATCGCGGTGGTGATGTTGGTCATCCCAGGGCCGGTGATGATGAAGCACACACCCGGTTTGCCGCTGGTGCGAGCGTAACCGTCGGCCATGAAACCGGCGCCCTGTTCGTGACGCGGAGTGACGTGGTTGATGCTCGAACGGGCCAGCCCGCGATACAGCTCCACGGTATGAACCCCGGGAATGCCGAACACCTGCTCAACCCCGTAATCTTCGAGTAACTTGACCAATACTTCGCCGCACGTCGCCATGTCTTTGCCCTTCTTGTTCGTTTGAGACGCCGGACCTGCGCAGTGTTTATGATGAGTGGGCAGGTCCAGGGATGGCCTCATTGGAACGGGCGACACGTAGCCGCAACAATGGATAAAAAGTCATACTAGCCATGTCCTCACGTCATACCTTGGATCCCAATGAAACGATTGCCTCCCCTGCCGGCGCTGCACACCTTTCTGATTACCGCGCAGTGCTGCAACTTCACCCGTGCTGCCGAACAGCTGTACATCACCCAAGGGGCGGTGAGTCGGCAGATCGCCGGGCTGGAAGAACATCTGGGTTATGAACTGTTCATTCGCCAGGCCCGAGGCCTTGACCTGACGGCCGAAGGACGGGAATGGTTGCCACGGGTCCAGCAGATTTTCGGCTTGATCGACGAGGCGGTGGAGCAGATCGGCGAGAAGCGCGAAACCCTGCAACTCAAGGCCCCGACGTGTGTCATGCGCTGGCTGTTGCCGCGGCTGTTGCAGTGGCAACGGGAGCGCCCGGATGTGCCGGTGGAGTTGACCACCACGGTCAAACACGGCGTGGATTTTCATCGCGAGCAGTTCGATGCAGCGGTGATGTACGGCGCACCGCCGGACAGCGCGCTGGCCTCTTTTCATTTGTTCGATGAGCAACTGACACCGGTCTGCTCCAAACCTCTGCTGGAAGGTCCAGTGCCGCTGATGACGCCGGAGGATCTGGAGCAGCACATGCTGCTGCACCCGACCCGGGATGAACGGGACTGGAAAGCCTGGCTGGCCACCGCGGATATTCGCTTGAGCAATGTCGGCAAGGGTCAGCATTTCGAAACGCTGGACCTGGCGATGTCGATGGCGTCCCAGGGGACCGGCGTGGCGATCGGGGATTGGTCGTTGATTGGCGATGATTTGAGTGCCGGGCGGCTGGTCATGCCGTTTGAATTGAAGGTGAAGACCGGGTTGGCGTATTACCTGGTTTTCCCGGAAAAACCCGGACCTTCGCCGAAGTTGCGTGAGTTGATGGGGTGGTTGGTGGAGCAGGCTCAGAGCCGCTGAAAAGCTGAAAAGCTTCGCGAGCAAGCCCGCTCCCACACTGGATCGTAGGCGTTCACAAATTGTGTGTTCACCTGCGGTCCAGTGTGGGAGCGGGCTTGCTCGCGAATGGTTTCAGCCGCGCTATCAATACCCGACTGTGAACCGCTGCCGAGAATGCTTCGGCGCTTCCACTTCATCGATCATCGCAATCGCATAGTCGGCAAAAGTGATCCAACTACGCCCTGCACTGCACACCAGCAAATCATCCTTGCCAACCCGAAATGTCCCCGTGCGCTCACCTTCGACAAACTCTGCCGATGGCGACACAAAGGTCCAGTCCAACTCTTTTTCCTGCCGCAGGTTTTCCAGAAACAGCGCACCCGCGCTGGCCTCAGCCTTGTACGCCTGCGGAAAACCCTCGCTGTCGATGACGCGTGTTCCGTCCGGCAGCAACAGCGATCCGGCACCGCCCACCACCAGCAAACGTTTCACCCCGGCCTTCTGCACAGGCCCGATGACGGCGCTGGCAGGAAGGGTCGCGAAGTGCGCAGCGCTGATCACCACGTCATGGCCCGCAACGGCCGCTTGCAACGCTTCGGCATCAAGGGCATCGACATTCTTGGTGACCACACCGGCACGCTGACCGATCTTCGAGGTGTCGCGGGCAATGGCGGTGACGCTGTGACCACGGCGCAGGGCTTCTTCCAGCAGTTGGCTACCGGCACGACCGGTGGCACCAATGATTGCGATCTTGCTCATGACGTTCTCCAGTTGGCTTGTGTGTATTGATCAGGTACGGCGGGTTACCACTTCATCTCGCCCTTGGCGACTTTGGCGCTCAGCTCAAGCGAGCTTTCTTCACCCAGCTTCGGGTAGCGTTTTTTCATCGCAGCGATCAGCGCGGCAGCGTCCTTTGCCTTGGCAGTTTCTTCGTCGAAGGCCTTGATGTAATCGGCGGTGAACTGCACGGCGGCCAGCGAACGGGCGCTCTCACCAAGGTAATGACCCGGCACGATGGTTTTCGCCTTCAGGGTTTCGATGGCGTGCAGCGTAGTCAACCAATCGGCGTGGGACTGCGGCGTCTGGGTGTCGGCCATCCACACGTGGATGTTTTCCGCGACGACGACGCCACCGACCACTGCCTTGATCGACGGAATCCAGACAAAGGTGCGATCTGGTTGTTTGCCCTCAAGCCCCACCACCTGCAATTTCTGCCCTTCGAGCATCAGGCTGTCGCCTTTGAGTACCTGCGGCACGATGGTTTTGGCCGGTACATCGGCGCCCATTTTCGGCCCCCAGAACGCCAGTTTGCCGTCGACGGTTTTCTGGATGTGATCCACGGTCGGTTGCGAGGCGAGCACTTTGGCGTTGGGGAATGCGGCGGTCAGGGTGTCGAGGCCGAAGTAGTAATCCGGGTCACCGTGGCTGATGTAGATGGTGGTCAGTTGCTTGCCGCTGGCGCGGATCTTTTCGACCACTTGCTCGGCCTGGGATTTGCCAAATTGCGCATCCACCAAAATCGCGTCTTTCTCGCCGCTGACCAATACCGAGGTCACCGGGAAGATCGCCTTGACGCCCGGGTTGTAGACATCCAGGGTCAGGGTCGAGGCTGCCGCTGCGTGGGCGGCGAAACCGAGGGTGGCGGTGGCCAGCAAAATACGTTTAAGCGAGGTGAAGCCGATCATCTGTTGCTCCGTTGTCCGAATGCCGTGCTTGGCGATGGGACAGAGCTTAGTTGCATGACTCAGTACAAAAAATGCGATGCTTGAACATAGTTTGTTTCTGAAAGCGGGCAAATCATGGATCGTCTACAAGCAATGCGGGTGTTCGTCACAGTGGTTGACCTCGGCAGCCAGTCGGCCGCCGCCGATCACCTGGACCTGTCACGGCCGGTGGTTTCGCGCTATCTGGCGGAGCTGGAGGATTGGGTCGGCGCACGCCTGATGCACCGCACCACGCGCAAGTTGAGCCTGACCGCCGCCGGCAGTGAAATCCTGCCTCGGTGTCGGCAGATGCTCGACTTGTCCACGGACATGCAAGCCGCCGTCAGCGAACCGGACGAGGCACCACGCGGCCTGCTGCGCATCAGCGTCAGCACTTCGTTTGGTCAGGCACAACTGGCGGATGCCATGGCCGCTTACGTCAAACGATATCCCGGCGTCAGCATCGACCTGCAGATGCTCGACCGCACGGTGAACCTCGTGGATGAGCGCATCGATCTGGCGATCCGCACCAGCAACGACCTGGACCCAAACCTGATCGCACGACGGCTGACGGTCTGCCGCTCGGTAATCTGCGCCTCCCCCGCTTATCTGCTCGAACACCCGACACCGCGGCGGGTCGAGGATCTGAGCCAGCACAATTGCCTGACCCACTCCTACTTCGGCAAAAGCCTCTGGCATTTCGAGGAGGACGGCGAGCAGGTGTCAGTGCCGGTGCAGGGCAACATCAGCGCCAACGAAGCCAGCACGCTGTTGCGCGCGGCGATGGCCGGTGCCGGGGTGGCGATGCTCCCCAGTTATCAGGCCGGCGTGCATATCCACAGCGGCGAACTGATCCGCCTGCTGCCCCACGCCGAACCCCGGCAAATGAACGTTTACGCGGTGTATGCCTCACGCAAACACATGCCGGCGGCGTTGCGCAGCATGCTGGATTTTCTGGTGCTCAGATTTCCGGAAGAGCCGGAGTGGGATATCGGCCTGTAACCGAATGATCGTTCCCACGCTCCGCGTGGGAATGCAGCCCGGGACGCTCCGCGTCCCTTTCGAGAGCTGGAACGCGGAGCGTCCCTTGAGGCATTCCCACGCGGAGCGTGGGAACGATCAGGCACAGGGGTTCATCAGTGTTCTGAATACCGGGTTACATGCAAATGCCGCTTTGGTGGCAACTCACTGGCGCTGACCTATGCTGAAAGTAGTACCGAAGGGTATTCGTTCAGAGGTCAACGCCATGAACATCAAAACAAGAAGATACCTCGCTATTTTCATCACCTGCGCGGCCACGCTCGCGCTGTATGGCACTGCGGCCTGGCGCGTCGAGCAGTTGCGACAACTGCCCCGTGAATACGCGAGCTGCAACTTCGAACGCTGCATTCCCCACAACGCGACCCTCAACGCCCTCAAGTAACGAAGGGGATCAGGCCTCGTTGTCCTGATCGGCCTTCAAGCGGTCGCGAAATGCCTTGGGCGAGATCCCCACTCGACGCCGGAACAGGCGCGTGAAGTTGGTCGGATCAGAGAACCCCAACACGTCGGACATTTCATAAATGGTCATGCTGGTATAGGTCAGCAAACGCTTGGCCTCCAGCAACTGACGCTCGTGCATGATCTGCAACGCCGGTTGTCCCGCCAGCTCACGGCAGGTGCCGTTGAGGTGGGACACGGAAATCCCCAGCCGATGGGCCAGGTCTTCGACCTTGACGTGCTGGCGATAGGTCTCTTCCACCAGTTGGATAAAACCGTTCAGATATTCCCGGGCACGCTGCGGACGCTGGCTGGCGTTGCGACGGGAAATCACCTGGCGGCTGACCCACACCATGATCACGCTGACCAGCGAATGCATGAGCATTTCGCGAGCCGGCTGGTGGCCGGTGTATTCGTCTTGCAGCGCTGAAAACAGGCTGTTGAGGTATTCGCCTTCCTTGCCCGCCGGATAACTTTCGGCCTGGGCCAGGGCGTTCACCGAGTTGCCCAGTTGCGCCTGAAGATGGGCGACCAGCGGCGCGGCAAGGGTCACGACAAACCCTTCGACGTCCTCGGAAAACCGGAAGCCGTGCACCGACAGCGGTGGCAGGATCTGGATCGCCGGCTCGGTCAATTGCGTACGTTTGCCTTCGATTTCAAGCTCTGCCTGACCTTTGAATACGAAGAGCAACTGGCACAAATCGGCGTGACGATGGGGTTTGATTTCCCATTGGTGTTCGCGGCTGCGTTTGGAAATGGTTTCACAGTGCAGCAAGTCCGGGGTCGGCCAATCCAGGCTTTCACCGTAGAGCTTGAACACTGGAATCGAAGGTAGGTCAGGCTTGTTCATCACTTCAATCCAGGCCTCGGGGGTAGGCGGGCGATAATCGCACCGATTGGCAGAATGTACAGGTATCGGCTCAGTTTTCCCCTTCAATTGACAGACTCGCGAGAGAAAAATGCAAGCACTCGATCCATAAAAATTACTCACCGGCCCTGGTCGCGTGAAGCTTGCGAGTCATAAAAACAATGAAAACGCTGAAAACCCAAATCGCCATCATCGGCGCCGGTCCGTCCGGTTTATTGCTCGGCCAATTGCTGCACAACGCCGGCATCGACACCCTCATTCTCGAACGCCAGACCCCGGACTATGTGCTCGGACGAATCCGTGCCGGTGTCCTCGAACAAGGCATGGTAGAGCTGTTGCGCCAGGCCGGGGTGGGACAGCGAATGGACGCCGAAGGGCTGGTCCATGGAGGCTTCGAACTGGCCCTCGACGCACGCCGCGTACACATCGATCTGCAAGCCCTGACCGGTGGTAAAACGGTGATGATCTACGGTCAGACCGAGGTCACTCGCGACCTGATGGCCGCTCGTCGGGAGGCCGGTGCGCAGACGATTTACGAGGCAGGCAACGTCGTTCCTCACGGGATGAAAACCGAAGAGCCGTTCGTGACTTTTGAGAAGGACGGTGAGCTGTATCGACTCGATTGCGACTACATCGCCGGATGCGACGGTTTCCATGGCGTGGCCCGGCAGTCGATTCCTGCCGAATGCCTGAAGGTGTTTGAGCGGGTCTACCCGTTTGGCTGGCTTGGCATCCTCGCTGACACGCCGCCTGTTCACGAAGAGCTGGTTTACGCCCGGCATGAGCGCGGTTTTGCCCTGTGCAGCATGCGTTCGGCCACCCGCACTCGCTATTACCTCCAGGTGCCGGCCGACGAGCACGTCGAGAACTGGTCTGATCAGCGCTTCTGGGATGAACTCAAATCCCGTCTGCCTTGCGAGTTGGCAGCGTCGTTGGTCACTGGGCCTTCCATCGAAAAAAGCATCGCGCCGTTACGCAGTTTTGTCGTCGAACCGATGCAGTACGGACGGATGTTTTTGGTCGGCGACGCCGCACACATCGTCCCGCCCACCGGCGCCAAGGGCCTGAACCTGGCGGCCAGCGACGTCAGTACGCTGTTCAACATTCTGCTGAAGGTTTACCGAGAAGGCCGTGTGGATTTACTGGAGAAGTACTCCGAGGTCTGTTTGCGCCGGGTGTGGAAAGCCGAACGGTTTTCCTGGTGGATGACCTCGATGCTGCACCGCTTCGACGATCACGACGCCTTCAGCCAGCGGATTGCCGAGTCGGAACTGGGGTACTTCGTCGACTCCAAGGCCGGTCGAAAAACCATTGCAGAAAATTACGTCGGCCTTCCATACGAGGCTATCGAATAGCCTGCTACCGACTTACACTGGCGAGCATCCCCGCTCGCCTTGCTCCTTGCGGGTCAATCACTGTCCGCAGGTTCTAACCCGTGACCAATCTCAACCAGCCTGAAACGCCCAAACCGGCCATTCGCAGCGTGTTGATCGCCCTGATGCTGGCAATCTTTCTTGGCGCGCTGGACCAGACCATCGTGGCCGTATCGATGCCGGCCATTTCCGCACAATTCAAGGACGTCAGCCTGCTGGCCTGGGTGATTTCCGGCTACATGGTGGCGATGACGGTGGCGGTGCCGATCTACGGCAAACTGGGTGATCTGTACGGTCGCCGCAAGTTGATGCTGTTTGGCATGGGGTTGTTCACGGTCGCTTCGTTTTTCTGCGGCATGGCCCAGAGCATGGAGCAACTGGTGCTGGCGCGAATTCTTCAGGGCGTCGGCGCCGGCGGGATGATTTCGGTCAGCCAGGCGATCATCGGCGACATCGTGCCGCCCCGGGAGCGCGGCCGCTATCAAGGCTATTTCAGCAGCATGTACGCCGTGGCCAGCGTGGCCGGCCCGGTACTCGGCGGTTACATGACCGAGTACCTGTCATGGCGCTGGGTGTTCTTGATCAATCTTCCGTTGGGCCTCGGTGCCTGGCTGGTGGCCAATCGAACGCTGGTGGGTTTGCCAGTGCCACAACGCAAACCAATCATCGATTACCTCGGCACGTTGCTGATGATCATCGGCTTGACCGCCTTGTTGCTGGGCATCACCCAGGTCGGTCAGGGCCATTCGTGGCGCAGTGCGCAAGTGCTGGGCCTGCTCGGTTGTGCAGTGTTGGTATTGGCACTGTTTGTCTGGCATGAACGCCGGGCGCGGGAGCCGCTGCTGCCGATGCATTTGTTCGCCAATCGCAATGCGATCCTGTGCTGGTGCACGATTTTCTTCACCAGTTTCCAGGCGATCTCGCTGATTGTGTTGATGCCGCTGCGCTTCCAGAGCGTTACCGGCGCCGGGGCCGACAGCGCCGCATTGCACCTGTTGCCGCTGGCGATGGGCTTGCCGATTGGTGCGTATTTCGCCGGCCGCCGAACCTCGGTGACCGGGCGCTACAAACCCATGATCCTGACGGGCGCCCTGCTTATGCCGATCTCGATTCTCGGTATGGCGTTCAGTCCTCCCCAGGCCTTTGTGCTCAGTAGTCTGTTTATGTTGCTCAGCGGGATCGCTAGCGGCATGCAGTTCCCGACGTCCTTGGTCGGTACGCAGAACTCGGTGGCACAACGGGACATCGGTGTCGCCACCAGCACCACCAACCTGTTCCGCTCATTGGGCGGCGCGGTGGGTGTGGCGTTGATGTCGGCACTGCTGTTGGCATTGTTGCAGGACTCTAGTTTTGCCCACCTGGCCGGCTCTTCGATGATTGCCGAGGGCAGTTCGGGGAACGTCTTGCTCGATGGCTTGAACGCCGCGCCGGGGGATGCGCAGAACGCCTTGCGCGCTGAGCTGCTGCTGACCTTTCAACATTTGCTGATGGTCAGCGCGGCGGTGTCGCTGCTGGGGCTGACGGCGGCGATTGCCATGCCGAACATGGTGTTGCGGGGGCGCGAGGATAAAGTCCGCTAAAAGCAAAAGATCGCAGCCTGCGGCAGCTCCTACAGTGGAATGCGTACACCCTTGTAGGAGCTGCCGCAGGCTGCGATCTTTTGATCTTCAAGGGCTGTAATACCCCACAGCCACCAGAAAATGCCCGACCTTTTTCAGGTAGGCATGCTTGTCCTCGACCTTGCCCGTCACCGGGTTTTTCCAGCGGTATTCGTATTCGCCGTAATCCTGCTTGGCCATCAGCGCCAGGATCGGCTCCCCAACCGGCTTGCCTTCCGGATCATTGATCTTGCTGAAATCGGTATTGATCAACCGCAGGTTGGTGCCGTGGGCGACGTATCGCTGGTTATCCAGGTCGACGACGAAGACGTACAGGTCATCCTGCAAGTACCCGCCCTTGAGGGAGTTGATGGCCGTGAGCGTGCCCTTCTCGTCCTTGGCCAGATCGGCCGCCGCTTTGTTCAGCAACGCCATCGCCTGTTCCGCTGAGGCCCGTGGCAAATAGTAACCCACCGCCAGGATCCGCTGACCGACGCGCTGGTAGAACACATGCTTGCGTTCGACCTTGCCGTCGGACCAGTTCTGCCAGCGATATTCGGCCTGCTGAATGCCATTGCCCTCCGGCACGTTCAAGGCGTCTTTGAAGGCTTTCTGCAAATCAGGCCCGAGCACATCGGACACATCACGGCCAATCAACGCCGAAGACGGCCCACCGCTGGCGAGCATCACGCCCTTGGTGTCGAGCACGAACACGTAACGATCCTTGTCGACAAACTCGCCCTGACGGCTGAAAGCAGCGAAGGACTTGTCGCCATTGTCGTGGTAGTACGCCAGGGCTTTTTCCAGCAAGGCTTTGGCAGCCTGGCTGTCGTCCTTTTCCGTGCCGGCAGCTTGAACCTGGCCCAGACACAGCAAAAGCATCACGCCCAGCAAGGCCAACCTATGCAAAAACCCCATTGCGCATCCCTCGTTCTTGTCGGTGTTTCAAGAGCGTAGACGGCAATGGGGTATGTATGGATATTCAGCGAATGGCAGTGTGTAAGGAAATCATTCCCGGGAAATCCGGGAATGATTCATGGCTCAAGGCCGGGCGCGCAGCTGCTGCTGCAAATTCTGGATCTGCGCCTGAAGGGTGTTGATGTTGCGGGTGACCTGGCTACGGAAGGCGTCGAATTCGGCGGTATTGGTCCCGCCTGCCGTCGCGGCCGGGCGATTATCCTGCTGGCTTTTGAGGATGATGACTTCCTGCTCCAGACGCTCGATGGCGGCGCTCGGGTTGCCTTGTTTCTTCAGTGCAACGATATCGGAGCCAAGGCTCTTGAGTTGCGCGTCGAATTTGTCTGTGTCCGCCGGGTTGCTTTTCAGCACGGCGACATCGCTGTTCAAGACTTTGACCTGAGCCTGCAACTGAATGGTGGCGGTCTGTTGTTCGGTGTCTTGCGCGGTTATCTGCGCCAAGCGCTTATCCAGATCGGTGGTTTGTGCGCTCATCAGTGCCAGGCGTTTGTCCAGATCGGTGGTCTGGCCGACAACGCCTTGCTGTTGTTTGCTTTGATCCTGGAGCTTGCTTTCCAGCTGTTTGATTTGCAGCTTCAAGGCTTCACTGTCGCTGCTGACGTTGGTCTGACTGGCGACAACCTTGCCGGAAATGTCCTGCAAGCGCCCCGCCGCATCCTCACTGATACGCGCGAAACTTTCCTGGGTCGCCACCAATTGCTGTTCCATCAGCGAGAGCTGCTGAAAGCTCCACCAGGCCAGGCCTGCAAACGCGAAGAACAAGGCGCCGACCAGCGCCCACAGCGGGCCGGTGCTCGGGCTTTTGACTTTGACGACTGGCGCGGTCCGCGAATGCACGGAGGTACGAGCGCTTGTCGGAAAATCATCGTCGTCGAGGCTGTCGGCACGCAGGCTCGGTACATCGAAGTCGTCGTTGGCATCGTTACGCATGGACATTGAGTCAACCTTTGAGGAACGCGGTGATGGCTTGATGCGGCGCAGTATAACCCCCACTGCCGCATCGATTGACCCTCAACCCCGAACTCGGTTCAGTGCGGCGGCGCTAACCCGCGCGTCAGCGGATGTCCTGGGCCTTCCACCAGCCGCAGAATTCATCGAGGGCGGTCCAGAGACTGACTTTGGGATCGTAGTCCAGATAATGCCGGGCGCGGCTGATGTCCAGGGTGAAATTTTTGTTCATCACCTGCATGCCCAGGCGCGACAGGGTCGGCTCGGGGCGACCCGGCCACAGCTTGCACACGCCCTCATTGAGCGCTGCTACGGTGTAGGCCAAGCCGTAGGAACGGTAGCGCGTGACCTGTGGGACATCCATCTTGCGCATCACGTAATTGACCACGTCCCACAGCGGAACTGGCGTGCCGTTGCTGATGTTGTAGGCCTTGCCCAACGCCGAACCACTGGCCAGCAAACTGCTGAGCAACGCTTCATTGAGGTTTTGCACGCTGGTGAAATCAACCTTGTTCAGGCCGTTGCCGATGATTGAGAGCCGTCCTTTACGCTGCATTTTCAGCAATCTCGGGAAGATGCTCATGTCGCCAGCCCCCGTCACGAAACGCGGGCGCAGGGCCAGGGTTTCGAGGCCGAACTCCTGAGCGCCGAAAACTTTTTGCTCGGCCAGGTATTTGGTCGCGGCGTAGGGATGCTTGAAGCGCTTGGGCACCTGTTCTTCGGTCAGCCCCAAGTGATCGCGGCCATCAAAGTAGATCGACGGCGACGACAAGTGCACCAGTCGCCGAACCCGCTGTTTAAGACAGGCCTCGACCACGTTTTCAGTGACCTGGACATTGCCTTGATGGAAGTCCTGATAGCGCCCCCACAAACCGACCGCACCGGCGCAATGCACCACGGCTTCGACGTCTGAGCACAGATCGCGTGCCAGTTCCGGGTCGCTCAAGTCCCCCTGGATGAACTCGGCGCCACGGCGCACCAGATGCTCCACACTTTCGGCCCGGCGACCGTTGACCCGCACGTCCAGGCCTTGCTCCAGGGCGAAACGCGCAAAGCGCCCGCCAATGAAGCCGCTTGCGCCGGTAACCAGAATCTTCATGAATTGCTCCGAATATTTCGTTTTGCGTTTAGCATAGGGCGTGAGGTCTTGACGCTGCCCGTCAGTCCAACGGCACCAGCCATTGCTTCGACGAACGCACCAACTGATCGGTGAGTAACCCCAGCAACTGACCGCCATTGCGCCAATGATGCCAGTACAGCGGCACATCGATCGGCTTATCGGGCAAAAGCTCTACCAATACACCGCGCTCCAGTTGCTCGCGCACCTGCAGTTCAGGCACCAGGCCCCAACCGAGTCCCGCTTCCGTGAGGCGGATGAAGCCTTCGGACGAGGGGCATAGATGGTGTTCGAATCCGCCATCGACGCCGAGGGACGCGAGGTAGCGATGCTGTAGGAAATCGTCCGGGCCAAACACCAACGCGGGCGTTTTCGACAACAGATCGGCGCGTACACCTTCAGGAAAATGCCGGGCGATAAAGGCCGGACTGGCCAGCGCACGGTAGCGCATGGCCCCCAGCAAAACGCTGCGCGCGCCGGCCACCGGGCGCTCGCTGGCGCAGACGCACGCCGCGACTTCACCGGCACGCATGCGTTTGAGGCCGACGGTCTGGTCTTCGACCACCAGATCGAGCAGCAAATGCTGCTGCGCACAAAAATCCCCGACCGCCACCGCCCACCACGTGGCGAGGCTGTCGGCATTCAAGGCGATGCGCAGACGTTCCGGCAGGCCTTCTTCGTCGAGTGCCGGCACCAATGTTTGCAAGTCCCGTTCAAGTAAACGCACCTGCTGCACATGGTTGAGCAGCCGTCGGCCGATTTCGGTCGGGGCCGGCGGTGTCACCCGCACCAGCACCGGTTGGCCGACTCGCGCCTCGAGCAATTTGATGCGCTGGGAGATCGCCGATTGCGACAAACCGAGCACCTGAGCCGCACGTTCGAACCCGGCCTGCTCGACCACCGCGGCCAAGGCAGAAAGCAATTTATAGTCGAACATCAGTTTTCCTAATGAGCGATCAGCATGATTGGTTTTTCTTATACAGCCTGGCACCGGAGAATGGCCAGCAAGAACTCTTGAACAAGGATCATCGACATGGCTGGCGAAACTTTATTGGCAACGCTGCTGCGCAGCATGAGCCCGCAACTCAACGTCGGCGAATACGTGTTCTGCACCCTGCGCGACGGCAATCTGCCGGCAGGTCTTGAGATTGTCGGCAGCTTTCGCGAGCAGGAAGGTCTGACGGTGATTCTGGAACGATCCCACGCCGAGAAGGCCGGTTTCAGTTTCGATTACGTCGCGGCCTGGATCACCTTGAACGTGCATTCGGCCCTCGAAGCCGTCGGCCTGACCGCCGCGTTCGCCACGGCATTAGGCCAGGCCGGCATCAGCTGCAACGTGATCGCCGGCTATTACCACGACCATTTATTCGTCGGCCAGGCCGATGCCGAACGCGCCCTGCACGTGCTGCGGGATCTGGCGGCCAACGCGGAGTAAACATCTTATGTGGCAAAGCTATGTGAACGGCCTGTTGGTGGCCGCGGGGCTGATCATGGCGATCGGTACTCAGAATGCGTTCGTGTTGGCTCAGAGCCTTAGGCGCGAACATCACCTGCCCGTGGCGGCACTGTGCGTAACCTGCGATGCCTTGCTGGTGGCCGCCGGGGTATTCGGCCTGGCGACGGTGCTGGCGCAGAACCCGACGTTGTTGGCAGTCGCCCGCTGGGGTGGCGCGGCGTTTCTGATTTGGTATGGCAGCCTGGCGTTGCGTCGAGCCTGCTCGAAACAGAGCCTGCAACAAGGCGAAAACCAGACCGTGCGCTCGCTACGGGCGGTGATGCTCAGTGCTTTGGCCGTAACGCTGCTAAACCCGCACGTTTATCTGGATACCGTGTTGCTGATTGGCTCCCTCGGCGCCCAACAAACCGAGCCCGGCGCTTATGTGGTGGGCGCGGCCAGTGCGTCGCTGCTGTGGTTTTTCACCTTGGCGCTCGGCGCGGCGTGGTTGGCGCCATGGTTGGCTCGGCCAAGTACCTGGCGAATCCTTGATCTGTTGGTGGCAGTGATGATGTTCACCGTGGCGTTTCAATTAATCGTCGCCGGCTGATTATTCCAAAAGGCTCTGGAACCTCTATTCCACACAGTTGTTGCGTGGTTATGCCGCACCCCCGGTGCTATGATCCGATCCGATGCGCCGCAAAGAGTACAAACTCCCCGGCGCTTGTCTGGCCGCCCGTGATCGGCCTTGCGCTCACCGCAACTGACCTGATTAGGAGAATCATCATGGCTTTCGAATTGCCGCCGCTGCCTTACGCACACGATGCCCTGCAGCCGCACATTTCCAAGGAAACTCTGGAATTTCACCACGACAAGCACCACAACACCTATGTCGCGAACCTGAACAACCTGGTGCCAGGCACCGAGTTCGAAGGCAAGACTCTGGAAGAAATCGTCAAATCTTCCTCGGGCGGTATCTTCAACAACGCCGCTCAGGTCTGGAACCACACTTTCTACTGGAACTGCCTGGCGCCAAACGCCGGCGGTCAACCAACCGGCGCACTGGCTGAGGCGATCAACGCAGCCTTCGGTTCGTTCGACAAGTTCAAGGAAGAATTCAGCAAGACTTCCATCGGCACCTTCGGTTCCGGTTGGGGCTGGCTGGTGAAAAAAGCTGACGGTTCCCTGGCCCTGGCCAGCACCATCGGCGCCGGCAACCCGCTGACCAACGGCGACACCCCGCTGCTGACCTGCGACGTCTGGGAACACGCTTACTACATCGACTACCGCAACCTTCGTCCAAAATACGTCGAAGCGTTCTGGAACCTGGTCAACTGGAAATTCGTGGCTGAGCAGTTCGAAGGCAAAACCTTCACCGCTTAAGATCGACGCCAGTCAAAAAACCCGGCTTTTGCCGGGTTTTTTTATGGGCGCTGGAAAGTTTAGAAAGCGGGTACATCCATGAAAAATGTGTCGATTGTCCGGCCGTCTTCGCGAGCAAGCCCGCTCCCACAGGGGGAATACATTTCAAATGTGGGAGCGGGCTTGCTCGCGAAGAACGATGACGCGGTAGAACTGACTGAACGCCTATTCCTGCGGGTCGACGATATCCAACGCCCGATTAACGGCTAAGTCCGCCAGCATGACGATCTGCGCGATGGCCAACGCCGTACTGCGCTGGGAGCCGGTCAGGTAGGTGGCGAAGTCGCTGGCCAGAACACTTGCCGAGGCCAATGACTCACAGGCGTGGGCCAGGAGGGTTTCGGTGTTCATGTCCGGGGAGATCAGGAACATGGGGCTGGGGTTGTAGGGTTTGGAGCTGTTGAAGGGGGGATCGGGGATTAATTTATCCAAGGGAATGCCTATGACGTTGGGTGCCATTCCCTCGCCGTTTCTCACGCGACGAAGAGGTGGCAGCTATGTGCGAGGTGAGAAACCGGTCATAGACACCCGGCCAGACCGAAGTCTGCCCGCACACAGCCGCCATAACGCATATGCAGCAGATAAACTGGCGGCAATTATGCGGATACTGGCGATGGATGACTATGACTTGCCGGGTTCTCACACCCGATCGCTGAGTTTTCAGCGACACCCAAAAGGTAATTGAACCCGCTTCCTACGGGCAACCTGAAAACCTCGTGGGAAAGGTCTGGTTTTTTTACCGCTGTTTAAACAGACGCATCCGTTGCCTGTGCGGCCGCCATCGCGAGCAGGCTCACTCCCACAGGGATTGGATGTTTGGCAGGCCATTACCGACCCGCACACAAAAAATCTGACACTCTCCAGAAATGGATATACACACCAGACCAAATCCCCACAGCGAACCCTTGCCCCAACGCCACAGCCGTCTAACATCAACCAAACGGAAATATGTCCCAATCCCCCTCAAGTTGAAGGACCCAACAACCGACACAGTACGAATAGGCAAACACTCCAAACCACAGCATTTCGGCCAAGCTACAGGCAAAACCCCATGTGATTGATTGTCCCTTTGACTGCCATCACCGGATTGCCAATACTCATGGCAACTTGACGCTACCCGCACGGAACAAGGAATGACTCTTTGAAGCTGGAACTCAAGAACAGCTTGTCGGTGAAGTTGCTTCGGGTCGTGCTCCTGTCGGCATTGATCGTCGGCGTGGTCTTGAGCTGCGCGCAGATCGTTTTCGATGCCTATAAAACACGCCAGGCCGTGGCCAGCGATGCCCAACGCATCCTCGACATGTTCCGCGACCCCTCGACCCAGGCCGTCTACAGCCTGGACCGGGAAATGGGCATGCAGGTTATCGAAGGCCTGTTTCAGGACGACGCTGTGCGCAAGGCCTCCATTGGCCATCCCAACGAAGCCATGCTCGCGCAAAAGTCTCGCGAGCTGCAGCATTCCGACAGTCGCTGGTTGACCGACCTGATCCTCGGCAAGGAGCGCACCTTCACCACCCAGCTGGTGGGTCGCGGCCCTTACAGCGAGTATTACGGCGACTTGAGCATCACCCTCGACACCGCCACCTACGGCCAGGGTTTCATCGTCAGTTCGGTGATCATCTTCATCTCCGGCGTGTTGCGTGCGATGGCCATGGGGCTGGTGCTGTACCTGGTCTATCACTGGCTACTGACCAAGCCGCTGTCGCGGATCATCGAACACCTCACGGAAATCAATCCGGATCGCCCCAGCGCACACAAAATCCCGCTACTCAAGGGGCATGAAAAGAACGAACTGGGGATCTGGATCAACACCGCCAACCAGTTGCTCGAGTCCATCGAGCGCAACACCCATTTGCGCCACGAAGCGGAAAACAGCCTGCTACGCATGGCCCAGTACGACTTCCTCACCGGCCTGCCGAACCGCCAGCAATTGCAGCAGCAACTGGACAAAATCCTGGTAGACGCCGGCAGGTTGCAACGTCGGGTCGCGGTATTGGTGGTCGGCCTGGACGACTTCAAGGGCATCAACGAACAATTCAGCTACCAGACCGGCGACCAACTGCTGCTGGCCCTGGCCGATCGCCTGCGAGCTCACAGCGGACGCCTTGGCGCCCTCGCCCGCCTCGGCGGCGACCAGTTCGCCCTGGTTCAGGCCGACATCGAACAACCCTACGAAGCGGCCGAACTGGCCCAAAGCATTCTCGATGACCTGGAAGCGGCCTTTGCCCTCGATCATCAAGAGATTCGCCTGCGCGCCACCATCGGCATCACCCTGTTCCCCGAAGACGGTGACAGCACCGAGAAGCTGCTGCAAAAAGCCGAGCAGACCATGACCCTGGCCAAGACTCGCTCGCGCAACCGTTATCAGTTCTATATCGCCAGCGTCGACACCGAGATGCGCCGCCGTCGCGAGCTGGAAAAAGACCTGCGCGACGCCTTGGCCCGAGGCCAGTTCTACCTCGTCTACCAACCGCAGATCAGCTATCGCGATCACCGGGTGGTGGGTGTCGAGGCGCTGATTCGCTGGCAGCATCCCGAGCACGGGCTGGTTCCGCCGGACTTGTTCATCCCCCTGGCCGAGCAGAACGGCACCATCATCGCCATCGGCGAATGGGTGCTGGATCAGGCGTGCAAACAATTGCGCGACTGGCATGACCAGGGTTTCGTCGACCTGCGCATGGCGGTGAATCTGTCCACGGTGCAGCTGCACCACGCCGAGTTGCCACGGGTGGTCAACAACCTCCTGCAGATGTACCGCCTGCCACCGCGCAGCCTGGAGCTGGAAGTCACCGAAACCGGCCTGATGGAAGACATCAGCACGGCCGCCCAGCACCTGCTGAGCCTGCGCCGCTCCGGTGCGCTGATCGCGATCGACGACTTCGGCACCGGTTACTCGTCATTGAGCTATCTGAAAAGCCTGCCGCTGGACAAGATCAAGATCGACAAAAGCTTCGTTCAGGACCTGCTCGATGACGACGACGATGCGACCATCGTTCGGGCCATTATCCAGTTGGGCAAGAGCCTGGGCATGCAGGTGATTGCCGAAGGCGTGGAAACCCCCGAGCAAGAGGCCTACATCATCTCCGAGGGCTGTCACGAAGGTCAGGGCTATCTCTACAGCAAGCCGCTGCCGGCGCGGGAATTGAGCGCGTATCTGAAACAGGCCCAGCGCAGTAACGCCGCTATTTTGTAAAAGATCAAAAGATCGCAGCCTCGTTTCACTCTGTAGCAGCTGTCGAGTGAAACGAGGCTGCGTTCTCTTGACCCACGACATAACTCCCCCTGAATAAGAAATATTTCCAAGCACAACCCTTTACACATAATGCGAAAGATTTGCATTATGTCGCAGTTTTGCGCGCTTGCTGCGCCATTCCACCCCTTCTCGAAGCAGGATGTTCGCCATGATTCGTATGCCTCTGGCTACCGCCAGTCTGTTGGCCATCGCTATTTCCCTCGCCGGTTGTGGCGAAGGCAAAGACAAAGCTGTCGCTGCGCAAGCACCGACTCCGGCCGCCAGCACCACGGCCCCGGCTGCTGCACCTGCCGCTGCCAGTAAAGTCGACGAAGCCGCCGCCAAAGCCGTTGTCGCGCATTACGCCGACATCGTCTTCGCCGTTTACAGCGATGCCGAATCCACCGCGAAGACCCTGCAAACCGCCGTCGACGCCTTCCTCGCCAAGCCGAACGCCGACACCCTGAAAGCTGCCAAGGCTGCCTGGATCGCTGCCCGCGTTCCTTACCTGCAGAGCGAAGTGTTCCGCTTCGGCAACACCATCATCGACGACTGGGAAGGTCAGGTGAACTCCTGGCCGCTGGACGAAGGCCTGATCGACTACGTCGACAAATCCTACGAGCACGCACTGGGTAACCCGGGCGCCACGGCCAACATCATCGCCAACACCCAGGTTCAGGTCGGCGAAGACAAGGTCGACGTGAAAGACATCACCCCGGCAAAACTTGCCAGCCTGAACGAGCTGGGTGGCTCCGAGGCCAACGTCGCCACCGGCTACCACGCCATCGAATTCCTGCTCTGGGGCCAGGACTTGAACGGCACTGGCCCTGGCGCCGGCAACCGTCCAGCTTCCGACTACCTGGAAGGCAAAGGCGCAACCGGCGGTCATAACGATCGTCGTCGCGCTTATCTGAAGTCCGTGACCCAACTGCTGGTCAGCGACCTGGAAGAAATGGTCGGTAACTGGAAGCCGAACGTGGCCGACAACTACCGCGCCACCCTGGAAGCCGAGCCAGCTGAATCCGGCCTGCGCAAAATGCTGTTCGGCATGGGCAGCCTGTCCCTGGGCGAACTGGCGGGCGAGCGCATGAAGGTTTCCCTGGAAGCGAACTCCCCGGAAGACGAACAGGATTGCTTCAGCGACAACACCCACAACTCGCACTTCTACGATGCCAAAGGCATTCGTAACGTGTACCTGGGCGAATACACCCGCGTCGACGGCACCAAAATGACCGGCGCCAGCCTGTCGTCCCTGGTGGCCAAGGCTGACCCGGCTGCCGACACCGCGCTCAAAGCCGACCTGGCCGCCACCGAAGCCAAAATCCAGATCATGGTCGATCACGCCAACAAGGGTGAGCACTACGACCAGCTGATCGCCGCCGGCAACACCGCTGGCAACCAGATCGTCCGCGACGCTATCGCTTCCCTGGTCAAGCAGACCGGTTCGATCGAAGCCGCCGCTGGCAAACTGGGCATCAGTGACCTGAACCCGGACAACGCTGATCACGAATTCTGATCAACGCAGGCTGAATAAAAAGGCGACCTTCGGGTCGCCTTTTTCATGCCAGCCTGAACACATTTCCATTGTGGGAGCGAGCTTGCTCGCGATAGCGGTCGTACATTCAACATCAATGTCGACTGTGATGACGCCATCGCGAGCAAGCTCGCTCCCACATTGGATTGTGTTCCCACAGGGGAATTGTGGCGTCCAGATAAATACTGTCCCACATCAACCAAACGATAATTCCTCTTATTCAATCTCCCCTGCCCTGTTAGACTTTGCGCCCCTTGTTTTGCTCGTCTTGCAGGATGTCCGATGCCCTCGCTGCCTCTTCGCTTGTCCGCACTGTTTCTGGCCCTGGGCCTGAGTGCCTGCGATGACGCCCCGCGTTTTACCCAGGCCGAACCCGGTGAAGCCCGGTCCGGTGGCAGTGCAACCGTGCGCAAGACCGATCAGAACTCATTTTCTTTGCCGTCCGCCAACCTGTCGCCGTCACGACGCGTGGACTTCAGTGTCGGCAACAGTTTTTTCCGTAATCCCTGGGTGATCGCGCCGTCGACCACCACCGCCCGGGATGGCCTCGGGCCGTTGTTCAACACCAACGCGTGCCAGGGCTGCCACATCAAGGACGGCCGCGGTCATCCGCCCACGCCTGATGCGCAGAACGCCGTGTCGATGCTGGTACGCCTGTCGATTCCCGATGCGCCGGCCTATGCCAAGGTCATCGAGCAGCTTGGTGTCGTTCCGGAACCGGTCTACGGCGGACAGTTCCAGGACATGTCCGTGCCAGGTGTCGTGCCGGAAGGCAAAGTGCGCGTCGATTACACGCCCGTTCCGATTCGTTTCAAGGACGGCACCGAAGTCGAGTTGCGCAAACCGACGTTGCAGATCACCCAGCTCGGCTACGGCCCGATGCACCCTGACACGCGTTTCTCGGCCAGGGTCGCACCGCCAATGATTGGCCTGGGCCTGCTTGAAGCGATTCCCGACGAGGCGATCCTGGCCAATGCCGAGGCTCAGGCAAAAGACAAAAACGGTATCGCCGGACGCCCGAACCGGGTCTGGGATGACACGCAGCAAAAAACCGTTCTCGGGCGATTTGGCTGGAAGGCCGGGCAACCGAACCTCAATCAACAGAATGTTCATGCGTTTTCCGGTGACATGGGCCTGACCACCAGCCTGAGGCCCGTTGATGACTGCACCGACGCGCAAACCGCCTGCAAACAGGCACCGAATGGTAATGGCCCGGATGGCGAGCCGGAAGTCAGCGACAACATCCTGCGCCTGGTGCTGTTCTACAGCCGAAACCTCGCCGTACCGGCCCGCCGCGATGTCAGCGCCCCCGAGGTGCTGGCCGGCAAGAATCTGTTTTTCCAGGCCGGATGCCAGTCCTGCCACACCCCGAAATACACCACCGCCGCCAACGCCGCAGAACCTGAACTGGCCAATCAAGTGATTCGCCCTTACAGCGATCTGCTGCTGCATGACATGGGCGAGGGTCTGGCCGACAACCGTACCGAATTCCAGGCCAGCGGCCGCGACTGGCGCACGCCGCCGTTGTGGGGCATCGGCCTGACGCAGGCGGTCAGTGGCCACACCCAGTTTTTGCACGATGGCCGCGCCCGCAATCTGCTCGAAGCCGTGCTCTGGCATGGCGGCGAAGCCACAGCGGCGCAGCAACAGGTTTTATCTTTCAACGCCGAACAGCGCGCTGCGTTGCTGACGTTCTTGAATTCCCTTTAATACGTATTCCATAGCGGGAGCCCGACATGTTCCGTCCCAAATTGTTGTTCACCAGCCTTGCCGCGCTAGCCTTGGGCGCCTGTTCACCGCAGGATCCGCAGGCCGTCACGTCAGCAGCCATCGCCAAGTCGGTGATCCTGCCGACCTACGCGCGCTGGGTTGAAGCCGACCGCCAACTGGCCGTCAGTGCGTTGGCCTACTGCGAAGGCAAGGAAAACCTCGACACCGCCCGCGCCGACTTCCTGCATGCACAGAAAGCCTGGGCCGAGCTGCAGCCGCTGCTGATCGGGCCGTTGGCCGAGGGCAATCGCGCCTGGCAGGTGCAGTTCTGGCCGGACAAGAAAAACCTCGTCGGCCGTCAGGTCGAGCAACTGGTCACCGCACAGCCGCAGATCGATGCCGCTGCCCTGGCCAAGTCCAGCGTTGTGGTTCAAGGCCTTTCCGCCTACGAATACATCCTGTTCGACAGCAAGCCTGATGTGGCCAACGCTGAACAGAAAGCCAAGTACTGCCCGCTGCTGATCGCGATTGGCGAGCGTCAGAAACAACTGGCCGAAGAGATTCTGAAAAGCTGGAACAACACCGACGGCATGCTCGCGCAGATGAGCAAATTCCCGAACCAGCGCTACGCCGATTCCCACGAAGCCATCGCCGATCTGTTGCGCGTGCAAGTCACCGCCATCGACAGCCTGAAGAAAAAACTCGGCACGCCGATGGGCCGTCAGACGAAGGGGGTGCCGCAACCGTTCCAGGCCGATGCATGGCGCAGCCAGTCGTCCCTGACCGGCCTCGAAGCCAGCCTCGCCGCCGCCAAAACGGTGTGGGAAGGCGTCGACAACAAAGGCCTGCGCGGCCTGTTGCCGAGCGAGCAGAAACCGTTGGCCGACAAGATCGACGCCGCTTACGCCGCGTCCCTGAAACTGTTCGCCAGCAACCAACGCTCGCTGACCGAAATGCTCAACGACGATGCCGGTCGCCAGCAACTCAACGATCTCTATGACAGCCTCAACGTCGTCCACCGCCTGCACGAAGGCGAACTGGCCAAGGCGCTGGGCATCCAACTGGGCTTCAACGCCAACGACGGTGACTGATGAGGGCAAGTTCCATGCTGCGACGCCAGGCTCTGACGTTAGGTAGTTTGCTGCTGGGTGCGGTGACACTGGGCGGCTGGACGCTGTTCAAGCAGAAGGACAAAAGCCCGCTGCTGCTCTCGGCGCGGGACGACACCGACGGCAAGCACTATGCCGTCGGTTACCGGCTGGACGGCACCCGGGTGTTTGCCACCCAGGTCGGCCAGCGCTGCCACGACATCATCAATCACCCGACGCTGCCGATTGCGCTGTTCGTCGCCCGTCGTCCTGGCACCGAGAGTTACCTGATCGACCTGCGCGACGGCACGTTGCTGCAAACCGTGACCTCGCTGCCGAACCGGCACTTCTACGGTCACGCGGTGATTCACAAGAGCGGCGACTGGCTGTACGCCACCGAGAACGACACCTCCGATCCGGGGCGCGGCTTGCTCGGTGTGTATAAGTTCGAAGGTGAGCGGCTGGTGCACAGCGGTGAGATTTCGACTCATGGCGTCGGCCCGCATCAGGTGTCGTGGATGCCCGACGGTGAAACCCTGGTGGTGGCCAACGGCGGCATTCGCACCGAGGCCGAAAGCCGCGTCGAGATGAACCTCAACGCCATGGAACCGAGCCTGGTCCTGATGCAACGCGACGGCACCTTGCTGAGCAAGGAAACCCTCGCCCAGCAGATGAACAGTGTGCGTCATTTGGGGATTGCCAGCGACGGCACCATCGTCGCCGGTCAGCAGTTCATGGGGCCGTCTCACGAGTCGTCGGAGCTGCTGGCGATCAAGCGTCCCGGCCAGCCTTTCGTGGCCTTTCCGGTACCTGAGCATCAGTTGCAGGCCATGGGGCATTACACCGCCAGCGTCGCGGTGCACAGCGAATTGCGCCTGGTCGCGTTGACTGCGCCACGGGGCAACCGCTTTTTCATCTGGGACCTGGACAGCGGTGAAGTGCGCCTGGACGCGCCGCTTCCCGATTGCGCCGGGGTCGGCTCGGTAGCCGATGGCTTTGTCGTGACCTCGGGTCAAGGGCGCTGCCGGTTCTACGATTGCCGCCAGACAAGCCTTGTAGCAAAACCCCTCGATCTACCCGCAGGGCTCTGGGACAACCACCTGCACCTCATCTAGACACGGTCCTTTGTAGGAGCCGAGCTTGGTCCGGGCGGCGTTCCGACGATGGCGGTGTATCAGTCGATATTTTCGTTGGCTGACCCACCGCTATCGCGAGCAAGCTCGGCTCCCACAGGTTTTGCGCTTGCCTGTAAAAAGTGCCGGTTGGAATCCCCGGCACACTCGGAGTAATGTGCCCCGACTGTCTCACCTGATTTTCTCCAAGGAAGTGGAAATATGCTGCGTCGCCGCATGCTGATCATGTTGGGTGTTGTTTTGCTGATCGTGCTGGTGCTGGCCGGTTACAAAGCCTTCTCCATCTATACGATGATTCAGGGCTTTGCTGTGCCGAAACCGGCGATCAGTGTCGCCGTGGCCACGGCCACCGAACGGCCGTGGCAAGCCCGCCTGCCCACCGTCGGCACCCTGAAGGCGCTGCAAGGCGTGGACCTGAGCCTGGAGACCGACGGCACCGTCATCGATTTGCAGTTCGAATCAGGCCAGAAGGTCAAGGTCGGCCAACCGCTGCTTTTGCTTGATAGCGTGGTAGAAACCGCCCTGCTCGAAACCGCTCAGGCCGACCTGGGTCTGGCGCAGCTCGATTACGGTCGCGGCAGTCAATTGGTGGGTAGCCAGGCCATTTCCAAAGGCGAATTCGACCGGCTCTCTGCAGTGCTGAAAAAGAGCCGGGCCACGGTCAATCAGCTCAAGGCGGCGCTGGCCAAAAAACGCTTGCTCGCACCGTTCAGCGGGACCATCGGCATTCGTCAGGTGGACATCGGTGACTATCTCGCCAGCGGCACCATGATTGCCACCCTGCAAGACCTCAGCAGCCTCTATGTAGACTTCTTCGTGCCCGAGCAGTCGGTACCGAAGATCGCCCTCGGTCAACCGGTGCAGATCATTGTCGCGGCCTACCCGACACAAACCTTCCCCGGCACCATCAGCGCGATCAACCCGAAAGTCGAAAACAGTACCCGCAACGTCCAGGTCCGCGCGACCCTGGCCAACCCCGACGGCAAACTGCTGCCGGGGATGTTCGCCAGCCTGCAAGTGTTGTTGCCCGACCCGCAGCCGCGCATTGTCGTGCCGGAAAGCGCGATCACTTACACGCTGTACGGCAACTCGCTCTATGTCGTTGCGCAGAAAAAAGCCGAAGACGGCAGCCTGGAAAAAGACGACAAGGGCCAACCGATCCTGATTGCCGAACGGCGCTTCATCGAAACCGGCGAGCGCCGCGACGGGCAAGTGATGATCACCAAAGGTGTGCAGAACGGCGAAAAAGTGGTTACGGCCGGCCAAATCAAACTGGACAACGGCGCACACATTGCGATCAGCGACGACAAGACCCTAGCCGAGAAGAACAGCCCGCCGCGCGCGGACTGATCAAGGAATCCCCATGGCTTTTACCGACCCGTTCATCCGCCGCCCGGTGCTCGCCACCGTGGTCAGCCTGTTGATTGTGCTGCTGGGCTTCCAGGCCTGGAGCAAGTTGCCGCTGCGCCAGTATCCACAAATGGAAAACGCCCTGATCACGGTGACCACCGCTTATCCCGGGGCCAACGCCGAAACCATTCAGGGCTACATCACCCAACCGATGCAACAAAGTCTGGCGAGCGCCGAAGGCATCGATTACATGACCTCGGTCAGTCGCCAGAACTTCTCGGTGATCTCGATCTACGCGCGCATCGGCTCCAACAGCGACCGCTTGTTCACCGAACTGCTGGCCAAGGCCAACGAGGTGAAGAACCAGCTGCCCCAGGACGCCGAAGACCCGGTGCTGAGCAAGGAAGCCGCCGACGCCTCGGCACTGATGTACATCAGCTTCTTCAGTAAGGAGCTGAGCAACCCGCAAATTACCGACTACCTGTCGCGGGTCATCCAGCCGAAACTGGCGACCCTGCCGGGCATGGCTGAAGCCGAGATTCTCGGCAACCAGGTGTTCGCCATGCGTCTGTGGCTGGACCCGGTCAAGCTCGCCGGTTTCGGCCTGAGTGCCAGCGACGTGACCGATGCCGTGCGCAAGTACAACTTCCTCTCCGCCGCCGGCGAAGTGAAAGGCGAGTACGTCGTCACCAGCATCAACGCCAACACCGAGCTCAAATCCGCTGAAGCCTTTGCCGCGATTCCGCTCAAGGTCGAGGGCGACAGTCGCGTGCTGCTCAGCGATGTGGCGCGGGTTGAAATGGGTGCGGAAAACTACAACTCGATCAGCTCCTTCGGCGGCACACCTTCGGTGTACATCGGCATCAAGGCCACGCCCGGCGCCAACCCGCTGGACGTGATCAAGGAAGTGCGCAAGATCATGCCGGACCTGGAAGCCCAGCTGCCGCCAAACCTTAAAGGTGAAATCGCCTACGACGCCACGCTCTTTATCCAGGCCTCGATCAACGAGGTGATCAAAACATTGTTCGAAGCGGTGCTGATCGTGATCGTGGTGGTGTTCCTGTTTCTCGGCGCGCTGCGTTCGGTGGTGATCCCGGTGGTCACCATCCCGCTGTCGATGATCGGCGTGATGTTCTTCATGCAGATGATGGGCTACTCGATCAACCTGCTGACGTTGCTGGCCATGGTATTGGCCATCGGCCTGGTGGTGGACGACGCCATCGTCGTGGTGGAAAACATCCACCGGCACATCGAAGAAGGCAAGACGCCGCTGGATGCAGCCATCGAAGGCGCCCGGGAAATCGCCATGCCGGTGGTCTCGATGACCATCACCCTCGCGGCGGTCTATGCGCCGATCGGCTTCCTGACGGGGCTCACGGGAGCGCTGTTCAAGGAGTTCGCCCTGACCCTGGCCGGCGCGGTGGTGATCTCCGGCATCGTCGCCCTGACCCTGTCGCCGATGATGTGCGCCTTCCTGCTGCGTCATGACGAAAATCCCAGCGGCCTGGCCCATCGCCTGGACCTGATTTTCGAAGGCCTCAAGCGCCGTTACCAAAGCATGCTGCACGCAACCCTGAGCACCCGGCCGGTGGTGCTGGTGTTCGCGGTGATCGTGCTGTGCCTGATTCCGGTACTGCTCACGTTCACCAAGTCGGAACTGGCGCCGGACGAGGACCAGGGCATCATTTTCATGATGGCCAACGCCCCGCAACCGGCCAACCTCGACTATCTGAGCACCTACACCGACGAGTTCGTCACGATCTTCAAGACGTTTCCCGAGTACTACTCGTCGTTCCAGATCAATGGCTTCAACGGCGTGCAATCGGGGATCGGCGGCTTCCTGCTCAAGCCGTGGAACGAACGCAGCCGCACTCAGATGCAAATCCTGCCCGAGGTCCAGCGCAAACTGGAGAGCATTTCCGGGTTGCAAATCTTCGGCTTCAACCTGCCTTCCCTGCCCGGTACCGGCGAGGGGCTGCCGTTTCAGTTCGTCATCAACTCCGCCAAGGATTACGAGTCGCTGCTGCAAGTGACCGACCGGGTGAAAAAGCGGGCAATGGAATCCGGCAAATTCGCCTTCGTCGACGTCGACCTGGCGTTCGACAAACCTGAAGTGGTGGTGGATATCGATCGCGCCAAAGCCGCACAGATGGGTGTTTCCATGCAGGATCTGGGCGGAACGCTCGCGACATTGCTGGGTGAGGCGGAGATCAACCGTTTCACCATTGAAGGTCGCAGCTACAAAGTCATCGCGCAGGTCGAACGGCCCTTCCGGGATAACCCCGACTGGCTGAACAATTATTATGTGAGGAACACCCAAGGCGAACTGCTGGCCCTGTCGACCCTGATCACCGTGACTGACCGGGCGCGTCCACGGCAGTTGAACCAGTTCCAGCAACTCAACTCGGCCATCCTGTCCGGGGTGCCGCTGGTCAGCATGGGTGAAGCCATCGACGCCGTGCGCCAGATCGCTCGGGAAGAGGCGCCGGTGGGTTATGCCTTCGACTATGCCGGCGCATCCCGGCAATACGTCCAGGAAGGCAGTGCGCTGTGGGTCACCTTCGCCCTGGCGCTGGCGATCATTTTCCTGGTACTGGCCGCCCAGTTCGAAAGCTTCCGCGATCCGCTGGTGATTCTGGTGACCGTACCTTTGTCGATCTGTGGTGCGCTGATCCCGCTGTTCCTGGGCTGGTCGAGCATGAATATCTACACCCAGGTCGGCCTGGTGACGTTGATCGGGCTGATCAGCAAACACGGAATCCTGATCGTCGAATTTGCCAACCAGTTACGCAAGGACAAAGGCCTGACGCCGCGCGAGGCCGTGGAGGAAGCGGCGGCCATTCGTCTGCGTCCGGTGTTGATGACCACCGCTGCGATGGTGTTCGGCATGGTGCCGTTGATCATCGCCACGGGGGCGGGCGCCGTCAGCCGGTTCGACATCGGCACGGTGATCGCCACAGGGATGTCGATCGGGACGTTGTTTACGTTGTTTGTGCTGCCGTGTGTGTACACCCTGCTGGCAAAACCCGATAAACCCTAGGGAACACAGCACAACCCTGTGGGAGTGAGCCTGCTCGCTCCCACATTTGGTCGATGTCGTTGCTGAAAGGTGGGAATAAAAAAGGCCTCGCATTTTGGCGAGGCCTTTTATTTGGGCTTCAATCTGTTCAACTTTGCGGCCTCAGTCCTTGAGAAAGTCCGAACATGAACAGCAATAAATCATGATCGGGGCGGGATGCCACGGATGCCTTGGCAACTCGTGGCAATGGACAATGCGCGTCGCCGCTCACTGAACTGAGGACCTGCGGGCGGGGCTGCTCCCATGCCGCCACCGCCAGTGAAGCAACTGCCAAGGCTCCTATTAAAAATACACCTCGTGCAATTTCGAGTTTCATTGCTATAAACCCTTGATAGCGCTGCCAAACGCCGTCTTATAAAAGTAGACGAGTTTTTGCCAGTCCGTCGTGCTGAACGACGAGTGGCGACGCAGTTGCTTCATGTCATGAGTAGCCGCTTGCCGGGCGGTCAAACGCCGCCGGCATTTCTCCAGATCGATCAAGGCCACTTCAACTTTGGCAGCCTCGCCTTCACCGGTGACGCGCACGAATACGTGCTTGGCATAAAGGCAGCTGTGCTGCCAGCGGCCCTTGTGCATCCGGGCCAGGTTCTCGGCCAGTTCCTTCAACACTCGATCATGCACAGCCTCACCGTGACGCTCGCGACCGCCGCCAGCGTACCAGTGTTCGATTTCCTCGAAGCCGTCCAGCGCCTTGGTGATCAGCAATGCGCGCCATTTATGCACCGGATCGCGCTGTGCACCGCAGAAAACGATTTCCGGAACGAGAACGTCGAGCAGGTTCAGGCCGATGAGCGCATCGCGCTCGCGCAACACCGTCGGCCGACCGAACGGGTGCAGCAAGCTGCGATGGATATGCCCGGATTGACGTTTAACGTACAGCAGCTGTCCATTGCCGCTCACGACGCGCTGCACACCGCTTTCTCCACCGCGACGGGCGTTGGGTTCTTCTACCCATTCACCGCGCTGATTCCAAAAATAATCGAAGCGGTCCTGGGGAGCGACTTCCGTTTCTGCTGCACATTGCACTGCCATTCTGTTACCTCTTGCGTAATACGTAGACCCGCCACATGGCATAGAGCGGTAAAAAGTCCAGTTGTTCCTGAATATGAAAACCCGCCTGCTCGAATTCCTTTTCAACCGTAGCAGCCGGTAACACAAATCGATTTTGGTAACCTACATGCCCACGGGTTTTCTCGAGGCGCTTGCGTTTCCACGCTTTGAAATTGCCATCCACCCACAAGGAAAGGATCACGCTGTCGCGAGTGACTCGCTCGAACTCGCGCAAAATAGCCAGTCGATGCTCGGCTTCACCGATGTGATGGAGCAAACGCATGCAGAAAATGCTGTCGACGGCGTTATCAGGCAAGGCAATGTCGAATGCAGAAGTGTGCAAGGGTTGTACCCGTTTCACCACCTCGGCAGGTTGCGCCTGCATGGCAATCTTCAGCATTGATTCAGAGTTGTCGGCCCCGATGATGGCTCGATTGGTTTTTTCCGCCAGCAATGGCCAGAAACGCCCCGCACCGCAGGGCAAATCGAGGATCAGCCCCGGCTCACCGGCCAGTGCCAACGCCTTGCGCGCCAGTTGCTCGTCACGCCAGTGGGACAGGCGACGGCCAAAGCCATCCTGGTGTTTGCGCAGATATCGTTGAGCGTGTTGATCGTCGTATTTTTCGGAAAAATCCAGTTTGATCGGGCCGTCCATCATCAAGGTTTCCTGAGCTGCTGATGGCTCCCACGATAGGTCGCGCCGTGTCAGCGTCAGGTCATGCCGCTGTGAAAAAAACGTCATGTAAAACGCCAAATTATTTCGAGGATTTACGGGACGAAAACAATTGCACGGGGTTAATGCATTTCAATAAGGCGATCAGTTACTCGTTGACAACTCCACCTGAAAACGACAGCCGTTGGGTTCCATGTTCGTCAGGCTGACGCTCCAACCCTGGTTTTCACAGATCCGTTGCACCAGCGACAGCCCCAGCCCCAGGCCTTCGCCGCGTTTCTCGCTACCCCGCACGAAGGGCTCGAACATCGCCTCGCGTTTTTCCTCGGGAATGCCCACACCACTGTCTTCGACGATAAACCCGGTGGCCGTCAGCGTCAGGCGAATGAACCCGCGCTCGGTGTAATGCAGCGCATTACGCAGCAGGTTGCCCATGACCGCGTGCAGAAGGGTTGCGTTGTAGCAGGTATTTGCCGGATTGCCTCGTTCAAAGATCAGCGTCAGTCCCTTGGACTCGATCGGCTCGCGCCACAGATTGAGCAGTCCATCAGCGACCTGGTTCAGAGTCTGCTGGGGCGACATGCTGGCGTCTTCACGTTGTGCGCGGGCCAACATCAGAAAGGTTTGCACCAGCTCACGCATCTCTTCACAGGCGCGGGCGATTCGCTCGACCTGAGCACGTCCACGCTGATCGATGCCGGGGTTTTCCAGCAGCAGCTCGCAGGAACTGGCCAGTACCATCAATGGCGTGCGCAGCTCGTGGCTGACGTCACTGGTAAACAACCGTTCGCGGGTCAACGCCTGGCGCAAGCGCCCGAGGGTGGCGTCGAAGGCCACGGCTAACTCGCCCACCTCATCAGCGGCGTAATCCGGCGCCAGGGGTGGCGCAAGACCCAACAATTGGTCACGGTGACGGACCTGGCGGGCCAGTCGCACCACAGGCGCCATCACTTTGCGCGCCAGTATCCAGCCGAGAAATACCGCCAATGCCAGACTCAGGACGAAGCCCACCAGCACCACGGCAAAAAGCACCCGTTCACGCTCTTCGAAATCGCTCTGATCCTGTAACAGCACATAACGCCGGCCGTCGACGACTTCGACCATCGCGTGATACGACAGCTGCTCACGAAACACTTCGTGAAAACCCGGCTCCAGATGGCGTAAATCTTTGGGCAACTGAAAATCGCCCGGTCCGCCACTGAAATAGAACAGCTGGTCCGGCTCGGGACGATGGCTCCAGTCCGTGACACTGTCCATCAGCAACAGCCGTTGTAAATCGCCCCCCAGACCTGCCGAAATCAGTTTTTCTTCCACCAGGTGCACAGTCGCCACAATGCCCATGGCAAAGGCTCCCGCGACCAGTGCGCTCATCAGCGCAAAGGCGATGATGATCCGTTGAGCAAGGCTCTGTTTAAACTCCATCACGCCCCTCGGCCAAGCGATAACCCACACCGTGCACGGTTTGCAGCAACGGTTTGGCGAACGGCTTGTCGATCACTTGGCGCAATTGATGGACGTGGCTGCGCAGGCTGTCACTGTCCGGGCAGTCGTCACCCCACAGCGCCTCTTCGAGAATTTCCCGGCGCAGCACATGCGGACTTTTCTGCATCAACACGGCCAGCAACTTCAGGCCCACCGGGTTGAGTTTGAGCAGACGACCTTCGCGGGTGACTTCCAGGGTGTCGAGGTCGTAGTTCAGATCGCCGACCTGCAAAGTACGGCGACCGCCACCCTGGGTGCGACGCATGACCGCCTCGATGCGCGCCGCCAATTCAGACAGGGCAAAGGGTTTGATCAGGTAATCATCGGCGCCGGATTTGAAACCTTGCAGCCGGTCGTCCAATTGATCGCGGGCGGTGAGCATGATCACCGGCGTGTCGCGGCGCGCATCTTCACGCAGGCGTTTGCACAGGGTGTAACCGTCGATGCCAGGCAACATGATGTCGAGCACGATCAAGTCGTAATGCTCGGTGGCCGCCAGGTGCAAGCCTGACAAACCGTCCTGCGCGCAATCCACGGTATAACCCTTGAGCCCCAGGTAATCGGCCAGATTGGCCAGGATATCGCGGTTGTCTTCAACCAATAGAATTCGCATGGGTATCTCCTGCGTGCACAGTAACGGCCGTCTTGGCCCGCGCAGCTTAAGGCCAAGTGTGGCTGAGGGCTAGGGTTACGGTGCCAGGAATCAATCCGCTCAACCAAATGATAGAGTTAACACGTTTTTCACTATCGATTCACAAGCCGACTACAGTGGAGGCGCGAGAATCCCACGCAATTGTTGTAAAGGAATGTACACACAATGGACCTCTTCAAGACCGCGCCAATGCGCTTTCTCTTGCTCGTGACCGGCACTTGGCTGGTCATTTTCTTGCTGACCCGGATGGTTTTGCTACTCACCCACCTGGATGAGGCCGGTAGCGGATTTCTGTCGGTGTTTGGCATCGGCCTGCTCTACGACCTGGGCTTCATTGCCTACGCAGCGCTGCCGATGGGTCTCTACTTGCTGCTCTGCCCACCGGCCTTATGGCGCCGCCGCGGCCATCGCTGGTTCCTTCAGGGACTGCTGACCGTCAGCCTGTTCGCCATGTTGTTCACCGCGGTAGCCGAGTGGCTGTTCTGGGATGAGTTCGGTGTGCGCTTCAACTTCATCGCCGTCGATTACCTGGTGTATTCCGATGAGGTGTTGAACAACCTGTTGGAGTCTTATCCAATCGGTACGCTGCTGAGCATCCTTGCCGTGTTGGCCGTCGCCTTGAGCTTTGCGTTGCGCAAACCTTTCAATGCCGCGCTGGACGCACCGTTGCCGCCACTGCGCGGGCGCCTGCTGAATGCGCTGGGCCTGTTGATCGTCGCGGGGCTGAGCTTGCAACTGCTCAGCCAGGATTCGCCGCGCGCCCAGGGCGGTAACGCCTATCAGAACGAACTGGCGAGCAATGGGCCCTATCAGTTTTTTGCAGCATTCCGTAACAACGAACTGGATTACCCGCAGTTCTACAGCAGCCTGCCGCCGGCAATCGTTGCTCAGCAGATTCGTGCCGAACTGAGCGAACCCAACGCGCGCTTCATCGGCGAGGATCCGCAGGACATTCGCCGGATGATCGACAACCCGGGCACTGTGCGCAAACCCAACATTGTGCTGGTGACGATTGAAAGCTTCAGCGCCAAGTACATGGGCAGTAACGGCGACGAGCGCAACCTGACACCCAACCTCGATGCCTTGCGCAAGCAGAGCCTGTACTTCAACAACTTCTATGCCACCGGCACCCGCACCGATCGCGGCCTTGAGGCCATTACCCTGGCGATCCCGCCAACCCCAGGGCGTTCGATCGTCAAACGTGTGGGGCGTGAAAGCGGTTTCGCCAGCCTCGGCCAGCAACTCACCGCGGTGGGTTACGACAGCGTGTTCGTCTATGGCGGACGCGGTTACTTCGACAATATGAACGCGTTCTTCAGTGGCAACGGTTACCGTGTGGTGGACCAGAGCAGCGTCGATGAATCAGAGATCAACTTCAAAAATGCCTGGGGCATGGCTGACGAAGATCTCTACAAGCAGACCCTCAAACTGGCCGACGCTGACTACGCAAAACAGCAGCCGTTTCTGCTGCAGCTGATGACCACCTCCAACCATCGCCCTTACACCTACCCGGACAACCGGATCGACATCAAATCCGGCAACGGTCGCGACGGTGCGGTGAAGTACACCGACTATGCCATTGGTCAGTTCCTCGATCAGGCGCGCCAAAAGCCGTGGTTTGACAATACAATCTTCGTCTTCGTCGCCGACCACACGGCCGGCAGCGCCGGCATGGAAGACTTGCCGATCAAAAACTATCAGATTCCGCTGTTCATCTATGCACCGAAGCTGATCGATGCACGGGAAACCGCGCAACTGGCCAGCCAGATCGACCTGGCGCCGACCTTGCTGGGTTTGCTGAACCTGGATTATCAATCGACCTTCTTCGGCCGCAACTTGCTGCAGGACAATCCACTGCCGCCCCGCGTGGTCGTTGGCAATTACCAGCATTTGGGCTTGTTCGACGGCAAGGATTTGGCGATCCTGAGCCCTCGCCAAGGGCTGCGGCGCCATGATGAAGCATTGACCGAGAGCCGCGAGTCCCGGGCCACCGCCAGCGATCCGTTGATTGTCCGTGCTATCACCTATTACCAAACCGCCAGTTATGGCTTCAAGCAACAGCTACTTGGCTGGAAGGCGCCCATGGAGGGCACTGGCCAAGTCAGCGCACATTAATCGAAGCGCCCCGGGCTTGATGCCCCGGGGCTTTTCCTTTGTTCAGGATCCAACATGCCATCAATTGCTGTCCGCCCCGCCTCCCGCCCGCTGAATTTCTGGGTGTGCCTGGGCGTTCCCGCCATCGCAGCGATCACTCTGATGCTGCTCGAATTGACGTCCCTGGACATGGACCTTGCCAAGCTGCTCTATGACCCGGTCGCGGGTGATTTCATCGGGCGGCACAGTTACTTCCTGGAAGACATCCTGCATGACCGCGCCAAGCAAGTGGTCATCGCCTTCTCGGTGTTGTCCATCTTCGGTTTCATCGCCTCTTTTTTCATGGACAGTCTCAAACCGATCAAACGGGAATTGGGCTGCCTGGTGCTGTCTCTGGCGCTGGCAACCTCCTTTGTCACGCCAGTCAAAGCGGTGACGGCCGTTCAATGCCCGTGGAGCCTGGAGCAATTCGGTGGTCACGAAACCTATAGCGAGTTGCTCAGCCCTCGCCCGCACACCGATAAGCCGGGCCGTTGCTGGCCCGGCGGTCATGCGGCAACCGGTTTCACACTGTTTGCGCTGTTCTTTGTCCTGCGCGACCGTCGTCCGCGTCTGGCGCGCAAGGCGTTTGTGTTCGCTTTCGCGTTGGGCACGGTGTTTTCCATCAGCCGGATGATGCAGGGCGCGCACTTCTTTTCGCACAATGTGTGGACGGCGATTTTCTGCTGGCTGATTTGTCTGGGGGCGTATTACTACATCCTTTATCGCCCGGCGGCGAAGGATGAGCGAGCGACCAAGGCAGAATCGGTCAACGCCTGAGGGAAGATCAAAAGATCGTCCGAACGCGGCCCGAACCTTCGCCAGCTCCTACAGGGGATCGCGTTCTTTTGTAGGAGCTGCCGCAGGCTGCGATCTTTTGACTTTATAGAGGACAATAAAAAACCCCGCCTGCTTATCGCAGGCGGGGTTTTTTAGTACAGGGGTAAGGCTGGCTTACATCATGCCGCCCATGCCGCCCATACCGCCCATGTCTGGCATGCCGCCGCCAGCTGGACCGTCTTCCTTGATCTCAGCGATCATGGCTTCGGTGGTGATCATCAGGCTGGCAATCGACGAAGCCGCTTGCAGAGCCGAACGAGTCACTTTAGCCGGGTCCAGGATACCCATTTCGATCATGTCGCCGTATTCGCCGGTAGCAGCGTTGTAACCGTAGTTACCTGAACCCTGCTTGACCTTGTCGACCACTACGCTTGGCTCGTCGCCGGAGTTGGCAACGATCTGACGCAGTGGCGCTTCAACAGCGCGACGCAGCAACTGGATGCCAACGTTCTGGTCATCGTTGTCGCCTTTCAGCTCGGAGATTGCCTGCAGAGCGCGAACCAGTGCCACGCCGCCGCCAGGTACCACGCCTTCTTCAACGGCTGCACGGGTAGCGTGCAGGGCGTCTTCAACGCGGGCTTTCTTCTCTTTCATTTCAACTTCGGAACCAGCGCCAACCTTGATCACTGCAACGCCGCCGGACAGTTTGGCCAGACGCTCTTGCAGTTTTTCACGGTCGTAGTCGGACGAAGTGTCGGCCACTTGCTGACGGATCTGCAGAACGCGAGCCTGGATGTCAGCCTCAACGCCGGCACCGTCGATCACGGTGGTGTTTTCTTTGGACAGGATCACGCGCTTGGCATTACCCAGGTGTTCCAGGGTAGTGCTTTCCAGGCTCAGACCGATCTCTTCGGAGATAACGGTACCGCCAGTCAGAACAGCGATGTCCTGCAGCATGGCCTTGCGACGGTCGCCGAAGCCTGGAGCCTTGACGGCTGCGACTTTAACGATGCCACGCATGTTGTTCACAACCAGAGTCGCCAGGGCTTCGCCTTCAACGTCTTCGGCCACGATCAGCAGTGGACGGCCGGCTTTGGCAACGGCTTCCAGTACTGGCAGCATTTCGCGGATGTTCGAGATCTTTTTGTCGACCAGCAGGATCAGCGGACCGTCCAGCTCGGCAGTCATGGTCTCTGGCTTGTTGACGAAGTACGGGGACAGGTAGCCACGGTCGAACTGCATGCCTTCAACAACCGACAGTTCGTTTTCCAGGCCCGAGCCTTCTTCAACGGTGATCACGCCTTCTTTACCGACTTTTTCCATGGCTTCGGCAATGATGTCGCCGATGGAGCTGTCGGAGTTGGCCGAGATGGTGCCGACCTGAGCGATTGCCTTGGTGTCAGCGCAAGGCTTGGACAGGGCTTTCAGCTCTTTGACGATAGCGATGGTCGCTTTGTCGATACCGCGCTTCAGGTCCATCGGGTTCATGCCGGCAGCGACGGCTTTCAGGCCTTCGTTGACGATCGATTGAGCCAGAACGGTAGCGGTGGTGGTGCCGTCGCCTGCGTCATCGTTGGCACGGGAGGCAACGTCTTTGACCAGCTGCGCGCCCATGTTTTCGAAGCGATCTTTCAGCTCGATTTCTTTGGCAACGGACACGCCGTCCTTGGTGATGGTCGGAGCGCCGAAGCTCTTCTCGATGATCACGTTACGGCCTTTAGGGCCCAGGGTCGCTTTTACTGCGTCAGCCAGGACGTTGACACCGGCGAGCATTTTCTTGCGGGCGGAATCGCCGAATTTAACTTCTTTAGCAGCCATGATCGATATTCCTTAAATACTTTGTAGTAGCGGGAAAATGAGCGGGGAATCAGCCTTCGATAACGGCGAGGATTTCGCTCTCGCCAATTACCAGCAGGTCTTCGCCGTCGACTTTCACGGTGTTGCTGCCGGAGTACGGGCCGAACACAACCTTGTCACCCACTTTCACAGCCAGTGCACGCACTTCACCGTTTTCCAGTGCTTTGCCTGGACCTACGGCGAGAACTTCACCCTGGTTTGGCTTTTCAGCAGCCGAACCTGGCAGGACGATACCGCCAGCGGTTTTCTTTTCTTCTTCGCTGCGACGGACGACGACGCGGTCATGCAGAGGACGAAGCTTCATTGTCGATCTCTCCTAATTGTGGTTTTCATCGGCCGGTGTATTCCCGGCGGGTTTAACAAATCCGGCGGTGCCGGGTGCGGTTCGTCAAGCGAACCGCGGAAGTCTGTCTGGCGCAATTGCCAGAAACCTTGCGGTGACCGTTACATAAGGGCGCATAAGCTTATTACAAGGGCGAGGAAGCAAATTTTTTCAGGTTGCGGCCCCACAAATGAACACGGCACCCGAAGGTGCCGTGCCAGTGGTGCAGATTACTTGGTATCGCGGTGTTCGAATTCGCCTTCGATCACGTTGGGCTCACGGCCCAGCGGCTCGCGTGGAGCAGGACCGCCACGAGGCTGAAGGTCGTCGGCGAATGCACGCTGACGGATTGCCGCCTCTTCGGCACGCTGGCGCATTTTATTGGCCAACAGTCGACGAGAGATCGGCAGCAACATGATCAGACCCAGCACGTCAGTGACGAAGCCCGGCAGGATCAACAGACCACCCGCCAGTGCCAGCATCAAACCTTCGAGCATGGTCTGGGCCGGCAACTCGCCGCGGTTCAGGCTTTCACGAGCACGCAATGCGGTTGCCAGACCAGCGATACGCAGCACGAACACGCCGAGCATCGAGCCGAGAATGACCAGCAGCAGGGCCGGGAAAAACCCGATCGCCCCGCTGACCTTGACGAATACGAACAGCTCCAACACCGGAAACAGTACAAAGAGCAATAAAAAAGGGCGCATCAAATGGTTCCTCAACGCAAGAATGCCTTGCCAGTCTTCCCTAGATGACGTCGCCGATTCGTGAATTCAAGCGTCGGCCACTTCATTTTTCGGCCAATGTTCGGCGTGAGCCAGGAAAACCAAGGCTTCGCGCACTTGTGTCGGCGTATTACACGGCGCTTGAAACGGCAACCAGTAGAGCCCCTGACCAATGCGCAGGTGCATGCCTTCGGTGTCGATACCCGCCAGTTGCGCCGGCTCGGTTTTCGGCAGGCCCGCCAGTTCGACGTAATGGGCGATGGCTTTGGCGTGATCGGCATTCATGTGCTCGACCATGCTCGCTTCGGCCTTACCGGCAAACGGGTTGGCCAGCGTTAACTGATCGACCCAGTGAATCGCACCGAAGCCGCCGATGTAACGGTGACGTACCGGTTTGAGCACCCAGAAATCGAAATCGTGAGCCTTGTGGTAGCTCTGCGAATCCGGGAAATAGCGGTAGTAACGCTCAGCCGCCGCTTCGATGGCGGCCTCGTCCTCGAGCTTTTCCGCTTCGGCGAGGTAGGTCAGGCGACCAACGGCTTGCACATCTTCAGCCCCGCGCTCGCCCACAAATAGTGAGCATTTTGGATCCTTCTGCAGGTTATGCGTGTGCTGGGCGATACGGCTGATAAGGATCAGCGGCCGGCCCTGTTCATCCAGACAGTACGGAACCACGGAGCCAAACGGGAAACCGGGCATCGCCTTGGAGTGTGTCGAGAGCACTCCACGGTATTCCTTGAGAAGCAATTCTCGGGCATTCTTGGCCGCTTCAACGCTCAATTTATGACTCCTTATTAGAATCCGTCAAAAAACGGACAGGCGCCTGGGATAAGTTCCAGTACGCCATCGGGGCAGTTCTCATGTGCAGCCAGGCCATCAGGTGCAGATCGAGAGGCTACTCTCTGAAAGGAAACCACTCCTCTGACCTGCTATTGGGGCATGCGAATGAAACTCACTGACAAAGTAATCATTATCACCGGCGGTTGCCAGGGTTTAGGCCGTTCCATGGCCGAGTATTTCGCCGGTAAAGGCGCGAAGCTGGCGCTGGTGGACCTGAACCAGGAAAAGCTCGACGACACCGTCGCCGCTTGCACGGCTAAAGGCGTCGAGGCTCGCGCTTATCTGTGCAATGTCGCCAATGAAGAGCAAGTGACGCACATGGTCGCCCAGGTTGCCGAAGACTTCGGCGCGATCCATGGCCTGATCAACAACGCAGGGATCCTGCGCGATGGCTTGCTGATCAAGGTCAAGGACGGCGAGATGACCAAGATGAGCCTGGCCCAGTGGCAGTCGGTCATCGACGTCAACCTCACCGGCGTTTTCCTGTGCACCCGTGAAGTCGCGGCCAAAATGATTGAGCTGAACAACAGCGGCGCGATCATTAATATCTCGTCGATCTCCCGTGCAGGCAACGCCGGCCAGACCAACTACTCCGCCGCCAAGGCCGGTGTCGCCGCGGCGACCGTGACCTGGGCCAAGGAATTGTCACGCTACGGTATTCGTGTGGCAGGCATTGCACCGGGCTTTATCGAAACCGAAATGACGCTGAGCATGAAGCCTGACGCGCTGGAGAAGATAACGTCCGCGATTCCACTCAAGCGCATGGGCACGCCTGAAGAGATCGCCCATTCAGCGAACTACATTTTCGAAAACGACTACTACAACGGTCGGATTATGGAGCTGGATGGCGGGTTGCGGATCTAAAGCAAGATCAAAAGATCGCAGCCTCGCTTCGCTCGACAGCTCCTACAGGTGTAAGCCAATCCATGTAGGAGCTGTCGAGCGAAGCGAGGCTGTGATCTTTTTTCAGCGAATCAATCGTCGCTGATGGTGATGTTCGGCATGGCCGGTGTCGCCGCTTCCTGCAACACGATTCGCGCGCCGACATGGCGGGCCAGTTCCTGGTAAACCATTGCAATCGGGCTGTCAGGCTCGGCGATCACCGTTGGCTTGCCGCCATCGGCCTGTTCGCGGATCGCCATCGCCAGCGGCAACGAAGCCAGCAGCTCGACGCCGTACTGGTTGGCCAGCTTCACACCGCCGCCCTCACCGAACAGATGCTCGGCATGCCCGCAGTTGGAGCAGATGTGCACGGCCATGTTTTCCACCACGCCCAGCACCGGGATGTTGACCTTGCGGAACATCTCCACGCCCTTGCGTGCGTCCAGCAATGCCAGATCTTGCGGCGTGGTGACGATCACCGCGCCAGCCACCGGGACTTTCTGCGCCAGAGTCAGCTGGATGTCGCCGGTGCCTGGCGGCATGTCGATGACCAGGTAATCCAGGTCGCCCCAGGCGGTCTGAGTGACGAGTTGTAACAAGGCGCCGGAAACCATCGGCCCGCGCCAGACCATCGGCGTGTTGTCGTCGGTCAGGAATGCCATGGACATGACTTCGACACCGTGGGACTCGATCGGAATAAACCACTTCTGATCCTTGACCTTCGGTCGGGTGCCTTCAGGGATGCCGAACATGATGCCTTGGCTCGGTCCGTAAATGTCCGCGTCGAGAATCCCGACCTTGGCGCCTTCGCGGGCCAAGGCCAGGGCCAGGTTGGCGGCGGTGGTTGATTTGCCCACACCGCCCTTGCCGGACGCCACGGCCACCACGTTCTTGACGTTGGCCAGACCCGGGATCTGCGCTTGAGCCTTGTGCGCGGCAATGACACTGGTGATCTCGACGCGGGCGATGGTCACGCCGTCCAGCCCTTCAATGGCCATTTGCAGCAACTGCGCCCAGCCACTCTTGAACAGACCGGCGGCGTAACCCAGCTCCAGCTGGACGCTGACGCGATCACCCTGAATATCGATGCCGCGTACGCACCCGGCGCTGACCGGGTCCTGGTTCAAATAAGGGTCGGTGTATTGGCGAAGGACGGCTTCCACCGCTGCGCGATTGACGGCGCTCATGGGCAACTCCGATAGCAAGACTGGAAAATCAGGCGGGTATCCTACGCCGGACACACATTTGTGGCGAGGGAGCCCGACGCCGGTTGGCGGTTGTCGTAGATCGAAACAGGCTCACGGGGTGAAAAATATGCGCCGGCGCTTTATAGTGGCCGACCTCCGTTTCATCAAGTAGCCGAGCCCCATGTCCGAGCCACGCAAGATCCTCGTCACCAGCGCCCTGCCCTATGCCAATGGTTCGATCCATCTTGGCCACATGCTGGAATACATCCAGACCGATATGTGGGTGCGCTTCCAGAAGCACCGCGGCAATCAATGCATTTATGTCTGCGCCGACGACGCCCACGGTTCGGCCATCATGCTGCGCGCGGAAAAGGAAGGCATCACCCCGGAACAACTGATCGCCAACGTCCAGGCTGAACACAGCGCCGACTTTGCCGAGTTCCTGGTGGACTTCGACAACTTCCACTCCACTCACGCCGAAGAAAACCGTGAGCTGTCGAGCCAGATCTACCTGAAGCTGCGCGACGCCGGGCACATTGCCACGCGCTCGATCACTCAGTACTTCGACCCGGAAAAGAAAATGTTCCTGGCCGATCGCTTCATCAAGGGCACCTGCCCGAAATGCGGCACCGAAGACCAGTACGGCGACAACTGCGAAAAATGCGGCGCGACCTACGCGCCGACCGACCTGAAGGATCCGAAGTCGGCGATCTCTGGCGCCACTCCGGTGCTCAAGGATTCCCAGCACTTCTTCTTCAAGCTGCCGGACTTCCAGGAAATGCTGCAAGCCTGGACCCGCAGCGGCACCCTGCAAGAAGCCGTGGCGAACAAGATCGCCGAATGGCTGGACGCCGGCCTGCAACAGTGGGACATCTCCCGCGATGCACCGTACTTCGGTTTCGAAATCCCTGACGAGCCAGGCAAATACTTCTACGTCTGGCTGGACGCGCCGATTGGCTACATGGCCAGCTTCAAGAACCTCTGCGACCGCACGCCTACACTTGATTTCGACGCGTTCTGGGGCAAGGATTCCACCGCCGAGCTGTACCATTTCATCGGCAAGGACATCGTCAACTTCCACGCCCTGTTCTGGCCAGCCATGCTCGAAGGCGCCGGTTTCCGTAAACCGACCGGCATCAACGTACACGGTTACCTGACCGTCAACGGTCAGAAAATGTCCAAGTCCCGCGGCACCTTCATCAAGGCCCGGACCTATCTCGACCACCTGTCGCCGGAATACCTGCGCTACTACTACGCGGCGAAGCTGAGCCGTGGCGTCGATGACCTGGACCTGAACCTCGAAGACTTCGTGCAGAAGGTCAACTCGGACCTGGTCGGCAAAGTCGTCAACATTGCCAGCCGTTGCGCCGGTTTCATCCACAAAGGCAACGCCGGCGTGCTGGTGGCAGGTAATGCCGCGCCGGAACTGACCGAAGCCTTCCTCGCCGCAGCGCCGAGCATCGCCGAAGCCTACGAGGCTCGCGACTTCGCCCGTGCCATGCGCGAAATCATGGGCCTGGCCGACCGTGCCAATGCCTGGATCGCCGACAAGGCGCCTTGGTCGCTGAACAAACAGGAAGGCAAGCAAGACGAAGTCCAGGCCATCTGCGCCCTGGGCGTCAACCTGTTCCGCCAGCTGGTGATCTTCCTCAAACCTGTGCTGCCGCTGCTGGCCGCCGATGCCGAGGCGTTCCTGAACGTCGCGCCGCTGACCTGGAACGACCACGCCACCTTGCTCAGCAACCATCAGCTGAACGAGTTCAAACCGTTGATGACCCGTATCGACCCGGTAAAAGTGCAAGCCATGAGCGACGCCTCGAAAGAAGACCTGACCGCCAGCGCTACCGACACCGGCGACGCTGCGCCTGCCGGCAACGGTGAACTGGCCAAGGATCCGCTGTCGCCGGAAATCGAGTTCGATGCCTTTGCCGCTGTCGACCTGCGCGTCGCCCTGATCCTCAAGGCCGAACACGTGGAAGGCGCCGACAAACTGCTGCGCCTGACCCTGGACATCGGTGACGAGCAACGCAACGTGTTCTCCGGGATCAAGAGCGCTTATCCGGATCCGTCCAAGCTCAATGGTCGTCTGACCATGATGATCGCCAACCTCAAGCCACGGAAAATGAAGTTCGGCATCTCCGAAGGCATGGTGATGGCGGCCGGCCCTGGCGGTGAAGAAATCTACCTGCTCAGCCCTGACAGCGGCGCCAAGCCAGGTCAGCGCATCAAGTAAGGCTCTGCTGTAAACCGATCCCACAGTCGTGCCTGGCGCGACTGTGGGATTTTCATGTCTGGCCCACCCTCCGTCCTTGCCGGATAATGCCTAAGCTTTTTAGACCGCTCCGTTAAAAAGCCCCGTTCTTGCCGGCACGATCATGACCGAAATTGTTCTTATGCTTATCAGCACTGCCTTGATCAACAACCTCGTGTTGCACTGGCCGCTGGGCGTTGATCCGCTGCTGGGCAACGAGCATCGACAGGTCCACGCGCTGGGCCTTGCGACAATGTGTTTGATGCTGATCGTCGGCACGGTGGGCTACTCGGCCTACCGTTGGTTGCTGGTCCCGCTGGAGCTGACATCGCTGCGCCTTTTCGTCTTCCTGCCATTAAGCGTTCTGCTGATTGGCCCGCTGCTGAAATTGCTTTCCCAGACACTTCCAAAGCTTGCGTTCGATGGCCTCTGGCCCCTGCTGCTAGGCAACGCCGGCGTACTCGGCCTGACGTTGCTCAACGCTCAGGACGACAAAGGCTTCTTCCACGCCATGGCCCTGAGCCTGGGTGCCGGCTTGGGTTTCTGGCTGGTACTGAGCCTGTTCAGCGACTTACGCCAACGCACACTCGAAAATGATATCCCCCTGCCCTTTCGCGGCCTGCCGATCGACCTGATCGGCGCCGGACTGATTGCAGTGGCCTTTCTCGGATTCAGCGGACTGATCAAAACATGAGTCTGATTCAACGCATCGACGCCCTCTTGCCGCAGACCCAATGCGGCAAGTGCGGCCACCCCGGATGCAAACCGTACGCCGAAGGCATTGCCAGCGGCGAACCGATCAACAAGTGCCCGCCGGGCGGCAGCGAAACCATCGCCGCCCTGGCCGAACTGTTGAAAGTGCCGGTGCTGGAACTGGACGTCAGTCGCGGTTCGGCCCCGGCGCAGATCGCCTACATTCGTGAAGCGGAGTGTATTGGTTGCACCAAGTGCATCCAGGCCTGCCCGGTGGATGCCATTGTCGGCGCGGCGAAATTGATGCACACGGTGATCGTCGATGAATGCACCGGTTGCGACCTGTGTGTGGCGCCGTGCCCGGTGGATTGCATCGAAATGCGGCCATTGCCACTGGCCACGGTGCTGCCGATTGTCGGCGGCCTGGCGTTCAGCCTTGAGGAACAACGTGCCCGGGCGGCCAAGCGCAATCACGCGCGGCGTCGATTTGAACAGCGCAACGCTCGCCTGCATCGCGAAGAAGAACAGAAAATCGCCGAACGTCAGGCCCGAGCCCAGCGCGCCGTCCAGCACACTGAGGTAGCGACGCTCGATCCGGTTCAGGCCGCTCTTGAGCGAGTCCGCGCACAGAAAGTAGCCAATGCGGATGCGGCGTTGAAAAAAGCCAAGATCGATCTGGCGATGAGTCGGGCGCAATTGAACAAGTCACTCAAGGCGTTTGGGCATCCACCGACCTTCGAACAGCAGTCGCAACTGATCGTCCTGCAACAGCAATTCGAGGTTGCCGAACAGGCGTTGGCGAAACTGGAAAGTACTGCACCGCCAGCCCCGACGCCTGTCGCTCCGGCGAAAAATGCGCAGCTGAATCGGGCAAAGATCCAGTTGGCCATGCGCCGCGCCGAACTCAAGAAAGCTCAATCCAACGAAGCGCCGATTGAGCAGATCGAAGCCCTGGAACTCGCGGTGAATGAAGCCGAGCGTCAGGTGGATGCCTATGCCGCCCCTTGAATCGGTCGACGAGCGCCTTCAGCAAGCCATGAAGCTGGTATTGCTGGCCACCGTGCCGGGAATGCTGGTGTTTTTCTGGCTGTATGGCTGGGGCGTGTTGATCAACCTGATTCTGGCGGGTGTTACCGCACTGGCCGTTGAAGCGACCGTGTTGCGCTTGCGCAAGCTTGCGCTCAAGCCGACCTTGAGCGACGGCAGTGCGCTGGTCAGCGCGACGCTGTTGGCTCTGGCCTTGCCGCCTTATTGCCCGTGGTGGCTGACGGTCTGTGCCGCGGCGTTCGCGATGGTGTTCGGCAAACACCTGTATGGCGGCGTTGGCAAGAACCCGTTCAACCCGGCAATGTTGGGCTACGCCCTGGTGCTGGTGACCTTTCCCCAACAGATGACCCACTGGCCGTCATCCCATGGGCTGGACCTGATCGGCGGCTTGCAGCAGGTGTTCGGGTTCAGCCTCGGTCAGACGCCAGATGCCTGGGTCCAGGCCACGGCACTGGACAGCCTGCGGATCAACAAAAGCCTGACCATGGATGAACTGTTTGCCGCTAACCCGGCGTTCGGCCACTTCGGCGGCCGGGGCATGGAATGGGTCAACCTGGCCTTTCTGGCAGGTGGCGCTTTTCTGCTGCAACGACGGGTGTTCAGCTGGCATGCGCCGGTCGGCATGCTGGCCAGCCTGTTCATCATCAGCCTGCTGTGCTGGAACGGCTCGGGCTCCGACTCCCATGGCTCGCCGCTGTTTCATCTGCTCACCGGCGCGAGCATGCTGGGTGCATTCTTCATCGTCACGGAACCGGTGTCCGGCGCAAAAAGCCCCGGCGCGCGACTGCTGTTCGGCGCCGGCGTCGGGCTGCTGACGTACCTGATTCGTACCTGGGGTGGTTATCCGGACGGCGTAGCCTTTGCCGTGCTGTTGATGAACCTCTGTGTGCCGGCGCTGGAGCGGTTTGCCGCCTCCAGACTGGAACGGGGTGCGCCATGAGCCGAGCGTCGAGCGGTGTGATCCTGGTGTTGCTGGCAGGCCTGGGGATTGGCGCGACTTACCTCGTGCAGCACACCAGCGCGCCGCGCATTGCGGCCGAACAGCGCCTGATCGACAGTCGTAACCTGCTGGACCTGCTCCCGGCTGAAAGCTACGACAATCAGCCGCTGGAACAGCCACTCGCCCTCGAAAATACGGGATTGGCCAACAGCACGCTGCTGGGTGGCTACCTGGCAACCAAGGCTGGCCAACCCAGCGCCGTGTTGCTGCGCAGCCAAACCCTGGGTTACGAGGGTTCCATCGAATTGCTGATCGCAATCGACGCAAACGGCAAGGTGCTGGGCGTCAAAACGCTCAAGCAATCGGAAACTCCGGGGCTGGGCGGTCGACTCGCTGACTGGCCCAATGCCTGGCTTCAGGCTTTTTCCGGAAAGTCCCGAACCGACCCTGCCGACAATGGCTGGGCCTTGAAAAAGGATCAGGGGCAATTCGATCAAATGGCGGGCGCGACCATTACGTCGAGAGCGGTCATCAACGCCATCCATGACGCGTTGCGCTATTTCGACGAATATCAGCAACAGTTGATCGGGAGCAGCGCACATGAATAAGTCATCGACGCTGCAGAGTTCACTGATGCTTGCACCGCTGATCGGTGCCACGGATTCATGGGTGTCCGCTCTGGGCTTGTGGCTGATGTTCATCGTGGTGATCAGTGCCTTTGGAGTGAGCATGGGCGCGTTGCGAGCCCGGCTTATCCCTGCGACACATCTGCTTGCCAATGTCCTGCTGGCGGCCACGCTGACCAGCTGCGCGGAACTCGCCGCGCAAGTCTGGTCGCTGCAATGGCACCAACATGTAGGGCTCTATGCAGGATTGATTGCCTTGCAATGCGTTGTGCTGGAACACACCGGTTTTTTCCAGAGCGCCTGGCGTGATCGCCTGCGTCTGTGCGGCCTCTTTGGCGCGTTGATGGCGGGCCTTGGCTTGCTGCGCGAACTCATCGGCAACGGGACCCTCTTCAGCCATCTGCCATGGCTGGCTGGCACTGCGCAAGCGGACTGGCAAGGCTGGGTACTGACCGCCGACGGTGGCTTGCGCCTCGCCACCCTGGCCCCTGGTGGATTCATTCTGCTGGGACTGCTGATCGCCGCACGTCAGGCCTGGACCCGCTCGACGCCCTCTCACTGACCGCCTTCGAGGAAACGCACTGCCCATGAATGCCGCAAAACGTCTGGAAATTTTTCGCCGATTTCACGAAGACAACCCGGAACCGAAGACCGAGCTGGCCTACTCCTCGCCGTTCGAATTGCTGATATCCGTGATTCTCTCGGCGCAGTCGACCGATGTCGGCGTCAACAAGGCCACCGCCAAGCTCTACCCGGTGGCCAATACACCGGCGGCGATTTATGCCCTGGGTGTCGAAGGCTTGTCGGAATACATCAAGACCATCGGCCTGTTCAACAGCAAAGCGAAAAACGTGATCGAGACCTGTCGCTTGCTGATGGAGCGTCATGGAGGCGAAGTGCCGCAAACCCGTGAAGAACTGGAAGCGTTACCCGGCGTCGGCCGCAAGACTGCCAACGTGGTGCTCAACACCGCATTCCGCCAACTGACCATGGCCGTGGATACGCATATTTTCCGGGTCAGCAATCGTACCGGCATTGCTCCGGGCAAAAATGTGGTCGAGGTTGAGCAAAAACTGATGAAGTTCGTGCCGAAGGAATATCTGCTCGACTCCCATCACTGGCTGATCCTCCACGGACGCTATGTTTGCCTGGCTCGCAAGCCTCGCTGCGGCAGTTGCCGGATCGAAGACTTGTGCGAATACAAGCAAAAGACATCGGACGATTGAGGCGCTATTAGGTTTTTTGATTTATCGATTGAAAAAATCTTTTTTACCCGCCGGGAGTTTATCGATATAAGGAGCGCCAAAGGCAGTCTTAGCCTGGAGTAACACTATGAGCACTGGCAAAGAGCAATTGGACGTAGAAGACGACTTCACCCCCGTTGAGGCGGATGACGCTGAGCCGGTGGTTGAAGTGGCGAAGACCAACCTGAGCAAACGCCGTACCATCGACAATCTGTTGGAGGAGCGCCGACTGCAAAAGCAATTGGCCGATTACGATTTTGACCTATGACACCTAAAAGCCTCCCGAAACGGAGGCTTTTTACTAAGTGCCGACCCCTGATACCCCCCCGTTCATCGCGCCTCGTCAAACGCTGAGGCAGTCACACCAGACCATTGCGTTGAGCCAATTCGATCAGGTCGACCAGGGAGCGAGCATTGAGCTTCAACAACAGACGCGTCTTGTAAGTACTGACGGTCTTATTGCTGAGGAACATTCCGTCGGCAATCTCCTTGTTGGTCTTGCCTCGGGCCAATTGTTGCAAGACCATCATTTCCCGTCCCGACAGTCGATCCACCATATCGGCTTCACTGGCATTCCCCAAACTGGAACGTACGGTATGCAAGGCTTGGTTCGGAAAGTAACTGTAGCCCGACAATACTGCCTTTATTGCACTGAGTAATTCAGTGAGATCCTGTTGCTTGCAGACATACCCTGCGGCACCGGATTGCATACAACGCATGGAAAAATGCCCAGGCGCCTGGGAAGTTAGTATCAGTACTTTCATGGGCATTGCTGTCGATGTCAGACGCGCAATGACTTCCAGCCCATCAAGTTTCGGTATTCCAATATCCAGGATGACAATATCCGGCATATGCTCACGGGCAAGTTGCAACGCATCCACGCCATTATCTGTCTCTGCAATAACTTCGTAGCCGTGACGCTCCATTAGCATACGTACCGCAAGACGAATGACGGGGTGATCATCCACGATCAGCACTTTATTCATGGGCAAGTCCAATTTTCGCTGTTCGAATTTTTAGAGCCCGCACGATAGCCTAGTCGTTTCACCCATGGCATGCCGCCCCCCTCGGCCACCCACACCGAGAGACATTCCCTACAGACATTAAAGAATAGTCTTACAAAATTCCCAAAAATACCGTGGGGTAAAAATTTTATCAGCCTGAAAACATTTCGATTATCCGCAGTTTTTTTGTTTCTGTTTACAACCAGAAAACCAAATAACAGGGTTCGTCGCAAGAGATCCAACGAATGCCGACTATTGAGCTACCCTTAAAAGTAACTGATATTTACCACTTGAAACCCCACACCACAAACATCGCACATCAGAATGTAATAAAAAATCACACCAAGCAACACTTCAACAACAAACTCAACCCATCACCACCTAAAACCCAAACAACAGAGGTACCCGCCGAACGCTCAATACCGTTACTATCAAACCTTCGAAACCTAAAACTCAAAAGGAGTGCTGCACAAATATAAACACCGACCACTTAGTTATTAAAATCAAAACCAATAACATCAACCAACCGAGAAAAGACAATATTCCAATGAGCAAAAAACATGAACAAATCAAAGAAAAAAATCATCAACCCCATGACAGTTATTGCAATATTTGCCGCTATTTCTGAAACATCGGCCGCCGTCTCACTGCCCTTTCTCGACAATAAGGAGCGGGAGCTCTATGTCTGGTTCCTGATCAGCTTCCCTTTTTATTTACTTTTTCTTTTCTTCGCCACACTCAACTTCAACTACCGGTCGCTGTACGCGCCCTCCGATTTCGGCAAGGGAAAGCATTTTATAAAAGTGATGGACAACGCTGAACGCGGTCAGCAGCCCGATAACCTGAAGGACCCTCCCGTCCGGATCGGTATTCAAACGGGCCTCTCGGCTCTACAGCACGTTTGCCTGGCCGAGCAGTTAAAAAACCTGCACATCGTCGATGCGCGGTGGCTAAACAAGAAAATGGAATTCGGTGCATGGATTGAAAAAAACCGGCACCCACAGGGAAGCCCAGCACAAGTGATCGTATTTCTCACCTGTACCGATTCGGAGGCATTACTGAAGGAAAGCGCAAGCAAGCAATCAAAACAGGCAAAGAATCGCAGCAGCCCAACGCTTTGCATTGCTTACAATTTGAATTCACGCGGTCTGACGATTCTTGATCACTCTTTTTACCTGACACGCAGCAGGTAACGCTTGAAGAGCATTCAGAGAGAGGAAACAGAAGGAAGGTATTACAGATACAAAAAGAGCGCTGATAACACGATGTCCGGCAGGAAAACTCCCCCCTATTCAGAAATTGTGGCCTTGTCACCGACAAGGCCACAACTCTATTACCGTGGTTCCACTACGGTCGTTCCACTACGGTTTCAAAGATCTCAGAAAAGCTTCCGGCCTTTGTTCGCCGCAATACGCATGCGCAAGGCGTTGAGCTTGATGAAGCCCGCCGCGTCGGCCTGGTTGTAGGCGCCGCCATCTTCTTCGAAGGTCGCGATGTTGGCATCGAACAACGATTCGTCAGACTTGCGACCGGTGACGATCACGTTGCCCTTGTACAGCTTCAGGCGCACAACGCCGTTCACGTGGGCCTGGGACGCGTCGATCATCTGTTGCAGCATCAGACGCTCAGGGCTCCACCAGTAACCGGTGTAGATCAGGCTGGCGTATTTAGGCATCAGCTCGTCTTTGAGGTGAGCCACTTCGCGGTCCAGGGTGATCGATTCGATCGCACGGTGAGCGCGCAGCATGATGGTGCCGCCAGGGGTTTCGTAGCAGCCACGGGACTTCATGCCCACGTAACGGTTCTCGACGATGTCGAGACGGCCGATACCGTGTTCGCCACCGATACGGTTCAGGGTCGCCAGCACGGTGGCCGGGGTCATTTCGACGCCGTCCAGTGCGACGATGTCGCCGTTGCGGTAGGTCAGTTCCAGGTATTGCGCTTTATCTGGAGCCTTCTCCGGGGAGACGGTCCATTTCCACATGTCTTCTTCGTGCTCGGTCCAGGTGTCTTCCAGCACGCCGCCTTCATAGGAGATGTGCAGCAGGTTGGCATCCATCGAGTACGGGGATTTTTTCTTGCCGTGACGCTCGATCGGGATGTTGTGCTTTTCAGCATAATCCATCAGCTTTTCACGGGAGAGCAGATCCCATTCGCGCCACGGAGCAATCACTTTCACGCCTGGCTTCAAGGCGTAGGCGCCCAGTTCGAAACGAACCTGGTCGTTGCCCTTGCCGGTGGCGCCGTGGGAAATGGCGTCAGCACCGGTTTCGTTGGCGATTTCGATCAAGCGCTTGGCGATCAACGGACGAGCGATGGAAGTACCCAGCAGGTACTCGCCTTCGTAAACGGTGTTGGCGCGGAACATCGGGAAAACGAAATCGCGCACGAATTCTTCGCGCAAGTCGTCGATGTAGATCTCTTTCACGCCCATGGCCTGTGCCTTGGCGCGTGCAGGTTCGACCTCTTCGCCCTGACCCAGGTCAGCGGTGAAGGTCACGACTTCACAGTTATAAGTATCCTGCAGCCACTTGAGGATCACCGAAGTGTCCAGGCCGCCGGAATACGCCAGAACGACCTTGTTTACGTCCGCCATGCCATCACTCCACGGGGTTCTACGGAAAGCCGTCAAGTCTACCGCTCATGCAGGATAATTTACAGAGGCGCGACAGCTTATGACGACGAAGCGACAGATTATGTCGAGTGAGCGACGATAACAGCGGGTTCAGGAGGTCGACGCGGCACTCGCCGATACAGTGGCCTGAGGGGCCGGCTTTTCGGTGGGCGCAACACGCGCGAGTTGCACATTGACCCGACGGTTCTTCGCCCGGTTGGCGGAATTGGTATTGGGCGCCAATGGATAACGCTCGCCGTGAAAGCGCACAGTGATTTGTGACTCCTGAACACCGTTGGCCTTGAAGAACTCCATGACGGCCAAGGCCCGACGCCGCGACAAATCACGATTGGTCAGGCGGTTGCCGCTGTTATCGGAGTGGCCATCGAGTTCGATGTGGTTGACCGTCGGGTCGGCCTTCATGAACTCCAGCATCACTTGTAATTGCGCCTTGGCCTGCGCGTCGAGATCGATGCCTTCGCCAGGGAAGCCGATCTGCGATTGTTTAACCTGCTCGAAATTCTTCGGCAGCAGCTTCGCCACGCAGCCCTGATAATCGTTAAACGCCTGGCTGAACTTGACTGGCAACAGACGCACTTCCGACACCCGGCCATCGCCCGAGTAATGTCGAACGACCGGACTGCGACCATCCATCAGGCCACTGAGCAAGCGGCCAGCCTGAACTTGCGAACTGTTGAACAACACATTGCCGCTGCCGATTCGTACAGAACCGAGGTTAATGTCGCCACGCCCCGGCTGCCAGGGTGCAGCCGCCGCCAGCAAGGTGGCCGAACCGCCGCCGATCATTGAGTTATAGGCCTTCAGACGGAACGTCGCTTGCTCGCCAGCGCGACGCACGAATTCGCCCGAACCAAAATCGGTGATGGGCTGAGTCAGGCGGCACTCGAACTTGTCTCCTTCGACCGTCCACTCGATGCTCTCCAGACGGGTCTGGAAAGTGAGCGCCATCGCAGGAAGGCTGGCAAACACGCTGAGCAAGGCTAAATAACGCTGGCGCACGGGAGGCTCCACTGGCTTCTACAACAAAAAGACCGACACACAGATGTTTACGGCATACCTGTTGGATATCGGAAGCTTCCAGCAAAACTTGATAGCGAGTGCCTGGAAGAGTCTTTTCCGGTAGCATTCCCCTCAGTTTGACCCGCCTGGAATCCCCTCATGTCCGACCGCCTGACCCTGCTGCGTCCCGACGACTGGCATATTCATCTTCGCGATGGTGCTGTGTTGCCCAATACAGTCGCGGATGTCGCGCGCACCTTTGGTCGCGCCATCATCATGCCCAACCTGGTACCTCCGGTGCGTAACACCGCTGAAGCCGACGGCTATCGCCAGCGGATTCTCGCTGCACGCCCGGCCGGCAGCCGCTTCGAACCGTTGATGGTGCTGTACCTGACCGACCGCACCCAGCCCGAAGAAATTCGCGAGGCCAAGGCCAGCGGCTTCATTCACGCCGCCAAGCTGTACCCGGCCGGCGCGACCACCAACTCGGACTCTGGTGTCACCAGCATCGACAAGATTTTCCCTGCACTTGAGGCCATGGCCGAAGTCGGGATGCCCTTGCTGGTTCACGGTGAAGTCACCCGTGGCGATGTCGACGTGTTCGATCGCGAAAAATTCTTCATCGATGAGCACATGCGTCGTGTGGTCGAGCGCTTCCCGAGCCTCAAAGTGGTGTTCGAACACATCACCACCGCTGACGCCGTGCAGTTCGTCAACGAGGCTTCGGCCAATGTTGGCGCGACCATCACCGCGCATCACCTGCTGTACAACCGCAACCACATGCTGGTGGGCGGGATTCGGCCGCACTTCTATTGCCTGCCGATCCTCAAGCGCAACACCCATCAGGAAGCCCTGCTCGACGCCGCCACCAGCGGCAGCGACAAGTTCTTCCTCGGCACCGACTCGGCGCCCCATGCCCAGCACGCCAAAGAAGCCGCTTGCGGCTGTGCCGGTTGCTACACCGCTTATGCAGCGATCGAGATGTATGCCGAAGCCTTCGAACAGCGCAACGCGCTGGACAAGCTCGAAGCCTTCGCCAGCCTGAACGGCCCTCGTTTCTACGGCCTGCCGGTGAACACCGATCGCATCACCCTGGTCCGCGAAGAGTGGACCGCCCCAACCAGCCTGCCATTTGGCGAGCTGACCGTAATCCCGCTGCGCGCCGGTGAAAAACTGCGCTGGCGCCTGCTGGAGGAACACGCGTGAGTGAAGACCATTTCGACGACGAACAGGACGGTCAAGGCGGCGGAGGTGGTTCGCGCCACCCGATGGCTGAGCGCTTCCGTGGATACCTGCCAGTCGTTGTCGACGTTGAAACCGGTGGTTTCAACTCTGCCACTGACGCCTTGCTGGAAATCGCCGCAACCACCATCGGCATGGATGAAAAAGGGTTTGTGTACCCCGACCACACCTACTTCTTTCGCGTAGAGCCTTTTGAAGGCGCGAACATCGAAGCAGCCGCTCTGGAATTTACCGGGATCAAACTCGATCACCCGCTGCGCATGGCAGTGAGTGAAGAAGCAGCGCTGACCGACATCTTCCGCGGCATCCGCAAGGCCCTGAAAGCCAACGGTTGCAAACGGGCGATTCTGGTCGGGCACAACAGCAGCTTCGATCTGGGTTTCCTCAACGCCGCTGTCGCACGCCTGGACATGAAGCGTAACCCGTTTCATCCGTTCTCGAGCTTCGATACCGCGACCCTGGCCGGTCTGGCTTACGGCCAAACCGTACTGGCCAAGGCCTGTTCGGCAGCCGACATCGACTTCGACGGTCGTGAGGCCCACTCGGCTCGCTACGACACCGAGAAGACGGCCGAGTTGTTCTGCGGCATCGTCAATCGCTGGAAACAAATGGGCGGCTGGGAAGACTACAACGACTGATCGTTGGGTTTATCCCGCCCATAAAAAAACCGGCCTCAACGGCCGGTTTTTTTATGCCTCAAACGTGCCTTACAGCGCAGCAGCGTGCTCGGTCAGGTAAGCCGCGACGCCTTCGGTCGAAGCGGTCATGCCTTTGTCGCCTTTTTTCCAGTTGGCAGGGCAAACTTCACCGTGCTCTTCGTGGAATTGCAGAGCGTCGACCAGACGAACCAGCTCTTCGATGTTACGGCCCAGCGGCAGGTCGTTGATGATCTGCGAGCGGACAACGCCTTTGTCGTCGATCAGGAACGCACCACGGAAAGCTACGCCGTCAGCGGACTGAACGTCGTAAGCCTTCATGATTTCCTGCTTGATATCGGCAGCCATGGTGTAACGGACCTGGCCGATACCACCATTGTTGACCGGGGTGTTGCGCCAGGCGTTGTGGGTGAAGTGCGAGTCGATCGAAACGGCGATCACTTCAACGTTGCGTGCCTTGAAGTCAGACATGCGGTTGTCCAGAGCGATCAGCTCGGACGGGCAAACGAAGGTGAAGTCCAGTGGGTAGAAGAACACCAGGCCGTATTTGCCTTTGATGGCCGACGACAGGGTGAAGCTGTCTACGATTTCGCCATTGCCGAGTACGGCCGGTACGGTGAAGTCTGGGGCTTGTTTGCCTACGAGTACGCTCATTGGATATCTCCTGGTGTAAAAACGTGAAGTTCCGGGTTTGCGCCAGCCTGCCACCTTCAGGCGACAGCCCTGTGACACGAACCCGCTTCATAAGGACCGGCCATCATACACTGCGTTTTTGCCCTGTCCTTAACGGTTTTTTTGTCAGGGGAAATGCTATCGACAGGTTTTCCTCGTGATCGACGCTGAGGGGAAACCGTTCGTCAGCCCTGAGCAAAGCTTTCAGAAACCACTTTGACAATCATTCTCGTTAACATTAAGATCCATCGCAATTGAGTCACAACCAGCGACGGTTTTCACTTATGTATGTTTGCCTCTGCACTGGCGTCACCGACGGTCAAATCCGCGAAGCGATCTATGAAGGTTGCTGCAGCTATAAGGAAGTCCGTCAGGCCACCGGCGTAGCTAGCCAATGCGGTAAATGTGCCTGCCTTGCCAAGGAAGTGGTCCGCGAAACCCTGACCAAATTGCAATCGGCCCAGGCCGCGATTCCCTACCCTGTAGAATTTACTGCCGCGTAAGTAACGTATTTCAAAGAACCGGACTTGATGTCCGGTTTTTTTATGTCTGAAAATCAATCGCTTACGCTCTAGACGCGGAACACAAACATTCTTATTCAGATTAATTTTCACTTAAGTTTCAATAACTTAGGTTTGACACTCTTAATTACGCGGCTCAAACTCAGCCTTATAGACAGCTACTTAGGGCAGGACCCCATCATGAAAGGCGACGTTACAGTCATCCAGCATCTCAACAAGATCCTTGCCAATGAGCTGGTCGCGATCAATCAATACTTCCTGCATGCACGCATGTACGAAGATTGGGGCCTGAACAAGCTCGGCAAGCACGAATACCACGAATCCATCGACGAGATGAAGCACGCGGATAAGTTGATCAAGCGCATCCTGTTCCTTGAAGGCCTGCCGAACGTCCAGGACCTGGGCAAGCTGCAGATCGGCGAACACACCAAGGAAATGCTTGAGTGCGACCTGCGTATCGAACGCACCGGTCATGCGGATCTCAAAGTGGCTATCGCTCATTGCGAAACCGTTGGCGACTTTGGTAGCCGTGAACTGCTTGAAGATATTCTTGAATCCGAAGAAGAACATATCGACTGGCTGGAAACCCAACTGGGTCTGATCGATAAAGTCGGTCTTGAGAACTATCTGCAATCTCAGATGGGCGAAGAGTAGGAGCTGTCGAGTGAAACGAGGCTGCGATCTTGGCGATGGCAGCGGTGACATCGCAATAACTTAATTAAGTGCAATAAAAAGCCCCGCTCCTCTTTCGAGGGGCGGGGCTTTTTAGTTGCTGAAGATCAAAAGATCGCAGCCTCGTTTCACTCGACAGCTCCTACAGGGGAGCCAATCGTTTTAGGCTTCGGACTTATTGGCAGAAGCAGCTTCGACAGCAGCCTTGATGGTGGTTTGCAGCGAACCGTCTGCAGCCATCTCGGTCATGATGTCGCTACCGCCGACCAGCTCACCACCAACCCACAGTTGCGGGAAGGTTGGCCAGTTGGCGTATTTTGGCAGGTTGGCGCGGATTTCCGGGTTCTGCAGGATGTCCACGTAAGCAAATTTTTCACCACACGCCATCACGGCCTGCGCGGCTTTCGCGGAGAAGCCACACTGCGGGGCATTCGGCGAACCTTTCATGTAAAGCAGAATGGTGTTGTTAGCAATCTGCTCTTTAATCGTTTCGATGATATCCATGGAGCACCTCGGCTGAACTTTCCGACTCAGGGGTCGGCACGGTGGCGCATTGTAACGGAAACCCGAGCACCCTGCTCGGTCTCCCCGACAGACTTGATCAAGCCGCCGCCACGGTCACTGGCACACCGTTCAACGCCGCATTGCCCGACAACTCATCGAGCTGACACTCGTCGGTCAAATCATTGGCGCTGGAACCCGGCTGACCACTGGCAATGGTCATCTGCACACCCGGCCGCGCATGGCCCCAACCGTGCGGAAGGCTGACCACGCCTTTCATCATATCCAGACTGCCGAGCACTTCAACTTCGATCTCACCGACCCGCGAACTGACCCGCACGCGCTGCCCGTCGTTGAGTCCACGGCTGGCCAGGTCATCCGGGTGCATCAGCAATTGATGGCGCGGCTTGCCCTTCACCAGGCGGTGATAATTGTGCATCCACGAGTTGTTGCTGCGCACATGACGGCGGCCAATCATCAACAACTCATCGGCCGCTGGTGCTTGCAAGGCTGCAAAGCGCGCCAGGTCAGCAAGGATCGCGGCAGGCGCTGCCTGGACTCGCTGGTTAGCCGTTTTCAGACGTGGAGCCAGGTTGGACTTCAATGCCCCAAGATCGACACCGTGAGGGTGATCAAACAACGTCGCCAGCGATAGCTTGTGCTCCGAAGCGTCGCCATACAGCCCCATCCGTAAGCCATGATCAATAATCTGCGCCGGAGCGACGGTTGGTTTCAATACTTTGCCAGTCTTCGCAGCAAAGGCCTTGGCCAGCCCCACGAAAATCTCCCAGTCATGCAACGCACCTTCGGGCTTGGCGAGGATCGCGCGATTGAACCGACTGACGTTACGCACCGCAAACATATTGAAAGTCGTGTCGTAATGATCGTTTTCCAGGGCCGATGTGGACGGCAGGATCAGGTCGGCATAACGCGTGGTTTCATTGATGTACAGGTCGATGCTGACCATGAACTCCAAACCGTCCAGCGCCTGTTCCAGTTGTCGGCCATTGGGCGTCGACAGCACCGGATTACCCGCCACGGTAATCAGCGCGCGGACTTGCCCTTCCCCTTCGGTAAGCATCTCTTCGGCCAGCGCCGAGACCGGCAGTTCTCCACCGTATTCAGGACGCCCGGAGACCCGGCTCTGCCACAGATTGAAATGCCCACCTGAGGTGGACGCCACCAGGTCCACCGCCGGTTCGGTGCACAACGCCCCTCCTACGCGATCAAGATTACCGGTGACCAGGTTGATCAGCTGCACAACCCAATGACACAAGGTGCCGAACGCCTGGGTCGAGACGCCCATGCGGCCGTAGCAGACCGCCGTCGGCGCCGCTGCAAAGTCCCGCGCCAGTTGGCGGATCTGTTCGGCGGGCACCGCGCACAATGGGCTCATGGCCTCAGCGGTGAAATTCGCGACCGCCTCCCGCACCTCATCCAGACCGTCCACCGGCAAATGACTGTCGCGGGTCAGGCCTTCAGCGAACAAAGTGTTGAGCAGTCCGAACAACAACGCCGCATCGCCACCGGGGCGCACAAACAGATGCTGATCGGCAATCGCCGCCGTTTCGCTGCGGCGCGGATCGACCACCACCACTTTGCCGCCGCGGGCCTGAATGGCCTTCAAGCGCTTCTCCACATCCGGCACGGTCATGATGCTGCCGTTGGAGGCCAGTGGATTGCCGCCGAGGATCAGCATGAAATCAGTGTGATCGATGTCCGGGATCGGCAACAGCAAACCGTGGCCGTACATCAAATGGCTGGTCAGGTGATGGGGCAACTGATCAACCGACGTCGCAGAAAACCGGTTGCGGGTTTTCAACAGGCCGAGAAAGTAATTGCTGTGGGTCATCAGCCCATAGTTGTGCACGCTGGGGTTGCCTTGATAGACCGCCACCGCGTTTTGCCCATGACGCTCTTGAATCGCCGCCAGACGTTCGGCTACAAGGCTGAAGGCGTCTTCCCACTCGATGGGTTGCCATTCACTGCCGACACGCAGCATCGGCTGACGCAGACGATCCGGATCGTTCTGAATATCTTGCAGGGCGACGGCCTTGGGGCAGATGTGCCCACGGCTGAATGTATCCTGAGCGTCACCCTTGATCGAAGTGATCTGCACCGCGCCTTCGACCTCGGTGGTTTCGATGGTCAGGCCGCAAATGGCTTCGCACAAGTGGCACGCACGGTGATGGAGAGTCTTGGTCATGGCCAGTCTCTGTCTTGTTCTGGGCGGGCAATATCGGCCGCGGGAACAAAACTATGGCGCCTGATCCACTGCGGCGCCAGCGACGTTCGTCTTGTGAATCGGCGGCCATCAGGCCAGCCGATGACCGCTGGGGATCAGTTCGGCGGCAGCCTCGGCGGCGCCTGCAACTGGATCTCCTGGATGGTTTCGATCTGCTCTTGAGCGAGATGAACACCGGTGAGTTCGCCGATCAGCCGCCAGTGCTCGTCGAGCCCGGTGCTGATGGTTGCCATGCGGTCGATCATCCGCCGGCCGGCAGCCTTGGTCACTTCGTCTTCACTGCGCATCAACTCGAAGGACATCGAGGTCATGGACGCGGTGAGGTGGGTCAGCGAGCGAGCCGTGAGGCCGAGTAATTCCATTAACTGTCGTTCTTTCGATTCCATTCCGAAGGCTTCCTGCGTCGTTCGTGCGTTAGTTATAACCCGCCACTTTGCATTAGCAAATGTTTCAGACCAGACACATCCCTCAATCCTGAGCATAAATGTATCGAATGACAGGTCAGAAACCGACCGTTGCTATGCCGTCCCCGCCCCGTTTGATTGCAAAGCCCCGCGACCCCAGTGTACAAATGACGGGCTGCTGTCAGGAAACAGGCTTCAAAAGCGCTACTGCGGTCATCCCGTAGCCCCTCTGAAATCCCCTAAAAACCGTAGCCCTATTGGTAAGACGCGACATTTAATTATAAGATCGCGCCTTCCCCTATTTCGTCGCCCCGTGCGGCTTACGCCGCAGGTCTCGCCCGTTTTTCAGTTAAACAAGGCTTTGAGTATCTGCGGTCTGTTGCAAAAAGGTAGTCAATGATGAGCGCAAGGCACTTTCTCTCCCTGATGGATTGCACGCCCGAAGAGCTGGTCAGCGTGATCCGTCGAGGCGTTGAGCTCAAAGACCTGCGTAACCGCGGCGTACTGTTCGAGCCTCTGAAAAACCGCGTGCTCGGGATGATTTTCGAGAAATCGTCGACCCGCACCCGAATTTCGTTCGAAGCCGGCATGATCCAGCTCGGTGGCCAGGCGATCTTCCTGTCACCGCGCGACACCCAACTGGGCCGTGGCGAGCCGATCGGCGACTGCGCGATCGTCATGTCGAGCATGCTCGACGCCGTGATGATCCGTACCTTTGCCCACAGCACCCTGACCGAATTCGCCGCCAACTCCCGCGTGCCCGTGATCAACGGCCTGTCCGATGACTTGCACCCGTGCCAGTTGCTGGCCGACATGCAGACGTTCCTCGAACACCGCGGCTCGATCCAGGGCAAAACCGTGGCCTGGATCGGCGACGGCAACAACATGTGCAACAGCTATATAGAAGCGGCGATCCAGTTCGACTTCCAGTTGCGCGTCGCTTGCCCGGAAGGCTTTGAACCCAACCCTGAATTCGTGGCCAAGGCCGGTGATCGGGTGACCATCGTCCGCGATCCGAAGGATGCCGTACGCGGCGCCCACCTGGTCAGCACCGACGTCTGGACCTCCATGGGCCAGGAAGAGGAAACCGCCAAACGCCTGAAGCTGTTCGCACCGTTCCAGGTCAACCGCGCCCTGCTCGACCTGGCCGCACCGGACGTGCTGTTCATGCACTGCCTGCCGGCCCACCGTGGCGAGGAAATCAGCGTGGACCTGCTCGATGACCAGCGCTCCGTCGCGTGGGATCAAGCCGAAAACCGTCTTCACGCACAGAAGGCCCTGCTCGAGTTTCTCGTCGAGCCGGCGTACCACCACGCATGAGCCATCCATTACTGTTGAACCTGCGTAACCTCGCCTGCGGCTATCAAGACCAGCGAGTCGTGCAGAACCTCAACCTGCATTTGAATGCCGGCGACATCGGTTGCCTGCTGGGCTCTTCAGGCTGCGGCAAAACCACCACGCTACGGGCGATTGCCGGTTTCGAACCGGTGCACGAAGGTGAAATCCAGTTGGCGGGCGAGACGATCTCCCGCGCCGGTTTCACCCTTGCCCCGGAGAAACGCCGGATCGGCATGGTGTTCCAGGATTACGCCCTGTTTCCTCACTTGAGCGTGGCCGAGAACATCGCCTTCGGGATCCGCAAGCACCCGCAAAAGGATCGCGTCACCGAAGAGTTGCTGGAACTGGTCAACCTGAAGAACCTCGGCAAGCGCTTCCCGCATGAGCTGTCCGGTGGTCAACAGCAGCGCGTCGCACTGGCCCGCGCCCTGGCGCCGGAACCGCAACTGCTGCTGCTCGACGAACCCTTTTCCAACCTTGATGGCGAGCTGCGACGCAAGCTCAGCCATGAGGTGCGCGATATCCTCAAGGCCCGTGGCACCAGCGCGATTCTGGTGACCCACGACCAGGAAGAAGCCTTCGCGGTGAGCGATCATGTGGGGGTTTTCAAGGAAGGTCGTCTGGAACAGTGGGACACGCCTTACAACCTGTATCACGAACCGCTGACGCCGTTTGTCGCCAGTTTCATCGGCCAGGGTTATTTCATTCGTGGTCAGCTGAGCAGCCCCGAATCGGTGCAGACCGAACTGGGCGAGTTACGCGGTAATCGTGCCTACACCTGGCCGGTTGGCGGTGCGGTGGATGTGTTGCTGCGTCCGGACGATATCGTTTATGCACCGGACAGCACGTTGAAGGCGCGGATTGTCGGCAAGTCTTTCCAGGGTGCGTCCACCTTGTATCGCTTGCAGTTGCCGACCGGCGCGCAGCTGGAATCGATTTTCCCGAGCCATGCCGATCATCAGGTGGGTTCAGAGGTCGGCATTCGTGTCGCGGCTGAACACCTGGTGCTGTTTCAGGCGTCGGGCAGTACGGCGGCGCAGATTCCGGTCGTCGAGTCCGGTGTTCGCCGCTACAGCAGCGCCCACTAAACCAACGCTAAAAGATCGCAGCCTTCGGCAGCTCCTACATTGGAGTGCGTACACCTGTAGGAGCTGCCGAAGGCTGCGATCTTTTTCGGGGTCAACCCAGCATCAGCGTTCCGCTTGCAACGAGCGTCGCATTCCCGCCGATTTTCACCCGATCCCCTTCCAGCCGACAGAACAACTCCCCGCCTCGAGCCGAACGCTGACAAGCCGTCAGGCTCGACTTGCCCAAACGTTTCGACCAGTACGGAATCAGGCTGCAATGGGTCGAGCCCGTCACCGGGTCTTCGTTGATGCCGATCGCCGGCGCGAAGTAGCGGGACACAAAATCATGCTGGCTGCCCCTGGCCGTGACAATTGCCCCCGGCCACGGCAGTTTCGCCAGCGCTGCCATGTCCGGCTGACATTCGAGCACCGCCTGCTCGGATTCCAGCACCACGAACAACTCGTTCGCCCCCAGCACATCAACCGCCTCCACACCCAGCGCGCGCTCGACATCCAGGGTCACGCCCACTTCCGACGGCACGATGGCCGGGAAGTCCAGCCACAAGCGTTCACCCTCACGGCTCACACTGAGCAGGCCCGACTTGCAAACGAAGTCCAGCCGCTCGACCGGCTCTTTGTAGATTTCAAACAGAACGTAAGCGCTGGCCAGGGTTGCATGACCGCACAACGGCACTTCGGTGGTCGGGGTAAACCAGCGGATGTGCCAGCCCTGCCCTTCGCGCACCACGAAAGCGGTTTCGGCGAGGTTGTGCTCGGCGGCGATCTTCTGCATCAACTCATCGGCAAGCCAGGCATCGAGGCGATAGACCATCGCCGGGTTGCCACTGAACGGCCGATCACTGAACGCATCGACCTGATGAAACTCAAGCTGCATAACCTTCTCCCTTTGTCAGGTCACGGAGCATGAAGCCGCCGACAACCCGGCACCAGTGACAGAGCCCGTAAATTTCCACCATACAGCGCCGGGCTGATAGTCCGCGTCAGGCGCGGCCGATATCAGCGAACTTCGCCTGGGTATGTTCGGCCAGCACCGCGGGTGCCAATTCGACTTCCAGCCCTCGTCGCCCCGCGCTGACAAAAATGCTGGCGAAAGGCTGCGCCGAATTATCGATAAAGGTGCGCAAGCGCTTTTTCTGTCCCAGCGGGCTGATGCCACCCAACAGGTAACCGGTGGATCGTTGCGCAGCGGCAGGATCGGCCATTTCGACTTTTTTCACGCCCGCTGCATGAGCCAGGCCTTTCAAGTCCAGACTTCCGACGACCGGCACCACGGCCACCAGCAATTCACCTTTCTCGCTGGCCGCCAGCAAGGTCTTGAACACCTGCGCCGGGTCCAATCCCAACTTTTCCGCGGCCTCCAGCCCGTAGGACGCTGCCTTCGGATCATGTTCATAACTGTGCACGCGATGTTCGGCACGAACTTTTTTCAACAAATCCAATGCGGGGGTCATGACAGCTCCAGACTGGGCGGCAGAAGAAAAATACTGCGCTGGATTCTAGGTCATTGATCGACAAATGGCTCTATTGCGGCGCTATTTCAAAGGTTTGGCGGCACCTTATGCCGTTCGTCCACCTTCGGCCTGCCGTGTGAACGATGCGGTCATTCATGTGACTAATAGTTCGATTGTGACTGACGGTTCACTTTCGACCTTTGACATCAGCGTTTCTTGTCTATATTTTTTCGAATCTGAATACTGTACGAATGTTCCTACGCAGCACCCAGCAGTAGGCCGAGAACAGGATGGGGATCCTGCCTCGGTGAAAATCGCGCTTTGACCATGATGCAAAAGCGCCAGACAACAACAAAAACGAGGTTTTCAATGACAACTGCTTTACAACAACCGTCGCTCTCAAGCCAATGCATGGCCGAATTCCTGGGCACCGCGCTGCTGATCTTTTTTGGTACAGGTTGTGTTGCCGCGCTCAAGGTCGCGGGTGCCAGCTTCGGCCTTTGGGAAATCAGCATCATCTGGGGGATCGGCGTGAGCATGGCGATCTACCTGACCGCCGGCGTTTCCGGGGCTCATCTCAATCCCGCCGTCAGCATTGCCCTGAGCATTTTCGCTGACTTCGAAAAGCGCAAACTGCCCTTTTATATTCTCGCCCAGATCGCTGGTGCCTTCTGTGGAGCGTTGTTGGTTTACACGCTGTACAGCAATTTATTCTTCGATTACGAACAAACTCACCATATGGTTCGTGGTACTCAGGCCAGCCTCGAATTGGCGTCGGTGTTCTCCACCTTCCCCAACCCGGCCTTGACCACGGCACAAGCCTTTCTGGTTGAGGTGATCATCACTGCCATCCTGATGGGCGTGATCATGTCCCTGACCGACGACAACAATGGCTTGCCAAAGGGTCCGCTCGCTCCGCTGCTGATCGGCCTGCTGATTGCCGTGATTGGCAGCTCGATGGGGCCGCTGACCGGTTTTGCGATGAACCCGGCGCGCGACTTCGGTCCTAAACTGATGACTTTCTTCGCTGGCTGGGGTGAAATTTCCTTCACCGGCGGGCGCGATATCCCGTATTTCCTGATTCCGATTTTTGCACCGATTGTCGGTGCCTGCCTCGGTGCTGCAGCGTATCGCGGGCTGATTGCCCGTCATCTGCCCAGCGCCCTACCTGCTACAAAGGACGCAGTACCGGCCATTGACGGCAAACCAAGAACTTCTTGATACCGTTGGCGTGTGATCCTGCCCATCAGATCACGCGCCGGACCTCACTCCCTTTTTTCGTCCAAGGCAATCGACATGACCGACACTCAGAATAAGAACTACATCATTGCCCTCGATCAGGGTACGACCAGCTCACGCGCGATCATTTTCGACCGCGACGCGAACGTGGTCTGCACCGCCCAGCGCGAATTCGCACAGCATTACCCGCAAGCCGGTTGGGTCGAACACGACCCGATGGAAATCTTCGCCACCCAAAGCGCCGTGATGGTCGAGGCCCTGGCTCAAGCCGGCCTGCATCACGACCAGGTTGCTGCCATCGGCATCACCAACCAGCGCGAAACCACCGTGGTCTGGGACAAGACCACCGGCCGCCCGATCTACAACGCGATCGTCTGGCAGTGCCGCCGCAGCACCGAGATCTGCCAGCAGCTCAAGCGCGACGGTCACGAGCAATACATCAGCGACACCACCGGCCTGGTCACCGACCCGTACTTCTCCGGCACCAAGCTCAAGTGGATCCTCGACAACGTCGAAGGCAGCCGCGAACGTGCGCGCAAAGGCGAACTGTTGTTCGGCACCATCGACAGCTGGTTGATCTGGAAATTTACCGGCGGCAAGGTGCACGTCACCGACTACACCAACGCCTCGCGCACCATGCTCTTCAACATCCACACGCTGGAGTGGGACGCGAAGATGCTGGAGGTGCTGGATATTCCGCGCGAGATGCTGCCGGAAGTTAAATCCTCGTCCGAAATCTACGGCCACACCAAAAGCGGCATCGCCATCGGCGGTATCGCCGGTGACCAGCAAGCGGCCCTGTTCGGCCAGATGTGCGTCGAACCAGGTCAGGCGAAAAACACCTACGGCACCGGCTGCTTCCTGCTGATGAACACCGGCGACAAAGCCGTGAAGTCCAAGCACGGCATGCTCACCACCATCGCTTGCGGCCCGCGCGGCGAAGTGGCTTACGCACTGGAAGGTGCTGTGTTCAACGGCGGCTCCACCGTTCAATGGCTGCGTGATGAACTGAAAATCATCAACGACGCCCACGACACCGAATACTTCGCCAACAAGGTCAAGGACAGCAACGGCGTGTACCTGGTACCCGCCTTCACCGGCCTGGGCGCTCCGTACTGGGACCCGTATGCCCGTGGCGCGCTGTTCGGTCTGACTCGCGGCGTACGCGTGGATCACATCATTCGTGCAGCCCTTGAGTCGATTGCCTACCAGACCCGCGACGTTCTCGACGCCATGCAACAGGATTCCGGCGAACGCTTGAAATCCCTGCGTGTCGACGGCGGTGCGGTGGCGAACAACTTCCTGATGCAGTTCCAGGCCGACATCCTCGGTACTCAGGTCGAGCGTCCGCAAATGCGCGAAACCACTGCACTGGGTGCGGCTTACCTGGCCGGTCTGGCGTGTGGCTTCTGGGGCAGCCTGGATGAGTTGCGCGGCAAGGCTGTGATCGAACGCGAATTCGAACCGACCCTGGACGAAACCGCGAAGGAAAAACTCTACGCTGGCTGGAAAAAAGCCGTCAGCCGCACCCGCGATTGGGAACCGCATGAAGGCGCTGAATAAGCCGAACTGAGTACTCGTATCGGTATGTAACTGGTAGGGAGCAGATTCCTGCGGCATCATGGGCAAATTTTGCACGGCAGCCCAAAGGAAGCCCCATGAATCTGCCTCCCCGTCAGCAGCAAATCCTCGAACTGGTCCGCGAACGCGGCTATGTCAGCATCGAGGAAATGGCTACGCTGTTCGTCGTTACACCGCAAACCATCCGCCGCGATATCAATCAGCTCGCGGAAGCTAATTTGTTGCGTCGCTACCATGGCGGCGCAGCCTACGATTCCAGTGTCGAAAACACCGCCTACGCCATGCGTGCCGATCAGATGCGCGATGAAAAGCAGCGTATCGGTGAAGCCATTGCGGCTCAAATCCCCGATCACGCCTCGCTGTTCATCAATATCGGTACCACCACCGAATCCATCGCCCGGGCGTTGCTCAATCACAATCACCTGAAGATCATCACCAATAACCTGCATGTAGCCTCGATGCTCAGCGCCAAGGACGACTTTGACGTTCTGCTGACGGGTGGCAACGTGCGGCGCGACGGTGGCGTGGTCGGTCAGGCCAGTGTCGACTTCATTAACCAGTTCAAGGTTGATTTTGCCCTGGTCGGCATCAGCGGTATCGATGAAGACGGCAGTCTGCTGGACTTCGACTATCAGGAAGTTCGGGTGTCGCAGGCGATCATCGCCAATGCCCGACAGGTCATCCTTGCGGCGGATTCCAGCAAATTCGGGCGCAACGCCATGATTCGTCTGGGGCCGATCAGCTTGATTGATTGCCTGGTGACCGATCAGCAGCCTGTGCCGGCGTTGGCGCAGTTGCTGAGTCAGCACAAGATTCGGCTCGAAGTCGTTTAACTCCCCTCACATCTTCGTCGACTGTACCGACGCCATCGCGAGCAGGCTCGCTCCCACAGGTTCCGCGTAACCCTTGTGGGAGCGAGCCTGCTCGCGAATACGGTCGCCCATGCGGCACACCTTCCGCGGCTTACCGCACATCTAGATGTTCGAAAATTTTCCTTTCAAGGCCCTTCGATCAGTATTTTCAATCGAAGTTAACTGGCTGTGGGCGACTTTATGGGCTACCATTTTCGCAAATGAACATTAATGTTCGAATTCCAATACAGAAAATCATAAAAGCCCGAGGCTAGCCGATGCCCACTTCTACCTTGCCTACGCCCCCTCTCGCTGAGATCTACGATATCGCCGTCATCGGTGGCGGGATCAATGGCGTGGGGATCGCAGCGGATGCCGCCGGTCGCGGTCTTTCGGTGTTTCTTTGCGAGAAGGACGACCTGGCCAGCCACACCTCGTCAGCCAGCAGCAAGCTGATCCACGGTGGCTTGCGCTACCTCGAACATTACGAATTCCGTCTGGTGCGCGAAGCCCTGGCTGAACGCGAAGTGCTGCTGGCCAAGGCCCCGCACATCGTCAAGCAGATGCGCTTCGTGCTGCCGCACCGCCCACACCTGCGTCCGGCCTGGATGATCCGCGCCGGCCTGTTCCTTTATGACAACCTCGGCAAGCGGGAAAAACTCGAAGGCTCGAAAAGCCTGAAGTTCGGCCCGGACAGCCCACTGAAAAGTGAAATCACCAAAGGCTTCGAATACTCCGATTGCTGGGTCGACGATGCTCGCCTGGTGGTGCTGAACGCCATGGCCGCCCGCGAAAAAGGCGCCCACGTTCACACCCAGACCCGTTGCGTCAGCGCCCGTCGTACCAAGGGAATGTGGCACCTGCATCTGGAACGCGCCGATGGCAGTCTGTTTTCGATCCGCGCCAAGGCACTGGTAAACGCCGCCGGCCCTTGGGTCGCCAAGTTCATTCGTGACGACCTGAAGATGGAATCGCCATATGGCATCCGTCTGATTCAGGGCAGCCATCTGATCGTGCCGAAACTGTACGAAGGCGAACATGCGCACATTCTGCAAAACGAAGATCAGCGCATCGTGTTCACCATTCCGTACCTGAACCACTTCACCCTGATCGGCACCACCGACCGCGAGTACACCGGCGATCCGGCTGCAGTTGCGATCACTGAAGGCGAAACCGATTACCTGTTGAAAGTGGTCAACTCCCATTTCAAGAAACGCATCAGCCGCGACGATATCCTGCACAGCTATTCCGGCGTTCGCCCACTGTGCAACGACGAGTCCGACAACCCGTCGGCCGTTACCCGCGACTACACCTTGGCACTGTCGGGCACCGGCGAAGAAGCGCCGCTGTTATCGGTGTTCGGCGGCAAACTGACCACCTACCGCAAACTGGCCGAGTCGGCGCTGGCGCAACTGGCTCCGTACTTCAAGGACATCAAGCCGAGCTGGACTGCCAGCGCTCCCCTGCCGGGCGGTGAAGACATGACCACCCCGCAAGCCTTGTGCGCCTTGATCCGTGACAAGTTCGACTGGGTGCCGACCGAAATCGCCCGCCGCTGGGCCACCACCTACGGCAGCCGCACCTGGCGCATGCTGGAAGGCGTGCAGAATCTCGGCGATATGGGCGAACACATCGGCGGCGGTCTCTACACCCGTGAAGTCGATTACCTGTGCAGCGAAGAGTGGGCGACCACCGCGCATGACATTCTGTGGCGCCGTAGCAAGCTGGGCTTGTTCACTACTCCGGCGGAACAGGAAAAGCTCAAGGATTACCTGAACAAGGTCGAACAGAACCGCAGCAAGATCGAAGCGGCCTGATCGGCAATCCGGTTAAAACCAAGCCCCTGAGTCTCACGATTCAGGGGCTTTTTTGTAGGCGCTTACTGCGCCAGATGCAGCAACAGGAAATCAATGAACGCCCTCGATTTGTGGGGCAAATGCGGGCTGTTGGGGAACACCACGTTGACTGACTGAGAGGGCAGCGAATAGTCGGGTAACAACTGGATCAGCCGCTCGCTGGCGATGTCGTCCTTGACCACCCAGGAGGGCAGCACCGAAACACCTAGCGACGACAACGTCATGGAACGGATGGCCGTGGAAGAATTGGATTCAAACTGATTGATCCCATTGATCTCGACATCACCCAATTGCGGATGGCGCAGCGTCCATTGAGTGGGCGCCTGCAGGTTGCTATTGGCAATCCACGGCACTGCATTCAGGTCCTGAGGTTTTTGCACTGGGTGACGCGCAAGGAACGTCTTGGTAGCCACCAGGACAATCTCATAATCCGCCAGTTTACGGCTCTTGAATGCAGAGTCCGCCAAGTTGCCCAAACGGATAACCAGGTCTAACTTTTCCGCCACCAGGTCATTGAGTGACGAGTTAAAGTTATAACAGAGTTTTATCTCCGGGTAGCGCTCTATAAACTGCGGAATCAACGGCAGAATATACGCCTCACCGTATTCACTGGTGGAACTGAAGCGCAATTTACCGGCAACCCGATTATGCCCTTTTAATACATTATCAAAGGCATTATCTATATCCGCGACAATACCTTTGAACTCTTCATAAAAATCCTGACCTATTTCGGTGAGGGATATATTTCGGGTATTGCGAATCAACAGCGTCGCTGACAGCACATCCTCCAGCGCCTTGACATGCAGGCTGGCCATGGCTTTGCTGATGCTCAGGTAATTGGCGGCCTTGGTGTAAGAACCAAAATCGACCACGGCCAGAAATGTCTGGACCCGATTAAGATGAGTGTGCATAGCAATATGGCTCACTGTTAAATCCCGTCAAACATTGTTTCAAGGATAGTCGTATCGACAGTTCAAGTCCATCGCCCCTATGCTTTGCGACAAAGGGGAAACAACATGACCTATCGCTACAAAGTTGCGCTGATATTTCTGATCGGCTTTTTTATAGACTGCATTAACATCTTTATGTCGGCGGTCGCATTACCCAGCATATCGGCGGCGTTGCACGTTAGTACTTCAGACGTTGCCTGGGTGGCTAATGCTTATATTCTCGGGCTGACGCTGATTATCCCGGTCAGCACTTGGCTGGCCGGTCGTTTTGGCAGCCGGGAAATCCTCACCGCCTCGATGATCGTATTCACAGGCTCCGTGTGGATGTGTGGGCTGGCCAACAGTTTCAATGAACTGGTGATCTGGCGCTTCGTCCAGGGCGTTGGCGGCGGACTGTTGATTCCTGTCGGCCAGGCGCTGACGTTCAACCTGTTCAAGGGTGAGCAGAGGGCGAAAATATCCACATTGGTCATGGCCGTTGCCCTGATAGCGCCCGCCATTTCACCGACCATCGGCGGCATCATCGTCGACAGCAGTTCCTGGCGCTGGGTCTTCTACAGCAACATTCCGTTCTCGCTGATCGCGGCATTGCTGTCCTGGTTCTGGATCAACGAAGCGCGCCCGACGAGTTTGCCCAGACCCGACATCAAGGGCTTGCTGCTGGTTAGCGCGGCGCTCGGCAGCCTGCTGATGGGCATGTCGTTGTATGGCGGCGACGCTCCGGCAGGGGTGGCCGCCCTCTTCGTCATGGCCGGCGTTACTTTCGTCGTGCTGTACGGGCTGCACTACCGCACCTGCAAAAACCCGATCATTGAACTGAGCCTGCTCAAAAGCAAAAAACTCAGCACCTCCATTTTTATCTATTACGCGATTCCAGGTGTGTTCACCGGAGTCAACTTGATGAGCATCTTCTTCCTGCAAAACACCCTGCACTTCAGCGCCCGACTGACAGGGATGTTCATGATCCTGTATGCCATCGGCGCGTTCATCGCGATGTTGATCTGTGGCCGGGTCTATAACCGGATGGGCGCAAAGCGGCTGTTTGCCCTCGGCATGCTCTTGCACAGCGCCGGCATTGCCACCCTGTTACTGGTGAACAATCCCTCAGACCTTTGGACGATTGTCATCGCCTACAGTTTGATGGGGATCGGCGGCGGCATCGGTGCCAACACAGCACAAACCACGTCATTGATGGACTTTGAGGGCAGTGACACCCACAAGGCCAGTGTCATCTGGAACATCAACCGACAGATGTCATTCAGCATCGGCGCTGCCCTCTTCCTGATGGTTTTCAACCTGCTCTTGAAGCATTTCGATACCACCCAGGCGTACCACGTGACCTTCGCCATCGCCGCGCTGGTGGGCCTGTTTCCACTCTTTCAACTGAGTCAGTTGAACACTCAAAAGGACTGTCATGCACAACAAAATAGTTGAACAGGCGCACCACAGCATTCATCACGTGCACGCGTTGATCCACACCCTGTTCACCGATTCAAACGGTGAGGGGCAGGCCACGCTTGAACCGCTGATGTCGGCATTCGCCGAGCACTTCACCATGGTTACCACTTCGGCCGCCATCGTCAGCCGGGCGATGGTTGAACAGATGTTCAAGGGTGCGGTCGGCGCCAAGCCAGGTCTGGAGATCGTCATCAGTGACCTGCAGACGGTATGGAAAGAAGGCGCCAGCGTGGCGATCCGCTACAAGGAAACCCATCGCCTCAACCAGCGCGAAAGCTCACGGGTTTCGGTGGCGATCATTGGCATCCATCACCACAACGCCCAATGGACCTACCTGCATGAAACGCCGCTAAGCCAGGAAAGCTGATTCTCGTATGAACTACACAATCACTGATTGCCGGATGCTCTCGGCCTCGATCAAAGAAATCAGCGTCAGCCCGCAAACACCGGGGTTTGCGGCCCTGGAAGCGGGCGCACATTTCAAATGGTTCATCCCCGAACTGAATGAATGGCGGCACTACTCGGCGGTACAGCTGGCAGGTCGCACTACCCCGCAAGGCAGCGTCGTCTTTGCCATCCGGCTCACTGCCGACTCAGTCAGCAGTCGCTACATCCGTTCGCTGGCAGTCAACGACTCGGTGCAGCTCGATGGCCCATTCAATACGTTCACCTACCCGCTCACTGAAGGCGTCGGCAGGGACATTGCGATTGCTGGCGGCATCGGCATTACGCCGCTGACCGGGATCCTTCATCACCTGACGTCATTGAATCGAAGCGCACACCTGCACTATTTCGCCAGGAGCGACGACGACGCGGCCTATGCCTTGCCAATGAAGGCACTGTTGCAGGAGCGCCTGCACTTCCACTTCTCCAGTCAGCCCGATGGCCGCCGCTCTGTCAGCCAGGTCCTGGCATACCTTTCGCCACACGACCGGCTCTACGTCTGCGGTCCGCAATCGATGCTCAACGACGTGTTTTGCCATGCCGAGGCCAATGGCCTGCCCCGCGAGCGCATCCATTTTGAAATCTTCAATGTGGTACGTGAAGACGATGCGTCGGCCTTTGTAATTGACGCCGTCGAGTCGGGTATCAGCGTCAACGTCAATCCAGATCAATCCTTGCTGGAGGCGCTGGAGGCTGCCGGTCTGGACCCGCTCTATGACTGTCGACGCGGTGAGTGCGGCGTCTGCGCGCTAGAGGTCCTTGAGGGCGAAGTCGACCATCGCGATTTCATCATGAGCGAAAAAGAAGCTGCCTGTAGCGCAAGGATTTATCCCTGCGTCTCGCGGGCCAAAAGCCAACGCCTGAAGCTGGCGATCTAACGAGGAAAACCGTTTGGACAATTACTTCAACGGCAGAGAAGTGCACAAATCGCTCTTCCTTGATCAACAGCTCTTCGAACAAGAACAACAAAGCGTCTTCGCCGCCAGTTGGTGCTACGTGGGGCATGACAGTCTGATCCCGCAGCCCGGCGACTTTTTTACCACCGACATTGCACAGCAACCCTTGGCGATGGTCCGGCAAAAAAATGGCGAGATTGTTGTTCTGCATAATCGCTGCCCGCACAAAGGTGTGAAAGTACTGGCCGAGCCTCGCGGTAATGTCGGCCGGTTCATCCGCTGCCCCTACCATGCCTGGACATTCAAGACCGATGGCGAACTGTTGAGTATTCCGGTGAAGAAGGAATACGACGATTGCGAGCTCAGCGCCTGCTCCGCCCACAAAGGCATGCAAGCCGTTGCGGCGGTGGAGAATTATCGCGGTTTTGTGTTTGTCCGCCTCCAGGCGGAAGGCATCGACTTCAACACGTTTTTCGGCGAGTCATTATCGACACTGGACAACATGGTGCTGCGCTCGCCCCTGGGTCAGCTTCGCGTCGTTGGCCAGCCGCTCCTGCACCGACATCACTGCAACTGGAAAATGGTCGTCGATAACCAGACCGACACCTGTCACCCGATGATTGCCCATGAGTCCTCGGCGGGCGAGGCGATCAGCTTGTGGAAGGAAACCAGCGACCAGACCAGCCCTTCGCCCATGGCGGTCGAACTGTTTTCACCGTTCATGGCGTCCTACGAGTTTTTCGCCAACATGGGCATTCGCGTCTGGCCCAACGGCCATGGGCATACAGGCGTCAGCAACTCAATCCATAAAGCCTATGCCGATATTCCGGGTTATTGGGACCTGATGGTCCAGAGCTATGGCGAACGCCAGGCCACCGAGATTCTCGAAGACACCCGACACAACACCGTCTATTTCCCGAACCTGATGGTCAAGGGACCGATCCAGACGTTGCGGGTGATCAAGCCGGTCAGCGCCCAAGAGACCGTTGTCGAGTCCTGGATCTTCGAGTTGTTGGGCGCCCCCATCCAGTTGCTGGAAAGAACCGTCCAGTACAACAACCTGATCAATTCCCCGTGCTCGATGGTTGCCCACGACGATGTGGAAATGTACGAGCGGGCAACGGAGGGGTTGCGCAGTGACGCCAATGAGTGGGTCAACGTGGCGCGACTCTTTGAATCGAACGAATCCTATGAGCGGACCCAGGTGGTTTCGGGCACCAGCGAAATGGCGATGCGCAATTTTTACAACAGCTGGCAGCACTTGATGCGGGATAACAATGCAACTCGATCCGAACAATAAACACGCCATAGAACAGTTGATCGCCACCGAGATCCAGCTGTTGGACCAACAAGACTTCAGTGCCTGGCAACAACTACTGACTCCCGAATACACCTACTGGGTACCGTTGCGACGAGAACAAACCAGCCCCCTTCATGAGTCCTCGCTGCTGTATGAAGACCGGTTTCTGACGACGTTGCGAATCAACCGATTGGCCAACGCGCGCAACTACTCGCAACAGCCAAAGAGTCGCAGTTTGCATATTGCCCAGTGTTCGTTGATCCGAATGGACGACGACGAACTGAGCGCATCGAGCAGCACCAACATGCTCTATTGCGAAGCCCGCGGTGACAGCGAATGGCACTACCCGGTCACCGTCGAGCATCAACTGATTAACGTCGAAGGCACCTGGAAAATCAAAGGCAAAAAAGTACTTCTGCTCAATCCCTCCCGCGCGATTGAAAGCCTGCAGTTAATCATCTGATTTATCGAGAATCACACGTGAACGTTATGAGTACCGGCTTCGACGAAGCCACATTCCCCTGTTCTTTTCCGTATGTCGATCTGTTGTACGACTACGGCCAGTTTTTGCGCAATGCTGTTGATGCGATCGGGTACTTGCCACCCGAAGCGGCCAACAAACACATTGGCATTGTCGGCGCCGGGCTGAGCGGACTGGTCGCTGCCTACGAATTACTCCGCGCCGGCGCCCACCGGGTCACGCTGTTCGAGGCTGCCGAGGAACACTTGGGCGGTCGCTTGCTGACCCAACGCTTTGACGATGACCACCCGCAATTCATCGCCGAAATGGGGGCGATGCGTTTTCCTCCCAGCGAGGTCGGGTTGTTTCATTACCTGAACCGGTTCGGCATCGAAACCACTGAAGCGTTTCCTGACCCCGGTGTGGTGGACACCGAAATCCACTACCGCGGGGAGACTTATCACTGGGCCGCCATGCAGCCGCCACCGGCTATTTTCAGCACGGTCCACCGGGGCTGGAATACCTTTCTGAAAGAGGGTGTGACCTTCGATGACGGCACCTGTCTGGCGCCACCATTGTTACTGACCGAGTTACTGAAGCAACACAATTACCCGGAAGTGCAGCCGGAATGGCAGCGCTATCTGGATTGTTTCGGCGACAGTTCGTTCTATTCGGCCATGGTGCGGATTTTCACTGGCAGCAACCCGCCCGGCGGAAAACAGTGGCGTAAACCCGAAGACTTCCATCTATTCGGGTCGCTGGGGATTGGCTCGGGCGGTTTCCAATCGGTTTACCGCGCCTCTTTTACCGAGATTCTGCGGCTCGTGGTCAATGGCCTCGAAGTCAATCAACGACTGGTGCCAATGGGCATCTCGTCGCTGTCGGAGTTGATTGCCGATACGTCATTCAACGGAATGCCATTGCGCGACCGAATCTGCCGCACCCGCATCGAGTCCATCAACAAGGGCGATAACGGTGAAATCCTGCTGGCCGGCAGCAATGGTGAGACCTATGCCTGCGACCGGGTGATCACCACGACTACAACCCGGGCGCTGCAAGTGAACATGAAGCTCACACAGAACCAGGCCTTCGTGAATCGCGATGTCGCCCGGGCGATCAACGAAACCCACATGGTCGGTTCATCCAAGCTGTTCATCCTGACCAAAGACAAGTTCTGGTTGAAACACGGTCTGCCACAGAACATCCAGACGGACACCCTGGTGAAGGGCGTGTATTGCCTGGATTACGCGCCACAGGACCCTGACTCCTGGGGCGTGGTATTGATCAGTTACACCTGGGAAGACGACTCCCACAAGATGGTTTCAATGACCGACAAAGTTCAACGCTGCTTGCGTCTTGTCGATGAACTGGCCATGAGCGCACCTGAGTTTGCCAGCCACCTTCTACCGCTCAATGGTAACTACCAGCGATACGTCCTGGAGTATGACTGGCTGACCGACAAGCATTCACTGGGGGCCTTCAAACTCAACTTTCCAGGTGACGATATTTACTCGGAGCGTTTGTTCTACCAATTCAAAACAGCCCTCGATCCACAACAGGACACGGGGTTGTACCTCGCCGGGTGCGGCTGCTCTTTCACCGGTGGCTGGGCGGAAGGCGCCATTCAAACAGCGCTCAACGGTGCCTGTGCGGTGATCAGCAGTCTGGGTGGCGACTTGATTGCCGACAATCCGCTGGACGGGCTGCACGCTCAATACCGCTATTGCTGACGCCTTCATCGCAAGCCTCCATCCCCATAGCCGAGACCCGTTTTATGTACAGCCAGCATTCAATTGAAGAACTCGTCAGCGGATTTCGCAGTGGCAGTCACTGCCTGGACACCTGGCACCAATCCCTGCGCGAAAAACAGTTTGATCATCAACACCTGAACAGCTTCATCACGTTCGATCCGGCGGCGTTCGAGGGCGCCCCCGGCGCGGATCGAGAGGCGGGCCTGTATGGCATTCCCGTTTCCTTCAAGGACAACATCAATGTCAGCGGCATGCCGACCACCGCAGGAACGCCGGGGCTGGCCGCTTATTACCCGTTGTCCGATGCCGGGATTGTCGAGCGCTTCAAGACGCTGGGGGCGAGGGCCGTTGGTAAAAACAACATGCATGAACTTTCGTTCGGGGTGACTTCTGCCAACCGAACCCACGGCGCCGTGGTCAACCCGGTCGACGAACGCTACAGCGCCGGCGGCAGCAGCGGCGGTTGTGCGGCTGCCGTCGCCGCCGGCCTGGTCCCCTGCGCCGTGGGCACCGACACCGGCGGTTCGGTGCGCATCCCCGCTGCGTTCTGCGGGATCGTCGGGTTTCGCCCCACCACGGGTTGTTACCCGGTCGACGGCATCGTGCCCGTTTCCCAGACCAAGGACACGCCGGGGCTACTGACCCGCACATTGCAAGACTGTCAGTTCATCCACCATCATCTGACCGGGACACGCCCCGCGGCCCTGGACGACAACAGACCGCTACGGGTGGGCATACCGGAAAAGTTCCTCTGGGCCGACCTCGACGAAAAAGTCCGACGCGACTGCTTCGCGGCTATCGAGGCACTGGCAGATCAGGGCGTGGAACTTGTTCCGGTCGATGACCTGTTGATAGGGGAAATCAACGAGAGTATTCAGTTCCCATTGCCGATTTATGAGTTCTTTATCGACTTCCCGCGCTTCTTGATGAAGGAAGGCTGGGGCGACAATTTCCTGAGCATCCTGGCGCAGATCCAGGACCCCGGCATAAAGAAAATACTGACGGCGCAACTCGAGAGCCCGGCGATTTCCTACACGGACTATGTACAGGCACTGATGAGCAAACTGCAGCTGGGTCGTGAATACAGCCGTCTGTTCAATGCCCATCAACTGGATGTGATTGCGTACCCCACCGTCAGCTGCACGGCACCATTGCTCACGGATTGCGAGGCAGAAAGTAACTTCGAAACGTTCGTACGCAACACCGACCCTGCCAGCAACCTGGCGGCCCCCAGTGTCACCATACCCGTAGCGGAAAAACACTCGCTGCCGGTCGGACTCTCGTTCGACGCGTTGCCCGGTCAGGACAGCCTGCTGCTGGAGAGAGCCCGTCAGTTATCACGCTTGCTGGCCATGCACTAACGCGCTGTCGGCGCCATTCATCAGCAACGCTGAATGGCGCTGATCCTTTCGCACGCGCGGTCGGCAATTCAGCCCGCCGAAAGAACAGCCCTCTAATAATTCAGATGCAGGCCATGCCATGCGCAGCACTTCTACGCCCTCTTCCACCTCATCCGCTACCCCCGTCGCACTCGAACGGTCGCCTTCGGTACTCGGCGGCGCCATGATGATCGGTGGCACCATTGTCGGCGCCGGCATGTTTTCGCTGCCGGTCGTCATGTCCGGCCTGTGGTTTTATGGCTCCGTCGCGGTCCTGTTGTTTGCCTGGTTCTGCACCTTGCATTCCGGGTTGATGATCCTTGAGGCCAACCTCAACTATCGTCCGGGCGCCAGTTTCTCAACGATCACCAAAGACTTGCTGGGTCGTCGCTGGAATGTGTTGAACGGATTGAGCATCGTGTTTGTCCTGTACACGCTGACTTACGCTTACATCTCGGCCAGCGGTTCGGTGATTCATCACAGTGCCCAATCATTGGGATTGAATCTGTCGGCACGTGCCGGGGGCTTGTATTTCACCCTGACGGTCGCGCTCATTGTGTGGCTAAGTACGGCAGCGGTGAGCCGGGTGACCACGCTGATTTTCGGCGCAAAGATCATTGCGTTTTTCCTGACCTTCGGCGGGCTGCTCGATCATGTGCAACCGGCGACGCTGCTCAATCGAAACGCCACGGATAGCCACTACCTCCCTTACCTGCTGATGACCCTGCCCTTCTGCCTGACGTCCTTCGGCTTTCACGGCAACGTTCCCAGCCTGATGAAACACTTCGGCAAAGACCCGCAGCGTATCCGTGCCTGCCTGGTCAGCGGCACCCTCATCGCGCTTGGACTCTACGTTGTCTGGATGGTTTGCAGCATGGGGAACATTCCCCGGGACGGGTTCAAGGATATCGCTCAGCGTGGCGGCAATATCGACGTACTGATCAGCGCGCTGGGGGCAATGCTCAACAGTGCAAAAATCGACGTATTCCTCACACTTTTTTCCAACTTCGCCGTTGCTTGCTCCTTTCTCGGCGTGACCTTGGGGCTCTTCGATTATCTGGCCGATGTGCTGGGTTTTGATGACAGCCCGCGAGGTCGCATGAAAACCGCAGCCACCACCTTTACACCGCCCATGTTCTGCGGGTTGTTGTGGCCCGAAGGGTTTATCCATGCCATCGGTTTCGCCGGTCTGGCGGCAACCCTCTGGGCCGTCATCACCCCGGCATTGTTGGCCAGAGCCTCACGCAAACGCTTTGGCAGCCCGCGGTATCGCGTCTGGGGAGGCCAGCCCATGATTGCCCTGGTACTGTTTTTCGGAGTGATCAGCGCGGTTTCACATGTCCTGTTTTCACTGGGTTTGTTGCCGGTGTGGCGTTAGCAGCCCTGAACAGCATTCGGTTTTCCGAACATGACCTGTCGGTCGATTCGGTTAACCGGATTCCCCCAACATCAAAAACCTCGCCATAAATATTTAATCCCCTTATAAATCAATAGCTTGATCTGTTCAGCCTGGCCTGGCACGAGTCATGCTCTACACTCTTGGACGAATGTCCGCTGAGCCAACCCTTCAGGAGCCGGCAAGCATTCAAAGCACAAAAAGGGCCGATGAACTGGCTCCATATAAAAACAATGTCGAGGAAAATTTGATGCGCATCGTTCCCCATCTCCTGGGCGCAGCCATTGCTGCCGCTCTGATCAGCACTCCAGTTTTCGCCGCCGAACTCACCGGCACCCTGAAGAAGATCAAAGAGTCCGGCGTTATCACCCTCGGACATCGTGACGCTTCCATTCCGTTTTCCTACATCGCTGATGCTTCCGGCAAACCGATGGGCTACTCCCACGATATCCAGCTGAAAATCGTCGAAGCCATCAAGAAAGACCTCGACCTGCCGAACCTTCAGGTCAAATACAACCTGGTCACCTCGCAAACCCGTATCCCGCTGGTGCAGAACGGCACCGTGGACGTCGAGTGCGGCTCCACCACCAACAACGTCGAGCGTCAGCAGCAAGTTGACTTCTCCGTCGGCATCTTCGAAATCGGTACCCGCCTGCTGTCCAAGAAAGGTTCGGCGTACAAGGACTTCGACGACCTCAAAGGCAAGAACGTCGTGACCACCGCTGGCACCACGTCCGAGCGCATCCTCAAGTCGATGAACGCCGACAAACAAATGGGCATGAACGTCATCTCCGCCAAAGACCACGGCGAATCCTTCCAGATGCTGGAATCGGGCCGTGCCGTCGCGTTCATGATGGACGACGCGCTGCTGGCCGGTGAAGCGGCCAAAGCCAAGAACGCCGCCGACTGGGCTGTGACCGGTACTCCACAGTCCTACGAAATCTACGGCTGCATGGTCCGCAAGGGCGACGAGCCGTTCAAGAAGGCTGTAGATGACGCCATCGTCGCCACCTACAAGTCGGGCGAGATCAACAAGATCTACGAAAAATGGTTCATGCAGCCAATCCCGCCAAAAGGCCTGAACCTGAACTTCCCGATGAGCGACGAGCTCAAGAAACTGATCGCCAGTCCGACCGATAAAGCGGCTGACGACAAGAAGTCCTGATTTCTGACTAACCTTATCTCCTGAGAGGGCCACTGCCCTTTCGGGGGATAGTCACTCCCTGCTGGCTTTTTTGGAGCACTCGAACCGGTGGCTGTCGAGCCGATCGTGTGTGCCTGATCGTCAAGATCAGGCGGGAACGGAGCTTCCCCAGGCGGGCACTTGTACATCGAACGATCTGAGGGGAGACCCTAATGAATTACAACTGGGACTGGGGCGTGTTCTTCAAGTCCACCGGCGTGGGCAGCGAGACGTATCTCGACTGGTACGTCGCCGGTTTGGGCTGGACCATCGCCATCGCCGTCGTGGCCTGGATCATTGCCCTGCTGCTGGGCTCGATTCTGGGTGTCATGCGCACCGTGCCGAACCGCATCGTATCGGGCATCGCGACCTGTTACGTCGAACTCTTCCGTAACGTGCCGCTGCTGGTTCAGCTGTTCATCTGGTACTTCCTGGTGCCCGATCTGCTGCCTCCGGACCTGCAAGAGTGGTACAAGCAGGATCTCAATCCGACCACCTCGGCTTACCTCAGCGTCGTCGTCTGCCTGGGTCTGTTCACCGCCGCCCGCGTTTGCGAACAAGTGCGTACCGGTATCCAGGCGCTGCCTCGCGGCCAGGAATCCGCCGCTCGCGCCATGGGCTTCAAGCTGCCGCAAATCTACTGGAACGTGCTGCTGCCCCAGGCTTACCGGATCATCATTCCGCCGCTCACCTCGGAATTCCTGAACGTGTTCAAGAACTCTTCGGTCGCGTCGCTGATCGGCCTGATGGAGTTGCTTGCGCAGACCAAACAGACCGCCGAGTTCTCCGCCAACCTGTTCGAAGCCTTCACCCTGGCAACGCTGATCTACTTCACGCTGAACATGGGCCTGATGCTGCTGATGCGCATGGTCGAGAAGAAAGTAGCCGTACCGGGCCTGATCTCCGTAGGGGGTAAATGATGGAATTCGACTTCTCGGGCATCGTCCCGTCCCTGCCGGGTTTGTGGAACGGCATGGTCATGACCCTGCAACTGATGGCGCTGGGCGTGTCCGGCGGGATCATCCTCGGCACAATCCTGGCGCTGATGCGCCTGTCCCACAGCAAACTGCTGTCGAACATTGCCGGCGCCTACGTTAACTACTTCCGCTCGATTCCGCTGCTGCTGGTCATCACCTGGTTCTACCTGGCGGTGCCGTTCGTACTGCGCTGGATCACCGGCGAAGACACCCCGATCGGCGCGTTTGCCTCGTGCATCGTGGCGTTCATGATGTTCGAAGCGGCGTACTTCTGCGAAATCGTCCGGGCCGGTGTGCAGTCGATTTCCAAGGGCCAGATGGGTGCATCCCAAGCCTTGGGCATGACGTATGGCCAGATGATGCGTTTGATCATCCTGCCGCAAGCGTTCCGCAAAATGACCCCGCTGCTGCTGCAACAGAGCATCATCCTGTTTCAGGACACCTCGCTGGTCTACGCGGTCGGTCTGGTGGACTTCCTCAATGCCTCGCGTGCCAGTGGCGACATCATCGGTCGCTCCAACGAGTTCCTGATCTTTGCAGGTCTCACGTACTTCACAATCAGCTTTGCCGCCTCGCTGCTGGTCAAGCGTCTGCAAAAAAGGTTTGCCGTATGATCTCTATCAAGAATGTCAACAAGTGGTATGGCGACTTCCAGGTACTGACTGACTGCAGCACCGAGGTCAAAAAAGGCGAAGTGATTGTGGTGTGCGGGCCGTCCGGTTCCGGCAAATCCACCCTGATCAAATGCGTCAATGCCCTGGAACCCTTCCAGAAAGGCGACGTAGTGGTCGATGGCACGTCCATCGCCGACCCGAAGACCAACCTGCCGAAACTGCGTTCACGCGTTGGCATGGTGTTCCAGCATTTCGAACTGTTCCCGCACCTGACCATCACCGAAAACCTGACCATCGCGCAGATCAAGGTGTTGGGCCGCAGCAAGGAAGAAGCCACCAAGAAAGGCCTGCAACTGCTGGAGCGCGTCGGTCTCTCGGCACACGCTCACAAGCACCCGGGCCAGCTCTCCGGTGGTCAGCAACAGCGTGTGGCGATTGCCCGTGCGCTGGCGATGGACCCGATCGTCATGCTGTTCGACGAACCAACCTCGGCGCTTGACCCTGAAATGGTCAACGAAGTACTCGACGTGATGGTGCAACTGGCCCACGAAGGCATGACCATGATGTGCGTGACCCACGAAATGGGCTTCGCCCGTAAAGTGGCGGACCGGGTGATCTTCATGGACCAGGGCAAGATCATCGAAGACTGCAAGAAAGAGGAGTTCTTCGGCGACATCAACGCCCGCGCCGAGCGTACGCAGCATTTCCTCGCCAAGATTCTGCAGCACTAAAACCCGCTGCATTCCCCGACAGCAATTGTCGGGGAATGCAGGTGGTTGACCCAAGGCATCTGTGATGAAATGCGACCCCAATCTCTATCGCGCCGCGCCGCCATCACTCGCCGTGAAACCCCGTCTGATTCGCCATCTGTTCCTGCCGCCGCTGGTCATCGCCCTGATGATCGGATTGGGCTACCTCGGCTTCTGGGTCAGTGAACACTACGGGATCCGCAGCCTCAGCGAGAACGGCCAGCGTCAGCTGGAACTGCACGCCCGCGCTGTCGAGAGCGAGATCAGCAAGTACACCTACCTGCCCAGCCTGCTGGAACTCGAATCCAGTGTTTCGAAGCTGTTGGCCGACCCGTCGCCGGAACACCGGCAGACGGTCAATGAATACCTCGAAGGCCTGAACCGGCGCAGCCGCAGTCGGGCTATCTATGTGATGGACACCACCGGCCGCGTCATGGCCACCAGTAACTGGCGCGATGTCGACAGCTACCTGGGCGAAGACCTGTCCTTCCGCGCCTATTTCCAGAATGCCGTTCGCGGTCAGCCGGGGCGTTTCTATGGCATCGGCAGCACCAGCGGCGAACCCGGTTACTACCTGGCTCATGGCCTGGAAGAACACGGCAAGATCATCGGCGTCGCGGTGGTCAAGGTCCGACTCGAAGCCATGGAAGAACGCTGGCAGCGCGCGCGGCTGGAAGCTTTCGTCAGCGATGAAAACGGCATCATCATTCTTTCCAGCGATCCGGCACGGCGCCTGAAATCGGTTGTTCCGTTGAGCGACGAAACGAAAGAAAAGCTGGCCCGCAGCCTTCAGTACTACTGGTTCCCGCTGAACGAACTGCAACCGCTGGCCCGGGAAAAACTGGCCGAAGGCGAGGAAAAACTCACCTTCCCCGCCAACAGCGAAGTGGAATCAGATGAAGAGGACATCAGCTACCTGTCGCAAACCCGGCCATTGAGCGATACCCCGTGGAATTTCACCCTGCTCACCCCCCTGCAGGATTTGCGCCGCGAAGCGATCAGTCAGGGGATTCTGGTGGCGGTGGCGTTTGCCCTGGTGGCGTTCCTGCTGATCGCCTGGAACGAGCGGCGCAAGGTCATTGCCACCCGCCTCGCCGCCCGGGAAGCCTTGCAGGAAGCCAACAATCAACTGGAGCGTCGGATTACCGAACGCACCACTGATCTGCGCGCCAGCAACGAACGGCTCAAGGGCCAGATCCGCGAACGGCGTCTGGCCGAAGAGACGCTACGCCGCGCCCAGGATGAACTGGTGCAGGCGGGTAAACTCGCGGCCATCGGCCAGATGTCCACTAGCATCGCCCACGAATTGAACCAGCCACTGGCGGCGCTGCGAACCTTGTCCGGCAACACCGTGCGGTTTCTGGAACGCGGTCAACTGGACGTTGCCAGCACCAACCTCAAAACCATCAACGAACTGATCGACCGCATGGGCCGGATCACCGCCAGCCTGCGTTCGTTCGCTCGCCGCGGCGATGACAAAGGTCAGGCCAGCCTCGGCAAAGCGGTGGATGCAGCCTTGCAACTGCTCGGTGGTCGCGTGGAAAGCGCTCATCTGCAGCTGCACCGAGACTTCGCCGATCTGCAGGTGCAGATCGACCAGACCCGCCTGGAGCAGATTCTGGTCAACTTGATCGGCAACGCCCTCGACGCCATGCAGGCACAACCAATGCCAGAACTGTGGCTCGAAGGTGAAGAGTTCGATGGCAAATATCGCCTTCGCGTACGCGACAACGGCCATGGCATCGACGCCGAAGCACGCAAACATCTGTTCGAACCGTTCTTCACCACCAAGCCCGGCGAACAAGGCCTGGGCCTCGGCCTGACCCTTTCCGCCAGCCTGGCCGCCGCCACCGGCGGGCACCTGGGTGTCGAGCACCCGGCCAGCGGTGGTACCACCTTCGTCCTCAGTTTACCGTTGGTAAGCCCCACTCACGCCGAGCCAATATGAACAACGACCTTAGTGTGCTGATCGTCGAAGACGACCCCCATGTGCTGCTCGGCTGCCAACAGGCGCTGACCCTGGAAGACATTCCCTGCGTGGGCGTCGGTAGCGCCGAAGAAGCGCTGGAGCGGGTCGGCGACAACTTCGCCGGCATCGTCATCAGCGACATCCGCCTGCCGGGTATCGATGGCCTGGAATTGCTGACCCGACTCAAGGCCCGCGATCGCAGCCTGCCAGTGGTACTGATCACCGGTCACGGCGACATTTCCATGGCTGTCGGCGCGATGCAGAAAGGCGCCTATGACTTCATGGAGAAACCCTTCTCCCCCGAACGTCTGGTCGACGTGGCGCGCCGTGCGCTGGAGCAACGCAGCCTTGCGCGGGAAGTCTCTTCGTTGCGTCGGCAACTGGCGGAACGGGACTCCCTCGAAGGCCGGATCATCGGTCGCTCACCCGCCATGCAGAACCTGCGGGAATTGATCGCCAACGTTGCCGATACCTCGGCCAACGTACTGATCGAAGGCGAGACCGGCACCGGTAAAGAGCTGGTTGCGCGTTGCCTGCACGACTTCAGTCGACGGCACACCAAGCAGTTCGTCGCGCTGAACTGCGGTGGCCTGCCGGAGAACCTGTTCGAAAGCGAAATTTTCGGCCATGAAGCCAACGCCTTCACCGGCGCCGGCAAGCGGCGGATCGGCAAGATCGAACACGCCGACGGCGGCACGCTGTTCCTCGACGAAGTGGAAAGCATGCCACTGCCGCTGCAAATCAAACTGCTGCGGGTGTTGCAGGAACGCACCCTGGAACGCCTCGGGTCGAACCAGAGCGTGGCGGTGGATTGCCGGGTGATCGCGGCGACCAAGTCCGATCTGGATGAGTCGAGCAAGGCTGGCGAGTTTCGCAGCGACCTGTATTACCGCTTGAACGTGGTGACCCTTGAATTACCGCCGCTGCGTGAGCGCCGCGAAGACATCCTGCAACTGTTCGAACACTTTCTGCAGCAGTCGTCCCTGCGCTTCGATCGTGCCGTGCCGGACCTGGACAACCAGACCCTGTCGAACCTGATGAGCCACGACTGGCCGGGCAACGTGCGCGAACTGCGCAACGTCGCCGAGCGCTTTGCCCTCGGTCTGCCGGCCTTCAAGAAATCCGGCGCCAGCGGCAGCAATCAGGGCCTGGCCTTCGCCGAAGCGGTAGAAGCTTTTGAACGCAACCTGCTGAACGACGCGTTGCAGCGCAGCGGCGGCAACCTGACCCAGGCCAGCCTGGAACTCGGGATGGCCAAAACCACGCTGTTCGACAAAGTGAAGAAGTACGGGCTGAGCCACTGATGGACCTGATCTTCAAAGCAACCCTGGGCGCGGCCGTGGTGGTGATTCTCGCCGCCCTGGCCAAGACCAAAAACTATTACATCGCCGGATTGGTGCCGCTGTTTCCGACCTTTGCGCTGATTGCTCATTACATCGTCGGCAAGGGTCGTTCGCTGGAGGATTTGAAGACCACCATCGTGTTTGGGATGTGGTCGATCATTCCTTACTTCATCTACCTGGCGACGTTGTATGTGATGGTGGACCGGATGCGGCTGGAGGCTTCGCTCGCTGTGGCGGCGGTGGCTTGGTTGATGGCGGCGACTGTGCTGGTCACAGTATGGGTTCGTTTCCACGGCTGACTGATGTGATCGGTTGTAGAACCACCCCTCACCCCAGCCCTCTCCCCACGGGGGAGAGGGGGAAAGGGAGCCGATCATTGTGCTTTCAAACCTGAGCTCGACTCGGTATTTCAGGTCGATGTAGCTCCAAGTACAACTCGGTCAGTCCCCTCGCCCCTCTGGGGAGAGGGGTCGATCTAGAGAATCGCCACAGAACCTCAGCCGTTAACCGTCCCGCCCTTCGCTTCACTCATGATCTGCCGAATCGCCCCGACAAACGTTTCCACCGGCTGACCGCCAGTGACGGCGTATTGTCCGTTGAATACCACCGTCGGCACCGAACTGACGCCTCGCGACAGCCACAACTGCTCCTCTTCACGAACTTCTTTGGCGAACTCATCCGACGCCAGTATCGCCTCGGCTCGCGACCGATCCAGCCCCACGCTTTCGGCGATCTGCGCCAACTGCCCATGGTCGGACGGATTGCCGCCCTCGGTGAAATACGCCTTGAACAGCGCCTCTTTCAGATTGAACTGCAACCCTTCCAGTCCCGCCCAGAACAGCAAGCGGTGGGCATCGAAGGTGTTGTAGATGCGACTGTTGCCGTCCGTGCGAAACGCAAACCCGACCTCGGCGCCGCGCGCGCGGATCATCTCGCGATTTTTCTGGGATTGCTCAGGCGTCGAGCCGTACTTCTCGGTGATGTGTTCGGTGATGTTCTGCCCTTCAGGCCCCATCTTCGGGTTCAGTTCGAACGGCTGGAAACGGATCTCGGCCTGCACCTCGTCGCCCAGCAAATCCAGGGCCCGGGTCAGGCCGTAGAGGCCGACGACGCACCAGGGGCAGGACACGTCGCTGACGAAATCGATTTTCAGGGGGGTACTCATCACACACCTCGCAGACTGGAACGCGCCGGAAAGCTCGAACCATACACCCGACGAGGCCGAGGTGGCAGCCGTTCCACTCCCCCTGTGGGTTAGAGAAGGTTGGGGGTTGCCACCGGATCAATCTGCGCCCAATGCGAGGTGTCTTCGCGGTGAGCCTGCAAGTATGGCAACACCGCCGCCAGCAACGGCGCCTTGAACGCCTCCTGGAAACGATGGGCCAACCCCGGAATCAGCTTCAACTGGCTGCCGCGGATATGCGCCGCCAGGTGTACACCGTGCATCACCGGCAACAGCGGATCAGCAGTGCCGTGAACCACCAGCGTCGGAACGCGCAGTTGATTGAGCAATGCCACACGACTGCGCTCGGCGAGGATCGCCATGATCTGGCGCTTCACGCCCTCGGGATTGAACGCCCGGTCATAAGACAGCGCCGCCTGATGCAGCAATACCTGCCGATCATCGCTCACCGTCGGGCTGCCCAGCGCCGCCAGCAGGTCGGCCTGTTGTTCCAGCGCCACTTCGCGATTGGGCGCCCCACGGCGCGACAACAGTTGCACCAACGCCGCACTCGGCGCCGGCAAGCCTTCGGCCCCGGAACTGGTCATGATCAGGGTCAGGCTCTCGACCCGTTGCGGCGCCATCGCCGCCATGTGCTGGGCAATCATCCCGCCCATGCTCGCGCCCAGCACGTGGAATTGCTCGACGTGCAACGCATCCATCAAGCCAAAAGCATCGTCTGCCATATCGGTCAGGGTGTACGGCGCCGACACCGGCAAACCGAGTTTGTAACGCAGCACTTCAAAGGTCAGGTTGGCATCGACGGGCGCTTGCCGCCAGGTCGAGAGCCCGACATCGCGATTGTCATAGCGAATCACCCGAAAGCCTTGCTGACACAGCGCGACCACCACCTCGTCCGGCCAGTGAATCAACTGCCCGCCCAGGCCCATCACCAGCAACAACGCAGGGTCCGACGCACGGCCGATGCTCTGGTACGCCAGGCTCACCTGTGCCAGATCGACCCGTTCGGTCGGAACATTGATATCGCAACGAGACGCCGCCAAGGACGGCAGGCCGAACAACAGCGCGGCCAGGAAAACCGCTGTGGAAAAAAATCGTGCACGCATGAAAAACACCGAAACGCAGAACTCCAGTAGAGCGCGAGTCTGATGAAGTTTGTTCAAGCGCGCTGCCACAGTTACGTGACAGTTTGATGAAGAGTGCTGAACGGTCATTTTCAGGACCGCGTTATCGTTCTTCGCGAGCAGGCTCGCTCCCACAGGATTGATGTCGTACACAACATCTCTGATCGACATAAATCCAATGTGGGAGCGAGCCTGCTCGCGAAGGCGCCAGAATGAGCGCCGCAGGACTTTAAGCCAACTGACTCCGCAATTGCCGCGCCGCCGCCACCATGTTGACCAACGCCGCCTCAGTCTCCGGCCACGCCCGGGTCTTCAACCCGCAATCCGGATTGACCCACAACCGCTCGGCTGGAATACGCTTCACCGCTTTGCTCATCAACTTGACCATTTCGGCCGTGTCCGGCACCCGTGGCGAGTGGATGTCGTAGACGCCCGGGCCGATGTCGTTCGGGTAGTCGAACGCTTCAAAAGCTTCCAGCAATTCCATGTCCGAACGCGAGGTTTCGATGGTGATCACATCGGCGTCCATGGCCGCGATGGACTGGATCACATCGTTGAATTCGCTGTAGCACATGTGGGTGTGGATCTGGGTTTCATCACGCACACCGGAGGCGCTCAAGCGGAAAGCTTCCACCGCCCAGTCGAGGTATTCCTGCCATTGCGCCCGGCGCAGCGGCAAGCCTTCGCGGAAGGCGGCTTCGTCGATCTGCACGATCTTGATGCCGGCGCTTTCCAGGTCCATCACCTCGTCACGCAGGGCCAGGGCCAACTGCTGCGCCTGGATTTTGCGCGAAACGTCTTCGCGCGGGAACGACCACATCAGCATGGTCACGGGTCCGGTGAGCATGCCTTTCATGACCTTGTCGGTCAGGCTCTGGGCATAGGTGATCCAGTCGACGGTCATGGCGTTCGGGCGGCTCAGGTCACCGTAGATGATCGCCGGCTTCACGCAGCGCGAACCGTAGCTCTGCACCCAGCCGAAACGGGTGAACAGGTAGCCGTCCAGTTGCTCGGCGAAGTACTCGACCATGTCGTTGCGTTCAGCTTCACCGTGAACCAGCACGTCCAGGCCCAGGCGTTCCTGGACTTGCACGGCATGGCGGATTTCGCTGTGCATGGCGTCGGTGTAGTCGTTGGCCGACAGTTTGCCTTGCTTGAAGGCCTGGCGTGCCAGACGAATCGAACCGGTCTGCGGGAACGAACCGATGGTGGTGGTCGGGAATGCCGGCAGTTTCAACCGCGCACGCTGCTGCTCGATGCGTTTGGCAAACGGCGAGTGGCGTTGGCTGTCCGCCGCCCCGATGGCGTTGATGCGCGCCTGCACTTCGGCTTTGTGGATACGCGGCGACTCGGCGCGACTGGCCTGAATCGCACGGCTCTCGGCGAGGGCGGCTTGCACCTTGGGCGATTGCGGATCGTTCAGGGCATCGCGCAGCACGGCGATTTCGCCGCACTTCTGCACGGCAAACGCCAGCCAGCTTTTCAGTTCCGGGTCGAGTTTGTCTTCGCGATCCAGATCCACCGGGCTGTGCAGCAGCGAGCACGAACTGCTGACCCACAGGTTGTCGCCGAAGCGTTCCTGGGCCGGCTGCAGTTGCGCCAGCACTTGCTCCAGTTCGCAGCGCCAGACGTTGCGACCGTTGACCAGGCCCACCGAGAGAATCTTGTAGGTCGGCAGACGGTCCAGCACCTGGCCGAGTTGATCCGGGGCGCGCACGGCGTCGATGTGCAAGCCTTGCACCGGCAGGCTGACCGCCAGGCCGAGGTTGTCTTCCAGACCGCTGAAGTAGGTCGCCACCAGTTTTTTCAGCGGCGAGTATTGAAGGATGTGATAAGCACGCTCGAAAGCGTTTTTCCAGGCTTGTGGCAGGTCGAGGGTCAGGATCGGTTCGTCGATCTGCACCCACTCCACGCCTTGAGCGGCGAGGCGGCCGAGGATTTCACCATAGATCGGCAGCAGGCGTTCCAATAGGTCGAGTTTGTCGAAGTCGTTGCCTTTGGCTTTGCCCAGCCACAGGTAAGTCAGTGGGCCGATGATCACCGGTTTGACGTTGTGGCCGAGGGCCTTCGCCTCGTCGACTTCGTCGAACAACTGTTCCCAGCTCAGCTTGAACTGCTGGTCAGCGCTGAATTCCGGGACCAGGTAGTGGTAGTTGGTGTCGAACCACTTGGTCAGTTCCTGGGCGTATTGCGCTTTGCTGTGTTCGCCGCCGCAGCAGGCAGCCGTGGCGCCACGGGCCATGGCGAACAGGGTGTCGAGGGTCGGCAGGCCGCGCGAGTCCTTGGCGTTGTCGAAACGCTCGGGGATCACACCGAAGGTCAAGGAATGGGTCAGGACCTGGTCGTACCAGGCGAAGTCGCCCACGGGCAGCAGGTCGATGCCGGCGTCTTTCTGCAATTGCCAGTGGGTGGCGCGCAATTGGCGGCCGACGCTTTTCAGCGCGTCCTGATCCAGATCGCCCTTCCAGTAGGATTCGAGGGCTTTTTTCAGTTCGCGGTCCGCGCCGATGCGTGGGAAACCAAGTGTATGGGCCAGAGCCATGGTGAATTTCTCCCTGTAAAAGATGGCGCTATTGTCGACAGCTAACCCAACATGAGACAAACTCAACCTTTTCGTGTTGATCACAAGTTTTCCTCATGGAGCCCCCGGTGCTTGAAATCCGTCACCTGAAGACCCTGCACGCCTTGCGCGAAGCCGACAGCCTGGTCGATGCCGCCGACCGCTTGCACCTGACACAGTCGGCCTTGTCCCACCAGTTCAAGGAACTGGAGGAGCGCATGGGCATGCCGTTGTTCGTGCGCAAGACCAAACCAGTGCGCTTCACCAGTGCCGGTTTGCGTCTGCTGCAACTGGCTGACGCCACCCTGCCATTGCTGCGCGGCGCCGAGCGCGATATCGCGCGGCTGGCCGGTGGCACTGCCGGGCGTTTGCACATGGCGATCGAGTGTCACAGTTGCTTTCAGTGGCTGATGCCGACCATCGACCAGTTCCGCGATGCCTGGCCGGAAGTCGAACTGGACCTGGCCTCAGGGTTCTCCTTCGCCCCGCTGCCGGCGCTGGCCCGTGGCGATCTGGATTTGGTGGTGACCTCCGACCCGCTGGAACTGGCCGGGATCACTTACGTGCCGTTGTTCACCTATGAAGCGATGCTCGCGGTGGCCAACCAGCACCGCTTGGCGAGCAAGGCCTACATCGTCCCGGAAGATTTGCTCACCGAAACGCTGATCACCTACCCGGTGGAACGTGATCGGCTGGACATCTTCACCCGTTTCCTGGAACCGGCCGATATTGAACCGGCGCAGGTGCGCACGTCGGAACTGACGGTGATGATGATGCAATTAGTCGCCAGCGGCCGCGGTGTGTGCGGCATGCCCCATTGGGCGCTGCATGAATACAGCTCACGGGGTTATGTGAAGGCCAAGCGGCTGGGCGAGAAAGGTTTGTTTGCGACGCTGTACGCCGGGATTCGCGCCGACATGCTGGATGCACCGTACATGCGCGATTTCTTGCTGACGGCCAAGGACACGTCGTTCTCGACACTCGACGGCGTCAGCGCCGTTCGCTGACACACCACATACCCCTGTGGGAGCGAGCCTGCTCGCGATGGCGGTCTGACATTCAACATTTGTATGGACTGACACACCGCTATCGCGAGCAGGCTCGCTCCCACAGGGATTGTGGTGGATTTAGAGCTCGTGCCACATATGGATCTTGTCGAAGTAGTCTTCGCCCACCCGCACCGCCAGCGGCTCAAGACCAAACTGGATGAAGCCGCAACGCTGGTACAGGTTGAACGCGGCGTCATTGCCGGCGGTGACGGTCAACTGGATCAACCTCAGACCTTTATGGTCCTGCGCTTCAGCCAGGGCGGCCTGCACCAGGTGATAACCGAACCCGCGTTGCCGGACCTTGCCCGACACGTACATGCCAAACAAGGTCGCCTTGTGCCGGGCCTTTTCCCGAGGTTCGAAGGCCAGGCCGACGATGCCCGCCAACTCACCGTCTTCGAACGCGCCAAACACCACGTCCAGCTTGCTGCTCAGGCGTGATTCCCACCAACTCAGCGGCATCACGGCGCGTTCGCGCACGCTGGAGGTAAACGCCTGGGGATGCAGGTCATAGGCTTCGAGCATCAGCGCCCGATAATCCAGGGCATGACTGGCATCAAGCCGTTCAATCCACATGTTCAAGTCATCCGTCGTTGTTCCAGCATCAGTCGCACCGCCAGCGCCGACAGCACGAACCCCATGAAATAGCGCTGCACCGCCAGCCAGGACGGGTTGTTGACGAACCAGGAGGCGATGCCCGCGGCGAACAGCGCGATCAGCAGATTGACGCTGAAACTGACGCCGATCTGGGTTAACCCCAGCGTGATGCTTTGAGTGAACACCGAGCCATGCTCAGGCGTGATGAATTGCGGAAATACCGACAAATAAAACACAGCGATTTTCGGGTTCAGGGCGCTGGTCAGAAAGCCCATGGTGATCAGTTTGCGCGACGAGTCCGGCGGCAACTGCTGCGCTTCGAACGGTGAACGCGCTCCCGGTTTGACGGCTTGCCAGGCCAACCACATCAGGTACAGCGCACCGGCCCACTTCAGCACTTCGTAAGCCATCGGCACCGCCAGAAACACCGCGGTCAAACCGGCAGCGGCCGCGAACAGGTGCACGAAAAACCCCGCGACCACACCGAGCAACGAGGTCACACCGGCCTTGCGCCCCTGGCAGATCGAACGGGAGATCAGGTAAATCATGTTCGGCCCCGGCGTCAGTACCATCAGCAATGCGGCAGCGGCAAAAATCAGCAAGTCTTGAAGTGGGATCATGGGCAATCCTTTGTCCGGGAATAATCAGGCAGTTTCGGTTAACAAGGCACGATAAAACGGCAGGATCAGGTCCCGTGTCAATGGCGCCAGCGTGACATTGCCGTCAGTGGCTGGGTCGATCCAGCGTACCTCTTCGATCTCCGCCGCAGGCGATACGTCTGAATCGATGGTCAACTGAAAGAGTTCGGCCTGGACGATAAAACCCGGCTCATTGGCGGCCGGTGCCGAGAATTGCCCAAGATAAGTGGCGTGTGCCGGATCGATGACCAGGCCCAATTCTTCTTCCAGTTCACGGGCCAGCGCGTGGACCGGTTGCTCATGGGCTTCGATCTTGCCCCCCGGCTGCATGAACGCTTCGGTGCCGCGCTTGCGGACCAACAGCGTGCGACCGTCCGGGCCGATCAACAGGGCAGCGGCGATGCGGATGAGACGGGGCGAAGCAGCGGATGAAAGCGTCATGGATCGTGATTGGCCTTGGGGAAAAGGCGCAAGGATCACATGGCCACCGCTGCTTCGTCACCCCCGAAAAACCACATCCTGCACCCGCGTCTATGTCGTGGCGCGTTCCAGCAGCGCGGTCTCCTCTTCCTCCGGCACCTTCACGAAAATGCTGTATTTCGCGCCTTCCATGGCCTCGAAGGCGATCAACTTCTCCACCAGCGGCCCGTTCAACACCTTGCCGGCATTGAGCAACAGCATGCCGTTGTCGGCATTAAGGTTGCGCGCCAGGATCATGCCCGCCGTCACTTCCCGTGTGGTCAGCACCTTGATCGACGGATCGACCAGTGAGATGTCGTTCAAGTACGCGGCACACACCTGGATGAAATCCTCCACCAACTCGGGATCGTAGAGTCGCCCGGCATAGCTGCGGATGTAGACCAGCGCTTCATCACTGTTCATCAGCCGCTCGAGGATCAGCCCGCGCTGCAACTCGATGAAATCCACCGCCAGTTTCAACAGCCGCGAACCGAACGGAATCGCCTCGCCCTTGAGCCGGTCGGGGAAGCCACTGCCATCCCAGCGCTCCTGATGATGAAGAATCAGACGGGCGGCGTCCTTCATCGGCTCGAGCGTCATCAATAGCGATTCGCTCTGCTTGGGATAACCGCGATAGCGCTCCCGATCGCTGTGATGCAGCAGGTCCGCGGGCGCGGTCATCATGCTGTCGGTCCAGCTCAGCTTGCCGATGTTGTAGAGCGCCGCGGCCATGGTCAGGTCGCGACTGGTGCCCTCGTCCAGGCCGTGAAGTTTGCAGTAGACCCGCACCAGTTCAATGATCTGGCGGTTGGTCTGTTTGGCCGGGGGCAAGCGCAGGTTGGCCAGCAACGAGAACACCTCGGTGCCGGTGACATAACTGTGCTTGAGCTCTTCGTAGGCCAGGTCGAGCATGTCGGCGGTCTGCTGGAGTTCGGCAGTGCGGGCGGCGACGTGTTTTTCCAGGGTGATGTTGAGCGACTTCAACTGGTCGTTCTGCAACCGGGTCAACTGCTCCAGGCGCTGGCGTTCACGCTCGGAATATTGATGAGCCAGGGCCTGGCGCAAGGTCAGGAGCATTTCCTCGTCGTTCCAGGGTTTGCTGATGTAGCGGTGAATCTTGCCTTCGTTGATGGCTTTGATGATCGTCGGCATGTCCGCGTAGCCGGTGAGCAGAATCCGGGTGGTCGTGGGGTAAAGCTGATGGATGCGGGCCAGCAGCGTGGCGCCGTCCATATTGGGCATGCGTGCGTCGGTCATCACCAGGTCAATGGAGTGTTGCTCCATGACCTCCAGCGCCTGGGCACCGCTGGTGGCCAACAGCAACTCGTAGGGCTGGCCGCGTAACAGGCGACGCAGGCTGTTGAGGATTGACTCCTCGTCATCGACCAGCAGCACCTTGGGTTTATCGTTCAAAGTCGTGGGGAGTTGCTCTTCCATGGCGTCACCTCAAGTGAAACGGGCACATCGTTGTGGCAGGCCCCGAGGCAAACATCCCCTATTGCCGGAGCCTGACCTACAGGCTAGATGATTTTCAGCCCGCCACCGGAAATGATTCAGTTCATTGAGTTGCGCGAAGTGCTGGACTGACGACTATGCTCAGCTGACTCGGATCCAAATCTGTACGTTCGGCCAGGTGATCAGGGAAAGGAAGCCCCTTCTATGAGTACACCGCATCAAACTGCTGCCGGTACTGGCGTATGTCGATAAAAACGCTGCTGGCACGGACCAACCGACGGATTCTTATCGTCGACGACACGGCCTCGATTCATGCGGACTTCGCCAAGATCCTCAGTCCGCCATCGATCGATGACGACAGCCTGATCAGCGCCGAAAATGCCCTTTTCGGCACTCCTGCGGCGCTATCGCTGCAGAGCTTTGTGCTCGACTCGGCGTTTCAGGGCCACGAAGCCCTGGACAAGGTCGAGACGGCGCTGGCCAACGACATGCCCTATGCGATGGCCTTCATCGACATGCGCATGCCGCCGGGCTGGGACGGGCTGGAAACCATCGAACGGCTGTGGCAGGCCGATCCCAAGCTGCAAGTGGCGCTCTGCACCGCGTATTCCGACTATTCCTGGGAAGACATCGACGAACGCCTGGAACTGGGTGATCGCCTGCTGATTCTGAAAAAGCCCTTCGATGCCATCGAAATCCGCCAGATGGCCAGCGCACTGACGGCCAAGTGGCAAATGACCGAAGACGCAGAACTGAAGATGTCGCTGCTCGAACAGGCGGTCGAAGAACGCACCCGAGAGCTGTCCGACGCCAACATCATCGTGCAGAACAGCCCCACCATTCTGTATCGGTTGCGCGGCGAGCCGTCGTTTCCGTTGATGTATATCTCGCACAACATCACCAAATACGGTCATGTCGCGGCGAAACTGGTCGCCTCGGCCAACTGGGCCCAGGAACTGATCCATCCCGATGATCAAACCAAGGTCGACACCGCCATGGCCCGGGTGCTGGACCGTCATGCAGCGGGCGCTTCCATCGAATTCCGGATGCGCACTGGCGAAGGAGCCTGGCGCTGGGTCGAAAACCGCTACATCCCGGTGCGCGACGATGAGGGCCGTTTGCTGGAAGTCGAAGGCATCATCATCGACATCACTGAACGCAAACTGGCCGAAGAGAAAATCGCCCTGCTGGCCCGCACCGACGGGCTGACCGGGCTGGCCAACCGTGCAACGCTGATCGAGCGGTTGCACCAGGCATTCGCCTCTGCGCGTCGGGGGGCGGCACCGTTCGCCATGTTTTACCTGGACCTGGATCACTTCAAACGCATCAACGATACCCTCGGCCATCCGGTGGGCGACCTGTTGCTGCAAGAGGTTTCCCGTCGGATCAAAGCCTGCGTGCGCGAAAACGATGTGGTTGCCCGACTCGGCGGTGACGAGTTCGCGATCTTGCAGCTGGACGTCGGTGACCCGACCCAATCCGCAGCCCTGGCCGCCAAGATCCGCGATACGTTGGTACTGCCCTACTCCCTGGACGGCAATGATGTGCGGGTCTCGGTGAGTATCGGCATCAGTAGCTGTACCCCGGAAAGCACCAGCGCCGACGGTCTGCTGACCCAGGCCGATATGGCGCTGTATCGCTCCAAGGAACAGGGCCGCAACCAGTACCACTTCCATTCCGAGGAGATCAATCAGGAGGTGGTCGAACGCATGACCATCGCCAGCGACTTGAGAGCGGCCATCGAACACCAGGAACTCGAACTGCATTACTGGCCGGAAGTGGACCTGAGCAGCGGCAAAATCCTCGGCATGGAAGCGCAGGTCAGCTGGAACCACCCTGAGCGCGGTTTACTGGAAGCCCCGGCGTTCCTGCCCGCTGCGGAAAAGACCGGCACCATCGTCGCACTCGGTCACTGGGTGCTGGATCGAGCCTGCCAGCAAATGCGCCAATGGCGCGACGAAGGCATGGCGCCGCCGGTGATTGCGATCAAGCTGTCCCTGGCCCAACTCAAAAGTGGCCCCGAACTGATCTATGACGTGCTGCGCACCACCGCACGCTGGGAACTCTGCCCCTGGGACCTGCGCTTCGACGTCACCGAAGCGACGCTGGCCCAGACCAAATGGACCCACAACGATGTGCTGCCGCGCCTGCGTGAACTGGGGGTGAAGATCGCCATCGACGACTTCGGCACCGAATACTCCTCGTTCGACTACCTCAAGACCTACCAGGTCAATCACCTGAAACTCGCGCAGGCCTTCATCGACACCGCCGCCCGCGATCCGGCCAGCGCGAACACCCTGCGCGCCATCATCAACTTCGCCCGTGAAGTCGGGATCGGCATCATTGCCGAGGGCGTCGAAACCCAGGAACAACGCAGCTCGCTGATGGCCACCGGTTCACCGATGAACGCCCAGGGTTACTTCTTCAGCAAAGCGGTCAGCAGCCAGCAGGCCGCCGAGCTGCTGAAGGCCGGCAGCATTGTGCCCCCGAACCATGACATCGGGCCGATCCGGGACAACCCGCCACGCTTCACGGAGGACAAAGGATGAAAACGCCTTTCGTGCGGACCAACCGGCGCATCCTGATCATCGACGACACGCCCTCGATTCATGAGGATTTTCGCAAGATCCTCGGCCCTGAGGTTGAATGTGAACAGACCCTGGCCGGCGCTGAAGAAGCCCTGTTCGGCACCGTGCAGCTTGATCGGCTGACGTTCCAGCTCGACTCGGCCTACCAGGGTCAGGAAGCCCTCGAACTGGTCACGCGCGCACGGGCCGAAGGTCGCCCCTATGCCATGGCGTTCACCGACATGCGCATGCCACCGGGCTGGGACGGACTGGAAACCATCGAACAACTGTGGAAGGCCGATCCTCACCTGCAAATCGCGTTGTGCACGGCCTATTCCGATTACACCTGGGAAGACATGGCCGAACGGCTGGAGTTCGGCGACCAGTTGCTGGTACTGAAAAAACCCTTCGACAGCCTGGAAATCCGTCAGATGGCCAGTGCCCTGACCTGGAAATGGCAGATGGCACAGGACGCGGCAACGAAAGTCCTGAACCTGGAGCAAACCATCGAGGCGCGGGTCCACGAATTGCTCAAGGTGTCGCACCTGTTGCAGTACGACGTACTGACCGAGCTGCCCAACAGCACATTGCTCGGTGACCGGTTGAACCAGTCCCTGGCCCTGTCCCGGCGCCATGACAAGCAACTGGCCGTGATGTTTCTGGGCCTCGATCGCTTCAAGCGCATCAACAATGCCCTGGGTCATCCGGCCGGTGACGAAATGCTTAAACAGGTCGGGCGCAATCTGGTGGCGACAGTGCGCGAGTCCGACTCGGTGTTCCGCTACGGTTCAGATGAATTCGTGGTGATCCTCGCCGATGTCCGCCATCCCCAGCAGACCAAGGGCATCGCCGAAAAACTCTTGAACGCCATCCGCGCGCCCCAGCACATCGCCGGCCATGACCTGAGCGTGACCGCCAGCCTGGGCATCAGCATTTACCCGGACGACGGCTTCGATGCCATCGCGCTGATCAAGAAAGCCGAAACCGCGATGCGCAACGTCAAGGAAAGCGGCCCGAACGATTTCAGTTTTTTCATCGACGAGATGAACCAGCGCGCCCGGGATCAGCAAAGCATCGAGAGTGGCATTCGCCTGGCACTGGAACGCAACGAATTTGTCCTGCATTACCAGCCAAAACTGGACCTGGGCAGTGGCCAGGTGGTCGGTGCCGAGGCGCTGATTCGCTGGCAAAAACCGGGGCACGGTCTGATCTACCCCACGGATTTCATCAGTGTGGCCGAAGACAGCGGTTTGATCGTGCCGTTGAGCAAATGGGTGCTGGCCGAGGCGTGCCGACAAGCCTGCGCCTGGCAGGCCGCGGGGCTGCCGAAGATCTGTATGTCGGTGAACATGTCGGCCATCGATTTCCGTCAGCGGGACTTTGTCGACGGCATCGAACAGACACTCAAACAAACAGGTCTGGAGCCGGCCTTGCTGGAGCTGGAAATCACTGAAGGCGTGTTGATGCAGAACATCGAAACCACGGTGAACGCCCTGACCCGGCTCAAGGTCATGGGCGTGCGACTGGCCATCGATGACTTCGGTACCGGTTATTCCAGCCTGAGCTACTTGCGGCGCTTTCCCATCGACGTGCTGAAAATCGACCAGTCGTTCATTCGCGGTTTAAGCAGAGACAGCAACGACGCCGCGCTGGTCAGCGCCATCATCAGCCTGGGCCGGAGCCTCAAGCTGACCATCATTGCCGAAGGGGTGGAAACCCTCGAACAACTGGATTTCCTCAAGGCCCATCAATGCGAGGAAGGCCAGGGTTACTACTTCAGCAAAGCCGTGGAGCCGGACGCCTTCGTCCGGTATCTGGGGTCGGTGAAGCCCTCTTCATCCGCAGCCACGTGAACGATGCGCAACGACACACAGGCCCTACGCCAAGGAATTATCAGATGTCGCCTTCCTTTCTCCGTCTGCTATTGGCGCCGTTGTTCGGACTCTGCCTGAGCGCTGGTGCCGCGCCGCTGAATGAAGCGCTCAAACCACTGCCGGCGGTGCCCCAACAGAATCCGCTGCAGGTCGAACTCGGTCGTCAGTTGTTCAATGAACCGCGCTTGTCGGTCGACAGCTCACTGTCCTGCGCCAGTTGCCATCGACTGGAAAACGGCGGCGCCGACAACAAGGCGTTTTCTATCGGTTTCGCCGGCCTTCCGTTGACGATCAACACCCCCAGCGTATTCAACGCCAGCCTGAACTTCCGGCAATTCTGGAACGGCCGCGCCGACACCCTGGAAACCCAGATCCACGGCGTGGTGCAAAGCCCCAGTGAAATGGGCAGTAACTGGGAGCATGTGGTGCAGATGCTGAGCGCCGATCCGGCTTATCAGACCTCGTTCGCCAACGCCTACCCGGACGGCGTGACCATGAACAATGTGCAGAATGCCCTGGCCACCTATGAACGCACGCTGATCAGCGCCAACTCGCGTTTCGACCAATACCTGCAAGGCGATACCGACATTCTCACCCTCGACGAGAAATACGGTTACCAACGCTTCAAGGACTACGGCTGCATCGCCTGCCATCAGGGCGTCAACATCGGCGGCAACATGTTCCAGAAGTTCGGGGTCATGGGCGACTACTTCAAGACTCGGGGCAATCCCACCGAAGCCGACCTGGGCCGCTATCTGGTCACCAAAGACGAAGAGGACCGCAACGTGTTCAAAGTCCCGAGCCTGCGCAACGTCGCCGTGACCGCGCCGTACTTTCACGATGCCTCGGCCAAAACCCTCGAAGAGGCGGTGGATGTGATGTTCAAGTTCCAGCTCGGTCGTACTCCCTCTGCCGACGACAAGACGCTGATCATCAAATTCCTCAAGACCCTGACCGGTGAATGGGGAGGCAAGCCCTTATGAAAACGTCTAACCGCAGCAACCTGGCGTTGCTCGGCGTCGTGGCCCTGATGCTGGCTTCAGTGCTGCTGTTCCTGTACCTCAAATCCAGCTCGAACCAGACGACGACCTACACCGAATCCCGGGACTTGATCGGCCGGATCAAGCAGCTGAACGCACAATGGGAAACCGAGATCCTCAAGGCCAGGGTCGCCATCAGTCATAACTACGATCCATTGGTCTCACCACTGACCGAGATAACGACCCTTTGGGAGCGGTTCGACACCATGGAGTCGAACCATGGCCGCAACGACTCGCCCATCTGGCGCGCCAGCCATGATGCGTACCTGACCGCCATTCAGGAAAAGACCCGCTTGGTGGAGCAGTTCAAGTCTCACAACGCCGTGCTGCGCAACTCACTGGCGTTCCTGCCCACCGCCGAGGACGACATTCAGGAACAGCTGTCCCGGTTGGTGGATGAGGACCAACTACAACTTCAGAACATTGCCACCGACACGTATGACTTGCTGCTCAGCAGCCTGGAATTCGCCCAGGTCACTTCCGATGACAGGGCCGCCGACATCCTGCTCGGGCTGAACAAACTGGGGGTGAACAAACAGCGTCTACCTGAACAGTTCCACAGTACGATCGATATTATGAGCAACCACATCGCGTTGATCCTGCGCGAACAACCCGTGGTCAATCGGTTACTGGAAAACATCGAAGCCGTTCCCGTGGCCCAACGCCTGGACGACATTACCAACCTGCTGAACACCGACCAGCAGCGGGCCGACGCGGTCGATCAGCGATATCACTTCTACATGCTGTTGTTTTCGGTGCTGCTGGTGTTGCTGCTGGTGTACCTGGCAATTCACCTGATGCGTAGTTTCACCGTGATCAAACGCGTCAACAAAGCCCTGCAAAGCGCCAATGAGGACCTCGAACTGCGCGTTGAAGAGCGCACCCGCGAACTCAAGGATACCCAGAGCGAACTGCTCGACACCGCGCGTCAGGCCGGCATGGCCGAGATCGCCACCAATGTGCTGCACAACGTCGGCAACGTGCTCAACAGCGTGAACATTTCGGCCGACCTGGTGACCCGCAAACTGCGCGCCAGCAAAGCGCAGGGCCTGGGCAAGGCCATGCAGCTGATCAACGAACATCCAGGCGACCTCGGCACCTTTCTGACCGAGGACGCGAAAGGCAAGTTGCTACCGGGTTACCTGAATCAACTGGTGGACGCGATAGCCCTGGAACAACAAGGCATGACCGAAGAACTGGCCCAGCTGACCAAAAGCGTGGACCACATCAAGGACATCGTCGCCACCCAGCAATCCTACGCGGGCGCCAACAGCCTGATGGAACCGCTGCACATCAGCGAATTGCTGGAAGACGCCCTGCGCATGAACTCTGGCGCCCTGACCCGACACCACGTCACGGTGGTCAAGGAGTACAGCGATGTGCCGCGGGTCATGGGTGACAAGCACCGGTTGCTGCTGATCCTGATCAACCTGATCAGCAACGCCAAATACGCCATGTCCGACCTCAGCAACCGCCCGCGGCAAATGACCCTGGGGGTCAAAATCGTCGAAGACAAGACCCTGCAAGTCAGCGTCAAGGACGACGGCGAAGGCATCGCCGAGGAAAACATGACGCGCATCTTTGCCCACGGTTTTACTACCCGCAAGGAAGGACACGGCTTCGGCCTGCACAGCTGCGCCCTGGCCGCCATTGAGATGAACGGCCACCTCACCGCCCATAGCGACGGACCGGGCAAGGGCGCGCTGTTCACGTTGCAGATCCCGCTGAAAACCGTCAAGGAGGAAGCATGAGCGAGCTTTCGAACCGACGCATTCTGCTGATCGATGACACCCTGTCCATTCACGTGGATTTCCGCAAGATTCTCATGCCCATGCCGGAGCAGACCGTCGAACTGGACGAGATGGAGGCCGCGCTGTTTGGCAGCGAAGTGAAATCAACCAGTGCGCTGTTCGAGCTGGATTCGGCCTATGGCGGCCAGGAAGGCCTGGGCAAACTGAACGAAGCCTTGCAGGAAAACCGCCCCTACGCCCTGGCCTTCGTCGACATGCGCATGCCCGAGGGCTGGGACGGTGCGCAGACCATCGAACATTTGTGGCAGGCCGACCCGAGCCTGCAAGTGGTGGTGTGCACCGCCTATTCCGACTACTCCTGGGATGAATTGCTCGATCGATTGCAGGCCCATGACCGGCTGCTGATCCTGAAAAAGCCGTTCGACAATATTGAAGTCCAGCAGATGGCCAACACCCTGCTGACCAAATGGGACATGACCAAACGGGCCAGCGTGCAGATGGACCATTTAGGGCAAATGGTCGAACGCCGAACCCGACAGTTCACAGAGGCCAGCGTTGAGTTGCAGCGGGAAATCGACGAACGCAAACAGCTGGAAACCCAATTGGTGCAATCGGAAAAACTCGCCTCATTGGGGCAACTCGCGGCTGGCGTTGCTCATGAAATCAACAACCCCATCGGCTTCATTTCCTCCAACCTCGGCACCCTGGATGGCTACTTCAAACAGCTGCAGGAAATGCTCGACGCCTATCGGGATGCGGAAGAGGCAATCGGCTCCAGCGAGCTCGTCGAACGTTTGCACCAACTGCGCGAACGGGTCGAGCTGGAGTTCCTGCGCGAGGACATTCCACTGCTGATCAAGGAATCCAAGGACGGCATCAACCGGGTCGGGCAGATCGTCAAAGACCTGAAGGACTTCTCCCGGGTGGACTCCAATCAGGAATGGCAGTGGGCCAATCTGCAACAGGGCATCGAATCGACCTTGAACATTGTCGCCAACGAACTCAAGTACAAGGCCGATGTGCTCAAGGAATATCAGGTCCTGCCCGACATCGAATGCCTGCCTTCGCAAATCAATCAGGTGATCATGAACCTGATCGTCAACGCCTCTCAGGCCATCGGCCCGGAGCGCGGCACCATCACCTTGCGCACCGGGCTTGAAGCGGAAACGGTATGGATCGAGGTCGCAGACACCGGCGCCGGCATTGCGCCGGACTGCCTGCAGAAAATCTTCGACCCGTTCTTCACCACCAAACCGGTGGGCCAGGGGACAGGGCTGGGGTTGTCCCTGTCCTATGGCATCGTGAAAAAACATCGGGGGGATATTACGGTGCGCAGTGAAGTTGGCGTGGGGACCACGTTTCGGGTCCAGTTGCCGATTCACCAATCCAAACCGTTCCCGCCTACGTAGCCTCCTGGAAATCCATCTCCGGCGGCTGGCGACGGAAGCCACCGGTCAGCACCGCCAGGTACACCACGCCAATCGCCAGCCAGCTCAGGCCCAGATAGATCGCCAGGTGATCGAGGCTGACCATCAGCCACAAATCCGCCACCAGACCGATAAACGGGAACAGCAGGAACAACACGAATTCACGCAGCCCTTTGTTTTCACCGCCGATCCAGTAGTGAAAGATCACCGACAGGTTCACCAGACTGAACGCCAGGAACGCGCCGAAGTTGATGAACGAGGTCGAGGTGGTGACGTCCAGCTTCAGTGCCAGCAACGCGACCACGGCGCACAGCAGGATGCTGTTGACCGGCGTGCCAAAGCGTTCATGCAAAGTGCCGAAAAACGATTTTGGCAGCACACCGTCACGGCCCATGGCGAACAACAGTCGCGAGCCGCTGGCCTGAGCCGACAGGCCCGACGCAAACTGGCCGACGATCAAGCCGATCAGGAAGATCGACACGAACAGGTCACCACCAATGTTGCGGGCAATTTCATAGGCCGCCGAGTCGACGCTGTCGAACTGGAACGACGGATGCGCGATCTGCACGAAGTACGACACACCGACGAAGATCAACCCGCCGATCAGGGTGATCAGCATGATCGCTCGCGGGATGGTGCGGCGCGGGTCGCGGGTTTCTTCGGTCAGGGTGCTGACCGCGTCAAACCCGAGGAATGAATAACAGGCGATGGCTGCACCGCTCATGATCAGCGGCATCTGCATGTCACCGTTGAAGAACGGTTTGACCGACCACAACGGCGTGCTCGCATCGCCACCGACGTAATGAACGCACAGCGCAACGAAGGCGATCAGCACCAGGAACTGCACCAGCATCAGTAACGCGTTGATACCGTTGGCCAGTTTCAGACCGACGATGTTGATCGCACTGGTGATGCCGATGAAGGCTAGCACCCAGATCCACTGCGGCACGGCCGGGAATGCGGAGTTGAGGTAGGCCGCGCCGATCAGCCAGATCGCCATCGGCAGGAACAGGTAGTCGAGCAGCACGGCCCAACCGGCGATGAAACCGAGTTTCGGGCTGATCGCCTTGCGGACATAGCTATAGGCCGAGCCAGCGACGGGAAACGCCGAGGCCATTCGGCCGTAACTCATGGCGGTGAAAAACATCGCCACCAGCGCCGCCAGATAAGCGGCCGGGACCATGCCGGCGGTGGATTGAGCGAGGATGCCAAAGGTGCCGAGCACGATGATCGGCGTCATGTAGGCGATGCCGAACAGCACCACCGAACCCAATGACAGGGTGCGTTGCAAACGAGCCATGAGCGACTACTCCGAATTTATTAGATTTATGGCAGAGCCGAGTTCGGCGCAATGATCGTTCCCACGCTCCGCGTGGGAATGCAGCCGGGGACGCTCCGCGTCCCAAAAGCGGACGCGGAGCGTCCGTAGATGCATTCCCACGCAGAGCGTGGGAACGATCGGTCTTCTTCAGTTTTTAGGAATCATCAGCTCCCGCAATCCACAAGCATGCTCAACAATCTCCCCAGGCAACCGCAGCCGCTGATCATCCAGATACCGATAATCCTGCCGCGCCGCCGTCAGCTGATTCAGGTCCAGCTCCACTGCAAACTGCCCCTCCTCGCGCCCGGCTTCGAACAACAAAGTCCCCAGCGGATCCACCAGCGCACTGCCGCCCGCAAACACCAACCCGCCATCGCCCTCTACCACCCGGTTGACCATTAGCGCAAACGCCTGGTTTTCCTGGGCGCGGGCCATGATCGCGGTGCGGTGAGTCGGGCCGTAAGGGTCCATGTTGCCGTTGGTGACGATCAACAGTTCGGCACCCAATTGCGCCAGGGCCCGGGCGGTTTCCGGGAACTCGATGTCGTAGCAAATCAACAGGCCAACGCGCACACCGTTCCACTCACACGTGGCGTAACGGTCGCCGGCCTCGAACACACCGCGATCCGATGCCCAGAGGTGCGTCTTGCGGTATTTCAGCGCGATACCTTCGGGGGTGATCAGCAGCGTGGTGTTGTAGAAGCAGCCGTTGTCGTTCTCGGCCATGCCGATCACCACGGCGATGTTGCGTTCACGGGCCGCAGCCAACACTGCGCTGACGGTCGGACCGTCCAGCGGTTCGGCGGTTTCGGCCAACGCCTCGAGGGACGGAAAGCCCATCAGGTGAGTTTCGGGAAACACGATCAACTGCGTATCGGCAGCACAGGCAGCCATCGCCTTCAGAGCGCGTTCGAGGTTGTAAGCCGTGTCGTTGTCACGGCCCGCCAACTGGGCGAGTTCGACTTTCATGGGTATTCCTTGTTCTTGACCAGGCTGGCAGAAAGATTGCCCGGTCGGTGTCTGTGCGCCAGTATGCGCAGCAAGCCACCGGCCGGGAAATCACGCCGCTGGGGTAACCCGATAGGGGTAGAGGCATGACACTTTCGTTAGACGACATCGCGTGGCACCGCTCGGTCGGGCAACTGATCGATGCCCTGGACAAGCCCAATTTCTGGACGCAGCTGGTACGGTTGCTGGATCAGTACGTGACCTTCGACAGCTGGGTAGCGCTGCTTTTCAGCGCCGATCAGCACCCGCAAGTGTTCGCCGAATGCCCCGGTGCAGACGGCAGTCCTGATCAGTTGTTCCAGGATTACCTGCGCGGTTTGTACCTGCTCGACCCGTTCTACATCGCCTGTCGCGAGCAGTCGCGCACCGGGCTCTATCGCCTGTCGGAAGTGGCACCGGAGCATTTCGAGCTGACCGAGTATTACCAGCGCTACTTTCGTCTGAATGTGGTCGCCGACGAAATCCAGTTCAATTGCCAGCTCGAAGGCGACCGCACGCTGTGCCTGTCACTGGGCAGCAAGCAACGTTTCAGCGGCCAGCAGATCGCCTTGCTGTCGCTGATCCAACCCTGGGTGCTCGGCCTGTTGCGCCAGCGCCTGCCCTACGAAATCAACGAAGTCGTGGCCCTCGCGCCGGCACCGCCGCAAGTCGACTGGCGCGTGCAGCTGGAGGCGTCGGTGCAGCAACTCAAAGGCGCGCAACTGACCGCCCGGGAGCTGGATGTCGGGCGCTTGATGCTCAGCGGTTGCTCCAGTAAAGAAATCGCCCGTAAGCTGGAAATCTCTGTCGAAACCGTGAAAGTCCATAAGAAACACATGTACAGCAAACTGGGGATCAAATCCCAGTCAGAGCTGTTTTCGATTTTTCTCCAGGCACAAAATGCCTGACTGCCCCACCGAGTCCGAACCCAAGGAAACCGTATGAGCCTGTCACTCCTGAGCCGCTACGCCTTCTTTGCCGTCTGTGTGATTTTCACCCTTGCCAGTCTGCCCTTCCTGGAGCACGACTGGCTCTGGCCGATCACCGTCGTCACCGGCATTCTCAGCCTCGTGGGCCTGTTCGATCTGCTGCAAAGCCCTCACGCCGTGCGCCGTAACTACCCGATCCTCGGCAACATCCGCTATCTGGTGGAGGGTATTCGCCCGGAAATCCGCCAGTACCTGCTCGAATCCGACAGCGACGCCCTGCCCTTCTCCCGGGCCCAGCGTTCGCTGGTCTATTCACGGGCCAAGAACGAAAGCGCCGACAAACCCTTCGGCACGTTGATCGATGTGTATCAGTCGGGTTTCGAATTCATCGGCCACTCCATGCGCCCGGCGCCGTTGAGCGACCCGAACAGTTTCCGGGTAACGGTCGGCGGCCCGCAGTGCACGCAGCCATACTCGGCGTCCGTGTTCAACATCTCGGCCATGAGCTTCGGCTCCCTCAGCGCCAACGCCATTCGCGCGTTGAACCAGGGGGCGAAACTCGGCAACTTCGCCCACGACACCGGCGAAGGCAGCATCAGCGCCTATCACCGGGAAAACGGCGGCGACCTGACCTGGGAACTCGGCAGCGGCTACTTCGGCTGCCGCACCGCTGACGGGCGCTTCGACCCTGAACGCTTCGCGGCACAAGCGCAGACGCCCCAAGTGCGGATGATCGAAATCAAGATGAGCCAAAAGTTATATTGTCAATGTGATGACCTAAAAAAATCTAACATTTTTTACACATTGAGTGCTTGAAAATAGCGCCTCACAGCGTAAATTTAGCATCTCGCCGTCGCGACACAGCGCGTTTTCCACACCGATCGAACTGATGCACTTCATCCAGCAGTTGCGCGAACTGTCTGGCGGCAAACCGGTGGGTTTCAAGTTCTGCCTGGGCCACCCGTGGGAATTCATGGGCATCGCCAAGGCCATGCTGGAAACCGGCATCCTCCCCGACTTCATCGTGGTCGATGGCAAGGAAGGCGGCACCGGCGCCGCGCCCGTGGAGTTCACCGACCACATTGGTGTACCGATGCGCGAAGGCCTGCTGTTCGTGCACAACACGCTGGTCGGCCTGAACCTGCGGGACAAAATCAAACTCGGCGCCAGCGGCAAGATCGTCAGCGCCTTCGACATTGCCAGCGTCCTGGCCATCGGCGCCGACTGGGCCAACTCGGCACGCGGCTTCATGTTCGCCATCGGCTGCATCCAGTCGCAAAGCTGCCACACCAACAAATGCCCGACCGGCGTCGCCACCCAGGACACCCTGCGCCAACGCGCACTGGTGGTTCCGGACAAGGCCCAACGCGTCTTCAACTTCCACCGCAACACGCTCAAGGCCCTTGCCGAAATGCTCGCCGCTGCCGGGTTGGAACATCCTTCGCAATTGTCGGCCAAGCATTTGGTGCGGCGCATGTCGGCGACCGAGATCAAACTGTTCTCGCAGTTGCATGTGTTCCTGAAACCGGGGGAATTGCTGAGCGGTGAAGTGAATGGCGAGTTTTACTCGCGGATGTGGCAGATGGCGCGGGCGGACAGTTTTGAGCCGAATGAGTTGGCTGCCGCGTAAACAACGTTTGAACGCCAACCTCATCGGGAGGTTGGCATTACATCAAGGAAGAACACCATGCTGAAAGTCATCGCTCAGGATTTCATCAAACCCGAACACATTGAAACCGTTCGCCCGTGGTACGCCGAACTGGTCGAGAAGACTCGACTGGGACCTGATTGCATCGCTTACGACTTGTTCATCGATCAAAAAGACCCCGGGCACTTTATCTTCATCGAACAATGGCCGAATCAGGCGGCGCTGGATGCTCATTGCCAGTCGGAGCATTTTCGGCGGCTGGTACCGCAGATCAACGCTTACCAGGCCAGGGATTGCATTGTCGTGCGGATGGATGCGTTCTGACGCCCGCCGTCACCAGTGCAGCGTCTTAATCGGCGCTGGCTCTTTCATGACAATAAAACCGTAATCCCCCAGCAGATAAATTCGGTAGTACAGGTTCTCCACCACCGGTGGATAACCCTGATAACCCACCCGGGTCGCGTTACGTCGTTCCTTCTCCGCAACAACGTTCGTGATGCCCACTTTCGGCAGGTTCTCGGCCAGCATGAAGAAGTCGATATTCAGCAGATAGTGCAGCACCGGCATTTGCTTGAACGAGCCCGCCGCCCCCCGCAGCCAGTGATCGGAATAGGTCACTGACATGTAAATGCGCTTGGCCTCGAGCAGCTGTCGATTCGACGCGATGTCGTGTTCAAGACTCAATAGCGCGCTGGCCGCGAAGGCTTTCTGCACGGTCAGCACGCGCCCATAGGCGTACGACAGCGAAAGCATCGCCAACATTGGAACCATCAACAACAGCGGCAACCGCTGGTGGATTCGTGCCAGCGCCAGATGGCTCAAATAGAACAACAGCACCAACAGGACCGCGAAGCCCATCAGGGTCCTGGCGCCTTCATTGAAGTCCCGGAAAAACAGCGCCATACCCGACACCAGTAAGGTCACGACCGGTAACGCCAGCACACAGATCAGGCCGATCAGCATTTTGTTCGCTGTGCTGTCCTGACGCGCCACGACGTTGAGCCCCAGGCGAACCGCGCCGGCAATGGCACACAGCAGCAACCCGGCGAACACCCAGGCAAATCCGCCGTGAAACAGCAGCACGACTTTTTCCAGCACTCTGGCGATGTTGACGTGCAGTTGCAGCAACGGCTCCGCGGTCCAGTTCAGCAGCTGGGTGCGATTCTGCTGAGTGAACGGATAAGCACTGACGGCGTAAATCAGGCAGCCCAGGAAGGCCTGAGCGATTTTCCAGCCGATCAACTCGCACCACTTCGGCCAGGCCAGTTTGTCATTGGCGCCCCTGAGCACTTCCAGGCAACACAACCCGAGAAACACATTGAAGCTCACCTGATAGAGCCCCAGCGCCAGCGCAATCAGGAACGAAGGCACCAGCCAATGAACGATGCGCGAGGGATGACGAAAGGTGATCGCATAGATGACCGCCACCACGCTCAACGCCATGGCGGGCCCGTCGTATTGATAAGACAGGTTTTGCAGAAAGAACGGGTTGTACCAGAGCGGCAACGGCACCAGGCAGCAGGCAATCGTCGGTTGCGGGTAGTAATGAAACGTCAGGCTGGTCAATGCCGCGGCCATGGCGAGCGAGGCGATCAACAGTGGCAGCGGAAAGATGTTCGGCGCGGCATTGCTGAAGGTCAGTGCGTTGTAGAACAGCTCGGTGAATAACCGTCCCTGCTCCGCCCAGGCCGAACCGGCCGCGGCCGACAACGATCGCCAGTTGTCGTCGATATACGGATAGTCCGCGAGGATCAGCGGCACCACATACACAAAGGTCGCCAACAGAAAAAACAGCCAGACCTGCCGACGCCCGAGTTCCTTGCTGAAAAAGTCGCTGAACCTGCCCATGCTAAATTCCGAGCCGGTCTTTGCCGCCGACGACGTCTTTCACCACATAGCGTGGCCGATGCTTGGCTTCGATGTAGATGCGGCCGACGTACTCACCGAGGATGCCGATGCCGATCAGCTGCACGCCGCCGAGAAACAGAATGGCGGTCATCAACGACGGGTAACCGGGGACGCTGTTGCCGAAGAAAATCTTGTCCAGCACCATGTACACCGCGTAGAGCACTGCGAAGATCGAAATACCGCCACCGACGTAAGTCCATAAACGCAACGGCACCGTACTGAACGAGGTCACGCCTTCCAGCGCCAGGTTCCAGAGCTTCCAGCCATTGAACTTGCTGGTGCCCGCCACTCGCTCAGCTCGCTCGTACTCCACCACCACGGTGTTGAATCCGGCCCATGACAGCACGCCCTTCATGAACAACTGGTGCTCGGGAAGCGCACGAATCACGTTGACCACCTTGCGATCCATCAGCCGGAAATCCCCGACGTTTTCTTCGATGCGGGTGTAAGCGATACGGTTCAGCACACGGTAGAACAGCGACGCGCTATGGCGTTTCAGGTAACTGTCGGCGGTGCGATCCCGGCGTTTGGCGAGCACCACATCCGCGCCTTTTTGCCATTCGCCAATCAGCCGCGGGATGACGCTGATCGGGTCCTGCAAATCGACATCCATGGGAATCACCGCATCGCCGGTGGCATATTCCAGGCCGGCGAACAACGCCGGTTCCTTGCCGAAGTTGCGTGAGAAGTTGATCAGCAAGACCTGTTCATCGGCCTGCGCCAAGACCTTGACCTCCTCAGCCGTCCGGTCGGAACTGCCATCGTTGATGAACACGATTTCGATCTCGGCCTGGTCAAGCCTCAACTCGCGACGCACTGCCTGATAAAACAGGCTGATCGCCTGTTCTTCATTGAATACCGGAACGATCAACGAGACTTTCATGCGTTACGCTCGCGAAAGACCACGTACTTTGAAAACAGAAAGCCAAGCACCAGGCTCAATGCCGAAAAGATAGCCACCGTCAGCAGGCCGTGAAGTCTCCACACGTCGCCTGCATGGCCGACGCCCAGACTCAGCGCCCCCATGGCTCCCAAGAATAGAAGATAACCGCCGACCGACGCCTTGGTATCGAAGGTGTACAGCGCATTCATGTAGAAGGAAAACGAGGCAGCAACGCAGAAGGCAGCCAGGTTACTGACAGCCTGACTGAGGCCGGCACCCACGCTCAGCAGGAAAAAAATTTGCCAGTGGATCAGCGTGTTGGCGACCCCGACCACCGTGTAGCTGGAAAATCCTTTCCACAAAAGTTTCATGGTGACCCTCCTGTTTCACGTCATAAAACTTTGAACCTGTCTACTGTCAGAAATCACAGGTCTGACCGCCTTTCAGACCAGCGGTTAAGGCTTTCCTCACGCCAGGAGACATCCCGTAATATCCCGGTTTTGCAATTACCTGCGAATCACGCCACCCTGCGCGCCGCCGATATGCGGCGCGCAACCTTTGGCGCCTTCGGCTACTCCTTATTCTCAACACCCGTTCACGAGCCCGCCGTCATGACGTTTGAGCGCGACCACCGAATCGACTTTTTTCGCGGCCTGGCACTGATCTTCATTTTTTGGGATCACGTGCCTCACAACCCCCTTGGCCAAATCACCCTGCGCAATGTCGGTTTCAGCGATGCCGCAGAAATATTCGTGTTTCTCGCCGGCTACGCGGCCGTTCTGGCCTACGGCAAAATCCTTGCGCGCGATGGCTACCTGATCGCCTGCGTGAAGATTCTGCGGCGCGCCTGGGTGCTCTACGTGGTCCATATTTTCCTGCTGGCCATGCTGATGGGCATCGTGTTCTTCGCCAACAGCCATGTGGAAACCCGCGATCTGGTGGAGGAAATGGGCCTGCATCACTTCATCACCAACCCCCAGCAAGCGTTGACGGATGAGTTACTGCTGCGCTTCAAGCCGAACCTGATGGACCCGCTGCCGCTGTACATCGTGCTGCTGGCGGGATTGCCACTGGTCCTGCCGTTGCTGGTGCGCAAGCCGTGGGCGGTCGTGGCGGTGTCATTGGCGGTGTACTTGCTGGCACCGCGGTTTGGCTGGAACCTTGCGGCCATCAAGGACGGTGTGTGGTACTTCAACCCCGTCACCTGGCAACTGCTGTTTATCCTCGGCGGCTTTGCGGCGATTCACGGGCTGCGGCCACGGTTGCCCGACACTCGCCCGCTGTTGCGCCAGCCCTTGTTTGTCAGCGCGGCGGTGTACGTGGTGGTGACCGGCGTGATTACTGTCTCCTGGCGGTGGTCGGAAATACACGATGCCCTGATGCCAGCCAGCCTGAGCAACCTGCTGTACCCGATCAGCAAGACCGATCTGTCGCCGGTCCGTCTGCTGCACTTCCTGGCGCTGGCTTATGTCACCGCCAGGCTCTTGCCCGGCAACGGCTGGACACAAAACTGGCTGGCGCAGCAATGCTGTCGCATGGGGCGCTACTCACTGGAAGTTTTCTGCCTCGGCGTGCTGTTGGCGCCCTTGGCGGACATGCTCAACGCCCTGACCGACGATGCGTTTGCCATGCAGGTTTTCACAGCGTTGGTGGGTGCCGGGGTGATGGCGTTGCTGGGCGCGTGGCTGGACTTCAATAAACGCCTGAACCGATCAGTGCAAACCGCCACAGCCTGAAATGCAAAAGCCCCGGCCAATGGACCGGGGCTTTTTCATTTCAAGCGTTACGCCTTACGACGCCGAACGCACCGCACCCTGCGACACATTGGTCGGTTGCAGCTTGAACACGTAGAACAACACCGTCAGCAGGACCAGGAACGCCGGGCCCACATACAACGCCACGCGAGTGTCCGGGAAGTACGCCATCAGGCCGACCACCAGCACCAAAAACGCCAGCGCCAGATACGAGCTGACCGGGTACAACCACATCTTGTATTTCAGGCCGGCACACTCGCTGGCGCTCAGGCCTTTGCGGAACTTGAGCTGGGCCAGCAGGATCATCACCCAGGTCCAGATCGCGCCGAAGGTGGCAATCGCCGTCACCCAGACGAACACTTTCTCAGGCACCAGGTAGTTGAGCAGCACGCCCAGCAACAAGGCACCGATCGACAGCAGCAAGGCGCGACGCGGCACGCCGTTGTTCGAGGTCTTGGCGAAACCGGCCGGGGCCTGACCGTTCTGCGCCAGGCTGTACAGCATGCGCCCGGTGCTGAAGATGCCACCGTTGCAGGAAGACAGCGCCGCGGTGATCACCACGAAGTTGATGATGCCGGCGGCAGTCTTGATGCCCAGACGCTCGAAGGTCATCACGAACGGGCTGCCCTGGGTGCCGATTTCGTTCCACGGGTAGATCGACAGAATCACGAACAGCGCGCCGACGTAGAACAGCAGAATCCGCCAGAACACCGAGCCGATGGCATTGGGAATGGTTTTCTGCGGGTTCTTCGCTTCACCGGCGGTCAGGCCGATCATCTCGACGCCGAGGTAGGCGAACATCACCATTTGCAGGGACATCAACACGCCTTGCACGCCGTTGGGCATGAAGCCGCCGTGCGCCCAGAGATTGGAAACCCCCAGCGCCACGCCGTCGTTGCCGAAGCCGAACGCGATCACGCCGATCCCGCCAACCACCATTGCAATGATGGTGACGATCTTGATCAGGGCGAACCAGAACTCGAACTCACCGAAGGCTTTCACCGCGATCAGGTTGATCGAGCCCATGCTGATCAACGCAGCGAGCGCCCAGATCCAGCGCGGCACATCGGGGAACCAGACGCCCATGTACACCGCCACCGCGGTGATTTCCGCAACGCAGGTCACCAGCCACAGGAACCAGTAATTCCAACCGGTCAGGAAGCCCGCCAATGGGCCGAGGTAGTCTTGAGCATACCGACTGAAGGAGCCGGCGACCGGGTTGTGCACCGCCATTTCGCCGAGGGCGCGCATGATCACCAGGATCGCCAGACCGCCGATGATGTAGGAAAGCATGATTGCCGGACCGGCCATCTCGATGGCCTTGGCCGAACCGAGGAACAGACCGACGCCGATACAGGCACCGAGTGCCATCAAGCGAATATGCCGTTCGCCGAGTTCGCGTTTGAGCGGGCCGCCTTGAGCGGTCTCGCCATTGGGCAGGTGATTGCCAACTGGCATAGGGGTACACCTCATCTTGTTATTGGATATGACCACCGAGTGTCGAAGCGCTGACCGATGGGCCATTGCTTCTGCGAAACCGGGCCTGCTTCGTGGGCAAACCTGTCTTGTAGGACAAAACCTGCAAGATCAGCGGGGCGTGCAGTATAAAAAGCTTCCTACAGGGCATTTCACTCTATAAACCACAACATTTAGCGAGAACTCTCGGGAAAAGCCGGGTTTACGGAGGGGCATTACCTGCCTTACGTAGGATTATTCGCCAATGAAACGTCGCGGAGTATTGCACGGTAATGGTGCATCGTCTTCCCCCTATCCAGCCTGCATTCGCACGGAGATGGCTCTAGCTCAAACCTTTCAGGCGACTCAACCTCTGTGGCGAGGGGATTTATGTGGCGAGGGGACGCTGGATACAGCGCCCGGGTAAGGGTGCGAGTTTGCAGGTCGTGATCCGGCCGATGGCAGACAGCATTGCCGATGAGATTCGCTTGGCAATGCCTGCGTTGGGGCGCATCGCGAGCAAGCTCGCTCCCACAAAAAGCAAAGCAGTGCATACCCGTCTCGCTCCTCACCACTCAACAGGCCGAGCGTTAGCTCGCCTGCAGCTCTTGACCTTGATCCACCCGCCCCATCGGGAGGCTGAGTGGAGGTGTTCATCCGGGGAGTGGCGCGCAGCGCCGTTCGACGCAGTCGAACACGCTGCATGTAGGTCGTCGCGAAGCAGACCGGAGGGCAGTGTCCCCGGATGGATACCGGAACGAAGGAACGCCGAGCCTAAGCGAGGGGCCGGACGCTCGGGGCGAGCCTTTTTTTGCTTACTTTATTTTGGCGTTTGAAAAAAAAGTGAGTCGCCGTAAGGGCGAAACCCTAAGTGGCCGTTACCGCAGAAATGGATATGTACTCGATCAACAAAAGCCAGGCCGGCTTCCAGGCCGCCTCGCTCCAAATCGCAGGCAACAAAAAACCCGCTGATATTCATCAGCGGGTTTCTCATTTCAGCGGCAGGCAGATCAAAAATCCTCCAACCGCCACACCTCATAAGCCGGCGTCTCGTAGGGATGACTCTGCTTCAGAGCCATCACCACAGAACGAATCAACTCATCCGCCACGACAAGCTCAACCTTCCATTCCTCAACCTGCTCGACCTGCCCCGCTGCACCAATAAACGGCTGACTGCCATCCAATGGACGAAACTGGCCAAGGCCGAGCACTTGCCATGCGCAATGGTCGTAAGCACCAATCCGTCCGCCACCAGCGGCGAATACGGCACTTTTGACCTGTTCCACATGACTGGCCGGAACAAAAAAGGAAAGCTTATACATAGCCTTCAGTTAACCCGCTCTTAGTTAACCCAAACACGAGCATTACGGAACATACGCATCCAAGGCGCGTCTTCGTTCCAGTCTTCCGAACGCCACGAGTTCTGCACCGCGCGGAACACACGCTCCGGGTGCGGCATCATGATCGTCACGCGACCGTCGCGGCTGGTCAAACCGGTGATCCCGCGCGGCGAGCCGTTCGGGTTGGCCGGGTAGCTTTCGGTGACCTTGCCGTGGTTGTCGACGAAACGCATCGCCACGCAACCCGACAGATCAGCTTCCAGCAACGCTTCTTCGCTGGCGAACTCGGCATGACCTTCACCGTGAGCAATAGCGATCGGCATACGCGAACCGGCCATGCCTTGCAGGAAGATCGAGTTCGATTCCTGGACCTGAACCATCGCCACACGGGCTTCGAACTGCTCGGAACGGTTACGCACGAAGTGCGGCCAGAACTCGCTGCCCGGGATCAGTTCGTGCAGGTTGGACATCATCTGGCAACCGTTGCACACGCCGAGAGTGAAGCTGTCGTTACGTTCGAAGAAGCCCTGGAAAGCATCGCGAGCACGGCTGTTGAACAGCGCGGACTTGGCCCAGCCTTCGCCGGCGCCGAGAACGTCGCCGTAGGAGAAACCGCCGCAAGCGACCAGACCTTTGAACTCGTTCAAGTCGACACGGCCGGCCAGAATGTCACTCATGTGCACGTCGATCGCGTTGAAACCGGCGCGGTCGAACGCGGCCGCCATTTCCACCTGACCGTTGACGCCCTGCTCACGCAGCACGGCAACCTGTGGGCGGATGCCTTTCTTGATGTAAGGCGCGGCGACGTCCTGGTTGACGTCGTAGCTCAGCTTGACGCTCAGGCCTGGGTTGTCTTCTTGCAGCAGCACGTCGAACTCTTGTTCGGCGCAGTCGGCGTTATCACGCAGACGCTGGATCTGGTAGCTGGTTTCGGCCCACTGACGTTGCAGCAGACGACGCTGACCTTCGAACACGGTTTCGCCGTTGAAGGTGATGCTGATCTGGCCGTTGTTCATCGGCTGACCGATCACCGACACGCAGTCACCCAAACCGGCAGCGCTGAACTGCGCGAGGATGTCTGGAGTAGCGTCCTGGCGAACCTGGATCACGGCGCCCAGTTCTTCGTTGAACAGGATTGCAGCGATGTCGGCAGAGGTTTCTGCCAGACCGTCGAGGTTCAGGCTCAAACCGCAATGACCGGCGAAGGCCATTTCCACGGTGCTGGTCAACAGACCACCGTCGGAACGGTCGTGGTAAGCCAGCAGGTGACCGTCGGCGTTGAGGCCCTGGATCACGGCGAAGAAGGCTTTGAGGTCTTCGGCGTCGTCGACATCCGGTGCTTGCGAGCCGAGCTTGCCGTGAACCTGGGCCAGGATCGAGGCGCCCATGCGGTTTTGGCCACGGCCCAGATCGATCAGGATCAGGTCGGTGGTGCCCTTGTCCATGCGCAGTTCCGGCGTCAGGGTCTGACGGATGTCAGCCACTGGCGCAAAACCGGTCACGATCAGGGACATCGGCGAGGTCACGGTCTTGTCGACGCCCTCGTCGTTCCAGCGCGTGGCCATGGACATGGAGTCCTTGCCCACAGGAATGGTGATACCGAGGTCCGGGCACAATTCCATGCCGACCGCTTTCACGGTGTCGTACAGACGCGCATCTTCGCCTGGGTGACCGGCAGCGGACATCCAGTTGGCCGACAGTTTGATGTCGGAGATCTTGTTGATGCGCGAAGCCGCGATGTTGGTCAGGGTTTCGCCGATGGCCATGCGGCCCGACGCCGGAGCGTCCAGCAGTGCCAGCGGAGTACGCTCGCCCATGGCCATGGCTTCACCGGTGTAAACGTCGAAGCTGGTGGCGGTGACGGCAACGTCGGCTACCGGAACCTGCCACGGGCCGACCATCTGATCACGGGCCACGAGGCCGGTGATGGTGCGGTCGCCGATGGTGATCAGGAAGCTTTTGCTCGCAACGGCCGGGTGATGCAGGACGCGTTCAACGCAGTCTGCGATCTCCAGGGTCGACGGATCGAAATCGTCGCCCATTTCGTTTTCACGAACGGCCGAACGGTGCATGCGCGGGGCTTTGCCCAGCAGCACTTCGAGTGGCATGTCCACCGGGCTGTTGCCGAAGTGACTGTCGGTGACGGTCAGTTGCGGCTCGGCAGTGGCTTCGCCGACGACGGCGAACGGGCAACGCTCGCGTTCGCAGATCGCCTGGAAGCGTTCGAAGTCAGCCGGACCGACTGCCAGAACGTAGCGTTCCTGGGATTCGTTACTCCAGATTTCGTGCGGGGCCATGCCCGGCTCGTCGTTTGGAATGTTACGCAGTTCGAAGCGACCGCCACGGTTGCCATCGTTGACCAGTTCCGGGAAGGCGTTGGACAGACCGCCTGCGCCGACGTCGTGGATGAAGCTGATCGGGTTGTGTTCACCCAACTGCCAGCAACGGTCGATGACTTCCTGGCAGCGACGTTCCATCTCAGGGTTTTCGCGCTGTACGGAGGCGAAGTCCAGATCCGCCGAGCTGGTGCCGGTGGCCATGGAGGAAGCGGCGCCGCCGCCCAGACCGATCAGCATCGCAGGGCCGCCGAGCACGATCAGCTTGGAGCCAACGGTGATCTCGCCTTTCTGCACGTGTTCGGCACGGATGTTACCCATACCGCCAGCCAGCATGATTGGCTTGTGGTAACCGCGAACTTCGTCGCCACGCGGGGTGGTGATCGACTGTTCGAAGGTACGGAAGTAACCGGTCAGGGCCGGACGACCGAATTCGTTGTTGAACGCGGCACCACCCAGTGGGCCTTCGATCATGATGTCCAGCGCAGTGACGATGCGCTCAGGCTTGCCGTACGGCACTTCCCACGGCTGTTCGAAACCCGGGATTTGCAGGTTGGACACGGTGAAGCCGGTCAGGCCAGCCTTTGGCTTGGCACCGCGACCGGTTGCGCCTTCGTCGCGAATCTCGCCACCGGAACCAGTGGACGCGCCCGGGAACGGGGCAATCGCAGTCGGGTGGTTGTGAGTTTCGACTTTCATCAGGATGTGCACCGGTTCCTGCACCGCGCCGTACTGGCGGGTTTCAGGGTCCGGGAAGAAACGACCGGCGACGTTACCGACGATCACCGAAGCGTTGTCCTTATAAGCCGACAGAACGCCTTCGCTGTGCATCACGTAGGTGTTCTTGATCATGCCGAACAGGCTTTTTTCCTGGCTCTGACCGTCGATATCCCAACTGGCGTTGAAGATCTTGTGACGGCAATGCTCGGAGTTCGCCTGGGCAAACATCATCAATTCGATGTCGTGCGGGTTGCGCTTCAAGCCGACGAAGGCGTTGACCAGGTAGTCGATCTCGTCTTCGGCCAGGGCCAGGCCCAGCTCGGTGTTGGCTTTTTCCAGCGCGGCGCGGCCGCCACCCAACACGTCGATCGCGGTCAGCGGCTTTGGCTCGGCGTGGCTGAACAGGCCGGCGGCTTGTTCAAGGTTGGCCAGAACGATCTGCGTCATGCGGTCGTGCAAGGTGTCGGAAATCAACTGTGCTTCGGCGTCGCTGAACTGGCCGGCGACGTAGAAGGCGATGCCGCGTTCAAGACGCTGGATTTTCGTCAGGCCGCAGTTGCGAGCGATGTCGCTGGCTTTACTGGACCATGGCGAGATGGTGCCGAACCGCGGCAACACCAGGAACAGACGACCGGTTGGCTCTTGTACCGGAACACTTGGGCCGTACTTCAGAAGGCGCGCGAGCACCTGCTGTTCGTCGCCGGTCAGGACGCCGGTAACTTCGGCGAAGTGAGCGAATTCAGCATACAAGCCGCTGACAGCCGGGACTTTCTGGCTCAGTTGCTCAAGGAGTTTGCTGTGGCGAAAGGCAGAAAGGGCAGGAGCGCCGCGCAGGATCAACATCTTCGGGACAGCCTCGGGAAGGGGTGTGCTTTGAGGCCGTGCATTCTAGCCTAAACAGGCCGCGACATCACCCGAAACGGTACGGGCGGCTGCACCCGGGCGTCGGGCCGGGTGTTCGGACCTCAAACAGGCGCGCGCCGAGCGTTATTTTTTCTGTCACAAAATGCTGCTCGGGCCCATTCCTGCGGGCTCCGGAGCGGTTTTCAGCTGCCTAGCAGACAAGCCCTTCGCTGTCGAGATATGGCGCTCGTGGTCCTTTGCGTATACTGCGCAGATGTTTTCCCCAACGGCTTTGCGTCCGCGGTTCGCCAAATGGCTGATCGCAACCGGACTCTTCCTGGTGCTCAGTGGCTGTGTTGATAAACCCAACACGCTGGAGCGCGTAAAGGAGGATGGCGTGCTGCGGGTGGTTACCCGTAACAGCCCCGCCACCTACTTTCAGGATCGCAACGGTGAAACCGGCTTCGAATACGAGCTGGTGAAGCGCTTCGCCGACGATCTGGGGGTGGAACTCAAAATCGAAACCGCCGACAACCTCGACGACCTGTTTAACCAGGTGGGCAAACCCAACGGCCCGGTGATCGCTGCTGCCGGCCTGGTCAGCAGCGAAGCACGTAAAAAGCAGGTGCGGTTTTCCCACTCCTATCTCGAAGTCACCCCGCAGATCATCTATCGCAACGGCCAATCCCGGCCGACCGACGCGAAGGATCTGGTGGGCAAGAAGATCATGGTGCTCAAGGGCAGCACTCACGCCGAGCAGTTGGCGGAGCTGAAAAAGAAATTTCCCGGCATTGAATACGAAGAGTCCGACGCCGTTGAAGTCGTCGACTTGCTGCGGATGGTCGATGAAGGTCAGATCGATCTGACCCTGGTCGATTCAAACGAAGTCGCGATGAACCAGGTCTACTTCCCCAACATACAAGTGGCCTTCGACCTCGGTGATGCCAGCAACCAGAGCTGGGCAGTGGCCGCTGGCGACGACAACAGCTTGCTCAACGAGATCAACGACTACCTCGACAAGGTGAAGAAAAACGGCACCCTGCAGCGCCTGAAAGACCGCTATTACGGGCACGTCGATGTACTGGGTTATATGGGCGCCACCACCTTCGCCCAACACTTGCAGCAACGTCTGCCCAAATACGAACAGCACTTCAAGGCGTACGCCAAGAAAGAGAAAGTCGATTGGCGCCTGCTGGCCGCGGTCGGCTATCAGGAATCGCTATGGCAACCGGCCGTCACGTCGAAGACCGGCGTGCGCGGCCTGATGATGCTGACCCAGAACACCGCGCAGGCCATGGGTGTATCCAACCGACTGGACCCCAAACAAAGCATCATGGGCGGCGCCAAGTACCTGGCTTACATGAAGGAACAGCTGGATGAGTCGATCCAGGAACCGGATCGCACATGGTTTGCACTGGCAGCCTACAACGTTGGCAGCGGTCACCTGGATGACGCGCGCAAACTGGCGGCCAAGGAAGGACTGAACCCGGACAAGTGGCTGGACGTGAAAAAGATCCTGCCCCGCCTGTCTGAGAAGAAGTGGTTCAGCAAAACCCGTTACGGCTATGCCCGTGGCGGCGAACCCGTTCACTTCGTGGCGAACATCCGCCGCTACTACGACATCCTGACGTGGGTGACGCAACCGCAGCTGGAAGGCAATCAGGTCGCCGAGGGCAACCTGCATGTGCCGGGGGTCGACAAGACCAAACCGAATCAGGAAACCCCACAGCTTTAACGCCAGGCCACAATCCAATGTGGGAGCGGCGGTGCGACGATTCGACTTGCTCGCGAATGGGGTGTGTCATTCAACAGATAAGTTGACTGATATTCCGCATTCGCGAGCAAGCCCGCTCCCACATTTTGGTTTTGTGTTCGGCTTAGGCTTTTGCGGCAGCCAGAATCAGCGCCTTCATCTCGGAAACAGCCGACTTGAACCCGACGAACAACGCATGAGCCACCAGCGCATGACCGATGTTCAGTTCGTTGATGCCCTTGATCGCCGCGACGGCTTCAACGTTGTGGTAGTGCAGACCGTGGCCTGCGTTGACGATCAAACCTTGAGCCAGACCAAACGCCACGCCATCCGCCACACGCTTGAGCTCTTCAGCCACATCGGTCGGCGTCTCGGCATCGGCATAACGACCGGTATGCAGCTCAATAGCCGGCGCACCAACACGACGGGACGCTTCAATCTGCCGCTCGTCAGCGTCGATGAACAGCGACACTTCACAGCCGATCTTTGACAGGCGATCCACCGCCGCCTTGATCCGCGCTTCCTGCCCCGCCACGTCCAGACCACCTTCGGTCGTCAGCTCCTGACGGGTTTCCGGCACCAGGCAAATGTGCGCCGGACGAATGCGTTCGGCGAACGCCATCATCTCTTCGGTGACGCCCATTTCGAAGTTCATGCGGGTTTGCAGCACATCCTTGAGCAGCAACACGTCGCGTTCCTGTATGTGCCGACGGTCTTCGCGCAGGTGCACGGTGATGCCGTCAGCGCCCGCCTCTTCCGCGTCCAGAGCTGCCTTGACCGGATCCGGATAGCGCGTGCCCCGGGCCTGACGCAGGGTGGCAACGTGGTCGATGTTCACGCCAAGAAGAATGCGATTGCTGGTGGTCACGGAAGCGCTCCTGAAAATGGAAAAGTTCGGCGCACAGCATACGGGGTGATCAGGGCTTGCGAAACAACTCGCGACTCACCAAGGGACGACCGCCCAGATGAACGGCCAGTGCCTGGCGCATCAAGCGCTTGGCTGCCGATAGTGCGCCAGGGGCTGACCAATCTGCATCGGCCATGGCCAACAGTTCGGTGCCGTTGAACAGACCGGGTTGCAGCAGGTAGACCCGTTCGAGCCCCGCATCCACTTGCAGACGGTAGAGACCGTCCGGCGCAATGGGATCGCCATGGATGTCGGTGGTCAAGGCAAAACCGTAACCGAGATCATCGAGCAGCCGCCACTCGAAGGAACGCAACAACGGTTCCAGCGGACGACCTTCGGCAAGCGCAAGCAGGGTCGCAGCGTAGTGGTCAAACACAGCGGGATGCGGGTCTTCGGACGGCAACAGCCGAATCAACAGCTCATTGAGGTAGAGACCGCTGAACAACGCCTCACCATTGAGCCAGGTGGAAACACCGGCGCTTTCCATGCGACCGACGTTCTTCAATTCACCACGCCCACGGAACTCGACCTCCAGCGGCACGAATGGCCGCGCCAGCGTTCCGGCCTTGCCCCGAGCACTGCGCAACACCGCCCGCAGCCGACCTTGCGGCGTGAGGAAATCCACCAGCGCGCTGTTTTCGCGGTAGGCGCGACTGTGGAGCACGAAAGCGGGTTGGCCGGGGGGTTGGGACATAAAGCTCTCGATGAAGGATTGCAGTTTTTCAGACAACCCAAAACCAATGTGGGAGCGGGCTTGCTCGCGAAGGCGGTGTGACAGTCAACATCAATGCTGAATGTTACATCCTCTTCGCGAGCAAGCCCGCTCCCACAGTGGATCTATGTGCTGCCAGACGATTTACAGGTCGCCGTAACCCAGCGAACGCAAGGCGCGTTCGTCGTCGGACCAGCCGCCTTTCACCTTGACCCAAAGGTTGAGCATGATCTTGGAGTCGAACAGCAACTCCATGTCCTTGCGCGCCTCGGTGCCGATGCGTTTGATCCGCTCGCCCTTGTCGCCAATGATGATTTTCTTCTGGCCGTCGCGCTCGACGAGGATCAAGGCATGGATGTGCAGGGTTTTGCCCTGTTGCTTGAACTCTTCGATTTCGACGGTGATCTGGTACGGCAGCTCGGCGCCCATCTGGCGCATGATTTTCTCGCGTACCAGTTCAGCGGCGAGGAAGCGGCTGCTGCGGTCGGTGATCTGGTCTTCCGGGAAGAAGTGATCGTTTTCCGGCAGGTAACCGGCAATCACGCGCTCCAGGGTTTCGAGGTTATGCCCGTGCTGGGCCGAGATCGGCATGATCTGCGCGTTCGGCAACTGTTCCTGCAACCAGGTCAGGTGCGGCATCAGCTCGGCTCTGTCTTCGATGCGGTCAGTCTTGTTCAGCGCCACGATCAGCGGGCCGGTCACGTATTGAACGCGCTCGAGGACCATCTGGTCTTCGTCGGTCCACTTGGTGCGGTCAACCACGAAGATCACCACGTCGACGTCTTTCAACGCCGCCGAAGCGGTCTTGTTCATGTAGCGGTTCAGGGCTTTCTCGCCACCTTTGTGCATGCCTGGGGTGTCGACGTAGATCGCCTGCACGGCGCCTTCAGTCTTGATGCCGAGCATGTTGTGGCGGGTGGTTTGCGGTTTGCGCGAGGTGATCGCCAGTTTCTGACCCAGGATGTGGTTCAGCAGCGTGGACTTGCCCACGTTGGGACGGCCGACAATGGCAACATAGCCACAGCGAGTTGCAGTTGAATCAGTCATTGCCATTCTCCACACCCAGGGCAATCAGTGCTGCGGCGGCCGCTACCTGTTCGGCAATACGACGACTCACACCCTGACCTCGGCTTTTTTCATTCAGTAAGGTGATTTCACATTCGACGAAGAACGTCCGGCAATGTGGCTCACCCTGGATATCCACCACTTCGTAACGTGGCAGCTCACAACCACGCGATTGCAGGAATTCCTGCAGGCGGGTTTTTGGATCTTTGTTGGTGTCGACCAGCGTCAGGCCTTCGAACTCCCCGGCCAGCCAGGCCAACACACGCTCGCGCGCCATGTCCATGCCGGCATCCAGGTAGATCGCACCAATCAGCGCTTCCAGAGCATCGGCCAGAATCGACTCGCGACGGAAACCGCCGCTTTTCAATTCACCGGAACCCAGGCGCAGGTATTCGCCCAGATCGAAACCGCGAGCCAGTACGGCCAGGGTCTCGCCTTTCACCAGGCGTGCGCGCAAGCGCGACAACTGACCTTCGCGAGCCAGCGGGAAGCGATCGAACAGCGCCTCGCCAGCGACGAAGTTAAGGATGGCATCACCGAGGAATTCCAGGCGTTCGTTGTTACGCCCGGCAAAGCTGCGGTGAGTCAGGGCCAGAACCATCAGTTCCTGATCCTTGAAGGTGTAGCCGAGCTGACGCTCGAGACGGCTTAAGGAGACGCTCACGGTTTACCCACGCTGAGTTCGTGGTTGGATTCCACCGCCATCGCCGTGATGCGGCGCAGGCTTGGGACAATTAACGCTGTGTTCAAAAATAACGTCCTGAATATCATTGTTTTCATGCTTCTGATGCCGATTGTGCCGGCTCCAAAAATGCATTCGGCGCTGTGTTCAACAGCGCCGTGTGTGATTACTTGATCAGGCCAACCCGCGAGAAATTCGGCAGGTGACTGAGTTTAGGTTCCGGCCAGCTCATCCAGACTGCGAAGGCCTTGCCGACGATATTCTTGTCGGGAACCATGCCCAGCAGATCCTTGGGAATGCTCGGATCATCCCAAAAGCGACTGTCGTTCGAGTTGTCGCGGTTGTCGCCCATCATGAAGTAGTGCCCGGCAGGCACGGTCCACGAATGGTCCGGCATTGCGCGGTAACGGCTCATTTCCTTGCGGATCAGGTGCTCGGCGACGCCGAGTTTTTCCTTGTAGAGCTCAGCGCTGCCCAACGTGCCCGGCTCGGAGCCGACCAGTTGTTCGGCAATCGACTCACCGTTGACGAACAGACGCTTGTCGGCGGTGTAACGAATCTGGTCACCCGGCAGGCCCACCACACGTTTAATGTAGTTGACGTTCGGATCGCTAGGGTAACGGAACACCATCACATCGCCGCGCTGTGGATCACCGACTTCGATGACTTTCTTGTCGATCACCGGCAAGCGGATCCCGTAAGAAAACTTGTTCACCAGAATGAAGTCGCCAACGTCCAGGGTCGGTTTCATCGAGCCGGAAGGAATCTGGAACGGTTCCACCAGGAACGAACGCAGTACCAGCACGATGAACAACACCGGGAAGAACGACTTGCCGTATTCGACCAGCAGCGGCTCTTTGTTCAGTTTCTCGACCACCACCCCATCAGGCTGGCTGACGCTGCCCTGATAGGAGGTAATGGCGGCACGCCGACGCGGCGCCAGGAAAACCAGATCGAGCAACGCCAACAGGCCGCAGACGAACACGGCGATGACCAGCAACAGCGGGAAATTTAGTGACATAGGACCTAACTATCCAACCTGAGCACTGCAAGGAAGGCTTCTTGTGGAATTTCCACGTTACCGACTTGCTTCATGCGTTTCTTACCGGCCTTTTGCTTTTCAAGCAGTTTCTTCTTACGGCTAACGTCACCGCCGTAGCATTTGGCCAATACGTTCTTTCTGAGCGCCTTGACAGAGGTCCGCGCAATAATCTGCCCGCCAATGGCGGCCTGGATCGCGACGTCGAACATCTGACGTGGAATCAGTTCTTTCATCTTTTCGGTCAACTGGCGACCTTTGTAATGCGCGTTATCCTTGTGCACGATCAACGCCAGGGCGTCGACCTTGTCACCGTTGATCAGCACATCCAGTTTCACCAGATTAGCCGATTGATAACGATCGAAATGGTAATCCAGCGAAGCATAGCCACGGCTGGTGGATTTCAGACGGTCGAAGAAGTCCAGGACCACTTCGTTCATCGGCAAATCGTAGGTCACTTGAACCTGGGTACCGAGGAACAGCATGTCGTGCTGTACGCCACGCTTCTCGATGCACAGGGTAATGACGTTGCCCAGGTGCTCTTGCGGCACAAGAATATTGGCCCGCACGATCGGCTCGCGCATGTCTTCGATCGAGGACAGGTCTGGCAGCTTCGACGGGTTGTCGACGTAAATCGTTTCACCGGTTTTCAGCAGCAGCTCGAAAATTACCGTCGGCGCCGTGGTGATCAGGTCCAGGTCGTACTCGCGCTCCAGGCGCTCCTGGATGATTTCCATGTGCAGCATGCCGAGGAACCCGCAACGGAAGCCGAAGCCCAGTGCGTCGGAGCTTTCCGGGGTGTATTGCAGGGACGAGTCGTTGAGCGTGAGCTTTTGCAGGGCTTCACGGAAGTCTTCGAAGTCGTCGGAGCTGACCGGGAACAAGCCGGCGTAAACCTGCGGCTGAATGCGTTTGAAGCCTGGCAGCACGTCGACGTCCGGCGTGGAGCTCAAGGTCAGGGTGTCACCCACCGGTGCACCGTGAATGTCCTTGATGCCGGCGATGATGAAGCCCACTTCGCCGGCCTTCAGGTCAACGGTGGCGGTGTGTTTCGGGTTGAAGACACCGACGCTGTCCACGAGGTGGATCTTGCCGGTGGACTTGACCAGGATCTTGTCGCCCTTCTTCACACGACCGTGGCGCACGCGCACCAGGGAAACAACGCCCAGGTAGTTGTCGAACCAGGAGTCGATGATCAACGCTTGCAGCGGATCTTCATAGTTGCCGGTCGGCGCAGGAATGGTCTTGACCAGACGTTCCAGCACTTCGTCGACGCCCAGACCGGTCTTGGCACTGCACTCGACCGCGTCGGTGGCATCGATGCCGATGATTTTTTCGATTTCTTCTTTCACGCGGTCCGGATCGGCCTGAGGCAGGTCGATCTTGTTCAGGACCGGCATCACTTCCAGGCCCTGCTCAATCGCGGTGTAGCAGTTGGCTACCGACTGCGCTTCAACGCCCTGACCGGCATCGACCACCAGCAACGCGCCTTCACAGGCCGCCAGCGACCGGCTGACTTCGTAGGTGAAGTCAACGTGGCCCGGGGTGTCAATGAAGTTCAGCTGGTACTTGATGCCATCGCGAGCGGTGTAATACAGGGTGACGCTGTGGGCCTTGATGGTGATCCCGCGTTCACGTTCCAGGTCCATGGAGTCCAGAACCTGGGCTTCCATTTCGCGCTCGGCAAGGCCGCCACACATCTGGATGAAGCGATCGGCCAGCGTCGACTTGCCATGGTCAATGTGGGCGATGATGGAGAAATTGCGGATATGACTCAAATCACTCACGGATCAACACTCAAAAAGGCTGCAGGCATAGCCCGCCGAAAAATAGCCGGGAATTGTACCTGATCCACGGCGCAAGCGTCACGTTCGCAGGTCAGACGGCGCCTACAAAAACGCCCCGGTCTTGCGACAGGGGCGTTTTGAGTGACCTGCAAGGTCAGGAGAAACCCTTGTTCAACCGGCCCGGCGCAACAACCAGACCCCGGCCAAGGCACAAACACCCGCCGGAATAAGCACCGCAAACAGTGGCGAGAAACCGAAGACCAGGCTCGAAGGACCGAGCAAATCCTGAACGATGCGGAAGGTAAAGCCCACCAGCACGCCGGTGAACACCCGCTGACCGAGGGTCACCGAGCGCAACGGACCGAAGATGAATGAAATCGCCATCAGCACCAGCGCGGCGGTAACCAGCGGTTGCAACACCTTGACCCAAAATGCCAGCCAGTAACGACCATTGCTCAAGCCCTGGTCAGCCAGGTAGTGGATGTACCCCCACAGACCACTGATCGACAGCGAATCGGGCGACATCACCACGGTATCCAGCAGTTGCGGGCTCAACGCCACGTTCCAGCGCTCGACCGGAGCGGTCACCACTTCGGTGTTCTTGTCATGGAATAACGTCGTCGTGACATCGCTGAGCTGCCAGTGATCCTTGTCGAATTCGGCGCGCTTGGCGAAGCTCGAGGACAGCATGTGGCGCTGATCGTCGAAGCGATAACGGGTCACGCCATACAGCAAACCGTTTGGCTGCACGGAGTTGACATGAATGAACTCGTCCCCCTGACGGTGCCACAGGCCATGCTTGGCGCTTTGCGCGTCGCCGCTGCCCTGAGCCAGGGAGCGATTGGCCTGAGCGGTGACTTCGGTAGCCGGCGCAACATATTCGCCGATCAGCACACCCACCACCATCAGGATCAGCATTGGCTTCATGACCGCCCAGACGATTCGCCCGATCGACACGCCCGCAGCGCGCATGATGGTCAGCTCGCTGTGGCTGGCCAGGCTGCCGAGGCCGATCAGGCAGCCGATCAACGCCGCCATCGGCAACATGTCGTAAAGACGACGCGGCGCGGTCAGCAAGACGTAGATCAACACGTCCATCAAGGTGTACGTATCGCTGACCTCACTCATTTCATCAATGAACGCGAACAGCGTCGCCAGACCGAGAATGATCCCCAGCACCGCCAGAATTGCCACGAACACGCTGCTACCAATGTAGCGATCGAGCTTATCCACGAGCCATCTCCAGCGCGCTGCGGCGACTCGCCAATTTCAATTGCATTGCCTCCCAATAGAGCAAGCCCAGGCCAATCGCCAGGAATATCGCGTGAACCCACCACAACCCTAGAACAGCCGGAATCTTGCCTTTTTCAAGGGCGCCACGAGCGGCAATCAGAATACTCAGGTAAGCCATATAAAGAAGAATCGCCGGCAACAGCTTGAGGAAACGGCCCTGACGCGGATTGACCCGCGACAGCGGCACCGCCATCAGGGTCACGATGAAGACCAGCAATGGCAGGGATAGACGCCATTGCAGTTCGGTGCGGGAGCGAATGTCATCGCTGGCGATCAGGGTACTGGTGGCCATCGCGTCACGGTCGGTCACTTCATCGCTGACGTCCGGCTTGGGCAGCAATACGCCGTACTCGTCGTACTTGATCGCCCGGTAATCAGCCTGTCCCGGATTGCCGTCATAGCGATAGCCATTGTCGAGAATCAGGTAACGGTTACCGTCGGGGCGAATTTCCTGACGGCCCTTCTCGGCCACCAGCACGGAAATCCCGCGATCCTTGTTATCGGACGAGACGTTTTTTTGCGAAATGAATACGCCACCTAGGTTGATGCGGTCATCCGACAGCGTTTCGGTGTAGGTCACCCGTGTCCCGTCGCGCAGTGCCTGGAAACGACCCGGCTCGAGGGTGTCGAACTCGGTCAGGGCATCCTGCTTGTTCAGCAGCAACTGGAATTGATTGGCGCCTTGTGGCGCCAGGCTCAGGCTCAGCCATGCCACCACCAATGCGACCAGGGTGGCTGGAAAAAGGGTCATGGCAAACAGGCGCTGCTGGCTCATGCCGGTGGCCGACAGCACGGTCATTTCGCTTTCGAGGTACAGGCGACCGTAGGCCAGCAGGATCCCGAGAAACAGGCCCAACGGCAGAATCAGTTGCAGGAAACCCGGCAGACGGAAACCCATGATCAGGAATAGCGAGCCCGGATCCAGGAGACCAGAGGCCGCCTGGGCGAGGTATTTGATGAAGCGACCGCTCATGATGATGACCAACAGCACGGCGCTGACGGCGCTCAAGGTCAACAGGACTTCGCGGGATAGATAACGGAAGACGATCAAACCAGACACTCCAGGGTTGTCAGGCTAAGGCGGCCAAACAAGCAAACGTATCGGGCAGCCCGCAAGGCAGAGCCGCCGAAAAAGATGGCGCATTATCCTGTGATTGGGTGCGCCTGTCACTGCGCATGCTCAAGCAGGCGGGTAAAGCGCTGAAGATCGTGCGACCGAGGGTTGTCAGGCTCAGGGCACGAGGTTCAAACTGCGGCCTTTGTCGCGGGCCGTGACCTGCGTCTTTCTATCTATAAGCAAGTTCGAACGCATGCCGTCGAACACTTGCGTGTTGACCATTAATTCAGGGACCCGGACATGGAACTGGTTGTAAAAAGCGTTAGCCCAGAAACGTTGAAAACCGCCACTCTGGTGGTCGCCGTCGGCGAAGGCCGCAAGCTCGGCGCCGTCGCCAAACAACTCGACGAACTGAGCGGTGGCGCCATCAGCGCTGTGCTCAAGCGCGGCGACCTGGCTGGCAAAGTCGGTCAGAGCCTGTTGCTGCACAGCCTGCCGAACCTCAAGGCCGAACGCGTGCTGCTGGTCGGCGTTGGCAAGGACGAAGAGCTGGGCGACCGCCCGTTCCGCAAAATCATCGCCGGCATCCTCAGCACCCTTAAAGGCCTGGGCGGCAGCGATGCAGTGCTGGCCCTGGACGAAGTCGTGGTAAAAGGCCGTGACAGCTACGGCAAGACCCGCCTGCTGGCCGAAACCCTGGTGGACGGTGAATACACGTTCGACCAGTTCAAAAGCCAGAAAGCAGAGCCTCGCGCCCTGAAGAAAATCACTTTGGTGACCATCAAGGCTGCCCAGGCTGAAGTCGAGCGCGCCGTGGCCCACGCCACCGCCATCGCCAACGGCATGGCGTTCACCCGCGACCTGGGCAACCTGCCGCCGAACATCTGCCACCCGACGTTCCTCGGTGAGCAAGCGAAGAACCTGGGCAAAGAATTCAAGAGCCTGAAAGTCGAAGTCCTTGATGAGAAGAAGATCAAGGACCTGGGCATGGGCTCGTTCTACGCCGTCGGCCAAGGCAGCGCCCAGCCACCGCGCCTGATCGTCATGCAATACAACGGCGGCAAGAAATCCGAGAAGCCGTATGCACTGGTCGGCAAAGGCATCACCTTTGACACGGGTGGCATCAGCCTGAAACCGGGCGCCGGCATGGATGAAATGAAGTACGACATGGGCGGCGCTGCCAGCGTATTCGGTACGCTGCGTGCCGTGCTCGAACTGAAACTGCCGATCAACCTGGTGTGCATCCTGGCCTGCGCCGAGAACATGCCGAGCGGCAACGCTTCGCGTCCTGGCGACATCGTCACGACCATGAGCGGCCAGACCGTGGAAATCCTCAACACCGACGCCGAAGGCCGTCTGGTGCTGTGCGACGCCCTGACCTACTCCGAGCGCTTCAAGCCACAGGCAGTGATCGACATCGCGACCCTGACCGGCGCTTGCGTCGTTGCGCTGGGTTCCCACACGTCGGGCCTGCTGGGCAACAACGACGAGCTGATCGGCCAACTGCTGAGCGCCGGCCAATCGGCTGACGATCGCGCCTGGCAACTGCCGCTGTTCGATGAGTACCAGGAACAGCTGGACAGCCCGTTCGCCGACATCGCCAACATTGGCGGCCCGAAAGCCGGCACCATCACCGCTGCCTGCTTCCTGTCGCGCTTCACCAAGAACCTCAACTGGGCACACCTGGACATCGCCGGCACGGCCTGGACCAGCGGCGGCAAGGACAAGGGCGCCACTGGCCGTCCGGTTCCATTGCTGACCCAATACCTGCTGGACCGCGCCAAAGCCTGAAACCGATGACCTTGGGCGGCGTCACTTTCGGGCGGCGCCACCCAAGGCTCAGGAACCGCAATGACCAAAGTCGACTTCTATATCCTGCCCAGCGCCGATCCTTCAGCGCGGCTGGACTTTGCCTGCAAGCTCACCGAAAAAGCCTGGCGCATGGGCCACCGCATCTACCTGCATTGCAGCGATGCCGCCCAACGCGACGATCTCGATGCGCGCTTGTGGGCCTTCAAGGGCGAAAGCTTCGTGCCTCACGGCCCCGCTGAAAATGAGCCGGACGGTTTGATTGTGTTGGGCTTTGGCGATGACTGCGGTCCGCATCAGGACCTGCTGGTCAATCTCGCCTTGAAAGTCCCGGCATTCGCCAACAAGTTCGCCCGCGTGGCGGAAGTAGTGGTGGAAGATCCGACGATTCGTACGGCTGCGCGGGAGAGTTTCCGTTTCTACCGCGAACAGGGCTATCCTCTGCAAGATCACCGTTTACAGCGACTCTGAGCATTCCGATGGACACTCCAAAACCGCAGCAAAAGTCCGCGCACCTGCTGGATGACCTTGAGTCGATCCGCCAACTGCTCGGCGATGACAACCTGCAACCGCCCTTGCTCACCGACACGGTCGAGGAAGGTGATCAGGAACAGATTCCGATGCTGTTCGATACCGTCGGCGCCAGCCCGCCAATTCTCGAACCGGCGCCACCCGCCCCTGCTGCCCCAGTCGCCCAACCGGCACCCGCCGCCAGCAAAGGCCCCGACGACCTGCTGCACCTGGATGGCGAACTGCGCGCCGCCGCGCAATTGATCATGCAAGACGTGATCGACGACTTCGCCCCGCACATCGAAACCGAAATCAAACGCCGCCTCAGCGCGCGGATGGAACGTCTCCTCAGCCAATACGAATAACCCCGCCCTACTTGTGGGAGCGGCGGTGCGGCGATCCGACTTGCTCGCGAAAGCGATGTATCAGCCAACATCAATGTTGAAGGTGATGGCCCCTTCGCGAGCAAGCCCGCTCCCACATTTGATCTGCGTCGTTTTTGATGATGCGCCCTGTCTGCACTCACTCGCCCTACGCCCCATGCCCCGCTATACTTGCCGGCTTTTCCTGAATAAATGCCAATAGGGTCCCGCCGCGCATGGATAAGACCTACCAGCCGCACGCCATTGAAACTTCCTGGTACAACACCTGGGAGTCAGAGAATTACTTCGCCCCGCAAGGCGCGGGCGAGTCCTACACCATCATGATCCCGCCGCCGAACGTCACCGGCAGCCTGCACATGGGTCACGGCTTCAACAACGCGATCATGGACGCCCTGATCCGTTTCCGCCGCATGCAGGGTCGTAACACCCTGTGGCAGCCGGGTACCGACCACGCTGGTATCGCCACGCAAATGCTGGTGGAGCGTCAACTCGAAGCTCAGGGCCAGAATCGTCACGACCTGGGTCGTGAGAAATTCCTCGAGAAAGTCTGGGAATGGAAGGATCAGTCCGGCGGCAACATCAGCCGTCAGATCCGCCGTCTCGGCTCGTCCGTGGACTGGGGCCGCGAGCGCTTCACCATGGACGACGGCCTCTCGGAAGCCGTTAAAGAAGCCTTTGTGCGCTTGCACGAAGACGGCCTGATCTACCGCGGCAAGCGCCTGGTCAACTGGGACACCAAGTTGCACACGGCGATTTCCGACCTCGAAGTGGAAAACCACGACGAGAAAGGCTTCCTGTGGAACCTGAAATACCCGCTGGCCGATGGCGCCAAGACTGCTGAAGGCCAGGATTACCTGATCGTCGCGACCACTCGCCCGGAAACCATGCTCGGCGACGCCGCCGTAGCGGTTAACCCGAACGATGAACGCTACCAGGCCCTGATCGGCAAATTTGTCGAGCTGCCGCTGGTCGGCCGCCGCATTCCGATCATCGCCGACGATTATTGCGATCCTGAATTCGGCACCGGCTGCGTGAAAATCACCCCGGCCCACGATTTCAACGACTACGAAGTCGGCAAGCGTCACAACCTGCCGCTGCTGAACATCTTCGACAAGAACGCCGCTGTATTGCCGGCCTGCCAGGTATTCAACCTCGACGGCACGCTGAACGAAAGCATCGACGGCAAGATTCCGGCCGAATACGCCGGCCTTGACCGCTTCGAAGCGCGCAAGCAGATCGTTGCTGCATTCGATGCCGCCGGCCTGTTGGTCAGCGTCAACGACCACGCGCTGAAAGTGCCGAAAGGCGACCGCTCCGGCACCATCATCGAGCCGTGGCTGACCGACCAGTGGTACGTGTCGACCAAGCCATTGGCTGAGCCAGCTATCGCTGCTGTTGAAGACGGCCGCATCGCGTTCGTGCCGAAACAGTACGAAAACATGTACTTCTCGTGGATGCGCGACATCCAGGACTGGTGCATCAGCCGTCAGTTGTGGTGGGGCCACCGGATTCCGGCCTGGTACGACGAGTCGGGCAAGGTCTACGTCGGTCGCGACGAAGCCGAAGTACGCGCCAAGCACAACCTCGGCCCGGACGTGGCGCTGCAACAGGACAACGACGTTCTCGACACCTGGTTCAGCTCGGGTCTGTGGACGTTCTCGACGCTCGGCTGGCCTGAGCAGACCGAATTCCTGAAGAAATTCCATTCCACCGACGTGCTGGTGACCGGTTTCGACATCATTTTCTTCTGGGTTGCCCGGATGATCATGCTCACCATGCACTTGGTGAAGAACGAAGACGGCACGCCGCAGGTTCCGTTCAAGACCGTTTACGTTCACGGTCTGGTGCGTGATGGCCAGGGCCAGAAGATGTCCAAGTCCAAGGGCAACGTCCTGGACCCGCTGGACATCATCGACGGCATCGAGCTCGAAGACCTGGTGCAGAAACGCACCTCGGGCATGATGCAGCCGAAACTGGCGAAGAAGATCGAGAAGCAGACCCGCGACGAGTTCGCCGACGGCATCGCCAGCTATGGCACCGATGCCCTGCGCTTCACCTTCTGCTCGCTGGCGTCCACCGGTCGCGACATCAAGTTCGACATGGGCCGCGTCGAGGGCTACCGCAACTTCTGCAACAAGATCTGGAACGCCGCGCGCTACGTGCTGGACAAGGGCGAAGATTGCGGTCAGAACGGCGAGGCTTACGAGCTGTCGCTGGCGGACCGCTGGATCATTTCGCAGCTGCAACGCACCGAAGCCGAAGTGACCCGTCAACTCGATCAGTTCCGTTTCGACCTGGCCGCACAAGCCTTGTACGAGTTCATCTGGAACCAGTATTGCGACTGGTACCTGGAACTGTCCAAGCCTGTGCTGTGGGACGAAAACGCGCCGGTCGAACGTCAGCGCGGCACCCGCCGCACGCTGGTTCGGGTATTGGAAGTCGCGCTGCGTCTGGCGCATCCGTTCATGCCGTTCATCACCGAAGAAATCTGGCAGCGCATCGCGCCGCTGGCCGGTATCGAAGGCAAGACGATCATGCTGCAACCGTGGCCAGTGGCCGTTGAAGCACGCATCGACCAGGCTGCCGAAGATGACATCGAGTGGCTGAAGACACTGATGCTCGGCACGCGCAACATCCGCGCCGAGATGAACATCGGTCCAGGCAAGCCGTTGAACCTGTTCCTGAAAAACGTCAGCGCCGAAGATCAGCGTCGTCTCACCGAGAACGAAGCCCTGCTGAAGAAGCTGGCTCGCCTCGAATCGATCACTGTGTTGGCTGCTGGCGAAGAAGCACCGCTGTCCGCCACCGCACTGGTGGGCGAGATGGAAGTGCTGGTGCCGATGGCCGGCCTGATCGACAAAGACGCCGAACTGGCGCGTCTGGACAAGGAAATCCTGCGTTTGCAGGGTGAAGTTCAGCGCGTGGGCGGCAAGCTGTCTAACGCCGGTTTCGTCGACAAGGCTCCGGCCGAAGTCATCGAGAAGGAACGCGCCAAACTGGCTGAAGCTGAACAGGCTTTGGGCAAGTTGGCCGAGCAGCATGCGCGGATTGCCAGCCTGTAACGGCAAATCGCAATGAAAAAGGGAGGCCCGAAACGGCCTCCCTTTTTTATGCCCGACGCTTTCTCCCAAACACTGCAAATCCCCTGTGGGAGCGAGCTCGCTCGCGATGAGGCCATAACATTCAACATCAATATTGGCTGACAGTCCGCTATCGCGAGCAAGCTCGCTCCCACAGGGGAGATGGCGGTATTTGTCACAATTGGGTTCGCAGCGGCTGGATGTGGGACAATACCCGCCACTTTTAGCCATACCCGAATCGACAACGCCCATGAACGCCCCCCGCACACCAAGACCTGCGCGCAAAAAGCCTGATTCCGCCACCCCGGCCAAAGCCGTGGAGCCCCGCGAGAAGGCCAGCCTGCATCCGCGCAACCGCCATCAGGGTCGCTACGACTTCCCGGCGCTGATCAAAACCACGCCGGAACTGGCGAAGTTCGTGATCATCAATCCGTATGGCAAGGAAAGCATCGACTTCGCCAGCCCGGACGCAGTGCGGGTGTTCAACCGGGCGTTGCTCAAGTCGTTCTACGGCGTCGCCCATTGGGACATCCCGGCTGATTACCTCTGCCCACCGGTTCCGGGGCGTGCCGATTACGTGCACTTCCTGGCCGACCTGCTGGCCAGCGTCAACGACGGCGAGATCCCGCGCGGCGCACCGGTCAAGGTGCTCGATATCGGCATGGGCGCCAACTGTGTCTATCCGTTGATCGGCTACAGCGACTACCGCTGGCACTTCCTCGGCTCGGAAATCGACCCGACGGCCGTGGCCGCTGCCAAAGCCATCGTGCAGTCCAACGGGCTGAACAAAGCCATCCAGTTGCGCCTGCAAAGCAATCCCAAGCACATTCTGCTGGGCCTGCTCGAACCCGGCGAACGCTTTGACCTGACCATGTGCAACCCGCCGTTTCACGCCTCGATGGACGAAGCGACCAAGGGCAGCGAGCGGAAATGGCGCGCCCTGGGCCGTGCCGATCCAAAACGCAAACTGCCAGTGCTGAACTTTGGCGGTCAATCGGCAGAATTGTGGTGTGAAGGTGGCGAAGCACGATTTGTGACGCAACTGATCGCCGAGAGCGCGCATTTCCAACACAAAGTGCTTTGGTTCAGCACCCTGGTCTCGAAAGCCTCAAACCTGCCGGCGATCCAGACGGCGCTGAAAAAGGCCGGCGTACTGGAAAGCCAGGTTGTGGAAATGTCCCAGGGCCAGAAGCAAAGCCGCTTCGTCGCCTGGACCTTCCAGACCAAATCCGAGCAGCAGGTCTGGCGCGAACGCTGGGCTCGCAAAAGCTGATTAGTCACTGAAACAGCGACTGGCCCTCGGTCAGTCGCTGAATCGCAGGCACAAAAAAGCCGTGCCCGGATCACTCCGGAGCACGGCTTTTTTTTACTGCGTCTTACTTGTTAACAGCGTCGGTCAGGCCTTTGGCCACAACCAGCTTGATAACTTTCTTGGCAGCGATTTCGATGGCAGCGCCAGTCGAAGGGTTGCGGCCGGTACGGGCAGGACGCTCAGTCACTTTCAGCTTGCCGATACCTGGCAGGGTGATTTCGCCGCCGTTTTCCAGCTGATCGGCAACGATTTGGCCCAGTTGGTCCAGAGCGTTACGCGCGGTGGTTTTTGGCGCGTCGATAGCTTCAGCGATGTCGGCGATCAGTTGGTCTTTAGTAAGAGCCATGTAATGTTCCTTCCCTATCAAATTCATATGGATTGCAGAGTGCAGTGTCAGCCATCGAGCCCGATCTTCTGGATCTGGCACCCTCGGCCATAACCACGACGAGTCGGGGTTATAGATACCGAAATCAGGGTTTGGTTCGACCTGACAAATGCTGAATGCACGCTTAACGCAGTGACTTCGCGTAAGACCGGGCAAAACTAGCACAGAGACGGGGAAATATCCGCCTCTAGCTACCCATTTGGTCAGCTTTATTGCTCTAAAACTGTAAAAAACAGCATAAGCGCCATCGGACACCTGCGAATTGCCCTTCGTACCGCGCCAAAACCAGTGGTTGCGGTACACTTGGCACTTTTTGGGGGAGCACGCCCTCCTCTCTTCAATCAGCCGAGAAGCCCATGCCGATCCGTCATTGCATCGTCCACCTGATCGACAAAAAACCCGACGGCACACCTGCAGTTCTCCACGCTCGCGATTCCGAACTGGCCGAGTCGAGCGCCATCGAGTACATGCTTGCCGACCTCAATGAGAGCTACAACGCCAAACAAGGCAAGGCATGGGGTTTCTTCCATGCCGAGTCCGGGGCGCATCCGTTCAGCGGCTGGCTGAAGGAATACCTCGATGGCGGCAAGGATTTCACCGCGTTCAGCCGGGTGGCGGTGGAACATCTGCAAAAGCTGATGGAAGAGTCGAACCTCTCTGTGGGCGGCCACGTGCTGTTTGCGCATTATCAGCAAGGCATGACCGACTACCTGGCGATCGCCCTGCTACACCACAGTGAAGGCGTTGCAGTGACCGATCAGCTGGACGTGACCCCGTCCCGGCACCTGGACCTGGGCCAACTGCACCTGGCGGCGCGGATCAACGTTTCGGAGTGGCAGAACAACAAGCAGTCCAAGCAGTACATTTCGTTCATCAAAGGCAAGAACGGCAAAAAGGTTTCGGAGTATTTCCGCGACTTCATCGGCTGCCAGGAAGGCGTCGACGGCCCCGGCGAAACCCGCACCCTGCTCAAAGCCTTCAGTGACTTCGTCGAAAGCGAAGACCTGCCGGAAGAATCCGCCCGCGAGAAGACCAAGACCCTGGTGGATTACGCCAGCAGCCAGGCAAAACTGGGCGAACCCATGGGCCTGGAAGAACTCTCGGAGCTGATCGACGAAGAGCGCCCGAAAGCTTTCTACGATCACATCCGCAACAAGGACTACGGCCTGTCGCCGGAGATTCCGGCAGATAAACGTACCCTCAATCAGTTCCGCCGCTTCACCGGTCGCGCCGAAGGCCTGTCCATCAGCTTCGAAGCGCACCTGCTGGGCTCGAAGATCGAATACGACGAAGAAGCCGGCACGCTGATCATCAAAGGTCTGCCGACCCAGCTCACCGATCAGCTCAAGCGACGTAACTGATGCTCGGCGGCGTACTGAAGAAGTTCCTGCTGATCCTGCTGGTGGTTGTGGTCTACCAGAACTGGGGCAAGATCGAGCGGGTGTTCCATCCGGCACAGGTGGTGTCCGAGCAGACTCAGGCCAAGGCCAACGTCGTGCTCTACACCACTGAATGGTGTGGCTACTGCAAACTGACCCGACGCTTTCTCGATCAGAAGGGCATTCCATACAAGGAGTTCGATATCGAGAAGGATGCCGAGGCACGCAAGGCCTACGAAGCGCTGGGTGGACGCGGGATACCGCTGATCGATGTGAATGGGACGTTGATTCGCGGGTATGACCCGGATGAGATTCTCGCCGCGTTGAAGTAACCCAGACATGAAAACGCCCAGCATTGCCGGGCGTTTTTTGCTCAGTATTTATTGGGCTTCAATGCGAAACCCGAATCGCGGAAAGTGCACATGCACCACGCCGCCACGTTCGTCTTCGCGACGCAGAATCAATTCTTCACTGCCCGCAAACAACAACTCACCCACCACCGGGTCAACGCCATAATCGATGGCGGCAATGACCACCTGCTGACCAGCCTCAAAACCATTCGGCTCGTCGAATTGCTCATCCGGCAATGCGGCCGGTGTGGCATTGCGCGCAGCTTCCAGCGCCTCTTCGGACGTCATCTCGCTGAATGCGCCATGACCGAAGCCCAACACGCGACCCAGCCACGCCGTAACCGCAGGATAAGCATCGACCAACGGTGACGTAACGGGCGTGGCTTTTAGAAACCACAACGGATGGGCCAGGGCGAAGTCGGCAATCGACGGCTCACCGAACAGGAAGTCGCCCTGCTCACGCTGAAGCTGTTGCTCCAGACGCGTCATGATGGTCGGCCATTGATGCCGGGCCTGCTCTGCCGACAACCGTGTGGCGCTGCCACCGCTGAACAACTCCGCGCGATCGGCAATGAACGCCTTGATCGCTTCCGGCGGCATATTGCCGAAGCGCACGGCGATCGATTCCGGTTGAAACACCAGGCTGACCGCGTGCTGGAACACCACCGAATCCGCCCATGCGGCGAACGTGGCGGTGGTCATTTCCTGACCTTCCGGGAAGAACGCCGGCAAGGCTTTTTCCTGTTCCAGACGACGGGCGATCAGCGACGTGTCGCAATAGATATCCGCGCCGATCTGCAATACCGGCGTCTTGCGATAGCCGCCGGTCAACGCGGTCAGATCGGGTTTTGGCATCACCGGCGAGATCTTCACCGAGCGCCAGGACAGCCCCTTGAAGCCCAGCAGCAAGCGGGCCTTTTCGGCGAAAAGGGACGTCGGGTAATGATGCAAAATCAACTCGGACATGCTCGGCTCCGCCGCACGGATAGGGAATCCGCAGCTTAGCGCGCATTCCCTGAGCAGCCCAGCCATCTGCCTGATGAGCACTTATCAGTCAGATTGATAAGCCTGCAGCAGCACTCGCCACCAGGCATTCCTTGGCGCTTTTCTTGAGCTTTTTGATCAGCCGTTCCTGACGCAGCGCTTCGCTTTTGTCGCGGCAGGCTTCGGTGTAGACCAATGCCACGGCCGGGCTGGAGAGGAAAAAACGCGCGCCCTTGCCACTCTGGTGGGTGGCGAAGCGGCGCACGGGATCATCGCTGATCCCGCAGTAGAGCGAACCATTGGCCGCGCGAACGAGGTAGACGAACCAGGGTTTGCTGACAGGCAGCGTCGGTTCGGCGGTAATGACGGAAGATTCGCTGGCGGTGTTCACGTGACGATCAAGGCTTGAAAGAAAACAAGCCGCGATCTTATCAGCGACTGGCCTGAAATGCCTTCAGCCCCTTCAAGGCTTGCGCGCGCACGGCGTTTCTCACCGCCGGCGTCCAGCCCAACAACAGCCCTTTGAAACCCAGCGCCTGTCGGGACCAGACCCACAGATCGAAGCTGTCGTGATGCTCGCAGATTTTGCCGTCGCGAAAAACAAAACGTGCCTGAATGTCGTTGACCACGGTGTTGCCGGTCTGGCTGAACAGGTACGTCGCCACCCAATGGGCGCCGCCTGTGCGCTCATCGCTGCGCACGTTATCGAACGTCAGGGAAAAATCCTTGGCCCGAGTGGTGAGCATGCGCCACATGTCGCCGGCCTCTTGGCCGCGCAGCTCGCCGAACGCCGGATCACTGAACACCACGTCGTCGGTATAGCAGGCACTCATGGCCTCGGCATCCAGCCGCTGGAAGGCTTGGTAGAACTGGGTGATCAATGCGTTGTGGGCATCACTCATGGACAGGCTCCCTGATGTGCAAAGTGGTTTCAAAGGATTGCCTGCACGATAGTCAACAAAGGCGCGAAACACTATCGGCATTCGTGAGCCGAATACCGACAGTGTGCGGCTGTCAGACCCTTTCGCTTTCGACCTGGACGTACAGCGAACGTCCGGCGCCGAGACCAGCGATGATCGCCCCAAGGCCGATGATGCCGAAAATCCAGCCCAAGGCGTTCCAGCCGCCGGTCCAGTCATGCACGATGCCGACCGCGAACGGCCCCATGGACGCCAGGGTGTAACCGAAGCCTTGGGCCATGCTCGACAGGTTCGCCGCGACATGGGCGTCCCGCGAACGCAGCACGATCAGGGTCAACGCCAGACTGAACGTACCGCCCTGCCCCAGACCGAGCAGGATCGCCCAACCCCACAAGCCTTCGAGCGGTGCGTAAAGACAACCGAACAAGCCGCCAAGGGTCAGCAGCATGACGATGACGATCGCCAGACGCTGATCCTTGCCACGCGTCGCCAGCCATGGCGCCGCCAGTGAACTCGCCAACTGAACGATGACCGAGCCTGACAGCACCAGACCCGCCTGGGTCGGTGTCAGGCCGCGACCGATCAGGATCGACGGCAACCAGCCGAACACGATGTAGGCCAGAGAAGATTGCAGGCCCATGTACAGCGTCACTTGCCAGGCCAGTGGATCACGCAACAGTCCGCGAACCCGATACGCGACGTTGTGCGCGCCGTGTTTCTGGCCGACTTGTGGCAACCAGAAAATCGCCGCGACCAATGCCGGAACCACCCAGAAGCCGAGGCCCAAGGCCCAGCTCTTGTCGAAATGCTCGCTCAACGGCACGGTCGCCCCTGCTGCCATCGCCGCCCCAAGGCAGAGGGCCATGGTGTAGACGCCGGTCATGGTGCCCGCGTGTTTCGCGAAGTCGCGTTTAACGATGCCGGGCAGCAATACACCGATCACACCGATGCTCGCGCCGGCCAGCACACTGCCGGCAAACAGGCCGATCTCGCCGAACGAACTGCGCAGGATGATCCCGCCGGCCAACATCAAGAGAAGGCCCAACACCACTCGCTCGGCGCCGAAACGTCGTGCCAGCACGGGCGCCAGCGGTGCAAACAAGCCGAGGCACAGCACCGGCAACGTCGTCAACAAACCAGCCTGGGCCGCCGACAAACCGAGGGTTTTCGAAACCTCACTGAGCATCGGCGCCATGCTCGACAGCGCCGGGCGCAGGTTCAGCGCCACCAGAATCAGACCCAGCAACAGCAGCCACGGACGGCGCAGGATCGGGTGACTTTGCTGGACCTGTTCGTCATCCGCCTCGGCGTCGATCAGCAGCTCTTCGAGCTCCGCCGTGCGCTTGGCCTGGGGAATGCTGCTGTTGTTGACCTGCTGGCTGGACATGGGGTTCTCGGCTTCAAGGTTCATTGATCAACTGCCTCGACAGGGCTTTGGCCCGTTCCGGGTCGCGTTGCTCGACGGCATCAAGCAGTGCGATATGAAGGTCGAACACTTCTTGGCGTCGAGGGGAAATGTTCAGGGTCTCGCGCAAATGCGCACCGACGACGCTGGAGAAATAGCGGTACAGCTCGCTGAGCGTCGGGTTATGCGCGGCGTCCACCAGTCGACGGTGGAACACCAGATCGCAGGCGATATAGGTGTCGAGATCGCCGTGATAGTGGCTGCCGCTGACGCCCAACGCCTCGCGCAATGCCACCAGGTCTTCGTCGGTACGACGCAACGCGGCCAGGCCGATGGCCTCGACTTCCAGAATGTGCCGTGTTTCCCGGGCTTGCTCGTGGGAGCAGCGGGACAACGCCTTCAGGGTGTCGAGCGGATCGACCACCGCCCGCAGGTAACTGCCGTCGCCCTGACGAATTTCGATCAACCCGGAAAACGCCAATACGCGCATGGCTTCACGCACGGTATTGCGGCTGATGCCCAGCTCGGCGGACAGCTCAGGTTCGGTGGGCAGGCGTTGGCCGACCGTCCAGAGGCCTTCGTTGATGCGCAGGCGCAACTGCTCCAGCGCTTGGTCGACCAAAGATCGTTTAATTAATGGAGAAATGTCTGACATAGGATTCGCCCTTTCATCCAATCATAGGATGAATTTTCTGACATGTTAGTCAGCTACGTGTAGGACGGCAACCGCCTACGGTCAGGGAGAGGGAAATGGAGCGGGATTTTCGATTAGTCAAAATTACCCTTTAAGGGTAATTTCAGGGACAGGACTTACGGTTTCTTATGGAGAAGAACACACCCCATTACAATCTCTCGGTGATAAAGGCGGATGTCAGGCGGCTTGGCAAAGGCTCGTTTACCAAGACCGCACTGAAAAGCGGCATGGACCTCGGCTTCAGCATCAGGGAGATGCAAGAAGTCATTTTCGAATTGCACAGCAAGATGTTGTACAAATCGATGACCACCTATGACGATCATCGAATCTGGCAAGACGTCTACCACATCACTTCGCACGATCTGGAGATTTACATCAAGGTCACTTATTGCTCAGGCGGTGAACCTCCGGTGATCTCCTTCAAGGAGAAAAACCCATGATTACAAAACAATGCTTCAGCTGCGGCGCGCGTGAGGGAATGAGGCACTTCGAAGGTCGCGGCGAAACCTTGAGCGTCAAGGGAATGGAGCGCCGGGTCGATGACTTGTCTGGATGGGAGTGCCAGGCATGCGGGGAAGTGATATTCGACCCCGGTTGTGTGGAGCGCTATGCAGACGCAGGTGATGAACTGGTCATGGCCGGCAGACAAATGATCGGCAACGAGATGAAGCGCATCCGCCGTAAGCTGCATCTATCGCAAAAAGAAGCGGTGCTGCTGTTGTCCGGTGGTGGACACAACGCGTTTTCCCGTTACGAGCGCGGCGAATTACTCCCGCCCAAGGCGCTGATGGTGCTGATGCGCTTGCTTGATCGCTATCCGCACTTGCTCGCGGATGCGAGAACCTTGGGCGAAGGCGCAGACTTGAGAGGGTTCAAGGACACCGTTCACAAAGAGCATGAAACGCTCACCGCATCCTGAACAGCAAACATAAAAAACCCGGCGCGAGGCCGGGTTTGTTTAACCAGTCATCCTGACATCAATGCAGGATCTGGCTCAAGAACAGCTTGGTACGTTCATTCTGCGGATTATCGAAGAAGTCGTTCGGCGCGGCCTGCTCAACGATTTCACCCTTGTCCATGAAGATCACGCGGTTGGCCACGGTGCGGGCGAAGCCCATTTCGTGGGTCACGCAGAGCATGGTCATGCCGTCTTCGGCCAGGCCGATCATGGTGTCGAGAACCTCTTTCACCATTTCCGGGTCGAGTGCCGAGGTCGGTTCGTCGAACAGCATGATTTTCGGTTTCATGCACAGGGCACGGGCAATCGCCACACGCTGTTGCTGACCGCCGGACAGTTGCCCCGGGAATTTATGCGCCTGCTCCGGAATGCGGACGCGTTCCAGGTAATGCATGGCGATTTCTTCGGCCTTGCGCTTGGGCATCTTGCGCACCCACATCGGCGCCAGGGTGCAGTTCTGCAGGATGGTCAGGTGCGGGAACAGGTTGAAGTGCTGGAACACCATGCCGACTTCACGACGGACCGATTCGATCTGCTTGAGGTCGTTGGTCAGCTCCACGCCATCGACCACGATGCGACCCTGCTGGTGCTCTTCCAGACGGTTGAGACAACGAATGGTGGTGGATTTGCCGGAACCCGACGGGCCGCACAGGACAATACGCTCGCCCTGTTTAACGTTCAGGTTGATGTCTTTCAACACGTGGAACTGGCCGTACCACTTGTTCACGCCCTGCATCTGAATAATGCCTTCAGGGCTCACAGGCTTTTTGATTGCTTCGCTCATCAGAGAACTCCTAACGCTTGTGGCCAGTGTCGAGCTTGCGTTCCAGATGCATGGAATAGCGCGACATACCAAAACAGAAAATCCAGAACACCAGGGCCGCGAACACATAGCCTTCGGTGGCCATGCCCAACCATTTCGGGTCGGCGGCGGCTTGTTTGACGCTGTTGAGCAAGTCAAACAGGCCGATGATGATCACCAGGCTCGTGTCCTTGAACAGCGCAATGAAGGTGTTGACGATGCCAGGGATCACCAGCTTCAGGGCTTGCGGCAGAATCACCAGGCCCATGCTGCGCCAGTAACCGAGGCCCATCGCTGCAGCCGCTTCGTACTGACCTTTGGGGATCGCTTGCAGACCACCGCGCACCACTTCGGCGACGTAGGCCGACTGGAACAGGATCACGCCGATCAGTGCCCGCAACAGTTTGTCGAAGTTCATGCCTTCAGGCAGGAACAACGGCAGCATCACCGAGGACATGAACAGCACCGTGATCAACGGTACGCCGCGCCAGAATTCGATGAAGGTCACGCAGACCACACGAATCGCCGGCATGTTCGAACGACGGCCCAGCGCCAGGACGATCCCCAGCGGCAACGCACCGGCAATACCGACAGTGGCGATCACCAGGGTCAGCATCAGCCCGCCCCACTGGCTGGTCGCCACGGTGCTCAGACCGAAGAGCCCGCCATGCAGCAGGAAGTAGGCAATGATCGGGTACAAGAAGAGGAAGCTCAGGCCATACACCGCTTTACGGTGAAAGCGCGAGATAAACAGCGGTGCCACGCCGATGACCGCCAGCCACACGGTCAGGTCCACGCGCCAGCGCAGGTCTGTCGGGTAGTAGCCGTACATGAACTGGCCGAAGCGCTGTTGGATGAACACCCAGCAGGCGCCCTCCTTCGTGCAGTCGGCACGCGTGGTGCCGACCCAGTTGGCGTCCAGGATCGCCCAATGCAGGATCGGCGGCACCACCAGGTAGATCAGGTAGAACGCGAACAGGGTCAGCAGGGTGTTAAGCCAGCTGGAGAACATGTTCGCGCGCATCCACGCCACGACACCGATGCTGCGGCTCGGGGGTGGCATGTCAGGCTTGAAAGTATGAGTCGTCATGCGCTTTTCCTTACCGCTCGATCAGCGCAATGCGCTTGTTGTACCAGTTCATCAGCAGAGAAATGCTGATACTGATCGCCAGGTACACGCTCATGGTGATGGCAATCACCTCGATCGCCTGCCCGGTCTGGTTCAGCACCGTACCGGCAAACAACGAGACCATTTCCGGATAACCGATACCGGCCGCCAGCGAGGAGTTCTTCGCCAGGTTCAGGTATTGGCTGGTCAGCGGTGGAATGATCACGCGCAGGGCTTGCGGGATGATCACCTTGCGCAGGGTCGGGCCGTTGCGCAACCCCAACGAGTGCGCCGCTTCCGTCTGGCCGTGGCTGACCGACTTGATGCCCGAACGCACGATCTCGGCGATAAACGCCGCGGTGTATACGGTCAGGGCCAGGGTCAGCGCCAGCAGTTCCGGGATCAGTACCCAGCCACCGACGAAGTTGAAGCCTTGCAGCTTCGGCATTTCCCAGTGCAGCGGCGCGCCGAAGATCAATGCGCACAGCGCAGGGATCACCAGGAACAGCGCCAGGCCGACCCAGAATTTGTGGAACGGTACGCCGGTCGCTTCGAAGCGTTTGGTCGCCCAGCGGCTCATCAGCACGATGGCGACAATGGCCACGACGATGCTCACCACAAACGGCCAGAAACCGTCCGCCGTCAACGCGGCCGGCATGTTCAGGCCACGGCTGCTGACAAAGAAGGTGTCACCGAAGTTATGGCTGTTGCGTGGCCCCGGCATGGTCAGGAACACCGCGAAATACCAGAACAGGATTTGCAGCAGCGGCGGAATGTTACGGAAAACCTCTACATACACCGTCGCCAGCTTGGCAATGATCCAGTTCTTCGACAGCCGTGACACACCAACGATGAACCCGAGGATCGTCGCCAGGATCACGCCGATGAAAGTCACCAGCAGCGTGTTGAGCAGGCCGATGACAAACACCCGGGCATAGCTGTCCGATTCGGTGTAGTCGATCAGGTGTTGAGCGATGCCGAAACCGGCACTGCGCTCCAGAAAGCTGAAGCCGGAGGTAATGCCCCGGTGTTGAAGGTTGGTCTGCGTATTGTCGAACAGATACCAGCCCATCGAGACCACCGCCACAATGGTGATGATCTGAAATAGCCACGCACGCACTTTTGGATCGCTGAGGCTGAGCCTCTGCTTTGGTGCGCCGATTGAATTTTGCATGAAGTGCCCCGCAAATAATGGAACAGAACATCACCCGGTGGTTGGCCCACCGGGTGATAGAACCATCAGCGCACTGGTGGTGCGTATTGAATGCCGCCGTTGTTCCACAGAGCGTTCAGCCCGCGGTCGATGGCCAGTGGAGTGCCTTTGCCGAGGTTTTTCTCGAACACTTCACCGTAGTTACCCACTTGCTTGACGATCTGAACGACCCAGTCTTTCTTCACTTTCAGGTCTTTGCCGTATTCACCGTCAGTGCCCAGCAGACGAGCGACGTCCGGGTTCTTGGTGGCTTTGGCTTCAGCTTCAACGTTTTTCTGGGTGATACCCATTTCTTCAGCGTTGAGCATCGCGAACAGGGTCCACTTGACGATGCTGAACCACTCTTCGTCGCCTTTACGCACGACCGGGCCTAGAGGCTCCTTGGATATGGTTTCCGGCAGAACGACGTAGTCGGTCGGGGTCGCCAGCTTGCTGCGTTGTGCGTAAAGCTGGGATTTGTCGGAGGTCAGCACGTCGCAACGACCGGATTCCAGCGACTTGGCGCTTTCATCGGAGGTGTCGAAGGTGATCGGGGTGTATTTCAGACCGTTGCCGCGGAAGTAGTCGGAAACGTTCAGCTCGGTGGTGGTACCGGCTTGAATGCAGATGGTGGCGCCGTCGAGCTCTTTAGCGCTCTTCACGCCCAGCTTGTTGTTCACCAGGAAGCCGATGCCGTCGTAGTACGTCACGCCGGCAAACACCAGGCCCATGCCCGAATCGCGGGAACTGGTCCAGGTGGTGTTACGCGACAGCACGTCGATTTCGCCGGACTGCAGCGCGGTGAAGCGCTCTTTGGCGTTCAACTGGCTGAATTTGACCTTGGTCGCATCGCCGAAAACGGCAGCGGCCACAGCGCGGCAGACGTCAGCATCGATGCCGATGATCTTGCCAGTCGAGTCCGGTACCGAGAAGCCAGGCAGACCGTCACTGACGCCGCACTGTACGAAACCTTTCTTCTGCACTGCATCCAGGGTTGCACCCGCCTGAGCGAACCCACTGACACCGAGTACTGCGGCTGCAGTCACGATAGCCAGGGTGGATTTCAACATCTTCATTCAAACCTCCAGTTTTGCTCTTGTTGTGTCGGAGCTTGAGTCCAGTCGCACCCTTATGAGGCGTTGTTGACCCGTGTTGGCTTTTTTTGGGGTCAACCGACGTAAGACCTGCGCTATGAGTCTAGTAGGAGAAAATCCACATCATGGACAACTCACTTCTCACCAATCGGCCGAACGGGCGGTAGCCCTTTCACGTTCGCGAAGCCCGTAGCGGCCACTGGCGAACATCCATCACCGGATTCTTTGCTATCCCACCGCCAGCAGTACACTGATAGTGTTACCGCAAGGCGCGAGATGGGTTGCACCGTTTCCCCATAGCAAAGCCCGTACCAGACCGCTCGCTGAAGCGATTTAGCGACAGGTCAATAGCAAAACTTGTAGCCTTGCGACATCTTATTAACTGATCAACCAGACGTGCACTCGGGCCTCGCACCCAATGAGAGCGTCTGCACAACATTGGAGCAACCATGACCGAGCCCTTGATTCTTCAACCCGTCAAGCCCGCAGACGCCTGCGTTATCTGGCTGCACGGCCTGGGCGCCGATCGCTACGACTTCTTGCCGGTGGCCGAGGCGTTGCAGGAAAGCCTGCTGACCACCCGCTTCGTTCTCCCTCAGGCACCGACCTGCGCCGTGACCATCAATGGTGGTTACGAGATGCCGAGCTGGTACGACATATTGGCCATGAGCCCCGCGCGCGCGATCAACCGCGAGCAGCTGGAAGAGTCGGCGCAGAGGATCGTCAATTTGATCGAAGTGGAGCGCGCCGTCGGAATAGACGCCTCGCGGATATTCCTCGCAGGTTTTTCCCAAGGTGGCGCGGTGGCGTTACACACCGCGTTTCTGAAATGGCAGGGGCCGCTGGGTGGCGTACTTGCCCTCTCGACCTATGCACCGACCTTCAGCGATGAACTGGAGCTTTCCGCCAGCCAGCAGCGCATTCCCGTGCTGTCTTTACACGGCCAGTACGATGACGTCGTTCAAAACTCCATGGGCCGCACCGCCTACGAGTATTTAAAGCAGCATGGTGTCACCGTGACATGGCAGGAATACCCAATGGGCCACGAAGTGTTACCCGAGGAGATTCGCGACATTGGTGTCTGGCTTGCCGAACGCTTGCGTTAACTGTTTATGTGAAAAGCAGCCCATTGATCCATCCCACTACGCCGCGCCCGATTCTTGCATTACACTGGCCGGCGTATATTCCTTAATCAATTGATGAGATGACCGTGCTCAAAGCACTCAAGAAAATGTTCGGTAAAAGCGAGACTGAGCAGCTCGCGCCAGTCTCCAGCGCTCCGTCTCACCATCCCAGCCACCGCACCGACGGTAATCAGTCTGGCCGGACCGCAACCGTAGCGGTACCGAAGCACGAGCCGATGACCACACCGGCCGTCCAACCCGTTGAGGCTCAGGCCTCTGAAGAACCGAGCAGCGAAGCTGCGAAACCTGCCAAACCGCGTCGCGAACCCAAGCCAAAAGCACCGGTTATCCCCTGGAAACTCGAAGACTTCGCCGTCGAGCCCCAGGAAGGCAAAACCCGATTCCACGATTTCAAACTCGCCCCCGAACTGATGCACGCCATCCAGGACCTGGGCTTCCCGTATTGCACGCCGATCCAGGCGCAGGTGCTTGGCTTCACCCTCGCGGGCAAAGATGCCATCGGTCGCGCCCAGACCGGCACCGGCAAAACCGCTGCATTCCTGATTTCGATCATCACCCAGTTGCTGGAAACCCCGCCGCCGAAAGAGCGCTATATGGGCGAGCCGCGGGCGCTGATCATTGCACCGACCCGTGAACTGGTGGTGCAGATCGCCAAGGACGCAGCCGACCTGACCAAGTACACCGGCCTCAACGTCATGACGTTCGTTGGCGGCATGGACTTCGACAAGCAGCTCAAGCACCTCGAAGCCCGTCACTGCGACATCCTCGTGGCCACGCCGGGTCGTCTGCTGGACTTCAACCAGCGCGGCGACGTGCACCTGGACATGGTCGAAGTCATGGTCCTGGACGAAGCCGACCGGATGCTCGACATGGGTTTCATCCCACAAGTGCGTCAGATCATTCGCCAGACCCCGCCGAAGAACGAGCGTCAGACGCTGCTGTTCTCCGCGACCTTCACCGAAGACGTGATGAACCTGGCCAAGCAATGGACCACCGACCCGTCGATCGTCGAGATCGAGTCGCAGAACGTGGCCAGCGAAAACGTCGAGCAGCACATCTACGCCGTGGCCGGTGCCGACAAATACAAACTGCTCTACAACCTGGTCAACGACAACGGTTGGGAGCGGGTGATGGTGTTCGCCAACCGCAAGGATGAAGTGCGGCGCATCGAAGAGCGCCTGGTGCGTGACGGCGTCAACGCCGCGCAGCTGTCCGGCGACGTGCCGCAGCACAAGCGCATCAAGACCCTGGAAGGTTTCCGCGAAGGCAAGATCCGCGTCCTGGTCGCCACCGATGTTGCCGGTCGCGGCATTCACATCGACGGCATCAGCCACGTGATCAACTTCACCCTGCCGGAAGTCCCGGACGATTACGTGCACCGTATCGGTCGTACCGGTCGTGCTGGCGCCGATGGCGTGTCCATCAGTTTTGCCGGTGAAGACGACTCCTACCAGCTACCGTCCATCGAGGCGCTGCTGGGTCGCAAGATCAGCTGCGAAACGCCACCGACGCATCTGCTGCGGGCGGTTGAGCGCAAGCGCCCGTAACGCGGGTCGCATTAAAAGAGGCGCAGCCGGAAACGGACTGCGCTTTTTTTTCGTCCGGACATTGATCGAGACAACTAAAAGTCCATAATGGACAAATTAGTTTACTTCCAGCTCCCGGAGCCGACCATGTCCAGTACGCCTTATGTGATCACCCAACCTCAGGCTCGTGAGCTGCTGGCGCAGGTCGACGTGCCGCAGATCCTGCGCAAACTGTTCCGCGACCTGGCCGCCGGGCAAGCCGTGCAACCGGCGCAGCAACTGGTGGAGTTCCCACAGGGCGCTGGCGACTTCATCAACTACCTGGGCGTGCTGGCCGAAGACGGCGTTTACGGGGTCAAGACCTCACCGTACATCGTACGTGAACAAGGTCCGCTGGTGACCGCCTGGACGCTGCTGATGTCGATGCAGACCGGCCAGCCGTTGCTGCTCTGCGATGCCGGCGAACTGACCACGGCGCGCACCGCCGCAACCACAACAGTGGCGGTCGACGCCCTCGCCCCGTTGAAGGCGCAGCGCCTGGCGATCATCGGCAGCGGCAAGGTCGCCCAGGCGCACTTGCACTACGTCAAAGGCCTGCGCGACTGGCAGAGCATCAGCCTCTACTCGCCGAGCCTGAGCGATAAGAATCCCGACGTATTGGCACAGCTCCAAAGCCTCGACCCACGCCTGACCATCGTCGACAGTCGTGAAGCGGCCGTTCAAGACGCCGACGTGATCATGCTCTGCACCTCGTCCGCTGGCCCGGTGATCGACCCTTCAAGCTTGAGCAAACCGGCGCTGATCACCTCCATCAGCACCAACGCACCGCGGGCCCACGAAGTGCCGCCGCAGAGCCTCAATGACATGCAAGTGTTCTGCGATTATCGTCTGACCACCCCGGGCTCGGCCGGCGAGATGCTGATTGCCGGTGAACAACATGGCTGGGACAAGGGCGCGATCATCGGCGACCTGCCCGATCTGCTCAGCGAAAAAGTCCAGCGCCCCGACTACGACCGTCATGTGTTCTTCCGCTCCATCGGCCTGGGCCTGGAAGATATCGCACTGGCCAATGCCATCTACCGCCTACAGCACTAACACCACAAACCCTGTAGGAGCTGTCGAGTGAAACGAGGCTGCGATCTTTTGATCTTGCCTTATAAAGCAAAGTCAAAAGATCGCAGCCTCGTTTCACTCGACAGCTCCTACAGTCCTACAAGGGATCTCTACAATTTTCGGCCTTTGCGCCCATCAGGAGATGTTCATGAGCCAGGCAGATTTCATTATCATCGGCGGCGGGATTGCCGGCGCTTCCACCGGTTTCTGGTTGTCGCAGCACGCTCGAGTGATCGTGCTCGAACGCGAGTCCCATCCGGCTTACCACTCCACCGGACGGTCAGCTGCACTGTTCACCGCCGCCTACGGCACGCCTCAAGTTCGGGCACTGACCCAGGCCAGCCGTGATTTCTTCGACGCGCCGCCGGCCGGTTTCTGCGAACACCCGCTGCTGACCCCGCGTGGCGAGATGACCGTGGACTTCACCGGTGACCCGGACGAGCTGAACAATCAATACCTGAGCGCCAAAGCCACGGTGCCGGAGATGCAGTTGCTCAGCGCCGACGAAGCCTGCGTGCGCCTGCCGATTCTGCGCCGGGAAAAAGTCCATGGTGCGATTTACGACCCGACCGCCAGCGACATCGATACCGATGCCTTGCACCAGGGCTACCTGCGCGGTATCCGACGCAACAAGGGCGAAGTTCATACCGACAGCGAAGTCCTGAGCCTGACCCGTGATGCCGAAGGTGTGTGGCACGTGCAAACCAGCGGTCAGACCTTCAGCGCCCCGATCATCATCAACGCGGCAGGCGCCTGGGCCGACAAAATCGGCGAGCTGGCCGGTGCCAAGCCACTGGGCCTGCAACCCAAGCGCCGTGCGGCGTTCATCTTCGCCGGCCCCGAGGGCGTGGACATCCATCACTGGCCAATGCTGGTCAGCCTCGACGAATCCTTCTACATGAAGCCCGACGCCGGAATGTTCCTCGGCTCGCCAGCCAACGCCGACCCGGTGGAACCGCACGACGTTCAGCCCGAAGAGCTGGACATCGCAATGGGCATCTACCAGATCGAAGAAGCCACCACCCTGACCATCCGCCGTCCGACCCGCACCTGGGCCGGCTTGCGCAGTTTCGTGAGCGACGGTGATTTGCTGTCCGGTTTCGATCCGCAGGTGCCGGGGTTATTCTGGGTTGCGGCACAAGGCGGTTATGGCATCCAGACCTCGCCGGCCATGGGCCAGGCCAGCGCTGCACTGGTGCGCGGTGAAGCCTTGCCCGAGCCACTGACTCGCTTCGGTCTGAACACCCAGATGCTCTCCCCTTCGCGACTGGGCTGACTTTCGGACGCAGGTGACGTGTCGACACGATTGCGGCAAACTTCCAGCGCCCTTTTTTGACGGGGCGCTGATGCTGTCTGGAGCTCCACTTTATGAACGCCCAAGAACAAGAACCAGCCGGTGATGACTCTGTATTGAAGAGCTCGCCGCTGGACAACTTCCGCGCGATCGCCGATGCCATCGCCACGTTGTTCTTTCCTCACGCCGAGGTGGTGCTGCACGATCTGCGCACACAGAAGGTCGACTACATCGCCAACAACCTGTCCAAACGGGAAATCGGTGACGACTCGGCGCTGGAGGACATGCTCAGCGACGATATCAGCGAACGAAACATCGGGCCGTACGAAAAGCTCAATTGGGATGGCCAGAAGATTCGCAGCCTGAGCAGTGTGCTGCGCGACAGCGAAGGTCATCCGCTGGCGGTGCTGTGCATTAATCTGAATATTTCGTTATTCGAAAATGCCAAAGCCGCTCTGGATCTGTTCCTGTCACCGAGCAAGTTGATTCCGCAACCGGACTCGCTGTTTCGCGATGACTGGCAGGAGCGGATCAACACGTTCCTCCACGCCTGGCTGCGCGAGCGTCAGCTGAGCCTGAACCTGCTGACCCGTGACCATAAGCGCGAACTGGTGCTGGCACTGCACGCCGAAGGCGCCTTCAAAGGTAAAAGCGCCTCCAACTATGTGGCGAACGTGCTGAACATGGGGCGGGCAACGGTGTACAAACATTTGAAGGAACTGAAGGGCTGAAACCTGTGGCGAGGGAGCTTGCTCCGTCGCCACAGAGTACCGGGCGTTAGCGTTACTCCAGCGCCGAAGCCGGCCCGAAGAATTCGTAACGGCTTTGCTTCTCCGGTACACCCAGCGCTTTCAGGTGGCGCTTGACCGCTGCCATGAAGCCTTTAGGTCCGAGGAAGTAAGCGTCCAGGTCACGCTGCTGCGGCAACCACTCGCCCAGTTGCTCCTGGCTCAACAGGCCAACCTTGTGCGCCGCCGGGCTCACGCCATCATCTTCGTCGTAGCAATAGAAGCGTTTGAGTTGCGGATGACGCTCGGCCAAGCCATCGATCCAGTCGCGGAAAGCATGAACGCTACCGTTACGCGCGCAGTGGATAAAGTGCACCGGCCGTTCGGTCGCCAGCGCCGCTTCGAGCATCGCCAGTGTCGGCGTGATGCCAACGCCGCCGCTGATCAGCACCAACGGTTTGTCGCTGTCGGTCAGGGTGAACTCGCCCGATGGCGGGAACAGCTGGATGCTGGAGCCCACATGCAATTGATCATGAAGATGGTTGGAGGCGCGGCCACCGGTTTCACGTTTAACGCTGATCCGGTACTGGCCCTTGTTGGCCAAGGCCGACAGTGAATAGTTACGACGAATCTCTTCGCCATCAAGAATCAGTTTCATGCCGATGTACTGGCCGGGTTCTGCCGCCAGAATCGGGCCTTTGTCCGCCGGTTCGAAGTAGAACGAGATGATTTCCGCGCTTTCCTCGACCTTGGCCACCACGATGAATTCCCGCGCCCCGCGCCAGCCGCCCGGTGCCTGTTCCTTCTGGTCATAGATGCTGGTTTCGGCGCCGATCAGGATGTCGGCCAATTGACCGTAGGCAGCCCCCCAGGCGGCCATCACTTCAGGTGTGGCGATCTCGTCGCCCAGCACTTCGGAGATGGCTCGCAGCAGGCAGGCGCCGACAATCGGGTAATGTTCCGGGAGAATTTGCAGGGCCACGTGCTTGTTGATGATCTTGGCCACCAGGTCGCCCAACTGGTCGAGTTGGTCGATGTGCCGCGCATACATCAAGACACCGTTGGCCAAAGCGCGCGGCTGATCACCGCTGGCCTGGTGGGCCTGGTTGAACAGCGGGCGAACTTCCGGGTACTCGGACAGCATCATGCGGTAGAAATGAGTGATCAATGCTTCGCCACCGCTTTCCAGCAAGGGCACGGTGGATTTGACGATTGCACGGTCTTGAACGCTAAGCATAAGGCGACTCCTGAACTACTTGGATTGCTAACTGATTGCCTTGTACTTATCAGTTTCCGTGCCAGAAAATAAAACGTTATAAATCAATCAGTTAAATTCTTTATAGTCATATCGACACACCCTGACTTATAGTCATACCGACTACATGGAGTCACTATGACTGCAAAAGCCTTGCTCACCACCCTGCTGCCACTGGTCGCCGACCTGTCCCGCGAACTCCCCGAAGGCGAGCGTTATCGGCGCTTGCTCGAAGCCATGCGCGCCCTGCTCCCCTGCGATGCTGCCGCACTGCTGCGCCTCGATGGCGAATGGCTGGTGCCACTGGCCGTCGACGGGTTGAGCACCGACACCCTCGGCCGACGCTTCAAAGTCAGCGAACACCCGCGTTTCGAAGCGCTGCTCAGCAGCCACGGCCCGACCCGTTTCGCCGCCGACAGCGACTTGCCCGACCCTTACGACGGACTGATCGATGGCCTCGATGATCATCTGGAAGTCCACGACTGCATGGGTTGCCCGCTGTTTATCGACGAACGTCCGTGGGGTTTGCTGACCCTCGACGCACTCGATCCAGAGCGCTTCGAACCGATCGAACTGGACGCCCTGGAAGCCTTCGCCAGCCTCGCCGCCGCCACGGTCAACGCCGCCGAGCGCATCGAACGGCTGGCCAATCGTGTCGAAGACGAGCATCAGCGTGCCGAGGTTTACCGACAAGCCAGCGGCCAGCAGAACCGCGAGATGATTGGCCAGAGCAAGGCCCACAAACGGCTGGTGGAAGAAATCAATCTGGTGGGTGGAAGCGATCTGACCGTGCTGATCACCGGCGAAACCGGGGTCGGCAAGGAACTGGTCGCCCAAGCCATCCACGCCGCATCGCCCCGGGCCGACAAGCCGATCATCAGCCTCAACTGCGCCGCGCTGCCGGACACGCTGGTGGAGAGCGAACTGTTCGGCCACGTCCGCGGCGCCTTCACCGGCGCGATGAACGATCGGCGCGGCAAGTTTGAACTGGCCAATGGAGGCACGCTGTTTCTCGATGAAGTCGGTGAGCTGTCCCTGACCGTCCAGGCCAAATTGCTGCGAGTCCTGCAAAGCGGTCAGCTGCAGCGATTGGGCTCGGATAAAGAGCATCTGGTCGACGTACGACTGATCGCCGCGACCAACCGCGACCTGGCCGAGGAAGTGCGCAGCGGCCGCTACCGTGCCGACTTCTATCACCGCCTGAGCGTTTATCCGTTGCTGGTGCCAGCACTGCGTGATCGTGGGCGAGATGTGCTGTTGCTCAGCGGCTATTTTCTGGAGCAAAACCGTTCACGCATGGGCCTCAACAGCCTGCGCCTGAACAGCGATGCACAGGCTGCATTGCTGGCGTATGCATGGCCGGGCAATGTGCGGGAGCTGGAGCACTTGATTGGCCGCAGTGCCTTGAAGGCGTTGGGTAATTGCAAGGAGCGACCGAAGATTCTGAGTTTGAGCGCGGCGGATCTGGATTTGCCCACTGGCAGCGTTGAGCTTGCATCTGAGCCAGCCCCAGTCAGCCCTGCGGCTTTGGTCTCGGGAGACTTGCGGGCGGCAACCGAGGATTATCAGCGTCGACTGATCGACGCCTGTCTGGAACGGCACCATAACAATTGGGCGAGTGCGGCGCGTGAGCTAGGCTTGGATCGGGCGAATCTTGGAAGGATGGCCAAACGCCTGGGAATGAAGTGAAGCCCCCATGGCGTCATACCATTCACCTGAATTGCTAAAGCCTGTCCGCAACAAGTCGATAACCCGGCATCGATAGCTGTTGGCGATCCTCGCGGTCGCCCATCACCTTTTTCCACAGAAGGTTTTTATGTCTTCAAACAAAGCCCGCGCAGATTCACTTTCGCTTCTGCTGTTTACCTTGCGCAGCGGCAAGCTGATGGCGATCAACCTGCTGAAAGTCAGTGAAATCATTCCCTGCCCGCCGCTGACCAAGCTGCCGGAGTCGCATCCCCACGTCAAAGGCATCGCCACTCTGCGCGGAGCCTCGTTGTCGGTGATCGACCTCAGCCGTGCCATCGGCGAACGGCCGCTGGAAGACCCGAACGGGGGCTGCCTGATCGTCACCGATGTCAGCCGCTCCAAGCAGGGTTTGCACGTTCAAGCAGTGAGCAAGATCGTCCACTGCCTGACCACCGACATCCGTCCGCCGCCCTTTGGCTCTGGCGGTGTGCGCTCGTACATCACTGGCGTGACCTCGGTCGACGGCACATTGGTACAGGTGCTGGACATCGAAAAAGTGATCCATGGCATCGCCCCGGCGCAGATCGAAACGGCCCCGACCGAACTGAGCATGGAAGACGCCGAAGTACTCGGCAACGCACGGATTCTGGTGGTCGATGACAGCCAGGTGGCGCTGCAGCAATCGGTGCACACCCTGCGCAACCTCGGCCTGCAATGCCACACCGCCCGCAGCGCCAAGGAAGCCATCGACTGCCTGCTGGACCTGCAAGGCACGGCCCAGCAGATCAACCTGATCGTCTCGGACATCGAAATGTCGGAGATGGACGGCTACGCCTTCACCCGCACCTTGCGTGAAACCCCGGACTTTTCGCACCTTTATGTTCTGCTGCACACCTCTTTGGACAGTGCGATGAACAGCGAAAAGGCCCGTCTTGCCGGCGCGAACGCGGTGCTGACCAAGTTCTCCTCGCCAGAACTGACCAAGTGCCTGATCGAAGCGGCCAAGGCGGTCGCTGAACAAGGTCATTGAGGCTTGAGCAAGGACTTCTGCTTTCTGATGCGGCGCAACCTCGCTGAAGTTGTGCCGGCGATCACTTGGCCTCAGGGAATTGTCCTCAGCGACTACCGCCCCGAACTGGCAGAAGCCGTTCATCGTTTGATGGAACTGGGCTATCAGCAAGGTGGCGGTCGCGTGCCGGCACTCGACGTCTGGCAACAGCGTTTTGAAACCGATCCTGAATATGATCCGAGCCTGTGCTTCATCGCTCTGGATGCCGAAGGTATCGTCGGTGTTTGCCAATGCTGGACAAGTGCCTACATCAAAAGTCTGGTGGTACATCCACGGGCTCAGGGGCAAGGATTAGGACGCGCGTTGCTGCTACATGCTTTCAAGATATTTCAGCAACGACGCGAAGGTTTTGTGGATTTGAAGGTGCTGGAAGACAACCTTCGGGCGCAGCGTTTGTATGAAAACGCCGGAATGCGTGTGATCCGCCGGGAACCGGTACCGGCCTGACAGACTCAGACCTTGGTCAATACCCGCCCAAGGATGCCGAACATGAAAGCCTCGCCCCTTACCCTCCTCTGTCTCGCCGCCCTCGCCACCCAGGCCCACGCCTCCAGCCCCGACGCCTGGGCCGCTTACGACAAAGCCGTGCTCGTCAGTTGCACCAAGGCCAGCGGTTTGACGAATGCCAAACCCGTGGGTAACGCCGCGCAGTTCGATGACCGGGTTGGCTACACCGCACTTCTGTTGCAAGGCCAATACCCGCAAAAACACATGAAAGGCCAGCAAGGCACCGAACTGTGTCTCTATAACAAGAAAAGCAAAACCGCTTACGTCACCGAATGGGACTCCATCCGCCCCACCACAAAAGCGCAGTGACTGGCGCATAACTTGCTTCGTTAGCGGCCTTTGCGGCGGCATTCTGTCGCCGTTTCATGTCTTTTTATGCGGCTGGCCGTTCAATGAATACGACGTTTTCCTGCGTAGGCTGTGGCAAATGCTGCAACGACCACCACGTGCCCCTGACCCTCCCCGAAGCCCGGATGTGGGCGGCCGATGGCGGTCAAGTGATCGTGCTGGTGGAAGGTTTCCTGGGCAATGGCCTGGGCCTGCCAGTGCAGCAACGCGAACACGCCGAACGCCGCTCGGTGAGGGTTCGAAGCGGCGCATCCGAGGCGTACATAGCCATCACTTTTGCCGCCTACAACGTCGGTCCTTGCCGGAATCTTGACGAAGACAACCTCTGCCGCATCTACGAACGCCGGCCGCTGGTGTGCCGCATCTACCCGATGGAAATCAATCCGCACATCCCCCTGAACATTGCCGTGAAGGAATGTCCTCCCGAGTCGTGGGAAAAGGGACCGGATCTGATTGTGGGTGGTGAATTGGTGGATCAGGAACTGGTCGGATTAATCCAGCGCTCCCGCCAGGCGGATCGCGATGACATTCGGACCAAGGATGCGATTTGCGCGTTGTTGGGGATTCGGACTACAGCACTGAAGGGCGACGGCTTTACTGCTTATCTGCCGGACATGACGGCGTTTGCGAGGGTCATCGATCAGGTTGCGGCGCAGCCATTGGCTGAGTCAGCCGCTGACTGGTTGTTTCATGTGTCGGGCGAGGACATTGCCGGGCAAGTGCAGGCGGCGGGTGCGCAAGTGGCGACGGATACGCCAGTGAACTATGCGTTTATTTCGTTGCGGGCGGCTTGATCCAGAAGGTGTATTGCCTTTGATGGCCCCTTCGCGAGCAAGCTCGCGAAGGGGCTAGATCAGGCATCGCAGAGTTTAAAACTCAGCGTTTACCCATCGAACGACGAGTACCGGGAGGCGCTGCACCGGGGGTTTTGGTATGGCCGTTCTTGGCGCCGTTCTTGTACCAGGGCTGGCTGGCGTTCTTCGCTGCGGCCAGGTCGCCCGGCTTGAACGGGAACTTGAACGCCGGGATCTCGGCTTTGGTTTCGCTGTCTGCGCTGGAGTCGACGCTGTCTGGCAGGTCTGCCTGGTCGTCGCTCAAAGCGTCGGCAACCGGCGGTTGTGTCGGGGAAGTCATGAAAGCTCCGGGTGATGCAATAGAGTCGGGCCCGATCAGCGAGCCGCGAAAGGCGGCAGTATACCTGTGTCGGGAGCCGCAAGCTTCAAGCCGTAAGCGAGTCCGTCGGGTTTTGTGTCTTGGTCGGTGAGGTTCAAGACGGTATCTACAGGGGATCGGCGTCGACCCGCAGAGGTCCAAACTGACAGCGCCGTCAGTTAGCAGTCACCTTCCTGACGGGCGAACAGGTTTATAAAGGAAGGTATAAACCTGAAAAAGCTCCAACCACCCAGCCCCGGCGCCCCACTCGCATGCGAATTCAGAAAAACCCCGCCCTGCTCGCAGCCCTTCTGATCGTTCTGGCAGCGCTGGGCCTGTGGTATGCCACCAAACCGGTCACGGCGAAACTCGCCGCCCCAACCGCCATTCCCGTGCGCGTGGTCAACGTCACCGAAAAAGACGTCCCCCGCTACGTCAGCGGTATCGGCTCGGTGCTGTCCCTGCACAGCGTTGTAGTGCGCCCGCAAATTGACGGCATCCTCACCAAATTGTTGGTCAAGGAAGGCCAACTGGTGAACAAAGGCGACCTGCTCGCCACCATCGACGACCGCTCGATCCGCGCCAGCCTCGATCAGACCCGGGCGCAACTCGGCGAAAGCCAGGCGCAACTGCAAGTCGCGCTGGTCAACCTCAAACGCTACAAGCTACTGAGCGTGGACGACGGCGTTTCCAAACAGACTTATGACCAGCAACAGGCGTTGGTCAACCAACTCAAAGCCACCGCCCAAGGTAACCAGGCCTCGATTGACGCCGCTCAGGTGCAGCTCTCCTACACACAGATTCGCTCCCCGGTGACCGGTCGCGTCGGTATTCGCACGGTGGACGAAGGCAACTTCCTGCGCATGACCGACGCTCAAGGCCTGTTCACGGTGACCCAGATCGACCCGATCGCCGTGGAGTTCTCCCTGCCACAGCAAATGCTGCCGACCCTGCAGGGTCTGATCGGCGACCCACAACGTGCAAAAGTGAAGGCCTACATCGGCGCCGACACTGACGGCGAAACCGGCAACCTGCTGGGCGAAGGTCATTTGACCCTGATCGACAACCAGATCAACGCCAACACCGGGACCATCCGCGCCAAGGCTGAATTCGACAACCCCGGGCAGAAACTCTGGCCGGGCCTGCTGGTGACGGTAAAGATTCAGACGGCGCTGGATAAAGATGCGCTGGTGGTGCCACCCACTGTCGTACAACGCGGCCTCGATCAACATTTCGTGTACCGGGTCAACGGCGACAAGGTCGAAACCGTCACCGTACAAATGGTCTATCAAGGCAGCGGCCAGGACATCATCAAAGGCGTCAAACCGGGCGACGTGCTGGTCAGCGACGGCCAGTCGCGGCTCAAGCCTGGTTCGACGGTCCAGGTCCTGAGTGATCCACCGCAAGTGGTCCAATCGGAGCCGAAACCATGAAGGGCCATGGCTCGATCTCTGCCTGGTGCATCGATCATCCGGTCGCGACGATCCTGCTGACCTTTGCGCTGGTGCTGCTCGGTGTCATCGCCTTCCCGCGCCTGCCCATCGCGCCGTTGCCGGAAGCCGAATTCCCGACGATTCAGGTCGCCGCGCAATTACCCGGCGCCAGCCCGGAGACCATGGCTTCTTCGGTGGCCACGCCGCTTGAAGTGCAATTCAGCGCCATCCCGGGCGTGACCCAGATGACCTCGAGCAGCGCGCTGGGTTCGACCAACCTGACCCTGCAATTCACCCTCGACAAAAGCATCGACACCGCCGCTCAGGAAGTTCAGGCCGCGATCAACACCGCCGCCGGCAAACTGCCCAAAGACATGCCGACCCTGCCGACCTGGAGAAAGGTCAACCCGGCCGACAGCCCGGTACTGATCCTCAGCGTCAACTCGACCCAAATGCCCGGCACCGAACTCAGCGACTTGGTGGAAACCCTGCTCGCCCGTCAGATCAGTCAGATCGACGGCGTAGGCCAAATCAACATCACTGGCCAGCAACGTCCGGCGATTCGCGTTCAAGCCTCGGCGGACAAACTCGCGGCCATCGGCCTGACCCTGGCGGACATTCGTCTGGCAATCCAGAACACCAGCCTCAACCTGGCCAAAGGGGCGTTGTACGGTGAGTCGAGCATCTCGACGCTGTCGACCAACGACCAGTTGTTCCACCCTGAGGAGTACAGCCAGCTCATCGTTTCCTACAAGGACGGTGCCCCGGTTCACCTCAAGGATGTGGCCAAAGTCGTCAACGGTTCGGAAGATGCCTACGTGCAAGCCTGGGCCGGTGACAAGCCTGGGGTGAACCTGGTGATTTCCCGGCAACCGGGCGCCAACATCGTCGAAACCGTGGATCGCATTCAGGCCGCCCTGCCCGGCCTCGAAGCCATGCTGCCAGCCTCAGTGCAGGTCAAAGTTCTGGTCGACCGCACCCAGACCATCCGCGCTTCCCTGCACGAAGTGGAAGTCACCCTGCTGATCGCGATCCTGCTGGTGGTGGCGGTGATGGCGCTGTTCCTGCGCCAATGGTCGGCGACGATGATCGTATCCGCGGTACTCGGTGTGTCCCTGATCGCCAGTTTCGCCCTGATGTACATCATGGGTTTCAGCCTGAACAACCTGACGCTGGTGGCGATCGTGGTGGCCGTGGGGTTTGTGGTCGACGATGCGATTGTGGTGGTGGAGAACATTCACCGTCATCTGGAGGCTGGCGACGGCATGCGCGAGGCGGCGATCAAAGGTGCCGGCGAGATTGGTTTTACTGTGGTTTCCATCAGTTTCTCACTGGTGGCGGCGTTTATTCCGCTGCTGTTCATGGGCGGCGTGGTCGGACGGCTGTTCAAGGAATTCGCACTGACGGCCACCTCGACCATCATGATTTCGGTGGTGGTCTCACTGACGTTGGCGCCAACGCTTGCCGCGCTGTTCATGCGTGCGCCGGTGCATCACGCCCACAACAAGCCTACGTTTGGCGAACGCTTGCTGGCAGGTTATGAAAAACTTCTGCGCCGCGCCCTCGCCCACCAGAAGCTGATGATCGGCGTGTTCGGCCTGTCCCTCGGTCTGGCCATCGCCGGTTACATCTTCATCCCGAAAGGTTTCTTCCCGGTACAGGACACCGGTTTCGTCCTCGGCACCACCGAAGCCGCCGCTGATACTTCCTACGGCGACATGGTAAAAAAACACCTGGCGATGGCCGAAATCGTCGCGGCGGATCCGGCGGTTCAGGCGTTTTCCCACTCCGTGGGCGTCTCGGGCAGCAACCAGACCATCGCCAACGGTCGCTTCTGGATCTCCCTGAAAAAACGCGGTGACCGCGACGTCTCCGCCAGCCAGTTCATCGACCGAATTCGTCCGCAACTGATGAAAGTCCCGGGCATCGTGCTGTACCTGCGCGCCGGGCAAGACATCAACCTCAGCTCCGGCCCGAGCCGCGCCCAGTACCAATACGTGCTCAAGAGCAACGACGGCGCGACCCTCAGCACCTGGACCCAGCGCCTCACGGAAAAACTGCGCGCCAACCCGGCGTTCCGTGACATATCCAACGACCTGCAACTGGGCGGCAGCATCACCCACATCAGCATCGACCGCAGCGCCGCCGCGCGTTTCGGTCTGACCGCCAGTGATGTCGATGAAGCGCTGTACGACGCCTTCGGCCAGCGGCAGATCAATGAATTCCAGACTCAGATCAACCAGTACAACGTGATTCTGGAGCTGGACACCAAGCAGCGCGGCAAGGCCGAAAGCCTCAACTATTTCTACCTGCGCTCGCCGCTGAGCGGGGAAATGGTGCCGCTGTCGGCACTGGCCAAATTCGATGCGCCGACGGTTGGTCCGTTGTCGATCGCCCATGACGGCATGTTCCCGGCCGCCAACCTGTCGTTCAACCTGGCGCCCGGTGTGGCGTTGGGCGATGCGGTGATCATGCTCAACCAGGCCAAGGCCGAAATCGGCATGCCGGCCGCCATGAGCGGCAACTTCCAGGGCGCGGCCCAGGCGTTCCAGAGTTCGCTGGCCAGTCAGCCATGGCTGATCCTGGCGGCGCTGGTGGCGGTGTACATCATTCTCGGTGTGCTGTACGAAAGCTTCGTGCATCCGCTGACCATCATCTCGACCCTGCCGTCGGCGGGGCTTGGCGCGGTGATCATGTTGTGGATTTGCGGGCAGGACTTTTCGATCATGGCGCTGATCGGGCTGGTGTTGCTGATCGGGATCGTGAAGAAGAACGGCATCCTGATGATCGACTTCGCGCTCGAAGCCCAGCGCAAGGGTGGCCTGCCGCCGGAAGAAGCGATCTACCAGGCCTGTATCACCCGATTCCGGCCGATCATCATGACCACCCTCGCCGCCCTGCTCGGCGCGCTGCCATTGATGCTCGGCTACGGCACCGGCGCCGAACTGCGCCAACCCTTGGGGATCGCGGTCGTCGGCGGCTTGCTGGTGAGTCAGGCGCTGACGTTGTTCACCACTCCGGTCATATACTTGTGGCTTGAGCGGCTTTTCCATCGGCCCAAACCTGCACCGCTACCGGTGCTGGCGACCACAGACTGAGGCGGGGTCATGCGCGTTCTGATTATCGAAGACGAAGAAAAAACCGCGGATTATCTGCACCGCGGCCTGACGGAACAGGGTTACACCGTGGATCTTGCGCGTGATGGTGTGGAAGGCCTGCACCTGGCGCTGGAAAGCGACTACGCGGTGATCGTCCTCGACGTCATGCTGCCGGGCCTCGACGGCTTCGGCGTACTGCGCGCGTTGCGTGCGCGCAAGCAAACCCCGGTGATCATGCTCACCGCCCGCGAGCGAGTGGAAGACCGGATCAAAGGCCTGCGCGACGGTGCCGACGATTACCTTGGCAAACCGTTTTCCTTTCTCGAACTGGTAGCGCGCCTGCAAGCGCTGACGCGTCGCAGCGGTGGCCACGAACCGGTGCAGGTGAGCATCGCCGACCTGTGGATAGATTTGATCAGCCGCAAAGCCACCCGCGCCGGCACGCGCCTGGACCTGACCGCCAAGGAGTTCTCGCTGCTCAGCGTACTGGCCCGCCGTCAGGGTGAAATCCTGTCGAAAACCGCCATCGCCGAAATGGTCTGGGACATCAATTTCGACAGCGATGCCAACGTCGTCGAAGTCGCGATCAAACGCTTGCGCGCCAAGCTCGACGGGCCATTCGACGAGAAACTGCTGCACACGATTCGTGGCATGGGTTATGTGCTGGAGAGCCGTGGTGTCCAGTAACTCGATTGCGCTACGCCTGAGCGGGATGTTCACGCTGGTGGCGCTTTTAGTGTTTCTGTTGATTGGCTGGGCGCTGTATCAGCAAGTCGATAAAGGTCTGGGTTTGTTGCCCGAGGCTGAACTGGACGCGCGCTACAGCGTGCTCGAATCCACGGTCGGGCGTTACGGCACGCCCGAGCATTGGGTGAAGATCAACAACAAGCTCAAGCTGCTCGGCGAAGAAGACAAGCGCATCAGCTTCTGGATCATCAGCGGTGATCCGCACTACGAATACGGCAACCTGACGCCGCAGATCCGCGCCTTTGCCGAAGGGCCGCTGGGCATGCGCGACTTGAATCTGCCGGATCAGCCTTATCCGCTGAAAGTGCTGGTCAGTCAGTTCCCCGCCAAGGATCAACGCCCGCCGTTGCGCTTCATGATCGGCATCGACACCGAGACGTTTTTGCAGACTCAACATCATCTGCTGATTGCCCTGATCAGCCTGGCAATCATCGGCGTGTTGCTGGCGTCGGCCCTCGGTTATTGGGTGGCGCGGATCGGCCTCAAGCCGCTGATCAAGTTGTCCCAGGAAGCCCAGCGGCTGGCACCGCCGTTGTTATCCGGTCGCCTGCAATTGTCGCCGCTGCCGCCGGAACTGAAACAGTTCGTCAACTCGTTCAACTCGACACTGGAGCGGGTCGAACAGGCTTACTCGCGCCTTGAGTCGTTCAACGCGGACGTGGCCCACGAACTGCGCTCGCCGCTGACCAACCTGATCGGCCAGACCCAGGTTGCGCTGACCCGCGGGCGATCCGCCGAACACTACTTTGAAGTGCTGCAATCGAACCTTGAAGAGCTTGAGCGACTGCGCTCGATCATCAACGACATGCTGTTCCTCGCCAGCGCAGACCAGGGCAGCAAAGCCACCAAACTGACCTCCACTTCGCTGGCCGATGAAGTGGCGACGACATTGGAGTACCTGGATTTCATCCTTGAAGACGCGCAGGTTCGGGTGCAGGTCAGTGGTGACGCGCAGGTGCGGATCGAGATCGCTCATCTGCGCCGGGCGTTGATTAATCTGCTAAGCAATGCGGTGCAGCACACCGAGCCTGGGCAAGTGATTGAGGTGCGGATCGAGGCTGAGGAGCATCAGGTGAGCATCGGGGTTGCGAACCCTGGGTCGCCGATTGCCAGCGAGCATTTGCCGCGGTTATTTGAGCGTTTTTATCGAGTCGATGCGTCGCGCAGCAACAGTGGCAACAACCATGGGTTGGGGTTGGCGATCGTCAAGGCGATTGCGCTGATGCACGGCGGGGATGTGTTTGTGCGCAGTGATCATGGGATGAATACGTTCGGGATTCACCTCCCCGTCTGACTCAGGATCCATCCCTCACCCTAACCCTCCCGAAACGTCGGACCGCCCGTAGGTAGAGGGGACTGACCGTAGGTTTCTTCAGAAATTCTGCGACTTTAGCTATCGAGTCGAACTCAGGTTTTGAAAAGCGTACGATCTGCTCCCTTTCCCCTCTCCCCCGTGGGGAGAGGGTTGGGGTGAGGGGTGGCCTTTCGCAACAACGCAAAAGTCGACTCTTACCTCCCACGCAACAGTCCTTTCATGAATCCGCTCTTTTTCCCCTCTCTAATCCGCCTTATCTTTGCCGCACCAAACAGCACTTGCCAAGCAAGAAGGTTTAAAGATGTCCAATACTATGGGTATTGCCAGCGCTTTCGTTTTGTCCTCTTTGTTTCTGTCTCCGTTCGCCATCGCTGAAGAGTCGCAGACGTTCCTCGCGCAAAATTCCGCACGCGCAGCTGCATTCGAACAGTATCAGAGCGAAATGACGGCCAAGGCTCAGGAAGCTGCGCAAACCCCTCAAGCGTCCACCACTCAAGCCCAGCCACGGATTGAGAAAGACAGCTGATTATTAAGTATCACTCTGTTTCCCTCGACACTTTTCATCGGCTCTTCCCTTTGAAAAGTTGTCTTCAAAGCCGCTGCTATCAGCGGCTTTTTTTCGTTGTGGTTTTAAACAGCTTCAGTTCGTCTTCCCTAACAAGAAACATCCGGAGTCTCAAAACAATGAGGCTCTTAGTTGACCCAAGGAGCTTTACCGCTAGTGCGTTTCCCTCTTAGATTCAGCCCGTTATTCATTGCAATCGCTGCAACGGTGGCGCCTGCTGCTCACGCCGCAGACGACTCAAACGCCGAAGGTTTTGTTGAAGGTTCGAGCCTCAACTTCAACGCCCGTAACTACTACATGAACCGCAACCGCCTGCAGCAGACGGACGACAACATTGAATGGGGCCAGGGCTTCCTCGGCCTATTCGAATCGGGTTACACCCAAGGCACCGTCGGTTTCGGTGTTGATGCCCACGCCATGCTCGGGCTCAAGCTCGACGGCGGTGGCGGCACTGATAATTCGAGCATCCTGCCGGTCAGCGATGGCAACGGCAAAGCACCGGGTTCGTTCTCAACGGCGGGTGGCACGCTGAAAATGCGTGCCTTCGATACCGAACTGAAGGCCGGTGACTTGTTCCTCACCAACCCGGTGATCGCCGGCGGCGAAACCCGCATGCTGCCGCAGACCTTTCGCGGCGTCAGCCTGACCAACCACAGTTTTGACGGCTGGATGATTGAAGGTGGCCAGGCAAGTTTCACCAAGCCATACAACCAGAGCGGACACACCCGAATCGGCACGTCCTACGGTAGCCTGGCCGACGGTGACGAAAGCCGGCACCTGAACTGGGCCGGCGTGGCCTGGAGCGGTCTGCCGGGGTTGACCAGCAGCCTCTATGCTTCCGAGCTCAAGGACATCTGGAACCAGTATTACTACGATCTGGACTACACCTACGCGCTGAATGATCGGGTCAGCCTCAACCCGGGTCTGCATGCCTATCACACGCAAGACACCGGCAATGCGCTGCTGGGCCACATCGACAACAACACCTACAGCCTGCATTTCACCGTCGGTGTGGGTAACCACAGCGTTACCGCCGCGTATCAGCGGGTCAACGGCAACACGCCGTTCGACTACATCAGCCAGGGCGACAGCGTCTACCTCGACAATTCCCAGCAGTATTCGGACTTCAACGGCCCGAACGAACGCTCATGGAAACTCAAGTACGCCTACGACTTTGTCGGGCTCGGCTTGCCCGGCCTGACCTCGGCGGTCTCTTACTCCCGAGGTGAACTGGACCTGACCAAGGTCGATCCGGACAGCCCCGGTTACGCCTCGTGGTACAGCGCTGATGGCAAAAACGCCAAGCACTGGGAACGCGACATTGATCTCAAGTATGTGGTTCAGGGCCGCAAGGCCAAAAACCTGGCGCTGCGTCTGCAATGGGCGACCAACCGTGGCGGCAACGGCTACGGCGTGCTGGATCAGGACACCGATGAATACCGGGTGATCGTCGACTACCCGCTCAATGTCTTCTAAGCTTCAATAAGCAAAAGGCCAGCATGTTTTGCTGGCCTTTTTTTTATCCGGGATTTATACAGGCGCTCCGAACGCAAACGGTTTCTGGGATTCTGCCTGAGTCTTGCAAAACACTTTTATAACGCCTCATTAGCAGAAGTCAGAACCATGAGTGTGAGCAGTGCAACATCTCACCATCCGATCCGGTCGACGCGATCGGAGCGGCTTCTGGTTCTCGGCAGTTTGTTGCTGGTGATTGCGATATTGAGCATCGTGGCGTTCCTGATCATTCGCGAACGCGCCAATGCTGAACAGTCTGCCACTCGCGCAGCAACCAATATCGTGCAACTGATCGACGCAGACGTGTTACGCAACGTCGAACTCTATGACCTGTCCTTGCAAGGCTTGATCGCAGCCTCGCAGCGTGAAGACCTCAAGAACGTTTCCCCTGCCATCCGCCATCTGGCCTTGTTTGACCGTGCCACTGCCGCGCCGTACAAGGGCGACATTTTGTTGCTGGACAACAAGGGCGACGTGATCGCGGACTCGGCCTCGGTGGAGCCCAGAAAGGGCAATTTTGCTGACCGCGAGTACTTTCAGTCTCACGTAACCAATCGTGATCCGGGCATGCTCATCAGCCGCCCCTTCCGTTCCAGGCAGGCTGAACATGAATGGCGAATCAGCTTCAGTCGCCGGGTCAGCGGCTCACAGGGCGAATTTCTTGGCGTGGCCGAAGCCGCCATGCGCCTGAGTTATTTCGATCAGCTGTTCAACAGCTTGAGCATCGGTCGTGACAGCTCGGTCAACCTGATCAGCTCGGACGGGATTCTTCTGGCTCAGGAACCCCGCCTGGCCGAAGAGCTGATTGGCAAGGACTTCAGCAGCCGCCCCAACTTCCAGCGCATCGTCAAAGAAGGCAACGGCAGCTTCACCGGTGATTCAAGCCGCTATAAGGACAAACGCCTGTACACGTTTTCCAAGGTAGGCAACTTGCCGTTGATCGTCATCGTTGCACTGTCCAGTGATGAAGTATTTGCCTCGTGGAAGCGCACGGCGGTAGTGGTTAGCGTTGCGACTATTGCGCTGTGCATCAGCTTGCTCTGGCTGACTTGGCTGCTCAATCGGGAACTGCGCCTGCGCCACAACGCCGAACAGGAACTGGCGCAACTGGCGGCCACCGATGCCTTGACCGGCCTGGCCAACCGCCGAACGCTGGATCAGGTCCTGCGTCATGAGTGGTTTCGCGCTCAACGTTCCGGCCAGCCATTGTCGCTGCTGATGATTGATGCCGACCACTTCAAGGCCTTCAACGATCGTCATGGGCATCAGGGTGGCGATGATGCCTTGCGCTCGTTGGCCAAGGTGATCTCCGACAATGTGAGGCGACCAGCGGATCTGGTCGCCCGTTACGGCGGCGAAGAGTTTTCGGTGATTCTCGCGGAAACCGACAGCCAGGGTGCGCAACAGATTGCCGAACACATCCGAGGGACAGTGGAGCAATTGCCGCGGGTGTCAGGTGCCGAGTCGCCGATTACTGTCAGTATCGGTATCAGTACCTGGACCACCTCCGCCGAGATCAGTCTGGAACAGCTATTGTTTGCAGCGGACAAGGCGCTGTATCAGGCCAAGGAAAGTGGGCGTAATCGGGTGGTCGCTGCTCATTGAGGCCTTTCCCGCAGGCATAAAAAAAGGCCACCCGAAGGTAGCCTTTAAAAAACTAGAGAGGTTTTTTACTTACACGGCCGCAACTGGACGCATGTAAGAGATCGGTGCAGTGCTGGCGTCTTCGAAAGTCACGACTTCCCAAGCATCTGTCTGCTCAATCAACTTGCGCAGCAGCTGGTTGTTCAATGCATGTCCGGACTTGAAGCCCTTGAACTCACCAATCAGGCTATTGCCCAGCAGGTAGAGGTCACCAATTGCATCGAGGATCTTGTGCTTCACGAATTCGTCTTCATAGCGAAGGCCGTCTTCGTTCAGTACACCATCCGCGTCGACCACAATAGCGTTTTCAACGCTGCCGCCGAGTGCGAGGTTGTGCTTGCGCAGGTACTCGATATCACTCATGAAACCAAAGGTACGGGCGCGGCTGACTTCTTTTACGAACGAAGTGCTGGAAAAATCCACGCTTGCACTTTGTGTGCGGTTACGGAAAACCGGGTGATCGAAATCGATCTCGAAACTCACCTTGAAGCCTTCGAAAGGGACGAAAGTGGCGCGCTTGTCGCCATCTTCCACTGTCACTTCCCGCAGGATCCGGATGAACTTCTTCGGTGCGTCCTGTTCTTCCAGGCCGGCCGATTGGATCAGGAATACGAAAGGTCCAGCGCTACCATCCATGATCGGAACTTCAGACGCGGAGAGCTCGACGTAGGCGTTATCGATGCCCAGGCCAGCCATGGCCGAGAGCAAGTGCTCCACCGTATCCACTTTGGTGTCACCACTGACCAATGTGGTCGACATCGTGGTTTCACCAACGTTTTCCGCGCGGGCAGGAATCTGCACCACAGGGTCGAGATCGGCACGAACAAACACAATGCCGGTGTCGATAGGTGCGGGCTTGAGGGTCAGGTATACCTTCTCCCCGGAGTGCAGGCCTACACCTGTAGCACGGATAATATTTTTCAGTGTGCGTTGTTTAATCATGGCTTGGGCCGCTTCAGCGCAAATTGCGAACTGGTATCAACAAAGGCTGGCGATGATAGCAGACCAGACCTTTGCTGAACACCAATCACCTTCATAGCCCTGATACATTCCATTAATCGGCCTGACGACGCAGGAAAGCCGGGATGTCCAGATAGTCTAGATCATCTTGCGGATTCATCTTCGCGGCAGTCGCAGCACCGGCTTGAGCCTGGTTGCGCATGACGGTCGGACGGTCCAGGTCACGATAGTTTACCGCTGGCGCTTCCTGACGCGAAGGCGCTTGTTGCTGCGGTTGCGAAGCCACGGACGTGTGCATGGTGTTGTCGATAACCTTCACAGGCTTCTCGATTTTCGCGCCCAGACCTGTGGCAACCACGGTCACGTGCAGCTCGTCGCGCATGTCCGGATCGATAACGGTACCGACCTTGACCATTGCGTGCTCGGAAGCGAAAGCTTCGATGATGCTACCCACGTCGGAGTACTCACCCAGGGACAGGTCAGGACCGGCGGTGATGTTCACCAGGATGCCGCGTGCACCTTGCAGGTTCACGTCTTCCAGCAACGGGTTGCGAATGGCCGCTTCGGTGGCCTCACGTGCACGGTTCGGACCGCTGGCGCAGCCAGTGCCCATCATCGCCATGCCCATTTCGCTCATCACGGTACGTACGTCGGCAAAGTCGACGTTGATCATGCCCGGACGCTTGATGATGTCGGAGATACCGCGAACGGCACCGGCCAGTACATCGTCGGCCTTGGCAAATGCGGACAGCAGGCTTGCGTCCTTGCCAAGGATGGTCAGCAGCTTCTCGTTGGGAATGGTGATCAACGAGTCGACGCTTTCAGACAGCAGACGGATGCCTTCGTCGGCGATCTGCATGCGCTTGCGGCCTTCGAACGGGAACGGACGAGTCACCACCGCAACGGTGAGAATCCCCATTTCCTTGGCCACTTCAGCAATGATCGGAGCAGCACCGGTACCGGTACCACCGCCCATGCCAGTGGTGATGAACACCATATTGGTGCCCTGCAGGACTTCGGCAATGCGCTCACGATCTTCGAGAGCGGCCTGACGACCTACTTCAGGGTTGGCGCCAGCGCCGAGACCTTTGGTCACGCCGGTGCCCAGTTGCAGGATGGTCCGCGCGCCGATGGATTTCAGCGCTTGGGCATCAGTGTTGGCGCAGATGAATTCAACGCCCTCAATGTTGCTCTTGACCATGTGGTTGACGGCGTTGCCGCCGCCTCCGCCAACACCGATAACTTTAATAACCGGGCTTGCGGGGATGTTGTCTACGAGTTCGAACATTTTCCCTCTCCTTACATTCTCTAGTTTTTTCGCCTACTGCTTTTTGCTGCGGTGCTGCGGTAAATCTTTAGAAGTTGCCTTGTACCCAGCTCTTGATGCGATCGAGCAAGGCGGCTTTCGGTTCTTCATTGCTGTAGCTGTCACGGCTGCTGATGCCCGAGAACGAAATCCCGTCGGACTGCTTCTGCAGGCCGTACATCAACAGGCCAACGCCAGTGGAATAAATCGGGTTGCGGACCACATCGTCCAGGCCCTTGACGCCATGCGGCACGCCGAGGCGGACCGGCATGTGGAAGATTTCTTCGGCCAGTTCGACCGCGCCTTCCATCTTCGACGTACCACCGGTCAGCACGATGCCGGCCGGGATCAGGTCTTCGTAGCCACTGCGACGCAGTTCGGCCTGGATCAGCGTGAACAGCTCGTCGTAACGCGGCTCGACCACTTCGGCCAGGGCCTGACGGGACAGCTCGCGCGGTGGACGGTCGCCAACGCTTGGGACCTTGATGGTTTCACCGGCACCGGCCAGTTTGGCCAGGGCGCAGGCGTAGCGAATCTTGATTTCTTCGGCGTATTGGGTCGGGGTGCGCAACGCCATGGCGATGTCGTTGGTCACCTGATCGCCCGCAATCGGGATTACCGCGGTGTGACGGATCGCGCCTTCGGTGAAGATCGCGATGTCGGTGGTGCCGCCACCGATGTCCACCAGGCACACGCCCAGTTCTTTCTCGTCGTCGGTCAGGACCGAGTAGGCTGAAGCCAGTTGCTCGAGAATGATGTCGTCGATTTCCAGGCCGCAGCGACGCACGCATTTTTCAATGTTCTGTGCGGCGTTGACGGCGCAGGTGACCACGTGAACCTTGGCTTCCAGACGTACGCCCGACATGCCCAGAGGCTCACGAACACCTTCCTGGTTATCGATCACGTAATCCTGCGGCAGGGTGTGCAGCACGCGCTGGTCAGCCGGGATCGCTACAGCCTGGGCGGCGTCGAGCACGCGCTCGAGGTCGGCGGCGCTGACTTCGCGATCACGAATCGCCACGATGCCGTGAGAGTTCAGGCTGCGGATATGATTGCCCGCCACGCCGACGAACGCCGAGTGAATGCGGCAACCAGCCATCAGCTGCGCCTCTTCGATCGCGCGCTGGATCGATTGCACGGTGGACTCGATGTTCACCACCACGCCTTTCTTCAGGCCACGGGACGGATGGGTACCGATCCCGACGATTTCCAGCGTGCCGTCGTCCGAGACCTCGCCGACCAGCGCCACCACCTTGGAGGTGCCGATATCGAGACCGACGATCATTTTGCCGCTTTGCACGTTTGCCATGGTCCTGCCTCTTCTTAATTCTTCGCGACAGCGGGTTGGGCTGTCGTGGGCGCTACAGGTTCCCGCCAGCCAACAGCGAGGCCGTTGGCGTAGCGCAGATCGATGCGCGCAATGTTCGTAATCTGTTCTTTAAGCGTCTTGTCATAGATGGCAATGAAGCGGCGCATCTTTTCCAGCAGGTTGCCGCGTCCCAGCAGCAGTTCGATTCCCGGGCCCGCGCTACCGGCGCCGGTGGTCAGGAACCAGCTGCCTCGATCACGCAACTCCAGCCGTGCAATCGAGAAGCCCAACGGCCTGAGCATCTGGCTCAGCACCTGGTATTGCTGCATCACTTGCTGTTGGGCCCGTTGTGGGCCGAACAGCTGTGGCAAGTGTTCGTAGTTCGCCAACTCACGCGGGGTGAACGCCTGACCCTGGTTGTTCAACAGCGACTCATCGCCCCAACGGGCCACCGGCAGTTGTTCTTCCAGGCGGATCACCACTTGATCCGGCCACACCCGACGCACTTCGGCGTGGGCAATCCATGGCATCGTTTCAAGCTCGGTGCGCATGCTCTCCAGGTCGATGGTGAAGAAGCTCGACGCCACGTACGGGGCGATCCGCTGCTGCACCGCTTGCTGGCTGATGTAACTCAAGTCGCCCTGCACGTTGATCTTGGTGATCGGTCGGTCGGCGTACGGCAACAAACGCTGCGCGCCTTCGTAAGTACCGAAACCCAGTGCGACCAACAGCACGGGCCAGAACAGGCTTTTCAGAAAACCAAAATTGGCTTTCGGCAGGCGCGCAGACATCGGCTCTTTGGCCACCATTCGGCTGGCACCCCGCGGTACCGGCTTGCGGCCGGGTGGTGCGGAGGGCTGATGTCTCAGCTGTGCGCCTTGCATGGTCTTAACCTCGCGGCTCAACATTATTGGCAACGCTAGCGGCCAAAATCGCCAAAACCAGTTGCTGGAAATCCAGACCGGCAGCACGAGCCGCCATCGGCACCAGACTGTGATCGGTCATGCCCGGTGCGGTATTGACTTCCAGGAACCAGAACTGCCCGTCGGCGTCCTGCATCACGTCAGCCCTGCCCCAACCGGCGATACCCAGCGCCTCACAGGCTTTCGCCGTGAGGTCCATCAGTTCTTTTTCTTTGTTGCTGTCCAGGCCACACGGAATCCGGTACTGGGTATCGGAAGCCACGTACTTGGCGTCGTAGTCGTAGAAGCTGTGCGTCGTGCCCAGGGCAATCGGTGGCAACACCTGGTCACGCAGGGTGGCGATGGTGAACTCCGGACCTTGAATCCATTGCTCGACCAACACTTGCGAATCGTAGGTACTGGCCGCTTTCCACGCGTCGATCAACTCCGACGCGGAGGTCACTTTGGCCATCCCGATACTTGAACCTTCATGGGCCGGTTTGACGATCAAAGGGAAGCCCAGTTCCGTCGCCGCCGAAATACAATCGGCCTCGCTGGTCAGTACGGCATGGCGTGGCGTCGGAATACCCAGGCTGTGCCAGACTTGCTTGGTGCGCAGCTTGTCCATGGCCAGCGCGGAAGCAAGAATGCCGCTGCCGGTGTACGGAATACCCAGGCATTCCAGCAGGCCCTGCATGCTGCCGTCTTCACCGCCACGGCCGTGGAGAATGATGAAGGCGCGGTCGATTTTTTCGTTCAGCAGACGCTGCAACAGGTCATCGCCCACGTCGAGACCAAACGCGTCGACACCGGCGCTTAGCAGCGCGTCGAGAACCGCGTTACCCGACTTCAGGGAAACCTCACGCTCGGCACTCTTGCCGCCGAAGAGCACGGCGACGCGGCCGAAATCTTTCGGCGCAATAGTGGAGACGAGGTTGGCGTAAGCAGCAGTCATTTCAACTTCCCCACACTCGGCGCAGCAACGGCGCCTGCGAACAACGGACTTTTCAACAGTTTCGGTGCGAGACCACCGATGTCACCGGCGCCTTGGCACAACAGAATGTCGCCGGCACGCAGCAGCGGCTTGACGATGGGCGCGAGGTCAACACCGCGCTCGATGTAGATCGGGTCGAGCTGACCGCGCTGACGGATGCTGTTGCACAGCTTGCGGCTGTCGGCGCCGGGGATCGGTTCTTCACCGGCCGGGTAGACTTCCATCAACAGCAGGACGTTGGCGTCGGCCAATACATTGACGAAGTCGTCGTACAGGTCGCGGGTGCGACTGTAACGGTGCGGCTGGTAGACCATCACCAGACGGCGTTCCGGCCAGCCACCGCGCACGGCCTTGATGACTGCGGCAACTTCGGTCGGGTGGTGACCGTAGTCGTCGACCAGCATCACGTTGCCGCCTTCTACCGGCAGTTCGCCGTAGACCTGGAAGCGTCGGCCGACACCCTGGAACCCGGACAGGCCCTGGACGATGGCTTCATCGCTGACGCCCTCGTCGGTGGCGATGCAGATGGTTGCCAGTGCGTTCAACACGTTGTGGTTGCCCGGCATGTTCACCGAGACATCCAGCGGATCGCGATCAGGGCGCAGCACGGTGAAGAAGGTCTGCATGCCCTGCTGACGCACATTGATCGCGCGCACGTCGCAGTCGTCGCCGAAGCCGTAAGTGACGGTCGGACGTTTCACCAACGGCAGGATTTCACGCACCACCGGATCGTCCAGGCACACCACCGCCAGACCGTAGAACGGCAGGTTGTGGAGGAACTCGACGAAGGTTTTCTTCAGTTTGTTGAAGTCGCCGTCGTAGGTCGCCATGTGGTCGGCGTCGATGTTGGTGACCACGGCCACCAGCGGCTGCAAGTGCAGGAAGCTCGCATCGCTTTCGTCGGCTTCGGCGATCAGGTAACGGCTGGTGCCGAGCTGGGCATTGGTACCCGCGGCATTCAGACGGCCACCGATGACGAATGTCGGGTCCAGGCCACCGGCGGCAAACACCGAAGCGATCAGGCTGGTGGTGGTGGTTTTGCCATGGGTACCGGCGACGGCGATGCCGTGGCGGTAGCGCATCAGCTCAGCCAGCATTTCAGCGCGAGGCACCACCGGAATGCGGCGTTCCAGGGCGGTGGCGACTTCCGGGTTGGACGTGTTCACGGCACTGGAGGTGACCAGTACATCAGCGTTCGCGGTGTTCTCGGCGCGGTGGCCGATAAAGATCTGGGCGCCGAAGGACTCGAGACGCTCGGTCACCGGCGAAGCTTTCAGGTCGGAACCGGACACTTCATAGCCCAGGTTCAGCAACACTTCGGCGATGCCGCACATGCCCACGCCGCCGATTCCGACGAAGTGGATGCGACGGATGCGGCGCATTTCCGGTTGCGGCATGGCTTTCTGATTCTCAACCATGGGCCACCTCCAGGCAGGTATCGACCACGTTACGGGTTGCATCGGGTTTGGCCAGGCGGCGTGCCGCGGTGGCCATGTCGGTCAGTCGTTGTGGTTGCATCAGGACCTCTGTCAGGCGTGCGGCAAGATCCGCTGCGCCAGTCGTTCTTTGCGGCATCAGGAAGGCAGCGCCTTCACGGGCCAAATAATCGGCGTTGCGGGTCTGGTGATCGTCGATCGCGTGGGGCAAAGGCACCAGCATCGAGGGCAGACCGGCGGCGGCCAGTTCACTGATGGTCAGCGCGCCTGCGCGGCACACCACCAGGTCGGCCCAGCCATAGGCTTGGGCCATGTCTTTGATGAAAGGCTGCACTTGCGCCTCGACGCCAGCCGCGCGGTAGCGCTCTGCAGTCACTTCATCGTGGTTTTTGCCAGCCTGATGAAACACTTCCGGGCGCAGGTCGGGGGCGACTTGCGACAGGGCTTCAGGCAGCAACTTGTTCAACGGTTCTGCGCCCAGGCTTCCGCCCAGGATCAGCAAACGCGCCTTGCGACCGGCCAGAGCCTGTCGCGGTGTTTCGAGGAACAGCTCGGTGCGCACCGGGTTACCGGTGGTCCGACGGCTGCCCGACAGGGTAAAGGTGTCGGGGAACGCTTCACAGACTCGGGCGGCCAACGGCACCAGCAACCGATTGGCGGTACCGGCCACGGCGTTCTGTTCGTGAACGATCACCGGCACGCCGGCCAGTTTGGCTGCAACGCCACCAGGACCGGTCACATAACCACCAAAGCCGACGACACACACCGGCCGCAGCTGACGAATGATCGCCCGCGCCTGCCAGATCGACATGAGCAACATGAACGGTGCCTTGATCAGGGACAGCTTGCCCTTGCCACGCAGACCGCTGGCATTGATTCGATGCAGTTCGATGCCGGCCACCGGAACCAGTTCGTTCTCGATGCCGCGCGGGGTCCCGAGCCAATGCACGGTGTAACCACGGGCCTGGAATTCGCGAGCACACGCCAGCGCCGGGAACACGTGGCCACCGGTGCCGCCCGCCATGATCAATACGTTAGCGCCCATGGGTCGGCTCCTCGGCGAAGTCGCTCTCATGGAACTCCATCTCTTCACTGCCCAAGTGGGTTCGACTTTCCCACTCGATGCGCAGCAACAAGCCGAGACAGGCACAGCAGATCACCAACGAGCTACCGCCATAACTGAGGAACGGCAGGGTCAGACCCTTGGTCGGCAGCAGGCCGACGTTCACCCCGATGTTGATCAGGAACTGACCAATCCACAGGAACGACAAGCCGTACGCGATGTAGGCGGCGAAAAATTGCTTGGCCTTCTCGGCCCAATAACCGATGTACATGCCACGGATACAAACAAAGACGAACAGCGCTACCGTGCACAAAGAGCCCACGGCACCCAGTTCTTCGGCCAGGACCGAGAACACGAAGTCGGTGTGGGCTTCCGGCAGGTAGAACTGTTTCTGCACGCTGTTGCCCAGGCCAACGCCCAGCCATTCGCCGCGGCCAAAAGCGATCAACGCTTGAGACAACTGATAGCCGGCACCGAACTGGTCGGCCCACGGATCCGCGAAGTTGGTCAGACGCGCCATTCGATACGGCTGCACTTGAATCAACAACACCACTGCCGCGACCGCCAGGACAACCATCAAGGAAAAACGGAACAGCCCGACCCCGCCGAGAAACAGCATCGCCGCCGCTGCGCCCATCATTACAACCGTGGCACCGAAGTCCGGCTCCATCAGCAACAGACCCGCCATTGGCAGCAGAACGATGAACGGCTTGAAGAAGCCCATCCAGCTTTCACGCACTTCTTTCTGGCGACGCACCAGGTAACCGGCCAGGTAAATAACGACAAATACCTTGGCGATTTCCGACGGCTGAACGTTGAAGAAACTGAAGCCGATCCAGCGCATCGAACCGTTCACTTCACGGCCTATTCCCGGGATGATCACCATCACCAGCAAACCGAACGCACCAATCAGCATCAGCCAGCCCAAGCGTTGCCAGGTGGCGATCGGAATCATCATGGTGACGACGCAGGCACCCAGGCCCAGCACGATATAGATAAGGTGGCGAATCATGTAATACAGGGCGCTGCCCGACTGCACAGCCGCCACTTCGGTCGATGCCGATGCAATCATGACCAACCCGAGGCCGATCAATGCCAGGCAACCGGCGAGCATCGGGAAATCGAGGTCGATGCCGCGCCCGGTGATGATCGGCGACGGATACGGCTTGATGATGTTCATCAGGCTCATGCCAGATCCTCCACAGCGCGGACGAACTGGTGACCACGGTCTTCGTAATTCTTGAACATGTCGAAACTGGCGCAAGCCGGCGACAGCAACACGGCGTCGCCCGTCTCTGCGATGGCGCGGCATTGCTCGACCGCTTCGATCAGCGAGTTGACGCGAATCAGTGGCACGGCATCGCCGATGGCCTGAGCGATCAGCTCGGAGTCACGGCCCATCAGCACCACGGCGCGGCAGTTGGCCGCCACCGGATCACGCAGGTCCTTGAACTCGGCACCCTTGCCGTCGCCACCGGCGATCAGCACGAGCTTGCCGTCGATGTCCGCGCCCAGGCCTTCGATAGCAGCCAGTGCGGCGCCGACGTTGGTGGCTTTGGAGTCGTTGTAGTAGCTCACGCCATTCAGGTCACGGATCCACTGGCAGCGATGCTCAAGCCCGGCAAAGGTACGCAGGCTCGAGAGCATGGCGTCGAACGGCAGGCCGACGGCGTGGCCCAGCGCCAATGCCGCCAGGGCGTTGGACTGGTTGTGGGCGCCGCGAATTTTCAACTCGCGCACTGGCATCAGGTTCTGGAATTCGAAGGCCAGGTACTTCTCGCCGTCTTCTTCGCGGATACCGAATGCCTTGAAATCGGGCTTGCTCAAACCGAAGGTCCAGCATGGCTGACCTTCGCCTATCAGCGGACGGCTGAGGGCATCCTGACGGTTGACCACAAACTGCTTGGCACCCCGGAAGATCCGGTGCTTGGCCAGGTGATAAGCCGGCAGACCGCTGTAGCGGTCCATGTGGTCTTCGCTGACGTTGAGCACGGTCGCCACTTCGGCGTTGAGCTGATCGGTGGTTTCGAGCTGGAAGCTCGAGAGTTCCATCACGTACAGCTCGACGTCGTCGCTGAGCAGGTCCAGCGCCGGCGTGCCGAGGTTGCCACCAACGGCGACGCGCTTGCCGGCCGCTGCTGCCATTTCGCCAACCAATGTGGTGACGGTGCTTTTTGCGTTGGAACCGCTGATGGCAACAATCGGCGCCTTCGCGTTACGCGCGAACAGCTCGATGTCACCGGACAATTTCACGCCACGGGCGGCGGCAGCCTGCAGGGCCGGGGTCGCCAGCGCCAGGCCAGGGCTCACGTAGAGCTCGTCGGCGCGACACAGGAATTCGACGTCCAGCTCGCCACAACGCACTTCCACGTGCGGATAGTCACGCTTGAGCGTGGCCAGTTCCGGTGGATTTTCCCGCGTATCGGCGACAGCAAACGACGTGCCCCGGTTCGCCAGGAAGCGAACCAGGGACATGCCGCTCTTGCCGAGGCCGACAACGATGCGGAAGTGGTCAGAAGCGATCAGAGACACTCGTTCTACCTCAGCTTCAGGGTGGCAAGGCCAACCAACACGAGAATCACGGTGATGATCCAGAAACGGACGATCACGCGCGGCTCGGGCCAGCCCTTGAGTTCAAAGTGGTGGTGAATCGGTGCCATGCGGAACACACGGCGACCGGTGAGCTTAAAGGAAGCAACCTGGATGACGACTGACAGGGTTTCCATCACGAACACGCCGCCCATGATGAACAGGACGATTTCCTGACGGACGATCACCGCGATGGTGCCCAGTGCCGCGCCCAGCGCCAGTGCGCCGACGTCGCCCATGAACACCTGAGCCGGATAGGTGTTGAACCAGAGGAATCCGAGGCCCGCGCCGATCAACGCGCCGCAGAACACGATCAACTCGCCTGCGCCCGGCACATACGGGATCAGCAGGTATTCAGCGAATTTCACGTTACCCGACAGGTAGCAGAAAATGCCCAACCCGCCGCCGACCATTACGGTGGGCATGATCGCCAGACCGTCGAGGCCGTCAGTCAGGTTGACCGCGTTGCTCGAGCCGACGATCACGAAGTAGGTCAGGACGACGAAGCCTATGCCCAGCGGAATGCTGTGGTCCTTGAGCATCGGCAGGATCAGGGTGGTTTCCACCGGCGTCGCGGCAGTCATATAAAGGAAGATCGCTGCGCCCAGGCCGAACACCGATTGCCAGAAGTACTTCCAGCGGCTCGGCAAGCCCCGGGAGTTCTTCTCGATCACTTTGCGGTAGTCGTCGACCCAGCCGATGGCGCCGAACAGCAAAGTCACCAGCAGCACGGTCCAGACATAACGGTTGGTCAGGTCAGCCCAAAGCAACGTGCTGACGCCGATGGACGACAGGATCAGCGCGCCGCCCATGGTCGGGGTGCCGGATTTGGACAGGTGCGATTGTGGACCGTCGTTACGAACGGATTGACCGATCTGACGGTTCTGTAAAGTGCGGATCATCCACGGGCCATAGCACAGCGACAAAACCAACGCGGTCAGCACACCGAGAATCCCGCGCAGGGTCAGGTACTGAAAGACCGCGAAGCCTTTGTAGAACTGTTGCAGATACTCCGCTAGCAGCAGCAGCATTAATGTTTCTCCAGGCTGGTCCCGCACAAAGCGGCGACGATGTTTTCCATCGCAGCGCTGCGCGAGCCCTTGATCAAAATGGTGGTGTTTGTGTCTTGCTCGGCGCCCAGGGCCTTGATCAGTTCAGCCTGAGTGCTGAAGTGAAAGGCCTGTGGACCGAAAGCGTTCACGGCGTAAGCCATCATTGGCCCGACAGCGTAAAGCGCGGAAACCTTGCCGCGGGCGTACTCGCCCACATCGCGGTGCCCCTGCTCCGCCCAATCGCCCAACTCGCCGATATCCCCGAGCACCAGAACGGTGCGGCCGGAAAAGCCGGCGAGTATATCAACGGCGGCGCACATGGAGGTGGGGTTCGCGTTGTATGTGTCATCGATGACGCGCATGCCATTGCTGGCCAGTTGCGCGACGGTGCGACCTTTGACCGGTTGCACCGCGCCGAGGCCGGTGGCGATGCCAAACAGCGACACGCCCAGCGCATGGGCGGCGGCGGCGGCGGCCATGGCATTGGCGACGTTATGGGTGCCGAGCAGGTTCAGTTGAACGCGCTCCATACCTTCAGGAGTGTGCAGGTTGAACGCCGGGCAACCACGAGCGTCGCGGTCCAGATCGCTGGCGTAGAAATCGGCGCTGACATTGCTCAGGGCGAAGGTCAGCACTTTGCGACCGGCAGCGCGGGTCTTCCAGATGTCGAACGCCTTGTCGTCAAGATTGAGAACGGCGACGCCATCGGCATCCAGCCCTTCAATAATCTCGCCCTTGGCTTCAACGATTTTTTCCGGCCCGCCGAACTCGCCGACGTGGGCGGTCCCGGCGTTGTTGAGCACGGCCACATGAGGCTTGGTCATGCCGACGGTGTAGGCAATTTCGCCGAGCCGCGAAGCACCCAGTTCGATCACCGCAGCGGTATGTTCCGGTGCGAGCTCGAGCAGGGTCAGCGGAACGCCGAGATCATTGTTCAGGTTGCCGCGGGTCGCCAACACCGGACCGCGCGTGCGCAGGATGCTGGCGAGCATTTCCTTGACCGTGGTCTTGCCGCTGGAACCGGTGATCGCTGCGACAGGGTTGGTATAAGCCGCACGGTTCAACGCGCCGAGTTGCCCCAGCGCCTGACGAGTATCTTTCACCAGCAATTGCGGCAGTGTGCTGTCGGCGACTTCGCGCTCGACCAATGCTGCTACGGCGCCTTTTGCGGCGACGTCATTCAGATAGTCATGACCATCGAAGCGCGGGCCGGTCAGGGCGATAAAGAGTTGGCCTGGTTTGATCGCGCGGCTGTCGATGCTGACGCCGTCGAAGCTGGCATCGGCAGTGACCAAGCGGGCATTCAGCGCGCCGGTCAGTTCGCTCAGTTTCAGGGCTTTAAGCATGGGCCACCTCCCACGCGGTCAAGGCGTGATCGGCCTCGACCAGATCAGAGAAAGCGTGACGCTGGCCGTTGATTTCCTGATAGTCCTCGTGACCTTTACCGGCCAGGACAATCACGTCATCCGCCGAAGCGCTGGCGATCAATTGGGCAATCGCCTGGCCACGGCCAGCGACGAAGGTGACTTTATCCACAGCGGTAAAACCGGCGCGGATGTCGTCGAAGATCACTGCCGGGGCTTCGGTGCGCGGGTTGTCATCGGTCACCAACACGCCGTCAGCCAGACGCTCGACCACTTCAGCCATCAACGGACGCTTGCCGCGATCGCGATCACCACCGCAACCGAACAGGCACAGCAAACGGCCTTTGGCGTGAGGACGCAGGGCCATCAAGACTTTTTCCAGCGCATCCGGTGTGTGGGCGTAATCGACCACCACCAGCGGCTGAGTACCACCGCCGAGGCGCTGCATGCGTCCGGCCGGGCCTTCGAGTTTCGGCAGCACGTTGAGGATTTCGTCCAGCGCGTAGTCCAGCCCCAGCAAGGCACCGACCGCGGCCAGCACGTTGCTCAGGTTGAAACGTCCGAGCAAGGTGCTGCGCAAGTGATGCTCACCCTGCGGCGTGACCAACGTGGCGCGCACGCCTTCGTCATCGAACTGCGCTTCACGGCAATAGAGGTAGGCGCTGGCATCTTCCAGGCTGTAGGTGATCAGGCGCGATTCACGTTTGTCCGCAGCCAGTTGGCGGCCGAATTCGTCGTCGAGGTTAATCACCCGGCACTTCAAATCGTTCCAGGCAAACAGCTTGGCCTTGGCTTCGCCGTAGGCTTGCATGGTGCCGTGGTAATCCAGGTGATCGCGGGACAGGTTGGTCATCACCGCCACATCGAAGGCCAGTGCGGTCACGCGCCCCTGATCCAGACCGTGGGAAGAAACTTCCATGGCGACGGCTTTGGCACCCGCCTTTTTCAGGTCGGCGAGTGTCGCCTGCACGGCGATCGGGTTCGGCGTGGTGTGCAAACCGCTTTCGAGTGCGCCGTAAAAACCGGTGCCCAACGTGCCGACGATGCCGCAGTGCTGGCCGAGCAAATCCAAGGCTTGCGCAACCAACTGCGTCACGCTGGTTTTGCCGTTGGTGCCGGTCACTCCGATCAGGTTCAGGTGACGACTAGGGTCACCGTAAAAACGCCCGGCGATGTCCGACAGCTGCGCCGCCAGGCCTTTGACCGGAATCAGCGGAACATCGGTAATCGGCAATACGGTCGCGCCTTCGACTTCATACGCCACAGCGGCAGCGCCGCGTTGCAGGGCGTCGGCAATGTGCGCACGACCGTCGAACTTGCCGCCAGGGACGGCGAGAAACAGATCGCCAGCCCGCACGTTGCGGCTGTCCAGGGTCAGTTCGCGGATCAACAGATCGCGGCCGGCGTGGGCGAAAATCTTGTTCAGACTCAGAGACATCAGCCTCGCCCTCCATTGGCTTTCAGCGGAACGACCGGTGCTGCGTTCGCTTGTTGAGTAGGTGGCAGGTTGTCCGGGGTGATGTTCATCAGGCGCAAGGTCCCGGACATCACTTTGCTGAACACCGGGGCCGATACCAGGCCACCGAAGTAACCGGCCTTGGTCGGTTCATCGATCACCACCACGATGGCGTAGCGCGGATCGTTCATCGGGCCGAATCCGGCGAACAGCGAACGGTAGGAATTCTCGGCGTAGCCTTTGGTGCCGACAGATGTCTTACGTGCAGTACCCGACTTGCCTGCCACGTGGTACGCCGGCACCTGCGCACGGAACACACCGCGCGGGGCTTCGATCACTTGCGTCAGCATGCCTTGCATGGTTTTCGCGACCGCTTCCGGCAATACCTGTGTGGTTTGCGGTGGCTTGTCGGTTTTGATCAGGGTCAGCGGCGCGAGGCGACCGTTATTGGCCAGGGCCGAGAAGGCGTGGACCAACTGGATCGCGGTCACGGAAATACCGTAGCCGTAAGACAGCGTGGCGGTTTCAGCCTTGCGCCATTCGCGGTAGTTCGGCAGGTTGCCGACGCGTTCACCCGGGAAGCCCAGGCCGGTGTCCTGACCGAGACCGACTTTTTGCGCCAGACGGAAAATCGTTTCGCCGCCGATATCGAAGGCGACCTTACTCATGCCGACGTTACTGGAGTTGATCAGAATGCCAGTCAGGTCGAGCACCGGACCTTCGCTCTTGGATACGTCCTTGATGGTGTATTTACCAATCTGCAAGGTGCCCGGGTACACCTCGACGGTATCGCTCGGCTTCCAGCGCCCGGTTTCAATCGCGGCGCTCATGGAAATCGCTTTCATGGTCGAACCCGGTTCGAACACGTCGATCATCGCGCGGTTACGCATCATCGCCGGTTGCAGGTTGCGACGGTTGTTCGGGTTGTAGGTCGGCTGGTTGACCATGGCGAGGATCTCGCCGCTCTTCACGTCCATGATCACCAGGCTGCCGGCCTTGGCGCCGTTCTCGATGATCGCGTTACGCAGTTCACGGTTGGCCAGGTATTGCAGACGCAGGTCAATGGACAACGCCAAGGGCTTTCCGGCCTTGGCGTTTTTGGTGACCTGGACATCCTTGATCAGCCGGCCACGCCGATCCTTGATCACCTGTCGCTTGCCGGGGACCCCGGCCAGCCATTCGTCGTAGGCCAGCTCGACGCCTTCACGACCGTGGTCATCGATGTCAGTAAAACCGACCATATGGGCAGTGACTTCACCGGCCGGGTAGAAACGCCGGAATTCTTCGATGCCATAAACGCCCGGCACTTTCAGATCGAGCACGGACTGGCCCTGTTCGGGGGTCAGCCCGCGCACCAGATAAATGAATTCTTTGTTGGCCTGGGCCTCGAGACGTTCGGCCAGGGCTTTCGGGTCCTGCCCCAAGGCAGCCGCCAGTGCAGGCCACTTCTCTTTGGCCGTTTGCATTTCCTTGGCATTGGCCCAAAGGGTGGTGACTGGGGTACTCACGGCCAAAGGCTCGCCGTTACGGTCGGTGATCAGACCACGGTGAGCCGGAATCGGAATATGACGAACGCTGCGCGCATCGCCCTGACCTTTAAGAAAGGCACGGTCGACTACTTGCAGATCGATAATGCGCCAGCTAATCGCCGCGACCATGACGCCGAGCAAACCCAGCACCAGGCGGAACCGCCATGGAAAGAGTGCGCCCTCGAGTTTCATCATGGCGCCACCATCTGCACTTCAGCTGCGCCAGGAATGCGCATCTTCAGTTGCTCGGTCGCCAGGACTTCGATACGGCTGTGGGCGGTCCAGGTGCTCTGTTCGAGAATCAAACGGCCCCACTCCGCTTGCGCCTTGTCGCGCACGCTCAGCTCGTTGTACAGCGAGTTCAACAGTTGACGGTTCCAGTGGGCGCTATAGGAAACGCCGATGGCCGACACGAGCACGCCAATAAACAGCAGAAACATGAAAAAGCTTCCGCCGGGAAGTGGCTTGGCGAAAAGCTTGCTCACCGCAGCTTCTCCGCGACGCGCATGACGGCGCTACGGGAACGTGGGTTGGCTTTGAGTTCGGCCTCGGAGGCGGACTGCGCTTTGCCATGGATTTTGATTATGGGTTCGAAGGCGACGTGACGTACCGGCAGGTTGCGGGGCAGGTTGTCGGCTTCGCCTTTCACCAGTTTGCGCATGAACAGTTTGACGATGCGGTCTTCCAGCGAGTGGAAGCTGATGACGACCAGACGGCCGCCGACTTCCAGGCATTCCAGTGCGGCTTCGAGGCCGGCTTCCAGATCACCCAGTTCGTTGTTGACGTGAATACGCAAGCCCTGGAACGCACGGGTCGCCGGGTTTTTGCCCTTTTCCCATGCAGGGTTGGCGACTTTCAGGACTTCAGCCAGATCGGCAGTACGCTCGAACGGCTTGATGTCGCGACGCTCGGCCACGGCACGGGCCATGCGGCCGGAAAAACGTTCTTCGCCGTATTGCTTGAACACCCGGGCGATTTCTTCCACGGGTGCGGTGTTGACGAATTCGGCAGCGCTGATCCCGCGGGACGGATCCATGCGCATGTCCAGCGGGCCATCATTGAGGAAACTGAAGCCGCGCTCAGGGTCGTCGAGCTGCGGCGAGGACACGCCGAGGTCGAGCAAAACGCCGCTGACTTTACCGTCCAGACCACGTTCGGCGACTTCCGAACCGAGCTCGGCAAAGCTGCGCTGCACAACGACAAAGCGGCCGTCTTCGGCCGCTAGCGTTTGCCCGGTGGCAATCGCTTGAGGATCTTTATCGAATCCGAGCACCCGGCCATCGGGACCGAGCTGGCTGAGGATCAACCGGCTGTGTCCGCCGCGCCCGAACGTACCGTCCAGATAGCAGCCATCAGGACGTACGGCGAGAGCCTCCACGGCTTCGTCAAGCAGTACGGTGATGTGGTTAAAGCCGCTATCAATAGTCACAGGATCAAATCACGCAGTTCATCAGGCATGGCGCCCGGTTGTTGAATGGCAGCCAGGTCAGCGGCAGAAACCGCATCCCAGGCATCCTCGTCCCACAATTGGAACTTGTTCAGTTGGCCTACCAACATCGCGCGCTTATCCAACTTGGCATATTCACGAAGACGCGGCGGAACCAGAAAACGACCACTGCCATCGAGCTCGAGGTCGACGGCATTACCAATCAGTAAACGTTGCAGGCGGCGGTTCTCTTCGCGAAGCGAAGGCAGTGCGCGCAGTTTGGTTTCAATAATTTCCCACTCATCGAGGGGGTAAACACACAAACATGGATCAACGGCATCAATTGTGACGATTAACTGACCGGAACTACGCGAAACGAGCTCGTCACGGTACCGGCTCGGCATAGCGAGACGGCCCTTTGCGTCGAGACTGATAGCGTTAGCTCCGCGAAACACGTCAGCGTTTCTCCAAATATTAGCGTTTTGAGCTCAAAAAACCCACTTCATGCCACTTTCCGCCACTTGCGCACACTATAGGAATGCGGCCACCGCACCGTCAAGGCGCGGATTGAAGGAAAACCCTTACAGAACTGAGATTTAGGAGCGTAAAAGGAGGGGTAGAGAGAATCTGACGTGTCATCCTGCTCAATAACTTGAACCAGCACTGAAGGCTGCGCTCGAAAGTTAAAGTAATTTGTTAAGAGTAAGATTTTTTTGGTATTACGAAAGTGCTTCTGCTGTTGATTCTGTAAGGAGGGAAATTGCTACTACAGGCGCCCTGCTCAATGATTAAAGCAGGGAGGGGAAAAAGGTGGAGAGTCGATCTGTAAGCCGGGTTCTGTCTTGAACAGTCATTCGTCTACGATGGCCATCACTGGACATCTTTAGCAACCTACCCGGTCCCAGCGCGGGCCACGCCTTGGGACCCTATTTGGTCTTGCTCCAAGTGGGGTTTACCTAAGCCACGAACTGTTGCCAGACGTGCGGTGCGCTCTTACCGCACCTTTTCACCCTTACCGGCGCCGAAGCGCTTAGGCGGTTATTTTCTGTGGCACTTTCCGTAGGCTCACGCCTCCCAGGCATTACCTGGCACTTCGCCCTATGGAGCCCGGACTTTCCTCCCCCCCCTAATTTTCATAGAGGGCAGCGACTGTCCGATCGACTCTCCGCCGCGAAGATTAACGGCAGAGCCGCCGAAGGACAAGCGCTAAACGCCTTGGGCTACGCCTGCACGTCGGTTTTTACTCGCCCTTCTGTTTATCCAGCGCGACCTGATAGAGCACATTCTTGCGCTCGCCGGTAATTTGCGCCGCCAACGCCGCGGCTCGCTTGAGCGGCATTTCTTCAAGCAACAGATTCAGAATGCGCATCGCTTCACTGCTGACGGCGTCCTCGGTCTCGGGGGCAGACCAACCCGCCACCAACACCACGCACTCGCCGCGTTGCTGATTGCTGTCTGACTCGACGAACTCGCGTAACTCGGCCAGCGGCAACCCCTTAAGGGTTTCAAAGGTTTTAGTGATTTCACGGGCCAGCAAAGCCGGGCGCTCCCCACCGAACACCAGCTCCATGTCTTGCAGACATTCAAGGATGCGGTGTGGCGCCTCATAAAAAATCAGCGTGCGCGGTTCTTCCTTTACCAACTCAAGACGGGCGCGCCGACCGACAGCCTTGGCCGGCAGGAAACCTTCGAAGATGAAACGGTCCGACGGCAACCCCGCCGCCGACAACGCTGCGATCAATGCGCATGCGCCCGGAACCGGCACTACATTGATACCCGCAGCACGGGCCTGACGCACGAGGTGGTAACCCGGATCGGAAATCAACGGCGTGCCCGCATCGGAAATCAGTGCCACATCGTCGCCGGCGAGCAAGCGGGTGATAAAGCGGCTACCTTCATCCCGCTCATTGTGTTCGTGGCAAGCTGCCAGCGGCGTAGGAATGCCGAAATGCTGCATCAAACGCTGGGAGTGGCGGGTATCTTCGGCAGCGATCAGGGCGACCTCGCGCAGGATCTTCAGCGCACGCGCACTGATGTCGTCCAGGTTGCCGATGGGCGTCGCCACCACATAAAGCGAGCCAGCAGCGGAATTCAAAGCACCTGGAGCAGTCAAAGCGCACACCTCATGATCGGTAAAAGCCGCCATTGTAGCGCGTCGTGAGGTTCGCGATACGCGCAAGCAACCCTCGGTTTTGCAGCCTTTTGTGCAGTGCCGCAACATTTGCACGAGCTAAATTGATCGATTCACACCAGTAACATCGCGCCCCGGCCAGTGCTTGGGTACAATTCCACGCTAATTTGATCGAGTATCAGGAACACTACATGATCGCTTGCCTGCGGCTGTTCACTGCCCTCTGCCTCGCTGCCTTGCTGGCGGCTTGCGCCAGCTCGCCCTCCTCCAGCCTTGGCGAACTTCCACGGACCCCGGATGCCAGTATCGAGCAGTTGCTCGCACAGGCCGCTCAAAGCAAGGACCCGGAAAAAGCCTCCCTGTTGCGCCTGAGCGCAGCAGACCTGGCCTATCGTCAGGGGAATGCCGGCCAGTCCGCGCAAATCCTGCAACAAGTCCCCGTCGAAACACTCAAGCCTGGCCAACAGGTTTTCGCCAGCACCCTGGCAGCTGAACTGGCCATGGTTCGCAATCAGCCCAAAGCGGCGCTGACTGCCTTGAGTCATCCGAGCCTGCAACGCCTGAGTGAACTGCCGGTTGAACAACAGGTTCGCACCGGCACTGTTCATGCCCGCGCCCTTGAAGCCGATGGCCAGACGCTGGCCGCCGCTCGGGAACGCATCTTTATTGCGCCAATGCTCGAAGGTGAAGCGGCCAGCAAAAACCACGAAGCGATCTGGACTCTGATCGCCTCGCTGCCGACCGATCAGTTGCAGCCAAATACCTCCGATGACCTCGGCGGCTGGATGGGCCTGGCGCAGGCGGTGAAAACTGCCGGCACCCTGGAACAGCAGCAAGCCGCGATCGACAACTGGCGCGCACAGAATCCAAAGCACCCGGCCGCCATTCAATTGCCGCTGCCACTGACCAAGCTCAAGGAACTGGCCAGCCAGCCCCTGGGCAAAATCGCCCTGCTGCTGCCACAAGACGGCCCGCTGGCGTCGGTCGGCAAAGCACTGCGCGAAGGTTTCATGGCTGCTCACTACCAGGCTCAACAAGCCGGGCAGAAGCCGCCAGCCATCGAGTTCTATGACAGCTCGAAACTCACTTCGATGGACGAGTTCTACCGCAAGGCCCAAGCCGATGGCGTGCAGCTGGTCGTCGGCCCGCTGGAGAAGCCGCTGGTCAAACAGCTCAGCGCTCGCCCGCAATTGCCGATCACCACCCTGGCGCTGAACTACAGCGAAGGCGAACAAGGTCCGGCCCAGCTGTTCCAGTTTGGTCTTGCTGCTGAAGACGAAGCCCGCGAAGTGTCCCGCCGCGCTCGCGCCGATGGCCTGCATCGCGCAGCCATCATGGTGCCGAAAGGCGAATGGGGCGATCGTGTTTTGAGAGCCTTCAGCCAGGATTGGCAGGCTAACGGTGGCAGCATCGTCGCTACCGAACGTGTCGACCAACCGGTTCAACTGGCCCAGCAAATTGCCGACATGTTCCAGCTGCGTCAGAGCGAAGGTCGTGCCAAGAGCCTGCAAAGTACCGTTGGCGGGCAGGTAGCTGCGCAGCCTTCGCGTCGCCAGGACATCGAGTTCATCTTCCTGGCCGCAACGCCTCAGCAAGCCCAGCAGATCAAGCCGACCCTGAACTTCCAGTACGCCGGTGATGTGCCGGTTTATGCCACCTCCCACGTGTTCAGCGCCAGCGGTGATGTGAACCAGTACAACGACATGAACGGCATTCGCTTCTGCGAAACCCCATGGTTGCTTGAGGCCAACGATCCACTGCGCAAACAGGTTACCGCTCAATGGCCACAAGCTGCTGGCAGTCTGGGTCGTCTGTACGCGATGGGCGTTGACGCCTATCGCCTGGCACCACGCCTGGGTCAACTCAAGGCTCTGCCGGACAGTCGCATCGAAGGTCAATCAGGCAGCCTGGGCATGACTCAGAACCAACGCGTGGTCCGCCAGTTGCCGTGGGCACAGTTCGTCAGCGGCCAGGTTCAACGCCTGCCGGACACCCCACGCTGATGCCCGACAGATCACGCCAGCAAAGCGGTAAAGATGCCGAGCGCCATGCGCTCGAGCATCTTCAACAACAAGGTCTGCGCCTGCTGGCGCAGAACTGGTTGTGTAAACGCGGTGAGCTTGATCTGGTCATGCTTGATGGCGATACAGTAGTATTCGTTGAAGTCCGCTACAGAAAAAACACTCAATGGGGTGGCGCACTCGGCAGCATCGATGAGCGCAAACGGCAGAAACTGATTTTTGCCGCGCAGTATTTTCTTCAGCGCGAGTCGCGCTGGGCCAATTCCCCTTGCCGTTTCGACGTGGTTGCCATCGACAGCAACCTCGATCAGTTGAATTGGTTGCAGAATGCCTTCGACAGCTGATCGCGAGCACCCCGAACCGGACACTTTCACCCAACACTTTTGCTCTTTGCTTTGCGGGCTGCACATTCATGTGCCGAGTAGCCGCGCTAATTAAGGTCACACAGATGGACATGCAATCCCGAATTCGCCAGCTTTTTCAGGCCAGTATCGATACCAAGCAAATGGCGATGGACGTACTTGCACCGCACATCGAGCAAGCCAGCCAAGTGATGGTCAACGCCCTGCTCAACGAAGGCAAAATGCTGTCCTGCGGCAACGGCGGCTCTGCCGGTGATGCCCAGCACTTCTCGTCCGAGCTGCTCAACCGCTTCGAGCGCGAACGTCCGAGCCTGCCAGCGATTGCGCTGACCACCGACAGCTCGACGATCACCTCGATCGCCAACGACTACAGCTACAACGAAATTTTCTCCAAACAGATCCGCGCCCTCGGCCAGCCGGGTGACGTATTGCTGGCGATTTCCACCAGCGGCAACTCGGCAAACATTATTCAAGCGATCCAGGCCGCACATGATCGCGAAATGATTGTCGTAGCATTGACCGGTCGCGATGGCGGCGGCATGGCATCGCTGCTATTGCCCGAGGACGTCGAGATTCGCGTACCGGCCAACGTCACCGCACGTATTCAGGAAGTCCACCTGCTGGCGATCCATTGCCTTTGCGATTTGATCGACAGCCAACTGTTCGGGAGTGAAGAATGACCCCTAATCGCCTAGGCCTTCTGGCCTTGACACTGTGCCTCGGCATCAGCGGCTGCACCTCGGTGGTTAACGCCAGCCGTGAAGCACCGATTGAAGATGACCGCGGCACCCGCACCTTCGGCAGTAAGATCGACGACTCTCTGATCGACACCAAGGTCGGCGTGAACATCGCCAAGGCCGATCCAGCCCTGGATAACGACTCGCACATCGTCGTCACCAGCTTCAACGGCGTCGTGCTGCTCGCCGGGCAAACCCCGCGCGCCGACCTCAAGGCCAAGGCCGAACAGGCCGCTGCGGCTGTTCAGCGCGTGAAGACAGTCCACAACGAACTGCAAGTCCTGCCACCTTCCGGCTTCCTTGCCCGCCAGAACGACACCTGGCTGACCTCCAAGATCAAGACCCAAATGCTCACCGACCCGAACATCCCGGGCTCGCGCATCAAGGTGGTTACCGAGAACGGTATCGTCTACCTGCTGGGCCTGCTGACCAAACAGGAAGCTACTCAGGCCACCAACCTGGTGCAAGGTGTTTCCGGGGTGCAGAAGATTGTGAAGTTGTTTGAATACATCGACTGACACGCAACACGCAGGCACAAAAAAGGCGATCCTTGCGGATCGCCTTTTTTATTACTTCACCACCTTCAAACTCGGTCGACCGCTGGGACGCGGCGGCTCGCTGTCGGGTGGCGGAATATCGTCATCCGGCTCGATCTCTTCCTCGTCTTCCATAGGCGATTCCAGATCAAACACCATGCCCTGACCGTTCTCCCGGGCGTAAATACCCAGGATCGATGCGATAGGCACGTACAGGGTGTGCGGCACGCCACCGAAGCGCCCTTCGAAGCTGACCGCTTCGTTGTCCATGTGCAGATGACGCACGGCTGCCGGCGATACGTTCAGGACAATCTGTCCGTCACTGGCAAAACCCTGAGGCACCTGCACCGACGGATACTCGGAATTGACCAGCATGTGCGGGGTGCAATCGTTGTCCACAATCCACTCGTAGAGCGCGCGGACCAGATAAGGTCGACTGGAGTTCATAGCGGCTCCTTAAGCCTTAGCGCATATCGCGTTCGACACCAGACAGACTCGCCTGGAAAGCCTCACGCGCAAACGAGCGCTCCATGTAATCAAGCAGCGGCTTGGCAGGCCGCGGCAGTTCAATACCCAGAATCGGCAATCGCCAGAGTATTGGCAATAGGCAGCAATCCACCAGACTTTGTTCCTCACTGAGGAAAAACGGCTTGTCGGCGAACAACGGCGACACGCCGGTCAGGCTTTCGCGCAGCTCTTTACGAGCCACGACACGGGCTGCTTCCTTGGACCGGGAATCCAGGATCAGATCCACCAGACCACACCAGTCACGCTGAATACGATGAATCAGCAGACGGCTGTTGGCACGCGCCACTGGATAAACCGGCAGTAAAGGCGGGTGCGGGTAACGCTCATCCAGATATTCCATCACCACGGTCGACTCCCACAACGCCAGGTCACGATCGACCAGGGTGGGCAAGCTGCCGTAAGGGTTCACTTCAATCAGTTTAGGCGGCTGGCGACCAGCTTCCACGTAAATGATCTCGGCGCTGACACCCTTCTCTGCGAGTACGATACGCACTCGGTGGGAATAGTGGTCGGCGGGGTCGGAGTAACAGGCCAACCGATTGGTCACGCCCATGGCGGTCCTCCTCGCTTGTTGAAATTATCGGAAACGGAAAAACGCACGCGCCCAGAGGGCGCCTCCCGTAACGCCTGGATCACCAGGCTCGTTACACCTTCAGAGACGCCCTTGGGCGCGCGCGATTGACAGCAATTTTACAGCAATATCAATGGACGTCTTTCCAGTATTCACGCTTGAGCAAGTATGCGAATACGAAGAAGAACGCCAGGTACAGCAACACATAGGTACCGATGCGCTGATGCTGCAGCTTCACCGGGTTGGCCGAGTAGGCCAGGAAGGTCACCAGATTCTTGACCTTCTCGTCGAACTGCTCTTCGTTCAGCGTGCCGGTTTTCGGCAATACGGTCAGTTGATCGCAGGCTTCATGCGTCAAAGCGGTGCCGGTCAGTGGATCGTATTGCTTCTTGCCGTCTTCGACGATTTGAACTTGTTTACAGCCTACCACCTGACGACCCTGCAGGCCGACCAGAACGTTAGGCATCCCGACGTTCGGGAACACCTTGTTGTTCACGCCCCAAGGACGCGATGGGTCTTCGTAGAAAGATTTCAGGTAACCGTAGAGCCAGTCAGTGCCACGAACGCGGGCGACCAGGGTCAGGTCGGGCGGCGCCGCACCGAACCAGGTCTTGGCGTCAGCCGGCTGCATGCCGATGCTCATGTGGTCGCCGATCTTGGCGCCGGTGAACACCACCTTCGAGAGCATCAGGTCGTGCGGAATGCCCAAATCATCGGCGACACGCTCGTAACGCTGGAACTTGGCGCTGTGACAGCCCATGCAGTAGTTGGCGAATGTACGCGCGCCATCCTGCATGGCAGCCTTGTCGGAAACGTCGATGTCGACCTTTTCGAGCTCAGGACCACCGTGTTCGGCCGCAAAGGACAGCACAGGCAAAGCAGCAAGAATCAGTACAGCAAATAGCTTTTTCATCAGCCAGTCACCCTTTCCGGAACCGGTTTGGTCTTCTCGAGCCTGGTGTAGAACGGCATCAGAATGAAGTAGGCGAAGTACAGGAAAGTACAGACCTGCGACAGCAACGTACGCTCAGGGGTAGGCGCCATGACACCCAGCCAACCAAGAATCACGAACGAGATGCAGAACACCCAGAGCCAGATTTTGCTCAGCCAGCCCTTGTAGCGCATCGACTTGACCGGACTCCGATCAAGCCACGGCAGGACAAACAGCAACGCAATCGAGGCACCCATGGCAACAACGCCCAGGAGCTTGTCCGGAATCGCCCGCAAAATCGCGTAGAACGGGGTGAAATACCAGACCGGAGCGATGTGCTCTGGCGTCTTGAAGGCGTTCGCCACCTCAAAGTTCGGCTTCTCGAGGAAGTAGCCGCCCATTTCCGGGAAGAAGAACACGATCGAGCAGAAGATGAACAGGAACACCACCACGCCGACGATATCTTTCACGGTGTAGTACGGGTGGAAGGCAATGCCGTCCAGCGGTACGCCGTTTTCGTCTTTGAATTTCTTGATGTCCACGCCGTCCGGGTTGTTCGACCCGACTTCGTGCAGCGCCAGAACGTGCAGCACCACCAGACCGAGGATCACGATCGGCAAGGCAACAACGTGCAGGGCGAAGAAGCGGTTCAGGGTGATACCGGAAATCAGGTAGTCACCACGGATCCACTGAGTCAGATCGTTGCCGATGACCGGGATCGCACCGAACAGCGAGATGATCACCTGGGCCCCCCAGTAGGACATCTGACCCCACGGCAGCAGGTAACCCATGAAGGCTTCAGCCATCAGCGCCAGATAGATCAGCATGCCGAAGACCCACACCAGCTCACGCGGCTTCTGGTACGAACCGTAGAGCAAGCCACGGAACATGTGCAGATAGACCACGATGAAGAACGCCGAGGCGCCGGTGGAGTGCAGCAGACGCAGGATCGAGCCGTACTCGACGTCGCGCATGATGTATTCGACGGAAGCAAACGCCTCTTCCGCCGACGGGGTGTAGCTCATGGTCAGCCAGACACCGGTAACGATCTGGTTGACCAGAACGAGCAGTGCGAGGGAGCCAAAGAAATAGAAGAAGTTGAAGTTCTTCGGGGCGTAGTACTTGCTGAGATGGTCTTCCCACATTTTGGTCGCGGGAAAGCGCGCATCAACCCAATCCATGAACTTGCTCATCACGCTTTCTCCGTATCGACGCCAATGACAATGATGTCATCGGTCTCATAGGAATGCGGGGGAACTGGCAGGTTCAAAGGCGCAGGTTGCGACTTGTAGACGCGGCCAGCCAGATCGTAGTGGGAACCGTGGCAAGGGCAGAAATAACCACCTACCCAGTCCTTGCCCAGATCCGCAGGTGCCACTTCTGGACGGAAGGTCGGCGAGCAACCCAGGTGCGTGCAGATACCGATCAGCAGCAGAACCTCTGGCTTGATCGAACGCGTTTCGGGGTCGACGTAGGTCGGTTGTGTCGAGTTCTTGGAGGTCGGGTCAGACAGCTGGCCCTCGATCTTTTTCAGATTCCCCAGGATTTCCGCGGTTCGGCGGACAATGAACACCGGCTGACCGCGCCACTCAGCAATCATCTGCTGGCCTGGCTCGATTTTGCTGACATTCACCTTCACCGGTGCACCTGCGGCTTTCGCCTTGGCACTGGGAAACCATGACCCCACGAACGGGACCGCAGCCCCCACCGCTCCTGCAGCACCCACCACGGATGTGGCTGCTACCAAGAAGCGACGCCGGCCTGCATTCACGCCGTCATTGCTCATTCAGTCCTCTCCCATCAGCTTTGTGGCCTGTTAAATCAGGCGTCTACTAAGTAAAAATCTGAACTTATAAAAATTTTGCCGAATGGTAATGAAAAGCCCCAATTCTGACAAGGTAATTACCGAGGGGCTCCACTGCCAAGCCTTGCAGTATAGGGCTTCTACGGCTGTGGCAAGTTGTCACAGAGCAATTCTTTGATAAATCGCGCCCATAAAAAAACGCCCAGCTTCGCGAGGAAACTGGGCGTTCTTCTTGAACGTAAAAGCGAATTAACGCTTCGAGTACTGCGGACGCTTACGCGCTTTACGCAGACCAACTTTCTTACGTTCAACTTCACGTGCATCGCGAGTAACGAAGCCAGCTTTGCGCAGAGCGCCACGCAGGGTTTCGTCGTACTGCATCAGTGCGCGAGTGATACCGTGGCGGATTGCGCCAGCTTGACCACTTACACCACCACCGATCACGGTGACGTAGATGTCGAATTTCTCGACAGTCTCAGTCAGTTCCAGCGGCTGACGAACTACCATGCGGGCAGTTTCGCGGCCGAAGAAATTTTCCAGGGTGCGGTTGTTGATGGAGATGTTACCAGTACCCGGACGCAGGAAAACGCGTGCGGTTGCGGTCTTGCGACGGCCAGTGCCGTAATTTTGAGTCGCCGACATAATGAACTATTCCGTTAAAACTTCAGTTCTTGGGGCTGCTGAGCAGTATGAGGGTGTACAGCGCCCGCATAGACTTTCAGCTTACGATACATGTCGCGACCCAGCGGGTTCTTAGGCAGCATGCCTTTGACCGCGGTCTCGATCACGCGCTCAGGGGCTTTAGCGATCAGCTTTTCGAAGTTGATCGACTTGATGCCGCCCGGGAAACCGGAGTGGGAGTAGTAGATTTTATCGGTGGTTTTAGCACCGGTTACACGAATCTGCTCGGCATTGATAACGACGATGTAATCGCCGGTGTCAACGTGAGGAGTGTACTCAGCTTTATGCTTGCCACGCAGACGGCTCGCGATTTCGGTGGCCAGACGACCCAGGGTCTGACCTGCAGCGTCGACGACAAACCAGTCGTGCTGTACTGTTTCCGGTTTAGCAGTAAAAGTTTTCATTCTTTATAGCCTCAGGGGCCGCCCTGTAAATTAGACGGCGGATCTTACTGAATAGTGCGTACTTTGACAAGTCAAAGGCAGCCGGATACAGACGCTTTCGGGGGCTCGGGTCGGCGCGTCCGTTCAACGGCAAGATTCTTCGGCGGCGGCGCATCACTTCCACTGCAGAAAGAGGTGCGCAATTATGCAGATTGCGAAAAATAATTCAACCTGCTTTTATGATTGTTTTGCCCAAGGAGCACCCGATGGACTATCGACAGCTAGGCCGAACCAATCTGAACGTGAGCGCCATCTGCCTAGGAACCATGACCTGGGGCGAGCAAAACAGCGAGGCTGAAGCCTTCGCCCAGATTGAACGGGCCAAGAGCGCCGGGATCAATTTCATCGACACTGCCGAGATGTACCCAGTGCCACCCAAGGCCGAAACCTACGCCACCACCGAGCGCTACATCGGCAATTACTTCAAAAGCCGCGGTGATCGCGCCGACTGGATCCTGGCCAGCAAGATCGCCGGCCCCGGCAACACCATCGACTACATCCGCGACAAAAACCTGCGACACAACCGCCAGCACATCACCGAAGCCGTGGATGCCAGCCTCAAGCGTTTGCAGACCGACTACATCGACCTCTACCAGCTGCATTGGCCAGAGCGCAGCACCAATTTCTTCGGTCAGCTCGGTTACAAACACCAGACCGAAGCCAACCTCACGCCGCTGGAGGACACCCTCGAAGCGCTGGACGAGCAGGTCAAGGCCGGCAAGATCCGCCACATCGGCCTGTCCAACGAAACGCCATGGGGCACCATGCGTTTCCTCGCCCTGGCGGAAGCCCGTGGCTGGCCGCGTGCGGTGTCGATCCAGAACCCGTACAACCTGCTCAACCGCAGCTTCGAAGTCGGTCTGGCAGAAATCGCCATCCGCGAACAATGCGGCCTGCTCGCCTATTCGCCGCTGGCGTTCGGTTTCCTGTCGGGCAAGTACGAAGGTGGCGCGCGCCCGCCCAAAGGCCGCCTTAGCCTCTACAGCCGCTTCAGCCGCTATTTCAACCCGCAGTCGGAAGCCGCGTGCAGTCGTTATGTGGCACTGGCGCGTGAACACGGCCTGGACCCGGCGCAAATGGCGTTGGCGTTTGTCACTCAGCAGCCGTTTGTGACCAGCAACATCATTGGCGCGACGACGATGGAGCAGCTTGAAAGCAACATCGCCAGTTTTGATCTGAAATTGTCGGAAGAGGTACTGGAAGGGATCGAGGCGATTCACAAGGATCATCCGAATCCGGCACCTTGATTGATCTTTAGATCCATTCGCGAGCAGGCTCGCTCCCACAGGGGGATCACCGTCACCTGTGGGAGCGAGCTTGCTCGCGAAGGCGGTCTAACGATCACGCTGCATTACAGCGACCGCGCAATAATCTCCTTCATGATTTCATTGGTCCCCGCATAAATCCGCTGCACCCGCGCATCCGCCCACGCCCGGGCGATCGGGTATTCCCACATGAAACCGTAGCCGCCGTGCAACTGCACGCACTCGTCGAGCACCTTGCATTGCAGGTCGGTGCCCCAGTACTTGGCCATCGCCGCAGTCGGCACGTCGAGCTTGCCTTGCAGGTGCAGTTCCAGACAGCGATCGACGAAGACCCGACCGATCTGAATCTCGGTCGCCATCTCCGCCAGTTTGAAACGGGTGTTCTGGAAGTCGGCGATCGCCTTGCCGAATGCCTTGCGCTCGCGGGTGTAATCCAGCGTCCATTGCAACGCAGCTTCAGCCGAAGCCAGCCCGCCGATGGCAACGGTAAGACGCTCTTGAGGCAATTCCTGCATCAGGTACGCGAAGCCCATCCCGGCCTGCCCCAACAGGTTTTCCTTGGGTACCCGAACGTCCTGGAAGAACAGTTCCGAGGTGTCCTGAGCCTTCATGCCGACTTTTTCCAGACGCTTGCCCTTGGCGAAGCCTGGGGTGTTGGCTTCCACCAAAAACAGGCTGGTGCCTTTCGCGCCAGCCTTCGGATCGGTCTTGGCCACGACAATCACCAGGTCAGCGAGAAAGCCGTTGGTGATGAACGTCTTCGAACCGTTGATCACATACTCGTCGCCATCGAGCACCGCGGTGGTTTTCACCCCTTGCAGGTCGGAACCGGCACCCGGCTCGGTCATGGCAATCGCCGTGACCATCTCGCCAGACACCAGTTTCGGCAGGTATTTGTGTTTCAGCGCTTCACTGCCGTAATGCAGGATGTACGGCGCGACGATGTCCGAATGCAGGGAAAAACCGATACCGGTCAGGCCGAGACGACCGATCTCTTCGATCACCACTGTGCTGTAGAGAAAGTCCGCCCCCAGGCCGCCGTACTCTTCCGGCAAATGCGAACACAGCATCCCCGCCTCCCCTGCCTTGTTCCAGAGTTTGCGATCGATATAGCCTTGTTTTTCCCATTGCCCATGGAACGGCACGGCCTCTTTTTCGAGGAACGTTCGCACACTGTCGCGAAAAAGTTCGTGCTCGGAACTGAACAAGGTTCTGGGGATCATGCGGCACCTGTCGTTATTGTTAGCCGGAATTGACCTCCAGAGACTATGCCCCGCATCCGATACAGGACACTGGACACATCAGACAAAAAATAAGACGATCCAGCCGTCTGGTGACCACTTTCCCCTATAAGAATAAAGTTGAATTATGTCTAACCAAGTCTCCACGCCCTTGCGGCGCGTCAGCATCCTGGCTATCGACCGGGTTTTCGCTTCCACCCTCATGCAAGCCAAGGATTTCTTCCACCTGGCCAGCCTGCGTTACGGCAAACAACTGGGCCAAGGCCTGACTCCGGCGTTCGAAACCCGCCTGGTCAGCCCCGACGGCAAACCGGTGAACAGCTTCAGCGATGTGGTCATGCCGGTGGACGGCGGCCTGGAAAACGCCGACATCATTGTCCTTCCAGCCTTCTGGGACGATTTCGACACCCTTTGCCAACGTTATCCACAGGTCCTGCCCTGGCTGCGTCAGCAACATGCTCGCGGCGCAGTACTCTGCGGCGAAGCCACCGGGGTGTTCTGGCTGGCCGAGGCCGGGCTGCTCGACGGCAAGGAAGCGACCACTTACTGGCGCTTCTTCAATGCATTTGCCGAACGCTTCCCGCGGGTTCAGCTCAATCAGGACAAGCACCTGACCGATGCCGATAACCTGTATTGCGCGGGCGGCACCACCTCGGCCTGCGACCTTTACATTTACCTGATCGAACGCTTCTGCGGCGCCAACGTGTCCCAGGCCGTCGCGCGGGACATTCTTTATGAAGTGCAGCGCAGCTACTCGCCAGGACGAATCGGTTTCGGCGGTCAGAAGCTGCACCAGGATGTGATCATCCTTCAGATCCAGCACTGGCTCGAAGAACACTTCGCCGACAAATTCCGCTTCGAAGACGTGGCTCGCGAACACGGCATGAGCATCCGTAATTTCATGCGGCGCTTCCAGACCGCCACCGGCGACAAGCCGCTGCATTACCTGCAACGACTGCGCATCGAAACCGCCAAGGGCCTGCTCTCCGGCAGCCGCAAGAGCATCAAGACCATCAGCTATGAAGTCGGTTACGACGACGCGAGCTTCTTCGCTCGGCTGTTCCGCCAGCACACCGAGCTGTCGCCGAACCAGTATCGGCAGCAGTTTCAACAGGCTGCATAACTGTTGATATAGGCGCCGCCACGGAATTGCCAAGCGGCGCCTGTTTCAGAATTAAACTGCAAACACCAACAGTGTTTAAAGATAACGATCGCGTGATTATTTCCCTTACATGAAAAACGGAATGCAGAGTACCGAACAAGTCCTTTGTACGCTTGCGAGCCGCTTACTGAGAACCCCAATATAGTCTTCCCGCCAGCTGAACTGCACTTCAGGGAAGATCAACAATGACCACAGAAACAAGTCCCCAGCTTCTCTCATTTAACGACAAGACCGAAAATCTCCAGGCTAAAAATAAATGGTCAGGCCGATTCCCAAATCCGCCGGACTTATGCTTTGACTACCGAGCGTTAATTGAGCAGGAACACGGCGTAGCAAAGGCAACTGATCCCACCCATAAAATATGCATCATTGGCGCAGGCGTTACCGGACTCACTGCCGCCCGAGAACTTTATCGTTGCGGTTTTACCGACGTGACACTGATAGAACAATCGACACGCATTGGCGGCAGGCACCTGACCGTCCATGGCAGCCATCCAATAAAAGAAAGTCATACACCTTTCGAGATGGGCGCCATGCGTCTGCCATTTTTCAATAGAGAAAACGAGCCACCCAAAGAGGGTCGATCGCTGATGGCTTACTACGCCAAGGCATTTGACCTGGCGCTATCGGACTTCCCCAATCCGGGAAGTCAGTGGGTGAGTTCGACAGGCATTTATCTCCAGGAAGGCAGCCTGGGTGGTCGCGCGAATCCGCACATGTTGATCTGGACGAATGAAGACGGCTTGACGCCTCCACCCGACGAGGCGCTGCAAACGGTTTATGCCAAGTGGAAGGCCTTTGCCGCCAGGATGACTCGCCAGATTGCGCTGATCTACGCCACGCAGGAGTGGGAAGCCGTCTGGGCGGCCATCGTCGACAGGTACGAGCGTGTTTCGTTTCGCGATCTGGTCTGCATGCCGGTGCTGGAAACCTGGAACAAGGACAAGCCAGGAGATTTCGGCGGAGTCGGAATGAACTCGTACGAATCCACCCTGTTCTATTCGATTGGCATCGGCGATGGTAGTTGGGGCGCTTTTTATGACGTGTGCGCGCTCTACCCACTGCGTACCGCCATTTTCGGATTCAGCAGTCGCCTGCAACTGGTTCACGGTCGGGTCGATTCATGCGGCGAACCGCTTCCCGCGCCTTACTTGCACAGCGACGCCGTTCTCGATGCGAAGGGCCTGCCTTTCGACAGCCCGCGCTACATCGGCCTCGCGGCGCTGGACGAATGCCTGCTGTTCATGAACACCGACAGCGCGCACAAATCGTTCTACGAACATTGTCTTGAAAGAGGCGACGGATTTTTCACCGATTCATCCGTCAACAAACTGAAGAAGCTGGACGATCAAAAAGTACGCGTCTACTACACATGGAAATTCAGCCAGCCCTGTCAATCGCAGGAACTGTTCGATGACTTTGACGCCGTCATCATGACCTTGCCTTCATGGTTGATCGAAACAGGTATCCGGCTCGAAAACTTCAATCAGCAGATGCTGCCATTCGCGATGATCAACGCTTACAAAACAGCACATTGGGAAACAAGTTGCAAAGTGTACGCCCCCTTAAGCAAATCATTCCTTTCAAGCAAAACCCGAATCCCCCACGCGATTGTAACCGACAGTTTCATTCATGACGTATACAGCTATCGCTATAACGAGAATTATCCATACGACTGCATATTACTAAGTTACACGTGGGAGGATGACGCCACCAAACTGGCGCCGTTTAACGACCAGGAACTGGTGGCGAAGTGCGTAGAGGAACTCGACCGGATACTGATGAATTCCGCCAATATCCAACAGAAGATCTCTCCCTACATTAAAACTGAACATGCTGTGGTCCAACGCTGGATGACGGACAGAAACGCGTTGGGCTGCGCAAAGTTATACAGGCCCGGTACTTATTACGACGCGGTGAGCCTGATGAAGTACAACCGGGATTTCTCGCATGTTTCCGGCCTGTATTTTTCCGGCGAATCGTTTTCAGTCGATGCCGGCTGGACAGAGCCGTGCTTTCGCGGCGCCGTGGATGCCGTGATTCATATCTGCAATAAAACCGCAGCGGTATTCAACGGCGGATTCTGCATGAGCGACTACCCGCACTACCGCGTCCGCAATTGACATCCGGCTCCATCGCCCAGAACCAATGCGCCCTGCGCGTTGGTTCTGTCTCTGCGTAACCGCTCTATTACGCCATCTTGCGCCCCGGCAGAAGAATTCGGGCGCTCTGCCCTGCGCGATCTTCGGACGCGGACTACAGCTCAAACGGAAGCCGCTGACTTACGCAAAAATGCCATTTCAACTCTTATAAACACGCAACTAAACAGCGTGAATAACAATAAAAAAGAGGTCATCGAGAATGAGCGAGCCAACAAGTCCTGTTCGTGTAGCAGTCGTGCAATTCGACCCACAAGTCGGCAAAGAGAAACGAGCAGGTAATCTGCGTCATGGTCTGGAGTTGGCCCTGGAAGCGGTAAACGGCGGTGCCAATCTCATCGTGCTGCCCGAGCTTTGCAGCACAGGTTATTTCTTCAGCAATCGGCAAGACGCGTTCGACCATTCGGAGGTGATTCCCGACGGGCCGAGTGTGCAAATCTGGGTGGACTTCGCCCGCCAGTACCAGGTTTACCTGGTGGCAGGCTTGACCGAGCGCGATGGCATGCGGCTGTTCAACACCGGCGTTCTGGTCGGGCCTGACGGTTTTATCGGCAAGTATCGCAAAGCCCATTTGTGGAATCTGGAGAAGCTGTGGTTCACACCGGGAGATCAGGGCTTTCCAGTTTTCGATACGCCTATTGGCCGTATCGGATTGTTGATCTGCTGGGACATCTGGTTCCCGGAAGTGCCGCGAATCCTCAGTCAGCAAGGCGCGGACATCATTTGCAGCCTGAACAACTGGGTGTGGACACCTCCGCCGCTGTTCGATGACGCCGGCAAGTGCATGGCGTCGTACCTGACAATGACGGCGGCTCACGTCAACAATGTGTTTATTGCGGCGGCGAGCCGGATCGGCGAAGAGCGAGGTGCACGTTACCTGGGCTGCTCGCTGATCGCGGGCACCAACGGCTGGCCGATTGGCCAGGTGGCCTCAGCGGACAAGCAGGAAATCCTGTTTGCCGACATCGACCTGACCAGCTCCCGCAGTGCGCCGATCTGGAACAACCTGAACGATCTGCATCGCGATCGTCGCACCGATCTCTACGATCAAATGCTCGGTTACACCCAGCACCCTTGTCTGCCGCGCTGACAAGGGGGAATGACTGATGGAAACCACAACCGAAAGAAATCGGCTTGCCGGCAGGTCGCCGCTGGATCTTGCGATCATCCTGCTGATGATCGGCACGACACTGCTGATTGTCTGGCTTTCATTCACCTACCGTTCCGTCTGGGAAGCGCATTGGCCAAGTTACAGTGACATGGTCTCGAGTCTCCCCGAACCCAGTGCCTGGTTGCGCTGGGTACTGGGCGACATCAGCGAGGTTGCGTTCTACAAACATGAGTTCGCTTCAATAGGGCTGTTGGCCGGCGCCTATCTGGCTTATTGGGCGAATCGAACGGGAAAAGCCTGGCAAGGTTTTGCCATCTCCTATGGGACGGGATTATGGCCGTGGCTGGTGACCAGTTCGTTGCTTGGGCTGTTGCTGAGTAACCTGCTGTGGGGCTGGACGGTCACGGCCACCAGTTGGCAACCGACGTTTGCGGCGTTTGTTTCGCTGCCGGCGGCGATGGTGCTGATGTTTGGCGGCGGCTGGAAGGTCACAATCAATGGCGCAATCATGGGCGCCGTGTTCGTCACTCCGATGTGCTTGTTGATCGTCAATTACGTCTGCAACCCCCTTGGATTGCCGGCGGTGATCGGCAATGTCACGGGCATGGCGGTCGCCAGCGTCGGCGCTTTTCTGCTCTGTCGTTACCTGCCGAGCCTGGTGAAGTCCGAGCCGTCGCAGAAGCCATCCGCTCCTCCGCCCGCAACTGTCACCGCCAAGACGCCAGACTACGGGGTCGTCTGGAGCTTGCGTCGGGTGCTGGCCGACTTTTCGGAAGCGCCGTTCTTTGGCAATGAACTGGCCAGCCTCGGCCTGTTACTGGGGGCGTTGCTGGCCTACACCTGGAACCCGATGAGCCCGGTTTACGGCTCGGGCCTATTGCCCCAACTGATCGGCGCCCAGGCGTTGACCTCAGCGTTGGGGGTGGTGATCTGGCGTCGGCAATGGATGTCGCGCGGTTGGTATCCCACCTACGTTCCATTGGTGTCCGTGGTGCCGGCGGCCATTCTGACGTACGGCGGCAGTTGGCAGGTGATCACCGCGAGCGCACTGCTGGGCGCACTGATTGCGCCACCACTGGCCTGCGCGATTGCCAAGCGGTTGCCGGCCGACATGCACGGTTTCATCGGCAATGTACTGGCCATGGCCATCAGCACGTTGCTGATCATTCCGTTTATTGGACTGCTGGTAGCCAGCTGACGAACGTCGCGACTGGGCGCACAAAAAAGGCCTACAATGCAGGCCTTTCTCATTTTCCGAAATGTCCTACGGCTTATGCGCCCGGGACAGGAATTCGTGGGACTGCATTTCCAGCAGACGACTCAGGGTGCGCTGGAACTCGAAGTTCAGGCGACCGCCGGTGTAGAGGTCTTTGAGCTCGACTTCAGCGGAAATAATCAGCTTCACGTTGCGGTCGTAGAACTCGTCGACCATGTTGATAAAGCGTCGGGCGATGTCGTCGGTGGTGACACTCATCTGCTCGACACCGCTGAGCAACACGGCGTGGAAGATCTTGCCCAGCTCGATGTAATCGTTCTGGCTGCGCGGGCCGTCGCAGAGTTCGCGGAAGTCGAACCAGGCCACGTCATCGCAGGTGCGCAAGGCACGGATTTCGCGGTTCTCGATCATCAGCACATCGTTCTCGATGGCTGCCGTGCATTCCGGCGTCAGGGCGCGGAAGCTCTTGCGCAGGCTTTCGTGGGACGCATCATCCAGCGGGAAGTGGAACAGCTCCGCTTGCTCAAGGTGACGCAGACGATAATCGACGCCGCTGTCGACGTTGACGATCTCGGTGTTCTGCTTGATCAGCGCAATGGCCGGCAGGAAGCGCGCACGTTGCAGGCCATCCTTGTACAGACCGTCCGGCACGATGTTCGAGGTCGCGACCAGGGTCACGCCGTTCTTGAACAGCTCTTCCATCAGCGTGCCGAGGATCATCGCGTCGGTGATGTCGGACACGAAGAACTCATCGAAACAAATCACCCGGGCTTCGTCAGAGAAACGCTTGGCGATGATGGTCAGCGGGTTTTTCTCGCCGCCGAGGGTCTTCATCTCTTCGTGCACGCGCTTCATGAAGCGGTGGAAGTGAGTGCGGACCTTTTCCTTGAACGGCAGCGCTTCGAAGAAGGTGTCGACCAGATAGGTCTTGCCCCGGCCGACGCCGCCCCAGAAGTACAGACCCTTGACCGGTGCCGCGTCTTTCTTGCCAAACAGTTTGCCGAACAGACCCGGTTTGCTGTGCGAGGCCGCGACCAGATCGTCGTACAGGCGCTGCAAATGGCGCACCGCAGTTTCCTGCGCGGCGTCATGGAAGAATTCCGGGCGTTTCAGATCAGCTTGATATCGTTCTAGGGGCGTCATAATTCGTTAGCAAGGCAACAAAAACGGGCCGTCACTGTAGCGACGGCCCGTCGGAATGGCAATCGGCCCTTGGTCGGGCCGAGCCGCTGATTTATTCCTGAACCGGCGTCAGAGCAACCCGCAGGGTCTCGATGGCAGCATCGCGAGCGGTGCTGTCAGCAAAGGCCGGGCTGTCGGCAACGCACTCGCCTTCCAGCCAGACGCTGAAGCTCAGGTCTTCGTTGCGCACGTCCAATGGCTGACCCGATTGCAGCTGCTTGGTCACCTGGCCTGCGGTTTTACCGTCGGCGAAGTTGCGCGACAGCAGCAGTTGCTCGCCGTCGGCCGCCAGCAGACGGAAGCGGAAACTGCCGTCGTCTTCACGGAAGCTGACGAAACGCGCGGCTTTCGCGGCTTTCTTCTTGGTGGTGGCAGCGACTTGAGTCTGAGCGACGAAAGAACGCAGGCCAACCGCTTCACGCAGTTCGTGGAGGAACGGTGTCGCTACCGAGCGGGCCTTTTTGGCGCCGATCTGCAGGATGTCTTCCAGATCAGCCGGGCGTTCGATCAACTGGTGATAACGCTCGCGGGATTCACCCAGTTCGCTGTCGAGCAGTTGGAACAGACGATTCTTCGCCTCACCCCAACCCAGGCCCTGCAACAATTCGCTGCGGAATTCGTCGGACTGCGCCGGGGTGGCGAAGGCCTGGAACAAGGTGAACAGGTGCGAGTTATCCGGATCTTTCGCCTCGCCCGGGGCACGGGAGTCGGTAACGATCCGCGAAATCGCGGCCTTCATTTCCTTGGCGCTGCTGAACAACGGAATGGTGTTGTCGTAGCTCTTCGACATCTTGCGACCGTCGAGGCCTGGCAGCGTGGCGACGCTCTCTTCGATCAGCGCCTCGGGCATGGTGAAGAATTCTTTGCCCTGACCGAACAGGTGATTGAAGCGCTGGCCAATGTCACGGGCCATTTCCACGTGCTGGATCTGGTCACGACCGACCGGCACCTTGTGGGCGTTGAACATCAGAATGTCCGCGGCCATCAGCACCGGGTAGCTGTACAAACCCATGGTGATGCCAGCGTCCGGGTCTTCGCCGGTTTCGACGTTCTTGTCCACCGAAGCCTTGTAGGCATGGGCGCGGTTGAGCAAGCCCTTGGCGGCGACGCAGGTCAGCAGCCAGGTCAGCTCTGGGATTTCCGGAATGTCGGACTGGCGATAGAAGGTTACGCGGTCCACATCCAGGCCACCGGCCAGCCAGGTCGCGGCGATTTCCAGACGCGAGCGCTGGATGCGCAGCGGGTCATCGCATTTGATCAGGGCGTGGTAGTCGGCCAGGAAGTAGAACGAATCGGCATTGCTGTCACGGCTGGCGATGATCGCCGGGCGGATGGCGCCGGCATAGTTGCCCAGGTGCGGCGTGCCGGTGGTGGTGATGCCGGTGAGGATACGGGTACGAGTCGTCATGGGTAATCGCTTGTCAGACTGCAATCAATTCGAAAGACGCGGCAGGATCAGATCCTTGAGATCGGTCAGCTTGCCATGAAAAAAGTGTCCGCATTCTGCCACTTTCAGCAGCTCATGGGGACGCTCGAGTTTCGAGGACCAGTCGTAGACGGCTTGCGGATCGATGACTTCGTCGGTTTCCGGCTGGATCAGGATCAGTTCGCCTTGCTGCGGCAGTTGATCCTGATCGCCGAGACGCATGACAGCGGGCGCGACCATGAACAAATGTTTCAGCTGTTCGCCCTTCGCTTCCAGGCGTCCGCCGAGACTTGCGGCAACAAAACCGCCGAAGGAGAATCCGAACAGCGTCAGCGGCAACTCGGGGTGTTTGGCTCGTAGCCATTCGGCAACGGCTTGGGCGTCGTCGACTTCGCCGGTGCCCATGTCGTGACTGCCTTCGCTGGCGCCGACGCCGCGATAATTGAAACGCAAAGTAATCAAACCGGCATCGCGCGCGGTGCGCTGCAAGGTCGAGACGACTTTGTTGAGCATGGTGCCGCCCTGCACCGGGTTCGGGTGGCAGATCAGCGCAATGCCGCGTGGCTGCTCATTGTCCAGGCCCTTGTTTTCCAAATACAGGGCTTCCAGTTGGCCGACCGGGCCATCAATCACTACAGGGGTTTCGCGCATAAGCAAGGAAGGAACTCCGTGACCTCGAATCGGGTCGACTCGTCTAGCAAATTGTCTGTGCCAATCTATTGCGAGTGAATCGCGGTATACAGCGCAGGTTCGAGCCGTTAACGTAAAGCAAAGCCGTTTATAGAGGAAGGACTCGTGGAACACTCGCTCTTAGTTTGGTTGTTGCCGACTCTTGCCCTGGTTGTGGGTGTCGCCATTGGTTTCCTGATCGCTCGCCTGGTGCCGAATGCCGCGCCTAGCAGCACACAACGTCAGCTGGATGACATTCAGGAACGTTTCGACAGTTATCAGAACGAGGTGGTCACCCACTTCAACAGCACTGCAACCCTGGTCAAGAAACTGACTGCGAGCTATCAGGAAGTGCAGGATCACCTCGCCGAGGGCGCCAACCGCCTGGCCCTGGACGAGCAAACCCGCCAACGCCTGCTGGCCTCGCTGCACGCCGATGCGGCAACCGCCCCACGGGAACGCCTGACGCCGCCGCGCAATCAGGAGCCGCCTCGCGACTACGCTCCCAAAGCCCCGAACGCGCCGGGCATGCTCGATGAGCATTACGGCCTGAAGAAGTAATCAGGTTTCGCGCGACATGAAAAAGCCCCCGGATGAGTGATTGTCTGGGGGCTTTTTAATTGCTGATGGTTTTTTTGTTGCCTGCTCAGGCCCCATCGTCGGAACGCCGCCCGGAGCAAGCTCGCTCCCACATTTGGAATGCGTTCCCCTGTGGGAGCGAGCTTGCTCCGGGCGGCGTTCCGACGATGGGGCCAGAGCTGTCGATACAAAAAAGCCCGCCCGATCTGTTGAGGATCGGGCGGGCTTTTTTACGCCTGGGGTTCAGTCAGACGATTATGGATACTACTGAACAGTGCCTTGCTGCTGGCCGCCATACTGCTGACCCGGAATCGCCTTCAGGTTGACCTCGACCCGACGGTTCTGCGCCCGGCCATTGACGTCACCGTTGCTGGCAATCGGGCTATCCGGCCCGGCACCGCGAGCCGACAGGTTGGCACCGCTCACGCCCTGAGACGTCAGGTAAGTCGCCACGCTCTGGGCGCGACGCTGGGACAGGTCCATGTTGTGCTGGCGGCTGCCGGTGCTGTCGGTGTAGCCGACGATCTCGATCTGGTTCTGGCTGAACTCCTTGAGCGAGCCCGCCAGATTGTTCAGCGGCTGATAGAAACCCGACGCGATGTTCGCCGAATCGGTGGCGAAGGTGATGTTACCCGGCATGATCAATTTGATCTGATCACCCTCGCGCTGCACTTCCACCCCGGTGTTGGCCATGCTGGCGCGCAGCTTTTTCTCTTGCTGGTCGGCGTAATAACCGTAACCGGCAGCGGAAGCACCCACCACCGCAGCGCCAATCAGCGCGCCCTTGCCACGGTTATCGTGACTGATGGCGGCACCGGCCAAAGCACCGGCCAGAGCGCCGAGGCCACCGTATTTAGCGGTTTTGCTCATGCCCGTGGAACCACCGTCGGCCTGGCCCTGGTTGTCGTAAGGGTTAGGCGAGGCGCAGCCAGACAGCAAGGCCACAGCCGTAGCGACAATAATCAAACGCTGCTTGGTGAACATGAAGAGCTCCTGGTTTTTGCATTCTGTGGTGCAACGGACTAAGGCATTAAACCTTTGCGGGCGTTGGATCATAGCGGATGAAAATAATTCCACCACGCCCCCTCACAACGTTAGAAATCACGCCCGCACAAAAGGGTTCTCGCGCATTTCATCGCCCAGACGTGTGTCCGGACCATGCCCGGTCACCACCGTCGCCTCTTCGTCGAGGGTGTACAGCCGCTGCTTGATCGACCGCACGATGGTCGCCTGATCGCCACCCCACAAATCCGTGCGCCCTACCCCGCGACGAAACAACGTGTCACCGGCAATCAGCAGCTTAGCCTCTGAAAACCAAAAGCTCATGGAGCCCGGCGTATGACCCGGCGTGTGCAACGCCACGCCGCAGCCGCAGGCCAATTCTTCATCATCGGCCAACCAGCGATCCGGCGGCGGCACCGGCGTGTAGGGCACACCGAACATCTGGCACTGCATCTCCAGGTTGTCCCAGAGGAATTGATCTTCTTTATGCAATTGCAGGGTTGCGCCGGTTTTCTCCTTCAACTGACCGGAAGCCAGGAAGTGATCGAGGTGCGCATGAGTATGAATGATGCTGACCACCTTCAAGCCCAGTGCGTCGAGCCGCGCGAGGATCAGTTCGTGATTACCACCCGGATCGACCACGATGGCCTTTTTGGTGATCGGATCACCGATGATCGTGCAGTTGCACTGCAACGGGCCGACGGGGAAGGTTTCGCGGATGAGGGCTGTATTCGGGGTTTGCATGGGTTTAATCCTGGTGCCAAGGCTGGGTACTGCGGTTGTGATGCGCAAAATTGATAGGTTATCCTCGCGCCGCGCCTATTTTGAAACAAGACGGCAGGAAGCCAATGCCTGGTTCAAACGACTCTTGAAGCGTTTTTTGTAACGCTCAGCCCAAAAAGGATAATCCCATGCAAGAAGACTATCTCCTTCGTCAGGACATTAAAGGTATTGAAGCCTGGGCACAGGCCTGAACCATGCCTGAGATCCCGGTAGACTTCAGCTGTAATACGGCCTGCGCGTTTGTGGCAGGACGCGAGCACCTCAGAACTCAAACGCCTTGCCAGGACTATGTCGCGGCCAGAGAGTCCAACGAGGTGACCTGCATTTCATTGGCGGTTGGGGCTGGCTCCAGAGCCAAATCCGACATCGGCGCCCAAGTAGCGGTCACGGCGACCCTGGCTTTTGTTTGCAAAAACTTTGAAAGCCTCTGGCAAAACATGGACAAACACAACGCGAAGGCAGCCCAGCGACTGGTTAATCGCTGCCTGGACGCGTTCAGACGCAAAGCTGCAAAACTCGGCGGCGATATCAACGACCTGGCCTGTACCTTGTCGTTTGTCGCTTACTCACAAGGCCGCTACCTCGCAGGTCACTTGGGCGATGGCGTCATCGCAAGCGTTGACGCGGACGGACAACTTCAGGCCCTTTCTCATCCAGAAAATGGTGAGTCGGCCAATACCGCCCCGTTGCTGACTGACCATAAAGCGGCGTCGCGGCTCAGGTTGTACCGTGGGCAAATCGAAGCCACGACTGGCTTCGCGATCATGAGCGACGGCACCGCGCAAAGTCTCTATGACAAATCCAGCGGAGTCCCCGCCCCGGCGATCCAAAAGCTGCTGGAGTGGAATGCAACGTTGCCCAGAAAAAAAATGAGGGAAGTGTTGGGTGACAACTTGCAACAGTCCATTGCCAGTAAAACCGGAGATGACTGCTCCATAGGCTTACTGTCGATCCTGAAGCACTCCATCGACGTGGGGCAGACATCCGGAGTGACTGTCTCAGAGGAGAAATGACCGAAAACCTCTGTTCGCAAGGCCCAACTTGCTTCGGAGGTCTTCAAACGGCGATTACTGCAATACACCCAACTCTTTCGCCCTGGCGACCGCTTGCGTTCGCCGCTCCACCCCAAGCTTGCTGTTGATATGGCTGGCGTGAGTTTTTACGGTGTGCAGCGAAATAAACAGCTGATCGCTGATCTCCTGATTCGAGCAGCCCTGGGCGATCAGTCGCAGGACAGCCATTTCCCGCGTACTGAGTTGTTCCGCGGCGGCGGATGACTCTGCTGCGGGACGGGCTGTCACCGCCGGAAGTTTTTCTGCAAGGCTCAGTGAAACGGGCGTCGGTGCACCGAGTTGAAGTTGTCCACGCAGCCAGTCCGGATGTTCAGCCAACAGCCTGTCAAACGGTTGCAGCACTCCCCCGGCCGCAGCTTCCAGCGCCTGACTCAGGGCCTTGCGGGCCTCGGGTTCGCGCCCGCACCCAAGCAATAACGTCACTTTCTGAGTCAGTGCCATCACGCTGAGCAGCTGCCTGCCGGTTTGCTGCCCATGCTCAAGCAACGCGTTCAATCGTCCTTCGGCCAGCATCGGCTGCCCCTGAATGACCTCCAGCAAGGCTTGCTGCAACTCGATATGCAGCGGCAGTTGCGGATGGAACTCCGGAGGGGCTGCCGCGTGTTCGCCGTTGTAGGTCTGACCCAAGCGAGCGAGCCAGGCTTCGGCCAGGTCGGTACGCCCCTGAGCCAGCCAAAGTTCGCATTTGACCAGGGTGATCATCGCCAGGTAGTAGATCGGTGGCACGTCCCAGATGTGCATCAGGCGCTCGGCTTCGGCGAGTTCGGCGAAGGCTTTGGCGAATTCGCCGCTGCTGCCCTCAAGCCTGGCGATCACGCAGTGGCCGATCAATACGCTGATATCCCGACAGGCGCGTGCTTCATTCAAACCGGCTTGCAAGCGTGCCCGTGCGGCTTGGGGCTGCAAGCGCAGGGCTAACAAAAAGCCTTCGTACAAAGTCAGTCGGGCGCGGACGGCATACAGCCGTTGCGGGGATAACCCTTGCAGGCGTTGCAGCCCCTGGCGCACTTCATCCAGCGCACGAAGGATTTCCCCTCGCGCCTGCAGCACACGAGCGCGGTCGTAATGAGCCAGCGCTTCGAACAGTGGGTTGCCGACCCGTTGCGCCAACTCCAGAGATTCACGGTTCAACCCGCGGGCACGCCACAAGTCACCGTCGGCAATGGCCAGGTTGGACAGGGTCGAGAGGCACATCAGGCGCTGCCCGTAGCGTTTGGCGGGCAGGCTCTGCTGCGCTTCGGTGCAGTAGAGCAGCGTCAGCTCGCGATTGCCGCGCCCGCGGGCGATGACCCCACTCAGGGCCAGCCATTGCGCCAGCATGGATTTCTGCGCAGTGGCCGACGGGGCCGGCAGGAAGCGGCTCAAATGACTGGCCAGCTCCTCGGCGGCGTCCAGCTGACAGGCCAGCCCCAACGCCCAGCTGTACAGCACGATCAGCCGTGGCGTGCTGATCAGCAGGCTGTCGGGCAAGTCCATTTTCCAGCGCAGCAACATGCCGACGTTCTGTTCGGCCAGCAGCTGCTCTTCGGAGAGGTTCTGCACCAGGTTCGCCGCGACGTCCAGGTGCCCGGCACGCAGCGCCTGCTCCACCGCCTCGTCGAGCAGCCCCTGGGCATTGAACCAGCGACAGGCGCGCAAGTGCAGGCTGGCCGCCGGCACCATCGCTTGCGCGGTGGGCCGGGTGCGCAACAAGTCGGAAAACAAATGGTGGTAGCGATACCAGTGACCATTTTCATCCAGTGGCACCAGGAACACCTGATGAGCCAGCAGAAAACGCAGGATCTCGGCACTGTCATGGGCTTCGCGAACGGCGTCGCACAATTCGCTGCAAAAGCGTTCCTGAGGTGCTGTGTCGTAAAGGAATGACTGCACCTCGGCGGGCAGACAATCGATGACTTCTTCCAGCAGATAATCGCGGATCAGCCCTTCCCCGCCATGCAAGGTCTGCGGCAAAGCACCCTGGGAACCCGCTTCAGACGCTGCCAGCAGCCAGAAACGCAGTCCGGCGACCCAACCTTCGCTGCGCTGGATGAGACTCTCCAGCGCTTCGCCGCGCAAGGAACTGCTGTGCCGATCAAGCAGGGTCAAGGCTTCGTCGTGAGTCAGGCGCAAGTCCTGTTCATTCAACTCGAGCAGTTGCCGCGACAGCCGCAGGCGCGCCAGATGCCAGTCCGGCCGCTGCCGACTGGTGACCATGACCAGCAAGCCGTCAGGCAGGTGATTGAGGAAAAATTGCAGGCAGCGATCGAGAACCGGGCCCTGCGCCAGATGGTAGTCATCCAGCACCAACAGCAGGGGCGTACTTGCAGACAGGTGCACGGCCAACTCATCGAGCAAACCGTCCAGCCATTCTTCAAAGGCAAACGGTTGATGCCGCTGGCGCATTTTCAGCAGGCCCAGGGACTTGCTGCCCAGTTGCGGAAAAAAGTCCTGGAGGCCTTCGAGCAACCGCTCGAGAAAACGTCCGGGATCGCTGTCTCGCGGACTCAACCCCAGCCACAGACTTTGCCAGTGAGCCGGCAAGCCCTGACAGAACTCCACCGCCAACGAACTCTTGCCAAACCCCGCCGGTGCGCTGACCAACAACAACCTGCCACCGAGGCCCGCACTCAGGCGCTCGCACAGACGAGGTCGCAGCACATGGCCGTCGGGCAACGGAGGCCGAAAAAAACGCCCGTCCAGTGCCGCGACGGCAATGCTTGCAGGGCCCGGGTGTGGGGACAGATCAGTCATGGCCGGCTCTTGTTTGAATGGCGGTTGGCGGCGTTGCAGATGTCCGCAGCCTATCGGTAAACGAAGAGGGAATGAAGGTTATTGCTACAAATGGCTACAAAAAGAATACAAGCAGAAGTGTCGAGCAAACCCGACAGTCACACCGTCCTACAACGATCGTTATGAAATTCAAAAAAAACGCCCCGAACCAGTCGGGGCGTTTCTCGAGGATGCGGCCTCTGTTCAGGGCAACTTAGCGAACACCATCCTGGCGCAGAGCGGCCGGAGTGAAGTCGCTGGTGGTAGCGGTGAAACCGAAGTCATACGCCGATTTCTCTTCGTTCTTCATGCCCAGTGCCAGGTAGCGGCCCGATTGCAGGTCGTACAAGGTTTCCAGGGTGTACCACGGCACTTGAACGTTGTAGTAATTCTGGGAGTGAGCTTCCGCCACACGCCACAGTTGATTACGACCGTCGTAGTGGTCGATCACGGCCGCCTGCCAGGTGTCTTCGTCGATGTAGAAGTCACGCTTGGCGTAGATGTGACGCTGACCTTCCTTCAAGGTAGCCACCACATGCCAGACCCGGCGCAGCTCGTAACGAGCCAGGTCCTGGTTGATGTGACCGGCCTTGATGATGTCGTCGTACTTGAGTTGCGGCGAGTCGAGTTTGTAGCTGTCGGAGGCGATGTACATCTCTTTCTTGCCTTCGAGTTTCCAGTCGTAACGATCCGGTGCACCGTTGTACATGTCCAGGTTGTCGGAGGTACGCAGGCCATCGGCTGCGGTACCCGGCCCGTCATAGGACACTTGTGGTGCGCGACGTACACGACGCTGACCGGCGTTGTAGACCCACGCCGAACGTGGCTCTTTCACCTGGTCGAGGGTTTCGTGCACCAGCAGCACACCACCGGCCAGACGTGCCGGCGCGGTCACTTTCTGCTTGAAGTAGAACAGGATGTTGCCCGGGTTCGCCGGATCGTAATCCTTCATCTTGTCGCGGAACACGAACTGGTCCTGGAAGTACACCAGGCTGTACGAGCCGTTCGGCTGCGGCGTCGCCTGGGTCACCAGACGGGTCACGCTGCCACCGCGATAGCGGGTGATGTGGTTCCAGATGACTTCGACGCCGGTCTTCGGAATCGGGAATGGGACTGCGGTTTCGAAGTTCTCCAGACCGTTGCCGCCGGACACCAGGTTAGTGGCGGTGGCGTTTTTCTTGATGGCGGCAAACACGGCATCCGGCACGGTCGCGCCGCGATGGGACGGGTAGACCGGCATCTTGAAGGTTTCCGGGTAGCGCTTGAACATCGCGTACTGGCCCGGTGCGAGTTTGTCCTTGTACTGGTCGACGTTCTGCGCGGTGATGGTGAACAGTGGTTTTTCACTGGCGAACGGGTCAGACAGGAAACCTTTGCTGTCGGCGGTGCCGGCGTTTTTCGCCATCGGCTTCCAGGCCGGGATCGATCCGTCAGCGTTGCCCGCCATCTCGGCGCCCATCGGGGTCAGGCTCTTGCCCAGTTTGTCCGCTTCGGCCGCAGGGACCGCCGCCATGACGCCGGTCGCCAGCAGCGAAAGCCCCAGAACACCGACGTGGAACAGACTCTTTGTTATTTTCATAGGTGTGTTCGTCCTGATAATGCAGTGCTTAGAAGTTCACGCCGAAGCTGAGCGCAACGAAGTCGCGGTCATCGACGGTGGTGTACTTGCCATCAAAGAAGTTGGTGTAAGCCAGGCTCGCGGTGTAGGTGTTCTGGTACTCGGCATCGACGCCCAGGCTCACCGCTTTGCGACCTTCCTCGAAGTTGCCGCCAGGGCCAGGCGAGTAGCCTTCCACGTCATGAGACCAGGCCACGTTCGGCTTGAGGTTCACACCGGCGAATACGTCGTTGTATTCCCAGATGGCACGACCGCGGTAACCCCAGGAGTTTGCGGTGGTGAACCCGTCGTTTTCGCAGTAGCGACTGACGTTGTTTTGCGGTCCGCCTGCCAGGGTAGAGGTGTTCAATGCCACGCACTGACCACTTGGCAATGGACCAGGGCCGTAGCTCGGGTCACGGCCGTAACGCGCTTTGGAAGAGCTTTCCAGACCGCCAACGTGAGTAAAGCCGACCTCGCCCACCAGGGTCAGTCGTTCAGCGCCCATCACCTGGTCGAAGAAGTGAGTAAGGGTCGTCTGGAGCTGGGTTACTTCCTTGCGGCGATAGCCTTGTTGATCCTGTCCTGGCGTCCCTTGGAGCACGGAAACGTTAGGGTTCAGAGGCGTCAGACCGGAAAACAGGATGTCAGTGGTGTTGAGCTGAACCGGAGCATTCGGCCGGTAGCTGACTTCACCACTCCACGCAGTACCTGTCGGTAACGTGGTGGAGAAGCTCAAGCCATACAGGCGAATATCTTCAGGGTACTCGACGTAGTAGCTGGAGTTACCCGCCACCACCAACGGCAGCAAGGTCGGGGCCAGGCCTGCCGCGACACCGGCCGGAACACCCGCAGCCCTCAGTGAACCCACCAGGCCCGCTGCGCTGTAAGCGCTCGCCGGAGCACCTTTGCCGCTGAAAATCGGCGCACGGCTGTGGTAGTTCATGAAGTAGGCGCCGAACTCGGTGTCCAGCGGATCGAACATGTATTTGAAGGACACGCCAAATTGACCGCTGTCACGGGCATCGCGATCCGGACCGCGACGAACGATGACACCTTCATCCGGGTTGCCCCAGGTCACGCCTTTGGCAGCCAAGGTGTTGATGCTGGCATTACGCAGCGAAGCCGGCAGCCCCGCAGCCGTCAATGCGCTGTTGAGTCCGTTACGGGTACGCAGTACGGCCAGGTTGTTATCGCAGCCATCCGCAATCACGTCCGGTTGCGAGAAGAAGGTGCCGCAGTTGTCGACAACGGTCTGGTCCCATTCGAGCTGGTAGAAGGCTTCAGTCGAGAGGTTCTCGGTGAGGCTCTGGGACACGTAGAACATGTTGACCGGGATCAGGCCTTCCTTGATCTCGGCACCGGGGCGACGGAACGCAGACACGTCGATCGGGTTGATCGAGTTGATGCCACCGCCGATGAAAGTACTTTCACCCCAACTCACTACTTGCTTGCCCAGACGCACGGAGCCCGGCTGATCGGCAACGGAATAGTTGTGGTAGACGAAGGCGTCGAGGATCTGGCCGCCGGAGGACTTGGCGCCTTCCTTGCGGTTGCTGTCGCTGATGTCCTTGAACGGACGACTTTCGTCCTTGAGTTCGAAGTCGTACCAGTATTTGCCACGGACGAAAACGCCGGTATCGCCATATTTCAATTCGAGGTCATGGATGCCCTTGAAGATCTTGGAGAACGTTTCGCCGCTCTTGAAGTTCAGGTGACCGTCGTCGGAAGTCTGGGACAGGCCGCGGCCGCCGTTGTTGACGCCGATGAGGTTCTTGTTGGCATTTTCAGTCGACCAACTGGCACCGACCGACAGGGACGAGTCGAACTGACCTTCGATTTCACCAACGTTGAAACTGACGCCGAATGCTGGCCCGGCGAGCGTAGAGGCAAGACTGACCGCCAGGGGCAGTTTCGCCCGGCGCCAGAACTGGTTTACTGATGTCATCGACGCTACTCCATGTGCATTATTGTTATGGCAGTGAGCACTTCTAAAAACGCTGTGGATGACTGGGAGCCAAGGTGTCCCTAAGTCATTCCAAAGTTGCATCGCCCCGTTTTGTGCGTTTGCTCCGTTCTTAAAAATCCTTGAGCGGACTATAGCCAGCAGGTAGTACTGCTTGATCCCTCTAAAGTGTGATTTGCAGCTGCCAGCCACTCTGGAACAGTCCTTTGCCAAGCCGACACCCGTCGGCCCGTCTAGGATGGCTGAAAATTCGGATTTGACAAGCCAAGCGCTTGCTTGGTGGGCTTGGCGTGCCCTTTTGGGCACGCCAAGTGACGCTTAAAGCGTCGAGAGGAAGGTGCTGTTGTTGGCTTGCCATTCGGTGATGTCGACGCGAATACGTTTCTTGTCGAGTTTGCCGACACTGGTCTTGGGAATTTCAGTAACAAGGGCGATCTGGCTCGGGATGGCCCACTTGCTCAGGTGCCCCAGTTCCACGAACGGCTTGAGGTGTTCCTTCAGTTCTTTGGCCCCGATCACATGGCCTTCGCGGACCACCAGCAGTGCGAACGGACGTTCGCCCCACTGCGGATCGGCGATGCCCACCACTGCTACTTCGCGTACCGCCGCGTGGCGACTGATCAGATCTTCCAGGTCCAGGGAGGAGATCCACTCGCCGCCGGTCTTGATCACGTCCTTGATCCGGTCGCGAATGTCGATCACACCCATGCTGTCCAGGGTCGCTACATCACCGGTGTGCAGCCAGCCCCCGGCCCAGAGCTCGGCGCCCTTTTGCGGTTCGTTGAAATAACCCTCGGTGAGCCACGGTGCACGCAGCACCAGTTCGCCTTGGGTCTCGCCATCGGCGGGCAGGAAGTTGCCGTCAGTGTCGACGATCGCCGCCTCCACCAATGGTCCCGGCACGCCGGCCTTGATCCGGTACGTGGTGCGTTCGTCTTCGGTGCCGGCCATCAGCTCGTCATTGAGGTGTGCACACGACACCAACGGCCCGGTTTCCGACATGCCGTAAGCGGCGGTCAGTTGAATGCCCTTGGCCTTCGCCGCGTCGTACAGCGCACGGTTGAGTGCACTGCCGCCGATGACGATTTTCCAGCCACCGAAATCCGTGCCTTGCGCCGCTTTGGAATTGAGGACCATTTGCAGGATGGTCGGCACACAATGGGAAAAGGTGACCTTCTCCTTGCGCCACAGCTCCACCAGGTACTCGGGGTCATAGCGACCGGGATAGACCTGCTTGAGCCCGAGCATGGTCGCCACATACGGCAGGCCCCAGGCGTGCACATGGAACATCGGGGTGATCGGCATGTAAACATCGTTGGTGCCCAGCAACCGCACGCTGTCGATGGCGCCCATGATGGTCGACACACCCATTGTGTGCAGCACCAGTTGCCGATGGGTGAAGTACACACCTTTGGGATTACCGGTGGTGCCGGTGGTGTAGAACGTGGTCGCGACCGAGTTTTCGTCGAAGTCCTGGAAGTCGTACTGCGTGCTCGCCGCCGCCAGCAACTGCTCATACTCGCCGATGAGGTTCGGCAAGTCGGCGGTTTTTTCCGGCAGGTCAGTCAGCAGCAGGGTTTTCTCCACCGTGGTCAGGTGCCCGGCAATGGCCTGGTACAACCCGACGAACTCGCTGTTGACCAGCACAAAGCGGTCCTCGGCATGGTTCATGGTGTAGAGGATCTGTTCCGGTGACAGGCGCACGTTAATGGTGTGGATCACCGCGCCGATCATCGGGATGGCGAACATGCATTCCAGATAACGATGGCTGTCCCAGTCCATCACCGCCACGGTATCCCCGGCCTTGACGCCGGCCGCCGTCAGCACGTTGGCCAGCCTTGCGACCCGTTCGATCAGGGTCGGATAGCTGTAGCGCAACTGGTCGCGGTAAATGATCTCGCGGGTTTTCTCATAACGAGCGCCGGACATCAGCAGCCGTTTAATCAGCAGCGGATACTGGTAAGCGCCTTCGGCTGGGGGGATAACGCGAGTCTGCAACATAAGAGTCCCTTTTCTGACTGCACGGTCGTGGCTGAAAGTAAGCACTTTAGTGCCCTTGGACGCCAGCCAAATCAGCCAAAGGAATGATTTGCAGAGCCGGACAAATGCTAGCTTTGCGCCACTACCCGGCGTGTTTCGTCGGGAATTCGGGATCTGCGCTGTAAAACGTTGAAACGCATGCGCGCAACACTTGTCTGTGACCCTACGTACGATACGGACACGATGAGCCGATCGGTTGGCAGCCAAACAGTTGCCCGGGTCGCCCAACCCTCCACCTCATCTTCAAGAGAAGGATCTTGTCACTAGACCTGTCTGGTCATACGCCATCGGTATCGCATACAACAATGAGTATTGAACTGACCGAGAACTCCCCATCGACACAAGCGCCCCTGGTTTCCATCGTGGCGCCCTGTTTCAACGCGCAAAAGTACCTTGAAGACGCCATCAAGAGCATCTTCGCCCAGGACTACCCGAACTTCGAAGTCATCATCGTGGACGATGGGTCCAGCGACGACAGCCTCGCCATACTCAAGCGCTTACAACAAATCTATGACTTCCAGCTGTATTCGCAACCGAACCGGGGCGTGAGCGCAGCACTCAACCACGGCTTGCGATACGCCAAAGGCGTCTATGTGTCGACGCCGGACCTGGATGACATCATGTTGCCGGGGTCGGTGCGCATTCGCGCCGAGTATCTGGATCAGCACCCGGACGTCGGCTGCGTGGGTGCGCTGATCAGCTACATGGACAGCGATGGCAACACCATCAAGCAGCAACAACGCGAGCAGATCCATACCTACAACTTCGATCAGGTCCTCAGAGGTGCCGTCGTGATCGGCGCCCCTGTTGCGCTCTATCGCATGAAAGCGATGCGAAGTGCCGACTTCTACGCGCCGAAGCTGCGGGTTCAGGACTTTCAGATGACGTTGCGGATTGCCCGGCTGGGTTATGAGATCCATGAATTGCCGATCTGCATGACCCGCTATCGCCGCCATGCCAACAACCTGTCGAGAAAATACCGGATATTGCTCCAGGCGGACCTTGAGGCGATCGCGCCGTACGTGAACCATCCCGGCTACCACAGCGCCCGCACCAAACTGGTGAACAAGGCCCTCAAATACGCCGTGATCGAAGACAAGAAAGAAGCCTGGCAGCTGTTGCGCTCGATTCCCTGGCGGCACCTCAATAGAACCAGCTTCAAACGCTTCAAGCGGCTGGTATTACATCGCTAGCCGCCTCACAGGACGTCAGTGCATCTCGGTAAACGCGAGTTTCACACCAATGGCGATCAGTACCGCGCCCATGGTCCGATCGAACCAGTGGCCCATCCGGGCAAAACCTGCGCGCACGCGCTGCTGGCTGAACAGCATCGCCACCAGGCAGAACCACACCGCTGTGGCTACCGCGAGGTAGATGCCGTAGCCCGCCTGTACCGCCAGCGGCGTGTGCGGATTGATCACCACGGTGAACAGCGAAAGGAAGAACAGCGTCGCTTTCGGGTTCAGACCGTTGGTCACGAAACCCGAAGTGAAAGCGCCGCGAGCAGTGCGCTCGCCCGCTTCCTTGTGCAGATCGTCAGCCGCAGGTTGGGCCGGCTGTGCTCGCAAGGCCTTGAAGCCGATGTACAGCAGGTACGCGGCGGCCGCCCATTTCAGGGCATTAAACAACACGATCGACTGGGACACGATCAGGCCAATGCCGAGCAACGAGTAGCCGACGTGCAGGAAAATCGCCGTGCCGACACCCAGCGCCGTCCAGGTGCCAGCGCGACGACCATGGGTCACGCTCTCACGCACCACCACGGCAAAGTCCGGGCCGGGGCTGGCCACGGCCAGCAAGTGAATCAGGGCAACGGTCAAAAACTCTGTCCAGTACATAGGGGATCCTTTTGGCCAAGCGTAACTGTTTGCTTCATCTGCTAGGCTCGGCAGATTACGCCTTCAGTTCATTGCACAAAAGGTACAGTTGATGACGAACACTCACCGCGCCGTTTTCCTCGACCATCCGTCCCTGGACCTGGGCGACCTCGACCTCAGCCCGCTGCAAGAGTGTTTCAGTGACTTACAGCTTTTCGCCCAGACCACGCAGGACCAAGTGATCGAACGCCTCAAGGGCGCCACCGTTGCCATCAGCAACAAAATCCTGATCGACGCCGCCGCCATCGCTGCCAGCCCCGAGCTGAAGCTGATCCTGATCACGGCCACCGGCACCAACAACGTTGACCTCGCCGCCGCCCGCGCCCACGGAATTACCGTCTGTAACTGCCAGGGTTACGGCACGCCGTCGGTGGCGCAGCACACGATCATGTTGCTGCTCAATCTGGCGACGCGCCTGGCCGATTATCAAAAGGCTGTCGGCGAAGGTCGCTGGCAGCAGGCGAAACAGTTCTGTCTGCTGGATTACCCGATTGTCGAACTGGAAGGCAAAACCCTCGGCCTGCTCGGTCACGGCGAACTGGGCGGCGCGGTCGCACGACTGGCCGAAGCCTTTGGCATGCGCGTACTGCTCGGTCAGATTCCCGGGCGCCCTGCCCGGCCGGATCGTTTGCCACTGGAAGAGCTGCTGCCGCAGATCGACGCGCTGACCCTGCACTGCCCGCTCAACGAACACACCCGCCACTTCATCGGAGCCCGTGAGCTGGCCTCGATGAAACCCGGTGCGTTCGTGGTCAACACCGCACGCGGCGGCTTGATCGACGAACAGGCGCTGGCCGATGCCTTGCGCAACGGTCACCTGGGTGGCGCGGCCACCGACGTGCTGAGCGTCGAGCCACCGACCGCCGGCAATCCGCTGCTGGCCCACGACATTCCACGGTTGATTGTCACCCCGCACAACGCCTGGGGCAGTCGCGAGGCACGCCAGCGAATCGTGGGCCAGTTGACCGAAAACGCTCAGGGATACTTCAGCGGTAAAGCACTGCGGGTCGTCAGTTGATAGACTGCGGCACTTTTTTTACAGGAGCAGAGTATGGATCCGCGCAGTGAAGTACTGCTTCGTCAGGCCGAGTTGTTCCAGGGTTCGGTGCTGCTGGCCGGTTTGCCCGCCGATGACCTGCTGGGCCGTTTGCCCGACGCTCATGGCTGGTGCTGGCATGCCGGCGATCAAGCAGCGCTGGATGCCCGCTTCGCCGAGCGCAGCCATTTCGGTGTGACTGTACCGGAGCGCGCGTTCGACACCGCCGTGGTGTTTCTGCCCAAGTCCAAGGACCTGACCGACTACATCCTCAACGCCCTCGCCTCCAGACTGGCCGGTCGTGAACTGTATCTGGTGGGTGAAAAACGCAGCGGCATCGAAGGTGCGGCCAAGCAACTGAACCCCTTCGGCAAACCGCGCAAGCTCGACAGCGCGCGGCATTGCCAGCTGTGGCAGGTTACCGTGGCCACTGCGCCAGAAGCCAAGTCGCTGGAAAGCCTGGCCCAGACTTATGAGTTGCCGCTGGCCGAAGGTCCGCTAAAAGTCATCAGCCTGCCGGGCGTGTTCAGCCACGGTCGGCTGGATCGCGGCAGCGCGCTGTTGCTGGAGCATCTGGACAAATTGCCGAGCGGCCATTTGCTGGACTTCGGTTGCGGCGCCGGCGTGTTGGGAGCAGCGGTGAAACGTCGCTATCCACACAACCAGGTCACCTTGCTTGATGTGGATGCGTTTGCGGCTGCCAGTAGTCGCCTGACATTGGCTGCCAACGGTCTGGAAGCTGATGTGATTACCGGTGACGGTATCGACGCAGCACCGATGGGTTTGAGTGCGATTTTGAGCAACCCACCGTTCCATGTCGGCGTACACACCGACTACTTCGCTACCGAGAACTTGCTGCGAAAAGCAGCCAAACATCTGAAAAACGGTGGCGAACTGCGTTTGGTAGCCAACAGCTTCCTGAAGTATCAACCACTGATCGAAGAGCACCTCGGCGTGTGCGCAATCAAGGCCGAGGGACAGGGTTTCAGAATCTATCGGGCCAAACGCGGCTGATAAATAAGTGCTTGCCTAACGGATTTTGCCTAGGCAGAATCCGCTCCGTCCTAGGGGAGTAGTCTCCCACGAGCACCATGCTCGTCCGGCATACGTCAACATACTTGGTCAACAGACCATGGCGTATGCGACCCAAGCGTCCGCATCAGACGGATCGCAGGGTTTGACAAGACCTATGACACGAACACCTTACCCGGGGCGGGAAGGCTGTACGTGTCATAGCCGTGTCGACCCGCCCCTTAGGAAAACCCTGATGCTGGATTCACTTCTCGTTCCCACCGCAATCGTTGCCTTGGCCGAAATCGGCGACAAGACGCAACTGCTCGCGCTCATTCTCGCCGCTCGCTTTCGCAAACCCTGGCCGATCATCGCCGGTATCGTCGCTGCAACCCTGGCCAACCACGCAGCAGCTGGTGCGGTAGGCGCCTGGGTCGGTAGTTTCTTCTCGAATGCGACGCTGCACTGGATCCTCGCCGCGAGTTTCACCGCGACCGCATTGTGGACCCTGGTGCCGGACAAGATGGACGACGACGAAGCCAGCACCGCCCGCAAGTTCGGACCGTTCCTGACCACGTTGATCGCGTTTTTCCTTGCGGAGATGGGCGACAAGACTCAAGTCGCCACGGTAATGCTCGCTGCGCAATACCCGGAGCTGTGGCTGGTGATCATCGGCACTACCGCCGGCATGTTGATTGCCAACGTGCCAGTGGTTTTGGCGGGTAATTTTGCCGCGGATAAATTGCCGCTCACCCTGATCCGTCGCCTGGCGGCGTCGGCGTTCTTCATCCTCGCCATTGTCGCGGTGTACAAGGCGATGCAGAGCAGCGGTTGGGTTTAACCCCGTAGGCCGTCAGACCGCGTTATCGTTCTTCGCGAGCAGGCTCGCTCCCACAGGAGATCGCGTTCCAATGTGGGAGCGGGCTTGCTCGCGAAGGCGTCAGTGGCAGCACCGCATGTGCATCAGGATTTCCTGGCTTTCTCGTACAACGGCATGACTTTCGGAATCGCCGCCTGCAACGAAGCAATACGACTCGACGACGCCGGGTGAGTACTCATGAACTCCGGCGGCGAACCTTCCGAGGCCTTGGTCATCTTGTTCCACAGGGTGATCGCGGCGTTCGGGTTGTAACCGGCGCGAGCGGCCAGTTCCAGGCCGATCAGGTCCGCCTCGTTTTCATTGGCGCGACTGTTGGGCAAGGTCATGCCGTAGTTGGCCACGGTATCCGCCAACGCCAGGCTGTCCTGGCCCAGACCGAACAAGGTACCGGCGCCCTGCTTGGCCATTTCGATGCCGTAGGCCTTGGACATCGCTTCACGACCATGCTCGCGCAGGGCGTGGGCGATTTCGTGGCCCATGATCGCGGCGATCTCATCGTCGGTCAGTTGCAGGCTGTCGATCAGCCCCGTGTAGAAAATGATCTTGCCGCCGGGCCCGCAGTTGGCGTTGAGTTCGTCGCTCTTGATCAGGTTGACTTCCCATTTCCATTGGGCCGAATCCGGACGGAAAACCGGCGCCTGGGCGATCAGCCGGTCGGCAATGGCCTGGACACGTTTGGCCTCGTTACTGGTCTTGTCCAGCACGCCTTTGGTGTTCGCCTCGCCGACAGTCTTTTGATAGGACTGGGCGTACATCTGGTTGACCTCGTCGGTCGACAACATGCTGAACATGTACTGCTTGCGCTCAACGCCCACCGCGCCACCGCTGGTGGTATTGACCGACTGGCAACCGGTGAGCAGCAAACCTGCGCTCAGCACACACAAAACCAATGTCTTGTTCATCAAAAATCTCTCTGAAAACATGCGGCGTATCCTAGGTGGTGAATTGTATCGACGCCAGATACAACAGAGGTGTAGACGCACATTTCAGACAAAGCTCTCATGGCCGTAGGAAAAAATTCACACAACGGTGCCCACCGTGGTCGATAACGGCCCGCAGTGATTCGTTTGCGACATCAAACCCTCCAAAACAGCCAATTCGCCAACCTCCGCTCATGGCCATCGACACCCCTGCCGATACAGCACCGCAGACGTCCTCTTGCGTGCGGAGCACCCATGAAATTCAAGTCGATCCAGTTTTCCGTGGCGGCCCTCGCCGGCGCCATCGTTCTTAGTGTCGTGGCAGCCCTGGTGCTGTACGCCCTGTTTTCCGGCGCACGGACACAAGACATGGTCCAGCAGCGGACCCAGGCACAATTCGAGCAAGTCATCGAACAACGCCTGACGTCATTGGCGCAAACCCAGGTCAGCCAAATCCAGCGCGAGCTCGAAGCGCCACTGCTGATTGCCGGCGGACTGGTGCGAGTCAACGCATTGATCGGCACACCGGGTGCCGATGGCAAGCCACAGTTGAACCTGAGCCGCGAGCAATTGATCAGTCTGATCAAGGAAAACGTCGTCAAGAACCCGAAAATTCTCGGCACCTACATCGGTTGGGAAAAAAACGCCCTGGATCACAACGATGCGGCTTACGTCGACACCCAGGTGGTCGGCATCGACGCCAGCAACGGTCGCTTCCTGCCTTGGTGGTTCCGCAACGAAGACGGCAGCCTGGGCCTGGACAAACTGGTGGACGTCGACGACCAGAAAACCCTGTCCACCGGCGTACGCGCCAGCGAGTACTACCTGTGCTCGAAAGAAACCAAAAAATCCTGTGTGATCGATCCGGCGCCCTACAAGGTCGGCGACAAGATCGTCATGCTCGCCTCCTTTATAGAACCGATCATGCTCAACGGGGCCTTCCAGGGCATCGTCGGCGCCGACCTCTCGGTGAACTTCATCCAGGAAATGCTCCTCGGCGCGAATCAGAAGTTGTACAGCGGCGCTGGTGAAATGGCCCTGATTGGCGGCAACAGCCGGATCGTTGCCTATACCAAGGACCCGAGCAAATTCGGCGAGAAGGTCAGCGACATCCTCGACAGCCAGCAGATCGCCAACATGGCCAATCTCAAGCGCGGCGAAGTCACCTACACCGTCGACAAGGCCCAGGGCCGGATCGAGTTGTACCTGCCGTTCGGTATTGGCCAGACCGACGCTCGCTGGACCCTCATGCTGCAATTGCCGCTGAACGCAGTAATGGCCGACCTGCAAAAACTTCAGGGCGATCTGGACGCCCAGCGCAAGTCCGACACCTTTGGCATGGCCATGGTCGGTTTGTTGATTGCCGGTATCGGCTTGCTGGTGATCTGGCTGGTGGGCCACGGCATTGCCCGGCCGCTGAAGCAGATGGTTGCCATGCTCGACGACATCGCTCAGGGCGAAGGTGACCTGACTCGCCGCCTGACCAGCGACCGCGCCGACGAATTGGGCTCGATCGCCAAAGGCTTCAACACCTTCCTGGCCAAGTTGCAGGTAATGATCACCCAGGTCGTGACTTCGGTGCAGAGCGTCAGTGATTCATCGGAACACACTGCCGATATCGCCATCCGCACCAACATCGGTGTGCACAAGCAAATGGCCGAGATCGATCAGGTGGCCACGGCGGTGCATGAAATGACCGCCACCGCCCAGGACGTGGCGCGCAACGCGACCCAGGCTGCGCAAGCCGCCAGTCATGCGGATCAGGCCGCGGCGCAAGGCATGCAAATCGTGCGCGATACGTCGAACTCGATTGGCGTGCTGGCGATAGAAATCGGTAAGGCTGTCGGCGTGGTGCAGACCTTGGCCAAGGACAGCGAGAACATCAATGCGATCCTGACGGCCATTCGAGGGATCGCCGAGCAGACCAACCTGCTGGCCTTGAACGCCGCCATCGAAGCGGCCCGCGCTGGCGAACAGGGACGCGGTTTTGCGGTGGTAGCCGATGAAGTGCGCAACCTGGCGCAGAAGACTCAGAAAGCCACTGAAGAAATTCAGACCATGATTCAGCAACTGCAACAAGGCACGCGCGATGTGGTGCGGGTGATGGAGGACAGTCAGAGCCGCACCGATGAAAGCGTGCAGCACGCGGCGAAAGCGGCCGAGGCGCTGGAGACGATTACTCAGGCGGTGTCGGTGATCAACGACATGAACACCCAGATTGCCAGTGCGGCTGAGGAACAGAGTGCGGTGGCTGATGACATTAACCGGAACGTGATCAACATCGGGCAAGTGGCCAATGAAGTGGCGGGCGGAGCGGATGAATCGAGTGCGGCGAGTGCGGATCTGACCAAGTTGGCTGAGCAGCAGCGGCGGTTGATCAATCAGTTCAAGGTCTGATCCAAAGGCCCCATCGCGAGCAAGCTCGCTCCCACATAGGGTCTGTGGCGTTCACAAAACCTGTGGGAGCGAGCTTGCTCGCGATGGGGCCAGCACAGACACCCCATCAGCCGGGGGTTAGACACTCCGGCCCATTGAGCTTCGGATCATTCACCAGATTCGCCAATACCCGCTCGCGCAACGCCGCGGGTTCACTGGCGAGCAACGCTTGCAAGGCATGCAACGGAGTCTCTGGATTGAGCCATGCCTCCTGCCCCGCCGCATCGAGAATCAACGGCCGGCGCTGACTCGCCGCCGGCTGCGTGATCACCGCCGTGCTCAGCCACACCTGCTCCTGCACTGGATACGCTTCCCAGATCGCCGCAAAGAACAACGTCGAGCCCTCTCCCGGTGTCAGCCAATACGGGCGCTTGCGGGTCGTGCCGCGCCATTCGTAAAAACCGTTGGCCGGCAGCAGGCAACGGCGTTCGCGCAGGGCCTGGCGAAACATCGGTTGTTCGGCAACGGTTTCGGCCCGAGCATGGGCTGGCGTACGGGACAAATCGGTCAGCCATGGCGGCGTCAAACCCCAACGCGCGCGGGCCAACTCGCGCTGGCCGTCAACGCCTGCACGCAGCATCAACACCGAATCGTTGGGAGAAATATTCCACTGGGCCTGCTGATCGGCGGGGAAGCCAGGCAGGGCCGCGAAGGCGGGGTTCCAGCGAAACAGGGCATAACGTCCACACATGGGGCAACACGACTCTTGATAAAACGAACGTCAGCCTAACAGACCAGCGTGCCGGGAAAACTTTCCGGTTCATCGCCGGGCAGTGGCAGCGCGGCATTGTACGCGGTGATCAACTCCCGGGCGTACTCGGCCTCGTCGTTATCGACCGACAGGCCCAGCAGGCCAAAGATCGGCAATTCGCCGCTGCCACCGAGCAAATCGCGGCCCACCAAATGCGCTTCGATGCCCTCACTGGCCAACATGCTTTGCAGCAACTCACCTTCCATGAGGTTTTCCGGCTCGTAGATTCGCTGCATGGGGTGCCCCTTTCATTCGTTTTCGCTGTGAACTTCGAGCAACCATTCCTGACCGTCAGTCTGCAGAACAAACGTGATCGGGCGACAACACACCGGACAGTCTTCGATATAGGTCTGATCGCCACCGGACAAGTCCAGAACGGCCTCTGCCTCTTCACCACAATACGGACATTCGTAGCGCTCGGTTTCCAGCATCGCGGTCTCCCAGGTGACTTGTGCGTATAATCGCCGGTCTATTTGCAGGGCTATTTTTGTCTGGCTAACTTTTCAGACCGTGCCCCGTTGGTTTTCGATCAAAACCTTTACTTACCCTAGCCGTTTCTAACAAGAGAGCATGATGGGCGAATTCGATGCCATCCGACCTTACAATGACAGCGAAGTCCCGGCAGTGCTGGACCGGCTGCTCGGCGACAAGGCGTTTCTAGATATCCTCATCCACTTCCGCTTCCCGCGTTTTGCCGGTGCTTTCGGCTGGATGCTCAAACCTCTTATAGCTCATCGGCTGCGCCGTGAGTTCGCTGACGTCACGTCGGTGGCCACGTTGCAGGATAAAGTCGAGATGTACGTCGACCACACCATCGAGCGAGCCACGGACGGTGTGACGTACACCGGCGTCGAGCAGTTCAAGTCCGGCAGCGCCTACCTGTTCATCGCCAACCACCGCGACATCGTAATGGACCCGGCCTTCGTCAACTACGCCGTGTACCACGCCGGCCTGCCGACACCGCGCATCGCGATCGGCGACAACCTGCTGCAAAAGCCCTTCGTCAGCGATCTGATGCGCCTGAACAAGAGCTTCATCGTGCACCGTTCGATCGCCGGTCGACGCGAGAAGATGGCGGCGTACCAACTGCTGTCGGCCTACATCAACCACTCGATCCGCAAGGATTGTGCCTCGATCTGGATCGCCCAGGCCGAAGGCCGGGCCAAGGACGGCGACGACCGCACCGAGTCGGCGATCCTGAAAATGTTCCACATGAGCCGCAAGGACGAGCCGTTTGGCGAAGTCATTCGCTCGCTGAACCTCACCCCGGTGTCGATCAGTTATGAATACGACCCGTGCGATCAAGCCAAGGCTCGCGAGCTGTTCATCCGCGCCACCACCGGCAGCTACACCAAAGTGCCGGGCGAGGACGATGTGAGCATCGCCAAGGGCATCACCGGCTACAAGGGCCGTGTGCATGTGAATTTCGCTTCGCCGATCACCGAGCTGTTCGACGACACCAAGCAATTGGCGATCGAGATGGACCGGCAGATCCTCGGCGGCTACCGTCTGTTCCCGGTGCACTACTTGGCCTACGCCCAGTGGAAAGACGCCGACCCGCAATTGCAGGTGCCGAAAGCCGCCGAGGTGTTTGCGGCGGACGAACTGGCCAAGGCTCAGGAGCAATGGCAACAGCGTCTGGACGCGTGCCCTGAGGAGCATCGTCCGTTCATGGTCGTGCAATACGCGACGCCAGTGCGCAATCAGTACCGTGTGAAAGCAGGTTTGCCGCTGTAAGGTTTTTTTGAAGCAAGATCAAAAGATCGCAGCCTCGTTTCACTCGACAGCTCCTACAGGGCGAACGCTATCCCCTGTAGGAGCTGTCGAGTGAAACGAGGCTGCGATCTTTTGCTTTTTAGCGATTCAAACCCGCGTGCTGATCCATGACACCAGCAGCGCCAACCCCAGGCAGGCAAAACCGAATCCATAGAAAAACCGGTTCATGCGCAAGGTCGCCCCGTCCAGCATCAACGTCGGTTCATCGATACGACGGCTCTGGCTTTGCGCTTCGAGAGTGGCCAGCGCGCGCTGTTCGCGGCGACGAGTGGTATGCAGCAACCAGCCGCCCGGAAAGGCAAACAACAAGGCCAACAGGTTGATCAACTTGGCGGGATGGTTGGTAAACAGCGAAATCAAATGCAACGACATCACGAACCTCAGCAAAACAGGTGTGGCAGACGCCGAACCGACGACCGCGGCGCGGATTCTACCGAAAGCCTCGCCACCTGCCCTTGCTTTCCGACAAATAACGAACCATTTGACCGATTCCTGTCCTGAGTTGCTGACGGGCGTGAGCGTGCTGGACTTTTACTCCGAAGCCGCCTGACACAACACATTCCCTGTGGGAGCGAGCAGGCTCGCTCCCACAGTTGTTCGGTGGTGTACACCTGAATGAAAAAGCCCGGGGCCATTGCTGGCACCGGGCTTTTTTGATTTCGGCGAAAGTTTATTCGCCGAGAACCTGACCCACGGTCGGATCCTTGAACAGACGCGTCAACGCATCGCTCAACACATCGCTAACCAGCTTGGTATTGGTTTCCTGATTCGGCGCCATACCAAAACGTTGATCCAGGGACGCACCGTAACGGCCGCTGTAACGACGATTGGCATTCTGCACATCGGAGCGGAACGTCGCGCCGATGGTCGCTTCGGTCACGTACATGCCTTCTTTAGGCGACTGATACTTCAGCTCGACCAGAGTCACAGTGATTTGCGGTGCATTCGGTGCGTTGTTGGATGGAGTAAAACCCAGCAACCGCACGGCCGCTTCGGCCTGAGCCTGCAACTTCGGCAGAATCTGCGCGCCCTGCACGGTGATCGCACTGGTCTCAGGGTACAGGCCACCACGGGTGCCCAAAGTCGGCGACGGACGACCGTCCGCCACACGCACCACCACCGGTTGACCATGACCGACCGGTGCCAGCTGAGTCGTCAGCTTGGGTTCCGGATTCAGTTGTTGCGGGCTGTGGGCGCAGCCGACCAGCGTCAAGCTGGTCACAGTGATCAAACCGAACAACAGGCGTTGCAACATGCGCTTCTCTCCAGAATCAGGCACTAAGGCCCGCAGTATAGCGGTGCGCCACTGCGGCTAACTAGGGCAGCGCAATGATTGAGGTAAATTCCTACAAAACCACCAGAAACGGCCTGTGTCACACATCTGTCACCGCCCATACACTTGCTCGTCACGGCTCGCTGGCAACCTTCACAGCAGTCACCCCACAAGGTACTTCGCCATGCGCTATCTCGTCTCGCTGTTCAACCCACGTCCGCTGCATCGCTGCTTCGCCCTGCTCGACCGCAACGGCCATTGCCAGGCATTCAAACAGTGCAGCCTCCAGCCGATGGGTGATGACTGGGTCGAAATCGAAGAAATCCGTCTCAACTGGCTGCACCATCCCCTGCCTCCTAGCGCCCGTGTCAGCCAGCGCCAGCCACGTGCGCGGGCTCAACAGCTGTTGACCACCTGACCGAACACCTAATAAAAGTCATTAAACACGACCATTTCCCTGCGTTTCTTCGCTACAATCTCCCCCCGATTATAAGGACGTCTCCTGATCGGGCCTCGCAGCATCGTCAATGCGCTTGTATTGACACCCCGCACCGCCCACAGAGAGCCGCCCACACAGATCGAGTGAAGCTGGCGCGCTTGCTGTTCCTTGAGCAAAACCCCCACTTTTCGCGAATCTGCAGAGCTGTCATTACGCTCGGTTACTGAGCTGTTTGCCCGTTTTGCTTGTCATGTATTCCATGGCGGCAATCCATCCGGGCACGGTGCCAGGCTGGGGCAGCCCTTTTTTGAGGTTCACGTCTTCAAAAGAGCGTGAAAAAAACGGGTTTTCACAACTTCACAAGAGTGTGGCGAGCAAATGAATAGTTTTGCGTCTGAATATGCACCATTAGCGTCTGAAACAGCCCAACGACACAGGACCGAGTACGCCTCGAACACCGGATCCTGAAGCCTGTCCTCTACGGATTTGGTTGCACAAACGGATGTATCGACCATAAGTCGAATTGCCAGCCGCGCGTTGAAGTGAGTTCATGTAACTCTTTTAGACCCGGCCGGTAGCGTCCGTCGAAGTTGCAAAAAATTGCGAAGATTCGGACATGGCGATACTGCCATGAGTACCTGGGGCATCACTGACACGCCCCTGAACACCTGGCAGCCATGCCGACAATTTGGTGCTGCAGATTTTGGAGACGCGTTAAATGGCGCATAACGAAGCAGTCGACGTAGTACTGGTTGGGGCCGGCATCATGAGTGCCACCCTCGCTGTACTGCTCAAAGAGCTCGACCCCGCGATCAAGCTGGAAGTCGTCGAGCTGATGGATTCCGGTGCCGCGGAGAGTTCGAACCCGTGGAACAACGCCGGTACCGGTCACGCCGGGCTGTGTGAGCTCAACTACACGCCGCAGGCCGCCGACGGCACCGTCGACATCAAGAAAGCCGTGCACATCAACACCCAGTTCGAGGTGTCGAAGCAGTTCTGGTCCTATCTGACCAAGAAAAGCACGTTCGGCTCGTGCAAGACGTTCATCAGCCCGGTGCCGCACCTGAGCTTCGTCCAGAGTGACGATGGCGTTTCCTTCCTCAAGGAACGCTTCAAGACGCTGAGCAAGCACCACGCCTTCTCGGACATGGAATACACCGAAGACAAGGCCACCATGGCCGAGTGGATGCCGCTGATGATGCCTGGCCGGCCGGCCGACGAAGTCGTCGCCGCCACCCGCGTCATGAACGGCACCGACGTCAACTTCGGCGCCCTGACCAATCAACTGCTCAAGCACCTGACCAGCGCACCCGATGCCCAGGTCAAGTACTGCAAGCGCGTGACCGGCCTCAAGCGTAACGGCAGCGGCTGGACCGTCAGCATCAAGGACGTCAACAGCGGCAACTCCCGTGACGTCGACGCGAAATTCGTGTTCCTCGGCGCTGGCGGCGCGGCACTGCCGCTGCTGCAAGCTTCGGGCATCGAAGAAAGCAAAGGCTTCGGCGGCTTCCCGATCAGCGGCCAGTGGCTGCGTTGCGACAACCCGGAAGTGGTCAAACACCACCAGGCCAAGGTTTACAGCCAGGCGGCCGTGGGCTCGCCACCGATGTCGGTGCCGCACCTGGACACCCGTGTAGTCGATGGCAAGAAGTCCCTGTTGTTCGGACCTTACGCCGGTTTCACCACCAAGTTCCTCAAGCACGGCTCCTTCATGGACCTGCCGATGTCGGTTCGCGCCGGCAACATCGGCCCGATGCTGGCCGTGGCGAAAAACAACATGGACCTGACCAAGTACCTGGTCAGCGAAGTGATGCAGTCGATGGAGCAGCGCCTGGATTCCCTGCGTCGCTTCTACCCTGAAGCGAAAGCCGAAGACTGGCGCCTGGAAGTGGCCGGCCAACGGGTGCAGATCATCAAGAAAGACCCGAAAAAGGGCGGCGTTCTGCAGTTCGGTACCGAACTGGTCGCGGCCAAGGACGGTACCCTTGCTGCCCTGCTCGGCGCTTCGCCAGGCGCATCGGTGACCGTTTCGATCATGCTGGAACTGATCGAGAAATGCTTCCCGAACAAAGCGTCCGGTGAGTGGGCTGCCAAGCTCGCGGAAATCTTCCCGGCACGGGAAAAGGTTCTGGAAACCGATGCTGCGCTGTATCGCAAGATCAACGTGCAGAACAACGTCGCGCTGGAACTGGTTGAAGCCAGCAACGAGACCGAAAGCTACGCTTGATTCGGCCGCATAAAAAACGCCCCGTTCTCATTGAGAGCGGGGCGTTTTTTTTGTGCCTTTAAAAGATCTTAGCCGCGAGCCTTTTCGATCAGTTCGATGTACTCGGCCGCGTTGCGCTGATCCTTGATCAGGGCAACGAAGTCATTGCCGTGCTCATCCTTGCCGTCCAGATCCAGACCGGCTTCGACGAAGAACGTCAGAAAGCGCCCGAAGTCATCGATGCGCAGGCCGCGGTAGGCCTTGATCAGTTTGTGCAGCGACGGCGACGTGGCGTCGACCGGTTCGAAATCGAGGAACAGCTTGATCTGCTCATCGCCGATCTCGTCACCAATCACTTGCTTCTTATCTTTACGCATTGCCGACTCCAGCTCGCAGACATTTCACGGGGCGGGCAGTTTACCCCTCCCTTGCCACCGGGCTCAACGCGGACGAACAGCGCCCGTGTGCAGATCGGCCCAGATATGGCCGTTGGCGTAGCTGAGGAACTGGCAATACACCGTGTCATTGCGCAACAAGTCGATCACCACCCGGTACTGAGCCATCGGGTAAAACAGCGTCAGGGTTTTGCTTTTGTCGTCGTAGATCGGCTTTTTCAGGCTTTTGCTTTCGCCATCGAAATTGACCAGCACCTGGCTGATGGTCGCGCCCTTGTTCAAGGATTTACCCTTGAGACGGATCAGCAAGGGTGAGGTCACCGGAATCGGCTGCTGGTTGGACTGACGTTGACTGCCGACCACCACCGAATACTCGGTGACCTGCAACAGCTGTTGCTGCTCGGGCTCCGCGTCACGCAGGGTCAGGTCATCGGGGGGCAGGAACTGCGCGTGCATCGGCGCCGGGGCGGCAGCCAGAGGCAGGCTGACGGTCAGCAACAGGGCGGCGCAGCTGCGGATCAAAAGGCTCATGACGGGCTCCGGAGGTCGGGGCCGAGCACTCTAGCATGGGATTAAAAGCAAAAGATCGCAGCCTGCGGCAGCTCCTGCAGGGACCGCGCTCGCCGCAATAATTGCGTACTGACGCCCATCATGGAGCTGCCGCAGACTGCGATCTTTTGATCCTGCCTTAATATCAATCGAACTGCGCGCGCATCCACGCCTGATATTCGGCAACTCCCGGCTCACCCTCGCGCGGCGCCCAGTGAGCAAGCTCGCCTTCACCGACCGGGCGATAAGGACCGGCCTTGCACTCAAACATCAGGCTGTCGGCTTCCAGCACCACCAGGCCATGAAACACGCCGGCCGGCAGGTCCACGCCAACACACTCGCCACCGGCCTGCAGAATCTGTTTTTTCAGCACGGCGCCCGACTCATCGAAAATCAACAGGCCAAGCCGCCCCTTGAGGATCAGCAAGGTTTCGGCTTTGTTATCGCCAAGATGGCGGTGAGGCGGGATGTAGGTGTTCGGCTGCAATCCTACGGCCATGCGGTGACAGGCCTCTTCCATTTGATGGAAGTTGTGATGCTGACGCCCGCGAGGATTAGCCGCCGCTTTCTCGGCCAATTCAGTGAACAGGGGTTGATCAAGAAAGCTCGGCGCGGTCATGTGCTTACATTCCTTTAACAGCAAAAATCCCGTTGGCATTACGCCAGTAGCCCTTGTAGTCCATGCCGTAACCGAAGATGTAACGGTCGATGCATGGCAGGCCGACGAAATCGGCTTTCAGGTCCGGGCGAGCCTTGCGGTCGTGGTCCTTGTCGATCAGCACGGCGGTGTGCACAGCACGGGCGCCGGCGTGTTTGCAGAAGTCGATGATCGCGCCCAGGGTGTGACCTTCGTCGAGGATGTCGTCGATGATCAGCACGTCACGGTCGATGAACGACACTTCCGGCTTGGCTTTCCAGAACAGATCGCCGCCGCTGGTTTCGTTGCGATAACGGGTGGCGTGCAGGTATGACGCTTCCAGCGGGAAGTTCAGATAGGTCAGCAGCTTGCCGGAGAAAATCAGCCCGCCGTTCATCACGCAGAACACCACCGGATTGCTTTCAGCCAGCTGGTCGTTGATTTGTGCACCGACGCGGGCGATGGCCGCCTCGACTTCAGCTTCGGTGTACAGGCAGTCAGCCTCTCGCATGATTTGACGGATATGCTCGAGATCAGCGGACATGGCGCTCTCCAGGGGGTGGCTGTTCATGAAAAGCGGGCAAAGGTACGCATCAAGCGAGGCCAGATCAAGCGTTTGTGGACTAACGTACTGTATGTCTATAGGACAACACCCTCGGATAGATTAATCTAGGCCGGTTTTTTTGCCCGCCGCCGGAGCCTTTCCCATGCCCATCCTCGAGATCCGCCATCCGCTGATCCGCCATAAACTCGGCCTTATGCGCCGCGCCGACATCAGCACGAAGAATTTCCGTGAGCTCGCTCAGGAAGTCGGTGCCCTGCTGACCTATGAAGCCACCAAAGACCTGCCGCTGGAAAGCTACGACATCGAAGGCTGGTGCGGCACGGTGTCGGTCGAGAAAATCGCCGGCAAGAAAATTACTGTAGTCCCGATCCTGCGCGCTGGCATCGGCATGCTCGAAGGCGTGCTGAGCCTGATCCCGGGCGCAAAAGTCAGCGCCGTCGGCGTGGCCCGCAACGAACAGACCCTGCAGGCCCACACCTACCTGGAAAAACTGGTTCCGGAAATCAACGAACGCCTGGCGATGATCATCGACCCGATGCTCGCCACCGGCAGCTCCATGGTTGCGACCATCGACCTGCTGAAAAAGGCCGGTTGCCGCGACATCCGCGCGATGGTGCTGGTGGCGGCCCCCGAAGGCATTGCCGCCGTAGAGAAGGCTCACCCGGACGTGACCATCTACACCGCTTCCATTGACGAGAAACTCAACGAACACGGTTACATCATCCCAGGCCTGGGCGATGCCGGTGACAAGATCTTCGGCACCAAGCAGAAGGACGCTTGAGCATGCAGCAAGAGTTCAACGATCCGCTCTGGCGCACGGTGCTGTCGGGTGCGCAGATGCTGTTCGTGGCCTTCGGCGCCCTGGTGTTGATGCCGCTGATTACCGGCCTCGACCCGAACGTGGCGCTGTTCACCGCAGGCCTGGGGACGATTCTGTTCCAGATCGTCACCGGGCGTCAGGTGCCGGTGTTCCTGGCGTCGAGCTTTGCCTTTATCACCCCGATCATTCTCGCCAAAGGCCAGTTTGGTCTCGCGGCGACCATGGGCGGCGTGATGGCGGCCGGTTTCGTCTACACCTTCCTCGGCCTTGCCGTGAAGATCAAAGGCACCGGTTTCATTGACCGTCTGCTGCCACCGGTGGTGATTGGCCCGGTGATCATCTCCATCGGCCTGGCCATGGCGCCGATCGCCGCCAACATGGCGATGGGCAAGGCTGGCGACGGCACCGAGCTGATTCATTATCAGACGGCAATGCTGATCTCGATGCCAGCGCTGCTGACCACCCTGATCGTCGCGGTGTTCGGTAAAGGTATCTTCCGCCTGGTGCCAATCATCTCCGGTGTGCTGGTGGGTTTTGCGATGGCGTTCTATTTCGGCGTCGTTGATACCGCGAAAATTGCCGCTGCACCGTGGTTTGCGATCCCGCACTTCACCGCGCCGGAATTCAACTGGCAGGCGATTCTGTTCATCGTTCCGGTGGCCCTGGCTCCGGCCATCGAACACATCGGCGGCGTGATTGCTGTCGGTAGCGTGACCGGTCGCGATTACCTGAAGAAACCCGGCCTGCACCGCACCCTGCTCGGCGATGGCATTGCCACCACCGCAGCCGGCCTGTTTGGTGGTCCACCCAACACCACCTATGCCGAAGTGACTGGCGCGGTGATGCTGACCAAGAACTACAACCCGAAGATCATGACCTGGGCGGCGATTTTCGCCATCAGCCTGGCGTTCGTCGGCAAGTTCGGCGCGCTACTGCAAAGCATTCCGGTGCCGGTGATGGGCGGGATTCTGTGCCTATTGTTCGGTTCGATCGCGGCGGTGGGCATGAACACGCTGATTCGCCACAAGATCGACCTGAGCGAGGCGCGCAATCTGGTGATTGTCTCGGTGACCCTGGTGTTCGGGATTGGCGGCGTACTGGTCGGCACCGGCACAGGACCGGACGACTTCGGCCTCAAAGGCATCGCGCTGTGCGCGGTGACGGCGATTGCGCTGAACCTGTTGCTACCGGGTAATGACAGCTGGAAGCACAAGAAGGCGAATGAATCGCTGCTGTAAGCAGGCTCAAGATTATCGCTGACTGACAGGACGCCTTCGCGAGCAAGCCCGCTCCCACATTTGATCTGAGTACACCGAATATCAAATGTGGGAGCGGGCTTGCTCGCGAAGCTTTTAAAGCGCCAGCGGCGCTCGCTCGCACAACGTGCTCAACGCCCGCGCCCACTGCGGATCGTCGTTAAGACACGGCACCAGCACCAACTCCTCCCCTCCCGCCTCGCGGAACAGCTCTTTGCCGCGATCCCCGATTTCTTCCAGCGTCTCGATGCAATCGGCAACGAACGCCGGGCACATCACCAGCACTTTCTTCACGCCCATTCCCGCCAACTCATCAAGGCGCGCTTCGGTGTAGGGTTCGATCCATTTGGCCCGGCCCAGACGCGACTGAAACGACACCGACCACTTGCCGTCCGGCAAACCCATGCGTTTGGCGAACTCTGCAGCCGTACGCAAGCATTGCCCGCGATAACAGGTCGCGACCACTTCCGGTGGCGCTCCAGCGCAGCAATCGCCACCCCCTTCGAAACTGTGACCCGGATTGAGCTTCTTCAGATGCCGCTCCGGTAATCCGTGAAAGCTGAGCAGCAAGTGATCGTAATCCTGCTGCAAATACGGCTTGGCGCTGGCCACCAGCGCATCGAGGTATTCCGCTTGATCGTAGAACGGCTGGAGAATCGAAAACTGCACATCCAGCTGCTTATCGCGCACCACCCGCTTGGCCTCCTCGATCACTGTGGTCACCGTGCTGTCGGCGAACTGTGGATAGAGCGGCGCGATCGTGATCCTCTTGTGACCCTGAGCCGCCAGGCGCACCAGCGCCGATTCAATAGACGGCTCACCGTAACGCATCGCCAACTCCACCGGACCGTGGGTCCACTGGGCAGTCATGGCCTGTTGCAGTCGACGGCTGAGCACCACCAACGGCGAGCCCTCCTCCCACCAGATCGAGGCGTAGGCGTGGGCAGACTGCTCCGGGCGCTTGAACAGGATCAGCGACACCAGCAAACGTCGCACCGGCCATGGCAGGTCGATCACATACGGGTCCATCAGAAATTGATTGAGGTAACTGCGCACATCCGCCACCGAGGTGGAGGCCGGTGAGCCCAGATTGACCAGAAGCAATGCGTGATCGGTCATGCAACGTCCTATTTCAAAGGCGGCTGGAAAGGTCGTCCAGAGCCGCGCGCAAATCAGTGAACTGGAAAGTGAAACCCGCTTCCAGCAAGCGAGCCGGTACGGCCTTCTGGCCGCCCAGCAACAGCAATGACAATTCGCCCAGACATACCTTTAACGCCAGGGCCGGCATAGGCATGAACGTCGGGCGGTGCAGCACGCTGCCCAACGTCTTGGCAAACTCGCGGTTGCGCACCGACTTGGGTGCGCAGGCATTATAAGGACCACTGGCGTGTTCCTGACGCAGAAGAAAATCAATCAGGGCGATTTGATCGTTGATATGGATCCACGGCATCCACTGCCGGCCACTGCCGATAGGCCCGCCCAGCCCCACTTTGAACGGCAGCAACAGCCGCGACAAAAAGCCGCCCTCGGCCGATAACACCAACCCGGTACGAATGAAGATCACACGAATGCCCAAGCCTTCGGCACGCTGGGCGGTTTCTTCCCAGGCGATGCACAACTGGCTGGCGAAATCATCGATGACCGGTGGAGACTTCTCGGTCAGTTCCCGCTCGCCCCCATCACCGTACCAACCGACCGCAGACCCCGAAATCAACACCTGCGGTTTTTGTTGACGGGTTTCGAGCCAGGCCAGCAGGGTTTCGGTCAGGGTGATGCGGCTGCTCCACAACAGCGCTTTGCGTCTGGTTGTCCAGGGGCGATCGGCAATCGGTGCACCTGCGAGGTTGATAATCGCATCCACTGGCTCCTGGCCGATGTCCTCGAGGCGGGCCACTCCGCGCACTTGGGCACCGCAGATTTTCGCGACTTTGTCAGGCTTGCGACTCCAGACCGTCAGGTGATGACCCTGACCCAACCAGAGGCGGCAGAGTTGACGTCCTATCAAACCAGTACCGCCGGTCAGCAATATGTGCATGACTACTTCCTCGCGTAGCGTTTTACCCTGATCACTAGTCTATTTTTATAAGCAGGGATCTTTGGTATCGGGCAGGCTCTGTGATTAACAATAGGCCAAGCTGTCAGAACGAGAACGCTAAAAGTTATACCAAAAAACAATATTGTACAGGTTTCAACCACGGCGTAGTCTGTACAGAAAGGTAAACGAGGCCCCTATGACTGTACCTATCGCAATCATCGGCACCGGCATCGCCGGGCTCTCCGCCGCCCAGGCCCTGACAGAGGTCGGGCATGTCGTTCAACTTTTCGATAAAAGCCGCGGCAGTGGCGGACGCATGTCAAGCAAGCGCAGCGATGCGGGTGCTCTGGACATGGGCGCGCAATATTTCACTGCCCGCGATCGCCGCTTCGTCACTGAAGTCCAGCGCTGGCAAGGCAACGGCTGGGTCGCTGAATGGATGCCGCAGCTCTACACCTACCATGGCGGCCAGCTCAGCCTGTCGCCGGACGAACAGACGCGCTGGGTCGGCACGCCGCGCATGAGCGCCATCACCCGCGGCCTGCTCGGCGACCTGGAAGTGCATTTCGCCTGCCGCATTACCGAGGTCTATCGCGGCGAGGAGCACTGGCATCTGCAGGACGCCGAAGGCTTCACCCACGGCCCGTTCAGTCATGTGATTATCGCCACGCCGGCGCCTCAGGCGACTGCTCTGCTGGCCTCCGCGCCGAAACTCGCCGGTGCCGCCGCCGGAGTGAAAATGGACCCGACCTGGGCTGTCGCGCTGGCGTTCGAGACACCGTTGGATACGCCCATGGAAGGCTGCTTCGTACAGGACAGTCCACTCGACTGGCTGGCTCGCAACCGCAGCAAACCGGGACGTGACAACACGCTGGACACTTGGGTTTTGCACGCCACCAGCGCCTGGAGTCGGCAACATATCGACCTGTCCAAGGAAGCGGTGATCGAGCAATTGCACGGCGCATTTGCCGAGCTGCTGCACGACGCCATGCCCGCCCCGACCTTCAGCCTCGCCCACCGCTGGCTCTACGCCCGGCCCGCCAACAGCCATGAATGGGGAGCTCTGGCCGATGCCGATCTAGGCCTCTATGTGTGTGGCGACTGGTGCTTGTCCGGTCGTGTAGAAGGCGCTTGGCTCAGCGGCCAGGAAGCCGCCCGCCGCTTGCATGCGCATCTGCAGTGAACCGCATCGATCCGGTTGGAGGCCCGACGGTAAAACCTGTACAAACAATTTGACTTGTACACCTTTGAATCTATGATGAAGTTATGTTGTACAGACCGAGCAGTCTGTACAGGTTTAGATTCGAGGTGCTCCGATGCCCCACGTCACCGTGAAACCGAAGATCGCCATCAGCGCCTGCCTGATGGGCGCAGAAGTGCGTTACAACGGCGGGCACAAGGCATCGCGGCTGTGCAGTCGCACCCTCACGGACTATTTCGATTTCATCCCGGTCTGTCCGGAAGTCGCCATCGGTCTCGGCATTCCCCGTGAACCGATCCGTCTGGTGGGCGATCCACAACATCCAGAAGCCGTCGGCACCGTTAACCCAACACTCAATGTCACCCGGCCGCTCGCCGAGTACGGTCAGAAGATGGCCGCGGAACTGGGCGATCTCTGCGGCTACATCTTCATGCAGAAATCCCCGTCATGCGGCCTGGATCGGGTCAAGGTCTACCACGCCAACGGTGCGCCGGTGGACGGTGGTGGCCGTGGCATCTACGCCCAGGCGTTCTGCGCGCAGCATCCGGATTTACCGGTGGAAGAAGACGGCCGACTCAACGACCCGGTGCTGCGAGAAAACTTCCTCACCCGCGTATTCGCCTATAGCGCCTGGCAGCAGTTGCTGCGCGATGGTCTGACTCGCCGTGGCCTCACGGACTTTCACTCGCGCTACAAATACCTGCTGATGGCCCACAACCCGGTGCAATACAAAACCCTGGGTAACCTGCTGGGCAACATGGGCCAGACCGACCCGAACGAACTCGGTCCACGCTATTTCAGCGAGCTGATGGCGGCCTTGAAAAAATGCGCCACACGCCGCACCCACACCAACGTCCTGCAACACATCAGTGGCTATCTCAAACAGACGATCAGTCCTGAAGACAAACAGGAAGTGCAGCACGTCATCGGTCAGTACCGCCACGGCATCGTGCCGTTGGTGGTGCCGTTGACGCTGCTCAAACACTACTTCCGTCAACACCCGGATCCATACATTGCGCAACAGGTTTACCTGCAACCGCATCCGGAAAATCTCAGCCTGCGAAACGCGATCTAATGACAATCGAATGAAAAGCCCACTCGACACCAGCGCCAGCGAAGACCTCGGCACCGACTTCAAGAAAGCCCTCGACGAAGGCTGGCTGCCGATCCGTGAGGTCGCGCGGCAGACCGGTGTGAACGCCGTCACCCTGCGGGCCTGGGAACGGCGTTATGGCCTGATCGTTCCGCAACGCACGCCCAAGGGGCATCGGCTGTTCTCTGCCGAACACGTTCAACGCATCCTGACGATTCTCACCTGGCTCAACCGCGGCGTGGCCGTCAGCCAGGTCAAGCAACTGCTCGACACCCCGCAGGCCTTTACCGAATCCGTTGAAAACGATTGGCAAGTGATGCGTCATACGCTGCTGCAAGCGGTCACTCAACTGAACGAGCGCACCCTCGATGACACCGTCAATCAGGCCATGGCGTTGTATCCACCACGGACCTTGTGCGCACAACTGCTGATGCCGTTACTGGCTGAACTGGAGCAACGCTGGCAAGGCCAGTTCGGCGCGCAGATGGAGCGGGTGTTTTTTTACTCTTGGTTACGCAGCAAATTTGGCGCACGCATCTACCATAACAACCGTCAGTTACGCACCGCGCCACTGTTGTTGATCAATCAATCGGACCTGCCACTGGAGCCTCACCTGTGGCTGACCGCCTGGCTGATCAGCAGCGCCGATTGCCCGGTGGAGGTGTTCGACTGGCCACTTCCCGCCGGCGAACTCGCGCTGGCGGTCGATCATCTGCAAGCCCGCGGCGTTCTGCTGTACTCCAGCAAAGCCATGAACCTTTCGCAGCTACCGAAACTTTTGAATGGTGTCAGTTGCCCAAAAATGATTGCCGGACCCACGGTGTGCATCCACCACGCCGAATTGTCCGCACGAACGTTCAAGATTACTGATTTGTTCCTGGCTGAAGATCCGTTAGCGGCGCATCAGGGCCTGGTTCAGCGTGGGCTCATTTAATGGCGAATTTTTAATGAATCGTACGGACTCCTCTCTGCAATTGATCTGGTTGCGCAGCGACTTGCGCCTACAGGACAACACCGCCCTCTCGGCCGCCGCAGCCCGCGGCCCGACTGTGGCGGTGTACCTGCTGAGCCCGGAGCAATGGCTGGAGCACGATGACGCGCCGTGCAAAGTGGATTTCTGGTTGCGCAACCTGAGCGAGTTACGCAACGCGTTGGATGAGCTGAACATTCCCTTGTTGATCCGCAAGGCATCTCGCTGGGAGGACGCCCCCAAGGTACTGCTCGATCTTTGCCAACAGTTGAAGATTGACGCGGTGCACGTCAACGAGGAGTACGGCATTCATGAAAGCCGTCGTGACGCGGCCGTGGCCGAAACACTGAAAGCCAATGCCATCGACTTTTACAGCTACCTTGATCAACTGCTGTTAAAACCGGGCACCGTACTGACCAAAACGGGCACTTACTTTCAGGTCTTCAGCCAGTTCCGAAAGGTGTGCTACGACCGCCTGCGCGGGTCGTTACCGAGGCGGGTCACCGCACCTGCTGTACAGGCGCCGTTGGCGATCAGCAACGACAAGATCCCATCAAACGTTGAAGGCTTCGCAACGCCCAGCGACAGCTTGCGCAGTCTTTGGCCTGCCGGTGAAGCCGAAGCCCACCGCCGCCTCGACACCTTCGCCGATGCCCGGATCGACTACTACAAAAACGAACGCGATTTCCCGGCCAAACCAGGCACCAGCCAGCTGTCGGCCTATCTCGCCGCCGGGGTGATTTCCCCCCGTCAGTGTCTGCACGCCGCGTTGCAAAGCAATCAGGGCGAGTTCGAAAGTGGCAAGGTCGGCGCCGTCACCTGGATCAACGAATTGCTGTGGCGCGAATTCTACAAACATATTCTGGTGGGCTACCCACGGGTCTCGCGTCATCGCGCCTTCCGCCCGGAAACCGAAGCCCTCGCCTGGCGCGATGCCCCAGATGAACTCCTGGCCTGGCAAGAGGCCCGTACCGGCCTGCCGATAATCGACGCGGCCATGCGCCAATTGCTTGAAACCGGCTGGATGCACAACCGCCTGCGCATGGTGGTGGCGATGTTCCTGACCAAGAACCTGCTGATCGACTGGCGTGTAGGCGAGCGTTTTTTCATGCGTCATCTGATCGATGGCGACCTGGCGGCGAACAACGGTGGCTGGCAGTGGAGCTCGTCCACTGGCACCGATTCGGCGCCCTACTTCCGGATTTTCAACCCGCTGAGCCAGTCGGAGAAATTCGACAGCGAGGGGTTGTTTATCAAGCACTGGCTGCCGGAGCTGGCCAAGCTGAACAAGAAAGAAGTGCACAACCCGGCGAACCTCGGTGGCCTGTTCGGCGTGGCGGATTATCCATCGCCGATCGTCAATCTGAGCAGCTCACGCCAACGGGCGCTGGCCGCGTTCAAGAACCTGCCATCACGACAACCTGCCGGGCAATTGCCTGACTGAAAAGGAGAATGGGATGAGTTTTACACCTCCACGGCGATACTGGCTGACGGGTGCCAGCAATGGCATTGGCGCCTCGCTGGCCGAAGAAATACTGAAAACCGGTGCTCACCTCGCGGTGAGCTCTCGCTCGGTGGCGCCACTCAAAGTCTTGTCCCAGCGTTATCCGGGACAAGTGCTGGTGGTGGCCGGTGACCTGACCAACAGTCAGACCGTGCGAGAAATCGGCGAGCAGATCGCTGAGGCGTGGGGAGCTCTGGACACGGTGATCCTCAACGCCGGTACTTGCGAATACGTCGACGTTCAGCAGTTCGATTCGTCGATCGTCGAACACGTGGTGCGCACCAACCTGCTTGCCTGCAGCTATTGCATCCAGGCGGCCCTGCCACTCTTGTGCGCCGGCACCGCGCCGCATCTGGTGGGCGTCGCCAGCTCGGTCACCTACCTGCCGCTGCCACGGTCCGAGGCTCATGGTGCCTCAAAGCCCGGGCTGCGTTACCTGTTTGAATCGTCGCGAATTGATCTTGCACCGCAAGGCATCGAAGTCACTGTGGTCAGCCCGGGGTTTGTCGAGACGCCGCTGTCGGCGCAAAACATCCCCATGCCACTCAGCTGGCCGGTGGACAAGTCCGCACGCTACATCTTTGCCGAACTCAAGAATCGCCCGCTGGAACTAGCCTTTCCGGCGTTGTTCATGGCCGACCTCTGGCCACTGTCGAAAGGACCCAACCGGGGGAAACTGGCGATCGGCAAACGCATGGTGCGCAGCAATCCGCCGATCAAGGACCAGCCGTGAAATCACCTGCATCTCGGGGCTGATCGCACCTGGCTGCTGAATCACAGCCATGAGATCACCCTGTTCGAACCCGACGACCAAGCGTCCGTCAGGCCTTTCACACAGCACCGGCCCACTGCCTTACACTGGGCGCCATGAAAACCATTCCCCATACGCAAATCGCCGAGCCTGCGGTCACATGCTCGACCTGCGCAGCTTGCTGCTGTCAGCTCGAAGTCATGCTGATCACGGACACGGGCGTGCCCGAACGTTTTATCGATACCGATGACTGGGGCGGGGAAGTCATGCTGCGCCTGGATGACGGCTGGTGCGCCGCGCTGGATCGCAACACGATGATGTGCACCATCTATGAAAAACGCCCGTTGATCTGCCGGGAGTTCGAGATGGGCGCACCGGAATGCATCGACGAACGCCAAGGGATTACCACGGCGTATCGCTGAAAGTCAGACCAATGAAGATCCAATGTGGGAGCGAGCTTGCTCGCTCCCACATTAAAAGCGCCAAGGCTTAGAGCGGCATCGTGTAGTGCAGCGAGAAGCTTTCTACGCCGTCGTTGTAACTGTTAAGACCGGCATTGGAGTAGTGCGTCGCACGAATCCCGACTTCATGTCCGCCCGCAAAGCGCAGACCAAAACCGAATCGGTCTTCGAACTGAAAAGCACCACCGAGGTTGTTGCTTTCAAGTTCGCTATGAGAGAACAACGCCACGCCAATCCCGGCCTCCAGGTACGGCTTGATGTTCTGACCGGCAAACTCGTAAACAAACACAGGCGAGAACGACAGGCTGTGGTTGCTGGAGGTCTTGTCGCCTTCCCAATAGGTGTAGGCACCGCTCCAGTAACCGGTCACACGACCGACATCACTCTGCAACCAGCTCTTGTCCCAATCGAATTGCATACCCAGTCGATAGGTCATGGTCGAGTCGCTGGTCTCGCCGACCGCGAACTCCACGCCTGCCGCCTGTGCGGTAAAACTGTGCCCCATCAGTGCGGCCGCAATCGCGGCCAAGCAGAATAGTCGCTTCATTAGAAACATCCTTTTCCGAACGATTTCGTATGGTTTTTTTGTTGCTTGACGCTATAGAAGTCGACGTTTAATCAGAAGTTCACCCCAATTATTCGCTTGCCCCAAGATTTGTTTACTCCTTGAAGCTTCGCACAACGCCAGCGGTATTCCACAGTATCGGCAAGATATTTCTGAAATGCTCCGGATCGGCACTCGTCCAGAACTCTGCAGCACGAGCAGGTTCCTCGGCGAGCAATTCACGCTCGGCCAACAGACGCTGAAGTTGCCGCGCTACAGCGGCGCCGGTGTCAATCAGGCTGATGTCATCGGGGATCATCTGCTTTAGCAACGGCTTTAGGAAGGGATAATGCGTGCAGCCAAGAATTATCGTGTCGCACCCGGCGCCGAGCAGCGGCTCGACATACCTGGCCAGCAACTGGCGCAGGGCAGGACTGTGCAAATCGCCGTTTTCAATCAGTTCCACCAGGCCGGGGCACGGCTGAGTGATGACTCGCACATCGGTGGCGAATCGGTCGAGCAACGCAGCGAACTTAGCACTCTGCAAGGTGCCGGTGGTGGCGAGCACACCGACCACACCGCTGCGGGTGGCGGCAGCGGCCGGTTTGACCGCCGGCTCCATGCCGACGATGGGCCACTCGGGATAATCGCGCCGCAAGTCTGCAACGCCAGCGACCGTCGCCGTGTTGCAGGCCAGCACCAAGGCCTTGGCGCCCTGCTGCTGAAAAAAACCGGCCATCACACTGCAGCGATGACGGATGAATTCCGGGGTTTTCTCGCCGTAGGGAATATTCCCGCAATCGGCGACGTACAACAGTGACTCGTTGGGCAGCAAACGCTGGATCTCGGCCAGCACCGAAAGCCCACCGACGCCGGAGTCGAACACGCCAATCGGCGCTTCACGCATGCTTCGAACCACAGACGCTGCAGCCCGGATCACGCTTGACCCGCAATTCGCGAAAGCGCGAGCCCAAGGCATCGATCAATAACAGACGCCCCACCAGCGGCTCGCCGAAACCCACCAGCAACTTCATGGCTTCCAGCGCCTGAAGGCTGCCCACCAGGCCAACCAAAGGCCCGACGACGCCGGCTTCGCTGCACGTCAGTTCGGCTTCGCTGCCGTGACCATATAAACAGTGGTAGCACGGACTTTCCGGGCGACGCGGATCGAACACCGACAACTGACCTTCGAGCCGAATCGCAGCGCCGCTGACCAGAGGTTTGCCGGCGGCGACACACGCAGCGTTGACCGCTTCACGGGTGGAGAAATTGTCGGAACAGTCCAGCACCAGATCCACCGCAGCCACGGCGGCGGCCAGGGAATCTTCGTCCAGCGCGGTGCGATGGGCGATCAACTGAATCTCGGGATTGATTGCAGTCAGTCGGCGTATAGCCGAATCAACCTTACTCAGGCCGACGCTGTCGGTGTCGTGAACGATCTGGCGTTGCAGGTTGGTCAGATCGACAGTGTCGAAGTCCGCCAGATGCAACTCGCCGACGCCGGCGGCTGCCAGATACAGCGCAACCGGCGAGCCGAGGCCGCCGAGACCGACGATCAATACGCGGCTTTCTTTCAGTCGCAACTGGCCGTCGATGTCGACGTGCTGCAACAAAATCTGCCGACTGTAGCGCAACAATTCCTGATCATTCAGCACGGCAGGCGCCCCAGGCTGATACGTTCGTGACCGCCCAGATCGGTGCGGCTGTGGACTTCTTCAAAGCCGCGGGTCAGCAGCAAATCGCGTACCGCGGTGGCTTGATCGTAACCGTGTTCAAGCATCAGCCAACCGCCCGCCTCCAGATAATCCGGCGACTGGGCGACGATCAGACGCAGATCGTCGAGCCCGTCGACGCCGGCCACCAAGGCACTGGCCGGTTCGAAGCGCACATCGCCTTCCACCAGATGCGGATCGGCTGAGGCGATGTAAGGCGGATTGCTGATGATCAGCTGAAAACGCTGACCTTCCAGCGCACTGAACCAATGACTGCTCAGCACGGTGGCGTTGTTCAGGTGCAGGCGCTGGCGATTGCGCTCGGCCAGGGCCACGGCTTCGAGCACGCGATCCACGGCGGTCACCTTCCAGGCCGGACGCTCGCTGGCCAGGGCCAACGCAATGGCGCCGCTGCCGGTGCCGAGGTCGAGGACCTTGGCAGGTGTGGCCGGCAGCAGTTCCAGCGCAGTCTCCACTAACAGTTCGGTATCCGGGCGCGGGATCAGCGTGTGCGGCGCCACTTCCAGATCAAGCTTCCAGAAACCTTGCTGACCGAGGATGTAGGCCACTGGCTCACCGCCACGGCGGCGCTGCAAATACTCGGCAAACTTCAGCGCCGCTTCGCTCGGAACGATGCGCTCGGGCCAGGTGTGCAGAAAACTGCGGGACTTGCCCAACGCAGCGGCCAGCAACAATTCGGCATCCAGGCGCGCGGAGGGCGAATCCGGCAAGTCGGCGGCGCGTAACAAACTGGCAATGATCGTCATTTACTCACCTATCGCTGCCAATTGGTCGGCCTGGTATTCGGCCAGCAACGGCTCGATCACCGCATCGACACCACCCGCGAGGATTTCGTCGAGGGAATACAGCGTCAGGTTGACCCGGTGGTCGGTGACCCGCCCCTGGGCAAAGTTATACGTGCGGATCCGCTCCGAGCGATCGCCCGAACCGACCAGCAATTTTCGCTCGCTGGCGATAGCGTTCGCGGCGGCGCTGGTCTGCTGATCGTTCAGTTTGGCCGACAGCCAGGACATCGCCCGGGCGCGGTTCTTGTGCTGGGAACGCTCTTCCTGGCACTCGACGACGATACCGGACGGCAAGTGCGTGATGCGGATCGCCGAGTCCGTTTTGTTGACGTGCTGACCACCGGCACCGGAGGATTTGTAGGTGTCGATGCGCAAATCCGAAGGGTTGATCTCGATCGCTTCCTGCTCGTCCGGCTCGGGCAATACGGCTACGGTGCAGGCCGAGGTGTGAATGCGACCCTGGGATTCAGTAGCCGGAACCCGTTGTACGCGGTGCGCACCGGATTCGAATTTCAGCTTGCCGTAGACGTTGTCGCCTTCGACGCGGGCGATGACTTCTTTGAAACCGCCGTGTTCACCGATGTTCTCCGAGAGGATTTCCACCCGCCAGCCGCGCCGCTCGGCGTAACGCGAATACATGCGGAACAGGTCGCCGGAGAAAATCGCCGCTTCGTCACCGCCGGTGCCGGCGCGGATTTCGAGGAACACGTTGCGCCCATCGTTCGGATCCTTGGGCAGCAGCATGCGTTGCAGGCTGGCTTCGATCTCGATCAATTGCTCTTTGGCTTCACGGACTTCTTCCACGGCCATTTCGCGCATGTCCGGGTCGTTGTCCTTGAGCAGCGCCTGAGCGCCCTCGAGATCGCCTTGTACTTTGAGCAACTGTTTATAGGTTTCGACAATCGGTTCGACTTCCGCGTATTCCTTGGAATAGGTGCGGAATTTGGTCTGATCGGAAATGACTTCGCCGTCGCCAAGCAAGGCGGTCAATTCCTCGAAACGGTCCTGGAGGATGTCCAGCTTATTGAGCAGTGACGCTTTCATTGCGGTTTTTTATCCGAAAAGCTATCCGATGAGCCCTCATTCAGGGCAAAGAGTTCCTGGGCCATGGCCAGCGCATCGAGGCGGCCTTCGGCAGAGAGCTTTTTCAACTGCACGCTCGGTGCGTGCAAGAGTTTGTTGGTCAGGCCCCGCGCCAGTTGCACCAGCACGTCTTCGGCGCTGCTGCCGTTGGCCAGCATGCGCTGGGCCTTCTGCAATTCTTCGTCGCGCATGCGCTCGCTTTGTTGGCGATAGGCCTTGAGCACATCCACCGCCGCCAGCTCACGCAGGCGGACCATGAAATCTTCGGCACCGACCGAAACCATCTCTTCCGCCGCCTGGGCTGCGCCCTGGCGACTCTTGAGGTTCTCGGCGACCACTTCATGGAGATCGTCGACGCTATACAGGTAAACGTCGTCCAGTTCGCCGACTTCCGGCTCGATATCCCGGGGGACGGCGATGTCTACCATGAAGATCGGCTTGTGCTTGCGCAGTTTCAAGGCGCTTTCCACCGCGCCCTTGCCCAGGATCGGCAACTGGCTGGCGGTGGAGCTGATGACGATGTCGCTGCGCACCAGTTCCGCCGGGATGTCCGAGAGCAACACCGCGTGGGCGCCGAACTGCTCGGCCAGAATGCTCGCGCGCTCCAGGGTGCGGTTGGCAACGACGATGCGCTTTACACCCAATTCGTGCAGATGGCGGGCGACCAGGGTGATGGTCTCGCCGGCGCCGATCAGCAAGGCCTGGCTACGTTGCAGGTCGCTGAAAATCTGTTTCGCCAGACTGACCGCGGCAAACGCCACGGACACCGGGTTCTCGCCAATGGCAGTGTCGGTGCGCACCTGTTTGGCCGCATTGAACGTGGCCTGGAACAGCCGCCCGAGCAACGGACCGATGGTGCCGGCCTCGCGGGCCACGGCGTAGGCCGATTTCATCTGACCGAGAATCTGCGGTTCGCCCAACACCAGCGAATCGAGCCCGGAGGCCACCCGCATCATGTGACGAACTGCCGCATCATCTTCGTGCACATAAGCACACGCGCGCAGCTCTTCGAGGCTCAAATGGTGATAATCGGCCAGCCAGCGCAAGATGATGTCAGCCGAAAGGTGATCCTGTTCTATATAGAGTTCACTGCGATTGCAGGTGGAGAGGATCGCAGCTTCGCGGCTGTCGGTGAGTCGGCAGAGCTGCTGCAAGGCCTCCACCAGCTGCTCAGGGGTAAAGGCCACGCGCTCGCGGACGTCTACTGAAGCAGTCTTGTGGTTAATACCGAGTGCAAGGAAGGCCATTCAAAGTCGCTGATGGTGACGTGAAGCCGGCAATTGTCCTACTTCGACAGAGCCAGAACAACTACCGCTGACTATTGTCCCAATGACCTGCCTCTATAAAGACACCAATTGAGACTCGGTTATGTTTGGCCGAAGGCTTGTGTCATGATGATCCGACCGCAGGTTAGTCGTCCTCTTCCTATATGAATAGATCTTCCGCGTTGCTCCTCGCTTTTGTCTTCCTCAGCGGCTGCCAGGCCTTGGCACCCGTTTCGTCGGACGGTACGCCGCCGGTCGAAGACAGCACTCCGGCCCCTGAAAAGCCCAAGGTTTACAGCTCATTCAGTGAAGAAACCATCTTCAGTCTGTTGAGCGCCGAACTGGCTGGCCAGCGCAATCGTTTCGACATTGCCCTGGACAACTACGTGACCCAGGCGATCAATACTCAGGATCCGGGCATCTCCGAGCGGGCATTCCGTATCGCCGAGTACCTGGGCGCCGATCAGGCTGCCCTGGACACCGCGTTGATCTGGGCGAAAAACGCCCCGCAAGACCTTGAGGCGCAACGGGCCGCTGCCGTGCAACTGGCTCGTGCCGGGCGTTATGACGACTCCATGGTCTATATGGAGAAAGTCCTGCAAGGCAAGGGCGATACACATTTCGACTTCCTCGCCCTGTCTGCGGCCGATACCGACCAGGACACGCGCAACGGCTTGATGAAAGGTTTTGACCGTTTATTGCAGCGCCATCCGAAAAACAGTCAGCTGATTTTCGGCAAAGCCTTGCTGCTGCAACAGGACGGTGACGCCAAGGGTGCGCTGGGCCTGCTGGAAGACAATCCGCCGGACGACGGCGAAATAGCACCGATTCTGCTGCGCGCACGCCTGCTGCAAACCCTCAGTCGTGGCGATGAAGCCTTGCCGCTGCTGCAAAAAAGCATCAAGAAATACCCGGACGACAAACGCCTGCGCCTGACTTACGCGCGGATGCTGGTTGAACAGGACCGCATGGACGATGCCAAAGCCGAGTTCTCGAGCCTGGTTCAGCAGTACCCCGAAGACGACGAACTGCGTTACTCCTTGGCGCTGGTCTGCCTGGAAGCCAAGGCCTGGAATGAGGCCAAGGGCTATCTGGAAGACCTGATCGCCCGGGAAAGCCATGTCGATTCGGCGCACTTGAACCTCGGTCGTATCGCTGAAGAGCGCAACGACCCTCAAGGTGCGCTGATCGAGTACGCCCAGGTCGGGCCGGGCAACGATTACCTGCCGGCGCAATTGCGTCAGGCCGATATCATGATGAACAACGGCAAGACCGCCGAAGCCCAAAGCCGTCTGGCAGCGGAACGCGACGAGCAGCCCGATTACGCGATTCAGTTGTATTTGATCGAAGCCGAAACCTTGTCCGCCAATAAACAGCCCGACAAGGCCTGGAATGTATTGAAGCAAGCCTTGCAGCAATACCCGGACGATCTGAATCTGCTGTACACCCGCGCCATGCAAGCGGAAAAACGCAATGACCTGGCGCAGATGGAAAAAGACTTGCGCCTGATCATCAAGCGCGACCCGGATAACGCGATGGCGCTGAACGCCCTCGGTTACACCCTGTCCGACCGTACGACGCGCTACGCCGAAGCCAAGGCCTTGATCGAACAGGCGCACCAGATCAATCCGGAAGACCCGGCGGTACTCGACAGTCTCGGCTGGGTGAACTTCCGCATGGGCAATCTCGAGGAAGCCGAACGCCTGCTGCGCCAGGCGCTGGAGCGCTTCCCCGATCAGGAAGTCGCCGCGCACCTGGGCGAAGTCCTGTGGGCCAATGGCAAGCAACGGGAAGCCAGACAAATCTGGACCAAGTTCCTCAAGGAGCAGCCCGACAGCCCCATCCTGCGCGGTACCATCAAGCGCCTGACCGGATCAGAGACTCTTTAAGATTATGTTTTTGCGCCACCTCATTGTTTTCAGTTTCATCGCCCTGCTCGCCGGTTGCGCGGGCTTCGGTGCCCGCGAATCGGTCCAGGGTCAAGGCAACCCGGCCCAATGGCGCGTGTACAAACAGCAACTGACCAGCCTCGACGGCTGGCAGATCAACGGCAAGATCGGCATTCGCGCCCCGAAAGACTCGGGCAGCGGCACGTTGTTCTGGCTGCAGCGACAGGATTACTACGACATTCGCCTCTCCGGCCCTCTGGGTCGCGGCGCGGCACGCTTGACGGGTCACCCGGGCAAAGTCTCGCTGGAAGTGGCCAATCAGGGCCGTTATGACGCAACGACACCAGAGGCGCTGGTCGAAGAACAGCTCGGCTGGAAGTTACCCGTTTCCAACCTGGCCTGGTGGGTTCGCGGACTCCCGGCGCCGGACAGCAAAAGTCGCCTGACCCTGGATGCCGATAGCCGCCTGGCCAATCTCGAACAGGATGGCTGGCAGGTCGAATACCTGAGTTACGCCGAGCAAAACGGTTATTGGTTGCCCGAGCGGATCAAACTGCACGGCACCGACCTTGATATCACGCTGGTGATCAAGGAATGGCAACCACGTAAACTGGGGCAGTGAACATGACCACTCCGCGCTTGACGCTGCCCTCCCCGGCCAAACTCAATCTGATGCTGCACATCCTCGGTCGCCGTGAAGACGGTTACCACGAGTTGCAGACTATTTTTCAGTTTCTCGATTACGGCGATGAAATCACGTTCGCCGTTCGTGATGACGGTGTGATTCGATTGCACACCGAATTCGATGGCGTTCCTCACGACAGCAATCTGATTGTTCGAGCCGCAAAAAAACTTCAGGAGCAATCCGGTTGTTCGCTCGGTATCGACATCTGGATCGAAAAAATTCTGCCCATGGGCGGTGGAATCGGTGGCGGAAGTTCAAATGCCGCGACGACTTTGCTCGGCCTCAATCATCTCTGGCAACTGGGCTGGGATGAGGATCGACTGGCCGCGCTGGGCCTGACGCTTGGCGCCGACGTCCCGGTTTTCGTGCGTGGGCACGCGGCTTTTGCCGAAGGCGTGGGGGAGAAACTGACCCCTGTAGACCCCGAAGAACCGTGGTATCTCGTGCTTGTGCCGCAAGTCTCTGTAAGTACAGCAGAAATTTTTTCAGATCCGTTGTTGACACGTAACTCTTCTCCCATTAAAGTGCGCCCCGTTCCCAAGGGAAACAGTCGAAATGACTGCTTACCGGTGGTAGCAAGGCGTTACCCAGATGTACGTAACGCATTGAATTTGTTAGGTAAATTTACCGAAGCAAAACTCACCGGAACTGGAAGTTGTGTGTTTGGGGGCTTCCCAAGCAAAGCTGAAGCTGATAAAGTCTCGGCCCTTCTTACAGAGACCCTTACAGGGTTTGTAGCAAAGGGAAGCAACATTTCGATGTTGCGTCGCAAGCTGCAAAGTCTGCTCTAAAAGGAATCGAGTACTGGGTACTCGTTGCAACAGATACAGGGGCGTCGCCAAGCGGTAAGGCAGCAGGTTTTGATCCTGCCATGCGTTGGTTCGAATCCAGCCGCCCCTGCCATTTTCTATACTCATCCAGGTTACCCTCAGCCTCTAGGTACTGCGCGTGTCCAAGATGATGGTCTTTACGGGGAACGCTAACCCCGATCTGGCTCGGCGTGTTGTACGTCAGCTGCATATCCCTCTCGGTGACATCTCTGTCGGTAAGTTCTCCGACGGCGAAATTACTGCCGAGATCAATGAAAACGTCCGCGGTAAAGATGTCTTCATTATTCAGCCGACTTGCGCTCCGACCAACGATAACCTGATGGAACTGGTAGTGATGGCTGATGCCTTCCGCCGCTCCTCGGCTACTCGTATCACTGCTGTTATTCCTTACTTTGGTTATGCCCGTCAGGATCGCCGTCCGCGTTCCGCACGTGTGGCTATCAGCGCGAAAGTCGTTGCTGACATGCTTACCGTAGTCGGCATCGACCGTGTTCTCACGGTTGATCTGCATGCTGACCAAATCCAGGGTTTCTTCGATATTCCGGTAGATAACATCTACGGCTCCCCAGTATTGGTGGATGACATTGAAGATCAGCGCTTCGAAAACCTGATGATCGTTTCCCCGGACATTGGTGGCGTCGTGCGTGCACGTGCTGTTGCCAAATCCCTGGGCGTGGATCTCGGGATCATCGACAAACGCCGTGAGAAAGCCAATCACTCTGAAGTGATGCATATCATCGGTGATGTCGAAGGGCGTACCTGTATTCTGGTCGATGACATGGTCGATACCGCCGGCACTCTGTGCCACGCGGCCAAGGCCCTGAAAGAGCATGGCGCTGCCAAGGTTTTCGCCTACTGCACACACCCTGTGCTGTCCGGTCGGGCGATCGAAAACATCGAAAACTCAATGCTGGACGAACTGGTGGTGACTAACACCATCCCGTTGTCCGCTGCTGCTCAAGCCTGCTCGCGTATCCGTCAACTGGATATCGCGCCGGTAGTTGCCGAAGCGGTTCGCCGCATCAGCAACGAAGAATCGATCAGCGCGATGTTCCGTTAAGGGCCCTGCCCTTCTCGAATATCTCGTTGACGAAAAGCGCCCCGCCCCGGCATTCCTGTCGGGGCGGGGCTTTTTTGCCCATATCGCCTTTAGCGCTGGTCGCAAACGCTGGGGCGAATGTGGTTATTTTGGAGATACAACATGAACGAATTTACTCTGAATGCTGAAGTGCGTTCCGACCTGGGGAAAGGTGCGAGCCGCCGCCTGCGTCGTCTCGCAAGCCTGGTACCAGCTGTAGTTTACGGTGGCGAAAAAGCCCCTGAATCCATCAGCATGCTGGCTAAAGAAGTTGCCAAACTGCTCGAAAACGAAGCGGCTTACAGCCACATCATCGAGCTGAACGTTGGCGGCACCAAGCAAAACGTAATCATCAAAGCTCTGCAGCGTCACCCGGCCAAAGGCCACGTGCTGCACGCTGACTTCGTACGCGTTGTAGCTGGCCAGAAACTGACCGCTATCGTGCCTGTACACTTTGTTGGTGAAGAAGCTCCGATCAAGAAAGGCGGCGAAGTTTCGCACGTTGTTGCTGAAATCGAAGTTTCGTGCCTGCCGAAAGACCTGCCTGAATTCATCGAAGTCGACCTGGCTAACGCCGAAATCGGTTCGATCATTCACCTGTCTGACCTCAAAGCCCCTAAAGGCGTTGAGTTTGTTGCTCTGGCACACGGTGATGACAAGGCTGTTGCCAACGTCCACGCTCCACGTGTTGCTCCAGAAGCTACTACTGAAGAAGGCGCAGCAGAGTAATTTCACTCTGTTCGCCGGAGTGACCGGAAACATCGCGGACTAGAGCGTAGCGAGAAAGCGGGCGAGAACGCGGAGTTTACATAATGGTAAATGAGCACTTGTCGTCCACTTTCGCCGCACACAACTGTCGCGGCGATGTTATCCACCACTCCAAGGAAGGGCCCCTATCGTGACTGCCATCAAACTGATCGTTGGCCTGGGAAATCCAGGCGCTGAATACGAACAGACCCGGCATAACGCAGGGGCCCTTTTTGTTGAGCGCATCGCGAACGCACAAGGCGTAAACCTTGTGGCGGATCGCAAATATTTCGGCCTGACCGGGCGCTATTCGCATCAGGGTCAGGATGTTCGTCTGCTGATTCCCACCACCTACATGAACCGCAGCGGCCAGGCCGTCGCGGCACTTGCCGGCTTCTTCCGCATTACGCCTGAAGAAATCCTGGTGGCGCATGACGAACTCGACCTGCCACCGGGCGTTGCCAAGCTCAAACAGGGCGGCGGCCATGGCGGGCACAACGGGTTGCGCGACATCATCGCGCAACTGGGCAATCAGAATACCTTTCACCGCTTGCGGCTTGGCATAGGCCACCCGGGCGTTGCCAGTATGGTTTCAAATTTCGTCCTGGGTCGTGCGCCACGCGCCGAACAGGAAAAACTCGATGCCAGCATCGACTTTGCCCTCGGCGTGCTGCCGGATATCCTCGCCGGGGAATGGAACCGCGCGATGAAAAACCTGCACAGCCAGAAGGCCTGACTCACTCCTCGGGGAAAACACCATGGGATTCAATTGCGGCATCGTCGGCCTGCCTAACGTCGGCAAGTCCACCCTATTCAACGCCCTGACCAAATCCGGGATCGCGGCCGAGAACTTCCCCTTCTGCACCATCGAACCGAACACCGGTATCGTGCCGATGCCGGATCCGCGTCTGGAAGCCCTGGCGGCCATCGTCAATCCAAAGCGCATCCTGCCGACCACCATGGAATTCGTCGACATCGCAGGCCTGGTAGCCGGAGCCTCGAAAGGTGAAGGCTTGGGTAACAAGTTCCTGGCCAACATCCGTGAAACCGATGCCATCGCGCACGTAGTCCGCTGCTTCGAAGACGAGAACGTGATTCACGTCTCCAACAGCGTCGACCCGAAACGCGACATCGAAATCATCGACCTGGAACTGATCTTCGCCGACCTCGACAGCTGCGAGAAGCAACTGCAGAAAGTCGCCCGCAACGCCAAGGGTGGTGACAAGGACGCCGTGGTCCAGAAAGGCCTGCTGGAGCAATTGATCGCTCACTTCACCCTCGGCAAGCCTGCGCGTACGCTGATGAAGACCATGGGCGCCGACGACAAAGCGGTGATTCGTGGTTTCCACCTGCTGACCACCAAGCCGGTCATGTACATCGCCAACGTCGCTGAAGACGGTTTCGAGAACAACCCGCTGCTGGACATCGTCAAAGCCATCGCCGAAGAAGAAGGCGCCATGGTGGTTCCGGTCTGCAACAAGATCGAAGCCGAAATCGCCGAGCTGGAAGACGGCGAAGAGAAAGACATGTTCCTCGAAGCCCTGGGCCTCGAAGAGCCTGGCCTGAACCGCGTAATCCGCGCCGGCTACGAAATGCTGCACCTGCAGACCTACTTCACCGCCGGTGTCGAAGAAGTCCGCGCCTGGACCGTCCGCGTCGGTGCTACCGCACCACAAGCCGCTGGCGTGATCCACACCGACTTCGAAAAAGGCTTCATCCGCGCTGAAGTCATCGCCTATGACGACTTCATCCAGTACAAGGGCGAAGCCGGCACCAAAGAAGCCGGTAAATGGCGTCTGGAAGGCAAGGACTACATCGTTAAAGACGGCGACGTGATGCACTTCCGCTTCAACGTGTAACGGTGACCGTGGATTTACACGGAACTCGATAGACTGAAAATCCCCGTAATCATTCGCTGATACGGGGATTTTTGCGTCTTGGGATACACCTTCTGTCAGGTCGCTTCGGGTAAAGGGTGCGCTTTCTCCGGTGGTTTGATTGAGCCAATGTAAACCGCAAAGATAGTCACCAGCGCGCCGCAAATCTGCAGCGTGGAGCTGGCCTTGCCGAGAAAGGTGACATCAATGAAATACGTGATCACCGGCTCCAGTAACAGGATCAGTCCGGCCAACCCCAGGCTGATGGCTCCGATCGAACGGTTGACCAGCAACCAGCCGACAAACTGCACCAATACCCCGTAGATGATCAGCATCAGCAAGGTTGGCCCATCCACGATGGCCAGGCTTTCCCCGGTTGCCAGCGCGTATGTCAGCAGAACCAGTGCCGCCCAAAGGCTCAAATTGAGCATCTGTGCGATCTTGTCACCCCCGCCGTCAGGCAACTGGGCGTTGATCTTCAGGAAGTACACGCAGATGGCATACGCCAGCCCCGACAGCACGCCATACACCACGCCCTTGATCCCTACCGCACTGGTCATCTCGGGTAGCAACAACAGATAGAGCCCCACAAATGCCAAGGTAATGGATACCAGGAAGTAGATCGAAGGTTTTTCCTTCAACAGGTACAACCCCAGCAAGGTCATGAAGAACACCTGACAGTTGGTCAGGATCGACCCGATGCCCGGGCCGACGATATAGATGCTCTGGTGCCAGAGCACCAGGTCGATGGCCAAAAACACCCCAGCCAACGCGGTGTACAGCTGCGCCTTGGCGCTTTTGAGCAGCACCGGTATTTTGCGCACCTTGAGCAGCAGGAAGAACAGGATCGAGGCGAACACCATCCGATAGAACCCTGCGCCACCCGCGCCGATATGGGCGAAAGCGACGGCTAGAGCAGACAGACTGAGCATCAGTCCACCGATGGTCAATTCAATGATTGCCCGATTGTTATTAGTCGACATGAGAAACCTCATTGATAAAGACCAGAGTACGAGGGTTGCGCGGGCTCACCAGGTTCGACAAAGCAAAAAAGCAACTATTTCTTAATTAGCTTTAATAGTAAGCAGTCACACAACTCTTTAAACTTCTTGCGCGGCCAACTTCAACCATTGTTGTACCGGTGCATAACCCAGGATGTTTTCGACATAGCCCTGCAGTTGCGTAGGGACGGCAATACCATAACGACGGAAGCGGAACACCACCGGAACAAACATCGCATCAACTATGCCGAAGTCACCGCAGAGGAACTGTGTTGAACCGCTCACCTCACGGAGCTGGTTCCAGATAGCGAATACCCGCATGATTTCCTCTCGGGTCTCGGCGGTCAGGCTTTCCGGGATGTCACCGGTGTTCAGGCCAAACGACATCTGCGTGCGCAGATGGGTGAAACCGGAGTGCATCTCTGCCGCAGCGGCCCGGGCGAGGGCCTTGATCCGCGAATCCCGGGGCCAAAGGTTGGCGACCGGATAGGCGTCGGCAATGTATTCGCTGATGGCCAGGCTGTCGTTGATGACAACATCATCAAGCAGCAGCGCCGGTACTTTGCCGGAAGGCGAGTGCTCCAGAATGCGCTGGCGGGTGTCGCTTTGTTCCAGTTTGATCTGAAGGGTTTCAAATGCAACATCCGCTGTCACAAGAACCAGCCATGCACGAAATGACCATGAAGACTTATTAAAATCCCCAACTACCAGTTTTGTAGACATCGCATCCCCTCGCTTGTGTTATGAAATAGGTGCTAAATTTAGCGACCTTTTTTTCATACGTATTGCACAAAACTGGACAATTCATGGACGAGAATCGCCGCAACAAAGTCCCTCAAAAAAACAAGGACTTTGTTCAATTCTGGCGTATACCCGAAGGTGACTGTGAGTTGCTATCTGCGCGTTACAGTACTCAATCTTTCGGCCGACATTCACATGACCGGTACGCTATCGGCGTTATAAGTAGCGGTGTTGAAAAACTTTTTTATCGCGGCAGTAACTACATGGGAGTCGCTGGCAGTGTGGTCACCATAACCCCCGGTGAGATCCACGACGGCTTGCCAGGCCATGATGAGGGCTGGATGTATCGAATGCTCTATATCGACCCCGAATGGGTCAATCGGATGGTGTTTCAAGGGCGTTTTTCAGACGACCATATTCATCTTTTTCAAACAGCTCTGAGCCAGGCCCCGGACTTCGCCCGGACCTTTTTGCATCAACATCAACTCATTGAAAAATCCCCCTCCAGCCTTGAACGGGAAACTATCCTGCTGGACCTGGTGACGCAGCTCTTCGAGCGCAGCGGAGCGCCCATCGAACCAGTCAGTGCGGCTGAGCAGCACGCAGTGCAAAAGATCAAGAAGAAGCTCGAAGACGAGTACGACAAACATCTGTCTCTGGAAGAACTGGCGCAACTGGTAAACCTTGACCCGCTTTACCTGATCCGGGTGTTCAAAAAAAGCGTTGGCGTCTCCCCCCACAGCTATCAAATCCAGAAAAGAATCGCCCAGGTCCAAAAACTGCTGCGCACCGGGTCCAGTCTCGCAGAAGCGTCATTCACTTGCGGCTTCTTCGATCAAAGCCACATGACCCGGGCCTTCAAAAAAGTAGTGGGCATCACACCCGGCAGTTTCCGCAAAAGCCGTGCCTGAACCTGTAAAACCCCCGCCCAAGAAAAAGCCGCGTTTGATACGCGGCTTTTTTGTGCCTGAAGCAATCATCCGCCACACCACCAATTTCCTGTAGGAGTGAGCCTGCTCGCGATAGCAGACTGTCAGTCGACTGAATCGCCAACTGACACACCGTCATCGCGAGCAGGCTCACTCCTACATTGGGGAATGTGTTGGGTCAGGCTTTTTTGGTTCTTGGCAGGAAGATCGCCAGCACACCGAACAACGGCAGGAACGAACACAGCAAGTACACGTATTCGATGCCGTGTATGTCCGCCAAATGCCCGAGCAACGCCGCACCAATCCCGCCAAAGCCGAACATCAATCCGAAGAATACCCCGGCAATCATCCCGACATTGCCCGGCACCAGTTCTTGCGCATACACCACGATTGCCGAGAATGCTGACGCCAGGATGAAGCCGATCACGACGCTGAGGATGCTGGTCCAGAACAGGTCCACATGAGGCAGGATCAGGGTGAACGGCGCGACGCCAAGGATCGAGAACCAGATCACCGCCTTACGCCCGATCTTGTCGCCGATGGGCCCACCGAAGAAGGTCCCCGCCGCTACCGCTCCGAGAAACAGGAACAGGTGCAACTGTGAACTCGCCACCGACAGGTCGAATTTCTCGATCAGGTAAAAGGTGAAGTAACTGGTGAAGCTGGCCATGTAGAAATACTTGGAGAACACCAGCAGCCCGAGCACCACCAGTGCACTGATCACGCGGTTCTTCGACAAGCCATGCGTCGCCGCCTGGCCTTGCTTGAGTTTGAACAGACTCAGGTGGTTGGCGTACCAGCGGCTGATCCGATAGAGCACGAACAGCGCAAACACCGCGAACAACCCGAACCAGGCCACATGCCCCTGACCGAAAGGAATGATGATCGCCGCAGCCAGCAACGGACCGAAGGCTGAGCCTGCATTACCGCCGACCTGAAACGTTGACTGCGCCAAACCAAACCGCCCGCCAGACGCTAATCGCGCCACGCGAGAAGCTTCCGGGTGAAAGGTCGAGGAACCGATACCGATCAACCCTGCCGCCAGCAAAATCATCGGAAAACTGCCGACCACCGACATCATCAAAATGCCGATCAACGTGCAGACAGTTCCGGCCGGTAGCAGCCAGGGTTTGGGGTGCCGATCGGTGTAGTAACCGACCCACGGCTGCAACAGCGAAGCCGTCAGCTGGAACGTCAAAGTGATCAAGCCAACCTGAGTGAAGGTCAGGCCATAGTTGGCCTTGAGCATCGGATAGATCGACGGCAGCACCGACTGGATCAAGTCGTTGATCAAATGCGCCAGCGCCACGGCGCCGATAATACGCATGACCAAAGGGCTGCTTTGTGAAGTCGCGGATGCCGGCTGCGCGCCGGTCTGGACATTGCTGATAGCCATAAGAGTTTCCGTACAACAGATGGGTGCACACGGGCAGGTGCGTCAATGTGCCATTTTTCGGTGCAGCAGCGCCATCCCCTTAGCCTGCTAACGACCTCGATTTTCATCACTGAAAAGGTGATAGCGCAACGCCATGGTCTGAATCTTGCCTTGGTAATCCGCTTCAACGCGGCCCCTTACAAAGGGGACCGAGAATGGGAAGTTTCGCTACAGAGTCGGCCTACAGAGCTGACGAGGGTGAACTTTCGAGGCCTTTTAAAAGGGCACAGGTCGCGGCCGCAACGGTTGCGACGCACGCCAATGGCGCGTGGTGTCCAGAGGAGTCATGGGGCATGCAGGCTTTTTTATCACCGGGGATCGGGCTGCTGGGGCGTTTTGGCTTCGCACGCAAATTTCAGCTGTTGTTTCTGCTGTTTATCCTGCCGTTGACGGGCAGTCTGTGGATGATCGGTCAGGACTATCGCGACAAACTGACCCTGATCTCCGGCGAACGTGCCGGGGTTCGGCAACTCCTCGCCCTCGATGCTCTGGATAACCTGCTCGCCGCCCAGCGTGACCGCGCGGCTCGCTGGCGCGCCACAGAAACCAATCGCCAGCCGACACCCGCGACGATCGCGGCGATGGCGGCTTTCGATACGGTTCAGCCAGCCGTCGCCCAAGCCACCTCAGACCTCGCCAACGCACTGCAAACCGAAGGCGCCGAGGGCGAAACCCTGGCCCGTTATCAAGCCCTGCAAACCGCCCTCAACGGCCTCGACTCTAAAAGCCTGAGCAGCGTCGGTTGGTGGCCGGACGGTTACGATCGTTTCACCAATGCTTTGAGTGCTCTGCAAGCCTTGCGCGAGCAGATCGCCATGGACAATCGCCTGACGCTGGCGCCATGGCTGGAAACCTATCTGCTAACGCAGATCTCCACGCAGCACGCGCCAGACCTGATTGAACGAGTCGGCCGTCTCGCCAGCGTCGGCCAGGCCTCTGTAGTGTCCGGGCAGTTCACCCTGCAAAGCCGTCTGCAACTGCGCGACTTGCGCAGCCGCATCGGCGATGCCCGGGAGCAGCTGGTCAAAACCGCCAGCCTGCTGGAAGCGCGACTGCCCAGCGCGTTGCAAGCCTGGGCCGGGCAATACCATGACAGCCTCAAGCACCTGGACGCCGAGTTGAAAGTCCTCGATGACGGCGTGTTCGGCGGCAGCATCAAGCTCAAGCCGGAAGAGTTCGAACGCAGCCTCGACGGCCTGCTCTCCGACCTCGCTTCGCTGCGTCAGCAATCGTTGGTGTCGCTGGATCAACGTCTGGACTATTACCACGGCTCTGCCATCCGCCAGTTCATCCTGGTAGCGACCATTTTTGGCTGCCTGCTGCTGGCCGCGCTGTACCTGTTCATCTGCTTGCAGGCCTCGATCCGTCGCAGCGCCAGCGGCATTACCCTGCTGGCCGAAGCCTTGCGCGACGGCAATCTGAGCCTGCAAGTACCGGTGGAGGGCCGCGACGAACTGGCCGCCATCAGCACTGCTCTCAATGTCGCGGTGGTGCAACTGCGCAACAGCCTGCTGGGGGTCGATCATGAAACCTTGCAGCTGAGCAACGCGGTGCGCACCCTCAACCATCACTCCAGCGGCGCCCTTGGGGAAGTCGAAGCTCAGCAGTTGCAGATCAGCCAGATCGCGGCGGCAGCCACGCAATTGGCCGCCACCTCTCAAGGGGTCGCCCAGAGTTGCGAACAGGCCTCCGGCAGCGCTCAGCACACCCAGCGCATCGCCGCCGACAGCAGCCGTGACAGCCAGCGCACGACGGCGAGCATTCAGCAACTCAATCAGCGCTTGAATGACACCGCTGCGGCACTGGGCCGGGTCAGTGAACAAGGGCAGCAGATTCAGTTGGTGGTGGACACCATTCGCGGGGTGGCCGAGCAGACGAACCTGTTGGCACTTAACGCCGCCATCGAGGCCGCTCGCGCGGGTGAGCAAGGCCGCGGCTTTGCGGTGGTGGCCGATGAAGTGCGCAGCCTGTCGCAACGCACCCAGTCCTCCACCGCGCAGATTGCCGGCACTGTCGACAGCCTGCGCAGCACCGTGAACGAAGCGGTGAGCCTGATGGAAGCGGCTTGCGGCCAGGCTCAGTCCGACGCCCAGGCCGTCACTGGCCTCGGCGAACGCCTGGGGGAAATTGCCAGTGCCGTGCAGAGCGTCACCGACACCCTGGCGCAGATCGCCACCGCGGTCGACGAGCAAGCGACCACCGCCGACGAGGTCAGCGGCAACATCCAGCAAGTCGATCAGGCGGCGGTACGCTTGCTCGAAGGCGCGCGGGCGGTGAACCTGGCAGCGGACACTTTGAGCCAGGGCAGCAAGGCCTTGAGTGCCAATACCGGGAGATTTCAGCTCAGTTGACGCCCTCCCCTGGCCCGTTTTTTCGGGTCAGGCGGATAAGCGGTTGAAAGCGTAGAGAAATATTTTAGATTTACGCTTGACACATCTCTGTTCCGAGCCAATAATGCGCGCCACTTGGCTACATAGCTCAGTTGGTTAGAGCATAGCATTCATAATGCTGGGGTCCGGGGTTCAAGTCCCTGTGTAGCCACCAAGTACTAAAAACGGCTTACCGAAAGGTAGGCCGTTTTTTTATGCCTCGAGAAAAGTGCTCCCGGTCCACAGGGCGGTTAATGCCCGCTCTTCGCGGTTCTCTCCTACAGTTAATGCCAAAGCTTGAACGCAGAGAGACCGCTCTATGCACTGGGGCCTGGACGAGATCATTGTGTTTTTCATCGTGGTCGCCATCTTCTGCGTGGTGCTGGAACTCGCTTTTCGTCTCGGCCGTCATCACCGAACCCACAGCAACGATTCGACCCGATCCCACCTCACCGTTTTGCAAACCGCCCTCCTCGGCCTGCTCGCGCTGTTGCTGGGTTTCAACTTCGCCATGGCCACCTCACGTTTCGAAGCGCGCAAAACATTGATTCAAGATGAAGTCACGGTGATCGGCTCAACCTATCTTCGAACGAAGTTGTTGCCGTCGGATCTGCGCGGGAAGATGTCGGCGCTGCTCAAGGATTATGTCTCGGCGCGGATTGAATTCATGCGCGCCGGCACGGACGAGAAGCTGTTGAAGGCGGCCAGCGAATCGTCCCGGACGATCGAGGACCAGTTATGGAATCTGGCTGCCACCGCCGAGGCCCAGGGCGAAGCGACAGCCGCCATGAACCTGGTGATCCAGTCGTTGACCGACGTCTACAACGTCAATGAAAAGCGCCGCGCCGAGCAGGACAATCATGTCCCGGCAACCGTCATCAATCTGCTGTTCGTCGTGGCCATCGGTGCGTTGGGTTTCATCGCTTACAGCTATGGCCTGGGCCACCGTCGACGGCACGGTTCGACGGCCGTCTTCGCGATCCTGATTGCCATGGTCTTCACCGTCATCCTCGACCTGGATCAGCCCCGCAGCGGCTTCATCCGCGTCGGCGAAGAAAGCATGCTGCGGTTGCAGGAAGATTTGAACCGCATGAGTTCGGGCAACGAGAGGCCACGTCCGCGTAAACCACGTCAGGAACGAATTGCCGGCAACGCTGACAACGCCCGCTCCCAAATCTGCCAGGTGCGCAGCCAGACCATCGCCTGCCAGTCACTGTCGGCGGGATAGAACTGCTCAACCAGATTCAGTTTGATCCCGCGCCCCACTGCATCACTCGGATTGCCGTGCAGATGCAGCCAGTGATCATCGCGCAGATGACGATGAACCTCGGCGCCAGGATACGTCCCGCACTCGATCACAAAGGGCATCATCCGCACGTGCGGCAGCGCGTTGATCAACGCTTGCGAGGTGTAGCCGGTGGCGGTGGCTGCAACCCCGGTTTCGCTCAGCGTGTCGGCGCCCGTGTGCAAGGTGTAGAGCCAAGGACCATAAATGGCCTGCGCATCTGCAAGCGCTGGATACGCCGCCTCGGTGATGGTCAGCAACATCGGATGACCGTACTCCCCGGCGCCGGTGTGCAAGTCGAAACACATGGCCACTTCGGCATGGGAAACATGTTTTTGAATGATCTGATGCAACGTGCGATTCGACCAACTCGGCGCCAGTCCGCCGTAAAACAAACCATCGGGATGACGGTGCTGGCCACCCTCGACAATCGACATCACCGCTGGCCAGCCGTGCTCGGCGATCTGCGCATCGAGCAACGCATCAGCGCGATCACGCTCCGGGCCGTGCAACTGCGTGCTGGCATAGATTTCATGCAGCGCTGCGTAGGCCCGATTATCTGGCAATGCATGGTCGAAGTTCAGGTGATTGCGGTTCAGGTCGATGTTGTCTTCGTTGACCCGACGCAGCCACGCAGTGCCCCACGGATTAATCAGGTGGATCATCACCACCGCGACATCGGCCGGCAGCGATCGCTTGCCCAACTCCTGCAACCATTTGATCTGACATCCCGAACCGTAGAAGCCTTCGACGCCATGAGTGCCACTCAGCGCAATCAGCAAACGCTTGGCGCCCGGATCACCCAGCACGGCCACATCGGTGCTCAACGGCTCACCGAACGGCCCTTTGAGCGGATGCGGGTACTCGGTCAACGTCGCGCCGGCTGCGGTCGCGACGGCCAGGAATTGATCACGCTGGGTACGGTAACTTGGCTGGGTGGGGAACTCGGTCTGCATGTCTGCCTCTTGTTGATCTTCTGGCCAGTCTGTTGCCCTCGACCCTACAGAAAATTCGTGGAGTCATGAAGGGCAAAAACATCTTTGCTGTAGGCCTTGGTTTGCGTCACTTCCTTTCGGCCGATAAAGTCCCCTGATCTTTCCCACGGACGGAGTGCCCCCCACGTGTTATCAGCCTTCCACTTGAGCAGCTATCGCCTGTCAGCCTTTTCGCTGATCGCTGCCGCTTTAACCCTCGCAGCCTGTAGTGCCCCGACCTCTTCGACGTTACCTGTTGCACCGGAAGTCGCGTCAGGTTATCGCACTGACCTGCAAACCCAACACGCCTCAAAACACATGGCGGCCGCGGCCAATCCGCTGGCGGCCGAGGCCGGGCGGGAGATGTTGCGCCAGGGCGGTTCAGCAATCGATGCCGCGATTGCGATGCAGGCCGTGCTGACCCTGGTCGAGCCGCAATCCTCGGGCATTGGCGGTGGTGCGTTGATCGTGCTGTGGGATGGCAAGGCGGTACGCACTTATGACGGTCGCGAAACCGCTCCGGCCGGCGCCACCGAGAAGCTGTTCCTGCAAGCCGACGGCAAACCGATGCCGTTCACCCAGGCGCAGATTGGCGGTCGTTCGGTGGGGACACCGGGCGTGTTACGAGCGCTTGAATTGGCCCATCAGAAACACGGTCGTCTGCCGTGGGCGCAGCTGTTCGAACCGGCGATCAAACTCGCGGAGCAAGGCTTCGCCATCTCGCCACGCCTTCACCAGTTGATCGCCTCGGACTCGTCCATTCGACGCTCGCCGGACATGGCCGCCTACTTCCTGAATGCCGATGGCAGCCCGAAAGCCGCAGGCACGCAACTGAAAAACCCGGCGCTGGCCACCGTGTTCAAACGCATCGCCAAGGAAGGACCGGATGCGTTGTACAAAGGCCCCGTCGCACAAGAGATCGTCGCCAAGGTTCAGGGCCACGCCAACCCCGGCAGCCTGTCGCTGAACGACCTCAAAGGCTACAGCGCCAAGGAGCGCGCGCCGCTGTGCACCGACTACAAACGCTGGCAGGTCTGCGGCATGCCGCCACCGTCGTCAGGCGGGATCGCCGTGGCGCAGATCCTCGGCACCTTGCAGGCCCTGGAAACCCGCGATCCACGTTTTGCCCTGGCGCCACTCAAACCGATCAAGAACAGCCAACCTGCGGGCGTTGAGCCGTCGCCTGAAGCCGTGCACCTGATCTCCGAAGCCGAACGCTTGGCCTACGCCGACCGCGCGCAGTACGTGGCCGACGCAGACTTCGTGCCCGTCCCCGTCAAAGGTCTGGTTGACCCTGCCTATCTGGCCGACCGCGCCGCCCTGATCGGCGATCGCAGCATGGGCACGGCCAAACCTGGCACCCCGCCGGGTATTCAGGTCGCCTACGCACCGGACCGCTCGCCGCTGCGCATCTCCACCTCGCAAGTGGTGGCGGTGGATGACCTAGGCGGCGCCGTGTCCATGACCACCACCGTGGAATCCGCGTTTGGCTCGCACCTGATGGTTCAGGGTTTCCTGCTGAACAACCAGATGACCGACTTCTCGTTCATCCCCGAAGAGAATGGCCAGAAAGTTGCCAACCGCGTCGAACCCGGCAAACGCCCACGCTCGTCCATGGCACCGACCCTGATCTTCGACCGCCAGAGCGGCGAATTCCTCGCCACCATCGGCTCCCCCGGCGGCTCGCAGATCATCGAATACGTCGCCAAATCCACCATCGGCCTGCTCGACTGGAACCTCGACCCACAAGCCGCCATCAACCTGCCCAACTTCGGCAGCCGCAACGGCCCGACCGAACTGGAACAGGGGCAGTTCAGCCCGACAATGATTCAGGCGCTGAAAGACAAAGGACACAGCGTGAACGAGATCGACATGACCAGCGGGACCCAGGCGATTGTCCGGGTGAAGGATGCGCAGGGGAAAACGTCGTTGGCGGGCGGGGCCGATCCGCGACGTGAGGGGGCGGCGTTGGGGGATTGAGTCGTGCGTTGGGGGATTGAGTCGTACGTGGGAATGAGAAAGGGCTTACCGGGAGGTAGGCCCTTTTTTACATCTGACAAATCCTGATCAGCCACTTCACGCAGCCTTTTCCTACCCGCAAATGACTGCTTCTTGGATAGAGTCGGCACTCACAAACAGTACGACGCAATCGACGCTGATACCGTCGAGATGGAGTAACCCATGAACATTCGCCCCATTCACACTGACGAGGACTATCGTGCAGCCCTCAAGAACGTGTCAGCGCTGTTCGACAACGAGCCAGAGCCTGGCACCCCTGAGGGTGATTACTTCGACATTATGATCACGCTTATTGAAACCTATGAATCGAAGCAGTTTCCGGTGGATCTGCCCAATCCGATCGATGCAATCAAGTTTCGTATGGAGCAGTCCGGTCTGTCTGCTGCTGACCTCGCACCCGCCATTGGCCGCACAAACCGAGTGTATGAAGTGCTCAATGGCAAACGTGCGTTGACGCTTCCGATGATCTGGAAACTTCACGATTTGTTCGGGATACCCGCGCAAAGCCTGATCAAGCCGATAAAGCAGGCTTGATCAGGTGTCAGTCGACTTCTGAAATCAAGCCGGCACACCCAAAATGATATGCGACGCCTTGATCACCGCCGTCGCGCTCACACCCGGCGCCAGGCCCAGTTCTGCCACAGCCTGGCGTGTCACGATCGAATAGACTTCGGTGCCGCCGTCGAGCTGGATGACCACTTCGGAGTTCACGGCGCCATCGATGACACTGGTGACTTTACCTTCCAGGCAGTTGCGCGCCGACAGGCGAATGTCGCTGGATTCGGTCATCAACATGACCCACGGCGCCTTCACCAGCGCGACCGCTTCCTTGCCGACCGCCAGGCCGAGGTTCTTCACGCTTTCCATGGTCACCACGGCCACTAGTTCATTGCCGCCTGACAGTTTCAGTGAGACTTCGGCGTTGACCGCGCCGGGCTGCAATTGACTGATGGTGCCTTTGAATACGTTACGTGCGCTGACTTTCATGACGTGCCTCCTCGAATAATTATTGTTGTATTCAGCCTAGCGAGAGATCTTCAGCGCCCGTCGCGCCTGATGCTTCTCCAGCGCCAGCTCGATCAAACGGCTGACCAGCTCGCTGTAAGTCATACCGGTGGCCTGCCATAACTTGGGGTACATGCTGATGCGGGTGAAGCCGGGTAACGAGTTGATCTCATTGATCAGCACTTCGCCACTCTCGGTCAGGAACACGTCGACCCGCGCCAGCCCGGAACAGCCCAGCACCTGAAACGCCTCGACGGCCAGGGCACGGATGCGTTCACTGGCCTCGAGGCTGATGTTAGCCGGCACCACGACTTGCGCCGCTTGATCGTCGATGTATTTGCTGTCGTAGGAATAGAACCCGCTGCGCACCACGATCTCGCCACAACCGCTGGCGATGGCGTCTTCGTTGCCGAGCACGGCGCATTCAATCTCGCGGCCACGGACGGCGGACTCGACCAGGACTTTCTCATCGAAACTCAGGGCCAGTTCTATTGCTGCCGCGTACTCGGCTTCGTCATTCACCTTGCTGACGCCCACGGAAGAGCCCTGGTTCGCCGGTTTGACGAACAGCGGCAGGCCGAGTTTGCCTTGCACCTCGGCGAACCCGGTGCGCGCCGCGGTGGCGCGGGTCAGGGTGACGAACGGCGTGACCGCCAACCCGGCGTCACGCAGCAGTCGCTTGCTGATGTCCTTGTCCATGCAGACGGCCGAACCGAGCACATCGGAACCGACAAACGGCAGATCGGCCATGCGCAGCAAACCCTGCAGGCAACCGTCTTCGCCCAGGGTGCCGTGGACAATCGGGAAGATCACATCGACGTGACCCAGCAGTTCCTGACTGGAGGTTTCCACCAATTGCTGACTGGCCTTGCCCGGTACGACGGCCAGCTCGCGGTTGGACTGGTTGAGGGCAATCAGCGCCGGATTTTCCTGATTGAGCAGAAAGTTTGAAGGGTCGTTAAGGTGCCAGTGGCCTTGCTTGTCGATGCCGATCAGCACCGGCTCGAAGCGCGAACGATCCAGCGCATCGACGATGTTTTTCGCCGATTGCAGCGACACTTCGTGTTCAGCCGAACGACCGCCAAAAATAATGCCTACCCGCAGTTTGCTCATTCAGAACTCCTCAACGATTGGCCACCAGATGTGCGCCGAACAGTAGGTAGCAACTGCCGGCGAAGCGATCCAGCCATTTACGCGAACGATCATAAGCACCCGCGACCCGCCGGCTGGCAAACAGCAGTGCCACGCTGCAATACCAACTGAATGACAAGGTCGCCATGGTCAGCACGGCCAGCGCTAGCAGCATCGGTGGCGGCGAGGCCGGCATGGCCGTGGCGAAAATCGTTGCAACGAATAGCGCAGCCTTGGGATTGGTCATGTTGCCGACAAAGCCCCGGCCATACGCCGATAGCAGCGTGCGACCTGCGCCATTCAGCGAGTGGCTATCGCCCGGCACACTCGGTGGTTTGCGCTTGAACTGCTTCAACCCCAGATAAATCAGGTAACAACCGCCGGCAATCTTGAAGCTCAGATAGAGCGTCGGCGCAGCGCTGAACAGCGACTTGATGCCCAGGCCACCCGCCAATCCCCAAAGCACCGTGCCCGTAGCCACGCCCAGTGCGGCGACGACACCGTGGCGCCGGGAGCAACTGGCAGCCAATTGCGCGGTATTGAAGAAGTTCGGCCCCGGCGTCACCACCGCAACCGTCCACAACAGCGCCAACGACAACAACGGAGCGGCGTAACTCAGGTGGGACATTTCCATAATGTGGGGCGCCTTCGTGGCTTAAAAAACATTCAACACCTTGCAACATTAGTCCCGGATTTTCTACCAGCAGGGTGATTCGAACGGCAGCAGACAGGCGGTTGCTCCGTGGGGTAACGTGTTCAGCATCGAGTTCAAGGCAACAACACCATGGCCAAGCACACGCCCCCCATCGACTGGTTCCACCGCGCGCCCGACGTCGGCGGGCTTCAGCGTTTCGAGGCGTTTTTTGCAGGCCACGGCTACGACCTTCACCGCCACGACACCTACGCCATCGGCCACACAATGGCCGGTGTGCAGAGTTTTCAGTACCGCGGTGGCTGGCGCCACAGTCTGCCGGGCGGGACCATGGTGCTGCACCCGGACGAAGTTCACGATGGCGAAGCCGGCACCGAGACCGGGTTCCAGTACCGAATGATGTACATCGAACCGGCGCTGATCCAACAGATGCTCGGCGGCCAGCCGTTGCCGTTTATCAAGACCGGCCTGTCAGCCGATCCACGCTTGTTCGCCGCCACCGCCGTGCTGCTGCGAAGCCTCGATTGCCCCCTCGAGTCTCTCGAAGAACAGGATGCGCTGTTCGACCTGGCCCAAGCCTTGAACAGCGTTTCCGGAGTGCCTGCTACCCGCCAGAGCTTCGACTACGTGGCCGCCGAACGCGCGCGGGAATTTATCCACAGCGCGCTGGATCGCACCGTGACACTGGAAGAACTGGCGCAACACAGCGGCCGCGATCGCTGGAGTCTGTCGCGGGATTTTCGCCTGTTGTTCGGCACCAGCCCTTATCGATACCTGACCATGCGCCGCCTCGACCTGGTCCGCTCGCTGCTGATTCAGGGCCAGACATTGGTCAGCGCCGCGCTGATCGCCGGCTTCACCGATCAGAGCCACATGACCCGGCAGTTCAGCAAAACCTACGGCCTGTCGCCAGCCCGCTGGATGAAAATGCACCGCCGCTGAGCCGCGCACAATCGTTCAAGAAGCACGTCGATGCGCGGGCTATCGTGGGTTTACGATCAACCACGAGAGCTGCTTCATGAAAGCTTACGAAAGCCTGAACTTCGCTGAAAAAATCGCCAGGATCGACCCGTACTGGACGCCTAGGGTCATCGCCGAAATGAACGACTACCAGTTCAAGGTGGTGAAGCTGCTGGGGGATTTCATCTGGCACGATCACCTTGATACCGACGAAACCTTCATCGTCCTCGAAGGGCAACTGCGCATCGACTTTCGCGATGGTCACGTGCTGGTGAACGCCGGCGAAATGTATGTGGTGTCAAAAGGTGTCGAGCACAAACCGTTCGCCGAGCAGGAAGTGAAACTCCTGCTGATCGAACCCAAGGGTGTGCTGAACACGGGTAACGAAGGTGGCGAGCGCACGGCGCAGAATGACGTCTGGGTGTGAAAGGCCGGCTGCTTATGGCTGCAAGGTTTTGCCGTCCACTGGATCGCCGATTTTCAGGAAATGCCCGCCAGCCACATGGTGCAAGGTGCGCAACGCGTCTTGCCCTTCGAAGTGCCAGCGACCGTCACTGAACACGCGCTCGTCTGCCTGGGCGGCAATCACTTCGGCCAGAAACAGATCGTACTGCTGGTGATTGCCGGGCTCCGGCAGCAGTCGGCATTCCAGCCAGGCGACGCAGCCTTCGAGCATCGGCGCATCGATCAACTCAGCGCTGAAGGTCGCCAAGCCATAGACCTGGAACTTGTCCCGGCCTTGGTCCCGGGTCAATTCCAGGCCGGACGTCGAACCCACGGTCTGGACGATATCGGCCTGAGCGGCGCAGGGAACATTCAGCACAAACGTGCCCGAAGCCTCCAGCAATTGACGTGTCCAGGTGGACTTGTCCAGCACCACGGCAATTTTCGGCGGCTCGAAATCCAGCGGCATGGCCCAGGCCGCCGCCATGATGTTGCGCTGGCCGTCATGGGCCGCGCTGACCAGCACGGTCGGGCCGTGATTGAGCAGACGATACGCCTTGGCCAAGGGGACCGAACGGCGGTGAGAAACGCTCATGATGGCTGCTCCTGGGGAAAACGCCGATTGTAGCGATTTACACCGCGATGGCAGGCATCAAGTCGTCAACTGATTGGCAAACTGCCCGACCGCGTTCACCACTTTCTGTGCACCGTCCTGAATCTCGACAATCACCGTCCCCGCCTCTGCCGCCAGCGCCAGCCCCTGTTCAGCCTGGAGTTTGCCCTCGGTCATCAGCGCCACGGCGTTGCGCGCCATGTCCTGGTTCTGACGCACTACGCCGACAATCTCATCGGTTGCCTGGCTGGTGCGCGAAGCCAATTGCCGGACCTCATCCGCCACCACCGCGAAACCACGCCCCTGTTCCCCGGCCCGAGCCGCTTCGATGGCCGCGTTGAGCGCCAGCAGGTTGGTCTGTTCGGCAATCCCGCTGATGGTTTTGACGATGGTGCCGATCACCAGCGACTGCTCGTTCAGCGCTTCGATGCCTTCACCGGCGGTCTGCATGTGCGTGGCAAGGTTCCGCATCACGTTGACCGCCTGAGTCACCACGGCGTTACCGCGCTGCGCGCTGCTGTCGGTTTGCTGCGAGGTGCTGTAGGCAATGTTGGCCGCTTCGGCGACGGCTTGTTCCTGGTTGACTTGATCGGTAATCACCGTGGCGAACTTCACCACTTTGTAGAGCTTGTTGTTGGCATCGACCACCGGGTTGTAGGAAGCCTCCAGCCAGACCACGCGACCGTGGCTGTCGATGCGCTTGAAACGGGCGGCGACGAACTCCCCTGCATTCAAACGGCGCCAGAAGTCCTGGTACGCGGTGCTGTTGTATTCCTCCGGTTCGCAAAAGGTGCGGTGATGTTTACCCTTGATCTGCGCCAGGCTGTAACCCATGCCGCTGAGGAACCGGTCGTTGGCCGCCAGCACGTTGCCATTGAGGTCAAACTCGATCACTGCTGTGGAGCGCACGAGGGCGCCGATCAGGTTCTCATGTTCACGAGACGCCTCGATGGTGCGGGTCAGGTCGCTGGAATAAATCGAGAAGTGTTTGATCCGGCCGTCCGCGGACCGAACCGGCTGCACGATCGAGCGCAGCCAGGCTTCCTGACCATTGCCGCGCAACAAACGCACCGTGCCGGCAAAGTGCTCGCCACGGGTCAACGCGACCTTGAAGCGCTGGTGGAATTCGTCCGACTTCACATGGGCCGGGACGATGTCTTCGATGTGTCGCCCTATCAGGTCGCTGCTCTTGTAGAGCATCTCGCCGATGAAGTTCTGGTTGACCGATTGAATCCGCCCGTCGACATCGAGGGTCAGGACCAGCATCTCGCTTTCCAGACTTTCCTTCACTTGCTGGAGGCTGGAGAGTTCTTCGCGAAGAGCCGACAGCTCCTGCTTCAAGCGTTTGTTGAACATGGGGATACACCGATGGACAGGGATAGAAAGCGGCATGCAGCCTAACCATCGGCCTTGGGGATATTTTCTGAAGAGTGTTTCAGGGTTGTCCTACAAAAATAGTTGCGGTGTGACCTCCTGATCAGCTGACACGGTTCAGCCGTGCCATCACGTTTTCCATCTTCGGCCGTCGCGCCGCCCATTCCTGTCGAGTAATGCCCAGCATCACCACATCGACTCTGACGCTGTCCTTGATAATGTTCTGGCGTCGCACTCCCTCAATGGAAAAGCCGAACTTCTGATGCAGCCTGATCACCGCCGGGTTGCTCTGCAGCACCTCACAGTTGAGCTTTTCCAGACCGGCCACGCCGAACGCATGGTCCAGAAGCCAGAACTCCAACCGACTGCCCAGCCCTTGTCCTTGCAGTTCACTGTCGAGATAAAAAGCCCAGTCAGCCGTTTTGTGCAACGTGCTGATCGCGTTTAGCGACACCACGCCACGGACTGTGCCGTCGAGCATGAGTACGAACACGGATTGACGCGGATTGTCCGTTAATGAGCCGAGCCAGGCAGTGTGCTCGGCCTCGGATATCTCATGATCGGTGTACATGTATTGGCGAACATCAGGCTGATTGCGCAAATCCCGCACACGCGACTGATGCTGACGGGATACTTCAAGGATGGGTACCAATTGCATTGTGCTGCTCCTTTGCATTGCAAGAACCCGCTGCCAGTCGCTAAACGCAGGGAGCCACGCTGCGGCTCCCGACATTAGACATGCGTGCGCCGAAATACGCCGCGCTGCCGATCCCCACAGCCCCCATCACCGCGCAGAAGATCACGCAGATCCATGGGCTCCACGGCATCAGACCGATCAGCAACAACGGTGTGATACTCGCCCAGACGGCGTAGGCAATGTTGTAGGTGAAGGAAATCCCCGAGACACGAATCCGCGCCGGGAACAGGCTGACCATCACCGACGGCACCGCACCGACCACCCCGCAACCAAGGCCGGCCACCGCGTACGCCAGACCGATCCAGTTGCCGCCAATGATCAGGCAGGAATAGAGCACGCCGATGCCCAGTGGCAGCAGCAGGCTATAGAGCATCACCGTGCGCCAGGCGCCAATGCGGTCGACCAGCAGCCCGGCGAGTACACAGCCGATATTCAGAAAAACAATGCCCAAGGCACTCAGGGCGAAGGTGTGGCTAGCGGTCATACCGAAGGTTTTCTGCATCATGGTCGGGGTGATCACCACGAACACCACCACCGCCGAGGTCAGTACGCAGGTGAGGATCATTGCCGGCAGCATGGCCAGACGATGTTCACGCAAGACCGTGCGCAGCGGCAGTTCGACGGCCGCATCACGTTGCGCCTGCATGGCCATGAACACCGGGGTTTCGCTGAGCCAGCGGCGTAGCCAGACGCCGATAACGCCGAACACGCCGCCCAGCAGGAATGGGTAACGCCAGGCGTAATCAAGGATTTCTGCCGGGGTGAACGCCTGTGCCAGAAACGTCGCCGTCAGGGCGCCGATCAGGTAACCAAACGTCAGCCCGGCCTGCAGGAAACCGAGGGCATAACCGCGATGCCCGACGGGTGCATGCTCGGCGACGAACACCCAGGCGCTCGGCACTTCGCCGCCCACCGCCGCGCCCTGGAGGATTCGCAGGGCCAACAGCAGCAACGGTGCGAAATAACCGATCTGCGCATAGGTCGGCATGATGCCGATCAGCAGACAGGGCAGCGCCATCATCAGGATGCTCAGGCTGAAGACCTTCTTGCGGCCCAGTCGATCGGCGAAATGCGCCATCAGAATCCCGCCCAACGGCCGCGCCAGATAACCGGTAGCGAAGATCCCGAAGCTTTGCAGCAGTCGCAGCCACTCGGGCATTTCCGGTGGGAAGAACAGCTGGCTGAGGGTCAGGGCGAAAAATACGAAAATGATGAAATCGTAGATTTCCAGCGCGCCGCCAAGGGCCGCAAGGCCGAGGGTCTTGTAATCCGAGCGGGTGAACGGCACCGGGCGCGAGTGGGTGTTAGCAGTCATGAAAAGCACTCTGGCATAGGCAAAAAACCAAGGCGCCCATGGTCTACGCAAACGCGCCAACGGACAACCCGTTAGACCAAAGTCCTAGACGCGTAAAACTTCGTCACAAAATAGAACCGATTGTTTTACTGTTGGCACCTGTCTAGACGGGCCTTTGCGGTCCTGAAGACCACAACAAACATAAAAATTCGAGGTACACCCGTGGCCGCTGATATCGAAGATACCCGCTCTGCCCGCTTTGCCCTGCGCTGCTCAAGTTTTGCCGAACGCTGGTTCCCTGACTCCTGGGTGTTTGCCGCACTGGCGGTGATTATCGTCGCCGTGGCCACCCTGTTCATGGGCGCCAAACCCACCGACGCCGCCATGGCCTTCGGTGACGGCTTCTGGAGCCTGATCCCGTTCACCATGCAGATGGCTTTCGTGGTGATCGGCGGTTATGTGGTTGCCAGTTCGCCACCGGCGGTGAAACTGATCGACCGGCTGGCGCGAATCCCGAAAAACGGCCGCTCGGCCGTGGCCTGGGTTGCGTTGATCTCCATGGTCGCTTCACTGCTGAACTGGGGGCTGTCGCTGGTGTTTGGCGGTTTGCTGGTGCGCGCCCTCGCCCGCCGTACCGATCTGAAAATGGACTACCGCGCTGCCGGTGCTGCCGCCTATCTGGGTCTCGGCGCGGTATGGGCCTTGGGCCTGTCCTCGTCCGCCGCGCAATTGCAGGCCAACCCGGCCAGCCTGCCGCCATCGATTCTGTCGATCACCGGGGTGATTCCTTTCACGCAAACGATCTTTCTCTGGCAGTCCGGTGTGATGTTGCTGGCGCTGATCGTGATCTCACTGATCATTGCCTACGCCACTGCACCCGGCCCGAACTCGGCCCGTGATGCCAAAGCCTGCGGCATCGATCCGAGCTTCAACCTGCCGCCGTTGCAACCGCGCACGCGCCCCGGCGAATGGCTGGAACACAGTCCGCTGCTGACGATTTTGCTGGTGCTGCTGGCAGCCGGATGGCTGTTCCACGAGTTTTCGACCAAACCGGCGATCAGCGCGATTTCCGGGCTGAACACCTACAACTTCCTGTTCATCATGCTCGGTGCCCTGCTGCACTGGCGCCCGCGCAGCTTCCTTGACGCGGTGAGCCGTGCGGTGCCGACCACCACGGGCGTACTGATTCAGTTCCCGCTGTACGGCTCGATCGCGGCGCTGATGACCACCGTCAAAGGGACTGACGCTCAGACGTTGGCTCACCACATCTCGACCTTTTTCGTACAAATCGCGTCCCACGACACCTACGCGCTGCTGATGGGCGTGTACTCGGCGATCCTCGGTTTCTTCATCCCGTCCGGCGGGGGTAAATGGATCATCGAAGCGCCGTACGTCATGCAAGTGGCCACCGACCTGAACTACCACCTGGGCTGGGCCGTGCAGATCTACAACGCCGCCGAAGCCCTGCCGAACCTGATCAACCCGTTCTACATGCTGCCGCTGCTGGGTGTGCTCGGGTTGAAGGCGCGGGACTTGATCGGGTTTTCGTTCGTGCAACTGCTGGTGCACACGCCGCTGGTGCTGTTTCTGCTGTGGGCGCTGGGGACGACGCTGACGTATACGGCACCGGTCATGCCGTAACACGTAAGTGATTGCACCTGCTGCGGGCAGGTGCAATCAGTTCACCCTGCTTGAGCATGAAACAAACGCCTAGATTTATCCTACAAACAGGCTCGATTGCGCCTGACATGAAACCCGGAGAGTTCTTATCTCCAACCTATAAATCGCTGAGTAAACTCCGACAGCTCACACACTTTTTAAAGCAAGACAGCACTGACCAAGGATGAACAAACACATGTCTTTAATATCGAAAACGCTGGAAGAGATGATTAACGAGATTTACCAGGACGGTAGGGTTTCAGTCGTTGAATATAAAAAGCTGCGTGATGATGCAGATCGCCGTATGGACGCTGTCGTCCGCGAGTTCGGCCAGCACAACAATTTGACCGCCCTTCAAAAAGCGATGGATGTGGTCATGCAATTAACGCAAACGTCCATCATTGATGCCAAAAAAGCCAAACTGACCGACACAGGAGAGGCCATCGTCAAGGATGCCGTATTTGCACAGGTCGAGTACTTGCGCGCCGGTACTCATCTGGCACTAAAGCTGTTGTAACGCTTCAACCACCGTCCGGCCCATAGACATCAAGCCCGGGCCGGACTCCATAACCGAGCGTTGCTGGCATACACACCGCAGGCTCTACGCAAAAAAACTACACGCAGACACTGTTCTGTGTAACGCCGCTGATCCAGTATGGCGCGTACCCCAATCAACGGGACCACGCTGAAAAGGATCTGAGCATGTTCAAATTCGCAGGATTCACCCTCGCGGCCCTCACCCTGAGTGCCGCCGCCCATGCCGATGTCGACCTGAAGCTGGGCAGTACCGAACGCGTCACCCGCCTGTTCGCTTACCCCAACAACTGCAACGTGATCTGCTTTCGCAACTGGACGCTGGAACAAACGGTCGAGCATTACCTGACCCAAAGCGTGCAGCGCGATGGTTACAGCGCGGCGAAAGTGTTGGTCAAAACCGATAACAATCAGCTCTATGCCGAAATCAGCGGCGTACCCCGTGGCTATGAAAAACCGCTGGCGGCGTTGCTCGATGCCGGTGATCTGGCCTATACCGGCGCCAGCAAGCTGAATGCCGATGGCAAGTGGGCTTACAGCTGGTATCTGTTCCTGCCACTGGGCATGGCCCTGGAAAACCGCAAAAGCGTTGAACTGTTGCACTTCCCACCCGACTATTCGTTGACCCAGGCTCAGGATTACCTGCGATCCGCCACCACCGATCGCTGGGCCACACTGCTGACTGTCAATGGAATCCCGGCCGACCAGACGCCGGGCTACCAGACCATCATCGACATCGCACCGATTGCCGCACCGTCCAACGCTGGCAAAGATCTGGAAGGCGTCTACGACTACTTCAAGGACTACCAGACCACGATGGTCAAGCAACTCAGCCAGAACGCCAGTGGTGCGGCGTTACCGATGGTCGCCTTCGGCGCGCCAGTGCGTAACTGGATCAAGCAGCAATACGGGCCGACCGTGAACGTGCTGGGCCTGGTCAGCATCAGCCCGAGCGACGGGGTGAAAGTGCCAGTGCTGGGTTCCAACCACCCAAGCTACATTTGGTACGCCGCCGACCCGCAAAGCTATACCGGCAGCGATGCCCAGGCCAAGGCCGATGCCGCGGGCCTTAAAGTCATGGGTCAGGATTTGAGTGCTGCGTGCTGGCAGGCCGCCATGGGCCGCCAACCGGACAGTAATCCCGACATTGAACTGAGAAGCTGCACCCAGACCTGGCAAGTGGCCCAGGCAGATAAAACCTGCGAGCTGTTCTATACCTCGATCCGCAACCTGACGCCCGAAAAAGCCGTGGCCAAGTGCGCGACGGCACCGATCAAATCTCAGCTCAAACAGCTGAAAGCTCCGGTACCCGCGACGGCGATCCCTGTCCCTGCTCTGTAAAGCGATGAACGGCGGGTCTACTGTCATAACTGACAGTAGACCCGCCGTTTCATTTGCGAGAGGCTTGAGTCGTACCCATGTGTTGCAGAGCTGACAGGATCGTCAGCTGATGGAGGTCGCAGCACCCAGCCGACAAGGATCGTTATGAAAACCCAGGCCCTGCACGAGACGCTTGCACAACCTCCCGACGGGATTTATCCATTTGCGGAGCTGCCCGTTCGCCTTGGATTCCCCTCCAGGGCCGACTTCGAGATTATCGACAACACCAACGGATCGGCGGCAGCCGTCGCAGTACTTCGGGATTTTCCACGCATCAGCCGAATTTGTCGGGCGTCGGGGCATCTGCTGCCTTATCGGTGTCGGCATACCCGGCAATTGGCCCGTGGCATCCATGTCTACGACCCGCGCTTCTGCGGGCTGCTGCGACACTCCTGCGACCCAAACGTATTTCTCGACATGAGCGAGCTGTGGTTGTGGGCGCTGAAGGACATCAAAAAAGGCGACCGACTGACGATGGACTACGCTTCCACCGAAGACAAACTCTTGCGTCAGTTCGCCTGCCAGTGCGGCTCGTTCGACTGCCGAGGCTGGATCACCGGCTACGATGAACCGCCGAACGCCGACGGCCAGTTGTTTCTGCAGCACTGGCGCCGGCGAAGTCTCTGCTGAAGGGCGTTACAACGCCTCGACCGGACGCAGACGGTATTGCGGCGGCAATTGCTCGAAACCGCTGATGGTGGCGTTCAGGCTTTTCCAGCGACCGTCCTTGATGCCATAAATGCAGCCGTGAACAGACAGGCTCTGCCCGCGGTGCCAGGCGTTTTGCACAATGCTGGTGTGCCCGACGTTGGCCACTTGCTGGATCACGTTGTATTCGCAGAGGCGGTCGACCCGCTCTTCTTCGGTGGGCAACTTGGCGAGTTCTTCGCGTTTTTCATAATAGAGATCGCGAATCGAACGCAGCCAGCCGTCGATCAGGCCCAGCTGACGGTCCTGCATCGAGGCGCGCACGCCGCCGCAGCCATAGTGGCCGGTAACGAGGATGTGTTTGACCTTCAGCACGTCGACCGCGTACTGAATCACTGACAGGCAGTTGAGGTCGGTATGCAGCACCACGTTGGCCACGTTGCGGTGTACAAACAGATCGCCGGGCAGCATGCCGACGATCTCGTTCGCCGGCACCCGGGCGTCGGAGCAACCGATCCACAGGTATTCCGGGGTTTGCTGACGGGCCAGCTTGGCGAAGAAATCAGGATCTTCTTTGGTGATCGCGTCAGCCCAGCGCTCGTTGTTATCAATCAGATCTTGTAATTCGTTCATGCAATGAAGCCTCGAGAATGATGCGCTTCTATGACAGACAACCATCTGTCGGGGTCACGCGCCAGATGCAGAAACCCGGTTTTCCATGCCGGAGGAATTCTCAGCAGCCCAGGGGGTCCACCCTAGTAAGGCCTACAGTATGAGGAATTGCCATGACTGAATCACGACGTCCGTACGATGCGGTGCAACCCGAGCCCATCGATGACAACGAAGACCGCATGGGTTCGATGCATGAGCTGGACTTCGACGAGGAAGAACCCAGCGCCAAAATCGGCGACGAGCTGACGCAAACGGAGCGTGAACGCCTGATGCCTCGCAAACGCGTACGTGAAGCCGGCATGACCGGAGCCTCGACCGATGACCATGAGTCCACCGACGACGACATGAGCCCGGAAAACCTGATCCTTGAAGACGGCGCAAGGGATGCCCACGAAGCGGGTGAAGGCGGCCAGGCCGATTGGGATTTGAGCATTGTCGATGAAGATGACATCGGCGGGGGCAATGGGCTGGATGAAGAGGAACTGGCGCGGCGGGATCCGATGGACGGTAATCGTTGATCAATCTGTCGGAGGAACACCGTCGCTCCCTTTGATTGACCGGATCTACCCGGTAGGAGCTGCCGAAGGTTCGGGCCGCGTTCGGACGATCTTTTGATCTTGAATTGTCGCGACACAGAAAGATCAAAAGATCGCAGCCTTCGGCAGCTCCTACGGGTGATCGGTGTTCAATCGACCAGGGTGCAGGCCATCACCACCGCATCTTCCCGCCCACCCACCGCCGGGTAGTAATCGCGTCGACGACCAATCTCGTTAAACCCATAACGCTCGTACAACTTGAACGCGCCACGGTTGCTGTCGCGCACTTCCAGAAAACACTCCCGCGCCTTGGCGTCATACGCCCGGGACATCAAATGCTCCAGCAACGTCAAACCCAGGCCACGGCCCTGGTTCTCCGGTTTGACGGTGATGTTCAGCAGATGCGCTTCATCAAGGATGATCTGCACCACCCCGTGGCCGACCTGCTGTTGGCCTTCAAACATCAGCCATATCTGATATTTACCCAGCCCATCGAGAAAAATCCCGCGAGTCCAGGGATGGCTGTAAGCCGCGTATTCGATTTTCAGTACAGCGTCCAGGTCCGCCTCGGTCATCGGGCGGAACGATACAGCGTCACTCATTCGATTCTTTCCAGCGCGCCATCAGCCGACGCATGGCTTGCCAGACATCAGCCTTACGCTGTGGCTCTTCCATTAATAATTCCAGACCCGGCAGGGCCCAGACCGAGCCCAGGCCGTCGACCTGGAGTTCACGGTTGAAGGATTCGGCGTTCGCCTCACCGGCGAAACGCACCGCTGGCAGGCCGATCAGCCACACGCAGACACACGGTGCGTCTTCCAGCCGGGCCGAGAGAAAACCTTGCACGAAATCGCGAGCCGCTTCCGGGCCTTGATCCATGGTGCCCCGAGACAACAGCGGCCAACGCACCGGCTCGCCGACGATCTGCGGGCTGTCCGGCAGACCGGCGGCACGCAACATGTCTTTGAGCAACAGATAGGCGGGGTCGCGGGTCTGGAACGATTCGCCTGTGGGTAACTCCACCAACAGCAGGCAACGCCCGGCCCGCAGCAATTGCAGGGCGAAACGCGGTGGCGGTACGACTGGCGCCTTGGCCACAACCGGAGCGGCCTCTTCTTCAACCTTGGCATTCGTGCGCGTGCTGGCTAGCGATGGCCGCGGCACCTCGATTTTCACCCGTTCGGCCGGTTTAACCAGCGGTTCCACGGGCGAATCAGCCACAGGCACGGGCGCAACCGGAGCAACCGGAGCAACCGGCGCGACGACCAACGGCTCGGGCATCTCCAGCAGTTCGGGACGCGAGGGCGCAGCAAAGGGCAATTCGGTGCGCGGCAGCCAGTTGACCACCTGCATGGCGGTCAAATAAGCGCGGCGACGGGACTCGATAAGCAAAGGTCGGCCACTTGTGGATAACTAAAGTGCGGTGATTCTACCGCCCTTCGCTCAAGATCGCCCACGCTTGATCGATAGAAAGCCAACTGTCCGTCCCGAGAGTGAATCGCAACGGGCGTGATGCAGTACAATCGCGACTTTTAATCGCCAACCAGCCGGCCATTCCGATGATCGAACCCAAGCGCGTCTTGCGCGCCCTCGCTGAACACTGGGCACTTCTGGAGCCACTGTGCGAGCACTTCGACCAAGGCACCTTGAGCCTCAACGAATTGCGTTCACAGTTGGCCGCCCAGCAACTGGACAGTACGCCGCAGGACATCACCAGCCTGCTGGATGTGTGGATCCGCCTCGACATTCTGGTTCCCGTGGCGAAAAGCCCGAACCGTTTCGAGCTCAATGCGCAGATCCACGACTTTCTCGCTTACCTGCGCCGTGAGCACCGTCTGGGCCTGTGCCTGGAGATCGAAGCCTATCTGCGCCATCTCGAGCGCCTGGCCGGTTATATCCAGGACGCCTTCGACATCCGCGACGGCCACGACCTGGCGCGCCAGTTGCGCCTGCTCGACATGCGCGTACGGGACGTATTGAAAAAACTCGCCAACGACGAACAGGCCCTGGTGGCCGTCGCCGAGCGGGCCAAGACCAGCGACCGGCAGATTCCCCTGCGCCAGCGTTACGCTGAAGTACTGGCGACCTGGGACGAATACGTCGAACCGATGATTCAGCTGGTGAACGCCGACGGCGCCTTCGAACAAGGCGTGCGCAAAGTCGAGAACGTGCTGCTGAAGATGCTCACCGAGCAGCAGCGCCTTGGCCATCTGGTCGATGACGACATGCTGCTGCGCACCCACGCGCGCATCCTCGAAATGCAGACCAGCGCCCAGCTGACGCTGCGTCACGCCCGCGAGCTGTTGCTGCCGCTACGTGAAGAAGCCCGTCGGCACAACGCCGTGACCCGTGGCGCAGCGCTGGCCTTATCGGCCATCCGTCGTAAAGGCATCGATGCGGTGCCACAAGCGGCGATGCCGATGTTCACTCGGCCGCAAAGCACCTTCCTCGGCAGTGCCAGTCAGGTCGAAGCCTACGTTTATGCCCTGGCGCGTTTCGAGCCGAAACCGGCACGCTTCCCCAGGGCCCACAAGACGCAGAAAGGCGAAGCGCCGCGCGCGCCACGCACGGTTCGGGAAATGCTCGAACGCTGCGAAGACGCCCTGCCGATGCCGGACCTGATGACCTGGCTGCTGGAGCAGGAACCGGACGGCGCCACCGACGAATTGCTTTATTGGTTCTCGCGCCTGTCGCGGGAAAAGCGCTTCACACGCGAGCGTCTGGAACGCCGCGATTACCACACTCACGAGCACCAGGTCAGCCTGCGCTCTTTCGCCCTGCTCTCGGCCCGCGACACCGCCGCCGAGGATTCTGCGAGCACCCCACATGCATCTTGATCTAAACGAACTGTCCCAGCTGGCGCCGATTTTTCGCGAGCTGTTCAAGGGCTACCACGTCAGCCGCCGCGACCCTGAGCTGTACGCGCAACTGTCGAACTTCCAGGACCAGTACCGCACGCTGTTCAAGGCGCTGGGCTTTGAACTGGTCTGCGACACCCGGGGTTTCTACTACTTCGTGCCGGACCTCGCTGCTGCGGCGGTGAACAAGACCGCGCAACGTCTGGCGCTGTTCACCTTCATTCTCGTCGAGCATCTGGCCGATCAGGGCCGTGACCCGGTCGCCGTGCTCGACGGCGGCAGCCTCGGCCGCGACGAGTTGCCATCGTTGCTGGAAAAGTACCGCGACTTGTTCATCCAGGCCGAAGTGCAGACCGTCGAAGAGCTCGAAGAAAAAATCATGCGCCGCATGACTCAGCTCGGTTTTGCCGGCGAAGAAAATGGCATCTACCGTTTTCTGCCACCGATGCACCGCTTCCTCGATGTCTGCCTGTCGGTCCAGCAGGATCGCGACCTGGCGGCCAGTCTGCACAGTGTGTTGCCATTGCCGGTGCCAGTGCTGATCGATGACGACAGCGACGAAAAACTATTGGAAACCGATGACCCGCTCGATCTGAGCGACTTCGCTGAAGAAAGCGAAGAAGACGCCATGGCCCGCGCCATTGCCGAAGAACAGGAAACCGACGCATGAGCAAGGAACGCTACGGCATTCGCCGCTTTGCCCTTTTGAACACCGCCGGTTACAGCCTCGGCCTGTTCCCGCTGGAAGAACCGTTGTCGGTATACGGCGCGAACAACCTCGGCAAATCCGCCTCGATCAACGCCTTGCAGTTCCCGATTCTGGCGCGCATGTCGGACATGAGTTTCGGCAAGTACAGCCTGGAACAATCCCGGCGCTTCTACTTCGCGTCGGACACCAGCTACATCCTGGTCGAAGTGTCCCTGCCCCACGGCCCTCATGTGATTGGCGTGGTCGGTCGCGGCCCGGGCGGTGGTTTCGGTCACCAGTTCTTTGCCTACGCCGGCAAACTGGATCTGGCCCATTACCAGAAAAACGACACCTGCCTGCGCCAGAAAGAATTGTTCACCAACCTTGAGCGCGAAGGCCTGAAAGCCTACGAACTCAAACCGGATGAGCTGCGTCGTTTGCTGGTCGGCGGTCACACCTCGATCCCGCTGGACCTGACGCTGATCCCGCTGCGCTCCACCAGCGAGCAGAGCCTGAAGACCTTCCGCGCACTGTTCATCAACCTGCTGCACATGCGCGAAATCACCGCGGCCAAGCTCAAGCAATTGTTCCTCGATGCGTTCGAACACAGCCTGCGTTCCGGCAGCGTCGACTACATCGCCGCGTGCGAAGAAGCGTTCCGCGATGTACGACGCATGGAGCAGGACTACAACTCGTTGGTCACTGCCGGCCCATTGGTCGAAGCCCTTGCGGCAGGCGTGACCCAGCGCAATATCCTGCGCGGCAAACTGCACCGCATCTCGCCGCTGCTCGATTCCCTGCTCGGCACTTGGTCGGACTACGCCAGTGCGCGCAAGGAAGAGCTGACGATTCAGGCCGAGCACTACCGCAACGAACAGGACGCGCTGCAAAACGATCAGCGCGGCGGCACTCAGGAGCTGATGCGCCTGGAGCGGGAAATCACCGGCATCCAGCGCTGGCTCGGCGAGCTGTCGGTGCTCAAGCATCGCTTCGCGCTGGTCGATGACGTCAAAGTGCTTGAGCAGCAACTGCTCGCCGCCAAGGACGCGCACGATGAACTGGCCGGTGCGCTGGCGCAGTCGCGGCAGTTCAGCGCCGAAGATCTGGAAGAGCGTCTGCGGGATCTGGAAAAACGCCTGAAGTCGGTCAAGCAGCAACTCGATCACGCCGACAACAACAGCTACGCCCGTCTGCGCGAGGAGTTCTCGCAACAGGACGTCGAGCGTCTGATGCGCCTGTTCAACAGCGCGCTGTTCAGCCTGCCGCTGGGTGAGCACGGTATTACGCTGGACGAGGACGGTCAGTGGGTCAAATCCATGGAACTGATTCTCGACGGTTTCAAAGGCGAACGTTTCGAAGTGCCGGGCCTGTCCATCGACATCTCGCACATCGAACCGCCGGCCCTGCAAGCCTTGGCTGACCGCGCAGCATTGCGCGATCAGAAAGAGCGTCTGGACAAAGAACTCAAACAACTGAAAACCCAGCAAGCCGTGGCCGCCGACCGCGCCGCGAGCAAGACCCAGACCGAAGCGCTGTACCAGCAAGTGCTGGATGCGCAGAAAGCGCTGGAAGATTTCCGCCGCGCGCAAACCCTGAGCGCCGAGGAAGGCGACAAGCTGGAACAGCTGGCGCAGATGGAAGCGGCGCAGGACGAGTTGAAGCGTTCCAGCGACGCCTTCACCGAACGCGTCCAGCAACTGTCGGCCAAACTGCAACTGGTCGGCCGGCAGATCGGCGACATGGAAGCCAAGCAACGCACCCTCGACGACGCCCTGCGCCGCCGTCAGCTGTTACCCGCAGATCTGCCATTCGGCACGCCGTTCATGGACCCGATCGACGATTCCATGGACAACCTGTTGCCGCTGCTCAATGACTATCAGGACAGTTGGCAAGGTTTGCAGCGCAGCGATGGTCAGATCGAGGCGCTGTACGCGCAGGTCCGCCTCAAGGGCGTCGCCAAGTTCGACAGCGAAGACGATATGGAGCGTCGCCTGCAACTGTTGATCAACGCTTACGCGCACCGCACCGACGAAGCGCTGACCCTCGGCAAGGCACGTCGTGCGGCCGTTACCGACATCGCCCGGACCCTGCGCAACATTCGCAGCGACTACGACAGCCTTGAGCATCAACTGGCGTTGTTCAACCGCGAGATCAACAAGCGTCAGGTCTCCAACCTGCAAAGCTTCCGCATCGTGCTCGCGCCGAACAAGGAAGCGCTTAAACACATCGACCAGATCATCCACAGCGCCGGCCAGTACGAGGAAGGCGAAACCCTCTCCGTGTTCGACCTGAGCCAAAGCGCTGATCAGGACAACAAGAACGAAGAAGCCAAGGAATACCTGGCGCGCCTGGTAGCAGCGAACCACAACCAGCTCGGCCTCAAGGATTTGTTCGAGTTGGCGTTCGAGATCACCAAGGTCAACGGTCAGCCGGTTATCCACACTGATATCGATGGTGCCGCTTCCAACGGTACGACTATGACCATCAAGGCGCTGACCAACATGTACTTGTTGCTGCACTTGATGGACCGTGACCAGGCCGGTCGCGTGCGCCTGCCGTATTACCTCGACGAGGCAGCGGACATCGACGAGAAGAACCAGGCAGCGCTGTTGGAAACCAGCCTGCAACTGGGCTTCGTACCGATCCTGGCGAGTGTGAAGCCGCAGGTCTGCGCCAGTGTCGCCATCGACTTGGAAGGCGGCAGCGGCCCGAACGGGATCTACATCGACGAGGCGGACTGGAAGTACATCCGTCGTCACGATGAAGTGAAGGCTGCCGTTACCGTTGAGGCGGATGAACCGGAGCTGGATGCTGTCTGATTTGCGTTAATTGACAGCCATAAAAAAGGCCGCGATCCAATGGATCGCGGCCTTTTTCATGCCTGCTGTTTTGGGTTTACTTGCCGATTGAAATCTTCGGTGCCCAGGTCAGCCATTCGTCTTCGAACTTATCGAACAGCGGGAACGTTTGCTCAGCTAGCGCCGGACTGCCCATGCGCTCGCCGTCCGGCGTGGCGAAAGCGATGCCGCCCTGAATCAGCGTCTCCAGCGATTCGGTACGCATCGTCGCTCCTTTGAACAAGCCGTAATCAAAGCCAAAACCACTGGAGTTCCAGAACCGCGTGCCGCTGCGCACCAACGGCGCGTACTTCGGCTCGATCAGGATGTGCACCAACACACGATCCGCCGTCTGGCCGAGTTCATAGCCTGTCACCTTGCCCACGGTGATTTCGCGATAAGTGACTGGCACACCGGTTTTCAGCGAACCACGGCGGGCAGCGCTCAACACCAGACTCAAACCGGCTTCCTGTTTAGCGGTTTCCGGTGGATTGGCCAGGGCCACGAAGTTCTTCTGCGGGCCGAGGTTTTTCGCGGCCGGTTGCACTTCGATGTATTGACCAGTGACCAGCGTTTCGAGGTTGGACGTCTTGATCAGGCCCAGTTCAGGTTTGACCACCCAGAACTGACTGCCGACCCGAGCGATACGCTCCGGCACTTCGGTGATTCGTGCAGTCAGCAGCACCGATTGCAGGTCATCACTCAGATCGACGTCTTCAATCTTGCCGACATCCAGGCCTTTGAAGCGAATCGGCGTGCCGCTGCGCAAACCATCGGCGCGATCAACTCTGATCGTTACCACGGCGCCTTTTTGCGTCGCGTCATCATGACTGGCGAACAAACGGAAACGCGGAATCCGCTTCTGCAACGGTGCCTTGGCTTCCGGGGTTTCGAAGGCAATACCGCCGGCCATCAGACTTTGCAGCGACTCACTTTTGACCTGGATTCCACCCGTCAATCCACCCGTCAGCGTAATGCCGCTGGCATTCCAGAACCGTGTCGAGGCGTTGACCAGACCTTCGTATTCCTTCTCGATGTGTACACCAATCACCAACTGCTTTTTGGTGCGAGAGAACTGATAGCTCTGGACCGAACCGACCTTGACCTGTTTGTAGAGAATCGGGCTGCCAACCTCCAGTGAACCGAGGTTTTCGGTGAACAGCACCAGGTGCAATCCTGGCGCACGCAAGTCGAGCGGCGGTGCCTTCGGCCGCGCCACAAACTCGCGCTGCGGTGCGGCGCCTTTGTCTCCTGGACGCACGGCGATGTAGTTACCTTTGACCAACGCTTCGAGACCGGTGATACCGGCAAGCGAGATCGACGGTTTGACCACCCAGAACTGGGTGCCTTCGACCAGGTAATCTTCAGCCAGAGGATCGAGGGTCAATTCGGCGGTGGCACTGGATAGATCTGGATCGATCTTGAGCGCTTTCAGATTGCCGACCTGGATGCCTTTGTACATAACCGGTGTGCGACCAGCCTGCATTCCTTCGAAGTCGCTGAGTTTGACCTTGACCCGAATACCGGCGGCGGCTGCATCGAAATCTTCGTAGAGACGAAACGGCAGACTCGGGTCGGTGGGCGGGCTGTCCTTGCGGTTCTCCGGCGTGGCGAACGCGATACCGCCGGCGACGATGCTCGCCAGGGATTCGCTGCGCACCTTCACACCCGACAGGTTGGCGTCGATGCTGATGCCGCTGGCGTTCCAGAAACGCGTGTGTTTGCGTACCAGTTTGGCGTAGGTGGGTTCGATGAAAACTTTGAGTTCGACGGTGCTTTGGTCTTCGGACAGCAGGTAACTTTTGATCTGGCCAACCTTGATCTGCTTGTAGAACACCGGACTGCCGCGATTCAGCGAGCCAAGGCGATCAGCCTTGATGGTCAGGTGCAAACCGGGCTGGGCGTCCGACAGCGGCGGCTCTTCGGCCAGGGCTTTGAACTTGCGCGTCGGCTCACCCTCGCCCGGGCTTATCGCGATGTAGTTACCCGAGACCAGTGTCTCCAGGCCAGTGATGCCGGCCAGCGTCACGCTCGGTTTGATCAGCCAGAAACGGGTGCTGGTCCGCAGGTATGGCTCCACGTCCTTATTCATCTCGACGGTGGCGATCACGCCTTTGGAGCTGCCTTCGTCATCGAGTTTGAGGGTCTTTACCTTACCCACCGACATACCTTTGTAGACGACTTCGGTCTTGTTGGCCTGAATGCCTTCACCACTTTCGAAACGCACCTGAATCTCGATGCCGGTCTCGTTATAGGCACGCCAGCCAAGCCAGCCGCCGATGATCAGGGCAATCAGGGGCAACACCCAAATAGCTGACCAGTTCGAGGCCGGTCGGGTTTTTGCTGTAGGCAAATCAGTCATGGTCGTCGTCCGACTCCGTGTTATCCCAAATCAGTCGGGGATCGAAAGTTACTGCGGCAAGCATCGTCAGAATCACCACACTGGCGAAAGCGATGGCGCCAAGATTGGCTTCGACGCTGGCAAGCCGTCCGAAATTCACAACCGCCACCAGGATGGCGATTACAAAGATATCGAGCATCGACCAGCGGCCAATGAACTCAATAAAGCGATACATCCAAATACGTTGGCGAGCCGACAGTGGCTGGCGCCGCTGCACGGAAAACAGCAGCAGTGCGATGCCCACCAATTTGAACGTTGGTACCAGAATACTGGCGATAAAAACCACGGCGGCGATTGGAATCATGCCGTGTTGAACCAGTTGAATCACACCGGACATGATGGTGCTGGGATCGCCCTGCCCCAGTGAACTGACGGTCATGATCGGCAGCACGTTGGCCGGGATGTAGAGAACCGCCGCGGTAACCAGCAACGCCCAGGTACGCATCACACTGTTCGGGCGACGGGCGTGAACCAACGCACCGCAACGGGTGCAGACCTGCTCGTCAGTGTCGGCTTCCTGCTTGTTCAATTCATGGCATTCGGCGCAAATCAAAATGCCTGCATCAATCGCCCGCATGGGCATCCTCTCCTGATAAAGCCTGCCAGATCTGATGGGGCGACATCACAACCTCCAACCAGACCTGAACCAACAACAAACCGATAAAGCACGCCAGGCCAAGCCCGACTGTAATTGCTGCCATATCTGCCAGTTTGACGATCGCCACCAGTACGCCCATGAGGTAGACCTCGAGCATCCCCCAATCGCGTAAATGGTGATAAATGCGGTAGAGCAACAGGCCGTAACTGCGTCCGATATCAAAACGAATACTCAGCAGTACAACCAATTGGCAAAGCAACTTGAGCAGCGGGATTCCCATACTGCAGAGAAACACCACGACTGCTACGCCCTGCATACCGGTATCGAACAGGCCAACAACGCCGCTCCAGACAGTGTCATGCGATGACTGCCCGAGTAGATGGAGCTGCATGATGGGTAAAAAGTTCGCCGGGATATACAACAACAGAGCGGCGAGAACCAACGCGAGACTGCGCTGTACGACGTTATGCCGATGGGCGTAGAGCTCGTAGCCACAGCGCGGACAGAGGGCTTTCTCGCCATGGGCAAGTTCGGGCTTGCGCATCAGCAAGTCGCACTCATGACACGCTACCAAGTCGTCCAGCGGTAATTCTGACAGCCCTGGGGCGTCAACCGGATCTGGCATAAAGGCTCTGGCTCCGAAAAAGTTGGACCTATTCTAGTGTCATGGATCGAAAATAACTGTGCAAATTTGTGCTTTAACTGAAAGCCACTTTTCTGCGGGCAAAACAAAACCCCTACCTGCATACGCAGATAGGGGTTTCGGAATTTAATCTTGACGATGACCTACTCTCACATGGGGAAACCCCACACTACCATCGGCGATGCATCGTTTCACTGCTGAGTTCGGGATGGGATCAGGTGGTTCCAATGCTCTATGGTCGTCAAGAAATTCGGTAGCCAGGTCGTTCTCCTTGCGGATTACGCTCCAGCGAATGGGTATGCGATAGTTTGGTGTTTGGTGAGTATCTCGAACTTTCGGTTCGTTTCGTCTTCACACACCGCAATCTGGTGCCTCTTCAGGACAGCAAATTGCTTGGGTGTTATATGGTCAAGCCTCACGGGCAATTAGTATTGGTTAGCTCAACGCCTCACAGCGCTTACACACCCAACCTATCAACGTCGTAGTCTTCGACGGCCCTTCAGGGGACTCAAGGTCCCAGTGAGATCTCATCTTGAGGCTAGTTTCCCGCTTAGATGCTTTCAGCGGTTATCTATTCCGAACATAGCTACCCGGCAATGCCACTGGCGTGACAACCGGAACACCAGAGGTTCGTCCACTCCGGTCCTCTCGTACTAGGAGCAGCCCCTCTCAAATCTCAAACGTCCACGGCAGATAGGGACCGAACTGTCTCACGACGTTCTAAACCCAGCTCGCGTACCACTTTAAATGGCGAACAGCCATACCCTTGGGACCGGCTTCAGCCCCAGGATGTGATGAGCCGACATCGAGGTGCCAAACACCGCCGTCGATATGAACTCTTGGGCGGTATCAGCCTGTTATCCCCGGAGTACCTTTTATCCGTTGAGCGATGGCCCTTCCATACAGAACCACCGGATCACTAAGACCTACTTTCGTACCTGCTCGACGTGTCTGTCTCGCAGTCAAGCGCGCTTTTGCCTTTATACTCTACGACCGATTTCCGACCGGTCTGAGCGCACCTTCGTACTCCTCCGTTACTCTTTAGGAGGAGACCGCCCCAGTCAAACTACCCACCATACACTGTCCTCGATCCGGATAACGGACCTGAGTTAGAACCTCAAAGTTGCCAGGGTGGTATTTCAAGGTTGGCTCCACGCGAACTGGCGTCCACGCTTCAAAGCCTCCCACCTATCCTACACAAGCAAATTCAAAGTCCAGTGCAAAGCTATAGTAAAGGTTCACGGGGTCTTTCCGTCTAGCCGCGGATACACTGCATCTTCACAGCGATTTCAATTTCACTGAGTCTCGGGTGGAGACAGCGCCGCCATCGTTACGCCATTCGTGCAGGTCGGAACTTACCCGACAAGGAATTTCGCTACCTTAGGACCGTTATAGTTACGGCCGCCGTTTACCGGGGCTTCGATCAAGAGCTTCGCGTTAGCTAACCCCATCAATTAACCTTCCGGCACCGGGCAGGCGTCACACCCTATACGTCCACTTTCGTGTTTGCAGAGTGCTGTGTTTTTAATAAACAGTCGCAGCGGCCTGGTATCTTCGACCGGCATGGGCTTACGCAGTAAATGCTTCACCCTCACCGGCGCACCTTCTCCCGAAGTTACGGTGCCATTTTGCCTAGTTCCTTCACCCGAGTTCTCTCAAGCGCCTTGGTATTCTCTACCCAACCACCTGTGTCGGTTTGGGGTACGGTTCCTGGTTACCTGAAGCTTAGAAGCTTTTCTTGGAAGCATGGCATCAACCACTTCGTCACCCAAAGGGTAACTCGTCATCAGCTCTCGGCCTTAGAATCCCGGATTTACCTAAGATTCCAGCCTACCACCTTAAACTTGGACAACCAACGCCAAGCTGGCCTAGCCTTCTCCGTCCCTCCATCGCAATAACCAGAAGTACAGGAATATTAACCTGTTTTCCATCGACTACGCTTTTCAGCCTCGCCTTAGGGACCGACTAACCCTGCGTCGATTAACGTTGCGCAGGAAACCTTGGTCTTTCGGCGTGGGTGTTTTTCACACCCATTGTCGTTACTCATGTCAGCATTCGCACTTCTGATACCTCCAGCAAGCTTCTCAACTCACCTTCACAGGCTTACAGAACGCTCCTCTACCGCATCACCTAAGTGATACCCGTAGCTTCGGTGTATGGTTTGAGCCCCGTTACATCTTCCGCGCAGGCCGACTCGACTAGTGAGCTATTACGCTTTCTTTAAAGGGTGGCTGCTTCTAAGCCAACCTCCTAGCTGTCTAAGCCTTCCCACATCGTTTCCCACTTAACCATAACTTTGGGACCTTAGCTGACGGTCTGGGTTGTTTCCCTTTTCACGACGGACGTTAGCACCCGCCGTGTGTCTCCCATGCTCGGCACTTGTAGGTATTCGGAGTTTGCATCGGTTTGGTAAGTCGGGATGACCCCCTAGCCGAAACAGTGCTCTACCCCCTACAGTGATACATGAGGCGCTACCTAAATAGCTTTCGAGGAGAACCAGCTATCTCCGAGCTTGATTAGCCTTTCACTCCGATCCACAGGTCATCCGCTAACTTTTCAACGGTAGTCGGTTCGGTCCTCCAGTTAGTGTTACCCAACCTTCAACCTGCCCATGGATAGATCGCCCGGTTTCGGGTCTATTCCCAGCGACTAGACGCCCTATTAAGACTCGCTTTCGCTACGCCTCCCCTATTCGGTTAAGCTCGCCACTGAAAATAAGTCGCTGACCCATTATACAAAAGGTACGCAGTCACCCAACAAGTGGGCTCCCACTGCTTGTACGCATACGGTTTCAGGATCTATTTCACTCCCCTCTCCGGGGTTCTTTTCGCCTTTCCCTCACGGTACTAGTTCACTATCGGTCAGTCAGTAGTATTTAGCCTTGGAGGATGGTCCCCCCATATTCAGACAAAGTTTCTCGTGCTCCGTCCTACTCGATTTCATGACTAAGAGATTTTCGCGTACAGGGCTATCACCCACTATGGCCGCACTTTCCAGAACGTTCCGCTAATCTCAAAGCCACTTAAGGGCTAGTCCCCGTTCGCTCGCCACTACTAAGGGAATCTCGGTTGATTTCTTTTCCTCAGGGTACTTAGATGTTTCAGTTCCCCTGGTTCGCCTCTTAAGCCTATGTATTCAGCTTAAGATAACCATCTTATGATGGCTGGGTTCCCCCATTCAGACATCTCCGGATCAAAGTCTGTTTGCCGACTCCCCGAAGCTTTTCGCAGGCTACCACGTCTTTCATCGCCTCTGACTGCCAAGGCATCCACCGTATGCGCTTCTTCACTTGACCATATAACCCCAAGCAATCTGGTTATACTGTGAAGACGACATTCGCCGAAAATTCGATTCTTGCTCATAAAGAGCAACTCACAAATTTTACCTTAGCCTGATCCGTTACCAGTGAAAGTAACGTTCAGTCTATCTTTCTATCACATACCCAAATTTTTAAAGAACGATCTAATCCAAAGACTAGAAATCAACATTCACCATCATCACGATGGAATGCTCATTTCTAAGCTTTCAACAAACAGAAGCAGTAGTGGTGGAGCCAAACGGGATCGAACCGTTGACCTCCTGCGTGCAAGGCAGGCGCTCTCCCAGCTGAGCTATGGCCCCGTATTTCTACAGGTTCCCACACAAAATTGGTGGGTCTGGGCAGATTCGAACTGCCGACCTCACCCTTATCAGGGGTGCGCTCTAACCAACTGAGCTACAGACCCAATTTCGGGCTGCTTCTTATCGTCTTCTTCAATGAATCAAGCAATTCGTGTGGGAACTTATGGAGCAGCTGATGTCGTCGATTAAGGAGGTGATCCAGCCGCAGGTTCCCCTACGGCTACCTTGTTACGACTTCACCCCAGTCATGAATCACACCGTGGTAACCGTCCTCCCGAAGGTTAGACTAGCTACTTCTGGTGCAACCCACTCCCATGGTGTGACGGGCGGTGTGTACAAGGCCCGGGAACGTATTCACCGCGACATTCTGATTCGCGATTACTAGCGATTCCGACTTCACGCAGTCGAGTTGCAGACTGCGATCCGGACTACGATCGGTTTTCTGGGATTAGCTCCACCTCGCGGCTTGGCAACCCTCTGTACCGACCATTGTAGCACGTGTGTAGCCCAGGCCGTAAGGGCCATGATGACTTGACGTCATCCCCACCTTCCTCCGGTTTGTCACCGGCAGTCTCCTTAGAGTGCCCACCTTAACGTGCTGGTAACTAAGGACAAGGGTTGCGCTCGTTACGGGACTTAACCCAACATCTCACGACACGAGCTGACGACAGCCATGCAGCACCTGTCTCAATGTTCCCGAAGGCACTCCGCTATCTCTAGCAGATTCATTGGATGTCAAGGCCTGGTAAGGTTCTTCGCGTTGCTTCGAATTAAACCACATGCTCCACCGCTTGTGCGGGCCCCCGTCAATTCATTTGAGTTTTAACCTTGCGGCCGTACTCCCCAGGCGGTCAACTTAATGCGTTAGCTGCGCCACTAAGAGCTCAAGGCTCCCAACGGCTAGTTGACATCGTTTACGGCGTGGACTACCAGGGTATCTAATCCTGTTTGCTCCCCACGCTTTCGCACCTCAGTGTCAGTATCAGTCCAGGTGGTCGCCTTCGCCACTGGTGTTCCTTCCTATATCTACGCATTTCACCGCTACACAGGAAATTCCACCACCCTCTACCATACTCTAGCTTGTCAGTTTTGAATGCAGTTCCCAGGTTGAGCCCGGGGATTTCACATCCAACTTAACAAACCACCTACGCGCGCTTTACGCCCAGTAATTCCGATTAACGCTTGCACCCTCTGTATTACCGCGGCTGCTGGCACAGAGTTAGCCGGTGCTTATTCTGTCGGTAACGTCAAGACACCAACGTATTAGGTTAATGCCCTTCCTCCCAACTTAAAGTGCTTTACAATCCGAAGACCTTCTTCACACACGCGGCATGGCTGGATCAGGCTTTCGCCCATTGTCCAATATTCCCCACTGCTGCCTCCCGTAGGAGTCTGGACCGTGTCTCAGTTCCAGTGTGACTGATCATCCTCTCAGACCAGTTACGGATCGTCGCCTTGGTGAGCCATTACCTCACCAACTAGCTAATCCGACCTAGGCTCATCTGATAGCGCAAGGCCCGAAGGTCCCCTGCTTTCTCCCGTAGGACGTATGCGGTATTAGCGTCCGTTTCCGAGCGTTATCCCCCACTACCAGGCAGATTCCTAGGCATTACTCACCCGTCCGCCGCTCGCCACCAGGTACAAGTACCCGTGCTGCCGCTCGACTTGCATGTGTTAGGCCTGCCGCCAGCGTTCAATCTGAGCCATGATCAAACTCTTCAGTTCAAACATCTTTGGGTTTTTAAGAAACCCTAAACTTGGCTCAGCAATCGTTGGTTACATCTTTGATTTCTCGCGGAGTAACTTGTGATGCTGATAATCTTGTTGACTATCAGTCTGACTCCACAAGCACCCACACGAATTGCTTGATTCAGTTGTTAAAGAGCGGTTGGTTAAGATCTTTCGTCTCAACCGAGGCGCACATTCTACAGCAGCCTCTGTTGCTGTCAAGCGGTTATTTTCCGAAGTTTTCAAAGTTTCCTTTGCAACTTCAACCACTTGCGCTTTCGATCTCTCGTTAGCGGGAGGCGAATTCTACAGCGTTACTCGCTGCTGTCAACACCTCTTTTACACCGCTTTCGACCGAGAAGATCGAATCGTCAATCAAGCTAAACCACCCTGCCTGACCGACTCCTTCTGGGCTTCGATGACCTGAAGCAACTCGCTGTCGAAAACTGCGTAACTCATTGTTTACCAAGGAGTTTTCCGTTTCGACTGCGCCGGAAGTGGGGCGAATTATAGACTTCCAGAATCTGCCGTCAACCCTTAATTATGCTTTTCGTACAGAAGGTGTCTTTTTGGCTATTAATCGTGGGATTCGGCGGGTTACAGGGGGTAGTCGCAACACTAATAGCAATGCACCTATAGAGGCGTAAACCGCCCACTCCTTAAGATCAGCGCGCACGATCCACAACATATGCAGCAATCCAAGCCCGAGAACCACATAGGCAAGACGATGTAATTTCTTCCAGCTAGAACCCAAGCGCCGCTGACTATAGCGATTTGAGGTCATCGCCAAGGCCAACAAACACAGAAACCCAAGCGTCCCGACAATAATGTACGGCCGTTTGCGCAACTCGACACCCAACTGCGACCAATCAAAGCCGAGGATGAAGGCCGTATATCCACTCAAATGCAAAACCACATAAGCGAAGCACCACAACCCCAGTTGCCGCCGAACAGCAACCCACCCCGCCCAACCGGTAAGCTTCTGCGCAGGTGTCATGCTTAACGTAATGAGCAGCAGGACAAGCGTCCCCAGCCCCAACCGGTCAACCAGCACCTTACCCGGATCAGGCCCCAGCACATCCTCCCAAGCCTGATAAAACCAAAGCAGCGGCCAGACCGCAGCAGCTATAAAGACGCCAATTCGCCAAAACGGAAATCGCATCAGTAGTTCTTCCGCAAATCGAGCCCTGTATATAGAGAGGCGACTTCATCCGAGTAGCCATTGAACATTTGCGTGTCCCGCACATTGGGCTTGAACAGCCCGCTCGGCAAACGCCGCTCACGCGCCTGAGTCCAACGCGGATGGTCGACCGCAGGATTCACGTTCGCATAAAAACCATACTCATCCGAGGCAATGCTCTGCCAGGTGGTTTTCGGCTGCTCACTCACCAGACTTATGCGCACGATGGATTTGATGCTCTTGAAGCCGTACTTCCACGGGACCACCAAACGCAGAGGCGCGCCGTTCTGATTCGGCAACTCCCGCCCGTACATACCCACGGCAAGAATCGCCAACGGGTTCATCGCCTCATCCAGACGCAGTCCTTCCACATAAGGCCAGTCAATCAAGGCAAAACCGGAACGTTGCCCGGGCATGCTCTTGGGATCTTCCAGGGTTTCGAAGCGAATGAATTTGGCATTGGACGTCGGCTCGACTTCCTTGAGCAAGGCCGAGATGGGAAACCCGATCCACGGAATGACCATCGACCAGGCCTCTACGCAGCGAAGACGGTAGATGCGCTCCTCCAACTGATAAGGCTTCATGAAGTCTTCCAGTGCGTACCGTCCCGGCTTGCCCACCTCCCCGTCCACCACCACACTCCAAGGTTCGGTTTTCAGCGCGCCGGCGTTGGCGGCTGGATCACCTTTATCGGTGCCGAACTCGTAGAAGTTGTTGTAATGGGTCGCGTCCTTGAATGGCGTGATCGCCTCATCCTTGACGTTGACCGCTCCCCATTTGGTAGCAGGCAGTTTTTCGGCAAACCAGGACGGCGCCTTGCCTGGCTCGACATCCGCATAACGCGCAGCATCCTCCGCAGCCGCCCAACGCGGCAGACTGCTCACGGCCAAACCGGCAACGGCGGCACCGAGAACATTGCGACGAGATAGATAGAAGGATTCAGGCGTGACGTCCGACTCATGGCAGTCAGACGCTTGGGGGACTTTGATCAGCATGGCAACTCCGCAGCATTGGAGAACAGATGCACCAACAGACTGCGGAGTATGAGGGAAATTACATCACTCGGCGTTTTTGTGCCGACGAAGACGCAACAGGTACTGCACCGGCCCAGAAGCAGCATAAGCGAGGAAAACCAGCAGCAGGATGCGCGGCGGATCACTGAACACCACGGCAAACACCAACACCACCGCGAGGATGGCCACGAAAGGTACACGCCCTTTCAGATCCAGCTCCTTGAAGCTGTTGTACTTGATGTTGCTGACCATCAGCATGCCGGCGGCAGCGACCATCAGAGCAACCAGGAAGGACATCTTCGAACCCTGAATGCCGTAATCACTGAATGCCCAGACAATGCCTGCAACCACACCAGCAGCAGCCGGACTGGCCAGACCGATGAAGTAGCGCTTGTCTGCAGTGCCGACCTGGGTATTGAAACGCGCCAGACGCAACGCAGCACCGGCGACATAAATGAAGGCAACCATCCAGCCGACCTTACCCATGTCGCCCAAGGCCCAACCGAATGCCAACAATGCTGGCGCAACACCAAAGGCGACCATGTCGGACAGCGAGTCGTACTCGGCACCGAAGGCGCTCTGGGTATTGGTCATACGGGCAACGCGACCATCGAGGCCGTCGAGCACCATCGCGACAAAAATCGCGATCGCGGCAAAAGCAAAATACTTGCTCGCACCAATCGAATCACCGGCACTCAAGGCGCTCTGAGCGCTCATTGAGTTGATGATGGAGTAAAACCCTGCGAACAGGTTCGCAGTGGTGAACAGATTCGGCAGAAGATAGATACCACGATGCCGGACTTTACGACCTTCAGCGTCATGCCCTTCCTCGATGTGTTCATCGATGGGCAGCAGGCTTTCGGCGTCAGAAGCCTGGTTTGGCTCTTCGGGACGTTCGCTCATGGACATTACCTTGCAACGGGGTGGAAAGTTTGGACAGGTGTCTGGGACGACGGTTCGGCCGCAAACGATGCAGCTTTATACCAGAACCAGCCACCCAAACGAAAAAACGCGGCCTAGGCCGCGTTTTTCGTACAAGTGCGCGACTTAGTTTTTAGCTTTGTCGACGATCTTGTTGGCACCGATCCACGGCATCATGGAGCGCAGTTGCTCGCCGATGATTTCGATACCGTGAGCGGCGTTGTTACGACGCTTGGCGGTCATCGAAGGATAGCCGGTAGCGCCTTCGCTGATGAACATCTTGGCGTATTCGCCGTCCTGAATACGTTTCAGGGCGTTGCGCATGGCCTGACGGGATTCGGCGTTGATCACTTCCGGACCGGTCACGTACTCGCCGTATTCAGCGTTGTTGGAGATCGAGTAGTTCATGTTGGCGATACCGCCTTCGTACATGAGGTCAACGATCAGTTTCAGTTCGTGCAGGCATTCGAAGTAGGCCATTTCCGGCGCGTAGCCAGCTTCAACCAGGGTTTCGAAACCGGCTTTAACCAGCTCAACGGTACCGCCGCACAGAACGGCTTGTTCGCCGAACAGGTCGGTTTCAGTCTCGTCCTTGAAGGTGGTTTCGATGATGCCGGTACGACCGCCACCAACGCCAGCGGCGTAGGACAGTGCAACGTTTTTGGCGTTGCCGGAAGCATCCTGGTAGATAGCGATCAGGTCAGGAATACCGCCGCCTTTGACGAACTCGGAACGCACGGTGTGGCCCGGAGCTTTTGGCGCGATCATGATCACGTCGAGGTCAGCGCGCGGAACAACCTGGTTGTAGTGGATCGCGAAGCCGTGGGAAAAGGCCAGGGTGGCGCCTTTCTTGATGTTCGGCTCGATTTCGTTCTTGTACAGAGCGGACTGGAACTCGTCCGGGGTCAGGATCATGACCAGGTCGGCAGCCGCAACAGCGGAAGCAACGTCGGTCACTTTCAGGCCGTGAGCTTCGGCTTTGGCAACAGTCGCCGAACCTTTACGCAGGCCAACAGTAACGTCAACGCCGGAGTCTTTCAGGTTGCACGCTTGAGCGTGGCCCTGGGAACCGTAACCGATGATGGCAACTTTCTTGCCCTGGATGATCGACAGGTCGCAGTCTTTTTCGTAATAAACTTTCATGAAATTCCCCTATATATCCAGGCCGTTCAGGCCATTCGCTAATTTGGTTTAGATGCTGAGTACTTTGTCGCCGCGGGCAATGCCGGTTACGCCGCTGCGGACGGTTTCCAGAATCGAGGCGGTGCCAATGGACTGAATGAAGCTGTCGAGCTTATCGCTGGTACCGGTCAATTGAACGGTATACACGCTAGCGCTGACGTCAACGATCTGCCCACGATAAATATCGGTAGTGCGTTTGATCTCGGCGCGCTGGGCGCCGGTGGCCTTGACCTTGACCAGCATCAGTTCGCGCTCGATGTGAGCACTCTCCGACAGGTCGACCAGTTTGACCACTTCGATCAGCTTGTTCAGGTTTTTGGTGATCTGCTCGATGACTTCATCGTGACCAACCGTGGTCAGCGTCAGACGCGACAACGTCGGGTCCTCGGTAGGTGCCACGGTCAGGCTTTCGATGTTGTAGTTGCGCTGCGAGAACAGGCCGACTACACGAGACAGAGCGCCGGGTTCGTTTTCCAGAAGCAAGGAAATAATGTGCCGCATGATTAAGTACGCTCCGTCTTGCTCAGCCACATATCGCGCATGGAGCCGTCTTTGATCTGCATCGGGTAGACGTGCTCGCTGGTGTCGACCGAAACATCGATGATCACCAAACGATCCTTCATGGCGAACGCTTCTTCCATCTTCGACTTCAAATCTTTCGATTCGGTGATGCGCACGCCGACGTGACCATAGGCCTCTGCCAGCTTGACGAAGTCAGGCAACGATTCCATGTAAGAGTGCGAGTGACGGCTGCCGTAACTCATGTCCTGCCACTGGCGAACCATACCCAGAACACCGTTGTTCAGGATGACGATTTTCACCGGCAAGCCATATTGCAGACAGGTGGACAGTTCCTGAATGTTCATCTGGATACTGCCTTCGCCCGTCACGCAGACGACGTCGTCATCCGGGAAGCTCAGCTTGATGCCCATGGCCGCCGGAAAACCGAAGCCCATGGTGCCCAGGCCGCCGGAGTTGATCCAGCGGTTCGGCTTGTTGAACGTGTAGTACTGCGCCGCAAACATTTGGTGCTGGCCCACGTCGGAGGCCACAAAGGCATCGCCTTTGGTGACTTCGCACAGGGTTTCGATCACGGTCTGCGGTTTGATGACGCTGCCGTCGCCCTTGTCGTAAGGGAACAGGCCGCGATCACCGCGCCACTCATCAACTTGCTTCCACCAGCTGGCAACGGACTCCTTGTTCGGGGTCTCGCCGATTTCCTTGAGGATCGCGACCATTTCGGTCAGGACACTCTCGACCGGACCGACGATAGGAACGTCTGCCTTGATGGTCTTGGAAATCGAAGCCGGGTCGATGTCGATGTGAATGATCTTGGCATTCGGGCAGAACTTGGCCGGGCCGTTGATCACGCGGTCGTCGAAACGAGCGCCGACTGCAAGGATCACGTCGGCATGGTGCATCGCCAGGTTAGCGGTGTAGCTGCCGTGCATGCCGAGCATGCCGATGAACTGACGGTCGGTGCCAGGGTAGGCACCCAGACCCATCAGGGTATTGGTCACTGGCAGATTGAGCATCTTCGCCAATTCGGTCAGCGGCGCGGAGCCGCCACCGAGAATCACGCCGCCGCCTGCATACATCACAGGACGCTTGGCCGCCAGGAGCATTTCTGCCGCCTTGCGGATTTGCCCGGAGTGACCGCGAACGGCCGGGCTGTAGGAACGCAGCTTGGCTTTTTTCGGGAAGATGTATTCGAACTTCTCGGCCGGGTTGGTCATGTCTTTCGGGATATCGACAACGACCGGACCAGGACGACCGGATTGCGCGAGGTAGAACGCTTTCTTCATGACTTCAGGGATTTCCGACGCGTGCTTGATCATGAAGCTGTGCTTCACGATCGGCCGGGAGATACCGATCATGTCGGTTTCCTGGAACGCATCGGTGCCCACCATGTTGCTAGGCACCTGGCCGGAAATGACCACCATCGGAATGGAGTCCATGTAGGCCGTGGCAATACCGGTGATGGCGTTGGTTGCGCCCGGGCCGGAGGTCACCAGTACCACGCCGGCTTTACCGGTGGCACGGGCATAGCCGTCAGCCATATGGGTCGCAGCCTGTTCGTGACGAACCAGGATGTGGGTCACTTCCGGTTCTTTGAACAGGGCATCGTAGACATGAAGAAGAGCACCACCCGGGTACCCGTAGATATATTTGACGCCTTCGTCACGCAAAAAGCGGACGAGCATCTCACCGCCAGATAAAAGCTCCACGTTGTTCACCTCTAAAACGCCAGAATACCGTCCACATAAAAGGGGACGGGTCTTAATAGGTTTACTTCTCAGCAGAGCATGAGCGACGGTGGTCGCCGACTACGTCAGCACTGACTGAGCAAGTATTGGGATCGTCCCAAGTGTTGCGGGCCTTTCCCACCCAGCGCGAGGTAACGCGTTGCGGGTGTAACAGGTCGGCGCGGATGTGCGCCTCATGATCTGCTGAGCGGGCCTGCTTCTGGCAGTCCCTCTACAGCGGACTTTGGATTCTTCTGTTTCGTCCTCTCCAAGTCAAGTCGTCTATGTGCTTTATTGAACTAAGCACATGAGAAAGCAAGAAAAAACCGCTAAACAGCAACTGTGTTAGCTTCAATTGCGCAACCCAATACAAGGAAATGGCATGCGAACGTTTTTCCTGACCGCCAGCCTGCTGATTGGCATCAGCCCTTTGTGCATGGCCGCTCAGATCTACAAATGGGTCGACGCCCAGGGCGTTACCCACTTCGACGCCCAGCCGCCCCAAGGCCGGGAAGCCACCACCGTGGTCACGCCCTCCTCGCCTGCCGGCAACCAGACTCCGCCGCCACGCAGCGGTGCCATTGGTGATCAACAGGCTATCGACAACAAAGTGAAAAAACAGGTCGCCGAGCAGCAAGCCCAGCTGAAGGAATTCTGCGAACAGGCGCGAACGAACCTGGCTCAACTGCAGAACAATCCGCGAATACGGGAGGATGTCGAAGGCGAGATGCGCCGCCTGACCGACCAGCAACGTCAGGAGCGCATTAGCGAAGCACAGAAACAGATTGCGGATAACTGCCAGTAGACACTGGCCGCCTCCGGTTTAGCGGGAGGCGGTGATCAGTAGATCAAACTCTTTGAGCAGCACCTGCAACTGCCGGTCCTTGCCCTGAACATTACGGGCGGCGAAGACCATTTCGGCCATCTCCTGAATTCCCGAAGCGTTTGGTAAAGGCAGATCCTGCTCGAGGATCACCTTCATCCGCGGAAGGAAGATCCATTGCAGCCACTGCTCGAAATCCAGCGTGTCGACCGAGAATGGCTCGACGCTGGAAAGCGCTTCGGCGGAGGGCGAGACCTCGTCCCACCAACCCTGAACCCGCAGCTCGCGCTCGATCAATAGCAACTGTTCGGCAATCTTCGGAAAGCGTGCGTCCATCACAGCGAAACCTTGGCCTTCTGACGGGCCAATGCTGCGCCAGCAGAATCACCTTGTTTCTCACGTGCCTGAGCGATCAATTCCCACAGACTGGCCTGAAGTGCCGAACGACCGTTGGCGAAGGTCAGGCCACGACGAGCAAACTGCTCGGCTTGTGGTGCATCGCCTTGAGCCATGCGCACCTGAGCCAGACGATAAAGCACTTGCGGCTCACGCGGCGCAACACGCTGGGCGCGCTCGAGGCTGGAGGAAGCACCGTTGAGATCACCGCTCGCCTGTTGCTGCTGAGCGGTAGTCAGCAAGGCCAGAACCGGACCGTCCAATTGCTCGTCGGCAGACAAGCCACCAGAGCTCGCCGAAGGAATCCCGCTCGGCGTCGACGGCATGCTGTAGCTGCCCTGATTGATCGGTGCCGACTGAACCGGCGAAGTATCGATCGGCCCCGGGGTGATCGGGCCAGGTGTGATCGGCGCAGTGCTGATCGGGGCCGACGTCACTGCGCCACCACCTGGCACCATCACGACGACGCCGGTATCACCTTGTGGAATCGCCTGAGTCTGGGCTTGCGCAGGACGTTTAGTCGTCGTCTGACGGAAACCGCCATTCGCCGAAATCCGTTCACTGTTCGAAACGGCGCTACCGGAATCCACAACCGGAATCGAACCGCGTTGTACGGAGGAGCAACCGCTGAGCAAAGCCACGGCGGTAACCGCTGGAATCAACCACTTGTTCACTTGAAACCCTCTTTGCTTAATTCATCCAGCCCTTGACCCAATCCATCACCGTTTCGCCGGAAACAGGGCTTTCGCCACCGCAAGCAGCACCGGGAGGCGGTTCACTGCCGCGAATATACGGCATCTGCACCGCACCTGGGCAGTTGGCATCAGAGCCTTGTCCGGTACGCGAATCGACCCAGGCCTGAACAATGTTGTCTGGCTGCGGCATGTCCAGCGGCAACGGATCGGCCTTGCGCATGAAACTGGTCCAGACCTGCAGCGCACCGGTGGCACCGGTGAACGGTGTCTTGCCATTATCATCGCGCCCCAGCCAGACCACTGCCAGCAGGTCCTGACTGAAACCGGCGAACCAGCTGTCCCGCGAATCGTTACTGGTACCGGTCTTGCCGGCCAGGGTCAGGGTTTTCGGCAATACGTTGTAAACAGAACTGCCGGTACCTTCACGCATCACCCGCTGCATGGCGCTCTGGATCAGGTAAATGGAGGCCGGATCGAAACGTTGCTGAATCTGGAACGGATAACGCTTGAGCGGTTCGCCTTCAGCGGTCAATACGCTACGGATCCCGCGCATCGGCGTATTGAAACCACCGTTGGCCAGGGTCTGGTACATGGTTGCCACTTCGATCGGGGTCAGACCGCCAGCGCCCAGCAGCATCGACGGGAACGCCGGGAATTCGCGACTCACACCGAGACGCGCCAGGGTCTTCAGGACATTCGGCACGCCCACCGCCAACCCGAGACGCGCGGTCGACAGGTTGTAGGAGTGCGCCAGGCCCTGATACAGGAATACGGTGCCATGGGAACGGCGATCGTAGTTCTGCGGTTTCCAGACTTGACCGTCCGCGCCTTTGATGGAGAAGGAATCGTCCGACAGCCAACTGGTCAATGTGTACTGGCTCGGCTTCTCAAGGGCCGTCAGATAAACCGCCGGTTTGATCAAAGAGCCGATCGGTCGCACAGCATCCAGCGCACGGTTGAAGCCGGCAAAACTTGCCTGACGACTGCCGATCATGGCCTGGACTTCACCGGTTTCCGGGTTGGTCACGACCATGGCCGCTTCAACCTCATCGGAACCCTTGCGCCCGGAGAGTCTCTTGAAGGTGTCGTTGACCGACGCCTCGGCTTTCATCTGCAGGATCGGGTCGAAACTGGTGAAAATCCGCAGGCCTTCTTCGGTCAAGTCTTCGTCGCGATAGTCTTCGCGCAGCTGACGCTTGACCAGGTCGAGGAAGCCAGGGAACGAGCTGTCGGCCAGCTTGCCGCGAGTCGTCACACCCAGTGGCATTTTCTTCGCAGCAGCGACCTGATCGGCGGTGGCAACACCTTGTTGCTCAAGTACATCGAGCACGAGATTGCGCCGTTCAAGCGCCCGTTCAGGGTTGCGACGAGGGTTGTAATAGGACGGCCCCTTGACCATGCCCACCAGCATCGCGACTTGATGCAGCTTCAGTTCAGACAACGGCTGCCCGAAGAAAAACTGGCTTGCCAAGCCAAAACCGTGCACCGCGCGCTGCCCATCCTGACCGACGAACACTTCATTGAGGTAAGCCTCAAGAATTTCTGGTTTGTCGTAATGCAGCTCAAGCAACATCGCCATCATGGCTTCGGTGAGTTTACGGGTCAGGCTGCGTTCGCTGGTCAGGTAGAAGTTCTTGACCAATTGTTGCGTCAGCGTACTGCCGCCCTGGGTCATCTTGCCGCCAGAGGTGTTGACATAGATGGCTCGGGCAATCGACTTGGGCGACACGCCCCAGTGGCTGTAGAAATCCCGGTCTTCCACAGCGACCAGAGTTTCCAGCAGATACGGCGGGACCTGATCAATTTTGATCAAAATGCGATCTTCGAGATTTTTCGGGTAAATCCCGCCAATCAGTAGCGGTTCCAACCGCACCACAGAGAGTTTCGAACCGTTAGTCGCCGAAAGTTCGGCCACGTAGTCGCCAGAGAAACGTACCCGTACTGGTTGCGCTTGCTCCATGCCTTCATAGAACTGGAAGCCACGGGTATTCAAGTCGACGGTATTGCCGCTGACCGCCGCCGCGCCGGGTCCATTGCTCACGCTTTCACGTCGATAGCCCAAGGCATCGAGCTCAGTTAGAAAGTCGTCCTTGCTGAGCTTTTGTCCGACGAACAGCTCCAGCGGGCGCGCGTACACCTTGGCCGGAATGGTCCAGCGCTTGCCGGAGAACTTCTCCTGGACGATCGCGTCGAGGTAAACCGCGAACCCGGCCAGCACCACAAGGCCGACCAGACTGAGTTTAAGGGCCCAGCCCAGCCAGGGGCGCAGGCCCTTGGAAGGTGGTTTTTTTGGGGTGCGGGGGGATCGAGTACGAGTCATGGCGGCGGATTATACGCACTTTATTCATACTCAACAGGAGCCCTCCGAGGTTTGCGTCAGACGGACTTGCGGCCATAATGACGGCCGTGAATTTTCCCCAGACTCTGAAGGATCGCCTGTGAGCCAGTCCCTGATCGCTGCCCTGCAAAACCCGGCCCTCTACCCGCATCCCGTAGACGGGTTCCAGGTCATCGAAACCCATATTTCCTGGGTAATCCTCACCGGCCCCTTTGCTTATAAAGTGAAGAAGCCAGTGAATTTCGGCTTCCTGGATTTCACCAGCCTCGACGCCCGCAAGCATTTTTGCGGGGAAGAGCTGCGTCTTAACCAGCGCCTGACCAACGATTTGTACCTCGAAGTGTTGCCAATCACCGGCAGCGCCGAAGCACCACAACTGGGTGGCGAGGGTCCGGTCGTCGATTTCGCACTGAAAATGCGTCAATTCCCACAGAGCCAGCTGCTCAGCACGCTGCAAGCCAACGGCGAATTGACTACCGCGCACATCGACGAGATGGCCGCGCAGATTGCCCAATTCCACCTCAGCGCACCGAAAGTGCCTGCCGAACACGAAGCCGGCACGCCGGACAGCGTGATGGCGCCGGTACGCCAGAATTTCGAACAGATCCGCCCGTTCCTCAGCGACAAGGCCGACCTGCTGCAACTTGATGCGCTGCAAGCCTGGGCCGAAAGCAGCTTCGAACGCCTCAAGCCACTGTTCGCCCAGCGCAAGGCCGAAGGTTTCATTCGCGAATGCCACGGTGACATCCACCTGGGCAACGCCACCGTGATCGACGGCAAGGTCGTGATCTTCGACTGCATCGAGTTCAACGAACCGTTCCGCTTCACCGACGTTTATGCCGACACCGGCTTCCTGGCGATGGACCTGGAAGACCGTGGCCTGAAGAGTCTGGCGCGCCGCTTCATCAGCCAGTACCTGGAACTGACCGGCGACTACCAAGGCCTTGAGTTGCTGAACTTCTATAAAGCCTATCGCGCACTGGTTCGCGCCAAGGTCAGCCTGTTCAGCATGCCGGCCGAGGCCGACCCGGTGCAGCGAGCCACCACCCTGCGTCAGTACCGCAATTACGCCAACCTGGCGGAAAGCTACAGCACCATTCCTTCGCGCTTCATGGCCATCACCCACGGTGTTTCTGCCGTCGGCAAGAGCCACGTGGCCATGCGTCTGGTGGAAGCGTTGGGCGCCATTCGCCTGCGCTCCGATGTAGAGCGCAAACGTCTGTTCGGCGAGCAAACCGTGCCAAACGACCCTCAGGCCGGCATCTATAGCGCCGACGCCAGCGCCGCCACTTACACCCGACTGCATGAAGTTGCCGCGGTGATCCTGCGTGCTGGTTTCCCGGTGGTGATCGATGCGACTTACCTCAAGCGCGACCAGCGTGACGGCGCAGCAAAAATCGCCGAAGCCACTGGCGCGCCATTCCTTATCCTCGACTGCAATGCGCCACAAGCGGTGATCGAGAGCTGGCTGGCCCTGCGTCAGGCAGACAAAAAGGACCCGTCCGACGCCAACCTGGCCGTAATCGAAGCCCAACAAGCCACTCGTGAGGCCATGACGCCGGCAGAGATTCTCTGCAGCAAACGCGTTCAGACCAATGAAAGCGGAACCCTCGACACAGTCGTTGCACAGATTCGCCAGCGCCTGCCGGGTCTGTAAGAAACTATTTCAGCCGTGGAGCCTTCGCCGGCTTCACGGCTGTCAAATAGTGGCACTATACTGGCGTCATAAAACCAACAGGTGATGTGACATGAGCCAGCCGAAACTTCTCGACACCCCGCTTTATGCGTTGCTGCACAAAGACGACATCACAGGTTTCAACAACGAGCGCCCAAAAGACGGACCTATCGACATGGTCGGTGGCGATTTCCGGGGTCTGGACCTGCGTGAACTGAACGCCGACGGCGTCGACTTTACCGATGCCTATTTCCGCTCCGCCGACTTGCGCGGCATCGACTTTCGCAACGCCTCCCTGGAAGGCGCGAGCCTGGCTCATGCACAGATCTCCGGCGCCTACTTCCCGCCAGAGCTGAGTGCTGACGAGATCCTGATGTCGATGAATTTCGGTACACGCCTGCGTTATCGCACCCGCTAAAAGCGACTTTTAACTGACCCGTTCGGCGCCTCCGCTTTGCGCTGGACTCTGGGCATGGTTTGCCCGGAAACCTGATTCCACCGCCCTCTCTTCCTACCGCGCTCGCGGACTTTCACGCAGCTTCGGGACTTCGCCTCTTAGAAGCTTTTGCGTCGAAACCGACCAAACAATCACGCTTTTCCTACTGATGGCTACACTCCTGAGAAGCTCGCCCACGCACCGTTCGGCCGTCGCAAGGAGGCTTGATGAATGATGAACTGCAGCACCTGAAGAATCTTGGCAAGACGTCGGCGCAGTGGCTGCATGCCGTGGGCATCCACAGCGCCTCGGACTTGCGTCGCCTGGGGGCGGTGGATGCTTATCGGGCCGTGCGCACGCGCGGGTTTCGGGCATCCAAGGTGTTGTTGTATGCCATCGAAGGTGCCCTGATGGATGTGCACTGGAACGACATTCCCGCCGAGCGCAAGGACGCCTTGAACAAACAGCTGGAAGCTATCTCGTCACGTCACAAAAACTGAACGGACGCAGCTGCCATGTACCTACTTGGGGAACAACCGGCTTACGCCGACGCGCTGATCAACCGACTGCAACATATTCCCGTCCGGCTGCTGGAAGGTTTGATGCCCTGCGGACCGAGCCTGGAATTTTCAGCCGTCGATGATCTGGCCGTCCTGTTACCCGGCAATCAACTGTTTGTACTGAACAATGGCCTGTTGCATGGATGCATCGACGAACGGGCGTTGTTCTATCTGCACGAGGGAGATCTGATCGGCTTGCGCCAGGGCACAGAGCTGCCGCGTTGCCGCTTTCGCAGCGATAGCCCCTTGGCACTGACGCCGTATCTGCGCTCCGAGGTGTTTCAGCATATCTACGCCGACCCGGAGCGTTCGGAGCTATTCCTTCAATACATGGCCGGTCAGTCCGCCTTGCTGTCCGACGCACTCGCCCGCCTGAAACAACCCGAGTTTCGAAGCACCAATGGTTTTCAGCGCGTGGCCAGTGGCGAAGTGTTGATCCGTCAAGGTGAAGACGCGGATCACGTATTCGTCATCATCGATGGCCACGCCGAAGCCTTTGTCGATGGGCACAAAGTCGGCGATGTACCCAAGGACGAGATTTTTGGCGCCATGGCGGTGTTCACTGGCGAGAAGCGTAACGCCAGCGTGATCACCAGCGAACCCAGCACTGTCATGCTGATTCCCAAGGATCAGTTTCTCAGCCTGACCCAAAGCAATCCGAAGATCGCCCACAGCCTGATCGAGAGCATGGCCCGACGTATCGACCTGCTGAACAAGCAGCTCATTCAGCTGAGCTCGCTCAACCGCACAGGCTGAAACCCAATGATTACGGGCGTTTTCCGCGAGCGGGCAGCGCATTTCATATAATTGAGAAATCAGCGGTTGACTTGGTAATGAGAATCGCTATGATTATCACAACTGGTCGCGAGACTGGTCGATATTTGAAAAGCCCTTGGTTCGGACTCTCAGATATCTCCTCATCAGGCTAATCACGGTTATTTGACCCGGCTCTTGCCGGGTCTTTTTTTGCCTGGAGAAAAGTCGTTCGATCACTTGCCAAATTGCTTACGCATTTGCGCGCAATAATCCTGCGGCGGCGTGGCAGGCGTGTACCAGACGTAATCAGCCATGGCCGGTGTGACCTCGCTACCCTGCTCCGCCAGCATCAACACCACAGGCGCCTGGGGTTCTCCCAGATCAAGCACATGAATCGGCACGCCGACATTCTTACGCGCATGGTAAGCGCCGGCAAACAGCAGTGAAGGCGTAGGAGCAGCCAGCAAGCGTTCGGCCATCCGTCGGTCGCGTTGCTGCTGAACCGCCAGCATCGCCGGCATCTGCGATTCGGGCAGCAGACCACAGTGGGAGTCGCTGACTTGCTTCAGCAACTCGTCTTTGACTGAAGCAGCGTTGGAGCGCGAACCGCTCAATGTCGGAGGGTTAGCGTAAACGGCACGGACTTCAAGCGTGTCCAGATTGGCTGCCAGCAGCGGATATGGCTGGGTCAGGGCGAAACGAACGATCGGCCCGTATAGATTCCAGTCCCAGCCAGACTGCCAGACTAATGCACCGGGTAAATCCGCCGGTGGTGTCGAAGCGTGACGAACATCATCAACACGCAGCTGTTGATCCGGCGTGAGCATTTCCAGCAGCAGACTGCCTTGTGCTCGCCGCTCACCCAGCGACTGCAATAACCACAACTGCAGTTCATGGTGATCGCGATTGTCATGTTGCTCGCCCACGATCAGCCGTGAAGGCGTCTCCAACCGCGCAACCAGTTCCTCTGCCGTGAGGGTCTGACCGCTGCGCAAGTCCCGAATCTCGCCGACAACCGGTGGCGGAGTCGAAACATGCTGACAGGCACTCAGCATCAGCAAGGCCAGCATCAAAATCCCACGCATGTTTTCGCTCCATAAAAAACTCAGCGGGCGATGATCAGCGGATGCCCACGCTCCGGGTGCTGCTGCACCAGAACTTCCAGCCCGAACACGGCCTTCAGTGGTTCCGGGCGCAACACCTGCTCCGGCGTATCGAGTGCCACAGGGCGCCCGCCTTCGAGCAGCAACAGGCGATCACAATAGCGCGCTGCCAGGTTCAGATCATGCAGGATCACCAGCACCGCCGCGCCACGATTGGCGAACTCGCGTACGGCTTGCAACGTGGTGTGCTGATGAAGCGGGTCGAGCATCGACGTTGGCTCATCGAGCAACAACGTTTGCCCCGCTTCGCCCGGCCAGAGTTGCGCCAGAACCCGAGCCAGATGCACCCGCTGACGTTCGCCACCGGACAAGGCCAGATAGCTGCGACCACTCAAATGCCCGGCATCGGCAGCCTGCAATGCAGCGGCAACAATCTCGTCATCGCGAACCCGACCGCTTTGATGCGGCAAGCGGCCCATGCCGACCACTTCTTCGACACGAAAGGCGAAGTCCAGGGTCGAGACCTGCGGCAATACCGCCAAGCGCTGCGCTCTCAGCGCCCCGGCCCATTGATTCAATTCACGGTCGTCAAGCCAGACACTGCCGTGATCGGCATGCAACTCACCGCACAGGGCGCCGAGCAAGGTGCTTTTACCGGCGCCGTTAGGTCCCAGCACACCGAGGACTTCGCCCGGTTTCAGCTCAAGTGTGATGTCCGTCAGGACAATCTTTCGGCCTCGACGGATTTGCAGATTTTGCGTTCGCAACATCAGGCACGCCCTCTGAGCAATAAATACAGAAAGAACGGCGCACCGATGAAAGCCGTGACGATCCCGATCGGCAATTCAGCCGGCGCCAGGGCCAGTCGCGCCACCAGATCGGCAAACAACAAAAGACTGGCCCCTGCCAATACTGACGCGGGCAACAGCACACGATGATCGGGGCCCGCCAGCAATCGCACCAGATGCGGCACCACCAGCCCCACAAACCCGATCATCCCCGCCGCTGCCACCGCAGCACCGACACCCAACGCCGTGCAAAATACCAATTCGCGCTTGAGCCCTTCGACATCGATGCCCAAGTGACCGGCCTCCGACTCACCCAGCAACAACGCGTTCAAGGCTTTGGCCCGGCGCGGCAGCCACAACGCCACGCCGGCACTGATCAGCAGCAACGGCCAGAGCCGCGAATAGCTGGCGCCATTGAGGCTGCCCAGGTTCCAGAACGTCAGGGTGCGCAGCGTCGCGTCATCCGCCAGATAGGTGAACAGCCCCACGGCGGAACCGGCCAGCGCAGTCAACGCAATACCGGCCAACAGCATGGTCGCGACATGGGTCTGCCCGTTGCGCCGGCCCAGTCGATACACCAGCGCGGTCACGCCGAGCCCGCCGAGAAACGCGCACAGCGATAACAGATAAGGCCCGAAGGATTCGGGCAGTCCGCCGAATACCGAGCCACCGACAATCGCGATCGCCGCGCCCAATGCCGCACCGCTGGAGACGCCGACCAGCCCCGGATCGGCCAGAGGGTTTCGAAACAACCCCTGCATCGCCACGCCGGACAGCGCCAATACACCCCCCACGGCCAAACCCAACAAGGTTCGCGGCAAGCGAATCTGCCCGAGGATCAGCTCGGCCTGCTCCAGTCCGTCGGGCGCGATCGGCACCCCCACCAGGCGCAGGGCTGCGCGCAAGGTGTCGAACAACGGCAAGCTCACCGGCCCAAGCGCCAACGACAGCCAGATGGCCAGCAAACACAGCAGGATCAGACCAATGAATAAAGCGCGTGGTTTAACCAGGATGGTCATTGGCCGGCCGAACCGGGGTAGAAAGCGTCAGACAGTTTTTTCAACGCATCGGGTAGCCGCGGCCCCAAGCCCCCCACCAACAAAGTCGGATCAAGCTCCATGACTCGCCCGTCCTTGGCCGCGCGGGTCGAGGACAGGACCGGGTTCTCCTTGAACAACGCCGCACGGGCTGCATCGCCGGTCAGTGCACGATCGGAAAACACCAGCACCTCGGGATCCAGGCTGACCAGGGATTCGACAGAAAAGGGTTTATAGCCGGTATGCGTGGCCAGATTGTGCCCGCCGGCCTGTTGCAGCAACCAATCGGCGGCGGTGTCCTTGCCGGCGATGAGCGGTTTGCCGCCCGCGTGGCCAAGCAACAACAGCACGCCCGGCGATTTTTCCTTCAACTGTGCCCGAGTGACCCGGATCTTTTGTTGATCGAGTTGCTGTTGATAAGTCTGAAACAAGAGTGAGACCTGATCTTCAGCGCCAAGCAACTTGCCCAGACGCTGCAAATTGCCCTGCAACGTCGGCAGATCCGGCTGGGCCGAGAACAGCTCGACCTGCACGCCCGCGCTGCGAACCTGCGAAAGCACCGGTGGCGGTCCCATTTCCTCGGTGCCGACCAGTATCTGCGGGCGTAAGCTCAAAATACCCTCCACCGACAATTGCCGCTGATACCCGATGCTCGGCAATGCCTTGAGCGATTCCGGGTGCTGACTGGTGGTGTCGACACCCACCAGTTTCGATCCACCGTCCAGCGCGCTGATCCATTCCGATAAAGCTCCACCGGCACTGACCCAACGTTGTGGCAACTCGGCCGCTGCGGCGTGATGGCTGGCGAGGAGTCCGACACAGAGCGCAGCAACGCGGGTACTCAGGCGCATAAACAGCTTCCTTTAAGGGTTTTCCCGGGCATCGAGATGTCAGGCCAAGTATCCTCGGCATCTGGCACCTGAACCCGACAGGCAAGGCAGCCATTTGATAATTGTTTGCATTTGAACGTCAAGCTCGGACATATCCAGTCACGAGCCGCAGGACTTGAGGATAGACATGAAGTTTCTTTGTGCAGGCGTTGAACTGGCCGATGCCAGCAGTCGCGGTTTCGACATCGACGGCCAGAAGCTCTTTGCCGTGCGTCGTGACGGCCAGGTTTACGTCTACATCAATCGCTGCCCGCACCGTGGCGTCGGACTGGAATGGAAGCCCGACCAGTTTCTCGACCCCAGTAACAGCCTGATCCAGTGCGCGACCCACGGCGCACTGTTTCTGATCGAAGACGGGGAATGCGTCGCCGGCCCTTGCGCCGGGCAGTCCCTGACCACAGTCGCCTGCCGCGAAGACGAGCAAGGGATCTGGGTCAGTCTCTAGCCGTTCAGCAACACCTCCAGACGTCGATCGACCACCATTTCTTCGTGGGTCAAGTGCACGCCATAGGCCAGCACCTCGACCCCGCACGACACCGCCTCACGCAAGGCTGCCGCGTAGGCCGAATCGATTTCTTCTGCCGGACGCACAGCGTCGATGCCGGTGAGATTGACGCAATACAACTGCACCGCACGAATTCCGTCCCGGGCCAAATGCGCCAATTCGCGCAAATGCTTGGCCCCGCGCTGGGTCACTGCATCGGGAAATGCCGCTACCGATGAGCCATCGAAGCCCAAAGTGACGCTTTTGACTTCCACATAAGCCGGCCCGCTCGGGTAATCGAGGCGGAAGTCGATGCGGCTGCTTTCTTGACCGTAGGCCACTTCACGTTTCAGTTCGGTAAAGCCGTTCAACTCGGTGATGACACCGGCTCGCAGTGCCTCTTCGATCAAGCCGTTGGCGCGTCCGGTGTTCACACAAAACAAGCGTCCCTGCGGGGTTTCGCCGACTTCCCAAGTACCGGGCAACTTGCGCTTGGGGTCGTTGGAACGGCTGAACCAGACCTGTCCGCCTTCGACCTGGCAATTGAGCATCGAACCGGTGTTCGGGCAGTGAATGGTCAGCAACTCGCCGTTAACGGTTTCGATATCGGCGAGAAAACGCTTGTAACGACGAATCAAACGGCCCTCTTCGAGGGGAGGATGAAAACGCATCAGCCTTTCCAGCTCTTCAAGCCGCGCGCAATCCGCTCGACCGCTTCCTGTAGGCGCGGAAGACTTTGGGTGTAGGCAAACCGCACATGGTGGCCAGCCTGATAACGACCGAAGTCCAGACCCGGAGTAATCGCCACGTGTTCGGTTTCGAGGAAATGGCGGCAGAACGCGAAGGCATCGCCGCCGAACTTGCTGATATCGGCATACAAGTAAAACGCGCCTTCAGGCTCAACGGCGATACCAAAGCCCAACGCTCGCAGGGCTGGCAGCAGGAAATCCCGACGACGGCCGAATTCGGCGCGACGTTCTTCCAGAATGCTGATCGTGGCCGGTTCGAAGCAGGCCAGAGCGGCGTGCTGGGCCATGCTCGGGGCGCTGATGTAGAGGTTCTGCGCGAGTTTTTCCAGCTCACCGACCGCCGCTTCAGGTGCCACCAGCCAACCCAGTCGCCATCCCGTCATGCCGAAATACTTGGAAAAACTATTCAGCACAAAGGCGCTGTCATCGACTTCCAGCACGCTGGCGGCATCGGTGCCGTAGGTCAGACCGTGATAGATCTCGTCCACCACCAGATGACCGTGGCGCTGCTTGATCGCGGCAGACAGGCCCGCCAGTTCATCGCGTGTCAGGATCGTCCCGGTCGGGTTGGCTGGCGACGCCACCAGGGCACCGACGCTGTCGTGATCCCAATGGCGCGCAATCAGGTCCGGCGTCAGTTGATAGCGCACGTCCGGACCGACAGGAACAAGCTGCGCTGCGCCTTCCACCAGCCGCAAAAAGTGCCGGTTGCACGGATAGCCTGGGTCCGCCAGCAGCCAGTGTTTGCCCGGATCCACCAACAAGGCGCTGGCCAGCAGCAGCGCACCGGAACCGCCAGGCGTGATGAGGATTCGCTGCGGGTCGATGTTCAAACCGTAACGCTGCTGATAAAAGCCGGAAATGGCCTCACGCAACTCGGGAATGCCGCGCGCGGCGGTGTAACGGGTCTTTCCCGCCGTCAATGCGGCCTGACCGGCCTGAATGATCGGCTCGGCGGTGGTGAAGTCGGGTTCGCCGATTTCCAGGTGGATCACGTCGTGGCCAGCGGCTTGCAGTTCATTGGCCCGCGCCAGCAGCGCCATGACATGGAAAGGTTCGATCGCGCGACTGCGGGCACTGTAGGACTGAGCCATTAGCCTTCCTTCAACGGGGGGAAAAAAACTGATTCTACCCAAGCGCAGGAACGAGCGAGAACCTAAAGCGGTCAGACCGTTATAACGCTGGTCTCAAACGACTCAAGCGAGTGTCTCAGGTTTGACTAAAATCAATAATTGATCAGGTCTCCAGCACCGCCAGACAAGGCTTTGCAATCATTTGCAAGCACAGCGGGCCACTACCTCGACATCCGGGAGTAGCGCGGCCCGATTTGATCTGGTAAGTTCGCCCGCTTGCAGCCGCAGGGCCGGCAGGTGTCGGTGATGGAGCAATCCTGCGCAATGGATTACAAGAGTAGAGGCGGTCTATTTCATGTCCACCCAAGCAAAGCAACAACAGAACCAGTCGATCAGCGGCTTCGAACCCTACAAAGAAGTGAAGGGCGAGGAGTACATGGGCAAGCCCATGCGCGCTCACTTCACCAAGATCCTGAATAAGTGGAAACAGGACTTGATGCAGGAAGTCGACCGTACTGTTGATCACATGAAAGACGAAGCGGCCAACTTCCCGGACCCGGCAGACCGTGCCAGCCAGGAAGAAGAATTCAGCCTCGAGCTGCGTGCCCGTGACCGCGAGCGCAAGTTGATCAAAAAGATCGACAAGACGCTGCAGCTGATCGAAGACGAAGAATATGGCTGGTGCGAGTCCTGCGGCGTCGAGATCGGCGTCAAGCGACTGGAAGCCCGCCCTACCGCCGACATGTGCGTTGACTGCAAGACCCTGGCGGAAATCAAGGAAAAGCAAGTCGGCAAGTAATCTCGACTTGAACTAAAAACGGAGCGTGCGAACGCTCCGTTTTTGTTTCTGACATTCGCCACGGCATAAAACCTGTGGGAGCGGGCTTGCTCGCGAAAGCGGTGTGTCAGTCAGCATAATTGTTGAAGCTGATGACCCCTTCGCGAGCAAGCCCGCTCCCACAGAGACTTGCGCATGACCAGACAAAGTAAACTTGCCCCATGACCGCCATCACCTCCCCCACCTACATCGGGCGCTTCGCCCCCACGCCCAGTGGACATCTGCATTTCGGTTCGCTGGTCGCAGCGCTGGCCTCGTACCTCGACGCGCGCTCGGTGGGGGGCCGCTGGCTGATGCGCATGGAAGATCTCGATCCGCCACGGGAAGAGCCCGGCGCTCAAGCGGCGATCCTTAAAGCCCTGGAAAGCTACGGTTTCGAGTGGGATGGCGAAATGGTCCGACAGAGTGACCGGCACGATGCCTACGCCGAAGTCCTCAATCGCCTGTTCAATCACGGTCTGGCCTACGCTTGCACCTGTTCACGCAAAACACTTGCGCCCTATCACGGGATTTATCCCGGGCTGTGCCGCAATGCCGGCCATGGCACTGAAGACGCCGCGATTCGCCTGCGGGTCCCCGAGCTGGAATATCACTTCATCGACCGGGTGCAAGGCGAATACCGCCAACACCTGGGTCGGGAAGTCGGAGATTTCGTGATCCGTCGCCGCGACGGGCTTTACGCCTATCAATTGGCGGTGGTGCTGGACGATGCCTGGCAAGGCATTACCGATATCGTCCGCGGCGCCGACCTGCTCGACTCCACGCCGCGCCAGCTCTACCTGCAAGAACTGCTCGGCCTGCCGCAACCGCGCTATCTGCATATTCCGCTGATCACCCAGCCCGATGGCAACAAGCTCGGCAAGTCCTATCGTTCGCCGCCGCTGACCGAAGATCAGGCGACTCCCTTGTTGCTGCGTGCGTTGCGCGCATTGGGGCAGAATCCCGGTGCCGAACTGGCTTACGCCACCCCACGGGAAGTGTTGAACTGGGGCATCGCCCACTGGGATGCAGCGTTGATCCCGCGCACACTCAACCTGCCCGAAGCACAACTACAGTGATCACACTTGCAGTGGCGCGCCCATCCGTTACCATCGCCGCACGTTTTCGGGCACGCGCATAAAAAAGAGAGGCCGGGATGTACATCTATCGCTTGGTCCTGCTCCTGGTAGTGGGGATTTATCTGTTCTCCCCAGCCATCATGGATTGGTGGATCGACGCCACTGGCGCCTGGTATCGCCCTTATCTGCTCTGGCTGATTCTGATCGTCGTGACCTTCATCCTGCAGAGCCAAAAAGATGCCGATGAGCTTTAGCCTGACCCAGATGATCCTGATCAGCGCCGCGTACCTGGCGGTGCTGTTCGGCGTAGCCTGGGTCAGCGAACGGGGCATGATCCCCCGGGCGATCATTCGCCACCCGCTGACGTACACCCTGTCGCTGGGCGTGTATGCCAGTGCGTGGGCGTTTTACGGCACGGTGGGCCTGGCCTATCAATACGGCTACGGATTTTTGTCCAGCTATCTAGGCGTCTCCGGCGCGTTTCTGCTGGCGCCGGTACTTTTGTATCCGATCCTGAAAATCACCCGCACGTATCAGCTGTCGTCGCTGGCCGACCTGTTCGCCTTCCGCTTCCGCAGCACCTGGGCCGGCGCACTGACCACAATCTTCATGCTGATCGGCGTGCTGCCGTTGCTGGCGTTGCAGATTCAGGCGGTGGCCGACTCCATCGGCATCCTCACCCGCGAGCCGGTGCAACATCGCGTAGCCCTGAGCTTCTGCGCACTGATTACGCTGTTCACGATTTTCTTTGGCTCGCGCCACATCGCCACCCGCGAGAAACACGAAGGCCTGGTGTTCGCGATTGCTTTCGAGTCGGTGATCAAACTGATCGCCATCGGCGGCGTTGGCCTCTATGCGCTGTATGGCGTGTTCGATGGCCCGCAACAGCTTGAGCTTTGGTTGCTGCAAAACCAGACCGCGCTCGCCGCGTTGCACACGCCATTGCAGGAAGGCCCATGGCGCACGCTGCTGCTGGTGTTCTTCGCTTCAGCGATTGTGATGCCGCACATGTACCACATGACATTTACCGAAAACCTCAACCCTCGCTCGCTGGTCAGTGCGAGCTGGGGCTTGCCGCTGTTCCTGCTGTTGATGAGCCTGGCGGTACCGCTGATTCTCTGGGCCGGACTGAAACTCGGCGCGACCACCAACCCGGAATACTTCACGCTGGGTATCGGCATCGCCGCCAACAACAAGGCCCTGGCGCTATTGGCCTATGTCGGTGGATTGTCGGCGGCCAGCGGGTTGATCATTGTCACCACCCTGGCGCTGTCCGGGATGGCGCTGAACCATTTGGTGCTGCCGCTCTATCAGCCGCCGGCCGAAGGCAATATCTACCGCTGGCTGAAGTGGACCCGCCGGGCGCTGATCGTCGCGATCATCATGGCCGGCTACGGTTTCTACCTGCTGCTGGGCGCGGAACAGGATCTGGCGAATCTGGGCATCGTCGCCTTCGTCGCCACCCTGCAGTTCCTGCCGGGCGTGCTGTCGGTACTGTACTGGCCGACCGCCAACCGCCGCGGTTTCATCGCCGGTTTGCTCGCGGGGATTCTGGTGTGGCTGGTGACCATGCTGCTGCCGCTGGTCGGCAATCTACAGGGTTTCTACATTCCGCTGCTGAACATGATCTACGTGCTGGACGACACCAGTTGGCACATGGCTGCGATCGCCTCGCTGGCGGCCAACGTGCTGATGTTCACCCTGATTTCGCTGTTCACCAACGCCAGCAGCGAAGAGGCCAGCGCCGCCGAAGCCTGCGCCGTGGACAACGTGCGCCGGCCGCAACGCCGCGAACTGCACGCCGCCTCACCCCAGGAATTCGCCACACAGCTGGCAAAACCTTTGGGCGCCAAGGCAGCACAGAAAGAAGTCGAACAGGCCCTGCGTGACCTCTATCTGCCTTTCGATGAGCGCCGGCCTTATGCCTTGCGCCGCTTGCGCGACCGTATCGAAGCCAACCTCTCCGGCCTGATGGGGCCGAGTGTGGCTCAGGACATGGTCGAGACATTCCTGCCTTATAAGGCCGGCGGCGAAAACTACGTCACCGAAGACATCCACTTCATCGAAAGTCGCCTCGAGGATTACCACTCGCGCCTGACCGGGCTTGCCGCCGAACTCGATGCCCTGCGCCGCTATCACCGCCAGACCTTGCAGGAGTTGCCGATGGGCGTTTGCTCGCTGGCCAAGGATCAGGAAATCCTCATGTGGAACAAGGCCATGGAGGAGCTGACCGGGATTGCCGCGCAGCGTGTGGTCGGTTCGCGCCTGAGCACCATTGCCGATCCGTGGAAAGAGCTGCTGCAAGGCTTCATCAATCTGCCGGACGAGCATTTGCACAAACAGCACCTGGCGCTCGACGGCCAGACCCGCTGGCTGAACCTGCACAAAGCCGCGATCGATGAACCGCTTGCACCCGGCAACAGCGGCCTGGTGTTGCTGGTGGAAGACCTGACCGAAACCCAGATGCTCGAAGACAAACTGGTGCACTCCGAGCGTCTGGCCAGCATCGGCCGACTCGCCGCCGGCGTGGCCCATGAAATCGGCAACCCGATCACCGGCATCGCCTGCCTGGCGCAGAACCTGCGCGAAGAGCGCGAAGAAGACAGCGAACTGAAGGAAATCAGCGGGCAGATCCTCGAGCAGACCAAACGCGTGTCGCGCATCGTTCAGTCGCTGATGAGCTTCGCCCACGCCGGCAGCCATCAGCACAGCGACGAGCCCGTCTGTCTGGCCGAAGTGGCCCAGGATGCCATCGGTTTGCTGGCCCTGAACCGACGCAATTTCGAAGTGCAGTTCTACAACCTGTGCGATCCCGATCACTGGGTCGAAGGCGACCCGCAGCGGCTTGCACAAGTACTGATCAACCTGCTCTCAAATGCCCGCGATGCCTCGCCTCCCGGCAGCGCGGTGCGGGTCAAAAGCGAAGCCGGCGAACACACGGTCGATTTGATCGTGGAAGACGAAGGCAGCGGTATTCCGAAGAACATCATGGATAGATTGTTCGAACCTTTCTTCACCACCAAGGATCCTGGCGAAGGCACCGGTCTGGGCCTTGCACTGGTCTATTCCATCGTTGAAGAGCATTATGGACAAATCACCATCGACAGCCCGGCTGATGTTCAAAGCCAACGCGGCACCCGTATCCGGGTGACCTTGCCGCGTCATGTCGAAGCGACGTCCGCTGTGAACTGAGACCGTCGAGAGTATCGAATCAATGCCGCACATTTTGATCGTCGAAGACGAAACAATTATCCGCTCCGCCTTGCGCCGCCTGCTGGAACGTAACCAGTACCAGGTCAGCGAAGCCGGTTCAGTGCAGGAAGCACAAGAACGCTTCACCATTCCCACGTTCGACCTGATCGTCAGCGACCTGCGTCTGCCGGGCGCGCCTGGCACCGAGTTGATCAAACTCGGCCAGGGCACTCCAGTGCTGATCATGACCAGCTACGCCAGCCTGCGTTCAGCGGTCGACTCGATGAAGATGGGCGCGGTGGATTACATCGCCAAGCCTTTCGATCATGACGAAATGCTCCAGGCCGTCGCGCGAATCCTGCGTGACCGTCAATCGGTGCAAGCCAGCGGTGAGCCGGTCGCCGGTAAAGCCGGCAATGGCGCCGCGAAACCGGGCGCCAGCAACAACAACGGCGAAATCGGCATCATCGGCTCTTGCCCGCCGATGCAGGATCTGTACAGCAAGATCCGCAAAGTCGCGCCAACCGACTCCAATGTTTTGATTCAGGGCGAATCCGGCACCGGTAAAGAACTGGTGGCGCGCGCCCTGCACAACCTGTCCAAACGTGCCAAGGCACCGATGATTTCGGTGAACTGCGCGGCCATTCCAGAAAGCCTGATCGAGTCCGAACTGTTCGGCCACGAAAAAGGCGCGTTCACTGGCGCCAGCGCCGGGCGTGCCGGCCTGGTAGAAGCCGCGGACGGCGGCACCTTGTTCCTCGACGAAATCGGCGAACTGCCACTGGAAGCCCAGGCCCGCCTACTGCGCGTGCTGCAGGAAGGTGAAATTCGTCGTGTGGGTTCGGTGCAGTCCCAGAAAGTCGATGTGCGCCTGATCGCTGCGACTCACCGGGACCTCAAGAGCCTGGCGAAGATCGGCCAGTTCCGTGAAGACTTGTATTACCGCCTTCACGTAATCGCCCTGAAACTGCCGGCCCTGCGCGAGCGCGGCGCGGACGTCAACGAAATCGCCAACGCGTTCCTGGCGCGGCAGAGCGCGCGAGTCAACCGCACCGACCTGAAGTTCGCCCCGGATGCCGAGCAGGCGATTCGTCATTACGCCTGGCCGGGTAACGTTCGTGAGCTGGAAAACGCCGTAGAACGCGCCGTCATCCTGTGCGAGAGCCCGGAGATTTCCGCCGAGCTGCTGGGGATCGACATCGAACTGAGCGATCTGGACGATGACGATTTCATCGGCTTGCCTCCACAACAGGGCAGCGCCGCCGGTAACAATAGCCATGAGCCGACCGAAGACCTGTCACTGGAAGACTACTTCCAGCACTTCGTTCTCGAGCATCAGGACCACATGACCGAAACCGAGTTGGCGCGCAAACTCGGTGTCAGTCGTAAATGCCTGTGGGAACGCCGTCAGCGCCTGGGCATTCCGCGGCGCAAGACCGGGGTGGCCAGCGAGAGCTGAACGTCACCTGTCTGATGCGCGGGTAACAAGTGACATTGCGAAAAAACTGTTACCTCAGTTTTTTCACGTAACAGAAGCCGGGGCTTACGGTAACGAAGCCCCGGTTTTTTTTGGCCTCTGAAAACCTCATCAGCCGGCCTAACCCCTTGTTTTACTGGGTCTCGCAAAAGTTGGCACGCACCCTGCTATATGTTTGGTACAAGAACAATAACAAGCAATGCACAAGACAATAAAAATAAGACGTATCGACTCACGCACAATAAAAACAAGACGGCGAGAGGCGCAGCTAACTGATTCTTTTGGAGAGGCGTTGTATTTGGGGCTTGCCCCGCGACCAGGCCGAGAACAACAAAAACTGTCACAAGACAGAGCCTGCACTGGTTGGATCGCAAGATCACTGCAACACAGCGACCAAAGCAATCCGTTTGCTCTTGGCTCCCGATTGGGAGGGTCATGAAGGAAAAACTTCATGGCGAGGGCACTTAACAAAAACAAAAAGCCCGAATCAAAAATAAAAATAGAGCATGCAACTACTTTCTTGGGGAGCTTCGGCTCCCCTTGTAGTTTCTGCCGTTTGGACCCGCTACAAACCCTCCCTTCAAGCGCTTGCGCAGCTTCCTACACCATCCCCCGACTAAATGCTAGAATCCCCGCCCATCATGCGGTCATTCTTCGTTTTGGCCGAACATTCCTTCAAACAGTGCATCCCATGCTGAAGAAGCTGTTCCAGTCATTCCGTTCTCCCAAGCGTCATACGCAACACATTCGCAGTACGCCTGAAGTGCTCAACAGCGGCCAACATTCGCTGCAAAAGGCCCAATTCAGTCGCTACGCGGTGAATATCGTCGAACGCCTGCAGAACGCCGGTTACCAGGCTTATCTGGTCGGCGGCTGTGTGCGTGACATGCTGCTCGGCATCACGCCAAAAGATTTCGACGTCGCTACCAGTGCCACACCTGAACAGGTGCGGGCCGAATTCCGCAACGCGCGGATCATCGGTCGTCGCTTCAAGCTGGTGCACATCCACTTTGGCCGCGAAATCATTGAAGTCGCGACCTTCCGCGCCAATCACCCGCAAAACGATGAAGAGGAAGACAGCAACCAGTCTTCCCGTAACGAGAGCGGGCGCATCCTGCGCGATAACGTCTACGGCACGCTGGAAGAAGACGCGCAACGCCGCGACTTCACCATCAACGCCTTGTATTACGATCCGGTCAGCGAGCGCATCCTCGACTACGCCAACGGCGTACACGACATCCGCAATCACCTGATCCGCCTGATCGGCGATCCGAAGCAACGCTACCAGGAAGATCCGGTACGGATGCTGCGAGCCGTGCGTTTCGCCGCCAAGCTGAATTTCGGCATCGAAAAACACAGCGCCGCGCCAATCCGTGAGCTGGCGCCGATGCTGCGCGAGATTCCATCGGCCCGCCTGTTCGAAGAAGTGCTCAAGCTGTTCCTCTCCGGCCATGCCGCGGACACCTTCGAGATGCTGGTCGACCTGCAGCTGTTCGATCCGCTGTTCCCGGCCAGTGCCGAGGCGCTGGAATACAACCCGACGTACACCCACACGCTGATCAGCGAAGCGTTGATCAACACTGATCTGCGGATCAAACAGAACAAACCGGTGACCCCGGCGTTCCTGTTTGCCGCCCTGCTTTGGCCTGCCCTGCCAGCCCGTGTATTGCGTCTGCAAGAACGTGGCATGCCGCCGATTCCGGCGATGCAGGAAGCGGCTCATGAACTGATCGCCGAACAGTGCCAGCGCATCGCGATTCCGAAGCGCTTCACCATGCCGATCCGCGAGATCTGGGACATGCAAGAGCGTTTGCCACGCCGCAGCGGCAAGCGCGCCGACCTGTTGCTGGACAACCCACGGTTCCGTGCCGGTTACGACTTCCTGCTGCTGCGCGAAAGCGCTGGCGAACAGACTGATGGCCTGGGCGAATGGTGGACGGATTATCAGGACGCCAACGACAGCGAACGTCGCGACATGATCCGCGACCTCAGCGGCAAGGATGACGGCACTGGCGCTCCACGCAAACGTCGCCGCAGCGGTGGCGCCAAGCGCAAACGCACCGCCGGTGCACCGAGCGCCACGGGCGAGTAATCCATGGAACGCATCTACATCGGCATGGGCAGCAATCTGGCTGACCCCGCCGAACAATTGCGCAGCGCCATCGACGCGCTGGCACAGTTGCCGCAAACCGAATTGATCGGGGTTTCCGGATTTTATCAGAGCGACTCGCTGCTGCCCGGCCAACCGCGTTATACCAACGCGGTTGCCGCCCTCGACAGCACGCTCCCGCCGCTGGCGCTGCTTGATGCGCTGCAAGCCATCGAGAACGGGCAGGGCCGCGAGCGCCTTGAACGCTGGGGGCCGCGTACGCTGGATCTCGACATCGTACTGTTCGGTGATCGGCTGATCGATGAACCTCGCCTCAAGGTGCCTCACTACCATCTGCAGGAACGAGCTTTCGTTCTGTATCCACTGGCCGAACTGGCGCCTGCGGATTTGCGTCTGGCCGATGGCCGCAGCCTGAGTGATTTGCTCGCTGCCTGCCCGTTCGTCGGGTTGGAACGCCTCCCCCAAAATTGACACCATCACCCTGTGGGAGCGAGCTTGCTCGCGATAGTGGCCTGTCATTCAACATTGATGCCGGCTGATCCACCGCTATCGCGAGCAAGCTCGCTCCCACATTGGTTTTGTGTCGAACATGAGATCGGTAGTTGCTGAATCGCATCAGTTACCCCGGTAACACCCCACGCGTAACAATGCGGTAACACACGCAATTGACTTCCCGAGTTCTCCTCACGACTATAGGCGTCCCGCTGCCGCCAACACGGCGTTGAAGGGCGCAATCCAGGCCTTAAAAGCACGACAACAGACCGTGCGCCTGTATTTAACGAAGAATCACGCGCGTTACTCGCAGTAGTTTCCACAGCGCCTGAATGAGGAACTTTTCATGCCAGCCATCACCCTGACCACTCTGCAAGGTCTCAAGCAAAAAGGTGAAAAGATCACCATGCTGACCTGCTATGACGCGACCTTCGCCCACGCCTGCAATGAGGCTGGTGTCGAAGTGCTGCTGGTGGGCGACTCCCTTGGCATGGTTTTGCAAGGTCACGACAGCACCCTGCCGGTCACCACCGCTGAAATGGCTTACCACGTGGCGTGCGTCAAACGCGGTAACACCGATGCGTTGATCCTCGCCGACCTGCCCTTCATGGCCTACGCCACCACCGAACAAGCCATGACCAACAGTGCCCTGTTGATGCAGGCGGGTGCGCACATGGTCAAGGTTGAAGGTGCGCTGTGGCTGGCGGACTCGATCCGTCTGCTGGCCGAACGCGGTATCCCGGTGTGCGCGCACATGGGGCTGACACCGCAATCGGTGAATATCCTCGGCGGTTACAAAGTCCAGGGTCGCAACGAAAACCAGGCGCGGCAGATGCGTGCCGATGCGATCGCCCTGGAACAGGCCGGCGCGGCGATGTTGCTGCTCGAATGCGTACCGAGCGAACTGGCCGAAGAGATCACCCAGGCGGTGAAAATCCCGGTGATCGGCATCGGCGCCGGCAGTGGCACCGACGGCCAGGTACTGGTTCTGCACGACATGCTCGGCCTGTCGATCACTGGCCGTGTGCCGAAGTTCGTGAAGAACTTCATGGCCGGGCAACAAAACATTCAAGCGGCGCTCGGTGCGTACGTCACTGAAGTCAAAGCGGCGACTTTCCCTGGTATCGAACACGGATTCTCTGCATGAACACCGTAAAAACCGTACGCGAATTGCGGGCCGCCGTGGCCCGTGCCCGCAGCGAAGGCAAGCGCATCGGCTTCGTGCCGACCATGGGCAACCTGCACAGCGGTCATGTGGCACTGGTGACTAAAGCCAGCCAACGAGTGGATTTCGTGGTCGCGAGCATTTTCGTCAATCCGTTGCAGTTCGGCGCCGGCGAAGACCTCGACAAGTACCCGCGCACCCTCGCAGCCGATCAGGAGAAACTGCTCCAGGCCGGTTGCCACTTGCTGTTCGCGCCAACTGTTGAAGAAATGTACCCCGACGGCATGGTCGGCCAGACCCGAGTCAGCGTTCCGCAACTCTCCGAAGGCCTCTGCGGCGCCAGCCGTCCCGGGCATTTCGAAGGTGTGGCGACGGTGGTCACCAAGCTGTTCAACATGGTTCAGCCGGACCTGGCGATCTTCGGCCAGAAAGACTTCCAGCAACTGGCGGTGATCCGCGCCCTGGTGCATGACCTGAACATGCCGATCCAGATCATCGGCGAACCGACGGTACGTGCACCCGATGGCCTGGCGCTGTCGTCGCGCAATGGTTTCCTCAGCGAAGAACAGCGGGCCGTTGCGCCGGTTGTGTATCGCGGTTTGAGCCAGATTGCCGACGCGATCAAACAGGGCGAACGGGATTTCCCGGCGTTGATCGGTGCGCAGATCAAGCAGCTTGAAGCGGCTGGTTTCCGTTCTGATTATCTGGAGATTCGTCATGCGCTGACCTTGCGCCCGGCAACGGCGGAAGATCGGGATCTGGTGATTCTGGTGGCGGCGTTCCTGGGCACTACGCGGTTGATCGATAACCTGCATCTGAACCTCGACGCGCCCGCATAAACGCTACAAAACCACTGTGGGAGCGGGCTTGCTCGCGAAAGCGGTCTGACAGTCAACGATGATGTTGAATGTGATGGCCTCTTCGCGAGCAAGCCCGCTCCCACATTAGATCTACGTCGCTTCCAGACCGTATTGCTGGCCCTCAAGCCTTTGGGCACAATGCCCGCCGTTCGATTCCGACCCGGGGAAACACTCATGCACGCCATCATGCTCAAAGCCAAGCTGCATCGCGCCGAAGTCACCCACGCTGTACTCGATTACGAAGGTTCTTGCGCCATCGACGGCGAATGGCTGGACCTGTCCGGCATCCGTGAGTACGAACAGATCCAGATCTACAACATCGACAATGGTGAACGCTTCACCACCTACGCGATACGTGGCGAAGAAGGCTCGCGCATGATCTCGGTCAACGGTGCCGCCGCACACAAGGCCAAGGTCGGTGATCGCGTGATCATCTGCGCATACGCCCACTACAGCGAAGCCGAGCTGCTCAACTTCAAGCCACGCATGCTCTACATGACGCCGGGTAATGAACTGAGCCACACCAGCAATGCCATTCCGGTTCAGGTCGCCTGATCCCGTCTTAGCCCCTCCCCCTTCCGTTTGTCGGACCGTTCCCTGCTCGATGTATAAAAAAGTACCGGGAACGGGTCAGACAAAGTCAAGACAGATCGCAGCGCGAGGTTTACTGTATTCGCCCTGTGTCATGAAATCGTGTCGACGCAGTTGACCGGACGCCCACCCACAGCGCTCCGGTATTTTTAGTGTTCAAAAGGCCGTTCAAGTAAAAAGGAAACCCGCAGCGATGGCGTATTACCGCACCCCCCAAGACGTTACCGCTCTGCCCGCCTGGCAAGCGTTGAATGACCACCGCCAAGCCATGCAAGACTTCAGCATGCGCGAAGCCTTTAATGCCGATCCGCAGCGTTTTACCCAATTCACCCTCAGCAGCTGCGGCCTGTTTCTCGACTACTCGAAGAACCTGATCAACGCCCAGACCCGCGATCTGCTGGTGGGCCTGGCTAACGAAGTCGACCTCCAGGGCGCGATCAAAGCGCTGTTCGAAGGCGAAATCGTCAACTCCTCCGAAGGTCGTCCGGCCTTGCACACCGCCCTGCGCCGTCCGGTCGGCGACAAGCTGAAGGTCAACGGCGTCAACGTGATGCCGGAAGTGCACAAGGTCCTGAACCAGATCACCGACCTCGTGGGCCGTATCCACGACGGTTTGTGGCGCGGTTACTCCGAGAAGCCGATCACTGACGTGGTGAACATCGGCATCGGTGGCTCGTTCCTCGGCCCGGAGCTGGTCTCCGAAGCGCTGTTGTCCTACGCCCAGAAAGGCGTGCGCTGCCATTACCTGGCGAACATCGACGGCAGTGAGTTCCACGAACTGACCATGAAACTGCGCGCCGAAACCACGCTGTTCATCGTTTCGTCGAAATCCTTCAACACCCTCGAAACCCTGAAGAATGCCCAGGCCGCACGCGCCTGGTACCTGGCTCAGGGTGGTTCCGAAGCCGAGCTGTACCGTCACTTCATCGCCGTCTCCAGCAACAACGCAGCGGCAGTGGCGTTCGGTATTCGCGAAGAAAACATTTTCCCGATGTGGGACTGGGTTGGCGGCCGTTACTCGCTGTGGTCGGCCATCGGTTTGCCGATCGCCCTGGCCATCGGCATGTCGAACTTCAAGGAACTGCTGTCCGGTGCCTACACCATGGACCAGCATTTCCAGAGCGCGCCTTTCGAACAGAACATGCCGGTGCTGCTGGCGTTGCTCGGCGTGTGGTACGGAAATTTCTGGGGCGCGCAAAGCCACGCGATCCTGCCGTACGACCACTACCTGCGTAACATCACCAAGCATTTGCAACAGCTGGACATGGAATCCAACGGCAAGAGCGTGCGTCAGGACGGCACGCCAGTGTCCACCGACACCGGCCCGGTGATCTGGGGTGGCGTGGGCTGCAACGGTCAGCATGCGTATCACCAGTTGCTGCACCAGGGCACCCAACTGATCCCGGCGGACTTCATCGTGCCGATCGTCAGCTTCAACCCGGTCTCCGACCACCACCAGTGGCTGTACGCCAACTGCCTGTCGCAAAGCCAGGCGCTGATGCTGGGCAAGACCCTTGCCGAGGCCGAAGCCGAGTTGCGCGACAAAGGCATGAGCGAAGAAGAGGTGCAGAAACTCGCGCCTCACAAGGTGATCCCGGGCAACCGTCCGAGCAATACGTTGGTGGTCGAACGCATCAGCCCGCGTCGTCTCGGCGCATTGGTGGCGATGTACGAACACAAAGTCTTCGTGCAAAGCGTGATCTGGGGCATCAACGCCTTCGACCAGTGGGGCGTGGAGCTGGGCAAAGAGCTGGGTAAAGGCGTCTACAACCGCCTGGTCGGCAGCGAAGAAACCCCGGCTGACGATGCTTCAACCCAAGGCTTGATCAACTACTTCCGCGGTCGTCACCGCGGGTGATCTGACACTGCACTTGTTACCCCCTGTGGGAGCGAGCTTGCTCGCGATAGCGGTTTGTCATTCAACATTGAAGTTGACTGACACGACGCCATCGCGAGCAAGCTCGCTCCCACATTGGTTCTATGTACACCTTGAACTCGATATTCGCAGGGCGCATCTTTATTACTTGTCGCAAAACAAGAATAAGGAACCGTCATGTTCGATATCAGCACGTTCCCTCAAGCCGATGCCGTCCGCCGGGCTGCACAATTAAGTCAAGACGACTACAAGCGCCTGTACCGCCAATCCATCGAACACCCCAGCACCTTCTGGGCCGAACAGGCCACACGCTTTCTCGACTGGAGTAAGCCGTGGGATACCGTCCAGCGCTATAACCTGAAAACCGGTGAGGCGAGCTGGTTCGCCGGCGCAAAGTTGAATGTCAGTTACAACTGCATCGACCGTCACCTGGAAAAGCGCGGCGATCAAATCGCGATCATCTGGGAAGGCGACGACCCTGCCGAATCCGTGCAGATCAGCTACAAAAAACTTCATCACAACGTCTGTCGCCTGGCCAACGTGCTCAAAAGCCGTGGCGTGAAGAAAGGCGACCGCGTGTGCATCTACATGCCGATGATCCCCGAAGCCGCCTACGCCATGCTCGCCTGCACGCGCATTGGTGCGGTGCATTCGGTGGTGTTTGGTGGTTTCTCTCCGGACTCTGTGCGTGACCGGATTCTCGATGCCGACTGCCGCACCGTGATCACCGCCGATGAAGGCGTGCGCGGCGGTAAAGTCGTGCCGCTCAAGCAAAAGGTCGACAAGGCGCTGCACAGTTGCCCGAACGTCAGCACCGTCATCGTGGTCGAGCGCACTCAGGGCGAAGTGGATTGGGTCGAGGGCCGGGACATCTGGTATCACCAGGCGCTGCGTGACGTCAGCGACGATTGCCCACCTGAGCCGATGGACGCCGAAGACCCGCTGTTTATCCTCTACACCTCCGGCAGCACCGGCAAACCCAAAGGCGTGCTGCACACCACCGGCGGCTATCTGCTGCAAGCGGCGATGACCTTCAAGTACGTGCTCGATTACCGCGACAACGAAGTTTTCTGGTGCACCGCCGATGTCGGCTGGGTCACCGGCCACAGCTACATCGTCTACGGTCCGCTGGCCAATGGCGCGACCACGCTGATCTTCGAAGGCGTGCCGAGCTACCCGAGCAGCTCGCGCTTCTGGCAGGTGATCGACAAGCACCATGTGAACATTTTCTATACCGCCCCGACCGCCCTGCGCTCCCTGATGCGTGAAGGCCCCGAACCGTTGAAGGAAACTTCCCGCGCGAGCCTCAGATTACTCGGCAGTGTCGGTGAGCCCATCAACCCGGAAGCGTGGGAGTGGTACTTCAATGCCGTCGGCGAACAGCGTTGTCCGATCGTCGATACCTGGTGGCAGACCGAAACCGGCGGCATCATGCTCAGCCCTTTGGTCAGCGCTCAACGGATCAAACCCGGCTGCGCCACGCAACCGATGTTCGGCGTGCAACCGGTGCTGCTCGATGAAGTGGGCAAGGAAATCAAAGGCGCCGGCAGCGGCGTGCTGGCGATCAAGTCCAGCTGGCCGGCGCAGATCCGCAGCGTCTACGGCGACCCGCAACGAATGGTCGACACCTACTTCAAGCCCTACCCCGGTTACTACTTCACCGGCGACGGTGCCCGGCGCGATGAGGATGGCGATTACTGGATCACCGGGCGCATCGACGACGTGATCAACGTCTCCGGGCACCGCATCGGCACCGCGGAAGTGGAAAGCGCATTGGTGCTGCACGACAGCATCGCCGAAGCGGCGGTGGTCGGTTACCCGCACGACGTCAAGGGTCAGGGCATCTACGCCTTCGTCACCCCCATGAACGGCACCGAGCCCAGCGACGAACTGAAGAAAGCATTGCTGGCTCACGTCAGCGAGGAAATCGGCAGCTTCGCCAAACCGGACCTGATCCAGTGGGCGCCGGCCTTGCCGAAAACCCGTTCGGGCAAGATCATGCGGCGCATTCTGCGCAAGATCGCCTGCAACGAACTGGACAGCCTGGGCGACACCTCGACCCTGGCTGACCCGAGCGTGGTCCAGGAATTGGTCGATAAACGCCTGAACCAATAATCGCTTGTTTCAAAAGCCTGCGCGGCCGTTAATGGCCGCGCCTCCTTTTCCGTCACTGAGCCGCCATGGAATTCATTCGAACCCGCATCGAAACCCAGATCATGAGCCTGACCGGGCTGTCTCTGGGCAAGCTCGACCTGGAAAACCCCAAGGGTGATCCCGGCCTGTTCGGCCCCGATTCGGTGAGCTGGCAAGTGCATGGCGATTTCAGCAGCATGCTGATCGGCGGCATCAGCGCCCTGATGCTGCAAGCACTGCATCCACTGGCCCTGGCCGGGGTCTGGGACCATTCGAATTTCCGCGAGGACATGATCGGTCGACTGCGCCGCACCGGGCAGTTCATTTCCGGCACCACCTTCGGTTCGCGAAAGGACGCCGACTGGCTGATCGAGAAAGTCCGCACCATCCACCTGCAAGTGACCGGCACGGCACCGGATGGCCGGCCCTACGCCGCCAGCGATCCCGATCTGTTGACCTGGGTGCACGTGGCCGAAGTCAGCAACTTCCTCGCGGCCCATTTGCGTTACCGCAACCCCAACCTTTCCCTTGCTGATCAGGACCGTTACTACGCGGAAATCGCGCTGGTCGCCGAACGGCTCGGCGCCCGTGACGTGCCGCGTTCGCGGCAGGAAATTGCCGATTACCTTGAACGAGTTCGCCCACAGCTGCTGTGCGATGAGCGCAGTCGAGAGGTGTTACGGCTGTTGTTGAACGCCCCGTCCCCCAGCCGTTTGGCCAGACCTTTCGGCGGTTTGATGATGAAGGCCGGGATCGACCTGCTGCCGGACTGGGCCAGTGACATGCTGGGCGTCAGCCAGAGCCCGCTGCAACGCAAGCTGATCCGCGCCAGCATCAATCGCAGCGTGCCGATGATGCGTTGGGCGGTGCGTAACGGCTCGGTGCACCGGGCCAAACGACGGATGGGGTTGTTGACCTGATTGCCCCCAAAAGCATCGCGAGCAGGCTCGCTCCCACAGTGGATTTGTGTCGAGCATAAATTTTCAAACAATAGAGATTTTCTGTGGGAGCGAGCCTGCTCGCGATGGCATCACCTCGGTTCCGGCCCAAGCTGTTAAACTCCCGCGCCAAATTCCCTCCTGCAAGGCGCCCAGCATGTCTTCCTTGAATCAGGCGCTGCGCGCCGCCCTCGATCGTCGTCAGGACCTGCTGGCCGAACTGCATCAGCAAGGCACCGATTGCTATCGCCTGTTCCACGGCAGCCAGGAAGGCGCTGGCGGCCTGACGATCGACCGCTACGGCCCGCAATTGCTGGTGCAAAGCTTTCACCAGTCGCTGGAACGAGATGCGCTGCTGCAACTGCACGACACCATCAATCAGCACCTGGGCCTCGAAACGCTGCTGGTCTACAACGATCGCTCCCGGGGCAACTCGCGTATCGACCGTGAAGACACCGTCTACCACGCCGACGAGGCCGCCCTGCAAGACTTGATCGGTCACGAATGGGGCTTGAACTACCGGGTTCGCGGCCGCCACGCCGGCCAGGATCCGCTGCTGTTTCTTGACCTGCGCAACACGCGCGGTTGGGTCAAGCAGCACAGCAAAAACAAAAGCGTGCTGAACCTGTTCGCCTACACCTGTGGCGTAGGCCTGAGTGCAGCGGCCGGTGGTGCGAGCGAAGTCTGCAACCTCGACTTCGCTGAGGGCAACCTGGCCGTCGGCCGTGAGAACGGCCTGCTCAATCCCCAGTTGCCGACCATGGACTTCATCCAGTCCGACTATTTCCCGGCGATTCGCCAGTTGGCCGGCCTGCCGATCAGCCAGCGCCGCGGGCAAAAACTGCCGAGCTATCAGCGTCTGGAACAGCGTCAGTACGACCTGGTGCTGCTGGACCCGCCGGCCTGGGCCAAGAGTGCTTTCGGCACCGTCGACTTGCTGCGCGACTATCAGAGCCTGCTGAAGCCGGCATTGCTGACCACCGCCGACAATGGCGTGTTGATCTGCTGCAACAACCTGGCAAAAGTCAGCATGGACGACTGGCGCGATCAGGTTTTGCGTTGTGCAGAGAAAGCCGGCCGGCCGGTGCGCGAGTGGACAGTGATGAAACCGGGCGGCGATTTTCCGTCAATGGATGAGCAGCCGCCGCTGAAAACCCTGATTCTGCAACTCTGAGATTCGTCCGAAAAATCAGATAATTCCTATAAAGCTTGATCACTTCGGAACCGGAAACGCGTGCCATACTCCAACGCACTCCGATTCAGACAGATGAAGCCACACATGCCCAAAGGATTGATTCGCGCTATTGGCGCTCTGTTGACCGCTCTAGCCCTCTACAGCCTGCTGGGGTTTCTGATTTTGCCGGGCATCGCGTTACGGGTGGCCAACCAACAATTGGCCAACTACGCGACGACGCCCGCCACGATTCAGCGGATCGAACTCAACCCGTTCAGCCTTGAAGTGACCCTGTGGGGCCTGATCATCGGCGAGCCGGGTAAGGAACAGGTTGGCTTCGAACGCCTGTACGCCAACCTGCAGATCGACAGCCTCTGGACCAAGGCGCTGCACCTGTCCGATATCGAAATAGACAAACCCAAGACCGAAATCCTCTTCGGCAAGGACGGCAAGCTCAATCTGCTTGGCCTGTTCAAAATCCCCGCCAGCGAGCCGACGCCCGCCGACCCGAACGCCAAACCGTTCCCGTTGCGCATCGAGCGGATCAAACTGGCCGGCGGTGTTGTGCACTTCCAGGATCAACGCCCCAGCGAACCCATCGAATTTCTCTACGACAAACTCGACTTCGAACTGAAAAACCTCAGTACCCTGCCTGAAGACAGTGCCGACATGACCTTGGTGGCCATCGGCCCGGCAGGTGGACAGATCGACTGGACCGGCAATTTCAGCCTGATCCCGATCGCCTCCGAAGGTAAGCTGAAGATCACCAACGGCAAGATGAAATCCTTTTGGCCCTATGTGCGCGACTCGGTGCCACTGGTGCTCGAAGACGGCGTCATGAGCCTCAGCACCGACTACAAACTCAACCTGGCCAAGGAAACCGAACTGCTGTTGAGCAACGTCGCCGTCAGCATCGCGCCGTTCGCGATCAAAGCACCAGACGGTCGACCGCTGGCGAAACTCGAGCGTCTGGACATCAGTGAAACCACCGTCGACCTGGCAAAGCAGCAAGTGGTCGTCGGCAAGATCCGCAGCCAGAAACTGGAAACCTGGGCCGCCCTCGAGGCCGACGGGCAACTCGATTGGCAGAAACTGTTCGCCAGCCAACCGTCCAAAGCAGCCGTCAAAGCCAAGGCCGAACCGGCCAGCACCCCGGCAGCCGCCGATTCACCGAAACCCGCCCCGGCGCCACCGAGCAAGCCATGGCAGGTGCTGCTCAAAGACGTGCAACTGCGCAATTACCAGGTGCATCTGGCTGACCGCAAAGCGCAACCCGCCGTAGCGTTGGATGTCGGCCCGTTGAACCTGGACCTGCAGAATTTCGACAGCCTCAATGGCTCGCCTTTCAACCTCAAGCTCGATACGGGCGTGGGCAAGCAAGGCAAGATCACGGCAGACGGTATCGTCAATCTGGCCCCGGTCAGCGCCAGGTTAAACGTACAAACCAAGGACATCGACCTGCGCGTCGCCCAGTCCTATATCAACCCGTTCATTCGTCTGGAACTGCGCAGCGGCATGCTCGGCAGCGATCTGGCGGTCGATCTGAAAAGCACCGAGCCGCTGGCATTCAGCGTCACCGGCCGTGCTCAGGTAGATCAACTGCATACCCTCGACACCCTCAAAACCCGCGACTTCCTCAAGTGGCAGCAGTTGGTGCTCGAAGGCCTGAACTATCAGCACGGCGACAGCCTGTCGATCGACAAGGTCAACCTGTTCCAGCCTTATGCGCGCTTCATGATCAACGATGACCGCACCACCAACATCGATGATCTGCTGATCCCGCAACCGGCCGACTCAGGCGCCAAAACGGCTGCCGCCAAACCTGTCAGCAAGGAAAAACCGCTGGGCATCCACATTGGTGGCATTGCCATCAATGACGGCTCGGCCAACTTCGCCGACTTCAGCCTGACCCCGAATTTCGCCACGGCCATTCAACAGCTCAATGGGCAAATCGGCACCATCGACAGCCGTCAGGCGAAACCGGCCAGCGTCGATATCAAAGGCAAAGTCGACCGCTATGCACCGGTCACCATCAAGGGCTCGGTCAACCCGTTCGACCCGATGGCCAGCCTCGATATCGCCACCAGTTTCAAACGTGTTGAACTGACCACGCTCACGCCCTACTCCGGCAAGTTCGCCGGTTACCGCATCCGCAAGGGCCGGCTCAATCTCGACCTGCATTACCTGATCACCAAGGGCCAGCTCAAGGCCGAAAACAAAGTGGTGGTCGAACAGCTGCAACTGGGTGAGAAAGTCGACAGTCCGGACGCCGTGAGCCTGCCGCTGAAACTGGCGATCGCGTTGCTCAAGGACGTCGACGGCAAGATTTCCATCGAACTGCCGGTGACCGGCGACCTGAACAACCCGCAGTTCAGCATCATGCCGATTGTCTGGCAGACCTTGCGCAACCTGATCGTCAAAGCCGCCGCAGCACCGTTCAAAATGATTGGCGGACTGGTCAGTGGCGGCGGTTCGGAAGATTTGGGCTCTGTGTCGTTTGCTCCGGGTTCAAGCGACCTGAGCAAGGAGGCCGAGGGCTCGCTGGTCAAACTGTCCCAGGCCCTCAAGGAACGTCCGGCCCTGCGTCTGGAAATCGAAGGCACGGCGGCCGCCAGCAGCGATGGCCCGCTGATCGCCGAGCAACGTCTGGAACGGGAATACCAGTACAACTACTACAAAATGCTCCAGCGTCGCGGTGACAAGGTGCCGGCTCAGGCTTCATTGCTGGCAGTACCGGATAACGAGAAAGGTCCGCTACTGGAAGGGATCTACCGCACGCGTCTGAAGACGCAGCCGCCCGCCGAGTGGAAGGATCTTGGCAAGGAAGAACGCACGGTAAAAATGCGCGAATACGTGATCAAGTTCTGGAGTTCCAGCGACGTGCTGTTGCGTCAGTTGGGTCAGGAGCGCGCCAGCAGCATCAAGGATTATCTGGTCGACAAGGGTCAGTTGGCCGATGACCGCGTGTACTTCATCGACGCTAACCTCGGCGAAGCGGAAAGTGACGGTCGAGTGGTTACGCCGCTGCATCTGGACGCCGAGTGATGTGCGCGAAATGGCTGATGAGCCTGGCTCTGGCGATGGCCGCCTGTCAGGCCTCGGCGGCGGATACCCTGCGCTGCGGCAGTCAATTGGTCAGTGTCGGGGACAGGTCCAGCGAAGTGCTGCAGAAATGTGGAGAACCGGTCAGCCGTGATCTGTTGGGCTACAAGCGCAGCGCCAACCGGCGGGAAGAGTTTCAAGTCGAGGAATGGACCTACGGACCCAACGGCGGGATGTACCAGTACCTGCGCTTTGAAGGTAATCGTTTGAAGCAGATCACCAGCAAGCGCGGTAACTGAGTCCCCCACAATCTTATGTAGACCCCAGTCAATGTGGGAGCGAGCTTGCTCGCGATAGCGGTCTTTCATTCAACATAGGTGTCGAATGTTAGTCAGCAATCGCGAGCAAGCTCGCTCCCACATTTGGTTTTGCGTCGCTCACAAATAGAACAGGCCCCTGACACGAATGTCCGGGGCCTGTAATGGCCACATCCTTATGGCCTTTCGCATGAACTCTCCTGGGGCGGCAGACGTATTGCTCGGCCCGCCTGTCGCGCCTTCTCCCAGTCCAGGCGAGAAGTCTTGCCTTACTCGGCTTTCAGGCCGTCAGCGGAGACCGCCTGGACGCCTTTGATTTTCTTGGCGATCGCCACGGCGGTGGCTTTCTGAGCGTCAGTTACCGCAACGGTGGACGACAGAGACACTACGCCTTTGTTGGTTTCGACTTTGATGTCGGTGCCAGGAATGCCTTTTTCCGTCACCAGGTCGGCTTTGACTTTAGTGGTGATCCAGGTATCGGAAGTAGCTTCTTTGGCTTTGGTGACTTCACCCGCCGCCAGAGTCATCGGAGCCTGGGTGGCTTGGGTGGTCTGTGCAAATGCGACGTTGGCCATGGTCAGGGTCAACGCGGTAGCAGTAGCGGCAGCGATAGCGAACTTCTTCATACGAGTAACTCCTGTTTTTCATAAAGTCTGCTGCGTGTCTTGTCAGCAGGGTTACTGGAGATAGTGCGAACGCTGTGCCAAGTTTGAGACAACCAACAAATACATATAAATCAATAGCTTACAAAATCACCTGATTTTCGAAATCATGCAAAATGCATGACTTCGAAATTATCGACATGCAAGTTGCGGGTTTTTCCGCAGGCCTAAGGCCATGAATTGTTGGAAGTTTTCTCAATTACTCGATTTTTCCCCGAACAGCGAACCAAAAAATGCCCCACGTCGTGAAACGCGGGGCATTGGCTATGCCTGGTAATGTAGATCAGGCGCCGGTGCAGCCTTTAGGAGCGTACTCTTGTAAAGCCGTGGTGGCACAGGTCCAGCCACCGGCGAGTGTGCGCGTAAGCGTGATGGTTTTACTGAGTACTGGTCCTGGTGCATTGAGGATCGTGCAGCCAATAGTACCCGCACCGGTAGTGGCGGTACCCGACGCCGTAACCGTGCAATTACCCGTGGTCGCCGTACCACCGATCAGGGCGAGGGTGGGATCGGTGCCTTGGTTGATGATGTCTTCGAAAGGCACTTTCAACGCGCTGATCTCAGCCAGGCCGGCCGTGACTTTGGCCCGGGCCTGATACTTGGAGTACTGCGGCAACGCAAACGTCGCCAGAATCCCGATGATCGCCACCACGATCAGCAGCTCGATCAGGGTAAAACCTTTTTGAGTCTTCATAGACAAGCTCCATGCATGAGTCGAAATCTCATGATCTGAACTAGCCGCAGCACAGCCCATGCCAAGCGCCGCGCCCCCTGTTGGCCGGGACGTGAGCCGAGTGCAACGCCCTTTCCTACCCCCAGAATCCGCACTATCTGACACTTTTTGTCACCTGAACGCCGCTGGTTTGGTTCCTTCCCTTGACTAGGCTATAAGTCATGAACTGTCTGCGTCCGGTATCCCAATGAATGACATCGCCCTTAGCGGTCTGGCCAAGCAATTGGTCCTGGCCGAGCTGCTCACTGACAAAAGCGCGCAACAGGCGTATCAGCAAGCCCAACGCAACAAAATCTCCCTGGTCAGTTATCTGGTGCAGAACAAACTGGTGAAGAGTCGCCAGGTCGCCGAGATCGCTTCGGAACACTTCGGCATGGCCTTGCTCGACCTCAACTGTCTGGACAAGGAAGTCCAACCCAAGGGTCTGGTCAGCGAGAAGCTGATTCGCCAGCATCTCGCGCTGCCCCTCTGGCGGCGCGGCAACAAGTTGTTTGTGGGCGTTTCCGACCCGAGCAATCAGCAAGCCATCAATGACATCCAGTTCAGCACCGGGCTGAATACTGAAGCCATCCTGGTGGAGGACGACAAGCTCAGCGACGCCATCGAAAAATTCTTCGATACCCAAGGCACCGGCCTGGAAGACATGGCCGACGTTGACCTCGATGGTGTGGACATCGAGTCGATCGATGACAATCAACAGGACGCCATCGCCGGACAGGATGCCGATGACGCGCCTGTGGTGCGCTTCGTCCACAAGATGCTGCTGGACGCGATCAAAAGCGGCTCTTCCGACCTGCATTTCGAGCCCTACGAAAAAACCTACCGCGTGCGGATGCGCACCGACGGTATCTTGCGTGAAGTCGCCAAGCCACCGATTCACCTGGCCAATCGCATCGCCGCGCGGCTGAAAGTCATGGCCAGCCTCGACATCTCCGAGCGGCGCCGGCCCCAGGACGGGCGGATCAAGATGCGCCTGTCGAAGAGCAAATCCATCGACTTTCGGGTCAATAGCCTGCCGACCCTGTGGGGCGAGAAAGTGGTGATCCGGATCCTCGACCCGTCCAGCGCCCAAATGGGCATCGACGCCCTCGGCTATGAGCCCGATCAGAAAGACCTGTACATGGCCGCCCTCAAGCAGCCACAGGGGATGATTCTGGTGACCGGGCCCACCGGCTCGGGCAAGACCGTGTCGCTCTACACCGGGCTGAACATTCTCAACACCGTGGACATCAACATCTCCACCGCCGAAGACCCGGTTGAGATCAACATGGAGGGCATCAACCAGGTCAGCGTCAATCCCAAACAGGGAATGGATTTCGCCCAGGCGCTGCGCTCGTTTCTGCGTCAGGACCCGGACGTGATCATGGTCGGCGAGATCCGCGACCTCGAAACCGCCGAAATCGCCATCAAAGCCGCCCAAACCGGTCACCTGGTGCTGTCGACCCTGCACACCAACAGCGCCGCCGAAACCCTGACTCGCCTGCACAACATGGGCATTGCGGGTTTCAACATTGCCACCTCGATCAGCCTGATCATTGCCCAGCGCCTGGCACGCAAGCTGTGCAGCCATTGCAAGAAACCCATCGAGATTCCCCGGGCGGCGCTGCTCAGGGAAGGCTTCCCCGAGGAACGCATCGGCTCATTCACGATCTATGAGCCTGTCGGTTGCGATCACTGCAACAACGGTTACAAAGGGCGAGTAGGGATTTATGAAGTGGTGAAGAATACCCCGGCCCTGCAACGGCTGATCATGGCCGAAGGCAACTCACTGGAAATCGACAGTCAGATGCGTAAAGACGGTTTCAACGACCTGCGCACGTCAGGCCTGCTCAAGGCCATGCAAGGCATCACCAGCCTTGAAGAAATCAACCGGGTCACCAAGGACTGAATATGGCGGTCAAAGCAGCAAAAATCAGCGTCTACGCCTGGGAAGGCACAGACCGCAAAGGCACGAAAATGACGGGAGAATTGAGCGGCCAGAATCCGGCGTTGATCAAGGCCCAATTGCGCAAGCAGGGCATCACCCCCGGCAAGGTACGTAAAAAGTCCACCTCGATTTTTAACCTGGGCAAGCGCATCAAGGCCCAGGACATCGCCCTGTTCACCCGGCAGATGGCGACCATGATGAAGGCCGGCGTACCGCTGTTGCAGTCTTTCGACATCATCGGTGAAGGCTTTGATAACCCGGCCATGCGCACACTGGTAGACGAGGTAAAACAGGAAGTCGCGGCGGGTAACAGCTTCGCCGCTTCCCTGCGCAAAAAGCCTCAGTATTTCGATGAGCTGTACTGCAACCTGGTCGATGCCGGCGAGCAGGCCGGTGCCCTCGATACCCTGCTGGATAGAGTGGCGACCTATAAGGAAAAGAGCGAAAGCCTCAAAGCCAAGATCAAGAAAGCCATGACCTACCCACTGGCAGTGGTGTTCGTCGCGATCATTGTGACCGGGATTCTGCTGGTCAAAGTGGTGCCACAGTTCGAATCGGTGTTCAAAGGGTTTGGCGCCGAATTGCCAGCCTTCACGGTGATGGTCATCGGCCTCTCGGAATTCATGCAGGACTGGTGGTGGGCGATGCTTGGCGTGCTGGTCGCGGCCATCTTCGGCGTGCGCCATGCCTTTAAAACGTCACAAGGCTTTCGGGACCGAATGGACACCTGGCTGCTGAAACTGCCGCTGATTGGCACGCTGATGTACAAGTCCGCCGTGGCCCGTTACGCCCGCACACTGTCGACTACCTTTGCGGCGGGTGTGCCACTGGTGGAAGCCCTGGATTCGGTGGCCGGCGCTACCGGCAACATCGTGTTCAAGCGTGCAGTGCTGCGCATCAAGCAGGACGTGTCGACCGGTATGCAGCTGAATTTTTCCATGCGCGCCTCCGGTATCTTTCCGAACATGGCGATCCAGATGACCGCGATTGGCGAAGAGTCCGGCGCACTGGATGACATGCTCGACAAAGTCGCTAGTTTCTATGAAGACGAAGTGGACAACATGGTCGATAACCTCACCAGCCTGATGGAGCCGTTCATCATGGTGGTGCTGGGTGTTATCGTCGGTGGCCTGGTGGTTGCGATGTACCTGCCCATCTTCCAACTTGGCTCAGCGATCTGACATGCCCTTGAACGACATTCTGACCCTCTACCCGTTGACCTTCGTGATCGCCGCCATGTTGGTCGGCCTGCTGATTGGCAGCTTTCTCAACGTGGTGGTCTGGCGCCTGCCAAAAATGCTTGACCGCGAATGGCGTGAGGAGGCTCGTGAAGTGTTGGGCTTGCCAGGCGAAACACCGCTGCCGACCTTCAACCTGATGCTGCCCCATTCCCAGTGCCCACATTGCGGCCATCGAATCCGTGCTTGGGAAAATATTCCGGTGCTCAGTTATCTGCTCTTACGGGGTCGATGCTCGAACTGCACGGCAGCCATCAGCAAACGCTACCCGCTGACCGAACTGGCCTGCGGTCTGCTATCGGCGTTCGTCGCCTGGCATTTCGGTTTCGGCTGGCAGGCCTGCATGGCGCTGCTCCTGAGTTGGGGGTTGCTGACCATGAGCCTGATCGACGCCGAGCACCAACTGCTGCCGGATGTGCTGGTGCTGCCGCTGATATGGCTGGGGCTGATCGTCAACAGCTTCGGACTTTTCGTGTCCTTGCATGAAGCGTTGTGGGGCGCTGTGGCCGGCTATTTGGCGCTGTGGTCGGTGTTCTGGCTGTTCAAGCTGATCACCGGCAAGGACGGCATGGGCCACGGTGATTTCAAGTTGTTAGCGATGTTCGGCGCCTGGGGTGGCTGGCAAATCTTGCCTCTGACCATCCTGTTATCGTCGATGGTGGGCGCCGTTGTCGGCGTGATTTTGCTGCGTTTGCGCAACGCGAAAACCTCAACGCCGATCCCCTTCGGACCCTTTCTGGCAATTGCCGGCTGGATTGCCTTGCTCTGGGGTGGTCAAATAACCGACTTCTATTGGCAGTTTGTCGGTTTGAAATGAATACCCCTGTGGAAAAACCCTGGATTCTCGGCCTGACCGGCGGCATCGGCAGCGGCAAAAGCGCGGCTGCCCAGCACTTCATCGATCTGGGCGTGCACGTGGTGGACGCTGATCATGCGGCGCGTTGGGTGGTGGAACCGGGTCGCCCGGCGCTGGCCAAAATCGCCGAACACTTCGGCCCCGGCGTATTGCAAGCCGACGGACAACTGGATCGCGCGGCGTTGCGCAAGCTGATCTTCGAAGTGCCTGAGGAACGCCGCTGGCTCGAAGCGCTGCTGCATCCGTTGATCGCCAAGGAAATCGCCGATCATCTGGCCAAGGCACAATCGCCTTACGCGATTCTGGTTTCGCCGCTGCTGATCGAGTCCGGGCAGTACGCCACGACCCAACGGGTTCTGGTGATCGATGCCCCGGAACAACTACAGATCGAGCGCACCCTGCAGCGTGACCAGACCAGCGAGCAACAGGTCCAGGCGATCCTCAAGGCCCAGTCCAGCCGACAGGACCGCGTGAGCCACGCCGACGATGTGGTGGTCAACGACCGCGACCTCGCCTGGCTGCACAGCGAGGTCGAACGCCTGCATCACTTTTACCTTACTTTGCGTGGAGGCCAGTCATGAGCCAAATCCCAACCGTCGATTGCCCAACCTGCGGCGCCCCTGTTGAATGGAGCCCAGAAAGCAAATTCCGGCCATTCTGTTCGGACCGTTGCAAGCTGATTGACCTGGGCGCCTGGGCCTCGGAAGAACACAAGATTCCGGTCAGCCCGGATGCCGAAGACGACCTGTACAGCGAAGACTTCGAGCCGCGTCACTGATCTTCAAGGCCGCATAAAACCGTAGTCCTGGCTGTCATCGAGGTTTTCCGCAAGAAAACGCAACTCATCAGCCAGGTCTTCGGCGCTGCGCACCGCCTTGCTCTGTTGCACTACGGCACTGAGCAAGGCGCGCAGGCTCAACCCCGGATCAAACCCCACTTCCTGCGCCCCATCCAGACTTTGACGCAACTCCTGCCTTGCCCATTCGTAGACACTCATTTCGATGCTCCTGAAGGTTTTCCAGAGCATGGATTCGTGAGCGATTTTTGCCTTTGATGTGGATCAAGATTTGGGATCGTCGTCTTTCCAGGGTGCCGAAAGGTAGCGCGTGCGATTGAACGTCTCCAGCCACTCGGGGCAAAACACCACCAGCGCACTGACCACCATGCCGTTGATGAACGCTTCCGGGAAAATCAGCAGCCACAGATACCCGACAAAATCTTCCAGCCAATAGGGCATGGCAAAACGTTCGTCGAACCACAGCAACCACAGTGCCAGCAGCAGGCACAGCAACGCCGACAGCGCCGCTGCAAAAAAACCGGACACGAAGATATACACAAAGGGATTACGCGGTTGAGCTCGCTCCACCAGGATCGCGCAGCACTCGGTGACCAGCACCGGCAGCAGGATCAGCAGCGCGCCGTTGACCCCCATCGCCGCCAAATCCTGCCGCCCGAGCAGCACTAATCCCGCTTGCGCGACCAACCCGCCGACAATCGCCAGCGGCCAGTCGAGCAACAGGGTCACGGCGGTCATGCCGATAAAGTGGTAGGACACGCCGGTGTCGAAGTCTTGTCGCACCAGCCAGAGCATGAACAGCGCGAACACCGTGCCGAACAACAGATGTTGGCGACGACTGTCGCTGAACAGTTCGACCCACGGTGCTCGCGCAACGGCCCAGATCAGCACCGGTACATAGATCAACCACCCTGCCGTGAGGGTTTCAGGTGACAGTAACTCGGCGCCGATCATGGCTGGGCACACTCCCTTGTCTTGCCGAAAGAGAACAGGCCCTCAGTCTACACCGCCCCTCGAGCGCCCTTCGATTTCCGGCCGGCACAGAGAGTTTGCTCTGGGGGAGCGTTCTACGATTGGGGTACATATCCGTTTTTGCGGTGATGGCTGATTACGGTTTCGCTTTTACAGCGAGTCACTTGGAAATGTATGGTCAGCCCATCTCCTGCAACCTCATTGGCTGTTTTCGGTAAAGCTGGCTTGCGCTAATGTATCCGGGCTCATTGTGAGCGTTGCGGTAACAACGCTCGGCCCTCGATGAGTAGCCGCTCCCGACTGTCCTAAAAAAGCCCTCAGCCTTCAAAGCTGATTTCCATGCCAGGTTCTCAGTCGGGCCATTTGCCGTTTACTGTCATCAGTCAGTGATATCGCAAAAGCCGGTGATAAAGCTGTAGCTTCAAGTGTTCGGATGTGGGTTGTACTGGCCACCCTTGGCCAGTACCGCCCACACGATTCGCGCCAGTTTGTTTGCCAACGCACACGCGACGACATTGGAGTGCCGACGCGTCAGCAACTCACGGACCCAAGACCCTAGCGCATCCTCTCGTTTGTCGATACGCAGCATGATCGATCGCGCGCCCTGTACCAGCAATCGACGTATGTGCTTGTCGCCGCGCTTGCTGATCCCCAGCAGCACCGTCTTTCCACCCGTTGAATACTGCTTCGGCACCAACCCTAACGAAGCGGAAAAATCGCGCCCATTGCGATAGTTCGACGCATCACCCACGTCCGCCAGTAACGCGCTGGCGGTGATGGGGCCGATGCCCGGAATGCTCTGCAAACGACCGCCGGTATCATCTTCTTTCAACTGCTGTTTCAGGCTGGACTCGATGTCCTTGATTTCATCATTGAACTGTTGAATTTGATGATGCAGGCGCATTACCAAGCCCTTGAGACGCAATGGAACCGGGTGCTGCGGGTCATCCAACAGCGCCGGCACGCGGTGCAACGCAGCGATGCCAATGGGTAGGCTGATCCCGAACTCCAGCAGAAAGCCATGAATCTGGTTGGTCGCGACGATGCGATGGCCAATCAATGAATCGCGGACCCGATGTAGGGCTGAAAGTGTTTGTTGCTCTGCGGTTTTGATCGAGCAGAAGCGCATCGCGGGGCGGCTTGCCGCCTCGCAAATCGCTTCGGCATCAATGAAGTCGTTTTTATTGCCTTTGACGAACGGTTTGACGTACTGCGGAGCAATCAGCTTCACCTCGTGACCCAAGGCCCTGATCTGTCGAGCCAGCCAGTGGGCGCCGCCGCAAGACTCCATCACCACCGTGCAGGCCGGTAGCTGGGCCAATGTGTTGAGCAATTGTCCGCGGTTGGTTTTCTTGCGCAATACCTGATGACCTTTGGCGTCCTGGCCATGCAGGTGGAAGCTGTGTTTGCCAATGTCGATACCGAGAAGCGTCATCGTGTTCATGAGAGATCCTCCGCCGAAAAACGAGAAAAGCCCTGCAAGCGTAAACCTGCAGGGCTTCTCGGTCAGGCTGACCATCTCATTAAGCCCCAAGTAACCAAGGGCTCTTGCCCCGCCATTCGGTGCCTCGCCTAGGCTCGGCATGCCCTCACTCCGGCATTGCTCCGGGGGCCCGCCGCCATCGGCCATCCATGGCCGGGGGCGGCTACCGCGGCATCCTTGCCGCGGTGCCCCCTGCGCAACGCCTGCGTTCGGCCTCTGGGAAAGGGGCGGCAGATCTGAAGCCAAAGCAAAGCAACGGCAACGGCAAGATCAAAAGATCGCAGCCTCGTTTCACTCGACAGCTCCTACCGGGAAGGGGATGCACGTACGCTCCTCACCACTCAACAGGCCGAGCGTTAGTTCGCCTGCAGCCTTTGATCTTGATGCACCGCCCCCTCGAGAGGCCGAGTGGAGGTTCTGCGCAGTGGGCAACCCGGCATGGATGCCGGGTTAGCCGCCCCCGGCCATGGATGGCCGATGGCGGCGGGCCCACGGAGCAGGACCGGAGCGAGGGCATGCCGAGCCACAGCGAGGCACCGAACGAAAGGGGCAAGAGCCCTTGGTTACTTTGGGGCTCTTCCAAGTGACTCGCTGTAAAAGCGAAACCGCCAGCCGCCCTTACCGAAAAAACGGATATGTACCCGATCAAAGACCCAGCGATTGTTACGTTTTCTGTAAGTCTGAATCAGACCCAAGCCCCTTTATCGATTGCGGGCAAAGACTAAACTCCAAGCATCGGAATCAACACGGAGCACAGAAAAATGAAAACCCTGATCAGCCTGTTTCTGACCGTTGTCGCCACCTCGGCCATGGCCGCCGGCAGCGAACCCGCCGCTACCTCGTACAACCCGGCACAACCGCTGGACATCGCCGAAGTGGTTTCAGTGTCGAACACCGCGACCGCCTGCGGGGTTGTGCCGGCGGCCATGGAGTATGTCGATCATCAAGGCCAGACCCATCGCGTGACGTACGAAGTCATGGGTGACTGCACCAGCAACCTGTAATCACTGGAACATTGCACGACTCACACGATCATTCGTTTCGCCTGCAAGGCCAGATCATGCAGGCCGGCCAGGCGCACCATGATGCGTTCGACCACCTCGACCCTGGCAACCGCACCGCTTTGCAGTTCGCCCATCGAGTGCAGGGCCACTCCGGCCTTTTCCAGGCCCTGACGGGTAGAGCCGGACAACTGCTGAAGACCTTGGCGTGCCTGTTCAGCGGACTGTTCCAGCCCCGTAGCGATTTGCCGGATCTGCGCACTGGAGTCCGCGGCCTGACGCGAGAGATTGCGCACCTCATCGGCCACCACCGCAAACCCTCGGCCATGACTGCCCGCCCTCGCCGCCTCAATGGCTGCGTTCAACGCCAACAGGTTGGTCTGACGGGAAATGTCCTGGATGCTGCCGACAATCGCGCCGATGCGCATCGACTGACTGCCGAGCTCGTCGAACACTTGATCCAGACGCTGCATGTAGAGGTTCAGATCTTCCAGCACACTGGCCGAAGACTGCATGCTCAGCGCACTCGCCTTCACCCGTTCACCTGCCGTGCGCGCCAGTTGATTGGCAAAGCGCATGTCTTCCTCGGTTTGCAGCACGGACTCGGTCAACTGTTCCAGCTTGACCTGCAAACCGATTTTGTAAGTGGGTTGTTCTTTTTCAGGGTTCATAGCAGCGTCCATGTGTAGCTGAGGATCAAGCGGTTTTCGTCGATATCACTGCGGTAGTTGGAGCGAGCCATCGCGTTGCGCACGCGGATCCCGAGGCCTTTGAGGCTGCCGCTCTGCAGCACATAGCCGAGATCGAGATCACGCTCGCGGTCCTTGCCCTCGAACCCTTTGCCGGTATCGACATTGTTGCCGGTGATGTAGCGCACGGTGCTGGTCAGCCCCGGCACGCCGAGGGCCGCGAAATCGTAGTCGTAACGCGCCTGCCAGGAGCGCTCATCGGTGAAGGCGAACTCGTAGGTCGGCACCTCGTTACCCAGTGGGCTGATGTTGGCAAACACTCGCGGGAAGGCGCTGTCGCCGAACATGCCCTGATAGCCGACATAGAACGTGTGGCCGCCACGCTTGGCCGACAGCAAGGAGAAGAACGCCTGGTTGTCGATGTTGCCCAGCAGCTTTTTGCCGTCTTCGCGCGAATCGTAATACCCAAGGTTGGCGCCCAGGATCCAGTTGCCGAGTGGCTCGCTGTGCTTGAGGCCGAGAAAACGCTGGTTGTAGATATCTTCCAGTTGCCCGAACCAGGCGCTGACCGAGCTGCGTTTATCGTTGAAAGCGTAATCGGCGCCGGCAAAGTTGAAGCCATCGCTGCTGACCTGACGCTGCGGTACGTGACCGAGCATGGCTTGCATCTTTTCGTCGCCAGCCTCGTTGCGCAGGCTGGTCGAGTTCAAGTGACCACCTTGCAACGTCAGGCCATTGATCTCGTTCGAGCTGATGCTCGCGCCCTGGTAGCTGGGCGGCAGCAAACGGATATCACTGAAGGCCAGCACCGGCAGATTGGGTTGCAGTTCGCCCACCTTCAGTTCGGTTTTGGAGACACGCACCTTCAACGTGCCTTCCAGACGGCTGTAATCATTCGCTGCGCGCCCGTCACCCTGCACCGGCAGCAAACCGGTATTGACCCGGTCCGGGCTGCTGTCGAGTTTGAGGCCGAGCAGGCCAATGACATCCACACCAAAACCGACGGGGCCCTGGGTATAACCGGATTTGACGTTGAGGATGAAGCCCTGCGCCCACTCTTCGGCCTTCGACTGTTTGTTGGCCCCGACGATGTCGGAGAAGTCCCGGCTGAAATAGTAATTGCGCGCTTGCAAGGTCGCCGTGGTGTCTTCGATGAAGCCACTCTCGGCCGCCATCGCACCGGCGGAGAAACTCGAGACGACAGCCATGGACAACACTGAACCGGTTGGAAGAATTTGTTTCATCGTTTTTTCTCTTATTTTTATTGATCGACAGATTGAAGTGCTTCAGCCGCAGCGGACTCGCGGCGGGGAACGGGACGACGGGCGTTTAACAACAAATGGGTGACCATGCCGAAAATCAGCCCCCAAAAAGCGGCGGACAAACCCAACAACGACATACCCGACGCGGTGGTCAGAAAGGTCACCAACGCGGCTTCGCGATCACTCGGCACGGCCATTGCGCCGGCCAATGCGCCGGCAATCGCAGCGAACAGCGCCAGCCCGGCCAAGGCTGCGATCAGTTCTTTGGGGAACGCCGAAAACAGCGAAACCAGGGTGGCGCCGAAGATCCCCAGCACCAGGTAACACAGCCCACCCACAACCCCGGCCACATAGCGTTTGCCGGGATTTTCATGGGCCTCGCGCCCTGTACAAATCGCCGCGGTGATGGCTGCCAGATTCAGTCCATGGCAACCAAACGGCGCCAACAGCGCCGTGCCCACCGCACTGCTGGCGATGATCGGGCCGGCCGGTGTTGCGTAACCGCTGGCGCGCAGCACCGCCATGCCGGGAACGAACTGGCCGGTCAGCGCCACCATCACCAGTGGCAAGGCGATATTCAGGGTCGCGCTCAGGCTGAACGCGGGCGTGATCCACACCGGCGTGGCCAAACCGATCACCAACGCCTCGCGGTGCAAATCACCGGCAAGGAAAGCCATCGAGCAGCCCACCAGCAGCACCATCAACACCGCATACCGCGGCATCAGCCGTTTGCAGATCAGGTACGTGACGAACATCGCCAGCACCAGCAGCGGCTTGCCCTGCAACGAGACGAACAACCCGGTGCCGAAGCTGAACAGAATCCCCGCCAGCATCGCTGCCGCAATCGCCGCGGGCAGTTTGCCAATGATCCGGTCAAACGCCCCCGACACCCCGACCAGAAAGATAATCAGGCTGCTGACCAGATACGCGCCTACCGCTTCCGGCATGGAGATTCCCGGCAACAGCGCCACCAGCAACGCCGAGCCCGGCGCCGACCACGCGATGATCACCGGGACGCGGTAACGCAGGCTCAGACCGATGCCGAGCACGGCGCTGCCGATGGAAATCGCCCAGACCCACGACGACAGCACCTCCCGCGAGAGGTGCGCGGTCTCGGCGGCCTGAAAGATGATCACCAACGGGCCTGCGTAGGAAATCACCGTGGCGATAAATCCGGCGACTGCCGCAGACAGGGAAAAATCCCGGACGAACGCTCTCATGAAACGTCGCCAACAGACCCGTCGAGCGAACCGTGGCGCAGGTCCGACAGCGCTTGTTTAGCACTGCGCCGACTGCTGACGGCGAACACGGTCATGGCAATCGCGGCCACCGCACCGGGCAAGGCAAAGGCCATGAAGTTCAGTTGCAGCGGCAGGCTGATCCCGAGCAGCGCACCGCCCAGCAGCGGTCCGACGATGGCACCGTTGCGCCCGATGCCAGACGCCCAGCCCAAACCGGTGGAGCGAATGGTCATGGAGTAGAACTGCGCGGCGCAGGCGTACAACAGGATCTGCGAGCCGATGGTGGTGGCGCCGGCGATGGCGATCAGCAGGTACAACAGCGGCATCGGGCTGTTGAAACCCAGCAAGGTAATCGACACCGCAGCCACGGCGAAAAACACCGCCAACACCCGCGGCAGGTTGAGCTTGTCACCCAGCACACCGCCGCCGACCGCGCCGAAAATGGCACCGAAGTTGAGCACCAGCAGGAACGACAGACTCGACCCCAGGCTGTAACCGGCGTTGGCCATCAGTTTCGGCAGCCAGGAACTCAAGGCGTAGACCATCAGCAAGCAGCAGAAAAACGCCAGCCACAACATCAGCGTGCGTAGCGCACGACCTTCGCGAAGCAGTTGCAACACCGGGGTGCCAGTGCCCTTCACTTCGCTCATGTGCAGCTGATCGCCGGTTTGCGCGACGTAAGCCGGGTCAACCCGCTGCAGGATGTTGCGCGCCTCTTCATTGCGTCCCTGGCGCAGCATGAAACCCACCGACTCGGGCAGGAAGTACATGATCAACGGCAACAGCAGCAACGGCAGCAACGCCACGTAAAACACCGATTGCCAGCCAAAACTCGGGATCAGCACGATACCGAGCCCCGCCGAGAGCATGCCGCCCACCGAATAGCCGCTGAACATGATCGCCACCAGCGTGCTGCGGATTTTCTTCGGCGCGTACTCGTTCATCAGCGCCACGACGTTGGGCATCACCCCGCCAATGCCGAGCCCGGCAATGAACCGGCACAGGCCAAACTCGGTGGGGTTGCGGGCAAAACCATTGAGCACGGTAAAACCGCTGAACAGCATCACGCAGATCGTGATGGCTTTTTTGCGGCCGATCCTGTCCGACAGCGGGCCGAAGAACAGCGCGCCGAACATCATCCCGAACAGTGCATAACTGCCCAGTGCGCCCGCTTGCAGGGGAGTGAGCCCCCACTCTTTCATCAGCATCGGCAGCACTACGCCGTAGATCACTAAATCGTAACCGTCGAAAATGATGATCAGGGCACACCAGAACAGCACCATCCAGTGAAAGCGATTGAATCGTGCGTTGTCGATAACCGCATGTACGTCGATCTTGCGCATGGCATTTATCTCTTGTTGTTATTTTTTTAAGAGCGTCGGCAACACGGCTAACGTCCGTACAGCCGAGGGTAGAGGCGCCAGGCACGGGGCAATATCCGCTTTGCGCAGATCGCTATCCGTTTTGTGCAATGCCCTGAACAGGGCGTGAGATGAGGAGTGTTGCGGGGATGGCAGGCCGCAAATCCGGCAGGTCTGACCCTCTCCGATAAACTGTCTTCTTTGCGATCGCATTTGAACGCTAAGCTTGGGCTTATGGATGACTCAGATTATTTACGCCTGCTGACCATCGCGGCCGAGCAAGCCAACGCGTTCCTGTCCAATGCCCGCAAATGGGAGCGTGAGCGTTGGGTCTGTCAGCGCCTGCTGCAAGGCCTGAACATTCCCTATCGCGCCGACGAATTCGCCCCGGCCGGGGAGCCGCCGGACGTGCTGTTTCGTGACGCCAGTTTCGAAGTGTTTTTCGTGCTCGATGAAGGCCGACGCCTCAACGACGAATGGCGCGATGAACTGCAACGCCGACGCAGCGCGTTTTCCCTGAGTTCGCTGGTCCGCCGCGAGGCCAAGCCCCGGCGCATCCCGGCCAATGAGTTTCTGCTGAGACTGGCGCCGACCTTGCGCAAAAAAGCGCACAACTACAAAGAACGCGGCATGGACCTGGGCGAACTGGACATCATCGCCTTCGCCAGCCTCAAGCGCGAAGTGCTGGACCTCAACAGCCACTTCCCGCCGCCGACCGAATACTTGCGTCAGGGCTGGCGCTCGTTGTCGCTGGTCGGTCCGACCTTCGCCCGCGTGCTGTTCGCGCACCCGGATGCACCGGATTTCCTGCGCAGCAACCTGGGTCGCAGCATTGTTTTCGACGTCGGGATCAGCCTGTGAGTCCGTTGCAGGAGTTGGTCGCCGAGTGTTACAAAGTGGAATCATTCGCCTGGACGATACGATGAACGTCGAGCCATTCCAGCCAGCGACTATGCTCCGTTCAACGCAGGATCCCTCCGCTGTAGCTTCTACACATTCAGCAACGTCTACCTGACGAGGCCCAATATGACCAGCCGCCTGAACCCAGACGACCAAAAGCATGTCGAAGAGTACCTGCAACTGTCCCAGCACCAAGTCGAGCGCCGGCCTTTCCGGCCGTGGATGCTCCTGGTGGTGGTGTTGGCAGTGACCATTGGTTTAGGCCTGTTGAGCCGACTTATCAGTTACCTGACGCTATGAGCTGCATCGCGCTCGCTCGGGTAATTGCACCGATTTCTTTTAGCCTTGCGAGATATCCCCATGACTCATCGTATTGTCATCGTTGGCGGCGGCGCCGGCGGTCTGGAGTTGGCTACCCGTCTGGGTAAGACTCTGGGCAAGCGCGGCACGGCCAGTGTGATGCTGGTCGACGCGAACCTGACCCACATCTGGAAACCGCTGTTGCACGAAGTGGCGGCAGGTTCCCTGAACTCTTCCGAAGACGAACTCAACTATGTTGCCCAGGCGAAATGGAACCACTTCGAGTTCCAGCTGGGGCGCATGAGCGGGCTTGATCGCGCACAGAAAAAAATCCAGCTGGCCGCCACCTACGACGAAGCCGGCGTGGAGCTGGTCCCGGCCCGTGAACTGGGTTACGACTCGCTGGTGATCTCAGTCGGCAGCACCACTAACGATTTCGGCACGCAGGGCGCGGCGCAACACTGCCTGTTCCTCGACACCCGCAAACAGGCCGAGCGCTTCCACCAGCAATTGCTCAACCACTACCTGCGCGCCCATGCCGGGCAGACCGACAAGGTCGAGCAGATCAGCGTCGCCATCGTCGGTGCCGGCGCTACCGGGGTCGAACTGGCCGCCGAATTGCACAACGCCGCGCATGAATTGGCCGCCTATGGTCTTGACCGGATCAAACCGGAAAACATGCACATCACGCTGATCGAAGCCGGACCACGGGTGCTGCCAGCCCTGCCGGAACGTATCGGCGGGCCTGTGCATAAAACCCTGGAGAAACTCGGGGTCAACGTCATGACCAATGCCGCCGTCAGTGAAGTGACGGCCGACAGCCTGATTACCGCCGATGGCAAAGTCATCAACGCCAGCCTGAAAGTCTGGGCCGCCGGGATTCGTGCACCGGGCTTCCTCAAGGACATCGATGGCCTGGAGACCAACCGGATCAATCAGCTGCAAGTGCTGCCGACCCTGCAAACCACCCGCGACGAGAACATCTTCGCCTTCGGTGACTGCGCGGCCTGCCCGCAGCCGGGCACCGATCGCAATGTACCGCCGCGCGCCCAGGCTGCGCATCAACAGGCTTCGTTGCTGGCCAAATCACTGAAGTTGCGGATCGAAGGCAAACCTCTGCCGGCGTACAAATACACCGACTACGGTTCGCTGATCTCGCTGTCGCGTTTTTCGGCTGTGGGTAACTTGATGGGCAACCTCACCGGCAGCGTGATGTTGGAAGGCTGGCTGGCGCGGATGTTTTACGTGTCGCTGTATCGCATGCACCAGATGGCGCTGTATGGCGCGTTTCGCACGGCGATGTTGATGTTGGGCAGCAAGATCGGACGCGGGACTGAGCCGCGACTGAAGCTTCACTAACAAAACACAACCCACTGTGGGAGCGAGCCTGCTCGCGATAGCGTCCGTTCAGTCGACATCAATGTCGCCTGACACACCGCCATCGCGAGCAGGCTCACTCCCACAGTTGATCTCCATTGATTTGGAGATGTGTGTCTCACTGTATCTCCCCTGCCGTTTCATCCCCTTCGCTTACAAACTCCCCCCTTGCGCGACACAGTAGCGATACACCATGCCCGCTAAATGGCCACACCCGAGCAAGGCACCCCGCCCGCTACGGTTATCGCCGCACTGACGTGGCGTCCTTTATCGAACGGTTGTGTCGTGCAACCCAGGAGATTTGAAATGTCCCGTACCACCAAAAACACTATCGGTTTGCTCGGCGCTGTTTTGGCCGGTGGCATGATGTTGTCCGGCGCTGTTTTCGCCTCGCAACCTCTGACTCAGGGTTACCTGCTGGCCTCGGCCGAACAGGTGGTGAAGACGCCTGAAGGTAAATGTGGCGAAGGCAAATGTGGCGATGCGTCGATGGCAAAAACCGACACGGATGGCGACGGCAAGGTATCCCGTGCCGAATTTCTGAAAGTCGCGCCGAAGTCCAATTTCGACAAGATCGACACCAACCATGACGGCTTCATCGACGAGCAAGAGGCTTTCGACAACGTGAAGGCCAACTACGAAGCCAATGGCAAGAAAATGCCAAAAGGTCTGTTCGAGCACTTGAAAGACCAAGACGGCGCCTAAGCGTCAGAGAACCAAGCCGCGCTTTTCCATCGAGAAGCGCGGCTTTTTTGCGTCTGGAAAAATTAAAGCTGGAAGCGCCGCACCATGCCCTGCAAGGCATTAGCCAATTGAGATAGCTCATGGCTGGACGCGCTGGTCTGATCCGCCCCGGCGGCAGATCGCACCGAAAGGTCGCGAATATTCACCAGGTTGCGATCCACTTCACGTGCCACCTGCGCCTGTTCTTCGGCAGCGCTGGCGATCACCAGGTTGCGCTCGTGGATCTGATGCACCGACGCGGTGATGGTCTGTAACGCTTCGCCTGCACGCTCGGCCAAGGCCAATGTGCTGGCCGCACGGGTTGAGCTGGCTTGCATGGAATCCAGCGCCTGAGTTGAGCCGTTGCGCATGCCCTGAACCATTTGCTCGATTTCCTGAGTCGATTGCTGCGTGCGATAAGCCAAAGCGCGAACTTCGTCGGCAACCACCGCGAAACCTCGACCGCTTTCCCCGGCGCGCGCCGCTTCAATGGCAGCGTTGAGGGCCAGCAAGTTGGTTTGCTCGGCAATCGCACGAATCACATCCAGTACCTTGCCGATGTCCTGAGACTGGTTGGCCAGGGACTGCACCAACCCGCCCGTGATCTGCACATCGCTGGCCAGGGCGCCGATGGCCGTGACTGTTTCGCTGACCCGCTCCTGGCCGGCATGCGCGGACTCACTGGATTGGCGCGTGGCGTCGGAGGTCGACACCGCGTTGCGAGCGACCTCCTCCACCGCGGTGGTCATTTCAGTGACAGCCGGCGCCGCTTGTTCGATCTCGTTGTTCTGCTGTTGCAGATTCTGCGTGCTGTCGAGCGTGACCGCATTCAACTCGTCAGCCGCTGTCGCCAATTGCGCCGCGGAGCCGCTGATACCTTGCAAGGTTTCACGCAGGTTGTGTTGCATGGTCGCCAACGCCTTGAGCAAGCGACTCACTTCATCGTTGCCATGGGTTTCGATGGGGCGCGTCAGGTCGCCTCGTGCCACGTTTTCTGCGGCATGCAGCGCTTCGCTCAACGGTTTGATGATGCTGCGGGTCAGCAGCATGGCGAGGCCGACGGTGGCCAATGCCGCCAACGCGATGAACAGACTGACGATCATTCGCGACGTTTCGTAATGCGCTGCAGATTTCTGGCTCTCGGCGGCGACTTGTTTGGCGAACAGATCCGCCAGGTCAGTGAGCTGTTTGCCGGAACCATCGACCACGGTTTTCATGTCGATCAGCAGCAGTTTGGTCAATTCGTCATGACGCCCCTGTTCGGCCAGGGAAAAAGATTGGGCAATACCGGCACGATAAGCCGCGAAGGTGGTTTTGAACTGGTCATACAAGGCCTTGCCTTCTGCGGTGTTGACCAACTTGTCATACGCCGCAATTTTTTCGCCCAACTCTTTATCGCGGGTGTCCATCTGGCCACGGTAGACCGGAATGTTCTTCGGGTCCTGATCCAGGGCCATGCGCAGGGAAATAGTGCGGATGCGCAGCATGATTTCGCGGATCTCGTCACCACCGCGAATGCTCGGCAGCCATTGTTTCTCCACCGCGACCTCGCTGTCGCGAATGCTCGACATCTGCCCCAGGGCAAAAATCCCGAGCAACGCGACCAATACGGCAATCAGGGCAAACCCCAAGGCTGCCCGAGGAGCGATATTTAACTGACGAAGCACCATAACGAACGCCCTTTTCTTGTAGTGGCTTGGGTAAGGGGCGTTGTTTCGGCAGTACCCCGTCGCCTCGTTATCGGCAAGTTGTACGATGACTGAAGTGTTATTTCTCGAAGACAAAAAATCGAAGACAAAAAAAATCCCCGTATCTTTCGATACGAGGATTTTTAATATGGTCGGGGTAAGGGGATTCGAACTCCTGACATCCTGCTCCCAAAGCAGGCGCGCTACCGGACTGCGCTATACCCCGGTAATAAAAAGGCGACCTTTAAAAAGTCGCCTTCTTCGATCAGTGCTTTTGGCCTCTGATCTTAAGATCTGATCCCAGCGTTAACTGGTTTCAAAAATGGTGGGTCGTGTGGGATTCGAACCTACGACCAATTGGTTAAAAGCCAACTGCTCTACCAACTGAGCTAACGACCCAAAAATGGTCGGGGTAAGGGGATTCGAACTCCTGACATCCTGCTCCCAAAGCAGGCGCGCTACCGGACTGCGCTATACCCCGGCTTGAAATTGGCTCCGTGACCAGGACTCGAACCTGGGACCCAATGATTAACAGTCATTTGCTCTACCGACTGAGCTATCACGGAACTACATATTTCAATTTACAACGGTGAAGCTTTACTGCGTTCTCTTCGACCCGTTCGCATCGCTGCGTTCGTGTGTCTGAGGCGCGCTATTCTACAATCTTAAGCACCTCTGTCAACCCCCTAAATTGCTTTCAAGTTAATGATTTGCAACTTATTTCAGATTCCTGCTTGGGGAGCTGGAACCCTTCAGGGCGACTTACTGCGGGGCGCACTTTACAAGCCTTTTCCTTAGAGTTCAACAGCCTGGCGAAAAAAAGGCCTCGCAATGCGAGGCCTCATCAGTTTTGTTGCCTGGGCGGATCAGACGAATACGATTTCGTCGTTTTCCACTACACCCCGGGCGGTATCGCCGGGCATGAAACGACCCGACAGAATCAACTGAGCCAGCGGGTTCTCGATCCAGCGCTGGATCGCTCGTTTGAGCGGCCGTGCGCCGTAAACCGGGTCGTAACCCACCGCGATCAGCTTATCCATGGCCTCAGGGCTGAGATCAAGCTTCAGCTCGCGCTCGGTCAGGCGACTGCGCAGACGACCCAACTGGATCTCGGTAATGCCCGCGATCTGATCCCGAGCCAACGGCTCGAAGATCACCACTTCATCGACCCGGTTGATGAACTCCGGCCGGAAGTGCGTGGAAATCGCATCCATCACTGCCGCACGCTGCGCCTCACGATCACCGACCAGTTCCTGGATCTGCACCGAACCGAGGTTGGAGGTCATGACAATCACGGTATTTTTGAAATCCACCGTGCGGCCATGACTGTCGGTCAGTCGGCCATCTTCCAGCACTTGCAGCAAGATGTTGTAGACGTCCGGGTGGGCCTTCTCGACCTCGTCCAGGAGGATCACCGAATAAGGCTTGCGACGCACCGCCTCGGTCAGGTAACCGCCCTCTTCATAGCCTACGTAGCCTGGTGGCGCACCAATCAGACGAGCCACGGAATGTTTCTCCATGAACTCGGACATGTCGATCCGCACCATCGCCTCTTCCGTATCAAAGAGGAACTCGGCCAGCGCCTTGCACAGCTCGGTTTTACCGACACCGGTCGGGCCGAGGAACATGAACGAGCCGCTCGGGCGATTCGGATCGGACAACCCGGCACGGGAACGCCGCACGGCGTTGGAAACGGCAATCACCGCTTCGTCCTGGCCGATCACACGTTGGTGCAACAGGCTTTCCATCTTCATCAGCTTGTCGCGCTCGCCTTCGAGCATTTTCGACACCGGAATACCGGTCCACTTCGAAACGACTTCAGCGATCTCTTCTTCGGTCACCTTGCTACGCAGCAACTGGTTTTCAGTTTTGCCATGCTGGTCGACCATTTGCAGGCTGCGCTCCAGGTCCGGGATGATCCCGTACTGCAACTCGGCCATGCGGTTCAAGTCGCCTTTGCGGCGGGCAGCTTCCAGTTCCTGACGGGACTGTTCGATTTTCTGCTGGATCTGCGCAGAACCCTGGACTTCGGCTTTTTCCGCGTTCCAGATTTCCTCCAGGTCCGAGTACTCACGTTCGAGGCGAACGATTTCTTCCTGGAGTTTTTCCAGACGTTTTATCGCGGCTTCGTCGCTTTCTTTCTTCAGTGCCTGAGATTCCACCTTCAGCTGGATCAGGCGACGCTCCAGACGATCGAGCACTTCCGGTTTGGAGTCGATCTCCATGCGGATGCGGCTAGCCGCTTCGTCGATCAGGTCGATGGCTTTGTCCGGCAGCTGACGGTCAGTGATGTAGCGATGACTGAGCTTGGCCGCAGCGATGATCGCGCCGTCGGTGATCGCCACTTTGTGGTGAACCTCGTAGCGCTCTTTCAGGCCACGCAGAATCGCGATGGTGTCTTCTTCGCTCGGCTCGTCCACCAACACTTTCTGGAAGCGCCGTTCGAGGGCCGCATCCTTCTCTATATATTGGCGGTACTCATTGAGCGTGGTCGCGCCAACGCAGTGCAGCTCACCGCGCGCCAACGCAGGCTTGAGCATATTGCCCGCGTCCATCGATCCTTCGCCTTTACCGGCGCCGACCATGGTGTGCAGTTCGTCGATGAACAGAATGATCTGCCCTTCCTGCTTCGACAGTTCGTTGAGCAGGGATTTGAGGCGCTCTTCGAACTCGCCACGGTACTTGGCACCGGCAATCAGCGACCCCATGTCCAGGGACAGCAGGCGTTTGCCTTTCAGTCCATCCGGCACTTCGCCATTGATGATGCGCTGGGCCAGGCCTTCGGCGATGGCGGTTTTACCCACGCCAGGCTCACCGATCAGCACCGGGTTGTTCTTGGTACGGCGTTGCAGGACCTGAATGGTCCGGCGAATTTCGTCGTCACGGCCAATCACCGGATCGAGCTTGCCTTCTTCGGCACGCTTGGTCAGGTCGACGGTGTATTTATCCAGCGCCTGGCGCGACTCTTCGTGGTTGGCGTCATTGACGGCCTCACCACCGCGCAGGTTGTTGATCGCGTTTTCCAGGGCTTTCTTGCTGACACCCTGACCGAGCAACAATTTACCGAGCTTGCTGTTCTCGTCCATGGCGGCGAGCAACACCAGTTCGCTGGAGATGAACTGGTCGCCCTTCTGCTGGGCCAGACGATCGGCCTGATTGAGCAGGCGCGCCAAATCCTGCGACATGTTCACGTCGCCGGTCGGGTTCTGGATTTTTGGTAGTTGGTCGAGCTCTTTGGTCAGCTCTTTACGCAGGCTGTTGACGTCGAAGCCCACCTGCATCAGCAGGGGTTTGATCGAACCACCCTGCTGCTCAAGCATGGCTTGCATCAAGTGCGCCGGTTCAATGCCCGGATGATCGAGGCCGACGGCCAGGGATTGGGCGTCGGACAAGGCTAACTGCAACTTGCTGGTTAAACGGTCTATACGCATGGGTCACCTTCCTTTTGAGCAGGCCGGACCTATAAAACATCCTGAATGAAGAAACCTGCCAGATACCGTTATAGATGCGGTCGATTCTGGGAGTTTCAAGCGGCGCTCAGTTGATGCAGATCAGAGAAGTTTAGCGTTCGAGCCAAATGAGGGAGGCAAACCGACCGGTGCGGGGACTGCGGCGGTAAGAAAAGAAGCGTGGATCGGTCACGGTACAGAAACCGCCACCATAAACAGCAGTGACACCGCGAGCCGCCAGACGCAAACGCGCCAGCTCGTAAATGTCAGCCATGAATTTGCCAGCATTTTGACTCGGCACAAAGGCTTTGGCGGCTTCGGGCAATTGCTCGACGAAGGTTTCGCGCACTTCAGGGCCGACTTCAAAGGCTTGCGGGCCAATAGCCGGGCCCAACCAGACCAGCACTTCTTCTGGTGGCACAGCCAGCGTGTCTAGAGTCGCTTCCAACACACCCGCCGCCAACCCGCGCCAACCGGCATGGGCCGCCGCGACGCGAGTACCGGCACGGTCGCAAAACAATGCCGGCAGGCAATCCGCGGTCATCGCTGTGCAGGCAATACCGGGTGTTGCCGTCCAGCTGGCATCGGCAGTGGCCGTAAGGCTTGGGTCTGCGTGGGCCACGGCAATGCCGTGAACCTGCTTTAACCAGGCCGGTTCAATAGAGAAATGATCGGTGAGACGACGGCGGTTTTCGGCAACAGCTTCGGGGCTGTCATCGACGTGATCGCCGAGGTTGAGGCTGTCGAACGGCGCCAGACTGACGCCGCCCGCACGGGTGGTAACGCAGGCTTTCACCCCGGCAGGCGCAGGCCAGTCGGGAATCAGCCAGTCACTCATCCGATGAACGCCTCGCGGTCTTGCTTGAGCAGCGTCAGCAACCAGACGAAATCGTCCGGCAGTGGCGATTCCCAGCTCATGCGTTTACCGGTGGTCGGGTGATCCAGCTCCAGGAACCGCGCATGCAGCGCCTGACGCGGGAACGCCTTCAACGATTCGATCATGGTCACACTGGCTGCCGGCGGGATACGGAAACGACCGCCGTAGGCAGGATCTCCGACCAACGGGAAGTTGATGTGAGCCATATGCACACGAATCTGGTGCGTACGACCGGTTTCCAGCTTCACCCGCACGTGAGTGTGGGAGCGGAAACGCTCGAGCACGCGGTAATGACTGACGGCTTGCTTGCCACCTTCCATCACGGCCATGCGCTGGCGTTGCTGACCGTGACGACCGATCGGCGCGTTGATCTTGCCGCCAGCAGTCACCACACCGATCACGATGCACTCGTAGATCCGGCTTACGCTGCGGCTCTGCAATTGCGTGACAAGCTGTGTCTGCGCCTGAATGGTCTTGGCCACCACCATCAGACCGGTGGTGTCCTTGTCCAGGCGATGCACGATACCGGCGCGGGGCACATTGATGATGTCCGGCACGTGGTGCAGCAAGGCGTTGAGCAAGGTGCCATCAGCGTGACCGGCGGCAGGATGCACCACCAGACCCGCGGGTTTGTTGATCACCAGGATGTCGTCGTCTTCATAGACGATGTCCAGCTCGATGTCTTGAGCGATCCATTCGCCCTGAGCTTCCTGCTCGGCAGTGAGTTCAAGAATGGCACCACCATGAACGATGTCTCGCGGGCGGATAACCGCCCCATCCACAGTCAGGCGGCCGTCTTTGATCCAGGCGGAAAGGCGCGAGCGCGAGTGCTCAGCGAATAATTGTGCGGCGACTTGATCGAGGCGTTGGCCGCCCAATTCGGACGGCACCTCTGCGCGAAGTTCAATTTTATCGGACATGCTCAGACTAGGCGTCGGCACAGCCTTTGGTTTCGGCTGCGCGCTTGTGGTTAAATACGGCGTCTTTTGCCCCGAGGCTATTCAACGGGGCGCTCATCATAACAGGACGGCCCCGCCCAAGACAGCGGCCGTCATAGGGACGCAAGCCGCCATGCAAGTGAAACACCTGCTGCTGATCGCCATCCTCGCATTGACCGCTGCTTGCTCATCGAAGGAAGTCGTAGACGAAAACCTGAGCGAGGTCGAGCTGTACCAGCAGGCTCAGCACGATCTGGACAACAATAGCTACACCGCCGCCACAGCCAAGCTGAAGGCGCTGGAGTCGCGTTATCCGTTCGGTCGCTACGCCGATCAGGCTCAACTCGAGCTCATCTACGCCAACTACAAGAACACCGAGCCTGAAGCGGCGAAGTCCGCCGCCGAGCGCTTCATTCGCCTGCACCCGCAGCACCCGAACGTGGATTACGCGTATTACCTCAAGGGTCTGACTTCTTTCGACCAGGACGTCGGCCTCTTGTCGCGCTTCCTGCCGTTGGACATGACCAAGCGTGACCCGGGCGCCGCTCGCGACTCCTACAACGAGTTCGCCCAGCTGACCAGCCGCTTCCCCAACAGCCGCTACTCGCCGGACGCCAAGCAGCGCATGATCTACCTGCGCAACCTGCTGGCGGCCTACGAGATTCACGTTGCCGACTACTACCTGACCCGTCAGGCCTATGTCGCCGCCGCGAACCGTGGTCGCTACGTGGTGGAAAACTTCCAGGAAACCCCTTCGGTCGGTGACGGCCTGGCGGTGATGACAGAGGCCTACCAGCGTCTGCACCTGGACGACCTGGCCGCCACCAGCCTCGAAACCCTGAAGCTCAACTACCCGAACCACCCAAGCCTGGTCGACGGTCAGTTCCAGCCTTCGGTGGCCGAAGCCGACAACCGTTCGTGGTTGAGCAAGGCGACACTGGGCCTGATCGAGTCCCGTCCACCGCTGCCGCCGGGCGAAACCCGCGCCAACCAGGACGTGCAGAAGCAGTTCCAGGACGCCAAGGACGCGATTCCGAACGATCTCAAGCCTAAAGATGAAAATGGCGACGTGATCGAAGAAGAGCAACACGAGTCCGAAGCCAATAACAGCGACCGCTCGTGGTTCAGCTACATGACCTTCGGTGTGTTTGACTGACACATCGGGTTGTACAAAAAGGAGCCTTTCGAGGCTCCTTTTTTATGGGCTCGATGATTACGCTGTGCGCTGGTCATGTCCTTGGCTAAACTGGCTCATCACTCGTCGAATAGCAGCTCATCATGCTTCGTTTACTGTTCTGGATCGCCCTGATTGCCGCTGCGGTATGGTTCTGGCGCAAGTTCAAGGGCCAGGCTTCCGTGCCCAAGTCCTCTGCCGAACTGGAAGCGGCCCCCATGGTCCGCTGCGCCCATTGCGGCGTACACCTTCCACGCGACCGCGCGCTGAGCCTTCAACAACAGTGGTATTGCAGCCAGGCTCATCTTGAGCAAGGCCCGGGCTCCAGTGATCGCTGAGACCTCCAGTCCCGGCAGCAAACAGGCCCAGCGACTGCTGCGCCTCTATCACCTTTACCGTTTGAGCATCGGCATCACCCTGGTGCTGTTGATCTCCAGCAACATGGACAACCAGCTGCTGACGTTCAGCAATGACGACCTGCTGCGCAGTGGCAGCTGGTTTTACCTGGTGCTGAATATCCTGCTGGTGGTATTCCTCGGGAACACCCGGCACCCGGCGCAACTGTTCAGCCTGGCGCTGACCGACGTCCTGTTGCTGTGCGGTCTGTTCTACGCCGCCGGCGGTGTGGCCAGCGCCATCGGCAACTTGCTGATCGTATCGGTAGCCATCAGTAACACCTTATTGCGAGGGCGCATCGGCCTGCTGATTGCCGCGGTTGGCGCGCTCGGCATCGTCGGGCTGAGCTTCCTCCTGAGTTTCAGCCATCCCGCCACCCCCAACGATTACCTGCAAGTCGGCACGCTCGGCGCCTTGTGTTTTGCTGCGGCATTGCTGGTGCAAGGGCTGATCCGACGCCTGGAGGTCAGCGAAACCCTCGCCGAACAACGGGCCAGCGAAGTCGTCGGCCTCGAAGCCCTCAACGCACTGATCCTCCAACGCATGCGTACCGGCATCCTGGTACTCGACGACAAGCGGCGGGTTCAACTGGCCAACCACAGCGCCTTGAACCTGTTAGGCAGGGAAAATCTTGCAGGCCAACTGATCGACGACTACTTACCCAGCCTGGTCGAACGCCTGCAACTGTGGCTCAACAATCCGACGCTGCGCCCCCAGAGCCTGAAAGTCGCCAGTAGTGGTCTGGAGCTGCAACCGAGCTTCATTGCCCTGGACCAAAGCCCACACCACCAGACCCTGGTCTTTCTCGAAGACCTCGCGCAAATCGCTCAACAAGCCCAGCAATTGAAGCTCGCCGCCCTCGGTCGCCTGACCGCCGGTATCGCCCATGAAATCCGCAACCCACTGGGCGCCGTTAGTCACGCCGCGCAGCTATTGCAGGAATCAGAGGAACTGAACCGCGCGGATCGACGTCTGACACAGATTATTCAAGACCACTCTCAGCGAATGAATCGGGTAATCGAAAACGTCCTGCAACTGTCCCGCCGCCAGCAAACCGTAGCGCAACGGCTTGATCTGAAGCCGTGGCTGGAACAGTTCGTCAACGAAACCCGCGAGGGGGCGACCGAGCATCAGCAGGTTCACCTGCACATCGGCTCAGGAGACTTCAAAACCCTGATGGATCCAGACCAGTTGACCCAGATTCTCGACAATCTGTTGCGCAACGCCTGGCGCCATAGCACCTTGAATCACGACCTGGCACAGGTCTGGCTCGAGTTGTTCGTCGACCCGGACAGCCAGCTGCCGATCCTCGATATTCTGGACGATGGCCCCGGCGTGGCACCGGAGCATCACGTGCACTTGTTCGAACCGTTCTTCACCACCAGTCCCCAAGGCACCGGCCTGGGGCTTTATCTGTCCCGTGAGCTGTGCGAAAGCAACCAGGCCCGCCTAGACTTCAAACCACGCCAAGGCGGCGGCTGCTTTCGCATCACTTTTGCTCACGGACGGAAACAAAGTTGAACAAGAGCCCACGGCAAAAAGTCCTGATCGTCGACGACGAACCGGATATCCGCGAACTCCTGGAAATCACCCTGGGACGGATGAAACTCGACACCTTCAGTGCCCGCAACCTCAGCGAAGCCCAGGCCCTGCTGTCGCGAGAGACGTTCGATTTGTGCCTGACCGACATGCGATTGCCGGACGGCACCGGCCTTGAGCTGGTGCAACACATCCAGCAACGCCACCCAAACGTACCGGTGGCAATGATCACCGCTTATGGCAGCCTGGAAACGGCGATCAACGCCCTCAAGGCCGGCGCCTTCGACTTCCTGACCAAACCGGTGGACCTCACTCGCCTGCGAGAACTGGTCAGCAGCGCGCTTCGGTTGCCTGCGCCGGGTGGCACCGGCATCGCCATCGATCGCCGGCTGCTGGGTGATTCACCGCCCATGCGCGCCTTGCGCAAACACATCGACAAACTGGCCCGCAGCCAGGCGCCGGTGTACATCAGCGGCGAATCCGGCAGCGGCAAGGAATTGGTCGCGCGACTGATCCATGAGCAAGGGCCGCGCGCCAGCCAACCGTTTATCCCGGTCAATTGCGGAGCGATTCCGTCGGAATTGATGGAGAGCGAATTTTTCGGGCATCGCAAAGGCAGCTTCAGCGGTGCCATCGAAGACAAGCCCGGACTGTTCCAGGCCGCCCATGGTGGCACCCTGTTCCTCGACGAAGTGGCTGATTTGCCGCTGGCGATGCAGGTCAAACTGCTACGGGCGATACAGGAAAAAGCCGTTCGCGGTGTCGGGGAACAGCAGGAAACCGTGGTCGATGTGCGTATCCTTTGCGCCACCCACAAAGACCTCGACGCCGAAGTCGCCGCCGAACGCTTTCGCCAGGATTTGTACTACCGCTTGAACGTGATCGAACTACGGGTGCCACCCTTGCGCGAACGCCGTGACGACATCGAATCCCTCGCCAGCCATGTGCTCAAACGCCTGGCCATCAGCACTGGCCAACCCGCCGCAAAACTCCACCCCCAAGCCCTCGACGCGCTGAAAAGCTACCGCTTCCCCGGCAACGTCCGGGAACTGGAGAACGTGCTCGAACGGGCGCACACGCTGTGCGAAAACAAACAAATTGAAGCCAGCGACCTGCGACTGGCCGAAGGCAACTGCAACCCGGAAGGCGGTGTACCGGACCTGACGCAGATCGACAACCTGGAAGACTACCTGGAAAACGTCGAACGCAACCTTATCCTCCAGGCCCTGGAAGAAACCCGCTGGAACCGCACGGCGGCGGCTCAGCGGTTGAATCTTTCATTCAGGTCGATGCGCTACAGGCTCAAGAAATTCGGGTTGGATTGAGGGCCCCTTCGCGAGCAAGTCGAATGTGTTGCGGCTATATCCGTCCAGCCGGTGCATACGGCGCCGGATCAATGATCGGCTCACGCCCCAGCATCACATCCGCAAACAACTGACACGACGCTGGCGCCAGCACCAGGCCATTACGGTAATGCCCGCAATTGAGCCAAAGCCCTTCGAACCCTGGCACCCGACCGATGTAGGGAATGCCTTCCGGTGAGCCCGGTCGCAACCCGGCCCAGTGGCCCACGACTTCGGCATCCGCCAGTGCAGGAATCAACTCCACCGCCGACGCCTTCAGGCTCTCCAGGGCAGATTCGGTCGGTGTCTTGTCGAAGCCTTCATGCTCCAGCGTACTGCCGATCAGAATGTGCCCGTCGCGCCGGGGAATCGCATAACGCCCCTTGGCCAGAACCATGCTCGGCAGGAAATCCGCTGCGCATTTGTAGAGAATCATCTGCCCTTTCACCGGCTCGACCGGCAGGTCCAGGCCCAGGCTCTTGAGTAAATCACCGCTCCAGGCACCCGCGGTCAGAACCACCTGATCGCCATGAATCGCTCCCGCCGAGGTCTGCACCCCGACCACCGTAGCGCCTTCACGGATAAACCCGCTGACTTCACACTGCTCATGAATCGTCACGTTCGGCAGCGCCAGCAACGCAGCCTTGAGGGACTTCACCAGCCGCGGATTACGCACATTGGCCACATCGGCCATGTAGATCGCCCGGGAAAAACCGCTCCCCAGCACAGGCACCGCGTCGTGAGCCGCCGAGATATCCACAGCCCGCAACGGACGGTTTTCCCGCTCGGCCCAGGCCAGCGCCTCGGCCTCATCATCCAGATCCAGCCAGTACAACCCGGTGGTATGCACCTCGGGGTCGACACCGGTGGCGGCAAACAGTCGCTCACCCAGCTGTGGATAAAAATCCTGGGACCAATGCGCCAACGCGGTGACCGCCGGGCTGTAGCGCCACGGGTAAAGCGGCGAAACGATGCCGCCACCCGCCCAGGACGACTCCTGACCGACGTTCGAACGATCCAGCAGCACAACACTTTGCACTCCGGACGCGAGATTGAACGCTGTCAGCAGGCCAATCACGCCGCCGCCGACAATCACCACTTGCTGTTGCCTGGTCATGTTCTGATCCAACCGTTAAATAGACAGAGGGCGCAAAAAGGCACCCAAAAAAAGAACTCAGCGACCCCAGCAATCCTTGGTCGCGGCCGTCGCATTGACCAAGCTTCTGACGCCAGTGTTGGTGATGGTGAAATCACCGCACTTGTCAGCTGCCATGGCCTTGCCGGGCTTGCGCACCGCCGTCAGCAGGAAGGTCTGATCGGTCAGGGTCGGGGTGATGGTGTAGAAGTCATTACCGGCGCTCAGGCCGGTGGCATTGGTGTAGACATTATTCTTCGAATAGTAGCGTTCAAGGATCTGCGCTTGTTCGGAGAGCAGGCCGGCGACTTCAGTGCGGCGCCCCTTGTTCACATACTCGGTGAGGCTCGGGTAGCCAATGGTGATGACGATCCCGATGATCGCAATCACGATCATGATTTCGATCAGGGTAAAACCTCGGTTGGATCTGCGCATGCCTCAACTCTCACTTACTGTATTTGTCGCCACATGATGCGACGGCTGCCGCCGCCGCTGCCGGGCTTTTCCCCCAGGGATCTGATGCCACCGCTGGAGTCGTTCACAATCTTGCGGGACGCATTGTTGACGATCGCGTTCAGCGTCGGAATACCACCGGTGAAAATCACCCCGCTTGATATCGAATCCGTGCTGTCGACCAGCCCGTCACCATTGGTGTCGAGCACCGCGTAATTGAGCATCTTACCGCTGAATGCATCCAGCTCGACCAGTTTGCCGGTACCGAAACTGGCGCAAGGGTCAGTGGTGTCCACGCTGGCCGTGGTGAACACAATCCGGCCGGCCACCAGACTGGCCTGATTGATCACCCGCTCACCGGTTAGCACGTTGTTGTACACCAGCGGCAGGTACCAGCCTTTTTTCGCCGGATAGGTCACGTCGTTCTGGCTGGTGGTGATGAATTGCCCACTGCTACCCGAGAACACGCCAGTCACCGACTGTGCCTGCAAACTGGACGTTGTGATTTGTCCGGAGCCACCCTCCGCATCCCACACGGCATAGAAAGCCTGAAGGTCTTTGTTGGTCTTGTCGGCAGTCTCATTGAATTTACCGGTACCGAAAAACACTTCCTTCCCCCCCAACGAATTGTCCGCCAGCAATGGTTGCGCGGTAATCGGCTGGGTGATGCCACCTGCGGTGGTAAACAGCGGATTGCGGGAAAACGCCAGATCCCACGATTCCGGGGCCGTGGCGCTCAAATCAAACTTCCACATCCGCCCCTTCAAATCGCCGCCATAAGCGGCCTGCACCACATTCTGCGAGTTGACCCGAAGTTTTACCGACGACAGGCCGTTGGTCGTCTCGGCGCCGTCGACCACGATTTTCTTGATCAGCGTGCCGTCGCGAATGTCGACCACGTACAACGCTGCCACCCCGGAGTTGCTGCCATAACCGTTGGAAATGAATGCCGCCCATCGACCGTCGGCCAAGCGTGCCACTTCCGGTCGTGCGTAGGCATAACCCAGATCATTGAAAATGTTCGCCGTGTTTGCTGTGGCCGGTGCGCTGATCTCCCACAACGCCTTCGTTACGTTACCGGCCGATGCGTCGAACAACTGCAACGCGTAGAAGGTCCTGCCCCCCGCCCCTGTCCCGCCCAACGCAAGGGTCTTCCAGGCACTGTTGAGCTGGGCATCGAACACGCCCACCTGGCCGTCCACCAGAAACTTGTGACTCACCCCGTTTACATAAGTGGAGTCGGCGATGTAGTGCAGTGACGGCAACACACTGGACGGCATAAAAGCGTAACGCCTTGTGCCGTTGGCCGTGTTGATGATGTTTACAAAGCCGTCGTTGGCGTTCACCACGAGGCTGGCGTTCATGCTTGCCGCTTTGGTTGCCAGATAGGTGCTGTAAGTGGTGTCGCCTGACAGATCGGACGCGGTTTTATCCGTGGGCGACGCCAGGGCTAACGGCGAATTGATGATGTCGCCAAGCAGCACACTGCGCACTTTCAGGCCGGCCTTGTTGGTGCCCTTGCTCCACTCCACCAGATCGCTGCCGGTGATGCCGGTGGGCAAACTCTGGTTGAGGGATGTTTGCTGGGCAGGGGAAAAACTGGCGTAGGCCAGCGTCACGGCCGCATTGGTCAGGGTGTTCCAGGATTGATAGGTCGGCGCCGTGGCACCGGGCACGATGGCGGTATCGGTTGTCCACAACACCGAGGCAGTGTTGACCGCACCACTGGAGGTAAATCCGTAGGACTTGATCGTGCCGCGCCAATCCTTGGGATCGTAACTGGTCTGAAAGTAACTCGAACCGCTGGCCAGAGTGGTCCCGCTGGCGACGCCACTGCCGCCGGAGCCGGCCTTGGAGGTGATATCGCTCAGGGCGGACGAGAGTGCACTGTTGAGTCCTGCACTGTCGGTCGCCTGGTAATACTTGCCCTGCCCGTAAGTCGCCGCGTCCGACAACATCTGGTTCGCAGTGGCGAAACCGACGGTGTAAGTGTTCATGTTCTGCTTTGGAAAATCCGCTGCATCCCAGCTTTTGCTCGCAGAATCGGTGCCGGTCGTGCGCATGTCGATGTCGAAGGCGAACTTGGCAATGTCATCCAGGTAAAGCGTATCGCCCTCATCATCGCCGCCGGGGCCATCGTTGTTTACACCGTCCCAATTGGGCAGTCGGGTACCGCCCAGGGGATCGGTGGTCGGGAAGGTCCGGTCAAAGGTGGGCAAGCCGTCGGTAATCACCACACCATAGTTTTTCTGGCAGCGGTACTGGATCGGACTGGTGTAGGTGGTAGGCGTCGTGTTGTAGAACGGTGCCATGCCGCGCATATACCGGGTCACTTCGTAATAGGTTTCCGCCAGCGGCGTGCTGGCGACCGCACTCAAGCCGTTGATCGAGGTAATCAGGGCGCTGTAGTTGGCCTGGTCCGCCAGATCGCTAATGGAACGGGCGATGTAGCCACCATTGCCAGAGTTGTTGCTGTTGACCGGGTTGAACGTCGCCAAGCCAATACGCAGCCCGCGGTTAGTGGTCACCAGATCGGTGGACGCCTTGCGCGCAACGTTCATCCGGTAATCGTTGGGGATTGAACCCGTGGTGAAATCACGGTTGCTACCGTTGGCCAGCCCCACCAGGTACGAAATGTAATCCGCAGAATATCGGGTATTTTCGTTGCCTACCGGATCGGGCAGTTTGAGGCACTGGGGCGCGAGGCTGTTGTTGTAAAACGCGTAGTAACCGTTGGAGCAGCCGGACGACGGCAAGCTGGAGAGGAAGATCGTGTCACCGGTGATGTAGGAGAAACCCAGACATAGCCCGAGCAGCGCATTGCATTGCCGGGCCGGGGTTCGCTGCACTGCCGGATCAAACCCCGCAGCGTAGATGATGCTGTTCATGCTGCCCGAATCGTCGATCAACAACATCACGTTCGGTGCGACGGCTGCAGCGCTCAGCAGCGGTGAATCCGACGGAGTGAAGGCATAGGCTGGCGCCGAGAGATAAAAACCCAACAGCACGCCGCAAACCAGGCGCCACAGACCGGCGTGCCGTTCAGTACTTCGCATAGATACTCTCCACCACACTGCGCGAGTTGCCCGCGATGCCGACTGCGGTCACCCGGTACAGCGTTGTCGAGGTGTTGCTCGGCACATTCACTGCGGTCAGTGTGGTGCCGATGTTCTGCACCCCGTAAAAACCACTGCCGGAGGCGATCCAGGTTACTCCCGAGGTGGAATTGAAGCCGGCGCCGGTGATTGTCGACGACTCGGCCGGTGGCGCGCATTGGGTGGTGCCGCTGCAGACCGGCAACGAAAAGGTCTCCAGTTGCACCGCGCTTTCACCTACGCGCAACGCCGACTCAGCGCCCTGGAACGACTGATTGCGCAAGGTCACGCTGGCCGCCATTTTTTCCTGCAGGGTGGCGTTTTGCATCGATGAAAGACCGATCAATGTCAGCAACAGAAGAAACACCAGGCTAACCAGCAGCGCCATGCCCCGCTGGGCGTGATGGGGCACGGGAGAAATACTCATCGGCCCTCCCCTCATGGCAAGCGGTTGCGTAGCGCGGCAACCACGTTGAAGGTTTGATTGCCTACCCGGTTGTTCGGGTCGGTGAGGGTCAACGTCAGGCGAACACTACGGATGCGCGCCGGATCAGTGGGGTTATTGCTGTAACTGGAGGCGGCCACATCAGTGGCGGAACTGGCGAGGCCGAAGCTCACGTTGAAGGCACTGACGTTGTTCACCAGCACCGCCTGAGCCGGCGTGCCGGTGCCGACACCCATCAGCAGTTGATTGTTGCTGAAGCTGTAGATCAAGCGTCGGATCGGAAACGCCAGCTCGCCCGACCCCGGAACCCGGGCGCCGGTGTAGGCCGTTGCATTGTTCCGACAATCGGAAACCACCGTCCAGGTCGGTACCCCACCACTGCCGCCGACATCCGCTGTCACCAGGGTCAGTTTGAGGTTGGCGTTATCCCAACTGATGGGCGTTGTCTGGCTGGCATTGAAGTCACCTGCCGAGCTTGAATCGGTGACCGCCCCCAGACATCCGAACATGCCGACCATGCGAATTTCCTGAATCATCTTGCTCAGCACGAACCGCGCATCTTCCTGCATGGCGGCAGCGGTGTTCTGGCTGACATAAGTATTCTTGGCCGCGATGAAAATCTGCGCCACGCCCAGGACCACGACCAGACTCAATGCCAGGGCGATCAGTAACTCGATCAGGCCGAAACCTCTGTTGGCCTGGTTCATGGTGTCGACACCGGATCAACGGTGGCGCGACTGGTCAGGACGAAACTGCGCCGCGAATTGGCGATGTTCGCAGCCCGCGAGTCATCCCAGGTGATGGTGATGGTGTACACCCGCTGATTGAGCGTAACGCTGCCAGTAGCCGTGGCGCCGCCGAAATTGACAATGTTGGTGGTGAAGTCGTAGAGGTCCTGATCCCGCGCGACGCTCAGGTTGCCTGAGGTCGGAGGCGTGACGGTGTAGTCGGCACCGGAGTTGGCACGAATGCGGTCCATCATGTCGTAGGCGATAAAACTCGCCTGGCTGGTCATCCGCGCGCTGTCCGTGTACTTCAGCGCATTGAGCTGAATCGCCGCAGCCCCCAACAGCCCCACCGTCAGAATCAACAACGCAACCAAGACTTCGATCAGCGTCATGCCCTCCTGTGCACGCTTGCTCCATCCCCTCATCCGCAGCTTCCACCCAATAGAATTCGTCCGTTCAAACACACATTCAGTGTCCTGCTTTGCGCCCCCCGTACGTAGCTGATCACAACCGCCGTGGACGGTGCCGACAACCCGCCAAGGTTGTTGAAATCGATGGCGGTCACTCCTGAGGTTAGCGTCAGAGTCGCGCCGCTGCCCATCGCTGGAACAACCCGCAATACATTGGCCGGATTGCCAGTACCGTCAAAGACCGTTAATTCTCCGGTCCAGTCGCTGCCGCCGGCCGTCGGGCGCAGTCGGGTGGTGGCACCACGGTCGATAGCCTCAAGTCGGGCGAAATTGAGTCCGCGTTGCAGATCGCCGATTTCGGTGTCGGCCTTGGTGATTTGCGCCGAACGGGTAAACGCCGGTACGGCCAGCGTGATCAGGACCAGAAACACCGCGAGCGCGATCAGCAACTCGATCAGCGTGAAACCTTTTGTACGATGATCCATCGGTGCCCTCCGTTGCCGTCGGCTATACCTGCTTCTACACGCTAGAACATTCGACCGGCAGGTGTTCGGTTGTTTTGCCATTACTCGCGCAGGGATCGCGCGGGCCGCAGCACTCCAGGGAGGGAGATGACATGCATCAGCGAGGTTTCAGCCTGATCGAACTGCTCATGGGACTGACAATTGTCGGGATTGTTCTGCTGTTGGTCAGTCCGGCGTTCGCGGCACTCACCGAATCGAACCATCGCGAGGAGGCCGCGCAATCGCTGATCAGTGGCATACGCAACGCCAGAACCGTTGCCATCACACGCAACCAGAGCGTCGTGATTTACGGCATCAACGACGACTGGAGTCAGGGCTGGCGGATCATTCTGGATATCAGTGGCAAAGGCGCGGAGGACAACAGCAATCCGCTGCTGGTTGAGCGCGCGAGTGGCACTCAGGTGCCGATTGTCGGCAATTGGCCGGTCAGACGATACATACGCTTCAACAGTATTGGCGAGCCACAGATGCCCGGGCGGGCCTTTCAAGCGGGGACATTGCACATTTGCGCAGCCCGCGAACCGGTCACTCAGCTCCAGGTGGTGCTGGCCGCGACCGGCCGCGTCAGCCTGCGCAGCCATAAGGCTGAGCAGGCGCTGTGCCCAGGGGGCAAAAGCGTTAAAGCAGGGAGCGGACGCGCAACTCTTTAGGCATGGAGAAGGTGATGTTCTCCTCGCGACCGGCCAGTTCATCGGCGCCGGTAGCGCCCCACGCCTGCAACTGCTGGATCACGCCACGCACCAGCACTTCCGGTGCGGAGGCGCCAGCGGTGATGCCGATTCGCTCGACACCGTCGAACCAGCTCTTTTGCAGGTCTTCGGCGCCGTCGATCAGATAGGCCGGGGTGGCCATGCGCTCGGCCAGTTCACGCAAGCGATTGGAGTTGGAGCTGTTCGGGCTGCCGACCACCAGTACCACGTCGCACTCATCGGCCAGTTGCTTGACCGCATCCTGACGGTTTTGCGTGGCGTAGCAGATGTCGTCCTTGCGCGGGCCACCGATCGCCGGGAAGCGTGTACGCAGGGCGTCGATGACGCGGCTGGTATCGTCCATGGACAGGGTGGTCTGGGTCACGAACGCCAGTTTTTCCGGGTTGTTCACCTGCAAGGCGGCGACGTCTTTCTCGTCTTCGACCAGATAGATCGCGCCACCATTGCTGCCATCGTACTGGCCCATGGTGCCTTCGACTTCCGGGTGACCGGCGTGGCCGATGAGGATGCATTCACGGCCGTCGCGGCTGTAGCGTGCAACTTCGATGTGTACCTTGGTCACCAGCGGGCAAGTGGCGTCGAACACCTTCAGGCCACGACCGGCGGCTTCGGTACGCACGGCCTGGGAAACACCGTGGGCACTGAAGATCACGATGACGTCGTCCGGCACCTGATCCAGTTCTTCGACGAAGATCGCCCCGCGAGCACGCAGGTCTTCGACGACGAATTTGTTGTGGACCACTTCGTGGCGCACGTAGATCGGCGGCCCGAAGACTTCCAGGGCGCGGTTGACGATTTCGATCGCCCGGTCCACACCGGCGCAGAAGCCACGGGGGTTGGCGAGTTTGATTTGCATGCTGTGCCTCGTGTCTTGCGCGCAAGAAATAGCGAAAACAGTAAAAAAACTTCTTACTGTGGGAGCGAGCCTGCTCGCGAAAGCGTCATCACATTCAACATCAATGTTGACTGACACACCGCTTTCGCGAGCAGGCTCACTCCCACATTTTGACCGTGTTCGGTCAGTTACAACGATTTGACGTTGATGATCTCGACGTCAAAGGTCAATGTCTTGCCGGCCAGCGGGTGGTTGAAGTCGATGGTCACTTGCTCGTCATCGAATACCTTCACCACACCGGGCAACTCAGTATTGGCCGCATCGTTGAAGATCACCAGCAAGCCAGGCGACAGTTCCATGTCCTTGAACTGCGAGCGCGGGATGATCTGTACGTTCTGCGGGTTGGGTTGGCCAAAAGCGTTTTCCGGCAGAATCGTCAGCGTACGCTTGTCGCCAGCCTTGAAGCCGAACAGCGCTGCTTCGAACCCTGGCAACAGGTTGCCGTCACCGACCTTGAAGGTCGCCGGGGCTTTGTCGAAGGTGCTGTCGACGGTGTCGCCGTTCTCCAGGCGCAGTGCAAAGTGCAAAGTGACTTCCGTGTTCTGGCGGATGCGTTGCTCAGCCAATACCTGTTCAGTCATGAACGGCTTCTCCGGTCTTTTTACTTTTGAACATGTCCAGCGCAAGCATTACGGCACCGACAGTGATTGCACTGTCGGCAAAGTTGAACGCCGGGAAATACCAGCGATTCTGCCAATGCACCAGAATGAAATCGATCACATGGCCCAGGGCAATGCGGTCATACAGATTACCCAGCGCGCCGCCCAGCACCAGCGCCAAAGCGACGGCCAGCCAGGTTTCGTTGCGCCCCAGACGCTTGAGCCACACCACCAGCACCGCACTGACCACGACCGCGATCAGGGCAAACAGCCAGCGCTGCCAGCCGGAGCTGTCGGCCAGGAAGCTGAACGCTGCGCCTGTGTTGTAGGCCAGGGTCCAGCTGAACAAATCGGGGATCACCACGATTTGCTGGTACATCTCGAGCTTGCCTTCGAAGTAGAACTTGCTGGCCTGGTCGATGACCAGGACCAGCAAACTCAACCAGAGCCAGCTCAGCCGTCCGAAACGGCCAGCCGCATTAGGCATAGTGACGAACCTCGCCAGCGCCGCTGATGTTGTCGACGCAACGACCGCAGATTTCCGGATGCTCCGGGTTCACGCCGACGTCTTCACGGCAGTGCCAGCAACGGGCGCACTTGGCGTGGCTCGACTTGACCACTTGCAGTTTCAAACCGCTGACTTCGGTGACCACGGCATCGGCCGGCGCCTGAACGAACGGTGCAACAGTAGCGGTCGAGGTGATCAGTACGAAGCGCAGTTCGTTGCTCAGCTTGGCCAGGTCGGCGCTCAGCGCCTCTTCGGCGAACAGCGTCACTTCGGCTTGCAGGTTGCCACCGACGGCCTTGGCCGCGCGCTGGATTTCCATTTCCTTGTTGACCGCGACCTTCACCGCCATGATCCGCTCCCAGTAGGCGCGGTCCAGCTCGACGTTTTCCGGCAGCTCGGTCAGACCTTCGTACCAGGTGTTGAGCATTACCGATTCGTTACGCTCGCCCGGCAGGTATTCCCACAGTTCGTCAGCGGTGAATGCCAGGATCGGCGCGATCCAGCGCACCAGCGCTTCGGAGATGTGGTACAGCGCGGTTTGCGCCGAACGGCGGGCCTTGCTGTTGGCGCCAGTGGTGTACTGACGGTCCTTGATGATGTCGAGATAGAAACCGCCCAACTCCTGCACGCAGAAGTTGTGGATCTTGGAGTAGACGTTCCAGAAGCGGTATTCGCTGTAGTGCTCTTGCAGCTCGCGTTGCAGCAGCAGGGTGCGGTCCACGGCCCAACGGTCCAGCGCCAGCATTTCTTCGGCCGGCAGGATGTCGGTGGCCGGGTTGAAACCGGTCAGGTTGGAGAGCAGGAAGCGCGCGGTGTTACGGATCCGCCGGTAGGCGTCCGCACTGCGCTGCAGGATCTGCTCGGAAACCGCCATTTCACCCGAGTAATCGGTGGAAGCGACCCACAGACGCATGATGTCGGCGCCCAGGGTGTCGTTGACCTTTTGCGGCGCGATCACGTTGCCCAGGGACTTGGACATCTTGCGGCCGGACTCATCGACGGTGAAGCCGTGAGTCAGCAGCTCGCGGTACGGCGCGTGATTGTCGATGGCGCAACCGGTCAGCAACGACGAGTGGAACCAGCCACGGTGTTGGTCCGAACCTTCCAGGTACAGGTCGGCACGTGGACCGGTCTCGTGGCCCATCGGGTGCGAACCGCGCAGAACGTGCCAGTGAGTGGTGCCCGAATCGAACCAGACGTCCAGGGTGTCGCTGATCTTGTCGTATTGCGGCGCTTCGTCACCGAGTAGCTCGGCAGCGTCCATCTTGAACCAGGCTTCGATGCCTTCGACTTCGACGCGCTTGGCGACTTCTTCCATCAGCTCGGCGGTACGTGGGTGCAGCTCGCCGCTTTCCTTGTTCAGGAAGAACGGGATCGGCACGCCCCAGTTGCGCTGACGGGAGATGCACCAGTCCGGACGGTTGGCGATCATCGAATGCAGGCGCGCCTGACCCCAGGCCGGAACGAACTTGGTCTCTTCGATGGCTTTGATCGCCCGCTTGCGCAGGGTGTCGCCGGTCACAGGTTCTTTGTCCATGCCGATGAACCACTGCGCGGTGGCACGGTAGATCAGCGGAGTCTTGTGACGCCAGCAGTGCATGTAGCTGTGTTCGATGATGCTGGTGTGCAGCAGCGCACCCACTTCGGTCAACTTGTCGACGATGGCCGGGTTGGCTTTCCAGATGAACTGGCCGCCAAAGAACTCCAGCGACGTTGCGTAAACGCCGTTGCTCTGTACCGGGTTGAGGATGTCGTCGTTGACCATGCCGTACTTCTTGCAGGTCACGAAGTCGTCCACGCCATAGGCCGGCGAGGAGTGAACTACGCCGGTGCCAGCGCCCAGTTCAACGTACTCGGCCAGGTAAACCGGCGACAGACGGTCGTAGAACGGGTGACGGAAGTTGATCAGTTCCAGCTCTTTACCGGTGGTGGTCGCAATGACCGAGCCTTCCAGGCTGTAACGGGCCAGGCACGACTCGACCAGCTCTTCAGCCAGCACCAGCAGTTTGTCGCCGACGTCGACCAGGGCGTAGTTGAATTCCGGGTGAACGTTCAGCGCCTGGTTGGCCGGGATGGTCCACGGGGTGGTGGTCCAGATCACGATCGAGGCAGGTTTGCCCAGCGACGGCAGACCGAAAGCGGCAGCCAGCTTGGCTTCGTCGGCAATCGGGAAGGCCACGTCGATGGTCGAGGACTTTTTGTTCTCGTACTCGACTTCCGCTTCAGCCAGGGCCGAACCGCAGTCGAAGCACCAGTTCACAGGCTTCAGGCCCTTGAACACGAAACCGCCCTTGACGATTTCTGCCAAGGCACGGATTTCACCGGCCTCGTTTTTGAAATCCATGGTTTTGTACGGGTTGGCAAAGTCGCCCAACACGCCCAGACGGATGAATTCGGACTTCTGGCCTTCGATCTGCTCGGTGGCGTAGGCACGGCACAGTTCGCGGGTCTTGTCCGCGCCCAGGTTTTTACCGTGGGTCACTTCGACTTTGTGCTCGATCGGCAGACCGTGGCAGTCCCAGCCCGGAACATAAGGCGCGTCGAAACCCGACAGGGTTTTCGAGCGGATGATCATGTCCTTGAGAATCTTGTTCAGCGCATGACCGATGTGAATCGTGCCGTTGGCGTACGGAGGACCGTCGTGAAGTACGAACTTCGGACGATCCTTGCCAATCTCGCGCAACTTACCGTACAGGCCAATGCTGTCCCAGCGCTGCAGAATCTGCGGTTCGCGCTGAGGCAGGCCGGCCTTCATTGGGAAGGCGGTGTCCGGAAGGTTTAGCGTGGCTTTATAGTCGGTCATTTAAGGCTCTTCATTAGCGATTGGCGCTAGGTGCGACAGGGCACGGGCGGCGGCAACATCCGCATTGATCGCCGTCTTAAGCGCCTCCAGAGAGGCGAAACGCTGCTCTTCACGCAGCTTGTGGTGGAAAACCACCGTCAAACGCCGGTCATACAGATCGCCGGCAAAATCTAAAAGATGCACTTCGAGGTGGGCTTTGCCATCACCTTGAACGGTTGGCCGCACGCCGATATTGGCGACGCCTGGCCAGGTCTTGCCGTCGATGTCGACGTTGACCAGGTAAACCCCGGTCAGCGGCACGCGACGACGCTTGAGTTGTATGTTGGCCGTGGGCGTACCCAACTGGCGCGCCAGCTTCTGGCCATGCAGGACCCGCCCGGCAATCCGGAACGGACGCCCGAGCAGTCGCTCGGCCAAGGCGAAATCAGCAGCGGCCAGTGCATTGCGGACCTGGGTGCTGCTGACGCGAATACCGTCCAGTTCGACAGTCTGCGCCGCTTCGACGGTAAAACCCTGAAGGACGCCAGCCTGTTGCAGGAAATCGAAATCCCCTACCCGGTCGCAGCCGAAACGGAAATCGTCACCGACCTCAAGATGTTGCACACCGAGGCCATCCACCAGAATGGTGTCGACGAATTCGCTGGCGCTGAGCTTGCTCAAGCGCTGGTTGAAGGCCAGGCACAGGACCCGGTCGACACCTTCCTCGGCCAGCAGCTGCAGTTTATCCCGCAGCCGGGCCAGACGGGCCGGCGCCGTGTCCGGCGCGAAGAACTCTCGCGGCTGCGGCTCAAAAATCACCACGCAGCTGGGCACGCCCAACTCGAGCGCGCGCTCACGGAGCCTCGCCAGGATAGCCTGGTGGCCACGGTGAACACCGTCAAAGTTGCCAATAGTGGCGACACAGCCCCGATGCTGGGGGCGCAAGTTGTGGAGGCCTCGAACCAGCTGCATAACGCGCTTCTTGCTCATAAAGTGGTCGATTATAACCACACCCGGCGGCCGACGACAGGCAACACCGTAACCCAAAGTGATCGAGCCGACAAAACCGTCGATTCGCCCGTGTTTATCGAGGTCGTGACCTCAGCTCAGCGTTTTGCGATTGAAGTCTCGCAAACGGAAGCCCATCAACAGCAACATGCCGAAATAAGCCACCACACCGGCAACGACCAATGCGCCCAGACGCAGGAACCGCTCCAGCATATGCCCCTGATCCCAGGCTGGCATGAAATGCATTCCCACCAGTAACACAGCAGACATCACCAACACTGCAATCACTAGCTTGAAGCCGAACTTCGCCCAACCCGGTTGCGGCTCATACATCTGCTGCTTACGTAGCTGATAGAACAGCAGGCTGGCGTTAATGCACGCGCCGATGCTGATGGCCAGTGCCAGACCGGCGTGAGCCAGCGGGCCGATCAACACCAGGTTGAATAATTGGGTAACGATCAGGGTGAAAATCGCGATTTTTACCGGTGTGCGGATGTTTTGTTGCGCATAAAAGCCCGGCGCCAGCACTTTGATCACGATAATCCCGAGTAAACCGACCGAATAAGCGATCAGCGCCCGCTGGGTCATGGAGGCGTCAAACGCGCTGAACTGGCCGTACTGGAACAAAGAAACCGTCAGCGGCTCGGCGAGAATCCCCAGCGCCAGGGAGCACGGCAACACCAGCATGAAACACAGGCGCAACCCCCAATCGAGGATCCGCGAGTATTCCTGGCGATCCTTGCTGGCGTAGGTCTTGGCCAGGGTCGGCAGAAGAATCGTACCCAGCGCCACACCCAGCACACCGGACGGCAATTCCATCAAACGGTCGGCGTAGTACATCCATGACACGGAGCCGGCGACCAGGAACGAGGCGAAAATGGTGTTGATGATCAGCGAAATCTGGCTCACCGATACACCGAGAATCGCCGGCAGCATTTGTTTCATGACCCGCCAGACGCCGCTGTCACGCAGGTTCAGTCGTGGCAACACCAGCAGGCCGATCTTTTTCAGGTGCGGCAGCTGATAGAGCAATTGCGCCAGACCACCCGCCAGTACTGCCCAGCCCAGCGCCATGACCGGCGGATCGAAGTACGGCGTCAGGAACACCGAAAAGATGATCATGCTGACGTTGAGCAGGGTCGGCACGAAGGCCGGCACCGAGAAGCGGTTATACGTGTTGAGGATCGCCCCGGCCAACGAAGACAGGGAGATCAGCAATATGTAAGGAAAGGTCACCCGCAACAGACTGGCCGTCAGCTCGAATTTTTCCGGCGTGTCGGTGAAGCCCGGCGCGGTCACCCAGATGACCCACGGCGCAGCGATCATGCCCAAAGCGGTGACCAACGCCAGCACCAGCGTCAGCAGGCCCGAGACGTAGGCAATGAAGGTTCGCGTCGCCTCCTCGCCCTTCTGGCTTTTATATTCAGCAAGAATCGGCACAAATGCCTGGGAAAAAGCCCCTTCGGCGAAGATCCGCCGCAGCAGATTGGGCAATTTGAAGGCGATAAAGAAGGCGTCAGTCGCCATCCCGGCGCCAAATGTGCGCGCAATGAGAGTGTCACGAACGAACCCCAGAATCCGGGAAAGCATCGTGATAGAGCTGACGGCGGCCAACGATTTGAGCAGATTCATTGAAAGAGTTTGTGCCTGTCGATAAACAGCAGGCGAACAAAGCGCCTACTTATGCGATACTCCGCGCCGCAGCAGCACAGAGCCAAAGCTCGCGAGTTTACAGGTCAAGCGCCGGAAATAAATATCCCGCCTCTTTATACCTACCACTTAGCGGAACGTCTCAACCGCCCTTGACAAGACATCAACTCATCGGCATGATTCGCGGCCTATTTTGTTTGCTATTTCCTAAAAAGTCTTTCGAGGAGCTCGACGGTGGCCAACACACCTTCCGCCAAAAAACGTGCAAAACAGGCTGAGAAGCGTCGCAGCCACAACGCCAGCCTGCGTTCCATGGTTCGTACCTACATCAAGAATGTAGTTAAGGCCATCGACGCAAAAGACGCTGAAAAAGCTCAAGCTGCTTACGTTCTGGCCGTGCCAGTTATCGACCGTATGGCCGATAAAGGCATCATCCACAAGAACAAGGCTGCTCGTCATAAGAGCCGCCTGAACGGTCACGTCAAGGCTCTGAACCTTGCTGTTGCCGCATAAGCGATAAGCTTGTTAAAAAACCGACCCTAGGGTCGGTTTTTTATTGCCTGCGACTTGGTAAACGCCGCGCAAAAAAAATGTGGGAGCGGGCTTGCTCGCGAAAGCGGTGTATCAGGCGATATTAATATCAGCTGATACCCCCTCTTCGCGAGCAAGCCCGCTCCCACATTTGGATCTTCGTTAGCTTATTGAGCCTGCGCCCACGGCAAAATCGGAATCGCAGTCACCGCATTCTGCGGACTGCCTTCGATCACACGATCGCTATAGACCAGGTACACCAGCGTATTGCGCTTCTTGTCGAGGAATCGCACCACCTGCATGGTCTTGAACACCAGTGACGTGCGCTCCTTGAACACCTCGTCACCATCCTTCAACTCGCCTTTGAAGCTGATCGGCCCGACCTGACGACAAGCGATAGACGCTTCTGCACGATCTTCAGCCAACCCCAAACCACCCTTCACGCCACCCGTCTTGGCCCGCGAGAGGTAGCAGGTCACGCCCTCAACCTTTGGATCATCAAACGCTTCGACGACGATGCGGTCATTCGGACCGACAAACTTGAACACCGTCGACACCCGACCAATCTCCTCGGCCGAGGCCAGCAGCGGCATCGCCAACAGCAGACCCAACAATCCTTTTGCCACGCGCATTCAGGTATTCCTTCAGACCAGGATCAGGTTATCGCGGTGAACCAGTTCCGGCTCTGCCATGTAACCCAACAGACCGACAATCGCCTCAGACGACTGACCGATGATTTTTTGTGCCTCCAGCGCGCTGTAGTTGGCCAGGCCTCGGGCGATTTCACGACCGTCCGGCGCCACGCAAACCACCATCTCGCCACGACGAAAGCTGCCCTGGACCAGCTTGACACCCACAGGCAGCAAACTTTTGTTGCCTTTGGACAGCGCCGTCACCGCGCCGGCATCCAGCACAAGCGTGCCGCGAGTTTGCAGGTGCCCGGCCAGCCATTGCTTGCGCGCCGCCAACAGGCCGCGCTCAGGCGACAGCAAGGTGCCGATGCGCTCGCCCGCCTTGAGGCGATCCAGCACACGGTCAATACGCCCGCCAACGATGATGGTATGCGCACCGGAACGAGCCGCCAGCCGCGCAGCACGCAATTTGGTCTGCATGCCGCCACGACCCAGCGCACCGCCCGTACCGCCCGCCACCGCATCCAGCGCCGGATCATCGGCGCGCGCTTCGTAAATCAGGTTGGCGTTAGGGTTATTACGCGGATCGGCGTCGAACATGCCATCGCGATCCGTGAGGATCACCAACAGATCAGCCTCGACCAGGTTGGCCACCAGCGCCGCGAGCGTGTCGTTGTCGCCGAAACGTATTTCATCAGTGACTACGGTGTCGTTTTCGTTGATCACCGGAATAACTTTCAGCTCAACCAACGCGCGCAAGGTGCTGCGGGCATTCAGGTAGCGCTTGCGGTCGGACAAGTCGTCGTGAGTCAGGAGAATCTGCGCGGTATGCCGGCCATGCTCGGCAAAGCTCGACTCCCAGGCCTGCACCAGCCCCATCTGACCGATGGCGGCAGCGGCCTGCAACTCGTGCATCGCACTGGGTCGTACGGTCCAGCCCAAACGGCTCATGCCGGCCGCCACCGCCCCTGAGGACACCAGCACCAACTCGACGCCAGCCTCATGCAAAGCCACCATCTGCTCGACCCAAACACCCATTGCCGCGCGATCGAGGCCCTTGCCGTCCGCCGTCAGCAAAGCGCTGCCGATCTTCACGACCCAACGCTGCGCACCTGTCACCTTGCTCCGCATCATCTTCAACCTTAGCTTGAGGACAGCGCGACCTGGCACTGCCCGTGACGTTAATCGTGGCTATTACTGACCAACGATCGATTTCCAGATACTAAAACGCCGCTCTAGTGAGCGGCGTTTAAGTTTATCGCAACGAATCAGTCACGCACGTAAATGATTTCCGGACCGTCTTCGTCATCCACATCTTCTTCGTCCCAATCATCGTCGCCGATGTCATGGACCGACTTCACGCCGCTACGGCGCAGGGCACGCTGGTCATCCAGGGCCTGCAGCTGAGCACGGGCTTCGTCTTCGATGCGCTGATCGAGCTCGGCCAACTCTTCCTTGTAAACCGGGTCGTTAGCCAGGCGATCAGCACGGTCTTCCATGCAACGCATGATGTCGTGGCAAAGACGCTCGGTGCCCAGCTTGGAGATAGCCGAGATCACGTAGACCGGACCGGTCCACTCCAGGCGATCAACGATTTCCTTGACGCGAGCATCGTGCTCTTCTTCGAGGATCTGGTCGCACTTGTTCAGCACCAACCAACGATCACGCTCAGCCAGGGACGGGCTGAACTTGGTCAGCTCGCTGACGATCACTTCAGCAGCATCCGGCGCGCTGGCGTCATCCAGCGGCGCCATGTCCACGAGATGCAGCAGCAAACGGGTACGCGACAAGTGCTTGAGGAAGCGAATCCCCAGGCCTGCGCCATCGGAAGCACCTTCGATCAGACCCGGAATGTCCGCGACCACGAAGCTTTTCCAGCGATCGACACTGACCACACCCAGGTTCGGCACCAGCGTGGTGAACGGGTAGTCGGCGACTTTCGGCTTGGCAGCCGACACCGAACGAATGAAGGTACTTTTGCCAGCATTCGGCAAGCCCAGCAGGCCGACGTCAGCCAACACCTTCATTTCCAGCTTCAGATCACGCGCCTCACCCGGCTTGCCCGGAGTGGTCTGACGCGGAGCACGGTTGGTACTGGACTTGAATCGGGTGTTACCCAGACCGTGCCAGCCGCCGTGAGCAACCAACAAACGCTGACCGGCCTTGGTCAGGTCACCAATCACTTCCTGAGTGGCGGAGTCGATAACGGTAGTGCCGACCGGAACACGCAGGACCAGTTCTTCACCTTTCTTACCGGTGCAGTCAGTGCTGCCGCCGTTGGAACCACGCTCGGCATCAAAGTGCCGGGTGTAACGGTAGTCCACCAGGGTGTTGAGGTTTTCGTCGGCGATCATGTAGACCGAGCCGCCATCACCACCGTCACCGCCGTTCGGGCCACCGTTTTCAATGAATTTCTCGCGACGGAAGCTCATGCAACCGTTGCCGCCGTCACCGGCCTTTACTCGAATCGATACTTCATCAACAAACTTCATAACAAAACGCCTCTCGTCATACGGACGAGCCGAAAAACACTAAGACATAAGACTCTTGCAAAAATGAGCGCAGCGACCTCAATCAACGACCGCAAATCCAGCGCTGGAGCCCATCACAAACAGCTTTGCAAGAGACTCACCCCACAAACGAAAAAGCCCCGTCGCGAGACAGGGCTTTTCCAGCAACTACGTAATTATGCCGCGACGACTGCAGTCTTCGGGACAATGCTCACGTAACGGCGGTTGAAAGCGCCTTTTACTTCAAACTTGATCACGCCGTCGATTTTAGCGAACAGAGTGTGATCTTTACCCATGCCAACACCGTAACCGGCGTGGAATTGAGTGCCGCGCTGACGCACGATGATGTTGCCCGGAATGATAACCTGGCCGCCATACATCTTCACGCCAAGGCGTTTGGCTTCTGAGTCGCGACCGTTACGGGTACTACCACCAGCTTTTTTGTGTGCCATGAGTCAATTCTCCTAGTGAGGAATTAGGCTGAAATTAAGCCTGAATACCGGTGATTTTGATCTCGGTGTACCACTGGCGGTGGCCCATACGCTTCATGTGGTGCTTACGACGACGGAACTTGATGATGCGGACTTTATCGTGACGACCTTGGGAGATCACTTCAGCCACAACGGTAGCGCCAGCAACAACTGGAGCGCCGATGTTCACGTCATCGCCATTGGCGACCAACAGAACGCGATCAAAAGTAACGGATTCGCCGGTAGCGATTTCCAGTTTTTCGATCTTCAGGTATTCACCTGGGGCGACCTTGTATTGCTTGCCACCAGTAACAATTACTGCGTACGACATGGTATTTCTCCGATAATCCTGCTCACCCAGCTCTTTATAAGAAGAGGTATTGGCTGGCATGGCTGCATTGGGCTGGAAGGCCTGTTTGCAATTGCGTAAGGCAGGTGCTGCCCAGGAAGTTCAGGGTGCGCGATTGTACGCAAGCTGCCGGGGCGATGCAAGAGGCCGTCCATCGTACCTTGACACCCGCCGACGTGGGTCCTAGCATGCCGCGCAACCCTTCTGGAGCACCTGTCGCTGATGCAACCCCAAGCTTTCTACCGCGCGGTGGCGGACGATTTTAGCGCCGTCGACGGCATCATCAAGAAGCAGCTGACTTCCCGAGTGCCGCTGGTATCGAAAATCGGCGATTACATTACCTCGGCTGGCGGTAAACGCCTGCGCCCTCTATTAGTGTTGCTGTGTGGCAAGGCTCTGGGTCGCGAAGGCGATGACCTGCGCCTGCTGGCCGCAACCATCGAGTTCCTGCACACCGCGACCCTGCTGCATGACGACGTGGTCGACATGTCCGGCATGCGCCGTGGCCGTTCGACGGCCAACGCCATGTGGGGCAACGCGCCAAGCGTGCTGGTGGGCGACTTCCTGTATTCGCGGTCCTTCGAAATGATGGTCGAACTGGGCTCCATGCCGGTGATGAAAATCCTTTCGCAAGCCACGCGCATCATCGCCGAAGGCGAAGTGTTGCAGCTGTCCAAGGTTCGTGACGCCAGCACCACTGAAGAAACCTACATGGAAGTCATCCGCGGCAAGACCGCGATGCTCTTCGAAGCGTCGACCCATAGTGCGGCAGCGCTCTGCGAAGCGACATCGGAACAGTCAGAAGCCCTGCGTACATTCGGCGATCATCTGGGCGTGGCGTTCCAATTGGTCGACGACCTGCTGGACTACAAAGGCGATGCCGAAACCCTGGGCAAGAACGTCGGTGACGATCTGGCTGAAGGCAAGCCGACCCTGCCGCTGATCTACACCATGCGCGAAGGCACGCCGGAGCAGGCTGCCCTGGTGCGCAAGGCGATCCAGAAAGGCGGCATCGAAGACCTGGAAAGCATCCGCGAAGCCGTGGAAGCGTCTGGTTCGCTGGATTACACCGCCCAGCTGGCTCGTGACTACGTGGCCCGCGCGATCAAGTGCCTCGACGCGCTGCCTGCCAGCGAGTACCGCGATGCGCTGGTCGAATTGAGCGAATTTGCGGTCGCCCGTACGCACTGATTTTTACAGCAAGATCAAAAGATCGCAGCCTGCGGCAGCTCCTACGGGGCTGCGATCTTTCGCTGTCACCCCTCCTCCGCCTAAAACCCTATATAATGTGCGACTTTTAGCGATCCTCAATCCAAGGAGCTTTAGTGAGCACGTTGCCACCCTGCCCAAAATGCAATTCCGAATACACCTACGAAGACGGCGCCCAGCTGATCTGCCCTGAGTGCGCCCACGAGTGGTCCGCCAGCGGCGAAGCCGAAGCAGTGTCCGATGACACCGTGAAAAAGGATTCGGTTGGCAACGTCCTGCAGGACGGCGACACCATCACCGTGATCAAGGACCTCAAGGTCAAAGGCACGTCGCTGGTGGTCAAGGTCGGCACCAAGGTCAAGAACATCCGCCTGTGCGATGGCGATCACGACATCGACTGCAAGATCGACGGCATCGGCCCGATGAAGCTCAAATCCGAGTTCGTCAGAAAAGTCTGAGCCTGCTGTATTCCATCCCGCGTCCCGCGTGGGATGGTGCTTCACCCTCCCCCGCTTCGCCCAACAATCCCTCGCAATAGCCAAACGCCAGCCGTTTTGACCTTACGCAACCTTTACCCTTAAAAAAACACAAACCGCCAATAGGTCCTTGCTATTTGATGAATAAGAATTATTCTCATTGAAACCCATCAATGGAGATGAGACCCATGACTTATTTGATCGACGCCTGGCTGGACCGCCCACACCCTTACCTCAGGATCCTGCATCGGGAAACCGGGGAAGTTTGTGCGGTGCTTGAAGAAGAAGCCTTGACCGAGCTGCAGGATCAGGGTGATCTGGACGTCAACGGCTTGAGTTCCAGCGAGCCGGTGGTGCTCAAGGAACTGGTGCGCAATCTGTTTCTGTTCTGCTATGCCCGGGCATTGCGCCCGACAAGCGAACTGCACCACAAGATCGAAATATGATGCAGCGCAAAAAACTGTGGGAGCTAGCCTGCTGGCGATTGCGATCTGACAGCCAACATTGCTGCTGACTGACACACCGCTATCGCGAGCAGGCTCGCTCCCACATTAGCCCGACGTAGTATCGAGCCGGGTCTTACAGAACGTCGAGCAGCTCGACGTCGAATACCAGTACGCTGTGCGGCGGAATGCTGCCAACGCCTTGAGCGCCGTAAGCCAGTTCGCTCGGCACGTACAGACGCCATTTGCTGCCGGCGTTCATCAGTTGCAGGGCTTCGGTCCAGCCAGCGATCACGCCGCCAACCGGGAATTCTGCAGGCTGACCACGATCGTAGGAGCTGTCGAACACAGTGCCGTCGATCAGAGTGCCGTGGTAGTGAGTGCGCACTTGATCTTCACGGGTTGGCTTGGCGCCTTCACCCTGAGTCAGCACTTCGAATTGCAGGCCGGAAGCCAGGGTGGTGATGCCGTCACGCTTGGCGTTTTCAGCCAGGAATGCCAGGCCTTCGCCAGCAGCGGCTTCAGCTTTGGCAGCCGCTTCAGCTTGCATGATTTCGCGAATGACCTTGAAGCTCGCGGACATTTCTTCCTGACCTACACGGCTTTCCTTACCGGCGAAAGCGTCGGTCAGACCTGCCAGGATCGCGTCCAGGCTAACGCCCGGTGGCGGGTTGTCGCGCAGTTGATCGCCCAGCTGACGGCCAATACCGTAGCTGACGCGGGTTTCGTCGGTGGACAGATTTACTTCGGACATGACACTGCTCCGCTGTGCGGACGGCCCTGGAACTTGCCGTGCGTACACAGCGCGTCCCGGAGCGCCCGGAACCAAAAGGGCCAGCAGACTAGCACAGATGCCATTGCGTTGATGAGAGGTGTCAGTGCTGCCACGCAATCGGTACCTTCAGGCTCCCCTCGGAACTGGCACCGAGCCCACACATCTCGTCATGAACCGAAACGTGTACAAGGTTGAATGGCAAGCTGGGAAAGGCATGAAGCACTTCACGCGCATGCTCGACCGAACGTAAATGAAACATCTGGCCGTGGTTATCACTCAACGGATACGCCGCGCCATGCATCCGCGCTTCCAACAGGTAGATCCCGCCTTCCATCGAGATCAGATTGAGCTCATCAACCTTCCCGGCGATGGCATAAGCATTCAACTCTTTCAGGTCCATAAACGCACCTCACGCAATGGCGAGCCAAGATCTTTACAGGCATAGGCCTCGGCGCATCAAAGTACAAGCCACAAACGACACCGCCCGTCTGTTTCGCAACAGACGGGCGGTTTGGTATAGCGATAAGAAGCGATCAGTGCTTGGTCAGCTTATCCAGATAACCCATGGCAAACGCCGAAATCACGAAGGTCATGTGGATGACCACGTACCACTTCAAATGCTCGGGATCGACGTTCTTGGCGTCCATGAAAATCCGCAGCAGGTGGATGGAAGAAATGGCCACGATGGAAGCGGCCACCTTCATCTTCAACGAAGAGGAATCCATGGTGCCCAGCCAGTTGAGCTTTTCCTTGTCGTCATCGATATCCAGTTGGGAAACGAAGTTCTCGTAACCGGAAATCATCACCATCACCAGCAAACCGCCTACCAGCGCCATGTCGATCAGCGACAGCAACACCAGAATCAGATCCGACTCGGCCATCGAGAACACGTTAGGGATGACGTGGAAGACTTCCTGGAAGAATTTCAGCGCCAGGGCCAGCAGCCCGAGGGACAGACCGAAGTAGATAGGCGCCAGCAGCCAGCGGCTGGCGTACATTGCATTTTCGATAAAGCGTTCCATTAAATCTCACAAGGGGGCTGGAAATGGCCGCGAGTATATCAGCCACCTGTTACACCCAGAAACCGCCGGGAAATCCGCAACCTGCGAGTGTGTGACAAGGTTTTTCTGCTAGTGTCCAAAGCATTGACAGCTCAGCGACATCGGACAGGAAGACGGGAAATGGATGTGCGATTGCCCTTAACGAGCGCCGGCATTTGCCTGGCTTTGCTGATGAGCGCTTGCTCACCCAGCGATGAGAAGCGCCAGGTCAGCCTCGAGGAAAAGACTGCGCAGTTCGAGAAGTCTCTGGATGCGATTCAAGATCCGAAACTCAAGGAAGCCGTAGCTGAACTCGGCGGCTCACTGTTGTTACTCGAGCGGGCGCAACTCAAGCTCGACAGCAAACCGGTGGAAACAGAATATGGCGAAGACGCCCTCGCCGCCCTCAAGCACTATCCGACGCCCCAAGCCTTGGTCGACACGTACATCAACGGCCTGTTCGTGCTGCACAAAGATTCCAGTTCCGACTACCTGACCGACCTGCAACCGGTGTTCCCCTTCAACTTCAACATTCCGGTCGCGTTTCTCTTTCCCCATAGTCTTGAATGGCAATCGGTGACCTTGAGCAACAAACGCGTCATCCCGTTTCAGCCGGAATGGTCAGAAACCGATCCTGGAATTCAACTGAGCCCGTCGAGCTCAAACCTGACCAACCCCGACGACCTGACGGTGACCTACCCCTTCATCGACGGCCTGGACGTGGACAAAAAGAACCAGCCACAACCGGTGAGCCTGCAAGGCAAGGTGGAAGTGATCGCGCCGCGCCGACTCTACAGCTTCGACCTGACGAAAAAGGACGTTGGTCAGACTCGCACCAACGACAACCTCAGCGTCACCCTGCTGAACCTTGCAAACAACTACGCCGAAATCGAATTCAACAACAGCGCGCCACAGGCCCCCGAGGTCGGCGAAACACCGCTGAACCCGCTGATCGTCCAGGCCAAGGACAGCACCGGGCAATTTCTCTCGCGCTCAGGCTCGATCAACGAAACCTCCACACAAATAGCCTTCTATCAAAAGCAACTGGCGAAAATGCAACAGCAGAAAGCCTGGAGCGAGAGCTTCGAGAAACAGATCGATGAAGAGCAGCGCGCCTTTGAGAAGCAACAGAGCCACCATTATTCCAAGGTGTACTTCAACGGGTCGATCGACGCTCTTGAGGTCAGCGTACTGGACTTTTCAACCGCCACGGTGACCCGCAAGGACCTGAACCTGCCGGTACTTCGCTTCGACCCACACACCACGCAAAAGACCATCCAGCCACTGACGCTGCCGGTGGTGGTGTACGACGACCAGGCCCCGATATGGCTCAAGGGCGCCACGCTTGGCGAGGAACAACTGAAAAAGAGCGTCAGCATCAGTCAGTCGGTCGAAGAGCCCAGCGCCGCGCGTATCGAGTTCTATCACCCCAAAAGCTTCAATGATGAGCTGCTCGGCACCTCCTTCAGCCCCGGCGAAAGCCCGGTCAGTTTCTTTACCGAGGACGGTAACGGCAAACGCGATGAGCCGATCGAGTTGCCGCCTGAGGCTTACCAGGTCGATCCCCTGCGCGGCATCATCACCTACGACTTGAACCTGTTTCCAGAAACCCCGGCTTACGCGGTGGGCTCCATGCCGCTGTTTCTCGCCACTGTCGAAAAGAAAACCATCGACGCCCACCAGTTGCCCAAAGGGCTGGTGCTCAAAGGCAATGCGCTGGTGGTTGATCTGAAGCAGTTTCCCGCCCAGGACTGGCGTTTCTTCGCCAAGGACGACAGCGGCAATTATCTGAAGGAGATTCTTTCGGTCAGCCACGATGCGAGCGCAGAAGGCCCGGCATTATTGGGGGTGCATTACTTCTACGGACAGCCTGCCCGTCTGGAAACCTATCAACGAACCGATCTCTCCACCGTGCAATATGGCTTCGAGGTCAAACTCGACAAGGCGGACACGTCCAACCTTGCTCAATAGCCTGTTCAGTGCTCGGGCCGAAACTCGAAACCTCCAGGGTTGCGGCAGCGGCCACCATTGATTTCCCGCAGCTGAGCTTGCAGGTGCAGGCACCAGATTTGCGGATCATCGGCCAGCTCATAGCCGTGCAGGGTGAGACTTTCAACAATGGTGTCGAGGATCGACTCAGCCACAAAGGGGCCATGAAACGGGCCCTGGGCTTTGATGGCAGAAGGTTGTTCGCCGGCCATTCCAGCGGCGAAGAGTAAGGTCCACATGCCCGTATCCCCCGCCAATGGGCGGATGGCACACTCGATACGGGTCACAAGGCCCAGACATTGACGGGTGAGGCAGAGGTTGCGCGACATGGCGGCGACCCTCGGTAGATCCGGTATTCAGCCCCCACGGGAGGGCTGTCTCGATCCAGTGATTACTGTCGATATCCTTGACCTGAGAATAGAGGAAAAGTCTGACTAGCACGTCAAGTGAGACCAGAAGGCGCCGAATGGTCATTGTGTGAATATTGACGCCAGACTGATGGCACTTTTTCGGAGTGCGCCGGATACAAATGTGGGAGCGAGCCTGCTCGCGAAAGCGGTGTGTCAGGCGACATTGACGTCAACTGACACTCCCTCTTCGCGAGCAGGCTCGCTCCCACAGTGGATCTACGTGATCCTCAAATTGTTTCTGTATCAGGCCGGCTTGGTTTCCACCAAGGCTTCCTGCGCCATCTCTTTCTCAGCTTCCTTGAGGTCTTCTTCGCTGATCATTTCTGCGATGACCCGCAAGCGTTCCACCACCCGCGCGTTAACGCTGCCTTCAGGGAACTGACCATCGGCGTCCGGCGCACCGGCCGGCTCGCCGACCAACAGGCTCAGGGCTTCATCAGCCTGGCGCACGGCGTAGACGTGGAACTGCCCCGCGCGCACCGCCGTCAGCACTTTCTCGTCGAGCATCAGCGTGGCAACGTTGGCGTGGGGAATGATTGCGCCCTGCTCCCCGGTCAACCCGCGCGCTTCGCAGAGTCGGAAGAAGCCTTCGATCTTCTCGTTGACCCCACCCACCGCCTGCACTTCACCGAACTGGTTGATCGAGCCGGTGATCGCAAAACACTGCTTGAGCGGGGTTTTCGACAGGGCCGAAATCAAGGTGCAAGCCTCGCCCAGCGATGCGCTATCACCATCGACGTAACCGTAGGACTGCTCCAGGGCGATACTCGCGGAAATCGCCAGCGGGAATTCCTGGGCGTAACGACTGCCCAGATACCCGGTGAGGATCATCACGCCTTTGGAGTGAATCGGCTGGCCAAGATTGACCTCGCGCTCGATGTCGACGATGCCGCTGCCGCCTGGATACACCGTGGCGGAAATCCGCGCCGGTATACCGAAGGCCGAGTCACCGACCTCCAGCACTGTCAGCCCGTTGCACTTGCCGACCGCCGCACCTGCGGTGTCGATCAGGATGATCCCGGCCAGCATGTCATCGAGAATCCGTGCCGAGACGCGCCCGGTACGCGTGGCCTTGGCCTTGAGCGCACGTTCGATGTGCCCGGCGTCGGTCATTTCGTCACTGGCCAGTTGGCGAATGAAATCCGCCTCGCTGACCAGTTGGAACAGATCACCGATCCGCGCCGACAAACGCCCCTGGTGTTCAGCCAGGCGAGCACTGTAAGTCGCCAGACGCGCCACCGCATCAGCGGTCAGCGGCGCCATGCCTTCTTCGGAGGTGCGGGTCTTGAGCAACTGGGCAAACTGCTCCAGGCTTTCATCGACCATCGGGATGTCTTCGTCGAAGTCCACCAGGACACGGAACATCTCCTGGAAGTCCGGATCGAGGTCCTGCAGCGTGTAGTAGAGCTGTCGGGCGCCGATGATGACCACTTTGACCTGCAACGGAATATGTTGCGGAGTCAGGGTCACAGTGGCGAAACGGCCCATCTCGCCCAGCGGCGATTCCATTTTCAATTTGCGCGATTGCAGCGCGCGTTTGAGCGCATCCCACACGAACGGCTCACTGAGCATTTTTTCCGCTTCAAGAATCAGGAAGCCGCCGTTGGCGCGGTGCAGCGCACCCGGACGCAACTGTCGATACGTGGTGTAGAGCGCGCCCTGATCGGTGGTGTACTCGATGCGGCCGAACAGGTTTTCGTAAGTCGGGTGCGGCTCAAAGACCACTGGCGCACCGCCGCTGAACGGATGACCGACCACCAGGCTCGGCGCGTATTGCTCTTCCAGCAGCTTGCGGGCGATGGCGTCCGTCTTGCTGTCGTCCACCAGTTGCTCGACCACGGTCTTGAGCAGATACACCTGCATCGCTTGCAGGTAACCGCAAACGCCGGCGTTTTCCGCGTACTTTTCCGACAGCGGCGAGAGCAAGGGTTGCAAGGCCAGGGTGATGGTTTCTTCGTTGAGCTGGCGCAGTTGATTGCTCGACTCACGCTTCCATTGCGGCAAGCTGGCGAGTTCTTCGTTCAGCCGCTCTTCCAGCCACGAAATATCCTCGTGAAAACGCTCGCGATCGACTTCCGGCAACTGGGCAAATTCGGCCTCATCCACAGCCTTGCCTTCGCTCATCGGGGTGAAGGCGATATTGGTGCTGTCGCGGTACAGCGCAACGTCCTTCTCCAGCGCCAGGCGCTCGATCACATCCAGCGCCTTGTCGTAACGCTGGTTGAAGGCGCGGTCGATGGCGCTTTTCTTTTGCTGGTAGGACGGGTGTTCGAACACGGCCGGAAAAGTCGCCAGCAGGTTGTCGATCAAGCCGTTGATGTCATCGATAAAAGCACCGGCGGTGCCAGAGGGCAATTCCAGAGTGCGAGGTTCGCGAGGATCATCGAAATTGTTGACGTAGACCCAGTCCGCCGGGGTCTGCAGGCGTTTGCCTTCGGCTTTCAGATAGCGTTTGACGAACGAAAACCGGCCGGTGCCGGGCTCGCCCATGACGAATACGTTGTAACCGGGGCGTGGCATTGCCACACCGAACTGCAAGGCTTCGACCGCACGTTCCTGGCCAAGCACTCCGCGGAAGGGCTCCAATTCATTGGTGGTAGAGAAGCTGAACTGTTCAGCGGAAAACGGACGGGTCAGCGCTTCGGGCGCTAGACGCAAGCTGGCAGCAACAGGATCAGGCATCGGGCTTCCTTACATCAGGCGGGGCAGATAGCGGCATTCTGGCGCTGCCCATACCTCACTTGCAAGGCGCGCCTCTAGCCAAAGCATAGACAAAGCGACATCTCCAAGCGGGGCGGGCTTAAATCAATGTTTTCAACGAATGTTTCGCAAAAAATCACGGAACCCCAGGAACGTGCCTAAACTCCAAACTGCGCGGCTGGAACAATAACCGGCCCACTGGCGCCAGATCGGGCCAGCCCCCTGTCCATTGGTATGCACATAAAGAGAACAAAGCTATGAAACGGATTCTTCTCGGTACTCTCTTCGCCGCTGTATCCATCAACGCCATGGCTCAGGCGCCAGGCGGCCCGGATTGCGGTTGGGGCAACATGCTGTTCGAAGGTCAGCGTGGCACCCCGGCTCACTTCCTGGCATCCACCACCAACGGCACGTCCGGCAACGCAACCTTCGGGATGACCTCGGGTACCAACGGTTGCGCAACCAATGCGTCGCTGACCTATGGCGGCAAATCCTGGATTGCCATGAATGGCATGATGAACGAGCTCTCTGAAGACATGGCTAAAGGTCAGGGCGAAGCGCTGACCACTTACGCTGTAGTACTGGGCGTGGCGCCGGAAGACCGTGCGCATTTCGCCGCCGTCACTCATGAGCACTTCCAGCAGATCTTCAGCAAGGCTGATGTGACCGCTGACGACGTGCATACCAACACCCTGGCCGTTCTGAAGAGCGATCCTCGTCTGGCCAAGTACGCTACTCAAGCTTAAGCTCGAACCGCCCGCTCCTTCTCGGGGCGGGTTTTATTTTTTGAACCTGGCCCTTTTGGCCTGCCCCTTTGGGTCTTTGTTTTTTTCGACTTAAGTTGCCCACTATGCTCAAACGCCTTGCCTGGCTGGCGCTCTGTGTCTGCGCCCCGCTGTCTGCCACGCCCAAAATCGACAATCAACGTTTGCAGCAATTGGCCAATGACCCCTTCTGGATTTCTCTGGGCCACTACGAAACCGCCAAACTCGGTGGCTGGCGCAGCTATGTCAGCGACAAGAAATTCTTCCTCGCCGCCGACGGCAATGAACATCCGGACCGTGAGCTGGCGGCGACCGTGCAAGCGCTGTACGCCCCGGCCAGCGCCGGTGAAAAGCATGCGCAATGCGTCTATCCCGCCCGCACCCGCTGGCTGAAGGCGCAGCTCAACCTGAGCGATCTGCCGACGCTGGACTGCACTGAATTCAAGCAATGGTTCAAGGATGTTTCGCCCCACAGTGCGGTGATGATTTTCCCGGCGGCGTATCTGAACAGTCCGTCATCGATGTTCGGCCATACGTTGCTGCGTATCGACCAGGCCAATGTGCAGAGCGATCAAACTGCCCTGCTCAGTTATGCAATCAACTTCGGCGCGTACATCGAAGGCTCGGACAACAGCATCCTGTATGCCTGGAAAGGCTTGATGGGCGGCTATCCTGGTCTGTTTGCTCTGGTGCCTTATCAGGAAAAACTCTCGGAATACCGCAGTCTCGAGAATCGCGATCTGTGGGAATACCGCCTGAACCTGACCCAGGCAGAAACCGAGCGCATGGTCGAGCACGTCTGGGAGCTCAAGCAGATCCAGTTCGACTATTTTTTCTTCGACGAAAACTGCTCTTATCGTCTGCTGGAATTGCTGCAAGTGGCCCGCCCGAGCCTGCGATTGACCGAACAATTCCCGCTGACCGCGATTCCTACGGACACCGTCAAAGCGGTGAAAGAAGCCGGACTGGTGGAATCCATTCAGTATCGACCGTCTCGCGAACGTGAACTGCTGAGCCGCGCCGAGCCGTTGCCCCATGAAGAACAGGAATGGGTGCTGAAAGTCAGCGCCGACCAGAAGCAACTGCAAGAACCGGCATTCAAGGCTCAACCCAAGGATCGTCAGGCGCTGATCATCGACGCGGCCTATCGCCTGGAGCGCTACCGCGCCAACGGCCAGGAACGCGACCCGCAACGGGCGCAGCGCAGTTTCGAACTTCTGCGGGCGATCAACCAGAACCCCGCGCCGGAACTGGACATCCCGCAACCCGGCTTGCCTGAGGATGGCCACGAATCCCGCACTTGGCAGGCAGGCATCGGCACTCGGGGCGACAAGGCGTTTGGCGAATATGGCCTGCGCATGGCGTATCACGACCTCAACGACAACGCCGAAAGCTTCCCCCTCGGCGCGCAGATTGAAATCCTGCAAATGAAACTGCGCCAGTACGAAGGCAATCACTGGCAGTTGCAGCAATTGGACCTGGCGACCATCCGCTCCCTGACCCCGCGCAATGAATTGCTGCAGCCACTCTCGTGGCAAGTCACCGGCGGCCTGGAGCGCGTGCCGGGCAAGCATGACGACGAAACTCTGGTCAGCCACGTCAATGGCGGTGGCGGCGGGACCTGGCAACTGGGCGACGACATGCTTGGCTTTGCTTTGGGCACCGTGCGCGTTGAGCACAACAACGACTTTGCCGGCTTCATCGCACCGGCGGCGGGCTTCAACAGCGGTTTGCTGTGGAAAAACCCGCTGGGCAACTTCAGCCTGGAAGCCAAGGGCGACTTCTTCACCAACGGCGAAGTGCGCCGTAGCGTGAGTCTGAATCAGCAGTGGGAATTGTCGCGCAACCTGGGTTTACGCCTGAGTGCCCAGCGCGAATTCAGCCACCTGGCTTCGCCCGAGAACGAAGTGATGCTTGAGGTGAAGTGGTATCACTATTGACCTTTTGATCTTTCTTTCACATCCCGCTCACGAATCCACTCCTAGACTTCTCCTATAGGCCGTTGACGGCCTGGGAGTCTGAGATGTGGCGTTGCGTGGGTGTGGCGGGTTTGCTGATGTTGATCGCGGGTTGCCAGACGACCCACGAGGATTTGATCGCCAAGGGTTATCCACCGGCATTCGCCGATGGCTTCGATGACGGTTGCAGCAGTGGCCGGCAAGCGGCGGGGGCAATCACCGGAGAGTTTCGTAAAAACGTTCCACGTTACCTCAAGGACAAGCAGTACGCCGAGGGCTGGAGCGATGGCTTCCGTCAGTGTCAGGCGATGCGCGAAAGCGAGGACCGTGAGGATTATCGCAGCCACCATTGGGACGACCGGAACAAAGCCTGGCAGCAGCAGAAGGATCAGGACGCCGCTCGTGCTTTTCGCTCGCAATAAGTCGCCCACAGATATCTGTCGAAACTAAAAGCCTGCGACCATGGCCCAAACCCTATAACGGGAGACAACCATGAGTCGCGCCTTCGTCAATGAAGATAATGCCGCCGCGCAAGCCGATCAGCCCGTCGAACGGCAAGTCAGCGCGCAGCCCAATTACGTCACGCCCACGGGGCTGGCCCAGTTGCAGGTGAAAGTCGCCGAGGTGCAAAACCTGCTCAATGAACAGAGTGCAAAGGGTGAACTGGCAGACAAACAGAGCCAGGCTGACCTTGAGCGCGACTGGCGGTATTTCAATCAACGCCTGCAAAGCGCTCAGTTAGTCGTACCGGCCTCCTCGACCAACAAAGTGCAGATTGGCGCCTGGGTGACGTTTGCCGATGAACAGGGCAAAGAGCAGCGTGTGCAGTTGGTCGGCGAGGATCAGGCGGACGCTGCCAGCGGATTGATCAATTGGGGGTCGCCACTGGGGCGGGCGTTGCTCGGTGCGCAGGTCGGGGATGAAGTGCTGTGGAAGCGACCGGCGGGAGATTTGGTGATTGAGGTTTTGAATATAGATATTGAGTGACCATTAGGCCGCCTTCGCGAGCAGGCTCGCTCTCACATTTGAAATGCGTTCCCCTGTGGGAGCGAGCCTGCTCGCGATGGCCGCGCTGCGGCCTATCTGAAACCCCATAAAAAAACGGAGCCCGAAGGCTCCGTTCTTTCATGCAACCAACCTGAAATCAGGCCAGTTTCTTGTGCCGTACACGATGCGGCTGAGTCGCGGCTTCGCCGAGGCGTTTGCGGCGGTCGGCTTCGTACTCGGTGTAGTTGCCTTCGAAGAACACCGCTTGCGAGTCGTCTTCGTACGCCAGGATGTGAGTCGCGACGCGGTCAAGGAACCACCGATCGTGAGAGATCACAATGGCGGCGCCCGGGAAGTCCAGCAGGGCTTCTTCCAGGGAACGCAGGGTTTCAACGTCGAGGTCGTTGGACGGTTCGTCGAGCAGCAGGACGTTGCCGCCCTCTTTCAGGGTCAGCGCCAGGTGCAAGCGACCGCGCTCACCACCGGACAGGTCCTTGACGAACTTCTGCTGATCGCCGCCCTTGAAGTTGAAGCGACCGACGTAGGTGCGCGACGGGATCTCGTAGTTGCCGATGCGGATCTGGTCGGAACCGTCGGAGATTTGCTGGAACACAGTCTTGCTGCCGTCCAGGTCTTCGCGGCTCTGATCGACGCACGCCAGTTGCACGGTTTCGCCGACTTCGATGCTGCCCGAATCCGGTGTTTCCTTGCCCATCAGCATGCGGAACAGGGTCGATTTACCGGCACCGTTACCACCGATCACGCCAACGATGGCGCCTTTAGGCATGGAGAACGAAAGGTTGTCGATCAGCACGCGATCGCCGTAGCCCTTGGAAACGTTCTTGAATTCGATGACCTTGTCGCCCAGGCGTGGACCGGCCGGGATGTAGATCTCGTTGGTTTCGCTGCGCTTCTGGAATTCCTGCGATTGCATTTCTTCGAAGCGTTGCAGACGAGCCTTGGATTTGGACTGGCGGGCCTTGGCGCCTTGGCGCACCCACTCCAGTTCTTCCTTCATGGCTTTTTCGTGGGCCGACTGCTGCTTGGATTCGGCAGCCAGACGATTGGACTTGGCTTCAAGCCAACCCGAATAGTTGCCCTCGTAAGGGATACCGGCGCCGCGGTCGAGTTCGAGGATCCAGCCAGCGACGTTGTCCAGGAAGTACCGGTCGTGCGTGATCGCAACCACGGTGCCCGGGAAGTCGTGCAGGAAGTGCTCCAGCCAGGCGACGGAATCGGCGTCCAGGTGGTTGGTCGGTTCGTCGAGCAGCAGCATGTCGGGGGCAGACAGCAGCAGGCGGCACAGGGCCACACGACGCTTTTCACCACCGGACAGGAATTCGACCTTGGCATCCCACGCCGGCAGGCGCAGCGCATCGGCGGCGACTTCCAGTTGGCGATCCAGGTTGTGACCGTCGCTGGCTTGCAGGATGGCTTCGAGCTTGGCCTGTTCGGCGGCCAGTTTGTCGAAGTCGGCATCTTCATCAGCGTAAGCCGCGTAGACCTCGTCCAGGCGCGCCTGGGCGTTCTTGATCACGCTGACCGCTTCCTCGACCACTTCACGCACGGTCTTGGTCGGATCCAGGATCGGTTCCTGCGGCAGGTAGCCGATGTTCAGGTCCGGCATCGGACGGGCTTCGCCCTCGAATTCGGTGTCGACGCCGGCCATGATTTTCAACAGCGTGGATTTACCCGAACCGTTGAGGCCGAGTACGCCAATCTTGGCGCCCGGGAAGAACGACAGCGAAATGTTTTTCAGGATTTCCCGCTTCGGCGGAACAACTTTACCCAGCCGATGCATGGTGAATACGTATTGAGCCATGGAGAACCTAGGGTCAGTGAACGATGAATGATTGGGGCGCGGGCGATGCCCGGCCAGGCCGTGCGCGTTGGCCGATTGATGGGTATCAATGCGTGCGCGCTGAAAAAGCCTGATTCTAGGAGCTGGAACGCTCCCGCGTAACCGGCAAAGCTACCTGATTGACGGAAGGCAGTCCAGCCGAGCGGGACTGGCACTTTGCCACAACTCAGGGCATGCTAGCCGCCCTCCGGGCGTCCGGCTTATAGTGCACGTCGCGCCAGTCCAGCCAAACCGCAGGATTACAGTTTGTCTAATGTCTCTCCCCCTTCTTCCGTGAGCGCACTCAATCCTGCGACCGGCTCACCCCTGCGTGGCTCCTTGAAGGGCGCGCTGGCGACGCTCGTCCTGTTGCTGCTCGCACTGCTGTTCTGGCAGTTGCTGGATCAGCTGCGCGAGACCCAGAAAAACCAGCGTCAGTACACCATCGACTACACCGCCGATCTGGCCTCGCAAGTCAGCTTGAACATGGCGCTCAACGCCCAGATCGCCCTCAACCTGCTACCGATCGTCGAACAACCAAAAAGCGCCGACGAACTGCAGGTGCTGCTGCGCAAGCTGCAAAAATCCTTGCCTGACCTGCGCAGTCTCGCGTTGCTCAGCCCTTCAGGGAAAGTCCTCGGCGACAGTGCCGACGACAGCAACGACGCCGACTACCTGAGCGAACTGGTCCGGCGCAGTCACGCCCAGACCCATTATTTCAGCAATGCCAATGACGGCTCGGTGGTGCACCTGTTGCTGCATCAAGCCAGCGGTAACACCCGCGGCTACTGGGTTCTGCGCCTGACGCCGACATTTTTTTCATCGCTGACCAAACAAAACGAAACCGGTATTCGCCCGCTGTGGCTGGTGGAAAACCGCTTCAATCACCAAGTCATCAGTCGCGATGAGCCACTACCCTTGGCCAAGCCCGGCGAACTGACCGAGGACGATGTGGCCAACAGCGTGCTGACCGTGCCCCTGAGCAGTAGCGACTGGCAACTGCGCGGGTTGTTCGACCGGCAACGGATGATCGAACAGCTGTTGCCGGCGTTCATCGGCAAATGCCTTCTGGGCCTGGCCTTCTCGCTGCTGCCGTTCATCGCCCTGCTGAACATGCGCCGCCGCCAACGCCAGGTGCACGAAGGCCGTCGACGCTACCAGGATATTTTCGAAGGCACCGGCGTCGCCTTGTGTGTACTCGACGTATCCGGGCTCAACAGCTTCTTCGACAAGGCTCAGCTGCACAGCAGCGAACACCTGAAGGCCTGGCTCGAGACACCGGAACAACGCCAGCACCTGCTGCAGGAACTGCGCATCACCGAGGTCAACCTGGTCGCCCTGCAACTGCTCAACGTCAACACGTGCGATCAAGCCTGGAAACTGCTGATCGACGGTAACCCGCAGGACGGCACCGCCATCGGCAATCAAGTGCTCGACGCGGTGCTCAACCAGCAGAAACAGCTTGAACTGGAAATCAAACTGCAAGACGCCAATGGCCGCGACCAGCACTTGTGGCTGGTCCTGCGTCTGCCGGAAGACCAGGACGACTATAAAGCGGTGATCCTGAGCATCACCGACATCACCAGTCGCAAGCTGGTCGAACTGTCGCTGTTGGAGCGTGAAGGATTCTGGTCCGACGTGGTGCGCACCGTGCCGGATCATCTGTACGTGCAAGACGTGATCAGCCAGCGAATGATTTTCAGCAACCACCACCTCGGCCAGACACTCGGTTACAACCGCACCGAACTGCACCAGATGGGTGAGTATTTCTGGGAAATTCTGCTGCACCCCGAAGATGCCGACTTCTACCACCGCTCGCGCCAAACCCAGCGCCAGACCGGTTACAGACAATTGATGCAATGCCAGCTGCGCTTTCGCCATCGGGACGGTAAATGGCGGCGCTTCGACATCCGCGAACAGGCGCTGGCGCGGGACAAGCACGATCAGGTGACGCGAATCATCGGCGTGGCCAAGGACATCACCGATCAGATTGAAGCCAGTGAGTCCCTGCGCGACAGCGAGCAGCGTTACCGGATGCTTGCCGAAAGCATCAGCGACGTGATTTTCTCAACCGACAGCAAGTTGGCGCTCAACTACGTCAGCCCGTCGGTGCAAGCCGTGCTGGGCTACGACGCCGACTGGATTTTCCAGAACGGCTGGCAATCGACCATCGCCAACCCGCAACAGCTGACCGGCATTTACAGCCTGATGGACCGGGTCAGCAAAGCGCTGAATAAACCCGACCAACTGGCGCTGTTGCGCAGCCAGGTGCAGACCCAACTGTTTTTGTTCGACTGCCTGCGGGCCGACGGGCGCAAGATTCCCATCGAACTGCGGCTGGTGCTGGTCTGGGACGAACACGGTGCGTTCGAGGGCGTGCTGGGCGTCGGTCGCGACATCAGCCAGCAACGCCGGGCCGAAAAAGACCTGCGCATGGCCGCGACTGTATTTGAGCACTCGACCTCGGCGATCCTGATCACCGACCCGGCCGGCTACATCGTCCAGGCTAACGAAGCCTTCAGTCGTGTCAGCGGTTATGCTGTGGAGCAGGTGCTCGACCAGTTGCCGAACATGCTGACCGTCGACGATCAGCAGGAAGCCCATCTGCGTTACGTGCTCAAGCAATTGCATCAGCACAGCACGTGGGAAGGCGAAGTCTGGCTCAAACGACGCAATGGCGAGCATTACCCGGCCTGGGTCGGGATCACGGCGGTGCTGGATGACGAAGGCGATCTGGCCAGCTACGTGTGCTTCTTCAGCGACATCAGCGAACGCAAGGCCAGTGAGCAGCGGATTCACCGCCTCGCCTATTACGACGCCCTGACTCACCTGCCCAACCGCACACTGTTCCAGGATCGCCTGCACACGGCACTGCAATCGGCCGAACGGCAGAAGTCCTGGGTGGTACTGATGTTCCTCGACCTGGACCGATTCAAACCGATCAACGACTCCCTGGGCCACGCCGCTGGCGATCGCATGCTCAAGGAAATGGCCACGCGCCTGCTCGGCTGTGTCGATGATGACGACACCGTGGCGCGCATGGGCGGCGATGAATTCACCTTGCTGCTGCAACCGCGGGCCAACCGTGAAATTGCCTTGAACCGGGCGATTCATGTGGCCGAACAGATTCTCGCCAGCCTGGTGAAACCGTTCGTGCTTGAAGGCCGAGAGTTCTTCGTCACCGCCAGTATCGGCATCGCCCTGAGCCCTCAGGACGGTAACGAACTCAGCCAGCTGATGAAAAACGCCGACACCGCGATGTATCACGCCAAGGAGCGCGGCAAGAACAACTTCCAGTTCTATCAGGCCGATATGAACGCCAGCGCCCTGGAGCGTCTGGAACTGGAAAGCGACTTGCGTCACGCCCTGGAGCAGAACGAATTCGTCCTCTACTACCAACCGCAGTTCAGCGGCGATGGCAAACGCCTGACTGGCGCCGAAGCCTTGCTGCGCTGGCGCCATCCGCGACGCGGTCTGGTGCCGCCGGGAGACTTCATTCCGGTGCTCGAAGAGCTCGGTCTGGTGGTGGATGTCGGCGACTGGGTGATCAGCGAGGCCTGCCGTCAGCTCAAGACCTGGCATCAGGCCAAGGTCCGGGTACCGAAGGTGTCAGTGAACATCTCGGCCCGGCAGTTCTCCGACGGCCAGCTCGGCACGCGAATCGCCACCATCCTCAAGGAAACCGGCCTGCCGCCGGCATGCCTGGAGCTGGAACTGACCGAAAGTATCCTGATGCGCGAAGTCAGCGAAGCGATGCAGATTCTCGCCGGGCTGAAAAATCTCGGCCTGAGCATCGCGGTCGACGACTTCGGCACCGGTTACTCATCGCTCAACTACCTCAAGCAGTTCCCGATCGACGTGCTGAAAATCGACCGCACCTTCGTCGACGGCCTGCCGTCGGGCGAGCAGGATGCGCAGATCGCCCGCGCGATCATCGCCATGGCCCACAGCCTCAATCTGGCGGTTATCGCCGAGGGCGTGGAAACCCACGAGCAACTCGACTTCCTGCGCGAGCATGGTTGCGACGAGGTTCAGGGGTATCTGTTCGGCCGGCCGATGCCGGCGAACCGGTTTGAGGCGCAGTTCAGCAATGATGCGTTGTTCATGTTCGACTGAGGCCTTGTGGTGTTGCGGGCGGCCTCTTCGCGAGCAAGCCCGCTCCCACATTTTGAAATGCGTTCCCCTGTGGGAGCGGGCTTGCTCGCGAAGAGGCCCTCCGACGCACCGCATATCTGGTCATGAAGCCCACTTGTCTGCGACATGATGTCCTTTCATATGCCATCTAAAACCCATTGGGTTAGAATGCCCCCCTTTTCTGCCCCGATCCTTGAGGACCGCCATGTTCAGCCGTGATTTGACTATTGCCAAGTACGACGCCGATCTCTTTGCCGCCATGGAGCAAGAAGCTCAGCGCCAGGAAGAACACATCGAGCTGATCGCTTCGGAAAACTACACCAGCCCTGCGGTCATGGAAGCTCAAGGCTCGGTACTGACCAACAAGTACGCCGAAGGCTACCCGGGCAAGCGCTACTACGGTGGTTGCGAGTTCGTCGACGTGGTCGAGCAACTGGCCATCGACCGTGCAAAAGAACTGTTCGGCGCTGATTACGCCAACGTTCAACCGCACGCCGGTTCGCAAGCCAACAGCGCCGTTTACCTGGCTCTGCTGCAAGCGGGCGACACCATCCTGGGCATGAGCCTGGCGCACGGTGGTCACCTGACCCACGGTGCCAGCGTTTCTTCCTCCGGCAAGCTGTACAACGCCGTTCAGTACGGTATCGACGGCAACGGCCTGATCGACTACGACGAAGTCGAGCGTCTGGCGGTTGAACACAAGCCGAAAATGATCGTGGCCGGTTTCTCTGCCTACTCGCAGATCCTGGACTTCCCGCGCTTCCGCGAAATCGCTGACAAGGTTGGCGCCTACCTGTTCGTCGACATGGCCCACGTGGCCGGTCTGGTCGCCGCTGGCGTCTACCCGAACCCGGTGCCTTTCGCTGACGTCGTGACCACCACCACGCACAAAACCCTGCGCGGTCCACGTGGCGGCCTGATCCTGGCTCGCGCCAACGCCGACATCGAGAAGAAACTGAACTCCGCAGTATTCCCTGGCGCCCAAGGTGGCCCGCTGGAGCACGTGATCGCCGCTAAAGCGATCTGCTTCAAGGAAGCGCTGCAACCTGAGTTCAAGACCTACCAGCAACAAGTGGTGAAAAACGCCCAGGCCATGGCCGGCGTGTTCATCGAGCGCGGTTACGACGTGGTGTCGGGCGGTACTCAGAACCACCTGTTCCTGCTGTCGCTGATCAAGCAGGAAATCTCCGGTAAAGACGCTGACGCCGCTCTGGGCAAAGCGTTCATCACCGTGAACAAGAACTCCGTGCCAAACGATCCACGCTCCCCGTTCGTCACCTCCGGCCTGCGCTTCGGTACTCCGGCTGTGACCACTCGTGGCTTCAAGGAAGCAGAGTGCAAAGAACTGGCCGGCTGGATCTGCGACATCCTGGCGGATCTGAACAACGAAGCGGTGATCGACGCCGTTCGTGAGAAGGTCAAGGCCATCTGCAAGAAGCTGCCGGTATACGGCGCCTAATCAGCCCGCAGAACCGCAGCAATGAAAAAACCGGCCAGTGATGGCCGGTTTTTTTTCGTCCGCAATTTTTTCAAACCGCGAAAAGGCTCAAGGTCGGGGCATTGCGCTCAACTGGTAAGACCGGTCATGCCAATTTTTCAAAATATGCTTGCGATCACCCAAAAACAGCGCCTAGACTGCGCCTGCACTGGACATACCGGTAAGACCACAATAATTAAGTCCTGAATCTGATGCGCGAAGCGCACGGCAGCCAGGACACCGACCAGGATTCCTCCCATGCTCAGATGGTGCTCGCGTTCAATCTTCCTCCAAGTGGTTCTCGGACTGGTGCTCGGCATCGTCTGCGGGCTGACCCTTCCTGAATACTCCGCCCAGCTCAAACCTCTCGGCGATGGCTTCATCAAACTGATCAAGATGCTCATCGGTCTGATCGTGTTCTGCGTAGTGGTCAGCGGCATCAGCGGTGCCGGCGACCTGAAGAAGGTCGGGCGCATCGGCCTGAAATCGGTGATCTACTTCGAAATCCTGACCACCATCGCCCTGGTGATTGGTCTGGTGTTCGCTTTCAGCACCGGCATCGGCAGTGGCGCGAACATTCATCTGGATCAGCTTTCCGCTGCCGACATGGGCGACATCGCCCAGCGTGGTCAGCACATGCACACCACCACGCAGTTCCTGATGGACCTGATCCCGACCTCGGTAATCGGCGCCTTCGCGGAGAACAACATTCTGCAAGTGCTGCTGTTTTCGGTGCTGTTCGGCAGTGCGCTGAACCTGGTGGGCGAAGCAGCGTCGGGTATTTCCCGGCTGATCAATGAACTGAGCCACGTGATCTTCCGCATCATGGGCATGATCGTGCGTCTGGCGCCGATCGGCGTGTTCGGCGCCATCGCTTTCACCACCAGCAAATATGGCTTGGATTCGCTGCAACACCTGGGCAGTCTGGTCGGCCTGTTTTACCTGACCTGTTTCGCGTTTGTGTCAGTGATTCTCGGCCTGGTGATGCGCCTGTCCGGCCTGCGGATGTGGCCGTTGCTCAAGTACCTGCGCGAAGAACTGCTGATCGTCATGGGCACCGCCTCCTCCGACGCCGTGCTGCCACAAATCATGCGCAAGCTTGAGCATCTGGGCATCGGCAGTTCGACGGTCGGGCTGGTGATTCCGACCGGTTACTCGTTCAACCTGGACGGTTTCTCGATCTACCTGACCCTGGCCATCGTGTTCATCGCCAATGCCACCGGCACGCCGCTGGCCATGACCGATCTGCTGACGATTCTGCTGGTGTCGTTGATCTCCTCCAAAGGTGCCCACGGGATTCCCGGCTCGGCGCTGGTGATTCTCGCGGCGACACTGACGGCGATCCCGGCAATTCCGGTAGTAGGCCTGGTGCTGGTGTTGGCAGTGGACTGGTTCATGGGCATCGGCCGGGCGCTGACCAACCTGATCGGCAACTGCGTCGCCACTGTGGCCATCGCGCGCTGGGAAAAGGACATCGATATCCAACGGGCGAATAAAGTACTTTCTGGCCAGGTGGGTTATACCTTCCAGCCGAGAAAACCTGTCGGCCCGGCACATCAGCAGGAATTCTGAATAATCGCCGTGTCTGCCCACGGGCAGGCACGGTCATCAATCGTTTTGGATGCTCATGGAGCGAACAGTGATCACCTCGTCAACCGTCGTCAATTCAGTCGTAGAGAAACTCCGGGCCGCTTTGGCCCGTGGTCAGTGGCGCTCCGGCGAGATGCTGCCGGGGCAGCGTGAGCTGGCCGAACAACTGGGCATCAGCCGCCCGAGCCTGCGTGAAGCCGTCATCGTGCTGGAAACCCTCGGGCTGGTGCGCTCCATGCCGGGTAAAGGCGTGGTGGTGCTAGAGGCCAATCTCAGCGACAGCCAAAGCCACGACAGCGCAGTCGCCGGTGCGAGCCTGGAAGACGTGCTGCAACTGCGCTACACGCTTGAACCGTTCATTGTCGGCCTGGTGGCGCAGTCAATCAGCAGCAAGGAAGTCGGGCAGTTGCGCCTGACCCTGATGGACATGCGCGAAGCGCTGGAAGCCAACGACAGTGAAGCCGGGGTGAACGCCTACATCGCGTTCCACGAAGAGCTGTTCACGCTGACCTCGAACCCGATTTTCCAGAGTGTGGTGCAACAGACCAGCAACGCCCTCAAGCAAAGCGCCGACGTGCTGCGCAACTCCCCGGAGCATTTGGCTGAGCGCCTTGAGGAGAACGAAGCCGTGGTGCGCGCTATTCGCAGCAAAAACAGCGCCCAGGCCAGCGCCGAGATGCGTCGGCACATCCTTCGGGAAGGCCAGCGGATGGGCATCGAATTGAATATTCCGGACGACAACCTCGTCACTTGAGTCCGCTTCGAACTGGAGACAAGCCATGAACAGCTTCGCCTCACCGCAAACCCTCACTGCCCTGCCCTTCCCGCGCGCGAACACCGGGAAGCCGTCGGCGGATGATCTCTACTCACGGGTATTCGATGCCATTCTCGAACAGCGCATCCATGCAGCCAGTCGCTTTACTGAAGACAGCCTGGCGCAGATGTTCAGCGCTCGACGCAGTGACATTCGTAGCGCGCTGACGCAGCTGTCCCATCAGCAGATCATTATCCTTCGGACCAATCATCGTCCCCGAGTCGCCGCGCCCGATGCCGAGCAGACTCGGCAGACGCTGCATGCCCGACGACTGACAGAAATCACACTGGCTCGACTGGCCTGCCGACAACCTCGTCCGCAAGACTTGAAACGCCTGCGTGCCTTGATCGACAGCGAACGCCAATGCACGGCGCGTGGTCCGGCAATCCGACTGTCTGGGGAATTTCATCTGCAACTGGCTGAAATGGCGGGGAACGCACCGTTGGCGCATTTTCTCGGCACTCTGGTACCGCTGACTTCGCTGGCGATTGCGCAGTTTGATCCGCAGGTGGAGGGCTATTGCACGTGGCAGGCGCATGCCGCAATTGTTGATGCAGTGGAGCGTGGGGATGCTACGGCGGCCGAGATGTTGATGACCCGGCATCTGGATCATCTTGAGCAGGCACTGCTGAACTCTGGATCGGTAGTCAGCCAGAATCGTGTTGCCGGTTAGATTGCCTTCGCGAGCAGGCTCGCTCCCACAGGTGAATGCATTTCAAATGTGGGAGCGAGCCTGCTCGCGATGGCGGCATCAGGCCCGCTGAAATATCGGGCTTACTCCGCCGCGACCCGCGCAAACCCCTCACGAATCTTCTCTTCCGGCAAATCATCGGCAATGAACACGATCACGCTTTCGCGCGTTTCATCGTCGGCCCACTCCGTGTCCCAATCAAATCCGTATAACTTCAACACCCCCTGAAACACCATGCGCCGCGGCTCGCCAAGGATGTTCAACACGCCTTTGTAGCGCAGCAATTGCTTGCCATGGTCCTCCAGCAGTTCGTTCATGAACTCGCTGAGTTTGTCGATATCCAGCGGCTTGTCGGTGCGCAGCACCAGGCTGGAAATGCGGTCGATGGACGGCGCTTTGCTCACTGGGCGCAGGCTGACGCCGCCACCCAGGTCGGCATTGAGATTGAAGCCGCGCACGTCGAGCAATTCGGCCAGATCGATCTTGCCGTGCTCGACCACGCGGATCGGCGCGCGACGGTTGATGCGGGTCAGGCGCTCGCTCAGCGCGGTAAAGGTCGCCTCGTCCACCAGATCGCGCTTGCTCACCAGTAAGCGGTCGGCGAAACCGATCTGCGCCTGGGCGATGGTTTGAGTCAGGTGGGTGTCAGCGTGTGCCGCATCGACCAGGGTAATGATGCCGTCGAGGATGTAGCGTTCGCGCAGCTCTTCATCGATGAAAAAGGTTTGGGCCACCGGTGCCGGGTCGGCCAGGCCGGTGCATTCGATCACCAGACGGTCGAAGGCGATTTCGCCGCTGTCCAGGCGTTCGAGCAGCAGGTACAAAGCCTTGGTCAGGTCAGTGTGGATGGTGCAGCAGACGCAGCCATTGGACAGCGTCATCACTTGCACCGGTTCGTCGCCCAACAGTTGGGTGTCGATTCCGGCGTCACTGAATTCGTTCTCGATCACGGCGATTTTCAGGCCGTGTTCGGCTTTGAGCAGGTAGCGCAGCAGCGTGGTTTTTCCCGCGCCGAGAAAGCCACTGAGGATTGTTACCGGGATGGGAGAGGACAAACGGGTTCTCCTGTTTCACAAAGTTAAAAAACAACACAAAACAAATGTGGGAGCGGGCTTGCTCGCGAAGAGGTCGTGTCAGTCGACATTAACGTTGAATGACACACCGCTTTCGCGAGCAAGCCCGCTCCCACAGGGATTGCATCAGCCAGTCTGTTGCTTCAACAGCACTTCGGCCCACCCTTGCCGCCGTAACGAGCTTCCTGACGTTCCCGAAAGAACATCTCGTAGGTCATCACCGGTTTGTCCGGGTGTTTGGTTTGCATGTGCTCGACGTAGGTGTCGTAGTCGGGCATCCCGACCATCAGGCGCGCGGCCTGACCGAGGTATTTACCGAGGCGACTCAGGTCATTGAACATGCTGCAATCCTCGATTACGCATCCGGCAGAGCCTGGAATGGCGCTTCTTTATCCGTACGTTCCTTGCTGCCCCAGGCGGAAATACCGACCTTGAGCGCATAGAACAGGATACTGAATACCACGAACAGGAACAGCGCCGTCAGCGTTGCGTTGGTGTAGGCGTTGAAGATCACGTGTTGCATCTGCGTAATGTCCTTGGCCGGGGCGAGGATCTGACCGTTGGCCAGCGCATCGCTGTACTTCTTGGCCAGCGACAGGAAGCCGATCGCCGGGTTGGCATCGAACAGCTTGATGAAGCCGGCAGTGGTGGTGCAGATCAGCAACCACACCGCTGGCAGCATGGTGACCCAGACGTAGCGCTGGCGTTTCATTTTGATCAGCACAACGGTGCCGAGCATCAGCGCGATACCGGCGAGCATCTGGTTGGAGATACCGAACAGCGGCCACAAGGTGTTGATGCCACCCAGCGGATCGATCACGCCCTGGTACAGCAACCAACCCCACATCGCCACGCAACCGGCGGTCGCGATCAGGTTGGCGGTCCAGGACTCGGTGCGTTTCAGCGCTGGCACGAAGGAACCGAGCAAGTCCTGCAGCATGAAACGTCCGGCACGGGTACCGGCGTCGACGGCGGTCAGGATGAACAGCGCTTCGAACAGAATTGCGAAGTGGTACCAGAACGCCATGGTGTTTTCACCCGGCAGGACACTGTGCAGGATCTGCGCGATACCAACCGCCAGGGTCGGCGCACCGCCAGCACGGGCCAGGATCGTGGTTTCACCGATGTCCTTGGCCACCGCTTGCAGCGCTTCCGGGGTAATCGCAAAGCCCCAGCTGCTGACGGTTTGTGCCACGGCCACCACATCACCGCCGACGACTGCCGCCGGGCTGTTCATGGCGAAATACACGCCCGGCTCGATTACCGACGCAGCAACCATGGCCATGATGGCGACGAAAGATTCCATCAGCATGCCGCCGTAACCGATGTAACGGGCGTTGGTTTCATTATCCAGCAGCTTCGGCGTGGTGCCGGAAGCAATCAGCGCGTGGAAACCGGAAACCGCGCCACAGGCGATGGTGATGAACAGGAACGGGAACAGACCGCCCTTCCACACCGGCCCCGTGCCGTCGATGAACTGGGTCAGCGCCGGCATTTTCAGCTCAGGCATGGTGATCAGGATGCCGATCGCCAGCGCCACGATGGTGCCGATTTTCAGAAAGGTCGACAGGTAGTCGCGCGGCGCCAGAATCAGCCAGACCGGTAACGAGGCGGCCACGAAACCGTAACCGACCAGCATCCACGTAATCTGCACGCCAGTGAAGCTGAACGCCTTGGCCCAGACCGGATCAGCGGCAATCTGCCCGCCGAGCCAGATCGAACCCAGCAGCAACAGCACACCGACAACGGAGATTTCACCGATGCGACCCGGGCGGATGTACCGCATGTAAATGCCCATGAACATCGCGATCGGGATGGTCGCCATCACCGTGAAAATCCCCCACGGGCTTTCGGCCAGGGCTTTCACAACGATCAGCGCCAGCACCGCGAGGATGATGATCATGATCAGGAAGCAGCCAAATAGCGCAATGGTCCCGGGAATGCGGCCCATTTCCTCACGAACCATGTCGCCGAGGGAACGGCCATTGCGGCGGGTGGACATGAACAGGACCATGAAGTCCTGAACGGCACCGGCCAACACCACGCCGGCAATCAGCCACAACGTACCGGGCAGGTAACCCATCTGCGCCGCCAGGACCGGACCGACCAGCGGCCCTGCGCCAGCGATGGCGGCGAAGTGGTGACCGAAGAGGATGTGTTTGTTGGTGGGGACGTAGTCCAGACCGTCATTGTTGAGCACGGCGGGGGTGGCCCGTCGCGGGTCGAGCTGCATCACATTGTTAGCGATGAACAGACTGTAGTAACGATACGCAACCAGATAGATGGCCACAGCGGCGACCACAATCCACAAGGCGTTGATCGCCTCGCCTCGGCGCAATGCCACTACACCAAGGGCGCACGCCCCTACGATTGCCAGCAGCAGCCAGGGTAGGTGGCGTAGCAGGCTATTATTATTTTTCATTTTATGATTCCAGCCAGGGTGGACAAGAAAGACAGCCATCCCGAGTTTAGCGCTAACGGCCGCAAAGGCCATCCCCCGCCATGGGGTGAGCCATCACTTTGCTGGCAGCCTTTGACAATGCGGGTCTATAGTCAGCGGACATTTACGAGGATTGCGCCATGAGCGAGCACCCTGCCGATCGCCGCCGCTTCAAACGTATTGCGTTCGATGCCCGAACCGAGCTGAGTCAAGGGGAATTCATCTGGCCGGTGAAGTTGATCGACCTGTCCCTCAAGGGACTGTTAATCGAAAAGCCCGAACCGTGGCTGGGGAATCGGGAGTGGCATTTCCTGGTCGATATTCATCTCAACGAGGACGTCGCCATCAAGATGGATGTGCAACTGACCCACGATGATCATGGTCAGCTCGGCTTCGTCTGCCGACATATCAGCCTGGAATCCATCGAACGCCTGCGGCGATTGGTTGAACTCAACCTGGGCGACTCGCAGGAGCTCGAACGGGAGTTGGGGGCACTGATCGAAGTCTGAAGGCCAATCCCATACTCATGTGGGAGCGAGCCTGCTCGCGAATACGGTCTGACATTCAACATTTAAGTCGACTGACATACTGCTATCGCGAGCAGGCTCGCTCCCACAGGTTTTGTATCGACCTGAAAGTTATTCGAAGAGGGCGTCCAACGCCTGCTCCAGACGCGTTACAGCAATAATCTGCAACCCCGGCGGCGCTTCTTTAGGCGCATTGCCCTTGGGCACGATGGCGCGTTTGAAGCCGTGTTTGGCGGCTTCTTTCAAGCGTTCCTGGCCGCTCGGCACCGGGCGTACTTCGCCGGAAAGCCCGACTTCGCCGAATACCAGCAGATCATGGGGCAGTGGCCGGTTGCGCAAACTGGACATGACCGCTGCCATCAGCGCCAGATCGGAGGCTGTTTCCAGCACCTTCACCCCGCCAACCACGTTGAGAAACACATCCTGATCGTGGGTCGGAATGCCGCCGTGACGGTGCAGCACGGCCAACAACATCGCCAGTCGATTCTGGTCCAGCCCCAGCGTTACCCGACGTGGATTGGCCAGGTGACTGTCGTCCACCAGCGCCTGGACTTCCACCAGCATCGGCCGCGTCCCTTCCCACGTCGCCATGACCACACTGCCCGGCACTTCTTCCTGCGCACGGGTGAGAAAAATCGCCGAAGGGTTGGAGACTTCTTTCAGCCCCTTGTCGGTCATACCGAATACGCCCAGTTCGTTGACGGCGCCGAAACGGTTCTTCACCGCCCGCAGCAAACGCAAGCGCCCATCGGATTCGCCTTCGAAATACAGCACCGTGTCGACCATGTGCTCCAGCACTCGCGGTCCCGCCAACGCACCTTCTTTCGTCACGTGACCGACCAGGAAAATGGCCGTGCCGCTCTGCTTGGCATAGCGCACCAACAACGCAGCGCTTTCCCTGACCTGGGACACGCCGCCCGGTGCCGATTGCAGTTGTTCGGTGAAGATCGTCTGGATCGAGTCGATCACCATCACCTTGGGTTTTTCCTGCCGGGCCGTGGCGATGATGGTCTCGATGCAGGTTTCGGTCATCACCCGCAGTTGATCCTGAGGCAAACCGAGGCGGCGGGCGCGCATGGCCACTTGCTGCTGGGATTCTTCGCCGGTGACGTACAGCGCCGGCATGACTTTGGCGAGGTTGCACAAGGTTTGCAGCAGAATGGTCGATTTGCCGATCCCCGGATCACCGCCGATCAACACCACCGAGCCATCCACCAGGCCGCCACCCAACACCCGATCGAGCTCGCTGGACGCTGTGGAAAAACGCGGGATTTCTTCGACGCTGACTTCGGCCAGGGTCTTGATCTGTGCCTGTTGACCGGTCCAGCCGGTGCGACCGCTGGGGGCTGCGGCGCCACCGCTCTCCACCATGGTTTCAGTCAGGGTGTTCCAGGCCCCGCACTCGCCGCACTGGCCAGCCCACTTGGGGAAGGTTGAGCCACACTCGGTGCAGCCGTACATGCGCTTGGCCTTGGCCATCTGAACTCCCGGCAAAAACCGCGATGATAGCTCAGCTGGTGCGGATCAGCGCGGCGAAGTTACCCAGCGGATCTTCGGCAGCAACTTTCTCAGCCCCTGGAATATATCAACCGCATTACTAATTATAAAAACCTGTACAACTTCCCGCCCCAACATACCCAACCAAATACTAGTCTTGCCCAATGAAACAAAAATCGAAACCTGTACAAATCTTAGCCATTTAAAACCTGAACGTACAACCTAACTGTTAAGCCAAACTTACAACATGAACAACCAAGCCAATGGCAATATAATGGCCTTCGGATATTTAGCACAGGTAATTTGTTTTAGGCGCGAGTCTTTACACCCTGCAAACCATTAATTTAAAAACTTGACGTACCTCACGTTGACTTGCATCAACCCAGTGCGACTGCCCCTACTTTCTATAGTTTTATCCTGCACCTCTCTCCACTCAGTGAGGCGAGTGATCGACGGATAAAATGTCCTGCGGGTGCACTGGAGGCCCCAGTCCAAAGCTGCCACCCCGAGCAAGAGTGATGGCATTTTCAAACTTTTTATCGCCGAGAAGGTCGGTAGCAGGCAAGCTCTGTAAGCAGTTGTTTCGAGCGGGATGCATCATGCTGATTTACACTGCATTCACCAACCTCATCTGTAACAAGGAAATAACCTATGGGCGTGATAAGTGAGTTCAAGGCCTTCGCGGTCAAAGGTAACGTGGTCGACATGGCCGTCGGTATCATCATCGGCGCCGCCTTCGGCAAGATCGTTTCATCGTTTGTCGGCGACGTGGTGATGCCACCCATTGGCCTGCTGATCGGGGGGGTAGACTTCAGTGACCTGGCCGTCACGCTCAAAGCAGCCAACGGCAATATTCCGGCGGTAGTGCTGGCATACGGCAAATTCATCCAGAGCCTGATTGACTTCATCATCGTCGCCTTCGCGATCTTCATGGGCGTCAAAGCCATCAACCGCCTCAAACGCGAAGAGGCCGTTGCGCCAACGCTGCCGCCGGTTCCGACCAAAGAAGAAGAGCTGCTGGAAGAGATCCGCGATCTGCTCAAGGCTCAGAACAATCGGCCCTGAACGCGTTAGTCAAACAAGAAACGGCGCCCTTGAGGCGCCGTTTTTTTTACCAGTAGTTTTCCACCGCCACTTGCCCGGGTCGGCGACTGAGGCTCAAGTGCATGTGGCGCTGTTTGAGCAATTTGCGCGAGTCATCGATCATCTGCGGATTGCCGCAGAGCATGACCCTCGAGTGCTCGGCCGTCAGCGCCAGGCCTGCCGCCCGCTCCAGCTCGCCATTTTCGATCAGCGCAGTGATCCGGCCGCTCAGAGCGCCATGATGCTGCTCGCGCGTGACCGTGGTGATGAACTGCAGCTTGTGCGCAAACTCCGCTAAATAGTCGCGCTGGGCCAACCCGCTGACGAGGTCCTGATAAGCCAGCTCCCGGGCTTCGCGCACGCTGTAGACCAGGATGATTCGTTCGAATTTCTCCCAGACCTCGAAGTCCTGCAGGATCGACAGAAACGGTGCCAGGCCGGTGCCTGTGGATAACAACCAGAGATCACGGCCGTCGACAAAGCGATCCAGCGTCAGGTAACCAAAGGCCTGACGCTCGACCAGCAGCGTATCACCGACTCCCAGCCGACTCAGCTCACTGGTGAACTCCCCCCCTGGCACCACAATGGAAAAGAATTCGAGGAACTCGTCATAGGGCGACGACACCATGGAATAGGCGCGCCATACGGTGCTGCCGTCAGCCTTGGTAACGCCCAGCCGGGCGAATTGCCCTGCACGAAAGCGAAAACCAGGATCCCGGGTGGTCCGCAGGGTGAACAGACTGGGGGTCAGCGACTGGACGTCGAGCAAGCTCTGGCGAGTGAATTTTTCTGCACTGGCGGTCATGGGGTGCTCCATTCAACAGATAGCCACAGTGTCCCGCAAAGCGGAGTGATTAAACACCGGTGATTTGTAGTGGCTTTAGCCAGGGACCCATTCACATCAACTTCATAATACGACTTAACATTAACTACCCAGTTAACGCACAAATCCAAGGCTGATTAAAGTAAGTCAGACATTTCGTTATCTATGCCAGTACTCCATAACGTTAGAACCAGATACTTGCTTAAAAATCGCAAACAAAGCCAAAAAGTCTCACACGAACATAGGAAACATCCTACACTCGGCTCGTGCCAGATCTTGGATCCAAAAAGGCACCCCCCAAGTAACATCACACCTGGAGAGACATAATGGAGAGGTGGAAGGAATCACAACTCAACCAATTATCGCGAACAACGGAGATTGATATTGCCTACCGGATTTCACTGGGTTTCGCGAAAAATATAGGCTTTAAATTTTTTGCCTTTTCAACAACATACCAAACAAAAACTGACCACTTTAATACAGTCCAGCTCAATAACTACCCTACGGACTGGAACATTGAATATGAACAAAAAAATTTCGGCGCGACAGACCCAGTAGTGGCTCACTGCAATCACTCCAGATTGCCTGTCCTTTGGAGCGAAGAACTTTTCTCCAAGACCCCGTGCTTGTGGGATGCGCTTGAGAAACAAGGATTGCAGCACGGCTGGTCACAATCGGTCCATGACGAGGACAGTGGTGTTTGCAGCATTCTGAGCCTGGCCAGAAGCCATTGCCCGATCACTGCGTTTGAGCTGTATGAAAATCTCGGTTTTTCGGTGTTCATCGGGCGCCATCTGCATGCGCTGATCGCACAGACACTGCCCAGGAAATCGACCAAGCCACCCGTGCCGCATTTGTCCCCCCGCGAGATCGATGTGTTGAAACTGGCAGCTGATGGCAAGACTGCGTATGAGAGTGCCAGAATCCTCAATCTCAGCGCACGCACGGTCAATTTTCATGTTCAAAGCGCGATTCTGAAACTGGGGGTCAATAACAAGATTTCCGCAGTCATCGCCGCCACCAAGGACGGTTTTCTAAATAGCAGCGCAATGCGTTGACCCAAAAAACCTGCAAGTAATCCAAAAGAAAAAAACGTACCATTTGCGGTCCTTCTTGAGTGTTGACGTGTGAACCTTCACGACGCAGTGCACTCGGACGGTCACGCCCGCTACAACGCCCTTGGGCCGCGGGACACCTGTTGATGACCCCGTTGATTACCCAGAGCCCCGCCTCATGCCCTTGCTCGAAACACCCTTCGCCCGACTCGACCTGATCCGCCAGCCCGAACAGCAGAACGAACCGCTGCAGGCATTTGATGCCGCAGACGAATACCTGCTCACCCATCTGGCTGACCAACAGCCCTCGGCCGACACTCGGGTTTTGGTGCTCAACGACAGCTTTGGCGCATTGGCCGCCAGCCTGGCGGGCAAGGTTCAAGTGACCAGCAGCGGTGACTCGTTCCTGGCCTTTCAGGGACTGGAAAAAAATCTGATCCGTAATGGCCAAGCATTTGATGCGGTGCCAAGCATACCGGCCAGTGAACCCTTTTCAGGCCCTTTCGACCGGGTACTGATCCGGGTCCCGAAAACCCTCGCCTTGCTGGAAGAACAACTTATTCGCTTGCAGGGTCAACTGGCGCCGGGGGCTCAGGTGATTGCTGCGGCGATGATCAAGCATTTGCCCCGCGCCGCGGGCGATCTGCTGGAACGCTACATCGGCCCGGTGCAAGCCTCGTTGGCGGTGAAGAAGGCTCGGCTATTGGTCGCGACCGCTGAAGTCAAAGCGCCTGTCGTGTCCCCCTACCCGACCCGCTATCGACTCGACGCACCTGAGATCGAATTGCTGAATCACGCCAATGTGTTCTGCCGCGAAGGCCTGGACATCGGCACGCGAGCGTTTTTGCCGCACCTGCCAAAGAGCCTCGGCTCAGCGCGGGTTGCCGACCTCGGTTGTGGCAACGGAGTTTTGGCCATCGCCAGCGCCCTGCAAAACCCCGAGGCCCACTACACGCTCGTGGACGAGTCGTTCATGGCCGTGCAATCGGCAGCCGAAAACTGGCGCGCGGCGCTGGGTGATCGGGAAGTGATTGTACGTGCCGGTGATGGTTTGGCGGGTCAGGAACCTCAGTCTCTGGACGTGGTGTTGTGCAACCCTCCGTTTCATCAACAACAAGTCGTCGGCGACTTCCTGGCCTGGCGCATGTTCCAGCAGGCCCGAGAGGCTCTGGTCGTGGGTGGCGCGTTGTACATCGTCGGCAACCGTCATCTGGGTTATCACAGCAAGCTCGCGCGGTTGTTCCGCGGCGTCGAGCAAGTGGCGGCCACACCCAAGTTCGTGATCCTTAAAGCCCGAAAATAATCCAAGGCAAAAAAAACCCTCCTACAATTGGAGGGTTGTAAATCCGTGCCGCAAGGCAACGGGATGGGATCAGGTGCAAAAAATCAGTGGGTCGTCAGGCCCGCGGCATTCATGAACATGCGCATCAGGCTGGCCACGATGAACAGCGCCACCACGCTGCCGGTCCAGATCATCGCCAGCCAGCCGAGTCGCTGCCAGAGCGGCTTTTTCTCTGCTGCTTCGATTTCCTGCAAGGAATGTTTACCCGCCTTCATCGCAATCTCCTCTGAAGAAATGGCGCAGGTATCAGCCCTGCGCCACTGTCGCGCGTTCTAGTGATAGCCATCTTCGTGGGTGACCTTGCCGCGGAACACGTAGTAGCTCCAGAAGGTGTAACCCAGGATGAACGGGATGATGAACAGCGTGCCCACCAGCATGAAGCCCTGGCTTTGCGGCGGTGCGGCGGCGTCCCAGATCGAGATCGACGGCGGCACGATGTTCGGCCACAGGCTGATGCCCAAACCACTGTAGCCGAGGAAGATCAGCACCAGCGTCAGCAGGAATGGCGTGTAGTGCGCATTGCGAGCCACCGCTCGGATCAGACCGTACATGGTCACCAGCACCAGAATCGGCACCGGCAGGAACCAGAACAGGTTCGGCAGGGTGAACCAGCGAGCGGCAATCTCGGCATGGGCCAGCGGGGTCCAGATGCTGACGATACCGATCACTGCCAACACCACGAAAGCCAGCGGTCGAGCCAGGTCATGCATCTGCTCCTGCAATTTGCCTTCGGTCTTCATGATCAGCCAGGTGCAACCGAGCAGCGCATAAGCCACCACCAGCGCCAGGCCGCAGAACAGGGTGAACGGCGTCAACCAGTCCAGTGAGCCACCGGCAAATTGGCGATTGACCACCGGCAACCCATCGATGAACGCACCCAACGCCACGCCCTGGAAAAAGGTGGCGGCGACCGAGCCACCGATGAACGCTTTGTCCCAGAGATGGCGCTTGTCGTCCCTGGCCTTGAAGCGGAACTCGAAGGCCACGCCACGGAAGATCAGCCCGATCAGCATAAAAATCAGCGGCAGGTACAACGCCGAGAGCACCACCGAATAGGCCAGCGGGAAGGCCCCGAACAACGCCGCGCCCCCCAGCACCAGCCAGGTTTCGTTACCGTCCCAGACCGGCGCGACAGTGTTCATCATCACGTCACGGTCGGTCTTGCCCGGAATGAACGGGAAGAGAATCCCGATCCCCAAATCGAAACCGTCCATGACCACGTACATCATGATGCCGAAGATGATGATCACGGCCCAGATCAGCGGAAGATCAATACCCATGAGTCAAATCTCCTTGGTCAGGCTGGGGCTGTTGTCGCCGTCACCGTTGTCATCGGCGGCGGACATCGGACGGGCCGGCGTGCGTTTCCGGCCAGGACCACCCTCATTGGTTTCCTTGCCTTCGTCGATCTTCGGCCCTTTGCGCACCAAGCGCATCATGTAGCCCAGACCGGCACCGAACAGCGCGAAATAGACCACGACGAACATGATCAACGTGATGCTCATCTGCATGAAGCTGTGATTGGAGGACGCATCTGCCGTGCGCATCAGGCCATAGACGACCCACGGCTGACGGCCGATTTCAGTGGTGAACCAACCGGCGAGGATCGCGATCAGGCCGGACGGCCCCATCCACAACGCCAGGTACAGGAACGGCCGCGAGGTATACAGCTTGTCGCGTTTGCGCAGCCACAGGCTCCACAAACCGGTGAAGATCATCAGAAAGCCGAGCCCGACCATGATCCGGAACGACCAGAACACGATGGTCGAATTCGGTCGATCTTCAGGCGGGAATTCCTTGAGTGCCGGGACCTGTTTGTCCAGCGAGTGCGTGAGGATCAGGCTGCCCAGGTACGGGATCTCTACCGCGAATTTGGTCCGCTCTTCTTTCATGTCCGGCCAGCCGAACAGGATCAGCGGGGTTGGCTCATCGCCATGGTTTTCCCAGTGACCTTCAATCGCGGCGATTTTCGCCGGCTGATGCTCAAGCGTATTCAGCCCGTGGAAGTCACCGATGACCGCTTGAATCGGCGCCACGATCAAGGCCATCCACATGGCCATCGAGAGCATGGTGCGGATCGCCGGGTTGTCCTTGCCACGCAGCAAATGCCAGGCCGCCGAGGAGCCGACGAAGAAGGCAGTCGCAACGAACGCCGCCGTCGCCATGTGCATCAGGCGGTACGGGAACGACGGGTTGAAGATCACTGCCAGCCAGTCCACCGGAATCACCTGGCCATTGACGATTTCATAGCCCTGCGGTGTTTGCATCCAGCTGTTGGAAGCGAGAATCCAGAAGGTCGAGATCAAGGTGCCGATGGCAACCATGACCGTAGCGAAGAAGTGCAGATTGCGCCCGACCTTGTTCCAGCCGAACAGCATGACACCGAGAAAACCGGCTTCAAGGAAGAAAGCAGTGAGTACTTCGTACGTCAGCAGTGGCCCGGTCACCGAGCCGGCAAAGTCCGAGAAACGGCTCCAGTTGGTGCCGAACTGATAGGCCATGACCAGCCCGGAGACCACGCCCATGCCGAAGTTGACGGCAAAGATCTTCGACCAGAAGTGGTACAGATCGCGGTACGTGTCGTTATGGGTTTTCAGCCACAGGCCTTCGAGCACCGCCAGGTAACTCGCCAGGCCAATGGTGATGGCGGGAAATAGAATGTGAAACGAAATGGTGAACGCGAACTGCATCCGGGCGAGATCAAGTGCCTCCAAACCGAACATAAGTCTTCCTCTGTCAGGTAATACCGGCTGAAGGCTTGTGGCCTACACCCACTGCCCCCACGGATATGGAGTGTGGCGAATTTGAATTCGTTCTTTTTTTACAAACATCACAACGTAGGGAGTCTGGCCATCTGGCCGCCGGATCAATTCCACGAGCGGTCTTGATCTGGATCAAGCAACGTTAAAAGAGTAGTCCCATTTTTGACGATGGACGGTGTGGTCTTTTGCCGCGTGACAGGTTGCCTCACCGATGCGGGCCAGGCATATCGGTGTCTAGCTAACGAAATTTCCCAGCCCTGCAACTTTTCGTTACAGCTTGGTGATAATCTCGACCCTCCCTCGCTCAAGACCGGCCCTCAGATGCCCAGCCAAGCGCCCTTGCTGTTACGTCATCACCGCCCATTTATCGCGTTTTGGCTGGCTCGGGTGTTTACCGCCAGTGGTTTCCAGATGCTCACGGTAGCCATTGGCTGGAACCTCTACCAACTGACCGGTAATGTGCTCGACCTGGGCCTGGTCGGTCTGGTGGAGTTTGCCCCGCGAGTGCTGTTCATGCTGCACACCGGGCATGTCGCGGACCGCTATGACCGGCGCAAGGTCGCGGCTATCTGTCAGTCCCTGCAAGCATTGATCGCCCTGTCGCTGGCCATCGGCAGCGCGACCGACAATGTCACCCGGGAGATGATCTTCATCCTCGCGTTCCTGCTCGGTGCCGCCCGCTCCTTCGAGATGCCGACCACCCAGGCCCTGTTGCCGAGCATCGTGCCCAGCGCGCTGTTCCCCCGCGCGGTCGCCGCCGCCCAATCCGCACAACAATCGGCGACTATCGTTGCCCCGGCCCTCGGTGGGCTGCTTTACGCCTTCGGCAGCGTCTGGGTCTACGGCCCGACGGTGATCCTCTACATCATCGCCTGCATGCTGATGCTCAACCTGCCTGCACGGCAGACACCGCTGAACAAGGGCAAAGCAACCCTGGATTCGCTGCTGGCGGGCATCCGCTTCATTCGTAGTCGTCCGGACATTCTCGGGGCGATTTCTCTGGATCTGTTTGCGGTATTGCTCGGTGGCGCGACGGCGTTGCTGCCGGTGTTCGCCAAGGACATCTTGCTGACCGGCCCTTGGGGCCTGGGCCTGCTGCGTTCAGCGCCGGCAGTGGGTGCGCTGCTGATGTCGCTGTACCTGGCGAGATTTGCCGTGGAGCGCAACGTCGGACGGGTCATGTTCACCGCAGTGGGTGTATTCGGCGTTGCGACCATTGCGTTCGGCCTGTCGACCTCGTTCTGGTTTTCCCTGGCGGTGTTGGTGGTGTTGGGCGCGGCGGACATGATCAGCATGGTGATCCGCGCCTCCTTTGTGCAACTGGAAACCCCGGATGAAATGCGCGGCCGGGTCAGTGCCGTGAACGGTCTGTTCATCGGCGCTTCGAACCAGTTGGGCGAGTTTGAATCAGGCTTGACCGCCCACTGGTTCGGCACCGTGCCAGCGGTGGTCATGGGCGGTATTGGTACGTTGGTGGTGACCGGGGCGTGGATCAAACTGTTCCCGACCCTGGCTAACCGCGACCGAATGCATGTGCCGGTGGAAGAAGTGAAGGCTTGAAGCAGTTTGTCCGGGGCACTCTCTAGACCACCAACTCCCCCGCCACCGCCGCTCGCCTGGCTTTGCCGCAGAGTTGTTCCACCAGCGTCAGGGCGAATTGCAACGCCGCCCCTGAACCTTGGGCAGTGATGCAGTTGCCATCGACCACCACCGGTTGATCGACGAAGTTGCACCCCAACAGTTGATGGCTGGCCGATGGCAGGCAGGTCATGCGCCGCTGACGCAGTACGCCAAAGGCTTGCAGCGCCAGCGCCGGGGCCTCGGCGATGCCGGCGAACAGGCGCCCGGCCGCCACCTGATCCTTGATCAATTGTTGCAGGGGTTGATGCGCCGCCAGATGTTGCGCCCCCACGGCACCGCCGGGCAGGACGATCAGGTCGAACGGCTGTGCCAGCACGTCCACCAGCATCGCATCGGACGTCACTCGGGTGCCGCGCGCGCAGGTGAGCATGCGCCGCCCCTCGATGCTGGCCACCACCACTTCAACCTTGGCACGGCGCAGCACATCGATCAGGGTCACTGCTTGCAGGTCATCGATGCCCTCGGCGAGGGTAATCAGAGCTCTAAAGGTCATGGGCGCAGTCCACAGGATGATCTTTAAAGCGTAGTCAGCTTTCCTGACCCTTGTTCGAGCTCGCCGTTACTTGATGTAAAGCTGCGTCGACAGCGTATTGCCGGGCGCGTTGATCGACGTGTTGCTGAAGGTGAACGTGCCTTCCTGTTTACCCGCCAGATCGAAGACATACAGATAGCCGACGGTTTTTTTCCCGACGGTGCAGTCGGTCAGATTACCGTTATCAAACGCACAGACCGGCGTCCGGGTGCCGTTCACCTCAAAACCATCCAGCCCGACATGCGCGCTACGACCGTAACCAACTTCCAGCACGTAGACCTTGATGTTCGGTCCGCTGTGATTGCAGCGGGTTTGTTCTTGCCCCTGCGCGATGTCTTCAAAGCCGCAGGCCGGCGACTCGACCTTGAGTACCTTCACCTGACTCAGCGGCGCCGCCGATGCGGCCGAGGCGGTGTGTGCCCCCAGGAACATGGCGATCGACACTCCGAATACGGCAATCAGACGTTTATTCATGCAATACATAAGTACCCCCAAAACGAGCGCGCAGTATGGCGCACTTGGCTTTTCCGCAAAACATCGACGACGATCGCAGCCATAAGCAGCCATAGCCCCACGCTGCTGGTATGATGCGCGGCTTTTTCCGACCCACAGAAAATTACCAGGCGCCATCAGCGGTCTGTGCTTTGCTGTTGAGGTCGATACATTCACGGCGCCTGGCGCGCCACGGGGAGCAGACATGCTGGAAAGGCTGTTTCAACTCAAGGCACACAACACCAACGTGCGGACCGAGATTCTGGCGGGCTTCACGACCTTTTTGGCCATGGCCTACATTCTGTTCGTCAACCCGAGCATCCTCGGCGAGACCGGCATGGACAAGGGCGCGGTGTTCGTCGCCACGTGTCTGGCCGCCGCCATCGGCTCCACGGTAATGGGCCTGATCGCCAACTACCCGATCGCTCTCGCGCCGGGCATGGGCTTGAATGCCTTCTTCACTTACACCGTGGTCCTGCACATGGGCCACACCTGGCAAGTGGCGCTGGGCGCAGTGTTCATCTCGGCCGTGTGCTTCTTCCTGCTGTCAATCTTCCGCATCCGCGAATGGATCATCAACAGCATCCCGTTGCCGCTGCGTTCGGCGATTGCCGCCGGTATCGGCCTGTTCCTGGCCCTGATCGCCCTGCATAACGCGGGCATCGTGGTGAGCAACCCGGCCACCATGGTCGGCCTCGGCGATTTGAAACAACCGGCCCCGATCCTCGCGACCCTCGGCTTTGCCCTGATCGTGGCGCTTGAAGCGCTGAAAGTGCGCGGCGCGGTATTGATCGGCATTCTGGCAGTGACCATCGCTTCGATCGTGATGGGCTTCACCGCGTTCGGCGGCGTGATGTCGATGCCGCCGTCGTTGGCCCCGACCTTCCTGCAACTGGACATCAAGGGCGCCCTGGACATCGGCCTGGTCAGCGTGATCTTCGCCTTCCTGTTCGTCGACCTGTTCGACAACTCCGGCACCCTGATCGGCGTCGCCAAGCGCGCAGGCCTGATGGGCAAGGACGGCCACATGCCGAAAATGGGCCGCGCCCTGATCGCCGACAGTACCGCGGCCATGGCTGGTTCGCTGCTGGGCACCTCGACCACCACCAGCTACATCGAATCCGCAGCCGGCGTGAGTGCCGGCGGCCGCACCGGCCTGACCGCTGTTGTCGTGGCGATCCTGTTCCTGTTGGCGCTGTTTTTCTCGCCATTGGCGGCCAGCGTTCCACCCTTTGCTACCGCGCCTGCACTGCTGTTCGTCGCAGTATTGATGACATCCGGCCTGGCCGAAATAGACTGGGACGACATCACCGTCGCCGCACCGGTCGTGGTCACTGCTCTGGCCATGCCGTTCACTTATTCCATCGCCAACGGCATCGCCTTCGGTTTCATCTCCTGGACCGCGATCAAGCTACTGTCCGGCCGCGGCCGTGAACTGAACTCGGCACTGGTGATTCTGTCGATTCTGTTCGTGATCAAGTTGGGTTGGTTCAACGCATGACTTTTGATTCCCAAGCTTACGCCGTTCAACTCGAAGAGAAGGTCACGCGCCTGCGTGACCTGTTGGCCCCGTTCGGTGCGCCAGAACCTGCGGTATTCGACTCGCCGCTGAAAAACTTCCGCCTGCGCGCCGAATTCCGCCTGTGGCGCGAAGCCGGCGAGCGTCACTACGCGATGTTTTCCCAGGAAGACAAACGCACGCCGATCCTGATCGAAGAGTTCCCGATTGCCAGCCTGCGCATCAACGAGTTGATGCCGCAGCTGAAAGCGGCATGGCAAGCCAGTGCGGCCCTGAGCCACAAGCTGTTCCAGGTGGAGTTTCTGACCACCCTGGCCGGCGATGCGATGATCACGCTGTGCTATCACCGCCCGCTGGACGAGCACTGGCACACGGCGGCGTCGAAACTGGCCACCGACCTGAACGTCAGCATCATCGGCCGCTCCAAGGGCAAACGCGAAGTGATCGGTCACGATTACGTAGTCGAGCAGATGGACGTCGGCGGTCGCACCTTCAGCTATCGCCAGCCGGAAGGCGCGTTCACCCAGCCCAACGGCACCGTGAACCAGAAGATGCTCAACTGGGCTTACGACTCACTCGGCGATCGCTCCGACGATTTGCTGGAGCTGTATTGCGGCAACGGCAACTTCACATTGCCGCTCGCGACGCGCGTGCGCAAAGTGCTGGCCACCGAAATCAGCAAGGCGTCGGTCAATGCCGCGTTGAGCAATCTCAGCGAAAACGCTGTGGATAACGTTACCCTGGTGCGTTTGTCCGCCGAGGAGCTGACCGAAGCCCTGAACGAAGTTCGTCCGTTCCGTCGTCTGCACGGTATCGATCTGAAGAGCTACGAGTTCGGTAGCGTCTTCGTCGATCCGCCTCGCGCCGGCATGGATCCGGACACCTGCGAGCTGACCCGTCGCTTCGACAACATCCTCTACATCTCCTGCAACCCGGAAACCCTGGCGGCCAACATCGCCCAGTTGCACGACACCCATCGCATCACCCGATGCGCAATGTTCGACCAGTTCCCGTGGACCCATCACATGGAATCCGGGGTGTTGTTGACCCGCCGGTAATTGTCAGTACCAGATACAAATCAGCCGTCATCACGACGGCTTTTTTGTGCTTGCTTAAAGGGTGATATCTGTCTTGCACGGACGCCCGCCCTTACGGCCATTCGCCCGTGCAGCCTCTGCTTTGGCGGCGCTGCTTTGGCGACCATTACGCGAGGCGATGACCGACGCGGCCATATCCATCAGCGGCTTGCTGGCCGAAACCATCCCGGCGATGGAGACCTGCAGATCCTTGCCCTCGTGGCAAAGGGCTGTCCCGGAAAAGCCGACTTTCAGGTCTGCGAAATCCTCGACGTCGAAATCATCGAACTCCGGATAGTGCTGCACGGGCAACAGCACGCCACTGCCATCAATGAAATTGACCGCCAGGCACGGTTCCACAAAGGTCACCGAAGTCGCCCGCAGACCGCCTTTGTGGCGCATTTGGCCACGCTGGATGGCTTCATCCAGCACGGCTTCGGTTACGGGCCGATCCACCAACATTTTTGCTGTTATCGTTTTCATAGTTCGATCTCCACGCCCTCCGGAACGCCCATCAGCGCCAGTAGGGTCTTGTTCGTCTCGGGCTCATAGCAAGCCGAGCCAATCATGCAGGTCGTACTGGCGACCCTTTTTACCACCACGACTTCGCTGGTTTGCCAGTCCCATATCTGATGATCGAGGCAGACCGTGTGCAGCTTGTCCCACCAGATACACCGAGCGCGGCGCAAATGTGCGGGTTGTCCGAGTGCGTGACGCAACCCTTCCAGCACCGCCACAGGTGGCCTGCGAGAATGAGGAACCACGTCCCACAGTTCGACACTGTTGTGCCAGAAGCTGAATTTGAAGCGCGCACTCCAGGTTCCGGCATCCACATGTGCATGCGGCGGGCAGTGCTCATCGCGCAACATGATCACCATTGAAAACCCTTTGTAGCTGAATAATCTCATGCTAACCCATCCGTTAGGTTAATGAGCCCGAAGACCCGACATTCCCTGGAAAATCCGATAACTGGCGCTGAGCTTTCGATCAGCCATCCGCCATTGAGCCTAGTGCTCAGGCTCTTATCAGGCCGACGGATAACGGCGAAAATTGGTAAGCAATCCTTTCACCGCCGCCACAAAAATGGTGGTGAAATTCAGTCCTTCATTTGATCCCCGGTGTAATCAATCATGCAGCGACAATTCGACGATCTTCAGCTGGGCAGCATCGAACTGTTTTGTCTGGCTGCCGAGGCTGGCAGCTTTACCGCCGCCGCGCTGGTGGCTGGTGTGACGCCCGCAGCCGTGAGCCGTTCGGTGTCGCGTATGGAGGAACGCTTGGGCGTGCGGTTGTTCGCCCGCACCACCCGCAGCGTCAAACTGACCGACAGTGGTCGGCGGTATTACGAGGAATGTCGTCAGGCGCTGGCGCAACTGGTCGAGGCCCAGCGCGAGGTCATGGGCCAGCAGCAACAGCCTTCCGGCACCTTGCGCATCAGCATTCCCACCACCTATGCCCATCACCGGATTCTGCCGCTGCTGCCGGCATTTCGGGCACGCTTTCCAGCGGTGAAGGTCGAGTCGCACATCAGCAATCGCAACATCGATTTCGTCGGTGAAGGCTATGACATGGCGATCCGCGTGCGGGCGATTCCGGATTCCGGCCTGATCGCCCGACAGTTGGAAGACGCCGCGCTGGTGATGATTGCCAGTCCTGACTACCTCAAGCACGCGGGCATTCCACACACGCTGGATGATCTTAAACAGCACGAGTGCATCCAGTACGAATTGCCCAGCAGCGGTCGGCGGATTGCCTGGCTGTTCAACGACAATGGCGTGCATCGGGAGATTCTGGCCGAGGGCAATCTCAGTTGTTCCGACGACGTACTGGGCGGCGTGACCCTGGCCAAACACGGGGCGGGACTGTTCCAGACCTATCGCTTCATCGTCGAAAACGAACTGGCCGATGGCTCGCTGGTGGAAGTGCTCAAGCCTTATGGTGGGCGCTCGCGACCGTTCACCCTGCTCTACCCGCAAACTCGCCATATGCCGTTGCGATTGAGGGCGTTTATCGATTTTCTGGTGGAGCATCTGCCCCGCTGAAAAGCCGAAACCGTCCGATCACCGCACACATTAACCCTGAGAACCGCCTCTACAATTGACCAAATTAACCAGCTAGTACAATTTATCTCCACAGGCTGAACCCTCGGCCAATGCCAAAAACAATAAGTGGAGAGACCCCGATGCCCCCTATCGTTCTGGTGCTCAACGGCCCGAATCTGAACCTGCTCGGCACCCGTGAACCGGCGACTTACGGCCACGAAACCCTGGCCGACATCTCAGCGTTGTGCGGTCGTGCCGCCGAAGAGTTCGGCCTGGCGGTGGAGTTTCGCCAGACCAATCATGAAGGCGAACTGCTCGACTGGATTCACGCCGCGCGCGGCCGTTGCGCCGGGATCGTCATCAACCCGGCCGCCTGGACCCACACCTCGGTCGCGATCCGCGATGCGTTGGTCGCCAGCGAATTGCCGGTGATCGAAGTCCACCTGTCCAACGTTCATGCCCGCGAGCCCTTCCGCCACCACTCTTTTGTGTCGGCTATCGCCACGGCGGTGATGGCCGGTTTCGGTAGCCACGGCTATCGTCTGGCGCTGGAGCATTTCAGCCAACGTTTGAAGGGGTGAACGCCGTGACTCAGAACAACGCTGTGCTGGCCGGACTGATCGGCGCCGGCATCCAGGCTTCTCGCACCCCGGCGCTGCACGAGCATGAAGGCGATGCCCAGGGTTTGCGTTACCTCTATCGCCTGATCGATCTGGACCCGTTGAAACTCGACAGCAGCGCCCTGCCCGACCTGCTGATGGCCGCCGAGCGGATGAACTTCACCGGCCTGAACATCACCTTTCCGTGCAAGCAGACGATCATCCCGCTGCTCGACGAGTTATCACCAGAAGCCCGCGGCATTGGGGCGGTGAACACGGTGGTGTTGAAGGACGGCAAACGCATCGGCCACAACACCGATTGCCTGGGGTTCGCCGAGGGTTTTCGTCGTGGCTTGAAGGGTGTTGCCCTTGAGCGCGTCGTGCAAATGGGCGCCGGTGGCGCTGGCGCGGCAGTGGCCCATGCCCTATTGAGTGAAGGCGTACAGCTGCTGAACATTTTCGACGTGGAGATCAGCCGTGCCCAGAGCCTGGCGGACAATCTCAATCAACATTTCGGCGTCGGCCGGGCTGTGGCGGGCCATGACTTGCCGAGCACCCTGGCCCAGGCTGACGGTCTGGTAAACACCACCCCCATGGGCATGAAAAAACTGCCGGGCATGCCAGTGCCGGCGGAGCTGCTTCGAGGTGAGTTGTGGGTGGCGGAGATTGTTTACTTCCCGCTGGAAACCGAACTGCTGCGAAATGCCCGCGCGTTGGGTTGCCGCACGCTGGATGGCGGCAACATGGCAGTGTTTCAGGCGGTGAAGGCGTTTGAGTTGTTCAGCGGCGTGGTGCCGGATGCGCAGCGGATGCTGGAACATTTTCAGAGCATGAATGGCTGAACGAATGTGGCGAGGGGGCAATCCCCTCACCCCACATCAGGCCTGCAGATAGCGCAAAACCGACTCGCAAATCATCTCGCGATGACGCTGCTTGATGCTTTCGTCCGGCAAGTCGATCTGAAAGATCTCTCCGAAGGTATGGCGGTTCGACACGCGATAGAAGCAGAACGAGCTGATCAGCAAATGCACATCCAAAGGCTCGAGCCCCGAACGGAACACACCTTCCTCAGCACCGCGACGCAAAATCTCGCCCAGTGAATCGAGGATGGTGTTGTTCATCGCCTTGATCGCATCGGAGCGCTTCACGTATTCAGCGTTGTGAATGTTCTCGATGCTGACGATACGCACAAAGTCGACGTTGTGATCATGGTGGTCGAAAGTGAATTCCACCAGCCGCCGAATAGCCTCGACAGGAGCCAGTTCGGTCAGGTGCAGACGGTTTTCAGTGCTGCGGATATCGCCGTAGAGTTTCTCCAGCACCTCGATGTAGAGCTGTTCCTTACTGCCGAAGTAGTAATAGATCATGCGTTTTGAGGTGTGGATGCGCTCGGCAATCGCATCGACGCGAGCGCCGGAAAGTCCCTGCTGGACGAACTCGACAATCGCCTCTTGAAGGATGTTCTCGCGGGTCTTTTCCGGGTTGTTCTTGCGACTCTTGCGCGGCTCGACAATCGGCTCGTCGGGCGCTGCGGAGAGTTCTGAAGTTATCGTCATTGCGGGCTCACGGCCATCACTGCACAGGTTGGCGATTATGGGCCGCGCCGCACAGTGAAGGAAGCCGTGCGGCGGCGGTTTGTACCCGTGTTTACGATTTTCCTACAACTTTGCCTGACGTACGGCACCGCTTCGAGACTTGGCCATCGCCGCCAGTCGCACCGCGACATTGGCTGCGCCGTAACCTGCGTAACCGTTCTTGCGCTGGATGATCTCGAAGAAGAAGCGTCCTTCAAACGGCTCGGTATACACATGGAACAGCTCGCCACCCAGGGCATCGCGGTCGTAGAGCACGTTGTAATAGGCCAGTTCGCTGAGGAACTCGTCGTCGAAATCGAACCGCGCGGCGAGGTCATCGTAGTAATTGAGCGGGATATCCAGCAGCGGTACGCCCGCCTCCTTGGCCCGGCTGACTTCGGCAAAGATGTCGTCGCAATCGAAGGCGATGTGATGCACGCCGGAGCCGCGATAACTCGACAGCGCGTGTGAGATCGCGGTGTTGCGGTTCTCGGAAATGTTCAGCGGCAAGCGGATCGAACTGTCCCGGCTGCGCAGCGCCCGACTCTTTACCAGACCGTACGGGTCAGGCAGCACTACTTCATCGTCGGCTTCGAAATCCAGCAGGCTTTTATAGAACAGCACCCAACTGTCGAGGCTGTCGGCCGGCAGCGCCATGGCCATGTGGTCGATGCGCTTGAGGCCGCCACTGGCCATGGCGGCGGGTTGCAGATTGAAGTCGGTGCCGTAGACATCGGCGTCCTGGTCCACCAGATAAATCAGACTGCCATCCGGCGCGCGCACCGCGGCGAGTTCCAGTTCATTGGGGCCAACCAGCCCGCGATACGGCTGACCTTTATAGGCCACGGCCCGGGCCAGCGCACTGGCGCTGTCCTTGACCCGCACGGCAGTGGCGCACAGCGAGGGGCCGTGAGCTTCGAAAAAACTGTGGGCGAACGAGTAAGGCTCGGAGTTGAGGATCAGGTTGATATCACCCTGACGCAGCAGGCTCACGCTCTTGGAACGATGCTGGCCGGCCTTGACGAAACCCAGCCGTTCCAGCCAATGGGACAGCTTGGCGCCAAGGCTTTCGTCCACGGCGAATTCAAGAAACTCGATGCCGTTGTACTCGCTGGCCTTGGGCGTCTCGAACAGAATGTCGACAGTGGCCGGTGGCGTGGCTTCCTGTGCCAGACGTTCGCGGGTTTTCTCCTCCAGGTACAGCAACGAGCGCAAACCGTCGGCGGCATTGGCCCGTGGCGGCGCGGCGCGGAAGCCATCGTTGAAGATCTCCAGCGACAACGGCCCGGTGTAACCGCTCTTGATGATCGGCGCGAGGAAACCCGGCAGATCGAATTCGCCCTGGCCGGGGAAACAGCGGAAATGCCGGCTCCACTCCAGCACGTCCATGGCCAGGATCGGCGCGTCGGCCATTTGCACGAAGAAAATCTTGTCGCCGGGAATCTCGGCAATCGCGCTCGGGTCACCCTTGAGTGACAGCGTGTGAAAGCTGTCCAGCAATACGCCGAGGTTTGGGTGATCGGCCTGACGGACGATGTTCCACACCTGTTGATAAGTGTTCACGTGGCGGCCCCAGGCCAGCGCTTCGTAGCCGATCCGCAAACCACGAGCACCGGCGTGCTCGGCCAGCAGGCGCAAGTCGTCGATCAGAATCTGTTCGTCACCGATGGCGTCGGCCGAGGCGTTGCTGCACACCAGCACCAGGTCCGTGCCCAGTTCCTGCATCAGGTCGAACTTGCGCTCGGCCCGCTCCAGGTTGCGCGGCAGGCGGTCGCGGCGGCAACCCTCGAAATCCCGGAAGGGTTGAAACAGCGTGATCGCGATCCCGAGATCGGCGCACATCTGTTTAATTTCCCGCGGACTGCCGTCGTAGTAGAGAAGGTCATTCTCGAAAATCTCCACCCCGTCGAAACCGGCGGCGGCGATGGCTTCAAGTTTTTCCGGCAGGGTACCGCTCAAGGACACGGTGGCAATGGAACGCTGCATATTTCGACTCCCGGTGGAGGCTTCGGCTACAGGGAATTTGCGCCGCTTTTAAAAGAATGAGCGAATTATTGAGCCGGGTTGTTTAATGAGCAATTCAAAGTGTACTACCCGGTTAGTTTTGCGTGCGATTATCGAACACAATGGCCCTTGGCGAATTGACGATTTTTCGTCCACTGCGCAACATCGACTCCACATTGAGCCCGGTCACACACACCGGTCTCGGTTACCAAAGACCCAGAACACCACATAAAAATAATCGGTGGCCTACATGACTCCTTCTCAAAGCTCTCCCGTGGAGCGTTCCTCCATGACTCCTGCCACTGGTGGCATCGGCGACAAGATCCGCGGCGCGATGGCGGTCGGCAAAACCCGTTGGGGCATGCTGGCGCTGGTGTTCTTCGCCACCACCCTGAACTACATCGACCGCGCCGCACTGGGCGTGATGCAGCCTATTCTCGCCAAGGAAATGAGCTGGACGGCGATGGACTACGCCAACATCAACTTCTGGTTCCAGGTCGGCTACGCCATCGGTTTCGTGCTGCAAGGCCGGTTGATCGATCGGGTCGGCGTCAAGCGCGTGTTCTTCTTCGCCGTGCTGCTCTGGAGCCTGGCGACCGGCGCCCATGGCCTGGCCACTTCGGCCGTCGGCTTCATGGTCTGCCGGTTCATTCTGGGTCTGACAGAAGCCGCCAACTACCCGGCGTGCGTGAAGACCACCCGGTTGTGGTTCCCGGCCGGCGAACGCGCCGTGGCCACCGGCATCTTCAACGCCGGGACCAACGTCGGTGCGATGTTCACCCCCATGTTGTTGCCGCTGATCCTGCATGTCTGGGGCTGGCAGGCCGCGTTCCTGTGCATGTCGTCACTGGGCGGGATCTGGTTGCTGTTCTGGGGCTTGAAGTACTTCAACCCGGAAGATCACCCGAGCGTTAAACAATCGGAACTGGACTACATCCAGAAAGAAGTCGAACCGGAACAATCCCGCGTACCGTTCTCGAAAATCCTGCGCATGCGTGGCACCTGGGCCTTCGCCCTGGCTTATGCGATTACCGCGCCGGTGTTCTGGTTCTACCTCTACTGGCTGCCACCGTTCCTCAATCAGCAATACAACCTGGGGATCAACGTGACCCAGATGGGTATCCCGCTGATCATCATCTACCTCACTGCCGATTTCGGCAGCGTCGGCGGCGGGATCCTGTCCTCGTTCCTGATCGGCCGCGGCGTCAACCCGATCAAGGCGCGGCTGATGTCCATGTTCCTGTTCGCCTGCTGCATCGTCGGCGTGATCATGGCGGCGGGTTCGAGCAGTCTGTGGGTCGCCGTGTTCGCCATCTCCCTGGCCATCGGTGCGCACCAGGCCTGGACCGCGAACATCTGGAGCCTGGTGATGGACTACACGCCTAAACACATGATGAGTACGGTGTTCGGCTTCGGTGGCATGTGCGCGGCCATCGGCGGGATGTTCATGACCCAGTTGGTCGGCCACATTCTGACGATCACCAACAACAACTACACGGTGCTGTTCACCATGATTCCGGCGATGTACTTCATTGCGCTGATCTGGATGTACTTCATGGCACCGCGCAAGATTCCAACCGTCACCCCGTAACCCCCCTCCCCCGGCAGGCCTGATTCCAGGCCTGCCCTGCTGCTCTCACCGACGACTCTGCTGCCAGGCTGCTGCCAACCCGCTGCAACAAATCACCGCGATCCCGACCACCGTGGTCAGGGTCGGCGTGTGAGAAAACAGCAACCAGCCCAGCAAACCGGCAAAGACAATCTGGCAATAACCGAACGGCGCCAACAACGCTGGGGCTGCGTGGCGGAAGGCTTGCGTCAGAAACAGGTGAGCCGTCATCCCGCAGGCGCCCAGCGCCACCATCATGAATCCATGGCCCAGGCTGGGGACTTGCCAGAAGAATGGCACCAGCGCACTCATCACCAGGGTGTTGCACAACCCGGCGAAGAAGTTGCTGGTGGTCGGGCTGTCGATGTTGCTGAGCTTGCGGGTGAGCAACTGATAGAAGCAGAAAAACAGCGCCGAGCAGAGCGGCAGCAACACCGCCGGAGTAAAGAGTTCTCCGCCGGGATGGACGATGATCAACACACCGATGAATCCACAAATCACTGCAATCCACTGGCCACGCGTGACGTGCTCGCGCAGCAGTGGCACCGACAGCGCAGTCACCAGAACCGGCGCAAGAAAGTTGACCGCCGTGGCTTCGGCCAACGGGATGTACTGCAAGCCGGTGGTGAAAAACAGACTGGTGCCCAACAGGCACAACGCCCGCAACAGCTGAAGTAACGGCCGTTTGGTTCGTAGGACACCGAGCCCGGATTGCGGCAGAAAAATCCCGGCCATCAGTAAGGTGTGAACCACATACCGGGCCCACACCACCATGACGATCGGGTAGAAGCCCGAGAGGTATTTCGACAAAGCGTCGTGACTGGAAAACAGGAAGGTCGCAACGACGATCAGCAAAATCCCTTTGAAGGGTTGGTTTACGCCGGAGAGCGGAGTGCTGACGGTCATTCGATATCCCTTGTGTCTTGCAGCAACAATTTAAAAGCATCCCTTACAGCCGCGCTAACAACTCATGGGTTTTACTCAACGCCATCCGCGCTCGCTGCAACCCGCTCACGCCCTGCTCAAGCAACTTCACGGTGGGGATCTCCAGGCTCAACGGAATATCGGCCGGTAAACACTGCAACAACCCCGCCAGATCACAATCGCCATCGCCCGGAAAACGCCGCTCGTTACGGGCCTGGCGCAGAATTTCGGCCATGTCCTTCGGCCTTGGCCCGGCAACGTCGCACAGCTGGACATACCGTAACCGTGACGGGGCAACTCTGGCCAGATCTTCCAGCCGCGAAGCCGAACGGTCGAAGTGAAAGGCATCCACCAACACCGCGCCGTTTTCACGCCCCGCGTTTTCGACGATGCGCACCGCTTGCTCAAGATTGCGCGCATCGGTCCACGGCATGAATTCCAAATGCGGATGAAGCCCGTAAGGTGCCGCCAGATCACACAGCCGAGCGAAGTTATCGGTGAGCCGCTGTTCGTCAGAATCGTTACCGGCCACCAGCAATTCACTGGCACCGAATTCGGCACCGACCGCCAGAATCTTCTCGAAATCGGCGACGACGGTTTCCGGTTTAAGGCGCAGGATTTCGACATCCAACACACGAATGCCGGTATCGCGCAGTCGCGCCAATGTCCTGCGCCGTAACCCGACATCGGCGACCAGCGCAAAGTGGTGTTCTTCAGGCGTCGCAGGCTCCAAGCGTAATCCGACATGACTGTAGCCGGCCTGTGCTGCCACTTCGACCATCTCCGGTGGTGACAATTCCAGTACCGTCAGGCTGGCCAGGGAAAAGATCCTTTCGTTCATGGTCATTCCTCGATCAAGGTCGGTGCGCAGGCACGGCCGGTTTCGGCAGCCTCGCGTATCGCTTCAATCAGCGCCAACGTGCGGGCGGCATCGGCGACGCTCACCAGCGGCTCGACTTCCCGACGCGCCACGCGCACGAAATGCTGCAACTGCAAACGCAGCGCTTCATCGGCGCTGAAGTTTTCCTGCACCGGCAGCAACGGTTGGTGCCACCCCCCATCGGTGTCGGCGTAGTGCCAACGCTTGAGCTGCGGAATGCTCAACGCACCACCGGTCCCGGCCAGCAGATAACACGGCTGATCGGCCTGACGTGGGTACACCGGGTTTTCCCCGGAATCCAGCTCCCAGCTCCAGGGCGCCGCGACCGCGTCCGAACCGGTCAGGCTACCCAGCGCGCCGCTGTCGAATTGCAGCAACACCGCCGCGCAATCTTCGTTGGCAAACCCCCGCACCGCATTGCTGGTGATCGCCTGAACCTGCCGCACTTCGCCACACAAATGCCGAAGCAGATCGAGGTCGTGAATCAGGTTGGTCAGCAACATTCCCGCGCCGGGTTCACGGCGCCAGGGCGTCTCGAAATAGCTGTCAGGTTTGCGCAACTGCCAGAGCGCGGTCACCGTCGTCAGCCGGCCCAGCGCGCCGCTCTGCACCAGTTCATGGGCGCGGACGATCAACGGATTGTGCCGGCGATGATGACCGACCAGCACAGGAACGCCCGTGGCTTTCGAAGCGGCGACCAGCTCGCGGACTTCATCCCTGTGCACGCCCACCGGTTTTTCCAGCAGGACCGGCACACCGACAGCAAGGCAATCGAGAGCAGTGCTGACGTGCAGCGTATTCGGGTTGGCGACGATCACCGCGTCTGGCTTGACCTGCTCCAACATCTGACGGTGATCAGCGAAATACGCCACACCCCACTCCGCCGCGAGGCCTGCGGTTTGCGGACCCGGATCGGCCACTGCGCACAAGGTTGCTTCCGTCAGCGACTTCAGATGCTGGTAGTGCTGCTGGCCCATGTTGCCAGCCCCGATCAGGGCAATACGCAGGGGTGAACTCATCGTGCGGTCCTCTTGTGATTATTGTTGGAAGAGCGAATTCCAATAATTTAGAACCTGGTTCCAGATTCTTACACAAGCAAACCAAAAAAGTGTGCGAACAACGCACGCATCAATCAGCTGAACAACTCTGAAGCCAGACTGGCTGCCGACAGCTCCTCGGTAAACGTCAACAACAGCGGCGCCAACTCATGCAGTCGCGCCCCCGGCATCCGCGCGCTGGGCCCGGCGATGCTCAGCACACCGATGACTCGACCATCACTCGGATGTCGCACGACCGCAGCAATCGCCGAGGTGCCCACCGCCGAACTCTCCTCGACCCAGGCATAACCCTGCTCCCGCGCCATACGCAGGCGTTCCAGCAATTCGATGTTGGAACGCGGTGCATTCGGCCCGAGGTCCTTCGGCCGCTCGCCACCCTGCCGTTCGACCAGGGACAGCGCCTCGGCATCGCTCATGCACGCCAGCCACGCATGCCCCGACGCGGTGTAAAACAAGGGCGCATCGCGGCCCATGTCCGGGTCGTAGCGCAGGCCGGAACGGGCGCCCTGGGATTTGGCGATCCAGATCTGCCGCTCACCTTCAATCACCCCAAGCCGCACCAGCTCGCCGGTTTCCTGGGCGAGGCGATCAAGCACCGGCTGCACAATATCGGCGCCGCTGCCCGACAGGTAACGGAAACCCATGGCCACCAGTTTGGTCGACAGGTGATACCGCAAGTTCTCCGGATTCTGTCGCACATAACCCAGCCGAATTAGCTCGGCGAGCAACCGGTGGGTCGCGCTTTTGGGAATATCCAGTTGCTCCGCCAGCGTCTGCATCGGCAGCCCACGAGGGTCACTGGTGAGGCTTTCAAGCACGCTGAAAACACGTTCGATCTGACTGCCGGCCATGGGAGGTTCCACACAAAATTTGTCCGATTCTAGAAGACAACCGACCGAATGCGAAATCTGGAACCCACTGTCCGATAACCGCCCGATTTACCCCGTTGAGCAGTTGCCGAGCCCGATCACGCTCCTATATTTTCTGGAATCAAATTCTAAAAAATACAAACCGCTGGAGCTTCAGACGATGCCTGCCGAATCAAAAAGTCTCCCGGATATCGATTGCGACGTGCTCATCGTCGGCTCCGGTGCGGCCGGGCTATCGACTGCAGTCACCGCTGCGTGGCACGGTTTGAAAGTCATCGTGGTTGAAAAGGACCCGGTGTTCGGCGGCGCCACGGCGTGGTCCGGTGGCTGGGCCTGGGTGCCGTGCAACCCCTTGGCCCGGCGTGCCGGGATCGTCGAAGACGTCGAGCAACCGCGCACTTACCTGAAACACGAATTGGGCGAACGTTACGAGCCGGCCATGATCGATGCTTTCCTCGAAGCCGGGCCGCGGATGGTGGCGTTCTTTGAGCAGCACACCTCGCTGCAGTTTGCCGACGGCAACGCCATTGCCGATATCCATGGCGATACACCGGGCGCCGGCACGGGAGGACGTTCGGTCATCGCTGCGCCTTATGACGGGCGAAAAGTCGGCAAGCTGCTTAAGCGTCTTCGCAAGACCCTGCGGGAAACGTCGTTCATGGGCATGCCAATCATGGCAGGCGCGGACCTCTCGGCATTTCTCAATCTGACGCGCTCGCTGTCGGCGGCCTGGCACGTGACCCGGCGCTTTTCGCTGCACCTGTTCGATCTCGCCGTTCATGGTCGGGCGATGCAACTGGTCAACGGTGTCGCGCTGGTGGCTCGGTTGGCAAAATCCGCCGAAGACCTCGGCGTATTGCTCTGGGAGTCGGCGCCCGTTACCGAACTGCTGTGCGAAAACGATCAGGTCCGAGGCGCGGTGGTCAGCACCACCAAAGGCAAGGTCCGCATCCATGCGCGCAAGGCCGTGGTGCTGGCGGCCGGCGGTTTTGCCAATGACATCGAGCGGCGCAAGGCATTGTTTCCCCGTACGCCAACCGGGCATGAACATTTGGCGTTGCCACCCCTCGGCGTCTGCGGCGATGGCCTGCGACTGGGCGAAAGCGCCGGCGCGCGGGTGAACACCGATCTGGCGTCGCCGGTCGCCTGGGCACCGGTTTCGCAAGTGCCACACAAGGACGGCAGAATCGGCCACTTCCCGCACATCATCGAGCGCGGCAAACCGGGGATCATCGGCGTGTTGAGCAACGGCCAGCGCTTCGTCAACGAAGCCAACGGCTACTACGACTATGTGACGGCCATGGTCGCCGCCGCCCCGAAGGGTGAAGCAGTCGCCTCCTGGCTGGTTTGCACGCATGGCTTTCAGCGGCGTTATGGCTTGGGTATCTCTCGGCCGTTTCCGCTGCCGCTGTCATCCTTTCTCCGCAACGGCTATCTGAAAACCGGCAACACGATCGAGGAATTGGCCGAGGCCTGCGGCATCGACCCGAACGGTCTGCGCAGCACTGTGTCCGAATACAACCGGCACGCGCGCAACGGTGAAGACCCGCTGTTCGGTCGCGGTTCGACGCCTTACAACCGCAAACAGGGTGATGCGTTGCAGCAACCCAACCCTTGCGTCGCCCCGATCGAACAAGGTCCGTTCTATGCCGTGAAGGTCCAGCCCGGTTGCTTCGGCACCTTCGCCGGCCTCAAGGTCAATGAACATGCCCAGGTTCTTGGCGAATCGGGCGAGGCCATCGCCGGGCTGTACGCGGCGGGCGGCGACATGGCCAGCATCATGGGCGGCCACTACCCCGCCGGCGGCATCAATCTGGGCCCGGCGCTGACCTTCGGCTACATCGCCGCGCGACATATCGCAGGCATTACCGCTTACGAACAGGAGATCGACTATGCAGCGCATCGTTAACGCACAGGGTTTGAACATGCCCAAACTCGGCCTCGGCACCTGGCCGATGCTCGGCGAAGAATGCACACGCGCCGTGGAACAGGCCTTGGCATTGGGTTATCGGCACATCGACACCGCCGCGGCCTACAACAATGAAGACGCCGTCGGCCAAGCGCTGGTGAACAGTCCTACCCCTCGCGATCAAATCCACGTCACCACCAAAGTCTGGTGGGATCAGCTTCAACCCGATGCCATGCGCCATTCCATGGACCGCAGTCTCAAGGCCTTGCGCAGCGATTACGTTGACCTGTTCATGATCCATTGGCCGACCACCGATTGGGACCTGTCGCGCACGATCGAGACCCTGGTGTCGTTCAAGGAACAAGGACTGGCGCGCAACATCGGTGTGGCGAATTTTCCACTGCCGTTGTTGCGCAAAGTCGTCGAGGAACTGGGGACGCCGCTGTCAGCCATCCAGGTCGAATACCACGTACTGCTCGGACAAAACGCTCTGCTGGACTACGCCCGTCAACATGACCTGGCGCTGACGGCCTACACGCCACTGGCCCGCAACAAGGTCTCGGACATCCCGCACATTCAGCAGATCGCCGCCAAACACGGAGTCCTGCCAACACAGGTCGCACTCAAGTGGCTGCTTGATCAACCGAACGTGGCCGCCATTCCAAAAGCCAGCAGCCAGGCCAATCAACTGGCCAACCTGGCGGCGCTCGAGGTGAATCTGGATGACGAAGACCGTGCGTTGATCGCCGGTTTGTCCAAACGCGAACGCCAGGTCAACCCGGACTTTGCGCCGGTGTGGGATGCGTTCGACCGGTAATTCCCTCGACGCGGGCGGTCGCCTGCTCGATAAAAACCCGTCGCCTGAAGGAATTAGATGGGTTGTCTGTGTTCAATACGAGTCTGGAAGACTCCCGGCCACCCTCCACAGGCTGCCGGGAAGACTGCTGTGCGCAACAAAAGATGGACGACCGGACTGGCGCCGCTCCCACTCAGCAGCAACACTCATCCCACGGACAATCAGAGGGTTCCCACATGCTATGGAAAAAAGGCCGACGCAGCGACAACGTGGTCGATGCCCGTGGCGATGATGTCGGCGGTGGCGGTGGCGGGATGCGCTTTGGTGGCGGCAAGGGTCTGAGCCTGACGGCGATTATCTTGATCGTCGGGATCGGCTGGATCACCGGCCAGGACCCGATGCAAATCCTCGGGCAACTGACCGGGCAGATGAGCGAGCAATCAGCACCGGCCCCGACTCAAACCCGCAAGGCGCCGCCGGCCAATGATGAAGGAGCCGAGTTCGTGCGCTCGATCCTCGGCGATACCGAAGACACTTGGGGTCAGATTTTCCAGCAGGCCGGTCGTCAATATAAGGAACCGACCCTGGTGCTGTTCAGCAACCGCATCAATTCGGCCTGTGGTCTGGCGACATCGGCGACCGGCCCGTTCTATTGCCCGGCAGACCAGAAGGTCTACCTGGACATGAGTTTCTTCCAGGAAATGTCCCAACGTTTTTCCGCCGCTGGCGACTTCGCTCAGGCCTACGTGATCGCTCACGAAGTCGGACACCATGTGCAGACCTTGCTCGGTGTTTCGGCAAAGATTCAGACCGCCCGCCAACAGGGCCGTCAGATGGAAGGCGACGGTGGTTTGCTGGTACGCCAGGAACTGCAGGCCGATTGCCTCGCCGGAGTCTGGGCCAACAATGCGCAGAAACGGCTGAACTGGCTGGAACCCGGTGACATCGAAGAAGCCTTGAACGCCGCCAATGCCATCGGCGATGACCGTTTGCAGCAACAAGGTCAGGGGCGCGTGGTCCCGGATTCATTTACTCATGGTACGTCGGCGCAAAGGGTGCGCTGGTTCAAAACCGGATTCGCGCAAGGCCAGGTCGGCCAGTGCGATACCTTTGCAGCGAAAAACCTATAAATGAATAAGTGGCTGTTAGCTCTACTGATCACCTGCGCAAGCGCCCAGGCTGCCGAGCATGCGGTCAAGGAAGTCAGCCCCGGACGCCTGCTGCTGACTGCAGGTGAAATCGCGGTGGGCATCGGCCCGGCGCCGAAAAAAATCGAACGCGTGCTGATCATCATCCATGGTCGATTGCGCAATGCCGACACCTATCGCCAGAGCGCCGTGCACGCGGCCGAACAAGCCGGGCAAAGCGCGAGCACCTTGGTGCTCGCCCCGCAATTTCTCAATGACACCGACGTCGCGGCCAATCCTGTGGCTGACAGCGTATTGCGCTGGCAGGGCAATGACTGGATGGCGGGCGGTTTATCCACCGCTCCGTTTTCCCTGAGCTCCTACGCGGCGCTCGACGAAATCATCGCCCGAATCGGCGATCGGAAGCAGTTTCCAGACGTGAAGCAAATTGTCATCGCCGGTCACTCCGGTGGCGCTCAGGTGGTGCAGCGATACGCGTTGCTGGGCCACGATCAGCCAGCGCTCAAGGCGGCCGACATACAGGTGCGTTACGTCATTGCCAACCCGTCGTCTTATGCATACTTCGATGAACGACGGCCAGTGGCGTTCAAACATGCCGCTTGCCCGAATTTCAATCGCTGGAAATATGGACTGGCGGATTTACCCGCCTACGCAGGCGGGCAAACAGCCAAGCAGTTGGAGGAAAACTACGTCAAACGCGATGTCGTTTATCTGCTCGGGCAGCAGGACAGCGACCCGAAGCAGCCGGCGCTGGATAAAAGCTGTGAGGCCCAAGCTCAGGGAGCCAATCGATTGGCTCGCGGGCGCAATTATTTTGCTTATCTGAAGCGGCTGCATCCTCAAGGATTGAGTCAGCAGCTGATTGAAGTACCCGGGGTCGGGCATGACGGGGATGGGATGTTTAACTCGCAGCAGGGGCAGAAGGCGTTGTTCGGTCAGTGAGTTTTTGTGGTGGCTGAGCTGACGCCATCGCGAGCAGGCTCGCTCCCACTTATGACCGCATTCCAATGTGGGAGCGAGCCTGCTCGCGAAGGGTCCCTCAAGCCGACAACATTTTCCGCAACGCCACACAATCGGCGGCATGCCAATCCGTCAATTCCGGCCAGGGATTATCCGGCAGGTTCACCAACACCGTCCGCGCCCCTGCCGCCCGACCGCAATCCAGATCAAAGCGGTAGTCACCGACCATCACCATCTCACTGGCCGGGACATTCCAGGCCTGGGCCAACTTCAACAAACCACCGGGATGCGGTTTTGGCGGTGCTTCATCACGGCCCAGCACATCCTCCACCGCGAAGCAGTCGGCCAGGCCGATCGCCTCCAGCGTCACATGCGCCAGTTCGCGAGCATTGCGCGTGAGAATGCCCAGGCGATAACCGCGCCCGGCCAGCTCACGCACCAGTTCTACCGCGCCCGGTGCCGCTTTCGAACCGAGCGCCAGGTCCCGTTCGTGTTCCAGCAACCACGCATGTTTGGCGGCGGCTTCATCGGCCGGCAGCGCGGCGAGGTGGGTCAGGATGTCGTCTTCGGCAGGAATCGCCAACGCCACGCGGATCGCCGCGAAGTCATGCACGGCCACCGTCAGGGTGCCGTCCATATCGAACACCCAGTGCCGCACCTCGGCCAGGCTCATGCCCAATCCTTGCGGTGACGAATCAAACCTTCCTGAGTGACCGACGCCACCAGTTGCCCGGCGCGGTTGAACACGCTGCCACGGGAGAAACCGCGCGAGTTGCCCGCCCAAGGACTGTCCATCGCGTACAGCAACCAATCATCGGCACGTAGATCCTGATGGAACCACAGCGCGTGATCGAGGCTGGCGACCTGCATGTCTTTCTGCCAGACCGATTTGCCATGGGGCTGCATCGACGTGGTCAACAGACCGAAATCCGAGGCGTAGGCCAGCAAGTATTTATGCAGTGCCGGAGAATCGGCCAAGGCACCGTCGGCGCGAAACCAGACATACTTGATCGGATCAGACGGCTGCGGGTTGTACGGATCTTTCTCGGTGATCGGGCGGAACTCGATCGGTTTCGGACAGAGAAATTTTTCGCGCATGTGCTCGGGGATCAGGTGCGCGCGCTGCTGAGTGAGTTCCAGCTCCGAGGGCAGGTTCTCCGGGCCAACCACGGTCGGCATCTCGGCCTGGTGCTCGAAGCCTTTTTCGTCGTACTGGAACGACGCACTGCAGGTGAAAATCGGGTTGCCCTTCTGGATCGCCGTCACTCGACGGGTGCTGAAACTGCCACCGTCGCGCACCCGATCAACCTGATAAACCACCGGCAACGCGGAATCGCCGGGACGCAGGAAATAGCCGTGCATCGAATGCACATGGCGCGCTTCTTCGACCGTCTGACTGGCCGCCGACAGGGACTGACCGATCACCTGACCACCGAACAGCTGACGAAAACCCAGGTCCTGGCTGCGGCCACGGAACAGGTTTTCTTCGATCGGTTCCAGGGTCAGCAGGTCAACCAGATCATCCAACACTTGGCTCATTCAGACTCTCCTCACACAACGCATGCCGCGCAGTCTTGGCTGCGACGGTCGATTCAATTTCTGGCCAGGGCCCATGGGAGCCATTGTAAACGTCCGTGCCGGCTTATCCATGCAAGGTTTGTAGCCATTGTTCACGGGTGATGCGGTACAGCGCATGGTGACGCAGGGGATGATCGGCCGCGAGCATCGGGTGGTCGAAATCATCGGCTGAATCATGGTGCATGCCGATTGCCTGCATGACTTTCTGCGACGGCGTGTTGGTTTCGGTGGTGAAGGACACGACTTCTTTCAGTGCCAACCGGTCAAACCCGCAGCGCAGAGCGGTCCACGCCGCTTCACTGGCGTAGCCAAGGCCCCAGTGCTCGCGAGCCAGGCGCCAGCCGATTTCGGTGGCCGGGGTAAAACGCGCGTCGAAGCCGACCTCTGCGAGCCCGGTAAAACCGATAAATGCCCCGGTGTCCTTACGTTCCAGCGCCCAGAGACCGAAGCCATGCTCGGCAAAATGGCCACGAATCCGTCCGATCAACGAAGCACTTTCCAGTCGACTCAAGGGCGCCGGAAAATATCGCATCACCTGTGGATCGGCGCACATCGCCGCAAACTCCGGCAAATCCTCATCACTCCACTGCCGCAACAACAGTCGCGCGCTCTCGAGTTCCAGTATCGGTTCCATCATGCCCCCCGTTCCCATGCCGCAAGTCTACATCGCTGGTAGGATCCTTCACTCATTCCTACCTACCGTCCTGTATAAATCAGCCATGCCCCTGCCCCTGATCTACCACGAAGACTACAGTCCCGAGTTCCCGGCGGATCACCGCTTCCCGATGGACAAGTTTCGCCTGCTACGCGATCACCTGGTGGACAGCGGACTGACTCGCGACGCCGACCTGCTGCGCCCCGACCTCTGCCCGCCAGAGATTCTCGCGCTCGCACATGACCCTGCGTATATCGAACGCTACATGGGCGGCGAGTTGTCCCGCGAAGACCAGCGGCGCCTCGGTCTGCCGTGGAGCGAAGCCCTGGCCCGACGCACAGTACGTGCGGTTGGCGGCTCTCTGCTGGCGGCTGAGCAGGCGCTGGAACATGGTTTGGCCTGTCACTTGGCCGGCGGCACCCATCACGCTCACTACGACCATCCTGCCGGGTTCTGCATCTTCAACGACCTGGCCGTGATCAGTCATTTCCTGCTGGAAAGCGGTCGGGTGAATCGGGTGCTGATCTTCGACTGCGATGTGCATCAGGGCGACGGGACTGCACGGATCCTGCACAACACCCCGGAAGCGGTGACCGTTTCCCTGCACTGCGAGAAGAACTTTCCTGCACGCAAAGCCGAAAGTGACTGGGACATTCCACTGCCCAAGGGCATGGGCGATGCCGATTTCCTGAAGGTGGTGGACGATGCGCTCAATTATTTGCTGCCGCTCTACCAACCTGACCTGGTGTTGTACGACGCCGGCGTCGATGTGCATAAAGATGACGCGCTCGGCTACCTGAAGCTGACAGACGAAGGCGTCGCCGCTCGCGATGAAAGCGTGATGCGTCATTGCCTGGGCCGGGATATTCCAGTGGTCGGGGTGATCGGCGGCGGCTACAGCAAGGACCGCAAGGCCTTGGCGCGCCGTCATGGGATCCTGCATCACAGCGCGCAACGGGTCTGGCAGTCATCAGGTTGTCATTGAGGTGTGGGTCTTTACCCACAATGCCTGTGGAACTGCCTGTGGATAACCTGAGTGAAAGGTCCTACAGGCCACGCTGCATATAGCCTGCAAAGTGGTGGTTGTTTTTTGATCAGCTTCTTCAACAACTCCCACAATGATTCGTGCTGGTAGAATGCGCGGCTTATTCCGCCACGCCGCAGCTCTCACCATGACCCAGCCCTCGCCCTCCGCCTCTTCTCACGTTGCCATTATCGGCGGCGGCCCCGCCGGTTTGATGGCGGCCGAAGTACTGAGCCAGGCCGGGATCAAGGTCGACCTGTACGACGGCATGCCTTCGGTGGGGCGAAAATTCCTGCTGGCCGGCGTGGGTGGCATGAACATCACCCATTCCGAAGCCTACCCGGCATTTCTCTCACGCTACGCCGAACGCGCGCCGCAGATTGCGCCGCTATTGCGGTCATTTGGCGCTGATGCGCTGTGCCAATGGATTCATGAACTGGGCATCGAAACCTTTGTCGGCAGTTCCGGCAGAGTCTTTCCTACAGACATGAAAGCCGCCCCTCTGTTGCGTGCATGGCTCAAACGTCTGCGAGACAGTGGCGTCGTTATCCACACCCGTCACCGCTGGCTCGGCTGGGATGACAGCGGTGAATTGCGCATCGACAGCCCCGAGGGTGAAAAAACCGTCAAGCCTGACGCAACCTTGCTGGCCCTTGGTGGCGGCAGCTGGTCGCGCCTCGGCTCGGACGGCGCCTGGATGCTGCCACTGGAACAACGCGGCGTAGGACTCGCGCCGCTGCAACCGAGTAATTGCGGCTTCGAGGTGCAGGCCTGGAGCGAGTTGATGATCAGCAAATTCGCCGGCGCACCGCTGAAAAACATCGCCATTGGCCTCAATGACGACGTGCCGCGGCTCGGGGAATGTGTGATCACGGCGACCGGGATTGAAGGCAGTTTGATCTACGCCTTGTCGGCGCCGATCCGCGAAGCCATCAATCAGCACGGCTCGGCAACCACTCACCTCGACCTGTTGCCGGGCAAGCCTGTGGATAAGGTTCAGGCTGCGCTGAGCAAACCGCGTGGGTCTCGTTCCATGTCGAAACACCTGCACAGCCAGCTCGGGATCGATGGTGTGAAAGCGGCGTTGCTGCGCGAACTCACTCCGGCCGAATGCTTCGCTGATCCGGCGCTGCTGGCCAAAGCGATCAAGGCGTTGCCACTGACACTGGTGAAAACCCGCCCACTGGACGAGGCCATCAGCAGTGCTGGCGGCGTGATGTTCGAGTCGATGGATGAGCGCTTGATGCTCAAGCAACTGCCTGGCGTGTTCTGCGCGGGAGAAATGCTGGATTGGGAAGCGCCGACCGGCGGCTATCTACTGACCGCGTGTTTCGCCAGTGGGCGAGCGGCAGGGTTGGGGATGGTGGAGTGGTTGAAACGAGGGGCGTGATTTGTTTGCCGCACGTACTACTACAGCCTTCAATATCCACCCCTCACCCCAGCCCTCTCCCCAGTGGGGAGAGGGGGAAAGGGAGCAGATCCCCATGATTTTCAAGCCTGAGTTCGACTCGATTTCTCAGGTCGATGTAGCTCGAAAGAACAACTGGGTCAGTCCCCTCGCCCCTTGGGGAGAGGGTTAGGGTGAGGGGCTGGATCTCAAGCCGATCACACCATCAAGGCTTCTTCTTACGCGGTCCAGTATTAAACACCGGCACCTTCCGCACAGGCTTGATCGAAGGCTCCGGCGCCGAAGCATCCCCACTCTCAACCCATTTACCCAAGTTGCGTTTACCGCCACCGGAGGTCTTCGGCTTCTTCGGTTTTTTCGGCTTCTTGACCACCTGACCGCTGGCATCGGTATCCGGCACCCGGTGCTCAGGCTCGAAGTCATGCTCCATCTGGCGAGGCAATGTCTGACGTGTCAACGTCTCGATGGCCGACAGCAGATTCACTTCATCGGCGCAGACCAACGAAATCGCCTGCCCGGTTGCACCCGCGCGACCGGTACGACCGATCCGGTGGATGTAGTCCTCAGCCACAATCGGCAGGTCGAAGTTGACCACCAATGGCAAATCTTCGATATCCAGACCACGGGCCGCGACGTCGGTGGCCACAAGAATCTGCACTTCACTGGCCTTGAAACGGTCCAGGGCACGCTGACGGGTCGCCTGCGGTTTGTCACCGTGGATCCCGTCGGCATTGATGCCCAGACCCTGGAGTTTTTCCACCAGCGCATCCACGCCGTTGCGGGTCTTGGCGAACACCAGCACCTGCTTCCACTTGCCCTTGCGCAGCAAGTGGATGAACAGCTCCGGCTTGCGCTTCTTGTCGACCGTCACCACCCATTGCTTGACGGTGTTGGCCGCCACGTTGCGCGGGCTGACTTCGATGCTCAGTGGATCGTTGAGCATTTGTCCGGCCAGCAAGCGGATCGCGTCGGAGAACGTCGCGGAGAACAGCAGCGTCTGACGTTGCTTGGGCAGCACGCGGTAGATATTCCCCAGTTCCTCGGAGAAACCAAGATCAAGCATGCGATCGGCTTCGTCCAGAATCAGGGTTTGCAGCTGATTGAACTTGAGGGCCTTCTGGCGATACAGGTCGAGCAAACGACCTGGCGTCGCCACCAGCACGTCAACACCCTTGCGCAGCTTCATCATTTGCGGGTTGATGCTGACGCCGCCGTACACCGCGTAAGTGCTCAACGGCAGGTTCTCGGCGTACTGACGCACGGCTTCGTGAACCTGTTCGGCCAATTCGCGGGTCGGCACCAGGATCAGTGCGCGCACCGAGTTAGACGCCACTTTCGGCCCTTCCATGGCCAGCAATTGCAGGAGCGGCAGCGCGAAGCCGGCGGTCTTGCCCGTCCCGGTCTGGGCGGCGGCCATCAGGTCGCGACCGGCCAGCACCGCCGGAATGGCTTGCGCCTGAACCGGCGTCGGGGTCTGGTAGCCGAGCGTCTCGAGAGAGCGCAGCAAGGGTTCGATCAGGCCAAGGGAGGCGAAAGTCATGGGATTACCGTAGGAAAATTCAGCGCGGTTGTGCAAAACGAGTGTGCAATGGCGCGCAGTTTACCCTAATTCACACGGGATTCTGTCGGCACAACCACGGCGGGACGTTCCGGCGCACGACGCCACTGCGGCAACCCGATCAGCACCACCGCGCTGATGATCACCGCCATGGCCAATGCTTCCTCGATACCAATGGTCTCGCCGACAAACACGATCCCCAGCAACACCGCCACGGCCGGGTTGACGTAGGCATAACTGGTGGCCGCCGCCGGCCGCACGTTTTTCAACAGATACATATAAGCGTTGAAAGCGATGATCGAGCCGAAGAAGGTCAGATAGGCCAGGGCCGCCCAGCCTTCGATCGGCGGCATGGCTTCCAAATGCTCACCGCTCAGTGCACTGCCGATCAACAGGACCACGCCGCCCACCAGCATTTCCACGGCACTGGCCATCGCGCCTTGTGGCAACGGCAAGTGTTTGCTCCACACCGAACCGAATGCCCAGGAAGCTGCGGCGAATATCAGCAACGCGGCACCCAGCGGGCTCGATTGCAGGTTGGAACCGAGATTGAGCATGGCGATGCCGATCAGCCCGAGCACAATCCCGGCCCATTCGAGACGGGTATTACGCGCGCCCCAGAAATATCCGCAGAGCAAGGTAAACAGCGGCACCGTCGCCACCGCCAACGCAGCCACACCCGAAGCGACACCCATGTGTTCGGCCACGCTCACCCCGCCGTTACCGCACGCCAGCAGCAAAATCCCGATGATCCCGGCGGCTTTCCACTGCGCCCAGGTCGGTGCCGGCGCCCCGCGCCAACGCAGGAACGCGTACATCAACGTCCCGGCGATCACGAAGCGGATACCGGCGAGCAGCAACGGCGGCCAGTACTCCACGCCGATGCGAATCACCAGGTAAGTCGAGCCCCAAATCACGTACAACGCGAAGAAGGCAGCGATCAACGGTAAGGGAAAACGACGTAAGCCAGGCATGGGGCAACTCGTAGGCAAGACAAGTGAACAGCTATTCTAGAAAGGCCAGCGGCGTAAAATAAGTTACAAAACCTGTTTATAGCGCCGGTACACTTTTCAAAACACGGAGATCACCGCTATAAACCGTGTTTTCGAAAGTCAGTCATTTTTCAGGAGTCCGACGATGGACAAATACGACCGCATGCTCCTCAGCGCCCTGTTGGAAAACGGTCGTGCGTCCTACGCCGACCTGGCGCGCAAAGTGAATCTGTCCGCTCCGGCCGTGGCCGAGCGCGTCGCCAAACTGGAAACCAGCGGGGTGATCACCGGTTACCAGGCGAAAGTCGACATGGCCAAGCTGGGCTTGCCGATCCAGTGCGTCATCGAACTGCGTTTGAACCAGCACGGTAATCAGAAGGCCTACGACGACCTGATCAAAATCCCACAACTGACCGAGTGCCACCGGGTGACGGGTGATCCGTGCGTGATCATGCAAGCGGCCGTGGGTTCGATGCCGGAGCTGGAAGAGTTGATCAACCGGATCGCCAAGTTCGGGTTCAGCAAGACGTCGATCGTATTGTCGAGCGCCATCGAAAAGCGCGTGCCGCTGGGGCAGTTGGAAGGGAATGGCAAGTAGGAGCTGTCGAGTGAAACGAGGCTGCGATCTTTTGATCTTGTTTCTTAAAGCTAAGTCAAAAGATCGCAGCCTCGTTTCACTCGGCAGCTCCTACAGGGGTTCAGCGGTGTTTCAGTCAGAACCCGCGATGGCGCTTCAGATGCTCATTAATCTTCGCCGCCGGCACTTTCTGCAAGCTCACCAGCAGATCATGGGACAACTCGCGCAACCCATGCTTCTGCCGCAGCTCCTGCGCCAAATGCGCCGTCAGGTTGGCCGCCATCTCGGCATCGGCCATGGCCCGGTGAGCCTGGTTAACAACCCGTTCCCACAGGTGTTACCTCATTCCTGTGGGAGCGGGCTTGCCCGCGAAGCGATCTGTTAAACGCCGCTGTAACTTGCAGACAACAAACCAGGCATATCCCGCAGGCGAACCCAAGGTTCTTTGCGCCAATGCAGCAGCCGCAGCGTTCCGCCCGCCCACTCCATCGCCCGCATATGCGGCGCTTGAGTCGAAACGGGCCCCGCCTCCTCCCGCAACATCGGCACCACATGGTGGGTCAACCAACGTCGCAAATGGCGGTTTTCCGGGCAGTAGTGATAAACCAGCATCGCGTAAACGCCAGACTCACTGAGCATCAAGGTTTCTTGCGCGTCATCGCTTCCAGACAGTCGCATCACTTGCCGCTGATCCGCATCAAGCTTGAGCGCTTGCCGCCCGTTTAGCTCCATCCCCATCAGCCGCCCGATATCGCGGGCACAGAACCACGCCTCCGCATGCAGCAACAGTGCTCGTAGCTGGATGTGATGACGAATAAATGTTTGGGGTACGAATTGAGCTGCGAACGCCGCGACGGCGGACTGAACTAAATCATCAGGGGGATTCGGGGTAACTTTGATCATGGCAAATATCCTAACGAACGTTGGGGATGCCAGCATCACTTGCAGATGATGGGTGGCAGCTGTGTGCGGGTCTGCAAGACCGAGTCGTTAGGCAACCTCGGCAGACCCGAAAGTCTCCCGCACACAGCCACCATAAATCGATGGTCGCCAAGTAAAGCGACGCGATTATAGGTGCGCTGGTAGGCGCCCAACAAATTATCGGCGGGCTTGCAGTCCCGATCGCTGATTTTGCAGCGACGGCCAAGAGATTAGCGGTGCAGCACAGGGGGGGCAAGACGGATAATCCCTAATGTTCGGTAGGACCGATCATCAACCCGAAGGCGTCGTTAAACAGAGTCATTTCTCCGCCTACCGAAACGTATCTATCGCAGGATGGAAGCAAAAAAAATCTGCAGACACCGCTTGCCGATTGAAGGCTATTCAGCTTACCAGGCGAACGACCAGCACGAATTAAATGAAGAAAATGCAGAGATGAGCTAGAAGTAAACTCTGTGTTTAACAGATATTTTTCAGCTCATGAGATGAACACAGCTCAGAGCTTGCTCAGCGTGAATCCTCAAACATATTAAGGAGAGCGATTTGAATCTTGAGACGAACATACCAGCAGAGCTTTGGGCATCGATAAGAACAAACTATGAAAAGCGAAATTTTACCGGAGCAATTTTAGATGCATTTCATTTCTTAAGTGACCTAATACGAAAAAAATCAGGATCAGAGGGAGATGGCGCAGCTCTTATAGGCACTGCTCTTGGAGGAGCCACACCAAAAATCAAGCTCAACAAACTCCAAAGTGAATCAGAGTGGAATGTACAAAGGGGGATGGAGCAACTACTGCGAGGAATCTATCAAACATTTCGAAATCCTCGAAGCCATGAAAAAACTGCTGATAGCGAGGAAGACGCACAAATCATAATTATTTTTCTCGGATACATTGTTCGCCAACTCGACTTAGCAAAATCACAATTCTCTAGAGAAGACTTTATAAAAAGAATACTGGACCCGGATTTCGTTCCACAAGCACGTTATTCAGAACTGCTAGTTGAAGAAATACCGACCAGCCAGCGCTTAGAAACATTTCTTGACGTATATCGCGCTAAGAATTCCGGAAAAATCGACAACCTCCGCCACTTCTTCAACGCGTTACTACCGAAACTTTCAGATGACGAGCGCGCCCAAGCATATGAAGTTATTTCAGAAGAACTAAAAATAGCTGATGACGAAGCGACCATAAGAGTTGTAATCGGTACTCTAGGAAAAACTTGCTGGAAAAACCTGCACGAGACTGCTCGACTCCGAATCGAAAACCGTCTGATCAGATCAGTAAAAGAGGGTAAATATAACGCCAAACAGAAGCGCGTACGAGACGGTTCACTAGGCACGTGGATAATTTCGATATTTTCACAAATCTCATTAAAACAAGAAGCACTCAGAGCCATTTCGGACAGCTTGGAATCATCAAGCACTGAGCGCGAGGACTACATCTTAAAATATATTTTTTCAAGCATGGCAAGCTTATCCGACACATTCCCATTTGGATACGATGACCTTTTTACAAGTAAGCTAAAAAAATGGAGATGAGCGATTTTTCAAAGCAATAAGAGATAGCAGTCCTTGGACTGACTGGAGCTTAGAACTTTCAGACGCAATAATTAACTTCGAAGCGGTAGAACCTATATACGACCCTTTTGATGACGACATTCCGTTCTGAGAACCATCAGACAATGAATTTCGACAAAGATGAAGCCCACTTATTCACGTGAGAATAAATTGAATAAGTGGGCTAACGACGGGAGTAGAGTTCGTTTTGCGGTAGCACTTTATAATTCAACATTGATGTCGTCTGACACGCCGCCATCGCGAGCAAGCTCAGCTCCTACAGGGGATTTGTGGTGGGTGTCAGAACCCGCGATGCCGCTTCAGATGCTCATTGATCTTCGCCGCCGGCACTTTCTGCAAGCTGACCAGCAGATCATGGGACAACTCGCGCAACCCATGCTTCTGCCGCAGCTCCTGCGCCAAATGCGCCGTCAGGTTGGCCGCCATCTCGGCATCGGCCATGGCCCGGTGAGCTTTACCGGTGTGAGGCAGGTTGGCGAACGTGGTAAGCGTGCCGAGTTTGTGGTTCGGCGCGGCGGGCATCAAACGGCGGGCGAGTAGCAGCGAGCAGGCAAAGTTCTGCAAGCGTGTGCGTTTGATCCGCCCCAGCTCAAAGTCCCAGAACTTCTGGTCGAACGCGGCGTTGTGAGCCAGCAACGGTGTGATGCCGACGAATTCGTTGACTTCGTTCATCACCTGCTCGGCCGATGGCGCGGTGCGCAGCATCGCATTGCTGATGCCGGTGAGTTGTTCGATAAAGGCCGGGACGCGCACGCCGGCATTCATCAGGCTTTGGTAACGCTCGACGATGCGCCCCTGTTCAAGGATCACCACGGCAATTTCCGTGGCCCGGCAGCTGCTGCTCGGGGAGATCCCGGTGGTTTCAAAGTCGATGACTGCTATGCGTTCCAAACCTGTTTCAACTCCGTAAAAATCAATTCTTGAGCAGCAACGCGCCTTCGATCGGCACGTAGCGGCTGGCGGCGCGGATCAGCGAGTTGGCCGTCAGGCCCGGTACGCCGTAGGCCACGGCTTGCACCCCGTGCTTGGTGATGATGCGCTCCAGCAACATGTCGAAATCACCGTCACCGGAGGCCAGCACCACTTCGTCGACATGATCGGCGGCGTCCATGATGTCGAGGGTGATGCCCACATCCCAGTCGCCCTTGGCCGAGCCATCGCTGCGCTGGATGTAGGGCTTGAGCTTCACGACGAAGCCGAGGTTGCGCAGGATCTGCTGGAATTGCTGTTGTTTGCTGTCGCCGCGATCGATGGCGTAGGCATAGGCCTCGACGATATCGCCCTGCTTGCTGATATCAGCCCACAGCGCGGCATAGTTGAAATGGCAACCATAGGCCTGACGCACGGTGTAATAGAGGTTCTGAACATCGGCGAACACTGCGATTTTTTTCACCGGTCATCCTCGTTGGCGCGCCGGAGCGCGGGCAGGATCAGGCACCAGGCCCGAAAAGTTGCCCAGTATGCCAGCCTGAAGGATTGTTCCGCGAATAATCGGCCCGAAGCGCCGCAGCGCTCCGGACGAATGGCGTATCAGACGAAGGAATCGTCGTCGCCGCCGAAGAACGATGAGCTGTCATCGCTGTAGTCGGCGTCGGTAAAACCGCCCTGATCACTGGAGTTGTCAGCCACACGCTGATCATCGCCCCAGCCCTTGTCACCGCTCTGATCATTGACCTGAGCCGGTTCTTCCTTGATCACTTCAACCACTTCCGGCTGCTGATTGTGATGGAACAGGCTGCTGATGCCTTGCGCCAGCATCACGCCACCGGCCACACCAGCGGCGGTTTTCAGCGCACCACCGAGGAAACCGCTGCCGGCAGGCTGTTGCGGGGCGTAATTCTGCTGAGGCGGCGCTGCACCGAAGTTCTGTTGTGGCGGCTGCGAGTTGAACGACGGCCGTGCCGGTTCACGCCAGCCGCCACCACTCGATGCGGGTGGACTTTGGGTAGGCGCTGGCTGCGGATCACGGGAACCGCCACCGAAGATGCTCGACAAGAAGCCACCGCTGCTCGGCGCCGCAGCCGCAGGCTGAGCCTTGGCCGATTGCAGTTCGGCCTGCAATTGCTGGACTTGCTGGGCGAGTTGTTTGTTCTGTTCGTCGAGGCTTTTGATGGCGGCCTCTTGCACCAGAATCGCCTGGGTCATGAAATAGCCTGCCGTAGGCTGGCGAGTCAGGTGTTCCTTGATCCGCGCCTCGGCCTGGGCGTCGCGCGGGGCTGAGTCCGTTTCGGCCTGTTGCAGCCGGGAAAACAGTCCATCGATCAGGGTTTGTTCTTCGCTGTTCATGGCGACCTCGTAGATTGCCGGGAATATCGTCGCCCTTATCCACTGTGGATAAGGTGCTCATCTGTAATGGAGGCTGATACAGGATGTTTCAATGGTCTTTACCGAACGTTTACGTTTGCGCCCCAAAGCGCTTCATCGGTTAAAGTGGGCCACTGCTTTCAACCTGCGATACCGACTGATGAATTCGTTCGATGTGCTGCGTGACTCTCTGTACTTCTTCAAGCGCAATCTGGGCCAGATCGTGCGGCTGTGCCTGCCGCTGGTAATCTTCGAGGCGGTCCTCCAGCAAGTGGTCGACCACTCCACCGAGCCGGACAGCTTTCCCGGTATCAGCGTGATTGTCGGCCTGCTGGTCTACCCGCTGTACACCGCCGCGCTGATTCTGTTTCTCGATGCCCGCAGCCGGGGCGAGTCACCGCGCAATCGCGACCTGCTGGCGAGGGCCGCCTACCTGTGGCCGCGCTTCGCCCTGCTCACCGCCCTCAATACCTTGTTGATCCTGATCGGCCTGTCGCTGTATTTCCTGCCGGGCATCTGGCTGATGGTGACCCTGGCGTTTGGCGAGTACCTGCTGGTGCTGCGCGGCTTCGCCCCGCTAGCGGCGATGAAGGAAAGCCTGCGCCTGAGCCGCGGCAACTTCCTGCGCATTCTGGTGTGCATTCTCTGTGTGATGGGCCCGTTGTGGGTGCTCAAGGGCGCAACCCTGGCGGTCTATCCCGAACCGCAGAACCCGGTGATATCGCTGCTGATCGACAGCGCCCACAGCTTCCTGCAACTGTTCGTCAGTGTGGTGCTGTTCCGCTTGTTCATGCTGATCGACGATGTGCCCGAGAAAATTGACGGCCCGCTCTGACCGCTCCACCCGTGGGCTTAAGCCCGTCTGTCGGTTATGCTCGGGGTCAACTTTTGTAACGCTATAAGCCGAGCCATGACCCGTCTACTGCGCTACACCCTGCTGGGCCTGTTGACCGTGGCCGGCCTGATTGCCCTGATCTACAACCTGACCTGGCGCCCCGAAGCCAAGGAAGCCTTGCCGGTCAGTTGCAACGCCCAGGCACCGACGCTGGTGCCCGGTCAGGCGTTGAAGGTGATGACGTGGAACGTCCAGTACCTGGCGGGAAAACGCTACGTGTTCTGGAATGACCTGGCGGCCGGCAATGACGAAAAACCCACGCCCGAAGACATGGCCTTCAGCCTCGATGAAGTGGCGCGGGTGATCCGCGACGAACAACCGGACGTCGTGCTGTTGCAGGAGCTCGATGACGGCGCCAAGGCCAGCGATTACCAAAACCAGTTCAAACTGCTTCAGGAGCGAGTCGCGGACCTGTATCCGTGCAACGCGCACGCCTTCGACTGGAAAGCCGACTTCGTGCCTGAACCGCACATCTTCGGCAGCGTCGGCCGGCAACTGGCCACCCTCAGCCGCTACCAGATCGAACATGCCGAACGCCTGCAATTACCGGTCGCACCAGCCAATTTCATCACCCGCCAGTTCAAACCGAAAAATGCCTTGTTGGTCACGTATCTGCCGTTGAGCGGCGGCGGTCAGATAGCGGTGCTCAACACCCATCTGGACCGCGTTGTCCCGCCCGACGAAACACTGCAATCCCAGGTGACGGCCACGGTCAAAGTCCTCGACAAGTTCGAAAGCCGCGGCACGCCGTGGTTGATCGGTGGGGACTTCAACCTGTTGCCGCTGGGGCAATATCGACGCCTGCCCGACGAGCAACGCACGCCCTACTCCGCCGACAGCGCGCTGCATGTGCTGTGGGACAAATACCCGATGATCCCGACCAACAACGAAGCCAGCGGCATCGACCGGGCGCAGTGGCTGACCCATTACCCGAATGATCCGGGCTTGAACGGCCCGGACCGGACTGTCGACTACCTGTTCTACAGTCCGCGGATCAAACGGGTCGAGGCGACGGTGAGGCAGGACGACACCCTGCGGATCTCCGATCACTTGCCGGTGATCGCCCGTTTCCTTTTACCCGCCAACTAACGATGCAAAACCTGTGGGAGCGGGCTTGCTCGCGAAAGCGGTGGGTCAGCCGACATCAATGTTGAATGATAAATCGCCTTCGCGAGCAAGCCCGCTCCCACAGGGATTTGTGCACGGTCAATGTTCCTCCTCCAGCTCATCGTGCAATAGCCCGAAGATCTTGCGCTTCATGTCGATGAACGAGCGCTCCATGACCATGTCCAGGGTCCGTGGGCGTTCGATCGGCACGTCCAGAATCTGCTTGATCCGACCCGGCCGAGCGCCCATCACGTAGACCCGGTCGCCCAGCAGAATCGCCTCGTCGATATCGTGGGTCACGAACAACACAGTCTTCTTGCTATTGCCCCAGACCCGCAACAACAGTTGCTGCATTTGCAGACGCGTCTGACTGTCGAGTGCACCAAATGGCTCGTCCATCAGCAGGATTTGCGGATCGTTGGCCAGCGCCCGAGCAATGGCGACGCGCTGCATCATGCCGCCGGACAGCTGCTTGGCGTAGTTGTCGGCAAACCCGGTCAGGCCGACTTCGTTGACGTAGTAGTCGACGATTTCCTTGCGCTGAGCGGCGGCCATTCCGCGACGCTTGAGACCGAACTCGACGTTCTGCCGCACGGTCAGCCACGGAAACAGCGTATAGCTCTGGAACACCATGCCGCGATCCGCGCCCGGTCCTTGAACTTGCTGGCCACCGACATAGATCTCGCCTTCCGTGGGCTCATTCAATCCGGCGGTGAGGTACAGCAAACTCGACTTGCCGCACCCCGAAGGCCCGACCAGTACGGCAAATTGTTGATCTGGCACTTCAAACGACACCTGATCCAGCGCGGTGAACACGCCACCATCGGGCTTTTGATAGCGAAGGCTGACCTTGTCCACTTGCAGCCGTGGCGCGGCGTGCACCGGGGCGGCCTGTGGCGTGACGAAACGAGGGTTGACGGCGCTTACTGAGCCCATGCGGCGATCCTCAGACGGAGAAAACGGAACAGTTGATCGGTGACCAGGCCCAACAGACCGATGATCGCGATAGCCAGGAAAATCACATCCACTTGAAAGCCGCGCATGGCTTTGAGGCTCAAGTAACCCAGACCGCTGGAGGCCGCGACCAGCTCGGCGACCACCAGGTAAGTCCAGGCCCAGCCCATGGTCACGCGCAAGGTGTCGAGCACACCCGGCAACGACGCCGGGGCGATCACATGCAGCACCGCATCGCGACGGTTTGAACCCAAGGTGTAAGACGCGTTGATCAGGTCCTTGGAGATGCCTTTGGACACGTCCGCGATCATCACCAGTTGCTGGAAGAACACGCCGAAGATGATCACCGAAACCCGCTGCTCCAGACCGATGCCGATCCACAGAATGAACAGCGGCACGAACGAAGTTACCGGCAGGTATCGGATGAAATTGACCATCGGCTCAAGGAACGCCTGGACGATGCGAAAGCTGCCCATCAACAACCCCAACGGCACCGCCACCAGCGACGACACGATGAAACCGACCATCACCACTTCGAGGCTGGCCCACACATGCAGACCGAGCGTGCCGTCGCGGCTCAGGCGCACGGCGGCCTCGACCACCGCGCCCGGTGTCGGCAGGAACATGCCCGGCACCACGCCACCGTAAGACAACCCGGCCCACAGGCCGACCAATAACACCCAGGCCAGACCGCTCGCGCTCCAGATCACTGAAACCGGCAAGCCGGTCTTGGGCGTGATGCAGCGGCTCAGCCATGAATTGCGCTTGAACATGCAAACCTCCTAGAGCGGGCTGACGAAGCGGTTGTCGATCAGGTCGTCATTGCTGACGCTGTAAGGTTTGCCCTGCAATTCACTGGCGGTCTCGTTGGCCAGTTTGATCAGCGGTTCGCTGTCGCCCGGCTTGCCCGGCGAGCCGAGGAGTTTTTCACTCATGGCCTGATCGTAGAAGCGCACGCCTTGCGCGGCAGCGGCCAATTCCTTCGGATCGGCGAGGTAACCGCCGACGCCTTTGGCCATGATTTTGTAAGCTTCTTGCGGATGGTCCTTGGTGTACTGGACCGCCTTGTACAGACCGGCCACCAAGGCCTTGACGTCTTCCGGCTGTTTCTCGATGACTGTGCAGTTGAGCGCGACCACGTCGACAATCACTCCCGGCGTGCTACTGCTATCGATCAGCACCTTGCCTTGTTGCTTGCTGCGAACCATCGACAGGTGCGGTTCCCACGTCACCGCGGCTGGCACGCGACCGGCGATGAACGCGGTAGCGGCGTCGTCGGCCGTCATGTTCTGCACGGTGATGTCGCTCATTTTCATGCCGTGTTTTTTCAGCAGGTAAGACAGCCAGAACTGCGAAGTCGAACCTTCGTTCACCGCCACGGCTTTGCCTTTCAGCTCCTGCAGACTCTTGACGTCCTTGCCGACCAAAACACCGTCGCCACCATGGCTGTCGTCCAGTGCAGCTACAGCCTTGAAGCAGAATTGCGGACGGTATTTGAGCACTTCGTCGATGGTCGACGCCGAGCCCGACAACTCGCCCGAGGCTTGCGCGGCCATGTACATCGAAGCCTCTTCGACGACGGGTAATTCGACGGTCAAACCGTTTTCCTTGAAATAGCCCAGGTCCTGAGCCAGGTAGAGCGTGCCGTAACCGACCCACGTGGTGTGGCCGATAGAGAGGGTGCCGGCCTGGGCGCTGGTAGCGACCGTCGCGGCAATGGCGGTGACCGCCAGTGGATGTGCGAAGCGGGTAAGCAAGGACTTGATCATGGAGCACTCCCAAAGCTGTTGATTTAGTTTTGTCATGGGCAGTACGGCCAGCGGCCTTGGAGAAGTGCTGCCACCTGAGGTCTCTGATGGACCTTTCGGCGAGCAGCGTTTGGCTGACTGGCGAGGTCGATGTTGGCCCAAGGCGGGGATTAGGAAAATTAGGAAATATGTCGATGGGAGTGATGAAAAAACTGGGTAGCGCGCACTGCGAAAGGGCGCTGTGGACGGGGATGCCCGAGGTGGGTGCAAAAGCCTGGAGAGGTGTGGTGGATGTGCCATAGCAATCGCGAGCAGGCTCGCTCCCACACTGGATCTGTGTCGATCACAAATCCAATGTGGGAGCGAGCCTGCTCGCGATAAGGTCCGAAGGACCTTCCGGCAGCGTCAGAGCCGACCGTATTCCTGTGCCGTACGATCAACGGCTTTCAGAGTTTTGCCAACCAGCTCATCCACCTCTTCACGACTGGCAATCAACGCCGGCGCCATGATCATCCGTCCCAGTGTCGAGCGAATAATCACCCCCTCTTCAAAGCCAATCGTGCGGCAACGCCAGGCAATGTCGTTCTCGTTGGCAAAGCGCTTGCGACTGGTTTTGTCTTCAGCCAATTGCAACGCCGCCACCATGCCGACACCCTGAATATCGCCCACCAACGGGTGCTTGCCGAACACCTCGCGCAAGCACTGTTGCAGGTACGGCCCGATGTCATCCTTGACCCGCGCCACCACCCCTTCATCACGCAATGCCGTGAGGTTGGCGATGGCCACCGCCGCCGCCACCGGGTGCCCGGAATAGGTCAAGCCGTGGGCAAACACCCCGCCCTGCTCCACCAGTACCTGAGCCATTTTCTTCGACAAAATCAGACCGCCCATGGGGATGTAACCCGAGGTCAAACCCTTGGCGATCGACAGCGTGTCCGGCTCGAAACCGAAGTGCTCGTGGGCGAACCATTCGCCGGTCCGACCGAAGCCACCGATCACTTCGTCGGCGCACAACAGCACATCGTACTGGCGGCAGATCCGCTGAATTTCCGGCCAGTAACTCTCTGGTGGAAAGATCATCCCGCCCGCGCCCTGGAACGGTTCGGCGATGAACCCGGCGACCTTGTCCGCACCGAGTTCGAGAATCTTCGCTTCGAGTTGCTGCGCCGCCCGCAGGCCAAATTCAGCCGGGGTCAGGCTGCCCTCGTGGGCGAAAAAGTACGGCTCATCGATGTGTTCGATGTCGGGAATCATGCCGCCCATTTCGTGCATGAACTTCATGCCGCCGAGCGCCGTCGCCGCCAGCGTCGAGCCGTGATAACCGTTCCAGCGACCGATCATGATTTTCTTCTCGGGCTTGCCGAGGATCGTCCAGTAACGGCGCACGGTGCGGATCAGCACCTCGTTGGCCTCGGAGCCAGAGTTGGTGTAGATCGCGTGGCTGTAGTGCCCCGGCAACAGGCTGAACAGCAGCTCCGACAGCTCGATCACCTGCGGGTGGGTGGTGTGGAAAAACATGTTGTAGTACGGCAACTGCTCCAGCTGCCGAGTCGCCGCAGCAGCCAGATCCTTGCGGCCGTAACCGAGGTTGGTGCACCACAGCCCGGACATGCCGTCGAGGTAACGCCGACCATCGTTGTCCCACAGATGCAGACGCTCGCCACGGACCATCACCCGAGGCCCTTCATCGTTGAGCGCTTTTTGATCGACGAATGCGTGGATGTGGTGCGCAGCGTCGGCGGCCTGGTAGTCGCGGGTTTCACGTGGTGTGGTCATCGCCAGTTCTCCGTTTTGTTATTAGCGGCTGTTATGAGCGCAGCTGAAACCAGGTGGTCTTCAACTGGGTGTATTTATCGAATGAATGCAGTGAAAGGTCGCGGCCGAAACCGGATTGCTTTCCGCCGCCGAAAGGCACGGTCACGTCCAGCGCGTCGACACTGTTGACCGACACCGTGCCGGCTCGCAATTGCCGCGCCACGCGGTGGGCGCGATTGAGGTCGTCGGTCCACAGCGACGCGGCCAAACCGTAGACGCTGTCGTTGGCCAGCTGCAAGGCGTGTGCCTCGTCATCGAACGCCGTGACCGCCAGCACCGGGCCGAACACTTCATCGCGAAACAGCGGCATGTCCCGGCTCACGCCGGTGAAAATCGTCGGCTGAATGAAGTTGTCGGAGCCGTTGAAAATCGACTGTCGACCGCCACAAAGTTTCGTTGCGCCTTGGCGTTCGGCCTGTTGGATGAACTTCATGATGCGTGCGGTCTGGCGGCTGTCGACAATCGCCCCGGCGCGGCTCGACGGGTCCAGCGGGTCGCCCGGCTGCCAACGTTCGGCGTGTGCTTTGAGGCGCTCGACGAACTCGTCATGAATAGAACGCTGCACCAACAACCGCGAGTTGGCCGAGCAGACTTCACCTTGATTGAAGAAGATCCCGAACGCGGCTTTCTCGGCGGCGAGGTCAAGGTCCTGACAATCAGCGAACACCAGATTGGCGCTCTTGCCGCCGCACTCCAGCCACACCTGTTTCAGGTTGGATTGCGCGGAATACTGCATAAAATATTTGCCGACTTCGGTGGAGCCGGTGAACACCAGGCAATCGACGTCCGGGTGCAGACCGAGGGCTTTGCCGGTCTGCTCGCCGAGCCCCGGCAACACGTTCAACACGCCGGCTGGCAGGCCGGCTTCCAGCGCCAGCTCGGCCAGACGCAAGGCGGAAAACGGTGATTGCTCGGCGGGCTTGAGGATCACCGAATTACCCGCCGCCAACGCAGGTGCGAGTTTCCAGGCGGCCATGTCCAGCGGGAAATTCCATGGCACCACGGCAGCGACCACGCCCAGCGCTTCGCGGGTGATGGTCGCCAGCACGTTCTGCGCACTCGGCGCGATCTGGTCATAGAGTTTGTCGAGGCTTTCGGCGTACCAGCGAAACACCCCGGCGGCGCCCGGCACGTCGATGTTGTAGGCGTCCATCACCGGTTTGCCCATGTTCAGCGAATCGAGCAGCGCCAGTTCTTCACGGTGGGTCATGATCAGATCGGCCAAGCGCAACAGCACTTGCTTGCGCTCATTCGGCGAACGCGCCGACCAGGTGCCGGCCTCGAACACTTGCCGCGCATTGCGCACCGCGGCGTCCACCTCTTCATCGCCGCACGCGACCACGTTGGCCAGGCACTGGCCGGTGGCGGGGTTGATCGCGGCGAAGGTCTGCCCCGACTGCGCCGCGCGGGGTTTGCCGTCGATCACGGCTTGATCGGGAAACTGCAGCGCAGCGGCTTTGTTTTGCCAGAATGTAAGCTCGAACACGTTCAGATGCTCCTTGGGCTTTCTTGTGGATTGGATGGTGGCCCAGGCCTGTGTCCAGGAAAAATAGTAAAAATGTCTTCGCAGACCATGAAAAAACTGGGCAGCTAATCTCCCCGCTGGCGCGGTATGTGGTTATTGTTCAGGCATAACAACACCGTCGTCAGAACGGATGCAGTCGGCGCGAAAATTGCCTGGATGTCGAAATCATCCACCCCGAGGTTTGCCGTGGCTGCCTACAACCTGCGTCAATTGAAGTACTTCATCACCACCGTCGAATGCGGCAGCGTCGCCGAGGCCTCGCGCAAGCTGTACATCGCCCAACCGGCGATTTCCACGGCGATCAAAGGCCTGGAAGACAGCTTCGGCGTGCAACTGCTGATCCGTCATCACGCCCAGGGCGTGTCCTTGACCCCCAGCGGCGCACGCTTCTACCGCAAGGCACAGGAACTGTTGCGCATGGCCAAGGAGTTCGAACAGAACGCCCTCGCCGACAACGACGTGGTGGCCGGGCAAATCGATATCGGTTGCTTCGAAACGGTCGCGCCGCTGTACCTGCCGCAGTTGATTGCCGGGTTCTCGGCGCTGTATCCGGGGGTAAAAATCCGTATCCGCGACGGCGAACAGCAAGAGTTGGTGCAAGGCCTGACCTCGGGCACCTTCGACCTGGCGATCCTGTATGAACACGACCTCGACGCCACTATCCAGACCGAACCCTTGATGCCGGCGCAGCGACCTTATGCGCTGCTGCCGGCGGATCATCGCTTTGCTCAGCTGAAACAAGTGTCGCTGCGTGACCTGTGCCTGGAGCCGATGATTTTGCTGGACGTGCAACCGAGCAGGACCTACTTCGTCAGCCTGTTCGAAGAGTTGGGACTGACGCCGAACATTGCCTTCAGCTCACCGTCGATCGAGATGGTCCGGGGCATGGTCGGGCAAGGGTTCGGCTTCTCGATCCTGGTCACCCGGCCGCATTCGGAATGCACCTATGACGGCCAGAAAGTGGTGTGCGTGGACATCGTCGAAGACATCACCGGCTCAGGGCTGGTGGCGGCGTGGCTCAAGCGCGGGCAACTGACCAAACCGGCGCAGTTGTTTGCCGACTATTGCCGGGAACAATTGACCGCGAAAGCCGCCTCTTGAACATCAACGTCAAAAGATCTTCAGCTTTTACGGGGTTTGATTCGAGCGGTCGCCTCGGCCACCAGCGGGTCATCCGGCCAGTAGTGCTTCGGATACCGCCCCTTCAAATCCTTCTTCACCTCGGCATACGTGCTGCGCCAGAAGTTCGCCAGATCCTGGGTCACCTGCACCGGTCGCCGCGCCGGGGACAGCAAATGCAGTTTGACCACCTGCCGGCCACCGGCAATCCGCGGGGTTTCGGCCAGGCCGAACAGCTCCTGCAACCGCACCGCCAGAATCGGCGGCTGCTCGCTGTAATCCAGACGAATCGATGAACCCGATGGCACGCTCAAATGATGCGGCGCCAGCTCATCGAGCCGTTGCGGCAGTGGCCACGGCAACAGGTTATGGACGATGCTCGACAAGTCCAGATTACCGAAGTGACTGAGCCGCGAAACTTTGCCCAGATACGGCATCAACCAGTGTTCGAGACTTTTGAGCAATGCAGCATCGCTGACATCCGGCCATTCACTCTGATCTTTACTGCTGAGGTCCAGCTGTCGCAGCAACGCCACTCGCGCTTGCCACTGACGCAGCTCTGGAGTCCAGGGCAACAGCTCCAGACCTTTGCGGCGTACCAGGTTCACCAGCGCCTGACTGCGGGCGGTCTCATCGAGTCCGGTCAACGGCTCGCGGCTGAGGATCAATTCACCAACCTTACGCTGCCGCTCGGCGCGCAACACGCCTTCGCGCTCGTCCCAATCCAGTTGATCGACGTAGCGCACCTGTTCGGCCAACACTGAATCGAACAGCGCCGGATCGAAATCCGCCGCCAGATAAATGCGTTCTTCACGCTGGCCCTGACGACTGCCGAGATCGGCGATCACCAGCCACGGTTGCTTCATCAAACTGTCGGCTTCGGCGAAAAGCGCTGCGCGACCGTTGGCCAGGCGATACTCCGCGCCACCGGCACGACGCTGCTGGGCAACGCGGTCGGGATAGGCCAACGCCAGCAGTGCGCCGAGCCAGCGCGGATGATCCGGATCGCTGACCGGTTCCGACGCCTTGCCCCGCAGATAGCCGCGGTATTGCCGCGCCAGTTGCCGGGCACGTTGCACGCCACCCTGAGCGCCGCGTGCGGCCCGTTCTTCACCGGACAACAGCACCAATCGGCTGTGCAGATCCGCCCCGGCGCCACGCAAAATATCTCGCTCGCCGAGCAAGGCCGCGACATCGCAGGCCATGTCGGCCAAGCCGAGCGCCTGACCGCGCAACAGCAAATGCGCGATACGCGGATGCGCTGGCAGTTCGGCCATCGCCTGGCCGTGACGGGTCAGCGCTTCGCCGTCCAATGCGCCCAGGCGATCAAGCAAGTCCTGAGCCTGTGCATAAGCGGCCGCGGGCGGCACGTCGAGCCACACCAATTGCCCCGGTGTCACGCCCCAACGACCGAGTTGCAACGCTAATCCGGCAAGGTCCGCCGAGAGAATTTCCGCACTGGCATAGGCCGCCAGTTGCTCGTGCTGGTCTTGCGACCACAACCGATAACACACGCCCGGTTCCAGCCGCCCTGCCCGGCCCGCGCGCTGAGTGGCGCTGGCTTTGGAAATACGTTGAGTATCGAGGCGGGCCATGCCACTGCCCGGATCGAAACGCGGCACCCGCGCCAACCCGGCATCGATTACCACACGCACGCCGTTGATGGTCAGGCTGGTCTCGGCGATGTTGGTCGCCAGCACCACTTTGCGTTTGCCGGCGGGGGCCGGATCGATCGCGGCGCGCTGGGCGGCGAGGTCCAGTTCACCGTGCAATGGGCAGAGCAGAACCTGTGTGCTCTCACCCAGTGCATCGGCGAGTTGTTGATGCACCCGACGGATTTCCGCCTGCCCCGGCAGGAACACCAGCACACTGCCTGTTTCATCATTCAAGGCTTCGAGAATGGTCTGCACCAGACGCGGCTCGATGAATTCACCCGGTTGGAACGGTCGGCCCCAGCGCATCGCCACCGGGTACATGCGGCCTTCGCTGCGCAGGATCGGCGCATCATCGAGCAACCCGGCCAGGCGTTCGCCTTCCAGCGTTGCCGACATCAACAGGATTTTCAGCGGTTGATCGTCACGAAACAGCTCGCGGCCATTCAGGCTCAAGGCCAGCGCCAGATCGGCGTCGAGGCTGCGCTCGTGGAATTCGTCGAAGATCAGCAAACCTACGCCTTCGAGCGCCGGGTCGTCCTGCAAGCGTCGGGTCAGAATCCCTTCGGTGACCACTTCGATACGGGTTTTGGGGCCGACTTTGCTGTCGAGACGAATGCGATAGCCGACGGTTTCGCCGACCCTCTCGCCCAGCTCACTGGCCAGACGCTCCGCTGCTGCCCGCGCGGCCAAACGGCGCGGTTCGAGCATCAGAATGGTCTGCCCGGCCAACCAGGGCTCGTTGAGCAAGGCCAACGGCACGCGGGTGGTTTTACCGGCGCCGGGCGGTGCTTCGAGCACGGCTTCGTGGCGTGTAGCCAAGGCTTCACGCAGGGCGGGTAAAACTTCATCAATCGGCAAAGAAATCATGCTGGCTCCCAAACAGAGGGCCGAGTATAACGGCGAACTGCTTGTCGCTCGTTGCTGTCCTAATTCATATCGACGACGCTTCGTTTTCCAGATGACTCAGGAGATTTCATATGCGTGTTCCCTTTCGTTTGATTGGCGGTGTATTGGTCGCGACGTTGCTGACCCAGGTGACCGCTTGCGGATCGATTTTCTACCCTGACCGTCGCGGTCAGATTGACGGCAAGATCGACCCGGCCATCGCCGCGCTGGATGCCGTGGGCTTGCTGTTCTACATCATTCCCGGCCTGATCGCGTTCGCCGTGGACTTCGCCACCGGCGCGATTTACTTCGAGCCCGGCAAGACCGCCCAGGTGGCCCCGGAAAAACTCAAGGAAGCCATCGGCGCCGACGGCAAGGTCGATAACCACAAGTTGCAGACTATTCTCGAAACCGAACTGGGCCGCAGCTTCCCGCTGGATGACCCGCGCCTGATCCAGCACAAGGGCAGCGCCCAGCAACTGGCCATGTTCGGCCTGCAACCCGCCGCGTAATCCGTGCATAAGAAGGAACGACAGCACCTATGATCGCAAGCTCCGAACATGCCCGCCTGCTGCGGCTGGCGACCCGTGCCTCGGTGGCGGTGGCGTGCACGCTGATCGTCGCCAAAGCCATCGCCTGGTGGTTGAGCGGTTCGGTGAGCATGCTCGCCGGGCTGACCGACTCGGCCCTCGACGGCGTCACCTCGCTGCTCAACCTGCTCGCGGTGCATTACGCCTTGCGCCCGGCCGACGATGATCACCGTTACGGCCATGGCAAAGCCGAGTCGCTGGCGGGCATGGCTCAGGCGTTGTTCATTGGCGGCAGTGCGGTGCTGATTGCCTTGCAGGCGATCGATCGACTGAAACACCCGGAACCGGTGGGGGCGCCGTGGATCAGTATCGGGGTGATTGTGTTTTCCCTGGTGCTGACCCTGGCCCTGCTGATGTTGCAACATCGGGTCGTCAAGGCGACCGGTTCCAACGCGGTGCGCGCCGATTCCTTGCATTACCGTTCGGACCTGCTGCTCAACGGCAGCATTCTGGTGGCGCTGGTGCTCGCCGGGTTTGGCTGGCATCAGGTCGACCCTTGGTTCGGTTTGGGGATTGCCGTCTACATTCTCTGGAGCGCGATTCATATCGCCCGGGAAAGCTTTACAGTGCTGATGGATGAAGAACTGCCGTCAGACGTCAGCCAGCACATGCTCGAACTGGCCTGCAGCGTACCGGGAGTATTGGGGGCGCACGACCTGCGCACACGAATTTCCGGCAACCAGTGGTTCGTGCAGTTGCACCTGGAATTGCCGGGGGATTTGACCCTGTCAGTCGCTCACGGCATCAGCGACCAAGCCGCCGATGCCATTCATGCCGCGTACCCGCGAGCCGAAGTGCTGGTGCACGCCGACCCGCAGGAAGTGGTGCTGGCAGGCAAGTCTCAGAAAGAAACCTGATAGCCGCGACTGCTCAGGCAGTTGCCCTGGGCCTGTCGGTAGGCTTGTACCACCGACGGGTCCGGCTGGTAGGTGGCCGTTCGCGGATCGAAGCCACTCTGCTGCACCGCGTATTGATAGCACTCGTAACCGTCCTGATTGACCTGCTCTGGCGACTGACCGTTGGCCGGATAAGCCACCACGTCATAACCATTGCTGACCGGTTGCGGCTGCGGTTGCACGGGCGGCTCGACCACGACGTAATCCTGAGTGCTTTCCTGATAGGCGTAATAAGAACCGGCCGCCAGGAACAACAGCGCGCCACCGATCCACATTTCACGCGCGTAATCGGGCAAGTAGCTGACACGAATCCCGCGTGGCGGCTGTACCACCACATAACGCGGGCCTTGTGGGCGGTACCAGTAGCCGCCGGAGTAGAAGTAATCCTGGCCACGGTACGGCACACGGTAATCACGGTCCGGGAAGCGATCGATCACATGACCGGGACGGTACTGCGGGCCGGGACCCCAGCCATTGCCGTGCCCATCCGGGCGACCGGCCCAGCGATGGTCATCGGGACGCGGACCGTTGTTCTGCCAATGCTGGTTGTTATCGTTGCGCCGCGGCACGTCCTGATAGTAACCACGCTGCGGCTGCTGGGTCTGGCGCACGGTATCGGGCCGGCCCTGAATCGGCAGGTCATTGGCTGGCAACTGCGGAGGTGGGGGCGGCGAGCGAACCGGATTGTTGTAATCGTGCTGCGGCCGGGACTGGTTCTGCCACTGGCCGTTGTTCTGATTCTGGTCGTTGTGCTCGAACTGACGACTGTTGTCGCCACGAATGATTTCGTTATTCTGCGCACGCGGCTGGTTATTCTGCTGCGGATTGTTCTGCGGGCGCGGCTGATTATTTCCGCCATGGCCCTGATTGTTTCCCTGGTGGCCATCCGACCCGTGTTGACCGCCATCGGGGCCACGGGTTTGCGGCTCATCGGCCAGCGATTGCGCAGTGACACTGATACACAGCAAACCAACACCGGCCAAACGCCAGATGCGCGACTTCATGCTTTTCCTCACTGCGGGTTAGGGCCTGTACGTAAGACTGGGAAAGCACCGGCCGGTTCTGCAACAGGTTATCAGTCGCGAAACTTATTTATTGAGCGCCGTCGTCAAATTCCGGGCAAAAGAAAAGGGAGACCCGTCGGCCTCCCTTTAGAGAACTTCGTCCGTGCTCGACGCTTATGACGTCGGCTCACCTCACGCCGTCTTCTGGACAGTGTGTAGCTCGGGGGCCGACTCATCCCCGGTGGGGGTGGCGACCGCAGCTGGCCTGATTGGGCGAGCCGCACTGGACTGTTTGTCCGAGCAGTGATTCTGGTGATAAGAATAGGCTCGCGGCGCCGGCAGAGGATTGCGAAGATTGCTCAAATAAACATCACTTGCGCAATTTTTAACCCTGGATAGATAATCCACCGCAATAGTTATGACAAAGGCCTGATTGATGAGCAAACTCGACCGATACGACCTGAGCATTTTGGCGGAATTGCAGCGTGACGCGCGCATCTCCAATCAGGAGTTGGCCGAACGCATCGGCCTGTCGCCTTCGCCTTGCTCGCGCCGGGTCAAGCAACTGGAAGACGACGGTTACATCTCCCGCCAGGTGGCCCTGCTGGACCGCAAGATGCTCGGTTTGAGCCTGACGGCTTACGTATTGATCGGCATGGACCGGCATACGCCAGAGCGGTTCGAGAACTTCGAAGCGGCGATTCGTACGTTGCCGCAGGTGCTGGAATGCAGCCTGGTGACCGGGATGGATGCCGACTATCAGCTCAAGGTCGTCGTGCCGGACATGGATCATTATCAGAAATTGCTGCTGGGACACCTCACCCGGATTGAAGGGGTGACGAGTGTGCGGTCGAGTTTTGTGTTGAATCAGGTGCTCAACAGCACTGAACTGCCCCTCACTCACTTGCGCAGCTGAGACCCGCTTCTGGTAGGAGCTGTCGAGTGAAACGAGGCTGCGATCTTTTGATCTTGCTCTTTAAAAACAACATCAAAAGATCGCAGCCTCGTTTCACTCGACAGCTCCTACACAGCGCCTACAAGGGTAGGGCCGGGCGACGAATAGCTGCGACACGCTGCCGCAGGTCAATACTTCGCCAATCGCCCATGACGTATACTCCAGCGCCTTTTAGCCCCGCCCGCGCTGGAGATGCCTGATGGATCCTGCAGTACTCGAAGAGTGGATGATGACCGGACTGGTCAGCATCCTGATCATTTTCATGGGTTTCATCGTCTGGGATCTGGCGAAGAAATCCAAGGCCGGCCGCTTTGGCTCGTTCATCCTGTTCTTCGTACTCGGCCTGGGCGTGGCCGCGTTCGTGATCAAAAGTGTGGTCATCGGCCTGATCGAATCCGGCACGTTATAAACGCGCCGGCACTTCCTTCCACTGGCCCTGATCGAGCCCTTCGATCGACCAGTCGCCGATTTTGACCCGCACCAGACGCAACGTCGGCAAGCCGACCGCTGCGGTCATGCGCCGCACCTGACGGTTACGCCCTTCGCGAATCACCAGCTCCAGCCAACTGGTCGGCACACTTTTGCGAAAGCGCACCGGCGGGTTGCGTGGCCACAGTTCAGGTTCTTCAAGCTGTCGCGCTTCAGCCGGTAGCGTCATGCCGTCATTCAGTTCGACGCCATCGCGCAATCGCTGCAATTGCTCAGCACTCGGCTCGCCTTCCACCTGCACCCAATAGGTCTTCGCCAGTTTGTGTTTAGGGTCGGCGATCCGCGCCTGAAGCTGGCCGTCGTTGGTCAGCAGCAGCAAACCTTCGCTGTCGCGGTCCAGCCGTCCTGCCGGGTAAATCCCAGGAATCTCGATGTAATCCTTGAGTGTCGCCCGCCCTTCGCCGTCGCTGAATTGCGTCAGCACATCAAAAGGCTTGTTGAACAGAATCAGCTTCGGCTCGGCCGGCGGCGCTTTGGCGACACGGCGCGGGGCTGAGGACGATGGCGCAGGCTTCACGCCAGGGCGGCGGGAAACGGGACGTTGAGGACGAGACATGGGAAAAGGAACATCTAACGGTCAGGGCTGCTAATGCTAGGGCGTGCCATCGATTATTTCCACCGTCGCGTTGTCGCCTTAAAGCGGGCCAGGCAAGGCGCAGGCCGCTGGGAATGGTCGCTCCCTTTCCAAGGCCTGCAACGCAGCCTGGCCCGCTTTAAGGCACAACCCGAAGGGCCGGGCCTGCTGTTGCGCAGGGCTGCGTTGCTCGGAGCTTATTTGGAATGACCAAACAACGCTCCTCGCGCCTTGCCCTGCGCAACAGCAGACCCGGCGCGGCAGTGGAAATAATCGATGGCACGCCCTGCCCTGACTGCCAAATGACCACGACAAACCGTTAGCGGAACGGCGGCTCGTCGAAGCTGCGCAGTTTACGCGAGTGCAGCGAGTTGAGTTCGGTGCGCAACAGATCCACCGCCTCGATCCCGATCTTCAAGTGCTGGCTGACCGCACGCTCATAGAAGGCGTTGGCCGAACCCGGCAACTTGATTTCGCTGTGCAACGGTTTGTCCGAAACACAGAGCAACGTGCCGTACGGAACCCGCAGGCGATAACCTTGCGCCGCGATGGTGCCGCTTTCCATGTCCACCGCCACGGCGCGAGACAGGTTGATCAGCGGACGTTCCTGAGCCCAGCGCAGTTCCCAGTTACGGTCGTCGTAGGTCAGCACGGTGCCGGTACGCAGGCGTTTTTTCAGTTCGTCGCCCTTCTCACCGGTGATATTGGCCGCCGCTTGCTGCAACGCCATCTGCACTTCGGCCAGCGCCGGAATCGGAATATTCGGCGGCACGACCCGATCGAGAATCCCGTCGCGGCGCATGTAAGCGTGCGCCAGCACGTAATCGCCAATGGTCTGCGACTGACGCAAACCGCCACAGTGGCCGATCATCAGCCAGCAATGCGGACGTAGCACCGCCAGGTGGTCGGTGATGTTCTTGGCGTTGGACGGGCCGACGCCAATGTTCACCAGGGTCACGCCGTGGCCGTCGCTGGCGATCAGGTGATAGGCCGGCATCTGATAGCGGTGCCAAACCACACCGGCGGCAATCGCCGAGGCTTCGCCGTGGTCCATGCTCTTTTCAATGATCACGTTGCCCGGCAAGACCATGCGCACGAAACGCGGATCGCTGCGCAACTGTTCCAGGCCATGAACGATGAACTGGTCGACGTAACGGTGATAGTTGGTCAGCAGAATCCACGGTTGCACATGACGCCAGTCGCTGCCGGTGTAATGCACCAGGCGGCGCAGGGAGAAATCCACCCGCGCGGCGTCGAACAAGGCCAGCGGCAGCGGGTCGGTATTTTCCCAATCGTACAAACCGTCGGCGATGCCATCGGTCGCGGCAGACAAATCCGTACTCGGGAACACTCGCGCCAGCGTGGCAGCGGTGACGCCGGAGCCGGCCAGTTCTTCGCCCTGCTCAACCACGTACGGATAAGGAATATTCTGCTGGCTGATGCCCACTTCCACCGTCACGGTGAAGTCGTGCATCAACGGCACCAGCTGTTCCAGCAGGTATTTACGGAAGGCAGCGGGATGAGTGACGGTGACGCTGTAAGTCCCCGGCAGTTGAACCTTGGCGTAGGCCCGAGTGGTCTGTGGGACTTCGCCCTGGCAAAGGTAGGTCAGACGCAGTTCGGGATAACGAAACATCGCACGCTGTTCGGCGTCCGGTTCGACTCGATCCTTGAGGTATCGCTTGAGCGCCTGGTTCAGCGCGGTGGTTGCACGATTGTGCAAGAGCGCAAGCCGGTCCACGGCTTGCTCGGCGGTTTGAACGACAATAAAAGCTTCGGTCACGATCAGCATCCTGTGTTCTGACTTGCAGGCCTTCATCTTGCCTGTATCGTCGCTTCACGGGAACAGCGGTTGCTACACAAATGCCAAGTCCACCGCAGATCAAATGTGGGAGCGAGCTTGCTCGCGATGACTGACTAACAGTCGACAGAGATGTCGACTGTTATGCCGCTATCGCGAGCAAGCTCGCTCCCACAGGGGTTTTGTGTCGTTCACAAAAGCGGAGTTGAGCGGGCGACAATCGCTTCCACATCCAGCCCACGTGGCAACGCGCCATACACCCGACCGGCCGAACCCAGGCGGCTGGCGATGAAGGCATCACTGACGGCGCCGTTGCCGGCCTCCAGCAACAGCTTGGCCTGAAGGCCCAAGGCGATGTCTTCGGTGAGCTGGCGGGCGCGGTATTGAATGTCGCTGGTGTCTTTGAACGCTGCCTGCAATTGAGTGATGTGTGCGGCCAGGCGCTTGTCGCCATGACCATCGCCCAACTCGCTGAACAGTACGTCGAGCACACCCGGCTCCTTCGACAACGCTCGCAGTACGTCGAGGCATTGCACGTTGCCGGAACCTTCCCACGTCGAATTGACCGGCGCCTCACGGTACAACCGCGGCAGGATGCTGTCTTCGACATAACCGGCGCCGCCCATGCATTCGGCAGCTTCGTTGATCATTCCGGGCGCGCGTTTGCAGATCCAGTACTTGCCCACCGCCGTGACCAGCCGGGCGAATTTGGCTTCATGCTCATCATCCAGATGATCCAGCGCCCGGCCCATGCGCAGGCTCAAGGCCAGGGCGGCTTCGCTTTCCAGGGCCAGGTCGGCCAGTACGTTTTGCATCAAGGGTTGTTCGCTGAGCAATTTGCCACCGACCTTGCGGTGAGCGCAGTGGTGGCTCGCTTGGGTCAGGGCCTGGCGCATCAGCGAACTGGAACCGACCATGCAATCGAAGCGGGTCATGGCGACCATTTCAATGATGGTCGGAACGCCCCGTCCCTCCTCGCCGACCATCCACGCCAGCGCACCACGGAACTCCACTTCGCTGGAAGCGTTGGAGCAATTGCCGAGTTTGTTCTTCAGGCGCTGTATGTAGAACTGATTGCGCGTGTCGTCCGGGCGATGGCGCGGCAGCAGGAAGCAGGTCAAACCCTTGTCAGTCTGGGCCAGGGTGAGGAAGGCATCGCACATCGGTGCCGAACAGAACCATTTGTGGCCCACCAGCTCATACGCCTGGCCCGGACCACTGGCACCGACCGGAAAAGCCTTGGTGGTGTTGGCCCGCACGTCGGTGCCGCCCTGTTTCTCGGTCATCGCCATGCCGATGGTGACCCCGGCCTTGTGGGCCATGCCGACGTTGCGCGGGTCGTATTCGGTAGAGAGGATTTTCGGCAGCCATTGCTCTGCCAGATCCGCTTGCAGGCGCATCGCCGGGACGCTGGCGAAGGTCATGGTCAGCGGGCAACCACTACCGGCTTCGGCCTGGCTGTGCAGGTAGGTCATGGAGGCGCGGGCGACGTGGGCGCCGGACTGCGGATGCGCCCAAGGCAACGAGGTCAGACCGTGCTCGACCGCGGTGCGCATCAACTCGTGATACGCCGGGTGAAATTCCACCAGGTCGATGCGATGGCCGTAACGGTCATGGCTGCTGAAAACCGGCTTGTTCTGATTGGCCAGGAACCCGGCTTCCATCAGCGGCCCGCCGGCCAGTGCGCCGTAAGCGTCGATCCGCGACTCGGCCCACCCGGCCCCGAAACGCCGCGACCACTCCTGCAACGGCAGGTCGATGCGATACAGGTTGGCGCCGTCCAGCGACGGTGGCTGATTGGTGACTTCGTGGGTTTCGGCGAACTGATGCAGGTTCATGACGAGGCTCCTTTGGTCAGCCAAGGGACTTCAGTTAAGCACCGCCCCCCGGCTGAACAAAGTGTCATATCTGCCTAACTGTCGGCGCTTTCGCCTTGTCTTGGACACAGCACCCGGCGATAGAGCGCTGCCTGCAGGTCCTCGAATTTCACCGGTTTGCTCAGGTAATCGATCAAGGCACCGGTCGGGCAGCGTTCCCGATCAATACTCATGGCAATCACGAATACCGGCAGTTCGGCGCAGCCCGGCAACGCGCGGATCTGGCAACAGAGGGACGTGCCACCCAGAGATGGAAGCTGGCAATCGAGCAATACCGCATCGAAGGTTTCGCGCTGCAAGTGATCGATCGCGGCAGCCCCGTTGTCGGCGGTGCGCACCCGGAAGCCCAGCTTGAGCAACATGCCGCGCATCACCAACTGATTGATGCTGTTGTCATCAACCAGTAGGACAGTGCAGTCCTGAGGCAGCCGCAGGCGAGGAAATTCCCGGGTCATCAAGGGCACTGACGGCCGCTCCACCACGGGCAGCTCGAACTCGACGTCGAGCTGGAAGCGGCTGCCACGACCAGGTTCGGAGCGGTGAGTCAGTTTTCCACCGAGCAATTCGACCAGTTGCCGACAGATTGCCAGGCCAACGCCCAGACCGCCGTATTCACGGGTCATCGAGCCATCGAGCTGGAAGAACCGCTGATACAGCGTCGCCTCCCCCAGATCGGTGAAGCCGATGCCGGTGTCGATCACCGCAAAGGACAGCGCCAGTCGGTCGGGCGCCACGGGTTTGCCCGTCACCCGCAGCGCCAGTCCGCCGATCCGCGTGAACTTGATCGCGTTATCCAGCAAGCATTCCAGGCATTGCGCCAACTTGTCGCTGTCGCCGTGCAAGCGATCCGGCAGCCCCGGCGTGACCTCGACCTTGAAGTCCAGCGACTTGCTCAACGCGTTGCCCTCGAACTGCAGGCGCAAAGCCTCGACCACCCCGCGCAAACTGAAAACGGCCGGATAGGTCTTGAGTTTGCCGGCCTGCAACTCGGTCAGGGTGAGGATGCCGTTGACCATGCGCATCATGTCTCGCGCGGAACCGGCGGCCGTTTGCTGATATTGCTCCAGCTCCGGGTCCATCTCGACGGTCTGCATCAGCTCAAGCGAACCGATCACACCGTTCATGGGCGTGCGCAGTTCGTGGGTCAGGGTGGCGAGGAATTCGTCTTTGAGCTTGTTACTGCGAGCCAGTTGCTGGTTCAGCACTTCAAGCGTTTGACCGGCATCGAACAGGGTCTGCGCCTGTTGCTCGCGCATGGCATTAATGCGATCGGCCAGCGCCAGGGACAACAGCGCCACCTCTATCGCCGAGCCGATCTGGCTGGAATACATGGTCAGGAACACGTTTGGCAGGTAACCCAGCACCATCAGGGTGTTGACGATGCCGCCGAGTAAAAACGCCGACCAGGCAATAATGAAATAACGCGCCACTCGCAGGCCACGCAGCCAGGCGAAAATCCCCGCGGCAAAAATCACTACAGTGAAGATCAGTGCCAGCGCCGTCGCCAGGCGCAGGGCCAGGGCGTAACTGGTCATCAACGACAACCCGACCACCACCGCGCTAAACGCAATCAACGCCAGCAGCAAGCGGTCGAGCCAACGACTGTGGGTCGCCGTCTGCAAGAAGCCGCGGGCGAACTGGCTGCCGAACAGGCCTGCGCAACCGATGAAAAACGGCGTCGCTGCGTTCGCCCACCAGGGATTGTTCGGCCAGAAATATTCCACCGCCGCGCCATTCACTGACAGCTGATACAAGCCGAACGAGGCGATATAGAAGATGTAATAGAGGTAGCTGGTATCGCGCACGCTGAGATAGATGAACAGGTTGTACACCAGCATCCCCAGCAACACGCCGTAGATCAGCCCCAGCACATAGAGTCGGATCGGTTGCTCTTCCAGGTAGGCAGTGCTCGACCACAGGGTGACCGGCGCCTGGATCGATCCTTCACTCTGCAGGCGCAGGTACAGGGTTTGCGCTTGATCAGGGGTGAAGTTCAGATCGAACAAATAGTTGTTCTGGCGAATTTCGCGACTGTCGAACGGCAAGGCATCGCCGGTCTGACGTGCCAGTTGATAGCCACCGGCCGCATCGGGCAAATAGAGATCAAGGTGATCAAGGGGTGGATAGGCCAGTTCCAGCAACCAGGTGCGTTGAGCCGCAGGGTTGGTCGGGCGGTAATGCAGGTCGATTTTCAGCCAGAACACTGAACGCGAGTAACCGGCGTTGAGGGTGGCTTTGTCGTGGGTTTTGAAGTTTCCGGCCGCGGCTTGTGCACGGACATCGGCGATGGTCGCCTGACCGCCCGCGTCTTCGAACACTTGCAAGGTTCGGCCCAAGGGAAGGCTTTGAGTGAATTCGTCGAATTCGACTGCACTCGCCATGAGGGGCAAGCACAACAGCAACATCAGCAAATAGCGCATTTAAGCCCCAGCGTGGCCTGTCCGGTTATCTCAGGAAGCCCCTCATTCCTTTTGAGTAGACGTAAAACCGGTATTACCTGTTATTGGTTTGGATCCACTCTAGCATAGCCGTTGGTGGCCATTGAACACCATTGAAATTTTTCCTACAAAGGCTCTAGCACGGGCGTTCCAGCTCGATGTATTGAGATAGAGCTGTTTCGCCGGTCAGATTGTGACAATGGCCTGAAGGCGCACGCATTTTCTCGTCACAAGGCCAATGGGTCGGCACCCGAAAAAAGATGTTTGGTGGTAAGCTCGCGCACCATGAATATCTACAGCTCTCGCCCCGTTGTCCTCTGTCTCTCCGGCCACGACCCAAGTGGTGGCGCCGGCTTGCAGGCAGATATCGAAGCCCTGCTCGCTCAGGGTTGTCATGCGGCCCCGGCCGTCACCGCCCTGACCGTGCAAGACACGGTCAACGTCACTGACTTCCGCGTCCTCGACCGTGAGTGGGTGTTGGCCCAGGCCAATGCCGTGCTCAACGACTCGACGGTCGCGGCGGTGAAACTGGGCATGCTCGGTTCCCTGGAAATGGTCGACACCGTGGTCGAACTGTTGTCGGCGCACCCGCATTTGCCGGTGGTCTGCGACCCGGTGCTGCGTGCCGGTGGCGGCGGACGCCTGGGCAAGGACGAAGTCGGCTACGCCATGCGCGAGCGCCTGCTGCCCCTGTCGATCATCGCCACCCCAAACCTTCCCGAAGCCCGCATCCTCGCCGAACTGCCCGAAGGCACCGCGGACGAGTGCGCCGAAAAACTCCTGCCATTCGTCAAACACCTGCTGATCACCGGCGGCCATGGCGATGAACACGAAATCCACAATCGCCTGTACAGCCGCGACGGTCACCGCGAAACCTTCACCTGCCAGCGCTTGCCCGGCAGTTATCACGGCTCCGGTTGCACGTTGGCCAGTGCGCTGGCCGGTCGTCTGGCCCTCGGTGAAAATCTCGCCAGTGCCGTGCAGACCGCGCTTAACTACACGTGGCGCACCCTGCGTGATGCGGAGCAGTTGGGCAAAGGCCAGTTCGTGCCGCGCCGCCTGCCGCTGGATTTCTGTTCGTAACTGTCCATGCGTAAAGCAAAAAGGATTGCCCGATGAAGCTACGTGGCCTGTACGCCATTACCGATAGCCAACTGTTGGCAGGTAAATTTCTTTCGTACGTGGAGGCGGCGCTGGAAGGCGGCGTCACCCTGCTGCAATACCGCGACAAGAGCAGCGACGAGGCCCGCCGTCTGCGCGAGGCCGAAGCCTTGCGCGATCTGTGCGAACGCTACAAGACCCAGTTGATCATCAACGACGATGCCGAACTCGCTGCACGCCTGAACGTCGGCGTGCACCTGGGACAGACCGACGGCCCGCTGATGCCGGTTCGGGCACTGCTCGGTCGCCAGGCAATCATCGGTTCGACCTGCCACGCGCAACTCGAACTCGCCGAGCAAGCAGCGAAGGAAGGCGCCAGTTACGTCGCCTTCGGTCGTTTCTTCAACTCCAACACCAAACCCGGCGCACCGACTTGCAGCCTCGAATTGCTCGACCAGGCCCGCAGCAAACTGCACCTGCCGATCTGCGCGATTGGCGGCATCACCCTGGAGAACGCCGCGCCACTGGTGGCCCACGGGGTCGATCTGCTGGCGGTGGTCCATGGCTTGTTTGGCGCCGAGAGCACGGCTGAAGTGACACGCCGGGCCCGCGCATTCAACGCCCTGCTTTCTATTTAAGTAGCTTAAAAATCTGATTTGAGAGCCCGATCATGTCTCGTTCCGAAACGCTGTTTGCCAATGCCCAGAAACACATTCCCGGTGGCGTGAACTCGCCTGTTCGCGCGTTCAAAAGCGTTGGCGGCACGCCGTTGTTCTTCAAGCACGCCGAAGGCGCCTACGTCACCGACGAAGACAACAAGCGTTATGTGGATTACGTCGGTTCCTGGGGGCCGATGATTCTCGGCCACAGCCACCCGGATGTGCTGGACGCCGTGCGCAAACAGCTTGAGCACGGACTGTCCTACGGCGCGCCGACCGAGATGGAAACCCAGATGGCTGATCTGGTCTGCTCGATCGTGCCGTCGATGGAAATGGTGCGCATGGTCAGCTCCGGCACCGAAGCCACCATGAGCGCTATCCGTCTGGCCCGTGGTTTCACCGGCCGCGACAGCATCATCAAGTTCGAAGGCTGCTACCACGGTCACTCCGACAGCCTGCTGGTCAAGGCCGGCTCCGGCGCCCTGACCCAAGGCGTGCCGAGCTCGGCCGGTGTGCCGGCGGCCTTCGCCAAACACACCCTGACCCTGCCGTTCAACGACATCGACGCCGTCGAAACCATGCTCGCCGAAGTCGGCCAGGACGTGGCGTGCATCATCGTCGAGCCCGTGGCCGGCAACATGAACTGCGTACCGCCGGCGCCAGGTTTCCTCGAAGGCCTTCGCACCCTGTGCGACAAGCATGGCGTGGTGCTGATTTTCGACGAAGTGATGACTGGTTTCCGTGTCGCCCTTGGTGGCGCACAAGCCCACTACGGCGTGACGCCAGACCTGACCACCTTCGGCAAAATCATCGGTGGCGGCATGCCGGTTGGCTGCTTCGGCGGCAAGCGCGAAATCATGTCGCACATCGCACCATTGGGTCCGGTCTATCAGGCGGGCACCTTGTCGGGTAACCCGCTGGCCATGGCTGCGGGCCTGACGACCCTGCGCCTGATCAGCCGTCCCGGCTTCCACGCAGAGTTGACGGCCTACACCAGTCGCCTGCTCGATGGCCTGCAACAGCGCGCCGATGCGGCGGGTATTCCGTTCGTGACCACACAGGCCGGCGGCATGTTCGGTCTGTACTTCAGCGGCGCCGACGACATCGTGACCTTCGATGACGTGATGGCCAGCGACGCCGCCCTGTTCGGGCGCTTCTTCCACCTGATGCTCGAAGGCGGCGTGTACCTGGCGCCGAGCGCCTTCGAAGCCGGCTTCACCTCGATCGCCCACGGCGAAACCGAGCTGAAACTGACGCTGGATGCCGCCGAACGTGCATTTGCTGCATTGAAATAACGCTGTGCCGCTGACGTTGGCGGTTGCCAGCGTCAGCTTTCACCTGCATTCCCGCCCTTATTCCTACGCTTCTGCTCAAAATCCCCAGCAAAGTGGGCGATATATTCCCCGCGCAGCAGAAAAACGAGTAAAGACTTTGTAAGGTTGGCCCTGCTTATTTCATAATGCGCGCTTATTGGATCCCTCGACGGGTCCGCGCGCCCTTCAGAGGTAAGTCGATTCCCATGAACCGCACCGGCCGCGCCCTTGCATTGGGCTGCCTGTTGCTCCTTCAGCCCCTGCTCGCGCTCGCACAAGCAGGCGGCAACTCGTTGTTAATCCCAGCGATGGGTCGTTGCACCCTCAATACTCAGCCGCAAGACTTGGCGCAGGCTCTCGCCGCCTGCCAGAAAGCGTCGGATGAAGGGGATGCGCAAGCGCAATACGAGTTGGGTGAGTTCTACTACGACGGCAAAAATACGCCGCGCGACCTCAAAAAAGCCCTGGGCTACTTCGAAAAGGCCTCGCTGCAAGGCCATGCTCAGGCGCAATTCAAACTCGGCACCATGTTCTTCCACGGCGAAGGCGTACCGGCCAATAACGTCCAGGCGTATATCGTGCTGAAAATGGCTGCGGTCAATGGCGCTGAAGAAGCGTTGGACACCGCCGACGAAGTCGCCGAGAAAATGCCCCGCGAAGAACTTGAAGTGGCTACCCAGGTACTGGGGCAAATCTTCCGCAAATACCTGATGGAATTGCAGAGCGCCGATGGGCGTACGCCGTTTTCGCCACTGCCTTGAATTCTGCTTCGATCTTTCTGACCCCTTCGCGAGCAAGCCCGCTCCCACATTTGATCTGCGTCTTACACAAATCAACTGTGGGAGCGGGCTTGCTCGCGAAGGGGGCGACGCGGTCTTAAGTTAAGGCTTACTTCTCAGGCATCGGCATCGGAAACGGCATGACATTGCCGACCGCGCCGCGGGCTTCGCTGATTTTCGGCGTGCCGAGGCGCTCGACCTCGTCGATCCGCACAATCGAATGCATTGGCACAAAGCTGCGCACAACGCCTTCGAACTGAGCCTTGAGCTTTTCTTCGCTCGGATCGACGACCACTTGCGTGCGCTCGCCAAAGACGAACTCTTCCACTTCCAGGAAGCCCCACAGATCACTTTGATAGATCTGCTTGGCATACATTTCGTACACCTGGCCCTGATTGAGGAAAATCACCTTGTAGATTGGAGCTTCACGTTTGGTCATGGTGGGCGAGCAACACATCGGGGATAAAAATGAGGGCGCGAACTATAGCATAGCCACCGGACGCACAGCGGTAGGAACCTTGGGTCATGTTCCCTATAATGCGCGGTTCTTTGAATCACGTGATGACTCTGTCCATGGCCAAGAAGCTTTACATCGAAACCCACGGTTGCCAGATGAACGAGTACGACAGCTCGCGCATGGTCGATCTGCTGGGCGAACATCAGGCCCTGGAAGTCACCGCTCGCGCTGAAGATGCCGACGTGATCCTGCTCAATACCTGCTCGATCCGCGAACGCGCCCAGGACCGGGTGTATTCCCAGCTCGGCCGCTGGCGCGAATTGAAACTGGCCAACCCGGACATGGTGATCGCCGTCGGCGGTTGCGTGGCCAGCCAGGAAGGCGCGGCCATCCGCGATCGAGCACCGTACGTGGACGTGGTCTTCGGCCCGCAGACCCTGCACCGCCTGCCGGAAATGATCGACGCCGCCCGCGCTACCAAACTGCCGCAAGTCGACGTCTCGTTTCCGGAAATCGAAAAATTCGACCACTTGCCCGAGCCGCGCGTCGATGGCCCAAGCGCCTACGTGTCGGTCATGGAAGGCTGCAGCAAGTACTGCACGTTCTGCGTGGTGCCTTACACCCGTGGTGAAGAAGTCAGCCGACCCTTCGATGACGTGATCGCCGAGATCATCCACCTGGCTGAAAACGGCGTGCGCGAAGTGACTCTGCTGGGGCAGAACGTCAATGGCTATCGCGGGACCACTCATGATGGTCGTTTGGCTGATCTCGCCGAACTGATCCGCGTCGTCGCCGCCGTCGATGGCATCGACCGCATCCGCTACACCACCTCACACCCGCTGGAGTTCTCCGACAGCCTGATCCAGGCCCACGCCGACGTACCGGAACTGGTCAAACACCTGCACTTGCCGGTGCAATCGGGCTCGGACCGAATCCTTTCCGCGATGAAGCGCAACCACACCGCGCTGGAATACAAATCCAAACTGCGCAAACTGCGCGCCGCTGTACCGGGGATCTGCATCAGTTCGGACTTCATCGTCGGCTTCCCGGGCGAGACCGAGAAAGACTTTGAACAGACCATGAAGCTGATCGAAGACGTCGGTTTCGACTTCTCCTACTCGTTCGTCTATAGCCAGCGCCCGGGTACTCCGGCTGCCGATCTGGCCGACGAAACGCCGGAAGCGCTGAAAAAAGAACGCCTGAACGCCCTGCAACATCGCCTGAACCAGCAAGGCTTCGAGATCAGCCGACAAATGGTCGGGTCGATCCAGCGGATTTTGGTAACCGATTATTCCAAAAAGGACCCTGGCGAGCTGCAGGGTCGGACCGAGAATAACCGCATCGTCAACTTCCGCTGCGACAATCCGACGTTGATTGGTCAGTTCGCCGATGTGCACATTGATGCTGCTCAGCCGCACTCACTGCGGGGCTCGCTGATCTCGTAACACCGCATATTCCTGTGGGAGCGAGCCTGCTCGCGAAGGCGGTTTGACATTCAATTCATGATTGACTGTCAGGCCGCCTTCGCGAGCAGGCTCGCTCCCACAAGGGACGGTGTTGGACGTTGCTTTATTTAAGACCTTTCGCACCCAGGCCACTGGCGTTATCCTTGATTTCATCTTAATTGCCCCAGGGCGGCTAAATACGACCTTGAACGCACCCATAGAACCACATCGTTTTATCCTCGAGCCTTTTGAAGCTCGCCGCTTCGCCAATCTGTGCGGGCAATTCGACGAGCATCTGCGCTTGATCGAACAGCGCCTGACCATCGAGATCCGCAACCGCGGAAACCAGTTCGAACTGATCGGCGAGCCCAAACACACCACCTCCGCGGAAAACCTCCTGCGCCGCCTGTACCGGGAAACCAAAGGTACCGAGCTGTCGCCGGACATGGTTCACCTGTTCCTGCAGGAATCGGCCGTCGAAGAGCTGGACAACGTCTCCCCCTCCGAACCCTCCGTCGCCCTGCGCACCAAAAAAGGCATGATTCGCCCTCGTGGCTTGAATCAGTTGCGCTACGTGAAGGAAATCCTCGGTAACGACATCAACTTCGGCATCGGCCCGGCCGGTACCGGCAAGACTTATCTGGCCGTTGCCTGCGCGGTAGACGCACTGGAACGCGAGCAGATTCGCCGCATCCTGCTGGTGCGCCCGGCGGTTGAAGCGGGCGAAAAGCTCGGCTTCCTGCCTGGCGACCTGTCGCAGAAGATCGACCCGTACCTGCGCCCGCTCTACGACGCACTCTACGAAATGCTCGGCTTCGAACACGTCGCCAAGCTGATCGAGCGTCAGGTGATCGAAGTTGCGCCGCTGGCCTACATGCGCGGTCGCACCTTGAACAACAGTTTCATCATCCTCGACGAAAGCCAGAACACCACCGTCGAGCAGATGAAGATGTTCCTGACCCGGATCGGCTTTGGCTCCACGGCGGTCATCACCGGTGACATCACCCAGGTCGACCTGCCGAAAGGCACCAAGTCCGGGCTGCACCATGTGATCGAAGTGCTCAAAGACGTACCGGGAATCAGCTTCACCCATTTCATGCCCAAAGACGTCGTGCGCCATCCGCTGGTGCAGCGCATCGTCGAAGCTTACGAGCGCTTCGAGAATCGCGTGGCCGACGAACCGGCGAAGTTCTCGTCCAAGGACAACCGCCACGATGCTTGAGCTTGATCTGCAACTGGCTACCGACGCGCCTGCCCCAAGCGAAGCCGAGTTCCGCCAATGGTGCGAACTGGCCCTGCGCCAGCGCACCGCTGATTCCGAGATGACCATTCGCCTGGTCGATGAAGCCGAAGGTCGTGAGCTCAATCACACCTGGCGGCAAAAGGATTACGCCACTAACGTTCTATCGTTCCCCGCAGACGTTCCCGACGAATTCCTGGATATCCCGTTACTGGGCGATCTGGTGATCTGCGTGGCAGTGGTCGAGCGCGAAGCCGCCGAACAAGGCAAGGCACTCAAGGCCCATTGGGCTCATCTGGTCATTCACGGCTGCTTGCATCTGTTGGGTTACGACCATATAGATGACGATGAAGCCGAAGAAATGGAAGCACTGGAACGAACGTTGCTTGCAGAGTTGGGCTATCCCGACCCGTATGCGGACGACGAAACAGACACATCCCCTATCGTTACAACAAAGGATTCAGAGTAATCGCTATGAGCGAAGATCGATCGAGCAACGGGCAAAAGTCATGGCTGGGTAAGCTCACCCAGGCTTTTGCCCACGAGCCGAAGAACCGCCAGGAGCTGCTGGAGCTGCTGCGCGATGCACACCAAAACAAGTTGCTGGACAGCGAAGCGCTGGCCATCGTCGAAGGCGCCATCCAGGTCGCTGACCTGCAAGTACGGGACATCATGGTCCCGCGCTCGCAGATGATCAGCATCAAGGCGACCCAGACACCCCGCGAGTTCCTGCCTGCCGTGGTCGACTCGGCCCACTCCCGCTACCCGGTGATCGGCGAAAGCCACGATGACGTGATGGGCGTGTTGCTGGCCAAGGACTTGCTGCCGTTGATCCTCAAGGAAAACGGCGACAGCTTCAACATCAAGGACCTGCTGCGCCCGGCCACCTTCGTGCCCGAGTCCAAGCGTCTGAATGTGCTGCTGCGCGAGTTCCGCGCCAACCACAACCACATGGCCATCGTCATTGACGAATACGGCGGCGTGGCGGGTCTGGTGACCATCGAAGACGTGCTGGAACAAATCGTCGGCGACATCGAAGACGAGCATGACGTCGAAGAAGACAGCTACATCAAGCCGCTGCCCAGCGGTGACTTCCTGATCAAGGCCCTGACGCCGATCGAGAACTTCAACGAGTTCTTCGACAGCCAATTCTCCGATGACGAATTCGACACCGTCGGTGGTCTGGTGATGAGCGCGTTCGGGCACCTGCCAAAACGCAACGAAATCACTGAAATTGGCCCTTATCGCTTCCGCATCCTGAACGCCGACAGCCGTCGGATTCACTTGCTTCGCCTGACGCCCATTGCTCGGTAAAAACTAAGGATAGAAATGCGCTGGATAACCCGCCCCGGCTGGCCCGGTAACCTGCTGGCCGTGGCGGCCGGTGCACTCACCACCCTGGCCCTGGCGCCGTTCGATATCTGGCCGTTGGCGTTGCTGGCGGTCGGATTCTTCTATGCCGGCTTGCGTGAACTGAGCCCCCGCCAGGCCTTGGGCCGTGGCTGGTGTTTCGGTTTCGGCCTGTTTGGTGCTGGCACCAGTTGGATCTATTACAGCATTCACCACTTCGGCGGCGCTTCGGTGCTGCTGGCCGGTTTCCTGATGCTGATCTTCACGGCGGCGATTGCCTGGTTCTTCGCCCTGCCCGCCTGGATCTGGGCGCGCTGGCTGCGCCGTAACGAAGCACCGCTGGCCGATGCCTTGGCGTTTGCGGCGTTGTGGGTCGGCCAGGAAGCCTTTCGCGGCTGGTTCCTGACCGGTTTTCCCTGGCTTTATTCCGGCTACAGCCAGCTCGACGGCCCGTTGGCCGGGCTCGCGCCACTCGGCGGGATGTGGCTGATCTCCTTCACCCTGGCCCTGACGGCCGCGCTGCTCTATAACGCTTTGCGTCTGGTGCGCACCGGCCGCAAAGGCTTCATCGCCGCGGGTGTGTTGCTGCTGGTCGGCCCTTGGGTGGCCGGCATGGCGCTCAAGGAACACGCCTGGACAACCCCGGCGGGTGCTCCGCTGAGTGTCGCGGCGATTCAGGGCAACATCGAACAGAGCATGAAGTGGGACCCGGCGCAGCTCAACGCGCAGTTGGCGCTGTACCGTGACATGAGTTTCAGCTCGAAACGGGTCGACTTGCTGATCTGGCCGGAAACGGCCATCCCGGTGCTCAAGGAGTCCGCCGAGGGCTACCTGAACATGATGGGAAGCTTTGCGGCAGAGCGTAAGTCCGCGCTGATTACCGGCGTACCGATTCGCGAGGAAGTCCATCACCAGAAGCATTTCTACAACGGCATCACCGTCGTGGGCGAAGGCGATGGCACTTACCTCAAACAGAAGCTGGTGCCGTTTGGCGAATATGTTCCGTTACAGGACGTGCTGCGCGGGCTGATCGCCTTCTTCGACCTTCCGATGTCGGACTTTGCCCGCGGCCCGGTCGATCAGCCGATGCTGCAAGCCAAGGGCTACCAGATTGCGCCGTTCATCTGCTACGAAGTGGTTTACCCGGAGTTCGCCGCCAGCCTTGCGGCGCGTAGCGATCTGCTGCTGACCATCAGTAATGACACCTGGTTCGGCACGTCCATCGGCCCGCTGCAACACTTGCAAATGGCGCAGATGCGCGCACTGGAGGCCGGTCGCTGGATGATCCGTGCCACCAACAACGGCGTGACCGGTTTGATCAACCCGTTCGGCCAGATCACTGTCCAGATCCCGCAGTTCGAGCGCGGCATTTTGTACGGTGAAGTGGTGCCAATGCACAACCTGACGCCCTATCTGCAATGGCGTTCGTGGCCGCTGATCATTGTTTGCGTGTTGTTGTTTGGCTGGGCGTTAGTGGCGAGCCGGATGGCGAAAACCGTTTAGGTATCACGGCGCCTGCAAAAAGATCGCAGCCTCGTTTCACTCGACAGCTCCTACAGAGTACGCAATCCCCTGCAGGAGCTGTCGAGTGAAACGAGGCTGCGATCTTTTGATTTTCAGCGATAAAACATCGAATATCCGATCTGCCCCACCGCCTCATTCAACAACTGCCCGCTTTGCCAGATCGATTTGAATTCCGGCATCCAGCCGCCCAGTGGCCGGGCGTTGTCCACGCCTAAAAACCCCACCGGCGCTGGCACCACTTCAAATCCTGCCTTTTTGAAACTCCAGACTGCTCGTGGCATGTGCCAGGCCTGAGTCACGACGACCACGCGCTTGATCCCTTCCGGCAACAACACTTCCGCGCTGAACTGCGCGTTCTCCCAGGTCGTGCGGCTGCGCCCTTCCTGCCAACGCACAGTCATGCCGAAATCATCGTGCAGCGAGTCCGCCATCAACTTCGCTTCGGTCGGCGGGGTGCCGTAATGCAGGCCTCCGCTGGTCAGAATCGGCAAACCGGAAGCCTTGGCCAGCCGCGCCGCGTAGCGCTCGCGCTCCAGGCCCACGCCCGTTGGCTGGTCAGCGCCCCACGCAAGATCGCCCCGCTCACGCCCCGAACCGAGCACCACGATTGCATCGGCGCGCTGACTCAGCGTTGCCCAATCGTCGCGGGCCAGCGGCGCTTCACGTTCCAGCGCCTTGGCACCCCACTGCACCACCACCGGCAAGCTCATCAGCCAGAAGCCACCCACGCCCAACGCAAAGCACAACCCGGCAAGGCGCGGTCTTGAGCGGCGCAACCACCAGGCAAGCACCAACAGCAGCAAAAGAATGCCGGGCGGCAACAGGAGTTGTTTAACGAAATATCGAAAAGGCATCGAGCATCTCCAAAAAGATGCCCGAAGCCTAAGTGGGTTGACGCAATGCGACAACAAATACGAAAGGGCTATGCTTCACAAATACATCAGACATTGCTTCCAGTGTCCTTACTTGAATTGCAAAGACCGGACCTTTACTGCGTCCCTGCCGGGAACCTTGTCCTTGAGCCAGATGATCTTGGCCGAACGTGGTGCGTCGAGTTGCTTCACTGCTTCTGACAAGCATCCGTGTGTCTCACGTTCACTGCGATCGAGATACGCCTTGACCAGTGCAAACTCTGCGGGGCTCAAGCCACGCAACTCCAGTTCCAGCGGACGCTCATCGCGTAACCGGTTAGCGGTTTTTGCCGCGTCCAGGGCCATTCCCAGACGATCGATCAATCTTTCGTACAGCTCCGGTTTTGTAACTTTTTGCCGTGACTCAACCATCCATCACCTCATTGAAGATAAGACTCACTCCCCATTTAGAGCTTAGCTTCCATGAACAAACCGGCTGAATGCTGCGACCAACGGCCCTCGCAGCGTTTTTTGGGCGACCCGCAGCAGTAATCAGGGTTTCCCTCGGTAGAGTGCGGTCATGTATGCTACGGCGCTTCCTGTAACTCCACTTCCAGCTCGTCTGGGCACCGAAACGCCGATTTGGCGTGATCACCGTCCAGCGTTGCATTGAAGAGGATTAGGCCACCCCTATTCAGTTCAAAAGTAGCCATGCACGAACAATATCAGCCCCGTGAAATCGAAGCCGCCGCCCAGTCGTTCTGGGACGAGCAAAAGTCCTTTGAAGTCAGTGAACAGCCAGGCAAGGAGACGTTCTACTGCCTGTCGATGTTCCCTTACCCCAGCGGCAAGCTACACATGGGGCACGTGCGCAACTACACCATCGGCGACGTGATCTCCCGCTACCAGCGCATGCAAGGCAAGAACGTCCTGCAACCCATGGGTTGGGACGCCTTCGGCATGCCGGCGGAAAACGCCGCGATGAAGAACAACGTAGCGCCCGCCAAGTGGACCTACGAAAACATCGCCTACATGAAAACCCAGCTGCGCAGCCTGGGTCTCGCAGTGGACTGGTCCCGCGAAGTCACCACCTGCAAGCCTGATTACTACCGCTGGGAACAATGGCTGTTCACTCGCCTGTTCGAAAAAGGCGTGATTTACAAAAAAAGCGGCACCGTGAACTGGGACCCGGTCGATCAGACCGTTCTGGCCAACGAACAGGTGATCGACGGTCGCGGCTGGCGTTCCGGCGCGCTGATCGAAAAGCGCGAAATCCCGATGTACTACTTCAAGATCACCGCTTACGCGGATGAGTTGCTGGAGAGCCTCGACGAACTGACTGGCTGGCCTGAACAGGTCAAGACCATGCAGCGCAACTGGATCGGCAAATCCCGCGGCATGGAAGTGCAGTTCCCGTACGACGTCGCTTCCATCGGCGAAGCCGGTGTTCTGAAAGTATTCACTACCCGTCCGGACACCCTGATGGGCGCGACCTACGTTGCCGTAGCCGCCGAACACCCTCTGGCGACCCTGGCCGCGCAGAACAACCCTGAGCTGCAAGCGTTCATCGCTGAATGCAAGGGCGGCAGCGTCGCCGAAGCCGACGTCGCCACCCAAGAGAAAAAAGGCCTGCGCACTTCGCTGTTCGTCGAGCATCCGCTGACCGGTGAGAAACTCCCGGTGTGGGTCGCCAACTATGTGCTGATGCACTACGGCGATGGCGCGGTCATGGCCGTTCCGGCGCACGACGAACGTGATTTCGAGTTCGCCACCAAATACAACCTGCCAGTCAAACCTGTCGTGCGCACCAGCGCTGGCGACGAAACGCCGACTCCGTGGCAGGACGCTTACAACGAATACGGCACACTGATCAATTCCGGCGAGTTCGATGGCCTCGACTTCGCGGGCGCTTTCGACGCCATCGAAGTCGCGCTGATCAAGAAGAACCTCGGCGCCTCGCGCACCCAGTTCCGCCTGCGCGACTGGGGCATCAGCCGCCAGCGCTACTGGGGATGCCCGATCCCGATCATCCACTGCAACACCTGCGGTGATGTGCCGGTCCCGGAAGATCAGTTGCCAGTCATATTGCCGGAAGACGTCGTACCGGATGGCGCAGGTTCGCCGCTGGCACGCATGCCCGAGTTCTATGAGTGCAGCTGCCCGAAATGCGGCGCACCGGCCAAGCGTGAAACCGACACCATGGACACCTTTGTCGAGTCCTCGTGGTACTACGCTCGTTACGCCTCGCCGCACTATGAAGGCGGTCTGGTGGAAAAATCGGCGGCCGACCATTGGTTGCCGGTTGATCAGTACATCGGCGGTATCGAACACGCGATTCTTCACCTGCTGTACGCGCGCTTCTTCCACAAGCTGATGCGTGACGAAGGCCTGGTGAGCTCCAACGAGCCGTTCAAGAACCTGCTGACCCAAGGCATGGTGATCGCCGAGACTTACTATCGTCGCGAAGCCAACGGTGCCTATACGTGGTTCAACCCGGCGGACGTCGAACTCGAACGCGACAGCAAAGCCAAAGTCATTAGCGCCAAGCTGATCGCAGACGGCCTGCCGGTGGAAATCGGTGGCACCGAGAAGATGGCCAAGTCGAAGAACAACGGCGTTGACCCACAGTCGATGATCGACCAGTTCGGCGCAGACACCTGCCGCCTGTTCATGATGTTCGCCTCGCCACCCGACATGAGCGCTGAATGGTCCGACTCCGGAGTAGAAGGTTCGCACCGTTTCCTCAAGCGCGTCTGGCGCCTGGCTCAAGCCCACGTCACTCAGGGCCTGCCGGGCAAACTGGACGTCGCCAGCCTGAATGACGAACAGAAAGTCATTCGCCGTTCGATCCACCAGGCCATCAAGCAGGCCAGCCACGACGTCGGCCAGAACCACAAATTCAACACCGCCATCGCCCAGGTGATGACGCTGATGAACGTGCTGGAAAAAGCCCCGCAAGGCACTGGGCAGGATCGCGCACTGATTCACGAAGGCCTGGAAACCGTGGTCCTGCTGCTGGCGCCAATCACCCCGCACATCAGCCACGAGCTGTGGCATCGCCTGGGTCACGCTGACCCGGTGATCGACGCCGCTTGGCCGGTGCTGGACGAAAGCGCGTTGGTGCAGGACAGCCTGCAACTGGTCATCCAGGTCAACGGCAAGCTGCGCGGCCACATCGAAATGCCCGCCAGCGCCAGCCGCGAAGAAGTCGAAGCCGCCGCACGGGCCAACGAAAACGTGCTGCGCTTTGTCGACGGTCTGACCATTCGTAAAGTGATCGTAGTGCCCGGGAAACTGGTCAATATCGTCGCCAGCTAATTGGATCAGGCGCCAGGTCATGCCTGGCGCCGAGTAAAACCTTTCGGGCCGCAAGATCGGCCCACATGGTTTCAAGGGGAGCAACAAGATGATCAAACGCAATTTGCTGGTGATGGGCCTTGCGGTCCTGTTGAGCGCCTGCGGTTTCCAGCTGCGCGGCACCGGCACCAATGAACTGGCGATCAAGGAACTCGACCTGAGTGCCCGCAACGCCTACGGCGAAACCGTGACGCAACTGCGCCAGGTACTCGAAAGCAGCGGCGTCAAGGTCCACAGCGGTGCCCCCTACAAACTGGTGCTGACTGATGAGCAGGAAAGCCAGCGCATCCTCAGCTACGCAGGTGCCGGTCGTACTGGCGAGTATCAGGTGACTACGGTGCTGAACTACGATATCCGTGGCGGACGCGACCTGTCGCTGCTGAGCGACAAGCTCGAAGTGCAGAAGGTCTTCATGCACGACGGCAACAACCTGGTGGGTTCCGACCAGGAAGGCAACGACGCCCGCAACGAAACCCGTCGTGAACTGGTTCAACGGATGATGCTGCGCCTGCAACAGATCACGCCGACCCAGCTGGATCAGCTGCAACAGACCGCCGAAGCCAGAGCCAAGGCTGAAGCCGATGCACTGGAAGCGGCGCAGAAGGCTGAAGCGCAAACCCCGCGCCAGTCGCCAATCGAACTGCCACAGCAGTAAGACTTACGGGGCGCTCAGGCGCCCCGTTCGCCCTCGCCTATGAAACTCGCCCCCGCCCAACTCGCCAAACACCTGCAAGGTGCCCTCGCGCCGGTCTACATCATCAGTGGCGATGACCCACTGCTGTGTCAGGAAGCCGCCGACGCCATTCGCGCCGCCGCCCGCCAACAGGGGTTCGACGAACGCCAGGTCTTCGCCGCCGATGCCAGTTTCGACTGGGGTACGTTGCTGCAAGCCGGCGCGAGCATGTCGCTGTTCGCCGAAAAGCGCCTGCTGGAACTGCGTCTGCCGTCCGGCAAACCCGGCGACAAAGGCGCTGCCGCGTTTATCGAGTACTGCTCGCGACCGGCCGAAGACACAATACTGCTGATCAGCCTGCCGAAACTTGATGGCAGCGCGCAGAAAACCAAGTGGGGCAAGGCGCTGGTCGAAGGTCAGCAGACCCAGTTCGTGCAAATCTGGCCAATAGAGGCCAACCAGTTGCCAAGCTGGATCCGTCAACGGTTGTCCCAGGCCGGGCTTTCCGCCAGCCAGGACGCCGTCGAACTGATCGCCGCACGGGTCGAGGGCAACCTGCTGGCGGCAGCCCAGGAAATCGAAAAGCTCAAGCTGATGGCCGAAGGTGGTCAGATCACCGTTGAAACCGTGCAAGCGGCGGTGGCCGACAGTGCGCGCTTCGATGTCTTTGGCCTGACCGATGCGATTCTCAACGGCGAAGCGGCTCATGCCCTGCGCATGCTCGAAGGGCTGCGCGGTGAAGGCGTCGAACCACCCGTGATTCTCTGGGCGCTGGCCCGGGAGCTGCGCCTGCTGGCCAACCTGTCGCTGCAGTACAGCCAGGGCGTGCCACTGGACAAAGCTTTCAGCTCTGCCCGACCACCGGTCTGGGACAAACGCAAACCATTGATGAGCAAAGCCTTGCAACGCTACTCGGCTCAACGCTGGGCGCAGTTATTGCTGGAAGCGCAGCGCATCGACGCACAGATCAAAGGCCAGGCGGCCGGCTCGCCGTGGATGAGTTTGAGTCGGTTGTCGTTGTTGATGGCTGGCCAAAGATTGTCGTTGCCCGCTGAATAAGATCAAAAGATCGCAGCCTCGTTTCACTCGACAGCTCCTACATTGGAATGCGTCCCCCTGTAGGAGCTGTCGAGTGAAACGAGGCTGCGATCTTTTGATCTTGCTTCCTACAAATCAAATCTGAATTTCCCCTCTAGACAGCCCCCCAACTTCGGCAGATTATTTCCCCCGCAAAACCCACTCAATCGAGAGATCTGATCATGAGCAAAAAGCCATCGAAGCATGGCCCTAACAAGGCCAAATCCATCATCGCCCAGCCACTGTTCCGCAGCCGTCAGGAACCCGCCGGCAAGGGCAAAGGCAGCTACCGCCGCGAAGCCTTCCAGTCTAATAGCTGGGAGGCTTCTTACTTTCTGGCGGCCTGAAAGGCAAGCGCTCGCTCAACATGTTAAGGTCTGCACCTGATTCGTACTCCCTGGACCCGTGCATGCCCCTTTGTATTTCCCGTCGTTGGCCCCTGCGCCAACTGATAGCTGCCTCCAGCCTCGTTTTGCTAGTCGCCTGCGCGGAAAAACCGACCGCAGCCGACGCCAAGCCGCTTCGGACCCTCCCCGTCGCGACAGCCCCCGCGGTCATTCCGCCCGTGGTTCCGACCGGTGATAACCTCGACATCCAGCCAACCCAGACCTTCGCCGAATGGCAGGCAGGTTTCCGCAAGGACGCTCTGGCCGCCGGTATCCGCGCCGATCTGTTCGACCGCGCCTTCGCCAATGTCAGCCTCGACACCAGCGTTATCCGCGCCGACCGCAGTCAGCCGGAATTCTCCCGCCCGGTGTGGGAATACCTCGACGGCGCCCTTTCGCCGCTGCGGGTACGCAATGGTCAGGCACTGGTCAACCAGTACGCCGACATCCTGCAAAGCATCGAGCAGCGCTACGGCGTCGATCGTCAGGCACTGGTCTCGGTGTGGGGCATGGAAAGTAACTTCGGACAGTTCCAGGGCAACAAGTCGGTGATTAATTCCCTCGCGACCCTGGCCTATGAAGGCCGGCGTCCCGGGTTTGCCCACGCGCAACTGATCGCCGCCCTGCAGATCCTGCAACAGGGTGATATCGAGCCTGAGAAAATGCTCGGCTCCTGGGCTGGCGCCATGGGCCAGACCCAGTTCATCCCGACCACTTACAACACCCACGCCGTGGACTTCGATGGCGACGGCCGCCGCGACATATGGGGCAGCCCGGCCGACGCGCTGGCCTCGACGGCGCACTACCTGCAAAGCTCGGGCTGGCAGAAAGGCCAGCCGTGGGGCTTTGAAGTGCAGCTACCGGGCAGTTTCAACTACGTACTGGCCGATGGCACGATTCGCAAGAGCGTCGCCGAATGGCTGCAACTGGGCGTCACCCTGCCCAATGGCGGCCAGGTCCCGCCAGGCTCCGAACACCTGTCAGCCGCCCTGCTGCTGCCGGCCGGTTACCGTGGCCCGGCGTTCCTGGTCCTCGACAACTTCCGCGCGATCCTCAAGTACAACAACTCGTCGTCTTACGCCTTGGCCGTTAGCCTGTTGTCCGAGCGTTTCAACGGCACCGGCCTGATCAACGGCACATGGCCGAAAGATGATTTGCCGCTGAGCCGTACCGAGCGGATCGAACTGCAGAGCTTGCTGAGCGCCCAGAATTACGACGCGGGCAACGCCGACGGCATTATCGGCGCCAACACCCGCAAGGCGATCCGCAGCGCCCAGCAGTCGTTTGGCTGGCCGGCGGATGGGTATCCGACGCACAAGTTGCTGGAAGGCCTTCGTAACCGCTAAAAGCATCGCGAGCAGGCTCGCTCCCACAGGTGACCGAGTTCTTTCAAAAGAATACGGCCCAATGTGGGAGCGAGCCTGCTCGCGAAGACTGACTATCAGACGACCAAGCTCTAAGACTTGATCACTACATCCTGCTCCAACACCAATTCCTTGTTCCCCGCATCCAATCTGACCAGCGCGCCCATCGGCAACGTCAGGTTCGGATCGCAATGCCCACTACGCCAACCGGACAACACCGGTATCCGCAATGGCTCGAAGGTCTGCTTGAGCAAGCGCTCCAACGCAACCGTATCAACCCCCGCCACATCCCCCACCAGAACCCCGCGCAGCTTGTGCAGCGTGCCGGCAAGACGCAGATGGGTCAGCAGTCGGTCGATGCGATACAGCGGCTCGTTAATGTCCTCGATGAACAGGATGACGCCCTCGGCATCCAACTCATACGGCGTACCCATGGTCGCAGCGATCAGCGACAGATTGCCCCCCAGCAAACGCCCGTGAGCGATACCAGGCTCAATCGTCGCCAACGGGTAGGCCACCGGGTGCGTCAACACGCTACCGGCCTTCACCTGTCCTCTGAGCATGTTGAAGAACGAAGACTCGGTAGGTTTTTGCTTGTCACCCAGCAGGTCGGCGTTGAGCATCGGGCCATGAAAAGTCACGAAGCCCGCATAACGGCTGATCGCCAAGTGCAGCGCGGTGATGTCGCTGTAGCCGATGAACGGCTTGGCATTGTTGCGCAGCAATTCGAAGTCGATGCGATCGAGCAACCGCGGCGTACCGTAACCCCCACGCATGCAAATGATGGCATCGACCTCACTGTCGGCAAACGCTGCGTGCAGGTCATTGAGTCGCACATCGTCGCTGCCGGCCAGGTAATCGTCTTTCTCATACACGCCGGGGAAAACCCGCAGTGAGTATCCGCGAGCGCGCATCCAGGCGATGGCCTTATCGGTGTCCAGCGCTGCGGGACCGGCGGGCGCGATGACGCCAATCAGCCCTTCCGACGGCAAGGCCAGAACGGGTGCGTGAGGACAAAGGGTGTGAGTCGGTCGAACGGTCATCCATGAATCTCCCTGCGTGAAAGCGTCAAGCACACAGTAGTCAGGAACGGGGACAAACAGAAGAGGGTTCGTTGCCCCGCAAGTTGCAGGAAAAAGCGCTGATTGCCGTGGGCAAGGCAAAAAAACGCCCGCAAGACGCAAGGCCTTGCGGGCGTTTTCATGTCTTGCAGCCGATCAGGACGACATCAGCTCGGCCTTGACCAGTTTCGCCTGCTCGTCGGCGTGGTACGAGGAACGTACCAGCGGGCCGGAAGCGACGTTCTTGAAGCCCATCTTGTAACCTTCCTCGGCGAACCAGGCGAACACGTCCGGATGCACAAAGCGCTGGACCGGCAAGTGGCTGCGGGACGGTTGCAGGTACTGGCCCAGGGTCAGCATGTCGATGTCGTGTTCGCGCATGCGCTTCATGACTTCGATCACTTCTTCGTCGGTCTCGCCCAGACCGAGCATCAGGCCGGACTTGGTCGGAATGTGCGGCATCATCTGCTTGAAGCGTTGCAGCAGGGTCAGCGACCACTGGTAGTCCGAACCCGGACGCGCGGCCTTGTACAGGCGCGGCACGGTTTCCAGGTTGTGGTTGAACACATCCGGCGGCTCGGCAGCGGTGATTTCCAGCGCTACGTCCATGCGGCCACGGTAGTCCGGGACCAGGGTTTCGAGCTGCACGTTAGGCGACAGCTTGCGGATCTCGCGGATGCAGTCGGCAAAGTGCTGTGCACCGCCGTCACGCAGGTCGTCGCGGTCAACCGAGGTGATCACTACGTACTTGAGTTTCAGGTCGGCGATGGCGATGGCCAGGCTTTCCGGCTCGTTGGTGTCCAGTGGCTTCGGACGACCGTGGCCGACGTCGCAGAACGGGCAGCGACGGGTGCAGATGTCACCCATGATCATAAAGGTCGCGGTGCCGCCGGAGAAGCATTCGCCCAGGTTCGGGCAGGATGCTTCTTCGCAAACGCTGTGCAGCTTGTGTTTGCGCAGCAGGGCCTTGATGCGGTCGACTTCCGGGGAAACCGGGATACGCACGCGAATCCAGTCAGGTTTCTTCGGCAGTTCGGTGGTCGGAATGATCTTCACCGGGATACGTGCAACCTTCTCGGCGCCGCGCAGCTTGACGCCGGCTTCAACCTTGGCACGCGGGGCCGGACGCTCGGTGACATCCAGCGTCGGGATCATGGTTTGCACTGCATCAGTAGTCATATCAGTCGATTCCGCCCGTTAGGGTCGTCTGCTCAGCATAGTCGAGGTGTTTGACGAGCTGCGCGCGCAGCCGGGCACTTACCTCGGCAAATTCAATCGATCCTGCGTGATCGCTCAGCTGGGTCATCGCCAGCCCGGCGTAGCCGCAGGGATTAATCCGTCGAAACGGTTCCAGGTTCATGTCCACATTCAGGGCCAGGCCATGAAAGGAGCAACCGTGGCGGATCCGCAGACCCAGAGAAGCGATTTTCGCCCCATTGACGTAGACACCCGGAGCATCCGGCTTGGCCACGGCAGTGACGCCGTAGCTGGCCAGCAACTCGATCAGGCATTGTTCCATGCGGCTGACCAGGTCACGCACGCCGAAACCCAGCTTGCGCACATCGAGCAACAGGTAGGCCACCAATTGGCCGGGACCGTGATAAGTCACCTGACCACCGCGATCAACCTTTACCACCGGAATATCCCCCGGGAGCAATAAGTGCTCAGCCTTGCCGGCCTGCCCCTGGGTGAACACCGGTGGGTGCTCGACCAGCCAGATTTCGTCCGCGGCATCGCTGCCGCGTTCGTTGGTGAAGCGTTGCATGGCATGCCAGACCGGCTCGTAAGCCATCTGGCCGAGCTCGCGAAAGCCCACCGCGGCAGACATCACAGCACCATGTGCACGAAACCGGTAGCCCGCAACTCGCTGTTGATGTCGTACAGCTGTTCTTGACCGGTGGCGATGATGTGCAGCTGGATGGTCGTGTACTTGCCGTTGGTACTCTGGCGCTCGGCCAGGGTCTTGTGGTCAACGGTCGCGTGTTTCTCAAGGATTGCGATGATCTTGTCCTTGAAACCCACGCCGGTGTCGCCGATCACCTTGATAGGGTAATCCGCGCAGGGGAATTCGATTTTTGGCGCCTTTACTTCGGTGTCTGTCATGGCGTAACGGCCTCGTAAGCCGTGGCAACGGACATGGCCCCGCTCCGGATTGGAACAGGGCCATGCAGGTCCACACTAATTCAGTTGAACAAGCCGTAGAAGAATAGACGGATGCTATCCCACATGCGGCGGAAGATACCACCCTCGTCGACCGCGTCCAGAGCGATCAGATCAGCGCTGTGCACGACTTTGTCGTCCAGCTTCACTTCGACTTTACCGATTACGTCGCCCTTGGCGATCGGCGCAACCAGTTGCGGGTTCATGGTCATGCTGGCGGCGAGCTTTTTCAGCTGGCCTTTTGGCAGGGTCATGGTCAGGTCTTCAGCCAGGCCGGCCTTGACTTGATTGGTGGTGCCTTTCCAGACAGGAGCCTGAGCCAGCTCAGCGCCTTTCTGATAAAACGTCTGGGTTTCGAAGAAACGGAAACCGTAAGTCAGCAGCTTCTGGGTTTCAGAGGCGCGAGCCACTTCACTGTTGGTACCGAACACCACAGCGATCAGGCGCATGCCATCACGTACTGCCGAAGACACCATGCAGTAGCCGGCTTCGTCGGTGTGGCCGGTTTTCAGGCCGTCGACCGTCTTGTCGCGCCACAGCAGCAGGTTACGGTTAGGTTGCTTGATGCCGTTCCAGAAGAACTCTTTCTGCGAGTAGATCGCGTAGTGAGCCGGGTCTTCGTGGATGATCGCGCGAGCCAGGACCGCCATGTCGTGAGCCGACGAGTAGTGCTCAGGGTTCGGCAGGCCGGTCGGGTTCATGAAGTGGCTGTTGGTCATGCCCAGATCGGCCACGGTTTTGTTCATCATGTCAGCGAAGGCGTCTTCGCTGCCGGCGATGTGCTCGGAGAGCGCAACGCTGGCGTCGTTACCCGACTGAATGATGATGCCGTGCAGCAGGTCGCTGACAGTGACTTGCGAGCCAACCTTGATGAACATCCGCGAACCGCCGGTACGCCAGGCGTTTTCACTGACGGTCACCGGGTCGTTTTCGCCGATCTGGCCACGACGGATTTCCAGGGTCGCGATGTACGCGGTCATCAGCTTGGTCAGGCTGGCCGGAGGCAGACGCTGGTCACCGTTGTTCTCCACCAGCACATTGCCGCTGCTGGCGTCCATGAGTACATAGGCTTTGGCGGCCAGTTGCGGTGGCGACGGCATCATCTCGACCGCGAAAGCGGCAGGCGAGAGGAGCAGCGGGACTAGCAGACACAGGCGTTTGGCAAAGGTGGTGATGTTCATCCGTCTCTCGAAATCGCTAATGGAAACTGCCCTAAGGGGCAAAACTAATCAGACAGCCTTCTAACGGGCCATCGCGTGTTCAGTCGTTCACTCAGAACCCTTGCCGGGCTTTTGTTCTTTAACGAGCCAACAACCAGGTCCGCCCCCCAAACCGCAAGCGAACCGTCAATCAAGTACTACGTCTTACTCGGCAGTGACCAGGCTCGGCGAACCGAGATTGGCCAGGCGCACACTGTTCTGCACTTGCTGGATTTCACCCGGCGAGCCGATCGGCCCCAGGCGCACCCGATGCAGCGTCTGTTGATTGCGCACGATCGAACTGATGAACACCGGAGCGCTCACCATCCCGCTGAGCTTCGATCTCAGGAGTTCTGCAGCGTCCGGGTTGGCGAACGCGCCCACCTGCAGATACTGGCCAGAGGCTGGTACAGAAGCGTTTTTTTTTGCATCGATCGGCACGGGCACAGTGTCCGAAGCGTGTTGCTGCGGCGGTGGCGTCCACTGCTCTACCGTCCCCGCCGAAGCGGTAATCGTCGGCGCGGCATTTTGCGCTACTTGAGGCTCGTTGAGCATCAAAGGCGCCGGACGGCCTTTGGCAGCCCACCACGTTTGCGGGTCAATGCCTTCAACCTTGACCCGCGCCGTGCCGATTTCGGCATAGCCGAGTTTTTTGGCGGCGGCGTAGGACAAGTCGATGATGCGGTCCGAGTAGAACGGCCCGCGGTCGTTGACTCGCAGGACTACGCTCTTGTTGTTGTCCAGGTTGGTCACCCGAACGTAACTTGGCAGCGGCAAGGTCTTGTGAGCAGCACTCATGCCGTACAGGTCGTAAACCTCGCCATTGGCGGTGTTCTGACCGTGAAACTTGGTGCCGTACCAGGACGCAGTGCCCGAGGCCACGTAGGTCTTGGATTCCTGCAACGGGAAATAAGTCTTGCCCAGCACGGTGTATGGGTTGGCTTTATAAGGACCTGTATGCAGGGTCGGCGTGGCATCCGGGATGCGCGATACATCGACGTCCCACCACGGCGCGCCATCTTTGTGCGCGCGGTTGATGTCCAGGCCTGGCGCTGCGCGCACGGCGGTGGAAGACTTCTGGGTCGGCGCACGGCTGGTCGAACAACTGGCGACCAGCACCGCCAACGCGGCGAATGCCATCAGCTTCAGGGGTTTATTCATAGGCAATGCCCGCATTACTTGACGCCCCGTGCTTGGACCAGCTGTTCAGACAGTTGATGTACGGCCATGGCGTACATCACGCTGCGGTTATAACGCGTGATTGCGTAAAAATTCGTCAGGCCCATCCAGTATTCGGGGCCATTGTCACCTTCCAGGCGGAAAGCCGTGACTGGCATATCATCGCGCAGCGCATCATGACTTGACCACCCCAGCGCCCGCAACTCCCCGACGGTTTTAGTCGGTTCGATGCCTGTGGTCAAACCTTCGTCCACCTGATCGCCACGCACATCGGCGCGGCTGACCACCGGTTCGCCGGCGACCCAGCCGTGACGCTTGAAATAGCTGGCGACGCTGCCAATGGCATCGTCCGGATTGGTCCAGATATTAATGTGGCCGTCACCGTCGAAGTCCACCGCATAGGCGCGAAAACTGCTCGGCATGAACTGCGGCAAACCCATCGCCCCGGCGTAAGAGCCTTTGAGGGTCAGCGGATCGACCTGCTCTTCCCGCGCCAGCAACAGGAACTCACGCAATTCCTTGCGGAAAAATTCGGCACGGGGAGGATAGTCGAAACCCAGGGTCGACAAGGCGTCGATTACCCGAAAATTGCCGGTATTACGACCAAAAAAGGTCTCAACGCCGATGATCGAAACAATAACCTGCGCCGGCACGCCGTATTCCTGCTCGGCACGGGCCAGTACCGCCTCGTGCTGACGCCAGAAGTCCACACCACGGGCGATGCGCGCGTCGGTGATGAACATCGGGCGGTACTCGTTCCACTGCTTGACCCGCTCGGCCGGTTTCGAGATCGCGTCCAGAATCGACTGCTTGCGCTCGGCTTCGCGGAACACGCCCATCAGCTGTTCACCGGCAAAACCGTAGTCGCGGGTCATTTCACCGACGAATTCAGCCACCTGCGGTGAGCCTTCGTAATCGCCGGCCAACGCTTCCTGCGCTGTGCCAAGGATGCTTACCAGGCCGACCCATGGCGCATATCGAGTCGCCCAGCCACGCATTACTTGCATTGAAATCTTCACCTTATTCAAACCTGAGCGATCCACTTGCGATGGGTATGGATCGACATCAAAACCCCAAACGCTGACAGCAGCGTCACCAGCGAGGTTCCTCCGTAGCTAATGAACGGCAACGGCACCCCCACAACCGGCAACAGGCCACTGACCATACCGATGTTGACGAAAACGTAAACAAAAAACGTCATGGTCAGGCTGCCCGCGAGCAATTTGCCGAACAATGTCTGGGCCTGGGCGGTAATCACCAGTCCGCGGCCAATCAACAGCAGGTAAATCAGCAGCAGTGCGCAGATCCCCACCAGGCCGAATTCTTCGCCCATGACCGCAATAATGAAGTCCGTGTGGCTTTCCGGCAGGAAGTCCAGGTGCGACTGGGTACCGAGCAACCAGCCCTTGCCGAACACACCGCCGGAACCGATGGCGGCTTTCGATTGAATGATGTTCCAGCCAGTGCCCAGCGGATCGCTTTCGGGATCGAGGAAGGTCAGGATTCGCTGCTTCTGGTAGTCGTGCATGATGAAGTACCACATGCCGACCGCCACCGGCACAGCCGCGGCAATCACGCTGAGAATCCAGCGCCAGCGCAGGCCGCCCATGAACAGAACGAACGCGCCACCGGCGAGAATCAGCAGCGAAGTGCCGAGGTCGGGCTGACGCACGATCAGGATAAACGGCAACCCGATCAGAAACAGACTGACGCCCACATGCTTGAGCTGCGGCGGCAAGGTGCGCTTGGACAGATACCAGGCGATAGTCGCCGGCATCAGAATCTTCATGAATTCCGAGGGCTGGAAGCGGATCACCCCGGGAATGTTGATCCAGCGCGTGGCGCCCATGGCGTTGTGGCCCATGACGTCCACGACGACCAGCAACAGCACGCCGACCACATAACCGACCGGCACCCAACGGGCCATGAAGCGCGGCTCGAATTGGGCGATGACGATCATTGACACCAGGCCGATGCCGAACGAGGTGGCTTGCTTGGCCAACAGGTCCCAGCTCTTGCCGCTGGCCGAATACAGCACGAACAGGCTGCCGGCGGCGAGGGTCAGCAGCAGGATCAGCAACGGGCCGTCAATGTGCATGCGTTGCAACAGCGTCGCGCGGCGACGCATCACATCCTCGCTGGAGAGGATGCGATCGAAATTACTCTTCACGGGCCGTAGCCTCCGCACTGATAGGGCTGGCGTATTCGGCCTTCAACCGACCGTCCTGGTCCAGAAGCCAGGCGTCCATGATTTGACGCACCACGGGCGCTGCGACGCCGGAACCGGACTCGCCGTTCTCGACCATCACCGACACCACGATTTGCGGGTTGTCGGCGGGTGCGAAGCCGACGAACAAGGCGTGGTCGCGATGGCGTTCCTGAACCTTGGAGCGGTCGTACTTCTCGCCCTGCTTGATCGCGACCACCTGGGCCGTACCACTTTTGCCGGCGATGCGGTATTGCGCGCCGATCGCCGCTTTGCGTGCCGTACCCCGGGCACCGTGCATCACCTGTTGCATGCCGTGGTTGACCTTGGTCCAGTCGGACGGGTCACGCAGGATGATGTCCGGCATCGGGTTTTCATCCTTCGGCCGCTCGCCTTCGACGGTCTTGGCCAGGTGCGGACGGTTCCAGACCCCCTTGTTCGCGACCAGCGCCGTGGCCTGGGCCAGTTGCAATGGCGTTGATTGCATGTAGCCCTGACCGATCCCCAGAATCAGCGTTTCACCCGGGAACCAGGCCTGACGCCGGGTTGCACGCTTCCATTCACGTGTAGGCATCAGCCCCGGCGACTCTTCGAACATGTCCAGCGAAACCTTCTGGCCGATGCCGAACTTGCTCAAGTACGCCGACAACCGATCGATTCCCAGCTTGTGGGCCAGGTCGTAGAAGTAGGTGTCGTTGGACCGCATGATCGCCGTGTCCAGATCGACGTAGCCGTCACCGGTACGGTTCCAGTTACGGTATTTGTGATCGTAGTTGGGCAACTGGTAATAGCCGGGGTCATACACCCGACTCGACGCGTTCACAACGCCAGAATCCAGGCCGGCAATTGCCACGGCCGGTTTGATGGTCGAGCCCGGCGGGTACAGACCACGCAACACGCGGTTGAACAGTGGTCGGTCGATTGAATCGCGCAACTCGGAATAGGCCTTGAAACTGATGCCGGTGACGAACAGGTTCGGGTCAAAACTCGGCTGACTGACCATCGCCAGGACTTCGCCGGTTTTCGGGTCCAGCGCCACCACTGCGCCACGGCGACCGCCGAGTGCAGCTTCGGCGGCTTCCTGCAATTTGATGTCCAGGCTCAGGACGATGTCCTTGCCGGAAATCGGTTCGGTACGTTTGAGTACCCGCAGCACGCGGCCACGGGCGTTGGTCTCGACTTCTTCGTAACCGACCTGACCGTGCAATTCGGGCTCGTAGAAGCGCTCGATGCCGGTTTTGCCAATTTGATGGGTGCCGCTGTAACTCACCGGGTCCAGAGACTTGAGCTCTTTCTCGTTGATCCGCCCCATGTAACCCACCGAGTGCGCAAAGTGCGCGCCCTGCGGATAGTGACGAACCAGCTGCGCGACCACTTCCACGCCCGGCAGACGGAACTGGTTCACCGCGATGCGGGCGATCTGTTCTTCGGTCAGCTCGAACAGGATCGGCACCGGCTCGAACGGCCGACGCCCCTGACGCATGCGTTTCTCGAAGATCACCCGATCCTCGGGTGTCAGCTCCAGCACTTCGACGATCACGTCGAGCACTTGCTGCCATTCGCCGGAGCGCTCTCGGGTCATGCTCAAGCTGAAGCTGGGTCGGTTATCCGCCACCACCACGCCATTGCGATCGAAGATCAAGCCCCGAGTCGGCGGAATCGGCTGCACATGGACGCGGTTGTTTTCCGACAGGGTCGAGTGGTACTCGTACTGGATCACCTGAAGGAAATACAGCCGCGCGATCAGCACACCGATCAGCGTCACGACCGCAATTGCCCCGAACACGACGCGGCCACGCACCAGACGGGCGTCTTTTTCGTGGTCCTTGATGCGGATCGGCTGGGGCATGAGGGCAGAACTACTTGTGGTAAGGGTGGCCGGACAGGACTGTCCAGGCACGATACAGCTGTTCGCCGATCAGGATTCGCACCAGCGGGTGCGGCAACGTCAACGGCGAGAGCGACCAGCGCTGATCGGCCCGGGCACAGACTTCCGGCGCCAGCCCTTCGGGGCCGCCGACCATGAAATTCACCGTGCGCGAGTCCAGCCGCCAGCGATCGAGCTCGACCGCCAGCTGCTCGGTGCTCCAGGGCTTGCCGTGGACTTCGAGGGTCACAACGCGCTCGTTCGGCCCGACCTTGGCCAGCATGGCTTCGCCTTCCTGACGGATGAAGCGCGCCACGTCGGCGTTCTTGCCACGGGTGTTGAGCGGTATTTCCACCAGTTCCAGCGCCAGCTCGGACGGAAGACGCTTGGCATATTCATGCCAGCCTTCTTCCACCCACTTGGGCATGCGTGAACCGACGGCGATCAGTCGCAGTCGCACAGCGGTCCCTTATTGCTGGTCTTTGTTGAGCTTGACGAAGTGCTCATGGGTGTTTTCCGGGCTGTGGTGAGCCGCGTTCAGAGCACGGCTCTGTTCTGCACCGGACCACAGACGCTCCAGGTCGTAAAACTGACGAGCCGACGCGGTCATCATGTGCACGATGACATCATCCATATCCAGCAGGACCCAGTCGCTGTCGCCCTTGCCTTCTTCACCCAGCGGCTTGACGCCCAGGGCCTTGACCGCCTCGCGGACCTTATCCAGCATCGCGCCGATCTGGCGGTTGGAGGTACCGGTAGCGATGATCATGAAGTCAGTGATGCTCTGCTTTTCACGAACGTCGATTACCTGAATGTCCTGGCCTTTCACGTCTTCCAGGGCCGCTACGGCAACCTTGACCAGCTCTTCGCCGCGCAGCTCAGGGCCGGTTGGAACTTCTACTGGCAGCGGGGCGCTCTTGAACGTGCCTTTGCGCTTTACTTTAGTTACGTCTTTGTTCGTCATATAAAACTCGTTTTGCTCGTATGTTCGGGCGCTTCGGTACACGCGTTCACGTGTTTTGAAGCGCGCCCTTTTTCAGTTCGACGCACGGTAGAGACCGTGCGCATCGATGTAGGCCAGGACCGCGTCGGGCACCAGGAAACGTACCGACTTACCGCTGGCCAGCAGTTGACGGATCTGGGTGGCGGATACCGCGAGCGGTGTCTGCCAGACGAATGCAATCTGTCCGCTCGGCCCTTTGAGGGCCAGCGGGTCGCTCACCGAGCGTGCCGCCAACAGATTGCGCAAGGCATCCGGCGGCTCGCTGTCGGCATCCGGGCGTTGCAGCACCAGGATGTGGCAATGCTGGAGCAACTCTTCCCAGCGGTGCCAAGTGGGCAGGCCGCAAAATGCGTCCCAGCCCAAAAGTAGAAAAACCTGGTCTTCAGCGGCCAGTTCGGCGCGCATCAGTTCCAGGGTGTCGATGGTGTAGGACGGTTTGTCCCGCTGCAATTCGCGGGCGTCCACCACCAGCGGCGCCACACCGGCCACCGCGCACTCGACCATCGCCAGACGGTCTTTCGCCGATACCTGCGGCGTACCGCGATGAGGCGGTCTGGCACTGGGTGTCAGACGCAGCTCATCGAGCGCCAGCGATTCGGCGACTTCCAGCGCACTGCGCAAATGGCCGATGTGCACCGGGTCGAAGGTTCCGCCCAGCATGCCAATGCGTCGAGGCGCAGGCTCGCTGGCGGTTACCGGGGCTGACAGGTCGAGGTCGCCCAAGTCAGTCCGACGCCTGGCCGCGCAACTGGCCATCACCGACCACGATGTACTTCTCGCAGGTCAGACCTTCGAGGCCCACCGGGCCGCGGGCGTGCAGCTTATCAGTAGAAATGCCAATCTCGGCACCCAATCCGTATTCGAAGCCATCGGCGAAGCACGTCGGGGTGTTGATCATCACCGACGATGAATCGACTTCCGCGACGAAACGCCGGGTGTCGGCAAGGTTTTCGCTGACGATCGAATCGGTGTGATGGGAGCCGTACTTATTAATGTGTTCGATGGCCTGGTCCAGCCCGTCGACCACACGGATCGAAAGAATCGGCGCCAGGTACTCGGTGTTCCAGTCTTCTTCGCTCGCTGCAACAGCCTCGATGACCGCCCGGGTGCGTTCGCAGCCGCGCAGCTCGACGCCTTTTTCGCGGAACTGTGCCGCCATCGATGGCAGGAAATCCTTGGCGATCGATTGGTCCACCAGCAGGGTTTCCATGGCGCCGCAGATACCATAACGGTAAGTCTTGGCGTTGAACGCGATGCGCTGGGCTTTCGGCAGGTCGGCATGGGCACTGACGTAAACGTGGCAGATACCATCCAGGTGCTTGATAACCGGCACGCGGGCGTCACGGCTAACGCGCTCGATCAGGCCACGGCCGCCACGGGGCACGATGACGTCGACGTATTCAGGCATGGTGATCAGTGCGCCAACGGCGGCACGGTCAGTGGTTTCGACCACTTGCACCACGGCGGCAGGCAAATCGGCTTCGGCCAGACCGCGCTGGATGCAGGCGGCAATGGCACGGTTGGAATGAATCGCCTCGGAGCCGCCGCGCAGGATGGTCGCGTTGCCGGACTTCAGGCACAGGCTGGCGGCATCGATGGTCACGTTCGGCCGGGATTCGTAGATGATCCCGATCACGCCCAACGGCACGCGCATCTTGCCGACCTGAATGCCCGACGGCCGAAAGCTCATGTCGCGGATCGCGCCGACCGGGTCCGGCAGAGCCGCTACCTGACGCAAACCGACGATCATGCCGTCGATGCGTTCCGGGGTCACCGCCAGACGCTCAAGCAATGCAGGCTCAAGACCATTGGCACGGCCAGCGGCCAAATCCAGTTCATTGGCAGCCGTCAGCTCGGCGCGAGCAGCGTCCAACGCATTGGCAGCAGCCTGCAAGGCGCGGTTTTTCTGCGCGGTGCTGGCACGGCCGATGACGCGAGAAGCTTCGCGGGCAGCGCGACCCAGGCGGGTCATGTAGTCAAGAACGGACTCAGTCATGGTCTGGAGTGGTCTTTGCTAAGGTCTTGGTAAAGAGTAAAGCGGCAGATTATAGCTGTCGCGTCCCGGGACTAACAGCGGTGACGGGCGGATGGTCGAAATGGAGGGCAATTTGCCGACGTTCAGCCGTGATTAAGCCGCAAATTGTTATCATCGCGACTCAATCAGCCCTGATAAACGCCGTTCATCATGACTAACCTGACTGTTCGCACGTCCGCGACGAGCCTGCCCAAGGGGCTCGCGGATGCATTTTTCGACAGAGATGCCCAAACGCTGGCCCGGGATTTACTCGGCAAAGTCATTCGTCACCGGGTCGGCGACCTGTGGCTCAGCGCCCGAATTATCGAGACTGAAGCCTATTACTGCGAAGAAAAAGGCAGCCACGCCTCCCTCGGCTACACAGAAAAACGTAAGGCTTTGTTTCTGGATGGCGGCCACATCTATATGTACTACGCCCGTGGCGGCGATTCCCTGAACTTCAGCGCCCAGGGTCCGGGCAATGCTGTGCTGATCAAATCCGCCTATCCGTGGGTCGATGACTTGAGCGGGCCGGCGAGCCTGGCGCAGATGCTATCGAACAATCCCGACGCCCAAGGTCGCCCACGCCCCTCGCAAAAGCTTTGCGCTGGACAGACTTTGCTCTGCAAGGCGCTGGGCCTGAAGGTGCCGGTCTGGGACGCCAAGCGCTTCGACCATGAAGTGCTGCTGGTGGAAGATGTCGGCCCGGCGCCCGTTCACATCATACAAACCACGCGCCTGGGCATTCCGCACGGGCGCGATGAGCATTTGATGTACCGCTTCGTCGATGCGGCTTACGCACCGTATTGCACGCGCAACCCGCTGCGACGGGGGCAGATCGAAGGTCGCGATTATTTTTTGCTGTAAACACAATCCCCCCGTAGGAGCTGCCGAAGGCTGCGATCTTTTGCCTTTAAAGGATCAAGATCAAAAGATCGCAGCCTTCGGCAGCTCCTACGCCGGGGTCAATTCGTAAAATGGAGTTGTTTTTATGGGCCCATGGCTCGATAGCGTGACCGGTTGGTTGACGGTCAACCCGCAATGGCTGGCCGCGGCGGTGTTCATAGTGGCCTTTGTGGAATGCCTGGCGATTGCCGGGCTGATCGTGCCCGGTACGGTGTTGCTGTTTGCCGTGGCGGTTCTGGCCGGCAGCGGCGCGCTGTCGCTGGGCGAAACGCTGTTACTGGGGTTCCTCGGCGGCGTGCTGGGCGACATCATTTCGTACTTCCTCGGACGACATTTCCATCAGAACATCCGGCGCCTGCCAGGGTTGCGCCATCATCCGGAATGGATCGCCGGGGCCGAAGCGTATTTCCAGCGCTACGGCATCGCCAGCCTGTTGGTCGGGCGTTTCATCGGTCCGCTGCGACCGATGTTGCCGATGGTCGCGGGGATGTTCGACATGCCCTTCCCGCGCTTCGCCGCCGTCAGTCTGCTGGCTGCCGCCGGTTGGAGCGTTGCCTATCTGCTGCCCGGCTGGGCCACAGGGGCGGCGATTCGCCTGCCGTTGCCGGAGGGTTTCTGGCCTGAGGCCGGCATCGTCGCCGGCAGCATCGCCCTCATGGTGGGCTTGAGCATCACCAGCAGCATGCGCCGTCATCGCAAAGCGACGATGCTGATTACTGGAATGAGCTTTCTGATTCTGGCGGGACTGTTTATCGGCTATCCGCACCTGACCGCCCTCGATCAGGGTGTGATGACCCTGGTGCAGGAACACCGCAGCCCGCTGCTCGATGAAGTGGCGGTGACGTTCACGCTGATCGGCGAGTTTCGCAACATGCTGTTGTTCAGCGCCCTGCTGACGGGTTTGCTGTTGCTCACCCGGCAATGGCGCCAGGCGATTTTCGCCGGTAGCACCCTGCTGTGCACCGCGCTGGGCAACACCGCGACCAAACACTTTTTCGCCCGTGTACGCCCGGAAGTGTTGAGCGATCCCCTGACCAGCTACAGCATGCCCAGCGGCCACGCCTCGGGCTCTTTTGCGCTGTTTCTGACGCTGGCCGTGCTGGCCGGCCGCGGACAACCACCGCGCATGCGCCTGACCTGGCTGCTGCTAGGTTGCTTGCCCGCGCTGGCGATTGCCCTGTCGCGAGTGTACCTGGGCGCCCACTGGCCAACGGATGTGCTGGCCGGCGCGATGCTGGCAGCGTGCGTGTGTGCCGCGAGTTTGTGGCTGAGTCAACGTCCGGCGCCGCTCAACGCCTTGCCACCGAAGGTCTGGTGGTTGGTGTTGCCGGCAATGGTGGCGCTGTTCGGGTTCTTCGCGTTGCGGCACTTACCGCATGCGATGTTGCGGTATGCCTACTGATCAGGCAAACAACTCACCCTGCAACTCATCCAGCAGCGCCTGAATCGCATCCAGTCGCTGCTGCGGATCATCGAGTTGCAGCAGGTCGATCTTGTCCACTTCGGCAAACGGCAACAGGTACGCCAACTGATTGGCCAATGACTGCTGCCCGGTTGCTTCAGTGCCCATGTTCAACGCTTCGACCATCGGGTGTTCGGCCAAGGCTTTGAGCAGCGCAACCAGGTCGGCGTCCTCGTCCTGCAACGGCTGCTCAGGCTCGTCTTCCAGCCACTCGACCTCGGCGACGGTCAGCTGATCGCGCTGAATTTCGGTGCGCAACACGTGGAAACGCCGTCCGCCCTGTACCCGAATACCCAGCAAGCCGTTGTCCTGCTGTTTGAAATCAGTGATCAGCGCCTCGCATCCGACCAGCGCGTAGCCCGCCGGGGCGATGCCGACCTCTTCGCCGTCGAGGATGCACACTACGCCGAAGCCGCCGCCCTGTTTCATGCAGCGACTGATCATGTCCAGGTAGCGCGCCTCGAAGATCTGCAAATCGAGGATGCAGCCAGGAAACAACACCGTGTTCAGCGGAAAAAGCGGCAAGCTCATAGACATTTCCTTACACCACCATCGACACCGCCAACGGCAGGAAAACTGCCGTGGCCACGCCCATCAGACTCATCGCCAGCGCCGCGAAGGCGCCGCATTCTTCATTTTCCTGCATGGCCACCGCAGTGCCTACTGCGTGCGCCGTCATGCCCAGTGCCATACCGCGCGCCTCAGGACTGTGCACACCCAGCCGGGTCAAAAGACTCGGCCCGAATATCGCCCCGATCACCCCGGTAATCAACACGAACACTGCCGCCAGCGCTGCAACACCACCGATCTGCTCTGCCACCAGCATGGCAATCGGCGACGTCACCGACTTCGGCGCCATGGTCATCAGGATCATGTGTTCGGCACCAAACGACCAGCCCAGCAATACGCCCATGCCAGTGGCGACGACGCCACCTATCACCAGCGTAGTAAATATCGGCCAGAACAACTGCCGAATGCGTCGCAGATTGAGGTACAGCGGCACAGCCAGCGCAACGGTCGCAGGCCCGAGCAGGATGCTGAGGATCTCGGTGCTCTTGCGGTACTCGGCATAGGTCAGGCCGCAACCCACCAATACGCCGATCACCAGCAGCATCGAGACCAGTACCGGTTGCAGAAAGATCCAGCGGGTTTTCTCGAACGCCGCCAGCACCAGCTGATAAGCCCCCAGCGTAATACCGATGCCGAACAACGGATGATGAATCACCGACGTCCAGGCGCCGTGCCAGTCGAAGATCATTGGCCGCCCTCACGATGAGCGTGACGCTTGACCATGCGCTGCATCAGCACGCCAGCGAAGGCCAGGGACAGCAACAATGACAACACCAGCGCGCCGACGATGGCCCAGAAATCTGCGGCAATGTCTTTGGCGTAAACCATCACACCTACGGCTGGCGGCACCAGCAACAACGGCAGGTAACGCAGCAGACTGCTGGCCGCGAGGCTCAGCGGTTCGCCGACCTGGCCACGACTGATCAGGAACACCAGCAGCAACAGCAGGCCGACAATCGGCCCCGGCAGCACCGGTAAAAACAAGTGGTTGATGGCTGTGCCCAGCAATTGGAACAGCACCAGCCAGGTCAGGCCACGTAACAACATCCGTCATCTCCCACCAATATCATCCCGCACAAGCGGGCCGAGCATTATAAGCACGCCAACGCTATAGACCGGCATTCGCCAAAATCATGTTCAGTTGACCGGAGCCATTTGCCATGTTGATCTAAAGTGGTAATCCGGGAGGTCAAATCCCCCCACCTCAAAAACTATAAAACCGATGAACCCAAGGAGAGTCTCAATGCCCTATGTTCCCGTTGCAGAGCTCAAAGATTATGTCGGCAAGGAACTCGGACGTTCCGAATGGCTCACCATCGATCAGGAGCGCATCAACCTGTTCGCCGAAGCCACAGGGGATTATCAGTTCATCCACGTCGACCCGGTCAAAGCCGCGCAAACGCCATTTGGCAGCACCATTGCACACGGTTTTCTGTCGCTGTCGCTGATCCCCAAACTGATGGAAGACATCCTGATCCTCCCTGAAGGGGCGAAGATGGTGGTCAACTACGGTCTGGATACGGTGCGTTTCATCCAGCCAGTGAAGGTCAATTCCAGGGTACGACTCAAGGTCGACATGAACGAAGTCACCGAGAAGAAACCCGGCCAATGGCTGCTCAAGGCCACCGCCACGCTTGAGATCGAAGGCTCGGACAAACCGGCTTACATCGCCGAGCCACTGTCGCTCTGCTTCGTGTAACCCATCCCGGATGCGAAGCAGCTCACGCTGTTTCGCGCCCTCTCCTGTTTCCTGGCTATATAAGGTCAAACAGCTGCGGCATACTCGGTCGCCTAATTGCCCGGATCCCGCTATGCGCCCACTTGCACTCCTCGCTCTGACCCTATTGCTCACCGCTTGCGGCGACGGCGAATCGCTGTTGCCCCCCGATGCCCGCTTGCCGGACGGCGGACGCTATCGCGGTGAACTGGTCAACGGATTGCTGCAAGGCCAGGGCCGCATCGATTACCCGAACGGCAGCTGGTACGCCGGCGATTTCGACAAGGGCCAATGGCATGGCCAGGGCGAATGGCACGGCAGTAACGGCGAAGTCTATCGCGGCGGATTCAATCTAGGGCTGTTCGACGGCAAGGGCACACTGACCACCAGCGGCAGCAGCTTCACCGGCGGTTTCAAAGCCGGTCGACGGGACGGCGAAGGCACCCTCAAAGAAAACGGTATGACCTACCGCGGTGAATTCAAGGCCGATCAATATTCAGGGCTCGGTCGTCTCGAACTCGAAGACGGCAGCTCGTATCAGGGCCAGTTCGCCCACGGCAAACCCAACGGCGAAGGCCAACGTGGCGACGCCAGCGGCAATCAGTTCACCGGGCATTTCGTCGACGGTCAGCTCGAAGGCAACGGGACTTTCAACAGCGCCGATGGCGATATCTATGTCGGCGGCTTCAAGAACAACCAACTGCACGGCAAGGGCCGCTACGAGAACGCCGACGGTGATGTCTGGCTCGGTCTGTTCAAGGAAGGGACACTGAACGGCAAGGGCGAGTTGATCGGCGCCGACGGCAGCCATTACATCGGCCAGTTCAGTGACTGGCGCTTCACCGGCCAAGGTCGATTGAACCTGTCCGACGGCAGCTTCTACATCGGCCAGTTCGACGGTGACAGTTACTCGGGGCGCGGTACCCTGGTGCTGACTGACGGCACGGTGCAAAGCGGTACGTGGATCAATGGCCAGCGTGTTCGAGATGCCGATGGCAAGCTGCTGCCCGACAGCCTGGAACTCGGTTTGCTGGCCCAGGGCCGTTTGCTCGACGATGCGCTATCCAACGTGCCGGCTTCGACCCCGGCAGTCGAGTTGTACACCCTGACACTCGGTGGTGACGGCAAGCAAAGCGTGTTCCTGCGCGAATCCGATTACGTCAGCAACATGCTCAGCAGTCGCTTTGGTGCGTTTGGCCAGATCCGCCTGGTGAACCATCGCGACCACCTCGTCGACCGGCCGATGGCCACCCGGGAAAACCTGCGCCGCGCCGCCGCCACCCTGGCCGAACGCAGTGGCCCGGAAGACTTGATCTTCATCTACATGACCAGTCACGGCACCAGCGAACACGAACTGGTGCTCGACCAGCCGCGCATGGAACTGTCCGATCTGCCGGCCGATGAACTTGCCGCGGTGCTCTCTCCGCTGAAAAACCGCGACAAGATCATCGTGATTTCGTCCTGTTACTCCGGTGGCTTCATTCCCGCTCTCAAGGATGAACGCACCCTGATCATGACCGCCTCGCGCGCTGACCGCGTGTCCTTCGGCTGCTCGGAAGAAGCCAACTTCACCTACTTCGGCGATGCGCTGTTCGCCCAGGCACTGAACCAGACCGACGACCTGGAGCAAGCCTTCAAACTGGCCAAAGCCACCGTCGCCGAACGTGAACTGGCGGACAGCTTCGAAGCCTCTGAACCGCAGATCTGGGCACCGAAAACCGTTCTCTCTCACTGGCAGCTGTTACGCAAGCAGCAGGCACGAAAGGCACTTCAAAGTGTCTCTATCAGCAGCACGGATGCAAAGAGCAACTAAGCTGAATAGTATCAAGGGGGAAACACTATGTACTTGACGCCTCAGCACGTACTGCTTGCCGGAGCTACCGGGTTGACCGGTGAACATCTTCTTGACCGTCTGCTCAATGAGCCAACGATCTCACGAGTATTGGCGCCCTCACGCCGGCCACTGGCCGAGCACCCCCATCTGGAAAACCCGGTCGGCGACCCTGCGGTGTTTCTGCCGCAATTGAATGGTCGCGTCGACATCGCCTACTGCTGCCTGGGCACCACCATCAAGAAAGCCGGCTCGGAACAGGCGTTTCGCGCGGTGGACCTGGACATGGTGGTGGCGTTCGCCAAACGTGCACGGGAGATGGGCGCACGGCACCTGATCGTGATCAGTGCACTGGGGGCTGATCGCAGGTCCCCTATTTTCTACAACAAGGTCAAAGGCGAGATGGAATATGCATTGCGCGCACAGGACTGGCCGCAACTGACCATTTGCCGACCTTCGCTGCTACTGGGCGAACGTATGGAACCGCGTATGGCTGAGCAATTCGCTGGGCCCTTGTCCCGCTTGATCCCGGGCAAATACCGCGGCATCGAAGCCTGCCAACTGGCCCGCGCCATGTGGCGACTGGCGCTGGAAGAGCAGGATGGGGTGCGGATTGTCGAGTCGGATGAGTTGCGCAAGTTAGGTAAGTAAGATCAAGAGATCGCAGCCTTCGGCAGCTCCTACATTGGTATTGCGTACACTTGTAGGAGCTGCCGAAGGTTCGGGCCGCGTTCGGACGATCTTTTGCTTTTTACAATCCGCCCGTCGCCTGAAAACTGACCCCGATCACCGTGAGCACCGACAGCGGCAACAGCAGCGTGTCGAGCAACGCACTGGCCGGCAGGTCGACGCCCGGATAGCTCGGGGCTTCGGCGCCGAAACGGTCCATGGCGCAGCAACCGCCATTCATGGCATACAAATCCAGACGCGTCCCCGAATACACCACCGGTGCACCAGGCTTGGCGGCATCAAGCGTTCGCGCCGTGGCGCAGCCAGCCAATTGCAGCGCCAGCACAATCGCCAGCAGCTTATTCATCGCTGGTCAGATGGTGTTCGCCCCAACGCGGCAGCATGTCCTGGGGAATGTTCAGCAGATTGAGAATTCGTGCTACGACGAAATCGATCAAGTCGTCGATGGTTTGCGGCTGATGATAAAAGCCTGGCGACGCCGGCAAAATCGTCACGCCCATGTTCGACAACTTGAGCATGTTCTCCAGATGGATGCTCGAATACGGCGCCTCACGCGGCACCAGAATCAGCTGACGACGTTCCTTCAAGGTGACGTCGGCGGCACGCTCGATCAGGTTGTTGCAGGCCCCCGTCGCAATAGCCGACAAGGTCCCGGTGGAACACGGCACCACCACCATCGCCGCCGGCGCGCCGGAGCCCGAGGCCACCGGCGACATCCAGTCTTCCTTGCCATACACCCGAATCTGCCCGGCGGCAGCCCCGGTGTATTCGGTGAGGAAGGCCTGCATCATCTGGGTTTTCGGCGGCAACGTAACATCAGTCTCAGTGGCCATCACCAGTTGCGCAGCCTTGGAGATCAAGAAGTGCACCTCGCGGTCTTCACGAATCAGGCAGTCAAGCAGGCGCAAACCGTACTGGGCGCCGGAAGCACCGGTCATCGCCAGCGTGATGCGTTCCGGGCCGTTGTTCATTGCAGCGCCTCGGCAAGTTTGCCGTGCAGGCCGCCGAAGCCGCCGTTGCTCATGATCACCACGTGAGTGCCGGGCTGGGCCTGGCTCTTCACGCGCTCGATGATGCCTTCCAGCGAATCGCTGACAATCGACGGCACCGTGCACAACGCAGCAGTAGCCCCCAGATCCCAACCGAGGTTGGCCGGCGCGTACCAGATCACCTGATCGGCATCGACCACGCTTTCCGGCAAGCCGTCGCGGTGAGCACCGAGCTTCATTGAGTTGGAGCGTGGCTCGATGATCGCGATCAATGGTGCATCGCCGATGCGCTTGCGCAGGCCGTCGAGGGTCGTCGCAATCGCCGTCGGATGGTGAGCGAAGTCGTCATAGATGGTAATGCCACGGACCTCCGCGACTTTCTCCATCCGGCGCTTGACGCTTTTGAATGCGCTCAGAGCAGCGATGCCCATGGACGGCACAACACCGACGTGGCGCGCCGCAGCCAACGTGGCCAGCGCGTTGGCGACGTTGTGCTGACCGGTCATGTCCCACTCGACCACACCTTGAGCGACACCTTCGAACATCACTTCGAATTTCGAACCGTCTTCGCTCAGCAGTTTGACCTGCCACTGACCGCCGGCTCCGGTGGTTTGCACCGGGGTCCAGCAGCCCATCTCGATCACACGCTGCAACGCCGGCTCGGTGGTCGGATGGATCACCAGGCCTTCGCTCGGAATGGTCCGCACCAAATGGTGGAACTGCCGCTCGATGGCGGGTAGATCGGGGAAGATGTCGGCGTGATCGTATTCCAGGTTATTCAGGATCGCCGTGCGCGGGCGGTAGTGAACGAACTTGGAGCGCTTGTCGAAGAACGCGCTGTCGTACTCGTCGGCTTCGATCACGAAGAATGGGGTGTCACCCAGACGAGCGGACACCGAGAAGTTTTGCGGCACACCGCCGATCAGGAAACCCGGGCTCATGCCCGCATGCTCCAGCACCCAGGCGAGCATGCTGCTGGTGGTGGTTTTGCCGTGGGTACCGGCGACGGCCAGCACCCAGCGACCTTGCAGCACGTGATCTGACAGCCATTGCGGGCCGGAGACGTAGGGCAGGCCTTTATTCAGCACGTATTCGACAGCCGGGTTGCCGCGGGACATGGCATTGCCGATCACCACCAGATCCGGAGCCGGATCGAGCTGCGCCGGGTCATAGCCTTGGGTCAACTCAATGCCCTGAGCCTCAAGCTGAGTGCTCATCGGCGGATAGACGTTGACATCGGAGCCCGTCACGTGATGGCCCAGCTCTTTGGCCAGAACCGCCATCGAACCCATGAAAGTGCCGCAGATACCAAGAATGTGAATGTGCATTAGTCGACCTCGTAAAACATGGCCGCAGGTTAGCTTAGGGTGGGAAAATTCGCACCCTTTAGCTGATGGCTTGAGATCCACCCCTCACCCCAGCCCTCTCCCCACGGGGGAGAGGGGGGGGAAAGGGAGCCGATCTCCATGCTTTTCAGGACATGAGTTCGACGCGGAATCTCAGGTCGCAATGCCTCGGCCAAACAACTCGGTCAGTCCCCTCTCCCTACGGGCGGTCCGACGTTTCGGGAGGGTTAGGGTGAGGGTTGGATTTACCTGCCTACCGCTCAATCCCGTGTTTACGCAGTTTTCTGTAAAGGGTGTTACGGCTGACGCCAAGTTGTTCAGCCGTATGAGTCATATGCCAGCGCGTCTGTTCCAGCGCATTCAGCAACGCCAGCCGCTCAGCGTCATCCAGCGGATAGTCCGACGGCTCTTCAACGGCAACAACAGGAACCGGCCGGGCCTGACGAATCATCACTGGCAAATCCTCCAGTCCGATCCGCCCACCGTCACACAGCGCGGCTAACGTGCGCAGCACATTGCGCAACTGCCGTACGTTCCCCGGCCAGGCAAAGGCCAGCAACGCCTGGCGTGCCGGACCGTCGATCAATACGGTTTCCCCGCCCGCCTCTTCGGCCAACAAAAAGTCGAGCAACTGAGACTTATCACTGCGATCACGCAGCGCCGGCAGTGCAACTTCCAGCCCGTTGAGCCGGTAATACAAATCCTCGCGGAAGCTGCCGTCCTGCACCCGTTCCAGCAAGTTACGGTGAGTGGCGCTGATGATCCGCACATTGACCGATTCCGGCTCGCCGCCGATCGGCACCACCTGACGATCTTCCAGCACCCTTAATAGCCGGGTCTGCAAAGCCAAGGGCATATCGCCGATTTCATCTAGGAATAACGTGCCGCCATCGGCCTGCTGCAACTTGCCACGCATGCCTTCCTTACGCGCACCGGTAAAGCTGCCGCCGCGATAGCCAAACAGTTCGCTCTCGATCAGGCTTTCGGGGATGGCGGCGCAGTTGAGGGCGACGAAGGCTTTTTCTGCTCGCTGGCTGGCCTGGTGGACGGCTTTGGCAAACGCTTCTTTGCCGGACCCGGTTTCGCCGTTGATCAGTAGCGGTACGTCCCGTTCGAACACGCGCAAGGATTTGCGGAAATCTTCCTGCAACCCCGTGTCGCCCAGACAAATGCCCGACAAGCGCGAAGGCTCGGCGATCACCGCACTTTGCACCACCGGCACCGGAATGCTGCGTGGCTGCCCGCGCAACAACGCAAACAGACTCCGCCCGTCTCGGGTACGCAATGGCCAACTGGCGCTGGCGTTGACACTTGCGCGGCCGAGCAAGTCATCCAGCGAGCAATCGAAAAACGCCTCCACCGGCTTACCCAGCAGCCCACCGCGAATATGCCCCAGCAGGTTCAGCGCACTCTGGTTGACCGCGCTGATCCGCCCTTCCCCGTCGAATGCCAGCAACCCTTCGCTGAACAACCCGACGGATTCGGCCTGAAGGTGAAAACGCAGCAACCACTGATTGTCGAAATAGCGCAGGAAATAGCAGCTCTCAATCATCTTCGCCGAAAGATTGACCAGGGCCATGGTGTGGAATTGGCTTTGACGCGAGACCTCGTGACGCGCCGAGGACACGTCGAGCACCGCCAGCAGTTCGCCATGCGGGTCGAACACCGGACTTGCCGAGCAGGTCAGGCCGGTGTGACGGCCGCGAAAGTGCTCGTCCTGGTGGATGGTCAGGGACTGACGCTCTACCAGACAGGTGCCAATGCCGTTGGTGCCCTCGCAGGCTTCGCTCCAGTCAGCCCCGAGCCAGAGGCCGGCGCGTTCGAAAATCTTCCGTTCGGCAGGCGCGGTGACGCAATTGAGGATCACGCCGCGGGCGTCGGTCAGCAGGACCGCGTGGCCAGCGCCGGAGAGCTGCTGATGAAGACTGGTCATTTCGCTGCCGGCGATGTGCAGCACTTGCTGCAAGCGCTCGCGGCTTTCCAGGACGCGGCCATGTTCCAGCACCGTCGGCGCCATGGTCAGGGCCGGGTCGAGGTGATAATCCTCAAGACAGCGCAGCCAGGAACGGGCAATCGACGGATCGCTGCCGGGGCCGTGCAGGTGGGATTTGCCCTGAGTGACAGTCAGGACCTGCTGGGCATGGCGACTCAAATGGTTGTCGTGCATTTCTTATTGTTCTCCCCGGGGCTCGGCGACCCGTGCTTGAGGTGACGCCCAGCATCCTCCTGCCATCGGCGCATTGCAATGCTGGCGAGACCGCTTCGTCACACGATGTGCCAGAAGCGGTACAAAGTGTCACTGGGACCGTACCGAAAGCGTCACAAGCAGCATCCGCTGGTCCGACAAAAACCGCGTAAGGCCTTGATTTGCCTGACCTGCAAGGCGGTGGCCCGACCTTTGCTCTAAGCTTAAAGCAAGCGCACATGCGCCTCTCTTATAAGTACAAAAGCCAAGGAGAAATCACCATGCGTTACGCTCACCCCGGTACTGAAGGCGCTATCGTTTCGTTCAAGAGCAAATACGGTAACTACATCGGCGGCGAGTTCGTCGCGCCTGTTAAAGGTCAGTACTTCACCAATACCTCGCCAGTGAATGGCCAACCGATTGCCGAATTCCCGCGCTCCACGGCCGAAGACATCGAAAAGGCCCTGGACGCTGCCCACGCGGCCGCCGATGCCTGGGGCGCCACGTCCGCCCAGGCGCGCTCGCTGGTGCTGCTGAAAATCGCCGACCGCATCGAACAGAACCTCGAAGTCCTGGCAATCACCGAGTCCTGGGACAACGGTAAAGCCGTGCGTGAAACCCTCAACGCCGACATCCCGCTGGCGGCGGACCATTTCCGCTACTTCGCCGGTTGCATCCGCGCTCAGGAAGGCAGCGCCGCCGAGATCGACGGCAACACCGTGGCCTATCACATCCATGAACCACTGGGCGTGGTCGGCCAGATCATCCCGTGGAACTTCCCGATCCTGATGGCCGCCTGGAAACTCGCCCCGGCCCTGGCGGCTGGTAACTGCGTGGTGCTCAAGCCGGCCGAACAAACGCCGCTGGGCATTACCGTGCTGATGGAGCTGATCGGCGACCTGTTGCCGCCGGGCGTGCTGAACGTGGTGCAAGGCTTCGGCAAAGAAGCCGGCGAAGCCCTGGCCACCAGCAAGCGCATCGCCAAGATCGCCTTCACTGGTTCGACCCCGGTCGGCTCGCACATCATGAAATGCGCCGCCGAAAACATCATTCCGTCCACCGTGGAGCTGGGTGGCAAGTCGCCGAACATCTTCTTCGCCGACATCATGCAAGCCGAAGAAACCTTCATCGAAAAAGCCGCCGAAGGCCTGGTGCTGGCGTTCTTCAACCAGGGCGAAGTCTGCACCTGCCCGTCCCGCGCCCTGGTGCAAGAGTCGATCTACGACGACTTCATGAAAGTCGTGATGAAAAAAGTGCTGTCGATCAAACGTGGCGACCCGCTGGACACCGACACCATGGTCGGCGCCCAGGCGTCCGAGCAGCAATTCGACAAAATCCTTTCGTACCTGGAAATCGCCAAGGGCGAAGGCGCCGAGCTGCTGACCGGCGGCAAGATCGAAAAACTCGAGGGCAACCTGGCGACCGGGTATTACATCCAGCCGACACTGCTCAAGGGCACCAACAAAATGCGCGTGTTCCAGGAAGAAATCTTTGGCCCGGTGGTGAGCATCACCACCTTCAAGGACGAAGCCGAAGCCCTGGCCATCGCCAACGACACCGAGTTCGGCCTGGGTGCCGGTCTGTGGACCCGCGACATCAACCGCGCCTATCGCATGGGCCGCGCCATCAAGGCCGGTCGTGTGTGGACCAACTGCTACCACCTGTACCCGGCGCACGCCGCGTTCGGCGGTTACAAAAAATCCGGTGTCGGTCGTGAAACCCACAAAATGATGCTCGATCACTATCAGCAGACCAAAAACCTGCTGGTGAGCTACGACATCAATCCGTTGGGCTTCTTCTAAAAAAGCGTGGGCGATGCAGATGTTTCTGCGTCGCCCTTTCAATAGTCATCGCGAGCAGGCTCGCTCCCACATTTACACCGCACTCCCCCTGTGGGAGCGAGCCTGCTCGCGATGGCGCCCTCAATGACACCCCGAACATTGCCCTGCCGCTCTGGCACGGGCTTTGCGTGCTCGCTTTACACGAAAACGTCGCACCTGAAAGTCCAACAAATCAAAAAATAAAAAAGACAGCGAGGACTTATGACTTCTACTACACAGCTCAAACCCACACTCGGCACCCTGCATTTATGGGGCATTGCCGTCGGCCTGGTGATTTCCGGCGAGTATTTCGGCTGGAGTTACGGCTGGGGCACCGCAGGGACCCTGGGTTTCCTCGTCACCGCGTTGATGGTGGCGACGATGTACACCTGTTTCATCTTCAGCTTCACCGAATTGACTACTGCGATTCCCCACGCGGGCGGGCCGTTTGCCTACAGCCGGCGGGCCTTTGGTGAGAAAGGCGGACTGATCGCCGGCATCGCCACGCTGATCGAATTCGTCTTTGCGCCCCCGGCGATTGCCATGGCCATCGGCGCCTACCTCAACGTGCAATACCCGGAACTGGACCCCAAGATCGCCGCCGTTGGCGCCTATTTCGTGTTCATGGGCTTGAATATCCTCGGCGTCAGCATCGCCGCGACGTTTGAACTGGTGGTCACCGTGCTGGCGGTCGCCGAATTACTGGTGTTCATGGGCGTCGTTGCGCCGGGCTTCAGCTTCAGTAATTTCGCGCTTAACGGCTGGTCGGGCGCCAACGAGTTCACTTTGGGCTCGATTCCCGGAATCTTTGCGGCGATCCCCTTTGCGATCTGGTTTTTCCTTGCGATTGAAGGCGCGGCGATGGCGGCTGAAGAAGCCAAGGACCCGAAACGCACGATTCCCAGGGCTTATGTCAGTGGCATTCTGACCCTGGTGTTCCTGGCCATCGGCGTAATGGTGATGGCAGGCGGCGTTGGCGACTGGCGTCAACTGGCGAACATCAACGATCCGTTGCCTCAGGCAATGAAAGCCGTGGTCGGCAACAATTCGTCCTGGATGCACATGCTGGTGTGGATCGGCCTGTTCGGTCTGGTGGCGAGTTTCCACGGGATCATTCTCGGCTACTCACGGCAATTCTTTGCGCTGGCCCGGGCCGGTTACCTGCCTCGCGGCCTGGCCAAGCTCTCGCGCTTCCAGACTCCGCACCGGGCGATCCTGGCCGGCGGCGTGATCGGCATCGCGGCGATCTACAGCGACGGTCTGGTCAACCTGCAAGGCATGACCCTGACGGCAGCGATGATCACCATGTCGGTATTCGGTGCCATCGTGATGTACATCATCAGTATGCTGAGCCTGTTCAAACTGCGTAAAACCGAGCCGAACCTTGAGCGCACCTTCCGCGCGCCGGGCTACCCGATCGTGCCAGGGATTGCGCTGTTTCTGGCGGTGGTGTGCCTGGTGGCGATGGCCTGGTTCAATACGCTGATCGGGTGTGTGTTCCTCGGATTTATGGCTGTCGGTTATTTGTATTTCCAATTGACCGCCAAGCAACGCTTCGACGCACCGGCGGACGCGATGCTCGAAGGCGTCTGAGTTGCACCGGCGCCGGGCCTGTTGCCCGGCGCCTGCCATATTGAAGTGCACGCAGATCCAATGTGGGAGCGGGCTTGCTCGCGAAGGCGGCGTGTCATCCGACACATGTACTGGATGACACGCCGCCTTCGCGAGCAAGCTCACTCCCACAGGGTTCGGTGGTGTATTTGAGTTATTTATAGAATCAGGAGGACTCCGTCCCATGGCCGCATTTGCCCATTCCGTCGGCGCCCAGACCTATCGCTTCGAGAGTCTCAAGGACGTCATGGCCAAGGCCAGTCCGGCGCGTTCCGGGGACTTTCTGGCCGGCGTCGCCGCCCTCAACGACGGCGAGCGTGTGGCCGCGCAGATGGCCCTCGCCAACATCCCGCTCAGCCATTTCCTGCAAGAAGTACTCATTCCTTACGAGGCCGATGAAGTCACCCGACTGATCATCGACACTCACGACAAACACGCTTTCGCGGTGGTCAGCCACCTCACCGTCGGCGGCTTTCGCGACTGGCTGCTCAGCGATGCCGCCGACGAACAGAGCCTGCGCGCCCTCGCGCCCGGCCTGACCCCGGAAATGGCCGCTGCCGTGTCGAAGATCATGCGCGTGCAGGATCTGGTGCTGGTGGCGCAAAAAATCCGTGTTGTTACAAAATTCCGCGGCACGATGGGTTTGCGCGGCCGGTTATCCACCCGCCTGCAACCCAATCACCCCACCGACGAACCGGCCGGCATCGCCGCGAGCATTTTGGACGGCCTGCTGTACGGCAACGGCGACGCGATGATCGGCATCAACCCGGCCACCGATAGCATCGCCTCGATCTGCGCCATGCTGGAAATGCTCGATGCGATTATCCAGCGCTACGAGATTCCGACCCAGGCCTGCGTGCTGACGCATGTCACCACGTCCATTGAGGCAATAAATCGCGGCGTTCCGCTGGACCTGGTGTTCCAGTCGATCGCCGGCACTGAGGCGGCGAACGCCAGTTTTGGTATCAACCTGAACGTGTTGCAGGAAGGCTATGACGCCGGTTTGAGCCTGAACCGCGGCACGCTGGGCCAGAACCTGATGTATTTCGAGACCGGCCAAGGCAGCGCCCTGTCAGCCAACGCCCACCACGGCATCGATCAACAAACCTGCGAAACCCGCGCCTACGCCGTTGCGCGCCATTTCAAACCGTTCCTGGTGAACACGGTTGTAGGATTCATCGGCCCGGAATACCTCTACAACGGTAAACAGATCATCCGCGCCGGCCTCGAAGACCACTTCTGCGGCAAGCTCCTGGGCGTGCCCATGGGTTGCGACATCTGTTACACCAACCACGCCGAAGCCGACCAGGACGACATGGACACCCTGCTGACCCTGCTGGGCGTGGCAGGGATCAACTTCATCATGGGCATCCCCGGCTCCGACGACATCATGCTCAACTACCAGACCACTTCGTTCCACGACGCCCTTTACGCCCGCCAGACGCTGGGCCTGAAACCGGCGCCGGAATTCGAACAATGGCTGGCGAGAATGGGCATTTTCACCCAGGCAGACGGCAAGATTCACTTCGGCGACAGCCTGCCGCCGGCCTTCCGTCAAGCGATGGGGCAACTGGGATGAGTGTTGAAATGGACAAACCACCTGCTGATCCAGAAAACCCGTTACTGGAACTGCGCCGCCTGACACCGGCACGGATTGCCCTTGGTCGTACGGGCACCAGCATGCCGACCAGCGCGCAGCTGGATTTCCAGTACGCCCACGCTCAGGCGCGAGATGCGGTGCACTTGCCGTTCGACCATGCGGGGCTCAGCTCACAACTGGCTGAACGCGGGCGTGCCAGTTTGCTGCTACACAGCGCCGCTACGGACCGGAACAGTTATTTGCAACGCCCCGATTTGGGGCGAAAGCTGAGTAATGAGTCGGCTCAGGCACTGCGCGATTACGCATTGGCCAATCCCGGCGGTGTCGATCTGGCCATTGTCGTTGCCGACGGGTTGTCGGCGCTGGCCGTTCATCGCCATACCCTGCCGTTTCTGGCGCGAATGGAGGATCAGATTGTGAGCGACGGCTGGTCCGTCTCACCGGTCATTCTGGTGGAACAGGGCCGGGTCGCCGTAGCCGACGAGATCGGCGAGCTGCTGGGTGCAAAAATGGTGGTGATCCTGATCGGCGAACGCCCTGGCCTCAGCTCCCCGGACAGCCTGGGGCTGTATTTCACCTACAATCCAAAGGTCGGGCTGACGGATGCCTATCGCAACTGCATCTCCAATGTCCGGCTCGAAGGCCTGAGTTACGGCATGGCGGCACACCGTTTGCTGTATTTGATGCGCGAAGCCTGCCGGCGGCAGTTGTCAGGGGTCAATCTGAAGGACGAAGCCCAGGTTCTGACACTGGAGTCGGACGCAGGAGCGGACATGAAAGGTAATTTCCTACTGAGTTCGTCGGATGCCTGAACCGTTTCCGCATTGCGTTTCTGATCCAGTTTCAGGCAGGATCGAAACACGGCCGCCCGAGTGAGAACCGTTCGCCGTCACAGTACGTGAAGACAGCCACTTGAAGACGAGACCTACCATGCGGATTATTCAAGCGACCCTCGAACACCTGGACCTGTTGACCCCGTTGTTCGTCAAATATCGCGAGTTTTATGGCTCCCTGGCTTATCCGGACTCGTCCCGGGCGTTCCTTGAAAAACGCCTGCGTCGCAAGGAGTCGGTGATCTACCTGGCCCTGGCCGATGACGACAGCAACAAACTGATGGGTTTCTGTCAGTTGTATCCGAGCTTTTCGTCCCTTTCGCTGAAGCGCGTGTGGATCCTCAACGACATTTACGTCGCCGAAGAGGCACGCCGCCAGTTGGTGGCCGACAACCTCATCCGCACCGCGAAAAAAATGGCCAAGGAAACCAACGCTGTACGCATGCGCGTTTCCACCAGCAGCAATAACGACGTCGCGCGGAAAACCTACGAATCCATCGGGTTCAAGGAAGACACCGAGTTCATGAACTACGTGTTGCCGATCAGCGACGAGCTATAAGCCGAAAAGATCGCAGCCCTTATGGGGACGGCCCTGTGGCTGCGATCGTCTTCTCACTGCGCTCCGAAATCCCCCGCTACAAACTCAACGCGCTTTTCACTTCTCAGCCCGTATAATGCCGATCTTTCCGGCTTGTAAGAAAAACTACACCCGTCTGTAGCCTTTTCGCGAAGTCATCCGCACAGGCCTGCAGAGTCGGGCCGTCACCACAGGTGCTCTCCATGGATTTCAACCCGCTCGACATTATTCTGCATCTCGATGTGTACCTCGATTTGCTGGTAAACAACTACGGGCCATGGATTTACGCCATTCTGTTCCTGGTGATCTTCTGCGAAACCGGCCTGGTGGTGATGCCATTCCTGCCGGGCGATTCCCTGCTGTTCATCGCTGGCGCAGTAGCCGCCGGTGGCGGCATGGACCCGGTGCTGCTGGGTGGCCTGCTGATGCTGGCGGCAATCCTTGGCGACAGCACCAACTACCTGATCGGACGAACAGCCGGCGAGCGTTTGTTCAGTAACCCGAACTCGAAAATCTTCCGCCGCGACTACCTGCAGCAAACCCACGACTTCTACGACAAACACGGCGGCAAAACGGTGACGTTGGCGCGTTTCATGCCGATCATTCGCACCTTTGCACCGTTTGTCGCCGGCGTGGCCAAAATGCCCTACCCGCGTTTCTTCGCCTTCAGTGTTTTTGGCACGATCCTCTGGGTGGGCGGTCTGGTGACCCTCGGTTACTTCTTCGGCAACGTACCGTTCATCAAAAAGAACCTGTCGCTGCTGGTCGTGGGCATCATCCTGCTGTCGCTGGTACCGATGATCATCGGCATGATCCGCAGTCGCCTTGCTAATGCCGCGTCCAAAGCCCAATCGCGCTGATTCACCATGTGGTCCCTTAGCGCCTGGCGTCGCCAGCGCACCTTGGCCAAGCATCCGATTGCCGACGACATGTGGCAGCGGGTGCGGCATCACCTGAGTTTTCTTGATGGCATCAGCGCCGCCGAAGACCAGTGGCTGCGCGAAGCCAGCGTGCTGTTCCTCCAGGACAAACACCTGACCGCCCTGCCCGGCGTCGAACTTCACCTGGAGCAGCGCCTGCTGCTTGCCGCCCAGGCGCAACTGCCACTGCTGCACTTGGGCGATCTGAATTGGTATCAGGGTTTCCACGAAATCGTCCTCTACCCCGACGACTTCCTCAGCCCCCAGCGCCATCGCGACGCCAGCGGCGTCGAACACGAATGGGACGGCGAACACAGTGGCGAAGCCTGGCAGCAAGGCCCGATCATCCTCGCGTGGCCCGGCGTGATCGCCAGCGGTGGCTGGGAAGGCTACAACCTGGTGATCCACGAACTCGCGCATAAACTCGACATGCTCAACGGCGACGCCAATGGCCTGCCGCCGCTGCACGCCGACATGCGGGTCAGCGACTGGGCCAAGGTCATGCAAGAGGCCTACGACGACCTCGACCGGCAACTGGACCGCAACCCGGATGCAGAAACCGCCATCGACCCGTACGCCGCGGAAAACCCCGCCGAATTCTTCGCGGTCACCAGCGAATACTTCTTTAGCGCCCCGGATTTGCTGCACGAGGCGTATCCTCAGGTCTATGAGCAGCTGAAGCTGTTTTATCGTCAGGACCCGCTGGCCCGGCTGCGGCAACTTCTGGCCGAAGACCCGGTCTATCAGGCACGCGACTAAGGTCTCTACGACCCTTGGATCGTGGCATCGGCGGCGGAATATGCCTATAATCGCCGCCACTTTTTGGTCAATCCGGCCAAGTGTTTTTGGTCAACTAACGGGGGCAACGCCCAATGAGCTACAGCAAGATTCCGGCTGGCAAAGACCTGCCGAACGACATCTACGTCGCGATCGAGATTCCGGCCAACCACGCCCCGATCAAATACGAAATCGACAAAGACAGCGATTGCCTGTTCGTTGACCGTTTCATGGCCACCCCGATGTTCTACCCGGCCAACTACGGTTTCATCCCGAACACCCTGGCTGACGACGGTGACCCCCTCGACGTGCTGGTTGTGACCCCTTACCCGGTTGCTCCAGGTTCGGTCATCCGCGCCCGTCCGGTCGGCATCCTGCACATGACCGACGACGGCGGCGGCGATGCCAAAGTCATCGCAGTGCCACACGACAAGCTGTCCCAGCTGTACGTCGACGTGAAAGAGTGCAGCGACCTGCCACCCCTGCTGATTCAGCAGATCGAGCACTTCTTCGCGAACTACAAAGACCTCGAAAAAGGCAAATGGGTGAAGATCGAAGGTTGGGGCGACGCAGAAGCCGCTCGCACCGAGATCATGAAGTCGGTTGCTGCCTATAAAGGCTGATAGCCGTCTCTCACGAACGGCTATAACGAAGAACCCCGGTTGATCCGGGGTTTTTTGTGGGCGTTTGAAAATCGCATTCAACAGCACATTTAACTGGCGGGCAAACCGGTTTTTTCTTGTTTAATTTTTACAAAAGACGTCTTACATCAGGACTTAAATTTCACGCCAGATTTGAACGTTTTGTTGAATCAAAGCCTTATGCCGCACGGCTAGACTCGTGTTTATGAAAAAGAACAAAACCTGCGGCCCACGATTCAGAATGCTCCTGAAAGAGCTACAAATCACGACAACGAGATTTGCCGAATTCCTGGGTATTTCCGACCCTCAAACTGTCCATAACTGGTATACCCGCGGAGTCCCTGACTACCGCATGGAAGATGTCGCCAGAAGACTGTCCGTGAACACTGAATGGCTGAAAACCGGCGAAGGACCACAAGACGCCAGGGAATTGCATCTGATCGATGCATCCGGCAATACCTTCGACGCCCAGTCAATCCGGGGCACCTATCGGGTCATCGACCCAGTCGATATCGAACTACCCTTTTACAAAGAAGCGGCCACTGCCCCCGGCTCCGACAAAACCCATGTCATCAAAGACCCCAGCGAAACGATCCGCCTGCCGCGCAGCGATCTTGACTCCCTGGAAATCAACCACGCCGACGCCATCTGCGCCCGCATGGTTGGCAACAGCATGGCCGAAAGAATTGAAGATGGCTCCATCGTCGCCATCGACCGCGGGCTCACGCAAATTGTCGACGGAGAGATTTACGCAATCGAGCACGACGGCATGTTGCGCATCAAATACCTGAGCCGGGTACCAGGCAACGCGATACGCATGCGCAGCCACAACAGCTCCGAATACCCGGATGAAGTCTTCAGACCTCCGCAAATCGAAGAACAAAACATAAGGGTTCTGGGATGGGTGTTCTGGTGGTCGACCCTGAATAAACGCAGGCCACCCATACCTTTTCTGTAAACACAAAACTGTGTAGCAACTGGCGAAGCCTGCGACTACAAGTCACGGGATAGCTCTACCCCGCACACCACGCTGGGAATTCTGCAAAAAAATCAGTATGCTGCGCCCCACATTTGCGCATCGACCCGCCTCGCGGCTCAGATCGCACCGACAAGGCAGATGATTTTCTCGCCAAGTCCCACAGCCGGACGCAAGATCCGGGTGTACGTTTTGAAGGCTGGCGCGGTTTACCAAAAATGAACCAAGCCAGTCCCCGAGAAGCCGGCCACAAGCCGGCTTTTTAATGCCCGAAATAGTCCTGTCCCATCCGCGAAGCTGATATAAGCTCCACGTCTGGCATAAAACCAATAACCCTAAGCAGCCCCCAACCTCAGACTTCTGACCGTTATGGAATACGTGGTGCCCTGGAGCGGTTTTCTTTCGCTGATTGAACCTTATTACCCCCAGACTGGCGGTGGTCGACAGCCCTATCCGCCGGACACTCTGTTACGCATTCACCTGTTGCAGATCGGGTTCGCCCTGAGCAATCCGGCGATCCTGGCGCCTGACAGGCTTTCTGTCATTAACGGTGAGCGGCTCAGTATAATCGCTGATAGTTTGAATACACGTAAGGCGAGGTGAATATGCGGCGTGGTTTTGGCATCAAGATGCGGACTTTGATCTTTGGAACCGGCACCGGCGGCGTTAACTTTTATAAGAGCTGCCGTGATCGCCAAAAAGTTATTGGCTTTCTTGATAACAACCCACAAAAGCATGGCCAGTTGCTATTCGGAAAAACCATCTGTGCGCCAGAACAACTTACCGACTTGTCCTTTGATAAAATAATTATCGCCAGCGATTACCACCACGAAATCAAAAAGCAACTCATGGAAGAGTTCGCAATAAACGAAGATAAAATCACAGTTTATTGGCCGTCCCAAGCGAATCCCTCGAGGCTACAGTTTTTAAGACAGCGCGTGGAGTTGCTCCGCTTTGAACTCATCTGCAAGCGGACCGGATTGGTTTCCGACAAGACTCTTCGAGCGTTAATTGAAGCCGTCGCTACGTCAAAAGGGATCGGCTTGGCCGCGTCAGAGCCTGCAACGCATTGCCTGCGAATAAGCAGCCCTGCGGATACGGTAACGGTTTCGCTGCGCACGATGCGCGATTGGGCGCAAAGAACCGGGTTAACGCTGCTGGAGGTAGGTAAAGTAGAAAAAATCCCCTTCAAAGCGCCTCATGTGTGGGGGTGTCCTGCAACGACCGAAACAACCCTGGCGCTTTCAAACAAGCCCTATGTCGCGGATATTGCGGGCGCCCGCATCTTCGGCAATTCGAGCATTATTCTGACTTCAGACGGCACCGCCATTAGTGACACAGGGGGGCACCCAAAATTTGGACGCTTCGTTAGCTTTATTTATGAACCTGTGGTGCTTGCCCAACAACCCGACAAAGTCATTTTAAGTTTTGGAAAATTTGAGACTAGAGAGATTGAGGCTGGCATTTTTTTATCGGGCTTGGCCTCTAACGCCTTTGGTCACTGGCTACCAGAATTCTTGCCAAAATTGCAATTCCTGCAACAACACCCCGATTTTGCAAATCTGCCACTTATCGTCGATGCCGATATGCCGCAAAGTCACTTTGATCATCTACGACGACTTTCCGACAATCCTCTGATATTGCTGCGAACGAATGAATCGCTCATCTGTCGACGTTTACTGGTAGCGCCATCCCCTGCTTTTTTGCCGACCGAGTTTTTTGCCAACGATATTCCGGTTTCCGAAATGCCGGGCCTATCGCCTCGGGCGTTGCGATTTATCCGGGGAGATCAATCGCTCTACAGCAAGGTGCGCCGCGAAAAACGCATATTTTTAGCCCGTAAAAATATGAAATGGCGACGATTGCTAAATGAAAAAGAAATTGAAATTGCTTTGTCTGACTTTGGCTTCGAAACGGTGTTCACTGAGGACATGACCGTACAAGAGCAAATCGACATGTTTCAGAAGGCTGAGTGGATAGTTGCACCTAACGGATCCGCGCTCCTCAACCTTATTTTTGCCGACCCCGGTGCAAAGCTGCTGGTGCTGACTCAGCCGAATTTACATAACTGGGGGACTTTCCAAGGACCGATGGAGAGCCTGGGGTATTCTCCGCTCTGGGTGTCCGGAGATTATGTACACGTCGAAGATCAAAAACATTCGCACTATCAAGTGCCCGTGGATCGTGTTTTTGAAGCGCTTTCGTTTCTGGGTTTGAACGGGATTAAAAATTAACGTGCGCGATACTAAAAAAAATATTTTTGTCACCCAGCCATCGTTGCCGCCGCTGGAAGAGTTCATCCCATACTTGCAGCAAATCTGGGACAACAAGGTACTCACAAATTGCGGCCCCTTTCATGAGCAACTGGAAAAGGCACTGTGTGAATATCTCGGTGTAGAACATATTTGCCTCTTCACCAACGGCACTATAGCCCTGGTTACCGCCTTGCAGGCGCTGCGAATTACCGGGGAGGTCATTACCACCCCCTATTCATTCGTCGCGACCTCTCACTCGTTACTATGGAATGGCATCAAGCCTGTTTTCGCCGACATTTGCCCCCGTACACTGAACCTTGATCCGGCGAAGATCGAGGTTGCCATCACACCGCAGACGACCGCCATCATGCCGGTGCATTGTTACGGTCATCCCTGCGATGTCGACGCGATCCAAAAGATCGCCGACAACTACAACCTGAAGGTCATTTACGATGCCGCTCACGCGTTCGGCGTGCAATGCCAGGCAGGCAGCATCCTTAATTACGGTGATTTGTCCGTATTAAGTTTTCATGCGACCAAGGTATTCAATACCTTTGAAGGGGGCGCCATTATCTGCCCCGACGCCAAGACAAAAGTGCGAATTGATCATCTGAAGAACTTTGGTCATGTGGGCGAAGTCACCGTTGTGGCGCCCGGCATCAATGGAAAAATGAGCGAGTTCAATGCCGCGCTTGGTCTGTTGCAGTTGAAGTATATCGACCAGGCACTTGAGCGACGCCAAGCGATCGACAAGGTCTACCGCGAACGTTTGAAAGAGGTGAAAGGTATTCACTGTCTGGATGGTGCAGGTGAGAAAGTCGCCAACTACGCTTATTTTCCGATCATGGTGCAAGCCGACTACCCACTCAAACGCGACGAACTGTACCAGCGGCTCAAGGACAGGGGCATCCACCCTCGCCGCTACTTTTACCCGCTGATTTCGGATTTCCCTATGTACCGTGGGCTGCCCTCTGCCCATAGAGAAAACCTGCCTGTGGCTACGACGTCTGCACTACAAATTCTGTGCTTGCCAATCTATCCCGACCTGGAGATGTCAGTGGTCGACGAGATTACTCGTTTCATTGCGGAACAATAAACGTGGGCATACGCACCGCAAGTGACCTGCTGAGGGACAATTAGATGAAGCTGGCTATCATGCAGCCCTACTTCTTCCCGTATATCGGTTACTTCCAACTGATCGCGGCGGTCGATCAATTTGTCGTGTACGACAACATCAAGTACACGAAGAAAGGCTGGACCAACCGCAACCGAATGCTCCAGAACGGCAAGGACGTGATGTTCTCCTTACCGTTGAAAAGCGATTCGGACGCATTGCACGTTTGCGCGCGCGAACTGGCGGCAAACTTCAACCGCGATAAATTGCTGAACCAACTCGCGGGTGCCTATAGGCATGCAGCCTATTTCGACCAGACCTTTGCGCTGCTTGAACAGATCGTGCGTTACGAAGACCCAAATCTGTTCCGCTACCTGCACCACTCCATTGTCCGCGTATGCGCACACCTTGGGCTGAGTACGGATATCCGCATTTCGTCAGAAATCGACATCGATCACGACCTGAAAGGGCAGGACAAGGTTTTGGCGCTGTGCCAGACGCTGGGAGCACAAACCTACATCAACGCCATTGGAGGCATGGCGCTATACGACCGCGAGGTGTTCCAGACTCAGGGCGTGACACTCAAGTTCATCCGCTCGCGGCTGTTCGAGTATCCCCAGTTCGGCGCCCCCTTTGTACCGTGGCTTTCAATGGTGGATGTGATGATGTTCAATGCGCCGGAGCAGGTCAGCGCCGTCGTCAGAGGTTGCTATGAATTGGTTTGAGGGGAAGATATGAGCAACGCGCTGGACAAACACGTGGCCGCCTACCAGGGTGACAATATTTACGATTTCGACAACGAAGTTCTCCTGACCTGGTATCCACAGCGCGTGCTACATCACGCCGGAGAGGCGTGCTCCTTGCTGGAGCTCGGGCTGGGCCACGGTTACACCACGGACATCTTCTCGCGTCGCTTCGCCCGCCATGTGGTGCTGGAAGGCTCCCCCGCCGTTATCCAGAATTTCCGTGACAAACATCCTGACTGCCAGGCAGAGATCATCGAGACCTGGTTCGAGCGCTTCGACACCGACGAGCGCTTTGACGTGATTGTGATGGGTTTCATCCTTGAACACGTGGAAGACCCACTGCTGATCCTTCGACGTTTTCGCGAATTTCTAGCCCCAGGAGGCAAGATGTTCCTGGCAGTGCCTAACGCTGAAGTGTTGAACCGCAGGCTGGGTCAATTGGCCGGACTGCTGGACGACGTCACCACCTTGTCCGAAAACGATCACCTGCTCGGTCACCAACGGTTTTACACAGTGGCGACCTTGAGCGCCGACGTGGCCCTGGCCGGTTGCGTCGTGGAGCGACTTGAAGGCATCTACCTCAAGCCTTTCACCACCCGCCAGATCCTTTCCCTGCAACTGGATAGCAACGTCATCGACGCACTGTGCACCGTTGGCATTGACTACCCGGAACTGAGTTGTGGCCTGTTCGCCGAGATTTCTGGCCAATGAAGATACTGCTCGTAGGCGGTAACTCTTCACTGGCGCAAGTGCTGCGCCCGGTGCTGGCATCGTTCGCCGAAGTACTGACGGCCGGACGCAGTGGCTGCGATGTGGCGCTGGACCTGAGCGAGCCCGTCGAGCAGTGGTATTTGCCACAAGGTATCGATGTCGTCGTCAATCTGGCAGCACACTTTGGCGGCGTTGATTTCGATGCAATGCTTGAGGCCGAGCATGTCAATGTTTTGGGCGGGCTCAAGCTATGCCACGCCGCCAGGGAAGCGGGCGTACGGCATTTTGTGAGCGTATCCAGTATCAACGCATACGTGGATGGCGACTCCGAGTATTACGGGGTTTATGGCCTTTCAAAACGGCATGCTGATGAACTCATTCAGTTGTATTGCACCAAGGTAAACCTGCCCTGCACCCTCTTGAGACCCTCTCAGCTGTATGGCGAGCTGGATAGCTTCAGGCGGCACCAGGTGTTCCTGTACAGCACTTTGGACAAGGTGCTGCGCAACGAAGATATTGTTATCCATGGCAGCAGAGACGCCCGGAGAAACTACCTTCATGCGGAAGACTTTTGCAGGATTGTCGCAGCCGTCATCCGCGGCCGCGTAGAGGGCCTGTATGCCTGTACAAACGAGGAAGATGCCAGTCTCCTCACGGTGGCCAATGAGCTTATCAAGGCAGCAGGCTCTACAAGCAACGTAGCGTTCAATGCCGCCATGAACGACCTTTCGGATAACGTCTTTCCTTACGACGACACCTTGTACCGCAAGACGGGGACTTATCCTGCCATCGGGATAGAGCAAGGACTCGCTCGTCTGGTGGCAAGCAGGTTGGTGACGCCGTGAAAAGAGTACTGGTTTCCGGCGCCAGCGGCATCGTGGGTTATGGCGTGTTGCGCGCTCTTCGCCAGACAGGGCAAGACATTTTCCTGGTCGGCACATCGATCTACGACGATTCGGTCGCGCCCGCATTCTGCGACGTGTTCGAACAGGCGCCGCTCACCGGTACGCCGGAGTATCTCGACTGGCTGCTCGCCACACTACGTCGACATCGCATTGACCTGCTGGTCCCCGGCATCGAAATCGACATGTACCACTGGGTCGACCACATCCCACACATCCAGGCGACAGGCGCATTACCCTTGCTCAATGAGCCGTCGCTGATCGCGCTGTGCAAGGACAAATGGGGGTTTTACCAGCAACTGCTGGCAGCCGGTGTCACCTGTGCCATCGAAAGCTCGCTGGAGCAGGACTTTGCCACACTGGTAGCGCAATTCGGCCTGCCCTTCCTGCTCAAACCTCGCCGGGGCTTTGGCTCCAAGGGCATTGTTCGAGTGACCTCAGAAGCCGTTTTCCAGAGGCATCGCGCAGACATCGGCACTGTACTGATGGCGCAGCCCATCGTCGGAAACGACGAGGAGGAATTCACCACCTCTGCGTTTTGCGACGGGAGCGGCGGTTATTTCGCCAGCATGACGTTGCAGCGCAAGCTGTCGCGTGACGGCTACACCGACAAGGCCGCAGTGGCTGACTCGGCGGAGTTCGCCCCGGCAATCGACGAGCTGTGCCGCTTGTTCCGCCCACTGGGACCGACCAACTTTCAGTTTCGCCGCTGCGCGCAGGGACCCAAGCTGCTGGAAATCAACCCCCGGATTTCTTCCTCCACCGCCATCCGCACCGCGTTCGGTTACAACGAAAGCGCAATGGCGCTGGATTACTTTCTGGATCAACGCGATCCGGCTCAGCCCGTCATTCGCCGTGGCCGCGCCGTCCGCTACACCGACGAGCACATATTCTATGAAGACGGCCTTCATCTCTGACATCCACGGTAATTACGAGGCGCTCAAGGCGGTGCTGGCCGAAATTGACCGGCAGGGTGTGACCAGCATTTACTGCGCAGGCGATGTGGTTGGCTATTACGCACAGATCAACGAGTGCTGCCGCGAACTGCGCGAACGTGAGATCCCCTGCGTGATGGGCAACCACGACTGGTACATGGCGGGCGGCGGCTTCTGTTCGCGCTCGCGCAGCGTGAACGACTGCCTGGTCTACCTGCGCACCATCATCGAACCTGAGCATCTGGACTGGCTGAAAACGTTTCCGGTGCAGCGTGAAATCGGCGAAATCCGCCTGGTTCATGGCGGCTGGACCGATCCAATCGATGAATACCTCAAGCCCTCTGCCGAGTACTTCGAACGGGTACAGGGGCGTATCTTTGTTTCCGGCCACACTCATGTGCAAACCGTGCAACGCTTCGGCGACAAGATTTACTGCAACCCCGGTTCGGTCGGCCAGCCGAGGGACGGCGACCCACGTGCGGCCTTTGCCATTTATGAAGCGGGCGAGTTCACCCTGCATCGCGTCGAGTACGAGATGCAGAAGGTGTTCGACCTGATGGAGGCCGCCGGCTTCAACGATTACTACTACGGCGGATTGAAAACCGGCGCACGCAATTTGCGTCGGCTTGCGGACTGAAGCGGGATTGGGAAATCACATGTTCAGATGGAAAAAACTAGGCAAGGTGTTCGATCCAAAGGATCTGACCCACACCAACTGGATGCATGAGTTCGCGCAGTCACCCTCGGTGCTGGTCTCGGACACTTATGTGCGGGTGTATTTCTGTTCACGTCCAGCGCCCGACCGGGACGGTCAGTACCTCAGCTACATCTCATACATCGACCTTGACCGCAGTAACCTGCGCAATATTCTGCGGGTATGCGAGCAACCGGTCCTGGAACTGGGAACATACGGCACCTTCGACGAGTTCGGCACCTATCCGGTTTCGGTCATCCGCGACGGCGACGAGATTCGTGCCTATTACGCGGGCTGGACACGCTGCGAATCCGTACCGTTCAATGCCGCCATCGGCGTGGCCATCAGCCGAGACGGGGGCGAGACGTTCCAGCGTCTGGGCGACGGACCGGTACTGCCCTACACCCCGGACGAACCCTTCCTGCTCGGTAGCCCGCGCATCCGCAAGTTCAATGGCCGCTGGCAGCTCTGGTACGTCGCCGGCAAGGAATGGCGGATGACCGACGGCAAGCCAGAGCCGGTGTACAAGATTCGCATGGCCACCTCGGACAACGGCATCGACTGGGTCAAGCTGGGCCAGGATCTGATCGCCGACAAGCTGGGCGAGCATGAATGCCAGGCCTGCCCGGACGTCACCTTCCACAACGGCCGTTACCACATGTTTTTTTCCTACCGCGACATCCGCAACTACAAGGAGCGCGAGGGCGGCTACCGCATTGGTTACGCTTCCTCACCGGACATGATCGAGTGGCAACGCGACGACGAGCGAGTGGACATTCAGCTCTCCGAAACCGGCTGGGACTCTGAAATGGTCAATTATCCACATGTCTTCACACTCGATGGCGCTACCTACATGCTCTATCAGGGCAATGGGATGGGCCGCGCCGGATTCGGGTTGGCGGTACTGGAATCGGAAGACGCATGGGGGCAAGCATGAAGTGGAAAAAACTGGGCAAACTGTTCGACCCGACCGAGCATTCGCTGCCCAACCGCTGCGTTGAATTTGCCCAGTCACCGCAGACATTGGTGCTGGAAGACCGGGTGCGGGTGTATTTCTCCACGCGTGAGCGCGACAGCGTGGGCAAGTACCTGAGCCATGTCGCGTACGCCGACTTTTCGCGCGACATGAGCCGCCTGCTTGGCGTCTCCACCGAGACAGTACTGCCGCTGGGCAGCCTCGGTTGTTTCGACGAGCACGGCATTTTCCCCATCAATGTGTTCAAGGATGGCGACCGGGTGCTGGCCTATACCACAGGCTGGAACCGCAAGGTATCGGTCTCGGCCGATGCCGCCATCGGCCTGGCGATCAGTCATGACGACGGGTTGAGCTTCCAGCGGTACGGCACTGGCCCGGTCATGGCGGCGACACTGCATGAGCCTTGCCTGGTCGCGGATGCGTTCGTACAGCGCTACGGCGACCTCTTTCACATGTGGTACATCTACGGCACCAAGTGGCAGAAGTTCAGCGAAACCGAGGCGCCTGACCGGGTGTACAAGATCGCCCATGCTACATCGCCGGACGGTATCACCTGGCAGCGGGACGGGCGGCAGATCATTAGCGACCGCCTGAATGCCGACGAATGCCAGGCTCTGCCCACGGTTATCCAGGTCAATGGCGTCTATCACATGTATTTCTGCTACCGCCAGGCGTATGGCTTCAGGCAGGACAGCAGCCGTGGTTACCGCCTTGGCTACGCCCGCTCAACCGATCTGAAGAACTGGGTGCGCGACGACAGCGTGGCCGGCATAACCGTTTCCTCCGAGGGCTGGGATTCGCAAATGCAGTGCTACCCGCACCTGTTCGAGAGCGATGGCAAGGTGTACCTGCTGTACAACGGCAATGAATTCGGTCGCTACGGCTTCGGTCTGGCGATGCTGGAAAACGATTGATGTCCAATGAGGAACACCGTGGAAAAGCAAAGAGACTTTAACCAGGAATGCAAGGATACCGACGTCCTGGAGAGCGGGCGCAAGTATGCTTACTCGTTTGACTATGATGTGATGCACCCTTACATGATTCGTTCGTTCCAGCCGTTCTTCCGTCCCGGCAACCTGCTCGAACTCGGCAGTTTCAAGGGCGAATTCACTCGGCGCTTTCTCGACCACTTCGACGATATCACCTGCGTAGAAGCTTCCGACGAAGCGCTACGGGAAGCGCAGTCAAAACTGGGGGATCGGGTGACCTACATCAACGCCCTGTTCGAGAACGTGACGTTGCCACGTCGCTACGACAACATCGTGCTGACCCATGTGCTGGAACACCTCGACGACCCGGTGCGCGTGCTGCGCCGAATCAACGACGAATGGCTGGCCGAAGGCGGACGTTTCTTCCTGGTATGCCCCAACGCCAATGCGCCTTCGCGCCAGATCGCGGTGAAGATGGGACTCATCTCGCACAATGCTGCGGTGACTCCCGCCGAGGCGGAGCATGGCCACCTCTGCACCTATACGCTGGACACGCTGGAGCGCGACGCCAATGCCGCGGGCCTGAACGTCGTGCATCGCTCTGGCATCTTTTTTAAGGCGCTGGCCAATTTCCAGTGGGATCGCCTGCTGCAGACGGACATCATCTCCAACGACTATCTCGAAGGGTGCTACAAGCTGGGACAACACTACCCGGATCTGTGCTCCAGCATCTTCCTGATGTGTGAAAAAGGAGCTCCCCGTGGCTAAATCAGTACTGATTTTCCCGGCGGGCATGCCACGCTCGATGGCCTATCTCGAACGTGCCCTGAGCGAAGGGCAATGCGTGATCGGTTCCTCTTCGCTGGGCCACGACCCGGCGCGCCAGCGCTATCCGAACTGGGCACACTTGCCTTACGTCACCGCGCCAGACTTTGACGAGGCGCTGCGCCAAGTCATCGCCGATTTCGACATCAGCGGCATTTTCACCCCCAACCCAGTAGTGTGGGATTACCTTAATCGCTGCATCGTGCAATCGTTCCCGGGAGTGACGCTGGTCAACACCTCGCCGGTGGCCAGCGAAGTAGCGCCTTATCACAAGGCGTTGCAGTTCGGCGAATCGGTGCTGGCCGAACCACTAGCAGTGGCAGGGTCCGGAGAAACCAGGCCAACCGCTTCCGCGCTGGAGATCGCCGCACTGTTCCACCACGCTGAATCCATTCCCGGAATGTGCGACCACGAAAAGATTCGCGCGCTGTGCGAACTGTTTCGTCACGCGCCCGATGGGGATGTGGTGGAGATTGGCAGTTGGTGGGGCAAGTCGGCTTTTGTGTTGATGCGTCTGGCCAGTTGCTACAACGTTGGCAAACTGTTGTGCGTAGACCCATGGTCTAACGAACACCTCATTCAGAACGACGAAAAGGGCTTGGTTGATCGCGTTCCGGTCAACGCCGATGAAGCCTTGACGGTGTTCCAACTCAACCTGCTGCCGTATGCCAACGGCTCAGCGAACTACATGCGCCTGCCCTCCGTTGACGCTGCAGTAGAATATCGCCGCAGTCGACAGGTAACGACAGCAGCGTTTGGCGAAACGAATTACACAGGTCGTATTGCCGTACTGCATATAGACGGTAACCACAGTTACGATAGCGCTCGCGCTGATGTATTAGCCTGGGCGGACCTCGTGCTGCCGGGTGGCTGGATCATCATCGACGACTACATCTGGCCCTATGGTGACGGACCGCAGCGCGTTGCTGATGAGTTTCTCAGAAGCCGACTCTCCATCATTGATTGTGCATTTGTCATGGGGAGTGCGTTGTTTATCAAATTAAAATAACGCTCCCCGCAAACACTGCGCTCGCTCGGTCAAACTCTATTGAAAGCCTCAGAGCGCAGTCTGCTACGCAATCGAAAACTGATTGATGCATCTGATCACATGGTCCTGCTCCGCCTCGCTCAACGTCGGATACAGCGGCAATGACAGGATCTGATCGGGCAGCGACTCGCTGAGCCCCTTCGACGCCGGCGCCAGATGGCGATAGGGTTTGTGGTGATGAATAGGCAATGGATAATGGATCTGTGTCTGAATGCCACTCTCAGCCAGGTGGGCCTTCAACGCGTCACGCCATGGACAGGAGATGACGAACAAGTGCCAGACATGAGCGGACGACTCCACCACCTCGGGCAGCCTGATCAGCGGGTGCTGGATCCGGGCAAGATAGCGCTCTGCAAGGCGGCACCGCCGAATTGTGTCAGCCTCTAGTCCCTTAAGTTTTACACGCAACATCGCGGCCTGGATTTCATCCAGACGGCTATTCACGCCCGCAAGATCATGCTGGTACTTGATGCTGGAACCATAGTTTCCGAGGGCACGCACAAGCTTCGCCAGCCCTGGATCGTCGGTGGTCACAGCACCGCCATCGCCCAAGGCGCCGAGGTTCTTTCCGGGATAAAAACTGAATGCTGCCGCATCCCCCCAATTACCTGCCTTGCGCCCCTGCAAGTGAGCACCATGGGCTTGTGCGCAATCTTCCAGTACCAGCAGATCATGCTGTTTGGCCAATGCCAGAATCTGCGGCATCGGTGCCAATTGACCGTACAGATGCACCGGCAAGATCAAACGGGTTCTGTCGCAAAGCGCGGCTTCAACGGCTGCCATGTCCAGGTTATAGGTAGCGGGATCAACATCTACCAGCACCGGTACCAAGTCGTTTTCCACAATGGCTGAGACAGTGGCAATAAACGTGTTTTTCTGCACAATCACTTCATCGCCTGCGCTCAGCTTCCCCTGTTCTTTCCACGCTCGCAGAACCAGGGAAAGGGCATCGAGACCGTTACCGACGCCGATCGCGAATTGGCTGTTGCAATAACGAGCGAACTCCGTCTCGAACTGAACGAGTTCGTCACCCGAAATGTACCAACCCGAGTCGATCACTCGACTGCAGGCCGCTTTCAACTGGTCGGCATACTCGTGGTTTACACCTTTCAAATCAAGGAAGGGGACGTGCATCGATATACCTTACAATTTTGGCCGGATTGCCCATTACAACCGCGTTATCAGGTACATCGCGGGTCACTACAGCACCTGCTCCCACCATACAGTTTTCACCCAGAATGATACCGGGCAACACGGTGGCATTGGCACCGATCGATGCCCCTCGCTTGACGAGGGTTTGCACAAAACCGTCAGGGTAAACTTTTGATCTTGGGTATTTATCATTGCTGAAAGCCGCGCATGGACCGATAAATACATCGTCCTCAATCGTCAGGCCATCCCATAAATAGACACCCGACTTGACGGTGACTCGGTGGCCAATGACCACCTCATTCTCGATGAAGGTATGCGCGCAGATATTGCAATCGTCACCGATCACCGCTCCCGGCAAGATCACGGCAAACTGCCACACATTGGTGCCGACTCCGATAGACGTTGACTGAACATCGCTCAAGGGATGGATCATTGCGCGACTGCCGTTAAAAAGCTGGCGTAGTCCCGAACATAGTCCGACTCCTCATAGAGCTGATCGGCCAGCACCATCAGCACACAGTCTTCAGAAAAATCGTACATCTCTCTCCAGATAAAAGACTCAATCAGAAGACCCTGGCAGGGATGATCCAGCCGAATCTCGATTTTTTCCTGGCCATCATCCAGCATGAAGCGACAGGAGCCCCTCACCGCGACCGCGACCTGTTTGAGGGTCTTGTGGGCATGAAAGCCCCGTCGAACGCCTTTGCCAGTATCAAACATGTAATAAACACGCTTGACCGGAAAAGGAATGTTTTTACCTTCTTCCAGCGAAATCAACGAGCCACGGTCATCGCCATGAGTTTGCAGTTGCAGAAACTGAACCTTCATCGAGACTTCTCAACAACCATTGTCGACACCTGCGACTGCAGCCAAGTAGCAATGATGTCGGGATTAATAAAATAGGGTTTGTAGTAGAGCTCTCGGGAATCCGATGTGCCGGTCCGGTAGGAAATATAGTCCATCTCCACACCGACAATGGCCGCAATATTGGAGAAACAGGAGAATGCTCCCCACTCTTCGGCCATCCAGCACAATGCCTTCGCGCCTGCCGAGGCAAACATAATATTGGTCCAGGCGGCGCCTGTGGGGCCTACGATTATTTCGGCATTAGCCATGACGGCCACCTGCTGACTGACGTCCAGATCTTCCATGTAAACACAGACAAAACCATGGGTTTCAAGCAGCGTCGCTATCTCTGTTTGATTGTACAGTCTCAAGAAACCCTTTCTGGCCAGGAACACCCGCTTTGGCAAGTCGTCCCTGGGCAGGTGTCGACTCAAGGCAAACGCTTTTTCACGCAGGAACATGATGGACTCGTGACGGGCAAAACTATTTTCTGCAAGGTTCCAAGCGGCGCCCTTGAGGTTGGAAATGAAATTGTTGGGGGCTCGGACCAGCAATAGATCGTCCACTTTATAGGCCGTGAGATTGCCCAGGTAAATAAACGGTCTATTGATGCCAAAACTCTCGATCAACGTTTTAATCGATGAAATGTTCTGACTGGCCATGGAGATCAAAATTGGATAGTCAGCATAGTGGGGGGGCAGCTCTTCGATAAACTGCAACTGACTGAGGATTTCCACTACCCAATGGTAATAATTAAGCTCGTTACAGCCCGAAATCAATATGCCCTTTTCAATACGCTCCGGTTGGAGAGCGCGGACCAGTGCCAGGCTTTTTCCATGATGGAGCAGTTGAGCACCGCTGTAGTCAGCACGGGTCGACGCCGAGGTGGTGACGCGTTCGATCACTATTTGTTCATCGGGGAGGATAACCGAGCGGGAAACAGAGCAGACCTGAGCCTGGCGAAAATGATAGAGCGCCACCTCTGGCAAGGTAATTTCCGTCGGCGCAACGTGCTGGTTCAGATACCGAGGGCCCTGCACCTGCCCTTTCATGGAGGGTCGGAAAACGTGCACCTTGCTGGCAGTAACATCATCCAGCCACCGCACCGACAACCGCTTGATATTGCTCGTTGTGGTCCCCACTACAAAACGATACAGCCAATCAGAAACCAACCCGGGCCGCGTGCAGATGCACTCATAGCCGAGCAACTCGAGACGTTTTCTAAAAGACTGTAGCCTGGAACGCTTTGCCGGGCCTGGCTCATACACAGTGACTTTATCTTCGCTTATCGCGAACTCGTCGATGAGTTGCCTTTGAATTTCGCGGTAGTAATCACTGGCGATAATGATCTTGTCAAAGGATAAGTCGGCAAGTTGTCGTGGTGCATAGATGGTTTTCCCGAATAGCAAACAGCCCTGTCTTTGTTGATTGTTATCAAGAAATCCAATCACTTTTTGACGACCGCGGCTACTCTTATAAAAGTTAACGCCGCCCGCGCCGGTCCCAAAAATCAAGATCCGAACTTTTCGTCTAAACCACGTCCGCACACTCACCTCGCCTTACGTATTTTTCAAAGCCTCAGCGATGATACTGAGCGGGGCAACCCATCGTATTCAGTGCCCTAAACCTTATTGATGATATTGCCTTTTACTTGTGCGATACCTTTTGCATCCAGGTCCCGACGTGTTCTGGCCGGCCTGATTTCACCCTGGATAGTGCTGTTTATCTCATCGATCTGCGTCTCGCCCGCCTGTCCATTGGACTTGCCCACCAAATAGCGCAATGACAATCGAAACCGATCGGATTCATCGTCCAATGGACGGGTCCCGTGCAACGTACAGTTATGCCAAAGGCCGACATAACCTGGCCCACCGAGCAACTTTTGATCCACGCACTCAATCGTCTGGCCTTGGTCGTCAGCGTAAGCCCAACGGTCATCCCCAAGATACTTCAGCTGGTGAGGAAACAACGTCGCGCCCAATCGGTGCGAGCCGGGCATCAGGTGCAGCGGGGAATCACGCTCGGTCACTTCATGCAAATACACATAAACCGTCAGAAACGTTGACGGATCCAAGTCAACACGCCCCTGTGGCCAATCGATGATGTCTTGATGGAAGTCGATGCCACGGAAGTAAGTAATGTCGCGAAATGGCTTCATGATGTAGGGGCCCAGGTTCGCCACGTTAACGTCGCGAATCCTTTCCCGCACCCATTCCGGCAGCCAGGCATCCGGCACACCGCAAACGGCCTTTTTAATCACCACCTCATAGTCGTCACCCAGCACACTACCGAGTACCTCGGTCAGGACCGGGTCCTGCTCTATGAATTGCAGTTGAGGTTCAAACGCATTGAGGTAGTTGAACGTTTTGGTCGGATTGGCGTTGAAGTGGTTTTCCTGAGCGAGGTACTCGGCCTCCTCCATGAACAGACCCGGGCCGAAGTCCCGCGCACAGATCATTTGCTGATACAACGCCTGAGTCTGACCGACGTCCAGGATCTCCCCAAAGAGATAGGCACCCTGTTCTTTGAGGCTATCGATGTAGGTCTGCATACTGCGTCCGCTCATTGTGTGCCGTAATGTATCTGAATTTTATCGGCAGGCTTGGGTGAAACTAGCGGGTGGCGGGTGAAAATATTTGCGTCGCGGACACTGGCCGGGACTGTCAGTCCTCACGGATAACTGAACCCCTTGACCAACGTCAACTCCCCCACAGCCCGCATCGGCACCAGGAACGTCTCCATCTTCTCGTTCGGCGTCCCCTCCTCCGTAATCACCGTCACCTGTGCGGTCGTCAGCGGCTGAACCGCCTCCTCCTGCCCCTCATCATCACTGCGATACCCGCCCCCAAAGTAGTTCACATAGACGAGGTATTGGCCTTTGATCGGCGCCGGCATGGCGAAGATTTCCGGGCCATAGCCGGTCGTCACGTCTACATCGAGCGCAGCACCATTGGGAGCAACGCGGTCGCCGTACCAGATGTGGGCGCCGTCGGGGGTGATGAGGTGCAAGTCGAGATCGGTGCCATCACTGTCCCAAGCCAGCAGCACCCGCAACTTCGCCGGAGTGGCCCCGCCGCTGGCGTTCAGGAATTGCGTGCGATGCCGTTGCTGGCCATCGGGGCTGCGGACTTCGACGCTGTTGCTGCCATTGGGGAATGAGAACGGACGATCAAAGCGACCAGCGGGGTCAATCTTCAGTGGCATGCTGACGCCGTTGACGATCAACCGGCCCGGCTCACTGGACTTGGGCGTGGCTTTGATTTGCCCGGTGATGCGTGCAGTGTTGGCCTGTCCCACCGGGGTGTTCACCGAGGAGGCCGGGTAGTTAACGATCTGGCGAAAGTTTTCGCCTTCGCCTTCAGGCGCACCGGTGCGCCAACCGCCAACGGGTGTGTCGAGCTTGGCGGCGCTTTCGGCGGCGAACGTCGTCGGCCATACGCAAAAAGAACAAAGGAACAGGAAGACCTGTGGATAACGGAGTTTCATGGCCTATTCCGGCAAGAGGTGGCGGGCGAGCCCTTCGATGTAGGTTTCATCCTGGCCGTTGGGGTGTGCTTCGAAGGCCAGGTGCAGGTATTCGTGGGTCAGGTCGAGGCGGTCTTGCAGCGACAACACGCCGCGCACGTAGATGCGCTGGCGTTCGCGGTCGACAAAGGGGCGGCCGAAGGCCAGGCGGCAGACGGCGAAGGTGCTGACTTCGTTGTAGCCAATCTCGCTTTCCAACCGCGGACGCCAGTCGCGGCGTTGGTTCAGCAGCCAGTCTTGCGCGGCGGGGAGTGCTTCGCAGGAGGCGACTGGATTGTCCCAGCGGCTGAGGCTGGCGCGGGGGTAGGCGTGGAGCAAGATGGCGTCGTAGCGTTGGCCAGCGTTGGCTTGTTCGACGGCTTGTTGCCAGGAGAGCTTGTCCGGGCCGGGCTGGTCGGAGTGGTAAGTGACGGTGCTGCCGGCGAGGACCAGGTCGCTGGTCCAGGCGGCGATGTTGCGTGATTCGGCGGTGGCTGGACGTGGGGCGACGCGTTGCCGGCTGCTGCTGTCGTCGATGCTCAGGCAATCGCCGTTGCGGGTGGCGTTTTGCAGCAGGTACGTGCGGATCGCGACGGCCAGGGCTTTGGCGGCTTCGGCGGGTTCGGGCTTGGCTTCGCGCTGGAGGACGCGGGCGACATATTCTTCGCGGTCCAGGCGGGCGATCAATTTGTCTTTCACCAAAAACAGTTCGCCGTCGCTGTGGATATCGAGTTGGTTGCCGTTGGTGAATTCAACGCGGTAGTCGCCCTGCAAGGGCCCGGACTCAACAACACGATCCCCCGCCAGAACGCGCCCGATGGGATAGCGTGAAAACAGCCCCACCTCGACACAGCGTCCCGCCTCCAAAGGCCAATCCACCGGCAACACCGAAGCCAACGCCCCACCGTAGTGACGCAAGACCATTTGGCTGGTCCCACGTCCACCGGCCCAAATCGGCGTACCGTCCGCCGTCCACCCGGCAAACCCGCCCTGACGCGACGAAGGGTCCTGATCCCCCAACCAGCTCCAGGTTTTCACCCGCAACCGGCCACCGAGTTCGCCCACGACATTGCCGTCAGCCGCATTCAACACCACATCCAGCAACACCCGCCGCGCTTGATCCTGCGCCGGCATCACGGCCAGCATTCGCAGCAACTCAGTGACTGAAACTCGCGTGGAAGGCTGCAACGAAGCCAAATCCAGCAACCACTCCGGTGCCTGTCGCGCCTGCCAATACGTGCGCCAGTCAGCGCCTGCAATGCCCAGCCGCTGCGGTTCAAAATACAAACCGCACGACTTCACCAAGGCCTGATCGCGCTCAATCTTGCCGCCAGCCGTGCAGCAATAAACTTCGTCTTTCGACTGACCGCGACATTCGTAAGCCGGCTCATGGGCGTTGGTATCCACCAGCCAGCCGTAGACAAATAACTTCCACACACTGCCCAGCGGCGTCTGCACATCAGCAGGCAACGGCTCGCGCGCGATCACCTGAGTCCGGCTCAACGACAGCAACTCACCTTTAAAAGCCAACCGCAGCGGCTCCTCCTGCGCTGTCGCCAGCGCAGGAATCAGACACAGCCACCACCAGAGCAAACGCCGGGTCATGTCAGTTGACCGTGACCTGGCCAAGGGCCGGTTTCTGTTCCTGAGCCTGATGCTGCGGCGCGTAAACCTGAGTGAAACGCACCGGCGGCAGGTTGAACTGGCCTTTCTGCGAGAAGCGCACCAAATGACGCAGACGCAATTCGGCACTCAAGGCGTCGACCGGAATGGCATAGGCCATTTGCCCCGGCTCGAAACGCGCTTTCTCCAACGCGGACGGTTCGGTGCCGGCCTTGCCCATCAGCTTGATGCCCCACGTGGTGCGCTCGACATCGGCGCCCGGTGGCAGCGGCACTTCGAGCATGCCGTAGCGCAGCGGTTTGGCCGCTTTGCTGGTGATGATCACTTCGTCGAGATACAGGCTGTCGCTGGACAACGGCTTGGTACCGACCGCTTCCAGTTTGAAGGTGAAGGCTTCGTCGCCCGGCACCAGACGCGACAGGCGACGGGTGATGGTCACGGCCATCGGATCAACCAGCGGTTGTTTGGTCTGGAAGCTCAAAGCCGCTCGCAACGGACGCTCTTGCGCACCGGTCAGCGACAACACTGATGGCACAGGCGCAGCACCCTGCCACGTCCAATAAGTCTCACCGGTATCACCGTATTTTTTCTTCCAGCCTTCACCCGGCGCCAGTGCAATGGTGGGCGAAGCCTGCTCGATGCTGCGTTGCAACCAGGTCAGCGCCAATGCGCGTTCCAGGGTCGATTGCTGTGGCAACAGTCGTTGCAACAACGCTGCCGCGTGAGCCTGATCAAAGGCTTGCAGCGACAGGTTCAAGGCTTCGGCAAACGGCTGCGAACTGACCGCCAATCGTTGTTGCGCGTCTGGCAATTGACGATTGAATGCGTCCGGCAGAGTCACCTTCGATTGCTTAGCCAACGCGGCAGTCAACGCACGAGCAGCCGCCAGACCCAACGCCGAATCCGGATCGCTCATGACGATGCTGTCTTCGCCATCGTCCATCAGGTTCGCCGCATTGCCCTCGCCCGCTTTCGACAGATCATCCATCAAACCGCTGAGCAAGGTGTTCACCGGCAATTGCATCTGCTTGGCGAACGACAGGATCAGCGCGCGCTGCAACAGCGGCGTGTTTTTGGCCTGTTTCGAATAGACCTCCAGCACCCGCTGCCAATGCTCCGGCGGCAGACTCAACTCCAGCGCTTTGCTGGCGTGCCAGTCGGCGTAGTAAGCGTAAGCAGTGAGGAACGCATCCGGCTCACCGTCCATGCCCCACCAGGTGAAGCTCGCCGAAGGCCCGGCCATTTGCACCAGGCGCAGACGGCTGTTTTGCATGATCAGGCGCAAGCGATCACGAATCTGCGGATTCGATGACAAGGTCGGATACGCGATGCTCAGCGGCAGCAAACGACTGGCCGTTTGTTCGACGCCGCCGTACGGATAACTCAACAGATCGTCGAGTGCCGAGCGGAACAGCGCTTGTGGACTGTCGTCCAGACGCAGGCGAATATCCGTGGCATCTGCCGGCAAGGTCAGCGGCGTATCACCGCTGGCCACGTCCAGGCTTTGGCTCTGGGTCACCTGCCAGCCTTCGCCGGTCGCGGTCAGCCGCACAGCCAAGGCATCAGCCGTTTTACCGTCCTGCACCAGCTCAGCCGACCACTCGCCACTGGCCAACGCGAACGCCGGCAGCGCGATGTAGTTGATGCCATTGTTCAGCGTCACCGGCACCCGCTGCTCGGTACCGCCGAAATGAATCACCAACTCAGCCTTGGCCGGTTTTTCCGCTTGGCTGAAAGCAAACACACCCAGATCAGGTTTGTCGCCAGCGCGGAATTTGGTTGGGCCACTCCACTTCAGGTACAGCGGTTTTTCCGAGCGTACGAATTGCTTCTTCTGCCCGACCTGACCGTCATCGGCGATGGCCCGGGCGGTGATGCGCCAGCGGGTCAGCGAGTCCGGCATCTTGAAGGTGAAACGGGTTTTGCCATTGGCGTCGGTGATCAATTCCGGCTGCCACGCGGCAGTATCGACGTCTTCACGACGCGGCCGCTCCAGCACTTTCACGCCCCGCTCGCTACGGTTAGCTTTGCCTGGCGCGCCAGGGCTGCCCGGCAATGCCACGTCGTAGCTGATGAACGACAGACTGGCGCTGGTGCGCACGTTGTTGCGGCGCGGGTGATAGAAAAACTGGTCGATGGTCGGCGCGACTTCCGGTTGCAACGCGTAGACCATTTCGTCCACCACGCTGACCGTCAGGTGCGCTGGAACAGGCTTGCCAGCGAACTGCGTGGTCAAGTCCACCGACACGGTATCGCCCGGCTGATACGACTCTTTGTCCGTGGCGATCGCCACGTCGATTTGCGGCGCGATCACTTTGATACCAGCGTTCTGGAAGCTGTACTGACCGCCCTTGGTGTAGAGCACGGAGAAGGTCAGGTTCGGTGCAAAATTATCTTTCACCGGGATCCGCGCGCGGTATTGGGTCTCGCTGAGTTTTTCCATCTTCAGCCAGTCGCCGCCCTTGGACAGCAGCGCTGTGGCCTCGACCTTGTCGCGCTCGAGCGACAACAGTGCATCGCTGATCGGCTCAGGGAACGTGATCAATGCAAGGGCTTCGTCGCCGGCCTTGTACTCGGGTTTATCGAGGACGATTTCCACGGTGCCCGGCACGGCTTTGACGCCGTCGCCAGTGACCGAATGACCGGAGGCACCCACCACACGGCCATGGTCATCCTTCAACGTCAGGTTGTAAGTCCCCGGACGGTCGAAGGCCAGGCTGAAGCCTTTGTCTTTCGCGGCGAGTTTGCCTTCGCCGGTGCTCTGGTCTTCCAGACGCACCCAGCTATAACTGCTCGGCGTGACCGCTTTACTTTGCTCGCTGCCGCCTTCATTCAAATAACTGAACGCAACCTTGTCGCCCACTGCGCTAAAACGCTGAGGCGCGCGCAGGCTGAAACTCGCCGCGCCGCGGTCGATGAGGATTTCCTTGGTGGTCTTGACCCGATACGCCGCACCATCGCTGGCGAACACGGTGAGCATGTAGCGACTCGGCTTCTCGGCAGCCGGCAGATCCAGTGTCGCGTTGCCCTTGGAATCGGTGGTCAGTTCGGTGCTGGTCAACTCCACCGGGAATTGCCCGAGGTATTGCAGTTCGTTGTCGACCATCGACAGTTGTTGAGCGCGCAGGCTCAGGCTCAACTTGGCGTTGGCCACCGGTTTTCCGTCCGGGTACAGCAGCACCAGGCTGCCCTTCACCGGTTCGCCGGTGCGGTAATCCTGCTTGGCCAGGTTCAGGGAAATTTCGAAGTGCGGCTTGATGTATTCGGCGACGCGGAAGGCGCTGCTGTAGGCCTGATCCTTGTAGCTGAAACGCAGCTCATAACCGCCCGCCACCGCGTTGTCCGGCAACTGGAACCGACCTTGAGTGCCCGCCTTGGAATCGAGTTTCAGCGCCAACGATTGCAGCGCCGTGCCGGTCGCATCGAGCACGGTCACGTTGACGTCGGCTGCAGTCGGCAGCACAGAGTCGCGGGCGTTTTTGAACTCACGACCAACGATTTTCAGCGACACCCAATCCCCCGGGCGATACAACGGCCGGTCGGTGAAGGCATAGAGTTTGGTGTCGTAGATTTCGCTGTCGTAATAGAAGTTCTCGGAGACAAACACCCCGCCCTCTTCGTCCTCGCCAATCACGAACGAACGCTCGGGGCTGACGTGTTTCAGACGCAGCAAACCATCGGTATCGGTGGCGCCGCTGCTCATCACACCCAGGCCATCGGTCCACAGCACATTCACCTTCGGCACCGAACTGCCTTCGTGTTTGCGCGCGGCCCACACCAGCAATTCATCACCAGCAATCTTGCTCACGGCCACGGTGTTGGAGACGAAGACCATGGTGGTCGCACGGTACTTGCCGATCAGCGCTTCCACCAGGTACAGGCCCGGTTTCAGGTTACCCAAAGGAATGTAAACGTTGCCCGGCGAGACACTGACGAACTCGCTGGAAGAGCCGGCGAGGTTCACACCCTCGGGCGGCTGGATCGGTTTGGCTTGCCACAGCGGATAACGGAATTGGCTGATCACCGGCAGGCCCGGAATCAGCGCGAATTGCGGCTGAGCGTCGTAAGGCGTTGGCGCGGCCATCGCGGCGCCCATCTTCAGTTCCGGCACTTCCTCGGTGACTTGTTTGCGCGATTCGTAGGAGAACGCTCGCTGCATCACGCGACGGGATTTGCGGTACCAGTTGTCCCACAGGTACGCGAGGGTGTTCGACAGGCCTTCGCCCTTGAACTGGCCGTCGCTGACCACGCGGTGCAGGTTCTTCTGGCGCTTGAGGAAATCCAGCGGCTTGTCGATGCGGTACACGCGAATGTCGGCGCCGCCGTAAGGCTCCATGCGAAACCGACGGTAGTCGCGGCCCGGCGCTTCGAGGCGAACCATCGCCTGTTCGTCGCTGGCAAAACTGCTGTCGGCCAGCAGGAAAAAGCTTTCACCGGCCACCGGCGTATAGCCGCTCGGCTCGACGGTGTCTTCGGCATTCACCGCCGAAAAAGGCAGCACTAAGACCAACAGCAGAGGCAGAAAACGCAGCATGCGGGCACCGATCATTGGGAGAGAAAGTTCAGTCGATAGACGCCGATGAAGTTGGGGTTGGCTGCGTCGGGTATCCATCGGGTGTCCTTCCATGTCATGAGTTGCTGCAGGCTTGCGGAGCGCATGCCGTTGTCAGTCGGGGTGGTGGTGCCGGTGTGATAGGCGATGTAGCGGCCCATCCAGATCATCAGGTGCTGGTCGTCGCCCTGATCGAAAAACATCAGGTCACCGGGCCGGGCTTGCGCCAGATCGCGACCGACCAAATGGCTGTTGAACTGAATCAGTTTGATCGCGTTGACGTAGGGCCCGACCTTGCCGCCGCCCTGCTGCCATTGCTGGGCGAGGCCGCGCTGGGCCTCGCTCAGTTGCAGTTCCGGCGGCAGGTAGCGGTTGGACAGGCCATTGCTGCGCAGCCATTTGTCGTCGTGGACTTTCAGCGCTTCGTTGGCGGCGAAACGAACCAGGCCGGCACAGTCCTGCTGATACCAGCGCGGGCTCGGACCTTGGGTCAGTTGTTCCTGGGCGATGCGCACGAACCAGGCGCGGAACACCTGGGATTGCTGCACGTCCAGCGGCGGTGCCTCAGTGGCAAATGCCCGGGTGCCCAGCAACATCGCCAGCAGGCCGAGGCCTCGAATGAGTGCGGTCACAGGGCTTTCCATTCCAGCGGCAGCCATTGCCAATGGCCGTCGGGCTCGCTGCCTTCGGGCAAGGTCAGGGCGTATTTGCCGTAGCCGCCGAGCTTGCGCAGTTTCGGGATCAGATAGGTTTGCGCGACGTTGTAGAACACCGGCTCCATGTCTTGCGGCAGGCTGTCGAGGGTTTCCTGTTGCATCAGTTGCGCCATGGAATCCGGGCCGAAGTAGACCGGCATCAGCAGGTCTTTCGGCACCACGTCGGCCATCGGCGGGAAGCGTTTGTCGAGGGTGCCGAGGGCCTTGTCCACGAGCTTGTCGTCGAGGGAAAACAGCAGCGTCGAACCGTGGCGCGCCAGACTGACTTTCATGAACGCCTTGCCGGTGATCGCGTCCGGTTGCTCGGCATCCTTGGCCTTGTAAGGGCCGAAGTTGGAGCTGACCTGACGCTGCCATTGGTGGGTTGAGCCTTCCTGTTTCTCGACCACTGGGAACGCGTGTTCTTCAACGTTGCCTTCGTAAGCACCGACCATCGAGCTGAACAGGTTGCCCAGATCGCCGTCGAGTTTGGCGCTGTCATCATCGTTCAGGCTGGCCACCAGCAACGGCGTGTACAACCGCGAATCAGCGTACCAGCACAGGCCGGCGGCACCAGCCATGTGTTCGGTCAGGGCCTGGGCTACAGACTCTTCGGCGCCGAGTTTCACCAGCAGCGGTTTTTGTTGTTCGGCGGCGAGCGGCAAGGCGACACAGGCACTGGCGCCCATCGGCATGGCTTGCCAGATCGGTTTGAAATCGAAGTCCGGCTGGTCGACCAGTTCGTCCATGGCCAGGAAGCTGTGCCAGCCCTTGTCGTCCATGTCGAAGCGCAGCCCGGCGAAGTTCGGGATGAAACGCTGGTATCCCATGGCCAGGACGCTGGAATTCACCGAGAGGCGTTGTTTTACTTCAGGCGCGCGCGGTGGTAGGCCAAAGGCTTCGGGGAAGAGTTTCTCGCCGCCGAGCAACGCTTCCAGGGATTCCGTCGAGACCATGCCGGGCTCATCGACCGGGCCGTGTCCGGCCTCGTACAGCTTCGCCGGGTTGGACAACACCACCAGTTTGTCGCCATGGGACGCGAACAGCAGCGCTTTGCTGTTGTTGTAAGTGAGCTGATACAGCGGCACCACATCGCCCGCGACCTTGATTTCACTGAGCTGGCTCAACTGCGAATCATCCAGCGCGACCTTGGCCAAAGGCTCCAGCACCTTGGCCAGACCACCGCGATCCATCACCAACAAAAAGTCTTTCAGGCGACCATCCGCCCCACGCCACAGCGCCACGTCTGCCGGTTGATCGAAGAGCTGCTCGATCAAACTGTCCTGCAACTTCAGGTCATGCTCGTAAATGATCCGCCGCAGACTGCCGATCAAGCCGAGGCGATCGGCATGCGTTTCGTAATAGAAGACGAAATCTTCGGTCAGGGTTTCCTTGAGGAACGGCACTGCCAGCAAGTCCTTGGGCAACTGGCTCAAGGAGTGGGTTTCGAGCAGACCGTCCGGCCGGCTCATGCCCAGTTTGTCGCTGGCCAACGCTGCTGGCGGCGCCTTGGGTTTGTGCATGAACCAGCCCAACCCGCCCGCCACGCCGGCCACCAGGACCAGCCCGACCAGCAGCGCCGGCCAGCGGCGAGGAGTTTTGGCTGCAGGCGTTTCGGCGGCCGGAGAAACAGTGTTATCGCTCATGTTCACAAAACCCGATGTCATCCGTGGAGCGGGATGCTTAATAGTTGAAAGTCTTGACCAGCAGCAGGTCACCGATGGCCCGCAGGGGCACGATGAAGGTCTCGCGTTTTTCGTCGACGGTGTTTTCGTTGAGCACCAGGTTGATCTGCGAAGTGATCACCTCGTTCTGGTTGCTGGTCTCATCGAAGTTATAGCCGCCACTGCCGAAGTTGCCCCAATAGTTCACGTAAACCAGATAGGTGCCATGCATCGGCGCGGTCATGGTGAACATTTCCGGGCCGGGGCCATCGACGCCGTCCGGGTCCAGACCGCCGCCATTGGTCAGCGCCGAGTGAGCCCAGAACGCGTGCTGGCCGTCGGGGGTAATGATGTGCAGGTCGAGTTCGGCTTTCGGGTCATCCCAACCCAGGACCACGCGAATCCGCGCCGGGGTGCGCAGGTTGTTGGCTTCATAGAATTGAACGCGCTTGAGCGATTGGCCTTCGGAGCTGCGCACTTCGACGCTGTTGGAGCCGGCGCCGAATGCATACGGCCGGGCGAAACGCCCCTGGTCGTCGGTATACAGATTCAGCGGGTTGCCGTTGACGGCCAAGGTGTGCGGCCCTCGCTGAGTGCCGATGGCCTTGAGCTGGCCCTGGATCATTGTGCGATTGCGCTGCACACCGCGATCGATGGGTGGCGTGGGATAGGCGACTTGAGGATTTTCACTGCGGTCCAGCAGGCCGGAATAACGCCAGCCACCCACCGGTTCCGACACCTCGGCCGAAGGCTCGGCCAACGCCGCGGTCGCGCAGACGAGCCCCGTCAGCAATAGAAGAAATGAACGCATGTGACGCCTCCTGCCATGCATAACGAAACCTTGCGCCCGATCCTCGGCGCGTTACAGATCCAAACACTGCGTTTCGTCAGAAAGACCCATGACTATCGGGTCGTAGAAGGCGCGAAGATTAGCCATTCGGCGGTTTTTTAACAATCGGATACATCTATATTTGCGGTGGGATTCACGCTGGCAGGTGGACGGTGAGCCGAATAGGCGTCATATTCGGCTCACTATATGAGCCGAATAACGTTTCTATTCGGCTCACACACTCCAAGAGCACCGAGTTCATGGCACCTCACTGGATCTGGCAGCAGCCCGATTGGCCGAATTTCAACTGGCAAGCCGAGCGCCTGACACCGCTATTGCGCGAGTGCGTGCAGGCCCAAGGTCGGTTGATGGGCATGGCCTGCTCAGTGGGCAGTTCGCTGAGCGCTCAGAGCGAACTGGATGCACTGTTGCAGAATATCGTGACTTCATCCGCCATTGAGGGTGAGCAACTGAATGTAGGTTCGGTTCGCTCGTCATTGGCGCGGCGGTTGGGGCTGGAGCTGGTCGATGGCAACAATGTCAGCCAGCGCAGTGAAGGGCTGGCGCAGTTGATGCTCGACGCCACTCAGCATTTCGCTGAACCGCTGACGTTGGAGCGATTACTCGATTGGCACGAATGGCTGTTTCCCGAGCAAGAGACCGATCTCGCTGCCCGAGCGATCCGTGTCGGCGCATTACGAGGCGATGATCCGATGCAAGTGGTGTCTGGTCGCCTCGACAGGCCTACCGTTCACTTCGAAGCCCCGCCTCGTCAGGGCCTTGAGCGACAGCTCGACACCTTCCTCACCTGGTTTACCGCCAGCCGAAATCAGGCGGGACTCGATCCATTGCTGCGGGCCGGCATCGCTCACTTCTGGTTCGTCACTTTGCACCCTTTCGACGATGGCAACGGGCGCCTGACGCGAACCATCACCGACCTGGCATTGGCCCAAGGTGAAGATCAAGCCATCCGTTTCTATGCCATGTCGGCGAGCATCCTTGAAGACCGGTCCGGCTATTATCGAGTGCTCGAAACCTGCCAGAAAGCCACACTGGATATCACCGAGTGGCTGGAATGGTTTCTGCAAACCCTGCTGCGCAGCTTGCAACAGGCCATGGCACGGATCGAGAGCGTGCTGGGCAAGGCCCGTTTCTGGCAGACGCATCGGGAGTCAGAGTTGTCTGCGGAACAGACCAAAGTACTGAATCGCTTGCTTGATGGCGGGGAGCGCGGCTTTGTGGATGGCATTAGCGCAGCGCAGTATCAGGCTGTGGCGAAGGTATCCAAAGCTACCGCAACCCGTCATTTGGCCGAGTTGTTGGAGAAAGGATGCCTCATACGTCTGCCCGGTGGCGGGCGCAGTACTCGATACCAGATCAACTACTCCGATGTCTCACCACTTTAATTGAACCAAACCGCGATCTGTAGAGTGTGTTGCTGCTGAAACCAGTGGCCGAAACACCCGGCCCATTTGCCCATACCCCCCATGTCTGCTAGTGTCGCGCCGGTTTAACGTCAACCGGAAATAGCCGCCATGGCCCGCAAAAAAGCTGCACTGGATTTCGAACAATCTCTCGCTGACCTGCAAACGCTGGTGGAGCGTCTGGAGAACGGCGAATTGTCGCTGGAAGACTCGCTGACGGCTTTCGAGCAAGGCATCGGTCTGACCCGCGATTGCCAGGCGGCGCTGGCCCAGGCCGAGCAAAAGGTTCAGGTGCTGCTCGAGCGTGATGGCGAGCTGGCCGAGGAACCCTTCGAAGCGGATCAGCCAGAATGATTGCAGCGTATTCGGCGACCAGCCAGGCCCGCGTCAATGCTGCACTGGAAACCCTGTTCAACACGCCGAGCCCTGAGCTCGCGCGTCTGTACGAAGCCATGCGCTACAGCGTGATGAATGGCGGCAAACGGGTCCGCCCGCTGCTGGCCTACGCCGCGTGCGAAGCGCTGGGCGGCAAGGCTGAGCACGCCAACGGCGCGGCTTGCGCGGTGGAGCTGATTCACGCTTATTCTCTGGTGCATGACGATTTGCCGGCCATGGACGACGACGATCTACGTCGCGGCCAGCCGACCACTCACAAAAAATTCGATGAAGCCTGCGCGATTCTGGCCGGTGACGGCTTGCAAAGCCTGGCCTTCAGCGCCCTGCTCGACCCTCGCCTGAGCAACTCTGACGCTGAAATCCGCCTGCAAATGGTCAGCGCTCTCGCATTGGCCGCGGGCCCGGCAGGCATGGTCGGCGGTCAGGCCATCGACCTCGGCTCGGTCGGTCTGAAACTCGATCAAAAAGCCCTCGAAACCATGCACCGGCACAAGACTGGCGCGTTGATCGAGGTCAGCGTCAAACTCGGCGCCCTGGCCAGTGGTCGTGCCGAGAAAGACGAACTGAAGTCTTTGCAGACTTATGCACAGGCCATCGGCCTGGCGTTCCAGGTGCAGGACGACATTCTCGACGTCGAAAGCGATACCGAAACCCTCGGCAAACGCCAGGGCGCCGACATCGCACGCGACAAGCCAACCTATCCGGCCCTGCTCGGACTCGATGCTGCCAAGGCCTACGCCCTGGAACTGCGCGATCAAGCCCTGCATGCGCTGCGACCGTTTGACGCGGCAGCCGAGCCATTGCGCGATTTGGCCCGCTACATCGTCGACCGGCGCAGCTGACGGCGTATCCGCCAAGTTAAAACCAACGCGTGGGCAGGGGGCGATGCATCAGGTAAACTGCCGCATCTTTTATACCTATAACGATTCGCCTGATGCCCACGACGTTTCATGAGATTCCCCGCAAGCGCCCGACCACGCCCCTGCTCGACCGTGCCAACACGCCGGACGGCCTGCGCCGGTTAGGCGAAGCCGAGCTGGAAACCCTGGCTGATGAGTTGCGCCTGGAATTGCTCTACACGGTCGGTCAGACCGGCGGGCATTTCGGTGCCGGCCTGGGCGTCATCGAATTGACCATCGCGTTGCATTACGTGTTCGACACCCCGGACGACCGGCTGGTGTGGGACGTGGGTCATCAGGCCTATCCGCACAAAATCCTCACCGGCCGTCGCGGGCGCATGGGCACCCTGCGCCAGAAGGACGGCGTCGCGGCCTTCCCGCGTCGTTCCGAGAGCGAGTACGACACCTTTGGTGTCGGACACTCCAGCACCTCGATCAGCGCAGCGCTGGGCATGGCCATTGCCGCCCGCCTGCAAAACAGTGATCGCAAGGCGATCGCCGTGATCGGCGATGGCGCACTGACCGCCGGCATGGCCTTCGAGGCGCTGAACCATGCGCCGGAAGTGGACGCCAACATGCTGGTGATCCTCAACGACAACGACATGTCGATCTCGCGCAACGTCGGCGGGCTGTCGAACTATCTGGCGAAGATCCTTTCCAGCCGCACTTACGCGAGCATGCGTGAAGGCAGCAAAAAGGTCCTGTCACGCCTGCCCGGCGCCTGGGAAATCGCCCGTCGCACCGAAGAATACGCCAAAGGCATGCTGGTTCCCGGCACGCTGTTTGAAGAGCTGGGCTGGAACTACATCGGCCCGATCGATGGCCACGACCTGCCGACCCTGATCGCCACCCTGCGCAACATGCGTGATCTGAAAGGCCCGCAGTTCCTGCACGTCGTCACCAAGAAAGGCAAAGGCTTCGCCCCGGCGGAAGTCGACCCGATCGGTTACCACGCGATCACCAAACTCGAACCGCTGGACGCTCCGGCCGCCGCGCCGAAGAAAGCTGGCGGACCGAAGTATTCCGGTGTGTTCGGTGAATGGCTCTGCGACATGGCCGCGTCGGATCCGCGTTTGGTGGGCATCACTCCAGCGATGAAAGAAGGCTCCGATCTGGTTGCTTTCAGCGAGCGTTTCCCGCTGCGCTATTTCGATGTGGCGATTGCTGAGCAACACGCTGTGACCCTCGCTGCCGGTATGGCCTGCGAAGGCGCGAAACCGGTGGTGGCGATTTATTCGACGTTCCTGCAACGTGGCTACGACCAATTGATTCATGACGTCGCGGTGCAAAACCTCGACGTGCTGTTCGCCATCGACCGCGCGGGTCTGGTGGGCGAAGACGGCCCGACTCACGCCGGTAGCTTCGACCTGTCGTTCCTGCGCTGCATTCCCGGCATGCTGGTGATGACCCCGAGCGACGAAAACGAACTGCGCAAAATGCTCACCACCGGCCACCTGTTCAACGGCCCGGCGGCGGTGCGTTATCCGCGCGGCTCTGGCCCGAACGCGACGATCGAGAAAAACCTCGAACCGATCGAAATCGGCAAGGGTGTGGTTCGTCGCCAGGGCAGCAAAGTCGCCCTGCTGGTGTTCGGCGTGCAACTGGCAGAGGCGCTGAAAGTCGCCGAGACGCTGGATGCAACCGTGGTCGACATGCGTTTCGTCAAACCGCTCGATGAAGCACTGGTTCGCGACATCGCCGGCAGCCACGAGCTGCTGGTGACCATCGAAGAGAACGCGATCATGGGCGGTGCCGGTGGCGCCGTCAGCGAGTTTCTCGCCCGCGAAAACATCCTCAAGTCGATGCTGCACCTGGGCTTGCCGGACAGTTACGTCGAGCACGCCAAGCCTGCGCAAATGCTGGCCGAGTGCGGGCTGGATGAGGCCGGGATCGAGGCTTCGGTGCGTGAGCGGTTGGAACTGCTGAACCTCTAAAGACACATACAAAACCCTGTGGGAGCGAGCTTGCTCGCGATAGCGGTCTGACAGTCAACTTATTCATTGACTGACACACCGTCATCGCGAGCAGGCTCGCTCCCACATTGGTTTTCTGTGTCCTTCAAAATTTGTGTTCGGCCTGAAGTGCCAATGGACTGCCGATGAAACTCTTTCCCCTCGCCTTGACGCTGACCCTGCTGCCGGCCGGCCAACTGCTGGCCGACACCTTCGAACGCGACCAGGCCCTGAAGCTTCCCGACGTGCTGATCAGCGCCAACCGTCAGGTCGAAGCGCGCAATGACAGCAGCGCCGCCAACACCGTGTTCACCCGCGAAGACATTGATCGTCTGCAACCGAGCAGCGTGACTGACTTGCTGCGTCGTGTGCCGGGCGTGCAGGTCGGACAAACCGGCGGGCGCGGGAGTCTGCCGGGGATTTACATTCGCGGCACCAAGTCGGCCCAAAGCCTGGTGCTGGTCGACGGCCAGCGCATCGGCAACTCCACCTCGGGCGACAGCAACCTGCAACACATCAACATCGAACAGGTCGAGCGCGTGGAAGTACTGCGCGGTTCCCGCTCGGTGATTTATGGCAGCGATGCGATTGGCGGGGTGATCCAGATCTTCACTCGTCGCGGCGACGAGCAAGGCCTGCAACCGCGAATGCACGTGGGCTTTGGCAGCAACCAGACGTGGGAACGCAGCCTCGGGCTGTCCGGCGGCGACGAGCAGACCCGATTCAATCTCGGCGCCAGCCTCGATGAGACCGCCGGGATCAATCGCACCCATGAGTCGTACCCGAGCGATGGCGATCACGATGAGTATCGCAACAAGTCGTTGAGTCTGAGCCTGAGTCACGCACTCACCGATGACATCGAAATCGGTGCCAACCTGCTGAATAACCGTGGCAAAAGCGCATTCGACAACCCTTTCGGCCGCTTCGATAGCACCACTTTCGAATCGGTCCAGCAGCAGCCTTACAACGAGTTCACCGTGAGCAGCCTCAGCAGTTACGTCGATGCGCGCATCAACGAGCTGTGGAAAACCCGCGTTGAATTCGGCCACAGCGAAAACCGCGAGAAGTCCTTCGACAAGCTCAGCGACGAACGCAGTGTGTTCAACACGTATCGCGACTCGGTGAACTGGCAGAACGACCTGACCCTCGACGAGCGCAACAGCCTGATCCTCGGCGGCGACTGGTACGAGGACCGGATCAACAGCAGCACGCCATTCGACGAGGACAGCCGCTGGAACCGTGCCGCGTTCATTCAGCATCATTACCAGGCGGACAGCTTCTCCACCGAACTGGGCCTGCGCCGGGACCAGAACCAGCAGTTCGGCAGCCAGAACAGCTGGAGCGGCACCTTCACCCTGCCGCTGAATCCGGACAACGATGTGCTGCTGACCTACAGCGAAGGTTTCCGCGCGCCGACGTTCAATGATCTGTATTACCCCGACTTCAGTAATCCGGATCTGAAACCTGAGACCTCGAAAAGCTACGAGCTGCAATGGCGCAGTCAACTGACCGACACCGCTCGCCTTGAAGCTTCTCTGTACCGGACGGACCTGGAAGACGCGATAATTTTCGGCAGCAACTCACGGCCGCAGAACGTGGCCTCGGCACGCATCAACGGATTCGAAGCGGCCTTGAAACAGGAACTGTTCGGCTGGCAGAGCAACCTCGGCGTGGCGATCATCGACCCGCGGGATCGCGACAGCGGTCACACCCTGGCTCGGCGCGCGCGGCGGACCTTGAGCCTGGATCTGGATCGGCAGTTCGACCGGCTAGGGCTCGGCGCCAGCTGGCAAGCGGTGAGCAGCAGCTATGACGATGAGAACAATCAGCAACCATTGGGCGGGTATGCGTTGCTGGGGTTGCGCAGCAGTTGGGCGTTGAATCGTGAGATCAAGCTGGATCTGAAGGTCGATAACCTGCTGGACAAGGATTATAGCCGGGCGCTGTACAGCCATGATGGCAGTCAGTATGGGTATCGAGAGGAAGGTCGGGCGTGGATGTTTGGAGTGAGCTGGACGCCGGAGCTCTGAGCGATCAGCGTGAAGGCGCGATCAACTGGCACAACTTGGCCGTCGCTTCGATCATCTGCCCACTCGGCCGTTCCAGCCCCTTATCGGTCACCAACAGCAATTGCCCCCGAGTCACCGCTGCGACTTGCGGCCAGGCTTTCCACGCATCGAGCTGCGCCTGATCACTGGCCAGAATCACGTCTGGATTACGCTGCAATACCGCCTCAATACTGACCTGCGGCGCCGGCAGTGTCAGGTCGGCAAACACATTGCGTGCCCCGCACACCTCAAGCGCATCGCTGATGATCTGCCCGCCGCCAACGGTGTACAGCGGCCGATCCCAGACCTGATAAAACACCCGCAATGGCACATCCCGACGATAACGCTGGCGCAGCGAATCCAGTCGCTGACGCAAATTTTCAACCAATGAAACGCCACGCTCCGGACGGCCGAGCTGTGAGGCAATCGCCTCAATCTGCGACGTGAGTTGTTCGAGGTTGTGGGGTTCGGCAACGTAGGTCGGGATATTCAACCGCTTGAGCTGTTCACGCTGGGCCGGGCCAACGCTGCCGGGCCAGAGCAACAACAGATCGGGCTTGAGACTGAGCAGCTGTTCCATGTCCAGCTGACCGTAGCGGCCAACCGAAGGAAGGTCTTTGAGCTCGGCAGGACGCTCACCGGCATCCAGCACACCCACCAGCAGGTCCGCAGAACCCAGTTCAACAACGATTTCAGAGAGCGACGGCGCGAGGCTGACAACGCGTTCGACCGCAACCGCCGGGCCACTGACGGCCAGCAACAAAACCGCCAGCCAGACGGATCGCATCAGCCGAGTTGACGCGGAATACGGTAGAGGTAGAACAGCACCAGGGTCGACAGCGCCAGCAGCATCAACGGTACGGCTTCGAGGCCGACGAATACCGCCAGCGCGCCGATCCAGGCCGGCAGCCCGGCAGCCAGGAATGCCGTGCGACGCTTGGCAGCCAGGGCGATCCAGGCAGCAGGTTCTTCAGGGGTGTCGAGGGCTTTTTGAGTGGCGATCAACGCGTGCTTGTAGCCGCCAAAGAATTTCAGGCTGACAAACATCGAAGCCACACCGGCGATGAACAACGGCATCGCCAGCACCGGCAGGATCGCCTCGCTCTGGCCAAATACGCCGTTGATCACGAACAGCGGCACCAAGGCCAGCGCCAGGTATTGCCACCAATTGACGGACAGTCGCCGCCGAACCTGACCGCGGGTCACGCCCGGTCAGCCTCACCCTGATGCTCATTGCCCATCATGTGGTCGAGCTTGCTGGCCTTGGTGGCCAGGTAGAGTTTGTTGTGCGGATTGTGGCCGGTGTGCAGCGGCACGCGCTCGGCGACCACGATACCCATGTCGGTCAAGGCTTTGACCTTGCGTGGGTTATTGGTCATCAGACGCAGGGATTTCACGCCCAGGTGCTCCAGCATCGGCAGGCACATGGCGTAGTCACGTTGGTCGGCGGCAAAGCCCAGACGCTCGTTGGCTTCGACGGTATCGGCGCCGCCATCCTGCAATTCATAGGCGCGGATCTTGTTCAGCAGGCCAATGCCGCGGCCTTCTTGACGCAAGTACAGCAACACGCCACGGCCTTCACGGGCGATGGCCTGCAAGGCAGCCTCGAGTTGCGAGCCGCAGTCGCAACGCTGGCTGAACAAGGCATCGCCGGTCAGGCATTCGGAGTGCAACCGGCCGAGTACCGGGGCACCGTCGGCGAACTCACCCAGGCTCAGCACAACGTGCTCGCGCCCGTTTTCTTCATCGAGAAAGCCGTGCATGGTGAATTGCGCAAAAGGCGTTGGCAGCTTGGAAGCGGCGACAAAAACGACAGGCACCGGTGTGCTCCTGATCAATAAGTACTGGAGATTCGCAGACGCGGCATTGTAACAGCACGTTCCGACAGACGCTTAGGCTGAATTATGGGGCATAACAATCAAAAAGTTAGATATCGGCCCTGCTGTCGACCGTGTGGGAGCGGGCTTGCTCGCGAATGCGGTATGTCAGCCGGCATCAATGTTAACTGATACACCGCATTCGCGAGCAAGCCCGCTCCCACATTGACCGTGTTCAGTTTGGGTCAAACGGATAGGGTTGTTTCCAACGCTCGAAGATCGGTTTCAGCTGGCCGTTTTTCACCAGTTGCTCCATACGCTGATCAAACAGCGCCATCAGGGAGCGAGCCTTGGGAGTCTTGGCAAAGCACAGATACAGCGGCAATTCCGCAATGTGGGTGCGACGGAACTGCGTCGGATCCTTGGCCCACCTGAGGACATAGTCGACCTCGGTCAGCGCGTCGATGTAAAAGTCGGCGCGATTGTGGGTCAACATCGACAAAATCCCGGTACGCCGCATGACTTCGTTATAGCGGCGTATGTTGGGCAGGTAATCCTGATAGTCGTAGCCGCGGACCCAGGCCAGTCGATAATTGCCCAGGGTTTCCGGGGTCGGCGCGGGGTTGCTGGCCAGGCCCAAGGCATAGATGTGATCGGTATCGAAGTTCCAGCGCGGATAGAGCAGATCGCTGGACTCATCAAGATAGGAGCCGACACAGGCATCCACTTCGCCGCGCTGGGCCAGGCCCATGGAGCGCACGTACGGTTCGCTGCGAATGTCCAGCTTGACCCCCGCCGGCTCGAAGACTTCCCGCAATACATCCCAGCCCAGACCGTGGCCATCGGCGGCGGTGTAGTCTTCCCAGTCTTCGCTGGCCAGATGAATCACCGACGGCGTTGTGCCCTCGTCACTCGCCTGGGCGAGCGAGCAAAACATCGCGAAAATCATCAAAGCCAACCAGCGTCGAGCCATCCCTAGTCCCCTGTTTTGCCCGTCAGGCAAAAATCCATACCAGCCCTTGCATCCCCAACCAAGCAAACACCCCGGCCAATACGTCATCGAGCATGATGCCGACGCCGCCATGCACATGCCGGTCGATCCAGCGAATCGGCCACGGCTTGAGGATGTCGAAGAAGCGGAACATCAAAAACCCCGCCAGCAACCAGTACCAACCTTCCGGCACCAGCCACAAGGTGATCCACATCCCGACCATTTCATCCCAGACGATGCCTTCGTGGTCGTGCACCCGCAAATCGTCGGCGACCTTGCCGCACAGCCAGAAGCCGAACAGCATGGTGATGCCGAGCATCAGCCAGTAGCCCCAGTCGGGCAGCATCTGCCACAACGGGATAAAGGGTAGCGCAACTAACGAACCCCAGGTGCCTGGTGCTTTTGGCAAGGTGCCCGAGCCGAAGCCGAATGCCAGGAAATGCCACGGATTGCGCCAGACCGAGGGCGGTACGAATTCCGCCGGGACCTGTTTGGGATGATCTGTCACGGTGTCTCCCGAAAATGTTGATAGCCCCGGGTTTGCGGGGTGATGTCTTGACCGTCGGCATCCAGCAGCACCACGCCCTGCCCCGTCACAACACGCCCGACCACATGGATCGGCCAGCCATCGGCCACCAATTTCGGCAACTCGACGGACGGCAAGGTAAATGCCAGCACGTAATCATCACCGCCGCTCAGGGCCGCTTTTTCGGCACCCGACTGGCCGAGGAAGGCGACTAAAGCGTTCGACAATGGCAGCGTGTCCCGCTCAACCTGAATGCCGACCTTCGACGCGAGCGCGATGTGCCCGCAGTCCGCGAGCAGGCCGTCAGAGATATCCAGCGCCGAGGTGGCTTTGCCGCGAAGCGCCATTCCCAGCCCAAGCTGCGGCAGCGGCGACCAGTAATGCGCCAGCAGCGGATCAGCGATGGCGGCTTCAGCCGTCCGCTGGCCGAGCACCAGCGGCAATGCCCCCGCCGCGTTACCCAGTTCACCGCCAACGCACAGCAAATCGCCTGGCTGCGCACCGCTGCGGGTCAACGCCTTGCCGGCCGGTACACGACCGAACACGGTCATCGTCAGGCTCAACGGCCCACGGGTGGTATCACCGCCCACCAGCGCCACACCGCAGCGTTGCGCCGTGAGGTTCAAACCACGGGCATAGGCGTCCAGCCAATCGGCGGTTACCGTCGGCAAGGTCAGGGCAAGGGTAAAGGCAATGGGGGTGGCGCCCATGGCAGCCAGATCGCTGACGGCCACGGCCAGCGAGCGCTGACCGAGCAGAAACGGGTCGCAAGGATCTGCGAAATGCACACCGGCAACCAGCGTGTCGGTGGAAATAGCCAACTGCTCCCCGGGGGGAACAGCCAGCAAGGCGCAGTCATCGCCGATCCCAAGGGCAACGCCTTCACCGCCCTGCGCACAAGGCGCGGCGGCGAAGAAGTTGCGGATCAGCTCAAACTCGCCCATGGCATCTCCAAGCGCGAATCAGCGCTTGAACGCCTTCACTTCAGCTTCACGCAGACGCGGGGCCAGCTTGTCGAGTACACCGTTGACGAACTTGTGACCGTCGGTGGAACCGAAGACTTTCGCCAGCTCGATACCTTCGTTGATCACAACGCGGTACGGCACGTCGACGCGCTTGAGCAGTTCCCAGGTCGACAGGCGCAGAACGGCCAGTTCAACCGGGTCCAACTCTTCGATGGTGATGTCCAGGCACGGCGTCAGTGCAGCGTCGATCTCAGGCTTGTGAGCCGGAACGCCGTGCAGGATGTCGTGAAAGTAAGCGGCATCGACATCGCTGAAATCGTTATCGACCCGAAACTGCGCTTCGATCTCGTTCAAAGATTGCTTGGCCATGTGCCATTGGTACAGCGCCTGAGTCGCGAGCTGACGGGCTTCGCGACGCTTGACGCTTTTCGATGGCTTGCCGGCATCCGCAGGCTTTGGATCGCGCGGGTTGAAACGATCGCTTTCGTCGCTAATCACTTGGCCTCCAACTGCGCCAGCAGGCTGACCATTTCCAGAGCGGACAGGGCAGCTTCAGCACCTTTGTTACCGGCCTTGGTGCCGGAACGTTCGATGGCTTGCTCGATGGAATCAACGGTCAGCACGCCAAATGCGACTGGAACGCCGAACTCCATGGACACCTGGGCCAGGCCCTTGGTGCATTCGCCAGCCACGTATTCGAAGTGCGGAGTCCCGCCACGAATGACCGCGCCCAGGGCGATGATTGCCGCGTATTCGCCCTTCTGAGCGACTTTCTGCGCAACCAGCGGGATTTCGAAGGCGCCAGGTGCGCGGATGATGGTGATGTCGCTTTCGCTCACGCCGTGGCGAACCAGGGCATCAACTGCACCGCTGACCAGGCTTTCAACGACGAAGCTGTTGAAACGGCCTACTACCAAAGCGTAGCGGCCTTTAGGGGCGATGAAGGTACCTTCGATGGTCTTCAGGGTCATTCGTTAGATCTCTTAAAGAGCCGGGACGCGTTTTCTACGCGTCCCTCAGTGATGTGTTAACCGCGAATCAAGGACTGGAAACAACCGGTCATTATTCGGAGGGCACGTATTCTACAACTTCCAGATCGAAACCGGATATCGCATTAAATTTCATTGGCGCACTCATCAGGCGCATTTTGCGTACGCCCAGGTCCCGAAGGATCTGCGAACCGGCACCGACAATGCTGTAGGTGGTCGGTTTTTTCGCCGGTACGTGCTCCGCGGTTTCGCGGATATGCGCCAGCAATACATCGCCATCCAGCGGGTGGCCGAGCAACAGCACCACACCGCTGCCAGCCTCGGCAACCGCGGCCATCGCGGCGCGCAGGCTCCAGCGGCCAGGCTGCTTGACCATCAACAGGTCGCGCAGCGGGTCCATGTTGTGCACCCGAACCAGGGTCGGCTCTTCGGCGCACACGGTGCCCAGCGTCAGGGCCATGTGCACGTCGCCTTCCACGGAATCACGATAGGTCACCAGGTTGAATTGGCCCAGTTCGCTGTCCAGCGGCTGCTCGGCAATCCGCTGAACGGTACGTTCGTGGATCATCCGGTAGTGAATAAGGTCGGCGATGGTGCCGATCTTGATGTTGTGTTCGGCAGCAAACGCTTCCAGTTCGGCGCGACGGGACATGGTGCCGTCGTCGTTCATCACTTCGCAGATCACGCCGCTCGGTTCGAAACCGGCCATGCGCGCCAGGTCGCACGCCGCTTCGGTGTGGCCGGCACGAGCGAGGGTGCCGCCAGCCTGAGCCATCAGCGGGAAGATGTGGCCGGGGCTGACGATGTCTTCAGCCTTGGCGTCTTTCGCGGCAGCGGCCTGCACGGTACGCGCACGGTCGGCGGCAGAAATGCCGGTGGTCACGCCGGTGGCCGCTTCGATGGACACGGTGAACTTGGTGCCGAAGCCGGAACCGTTACGCGGCGCCATCAAGGGCAGCTTCAGCAGCTCGCAGCGCTCGCGGCTCATCGGCATGCAGATCAGGCCACGGGCGTGCTTGGCCATGAAGTTGATGTGTTCAGGCTGGCAGCACTCGGCGGCCATGATCAGGTCGCCTTCGTTCTCGCGGTCTTCGTCATCCATGAGGATGACCATCTTGCCTTGGCGGATGTCTTCAACCAGTTCTTCGATGCTATTGAGCGCCACAAGGCACCCCCCTTCTTTCGAAATTTGAGCTTCAGGATTTGAGGTAGCCGTTTTGGGCCAGAAAGCTTTCGGTGATGTTACTGGACGTAGGCTCTGCGGCCTTATCGCCTAAAAGCAGGCGTTCCAGATAACGTGCCAGCAAGTCAACTTCAAGATTCACCCGGCGACCTGGCTGGTAAGACGCCATGATGGTTTCGCTCAGGGTGTGCGGAATGATCGTCAGCAAGAACTCGGCGCCATCGACCGCGTTCACGGTCAGGCTGGTGCCGTCGACAGTGATCGAGCCTTTATGAGCGATGTACTTGGCCAGCTCTTTCGGCGCGCGGATGCGGAACTCCACAGCGCGAGCATTTTCGGTACGGGCAACCACTTCGCCCACACCATCGACGTGGCCGCTGACCAGATGCCCGCCGAGGCGAGTGGTCGGGGTCAGGGCTTTTTCCAGGTTCACCGGACTGCCGCTTTTCAGATCATTCATGGCGGTGCAGTCGAGGGTTTCGCGGCTGACGTCCGCCGCAAAGCCGTTGCCTGGCAACTCAACCGCAGTCAGGCACACGCCGTTGACTGCAATGCTGTCGCCCAGTTTGACGTCGCTCAGATCGAGCTTGCCGGTTTCTACGTGCACCCGCACATCTCCGCCTTTTGGGGTCAATGCACGAATACTGCCGATGGATTCGATGATGCCGGTAAACATGGAGTCCTCCTCGAGAACAGGGCCGTCGCGTGGCGCAGGCCCGGAATTATACGCTCGCCGCTGGCGAAGGAATGGCGATGACTCGCCAGTCATCGCCAACCGCGCGAATTTCGGTGATTTTGAGTTCAGGCGCATCCTTCATTTGCGCGAGTGGCCAATCCAGCAGCGGACGCGCAGACGAACCTAAAAACTTGCCGGCGATGAAAATCTGAAACTCGTCCACCAGCCCTTGCTGAGCGAAAGCCCCGGCCAGACGCGGCCCCGCTTCGACCAGCACTTCGTTGACCCCACGGGCGGCCAGTTCGACCAGCAGTTTACGCAGGTCAACCAAGCCATCCTCGCCCGCCACGATCAGGCATTCCGGACCGTTGGCGTATTGCTCCTCGATCGCCATGCACGTGGCGACCAATGCAGGCCCGGCCTTGAAGAACGGTGCATCCAGCGGCACCCGCAGGCGGCCATCAATCAGCACGCGAAGCGGCGGACGGCTCATGGCCAGGGCAGTTTGCTCAGGATCCAGGCCCAGCTCATCAGCACGCACGGTGAGACGGGCGTTGTCTGCCAGCACCGTGTCGGCGCCGGTCAGCACCACGCTGGCCTGAGCGCGCAGGCGTTGCACCGCCGAACGCGCCGCAGGACCGGTGATCCATTGGCTTTCGCCGCTTTCCATCGCTGTCCGGCCGTCGAGGCTCATGGCCAACTTGACCCGCACGAACGGCAAGCCGTGCTCCATGCGCTTGAGGAAACCTTCGTTGAGCTTGCGCGCTTCGCCTTCCAGCACACCGCTTTCGGTAGCAATACCGGCCTGGGCCAGGCGCTGCATGCCACGACCGGCAACCGACGGATTCGGGTCTTGCATCGCCGCGACGACCCTAGCCACACCCGCATGTACCAGAGCATCGGCGCAAGGCGGCGTACGTCCGTGGTGGCTGCAAGGTTCAAGGGTCACGTAAGCGGTGGCGCCTCGAGCCTTATCGCCGGCGGCACGCAGGGCGTGGACTTCGGCGTGGGGTTCGCCGGTGCGCACGTGCCAGCCTTCACCGACAATCTGCCCGTCCCGCACGATCACGCAGCCCACCCGAGGGTTGGGGTGTGTCGTGTAATGACCTTTGCGCGCCAGTTCCAGGGCACGGGCCATGTAATGGGCGTCGAGGATGGCTTGTTCGGCAGAGATGGTCATTCTTTCACCGGCTCACGGGCCAGGCGATCGATCTCTTCACGGAACTCGTTGAGGTCCTGGAAGCGCCGATACACGGAGGCGAAACGAATGTAGGCGACTTCGTCGAGCTTTTGCAGCTCGGCCATCACCAGTTCACCGACGACAAGGGATTTAACCTCTCGCTCACCGGTGGCGCGCAGTTTGTGTTTGATGTGCACCAGCGACGATTCCAGGCGCTCGACACTCACCGGGCGCTTCTCCAGCGCACGCTGCATGCCGGCGCGGAGTTTTTCTTCGTCGAACGGCTGGCGGCTGCCGTCGGTTTTGATCAGGCGCGGCAACACCAGTTCGGCCGTCTCGAACGTCGTGAAACGCTCGCCGCAGGCCAGGCATTCACGCCGGCGGCGTACCTGTTCGCCCTCGGCGACCAGACGCGAGTCGATGACCTTGGTGTCGTTGGCACCGCAGAAGGGACAGTGCATGGTGGCAGGCAACAAAAAAAGGGAGGGCCATGGTAGCGCATCCCCGTGGCAAGACAAGCCATAGGGTTTGCGGTATACAGACGGGCTATAGAGCTAGATCCATGGATTTCACCTTGCTGGAGCCGAAAATGTCCCTAAGACCGCTCGTTTTGCTCAGTCTTTTCAGCCTGCTGGTGGCCTGCAGCAGCGATGCGCCCAAGCCCCAGCCGCCGACGCCAGGCCCCGCGCCACAACAGGCACAGAAGAAAGCCAAGGAATCGGCCAACCTCGGCCCGCTGCCCGCGTATCAGCGTGAATTGAGCGGCACCCTGCAAGGCGTGCCGGCCGACGCCGAAGTCGAACTGGCGCTGCTGGTGATCGATGACAAGGGCCGCCCGCAACAATTGCTCGCCAGTTCCAGCCTGATCGGCACCAATCAGATTCTGCCGTTTCACCTGCGTTTCAACCCGGAATCCTTCCCGGTCGGTGCCCGCGTTGAACTGCGGGGCCGCGCCAGCCAGTCCGGCCAGCTGATTTTGCATCTGCCGTCGCAAGTCATCAGCCAGCCAACGACGCAAGTGCTGGGTCAGCTGCAATTCGTCAAAGCGCCATGATTGCACCGCTCGACCTGCAACAGGCACTGGGTGAGTTGCTCGGTGATGCGCAGCTTGTGCCTGTCGCATTGCCGCAGACCAACCTGAAGCTTTGGCTGATCGACGGCGACAACATGGACCGCGCGTTCAGCCCGGAAGAAACCCGGCGGATTCTGCATGAGCCGCCCTATTGGAGTTTCTGCTGGGCCAGCGGCCTGGCGGTCGCCCGCTATCTCGCCGAATTCCCTGAGTGGGTCAAAGGCAAACGGGTGCTGGATTTCGGAGCCGGTTCCGGGGTGGCGGGGATCGCGGCAGTCAAGGCCGGAGCGCTGGAAGTGGTGGCCTGTGACCTCGACCCGCTGGCGATTGCCGCCTGTCGGGCGAATGCCGAACTCAATGACGTACACCTCAACTACTCAACGGACTTTTTCGCCGAAGCGGATCGCTTTGATCTGATTCTGGTGGCCGACGTGCTGTACGACCGGGCGAATCTGCCGTTGCTCGATGAATTCTTGAGTCGCGGCCAGGAAGCGTTGGTGGCCGATTCACGCGTGAGGGATTTTCGCCACCCGTTGTATCAACGCATCGAGATGCTGGAAGCGATGACCCTGCCCGATCTGGCCGAGCCCGAAGAGTTTCGGCATGTGAGCCTCTACCACGCGCGGCGCGGCTAGCCTTATAGTTGCCCCATTCACGCTTTTACGAGATCCCCCATGAGTCAGGAAACGCCGTACATCTTCGACGCCACGACTGCCGATTTCGAGCAGTCGGTGATCGAGAACTCTTTCCACAAACCGGTGCTGGTGGATTTCTGGGCCGAATGGTGTGCGCCGTGCAAGGCGTTGATGCCGATGCTGCAGACCATCGTCGAGAGCTATCAGGGTGAGTTGCTGCTGGCCAAGGTCAACTGCGACGTCGAGCCGGACATCGTTTCGCGCTTCGGCATTCGCAGCCTGCCGACGGTGGTGCTGTTCAAGGACGGTCAGCCGGTGGATGGTTTTGCCGGTGCACAGCCGGAATCTGCGGTGCGCGCGATGCTCGAACCTCACGTGCAAATGCCGCCGCCGGCTGCTGCCGACCCGTTCGAACAGGCTCAGGCGCTGTTTGATGACAACCGCTTTGCCGACGCCGAAGCCACACTGAAAGTGCTGCTGGGCGAAGACAACACCAATGCCAAGGCGCTGATCCTCTACGCCCGTTGCCTCACCGAACGTGGCGAGCTGGGCGAAGCGCAAATCGTGCTCGATGCGGTCACGAGCGATGAGCACAAAGCTGCCCTGGCCGGCGCCAAGGCGCAGATCCAGTTCCTCGGTCAGGCCAAGGACCTGCCGGATGCGGCAGACCTGAAAGCGCGTCTGGCGAAAAATCCGCAGGACGATGAAGCGGTTTATCAGCTGGCGATCCAGCAACTGGCCCGTCAGCAGTACGACGCGGCGCTGGATGCGTTGCTCAAGCTGTTCGTGCGCAATCGCAGCTACAGCGAAGGCTTGCCGCACAAGACCTTGCTGCAGGTGTTCGAACTGCTGGGCAACGATCACCCGCTGGTGACCACGTACCGCCGCAAGTTGTTTGCTGCGCTGTACTAACCTGCGTTGATCCAGCTGTAGAGCGGCGTATCCCCGCCGCTCGTCACCTTCACATCCGTGCAGTGACGCAAACGCACCAACAGGCGTTTGCCCGACGCCGCGCTGCCGGTCAGTCCTTCCAACTGATCCAGCAAATCCGGCCCGCTCAATTGCCCGGCCTTACACAGTAAATCCTTGGCGATCTGCCACAGCGCATCATCCTGATTGATCGGTTTTGCCGGTGCTGCACTGGCCTCCGGTTTCACCACCTGCAACTGCGCACCGAGCCGTGCCCAGTCGCCGTCATCCATCTCCAGCGTCAAATCCACCGGCCAGTCGCCGATGCTTCCGCGTATACGCAACATAAGTCTGCTCCTGCACATTTCTGACTTGCATGCTCCCATGTGACTTGCGCAACGCCAAGCAGGCGGTCAAACTCTCGGCACTTACGTTATAAGATTACATAACAAATTCTTCATTTTACTTTTCGGAGACCCGCCATGCGCCGTCTGCTTCTCGCTCTGCCGTTTGCCCTCTTGCCGCTGGCCGTCGCCCACGCCGCTGATGAACACGACCATGAGCACGGCAGCCTCGGCGCCCACGAACATGGCGTCGGTCGCCTGAACGCAGCGCTGGACGGGCAGACTCTGGAGCTGGAACTGGAAAGCCCGGCGATGAACCTGGTGGGTTTCGAACACGCTGCCACCACCGACGCCGACAAGGCCAAAGTCGCCGCCGTTCGGGCGCAGCTAGAGAAACCGCTGGTGCTGTTCAACCTGCCGAAAGCCGCTGGCTGCGTGATTGCGACTCAGGAACTGGAAAGCCCGTTGTTCGGCGACAAGCCCGATGCCGATGATGATCACGACGAAGCGGGCAAGGGCGAACATCACCACGACCACAGCGAAATCCACGCGCATTATCAATTCAGCTGCTCGGCACCCGGCGCGCTGAAAAACCTGGACCTGGCGAACATCTTCAACACGTTCCCGGCGACCCAGAAGATTCAGGTACAACTGATCAGCCCGAGCGGGCAGCAAGGCGTAGAAGTGACGGCCAAGGCAGCTGCCCTGAAATTCTAAATTCACCGAAGATCCCTTGTGGGAGCGAGCCTGCTCGCGAAAGCGGTCTGACAGTCGACATTGATGTTGAGGCTGACGGCCCCTTCGCGAGCAGGCTCGCTCCCACAGGGTTCACCACCAACTTGACCGGTTTCACATGACCCAAGCACTCATCGAACTGTCCGACCTGGGCTTCAGCTGGCCCGGTCATCCGCCGCTGCTGGACATCCCGGCGTTTCGCCTTATGCCAGGCGAAACCCTGTTCCTCAAAGGCCCCAGCGGCAGCGGCAAGACCACCCTGCTCGGTCTGCTAGGCGGTGTGCAGAAGCCCGATCGCGGTAGCATCCGATTGCTGGGCCAGGAGCTGACCGAACTCTCGGCCGGCGCTCGCGACCGCTTCCGGGTCGATCACACCGGCTACATCTTCCAGCAGTTCAACTTGCTGCCGTTTCTCTCGGTGCGCGAGAACGTTGAATTGCCCTGCCACTTCTCCAAGCTGCGCGCTGAACGGGCGATCCAGCGCCACGGCAGCGTCGATCAGGCGGCGGCCACCCTCCTCGCCCACTTGGGTTTGAAGGATGAAAGCATCCTCAGTCGTCGCGCCGATTCGCTGTCCATCGGTCAGCAGCAACGGGTTGCCGCTGCGCGCGCGTTGATCGGTCAGCCTGAATTGGTGATCGCCGACGAACCGACCTCGGCCCTGGATTACGACGCCCGCGAGAACTTCCTTCGTTTGCTGTTCGCCGAATGCCGCGAAGCCGGGTCAAGCCTGCTGTTTGTCAGCCATGACCAAAGCCTCGCACCGCTGTTCGATCGCCACCTGTCGCTGGCCGATCTCAATCGCGCCGCCACCCCGTCCGAGGTCTGAGATGTATTTGTTTCGTCTAGCCATGGCCAGCCTGGCTAACCGCCGCTTCACCGCGATCCTCACCGCGTTCGCCATTGCCCTGTCGGTCTGCCTGCTGTTGGCCGTGGAACGGGTGCGCACCGAAGCCAAGGCCAGTTTCGCCAGCACCATCAGCGGCACCGATCTGATCGTCGGTGCACGTTCCGGTTCGGTGAACCTGTTGCTGTACTCGGTGTTCCGCATCGGCAACGCCACCAACAACATCCGTTGGGACAGCTTCGAACACTTCGCCAACAACCCGAAAGTGAAGTGGGCGATCCCGATGTCCCTCGGCGACTCCCATCGCGGTTATCGGGTGATGGGCACCACCGAGGCGTACTTCGAGCATTACCAGTACGGCCATCAACAACACCTGGAACTGGCCGACGGCCGCGCCTTCGCCACTGACCCGTTCGAAGTGGTGCTCGGTGCCGAAGTGGCCGATGCGCTGCACTACAAACTCGGCGACAAACTGGTGCTGGCCCACGGCGTGGCGGTGATCAGCCTGGTCAAGCACGACGACAAGCCGTTCACCGTGGTCGGCATTCTCAAACGCACCGGCACCCCGGTGGACCGCACGTTGCACATCAGTCTCGGCGGTATGGAAGCGATACACATCGACTGGCACAACGGCGTGCCGGCGCGCGGCAACGGTCGGATCAGTGCCGATCAGGCACGCAACATGGACCTGACGCCGCAAGCGATCACCGCGTTCATGCTCGGCCTCAACAGCAAGATTTCGACCTTCGCGCTACAGCGTGAGATCAATGAATTTCTGGGTGAACCGATGCTGGCGATCCTGCCGGGTGTGGCGCTGCAAGAGCTGTGGAGTTTGATGAGCACGGCGGAAAAAGCTTTGTTCGTGGTGTCGCTGTTTGTGGTGCTGACCGGGTTGATCGGCATGCTCACGGCGATCCTCACCAGCCTCAACGAACGCCGTCGGGAGATGGCGATTCTGCGTTCGGTGGGTGCCCGGCCGTGGCACATCGCGACGTTGCTGGTGCTGGAGGCGTTTGCCCTGGCACTGTCTGGCGTGATTGCCGGTGTAGCGCTGCTGTATGTGGGCATCGCGGCGGCTCAAGGCTATGTGCAAGCGAATTACGGCTTGTACCTGCCGCTGGCCTGGCCGAGCGAATATGAATGGACGCTGCTCGGTGGCATCCTGATCGCCGCGCTGCTGATGGGCGGCGTGCCGGCCTGGCGCGCGTATCGCCAATCCCTGGCCGATGGCCTGTCGATCCGTTTATGAGGACGTTGAACATGCCCCGCGCCGTGCTTGCGCTGTTGATGCTGGTCGCCTTGCCCCTGTGGGCGGCCGGGCCGAAAGAGCTGACCTGGTCGGAAATGATCCCCCCGGACGCCGCCCCGGAAGTGCCGAACATGACGCCGTTGCACGACCTGTCGCAGATGGGCAACGCGTTGGCCGCCGAATCGGCGCCAGCGGCCAAGCAAGACATGCCCAATGCACCGGTGGTGAAAAGCCTCGACGGTCAGCACATTCGGCTGCCGGGCTACATCGTGCCACTGGAAGTGAGTGAAGAAGGTCGCACCACCGAGTTTCTGCTGGTGCCTTACTTCGGCGCCTGCATCCACGTGCCGCCACCGCCGTCGAACCAGATCGTGCACGTCAAAAGCAAGGTGGGTGTGAAGCTCGACGAGTTGTATCAGCCGTACTGGATCGAAGGGGCATTGCAGGTTAAAGCGTCGACCAGCGAACTGGCGGATGCCGGGTATCAGATGCAGGCTGACAAGATTTACGTGTATGAGCTGCCGGAGTGAAACCGGTCGTTTTTCTTACCGTTGATATCGCCAAGATCGCAGCCTTCGGCAGCTCCTACCTTGACCGCGTGCAAACCCGATCCTGTAGGAGCTGCCGAAGGCTGCGATCTTTTAGGGCCATCACTGTTTCATTGAGCTGAGTCAAAAGACCGTATCAGAGGGCTCCGTACCATTGGACATCAAAAATTTTTAACGTCCTTTGGAGCCCTCCATGCACAAGTCTTTGCTCAGCGCTTCGCTGTTTGCCCTCGCGCTCGCAGCACCGTTAGCCTACGCCCACGAAGCCGGCGATATCATCGTTCGTGCCGGTGCAATCACCGTCAACCCGAAAGCCGACAGCTCCAGCGTCAAGGTTGATCAAGGTCCGCTGAAGGGTGCCGATCTGGGTGGCAAGGCCACCATGAGCAGCGACACGCAACTGGGTCTGAACTTCGCTTACATGCTCAACAGCCACTGGGGGATCGAGCTGCTGGCGGCCTCGCCGTTCGAGCATGACGTGAAGCTCAAAGGCACCGCCCTCGGCGCGGCCAACGGCAAACTCGGTACGCTGAAACACCTGCCACCGACGCTGAGCGTTGTGTACTACCCACTGGATGCGAAGTCCGCCTTCCAGCCGTATGTCGGCGCCGGTATCAATTACACCTGGATCTACGACGAGCACGTTGGCAGCGAAGCCAGCGCCAACGGTTTCAGCAACTTCAAAGCGGATAACTCTTGGGGCATGGCGTTCCAGGTCGGCGCCGACTACATGCTGACCGACAACATCATGATCAACGCCCAGGTGCGTTACATCGACATCGACACCACCGCGACGGTGCAAAATAACGCAGTGGCGCAAGGCACTCGCGCCAAGGTCGATGTGGACGTGGATCCGTTCATCTACATGGTTGGCCTGGGTTACAAATTCTAAAATTTGCCGCACAAAAAAGGCGCCTCGAAAGGCGCCTTTTTCATGACTGCGTAAACCTCAGCGCCCCAACAACCGCGCCAGTCCGACACGCATCGGTGTCTGCTCCGGGTAGGTAAAGCGCTCCAGCAAACGCTGATTGTTCGCTCGTGAGTGACGGATGTCACCGGAGCGCGCCGGGCCATAGCTCACCGGCGGCAATTGACCGACCACCGCTTCAAGGGCTTCAAGCATTTGCTTGAGGGTCGTGGCCTGGTTCCAGCCGACGTTGACCGCGCCGACTTCGACCTGCGGTTTCTCGATCGCTTGCACCAACAAGTCGACCAGGTCTTCGACGTAGACGAAATCGCGAGTCTGTTCACCGTCACCGAACACAGTGATCGGCAGGCCCTTCTGCGCGCGCTCGCTGAAAATGCTGATTACCCCGGAGTACGGCGAGGACGGATCCTGGCGTGGGCCGAAGATGTTGAAGAAACGGAAAATCACCGGCTCCAGACCATGCTGGCGACGGTAAAAATCGAAGTAATGCTCGCTCGCCAATTTGTCCGAAGCGTAGGGCGTCAACGGTGCCTTGGGCGTGTCTTCGTCGATCGACTCGCCTTCGCCATTGTTGCCGTAGACCGCTGCGCTGGACGCATACAGCACCCGTTTGACGCCGGACTGGCGCATGGCTTCGCAGACATTCAGCGAGCCAATGAAATTGCTCTGGTGAGTCTTCACCGGATCATCCACCGACGCCTGCACCGACGCCACCGCGGCCAAGTGCGCCACAGCGCTGCATCCGACCATCGCCTGCGCGACCAGCGCGGCATCGGCGACATCGCCCACGATCAGTTCGACGCCGGGATTGTCCAGCGGCAAGTTGCTGCGTTTGCCAGTGGAGAGGTCATCGAGGATACGTACCGAATGGCCCTTGGCGAGTAAGGCATCGGTGAGGTGCGAGCCGATGAAACCGGCGCCGCCGGTGATTAAAACAGGGCCGTCAGCCATGGCGATAAAACCTGTCCAGTAAGCCCGGGAGTGCCGCACGCCAGGCGCGGGGCTTGATCCCGAAAGTGTGCAGAATTTTCTTGCAGGCCAGCACCGCGTGTTGCGGCTCTTCGGCGGCGTCCGGTCGCGCGGCGTGAGCCTGGGCGGTCGGCGCTTCGATGGCCAGCGGATGCAGAGCGCGCGCTTCGGTGAGGATCGCCTGCCCAAGTGCCAGCGGCGTGGTCGCCTCATGCCCGGCGTAATGGTAGGTGCCCCACAGCGGCGCCGAGCAATCGAGTTGCTTGAGGACCGAGATGATCACCCGCGCGGCGTCATCCACCGGCGTCGGATTGCCCCGGCGGTCATCGGCCATCAGCAATTCTTCAGGCAGTTCGGCGCGGCCGAGGAAACGCCCGAGGGTGCCGTCGGGGCTGTCATCGAGCAGCCAGCCGAATCGCAGCAACACGTGTTGCGGGCAGGTGGCGCGGACGCTTTGCTCGATCCGCCACAAGGCCTGACCGCGCAGGCCCAAAGGCACCGGTTCGTCTTTTTCGCTATAGGCCGTCGCCCGGGAACCATCGAACACGCGATAGCTCGACGGTTGCAGCAGCACGATGTTGTGATGCTGGCACAGTTCGGCCAGACGCTCGATCGCCCGTTCCTGCCCGGCCAGACGCTGTTCGCTGACCGTCTCCGCCTGAAACCAGTCGAAGTAATAGGCGAGGTTGATCAACGCGTCCGGACGGGTGTCGTCGAGCAGTTGCGTCAGGGTCGCGGCGTCCCAGCCGTCTTGCGGTGGGCGGGGGGCGAGGAAGCCGATGTCTTCCTCCGCACCGAGGCGAATCAGCGCCTGCCCAAGGGCATTTCCGCCGCCCAGTAACATAAGGCGCATTCGCATAGAGTCAGCAGGCCCAGTCTGATAGAAACAATGGCTTTATCGACACCGCTCGCGGGCGATGCCGTCGATAGTTGCCGGAATCGTTGCATTTTGCGGGTTTAGTGCGCAACCGTCATCCGTAAAGTGTAGATACCTGAGATCTGTGCTGCCTGTTCCGGCCCCTTCGCGAGCAAGCCCGCTCCCACATTAGATCCAGGACGCACACAAATCCCCTGTGGGAGCGAGCCTGCTCGCGATAGGGCCCTCAGCAACGACGCAAATCCCGAGCGGTACTTGCATCTTCAGCCCCCCGCCCGCATAAATTGCTGCATGAATCTGCCAATCCCGACGGACAGCGCCCTGGCAGGCTTCCACCCCGCCGTCAGCGCCTGGTTCAGCAGCACCTTCCCGACGGTCACCGCCGCCCAGGCCCGGGCGTGGCCGTTGATCCGCCAGCACCGTTCGACACTGGTCGCCGCACCCACGGGCTCTGGCAAGACCCTCACCGCGTTCCTCGCGGTCATCGACGACCTGGTCCACCGCGCAATGGCCAACGGTGGCCATCTGCCGGATGAAACCCTGGTGGTCTACGTTTCGCCGCTAAAAGCCTTGTCCAACGACATCCAGATCAACCTGCAAAACCCGCTGGCCGGCATCACCGAGCAGTTACGCGAGATGGGCCTGCCGCAATTGCAGATCAACACCGCCGTACGCACCGGCGATACGCCGCAAAAAGACCGCTCTGCGATGCGTAAGACCGCCCCACACATTCTGGTGACCACCCCGGAATCCCTTTACGTGCTGCTCGGTTCCGACTCCGGCCGACAAATGCTCAGTACAACCCGCACGGTGATCGTCGACGAAATTCACGCGATCGCCGCCAGCAAGCGCGGCAGTCACCTGGCCCTGAGCCTCGAGCGACTGCAAGCGTTATGCGCGCAACCGCTGATGCGGATTGGCCTGTCTGCCACGCAAAAACCCATCGAAGCCGTCTCACAATTTCTGGTTGGCCGCGATCGCGCGTGCGAAATCATCGACATCGGCCACGCCCGCCCACGGGATCTGGACATCGAAGTGCCGCCCGTGCCGTTGTCGGCGGTGATGGCCAACGACATCTGGGAACTGGTCTACGACCGCCTCGCCGCCCTCGCCCGCGAACACCGCACCACGCTGATTTTCGTCAACACCCGACGCCTCGCCGAACGCCTGAGCCGTCACTTGAGCGAACGCCTCGGCAAGGACGCGGTGGCCGCCCACCACGGCAGTCTGGCCAAGGAGTTTCGTCTCGACGCCGAACAGCGGCTCAAGCGTGGCGAGCTGCAAGTGTTGATCGCCACGGCGTCCCTGGAACTGGGGATCGATATCGGCGATGTCGACCTGGTCTGCCAGATTGCCTCGCCGCGTTCGATTGCCGGGTTCCTGCAACGGGTCGGCCGCTCCGGGCACCAGGTCGGCGGTACGCCCAAGGGCCGTTTGTTCGCCACCACCCGCGATGACCTGATCGAATGCGCCGCCCTGCTCGACTGCGTGCGGCGTGGCGAACTCGACACCTTGCTGATTCCCAAGGCACCGCTGGATGTACTCGCGCAACAAATCATCGCCGAGGTCAGTTGCCAGGAATGGCACGAGCAGGCGCTGCTGGAGATGTTCCGCAACGCCTCGCCCTACCGCGAACTCGACGAAAAACACTATCAAGCGCTGCTGCAGATGCTCGCCGAAGGCTACAACGGTCGCCTGGGCATCCGCAGCGCTTACCTGCACCGCGACGCCGTGACCCGCACCCTGCGCGGTCGTCGGGGCGCAAAACTGACGGCCGTGACCAGCGGCGGGACGATCCCGGACAACGCCGACTACAGCGTTTTACTCGAACCCCAAGGGCTGAACATCGGCAGCGTCAACGAAGACTTTGCGGTGGAAAGCATCGCCGGGGACGTCTTCCAATTGGGTAACACCTCCTACCGAATCCTGCGGGTCGAAACCGGCAAGGTTCGAGTCGAAGACGCGCAGGGCCAACCGCCGACCATTCCGTTCTGGCTCGGCGAAGCACCGGGACGCAGCGCTGAACTGTCGTTCGCCGTGGCGCGCCTGCAAGCGCAACTCGATGAGCTGCTCGGCGCCACACCCGGTCGCTTGCAGCCCGCTATCGACTGGCTGACCGACACCCTCGGTCTGAACCTCGCCAGCGCGGAACAATTGGTCGATTACCTGGCCCGTGCGCGTCTGACATTGGGCGCCCTGCCGTCACAAGACACGCTGCTGATGGAGCGGTTTTTCGACGAGTCCGGCGGCACGCAATTGATCATCCACACGCCATTCGGTAGCCGCATCAACCGCGCCTGGGGCCTGGCCCTGCGCAAGCGTTTTTGCCGCACCTTCAACTTCGAATTGCAGGCCGCCGCCAGCGAAGACGCCATCGTCCTGTCGCTGTCCACCAGCCACAGTTTCGAACTCGATGACGTCTGGCGCTATTTGCACAGCAACAGCGCCGAGCACACCCTGATTCAAGCCGTGCTCGATGCGCCGCTGTTCGGCGTGCGCTGGCGCTGGAATGCCGGGGTCGCGCTGGCGCTGCCGCGCTACAGTGGCGGCCGCAAAGTCCCGCCGCAGATCCAGCGGATGAAAAGCGAAGACCTGATCGCCAGCGTGTTTCCCGATCAGATTGCCTGCGTGGAAAACCTCGCCGGCGAACGGGAAATTCCCGACCATCCACTGGTGGAACAAACCCTCGACGATTGCCTGCACGAGGCCATGGACAGCGAAGGCTGGCTGGCGTTGTTGCGGCGCATGGAACGTGGCGACATCCGCTTGATCAGCCGCGACCTGCCGGCGCCCTCACCGCTGGCAGCGGAAATTCTCAGTGCCCGGCCCTACACCTTTCTCGACGATGCGCCGCTGGAAGAGCGCCGCACTCAAGCAGTGCTCAACCGTCGCTGGAGCGATCCGCAGTCCACCGATGACCTCGGTGCGCTGGATGCGGACGCGATTCAAGCCGTGCGCGAGGAAGCCTGGCCAGCGCCGACTGGCATCGATGAAATGCATGAAGCGTTGATGAGCCTCGCGTGCATCACCGACGTCGAGGCCCAGGCCCATCCAGACTGGCTCGATTGGCTGAACGCCCTGGCCGACAGCGGTCGCGCCAGCCGCTTGCAAGTCAATGCAGGGCAAGCGCTATGGTTGGCACTGGAGCGGCTGACCTGTTTGCGGGCGATTTATCCGCAGGCGATTTTGCAGCCACCGTTGGAGGCGTTGCCCGGGTTCGATGAAGTCTGGACGCCGGACGAAGCGGTGCTGGAAGTGATTCGTGCGCGGCTCAGCGCGTTCGGTCCGTTGCCGCTGAGCGCGATTGCCGAACCGCTCGGATTAGCGGCGACTCAAGTCACTCAGGCGTTGGCGCAACTGGAACGCGAAGGTTATGTGCTGCGCGGTCAATTCACGCCCGGCACGGCTGAGGAAGAATGGTGCGAACGGCATTTGCTGGCGCGAATTCACCGCTACACCGTCAAGCGTCTGCGGCGGGAAATCGAGCCCGTGGCGTTGCAGGATTTCATGCGTTTCCTGTTTGACTGGCAGCACCTGTCCGCCGCGACCCAGAGTCAGGGCAGCGCAGTATTGCCCGCGATAGTCGGTCAGTTCGAAGGCTACCCCGCCGCCGCTTCAGCCTGGGACAGCGATATTTTGCCGGCGCGAATAAAAGACTTTTCAGCGAGTTGGCTGGATGACCTGTGCCGCAGCGGCAAGCTGGTGTGGACTCGCCTGACCGCGCGCAACAAGAGCGCCAGCACGGCGCTGCGTAGCACACCGATTCTGCTATTGCCGCGCAGTCAGGTCGGGTTGTGGAGCGGGTTGACCGAGCAGACGCCGGCCAGCGAACTGTCGCCCAAGACGCAAAAAGTCTACGAAGCCCTGAGCCAACACGGCGCGCTGTTTTTCGATGAGCTGACTCACGAAGCCCACTTGCTGCGCTCGGAACTGGAGATCGCCTTGCAGGAATTGGTCGGCGCCGGGTTGGTGAATGCCGACAGCTTCGCCGGTCTGCGGGCGCTGATCACCCCGGCCAGCAAACGCCAGAATCGCAGCAGCCGACGCGGGCGCGGTGCGTTGGTCGGCGGGATGGACGATGCCGGGCGCTGGGCCTTGCTGCGACGCGGGACGCAAGCTCCGGTTGTGGAGAACAAACGTCCGGCACCGACGCCGACCGACACCCTTGAACATATCGCCATGACCTTGCTCCGACGCTACGGCGTGGTGTTCTGGCGCTTGCTGGAACGTGAAGCGGATTGGCTGCCGAGCTGGCGAGAATTGCTGCGCACTTTCCATCGGCTGGAAGCTCGCGGCGAGATTCGCGGCGGGCGGTTTGTCAGTGGCTTGGCGGGTGAACAGTTTGCATTGCCTGAAGCCATTCCGTTACTGCGCGAGGTGCGGCGACGGCCGCATGACGGGAGTTTGATTGCCGTGTGCGGGGTTGATCCGCTGAACCTCGCCGGGACACTTTTACCCGGAGCAAAAGTACCGGCATTGGCGAGTAATCGATTGGTGTATCGCGATGGTCTGCCGGCCGCTGCCGAGATTGCCGGCAAGCAGATTTTCTGGCTAGAGCTGGATCAGCAATCAACTACCGAACTGCACAACAAACTGATCCGGCATTGATGTTTTCCGGGCTGGCCTCATCGCGAGCAAGCTCGCTCCCACAGGGGAATGCGATCCAATGTGGGAGCGAGCTTGCTCGCGATGAGGCCATCAGCCCCAACACAAATCATTGAGTACGCGGCTGATCCGGCAGGAACACCGATGAATGCTCCGATGCAAGTCCATCGCTTTGCAGCGGTTCAACAGCCTGTCTTGGCATCAAGACCTGCTGTGGATAAGTCTGCGCGAAATGCACCCACGGGCTGTTATCCACAAGCTTTTTCAAACGCTGGTTGAACGCCCGACTCACTGCGTATTGCCCACCCGACACGGTGCGGAACTGTGCCGTCAGCACCACGCCGTTGAGGTCCATCTTGTCGACACCAAACACATCCAGCGGCCCTTGCAGGTTGTACTTGAGGAACGCATCGTCGCGGATGGAATCTCCAGCCTCGCGGATCAACTCGATAGCCTTGTCGACATCGGTGTCGTAAGTGAATTGCACCGAAAAGAACGCATAGGCGAATTGCCGCGATTGATTGGTCACGGCCTTGATCTGACCGAACGGCACCGAGTGCACAAACCCCTTGCCGTCGCGCAGGCGCAAAGTACGGATCGTCAGGCCTTCAACAGTGCCGGCGTGGCCAGAGTCGAGTACGACCCAATCGCCAATCGACAACGTGTCTTCGATGATGATGAACAACCCGGTGATCACGTCCTGCACCAGTTGCTGGGAACCGAATCCGATGGCCAGCCCTACGACACCGGCACCCGCCAGAAAGGGTGCAACGTTGATCCCCAGGTTAGCCATGGTGGTGATCGCACAGATCACCACCAGGATGATTTTGATCGCATTGCGCAGCAGCGGCAGGATGGTTTTGATCCGGGTGCTGGGCTGGTGCGCCGAGCGTTTGCTAACGGGTGGCTTCAGGGCTTCCTGAATCGCCGTGTCCAACACCACCCAGACCATCCAGGTCACCAGGAAAATCAAACCGATACGGCTCAGGGAATCGCTGATCGCCCGGCCGACTGAATTGCTCACCGCAAATTCAAACAGCGACACACCCCAGATGCGCCCCAGGACATCGATGAACACAATCGCCAGGGCGATGCGCAGCAACGCGTGCGAAAGGCTGAGAAAGCGCTCTTTGTAGGCACTGCTGCGGCGCACGACCAACTCACTGCGCGACTTGAACAGGTGATGCAGCGACGTGCTGAGAAACACCGTCGCAATCAGCAACACCGTGGTAAACAGCGCACAGCGCAGTACTTTCTGGTTGTCATCGCCAATGCCGATCAGGTTGATCACCGACACCAGCACCATCAACAGAATCGGCCAGTACCAGAGCCCGGAAAAGATCCTCAGCATTTCACGCACGGCCGGCTGACTGAGGCGCTGGGACAACGGCAAAATGCGGATCAGATGGGCGACCGGACGGCGCATCTTGATCACCAAAAGGCCAAAGGTGACCGAGGCCGCCACCCCGGTGAACACCGCGACACTGCTGGTGAGATTGCCGCCAAGCAGGCGGGCGATTTGCGGGCTGGTCAAGGCGTCGCTCAGCGCCACGAGGAAGCCCATCAAAAACAGCGGTCGTGGGCTGTGCTGACGAATAATCTGCACCGCCTGGCGCTTGTGGCCGGCGTTGAACAGCACCACCAGCGACAACAGCAACGACGCGGCGAAGATGCCGCTGCTGGTGGCATAGGCGAAACACAATGCCAGCGCCCGGCCGGCGGACACTTGCAGGAAGTGGCTGACATACAGCGTCAGCGGCAGGCTGATCAGCGCCGGAACCGTGTAGGGCAACACATAACCCAGCAAGGCCTGACCGCGCTCGCGAGTGAGCAGCAGGCGGTTCTGGCACAGACGTTTGGTGAGCAGCCCTCCCAGCAGCCAGAGCAACACAAAGACGCCCATCCACACACCGGACAACAGCAGGAAATCCCCCGCCACGCTCCAGCTCGAACGGGACGACGGATGATTGACCAGTTTATCCACCTCAACCGCCGCCCGGTCTGCACGCAGACGCCAGGCGTCCAGCAGGTCCTCGTTGAGATCGAGTTTTCCCTGGACTTCCTCAATGCTCGAACTGATGGCACCCAGCAAACCACCCTGTACCAGCGGTTCGGGATGGGCCAGTGGTGTCGCGGCGGCGGCCGGCACACCCGGCAGTGCGGCAGCCTCCAGCTCGTTGCTGCCCAGAATCAGCAATGCCCCCAGTAGTATCGCGGTCTTGAACTTGAACAAACACGGCGCTCCTGCGAAAGGGTCTGTAAGGAACTGATCGGGAAAGTGTAGGCAAGTTCGGTTATTGGGTGAAATCAAGAGCCACCCCCTCACCCCAGCCCTCTCCCCAAGGGAGAGGGAGCCTACCGAGGTGTTCTTGGAGCTACATCGACCTGAAACATCGAGTCGAACTCAGGTTTTGAAAACAACACAAATCTGCTCCCTTTCCCCCTCGCCCCCATGGGGGAGAGGGCTGGGGTGAGGGGGTAGCTTTTGATCTTTGCGTGCGAAGCAAATATCAAATGCCCATCCCTGTATTTTTCCACACACCCCAAACCCCGACACTGCGCTCCATCAATCAATCCACCGGAGTTGCAGCCATGCCCATTGCCTTGCTCGCGCTGACCCTCAGCGCCTTCGCCATCGGGACGACCGAATTCGTCATCGTTGGCCTGTTACCCACCATCGGCGCCGACCTCGGCGTCAGCCTGCCATCCGCCGGCCTGCTGGTCAGTCTCTACGCATTGGGCGTTGCCATTGGCGCCCCGGTGCTGACCGCCCTCACCGGCAAAGTCCCGCGCAAAATGCTGCTGTTGTCGCTGATGGTGCTGTTCACCCTCGGCAACCTGCTGGCCTGGAAAGCGCCAAGCTACGAATCGCTGATCATTGCGCGGATCGTAACCGGCCTGGCCCACGGGGTGTTTTTCTCGATTGGCTCGACCATCGCCACCAGCCTCGTGCCAAAGGAAAAAGCCGCCAGCGCGATCGCGATCATGTTCACCGGCCTGACCGTGGCACTGGTCACCGGCGTGCCACTGGGGACGTTCATTGGTCAGCACTTCGGCTGGCGCGAAACCTTCCTCGCGGTGTCTGCGCTGGGTGTGATCGCGTTCATCGGCAGCCTGCTTTACGTGCCGAAAAACATTGCCCACAGCAAACCGGCTTCACTGTTGCAGCAATTGCAGGTGCTTAAGCAGCCGCGTCTGTTGCTGGTGTACGCCATGACCGCGGTCGGTTACGGCGGCTCGTTCATTGCGTTCACCTTCCTGGCACCGATTCTTCAGGACATTTCCGGTTTCAGCGCCAGCACGGTCAGCCTGGTGCTGCTGGTTTACGGCATCTCGGTGGCCGTCGGTAACATCTGGGGCGGCAAACTGGCGGACAAACGCGGCCCGATCAGCGCCCTGAAAATCATCTTCGCCCTGCTCGCGGCCGTGTTGTTCGTACTGACTTTCACCGCCGGCAATCCATGGTTGGCCCTGGCCACCGTACTGGTCTGGGGCGCGGTTGCGTTCGGCAACGTGCCGGGCCTGCAAGTGTATGTGGTGCGTCAGGCCGAACATCACACGCCGCATGCGGTGGACGTGGCGTCGGGCCTGAACACCGCCGCGTTCAACCTCGGCATCGCCGGTGGCGCGTGGGGCGGTGGCTTGATCGTTGCTCACATGGGCTTGATTCACACCGCATGGATCGGTGGGCTGGTGGTGTTGGTCGCGTTGGCGCTGACCGCGTGGAGCGGTCGTCTTGATCGCTTGGGTCCGGTGTATGCAGAGAGCACGACCCAGGTTGTGGCCGGTCACTAAACCCTGTGGGAGCGAGTCTGCTCGCGAAGGCGGCAGCACATCCAGCATCGATGTGACTGACACACCGCATTCGCGAGCAAGCTCGCTCCCACATTTGATTTGTGTGGGTCTGTTAAGCATTGACCGTCCGTAGTCCCGTCGAAACTTTCTCGCCCGCCCCGCAGTCATCAAAAGACAGGGGCAGTCCGAGGACCATTAGACGGGAGGCGACATGGCGGCGATCCACATCGGTATTTCAGGCTGGCGCTACACGCCCTGGCGGGGGGATTTTTACCCAACGGGGCTGACCCACAAGCGCGAATTGCAATTCGCCTCACGGGCGGTCAACAGCATCGAAATCAATGGATCGTTTTACGCCCTGCAACGGCCCGAACGTTATGCCCAGTGGTACGCCGAAACCCCGAGGGGTTTCGTTTTCAGCGTCAAAGCCCCGCGCTTTATCACCCACATCAGGCGACTGCGGGACGTCCATAAACCCTTGGCGAATTTCTTTGCGTCCGGGGTTCTGGAACTCAAAGAAAAACTCGGCCCGATCCTCTGGCAATTTCCGCCCAATTTCAAATTCGATGCCAAGCTGTTCGAAACCTTTCTGGAGCAATTGCCGCACAACACCGAAGAGGCCGCCGCCCTCGCCCGCCAGCATGATTCGCACGTGAACGGTCACGCCAGCATGAAGGCCTACGGAAAAAAGCCGTTGCGCCATGCCGTAGAAGTCAGAAACGAGAGCTTCATCGACCCCGCCTTCATCCGCCTGCTCAAACGCCACAATGCGGCGCTGGTGATCGCCGACACCGCCGGTAAATGGCCGTACCGGGAAGACCTCACCAGCGACTTCGTTTACCTGCGCCTGCACGGTGCCGAAGAACTCTATGCCAGCGGTTACACCCCCGAGACGCTGAAACGCTGGGGTGACCGGATCGAGGCCTGGTACCACGGCCAGCAACCGCCCGACCCGCAGCTGATCGCACCCCGGCAAAAGCCCAAGGCGCGCAAGTCCCGTGAGGTGTTTTGCTACTTCGACAACGACATCAAAGTCCGCGCGCCCTTCGATGCCCGCCGCTTGCTGGAGCGTTTTCATCTGGATAAAGACCTTGCCACCCGTCCTGGTGAACCGGCCGCCGAAGGAGTGCTGTCATGAGCATTTCCGAACCGGTCGGCACCACCGACGAACAGCAACCCATCATCACCTCCGTGCGCCGCTTTACCGTGCTGACGGTCAACACGCACAAGGGCTTCACCGCGTTCAACCGGCGTTTCATCCTGCCTGAATTGCGCGAAGCAGTGCGCAGCGTGTCCGCCGACGTGGTGTTTTTGCAGGAAGTCCACGGCACCCACGAGCATCACCCCCAGCGCTACAGCAATTGGCCGGCGATGCCGCAATACGAATTCCTCGCCGACACCCTGTGGCCGCAGTTCGCCTATGGGCGCAACGCGGTCTATCCGGCGGGCGATCACGGCAACGCGCTGCTGTCGAAATTCCAGATCATTCGCCACGACAACCTCGACGTCTCCATCAGCGGTCACGAGAATCGCGGCATCCTGCATTGCGTGCTGCGCCTGCCCGGTGACGGCCAGGAAGTGCATGCCATTTGCGTGCATCTGGGCCTTCGCGAAACCCACCGGACCGAACAACTCAAGTTGCTGGCCCAGCGCCTCGAAGAACTGCCCAGCGATGCCCCGGTGATCGTTGCCGGTGACTTCAACGACTGGCGTCAGCGTGCCGACGCGCTGCTCAAACCCAGTGGTTTACGGGAGGTTTTCGCCGAACTCCACGGCAAACCGGCGCGCAGTTTTCCGGCGCGTTTGCCAGCGCTGCGCCTTGACCGCATCTACGTGCGAAACCTCAAGGCCAGTCAGCCGCAAGTGTTGGCCGCGCGGCCCTGGTCACACCTTTCCGACCATGCGCCGCTGTCGGTGGAGATCGAGCTATGAGCAGCCCGTCGATGGAAAAAACCCATGTGGAGCACTTATCCACAACCCCGCCGGTCCGTGAGCCGGGCGTGGTCGACGTCGAATATGGCTGGCAAGGCAACAACCGCGTAGAGCTGCTGGAAAATGGTGAAGATTATTTCCCTCGGGTGTTCGAAGCCATGCGTCAGGCCAAGACTGAAATCCTGCTGGAAACCTTCATTGTGTTCGAGGACAAAGTCGGCAATGAGCTGCAGGAAGTCCTGATCGCCGCCGCTCAACGCGGCGTGCGGATCACCGCCAGCCTCGATGGCTTTGGCTGCGGTGAACTGGGCACGGGATACCTCTCCGCCCTGAGCGAGGCCGGCGTGCGCATCCAGATTTTCGACCCGGCGCCCAAACTTCTGGGCATCCGCACCAACTGGTTCCGCCGCCTGCACCGCAAGATCGTGGTGGTCGACGGCACGATTGCGTTCATCGGCGGTATCAACTTTTCTGCCGACCATTTGGCTGACTTCGGCCCTGAGGCCAAGCAGGATTATTCCGTTGAAGTGCAAGGCCCGGCGGTGGCCGACATCCATCACTTCGCACTGCTGCAATGCGGTCGCCCGGCTCGCGCCAAATACTGGTGGCAACGACGCAGGCAAAGGCGCTCGGAGCTGGCATTCACCGATCATGACGGCCAGGTTCGCCTGGTGTACCGCGACAATGGCGAGCATCCGACCGACATCGAAGAGGTTTACCGACAGGTGCTGCGCAGTGCCCAGCGCCGGGTTGTGATCGCCAATGCCTACTTCTTTCCGGGCTATCGCCTGCTGCGCGAGATCCGCAACGCGGCGCGCCGAGGCGTCGATGTGCGGCTGATCCTGCAAGGTCAGCCCGATATGCTGGCGGCCAAACTCGCCGCGCGCATGACCTATGACTACCTGCTCAAATCCGGCGTGCAGATTTACGAATATTGCGACCGTCCGCTGCACGGCAAAGTCGCGCTGGTGGATGAGGATTGGAGCACGGTCGGTTCGAGCAACCTCGACCCGTTGAGCCTGTCCTTGAACCTGGAAGCCAATGTGTTGATCCGCGATCGCGCCTTCAACCGCGACCTGTTCGAGCGCCTCGAAGACCTGAGTAACAACCATTGCAAGGTCATGTCCGCAGACAAGTCCCCGCGCGGGCGGGTCTGGCACATGACCGTCGGCTTTCTGGTGTTTCACTTTCTGCGGCACTTCCCGGCCTGGGCCGGTTGGCTGCCGGCGCACAAGCCGCGCCTGAAACCTTTTTCCCATTCCGCCGGGAGTGACACCTGATGAGCCACTCTGATACACAACCGGCGACCCACGCCGACAACCCGACCAAATCCCGCTGGAGCCGCTGGAAACGGCCGCTGACAATGCTGTTTTTCCTGGCGCTGATCGTGCTGTTCACGATGCTTGCCCAGCGCATCGAATGGGATGAAGTGTTCGACAACCTCGCCGATTTCAAGGTGCGCACGCTGATCATCGCGTCCACTCTGACCTTGCTGAGTTTTCTGGTTTACGCCTGCTTCGACCTGATCGGTCGCACCTACATTCGCCAGGAGCTGACGTGGAAGCAGATCCTGCCGGTGGGGATTATCAGCTATGCCTTCAACCTCAATCTGAGTGCCTGGGTCGGCGGCATTGCCATGCGTTATCGGCTGTATTCGCGACTCGGGGTGAGCAAGGGCAATATCGCGAAAATTCTCGGGTTGAGCCTGGCAACCAACTGGTTCGGTTACATGGTGATTGCCGGTGCGGTGTTCAGCAGCGGGCTGGTGCGAATGCCGCCAGGCTGGAAGCTGAGCAGCGACGCCTTGCAAGGTGTGGGCGTGTTGTTGCTGCTGGTGAGCGCGGGGTACCTGGCAGCGTGTCAGTTCTCCAAGCGACGGGAGTGGGCGATACGCGGGGTGGAAATCGACCTGCCGTCCCTGCGCATGGCAGTGCTGCAACTGGCTCTCGGGGCGCTGAACTGGTCGCTGATGGCGGCGGTGATTTTCACTTTGCTGCCGAGCAAGCTGGACTATCCGCTGGTGCTTGGGGTGTTGTTGATCAGCGCGATTGCCGGGGTCATCACGCACATCCCCGCCGGGCTCGGCGTGCTTGAAGCGGTGTTCGTGGCGCTGCTGCAACATGAAGTGTCCCGAGGCAGCCTGGTGGCCGGATTGCTGGCCTATCGGGCGATCTATTTCATCTTGCCGCTACTGATTACCCTGGTGATGTACCTGATCGTGGAAGCCAAGGCCAAGTCGTTGCGGATCGAGAAGAAACCTAAGCATTAACAGCCGATGTTTTTACGATGACTGAATAATGCTCAACCGCTCGCCCACCACCATCTCGGTGATCCAGCCCACCAGGATCGAGGTGTATGCCTGTTGCGAAACAGACTCGCTCAAGGCGTGATCGGCGCCGTCGATAATCCGGTGGGTCAGCGAGTGGGTCTGCTGACACGCAGCGCGGTAACTCATGATGGTTGAGTGGGGCACATAGTCGTCGGTCTCGGACTCCACAAGCAGCACATCCCCGGTAAATTGCGAACAGGCATGCAGCGCACGATTGCTGTCCGCGCGGACTAACGTGCGGCGGTAATCACGTAAATCGAGCTTATCCAGATCACGTTTGGGCGTGTGCCATTGATCATCGCGATACAGGGCCGGCACCCGCAGCGCCAGCCAGCGCACCGGACGCAATGACGTCAGGATCGAGGCCAGGTAACCGCCATAACTGGTGCCGACCACAGCAATCGCCGATGTATCGAGCGCCGGGTGCGCGAGCAAGCGGTCATACGCTGCCAGCAGGTCGCGCAGGTTGTCTTCGCGCGTCACTCGACTCAGCGCAATACCGGCCCCGCCGGTATGTCCCCGCAAGTCGAACGTCAAGCACACGCAACCCAGACCGGCGATGCCTTTCGCCCGCTCCAGGTCCCGCTCCTGACTCCCGCCCCAACCGTGCACAAAGAGCACGCCGGGCACTTTCGATTTTGGACTGAGAAAGGTCCCGATCATCTGTTCATCGTCGATGTCGATTTGAATGGTTTCGCTTCTAGCCGTCATAGGATTTAACCGTTACGTACTTGAGAAGAAAGTCACTGTTTTGCGCCGGCCCGCGATACACCTCGATGGCATCCGCCGGCAGCGGCTGGTCGATGTAGGTCTCGACTGACGACACGCGAATCGCGCGCATCCCGGGGTCGTTGACGAAGCTTTGCAAGGCGGCGACTTCGGCGCTGCTGGCACCGCCCATCCGCCAGGACTGCTCGAGTACTCCGCTGCGCTGCTTGCCATTACTGTCGACACCTTGGGCGATGTCGTAGTTGCGCCGCGAGGCGTAGAAACCGGGATAAGCCTCATCCGCGGCACGGTCGAACACTTGCGCCTGCCGGATCGCCAGCTGAACATCGTCCGGCAGTTCCAGTTCGAGCAGATCGTCGTAATCACCCTGCACGACCAGCAGGTTGGACCCTCCATAAACCTGCTCGCCCTGACCGTCTTTGGTCAAGTATTGATCACCGCAATAACTCAGCACCGTGTCGCCGATAAAACTCTGACCGACGCTGTGGGTGATCACGTGGTCCAGGTCCTGCTCCAGCACCACGCCTTCGCTGAACAGCGCTTTGGCCTCGGGTCTGGCGAGGATGGCATCGAACTGGTCGAGGCTTTTGATCACTTCCTGACCGCGTCCGGCGCAGGCATGAATAGGCTTGATGCGGATCGGGCCGCTGTAGAGCAGATGCTCCGCCGCAGGACGCGCATCGTCCATGGAAAAAACACTGAGGCCGTCGAGCACCACGCTGCGTACACGTTCGGAAAACAACGGTGACCAGCCTTCCGGAGCGTGAGCATTTTTGTTACGCAACCCGTGACTGATGGCTTTGGTGCAGATGAAATCATGGTCGACGTAACCGCCCCACAAATCCTCAGGCCCCTTGACGCCCAATTGACGGGCGGCAGCGACGCCCACAAGCGTCTGGGTCGGCAACAGATACAGGTCTCGACCGTTGTGCAGTTCCGGGTCGTAATTGCCGCCGTATTTAAGCCCCAGGATCTGTGCCAGCCAACGGGCCAGCGCACGATTGGTTTCCACTTCGTGCAACGGAGCCTCGGGGCGCACGGAGTGGGCGACCACCAGTTTCTTGCGGTTTGTTGGGGTCATGCGTCCCCCTTCAATCTGCGCGTGATGAATGTAGTTGAAAGGGTGCAGAGATCAGGCCAAGGAGGGCCAAAGACAAACGTTTTTCAAATCAGACAGTTGCGAAAAGCATGATGGCACCCTGCCTGTTTGATTCTGCACGACAGCCTTCAAGATTCCGGCATTTTGCACGATTCAAGCCTTACACTGACCCAATGTGGGAGTGAGGCTTCTACCGGGTTGCCGCAGTCGGTGTCACTCCAAACCGTGTCCGGTAATCACTCGGCGCCAACCCGGTAATCTTCTTGAACGTCGCCCGAAAGGCACTCGGATCCTGATAACCCACCGTCCAGGCGATGTGATCGATGGTGCCGTTGGTGAACTCGAGCATTTCCCGGGCCTTGCCGACCCGCAGATGCTGGCAGTACTCGGTGGGTTTAAGCCCGGTTGCGGCGCGAAATCGACGCAGGAACGTGCGTTCTTCCAGCCCTGCCCGCTCGGCCATCGTCGGCAGTGACACATCGGTCGCTCCGGTGCTCTGCAGCCAATGCTGGACCTTGAGAATCGAGGCGTCACCATGGCTGAGAATGGGTGAAAAATTGCTGCCGCATTCACTCGCGCTGTCGCTGTGTTCCACCACCAGAAATCGCGCGGTACTGGTGGCGATGCTTGGCCCCAGCAGGCGATTGACCAGGCGCAAGCCCAGTTCGGACCAGGCCATCAGCCCGGCGGTCGTAATCAGGTCGCCGTCGTCAACGATGGGTGTATCGGCCTTGAGCTTGATCGCCGGATAACGCTCGGCGAAGGCTTTGGCCGAGGTCCAGTGGGTGGTGGCGCTGCGACCGTCGAGCAGGCCACTTTCGGCCAACAGAATCGACCCCACACAAACCCCGCCGAGTGTCGCGCCATTCGCATGTTGCTGACGCAGCCAGCGAAACAGCGCCTGCGGTGCCTGACCTTCGGAAAAACCGGCAATCGACGGCGGGATCAACACCGCCACCAACGCACCGTCCGCAGCGGGATGACTGTCGTAGACCCGCTCGGGCGCCTGATCGCCATCAACCTGCCAATGGCTGACCCGCAGCAACGGCAACTGCGCCGCCTGATGCTCGGCGGCAATCCGGTTCGCCACCCCGAACAAGTCCGTCAACCCATGCACCGCCGCCATCTGCGCACCGGGATAGATCAGCACGCCCAACTCGGTGATTGGCCTTTCTGCGTCCATTGTCAGTTTTCCCCCTTCTATTGTCGGTGCGGCCAATCCTCGGACGGCCTGCCAGACCCAATACTTCATTCCACACCAACAAGCACTTCGAGGAAACAGTCATGGCCAAGCAAGCACTCATCGTAGTCGATATCCAAAATGACTACTTCCCCCAAGGCAAGTGGCCGCTGGTCGGCGCCGATGCCGCGGCGGACAATGCCGTTCGTCTGCTCAAAGCCTTCCGCGATGCCGGTGATTCGGTGGTGCACATCCGCCACGAATTCACCTCCGACGAAGCCCCTTTCTTCACCCCGGGTTCGGAAGGCGCGAAGCTGCACCCCAAAGTCCTGAATCGCGCCGATGAGCCTGTGGTGCTCAAGCATTTCGTCAACTCGTTCCGTGAAACACAACTGAAATCGATCCTCGACGAACAAGGCATCAAGGAGCTCGTGGTCGTCGGCAGCATGAGCCACATGTGTGTCGATGGCATCACCCGCGCCGCCGCGGACTTTGGCTACAGCGTTACCGTGATTCACGACGCCTGCGCTACCCGTGATCTGGAGTTCAACGGCGTCACCGTTCCGGCAGCCCACGTTCATGCCGCCTTCATGTCGGCCCTGGGCTTCGCCTATGCAAGCGTGGTGTCCACTGACGAGTTCCTGGCGGCGCATCACTGACCAACGCTTCTGCCTCGGGTGCTGCAATCCGACGCTCCCGAAACAAAGAAGGCCAGTCGCGTGCGCACATGACTGGCCTTTTTTCTGAGACTTACGGCCGAAAAGCCGGATAATGGCGGCCAAATCGTCTAGCCGTTATTCTGGTAATCCCCCATGGAAATCAAGGTCAACTTTCTCGACAACCTTCGACTTGAAGCCAAGTTCGACGACTTCACGGTGGTGGCCGATCAACCTATCCGCTACAAGGGCGATGGCTCGGCACCGGGTCCGTTCGACTACTTCCTGGCTTCGTCGGCGCTGTGTGCGGCTTATTTCGTGAAGCTGTACTGCGACACTCGCAGTATTCCCACCGAAAACATCCGCCTGTCGCAGAACAACATTGTTGATCCGGAAAACCGCTACAACCAGATTTTCAAGATCCAGGTCGAGCTACCAGCGGACATCTCCGACAAGGACCGCCAGGGCATCCTGCGTTCCATCGACCGTTGCACCGTGAAAAAAGTGGTGCAAGCCGGGCCTGAGTTTGTGATCGAAGAAGTGGAAAACCTCGACGCCGATGCCCAGGCGTTGCTGATGCCTGCGTCTAATTCAGAGGCGCACACCTATATCGCGGGCAAGGATCTGCCGCTGGAGCAGACCATCGCCAACATGTCGGCCATTCTGGCGGACCTGGGCATGAAGATTGAAATCGCCTCGTGGCGCAATATCGTTCCCAACGTGTGGTCGCTGCATATCCGCGATGCGCACTCGCCGATGTGTTTTACCAACGGCAAGGGCGTAACCAAGGAAGGCGCGCTGGCGTCGGCGTTGGGCGAGTTTATCGAGCGACTCAACTGCAACTTCTTCTACAACGATCAGTTCTGGGGCGAAGAGATCGCCAACGCGCCGTTTGTGCATTACCCGGACGAACGCTGGTTCAAGCCTGGCCGTAAAGATGAACTGCCGGCCGAAATCCTCGACGCGTACTGCCTGAAGATTTACAACCGCGACGGCGAGTTGCGTGGTTCCCACCTGATCGACACCAACTCGGGCAATGAAGAGCGCGGCATCTGCTCGCTGCCATACGTGCGCCAGTCGGACGGCGAAGTGGTGTATTTCCCGTCCAACCTGATTGAAAACCTGTTCCTGAGCAACGGCATGAGTGCCGGCAACACGCTGGCCGAAGCCCAGGTGCAATGCCTGTCGGAGATCTTCGAGCGTGCGGTAAAACGCGAAATCATCGAAGGTGAATTTGCACTGCCGGATGTGCCCGCCGATGTGCTGGCGAAGTACCCCGGGATACTGGCCGGTATTCAGGCGCTGGAAGAGCAAGGGTTCCCCGTATTGGTGAAGGATGCATCCCTGGGCGGTGAATTCCCGGTGATGTGCGTCACGTTGATGAACCCGCGTACCGGCGGTGTGTTCGCCTCGTTCGGCGCGCACCCGAGCCTGGAAGTGGCGCTGGAGCGCAGCCTGACCGAACTGCTCCAGGGCCGCAGCTTCGAAGGCCTCAACGACTTGCCCCAGCCGACGTTTGAAGGCCATGCGGTGACCGAGCCGAATAACTTCGTCGAGCACTTCATCGATTCCAGCGGCGTGGTGTCGTGGCGCTTCTTCAGCTCCAGGTCCGATTACGAATTCGTGGAGTGGGACTTCTCCGGCCAGGGTGAAAACTCGAATGCCGAAGAAGCCGCGACCTTGTTCGGCATTCTCGAAGGCATGGGCAAGGAAGTGTACATGGCGGTCTACGAGCATATCGGCGCGACGGCATGCCGCATCCTGGTGCCGGACTATTCGGAAATCTATCCCGTGGACGACCTGATCTGGGATAACACCAACAAAGCGCTTTTCTTCCGCGCCGATATCCTGAACCTGCATCGCCTGGACGACGACGAACTGCAAGCGCTGGTTGAGCGCCTGGTGGAAAGTGAGCTGGATGACTACACCGACATCACCTCCCTGATCGGCATCGAATTTGACGACAATACGGCCTGGGGTCAGCTGACGATCCTGGAGTTGAAGCTGCTGATTTATCTCGCCTTGCAGCAATTTGAAGAGGCGAAAGAGGCAGTGGAGATGTTCCTGCAGTACAACGACAACACGGTTGAGCGCGGCTTGTTCTACCAAGCCGTCAACGCGGTGCTGGAGATGAAACTGGACGAAGACCTGGAGCTGGAAGACTACGAGGCCAATTTCCGCCGGATGTTTGGCAACGAACGAATGGATGCAGTGATCGGCTCGGTCGATGGCAGCGTGCGCTTCCATGGTTTGACGCCGACCAGCATCAAACTGGAAGGGCTCGATAGACACCTGCGCCTGATCGACAGCTACAAAAAACTGCACATGGCGCGGGCCAACGTGACGACGTTATCCAGTTAATAGCGCCCACAAAAAAGCGAAGCCAGATGGCTTCGCTTTTTTATTACTGACTGGATCGCAGCTTTTTAGAACGGGATATCGTCATCAAAGCTGTCGAAATCCGGAGCCGGTTGCGGAGCAGCCTGCTGTGGAGCCGGAGCCTGACGCGACTGTTGCGGTGCCGACTGCTGTGGACGCGGAGCCTGTTGGCGTGGGGCCGGGGCGGACTGCTGGTAGTTATTGCCCCCGCCTTGTTGGTCGCCCTGTTGTGGACGGCCGCCCAGCAGTTGCATGGTGCCTTGCATGTCGACCACGATTTCAGTGGTGTAACGCTTGATACCGTCTTTTTCCCACTCGCGGGTCTGCAGCTTGCCTTCGATGTAGACCTGCGAACCTTTACGCAGGTACTCGCCGGCGATCTCGGCAACTTTGCCGAACATCGACACACGGTGCCATTCGGTCTTCTCGACCTTCTGACCGGTTTGCTTGTCGGTCCACTGTTCGCTGGTCGCCAGACTCAGGTTGGTCACGGCGTTACCGTTAGGCAAGTAGCGAACTTCGGGATCCTGGCCGCAAGTGCCGACCAATATGACTTTGTTAACCCCACGGGCCATAACGTTCTCCTAGGCTACGCACGCTGCCTCGGCCGGGTTGTTCACCAGGCGCTCAAGGGTCGTGCGATCCAATAGTTCTGTGTCCAATTTGATGTAAATCGCCGCTTCATCAGCAACGATCACCGCATCTGTTACCCCTACGACGGCCTTCAGGCGCTCAACCAGACCCGCTTCGCGGATCGCCTCGGGCGACAACGGCAAGCGCAGGCTCGTCACGTAGGGTGGTTCGCGCATGGTAACAGCAAAGGCCAGCCAGAGGGCAGCCAGACCGGCGCATCCAAGGAACACAACCGACAGACCGCCATGCTGGAACAACCAGCCGCCGAGGATCCCGCCCAGTGCCGAACCGAGGAACTGACTGGTGGAATAAACCCCCATCGCCGTGCCTTTGCCGCCTGCTGGTGAAACCTTGCTGATCAGCGATGGTAGAGAAGCTTCCAGCAAGTTGAACGCAGTGAAGAACACCACCGTCCCGATCACCAGAGCTCGCAAGCTATCGCCGAACTGCCAGAAGAATAGCTCAGTGAGCATCAGCGTCGCGACGGCGCCGAGTAAAACTCGTTTCATTTTGCGTTTCTTCTCGCCGTAGATAATGAACGGGATCATGGCGAAGAAGGAAATCAGCAACGCGGTCAGGTAGACCCACCAGTGCTGCTCTTTAGGCAACCCGGCTTTTTCGACCAGCGCCAAAGGCAACGCAACGAAGCTCGACATCAACATCGCGTGCAACACAAAAATACCCAGGTCCAGACGCAGCAGGTCTGGATGCTTGAGCGTCGGTATCAGCGCCTGGCGCGCAACGCCGGATTCGCGGTGCTGCAACGGCCCGGTCGAACGCGGCACCATGAACATCACGATCACGATGCCGAACAATGCCATGCCGCCCGTGGCGAGGAACAACCCGGACAGGCCGAAGGCGCGGGTCAGCAACGGTCCTACAACCATCGCGACAGCGAACGACAGACCGATCGTCATGCCGATCATGGCCATGGCTTTGGTCCGATGCTGTTCACGGGTCAAGTCTGACAGCAACGCCATCACCGCCGCGGAAATCGCCCCGGCGCCTTGCAGGATCCGTCCGGCGATCACGCCCCAGATCGAGTCGGCATTGGCCGCCAGCACGCTACCGAGGGCGAAGACGATCAGCCCCAGGTAAATCACCGGACGACGGCCGATACGGTCGGAAATAAAGCCGAAGGGAATTTGAAAGATCGCCTGGGTCAGGCCGTAAGCGCCAATCGCCAGCCCGATAAGGGCCGGGGTCGCTCCTGCCAGATCCATCCCATAGGTCGCCAGTACCGGCAACACCATGAACATGCCAAGCATACGGAAGGCGAACACCAGGGCCAGACCGCTTGCTGCGCGGGTCTCGCTGCCACTCATGCGTTCGCTGTGGGGATCGTGCATGGAAAAACCTCATGTGAACCGGCGGCGATTCTACCAGTCCCATCGATTGACGGGGTATATCGCGACGCTTTGACGCGCTCTGCTGACAGACTCTTCATGTAAGGCTGTAACCCGCTCATTTGATAGTGTGCATCCATCCAGTATTTGGCCGTATACTCCTACGTTTTCGACGCCCGCCGAGCGAGGCCACTTTGGACAAGATCCTGATTCGTGGGGCCCGAACCCACAACCTGAAGAACATCGACCTGACCCTGCCCAGGGACAAACTGATTGTCATCACCGGCCTGTCCGGCTCCGGAAAATCATCCCTGGCATTCGACACGCTGTACGCCGAAGGCCAGCGCCGCTACGTCGAATCGCTGTCGGCCTACGCTCGGCAATTTTTGTCGATGATGGAAAAGCCTGACGTCGACACCATCGAAGGTTTGTCGCCAGCCATTTCCATCGAGCAGAAATCGACCTCGCACAACCCGCGTTCGACGGTCGGCACCATCACCGAAATCTACGACTATCTGCGCCTGCTTTACGCTCGCGTGGGTATTCCGCGTTGCCCGGATCACGACATTCCGCTGGAAGCCCAGACCGTCAGCCAGATGGTCGACCTGGTCCTCGCCCAACCGGAGGGCAGCAAGCTTATGCTGCTGGCCCCGGTGATCCGCGAGCGTAAAGGCGAACATCTTTCGGTCTTCGAAGAACTGCGCGCCCAAGGCTTTGTACGGGCCCGGGTCAACGGCAGGCTCTGTGAGCTGGACGAATTGCCGAAGCTGGATAAGCAGAAGAAGCACTCGATCGATGTGGTGGTTGACCGCTTCAAGGTGCGCGCCGACCTGCAGCAGCGCCTGGCCGAGTCGTTCGAGACCGCGCTGAAGCTGGCAGACGGCATCGCCCTGGTCGCGCCGATGGACGACGAGCCCGGCGAAGAAATCATCTTCTCCGCGCGCTTCGCCTGCCCGATCTGTGGCCATGCCATCAGCGAGTTGGAACCCAAACTGTTCTCCTTCAACAATCCGGCCGGCGCTTGCCCGACGTGTGATGGCCTGGGTGTTAAGCAGTTCTTCGACATCAAGCGATTGGTCAATGGTGAACTGACGCTGGCCGAGGGCGCGATTCGTGGCTGGGACCGGCGCAACGTCTATTACTTCCAGATGCTCGGCTCGTTGGCTTCACACTACAAGTTCAGCCTGGAAGTGCCATTCAACGAACTGACGGCCGATCAGCAGAAGTTCATCCTGCACGGCAGCGGGTCGCAAAACGTCGACTTCAAATACCTGAACGACCGCGGCGACATCGTCAAACGCTCGCACCCGTTCGAAGGCATCGTGCCGAATCTGGACCGTCGCTACCGTGAAACCGAGTCCGCCTCGGTGCGTGAAGAACTGGCCAAGTTCCTCAGCACCCAGCCTTGCCCGGATTGCCGTGGTACTCGCCTGCGTCGTGAGGCGCGGCATGTGTGGGTGGGCGAGAAGACGCTGCCGGCGGTGACCAATCTGCCGATTGGCGATGCCTGTGAATATTTCGGCGTGCTGAAACTCACTGGCCGCCGTGGCGAAATTGCTGACAAGATTCTCAAGGAAATTCGCGAGCGACTGCAGTTCCTGGTCAACGTTGGCCTGGACTATTTGTCGCTGGATCGCAGTGCCGACACGTTGTCCGGTGGTGAGGCGCAGCGTATCCGTCTGGCCAGCCAGATCGGCGCCGGACTGGTGGGCGTTCTGTACATCCTCGACGAACCGTCGATTGGTTTGCACCAACGGGACAACGATCGGCTGCTCGGTACCCTCAAGCACCTGCGGGACATCGGTAATACGGTGATTGTGGTCGAGCACGACGAAGATGCGATTCGCCTGGCTGACTACGTGGTGGATATCGGTCCAGGCGCAGGTGTACACGGCGGACACATTGTCGCCGAAGGTACGCCAGCCGAAGTCATGGCGCATCCAGACTCGTTGACCGGCAAGTACTTGTCGGGCCGGGTGAAGATTGCAGTCCCGGCCAAACGCACGCCGCGTAACAAGAAGTTGTCGCTGTCCCTCAAGGGCGCCCGTGGCAACAACTTGCGCGATGTCGATCTGGACATTCCGATCGGCCTGCTGACCTGTGTAACCGGCGTGTCCGGCTCGGGCAAGTCGACGCTGATCAACAACACGCTGTTCCCGCTTAGCGCTACGGCATTGAACGGTGCGACGACGCTCGAAGCGGCCGCTCACGACAGCATCAAAGGTCTGGAGCATCTGGATAAGGTTGTCGACATCGACCAGAGCCCTATCGGTCGAACGCCGCGCTCCAACCCGGCGACCTACACCGGGTTGTTCACACCGATTCGCGAACTGTTCGCCGGTGTGCCGGAGTCCCGCTCCCGCGGTTATGGTCCTGGACGCTTCTCCTTCAACGTGAAGGGCGGACGTTGCGAAGCGTGTCAGGGCGATGGCCTGATCAAGGTGGAAATGCACTTCCTGCCGGACATCTATGTCCCGTGCGACGTCTGCAAGAGCAAGCGCTATAACCGCGAGACTCTGGAGATCAAGTACAAGGGCAAGAGCATCCACGAAACCCTCGAGATGACGATCGAGGAAGCGCGGGTGTTCTTCGACGCGGTTCCGGCCCTGGCGCGCAAGCTTCAGACGCTGATGGATGTCGGCCTGTCGTACATCAAGCTCGGGCAGTCAGCGACCACGCTGTCGGGTGGTGAAGCCCAGCGGGTGAAGCTGTCCCGCGAACTGTCCAAGCGCGACACCGGCAAGACGCTGTACATCCTCGATGAGCCGACGACCGGCTTGCACTTCGCGGATATTCAGCAACTGCTCGACGTATTGCATCGACTGCGCGACCACGGCAACACCGTGGTGGTGATCGAGCACAATCTGGATGTGATCAAGACGGCCGACTGGCTGGTGGACTTGGGGCCGGAAGGCGGTTCCAAGGGCGGCCAGATCATTGCTGTCGGTACGCCGGAAGAAGTGTCGGAGATGAAGCAATCTCACACGGGCTTCTACCTCAAGCCGCTGCTGGCTCGCGACAAAGCCTGAATCAGGCCCATGAAAAAGCCCCTGTCACCTCATCGGTGACAGGGGCTTTTTTGTAGCCGGTGGAATCAGAACTGCGATTGCAGGTAATTCTCCAGACCGATCAACTTGATCAGACCCAACTGTTTCTCGAGCCAGTAGGTGTGATCTTCTTCGGTGTCATGCAATTGAACGCGCAGAATCTCGCGGCTGACATAGTCCTTGTGCTGTTCGCAGAGCTTTATGCCCTTGCAGAGCGCGGCGCGGACTTTGTATTCCAGCCGCAGGTCAGCGGCGAGCATGTCCGGCACGGTAGTGCCGACATCAAGGTCGTCCGGACGCATGCGCGGCGTACCTTCAAGCATCAGAATTCGGCGCATCAGGGCATCAGCGTGCCCGGCCTCTTCTTCCATCTCGTGGTTGATACGTTCGTAGAGCTCGGTGAAACCCCAGTCCTCGTACATCCGCGAATGGATGAAATATTGATCACGCGCCGCCAGTTCGCCGGTCAGCAACGTGTTGAGGTAATCGATTACGTCTGGGTGGCCTTGCATCGCCCTACATCTCCCTGCTTGAAAGTCTGTAGTTTGAACCAAGCAGACTGTTTGGTCACTCTGCTTGCGCGATAAAAGCGAAGATATTCTGAGAAAAGTAGTTTAAATAACGCAAAAACCGCCCAAATGAGGGCGGTTCTGCTTCTCGTTTAGACTTCGTTAAGCTGTACGTTGAGCAGCTTTGCGATTGCTTCTCCGTACGCCGGATCAGCTTTGTAGAAATGCTGCAATTGGCGGTCAACTACATCGCTGGAAACTCCGGTCATTGCGCCGGCAATGTTGCCGACCAACAGCGCTTTCTGCTCATCGCTCATCAAACGGAACAACGCACCGGCGTGGCTGTAGTAGTCGGTATCCTCGCGGTGATCGTAGCGATCAGCCGAACCACCTAGCGCCAATGGCGGCTCTGCATAACGAGGTGCTTGCTTCGGTGATTCGACGTAGCTGTTCGGCTCGTAGTTAGGTGTCGCTCCGCCATTGCTGCCAAACGCCATTGAACCATCACGCTGATAGCTGTTCACCGGGCTGCGAGGCGCGTTCACCGGCAGTTGCTGGTGGTTGGTGCCAATACGGTAGCGGTGAGCATCGGCGTAAGCGAACACTCGACCCTGCAGCATGCGGTCAGGCGACAAACCGACACCTGGGACCATGTTGCTCGGACCGAACGCCGCTTGCTCGACTTCAGCAAAATAGTTCTGCGGGTTGCGGTTAAGCTCCAATTCGCCCACTTCGATCAGCGGAAACTCTTTCTGCGACCAGGTTTTGGTCACGTCAAACGGGTTCTCGTAGTGCGCTGCGGCCTGAGCCTCAGTCATGATTTGGATGCACACGCGCCATTTCGGAAAATCACCGCGCTCGATCGCGCCGAACAGATCACGCTGTGCGTAATCCGGATCGGTACCGGCCAGGCGTGCTGCATCTGCTGGCGCCAGGTTTTTAATCCCTTGCTTGGTTTTGTAGTGCCATTTCACCCAGTGACGTTCGCCATTGGCGTTAATCAGGCTGTAGGTGTGGCTGCCGAAGCCGTGCATGTGACGGTAGCCATCGGGGATGCCACGGTCCGAGAACAGAATGGTGACCTGGTGCAGCGCCTCAGGTGAGTGCGACCAGAAGTCCCACATCATTTGTGCGCTTTTCAGGTTGCTTTGCGGCAGACGTTTTTGGGTGTGAATAAAGTCCGGGAATTTCAAAGGATCACGGATGAAGAACACTGGCGTGTTGTTACCGACGATGTCCCAGTTGCCTTCTTCGGTGTAGAACTTCAGGGCGAAACCACGTGGATCGCGCTCGGTGTCGGCCGAACCACGCTCACCGCCAACGGTGGAAAACCGCAGGAAGGTTGGGGTTTGCTTGCCGACAGACTCAAACAGTTTGGCGCTTGTGTACTCGGTGATGTCCCGAGTTACGGTGAACGTACCGTAAGCACCCGAACCTTTGGCGTGTACACGGCGCTCAGGGATGTTTTCACGGTTGAAGTGGGCAAGCTTCTCGATCAGGTGAAAGTCGTCGAGCAGCAGCGGGCCACGAGGGCCGGCGGAACGGGAATTCTGGTTATCAGCGACAGGAGCGCCACTGGCGGTGGTAAGTGTTTTATTTTGGCTCATGCGATGTCTTCCTCTGTCAGTCTTTCCTACTGCCGGCTAATCGGCTGAGAGGGAGTATTGACCATCAACATGACACCATCAAATTCATTAAATTGTGAGAATCGATAGATAAATACTAATGAGGCTTTATCGCTTAGGCATTTCGATACTTTTCGAGCGCGCACAAAAAACCGGGCACTAGGCCCGGCTCTTCGTTTCAGACTGACGTCTTACTCAGCGGATACAGCTTCACCGCCGGCAGGACGATCAACCAACTCGACGTACGCCATAGGCGCGTTGTCGCCAGTGCGGAAACCGCACTTGAGGATGCGCAGGTAGCCACCCTCACGGGTAGCGTAACGCTTGCCCAGGTCGTTGAAGAGCTTACCAACGATAGCTTTCGAACGAGTACGGTCGAAAGCCAGACGGCGGTTAGCCAGGCTGTCTGTCTTGGCCAAAGTGATCAGCGGCTCAGCAACGCGACGCAGTTCTTTAGCTTTCGGCAGTGTAGTTTTGATCAGCTCGTGCTCGAACAGCGACACTGCCATGTTTTGAAACATGGCCTTGCGGTGCGAGCTAGTGCGGCTCAGGTGACGACCACTTTTACGATGACGCATGGTTCATTCCTTACCAAACACAACGTTCGGTGATTACGACGATCAGGCAGTCGCCTTGTCGTCCTTCTTAAGACTTGCAGGCGGCCAGTTGTCGAGGCGCATGCCGAGGGACAGACCGCGGGAGGCCAGAACGTCCTTGATTTCAGTCAAGGATTTCTTGCCAAGGTTCGGAGTCTTCAACAGCTCTACTTCGGTACGCTGAATCAGGTCACCGATGTAGTAGATGTTTTCCGCCTTAAGGCAGTTAGCCGAACGTACAGTCAGTTCCAGATCGTCAACCGGGCGAAGCAGGATCGGATCGATCTCGTCTTCCTGCTCAACAACCACTGGCTCACTGTCACCTTTGAGGTCGACGAACGCAGCCAACTGCTGTTGCAGAATGGTTGCAGCGCGGCGAATTGCCTCTTCAGGATCCAGAGTACCGTTGGTTTCCAGATCAATAACCAGCTTGTCCAGGTTAGTACGCTGCTCGACACGGGCGTTTTCCACCACGTATGCGATACGGCGAACCGGGCTGAACGAAGAGTCAAGCTGCAAGCGACCGATGCTGCGGCTTTCGTCTTCATCGCTCTGACGCGAGTCTGCCGGTTCATAACCACGACCACGAGCTACGGTGAGCTTCATGTTCAGGGCGCCGTTAGACGCCAGGTTAGCGATTACGTGATCGGGATTAACGATCTCGACATCATGATCCAGCTGAATATCGGCAGCGGTAACCACCCCCGAACCCTTCTTCGACAAGGTCAGCGTAACTTCGTCACGGCCGTGCAGCTTGATAGCCAGACCTTTAAGGTTCAACAGGATTTCAATTACGTCTTCCTGTACACCTTCGATGGCGCTGTACTCATGGAGCACACCGTCAATCTCGGCCTCGACTACTGCGCAGCCGGGCATTGAGGACAACAGGATGCGGCGCAGCGCGTTGCCCAGGGTGTGGCCGAAACCACGCTCGAGAGGCTCGAGAGTGATCTTGGCGCGGGTTGGACTGACAACCTGCACATCAATATGGCGGGGTGTCAGGAACTCATTTACCGAAATCTGCATGGATGCACCTATTTTCTAGCCCTTACTTGGAGTAGAGCTCGACAATCAGGCTTTCGTTGATGTCGGCGGACAGATCACTGCGAGCAGGAACGTTCTTGAAAACGCCCGACTTCTTCTCAGTGTCTACTTCTACCCATTCTACGCGGCCACGTTGGGCACACAGATCGAGAGCTTGGACAATGCGAAGTTGGTTCTTTGCTTTCTCGCGAATCGCGACCACGTCACCAGCACGAACCTGGTACGACGGCACGTTTACGGTCTGACCGTTAACGCTTACGGATTTGTGCGATACCAGCTGACGGGATTCGGCACGAGTAGAGCCAAAACCCATACGGTATACAACGTTGTCCAGACGGCATTCGAGCAGTTGCAACAGGTTTTCGCCAGTTGCACCTTTCTTGCCAGCAGCTTCTTTGTAGTAGCCGCTGAATTGACGCTCGAGAACGCCGTAGATACGACGGACCTTCTGCTTTTCACGCAGTTGGGTGCCGTAATCGGACTGGCGACCGCGGCGTTGGCCGTGGATACCAGGTGCTGCTTCAATGTTGCACTTCGATTCGATCGCGCGCACGCCGCTCTTCAAGAAGAGATCGGTGCCTTCGCGACGAGCGAGTTTGCATTTTGGACCAATGTAACGAGCCATTCTTTACAATCTCCTGGATTACACGCGGCGCTTCTTCGGCGGACGGCACCCGTTGTGCGGGATTGGCGTCACGTCGGTGATGCTGGCGATCTTGTAGCCACAGCCGTTCAAAGCGCGGACTGCAGATTCACGACCTGGGCCTGGACCTTTGACGTTAACGTCGAGGTTTTTCAGGCCGTATTCCAGCGCAGCTTGACCAGCACGTTCAGCAGCTACTTGAGCAGCAAACGGGGTGGACTTGCGGGAACCGCGGAAACCCGAACCACCGGAGGTAGCCCAGGAAAGAGCGTTGCCTTGACGGTCGGTGATGGTCACGATTGTGTTGTTAAAAGATGCATGGATGTGGGCGATGCCATCAACCACTGTCTTTTTAACTTTTTTACGAGGACGAGCAGCAGGTTTAGCCATGATTAATTTCCTGTCGATTCGCTGGGGCGATTACTTGCGGATCGGCTTACGCGGACCTTTACGGGTACGCGCGTTAGTCTTGGTACGCTGACCGCGCACTGGAAGACCACGACGATGACGCAGACCGCGATAGCAACCGAGGTCCATCAAACGCTTGATTTTCATGTTGATTTCGCGACGCAGGTCACCTTCAGTGGTGAACTTCGCCACTTCGCCACGCAGCTGTTCAATCTGCTCGTCGCTCAGATCTTTGATCTTTGCGGCTGGGTTTACCCCAGTCACTGCACAGATCTTCTGTGCAGTAGTGCGACCAACACCATAGATGTAGGTCAGCGAGATAACAGTATGCTTGTTATCTGGAATGTTAACGCCTGCAATACGGGCCATTCAGTGGGACTCCAATTGACAGCTACCTACGCCCCGGAAGCCAAGAAATAGGGCGCGAGATAATATCGCTGTAATAACAAATAATCAACCCGGCAGCGCACTAGCTGCCGGGCTTGAAGCACAATCACACTCAGCCTTGGCGCTGTTTGTGACGCGGTTCCGCGCTGCAAATTACTCGAACAACACCTTCGCGGCGAATAATCTTGCAGTTACGGCACAGCTTTTTCACCGATGCACGAACTTTCATCACCAACTCCTCGAACCTTATGGGTACTCAGCGCAACATGCCGCTGCCGTAACCCTTCAGGTTGGCTTTCTTCATCAGGGATTCGTACTGGTGCGAAACGAGGTGCGATTGTACTTGGGACATGAAGTCCATCACAACCACGACGACGATCAGCAACGAGGTCCCGCCAAGGTAGAACGGTACGTTTGCTGCAACCACCAGGAACTGGGGCAGCAGGCACACGGCCGTCATGTAAAGAGCACCGAACATGGTCAAGCGAGTCAGAACGCCATCAATGTAGCGCGCAGACTGCTCACCTGGACGGATGCCCGGAATAAAGGCACCGGACTTCTTCAGGTTTTCCGCTACGTCTTTCGGATTGAACATCAACGCCGTATAGAAGAAGCAGAAGAAAATAATCCCTGCACTAAACAGCAGAATATTCAACGGCTGACCAGGAGCGATCGACTGCGAGATGTCCTGCAACCAGCCCATACCTTCAGACTGACCGAACCAGGCACCCAACGAAGCCGGGAACAGCAAAATGCTGCTCGCGAAAATGGCCGGAATAACGCCGGCCATGTTCACCTTCAGCGGCAAGTGGCTAGTCTGCGCAGCGAAGACCTTGCGGCCCTGCTGACGCTTGGCGTAGTGAACAGCAATACGACGCTGACCACGCTCAATGAACACCACGAAACCGATAATCGCTACTGCCAGCAAACCGATGGCAACCAGGGCGAAGATGTTGATATCACCCTGACGTGCAGACTCGAAAGACTGCCCGATCGCTCTCGGAAGACCGGCGACGATACCCGAAAAAATCAACATCGAGATACCGTTACCAACACCACGCTCAGTAATCTGCTCACCCAGCCACATCATGAACATCGCACCAGCCACAAAAGTGGATACCGCGACGAAATGGAAGCCAAAGTCACCAGTGAACGCAACGCCCTGCCCTGCCAGACCAATGGACATGCCAATTGCCTGAACGAGAGCGAGGACGACAGTGCCGTAGCGGGTGTACTGGCTTATCTTGCGACGGCCAGCCTCACCTTCCTTCTTCAACTGCTCCAGCTGCGGGCTGACGGCGGTCATCAGTTGCATGATGATCGATGCCGAAATGTACGGCATGATCCCCAGCGCAAAGATGCTCATCCGCTCCAGCGCGCCGCCGGAAAACATGTTGAACAAGCTAAGAATGGTCCCCTCATTCTGTCGAAACAGGTCCGCGAGTCGGTCCGGGTTGATACCTGGAACCGGGATGTGTGCGCCTATTCGGTAGACGATAATCGCCAGGAACAGAAAACGCAGACGAGCCCAGAGTTCAGACATACCGCCTTTGCCGAGCGCAGAGAGAGCACCTTGCTTAGCCATTTATTCCTCGAACTTGCCGCCAGCTGCTTCGATAGCCGCACGCGCACCTTTGGTGGCGCCGATTCCCTTTCCGATGGTGACAGCGCGAGTAACTTCGCCGGACAGCATGATTTTCACACGCTGAACGTTGACGTTGATCACGTTGGCATCTTTCAGGGACTGCACGGTGACGATGTCGCCTTCCACTTTAGCCAGCTCGGACAGACGCACTTCTGCGCGGTCCATGGCTTTCAGGGAAACGAAACCGAACTTCGGCAGGCGACGATGCAGCGGCTGTTGACCGCCTTCAAAGCCTGGAGCAATGGTGCCACCGGAGCGGGAGGACTGACCTTTGTGGCCACGGCCACCGGTCTTGCCCAAACCACTACCGATACCACGGCCCGGACGATGCTTTTCGCGACGGGAACCCGGCGCTGGACTCAGATCATTGAGTTTCATCGATTAACCCTCGACACGCAGCATGTAGTAAGCCTTGTTGATCATCCCGCGATTCTCGGGAGTATCAAGTACTTCTACAGTGTGACCGATGCGACGCAGACCCAGACCCTTAACGCACAATTTGTGGTTAGGGATGCGGCCGGTCATGCTTTTGATCAGCGTAACTTTTACGGTAGCCATGATCAGAAGATCTCCTTGACGCTTTTGCCACGCTTGGCGGCAATGGATTCAGGAGACTGCATAGCTTTCAAACCTTTGAAAGTGGCGTGAACCACGTTTACCGGGTTAGTCGAGCCGTAGCACTTGGCCAGAACGTTCTGAACGCCAGCAACTTCGAGGACAGCACGCATAGCGCCGCCAGCGATGATACCGGTACCTTCAGAAGCAGGCTGCATGTACACCTTCGAAGCGCCGTGACCGGACTTCATTGCGTACTGCAGAGTGGTGCCGTTCAGGTCAACTTGGATCATGTTGCGGCGAGCAGCTTCCATTGCCTTCTGGATCGCAGCAGGCACTTCACGCGACTTGCCACGGCCGAAGCCAACACGCCCTTTACCATCACCAACCACGGTCAACGCGGTGAAAGTGAAGATACGGCCGCCTTTAACGGTTTTGGCTACGCGGTTAACTTGAACCAGCTTCTCGATGTAGCCTTCGTCGCGCTTTTGGTCGTTATTTGACATAACTTAGAACTCCAGCCCAGCTTCACGAGCAGCATCAGCCAGCGCCTTGACGCGGCCGTGATACTTGAAGCCAGAGCGGTCGAAAGCCACCTGCGAGACGCCAGCGGCTTTAGCACGCGTAGCGACCAGCTGGCCAACCTTAGTGGCCGCGTCGATGTTGCCAGTGGCGCCATCACGCAGTTCTTTATCCAAAGTCGAGGCAGATGCCAGGACTTTGTTGCCGTCGGCCGAAATGACCTGGGCGTAGATGTGCTGCGACGAGCGGAACACGCAGAGACGCACGACTTCGAGTTCGTGCATTTTCAGGCGTGCTTTGCGAGCGCGACGCAGTCGAGTAACTTTTTTGTCGGTCATTTGCTATGCCCTACTTCTTCTTGGCTTCTTTACGACGGACGACTTCGTCCGCGTAGCGCACACCTTTGCCTTTGTACGGCTCTGGTGGACGGAAGTCGCGGATCTCGGCGGCCACTTGACCTACCAGCTGCTTATCGATGCCCTTGATCAGGATATCGGTCTGGCTAGGAGTCTCAGCGGTGATGCCTTCCGGCAGTTCATAATCCACTGGGTGCGAGAAGCCAAGAGCCAGGTTCAGCACTGTGCCTTTTGCTTGCGCTTTGTAACCAACACCGACCAGCTGGAGCTTGCGCTCGAAGCCTTGGCTTACGCCTTGGACCATGTTGTTTACCAACGCACGAGTGGTACCAGCCATTGCGCGAGTTTGTTGATCGCCATTGCGAGCAGCGAAACGCAGCTCACCAGCTTCTTCAACGATCTCAACGGACGAATGGATGTTCAGTTCGAGAGTGCCCTTGGCACCCTTCACCGAAAGCTGTTGGCCTGCGAATTTGACTTCGACACCGGCTGGCAGCTTAACGGGGTTCTTAGCGACGCGTGACATGCTTATCCCCCCTTAGAACACAGTGCAAAGAACTTCGCCGCCGACACCGGCAGCGCGCGCAGCACGATCCGTCATCACACCTTTGTTGGTGGAGACGATAGACACACCGAGACCGCCACGAACTTTTGGCAGATCATCGACGGACTTGTACTGACGCAGGCCTGGACGGCTAACGCGCTTCACTTCTTCGATAACCGGACGGCCTTCGAAGTACTTCAGCTCGATGGACAGCAGTGGCTTGATTTCGCTGCTGATCTGATAACCCGCAATGTAACCTTCGTCCTTCAGGACTTTGGCAACAGCTACCTTCAAAGTAGAAGATGGCATGCTTACGACGGACTTTTCAGCCATCTGGGCATTACGGATTCGAGTTAGCATGTCCGCTAACGGGTCCTGCATACTCATGGGCTAGACGCTCCTAATACAAAAAAATTAGCCTTGCGGCTACTACTTGTCGCCGAGCTCATCCATGCGGAAAAAGCACGGGCTCAGGCGAGCCGGGTATTCTAGACACACCCCACAAATGAATCAAGCCCCAAAAGGGGCTTGATTCAAGTTCAAGGTCACCGGTGGTCAGGATCTTGCGATCCCGAACACCGAGACTTTGACAGTGCTTACCAGCTGGCTTTAACCAGACCAGGTACGTCACCACGCATTGCAGCTTCACGCAGTTTGTTACGGCCGAGGCCGAACTTGCGGTAAACGCCGTGTGGACGACCGGTCAGGCGGCAGCGGTTACGCATGCGCGAGGCGCTTGCGTCACGTGGCTGCTTCTGCAGAGCTACTGTAGCTTCCCAACGCGCTTCTGGACTTGCGTTCAGATCAACGATGATAGCTTTCAGTGCTGCACGCTTTTTGGCGTACTTGGCAACCGTGAGCTGACGCTTCAGCTCGCGGTTTTTCATGCTCATCTTGGCCATTTTCCTACTCCAATCAGTTGCGGAACGGGAATTTGAAAGCACGCAGCAGCGCGCGACCTTCATCATCGTTCTTGGCAGTGGTGGTCAGGGTAATGTCCAGACCGCGGAGAGCATCGATCTTGTCGTAGTCGATTTCCGGGAAGATGATCTGCTCTTTAACGCCCATGCTGTAGTTACCACGACCATCGAAGGACTTGGCATTCAGGCCGCGGAAGTCGCGGACCCGAGGCAGGGAGATCGACAGCAGACGATCCAGGAATTCGTACATACGCTCACGGCGCAGGGTCACTTTGACGCCGATCGGCCAACCTTCACGGACTTTAAAGCCAGCGATGGATTTCCGAGCGTAGGTCACAACGACTTTCTGGCCGGTGATCTTTTCCAGGTCAGCAACAGCGTGCTCGATGACTTTTTTGTCACCGACCGCTTCGCCCAGACCCATGTTCAGGGTGATTTTTGTAACGCGTGGAACTTCCATCACGTTCGAAAGCTTAAGTTCTTCCTTAAGCTTCGGTGCGATTTCCTTCCAGTAAATCTCTTTTAGTCGTGCCATGGTCTTCTACCTAGCAGTGTTCAAGCATCAACCGCTTTTTGGGTCGACTTGAAGACACGAATTTTCTTGCCGTCTTCTACTTTGAAACCAACGCGGTCAGCCTTGTTGGTTTCGCCGTTGAAAATGGCGACGTTAGAAGCGTCCAGTGGAGCTTCTTTTTCGACGATACCGCCTTGTACGCCCGACGCCGGGTTAGGCTTGGTATGACGCTTAACCAGGTTCAGACCACCAATAACCAGACGGTTATTAGCGAGAACCTTAAGCACCTTACCGCGCTTACCTTTGTCTTTGCCGGCGATCACGATGATCTCGTCGTCACGACGAATCTTTTGCATGTCGGATCTCCTTACAGCACTTCTGGGGCGAGCGAGACGATCTTCATGAACTTCTCAGTACGAAGTTCACGGGTCACTGGCCCAAAGATACGGGTGCCGATCGGCTCTTGCTTGTTGTTCAGAAGAACAGCAGCGTTGCCATCAAAGCGGATAATGGAGCCATCAGCACGACGTACGCCGTGACGAGTGCGGACTACAACAGCAGTCATCACTTGGCCTTTTTTCACTTTACCGCGAGGAATTGCTTCCTTCACGGTAACTTTGATGATGTCACCGATACCAGCGTAACGACGATGGGAGCCACCCAGCACCTTGATGCACATAACACGGCGAGCGCCGCTGTTATCGGCCACATCGAGCATGGATTGAGTCTGAATCATATAATTTCTCCGACCCCTAGTCCTTAGACTTCCACAGCGCGTTCGAGAACATCAACCAGCGCCCAAGACTTGGTCTTGGCCAAAGGACGAGTTTCACGAATAGTGACTTTGTCGCCGATGTGGCACTGATTGGTTTCGTCGTGCGCGTGCAGCTTAGTCGAACGCTTAACGTATTTACCGTAGATCGGGTGCTTAACGCGACGCTCGATCAGAACGGTGATGGTTTTGTCCATCTTGTCGCTGACAACACGGCCAGTCAGCGTACGGACAGTTTTTTCGGCTTCAGCCATGATTACTTACCTGCCTGCTGGTTAAGCACAGTCTTCACGCGAGCGATGTCACGTTTAACTTGCGAGAGCAGATGAGACTGCCCCAACTGGCCAGTTGCTTTCTGCATACGCAGATTGAACTGGTCGCGCAGCAGGCCGAGCAGTTGCTCGTTCAGCTGCTGTGCGGATTTTTCACGAAGTTCATTCGCTTTCATCACATCACCGTCCGTTTAACAAAGGCGGTGGCGAGCGGCAGCTTTGCAGCAGCCAGGGCAAAAGCCTCACGCGCCAGCTCTTCAGTAACACCCTCGATTTCATACAGGACTTTGCCTGGCTGAATCTGGGCAACCCAGTACTCCACACTACCCTTACCTTTACCCATCCGAACTTCGAGTGGCTTTTTGGAAATAGGCTTGTCCGGGAATACACGGATCCAGATCTTGCCGCCACGTTTAACGTGACGGGTCAGAGCACGACGCGCTGACTCGATCTGACGAGCGGTGAGACGACCACGAGCTACAGACTTCAGCGCGAACTCGCCGAAGCTGACTTTGCTACCGCGCTGTGCCAGACCACGGTTGTGGCCTGTCATCTGCTTGCGGAACTTCGTACGCTTTGGTTGCAACATTTGGCGTACCCCTTACTTAGCAGCTTTTTTACGAGGCGCTGGTGCTTGTGGTTTCAGTTCTTCTTGGCGACCACCAATTACTTCGCCTTTGAAGATCCAAACCTTTACACCGATCACACCGTAAGTGGTGTGAGCTTCGTAGTTGGCATAGTCGATGTCGGCACGCAGGGTGTGCAGTGGCACACGACCTTCGCGATACCATTCAGTACGTGCGATTTCAGCACCGCCGAGACGACCGCTCACTTGGATTTTGATGCCTTTGGCACCAATGCGCATGGCGTTCTGAACAGCGCGCTTCATAGCGCGACGGAACATTACGCGACGCTCCAGCTGCTGAGCTACGCTCTGCGCAACCAGCATACCGTCGAGCTCCGGCTTACGGATCTCTTCGATATTGATGTGCACAGGCACACCCATTTGCTTGGTCAGGTCCTGACGCAGTTTCTCAACATCTTCACCTTTCTTCCCGATAACGATACCTGGACGAGCGGTGTGGATGGTGATACGTGCAGTCTGAGCCGGACGATGGATATCGATACGGCTTACGGACGCGCTTTTTAGTTTGTCTTGGAGATACTCGCGCACCTTCAGATCAGCGAACAAATAGTCCGCATAAGTCCGACCGTCTGCGTACCAGACGGAGGTGTGCTCCTTGACGATTCCCAGGCGAATGCCAATGGGATGTACTTTCTGACCCATCTCTTCGACTCCGTTACTTGTCAGCAACCTTGACAGTGATATGGCAAGACCGCTTGACGATGCGATCAGCACGGCCTTTGGCACGTGGCATGATGCGCTTCAGCGAACGCCCTTCGTTGACGAAAACGGTGCTGACTTTAAGGTCATCAACGTCTGCGCCTTCGTTATGCTCGGCGTTGGCTACGGCCGACTCCAGCACTTTCTTCATGATCTCGGCGGCTTTCTTACTGCTGAAAGCCAACAAGTTGAGCGCTTCGCCCACCTTCTTCCCGCGGATCTGGTCGGCGACCAAGCGGGCTTTCTGGGCGGAGATTCGAGCGCCCGACAACTTAGCGGCTACTTCCATTTCCTAACCCCTTAACGCTTGGCTTTCTTGTCTGCCACGTGCCCACGATAAGTGCGGGTACCGGCGAACTCGCCCAGTTTGTGGCCGACCATGTCTTCGTTAACGAGAACTGGGACGTGTTGACGACCGTTGTGTACTGCGATGGTCAAACCGACCATTTGTGGCAGGATCATCGAACGACGCGACCAGGTTTTCACCGGTTTGCGATCATTCTTTTCCGCCGCCACTTCGATCTTCTTCAGTAGGTGAAGATCGATAAAAGGACCTTTTTTCAGAGAACGTGGCACTGTCGTATCCCTCTATTTACTTGCGACGACGGACGATCATTTTGTCGGTACGCTTATTACCACGAGTCTTCGCGCCCTTAGTCGGGAAGCCCCATGGCGATACCGGATGACGACCACCAGAGGTACGACCTTCACCACCACCATGTGGGTGGTCAACCGGGTTCATGGCAACACCACGAACGGTTGGGCGAACGCCACGCCAGCGTTTGGCACCAGCTTTACCCAGCGAACGCAGGCTGTGCTCGGAGTTCGAGACTTCACCCAGGGTCGCGCGGCATTCAGCCAGCACTTTACGCATCTCACCAGAACGCAGACGCAGGGTCACGTAGACACCTTCACGAGCGATCAGCTGAGCCGAAGCACCAGCGGAACGAGCGATTTGCGCGCCTTTACCTGGCTTCAATTCGATGCCGTGTACGGTGCTACCAACTGGAATGTTACGCAGTTGCAGAGCGTTGCCCGGCTTGATCGGTGCCAGAGCACCTGCGATCAGCTGGTCGCCAGCACTCACGCCTTTAGGGGCGATGATGTAGCGACGCTCGCCATCTGCGTACAGCAGCAGAGCGATGTGAGCAGTACGGTTTGGATCGTATTCAATACGCTCGACAGTGGCAGAGATGCCATCTTTGTCGTTGCGACGGAAATCGACCAGACGATAATGCTGCTTATGGCCACCACCGATGTGACGAGTGGTAATACGACCATTGTTGTTACGACCACCAGTCTTCGATTTTTTCTCGAGCAGCGGTGCGTGAGGAGCGCCTTTATGCAGCTCCTGGTTGACCACCTTGACCACAAAACGGCGGCCAGGGGAAGTCGGTTTGCATTTAACGATTGCCATGATGCACCCCTTCCTTACTCAGCACTGCTGCTGAAATCGAGATCTTGGCCTGGCTGAAGGGAGATAACTGCCTTCTTCCAGTCATTACGCTTGCCCAGACCGCGAGCAGTGCGCTTGCTCTTACCCAGAACATTCAGGGTAGTAACACGCTCTACTTTCACGCTGAACAGGCTTTCGACGGCCTTCTTGATTTCCAGCTTGGTTGCGTCAGTTGCAACCTTGAAAACGAACTGGCCTTTCTTGTCAGCCAGAACCGTAGCCTTCTCGGAAACGTGCGGGCCAAGCAGAACTTTAAATACGCGTTCCTGGTTCATCCCAGCAGCTCCTCGAATTTCTTCACGGCCGACACGGTGATCAACACCTTGTCGTATGCGATCAGACTAACCGGATCGGAACCTTGCACGTCACGTACATCAACGTGTGGCAGGTTACGAGCAGCCAGGTACAGGTTCTGATCAACTACTTCAGACACGATCAAGACGTCAGTCAGGCCCATGCCGGTCAGTTTGTTCAGCAGATCTTTGGTCTTCGGTGCATCAACAGCGAAGTCCTGAACCACAACCAGACGATCAGTACGCACCAGCTCAGCAAGGATGGAACGCATTGCTGCGCGATACATCTTCTTGTTCAGCTTCTGGGAGTGATCCTGAGGACGAGCTGCGAAAGTGGTACCGCCGCCACGCCAGATTGGGCTACGGATAGTACCGGCACGAGCACGGCCAGTACCTTTCTGACGCCATGGGCGCTTACCGCCACCACGAACGTCGGAACGGGTCTTTTGCTGCTTGGTACCTTGACGGCCGCCGGCCATGTAGGCCACGACTGCTTGGTGAACCAGCGTCTCGTTGAACTCGCCGCCAAACGTCAGTTCGGAAACTTCGATCGCTTGAGCGTCATTTACATTTAATTGCATGTCAGCTTCCCCTTAACCGCGAGCCTTGGCTGCTGGACGTACAACCAAGTTGCCGCCAGTAGCGCCAGGAACAGCGCCCTTGACCAACAACAGATTGCGTTCAGCGTCCACGCGCACTACTTCGAGGGACTGCACGGTCACGCGCTCAGCGCCCATATGACCGGACATTTTTTTGCCCTTGAATACACGACCAGGAGTCTGGCACTGGCCGATAGAGCCTGGAACGCGGTGGGATACGGAGTTACCGTGGGTATTATCTTGCCCGCGGAAATTCCAACGCTTGATCGTACCCTGGAAGCCTTTACCTTTGGACTGACCGGTTACATCAACCAGTTGACCAGCGGCGAAGATTTCAGCGTTGATCAGATCGCCGGCCTGGTACTCGCCTTCTTCAAGACGGAATTCCATTACGGTACGACCAGCGGCAACGTTCGCTTTAGCGAAGTGGCCAGCTTGAGCAGCTGTAACACGCGAAGCACGACGCTCGCCTACAGTGACTTGCACTGCACGATAGCCATCGGTCTCTTCAGTTTTGAACTGGGTGACGCGATTCGGTTCGATCTCAATGACCGTGACCGGAATGGAGACACCTTCTTCGGTGAAAATACGGGTCATACCGCATTTACGACCGACTACACCAATAGTCATGTTGTAAACCTCATGAGTGTACGGGGCTTTCACCCGCTATGGCCGCCCATTTCAGAGCGTTACACGACTAAGACCGAGTCTTAGCCGAGGCTGATCTGCACTTCCACACCGGCCGCAAGATCAAGCTTCATAAGAGCATCAACGGTTTTATCCGTTGGCTGGACGATGTCCAGAACGCGCTTATGAGTACGGATCTCATACTGGTCACGCGCGTCTTTGTTGACGTGCGGGGAGACCAGAACGGTGAACCGCTCTTTACGGGTAGGCAGTGGAATTGGACCACGCACTTGAGCACCAGTACGTTTCGCGGTTTCCACGATTTCCTGGGTGGATTGGTCGATCAGGCGATGGTCAAAAGCCTTCAACCTGATACGGATTTGCTGATTTTGCATTGGATTTCAGACTCCGGCTGCTATTCCCAGCGAGCGCAATACGCCCGTTAAAAGGAGGCGCAATTCTATAGACGGGCTACTACAGTGTCAACCCAATAAAAAAGCCCCCGCTAGGCGGGGGCTTTTTCAAGTCATCACTTATTAAGCGATGATTTTGGCTACGACGCCAGCGCCGACGGTACGACCGCCTTCACGAATAGCGAAACGCAGACCATCTTCCATTGCGATGGTTTTGATCAGGGTGACAACCATTTTGATGTTGTCGCCTGGCATTACCATTTCAACGCCTTCCGGCAGTTCGCAGTTACCGGTCACGTCAGTGGTCCGGAAGTAGAACTGTGGACGGTAGCCTTTGAAGAACGGAGTGTGGCGACCGCCTTCTTCTTTGCTCAACACGTACACTTCAGCTTCGAAGGTAGTGTGCGGCTTAACCGAACCTGGCTTGACCAGAACCTGGCCACGCTCAACGTCGTCACGCTTGGTGCCGCGCAGCAGCACGCCGCAGTTCTCGCCAGCACGACCTTCGTCGAGCAGCTTACGGAACATTTCAACACCGGTGCAGGTGGTGACGGTAGTGTCACGCAGACCAACGATTTCCAGTGGATCCTGAACCTTGACGATACCGCGCTCGATACGGCCAGTTACAACAGTACCGCGACCGGAGATCGAGAATACGTCTTCGATTGGCATCAGGAACGGCTTGTCGATAACACGAACTGGATCCGGAATGTAGCTATCCAGAGTTTCTACCAGGCGCTTAACAGCGGTGGTACCCATTTCGTTGTCGTCTTGGCCGTTCAGAGCCATCAGAGCCGAACCGATGATGATCGGAGTGTCGTCACCTGGGAAGTCGTAAGTGCTCAGCAGATCGCGCACTTCCATCTCAACCAGTTCCAGCAGCTCAGCGTCGTCAACCATGTCAGCCTTGTTCAGGAAGACAACGATGTACGGAACGCCAACCTGACGGGACAGCAGGATGTGCTCACGGGTTTGTGGCATCGGACCATCAGCGGCCGAGCAAACCAGGATAGCGCCGTCCATTTGAGCAGCACCGGTGATCATGTTCTTCACATAGTCAGCGTGACCTGGGCAGTCAACGTGAGCGTAGTGACGGATCAGCGAGTTGTATTCAACGTGTGCGGTGTTGATGGTGATACCACGAGCCTTTTCTTCCGGAGCGCTGTCGATTTTGTCGAAAGCAACAACGGCCGAACCGAAGATTTCGGAGCAGACGCGAGTCAGAGCAGCGGTCAGCGTGGTTTTACCGTGGTCGACGTGACCGATGGTGCCAACGTTGACGTGCGGGAGGGTACGGTCAAATTTTTCTTTAGCCACGACAATTAACTCCTAGCCTAAAGGGGCTGAATCAGCCTTGTTTTTTGGTAACAGTTTCGACGATATGCGACGGAGCTGTATTGTATTTTTTGAATTCCATAGAGTAGCTTGCGCGACCTTGGGACATGGAACGAACGTCGGTTGCGTAACCGAACATCTCACCCAGCGGAACCTCGGCGCGAATCACTTTGCCGGAAACCGTGTCTTCCATACCCAGGATCATGCCGCGACGACGGTTAAGGTCGCCCATCACGTCACCCATATAGTCTTCAGGCGTAACAACCTCTACCGCCATGATCGGCTCAAGCAACTCACCACCGCCCTTCTGGGCCAGTTGCTTGGTCGCCATGGAAGCAGCCACCTTAAACGCCATCTCGTTGGAGTCGACGTCGTGGTAGGAACCATCAAACACGGTAGCCTTCAGGCCGATCAGCGGATAGCCGGCAACAACGCCGTTCTTCATCTGCTCTTCGATACCCTTCTGGATAGCCGGGATGTATTCCTTAGGAACCACACCACCCACTACTTCGTTCAGGAATTGCAGACCTTCCTGACCTTCGTCAGCAGGAGCAAAACGAATCCAGCAGTGACCGAACTGGCCACGACCGCCGGATTGGCGAACGAACTTGCCTTCAATTTCGCAGCTCTTCGTGATGCGCTCACGGTACGAAACTTGAGGCTTACCGATGTTGGCTTCGACGTTGAACTCACGGCGCATCCGGTCAACCAGGATGTCCAGGTGCAACTCGCCCATGCCGGAGATGATCGTTTGACCAGTCTCTTCATCAGTCTTGACGCGGAAAGATGGATCTTCCTGAGCAAGCTTGCCCAGAGCGATACCCATTTTTTCCTGGTCGTCCTTGGTCTTAGGCTCTACGGCAACCGAAATAACCGGCTCCGGGAAGTCCATGCGAACCAGGATGATTGGCTTGTCAGCGTTGCACAAAGTTTCACCAGTGGTGACGTCCTTCATGCCGATCAAGGCCGCGATGTCACCAGCGCGTACTTCCTTGATTTCTTCACGGGCGTTTGCGTGCATTTGCACCATACGACCCACACGCTCTTTCTTGCCTTTAACCGAGTTGATCACGCCGTCGCCGGAGGCCAACACGCCCGAGTAAACTCGAACAAAGGTCAAGGTACCCACGAATGGGTCGGTAGCGATCTTGAACGCCAGAGCCGAGAACGGCTCGCTGTCGTCTGCGTGACGCTCCATTTCCTGGGTCTCGTCATCAGGGTCAGTACCCTTGATGGCAGGAATGTCGCTTGGAGCAGGCAGGTAGTCGATAACGGCGTCGAGAACCAGGGGAACACCCTTGTTCTTGAAGGAAGAACCGCAAACAGCCAAGACGATCTCACCAGCGATAGTACGCTGACGCAGAGCAGCCTTGATTTCCTCGTTGGTGAGTTCTTCACCTTCGAGGTACTTGTTCATCAGCTCTTCGCTGGCTTCAGCCGCAGCTTCAACCATGTTGCCGCGCCATTCGTCAGCCAGTTCCTGCAGTTCAGCAGGGATAGGCTTGCGAACTGGAACCATGCCTTTGTCAGCGTCATTCCAGTAAACAGCTTCCATAGCCATCAGATCGATCTGACCCTGGAAGTTGTCTTCGGAACCGATAGCCAACTGGATTGGCACCGGGGTGTGACCCAGACGCTGCTTGATCTGACCGATCACGCGCAGGAAGTTCGCACCAGCACGGTCCATCTTGTTTACGTAAACAAGACGTGGAACGCCGTATTTGTTGGCTTGACGCCATACGGTTTCCGACTGAGGCTCAACGCCCGAGGTGCCGCAGAACACAACGACCGCGCCATCGAGTACACGCAGGGAACGTTCAACTTCAATAGTGAAGTCAACGTGGCCCGGGGTATCAATAACGTTAAAGCGGTATTGGTCCTTGTGCTGCTTCTCGGAACCCTGCCAGAAGGCGGTAATAGCAGCAGAAGTAATGGTAATACCACGCTCCTGCTCCTGCACCATCCAGTCTGTGGTCGCGGCGCCGTCATGCACCTCGCCCATCTTGTGACTTTTGCCAGTGTAAAAAAGGACGCGCTCGGTGGTGGTGGTTTTACCAGCATCCACGTGAGCAACGATACCAATGTTACGGTAGCGATTAATCGGTGTAGTACGAGCCATAAAGCCCTCGCAAAATTAGTGACGCTAAAATTAGAAGCGGTAGTGCGAGAAAGCCTTGTTGGCTTCAGCCATACGGTGCACGTCTTCACGCTTCTTAACTGCAGCACCTTTACCTTCGGCAGCGTCCAACAGTTCGCCAGCCAAACGCAGAGCCATAGACTTCTCGCCGCGCTTACGGGCGAAGTCTACCAACCAGCGCATTGCCAGGGCGTTACGACGGGACGGACGAACTTCAACCGGAACCTGGTAAGTAGCACCGCCTACACGGCGCGACTTTACTTCGACCAGCGGAGCGATGGCGTCGAGAGCTTTCTCGAAGATTTCCAGGGGGTCGCTGTTCTTGCGTTCTTTAACCTTCTCCAGCGCGCCATAAACGATACGCTCGGCAACGGCTTTCTTGCCGCTTTCCATAACGTGGTTCATGAACTTGGCCAGGATTTGGCTTCCGTATTTTGGATCGTCAAGCACTTCGCGCTTGGCTGCTACGCGTCTTCTTGGCATGGATAAGCCCTCAAACGGTCTTCAGGTTCGCTCGGAATCGGTGCCCTTTCGGGACGCCTCCGACCTTACTCTTATCGACTCAGAAAAATAGAAAATCAGTTTTTACAAAAAGCCACTACTACTTAGGCTTCTTGGTACCGTACTTCGAGCGACCCTGGTTACGACCTTTAACGCCGGAAGTATCCAAAGAACCGCGTACGGTGTGGTAACGAACACCTGGCAAGTCTTTTACACGACCGCCGCGGATCAGTACCACGCTGTGCTCTTGCAGGTTGTGGCCTTCACCGCCGATGTACGAGGAAACCTCGAAACCGTTGGTCAGACGCACACGGCATACTTTACGCAGTGCCGAGTTAGGTTTTTTCGGCGTGGTGGTATACACACGGGTGCATACGCCACGACGTTGCGGGCAGTTCTGCAGCGCAGGCACGTCGGATTTCTCGACGATACGCTTACGCGGCTGACGTACCAGCTGGTTGATAGTTGCCATCTACTAGCTCCACTGTTGTCTTGCGACGCTATTGTCTTGCAAGAAAAGCAAAATGGCAGGAACGAATTCCCGCCAAATTTAGGGGTACAAGAGTCTAAAGAGGATCTTGCCCCCAGTCAAGGCAAGGCCCCGACCTCCTCACTCATCCAACCTCGACAAATTGTCTCGATTCGATGAACGGAATGGCCAGGGCCTTACGCTCATTTACCGCAGAACTCAGTTACCGCTCGAGTTCAGCGCTTCGGTCAGTGCAGCTTCCACTTCACTGGCGCTTACGCGCAACGGTTTGTCAGCATCACGGCGGCGTTTGCGCTCGCTGTGATAAGCCAGACCGGTACCAGCCGGGATCAGACGACCCACGACCACGTTTTCTTTCAGGCCGCGCAGGTAATCGCGCTTGCCGGTTACCGCCGCTTCGGTCAGTACGCGAGTGGTTTCCTGGAAGGAAGCCGCCGAGATGAACGATTCGGTGGACAACGACGCCTTGGTGATACCCAGCAGCACGCGAGTGAACTTGGAAACGAATTTCTCGTCGCCAGCCAAACGCTCGTTCTCTACCAGAACGTGAGTCAACTCCATCTGGTCGCCCTTGATGAAAGTCGAGTCGCCGGATTCAGCGATTTCAACCTTACGCAACATCTGACGCAGGATGGTCTCGATGTGCTTATCGTTGATCTTCACGCCTTGCAGACGATAAACGTCCTGGATCTCGTTCACGATGTACTTGGCCAGCGCACTCACACCCAGCAGACGCAGGATGTCGTGTGGATCGCTCGGGCCGTCGGAGATAACTTCGCCGCGGTTTACCTGTTCGCCTTCGAAGACGTTCAGGTGACGCCACTTAGGAATCAGCTCTTCGTACGGATCGGTACCGTCGTTCGGGGTGATAACCAGACGGCGCTTGCCTTTGGTCTCTTTACCGAACGCGATGGTGCCGCTGACTTCAGCCAGAATCGAGGCTTCTTTCGGACGACGTGCTTCGAACAAGTCGGCAACACGTGGCAGACCACCGGTGATGTCACGGGTCTTCGAAGTCTCTTGCGGGATACGAGCGATAACGTCACCGATCGCAATCTTCGCACCGTCCGCTACACCAACCAGGGCGTTAGCAGGCAGGAAGTACTGAGCAATTACGTCGGTACCCGGCAGCAAGAGATCCTTGCCGTTGTCATCAACCATCTTCACAGCAGGACGGATATCTTTACCGGCAGCTGGACGGTCTTTGGCGTCGAGTACTTCAATGTTGGTCATACCGGTCAATTCGTCAGTCTGACGCTTGATCGTGATGCCTTCTTCCATGCCCACGTAGGTCACGGTACCTTTCATTTCGGTAACGATTGGGTGAGTGTGCGGATCCCACTTGGCCACGATTGCGCCAGCGTCGACCTTGTCACCTTCTTTAACCGAAATCACAGCACCGTACGGCAGCTTGTAACGCTCGCGCTCACGACCGAAGTCATCCGCGATTGCCAGCTCACCGGAACGGGACACAGCAACCAGGCAACCATCCACTCGCTCCACGTGCTTCAAATTGTGCAGACGAACGGTACCGCCATTCTTCACCTGGACGCTGTCCGCAGCGGAGGTCCGGCTAGCGGCACCACCGATGTGGAACGTACGCATGGTCAGCTGGGTACCCGGTTCACCGATGGACTGGGCAGCGATAACGCCGACCGCTTCACCGATGTTCACCTGGTGACCACGAGCCAAGTCACGGCCGTAGCACTTGGCGCAAATGCCATAGCGGGTTTCGCAGCTGATCGGCGAACGCACGATCACTTCATCGATGCTGTTCAGCTCGATGAACTCAACCCACTTCTCGTCTACCAGCGTGCCGGCAGGAACGATGATTTCTTCGGTACCTGGCTTGAACACGTCACGGGCAATAACACGACCCAATACGCGCTCACCCAGCGGCTCAACAACGTCACCGCCTTCAATGTGCGGAGTCATTACCAGGCCATGCTCGGTGCCGCAATCGATCTCGGTCACAACCAGATCCTGCGCCACGTCTACCAGACGACGAGTCAGGTAACCGGAGTTCGCAGTTTTCAACGCGGTATCCGCCAAACCTTTACGAGCACCGTGAGTGGAGATGAAGTACTGAAGTACGCTCAAACCTTCACGGAAGTTCGCAGTAATCGGCGTTTCGATGATGGAACCATCCGGCTTGGCCATCAGGCCACGCATACCGGCGAGCTGACGGATCTGCGCAGCAGAACCCCGTGCGCCCGAGTCGGCCATCATGTACATCGAGTTGAAGGATTCCTGGTCGACTTCGACGCCATGGCGGTCGATGACTTTCTCTTTCGAGAGGTTGGCCATCATCGCCTTGGAAACTTCGTCGTTCGCCTTGGACCAAAGGTCGATCACTTTGTTGTACTTCTCGCCCTGGGTTACCAGGCCGGAGGCGTACTGACTTTCGATCTCTTTCACTTCATCAGTAGCAGCATTGATGATGCGGGCTTTTTCATCCGGGATAACGAAGTCGTTAACACCGATGGAAACGCCGGAAATGGTCGAATAGGCAAAACCGGTGTACATCAACTGGTCAGCGAAGATCACGGTCTCTTTCAAACCAACCACGCGGTAGCACTGGTTGATCAGCTTGGAGATCGCCTTTTTCTTCATCGGCTGGTTGACGACGTCGTACGACAGGCCAGGTGGAACAACCTGGAACAACAGCGCACGGCCGACAGTGGTGTCGACGATACGAGTGCCGCTCACGCTGCCGCCATCACGGTCGTTGACGGTTTCGTTGATCCGCACTTTGACTTTAGCGTGCAGTGCGGCTTCGCCGGCACGGAACACACGGTCAACTTCTTGCAGATCCGCAAACACACGACCTTCGCCCTTGGCGTTGATCGCTTCACGAGTCATGTAGTACAGACCCAATACAACGTCCTGCGACGGAACGATGATTGGCTCACCGTTGGCTGGCGACAGAATGTTGTTGGTCGACATCATCAACGCACGCGCTTCCAACTGGGCTTCCAGTGTCAGCGGTACGTGCACGGCCATTTGGTCGCCGTCGAAGTCGGCGTTGTACGCAGCACAGACCAACGGGTGCAGCTGGATAGCCTTACCTTCGATCAGTACCGGTTCAAACGCCTGGATACCCAGACGGTGAAGGGTCGGTGCACGGTTGAGGAGAACCGGGTGTTCACGGATCACTTCAGCGAGAACGTCCCAAACCTCTGGCAGCTCGCGCTCGACCATCTTCTTGGCAGCTTTGATGGTGGTCGCGAGACCACGCATTTCCAGCTTGCCGAAAATGAACGGCTTGAACAGCTCGAGAGCCATCTTCTTCGGCAGACCGCACTGGTGCAGACGCAGGGTCGGACCTACGGTAATTACCGAACGACCGGAGTAGTCAACACGCTTACCGAGCAAGTTCTGACGGAAACGACCTTGTTTACCCTTGATCATGTCAGCCAGGGATTTCAGAGGACGCTTGTTGGAACCGGTGATAGCGCGGCCACGACGACCGTTATCGAGCAGTGCGTCGACAGCTTCCTGCAACATACGCTTTTCGTTGCGCACGATGATGTCCGGAGCGGACAGATCAAGCAGGCGCTTCAAGCGGTTGTTACGGTTGATCACTCGACGATACAGATCGTTGAGGTCGGAAGTCGCGAAGCGACCGCCATCCAGCGGGACCAGTGGACGCAGATCTGGCGGCAGAACCGGCAGAACGGTCAGCACCATCCATTCTGGAAGGTTGCCGGAACCCTGGAAGGCTTCCATCAACTTCAGACGCTTGGACAGCTTCTTGATTTTGGTTTCGGAGTTGGTTTGCGGAATTTCTTCACGCAGACGGCCAATCTCGTGTTCCAGGTCGATAGCGTGCAGCAGTTCACGGACAGCCTCGGCACCCATACGGGCATCGAAATCGTCGCCAAACTCTTCCAGCGCTTCGAAGTACTGCTCATCGTTGAGCAGCTGACCTTTTTCAAGGGTGGTCATGCCTGGATCGATAACGACATAGCTCTCGAAGTAGAGAACGCGTTCGATATCACGCAGGGTCATGTCCATCAGCAAGCCGATACGCGACGGCAGCGATTTCAGGAACCAGATGTGGGCAACTGGCGAGGCCAGTTCGATGTGCGCCATGCGCTCACGACGAACTTTGGCCAGCGCGACTTCAACGCCGCACTTCTCGCAGATCACACCGCGGTGCTTCAAGCGCTTGTACTTACCGCACAGGCACTCGTAATCCTTTACCGGGCCAAAGATCTTGGCGCAGAACAGGCCGTCACGCTCAGGTTTGAACGTACGGTAGTTGATGGTTTCCGGCTTTTTAACTTCACCGAACGACCACGAACGGATCATCTCAGGCGATGCCAATCCAATACGGATGGCGTCGAACTCTTCGACTTGACCCTGGTTTTTCAGCAAATTCAGTAGGTCTTTCAAGGCCTTTCCTCCTGGCGGAGCAGAGAGCGGGCAATCCTGCCCCGCTCTCGATTCGCGTCACGTGTTATTCGGTTTCCAGATCGATATCGATGCCGAGGGAACGAATTTCCTTGATCAACACGTTGAAGGACTCGGGCATGCCCGGCTCCATACGGTGATCGCCATCCACGATGTTTTTGTACATCTTGGTACGGCCGTTCACATCGTCCGACTTCACTGTGAGCATTTCTTGCAGAGTGTAAGCAGCACCGTATGCTTCCAGTGCCCAGACCTCCATCTCCCCGAAACGCTGACCACCGAACTGCGCCTTACCACCCAGCGGCTGCTGAGTAACCAGGCTGTACGAACCGGTAGAACGAGCGTGCATCTTGTCGTCTACCAAGTGGTTCAGCTTCAGCATGTACATGTAGCCAACAGTAACCGGGCGCTCGAACTTGTTGCCGGTACGGCCGTCGGTCAGCTGCATCTGGCCGCTTTCTGGCAGGTCTGCCAGTTTCAGCATGGCCTTAATTTCGCTTTCCTTGGCGCCGTCGAACACTGGAGTGGCCATTGGAACGCCGCCACGCAGGTTCTTCGCCAGATCCAGGATTTCCTGGTCGGAGAAGCTATCCAGATCTTCGTTACGACCGCCGATCTGGTTGTAGATCTCGTCCAGGAATTTACGAAGCTCAGCGACTTTGCGCTGCTCTTCGATCATCCGGTTGATCTTCTCGCCCAAGCCTTTAGCCGCGAGGCCCAGGTGGGTTTCAAGGATCTGACCAACGTTCATACGCGAAGGTACGCCCAACGGGTTGAGGACGACGTCGACCGGGGTGCCATTGGCATCGTGCGGCATGTCTTCAACCGGCATGATCACGGAGACCACACCTTTGTTACCGTGACGACCGGCCATCTTGTCGCCCGGCTGGATGCGGCGACGGATTGCCAGGTAAACCTTGACGATTTTCAGCACGCCTGGAGCCAGGTCATCGCCCTGCTGCAGTTTGCGCTTCTTGTCTTCGAACTTGTCGTCCAGCAGACGGCGGCGATCAACGATGTAGGCCTGAGCCTTCTCGAGCTGCTCGTTCAGAGCATCTTCAGCCATGCGCAGTTTGAACCACTGACCATGCTCAAGACCGTCGAGAACTTCGTCGGTGATTTCCTGACCTTTCTTCAGACCGGCGCCGCCTTCGGCTTTGCGGCCGACCAGAGCGGAACGCAGACGTTCGAAAGTTGCGCCTTCAACGATACGGAACTCTTCGTTCAGGTCCTTGCGGATCTCGTCGAGTTGAGTCTTCTCGATCGACAGTGCACGAGCATCACGCTCAACGCCGTCGCGGGTGAAGACCTGTACGTCGATGACGGTACCCTTGGTGCCGGTAGGCACGCGCAGGGAGGTGTCTTTAACGTCGCTGGCTTTTTCACCGAAGATGGCACGCAGCAGTTTTTCTTCCGGAGTCAGCTGGGTCTCGCCCTTCGGAGTGACCTTACCAACCAGGATGTCGCCTGCGCCAACTTCAGCACCTACGTAAACGATACCGGCTTCGTCCAGCTTGTTCAGTGCAGCTTCACCCACGTTCGGGATGTCTGCAGTGATTTCCTCTGGCCCAAGCTTGGTGTCACGTGCCACACAGGTCAGTTCCTGAATGTGGATCGTGGTAAAGCGGTCTTCTTGAACAACTCGTTCCGACAGGCAGATGGAGTCTTCGAAGTTGTAACCGTTCCAGGCCATGAACGCGATGCGCATGTTCTGACCCAGCGCCAGTTCACCCATGTCGGTGGACGGGCCGTCAGCCATGATGTCGCTACGCTGAACCCGATCACCTTTACGCACCAGCGGACGCTGGTTGATGCAGGTGTTCTGGTTGGAGCGGGTGTATTTGGTCAGGTTGTAGATGTCGACACCAGCTTCACCGGTTTCAACTTCATCATCAGCAACACGAACCACGATACGGCTGGCGTCGACGGAATCGATAACGCCACCACGACGAGCCACGACGCAAACGCCGGAGTCACGAGCTACGTTACGCTCCATGCCAGTACCGACCAGCGGCTTGTCAGCGCGCAGGGTTGGTACAGCTTGACGCTGCATGTTCGAACCCATCAACGCACGGTTGGCGTCATCGTGCTCGAGGAACGGGATCAGCGACGCTGCAACCGAAACTACCTGCTTCGGAGAAACGTCCATCAAGGTGACGTCTTCCGGCGCCTTGACGGTGAACTCGTTCAAGTGACGAACAGCTACCAGCTCGTCGATCAGCATTTTCTTGTCGTTCATCGTGGCCGAAGCCTGAGCGATCACGTGATCAGCTTCTTCGATGGCGGACAGGAACACGATCTCGTCGGTGACCAGAGCGTCTTTCACCACACGGTACGGGCTCTCGAGGAAGCCGTACTGGTTGGTGCGCGCATAAGCGGCCAGGGAGTTGATCAGACCGATGTTCGGACCTTCCGGCGTTTCAATCGGGCATACACGACCGTAGTGAGTCGGGTGTACGTCACGAACTTCAAAGCCAGCACGCTCACGAGTCAAACCGCCAGGGCCGAGTGCAGAAACACGACGCTTGTGGGTGATCTCGGACAGCGGGTTGTTCTGGTCCATGAACTGGGAAAGCTGGCTGGAACCGAAGAACTCTTTCACCGCCGCAGCCACTGGCTTGGCGTTGATCAGGTCTTGCGGCATCAGGCCTTCGCTTTCAGCCATCGACAGACGTTCTTTGACCGCACGCTCAACACGTACCAGGCCAACGCGGAACTGGTTCTCGGCCATTTCGCCTACGCAGCGAACACGACGGTTACCCAAGTGGTCGATGTCATCGACGATGCCTTTGCCGTTACGGATGTCGACCAGAGTCTTCAGCACCGCAACGATGTCTTCCTTGCACAACACGCCCGAACCTTCGATCTCGGTACGACCGATACGACGGTTGAACTTCATCCGGCCGACCGCAGACAGGTCATAGCGCTCAGGGCTGAAGAACAGGTTGTTGAACAGAGTCTCGGCAGCGTCTTTGGTTGGCGGCTCGCCTGGACGCATCATGCGATAGATCTCGACCAGCGCTTCCAATTGGTTGCTGGTGGAGTCGATCTTCAGCGTGTCGGAGACGAACGGACCGCAGTCGATATCGTTGGTGTACAGAGTTTCGATGCGAACAACCTGGGCCTTGGCGATTTTTGCCAGGATCTCGGTGTTCAGCTCGGTGTTGCACTCAGCCAGGATTTCGCCGGTTGCCGGATGCACGATGGCCTTGGCGGTAGTGCGACCCAGGACGTAGTCCAGAGGCACTTCCAGGGTCTTGAGACCGGCTTTTTCGATCTGGTTGATGTGGCGCGCAGTAATACGACGACCAGCCTCAACGATGACCTTGCCCTTCTCGTCCTGAATATCAAGAACAGCGATTTCACCACGCAGACGCGAAGCAATCAGTTCCAGACTGAGGGTTTCGCCGCTCAGGTGGAAAACGTTGGTGGTGTAGAAAGCGTCCAGCACTTCTTCGGTGGTATAGCCGAGCGCGCGCAGCAGTACCGATGCAGGCAGCTTGCGACGACGGTCGATACGCACGAATACGCAGTCTTTCGGGTCGAACTCGAAGTCCAGCCACGAACCGCGGTAAGGAATGATACGCGCCGAGTACAACAGTTTGCCGGAGCTGTGCGTCTTGCCACGGTCGTGGTCGAAGAACACGCCCGGGGAACGGTGCAGCTGGGAAACGATTACACGCTCGGTACCGTTGATTACGAAGGTACCGTTCTCAGTCATCAGGGGGATTTCACCCATGTAGACTTCTTGCTCTTTAATGTCCTTGATCGCTTTGTTCGACGATTCTTTGTCGAAAATGATCAGGCGCACTTTTACCCGCAAAGGTACGGCATAAGTTACACCGCGCAATACGCATTCTTTGACATCAAATGCCGGTTCGCCCAGGCGATAACCGACGTACTCCAGCGCAGCATTGCCGGAGTAGCTGATGATCGGGAAAACGGATTTGAAGGCCGCATGCAGGCCCACGTCGCGGAACTGATCTTTAGTCGCTCCCGCTTGCAAGAATTCACGATACGAATCCAGCTGGATGGCCAGGAGGTACGGCACATCCATGACGTCCGGCAACTTGCTAAAGTCCTTGCGGATACGTTTTTTCTCAGTATATGAGTAAGCCATCAGCGTTCCCCAGCTTGGTCACCTGCTTGTTTGGCCCCTCCCGACGGGAGCAGCCAGAAAATCGTGCAAACCCCATGGTTTGCGCCACCGCATCGGGTGGTTACAGCTCGTTATCAGCACCGACCCAGTCGGCTGCCAATAACGGAAAAAGGCCGGTGGCAAGAGCCACCAGCCATCAGCCTTTCGCTTAACGCTCGGGCTGGAGACGCAAAGTCGATGCTTACTTCAGCTCGACTTTAGCGCCTGCTTCTTCCAGAGTGGCTTTTGCTTTGTCAGCTGCGTCTTTCGAAACAGCTTCCAGAACAACGCCAGGAGCGCCGTCAACTACAGCCTTGGCTTCTTTCAGGCCCAGACCGGTCAGTTCACGTACTGCCTTGATCACGTTAACTTTCTTCTCGCCAGCTTCCAGCAGCATGACGTTGAATTCAGTTTGTTCTTCAACAACGGCAGCGACAGCAGCTGGACCAGCGGAAGCAGCGGCAGCGGAAACGCCGAACTTCTCTTCCATGGCCTTGATCAGCTCAACGATTTCCAGAACGGATTTTTCGCCGATTGCTTCGATGATTTGGTCGTTAGTCAGAGACATGACTATAAATTCCTGTATTGGGGTGACAGCCTACGCGGCCATCGAAATAAACAATAAACGCTGAAAGGAGTCGCTCAGCCTTAGGCTGCGGCAGCTTCTTTCTGGTCGCGAAGAGCCGCCAGAGTACGAGCCAATTTGCTGGTTGCGCCTTGAATCACGCTCATCAGCTGAGAAATTGCTTCGTCACGGGTCGGCAGGCTTGCCAGTACGTCGATCTGATTAGCTGCGAGGAACTTGCCCTCGAACGCAGCTGCCTTGATCTCGAACTTATCCTGACCTTTTGCGAACTCTTTGAAGATACGAGCAGCAGCGCCCGGATGATCTTTGGAGAATGCAATCAAGGTCGGGCCGGTGAACACGTCGTTGAGCACGTCATATTGAGTGCCAGCAACGGCGCGCTTGAGCAGGGTGTTACGTACAACACGTACGTAAACGCCAGCTTCACGAGCCTCTTTACGGAGTCCGGTCATAGCGCCTACTGTTACGCCACGGGCATCAGCCACGACAGCGGACAGAGCAACTTGGGCAGCCTTGTTGACTTCAGCGACGATGGCCTTCTTGTCTTCAAGTTTAATTGCCACGGGAAAAACTCCTGCTTGTTACCGTTTCATCCAACCGAGGCCAGATGTCGTTTTGGTGTCTGATTCGGTAAGGAACCGGGAGCACCATCTGCGTAGGCTTGGGGTTTAAGGCTTGCGCCGCCTACGGTCTTGGATAGCCCCCGCCAGGCAGGGACCCCAATCTTTCAATTGACGCAATCGCTTGCGCCAACCTGTGTCTTACGCGTCGAGCGAACCTTGGTCGATGACCAGGCCTGGACCCATGGTGGTGCTCAGGGTAACGCGCTTGACGTAAATACCTTTCGAGGAAGCAGGCTTGATACGCTTCAGATCAGCGATCAGGGCTTCAACGTTTTCCTTCAGCTTGACGGCGTCGAAGCCAACCTTGCCAACGGAGGTGTGGATGATGCCGTTTTTGTCGGTGCGATAACGAACCTGACCAGCCTTGGCGTTCTTAACCGCGGTAGCTACGTCTGGCGTTACGGTGCCGACTTTAGGGTTAGGCATCAGGCCACGTGGGCCCAGGATCTGACCCAACTGACCAACAACGCGCATTGCATCCGGGGATGCGATAACTACGTCATAGTTCAGGTCGCCGCCTTTCATTTCGGCAGCCAGATCGTCCATACCTACACGGTCAGCGCCGGCAGCCAAAGCGGCCTCAGCAGCTGGACCTTGGGTGAACACAGCAACGCGAACGGTCTTGCCAGTGCCGTGTGGCAGCACAGTAGCGCTACGAACGACCTGGTCGGATTTACGCGGGTCAACGCCCAAGTTTACAGCAACGTCGAACGACTCGCTGAACTTGACGGTCGACAGCTCAGCCAGCAGAGCAGCAGCGTCTACAAAGTTGTAGGACTTGCCTGCTTCGATTTTGCCGGCGATAGCCTTTTGACGCTTGGTCAACTTAGCCATTACACACCCTCCACGTTAAGGCCCATGCTACGAGCAGAACCGGCGATAGTACGCACGGCCGCGTCCATATCAGCTGCAGTCAGATCCGCGTTTTTGGTTTTCGCGATTTCTTCCAGCTGAGCACGGGTAACGGTGCCAACCTTAACTGTGTTCGGACGAGCGGAACCGCTAGTCAGACCAGCAGCTTTCTTCAGCAGAACCGAAGCAGGCGTGGATTTGGTTTCGAAAGTGAAGCTACGGTCGCTGTAGACAGTGATGATCACTGGAGTCGGCAGACCTGGTTCAATACCCTGAGTACGGGCGTTGAAAGCCTTGCAGAATTCCATGATGTTCACGCCGTGCTGACCCAGAGCAGGACCAACAGGTGGGCTTGGGTTAGCCTGAGCGGCCTTCACTTGCAGCTTGATGTAAGCGGTAATCTTCTTGGCCATGAGGCACTCCAATTACGGGTTCGAACGCCTCGAAAGGCTCCCCGGTTACTTGCGCGTTTATCCCAGTGACGACAAAACCCCACAGCCTAGGGCTGCGGGGTTGGGATGCTTGCTCAGCTAGACCTTTTCGACCTGGCTGAACTCTAGCTCTACCGGAGTAGAGCGACCGAAAATGAGCACTGCCACTTGGATCCGGCTCTTCTCGTAGTTAACTTCTTCGACCGTGCCGGTAAAGTCGGCAAACGGACCGTCATTGACACGCACCGACTCACCTGGCTCGAACAACGTCTTCGGCTTCGGCTTGTCGCTACCATCAGCAACGCGACGCAGAATCGCTTCTGCCTCTTTATCAGTAATAGGTGCAGGTTTATCCGCAGTACCGCCGATAAAGCCCATCACCCGAGGAGTATCTTTGACCAAGTGCCAAGTACCCTCATTCATATCCATCTGAACCAGCACATAACCTGGGAAGAACTTGCGCTCGCTTTTGCGTTTCTGGCCATTACGCATTTCAACCACTTCTTCAGTGGGAACCAGAATTTCGCCGAAGCCATCTTCCATGCCAGCCAGCTTTACGCGCTCTACCAACGAGCGCATGACATGCTTCTCGTAACCGGAGTAAGCATGCACAACGTACCAACGCTTAGCCACGGGACACCCTTAGCCGACAATCAAGGAAACAAGCCAGCCGAGCAGGGAATCAAGCCCCCACAACAGCAACGCCATAACCAGAACAACAGCCACAACAATCAACGTGGTCTGCGTGGTTTCTTGGCGAGTTGGCCATACGACTTTACGAATCTCGGTGCGAGCTTCCTTAACCAGTACAAAGAAAGACTTGCCCTTGACCGTCTGCAGGCCTACAAAGGCAGCTACAGCAGCAATGGCGAGCAAAGCAAGTACGCGGTACAGGATCGGCGAAGCAGAGTAATACTGATTGCCAACAACGCCAACAACCACCAAAGCAACTACTACTAGCCACTTGAGCAGATCGAAGCGAGAGCCTTGAGCTTCAGCTTTAGGAGTCATCTATGAAGATCCTGTTAAAAGAAAGCCAGACACACCAAGTGAATCTGGCAGGTCAGGAGGGAATCGAACCCCCAACCTACGGTTTTGGAGACCGTCGCTCTGCCAATTGAGCTACTGACCTAAAACAAAATCAGGCCGACCATTATGCCGGCCCGAAAAAGACATTACAACAATTTACTCGATAACCTTAGCAACGACACCAGCGCCGACGGTACGACCGCCTTCACGAATGGCGAAACGCAGACCATCTTCCATTGCGATGGTTTTGATCAGAGTGACCGTCATTTGGACGTTATCACCTGGCATCACCATTTCAACGCCTTCCGGCAGTTCGCAGTTACCGGTCACGTCGGTGGTCCGGAAGTAGAACTGTGGACGGTAGCCTTTGAAGAATGGCGTATGACGACCACCCTCTTCCTTGCTCAAAACGTAAACTTCAGCAGTGAACTTGGTATGCGGCTTGACAGTGCCCGGCTTAACCAGAACCTGGCCACGCTCAACATCATCACGCTTGGTACCACGCAGCAATACGCCGCAGTTCTCGCCAGCACGACCTTCGTCGAGCAGCTTGCGGAACATCTCAACACCAGTGCAAGTAGTTTTGACAGTGTCACGAAGACCAACAATCTCAACCTCTTCCTGAATGCGGACAATGCCACGCTCAACACGACCAGTCACAACAGTACCGCGACCGGAGATCGAGAAAACATCCTCGATCGGCATCAGGAACGGCTTATCAATAGCACGCTCAGGCTGCGGAATGTAGCTATCCAGAGTCTCGACCAACTTCTTGACAGCAGTAGTGCCCATCTCGTTGTCGTCTTGACCATTCAGCGCCATCAGCGCCGAACCAATGATGATCGGAGTGTCATCACCTGGGAAATCATAAGCGCTCAGCAGGTCGCGCACTTCCATCTCAACCAGCTCCAGCAGCTCAGCATCATCGACCATGTCAGCCTTGTTCAGGAAGACAACGATGTACGGAACGCCAACCTGGCGGGACAGAAGGATATGCTCACGGGTTTGCGGCATCGGACCATCAGCGGCCGAGCAAACCAGAATCGCACCATCCATCTGAGCAGCACCGGTAATCATGTTTTTTACGTAGTCAGCGTGACCTGGACAGTCAACATGTGCGTAGTGACGCACAGCCGAATCGTACTCAACGTGAGCGGTGTTGATGGTAATACCACGAGCTTTTTCTTCAGGGGCGCTATCGATCTTGTCGAAGTCAACCTTTGCCGAACCGAAAACCTCGGAGCAGACGCGAGTCAAAGCAGCAGTCAGAGTTGTTTTACCGTGATCGACGTGACCAATGGTACCAACGTTGACGTGCGGCTTATTACGTTCGAACTTTTCCTTAGCCATCAAAACCACCCCTAGGAGAAGAATTAAGCAGGTCAAACAAGCCATTAAAACAAAGGCAGATATTTTCATATCTGCCTTGTTATATGGAGCTCTTGAGCGGATTTGAACCGCTGACCTCACCCTTACCAAGGGTGTGCTCTACCAACTGAGCTACAAGAGCGTAACGCTGTGCAGGATCTGCAAACTTGGAGCGGGTAGCGGGAATCGAACCCGCATCATCAGCTTGGAAGGCTGAGGTTCTACCACTAAACTATACCCGCGAGCTTGCAGCTCTCGCTAAAAATGGTGGAGGGGGAAGGATTCGAACCTTCGAAGTCGTAGACGTCAGATTTACAGTCTGATCCCTTTGGCCGCTCGGGAACCCCTCCTAAGCGAGCCGGCATTCTATATCATGCCAGCCTTCTGTCAAGCATTTTCTCATTAAAAACCTGAGGTTAGCTGCGTTGACATCACTTTGCGGTGTTAACCGTTAAAGGTCTTCACTGCGAAGCGGGCGCCATTCTATGCAAACTATTCGGCGGGTGCAACCCCCTCGCACGGCATTATTTTATGTTTTAACTCATTGAATTCTCTAGAAAGGTTTTTCAGCTGCGAATCATCCAGCCAACGCCGGCTTTCTGGTGCCACACGCACCCAGTAACCATCAGAGTCGGCGGGAGGCCTCAGCAAGGACTCAAACTTGATTTCCATGCCGCTCAATCGCCGCTCAACCGCCTGAGCTGCCTCCTGACGAGTAAAACCGCCAAGATAGAGGCATCCATCGTCTGCCTGGGTAGGCTTTCCTTTATCACGAGCCGCGTCAGTCGTTTCACTCAACAAGCGAATATCCTGCTGCGAACCCCTATATAAATTCAAAGGGGTTACATCCTTCGCACGCAGAGGAGCCTCTTGCTGGTGCCAGACGTAATAGAACACATTGAGAACAAGCAGCAGCAGAAACAACCAACGCATAAAAACCTCACGACAAGGGACACGCCATAGCCAAACCTACAAACACCAGATCAGGAACCACCCTGGCCTCAGGCACGATCTCGGAAACCAGGTCTGCATCTCCTCCAGTGAGGAACACAGCAAAATCATCTCCCCAATAGCTATGCGCCAACTCTAGCTGCGTCAGGACAAAGCCTCTCAGCATCAATGAGCATCCCCGCTCGACAGCTTCGACAGTTGTCCGACCAGGAACAAGACTTTCCAGAGCGCGCTCGGCGGCTAGATCGCCATAACGAATTCTACGGGTGTGGGTACGCAATTGGTTTCGCATCAGAGGCATTCCCGGGCATATAAATCCTCCGAGGTGCTCTCCATCCCTAGAGATGAAGTCCGCAGTAACAGCCGTACCAAAATCAAGCACAAGGCACGCACCCGAAGCCAGTTGGAATCCCCCAAGCATCGCCAGCCAACGGTCGAGCCCTAACCGCTCGAACTCCTCATAGCCATTACGAACTCCGGACATCTCGCGGGATGGCGCTGCACATACCACCGACACACCAAAAGCTTCTGTCAGCAGAGAAATCAGTGCACTGGTCTCTTCTGCGGTCCTGACACTGACCAACCGGCAAAACTTGAGAGCGAGACCCTTGAGCGCTTTCAAGCTCTCCAACAAAGCGAGATCCGAATCAACGACGCCCTCGCCAATCACCCGCCGAACATCCGCGTCGAGCACACGCCACTTGATAAAACTGTTTCCGCAGTCGAGCTCAAGAATCATCACGCAACCTCAGACTGAGCTCACCACCACTAAAGACTTTTTCCACACCACCCACCTTCAAGCGCAGAGCACCCTGACTATCAATACCCAGCACTTCGCCATCTATATGGTTAACACCTGCGATCAACGACACGGCCCGTCCCTGCCAGAGATGATTTTGCTCCCACTCTGCCTGGATAGCTGAAAATCCGTCGGCTTGATGACGAGACAGATATGCCTGGAGCATCGCACCCAATTCCCCGACCAAGTGATTTCGATCAAACACCTTGCCCGACTCTAGCCGCATGGACGTCCACTGCTGATCTACCTCATCGGTAATCTGCATATTCACATTAATTCCCACACCCAGCACAACGTGACACACATCAGCAGGGTCTCCCACCAGCTCGAGCAATATCCCGGCGATCTTCTTCTGACCAACCAGAACATCGTTGGGCCACTTCAATCCAGCCCCAGAAATACCAAGCTCACGCAGGGCCTGCATGACGGCGAGCCCAACAACAAGACTCAAGCCTTCCAGCTGACGCATTCCACCTTCAATACGCAGCACGAGGCTGTAATAGATGTTTTCCGCAAATGGACTCGCCCATTTACGTCCACGCCGCCCGCGCCCCGCAGTTTGCCGTTCGGCAAGCACCAGAAAGGGTGCCGCCTGCCCCCGCTCTATGGCGCGCAAAGCCTCGGCATTAGTAGAATCAATTGAATCGAAAACCAGGATGGGCCAATCACAAGAAGGCGCCTGCTCTCTTATCTCGACAGGATCAAGCAGCGTCAATGGCGCAGCCAGTTGATAGCCGCGACCCCGCACCTTATGAATGGATAATCCCAGCTCAGCTTCTAAATGCTGAAGCTGCTTCCAAACGGCACTACGACTGACACCCAAGGCGACGCCCAAGGCCTGACCCGAATGGAATCGGCCATCTTTAAGAAGCTTTAACAATGTCAGCATGCAAGTCTCGCCTCACAATGAGGCCCGCATGATAGCCATGCCCCGCGCCATTGCATAGAAACCCTACAGGTCAGTTTTTCTGCGGGCAAAACAAAACCCCTACCTGCATACGCAGATAGGGGTTTCGGAATTTAATCTTGACGATGACCTACTCTCACATGGGGAAACCCCACACTACCATCGGCGATGCATCGTTTCACTGCTGAGTTCGGGATGGGATCAGGTGGTTCCAATGCTCTATGGTCGTCAAGAAATTCGGTAGCCAGGTCGTTCTCCTTGCGGATTACGCTCCAGCGAATGGGTATGCGATAGTTTGGTGTTTGGTGAGTATCTCGAACTTTCGGTTCGTTTCGTCTTCACACACCGCAATCTGGTGCCTCTTCAGGACAGCAAATTGCTTGGGTGTTATATGGTCAAGCCTCACGGGCAATTAGTATTGGTTAGCTCAACGCCTCACAGCGCTTACACACCCAACCTATCAACGTCGTAGTCTTCGACGGCCCTTCAGGGGACTCAAGGTCCCAGTGAGATCTCATCTTGAGGCTAGTTTCCCGCTTAGATGCTTTCAGCGGTTATCTATTCCGAACATAGCTACCCGGCAATGCCACTGGCGTGACAACCGGAACACCAGAGGTTCGTCCACTCCGGTCCTCTCGTACTAGGAGCAGCCCCTCTCAAATCTCAAACGTCCACGGCAGATAGGGACCGAACTGTCTCACGACGTTCTAAACCCAGCTCGCGTACCACTTTAAATGGCGAACAGCCATACCCTTGGGACCGGCTTCAGCCCCAGGATGTGATGAGCCGACATCGAGGTGCCAAACACCGCCGTCGATATGAACTCTTGGGCGGTATCAGCCTGTTATCCCCGGAGTACCTTTTATCCGTTGAGCGATGGCCCTTCCATACAGAACCACCGGATCACTAAGACCTACTTTCGTACCTGCTCGACGTGTCTGTCTCGCAGTCAAGCGCGCTTTTGCCTTTATACTCTACGACCGATTTCCGACCGGTCTGAGCGCACCTTCGTACTCCTCCGTTACTCTTTAGGAGGAGACCGCCCCAGTCAAACTACCCACCATACACTGTCCTCGATCCGGATAACGGACCTGAGTTAGAACCTCAAAGTTGCCAGGGTGGTATTTCAAGGTTGGCTCCACGCGAACTGGCGTCCACGCTTCAAAGCCTCCCACCTATCCTACACAAGCAAATTCAAAGTCCAGTGCAAAGCTATAGTAAAGGTTCACGGGGTCTTTCCGTCTAGCCGCGGATACACTGCATCTTCACAGCGATTTCAATTTCACTGAGTCTCGGGTGGAGACAGCGCCGCCATCGTTACGCCATTCGTGCAGGTCGGAACTTACCCGACAAGGAATTTCGCTACCTTAGGACCGTTATAGTTACGGCCGCCGTTTACCGGGGCTTCGATCAAGAGCTTCGCGTTAGCTAACCCCATCAATTAACCTTCCGGCACCGGGCAGGCGTCACACCCTATACGTCCACTTTCGTGTTTGCAGAGTGCTGTGTTTTTAATAAACAGTCGCAGCGGCCTGGTATCTTCGACCGGCATGGGCTTACGCAGTAAATGCTTCACCCTCACCGGCGCACCTTCTCCCGAAGTTACGGTGCCATTTTGCCTAGTTCCTTCACCCGAGTTCTCTCAAGCGCCTTGGTATTCTCTACCCAACCACCTGTGTCGGTTTGGGGTACGGTTCCTGGTTACCTGAAGCTTAGAAGCTTTTCTTGGAAGCATGGCATCAACCACTTCGTCACCCAAAGGGTAACTCGTCATCAGCTCTCGGCCTTAGAATCCCGGATTTACCTAAGATTCCAGCCTACCACCTTAAACTTGGACAACCAACGCCAAGCTGGCCTAGCCTTCTCCGTCCCTCCATCGCAATAACCAGAAGTACAGGAATATTAACCTGTTTTCCATCGACTACGCTTTTCAGCCTCGCCTTAGGGACCGACTAACCCTGCGTCGATTAACGTTGCGCAGGAAACCTTGGTCTTTCGGCGTGGGTGTTTTTCACACCCATTGTCGTTACTCATGTCAGCATTCGCACTTCTGATACCTCCAGCAAGCTTCTCAACTCACCTTCACAGGCTTACAGAACGCTCCTCTACCGCATCACCTAAGTGATACCCGTAGCTTCGGTGTATGGTTTGAGCCCCGTTACATCTTCCGCGCAGGCCGACTCGACTAGTGAGCTATTACGCTTTCTTTAAAGGGTGGCTGCTTCTAAGCCAACCTCCTAGCTGTCTAAGCCTTCCCACATCGTTTCCCACTTAACCATAACTTTGGGACCTTAGCTGACGGTCTGGGTTGTTTCCCTTTTCACGACGGACGTTAGCACCCGCCGTGTGTCTCCCATGCTCGGCACTTGTAGGTATTCGGAGTTTGCATCGGTTTGGTAAGTCGGGATGACCCCCTAGCCGAAACAGTGCTCTACCCCCTACAGTGATACATGAGGCGCTACCTAAATAGCTTTCGAGGAGAACCAGCTATCTCCGAGCTTGATTAGCCTTTCACTCCGATCCACAGGTCATCCGCTAACTTTTCAACGGTAGTCGGTTCGGTCCTCCAGTTAGTGTTACCCAACCTTCAACCTGCCCATGGATAGATCGCCCGGTTTCGGGTCTATTCCCAGCGACTAGACGCCCTATTAAGACTCGCTTTCGCTACGCCTCCCCTATTCGGTTAAGCTCGCCACTGAAAATAAGTCGCTGACCCATTATACAAAAGGTACGCAGTCACCCAACAAGTGGGCTCCCACTGCTTGTACGCATACGGTTTCAGGATCTATTTCACTCCCCTCTCCGGGGTTCTTTTCGCCTTTCCCTCACGGTACTAGTTCACTATCGGTCAGTCAGTAGTATTTAGCCTTGGAGGATGGTCCCCCCATATTCAGACAAAGTTTCTCGTGCTCCGTCCTACTCGATTTCATGACTAAGAGATTTTCGCGTACAGGGCTATCACCCACTATGGCCGCACTTTCCAGAACGTTCCGCTAATCTCAAAGCCACTTAAGGGCTAGTCCCCGTTCGCTCGCCACTACTAAGGGAATCTCGGTTGATTTCTTTTCCTCAGGGTACTTAGATGTTTCAGTTCCCCTGGTTCGCCTCTTAAGCCTATGTATTCAGCTTAAGATAACCATCTTATGATGGCTGGGTTCCCCCATTCAGACATCTCCGGATCAAAGTCTGTTTGCCGACTCCCCGAAGCTTTTCGCAGGCTACCACGTCTTTCATCGCCTCTGACTGCCAAGGCATCCACCGTATGCGCTTCTTCACTTGACCATATAACCCCAAGCAATCTGGTTATACTGTGAAGACGACATTCGCCGAAAATTCGATAATACTCAATTAAGAGCAACTCACAAATTTTACCTTAGCCTGATCCAACACCAGTGAAAGTGTTGTTCAGTCTATCTTTCTATCACATACCCAAATTTTTAAAGAACGATCTAATCCAAAGACTAGAAATCAACATTCACCATCATCACGATGGAATGCTCATTTCTAAGCTTTCAACAAACAGAAGCAGTAGTGGTGGAGCCAAACGGGATCGAACCGTTGACCTCCTGCGTGCAAGGCAGGCGCTCTCCCAGCTGAGCTATGGCCCCGTATTTCTACAGGTTCCCACACAAAATTGGTGGGTCTGGGCAGATTCGAACTGCCGACCTCACCCTTATCAGGGGTGCGCTCTAACCAACTGAGCTACAGACCCAATTTCGGGCTGCTTCTTATCGTCTTCTTCAATGAATCAAGCAATTCGTGTGGGAACTTATGGAGCAGCTGATGTCGTCGATTAAGGAGGTGATCCAGCCGCAGGTTCCCCTACGGCTACCTTGTTACGACTTCACCCCAGTCATGAATCACACCGTGGTAACCGTCCTCCCGAAGGTTAGACTAGCTACTTCTGGTGCAACCCACTCCCATGGTGTGACGGGCGGTGTGTACAAGGCCCGGGAACGTATTCACCGCGACATTCTGATTCGCGATTACTAGCGATTCCGACTTCACGCAGTCGAGTTGCAGACTGCGATCCGGACTACGATCGGTTTTCTGGGATTAGCTCCACCTCGCGGCTTGGCAACCCTCTGTACCGACCATTGTAGCACGTGTGTAGCCCAGGCCGTAAGGGCCATGATGACTTGACGTCATCCCCACCTTCCTCCGGTTTGTCACCGGCAGTCTCCTTAGAGTGCCCACCTTAACGTGCTGGTAACTAAGGACAAGGGTTGCGCTCGTTACGGGACTTAACCCAACATCTCACGACACGAGCTGACGACAGCCATGCAGCACCTGTCTCAATGTTCCCGAAGGCACTCCGCTATCTCTAGCAGATTCATTGGATGTCAAGGCCTGGTAAGGTTCTTCGCGTTGCTTCGAATTAAACCACATGCTCCACCGCTTGTGCGGGCCCCCGTCAATTCATTTGAGTTTTAACCTTGCGGCCGTACTCCCCAGGCGGTCAACTTAATGCGTTAGCTGCGCCACTAAGAGCTCAAGGCTCCCAACGGCTAGTTGACATCGTTTACGGCGTGGACTACCAGGGTATCTAATCCTGTTTGCTCCCCACGCTTTCGCACCTCAGTGTCAGTATCAGTCCAGGTGGTCGCCTTCGCCACTGGTGTTCCTTCCTATATCTACGCATTTCACCGCTACACAGGAAATTCCACCACCCTCTACCATACTCTAGCTTGTCAGTTTTGAATGCAGTTCCCAGGTTGAGCCCGGGGATTTCACATCCAACTTAACAAACCACCTACGCGCGCTTTACGCCCAGTAATTCCGATTAACGCTTGCACCCTCTGTATTACCGCGGCTGCTGGCACAGAGTTAGCCGGTGCTTATTCTGTCGGTAACGTCAAGACACCAACGTATTAGGTTAATGCCCTTCCTCCCAACTTAAAGTGCTTTACAATCCGAAGACCTTCTTCACACACGCGGCATGGCTGGATCAGGCTTTCGCCCATTGTCCAATATTCCCCACTGCTGCCTCCCGTAGGAGTCTGGACCGTGTCTCAGTTCCAGTGTGACTGATCATCCTCTCAGACCAGTTACGGATCGTCGCCTTGGTGAGCCATTACCTCACCAACTAGCTAATCCGACCTAGGCTCATCTGATAGCGCAAGGCCCGAAGGTCCCCTGCTTTCTCCCGTAGGACGTATGCGGTATTAGCGTCCGTTTCCGAGCGTTATCCCCCACTACCAGGCAGATTCCTAGGCATTACTCACCCGTCCGCCGCTCGCCACCAGGTACAAGTACCCGTGCTGCCGCTCGACTTGCATGTGTTAGGCCTGCCGCCAGCGTTCAATCTGAGCCATGATCAAACTCTTCAGTTCAAACATCTTTGGGTTTTTAAGAAACCCTAAACTTGGCTCAGCAATCGTTGGTTACATCTTTGATTTCTCGCGGAGTAACTTGTGATGCTGATAATCTTGTTGACTATCAGTCTGACTCCACAAGCACCCACACGAATTGCTTGATTCAGTTGTTAAAGAGCGGTTGGTTAAGATCTTTCGTCTCAACCGAGGCGCGCATTCTACAGCAGCCTCTGTTGCTGTCAAGCGGTTATTTTCCGAAGTTTTCAAAGTTTCCTTTGCAACTTCAACCACTTGCGCTTTCGATCTCTCGTTAGCGGGAGGCGAATTCTACAGCGTTACTCGCTGCTGTCAACACCTCTTTTACACCGCTTTCGACCGAGAAGATCGAATCGTCAATCAAGCTAAACCACCCTGCCTGACCGACTCCTTCTGGGCTTCGATGACCTGAAGCAACTCGCTGTCGAAAACTGCACAACTCGTTGTTTACCAAGGAGTTTTCCGTTTCGACTGCGCCGGAAGTGGGGCGAATTATAGACTTCCAGAGTCTGCCGTCAACCCCTAATTTGAGCTTTATTCGGATTTGAGCGTGATACGCGCAAATGCCTTCTTCCCAGCCTGGCAAACATGGGTCGCGCCCAGTACGTATATAAAGGTGCGATCGACAACCTCACCATCTATACGCACACCACCAGAACCTAGAAGGTCCCGCGCGACAGCCGAGTTCTTGACCAGACCTGCCTTATTAAGGACAGCAGCGATCGGCATGTCTTCAGTAGCAGTCAATTCGATCTCTGGCAGATCGTCCGGCAGTTCGCCTTCCTTCATCCGGTTACCCGCCGCACGGTGAGCATTGGCCGCAGCCTCTTCACCATGGAAACGCGCAACGATCTCCTCGGCCAGCTTGATCTTGATATCACGCGGATTGGCACCCGCCTCGACATCAGCACGGAATGCATTGATCTCATCCATGGAGCGGAAACTGAGCAATTCGAAGTAGCGCCACATCAGCGCATCCGGAATGGAAACCAGTTTGCCGTACATCACACCCGGCGCTTCCTGAATACCCACGTAGTTGCCCAAGGACTTGGACATCTTCTTCACACCGTCCAGACCTTCGAGCAGCGGCATGGTCAGAATGCACTGAGCCTCTTGACCATATCCGCGCTGCAGTTCGCGCCCCATCAACAGGTTGAATTTCTGATCAGTACCACCCAACTCGACATCCGCGCGCAAGGCTACCGAGTCGTAACCCTGAACCAGCGGGTAGAGAAACTCATGAATGGCGATTGGCTGATTGGTGGTGTAGCGCTTATAGAAGTCGTCGCGCTCGAGCATGCGAGCCACGGTGTACTGAGAAGTCAGACGAATGAAATCGGCCGGCCCCATCTGATCCATCCAGGTGGAGTTGAACGCAACTTCGGTTTTCGCCGGATCAAGAATCTTGAAAACCTGGGTCTTGTAGGTCTCGGCATTCTCGAGAACCTGCTCGCGGGTAAGAGGAGGACGCGTCGCACTCTTGCCACTCGGATCGCCGATCATCCCGGTGAAGTCACCTATAAGGAAGATCACCTGATGCCCCAGCTCCTGGAACTGGCGCAGCTTATTAATAAGCACGGTATGACCCAGGTGCAAATCCGGCGCGGTCGGATCGAAGCCTGCCTTAATACGTAGCGGCTGGCCACGCTTGAGCTTTTCGATCAGCTCGGACTCGACCAACAGTTCTTCCGCACCACGTTTAATCAGCGCTAGCTGCTCTTCAACCGACTTCATAACAGACCCGCAAGGCTCGAATTCAAAGGGAACCAACCATACAAGATCGCGCGTCAAATACAAGTTTTGCCCGGCGCACGGACGCCAATCCACGGACACAGCGTTCGCGGACTTGCTTCAGAGATGATTTGGTTATATTTTATACAGTTATTTCATCTTCATCATGTCATTCATCTTTTCCAATTCATCTTTTTCAAAGTCAAAAATTACCTATGACCAAAGAATCGTCTAAAGCGCCGCCGCTTTACCCGAAGACCCACCTGCTCGCAGCAAGTGGCATCGCCGCCCTTCTGAGCCTGGCGCTTCTGGTATTTCCTTCCAGTGATGTTGAAGCCAAAAAGACGACCCTGAGTCTTGAACTGGAAAGCCCAGCTGAACAACTGACACAAGATCAAGACGCTGCCGAAGCGGTCCAGGCCACAAATGAGCCAGCAGCTTCCCCTTTCGCGCAGATCGAAAACAGCGCCGAAGAACCCCAGGAAACCGCTCAGGCCGCGCCGGCGCCGGCGCCTGTGATCGAAGAAAAGAAGTCTCCAAACCACAGGGAAGTGATCGTTTCTAAAGGCGATACGCTCTCCACACTGTTCGAAAAAGTCGGCCTCCCAGCTGCTTCGGTGCATGAAGTGCTGGCCAGCGACAAACAAGCCAAGCAGTTCAGCCAACTCAAACATGGCCAGAAACTCGAATTCGAACTGAGCCCCGATGGCCAGCTGAGCAACCTGCACAGCAAGGTCAGCGACGTCGAAAGCATCACCCTGACCAAGAGTGACAAGGGTTATGCATTCAACCGCATCACCGCCAAGCCGACCGTGCGCTCTGCCTACGTTCACGGCGTGATCAACAGCTCGCTGTCGCAGTCCGCTGCACGCGCCGGCTTGTCCCACAGCCTGACCATGGACATGGCCAGCGTGTTTGGCTATGACGTCGACTTCGCCCAGGATATTCGCCAGGGTGACCAGTTCGACGTGATCTACGAACAGAAAGTCGTCAACGGCAAGGCTGTCGGTAATGGCCCGATCCTTTCCGCTCGCTTCACCAACCGCGGCAAGACCTACACCGCCGTGCGTTACACCAATAAACAAGGCAACAGCAGCTACTACACTGCTGACGGCAACAGCATGCGCAAGGCGTTTATCCGTACCCCGGTGGACTTCGCCCGTATCAGCTCGAAATTCTCGATGGGCCGTAAGCACCCGATCCTGAACAAGATCCGCGCTCACAAAGGCGTCGACTATGCAGCGCCGCGCGGCACCCCAATCAAGGCAGCGGGTGACGGCAAAGTGTTGTTGGCCGGTCGCCGCGGTGGCTACGGCAACACCGTGATCATCCAGCACGGCAGCACCTACCGTACGCTGTACGGCCACATGCAAGGCTTTGCCAAAGGCGTGCAGACTGGCAGTAGCGTCAAACAAGGCCAAGTGATCGGCTACATCGGGACCACCGGACTTTCCACCGGACCGCATTTGCATTACGAGTTCCAGGTCAATGGCGTGCACGTCGACCCACTAGGCCAGAAAGTGGCGATGGCCGATCCGATCTCCAAAGCTGAACGCGCACGTTTCCTCGCGCAGAGCCAACCGCTGATGGCGCGCATGGATCAAGAGAAATCCACGCAACTGGCTTCGAGCAAGCGCTAAGCCATGGCTCTCTATATAGGTGTGATGTCCGGGACCAGCCTCGATGGCCTGGACATTGCGCTGGTTGAGCTGGCCCCGGCGATCAAACTGATCGCCACGCACTACACCCCAATGCCTGAATCCCTGCGCGCCGAGCTGCTTGGCTTGTGCGCCAGCGGCCCGGACGAGATTGCCCGCTCCGCCATCGCCCAACAAAACTGGGTGAAGCTGGCAGCACAGGGCATTCACTCCCTCCTTGATCAACAAAACCTGAAGCCTGAAGACATTCGTGCGATTGGCAGCCATGGCCAAACCATTCGCCACGAGCCGGCGCGCGGCTTCACCGTGCAGATTGGCAACCCTGCCCTTCTGACCGAGTTGACCGACATCACCGTGGTCAGCGACTTTCGCAGCCGCGATGTTGCGGCTGGCGGACAAGGCGCCCCACTGGTCCCTGCCTTTCACGAAGCGTTGTTTGAAGAGCGCGCAGGCAATCGCGCGGTATTGAACGTTGGCGGATTCAGCAACCTCAGCCTGATTGAACCTGGCAAACCGGTAGCCGGTTTCGACTGCGGCCCGGGCAATGTGCTGCTGGATGCCTGGATTCACCAGCAACGCGGAGACAACTTTGATCGCGATGGCCAATGGGCTGCCAGCGGCAAGGTCGAACCGGTTCTGCTGAATGAACTGCTGAGTGATCCATTTTTCGTGACCAAAGGCCCCAAGAGCACCGGCCGCGAAGTGTTCAACCTTGCATGGCTGACACAGCATCTATCGAAACTGTCGACCTTCGCCGTCGAAGACGTGCAGGCCACCCTGCTCGAACTGACCGCATTGACCATCGTCGAGTCACTGCAAAGCGCTCAATCAGATACCCAGGAGCTGTTGGTTTGCGGCGGCGGCGCGCACAACGCCACGCTGATGAACCGCTTGGCCAGCTTGCTGCCAAACACCAAGGTCAGCAGCACCGCGGCTTACGGTGTAGACCCGGACTGGGTCGAAGCCATGGCCTTCGCCTGGTTGGCCCATTGCTGCCTTGAAGGCATCGCTGCCAATCGCCCGAGCGTCACCGGCGCCCGCGGCCTGCGCGTACTCGGCGCCATCTACCCCGCTTAATCTGCACACAGCAAAACGCCGCAGAGCCCTGAGGCCATGCGGCGCTTGGTGATGCGATGATTGCGATCAGATCGAGAACGAAGAGCCGCAGCCACACGTGGTGCTGGCGTTCGGATTCTTGATCACGAAGCGCGAACCTTCCAGACCTTCCTGATAATCCACCTCGGCACCTGCCAGGTACTGGAAGCTCATCGGATCAACGACCAGACTCACCCCTTCGCGCTCGACAATGGTGTCGTCATCGGCCACTTCTTCATCGAAGGTGAAGCCGTACTGAAAACCTGAACAACCGCCGCCCGTAACGAATACGCGCAGCTTCAAGCGATCATTCCCCTCTTCATCGACCAGGCTCTTCACCTTGTGCGCGGCACCGTGGGTGAATTGCAAAGCCGTGGGGGTGAAGGATTCGACGCTCATGCTAACTATCTCCCGGCGTTACGCCGCCATAATGCGTGATGACGCGCATTATCCGCTTCTCCTAGAAAATCGGTCAACTATTGTTACGGTATATCAATCAACCCAATCGTAAGCCCGGAATGCAGAAAGGCCCGTCAGACGGGCCTTTTTGCTGAGCAGGATAAAGCCTTACGGAAGCATGCCTGCGTGGGACAAGCCAAGACGTTCATCCAGACCAAACAGGATGTTCAGGTTCTGTACCGCCTGACCCGACGCACCTTTCACCAGATTGTCGATTACCGACAACACCACCACCAGATCACCATCCTGCGGACGATGCACCGCAATACGGCAAACGTTGGCACCGCGCACGCTGCGGGTTTCTGGATGGCTGCCGGCAGGCATGACATCGACGAACGGTTCGTTGGCATAACGCTTTTCAAACAACGCTTGCAGATCCACGGAGCGATCCACGACAGTCGCGTAGAGCGTCGAGTGGATGCCTCGAATCATTGGCGTCAGGTGCGGAACGAACGTCAGACCGACGTCCTTGCCCGCAGCACGACGCAGACCCTGGCGGATTTCCGGCAGGTGACGGTGACCTTTGACGGCGTAAGCCTTCATGCTTTCCGACGTCTCAGAGTACAGCGAACCTACAGACGCGCCACGACCGGCACCACTGACACCGGATTTGCAGTCAGCAATCAAGCGAGTGGTATCGGCCAGACCGGCTTCCAGCAATGGCAGGAAACCCAATTGCGTAGCCGTCGGGTAGCAACCCGGCACGGCGATCAGGCGGGCCTGCTTGATTTGCTCGCGATTGACCTCCGGCAAGCCATAGACCGCCTCTTCCAGCAGTTCCGGCGCGCCGTGCGGCTGACCGTACCACTTGGCCCATTCATCGGCGTCTTGCAGACGGAAGTCCGCCGACAGGTCGATGACTTTGGTCCCGGCCGCCAACAGTTCGCCAGCCAGCGCATGGGCAACACCATGAGGCGTGGCGAAGAACACCACGTCGCAAGCACCCAGCGTCTTGATGTCCGGAACGCTGAACGCCAGACCGTCGTAATGACCGCGCAGGTTCGGATACATATCAGCCACGGCCAGACCGGCCTCGGATCGGGAAGTGATGACTGCCACTTCAGCTTGCGGATGTTGCGCCAACAGACGCAGCAGTTCGACACCGGTGTAACCCGTGCCGCCGACGATACCGACCTTGACCATAAACCTGCCCTCAACGAACCCACTGGAAAGCCGTCGATAATAGGGGCCGCGCGGCTCTGCGACAACCGTCAAGGTGACGTGCGGCGGCACAAGCCTCTACTATTCGGGCTACCGTGAACCTGGGAATAACTAAAAATGCTTTATCTGTGGCTCAAAGCGCTTCACATCGTCAGCATGGTCTGCTGGTTTGCCGGCCTGTTCTACCTGCCGCGCCTGTTCGTCTATCACGCCCAAAGCGAAGACACCGTCAGCAAGGAACGCTTCAGCATCATGGAGCGCAAGCTGTACCGCGGCATCATGGGGCCAGCCATGATCGCCACCTTGATTTTCGGCATCGCACTGATCGGCCTGAACCCAAGCATATTCAGTCAGGGTGCGTGGATTCACGCCAAGTTGACCCTGGTGGTGATCCTGATCGGCTACCACCACATGTGCGGCGCCCAGGTGAAACGTTTTGCCCGTGGCGAGAACACCCGCAGCCATGTCTTTTATCGCTGGTTCAATGAAGTCCCGGTTCTGATATTGCTGGCTATCGTAATTCTGGTCGTGGTTCGGCCGTTCTAATTCCAATAAGCACAAATCACCGGGGTACTTCCAATGTCGCTGCCCGCTCTGCTCGAACAACGCTTGCGTCTGCCTGTGGTGGCAGCGCCAATGTTCCTGATCTCCAACCCACAACTGGTGCTCGCCTGCTGCCGCAATGGCGTGGTGGGCAGCTTCCCCGCACTGAATCAGCGCGAGAGCAGCGGCTTCAAGGCCTGGCTGGAAGAGATCGAAGCAGGATTGGCGACATTGGACAATCCAGCGCCTTATGCGGTGAACCTGATCGTCCACAACAGCAACCCGCGGCTGCAAGCGGATCTGGAGATCTGCATCGAGCACAAAGTGCCGATTGTGATCACCAGCCTCGGCGCCGTGAAAGAACTGGTCGATGCAGTGCACAGCTATGGCGGTCTGGTGTTCCACGACGTGACGACTCGCCGCCATGCAGAGAAAGCCGCCGAGGCCGGCGTGGATGGCTTGATCGCCGTGGCAGCAGGCGCCGGTGGACACGCCGGAACCTGGAGCCCGTTCTCGCTGATTGCCGAGATACGCCAATTCTTCGACAAAACCCTGCTGCTGGCCGGTTGCCTGAACCACGGCCACGAGATTCTCGCGGCACAATTGCTTGGTGCGGATCTGGCCTACTTCGGTACGCGATTTATCGGCACCACCGAAAGTCATGCGTCTGACGCCTATAAAGAGATGCTGCTGACTTCCAGAGCGGCGGACATCGTCCATACTCCAGCGGTGTCGGGAGTACCGGCGAGCTTTATGCGTCAGAGCCTTGAGGCTGCAGGTTTCGACATGGCAGCGCTGCAAGGCAAGGGCGAAGTGAACTTCGGCTCCAAACTCAAGCCCATGAGCGATGAAGCTAAAGCCTGGAAAACCGTCTGGTCCGCAGGCCAGGGTGTCGGCGAGATCGATGACCTGCCGAGTGTCGATCAATTGGTCGCTCGCCTCGATGCCGAGTACCGAAAAGCACTGGAGCTGGCGGCAACGCTGCCCAAGCGCTGGCCACGCTGACAGGAAAACTTGGCCAGCCCATTTCGGCTGGCCTTACACTCCACCCGCAATACTCCCTGAAACATTCGCGACAAGGATGCCTCGCAATGAGCGAAAACCGTTTCAAGATCGTGTTCGACGGCGCTCTGCTGCCAGGTGTTGACGTCACCACCGCCAAGCTCAATCTCGCCGAGTTGTTCAAAAGCGATGTGGCTGCCATCGAGCGGCTGTTCAGTGGCAAGCCGGTTGCGCTCAAACGCGACCTGTCGCAGGTCGATGCGCAAACTTATCTCCAGGCGCTGACCAAAACCGGTATCGATGCCCGGATCGAAAGTGAACCGTCGATCGAGCTGAACCTGTCTGACGTTCATGAACACGCCCCTGTGGTCGCGGCAGATCCCGAATCCCCTTACGCACCACCCCGGGCTACCGTTGGCGAAGTTTTGCCTGAATTCTCCACACTCAAGCCGTTCAGCTTCGAGGGTCGGGTCGGCCGCTTGCGCTATCTGGCCTGGACGATGTCGCTGACGCTGGTAACCCTTGGTGTTGGCGCTGTGCTTGCTGTTTTCGGCTTGGCCCTCATCACTACGGACACGACCGCCGGCCTGATTCTCGGTGGCCTGCTGGTCTTTATTCTCGTCGTGGCGCTCGCGTTCGTCAGCATTCAGTTCAGTGTCCAGCGCCTGCACGATATCGGCTGGTCTGGCTGGCTCTGGCTGCTGACCCTCGTGCCATTCGTGGGCAGCATCTTTCCGTTCGTGATGATGATCGCGCCGGGTAACAACACCGCCAATCGATATGGTGCGCCAGCACCGCCCAACAGCACCGCGGTCAAGGTCCTGTCTTCACTGTGGCTGGTGTTTATCGCGATCCTGTTCATCGGCGGACTGACCGGTGGCCTTACTACCATCCAGAGCGAATATGAAAGCGCCACCCAGAGCAGCTATGAAAGTGACTCCGTGACCACCGAAGAGATCGAAGATCAAGCCGCTGTGGAAGCAGAGCCAGCGCCAAATTCGGCCGACGAAGCAGCCGAAGCAGCCCAGCCCCCTGTAGACTCTGCGAAAGAATGAACAGCGCTCCCCGTCCGTGACACCTGCGTCGCCGGCGCGGAGCTGATGCGATGGAGAAATGCATGACCCGTTACGCTCTGATCACTGGCGCTTCCAGCGGCATCGGCCTGGCGATGGCCGAAGCGCTGGCCCGGCGCGGCCGCAGCCTGATTCTGGTGGCCCGTCAGCGTGATCAGCTGGAAAGTATTGCTATTGAGCTAACCCAACGTTTTGGCGTGGAGGTGTTGTTCCGAGCCTGTGACCTCGGCGAGCCGCTACGGCTGTCCGGTTTTCTGCTGGAGCTGGAGGAAGGTGACCGACAGATCGATTTGCTGGTCAACTGCGCCGGCATCGGCACCTGCGGCCCTTTTCTGGCTCAGGACTGGATGACTGAGCAGGACCTGATCGAAGTGAACATCCTCGCGCTCACTCGCCTGTGTCACGCGATCGGCAACAGTATGGCGCTGCAGGGCGGCGGGCAAATTTTGAATGTCGCCTCGGTGGCGGCGTTCCATCCCGGCCCGTGGATGAGTACTTATTACGCCAGCAAGGCTTATGTGCTGCACTTTTCCGAAGGGTTGCGCGTCGAACTGAAAAAATGTGCGGTCAAAGTGTCGGTGCTCTGCCCCGGGCCTACCCGCACGGCATTTTTCCGCACCGCGCAATTGGACGCTGGCAAACTGATCGACAGCAAAATGCTGATGAGCCCCGAGGAGGTCGCGCTCTACACCGTGCGGGCTCTGGAGAAAAATCGCGCCATCATTATTCCGGGTCGACGCAACCGCTGGCGCGCCTTCCTGCCGCGACTCGGCTCGCGCTGGCTGACCCGGACAATCGCCGGCATGGTCAACAAGGCTTACTGCCCGCGCTGATCGCACCCTCAAGGTAAAAGGCTGGGCTCGGGCATAACCCATGGTTACACTCAGGCCAGCCCAAACAACGGAGAAAACAGCTGTGGATACTCTGTTCACCAAGATCATCAACCGGGAAATCCCGGCCAAGATCATTTACGAGGACGACCAGGTACTGGCCTTCCACGACATCGCCCCACAGGCACCGGTGCATTTTCTGGTGATCCCGAAAAAAGCGGTGCGCACGCTTAACGACCTGACCGAGGACGACAAGGCATTGGCTGGGCATATTCTGTTCACCGCCCAGCGTCTGGCCCTGGAACTGGGTTGCGAAGAGGGCTTCCGCGTGGTCATGAATTGCAATCCACTGGGTGGGCAAACCGTCTATCACATTCATATGCACGTGCTGGGTCAGCGCCAGATGCATTGGCCGCCGGGCTGATTGCAGTAAACCTCGTGGGGGTGGGCAACCGCTCCCACAAGTACCTGCGTCGCAATGACCCAGCGCAAACCTTCCCCGGCCGATTGGGTTAAACTGGCCGCCGAGATTCTTCCCGGAGGTCAGCATGACTACCCAACGTCACTACTCGCCGATTGACCGCCTTCTGCTGCAAGCCGATGCCGCGATGCGTACCTTGTTGCCCTTCAGTGGTCAGCCGTACCGTCCTTCACCCGCTATCGTTCAGCCGGATGCGCAAATGAGCGACGAAGACACCCGGCACGTCGCCGGCCTGATGCGCATCAACCATACCGGCGAAGTCTGTGCCCAGGCGCTGTATCAGGGTCAGGCCCTGACCGCCAAGCTGCCGCAAGTGCGCGCCGCCATGGAACATGCCGCCGAAGAAGAAATCGACCACCTGGTCTGGTGCGAACAACGCATAAAACAGTTGGGCAGCCACACCAGCATTCTCAATCCGCTGTTCTACGGCATGTCGTTCGGGATTGGCGCGGTGGCCGGGTTGATCAGCGATAAAGTCAGCCTGGGTTTCGTTGCCGCAACCGAGCACCAAGTGTGCAAACACCTGAACGAACACCTTGAGCAACTGCCAGCCGAGGACGAAAAGTCCCGGGCGATCCTCGAGCAGATGCGCATTGATGAAGAACACCACGCCGAAAGCGCGCTGGAGGCTGGGGGTTTCCGCTTCCCGGCACCGGTGAAGTTCGGCATGAGCCTGATGGCCAAGGTCATGACCAAAAGTACTTATCGGATCTGACCGCCAAATCCCGAGCACAAAAAAGGGCGCTTTTCAGCGCCCTTTCTTTTTGCTCGCAGAAAATCAGCTCGACATGTTGCGCGCGTAGAAGATTTCCAGCATTTCGTGTTTCACACGCTCGGTCACCTGAGCACGCTGCTCAGCGGACAGGTTGCTGGTGGCGTCGCCGAACAGGTAGTTATCCAGTTCGAAGTTCTTCAGCAGCATTTTGGTGTGGAACAGGTTTTCCTGGTACACGTTCACGTCGGTCATCTGGTACGCGTCGCGGGTGTCTTCGGAAAGGTAGTTCTGAATCGAGTTGATCTCGTGGTCGATGAAGTGCTTTTTGCCTTCCACATCACGGGTGAAGCCGCGCACACGATAATCCACGGTCACGATGTCCGAATCGAACTGGTGAATCAGGAAGTTGAGCGCCTTGAGCGGTGAAATGACGCCACAGGTCGACACATCAATGTCCACACGGAACGTTGCGATGCCATCGTCCGGATGGATTTCCGGGTAGGTGTGCACCGTGATGTGGCTCTTGTCGAGGTGGGCCAGGATAATTTCAGGAAGCGGGCCCGGGGACTCTTCGATCTGACTGTCGGTCGGGGTCACCGGTTCTTCGGAGATCAGGATCGTGACACTGGCGCCCTGGGGTTCATAGTCCTGACTGGCGATGTTCAGGATGTTGGCACCAATGATATCGACAACTTCTGTGAGGATCTGCGTCAGGCGCTTCGCGTTGTACTCTTTATTGATGTACTCGACGTAAGCCTGTTGGTCCTGCGGGGTTTCCGCGTAGCAGATGTCATAGATGTTGAAGCTCAAGGTCTTTGTCAGGTTATTGAACCCGTGGAGCTTGAGTTTGCTTTTCACCGTTAAGACTCTCTATGTATTGCGGCCCGGCCGCATGATCAAGCATGCCCGTCAGATGCGAACGACACACCTGCGTAGGACGGTTAACACCTCTTCGCAATGGCGACTTTGGTTGTCTGTTCGGGTGCGCGGTCTGTCGACGGACAGGCCACTACCCTGAAAAAAGTGGCGCATTGTGCAGACGTCAGCTTGGGATCGCCACAGTCTGCACTGCCTTTATGATAGTTGAATGTCGATTCAACCGAGCTCGATGATCTCGTAGTCGTGTGTGATCTCTACGCCCGCCGCACCCAGCATGATCGACGCCGAGCAATACTTCTCGGCAGACAGCTCGATGGCGCGTTTGACCTGGGCTTCTTTCAAGCCGCGGCCCTTGACCACGAAGTGCATGTGAATCTTGGTGAAAACCTTCGGATCTTCGGTGGCACGCTCGGCTTCGAGGAAGGCTTCACAGCTTTCAACGGCCTGACGGGACTTCTTGAGGATGCTGACCACGTCGAAATTGCTGCAACCGCCAACACCCAGCAGAAGCATTTCCATCGGCCGGACACCCAGGTTGCGACCGCCGGCATCGGGCGGACCGTCCATGACCACGACATGACCGCTGCCGGATTCGCCGAGGAACATGGCTTCGCCAGCCCATTGGATGCGTGCCTTCATCGCCAAGACTCCACTGTATAAAAAAGGGTCGCCAGCTTAGCACAGGGGCCTTGATTGACGGCGTCTCGCCTTCCTACGACGCAAGCCGCTGCGCTGTAGGTAAATTCTCGAATATTGCAGGAAGTGTCTGTTAAGCTGGCGCCAATTCACTGGCGCATAGCCAGCTTTGTAGCAACCTCAGCGACTCATAAGAAAACCAAACACACCGTGAAGTCTTTTCGGGATACAACCATGGTTGCTATTACCCCAACACCCAAAATCAAAAACCTCGACAAGCTGTTGATGCACTGCCAGCGCCGTCGTTATGCGGCCAAAAGCAACATCATTTGTGCCGGCGACCGCTCGGAAACCCTGTTCTTCATCATTAAGGGTTCGGTCACCATCCTGATCGAGGATGACGATGGCCGCGAAATGATCATCGCCTACCTGAACTCCGGAGACTTTTTCGGCGAGTTGGGCCTGTTCGAACAGGCCGGCCTGGAACAGGAACGCAGCGCCTGGGTGCGCGCCAAGATCGAATGCGAAGTCGCGGAAATCAGTTACGCGAAATTCCGCGAACTGTCCCAACAGGATCCAGACATTCTTTACGTGCTCAGCGGACAAATCGCACAGCGCCTGCGCAACACCACCCGCAAGGTGGGGGATCTGGCGTTCTTCGACGTTACCGGCCGCGTCGCACGCTGCCTGCTGGAACTGTGCAAGCAGCCAGATGCGATGACTCACCCGGACGGCATGCAGATCAAGGTGACCCGTCAGGAAATCGGGCGGATTGTCGGTTGTTCACGTGAGATGGTCGGTCGCGTACTCAAGGATCTGGAAGAACGCAACCTGGTGGACGTCAAAGGCAAGACCATGGTGGTCTTCGGTACGCGCTAAACCCTGAACATGTCTGCCAGCAACTGGCGGTACAACGTGTCGAGTCGTTCCAACGCATCAGGTGCTGCATATTTTTCATGAAGAGCAATGTGGCTCTCGGCGCGAACTCGCTGCTCCAGGCCACAGGCTTCATTGAACCGGTTAACCGCCGCAACCATCGACTCACGCTCGTTATCGAGCAAAAAAGCACCATGCACCAACCCTACCGGACGCGTACCGCCCTTGCTCTGACGCCAGCGTTGAGCCGTGCCGACCATCTTGCGCCCATCAAGGTTGACGTTGAAACGCCCATCACAGAACGCACCCTCTATTTCGCCCAAAGACGAAACGCCGCCCAGTTCATCGAGTAGCTGACTAATCGGATCGCAAAGCCGGTGATAACCGGTTTCGATACGGTTCTGGTCACCCTCGCTACGCGGTGGCGCGTAGACCAGTGCGATGTTGATCGTTGAGGCCGATTGCGGCACCGGTTCACCGCCGGTTTCACGCAACAGCACCGGCCAACCTGCCGCCGCCGACACCTCGCACGCGGCCTCGAACCCAGGCAGACGATTCAACCGTCGCGGCATGACCAGCGCCTTATCACTGGGTTGCCAGAACAACAGACCAAACTCCGAATCGCCGGTGCACACATGGGCCAACAGATCCTGTTCGGCGAGCAAGCCGGCTTCGACGGTCAAGGCGATGGGCTGGGTCATGGCAGTAGACATCCTTTGTTTGGGGTATAAAAAAGCCGGCATCGCCGGCTTCTTCATCAAGTCACGTTCAGTCGAGTGTAGAACCGCTCACCGCGATGCCACGCTCAGGAAAGAACAGACGCTGCAGTTCGGTGCCCGGGCTTTCGGCGCGCATAAACGCTTCGCCAACCAGGAACGCGTACACATCGCTGATTTCCATCAGCTCGACATCGGCCCGGTTGAGAATGCCACTTTCGGTGATCACCAAGCGATCACGCGGGATACGCGGCAACAGATCGAGGGTGGTTTCCAGATTGACGTCGAAGGTGTGCAGGTTGCGGTTGTTCACGCCGACCAACGGAGTGTCGAGGGTTTTCAAGGCCCGCTCCAGCTCGTCGCCATCGTGAACTTCCACCAGCACATCGAGGCCGACACTTTTGGCCACGGCCGCCAGCTCGGCCATTTTCACGTCATCCAGTGCGGAGACGATCAACAGCACGCAGTCGGCGCCCAACGCTCGGGCCTCAATGATCTGGTACGGATCGATCATGAAGTCCTTGCGGATCACCGGCAGTTTGCACGCCGCCCGCGCCTGTTGCAGATACGCATCGGCGCCCTGGAAATAATCGATATCGGTGAGCACTGACAGGCAGGTCGCGCCGCCCTTCTCGTAACTCTTGGCGATGTCGGCGGGAACGAAGTTCTCGCGAATCACACCTTTGCTCGGTGAAGCTTTCTTGATTTCTGCAATGACCGCTGGCTGCTTGAGCTTGGCCTGAGCCAACAATGCCTTGGCAAAACCACGGGGTGCATCGGCCGCCTTGGCCAGACTTTCCAGCTCCGCCAGGCTTACGCGAGCGCTACGCTCGGCGACTTCCTGGATTTTACGGGCCAGAATGTTTTCCAGAACCGTCGGTACACTCATCCCTCATTCTCCACTTTGAATACCGCGGTAAATGCACCCAACTCCTCCAGTTTTTCCCGAGCGAGGCCTGTGTGCAGCGCATCGTGCGCCAGGGCAACGCCTTCTTTCAAACTGCTGGCATGGTCGGCGGCGTACAGCGCGGCACCGGCATTGAGCACAATCATTTCCGCGGCTTTCTGACCGTTCTCGGTCTTGCGCTTGCCCAGGGCATCGCGGATCAGCTCCAGCGAGGCCGCCGGGCTATCCACTGCCAGACCGTGCAGGCTCTGGCTCTTCATCCCCAAGTCTTCTGGCTCGACCCAATACTCGGTGATCTGGTCATCCTTCAATTCCGCCACGAAGGTTGGTGCTGCCAGACTGAATTCGTCCAGGCCATCCTTCGAGTGCACCACCAGCACGTGCTTGCTGCCCATACGCTGCAAGACTTCAGCCAGCGGACGGCACAACGCCTGATTGAACACCCCCACCACCTGATGCTTCACGCCGGCCGGATTCGTAAGCGGGCCGAGCATGTTGAACAGCGTGCGCAAGCCCAGCTCCCGGCGCGGGCCGGCGGCGTGCTTCATGGCGCTGTGATGGGTTTGGGCGAACATGAAACCGATGCCGACGTTGTCGATGCAGCGTGCGACCTGAACCGGCGTCAGGTTCAGGTAGATACCCGCCGCCTCCAGCAGATCGGCGCTGCCGCTTTTGCCCGAGACCGCACGGTTACCGTGCTTGGCGACGGTGCAACCGGCCGCCGCGACCACGAACGAGGAAGCAGTCGATACGTTGAAGATATTGGCACCGTCACCGCCGGTACCCACCACATCGACGACGCCGTCGAGGGTCTTGAGTTCGACCTTGTCTGCCAGCTCGCGCATGACCGACACGGCGCCGACGATCTCGTCGATGCTTTCACTCTTCATGCGCATGGCCATCATGAACGCGCCGATCTGCGCATCCGTGCATTGACCGGTCATGATTTCGCGCATGACATCGCGCATCTCATCGGTGCTGAGGTCGAGCTGTTCGACGATACGGCTCAGGGCTGTCTTGATATTCATGAAAAGTCCTTAGCGCGTGCCGCCGGTTTGTTTGAGGAAATTAGCGAACAGCTCGTGGCCTTGTTCGGTGAGGATCGACTCAGGGTGAAACTGGACGCCCTCGATGTTCAGTGTCTTGTGGCGCAGGCCCATGATCTCGTCGACCGAGCCGTCTTCAAGCTGAGTCCAGGCGGTCAGTTCCAGGCAATCGGGCAGGGTTTCGCGTTTGACGATCAGTGAATGATAGCGGGTGACCGTCAGCGGATGGTTCAGGCCTTCAAATACGCCTTTGTCCTCGTGGAACACCGGGCTGGTTTTGCCGTGCATGACCTGACGGGCGCGGACCACATCGCCACCAAAGGCCTGGCCGATGGACTGATGGCCCAGGCACACGCCGAGGATCGGCAATTTACCGCCAAAATGTTTGATCACATCAATCGACACGCCAGCTTCGTTCGGCGTGCAAGGGCCGGGCGAAACGACGATCCGCTCAGGGTTGAGGGCTTCGATTTCGGCAATGGTGAGCTCATCGTTGCGCACGACTTTGACCTGGGAGCCGAGCTCACCGAGGTATTGCACAACGTTGTAAGTAAAAGAGTCGTAGTTATCGATCATCAGCAACATGGCTTAAGAACCTCTTGAATTTACTGACTTTGAATACAGCCTTCGAATGATTTACCCGCAGCGTCCTGCACTTTGTCAGTCGCTGGAGTCGCGCTGCAAAGCGGTTTGTCTTGCGGATAAAGAAGGCAAAGCGGTAAAGATCCGGCCGGGCCGGCAGAAGGATTCAGGCGCGCCAACGCCAACGGGCGTGTGCCTTGATGACTTGATCCAGAAGTTTGCTGACGATCAACACGGGGAAGGTCTCATTTATACGTCTCGGCACAGTAACTTAGCTGGGCAGAGCGTGCAATATGGGGCGGTAGAACCTCTTGAAACAATTGGCGGGTTCGCGCCGAACGGCAACAGGCCCTATAGTTTTTGGCACTATCGTTTTGCTCATTACAACAATAACAAAAGGACTTGCTCATGATCAGACGGACGTTGGCTGTACCGCTTGCAGGTTGCTTCCTCGCCATGGCCTGCAGCCAGGCGATCGCGGCGCCCAACCCTTATTCGAATTTCATCGTCTTCGGCGATAGCCTCAATGATGCCGGGCAGTTTACCGACACGGGCGGCCCTCCCGGTTCGACCGTGCGCTTCACCAACCGGACCGGACCGCTTTACCAGGACGGCAGCGGCGAAGTCTATTCCGCCAACTCGACCCAACTGCTGGGTGGAAAGCTCGGGTTTTCACCGGACCAGACGGCCGCTTCAACCTCGGCGGCGCGGGCGAACCAGGGTCTGCCGGACGGTAATAACTGGGCCGTTGGCGGATATCGCACCGACCAGATCCTCACCTCGATCACCACCGCATCCGCCACGGGCGAACGCACACGCCCTGGCTATCTGCCGACAAACAACTTCAGCGCCGATCCGAATGCGCTGTATTACATTTCCGGGGGTGGTAACGACTTTCTTCAGGGACGTGTACAAAGTGGCGCTCAGGCGAATGCCGCTGCGGATCGACTGGCCAACAGCGTCCAGGTTCTGCAAACCGCCGGCGCCCGGTACATCATGGTATGGCTGCTGCCCGACCTGAGTTTGGCGCCCGCCATCAATGGCACGCCCCAGCAGACACCCACCTCACTACTGAGCGCTGCCTTCAACCGGCAACTGATCACTCGACTGGCGGGGATCGATGCCGAAATCATCCCGCTGAACATTCCGCTGCTGTTGCAGGAAACCTTCGCCGATCCGGCTCGATTCGGTTTTGCTACCGGCCAGAGCCTGACGGCGACTTGCTTCAGCGGTAACAGCTGCACCGAAAACCCTGTGTATGGCATCAACAGTGCCACCCCGGACCCCAGCAAGCTGATTTACAACGATGGGGTTCATCCGACCGAAGCCGGGCAGCAACTGATTTCCGACTATGCCTATTCCCTACTGGCTGCGCCGTGGGAGCTGACATTACTGCCAGAAATGGCCCACGCCACCTTGCGTGCGCACCAGGATGAACTGCGCAGCCAATGGCAATCGGACTGGGAGAACTGGCAGGCGGTCGGCCAATGGCGCGCGATTGTCGCCGGTGGCGGACAGCATCTGGATGTCGATAGCCAAAGCAGCGGGGCCAGCGCCGACGGCGACGGTTACAACTTGAATATCGGCGGCAGCTATCGTCTCAATGACGCTTGGCGCGTCGGTGTGGCGGCGGGCCTCTATCGTCAGAACCTGGAAGCAGGCAATAACGATTCGGACTACAAACTCAACAGCTACCTGGCCACCGCCTTCGCCCAGTTCCAGCAGAATCGCTGGTGGGCCGATGCCGCGTTGACCGGCGGCAAGCTGGATTACGACAACCTCAAACGCAAATTCGACCTGGGTGCCAGCGAAGGTGCGGAGAAAGGCGATACCGATGGCTATCTGTGGGCCTTCAGCACACGGGTTGGCTACGACATTGCGCAACCGGGCAACGAGTGGCACCTGTCGCCGTTCATCAGCGCCGATTACGCAAAAGTGGAAGTCGACGGCTACTCGGAAAACAGCACTCGTTCCACAGCGCTGACCTTTGATGACCAGAAACGCGATTCAAAACGTTTGGGTGCCGGTTTGCAGGGTAAGTATCAGATCACCGCACAGACTCAAGTATTCGGTGAATACGCGTATGAACATGAATACGAGGATGACACTCAGAAAGTAAACATCGCGCTCAACAGCCTGCCGTCCCTGGACTTCAAACTGGACGGCTATACACCGCAAAGCCACTTGAATCGCGTGAGCCTGGGGGTCAGCCACAAGTTGACGGCCGAACTGGCACTGCGTGGCGGATACACGTTCCGCAAGGATGATGACTTTACCCAGCAAGGGCTTACCGTTGGGGTTGCACTGGACTTCTGATCCGGCAAACAGCAGGCACAAAAAACGCGGCGCCCTCACAGGTGCCGCGTTTTTTTATGGTGCTGAGGTCTTTGTGGGAACTCAGCTTTCCGGGGTTTGTTCGGCAAGGGCCACTGCACGGAACATCGCGCGGCGCTTGTTCAGGGTTTCTTCCCATTCCAGCGCCGGTACCGAGTCGGCGACGATGCCGCCACCGGCCTGTACGTGCAGTTCGCCGTTCTTGATCACCGCGGTGCGGATCGCGATTGCGGTGTCCATGTTGCCGTTCCAGGCGAAGTAGCCGACGGCGCCGCCGTAGACACCACGCTTGACCGGTTCCAGTTCGTCGATGATTTCCATCGCGCGAATCTTCGGTGCGCCAGACAAGGTGCCCGCCGGCAGAATCGCGCGCAGTGCGTCCATCGCCGTCAGCCCTGCCTTCAATTGACCGGTGACGTTGGAAACGATGTGCATCACGTTGGAATAACGCTCGATGACCATTTTTTCAGTGAGTTTCACCGAACCGATTTCCGAGACCCGACCGGTGTCGTTACGACCCAGGTCGATCAGCATCAAATGCTCGGCAATTTCCTTGTCGTCGGACAGCAGGTCTTTTTCCAGTGCCAGGTCGGCCTCTTCGTTGGCCCCGCGTGGGCGAGTGCCGGCGATCGGGCGCACGGTGATCAGGTTGTCTTCGACCCGCACCAGCACTTCCGGCGAACTGCCGACGACGTGGAAGTCGCCGAAGTTGAAGAAGTACATATAAGGCGTCGGGTTGAAGCAACGCAGCGCCCGGTACAGATCGATCGGAGCGGCCTTGAAGTCGATCGACATGCGCTGGGACGGCACGACCTGCATGCAGTCACCGGCCAGGATGTATTCCTTGATGGTGTCGACGGCTTTTTCGTAATCGTCCTGGGTGAAGCTCGAACGAAACACCGGATCAGCAGACTGTTGCTTACTGAAATCCAGGCCACGGCGCGGCGTGATCGGCTGACGGAGTTTTTCCAGCAGCTCTTCCAGACGCGCCTGACCTTGTTCGAAAGCATCGTCCTGCGAAGGATCGGCCAGGACAATCGCGTGCATCTTGCCGGCGAGGTTGTCGAACACGACCACCGCGTCGGAGACCATCAGCAGAATGTCCGGCACGCCCAGCGGGTCCGGGTTCGGGCACTTGCCCAGTCGCTTCTCCACATAGCGCACGCAGTCGTAACCGAAGTAACCCACCAGGCCGCCGTTGAAGCGCGGCAGGCCAGGGATGGTCGGCACGTTGTAGCGAGCTTTGAATTCTTCGACGAACGCCAGTGGATCTTCGGCTTCGTGGCTTTCGATTTCGATGCCGTCGTGGGTAACGCTGATGTGATGGTCCTGAACCCGCAGCACGGTGCGGCACGGCAGGCCGATGATCGAGTAACGCCCCCACTTCTCCCCGCCCTGCACCGATTCCAGCAGGTAGGAGTTGGGCTCGTCGGCCAGTTTCAGGTAGATCGACAGCGGCGTGTCAAAGTCGGCCAGGGTTTCGCAGGCAAGCGGGATGCGGTTGTAGCCGGCAGCGGCCAAACGCAGGAATTCTTCGCGGATCATGGGGTAGCCTCGTGGCTTGAGGGTCTAACAGTCAGGTATGCAAACGCGCCGGTATGCCGGCCAGGAACAAGTCAGGCGCGCCAACGCCAGCGGGCCAGGGCCTTGATGACTTTCATCCAGAGTTTGCGAGTGACCACCACGATGGCGTTTCCAGAAGGGGGTTGAACAGCGTCGGGCAACGTTATCTCAGCGGCCGGATCCAGGCAACCGGGAATTAACTTGCGCAGATCGTCAATCACCAGCGCCGGCGACTCTTCGGCAATCGGCCGGCCATGGTTATAGCCGTAACTCAGCGCCACGCATTTGACCCCCGCCGCTTTTGCCGCCAGCACGTCGCTGCGCGAATCGCCGACGAACAAGGATTGCGACGCCGGGATGTTGGTCATTTTCATCACGAAAAACAACGCTGCCGGGTCCGGCTTTTTCTGTGGCAGGGTATCGCCGCCGATGATCAAGCGGAAATAACGACCGATTTTCATCTGATCCAGCAGCGGCGCGACGAAGCGCTCCGGCTTGTTGGTGATCAGCGCCATCTCGACGCCCTGCTTGTGCAGCCATTTCAGGGTGTCGCGCACGCCGGGGTAAACCACCGTCAGCTCGTGACCGTCCTCGTAAAAGCCGTTGAACAGCTCCAGGGCATGCTCGGCCTCGACGTCATCGACACCCTCGGCGTCGATGTGGTTGGCCAAGGCCCGGCGCACCAGCGTGTGCACGCCGTTGCCCACCCACTCGCGCACCGATTCGATGCCGGCAGGTTTACGCCCGAGTTTGAGCAGCATGTTATCCACAGCCGCTGCGAGGTCGGGGACCGAATCGATCAGCGTGCCATCCAGATCGAACATCACCAGCCGTGGCAGAGACCCCGGGAACAGCTGCTCAAAGCCACTCATGGGCGGGCCAGCGCCAGTTCGGAACGCATCTTTTCAATCACCTCTTGGTAGTTCGGCGCATTGAAGATCGCCGAGCCGGCGACGAAGGTGTCGGCGCCAGCAGCGGCGATTTCACGAATGTTGTTCACGTTCACGCCGCCGTCGATTTCCAGACGGATGTCACGGCCGCTAGCATCGATCAGCGCCCGTACTTCACGCAGTTTATCCAAGGTGCTTGGGATGAACTTCTGCCCGCCGAAGCCTGGGTTGACGCTCATCAGCAGGATCATGTCGACCTTGTCCATCACGTACTTGAGCACGTCCAGCGAGGTCGCCGGGTTGAACACCAGGCCTGACTTGCAGCCACCTTCGCGGATCAGTTGCAGGGAGCGGTCGACGTGCTGCGTGGCTTCCGGGTGAAAAGTGATGTAGGTCGCGCCGGCTTCGATGAAGTCACCGACGATGCGGTCCACCGGGCTGACCATCAGATGCGCGTCGATCGGCGCGGTCACGCCGTACTTGCGCAGCGCGGCACAGACCATCGGGCCGATGGTCAGGTTCGGCACGTAGTGGTTGTCCATGACATCGAAGTGCACGAAGTCGGCGCCAGCGGCCAGGACGTTGTCCACTTCTTCACCCAGGCGGGCGAAGTCGGCGGAGAGAATCGACGGAGCAATTACGAAGGGCTGCATGACGCACCTCTTTTGAGCAGAATCACGATGGCGCGCATTGTATACCTCATGCTTTGGCCCGCGCACCGTGGCCGCGATGATCAGTAGGCCGCTCGGTAGATCTTCTCGATATCGACGGCACTCAATTTGCGTGGATTGTTGCGCATCAGGCGCTCAATTCCCGCCGCCTCCACCGCCATGGCCGGGATGGCATCTTCTGGAACGCCGAAGCTGTGCAGGCCCGGTGGGATTTCCACCGCAGCGCACAACTCGGTCATCGCCTCCACGGCCTTGTCCGCCGCGTCGTTGGCGCTCAGATGAGCGGTCTTCACCCCCATGGCCTCGGCGATATCTTGCATGCGCTCCACGCAGGCCATTTTGTTCCAGGCCATGACATACGGCAGCAGCAAGGCGTTGCTGACGCCATGGGCAATGTTGTAACGGCCGCCCAGCGGGTACGCCAGCGCGTGCACCGCGCCGACCCCGGCATTACCAAATGCCATACCGGCCATCAGGCTGGCGGTGGCCATGTCTTCGCGGGCCTGGAGATTGGAGGGATTGGCGTAAGCCTTCGGCAGCGCCTTGGCGATGAGCTTGATGGCGCCGATGGCCAGCGCGTCGGTAATCGGTGAGGCGTTGAGCGACAGATAGGATTCGATGGCGTGCACCAGTGCATCGACGCCACTGGCGGCAGTGACACTGCGCGGACAGGTCAGGGTCATTTGCGGGCTGACCAGCGCCACGTCCGGCAATAGATAGTCGCTGACGATGCCTTTCTTCAGCTGTGCGACCTTGTCGGAGAGGATCGCCACGTTAGTGACTTCCGAGCCGGTGCCGGCGGTGGTCGGAATGGCGATCAGCGGCGGACCTTTGCGCGGCACCTGATCGATGCCGAACAGATCCTCCAGCGCCCCGTGATAACCGGCGTAGGCCGCGACACTTTTAGCGATGTCGATGGCACTGCCGCCGCCCAGGCCGATCAGTCCGTCGTGCCCGCCCTCGCGGTAGACCCGCATGCAGTCTTCGACGATGGCGATTTCCGGGTCTGGCAACACACGGTCGAAAATTTCGTAGGTTCGGTCGCCCAGCTGCGCCAGCGCCAGCTCGACCGTGCCGGACTTGACCAGTGCGGCATCGGTGACGATCAGCGGGTTGTCGATGTCCAGACGTGTCAGTTCAGCCGCCAGTTGCTCGATGGCACCTGCGCCAGTGATCAGTTTGTGAGCGATTTTGAAAGAGGAAATACTCATGTGCGCAGCCTCTTATAGATAGGGGAGCTGGGCACAAGAGTAGCTTGGGATTGGGGTTTGTCTGCTATTCAGGTGATGAATGATCGGTTGGTTTGCGGTGTTGGGTGAGCATTGGGTGGGTCAGTTGGATCGACCCCTCACCCTAACCCTCTCCCCACTGGGGCGGTCCGACGTTTCGGGAGGGTTGGGGTGAGGGGTGGCTCTCCAGCTCGCCACTAAACCTGGGCGGTACGCAGTTTTTCGCTACGGCCGCGCAGCCATTCCAGGGTCAGCAGCAGGATTACCGAGAAGGCAATCAGCAACGTCGCCGCCGCCGCGATGGTCGGGCTGAGGTTTTCGCGGATGCCGCTGAACATTTGCCGAGGCAACGTCGCCTGTTGGGGGCCGGCGAGGAACAGCGTTACCACCACCTCATCGAACGACGTCGCGAAGGCAAATAGTGCCCCCGAGATCACTCCCGGCGCGATCAACGGCAAGGTCACGCGGCGGAATGCCGTCAGCGGCGAAGCGCCAAGGCTGGCCGCCGCACGCACCAGGTTCTGGTTGAAACCTTGCAAGGTAGCCGACACGGTAATGATCACGAACGGCACACCCAACACCGCATGCACGACGATCAGCGAGACAAAGCTGTTACCAAACCCCAGCGGAGCGAAGGTCAGGTAACTGGCCACACCAATGATCACCACCGGCACCACCATCGGCGAAATCACCAGCGCCATCACCAGCGGTTTGCCCGGGAAGTCGCCCCGCGTCAGGCCGATTGCCGCCAGCGTACCGAAGATCATCGCCAGCACAGTCGCCGCCGGAGCAACGATGATGCTGTTCTTCAGCGAACGCATCCACTCGGCCGAAGCGAAGAAGTCCTGGTACCAGTGCAGCGAAAAGCCTTGCAGCGGGTACACCAGAAAACTCCCGGAGTTGAACGACAGCGGGATGATCACCAGCACCGGCAGAATCAGGAACAACAGGACCAGCCCGCAGAGAATGCGCAAGCTGTAGAACCACACCCGTTCAATGGGCGACATATAAGGACTCAGCATTTCGTTCTCCCCTTAGCTCAGGCGCAGGCGACTGGCGCCCACCAGCCAGCTGTAAATCAGATAAAGCACCACGGTCGCCAACAGCAGCAGCCCACCGAGTGCGGTCGCCATGCCCCAGTTGATGCTGGTGTTGGTGTAGAAGGCGACGAAGTAACTGACCATCTGATCGTTCGGGCTGCCCAGCAAGGCCGGGGTGATGTAGTAGCCGATGGCGAGGATGAACACCAACAGGCAACCGGCGCCGACACCGGCATAGGTCTGCGGGAAGTACACCCGCCAGAAACTGGCGAACGGGTGGCAGCCGAGGGAAATCGCGGCGCGCATGTAGGTCGGCGAGATGCCTTTCATCACGCTGTAGATCGGCAGAATCATGAACGGCAGCAGGATGTGCACCATGGAGATGTAAACCCCGGTGCGGTTGAACACCAGCTCCAGCGGTTTATCGATGATGCCCATCGCCATCAGGCCGCTGTTGATCAAGCCACCCGATTGCAGCAACACGATCCACGCGGCGACCCGCACCAGGATCGAGGTCCAGAACGGCAGCAGCACCAGAATCATCAGCAAGTTGCTTTGCCGTGACGGCAAATTCGCCAGCAGGTAGGCCAATGGATACGCCAGCAGCAGGCAGATCACGGTGATGATCAGCCCCATCCAGAACGTCCGGGTAAAGATGTCGAGGTAGATCGCCTGATCGGGCGTGGCCGGGGCGATTTCGCCGAGGTCATCGATACGGTGATCAACCGCTGCCAGCAAGTAATAAGGCGTGATGCTGCTGGTGTTGCGGCGCACGGCTTGCCAGTAGGCCGGGTCGCCCCAGCGCTCGTCGAGACCTTCCAGCGCTTCTTTATAGGAGGCCGGTTCGGTGGCTAATGGTAAGGCACGTGCGGTTTTGGTCAGCAGGCTGCGGTAGCCGGCCAACTCCATGTTCAAGCGCTTGGACAGGTCGCCCAGGGTCTGATTCTTGCGGGCTTCAGCGAGGTCTTCGCTGGCCGCCTTGTAAACCGGTTCAGCGGGCAGGCCGCGGCCATCCCAACTGGCGATAGCCGCCACGGTGCGCGGCATGCCGCCGACCACTTCCGGGTTACCAACGCTTTTGTAGAGCAGCGCCACGATGGGCACCAGGAACACCAGCAACAGAAACAGCACCAACGGCGCGATCAAGGCTTGTGCTTTCCAGCGGTTGATCCGCTCGGCGTGCTTGAGCCGCTGCTTCAAGGTGGGGTCGGTGCCCGCGTTCAGGGGAATGGCGGTGGCCATGGCGTACTCCGGAAATCTTTGATCGTTGCAGAGATGGCGTACCACCTCGAACTTTTAGTGTGGGAGCGAGCCTGCTCGCGATGGCGTCTTCAAATTCAACATTGATGCTGACTGATACACCGCAATCGCGAGCAGGCTCACTCCCACAGAAGGGCGAGCCCTCTAGTTACTTCGCAGCCCAGGAATTGAAGCGCTGTTCCAGTTGCTCGCCGTTGTCAGCCCAGAAGCTGACGTCGATCTGCACCTGGTTGGCGATGTTTTCCGGGGTGGTCGGCATGTCTTTCAGGACATCCTTGGCCAGCAACGGTACGGCTTGAGTGTTGGCCGGGCCGTAGGCGATGTTTTCCGAGTAGGTCTTCTGCTGCTGCGGCTGCACCGAGAACGCGATGAATTTCTTCGCCGCTTCAGCGCGTGCTTTATCCAGACCTTTTGGAATGGCCCATGCGTCAAAGTCGTAGATACCGCCGTTCCACACGACTTTCAGGTTGCTTTCTTTCTGCACGGCAGCGATCCGGCCGTTGTAGGCCGAGCTCATGACCACGTCGCCGGAGGCGAGGTACTGCGGCGGTTGCGCGCCGGCTTCCCACCACTGGATGCTTGGTTTGAGCTCATCGAGTTTCTTGAACGCGCGGTCCTGACCATCCTTGCCGGCCAGTACTTTGTAGACGTCTTTCGGCGCAACGCCGTCGGCCATCAGAGCGAATTCCAGGGTGTACTTGGCGCCTTTGCGCAGGCCACGTTTGCCCGGGAATTTCTTGGTGTCCCAGAAATCCACCCAACTGGTCGGTGCGGAAGCCAGTTTGTCGGCGTTGTAGGCCAGCACGGTCGACCATACGAAGAAGCCCACGCCGCATGGCTGGATAGCGCCTTTGACGTAGTCTTCGGACTTGCCGAACAACTTCGGATCAAGCTGCTCGAACATGTCTTCGTCGCAACCACGAGACAGTTCTGGCGATTCAACTTCTACCAGGTCCCAGGACACGCTCTTGGTGTCGACCATGGCTTTGACCTTGGCCATTTCGCCGTTGTACTCGCCCGCCACGATCTTGCCGTTACCTGCCGCTTCCCACGGCGCATAGAAGGCTTTGACCTGCGCTGCCTTGTTCGCCCCGCCAAAGGACACCACGGTCAGGTCCGGGCCTGCCGCCATTGCGTGTGCCGCACCGATCATGCCCATGACCAAAGCGGTGAATTTCAGGGATCTCAACATTTATTGTTCTCTCCACGTGCAGGGTTGTGTTGTTGAAGCAGGGGGGGCGATCAATGCGCCTCTAAAAGTGGGTCGAGCGCGCGAACGTGTTCGACCTGCCAGCCAAGCGGTACCACGTCGCCGACGGCCAGCGCGGGATCGAGCTCGGCAATCGGTTGTTTCACAAAAAAATCGGTCTTGCCGCAGACTTCCAGGCGAACCCGGACGTGGTCGCCCAGATAGATGAATTCCTCCACCCTCCCTGAGAAGCGGTTGACGCATTGATCGCTTGCGCCGTTGAGGCTAATGCGCTCGGGGCGAATCGACAGCGTGACCGGTTCGCCGGTCTTGCCGACGTTGACCGCCAGGGCCTCAACCTTTTCACCGCGACCCAACTCAACCACGCAGCGGTCGCCGGTGTGGCTGTGCAAGCGGCCATTGAGGCGGTTGTTCTCGCCGATGAAGTTGGCGACGAAGGTGTTTTTCGGCTCTTCGTAGAGGGTGCGCGGCGGCGCGATCTGCTGGATTTCGCCCTGATGGAACACGGCTACACGGTCGGACATGGTCAGGGCTTCGCCCTGGTCGTGGGTCACGTAGACCACGGTCACGCCGAGGCGCTGGTGCAGGTGCTTGATCTCCATCTGCATGTGTTCGCGCAGTTGTTTGTCCAGTGCACCGAGGGGTTCGTCCATCAGCACCAGTTGCGGTTCGAACACCAACGCCCGGGCCAAAGCCACACGCTGTTGCTGACCGCCGGACAGTTGCGCCGGATAACGCTGGGCGAAGGTATCGAGCTGAACCATGCTCAGGACTTTTTTGACCTTGTCGCTGACGTCGCTCTTGTTCAAGCCGCGCACGGTCAACGGGAACGCCAGGTTCTCGGCGACCGTCATGTGCGGGAACAATGCGTAGTTCTGGAACACCATGCCGATGTCGCGCTTGTGTGGCGGCACGTTGTTGATGGAACGCCCGGCCAGCTGGATTTCGCCTGCGGTCGGTGTTTCGAAACCGGCGAGCATCATCAGGCTGGTGGTCTTGCCGGAGCCGGACGGCCCGAGCAAGGTGAGGAATTCGCCTTTGCGAATCTCCAGGTTGAGGTCTTTGACGATCAGGTTCTCGCCGTCGTAGCTTTTTTGTACTCCACGAAAGCTGACCAGAATATCGCTGGCCCCTGCGCTTGAATCGACCTGGCTCATACCCACACCTTTGTTGTTGATGACTGCTGTGGACTAAGCCTAGTGGACGCTGCCGACCACGCAAATCGGGGCGCAGGAGAGAATGGCCTCAGCAGGATGGAAGGTTGGGGGTAGGGATTGCCCTACAATGATGGCGGGGATGGATAGGGCAGCGGCTAGCTTGACGCTGCAAGCCGCAAGAACGGGCAAAAGCAGCGTTGGTGGCATGTCGCAATTGGACATGCCACCAAAATCTCTGTGGGAGTGAGCCTGCTCGCGATAGCGGTGGCTCAGTGCAAATTATGTCGACTGACACACCGCTATCGCGAGCAGGCTCACTCCTACAATGTTCGGTGGTGTGTCTTAGAGGAGTTTGTGCTCCATCGCGTACTTCACCAGTTCCGCCAGGGAGGTGATGTTGAGTTTCTGCATCAGCCGTGCCTTGTGGGTGCTGATGGTTTTGCTGCTCAAGGCCAGTTGCTGGGCGATGTCGTTGACGTTGGCGCCCTGGGCCAGGCGTTCGAACACCGAGAACTCGCGCTCGGACAGCAACGAGTGCAACGGCCGCGAATCGGTCAGGCCGACTTCGAAGACCATACGGTCGGCCAGGTCCGGGTCGATGTAGCGCCCGCCCGCCGCGACCTTGCGGATCGCCGTCAGCAGCAGCGCCGGATCGCTGTCCTTGGTCGCATAACCGGCGGCGCCGACCTTCAACGCACGGGCGGCCATTTGCGCTTCGTCGTGCATCGACAACACCAGAATCGCCGGCGGATTGTTCAGCGCGCGAATCCGCGGAATCGCCTCCAGCCCGTTAACCCCAGGCATGGAGATGTCCAGCAAGACCACTTCGCAGGGAACATGGCGCAAGGTCTCGAGCAACTGCTCGCCATTGCTCGCCTCCCCTACCACCAGCAAATCCTTGGCCAGGCCGATCAATTGCTTGATGCCTTCGCGGACGATGGTGTGGTCTTCGGCTACCAATACACGGATCACTTACTTCTCCTCATCCAGCGGCACTCGCACGCTCAGGGTCGTGCCTTCACCCGGTTCACTCTCAAGCGACAACTGTCCGCCCATGATCAACACTCGCTCGCGCATGCCGACCACCCCGAAGGATGTTGACCTACCGGTGGCGGGGACAAATCCTACGCCATCATCACTGACGGTCAGACACAACTCGTCGCCTTCCAGCGCCAATGTCAGTTCGACAGTATGCGCCTGGGCATGGCGCATGACATTGGTCAGCGCTTCCTGAAGGATCCGGAACAGGCCAATCGCCTTGGCATCACTGAGCACCGGCAGATTCTCCGGCACCTGCACCAGACACGGAATCTGCGTGCGCGCTTCGAATCGACGGGCCTGCCACTCGATAGCCGAGGCGATCCCGGCGTCGAGAATCGGTGGCCGCAGTGCCGTGGCCACGTCGCGTACCAATTGGAACAGCTGCGCTATCAGTCGCTTCATGCTGTTCAAACGTTCATTCAGACCAGGGTCGAGCTGGGCGTAGGCCAGTTCGCACATGGAAGTTTCCAGTTTGAGCACGGTCAACATCTGACCCAGTTCGTCGTGAACTTCCCGGGCGATGCGAGCCTTTTCCTCTTCCCGCACGCTTTCCAGGTGCGCGGACAACTCACGCAACTGCTCGCGAGAGCTGGCCAGTTCCAGTTCGATGCGTTTGCTCTCGCTGATGTCCCAGACGATCCCGTCCCAGACATAGGCGCCGTCTTCGAGTCGGCGGGTGATGGCCTTGATCTCGGCCCAGCGCTGTTTGCCCGAACGGGTGAGAATCCGTCCCTGCCACGACCAGTCACTGTCGGTATCCAGCGCATGGTCCTGGGTTTGGTGATAACTGGCCTTGTCGTCCGGGTGCACCAGGCTGCGCAGGCCTTTGTCGCGATGGGCCAGGGTGGCCGGCGAGTAACCGACCAGGCTCTCGCTGCCTTCACTGATGTAGGCAAAGTCGATCTGCCCCGTCACCGGCGCCCGTTCCAGACGAAAGACCAGTCCTGGAACGTTGGCGGCGATCCCTTGCAATCGGGCCTCGCTTTCCTGCAACGCGGCCAACGCACGGCGGCGCTCGGTGACATCGTTGAGGTAAACCACCAGGTATTCGCTGTCGCGAAACCGCAAAAAACTCAGCGAAACATCCACCGGCAGATTGCTGCCATCCGCCCGTATGCAGTTGGTTTCGAAACTTTGCGGGCCGTCTTCACTGGCCCGGGCGCGTTTCCACAGGTTCAGCCAGCGGTCCATGTGCAAGCCGGGCTCGAAGTCGATCAGCGGCCGATCAATGATCCCGCCCGCCGGATAACCCAGCATGGTTTCGGCCGCGCGATTGGCGTAGCGCACATGGCTGTCCCAGTTGACCCAAAGGATGCCGACGGTGCTCTGATCGATGGAAAACTGAGTGAGGCGCAAGGCTTCTTCGCTGGCGGCACGCAGGGCAATGTCTTCGCGCGCGGCCCGCAAACGATGCTCAAGACTGTGCTGCTGCCGACGCTGCCAGAACACGATGGCCATGCTGCTCAGCATCAACACCGCCAACAGCAGACAGAGGTTTTGCCAGAAACCCGGGGACTCGGTCAGGCGCGGGTATTTGGGTTGCAGCCACTGGTTGTGCAGTTGCTCCAGGTCCTTGGCCGGGATCGCGCGTAATGCGCTTTCGACGATGCCGGCCAGTTCCGGCCAGTCCCGGCGCGTGGCCACACGCAACAGTTGCGGCAGCCCGATGTCTCCCACCACCACCAGCCCGGCGAACTCCGGCTCGACGGACAAACGCCCCAGCTGCGCTTCGTCGACCACGGCGTAACTGGCCTGCTGACTCAATAACAGTTGCAGTGCCTGGCGCTCGATCGGTACGCCTTGAAGGTTCAGGTGCGGGTAATTGCTGCGCAGGTAATCGGCGGTGGCGCCGGGCATGCGCACGGCGACGCGGGTCTGGCTGTCGAGTTTTTCCAGCTCTACCACGACAGTGCTTTTCTGGTCGCTGACCACCAGTTGCGGCACCCGCATATACGGGTCGGAAAACTGCCAGAGACGCAGGCCACCGGGGGTTTGAGTCAGCCCCGGAGCGATGTCGATTTCACCCTCGCGCGCGGCGTCTTCCAGCTGCGCCAGGTCGGGAAAATTGCGCCAGCTCAGCTCGACTTTAAGCGCCTTGGCCAGCCACTTCATCAGCTCGACATTGACCCCGGACAAACGCTGCAAGCGGCGATCGTATTGGGCGTAGGGCACTTGCAACACCAGCCCCACGCGCAATTCGCCATGTTGCGCCAGCCATTGCTGCTGGCCCGCGGACAATTGCGCGACATGCACCGGTGGCGCGGGAGCCGCCCAGCCCATCAAGGGAAACCACAAACAGCCGATAACCCACAGGCAGCAAAAACGCATCATCGAAGTCTCACACACTGACAAATACTGACCAACCCATTAGGCTGCCGGAATAACTTCTGGCCTGGAATATCCGATGCCCCCTGTCTACCGCCTGGCACTGCCAGCATTGTGCCTGTCGCTGATCCTGCCTTGCGCCTTTTCTGTCGAAGCCGCCGCCCCGGTACCTGCCGCAACGGAAACACCCGCCGAAGAAAAACCGGTCGAGCGCCAGCCGCTGCTTGAGCGTAGTCAGGAAGAAGCGTCTGCACTTGAGCGACAGATCCCGGCTCAGGAACAGCAGCAACTGCAAGCGGGCAGCGACACGTTTCTGGCCTTGTGGAAACCGGCCAATACCGCCGACCCCAAAGGCGCGGTGATTATCATCCCGGGCGCCGGCGAAACCGTTGACTGGCCGCAAGCAATCGGTCCATTGCGACGTAAATTGCCGGACGCCGAGTGGAGCAGCCTGAGTATCACCTTGCCGGACCTGCAAAGCGATGCCATTGCGCCGCGTATCGCAGAAGTGGCGCCGACACCAAAAACCCCTGACACCGGCAGCAAAGACTCGACCACCGCAGCGCCCATCGAACAAGCAGCGGGCGGCGAAGCGGAGGTGGCGGACAAGGCGATCGCCGAAACCACCGAGGAACAGGCCAGAGCCGACGCCGAACGAATCTTCGCCCGCATCGATGCCGCCATTGCCTACGCCGAACAGCAAAGCGCTCGCCGCATTGTCGTGCTGGGGCATGGCACTGGCGCCTACTGGGCCGCGCGTTACCTGAGCGAGAAGCAGCCCTCGCAAGTGGAAAAGTTTGTGATGGTCGCCGCTCAGATGCCGGCGAAAGCCAAACCAGAGCTGGTCGAACTGACACCGACCCTGAAGCTGCCCACCGCAGACATCTTCTATATGGATAGGCCGCTGGATCGCAACCTGGCGCTGGAACGTTTGCAGGCCAGCAAACGCTTGAAGACTTCGGGGTTCAGTCAGGTTTCGCTCAAGGCTTTGCCCGGTAACTCCAAGGCTGAGCAAGAGCAGCTGTTCCGTCGGGTGCGGGGCTGGTTGAACCCACAGAACGCGGTGAACTGATAGACCGCTACCGAAAATCCCGCCGCTCACGAATCAATGTGTAGGCGCTATGCAGTTCGCGAGTCTTGTCAGTGGCTTCGCGCACCTGCAGCGCCGTCGCACCGCTGCCAGCGATCTTGTCCGGGTGATGGCGACTCAGCAGGCGTCGATAAGCACGTTTGATCTGCGCCGGCTCGGTGGTCGCCGAAACGCCCAGAAGCCGCAGGGCATCTTGATAGGTCAGCACACTGCTGGTCTGTGCAAACTTGTGCTGCTCATAATCAGCCGACAGAGCCTGCACCTGTCGTGACGTCCAGCCCAGCCATTTACCCCACTGTCTGATCAGCTCTCGCTCAGCGCTACCGGCGCGGCCATCAGCCCAGATCATCCGCCAGCAGGCACGCAAGACGCCTTCGGCCGCATGAGGCTGAGCGCTCAAGCGGCGCAAATAACCGCGCAACCGGTCATCTCCCGACTTGCCGCGATTGAACGCGGCAATGGCCCGACGCTGGGCCGACTCGGTCATTTCCAGCGAACGCATTTCCTGACGGGCCTGCTGGATATGCCCTTCCACCACCCGCCCATCGCACTTGGCCAGCCGTCCCAACAACACAAACAGCAGTTCATCGTTGCGCAGCACTGAGCGGCCACCGAGCTTTTCTCGCAAGTGCGCCCAGCTCTGTATGTGCAAGTGCCGATCCAGCACCTGCCCCAACAAGGCGCCCAGCATGGCCCCCGGAATGCTGGCGATGTAAAAGCCCGCTCCGGCTCCAATCAGAGTCCCTGGCCACAACATGTCAGCGTCTCGCTTCTAACAGGGTTTCGACTTCAGCCAGACGTTCGTGAGTGCCAACATCCACCCAATGTCCATTAAGGTGCTCACCGGTGACGTGTCCATCGGCCATGGCCTTGCGCAGCAGCGGTGCAAGCTTGAAGGCGCCGGCGGAGCAACCGTCGAACAGCTGCGGGTGCAGGACCGCGATGCCGCTGTAGGTCAGGGTTGCAGTGTCAGGTTGACCGTCGCGTACTCGCCCGTCGATCAGACTGAAATCGCCGGTCGGGTGATGGGCCGGGTTGTCCGCCAACACCAAATGCGCCAGCCCGGTGATGGGTTGGTGCAACACGCTGAAGTCGTAGTCCGTCCAGATGTCACCGTTGACCACCATAAAGGCCTCGTCACCCAGCAACGGCAGCGCGCGGAAAATCCCGCCTCCGGTTTCCAGCGGCTCACCTTCCGGCGAGTACTGAATACGTACGCCGTATTGCGAGCCATCACCCAGGTAGTTTTCGATCAGCTGGCCGAGCCAGGCATGGTTGATCACCACCTCGGTAAACCCCGCCACCGCCAAGGCCTTCAAGTGATACTCGATCAACGGAATACCGCCAGCGCGAACCAGCGGTTTCGGCGTGGTCAAGGTCAGCGGGCGCATGCGCTCGCCTTTCCCTGCCGCCAGAATCATTGCCTTCATGCATTCACTCCAGCACGCAGACTCAGCAGCAACACATCCAGCTCGGCCAGTTCAGGACGGCGGGCGATCACGGCGTCGATATAAGCGAAGAAGCGTGGCACATCACTGAGATAGCGTGGCTTGCCGTCACGGTGGCAGATGCGGGCAAAGATGCCGATCACTTTCAGGTGCCGCTGCACGCCCATCAGGTCGCTGGCACGCAGGAAATCATCGAAATCGGGCTGAACCGGGATCCCGAGATCGCCCGCTTGCTGCCAGTAGGCTTCCAGCCAGCCGCGCACACGCGCCTCGGGCCAGCTGAGGAACGCATCCTTGAACAGGCAGATCACGTCGTAGGTCACAGGACCATAGACGGCGTCCTGGAAATCCAGCACGCCGGGATTGGGCTCGCTGAGCATCAGGTTGCGTGGCATGTAGTCGCGGTGCACCAGCACTTTCGGCTGGGCCAGCGCGCTGTCGATCAATAGCTCAGTCACGTTCTGCCAGAGCATTTGCTGCGCCGAGTCGAACTCGATACCCAACTCGCGCTTCACGTACCACTCGGGGAACAATTCCAGCTCGCGACGCAGCAGCGCCACGTCATAACTTGGCAGTGGTGCAACCATCGGCAACTGCTGAAAAGCCAGCAGCGCTTGCAGGGCATCCTTGAACAAATCGTCGGCATTTTCGCTGTCGATCACGTCCAGGTAAGTCTTGTTGCCCAGGTCATTGAGCAAAAGAAAACCACGTTCGAGGTCTTCGGCATAAATTTTCGGAACATTTATTCCGGATTTCGCCAGCAAAAAAGCGATATCCACGAAGGGTTTACAGTTTTCCTGGGGCGGTGGCGCGTCCATCACGACGAAGCTTCTGCCCTCGCCTTCCCAGCGGAAATAACGTCGAAAACTCGCATCGCTACTGGCCGCGGTCAACGTGGCCGGGGGTACGGCACCCCAACCCTGTTCTGTAAAGAGGACAGCCAATTGCTCATCGAGCCAAACTTTCAGGTGTTGCAAACGTACATCTTGGTCAGGCATTGCAAGGGTCTCCGACGGCGCTAGCCGTCAAGCGGGTCATGCTTTATTATCCAGCATCTTTTTCAGACCATCGAGAGGCGTGCGGCCCACACCGCGGGCAGATGGCACGCAGGAAGCCCGGACTAATAAGATGGCATTGAAATCCCCCGCGTTTCGTAAAAAATTTCCGTTGTTGGTTACCGGCAGTCTGCTGGCCCTGCAACCTCTAGCCACTTCGTTCGTGGTCGCCGCGGAACAGTATGACTGCTCAGTCTCTGCTTCGGGTGCCTGGAACTGTGCGCCAAAATCTCCAGCAGCTGCGCTGCCACCTCGCCCCGTCCATGACGGCAGTGCGGCGGTAAGCACGAGCGGCGAGACTCCGGCTGACAGCGGTTCAAGTCAAGACACCGGTGCCAAGCCTGTGCTGGTGACCGAATCCAAGGGCCGAGGGCTAAAGTCGCGTAGCGAAGACTACAGTCACCTCGATTGGGTTCCGCGCGAGAAGCTCACTGCAGCGCAATTGGCCGAAACCGGTCCTTACTGCTCTGGTTCCTATATCGAACCGATTCGTCCTGGCATGAATGACAAGACGAATAAAAGTGACACTCCGACCTTTCTCGGCGCCAAAGCCTCTCGCTATAAGCAGGATGAGCAGGTCGCGACCCTCGCGGGTGACGTGGTCATGCGTCAGGGCAGCATGCAGGTCGAAGCCGACGAAGCGAACCTGTACCAGGCCGAGAGCCGTGGCGAACTGAGCGGCAACGTCCGTGTTCGCGACAACGGCGCGCTGATCGTGGGCGACCACGCCGACGTGCAGCTCGACACCGGTGAAGCCAAGGTCGACAACGCCGAATACGTGATGCACAAATCCCGTATCCGCGGGAATGCGCTGTACGCCAAACGTGCCGAGAACGCGATCATCCGCCTCAAGGATGGTACGTACACCACGTGCGAACCGAACAGCAACGCCTGGCAGCTCAAGGGCAACAACATCACCTTGAACCCGGCCACCGGTTTCGGTACCGCGACCAACGTGACGCTTCGGGTCAAAGACATTCCGGTTCTGTACACGCCGTACATCTATTTCCCGATCGACGACCGTCGCCAGTCCGGCTTCCTGCCGCCGACCATCGGCACCGGCAGCGATACCGGCTTCATGCTGGTCACACCGTATTACTTCAACCTGGCACCGAACTACGATGCCACGTTGTACCCGCGCTACATGAGCAAGCACGGGCTGTTGATGGAAGGCGAATTCCGTTACCTGACCCCGTCCAGCGAAGGTCAGTTCGGCGCCGCGTACCTCAACGACGAAGACACCGATCGCAGCAAGCAGACCGACTACCAGAAAAACCGCTACATGTATAACTGGCAGCACAAGGGCGGTCTCGACTCGCGCGTTCTGACACAAGTCGATTACACCAAGATCAGCGATCCGTATTACTTCCAGGATCTGCAAACCGACCAGATCGGGGTTAAAAGCTCCGATTATGTGAACCAGCAGGGCTCTGTCACCTATCGTGGCGACAGCTACACCGCTCGTGTGAACGCACAGGCTTATCAGCTCGCGACCGTTTCGGACATTACGCCGTACGATCGTTTGCCGCAGATCACTTTCGTGGGTCAGCTGCCGACTCACCCTGGCGGCCTGAACTTCGACTACGAGACAGAAGTCGTACGCTTCGACCGTGATTTGAAGAACGGTAACTTCGTAAACGAAGATGGCACCGTTGAACCGCGCCTTGATAACAACGTTACGGGACTGGCACGTGCCAACGGCGACCGTTTGAATCTAAAACCGGGTGTCAGCCTGCCGTTGGACTGGACTTATGGCTTCGTGAAGCCATCGCTCAAGTACCAGTACACCCAGTACCAACTGGATCTGGACGGTACCGGCAAAAGCCAGATTGACGCGCAAACCGCGGAGCAGCAAAAGCTCAACGGTACCTTCAGCAGCAGCCAGAACCGTGGCGTGCCGATTGCGAGCATCGACAGCGGCCTGTACTTCGATCGCAACACCCAATGGTTCGGCAAGAACTATCGCCAGACCCTCGAACCGCGCCTGTTCTACCTGTACGTACCTGAAACGGATCAGGAAGACATTCCGGTCTTTGACACCGGCGAATACACCTTCAACTACGCGTCGCTGTTCCGTGACAACCGCTTCTCCGGCTCCGACCGTGTCGGCGACGAGAACAAACTGTCTCTGGGCATAACCAACCGCTGGATCGAAGACAACGGCTTCGAACGTCAACGCATCAGCGTCGGCCAGGCCATGTATTTCAAGGATCGTGAAGTTCAGTTGCCGGGTATCGATGCAAAAACCCGCCAGGACGCGCAGGCTAATGTCTCGCCGTATGCGCTGGAATACGAATACCGCTGGAACCGTGATTGGCGCACCACGGCCGATTACAACTGGGACCCGGACAGCCGCAGCCCTCGCTCGGGCAGCGCGATGTTCCACTACCAGCCTGAAGACAACCCGAACAAGGTCATCAACGCCGGCTATCGCTATCGCAATGACCAGGTCCGTTACGACCAGAACACTGGTAAATGGTCGGTGGGCGGCGGTGACTACGGCACCCCAGGCCAACCTGGCTACGTGAAGGACTACTACAAGATTGAGCAGCACGATTTCTCGGTGATCTGGCCGATCGTGCCGCAATGGAACGCCATCAGCCGCTGGCAGTATGACTACAACCGTAACCGTACCCTGGAAGCTTTCGGTGGTTTCGAGTACGACAACTGCTGCTGGAAACTGCGCCTGATCAACCGTTACTGGGTCAGCTATGACGAATTCAGTCAGAACGCCCCGGAAAACGAAAAAGGCGACCACGGCGTCTTCCTACAAATCGTTCTGAAAGGTCTCGGCGGCCTCACCGGCGCCAAAGTAGAGAGCTTCCTCGACAAAGGCATCCAAGGTTATCGTGAACGTGAAGACCAAGCTTTCTGATTGTCTGCGCCCGCTAGTGTTGGGCGCGTTGTTCCTGGGTACCGCGGCGAACGCCGCGGTACAGTCCATCGATAAAGTGGTGGCCATTGTCGACAACGACGTGGTCATGCAGAGCCAACTGGACCAACGTGTTCATGAAGTTCAGCAAACCATCGCCAAGCGTGGTTCTGCCGTACCGCCGGCCAACGTGCTGGATCAGCAGGTACTTGAACGTCTGATCGTCGAAAACCTGCAACTGCAGATCGGCGAACGTTCCGGTATCCGCATTACCGATGAAGAACTGAACCAGGCTGTCGGCACCATTGCCCAGCGCAACAACATGTCGATTGAGCAATTTCGCGCCGCTCTGACTCACGACGGTCTGTCTTACGACGACGCCCGTGACCAGATTCGCCGCGAGATGGTCATCAGCCGTGTGCGTCAGCGCCGTGTGGCCGAGCGTATCCAGGTTTCTGAACAGGAAGTGAAGAACTTCCTCGCTTCCGACCTTGGCAAAATGCAGCTGTCCGAAGAATTTCGCTTGGCCAACATCCTGATTCCTACACCGGAAAGCGCCAACTCCGACGCGATTCAGAATGCAGCCAAACAGGCAGACGCGGTTTACCAGCAGCTCAAGCAAGGCGCTGACTTCGGTCAGTTGGCAATCGCCAAATCCGCCAGCGAAACCGCACTGGAAGGTGGCGACATGGGCTGGCGTAAAGCCGGTCAACTGCCACCTCCGTTCGATCGCATGCTGAGCACCATGACCGTTGGCGACATTACCCAGCCAATGCGCACACCGGGCGGCTTCATCATCCTGAAGATCCTCGACAAGCGTGGCGGTGAGACCCAGACACGCGATGAAGTGCACGTGCGTCATATCCTGGTCAAACCGAGTCCGATCCGCGACGAAGCAAAAACCAAAGCCTTGGCTCAGTCGCTCTACTCCCGAATCGAAGCGGGCGAAGATTTCGGCGAACTGGCGAAAAGCTTCTCGGAAGATCCGGGTTCCGCCCTCAACGGTGGCGACCTGAACTGGATCGACCCGAATGCATTGGTGCCTGAATTCCGCGAAGTGATGGCCAAGACCCCACAAGGTCAGCTGTCCAAGCCATTCCAGACTCAATATGGCTGGCACGTTCTGGAAGTCCTTGGCCGTCGTGCCACTGACAGCACCACCCAGGCCCGCGAGCAGCAAGCAATGACCGTATTGCGTAACCGCAAATACGACGAAGAGCTGCAAACCTGGCTGCGTCAGATCCGTGACGAAGCGTACGTAGAGATCAAACTCCCTGGTGCAGACCAGGCAGCACAGTGAAACCCAAACGTTTCGCGCTGACACCCGGCGAACCGGCCGGCATAGGTCCCGACCTGTGCCTGCTGCTCGCCTCGCAAGCCCAGCCACATCCCCTGATTGCCATTACCAGCCGCGACCTGCTCCTTGAGCGGGCCGTGCAGCTGGGCGTGGTTGTCGATTTGCTGCCGGTCACCCCGGACAATTGGCCGGATGTACCCGCGCCAGCCAACAGCCTGTATGTCTGGGATACCCCGCTCAACGCCAAGGTCACTGCCGGGCAACTGGACAAGGCCAACGCGGCTTTCGTTCTCGAAACCCTGACTCGAGCTGGCCAAGGCTGCCTGGACGGGCATTTTGCCGGCATGATCACGGCCCCTGTGCACAAGGGCGTGATCAATGAATCCGGGATCGCCTTTTCCGGGCACACAGAGTTTCTCGCCGACCTGACCCATACCGCCCAAGTGGTGATGATGCTCGCCACTCGCGGATTGCGCGTGGCGCTGGTCACCACTCACCTGCCTCTTCGCGAGATTGCCGATGCGATCACGCCGGAGCGTCTGGAACGGGTCACGCGAATCCTGCACACCGATCTACAAGAAAAATTCGGCATTGCCCGGCCACGCATCCTCGTCTGTGGGCTCAACCCCCATGCCGGCGAAGGCGGACACTTGGGCCATGAAGAAATCGACATCATCGAACCTACATTAGAGCGCCTGCGCGGCGAAGGAATGGACCTTCGTGGCCCCCTGCCCGCCGACACTCTGTTTACCCCCAAATATCTGGAGCACTGCGATGCGGTGCTGGCGATGTACCACGACCAGGGCCTGCCTGTGCTGAAGTACAAAGGATTCGGCGCGGCAGTCAACGTGACCCTCGGCTTGCCGATCATCCGCACATCGGTCGACCACGGCACTGCCCTGGACCTGGCCGGTAGCGGCAAAATCGATACCGGCAGCCTGCAAGTCGCCCTGGAAACCGCCTACCAGATGGCCGAGACCCGTTTATGACCGAGCATTACCAACACCGAGCGCGCAAGCGCTTCGGCCAGAACTTCCTGCACGATGCCGGCGTCATCGACCGCATCCTGCGCGCCATTCGCGCCAAGCCTGAAGACCACTTGCTGGAAATCGGCCCTGGCCAGGGTGCGCTGACTGAAGGCCTGCTTAACAGCGGTGCCCAGCTGGACGTGGTGGAACTGGACAAGGATCTGATCCCGATCCTCAACCAGCAATTCGCCGGCAAGAGCAACTTCAATCTGCATCAGGGCGACGCACTGAAGTTCGACTTCAACAGCCTGAACGCTGCGCCGAACAGCCTGCGGGTGGTCGGTAACCTGCCGTACAACATCTCTACGCCGCTGATTTTTCACCTGTTGCATAACGCCAGCCTGATTCGCGACATGCACTTCATGCTGCAAAAAGAAGTGGTCGAGCGCCTGGCAGCAGGCCCTGGTGGTGGTGACTGGGGTCGCTTGTCGATCATGGTTCAGTATCACTGCCGGGTTGAGCATCTGTTCAACGTTGGCCCCGGCGCGTTCAATCCGCCGCCCAAAGTCGATTCGGCTATCGTGCGCCTGGTGCCTCACGCGGTGCTGCCGCACCCGGCCAAGGATCACAAGTTGCTGGAGCGTGTCGTGCGCGAAGCCTTTAACCAGCGCCGCAAGACCCTGCGCAACACCCTCAAGCTGCTGCTGAGCAACGCTGAAATCGAAGCCGCCGGCGTTGATGGCAGCCTGCGCCCCGAACAGCTCGATCTGGCCGCCTTCGTGCGCCTGGCCGACAAGCTCAGCGAACAAGTCCTACAGACACCCGCCGCCGACTGACAGGCAATGAGCGTTATCGGGTAGGACACCAGCCTTCATGTCTGGTTTACTACCCGATACTTGGCCTAGACTGAGTTCTATCAGCTACGCCCCGCGTTCCGCTTCGTTTAAGGCCTCTTGCATGTCCGATCCTCGTTACCAGGTCGACGTCAGCGTCGTCACCCGCTATCTGGCAGAACAATCGCAACCCGAGCAAAACCGCTTTGCCTTCGCCTACACCATCACCGTGCACAACAATGGCGAGCTACCGGCCAAGCTGTTGTCACGGCACTGGGTGATCACCGACGGTGACGGGCATGTCGAAGAGGTTCGCGGAGCCGGCGTTGTTGGCCAGCAACCGTTGATCGAGGTGGGCGAGAGCCACACCTACAGCAGCGGCACCGTCATGACCTCCAAGGTCGGCACGATGCAGGGCACTTATGAAATGGTTGCCGATGACGGCAAACACTTCGACGCCATCATCGCCCCATTCCGCCTGGCGGTGCCCGGAGCCCTGCACTGATGGCAACGTATGCCGTCGGCGATCTGCAAGGCTGCCTTCAAGCCTTGCAATGCCTGCTCAAGCAGGCCGCCTTCGACCCGACACAGGATCGTCTGTGGCTGGTCGGCGATCTGGTCAACCGTGGCCCGCAGTCGCTGGATACCTTGCGCTTCCTCTATAGCATCCGCGAATCGCTGGTGTGCGTGCTCGGCAACCACGACCTGCACTTGCTGGCTGCCGGAAAAAACATCGAACGCTTGAAGAAGTCCGACACCCTGCTCGAAATTCTCGCAGCGCCCGATTGCGCGGAACTGCTGGAGTGGCTGCGTCAGCAAAAGCTCATGCACTACGACGAACAGCGCGACGTCGCCCTGGTACATGCGGGCATTCCGCCCCAGTGGTCACTGCGCAAGGCCTTGAAGTATGCCGCCGAAGTCGAGACGGCATTGCGCGATGACAACCTGTTGCCGCCCTACCTCGATGGCATGTACGGCAACGATCCGGCGAAATGGGACAACGACCTCAAAGGCGTGACACGCCTGCGGGTGATCACCAACTATTTCACCCGCATGCGGTTTTGTACCGCCGAGGGCAAGCTTGACCTCAAAAGCAAGGAAGGCCTCGACAATGCGCCACCGGGCTACAAGCCCTGGTTTCAGCACAAAGAACGCAAGACCAAGGGCCTGAAGATCATCTTCGGCCACTGGGCCGCTCTGGAAGGCCGATGCAATGAGCCGGGCATCTCGGCCCTCGACACCGGTTGTGTCTGGGGTGGCGCACTGACCCTCATGAATGTCGACAGCGGTGAACGCCTGTCTTGCAAATGCGACGAGCATGGCCTTGCCCTGCCGCCAGTCGCCGCACACATCCCCGAACCATCGTCAGCCAGCGCCCCGCGCTAGACTGCGCTTTCAGCCGAGCCACAGGAGCCCGCCATGAGCGAATTCAAACGTATCCCCCCGGAACAGGCCCAGGCCCTGCGCGAGCAAGGCGCAGTGGTGGTCGATGTTCGCGACCCAGCGACCTTTGCCGCACTGCACATCGCCGGCTCGAAGCATCTGGATAACCACTCCATCTCGGATTTCATCCGCGCTGCCGACCTCGACGCACCGACAGTGGTCGTCTGCTACCACGGCAATTCCAGTCAGAGCGCCGCTGCGTACCTCATTAGTCAGGGCTTCTCCGACGTCTACAGCATGGATGGCGGTTTTGAGCTGTGGCGTACGACTTATCCTTCGGAAACGGCGCAAGGCACTTCCGAATAATTTTTTTGTAACGCGCAAGCCCCGGCCCCCGCGGGCTCGCGCGGTGGCAGACGAACGGTCTGCCACAACTAATTACGTATCTCGCCTTTACCTCCCGAATTCCCAACTATCCTTAAGCGCAGGCCATCCAAAACAGGGGAGAGCCGGTACACCGGCGCGCGGGTCATCGGGAGTAGCTTTCGGGGTAGTCAGCTTCGAAAGAGTTCTGGGGGGTAAACAGCGACTGCATATTCGGTCGCTGCCAGCATCGACTGAATGATCCGGCGTCGGCTCCACGTATCGAGCGAGGTGACGTCATGAGTATCTTTAGCCACTTCCAACAACGCTTCGAGTCCACACGCCAGGAAGAACTCTCGCTGCAAGAGTATCTTGAGCTGTGCAAAAGCGACCGCAGCGCCTACGCCTCCGCCGCCGAGCGTCTGTTACTGGCCATCGGTGAACCGGAGCTCCTCGACACCTCGGCCAACTCGAGGCTGTCGCGAATCTTTTCCAACAAGGTAATCCGCCGCTATCCAGCCTTTGAAGACTTCCACGGGATGGAAGAATGCATAGACCAGATCGTGTCGTATTTCCGCCATGCCGCTCAGGGCCTGGAAGAGAAGAAACAGATTCTCTATTTGCTCGGCCCTGTGGGTGGCGGTAAATCGTCCCTGGCCGAGAAGCTGAAACAGCTGATCGAAAAAGTGCCCTTCTACGCGATCAAGGGCTCGCCGGTATTCGAATCGCCTCTGGGTCTGTTCAACGCCACCGAAGATGGCGCGATCCTCGAGGAAGACTTCGGCATTCCACGGCGCTACCTCAACACCATCATGTCGCCATGGGCTACCAAACGCCTGGCCGAATTCGGCGGCGACATCAGCCAGTTCCGTGTGGTGAAGCTGTATCCGTCGATCCTCAACCAGATCGCCGTGGCCAAAACCGAGCCGGGAGATGAAAACAACCAGGACATCTCGGCGCTGGTGGGCAAGGTCGATATCCGCAAACTTGAAGAATTCCCGCAGAACGACGCCGACGCCTACAGCTACTCGGGCGCACTGTGCCGGGCCAACCAGGGCCTGATGGAGTTCGTCGAAATGTTCAAGGCACCGATCAAGGTGCTGCACCCACTGCTGACCGCCACTCAGGAAGGCAACTACAACAGTACCGAAGGTCTGGGAGCGATTCCGTTTACCGGGATCCTGCTGGCCCACTCCAACGAATCGGAATGGCACACCTTCCGCAACAACAAGAACAACGAAGCCTTCATCGACCGGATCTACATCGTCAAAGTGCCGTACTGCCTGCGGGTCAGCGACGAAGTGAAGATCTACGACAAGCTCTTGTTCAACAGCTCCCTGGCCAAGGCTCACTGCGCGCCTGACACCCTGAAGATGCTTGCCCAGTTCACCGTACTCTCGCGACTGAAAGAGCCTGAAAACTCCAACATCTACTCCAAGATGCGCGTTTATGACGGCGAAAACCTCAAGGACACCGATCCGAAGGCCAAGTCGATCCAGGAATACCGCGACAACGCGGGTGTCGACGAAGGCATGAACGGCCTGTCGACCCGCTTCGCGTTCAAGATCCTGTCGAAAGTGTTCAACTTCGATCCGCACGAAATCGCTGCCAACCCGGTGCACTTGCTTTACGTGCTGGAACAACAGATCGAACAGGAACAATTCCAGGCGGAAACCCGCGAACGCTATCTGCGCTTCCTCAAGGAGTACCTGGCACCGCGTTATATCGAGTTCATCGGCAAGGAAATCCAGACCGCCTACCTCGAGTCTTACAGCGAGTACGGTCAGAACATCTTCGATCGCTATGTGCTGTACGCCGACTTCTGGATCCAGGACCAGGAATACCGCGACCCGGAAACCGGCGAGATCCTCAACCGCGTAGCGCTGAACGAAGAACTGGAGAAAATCGAAAAACCGGCTGGCATCAGCAATCCGAAGGATTTCCGCAATGAAATCGTCAACTTCGTACTGCGCGCCCGGGCCAATAACAACGGCAAGAACCCGACCTGGCTCAGCTACGAAAAACTGCGGGTGGTCATCGAGAAGAAAATGTTCTCCAACACCGAGGACCTCCTGCCAGTCATCAGCTTCAACGCCAAGGCCAGCAAAGAGGACCAGCAGAAACACAACGACTTCGTCACACGGATGGTCGAGCGGGGCTACACCGACAAACAGGTACGACTGCTGTCCGAGTGGTATCTGCGGGTCAGAAAATCACAATAACCCGCTGCCGGTCAGACCGGTTGTCGTCAGCCAGAGGCCTGTGTACGCATTTTCTGTTACACAGACCTCTGGAAGGTGTTCGAAAGTCGGTAGCGAGGTTCAGGCAGCGTCCAAAAGCGCTTGGGGGGAGCGTGAACATCCCTTGGCTCGGTCGATGCTGCATAACCACTCGCCCCTTTCAGGACAGCTTCTAAGGAGCAGTCATGAGCTATGTGATCGACCGACGTCTCAATGGCAAGAACAAGAGCACGGTGAACCGTCAGCGGTTTCTGCGGCGTTACCGTGATCACATCAAAAAGGCTGTCGAAGAGGCGGTCAGCCGGCGCTCCATTACAGATATGGAGCACGGCGAACAGATCAGCATCCCCGGTCGCGACATTGACGAGCCGGTGCTTCACCACGGTCGCGGTGGCAAGCAGACCGTCGTGCACCCGGGCAACAAGGAATTCACCAGCGGCGAGCACATTGCCCGCCCGCCCGGAGGTGGCGGTGGCAGAGGCCCCGGCAAGGCCGGCAACTCGGGCGAAGGGATGGACGAATTCGTCTTCCAGATCACCCAGGAGGAATTCCTCGAATTCATGTTCGAGGACCTTGAGCTGCCGAACCTGGTCAAGCGCAACCTGACCGGCACCGATACCTTCAAGACCGTTCGTGCCGGGATCAGTAACGAGGGCAATCCGTCGCGGATCAACATCATCCGCACCTTGCGCTCGGCCCATGCACGGCGAATCGCCCTGTCTGGCAGCAGCCGGGCGAAACTACGCGAAGCCAAAGAAGAACTTCTGCGCCTGAAGCAGGAAGAGCCAGACAACTTCGGCGATATTCAGAAAATCGAAGCAGAAATCGAAAAACTCAGTGCGCGGATTCATCGCATACCGTTCCTCGATACCTTCGACCTCAAGTACAACTTGCTCATCAAGCAACCCAACCCCAGTTCCAAGGCGGTGATGTTCTGCCTGATGGATGTGTCCGGCTCCATGACCCAAGCGACCAAGGACATCGCCAAGCGCTTCTTTATCCTGCTGTACCTGTTTCTCAAGCGTAACTACGACAAGATCGACGTCGTGTTCATCCGCCACCACACCAGTGCCCGGGAAGTGGATGAAGAGGAGTTTTTCTATTCTCGCGAAACCGGCGGCACCATCGTTTCCAGCGCCTTGAAACTGATGCAGGAGATCATGGCCGAACGCTATCCGAGCAACGAGTGGAACATCTATGCCGCCCAGGCCTCCGACGGCGATAACTGGAACGACGACTCGCCGATCTGCCGCGACATACTGATCAACCAGATCATGCCGTTCGTGCAGTACTACACTTACGTAGAGATCACCCCCCGCGAACATCAGGCCCTGTGGTTCGAGTACGAACGCATCGCCGAAGCCTTCTCTGACACTTTTGCCCAGCAACAACTGGTCTCGGCCGGGGATATCTATCCGGTCTTCCGTGAACTCTTCCAGCGCAGGTTAGTGACATGACCGCCAAAGAGCAGAAGCGCCAACCCATTTCCACCGGCTCCGAATGGACGTTCGAGCTGATTCAGGCCTACGACAAAGAAATCAGTCGTCTGGCGGCTCGCTACGCGCTCGATACTTACCCTAACCAGATCGAAGTGATCACCGCCGAGCAGATGATGGACGCCTACGCCTCCGTCGGCATGCCGCTGGGTTATCACCACTGGTCCTACGGCAAACACTTCCTCAGCACCGAGAAATCCTACTCTCGCGGCCAGATGGGGCTGGCGTACGAAATCGTGATCAACTCGGACCCCTGCATCGCTTACTTGATGGAAGAAAACACCATCTGCATGCAGGCGTTGGTCGTCGCCCATGCCTGCTACGGGCATAACAGTTTTTTCAAAGGCAACTACCTGTTCCGCACCTGGACTGACGCCAGTTCGATCATCGATTACCTGGTCTTCGCCAAGCAATACATCATGCAGTGCGAAGAGCGCCACGGTATCGACGCGGTCGAGGACCTGCTGGATTCCTGCCACGCCCTGATGAACTACGGGGTAGATCGCTACAAACGCCCCTATCCGATTTCCGCCGAAGAAGAACGTCGCCGGCAAAAGGATCGGGAAGAACATTTACAGAAACAGATCAACGATCTGTGGCGGACCATTCCAAAAGGTGCGGACAAGTACAGCGACAAGGACAACGCACGCTTCCCCGCCGAACCTCAGGAAAATATCCTCTACTTCATCGAAAAACACGCACCACTGCTGGAGCCATGGCAGCGGGAAATCGTGCGGATCGTGCGCAAGATCGCTCAGTATTTCTACCCGCAACGTCAGACTCAGGTGATGAACGAGGGCTGGGCCACGTTCTGGCATTACACCCTGATGAACGACCTGTATGACGAAGGTCTGGTGACCGACGGCTTCATGATGGAGTTTTTGACGTCCCACACCAGCGTGGTCTACCAACCCGGCTTCGACAGCCCCTACTACAACGGCATCAACCCCTACACCCTGGGTTTTGCCATGTACCGGGACATCCGCCGCATGTGTGAACACCCGACCGAAGAGGACTACCGCTGGTTCCCTGAGATTGCCGGTACCGACTGGCTGTCGAGCATCAAGTTCGCCATGAGCAGCTTCAAGGATGAAAGCTTCATCCTGCAGTACCTGTCACCCCAGGTGATCCGTGACCTGAAATTGTTCAGCATTCTTGATGACGACCAGAAGGACGATCTGCTGGTGCCCGCCATACACGATGAGCCGGGCTACCGCATCATCCGTGAAACCCTGGCGGCGCAGTACAACCTCGGCAATCGCGAACCCAACGTGCAGATCTACAGCATCGACCGGCGCGGCGACCGCTCCCTGACCTTGCGTCACCAGCAACACGACCGCAAACCGCTGGGCGAATCCACCGAGGAAGTGCTCAAACACCTGCACCGCCTCTGGGGCTTCGACATTCACCTGGAAACCCTGCAAGGCGACCAAGTGATGAAAGTCCATCACGTTCCACCCAGAAGTGAACACGCCGAGGGGGATTACGGCCGGCTGGACCTGGCTGTCATTCACCTTTGATTCTGTTTCTGCCTCCGGAAGTTCGACGCAACGGTTATTCTGTCGAGCTAACGGAGGTTTTTTATGCAGATTTATAAAGTCGGCGGTGCCGTACGCGATCGCCTGCTAGGCAAGCCTGTCACCGACATCGACTGGGTTGTGGTGGGCGCCACCACTGAAGAAATGCTCGCCAAGGGCTTTCGCCCGGTGGGTGCGGATTTCCCGGTATTTCTTCACCCCAAAAGCGGTGAGGAATACGCCCTCGCCCGGACCGAGCGCAAAAGCGGACGCGGTTACGGCGGCTTTACCTTTCACGCCAGCCCCGAAGTCACCCTCGAAGAAGACCTGATCCGTCGTGACCTGACCATCAATGCCATGGCCGAAGACGATCAGCAGAACCTGACCGATCCTTACCACGGCCAGCGCGATCTCGAGGCGCGCTTGCTTCGTCACGTTTCCCCCGCGTTCGCCGAAGATCCGCTCCGGGTTTTGCGTGTTGCTCGCTTCGCTGCTCGTTATTCAAGTTTGGGGTTCACCGTCGCACCCGAGACAATGGACCTGATGCGCCAACTCAGCGAATCAGGCGAACTGGAAGCCTTGACCGCCGAACGCAGCTGGAAGGAAATTTCCCGCGCCCTGATGGAAGACAAGCCACAGGTGTTCATCGAGGTGCTGCGAGAGTGTGGCGCTCTCAAGGTATTGATGCCGGAAGTCGACGCCCTGTTCGGCGTACCGCAACCGGAAGCCCACCACCCGGAAATCGACACGGGCGTGCACACTTTGAGCGTGCTGGAGCAAGCGGCGAAGCATAAACAACCACTCACCGTACGCTGGGCCTGCCTACTGCACGACCTCGGCAAGGGACTGACGCCCGAGGAAGAGTGGCCCCGACACATTGCTCATGAGCACAAGGGCTTGAAGCTGATCAAAGCGGTCAACGAACGCTTCAAGGCGCCGAAGGACTGTCAGGAGCTGGCACTGCTGGTGGGCAAATATCACACCCACGGCCATCGCGCCCTGGAGCTGAAGCCGTCGACGTTGCTGGAGTTGCTGCAAAGTTTTGACGTTTACCGTCGGCCACAGCGGTTCGAGGAATTTATCGCGGCGTGCGAGATGGACGCGCGCGGACGCAAAGGGCTGGAGCAGCGAAGTTATCCACAGGCTGATTATTTGCGGGGGGCGGCGAATGCCGCTCGGCCCGTGGCGGTTCAGCCGTTGCTGGAGAAGGGACTCAAAGGGCCGGAGCTGGGTGAGGCGATCAAGCGCGAACGGCTCAAGGCGCTGAAGGCTTACAAAGAAAAAGCCTAAGCAAGAGCAAAAGATCGCAGCCTCCGGCAGCTCTACAGGGCGCACATCAATCCATGTAGGAGCTGCCGAAGGCTGCGATCTTTTGCTTTACAGCAAATCTGAGGGGGTCAGCGGCTCGCCGCGCCACTCGAACGCCACCGGCGACAACACCTGATCAATCTGCGCTTCCCGCCACAAAGCCGCAAAGCTCTTGCCTACCCCCGGATGCACGCGATCCGGCGCAATCAGCGACAACGGCCACAGCACGAAGGCATTTTTCAGAATTTCTGCCCGCGGCAGGATCAGGCCATCGAAGTTGCCCACCAGGTCGCCGAACAGCAGCACGTCGATATCCAGCGGCAAACCCTTGCGCTCCGGCGCATAACGGCCGTTGTCCGCCTCGATGAATTTCAGCCGGCGATCCAGCTCCATCAGCGGCAAATCGGTAAAAGCCGACACCACAAAATTGAAGAACGGCCCGCTCTTGATCCCCACCGGCTGGCTTTCGAACACCGCCGAGCAGCGTATATCCACCAGAAAACCTGCCAGGGCTTCCAGGCCAGCCTGCAAATGGGATTCGCGCTCGATATTGCTACCGAGCCCGAGAAACACCTGAGTCAGCGACATCCGCGCTCGATCTCCACACCCACACCGCCCGTGGCAGCCGGGATGGCGCCTGGCTTGGTCAGCTTGAGGCGCATCCAGGTGATGTTGAATTCGCTCATCAGGACTTCAGCCAGACGCTCGGCGAAGGTCTCGACCAGCTGGAACTGCGCCTGCTCGGCAAAGGCCTGGATTCGCGACGACACACTGGCGTAATCGAGCGCCAGCGTCAGGTCATCACCGGCGGCGGCCGGGCGATTATCCCAGGCGAAGCTCAGATCAAGACGCAAGCACTGTCGGATGCCTCGCTCCCAGTCGTAGGCACCAATCACGGTGTCGACTTCCAGGCCCTCGATAAACACTCTGTCCAAGCACTTTTCTCCGCTGCACGACAAGGGCGCAATGCGCCGTTAGAATCAGGGCGTCCTCGCCCGGAATAGTTAGCATGTTTTGGTTACTGGCGACCCTCGCCTACCTGCTCGGCTCTCTGTCCTTCGCCATTTTGCTCAGCCGCCTGACCGGTAAACCCGATCCGCGAACGAGTGGTTCGGGCAATGCCGGTGCCACCAACATGTTGCGCCTGGCCGGCAAAAAACTCGCCGCCCTGACCTTGATCGGAGACCTCTTCAAAGGCCTGCTGCCCGTACTTATTGCCGGCGTTGCGGGCCTTTCGCCTCAAGAACAGGCCTGGATCGGCGTCTGTGCCGTCATCGGTCACCTGTTCCCGCTGTACTTTCGCTTCCGCGGCGGCAAGGGTGTCGCCACCTCTGCCGGCATGCTGCTGGGGCTTTACCCGCCCGCCGCACTGTTGGCGGTCTGCGCCTGGCTGCTGACGTTCTACCTGACTCGCACCAGCTCACTGGCAGCCCTGATCGCCACACCGCTGACCCTGCCGTTGCTGGCCTGGCAGGAGCCGGCGGCACTGCTGCCCATGAGCGCACTCACGGGACTGATCGTCTGGCGCCATCGGGGCAATCTACGCGACCTGTTTGCCGGGCGCGAACGGCATTTTTAAATATCGGACATGAACGCGGCTCATCCCGCACATCATCACAGCGCCGACAATTGCTCCATCGGCCAACGCGCCTGCACGCTGATCGCCAGGCTTTCATGCTGACCGGCCTGTAAGCGCTGGCAGCCGGCAAAGGCAATCATCGCGCCGTTGTCGGTGCAGAACTCCGGACGGGCATAAAAAACATCGCCCTTCATGTCGCCGAGCATCTTCTCCAGTGAGGTACGCAGTGCCTTGTTGGCGCTGACGCCGCCAGCGATCACCAGACGCCTCATACCGGCCTGTTTCAGGGCACGCTTGCACTTGATGGTCAAAGTCTCCACCACGGCCTGCTGGAACGCCAGCGAGATGTCGCAACGGGCTTGCTCGCTGTCGTCCCCGGCGCTGACGCTCTGCTGCCAGGTGTTCAGGGCGAAGGTTTTCAAGCCACTGAAACTGAAAGCCAGCCCTGGACGGTCGCACATCGGGCGCGGGAAAGTGAAACGTCCTGCAACCCCCTGCTCCGCCAGCCGAGCGATTTCCGGACCACCCGGATAATTGAGGCCCATCATCTTCGCGGTCTTGTCAAAAGCTTCGCCGGCGGCATCGTCGAGGGTCTCGCCCAAGAGCGTGTATTGACCGATCCCGTCGACCTGAACCAGCTGCGTATGACCGCCAGACACCAACAAAGCGACGAACGGGAATTCCGGTGGTTGCGACTCCAGCATCGGCGCCAGCAAGTGACCTTCCATGTGGTGCACACCCAGCGCCGGAATACCCCAGGCGAAGGCCAGCGCCTGAGCGCAGGAGGCGCCCACCAGCAAGGCACCAACCAGGCCAGGACCCGCGGTGTAGGCGATGGCGTCGATTTCGGTTGGCACACAGTCAGCTTCGGCCAACACCTGACGAATCAAGGGCAGCATGCGCTTGACGTGGTCACGCGAGGCCAGCTCCGGCACCACCCCGCCATAGGCGCGGTGCAGGTCGATCTGGCTGAACAGCGCGTCGGCCAGCAGGCCGCGCTCACTGTCATATAATGCGACACCGGTTTCGTCGCAGGAGGTTTCTAATCCCAGTACTAGCATGGGTTTACGCCTTGTTTAGGCTAAATTCGAAGGCGCGCATAATAGTCGCCATGGGATGCCCCGACTAGCGGTTTTCGATCAGAGGCTTTGCATTCCGAGCGATGAGGGGTTAACATCCGCAACCCTTAAAAACCGACGTCTTCAAGTGCTCTTTTGCCACGAGGATGTTGACCCCGGTAATGAATGAAGGTAGCTCTGGATGCCAGCCGTCAAAGTAAAAGAGAACGAACCCTTCGACGTAGCTCTGCGTCGTTTCAAGCGCTCCTGCGAAAAAGCCGGTGTACTGGCTGAAGTTCGTAGCCGCGAATTCTACGAGAAGCCTACTTCTGAGCGTAAGCGCAAAGCAGCAGCCGCTGTTAAGCGTCACGCCAAGAAAGTTCAGCGCGAACAGCGCCGCGCCGTTCGTCTGTACTAATACACAGACGTTCGTAGCAAGCTTCTGCCAAGCCCGGCCCTCAGCCGGGCTAATGGCATTTGCGGAATACGCTTGATGCTTCACCGTCAAAGCCGCAGACGCGACCGAGACAAATCTGCTTCACAGCGTCAGACCTGGCTCTTTTGCCAGCGGTGCACGTCTTTTCTGACGAGCCTTCCAAGGCTACTGACGAGCACACCCACTGATTCCTCTCACGACGATCAGCCCAAGGCACCTTCTTGCGTGCCAGCTTATGAGCTATCCGAGGCCATCGACTGGCCGCAGCCGGATTCAGCGCAACACTTTCAAATAGTCGAATACTGATTGGTACTAACGTCAGTGGATTTTCGGCAGATACACTTCCCGACAGCGATTACGCAGACGACACTGGTCGAGCCGCACATTTTGCGCGCCTCAAACAACGACCCGCGCTCAGCCGCTCTTCGTTTCGGATCAATTGCAGCGCAGATGACGAGAACGCCATGGCCGGGCTAATTCCCCAGAGCTTCATTGACGACCTTCTGAACCGCACCGACATCGTCGATGTGGTCAGCTCGCGCCTGCAAATGAAAAAGGCCGGCAAGAATTACACCGCCTGCTGCCCGTTTCACAAAGAGAAAACCCCCTCCTTCAGCGTCAGCCCCGACAAGCAGTTCTATTATTGCTTTGGCTGCGGCGCTGGCGGCAACGCCCTCGGCTTCATGATGGACCACGACAATCTGGATTTCGTCCAGGCTGTCGAAGAACTGGCCAAAGCCGCCGGCATGGAAATCCCCCGCGAAGAAAGCGGACGGCCGCACAAACCGCGACAGCCGACCGATTCGCCGCTCTACCCGCTACTCACCGCCGCCGCCGACTTTTACCGCCAGGCACTGAAAAGCCATCCATCGCGAAAAGCGGCTGTGGATTATTTGAAAGGTCGCGGACTGACCGGTGAAATCGCCCGAGACTTCGGCCTCGGCTTTGCCCCGCCCGGCTGGGACAACCTGTTCAAGCACTTGAGCAGCGACACCCTGCAACAGAAAGCCATGATCGATGCCGGCCTGCTGATCGAGAACGCCGAAACCGGCAAACGCTATGACCGCTTCCGCGATCGCGTGATGTTCCCGATCCGCGACAGTCGCGGGCGAATCATCGCTTTCGGTGGCCGGGTATTGGGCGACGACAAGCCGAAATACCTGAACTCACCGGAAACCCCGGTATTCCATAAGGGCCAGGAACTCTACGGCCTTTATGAAGCACGCAAGAACAACCGCAACCTCGACGAAATCATCGTCGTCGAAGGCTACATGGATGTTATCGCCCTCGCCCAGCAAGGCCTGCGCAATGCTGTCGCGACCCTGGGCACCGCCACCAGCGAAGAGCACTTGAAGCGCCTGTTTCGCGTCGTGCCCAACGTGCTGTTCTGTTTCGACGGCGATCAGGCAGGTCGAAATGCCGCCTGGCGGGCATTGGAGGCAGCGCTGCCGAGCCTGCAGGACGGGCGGCGCGCACGCTTTCTGTTCCTCCCCGAAGGCGAAGACCCGGATACGCTGGTCCGCTCCGAAGGCACCGATGCCTTCCGCGCACGGATCAACCAGCACGCCCAACCACTAGCGGATTATTTTTTTCAACAGCTGACCGAGGAATCGGACCCACGCTCGCTCGAAGGCAAGGCCCATATGGCCACCCTCGCCGCGCCGCTGATCGACAAAGTCCCCGGGGCGAACCTACGCATCCTGATGCGTCAGCGCCTGACCGAAATTACCGGGCTTAGCGGTGAAGCCGTGAGCCAACTGGTGCAAAGCGCACCCCAGGAAGCGCCACCGGCGTACGACCCGGGCATCGATTACGACGCCATGCCGGATTACAGCGACTACCATCAGCCGCAGGCACAAGAGATGTATGCGCCGCAGCAGGAATGGACACCGAAGAAACCCGGCGCCGGCGGCAAAAAATGGGACAAAAAACCGTGGGACAAAAACGGCAAACGCGGTGGTGATCACGATCAACCCCGCGCGCCACGGGTGCCGGCCGCTGTAGAGCCGCCGACCCTGGCCGCCTTGCGTACGCTATTGCATCACCCGCAATTGGCCGAGAAAGTCGAGGATGCCGGGCACTTTGCTGCCGAGGATCACACCAACACGCAATTACTGGTGGCCCTTCTCGAAGCCGTACAGAAGAATCCCAAGCTAAACTCATTTCAGTTGATTGCACGCTGGCACGGTACGGAGCAAGGACGTTTGCTCAAGGCGCTGGCGGAAAAGGAATGGCTGATTGACGGAGATAACCTTGAACAACAGTTTTTCGACACCATTACTAGCTTGTCAGCCCGCCAACGCGAGCGAAACCTGGAACAACTTCTCAGGAAAGCACGTCAAAGCGAACTGAGTGCCGAAGAGAAAAATCAACTGCGCGACCTATTAAGTCGCAATGTTTCCGCAACAAGCCCGACCTCAACTGGCGCGTGAGGTCATAGCTCAGGTATAATCCTCGGCTTGTTTTTTGCCCGCCAAGACCTTCAGTGGATAGGGTGTTATGTCCGGAAAAGCGCAACAGCAGTCTCGTATCAAAGAGTTGATCACACTTGGTCGTGAGCAGGGTTACCTGACTTACGCGGAGGTCAACGACCACCTGCCGGAGGATATTTCAGATCCGGAACAGGTGGAAGACATCATCCGCATGATCAATGACATGGGGATCAACGTATTCGAGGTTGCGCCAGATAAGGATTCCCTTATGCTGGCCGACGCCGATACCGACGAAGCCGCGGCCGAAGAGGCAGCAGCAGCGTTGGCAGCGGTCGAGACCGACATTGGTCGCACTACCGACCCAGTGCGCATGTACATGCGCGAAATGGGTACGGTAGAGCTCCTCACACGTGAAGGCGAAATCGAAATCGCCAAACGTATTGAAGAGGGCATCCGTGAAGTGATGGGCGCAATTGCGCACTTCCCTGGCACGGTTGACCATATTCTCTCCGAGTACACCCGCGTCACCACCGAAGGTGGCCGCCTGTCCGACGTCCTGAGCGGTTATATCGACCCGGACGACGGCATTGCGCCGCCTGCAGCAGAAGTGCCGCCGCCTGTCGACCCGAAAGCCGTGAAAGCGGACGACGACACCGACGACGATGACGCTGAAGCCAGCACTGACGACGAAGAAGAAGCCGAAAGCGGTCCGGATCCGGTCATCGCAGCTCAGCGCTTTGGCGCTGTCTCCGATCAGATGGAAATCACCCGCAAGGCGCTGAAAAAGCACGGTCGTGGCAACAAGCTGGCAATTGCCGAGCTGGTGCTTCTGGCTGAGCTGTTCATGCCGATCAAACTGGTTCCGAAGCAATTCGAAGGCCTGGTCGAGCGTGTTCGCAGTGCCCTGGATCGTCTGCGTCAGCAAGAGCGCGCGATCATGCAACTTTGCGTTCGTGATGCTCGCATGCCGCGTGCCGACTTCCTGCGCCAGTTCCCAGGCAACGAAGTCGACGAAAGCTGGTCCGACGCACTCGCCAAAGGCAAAGGCAAATACGCTGAAGCCATTGGTCGCCTGCAACCGGACATCATTCGTTGCCAGCAGAAGCTGACCGCGCTGCAAACCGAAACCGGTTTGACGATCGCCGAGATCAAGGACATCAACCGTCGCATGTCGATCGGTGAGGCCAAGGCCCGCCGCGCGAAGAAAGAGATGGTAGAAGCGAACTTGCGTCTGGTGATCTCCATCGCCAAGAAGTACACCAACCGCGGTCTGCAATTCCTCGATCTGATCCAGGAAGGCAACATCGGCTTGATGAAAGCGGTAGACAAATTCGAATACCGCCGCGGCTACAAGTTCTCGACTTATGCCACCTGGTGGATCCGTCAAGCGATCACTCGCTCGATCGCCGACCAGGCCCGCACCATCCGTATTCCGGTGCACATGATCGAGACGATCAACAAGCTCAACCGCATTTCCCGCCAGATGCTGCAGGAAATGGGTCGCGAACCGACCCCGGAAGAGCTGGGCGAACGCATGGAGATGCCTGAGGACAAGATCCGCAAGGTATTGAAGATCGCTAAAGAGCCGATCTCCATGGAAACCCCGATCGGTGATGACGAAGACTCCCATTTGGGTGACTTCATCGAAGACTCGACCATGCAGTCGCCAATCGATGTCGCCACTGTTGAGAGCCTTAAAGAAGCGACTCGCGAAGTTCTGTCCGGCCTCACTGCCCGTGAAGCCAAGGTTCTACGCATGCGCTTCGGCATCGACATGAATACCGACCACACCCTCGAGGAGGTTGGTAAGCAGTTCGACGTGACCCGTGAACGGATTCGTCAGATCGAAGCCAAGGCGCTGCGCAAGCTGCGCCACCCGACGAGAAGCGAGCATTTGCGCTCCTTCCTCGACGAGTAATAACAAAACCCCCGGCCCAGGCCGGGGGTTTTGCTTTTATACAGATTAAATCCCCCGCACCTCCCCCCCTCCGAATTGCCCGTCTACACTCGAAACATTCCCCGAGCCATAACGAGACCGTTATGCCCAGACTGCCGACCGTGCTTTTTTTGCTGTCGCTATTGACCTGGACCGCAACGGCTGGCGCGCTGACTCTGACCGACGAAGAACGTAGCTGGCTGGCGGCTCACCCGGACTTGCGCCTGGGTGTCGATGCGTCTTGGCCACCCTTCGAGTTTCGCGACGATCAGGGCCGCTATCAGGGCCTTGCGGCAGACTATATCGACCGGATCCGTCAACGCCTGGCCATCAAGCTCACGCCTATCGAGCCCGTCAGCTGGACTGTCGTCCTGGAGCAGGCCAAACAAGCCAAGCTGGACCTGTTGCCCGGCATCATGTCGACCCCGGAGCGCCAGACATACCTGTCATTCACCCGCCCCTACCTGGACTTTCCGATTGTCATCCTTGCCCATATCGGAGGCCCCCAGCCACGCAACCTCAAAGACTTGTACGGTCTGAAAGTCGCCGTGGTGGAAAACTACGCACCCCACGAACTGTTGCGCACCCACAATCCCGACCTCAATCTGGTGGCGATGCCCAACGTCAGCTCAGCGCTGCAGGCGCTGGCTACCGATGAAGTGGATGCGGTGGTCGGTGATCTCGCCTCCAGCGTCTGGAGCCTGCGTCAGCTCAAGCTCGACGGGCTCTACGTCAGCGGCGAAACTCCCTATCGTTATCAATTGGCAATGGGCGTGCCCCGGGACAACAAGATACTGGTCGGCATTCTGGACAAAGTCCTGGCGGACATGACCCCGAACGAAATCAATGAGATTCAGGAGCACTGGGTCGGCAACGTCCTCGATCATCGGACATTCTGGAACGATCTGCTGGTTTACGGTCTGCCAGGATTGCTGCTACTGATCATCGTGCTGGCGATGGTTATCCGGATCAACCGTCGGCTGAGTTCGGAAATTGCCCGCCGAGTCGACCTGGAGCAAGAACTGCGCAGCAGCGAATACCATTACCGCGGGCTGGTGGAGAGCCTTTCGGCCATCGCCTGGGAAGCGCGGATCAGCGATTTCACCTACAGCTATGTGTCCCCCCATGCCGAGGATCTGCTCGGCTACCCCTTGTCTCATTGGCTGATTCCGGGTTTCTGGCGCAACATTATCCACCCGGCCGACCTGACTCGCGCCCAGACCTTCTGTGATCACGAAGTACTGGCCGGACGCGATCACAGCCACGATTACCGGGTCATCACCGCCGATGGCCGCTGCATTTGGGTGCGCGATATCGTCAGCCTGATCGAGCACGGCCATGAACCGGTGATGCGCGGACTGATGATCGACATCAGCGAAGCCAAGCGCACCGAAGAGGCGTTGCGCCTGTCGGAACAGAAGTTCGCCTCGGTGTTCCAGCAATGCCCGGACATACTAGTCATCGCGCGACTCTCCGACGGCTGCCTGCTGGAGGTCAACGAGGCATTCGAAGAACAGATCGGCCTCAAGGCCGAAGACGTCATCGGCCAGACGGCCACCGACCTGAACATCTGGGGCATACCCGGCGTCGGGCCAGGCTTGTTGCAACGGTTGCAGGCCGGCAGCATCCGTAACCTGGAGATGCCCTTTCGCCGCAACAATGGCCAAGTGTTTACCGGCCTGATCTCCGCTGAACCGTTCGACCTCGATACAACCCCTGCGCTGGTAGTGGTCGTGCGGGACATCAGTCAGCTCAAGGAAACCCAGCAACAACTGCAAACCTCCGAAGAGAAATTCGCCAAGGCCTTCCATGCCTCACCCGACGGCTTGCTATTGTCACGGCAGAGCGACGGTTTACTGATTGAGGTCAACGAGGGTTTCAGTCGCATTACCGGTTTCAACAGCGCGATGTCCGTGGATCGCTCCGCCCTCGAGCTGGGAATCTGGGTCAATCTCAACGAACGCAAACAGATGCTCGATCTGCTGCACCGGGACGGTTTCGTCCGCGACTTCAGTTGCCATATACGCCGCAGCGACGGACAGATCCGCCTCTGTGAGGTGTCCAGCCGTCCACTACCGATCGGCGATGAAGATTGCATGCTGACCATCGCCCGGGATATCACCGAGCGACACCTGATGCAGGAGAAACTGCAACAGGCCGCCACGGTATTCGAGAGCACCGCCGAAGGTGTATTGATCACCGACACCCAACAGCACATCAGCGCGGTCAACCGTGCGTTTACCGAAATCACCGGCTACAGCGAGAGCGAAGCATTGGGCCACACCCCTCGCCTGCTCGCCTCGGGCCTGCACGACAGCGCGTTTTATGCCGCCATGTGGCATCAACTGACCGCCGAAGGTCATTGGCAGGGCGAAATTTCCAACCGGCGCAAGAATGGCGAGCTCTATCCGAGCTGGCTGACCATCAGTGCGGTGCGCAACCGGGACAAATTCGTCACCCACTTTGTCGCGGTATTCGCAGACATTTCCAGCCTCAAACACGCCCAGGCCAAGCTCGATTACCAGGCACACCACGACCCACTGACCGGTCTGCCGAATCGCACGCTGTTCGAGAGCCGATTGCTGACTGCGCTCAACAACCAGCAGGAAAACGGCGGCCAGGGCGCGGTGCTGTTCCTCGACCTGGACCGTTTCAAACACATCAACGACAGCCTGGGTCACCCGGTCGGCGACCTGCTGCTCAAGGGCATTGCCGTGCGCCTCAAGGAGCAGTTGCGCGACATCGACACCGTGGCGCGCCTGGGCGGCGACGAATTCATCATCCTGCTGCCCGGGCTGCAGCAATCCAGTGACGCCGACAACATCGCGACCAAATTGCTCAATTGCTTCGGCGCACCGTTCCAGGCCGGCGAACATGAGTTTTTTATCAGCGCCAGTATCGGCACCAGTCTGTACCCCAAGGATGGCTGCGACGTCGCCACGCTGGTCAAGAACGCCGATGCGGCGATGTACCGCTCCAAGGCCAAGGGTCGCAACCGGGTCGAAAGCTACACCCGCGACCTCACTGCTCAAGCCAGCGAGCGAGTGGCACTGGAACATGAACTGCGACGCGCTATCGAGCGCAACGAACTGCACCTCCATTATCAACCGAAGATCAGCCTGGTCGACCATCGCCTGGTCGGCGCAGAAGCGCTCATTCGCTGGCGCCACCCGACCTTCGGCGATGTGCCGCCGGAGCATTTCATTCCGCTGGCCGAAGAAAACGGCATGATCCTGCAAATCGGCGATTGGGTTCTCGAAACCGCCTGCCGGCAGATGTTCGAGTGGAATCAGGTTTACGAACCCGTCGGCCCGCTGTCGGTCAACCTCGCGGGCGCTCAATTGCGCCAGCCGAACCTGCTCGGTCGGATCGAACAATTGCTCAAGGACAACCGCCTCAAACCCGGTTTCCTGCAACTGGAAATTACTGAAAACTTCATCATGAGCCAGGCTGAAGAGGCGCTGGCAGTACTGCATCAACTCAAACACCTGGGCGTGCAACTGGCGATCGACGACTTCGGCACCGGTTACTCCTCACTGAGTTACCTCAAACGTCTGCCGTTGGACATTCTCAAGATCGATCAGTCTTTCGTCCGCGGCCTGCCGGACGATCCCCACGACGCAGCCATCGTTCGCGCCATCATCGCCCTGGGCCGCAGCATGCAATTCACCATCATTGCCGAGGGCGTGGAAACCCTCGCACAGCAGCAATTCCTCGCTGCCGAAGGCTGTGAACAGATCCAGGGTTACATCGTCAGCCTGCCCTTGCCACCGGAAGAATTTGCCGCGACGTTTCTTCGTATAGCCATTTCAGACTTTTCGGATAGCACAGCCGAGAAACCGTCGCTATAATCCGCGGCCTACTGAGGGCCTATAGCTCAGTTGGTTAGAGCAGAGGACTCATAATCCTTTGGTCCACGGTTCAAGTCCGTGTGGGCCCACCAAACAAGAAAGCCGCGCAATGCGCGGCTTTTTCGTGTCTGTTGGAATAACTCAATCGCGACGAGCGCCTGCCGAAACATCACTCAGTTGGCGAAATTCTCGATCCTGATCTGGCCCTCAGGAAAGGTCGCGATAATTTCCAGTTCGCCACCCATGGCGCGGATGTAGTTTCGCAAGGTGCTGATGTACATGTCTGTGCGCCGCTCCATTCTGGAGATCGCTGCCTAGTTGACCTGCAACGTCTTGGCCAGCGTTTCCTGACTCAGCTCTTGAGCCTTACGCAGTTCGTGCAGAGGCATTTCTTTCAGGTGTTGCTGGAACAACCGCTCCGCGTTAGCGCGAGACTCCGGCGTCATGCGAGCTTGAAGTTCAGCAAATTTTTTAGCCATCGTTGCGGCCCTCTTTACGCAATGTTTCCAAATGGTCGTCATACAATGTTTCCACCTGCGGGACATGCTCGTCATACCAACGGTTTCGACCGGTTTTTTTGCCACCCAAGGAATATGACCTCAAGGGAATAACTCTAGGCTTTAACGGCCGTGCGAACACCTTGGTTGCCAATCAAATTGTTAACGTTGGTTTCTGGTTGGATCTGGGTGTTCGGTGCCTGGCGTTTGGTTGTGTTTACCTAAGGTGTCGAAATATCGGATGACACCTGAGGACCTTGTAGGCAAACTCCGAAAATTGCATTTGGGCACTTTGCTGCCATGTTGCGCTTTTCTTCGACGGGATACTCTCGGACGTCGCTGCCAATGCAGTGATCGGGCTTGGTAACCCGGCGAGTTAGGCGCAACAGCGCCCCATCACGATTGCAGGCGTTTTTCTGTCTCTGCAATTTTGAATTATGGCGGCTGTGCGTGGGACGCCTTCGGGTGTGCCGGTTTCCTTGACTCCCGGTTTACCAACCTGCGCCCAGCTGCCACCCATTCGTTTGGTAACGAACGCGGCAGCTCCTCGAGTCAAGGAGCTAGACCATGAGCAAAACAAACCCGTCCGAACCTTCAGAACTGAAAACCATCGGCTTCACCCCGTTGATTTATTGCTCGAATCAAGCGCTGTTCAACGTCCGCGCCGGCGTCCCGATCAGCGATGCGCTGGCACAGGCTTCTGATTTTCTTTTCCTAGCCAAAGCGTTTGCTGTGGATGCCGCCTACGCAAAAGACACCGACCGCCATGCATGGGCTGCGCATTATCTGATGGCGATGAGTAAGGCTGTGATTGATGATGTGGTGAAGGTGCTGACACGAACTCCTGTTCAGACGAGACAGAAAGCCAACCAGCCGAACAACACATAATTACACCCGCGTTGAAGATTCCCAAAAAGGGACTTATCGCTCCCTTTTTGGGACCTATCGAGCCTGCCAGGAAACCAACGCACTGGTCGCTACTTTCTATGCTGACCGGCAACACTGCAGCTGTCAGTACAAACACTTAACGCTGGAATGGCCTTCACCGATTGCAGCCGTTCAAGCATTTCACCCGTCCATACGACTTCATACGTATCTGCCGCCCTACCCCACTGCTCCACGATGACCATGCCGTCTACCAGCGCACTTGCCAGTCCAGTAATCGTATCGGCCAACGCCTCTACGATCGTTTGAGTCCGGAGCCACACACGATCAGTAATCTCTTTCAGCTCAGCCGTGATGCGGTCAGACGACGCCGGATCCGTATCGGGGTAGGCGATATTGCGCAGCAAGTGCCGTAACTCCCTTATTTTTGCGTAATCCTGTTCCGCACCAAACTCTCCTTTGAGGATGGCTGTCGCTTTCGACTTATCGACGCGTTTGTCGGGCGAATACTTTGAAACTAATGCCTGCCCCATAGCGCCAGCAAAGAGGACCATCATCCGGGCTTTCAGATGTTCCCTCATGGCTTCCATCGACGAAATTGACCGCACCAAGCTAATGGACGCCCCGCCTTGATGCCGCAGGTCCATGGTCACTGTCAGGGTCACGCCCCCCGTTTCAAACCCCAAGGCTCGGGCAATGACGTAGTGCGCCATTTCGTGATTGGCAATCTGCAACGCACGTTCCCGTACAGCGGGCGGCATTTTCTTTGTCATTTCCATTGCCTCGCATCCCTCGATTTCGCATTCGACTACGACTGACTGTTGGTGTCCATCCTGTCGATCGCGCCTTGTTCAAGCCAAAGAAAAACCCGAGAGGTAGAAAACGGTATGAACGGTACTGAGGCGAGATCAAACATCCGCGGTGCGAGATGTGCCTGTAACATGCCAACCCATTGATCTGTACCGCTGGAGACGACCTTTGCCTGACACTCGCCCGCCCGTTCTTGACGAAATCGACCGCCAATTGATTGCAGCTCTGCAGATCAATGCCCGCGAAAGCGTAGCCATGCTCGCCCGCCAACTGGGCATCGCCCGCACCACCGTTACTTCGCGGCTGGCCCGGCTGGAAAAGGCCAAGGTGATCACCGGTTACGGCGTGCGTTTGGGTCAACGCGTCGTGGATGGCGGCTTGCAGGCGTACGTCGGGATCACGGTGCAACCGCGCTCGGGCAAGGAAGTGTTGCGACGTCTCAGCGCGATGGCTCAGGTGCAGCAATTGTGTGCGGTCAGTGGCGAATTTGATTACGTGGCGTGGTTGCGCACCGACTCACCTGAGCAGCTGGATCAGTTGCTGGATCAGATCGGCAGTGTGGATGGGGTGGAGAAGACGACTACGTCGATCATCTTGAGTAGCAAGATTGATCGGGGGCAACCGGTTTGAGTTTTTGCCGATAGCTCTTTGGTGTCTGGGAGGGCCTCATCGCGAGCAAGCTCGGCTCCCACATTGACGATGTGTAGCAACATGTCGTCAGTATGATCAAATAATTAGCAAAACGACGACACATTGCGTCTTATTAACGTGTTCTACGCTCTCTAGAATGGCTGCCATCTTTTCCTATACTCAGACGCGCATGCCGCGTCCGGTCGCCAGCAAGGTCAGCCATGAACAAGAACAATCGCCATCCTGCAGACGGTAAAAAACCAGTCACCATTTTCGGTCCGGACTTTCCCTTCGCCTTCGACGACTGGATCGAGCACCCGGCCGGTCTGGGCAGCATCCCTGCGCACAACCATGGCGCCGAGGTAGCGATCGTCGGTGCCGGTATTGCAGGTTTAGTGGCAGCGTACGAATTGATGAAACTGGGCCTAAAACCCGTCGTCTACGAAGCCTCGAAAATGGGCGGCCGTCTGCGCTCCCAGGCATTCAACGGCGCTGAAGGCATCATCGCCGAGCTCGGCGGCATGCGCTTCCCGGTGTCGTCCACTGCGTTTTATCACTACGTCGACAAGCTTGGGCTGCAAACCAAACCTTTCCCGAACCCGCTGACACCTGCCTCGGGCAGCACGGTGATCGACCTCGAAGGCCAGACTCATTACGCACAGAAACTGGCGGATCTTCCTGCACTGTTCCAGGAAGTCGCCGACGCCTGGGCCGATGCGCTGGAAGCCGGTTCGCAGTTCTCTGACATCCAGCAAGCGATCCGCGATCGCGATGTGCCGCGCCTCAAAGAGCTGTGGAACACCCTCGTTCCGCTGTGGGACGACCGCACTTTCTACGACTTCGTGGCCACCTCCAAAGCCTTCGCCAAACTCTCGTTCCATCACCGCGAGGTGTTTGGTCAGGTCGGTTTCGGTACCGGCGGCTGGGATTCGGACTTCCCGAATTCGATGCTGGAAATCTTCCGCGTGGTCATGACCAACTGCGACGATCACCAACACTTGGTGGTCGGCGGCGTCGAACAAGTGCCGTTGGGGATCTGGCGTCATGTGCCGGAACGTTGCGTGCACTGGCCAGAAGGCACCAGCCTCAGCTCCCTGCACAACGGCGCGCCGCGTACCGGCGTGAAAAAAATTGCCCATGCGGCAGACGGGCGCTTTGCCGTCACCGACAACTGGGGCGACACCCGCGAATACGCAGCGGTGCTGACCACCTGCCAGAGCTGGCTGCTGACCACCCAGATCGAATGCGACGAAAGCCTTTTCTCGCAAAAGATGTGGATGGCCCTCGACCGTACGCGCTACATGCAATCGTCGAAAACCTTCGTGATGGTCGACCGGCCATTCTGGAAGGACAAGGATCCGGAAACCGGCCGCGACCTGATGAGCATGACCCTCACCGATCGCCTGACCCGTGGCACCTACCTGTTCGACAACGGCGACGACAAGCCGGGCGTGATCTGCCTGTCGTACTCGTGGATGAGCGACGCGCTGAAAATGCTCCCGCAACCGGTGGAAAAACGCGTGAAACTGGCGTTGGATGCGTTGAAAAAGATCTACCCGAAAGTCGACATCGCCGCGCGAATCATTGGCGATCCGATCACCGTATCCTGGGAAGCCGACCCGCATTTCCTCGGTGCTTTCAAGGGCGCCCTGCCCGGCCACTACCGTTACAACCAGCGCATGTACGCGCACTTCATGCAGGCTGACATGCCGGCCGAGCAGCGCGGGATTTTCATCGCCGGTGACGATGTTTCGTGGACGCCTGCGTGGGTCGAAGGTGCGGTGCAGACCTCGCTCAATGCGGTGTGGGGCATCATGAAACACTTCGGCGGTGAAACTCACGCCGAGAACCCGGGTCCAGGAGATGTGTTCAACGAGATCGGTCCGATCGCCCTGCCCGAGTAAGAGGAATCCGAAATGCGCGTAGCCCTTTACCAATGTCCACCGCTGCCCCTGGATGTCGCCGGCAATCTGCAACGCCTGCATCAATTGGCGCTGGAAGCCAAGGGCGCGGATTTGCTGGTGCTGCCGGAGATGTTTTTGACCGGCTACAACATCGGCCTCGACGCGGTCAGCGTGCTGGCGGAGGTGCACAACGGTGAGTCGGCGCAGCAGATCGCGCGCATCGCCAAGACGGCCGGGATCGCCATTTTGTATGGCTACCCCGAGCGCACCGAAGACGGTCAGATTTACAACGCCGTGCAGTTGATCGACGCCAATGGCGAGCGCCTGTGCAACTACCGCAAGACTCACCTGTTCGGCGACCTCGATCACTCGATGTTCAGCGCCGGGCCGGATGAGTTTCCGCTGGTTGAACTCAATGGCTGGAAGCTCGGCTTCCTGATCTGCTACGACCTGGAGTTCCCGGAAAACGCCCGACGCCTGGCCCTGGCCGGCGCCGAGCTGATTCTGGTGCCGACGGCGAACATGATTCCTTACGACTTCATTGCCGACGTCACCGTCCGCGCCCGGGCTTTCGAAAACCAGTGCTATGTGGCTTACGCCAACTATTGCGGCAACGAAGGCGAGATCCAGTATTGCGGCCAGAGCAGCATCGCCGCGCCGGATGGCAATCGCATCGCCCAGGCAGGCCTTGATGAAGCACTGATTGTCGGCGAGCTGGATCGTCAGTTGATGGTCGATTCCCGCGCCGCCAATCGCTACTTCCTCGATCGCCGTCCCGAGCTTTATGGCGAGCTGAACAAGCGCTGACCACCCCTAATCCGCTAGCATTAGCGCTTCTCTGCTCTGGAAGTGCTCATGCCTGCGCTGAACCACCCCCACCTTCACACTGAAATCCTGGCCAACGGTCTGCGGGTGACGCTGCGTCATGTTCCCGATTTAAAGCGCAGTGCTGCGGCGTTGCGCGTCGCGGCGGGCAGCCATGACGTGCCGCTGGCCTGGCCCGGACTGGCGCACTTTCTCGAACACCTGCTGTTTCTCGGCACTGAGCGCTTTCCTGCGAGCCAAGCACTGATGGCCTACGTCCAGGGTCATGGCGGCCAGGTGAATGCGCGGACCAGCGAACGCACCACGGACTACTTTTTCGAGTTACCGCCTCAAGCGTTTACCGGGGGATTGGAGCGCCTGTCAGACATGCTTGCTCATCCACGTATGAATCCGGACGATCAGCGGCGGGAACGGGAAGTGCTGCACGCAGAATTTGTCGCCTGGTCGCGGGATACGACCGCTCAACAGCAATTCGCGCTGTTCGATGGTCTTTCAGCGGCGCATCCACTCCGAGCGTTTCATGCCGGCAACCGCTACAGCCTGCCGGTGCCGCAACCTGAGTTTCAGCAAGCCTTGCAGGGTTTCTATCAGCGGTTTTATCAGACCGGGCAGATGACCTTGAGCCTGGTCGGGCCGCAGAGTCTCGATGAGTTGAGGGCGATGGCTCATAGCTTTAGCGCTGCTATTCCCGTAGGGGAAAAGGTCCCGCAACAAGCGCCTACATCGCTGATGGATTCTTCGGACAAAAGTTATCAACAGGCTGGAGCGCGTCGACTGGATCTGCTGTTTGCCTTCGACGCGTTGTCCGATTCATCGCCCGAGGCGCTGGCGTTCCTGTGTCATTGGCTGAACGCGGCGAAACCCGGCGGTCTGCTGGCGCAATTGCGCGAGCGCGGGCTGGCTGACAGCCTGAAAGCTGCGCCACTGTATCAATTCGCCGGCCAGGCTTTGTTGCACATCGAGTTCACGTTGCCCGCCAACGCGACGCCCAACGGGATCCGCGAGCGGCTTCTGGATTGGCTTGGATTCTTTGCCTCACAGCAACCCTGGACCAGGTTGCGCGAAGAATACGCCGCCCTGCTCCAACGCCAACAGCAAGTCAGCGGCGCCCTGCAACTGGCCCGACTCGACAGTGAACAGCGTGAAGCCGGGTTATCTGAATCGGGCGTTGCAGCCCTCAAGGACGTCCTGAAACAAATCGGCGCTGTGGACAACTTCACCGGCCAATGGCAACTGCCCACACCTAATCCGTTTTTACGCGCCGAGGCTCCGGCCCCGAGTGCCGGACTGATCCGCGGCCAGACCAGCAAACACCGAGGCTTGCGGACCTTTGCCCAGGATCGCTCACGCGGTCGTCGCGAACGTTCGCCCATGCAGTTCAGTCAGGCGTTGCCCGATAACAGTGCCGAAGGTGCCGTTTACCTGCGCTGGCGTCTGGACTCGGCACCTCGAAGCAACCTTCAGGCGAGCCTGGAAAACCGCCTTCAGCCGTTGCGTGAAGACGCTCGTCAGGCAGGTGTGGACTTGTCCTTCAGCGCATCAGGCAATGAATGGCTGCTGAAAATGACCGGGCTACAGGAGCCGATGCCGACCATCCTCGAGCACGCGCTGAAAGAACTGACAAAACCTGGTGAAAATTTATCGCAGGAAAAGCCGAGCGTTGCGTTGATGCCGATTCGACAGTTGCTTAAAGCGCTGCCCGATCACTGCCTTGAGCGCACCGTTGATTCGGACGACTTGGCTCAGCTTTGGTCGAGCGCACGCTGGGATGGTCTGGCGACCGGCCTGTCCGCCCAGACACAAGCGGCGATGGGCCTTGCCTTGAGTCGTGTGCCTGGCACTGCAGACAATCAACTGACTGCGCCGCCCCCGATAAACGCGCAGCATCTGTGGAGCGCGGTCGACACCGGGTCCAGCGAACACGCGCTGCTGCTCTTCTGCCCGACCGCAACGGCAGACATCGCAGACGAAGCCGCCTGGCGCTTGCTGGCTCACCTCTGCCAGACGCCGTTTTACCAACGCCTGCGGGTAGAACTGCAGCTCGGTTATGCCGTGTTCAGCGCCCTGCGTCAGATCCATGGGCAGACAGGATTGTTGTTCGGCGTGCAATCACCCAGCGTCGCCCCTCTGGATCTGCTGGAACACATCGAACACTTCCTGCGTGGATTGGCCGGGATGATCGACGATATCGATCACGAGACCTTCATCGGCCAGCGCCAGGCACTGGCCGATCAATTCGATAGCGCGGCACTGCCCAATGCGCAGGCCGCCGAACTGCTCTGGCAGGGCAAACTGGCCGGCCACTCGTCGGAATATCTGACTCAACTGCCTCAGGCAATTCTGATGATCGACCGTGAAACGTTACTGGCCGCAGCACAACGACTGAATCAGGCCGAAGGCGGTTGGCGCTGTCTGGCCAGCGGCCCTTGCCCGAGCTCACCTTGGCAAGCGGCAAAATGATCATTACCGGTGCTGCAATTAGCTTTCTCAAAGATTCCCGGCCAATCGCCCTGTAATTTTGAGTAAGATAGCCACCTAACTATCTGAACATCTCCGGCTGGAGGTGGACTATATGTATAGATCTCAACTGTCCCATCACCTGAAGGAGCGCTCCTATGTCCTGGTCCAAACCTGCTTACACCGACCTGCGTATCGGCTTTGAAGTCACCATGTACTTCGCAAGCCGCTAATCTTTTTGTAGCGCAGTGCAACGCCTCGGCTCGCCGAGGCGTTTTTATTTTCAGTTTTCGAATGATGGAGCGGCCATGTTTGTCCAGATTCTAGGTTCCGCCGCCGGCGGTGGTTTCCCCCAGTGGAACTGCAACTGCGTGAACTGCGCCGGTTTTCGTGATGGCAGCCTGAACGCCAAGGCGCGGACCCAGTCGTCCATCGCGATTTCCGATAACGGCGTGAACTGGGTGTTGTGCAACGCATCGCCGGACATTCGCGCCCAGCTCCAGAGCTTCGCCCCGATGCAACCGGGCCGCGCCCTGCGCGATACCGGTATCAACGCGATCATCCTGATGGACAGCCAGATCGACCACACCACCGGCCTGCTCAGCCTGCGCGAAGGTTGCCCGCACCAGGTCTGGTGCACCGACATGGTCCACGAAGACCTGAGCACCGGTTTCCCGCTGTTCACCATGCTGACCCACTGGAACGGCGGGCTGACCTGGAACCAGATCGAGCTTGACCGCAGCTTCACCATCCCGGCCTGCCCGAGTCTGCGCTTCACCCCGCTGCCGTTGCGCAGCGCCGCACCGCCGTACTCGCCGCACCGTTTCGACCCGCACCCCGGCGACAACATCGGCCTGATCGTTGAAGACCTCAACACCGGCGGCAAACTGTTCTACGCACCGGGCCTGGGCAAGGTCGACGCACCGCTGCTGGAGATCATGGCGGGCAGCGATTGCCTGCTGGTGGACGGCACGATGTGGGATGACGACGAAATGCAGCGCCGTGGCGTCGGCACCCGCACCGGTCGTGAAATGGGCCACCTGGCGCAGAACGGCCCCGGCGGCATGCTGGAAGTGCTGGAACAGCTGCCCAACCAGCGCAAAGTACTTATCCACATCAACAACACCAACCCGATTCTCGATGAGGATTCGCCAGAGCGTGCAGAACTGGCTCGGCGTGACGTTGAAGTGGCGTATGACGGCATGAGTATTGTGCTGTAGGGACATCGAGACCGCTGCGCGGTCTATCGCCAGCAGGCTGGCTCCCACAGGGGAATGCGATCAACTGTGGGAGCGAGCTTGCTCGCGATGAGGCCGGTCCTGACACCAAAGAATCCACCGGTCGTACCCGGAGAACCGAAATGACTGACACAGCAATGTCCCCCGTCGAGTTCGAAGCAGCCCTGCGCGCCAAGGGCGCCTATTACCACATCTATCATCCGTATCACGTGGCGATGTATGAAGGCCGGGCAACGCGCGAACAGATCCAGGGCTGGGTGGCCAACCGCTTCTACTATCAGGTGAACATCCCGCTCAAGGACGCCGCGATCCTCGCCAACTGCCCGGACCGTGAGATTCGTCGCGAGTGGATTCAGCGCCTGCTCGACCATGACGGCGCCCCCGGCGAAGACGGCGGCATCGAAGCCTGGCTGCGTCTTGGGCAAGCGGTCGGCCTCGACCCGGATCAGCTACGCTCGCAAGAATTGGTACTGCCCGGCGTACGATTTGCCGTCGATGCCTACGTCAATTTCGCCCGTCGTGCCAGTTGGCAGGAAGCCGCCAGCAGCTCGCTGACCGAACTGTTCGCGCCACAAATCCACCAGTCGCGCCTCGACAGCTGGCCGCAGCATTACCCGTGGATCGACCCGACCGGTTATGAATATTTCCGCACTCGCCTGGGTCAGGCACGTCGCGACGTGGAACACGGCTTGGCGATCACCTTGCAGCACTACACGACTCGGGCCGGCCAAGAGCGCATGCTGGAAATTCTCCAGTTCAAACTGGACATTCTTTGGAGCATGCTCGATGCCATGAGCATGGCCTACGAACTGAAACGCCCGCCGTATCACAGCGTGACCGAGCAACGGGTCTGGCATAAAGGAATCACCTTATGAGTTTTGATCGCAGCAGGACCCCGACCTGGCGTCCCGGCTACCGCTACCAGTACGAACCGGCGCAGAAAGGTCATGTGCTGCTCTACCCGGAAGGCATGATCAAACTCAACGAAAGCGCCGCGCTGATCGGTGGTTTGATCGACGGCGAACGTGACGTCGCGGCGATCATCGCCGAACTGGACGCGCAGTTCCCCGGCGTACCCGAGCTCGGGGACGACATCGAGCAATTCATGGAGGTCGCCCGTGCTCAGCACTGGATCGAACTTGCCTGATTCCGCGTCAGACACGTTACCGCCCAAACCGGAAATCGGCCTGCCGCTGTGGCTGCTGGCCGAGCTGACCTATCGCTGCCCGCTGCAATGCCCGTACTGCTCCAATCCGCTGGACTTCGCCGAGCAAGGCAAAGAGCTGAGTACCGAGCAGTGGATCAAAGTGTTCCGCGAAGCGCGGGAGATGGGCGCGGCGCAGTTGGGCTTTTCCGGCGGTGAACCGTTGGTGCGTCAGGACCTCGCCGAGCTGATCACCGAGGCGCGCAAGCTGGGTTTCTACACCAACCTGATCACCTCCGGTATCGGCCTGACCGAGCAGAAAATCAGCGACTTCAAGAAGGCCGGCCTGGACCACATTCAGATCAGCTTTCAGGCCAGCGACGAGCAAGTGAACAACTTGCTGGCCGGCTCGAAAAAAGCCTTCGCCCAGAAGCTGGAAATGGCCCGCGCAGTGAAAGCCCACGGCTATCCAATGGTGCTGAACTTCGTGACCCATCGGCACAACATCGACAAGATCGACCGGATCATCGAGCTGTGCATCGCCCTTGAGGCGGACTTCGTGGAACTCGCCACGTGCCAGTTCTACGGTTGGGCGCAGCTCAATCGGGTCGGTCTGTTGCCGACCAAGGAACAACTGGTCCGCGCCGAACGCATCACCAACGAATACCGCGCCAAACTGGAAGCCGAAGGGCATCCGTGCAAGCTGATTTTCGTCACCCCGGACTATTACGAAGAGCGCCCGAAAGCCTGCATGAACGGCTGGGGCAGTATTTTTCTGACAGTCACGCCGGACGGAACCGCTCTGCCCTGTCACGGCGCCCGACAGATGCCGGTGCAGTTTCCCAACGTACGCGATCACAGCATGCAGCACATCTGGTACGACTCATTCGGCTTCAACCGCTTCCGCGGTTACGACTGGATGCCCGAGCCGTGCCGTTCCTGCGACGAGAAAGAAAAAGACTTCGGCGGCTGTCGCTGCCAGGCATTCATGCTCACGGGGGACGCGAGCAACGCCGACCCGGTGTGCAGCAAATCGGAACATCACGGCGTGATCCTCAAGGCTCGCGAAGAAGCCGAACACGCGACCCAGACCATCGAACAACTGGCCTTTCGCAATGAACGAAATTCACGACTCATCGCTAAAAGCTGAACCCTTCAGCGCTGCCAAGGCTGTCGCGGCCGGCATCGACTTCGCCGAGTTGCAGGTCGGCCGCCACGGCTTATTCTGGAACGAGTACCGCCCCGAGGACGCCGCCTGCCGGATCTGGCATTGGCGTGACGGCCAGGCGCATTGCCTGACGCCTGCGGGCTTCAGTGTGCGCAGTCGGGTGTACGAATATGGCGGCGGCGCGTTCTGTCTGACCGATGACGGGATAGTGTTCGTCAACGAAGCGGACCAACAGCTGTATCGGCAGTCGCTGGCCGGTGAGACACCTGAGTTACTGAGCTCAGGCGAATGCCGATACGGCGATCTGCAGTTCGCTAACGGGCAGGTATTGGCGGTTGAAGAAAACCGCGATCGGCATCGTCTGGTGGCTATCGATGTGGCTGACGGGGTACGTCATCTGCTGGCCGAAGGCGCCGACTTCTACGCCGCGCCGACGTTGAGTCCCGACGCGCAACGACTGGCGTGGATCGAGTGGAGCCGCCCGGATCAGCCATGGACCGCGACTCGCCTGATGGTTGCCGAACGCCAGAACGACGGCCGTTTTGCTATGCCGCGTTGCGTGGCGGGCGAAGACGCTGAGGAATCACTGCAACAACCGAGATTCGATACCAGCGGCCGTCTGTTTTGCCTGACAGATCGCGGCGGCTACTGGCAGCCTTGGGTGGAATCGGCAGACGGTCTGAGCCCGCTGCCGAGTGCCACCGCGGATCATGGACCAGCGCCGTGGCAGTTGGGTGGCTGCACCTGGTTGCCGCTGAGCGAAGGCCGCTATCTGGCGAGCTGGACCGAAGACGGATTTGGCAGACTGGGTCTTTGTGGTGACGCCGGTGAAGATTTCACCGGCGATTACAGCCGCTTCCGCTCTCTCGCACTGGATGAGCAGTTCATTTACTGCATCGCCGCTTCGCCAGTCAGTTCATCGGCAGTCATTGCCATCGACCGCCAGACCCGGCAAGTCAAAACACTGGCTGGCGGTATTGCACCGTTGCCTGCCGAGCAGATCAGCGTCCCGCAAACCCTGCGCTACCCGAGCGGTTCGGGCGAAGCACACGGATTCTTCTATCCCGCGATGACCGGTGACGCGAAACCGCCTCTGGTGGTGTTCATCCACGGCGGCCCGACGTCGGCCTGCTACCCCATGCTCGATCCACGTATCCAGTACTGGGCGCAACGTGGCTTCGCCGTGGCCGACCTCAACTACCGCGGCAGCAGTGGCTATGGCCGGGCTTATCGACAAGCGCTGCATTTGAGCTGGGGCGAAGTGGATGTGGAAGACGCCTGCGCCGTCGTCGCTCATCTTGCCGATCGCGGACTGATCGACGGCAACAAGGCGTTTATTCGCGGTGGCAGTGCTGGCGGCTACACCACTCTGTGTGCGCTGGCTTTTCACACAGTCTTCCGCGCCGGCGCCAGCCTGTATGGCGTCAGCGATCCTGTGGCGCTGGGTCGGACGACTCACAAGTTCGAAGGCGATTATCTGGATTGGCTGATTGGTGATCCGGTGCAAGATGCCGAACGCTACACCGCTCGAACGCCGTTGCTGCACGCGGGCAACATCCGTGTGCCGGTGATTTTCTTTCAGGGTGAGCTGGACGCTGTGGTGGTGCCGCAACAGACCCGCGACATGGTCACGGCGCTACAGGACAACGGCATTCTGGTGGAAGCGCATTACTACGCCGACGAACGCCATGGCTTTCGCAAGGCCGGCAATCAGGCCCATGCGCTGGAACAGGAGTGGTTGTTTTATCGAAGGGTGATGGCGTTGGTGGACTGAAGGTCGCGCTGAGTGCGGAAATTGCGGTGCCCCTTTCGCGAGCAAGTCGAATCGTCGCACCGCCACTCCCACACTGACCGAGTCCTCCCAGGGGAATACGGTCGAATGTGGGAGCGGGCCTGCTCGCGAAAGCGATCTATCTGACGCCAAGAAACTCAGCGTTTGGCGATGATGTACACCGCATGCACGATCCCGGGGATGTAACCGCACAGCGTCAGCAGAATATTTAGCCAGAACGCCCCGGCGAAACCGACTTGCAGAAACACACCCAGTGGCGGCAACAGAATGGCGATGATGATGCGAATAAAGTCCATAGGGTCAGCTCCTGATTAAAGTTGGCTCGTGTGAGCCTACAGCTAATCGACCTTTGCCGTTCGTCAGGGTTCAGTGCGGTTCTTCAGGCCAGTATCTCAAGACCGTGTTTCTGAACGATGCTCAGCAGCTTCAACGCCATGCCGCTGGGGTGCTTGTCTCCCGCTTCCCATTGTTTAACCGTCGAGGCGCTGGTGTTCAGGTAACGCGCAAACACTGGTTGGCTGACATTATTGCGCTCGCGTAGCGCTTTGATCTGCTCAGCGGGGATCGCATCTGGAACCGTTGCAAGACATGATTCATCGAACTCGCGCATGGTTGCCTTGCTGATTGCACCGATGGCAAACAAGGCACTGGCTGACTCGTATACCGATTCTAACGCCTCACTTTTGAATTTCTTACTCATAAAGAATCTCCATAAACTCCTTCGTATCCAGTAAGTACTGGACTTGCAGCTCTGTCAGCCCCTCGTAGGTCTTCGCCATTTTCCGAAAACCGATCAGATCGGCCTGACTGATATTGCTCTGATCTTTCTTGGCATACAGGAACTGATAAACCCAGTAGCCACTACCTTTGGCCAAGACAATTGATCGATGACGATTGGCATTCAAGCGCTTCTTCCAGACCCCACCGCCGAGATTGTCCGCCTGGCCATTGAGCATTTCGGTGAATGCTTCCCGAAGCTCGTCGTCATCGATCCAGGCCTTCCCGACCTGCATCGAAAAGCGTTTCGTTTTGAATAACCTTGGTGACATTGGCATCCCTTCCACAAAACATACCACCCAGTGGTATAGAAATCAAAGCCAGCTCCACCAACATATTGTTTCGCTGGCACCGGCATTCCTTGCCGACACCCGCTAAAAAGCCATTGATCCCAATACGGCTCAAGCACTGAAATGCATTTGGCAAAATGCAGAGACAAAAAAACGCCCCACGCCAAAAGAATCAGGCATGGGGCGATGCGTTATACCGCGAGACGGTTCGGGAATTCGTGTAGGGCGGGTCTGATTAGACGGCAATCCCTTTGCGGCACTGCAGTTGCGCAGTGCGCACGCGGGAGAAGGCGCGGGCCAGGCGCAGGAGCATTTCGTCGATGTTGGCTTTGCTGACGGTCAGGGCCGGAGTAAAGCGCAGGCAGTCAGGCTGCGGAGCGTTGAGCAGCAAGCCTTCGTACAGCGCCGCTTTGACGACGGCATCAGCCGATTCGTCGGACAAGGTAAGACCCCAGAACAGTCCTTTCCCGCGTAACTCGCCGTGACCATAGCGATGGGATAAACGCTGCAGACCTTCGCTCTGGTGCTGACCGGTTTCCCCGACATGATCGAGAAATCCCTTGTCCTGCACGCTGTCGAGGACGGCAAGACCGGCCGCCGTCATCAGCGCATTGCCATGATGAGTTCCTGTCACTTCACCGACGTCGAAACAGCAGGCTTTACCCCGCGCCAGCAACGCTGCCAATGGCACGCCACCACCCAGCCCTTTGCCGAGAACAACGATATCTGCCCGCACGCCGTAGGAATGTTCGGCGAGCAAAGTGCCGCAACGGCCGATACCGGTTTGCACTTCGTCAAAGATCAGCAGAATGCCCAGCTCACGGCACAGGCGCTCGACCCCTTTTAGGTAATGCTCGGTGGCCGGTATCACCCCGGCTTCGCTCTGGATCGGTTCGAGCATGATCGCCACGGTCTGGGCGTCGACGGCTGCATGCAAGGCCGGAAGATCATTGAACGGCACGTGACTGAAGCCCGGAAGGAGCGGCTCGAATCGGTTAGTCAGATTCGAACTGTCCGACGCCGAAATCGTCCCCAGACTACGACCATGGCAGCCGTTGTTGGCAACGATGATCCGCGAAGCCCCGCCGCGATGCCGTTGACCCCATTTGCGCGCCAGTTTGATCGCCGCTTCACAGGCTTCGCTGCCACTGTTGAGCAGATACGCCTGATCACTGCCGGTGCTGGAGCATAGGCGCTCAGCAAGATTGAGCATGCCGCGGTTATGCAGGCCGAAACCGGGATTAATCAGCGACTGAGCCTGCGCCGCGATGGCGTTGACCAGAACCGAAGGACTGTGTCCGAGGCTATTGGCCCCGCCACCCTGTGAGAAATCCAGATAAGCGCGGTCATCGCTGTCCCACAACCATGAGCCCTGGCCGCGCACGAATATCTGTTTCGGTCGCTCGACACTGGGCATCAGGCACTCGCTGGAAATATTGTCGCCTTGGGACGGCAAGAAGCCGTCCACGGCCAGGTCATCAAGACTCGGAGGATTGCGCCGCAAGCTGAACAAGTTCATCTGATCAAACCTCGTACGAGGTTTTTTGCCTTACCTATGTAAACACCCTCGAAGGAAACGGTATTCATCGCGCTCTGTGGCCCTGTAAGCCTTGTGAATGCGGTTAGACTAGGCTCAGCCAAGGCCTTGAGCCATTTCGATTTCCCAGCATTTTCGATAAGCATTCCTTATGGATTTCAAGCAACTGCGTTATTTCGTCGCGGTCTACGAAGAAGGTCATGTGGGCCGGGCTGCCGAGCGGCTTTCAATCTCCCAACCGGCGCTGTCCCAGCAGATCCGCCACCTCGAGCAAAACCTCGATGTGAGCCTGTTCGAACGCAGCAGCAAACGTCTGCTGCCCACCCTGGCTGCTCATACTTTGTACAACCATGCCCTGCCCTTGCTGGATGGATTGCAGCGGGCACGGGAAGCCTTGGGCAACTTCAAGGGTCAAGCGCTGCGCACGTTGGCGATCGGTGTATTGCAGACCGTCCATACCAGCCTGGTGCCGCAGATGCTCGAACGCGTGCGCAAGGCGCAGCCGCATTTGGTGGTGCAGATCTATGAACTGACGGGGCTGGAAATCGAGCGGCGCTTGCTCAACGGCTCTCTGGACATTGGCATCAGCTATCTGCCGCCTCGTCAGCCGGGGTTGCACGGCGTGATGCTGTACGAAGACGAGCTGACCCTGGTCATCCCGGCGGATCACCCGTTGCGGGAATTCAAGAAAGTGTCCATGAGTCAGGCCGCCGAATTGCCGATGTTGCTGCTGGGTGAAGAGTTTCAAGTGCGGCAGATCTGGCAGGCGCAATTGGCCAACCTGGGACGACGTCCGCAGGTACAGGCAGAACTGAACAACATGGCGGGGATTCTCGACAGTTTGCCGCACACGCGACTGGCGACGGTGTTGCCCGGACGCTCACAACAGGCACACGGCAACAAGGAACTGTTGTGGAAACCATTGAGCGAGCCGAGGGTGCCGCTGAAAGTTGGTTTGGTGTGTCGGGATGTGCAGCGACAACAGGCCTCGCTGGCCTTATTGCGTACGTTGCTGGAAGAAGTGATGAATGGCTCGGAGGGGCGTTTGAGCAGCCCGGCAACGCGGGATGAAATGAGCTGAGCACTTTTCTGCAGGCAAAAGAAAACCCCGCCGAAGCGGGGCTTTGCAGACTGTTTCCCTGACATCCATTTCACTCCGCCGTCCTGGCAGAATCCTACGTGTCCGTGTTGTTGCTTTGCGCTTCCTGCGCGACGTCCATGTGAAGTAGATTAGCTGTGGATCCAATCTTCATCTATGGGAGAAGAGCAGCACGTCATGTAAGAGAATGCTTACATGACGTTACATTGTCAGAACTGCCCTGCATCCAGCAGGAACAACGACTCGCTACCGGCCTTCACCGACGCGCTCAACGAGTGAATACGCGGCAGAAGGCGTGCGAAATAGAAGCGCGCCGTGCCCAACTTGCTCGCGTAGAAATCGTCCTGCGCCTCTTTGCCAAAAGCGGCCTTGGCCATCAGTGCCCACATGTACGCATACGACACGTAACCGAATGCTTGCAGATACTCGACCGAGGCAGCGCCGATTTCGTTCGGGTTGCTTTTCGCCCGATCGAGCAGCCACGCGGTCAGTTCGTCGAGGGTAGTTACCGCATCGTTCAGCGGCTTGGTGAACTCGGCCAGATCAGCACTGGCAGTCGCGGTGAAATGACGGATCTCGTCGGCAAACAGGTTGTAGAACGCCCCGCCGGTGCCGACGATCTTGCGTCCTACCAGGTCCAGCGCCTGAATGCCGTTGGTGCCTTCGTAGATCTGGGTGATGCGCACGTCGCGAACCAGTTGCTCCTGGCCCCACTCACGGATGTAACCGTGGCCGCCGAAAACCTGCTGGCCGTGAATCGTGGTTTCCAGACCCAGGTCGGTCAGGAACGCCTTGGCCACCGGGGTCAGCAAGGCCACCAAATCTTCCGCGCGTTTGCGGGTCGTGGCGTCTTCGCTGAACTTGGCGGTGTCCAGCTGCATGGCCACGTAGGTCGAGAAGGCACGACCGCCTTCGTTCGAGGCTTTCATGGTCAGCAGCATGCGACGCACGTCCGGGTGGACGATGATCGGGTCAGCGACCTTGTCCTTGTTCTGCGCGCCAGTCGGCGAACGGCTTTGCAGACGGTCACGGGCGTATTCGACGGCGTTCTGGTACGAACGCTCGCCACTGGCCAGGCCCTGGATACCGACGCCCAGGCGTTCGTAGTTCATCATGGTGAACATCGCGGCCAGGCCTTTGTTCGGCTCGCCGACCAGATAACCCACCGCCTCGTCGAAGTTCATCACGCAGGTCGCGGAGGCCTGGATGCCCATCTTGTGTTCGATCGAACCGCAGGTCGCCGGGTTGCGTGCGCCCAGGCTGCCATCGGCATTGACCATGAACTTGGGCACCAGGAACAACGAAATGCCTTTGGGCCCCGCCGGTGCGTCTGGCAGTTTGGCCAGTACCAAATGAATGATGTTCTCGGTCAGGTCGTGCTCACCGCCGGTGATGAAGATCTTGGTGCCGCTGACTTTGTAGGAACCGTCAGCCTGAGGATCTGCCTTGGTGCGGATGATCCCCAGGTCAGTACCGGCGTGTGGCTCGGTCAGGCACATGGAGCCGGCCCAAACGCCCGCGTACATGTTCGGCAGGTACGCGGCTTTCAGCGCTTCGCTGGCGTGGGCGTTGATCGACAGGCAGGCGCCCGCGGTCAGCATCGGGTACAGACCGAACGACAGGCTGGCGGAGTTGACCATTTCTTCGACCTGCGCCGAAACAGCCTTGGGCATGCCCATGCCGCCGTAGGTCGGATCGCCACCGACACCAACCCAACCGCCTTCAGCGTAAGTCTGATAAGCCTGTGGGAAACCTGCCGGCGTGGTGACGGCACCGTCCGCCCAATGACATCCTTCTTCGTCTGCCGCACGGCTCAGGGGCGCGATACTTTTGCTGGTGACCTTGCCGGCTTCTTCGAGAATGGCTTCGACCGTTTCAGCATCGACAGTCTCGGCCAGCGCAGGCAGCTCGGCCCAGAGTTTGGCGACCTCGAACACTTCATTGAGGACGAAGCGCATATCGCGCAGGGGCGCTTTGTAGTCAGCCATGGCAAACCTCGCAAGATCTAAACAGGTGATTCGTAGGAGTGGTGCTTTCGTTGGGTTCGAGTGTAACCCAACAACTTTTACGACACATAGGGTCAGCTCATGACCGTTTTGTTATTTTTAGTCACTGAAAAGCGAACCATTAAAGAAGCCCGCAACCAGGCGGGCTCTTTTACCTCGGCTTGAAACACTATAGTGCGAATAACTCCGCAGGCAGGCTCATCAGACAATCGCTGCCCGCCTCTATGGCCGCCCGATGAGCCGCCGTGCGTGGCAGCAAACGCTTGAAGTAAAACTCGCTGGTCGCCAGTTTTGCCTGGCAGTAATCAGCATCGCCACTGCCCGAATCGAGCTGCGCCTGAGCGACCAACGCCATGCGCAGCCAGAGATAGCCGAGGATGATGTAACCGCTGTACATCAGGTAATCCACCGACGCCGCGCCGACTTCATCCGGATTTTTCATCGCGGCCATGCCGACCCTGGTGGTCACCTCTCCCCACTGCTGATTCAGGTCGTTGAGCTGCGCCACGTAGCTGGCGAGTTGCGGATGTCCGGCGTTTGCCGCACAGAACTTGTGAACGATTTTGGTGAACCCGCGCAGCAATTTGCCTTGGCTGCCGAGGACTTTTCTGCCAAGCAAGTCCAGCGCCTGAATGCCGTTGGTGCCTTCGTAGATCGGTGCGATCCGGCAGTCGCGTACCAGCTGCTCCATGCCCCACTCGCGGATAAAACCGTGACCACCGAACACCTGCATGCCGTGGTTGGTCACTTCCAGTCCGGTATCGGTCATGAAGGCTTTGCAGATTGGTGTGAGGAACGCCAGCAGGTCTTCGGCATCCTGACGCGCCGTCACATCCGGGCTCAGATGCGCCACGTCCAGCAACTGCGCGGTGAAATAGGTCAGCGCCCGATTGCCTTCGTTGAAGGCTTTCATCGTCAGCAACATCCTGCGCACATCAGGATGAACAATGATCGGATCGGCAGCTTTTTCCGGCGCTTTCGGGCCGGTCAGCGCTCGCATCTGCAGTCGGTCGTTGGCGTATTTGATCGCGCCCTGAAAGCTCGCCTCCCCCAGACACAAGCCCTGCATGCCGGTGCCCAGTCGTGCATGGTTCATCATGGTGAACATGCAGTTCAGGCCCTTGTTCGGCTCACCGATCAAGAAGCCCTTGGCGTCGTCGAAGTTCAGCACGCAGGTAGCCGAGGCCTTGATGCCCATTTTGTGTTCGATCGAGCCACAGGAAACGCCGTTGCGCTCGCCCGCCTCACCTTCGTCGTTGGGTAGGAATTTAGGAACGATAAACAGCGAAATGCCCTTGGTGCCTGCCGGAGCATCCGGCAGTTTGGCAAGCACCAGATGAATGATGTTTTCACTCATGTCGTGCTCGCCGGCAGAGATGAAGATCTTGCTGCCGGAGATCGCATAGCTGCCGTCAGCCGCAGGCACGGCGCGGGTTTTGATGATGCCCAGGTCAGTGCCGCAATGAGCTTCGGTCAGGCACATGGTGCCGGTCCATTGGCCGGCGGTGAGTTTGCTCAGGTAAGTCTGTTTCTGTGCTTCAGTGCCATGGGCGTGGATCGCCGACATTGCACCGTGAGTCAGACCGGGGTACATGCCCCAGGAGGTGTTACTGGAGCCGACCATTTCGCTGATCACCAGCCCCAGTGAACTCGGCAAACCCTGGCCACCGTAAACCGGATCAGCCGCCAGACCATGCCAGCCACCTTCAACATATTGTGCGAAGGCCTGCTTGAAGCCTGTAGGCGTAGTCACCACGCCATTGTCGAAATGGCAGCCTTCTTCGTCGCCGCTTCGGTTCAGCGGTGCGAGAACGTTCTCACAGAACTTTGCACCTTCTTCGAGGATCGCATTGACCATGTCCGGGCTGGCATCGGTGGCGCCCAGCGCGGCGTAGTTGCTGTGAAAATCGAAGACGTGGTCGATCAAAAAGCGCATGTCGCGCAGGGGAGCTTTGTACTCAGGCATGGTCATTTCTCCGGCAGCAGATTCCCCAAACCTACTGCCGCGCACCCGGCCTCACAATCACAGTCCAGACGCTGAATGCGCCATCATCACTCAATCAGTAGCGGCATCCATGCGCACCGCACCACGACGGTTCTGACCGAATGCCACCACACAGTTGCGCCCCGCGCCCTTGGCACTGTAGAGCGCCTCGTCAGCGGACTTGAGCACTTTCTCGGGGGTGCGCTGCTCCAGTCGTTCGGCCACGCCAATGCTGACGGTGACCGACACACTTGAGGCGCCCGAGCCTGCGCGACGTTGACGACCTTGCTGGTCGTCCTGAGGACGGCTGTCCTGATTGCGCAGTTGAATGTTGTAGGTGGCGATGGACTCGCGGATGACTTCCAGGTGCGGCATGCACTCTTCGAGGGTCTTGCCTGCGAACACCAGGGCGAATTCCTCACCGCCGTAGCGATACGCCCTACCGCCTCCGCCGATTTTCGACAGCTTGCTGGCGACAAGTCGCAATACCTGATCGCCGACATCGTGACCGTGGGTGTCATTGAATTTCTTGAAGTGATCGACGTCGCTCATCGCCAGCACGTAATTGCGCCCCAATCGCTGCATCCGCTCGTTCAAGGCGCGGCGCCCCGGCAGGCCGGTAAGCTCGTCGCGGAAGGCCATTTGATAGGCCTCATGGGCGACCGCTGCGGCAATCATCAACATCACCTGACTGCACATGATGTTCAGGGTGAACGGCAGGATGAAGGTTTTCGGCAACATCCAGAACAACCCAAGCAAACCCACCAATTGGGCAGCATGCAAGGGTCTCGGGTTGCGCCAGTATTGCCAGGCCAGTAACGCAAACGAGGCGAAAAACACTGGATAAGACAACTGGATCAGACTCATCCAGGCGCCATGCAACGCTGGCCAGCGGATCTCCGACAGCCACATCAACAGCGCCTGCGGGTAACTTTGTTCCAGCCCCAACGCCACGCTACCGAAGGCCAGCAATACAGCGAAGCGCGCCACCATGTCCTGGAACAGGTGGGTGCGCTCCTGCCAGCCGGCGAACAAGCCATAGAGCAACGGCAGCAACAGGCAACACAGATGGAAGACCACTGCGGCGTCTTCACGAACCTTGCCGTTGTCGCGGTAATAGTCGGTCTGGGTGTCGAGCAGGAAGTAGGCGATGTACACCGTGACCATCAGAAACAGCTCACGCTGACGTCGGTAAACCGCGCAGTAAGCACCGCCGAGCAACAACACCAGGGTTGGCAGTACGTTGAACAGCGAGGTGAAAAAGACGTTCAGATCCTTCACGTACGCAGCCGCAAGCCCCGCGAGTAAAAGCAGTAATGACGGCAGGAAATGGCTGAAACGTACAGCGGAAGAACGCGGCAAGGGTAAAGCTCCGACCCGGCAAACAAAGATGGCATTGTGCCTGCTCTTCGAGCGACATGTCACATCGCCACCCTCTTTAACGGCAGCAAAGTCATTCTTCTTAGCGTTTTAGTCAGGAATATTTACGCGTAGATATCGCGCACAAAAAAGCCGCTGCTCCCGAGGAAGCAGCGGCTTTATGAAGCGACAGCGTAGGACTTAGTAACCCAGCGCGAAGTCTTCTTCTTTCATGTCCATCAGGTTGTTAGCGCCCGACAGCATGGTTACAACGTGAGTACGGGTACGCGGCAGGATGCGCTGGAAGTAGAAGCGCGCAGTCTGTAGCTTGGCGGTGTAGAACGCCGTTTCGGTGGTGCCGGCAGCCAGTTTCTCGGCAGCCAGACGCGCCATGTCAGCCCAGAAGTAAGCCAGGCAGGCGTAACCGGAGTACATCAGGTAATCCACCGACGCCGCGCCGACTTCTTCGCGGTCTTTCATGGCAGCCATACCGACCTTCATGGTCAGCTCGCCCCATTCTTTGTTCAGCGCAGCCAATGGCTCGACGAACTCTTTGACCGCTTCGTTGCCTTCGTTGGTCTGGCAGAACTTGTGGACGATCTTGGTGAAGCCTTTCAGGGCCTCGCCTTGAGTCATCAGCACTTTACGGCCCAGCAAGTCGAGTGCCTGGATACCGGTGGTGCCTTCGTACAGCATCGAAATACGGCTGTCGCGAACGTTCTGCTCCATGCCCCACTCGGCGATGAAGCCGTGGCCGCCGTAGATTTGCACGCCGTGGTTAGCGGATTCGAAACCGACTTCAGTCATGAAGGCCTTAGCGATCGGAGTCATGAAGGCCAGCAGTGCGTCGGCTTTCTTCTTCTCTTCTTCGTCCACGCCGTATTTAACGATGTCGACTTGCTTGGCGGTGAAGTAAACCATCGCACGGTTGCCTTCGGCGAAAGCCTTCATGGTCAACAGCATGCGACGTACGTCAGGGTGAACGATGATCGGGTCAGCCGCTTTTTCCGGCGCTTTCGGGCCAGTCAGGGAGCGCATTTGCAGACGATCACGAGCGTATTTCAAGCCGCCCTGGAAACCGATTTCGGCGTGAGCCAGACCTTGCAGCGCGGTGCCCAGACGTGCGGTGTTCATGAAGGTGAACATGCAGTTCAGGCCTTTGTTCGCCGGACCGATCAGGAAACCAGTGGCTGCGTCGAAGTTCATCACGCAGGTGGCGTTACCGTGGATGCCCATCTTGTGTTCCAGGGAACCACAGGTCACAGCGTTGCGTGCGCCGACCGAACCGTCTTCGTTCGGCATGAACTTGGGAACGATGAACAGCGAAATGCCTTTGGTGCCAGCCGGTGCATCCGGCAGACGTGCCAGCACGATGTGGACGATGTTGTCGGCCATGTCGTGTTCACCGGCCGAGATGAAGATCTTGGTGCCGGAGACTTTGTAGGAACCGTCGGCCTGAGGTTCGGCCTTGGTGCGCAGCATGCCCAGGTCGGTGCCGCAGTGCGGTTCGGTCAGGCACATGGTGCCGGTCCATTCGCCGGAAACCAGCTTGGTCAGGTAAGCCTCTTGCTGCTCAGGCGTGCCGTGCTCGGAAATAGTGTTCATCGCGCCATGGGACAGGCCTGGGTACATGCCCCACGACCAGTTGGCTTCGCCAACCATTTCGCTGACGGCCAGACCCAGAGATTCCGGCAGGCCTTGGCCGCCGTGCTCTACGTCATGGGCCAGGCTTGGCCAGCCGCCTTCGACGAATTGTTTGTAGGCTTCTTTGAAGCCCGTCGGGGTTTTAACGCCGGACTCGCTCCAGGTGCAGCCTTCGGTGTCACCCACGCGGTTCAGCGGAGCCAGCACCTGCTCACAAAACTTGGCGCCTTCTTCGAGAATGGCGTCAACCATGTCTGGAGTTGCGTCCTGGCAAGCCGGAAGGCTCTGATAGTGCGCTTCGTAGCCGAGCAGTTCGTCACGAACGAAGCGAATATCACGCAAGGGGGCCTTGTAGTCAGGCATAGCGATAAACCTCTGCTGATGTAACCGGGAATGAACGACCGCGTTGATTTGTTGTGGCGGTCAAACAGTTGTTTGAAACATACGTTTACGCCCAAATCTTGTCAAGCACCGATCTTTTGCCGTTTGTCATCATCCTTAGTAAAGCAACATTTAGAGCTCATCGTAGATCCGCGCTGATTCTGCGCCGCCCGATATCTCTGACAAATGAAAATCGGGTCAGACGAAGGGAGCCGGGACGCAAGAAGAGTTCGAGTCAGGAAAAACATCCCATCACTGCGCCTATACCCACCAGAAGAAACATCTGGCCCGGGAGGACAATACTATGGCCACAAAGGCCACAAATACCTGTCATTTATGACAGTTATCTATCTTCTTTTAATAGGTTTTCATTGTGTTTAAGACCTGCTCGGCGAGCAGCAGACAGACGACTTATTCACAGCCCCCACGGAACAGACATGAACAGTTCTATCAATCAGCCACAAGCAACGCAGGCGGGTGAGCACGATCCAACGTTCGGTAAAAACAGCGGTGGATTCACACCTGAAGGCAAAATTCCCAGCAGCGCCCGCGCACTGGCAGTGACTTCTGACGGAGAGCTCAATCTGGCAATCTCGGTAGACGGGGAGTATCTCTTTACCCGTGCCAGTGCTGACGGTTTCGGTATTGAAGGTTTCACGCCCACCCGAGGAAAATTCGAAAACGCCGGAACGTCGATACCCACTCGATTGCTATGGCAAAAGGATGACGGGAAAACGGTACTTATTGGCGACTCGATCACCAATGGCGTGAGCCGACCCGCCGTAACACGCTTCAATGCCAGTGGCAGCCCGGACCTGGTTTTCGGTCATCAAATCCTCGGTATTACTCCTGAAGGCGCTGTAGCTCCCGCGCGACCTCGCCGCATGACTGACGGCTGCCTGCAAGCAGACAAAATCCTCGTCACTTGCTGTTATCAACTGCCTCCCAACAATTCCCTCGATGTCATTAGCCGCCTTGCCCGCTTACAAAGTGACGGCCAATTGGACCCAACCTTCGGCGAAGGGGCAGGCTTCATCGACCTGCGATTCGGTAACTTCACCACTCACTCATCGAGTGTTCAGCTTCAACCGGATGGCAAGATCGTTGTAGGCGGAATGATCGTGGGTCAAGGTGATCTGCAAATAACGCTGTCCCGCTATAGCGCCGACGGTGTTCCAGACCTTGGTTTTGGAATAGAAGGTTATGCAAAGTGGGGAATCGCCAATCACAATTGCATCCTGGAACAAATGGTTGTTCAGAGTGACGGGAAATTGGTTTGCGCCGGTTACACGACAGGCCTCCAGCGCAGTTGCCTGTTGATGCGATTTGACACCCACGGGAACCTTGATCCGCAGTTCAATGACGGTAAGCCAGTGCTGATTCACGAGGGGCTAAAGCATCCCGAATGGAACACCGTTGCGATTCAACCCGATGGCAAGATTGTCGTTGCTGGCTCAACAGACACGGACGATAACGGCAAGCTTCTGATCATGGGGCGCTTCCTGCAAAACGGCACACTCGATTCAAGCTTCAAGGAAAAAGGCTGGGCAATTGTATCTGACGGTCTGTGTTGGGACGTTGCGATACAGCCCCGCACAAACAGAATTATCTCGGCTGGCGAAACAAACACCGCCCGTGAATTTCGCTATTCCTACGTTGTGGGGCTGCTTGGGCAGTAATTGATTCGCCTACTATCTTCAGTGCCCGCGCCTGTGGCACGGAACATGGGTTACGCGAAAGTATCAATCAACGTACCGAGCATTTCGTCAGAAGCCTTGGCGACTTTGACGCCCAGTTCTGCCTGGATCTTGCCTTGAGACATGTCAACCATATTGCTGGCCAAGTCTGATTGCCGGCTGCGATCAACCGAGCGCAGTCGGTCGACTTGAGCCTCGGAAGACTGGCTGGTGACCGAACGCTCGATCGTCGTGTTGGCGATCTGGCCAGAGGCTTGATCGACACGGTTCTGCCCTGTCTGAATAGTGCTCAGACCGGCATAAAAAGCGGTGTTTCCTGAGATTTCCATGGGAGAACTCGTCCTACAAAGGATCAACAGCAGTCATTGAAGCAGACCCACTGACAAAAGACCCGACAAAAACACTAATGGCACAGTGCCTTGTCATAGTTAAAACCCTAGTCCAGCAGATCCAGCTGCAGATACTCCGCCACCGCTTCAGCCGTCACCAACTTGAGTTTCGGCACTCGCCCAAGACACGGAGCGGGGATCCGCTCAGCGAGTGTCGCGAGGTTTTCTTCCAGGCGCGAAGTCTTTGGATCGATGATATTGGCCACCCACCCCGCCAACTGCAAACCGTCCTGAGCAATCGCCTCGGCCGTCAGCAGCGCATGGTTGATGCAACCCAGGCGCACACCCACCACCAGGATCACCGGCAGATCCAGCGCCATCGCCAGGTCCGACAGATTGTCCTGATCTGCCAAAGGCACCCGCCAGCCTCCAGCACCTTCGATCAAGGTGAAGTCCGCTTGCATATCGAGAATCTCCAGCATGGGCGTCAACAGTGATTGCACCGTCAATGCCACGCCGGCCTCCCGCGCAGCCAGATGCGGTGCGATCGGCGGTTCGAACGCCATAGGGTTGACCTGTGCATAAGTCAAAGGCACTGAGCACTCCGCCAGCAACGCCAACGCATCGGCATTGCGCAAGCCCTTGGGCGTCACATCGCAACCGGAGGCGACCGGTTTGCCCGCCGCCGTGCTCAAACCGGCCGACCGCGCGGCATGCAGCAAAGCTGCGGCAATGGTGGTCTTGCCGACATCGGTGTCAGTACCGGTGATGAAATAGGCTGCGCTCATAAGGGTTTCTCCAACACGGCGTAGACCACTTGATAAGTCGCCGGCAATCCTTTGGCCTGACGAAACCGCTCATAAGCCTCGATCAAACCGAGGATCCGCGCCCTGCCGGTCAAACCGCCCGGCCGACCGGGGTTCAGGTTGTGTGCGCCCAGCGCCTTCAGCTCATGGGTCAGGCTACGCACATCCGGGTAATGCAACACGTGCGGTCGGGTTTCCAGACTCGCGACGCTCAACCCACTGTCCGCGCAAAGCTGTTGATAAACCCCGAACTCGCGGAAGCGGTTGACGTGCACCATGCCATCCACCTGACGCCAGCTGTCACGCAGCTCTAACAGTGTGCCCACGCACAGACTAGCAAACGCGAAAATTCCGCCAGGTTTCAATACGCGATTGGCTTCACTGAGCACCGAAGCGAAGTCCGCACACCACTGCACTGCCAGGCTAGAGAAGATCAAATCGCAGGTCGAATCCTGCAACGGCAACCGCTCGGCATCGCCGGCGATGAAATGCGTTGCGCCACCCAATGGCCGAGCGTGATTGAGCATGCCTTCGGCGATGTCCAATGCCAGTCCGTGACTGGCAGGAAATCGCTCGCCCAATGCACGACTGAAATGCCCGGTGCCACAGCCCAGATCCAGCCACACACCCGGCACAAAGTCCTCAGGCAAACGACTCGACAATTCACTGCCAACGTCGCGCTGAAATTCGGCCACGCTGTCATAGCTTGCCGCCGCACGGGAAAAAGATGCCGCCACCTGGCGTTTGTCGGGCAAGCCGCCGGGCAGGTTGGGAAGGGATAAATCAGTCATCACCGGACTCATGCAAAAAGGCCTGAATCGCCCCCGCCACACCGTGAGGGTCTTCCAGAAGAAACGCGTGACTGGCCTGCTCGATCAGACCGATTTCAACATCCGGCAGCAATGTCAGCAGGTCGCCCGCCGCTTCGGCTGGAACCAGTCCATCGAGGCCGGCGAACAAGTGCAATTGCGGACCGCGGAACGCCTGCAAAGCCTGGCGGGTATCCAGTTGTGCGAGCAACTCCAGGCCGCTCATCAATACCTCTGCCGAAGTGTGTGGCGCGCCACCGAGCAACAGCCGAGACAACCCGCGCGGGTCTTCGGCCCCCTGAGCGCAGAGCAGCGAAAAACGCTTCAACGTCATGCGCGGATCGGCCTTGCAACCGGCCAGAAACGCATCGAAGGTTTCGGCAGGCATCGCGCTCGGCCATTGCTCATGGGCGACAAAAGAAGGATTGCTCGCCAGGGTCAGCAAGCCGCAGCAGCGATCGCCGCGCCGGGCCGCCAACTCTGAAGCGAGCATGCCGCCGAGCGACCAGCCGCCGAGCCAGGCGTCCTGAGGCAACGTCGAATCCAGCTCATCGAGCCACTCCTCAAGATCGCTTGATTCCAGTTCCGGCAACGGCTCGATCTCGACCCGCAAGTGTTCATCCAGTCCTTGCAACGCTGCCGCCAAGGGCTCCAGGGGAGAAATTCCGAGGCCCCAGCCGGGCAGCAGAATCAGACGGTCACGCATGGCTTGGCTCCGGTCCCAGTTGTTGAAAACAATCGGCCAGTCCATTTAACAATAGCTGTACCTGCGCCTCGCTGTGCGCGGCGGTCAGGGTCACCCGCAGTCGGGCGCTGCCGGCGGGCACGGTCGGTGGACGGATAGCCGTCACCATCAGACCGCGTTCACGCAGCATCTGCGACAGTCGAACCGCACGCCCGGCATCGCCGATCATGATCGGCTGGATCGGTGTGAAGCTGTCCATCAACTCCAGGCCGATTTGTTCGGCACCGTGGCGGAACTGGGCAATGAGCGTCTTCAGATGCTCACGCCGCCAGTGTTCGGTGCGCAGCAATTCGAGGCTTTTCAGCGTCGCGCAGGCCAGCGCCGGCGGCTGGCTAGTGGTGTAAATGTAGGGACGGGCGAACTGGATCAGGCCCTCGATCAGCTCTTCGCTGCCAGCCACAAAAGCCCCGGCGGTACCAAACGCCTTGCCAAGGGTGCCGACCAGTACCGGCACGTCTTCCTGGCTCAGGCCGAAATGCTCGACGATCCCGCCACCAGTGGCGCCCAGCGGACCAAAGCCGTGAGCGTCATCGACCATCAGCCAGGCACCTTTGGCTTTCGCCTCCCGAGCCAGCGCCGGCAGGTCGGCGATGTCGCCGTCCATGCTGAACACGCCGTCGGTGACCACCAGGGTATTGCCGGTCGCCTTCTCGAGACGCTTGGCCAGACTCGCCGCGTCGTTGTGCAGATAGCGATTGAAGCGCGCTCCGGACAACAGACCCGCATCCAGCAGGGACGCGTGATTGAGCCGGTCTTCCAGCACCGTATCGCCCTGCCCGACCAGCGCGGTGACCGCGCCGAGGTTGGCCATGTAACCGGTGGTGAACAACAGCGCGCGCGGTCGACCGGTGAATTCGGCCAGGGCCTCTTCCAGCGCATGATGCGGGCTGCTGTGGCCGATGACCAAATGCGACGCCCCGCCGCCGACGCCCCAACGGGCCGCACCGGCGCGCCAGGCTTCGATCACTTGCGGGTGATTGGCCAGGCCCAGGTAGTCGTTGTTACAGAACGCCAGTAACGGCTGACCATCGACCACCACTTCCGGGCCTTGAGGGCTTTCGAGCAATGGGCGTTGGCGGTAGAGATTTTCGGCACGACGGGCAGCAAGGCGCGCGCTGAGATCGAAAGACATGCGGACCTCGGGCAGTCAGATTACATAAATCAAATTGATCGCTACCCCTGTGGGAGCGAGCCTGCTCGCGATGACGGTGCCTCATTCAACATTGAAGTCGACTGAACTGGCGCCATCGCGAGCAGGCTCGCTCCCACAGGGGTTTTGCATTCATTCAGGAGATGAATGCAGGATTTCAGACAGCAGCGTTATAGAACTGCTCGCTGCTCTTCTGCTCAACCAGCGCTTGTTCGATCGCGGCCTGATGCACTTCGTCAGCGTGCTCTTCGCGCGCTTCCGGCAGGATGCCCAGGCGCGAGAACAGTTGCATGTCCTTGTCCGCCTGCGGGTTGGCGGTAGTCAGCAGTTTTTCGCCGTAGAAAATCGAGTTCGCGCCGGCGAAGAACGCCAGGGCCTGCATCTGCTCGTTCATCGCTTCGCGGCCGGCGGACAGGCGCACGTGGGATTGCGGCATCAGGATGCGTGCGACAGCCAGCATGCGGATGAAGTCGAACGGGTCGATATCGTCAGCATTTTCCAGCGGCGTACCGGCGACTTTCACCAGCATGTTGATCGGCACCGACTCTGGGTGCTCTGGCAGGTTGGCCAGCTGGATCAGCAGATTGGCGCGGTCATCGAGGGACTCGCCCATGCCGAGGATGCCGCCGGAGCAGATCTTCATCCCCGATTCACGCACGTAAGCCAGGGTTTGCAGGCGCTCGCTGTAGGTGCGGGTGGTGATGATGCTGCCGTAGAACTCCGGCGAGGTATCGAGGTTGTGGTTGTAGTAGTCGAGGCCGGCGTCGGCCAGTGCAACGGTCTGGTCCTGATCGAGACGACCGAGGGTCATGCAGGTTTCTAGGCCCATGGCTTTCACGCCTTTGACCATTTCCAGCACGTAAGGCATGTCTTTGGCCGACGGATGTTTCCACGCCGCGCCCATGCAGAAACGGGTCGAACCGATGGCCTTGGCGCGAGCGGCCTCTTCGAGGACCTTCTGCACTTCCATCAGCTTTTCTTTTTCCAGGCCGGTGTTGTAGTGACCGGACTGCGGACAATATTTGCAATCTTCCGGGCAGGCACCGGTCTTGATCGACAGCAGCGTCGACACCTGGACCCGATTGGCGTCGAAATGCGCGCGGTGCACCGTCTGCGCCTGAAACAACAGGTCATTGAATGGCTGAACGAAGAGTGCCTTGACTTCGGCCAAAGACCAGTCATGACGCAGGGTTGCAGTGGTGCTGGCGCTCATGGGCGTTTCCTTTGTTTTATGCTTGGCAAGCGGCTGGGGAATGGAATACCCACAGACGCGACACGGATGTTCGGCATATTTAAGGAAGACTCATGCGCTGTCAACCACGATACGAAGGACAGGTTTACATCTGGTTAAAAAACGAACAATACTGTTTACTCTGTTCAGAACCCGCCGATGAATGCACACCCATCTGCATGGCCTGTGAAACGGAGTTGCCCTGGCTGGGCGATCAATGCCAAACCTGCGCCCTGCCGTTGCCCACTGCTGGCCTGACCTGTGGCCAATGTTTGAAACAGCCGCCAGCCTTTGAACGGGTCGCTACGCCCTGGACTTACAGTTTTCCGGTGGACACGTTGATCACACGCTTCAAACACTCTGCGAAGTGGCCGTTTGGTCGCCTGCTCGCCGAGCTTCTCGCTCAGTTCCTGCAACATCGCTTCGATGAAGACCTGAATCGACCCGACGCGCTCATCCCGATTCCGTTGGCCACCAAACGCCTGCGCCAGCGGGGTTTCAACCAGGCCGCGATGCTCGCCCGCTGGCTCAGCAGCAGCCTCGACATTCCGTGCGATGAAACGCTGTTGCTGAGGATTCAGGACACCAGCGCCCAACAGGACCTGAATGCCGAGGCCCGCAAAAAGAACCTGCGCAACGCCTTCGCCCTGACGCCCGATGCGTGCATCAAGGGTCGTCATTTAGCATTGGTGGACGATGTGTTGACCACCGGCGCCACGGCCCAGGCCCTGGCTCGCCTGTTGATGGACGCCGGCGCCGCACGTGTCGACGTCTATTGCCTGGCCCGCACACCCAAACCCGGCGATGCGCCCTGACTTGACTCCCGGGCCCCAAGCCGCCAACGTCCTTCCCATCGCCACAGCCCAAAGCGTCTTGCCATGTCCTTGCCTACGTTGTTGTCCCAGCACATTGCCCGTCGTCCGCAGCGCATCGCGTTGCTGCAACACATCGCCGAACAGGGCTCGATCACCCGTGCCGCGAAAAGCGCGGGGCTGAGCTACAAAGCGGCCTGGGACGCCATCGATGAGTTGAACAACCTTGCGCAAAAACCGTTGGTGGAGCGCAGTGTCGGCGGCAAGGGCGGCGGCGGTGCCAAACTCTCCAGCGAAGGCGAGCGCGTATTGCGCCTGTATCAAAAGCTGCAAGCCTTGCAGGCTCAGGTGCTGGAAGCCGCCGAAGATGCCAGCGATCTCGACCTGCTCGGCCGACTGATGCTCAGAACCAGCGCGCGCAATCAACTGCATGGCAAGGTCGTAGCGATTGATAACCAAGGGCACAACGACCGGATTCGCCTTGAACTGGCCGAAGGCTTGAGCATCGATGCGCAGATCACTCACGACAGCACCCTGCGTCTGGAACTCGAAACCGGCACCGAAGTGGTCGCACTGATCAAGGCCGGCTGGCTGGAGTTGCTGGGCATCGATCAAGTGGCAACACCCGGCAATAATTGCCTGAAGGGCATCATCGAGGAAATTCTCGACGCCGAGAACGGCCCCAGCGAAGTGCGCATCGGCCTGCCCAATGGCCAGACACTCTGCGCACTGGCCCAACCGCTGCACTTGAGAACCCTCGGCCTCGCCGCCAATAAACCGGTGCTGGTGCAGTTCGCGCCATCCAACGTTTTACTCGGTACACCGCTTTGAAACACAAGTGTCATTAACGCTCATTAAGGTGACTGCAAAAACCCGCAGGGAGCCTGATGTGAGCCTATTAGAAGACAACCAATCCACCGACCTCGAGAAAATGGTCGGCCTCAGCCGCCGAGGCTTCATCAGCGCCGGCGCCCTTTGCGGTGCAGCGATGTTCATGGGCGGCAACCTGCTGAGCCGCAGCGTGCTGGCCGCCAGCGTCAGCGCCGGCTCCAGCAAACTGTTGGGTTTTGACAGTATTCCCGCTGCCACCAGCGACGCCATCACCCTGCCGCCAGGTTACAAATCTTCGGTATTGATCAGTTGGGGCCAACCCCTGCAGAAGAACGGCCCGGCATTCGACCCGAGTGGCAACGGCACAGCCGAACATCAGGAAGTCCAGTTCGGCGACAACAACGACGGCATGAGCCTGTTCGAGTTTCCTGGTGACAAAAACCGGGCGCTGATGGCGATCAACAACGAATACACCAACTATCGCTACCTCTACGCCCACGGCGGCATGCCGCAGTCGGCTGCTGACGTGCACAAGGCGCTGGCCTGCGAAGGCGTGTCGGTGATCGAAGTGCAGCGCAAGAACGGTCAGTGGCATTTCGTCCAGGGCTCGCGCTACAACCGGCGCATTCACGGCAACGCGCCGATCAGCCTGAGCGGTCCGGCCGCCGGCCACGCGCTGCTGAAAACCAGTGCCGACCCACACGGCAAGAACGTCCTTGGCACCTTCCAGAACTGCGCCAACGGCAAGACGCCGTGGGGCACGTACCTGACCTGCGAAGAAAACTTCACTGACTGCTTCGGCAGCAGCAATGCCGAACAAAAGTTCGACGCCGCGCAGAAACGCTACGGCGCGGTGGCGGCCAGCAAAGAGATCAACTGGCACCCGCACGACGAGCGTTTCGACCTGGCGAAAAACCCCAACGAACTCAACCGTCACGGTTGGGTCGTGGAGATCGACCCGTTCGACCCGCAATCGACGCCGGTCAAACGCACTGCGCTGGGACGCTTCAAACATGAAAACGCCGCCCTGGCCGAAACCAGTGACGGTCACGCCGTGGTGTACATGGGCGACGATGAGCGCGGCGAGTTCATCTACAAATTCGTCAGCCGCGACAAGATCAACCACAAAAACCCCAAGGCCAACCGCGACCTGCTGGATCACGGCACCTTGTACGTGGCGCGTTTCGACGCGGGCGACGGCAATGCCGATCACCCGAAAGGCCAGGGCGAATGGATCGAACTGACTCACGGTAAAAACGGTATCGACGCCAGCAGCGGTTTCGCCGACCAGGCCGAAGTGTTGATTCACGCCCGCCTCGCCGCCAGCGTGGTGAAAGCCACGCGCATGGACCGCCCGGAATGGATCGTCGTCAGCCCCAAGGATGGCCAGGTCTATTGCACGCTGACCAACAACGCCAAACGTGGCGAGGATGGCCAGCCGGTGGGCGGACCGAACCCTCGCGAGAAGAACGTCTACGGGCAGATTCTGCGCTGGCGCACTGACCGCGATGATCACGGCTCGAAAAGCTTTGCCTGGGATCTGTTTGTGGTCGCGGGCAACCCCGGTGTTCACGCTGGTTCGCCGAAGGGCGGCTCGTCGAACATCACCCCGCAGAACATGTTCAACAGCCCGGACGGCTTGGGTTTCGACAAGGCTGGGCGGTTGTGGATTCTCACCGATGGCGATTCGAGCAATGCCGGTGATTTCGCGGGCATGGGCAATAATCAGATGCTGTGTGCTGATCCGGTGACCGGGGAGATTCGCCGCTTCATGGTCGGGCCGGTGGGTTGCGAAGTAACAGGGATCAGCTTCTCGCCAGACCAGAAGACCTTGTTTGTCGGGATTCAGCATCCGGGGGAAAACGGCGGGTCGACGTTCCCTGAGCATCTGCCGAATGGCAAGCCGCGGTCTTCGGTGATGGCGATTTCCCGTGAAGATGGCGGGATCGTCGGCGCCTGAAGGCCCTCATCGCGAGCAGGCTCGCTCCCACAGTTGATCTCCTGTGTGACACAGATAGTGTGCACACCCAAGATCCCTGTAGGAGTGAGCCTGCTCCGGGCGGCGTTCCGACGATGGCGTCAGCCGAAACACCACTGATCTCAAGCCCAAACCCTAAAGAAGCCCCGTCTGCGCTACCATGCTTGGCCGGACGCGGCAGCCTGCTGCGCGCAGGAGTCAGCATGGCCCACCCGTTTGCAACCCTTACCCCAGACCTCGTGCTCGATGCCGTCGAAAGCATCGGCTTTCTCAGCGACGCGCGCATTCTGGCGCTCAACAGCTACGAGAACCGTGTCTATCAGGTCGGTATCGAAGACTCCGAGCCGCTGATCGCCAAGTTCTACCGTCCGCAGCGCTGGACCAATGAAGCGATTCTCGAAGAACACCAATTCACCTTCGAACTCGCCGAGTGCGACGTGCCGGTGGTCGCGCCGATGATTCACAACGGCGCCAGCCTGCACGAACACAACGGTTTCCGATTCACCCTGTTCCCCCGCCGTGGCGGCCGTGCGCCGGAGCCGGGCAATCTCGATCAGCTGTATCGCCTGGGGCAACTGCTCGGTCGCTTGCACGCCGTCGGCACTACAAAACCGTTCGAGCACCGTGAAGCGCTGGGGGTGAAGAACTTCGGTCATGACTCGCTGACGACATTGCTCGAAGGCAATTTCGTACCCAAAAGTCTGCTGCCGGCCTACGAGTCCGTGGCCCGAGACCTGCTCAAACGGGTGGAAGAGGTCTACAAGGCCACGCCGCACAAGAACATCCGCATGCACGGCGACTGCCATCCCGGCAACATGATGTGCCGCGACGAGATGTTCCACATCGTCGACCTCGACGACTGCCGCATGGGCCCGGCGGTGCAGGACATCTGGATGATGCTGGCGGGTGATCGCCAGGAATGTCTCGGTCAGTTGTCGGAATTGATGGACGGCTACAGTGAGTTCCACGACTTCGATCCGCGGGAACTGGCGTTGATCGAACCGCTGCGCGCCTTGCGCCTGATGCACTACAGCGCCTGGCTCGCCCGCCGCTGGGACGACCCGGCGTTCCCGCACAGTTTTCCGTGGTTTGGCAGTGAACGGTATTGGGGCGACCAAGTGTTGGCCTTGCGCGAACAACTGGCTGCCCTGAATGAAGAACCCCTGAAACTCTTCTAACCACCACAGATCCCCTGTGGGAGCGGGCTTGCTCGCGAAGACGGACTGCCATTCACCGATGATGTCGACTGTACTGACGCCTTCGCGAGCAAGCCCGCTCCCACATTGGTCCGCGACCATTCCTGCAAACCTCCTTACAATCCCCTCTTTGTTAGCTGCCTAAGCAAGGATTCTGCATGCAAGCCGCCAACCCGCGTCGCGGGTACATTCTGGGCCTGAGTGCCTACATCATCTGGGGACTTTTCCCGCTCTACTTCAAAGCCATCGCCAGCGTGCCCGCCGTGGAGATCATCATCCACCGAGTGCTCTGGTCCGCTCTGTTCGGCGCCTTGCTGCTGATGGTGTGGAAACATCCGGGCTGGTGGCGCGAGTTGCGTGACAACCCGAAACGCCTGGCGATCCTGGCCCTGAGCGGCACGCTGATCGCAGCCAACTGGCTGACCTACGTCTGGTCGGTGAACAACGGGCGCATGCTCGAAGCCAGTCTCGGTTACTACATCAACCCGCTGGTGAACGTGTTGTTGGGCATGCTGATCCTTGGCGAACGACTGCGGCGCATGCAATGGCTGGCGGTTGGCCTGGCGGCGGTCGGCGTCGCGCAGCAGGTCTGGCAAGTCGGCAGCTTGCCGTGGGTGTCCCTGGTGCTGGCGCTGACGTTCGGTTTCTACGGACTGATCCGCAAGCAGGCACCGGTCAAGGCGCTGCCGGGGCTGGTGGTGGAAACCTGGATGCTGGTGCCGATTGCCGTCGCGTGGTTGCTGTTCAACCCCACCGCAAGCAGCGCTCAAGCCGAATTCTGGACCACGTCCGAAGCCTGGTGGCTGGTGGCCGCTGGTCCGGTGACGCTGGTGCCGCTGGTGTGTTTCAACGCCGCTGCACGGCATTTGCCCTACACGACGCTGGGATTCCTCCAGTACCTGGCGCCGACGCTGGTGCTGTTGCAGGCCGTTCTGCTGTTTGGCGAACATTTGTCGTCGAGCACACTGGTAGCGTTCATCTTTATCTGGGCCGGTCTGGCGGTTTACAGCGTCGACGCGTGGATAAGTCTGCGACGCCGCCGCTGATCAAAAAACACCCAAACCTCTGCAAGCCACGGATCCCGTGGCTTGCATCGATCCTTCCCAAGGTTATCCACAACGTGATCCCCGGCGTTTGTGCGCAAGTCCCTGAAACTGCTGGTTTTTTGATCAAGTCCTGAAGAACCCCGGCCGACGTGGCCTGGAGGACAGTCTCTACAGGTTATCCACAGGCAGGTGCACGTATAACTTGGATAACCTGTTCAGGGTTCACTGCGCAGCACCAATTCGACCATCAAATCATCCGCCAGGGTTTCCAGGCGCGATTGCAGCACGTCCAGGGACAGCGTCAGCGGCACCGCCAGAATCGCTTCGGCGTGGAACAAAGGCTCGCTGCTCATCGGCGCCGGACGTACTTCGGTCACCAGACGCTCCAGGTTCACCCCCTGTTCACTCAGAAGACGCGTGATGTCGCGTACGATCCCTGGGCGGTCATTGCCCACCAATTCCATGGCTATCGGTTTCCAGGTGCAGGATTGCTCGATGCCGCTTTCGGCAATCAGCACGCGAATGCCGTGGGCCGACAGCGCCTGTAAGGCATCTACCAATTCATCGTAGGCCTCGGCCGGCACGCCCACACGAAGAATCCCGGCGAACTGCCCGGCCATGCGTGACATGCGGCTCTCCAGCCAGTTGCCGCCGTGCTCGGCGATGCATTGGGCAATGCGCTCGACCTGCCCTGGCTTGTCCGGAGCGAAAACAGTGAGTACGAGGTGGTCCATGGCACAGCCCTCTTGTCATGACTTTTGTTATAGAAAAGCAAGTATAGGCAAGGGACGGGAATCGGCTTGGCGCCTCAGAAAACCAAAGCCCCATAGCAGGGCAATGAAGATTATGTGTACAAGTTTTTATATTTAACTGGAACAATCCAATGGTTTTTTGAGAACATCCCGTACCCCGACGTGACCGCAATGCGTCATAGCGTCGCAGAACGACGTAATTAGTCTAATTTTCACAAGCGCAATTCATCATGTAGTATGCCGCAGCGCGCACTACATAACGCTGGATCGATGTCTGCCGCAGGTGCAGCCACAACCCTGAAAGCCCCGTCAGCAAGGCCTCAACGCCGTTGATTGGTCATAACCCAGCCGCCCGCAATGGCATGTACTGGTTAAAAGGTTTGTGGTTTAAATGCCAGAGGCTTCATTGTTAAATTGAAGAGCTGAAAAGCGAAATAGCTGAGCAGAGTGAGGCAAGCAATGACTGAACACGTTCAAGTCGGTGGCCTGCAGGTCGCCAAAGTCCTGTTCGACTTCGTGAACAACGAAGCCATTCCCGGTACCGGCCTCACCGCCGATAAGTTCTGGGCCGGTGCCGACAAGGTCATTCATGACCTGGCGCCGAAGAACAAAGCCCTACTCGCCAAACGCGATGATTTCAAGGCTCGTATTGATGGCTGGCACCAATCCCGTGCCGGCCAGGCGCACGACGCCGTGGCTTATAAGGCCTTCTTGCAAGACATCGGTTATCTGCTGCCAGAAGCGGCCGATTTCCAGGCAACGACGCAAAACGTCGATGACGAAATCGCCCGCATGGCCGGTCCACAGCTTGTGGTTCCGGTGATGAACGCCCGTTTCGCGCTCAACGCCTCGAACGCCCGTTGGGGGTCGCTGTATGACGCGCTCTACGGCACCGATGCCATCAGCGAAGCTGACGGCGCGGAAAAAGGCAAAGGCTACAACAAGGTTCGCGGCGACAAAGTCATCGCCTTCGCCCGCGCCTTCCTCGACGAAGCGGTGCCATTGGCTGCCGGCACTCACGTCGATTCCACCGGCTACAAGATCGTTGACGGCAAACTGGTGGTCGCCCTTAAAGGCGGCAGCAATACCGGCCTGCGCAACGATGCACAGCTGATCGGTTTCCACGGCGATGCAGCCGCACCGACCGCGATCCTGCTGAAAAACAACGGCCTGCACTTCGAAATCCAGGTCGATGCCAGCACCCCGGTCGGCCAGACCGACGCGGCCGGCCTCAAAGACATCCTGATGGAAGCCGCGCTGACCACCATCATGGACTGCGAAGATTCCGTCGCCGCCGTCGATGCCGATGACAAAGTGGTGATCTACCGCAACTGGCTCGGCCTGATGAAGGGCAATCTGTCGGAAGAAGTCTCCAAGGGCGGTCAGACCTTTACCCGCACCATGAACGCCGACCGCACTTATACCGGTGTCGATGGTAAAGAACTGAGCCTGCATGGTCGTTCCCTGCTGTTCGTGCGCAACGTCGGTCACCTGATGACCATCGATGCGATCCTCGATAAGGACGGCAACGAAGTGCCGGAAGGCATCCTCGACGGCCTGGTCACCAGCCTCGCGGCAATCCACAGCCTCAACGGCAACAACTCGCGCAAGAACAGCCGTACCGGCTCGGTCTACATCGTGAAGCCGAAGATGCACGGCCCGGAAGAAGCGGCGTTCACCAACGAGCTGTTCGGTCGCATCGAAGAAGTGCTCGGTCTGCCGCGCAACACGTTGAAAGTCGGGATCATGGACGAGGAACGCCGTACCACGGTCAACCTCAAGGCCTGCATCAAGGCTGCCAGCGAGCGTGTAGTGTTCATCAACACCGGGTTCCTCGACCGTACGGGCGATGAAATCCACACCTCCATGGAAGCCGGCCCGATGGTGCGCAAGGCGGACATGAAGGCAGAGAAGTGGATCGGCGCCTACGAGAACTGGAACGTCGATATCGGTTTGAGCACCGGCCTGCAAGGTCGTGCCCAGATCGGTAAAGGCATGTGGGCCATGCCGGACCTGATGGCAGCGATGCTCGAACAGAAAATCGCTCACCCGATGGCCGGTGCCAATACTGCCTGGGTTCCATCGCCGACGGCTGCTGCGCTGCATGCGCTGCACTACCACAAGGTCGATGTGTTCGCCCGTCAGGCCGAACTGGCCAAACGTGCACGCGCTTCGGTGGATGACATCCTGACCATCCCGTTGGCCGTCAATCCAGACTGGACCGCGGAACAGATCAAGAACGAACTGGACAACAACGCCCAGGGCATTCTCGGTTACGTGGTGCGCTGGATCGACCAAGGCGTCGGTTGCTCGAAAGTGCCGGACATCAACGACGTCGGCCTGATGGAAGACCGTGCGACGCTGCGTATTTCCAGCCAGCACATCGCCAACTGGCTGCGTCACGGCATCGTCACCGAAGATCAGGTCATGGAAAGCCTCAAGCGCATGGCGCCAGTGGTTGACCGTCAGAACGCCAATGACCCGCTGTATCGTCCGTTGGCACCAAACTTCGACAGCAACATCGCCTTCCAGGCGGCCGTCGAACTGGTGGTCGAAGGTACGAAGCAGCCGAACGGCTACACCGAGCCGGTCCTGCACCGTCGTCGCCGCGAGTTCAAGGCTGCCAATGGCCTGTAACTAAGCGCTGACGTCGGACAAAAAAAGCCCTGATCGAAAGATCAGGGCTTTTTTGTTTCAAATCGGTTCCTACGCATCCATTCCCAACTCATGCTTGACCAGCTCCAACAGCTTGCCGGTATCGACAGGCTTGAGCAGGAAGTCGACCACGCTCAAGTGCATCGCAGCGATCGCATCTTTCACGTCGGCGTCACCGGAAACGATGATGAACGGCATTGCCGCCCGAACCGATTCACGGACCTGCCGGATCAGGTCCAGACCATCGACATTGCCCATCCGCAGATCGGTAATCACCAGGCCAATCGATGGCATCGTCTCCAACATCCTGAGTGCAGTTTCGCCACTGGCGGCAGTCATGCAGCGCACCCCGTCCAGCGCCAGAATCTCCGACAGCAACTCGCGCGCGTCTTTATCGTCGTCGACGATCAGCACCCGCTGCGGCGGCAGGTCAGGTTCCAGCATGACGTCACTCAGCGCCTTGCGCTCGGCGTCACTCAAAATATCGTGGTCGGACATGGCTTACTCTACGTTTTCATTTCTATTCCCTAGCACATCCGTCAGACATCGCTAAGCAGGCCTTTAATGTGCACGTCGTCGGAAAAGTTTCCTATAGCCAATGTAGGAGGTTTTTCCCACAGTTGCGTCAGACATTTCCCAAATACCGACAGCTTCCCTGCCTACCTAGACTTACGTCCAATGGGCACCCCGCGCGCAGGGGTCGACCATGGCTAAGTCATCCGACAACAACAATTCAAAAAAGACTGCGGTAATGGTTATGAGTAAAGCGGACGCCTTCACACAGGCAGGGAAAACCGCGGTATTGCAGAATATCCAGGGCACTTTGCAATTCCTTCAGCGCTTCCCGCCCTTCAATCAAATGGAACACGCCCACCTGGCGTACCTGGTCGAGCAGTGTCAGCTGCGTTTTTATGCGCCCGGCGAGAGCATCCTCAAGCCCGCCGACGGCCCGGTTGAGCATTTCTACATCGTCAAGCAAGGCCGGGTCGTGGGTGAACGCCCCCATACGGCCAAGGGCGGCACCGAAACCACCTTCGAAATCACCACCGGCGAGTGTTTCCCCCTCGCCGCGCTGCTGGGTGAGCGCGCGACTCGTACCGAGCATCTGGCCTCCGAAGACACCTTTTGCCTACAGCTGAACAAGCTGGCGTTCATCAAACTGTTCGCGCTTTCCAACGCGTTTCGCGACTTTTCCCTACGCGGCGTGAGCAGCCTGCTGGATCAGGTCAACCAGCAAGTCCAGCAAAAAGCCGTGGAAACCCTTGGCACCCAGTACTCGCTCAATACCCGCCTGGGCGAATTGGCCATGCGCCACCCGGTGACCTGCAGCCCGACCACGCCACTGCGTGAAGCCGTGACCCTGATGCATGGGCAGCAGGTCGGCAGCATTGTGGTGGTCGACGAACATAAAGCGCCGCTGGGGATTTTCACCCTGCGCGACCTGCGCCATGTGGTGGCCGACGGCACTAACGATTTCAACGAAGCTATCGAACGCCACATGACCCGGGCGCCGTTTTACCTGTCGCCGGACCACAGCGCCTTCGACGCGGCGATTGCCATGACCGAGCGGCACATCGCCCACGTCTGCCTGGTCAAGGATCATCGCCTGTGCGGCGTGGTCTCGGAACGTGATCTGTTTTCCCTGCAACGGGTCGATCTGGTGCATCTGGCGCGGACGATCCGCAGCGCCCAGAAGGTGGAAAATCTGGTCGCGATGCGCGGCGAGATCGGCCAACTGGTGGAACGCATGCTGGCCCACGGTGCCTCTTCAACTCAGATCACGCACATCATCACCTTGCTCAATGACCACACCGTGTGCCGGGTGATCGAACTAACCCTCGCCGAGAAAGGTGACCCTAGCATTCCGTTCAGCTGGCTGTGCTTCGGTAGCGAAGGCCGTCGCGAACAGACGCTGCACACCGATCAGGACAACGGCATTCTGTTCGAAGCCCGGGACGCGGCCCACGCCGCCGAGATTCGCGGCAAGTTGTTGCCCATCGCCCAGCACATTAACCAGAGCCTGGCGCTCTGCGGTTTCACCCTGTGCAAGGGCAACATCATGGCCGGCAACCCTGAGCTGTGTCTGTCCCGCGCCGAATGGTCACGACGTTTTGCGGCGTTTATCCGCGAGGCAACGCCGGAGAACCTGCTGGGTTCGAGCATTTATTTCGACTTGCGGGTGGTCTGGGGTGACGAGCAAGGCTGCGAGCAGCTGCGCCGGGGAATTCTCGATCAGGTGAATGACAACCGACTGTTCCAACGAATGATGGCCGAGAACGCCCTGCGCAATCGTCCGCCCGTAGGACGTTTCCGTGAGTTTGTACTGGCTCGTAAGAATGGCGAGAAAGCCACTCTGGACTTGAAGGTCCAGGGGCTGACGCCGTTTGTCGACGGTGCCCGACTGCTCGCTTTGGCCCATGGGGTCGAGGCGAACAACACGCTGGAGCGCTTTCGCCAACTGGTGGACAAAGAAGTCATCGAACGGCTGGACGGTGCGGCGTACGAAGAGGCCTATCACTTCATCCAGCAAGCTCGCATGCAGCAACATCAGCTACAAACCCGGGAGAACTTGCCCTACTCCAACCGGGTCGATCCAGACAGCCTCAATCATCTGGATCGACGGATCCTGCGTGAATCCCTGCGCCAGGCACAACGCCTGCAAAGCAGCCTGGCCCTGCGGTATCAGCTATGAGCCTGTTTTCATGGCTGCGCCCGGCAGGTCCGAGCCTTCCCGGCGAACTCCAACAACGTCTGCAACGCTTGTCTTCGGCGGCAGAGCTTGGCGAATGCAGCCTGCGCGAACAACGCTGGGTGGTGCTCGACCTGGAAACCACCGGGCTGAACCTGAACAAGGATCGGGTGTTGTCCATCGGCGCGGTAGTGATCGAGGACGGCGCGATCGATTTCAGCCAGCAGTTCGAACGCACGTTGCAATGCACCGACATGAAGTTGGCTCCCAGCGTGTTGATCCATGGCCTGGGGCCGAGTGCGATTGCCGCGGGCAGCGATCCGGCTCAGGCCCTGGTCGAATTCATGGAATTTGTTGGCGATAGTCCGGTGTTGGCGTTTCACGCGCCGTTCGATCAGCACATGCTCGGGCGCGCCTTGAAAGACCATCTGGGCTACAAGTTGCAGCATCCGTTTCTGGATGTGGCTGATATCGCACCGTTGCTTTGCCCTCAGGCGCACATTCGCGATGCCGGTCTGGATCAGTGGATCGACTGGTTCAAACTCGAAGTGTTCGAGCGCCACAATGCCAGTGCCGATGCGTTGGCCACCGCTGAACTGGCGTTGATTTTGTTCAGCCGGGCGCGGCAGATGCAGATTCATAGCCCGTTGAATTTGCAGCAGCGGATGAGTCAGTGGAAGCGCAGACAGCGAGCACCTTCTTTCTAAAAGACACCGCAATCCTTTGTAGGAGCTGCCGAAGGCTGCGATCTTTTGATCTTAAAATCCAAAGTCAAAAGATCGCAGCCTTCGGCAGCTCCTACAGGGGGTTTTGCGCCAATACACCGACGTTGGCGGCCACCCGACCAGCGCCAATTGCTTACCTCCCCCGCCTCTGACACAATCGCGAACAATTCTCGTTAGTTAATACTTCCCAATCGGTGCTGCTACGTGTCGTCAGTCCAAAGCCCTCAAAGTGAGCTCGTTGGTGCGTTGTATCGCGACCACCGCGGTTGGCTATTGGCCTGGCTGCGACGCAATGTGGCCTGTCCGCAACGAGCCGAAGACCTGAGTCAGGACACTTTCGTGCGTTTGCTGGGCCGTGAAGAACTGAAGGAACCGCGTGAACCGCGCGCGTTTCTGGTGGCGATTGCCAAGGGTCTGCTGTTCGACTATTTCCGCCGCGCCGCGCTGGAACAGGCCTACCTCACCGAACTGATGCTGATCCCCGCAGGTGAACAACCGTCGGTGGAGGAACAGCAACTGATCCTCGAAGACCTCAAAGCCATCGACCGCCTGCTTGGCAAGCTCTCAAGCAAGGCCCGGGCGGCGTTTCTCTATAACCGTCTCGACGGCCTCGGCCACGCCGAAATCGCCCAGCGCCTGGGTGTGTCAGTACCGCGGGTGCGTCAGTATCTGGCACAAGGCATTCGTCAGTGCTACATCGCGCTGTACGGTGAGCCGGTATGAGTCCGGTCAGCTCCAAACCCGTCTCGGCGCAGGTGCTGGATGCCGCGATTGCCTGGCAGTTGTCCCTGGATTCCGGCAACCCGGTGGAGCGCGAAGAGTTCGCCAAATGGCACGCTGCCCACGAAGAACATGCGCGGGCCTGGCGCCAACTGGGCATGCTCGACCAGCGCTTCAGTGTTGCCAGCGGCCCGGCCCGCACCGCTTTACTGCAATCGCGCGAAAGCATTCGCCGGCGCGTGCGCAAACTTGGCAGCGGCGTGGCCAGCATCGTCGCGGTGATCGGGTTGGCGTTGTTCGCCGGTGATCGTTATCTGCCGATCGACTATTGGCTGGCCGACCAGCGCACCGCCACCGGCGAGCAACGCACCCTGCGCCTGACCGACGGCACGCTGATCAACCTCAACACCCACAGCGCCGTGGATGTGCGTTTCGATGAAAAACAACGGCTGATCATCCTCCAGGAAGGGGAAATCCTCGTCGAAACCGGCCATGGCGACGCCCGGCCGTTTATCGTCGAAACCCGCGAAGGCAGCCTGCGTGCACTGGGGACGCGGTTCCTGGTCAAGCGTGAAGAAGACGGTACGCGCCTGAGCGTGCTGAAGTCGGCGGTGGCGGCCCATCCCGAGTCGAGTCCTGAAGAGCAGATTCTGCGTGAAGGCCAACAAGTCCTGATGCGCAGCAATGGCCTCGGGCCGATTGTCGCGCTCAACCTCGGCGCCGATGCCTGGACCCGCGGCATGCTGGTGGTGGACAACGCGCGGCTGGAGGACCTGGTCCATGAACTCGGTCGATATCGCCGCGGGTATTTGGGGGTTACACCTGAAATCGCCGATCTGCGAATCACCGGTAGCTTCCCGCTGCACGACACCGATCTGGCCCTGAGCGCCCTGCTGCCGACCCTGCCGGTGCAGATCGAACAGCACACGCCGTGGTGGGTGACGGTGGCGAAGGCTGAAGCCAAACCCGTAGGAGCTGTCGAGTGAAACGAGGCTGCGATCTTTTGACTTTGTTTTTTTAGGAGCAGGTCAAAAGATCGCAGCCTCGTTTCACTCGACAGCTCCTACACAGCTCCCACACGGCTCCTACAAAGGCGGGCAATCACTGAATCGAAATTATTTTCAATCAGACCTATCACTTTTGAATTCTCGTTCGGCACCTAGGCAATTGAGAAATATTTCCATTCAGGAGCCGCTGTATGTCCCGTTCGCTCGACACCTTGTTGCGCCCCAGTTTGCTGGCGATTGCCATTGCCCTTTGCGCCCCTCTGGCCAGCAGTCAGCTGATGGCCGCTGAACAGGCGTCCAGCGTTCGCGCCTACAACCTGCCAGCCGCGCCATTGGCCAGCACCCTGAACCAGATCGCCAGCCAGGCGGGTCTGGCGCTGTCGTTGAATCCTTCACTGGCAGCGGGCAAGACCTCGGCGCCGGTCAAAGGCCAGTTCGACGCAGCCGGCGCCCTGCGCGAAGCCTTGCGCGGCACAGGTCTGCAACTGGAACAGAGCAGCGCTGGCACTTATAGCCTGGTGGCCGTGCCTGAAGGCGTGATGGCCCTGCCGGAAACCGCCGTCATTGGCGTGGAAAACACCGAAAGTGCCTGGGGACCGGTGGAAGGTTATCTGGCGACCCGCACCGCCGCCGGCACCAAGACCGATACCGCGCTGGTCGAAGCACCGCGCTCGATTTCGGTCGCCACCCGCGAGCAAATGGACGACCGCAATGTGCACAGCCTCGATGACGCGGTGCGCTACATGCCCGGCATCACCGCCAGCAGCTACGGCAGCGACACCCGCGCCGACTGGTTGCGTGTGCGCGGTTTCGAACCGACGCAATTCCTCGACGGCCTGCCACTGCCAAAAGGCGTGTACGCCAACCCGAAACAGGAAACCTGGAACCTCGACCGCCTCGCCCTGCTGCGCGGCCCGGCCTCGTCGGTTTACGGCCAGACCCCGCCAGGCGGTTTGCTGGACATGGTCAGCCGTCGTCCCAGCGCCGAATCGAGCAGCGAAATCCAGGTGCAATATGGCAGCGACAACCATCGCCAGATCAACTTCGCCAGCACCGGCAAGATCGATGACGAAGGCCAGTTCCTCTACGGTTTGAGCGGTGTGGTGCGCGACAGCGGCACGCAGGTCGACCACGTCGACAACAAGCGCTACAACATCGCGCCGAGCCTGACCTGGAACATCGACGAAGACACCAAGTTCACCTTGCTGACGCAATTCACCCACGACGATACCGGCATCACCAGCCAGTTCCTGCCGGTGCAGGGCACCAGGATCCACTCGCCGCTCGGCAAGATTTCCCATCACAAGAACCTCGGCGACCCGGACTGGGAATTCTACGACCGCACCTACTACGCACTGGGCTACGCCTTTGAACATCGTTTGAACGATGTCTGGCAGTTCAAGCAGAACCTGCGCTACACCAAATCGGACCTGTCCTTCCAGGCCCTCACTCCCGGCGCCTACCCGTTCACCCAGGTCGATGCCGAAGGCAACGTTGGCCGCTCGAGCACCAGTGTCGACGAGGACATCAGCCAGTTCGCCGTGGACAACAACTTCCAGGGCGACTTCGCGACCGGCGACATCCGTCACACCCTGTTGATCGGCCTCGATCACCAGCGTACCAACACCAACTACACCTCGATCTTCGGTGACGGTCTGACCACCAACGTCAACAACCCGATCTATGGCCAGCCCATCGTTCGTCCGCCACGTTCGGCGGCGTTTTACGACTACAACCAGAAGACCTACCAGACCGGCCTGTACGTTCAGGACCAGATGGCCCTCGACCAATGGCGCCTGACGTTGGGTGGTCGTGAAGACTGGGTCCACACTGGCACCAAATTCTTCAACAAAGGCGATGCCACCAACACCGAGCGCGACAAGAACTTCAGCGGCAACGCGGCGATCAGCTACGTGTTCGACAACGGCATCGTGCCGTACCTGTCGTACGCCGAGTCGTTCCAGCCGACCAGCAACGCCACGGCATCGCCGACCGATTCGCTCAAGCCGACCGAAGGCAAACAGTGGGAACTGGGCATCAAGTACCAACCGCCTGGCAGCAGCACCCTGCTGACCGCTGCGGTCTACGACCTGACCCAGAAAAACGTCTCCGTCACCACGACCAACTCGGACAACGTTTCGGTCACCAGCCAGACCGGTGAAGTGAAAGTCAAAGGCCTGGAACTGGAAGCCGTTTCCGATGTGACCGAGAACCTCAAGGTCATCGCCGCTTACACCCTGGCCAAATCCGAAGTGCAGAAAGGCGATTTCAAAGGCAATCGCCTGCAACTGATGCCCAACCAACAGGCTTCGCTGTGGGCCGATTACACCTGGTACAACGGCGTGCTGGACGGTTTCGGCATCGGCGCCGGCGCTCGCTACACCGGCAATACCTACGGCGATCAGGGCAACACCTCGCTCGGCAAGGCTGACGCCTACACCGTGTTCGACGCCGCGGTTCATTACGACCTGGGCCGCCTGGACAACAGCCTCAAAGGCGCCTCCCTGGCACTGAACGCCACCAACCTGTTCGACAAGGACTACATCTCCACGTGCGACAGCTTCTACTGCTACTACGGCGACCAACGCAGCGTCGTCGCCAGTGCCACTTACAAGTGGTAATGGCCTGACCTGACACGCCCAAGACCCGAGCCGTCCGACATGGACGGCTTTGGTATTTCTGAAGGCTATGAAATGAAAAGCAAAACAATTCGCCGCTGGTCCTTCGTCCACACCTGGTCCAGCCTGATCTGCACCGTGTTCCTGCTGATGCTCGCGCTGACCGGCCTGCCATTGATCTTCCATCACGAGATCGACCACCTGCTGGGCGATGCCGCTGAATTGAAGGCAATGCCGGCGGACACTCCGCTGCTGAATTTGCAGCAATTGGTGCAGGCGGCTGAACAGCATCGGCCCGGCGAGGTCATGCAGTATTTCGGCTTCGATGAAGACGAGCCCAACGCCGCGATTGCGATCATGGCGGCCACCGCCGGCACTGAACCGAACTCGTCTCACACCTTCATGCTCGACGCCCGTACCGGCGAAGCGCTGGAGATGCCGTCGGCCAATGGCGGCTTCATGATGATCATGTTGCGCCTGCACGTGGACATGTTCGCCGGTCTGCCGGGCAAGTTGCTGCTGGCGTTCATGGGGATTCTGTTCGTGGTGGCGATTGTCTCCGGGACGGTGCTGTACCTGCCGTTCATGCGGCGCTTGAAATTCGCCACCGTGCGCCAGGACAAATCCACGCGCCTGCGTTGGCTCGATCTGCATAACCTGATCGGTGTAGTGACGCTGACCTGGGCCTTGGTGGTCGGCGTCACCGGCGTCATCAGCGCCTGCGCCGACCTGCTGATTGCCGCGTGGCGCAACGACAGCCTGAGCGCGATGGTCGCGCCGTACCGCGATGCGCCGCCACTGACACAACTGGCGCCCGCGACCCGCTTGCTCGACATCGCCAAGGAAGTCGCACCCGACATGCAGCCGGACTTCATCGCCTTCCCCGGCACACGCTTCTCCAGCGAACACCATTACGCGGTGTTCATGAAAGGCAGCACCCAACTGACCTCGCACCTGCTGACACCGGTGCTGATCGACGCCAGCACCCTGCAAGTCACCGCCGTCGCCGAACGCCCGTGGTACATGGACGCCATGGGCATGTCACAACCGTTGCACTTCGGTGATTACGGCGGCATGCCGATGAAGATCCTCTGGGCGACGCTGGACGGGCTGACCATCATCGTCCTCGGGAGCGGAGTTTACCTGTGGGTGGTGCGGCGCAAGGCGGCGAAACCGGTGCTCGAGAACGCGGAGAGTCCAGCATGAGGCCGCGGCAATCGAGTTTCTGGAAAGTCTTCTCCACCCCCACGGTTATCGCCCTGCTCAGCGCTGCGGGGTTGTTTTCCGCGTTACTGGGGGACGGCGTGTGGGACGCATTGAGCTGGTTGGGTCTGGGCATTCCCGCAATCCTCGCCCTGCGCGGCCTGCTGCAACACCACTAAAACCTGTGGGAGCGGGCTTGCTCGCGAAGGCGGTGTGTCAGTAAACATTGATGCTGACTGACACACCGCCTTCGCGAGCAAGCCCGCTCCCACAGGGGTTAGGTATTTACTTCGATCTTGAGCTCCCGGATCAACGCGCTATGCTGCCCAGCACTGCCCCACACACCGAGACGCGCCCATGTCCGCCCCCAGCATGACCCTGTTCCACAACCCGTTGTCGCCCTTCGTTCGCAAAGTCATGGTGCTGCTGCACGAAACCGGTCAGCAGGACCGCGTGGCGTTGCAAGACTGCGTGCTCACGCCGGTCAGCCCGGACCTGATACTCAACGAAGACAATCCGCTGGGTAAAATCCCGGCCTTGCGCCTGGCCGATGGCAACGTCATCCATGACAGCCGAGTGATCCTCGATTACCTCGACCACCAGCACGTCGGCAACCCGCTTATCCCGCGTAACGGCTCGGCTCGCTGGCGGCGCCTGACCCTGGCCTCCCTGGCCGACGGGATCATGGACGCTGCGGTGCTGATTCGTTATGAAGTCGCCCTGCGTGCCCCGGAAAAACACTGGGACGCGTGGCTTGATGGCCAGCGCGAGAAGATTCGTCGCGGCCTGGCATTGCTGGAAGTGGACGCGATTGCCGAGCTGACCAGCCATTTCGATGTGGCGGCGATCAGTGTTGCCTGTGCGTTGGGTTACCTCGATTTGCGCCATCCGGATCTGGAATGGCGCACGACGAATCCGAAGCTGGCGAACTGGTACTTTGAGGTGAGTCAGCGGGCTTCGATGCTGGCGACGATGCCAAAGGTTTAGAATTTCGCTGGCTGTTCCGGCCTCATCGCGAGCAGGCTCGCTCCCACAGTTGATTGGTTGTGTGCACGAATTTTGTGTTCACTGGAGATCCCTTGTGGGAGCGGGCTTGCTCGCGAATGCACCACACCGAATCGACTGGAAACAACCTGTAAATCAGCGTCGCCAACACCTCCCCCACCCGCTGATCCTCGCGCAACCCCAACGACCGGCTCATTCCACCGCTCCCATATCAAACACCAACGGCTTGACCGACTTCTGCCCAACCCCATACCAGTCCAGCTTGCGGGTCAGCACCATAAACACGCCCAACAACCCGAACAACAGCAACGACCCCATCAACAACGCGTAATCCTCGGCACTCAGCAAGCCATAGAGCAAGCCATACAACGCCGCCAATCCCACCGAAAAACTCAAGCCGTGACGCACGCTACGCAGCACATGGCAGACATAAAAACCAATCAACAACACACAGCCGCCCGCCGACAGCAGGTACGCCAGGGCAAAGCCGATGTGCTCGGACAGCGATAGCAGTAACAGGTAGAAAAACGCCAGGGCCACGCCCACCAACGCGTACTGGATTGGATGCACGGCCATGCTTTTGAGCACTTCGAACAGGAAGAATCCGGCGAAGGTCAGGGCAATGAACAGCAGCGCGTATTTGATCGCCCGATCACTCTTGAGGTACTGATCCACCGGATCGATGAAACTCACCCCGAAGTTGCGACTCTTGAGCTCGTCACAACGGTCGCTGGTCAGGCAGTTGGTCAAGGCTTCTTCCAGGTTGGTGGAAAAGAACGAAGTCTGCCAATTCGCGGTAAAACCTGTCCCGGTGACTTCACGCTGAGCCGGCAAGTAGTTGCCGATAAAGCTCGGGTGAGGCCAGTTGGCCGCCAGTTGCACCTTGCTGGTTTTGCCGACCGGAGTGATCTGCAACTGGCCGGTGCCCTGCAGGCGCAGGTCAAAGGCGAACGCCAGTTCCGCGCCTTTGTGCCTGTCCAGCGCGGGCAACATGACGTGTGCCCCCTCGCCTAGCCAGCCCAGCTGCGTGCCCGGTTCAAAATCCAGACTCTGACCATTGAGGTCCAGTTTCAGGGCATTTTCGATCCCGCGGATATCGCTGATGCCTATCGTCAGAAACGCTTGATCAAACTGATAATCGGCGAAATCCTCCTTGATACCCAGCTGCGCGGGAATCGAAAACAGGCCGCTGATGTGGTTGTCGGCGTGATACAGCCGCGCCTCGTAAATACCCCGCGAGCGCAATTCTGTCTGCACCTTGCCGTCGAGCTCGAAACGCTCCGGCAGAAAATACAGATGGCCGCGTTCTTCGCCGGTTTCCTGGTAGCGCTTGTTGGTTTTCTCATTGGTCTTCCAGATCCGCACCACTTTGCGATACGGCACCACCATGATCGGACCGCTCAGTTGCTGGCTGTAGCTGGAGCTGCGGGCGATGTCTTCGAGCACGCCGTCGCGCAGTCGCTGACGGTCATTGATGATCCCGTTGATCAGCAGCAGAGGAATCATCAACAGCAGAATCAAAAGGGCAATCGCCCCCAGTTTTAGGGTCAGGCTACGGTTCATGGGACTCTCCCTGTTTGGATGGGGAGAGTCTGGAATCGGTGTGTGGGGGATTTATGGGCGGAATGTGGAGAGTGTGTGGAGACTGGGCCGGCCCCATCGCGAGCAGGCTGAACTGGCCTAATAATTCCGGACACCTCTTAAGGGCGATATGATTTCGCCAACTTGGAGGCTCCATGAACGAAAGAAAGGTCTATTCGCGCGAGTTCAAACTGCGTGCTGCCAGCATGGTACTTGATGATGATTGTCCCGTTCCAGACGTCTGCGCGTCGTTGGACATTGGGCCTACCGCTTTGCGGCGGTGGGTCGAACAGGTTCGTAAGGAGCGCGAAGGCCAGCCGGTAAAAGGCACCAAAGCGATTACCGAAGATCAGCGTCAGATTCAGGAGCTGAAGGCCAAAATCAAGCAAATGGAGTTGGAGGCCGAGATCTTAAAAAAGGCTACCGCGCTCTTGATGTCGGATCCCGCTCGTTTTCGATGATAGCGGAGCTGAGAGCGTCGTATCCGACCGCCACGCTGTGTCGTGTTTTCAACGTCAAGCGCAGTAGCTTCTATGAATGGATTCAGCGGCGCTCCCGCCCCAAAATCAGGCGTGAAGAGCTTATGGCTCAGGTGGTCAACCTACACGCTGAGAGCCGCGAAAGTATGGGCTCCAGAATGATCTCCAAACGCCTGAAGGCCGAGCATTTTCCAGTAGGAAGAAGCCTCGCTGCGTCGCTGATGAAGGAAGCCAACATTGTCAGCAAACAGCGCCGACCGCATCCATTCAGATCCAAGGGGGTCGAAGCCTTTGTTGCGCCTAATCGACTCGAACGTAACTTCAGGCCGGCGGCCATCAACCAGGTCTGGTGTGGCGATGTAACCAGTCTTTTAGTGGGAAAACGCTGGTGCCACCTGGCAATCGTGATCGACTTGTTTGCGCGGCGTGTCATTGGCTGGGCGTTTTCCCTGATCAATGATGCCAACTTGGTCAGCAAAGCACTGCGCATGGCAGCAGACCTTCGACAAGGTGCGCCAGGGCTGATGTTCCATTCTGATCAGGGCTGCCAATACACGAGCCGCAAGTTTCAAGGGGAGTTGGAGCGATATGGCATATTGCAGAGCATGAGCCATCGTGGGCAATGTTGGGACAACGCACCGACGGAGAGGTTTTTCGGAACGCTGAAGTCGGAATGGGTACCTCGCAAAGGCTACGGCAGCACCGAAGAAGCACAAACCGACATGGTTCGCTTCTTCATGTACTACAACCGCACTAGGCTCCACAGCTACAACAACTACCTGTCGCCAATAGCTATGGAGCAAAAAGCGGCATAAACACCGTAACCGGTGTCCGGATTTGCTTGACCAGTTCAGGCTCGCTCCCACAGTGATCTGGGTGAGTTCACGGATGTAATTCACAACCGAAGCCCAATGTGGGAGCGAGCCTGCTCGCGATGGAAGCGACTCGGTTTTAAGGCAGGCGCAAAGTCACTTCAACGCCACCGTCGACATTACCGATGCTTACCGTTCCACCATGCAACTTGACCACCTCTTCAACGAAGTTGAGCCCCAACCCCGTGCTCTTGCGCCCGCTGTCCGGTCGCGGCAGTGAATAGAAACGCTCGCTCAGTCGCGGCAACGCATAGTCGGGAATGGCCTCAGCCTGGTTGAACAGCCTGAACTCAATTTGCTCCCCAATGCGCTCAGCACTGAATCGCAACAAACCCTGAGCCGGGGTGAAATCCAACGCGTTCTCCAGCAGATTGCCCAGCGCCTGACGCAACAGGAACGGTTCACCGGTCAGCACCAGATCCGCTGCAATGGTTTGTTCCACGCGCAATTGCTTGCCTTCGATGCGCGCCGCCTGAGCGCTCAGCAACTCATCTACCAACTTCGCCAGCGGCACCGCCACCCGCTCTTCCAGCCCTTGGCGTTGCTCGACCAGGGCCAGATTCAACAGGCGCTCGATCAACTGCTGCATCCGCGCGCTTTCGCTGTCGATGTTGCTGACAAAACGCTGCTGCTGGGCCAGCGGCATCTCGCCTTGCAGCAACTCCGCTGCGCCGCGAATCGCCGCCAGCGGGCTTTTCAGTTCGTGGGTCAATGTGTGCACGTAACGCTCAACGTAGGCTTTGCCTTCGAGTTGCGTGCGCATCTGCTCCACCGCTGTCGCCAGTTGTTCCAGCTCGCCGCCACGGTAGTGCGGAACCTCGACCCGCCGGCCTTCACTGACTGCCTGTGCATAAGCCGTCAATCGCCGCAGCGCCGCGCTCAACCACCACGACAACAGCGCGCCGAACAGCAGACCGAGGCCGATCAGCCCCGCACCCCAGGCAAGCAATCGCCGTTCAGTGCGATCAACGTATGGCTGCAACGAGCTGTTGGGTTTGGCGACGGTGACCACGCCGATGATCTGGCCGTTGTCGCGAATCGGGGCACCGACGTGCATCACTGAGGAGTTCGGATCGTCCGGATCGCTGCGGCTGGAACGAGCGCCGTATTCGCCTCGCAGGGTCAGTAATACGTCGTTCCAGCGCGAGTAATCCTGCCCCACTGCCACACCGCTGGAGTCCAGCACCACAATGCCCTTGGCATCGGTGACGTAGATCCGGTGGTTGACCTGATTTTTCGGCAATCCCCAGATGTTCGCCTTCGGTTGCCGTTCGCCATAAGCCTTGAGCAGCTCGGGCCAGCGGTTCTGATTCAGGGTGCCGGCCTTGAAGTCGTCGCGCAGGATTTCGGCCATCAGGTTGGCGGTGTCGACCAGCGTTTCTTCGGTGGACTGGCGCACGCCGGGACGGATTTCTTCCATCACGGTGTTCAGCACGAAGTAACCGGTCAGGCCGATAAACAGCACGTAGACCAGGAATATCCGAATCCCCAGAGGCATCAGCTATGCCCCGGGTTGTAGCTGTAGCCGAGGCCGCGATGGGTCTGGATCGGTTCCGCGTCGGCCTTCACCTGGCGCAATTTGGCGCGCACGCTCTTGATGTGGCTGTCGATGCTGCGCTCGTAACCGGCATCGGCGGCGACGCCCAGCGCATCGAGCAATTGCTCGCGACTGAAGACCCGTTCGGGTTGGTCCAGCAGGCATTGCAGCAGACGAAACTCATGGCGGGTCAGGGTTAGAAGCTGACCGCGGTAGCTGATCTGCACTCGTTCGCCGTCAATGCGAAACAGCGCCGATGGCACCTCGGCTGTCGCTCGCGGCGCCATGCGCTTGAGAATCGCCCGGACCCGCGCCGCCACTTCCCGAGGGCTGAACGGCTTGACCACATAATCGTCGGCACCGATTTCCAGGCCCACGACGCGATCGATTTCGGCATCACGGGCACTGAGAAAAATCACCGGCACTTCGCTGAAACGCCGCAATTGCTTGCAGGTCTCGAAGCCGCTGATGTCCGGCAGACCAATGTCGAGAATGATCAGGTCAGCCGGGGTCTGGCGCTGATGCTCAAGCGCAGCGGCGCCAAGGCTCAGCCAGGTGGTGGTGAAGCCCTCACCCTGCAAGGCGAAAATCAGGGTGTCGGCAATCGCTGCTTCGTCTTCGACAATCAGGATATGAGGCATGGCGTCCGAGCCCGGGAGTTAAGTGGGCGAACGGTGCCCCAAGGCTCACGTCACGTCAATGAGACCACTTGAAATCAGCAGTCGGGTTTGTCCGCGGTAAAGCGCCGTGCCGGGTTCACCGCCGCGCCGAACTCACGTAAGGCTTTGGCACCGATCAACAATGGATAGTTGAAGCTGCTGCGGTCGGTGAGGTTGACCTCAACGGTGCGCTTGACGTTGCCCAGGCACAGTTCCAGATCGACCACCGGACGCTTGGTGGGTTCGACCGCTTCCTTGTCATCCTCATCTTCTTCGGAGCGGGTCTTGATCTTGCTGATCCGCGCGACCTTGTGTTCGTAGACCTTGTTGCTCGCGCCTTTGGTGGCGAGGCGGAAACGCACCCACTCGTCGCCATCGCGGGTAAAGGTTTCGATGTCTTTGGCCGACAGCGACGCGGTCAGGGCGCCGGTGTCCATCTTGGCCTTGAGGACTTCGCCACCGATTTCCGGCAGCGCGATGTATTCGTAGCGCCCGTACAGGGTCGGCTCAGCGGCCAGGACCGGCAGGGCCACGAGGGAAAGCAGTGCAAGGAGGGATTTCACGTAATGGGCTTCCTTGAGGAGTGGGCAGCGGAATTTTAGACCGTTGCCTTTGAATTCGTTCGGCGTCTGCAAAACCAAAGATCAAAAGATCGCAGCCTTCGGCAGCTCCTACAGGTGTACGGCGTGCTTTTGTAGGAGCTGCCGAAGGCTGCGATCTTTTCAGCCGACCTCCAGCATAGCGGTCCATAGGTGAAACATTCGTCGTCACCGATTTGGCCTGCCGTCCGAAGCTGCTTATCATTGCGCGCCCAAATGCTTTCAAGAGTTACTTATGCGCCGCCTGCTCACCGGCTGTTTCGTTACCCTGCTGCTGTTGCTCAACACCTTGGTCCTGTTCGGGCCGCTGATGGTGTTCGCCTTGCTCAAACTGGTCCTGCCCGGGCGCTTGCGTGATTACGCGTCATGGACGGTGATGGGGATCGCCGAGACCTGGGCCGAAATCGACAAGCTGATTTTCCGCCTGTGCATCCCCACGCAATGGGATATCCGTGGCGGTGACGACCTTCGGGTCGACACGTCGTATCTGGTGATCAGCAACCATCAATCCTGGGTCGATATCCCGGCGTTGATCCAAACGCTGAATCGCCGCACACCGTTCTTCAAGTTCTTCCTCAAGAAAGAGCTGATCTGGGTGCCGTTCCTCGGGTTGGCGTGGTGGGCGCTGGATTACCCGTTCATGAAACGCTACACCAAGGCATTCCTGGCGAAGCATCCTGAGCTGGCCGGCAAGGATCTGGAGATCACCCAAGCGGCGTGCGAGTTGTACAAACGTCAGCCGGTGACGGTGGTCAATTACCTGGAAGGCACACGCTTTACCGCTGCGAAACGTGCCCAGCAGCAATCACCCTTCACCCACCTGCTCAGGCCCAAGGCTGGCGGCGTGGCGTTTGTTCTGGCGGCAATGGGCGAACAGCTGGACGCCGTCCTTGATGTGACGGTGGTGTATCCGCAGCAGACGATTCCGGGGTTCTGGGATTTGCTCAGCGGCAACGTGCCGAAAGTCATCATCGACATCAAGACCCGCGAACTCGACCCGGCACTGTGGCAGGGCGATTACGAAAACGATCCGCAGTTTCGCGAAACCATCCAGAACTGGGTCAACCAGCTCTGGATCGAGAAGGACCAGCGCATCGACGCGTTGCGCGCCGAGCGCCGCTGAATCAGGTACCGGTGCCTGCGCCCCAGATCCCGCCCAGGTTTGTCAGCAGCGACCCGCCGACTCCCTGCTGACCGAAAAATTGCAGAAGCACGGGGGCAAACAGGCCGATCATGCCAGTGTCCATGCCCAATGCGTTGAAGGCACTGTTCAGGTCGTTGGTGTTATTCAGGTTGCCCAAGACGTTGTCCAGACCTGCCGCTTTACCGGACGAGCCAAGCAAGCCGCTGAGGAGGCCCAGTTGACCGCCACCGGAGAGTAAGTCGATTCCGGGCACGCTTTTGGCCAACTCCGAGTAGTCGGTCGAACTCAATTGATTCTTCGCCAGACCGAGCATCGCCCCGGCACCGCCAATGGCTTGTTCTGGCGTCACGTTCAATTGGCTGAGCGCACTCAGCAGACCGGCCGTCTGCGCGGTCATCGCGGTCGGCGCGGCCGCGGCGGCGTCATCGTCCTGCGTGCCAGAGATGGCATTGGCCGCATCGAACAGGCTGAACTGAGCAAAGACCGGACTGGCCGCCAGACACATCAGCGAAGCCAGTGCAAAACCGCGTGAAATCTTCATTCAGACATCCTCATGTGCCATGAAAACCGCCCGGCAATGGGCAGCGAAAAACCGTGTGTTGGACTGGCATCCCAGGGGATTGTTCCGAGTCTTGGCGAGCCCCCGACGAACAGTCGAAAAAGAATTGACCGGCGCTGCATCCAGTCTGGTCCCGCCCGCGTATATCAAGCACGGACAGACATTCCTGGCCGATTCCCTGCACGAGGATCATCACCATGAAACGCACTTCGATCAAAACGCCGTTGATTGCCAGCCTGCTGACCCTGGCCCTTGGCGGCGGATTCGTCCTGAACACTGTGCAAGCGGCAGACACGAGCCACGCGGTCATCGTCGGCGGCCAGAGCATGATGCCGAGCAAGGACATCATCGATAACGCGGTGAACTCCGCCGACCACACCACCCTGGTCGCCGCCGTGAAAGCCGCAGGCCTGGTGGACACCCTCAAGGGCAAAGGCCCGTTCACCGTGTTCGCCCCGGTCAACTCGGCCTTCGCCGCCCTGCCGGCCGGCACGGTCGATACCCTGCTCAAACCCGCCAACAAGGCGACCCTGACTCACGTGCTCACCTACCACGTGGTCGCCGGGAAGCTCGACATGATCACCCTGGCCGAGAAGATCAAGGCCGGTGGCGGCACGGCCGAACTGACCACCGTCGCAGGCGGCAAGCTGTGGGCAATGATGAACGGTCCGCACAACATCACGATCAAGGATGAAAAAGGTGACGTCGCCGACATCACCACCTATGACGTGTACCAGTCCAACGGCGTGATTCAGGTCATCGACAAAGTACTGATGCCGAAAAGCTGAGGCGTGCCGCCGACCCTGCGCATCAGGGTCGGCGGTTTCCGAGGTGGCCGCCCATGAATGGAACTACCACGCACCGTGAACTAACCTCTGCCTGCAACCGGCACCTCACCCAGCCCGCTTCGATTGCCCGGAGAACTGCCATTCCCATCGCCGACGCCGATCAGCTCAGGCAGCTTCTGGCCCAGTGTTCACTGGGCGACCGCCGCGCTTTCGAGACGCTTTACCGCAGCGTCGGCCCACGGCTGCATGGCGTAGCGCTGCGATTCATGGGGCGGCCGGATCTGGCTGAAGAAGTGCTGCAGGAAAGCTTCGTGCGCATCTGGAACAACGCCTCGCGCTACGAGGCGCACCTGTCGACGCCGCTGACCTGGATGATCAACATCACCCGTCATCAGGCCATCGATCAGTTGCGCAAACACCGCGACCGGCCGTTGAGCGACCTTGAAGAACAGGCGCTGGTGGACGAAAGCCCATCGGCCCACGAACAACTCAGCAGTGCCCGTGAGGCCAACGCCTTGAATCGCTGCCTGGAAAGCCTCGACGGCATGCAGCGTCAATCGATCACCGTGGCTTACTTTCAGGGGCTGTCCTGCTCTGAGCTCGCCGAACACCTGGCCGCGCCGCTGGGCTCGGTGAAATCCTGGATCCGCCGCGGTATGGAGCGACTGCGTAGGTGCCTTGAATCATGAACTATCAAACCCCGACCTTGCGCCGCGCCCTCGCCGCCGATTACGCCATTGGCTTGATGCCCTCTGCCGCTCGTCGACGTTTCGAACAGTTGTTGTTGGAGGACGCAGCACTGCGCGCGGAACTAGCGCAGTGGCAGGAAAGCCTGGCCAGTTTGACCGAAGCGCTGCCCGAGCAGCCGGTGCCGGATCGGGTGTGGCAGGGAATTACGGCGCGGATTGAGCCGCAAGTGCTGCACATGCCGGAAAAGCGACCGTTCTGGAGCTGGTTGCGAGTGACGGCTGCGGTTTGCTCGCTGGTGATCGCCGTGACGTTGGGTGTGATCTATAACCGCGACAGTGCGCGTTACAGCGCCACGCTGCTGACGGCCGACGCGCAGCCTGCGCTGAAGGTAGAAGCGCATGAGGATTATTTGAACGTTGAGCCGCTGACGCTGGCAGCGGTTGACCCGGGGCGAAGTCTGGAGCTGTGGGCGATTCCAGCGGATGGCAAGCCGATTTCCCTTGGTGTGATCCCGGCGGGCGGCAAGGGGCGCGTAGAGCTGAGCGATACGCAGAAGACGTTGATCGGCAAGCCGATTGCGTTGGCGGTGAGTCTTGAGCCGCAGGGTGGTTCGCCGACGGGGCAACCGACGGGACCGGTGTTGTATCAAGGGGCGTTGGCGGCCTTGTAAACCACCCCTCACCCTAGCCCTCTCCCGGAGGTAGAGGGGACTGACCGAGTTGTTCTTTCGATGTACATCGACCTGAAAGTCCGAGTCGAACTCAGGTTTGAAAAGCATAGAGATCGGCCCCCTTTCCCCCTCTCCCCGCCGGGGAGAGGGCTGGGGTGAGGGGTGGGTTTCGAATACGACAAACCTCTCGATCTGCCAACATCAAAAACACAAAAAAGGCGACCCGAAGGTCGCCTTTGTTTTGCGTGAAGCCTTACGCTGCGCTGAACAGTTTGTGCGGATCGATCACAAACTTCTTCGGCACGCCCGCATCGAACTCGCCATAACCACGTGGCGCGTCATCGAGGCTGATAACTTCCACACCCACGATGTCGGCAATGTGGATACGGTCCCACATGATCGCCTGCATCAGCTGGCGGTTGTACTTCATCACTGGCGTCTGGCCGGTGTGGAAGCTGTGGGATTTGGCCCAGCCCAGACCGAAGCGGATGCTCAGGCTGCCCATTTTCGCGGCTGCATCGACTGCACCCGGATCTTCAGTCACGTACAGGCCTGGGATACCGATTTTGCCGGCAACCCGAACCACGCCCATCAGCGAGTTGAGCACGGTGGCCGGAGCCTCGTGTTTCACGCCGTCATGGCCATGACCACGCGCTTCGAAGCCCACGGCGTCGACGGCGCAATCCACTTCAGGCTCGCCCAGCAGTGCAGCGATCTGTTCGTGCAGCGGGGTGTCCAGGGACAGGTCGGCGATTTCGAAACCCTGAGCCTTGGCGTGCGCCAGGCGGACGGTGTTGACGTCACCGATGATCACCACCGCTGCGCCCAACAGGCGAGCGGAAGCGGCAGCAGCCAGACCGACAGGACCGGCACCAGCGATGTACACGGTGCTGCCCGGGCCAACGCCCGCCGTCACTGCGCCGTGGTAACCGGTCGGCAGGATGTCGGAGAGGCAGGTCAGGTCGCGGATTTTTTCCATCGCGCGATCGCGATCCGGGAGTTTCAGCAGGTTGAAGTCGGCATACGGCACCATCGCGTATTCAGCCTGGCCGCCGGTCCAGTCGCCCATGTCGACATAACCGTAAGCACCGCCCGGACGCGCCGGGTTAACGCTCAGGCAAACACCGGTGTGCATTTCCTTGCAGGAACGGCAGCGCCCGCAAGCCACGTTGAACGGTACGGACACCAGGTCGCCGATTTGCAGGTTTTCGACGTCGCTGCCCTTCTCGATCACTTCACCGGTGATCTCGTGGCCCAGAACCAGGCCGGTTTGAGCGGTAGTACGGCCACGCACCATGTGCTGGTCGGAACCACAGATGTTGGTGGAAACCACACGCAGGATGACAGCGTGGTTAATCTTCCTGCCGCGCGGGTCCTGCATTTTTGGATAGTCGATTTTCTGTATTTCGACTTTGCCATTGCCGAGATACACCACACCACGATTGCCAGACATGCTTTCACCTCGCTGTTGTTTTTATGTAGCGGTCGCGTCGCCATGGAACGGCGGCGCGTTGATTGCTCGGGTTATTGCTTGTGTGTCTTGTGTTGTTTGTAAGGGCCTCATCGCGAGCAGGCTCGCTCCCACAATGGATCTTTGGTGTGTCCGGGGTTTGTGCACTGACACAAATCCCTGTGGGAGCGAGCTGCTCGCGATAGCGATCTAAAGAACGACCGTCCGATTGGCGTTCAAAAACACTCGTCGTTCAATGTGATAACCAACGGCCCGGGCCAGCGTCAGCCCTTCGATATCCCGCCCCTTGGCGATCAAATCTTCCGGGTAATGACTGTGGTCCACAGCCTCTACGCCCTGGGCGATGATCGGGCCTTCGTCCAGGTCGTTGTTGATGTAGTGCGCCGTGGCGCCGACCAGTTTCACGCCCTTGTTGTAGGCCTGGTGATAAGGCTTGGCGCCCTTGAAACCCGGCAGCAGGGAGTGATGGATGTTGATCGCCTTGCCGTCGAGTTTGCGGCACAGCTCTGGCGACAGGACTTGCATGTAGCGGGCAAGAATCACCAGTTCGGCGCCGGACTCTTCGATCACCTGCCAGACCTGACGCTCCTGGGACGGTTTGTCGTTCGGGTCCAGCGGGAAGTGGTAGTACGGAATCTGGTGCCAGTCCGCCAACGGCTTGAGGTCCGGGTGGTTGGAAACCACGGCGGCCACGTCCATCGACAATTGACCGATGCGCTGGCGGTAGAGCAAATCGTTGAGGCAGTGATCGGCCTTGGAGACCATGATCACCACTTTCGGGCGGTAGTTCGGCGCGGTCAGTTCGAAGATCATGCCGAAGGCTTGGCCGCGTTCTTCGAGGCCGGCGCGGAAGGCTTGTTCGTCGAAGCCGTCGGGCTGGCGGAATTCCACGCGAATGAAGAAACGGCCCGAAAGCCGATCATCAAAGGAATGGTGCTCGGTGACGTAGCAGCCCTGCTCGAACAGAAAGCGGGTCACCGCGTCCACGGTGCCGAGAACGCTTGGGCAGTCGGCGGTCAGAATCCATGTGTCTGGGGCGCGGCTCATAGTGCGGTGACTCCTATCTGATCGTTCCCACGCTCTGCGAGGGAACGCCGCCATGGACGCTCTGCGTCCGCTTTGGGACGCGGAGCGTCCCGGGATGCATTCCCACGCAGAGCGTGGGAACGATCGTTACGCCTGGACGCTGAGGCCGTATTCAGCCGCAGCATCCTGCAACCACAACCACCAGTAATCCGAGAAGCTGCGACGAATCAGCAGTTCCCAAGTGTCCTCAGCGGTGTGGCGAATCATCAGTTGCGACTTGGCAAACACGGTGCCCACAGCCTTGCCCACCGGGAAGCTGTTGGGGTGCACGTCGTAGCTGGTGGACTTCATCAGCACCTGGCGCACGTTCGGGCCGCTCAGTTCGAGGAGCTGCTGGCCGCCGCTGACGTTGGTGATCGCGATGTGCAGGTCGCCCAGCGCTTTACGCAGTTTTTGCTCGGCGGCGAACTCTTCACCGGTCGGCACGATCAGCAGCCATTCATCCGGCCCCATCCATTGCAGGCTGGTTTCGCCTTTGACGACGACGGTCAGCGCACCCGGCAATTCGATACCGAGGGCTTTGTGCACACCGGCAGCGAACGCCGCATCATGGCCATCGCCACGAATGGTCAGGTGGCCGAGGAGTTTTTTCTCACGCACGATCACGCCGGCGCTTTTGCGGCCCTTGCCCACCAGGCTGGCGAGGTCGGCGTGATGCAGCGACGACTCGGCCTTGGCCCCAGTGGTTGGGCGTTGTTGGTAAACATTGGCTGCGGTCATAAAGCACCTTTCTTTTGTTGATCGTTCCCACGCTCTGCGTGGGAATGCCGCCATGGACGCTCTGCGTCCGCTCTTGGGACGCGGAGCGTCCCGGGATGCATTCCCACGCAGAGCGTGGGAACGATCGACTTATACGTTCTGGCGATCACCCTTTGGATCGAAGAACACCGAAGAAACGATTTCTGCCTCGATCACGCTGCCATCGGCCAGCGGTGCGAACACACGCTCACCCATGCGCTTCAACCCGCCCTTGACCACACCCATGGCAAACGAATAGCCCAGGGAGTTGTGCAAATAGCTGGAGGTGACGTGACCGACCATGGTCATCGGGATCGCTTGCTTGGTGTTGAACACCAGTTGCGCCCCTTCTGGCAGCCATTTGGTCGGATCGATCGGCTTCAGGCCAACCAACTGTTTGCGCTGATCACGCACGCAGTCTTCGCGGTTCATGCCACGCTGGCCAATCCACGAGAAAGGTTTAGTGCGACCGACACACCAGCCCATGTTCAGGTCGTCCGGGGTCATCGAGCTGTCAGTGTCCTGGCCGACGATGATGAAGCCCTTCTCGGCCCGCAGCACGTGCATGGTTTCGGTGCCATATGGCGTCAGGTTGTACTTCTTGCCAGCATCAACAATTTTTTCCAGCACGCCCATTGCATAGTCGGCTTGCACGTTGACTTCGTACGACAGTTCACCGGTAAACGAAATCCGGAATACCCGCGCCGGCACACCGCCGACCAGACCTTCTTTCCAGGTCATGAACGGGAACGCTTCGTTGCTCAGGTCGATGTCGGTGACTTCGCTGAGCAGCTTGCGGCTGTTCGGCCCGGACAAGGTCATGGTTGCCCAGTGATCCGTCACGGAGGTGAAGTACACCTTCAGGTCTGGCCATTCGGTCTGGTGGTAGATTTCCAGCCATTGCAGCACGCGTGCAGCGCCGCCGGTGGTGGTGGTCATCACGAAGTGGTTGTCGGCGAGACAGGCGGTTACGCCGTCGTCGAAGACCATGCCATCTTCTTTGCACATCAGGCCGTAGCGGGCCTTGCCCACGTCGAGCTTGGTCCAGGCGTTGGTGTAGATGCGGTTGAGGAACTCACGGCAATCCGGGCCCTGGATGTCGATTTTGCCCAGGGTCGACGCGTCCAGCAGGCCGACGCTGTCGCGCACGGCTTTGCATTCGCGTTTCACGGCGGCGTGCAGGTCTTCACCGTTTTTCGGGAAGTACCAAGGACGCTTCCATTGACCGACGTCTTCGAACTCGGCGCCGTTCTTCACGTGCCAGTGATGCAGCGCGGTGAAACGCACCGGTTCGAAGATGTGCCCACAGTGACGACCGGCCACAGCGCCGAAGGTGACCGGCGTGTAGTTCGGGCGGAACATGGTGGTGCCCATCTGCGGGATGGTCACGTTCAGCGAACGGGCGGCAATGGCCAGACCGTTGACGTTGCCGAGCTTGCCCTGGTCAGTACCGAAGCCCAGTGCGGTGTAGCGTTTGACGTGCTCGACCGACTCGAAGCCTTCGCGGGTTGCCAGTTCGATGGCGGCCGCGGTGACGTCGTTTTGCAGGTCGACGAATTGCTTCGGCGCACGTGCGGTGTTCTTTTCGTGCGGCACCTGGAACAGCGCCAGTGTTGGCTCTTCCAGACGGCTCAGGGCTTTCGGCAAGGTGCCTTCGACCACGCTGAAACCGGCTTCGCTGGCTGCGCGAGCGCCGCCTTCAAAACCATCGGCCAGGGAATCGCCGAGACCATAAACGCCGTTGATGCCACCGACGCACACGCGCTTCTGCGGTGCTTCGCCCGGTACGAAACCGAGGATGTCTTCACGCCAGATCGGCTTGCCACCCAAGTGCGACGCCAGGTGAACCACCGGGCTGTAGCCGCCGGAGCTGGCAACCAGGTCGCACTCGAGCCACTCACCAGGACTGGTCACGGTGTGCGCTTTGACATCGATCGCGGCAACGCGAGCGGCGGTCACGTGCTTGCTGCCACGGGCCTCGATCACGGCGCTGCCGGTCAGGATGCGGATGCCTTTGGCGCGTGCTTCTTCAACCAGCGCACCGCGCGGATTGCTGCGGGCATCGGCGATGGCGACGACTTGCAGGCTGGCGTCGAGCCAATCCAGAGCAACGCGATAGGCGTGATCGTTGTTGGTCGACAGCACCAGTTTTTTGCCCGGTGCCACGCCGTAACGACGCACGTAAGTCGACACAGCGCCGGCGAGCATGTTGCCCGGCACGTCGTTGTTGCCGTAAACCAGCGGACGCTCGTGAGCACCGGTCGCCAGCACTACACGCTTGGCGCGAACGCGGTGGATGCGCTGACGGACCTGGCCAATCGGGGCGCGGTCGCCGAGGTGATCGGTCAGGCGCTCGTGAATGGTCAGGAAGTTATGGTCGTGGTAACCGTTGACTGTGGCGCGCGGCAACAGCAGCACGTCCGGGGTGTCTTTCAGTTCGGCGATGACGCTGGCGATCCATTCGGCAGCAGGCTTGCCGTCGAGGCTTTCGCGGGAGTCGAGCAGGCTGCCGCCGAACTCTTCCTGTTCATCGGCGAGGATCACACGGGCACCGCTGCGGGCAGCCGCCAGTGCAGCAGCCAGGCCAGCAGGGCCACCGCCGACGATCAGCACGTCGCAGTGCTGGTTCATGTAGTCGTAGGTGTCCGGATCGTTCTCGGTCGGCGAGCGGCCAAGACCGGCGGCCTTACGAATGTACTTCTCGTAAGTCATCCAGAACGATTGCGGGTACATGAAGGTTTTGTAGTAGAAGCCCGGCGGCATCAGCTTGCCGCCGACCTTGCCGAGAATCCCCATCATGTCGTTGTTCACGCTCGGCCAGCCGTTGGTGCTGGTGGCGACCAAACCTTGATACAGCGCTTGTTGCGTGGCGCGTACGTTCGGGATCTGCGTGGCTTCGGTCGCGCCGATCTGCAGCACAGCGTTCGGCTCTTCGGCGCCGGCGGCAAAGATGCCGCGCGGACGGGAGTATTTGAAGCTGCGACCGATGATGTCCACACCGTTGGCCAGCAAGGCTGCGGCCAGGGAGTCGCCCTCAAAGCCTTTGTAGCTCTGGCCGTTGAAGGTGAAGCTCAGCACTTTGTTGCGGTCGATCCGTCCGCCGTTGGACAGGCGATTGATCTGGCTCATACCTTCTCTCCCAGAGCCGTGGCGGCCGCTTTCGGGCTATCGGTCTTGTCGGTGAATTGTGGCTTTGCACCGATCTTGTAAGTCTCGAGGATCTCGTAGGTCACGGTGTCACGGGTGGCGTTGAAGTACTGACGGCAACCGGCGACGTGATCCCACAGCTCGTGGTGCAGACCGCGAGGGTTATCGCGGAAGAACATGTAGTCGCCCCACTCCTCGTCGGTGCAGTTGGTCGGATCCAGTGGACGCGGGATGTGCGCCTGGCCGGATGCGTGGAATTCCTCTTCGGAGCGCAGTTCGCCGCAGTGAGGACAGAAGATATGCAACATGGGGATTTCTCCTGTTAGTGGGCAACCGCAGCAGCGCCGTGTTCGTCGATCAACGCACCGTTGTGGAAACGGTCGATGGAGAAAGGTGCAGCCAATGGGTGCATTTCACCCTTGGCCAGACTCGCGGCAAACACGTTGCCCGAGCCAGGTGTTGCCTTGAAGCCACCGGTGCCCCAACCGCAGTTGAAGAACATGTTCGGCACCGGGGTTTTCGAGATGATCGGGCAGGCGTCCGGCGTGGTGTCGACGATGCCGCCCCACTGACGGTTCATGCGCACGCGGGACAACACCGGGAACATCTCGACGATGGCCTGAATGGTGTGCTCGATCACCGGGTACGAACCACGCTGGCCGTAGCCGTTGTAGCCGTCGATGCCGGCGCCGATCACCAGGTCGCCCTTGTCGGACTGGCTGATGTAACCGTGTACGGCGTTGGACATGATCACGCTGTCGATAATCGGCTTGATCGGCTCGGACACCAGCGCTTGCAGCGGATGCGATTCGATCGGCAGACGGAAACCGGCGAGTTTGGCCATGTGCCCGGAGTTACCGGCGGTCACCACACCGACGCGTTTGGCGCCGATGAAACCTTTGTTGGTTTCAACACCGATGCACACGCCGTTTTCCTTGCGGAAGCCAATCACTTCGGTCTGTTGAATCAAGTCCACGCCCAAGGCGTCGGCGGCACGGGCAAAGCCCCACGCCACGGCATCGTGACGGGCCACGCCGCCGCGACGCTGGACGGTAGCGCCCATCACCGGGTAGCGAGTGTTCTTCGAGCAGTCGAGGTACGGAATTTCGTCGGCGACTTGTTTGGCATCGAGCAGTTCGCCATCGACGCCGTTGAGGCGGTTGGCGCTGACCCGACGCTCGGAATCACGAATGTCTTGCAGGGTGTGGCACAGGTTGTAAACGCCACGCTGGGAGAACATCACGTTGTAGTTCAGGTCCTGGGACAGGCCTTCCCACAATTTCATTGCGTGTTCGTACAGGTGCGCCGACTCGTCCCACAGGTAGTTGGAGCGAACGATGGTGGTGTTGCGCGCGGTGTTACCGCCGCCCAGCCAGCCTTTTTCGACCACGGCCACGTTAGTGATGCCGTGCTCTTTGGCGAGGTAGTAGGCGGTCGCCAGACCATGCCCGCCACCGCCGACGATGACCACGTCATAGACCTTTTTAGGGGTCGGCGTGCGCCACATCTTCTGCCAGTTTTCGTGATGGCTGAGGGAGTGTTTGAAGAGGCCGAAGCCCGAGTAGCGTTGCATAGTCATTTACTCCAAAACCGCGCTCAGCGATAAACCGGGAAGTCCGCGCACAGGGCCGAAACTTGCTGCGCAACATTGGCCTCGACATCGGCGTCGCCGAGGTTGTCGAGGATGTCGCAGATCCAGCCGGCAAGCGTGACGCACTGGGTAACCTTGAAGCCGCGAGTGGTCACCGCCGGGGTGCCGATGCGCAGGCCGGAGGTCACGAACGGCGACTGTGGATCGTTCGGGACAGCGTTCTTGTTCACGGTGATGTGGGCGCGACCGAGTGCTGCATCCGCCTCTTTGCCGGTGAGGCCTTGACGGATCAGGCTGACCAGGAACAGGTGGTTATCGGTGCCGCCGGACACTACATCGTAGCCGCGTTTGATAAATACGCCGGCCATGGCCTGGGCGTTGTCGATCACTTGTTGCTGGTAGGCCTTGAAACCAGGCTCCAAAGCTTCCTTGAAGCACACGGCCTTACCGGCAATCACGTGCATCAGCGGGCCGCCCTGGGCACCCGGGAAGACTGCCGCGTTGAGCTTCTTCTCGATTTCTTCGTTGGACTTGCACAGGATCAGGCCGCCACGTGGACCGCGCAGGGTCTTGTGGGTGGTGGTGGTGACCACATCGGCGTACGGCAGCGGGTTCGGGTACAGGCCGGCAGCGACCAGACCTGCAACGTGAGCCATGTCGACGAACAGCAGCGCACCGACCTTGTCGGCGATCTGACGGAAGCGTGGGAAGTCGAGGGTCTTGGAGTAAGCAGAGAAGCCGGCGACGATCATCTTCGGCTTGCACTCGACGGCCAGGCGCTCGACTTCGTCGTAGTCGATCAGACCGGTTTTGGTGTCGATGCCGTACTGCACGGCGTTGTACAGCTTGCCCGAGGACGACACTTTGGCGCCGTGGGTCAGGTGACCGCCGTGGGCCAGGCTCATGCCGAGGATGGTGTCGCCGGCCTGCAGCAGAGCCAGGTACACGGCGCTGTTGGCCGAGGAACCGGAATGCGGCTGCACGTTGGCGTAATCAGCACCGAACAGTTGCTTGGCGCGTTCGATGGCCAGCGCTTCAACTTTATCGACGTGCTCGCAGCCACCGTAGTAGCGCTTGCCCGGATAGCCTTCGGCGTATTTGTTGGTCAGGCCACTGCCTTGCGCTTCCATGACGCGTTTGCTGGTGTAGTTCTCTGACGCGATCAGCTCGATGTGATCTTCCTGGCGTTGCTCCTCGGCATTCATCGCCGCCAGCAGTGCATCGTCGTAACCCTGGATCTGGTCTTGCTTGCTGAACATCGCGTCTCTCCCAGCGGCATCTATGCGCCATTCGTCTCGGTAAGGCACTGGTGTTTCGACAGTGCCCTTTGAATGCGATGGTATGACCGGCGCAGACAGGCCAAATGCCTACGGACGCCACGCAAAGGTGCGTTTACGACATGGCGGAGAATGGCATGCCGAACACACTCTCCAAACCAGCAGAGATCCCCTGTGGGAGCGAGCCTGCTCGCGATGACGGTGAGTCAGCAACATTGATGTCGCCTGACACTCCCTCATCGCGAGCAGGCTCGCTCCCACAGGGGTTAGGCGATGACCTGTCGCACTGCGAGCAACAGTAGAAAGTGCAACGGATACAAGGCATACGCCCAGCGGCGCATTGGAGGCGGCGGCTTAAGCTGACCGGCGTAACGCAGCAAAAGCAGGCCGGCCAGTGGCGCAATCAGACAAGCGGCGATGCCGAGGATGGCTTCAACATTGTGAAACCGCGCGGACAGAACCAGGGAAACGCCAACCGCCCCGGCACATACAGCAGATCGACGGAATAACCAACATATCGCAGGTGATCGAGCACCATGCTCAAGAGCGCCAGCCACTTGAGCAGATCCAGTGCCCCATCCCTTTGCGTCCTGTGCATAATTGCCCGTCGTCTTTGTATTTTTCTGTCAGACGCATCGCGTGTGCTCTCCGGATGATCTTCGGTAAAGTGCGCACCATCATTGACCACGAGATTCTTCACCATAAGAGTCTCGACCACGGAAAGCAGGGCCATGACCGATAAGAGCCAACAATTCGCCAGCGACAACTATTCCGGTATCTGCCCTGAAGCCTGGGCTGCCATGGAACAGGCCAACCACGGCCACCAACGCGCCTATGGCGACGACGAATGGACGGCACGCGCGTCAGACGATTTCCGCAAACTGTTCGAAACCGACTGCGAAGTATTCTTCGCCTTCAACGGCACCGCGGCCAACTCCCTGGCCCTGTCGTCGCTGTGCCAGAGTTACCACAGCGTGATCTGCTCGGAAACCGCCCACGTCGAAACCGACGAATGCGGCGCACCGGAATTCTTTTCCAACGGTTCCAAGCTGCTCATCGCCCGCACTGAGAACGGCAAGCTGACCCCGGAATCGATCCGCGAAATCGCGCTCAAGCGCCAGGACATCCACTACCCGAAACCGCGCGTCGTGACCCTGACCCAGGCCACCGAAGTCGGCAGCGTCTACACCCCGGAAGAAATCCGCGCCATCAGCGCCACGTGCAAAGAGCTGGGCCTGAACCTGCACATGGACGGCGCGCGGTTCTCCAACGCCTGCGCGTTCCTCGGCTGCTCGCCAGCGGACCTGACCTGGAAGGCCGGTGTCGACGTGTTGTGCTTCGGCGGCACGAAAAACGGCATGGCGGTAGGTGAGGCGATTCTGTTCTTCAACCACAAACTGGCCGAAGACTTCGATTACCGTTGCAAACAGGCCGGGCAACTAGCGTCGAAAATGCGCTTCCTGTCGGCGCCTTGGGTCGGGATTCTGGAAAACGACGCCTGGCTCAAATACGCCCGCCACGCCAACCACTGCGCGCAGTTGCTGGCTGAGCTGGTGAGCGATATTCCAGGCGTGGAACTGATGTTCCCGGTGCAGGCCAACGGCGTGTTCCTGCAACTCTCGGAACCGGCCATCGCTGCACTGACGGCCAAGGGCTGGCGCTTCTACACCTTCATCGGCAACGGCGGCGCACGCTTCATGTGCTCGTGGGACACCGAAGAAGAACGCGTACGGGAATTGGCGGCGGATATTCGCGAAGTCATGTCCCGGTAAAACCCGCCAGCCTACTGATCGTTCCCACGCTCCGCGTGGGAACGATCAATCGGGGCGCACGCCTTGGTCTACATTAATCTGCTCAGATAACAATAATCAGGAGCGCACGCATGTCATTGAAAGGCAAAACCCTGTTCATCACCGGTGCCAGTCGCGGGATTGGTCGTGAGATCGCGCTGCGGGCTGCGCGGGATGGAGCCAACATTGTGATTGCCGCGAAAAGCGCCGAGCCGCACCCCAAGTTGCCGGGCACGATTTTCAGCGTGGCCAAGGAAGTCGAAGCCGCGGGCGGCAAGGCGCTGGCCTTGCAGGTGGATGTGCGTGATGAAGTCGCGGTGCGCGAGGCTCTGGCCAAGGCCAACGAGCATTTCGGCGGCATTGATGCGCTGATCAACAACGCCGGGGCGATCAAACTGACCGGGGTTCAACACATCGAGCTCAAGCGCTTCGACCTGATGCACCAGATCAACACCCGCGCCGTGCTCCTGTGCAGCCAGGCCGCCCTGCCCTATCTGAAGAAAAGCGGCGGACACATCCTCAGCCTTTCCCCGCCACTGAATCTGGCGAGCAAATGGTTTGCGCAGTACAGCCCTTACACCGTGACCAAATACGGCATGAGCATGCTGACATTGGGCATGAGTGAGGAGTTTTCGGCCTATGGCATCAGCGTCAATTCGTTATGGCCGCAGACGATGATCGCCACCGCCGCCATCGAGTTTCAGTTGGGGTCACGCGAGTCGTTCAAGCATGCGCGCACGCCCGCGATCATGGCCGATGCCGCCCATGTGATTCTGAGCAGCAGCGGTCGCAGCATTACTGGGCGATTGCTGATTGATGAGGAAATCCTGGGTGAACACGGGGTGACGGATTTTGAACCGTATCGGTTCGCGCCTGACACCACCGACCCGCTGATGCCGGACCTGTTTGTCGACTGAAGAAACAACCGATCAGAAAAGAATACAAAACCTGCTCGCGAAAGCGCCGGATCAGTCAACATCAATGTTGAATGTCAGTACGTCTTCGCGAGCAGGCTCGCTCCCACAAGGGATTGGCGTTGCTTAAAACTCGATGCGCACGTCGCCCTTCGGCACGCTGCAGCACGAAAGAATGAACCCTTCGGCTTCGTCTTCCTCGGTGATCCCGCCGTTGTGGTCCATCTCGACCTCCCCGCCCAGCTTCATCACCTTGCACGTCCCGCAGATCCCCATCCCACACGCCTTCGGAATCAACAGACCCAACTTGGCAGCGGCGGCGTGAACGGTTTCCCCCGGTGCCACACGAATGCTTTTCCCGGATGCAGTGAATTCCACCTGGTGCAAGTCCGCCACGTCGATGTCCGGCGCGTCTGCGGCGATTTCGGCTTGTTCCACCGCATCAGCACGGGCTTCCGCTGGCGTAGCACCGAACGATTCCTCGTGATAACGCGACATGTCGAAGCCGACCGCTTCCAGCATGCGCTTGACCGCATTCATATACGGCGTCGGGCCACAGCAGAAGACTTCGCGCTCCATGAAGTCCGGCGCCATCAGCTCTAGCATCTTGTGGTTCAGGTAACCGCGATAACCCGCCCACGGCTCGCCCAGACCATGCTTCTCGCAGATCAGGTGCAGGCTGAAGTTATCGATCCGCGACGCCATGTGTTCCAGCTCGCGGTGGTAAATGATGTCTTTAGGCGAACGGGCGCTGTGGATAAACACCATGTCGACGTTGCCGTTGGTGTCGTAGAACCAACGCGCCATCGACATGACCGGCGTGATACCGACACCGCCGCTGAGGTACAACACCTTCGGCGCGGTGAAGTCCATGGCGTTGAACAGCCCGACCGGCCCGTGCACCGCCAGCTCCTGGCCTTCGTGCAGGGTGTCGTGCAGCCAGTTGGAGACTTTGCCGCCCGGCACGCGCTTGATCGTCACCGAAAAGCTGTACGGCACCGACGGTGAGCTGGAAATGGTGTAGGAGCGCATGATCGGCACCCCTTCGATTTCCAGCTCCAGGGTGACAAACTGCCCCGGTTTAAAGAAGAACAGGATCGGCTGGTCAGCCATAAAGCAGAAGGTGCGCACATCCCAGGTTTCCTGGATGACTTTGACGCAACGGACGATGTGTCGACCATTGGCCCAGGTCTGGGTGGTTACCGGATTCAGGAAGCTGTTGGACATGCTGTTCTCCACCGCCGATGGTCGGCCTTATGTTGGCGATTCTGCGTAACGTGCGAACCACCCATTTACCTATCTGCGACATTCACATACTTATCGCGACCAGCCTGCATCTACCGGGGGTTGCGCGTCGGGAACAGATTGGGCCATGTCGCCCATGGATAAGGTTCTGCCCAGCGCCGGCCCCACACTCGCTCCACACAAAGACGATTTCTTTACACCCTTGCGTAGCAAACCGTATCAGCCACTTTCGCCGGCCGCACAGAATGGCCTTGAGGATCAAATCGATGGACGTCACCGCAAAAATCAGCCTGGGCGATCCGCTGGAACCCGCACGCAAGGCCACCGCGCAGATGCTGCAAGAGCGCGAGCGCACTTTCTCGCTGCCGCAGCCGTTTTACTCTGACGAGCGGCTGTTTGATATCGACATGCAGGAAATCTTCCAGAAAGAGTGGTTGATCGCCGGCATGGCCTGCGAAATCCCGACCAAGGGTAACTACCTGACCCTGCAAGTCGGCAAGAACCCGATCATCGTGATTCGCGGCGCCGAAGGCGTGATCCATGCGTTCCACAACGTCTGCCGTCACCGTGGTTCGCGGCTGTGCACCAGTGAAAAAGGCAAAGTCGCCAAACTGGTCTGCCACTACCACCAGTGGACCTACGAACTGGACGGTCGTCTGCTGTTCGCCGGCACCGAGATGGGCGCCGACTTCGACATGAAGGAGTACGGCCTCAAACCGGTCAACGTGAAGACTGCCGGCGGCTACATCTTCATCAGCCTGTCGGAAAATCCGCCAGCCATTGATGACTTCCTGTCGACGCTGAACCATTACATGGAACCGTACGACATGGAGAACACCAAGGTGGCGATTACCACCACCTTGATGGAAAAGGCCAACTGGAAACTGGTGCTGGAAAACAACCGCGAGTGCTACCACTGCAACGCGTCGCACCCGGAACTGCTGAAAACCCTGCTGGAATGGGACGACGTCACCGACCCGCGTGCCGACCAGGCCTTCAAGGACCACGTCGCCGCCTCCGCCGCTGCCTGGGAAGCCGAGAAGATCCCTTACGCCCACGCCAGCTTCGGCCTGCGTAACCGCATCGTGCGCATGCCGCTGCTCAAGGGCACCGTGTCGATGACCCTGGACGGCAAACAAGGCTGCGCCAAACTCATGGGCCGGATCAAAAACCCGGACCTGGGCTCGATGCGCATCCTGCACTTGCCGCACTCGTGGAACCACTGCATGGGCGACCACATCATCGTGTTCACCGTGTGGCCGATCAGCGCGCAGGAAACCATGGTCACCACCAAGTGGATCGTCCACAAGGACGCCGTCGAAGGCGTGGACTACGACGTGGAGCGCATGCGCCAGGTCTGGGATGCGACCAACGACCAGGACCGTCGTCTGGCCGAAGAGAACCAGCGCGGCATCAACTCCACGGCTTACCAGCCAGGCCCTTACTCCAAGACCTATGAGTTTGGCGTGGTGAACTTCGTGGACTGGTACAGCGAGCGTTTGCTGAACAATCTGGGCGCGGAACCTGCGCCTTACCTCAAAGGGGTTCCGGTTCAAGGCTGACCGATCCCGCTGAAAAAAAACCGCGAACATGTTTCGCGGTTTTTTATTGTTCAAATTTCGATCAATCGCTTTAGAGCTGCCGCTGGCATGGGGCTGCAGCGGTTCGCGAACAAGTTATCCACACCTCCACCCACAGCAAATGGGGACAACTCGGTTTACGGCGCAAAATTTCTCCACAGAAACTGAAGAAAATCCGTGACTTATCCAGAAGCAGGGTTTTGAGCAGCGATTGGTTGTTTTTTGATCGGAAGCTTGTAAGGCACGTTATACGTGGCTTGCAGAGGATGGCGAACACCTTATCCACAGAAGCGCCAACAGACTTTGGGGGCAACTTGGGCGGATCTGTGGAAAACCGTTGGAAGCCGCGATAAATCGGGGTTTGCGCGAGGTTTCTCGGTCTAAAACGACGATTTGATCGTTTTTTGATCACTCGCCTAATAAGCCCGGTTTATATGGTCTGTAGAGGACAGCGAACATCTTATCCACAGATGCGCTAACAGAGATTGGGGGCAAGTATTGGCTCGCTTCCAAAGTTATCCTCTGGAAAAAGCCCGAAAAAACCGCAAGTTAGGCTGGTTGTTTTTTGTACGAAGGGTTGTAGGGCTTGATTTGTATGGGGTGTAGCGATGGGCGAACACGTTATCCACAGAAGCGCTAACAGGGATTGTGGGTAACCTCGATCAGGTCCTGTTGAAACACGACCGGCCCGAGTCGATGTCCAGATTCAACTCATAGTCATTGAATGCACCCCACCCAAGCAAAAGCGAAGGCACGTACTGACCCAGCAACAACGACGGAGGAATCGTAAAGTCCGGGTAGTAGTTGTAAGTGACCAGTTGGATATGTCCCGCCAGGCTCAATTCACCCTTGAAGATTTGGGAGCGCGGCTTATCGGTGACATGAATGGGTGAGTTGCCCGGCGAGGAGGACGTCAGGTAATCAACATTGCCGGTGTCAATAATCGCCGGCGTCGCCCGACGATCCAGGCGTGCGGCAATGGTCAGTCGTTGATTGATGTCGATGCGCGCATAGGTAATTGGCGAATCACATCGCGCGGGAGATTCGGCGTTAAGCTCCAGGGTCTTTTGGGTGACCTTCAAACGCCCCAACTTACCGAGCAAATCAAGCCCCAACAGGTTTTCCCGGTCGCTGACAAACACCAGGACGTTTCTGAACTCGCTTGAGCCTATCTTTAAAGACTCAAAGATCCCGAGTCTGGCAGACAGGTCACGTTCACCATAAAACGTGCTGTAGCCATAGTGAGAGTCGCTTAATAACCTGACTCCCATCAGCTTCGCAGTGTCGAGGTTGACCCGGGTTTGCGGTGCGCCGGTGTCCAGAATGAAGCGCGACAAGACACCATTGGCCGCTTTGACATCGAGGTAGGGCAGCACCTCGTCAGTCGCGTGACCGTCACTGGCGTAAGGATGAATCGCCAGCACCTCGTGCCGCTTCGCTCTTGTCACCGAGAAATCGCCGACCGCCCGCAAGGTCGCGAGGGATTCGCTGCCGAACATGGAAAACATTGCGTTGAGTTCAGGATCATTCGCGATTGCTTGAGCGTGACGACGCTTGATCGCCAGATAGTATTCGGGAATCTGGTTTGCGGTTTTGGCCTCGAACATTCGGGCGAGAACGGACACTGAACAATTCAGGTTTTTTTCAGCATCCAACACCTTGGCGCATTGCTGTTTCAGCTGCACCAAGGATGCTTTTTGTCCCTGTTCGGACTCTAACCATGTGTAGAAATCCGGAGCTGCCGGGCGGGTATCAGCCATCGCACTTGTTGCTGCACAGATAAAAAATGCAAGCAGCACCAGAGACGACTTTGAATTCACGCCGCCGATCAGACATGTCTCACGCCGACTGACCGCTTTCATGTTCAACCCATTCTGAAAACGAGTTTTATGAACTAGCGCTGCGGCACCCCTGAGCAGCTCATAGTGAAATGTAGCTCATCAGGGCCGATACATCAGATAGGCCTCACCCGTGACCCGAATCATCGGATGGGGAGTGATTTGGCAGGTATCGACGATACGAAAGCCATGTCGCTCGTAAAACCGACGGGCGCCGGTGTTCACCGCGTAGTCGATCAGGCTCAAGCCATTGAGCCCCAGCTGGTTGGCACGGTCGTAAGCGTAGGCGAGGAATTGCTTGCCCAGGCCCTGGTTTCGCCAGCCTTCATGGAGCGCCAGGCTGGATATATAGAGAGTGTCGGGGATTTCCATCTTGGCGTACGGCGCCAGAACCGGATCGGTTACTGGAGGCGCCAGCGGATCGTGACGCATCACGTAGCTGTGCATCATGCCAATGACGTTTCCATCAACCTCGGCGATGAGGCAGTTCTGATAAGAAAAATCTACGTCGTCACGGGCGTAACGACTGGCGCCCACGTCCAGTAAATCCTGACCGGGCTGCGCCAGATGGCTCCAGATGTAATCCGCAGCACCTTCTGACGAAATCTGGAACAAGCGAGCAATCTCCCGCGCATCCGCGCGCAGGGCCGAACGAAATTCAACGGTCATTGTTTCCCCATAAATGTCGGTGACAGGAGCACCCTGTGGGAGCGAGCCTGCTCGCGAAAGCGATGGATCAGTCGCCGGAGATGTTGACTGACACACCGCTTTCGCGAGCAGGCTCGCTCCCACATTAAATCTGTATTGGTTATTCGCTAGCGGACCACGCCTTCTTCGATCAGTAACTTGAGAATCGCCTCAGCCCCCGCCTCGGCGCTCAACCCTTTTAGCACCTGCCCGCCACCGCCACTGGCCTTGGCAGTCGCAGCTTTCATCCGGTCCGCGCCGCTCTTGGCCTTGATCACCTTCAAGCGTTTAGGCCGTGGCTTGGCCGGTTGCAGCGTGGCGACTGCCAGCAGTTCATCGTCGATCACTTCGACTTCATCCGCCTGCAACACCCCGCGTCGGGCCGGACCGTAAGCGCTCTGCCGAGGCTTCGGCGCGGCGTTATCCACAGTCGCGAGGAACGGCAGCCGTACTTTCAGGCGACGGCGCTGACCGCGCGGCAAAGCTTGCAGCACCAGTGCTGAATTACCATCGATGGATTCAACTTGAGCCAGCCCGACGACCAGCGGCCAGCCCAGGCTTTCGGCCAGCAAGAACGGCAACATGCCAGAGCCTTCGCCGGTTTCCGCCTGGCTACCGGTCAGCACGACCTGAGCCCCGGCGTCACGCAAATACGCGGTCAATGCCGGCAGTGCATCGGCGCCTTCCGGCTGCTCAAGCACGTGCAGCTGTTCCAGGCCCATGCCCAGATACGCGCGTAGCGCCGGTTCCGCGACGTCGCCGGCATGCAGCACTTGCAGGTTATCCCCAGCCAGTTGCAGGCCCAGCTCCACCGCCCGCGCATCCTGCTCCGCGCGACGTGGCCGGCCGGAGGTCGGGTGGGCGCCGATGGACACCAGGCTGATGATTTTCGTGCTCATAACCCTTTCCTTCCCTTAAGCCGCATCGCGCTTGGCTTCGTTGCGGTAAGCCTCTACCGCGTCGATCAAGGCTTGAAGAATCTCGGCGCTTTCGCCGATCACCGACAGGTCGGCCCGTTTGATCATGTCGCAACCAGGGTCGAGGTTGATTGCCACCACCTTGTCGCAGGCACCGATGCCTTGCAGGTGCTGGATCGCCCCGGAAATCCCTACCGCCACGTAGACACGTGCGGTGACCCAGGTGCCGGACGCGCCGACTTGACGGTCGCGCGCCATGAAGCCATCGTCCACCGCCACTCGGGACGCGCCTTCGGTAGCGCCCAGCGCTTCGGCGGTCCTGTGGAAAAGTCCCCAGTCCTTGACCCCGTTGCCGCCGGAGAAGATGAACTCGGCTTCGGCCATCGGAATCGCCGCCGGATCGACCGCCACCGCGCCCAAATCCTCGATGCGCGAGAGACTGCGCGCCAGCGCTGTGGATAACTCCACCGGCAAGGCTTCGTGACGGGTTTCGCTGACCGGTTCGGCGCATTCGACGGCGGCCAGGATCAAGCGTGCAACCGGGCGCGCAAGGTCCTGCAAACCGGCACCGGCGCGGCCGATGCATTCCTGATCCTTGACCTGCCAGACCCGCGTGGCCGGGCGTTCGCCCAGCGCGGCGGCAAAGCGTCGACCCAGTTCACCACCACCGCTGCGGCTGTCCGGCAGCAACCAGTGACGCGGGCTGAACTGGTTATCCACAGCCCGCAGGCCCTGGACCCGTTGTTCCGGTGCATAACCGCTGAATTCGTCACCGTCGAGCACCAGCAAGCGATCGACGCCAGCGGTGGCGAAGGCATTCTCTTTGTGTTCACCGAAGACCACGGCCAATACCGCGCCGTCCGTACCGGCCAACTGATGCGCCAACCCCAGCAAGTCGCGGTCGTGGCTGCTCAAGCGGCCGCCGACCATGTCCGGCACCACGCTGATGTAAAACGCAGGTGCAGGCACTTGATGCAGCGGCAACTGGACTTCAACCGCAGCCGAGCGTTTGCTCGCCCCGCCCTGTTGAGCGCCGCTGCGGTCGATTCGCTTGATGCCATTGGGACCGATAAAACCGATGCCATGGGGATTCTTGCGGATGACGCCATTAGGCCCCATCCAGCTGTGTTGCGCCGGTTGCATGGCCGCGTGCAGCGGGTGCAAACGGTTACGGGCGATCCATTCGGCGCGTGGGTCGCGGCGGATAATGTCGCTCATCAGTGGGCCTCCGCAGGTTCACGTTGGGCCGGTTTGGTCGGCTTGCTCGGGGCTGCGTCTTCGAGCAACGCGTCCGCCACCAGTTCGGCGATGTCCTTGATCAGCGGCCGGGGTTCGACCACGCCTTCGAGCATCGCGGTGCACTGTGGACAACCCACGGCCACCAGTTCGGCGCCGGTTTCGCGGATGTCTTCCATGCGCATGTCGGGGATCCGTTGCTTGCCCGGGATGTCGGTGATCGGCGCACCGCCACCACCGCCACAGCAGCGCGAGCGGAAACCGGAGCGTTGCATTTCCTTGATCTCGATACCCAGGGCGCGCAGCACTTCACGCGGTGCCTCGTATTCGCCGTTGTAACGGCCGAGGTAGCACGGATCGTGATAAGTCACGCTGCTGCCTTTGTGCTGGCCGAGGTTCAGGGCGCCAGCGCCGATGATTTCCGCCATGTAAGTGCTGTGGTGCTGCACGAGGTAGTTGCCGTCGAAGGCGTCGTACTCGTTTTTCAGCACGTGGAAGCTGTGCGGGTCGCAGGTGACGATGCGGTTGAAGCTGTACTTGGCCAGGGTCTGGATGTTGCGTTTGGCCAACAACTGGAAGGTGGCTTCGTCGCCCAGACGTCGGGCCACGTCACCGCTGTCACGCTCTTCGAGACCCAGCACCGCGAAGTCGACCTTGGCCGCTTTCAGCACTTTGACGAAGGCGCGCAGGGTGCGCTGGTTGCGCATGTCGAAGGCACCGTCGCCGACCCAGAACAGCACGTCGACGGATTTCTTCTCGCTCATCAGATTGAGGTTCAAGTCCGCCGCCCAGTTCATCCGCCCACCCGGGGCGAAGCCGCCAGGGTTGTCGGTGGCGATCAGGTTTTCCAGGACTTCGGCGCCCTTGTTTGGGGTCGCGCCTTTTTCCAGGGTCAGGTGACGGCGCATGTCGACGATGGCGTCGACGTGCTCGATCATCATCGGGCACTCCTCGACGCAAGCGCGGCAGGTGGTGCAGGACCAAAGGGTTTCAGCGTCCACCAGACCGTTGACGATTGGTTGATGCGGGTTACCGGCGTGTTCGCCGATGGCTTTGCCCGGATAAGGGCTGCCAGCGAACTTGGCGTCGGTGCCACCGGCCAGGCCAACGACCATGTCTTGAATCAGTTTTTTCGGGTTCAGCGGCTGGCCGGCGGCGAACGCCGGGCACGCAGCTTCGCATTTACCGCACTGCACGCAGGCGTCGAAACCGAGCAATTGGTTCCAAGTGAAATCCTTGGGTTTTTCCACGCCCAGTGGCGCGTTTGGATCGTTCAGGTCCAGCGGTTTCAAACCGGTGGAACGGCCGCCGCCAAAGCGTTCGGCGCGACGGTGCCAGGCCAGGTGCAGGGCCCCGGCGAAGGCGTGTTTCATCGGCCCGCCCCAGGTCATGCCGAAGAACAGTTCGCTAACGCCCCACAGCACACCGACGCCGAGGATCGCAGCCACCACCCAACCACCGAAGTTTTCCGGGAGGATGCCGGCGACCGGCAGGGTCAACAGGAAGAAGCTCGCAGAGAACGCCAACAGGCTTTTCGGCAGACGCATCCATGGCCCTTTGGAAAGGCGAGCCGGTGGGTTGCGACGACGCAGGAACATGAAAATCGCACCGGCGAACATCACCGCCGAGGCAATCAACAGGGCAACACCGAGAATGCGATTGTGCAGGCCGAAACCGTGAACCAGGATCGCCAGCACAATGGACGCCACCGCACCGCCAGCCGTGGCGACGTGAGTGTTGGCGATGTATTTGTCCCGCGCGACCACATGGTGCAAATCGACCATGTAACGCTTGGGCATGGCGAACAGGCCGCCGATCAGGTCGACTTTCGAAGCCCGGCCTCGGCGCCACATAGCCACCCGCCGCAACGCGCCGAGGACGGCAAGGCCCAGGGCAGCGAACAACAGGATTGGAAGAAGGGTGTTCAACATGGTGAAGCTCCCAAAGACCGCAGGGTCTTGCAGGCCAAACTACCTGGATGCCTTGCCCGATTCCTGTGGGAGCGAGCTTGCTCGCGATTCAGGCGACGCGGTGCATCAGAAACTCCGCGTTATCGTTCATCGCGAGCAAGCTCGCTCCCACAGGGTTATCCACAAGCTCTTAGAAATCCTTGCACAACCGCAACGCGTCGTAGATCGCCGCGTGGGTGTTGCGCTGCGCCACGCAGTCGCCGATGCGGAACAGCAAGTAGCCGTCGCCTGCCTGGCTCAACGAAGGTTGCGGCTTGATCGCGAACAGGGCTTCGATGTCCATCTGGCCTTTGTTGCGCGACGCTTCCTTCAGCGCGTAATAGATTTCTTCGTCCGGACGTACGCCGTTTTCGACGACGACCTGGTCCACCACCCGCTCCTCTTTGGCGCCGGTGTATTCGTTTTCCAGCACCGCCACCAGCTTGTCGCCTTCGCGGTAGACCTTCTCCAGCATCATGTCCCCGGTCATGATCACTTCTTTCGGGTACATGCTGCGGTAGTACGTCGGGAACGAGGTGCCGCCAATCGCCACGCCCGGTTTGATGTCGTCGGTGACGATCTCGACCTGGCTGCCCTTGTCGGCGAGGAAGTCGGCGGTCGACATCCCGGTGAACTCGCAAATGGTGTCGTAGACCAGCACGTTCTTGCCTGGTGCAACCTTGCCGTCGAGGATGTCCCAGCTGCTGACCACCAGGCCTTCAGCCGCGCCCCAGTGCTCGTTCTGCTCCAGGAATGGATGACCGCCGACGGCGAGCACCACCACGTCCGGACGCAGGTCGAGAATGGTTGCCGCATCCGCCGCCACGCCCAAGCGCAGGTCGACTTTCAAACGCGCCAATTCCAGCTGGAACCAGCGAGTGATACCGGCGATCTGGTCCCGTTGCGGAGCTTTCGACGCGGTAGTGATCTGCCCACCGATGAATTCTTTCTTCTCGAACAGGGTCACGTCGTGGCCACGTTCGGCCGACACACGCGCAGCTTCCATCCCGGCAGGACCGGCACCGACCACCACAACTTTGCGCTTCACACCGGTCGACTTCTCGATGATGTGCGGCACGCCCATGTATTCACGGGAGGTCGCGGCGTTCTGGATGCACAACACGTCCAGACCCTGGTACTGACGGTCGATGCAGTAGTTGGCGCCGACGCATTGTTTGATCTGGTCGACCTGGCCCATTTTGATCTTGGCGATCAGGTGCGGGTCGGCGATGTGGGCGCGGGTCATGCCGACCATGTCCACGTAGCCGCCTTCCAGAATACGGGTCGCCTGGTTCGGGTCCTTGATGTTCTGCGCGTGCAGCACCGGGGCCTTCACCACTTCCTTGATACCGGCCGCCAAGTGCAGGAACGGCTCCGGTGGATAACTCATGTTCGGGATAACGTTGGCCAGGGTGTTGTGGGTGTCGCAACCCGAACCCACCACGCCGATGAAGTCGATCATGCCGGTGTCGTCGTAGTACTTGGCGATCTGCTTCATGTCCTCGTGGGACAAGCCGTCCGGGTGGAATTCATCACCGCACAGACGGATGCCGACGCAGAAATCCGGGCCGACTTCAGCCCGCACAGCCTTGATCACTTCCAGGCCGAAACGCATGCGGTTTTCGAAGCTGCCGCCCCATTCGTCGGTACGTTTGTTGACGCGCGGGCTCCAGAATTGGTCGATCATGTGCTGGTGCACGGCGGACAGCTCGACGCCGTCCAGGCCACCGGCCTTGGCCCGCGCGGCGGCGCTGGCGTAGTTACCGATCACCCGCCAGATTTCTTCCGGCTCGATGGTTTTGCAGGTCGCACGGTGCACCGGCTCACGGATGCCCGAAGGCGACAGCAGGGTTGGCCAATGCTCGCCGTCCCAACGGGAACGACGACCCATGTGAGTAATCTGGATCATGATCTTGGCGCCATGCTTGTGCATGGCATCGGCCAGGTTCTGGAAGTGCGGAATGATCCGGTCGTCGGCCAGGTTGACCGACTTCCACCAGCCTTGCGGGCTGTCGATGGCCACACTGGAGGAACCGCCGCAAATCGCCAGGCCGATCCCGCCCTTGGCTTTCTCTTCGTAATACTTGACGTACCGGTCGGTGGTCATGCCGCCGTCGGTGGCATAGACCTCGGCGTGCGCGGTGCTGAGCACGCGGTTGCGGATGGTCAGTTTGCCGATCTGGATCGGCTGGAACATTGCTTCGAAAGCCATGGCGGGTTCCTCGACTTACAACGGCTTGACGGTGAACAGGCCGTCGTCGTGGCCTTCTTCGGAGCCACCGTAAACCTGTTCGGCAACGGTGCGGATCTTGCTGCCACGGGCTTGCAGAATCTGGTCCATGGCACCGGCAAACCAGCCAGTGAACATGTAGTCGACCTTGCGCCCGACCTTGCCGTACACGTAGACGAACGCCGAGTGTTCAAGCTTGACGCTGGCAGTGCCTTTGTCGAGGTCGATGTCCTGAATCTTGAACAGGCCCCAGCCGCGCTGCGACAGGCGCTTCATGTAGTGCTCGAACACCGCAACGCCTTCCAGGCCGTGGCATTCAGCTTCTTTTTCACACCAGTGCCAGGCGGATTTGTAGCCGGCCTTGTAGAGGATTTCGGCGTAGGCGTCGGCGCCCAGGACTTCCTCGATGCCCATGTGGTTGTTGACGAAGAAATGACGCGGCACATACAGCATCGGCAGGGCGTCGGAGGTCCAGACACCGGTTTCGCTGTCGACTTCGATTGGCAATTGCGGGGCGATCTTGGCCATGGAAACTTAACTCCAGAAAAATTTTGGTGTTGCCCCCGGCACGGACGGCCGGGGGAAAGGATTCAGAGGTGCAGTGGCTTATTCGCCCCAGACGTCCTTCAGGACGCTCACCCAGTTCTCGCCCATGATCTTGCGGACCACGCGCTCGGAATGGCCGCGCTTGAGCAGGGTTTCGGTCAGGTTCGGGAACTCGCCGACGGTGCGGATGCCCAGCGGGTTGATGATCTTGCCGAAACTGGTCAGACGGCGGGCGTAGCCCTTGTCATGGGTCAGGTATTCGAAGAAGTCCTGGCCATGGCCCTGGGTGAAGTCGGTGCCGATACCGATGGCGTCTTCGCCGACGATGTTCATGGTGTATTCGATGGCTTCGGCGTAATCGTCGATGGTCGAATCGATGCCCTTGGCCAGGAATGGCGCAAACATGGTCACGCCGACGAAACCGCCGTGATCGGCGATGAACTTCAGTTCTTCATCGGATTTGTTGCGCGGGTGAATTTTCAGACCCGACGGCAAGCAATGGGAGTAGCAGACCGGCTTCTTGGATTCGAGGATGACTTCTTCGGAGGTTTTCGAACCTACGTGGGACAGGTCGCACATGACGCCGACGCGGTTCATCTCGGCGACGATTTCGCGACCGAAACCCGACAGACCGCCATCACGCTCGTAGCAACCGGTACCGACCAGGTTCTGGGTGTTGTAGCACATCTGCACGATACCGACGCCCAGCTGCTTGAACACCTCGACGTAGCCGATCTGGTCCTCAAAAGCGTGAGCATTCTGGAAGCCGAACAGGATGCCGGTCTTGCCCTGCTCCTTGGCCTTGCGGATATCGGCGGTGGTGCGCACTGGAATCACCAGGTCGCTGTTTTCGCGGATCAGCTTCTGGCTGGCGGCAATATTGTTGACGGTGGCCTGGAAGCCCTCCCACACCGACACGGTGCAGTTGGCCGCGGTCAGACCGCCCTTGCGCATGTCTTCGAACAGCTCACGGTTCCACTTGGCAATAATCAGACCGTCGATAACGATGCTGTCGGCGTGCAATTCGGCTGGGCTCATCAGGCTGTCCCCTATTAGCGATTCATGCGCCGAATCGTGTGTCGGCGCTTTGGGGCCAGCATATGCCTGAGGGAGGGGGCAGCCGGGTGCAAAAACGACAGGGGGTTTGCCGAAAGCGTCAATCCGCGACAAAGGGTAGTCGCCGGACGTCATGAGCCACCTGTTCAAGGGCCTGCGCATGGGCCAGAATTCGCGCCATTACTGGATGTTTCACTGGATGCTTTACTGGAATAAGGGGCGGCGGCGCAATGAAATCGATCTTCCTGGCTTTGGCACTGATAGCGACCGGTGTACACGCGGCTGAAGAGGCCGACGATAACCCCTGCGACAAAGTCGAAAACGAAGTCCAGACCCTGGAATGCTCGACCTTTAGCAAAAACACCGCCGAACAGCTGCTAAAAGACAACTATCAGGGCCTGACCGAGCGCATGCAGACGCTCTACGGCAAGAACCCGGCGCAACTGACCGACATCACCGCCAAGCTCAAAGCCGCACAACAGCAGTGGCTGAAGACGCGTGATGCGGATTGCGCGGTTGAGGCGTTTCCGGCGACGAGCGGTAGCAAGGCATTCACGATTGCGCAGAATGATTGTGTCGCGCGGATGAGTGATGAGCGGTCGGAGTTTTTGGAGTCGATTGGGCAGGAGTAGAAACATACACATGGAGAATCATTTGATCCCACACGAAGTAGTCAGTCTTATCGTTGATGGCGCACTACCTATCAGGGCCTGGCGCGAACATCTGAACCTTACTCAGGATGAAGTGGCCAAACGCATGGGCATCTCCCAACCGGCCTTTGCCCAACAGGAGACCGTCGCCAAGCCTCGCAAGGCGACCCGTGAGAAAATTGCCGCGGCTTTTGGCATCAACGCCGATCAGCTTGAGCTGTAAGCTGCACGCCATCAGCCAGTTAAGGAATTCAAATGAAAATCTGCGGCATCGAAATCAAAGGCAGCGAAGCCATCATCGCCGTGGCCTCCCTCGACGATCAGGTCCTGAGCCATGTCGCCCTGGCCACCAAGAAAATCGCCCTCGACGATGACGACGAAGCCGCCAACGTCAAAGTGTTTGCCGCTCAGGTGGCGTCGTTTGTGCGCGAAAACTCCATCGACCGGATTGCGATCAAGAAACGCAGCAAGAAAGGCGAGTTCGCCGGTGGGCCGACCACGTTCAAGATCGAGGGTGTTTTCCAGTTGCTGGAAAATTGCGAGGTCACGCTGCTGTCGCCACAGACGATTAATGCGCAGAACAAGAAGTTCGACTTTGAGCTGCCGGGGACGCTGAACAAGTATCAGCATGAAGCTTACAAAGCGGCGTGTTCCGCCCTGATGAAGAAGTAAAAGCGAAACCGGATCAAAATGTGGGAGCGAGCCTGCTCGCGATAGCGGTCCGTCATTCAAGTTGATATTGACTGATCCACCGCTATCGCGAGCAGGCTCGCTACCACAGGGGATCTTCTGTGTTCAGACCAGCTCCCGGCCATCTCCCAACCGCCGTCGATCTTCCCGCGGGCACCGCTCAAACTTCGCCCGATAGCTTCGGGTGAAATACGACGGCGATTCAAACCCGCACGCGATACTCACTTCCAGCACACTCATATCCGTCTGCCGCAACAACTGCCGGGCTTTCTCCAACCGCAAGCGCAGGTAGAAATTGCTTGGCGTGTCATTCAGGTGCAGGCGGAACAGGCGTTCCAGCTGACGACGGGTGACTTTGATCGATTCCGCCAGTTCCAGCGTGCTCAGCGGCGGTTCGCTGTGCTGCTCCATCTCCCCAATTACCTGCACCAGTTTCTTGTTGCTGATGCCATAACGCGTGGCGACTTCCATGCGTTGGTGGTCTTTGCGCGGGCGGATGCGGCCGAGCACGAATTGTTCGCTGACCTGGATCGCCAGTTCCGGGCCGTGGGCCTGGCTGATGAGGTCGAGCATCAGGTCGATGGAAGCGGTGCCGCCGGCGGAGGTGATGCGCCGGCGGTCGATCTCGAACAGCTCCTGGGTGACGCTGAGCTGTGGATAGGACTCCTTGAAGGCATCGATGGCTTCCCAGTGCAGGGTCAGGCGATGGCCGTCGAGCAGGCCGGCCTCGGCGAGGATGAAGCTGCCGGTGTCGATGGCACCGAGGGTCACGCCTTCGTTGTCCAGGCGGCGCAACCAGTGTTCCAGCGCCGGGGTGGCGAATTTCAGCGGTTCAAAGCCTGCGACCACCAATAGCGTTGCGCCTTTCTTCAGCGGTTCCAGCGCCGCATCGGCGTTGACCGACATGCCGTTGCTGGCCAATACCGCCCCGCCGTCCGCGCTGAGCACATGCCAGCGGTAGAGCTCGCCACGAAAGCGATTGGCGACCCGTAGCGGCTCGATGGCCGAGATGAATCCGATGGCCGAGAAACCCGGCATCAACATGAAGTAGAAGTCCTGGGACATTGAGCGCACTCGATGGCAGGTAGCGAGAGGACGGGAAGCGTGTGGACGTTGATACGCCACTTGCCGGCGGCATTCAAGAGCGCAGGTCGCTGCAGTGCAAGAGCTGGTCGCCGCAGTGCGTTTTAACGGGCCTTAAGCTGCGTAACTTGGCATCACCGGCGCACAAAGACGACCGGACCCACAATAACGAACTGCCGAGGAACCTGAGATGAAACGACTGATCAGCAGCTGTGTTCTTGCACTCAGCGGTACCGCTTTCCTGAGCGCCAGCGTCATGGCGGCCGAACCTGCTTCATGCCAGAACGTGCGCATGGGCGTTGTGAACTGGACCGACGTGATCGCCACCAGTGCCATGACCCAAGTCCTGCTTGATGGCCTCGGCTACAACACCAAACAAACCAGCGCTTCCCAGCAAATCATCTTCGCCGGGATCCGCGACCAGCGCCTGGACTTGTTCCTGGGCTACTGGAACCCGCTGATGACCCAGACCATCACCCCGTTCGTTTCGGCCAATCAGGTCAAGGTGCTTGAGGCGCCAAGCCTGAAAGATGCCCGCGCCACACTCGCGGTACCGACTTACCTCGCCGACAAGGGCCTGAAAACCTTTGCCGACATCGCCAAGTTTGAAAAGGAACTGGGCGGCAAGATCTACGGCATCGAGCCTGGCTCGGGCGCCAACACCCAGATCAAGGCGATGATCGCCAAGAACCAGTTTGGCCTCGGCAAGTTCCAGTTGGTCGAGTCCAGCGAGGCCGGCATGCTCGCGGCGGTGGATCGCGCCGTGCGACGCAAGGAGGCCGTGGTGTTCTTCGGCTGGGCGCCGCATCCGATGAACGTCAACGTGAAGATGACGTACCTCACCGGCAGCGACGATGCTCTGGGCCCGGACGAAGGCATGGCCACGGTCTGGACCGTCACCGCGCCGAAATACGCCGAGCAATGCCCGAACATCGGTCGCTTGCTGAGCAACCTGACCTACACCGCCGAAGACGAGAGCCGGATGATGCAGCCGCTGCTGGATCACAAGGACGCTTTCGAGTCGGCCAAGCAATGGCTGAAAGATCACCCGCAAGACAAGCAACGCTGGCTCGAAGGCGTGACCACCTTCGATGGCAAACCGGCCGCTGAAAACCTGCAACTGACCACCAAATAAACCCGATTGAACCACCGACTCGCAGCCCGACCGGGCTGCGAATCGACTAATCACGCCCGCCATTCCCATAAAGAACAGGAACCGCCTCATGAACCACGACGTCATCATCACCTGCGCACTCACCGGTGCTGGCGACACGACCAGCAAGAGCCCACACGTGCCGGTCACCCCGAAACAAATCGCCGCGGCCGCCGTGGAAGCGGCCAAGGCCGGCGCCACTGTCGTTCACTGCCACGTTCGTAACCCCGAAACCGGCAAATTCAGCCGTGATGTCGCGCTGTATCGCGAAGTGATGGAGCGCATCCGCGAGGCGGACGTCGACATCATCGTCAACCTCACCGCCGGCATGGGCGGAGACCTGGAAATCGGCGCGGGCGAGAACCCGATGGAGTTCGGGCCGAACACTGACCTGGTCGGCCCGCTGACCCGTCTGGCTCACGTTGAAGAACTGCTGCCGGAAATCTGCACCCTCGATTGCGGCACCCTGAACTTCGGCGACGGCGACACCATTTACGTGTCCACCCCGGCCCAGCTACGCGCTGGCGCCAAACGCATTCAAGAGCTGGGCGTGAAGGCCGAGCTGGAAATCTTCGACACCGGTCACCTGTGGTTCGCCAAGCAGTTGATCAAGGAAGGCTTGCTCGACGACCCGCTGTTCCAACTCTGCCTGGGCATCCCGTGGGGCGCGCCGGCCGACACCACCACCATGAAAGCCATGGTCGACAACCTGCCAGCGAATGCGGTGTGGGCTGGCTTCGGCATCGGTCGCATGCAAATGCCGATGGCCGCGCAGGCTGTGCTGCTCGGCGGCAACGTGCGGGTCGGTCTGGAAGACAACATCTGGCTGGACAAGGGCGTACTGGCGACCAACGGCCAACTGGTCGAACGCGCCTCGGAAATCCTCAGCCGTCTCGGCGCCCGTGTTCTGACCCCGGCTGAAGGCCGGGCAAAAATGGGCCTGACCAAGCGCGGTTAATCGACCTTTTCAAATTCTGGAATTGCCATGACTTTTATCACTGAAATCAAAACCTTCGCAGCCTTGGGCAGCGGTGTCATCGGCAGCGGTTGGGTGTCCCGCGCCCTCGCCCACGGCCTCGACGTGGTGGCCTGGGACCCGGCGCCCGGTGCCGAAGCCGCGCTGCGAAAACGCGTCGCCAATGCCTGGGGCGCTTTGGAGAAACAGGGCCTTGCGCCGGGTGCATCGCAAGATCGGCTGCGCTTTGTCGCCACCATTGAAGAATGCGTTCGCGACGCGGATTTCATTCAGGAAAGCGCCCCTGAGCGTCTGGACCTGAAACTGGAACTGCACAGCAAAATCAGCGCGGCGGCCAAGCCCAATGCCTTGATCGGCTCCAGTACTTCCGGCCTGTTGCCGAGCGAGTTCTACGAGAGTTCGACACACCCGGAACGTTGCGTGGTCGGGCACCCGTTCAACCCGGTTTATCTGCTGCCGCTGGTGGAAGTGGTTGGCGGTAAAAACACCGCCCCGGAAGCCGTTCAAGCAGCAATGAAAGTCTATGAGTCCTTGGGCATGCGTCCACTGCATGTGCGCAAGGAAGTACCCGGTTTTATCGCCGACCGCTTGCTCGAAGCGCTGTGGCGTGAGGCGCTGCACCTGGTCAACGACGGTGTGGCGACCACCGGTGAAATCGACGATGCGATTCGCTTTGGCGCGGGTCTGCGCTGGTCGTTCATGGGCACGTTCTTGACGTATACCCTGGCGGGTGGCGATGCGGGCATGCGGCACTTCATGGCGCAATTCGGACCAGCGTTGCAGTTGCCGTGGACGTATCTGCCGGCACCGGAGCTGACCGACAAGTTGATCGATGATGTGGTGGATGGCACCAGTGATCAGTTGGGCACGCACAGCATTTCGGCGCTGGAGCGCTATCGTGATGATTGCTTGCTGGCGGTGCTGGAAGCGGTGAAAACCACCAAAGAGAAGCATGGGATGGCCTTCAGCGAATAATGAGTCAACAGGGCCGGCCCCATCGCGAGCAGGCTCGCTCCCACACTAGATCTGCGTCGTTCACAGAACCAATGTGGGAGCGAGCTTGCTCGCGATGAGGCCATCCAGTCACCACACCATTTGGATCCCTCACCATGCCCACCCTCACCACCTATCAAACCAAAATCATCCCCGACTGGGTCGACTACAACGGCCACCTGCGCGATGCCTTCTACCTGCTCATCTTCAGCTACGCCACCGACGCGCTGATGGATCGTCTGGGCATGGACAGCAACAACCGCGAAGCCAGCGGCAATTCGCTGTTCACCCTCGAACTGCACCTCAATTACCTGCACGAAGTGAAGCTAGATGCCGACGTCGAAGTACACACCCAAATCATCGGTCACGACAGCAAACGCCTGCACCTCTATCACAGCCTGCATTTGGTAGGTAACGACAAGGAGCTGGCAGGCAACGAGCAAATGCTGCTGCACGTCGACCTCGCCGGGCCGCGCTCCGCACCCTTCAGCGAAGACACCTTGAGCAAGCTGCAAGCCATCGTCGCCGAGCAAACCGACCTTCCCGCCCCCGACTACATTGGCCGAGTGATCGCGTTACCCCCTAAAAAATAACAAGGAGATCGCCATTGAACACCGCCGCCGCTTTTGCCGACTTCCGTACCTACCCGTTGATCAGCGCGTTGACCGCCGTACACACCCTGGCGGACCGAATTCAAGTGAAGTGGGCCGATGACCGTGTCAGCCCGTTTCATCATCAGTGGTTGCGGGACAACTGCCCGTGCCCGCTGTGCGTCTACACCGTCACCCGCGAGCAAGTGCTGGAAATCGTCGACGTAGCCGACAACCTGATGCCCTCGGACGTCAGCATTGATGCCGAAGGCTGCCTGCGTGTCGATTGGCAGGACGGCCATCTCAGCCGCTTCGATCCTGGCTGGTTACGGGCTCACGCCTACGATGACGAGTCCCGCGCCGAACGCCGGGCTGCCAAGCCAAAAAGCCAGCTCTGGAACAGCAACCTGAAGCTGCCGGTATTCGACTACCAGGCGTTGATGGACGACAACGAAGCCTTGCTGCAATGGCTGCTGGCCGTGCGCGATCTCGGCCTGACCCAGGTCCGCGGTGTGCCCACCGAACCGGGCTCGTTGAAGTTGATCGCCCAGCGGATTTCCTTCATCCGCGAGAGCAATTTTGGCGTGCTGTTCAACGTGCAATCCAAGGCCGATGCAGACAGCAACGCCTACACCGCGTTCAACCTGCCGCTGCACAGCGACCTGCCGACCCGGGAGTTACAACCGGGGCTGCAGTTTCTGCATTGCCTGGTGAATGACGCCGAGGGCGGCGAGAGTATTTTCGTCGACGGTTTTGCCATTGCCGAAGCCTTGCGCGATGAAGATCCCGAGGCGTTCAAAAGCCTTTGCGAAATACCTGTGGAGTTCCGCAACAAAGACCGCCACAGCGACTACCGCCGTCTCGCGCCGATCATCGCGCTGGATGCCTTTGGGCAGGTTTCGGAAATCCGCATGGCGAACTTTCTGCGCGGTCCGTTCGATGCGTCGGTCGAGCAGATGCCCGCTCTCTATCACGCCTACCGCCGCTTTATTGCGATGACCCGGGAAACGCGATTCCGCGTGATGACGCGGCTAAACCCCGGTGAAATGTGGTGTTTCGACAACCGCCGCACCCTCCACGCCCGCAACGCTTTCGACCCCGCCACTGGCGCCCGGCATTTTCAGGGTTGCTATGTCGACCGTGATGAATTGTTGTCGCGCATCCTTGTGTTGCAACGCTAAAACCGCGTAATCGTTCTTCGCGAGCAAGCCCGCTCCCACATTCGACCGAGTGCTCTCAGGAGAATGCGGTCAACTGTGGGAGCGGGCTTGCTTGCGAAGGCGTCAGCCCAGACACCACCTCTATCCCTGATTCACAGGCAAAAAAAACCCCGATCAAGCCGTGACAGGATCGGGGCAGAGGTGGGTACTGTTGAGGAGCCGTTGCGCGAGGGTGACCAAACCTTCGTGAAGCCAGCTGATCCCAGTGTGCCCACTCTCCTTCTGCGCAAGTTAGCCGAAAACGACCTGTTCATAGGTATTGCGGCCATTGCGACAAATCGTCCTTGCCGCCACTCCGTACCCCTACGAGAATCGATCCACGACACCGTTCCCTGAAGAAGGATTGCGTCATGATGTACGCCGATTTGATTGACCAGGAAGACCTGTTGGGCCAGCTCAAGGCGTTAGGATTTGCGGTGCCCCCTGGTGCAACCGCTGAGCAGGCCTGCGAATGCGCGGTACGAGGTTTGAACAACGAACGGGCAACGGAACTGCGGACCATGGTCAAGCAGATGTACACCAGCAGCGCGACCATCCTGCCGGCCGTGCGCCAGGCCATCGACAAGCAATTGTTGCCCGCGTTGGCGGAGTATCAGCAGAGCCGTAGCGCCTGATAAACCGCCTTCGCGAGCAAGCCCGCTCCCACATTTGACCGTATTCCCCCTGAGAGACTCGGTCGAATGTGGGAGCGGGCTTGCTCGCGAAGGGAGCGCCTCGGTTTAGAGCCTTACGCTGGCAAACGTCGACTCGTTACGCGCCTGACTCAACGCCGACAACGGCCCGGACAACGGCGACAGCACCAGTGCTTGCGGCAGCGGCATCATCGCCACTTGTTGCGTGGTGTTGGAACCTACGCGCTCGTCACGCGGCGGAATGCCGAAGTATTCGCGGTAGCACTTGGAGAAGTGCGGCGTGGACACGAAACCACACACCGACGCCACTTCGATGATCGACATCGGCGTTTGCTTGAGCAGCTGCCGGGCGCGAATCAAGCGCAGTTTCAGGTAGTAACGCGATGGCGAGCAGTGCAGGTATTTCTGGAACAGCCGCTCCAGCTGACGACGCGACACGGCGACATACACCGCCAGTTCGTCGAGGTCGATCGGCTCTTCCAGGTTGGCCTCCATCAGCGCGACGATTTCCTGCAACTTCGGCTGGTTGGTGCCGAGCATGTGCTTGAGCGGCACACGCTGGTGATCCTGCTCGTTGCGAATACGCTCGTAGACAAACATTTCCGAAATCGCGGCCGACAGTTCACGGCCATGATCGCGGCTGATCAGGTGCAGCATCATGTCCAGCGGCGCGGTGCCACCGGAGCTGGTGAAACGGTTACGGTCGAGGGTGAACAGACGGGTACTCATGGCCACACGCGGGAAAGCTTCCTGCATCGAGGCCAGGCATTCCCAGTGCACGCTGCAATCGAAACCATCCAGCAGGCCGGCGCACGCCAGGGCCCAGCTGCCGGTGCAGACCGCACCGAGACGGCGCGACTGACGCGCCTGGCTTTGCAGCCACGAAACGTGTTCACGGGTAACAGTGCGCTGGATGCCGATACCGCCGCAGACAATGATGGTGTCCAGGGCGGGTGCTTTGTGCATGGAGCAATCGGGGGTGATCTGCAGGCCATCACTGGCCCAGACCTGACCGCCATCGACTGTGATCGTGGTCCAGCGATACAGCTCACGACCGGACAACTGGTTGGCCATACGCAGGGGTTCTACTGCGGAGGCCAAAGAAATAAGCGTGAAATTGTCCAGCAGCAGAAAGCCGATGGATTGAGGCGCACGGTTCTGGGGTTGGGCCCCGGAGTTGAACGTCGTCATCGCGGTATCTCCTCACACAAAGCGGGTGATGGCCTCAGGCGGAGGCTCTTGTTATTGCCATCGTTCTCGCGTGGGAGACGGGCTTTGTAATGACAGAGCAAATGCCATGCCTAAAGTTGAATGGCCGTTCAATAACTCCTGAAAACGACGTCGTGATGTGTCTAAATATGACTCGCAGAGACAGGAGGTTATAAGTGCCATTATCGGCGGGAGGCGCTCTGCCCCGCTGGGCGTGAGCAAATCGGTAGCACTTGTGGGAACAGGGCTACAGCGACCTGGTGGAGAGTGTCACCGCAAGCACAGGTGACAGGCGGTAACGGCCAACCTGGATCCGTGATCCAGGTGAAGCCGCTTGTCTGTAAGCGACGCGCCAAAACGTGGCGCGTTTTGAATCGGGTGTTCACTTTGCGCGCAGTTTTGACTGGTCTGACGCTATCGCGAGCAAGCTCGCTCCCACAGTTGACCGCATTCCCTGTGGGAGCGAGCCTGCTCGCGAAGGGGTCGCTACGGTCTCAGCACTCAACCGCGCTAACCGCCAACCCACCGCGCGATGTCTCTTTATATTTGTCATGCATGTCCGCGCCGGTATCACGCATCGTGCGGATCACCCGATCCAGCGAGATAAAGTGCTGACCGTCGCCACGCAGCGCCATCTGCGCCGCGTTGATGGCTTTCACCGCGGCAATCGCATTGCGCTCGATGCACGGCACTTGCACCAACCCGCCCACCGGGTCGCAGGTCAGGCCGAGGTTGTGTTCCAGACCGATTTCCGCCGCGTTACACAGCTGCTCCGGTGTCGCCCCCAGAATCTCCGCCAGTCCGGCGGCCGCCATGGCGCAAGCCGAACCGACTTCGCCCTGGCAACCGACTTCGGCACCGGAAATCGAAGCGTTCTTCTTGCACAGAATCCCTACCGCCGCCGCACTGAGGAAATAGTCGACCACGTTGGCGTCGGTCACCACCTCGCTGAACTTCATAAAGTAGTGCAACACCGCCGGAATGATCCCCGCCGCGCCATTGGTCGGTGCCGTAACCATGCGCCCGCCAGCGGCGTTTTCTTCGTTGACCGCCAGGGCGAACAGGTTGACCCACTCCATGGCGCTCAAGGTCGAGCCGATCACATTGGGCTTGTTCAGTTCTTGCAGGCTGCGGTGCAGTTTGGCCGCGCGACGACGCACATTCAGGCCACCGGGCAAGATGCCTTCGTGCTTGAGGCCTTGCTCCACGCAATCCTGCATGGCGCGCCAGAGTGTCATCAGGCCGGCGCGGATTTCCTCTTCGCTGCGCCAGACCTTCTCGTTGGCCATCATCAACTCTGCAACGCGCAGGTTGTGCTGCTTGCAGAGGCTAAGCAGTTCGGCGGCGCTGGAGAAATCGTACGGCAGCACGGTGCGGTCCAGATCGACCACGCCGCTGGAAGCCTGTGCCTCATCAACGACAAAGCCTCCGCCGATGGAATAGTAGGTGTCGCGATGCAGCTCGCCGTCATCGCCTTCGACGATCAGCGTCATGGCGTTGGGGTGGAACGGCAGGTTCTCGTCGATCAGGCGCATGTCCCGGGCCCAGATGAACGGGACCGACAAACGACCGTCGAGCAACAGCGTGTGGGTTTCACGAAGGGTTTCGATGCGAATGCCGATTTGCGACGGATCGATCGCGTCCGGCCATTCGCCCATCAGGCCCATGATCACGGCGTTGTCGCTGCCGTGACCGATGCCGGTGGCCGACAACGAACCATAAAGCTGAACTTCGACGCGCCGTACTTGTTCCAAAAGTCCCTGCTCACGCAAACCTTGCACGAACAACGCCGCGGCGCGCATAGGCCCCACGGTGTGCGAACTGGAAGGGCCGATGCCGATTTTGAACAGGTCGAAAACACTGATAGCCATTACTGCCGAACTCCTGGATGTGCCAACTCCAGACGCAAAAGCGCCCAGTGACGGAGCTGCTACGCTCAAGCTGCAATCCGCCGAGATGGCCGCATCATCAGGCTTTTGTCATGTCGTTCGACGTCTCACACCGACGCACTCATGCCCACCAACGCCGCGAGGCTTTGACGCTACGTTTTCGCCGTTTTTTTGCGGATCAGAGGGTCAAAGGGGGCTGAAAAAAGCTGTAAACGACGTCACCGACACTGGATGCGACCATCCCTGTACTGGTTACGACGCACCCTGTAGGCGTCAGATTTTCACTGGTACATGATCGTATCGACTCGATTGCAAGGCGCCGTGGTAGAGATGTCTCCAAAACGCCATCCAACCGCAACCTATAAGTGCGGTGGTCCAGTCGGAACACTGCCAAAAAAAACACCAAGGAGTCCATCCATGAAAGGTTCCCCGTCGTTGTTGTTGGCCGCCATGCTGAGTCTGCCGTTACTGGCTCAAGCCGCAGAACCCGCTCAGTGCAGCACCGTAAACTTCTCCGATGTCGGCTGGACTGACATTACCGTCACCACCGCCACCACCAGCGTCGTTCTCGATGCGCTCGGCTACAAGACCAAAACCACGATGATTTCCGTACCGGTGACCTACAAGTCCCTGGCCGACGGCAAGAACATGGACGTATTCCTGGGTAACTGGATGCCGACCATGGAAAACGACATCAAGGCCTACCGCGATGCCGGCACCGTGGACACCCTGCGCGCCAACCTGGAAAACGCAAAATACACACTCGCCGTGCCCGAAGAGTTGTATAACAAAGGTCTGAAAGATTTCGCCGACATCGCCAAGTTCAAGAAAGAACTCGACGGCAAGATCTATGGCATCGAACCAGGCAACGACGGCAACCGCCTGATCCAGAGCATGATCGACAAGAACGCCTTCGGCTTGAAAGACGCCGGCTTCAAGGTGGTCGAGTCCAGCGAGGCAGGCATGCTCTCGCAAGTCGATCGCGCCCAGCGCCGCAACACCGCCGTGGTGTTCCTGGGCTGGGAACCACACCCGATGAACACGCGTTTCAAGATGAAGTACCTGACCGGCGGCGACGACTATTTCGGCCCGAACTTCGGTCAGGCAACCATCTACACCAACACCCGCAAGGGCTATGCGCAGGAATGCAGCAACGTCGGTCAGTTGCTGAAAAACCTGCAGTTCACGCTGAACATGGAAAGCACCCTGATGGGCAACGTCCTGGACGACAAAATGAAGCCTGACGCGGCCGCCAAGGCCTGGCTGAAAAAGAATCCACAGGTCCTCGATACCTGGCTCGCTGGCGTGACCACCATTGACGGTAAACCAGGCCTGGAGGCCGTGAAAGCCAAGCTCGCGCAGTAATCGCTTACGCCGGGCGAGTTCGCTCGCCCGGGCTGTTTATTTCCTTGCATGCGGACGTTCACTACCATGCTGATTGATCAGAAAATACCTTTAGGCCAGTACATCGCGGGCTTCGTTGAATGGTTGACGCAACACGGCGCCAGCACCTTCGACGCAATCGCCGTGTCACTGGAAACGATGATCCACGGTGTGACTTTTGCGCTGACCTGGTTCAACCCGCTGGCATTGATCGGCCTCATCGCGCTACTGGCACACTTCATTCAACGAAAATGGGGCCTGACCGTTTTTGTCATCGCCTCCTTCCTGCTGATCCTCAATCTGGGGTACTGGCAGGAAACCATGGAAACTCTCGCACAGGTGCTATTTGCCACCTTCGTCTGCGTGATCATCGGCGTGCCGTTGGGCATCGTCGCCGCGCATAAACCGATGTTCTACACACTGATGCGTCCGGTGCTCGATCTGATGCAGACCGTACCGACCTTCGTGTACCTCATTCCTACCCTGACCCTCTTCGGTCTGGGTGTGGTCCCGGGTCTGATTTCTACGGTGGTGTTCGCGATTGCCGCGCCTATCCGCCTGACTTACCTGGGTATTCGCGATGTCCCGGAAGAATTGATGGACGCTGGCAAGGCCTTTGGCTGCTCGCGACGTCAGTTGCTCTCGCGAATCGAACTGCCCCACGCCATGCCAAGCATCGCGGCCGGTATCACCCAGTGCATCATGCTGTCGTTGTCGATGGTGGTGATCGCGGCACTGGTGGGCGCCGATGGCCTGGGCAAACCCGTGGTCAACGCACTGAACACTGCTGATATCGCCCTGGGCTTCGAAGCAGGCCTGGCGATCGTACTGCTGGCGATCATGCTCGACCGTATCTGCAAACAACCCGAAGCCAAAGTAGGGGGTGACGCATGAGCATTATTCGCTTCGAAAACGTCGACGTAATCTTCTCCAAGGATCCACGCGAGGCGCTCAAGCTGCTGGATCAAGGCATGACCCGTAACGAGATCCTGAAAAAGACCGGGCAGATCGTTGGGGTCGAAAAGGCCAGCCTGGACGTCGAAAAAGGTGAAATCTGCGTACTGATGGGCCTTTCCGGCTCCGGCAAGTCCAGCTTGCTGCGCTGCATCAACGGCCTCAACACCGTCAGCCGCGGCAAACTGTTCGTCGAGCACGAAGGCAAGCAGATCGACATCGCTTCCTGCACCCCGGCGGAACTGAAAATGATGCGCACCAAGCGCATTGCGATGGTGTTCCAGAAGTTCGCCCTGATGCCTTGGTTGACGGTGCGCGAGAACATCAGTTTCGGTCTGGAAATGCAGGGTCGCCCTGAGAAAGAACGCCGCAAACTGGTGGATGACAAGCTTGAGCTGGTGGGCCTGACCCAATGGCGCAACAAGAAACCCAACGAGCTGTCCGGTGGTATGCAACAACGCGTGGGCCTGGCCCGTGCCCTGGCGATGGACGCCGACATTCTGCTGATGGACGAACCGTTCTCGGCCCTTGACCCGCTGATCCGCCAAGGCCTGCAAGACGAACTGCTGGAACTGCAAAGCAAGCTGAACAAAACCATCGTGTTCGTGAGCCACGACCTCGATGAAGCCCTGAAGCTCGGCAGCCGTATCGCAATCATGAAAGATGGCCGCATTGTTCAGTACAGCGTGCCGGAAGAGATCGTGTTGAACCCTGCGGACGATTACGTGCGGACCTTCGTCGCCCACACCAATCCGCTGAACGTGCTGTGCGGTCGCAGCCTGATGCGCACCCTGGACAACTGCAAACGCATCAACGGTTCGGTATGCCTCGATCCGGGCGGCGATTCCTGGCTGGACCTGGCCGAAGGCAACACCATCAAAGGCGCACGCCAGAACGGCGCAAGCCTGGACCTGCAGAACTGGATCCCAGGGCAAGCGGTTGAAGGCTTGGGCCGTCGTCCAACGCTAGTGGATTCGAATATCGGCATGCGCGACGCGCTGCAGATTCGATATCAGACGGGTAATAAGCTGGTGCTGCACGACAACAACAAGGTTGTCGGGATTCTGGGTGACAGCGAGCTGTATCACGCACTGCTCGGCAAGAATCTGGGGTAAGGCAACACACACAAAAACGCCGCGAGAGGATCGCGGCGTTTTTGTTTATGGCGATATCGGGTCAAGCAGCTTTACGGCTGATGGCCTCTTCGCGAGCAAGCCCGCTCCCACAGGGGTATGCATTCCAATGTGGGAGCGAGCCTGCTCGCGAATGAAGGCGGCGCGGTGGTTCAGACTGAAACACCAAGCCTGTTCAACACTCAGCTATAGACACGGCCAAGGAGCTGCCGATGGCTTTCAAACTGATCGAGCACGTCACGGGTGATCTGATCCGAAGTGAAGCCCATCAAGTCGTAGTCCTGGCTGCCGTTGTGCAGGTACACCTCGGCGCGGTAGTAACGTGCACGCGGTTCATCAGCACTTTCAGCCGAAACCATGTCGCTCGCCGCTGCCAGATAGCCGTCCAGGCTCACTTCGTAGACAAAAGGGTTGCCCTCTTCCATCTCGATCCGCAGGCCCATGCAACGCTTGGCCTTGCCCAGCAACGTTTGCACGTCCAGACCCTTGCCACGCAATTGCACCACAGCCTCTTCCAGCGCCGGGCTGACTTGCTTGTCCATGAAGCGTTGAACAATCGACTGGTTCGGCTGCAAGTCCAGCTGCGTCAAACGCTCGCTGAAACCACGACGACCACGCGCTGCGAGCTCCGCTTGCTCCTGTTCGATCTGCACGTCCTGGCGCATCGCCTTGTGCAGGCCAAACATGAAGAACACCAGCACCACCGAGAACGGCAGGCCGGCCAGCACCACCATGGTTTGCATGGCTTCGAAGTTACCGGCGAACAGCAGGCCGATGGTCACCAGCGTGATCACCGCCGACCAGAAGATCCGCAGCCAGTGCGGGGCGTCTTCGTCGACGTTACCGCCCTTGCAGGAAAGGTTGGCCATCATCACCGCGCCGGAATCCGCCGGGGTCAGGAACAGCACGAAACCGACAAATATCGACACGCCGATCACGATTTTCGACGCTGGGTAGTGCTCAAGCAGTTGGTAAATCGCCATCGACGGCTGTTCGAGCGCCGTCTTCCCGAGCTCCACCGCCCCATGGTTCATCACCAGGTCCAGGGCCGAGTTACCGAAGATCGACAACCACGCCAGGGTGAAACCCAGCGGAATCAGCAGCACGCCGGCCACCAGTTCACGCACCGTGCGACCACGGGAAATACGCGCGATGAACATGCCGACGAATGGGGCCCAGGAAATCCACCAGGCCCAGTAGAACAGGGTCCACAGGCCCAACCAGCGGTCAGACTTCTCGCTATCACCTTCGTACACATAGAGGTCGAAGGTCTTCAGCACCACGCCGTTCAGGTAGTCGCCGACGTTTTGCACGAAGCCGTTGAGCAGGTGCAGGGTCGGGCCGAACAGCAGCACGAAAATCAGCAGGCCGCTGAACAGCACGATGTTCAGGTTGGACAGACGGCGAATGCCGTTTTCCACGCCGGACACGGCAGCGATGGTCGCCACGGTGCTCATCACGATGATCACGATCAGCAGGTTGGTGTTGCTGTGTTCCATGCCGAACAGGTTTTCCAGCCCCGACGACACTTGCAGCGAACCAATCCCCAGGTTCGTCACCAGACCCAGCAGGGTCACGAACATGCCGAAGCCGTCTACCGCATGACCGGCGGCGCCTTTGACCCAACGCTCGCCGACCAGCGGATACAGCGCCGAACGCAACGCCAGCGGCTGGTTATGACGGTAAGCAAAGTAAGCAACGGCCAGGCCGACCAATGCGTAGATTGCCCAGCCATGCAGGCCCCAGTGCAGGAACGTCAGCTGAACGGCCTGACGGGCGGCCATGTTGCTGGCAGCCACGCCTTCCGGCGGGTTGAAGTAGTGGTCCAGCGGCTCCGAAGCACCGAAGTACAGCAGCGAAATGCCGATACCCGACGAGAACAGCATCCCCGCCCAGGCGCCGTAGCTGAAGTCCGGGGTGTCGTCCTTGCTGCCCAGTTTGAGCTTGCCGTAGGACGAAAACGCCAGGCCGACCACGAACACCAGGTAGGCGGCGATCACCACCATGTAGTACCAGCCGAAGCTGCGGGACAACCAGGCCTGGGCAATACCGAGCAATCTGCCAGCCTCTTGCGGGGCGATGATCAGAATGGCGGTCAACAACAGGATCAACGCGGTAGAGGTGTAGAACACCCAACCGTTGACCGTCACCTTCTCGGGTGGGGTCTTTATTAGAGAGGCAGAACTCATGGCACAGATGCTCCAGGCAGTGCGAGAGAAGAACACAAGGCAACGCGTTACCCGACCAATCGCTTAGTTGGCAGCCGACCAGCGGGTGATATAAAGACAGCCCGAAAAAAGCCCGAAACCCGGGAGCGCCAATGCGCGTGGGTTTCGAGCGTTTTCGGATGTCGTTTTTCCGCCAACTACATGTAGGAAAAACCTGTAGGCAGCGACGAATTGTCGCAGATCTTATTCTTTGTTGATTGAACGTTCAATCAAAACAAAATAGACTGGCCTTCAATCCGATAGACGTTTCACGTCCGCCGGAAGGCCTAAGGAGATGTGCAAGATGCCCAAGGTCGGTATGCAACCCATCCGCCGCCAGCAGTTGATCGAAGCCACGTTGCAGGCGGTAGATCAGGTCGGCATGGGGGACGCCAGCATTGCGCTGATCGCCCGTTTGGCCGGTGTCTCGAATGGCATCATCAGTCACTACTTTCAGGACAAGAATGGCCTGATCGCCGCCACGGCGCAGTACCTGATGAGTGTCCTCAGCGAGAACGTCACCGCGCGCCGTCAGGCGCTGGAGGACAGCAGCCCGCGGGCGCACCTCCAGGTGATTATCGAAGGCAACTTCGACGCCAGCCAGGTCAATGGCCCGGCAATGAAAACCTGGCTGGCCTTCTGGGCCACCAGCATGCACCACCCGTCTTTGCACAGGTTGCAGCGGATCAACGATCACCGTCTGTATTCCAACCTGTGCTGCCAGTTCCGCCGTGTATTGCCGCTTGATCAAGCGCGCAGTGCAGCCCGCGGCCTGGCAGCCCTCATTGACGGTTTGTGGTTGCGCGGCGCGCTGTCGGGAGATGCTTTCGACACCGGGCAGGCGCACCAGATCGCTTACGAATACATGGATTTCCAACTGGCCAAGCAGGTGAGTTAGAGCACACAGAACCGCTCAGCACCTGAACCGCCACTGACCAGCGTTGCCCAAGCTATAAGGCACGCCCAGTGGTTACCGCCAACCAACTTATGCTCTTGCGAGGACTATATGGCCCGTTTCGAACTGCAAAAACTCTACATCGATGGCGGCTACAGTGACGCCAGCAGCGACGCCACTTTCGAAGCCATCAACCCGGCTAACGGTGAAGTCCTCGCAACCGTACAACGTGCGACAAAGGAAGACGTTGAGCGCGCTGTCGTCAGCGCCGAAAAGGGCCAGAAAATCTGGGCCGCGATGACCGCCATGGAGCGTTCGCGCATCCTGCGTCGTGCCGTCGACATCCTGCGCGAGCGCAACGATGAACTGGCTGCCCTGGAAACCCTGGACACCGGCAAGTCGTTCTCCGAAACCAAGTACGTCGACATCGTCACCGGCGCTGATGTGCTGGAGTACTACGCAGGTCTGGTTCCGGCCATCGAAGGCGAGCAGATTCCACTGCGCACCACTTCGTTCGTCTACACCCGTCGCGAGCCGCTGGGCGTTGTGGCCGGTATCGGCGCGTGGAACTACCCGATCCAGATCGCCCTGTGGAAATCCGCACCTGCCCTGGCGGCCGGTAACGCGATGATCTTCAAGCCAAGCGAAGTCACTTCCCTGACCACGCTGAAACTGGCCGAGATCTACACCGAAGCCGGCGTTCCGGCTGGCGTGTTCAACGTGCTGACCGGCAGCGGCCGTGAAGTCGGTACCTGGCTGACCGAGCACCCACGCATCGAAAAAATCTCCTTCACCGGCGGCACCGACACCGGCAAGAAGGTCATGGCCAGCGCCTCTGCTTCGTCGCTGAAAGACGTGACCATGGAATTGGGCGGCAAATCCCCGCTGATCATTTTCGACGACGCCGACCTCGATCGCGCCGCCGACACCGCCATGATGGCCAACTTCTACAGCTCCGGTCAGGTCTGCACCAACGGCACTCGCGTGTTCGTGCCGAGCCACCTGAAAGCCGCTTTCGAAGCCAAGATCGTTGAACGCGTTGCGCGCATCCGCGTCGGCAACCCGGAAGACGAGAACACCAACTTCGGCCCACTGGTCAGCTTCGCCCACATGGAAAGCGTGCTGGGTTACATCGCCAAAGGTAAGGAAGAAGGCGCTCGCGTGCTGTGCGGCGGCAGCCGTCTGACCGAAGGCGAATTCGCCAAAGGCGCGTTCGTGGCACCGACCGTGTTCACCGACTGCACCGATGAGATGACCATCGTGCGCGAAGAAATCTTCGGCCCGGTGATGAGCATCCTGACCTACGAAACCGAAGAAGAAGTGATCCGTCGCGCCAACGACACCGAGTTCGGTCTGGCGGCTGGTGTTGTCACCAAAGACCTGAACCGCGCTCACCGCGTGATCCATCAACTGGAAGCCGGTATCTGCTGGATCAACGCCTGGGGCGAATCCGACGCCAAGATGCCGGTTGGCGGCTACAAGCAGTCGGGCGTGGGTCGTGAGAACGGCATCAGCTCGCTGAACAACTTCACACGCATCAAATCGGTACAGGTCGAACTGGGCGATTACGCCTCGGTTTTCTAAGGCGATATCCGCTTCGCCTGCGAGGCCGTCATCGCCAGCAGGCTGGCTCCCACAGGAGTACGCATTCCAATGTGGGAGCCAGCCTGCTGGCGATCGAGTGCGCAGCACTCGTCAGGCCTGACCTGACCAACTTCAAAGAGGGTGCATTCAATGTCCCAAGAATTCGATTACATCATCATCGGTGCCGGCTCGGCCGGTAACACCCTGGCGACCCGTCTGACTGAAGACGAAGGCGTCACCGTCCTGCTGCTCGAAGCAGGCGGCCCGGACTACCGTATGGATTTCCGCACGCAAATGCCGGCTGCTTTGGCATTCCCGCTGCAAGGTCGTCGCTACAACTGGGCCTACGAAACCGATCCAGAGCCACACATGGACGGTCGCCGGATGGAATGCGGTCGCGGCAAGGGCCTGGGTGGTTCCTCGCTAATCAACGGCATGTGCTACATCCGCGGCAACGCGATGGACTACGACAACTGGGCCAAACTGCCAGGTCTTGAAGACTGGGACTACCTGAACTGTCTGCCGTATTTCCGCAAGGCTGAAACCCGTGACATCGGCCCGAACGACTACCACGGTGGCGACGGCCCGGTCAGCGTGACCACGCCGAAAGCCGGCAACAACCCGCTGTTCCACGCGATGGTTGAAGCCGGCGTGCAAGCCGGTTACCCGCGCACCGAAGACCTGAACGGTTACCAACAGGAAGGTTTCGGTCCGATGGACCGTACCGTGACGCCGAACGGCCGTCGCGCCAGCACCGCTCGCGGTTACCTGGACATCGCCAAGAAGCGCTCGACCCTGACCATCGTCACCCACGCCCTGACCGACAAGATCCTGTTCGAAGGCAAGCGTGCGGTCGGCGTGCGTTACTTGATCGGCGCCGCTGAAGAGCGCGTTGAAGCCCGCGCCCGCAAAGAAGTGCTGCTGTGCTCCGGCGCCATCGCTTCGCCGCAGATCCTGCAACGCTCCGGCGTCGGTCCGGCCGAGCTGCTGAAAAAACTCGACATCCCGGTGGTCCACGACCTGCCGGGCGTTGGTGAAAACCTGCAGGATCACCTCGAGTTGTACCTGCAATACGCTTGCACCCAACCGGTCTCGCTGTACCCCTCGCTGCTGCTGCACAACCAACCGGCCATCGGTGCCGAGTGGCTGTTCAAAGGCACCGGCATCGGCGCCAGCAACCAGTTCGAAGCCGGCGGTTTCATCCGTACCCGTCCGGAATTCGATTGGCCGAACATCCAGTACCACTTCCTGCCGGTCGCGATTAACTACAACGGCAGCAACGGTGTGAAAGAACACGGTTTCCAGGCGCACATGGGCTCCATGCGTTCGCCGAGCCGTGGTCGCATCCAGGCCAAGTCCAAGGATCCGCGCGAGTACCCGAGCATCCTGTTCAACTACATGGCCACCGAGCAGGACTGGCAGGAATTCCGCGACGGCATCCGCCTGACCCGTGAAATCATGCAACAGCCTGCACTGGACGCTTTCCGTGGCCGCGAAATCAGCCCGGGCATTGACGTGCAAAGCGATGAGCAGCTCGACAAGTTCATCCGCGAACACGCCGAAACCGCGTTCCACCCGTCCTGCTCGTGCAAGATGGGCACCGACGAAATGGCGGTGGTTGACGCTGAAGGTCGTGTGCACGGCATGCAGAGCCTGCGTGTGGTCGATGCCTCGATCATGCCGATCATCACCACCGGCAACCTGAACGCGCCGACGATCATGATCGCCGAGAAAATCGCCGACAAGATCCGTGGCCGCAAGCCATTGCCTCGTAGCAAGGCTGCTTACTTCGTGGCGGGTGATGCTCCGGTGAAAGGCAAGCCGTTGCGTGATGTGAGCCTGACCGCTCAGTAAGTCTTAACACCGCGGTGCTGCCTTCGCGAGCAAGCCCGCTCCCACAGGTTTTTTGGTTGGATTGCAGATTTGTGATCAACCCCAATCCCTGTGGGAGCGAGCTTGCTCGCGATGGGGCCCGCCGCGACAACACACCTCTCCCTGCCCCACCAAGTAATCCTTTCCTACACCGCTCCGCGCTTGATCCTACCCCCCGCGCAGGCCTAATCTAGCGCCACGCAAACGTTCCCCCCCCCTCGCAACATCGATACACCGCCACTCCATACCAAGGAGGTTCCCGAATGTTCGATTTCCATCCCCAGCTCAAGCAGCGCTTCGCTGCCTTGCGCACGGGCGCTGAATTCTTTTCGTTGCGTTATGTGCGCGAGTCCGGCCAGTACCTGTCGGTGCGCAAGAATGTCGCCGAACCTCCGAGCCTGAGCCGTGACGAAGGCGCGATGCTGACCGTTCGGGTCAACGGCGTCGAAGCCTACGCCGCGACCAATGACCTGTCGCAATCCGGCCTGCAAGCCGCGCTGGAGCGAGCCGAGCAGCAAGCCCGCCGACTCAAGCCCCACGCCCTGCTCGACCTGCGCGAGCAAGCCGTCTCCAGCGACCGCGCCGACTACTTTTCGCCGAACCTGGACCAGCCCTTCCCATCCCTGAGCGATTGCTACCAACTGCTCGGCGCCGAATCCGCGTCCGTGCCCAAGGACGAGCGACTGGTGAATTGGCAGGTGAGCATCGGCATCACTAACGTCGAGCAGATTTACCTCAACAGCGCCGGCGCCGAACTGCGCCAGGCCCAGCGTTTCGTCTACCCGAGCGTGGACGTCACCGCCTACGACGGCAATGACAGCCAGACCCGCACCCTGGGCCGCGAAAATTTCGGCCAACAAGGCGGCTTCGATGTGATCAGCCGCTGCGGCCTGGTCGGCGCCGGTCCGAAAATCGCCGATCAGGTGCTGCAATTGCTGCTGGCGCCGAACACCCCGAAAGGCCCGCGTGACCTGCTGTTGATGCCGGACCAGATGATGCTGCAGATCCACGAATCCATCGGTCACCCGCTGGAACTGGACCGCATCCTCGGTGACGAGCGCAATTACGCCGGCACCAGTTTCGTCAAGGCAGAAGACTTCGGCAGCCTGCAATACGGCTCCAAACTGCTCAACGTGACCTTCGACCCGGACATTCCCGAGCAGCTAGCCAGCTATGGCCATGACGACGACGGTACTGCCGCGAGCAAACAATTCCTGATTAAAGAAGGCTTGCTGCTGCGCCCATTGGGCGGTGCACTGTCGCAATTCCGTGCCGGCATGGAAGGCGTTGCCAACAGCCGCGCCTGCAGCTGGAACCGTCCGCCTATCGACCGCATGGCCAACCTGAACATCGAGGCCGGCGATCAACCGCTGGAGCAGATGATCGGCAACATCGAGCACGGCATTTTGATGAGCACCAACCGGTCCTGGTCCATCGACGATGCCCGCAACAAATTCCAGTTCGGCTGCGAATGGGCTCAGTTGATCGAAAACGGCGAACTCAAAGGCGTGGTGAAGAACCCCAACTACCGGGCGATTTCCGCGCAGTTCTGGAAAAGCCTCAGCGCTGTTGGCGATGCCAACTCCGTCAAGGTCCTGGGCACACCGAACTGCGGCAAGGGCGAACCGAATCAGGTGATCCGTGTCGGCCATGCGTCGCCGGCCTGTGTGTTCAGCAATGTGGATGTGTTTGGGGGAGATGCCTGATGAGTACTTCAAAAAGTCAGGCCGATGCGTTCAAGGCCTTGGTCAACTGGCTGCGCGACGCGATTCACGAGCCGGAACAATTCACCCTCAGTTACGCCGCGGAATCGTCGGCCTTCGTGCGTTTCAACCACGCCAAGGTGCGTCAAGCCGGGCAGGTGCAACAGGCGAGCGTCGGGTTCAAACTGATCAACGAGGGGCGCCACGCCGACCTGAACATCACCCTTTCCGGTGATGCGGAAGTCGACGTTCAGCGTCTGGCCGAGGGTCTGCAACAGTTGCGCGAAACCTTGCCGCTGCTGCCGCAGGATCCGTACCTGCTGCTCAACCACAACGGTTGGCAGAGCAAGAATGTTCAAGATCACCCGCTGCCGGACACCGAGCAGGTGGTCGCTGAAATCACCCTGGCCGCCGAAGGGCTGGACCTGGTGGGTTTCTACGCCGCCGGCCCGATCAGTCGTGGTTTCGCCAGTTCTTCGGGCGCGTTCGGCTGGCATCAGGCCAACAGCTTCAACTTCGATTTCAGTCTGGTCCATGAAAACGGCCAAGCGGTGAAAGCCAGTTACGCCGGGCACGACTGGAACAGCGAAGGGTTTGCCAGGCGCTTTGCGCAGGCGCGCGAGCAATTGGCGTTTCTCGGCAGACCGCAACACACCCTGGCGCCGGGTCAGTACCGCGCCTATCTGGCACCGGCAGCTCTGGGAGAAATCATGGACATGCTGGGCTGGGGCGGTTTCTCGGCGCAGTCGATTGCCAGCAAAAACAGTCCGCTGCAGAAGCTTTACGCGGGCGACAGTGCGTTCAGCCCGTTGGTGTCGGTCGATGAAAAGGTCAGCGGTTCGTTGAGCCCCGCATTTTCCGGCGAAGGTTATCCGCGCAGCGATCTGGGGTTGATCGTCAACGGCAAGGCTGGCGCGCAGATGGTCAGTTCGCGCAGTGCAGCCGAGTACGGCCTGACCGCCAACGGCGCCAGCGGTGGTGAAATGCCAAGCGCAGTGAACATGGCCGCCGGCACGTTGCCTGATGCAGAGATTCTCAAGCAATTGGGCACGGGCTTGTACATCAGCAACCTCTGGTACCTGAACTACTCCGATCAGCCGGCGGCACGCCTGACCGGCATGACGCGGTTTGCGACCTTCTGGGTTGAGAACGGCGAGATTCAGGCGCCAGTGAGTACGATGCGGTTTGATGACAGTGCCTACAGTTTGCTGGGATCGCAGCTGGAAGCATTGACTGAAGAGCGCGAGCTGATGTTGTCGGCCAGCACCTACAGCCAGCGGGCCACCGCTTCGGCGTTGTTGCCGGGCGCTATGATCAGCAAACTCACGCTGACCCTGTAAAAAGCTTCGCGAGCAGGCTCGCTCCCACATGGACAGCGAACATCCTGTGGGAGCGAGCTTGCTCGCGATGAAGTCACCGCGGACTCCCTGAATCACACCCACAAGAGGTCCCATGCCCAACCGCCCGCCTCTCGACGCTGTCACCGCCCGCTGGGTGCCGTGGGTCGTCGCCATCGCGTTCTTCATGCAATCCCTCGACGGGACCATCCTCAACACCGCCCTGCCCGCCATGGCCCGTGACTTGGCCGAAGACCCGTTGCGCATGCAGGGCGTGATCATCGCCTACATGCTCACCGTCGCCTTGCTGATCCCCGCCTCGGGCTGGATCGCCGACCGTTTCGGTACCAAGAAAATCTTCTTCAGCGCGATCCTGCTGTTCAGCCTCGGCTCGTTGCTCTGCGCACTGTCGAGCACCCTGAGCCTGTTGATTGGCGCACGAGTGATTCAGGGCCTGGGCGGCGCGCTGATGTTGCCGGTCGGGCGGTTGGTGGTGCTGCGTGCCTACCCTCGATCGGAGCTGGTGCGAATCATGGGTTTCATCACCATTCCCGGATTGCTCGGCCCGTTGATCGGCCCGACCATGGGCGGCTGGATGGTGGAATACCTGACCTGGCACTGGATCTTCCTGATCAACCTGCCGGTGGGCGCCGTCGGTTGTTACGCGGTGTGGAGATTTATCCCCGACCTGCGCGGCACCGAACGCACCCGCTTCGATAGCCTGGGGTTTTTACTGTTCGGCGCGGCGATGGTGCTGATCACCATCGCCATGGAAGGCCTCGGCGAGCTGCACCTGCCGCACTTGCGCGTGATGCTGCTGCTGTTCGCCGGCATGGCCTGTCTGGCGGCGTATTGGTTGCGGGCCGGGCACATCGAAAATCCTCTGTTCGCACCATCGTTGTTCAAGACCCGGACGTTTGCCGTGGGCATCCTCGGCAACCTGTTCGCCCGACTGGGCAGCGGCGCCCTGCCATTCCTCGTGCCGTTGCTGCTGCAAGTGGCGCTGGGTTACTCGCCGTCCCAGGCCGGGATGAGCATGCTGCCGCTGGCGGCGGCAGCGATGGTCGCCAAGTCGGTGGCGCGACCGCTGATCGAACGTTTGGGCTATCGCATCGTGCTGACCGGCAATACGTTGGCGTTGGGGCTGATGTTGGCGAGCATGGGGCTGGTCAGCGAGCAAACGCCGTACTGGCTGCTGTTGGTGATGCTATCGATTCTGGGGGCGATCAACTCCTTGCAGTTCACCGCAATGAACACCGTAACCCTGATCGACCTCGACGACGCCAGCGCCAGCAGCGGCAACAGCTTGCTGTCGGTGGTCGCGCAATTGTCCCTGAGCCTGGGTGTTGCTTGCGCAGGCGCCTTGCTCGGCGGCTTCACGGCGGAGATCGGCAACGACGGCGTGGACACGGTTTTGGGCGCGTTCCAGCTGACCTTTGTAACGGTCGGAATTATGGCGATGCTGGCCGCAACGATCTTTTCTCAGCTCTCAAAGGAAGACGGACGGCGCGTCAAGCGTCCGGAAGAGCACATAGAGCCTTAGGGCGAATGGCCACCGGGCTGGTACACTGCGCGACATTTTGTTTTGCAGGCCAGTCCCGTGACCACCATCGCCACCGCTTTTAATACTTTGCCGCTGTCCGCCGCCATGCTGGCTAACCTCGACTCTTTGGGTTATGCCGAGATGACGCCGATCCAGGCGCAAAGCTTGCCGGTGATCCTCAAGGGGATGGACCTGATCGCCCAGGCCAAGACCGGCAGCGGCAAGACCGCCGCCTTCGGTATCGGCCTGCTGAACCCGATCAATCCGCGCTTCTTCGGTTGCCAGGCGCTGGTCATTTGCCCGACACGTGAGCTGGCTGACCAGGTCGCCAAGGAACTCCGTCGTCTGGCCCGCGCCGAAGACAACATCAAGATCCTGACCTTGTGTGGCGGCGTGTCCTTCGGCCCGCAGATCGGCTCTCTGGAGCATGGCGCGCACATCATCGTCGGTACCCCGGGTCGCCTTCAGCAGCACCTGCGCAAGGGTTCGCTGATTCTCCATGGCCTGAACACGCTGATCCTCGACGAAGCCGACCGCATGCTCGACATGGGTTTCTACGATTCCATCGAAGAAATCATTGCCCAGTGCCCGGAGCGTCGCCAGACCCTGCTGTTCTCCGCCACGTACCCGACGGGCATCAAGCAGTTGGCCGCGAAGTTCATGCGCAACCCTCAGATCGTGAAGGCCGAGGCGTTCCACGACGACACGCAGATCGAGCAGCGCTTCTACGAGATTTCCCCGGAAGAGCGCATGGACGCCGTGGTCAAAGTCCTCGCGCATCATCGTCCGGCATCCTGTGTCGCCTTCTGCTTCACCAAGCAGCAGGTTCAGGAAACCGTCGACCACCTGTCCTCCAAAGGCATCTCCGCCGTCGGCCTGCATGGCGATCTGGAACAGCGTGACCGTGACCAGGTACTGGCCATGTTCGCCAACCGCAGTACCTCGGTGCTGGTCGCCACTGACGTCGCCGCTCGCGGTCTGGACATCGATGCGCTGGACATGGTGATCAACGTCGAACTGGCCCGTGATTCGGAAATCCACATCCACCGTGTTGGCCGTACCGGTCGCGCCGGTGAGAAAGGGATTGCGATCAGCCTGGTCGCACCGTCCGAAGCGCACCGCGCCCAAGCCATCGAGCTACTGCAGAAGTCGCCGTTGAGCTGGGATCAGCTGGACAACCTCAAATCCCAGGGCGGCGCACCGCTGCTGCCGGTGATGAGTACGCTGGTCATCGGCGCTGGCCGTAAAGACAAGGTGCGTCCGGGCGACATTCTTGGCGCACTGACGGGCGATGCGGGTATTCCGGGCGCTCAGGTTGGCAAGATCGCGATTTTCGACTTCCAGGCTTATGTGGCTGTGGAACGCGGAATCGCCAAGCAAGCGTTGCAGCGCCTGAATGACGGCAAGATCAAAGGCCGTTCGTTGCGCGTGCGTATCCTGTAAGAACAACGCAACTCCCCCTGTGGGAGCGAGCCTGCTCGCGAATGCAATTTGTCAGTCGGCCTATAGGCTGACTGACACACCGCTTTCGCGAGCAGGCTCGCTCCCACAGTTTGTTTTGTGGTGACACATTAAGAGGACACCGTTTTGCGCTCTACCGAAGTCGTGATCATTGGCGCTGGCGCCGCAGGTTTGATGTGTGCGCTGACCGCCGCCGGGCGCGGGCGCAAGGTGATGTTGCTCGACCATGCGAACAAGGCCGGCAAGAAAATCCTGATGTCGGGCGGTGGCCGCTGCAATTTCACCAACATGTATACCGAACCGAGCAATTTCCTCTCGCAGAACGAACACTTCTGTAAATCCGCCCTGGCCCGCTACACCCAGTGGGATTTCATCGGCATGGTCGCCAAACACGGTGTGCCGTATCACGAGAAAAAACTCGGCCAGTTGTTCTGCGATAACAAATCCAGCGACATCCTTGAAATGCTGCTCAACGAGTGCGATCAGGTCGGCGTCAGCCTGCACCTGGACACCTCGATCCAGCACATCGAGAAAATGGAAAGCGGCTACCTGCTGCAAACCACCCTCGATCAGATCACCTGCGAATCGTTAGTGATCGCCACTGGCGGCTTGTCGATCCCGACGCTGGGTGCGACCGGTTTCGGCTATCAGGTGGCCAAGCAGTTCGGCCATGACTTGCTGCCGACCCGCGCCGGGCTGGTGCCGTTCACCATCACCGATCAGCTCAAGGAGCTTTGCACCGAACTGTCCGGTACGTCGGTGGATTGCCTGGTGAGCTGCAATGACCAGAGTTTCCGCGAGAACATCCTGTTTACCCACCGCGGCCTCAGTGGTCCGGCGATTTTGCAGATCTCTTCGTTCTGGGAATCCGGTGACACGGTAGAGATCAATCTGATGCCGGACCATGACGTGCCGACCTGGCTGCAACAGCAGCAAGCCGAACGGCCGAACAGCGAGCTGAAAACCCTGCTCGGGGAAATCTTCACCAAGAAGATGGCCAGCCTGCTGGCAGACAACTGGTTCGTCTCCAAACCGATGAAGCAGTACACCCACGCGGAAATTGCCGACCTCGCCGAAAAACTGGCGAGCTGGAAAGTGGTTCCGGCCGGCACTGAAGGCTATCGCACCGCTGAAGTGACATTGGGCGGCGTCGATACCAACGAGGTGTCGTCCAAGACCATGGAATCGCTGAAAAGCCCCGGCCTGTATTTCATCGGAGAAGTGCTCGACGTCACCGGGCATCTGGGTGGTTTCAACTTCCAGTGGGCCTGGGCCTCCGGCTACGCTGCTGCGCAGTACGTCTGACCCGCATCCCTCCCCGCATGTAGGAGCTGTGTAGGAGCTGTCGAGTGAAACGAGGCTGCGATCTTTTGACTTTGCTTTTTAAAAACAAGATCAAAAGATCGCAGCCTCGTTTCACTCGACAGCTCCTACAGGGGATTTCATTTCAAGGTGATGTTCGCCAGGGAAGGAACAGATTTTGCTGTCAGATGTGATCGGCGCCATTGCGTCGGCGTCATTACTGGCTCAATTTAGCGTCATTGCCTCGGAAGGCCCTCGCACTTCATGTCATCGACCCCTTTTAGTCAGTCTCTGCGTCGCCTCTGGGCGCTGGATAAATTCAGCTACAGCGTGCGGGTATTCATCGCCCTGACCGGCAGCATGGCGCTGTGTTGGTACAAGGATGAAATGGGGCTGCTGATCCCGCTGTTCCTCGGGATCATCGCCAGCGCCCTGGCCGAGACCGACGACAGTTGGCAAGGCCGCCTTAACGCACTGGCCGTGACGCTGGTGTGCTTCAGCGTCGCCGCCCTCTCCGTCGAGTTGCTCTTCCCCTATCCCGTCGTCTTTGTCATCGCCCTGGCCCTGGCCAGTTTCGGCCTGACCATGCTCGGCGCCTTGGGTGAACGCTATGGCGCGATTGCGTCGGCGACGTTGATTCTGTCGGTCTACACCATGATCGGCGTGGACCAGCGCGGCGGTGCAGTCACCGATTTCTGGCATGAGCCGGTGCTGCTGGTGGCCGGTGCGGCCTGGTACGGTTTGCTCTCGGTGCTGTGGCAGGCGATGTTTTCCAATCAGCCGGTGCAGCAAAGCCTGGCGCGGTTGTTCCGCGAGTTGGGTTACTACCTGAAGCTGAAATCGTCGCTGTTCGAGCCGATCCGGCAGATGGACGTGGAAGCGCGTCGACTGGAACTGGCGCAGCAAAACGGTCGTGTCGTGGCGGCGCTGAACGCCGCCAAGGAAATCATCCTGCACCGGGTCGGCAATGGTCGACCGGGCTCGAAACTCAGCCGTTACCTGAAGCTGTACTTCCTCGCTCAGGACATCCACGAGCGCGCCAGTTCCTCGCACTACCCTTACAACGCCCTGGCAGATGCCTTCTTTCACAGCGATGTGATGTTCCGCTGCCAGCGCTTGCTGCGCCAACAAGGCAAGGCCTGCCGGGCGCTGGCCGAGTCGATCCAGATGCGCCAGCCATTCATCTATGACGCGAGCTTCGCCGAAGCCCTGAGCGACCTGCACGCCTCCCTCGAGCACCTGCGCATTCAGAGCAACCCGGCGTGGCGCGGATTGCTGCGTTCGTTGCGGGCATTGGCGGCCAACCTCGGCACACTCGATCGTTTGCTCAGCGATGCCAGCAACCCCGACGCCTTGGCCGACGCCACCGACAGCAGCCTGCTCGACCGTTCGCCCCGTAGCCTCAAAGATGTGTGGATTCGGTTGCGCACGCAGCTGACACCGACGTCATTGCTGTTCCGTCACGCACTGCGTTTGCCCCTGGCCTTGAGCATCGGCTACGGGATGGTGCATTTGATCCACCCGTCTCAGGGTTACTGGATCATCCTCACCACGCTGTTTGTCTGCCAACCGAACTACGGCGCCACCCGCCGCAAACTCGGCCAGCGGATCATCGGCACCGCCATCGGCCTGACCGTGGCCTGGGCGCTGTTCGATCTGTTTCCGAATCCCTTGGTCCAGTCATGCTTTGCGATCGCTGCCGGGGTGGTGTTCTTTATCAACCGCACCACCCGCTACACCTTGGCGACGGCCGCGATCACCTTGATGGTGCTCTTCTGCTTCAACCAGGTCGGGGATGGTTACGGGCTGTTTCTGCCGCGGCTGTTCGATACCTTGCTCGGCAGCCTGATCGCCGGGCTGGCGGTGTTCCTGTTCCTGCCGGACTGGCAGGGCCGACGCCTGAACAAAGTGCTGGCCAACACCCTGACCTGCAACAGCATTTACCTGCGCCAGATCATGCAGCAATACGCCGCCGGCAAAAGCGACGACCTGGCATATCGCCTGGCCCGACGCAATGCGCACAACGCCGACGCGGCACTGTCGACGACGCTCGCCAACATGCTGATGGAACCGGGGCATTTCCGTAAGGAAGCGGATGTCGGGTTCCGCTTCCTGGTGCTGTCGCACACCTTGCTCAGTTATTTGTCCGGACTGGGCGCACACCGGGAAACCCAGCTACCGCCCGACGTGCGCGAGCATTTGATCGACGGCGCCGGCGTGAAACTGGCCGCCAGCATCGATGAAATTGCCCAAGGCTTGTCGAGCAAACTGCCGATTGCGATTCAAAGCGATGAGGAAGAGGCACTGGCCAACACGCTTGAACAGATGCCGGACGAAATCGATGAAGGCCAACGGCTGGTGCAGACGCAGTTGGCGTTGATCTGCCGTCAGCTTGGGCCATTGCGGACGTTGGCGGCGCACCTCATCAAGGAAACGAGTGAGGATTGAGATGTGCGGCGGCTGAGCGGGCCTGCTCGCGAAGAGGCCATCAGCCACACCACAAAACTCACATCCCGTGTTGTTCCATCAACCGCTGATAACTGCCATCCACTTTCATTGCCGCGATCTCGCGGTCGAAACCGGCGACGATCTGTTCATGCAGGGGGTTCTTCAGGCTGACCAGGATGTGCAGGCTGTTCTCGCTCAATGGCTTGGGCAAAAACTCCACGGCATTGCGCACCTTGGATGATTCCCGAGCCAGGTAGTAACGCGCGACGTATTCGTCTTCCAGCGTCAACTTGACCCGGTCGGCGACGACCATGCGCACCGCCATGGAAAAGCTGTGCACCGGGACTTTCTGCAGCGACTCGTCGTCATCGAACTCCGGCGAATAGGCATAACCGCGCACCACCGCTATCGGGTAGGTATGCAGTTGTTGCAGGTTGTTGTATTCGATGGGCGTGTCTTTGCGCTTGAGAAAGCGCACTCGATTGAGCAAGTATTCGCCGGAAAACTGGCCAAGCTTCGTACGATCGTCGGTGTACCAGGCGTTGACCAACACGTCGTATCGACCCTCGCCAACCCCCAGCAAGGCGCGCGCCCAAGGCACTTGTTCAAAGTCACTGGCATAACCGGCCCGGGCCAGTGCTGTGCTGACGATGTCCGTGGCCAACCCACCGTTGACCAACGTGGAGTCGGTAAAGGGTGGCCAGGCATCGGCTACCAATCGCAGCTTTTCCGCTGTCGCGCTTTGAGTCAGCAACAGCAATCCAATCAAAGCAAAGGCTCGATGCAATCGCGGCATGCTAGAAAATCCTTAGCGGGCGGGACGCCCGACGTGTTTTCAGCCAAAACTCCAAGGCCCCCGTACTGCCAAACCCAGGTACTCACATTAGCTCATCGAAGTCATTGCACAGCGCTTCATCCCAGATTACACAAACAAGACAAGACCGCGCGAAATGAATGATGGCATTTTGGCCTTTGTCACAGATTTCTCTGCCATACAGACATCTTTCGCCTGGGCGCTTAGTATCGGAGCGACGATGTTCAAGGAGTGTGAAGATGACAATCGATTGGGTCTGCAAACACCACAGCGATCTGGGCAAAGAGCAGCTGTACGCCATTCTGCAGCTTCGTGCAGAGGTGTTTGTCGTTGAGCAGAAATGCGTCTATCAGGACGTCGACGGCCAGGATCTGGAAGGTGACACCTGCCATTTAATGGCTTGGGACGGGGATCGGCTGGTGGCGTACTTGCGGTTGCTCGACCCGGAGTTACAGGGTGGCGACGTGGTCATCGGGCGGGTGATCATTGCCCCTCAAGCGCGCGGTACCGGGCTTGGGCATGAGTTGATGGCACAGGCGTTGAAACAGGCTGAAAAGCGCTGGCCTGAAGTACCGATCTATCTCTCGGCCCAGGCACATTTGCAGGGGTATTACGGGCGGTACGGGTTTGTGGTGGCGGGCGAGGAATTTCTCGAGGATGACATTCCGCATATCGGGATGCGCCGGGTTTGAGACTTGCGACAGGCTCTGGAATCCCCCCCTCACCCTAACCCTCTCCCCAAGGGGCGAGGGGACTGACCGATGTGTTATGTAGAAAATTGGCGACTTGAACTACCGAGTCGAACTCAGGATTCGAAAGGCTTGAAGATCTGCTCCCTTTCCCCCTCTCCCCATTGGGGCGGTCCGACGTTTCGGGAGGGCTGGGGTGAGGGGTCGATCTAAAGCGAACCCAACAATCAGGGATACTCCAGCACCGCTTTGATCTGCCGAAGATTACGCTCGATCCACCCCCGATCTATCGCCCCCCACTCGCGAATCCGATAGCGCCCGGCATGATTGCGCGCCCCTTCTTCCTGCTGGAACTCGCAAATAATGTCCAGATCCGCCAACGCTGCGATGGTGTCCTGAGCCGTGCGCCGGGGCATGCCGGTCACTTCGGTCAGCGCCGGGACGCTACTGGCCAACCCGCTATCAATCAGGTACGCCACGTACAACCGACGATAGAAGCTGCTCTTGGTCTTGCTTACATCCATCTAAACACTCCCGGTTGCGATATTTTGATCTCTATTGCATATCCCGCCACGTCAGGTACACCCGCACATCGAACTCCACCTGGTGATACCCCGGCAACATGTGTTCGCAAAGCTTGTAGAACGCCTTGTTGTGATCCGACTCTTTGAAGTGCGCCAGTTCATGCACCACGATCATTTTCAGAAACTCGGCTGGCGCCTCCTTGAACAACGAAGCAACACGAATTTCTTTCTTGGCCTTGAGCTTGCCGCCCTGCACCCGCGATATCGCGGTGTGCAATCCGAGGGCGCGGTGGGTCAGGTCGAGGCGGTTGTCGAACAACACCTTATCGATGGCCGGGGCGTTACGCAGGTATTCCTGCTTGAGGTCCAGCGTATAGGTGTACAACGCCTTGTCGCTCTGTACCCGGTGTTTTTCCGGGTAACGCTGGCTCAGGTAGTCGCCCAGCCGACCGTCGGCGATCAGCTGACGCACTTGGTCCTGCAGCGCTGCAGGATAGGCCTGGAGGTATTTCAACGCGGTCATTGGGGCGGCAACACGATTCACGAAAAGGTCGCCAGTGTAGCGAATTCAGCCGGTCAGCGTGTTCCAGTCGAACGGCTGCACAAAGTCGCCGACGTCCTCGGCCATCATCGGCCGTGCGACCAGAAACCCTTGCACATACTCGCAACCATTGGCTTGCAGCCACCGATATTGCGCAACGGTTTCCACCCCCTCGGCAATCACCAGCATCCCGTACTCCTTGCACAGCTCGATCACATTGCGCACCAGCGCCGCATCGCGTGAGGACTCCAGTAGCCGGGCAATCAAATGCCGGTCGAACTTGAGCGTGTCCAACTCCAGATCCCGCAGATGAGACAGCGAACACGGCCCGCAACCAAAGTCATCCAGGGCCACTCGCACCCCCAGATTACGCAGCAGGCGCAGCTGTTTACGGGTTTCCTCGGGGTTTTGCATCAAGGCCTCTTCTGTGACCTCGACTTCCAGATGGCGCGCCTGCAAACCATGGCGCTCCAGTACCTGGCGCAACTCGGTGACCAGATTGGGCATGCCGAATTGCGTACTGCTCAAACTGACGCCCAGCACCAGGTCGTCAGCAAACAAGGTTTCCCAGGCTTTTCGCTGGCTCGCCCCTTGTTGATAGATCCAGCTGCCCAGGTGACTGATCAACCGCGCCTCTTCCAGCAATGGCAAAAACAGCCCCGGTGGTACATCGCCGACGCTCGGGTGCTGCCAACGGATCAGCGCTTCGAACCCGCGAATCTGCCCGCTGGCAATGGCCACCTGAGGTTGATACACCAAATTGAAATCACGGTTCTCGATCGCCGCGCGCACACTTTCTTCGAGCATCAACCGCGAGCGCGCCCGGCCGTTCATTTCGTGATCGTAGAAACGATATTGCTGACGGCCGGCGCGCTTGGCTTCGTACATGGCGATGTCAGATGCGCGCAACAAACCGTCGAGATTGGAACCGCAATCCGGGTACGTCGCAATGCCGATACTGGCGCCCAACGCGATATCCAGACCATCGATCTGCTGACAGATCGACACCCGCTCAATCAGCTTCTCGGCGATTTTTGCCGCTTGCTCGGGGAACTCCAGATCCAGCAACGCGGTGAACTCATCACCGCCCATGCGCGCCAGAATGTCGAAGGGCCGCAAACAGGCCTTCAACTGCTCGGACACCCAACGCAGCACCCGGTCGCCGGCATCGTGACCGAGGGAATCGTTGACCCGTTTGAAGCCATCGAGGTCCAGATACAGCAGCACCCAGGCGCTATCGGAGCGGTCGCCACGCAGCAGCAGGTTTTCCGCCGTCTGGTAAAAGCCGCGACGATTGAGCAGCCCGGTCAATGGGTCAGTGACGGCCTGAAACTCCAGTTGCTGATGCAGATGGCGCACCACCGACATGTCCAGCACCGTCACCACCATCGCATGTTGTTCGCTGGGCAACGGTGCGCAGGACAGCGCCACGGGCACCTGTTGACCGGGCGCCGTACGCAGCAATGCATCGTGCAGTCGCAGGGTTTCGCCGCGTTTGTAACCGGCTAACAGCTCGGAGTCAGCCCAGATCGGGATGTGCGGATTTTGCAGGAAATCCAGGAATTCTTTGCCTTGCAGGTCTTGCACCGTGGCATTGAGCAGCCGCGACATCGCCGGATTGGCAAAGCGGATCAGACCGTCCTCACCGACCACCAGGATGCCTTCGGCGGCATTGTCGAGCACCGAGGCATTAAACGCGCGCGCGACCTCCAGATCGTGGCTCAGGCGCTGTAACGCACGGCGATTGCGCTGATGCTCGAGCAGCGCCTGGACTTTGGGCTTGAGAATTTGCGGGTCGAACGGTTTGAACAGGTAATCCACCGCACCACTGGCATAGCCCTTGATCACGGCGTCCTGGGACTGTTCGTTGGCGGTAAGGAAAATGATCGGTGTGAGGCGGGTTCGTTGGCTACCGCGCATCAGGCGTGCCACTTCAAAACCGTCCATGCCCGGCATCTGCACATCCAGCAGCACCAGGTCGACATCGTGTTCGAGTAACAGACTGAGCGCCTCGAAGCCCGAGGCGGCGGTCATGACCTGCCAGTCCTGGCGCTGCAACAACGCGCGCATGCTGATCAGGTTTTCAGGGTAATCATCAACGATTAAAAGAATTGAGTTGCCTTCAGCTGGCGTGGGTTGCGCGCATTCCATGCTGCTTCTCTTATGCGGGACGTCAGGCCGGTTTCTCGTGAAAACCGGACAAATACTAAGCCTTCACTCTAGACCGGGTTCCGCAAAAGCAGAAGCTATCAGTACGCCATCATTTAACCAAAGCGTCCATTTGCCGACTAACGGTCAGCGCCACAGCCCCCTAAAACCGGGAAAGATGGCCTTTTAACAGGATTTTGACGTCACCCGTTTGTCATTTACGCATTAACAAATTGAACTTCTGCGATTATAAGGATTGCCCCCAAGGCGCGTGCCAGAGCTTCTGGAACGTGCGTGCAGCAAAAAATCCGTGGAAGCTTTTGTCTATGATCGATCTCGCAACCTGGAACCTCAGCGTTCCCGTCGGCAATCCGCCGTACACCGTTGAAACGTCAAAACTGGTGGATGGCTTCAAGGATCAATACTTCCACTCCGACACCGGCACCTTGTTTTTCTGGGCCCCGGTCACCGGCTCCAAAACTGAAAACGCAAAGTATGCCCGCACCGAACTTCGCGAAACCTACAGCAATGGCACCCTGAAAAACTGGCTCTACCCGGACGCCGACAATACCCTGCGAGCCACCCTGGCGGTGAACCAGGTACCGAGCTCGGGCAAGATCGTCATCGGCCAGATCCACGCCTATGAAAGCCAGAAACCGATGGTGAAGCTCGAGTATCAGTACTCGACCAGCACACAGTCGGGCAACATCGTCGCCAAGGTTCGTATGCACCCTGATGACGATAGCGCACGAATAATCACCATTGCTACCGGGGTGAAACTGGATCGGGAGTTTTCCTACCTCATCCACCTGAGCCCGCGCGGCGCGCTGGGCATCAGTGCGGCGGGCTACCAGTGGGACACCGACATCAGCAAGACCTGGAGCGTCAAACCGCTGTACTTCAAGGCCGGCGTGTATGTGCAGGACCACACCGGGTACACCAGCGAAGGCGGGCAAGTGACGTTCAGCAAGCTGGATATTGATCACGACAAATAACGCTCCCAAGAACAACTCGATCTCTGTAGCAGCTGCCGAGCCTGCGAGGCTGCGTCCGAGGACGAAGTCCTCGCAAGCCCGCAGAACCCGGTCTAACCGAATAAATGCGTTGTCTGATTTACGACTGCTACGCAGCCGAACGCAGCCTCGCAGGCTCCACAGCTGCTACAAAATCCTGGCGTCCGCAAATCTCGTAGGACCACTCCGACCGTGGCGAGGGAGCTTGCCCCCGTTGGGATGCGAAGCGTCCCCAAAACCCTCCCCCCAATTTCCTCAGACACACCACATCGCCCGGTTCTATTGCCGCTACGCCACCGAACGAGACCAAACAGTCTCGCCAGTTGACCGGGACGGCGCCCTACAGCCCGGTTGCGGTCACCCGAATCGCTGCCTAAAGTTGACCTGTCGCTGACATCGTTGGCGACAGGGTTTCGCAGCCCTTACGGTACGAGTAACTCTCCTTTTAGGTACAAGGAAGATTTACTTATGACAATGAACAATCCGCCCCGCCGCTTCACCCCCATGTCCCAATTCGCCACCGACTACCCCGTCCTGCTCATCGACAGCGACGCCCCGCTACGCGAACTCCACAACTGCGTCAGCGAACGCCTCAACGCCGTCCTCAAATATCTGAACCTCATGGCCTGCACCAGCCTGCCGGACTATGCCGAGAACGACATCAACACCGTCACCAACATCGCCCGGATCATGGTCCAGGATGTGAGCGATGTGTTTCGGGTGATTGAGCAACGTGGGTTTGACGAGAAATCGAACCGCTAAAATAAGATGGATGTCACCCATATCGGACTTTTCTGCCTCGATCCTTAAAAATGTCCGTTATAGGTGACATTGATTCGCCGAGCATTAGCTGCGCCGCGTAAAAATCTCCGACCATAAAAAACCCGCCTCTCGGCGGGTTTTTTAATGCGATTCAAACACCAAAGGCTTAGTTAACCTTAGCGTTCAACTCACCCTTCAAATAACGCTGGTACATCGCTTCCAACGAGATCGGCTTGATCTTCGAAGCATTACCCGCCGTACCAAACGCTTCATAACGTGCGATACACACATCACGCATGGCAGTAACAGTCGCGCCGAAGAATTTACGCGGATCAAACTCGCTCGGGTTGGTGGCCATCAGGCGACGCATCGCACCGGTGGATGCCAGGCGCAGGTCGGTGTCGATGTTGACCTTGCGCACGCCGTGCTTGATGCCTTCGACGATTTCTTCAACCGGTACGCCGTAGGTTTCTTTGATGTCGCCACCGTACTGGTTGATGATCGCCAGCCAGTCTTGCGGAACCGAAGACGAACCGTGCATCACCAGGTGGGTGTTCGGGATGCGTTTGTGGATTTCTTTGATGCGGTCGATGGCCAGCACGTCGCCGGTAGGCGGCTTGGTGAACTTGTACGCGCCGTGGCTGGTGCCGATGGCGATGGCCAGGGCGTCGACCTGGGTGCGTTTGACGAAGTCAGCGGCTTCTTCCGGGTCGGTCAGCATTTGGCTGTGATCCAGAACGCCTTCGGCGCCGATGCCGTCTTCTTCACCGGCCATGCCGGTTTCCAGCGAACCCAGGCAGCCCAGCTCGCCTTCTACCGATACGCCGCAGGCGTGAGCCAGGGCTACAGTTTGTTGGGTGACGCGGATGTTGTAGTCGTAGTCGGTCGGGGTCTTGCCGTCTTCGCCCAGGGAACCGTCCATCATCACCGAGCTGAAGCCCAGTTGGATGGAGCGCTGGCAGACGTCAGGGCTGGTGCCGTGGTCCTGGTGCATGCACACCGGGATGTGCGGGAATTCTTCGATTGCCGCCAGGATCAGGTGACGCAGGAACGGTGCGCCGGCGTATTTGCGAGCACCGGCCGAAGCCTGGACGATCACCGGGGAGTCAGTCTTGTCAGCGGCTTCCATGATGGCGCGCATCTGCTCAAGGTTGTTGACGTTGAAGGCTGGAACGCCGTAGCCGAACTCGGCTGCGTGGTCCAGCATCTGGCGCATGCTGATAAGTGCCATTGTGTGTGTATCTCCCGGTTGAGGGTCGTTAATCGTGCCAGCCTGCCGTAGCGGCGGCGGCTATTCAAGTTATTGCAGATCGGGGGTCAGCCCGGCCTGCCAATTCGGTGTTGCCTCAATCTTGCGGCGTTACTGCGCTTTGCAACCGCGGCCGATCAAATCATTGGTGGCGACCCAGTACACCAGGCCTTCCTCACCTTTTATGTGAAACGCCAGCATGTCATTGCTGTACAGCGAACCTTCGGCGCCCGGCTCATGCTTCAAGCGGTAGACCTGATCGGCACCGCCCAGGCGGACGTCGACTTCCTTGCGGCTGTCGTCGGTGTAGCGCCAAAGCACCTTGGCCTGACTGTCGCAGGTCCAGGTGGTCCAGCTGTCCGTCGATTCGGCAGGCTTGAACAGGTTCAAATTGGAGCAACCTGCCAGCAGAGCCAGCGCCGTAACGGCGATAAAACCTTTCATCCATGTTCCTCGACTGACGGCGCACGCCGCCAGCCCTGAGTAAAGTGTCAGACCTTTCAAGGGCAACCATGTTCCTTGGCCGGGGTCTGTGTCTCGTATTTGTCCAGGCCATCAGGCCCGGAACGCTTGTTGATCACCGGGTTGGTTTCGGCCTGCCAGTCGGCCTGGTAACAGCCTTTGTCCTGTTCAGGCGTCTCGGGCACCTTCGGAGCTTTCGGGTTACTCCCGCAAGCTGCCAACGATCCCGCGATAATCAACAACGCTAATGTTTTGACCATCTGAACACTCCTTTGCCTGGTCAAATGGGCGGCCTCAGGCCTTGGCCCGGCTTTCCAGGACCTCAACGGCCGGCAGCACCTTGCCTTCGACGAACTCGAGGAACGCGCCGCCACCGGTAGAAATGTAGGAGATCTGATCGGCAACGCCATATTTATCGATGGCGGCCAGGGTGTCGCCGCCGCCAGCGATGGAGAATGCCGAGCTTTCGGCGATGGCCTGGGCCAGCACTTTGGTGCCGTTACCGAACTGGTCGAATTCGAACACGCCCACCGGGCCGTTCCACAGGATGGTCTTGGACGACTTCAGCAGCTCGGCGAAATTCGCCGCGGTCTGTGGGCCGATGTCCAGAATCATGTCGTCTGCGGCCACATCAGCGATCAGCTTGACGGTAGCGGTGGCGCTTTCAGCGAATTCCTTGGCAACCACGACGTCAACCGGCAGCGGCACGCTGACCTTGGCGGCGATGGCGCGAGCGGTGTCCAGCAGGTCCGGCTCGTACAGGGACTTGCCGACCGGGTGACCGGCAGCCGCCAGGAAGGTGTTGGCAATGCCGCCGCCGACGATCAGCTGGTTGCAGATCTGGCTCAGGCTGTTCAGCACGTCGAGTTTGGTCGAGACCTTGGAGCCGGCAACAATGGCAGCCATTGGCTGAGCCGGGGCGCCCAGGGCTTTGCCCAGTGCGTCCAGTTCGGCGGCCAGCAACGGGCCAGCGGCCGCGACTTTGGCGAACTTGGCCACGCCATGGGTCGAACCCTCGGCGCGGTGAGCGGTGCCGAAGGCGTCCATCACGAACACGTCGCACAGGGCGGCGTATTGCTGGGCCAGTTCGTCAGCGTTCTTTTTCTCGCCTTTGTTGAAGCGCACGTTTTCGAACAGCACGATGTCGCCGGCCTTCACGTCAACGCCGCCCAGGTAATCGGCCACCAGCGGCACTTCACGCCCCAGAGCCTTGCTCAGGTAGTCAGCGACTGGCTTGAGGCTGTTCTCAGCCGAGAACTCGCCTTCGGTCGGACGGCCAAGGTGCGAGCAGACCATCACGGCCGCGCCTTTTTCCAGGGCCAGCTTGATGGTCGGCAGCGAGGCCAGGATTCGCGCATCGCTGGTGACAACACCGTCCTTGACTGGGACGTTGAGGTCTTCGCGGATCAGTACGCGCTTACCTTGCAGATCGAGGTCGGTCATCTTCAACACGGTCATGGGTCGCAATTCCTGGATTACTGTTTTGTGGAAATAGCTGTTTGCAGATAGTGCTCTGCAACGTCCAGCATTCGATTGGCAAAACCCCATTCGTTGTCAAACCAGGCCAGGATGTTCACCAGCCGTGGGCCGGAAACTCGAGTCTGACTGGCATCGACGATGGCCGAATGTGGGTCATGGTTGAAATCACAACTGGCGTGAGGCAACTCGGTGTAGGCCAGAAGGCCTTTGAGCGGGCCAGCAGTGGCGGCCTCGCGCAAAATCCGGTTGACCTCGGTGGCGTCGGTGTCGCTCACGGTCTGCATCGTAATGTCGAGGCAAGACACGTTAACCGTCGGCACCCGCACGGCTTTGGCCTGAATTCTCCCGGCAAGTTCCGGTAACAGGCGTTCGATGCCACGCGCCAGACCAGTGGACACCGGAATCACTGACTGAAACGCCGAACGGGTGCGGCGCAAGTCTTCGTGATGATAGGCGTCGATCACCGGCTGATCATTCATCGCCGAGTGAATGGTGGTGATCGACACGTATTCCAGACCAATGGCCTGATCCAGCAGGCGCAACAGCGGCACGCCGCAGTTGGTGGTGCAGGACGCGTTGGACACCAGCAACTCATCACCGGTCAGGCAATCCTGGTTCACGCCGTAGACGATGGTGGCGTCGACATCCGCCTCGCTGGCCATCGGCTGGGAAAACAACACACGCGGCGCACCGGCATCCAAGAAACGCTGGCCGTCTTCACGGGTGTGGTAAGCGCCGGAGCACTCCAGCACCAGATCGACGCCCAACGACGCCCAATCGATGCCTTCGGGGGTGGCACTGCGCAGGACCTTCACGCAGTCGCCATTAATATGCAGACAATCGCCGTCGACCTTCACTTCGCCGGGAAAACGCCCGTGAGTGGAGTCGAAGCGTGTCAGGTATTCGATGCTGGCCATGTCAGCCAGATCGTTGATCGCAACAATTTCAAACCCGGCCTTCTCGCCTCGCTCAAACAACGCACGCAAGACGCAACGACCAATCCGGCCGTAGCCGTTGAGTGCAACTTTGTAAGGACGCGGTTGAGGCATGGGGTTCTCGATTACCGTGGTGAATCCGTTATTGCAGCGTTGCCCGGACTATCGCTTTCGCGAGCAAGTCGAACCGTCGCACCGCCGCTCCCACATTGGAATGCATTTCCCTGTGGGAGCGGCGGTGCGACGATTCGACTTGCTCGCGAAGACGGCAGTCCAGACAAAACAACTTCTGGATCAGTCTTCCAGCAGCTCTTCAGCCTGACCCAGGATGTTTTCCAGGGTGAAGCCGAACTCTTCGAACAAGGCTGGCGCAGGCGCCGACTCGCCGTAGGTGGTCATGCCGATCACGCGGCCTTCCAGGCCCACGTACTTGTACCAGTAGTCCGCGTGGGCGGCTTCGATCGCGATACGGGCACTGACCTGCAACGGCAGAACCGCTTGCTTGTAGCCGGCATCCTGAGCATCGAACACGCTGGTGCAAGGCATCGAAACTACACGCACCTTGCGACCCTGTTCGGTCAGCTTGTCGTAAGCCTGAACCGCCAGACCGACTTCGGAACCGGTAGAGATCAGGATCAGCTCAGGCTCGCCGTCGCAGTCCTTCAACACGTAACCGCCACGGGCGATGTCGGCGATCTGGAACGCATTGCGGGTTTGATGCTGCAGGTTCTGACGCGAGAAAATCAGCGCCGAAGGGCCGTCCTTGCGTTCCAGGGCCATTTTCCAGCACACCGCCGATTCAACGGCATCGGCTGGGCGCCAGGTGTCGAGGTTCGGCGTGCTGCGCAAGCTGGTCAGTTGCTCGATCGGCTGGTGAGTCGGGCCGTCTTCGCCCAGACCGATGGAGTCGTGGGTGTAGACGAACACGACACGCTGCTTCATCAGCGAGGCCATACGCACTGCGTTGCGGGCGTATTCCATGAACATCAGGAAGGTCGCGCCGTAAGGCACCAGACCGCCGTGCAGGGTCACGCCGTTCATGATCGCGCTCATGCCGAATTCGCGAACGCCGTAGTACATGTAGTTGCCGCTGGCGTCTTCAGCCGTAACACCTTTGCAACCTTTCCACAGGGTCAGGTTGGAACCGGCCAGGTCAGCGGAGCCGCCCAGCAGTTCAGGCAGCAGCGGGCCGTAGGCATTCAATGCGTTCTGGCTGGCTTTACGGCTGGCGATGGTTTCGCCTTTGGCAGCGACTTCAGCAATATAAGCCGAGGCTTTTTCAGCGAAGTCTTCCGGCAGTTCGCCGCTCAGACGACGAATCAGCTCGTTGGCCAATTCAGGGAACGCTGCAGAGTAGGCAGCGAAGCGCTGATCCCATTCGGCTTCGGCCGCGCGACCGGTTTCCTTGGCGTCCCATTCGGCATAGATGTCGGCCGGGATTTCGAACGGACCGTAGTTCCATTTCAGCGCAGCACGGGTCAGAGCGATTTCCGCGTCACCCAGTGGGGCGCCGTGGCAGTCTTCCTTGCCTTGCTTGTTCGGCGAACCGAAACCGATGGTGGTCTTGCAGCAGATCAGGGTTGGTCGATCGCTTTTGCGCGCAGTTTCGATCGCGATCTTGATTTCTTCAGGATCGTGACCGTCAACGTTACGGATCACCAGCCAGTTATAAGCTTCGAAACGCTTAGGCGTGTCGTCGGTGAACCAGCCTTCGACTTCGCCGTCGATGGAGATGCCGTTGTCATCGTAGAAGGCGATCAGTTTGCCCAGGCCCAAAGTACCGGCCAGGGAGCCGACTTCGTGGGAAATGCCTTCCATCATGCAGCCATCACCCAGGAACACGTAGGTGTGGTGGTCGACAACATTGTGGCCCGGACGGTTGAACTGCGCCGCCAGGACTTTTTCTGCCAGGGCAAAACCAACGGCGTTGGCCAGGCCTTGGCCCAATGGACCGGTGGTGGTTTCAACGCCCGGGGTGTAGCCGAATTCCGGGTGACCCGGAGTGCGGCTGTGCAGCTGGCGGAAGTTCTTCAGGTCTTCGATCGACAGATCGTAGCCGGTCAGGTGCAGCAGCGAGTAGATCAACATCGAGCCGTGACCGTTGGACAGCACGAAGCGGTCACGGTCGGCGAACGATGGATTGCTCGGGTTGTGCTTCAGGTAGTCACGCCAAAGTACTTCGGCGATATCCGCCATACCCATAGGGGCACCGGGATGGCCGCTGTTGGCTTTTTGCACGGCATCCATGCTGAGGGCACGAATGGCGTTGGCACGCTCACGACGGCTGGGCATCGCTGTTCTCCTGCGGATATTGAATCGAGAGTGAATAAAACGAAACGGAAAAAAGGCGAGCATTTTCCCTCACCCACCCGCCTCGGGGCAATGACAGATAGTCATCTGAAGGCGTTTTTCCGGTGGATAAAGTCGCATTCGCCTGGTGAAACCTTTCCGCTGACGATTTGTAGAGTGACCCTTTCCCCGAGAAGTGCCATCTATCGAGCAATATCAAAACTTTTTGATATTGCTCTTGCGGTGTTTTCTGACCGTCACTAGACTGCTGGCCTTATGAATTCACGTGCGCCTTCCATTCGACATGACGATTGCGATGAGCTGGCGGCCCTGTGCAAGGCCGGCGGCGATCCTCTGCGGCTGAATGTATTGCGCGCGCTGGCCAACGATTCGTTTGGCGTACTGGAGCTGGCGCAGATCTTTGGCATCGGCCAGTCCGGCATGAGTCATCACCTCAAGGTATTGGCCCAGGCCGGCCTGGTGGCGACTCGTCGTGAAGGCAACGCGATTTTCTACCGTCGCGCCCTGCCCCACACCGACCTGCTGGGTGGCAAGCTGCATGCCGCGCTACTGGAAGAAGTGGACAACCTGACCCTGCCTGCCGAGGTGCAGTCGCGGATCGCTCAGGTCCATGGGCAACGTGCGGCGGCCAGCCAGGACTTTTTCTCACGGGTCGCGGAGAAGTTTCGCGCCCAGCAAGACTTGATCGCCGGTCTGCCGCAATACCGCGAAAGCGTGGTGGCATTACTCGACAAGCTGAGTTTCAACGAAGGCGCCACGGCCATCGAAGTCGGCCCCGGCGACGGCGCATTTTTGCCGGAACTGGCGCGCCGCTTCACCCAGGTCACGGCGCTGGACAACAGCCCGGCGATGCTCGAACTGGCGCGCCAGGTTTGCGAACGTGAAACGCTGGCTAACGTCAGCCTGCAACTGGCCGATGCATTGAACGGTGTCCGCCTCAAGGCTGACTGCGTTGTACTGAACATGGTGCTGCACCATTTCGCCGCGCCGGCCGAAGCACTCAAGCACATGGCCGACTTGCTGCAACCGGGCGGTAGCCTGCTCGTGACAGAGTTATGTAGCCACAACCAGAGTTGGGCCAGGGAGGCCTGCGGTGATCTATGGTTGGGGTTTGAACAGGACGATTTGGCCCGTTGGGCCACCGCTGCGGGACTCGTTCCCGGGGAAAGCCTCTATGTAGGCTTACGTAATGGTTTCCAGATCCAGGTCCGCCATTTTCAGCGACCGGCTGGCGACACTCACCATCGGTAAATTCAGGAAAAAATCGAGATGAGCGAATACTCCCTCTTCACCTCCGAGTCCGTGTCCGAAGGACATCCGGACAAAATCGCCGACCAGATTTCCGATGCGGTGCTGGACGCCATCATTGCTGAAGACAAGTTCGCCCGTGTAGCGGTCGAGACCCTGGTAAAAACCGGCGTGGCAATCATCGCAGGTGAAGTCACCACGTCGGCCTGGGTCGACCTGGAAGAGATCGTGCGTAACGTCATTCTGGACATCGGCTACAACAGCTCCGATGTCGGCTTCGACGGCGCCACTTGCGGCGTGATGAACATCATTGGCAAGCAGTCCCCTGACATCAACCAGGGTGTCGACCGTGCCAAGCCTGAAGATCAAGGCGCCGGCGATCAGGGCCTGATGTTCGGCTACGCCAGCAACGAAACCGACGTGCTGATGCCAGCACCGATCACCTTCTCGCACCAGCTGGTTCAGCGCCAGGCCGAAGCCCGTAAATCCGGCCTGCTGCCTTGGCTGCGCCCGGATGCCAAGTCGCAAGTGACTTGCCGTTACGACGGCGGCAAGGTTGTCGGTATCGACGCCGTTGTACTGTCGACCCAGCACAATCCTGACGTGTCCTACAAAGACTTGCGCGAAGGCGTGATGGAGCTGATCGTCAAGCACGTACTGCCTGCCGAGCTGCTGTCCAAAGACACCCAGTTCCACATCAACCCGACTGGCCAGTTCATCATCGGTGGCCCGGTTGGCGACTGCGGCCTGACCGGTCGCAAGATCATCGTCGACAGCTACGGCGGCATGGCCCGTCACGGCGGCGGCGCGTTCTCCGGTAAGGATCCATCGAAGGTTGACCGTTCGGCCGCCTACGCGGGTCGTTACGTGGCGAAGAACATCGTGGCAGCCGGCCTGGCCGAGCGTTGCGAGATTCAGGTTTCCTACGCAATTGGTGTTGCTCAGCCGACTTCGATCTCGTTGAACACCTTCGGCACCGGCAAGATCAGCGACGACAAAATCGTCAAACTGGTTCGCGAAGTGTTCGACCTGCGTCCATATGCAATCACCACCATGCTCGACCTGCTGCACCCGATGTACCAGGAAACCGCTGCGTACGGCCACTTCGGTCGTACCCCGGCAACCAAGACTGTGGGCGAAGACACTTTCACCACCTTCACCTGGGAAAAGACCGACCGCGCCGATTCCTTGCGCGCTGCTGCCGGCCTGTAAGACTTCCCCGGCGGTACCAAAAGCCCTGCACGGCTCGCCGTGCGGGGCTTTTTATTGCGCGAAAGTCGAAAGATCGCAGCCTCGTTCCACTCGACAGCTCCTACAGGGATATGTGTAGGAGCTGTCGAGTGGAACGAGGCTGCGATCTCTTGATCTTCCTGCCTCTCGAAACACACCGAAAAACATCCTCGCTACCGACACCCGAATGCTGACTAACCTTGAAAGCACTCTCCCTGAGCAAGGACGCTCACGATGCTTCTGCGCCTGTTTTTCTGTTTTTTCCTGACCTTTCTTTGCCTGAGTTCAAACGCTGCCGAATGCCCCGACTGGCCACCCGCACGCGCCCTGGACGAAATCACGTCACTGCAGAAACAAATCGACCTCTGGGACGACAGCTATCACCGGGGCGGCCGTTCATTGGTCGCTGATGAACTCTATGATCAGTCCCGTGCGCGATTGACCGAATGGCGCACATGCTTCGACCTGGACCAAACCGCGGAACCGCTACGTACCGCGGGCGGCACGATGCCTCATCCCATCGCCCACACAGGCCTGGGAAAACTCCACGATGGTCGCGCCGTCGAAGCCTGGCTAAAAGGACGAAGCGATGTCTGGGTTCAGCCCAAGATCGACGGCGTGGCGGTGACGCTGATCTACCGCAAAGGCCTGCTAATTCAAGCAATAAGCCGCGGTGACGGGATAAATGGCCAGGACTGGACGGCTTCGGCGCGCCAGATCGCCGCCATCCCCCAACAATTGCCACAACCGCTGGACCTGCTGCTGCAAGGTGAACTCTATTGGCGCCTGACCGACCACGTACAGGCCCGTGCCGGCAGCCTCAATGCACGCGCCACAGTGGCCGGCTTGATGGCTCGCAAAAAGTTAAGCACTGAGCAAGCCGCCGGGATCGGCCTGTTTGTCTGGGACTGGCCCCAAGGCCCGGCCAGTTTGCCCGCCCGCGTCGCAGCCCTGGATGAGTTGGGCTTTCCGATCACCGCAGCTTACAGTCACTCGATCAAGGTATTTGCCGACGCTGAACGCTGGCGCGATCACTGGTATCGCTCGCCCCTGCCCTTCACCAGTGATGGCATCGTCCTGCGCCAGGATCAGCGCCCACCCGCCGAGCGCTGGCAGGCTAAACCGCCTTATTGGAGCGTCGCCTGGAAATACCCTTTTGCCCAGGCCCTGGCCGAGGTGCGCAAAGTCCATTTCAAGATTGGACGGACCGGACGAATCACCCCGGTACTGGAATTGACACCGGTAATGCTCGATGACCGGCAGATCAAGCGAGTCAGTGTGAGCTCGTTGCAACGCTGGGAGACGCTGGATATCCGGCCCGGAGACCAGGTCGCCATCAGCCTGGCAGGCCTGACCATTCCCAGGCTTGACGGTGTCATGCTGCGCAGCACCCAACGCGCTGAATTGAGCGTACCGCTGGCGGAGGACTTTCATCATTTGAGTTGCTGGCAGCCGACACCGGGGTGCGAAAGCCAATTCCTCGCCCGACTGACCTGGCTCAGCGGCAAGCAGGGACTGGCCCTGCCCCATGTCGGTCCTGGCACTTGGGAGAAACTTTTCGAAACAGGCCGCCTGAATGGCCTGCTGGATTGGTTGACCCTCGATGCTCAAGAGCTTGCTAACATTGACGGCTTCGGCGAACGCAGCAGCGCTCGTCTTTTGAACAGCTTCAATAGTGCCCGACAACGCCCTTTCGCTCGCTGGCTCAAAGCCCTGGGTTTACCGCCGACCGGCCAGGCGCGGCTCGCCGATTCATGGCAGGAACTGGCACAACGAAATATCGAACAATGGCAGGCAGAAGCCGGCATCGGCCCGGGACGCGCAGCGCAATTGAGCGCATTTTTCCGCGACCCGCAGGTCCTGGCCTTGAGTGAAACATTACGTGTTGCGGGGATTGACGGTTTTTAGCGGCCGGCGATGCCCGCCAACCCGGGAACCCAATGGTGCCGCCGGGCTCAAACACCCCATCGCCACATCGACCCGATCGCTTTTTCACATGGAGCTTTTATGAAACTTCTTTCACCGCTCGCCCTGTTGACCCTTTGCAGCGTGCTGGCCGCTCCACTGATGGCCGCCGAAGAAGCTCCAGGGCTGACCGGCTGCGCCGCAAAGAAGCAGGGCATCATCAATCAGATTGAACTGGCCAAGTCTCACGGTAACGCCGATCAGCAGGCAGGCCTTGAAACGGCACTGAGCGAAGTCACGGCTCATTGCACCGATGCTTCCCTGAAGAAAGAACGGGAAAACAAGGTGCTCGACGCCAAGCACGAAGTCAGCAAGCGTCAGGCTGATCTGGACAAGGCCATGAAGAAAGGCGACGCCGAGAAGATCAACAAGCGCAAAGACAAACTCGCCGAGTCCCGCAAGGAACTGCAGGACGCACTTGATGAGCTGGATAAGTAAGGATCAGTGATCCCGAAACTCTTTATGGCAAGCACTGCAGGCATCTTCGACCTTCTGCACCGCCGGCCCCAGGTTACTGGCCTTGTAAGGCTGAACCTTGCTGGCAATCACCAAGTCACCGGTGGCGGCTTCAAGGGTGCGAGCCATGTCCTGAAAGTGTTCCTGTTTCTGCCAGACATCGCTCTTGGCACTGGTGTGATCTTCTTCGCGCACCTGCGGAAAATGTTTCCAGGGTTCACGGGACAATGCATCGAGCTTCACGGCACCGTCAGCGAATTTCGGACCGTCAAACGGGATGCGGCCACGCAACATGCCGCCCAGGTCTTCGCCGGTCTTGAGCATTTGCTTGAAGATCGTCTTGCGCTGGCCCAGCGGCGAGTTGGGGTCGACACCACCGCAGGCAGACAACGTCAGGCAGGCCAGCAATACAACAGAAAGTCTTTTAAGAGTCATGGTGGCTTCAAGTCACGGGAAACGGCGGCCAGTATCCTCGCGTCATCGGCAAAGACCAATAGCCCTATTATCAATACGGGTTGTTTGAGCGCATGGAGCACTCAGGCAACCGACAAAGGAATTACTCCATGAACAGCCGTTTCAAGGCATGGCGTCACAACCTCGCCTGGACCCTTCCGATGGTGGCCGTGCTTGCGGGCTGCACCGGTGGCGACAACAACCAACCGAAAACCCACGCCCTGGCCACCTACTCCAGCGCCACGTGGGAAGCACTTCCGACGGTGTCCGACAACGACCTGGTCGCCGGCTTCGGTTCGTGGCGCAGCGCCTGCACCCGACTCAAAGCCGACCCGGTGTGGGGCTCGACGTGTGCGGCTGCCGCCAACGTGCCGCAAACCGCCAGCGACATTCGTGGCTTCCTCAAGCAGAACCTCGACGTTTACGGCCTGCGCGCCGCCAATGACAATCCCAGCGGCTTGATCACCGGCTATTACGAGCCGGTCTACCCCGGCAGCCTGACCCAGACCGACGTGGCGAACATCCCGGTGTACGGTGTGCCCGAGGACATGATCATCGTCTCTCTGGACAGCATTTATCCGGAACTCAAAGGCAAACGCCTGCGCGGACGACTCGAAGGTCGCGTGCTCAAGCCTTACGACGATGCGGCCACGATTGAAACCAAAGGGGTCAAGGCACCGGTTGTTGCCTGGCTGACCGATCCGATGAACCTGCAATTCCTGCAAATCCAGGGTTCGGGTCGTATCCAGCTCGATGATGGCCGCCAGTTGCGCATTGCCTATGCCGACCAGAACGGTCACCCGTATCGACCGATCGGCCGCTGGCTGGTGGACCAGGGCGAGCTGAAAAAAGAAGAAGTGACCATGGGCGCCATCAGCCATTGGGCCAAGGCCAATCCGACGCGCATTCCGGAACTGCTGGGCAGCAACCCCAGCTACGTATTCTTCACCCGCAATCCGGACAGCAATGAAGGACCTCGCGGCTCGTTGAACGTACCGCTGACCGCAGGCTATAGCGCGGCGGTGGATCGCAAAGTGATCCCGTTGGGCAGCCTATTGTGGTTATCGACCACTAAACCGGACGGTACCGCACTGGTACGCCCGGTTGCCGCTCAGGACACCGGCGGCGCAATTGCCGGCGAAGTCCGTGCGGACCTGTTCTGGGGCACCGGCGAGGCGGCCGGGCAATTGGCTGGCGACATGAAACAGCAGGGGCAAATCTGGATGCTCTGGCCTAAAGGCGCAGCCCTGCCTCAAGTGCCGCAGGTGGCTGATGCGGTGAAGACCAGCCCCTGATATCTGTATCGGCGGTTAAATAGCAATCGCGAGCAGGCTCGCTCCCACATTTGGATCTCCAGTGAACACAGCATACGTGTACGACCGAGATTCAATGTGGGAGCGAGCCTGCTCGCGATGAGGCCCTCACAAACACCGCCGTATTTTCAGACAGAAACCACAAAGAAACTGACGATCAACCCCATCCCCACCAACCACATCAGCGACCGCAAAATTGCCCAGTCCGCCAAATAGCAAATGATGTACAGCAGCCGACTGGTAATGAACAACACCGCCAGCACATTGATCGTCACCAGTTCGGCATTGCCGGCCAGGTGCGCAACGATCACCGCCGCCGCGAACGCGGGAATCACTTCAAGACTGTTCAGATGCGCCGTATATGCGCGGCGACCCAAACCATTCAGTGACTCGAGAAAGTCACGGGGGTCATGGTTGTCTTTCAGCCTGAACCCGCCACAGGCCCTGGCGATGCCCGTGCAGATATAGGGCAGGAAAATCGCGATCAAAATGCACCACAGAGCAACCGTCATATCGCAATCCCTTCTTCAAGTTTCAAGAGTCGAGCTCCAGTCAAAACTTCATCACCAGTATGCCGATCAGCACCAGCCCACAGGCTAAGAGCCGTGGCCTGCCGAAAGGTTCTTTCAGGTAACGCATGCCGAACAGCACCACCAGAATTACGCTGATTTCGCGCAATGCCGCCGCTTCGGCAATCGAGCCCAGCTGCATGGCCCACAGCACCAGAGCGTAGCTGAACAACACGCAAAACCCGACCGCCAACCCCAGTCGCCACTGTTCACGCCAGAACAACATGAAGGCCGGTCGCTTACGCACCAGCGCCAGTAACGGAAACGGCCAGGCGCTGAGCAACGTGACCCACACCAGGTAATCCAGCGGATGCGACCAGCGCCGCAACGCCTGACCATCGATGAAGGTGTAGCAGCCGATGCACAGGCCGATCAACGCCACCACCGGCAGCATCGACCACGGCAATCGCGCTCCGCCGCCGCCCTGCCAGAGCAGGCAAAGCATGCCGAACGGGATCAGCAGAATCCCGAAGATCTGCTGGTTCGTCAGCACTTCCCCGGCAAAAATCAGCGTCAGTGCCAGCACCACAAGCGGCGACAAGCCACGCATCAGCGGATAGACCAGCCCGAGATCACCAACCCGATAGGCCTGGATCAGCAAATAGCGATAGAGCAATTCAAACGCCGCCGACGCCAGAATCCACGGCCAGATGTCCAGGGGTGGCAGCGCCACGAACGGCAGCATCAGCGCGACAAACAGCATTGCCACGCTGTCCATGCAGGCCACCACCAGCAGCCGTTCCGCACTGAATTTGATCAGGGTATTCCACGCTGCGTGCAACAGCGCCGCTACTAACACCAGTGCTGTTGCAAGCACGGCACACTCCTTTATTTATTTTTGTTCCCTGCGGGAAGCGCCCAGATAATTGATTCGCCATATGTCAGCAGCTGTTTATACTGCAAGCGACCACGCCGCACTCAGTTGCGCACAGACTAATTCCAATAATTTTTTGCCACCGTCCGCTCTCGTCGAGAACGGGCGTCGGCATGCGTATGCCTGATCAGAGCGTCAAGACTACCGACAGAGATCATGCGCATGCCACTCGCCTTGCTTGCCCTCGCTGTTGCCGCGTTCGGCATCGGCACCACTGAATTCGTCATCATGGGCTTGCTGCCCGATGTCGCCCGCGACCTCGCCGTGAGCATCCCCCACGCGGGCCTGTTGATCACCGGCTACGCCCTGGGCGTGGTGTTCGGTGCGCCGATCCTCGCGGTCGGCACCGCCAACATGCCGCGCAAAGCCACGCTGCTGGGCATGACGTTGATGTTCATCCTCGGCAACATTCTTTGTGCATTGGCGCCGAACTACGCCACGCTGATGGCCGCACGCGTGGTCACCGCGCTCTGCCACGGTGCGTTCTTCGGCATCGGTTCGGTGGTTGCTGCCGGTTTGGTGGCACCGAACAAACGCGCCCAAGCAATTGCGATGATGTTCACCGGCCTGACCCTGGCCAACGTGCTGGGCGTGCCTTTGGGCACTGCACTCGGGCAATACGCCGGCTGGCGCTCGACGTTCTGGGCGGTGTCGGTAATCGGCGTGATTGCCGCGATCGCGCAGTGGGTCTGGTTGCCGAAGGACATCGCCATGGACAAGGCCAACCTCGCCAGCGAGTTCAAAGTGCTGGGCAAGGTCAACGTGTTGTTGGCGCTGGGGATGAGTGTGCTGGCGTCGACCAGTCTGTTCAGCGTGTTCACTTACATTGCCCCCATCCTGCAAGACATCACCGGCGTCAGCCCGCATGGAATCACCATCATGCTGCTGCTATTCGGGGTCGGGTTGACCGCGGGCAGCATGCTCGGCGGTCGCCTGGCTGACAGTCGATTGCTGCCGTCACTGGTGGGCATGGCGATGGCCGTGCTCGTCGTGCTGGCCGCGTTCACACAGACCAGTCATTCGGCAATTCCAGCGGCGATCACGCTGGTGCTTTGGGGCATCTTCGCATTTGCCCTGTGTCCGATTTTGCAATTGCTGATCATCGATCAGGCCCATGAAGCGCCGAATCTGGGCTCAACGTTGAACCAAAGCGCGTTCAACCTCGGCAACGCGGCCGGTGCATGGATTGGTGGACTGGTCGTCGCCAGTGGTGCGGATCTGGCGGACTTGCCGTGGACCGGCGCGCTGGTCAGTGGCTTGACGGTGCTGACGGCGCTTTTCTACATCTATCTGCAACGTCGCGGTGTCGCTGCGGTCAATGTGTCCGGCTGAATAACTGCACTGCTGCTGACACCGCCATCGCGAGCAAGCTCGCTCCCACAGTTGATCGATGTGAACACAACCTTTGTGTTCGGCACAGACCCTGTGGGAGCGAGCTTGCTCGCGATGAAGCTGACGCGGTGAACCTGCCGAATACTCCATCTCTATCTACCACCTCCTAATCCAAGGACCCCGGATGCTTGAACTTGTCGCTGCGTTTATCTGCCTCACCACACTCCTCACCTACGTGAATTTCCGCTTCATCGGCCTGCCCCCGACCATCGGCGTCATGGTCACCGCGCTAATGTTTTCCCTGCTGCTGCAAGGCTTGAGTTTCATCGGCTACCCCGGTCTCGAAGAACGTGTGCAACAGCTGATCGGCCAGATCGACTTCGGCGATCTGCTGATGAACTGGATGCTGTCCTTCCTGCTGTTTGCCGGCGCCCTGCACGTCAACCTGAATGACCTGCGCAGCCATCGCTGGCCCATCGGTTTGTTGGCAACCTTCGGCGTATTGATCGCCACCGCCGTAATCGGCAGCCTCGCCTATTACATTTTTGCCCTGTTCGGCTGGCACGTGAGCTTTCTCTATTGTCTGCTGTTCGGCGCGCTGATTTCCCCCACCGACCCTATCGCGGTGCTCGGTGTGCTGCGGACCGCCAACGCCTCCAAGCCACTGAAAACCACCATCGTCGGCGAGTCGCTGTTCAACGATGGCACCGCTGTCGTGGTGTTCACCGTGTTGCTGGGCATCGCGCAGCTCGGCGAAACCCCGACCGTCGGCGCCACGGCCATGCTGTTCGCCCACGAGGCGATTGGCGGCGTGCTGTTTGGTGGGCTGATCGGTTACCTGGTGTACCTGATGATCAAGAGCATCGAGCAGCATCAGATCGAGGTGATGTTGACCCTGGCGCTGGTGATCGGCGGCTCGGCCATGGCGTCGGAACTGCACGTCTCCGCTCCGATCGCGATGGTGGTCGCGGGCCTGATCATCGGCAACCTGGGCCGCAATCTGGCGATGAACGACATGACTCGCAAGTACCTGGACGGTTTCTGGGAATTGCTCGATGACATGCTCAACGCCCTGCTGTTCGCCCTGATCGGCATGGAGTTGTTGCTGCTGCCGTTCAACTGGTTGCACGTACTGGCGGCGAGTTTGCTGGCGCTGGCGATTCTGCTTTCGCGCCTGCTGACGGTGGCGCCGGCCATCGTGCTGCTGCGGCGTTGGCGTACGGTCCCGCGCGGGACGATCCGGATTCTGACCTGGGGTGGTTTGCGCGGGGGTGTTTCGGTGGCACTGGCCCTGGCCTTGCCGTTGGGTCCGGAGCGTGACTTGCTGCTGAGCATCACCTACATCGTGGTGCTGTCGTCGATCCTGTTGCAGGGTTTGAGCATTGGCAAACTGGTCAAGCACGTGACCAAGGATGAGCCTGCGCCAGCGGCACAGGCCGAACATCACTGACTACTTTTTGGTCTTCTGCGGGTCGGGCTCAGGGCCTTGATCCGTAGACTTCTTCGGCGGCCCGCTCTCGCTTCGAATCTGTGCATGGCTGATCAGCGCGAAGATGAAGCTGCCGCCGATGATGTTCCCCGCCAGCGTCGGCCCGGCGAACACCAGCCAGAAATCCTTCCACGGCAACTCACCGGCAAACACCAGATACGAGACCTCGGCCGAACCGACCACGATGTGGGTGAAATCCCCCAGCGCCATGAGGTAGGTGATGAGGATGATGATCCACATCTTCGCGCTCTCCATGGACGGAATCATCCAGACCATGGTGGCGATCATCCAGCCCGACACAATGCCTTTGGCGAACATCTGGCTGGCGTCGTTCTCCATGATCTTGCGCCCGATATCGAGGAAGGCCAGGTCGGTCTTGCTGTCGAAAATCGGCAGATTCAGCATCACATACGCCACCAGCAACGTGCCGCAGAGGTTGCCCACCAGCACCACCGACCACAGGCGTAGCAACCGACCGAAATTGCTCAGTGTGGGTTTGGTCATGATCGGCAGCACCGCCGTCAGGGTGTTCTCGGTGAACAACTGCTGACGGGCGAGGATCACCGCGAGAAAGCCTGCGCAGTAACCGAAACTGGCAATCACCTTGAAGCCTTCGCCGTCCGGCAGACGGGAATTGAGCAGCCCCATGGCCATCAGCGACAGGCCCATGGTCAGGCCGGCGGCCAGCGCCGACCACCACAAGGCGGCGACACTGCGCTCGAGTTCCTGATCGCCCTGGGTGCGGATGATTTCGTGCAGCACCGCCGCTCGCGGCGGCTGGCTCTTTTCGACGTCGTGCTGTTCTTCAGGCGAGAGGTTCGGGGTCTTGCCGTCTTTTTGCGCGTCCATAAAGCTCCTGAACCCGTGGCGTGTCATGTAGGTACGACACGCAGGGTTCAGGTTACGTTCTGTAGGAGCTGCCGAAGGCTGCGATCTTTTGATTCTGATTTTCAGCGGACAGTGACATCACCAGGATCAAGATCAAAAGATCGCAGCCTTCGGCAGCTCCTACCGGGCTCGCATTACTCGCTGGCGACATCATCCTTGAACTGGTCTTTGACGTACGTGATCTCGGTCCGGCCGTGCGGCGCAGGCAAGCCGTCTTCGCCCAGATTGACGAAGACAATCTTCTCCACCGTCAGGATGCTTTTGCGGGTGATCTTGTTACGCACTTCGCACTTCAGGGTGATGGAGGTGCGACCGAACTCGGTGGCGGTGATGCCCAGTTCGATGATGTCGCCCTGGCGCGAGGCGCTGACGAAGTTGATCTCGGAAATGTACTTGGTGACCACACGCTGATTGCCCAGCTGGACGATGGCGTAGATCGCCGCTTCTTCGTCGAGCCAGCGCAACAGGCTGCCGCCGAACAGCGTGCCGTTGGGGTTGAGGTCTTCGGGTTTTACCCATTTGCGGGTGTGGAAATTCATATTCACTCCTGAGCGTCTTGCCGAATGATGGTGGGCATCATGGCAGAGCCCGACCTAGAGCTCTATCAAGCATCGGCTATGGCCTCGATTACCGTTCAGACATTGACCAACAGAAACGCTTTGGAAGTATCGCTCACACGGCTATAATCGCCACCGTTTCAAAACGGTAACGTTCCATTGATACCGTTTTCCCGCCACCTGTCCGAGGGGCGCTGCAGCAGGTTCGACCTGTCAGGCTCGGATGGGGCGTTGCTTGACCGTTATCGGTCAGACACTAAACGCACAACGGCGCCCATTCGCATACATTACGAATGGAGGCTCATCATGAGCGCTGTTATCACGCCTGCAGATTTTAACGATTACAAAGTTGCCGACATGTCCCTGGCTGCCTGGGGCCGTCGCGAAACCATCATCGCCGAATCCGAAATGCCGGCCCTGATGGGTCTGCGCCGCAAGTACGCCGGTGAGCAGCCGCTCAAAGGCGCGAAGATCCTCGGCTGCATCCACATGACCATTCAGACCGCCGTGCTGATCGAAACCCTGGTTGCCCTGGGTGCCGAAGTGCGCTGGTCGTCCTGCAACATTTTCTCGACTCAAGACCAGGCCGCTGCCGCTATCGCCGCTGCCGGTATCCCGGTTTTCGCCTGGAAAGGCGAAACTGAAGAAGAGTACGAGTGGTGCCTGGAGCAAACCATCCTCAAAGATGGCGCGCCTTGGGATGCCAACATGATCCTCGACGACGGCGGCGACCTGACCGAGTTGCTGCACAAGAAATACCCGGCGATCCTGGACCGCGTCCACGGCGTCACCGAAGAAACCACCACCGGCGTTCACCGCCTGCTGGACATGCTGGCCAAGGGCGAGCTGAAAATCCCGGCCATCAACGTCAACGACTCGGTGACCAAGAGCAAGAACGACAACAAGTACGGCTGCCGTCACAGCCTGAACGATGCGATCAAGCGCGGTACCGACCACCTGCTGTCCGGCAAGCAAGCGCTGGTCATCGGTTACGGTGACGTGGGCAAGGGCTCGGCCCAGTCCCTGCGTCAGGAAGGCATGATCGTTAAAGTCTCCGAAGTCGACCCGATCTGCGCCATGCAAGCGTGCATGGACGGCTACGAGCTGGTTTCGCCGTTCATCGACGGTATCAACAACGGTACTGAAGCAAGCATCGACAAAGCGCTGCTGGGCAAGATCGACCTGATCGTGACCACCACCGGCAACGTCAACGTTTGCGACTCGAACATGCTCAAAGCCCTGAAGAAGCGCGCTGTTGTCTGCAACATCGGCCACTTCGACAACGAAATCGACACTGCTTTCATGCGCAAGAACTGGGCATGGGAAGAAGTGAAGCCACAGGTTCACAAGATCCACCGTACCGGCCCTGGCGCATTCGACGCTCAGAACGACGACTACCTGATCCTGCTGGCCGAAGGCCGTCTGGTTAACCTGGGTAACGCAACCGGTCACCCAAGCCGCATCATGGACGGTTCGTTCGCCAACCAGGTTCTGGCTCAGATCTTCCTGTTCGGCCAGAAGTACGCCGACCTGTCGCCAGCCCAGAAAGCCGAGCGCCTGACTGTTGAAGTACTGCCGAAGAAACTCGACGAAGAAGTGGCCCTGGAAATGGTTCGCGGTTTCGGCGGCGTTGTGACTCAACTGACCAAGACCCAGGCCGACTACATCGGCGTGACCGTTGAAGGTCCGTTCAAGCCGCACGCTTACCGCTACTGATTGGACCCGGCGGGCTTTGCGCCCGCCGATCCTGACCAGGCGGACCGGCCATCACCGGCCCGCCTTTTGCGATTGCAAAGGGTATTCCCATGTCCGAAGACCGTCGCTACAGCTTTGAGTTCTTCCCTACGAAGACCGACGCTGGGCATGAAAAACTGATCGCCACTGCCCGTCATCTGGCGACCTATAACCCTGACTTCTTCTCCTGCACCTACGGCGCTGGTGGTTCGACCCGTGATCGCACCCTCAACACCGTGTTGCAGCTCGAAAGCGAAGTCAAAGTCCCTGCCGCACCGCATTTGTCCTGCGTTGGCGACAGCAAGGACGACTTGCGCGGCCTGCTGACCCAATACAAGGCGGCCGGCATCACCCGTATCGTTGCCCTGCGCGGTGACCTGCCTTCCGGCATGGGCATGGCCAGTGGTGAAATGCGCCACGCCAATGACCTGGTTGAATTCATTCGTGAAGAAACCGGCGATCATTTCCACATCGAAGTCGCCGCCTACCCGGAAATGCACCCGCAAGCGCGCAATTTCGAAGACGATCTGACCAACTTCGTGCGCAAGGCCAACGCTGGCGCCAACAGTGCGATCACCCAGTACTTCTTCAACGCCGACAGCTACTTCTACTTCGTCGAGCGTGTACGGGCGATGGGCGTGAACATCCCGATCGTTCCGGGGATCATGCCAATCACCAACTACAGCAAGCTGGCGCGCTTCTCCGATGCCTGCGGTGCGGAAATCCCGCGCTGGATCCGCAAGCAGCTGGAAGCCTACGGCGACGACACCCAGAGCATTCAAAGCTTTGGTGAGCAAGTCATCACCGAGATGTGCGAACGCCTGCTGCAGGGTGGCGCTCCAGGGCTGCACTTCTACACGCTGAACCAGGCCGAACCGAGCCTGGCGGTGTGGAACAACCTGAAGTTGCCGCGCTAAAAGCAAGATCAAGAGATCGCAGCCTCGTTTCACTCGACAGCGCCTACAGGGTACGCAATCCCCTGTAGGCGCTGTCGAGTGAAACGAGGCTGCGATCTTTTGCTTTTAACGCCCTTTTATTGTGCAGCAACACTCTGAGTTAGAGCTTCTGGATCCCGTTTCTGGCTCTTTCCGGTTTCTCGTCGTAATCTCAAGCCATGCCTTTGATCACGCAGTTACTGACCGTGTTTCTTTTTACTTGCCTGAGCTTCGCCGCTCGGGGCGAGAAGCTGCGCATTGTCACTGAGCCCTGGGCGCCGTACGTGTATGAGCAAAACGGCAAATCCCTGGGACTGGACTACGAAACCACCGCCATCGTCTTCAAACGCCTGGGCATCGAAGTGGATTGGCAGTTCCTGCCGTGGAAACGCTGCCTGTCGATGCTCGAAACGGGCCAGGCAGACGGCGCGCTGGACATCTTCCACAGTGATGAGCGCGACGCCACCCTGCTCTACCCCGGCGAGCCGCTGTCAGAAGTGGAGTTCGTGATGTTCTACGCCAATGAGCGGCCCCACCCTTTTCACACCCTGGCCGACCTGAAAGGGCTGACCATCGGCACATCCCCAGGCTACCTGTACAGCCAGGACTTCAGCGAATCGACCCTGTTCACTCGCGAACCGGCGCCGACCCATGAAGCCAACTTCGGCAAACTGGTGCGCGGGCGTATCGACCTGCTGATCACTGATCGCAGGGTTGGTCAGCACTTGCTCGACGAATTGGGCATCCGCGACAAGATTACCGAGAACCCGACCGTCATCAGCCACCAGAGCCAGTTCCTGGCAGTGCGCCGCAACGCCGGCATGGACTTGTTGGTGCAGCGCTTCGGCGCCGAACTCAAACGCTTCAAGCGCGAGCCCGCGTACGCTGAACTGAGCGCCCGTTATGGCGCCGACCCGGCGGCCGAGGTAAAAACCACCAGAGCCACCGCCGCCAACGGAAAAACCGTTGAGCAGCAGGAAAGCGGCGCGCAGTGATTGCTCTGTTATACTCCGGCCTTCCCGCCAGGCTCACGCCCGGACGCTCGGACTTGTTCAAGGCATCTCGACCCCGCTACAGCGCAGCTTCTCAGCCCGCGCGAGCACTCCAGATGAGCCTTCTTGGCCGAGCAGGACCGGACGGGATTGCGTTCCTCATAAACGCCATTCGCGCCAGGCAAGACTCCCATTGGGCCAAGCCCTAACTAAAACAGGATTACTCATGTCCTTTGCTTCCCTCGGTCTCTCCGAGGCTTTAGTCCGCGCCATCGAGGCAGCGGGCTATACCGAGCCTACTCCGGTGCAACAGCGGGCCATTCCCGCCGTGTTGCAAGGTCGCGACCTGATGGTCGCGGCTCAGACAGGTACTGGCAAAACCGGCGGCTTCGCCCTTCCGATTCTGGAGCGGTTGTTCCCCAACGGTCACCCGGACAAATCCCAGCGTCACGGCCCGCGCCAACCGCGCGTACTGGTCCTGACCCCTACTCGCGAACTCGCGGCTCAAGTACACGAGAGCTTCAAGGTCTATGCCCGTGACCTGAAGTTCGTCAGCGCCTGCATCTTCGGCGGCGTCGGCATGAACCCACAGGTTCAGGCCATGTCCCGCGGTGTTGACGTGCTGGTGGCCTGCCCTGGCCGCCTGCTCGACCTCGCCGGTCAAGGCAGCGTCGATTTGTCCCACGTGGAAATCCTCGTGCTGGACGAAGCCGACCGCATGCTCGACATGGGCTTCGTCCATGACGTGAAAAAGGTCCTCGCCCGTCTGCCGAGCAAACGCCAGAACCTGCTGTTCTCGGCGACTTTCTCCAAAGACATCACCGACCTCGCCGGCAAGCTGCTGCACAACCCGGAACGCATCGAAGTCACGCCGCCGAACACCACGGTCGAGCGTATCGAACAGCGCGTATTCCGTCTGCCAGCCAACCACAAGCGTTCGCTGCTGGCCCACCTGATCACCGCTGGCGCCTGGGAACAGGTGCTGGTGTTCACCCGCACCAAACACGGCGCCAACCGTCTGGCCGAGTACCTGGACAAACACGGCCTCAGCGCCGTTGCGATCCACGGTAACAAGAGCCAGAACGCTCGCACCAAAGCCCTGGCCGACTTCAAGGCTGGTGAAGTGCGCATCCTGGTCGCCACCGACATCGCCGCTCGCGGCCTGGACATCGATCAGTTGCCACACGTGGTCAACTTCGAACTGCCAAACGTCGACGAAGACTACGTTCACCGTATCGGCCGTACTGGCCGTGCCGGTCGTTCGGGCGAAGCGATCTCGCTGGTTGCTCCGGACGAAGAAAAGCTGCTGAAAAGCATCGAGCGCATGACCAAGCAGAAGATTGCCGACGGCAACCTGATGGGCTTCGATTCCAGCGCTGTAGAAGCCGAGAAACCTGAAGTTCGCGAGCGTCCGGATGTGCGTAACCCGCGCAACCCACGTGGCCCGCGCGGCGACGGTCCGAACGGCACCGGCGGTGGCGGCGGTCGTAAAGACAAAGGCAAGGACAAGGGCGGCAAGGAAAAACCTGCAGCCACTGGCCGTGGTGATCGTCCGGCGCGTGAACACAAGCCACGTGAAGGCACTCCGGCTCGCGAGCAACAGCGTCCAGCGCCACGCGCTGCTGCTGCAGACCGAGCTCCGGACGAGTTCCTGGACGACGATATCGATAACTTCGGTAACCGCGTCGACTACGTTCCCCAAGCCAAACCGGCTCAGGGCCGTGGCCGCCGTCCGGGTGCTCCGGCACAAGGCACGACAGCTGGCGCAGGTGCTCCGCGCACCGGCGGCGCCAAGCCTCAGGGTCGTCAAAGCGGCCCACGCAGCAGCGATGGCGCCACCACCGGCACTCCGCCGGCCAAGCGCAGCGGCCCACGCAACGGTGCTCCACGTGACGGCCAGGCCCGTCGCGAAGAGTCCCGCAACCGCCGCCCGGCCCGCACCGACGAGCAGCCGCGTTCGGAACCGGCCGTGCAAAACCCGCGCGGCCCGGCACCGAAGATCATTCACAAGGAGTCGAAAACCGATCGTTTCCCGACTCCTGAGCAACTTGATCAACTGCCAGGCCGTCCGCGCGGCGAGAAACCAGCGTTGCTGACCCGCAATCGCTGATTTAACGCAGTAACAAAAAATGCCCCTGATCTCACGATCCGGGGCATTTTTGTTTGTGCTGCGAACTGCTTCTGTAGGAGCCTGCGATCTTTATAAGATCAAAAGATCGCAGCCTGCGGCAGCTCCTACTGTCTCAGCATTACTTCGCTTTCACACCTTCAAACGTCACGTACAGCTCGACCGCGTCGGACTGTGGGCCCAGGTCTTTCTGCTTGCCGAAATCGGAGCGCTTGAGGTTGGTGGTGCCTTCGAAGCCAGCACGGTAGCCGCCCCACGGATCCTTGCCTTCACCCAGGAAAGTGGCCTTGACCACGATCGGCTTGGTCACGCCCGCGATAGTCAAGTTACCGCTCACGTCAGCAGTGTCTTTGCCAGCGGCGTTTTTGCCGGTGGATTTGACGCTGGTGGAAACAAACGTGGCTTTAGCGAATTTGCTCGCGTTCAGGAAATCGCCGCTGGCGATGTGCTTGTCACGTTCGGCGTTGTTGGTGAACACGCTGGCGGTGTTCACATTGAACTCGATCTTGCTGTCTTCTGGCTTGGCAGCGTCGAAGCTGAACTTGCCGTCGATATCCTTGAAGGTACCGGTGATGAAGCTGTAGCCCAGGTGGCTGATCTTGAAGTCAACGAAGGCGTGCTGGCCTTCCTTGTCGACGACGTAGTCAGCCGCCATCACGTTGGCGGACAACAGAGCAGAACCGATTGCCAGAGCGGCGAGAGTCTTTTTCAACATGCTTTCTATTCCTTGGGAGTCGAGGTTGAACGTCAAGCTTTGCGCCCCAGCATTCGAGTGAGGGTCGCATCACGATCGATAAAGTGGTGCTTCAGTGCTGCCAACGCATGGAGACCGGAAAAAATTACCAGCACCCACGCCAGGTACAGATGAATCACACCGGCGGTGTCTGCCTGATCCGGTAGTCCGGAAATCAATGCAGGGACTTCAAACAGGCCAAACACCGGAATCCCGACACCTTCTGCGGTGGAAATCAGGTAACCGGCAATCATCACAGCGAACAGACTGAGATACAGGAACGAATGGCCGAGCTTGGCGCCAAGGCGCGTCATGCGGCTATAGCTTTCAAGTGCGGGTGGCGGCGGGCTGATAAAACGCCACAGGACCCGTAGGACCATGACGGCTAACAACACCAGGCCAATGCTCTTGTGCAAGTCGGGCGCGTCTTTGCGCCAGGTGCTGTAGTAGTCGAGACCGACCATCCACAAGCCCAACGCAAACAGACCGAAGACCGCCAGCGCCACACCCCAGTGCATGAAGATGCTGACCCAACCGTAGCGCGAAGAAGAATTACGTAGCTGCATTGCCCAAATCCTGTGAGAACTGCGAACAAGACTATCGAGTTATCTATCGAGTTAAAGCGGAAAATTTCGCTTTGAAATATCGAGAAATACGATCAAGAGTCTGAAATAGGTGAGTTAAGGAAAGATTAAAGACCCATGTGTAATAAAAAATGACGTCCAACTAAAGAACACCTGCGCCATAAGGTTTATTCGATTCTTGATTTTGGTTTTCTTCGGGCATAAAAAAACGCGGCATTTCTGCCGCGTTTTTTAGTCCCAAAGCTTACTGCGCTTTGGTATCCGTTGCCGGAGTCGCAGCAGGTTTGGCCGCTGGCTTCTTGGCCGGTTCAACTTTCTTCGCCGGGGCCTTTTTGGCCGCAGGTTTTTTCGCCGCAGCTTTGGCCGGGGCTTTTTTGGCGGGTTCGGCTTTCACCGGTTCCGCTGGTTTCGGTGCTTCGACCGGCGCTGGCGCTGGGGCCGGCGCAGGTGTTGGAGCCGGTGCCGGAGCAACCGGAGCCACTGGCTCTGGCGCTTTGACCGGTGCCGGTTTGTCGTCAGAACCAATGAACAGGTTGGTGAAGAAGTTGCCTTTCTTCGCCGCCACCGCGCCGGCCGCCGCAACGGTCGCTGCCGGAACAACTTTCGCCGGTTCAAACGACTTGCCGGCCGCCAGGTCTTCTACCTGACTGGCTGCCCGCTGACCGGTGCGCAATGCACCTTCCAGCGTGCCCGGGTACAAGGTGTCGGTGTGTTCGCCAGCAAAGGTTACACGCTGAATCGGACGCTCCCACAGACGCCAGTACTTGCTGATCTGGCCAGGACCGAACGCCAGGTAAGCGCCGCCCATCGATGGGTCGGTGCTGTAGCGGCGGATCTCATAGCCGGTGAACGAACCGCGCGCCTGTGGATAAAAAGCGTGCAGGCGAATCAACACCTGATCGGCCATCTGCTTGTCGCCGAAAGCCTGCATCACCCGGGCGTTGTCGCCGGAAATGTTGATCACCACGTTGGCGCCGCCCTTCAGCGCCGGCTCAACCCACAACATGCCCAGACCGGCGTTGCTGTAGATCTCGCCGGTCATGCGCGCCTTGCTTTCCCACACTGGCGTCTTGAACTTCAGCATGATCTGGTCGCGCCAGCCGTAGTTGGTGCCCTTGATCGCGCCCATGTGCTGGGCATCCAGCGACGGGGTCATCAGGATCTTGTTCAGTGCGCGCAATGGAACGGCCACGACGACGTAGTCAGCCTGATAGCCAACGCTGCCGACTTTGACGGTTACGCCATCCTTGTCCTGGGTGATGGACGAGACCGGGGAGCTGGTCTTGATGGTTTTCAGTTGTTTGACGAAAGCCTGGGCCAGCACCGGACTGCCACCCACCAAGCGCGAGGCGCGCAAGTCACGGTCAGCAACGCCACGGTAAACGCGGCTTTGCTGTGCGAAGTACAACAGCGACAGGCGCGATGGTTCGTCATAACGGGTACGAATCTCCTGATTCACCAACTGACGTGCCGTGGCCGGCAGATTCAGACGGTCGAGCCAGTTGGCCACGTTGATCTGGTCCAGGGCGAACAGTGTGCTGTTGGCCGCTGGGTTCTGCGGGTCTTCGATCGAGCGCGCCAGATCATCCAGAGTCTTTTCGTAGCGCTTGAGCGCGTCACTGGTAGCCGGCTGCTTGGTGGCCAGATCGGCGGCAGTGAAATACTCACCGTCAATCAGGTAGCCCGGGGTCCGCACGAACTCTGGGGCCGGCGTGGTGCTCAGTTTGAAGGTCGATACGTACTTGTTCAGAACCGGTTGGGTCTTGTCGTTGCCGATCCACTCACTGGTGGCCATGCCGGAGCGACCGCCCATGCCCGGTTTGGCTTCCAGCAGGGTGACCTGCCAGCCCTTGTTTTGCAGTTCGTAAGCCGCGGTGAGGCCAGACAGCCCTCCGCCGATCACGATCGCCGTTTTATCCTTGGCCAGCGCAGACACGCTGAACAGCCCCAACATCACCAGCGCACAGGCGCGCAGCCAACCAGCAGACATTCAGAGAACTCCGGAAATACACGAGGAAATAGCGGTTTTACGAGCCAGACGGCCCAAAGAACCGCGAAGAATACGTCAGCCATCAAAAGGCCGCCAGCGACGTCTATCCACCTATACAAAGTAGCTCAATCCACACAATGGGTTGTCCCCACGTCGCGCATTGCATAGGCTTGCGCGATTGTTTGCCCGCGCACGTCGCGAGCCGCCTCGAGGAGACTGAAAATGGGCCTGAATAATCAGTGGATGCAACGCGATCTCGCGGTGTTGTGGCATCCCTGCACCCAGATGAAAGACCACGAACAGCTGCCGCTGATCCCGATCAAACGCGGTGAAGGCGTCTGGCTGGAAGACTTCGAAGGCAAACGCTACCTCGACGCCGTCAGCTCCTGGTGGGTCAACGTGTTTGGCCACGCCAACCCGCGGATCAACCAGCGCATCAAGGACCAGGTTGATCAGCTGGAGCACGTAATCCTTGCTGGTTTCAGTCATCAGCCAGTGATCGAGTTGTCCGAGCGCCTGGTGAAAATGACGCCGGAAGGCCTGACCCGATGCTTCTACGCCGATAACGGTTCGTCCTGCATCGAAGTCGCGCTGAAAATGAGCTTTCACTATTGGCTCAACCGCGGCCAGCCGAACAAGAAGCGCTTCGTCACCCTGACCAACAGCTACCACGGCGAAACCATGGCGGCGATGTCGGTGGGCGACGTGCCGCTGTTCACCGAAACCTACAAGGCGCTGCTGCTGGACACCATCAAGGTGCCGAGCCCGGATTGCTACCTGCGTCCGGAAGGCATGAGCTGGGAAGAACATTCGCGCAACATGTTCGCCGCCATGGAACAGACCCTGGCCGAGAACCACGACACCGTCGCCGCAGTGATCGTCGAGCCGCTGATCCAGGGTGCCGGCGGCATGCGCATGTACCACCCGGTTTATCTGAAACTGCTGCGCGAAGCCTGCGACCGCTATGGCGTGCACCTGATCCACGACGAAATCGCCGTCGGCTTCGGCCGCACCGGGACGATGTTCGCCTGTGAACAGGCCGGCATCCGCCCGGACTTCCTCTGCCTGTCCAAGGCCCTGACCGGCGGTTACCTGCCGTTGGCGGCCTGCGTGACCACCGAAGATGTCTACAGCGCGTTCTACGACGACTACCCGACCCTGCGCGCCTTCCTGCACTCCCACAGCTACACCGGCAATCCGCTGGCGTGCGCGGCAGCCTTGGCGACGCTGGATATCTTCGAAGAAGACAACGTCATCGAGAACAACAAGGCCCTGTCTCAGCGCATGGCCAGCGCCACCGCGCACCTGGCCGATCACCCGAACGTTTCGGAAGTGCGCCAGACCGGCATGGTGCTGGCCATCGAGATGGTCAAGGACAAGGCCACCAAGGAAGCTTATCCGTGGCAGGAACGTCGCGGCTTGAAAGTGTTCCAGCATGCGCTGGAGCGTGGTGCTTTACTTCGACCGTTGGGCAGCGTGGTGTACTTCCTGCCGCCATACGTGATCACGCCTGATCAGATCGACTTTCTGGCCGAAGTGGCCAGCGAAGGCATCGACATCGCGACTCGTGACAGCGTTAGCGTGTCGGTGCCGAAGGACTTTCATCCGGGCTTCCGCGATCCGGGCTAAGTTATTTGGGATTCTGTGGCGTCCGGGCCGCCGCCTTCGCGAGCAAGCCCGCTCCCACAGTTGACCGCATTCCAATGTGGGAGCGGGCTTGCTCGCGAATGAAGTCGACACCGATTCAGATGATTAACACTTTCCAGAGACCCAAGATGAGACTGTCCCGCTTCTTTATCGACGCCCCCTTGAGCACCGGCGAACACGAATTGCCCGAGGCCCAGGCCCATTACATCAGCCGCGTGTTGCGCATGGCCGAGGGTGATGCGCTGCAACTGTTCGACGGTTCGGGCCAGGAGTTTCGCGCCACGCTGGTGGAGGTCGGCAAGAAGCGCGTCGTGGTGCAGATCGATGAAAGCTTCGCCGGGCAGGTTGAGTCGCCATTGTCGATCCATCTCGGCCAGGGCTTGTCCCGTGGCGAGCGGATGGATTGGGCGATTCAGAAAGCCACCGAACTGGGGGTGACTGAAATCACTCCGATCTTCAGCGACCGCTGTGAAGTCCGGCTGAAGGATGAACGCGCCGACAAACGCCTGATGCACTGGCGCCAGGTGGCGATCAGCGCTTGCGAGCAGTGCGGGCGTTCACGGGTGCCGGTGATTCATCCGCCACTGCTGCTGGCCGATTGGCTGAAGCAGACGGAGGCCGAATTGAAACTGGTACTGCATCCGGTGGCCGAGCCGCTGGTGAGCCATGCCAAACCTGGGACCTTGGCGTTTCTGATCGGGCCTGAAGGAGGGTTGTCCGACGCTGAAGTCGAGCAGGCCAAGGCTGGCGGTTTTCACGCCGCCCGCCTCGGCCCTCGCGTGCTGCGCACTGAAACCGCGCCGGTGGTGGCATTGGCGGTTGCCCAACAGCTTTGGGGTGACTTCTAGGGCCACTTCGCGAGCAGGTTCGCTCCCACATTGAAATGCATTCCCCTGTGGGAGCGAGCCTGCTCGCGAATGGCCGCGACGCAGTCTAGCGGTCGATCTGGCTGCTACTGAACCGGATCGCTCGTCGGCTTGACGATGATCGCCTTGAGTTCGCTGGTCATCGGGAACTCAAGGTTCAAGCCCTTCGGCGGGATCGGCTGTTCAAACCAGCGCTGGTAGATGCCATTGATCTCACCCGAACTGTACAGATCGGCGAGAGTCGAGTTCACCAACGCAAGAAACTGCGGATCATCCTTGCGCACCATGCAGCTGTAGATTTCCCGCGACTGCTCCTCACCCACTACAACCCAGTTATGCGGATCGCGGGCCTTGGCGCGTTCGCCGTAAAGCAGCGCGTCATCCATATAGAACGCCGCCGCCCGACCCGACTGCAGCATCTGGAACGCTTCGCCGTGGTCCTTGGCGCTGATCACGAACATATCGATCTTGTGATCGACGTTGTAGCTCTTCAGAAACCGCTCGTTGGTGGTGCCGGCGGTGGTCACGACGTTCTTGCCGCGCAGGTCGGCGAAGCTTTTGATGCCGCTGTCCTTCGCCGTGAGCAACTGACCCTTCACGTAGATAAACCCGTAGGAAAACGCCACTTGCTGCATGCGCTCGGCGGTCACGCCGGTGGAGCCGCACTCAAGGTCGACCGTGCCGTTCTGCACCAGTGGAATGCGCGTTTGCGAGGTCACCAGGTTGTACTTCACCTGCAGATCCGGCAGCTCGAGTTTTTGCTTGATGCGCTCGACAATCTTGCTCGCCAGGTCCACCGAATAGCCCATCGGCTGCCCCGTGTGATCACCCACGTAGGAGAACGGCACCGACGCGTCGCGATAACCCAGCGTGATGCTCTTGGCATTGGCGACCTTGTTCAGCGTGCCGGTCAGCGGCGCTTCGTTGGCCTGGACCTGACTGGCGAGCAGCAGGCCGAGGGTGCAGCCGATCAACGTGATTTTTTGCATTGTTATTCTCCGTTGTGGGTAGAGCGATTAGCGGCGGGCGGCGATCACGGTGATTTCCACCAGAACCTCTGGATTCGGTTGATGCTCATCAGTTTTTCCTTTTCAAGTCAGGCGACGCGGGGGGCGAGGCCCTGCATTTCGATTGAAGGTGTGCGCCGGGCGATCAACTCGCTGAGCACCCGGGCGCTGCCACAGGCCAGGGTAAAACCCAGGGCGCCATGGCCGAGGTTGAGCCACAGGTTGCGGTACGCCGTGGCCCCGATCAACGGCACGCCGCTGGGGGTGGCCGGGCGCATGCCGGCCCATTCGATGGCGGCATCGTAATCGCCGGCATTGGGCAAGGTTTCCTGCGCCTGGCGCTTGATCAGCGCCAGGCGTTTGGGGTCGAGCGCCGGGTCGAAACCGACAATGTCGACCATCGCCGCCACGCGCAGCTGTTCGCCGATGCGGGCGTAAACGATCTTGCGGTTGTAATCGGTGATGCTCAGTTCTGGCGCACGATGTTCGGCGCGGATCGGCAAGGTCAGGCTGTAGCCCTTGAGCGGATACAGCGGCAGGTTCATGCCCGGCAATGCCAGCGCCGGACTGCGATGACCGGCGGCAATCACCAGTTGCTCGACCGGCAGCACTTGCGAACCCATTTCGACGGCCTGCACCGCGCCGTCCGCGTGGCGAATGCCGGTGACCTTTTGGCCGAGTAAAAACTCGCAACGCCCCGACGCCTGGAGTCGAGCCTGCAGTTGCTGGCAGAAAGCATGGCAATCGGCGACCTCTTCGTCAGGGGTATAAATCGCGCCCACAAACGGCGCTTCGGCCAGTGCAGGCTCCAGCTGCGCACATTCGGCCCGCGACAGCACGTGCTGCTGTTGCGGATCGGCCAGGCCATGGCGAGCGTGTTCGAAACTCGCGGCTTCACGAAACGTCACCAGTTTGCCGTTGCGCCGCCAACCGAAACCGTCGAGGCGATCTTCGTCGCGCCAACCTTGCAGCGTGGACTGGCTCAGCAGCGCCAGACGCAGCAGGTGCGCACCGTTGCGCTGATTCACCGAACGACGGCAGGCCGCCAGGAAAGATGCCATCCAGCGCCATTGCGCCGGGTCCAGGCGCGGGCGCAGCTTCAACGGCGAGTCACCGCGCAACATCCAGCCTAGCGCCTGCAACGGTACGCCGGCATCGGCCAGCGGCGCGACGTAACGGTAGGACAACTGGCCGCCGTTGGCGAAACTGGTCTCGCTGCCCAGCGAATCCCGGGCCTCGATCAGCGTCACGTCGATGCCGTCGCGAACCAGTGCGTAAGCTGTCGTCAGCCCGATGACGCCACCACCGATGATGCAAACCCGCTGAGCCATGTCTGTCCTTAACCGTTGTTGAAACAGGCTTCAGGTTAGGACCAGGTGACAGGCGTTGAACAATGCTTAAAGATGCCTGACCCATAAACAAAGGTTATGGACTTGCCATGCGACTGCGACACATCGAGATTTTCCAGGCCATTCGCCAGACCGGTTCGGTCAGTGGCGCCGCGCAGTTGCTGCACGTATCGCAGCCGGCGGTAAGCAAAGTACTGCAACACGCCGAGCAGCAACTGGGCTTCCCGTTGTTCCTGCGGGTGCGCGGCAAATTGCAGGCTACGCCCGAAGCCCTGGAGCTTGAGCGCGAGGTCGACAAGGTCACCGAAAGCCTGCAAGGCGTGCGACGTCTGGCCCAGAGCCTGCGGCGCGAGCCGGGTCACAGCGTACGGATCGGTGCAATCCCGGCGCTGGCCCTGTCGCTGCTGCCGCCGGCCATCAACGAGTGGACGCAACGCTACCCAGACATTGTCTGCGAACTGTCCAGCGCCCACAGCCGTGAGCTGATGCAGAATTTGTTGATGCGTGAAGTGGATGTCGCGCTGACCTTGCAACCGCCGGATCATCCGGGCCTGAAGGCGCAAGTCCTGGCCTGCGGTGTTTTGGTGGCGCTGGCGCCGTTGGGCTATTGGACCGACGACGCCTTGAGCCAACCGTTGCCATTGATCGAACTGGCCGGTGCGCCGCTGATCGGCCTGTCCAGTGCCGACCCGTTGGCGGCCAGACTCGACAGCTACCTTGAAGCGGTCGATCCGCCGCCACGGGTTCGCATCGCGGTGCAGACCTATTCGCTGGCGCGGGCGATGGTTGAATCCGGTGCCGGACTGGCAGTAATCGATCCATTTACCGCACTCGGCGCGTCCCCCGCCACCACGGCGATTCGACCTGTGGCGCCAGCACTACCGATCACGTTGTATGCCGTCACTCGCGCCGACGAACCGCCGCCCCACACCCTGAGCGACTTGTTGCAGGTGTTCAGCCGACGGGCGCAGGCGCAGCTGGACCGCTTGATCCCCTAGAGGTCTCAAAGGACATAAAACAGAATCGCCACGAAGTGCAGCAAACTCCCGGCGATCACGAACAGATGCCAGATCCCGTGGGCATGGCGCAGGCGATGATCGAGGGCAAAAAAGATAATGCCCACGGTGTACAGCACGCCGCCCGACGCCAGCCAGGCGAAACCTGTACTGCCCAACGCTGCCAATAACGGTTTGACCGCCACCAGCACGATCCAACCCATCACCGCGTAAATCACGATCGACAGAATCCGCGCCTCCGAACGCGGTTTGATTTCTTGCAGGATGCCGATCAACGCCAGCCCCCAGACAATCCCGAACAGCGTCCAGCCCCACGGCCCACGCAATGTCACCAGACAAAAAGGTGTGTAGCTGCCGGCAATCAGCAGGTAGATCGAAAAGTGATCGACCTTCTGCATGATCGCTTTCTTGCGCCCACGCACGCTGTGGTAAACGGTCGACGCGCTGTAAAGCACCAGCAAGGTAAACCCGTAAATCGCCACGCTGACGATCTTCCACGGGCTGCCATCCATGCTGGCGATCACCAGCATCCACACCACTCCAACCACCGCTGCCACCGCCCCGACCAGATGCGTCCAGGCGTTCAATCTTTCCCCGTGATACATGTGTTGCTCACCTCAAGATTCGTTGCAACATCGCGTAAGGCTCACGCCTGAAGGTTAAAAGCGCAATGTTTCAAAACACAAATCCCCCAAGAACCCACATACGTGCACAATCGAGCCATTCGAATAAGAGTCTGCATCATGCTGATCGATGAAGAGTTGACCCTGAAAAAACTCGAGGTGTTCCTGGCCTTCATGCGCACCGGCAACCTGGCCCGTGCCGCCGCCGAATTGCAGACCAGCAATGTCAGCGTGCACCGGGCGATCCACTCCCTGGAAAGCGCCCTGCGCTGCCCGCTGTTCAAGCACGAAGGCCGCAATCTCACACCGCTGGAAAGCGCTTATGTGTTGGAAGAACGGGCGCAGAAGCTGATTCAGGACGTGGTCGAAACCGTGCGCCTGACCCGCGAAGCCGCCGGGTTCTCCGCCGAGCGCTTTAAGCTCGGTTCACTGTATTCGCTGACGGTGAAGACCGTGCCGCAGCTGATCATGGGCCTGAAGATCCGCCGCAGCGAACTCAACATCGACCTGATCCTCGGCTCGAACTTCGACCTGCTGTACAAGCTCAAGAACATGGAAGTCGACGCGATCCTGGTGTCGCTGGACGAGAGCGTCAACGACCCCGACTGCGAGCAGATTCAGCTGTTTTCCGACGACATCTTTCTCGCCACACCGGCTGATTCAAGGTTTGCTCAACGGACCGAGGTCGACCTTGCCGAAGTGCGCGACGAGACGTTCATTACGCTGACCCAGGGCTTTGCCACGCACCAGGACGGTAATCGGGTGTTCAAGCAGGCGGGGTTCGAACCGAAGGTGGCGATGCAGGTCAACGACATCTTCACCCTGCTGAGCATGGTCAGCTCGGGCGTGGGTTATGCGTTGCTGCCAGGGCGGATTGCGGCGGTGTATGAGAACCGGGTGAAGCTGATTCCGTTGCAGGAAAAGTATCGGTTGCAGCAGCACATTGGGGTGGTGTTCTTGAAGGCCAAGGAGCGGGATCCGAATCTGTTGGCGTTGCTGGCGGAGTGTCGGATGTATGCGAATCGCCAGAGCTGAGACTGCAGCGCGCCCTTCGCGAGCAGGCTCGCTCCCACAAGGGAACGCATTCCAATGTGGGAGCGAGCCTGCTCGCGAAGGCGTCGGTACAGTCAGCGATTATCTACCGGCTTACCCCACAATCCCGCGAACAATGAAGTACAGCAGCGAAGGCCCCAGCAAGCACCCAAGCCCGGTGTGGAACGTCGCGGTCAACGCGCCATAAGGCACCAACCGCCGATCCGTCGCCGCCAACCCGGCCGTCACACCACTGACAGTACCCGCCAACCCACCAAACACCATCGCCGAGCGCGGGTTATCCAACCCCATCCAGCGTGCGGCCATCGGTGTGCCGACCATCACAAAAATCGCCTTAATCAACCCGGTGGCAATCGACAACGCCACCACATCCGAACTGGCACCAATCGCCGCCCCGGTCACCGGCCCGACGATGTAGGTCACCGCACCCGCGCCGATGGTGGTCATGCTGATCGCATCGCGATAACCGAACGCCCAGGCCATGCTCGCCCCGACAATGAACGGCAGGATCGTGCCCAGCAGCAGCGCAATCACGCCGATCAAACCGGCCTTTTTCGCTTCGGTAGCCTGCACTTCGAACGCCGTGGCGACGATCGCAAAGTCCCGCAGCATGGCGCCGCCCATCAGACCGATGCCGGAAAACAGCGTCAGGTCTGCCAGGCCTTTTTGCCCGCCAGTCATGGTGCCGCCGACCCAGGCCAGAACAAGCCCGATGACGATGGCAATCGCCGAACCGTGAATCCGTCCGAACGTCAGGCGCTTGGACAACACCACCGACACCCACATGATCACGCCGACGAAGGCGAACGCGGTGACCAGACTGTTAGTGGCCAGACCCTTCTCAATGAGTTCCCACATATCAGCGACCTCCTACTGGAGTGCCGACCGGCGTTATGTCCGCCGGTTCATCGGGCAACGGTTCGCCTTTATGAGTCCGGCTGATCAGGGCAATGGTGCAACCGCAGATCACTACCGAACCGATTGCCGCCAGCACCGCCACCGGACCACCGTGCAGGGCGGTGACGACGTTCTGTTGCGCGGCCATCGCGACCACGACGGGAATGTACATGGCGCCCCAGAAACCGACGCCCATCTCGCAATCCTTGGTCATGCCACCGCGTTTTTGCATCCACAACCGCGCGCAGATCAACAGGATCATCGCGATCCCGACGCCACCGACGTTTGATTTCACGCCCAGCAACACGCCGAGCATGTCGCCTACGATCACCCCTGCCAGCGTACAAATCGCCAACAGCGCCACACCGTAAATAATCATTGTTGTTGTCCTCAAAGTGCATCGTCGAATGTTGTTTTTGTTGTTCGAAGGCCTGAGTCGGTGTTCTAGGGTTGGCGGCTTCCCTCCTCACGCAACAGCGCCTGCAAGGTATCGAGCCGCGCACCGTCGAAGGCAATCACGGTGCCCTGCTCGAACACCCGGCGCGCCAGCCCGGTCAGCACCGCACCGGGCGGCAGTTCGATCTGTAGACGTACGCCGCGCTCGTAAGCGCTTTGTACCGTGCCGCGCCAATCCACCACGCGGCACATGTTGAACGCCAGGTCGTCGCGCAAGGCTTCCGTGTTGATAACGGGCCGGGCGCGACTGCCGCTCAGGTAGCCCAGCGTCGGTGTTTTCAGCTGCACCTTGGCGAAGGCTTCGGCCAGGGTTTTCGCCGGTGTTTCCAGCAGCGGGCAGTGGGACGGCACGCTGACGGCCAGACGTTTGGCCAGACCTGCACCGCGACTTTTCGCCAACTCGGCGACCGCTTTCATCGCGCCATCGCTGCCGGCAATCACCACTTGGTTATCGGCGTTGATGTTGGCCAGGTAAACCGGCGTGGCATCGCTGTGAACTTGCGCCAGCAACTCTTCCACAGTGGCCAGATCCAGACCGATGATCGCGGTCATGCCATAGCCTTGTGGATAAGCCTGCTGCATCAGCTCACCGCGCAGGCTGACCAGATGCAACGCATCGCTGAAACTCAAGGCGCCGGCGACCACCGCTGCCGGGTAGGCGCCGATGGACAATCCCGCCACGTAATCCGCCGTCATTAACAACTGGCGTGAAGCCGCGACGCCGGCGATCAGCAGGCAGAGCTGAACAGCCCTTGTCGACTTCAACGACTCGGCAGAATCCAGCAGCAATGTATCTTCGCCAAGCACTTCACTCGCCTCGATCACCGTCTCGCGAGGCAAACGATGGAGCATGCCCGGCTGCTGCGCGCCCTGGCCGGGGAACACCAGCAAACTGCTCACGCTGCTTGCTCCTGCGGGTTCCAGGGATTGGTGACCAGACAGGCTTCACTGGCGTTTTTTAGCAGCACCCGTTGCGAAGGACCGGCCCATTCGCGCAGGGCGACAGCGCCGAACGGTGTCTGCAATTGCATGTCCACCTTGCAGAAAGACGCATCAAACACCCTCAGCATTTCCTGTGCCTGAGAACGATCCAACGGCTGCGGTGTACGCAGGATCAAGTCGAGGTCGCTGCCCTCATGCAATGCCTGAAAACCGCTGGCCAATTCAAACCCGGCGCTGCCGCTGACACCCCACACCCACTCGCAGGAATCGAGCATCGGCCGCAGTTGATTGAGGGCGCGCACTGCCGGCAAGTCCCGATCAATCGAGACATGGCAAAGAGCTTCCGGCCGTACGTGACGCTGGATCGCATCGACCGACATCACCGTTGCATACCGCTGTTCACGCAAACGTCCACGCACGCCGACCGCGATGTGATCCGCCGCGCTCAACGCACGCCGAACCACCACCGGTTGACCCGCACCGATCGACTCGATCACCCACGAAGGTGCATCCGCAGGCAACTGCTCCGGAGTCAGCCCCCAGAGCAGGTCGTGGGCCAGAAGCGTGTTCACCACTGCTCTCTCAGCAATTGGCGAACCTGACTCGACGCCGCACGGTTGCTTGCGCCCAAGCGGCTGCTCAGGTCTCGGCCACGGGTGGCGACATCGCCAATCGCCTGATTCAGGCATTCAGCCACCCGCGTCAGATCCGCCGCCGTCGGCTGCTCGATCTGTTCCACCGACAAGGTTTCCCAGAGCAAACCAAGGCTCGCGTAACTGTCGATGTCATACGCCATCGGCGGCACGCTGGCGGCCAGTGCTTCGAGTTCTTCGACGCTGCGCAACGTCACCCGCGCCGCCGAAGCCTTACCCATCGCATGAACCATTACACCCGGATCTCGCAGGGCAATCAGCCGATTGGCCTGATACCCATGAGCGAGAAACGCCCCGGACATCGCCTTGCCCACCAGCAAACCGATCACGGCATGGCCGGCCAGTCGGGCGCGGGCATAACTGTCTGCCGCACCGGCCAAGGCCTGATGAATGCCGAGCGCTTCTTCGCGCCGACCGTAGGCCTGACTCGGCACGTCGACAATGGCGATCAAGGCGCGTTTCTGCGGTTTATCCAGATCCGCTGCGATGACTTCATCCACGGCTTTGGCCAGTCCCCAACCTTCCAGCAAACCGACCTCGCCATTGCGGGCGCGGACAAAACGGTTGTCGGGATCAGCCACCACCGCGATAAAACGAACGGGCTGGTCACCCAAGACACCGTCGGCAACCTTCAATGAACCGGGCAAACCGTCAACCGGTTTCGCGCCCGCACTCAAGGCGTTGAACCAGTTCAAACCTCTCAGGGAATACGAACTCATGAGCGCTCTCCTTGATACAGATCGCGAACCGTCGACGGCTCGATTTGCGGCTCGGCGTCCAGACGGGCCAGCCGTTGCAGGAACAGCTCGGCCTGACGGCTGCGTTGTTGTTCCGGCAACCCTTGCTTAAGCAATTCACTGACCTGCTGCTGAACCTGCGCCACGTCGTCAGCGACAAAACGATCCACCAAACCGCTGGCGAAACGTTGCTCGCCACCGGTCAGGCTCCAGATGAAGGGACGATCACGGGAGTCGTATTCCTCAAGCCCGGCTTCCTGTTCGATCACTTGCGGACCGTTCAGGCCAAGCCGTGCTTCTTGCGTCACCAACAAATAGCTGCATAACCCGGCGGCAATCGACATCCCGCCAAAGCAGCCGACGCTGCCCGCCACCACACCAACCACTGGCTGGTATTGGCGCAGATCGACAATCGCCGCATGAATATCGGCAATCGCCGCCAGCCCGAGGTTGGCTTCCTGCAAACGTACGCCGCCGGTTTCCAGCAGCAATACGGCGCGGGTTGGAATGCCTTTGCGGTTGTCCTCGGCGGCGAGTTCCAGCGCGCCGGCAATCTTCGCCCCGCCGACCTCGCCGAGGCTGCCACCCTGGAATGCACCTTCGATGGCAGCGATCACCACCGGCAAACCACCGATGCTGCCCTTAGCGATCACCACGCCGTCATCCGCTTGCGGCACCACGCCCTGGCGCGACAGCCATGGCGACATGACGCGTTGAAACGGGTCGAGCAATTCGCGGAAGGTGCCGGCGTCGAGCAAGGCTTTCGCCCGTTGCCGAGCGCCGAGTTCGACGAAGCTGTGCTTGTGGAGGAGTTCTGCGCTGTCACTCATGGCCGATCTCCTCAAAGCCTTGTTCCAGACGCAAGCGCACCACGCCCGGCGTCGCGCCGAAATCGTGGATATCGATCGCCATCGCCGGCGGTGTCTGACCGTCGAACATCCGCGCAAACAGATGCTGCCAGCGTTGTTCGGCGCCGTTGACCGAGGTCTGCACCTTGATCGTCAGTTTGCCGGCCTGACCCGGTTCGATCAGCACTTCCAGATCACCCGAGCCGACACAGCCCACCAGCGTCCGGCCGCGTGGCGGCTGCCCGGCGGGGAATTCAAAAGATAAGGTTTCCATCAGAAAGCTCCCTGGATGAGGCCGTCGCCAGACTCGATGCGGTCGATGAACAGGCAGGCTGCGAGCAAGTCGGCAGCACCGCCGGGCGAGGCATTCAACGCGATGAGTTGTTGGTCCAGCTCATGCAAACGGCGGCGGCCGGCGAGGCTGGCACTGCCGCCCGCATCGAGCACGGCTTGCGCACCGAGTTGCATGGTCTGCAGGCCTTGTTCGCCTGCGCGGTAGAGCACGCAGGTGTCGGCCAGATTCGTCATGATCGCCAGCAAGGCATCAAGCCGGGCGTTCTGCTCGCCATGACCCGCGGCGCGGCTGCGTTTGAGTTGTGGCAGTGCGCGCTGGATCACTGCCGGGAAGCCGAGCTGCGCTTCTTCACGGGCACCGCGTGCGCCATAACGCTGAGCGACTTGCGCGCCGTGGCTCAGAGGACGCGGCGCGTAACGGTCGTCGAGCAAGGCCAGACGTGCCGCACGTAAAGTGATCGAGCCTGCAGCCGTGGATTCGGGTTCCAGTGCAGCCGACGCGACCAGCAGACCCAAGGCCCAGATGGCGCCGCGATGGGTATTTACGCCGCCCGTGGTGGCGAGCATCACTTCCTCCCCTTCACGACCGATCAAGCCAATGGCTTCGCGCAGCGGCACACCGACTTCGCCGAACTCGATGGCGGCTTCCGCCATTTCCTTGAACGCAGGCCACAGGGACAGCGCCGAAGCGTGCATCAGCCCAAGGTGCAAATCGGTGTGAGCGCCATTGCCGCGACGGTCGACCAATGCCGGTTTCGGCGACAGGTCCGCTTCGTCGATCAGCACATCGACGGCCAGATCCGCCAACTGCTCAGCCAGGGACAGGGTTTTCGGTTGCAGGTTGAATGCGTGCATTACCAGCTCCTGAACTTGGCGGGCGGGTTGTAGAGGCCACCGGACCACTCGACCAGATCGGCCACGCTTTTCGCCGCAAGCAGTTCGCGGGTGGCGTCGGTGCGGCGGATGCCGAGGTCTTCGGGCAAGGCGATCAGGCCTTCGCGGCGCATGCGCGCGGTGTCTTTCGGGTTGTGACGCAGACCGATAACGGTGACTCCGGCCACGGCCGCGATCATCGCCTGACGTTCTTCCAGCGAACGCGCCTTGTACAGATAGGCGATGCCTTCTTCGGTCAGCAGGTGGGTGACGTCGTCGCCGTAGATCATGATCGGCGCCAGCGGCATGCCGCTTTTCTTCGCCACTTCCACCGCGTCGAGGGTTTCGACGAAGGTCGGTTTGCCGCCCTCCTGGAAGGTTTCGACCATTTGCACCACGAGTTTCTTGCCGCGTTCCAGCAGCGCTTCGGGCGCATCGTCGTGACGCATGTCGAGCCAGGCCGGTGTGCCGTGACGACGGCCGCGCGGGTCATGGCCCATGTTCGGCGCACCGCCGAAACCGGCCAAGCGGCCGCGCGTCACGGTGGAGGAATGGCCGTCGCCGTCGACTTGCAGGGTCGCGCCGATGAACAGGTCTACCGCATATTGTCCGGCCAGTTGGCAGAACATCCGGTTGGAACGCAGGGAGCCATCGCGGCCGGTAAAGAACACGTCGGGACGGGCGGCGATGTAGTTTTCCATGCCCAGTTCGGTGCCGAAGCAATGCACGCTTTCGACCCAACCGCTTTCGATCGCCGGGATCAGAGTCGGGTGCGGATTGAGCGTCCAGTTGCGGCAGATCTTGCCTTTAAGGCCGAGGGATTCGCCGTAGGTCGGCAGGATCAATTCGATGGCCGCGGTGTTGAAACCGATGCCGTGGTTCAGGGACTGGACGTTGTGTTTTTCGTAGATCCCGCGGATCGCCATCATCGCCATCAGCACATGCACAGGCTTGATGTGGCGCGGGTCGCGGGTGAACAGCGGCTCGATGTAGAACGGCTTGTCAGCCACCACCACGAAATCGACCCAGGACGCGGGAATGTCGACGCGAGGCAGGTCAGTGACATCGTCCACCAACTGATTGACCTGGACGATGACGATGCCGTCGCTGAAGGCGGCCGGTTCGATCAATGCCGGGGTGTCTTCGGTGCTTGGACCGGTGTAGATGTTGCCGGCGCGGTCGGCCATGAAACCGGCCGAGAGCACGACGTTGGGAATCAGGTCGACCACCAGTCGCGCATAAAGCTCGATGTAGGTGTGAATCGCACCGATTTCCAGCAGGCCATCTTCCAGCAACTGACTGATGCGCAGGCTCTGGGTGCCGGCGAAAGAGAAGTCGAGCTTGAGGGCGATGCCGCGTTCAAACAGGTCCAGATGCTCGGAGCGTCCGACGCTGGGCATGATCATGTGCAGATCATGCAGCTTCGCGGGATCAGCCTTGGCCAGGGAGCGGGACAGGAAATCCGCCTGCTTCTGGTTATTGCCCTCCAGCACCACACGGTCGCCGGGCAGGATCAATGCCTCCAGCGCCGCAACGATTTTGTCGGTGGGCAAGACCACACCGTCGGCGAAACCCCGTACCAGCTCGAGACGCCGCTGCTTTTCGCCGCGCCGCCGCGTCCATCGCGAGTCGGGGGATATTGTTGTTGTCATGACCACTCCACGGGTTCGCTGTCGTGGGAGTCACCTTAGGAGTGTTGGGTGGGGGGCATCAATCAAGCAGAGAGACGGATCGTTACGGTTAGGGTAATGGTTTGAAATGTTGGGTGGCTGTTAGATCCACCCCTCACCCTAACCCTCTCCCCAGAGGGTAGAGGGGACTGACCGAGGTGTTCTTGGAGCTACATCGACCTGAAAAACCGAGTCGAACTCAGGTTACGAAAATCATGAAGATCTGCTCCCTTTCCCCCTCTCCCCCGTGGGGAGAGGGCTGGGGTGAGGGGTGGATTTCCAACACACCTAGTTTTTATGTTGAAACAGCTGTCCTGAGAAAGCTCCACAGCAATCATCGACAAGTCCCAAAAAAGGACCAATCAGTCCCTTTTTGGGACACTCTGCGTGGGAGCGATCAGGTCCGCGATGAACTGAAGGACGCCATCTGCTCCTGCACTCGAATCAGAAGCTGTTCAGCACTTTCCAACAGCTGCGCCAACAACGCCGGATCTTCATCCATATAGCCTTCGTACTCCGCCAGGTTTCGTCGCTCATGACACAGGGCGAATAGCCGAACCTGTACTTTGCCAATATCAGCGGTATGAACCAGGCACTGAAACACCAGATATCGCTTGTCTGAACGGTAGCCGCACAAGCGAAGAGCCGTCAGTGCAAGGGCATGGGCAGCGTTGTAAGCCAGGTCGAAACGACTCGCGAAGGAAAGCGAAGACGTTTGCGCGTCTTTCAATCGATCCACAGCCGAACGCATGAGCCCTTCGCATTCTTTGCGATCCGGCGGCTCAGCTTTCAGTCCACCGCTACGTAACAGATTCTCCAGGTTCTCGTTGCTGCCCATCCTTGGACTCCAAAGGGTTTCCCCCCATCAGATTGATCTTGTCCTGCTGCGCTACCCGCACGACGAAGCTATTTTCAGCCGCCAGTTTTGCGGCCCAGTCGTCGGGGGTGTAGAGCGTCGGGTTGAGGGTGCGGCCCAGTTGCTCTTCCATAGGCATGAGCCGCTCCATCACTTCACTGTAGTGCAGGCCCTCGCCGATCAGCATGAGATCAATGTCACTGGATGCGTTTGCCTGATCCTTGGCGATAGAGCCGTACACAAATGCCCAAGTGATCTGTTCGGCAAAGGGTTGGAGCGCCTGACGCAGAGGCTCGGCAATACCAAAGGTTTTGCGGGCGATGCCCAGCAGTTCGGCATAGATCGGGCAGTCGGGATTGGCTTGATAGTGGGTCTGGTTGCCCTGACGAACCATGGTCAACACGCCTGCCCGCTGCAACCGATCCAGCTCGCGCATGAGGCTGCCTTTACCTACTTGAGCCCAGCGAGCGATCTCGTTGGCGTAAAAACTGCGGTCGGGTTTGCCGAACAACAAGCCCAGCACTTTTTGCTGAGTAGTCGTGAACAGGGCTTCGCTGAGGGAAAGGTTTTTCACAGTGGCAACCGATGAGTCCCAAAAAGGGAACGATAGGTCCCTTTTTGGGAATCTTCAACCTGTCGCGAGCCGAATGGGGATTTGTGTTTAAAAGTTTCTCCGCAGGACGGCTGAGAGGCTACGCAGTCTGGCGTCGCTGCCTACAGCAATGCCGGAACCCGCCGACTGGTCCGGTTTTGCGTTGATCTTTATCGTTTGTGTGTCGCTGCACATCCAGTGACTGGGACTGGAAACCCCAAAAAAAGGGCGCAAAAGCGCCATTCATAACGAATGGGCCAATTCCAATCTGTAAGCGGAAACTCATGATGTCCAAGGTAACGCCCAACTCAGCAGATAACACTGACACCGATTCCCAAGCATCCCTCGAAGCCGAAAAACTCAAGGAAGCCGCCGACCGCGTCTTTTCCTACTACTTCCCGCCCCATGAAAAACCGGGCAAGCGCCGCAAACATCACCTCTTCAGCGTCTCCCCCGATATCGACACCGAAGCCCTTCTGACCAATGCCTCCGAAGACCTGCTGTCCATCAGCGCCATTGCTGCTGACTTGGCGGACGATGTGGAAGGCTCACGCCGCTCTGTAGCCTTGGCGCTCAGCCGCATGGCGGATGGGGTGCAGTTGTTGGTGGAGCGGGCGCTGGATCATCATGAGTCGTTGCAGATGAAGGCTCGGGCCGGGGTTTAGCAGTGAAGTATTCGGTGAATTAACGGCCGCCATCGCGAGCAGGCTCGCTCCCACAGGGGTTTTGTGTACGCCGCAAATCCAATGTGGGAGCGAGCCTGCTCGCGATGGGGCCAGTCAGACCAACCCTGCACTCACAAGTAACTCCTCCAACGCCAACAAATTCGGCACTTTGGCCACTTGCTCTCCCACCTGCACCGCCGCCTGTTCCAGCGGACACAACGGCACATCCACATAGCTCAACTGGCTATCAAGCTTGTAAGACCGCGGAATCCCCTGCACCAGCAACGCAATAAATTTCAAATCGGGCCGCCCGCCGAGGGCATTGAGGATGACAATCCGCGCCCGCTCACCGATGACGATTTTCTGCCCACACGCCGACTCGAAACTCAGCAACGGAATCTGCCGGTTCCGCCACATGACCCGCCCGAGGTACCACGGCGGAGTGTCGAGGTCGAAGGCGCTGGGCTGGTAATCAATAAGCTCCGCAACCGCGACGTTGGGCAGGATCAGGTTGCGGTCAGCCAAGGGCAGCAGCAGGCCGGTGAGGTTGCTGGTGCGATGCTCAAGCATGGGTTTTACTCCACAGGGTGATGCTTTCGAGCAGCACCGATTCCTGGTACGGCTTGCCGAGGTAGTCGTTAACGCCGATGGCCATGGCACGGTCGCGGTGTTTCTGGCCGGTGCGGGAAGTGATCATGATGATCGGCAGGTGTTGCAAACGTTCGTCGGCGCGTACCTGAGTCGCGACTTCAAAACCGTCCATGCGCGGCATTTCGATGTCCAGCAGCATCAGGTCGGGCATGTGTTCTTCGAGCAGCAGCATGGCATCGACACCGTCCTTGGCGGTCAGCACATTCATGCCGTGACGTTCCAGCAGACGGCTGGTGACTTTGCGCACGGTGACCGAATCATCGACCACCAACACCAGCAATGGCTTGTGCGGCTCAACCTCCGCCTCCTGAGTCGCTGACTGTTGCGGCACGCGGGCCTGCATCGCGCGGATCGGTGCCAGCAAATCGAGAATCAGCACCACCCGCCCATCGCCGAGAATCGTGGCCCCGGACAAACCCTGCACCGCCGCGAATTGCGGGCCGAGGCTTTTGACCACGATCTCGCGAGTGCCGGCCATGGAGTCGACTTGCACCGCGATGTGCCGCTCGTTGCACTGCACCAGCAACACCGGCAACGGCAGGCTCTGGCCCAGCAGTTTCGGGCGGTGGCTGGTTTTCAGCAGTTCGCCGAGGTAGCACAGTTCATAGTGTTGCCCGGCGTATTTGTAGGTCGGTGGATCGAGCCGGTAATGCCCTTCAAGTTCGTTGGGCAGCACGCGAACGATGCCGTCGATGGTGTTCAGCGGGATTGCGTACTGATCATCAAAGCACTGCACCATCAGCGCCCGGTTGACCGACACGGTGAACGGCAGGCGTATGCGGAAGTGCACGCCCTGCCCCGACACTGAGTCGATGCTCATGCTGCCGCCAAGCTGCCGGACCTCTTCATGCACCACGTCCATGCCGACGCCGCGTCCGGAAATCTGGGTGATTTTCTCGGCGGTGGAGAAGCCCGGTTGCAGGATGAATTGCAGGACATCGCGGTCGCTGATGTCGCTGTCCGGGGCCAGCAACCCGCGTTTGATCGCCTTGCTCCGCACCGCGTCCAGCGGCACGCCGGCACCGTCGTCGCGGATGTCGAAAATGATGTCGCCGCCCTCTCGCGACAGGTCGAGAGTGATTCGACCCTGAGCCGGTTTACCCGCCGCGATACGCACCTCGGCGGATTCCAGGCCATGATCCACGGCGTTGCGCAGCATGTGTTCCAACGGCGCGGCCATGCGTTCGAGGACGTTGCGGTCCATCTCGCCTTCGGCATTGCCGACGATAAATTCCACGTCCTTGCCCAACTCGCCGGAGACCTGGCGGACGATCCGCTTCAAGCGCGGCAGCATCCGTTCGAACGGCACCATGCGCGTGCGCATCAGGCCTTCCTGCAATTCGGTGTTGATGCGGCCCTGCTGCTGCAGCAGGTTTTCCGCGTCCTGATTGCGTCGGTCGAGGGTTTCCTTGAGGTCGAGCAAGTCGGAGGCGGATTCGAACAGCGCGCGCGACAGTTGCTGCAACTGCGAGTGGCGGTCCATTTCCAGCGGATCAAATTCTTCGTAGCCCAGGCGTTCGGCGTCGACTTGCTGACGGCTGAGAATCCGCCCTTGGGTTTCGGTGTCGAGCCGGCGCAATTGGTCGCGCATGCGCTCGATGGTGGTTTCCATCTCGCTCAGGGTCACGCGCGCATCGTTGACCTGTTGTTCGATCCGACCACGGAAAATCGACGTTTCGCCGGCCAGGTTGACCAGGTCGTCGAGCAGCTCTGCCGAGACCTTGACCATGTCCGCGCCGGCATCGGGTTGCGGTGCCGGCGTCTCGACTTTCGGCGTTGCGCACGCCACGGCTGGTGCCGGTGTTTCGGGCACGGCCGGATGACTGAAATTCTTGATCGCGTCGATCAGTTGATCGGCGGGCGGCAATGGCTGACCGGCACGGGTCGCGTCGAGCATCTGCGCCAGCCGGTCGTGGCTGCTTTGCAACAAGCCGAACAACGCGGCGGTGGGTTGCAGCACGCCAGCCGAGAGGCCTTCGTAGAGAAATTCCAGCTCATGGGCGAGGTCGCCAATCGGCGCGATTTCCACCATCCGCGCGCCACCCTTGAGGGTGTGCAGGTCACGCAACAGGGTTTCCACTTCCTGACGATTCGACGGCTCGGCCTGCCAGCGCACCAGCGCCGCGCCGGAGTTTTCGATGATGTCGAAACCTTCCTCGAGGAAGATCTCCAGCAGCTCCGGATCATGGCCAGGCGAATCCTCGGCCCGTGCCGGTTCGACCGTTTCAACAGCGCTGGCGTTGCCCTGGCGAAACTCGCGAATGGCCTCGATCAGCTCACCCGGATCGCCCAATGGCCGCTGGTTCTGCAACTGATCAAGCAACTGCGCGAGCCGGTCATGACTGTGTTGCAGCAGGTGCGCCAAGGCTTCGCTGTAGGCGTAACGGCGGTCCACCAGCCCTTCGTAAAGGTTTTCCAGTTCATGAGCCAGATCACCGACCGGCTCGACCTCGGCCATCCGCGCGCCGCCCTTGAGGGTGTGCAAATCTCGCTGCAAGGACAACAACGGCGCGGCGTTGTCCGGGTCGCTCAGCCAGCGTTGCAAGGCCTGGCCGGCGCTTTCGAGGATATCCACCGCCTCTTCGAGGAAGATCGAAACGATCTCATCGTCCAGCTCAACCTGGGTCGCGGTCTGTTCCAGTTCGGCCGTGGCGCTGCCCAGTTCCCGGATGCTCAACGTGCGGCTGCCATCGCTGCGAATCAGGCCCATCGCCGACGGATCCAGGCTCTCATCGAGCAACCCGCGCAAGGCCCGGATGCGCTCCGGTTGCGGACTGACTTCCTGGCCGGCGGCCAGTTCGTCGAGCATGTTGATCAGCGCTTCATGGGCACTTTGCGCCTCGCGGAAAAACGCCTCGCTGACTGCCAGGCTGCTTTCTTCCACCGCACCATAGAGATCGAGCAACGCTTCGCAAAGCTCATCCACCGGATGCAGGTCAGCCAGGTGGGCGCCTTCGCCCAAGGTGGTCAATTCATCCAACAGCGCGCTGAGTTCCTGACGCTCGCCGGGATGTTGCTGCCAGCGCTGCAACAGGCTTTCGGCGTCGAGCAGGATGTCCATGCCTTTCGCGAGGAAGTTATTGATCAGTTGCGGATCACGCTTTATGCGCAACCCGCTATTGGGTGCACTCAGGAGGGTTTCCAGACGCTGGGCCAGCAATGCCTGGGTTCGTTCGATCAAGGAGCGGGCGCCGGGAATCTCCGTCAGTGGCTCAGTCTTGAGCTGTCGTAGCCCGAGACGGAACAGTCCTTCGGCTTCCAGCAACAGTTCTACTTCGTCCAGGTCCAGGGCGATCAGGTGCGCCTTGTACTCCCGGGTCAGATGATCCAGTGGCTTCGCCAGCTCGGCGATCGGCAATACGCCAGCCATCGAGGCGCTGCCCTTGAGGGTGTGCAACGCCCGCTGCAACTCGTCGCTGGCCTGCAACGGCACGTGCTCGGCGGCTTGATCGAGGAAGCGGTTGAGGCTGCCCAAATGGGTTTCGGCTTCGTTGCGGAAGATCTCAAGCAGCAGCGGATCGAGGGCGGCGACGTCCTGTGCGTCCTCGTCGGGTATCGGCTCGTTGCCCTTGGCCAAGGCGTGGGCGCGTGCGGCCAATTGGTCGACATCGTTGCGCTGGCGCTGGGCATGGTGGGCAAACTCGGCCACCAGTTCCGGCAGCAGATTCAGCGCATCGCCCAGCAGTTGTTGCACCGCCGGCCCCGGCGGAACGCTGTGTTCCAGTACGCGGTTGAGCAGGTTTTCCACCGCCCAGGCCAGTTCGCCCAGCACCAAAGCGCGGACCATCCGGCCGCTGCCCTTGAGCGTATGGAAGGCCCGGCGCAGTTCGCTCAAGGCCGACTTACTCTCGGGATCGGCCGACCAACGCGGCAGGTACTCCCGGAGGATTTCCAGGACTTCATCGGTTTCTTCGAGGAACACTTCCCGCAGCTCATCGTCCACCGGTTCTTCACCGGCGGGCGGCGGCAACAGGCTTCCCGGGGTGGTCAGGGCGGGCGGATTGACGGAGGACACAGGGCTGGCCAATACATCGGCCAGTGACTGGACGGTCTCAGGGTCGTCGAGTTCCTGCAGATCCTGCATGACCTGCGCTTCACTCGGGCTGAGCACATCTTCAAGCACCGGCACCTGTTGCTCGATGGGGAAAAAGCCGAGTGCGGCCAGGCTTTTTTCCGCGACGTCGAGCAACTTTTCGCCCGGCGCTTCGGGGTCGTCGCTGAGGCGCTCCAGGTAATACTCGATGCTGGTGATGACGTCGGCCAGGCTGTCCAGTTCCTGCCAGCCGGGATGATCCGGATCGAGCAGCAGGTGCTCGCGGATGAAGTGGTTGCACGTTTCGATCAGGCTCGCCGCACGGCTCAACGGAATCATCGCCAGCGCACCGCGCACTTGGGTCAGCAAGGCCGGCAATGGCTGCAAGTGCTGGCGGTCCCAGTCGGCGTCGATGTAGTCGACGATCATGTCCTTGGCCTGTTGAAGGCAGATGCGCGCTTCCTTGATCACGATCTGATGGATCTGGGTCAGGTCGGTGGTCGGCAGGCGGCTGTCTTCCTGGCTTTCCGGCTCGACGGTGCCGACCATGCCGGCGAGGGTCGCTTCGACGTAGAGCAAGGCACCGGCGACGTCCATCAGGATCGCGTCGTTGGGCTCACGCTGGCCCTGGGCGAGGCTCAGCACCACCGCCAGTTGGTCGATGATGACCTTGCGTGGCTGGCCGAAACCGAGCACCGCCAGGGTGTCGGCGATTTGCCGCAGTGGCGCCAGCAGGCTTTCGAGGTCCGAGGTGTGTTGGCGGTCGCTGCGCACGAACAGGTCCAGGCGCTCCTTGACCCGCACCAGCTCTTCACACAAAGCGGCCAACACCGAGCGCATGGCATCGCGGTCGGGACCGGCCAGCCGTGCTCGTTCTTCGTCGACCATCGCGCTGTCAGGTAGCGCGTCGTCCAGTCCGTAGCGATCTTTCATGGTCAGCATCTGCCCGGTGGGATGTTCGGCCTTGGCAATGTAGAACAGCAAACTCTTGAGTAACTCTAGCGGCGCTGGCTGATTGATTCCGGGCATGCCCTGTTCGAGCAGGCGCTTCAGTTCTTTGTCGGCCTCCTTGAACAGACTGCGCAACGCCGGACTGTTAGCGATCGAGCCGCCGCGCATGCCTTCGACCAGCGCCGAGGCGACTTGCCACAACGGGCTCAAGGGCGCGTTGCCGCACAGCCCTTCGAGGCGCGCAAAAACTTTGGTCAGGTAACCGAGATTGGTTTCGCCGTCCTGCTCACGCAGCAATCCGACCAGGGCCATCTGCAACATCTGCCGCAACTTGCGCAGCACGTTCGGTAAATCCGTCGGCTCCAGCAGCGCCAGCGACTCTTCGTCCAGTGGCGGCAGGTCCGGCAATTGCGGGCTGAACAGGCTGGTTTCCGACAACAGGCTTTCGCCACGGGCGCTGCGCAGGTCGTTGATCAGTGGCAACACGACCAGCGGCAGGTCGCGGCGCGCACCTTGCACCCGGTCGAGATAAATCGGCAACTGCCCAAGGGCTTGCAGCAACAGGTGGAGCGTCTCATCTCGATGACTGACGCGGTTCTGTTGCAACGCCGTGGTCAGATGCTCCATCTCTTCGGCGAGCAGCGCCGCGCCGTAGAATTCGACCATCTGCAAACTGCCGTGAACCTGATGGATGCACGCCAGGCATTCACTGAGCGCATGCGTCGCCTGCGGGTCATCAAGCAACGTTTCAATCGCCTGGTGAGCCACTTTCAGCGTTTCGGCAATCTCGCCTTTGACCCACTCGAGGGCCACATAGTCGTGCCGATCACCCATAACCACTCCAAATCACTGCTCTACTCAAAAAAAGCATTCGCTCGCAGGCGTTTCACACTTTATCCGCAACCTCAGCCTTGGCGGCCGGCAAGGTGAAACCGGACACCGAACGCCGCAGTTGGCTGGCCATTTTCGCCAGGTTGCCAATGCTCTCGGCGGTGGCGGTGGAGCCGGACGAGGTCTGCGTGGTGATCTGCTGGATCACGTTCATCGTCAGCGAAATCTGACCGGCCGAAGACGTCTGTTGCTGCGCGGCGTTGGAAATACTCTGGATCAACGCGGCGAGGGTCTTCGACACGCCTTCGATTTCTTCCAGGGCCACTCCGGCATCCTGCGCCAGACGAGCGCCACGCACCACTTCGGTGGTGGTCTGCTCCATGGAAATCACTGCTTCGTTGGTGTCGGTCTGAATCGCCCGCACCAGGGTTTCGATCTGCCGGGTGGCGGCGGACGAGCGCTCGGCCAGCCGCTGGACTTCATCGGCGACCACCGCAAAACCGCGCCCGGCATCACCGGCCATGGAGGCCTGGATCGCCGCGTTGAGCGCAAGGATGTTGGTCTGGTCGGCAATGTCATCGATCAGGCTGACAATGTCGCCGATCTCTTGAGAAGACTCGCCGAGGCGTTTGATGCGCTTGGCGGTGTCCTGAATCTGCTCGCGAATATTGTCCATGCCGTGGATGGTGTTGTGCACCACCTCGTTGCCCTTGTTGGCGATTTCCACCGAACGCTCGGCCACCGCCGACGATTCGGCGGCGTTGGCCGAGACCTGATCGATGGACTGGGCCATGTCGTTGATCGCGGTGGAGGCTTCGGCAATCTGCTGCGCCTGATGCTCGGAAGCCTGGGCCAGGTGCATGGCGGTGGCCTGGGTTTCCTGCACGGCGGCAGCGACCTGGCCAGCGGTGAGGTTGATGGTCGCCACCAGATCACGCAATTGGTCCACGGAATAGTTGATCGAGTCGGCGATGGTCCCGGTGAAGTCTTCGGTCACCGAGGCGGTCACGGTCAGGTCGCCGTCCGCCAGGTCTTCGATCTCGTCGAGCAGGCGCATGATCGCGTTCTGGTTGCGCTCGTTCTTTTCGGCCGTTTCGCGCAGCTGACGGTTGGTTTCCCGAACCATCACCAGACCAATGAGGATGATCGACATCAGCGCCAACAGGCCCAGCACGTAGCCGCCAATGGTATCGGTGTTGCGCCCGCCGGCCAGGTTTTCGAAACCGCCGGCCAGGTGCGAGGCTTCCTCGAGCAGGGTCTGCGACAGGGTGAAAATATTGGTCGCCGATTCACGGACCTTGAACAGCTCCGGCGAGGTTTCGAGGATTTCATCCACCGAACCCGAGACGAATTCGAACAGCTCGGAAATCTCGATCAACCGCGCGCGCGCATCGCGGTCTTCAACCTGGCTGACTTTCAGTGACGGATTGCCCTGGAGCATGCCGTTGAGCACCTGGCCGAATCGCGCCGCATCACGACCGAAGGCGTCGGCGGCCTGCTGCGAGTTTTCATCACCGGACAGCACGGTGTTCACCGCACCGAGAATCCGCTCAGCCAATAGCGACTGGCGCTGCGCCATGGCCACCTGCGCGGCTGGGGCACCGCGCTGGAGGAGCGTTTCGACGACTTTTTCGTACTCGACCTGCAACTGCGGCACGGTTTCGGCCAGGGTCGCGGCGACTTGATGCAGTGAAAGCACGGTCTGTTCGCTGGAGAGGATCGCGTCGGTATTTTTCAGCAGGCGTTCCCAGTCCAGTTGCACGGCACGCATTTCCGGGCGCACGGTGGACGGCGCCGGCGGCAGGCCGGTGGAGGGATCGCCTTTCTTCAGATAGCCCCAGCGTTGGGCAAAGTCATTGCGCGCATCGCTCAGCAGCTTGAACGCCGCTGCCTTGCCGGCAGCGGCTTCGGTCGCGTTCTTGGCAATGCGCTGGGACAGCACGCGCAGCTCACCGGCGTGGCCGATGTACTGTTTGTCGTACGTGGCCTGGGTGTTGAGGTACGCGAAGTTGGCGAACAGCAGCATGATGAAGACGATCAGCGCGATGAACAGCGCGATGATCTGTGACCGGCTGCGCGACCCTTCTGGCTTGCCTGTTTTTGCTTTTATCATCGGTCCTCGCCTGTTAACCAGCATCTGTGAACCTTGCCGAGAACCCTGTGGGAGCGGGCTTGCTCGCGAAAGCGGTCATTCATTCAACATCAATGCTGACTGACCCACCGCCTTCGCGAGCAAGCCCGCTCCCACATTGGATCTGCGTCACTCCAGTTACAGTGCGACGTGCATAAAGCTTTGTGACTGCACCAACGCAAACGGGCTGAACACTTGCCAGGTCTGCTCACGCTGAAACCGGCCTTTGATGAACGGTGCAATCGGGCCGCTCAAGGTATCTACCGGTTCCAGGCTGTCCTGGGCAAAGTGCTGCAAGCCGAAAACCTCATCGACCATCAACCCGGTAAACACCTCGTTATGCTCCACCACCAAGACCCGGCGCTGCTTGCGCACGGCTGACAACTCATGCCCGAAGAAGCCGCACAGGTCGATGATCGGCAACAGACGCCCGCGCAGATTGGCCACCCCCTTGACCCAGGGTCTGACCCCCGGCAGCTGGGTGAACCGAGGCTCGTGCAACACTTCGCTGACCTCGCCCATCGGCGCGACGTACCAGTGCTCGCCCAAGCGAAAACCGATGCCGCTCCAACTGTCTTGTCGGGTCGGCTGGGACGGCAAGTCCGCCGCCAGCAGACGACAACGCTGGTCGATCTGCAGCAGCAGTTCGAAAGCCGTCAGCGACTCGGTCATGGCCGGACGATCAACCGGCCAGCACGTTGTTCAGGGTCTTGATCAGGGTTTCTTCGTCGACCGGTTTGGTCAGGTAATCCTTGGCGCCCTGGCGCGTGCCCCAGACCTTGTCGGTTTCCTGATCCTTGGTGGTAATGATGATCACCGGGATGTGCCCGGTTTCCGGGTCTTTGGTCAGCTGACGGGTCGCCTGGAAACCATTGAGGCCCGGCATGACGATGTCCATCAGAACGGCGTCAGGTTTTTCCTGACGGGCCAGGGCCACGCCGTCGGCGCCGTTTTCGGCTTTCAACACTTCATGACCGTGCTTTTCCAGCATGCCGGTCAGTTTGTACATTTCGGTCGGCGAATCATCGACGATCAGAATACGTGCCATGGTCTTCCCCATTCTTGTCGACGCCGGGCCCGCTGGCCGAGCGTCACTGTGCGTGTCCTACTGCGGCAAAACGGCGGCGAAGCCCGGTACATGGGCCTGGATCGCGTTCAGCAGTTCTTCCTTGCTGAAAGGCTTGGTCAAAAACTGGTCGGAGCCGACGATGCGCCCCTTGGCCTTGTCGAACAGCCCATCCTTGGACGACAGCATAATCACTGGCGTGGACTTGAACGCACTGTTGTTCTTGATTAAAGCGCAGGTCTGATAACCATCCAGACGCGGCATCATGATGTCGACAAAGATGATGCCGGGGTGATTGTCGGCAATCTTGGCCAGAGCATCGAAACCATCGATGGCGGTGATCACTTCACACCCCACGTTCTTCAACAACGTTTCGGCGGTGCGGCGAATCGTTTTCGAATCGTCGATCACCATGACCTTCAAGGCGCTGGAATGCTGTTCCATAAATGCTCTGCCGTCGCCTTTGCGAATCAAATTGTCCGTTTTCGGGTTACCAGCGGCTCGAAACCCTTGATGTTCAAGGGTCAGCGCGACTTGGCAGCCTTTTTAGCACAGTCTCCAAAACCAATCTATCGGCCAACCCTGGCAGTGGTTTTTCCTTGACCGGGAACACGCTCAGCGCCACTCTGACGCCACTTTTGCAGGTCACTGCGACCCACCCAATTTCGAGGAAAAACCCATGAGCGTTCGCGTCGGGATTGTCATGGACCCTATCGCCAGCATCTCCTATAAAAAGGATAGCTCGCTGGCCATGCTGCTGGCCGCACAGAAACGCGGCTGGGAACTGTTCTATATGGAACAGGGCGATTTGTACCAGGCCGAAGGCGAAGCGCGGGCGCGGATGCGGCCGTTGAAAGTCTTCGCCAACCCGGAAAAATGGTTCGAACTCGACGCCGAGACCGACGCGCTGCTGAGCGATCTGGACGTGATCCTGATGCGTAAGGATCCGCCGTTCGACATGGAATTCGTCTACTCCACTTACCTGTTGGAGCAAGCCGAACGCGCTGGCGTGCTGGTGGTCAACAAGCCGCAAAGCCTGCGCGACTGCAACGAAAAGCTGTTCGCCACGCTGTTCCCGCAGTGCACGCCGCCGACCATCGTCAGCCGTCGCCCGGACGTACTGCGTGAATTCGCCGATCACCACGGCGACGTGATCCTCAAGCCGCTGGACGGCATGGGCGGCTCTTCGATCTTCCGTCACACCGCCGGCCACCCGAACCTGTCGGTGATCCTCGAAACCCTGACCCTGCACGGCAAACAGCAGATCATGATTCAGGGTTACCTGCCGGCAATCATCGATGGCGACAAGCGCATCCTGATGATCGACGGCGAGCCGGTGGATTACTGCCTGGCACGAATTCCTGCCGCCGGTGAAACCCGTGGCAACCTCGCCGCCGGTGGCCGTGGCGAAGCCCGTCCGCTGACCGAGAAAGATCGCTGGATCGCCGCACAAGTCGGCCCGACCCTGCGCGAAAAAGGCCTGTTGTTCGTCGGTCTGGACGTGATCGGCGAGCATCTGACGGAAATCAACGTCACCAGCCCGACCTGCATTCGCGAGATTGATAACGCGTTCGGCACCGACATCGGCGGCCTGCTGATGGATGCCATCGATCAGAAGCTCAAGGCCCGTTGATATAGAACAGCCAAGAAACGACCAACATTGCGTTATCATCCGCGGCCTGTGAAAAACGCGATGTTGGTTTTTTTGTCATGACGCTCCCGTCCGATCTGCCCGCTGAACTCGCCCATCGTGGCGTGCGCCCGGCTGATCGCCTCGGTTTTACCCTGTTTCTCGCGGCGCTGATTCACCTGGCCTTGCTGTTGGGCGTCGGTTTTACGATGGTCGAACCCAAGCAAATCAGCAAAACCCTGGAAATCACCCTCGCCACCTTTAAAAGCGAAAAGAAGCCTGAGAAAGCCGATTTTCTCGCTCAAGAGAATCAGGAAGGCAGCGGCACCCTGGATAAAAAGGCAATTCCCAAGACCACCGAGGTCGCGCCTTTCCAGGACAACAAGGTGCAGAAAGTCACGCCACCGCCAGCGGCCAAGCCTCAAGTGGAGGCCGCACCGAAGGCAGCCGTGACGACCGTCGCGCCCAAGCCGAAAAAGGCCGCGGCCAAAACCGAAGAACCCAAACCCGTCACCAAACCCGCCGTCGCCGCGCCGACGTTCGACAGTGAACAGCTGTCCACCGACATCGCCAGCCTGGAAGCGGAACTGGCCAACGAACAACAGTTGTATGCCAAGCGCCCGCGAATCCACCGCCTGAGCGCCGCGTCGACCATGCGCGACAAGGGCGCCTGGTATAAGGACGAGTGGCGCAAGAAGGTCGAGCGCATCGGTAATCTGAATTACCCCGACGAAGCGCGACGCAAGCAGATCTACGGCAATTTGCGCCTGATGGTTTCGATCAACCGCGACGGCTCGCTCTTTGAAGTGCTGGTGCTGGAGTCATCCGGACAACCGCTGCTGGATCAGGCGGCGCAGCGCATCGTGCGGCTGGCGGCGCCGTTTTCACCGTTTACCGGGGATTTGTCGGATATCGATCGTCTGGAAATCATCCGGACCTGGAAGTTTGCCCGCGGGGACAGACTCTCCAGCAACTGACACCCCACAAATCCCTGTGGGAGCGGGCTTGCTCGCGAATGCGGTCAATCATTCAACATTGATGTCGACTGACACGACGCCTTCGCGAGCAAGCCCGCTCCCACATTTGACCTGTGCCGACTGCCAAATTGCGCCATCCTCAGCTTGTCAGTTCGCCCCTCCAACGCCACACTAGCGCTCATGAAGAACGTCAGCCCCAGCTACCTCAAGCATCAATTCCTGATCGCCATGCCTCATATGGTCGACCCGAACTTTGCGCACACCTTGACCTACATCGTCGAGCACACGGCCAATGGTGCCATGGGGCTAGTGGTCAATCGTCCGCAAGACCTCAACCTGGCCGATATCCTCGAGCAATTGCGCCCCGACATCGAACCGCCGGTGCTCTGCCAGCATGTGCCGATCTTCATCGGCGGCCCGGTGCAGACCGATCGCGGTTTTGTCCTGCACCCCTCGGGGCAGAGTTATCAGGCCACCGTTGAGCTTGATGAGAAACTGGCCTTGTCGACCTCCCAGGACGTGCTGTTCGCCATCGCCGACGGCGTCGGTCCGGCGAAAAGCCTGATCGCCCTCGGATACGCTGGCTGGGAAGCCGGGCAGCTGGAAGCCGAACTGGCCCAGAACGCCTGGCTGACCTGCCCGTTCGATGCCGATATTTTGTTCAACACCAGCAGCGAACTGCGCCTGGAAGCAGCGGCCAAGCACCTGGGTGTCAACCTCAGCCTGCTGACCAGCCAGGCGGGACACGCCTGATGGCCCTGCGCCTGATTTTGGGTTTCGACTACGGCACCAAACAGATCGGCGTTGCGGTCGGCCAGGTGATTACGGGCCAGGCCCGCGAGCTGTGCACCTTGAAGGCACAAAACGGTATTCCCGACTGGAATCAGGTCGAAGCCCTGATTAAAGAGTGGAAACCCGATGCCGTGGTGGTGGGCCTGCCCTTGAACATGGACGGCACGCCGAGCGACATGTGCCTGCGCGCCGAGAAATTCGCCCGCCGCCTCAACGGCCGCTACAACCTGCCCTTCTATACCCACGATGAACGCCTGACCACCTTCGAAGCCAAGGGTGAACGACGTGATCGTGGCGGACAAAAGGGCAGCTACCGCGACAACCCGGTGGACGCCATCGCCGCCGCCCTGCTGCTGCAAGGCTGGCTCGACGAAAACACCGCACTGTTCGAATCCTGAAGAGCCGCAACACGCGTCTCTACTTAGCGACAACCCGAGCCACCTCTCTAGCAGAACCCGGCTCGGGCCCAAGAAGGAGCAACCATGAGCCTGCCCAATCCCGCCGAACTGATCAGCCAGATGGCGACCCGTCTCAAGGCGCACCTGGAACACCGTGGCATCAGCGAGCCGCGCTACATCGGTATTCGTACCGGTGGCGTCTGGGTCGCCCAGGCGTTGCTCGATGAACTGGGCAGCGACTCGCCCCTCGGCACCCTGGACGTCTCCTTCTACCGCGACGACTTCAGCCAGAACGGCCTACACCCACAAGTGCGCCCGTCCGCCCTGCCGTTCGAGATCGAAGGCCAGCATCTGGTGCTGATCGACGACGTGCTGATGAGCGGCCGGACCATCCGCGCCGCCCTTAATGAGCTGTTCGACTACGGCCGCCCGGCCAGCGTGACATTGGTGTGCCTGCTGGACCTGGACGCCGGCGAGCTGCCGATCCGCCCGAACGTGGTTGGCGCGACCCTGTCGCTGGCCGCCCACGAACGGGTGAAACTGTCCGGCCCGGAACTCAAGCTCGAACTGCAAGACCTCGCCCTTTAATTCGCCCTATTGAGAGTCCCCCTCGCGATGACGCCTCTAGAAACCAAGCGCCCGCTGCAGCTCAATGATCAGGGCCAGCTGCGCCACTTCCTCTCGCTCGACGGTTTGCGCCGCGAGCTGCTGACGGAAATCCTCGACACCGCCGACTCGTTCCTCGAAGTCGGCGCCCGGGCGGTGAAGAAAGTCCCGTTGCTGCGCGGCAAGACCGTGTGCAACGTGTTCTTCGAGAACTCCACCCGCACCCGCACCACCTTCGAACTGGCCGCCCAGCGGCTGTCGGCGGACGTGATCACCCTGAACGTGTCCACGTCGTCGGCGAGCAAGGGCGAAACCCTGCTCGACACCCTGCGCAACCTGGAAGCCATGGCCGCCGACATGTTTGTCGTGCGTCACGGTGACTCCGGCGCGGCGCACTTCATCGCCGAACATGTCTGCCCGCAAGTGGCGATCATCAACGGCGGCGACGGCCGTCACGCCCACCCGACCCAGGGCATGCTCGACATGCTCACCATCCGTCGGCACAAGGGCGGCTTCGAAAACCTTTCGGTGGCTATCGTCGGCGACATCCTGCACTCGCGTGTGGCGCGCTCGAACATGCTGGCGCTGAAAACCCTCGGCTGCCCGGACATCCGCGTGATCGCGCCGAAAACCCTGCTGCCGATCGGCATCGAGCAATACGGCGTGAAGGTCTACACCGACATGACCGCAGGCCTGAAAGACGTCGACGTGGTGATCATGCTGCGCCTGCAGCGTGAACGCATGACTGGCGGCCTGCTGCCGAGCGAAGGTGAGTTCTACCGCCTGTTCGGCCTGACCACCGCGCGCCTGGCCGGGGCCAAACCGGATTGCATCGTCATGCACCCGGGGCCGATCAACCGCGGCGTGGAAATTGAGTCGGCAGTGGCCGATGGCCCGCACTCGGTCATCCTCAATCAAGTCACCTACGGCATCGCGATTCGTATGGCTGTGCTGTCCATGGCCATGAGCGGGCAGACTGCCCAGCGCCAATTCGAGCAGGAGAACGCCCAGTGAAGCTCAGCATTCTCGGCGCCCGCGTCATCGATCCGGCCAGTGGCCTGGATCAAGTTACCGATATCCATATTGAAGCCTGCAAGATCATTGCCCTTGGCGCCGCGCCGGCCGGTTTTGTCGCCGTCGACACCCTCGACGCCAAAGGCCTGGTCGCCGCCCCTGGGCTGGTTGACCTGAACGTCGCCCTGCGCGAACCGGGCTACAGCCGTAAAGGTTCAATCGTCAGCGAAACCCGCGCCGCCGCGGCCGGTGGCGTCACCAGCCTGTGCTGCCCGCCTAAAACCAAACCGGTGCTGGACACCTCGGCCGTGGCCGAACTGATCCTCGACCGCGCCCGCGAGGCCGGCAACACCAAGGTGTTCCCGATCGGCGCCCTGAGCAAAGGCCTGGACGGCGAACAGCTGGCCGAACTGGTCGCCTTGCGCGATGCCGGTTGCGTAGCCTTCGGCAATGGCCTGGACAGCTTCCGCAACACCCGCACGCTGTGCCGGGCGCTGGAATACGCCGCAACATTCGACCTGACGGTGATTTTCAACTCTCAGGACCATGACCTGGCCGAAGGTGGCCTGGCCCACGAAGGCCCGACCGCCAGCTTCCTCGGTTTGCCGGGCATTCCCGAAACCGCCGAAACCGTGGCCCTCGCACGGGATCTGCTGCTGGTCGAGCAAAGTGGCGTGCGTGCGCACTTCAGCCAGCTCACCAGCGCCCGTGGCGTCGCCCTGATCGCTCAGGCCCAGGCTCGCGGCCTGCCGGTGACGGCCGATGTCGCCCTGTATCAGCTGATCCTGACCGACGAAGCGCTGATCGACTTCAGCAGCCTCTATCACGTCCAGCCGCCGCTGCGCACCCGCGCCGACCGCGATGGCCTGCGTGAAGCGGTGAAATCCGGTGTCGTCTCGGCGATCTCCAGCCATCACCAACCCCACGAGCGGGACGCCAAACTGGCGCCGTTCGGGGCCACCGAACCGGGCATCAGCAGCGTTGAACTGCTGCTACCGTTGGCAATGACGCTGGTGGAAGACGGTTTGCTGGATCTGCCGACGTTGTTGGCGCGATTGAGCACCGGACCTGCCGAGGCGTTGCGCCTGCCGGCGGGCAAACTGGCGGTAGGTGGACCGGCGGACATCGTGCTGTTCGATCCGGCGGCGTCGACTGTGGCTGGTGAAACCTGGCTGTCCAAAGGCGAAAACTGCCCGTTCATTGGCCACAGCCTGCCGGGCGTGGTGCGTTACACCTTGGTGGATGGACGCATTAGCCACCAGGCTTAAGACCGCGTCGCTGCAATCGCGAGCAGGCTCACTCCCACAAGGACCGCATCAACCCTGTGGGAGCGAGCCGGCTCCGGGCGGCGATCCGACGATGACTTACTGGAAAGCGCCTCGATTCTGCGCATTGCGAATCGATACCTGGTCATTCAGCGTCCAGAAGTCATACAGCACCCCCAGAAAGAACAACCCACCCGTCAACAGATACAGCAATCCGCTGATCCACTTCCCCTGATACATCCGGTGTACGCCGAACACCCCAAGAAACGTCAGCAGAATCCACGCTACGTTGTATTCGATAGGCCCCGCGGTGAACCGCAGGTCTGCTTCACGGTCCATGGCCGGGATCAGAAACACGTCGATCAGCCAACCGATACCCAACAAACCGAAGGTGAAGAACCAGATCGTCCCCGTCACCGGCTTGCCGTAATAGAAGCGGTGAGCGCCGGTAAAACCGAAAACCCACAGCAGGTAACCGATCACTTTGCTGTGCGTGTCTTGATGCGGAACGGGCTGTTGATAGGTGTTCATGAAGGACCTCGATTCACACGATAGATAAATATTCTTTAAATCTTTGTGACTTTTTTACAGGTTGCCGACGTATGGCAAATGCTACCTTGTGTCCCGTGAAAGCCTTGTACCACAAGCGTTGTGTCCGACAATCGCGTCTATTTTCCGCTTATTTGGTTCCGTTGACCCCAAGGTTGAATCGACCAACGGCCTCGGAAGGGCCAAAAAAGCTGTTATAAAGTTGCGCGCTAACTTATATGAGCCTTGCCTAATGCGTCCATTTTTCAAGACATGGCTAACCATTTGCCTTTTGATGCCACTGGCCGCCCACGCCACCAATCGTGAGCAACGTCTTCCTAACGTTAATGGTTACACCCAAAAATCCCATGTTTCTGCTCCTTCGAGCAAAAACAAACAGACCGTAAAACGCGCCCCCCTGCTGAGCAGCAGCAAAAGCGGCCTGGTTCCGCCGATGGCGACCAAGGAAAGCAGCAACGTGCTGAGCCGCGCCGTAAACGTCCTCGGTACTCCTTACCGTTGGGGCGGCAGCAGTCCAAGTAAAGGGTTCGACTGCAGTGGCTTGGTGAAATACGCGTTCAACGACGCCACGTTTGACCTGCCGCGCACTTCCAACGCCATGGCCAGTGGTCATGGGGAGAAAGTCGATCGCAAGGATCTGAAGCCTGGCGACCTGATTTTCTTCAACATCAAGAGCCGTCGGGTCAATCACGTTGCCATCTACCTGGGCAACGACCGCTTCATCCACGCACCACGTCGTGGCAAGTCGGTGACCATCGACACGCTGAAAAAACCCTACTGGGAAAGCCACTACGTGGTTGCCAAGCGGGTTATGCCGAAAGAGAAGAACGCCATACAGGTTGTTCAACGCTGATTTGAAGCAAGATCAAAAGATCGCAGCCTGCGGCAGCTCCTACACGGGACTATGCATTTCCCTGTAGGAGCTGCCGCAGGCTGCGATCTTTTGCTTTCAAGCCTCAAAAACCATCCGGCGTGCGCGCCTTCTCCCGCGCATGCTCGCGGCTGATCAAGCCCTTGTTCACCAGCTCCTTCAAGCACATATCCAGCGTCTGCATCCCCAGCCCCCTCCCGGTTTGAATCGACGAGTACATCTGCGCCACCTTGTCTTCGCGGATCAAGTTACGGATCGCCGACGTGCCGAGCATGATTTCGTGGGCCGCGATCCGCCCGCCGCCGATCTTCTTGACCAACGTCTGCGACACCACCGCCAGTAACGACTCGGACAGCATCGAACGGACCATCGACTTCTCGTCCCCCGGAAACACGTCCACCACCCGATCGATGGTTTTCGCCGCCGATGTCGTGTGCAGCGTGCCAAACACCAGGTGACCGGTTTCGGCGGCGGTCAACGCCAGGCGAATGGTCTCGAGACTCCGCATCTCCCCCACCAGAATCACGTCCGGGTCCTCCCGCAGAGCCGAGCGTAGAGCCGTGGCGAAGCTGCGCGTATCACGATGGACTTCACGCTGGTTGATCAAGCATTTGCGCGACTCGTGGACGAACTCGATCGGGTCTTCGATGGTGAGGATGTGCTGATGGCGATGGGTGTTCAGGTGATCGATCATCGCTGCCAAGGTGGTGGATTTGCCGGAACCGGTCGGACCGGTCACCAGCACCAGCCCTCGCGGCGCTTCGGTAATCTTGCGAAACACTTCCCCCATACCGAGGTCGTCCATGCTCAGGACCTTGGACGGAATGGTCCGGAACACCGCGCCAGCACCGCGATTGTGGTTGAACGCGTTAACCCGAAAACGCGCCACGCCGGGCACGTCAAAGGAGAAGTCGGTCTCCAGGTGCTTCTCGAAGTCCACCCGTTGCGTGTCGTTCATGATGTCGTAGATCAGCGCCTGCACCTGCTTGTGGTCCAAGGCCGGCAGGTTGATGCGCCGCACATCGCCGTCGACCCGAATCATCGGTGGCAGGCCGGCAGACAGATGCAAGTCGGATGCGCCCTGTTTCGCGCTGAAACCCAGCAGCTCAGTGATATCCATAGCGTTCCTCAATTCCAGTAGAATGCCGCGAACCTTCAGCCGCCGGCGCCTCTTGATGTCCACGATAGCAGACAACATTGCTCAGGTTAGTTCACGCATCCACGCTGCCGCCCTTGCCGCAAAACGCGACGAAGACAGTGTCCAGCTGCTGGCTGTGAGCAAGACCAAGCCCGCCGAGGCCCTGCGCGAAGCGTATGCCGCCGGGCTGCGCGACTTTGGCGAGAACTACCTGCAGGAAGCCCTGAGCAAACAGCTCGAATTGGCCGACCTGCCCTTGATCTGGCACTTCATCGGCCCCATTCAATCGAACAAGACTCGCGCTATCGCCGAGCACTTCGCCTGGGTGCATTCCGTGGATCGTTTGAAAATCGCACAACGCCTGTCCGAACAACGTCCTGCCGATTTGCCGCCACTGAACATCTGCATCCAGGTCAACGTCAGCGGTGAAGCCAGCAAGTCCGGCTGCACCCCGGCCGACCTGCCGGCCCTGGCCAATGCCATCAGCGAACTGCCACGCATCAAGCTGCGCGGGCTGATGGCAATCCCCGAGCCGACTGAAGATCGCGCCGCCCAGGATGCCGCTTTTGCTGCCGTACAAAGCCTGCAAGCCAGCCTGAACCTGCCGCTCGACACACTTTCCATGGGCATGAGCCACGACCTTGAGTCGGCCATCGCCCAAGGCGCCACTTGGGTCCGTATCGGTACGGCCCTGTTTGGCGCCCGCGACTACGGTCAGCCTTGAAAAATGGCTGACTCCTCTCTTTATAAGGACCTGACATGAGCAAGACTCGTATTGCCTTTATCGGTGCCGGCAACATGGCCGCCAGCCTGATTGGCGGCCTGCGCGCCAAAGGTCTGGACGCCGCGCAGATCCGCGCCAGCGATCCGGGCGCTGAAACCCGCGCTCGCGTGAACGCTGAACACGGTATCGAGGTGTTCGCCGACAACGCCGACGCCATCCAGGGTGCCGAAGTCGTCGTATTGGCGGTCAAACCTCAAGCGATGAAAGCCGTCTGCGAAGCGCTTCGCCCAAGCCTCAAGCCAAATCAACTGGTGGTCTCGATTGCGGCCGGCATCACCTGCGCCAGCATGAACAACTGGCTTGGCGCCCAACCGATCGTGCGTTGCATGCCCAACACCCCGGCGCTGCTGCGTCAGGGCGTGAGCGGCTTGTTCGCCACGGCTGAAGTGAACACCGAGCAACGCAAACAGGCACAAGAACTGCTGTCCGCCGTCGGCATCGCACTGTGGCTGGATGAAGAGCAACAACTGGACGCGGTCACCGCCGTCTCCGGCTCGGGCCCTGCATACTTCTTCCTGCTGATCGAAGCCATGACCGCCGCGGGCGTGAAGCTCGGTCTGCCAGCAGACATCGCCGCACAACTGACCCTGCAAACCGCTTTGGGCGCTGCTCACATGGCCGTGGCCAGTGACGTCGACGCTGCGGAACTGCGTCGCCGCGTGACCTCGCCTGCGGGCACGACGGAAGCGGCGATCAAGTCGTTCCAGGCCGGCGGCTTCGAAGCCCTGGTAGAAAAAGCACTCGGCGCCGCTGCGCACCGCTCGGCCGAGATGGCCGAACAATTGGGTCAATAAGGAGCCTTACATGATTGGATTGAACACTGCAGCGGTCTACGTGCTGCAAACCCTCGGCAGCCTGTACCTGCTGATCGTGCTGCTGCGCTTCGTGCTGCAACTGGTACGCGCGAACTTCTACAACCCGCTCTGCCAGTTCGCCGTGAAAGCCACCCAGCCGCTGCTCAAGCCACTGCGCCGGATCATCCCTAGCATGTTCGGCCTCGACATGTCCTCGCTGGTGCTGGCAATCCTCGTGCAACTGGCGTTGATGGCCCTGACCCTGCTGCTGACTTACGGCACCACTGGCAACCCGCTGCAGTTGCTGATCTGGTCGCTGATCGGCGTGACCGCGCTGTTCCTGAAGATTTTCTTCTTTGCCCTGATCATCAGCGTGATCCTGTCCTGGGTCGCACCGGGTAGCCATAACCCTGGCGCCGAGCTGGTGAACCAGATCTGCGAACCGGCCCTGGCGCCGTTCCGCAAGATTCTGCCAAGCCTTGGCGGCCTGGATATTTCGCCGATCCTGGCGTTCATGGTGCTCAAGCTGATCGACATGCTGGTGATCAACAACCTCGCCGCCATGACGATGATGCCGGAAATCCTGCGTCTGCTGATCTGACCCGGTGAGCTACTTTCGCTGGGACGGTGACGACCTGATTCTGGAATGTCACCTGCAACCGGCGGCCCGCAGCGATGATTTCTGCGGGCTGCATGGTGATCGATTGAAGATTCGCCTGACGGCACCGCCGGTTGAAGGCAAGGCCAATGCGTATTTGATAGCGTTTCTGGCCAAGGCGTTCGGGGTGTCCAAGAGTCAGGTGAGTTTGATTAGCGGCGAGTTGAACCGGCAGAAGCGGGTGCGGATTTGCTCGCCGAAGAAGTTGCCGGACTTGCCTGACCTGCTGCGCCCGGCAGGCTGACCGCGTCATCGTTCATCGCGAGCAGGCTCACTCCCACAGGGGAATGCAATCCAATGTGGGAGTGAGCCTGCTCGCGATTGCAACACCTCGGTCTAACTGAATGAAATCAGGCCCGGCCTTAGCTTGCTGCTAAAGGCAGCGGTCTTTAGACTTACGCCTCATTTCAACGAGAGCAGGGTCGATGCCAGCTGCCTTTCCCCCCGATTCTGTTGGTCTGGTGACGCCGCAAGTGGCGCACTTCAGTGAACCCCTGGCCTTGGCCTGCGGCCGTTCGCTCCCAGCTTATGACCTGATCTACGAAACCTACGGCACGCTGAACGCCGCGGCGAGCAACGCCGTGCTGATCTGCCACGCCTTGTCGGGTCACCATCACGCTGCCGGTTTCCATAGCCCCGACGACCGTAAACCCGGTTGGTGGGACAGCTGCATCGGGCCTGGCAAGCCAATCGACACCAACAAATTCTTCGTGGTCAGCCTGAACAACCTCGGCGGTTGCAACGGTTCTACCGGCCCGAGCAGCACCAACCCGGAAACAGGCAAGCCGTTCGGTGCCGACTTCCCGGTGTTGACCGTGGAAGACTGGGTTCACAGCCAGGCGCGCCTGGCAGACCTGCTCGGCATCAACCAATGGGCCGCCGTGATTGGCGGCAGTCTCGGTGGCATGCAGGCGATGCAGTGGAGCATCACCTACCCGGATCGCATTCGCCACTGCCTGGCCATCGCCTCGGCCCCCAAGCTGTCGGCGCAGAACATTGCCTTCAACGAAGTGGCGCGCCAGGCGATCCTCACCGACCCCGAGTTCCACGGCGGTTCGTTCCAGGAAGCGGGCGTGATCCCCAAGCGTGGCTTGATGCTGGCGCGGATGGTCGGGCACATCACGTACCTGTCCGATGACTCCATGGGCGAGAAATTCGGCCGGGGCCTGAAGAGCGAAAAGCTCAACTACGACTTCCACAGCGTCGAATTCCAGGTCGAAAGCTACCTGCGTTATCAGGGCGAAGAGTTCTCCGGGCGCTTCGACGCCAACACGTACCTGCTGATGACCAAGGCGCTGGATTACTTCGACCCGGCGGCGAACTTCGACGACGACCTGGCGAAAACCTTCGCCAACGCCCAGGCCAAGTTCTGCGTGATGTCCTTCACCACCGACTGGCGCTTCTCCCCTGCCCGCTCGCGGGAACTGGTGGACGCGCTGATGGCGGCCAAGAAAGACGTCTGCTACCTCGAGATCGATGCTCCGCAAGGCCACGACGCCTTCCTGATTCCGATCCCGCGCTACTTGCAGGCATTCAGCAATTACATGAACCGCATTACGTTGTGAGAAAGCCATGAGAGCTGATCTGGAAATCATCCAGGAATGGATCCCCGCCGGCAGCCGCGTGCTCGACCTCGGTTGCGGCGATGGCGAATTGCTGACCTGGCTGCGCGATAACAAGCAAGTGACCGGCTATGGCCTGGAAAACGACCCGGACAACATCGCCGAGTGCGTGGCCAAGGGCATCAACGTGATTGAGCAGGACCTGGACAAGGGCCTGGGCAACTTTGCCAGCAACAGCTTCGACGTCGTGGTCATGACCCAGGCGCTGCAAGCCGTGCACTACCCGGACAAGATCCTCGACGAAATGCTGCGCGTCGGTCGCCAGTGCATCATCACCTTCCCCAACTTCGGTCACTGGCGCTGCCGCTGGTACCTGGCGAGCAAGGGCCGGATGCCGGTGTCCGATTTTCTGCCGTACACCTGGTACAACACGCCGAACATCCACTTTTGCACCTTCGAAGACTTTGAAGCGTTGTGTCGCGAACGTGAAGCCAGGGTCATTGATCGGCTTGCCGTGGATCAACAGCATCGGCACGGGTGGGCCAGTAAGCTATGGCCTAATCTGTTAGGTGAGATCGGTATTTACCGTGTCAGCAGCCCCGGGCTGCAGGATCACAAGGTCGCTGTCTGAACCACGCCATTCCAAGGAGAACGAACATGGGTCGTCTAGCGCTGTTTTTACTCACTGCCTGCCTGAGCGTCACCGCCATGGCCGCCGACGTCATCAAAGGCGAGCGCAAGGAAACCTTTGGCGATGTAACGGTGCACTACAACACCTTCAACTCCACCTTCCTGACACCCGACATCGCCAAAGCGGCCGGGCTGACGCGGAGCAAGAACCAGGGGGTGATAAACGTCTCCGTGCTCAAGGATGGCAAGCCACTGACCGCTGACGTCAGCGGATCGGTGAAAGACCTGACCAGCCAGACCGTGCCGTTGAAGTTCAAACAGATCACTGAACAAGGCGCGATCTACTACATCGCCCAGTTTCCGGTCGATCAGCAGGAAGTCCGGACCTTCGACATCAAGGTGCAGAACGGCGATAAAATCAACACCATCAATTTCAACCAAGAGCTCTTCCCCGGCGAATGATCAACTTCACGCAACTCGTACTGGCCAGCCACAACGCCGGCAAACTCAAGGAACTTCAGGCCATGCTCGGCGAATCGGTGCAATTGCGCTCGATCGGCGAGTTCAGCAGCGTCGAACCTGAAGAAACCGGCCTGTCGTTCGTCGAAAACGCCATCCTCAAGGCCCGCAATGCCGCGCGCATCTCCGGCCTGCCGGCGCTGGCCGACGATTCGGGGTTGGCCGTGGATTTCCTCGGCGGTGCGCCGGGTATCTACTCGGCTCGTTATGCCGACGGCCAAGGTGATGCGGCGAACAACGCCAAACTGCTCGACGTATTGAAGGATGTGCCGGAAGCCGAGCGCGGTGCGCAGTTCGTCTGTGTGCTGGCGCTGGTGCGTCACGCCGATGATCCGCTGCCGATCCTCTGCGAAGGCCTGTGGCACGGTCGTATCCTGCCTGCGGCCAGCGGCGAACACGGTTTTGGTTACGATCCGCTGTTCTGGGTGCCGGAGCGCGATTGCTCCAGCGCCGAGTTGAGCCCGAGCGACAAGAACCTCATCAGTCACCGCGCCCGTGCAATGGATCTGCTGCGCCAGCGTCTGGGCCTGAAATGATCCATGACTCATCCGCATCGCCGCTGATCTTCGGCGGCGATGCCCACTCGCCTCGGGCCGCGCTGCCTGTGCTGCCGCCCCTGGCGCTGTACATCCACATCCCGTGGTGTGTGCGCAAATGCCCTTATTGCGACTTCAATTCCCACACCGCCAGCCCGGTGCTGCCGGAAGAGGAGTATGTGGACGCGCTGTTGGCCGACCTCGATCAGGACCTGCATGCGGTTTACGGCCGTGAGCTGAGTTCGATCTTCTTTGGTGGCGGCACGCCGAGCCTGTTCAGCGCTGAAGCCCTGGGCCGCTTGCTTAAAGGTGTCGAGGAACGCATCCCGTTTGCCAGCGACATCGAAATCACCCTGGAAGCGAATCCCGGGACGTTCGAACAAGAGAAGTTCGTTGCCTACCGCGCGCTGGGCATCAATCGCCTGTCGATCGGTATCCAGAGCTTTCAGGAAGAGAAACTCAAGGCGCTGGGGCGGATTCACAACGGTGACGAAGCGGTACGTGCCGCCGGCATGGCCCGTCAGGCCGGGTTTGATAACTTCAACCTGGACTTGATGCACGGCTTGCCCGATCAGTCCCTGGACGACGCATTGAGCGACCTGCGTACAGCCATCGCCCTGAAGCCGACTCATCTGTCCTGGTATCAGCTGACCCTGGAGCCGAACACGGTGTTCTGGAACCAGCCGCCGACGCTGCCGGAAGACGACACGTTGTGGGACATTCAAGAGGCCGGTCAGGCGCTGTTGGCCGAGCACGGTTACGCGCAATACGAAGTCTCGGCTTATGCGCAACCTGGTCGCCCGGCGCGGCATAACCTTAACTATTGGAGTTTCGGCGACTTCATCGGCATCGGCGCCGGGGCTCATGGCAAACTCAGCCACCCGGACGGGCGCATCGTCCGTACCTGGAAGACCCGTCTGCCGAAGGACTACCTCAACCCGGCCAAAAGCTTCAAGGCCGGCGAGAAAGCGCTGACCAACGATGAAATGCCGTTCGAGTTCCTGATGAACGCGCTGCGCCTGACCGAAGGCGTCGAATCGCGGCTGTATCCGGAGCGCACCGGGATGACCCTGGAAAGCCTCGCCGAAGGTCGCCGGGTCGCCGAACAAAGTGGCTTGTTGCAGGTCGAACCGTCACGTCTGGCGGCCACCGAGCGCGGACAGCTGTTTCTCAATGACTTGCTGCAGACATTTCTGAGCTGATTTCAGCCTTAAGGGAAAACGAATGGATTTGATACTCGACCTGCTCGCCACCGCGTCCCGCTGGAGCCGTAGCAACCTGTCTGAAATCGCTCTGGCACTGGTGGGCTGCCTGCTGGTGTTGTTTGGCTCCGATATCAAAGGCTGGGTCGACCAACGCTTGGGCAGCATCGCCGGCGCCTTGCGCGTCCCGCTGATGGCCCTGCTGTGCATGATCGGCAGCGGCGTCGCGCTGATCTACGCCACGCCGTGGATCATCAAAGGCCTGAGCCAGTTCAACAACTACAGCCTGGCGCCGGTGTTGTTGGTGGTGCTGGTACTGATCGGCGTAGTCGCCGACCGCCGCTGAATTCAGCTACAACCGAAAACAACTGTGGGAGCGAGCCTGCTCGCGAAGAGGGAGTGTCAGTCGACATTAATATCGACTGATACACCGCCTTCGCGAGCAAGCCCGCTCCCACATTGGGTATTGCGTAGGGCTTAGGACTGCTTTTCGAACTTCAAATCCCACACGCCATGCCCAAGACGTTCGCCGCGGCGTTCGAATTTGGTGATCGGGCGCTCGGTCGGGCGCGGGACGCATTTGCCGTCTTCGGCCAGGTTGCGATAACCCGGCGCGACGTTCATCACTTCCAGCATGTACTCAGCATATGGTTCCCAGTCGGTGGCCATGTGCAGCACACCGCCGACCTTCAACTTGCTGCGCACCAGTTCAGCGAACGACGCCTGAACGATACGGCGCTTGTGGTGACGGCTCTTGTGCCACGGGTCCGGGAAAAACAGCATCAAGCGATCGAGGCTGTTGTCGGCCACGCAGCGGTTGAGCACTTCGATCGCATCGCAATCGTAGACCCGCAGGTTGGTCAGGCCCTGAGTCAGCACGCCGTTGAGCAGCGCACCAACACCCGGACGGTGCACTTCCACGCCGATGAAATCCTGCTCCGGCGAGGCCGCGGCCATTTCCAGCAGCGAATGGCCCATGCCGAAACCGATTTCCAGCGAGCGCGGTGCCGAACGACCGAACACCTGATCGAAGTCCACCGGCGCATCGGCCAGAGGCAACACGAACAGCGGCGTGCCTTGCTCCAGACCTTTTTGCTGGCCTTCGGTCATGCGCCCGGCGCGCATCACGAAACTCTTGATGCGGCGGTGTTGGCGCTCTTCGCCTTCTTCCGGCTGGATAGGCGTTTCGTTTGATTCAGTCATCAATGGCTCTTACTTGATCAGACCATCCAGCGGCGAGGAGGCGCTGGCATAGAGTTTTTTCGGCATGCGGCCGGCGAGGTAGGCCAGGCGGCCTGCAACGATGGCGTGTTTCATGGCTTCAGCCATCATGATCGGCTGCTGGGCGTGGGCGATGGCCGAGTTCATCAGCACCGCTTCGCAACCCAGTTCCATGGCAATGGTAGCGTCGGAAGCAGTACCGACACCGGCGTCCACCAGCACAGGAATCTTGGCTTCTTCGAGGATGATCTGCAGGTTGTACGGGTTGCAGATCCCCAGGCCCGTGCCGATCAGACCGGCCAGCGGCATCACCGCGATAACACCGATTTCCGCCAATTGACGGGCGATGATCGGGTCATCGCTGGTGTAAACCATCACGTCGAATCCTTCCTTGACCAGCACTTCGGCGGCCTTGAGGGTTTCGATCACATTGGGAAACAGGGTTTTCTGATCCGCCAGCACTTCCAGCTTCACCAGGTTGTGGCCACCGAGCAGCTCACGGGCCAGGCGGCAGGTGCGCACAGCCTCGGTAGCGTCGAAGCAACCGGCGGTGTTAGGCAGGAAGGTGTAGCGATCCGGCGACAGGACTTCGAGCAGGTTCGGTTCGCCCGGGTTCTGGCCGAGGTTGGTGCGGCGCACGGCGAAGGTGACGATCTCGGCACCCGAGGCTTCGATGGCCAGGCGGGTTTCTTCCATGTCGCGGTACTTGCCGGTGCCTACCAGCAAACGCGACTGGTAAGTACGACCGGCCAGGACGAAGGGCTTGTCGCTACGAACGATGCTCATGGGAAATCCTCTGTAGGGGTGAGGTTCTTGCAGAATTCTGTGCCCTTGCGGGCCGGACGACTAGCCGCCGCCGATGGCGTGGACGACTTCAACGCTGTCGCCGTCGTTCAGCGTGGTGTCGGCATGCTGACTGCGCGGGACGATATCCAGATTGAGTTCGACCGCCACCCGGCGTCCGGTCAGATCCAGACGGGTCAGCAGGGCCGCAACGGTTTCGCCGTCGGGCAGTTCAAGGGATTCGCCGTTCAACTGAATGCGCATGCCGAATGCCGCCATCATTTTTAGGGGCTGGCATTCTAGCCCGATCAGTCTTGGCGACCCAAGCCATTCGTCATGAAATGGACCACCCGGTCAGCTCAACCGCCAGGCGGCAAGCCCCAGGCATAACCAGCCGACCAGAAATGCCAGGCCGCCGAAGGGGGTGATGATCCCTAGCTTGCTGACGCCGGTCATGGTCAACAGGTACAGACTGCCGGAAAACAGCAGGATGCCGACGACAAACGATGCTCCCGCCCAGGTGATCAGGCGCCCGGGAATCTGCGTGGCCAGCAGTGCAACGCCCAGCAATGCCAATGTGTGCACCAACTGATAGGTCACGCCGGTGTGGAAAATTGCCAGGTACTCGGGCGTCAGACGGCTTTTCAAGCCATGGGCGGCAAACGCGCCAAGGGCAACGCCGGTGAAGCCGAAAAAAGCGGCCAGCATCAGAAAGCCACGCAGCATGAAGAACTCCAGTCAGACTCGATCCACAGGGTCTGTATAATGGCCCGCTCAACGGGTTCGGCCAAGCCATCTCTATGCTGCGTATATTTTTGCGACGATTCACGAAGGCCCTGCTCTGGTTCGCGGGTGGCAGCGTATTGCTGGTGCTGATCTTTCGCGTGGTACCGCCACCAGGAACCGCGTTGATGGTCGAGCGCAAGGTCGAATCCTGGTTCGACGGCGAGCCCATCGACCTGCAACGCACCTGGAAACCCTGGGATGAAATCTCCGATGACCTGAAAGTCGCAGTGATTGCCGGCGAAGATCAGAAATTCCCGGAGCATTGGGGCTTTGACTTTGGCGCGATCCAGGCTGCACTGGCCCACAACGAACTCGGCGGAACGATTCGCGGCGCCAGCACCTTGAGCCAGCAGGTCTCGAAGAATCTGTTTCTGTGGTCCGGCCGCAGCTGGTTGCGCAAAGGCCTGGAAGCCTGGTTTACCGGGCTGATCGAAGTGTTCTGGCCCAAGCAGCGAATTCTTGAGGTGTACCTCAACAGTGTCGAGTGGGATGACGGTGTGTTTGGCGCTGAAGCAGCAGCCAGGCATCACTTTGGCGTCGGCGCTCGCTCGCTGTCCCGGCAGCAGGCCAGTTTGCTGGCGGCGGTGCTGCCTAACCCGCGGGTGTGGAGCGCCAGTCATCCAACTAACTACGTCGCACGGCGAGCGGGATGGATTCGACAGCAGATGAGTCAGCTCGGCGGCGATAGCTACCTTGTAGGAATCAATGATTCACGCCGCGCACCTTGGGCTCAGTAGCCGATCACTATCTTATGAACACTGAAGCCCCCCCTGTGGGAGCGAGCCTGCTCGCGATGGCGGTGGATCAAACAACATTTACAGTGCCTGACCTGACGCCATCGCGAGCAGGCTCGCTCCCACATTGGTTTTGCGGCGGAGCAGGAATATCGGCCACAAACAAAAACGCCCCGATCAATGATCGGGGCGTTTTTTTATGCCGGAGCTGCGGTTAGGCAGCAATCGACAACTTGAGCTTGTTCATCGCGCTCTTCTCGAGCTGACGAATACGCTCGGCCGACACGTTGTACTTCTGCGCCAGGTCGTGCAGCGTGGCTTTTTCTTCCGCCAGCCAGCGCTGGTAGAGGATGTCACGGCTGCGATCGTCCAGCACTTCAAGCGCTTCGTGCAGGTTGTGGTTGGAGTTGTCGCTCCAGTCGGCATCTTCCAGTTGACGGGCCGGGTCGTACCGGTGGTCTTCCAGATAGTTGGCCGGCGATTGGAAAGCACTGTCGTCGTCCGCTTCCGCGGCCGGGTCGAAGGCCATGTCATGGCCGGTCAGGCGACTTTCCATCTCACGCACTTCCCGAGGCTCTACACCGAGGCTTTCCGCCACGCGGTGAACTTCCTCGTTGTTCAGCCACGCCAGACGTTTCTTCTGGCTGCGCAGGTTGAAGAACAGCTTGCGCTGGGCCTTGGTGGTCGCGACTTTCACAATGCGCCAGTTGCGCAGGATGAACTCGTGGATTTCCGCCTTGATCCAGTGCACAGCGAACGAAACCAGGCGCACACCCATTTCCGGGTTGAAGCGCTTCACCGCCTTCATCAGGCCGACGTTGCCTTCCTGGATCAGGTCAGCCTGAGCCAGACCGTAGCCGGAATAGCTACGGGCGATATGTACAACAAAACGCAGGTGGGCGAGCACCATCTGCCGAGCCGCCCCCAAATCCTGCTCATAATAGAGACTCTCGGCCAGTTCACGCTCCTGCTCCGGCGTCAGCAATGGAATGCTGTTCACGGTGTGCACATAGGCCTCCAGGTTCGCACCCGGGACCAGAGCATATGCAGGTTGCAAAGAATTGGTCATACGAAAAAACCTCCGACTTACATAACTCGTGCAGTTCAGCACTGCGAAAATTGACCGGAAACCGAAAGACAAGTTCCCATAAACGCTGAAAGGTCAATACGAGCAAAATGACATTACTTTGGCGCAAGCTCCCGCAGGTGGCGTGCGACTGCAATCCATGCACCGATATACCCCAACAGCACCGCGCCAAGCAAGAGAGACAGACCGTCGGCAACTGGCACTCCGGCCAGCGCAAAATCACTGCCGTACAGACCGGCCAACCCAACCACCGCGTCGTTCAGCCAATCAAGGCCGAACGCCAATACGCCCCAGGAAAGAATCCCCGCACCGAAGCCATAAAGCGCGCCCATATACAGAAAGGGCCTGCGCACATAGCTGTCAGTGCCGCCGACGAGTTTAATCACTTCTATCTCTGTGCGGCGGTTTTCAATATGAAGACGAATGGTATTGCCTATCACCAAAAGTAATGCAGAAACCAGAAGCACGGTCAGACCGAAGACAAAACGGTCACCCAGCTTGAGGATGGCTGCCAGACGCTCGACCCAGACTAGATCAAGTTGCGCCTGTTGTACCTTCGGCAGCTCGGAAAGTTTTTGTCGTAATGCTTCAAGCGCGGGCTTGTCGACTTCGTTCGGGGTGACCAGAACCACGCCTGGCAGCGGGTTTTCCGGCAGTTCCTTGAGCGCCTCACCCAGACCTGACTGCTGCTGGAACTCTTCCAGCGCCTGATCACGGCCGACATATTCAGCATCAGCTACGCCAGGCATGCCTTTGATCTGCTCGCGCAACGACTCGCCTTCAGCGGGGCTGGCCTCGATTTGCAGGTACAGGGAAATCTGCGCCGCCCGCTGCCAGGAACCGCCGAGACGCTCGACATTACTTAGCAAAAGTGACAGGCCCATCGGCAAACTCAGGGCAACCGCCATCACCATGCAGGTGAAGAAACTACCGATTGGCTGCTTGCCCAAACGACGCAAGCTATCGAGCAGGCTGGCGCGATGACTCTCGACCCAGGCACGGAACAGTGTGGCGAAATCCGGGCCGTCATCATCGTCGCGTTTTTTCTTCTGCGGCTGCTGGTCGGCGGCCTTGGGGGCCACGCGCTCGGAAACCTTGGGGCTGCGGGTCGCACTCATACGCCGGCCTCCCCGTCACCGATCAATCGGCCGCGTTGCAGGGTCAGCATGCGGTGGCGCATGCGGGCGATCAGTGCCAGGTCGTGACTGGCAATCAGCACGCTGGTGCCCAGACGGTTGATGTCTTCGAACACGCCCATGATTTCTGCCGCCAGACGCGGGTCGAGGTTACCGGTCGGTTCGTCCGCCAGCAGCAGGGCCGGGCGGTGAACGATGGCGCGGGCGATGCCGACGCGCTGCTGCTGACCGGTGGACAGGTCGCCGGGGTACAAATCGGTTTTATCCGACAGCGCCACGCGCTCCAGCGCCGAATCCACGCGCTTGGCGATCTCGGCCTTGGACAGCCCAAGGATCTGCAAGGGTAGCGCGATGTTGTTGAACACGGTGCGATCGAACAGCAGTTGGTGATTCTGGAACACCACGCCGATCTGGCGTCGCAGGTAAGGAATCTGTGCGTTGCTGATGGTGCTCAGGTCTTGCCCGGCCAGCAGTAATTTGCCGGTGGTCGGACGCTCCATCGCCAGCAGCAGGCGCAACAAGGTGCTTTTACCGGCGCCAGAGTGGCCGGTCACAAACAAAAACTCGCCCCGACGGACTCGAAAGCTCAGCTCATGCAAGCCGACGTGACCGTTCGGGTAGCGCTTACCGACCTGTTCGAAACGAATCATGAACGCTCCCGCTCGGCAAACAATGCCTGGACAAAGGGTTCTGCTTCAAAGGTACGCAAATCATCGATGCCTTCACCGACGCCGATGTAGCGAATCGGCAGGCCAAACTGCTTGGCGAGGGCGAAAATCACCCCACCTTTGGCGGTGCCATCGAGCTTGGTCAGCGCCAGGCCGGTCAGTTCAACGGTCTGGTTGAATTGTTTGGCCTGGCTGATCGCGTTCTGGCCAGTGCCGGCATCGAGCACCAACAGCACCTCGTGAGGCGCGTCGGCGTCGAGCTTGCTGATCACCCGGCGAACCTTCTTCAGCTCTTCCATCAAGTTGTCTTTGGTGTGCAAACGACCGGCGGTGTCGGCGATCAGCACGTCAATGCCACGGGCCTTGGCGGCTTGCACGGCGTCGAAGATAACCGAAGCCGAGTCAGCGCCGGTGTGCTGGGCGATGACCGGGATCTTGTTGCGCTCGCCCCAGACCTGCAATTGCTCGACGGCGGCGGCGCGGAAGGTATCGCCGGCCGCGAGCATGACTTTCTTGCCTTCGAGCTGCAGCTTCTTCGCCAGTTTGCCGATGGTGGTGGTCTTGCCCGCTCCGTTGACGCCGACGACCAGAATTACGAACGGCTTGTTCTGCGAAGTGATTTTCAGCGGTTGCTCGACGGGTTTGAGCATCGCCGCCAGTTCCGCTTGAAGGGACTTGTACAGCGCGTCGGCATCGGCCAGTTCTTTACGGGCGACCTTCTGGGTCAGATGCTGAATGATCACCGAAGTCGCCTCGACGCCCACATCGGCGGTCAGCAGGCGGGTTTCGATGTCTTCGAGCAGCTCGTCATCGATGATCTTCTTGCCCAGAAACAGGCTGGCCATGCCTTCGCCGATGCTGGCGCTGGTCTTGGACAACCCTTGTTTCAGGCGGGCGAAGAAACCGGCTTTGGTTTCTTCTGTACGCACAGGCTCGGCAGGCGCTTCGACGGGAACGACAGGTGCGGCGGGAGCGACGACCGGTGCCGGCGCGTGAACAACCGGAACAACCGGAGCAACGAATGCGGGCACCACAGGTTCCGGAGCAACCGGTTCAGGCTCGGCCACCACCACTGGCGCGACAACCGGCTCAACCACTGGCGTTTGAACAGGCTCAGGAGCAAAGGGAGTCGGTGCTGGAATGGGTGGTGTAACGTGCGGCGCCAGATCATCTACGACCAATGCCACCGGCTCTTCCGCCACGGGCAACGTCAGCCATGGCTCGGCAACGGGCGTGAGCGGCACCTGGGTCACGACTTCGGCGACGACATCAGGCTCAGGCTCGGCGACCGGTTGCAGCACCGGCTCGGCGATTGACAGGGCAATCGGCGCGGGCTCTTCTTCTATTACCGGCGCAGGCGTGGGCTCAGGAAGTGGCTGTGGCTGTTCGACGACGGGTTCCTGCGGCTTTTTGCGCAGCCATCCGAACAGGCTTTTCTTCTCACCAGCCGCAGCTGGGGCTTTCTTGTCGTCGTTGGAACCAAACATGGAGGACGGCTATCTCACGGTAGCGACGCGCCAAAGGGCGCCTCGGCAAATAAATATTCGATGCAGAACAGACTGCGATTGACCCAGCTTGTTCACGCGCAACATTTTGTCGAGGTGCAAACAGCACCTCAAAGGTCGACTAATACGAAGGACTGGAACGGCATCGTCGGCGAAAACGCAGAGTTTAGCTGACAAACTCAAAGCTTCCGCCGTAAACCCAAACAACCTGCTGACCGATCAAAGGCCTGATAGGCGTGGCCGCCAGTAAAACGGATCAGTATCCTAGGGCGTGTCATCAATCATTACCAGTACCGCGTGGCCGCCTGAAAACGGGCCAGGCAAGGCGCAGGCCGCAGGGAATGTGCTTTCCTTGCCAAGGACTGCAACGCAGCATGGCCCGTTTTCAGGCACCACCCGGAGGGCCGGGCCTGATAGTGTGCAGGGCTGCGTTGCTCGGAGTTTATTTGGAATGACCAAACTACACTCCTCGCGCCTTGCCCTGCGCACTATCAGGCTCCGGCGCGGTACTGGTAATGATTGATGACACGCCCGACCTCCTCGCCCGCCTAGGCTAAGACCAAGCGGGCAGCCCCAAAGGTTTAAAAACGAATGAATGCTCTAGCCCGCCGCGCTGCAGGCCTGCTGCTCAGCACAGTTTGTCTGCCCCTCTCGGCCCTGGCTGCCGATCCACAACCCACCCACGAATTCACCCTCGATAACGGCCTGAAGGTCGTCGTGCGCGAAGACCATCGTGCACCGGTGGTGGTTTCCCAAGTCTGGTACAAGGTCGGCTCTAGCTACGAGACGCCGGGTCAGACCGGTTTGTCCCACGCCCTGGAACACATGATGTTCAAGGGCAGCGAGAAAGTCGGCCCTGGCGAAGCGTCGCTGATCCTGCGCGACCTCGGCGCCGAAGAGAACGCTTTCACCAGCGACGACTTCACCGCTTATTACCAGGTGCTGGCCCGCGACCGTCTGGGCGTGGCCTTCGAGCTGGAAGCCGACCGCATGGCCAGCCTGCGCCTGCCGGCCGACGAGTTCGCCCGCGAGATCGAAGTCATTAAAGAAGAACGTCGCCTGCGCACTGACGACAAGCCGATGTCCAAGGCCTACGAACGCTTCAAGGCCATGGCTTACCCGGCCAGCGGTTACCACACGCCGACCATCGGCTGGATGGCTGACCTGGACCGCATGAAAGTCGAAGAGCTGCGCCACTGGTACCAATCCTGGTACGTGCCGAACAACGCCACGTTGGTGGTGGTGGGCGATGTGACCCCGGACGAGGTCAAAACCCTGGCCCAGCGCTACTTCGGCCCGATCGCCAAACGTGACGTGCCACCGGCGAAAATCCCGTTGGAACTGGCCGAACCCGGCGAGCGGCAGATCACCCTGCATGTGCAGACTCAACTGCCAAGCCTGATGCTGGGCTTCAACGTGCCAAGCATCGCCACCGCTGAAGACAAACGCTCAGTCAACGCCTTGCGCCTGATCTCCGCCCTGCTCGACGGCGGCTACAGCGGACGTATCCCGACACAACTGGAGCGCGGCGAAGAGCTGGTGTCCGGCGGTTCGTCGAGTTACGACGCCTATACCCGAGGCGACAGCCTGTTCACCTTGTCGGCAACGCCCAATACCCAGAAAAACAAAACCATGGCTCAGGCTGAAGCTGGCCTGTGGAAGCTGCTCGAACAGCTGAAAACCACCGCGCCGTCCGCTGAAGAACTGGAACGCGTCCGCGCCCAGGTCATTGCCGGCCTGGTTTTCGAGCGTGACTCGATCACCAGTCAGGCGACCGCCATTGGCCAATTGGAGACCGTCGGCCTGTCCTGGAAGCTGATGGACACCGAACTCGCCGACCTGGAAAGCGTGACCCCGGAAGACATCCAGAAAGCCGCCAAGCTGTATTTCACCCGCGAACGTCTCAGCGTCGCCCATGTATTGCCAGAGGAGACGACTCATGAGTGAGCGTAAAAAACCGCGCTTGGCGCTGATTGGCCTGATCGCTGTCGCATTGATCGGGTCTGCCGCGTTTTACTTCTCGAAGACCGACGAATCCAAGGCCAGCGAAGCCCTCGACAAGGCCAAGACCAGCCAGAAGCTGCAATCGCTGGCCGAACTCGACGGCAAAGCGCCAGGCCACCGCACCCTGGACGTGCAGACCTGGAAAACCGCCGAGGGCGCCAAGGTGCTATTCGTTGAAGCCCGGGAACTGCCGATGTTCGACATGCGCCTGATCTTCGCCGCCGGCAGCAGCCAGGACGGCGACGCTCCTGGCCTCTCCGTGCTGACCAATGCCATGCTCAATGAAGGCGTGGCCGGTAAAGATGTCGGCGCCATCGCTCAGGGCTTCGAAGGCCTGGGCGCAGACTTTGGCAACGGCGCATTTAAAGACATGGCATTGGCGTCCCTGCGCAGCCTCAGCGCCGCGGACAAACGCGAACCGGCCCTGAAGTTGTTCTCTGAAGTCGTCGGTAAACCGACCTTCCCTGCCGATTCCTTTGCGCGCATCAAGAACCAGATGCTCGCCGGTTTCGAGTACCAGAAGCAGAACCCCGGCAAACTGGCGAGCCTGGAGCTGATGAACCGTCTGTACGGCGATCACCCGTACGCGCACTCCAGCGACGGTACGGCGAAAACCGTTCCAGCGATCACACTGGCTCAACTGAAGGCGTTCCATGAGAAGGCCTACGCGGCTGGCAACGTGGTGATTGCGCTGGTGGGCGACCTGTCTCGTGCCGAGGCGGAGGCGATTGCTGCGCAAGTCTCCAGCGCGCTGCCAAAAGGCCCGGAGCTGGCGAAAATCCCGCAACCGGAGGAACCGAAAGCCAGCATCGGTCACATCGAATTTCCGTCCAAGCAGACCAACCTGATGCTCGCGCAATTGGGCATCGACCGTGACGACCCGGACTACGCGGCACTGTCCATGGGTAACCAGATTCTTGGCGGCGGTGGCTTCGGCACCCGGTTGATGAGCGAAGTGCGCGAGAAGCGCGGCCTCACGTACGGCGTGTATTCGGGCTTCACCCCGATGCAGGCTCGCGGCCCGTTCATGATCAACCTGCAAACCCGCGCCGAGATGAGCGAAGGCACGCTGAAACTGGTGCAGGACGTGCTCGCCGACTACCTTAAAACCGGCCCGACCCAGAAAGAACTCGACGACGCCAAGCGTGAACTGGCCGGCAGCTTCCCGCTGTCCACCGCCAGCAACGCCGATATCGTCGGCCAACTCGGCGCCATGGGTTTCTACAACCTGCCGCTGAGTTATCTGGATGACTTTATGCGCGAGTCCCAGAGCCTGACGGTCGAGCAGGTCAAAACCGCACTGAACAAACACTTGAGCACGGACAAAATGGTCATCGTCAGCGCTGGCCCGACCGTGCCGCAAAAGCCGTTACCGGCCCCAACTGATAAACCTGCCGAGCAACCGCTCGGGGTTCCGGAGCATTAATGGCCACTCGTCCTAAAAAACCCGTACACAACGTCCATAACGGCGTGAACCAACTGCGCATCATCGGCGGTGAATGGGGCAGCCGAAAACTGAGCTTCCCGGATGCACCGGGCCTGCGCCCTACCCCGGACCGGGTGCGTGAAACCCTGTTCAACTGGCTCGCGCCTTATGTGGCTGGCGCCAAGGTTCTGGACCCGTTCGCCGGCAGCGGCGCGTTGTTCCTCGAAGCCTTGTCCCGTGGCGCGGCCATGGGTCAGGCGCTGGACGCCAGTAACATCGCGGTCGCCAGCATCAAGGAACATCTGGGCACGCTGCGCTGCACCACCGGCCAGATTCAGACCGCCGATGCCCTGCGCTACCTGGAAACCCAAGCAGCGACCGCTTACGACCTGGTGTTCCTCGATCCGCCGTTCAACCAGAACCTGTTGCCGGGCGTTTGCGCATTACTTGAAGAGCGTCAGTGGCTGGCTGATGAAGCCTGGATCTACACTGAAAGCGAGAATGCGCCATCGAGCCTTGGCTTACCAGGCAACTGGCGCCTGCACCGGGAGCAGAAATCCGGGCGGGTGTATTACGCGTTGTGGCAACGTATGGCAGAGATTGCCGGTTAACCAACCGGCCTGAAAAAGGTGCGCGCCTCAAGCGAGGCTCGCACCGCTGCATCGAGAACCATCGTGCCCCAAACGCCAGAACGCTTCACCCCCGCCTTCGGCCTCGGCAACCCGCACTTGCAAACCTTGTGGGGACCGCTGTGGCGCAAAACCACACACATCGAACGCCAGCGCGAACGCTTGTGGCTTGAGGATGGCGACTTTCTCGATCTCGACTGGCATGGCCCGCACAGCGCCGATGCACCACTGGTGTTGGTGTTGCACGGCCTGACCGGTTCTTCCAATTCGCCTTACGTGGCCGGGGTGCAGAAAGCACTGGGTGCCCAAGGCTGGGCCAGCGTCGCGCTGAACTGGCGCGGCTGTTCGGGCGAGCCGAATCTGCTGCCGCGCAGCTACCATTCCGGCGCCAGTGAAGACCTGGCCGAAACCATCAAACACCTGAAGGCCCAACGACCGCTCGCGCCGTTGTATGCGGTCGGCTATTCCATGGGCGGCAATGTGTTGCTCAAGCACTTGGGCGAATCCGGCAGCAATAGTGGCGTGGTCGGTGCGGTGGCGGTGTCGGTGCCGTTTCGTCTCGATCAATGCGCCGACCGTATCGGCCAGGGTTTCTCCAAGGTCTATCAGGCGCATTTCATGCGCGAGATGGTGGCCTACATTAAAAACAAGCAGCGCCAGTTCCAGCACGATGGGCGCGAGGAAGGACTGGCGGCATTGGCCGCGCTGGGCTCGCTGGAGAACATGCGCACGTTCTGGGATTTCGATGGCCGGGTCACCGCGCCGCTGAACGGTTTTGCCGATGCCAAGGATTACTATGACCGCGCCTCAAGTCGCTATTTCCTTGGCGAAATTCGTACGCCAACCCTGATCATTCAAGCGACCGATGACCCGTTTATATTTCCTCATAGCCTGCCGCACGCCGACGAATTGTCCGCCTGCACTCAATTCGAGTTGCAGACCAAGGGTGGGCATGTCGGCTTCGTCGATGGTTCGTTCCGGCAACCGGGTTACTACCTGGAACGCCGCATCCCGCAGTGGCTGACCGCCGTGGGTCGTCAGTAAGGCCATGGACGTCGATCAGGTCGAGTCGATCCGGTTCTGGCAAACAGCGCCGTTGGCCGGCGTCGAGTTATTGTCCGCACGCTACATCGAACACCGTTTCGCGCCCCATGTGCATGACGGTTACGTGATCGGCATGATCATGGCGGGCGCCCAGCGCTATCGTTATCGCGGTGCCGAACACCTGGCCGGTAGCGGTACGCTGGTGCTGATCAATCCGGACGAACTGCACACCGGCCATAAAGGCACGGAGGATGGCTGGCTGTATCGGGCGTTTTATCCGGACAGCGGTCAGATTCTGTCGCTACTCGATGAACTGGAACTGCCGACCAACGACTTGCCAGCATTTGGCGCCACGCTGTATCGCGATCCGGATCTGGTGAAGGGTTTCTGCCAACTGCATCGTCTACTGGAAAGTCCGTCCACTGCCTTGCAACAACAAACAGTCTGGCGGGAAATGATGCTGTCGCTGCTGCAACGGCACGCCGCCGTGCCGATTGCAGGCAAGCCGGGAAAGGAACATCGGGCGGTGACACTGGCCAAGGATCTGATGCAGGCACAATTGGCGACGCCGCCTTCGCTGGAAGAACTGGCAGCGGCAGTCAACCTTTCACCCTTCCACTTCGCCCGGGTGTTCCGCCGCGCCACGGGCATGCCGCCGCACACCTGGCTGATGCAGCAGCGCATCGCTCGGGCGCGAGCGCTGTTACAGAACGGCTGTTTGCCGCTGGAAGTGGCGACGCAGTTGGGGTTTGCTGACCAGAGTCATCTGAGTCGGCAATTCAAGCAGGTTTACGGCGTGGGACCGGGCGCGTATCGCAGCGCCCGGCTTTAGAATCAAAAGATCGCAGCCTGCGGCAGCTCCTACAGGTGTACACATTCCACTGTAGGAGCTGCCGCAGGCTGCGATCTTTTGATCTTCATTCACCGATGGCGACGCCCCGCGCAGGATCGTTGATCCACTCGCTCCATGAACCGGCATACAACGCGCCCAACGGATAACCCGCCAGGCACAACGCGAACAGGTTGTGACAGGCTGTCACGCCAGAACCGCAGTACGCCACCAGATCGGTTGGCGAACGATCACCGAGCTTCGCGGCAAAACGCTGTTTGAGCAGATCGGCCGGCAGAAAACGCCCGTCGCTGCCCAGGTTGTCGGTGAACGCCGCACATTGCGCGCCTGGGATGTGCCCGGCAATCGGGTCGATCGGTTCTACTTCGCCCTTGAAACGCGGCAAGCCACGAGCATCAAGCAGGGTCAGCGCAGGCTGGCCGAGACGTTGCTGGAGCTGTTCGGCGCTCAAGACCAGCGCGTTGTCCGGTGTCCCCGTGAAGGTGCCACGTTCAATCTGTGGCGCATCAAGACTCAGGGGCAAACCGGCCGCGTGCCAGGCCTTGAGCCCGCCATCCAGAATGAACACGCCATCACGTTTGCCCAGCCAGGCCAGCAACCACCAGGCCCGCGCCGCGTACGCACCCGGACCGTCGTCGTACAAAATCACATCGCTGTCGGCGTTGACGCCCCAGGCTTGCAGACGTTCGATCAAGTCTTCAGGTTCAGGCAACGGATGACGCCCGGTCACACCCTTGACCACTGTCCCGCTCAAATCACGCTCAAGATCGGCAAAGCTCGACCCTGCGATATGCCCTTCGGCATAACTGCGTTGACCGTAATCCGGGTCTTCGAGGGCAAAACGACAATCCAGAATCACCAGCCCCGGCTGCTCCTTTTTCAGGTCCAACGCTTGCGGGCTGATCAGTTGAGCAATGGGCATAACGGGCTCCTGTGATTAAGTCTGTTTTGAATCCTACTGCACTTCTTCCAGCGCTTGGGCCAGCGGCACGTAAAACTCCTCGAACAACGCGTTTACCGCGTCGCGAGACTGATCCGTGACAAAACCGGCCTCAAGCACCAGCACCTGATACACACCACGTTTAATAGCCTGTTCGCTCAGGTGATTGGAATTTTCACGGGTGGTGCACAGAAAACGCACCCAGGACGTCAGGATGATCCAGGCATTGAGCGTCAGGGATTCGATCTGAACCTTGTCCATTTGCAGGATGCCGGCCTCGACGAAGCCCGCGTAGATGTGCGTGCCATGGATCAGGCAGCGCTGGGAAAAGCGCCGATAACGGGCGGCCAACTCCGGATCACTGTCGAGCAGGTGCTCCAGATCGCGGTGCAAAAACCGGTAGCGCCACATGGCGGCCAGCAATTCCTGGAGGTAGAAACGCTTGTCTTCGACCGTGGCGGCACGACCCTGGGGCGGGCGCAGGAAGCTGTCCACCAGGCTTTCGTACTCACTGAACAACACGGCGATGATCGCCTGCTTGTTGGGGAAGTGGTAGTACAGGTTGCCCGGGGAAATTTCCATATGGGCAGCAATGTGGTTGGTGCTGATGCTGCGCTCACCCTGCTGATTGAACAGCTCCAGGCTGTTCTGCACGATGCGCTCACTGGTTTTGATCCGAGGGGCCATGGCTTGGGCTTTAATTCAAAGTGCGTTGACCGGCATCTTACGACCTATCTGCGAGTGGATAAAACAAAGCTGCACCATGATGTCATTTGACTTTCTAGAGTATAGACTCTAAAAAGTCCCTCATTACAATAAATCCGGAGCCGACCATGACTGCTGACATCGCCTACTTGCAGAACCTGCAGCTGCCCCTGGAAGAGCTCCAGACCCTGTTCGACGCCCAACGCGCGGCGTATGCCGCCAACCCGATGCCACCCGCCGCCCAGCGCCAGCAATGGCTGAAAGCCCTGCGCGATCTGTTGAGCAATGAGCGTCAGGCATTGATCGATGCCATCAGCCAGGATTTCAGCCATCGCAGCGCCGATGAAACCCTGCTCGCCGAACTGATGCCCAGCCTGCACGGCATTCACTACGCCAGTCAGCACCTCAAAGGCTGGATGAAGGCGTCGAAGCGCAAGGTCGGGATTGCCTTTCAACCCGCGGCGGCCAAAGTCGTTTATCAACCTTTGGGTGTGGTCGGGGTGATCGTGCCATGGAACTACCCGCTGTATCTGGCCATCGGGCCATTGGTCGGCGCGTTGTCGGCAGGCAATCGGGTGATGCTCAAGCTCAGCGAATCGACCCCCGCCACCGGTGTGTTGCTCAAGGAACTGCTGGGTCGAATCTTCCCGCAAGACCTGGTCTGCGTGGTACTGGGCGAAGCCGATATCGGCGTAGCGTTCTCCAGATTGCGGTTCGATCACCTGCTGTTCACCGGCGCCACCAGCATCGGCAAACATGTGATGCGTGCGGCGGCCGAGAACCTGACCCCGGTGACCCTCGAACTCGGCGGCAAATCCCCGGCCATTGTGTCCCGCGACGTGCCGCTCAAGGACGCTGCCGAACGCATCGCCTTCGGCAAGACGCTCAACGCCGGGCAGACCTGCGTGGCCCCGGACTATGTGCTGGTGCCGGAAGATCGCGTAGGCGCTTTCGTCGAAGCCTATCGTCAGGCGGTTCGCGGGTTTTATCCGACCTTGACCGACAACCCGGACTACACCGCGATCATCAATGACCGACAATTGGCGCGCCTCAACGGCTACATCAGCGACGCCACCAGCAAGGGCGCGCTGCTGATTCCGCTGTTCGACAAGGGCCAGGGGCGTCGCATGAGCCACAGCCTGCTGCTCAACGTCAGCAACGACATGATGGTGATGCAGGACGAAATCTTCGGTCCGTTGTTGCCGATCGTTCCCTACAAGGATCTGGATCAGGCCTTTGCCTACATCAATGAACGACCTCGTCCGCTGGCCCTGTATTACTTCGGCTACGACAAGCGTGAGCAACACCGCGTACTTCACGAAACCCATTCCGGCGGCGTGTGCCTGAACGACACCCTGCTGCACGTCGCTCAGGACGACATGCCATTCGGCGGCATCGGCGCCTCGGGCATGGGCCACTACCACGGCCACGAAGGTTTCCTGACCTTCAGCAAAGCCAAAGGTGTGCTGATCAAACAGCGGTTCAATGCGGCGAAACTGATCTACCCGCCGTACGGTAAATCCATTCAGAAGCTGATTCAGAAACTGTTTATCCGCTAACGATCATTCCCTTCGGGTAATAACAATAATGAGCCCAAGTCTGTCCGATACCCCCGCGCTGTCACGGCGCGGCTTGCTTAAATTCAGCCTGGGTGCCAGCGCGTTTCTCGCCACCGTCGGTTTGGGCGCGAGCCTCAGCGGCTGCTCATCGAGCCTGCCGGCCAGCGGTTTCGCGATTCTGCGCAGCGGTGACTTGCTGTTTCTGCGGGCACTGATTCCGGTGATGCTCGACGGCGCTGTGGCCGTCGAAAAAATGCCGACGGCCGTCGGTGAAACCCTGCACTGCCTGGATAACGGTCTGAATCACCTGTCGTCGGAAATGCTCAAGCTGACCCTGCAGTTGTTCGATGTGCTGGGAATGGCCGTGACTCGCGGGCCTCTGACCGGGATCTGGGGCAGCTGGGAAAACGCCAGTGCCGACGAGATCCGGCACTTTCTCGATCGCTGGGAAAACAGCTCGTTGAGCTTGCTGCACATGGGCCACAGCTCCTTGCTGCAACTGGTGATGATGGCGTGGTACAGCCGGTCGGAATCGTGGGCGCATTGCGGGTATCCCGGGCCGCCCACCGTCTGAAACCGAGTTGACCCTATCGCGAGCAAGCTCGCTCCCACAGGGGTTACGCGATCCATGTGGGAGCGAGCCTGCTCGCGATAGCGTCTTCTGCCTCACCACCGAATCCAAAACAAGAAGAGAGCCTGAAAATGCCCGTACCCGATCCGTTCCGCGAAGGCCTGGCCCGTGGCTGGAAAGCCTATAACGGCTCACAACTGACCCAGGACCTGACCCTCGAAGCGGACGTGGCGATTATCGGCAGCGGCGCGGGCGGTGGCACCACCGCCGAAATCCTCAGCGCCGCGGGCTACAAGGTATTGCTGATCGAGGAAGGCCCGCTCAAGACCAGCAGCGACTTCAAGATGCTCGAAGACCAGGCCTACACCAGCCTCTATCAGGAAGGTATCGGCCGCATGAGCAAGGACGGCGCGATCACCATCCTTCAGGGCCGGGCGGTGGGCGGCACCACGCTGATCAATTGGACCTCCAGTTTTCGCACGCCGGACCCGACCCTCGACCACTGGGCCAAGGAACACGACGTCAAAGGCCACACGTCGGCCGAGATGGCGCCGTGGTTCGAGAAAATGGAGCAACGCCTGGGCGTCGCCCCCTGGATGATCCCGCCCAACGCCAACAACGACGTGATCCGTAAAGGCTGCGAAAAACTCGGCTACGCCTGGCATGTGATCCCGCGCAACGTGCGTGGCTGTTGGAACCTGGGCTACTGCGGCATGGGCTGCCCGACCAACGCCAAGCAATCGATGCTGGTCACGACCATCCCGGCGACCCTGGAAAAAGGTGGGGAGTTGCTCTATCTGGCTCGCGCCGAAAAGCTCTTGATCAGCGGCGACAAGGTCACAGGCTTGCACTGCGTCGCGATGGACGACCGCTGCGTCGCACCTACCGGACACACGATCACGGTCAAGGCGCGGCATTACGTGCTGGCCGGCGGCGGAATCAATAGCCCGGCGTTGCTCATGCGCTCTGAGGCGCCGGACCCACACAAACGACTGGGTAAACGGACTTTTCTACACTTGGTGAACATGTCGGCCGGGCTGTTCGACGAGGTGATCAACCCGTTTTATGGCGCGCCACAGTCGATCTATTCCGACCATTTCCAATGGCAGGACGGCACCACCGGAAAAATGTCTTACAAACTCGAAGTGCCGCCGCTGCACCCGGCACTGGCCACGACCCTGCTCGGCGGTTTCGGCAAGGAAAACGCCCAACACATGGAAAACCTGCCCCACACCCACGCCATGCTGGCCTTGCTGCGGGATGGCTTTCACCCGGACAGCCCCGGCGGCAGCGTCGAGTTGCGCGGTGACGGCACGCCGGTGCTCGACTATCAGGTTTCACCCTATGCCTGGGACGGATTGCGTCGGGCGTTCCACAGCATGGCCGAGATCCAGTTCGCGGGTGGTGCCCATGCGGTGATGCCCATGCATGCCGACGCTCGCTACGTGAAAACCCTCGCCGAAGCGCGCACGCTGATCGACAGCCTGAGTCTTGAGCTGTATCGCACACGCCTGGGCAGCGCCCATGTGATGGGCGGTTGTGCCATGGGTGAAGACCCGAAAAACGCGGTGACCGACAGCCTCGGCCGGCATCATCAGCTAGGCAATCTGTCGATTCATGATGGCTCGCTGTTCCCCACCAGCATTGGCGCAAACCCGCAATTGTCGGTCTATGGGCTGACGGCGCAGCTGGCAACTTCTTTGGCTGAACGTTTGAAAAACCCATGAAAAGGGAGAATATTCCAATCGTCTATAGTGCTTTCTTACCCAAAAGGCGACTTGGCCGACCGGGAAGGCTGCGATACCATCCGACTCCCCAACGGACTCCCGCCAGGACGACGCGATGAACCGAGTGTTGTACCCAGGTACCTTCGACCCTATTACCAAGGGCCATGGCGATCTGGTCGAACGCGCCGCGCGCCTGTTCGATCATGTGATCATCGCCGTCGCCGCCAGCCCGAAGAAAAACCCGTTGTTTCCCCTGGAACAGCGTGTGGCGCTGGCCCGCGAGGTCACTAAACATCTGCCGAACGTTGAAGTCGTCGGCTTCTCGACGTTGCTGGCGCATTTCGCCAAAGAGAAGAACGCCAACGTGTTCCTGCGTGGTTTGCGTGCGGTGTCGGACTTCGAATACGAATTCCAGCTGGCCAACATGAACCGTCAGCTGGCGCCGGATGTGGAAAGTCTGTTTCTTACCCCGTCCGAACGTTATTCGTACATTTCCTCGACGCTGGTCCGTGAAATTGCAGCCTTGGGCGGCGATATCACCAAGTTCGTCCACCCTGCGGTGGCGGACGCCCTGAACGAACGCTTCAAGAAGTAACAACCGCTCAAGCGGCGTCCGCGTGCACTGCGGGCGCCAATGCGGCACAATTGTGCGCATTGGTTTATTGCGCCCGGGCCTTCCGCCCTGGCTGGAGTTAGCATGTCCCTGATCATCACCGACGATTGCATCAACTGCGACGTCTGCGAACCTGAGTGTCCGAACGCCGCCATCTCCCAGGGCGAAGAGATCTACGTGATCGACCCGAACCTGTGCACCCAGTGCGTCGGCCACTACGACGAACCTCAGTGCCAGCAAGTGTGCCCGGTGGATTGCATTCCGCTGGACGAGGCGCATCCGGAGACTGAAGAGCAGTTGATGGCGAAGTATCGGGTCATTACCGGGAAGGCTTGAGTCAGATAGTTTTGTAGCGGCTGTGCCGGCCCTATCGCGAGCAAGCTCGCTCCCACAGTTGATCGCGATCTACTGTGGGAGCGAGCCTGCTCGCGATAGGGCCATCAGCCACACCAAAGAAGTAACTGACTTCACTCCCTCTGCTCAAACCCCTCCCCGATACACCCAAGGCACCGTACGAACGCCGCTTTCGCCGGGTCAACCACCAACGCCTGTCCCGCATCGCCAACGCCGCCGCCCAACGCGGTAAACGGCAACGACACCACAAACGCTCCGGCACCGATCACCGTCGCCACGACCAACAAAGGTCGGGCAATCAGCAAATCGCCGAGCATGGCGTACGCCGGGGGATTCTGGATGGTGTAACGCGGGTCGCCGCTGCCCGTGTTTGCCGCCAGCGCTGGCGCACCGACGCTCAGCAGCAAAACGACGATAACGGTTCGAAACAGGTTCATGGCACGGTCCTTGGGCTAGGCAGTCAGAACACTGACTATAGACCCTGGGCGTTTCAGCTCTGACAACGCGGGCAAAAGACGCTGGCGCGCTGCCCGAGCTTCACTTCCCGCAACTCCGTGCCACAGACCTTGCAGGGCGCACCGCCACGGCCGTACACGAACAGTTCCTGCTGGAAATAACCCGGCTGACCGTCACCGCCGATAAAGTCTCGCAGTGTGGTGCCGCCGCGTTCGATAGCGGCCGCCAGGATACGTTTGATCTCGATCGCCAGTTTCAGATAACGCCCCCGAGAGATGCTTTTGGCCTCACGACGCGGGTCGATACCGGCGGCGAACAACGCTTCGGTTGCGTAGATATTGCCCACACCGACCACCACTGCGTTGTCCATGATGAACGGTTTGACTGCCATGGATCGCCCACGGGACTGCTGGAACAAGCGCTCGCCGTCGAACAGGTCGGTCAACGGCTCCGGCCCCAGGCGAATCAACAATTCATGGTTGAGTGGGTCAAGGCTCCAGAGCATCGCGCCAAACCGTCGCGGATCGGTGTAACGCAAGGCCAGGCCGGACTCCAGTTCGATGTCCACATGCTCATGCTTGGCCACCGGCGTGCCGATTTCCACCAGACGCAGATTTCCCGACATCCCCAAATGGCTGATCAACGTGCCGACTTCGGCATTAATCAGCAGGTACTTCGCGCGTCTTTCCACCAGCACGATGCGCTGGCCAGACAGCCGCACATCCAGGTCTTCGGGAATCGGCCAGCGCAAGCGCCGCTCACGCACGATCACCCGGCTGACGCGCTGGCCTTCCAGGTGTGGAGCAATTCCGCGGCGGGTGGTTTCGACTTCAGGCAGTTCCGGCATGGTGCTCTCGAATCAGGCTGTGCAACGCTCAGCGGTGAGCGCCAAGGTCACGAATCGTTTGTTTGAGGGTCTCGAAGTCGTAGTCCGAGAGACCGACATAATCGAGAACCAGCGGTGCGATGCTGTTCCACTCGTGGTCATCACGCTGGCTGCCCAGCACCCGGAAGGACGCACAAATGTGCTCGGCCATTTTCAGGATCGCCAGCAGGTTCTTCAGCTGACTGTTGCGCGACGACTCGTCGCTGAAGATCGCCAACGCATTGTGGTGATTGGCGATGGCGGCGGTCACATGCTCCGGCAGGCGCCAGGATTTGGCGGTGTAATAACCCACCACCGCATGATTGGTATTGAACACCCGATTCTCGGTATCCACCACCCGGCATTCGGCGCTGGCATTGGCGTAGGCCTCTTCCAGAACGGTCATGTAGTTGGGGAAGCGCTGAAGCATCAGCGGCACGCCGCAGTCATGGAACAGGCCCAACGCGTACGCTTCATCGCCGGCCTGGGTGCCAATGCGCTTGGCCAGGGTCAGGCAGGTCATCGCCACGTCCTGGGCGGTATCCCAGAAGCGATTCAAGGTAACGATGGTGTCGTCGTTCATCTCGCCCTTGATCGACTGCGCGTTGATCAGGTTGATGATCGAGCGGCTGCCCAGCAGATTCACCGCACGCTGAATCGAGGCGATCTTGTTGCTCAAGCCGTAGTACGGCGAGTTGACGATTTTCAACAAGGCGCCAGAGAGGCCCGGGTCCTGGGAGATCAGCTTCGCGATCACCTCCAGATCCGGATCGGGCATGTACTGTTCCATCTGCAAATCCACCATGATTTGCGGCTGGGCCGGCACGCTGATGCCTTGCAGGGACTGTTGAATCTGTTCGGAAGTCAGCTCTGGGGACATAAGTACACACTCTGGGACAGGCGGCGATTCTAACCCTTATAAAGTTGGATCCGACACCTTGGCCGGTCCATCGCCTGAAGTTTCATCAAATGCCTGGCCCTTCCTCACCGCATGTCCATCCGCCAAACCGTGGCTGTGCGCAACACGCTATACTCCCGCTCTTTTTTCCGGAGCGACGTCATGTCCCTGCCTAGCCTGCGCCTCAAAGCCAACGCCGACCGTCGCCTGCGAAACGGCCACTTGTGGGTCTACAGCAACGAAATCGATGTAGCCGCTACACCTTTGCACGGCTTCAAGGCCGGCGATCAGGCGATCCTCGAAGCAGCCGGCGGCAAGCCGCTGGGCATCGTTGCCATGAGCCCGAACAACCTGATCTGCGCCCGTCTCTTGTCGCGCGACATCAAGTTGCCGCTGGACAAGTCGCTGCTGGTGCATCGCCTGAACGTCGCGCTGTCCCTGCGCGATCGCTTGTTCGACAAGCCGTTCTATCGCCTGGTCTACGGCGATTCCGACCTGCTGCCGGGTCTGGTAGTCGACCGTTTCGGCGACATCCTGGTGGTACAGATCGCTTCGGCAACCATGGAAGCCCATAAAGAAGACGTGATCGCAGCACTGACCCAAGTGATCAAACCTAGCGGCATTCTGTTCAAGAACGACTCCGCTGCCCGTGATGCCGAAGGCCTCAACCGCTACGTCGAAACCGTGTTCGGCCTGGTGCCGGAGTGGGTTGCCCTGGAAGAGAACGGCGTGAAATTCGAAGCGCCCGTCATCCAGGGACAGAAAACCGGCTGGTTCTACGACCACCGCATGAACCGCGCACGCCTGGCACCTTATGCCAAAGGCAAGCGCGTTCTCGACCTGTACAGCTACATCGGCGGCTGGGGCGTGCAAGCGGCTGCGTTCGGCGCCAGTGAAGTGTTCTGCGTCGACGCATCAGCCTTCGCCCTCGACGGCGTCGAGCGCAACGCCGCGCTGAACGGTTTCGCCGACAAGATGACCTGCATTGAAGGTGACGTGTTCGAAGCCCTGAAAGAGCTGAAAGCCAGCGAAGAGCGTTTCGACGTGATCGTTGCCGATCCTCCGGCGTTCATCAAACGCAAAAAAGACATGAAGAACGGTGAAGGTGCCTACCGTCGCCTGAACGAGCAAGCCATGCGCCTGCTCAGCAAGGACGGCATCCTGGTCAGCGCTTCGTGCTCGATGCACCTGCCGGAAGACGATCTGCAGAACATCCTGCTGACCAGCGCCCGTCACCTGGACCGCAACATCCAGATGCTGGAGCGCGGCGGTCAGGGCCCGGATCACCCGGTTCACCCGGCCATCGCCGAAACCCGCTATATCAAGAGCATCACCTGCCGTCTGCTGCCAAACAGCTGATTTCGCCGGTTTAACGGGGAGCCCGCCGGCTCCCCGTTCTGTTTTCTGTTATTGAACTCTCCAACTTCCTACTCCGGCAGTCTTAATGACTTGCAGGACGTTTCGCTGTGTCTTTTATTTTAGCGGACAGAACTTACAAGATTCATCCAACCCTCAGATCGATCCGACAAAATTACTGGAACATTCCTACCCAATTTCCCCTTGATAAGAACTCATTACAAACTATGATTAAGTCGTCACAAAGGAGTGACACTCACTATCAATTACAAGGAGTTCAAAACATGAAAGCAATTACTCTGGAATCTAACAAAATCGCCAACCTGTCTTTTCTGGTTGCTCCAAAAGCCCGTTAAGTGAATGAAACGCTGGGGAGTGCCGGCTACCCAGCGTTTTCTATGGCAAAGACCAGAGTGAGTCGCCAATCATGCAGATAAACCCCTATATATTCATACTTCCCCGCACGCCCAACCAAATAGTCTGGGATTACAAGAACCACAAACAGTTCGAATTGAACCTTGAATATTCAACCCGCCTTGCACACCTTATCGACAACCCTGAAAAGTTTGATAACAACAACATAATAGACACGCAACTCCTGAACGCGGGAATACTCACACCTTCAATACAAGACCCACTTGAATGGGGCTGGGATGAACTGTCGAAGATATTTCATATCGGCACCAAGAACATTCCTTGTGAATACGTCCCCCAAGATATTAATGAATGGTCGAGACACTATCTGGACCATTGCGCCGAAGTACTGGCCACTCCTGCCCCGCAGGTCAGACTCACAGAACGCCCGACAAGCGAGCGGATTGCCCTGCCCCAACCTTCCTGTCTGCCGCAAAGCGCACTTGCAAAGACGTTGATCGACCGAAAGACCTGTCGCTCCTTCACGGGTGAAGGGCTTTCTCTCGACGATGTGGGCACTCTTTTGTATTTGTCCCTTGGCTATCTACGTGAGCGCGACAACGACATCGACGAAACCATCGCTGAAGGTCTCGGCGCCCGGCGTAGCAGTCCATCCGGTGGCGGGCTGAATGCCTGCGAAGGTTTTCTGCATGTTCAGAACGTCAGCGGCCTGAATCCCGGGCTCTACGCCTACCACCCCGACGAACATGCGTTGAGCTTCGTCAATCCGGTGCCTGACTCGCCCTTGGGCCAGTTGTTATGTGGGCAGCATTTCATCAACAACCTGCCAGTCGGCCTGTTCATCACCGCTCGCTTCGACAAACTGTGGTGGAAATATGAACACTCGCGGGCCTACCGAATGGCTTACGTCGAGGCAGGTCATATTTCCCAGACCTTTCAACTGGTGGCCACCGCACTTGGGTTAAGCACCTGGCTGACCGGTGCGTTGGCCGACGATCAGGTCGAAACGTTGCTGGGGATCGAGGACAGCGCCGAACAAGCGTTGTTTTTTGTGGGTTGCGGCCAGAGTGACGGGCAAGTGATGTGCAAGGAATTAAAAGCACTGCTCAGCAGCCGAGGCTCACAACAATGACCGAGCCCCGCACAGACGACCTGTCACTGCCCGACGCCTGGGCACAGCGCTTCACCCTCGGCGACTGGAACACCCGGGCCTCGGTACGAACCAGCGAGCACACCTATCAATTGCCATCAGATCTGGAACGGCAACTGGAAACACGACACTGGTTCCCGCCCGCCTTCTTGCCCTACCTGAATCACCCGGTGATCGAAGCAGCCGGCAGCGCGATCATCCATCGTTTATCGGCCAACCATCTGGTGTACTTCCTCGACTACACCACCCGGCTCGAACATCGGATCGTCAACCGCTCCGTGGAAACCATCGTCCACGATGAGCTCGGTGCGTCCATTCCCCGACGAATGAAAACGGCCGCCCTCCAGCTCTATACCGATGAGGGTTATCACGCGCTGTTCTCCAATAGTCTCGCCGAGCAGATAGCCGACCTTTACGGCATGACCCAACGCCCGGTGATGCCCCACCGCATTACCCGACTGAACGCCCTGCTTGACCACGCACCTGACAGGCATAAGGCGCTGGCCTGGTTTCTCGTCGGCTTCGTGTCCGAGACCATCATCGCCAGGGAACTGCTCGAAGTTTGTCGCAACGAGCTGGTGTCCAGCGTCCAGGAAATGCTCAGGGACCACCTCACCGATGAGGCCCGACACAGTCGTTATTTTTGCGAAGTGTTCCATTATCTGTGGCTGACCCTGAACAGCAGCCAACGCACGTTCGCCGCGAAGCTGCTGGTGGACATCCTCCTGATTTTCTTTGAAGTCGATGAGCGATGGCTGAAGGAAAGCCTGAACAGCGTAGGCCTCAGGGAGAATTGCGTCGCAGAAATCCTCAGTGCCCTGACCGGCCCGCAAGCCTGCCTTCAGCGCGCCCGATCAGGTGCCGGCGCGACGCTACAGGCAATGGAAAAGGCAGGTTTTTTCGACCTGCCTTTTAACCAGCAGCTCTTTGCACAGGCAGGACTTGTCGATGGATGAAGGAAAATCTGCGGTCAGTGTCAAACACCGCCGCTCTGCGATAACCCTGTTAATGACCATGGTGATGCTCGGGGTCTTCCCTCTGGATGTTCTGTTGCCATCGTTCCCGGCGCTGGCCGAACACTTCCGGACCACACCAGGCGACATCGCGTTTTCCATCAGCCTGTTTGCCATCGGGATCGCACTTTCCCAACTACTGGTCGGGCCGCTTTCGGATGTCATCGGGCGCAAAAGTCTGCTGCTGGCGGGAATGGCGGTCTCGATTGTCGGTGCGACGGGTTGCGTGCTGTCCACCGACTACGCCTGGTTCCTGATGTTCCGGGTGGTGCAGGCCATCGGCTGCGGTTGCTTCGTACTCTCGCAGGCGCTGGTCCAGGACCTGTTCGACGGCAAGGAGCGGGATCAACTGCGGATTCTGATGGTCACCGCCAGTGGGATCTTCATTTCCGTCTCGCCACTGGCTGGCACCCTGTTGCAACAGGCACTGGACTGGCCCGCAAGCTTCATTGTCTTTATTGCCCTCGCCGCCGCCGTGTTCCTTAAGGCCTGCTTCTTTCTTGAAAACCGGCACACCGCCACAACCCCGCGCCGAAGCATTCTTCAGTCCTACCGGCGCGTCTGTCGCGATGCGGGGTTCCTCGGCTATTGGCTGATCGCCGCCATCGCCTTCACCTGCCACTTTTCCTTCATTGTCATCTCGCCCCTGATCTTCATGGAGCAGTTGCAGCTTTCGGCCTACGAGTTTTCCCTGACACTGCTGCTGTATGGCGTGGCTTACATCATCGGCGGCATTGTCGCTCGAGTCCTGGCTGGGCGAATCGCACCCAATACACAGATCATTGTTGGTTTGAGCCTGATCTTCTTTTCGGGGCTGGTAATGCTCTTGCTCTCAAATCTGCTGGGGCTTTCAGCCCTGACCGTGCTGATCCCTATGATCATCTGCACTGCCGGCACGACCATCGTCCGCCCTGTCGCCACCTCGAAGGCGATGGAGGTTTTTCCGGACATGGCCGGCACCTCGGCGTCGGCCGGGAACACGCTGGTATTCATCTTCGGCGGGGTGATCAGCGCCCTGATCAATCTGAGTGGAGCCCATCTGCAAACGACTCTCGCATTGAGTTTCCTCGCCTTGAGCACCGTCGGCGTTTCCTTCAATGCACTGATCACACGTCGGCAGCTCTCGCTGAATAGCGGGTGATTCCTGCCGGTCGTCATCCCACACGCTCCGTCAGCGCTGGATCCCCCTTTTCCGGCATTCCCTCCTGACGCCAGCCGTGTAGAATCGCGACATTCATCGCCAGTCATCCCCCGGCGGGTTTATGAGCTCAAGCTGAAGCGCGCGGCGATCCCGCAAAGTTATCGGCAACTTCCGGACACACGGCCATTTCTGAGTGTTCCAGACGTCAATAGAAGCTCACTTCCCTTTTGATACCTGATTAGCCGCCCGGAGTGCTTCATGCCTGATTACCGCTCGAAAACATCCACCCATGGCCGCAACATGGCCGGCGCCCGCGCACTGTGGCGCGCAACGGGGATGAAAGATGACGACTTCAAAAAGCCGATCATCGCCATTTCCAACTCCTTCACCCAGTTCGTACCGGGCCACGTCCACCTCAAGGACCTGGGCCAACTGGTCGCCCGCGAAATCGAACGCGCCGGCGGTGTCGCCAAAGAATTCAACACCATCGCCGTGGATGACGGCATCGCCATGGGTCATGACGGCATGCTGTATTCGCTGCCGAGCCGCGAGATCATCGCCGACTCCGTCGAGTACATGGTCAACGCCCACTGCGCCGACGCCATCGTCTGCATCTCCAACTGCGACAAGATCACCCCAGGCATGTTGATGGCTGCCCTGCGCCTGAACATCCCGGTGATCTTCGTTTCCGGCGGCCCGATGGAAGCCGGCAAGACCAAACTGGCCAGCCACGGTCTCGACCTCGTCGACGCCATGGTGATCGCCGCCGACTCCAGCGCTTCTGACGAGAAAGTCGCTGAGTACGAGCGCAGCGCCTGCCCGACCTGCGGTTCGTGCTCCGGCATGTTCACCGCCAACTCGATGAACTGCCTGGTTGAAGCCCTGGGCCTGGCATTGCCGGGCAACGGTTCGACCCTCGCCACCCACAGCGACCGCGAACAGCTGTTCCTGCAGGCCGGCCGCACCATCGTCGAGCTGTGCAAGCGTTACTACGGCGACAACGATGAGTCGGTATTGCCGCGCAACATTGCCAACTTCAAGGCGTTCGAAAACGCCATGACGCTGGACATCGCCATGGGCGGTTCCACCAACACCATCCTGCACTTGCTGGCCGCAGCCCAGGAAGCCGAGATCGATTTCGACCTGCGCGACATCGACCGTCTCTCCCGTCACGTGCCGCAACTGTGCAAAGTCGCGCCGAACATCCAGAAGTACCACATGGAAGACGTGCACCGCGCCGGCGGGATCTTCAGCATCCTCGGCTCGCTGGCCCGTGGCGGTCTGCTGCACACCGACCTGCCGACCGTGCACAGCAAGACCCTGGCTGAAGGCATCGCCAAGTGGGACATCACTCAGACCGACGACGAAGCCGTGCATCACTTCTTCAAGGCCGGTCCGGCGGGCATCCCGACGCAAACCGCGTTCAGCCAGTCGACCCGTTGGGAAACCCTGGACGACGACCGTGAAAACGGCTGCATCCGCAGTGTCGAACACGCTTACTCGAAAGAAGGCGGCCTGGCCGTTCTCTACGGCAACATTGCGCTGGATGGCTGCGTGGTGAAAACCGCCGGCGTCGACGAGTCGATCCACGTCTTCGAAGGCAACGCGAAGATCTTCGAAAGCCAGGACAGCGCCGTACGCGGCATCCTTGCGGATGAAGTGAAGGCTGGCGACATCGTGATCATTCGTTACGAAGGCCCGAAAGGCGGCCCGGGCATGCAGGAAATGCTGTACCCGACGTCGTACCTGAAATCCAAAGGCCTGGGCAAAGCTTGCGCCCTGCTCACCGATGGTCGTTTCTCCGGCGGCACCTCGGGCCTGTCCATCGGCCACGCTTCCCCGGAAGCGGCAGCGGGCGGCGCGATTGGTCTGGTGCAGGATGGCGACAAAGTGCTGATCGACATTCCGAACCGCTCGATCAACCTGTTGATCAGCGACGAAGAAATGGCCGGCCGTCGTGCCGAGCAGGATCAGAAAGGCTGGAAGCCTGTGGAAAAACGTCCACGCAAGGTGACCACCGCACTGAAGGCCTACGCTCTGTTGGCGACCAGCGCCGACAAGGGTGCCGTGCGTAACAAGGCCATGCTCGACGGGCTGTAAGCGTCGATCACCGCTATAAGAATGCCCCGCCAAGTGCGGGGCTTTTTTATGGGCCGATGATGAGATCTCGCTTTACGGCCCCACCAACCGAGCTTGCAGGTAATCGTAAAGTTCGCCGGCGCTTTTTTTATAACCTTCACCATTCAGGTGAATCAGATCATTTTGAGCCAAATGCGCTGCCTGCCAGCGCTCAATTGAACAGGCGCCGCCCATGTAAGCTTGCCAGTCCCAGAACAAGGCTGCGGCCTTCAGTGCTGCTTGCCTTTGAATTTGAATGATCTGAGCCAGTTTTGCCGGTTGGCGCCCGGCGCACGAGTCAGCGGACCGTTGTTTTATCGAGTCTGCTGGCCCGACCAGCAAGATCACGAGATCAGGCAAGGTGCGTCGCAACAGGACAAGCTTCTCGCTCAGGTCAGCCTCATAAAGTGTCAGGTCCAGATCGTCGTCAAATGCTTCATTACCCCCATACGCGAGTACCAGCAAGTCAGGGCGCAAGGCTTGCAGAGTGCTTTGCCAGCCGTCTTGCCACCTATCGAGAATCTTCAACATCGCACCATTAACACCCAATGCAGAGTACGTCACTCCACTCTCTGTCAAAGACTCGATGTTCCAGCCTCCCAGTTCTACGGTCTGATTCGAGGCTATCACCAGATCCACCGGCAGACTTACGGGTTGGATAGCCGGGCTGAAACGCCACTGTCCAGATGTTGGCAACAGCTCGACACTGGCAGAGTCCCCTCCAGCAATGGCGGTCAGGCGGCTATTGAAGAGCGCACGGTACAGCGCCGATATTCGATATATGCCGTCATTCGATGCTCGTGATTCGATATGCACCCCTGCGCCCGGCCTCATGGGCAGCGACAGATAGCCCCCCAATGGAAACTCGCCACTGTACTGATTGCGACTGGAAACCAGACGCCACTGCCCATCTACCGTCGACAGAACAACCTGATCGTAACGAGTGCCTGGTACAGGCATCGCCGCGATGAAGCCAATGCCGCCGACGCCGTATTGTTTCTGGAACAGTCGGCGCATTTCGCCTGTGAACAAATCGGCAGCCGTGTGAGAGTCGCCCAGCTGCACAATACTGACCGACGTGCTGCGCGAGGCTTTTAGTTTGCCCACCAGTTTACTCAAGTTCAGGGTCGAGGCCCCTTGAGGCACGTCTGGTGAAATGACTTGATCATTTCGCGGCATCAACTCAGCCGCCGCACTCGTGCAAAGCCAGCCGTATCCGCTCAGCGTGGTGATCATCCACGCGATAAAGACCCGATGTAATCGTCGCATGCCCCCGTTCCTTCGGTCGTTGCCCGAGCCAACTGCCCAGCACCGTATCACCCAATGATTAACCAATGAATATAGGCAGCTTACAGCCACCGCGCGTCGTTATTCCGAACAAAAAAAAGCCCCGCATTGGCGGGGCCGGTCGCGCCCACACACTGTGCGGGTGCGATTATCGTGGCATTTACTGAATCTCTTCAGGCTTGACGATCACCCAGTTCTTGTCCGCCGTGACCTGCAACCCTTCCTTGGCCTGAGCTGCAGCGTGCTTGGCCATCATGCCGTTAATCTGGGTCATGTATTTGTCTTTGCGGTTGACCCACAAGTGGATGCCACCCTTGGCCACGTCGACATCGTGGAACAGCATGTAACCGTCGCTGCTCGGCGTATCGCCGCCCACCAGTACCGGTTTTTTCCACTCGTCGATGTAAGTCAGGATCGCCGCGTGCTTGCCGGCCATCCAGGTCGCCGGAGTCCACAGGTACGGGGTCAGTTCGAGGCCGAGGTTAGCCTTCTCGTCATACTTGCCCGCGGTGATCTGCTTGCGCGCGGTGGTCAGCTCGCCGGTCTTCGGGTCCTTGAGCAACAAGCTCACGCCGATCACGTTCTGCGGTTTCACGTTGTAGCCGTACTTCGGATCGGCAGCGACCATGCGCACCAGTTCTTCGGAGGCAGCGGTCATCACGTAGACCTCGATGCCGTTCTCCATCAGCTTGTTGTAGAGCTCTGCCTGGCCGGTGAAGACTTTTGGCGGATTGACGTCGAGCTTCTTGACCACGTCGCCGTCGTAATACGTCGCCGGCACCGGTTTACCGGACGCCATCAACTCATCGACGTAGCCTTTGAGTTCCTGGAGGGTGAAGCCGGAGAACACTTGGGCGACCCATGGATAGCAGACCATGTCGTCGACTTCGCAGAGGCGATAGTAGTAACTGAACAGGCTTTCCTTGTGGTCGGCAGTGTCTTTGAACGGCATCAGTTTCAGGGAGGGGTCGAGTTTCTCGCGGGTGATCAGGCCCTTGTTTTCCATGAACGGCAGCAACGACTCTTCGAGGTCGTAGCGGTAACTGGTGTTGTCCATGTCGAACACCGCGTAGTTACCTTTGTTGGCGTTGGCGGCAATCATTGCGTCCAGCGCCTTGGCCTGATCGGCTGGCCAATGCTTCAAATCCGTGGCGAATACCTGGCCGGCAAGGCCCAGGCAGAGTGCAGCGACCATAAATTTCGGTGCGAGCTTCATCGGCATACTTCCCTTATTAAAAGACCCTGAATCAAAGAGATCGACGCTATCAAATTAATATGACACCTCTCGTCTACCTGCGACCGCTAACGTGCCTATTGCGCCAGCTGCATCTCTGTCAGCGACACTCGCTTATTCCAAAAACGACAGTATTCAGATGTTTTTGATATTAATTCATTAGATATCAAGCTGTTAGGCTTGTCGGTTCGCGGCTGCCCCGGAAGGTAGCCGGCACAAGTCTTTATCGGAGTTCCAATGAATCTGCCGCTGATCCTCAATCTGCTGGTGTTCCTCGCCCTGCTCTTTGGCCTGGCGCAAACCCGTCACACCACCTGGAGCCTGGCGAAAAAAGTCCTGCTCGCGTTGGTGCTGGGCGTGGTCTTCGGTGTGGCTCTGCACACCGTTTACGGTGCCGGCAACCCGGTACTGAAAGCCTCGATCGGCTGGTTCGATCTGGTGGGCAACGGTTACGTGCAGTTGCTGCAAATGATCGTGATCCCGCTGGTGTTCGCCTCGATCCTCAGCGCCGTGGCCCGTCTGCACAACGCCTCGTCGCTGGGCAAGATCAGCTTCCTGACCATCGGCACACTGTTGTTCACCACCGCCATCGCGGCGCTGATCGGTATCGGTTTGACCAACCTGTTTGGCCTGACCGCCGAAGGCCTGGTGGCCGGCACTCAGGAAATGGCGCGTCTGCAAACCATCCAGACCGACTACGCGGGCAAGGTTGCCGACCTGAATGTGCCGCAGCTGTTGCTGTCGTTCATTCCGCAAAATCCGTTCGCCGACCTCGCTCGCGCGAAGCCGACCTCGATCATCAGCGTGGTGATTTTTGCTGCATTCCTTGGGGTCGCGGCGCTGCAACTGCTGAAAGATGACGTCGAGAAAGGTCAGAAAGTGATCAACGCCATCGACACCCTGCAAGCCTGGGTGATGCGTCTGGTGCGTCTGGTGATGAAGCTGACTCCCTACGGCGTATTGGCGCTGATGACCAAAGTGGTCGCCGGCTCCAACCTGCAGGACATCATCAAACTCGGCAGTTTCGTGGTGGTTTCCTACATCGGGCTGGGCCTGATGTTTGTGGTCCATGGCCTGCTGGTGTCGGCGGCCGGGATCAATCCGCTGCGCTTCTTCCGCAAGATCTGGCCGGTGCTGACGTTTGCTTTCACCAGCCGCTCCAGCGCCGCGACCATTCCGCTGAGCATCGAAGCCCAGACCAGCCGTTTGGGTATTCCACAGTCCATCGCCAGTTTCGCCGCGTCGTTTGGCGCGACCATTGGCCAGAACGGCTGTGCCGGTCTGTACCCGGCGATGTTGGCGGTGATGGTTGCGCCGACTGTCGGCATCAATCCGCTGGACCCGCTGTGGATCGCGACGCTGGTGGCGATTGTGACGCTGAGTTCGGCTGGTGTGGCCGGCGTGGGCGGTGGCGCGACGTTTGCCGCGTTGATCGTGTTGCCGGCGATGGGCTTGCCGGTGTCACTGGTGGCGTTGCTGATTTCGGTTGAGCCGTTGATTGATATGGGGCGTACGGCGTTGAACGTGAGTGGTTCGATTACCGCCGGTGCGATCACCAGCCAGATCATGCAGCAGACGGATAAAGAACTGCTGGATGCGAATGAGCATTCGGAGTTGGCTCAGGCTTAAGTAGCGCCTGATAGTCCGCCTTCGCGAGCAAGCCCGCTCCCACATTGGATTTGTGATCGACACACAACCCCTGTGGGAGCGGGCTTGCTCGCGAAGCTTTTAGGCTTTTTCCCACACTTCGAAGTTGTACGCCGGCTTGTCATCCACAGCTGGATTTTCGGTATTCGACACCAGTTTCCACACTTTCAAATCAAACTCCGGAAACCACGCATCCCCTTCCGGGCTCAGCGCCACGCGCGTCAAATACAGCCGATCAGCCTGAGCCATCCCCTGCGCATACAATTGCGCCCCACCAATCAGCATCAGCTCATCGACGCCCTGTTCCCGCGCCCACTCTTCAGCGCGAACTACTGCGGCCTCCAGCGACGGATAAACCTCCGCACCTTCCAACAGCAGATCCACCTGACGGCTGACCACGATGTTCAACCGGCCCGGCAACGGCCGACCGAGGGAGTCCCAGGTCTTGCGACCCATGATGATCGGCTTGCCCAGGGTGGTGGCCTTGAAGTATTTGAAGTCCCCCGGCAAGTGCCAGGGCATGCTGTTGTCGACGCCGATCACACGGTTTTCACCGAGGGCTGCAATCAGGCTGAGGGGGAGTGATTTAGTCATGCCGGCGAGGATACCAGAGCCTCCCGTACCCCGATAAGCGCCACAGCGGTTATGCTCACCGTTCAATTGAGCGACGGGATGCCGCGTGACTGAACTGACTCCACTGCAAAACCTCTGGCTGACCGAGACAGTGCGCCTGCGTGAAGAACACGCCGGCCCCCTGGATGATCTGGAAGCCAACCGACTGGCCCGCAGCGCGGGCGGTGATCTGCCGACACGTATTCAACGCCGTGCCCTGTGGCTGGCCGAGCGCGATGGGCTGACCAGCGCCCTCAAACATTGGCTGCAAGGTGCGCGGCTGGCACTGTTGGTGCTGGCTGTTCTCGCTATTGCCAGCGGCGCCGGCCTGGCGTTTGCCGCGCTGGGCGACGGACAAACTCCAGTGAATGTGTTCTGGGCCTTGGGCAGTCTGCTCGGGTTGAACCTGATTCTATTGCTGAGCTGGGCATTGGGCCTGGCCTTCGCCGGCGAACACGGCGCCACCCTCGGCCGCTTGTGGTTATGGCTCAGCGAAAAACTCGCTCGCGATGCCAAAGCCGCGCAACTGGCGCCGGCCCTGTTGTTATTGCTGCAACGAAAGAAACTCAATCGCTGGGCGGTCGGCGTACTGGTCAACGGTTTGTGGTTGCTGGCAATGCTCAGCGCACTGGTGATGCTGTTAATGCTGATGGCGACCCGGCGTTACGGTTTCGTCTGGGAAACCACCCTCCTCAGCGGCGACACCTTCGTCGCCATGACCCAGGCCCTCGGCGCCCTGCCGGCCATGCTTGGTTTCAACGTACCGACCGTGGAGATGATCCGCGCCAGCGGCGATGCCGCGCTGAACATCGAAAGCGCCCGTCAGGCCTGGGCAACATGGCTGGTCGGCGTGCTGGTGGTCTACGGTGTTTTGCCGCGACTGTTGCTGGCGCTGTTCTGCCTGTGGCGCTGGAAAACCGGGCAAGCGGCATTGCGTCTGGATTTGAACCTGCCCGGTTACGCCCAACTGCGCGAACGGTTGATGCCGACCAGTGAACGCCTGGGCATCAGCGACGCTGCGCCAGAGCAATTGCATCGTATTGAAAGCGGTGTCAGCGACCTGCCAAGCGATGGCGCGCTGTTGGTCGCCATCGAGCTGGACGATCAACGCCCCTGGCCGCCGCCACTGCCGAAAACCGTGGGCAACGCCGGGATTCTCGACAGTCGCGAATCACGGCACAAACTCCTCGAACAGCTGAGCCGCTTCCCGCCGGCCCGTCTGGCCATCGCTTGCGATCCGCGACGTTCGCCGGACCGCGGCAGTCTGGCACTGATCGCCGAACTGGCTCGCAGCGCCAGCGCCACCCGCGTCTGGCTGCTGCAAGCACCGCCGGGCGAAGCGCTGGATGCCGAAAGGCTGGGCGACTGGCACGTGGCGTTGCAACAGCTGGACTTGCCGTTCGCCGATTGCGCTCCATTGAATTGGCTGGAGAGCGGTCATGACTAATCCATGGAAAGCGCCCTTGAAGCTGGCAGTGGTCGGCCACACCAACGTCGGCAAAACGTCGTTGCTGCGAACGCTGACCCGCGATGTCGGTTTCGGTGAGGTGTCTCATCGCCCCAGCACCACTCGACACGTCGAAGGCGCGCGGTTGTCGGTGGACGGCGAGCCGTTGCTCGACCTCTTCGACACGCCGGGACTGGAAGACGCCATCGCCCTGCTCGACTACCTCGAACGTCTGGAACGACCGGGTGAACGCCTCGACGGGCCGGCGCGTCTAGCGCGCTTTCTTGAGGGCAGCGAAGCCCGGCAGCGTTTCGAACAGGAAGCCAAGGTGCTGCGGCAACTGCTGACCTGCGACGCCGGTCTCTACGTGATCGACGCCCGGGAACCGGTGCTGGCCAAGTACCGCGACGAACTGGAAGTGTTGGCCAGCTGCGGCAAACCTTTGCTGCCGGTGCTGAATTTCGTCAGCAGCGCTAACCACCGCGAGCCGGACTGGCGTGAAGCGTTGGCACGGTTGGGCCTGCACGCACTGGTGCGTTTCGACAGCGTCGCGCCGCCGGAAGATGGCGAACGGCGACTGTATGAAAGCCTCGCGCTGCTGCTGGAAAACGCCCGGCCACAACTGGAACGCCTGATCGCCGATCAGCAAGCGCAACGCCTGGCTCGTCAACAGAGTGCGGCGCGGCTGATTGCTGAATTATTGATCGACTGTGCCGCGTGCCGACGCAGCGTGGTCAGCGAAGCCGAGCAAGAACAGCAGGCCATCAATGAACTGCGCAAAGCGGTTCGACAACGGGAACAACGCTGCGTCGAAGCGCTGCTCAAGCTCTACGCCTTCCGCCCACAGGACGCGGCAGCCAGTGATCTGCCACTGCTCGATGGCCGCTGGGGCGATGACTTGTTCAACCCGGAAACCCTGAAACAACTGGGGGTCCGGGTTGGTGGCGGTATCGCGGCTGGCGCGGCGGCCGGTGCTGGCGTGGATCTGCTGGTCGGTGGCCTGACCCTCGGCGTGGCGGCATTGGCCGGGGCGATCGCTGGCGGCGCCCTGCAAACCGCGCGCAGTTATGGCAGCCGCTTGCTGGGCAAGATCAAGGGCCAGCGGGAGCTGACCGTCGATGACAGCGTGCTGCGGCTATTGGCATTGCGTCAGCGGCAACTGCTGCATGCGCTCAATGCGCGTGGGCATGCGGCGATGGACAGCATTCAGGTCGCCACACCCCAGGACAAATCCTGGCGCGAAGGCAAACTGCCCGAGGCACTGAACAAGGCTCGGGCGCATCCGCAGTGGTCGTCGCTTAATCCCCAGTCAAAGTTGAACCAGGCTGAGCGGCAGGAGCAGGTTGAGATGTTGGCGCAGCAGCTTTAAGTAGCGCGTCCTCGCGCTCACTTCCATTTGAACTTCAGGTAAGTGGCGCTCAGCAACGAAACCAAACCAAACCACGGTCCACTGCATCAATATCGCCATCGTTATCCACATCAAAGTGGATCGACCAGTCCAGTGTGCCGTTGTTATCCGTGTCGTAGGCAGCCGCAGTGCGGGTCAACGTCCTGTCGGTCGGTTTCCCGTTGCCTTCGTGAAAATGCAAACGCACGGTATCCGGGCTGCCATCTTCGGCAAAATCCTCGGCGAAGATCTTCAGATAGCGTTTTGTGGAAGCACCGGGATTGAACCAGTTGAGTTTGAGACAGGCATTGGCAAAGGTTTTCAGCAGACGCTGGTCCACACTGTTTTCCCTGCCGTCATTGGTGACGTCGCCCATTTTGTAATCGACGTTGCCATCGGCATCGAAATCCAGTGCGAAGGCTTTGTTGACCAGGACATCTTCGCCTGGCGTACAAGCAGATTCATAGAACTGCAGCAAAACAGAATCCGGTCGACCATTGCCGACCCGATCCTGAACGGTGACTTTCAAATAGCGCATGAGCATTCCTTGCCAATTAAAGAAGCTCAAACACTAGCGACTCCACCGCGTTGCGCGCCATGGCGCCAATTCGCCAATTCGCCAATTCGCCGCGAGGAGTAGGGAATTTCGCTAAACATTGCCCGTAGAGTGATCAGTGAACGAAGGGCATTCCCCCTGGACCAGTAGCGCCGCCGCTTTCGCCTTCAGCACTTCAAGATCAATCAGCGGCACGTTCATCTCCTTGGCTTGTTCATCCCACTGACGCATGCGCAAACTGACCCCACATAACGGATCACGCTCGAACGCCTCAGCCTCGCCAACCGTCATCACCCCACCCTGATACGCCAGCGTCCGGCGGCTGGCTTCGCTCAAGCGCTCGTAATACCCCGATTCCTTCAGCGTCAGATAACGCTTGGCCTGAACGTGATATTCCACCAACCGCGCCATCCGCTCGCTGAAACCTGCGCGCCGCAAATAGTCGGCGCCCAGGTGTTCGTGGCTGACCACTCCGTAGCCGCCCATGTTCTCGGCGCTCTCGGCGCAGATATGTCCAATGTCGTGGAAGAACGCCGCCAGCACCACTTCATCATCGAAACCCTCGGCCATGGCCAGTTCGGCGGCCTGGGACATGTGCTCGATCTGCGACACCGGCTCGCCGATGTAATCGCTGTCACCAAAGCGCTCGTACAGACCGAACACCTCGGCGATCACTTGCTCATTGCGGTCCATCAAAGCTCTCCCAACACAGTCGCTACGTTGCGTTCAGCCATCGCTGGCCCGACGCTCATGCCGACACCCGTGTGCATCAGTGCCACGCTCACACCCGGCATCGGACGCAGGAACGAGAACGGCCCCGGTCCACGAGAACCATAGACACCCTGCCAGCGTTCGACCACTTGCACCTTGCAACCCAACGTCTGCTCGGCCAGTTCGATCATCCAATTGTCCACTTGCTCGGCATTGAACGGCGACGGGTCACTGCCGTAATGGTGTGAGTCGCCGATGATCAATTCACCATACGGCGTTGGGCTGATCAGCAGGTGAATGCCGTTTTCATGCAGGTGCGGCGCGTCCCGCTGGATTTGCGCCTGCACGGCGGCGGCCTCTGGCAGATCGGCGAAGGCGCCGTAGTGCACGCAGCTCAAACCGGTGAGCAACGCGTGTTGCAGGTTCAGATTGACTTGCGGTCGGGCGCGGAGCATTTGCAGGCGGCAGATTTGCGGGTTGAGTTCGGCGATCGGCTCGGCCAGCAGCGTCTGATAATCGTGGCCGGAACAGACGATGATCTGCTCGGCGCTGAAGGATCCGGCGGTGCTGTGCAAGCGCCCGGGCTCGATGTCGCGCACCAGGGTGGAGAAGTGAAACGCGACGCCGAGTTCGCGGCGCAGGTAGTCGATCAGCGCTGGAATCGCTTCGCGGGAATACAGTTGCTGATCGTCCATGCCATGCAACGCGGCGCGGTGATGGCTGAACTGGCCGCCGTACAAGTCGTGCAATGCAGCGCCGCGCAACAGGTCGACGCGGTAACCGTGCTCCACGGCACGACCGGCGCAGAAGGCTTCCAGCAGATGTTCTTCGGCTTCGGTGCGGGCAAACAGGTACGAGCCGTTGCGCTTGAGTTGCAAGCCGGCCAGTTGCGCCCATTGGCCCCAGATCTTGCGGCTGGCCTTGGCTAGTTCGAGCATCGAGCCCGGTGGTTGGCCGGTGACCAGTGCCTGACCGAAGTTGCGTACCGATGCGCCCAAAGGGGTTTCGCTGCGTTCGAAAACGGTGACTTTCAGACCGCGCTTGGCGGCGGCGTAGGCGTGGGACAGGCCGAGAATGCCGGCGCCTACGATCAGCATGTCGTTGTGTTGTGTCATAGAGTTTTGTCCTGAACTCAGGACCGCTATCGCGAGCAAGCTCGCTCCCACATTGGATTTGTGATCGACGCACATCCCTGTGGGAGCGAGCTTGGTCCGGGCGGCGTTCCGACGATGAGGCCCTGTCAGCCTACGAGGATTTACTTGGCAGCCACTTTCTCGGACTTGCCGTCATAGCGCTTGCGCCACTCGGTCAGGATTTCATCGCGATTCTTCGACGCCCAGGCGAAGTCGTTCTTGATCAAACGCTGCTCGTAATCCGCCGGCAATTCAGTCTGCGGCTTGGCAATACCCGGTTGCGCGAGGACAGCGAAGTTCTCTTTATAAAGCTCCATCGCCGCCGGACTGGCCGAGAAGTCAGCCAGCTTCTTCGCCGCCTCTTCATGCGGTGTGCCCTTGATCACAGCCGTCGCTTCGATCTCCCAGCCCAGGCCTTCTTTCGGCAGGATGATGTCCAGCGGCGCGCCTTGGCGTTTCAGCTGAACGGCCGGGTATTCAAAGGAAATACCGATCGGGAACTCACCCGAAGCCGCCAGCTTGCACGGCTTGGAACCGGAGTGAACGTACTGGCCGATGTTCTGGTGCAGGTCGTCCATGTACTGCCAGCCCTGCTTCTCGCCGAAGGTTTGCAGCCAGGCGCTGACGTCGAGGAAACCGGTGCCGGACGAGGCCGGGTTCGGCATCACGATCTTGCCTTTGTACTCAGGCTTGGTCAGGTCCTGCCAGCTCACGGGCTTGCTCAAGCCCTGCTTTTCGGCTTCGACAGTGTTGAAGCAAATGGTCGCCGCCCAGACGTCCATGCCGACCCAGGCTGGCGGGTTGGCGGCGTCGCGGTAGTTGCCGCCGATTTTGCCGAGGTCCTTCGGTGCGTAGCTTTGCAGCATGCCTTGCTGGTCGAGGATTGCCAGGCTTGAAGCCGCCAGGCCCCACACCGCGTCAGCCTGCGGGCGAGCTTTTTCGGCCAGCAGTTTGGCGGTGATGATGCCGGTGGAGTCGCGCACCCACTTGATCTCGACGTCCGGGTTGGCCTTTTCGAAAGCCTCTTTATAGGTCTTGAGTTGTTCGGCTTCGAGGGCGGTGTACACCGTCAACTCGGTTTTCGCCGCGAAGGCGTTCAGGCTGAAAGCGGTGAGGACAGCAGCGGCCAGGGCCATAGGCTTGAACATGATCTTTTCCTGTTTGAGTTGAGGGGTTGAAGCGAATCAATGGCCGGGCGCGGTCTGCCGCCAGGCCTGGGAGCGGCGCAACAAACCGCGCGAAGCCCAGGCCAGCAGCAGGGACACGCCCGCCGAGGTGAACAGAATCAGGGTCGACATCGCTGCCGCGCCGCCGACGTTGCCGGCGTCATCCATGTTCAGTACCGCCACCGCCGCGAGGATGGTGTCGGGGCTGTAGAGGAAGATCGCCGCCGAAACGGTGGTCATGGCCGAGACGAACAGGTAGCGCACGATGTCCAGCAGCGCCGGCAGGCAGATCGGCACGGTGACGCGCAGGTAATGCCGATACAGAGGCGCCTTGAGCGACAACGCGGCGGCTTCGAACTCGGCGTCGAGCTGGCGCAGCGCCGTGGTCGCGGTCATTTGCGCGGTGGTCAAATAGTGAGCAATGGTGCAGACCACCAGCAGGGTCATGGTCCCGTAGAGCACATGCAGCGGGTTGCCGGTGAGGTTGAAGAAGAAGACGTAACCCAGGCCCAGCACCAGACCCGGCACCGCCATCGGTACGAAACTGAGCATGCGCAGTGTCAGATTCAATCCGCGCTGGCCCTTGGTTTTTTCCATCAGGTACGCGCCGGTAAAGATCAGCACGCTGCCGATCAATGCCGTACACAGCGCCATCTTCACGCTGTTGCCATAGGCCAGCCAGCCACCGCCAGCCGTGTCGTTGAACTGGTAATGGTTGAGCGAGAGCGACAGGTTGTACGGCCAGAATTTCACCAGCGACGAATACACCGCCATGCCGAACACCAGCAACAACACCGCGCAGATCAGCAGCACGATGGCCAGGTAGCAACCGTCCCGCAGTTTCGACGGCGCCGGTTGAAAGACCTGCGCCCGACCGCTCATGGAATCACCGTGACGGCGACGCAACCAGGCGTCGACACCGAAGCTGAACAGCGCTGGCAGCAGCAGGACCATGCCGATCAACGCGCCGCGACCGAATTGTTGCTGGCCGACCACGGCTTTGTAGGCTTCCAGCGCCAGCACCTGATAATCGCCACCGACCACCACGGGCACGCCGAAGTCGGTGATGGTCAGGGTGAACACCAGACAGAACGCCGCGAACACAGCCTGACGCGTTGCCGGCCAAGTGATGCTGCGGAAAGCTTTCGCCGGACTGGCGCCCATGCTGGAGGCGGCATCGAAGAGTCGCGCATCCGCCAAGGACAACGCCGACAGCAGAATCATCAGCGCGTGTGGGAAGGTGTAGATGACCTCACCGAGAACAATCCCCCAGAAGCCGTAGATATTGTCCGAAAGCAAACCGCGCAACATGCCCTGGTTGCCGAACAGATAAACCAGCGCAATGCCCGGCAACATCGACGGCGCCATCAGCGGCAACAGCGACATGCCGCGCCAGATGCCTTTGCCCGGTATCAATGTGCGTTGCAGGGCGTAGGCAAACAGGTAGGCCAGCGGTACGACAATCGCCGCCACGCTGAGGGAAACTTTCAGGCTATTGCCCAGCAGCCAATGAAAATTCGCACTGGTCACCAATTCACGGGCGGCCACCAGACCGCCGCCCTGCCCGGCTTCCGAACTGAAGCCGCGCCAGAAGATCGCCAGCAACGGCATCAGCACCGCAACGCCGAGCAACGCCAGTAACAGGACCTTGCCGCCGACCACGAACACCCGGTCGCCGATCTCGGCACGGGAGGTCTGCCGAACCTGCTTGTGCGGTATCGGCAGCGCGAGGTTCGCGCTCATCAGGCAAACACCTGCAGGCTGCGTGGCGGCAAGGCGACCATGATCTGCTGGGCGCCGAGGCGTGGCATGGCTTCTGGCGCCAGTTCCGCCAGCAATGCATGGCCTGGCAGTTGATCGAGTTCGAAGCTCATGCGGCAGCGGTTGCCGAGGAAGGTGATCTCGCGAACCTTGGCCGGGAACAGGTTTTCTTCATGCACGGGCGGGTTGACGTTGATCGCTTCCGGGCGGCAAAACAGACGACCCGATGCGGCGTTACCCGAACCGGCGGCCAGGCGCATGTTCATACCGCCGACCTGGGCGTGGCTGTCGCTGCTGCGCTGGAATGGCAGCCAGTTGCCCTGACCGACAAACTCCGCCACAAACGGTGTGGCCGGGCGGTCGTAGATTTCCTGCGGCGTGGCGTATTGCTCGACCTTGCCGTTGTTCATCACGGCGATGCGGTCGGCCATCAGCATGGCTTCGTCCTGATTGTGGGTGACCATCAGGGTGGTGATGCCGAGGTTGCGCTGCAGTTGGCGCAATTCGGTGCACAGATGCTCGCGAACCCGGGCGTCGAGGGCCGACATCGGTTCGTCCAGCAGCAGCAACGAAGGCGCCGGCGCCAAGGCCCGAGCCAGTGCGACACGCTGCTGTTGGCCGCCGGACAATTGGCCGGGGTACTTTTTCTCACTGCCGATCAGGCCGACCAGTTCCAGCATCTGACCGACACGCTTGCGCACTTCATCGCGACCACTGCCGGCGAGGCCGTAGGCGATGTTCGCTTCGACGGTGAGATTGGGGAATAGCGCGTAGGACTGAAACAGAATGCCGTAGTCCCGCGCCTGGGGTGCCAGGTGGGAAACGTCGCGATCGCCGAGGTACAACTCGCCGCTGTCCTGCTTCTCAAGACCGGCGATGCAGCGCAGCAAAGTGGTTTTGCCACAGCCCGACGGGCCCAGCAGGCACACCAGTTCACCGGCCGCCACGTCGAGGGAAACGTTATCCAGCGCGGTGAAGGCGCCGAAGCGTTTCTGCACGCCGCGCACTTTCATCGGGGCGCCGGGGTTGGTCAGGGCAGTTGCGATCGAGTGGTTCATGGACAGGCCTCATCAAGCAGATGAAGGCCATCCTAGATTTGTAATGCGTCCGTCATGTGGCAGTGAGGCAAAAACGGCTGATAGTGGTATTCAGGGATTTGGGTTGGGGGTCCTGGTTCTGTGTTGTTTGATCTGGCGCCTTCGCGAGCAAGCCCGCTCCCACAGTTGATCTGTGTTCGACGCAAATCAAATGTGGGAGCGAGCTTGCTCGCGATGAGGCCAGAACAAGCAATAGAGATTTCAGGCGGGGGCCATTTCCTGCGCCAGGCCGAGAAACGCCGCCGGCAGCCGCGCGCCTTTTCGCTCCTTGAGGCAGTACAAATACTCGGGAATCTGCGGCGCATTCTCGATGGTCAGCACGCGCAGTTGCGGATCATGGGGCACTTCCTGCCGGGCAATGATGCTGATGCCGATATTGCGCAACACCGCCTCACGAATCGACTCACGGCTGCCAATCTCCAGCAGCGGCCCGAAACTCACCCCGGCGCTGGCCAGTAACTCCTCGGTCAGACGTCGAGTGGTCGAGCCCGATTCGCGCATCAATAAGGTATGCCCGGCCAATGCACTCAGAGGAACATGGTCGTGGACCGCCAGCGGATGATTGCGATGCACCGCCAGCACCAGCGGATCGCTGCCGAGCACCCGGCGAATCAGCCGCGCATCGTCGAGCAACTGTGACGACGCCGCGACATCCACCCGGTAATCCTCCAGTGCTTCAAGCACCTGCTGGGAGTTACCGATTTCCACCGACACTTCCACCTGCGGCAAGCGCTCGCGAAAGGTCTTCACCAGGTCGAGGATGTAATACGGCGCGGTAGCGGCGATGCGCAATGTGCCTTGGACCTGACCGCTGTTACGCAGGAAAAACTCGATGTCGGCTTCCTGCTGCAACAGTGCCTTGACCATCGGCAGCAGCCGCGCACCTTCATCGCTGACGCTGAGGCGGCGGCCGCCACGGTAGAACAGCTCGACCGAGTACTGACTTTCCAGATTGCGAATCTGCGTGGTCACCGTGGGTTGGCTCAGGCCGAGTTTTTTCGCCGCCAGGGTAATGCTGCCCAGGCGGGCAACCATGTAAAACGCCTTCAGCTCGGCACTCAGCACACCCTTTCCTCATCGTTTATTTGCGCAACAGGCGCAAACCGTTGAACACCACCAACAGGCTCACGCCCATGTCGGCGAACACCGCCATCCACATGGTGGCGATCCCGGCGAAGGTTACCCCAAGAAAGATCGCTTTGATGACCAATGCCAGGGCAATGTTCTGTTTGAGGATGCTTGAGGTTTGCCGTGACAGCCGGATGAAGGTCGGAATCTTGCGCAGATCGTCGTCCATCAGGGCGACATCGGCGGTCTCGATGGCGGTATCGGTGCCCGCCGCCGCCATGGCAAAACCGATCTCGGCTCGCGCCAGCGCCGGTGCGTCGTTGATGCCATCACCGACCATGCCGACGTTATGGCCCCGCGCATAAAGGGCTTCGATGGCTTGCAGCTTGTCGGTCGGCAGCAGATCGCCCTTGGCCTCGTCGATGCCGACTTGCGCGGCAATCGCCTGAGCGGTGTGGACGTTGTCGCCAGTGAGCATCAGGGTTTTGATGCCAAGGTCGTGCAGTTGCTGGATCGCCTCGCGGCTGGACTCTTTTACGGTGTCGGCCACGGCGAACAGCGCCAGCGGGCCGGATTGGTCGAGCAGCAGCACCACGGACTTGCCCTGTTTCTCCAGCGCGAACAGCTTTTCCTCCAGTGCGGGCGAGCACAGGTTCAGTTCTTCCACTAAACGGTGATTACCCAAGTGGTAAACCTGACCATTGATTTCGCCGCGCACACCGCGACCGGCCAGCGCCTCAAAGTTATCCACAGTCAGCGGTGCGCGTTGTTTATCCACAGCCGCGTTGGCAATGGCCAAGGACACCGGGTGATCGGAGCGACCGGCCAGCGCCGCTGCAATCGCCGGAGCTGATGCGTCAGCGGTTGGATCAAGCGACAGGTAATCGGTCTGCACCGGTTTGCCGTGTGTGATCGTGCCGGTCTTGTCCAAGGCCAGGTAATCGAGCTTGTAACCGCCCTCCAGATAAACGCCGCCCTTCACCAGAATCCCTTTGCGCGCCGCCGCCGCGAGGCCGCTGACGATGGTCACTGGCGTAGAAATCACCAGCGCACACGGGCAGGCAACCACCAACAACACCAGCGCCCGGTAGATCCAGTCGAACCACAGCGCGCCCATAAACAGTGGTGGAATCACCGCCACCGCGAGCGCCAGGATAAACACTGCAGGCGTATAGATTTTCGAGAAGCTGTCGACGAAGCGTTGGGTCGGTGCCCGTGCGCCTTGGGCCTGTTCCACCGCGTGGATGATCCGCGCCAGGGTCGAGTTGTTGGCCGCGGCGGTCACGGTGTATTCCAGCGAACCCGCCTGGTTGATGGTGCCTGCGAAGACTTTATCGCCCACCGTCTTCTCGATCGGCAGGCTTTCGCCGGTGATCGGCGCTTGATCGATGGTAGAAGTGCCAGACACTACTTGGCCGTCAAGGCCGATTCGCTCGCCGGGACGCACCCGCACCCGCGCGCCCAACTCGATGGTTTTGACGTCTTGCTCGACCCAACTGCCGTCGGCCTGCTGCACCGTGGCCTGTTCCGGGGCCATCTGCATCAGGCCGCCGATGGCGTTGCGCGCCCGGTCCAGCGACTTGGCTTCGATCAACTCGGCCACGGTGAACAGGAACATCACCATCGCCGCTTCCGGCCATTGACCGATCAGGATCGCGCCAGTCACCGCGATGCTCATCAGCGCGTTGATGTTCAGGTTGAGGTTTTTAAGTGCGATCCAGCCCTTCTTATAGGTGCCGAGGCCGCCGCTGAGGATCGAGATCAGCGCGATGACGGCCACGACCCAAGTCGGTGCGGCGTTGGTGAAGTGGATAACCTCTGCAGCCAGCGCGCCCACGCCGGACAGCGCCAAGGGCCACCAGTGCTTTTTCTCGGGGATTGGCGCTGGGGCTTCGGTGCCCTGCTCCATCGGTTCGGCCACCATGCCCAGGGACTTGACCGCCTCAATGATCGGCGCAGTGCTCGGCAGGTCATGGGTGACGCCCAACACGCGGTTGATCAGGTTGAATTCCAGTTGCTGCACACCCGCGAGCTTGCCGAGTTTGTTCTGGATCAGCGTCTGCTCGGTCGGGCAATCCATGGCGTCGATGCGAAAGCTGCTCAGTCGCGCACCGGCCGTTGGGGTTTCGCTCAACTTGATCAGCGACGACGCCGCCACTTTGGACGAACAGCAGGAATCCCCGTGGCCGCTGTGGTCATGCTTCTGTACAGGCTGCAGCTTGTGGCTGTGATCGTGATCGTGATCGTGATCAGCCTCGGGTTTGTTCGTGTGAAGGGAATCGCTCATTGGGTCGCGTCCAGAAAGGTGCCTGTTGCCAAGTAAAGACCCTGTAGCCACTATAGGGTCAAGCACCTATTTGGAGATTGCCGTCATGAAGATCGGAGAACTGGCCAAACTCACCGACTGCGCCGTGGAAACCATCCGCTACTACGAGCGCGAAAACCTCCTGCCGGAACCGGCCCGCAGCGACGGCAACTACCGCGTCTACACCCAGGCTCATGCCGAGCGTCTGACCTTCATCCGCAACTGCCGAACCCTCGACATGACGCTGGAAGAAATCCGCAGCCTGCTGGCCCTGCGCGACAGCCCGCAGGATCAATGTGAAAGCGTGAATGCGCTGATCGACGAACACATTCATCACGTCAAGGCGCGGATTGATGGGTTGATGGCGTTGCAGACACAACTGCTCGACCTGCGCCAACGTTGCAGCGAAGGGCCGGATATCGATCAGTGCGGGATTTTGCAGCGGCTGGAGGTGAGTGGCGGGGTTGTGGCGACGGAGGTTGAGCATTCTCATGTTGGCCGCAGTCACGGGCATTAAGAACACCAAATAACCCTGTGGGAGCGGGCTTGCTCGCGAATGCGGTGTGTCAGACAACATCTCTGTCGACTGACACTCCCTCTTCGCGAGCAAGCCCGCTCCCACATTTGGTCGGTGTTAAGGCTTAAACCGCCATCGGCGCGGTCATTGGGGCGTGGTGCTCGTAGCCTTCCAGCGAGAAATCGCTCGGCTCGATCAACTCCAGCCACTCCGGCTGATACACACCGGTCTTGGCAAACTCTGGCACACGATCACTAATCACCAGTTTCGGCATCGGGAACGGCTCGCGCTTGAGCTGTTCATTCAGCATGTCCAAGTGGTTTTCGTAGACGTGGGCATCACCGATGAAATAGGTGAACCAGCGCGGCGTGTAGCCGGTCAGGCGACCGATCAGGCTCAGCAGCGCGGCGCCTTCGGTGAGGTTGAACGGCGTGCCCAGGCCCAGGTCGTTCGAACGGATGTAGAGGGTCAGGGAGATTTCCTTCGTCTCGACATTCGGGTGGAACTGGTACAGCAGATGGCACGGCGGCAGGGCCATTTCATCAAGTTGCGCGACGTTCCAGCCGTGGAACAGGATGCGGCGGCTGCCCGGGTCTTTGATGATGGTGTCGACGCACTGGCGGATCTGGTCGATCGCCTTGTACAGCACCACGTAGGCCTGACCGTTTTCTTCGCCTTCAGCAATCTGACGATAACCTTGGCTCAGGGTCTGTTCGATAGCGGCCTGGTTGCTGACCGGGATCTGCTTGTACGCCGGCCATTTGCGCCATTGCACGCCGTAGATCTCGCCGAGGTCGTCTTCGCCCTGACGGAACGGGTTGGCCAGCCACTGGGCGTTTTCGTTGGCGTTCTGATCCCAGACTTTGCAGCCCAAGGCACGGAACTCGGCGGCGTTGTTCACCCCGCGCAGAAAACCACACATCTCGCCGACGGCCGATTTGAAGGCCATCTTGCGCGTGGTGATCGCCGGGAAACCTTCCTTCAGGTCGTAACGCAGCATCGCGCCAGGGAAGCTGATGGTGTTCACGCCGGTGCGGTTGGCCTGTTTGGTGCCGTTCTTGATGACGTGGGCGACCAGTTCGAGATATTGCTTCATGAGTTACCTGTGTCCTTGAACCCGGGACCGTCGCCCCGGGGTTCGAATTTATACGGCCGCCGCTGGAGCCGCCGGTGCACGGTGATACGCCAGCCAGATCAGGTACAGACCGCCGACGATCATCGGCACGCAAAGTACTTGACCCATGGTCAGCCAGTTCCAGGCCAGATAGCCCAGTTGCGCGTCCGGCACCCGGACGAATTCGACGATGAAACGGAAGATGCCATAGAACAGCGCGAACATCCCGGACACCGCCATGGTCGGCCGCGGCTTGCGCGAGAACAACCAGAGAATGGCAAACAGCGCCACGCCTTCAAGCGCGAACTGGTACAGCTGCGACGGGTGACGCGCCAGTTGTGCCGGATCGGTCGGGAAGACCATCGCCCACGGCACATCGGTGGCCTTGCCCCACAATTCGGCGTTGATGAAGTTGCCAATACGTCCGGCGCCCAGACCGATCGGCACCATCGGTGCGACGAAGTCCATCAGCTGGAAGAACGACTTGTTGTTCTTTTTACCGAACCACAACGCGGCCAACATCACGCCGATGAAGCCGCCATGGAACGACATGCCGCCCTTCCACACTTCGAAAATCAGCAGTGGATTGGCGATGTAGGCGCTCAGGTCGTAAAACAGCACATAACCCAAGCGACCACCGACGATGACGCCCATCGACATCCAGAACACCATGTCGGAGAGTTTCTCCTTGGTCCAGGTCGGGTCGAAGCGGTTCAGCCGGCGCGATGCCAGCAGCCAGGCGCCGCCGATGCCGATCAGGTACATCAAGCCGTACCAGTGGATTTTCAGCGGACCGATGGCCAATGCCACCGGGTCGATCTGCGGGTAAGGCAGCATTGCGACTCCTTGTTAGAGTTGAAACTTTCAAAATTCCCGGGCGACGCTGTCACGCCAGGATTAAGTCAGGATTGCGGTACACGTCAGAGCAAGAAGTTCAGGCCCACGCAGAACAGCAAAGCGGCGAACAGTCTTTTCAGCAACTTCGGCGACAGGCTGTGGGCCAATCGTGCGCCGAGACGGGCAAAGAACATGCTGGTCAGGGCGATCCCCAGCAACGCCGGCAAATAAACAAAACCGAGACTATGGGCCGGCAGCAATGGATCGTGCCAGCCCAGAATCATGAAAAATAATGCACTGGACAAGGCAATCGGCAGGCCGCAGGCGGATGAAGTCGCCACGGCTTGCTGCATCGGTACGCTGCGCCAGGTCAGAAACGGCACCGTCAGCGAGCCGCCACCAATCCCGAAAATCGCCGAGGCCCAGCCAATCACACTGCCGGCCACGGTCAGACCGACTTTACCCGGGACCGTTCGGCTGGCCTTGGGTTTGAAATCCAGTGCCAGTTGCGCAGCGATGACCAGGGCGAAGACGCCAATTATTTTCTGCAAGTTGGGCCCGGAAATCGCTTCAGCCGTCAGCGCGCCGAAACCGGCACCGATGAGAATACCGAGGGTCATCCAGGCAAAAATCGGCCAACGCACAGCACCGCGACGGTGATGTTCGCGAATCGCATTGACCGAGGTAAATATGATTGTCGCCAGGGACGTGCCGACCGCCAGGTGCGTGAGGATCGACGGATCGAACCCTTGCAGCTTGAAACTGTAAACCAGCACCGGAACGATAATGATCCCGCCGCCGACCCCGAACAGCCCGGCCAGCACACCTGCACAGGCGCCGAGCGCCAGATAGAGCAGAAATTCCATGCGCATCCCCAAATGAGAGCGGCATGGTAACGGATGCATGGCCTCAAGCTCCACTGGATGGCGATGGATACCCACACGATGACTGAGTAGAGTGGGCAGAAAACACACAAGGACTACCTTATGTGCCTGATTGTTTTCGCTTGGCGACCGGGTCACGCCCAGCCGCTGATCGTGGCGGCCAACCGCGACGAATTCTATGCCCGGCCCAGCTTGCCCCTGGCGCAATGGCCCGAAGCACCGCACGTGCATGCCGGTCGTGATCTGGAGGCGGGAGGCACCTGGCTCGGTGTTGGCGCCAATGGACGCTTCGCCGCACTGACCAACATCCGCGATCCGCACCAGCCGCCCGCACGCAAGTCGCGGGGTGAACTGGTGGCGAGATTCCTGACCGGCGACATGTCGATAGATGACTACTTGGCGGACGTTGGCGGACGTTCGCTGGAATATGCCGGATTTAATCTGCTGATCGGTAATGCCAACGAACTGTGGCACTTCAATGCCCGGGAGACTGAGGCGGTGATGCTGCCACCGGGGGTTTATGGGTTGTCGAACGCGGGGCTGGATACGCCGTGGCCGAAACTGCTCAAGGCGCGGGCAGCGCTGGAGGAAGTGCTGGACGATCCGCAACCCCAGGCTTTATTGGCGCTGCTGAATGATCCGCAGACGGCGCCATTTGCCGAATTGCCGGATACCGGGGTCGGGTTGGCCACCGAGACGTTGCTGTCGAGTGTGTTTATTGCCAGTCCGACTTATGGGACCCGGGCGAGTACGGCGTTGATTGTTCAGGCGGATGGGACGCGGTGGATGGTTGAGCGGAGTTTTGGGCCGTATGGCGGGCATTTGGGGGAGGTAGAGGTGCGGGTTTAGATTGTGAGGTGTCAGTTAGAACCACCCCTCACCCTAACCCTCTCCCCAGGGGGTAGAGGGGACTGACCGAGTTGTTTTTTTGATATTTTGCGACCGAGGAAATCGAGTCGAGCTCAGGGTTTGAACAGCATGGAGATCGGCTCCCTTTCCCCCTCGCCCCCTTGGGGAGAGGGTTGGGGTGAGGGGTGGCTTCTGAATCCACCGCAGGTTTAGAGGGTCTTGGCCGAAGCCGGATTAATCATCCGCGCCAACCCAAGGTTCTTCAGCGCCAGTTGCAGCGAGCTGTGGATAACTTGCGGGTTGTCGATGGTCATCAGTTCGGCGAGCAATTCCTTGGCCTTGCTCAGGTTGATCTGACGCAACATCCACTTCACTTTCGGTAAGTTGGTGGCGTTCATCGACAGGCTGTCGAAGCCCATCGCCATCAACAGCACCGCCGCCGCCGGGTCACCGGCCATTTCACCGCAGATACTCACTGGCTTGCCTTCGGCATGAGCATCACGCACCACGCTCTGAAGGGCTTGCAGCACCGCTGGGTGCAGGTAGTCGTAGAGGTCGGCTACCCGCGGGTTGTTTCGATCCACCGCCAGCAGGTACTGGGTCAGGTCGTTGGAACCGACCGACAGGAAGTCCACTTGCCGCGCCAGTTCCTTGGTCTGATAAACCGCCGCCGGAATTTCGATCATCACGCCGATCGGCGGCATAGGCACATCGCAGCCTTCGTCGCGGACTTCGCCCCAGGCCCGGTGAATCAGGTGCAGGGCTTCTTCCAGCTCGTGGGTGCCGGAGATCATCGGCAGCAGAATCCGCAGGTTGTTCAAGCCTTCGCTAGCCTTGAGCATGGCGCGGGTCTGCACCAGGAAGATTTCCGGGTGGTCGAGCGTGACGCGAATACCGCGCCAGCCGAGGAACGGGTTGTCTTCCTTGATCGGGAAGTACGACAGCGACTTGTCGCCACCAATGTCCAGGCTACGCATGGTCACCGGTTGTGGGTGGAACGCGGCGAGCTGCTCGCGATAAATCGCCAGCTGCTCTTTTTCACTCGGGAAGCGCTGGTTGATCATGAACGGCACTTCGGTGCGGTACAGACCGACACCCTCAGCGCCACGCTTCTGCGCCCGCGCCACGTCCGCCAGCAGGCCGGTGTTGACCCACAGCGGCATGCGGTGGCCATCGAGGGTCACGCACGGCAAGTCCCGCAGCGCATCCAGCCCGAGGGCCAGTTGCTTCTCTTCCTCGACCACTTCGGCGAACTGCTTGCGCAGCACTTCGCTGGGGTTGGTGTAGACCTCGCCGTGGTAGCCGTCGACGATCATCTGGATGCCGTCGACCTTGGAATACGGCAAGTCGACCAGGCCCATCACCGTCGGGATACCCATGGCTCGCGCCAGGATCGCCACGTGGGAGTTGCCGGAACCGAGTACCGACACCAGACCGACCAGCTTGCCTTCCGGCACTTCGCCGAGCATTGCCGGCGTCAGTTCTTCGCTGATCAGGATGGTGTTGTCGGGGTAGACCAGGGTCTGTTGACGCTCTTCCTGCAGATAAGCCAGCAAGCGCCGGCCGAGGTCTTTGACGTCGGAGGCGCGCTCACGCAGGTAGGCGTCGTCCATCAATTCGAAACGGTTGACGTGTTCGGTGACCACCTGACGCAACGCGCCCTGGGCCCACTGACCGGTCTTGATCACGGTGGTGATTTCGCTGCCGAGCGAGGCATCGTCGAGCATCATCAAGTAGACATCGAACAGCGCGCGCTCTTCCGGGCGCAACTGGTTCGCCAGCTTGGCGGACAAGGCGCGCATGTCGGCGCGCACGCCTTCGATGGCGGTCTTGAACAGCCCGAGTTCGGCGGTGATGTCGGTGATGGTTTTGTCGGGCACCACGTCCAGATCGGCCGGCGGCAGCATGACCACCGCGGTACCGACCGCAGCACCCGGCGAACCCGGTACGCCGATGAACTTGGCTTCCTGAATGCCCTTGCCCTGACGGCCCAGGCCCCGGATCGAACCGGTGGCTTCGGCGTGGGCGATAACGCCGGCGAGCTGCGCGCTCATGGTCACGAGGAAGGCTTCTTCACCTTCGTCGAACTGGCGACGTTCTTTTTGCTGAATGACCAACACGCCGACAACGCGGCGGTGGTGAATGATCGGCGCCCCGAGGAATGAGGCGTAGCGCTCTTCACCGGTCTCGGCGAAGTAGCGGTAGCGCGGGTGATCCGCGGCGTTTTCGAGGTTCAGGGGTTCTTCACGCGTGCCGACCAGGCCAACCAGACCTTCGTTGGGTGCCATGCTGACTTTGCCGATCGAGCGCTTGTTCAAGCCCTCGGTGGCCATCAGCACGAAGCGGTTGGTTTCAGGGTCAAGCAGGTAGACCGAGCAGACCTGGCTGCCCATGGCCTCTTTGACGCGCAACACAATAATCCCCAACGCCGCCTTGAGATCCTTGGCGGAGTTAACTTCCTGGACGATCTTGCGCAGCGTATTGAGCATGGCTCGGGGTCGAACTCCGTCGTCAGTCGCGCGATAAAAGGCGCGGGGCAAGCTCTTTGAGAGCGCGTCGATACACTTCGCGCTTGAATGTCACCACCTGGCCCAACGGATACCAATAACTGACCCAGCGCCAGCCATCGAATTCCGGTTTACCGGTCAAATCCATCCGCACCCGCTGCTCGTTGGAGACCAGGCGCAGGAGAAACCATTTCTGTTTCTGGCCGATGCACAGCGGTTGGCTGTGCGTCCTGACCAGACGTTGCGGCAAACGATAGCGCAACCAGCCCCGGGTGCAGGCGAGAATTTCAACATCTTCGCGCTCAAGCCCCACTTCTTCGTTCAACTCGCGGTACAAGGCGTCTTCCGGCGTCTCCTGGGGGTTGATCCCGCCCTGTGGAAACTGCCAGGCATCTTGATTGATACGGCGAGCCCATAGCACCTGTCCGGCATCATTCGTGAGAATGATCCCGACATTGGGGCGGAAACCATCGGGGTCGATCACGGCAACAACCTCGCAAACGCATGTCGCCGCATTGTTCCACAAAGGTTGTGATAGCAGCAACGAGCCGGTCTACCTTATGTGCACTCTTGTGAAAAGTCCGTATTCTGGACGCCTTTCTACAGACTTTTCAGCGAGTAACTGCAATGCGGCTGGCTTTATTCGACTTGGACAACACGCTCTTGGGCGGTGACAGTGACCACGCCTGGGGCGATTACCTGTGCGAACGCGGCTTCCTCGACGCCGTCGCCTACAAGGCGCGCAACGACGAGTTCTATCAGGATTACCTGGCTGGCAAGCTGGATAACGATGCCTACCTGAACTTTTGTCTGGAAGTGCTCGGCCGCACCGAGATGGCCACGCTGGATCAATGGCACCAGGATTACATGCGCGATTGCATTGAGCCGATCGTGTTGCCCAAGGGTCTCGAACTGCTGGCCAAGCACCGCGAGGCGGGTGACAAACTGGTGATCATCACCGCCACAAACCGTTTTGTTACCGGGCCGATTGCCCAGCGCCTGGGTGTCGAAACCCTGATCGCCACGGAATGTGAAATGGTTGATGGCCGCTACACCGGGCGCAGCACCGACGTCCCGTGCTTCCGCGAAGGCAAGGTGACGCGGTTGAATCGTTGGCTGGAAGAAACCGGGTATTCGTTGGAGGGCAGCTATTTCTACAGCGACTCGATGAATGATTTTCCGCTGCTGGAGCAGGTGACGCATCCAGTGGCTGTCGATCCGGACCCTAACTTGCGCGCTGAAGCGGAGAAGCGTGGCTGGCCGGTAATCAGTCTGCGCGACTAACATCGCCTTCGCGAGCAAGCCCGCTCCCACATTTGATCTGCGTCGTACACAAAATCTGTGTTCGCTGAAGATCTAGTGTGGGAGCGGGCTTGCTCGCGAAGGGGCCGACTCGGTCCCAAGCCTTAAACCGGCTTCGCGCCCATCAGCCCCGCAATGGCGATAAAACAGACGAAGCTGAACAGTGCAAGGGCGAAGGTGAACTTGCCGTTGCCTCCCGGAGCAGTGCGCAACTTGTTAAGCCGCACCAGCAACCAGAACCAGCCCAACGCCGCGACGGTGTAAAGCACACTGGAAGCCAGCAACCACGTCTGCCCCAACGGCCAGCCCACCAGATGCACCATCCACCAGCCGGTAAACGGCATGCTCAGCAGCGCCAGGCCCATCACCAGCCAGATAAAAACCCGCGGCCGCTGCAAGGTCCGCGCAGGAGCAGTCGCATCACCGTTGCGTCGCGTGCGCCAGACCCAGATCGCCAGACCCAGTGCGCTGACCAGCAGCAACACCGTCGCCACCATATGAGCGACTTTCAGGGCGGTTAACGTTTCCATTGTTCGATTTCCTTATGGCCTGGCCATCAGCGTAGCCGCTCAGCCGAGAAACAGCTGATAGGCCGGGTTGTCGCTTTCGTCCCAGTACGGGTAGCCGATTTCTTCCAGCGCTGCGGGCACCAGATGACGTTCATCGTGAGGCACTTGCAGCCCCGCGACCACACGACCATCCGCTGCGCCATGGTTGCGGTAGTGGAACATCGAGATGTTCCAGCGCCCGCCGAGCTTGTTGAGGAAGTTGAACAGCGCACCCGGACGCTCCGGGAATTCGAAGCGCAGAATCACTTCATCAACCACATGAGCCGCACGGCCGCCGACCATGTGGCGGATGTGCAACTTGGCCAACTCGTTGTCGGTCAGGTCGAGTACCGGGAAACCCTGCTCGGTCAGACTGGCCAGCAGCGCACTGCGCGGATCGTTTTCCGGGTGCGTCTGCACGCCAACAAAGATGTGCGCCTCGCTGCCGGTGTTGTAGCGGTAGTTGAATTCGGTGATCTGGCGCTTGCCGATGGCTTCACAGAACGCCTTGAAGCTGCCCGGCTTCTCGGGGATGGTCACGGCGATAATCGCTTCGCGCCCCTCGCCCAGTTCGGCGCGCTCGGCAACGTGGCGCAGGCGGTCGAAGTTGACGTTGGCGCCGGAGTCGATGGCCACGAAGGTATGCCCGGTGACGCCGCGTTGCTCGACGTATTTCTTGATCCCGGCCACGCCCAAGGCGCCGGCAGGTTCAGTGATCGAGCGGGTATCGTCGTAGATGTCCTTGATCGCCGCGCAGATTTCATCGGTGCTGACGGTGATCACTTCATCGACATAGTCTTTGCAGATCTCAAAGGTGTGCTGACCGATCTGCGCCACTGCGACGCCATCGGCGAAGAGGCCCACGGTCGGCAGGATCACGCGCTCGCCAGCGGCCATGGCGGCTTGAAGGCAGTTGGAATCGTCTGGCTCGACGCCGATGATTTTGATTTCAGGCCGCAAGTACTTCACGTACGCCGCGATCCCGGCGATCAACCCGCCACCGCCCACCGGGACGAAGATCGCGTCCAGACGGCCAGGGTGCTGGCGCAGAATCTCCATTGCCACTGTGCCCTGCCCGGCAATGGTGTGGGGATCGTCGTAAGGGTGGATGTAGACGTAGCCTTTTTCGTCGACCAGTTTCAGCGAGTAAGCCAGGGCTTCCGGGAACGAATCCCCGTGCAGCACCACTTTTCCGCCACGGGAACGCACGCCTTCGACTTTGATTTCCGGGGTGGTCTTGGGCATCACGATGGTCGCTTTCACGCCCAACACTTTCGCCGCCAGGGCCAGGCCTTGCGCATGGTTGCCCGCCGAAGCAGTGACGACACCGCGAGCGCGCTCTTCATCGGAAAGCTGCGTGAGCTTGTTGTAGGCGCCGCGAATCTTGAACGAGAACACCGGCTGCAAGTCTTCGCGCTTGAGCCAAATACTGTTGCCCAGCCGCTCGGAGAGCTGGCGGGCAGTCTGCAATGGGGTTTCTACGGCAACGTCATAAACGCGCGAGGTGAGGATCTTTTTGACGTACTGTTCGAGCATCGGAAAGCATCACTGAGCGGGTTGGGCAGGGCCAAGGAGTCTAACCCGGCTTTCGGCCGGGCGACCACACGAATCAAGAGGTTTTAGCCCGGCATGGGTCTATAATGCCGACCTTTCCGTTCTCCCCTTGCCCGCTTCGGAGCCCGCATGACCCAGGATCAACTCAAACAGGCAGTGGCTCAGGCCGCCGTCGACTTCATCCTTCCGAAACTCGACGACAAGAGCATCGTCGGGGTCGGCACCGGCTCCACCGCCAACTGCTTCATCGACGCACTGGCCAAGCACAAAGGCGCGTTCGACGGCGCGGTCGCCAGTTCCGAAGCCACCGCTGCCCGCCTCAAGGGCCACGGCATTCCGGTGTATGAGCTGAACACTGTCAGCGACCTGGAGTTCTACGTCGACGGCGCCGATGAAAGCGACGAGCACCTGAACCTGATCAAGGGCGGCGGCGCAGCCCTGACCCGCGAGAAGATTGTGGCGGCCGTGGCCAAGACCTTCATCTGCATCGCCGACGCCAGCAAACTGGTGCCGGTACTCGGTGCGTTCCCGCTGCCGGTGGAAGTGATCCCGATGGCCCGCAGCCACGTGGCCCGCGAACTGGTGAAGCTGGGCGGCGACCCGGTCTACCGTGAAGGCGTGCTGACCGACAACGGCAACATCATTCTCGACGTGTTCAACATGCAGATCACCAACCCGGTGGAGCTGGAGACGCAAATCAACGCCATCGTCGGCGTGGTCACCAATGGGTTGTTCGCAGCTCGTCCAGCGGATTTGCTGCTGCTGGGCACCAGCGAAGGCGTGAAAACCCTCCGCGCCCAATAAGCCCAACACAGATTTGTGATTGGAACTGATTCCCCTGTGGGAGCGAGCTTGCTCGCGATGAGGCCATGTCAGTCGACAGAGATGTTGAATGACAAACCGATATCGCGAGCAAGCTCGCTCCCACAGTTGTTTTGTGGTGCTTGTTAGTTTTGTGCTGGTTTTTTGAAGACGTAGAACAGGTTCGGCTCGCTCACCAGGTACATCGTACCGTCGTCATCCATGGCGATCCCTTCCGCTTGTGGCACCGTCTTCTGCAACCCCTGACGCCCCTTGTTCAGTGACAGGGTGCTCAGCGGTCGCCCGTCCACATCGAGTTCCAGAATCAGCCGCGACTCATCCGACAACGCCAACAGATGGCCGCTGCGCTCGTCGTATTGCAGGCTGGACAGGTCTCGCACGAACATCCCCGCATCGCGCTTGGGGTTGTTCACTACGTGCACCGCGTAGGATTTTTCCGGGTTGTAATGCGGAAAGCCGTGCACTTCGTAGATCAACATCGGGTCGCGTTCCTTGGCGACAAACAACCGCTTGCCCACCGAGTCGTAAGCCAGGCCTTCGAAGCCCTTGTTGCCGCTCATGTGCACGCCAAGGGTCATCTGCTCGGCATCCGCTGCGTCGAGGAACGTTGTGTCGTTCTCCAGATGAATCTTGATCAGCCGTTGCTGACGCTCGTCAGCGATCACGTAAGTGTCGGCGCTGATGAATTCCACGGCTTCCGGATCGCCAAACCCGACCAGCGCAATGCGTCGAATAATCTGGCCGTCCAGCGACAGTTCGATCAGCTCTGAGTTTTTGTTGGTGACGGTGAACAGGCTTTTGCGCACCGGATCGAAGGTCAGCGCCGAGACATCGTCGTCCAGCCCAGCAATGACTCGCGCCTCGACCGCTACCTGGTACTGATCCAGAGCGATGGACTGACCGTTTGTTGGCTGCCAAAGCGTGTACAGATTGAACCAGGCGCGCTCGAACAGGCGCAGGTACTGGCCGGCCGCAACCAGCGCGATCAACGCTATGACCGACAGGATCAAAAGCAGAGGCTTGGGGCGGGCAAGTCGACGCATTCAGGCCTTATTTCTGCTTTTCGAAGCGATAGAACAGGTTCGGCTCGCTCACCATGTACAGCGTACCCGCCTCGTCCATCGTCACGCCTTCGGCGCGAGGAATGGTTTTCTTCAAACCATTGAAGCCGCCCAGCAAGGTCATGAAGCTGACCTGTTCACCCTTCTCGTCCAGCTCCAGCAACAAGTGGGAATCGGCAGACAGCACCAGGGTGTGGCCAGTGCGCGGGTCGATGGCCAGCGCCGAGAGGTTGCGTATGTCCAGTTCATCACTGGTGAGTTTTTGCTTGTCGCCCTTCAGGATCTGGCTGCCATCGCTTTTCCAGCTAAACAGTGCTGGCGGACGCTCTTCACCCAGCAGGATTTGCTGATTGCGCGAATCCCAGACGATGGCTTCGAAGGCCTTGTTCTGGTCTTTCGAAGGCCCGAGGTCGTACTTCGGGAAGTCGGCGATGTTCAGCTCGCGGGTATCGGCATCGACCTTGACGATGGAGAGCATGTGTTCGCGCTCATCGACGATGGCCAGCAGACCGTTGCCCATCACGGTCACCCCTTCCGGGTTGCTCCAGCCCACCAGCGGCATCTTGCGCAGCACGTCGCCCTGCAGGGTCAGCTCGACGAGGAACGGGTTCTTGCCCATCACCGAGAACAGGGTTTTTGACTGAGGATCGTAAGCCAGGTCCGACGCTTCGTCCTTTTCCATGCCCGGCAGCAGCTTGGCGTCGATCACTGCCCGGTAATCCGGTAGCCAGACACTGGCCTGACGCTCGGCGGGGCTTTCGAAACGCTCGCGCAACCAGAGCACGCCACGGTCATCCCAATGCATGGCAAACGCAACGCCGTACGCGATGGCTGCCACCAGCAAAAGCCAGGAATACCAACGCATGACAAAGCGCGAGCGGCGGGCAGTTTTAAGCTTGGGCAGTGGTTGGGTGGCCATCGAGGGATGCGTTCCAGAAATTCAGGCTAAGGGTAATAGCACAATTGGGACCGGCTAAGACGCCGCAAGTCCCGGAATTATCCGGACAAGATGTGAAAAAAACGGGAAATGGCGGGAAAGCCCTTTTGTGGCCGAACACAAAAACCAATGTGGGAGCGAGCCTGCTCGCGATGAGGCCAGTACATCCAACAATGATGTTGAATGACAGACCGCTATCGCGAGCAGGCTCGCTCCCACAGTTTTTTTGCGGTGATGCGACTAGCGGACGCTGCTGGTGAAGCTGCTGGCGCCTGGCAATTCAATCACCAGTTCATCGCCGACATTCAGCGGACCAACACCCACCGGCGTACCCGTCAGGATCACGTCACCGGCCTGCAGCGAGAAGCAGCCGGCCATGTGCTGGATCATCGGCACGATCGGGTTGAGCATCGCGCTGCTGTTGCCATCCTGGCGCACTTCGCCGTTGATGGTCAGGCGGATGCCGATGTCGGTCAGGTCAGCGAACGTGCTGCCGGACACGAATGGCGCAATCACCGCCGCACCGTCGAAGGACTTGGCGATTTCCCACGGCAGGCCCTTGGCTTTCAGCTCGGCCTGCTTGTCGCGCAGGGTCAGGTCCAGGGCCGGAGCGAAACCGGAGATAGCATCGAGCACTTCTTCACGGCTCGGCTTGGTCGACAAAGGCTTGCCGATCAACACCGCGATTTCCGCTTCGTAATGCACCGAGCCACGTTCGGTCGGAATGCTGAAACCACCTTCCAGCGGCACTACGCAACTGCCCGGCTTAATGAACAGCAGCGGTTCTGTAGGCACCGGGTTGTCCAGTTCCTTGGCGTGTTCGGCGTAGTTACGGCCGATGCACACCACTTTCCCCAACGGGAAGTGAATACGCGTACCGTCGACATAATGGTGCTGATAGCTCATTGACCGACTCCTGTTCCGCAGCTCTTAAATTCAAAAGTCAAACAGCGAAAATTTTGCCCGGGTTCATGATGCCGTTCGGATCGAACACCGCTTTGACCGCTTTCATGTACTCGATCTCAACCGGCGAGCGGCTGTAGGTCAAGTAGTCACGCTTGGTCATGCCCACGCCATGTTCGGCGGAAATCGAGCCGTTGTACTTCTCAACGGTTTCGAACACCCACTTGTTGACGGTCGCGCACTTGGCGAAGAACTCATCCTTGCTCAGGTTTTCCGGCTTGAGGATGTTCAAGTGCAGGTTGCCGTCGCCGATGTGGCCGAACCAGACGATTTCGAAATCCGGGTAGTGTTCGCCGACGATCGCGTCGATTTCCTTCAGGAACGCTGGGACTTTCGACACAGTGACCGAAATGTCGTTCTTGTACGGCGTCCAGTGGGAAATGGTCTCGGAGATGTATTCGCGCAGCTTCCAGAGGTTCTGCAGCTGGGTTTCGCTCTGACTCATCACGCCGTCCAGCACCCAGCCCTGCTCGACGCAGTGCTCGAAGGTTTCCAGGGCGTGGTTGGCCACTTCTTCGGTGGTCGCTTCGAATTCCAGCAATGCGTAGAACGGGCAATCTGTTTCGAATGGCGCTGGCACGTCGCCCCGTCCCATGACCTTGGCCAAGGCTTTATCGGAGAAGAATTCGAATGCGGTCAGGTCGAGTTTGCTCTGGAACGCGTGCAGTACCGGCATGATCGAGTCGAAATCGGTAGTGCCGAGGACCATCGCGGTGAGGTTTTTCGGGGCACGATCCAGACGCATGGTGGCTTCGACCACGAAACCGAGGGTGCCTTCAGCGCCAATGAACAGCTGACGCAGGTCGTAGCCGGTAGCGTTCTTGATCAGGTCTTTGTTCAGTTCCAGCAGATCGCCTTTGCCGGTGACGACTTTCATGCCGGCCACCCAGTTACGGGTCATGCCGTAGCGAATCACCTTGATCCCGCCGGCATTGGTGCCGATATTGCCGCCAATCTGGCTCGAACCTGCGGAGGCGAAATCCACCGGGTAGTACAGGCCTTTTTCTTCGGCGACGTTCTGCAAGTGTTCAGTCACCACACCCGGCTGGCAGACCGCGGTGCGGTCGGTCATGTTCACGTCGAGGATCTGGTTCATGTAGTCGAAGGACACAACGACTTCGCCATTGGCAGCCACGGCCGCGGCGGACAGCCCGGTACGACCGCCGGATGGCACCAGTGCAATTTTGTGCTCATTGGCCCAACGGACAATGGCCTGGACCTGCTCGGTGGTCTTGGGGAACACGATGGCGGTCGGGGCCGGGGCGAAATGCTTGGTCCAATCCTTACCGTAAGCATTCAGGGAGTCGGCATCGGTCAGCACCTTGCCAGGCTCAACCAGGGTCTTCAGCTCTTCAATCAGGGCAGGATTGGTCATCGACAGAACTCTCGAACAATTCATGGTCATCCTGAGAACGCTTCACGTCGCAGGAATGAGTGTTTAGCGGGGTGCATATGCTAGCATACCGACCCCGCAGGATAGTGCCCAACGGCTATTCTGTGGCGACGGCCTTCTTGCCGTCCGGGTCAGCATCTGTTGACCATTTCCTGCCATTTTTCTCCGGGATACAGGTTTACGCAGATGAGCAAGACTTCTCTCGATAAGAGCAAGATCAAGTTCCTTCTTCTCGAAGGCGTCCACCAATCGGCTGTCGACGTCCTCAAGTCGGCGGGCTACACCAGCATCGAGTACCTCACAGGTTCTCTGCCGGAAGCCCAGCTGAAGGAAAAGATCGCTGATGCTCACTTCATCGGCATTCGCTCCCGCACTCAACTGACCGAAGAGATCTTCGATCAGGCGAAGAAACTGGTCGCTGTCGGCTGTTTCTGCATCGGCACCAACCAGGTTGACCTTAATGCTGCCCGCGAACGCGGCATCGCAGTGTTCAACGCTCCGTACTCCAACACTCGCTCCGTTGCCGAGCTGGTGCTGGCCGAAGCGATCCTGTTGCTGCGCGGCATCCCTGAGAAGAACGCTTCCTGCCACCGTGGCGGCTGGATCAAGAGCGCGGCCAACTCCTTCGAAATCCGTGGCAAGAAGCTCGGCATCGTCGGTTACGGCTCGATCGGTACTCAACTGTCGGTCCTGGCTGAAGGCCTGGGCATGCAGGTGTACTTCTACGACACCGTGACCAAGCTGCCATTGGGCAACGCGACTCAGGTCGGTAACCTGACCGAGCTGCTGGGCATGTCCGACATCGTGACCCTGCACGTTCCGGAAACCGCTGCGACCCAGTGGATGATCGGCGAGAAAGAAATCCGTGCGATCAAGAAGGGCGGCATCCTGATCAACGCGGCTCGCGGCACTGTAGTTGAACTGCAAGCGCTGGCGGACGCGATCAAGGACAAGCACCTGATCGGCGCGGCCATCGACGTATTCCCGGTAGAGCCTCGCTCCAACGAAGAAGAGTTCGAAAGCCCGCTGCGTGGCCTGGACAACGTGATCCTGACCCCGCACATCGGCGGTTCCACCGCTGAAGCGCAAGCCAACATCGGTCTGGAAGTGGCTGAAAAACTGGTCAAGTACAGCGACAACGGTACCTCGGTATCGTCGGTGAACTTCCCGGAAGTGGCCCTGCCGGCTCACCCTGGCAAGCACCGTCTGCTGCACATCCACGAGAACATTCCGGGTGTGATGAGCGAGATCAACAAGGTCTTCGCCGAAAACGGCATCAACATTTCCGGTCAGTTCCTGCAGACCAACGAGAAAGTCGGCTACGTCGTGATCGACGTCGACGCCGATTACTCGGAAATTGCCCAAGAGAAGCTGCAGCACATCAACGGCACCATTCGTTGCCGCGTGTTGTTCTGATAGTGACTTGAGTGACAAAAAAAGGAGCCCTTGGGGGCTCCTTTTTCATGGGCGCGGTTCTTTATTCCGAGCAGGTTACTTAACGTTGACGGTGATTTTCTCCGACACGATCGGCGGATCGAACGGCATGTGGCCGCTATCGCCCAGTTCCAGCTGCAAGGTGTGTTTACCCGGCGTCAGCTTTACTTCAGCCTGGGTCTGCGCCTTGCCGAAATGCAGGTGATTGGCATCGTTGGGGATCGGCGAACCGGCGGCCGGCAGTTGATCGACATCGATCAGCAAGTGGTGATGGCCGGTGTTCTTGGTGACATCGCCCGCTGGCGCCAGCGCAATGTTCTCGACAGCGAACTTGACGACGACGGTTTGCGGAACCGTGGCTCCATCCGCAGGAGAAACGATGGACACTTCTGCACCTTTGGGAGCCGGGGTAGCAGCCGTTGCCAGCATCGAAGCCCCCATCAACAGGCCAGCCAATGCTGCTCGTGACATAAAGGTTTTCATTCTCTTCTCCAGTTTTTCCGTAAAATCCGTGTGGCCATGACAACTTCACGGCCATTCGTTGTCGAAGGCACACGACAACCATAGCAAAGCGAGCCTGAACCAGAGCATCGCGATAATGAATTCAAAGGAGTGACCATGCGTTTTCTGCCTGGCCTGATCTGCCTGCTACCCCTTCTGAGCCCTTTGGCTCATGCCGAAATGATTGACGATGTAAACGACCGTGGCGAATTGCGTATTGCCCTTGAGGCTAATACACCGCCCTTCAATTTCAAGGACGATGGCCAACTTTCGGGCTTCGAAGTCGAGTTGGGTCAACTGCTGGCCAACGAGTTGGATGTGCGGGCCGACTTCGTCGTTACCGATTCCGACGACCTGTTGAACGGTGTCGAAAGCGGTAAATACGACATCGCCATCAACCACATAGCAGTGACCCCGGACCTCAAGGATCGTTTCGACTTCAGCGAACCTTACATTCACACCAACGCGCAATTGATCGCGCAGAAGGAAGAGCCACGTTCGATTCTGCTGGTGCAGTCGTTGACGGAACAGAAGCCGAAGGCTGGCCCGGCAGTGAGCCTGGCGATTCCGTTTCAGAAAGGTAACCCGGCGTTTCACGCTAGCCTGGAGAACGCACTGCAGCGGATCAAGGCGGATGGGCGATTGGAGGCACTGGAACAGAAGTGGTTGGGGGCGGATGCGGGTGTGGCGCCCAAGCCTTAAGAATTTTGTCGCTCTTTAGATCCAGCCCCTCACCCTAACCCTCTCCCCAGGGGGCGAGGGGACTGACCGAGGTGTCTGGCGCTATCCATCGACCTGAAAGATGGAGTCGATTATGGATTCAACACAAAGACTTTCAGGTCGCGAAATTTCTTCAGTTCCCCACGATCAGTCCCCTCGCCCCCTGGGGAGAGGGTTAGGGTGAGGGGGTGAATTCTGGATCAGCCCAAAGCATCCAAAGCCACCGCTGCCTCAACCAACTCGAGCTCGCTGAAGACCTGCACGCCATGGCGCCTGAGCAACGCCGCAGTCACTCCCTCGCCACTCACCTTCACACCACTGAACGTCCCGTCATACGTCAACAGATTCCCGCAAGACGGGCTGTTGGCCTTGAGCACGGCAATGCGGATGCCGTGCTTTTGCACCAGTTCCAACGCCTGATAAGCCCCCGAGAGAAACTCGGCGCTGACGTCCTCGCCCTCGGTGGTGATCACTGAGGCGTGGCCATCAAGCACTTCACCACCCTGCCCGCCCGGAATCTCTGCCGCCGCCCTCGGCGTCGGCAAGCCACCGGCAACTTCCGGACACAACGGCACCACCCGACCTTCATCAAGCCACTGCTGAAGCTGATCGAACGGCCCACTGGCCCCGCCGTCGTAACGTACGCGGTGACCCAGCAGACAGCGGCTTACCAGAATTTTTTGCATGATCAGAACGGCTCGTTGCCACGCCGCCGAAACCAGCCGGTCAACGACAGGCGATCCCGGGTCGCGGGCAGGACTTCGTGGGGCACTTCACCCGACAGAAACACCACCAGGCATCCACCTGTGGGCACCACTTCATGTTCGACGCTTTCATCCAGGTACATGCGCAACTGGCCGCCGTGCTCTGGCAGCCAGGCGTCATTGAGATAGACCACCGCCGACACCATGCGCCGGTCGTCGTCGCGAAAACGGTCGACATGCTTGAGGTAGAACGCGCCGGGCGGGTACAGCGCGAAATGGCTTTCGAAATCTTCCAGGCCCAGAAACAAACCGCGATTCATCGCCTCGCGCAAGCTGTCCATCAAATCCAGATAGCTGTCGCACGCCAACGCCTGGCCGGGCTCGATCCACTGGATATGGTCGCCGCGAATCCCCTCGCGAATCTCGGATGTCGACCCGCGTCCCACGGCAGCCGGGGCCAATTCGCCCTCGGCAGCACGTTTGCGGCACTCAGCCGCCAGTTCCCGGGTCAGACCCAGAGGAAGGAAAATATTCTGCTGCGACCAGCCGTGTTCGGCCAGGTCATCGACGATACGTAACAGCAGCGGGTGATCAGAGGGTATTCGCATGCCGCGCATAGTATTCCTGTGCCTGAAAATCCGACAGAGCCGCGCAGCGGGTTGATACGAATTCTCGACAAGGACGAATGCCACACGGAGAATAGTCGCCTGCTGACAGGAGTCCCTATGCGCCGTTTGCTTTTTTCACTGTTGATGTTCTGTGTATTGCCCGCGTGGGCAGACGGCCACGACCAGTTGTACAAGGTCGCCGGTTGGCCAGAACAACGCGCGCATTTCAACGACGCTCTTTCGGCCGCTCAGCAGCGGTACCAGAACAGCCTGCCGCCGGCAGTGTTCCAGGCGCTGGTGAATAACAGCAATCAGCGCTTTGCCCCCCAGGCCGTCGACCAGCGCGCCGAAGCGCAATTACGCAAGACCCTCGCCGACCCGAAACCCGCGCTGACGTTCTTTCAGTCACCCTTGGGCAAGAAAATCGTGGCCGCCGAATTGCTCGCGACCCGTCGCGATCAGCTGGCAAAAAACGCCAAGGGTTTACCCAAGATCCAGGCCAGCGACAGCCGTATGCTGATCATCGGCCATCTGGCCCAGGCCCTGCCCGCCCGCGAGGCTGGTGCTGAAGTCAGCCTGGCGATTGCCGGTGTCGCGGCTGACAGCCTCAGTTCGATGATCCCCGGCCTGCTCGGCGGTGGTCAGGCTCAAGGCATGTTGAACGGTCAGCGTCAGCGCTTGATGGACCAGATCGGCAGCGACCTGAACAACACGCTGTTGTATGTCTATCGCGACCTGTCGGATGAAGAACTGGAAGAGTTCGCGACCTTCGCCGAGTCCACCGAGGGCAAGGCTTATTACCAGGCAGCGTTGGCGGCGATTCGCGCGGGGCTGGCGGTGGGGCAGGATACTTCAACGCTACGCCAGTAATTTTTAGTGCCTGCAAGGGACCCTTCGCGAGCAAGCCCGTTCCCACACTTGATCGCTGCCGTACACAAAATTAGTGTTCGCTGGAGATCTAATGTGGGAGCGGGCTTGCTCGCGAAGGGGCCGCCACAGCCGCTAAAGACTCCGGCCTTTAATCCGCTTGGTCAAAAACCCGAAATACTCCCGCCGCAACGCCAGCGTCTCATTCGCCAGGTGATGCCGCGCCTCAGGCAACATCAACACCTGCGGCCGATCGAACTTGCCCCGCAATACTTCAAGGTTATGCTCCCAGTCCACGGTCATGTCCGCCTGCCCCTGCACAATCAGCGGTCGTCGCATGCTGTACGGTGCGGCTTCGATGCGTTTGATCCAGCGCGACAGCGCACCGACCCAGGCGGTCGGCAAACGTAACGGCTGCAACGGATCGGCTTGCAGAAAGGGAAGAAAATCCGGGTCGTTGGAGTTCTCGCTGAAGCGCCGGGCGATGGCTTTGACGAAAGGCTTGAGCAGGTAATAGCTGAGCTGCGACCAACCCCAGGCCCGCGGCCTTACCAACGGTGACAGCAGAATGACCTGGCCCTGGGCCGGACTGCTGACGCCCTGATTGAGCACATGATCGATCACGATCGCGCCGCCAGTGCTTTGCCCGCACAGGTGCCATGGCTGCGGCAGATCGAGGGATTGCGCTTCGGTGAACAACCCTTGCAGCGTGTCCTGATACTCGGTGAAATCCTTGATGCTGGCCCGTTCGCCACTGGACAACCCGTGTCCCGGCAGGTCGCAGGCAATCACCGCAAAATCCTGATCCAGCGCCCATTCGATCACATGCCGGTAAAGCCCGGTGTGATCGTAAAAACCGTGGAACAAAAACAGTGTCGCCTTCGCCCGCTCCGGCCACCAGACCTGGCTGACCACTTCATAACCATCGACCGCGAAACGTCCAAGGCCACTGCGCACGTTACGTCCCGCAAAATCCAGCCCGTAGAAACGCTGGTAAGCCAGCGCTTCCACCGACAGCGGCTGCCAGTCGGCCAGCGGCCGCAGGCTGGCACGCAGATGATGGGAGTCGAAAGTGGCAGACATGAGCAATTCCAGAACGCGAAACGGACTTTATAGACCTGCGATATTCATCTGTCGCGGCAAGCATGGCAAGCTAGCGCACCTTCGAGGACTGAAATCCATGCGCTCGCCCTACCGCGCCACACTGCTTGCCAGCCTGCTCGCCCTCGTGTGTGCCGGCGTGCTGTGGGCTGCTTACGACTGGTTTGAGGGGCGCTACCTGCGAGCGTTCAGCGAGCACACCGCGGTGTTCTCCGGCGACCCGCTGCGCCTGCCCGACAATCTCGCCGGCCCCGGCGCCATCCGCCTCGTGCACTTCTGGGACCCGGCCTGCCCGTGCAACGTCGGTAACCAACAACACCTGAGCGAACTGGTTGAGCACTATGCACCGCAAGGCGTGGAGTTTTATTCGGTACAAAAGCCTGGCAGCCACGGGCAGTTACCGAGCACCTTAAGCAGCCTGAAAAGCATCGCCGTCCTGCCAGGCTCCGAACAGATCCCCGCGAGCCCGGCCGTGGCGATCTGGGATCGCAGCGGCAAACTGGCGTATTTCGGCCCGTATAGCGAAGGCCTGACCTGCAATTCGAGTAACAGCTTTATCGAACCGATTCTGCAAGCGTTGAGCGAAGGCCGCGCGGTGAATGCCACGCACACACTGGCCGTGGGTTGTTACTGCCCGTGGCCTGTCGACGCAGTGAAGTAAGGCTGACAGGAGACGCGAATCCCTCCTAAGTGCGATGGCCATGTCGGCAAGCCGTGTTAAACAGTGGCGCCAGGGAACTGCTGCCACAGATAACAACAAGGAACCACCATGAAACGTAGCCTGACCGTTCTCGCCCTGCTGATTGTTGCGCTCGCCGCAGGTGCAGGTTGGTACGTCTTCAGCAAGCAGCCGTCACGCCAGGGCATGGTGGAGCTGCAACACCTGCAAGGTTCGGTCACCGTGCGCTACGACGAGCGCGGCATCCCGCACATCCGCGCCGAGAACGAAACCGACCTGTACCGCGCCCTCGGGTACGTGCACGCCCAGGACCGGCTGTTTCAGATGGAAGTCCTGCGCCGCCTCGCCCGCGGCGAGCTGGCCGAGGTACTGGGCCCGAAACTTCTCGACACCGACAAGCTGATGCGCAGCTTGCGCATTCGCGAACGCGCCGACACCTACCTGGCGAACATGGACAAACAGTCGCCGGCCTTTATCGCCATGCAAGCCTATCTGGATGGCATCAACCAGTATCAGGACAGCCACCCAAAACCTGCGGAGTTTGATGTACTGGGCATACCCAAACGCCCGTTCACCGCTCTGGACACCATCAGCATCACCGGTTACATGGCCTACAGTTTTGCCGCAGCGTTTCGCACCGAACCGTTACTGACCTATGTGCGCGATCAACTGGGCGCCAACTACCTGAACGTCTTCGATCTCGACTGGCAGCCCAAGGGCGTGCTGGCGAAAAACCGCAGCGGTGCCATGCCACCCCTCGCCAGTACCGACTGGAAAGACCTCAACGCCCTCGCCCGACTCAGCGAACAGGCACTCGCCGACAACGGCTTGCCGCAGTTCGAGGGCAGCAACGCCTGGGCCGTCTCCGGCAGTCGGACCAAAAGTGGTAAACCGCTGTTGGCCGGCGACCCGCATATCCGTTTTTCCGCGCCGTCGGTGTGGTATGAAGCGCAGCTCTCGGCGCCGGGTTTTGAGCTCTACGGCCACTATCAGGCATTGATGCCGTTCGCCTCCCTCGGGATGAACCGCGACTTCGGCTGGAGCATCACCATGTTCCAGAACGACGACCTCGATCTGATTGCCGAAAAGGTCAATCCGGACAACCCCAATCAGGTCTGGTATCGCGGCAAGTGGGTGGACATGGTGACCAGCGAACAGCAGATTGCGGTCAAGGGCCAGACACCGGTAACCCTGGTGCTGCGCCAGTCGCCGCACGGCCCGATCGTCAACGATGCGCTGGGCAGCGGCGTCGGCAAAACGCCAATCGCCATGTGGTGGGGTTTTCTCGAAAGCCAGAATCCAATCCTTGAGGGCTTCTACCAGCTCAACCGCGCCGACACCCTGGCCAAGGCGCGCAGTGCCTCCGCAAAGGTTCAGGCGCCGGGTCTGAACATCGTCTGGGCCAACGCCAAGGGCGACATCGGCTGGTGGGCAGCGGCGCAATTGCCAAAACGTCCGGCGGGTGTGCGTCCGGGGTTCATCCTCGATGGCAGCACCGCCGACGCGGACAAGGAAGGTTTCTACCCGTTCAGCGCCAACCCACAGGAAGAGAACCCGGCACGCGGTTACATCGTCTCGGCCAACTTCCAGCCGGTGTCGCCGACCGGCATGGAGATTCCCGGTTACTACAACCTGGCCGATCGAGGTCAGCAGCTCAATCGCCAGCTCAGCGACAAAACCATCAAGTGGGATCTGGACGCCAGCCAGAAGCTGCAACTGGGCACCACCACCGCTTACGGCCCGCGCCTGTTGGCGCCGTTGTTGCCGGTACTACGTGAAGTGGTGAGTGATCCCGCCGAGCTCAAGCTGGTGGAGCAACTGGCGCAGTGGAAAGGCGACTACCCGCTCGATTCCACCAGCGCCACGCTGTTCAACCAGTTCCTGTTCAACCTGGCTGACGCGACGATGCACGACGAACTGGGCAATGACTTCTTCGAGACTCTGCTGTCGACCCGGGTGATTGATTCCGCACTGCCTCGCCTGGCCGCGACGGCCGATTCACCGTGGTGGGACAACCGCAACACCCTCGGCAAGGAAACCCGCGCCGATACGGTCAAGGTTGCGTGGCAGGCGAGCATTGCTCACCTCAAAACCACCCTCGGCGCCGATTTCGCGCAATGGCAGTGGGGCAAGGCGCACACCCTGACGCATGGCCATCCGCTGGGGCAGCAAAAGCCGCTGGATCGTATCTTCAATGTCGGCCCGTTCGCGGCACCCGGTACTCACGAAGTACCGAACAACCTCTCGGCCAAAATCGGCCCGGCGCCGTGGCCAGTAACTTATGGTCCCTCGACCCGCCGCCTGATCGACTTCGCCGACCCGACCCACAGCCTGACCGTCAACCCGGTTGGCCAGAGTGGCGTACCGTTCGACAGCCACTATGACGACCAGGCTGAGGCGTATATCGAAGGGATCTACTACCAGGCGCATCTCAACGACGAAGAGGTCACGGCCAACACCCGCAGCACGTTGAAGCTATTGCCAGCGCGGGCTGCGCAGTAGATCGAAATCTCATTGGCTGTTCTATCGCCATCGCGAGCAAGCTCGCTCCCACATTGGAATGCATTCTCCTGTGGGAGCGAGCTTGCTCGCGATGAGGCCCTGACAAGCGACAAAAATGTCAGGTCAAACCATCGCCGCAAAGTTCAGCCTGAACTGCTGTGGCGTCACCCCCAGCCTGCGGTTGAACACACTGCGCATGTGCTGGGCATCGCGAAATCCGCACTGATAGGCCACGGTCTTCAGCGGCGAGTGGGTGCTTTCAAGCAGCACCCGCGCCGCATCCACCCTGGCCCGTTCGACGAATTCCGCCGGGGTGACTTTCGCCTCTTTGGCAAACACCCGGGAAAAGTTGCGGGCACTCATGTTCGCGGCGTTGGCCAGGTCGGCAATTGCCAGGTCGCCCGTCAGGTTGGCCAACACGTAGAGCTGCACCAACGCCACCGCCGAAGTGGGTTCGGCGTGTGGCGTGAGGAATGGGCTGAACTGTGACTGCCCGCCCGAGCGCTGAGTGAACACCACCAGTCGCTTTGCCACGCTCAATGCGACTTCCGGACCGTGATCCCTGGCCAGCAAGTACAGCGACAGATCAATCCCCGCCGTGACACCCGCCGAGGTGTAGAGCTCGCCGTCCTCCACGTAAAGGCGATCCGCCTCAACCTGAGTCGACGGACACAACTGCGCCAGCGCCGCGGCGTCGCCCCAATGGGTGGTGACCGTTCGCCCTTCCAGCAACCCGGCCCGGGCGAGCATGAACGCGCCATTGCAGATCGAGCCAAAGCGTTGCGCCTGCGCGCAGGCATCGCGCAGCCAGGCATCGAATGCCGCACCGAAATCCATGAACGGCAACTGCGGCCCACCGGCCACCAGCAGCAAGTCATAGGCCTCCAGCGCTTCGCTGAAATGCCGATGGGCATTGAGTGACAAACCGTTGGAACACGCCATCACCCCGCGCTCGACGCCGATCACCTCCAGTCGATAGTGATCTGCCGGCTCAAGGAAACGATTGGCTTCGCAAAACACATCCATGGGACCGGTGACGTCCAGAGACTGAACGCCTGCGAACACCACGATGGCAACGGTTTTACTCATGGCAAGATTCGCCTTCCAGGTATTGAAATGAAAGTCGGCGTACATCCCGGATTATCTGGTTCAACCCTAGCCAATCCGCGCCCAACAAGCGAGGTTGGCGCGATATGCATGCTCATTGGCCGGGATCGCAGCCATGGATCGATTGTCCGGTTTCGGAGGGGCGGACAGACTGAACCCATCAGCGCCGCCACGGCGTTCCCCACGAGGACAGCACCATGAGCAGCACCATCGCCGGTATCAAAATCCCCGACAGCGCGTTGGCCAAGGCCACCACAGAATACATTCGTGACGTCGAATCAGACCTGTTGTACCACCACTCGCGCCGGGTGTTTCTGTTCGGTGCCTTGAGCGGTGAACGCAAGCAACTGGCCTACAACCCCGAACTGTTGTACGTCGGCGCGATGTTCCATGACTTGGGTCTGGTGGAAGGTCATCGCACTGACGATGAGCGCTTCGAAGTCGATAGTGCCAACGCTGCCAAAGCGTTCCTCAAACCCTACGGTTTGTCCGACGACGATATCGAGCAAGTGTGGCTATCGATTGCTCTGCACACCACACCGGGCGTGCCGCAACATTTGCGTCCTAACGTAGCGTTAGTCACTGCCGGCGTTGAAATGGATGTGCTGGGCATCGATTACGCAGCGTTCCCCAGCGCGCAACGCGAAGAAGTGGTGCATGCCCACCCGCGTGGCGAAGGGTTCAAGGAATGCATCCTGTGTGCGTTCGCCAATGGCTTCAAACACAAGCCGGACACCACTTTCGGCACCGTAAACGCGGATGTGCTGGTGGATAGCGAGCCAGGCTTCAAACCGATGAACTTCGTCGAGATCATCCGCAAATCCCCTTGGGTGGCATAAGCAAAATGTGGGAGCGAGCTTGCTCGCGATAGCGGACTGTCATTCAACATTTTCGTTGAATGTTACGCCCTCATCGCGAGCAAGCTCGCTCCCACATTGGATCTGGGTTGGCCACACTGTTGTGGTCAACCCGGCATGACTTCAAGCCGCTTCTGGCGCCTGGGCGCGACGCACGTCCGGCTGTTTCCAGGAGTCGGCAGCGCCTTCTTCGATCGCCTGCTGAATCGCACGTTTGCGACTCTCTTCGGCACGACGGCTGAAGAACCAGACCAGGAACGTCATCAGCGATACCGCCAGCAGAATCAGGCTGGCCACGGCGTTGATCTCGGGTTTCACGCCCAGACGTACCGCCGAGAACACTTCCATCGGCAGGGTCGTCGAACCCGGACCGGACACGAAGCTCGCCAGCACCAGGTCATCCAGCGACAGGGCAAACGACATCATGCCGCCAGCCCCCAACGATGGCGCGATCATCGGGATGGTGATCAGGAAGAACACCTTCCACGGCCGTGCACCAAGGTCCATGGCCGCTTCTTCGATGGACAAGTCCAGCTCACGCAAGCGCGCCGAGACCACCACCGCCACATACGCCGCACAGAACGTGGTGTGCGCGATCCAGATGGTGATGATGCCGCGCTCCTGTGGCCAGCCGATCATCTGCGCCATCGCCACGAACAGCAGCAACAGCGACAGACCGGTGATCACTTCAGGCATCACCAGCGGCGCGGTGACCAGGCCGCCGAACAGCGTGCGACCTTTGAAGCGGGTGATACGGGTCAGGACGAACGCGGCCAATGTACCCAGCGCCACCGCCGCCACCGCCGTGTAGCAGGCGATTTCCAGCGAGCGCACCACCGAGCCCATCAGTTGAGTGTTGTCCATCAAGCCGACGTACCACTTGATCGACCAGCCGCCCCACACCGTCACCAGTTTGGAGGCGTTGAACGAGTAGATCACCAGGATCAGCATCGGCGCGTAGATGAACAGTAAACCCAGCACCAGCATCAAGCTTGAGAAACGGAAGCGCTTCATTCTTTACCCTCCATTTCTTTGGCCTGACTGCGGTTGAACAGGATGATCGGCACAATCAGGATCGCCAGCATCACCACCGCCAGGGCAGACGCCACCGGCCAGTCACGGTTGTTGAAGAACTCTTGCCAGAGCACTTTACCGATCATCAGGGTTTCCGGACCGCCGAGGAGTTCCGGGATCACGAACTCGCCGACCACCGGAATGAACACCAGCATGCAGCCCGCGACGATGCCGTTTTTGGACAGCGGTATGGTGATCTTCCAGAAGCTGTTGAACGTGCTCGAACCCAGATCGGATGCGGCTTCCAGCAGGCTGTTGTCGTGCTTCACCAGGTTGGCGTAGAGCGGCAGGATCATGAACGGCAGGTACGAATAAACCACGCCGATGTACACAGCGAGGTTGGTGTTGAGGATCTGCAGCGGTTCGTTGATCCAGCCCATGCTCATCAGGAAACCATTGAGCAGACCGTTGTTGCTGAGGATGCCCATCCACGCGTAAACGCGGATCAGGATCGCGGTCCAGGTCGGCATCATGATCAGCAGCACCAGCACCGTTTGCATCTCTTTACGGGCACTGGCGATGGCGTAGGCCATCGGGTAGCCGATCAGCAAACAGAGGATGGTGCTGATCAGCGCCATCTTCAACGAGCCGAGGTAAGCGGCGATGTACAACTCGTCGCCGGCCAGCATCGCGTAGTTGCTCAGGTTAAGCAGCAACTGCACTTTTTGGTCGAGGTAGCTGTAGATCTCGGTGTACGGCGGAATGGCCACGTCGGCTTCGGCGAAGCTGATCTTCAGTACGATGAAGAACGGCAACATGAAGAACATGAACAGCCAGATGAACGGAACCCCGATGACCAACTGGCGGCCACCGGGAATTATTCGACTGAGTCGACGTTTGAATTTGCGCATGTTCATGAGCGAAGTACCACGCCGCTGTCGTCTTCCCAATACACGTAAACCTGGTCACCCCAGGTTGGGCGCTGGCCACGGCGCTCGGCATTGGCGACGAAAGACTGGACGATCTTGCCGCTCGGCAGTTCGACGTAGAACACCGAGTGGCCACCGAGGTAGGCGATGTCGTGCACCTTGCCGCTGGACCAGTTGTATTCACAGGTCGGCATGGTCGGCGTCACCAGCAGTTTTTCCGGACGGATCGCATAGGTCACGGATTTGTCCTGCACCGACGTGCTGATGCCGTGGCCCACGTAAATCTGGCGGTCCAGGTCCTTGCAGGTGATGGTCGCGTGGCCTTCGGCGTCGTCGATCACTTCACCGTCGAAGATGTTGACGTTGCCGATGAACTCGCAGACCAGGCGACTGGTCGGGGTTTCGTAGATGTCGATCGGGCTGCCGATCTGGGCGATCCAGCCCAGGTGCATGATCGCGATGCGCTCGGCCATGGTCATGGCCTCTTCCTGGTCGTGGGTCACCATGACGCAGGTTACGCCGACCCGCTCGATGATCTCGACAAGCTCAAGCTGCATTTGCGAACGCAGCTTCTTGTCCAGAGCACCCATCGGCTCGTCGAGCAGCAACAGCTTCGGCCGCTTGGCCAACGAACGCGCCAGGGCCACACGCTGACGCTGACCACCGGACAACTGATGCGGCTTGCGTTTGGCGTACTGGCTCATCTGTACAAGCTTGAGCATGTCGGCCACGCGCGCATCGACTTCAGCGGCGGGGATCTTGTCCTGTTTGAGACCGAAGGCAATGTTCTGCGCCACGGTCATGTGCGGGAACAAGGCGTAGGACTGAAACATCATGTTGATCGGTCGCTCGTACGGCGGCATGTCGGTGATGTCTACGCCATCGAGGAAAATGCGCCCCTCCGTGGGCCGTTCGAAGCCTGCGAGCATGCGCAGCAACGTGGATTTGCCCGATCCCGAACCGCCGAGCAGGGCGAAAATCTCGCCTTTCTTGATTTCCAGGGACACATCGTCCACGGCAATCGTCTCGTCGAACTTCTTCGTGACCCGGTCGATTTTGACCAACACCTGTTTAGGTGATTGGTCGCCCTCGAGGGCTTTCTTATAGGCGCCGGAGGCAACTGCCATTTACGAAACTCCCAGAAAAAAAGAGTGCAGTTCGCTCAAGGTGAGCCAACCTTGGATAGTTTGAGCCTTGAAGCTATTTACCCGACTTGACCTTGGTCCAGCTGCGGGTCATCAAACGTTGAATGTTTGGTGGTAACTCGATAGACACGTAAGTCTTGTCGATAACTGCTTGCGGTGGATAAACCGATTCGTCGGTGCGAATGGACTGTTCCATCAGCTTGTCCGACCCTGGGTTAGGGTTGGCGTAACCCACGGAATCACTGACCTGGGCGATCACCTCAGGTTTCAGCAAATAGTTGATGAAGGCATGGGCGTCCTTGACGTTGGCCGCATCCTTGGGGATCGCCAGCATGTCGAACCAGAGCGCGCCGCCCTCTTTCGGAATCGAGTAGGCGATGTTCATGCCCTTGCCGGCTTCAGCCGCGCGGGCCTTGGCCTGGAACATGTCGCCGGAAAAACCGATCGCCACGCAGATGTCGCCGTTGGCCAGGTCCGCGATGTATTTGGAGGAGTGGAAATAGGTCACGTAAGGCCGCACCGCCAGCAACTTGGCTTCGGCCTTTTTGTAGTCTTCGGGGTTGGTGCTGTTAGCGTTCAGGCCCATGTAGTTGAGGACCGTAGGCATCATTTCATCGGCGGAGTCGAGGAACGCCACGCCACAGCTGTGCAGTTTCTTGATGTTCTCCGGTTCGAACACCACATCCCAGGAATCGATCTTGTCGAGGCCAAGCACAGCCTTGACCTTGTCGACGTTGTAACCGATGCCGTTAGTGCCCCACAGATACGGCACGGCGTACTGGTTACCCGGATCGTTTTGCTCCAGGCGCTTGAGCAGCACCGGGTCGAGGTTGGCATAGTTGGTGAGCTTGGACTTGTCGAGTTTCTGGAAAGCGCCCGCCTTGATCTGCTTGCCAAGGAAGTGGTTGGACGGCACGACCACGTCATAACCGGTACGCCCGGCCAGCAACTTGCCTTCCAGGGTTTCGTTAGAGTCGAAGACGTCATACACCGGCTTGATGCCGGTTTCTTTCTGGAAGTCTGCCAGGGTCGTCGAACCGATGTAGTCCGACCAGTTATAAATATGCACGGTGCCAGCCGCCTGGACACTAACGGCAAGCGTCAGTCCGGCGCCGACCAGCAGTGCATTGCGCAACAAAGAAAAAAATGGCACGTGGAGGTCCTCTAAAATTAGTTGGGCCCAAGTTGCCCCGCGTTACATGACAGCCATGGCTGCCTGGCAACAAAACCGGCGCGCAACTTACCCTCGAAAAACCGTTCCAGCAAACTTTATGAAGATCCCTGTAGCCGCTGCCGCAGGCTGCGTTCAACTGCGAAGCCGTTGTGCTGTCGAAAAGCGGAGGTCCTTCGGACCTCAACGCAGCCTGCGGCAGCTGCTACAGGGTTTTACTTATTTACCCGATTTGATCTTGGTCCAACTGCGAGTCAGGATCCGCTGGGTCGCGGCCGGCAAGTCGGCAATCGCGTACAACTTGGCCTGCACGTCCGCCGGCGGGTAGATGCCCGGGTCAGCGGTGATGTCTTTATCAACCAACGGGGTGGCGGCCGCGTTACCGTTCGGGAAGCGCACGGCGTTGGTGATTGCAGCCATGACTTCCGGCTTCTGCAGGTAAGTCATGAACTTGTAGGCGCCTTCGACGTTTTCGGCATCTTTAGGGATGGCGACCATGTCGTAGAAGCTGCCTGCACCTTCTTTCGGAATGTTGTAGCTGACTTTGACCTTGTCACCGGCTTCTGCCGCACGTGACTTGGCCTGGTAGACGTCACCCGAGTAACCCACGGCTACGCAGATGTTGCCGTTGGCCAGGTCGGAGATGTACTTGGACGAGTGGAAGTAGGCAATCGAAGGACGGACTTTCAGCAGCAGGGCTTCGGCCTTGTCGATGTCTTCTTTCTTCTGGCTGTCGGTCGGCAGGCCCAGGTAGTGCAAAGCTGCCGGAATCATCTCGGTTGGCGAATCCAGCAGGCTGATACCGCACGACTTCAGTTTGGCGGCGTTTTCAGGCTTGAAGATCAGGTCCCAGGAGTTGGTCGGTGCGTCGGCCCCCAGTGCAGCCTTGACCTTCTCGGCGTTGAAGCCGATACCGATCGAACCCCACATGTAAGGGAAGGCGTGTTCGTTGCCCGGGTCGCTCACCGATACTGCTTTAAGCAGGTCAGGGTTCAGGTTTTTCCAGTTAGGCAGCTTGGACTTGTCCAGCTTCTGGTAAACGCCGGCCTTGATCTGCTTGGCCAGGAAGTTGTTCGACGGTACGACGATGTCGTAGCCGGACTTGCCTGCCAGCAACTTCGCTTCCAGGGTTTCGTTGCTATCAAAAACGTCGTACACCACCTTGATCCCGGACTCTTTCTCAAAGTTCGCGATGGTGTCCGGTGCGATGTAATCGGACCAGTTGTACACGTGAAGAACTTTATCGTCCGCCTGAACGGCGCCCGCCATCACGCCCATCAGGGACATGGCGAGGAGGGTCTTGCCAGCTATCTTCATACCTAATGCCTTCATGGGTAATGCTCCAATTTTTCTTTTTAACCACGTGTTCAGCGGCCTTTCCTGGGCATCTGAAACAACCGGTAGTCTGGCAAGATCCAAGGCAGGCTTTCAAGGAAAGCCCCATCCTTTGTTTGCGCTGAGCGAAATGCGAACTTCGCACCCCGCTCAGAGCCTAGCACTTAGCCCTGCAATGCACTCAGGGTCAGGTCCAGACACTTGCGTGCCTTGGTCACCAACTCATCGATTTCAGCCGGTGTAATCACCAGTGGCGGAGCAATGATCATGGTGTCGCCGACGGCGCGCATGATCAGGCCGTTTTCGAAGCAGAACGTGCGGCAGATCATACCGGCGCCCTTGCCTTCGTAACGCTTGCGAGTGGCCTTGTCCTGCACCAGCTCGATCGCCCCCAGCAGGCCCACCCCACGCACTTCCCCCACCAACGGGTGATCGTTCAGTTCCCGTAGACGCTTTTGCAAATAGGGTGCCGTTTCTGCATGAACGCGCTCGATAATTTTTTCTTCGCGCAGGATGCGGATGTTTTCCAGTGCCACCGCAGCGGCCACCGGGTGCCCGGAATAGGTGAAGCCGTGGTTGAAATCGCCACCTTCGTTGAGCACCGCAACCACTTCGTCACGCACGATCAGGCCACCCATAGGGATGTAGCCGGACGTCAGGCCTTTGGCGATGGTCATCATGTCGGGTTTGAGGTCGTAGAAATCGCTACCGAACCACTCACCGGTACGGCCGAAACCACAGATCACTTCGTCAGCCACGAACAGAATGTCGTACTTGGCGAGGATTTCCTTGATGCGCGGCCAGTAGGTGTCTGGCGGAATGATCACGCCACCGGCACCCTGGATCGGCTCGGCAATAAAGGCACCGACATTGTCCACGCCGACTTCCAGAATCTTCTCTTCCAGCTGATTGGCCGCCCAGATACCGAACTCTTCCGGTGTCATCTCGCCGCCTTCAGCGAACCAGTACGGCTGCGCGATGTGGACGATGCCCGGGATCGGCAAATCGCCTTGTTCGTGCATGTACGTCATGCCACCCAGGCTCGCGCCGGCCACGGTTGAACCGTGATAACCGTTCTTGCGGCTGATGATGACTTTCTTCTTCGGCTGGCCCTTGATCGCCCAGTAGTGACGAACCATACGCAGCATGGTGTCGTTGCCTTCGGAACCGGAACCGGTGAAGAACACGTGGTTCATGCCTTCAGGCGCGACATCGGAGATGGCCTTGGCCAGTTCCAGCACCGGCGGGTGAGCCGTCTGGAAAAACAGGTTGTAGTAAGGCAGTTCGCGCATTTGTTTACTGGCGGCATCGGCCAGTTCATCGCGACCGTAGCCGATGGCTACGCACCACAGGCCGGCCATGCCGTCGAGGATCTTGTTGCCTTCGCTGTCCCAGAGGTAAACGCCCTTGGCGTTGGTGATGATCCGCGGGCCTTTCTCTTTCAGCTGCTTGAAGTCGCTGAACGGGGCCAGGTGGTGATCGTTGCTCAGGGTTTGCCATTCACGGGTTTTCGGGTTGTTGCTGGTCATGCGAATCTCCTTAAAAAAATCAGGTGAAAGCGCCGCCCAATAACGGCGGCGCCCGGCGCATCAGACGGCGAAGAGCAGGAATTCCCGCTCCCACGAACTGATCACGCGCTTGAAGTTTTCATGCTCGGCCCGCTTGACCGCGACGTAGCCAGTGATGAATTTCTTGCCCAGGTATTTCTCGATGGTCGCGCTGTGTTCCATGCGTTCCAGCGCGTCTTCGATGGTCAGTGGCAGGCGCAGGTTGCGGCGTTCATAGCCACGACCCACCACCGGCGCACTCGGGTTCAAGCCTTCGACCATGCCGATGTAACCGCAGAGCAGGCTCGCGGCAATCGCCAGGTACGGGTTGGCGTCGGCGCCCGGCAGGCGGTTTTCCACCCGACGGTTTTGCGGCCCGGCATCCGGAACCCGCAGGCCCACGGTGCGGTTCTCTTCGCCCCACTCCACGTTCACCGGTGCCGAGGTGTCCGGCAGGAAGCGGCGGAACGAGTTGACGTTCGGCGCGAACAGCGGCAACAGCTCGGGGATCAGTTTCTGCAAACCACCGATGTGATTCAGGAACAGCTGGCTCATGGTCCCGTCTTCATTGGAGAAGACGTTCTTGCCGGTCTCGATGTCGATGATGCTCTGGTGCAAATGCATCGCACTGCCCGGCTCGCCGGTCATCGGCTTGGCCATGAACGTCGCCGCCACGTTGTGCTTGAGCGCGGCTTCGCGCATGGTCCGTTTGAACACCAGGATCTGGTCGGCCAGGGACAGGGCATCGCCGTGACGGAAGTTGATTTCCATCTGCGCCGTGCCGTCCTCGTGGATCAGCGTGTCGAGGTCCAGTTCCTGCAATTCGCACCAGTCATAGACGTCTTCGAACAGCGGATCGAATTCGTTTGCCGCTTCAATCGAGAACGACTGGCGACCGGTTTCCGGGCGACCGGAACGGCCAACCGGCGGTTGCAGCGGGAAGTCCGGGTCTTCGCAGCGCTTGGTCAGGTAGAACTCCATTTCTGGCGCCACGATCGGCTGCCAGCCCTTGTCGGAATAGAGTTTCAGCACCTTTTTGAGCACGTTGCGCGGCGACAGCTCGATCGGGTTGCCTTGCTTGTCGTAGGTGTCGTGGATCACCTGAGCGGTGGGCTCGATGGCCCAAGGCACCAGGAATACCGCGTTCTGGTCGGGACGGCAGATCATGTCGATGTCGGCCGGGTCGAGCAGTTCGTAATAGATGTCGTCTTCGACATAGTCGCCGGTCACGGTCTGCAACAGAACGCTTTCGGGCAGGCGCATGCCTTTTTCGGCAATGAACTTGTTGGTCGGCGAAATCTTGCCCCGGGTGATCCCGGTCAAGTCGGCGATCATGCATTCGACTTCTGTGATCTTGTGGTCTTTCAACCAATCGGTGAGCTGGTCGAGGTTGTTACTCATAAATGCCTCTTAGGCTTGGTTTCCTGACTCTTATAAGTCAGGCGTTGTTTAACGCATCGGCGTCGCGTTGTAATGCGCGCTTACGGCAGGCATCGCCAAATGCCTGGAAGATCGCAAGGTAATCCGGGTTTGAGCTTACCTGCCATTCGGGATGCCATTGCACTCCCAAAGCAAAACCCTTGCCCTGCGGGACCGAGACAGCCTCGATCAACCCGTCAGGAGCCAAGGCCTCGACGCATAGGCCCGGCGCCAGACGTTCAACGCCCTGACCATGAATCGAATTGACCTGTATCTCGCTCGCCAGGCCCAGGCCTGCGAGCACACCACCCGGTTGAATGTGCACCGAGTGACTTGGCGCATACTGTCCTTCAAGCGGTAGGCTATCGTCTTCACGGTGATCCATGAATGGACCGGCTTCGTGGACTTTTTGATGCAGGCTACCGCCGAACGCCACATTCATTTCCTGGAAGCCGCGGCAAATACCGAGTACGGGAATGCCGGCCTCGACTGCGGCGCGGATCAACGGGAGAGTGGTGGCATCGCGTGCAGAATCATGAGCAGTGCCCGGCGCGCTGGCTGGGCCGCTATAGTGAAACGGTTCTATATTGGAAGGAGAGCCTGTAAAGAGGATGCCATCCAGACCGTCCAGAATATCGGACGGTGCCAGCAAATCGGCCAGGGACGGAAGAATCACCGGCAGCCCCTTGGCCGCTGAGGCCACGGCGCGGACGTACTTGTCGCCACTGATGTGATACGCATGCAGACCGATCTGCTTAGAGCAGGCGGTGACGCCGATTAACGGCAGGCGAGACATGAAGCACCCCGGTATTATTGGTGTTATGGGTTTGAATCGAGCTTAGCCTTGTTCATTTTTTTACACAACACCCCCGTAAAAAATACAACACGGCCCGCTCAAGCCCGCAGCTGCTAAATCGCTCAAAGGCATAAAAACGCCCCAAAGTGCCTCAAAAAAGCCCCAAGGGTGCTTTTTTAGGGCAAAAAAGGCCTCGCTTGACTTCGGCATGCCGTTCGGGTTGACTGGAATCCGAAGAGATCAATGATTGATATTTTTAACAACAAAGGTGTTGCATCATGTCGGTACCCCCGCGTGCCGTTCAGCTTAACGAAGCGAACGCGTTCCTTAAGGAACATCCTGAGGTTCTGTACGTTGACCTTCTGATTGCGGATATGAATGGTGTGGTGCGCGGCAAGCGCATTGAACGCACCAGCCTCCACAAGGTTTACGAGAAAGGCATCAACCTGCCGGCCTCTCTATTTGCTCTGGATATCAATGGCTCGACGGTGGAAAGCACCGGCCTGGGTCTGGACATCGGCGATGCTGACCGAATCTGCTATCCAATCCCTGACACCCTGTGCAACGAGCCTTGGCAGAAGCGCCCTACCGCGCAACTGTTAATGACCATGCACGAACTTGAAGGTGAACCTTTCTTCGCGGATCCCCGTGAAGTACTGCGTCAAGTTGTTGCCAAGTTCGACGAGATGGGTCTGACCATCTGCGCCGCGTTCGAACTGGAGTTCTACCTGATCGACCAGGAGAACGTGAACGGTCGCCCACAACCGCCTCGCTCGCCAATCTCCGGCAAACGCCCGCATTCGACACAGGTTTACCTGATCGACGACCTCGACGAATACGTCGACTGCCTCCAGGACATTCTGGAAGGTGCGAAAGAGCAAGGCATCCCTGCCGACGCGATCGTCAAGGAAAGTGCCCCGGCGCAGTTCGAAGTGAACCTGCACCACGTTGCCGACCCGATCAAGGCCTGCGACTACGCGGTCCTGCTCAAGCGTCTGATCAAAAACATCGCCTACGACCATGAAATGGACACCACCTTCATGGCCAAGCCTTACCCGGGCCAGGCGGGCAACGGTCTGCACGTCCACATCTCGATTCTTGATAAAGATGGCAAAAACATTTTTGCCAGTGAGGATCCCGAGCAGAACGCCGCACTGCGTCACGCGATCGGCGGTGTGCTCGAGACCCTACCGGCGCAGATGGCTTTCCTCTGCCCGAACGTTAACTCCTACCGTCGTTTCGGCGCACAGTTCTACGTGCCGAATGCACCGTGCTGGGGTCTGGACAACCGTACTGTTGCGGTACGTGTGCCAACCGGTTCCGCCGACGCGGTCCGTCTGGAGCACCGCGTTGCCGGCGCCGATGCCAACCCGTACCTGCTGATGGCTTCGGTCCTGGCAGGCGTGCACCATGGCCTGACCAACAAGATCGAGCCGGGCGCACCCGTGGAAGGCAACTCCTACGAGCAGAACGAGCAAAGCCTGCCGAACAACCTGCGCGATGCGTTGCGTGAGCTGGACGACAGCGAAGTCATGGCCAAGTACATCGATCCGAAATACATCGATATCTTCGTCGCGTGTAAAGAGAGCGAGCTGGAGGAGTTCGAACACTCCATCTCCGACCTCGAGTACAACTGGTACCTGCATACCGTGTAAGCGGTTGCAGTAAAAACAACGCCGCCGGCCTCACAGCTTGCGGCGTTTTTTTATGTGTTCATAAAGTTGACCGAGTTGGATTCATCGCGAGCAGGCTCGCTCCCACAGGGGGATTTCTGTGCACACAGAATTTATGCTCACTGGAGATCAACTGTGGGAGTGAGCCTGCTCGCGATGGCGTCCTGGCAGACAACACACAACCCTGCTCGTACAATGCCCGCTGCCCCGCAGGAGACACCAATGACCCGACTCGCCACCCCACGCAAACCCCGCGCCCGCAGCCAGGCCCGGATCGATTCAATACTCGATGCCGCCCGCACGCTGCTGGCTGCCGAGGGCGTGGCCAGTCTGTCGATCTATAGCGTCGCCGAACGTGCGGAGATCCCGCCCTCCTCCGTCTACCACTTCTTTGCCAGCGTCCCGGCGCTGCTCGAAGCCCTGACGGCCGACGTCCACGCTGCGTTCCGTGCCTGCCTGCAAGCGCCCATCGACCACGAAGCCCTCAACGGCTGGCGTGATCTGTCGCGACTGGTGGAACAACGCATGCTCGCGATCTACAGCGAAGACGCCGCCGCCCGCCAGCTCATTCTTGCCCAGCACGGACTGACCGAAGTCACCCAGGCCGACCGTCAGCACGACATCGAACTCGGCGACCTGATGCACAAACTCTTCGATCACCACTTCGAGCTGCCGAGACTGCCGACGGACGTTGATGTGTTTGCCCTGGCCATGGAGCTTGGCGACCGCGTCTATGCGCGCTCGGTGCAACAACACGGACAGATCACGCCGCGCATGGCTGAAGAAGGGATGCGGGTATTCGACGCCTACCTAGGGCTGTATTTGCCGCCCTATCTGCCCAAGCGCGCTATAACTGCCTGATCCTCACTGGCTTCACTGACCCCTTCGCGAGCAAGCCCGCTCCCACAGTTGATCTCCAGTGAACATGAATTGTGTGCCCGACACTAATTCAATGTGGGAGCGGGCTTGCTCGCGAAGGCCGCACCGCCGAACTCACTGAATCACGCGCAAAAAACCCCGAAGGGCTAGACCCTCCGGGGTTGTGCGAAATGCACGCGCTTACAACTTGGCGATCGACACCTCAGTGGATTTCACAAACGCGATCACTTCGCTGCCGACCACCAGTTCCAGCTCTTTCACCGAGCGAGTGGTGATCACTGAGGTGACGATACCGGAAGCGGTCTGCACGTCGATTTCGGACAGCACGTCACCGAGTACGATTTCCTTGATGGAGCCTTTGAACTGGTTACGAACGTTGATGGCTTTGATCGTCATGATGTTGATTCCTGTCGTTGGATAAGGCTTGAGTTATTGGGCCCAACGCAATTGCGTAGGCAATGGTGAAACAGGTTCCGGTGCCGGCGGTTCGCCGGGCAACGCCAGTACGCGATTGAGGACTTCGGTTTCCAGCGCCGCCAGCCGATGGGAGCCACGAACCCGAGGGCGCGGCAGCTCAACGTGCAGGTCGAGGCCGACTTCGCCCTCTTCAATCAGGATCACCCGATCGGCAATCGCCACCGCTTCACTGACATCGTGGGTAACCAGCAACACGGTGAAACCGTGCTTCTGCCAAAGCCGTTCGATCAGCTGCTGCATTTCAATTCGGGTCAGTGCGTCCAGCGCACCCAGCGGTTCGTCCAGCAACAGCAAACGTGGTTGATGGATCAGCGCGCGGGCCAGGGCCACACGTTGCTTCTGGCCACCGGACAAGGCGGCCGGCCATTCATTGGCGCGGTCGGCCAGACCGACCGACTCCAACGCTTCCAGCGCTTGCGGACGCCAGTTGCCCTTGAGCCCAAGGCCGACGTTGTCGATGACCTTTTTCCATGGCAGCAAACGCGCTTCCTGGAACATCAATCGGGTGTCTTCCCGCGCCTCACTGAGCGGCGCGGAGCCCGCGAGCAATTCACCTCCCGTGGGTTTGTCGAGACCGGCGAGCAAGCGCAGTAAGGTACTTTTGCCGCAACCGCTCCGACCGACCACGGCGACAAACTGACCGGCCGGGATGTGCAGATCGATCTCACGCAGCACTTGCCGCGAGCCAAAGGTTTTTTGCAGCTTGCGCACTGCCAGCGGAATCCCGCGCAGCAGGCGCGGAGGTTGTTGAGCCGTCATGCCGCACCTCCTTTAACAACCTGATAGGCCGGGTGCCAGCGCAACCACACGCGTTCAAGTCCACGGGCCGCGAGGTCGGCGAGTTTGCCGAGCACCGCGTACAAGAGAATCGCCAGTACCACCACGTCGGTCTGCAAGAACTCCCGGGCATTCATTGCCAGGTAGCCAATGCCGGAGCTGGCGGAAATGGTTTCCGCGACGATCAACGTCAGCCACATGAAGCCCAGCGCGAACCGCACGCCGACCAGAATCGAAGGCAGCGCCCCCGGCAGAATCACCTGACGGAACAGGCTGAAACCGGACAAGCCATAACTGCGGGACATTTCCACCAACGCCGGATCGACGTTGCGGATGCCGTGATAGGTGTTGAGGTAGATCGGGAACAACGTGCCCAACGCCACCAGGAAAATCTTCGCCGACTCGTCGATGCCGAACCACAGGATCACCAGTGGAATCAGCGCCAGGTGCGGCACGTTGCGGATCATCTGCACCGAACTGTCGAGCAGGCGCTCGCCCCATTTCGACAGGCCGGTGATGAAGCCCAAGGTCAGACCGATGCTGCCGCCGATGGCGAAGCCCAGCGCTGCACGCCAGCCGCTGATCGCCAGGTGAGTCCAGATTTCACCGCTGCGCACCAGGCTGACGCCGGCTTCGATGACCGCGATCGGCGCCGGCAGAATCCGTGTCGACAACCAGCCCGCCGACACCGACAACTGCCACACCGCCAGCAGCAAAACAGGTAACGCCCAGGGCGCGAGGCTGTGGATAATTTTCTTCATGGCGCGCCTCAGCTCTGCGACGCGGCTTTGGGGAGAATGTCGTTGGCGACCATCTCACCAAACGGGCTGACGTAACCGGCGCTTTTCGGCAATTCCGGACGTTCGATGTCCAGGTGCGGGAACAGCAATTCGGCGACGCGGTAAGACTCTTCCAGATGTGGGTAACCGGAGAAGATGAACGTGTCGATGCCCAGGTCCGCGTATTCCTTCACGCGAGCGGCCACGGTCGGACCGTCGCCCACTAATGCTGTACCCGCACCGCCACGCACCAGGCCGACACCGGCCCACAGGTTGGGGCTGACTTCCAGGTTGTCACGGCTGCCGCCATGCAGCGCGGCCATGCGTTGCTGGCCCACCGAGTCGAAGCGCGCCAGAGAAGCCTGGGCGCGGGCGATGGTGTCGTCATCCAGATGAGAGATCAGCCGATCAGCCGCTTGCCAGGCTTCGGCATTGGTTTCACGAACGATCACATGCAATCGAATCCCGAAGCGCACGGTGCGCCCAAGCTTCGCGGCTTTGGCACGCACTTGCTCGATCTTCTCGGCAACAGCGGCCGGTGGTTCGCCCCAGGTCAGGACCATTTCGACCTGCTCTGCCGCGAGGTCTTGCGCCGCTTCCGAAGAACCGCCGAAGTACAGCGGCGGACGCGGTTGCTGGATCGGCGGATAAAGCAACTTCGCGCCCTTCACGCTGATGTGCTGACCGTCGTAATCGACGGTTTCGCCTTCCAGCACGCGGCGCCAGATGCGGGTGAATTCCACTGAGGCTTGATAGCGCTCTTCGTGGGTCAGGAACAAACCGTCGCCGGCCAATTCTTCCGGATCACCGCCGGTTACCAGGTTGAACAACGCACGGCCGCCGGACAGGCGATCCAGCGTCGCGGCCTGACGCGCTGCTACCGTCGGGGAAATGATCCCGGGGCGCAGGGCGACGAGGAATTTCAAACGCTGGGTCACCGGGATCAGCGACGCAGCCACCAGCCACGAGTCTTCGCAAGAGCGCCCGGTGGGAATCAGCACCCCGCCGAAGCCCAGACGATCCGCCGCTTGCGCAACTTGTTGCAGATAACCGTGGTCGACGGCGCGAGCGCCTTCGGCGGTGCCAAGGTAATGGCCGTCGCCGTGGGTAGGCAGGAACCAGAAGATATTGAGGCTCATGGAGTGGTCTCCTTAGGGATTCGAATTACTGAGCTTTGGCAACGGCCGCCGGAGGCGTCCAGATCACGTCTTTGATGCTCAGCGGCTTTGGAATCAGCTTGAGCTGATAGAAGGTGTCAGCAATTTTCTGTTGCGCGGCGACCACTTCAGGTGTGAGGAACAGCGCACCGTAGCCTTGGCGTTTCATCGAGGTCAGGGTGATGTCCGCTGGCAGGCCAATCAGTGGCGAAACTTGTTTGGTCACGTCTTCGGGATTGGCCTTGGACCATTCGCCGACGGCGCGCACTTCTTCCACCAGGGTCTTGATCACCTCAGGATTTTTCTGCGCGTATGGCTTGGTCGCGAGGTAGAACTGATGGTTGTCGACGATGCCTTGGCCATCACGCAGGGTGCGTGCTTGCAACTGTTGTTCGGCGGCGGCCTGGTACGGGTCCCAGATCACCCAGGCATCGACGCTGCCACGTTCGAACGCAGCGCGGGCATCGGCCGGCGGCAGAAATACGGTCTGGATGTCGGTGTATTTGAGGCCGGCATCTTCCAGTGCGCGGACCAACAGGTAGTGCACGTTGGAGCCTTTGTTCAGGACGACTTTCTTGCCCTTGAGGTCCTGCACCGATTTGATCGCCGAGTCCTTCGGCACCAGGATTGCTTCGCTGTGCGGCGCTGGTGGTTCGTAGGCGACATAGAGCAGATCGGCGCCGGCGGCTTGAGCGAATACCGGTGGAGTTTCACCTGTAACGCCGAAGTCGATGGAGCCGACGTTCAGGCCTTCGAGCAGTTGCGGGCCGCCGGGGAATTCAGTCCATTGCACGTCCACGCCTTGGGCGGCGAGGCGTTTTTCGAGTGTGCCTTTGGCTTTGAGCAGCACCAAAGTGCCGTATTTTTGATAGCCGATTCGCAACGTCTCGGCTTGTGCTTGAGAGATAACGCCGAAGGACACAGCCGCAGCAAACAGAGCGACCAGACCACGACGCAAAATGACAGTGCGCATAGCGCTCTCCTATTTGCTGTTGGGTTTTGGCTGCACCTGCTTGGCCGTTGGCGGCTGAGTAAGGTGAGTACTTCAAGTTCAGGTGTGGTTTAAGTGCTGGCTTAAATGCTCCAGCGAGCACTCAACAAACGTTCATTCAACAGATTCGGATCGATCGGCTTGGGCCGTCGCGCCATGGCGCTGAAAAACAGTTCCAGTGATTCATTCAGTCTTTCTTCCAGCTCCGGTGCCAACTGCGCCTGGACGCTGCCTTCGCCGTAAGCGATCTGGCTGTCTACGGCGAAAATCCCGTGAAGCATTTCCTGGGCTTTCAACGCCGACAACACCGGCTTGAGCGCGTAATCCACCGCCAACATGTGAGCGATGCTGCCACCGGTGGCCATTGGCAACACCACCTTGTGGGCCAGGGCACGCTCGGGCAGCAGGTCCAATACAGTTTTCAATGCGCCGGAGAACGACGCCTTGTAGACCGGCGTGGCGATCAGCAGGCCATCGGCGTTTTCAATCTGTTGCAGCAGGTCGATCACCTTTGGGCTGTCGAAGCGTGCATGCAGCAAGTCTTCGGCCGGGAAGTCCCGTACCTGGTAACTCACCACTTCCACTCCTTGCTCCTGCAACCAGCGTTGGGAGCGTTCCAGCAGCACCCCGGAACGGGAGCGTTGGCTGGGACTTCCACCGAGTGAGACGACCAGCATTCAGACGATTCCTTGAACGGTGTTGGCGATTCGCAGCTTGCGATCTCGCTTTGATGGAAGTGACCTTAACAGGTGATTGTTATATCCATAAATCATATTTATTCATTTGGTTATTCTTTATAGACCTATGCGAAATGCCTTTCTCCGGGCAAAAAAATAGGCCGTAAAAACGGCCTGAAATCCCCTGCTTTGTGGATGCCTTGAAAAGATCGCAGCCTGCGGCAGCTCCTACGGGTGTACGCCGATCCATGTAGGAGCTGCCGCAGGCTGCGATCTTTTGATCTTCAACGATTCGGCTGCGGCGTCAGACGCAGGTACGGCTTCACCGCGCGATAGCCCTTGGGAAAGCGTTTCTTGATTTCGTCTTCGTCCTTGAGCGACGGCACGATCACCACTTCATCACCGTCCTGCCAGTTGGCCGGGGTGGCCACCTTGTAGTTGTCGGTGAGTTGCAGCGAGTCGATCACGCGCAGAATTTCATGGAAGTTACGGCCGGTGCTCGCCGGGTAGGTGATGGTCAGCCGAACCTTTTTGTTCGGGTCGATCACGAACAGCGAACGCACGGTCAGGGTGTCGTTGGCATTGGGATGGATCAGGTCGTAGAGGTCCGAGACCTTGCGGTCGGCGTCGGCAAGGATCGGGAAGTTGACGAGGGTGTTCTGGGTTTCGTTGATGTCTTCGATCCACTTGTGGTGCGAGTCCACCGGGTCCACGGACAGGGCAATGGCTTTCACACCACGTTGGGCAAATTCGTCCTTGAGCTTGGCAGTGAAGCCCAATTCGGTGGTGCACACCGGGGTGAAATCCGCCGGATGGGAAAACAGCACGCCCCAGCTATCGCCCAGCCATTCGTGGAAACGGAGGGTGCCGGCGCTGGAATCCTGTTCAAAGTCGGGGGCGATATCGCCCAGTCTGAGGCTCATGGTGCTGCTCCTGGTGAGTGCTTGTTGGAGTCAACTGTGCCTGCATTTCTTATTCATTAAAAAGAATAAATATCGATTTGTTTAGATCTTAAATGAATATTAAAAATGTGTTCACTGGACCTCGGCGACGATCGGGACGACCATCGCCCACAAGGTTCGAGAAGGCCTTGAGTTGCTGCACAAAGAGGGAAACTTCGAGGAGGGTTTACGGGGGTGAGCCTGACTTGAAAACGCAAAAGCCCCGCCCGGCGAGATGCCGGGCGGGGCTTTTTATTTCAGTTACGCGAGCGCTATTACAACAGCGGGATCGAGTAGCTGACGATCAGACGGTTTTCGTCCTGGTCGCGTTGGCCTGGGACGTCGTTGCGCCACATGGCGTTTTTCCACGTGAAGCCCAGGTTTTTCAGTGCGCCTTCCTGGACTACGTACGCCAGGGTCAGGTCGCGCTCCCACTCGGAGCGGCCGGAACCGGCCACAGCGGTGCTGGTGCTGCTGATGGTGTCGATGTTGTCACCGCGCAGGTAAACGATGCCGGCAGTAGCGCCTGGCAGACCAACCTTGGCGAAGTCATACGAGTAGCGAGCTTGCCAGGTACGTTCGCCGGCACGGGCGAACTTGGCAATCTGCGAGTCGGTAATGATGTAAGCCGACGAGCCATCACCCTGGTTCAGCCAAGGAAAATCGCTGCTGCCATTGCTGACCTGATAACCACCACCGAAAGTGTGACCGGCAACGGAGTACAGGAACAGGCCGCTGTACAAGTTGTTGTCGACCTTGCCTTTACCCGCTTTGAAGCCTTGGTAGTTACCGGAGCTGAAGTAAGCCGAGTCGTGACCGTTGGCACCGTCATCGGAGCTGTTGAAGTAACGCAAGTCAGACTTCAACACGCCCGGGCCGATGGCCCAGTTGTGAACCAGACCCAGGAAGTGTTGCTTGTAGAAATCTTCCAGGTTGCCGTAGTAGTACTGGGCAGTCAGGTCTTTGGTGATTTTGTAGTCACCACCGCCGTAGATGAACTTGTTGCTGTCACGGCCAGTAGCGGTGGGAGAGTTCGCACCGGCAATCGACAACTCTTCGTTGTTGCTGGAGTTACGACCTTTGGCGTGCTCGATCTGACCACCGACCACGGTCAGGTCCTTGATCTCGTTCGAGGTGATCTGGCCGCCCTGGAAGGTTTGCGGCAGCAGACGGCCATCGTTGGTCACGATAACCGGCAGTTTTGGCTGCAGAGTGCCCAACTTCAGTTCGGTCTGGGAGATCTTGGCTTTGGCAGTCAGGCCCAGGCTGGAGAAGTTATCAACCGCTTCGCCGTTGGACTTGCTTGGGAAAACAGTGCCGCCGTAAGAAGTCGAAGTGGCGCCGTTAGTGCCGCCGCCCGTATCCAGACGCACGCCCAACAGGCCGATAGCGTCGATACCGAAGCCAACGGTACCTTGGGTGTAGCCAGAGATGAAGCGCAGGTCGAAGCCTTGACCCCATTCTTCGTTTTTGCTCTGAACACCGTTGGCCTTGTTGGCAGGAGTGCCAGCAGCACTGTCACGGTTATCGTTATTGATGTAGAAGTTACGCAGCCCCAAAGTAGCTTTGCTGTCTTCGATGAAACCGGCGGCGCCTGCCTGCTGCGCCAAAACCCCTACGGCCACAGCCAGGGCCAAGGTGGACTTGTTCATTTGCTTCGCTCCTATCGTTTCTAATTTTTGAGGTCCTGGGTCGAATGCCCTGGATCCTGAAATGCTCGGTTAGTGCCAGACCGTGTGACTACGGCGATGGCCTGACCCTGTGATTTTGGCCCGCATGATAAACACAAAAAGAATTATTTAATCATTTTTCATGCCATTCAGGCATATAGCTTCGCGCTATTACTCTGAGTCGGGACACAAGGTATCGGCTCAGAAGCCACTCACTTTAGGCGTTTGGCTTAAAAGCTAAAAAGAATAAAAAATTACTACATAAGCTCTATTTGGAATATTGAAAAAACACAAAAAAAAACCTCGCCGGCGGGCGAGGCTTTTTCTGATGGCTATTACAAGAAGCTGTAGGTGTAGTTGAAGATCAGACGGGTCTGGTCTTGATCAAAGGTGCTGGTGTTGCCACGGTAGGTACCGTGACGCAGTGTTGTACCAAACCCTTTAAGTGCACCCGTTTGAATCACGTAGTCAATACGCGCGTCGGTCTCGTGCTCACTCAGGTCTTTACCAGTACCGTTGGTAGCCTTGATGTCTTGACCATTCAAGTACGCAATCGAAGCTTTCAAACCCGGCACGCCCAGTGAGGCGAAGTCATAGGAGTACTGACCGAACGTGGTGTTTTCACCGGCACGGATAAAGCTGCCAACCGTGGCGTCGGTAAACGAGTAGAAACTGGCGCCGCCGGCACCTTCTGGACGACCGCCATCGACAAGGCTGCCTTGGTTCAAGAAAACGAAGCCGCCGTCATCGTTGACACGCTGGTGCCCGAGCAGGAACGCGTTGCCACCCAGGGTGTAGGTGAACATGGCGCTCCAGGTCTTGTTATCAACCTCGCCCGGGTTCTTGGCAAAGCCGTTGTTGTTGTTGAAGCGGTAGCCCACATCGCCGTTCTTACCGTCAGAACTGCTATCGAAATAGCGAATGTCGGTCTTGAAGGATTGGTTAGGGGCGATCGGGTAAACGTGCACCAGGCCGAGGAAGTTCTGCTTGTAGTAGTCTTCCAGGTTCGCATAGTAGTACTGCAGCATGAGGTCTTTGGTGACCTTCCAGTCAGCACCGGCGTATTGGAATTTGTTGCTGTCCTGAGTACCGCCAGCCACTGCCAGGCCAGTTCTGTTGGAGGAGGCGCGACCCGACGCGTGCTCCAGTTGACCCAAGTTGAAGGTCACATTGTCAATTTCCTTCGAGGTGATGGTGCCACCGTCAAAGGTCTGTGGCAGCAAACGGCTGTCGTTCGCGATCAGGATCGGCAAGTTAGGTGCCAGAGCGCCACCTAAGTGGGCCTCGGTCTTCGAGAAGCGGGCCTTGACGTTACCATCTAAACGGCTCCACTCATTCGCCGCCGAACCATCGGAATCGCTAGGGAAGAATGAGTTGTCGTTACCGCTAGGGTGATGCCCCTTGCCGCCATCCAGGTGGATACCGACCAGTGCCTGGGCGTCGATACCGAAACCAACAGTACCTTGGGTAAAACCGGACAGGTAATCGAACTTGAGCCCTTCAGCGGTTTCTCGCTGTCTGTTTTTAGCAACGCTCGGACCTTCACGCATATCAGCGTCGTAATACATGGTGCGAGAGCTGACGGAAGCCTTGCTGTCTTCCAGGAAACCCGCGGCGCCTGCCTGCTGCGCCAAAACCCCAACAGCCACGGCCAACGCCAAGGTCGACTTGTTCATTGTTTCGCTCCTATCGTTTCTAATTCTTGTGTTCCTGGCCTCGGCTCGATGCCCGAGATCCTAAGATGCGCGATTAGCGCCAGACCGTGACTCACAAGTCAATCGTAACTTTGTGTGTCTACGACCATAGTCTAATCCCCAGTAAATTCATTCCTTGCCGGGCCATAAGCCCAAAAAGAATCACCCAATTCTTTTTCATACCGTTTAGGAATTTAGCTCTGCACTTTCCCATTGAACCGGGACGCGGCACCGGCTCATAAGCTAATTCCTAAAGGGTATTTGTTAGCCTTTTTTTAGATCGATTAGCTTTGATGCAATTCACGATCAATCCCTATCGAAAGGCAGCGCCATGACCACCAAACGCGCACTATCCGGTTCAATTGTTACAGTTTGTGTATCGCTAATAATATCTTTTAGCGCTCACGCGGCGAACCTCACGATCGGTTATCAAACCGGCATCGACCCCAGCAAAGTCCCCCAGGCAGACGGACTGTACGAGAAAACCATAGGCCAGAAAATTGACTGGCGTCGTTTCAATAGCGGCCCGGAAGTGGTTACGGCCATTGCTTCCGGCGATGTGCAGATTGGCAACCTCGGCTCCAGTCCGCTGGCAGCCGCTGCTTCGCGCAATCTGCCAATCGTTGCGTTCATTGTTTCCGCCCAAATCAACGCCGCGGAAGCACTCGTGGTGCGCAACGGCAGCGGCATCGATAAACCGGAAGATCTGATCGGCAAGACCATCGCCACACCCTTCGTTTCAACCTCCCACTACAGTTTGCTGGGTGCGCTGAAGCACTGGGGCCTTGATGCCTCGAAAGTCAAAGTAGTGAATTTGCAACCGGCGGAAATCGCGGCAGCCTGGAAGCGTGGTGACATCGATGGTGCGTTTGTCTGGTCACCCGCGCTGGGGGAAATTCGCAAGACCGGCAAGACCTTGACTGACGCGGCACAGGTCGGCCAATGGGGTGCACCGACCTTCGAGGTCTGGGTCGCGCGCAAGGATTACGCCGAGAAGCACCCAGAGGTTGTGGCCAAATTCGCCAAGGTCACGCTGGACTCGTTCGCCGACTATGCCGCACATAAAGACAGCTGGACCGCTGACTCGGTACCGGTGCAAAAAATCGCCAAACTGACCGGTGCCAATGCCGTCGATGTGCCGGAGTTGCTGGCCGGTTCCACGTTCCCGGATGCTAAAGCCCAACAGACCACCGCGCTGCTGGACGGCGGCACGGCGAAGGCGATTGGCGAGACGGCGAAGTTCTTGAAGGAACAAGGGAAGGTTGAAACGGTGCTGCCGGATTATTCGCCGTATGTCAGCGCGAAGTTTGTGCAGGATTAATGATCATTGACCGTCCCCACGCTTTGCGTGGGAACGGTCAGAGCCGGTTCAGAGGGTTTTTTCGAAGATCTTCGAATTACGCTGATAGTTGTACAGCGACGCCCGCGCTGATGGCAGACGTTCAACACTGCTCGGCACAAACCCACGCTCGCGAAACCAGTGAGCGGTCCGGGTCGTCAGTACGAACAAGGTTTTCAGCCCCTGCGCCCGGGCGCGGGTTTCGATGCGCTCCAGCAGTTCGTCACCACGACCGCCATGGCGGTATTCCGGGTTCACCGCCAGACACGCCAACTCCCCCGCATCCGAATCAGCAATCTGATACAGCGCCGCACACGCGATGATCATGCCTTCGCGCTCGACCACACTGAACTGCTCGATCTCACGCTCCAGCACCTCGCGGGAACGCCGCACCAGAATGCCCTGCTCTTCCAGCGGGCTGATCAAGTCCAGCAAACCACCGACGTCTTCGATCGCCGCTTCGCGCACAACCTCGAATTGCTCCTGGGCCACCAGCGTACCGCCACCGTCTCGGGTGAACAGCTCGGTCAGCAGCGCACCGTTTTCGGCGTAGCTGACGATATGACTGCGCGCCACACCGCCGCGACAGGCCTCAGCGGCCGCATCCAGCAGCTCAGCCTGATAGTTGCTGCCCAGACGCTGCAGATGCGCCGGCACTTGTTGCGGACGCAACTCACGCACCAGACGACCGTTTTCATCGATCAAACCCAGGTCGGCGCCGAACAACAGCAGCTTGTCCGCCCCCAGATCGATGGCGGCGCGGGTGGCGACGTCTTCGCAGGCGAGGTTGAAAATCTCACCGGTCGGCGAGTAACCCAGTGGCGACAACAGCACGATGGAACGCTCATCCAGCAGGCGATTGATGCCCTTGCGGTCGACCCGACGCACTTCGCCGGTGTGGTGATAGTCGACGCCTTCGAGCACGCCGATCGGCCGCGCCGTCACCAGGTTGCCGCTGGCCACCCGCAGACGCGAGCCCTGCATCGGCGATGAAGCCATGTCCATCGACAGCCGCGCTTCGATGGCGATGCGCAGCTGGCCCACCGCATCGATCACACACTCCAGCGTCGCGGCATCGGTGATGCGCATCCCGTGGTGGTAATGCGGGGTCAGGCCGCGCGCAGCGAGGCGGGTTTCAATTTGCGGACGGGAACCGTGAACCAGCACCAATCGCACGCCCAGGCTGTGCAACAGCACCATGTCGTGGACGATATTGCCGAAGTTCGGGTGCTCCACACCGTCGCCGGGCAACATGACGACGAAGGTGCAATCGCGGTGGGCGTTGATGTAAGGCGAAGCGTGACGAAGCCAATTAACGTATTCGGGCATGAACCTGGGCCTGTAATAAATAGCAGCCAAAAAATGGGCGAAACAGAAAAACGCACAGCGGGCTGATGGTTATCGTCGGAACAGGCTTGGCGACACGCGCGCTCTCCTCATGAATACGGGTTGGGACACGGGCGATTTATACGAGAGGCGCCGGTGTCAGGCAGTAATGTTCAATCAGTTGACGTAATAGATGCACCGTAGGCTGCAAACGTGACATTTCGAGGTATTCCCCCGGTTGGTGCGCACAGGCGATGTCGCCAGGGCCGAGCACCAGGGTTTCGCAGCCAAGACGCTGAAGATAAGGCGCTTCGGTGCCGAACGCCACTGCTTCGGCACGATGGCCGGTGAGCTTTTCAGCGACCCGGACCAATTCTGCATCCTCGGCCTGCTCGAACGGCGGCACTTCGGGGAACAGCGGCGCGTAATCGATCTTCACCTGATGCCACTCGGCAATGGGCTTGAGCTTCTGCAGAATCTCCGCGCGCAGGGCATTGGGGTCCATGCCCGGCAACGGGCGCAGATCAAACTCCAGCGAACACTGGCCGCAAATGCGGTTGGGGTTATCGCCGCCATGGATGCAGCCGAAATTCAGGGTCGGCGTCGGCACGCTGAACTGTGGATTACGGAATTCACGCTGCCACGCCAACCGCAAACCACGCAGTTCACCGATGGCATCGTGCATGGCTTCGAGGGCGCTGTGGCCAAGGCGCGGATCCGAGGAGTGGCCGCTCTGGCCGAGGATGTCGATGCGCTCCATCATGATGCCTTTGTGCATGCGGATCGGTTTCAGCCCGGTCGGCTCGCCGATCACCGCCGCACGACCGAGCGGACGCCCGGCTTCCGCCAAGGCACGAGCGCCGGACATCGAGCTTTCTTCATCACAGGTAGCAAGGATCAACAGCGGTTGCTTGAACGGTTGATCGAGCAGCGGTATGACGGCTTCGATGGCCAGCGCGAAAAAGCCCTTCATGTCGCAACTGCCCAGACCCACCCAGCGGCCATCGACTTCGGTCAGCTTCAGCGGATCGGTCTGCCATAGCGCGCCATCGAACGGCACGGTGTCACTGTGACCGGCCAGCACCAGGCCACCGGGACCAGAACCGAAACTGGCCAGCAGATTGAATTTGCCGGGGCTGACCTGCTGGATGTCGCAGGTAAAACCCAGATCGCCGAGCCACGTCGCCAGCAAATCAATCACCGGACGGTTGGTTTGATCGAGGCTGGCCTGCGTACAGCTGACGGACGGCGCAGCGATCAGCGCAGCGAACTGATCTTTCATGGATGGCAAAGGCATCGCTGACTCCCAACTCCCGATTTGAACTCCATCATAGAACCATCCGGCGACAGGAATAAACCGTCGCGGCGCGTAGGTTTGGTCAGTGCTGTACACTGCACGACCTTGGCAGCCACACATTCCCCCCGGCTGCGCTCCCGATCCTGGATTTTCCGGCCATGCAGAAAGAAACCGAAATCAAACTCCGCGTCAGCCGAGAAACTCTCGCGGCCCTGCGCGAGCACCCGCTCCTGAAAAAACGCAACAAAAGTGGCTGGGAACGCCGTGAGTTGATGAATCAGTACTTCGACACGCCTGAGCGCGACCTGGCCCGCGCCAAGGTTGCCCTGCGCCTGCGCCGCGACGGCGAAGAAGTGATTCAGACCCTCAAGACCCGCGGCCAGAGCGTTGCCGGTCTGTCCGTGCGTAACGAATACGACTGGAACCTGCCCAAAGCCAAGCTCGACGTGAAGAAACTCGACGGCGAATGCTGGCCCGAAGAACTCGCCGAACTGGAAAAGAAAACCCTGAAGGCGATCTTCACCACCGATTTCGTCCGCGAACGCGCTGAAATCGCTTGGGGCCGTGGCAAGACCAAAGTGGTCATCGAAGCTGCGCTGGACTTCGGCCACGTGGTGGTCGGCAAGCAGAAAGAAGAAATCTGCGAGCTGGAACTGGAACTGCGCGAAGGCGAGCCGGCCGCTCTGCTGGAACTGGCCGCCGAACTGGCCGCGACCCTCGCCCTGATGCCATGTGACATCAGCAAGGCCGAGCGTGGTTATCGCTTGTACGACGCCAACAGCTATTCGTTGAGCCTGCCGGCGCCGCAGATCAGCGCTGAAACCCCGCTGGACGACGCTTTCGCCGCGCTGAGCTGGCACTTGCTGAGCAGCAGCCAGCGCCTGGCCGAGCAGTATCGTTTCAACGGCCACTGGCGCCTGTTGCAGGACTGGGTCGAAAACCTGGCTGAATTGCGCGCGCTGCTGAGCAGCCTGGGTCAAGCCGCGCCACGTCAGTCGACGCACGATCTGCGCGTCGCGCTGGATGCCTTGCTCGAAGACTGGCGCCCGCTGGTGCAAGCCGGTGTCGACGACGAAGACGTACGCAAAGCCGCGCCGGAGCAGTTCCTCGAAGAACTGGAAGATCCGCGTTGGGGCCTGTTCTCGCTGAACACTTCGCGCTGGTTGCTGGCCCGCACCTGGGCTGCCGATCGCAACGTCCGTGGCAATCGCCAGGGCGCTGCGCAATTGGGCAGCTGGTTGCCGCGTTTGCTGGGTGAAGAAGCGACTTCCCTGCAACTGCAGCGTTATCAGCAACAGCCGGAAGACCTGGCCGAGCAACTGCCGCGTATCGAGCGTATCCAGGCCTGGTTACACCACGCCCGCAGCGTGCTGGACATCCCGGAAATGGATCGCCTGTACGGTGAGCTGAAACAGCTTGCTCAATTGGCCAACGAGCCGATCACCGATGAATCGCTGGATGCGCGCAAGCAGCAGGCGATTGCGGTGTATCAGAATCGTGCGTGGAAGATGCTGCTGCGTATGTGATACCGCCTTCGCGAGCAAGCCCGCTCCCACATTTGATCTCGGTCGTACACAAATTCTGTGTCCACTGAAAATCTCATGTGGGAGCGGGCTTGCTCGCGAAGAGGCCAGCACTGTCACCGCAAAACCTCAGACTGGCAAACTCGTCGTGGACTTTATCTCCGACAACGCCACGATCGAATTCACCTCCTGAATCCCCGGCACCATCGACAGCTTCTCGAAGAAAAACCGCTCATACGCCTCGATGTCCGCCGTCACAATCCGCAGCAAGAAATCCACCGACCCCATCAGCACATAACATTCCAGCACTTCGGGAAAGCCGCGAATCGCCTCGGTGAATTCGGTGAAGTTCGAACGCCCGTGAGCGTTGAGTTTGATTTCGGCGAAGATCTGCGTGTTCAGACCGATTTTCTTCCGGTCGAGCAAGGTCACCTGCCCACGAATGATCCCCTCCTCCTTCATCCGCTGAATCCGCCGCCAGCATGGCGACTGCGACAACCCCACCTGTTCCGCAATCTGCGCACTGGAAAGTGAAGCGTCCTCTTGCAGCAACGCGAGAATCTTGCGGTCGTAGCCATCCAGCTCGCTGTGCATAAAAAAACCTTTGATTGATAACTTACCGAATCAAGCAATTCAAACAATCGCCAATAAGCCCAATCATAGATAAGAAATGCCCGGCACCGAATGTAAAAATTCCTCCAGTGATTTTGGAGACCAACCATGCCGCATCTAGAAGCCGTCAACACCCCGCACACCCGCGCCGATGTCTGGAACGTCAGCAACGCCCACTGCCGCGTTCACTATCAAATGCTGGCCGAGGCCGAACCGGATCTGCTGTGCCGAGTGCTCAACCTGTTCGCTTTGCAGTTTCTGACGCCGCAACAGGTCAACGTGCAGAGGATGGACGATCTGCTGTCGATCGACATCGTGATGGACGGCCTGAGCTGGCATCGCGCCCAGGTGATTGCGGAAAAATTACGTAACCTGATCAGCGTCTGTTCGGTTGAGCTGCAAGCGGCTGATTGCGCGTGGGATGAACCGGCTCAGGCGGCAGGCTGAAAAAACTCGACACGGCTTCGTCGCGTAGTGGCCCAACGGTCTGCGGCTCCGCGACTATCCTTTGCGAACTGTTGTTCATGAGGAGCCCGCATGTCCGTTCAACTTGCCATTCAGGACCGCTGGCTGGATCTCAATGATTTGCTGCGTGAACTGGTCGCCCAAGGTTTCATCAGTCAGGACTCGGCCGAACACGCGCTCAATGCTCGACGCCGTCACGCCGCGAATGGCCAGATGCACCCGCTGGAATTCATCGCCAGCCAACTTCTGGACGATCTCAGCCGTCCCGGCAAACACCTCGACCTGGAAAGCCTGACGCTTTGGCTGTCGCAGCAGGCCGGCCAGCCTTACTTGCGCATCGACCCGCTGAAAATCAACGTGGCGGCGATTACGCCGCTGATGTCCTACGCCTTTGCCCAGCGCCACAAGATTCTTGCGGTGTCTATCGACCGCGACGCAGTCACCGTGGCCAGCGCCCAGCCCTACGTCACCGGCTGGGAAGCCGACCTGACCCACGTGCTGAAACTGCCGATCAAGCGTGTGGTGGCCAACCCGGTCGACATCCAGCGTTTCAGTGTGGAGTTTTTCCGCCTGGCCAAATCGGTCAGCGGCGCGACCAATGCCGATCAGCAGATGAACACGCTGGGCAACTTCGAGCAGTTGCTCAACCTCGGCGCCAGCGACCAGGAACCCGACGCCAACGACGCGCACATCGTCAACATCGTCGACTGGTTGTTCCAGTACGCGTTCCAGCAACGCGCCAGCGATATCCACATCGAACCCCGGCGCGAACAAGGCACGGTGCGCTTTCGCATCGACGGCGTGCTGCACAACGTCTATCAATTCCCGCCACAAGTGACCATGGCCATCGTCAGCCGCCTGAAAAGCCTCGGGCGGATGAACGTCGCGGAAAAGCGCAAACCCCAGGACGGCCGGGTCAAGACCAAAACCCCGGACGGTGGCGAAGTCGAGTTGCGGCTATCGACATTGCCTACTGCATTCGGCGAAAAAATGGTCATGCGGATCTTCGATCCGGAAGTACTGCTCAAGGATTTCGATCAGCTGGGCTTCTCCGCCGACGATCTGCGCCGCTGGCAAGACATGACTAGCCAGCCCAACGGCATCATTCTGGTCACCGGCCCGACCGGTTCCGGCAAGACCACCACGCTGTACACCACCCTGAAAAAACTGGCGACGCCGGAGGTCAACCTCTGCACCATCGAAGACCCGATCGAAATGGTCGAGCCGGCGTTCAACCAGATGCAGGTCCAACACAACATCGACCTGACCTTCGCCGCCGGTGTGCGCGCACTGATGCGACAGGATCCGGACATCATCATGATCGGTGAGATCCGCGATCTGGAAACCGCTGAAATGGCGATCCAGGCTGCGCTCACTGGCCACTTGGTGCTGTCGACGCTGCACACCAACGATGCGCCGAGCGCGATCAGCCGCTTGCTGGAGCTGGGCGTGCCGCATTACCTGATCAAAGCCACGGTGCTCGGCGTCATGGCCCAGCGCCTGGTCCGTACCTTGTGCCCGCATTGCAAGGCACCGCTGACCCTGGGTGAAGAAGACTGGCAAACCTTGACCCGACCTTGGCAGGCACCGTTGCCGAACAACGCACATCGCGCCATCGGTTGCCTTGAATGCCGCGATACCGGTTACCGCGGCCGCGCCGGGGTCTACGAAATCATGCAGCTGACGGACGGCGTCAAAGCGCTGATCAACCCCGACACCGATTTGCTGGCGGTGCGGCGTCAGGCGTTCAAGGAAGGCATGCGCAGTTTGCGGTTGTCAGGAGCGCAGAAAGTCGCAGCGGGTTTGACGACGATTGAGGAGGTGCTGCGAGTAACGCCGCAGAGCGAACAAAAGTAGGCGCGGCCGTCATGGAACTCGATTGGGGGATTGGCAATCAAACGCCGTAGTTAACCCAGTGGAGTCACCCAATATGCGTCTCAAACTTGCTGTCGCTACCATCGCCTTGTTGTCCCTTCCTGTCGGTTCGGCGATGGCCGATAGCTTTTGGCGTAACGTCATCTCATCCGGTGCGACCACCGGTTCGACCTACCTGACCTTCAAGGATCACAAGCTGATCGTTGCCGCCCAGGACGATGCTGGCAGCTTTGTCGCCAGTGACGGCGGCATTCGCGGTCCATACCTGGAGGCCGCGATGCAGAAAGTCCGCGCCGACAACCCTGGCCTGCAGGCCACGGACATGGAACTGGCGAACGCGATCCTGGCGAAGAACGCCGTGGCTTCGGAATAAGATTTACTGCTGAACAAAAATGCCGCTCCCATGAGCGGCATTTTTTTGCCCGCTGCAAAACCCCTGTGGGAGCGGGCTTGCTCGCGAAGGGGCCATAACATTCAACATTGATGTCGACTGTCAGTACGCTTTCGCGAGCAAGCCCGCTCCCACACTCGATTGGCGTTTCCCGGGGGATCAGCGGTAATCGTCCACCGGGACACATGCACAAAACAAATTGCGGTCACCGTAGACATTGTCCACCCGGTTCACCACCGGCCAGTACTTATGCGCCTTGGTATGAGCATCCGGCGTCACTGCCTGCTCGATGCTGTAGGGCCGCTCCCAAACCCCGGTGATATCCGCCAGGGTATGCGGTGAACGTTTCAGTGGGTTGTCATCGGCCGGCCAGTTACCGTTTTGCACCTCGGTGATTTCCGCGCGGATACTCAGCATCGCCCCGATAAACCGGTCCAGCTCTGCCTTCGATTCACTTTCGGTCGGTTCCACCATCAACGTCCCCGGCACCGGAAATGACATGGTCGGCGCATGGAAGCCATAGTCCATCAGGCGCTTGGCGACGTCCTCCTCGCTGATCCCGGTCAGCGCCTTGAGTGGCCGCAGGTCAAGAATGCATTCGTGAGCCACCCGCTCGTTGCGCCCGGTGTAAAGCACCGGAAACGCCCCGGACAAATGCTGCGCCAGGTAATTCGCGGCGAGGATCGCCACCTCACTGGCATCCGCCAATTGCGGCCCCATCATCGCGATGTACATCCAGCTGATCGGCAGGATGCTCGCACTGCCCCAGGGCGCTGCGCTGACTGCGCCGTTCTGCGCCAATGGCCCGTCGATCGGCACCACCGGGTGATTGGCCACGAATGGCGCCAGATGCGCCCGCACACCAATCGGCCCCATGCCCGGCCCGCCGCCACCGTGGGGAATGCAGAAAGTTTTGTGCAGGTTCATATGGGACACGTCGGCACCAATGTCCGCCGGGCGCGCCAGTCCGACCTGAGCGTTGAGGTTGGCGCCATCCATGTACACCTGGCCGCCGTGGCTGTGGATAACTTCGCAGATTTCGCTGATGCCTTCTTCGTACACGCCATGGGTCGAAGGATACGTCGCCATCAGGCAGGCGAGTTTGTCTCCGGCCTCTGCGGCTTTGCCTTTGAGGTCATCCAGATCAACGTTGCCCGCCTCGTCGCATTCGACGATCACCACCCGCATACCGGCCATCTGCGCCGACGCCGGGTTGGTGCCGTGGGCCGAGGACGGGATCAGGCAGATATCCCGGGCACCTTGATGGCGACTCTCGTGATATTTGCGGATCGCCAGCAACCCGGCGTACTCGCCTTGGGCGCCAGAGTTGGGTTGCATACAGATCGCGTCGAAACCGGTAATCGCGCAGAGCCAGCGCTCCAGCTCTTCGATCATCAACGAATAACCGACCGCCTGCTCTTTCGGCACAAACGGGTGCAGGTTGGCGAACTGCGGCCACGTGATCGGAATCATCTCGCTGGTAGCATTGAGCTTCATGGTGCAAGAGCCCAGCGGGATCATCGATTGATTGAGCGCCAGGTCCTTGTTCTCCAGTTGCTTGAGGTAGCGCAGCATCTCGGTTTCGCTGTGATGAGCGCTGAACACCGGGTGACGCAGATAAGGCGAGGTACGCAGCAAACCTGCGGGAATGCCGGAAGTAAGGACTTCAGCATCCAGTTCATCGACGTTGAGCCCATGATCGGCACCGAGGAACACATCAAACAACTTCGCGACTGTGGACTCGTCAGAGGTTTCGTCGAGGCTCAGCCCCAACTGCCCGCGTCCGAGGATGCGCAAGTTGATCTGCGCGGCCTGGGCGCTTTCGATGATTGCTGTCTGAGTACCACCGACCTCCAGCGTCAGCGTGTCGAAAAAGTGTGTGTTGAGGCGGGTGATGCCGTGGCGCTCCAGGCCAGCGGCGAGGATGCTGGTCAGCCGATGGACGCGCTGGGCAATGCGTTTGAGCCCTTCCGGACCGTGGTAGACCGCATAGAAACTGGCCATGTTGGCCAGCAGCACCTGAGCGGTGCAAATGTTCGAGTTGGCTTTCTCCCGGCGAATATGTTGCTCGCGGGTTTGCAGGGCCATGCGCAAAGCGACGTTGCCGCGAGCGTCCTTCGACACGCCGATGATCCGCCCGGGAATCGCCCGCTTGTACTCATCGCGACTGGCAAAAAACGCCGCGTGAGGCCCGCCGTAACCCATGGGCACGCCGAAACGCTGAGACGAACCGAACACCACGTCGGCGCCCAACTCCCCCGGCGGCGTCAGCAACAGCAAACTCAGCAGATCGGTTGCGACACACGCCAAGGCTTGCTGCGCATGCAGATGATCGATCAACGGACGAAGATCGCGGATTTCGCCGTGGGTATCGGGATATTGCAGGAGCGCGCCGAACACCTGGTGCTGTTTCAAGTTATCCACAGTGTCGATGATCAGCTCGAAGCCGAACCCTTCTGCTCGGGTCTGCACCACGGAAATGGTCTGCGGGTGACAGTTTTCGTCGACGAAGAACAGATTGCTTCTGGACTTGGCGACACGCTTGGCCAGTGCCATGGCTTCCGCCGCCGCCGTGGCTTCGTCCAGCAGCGAGGCATTGGCCAGCTCCAGGCCCGTGAGGTCGATGGTCAATTGCTGGAAGTTCAGCAGCGCTTCGAGCCGGCCTTGGGCGATCTCTGGTTGATACGGTGTGTACGCGGTGTACCAACCGGGATTTTCCAGCACGTTGCGCACAATGACGGTGGGCGTGAGGGTGCCGTGGTAGCCCATACCGATCAGGCTGGTCCAGACCTGGTTTTGCTCGGCGTAACCGCGCAGTTTGGCCAGCGCGGCTTCTTCGTCGAGCGCGGGCGGCAGGTCGAGCGGCCTGTTCAGGCGGATTCCCGGCGGCACCGTCTGCTCGATCAACTCGACCCGACTGCCGAGGCCGAGGCTGTCGAGCATCGCCTGTTGCTCGGCGGCATCGGGCCCGAGGTGGCGGCGAAGGAAGGCATTGGGGTCGCGTAACTGACTCAAGGACGGCAACTGGGACATGACGGGCTCTCTCTTGACTGGCGCTCAACGTCGATGCAACACGGTCAAACCAGCATAGCAGTCGATACCCGAGCGGTTGGCGTGGCGCCGTCGACCAATCCGGATCATCATGCTCGGCGCACGCCTAATATCCGCCGATCGGATTTCTGAACTCATGAATCAACTGCCTTTCCTGCCTTTCTCCAAACCCACCATCGACGAAGCCACGATTGCCGCTGTTGGCGACGTATTGCGCTCGGGCTGGATTACCAGCGGCCCCAAGGTCCAGGCCTTTGAACAACAACTCTCGGAGTTTTTTGGCGGGCGCCCGGTGCTCACTTTCAATTCCGGCACCTGCACCATGGAAATCGCCTTACGCATTGCCGGGGTCGGGCCGGGCGATGAAGTGATCACCACGCCGATTTCCTGGGTGGCCACCGCCAACGTCATTCTGGAAGTCGGCGCTACGCCGGTGTTTGCCGACATTGACCCGATCACCCGCAACATCGACCTGGATCAGCTGGAAGCGGCAATCACCCCGCGCACCAAAGCGATCATTCCGGTGTACCTCGCCGGTTTGCCAGTGGACATGAGCCGGTTGTATGCGATCGCCAAAAAACACGGATTGCGGATTGTCGAAGACGCCGCGCAAGCCTTGGGTTCGAGCTGGAACGGCCAGCGCATTGGCTCGACCGGCGATTTCGTGTCCTTCAGTTTTCAGGCAAACAAAAACGTCACCTCGTCAGAGGGCGGCTGCCTGGTATTGAACAATGCCGAGGAAGTGCGACTGGCGCAAAAGTACCGTTTACAGGGCGTCACCCGCAGCGGCTTCGATGGACTGGACGTTGATGTGCTGGGCGGTAAGTTCAACATGACCGACGTTGCAGCGGCTATCGGCCTTGGGCAATTTGCTCACATCGAAGCAATCACTGCTCATCGCCGTGAACTGGCCAGGCACTATTTCGCTTGTTTTGGCGAGGATTTCGAAGCGTTGTACGGGGCTCAACTGCCCCCGGCGGATTTCGAGAACAGCAACTGGCATTTGTTTCAGCTGGTGCTGCCTGAGCGCAGGGATGGCCAACCGGCAAGGGCTACCTTCATGGAGCAGATGCAGGCATTGGGCGTCGGTATCGGCTATCACTATCCGCCGATTCACCTGCTGAGCCTTTACCGCGAGCGCGGGTTCAAGGAAGGGATGTTTCCGGTCGCCGAGCGGGTCGGTCGTCTGATTGTTTCGCTGCCGATGTTCACGGCCATGAGCAAAGCGGATGTCGAGCGTTCGGTGGCAGCGGTGAAGGCGGTACTGAAGCCGTAAACCGACCATTGTAGGAGCTGCCGAAGGCTGCGATCTTTTGATCTTCGCTGTTTAAAGATCAAAAGATCGCAGCCTTCGGCAGCTCCTACACTGGGCGAGGATTACTCGCCGATAGCGCCTTTGTAGCCAGCTGCATCAAGCAGCTTGTCCAGATCGCCAGCGTTGCTTGGCTTGAGCTTGAAGATCCAGGCACCGTACGGGTCGGAGTTGAGCAACTCAGGGTTAGCGCTCAGTTCTTCGTTGATGGCTATCACTTCACCGGCAACCGGGGAGTAGATGTCCGAAGCGGCTTTAACCGACTCCACCACACCGGATTGATCACCGGCAGCGAAGACTGTTCCGACTTCAGTCAGCTCAACGAACACCACATCGCCCAAGGCTTCCTGAGCGTGATCGCTGATGCCCACGGTGACGGTGCCATCGGCTTCGAGACGGGCCCACTCGTGACTTTCGGCAAAACGCAGGTCGGCAGGAATATCGCTCATGTTCTGTGTCCTCAAGAGAATTGTCAGCGGTCGTTGCCCGCCAGAAAAGGTTAGATCAAGGTTTTGCCATGGCGTACGAAGGTCGGTTTGACCACTCGGACCGGGTACCACTTGCCACGGATTTCCACTTCTGCGCGGTCGGCTGTTGCCATCGGCACGCGCGCCAGTGCTATCGACTTGCTAAGCGTAGGAGAGAAACTACCACTGGTGATCTCCCCTTCGCCAACATTGGCGATGCGGACCACTTGATGAGCGCGCAAAACCCCACGCTCCTCAAGGACCAGACCGACCAGTTTGTGCTGCACGCCACCCGCCCGCTCGGCTTCCAGAGCACTGCGACCGATGAACTGGCGAGTGGCCGGTTCCCACGCAATGCACCAGGCCATGTTGGAGGCCAGTGGTGAAACGTCTTGATGAATGTCCTGACCGTAGAGGTTCATGCCGGCTTCAACCCGCAGAGTATCGCGCGCCCCAAGGCCGATCGGCGAGATGCCCGCGCCCACCAGATCGTTGAAGAAGCCTGGCGCTTGACTGGCCGGCAGAACGATTTCCAGGCCATCTTCGCCGGTGTAACCCGTGCGCGCGATGAACCAGTCACCATCGGCCTGGCCTTCGAAGGGCTTGAGCATCTGAATCAAGTTGCCGCGGGACTGGGTCACCAGTTCGGAGATTTTGTGCCGGGCCTGAGGGCCTTGAATGGCCAGCATCGCCAGCTCGGAGCGCTCGTTGAGCCGCACCTTGAAACCATCGAGGTGAGCCTGCATCCAGGCGAGGTCCTGATTACGGGTGGAGGCGTTGACCACCAGCCGATAACCTTCGTCGAGACGGTAGACGATCATGTCGTCGACGATGCCGCCGCGCTCGTTGAGCATGGTGCTGTACAAGGCACGGCCAGTGCTGTGCAGACGTTCGACGTCATTGGCCAGCAAATGCTGGAGCCAGGCCTTGGCCTGAGGGCCGCTGACATCGATCACGGTCATGTGGGATACATCGAAAACCCCGCAATCGCGACGCACCTGATGGTGTTCCTCGACCTGCGAGCCGTAATGCAAAGGCATATCCCAACCGCCAAAATCGACCATCTTCGCGCCGAGGGCGAGATGAAGGTCATACAGAGGCGTGCGCTGTCCCATGGGTTTCTCCTTCCGGGCGTGGCGAAGGTGCGGGCCGGTGCTGCACGGGGTGAAAGCCTTGAAATAAAAGGCTTTCAGCCGATTTCAGCTACCTGGTCTGTAGGACGGACCGCACCGAATGCGGCGCATTGTAGCCTCAAGGTGTAGGACTGGCACCTAGGCGTTTCGATGCGCTGAACGTCGAATCAATCCGATGACCGGTAGCAGGCCGACCAAAACCAGGGTCAGGGCCGGCAACGAGGCCCTCGCCCACTCGCCTTCGCTGGTCATTTCGAAGATGCGCACCGCCAGCGTATCCCAGCCAAACGGGCGCATTAGAAGGGTCGCGGGCATTTCCTTGAGCACATCGACGAACACCAGCAACGCAGCGCTCAACGTTCCTGGCAGTAATAACGGCAGATACACTTTGAAAAACAGTCGTGGCCCACTGACGCCAAGGCTACGTGCCGCTTCGGGCAAAGATGGCCGTATTCGCGCCAGACTGCTTTCCAGCGGCCCATAAGCCACCGCGATGAAACGCACCAGATAGGCCAGCAACAACGCCGACAGGCTGCCCAGCAACAATGGCTTGCCGGCACCGCCCAGCCAACCCGATAACGGGATCACCAGTTCGCGGTCCAGGTAACTGAACGCCAGCATGATCGACACTGCCAGCACCGAACCCGGCAAGGCGTAGCCGAGGTTGGCCAGGCTGATGCCGGAGCGGATCACTCGGGTCGGGGCCTGGCGCCGGGCAAACGCCAGCACTAAAGCAACACTGACGGTAATCAGCGCTGCCATACCGCCCAGGTACAGGGTATGGACGATCAGCCCCGCGTAACGCTCATCCAGGTCGAAGCGCCCGCGCTGCCAGAACCACACCGCCAGTTGAAGCACTGGAATGACGAAAGCGCAGGCGAACACCAGACCGCACCAACTCATGGCCGCCAACGCCTTGAAACCGCGCAGGTGATACAGCGCCTTGACCCGAGGTCGTTCGTTACTCGCCCGGTTGGCCCCGCGAGCACGACGCTCGCCGTACAGCACGACCATCACCACCAGCAGCAACAGGCTGGCCAGTTGCGCGGCGGTGGAGAGGCTGAAAAATCCGTACCAGGTCTTGTAGATGGCGGTCGTGAACGTGTCGAAATTGAACACCGACACCGCACCGAAATCCGCCAGGGTTTCCATCAGCGCCAGCGCCACGCCAGCGCCGATGGCCGGGCGCGCCATGGGCAGCGCAACTCGCCAGAACGCTTGCCACGGGGATTGCCCCAGGACGCGCGCCGCTTCCATCAGGCCTTTGCCCTGCGCCAGGAACGCGGTTCGCGCCAACAGGTAAACGTAAGGATAGAAGACCAGCACCAGGACCAGAATCACGCCGCCGGTGGAGCGCACGCGCGGCAACCTCAAACCCGTGCCGAACCATTCGCGCAACAGGGTTTGCACGGGGCCGGCGAAATCCAACAGGCCGACGAAGACGAATGCCAGTACATAAGCCGGAATCGCAAAAGGCAGCATCAGCGCCCAGTCCAGCCAACGCCGACCGGGGAATTCGCAGAGGCTGGTGAGCCAGGCGAGGCTCACACCCAAGAGCGTCACGCCGATACCGACGCCGAGCACCAGGGTCAGGGTGTTGCCCAGCAGGCGCGGCATCTGGGTGTCCCAGAGGTGGGACCAGATTTGATGATCGATGGTTTGCCATGACAACAGCAAAACGCTCAGTGGCAGCAGGACCAGCGCAGCGATGGCGAAGACTAGGGGGTACCAGCGGCGTTGGGCGGGGTGGGCCAAGGAAAAGTCTCAGGGTGTGGATCAATAGAAATGATTGTGCCCACGCTCTGCGTGGGCACACATCTTGTGACGCTCTGCGTCACGCTTCGACGCGGAGCGTCGGGGGATGCATTCCCACGCAGACGGTTCGACGCCTCGACGTGGGAACGATCAGCGGTGGAGTCAGTTCCAACCCGCCCGATCCATCATCCGAATCGCTTCAGCCTGACGCTTACCGGCAATTTCCACAGGCAAGGTATCGGCGACAAACTTGCCCCAGCTCGCCACTTCTGCAGAAGGCTGAACGGCAGGGTTGGCCGGGAATTCCTGGTTCACGTCAGCAAAGATCTTCTGCGCTTCAGGTGTGGTCATCCATTCCACCAAAGCCTTGGCTGCTTCCGGGTGCGGGGCGTGTTTGGTCAGGCCGATGCCCGACAGGTTCACGTGCACGCCACGGTCGCCCTGGTTCGGCCAGAACAGCTTCACCGCCAGATCAGGCTTCTGCTTGTGCAGGCGACCGTAGTAGTACGTGTTGACGATACCGACGTCGCATTGACCCGCGTTGATGGCCTCCAGCACCGCGATGTCATCCGAGAACACGTCGGTAGACAGGTTACTCACCCAGCCCTTGAGAATCTTCTCGGTTTTGTCGGCGCCATGGACTTCGATCATGGTGGCGGTGAGGGACTGGTTGTAGACCTTTTTCGCTGTGCGCAGGCACAGACGGCCTTCCCAGTTCTTGTCGGCCAGACCTTCGTAGGTGGTCAACTCACCGGGTTTCACCCGATCGGTGGAGTAAGCGATGGTCCGCGCCCGTAGGCTCAGGCCAGTCCAGGCATGGGCGGATGAGCGGTATTGCAGCGGGATGTTGGCGTCGATCACCTTGGAAGTGAACGGTTGCAGGATGCCCATTTGCTCGGCCTGCCAGAGGTTGCCGGCATCGACGGTCAGCAGCAGGTCCGCGGTGGCGTTCTCGCCCTCGGCCTTGATCCGCTGCATCAGCGGTGCTTCCTTGTCGGTGATGAATTTCACCTGCACGCCGGTTTTCGCGGTGTAGGCATCGAAGACCGGCTTGATCAGCTCGTCGATACGCGAGGAGTAAACCACCACCTCGTCAGCGGCCTGGGCAGCAGTGCTGCCAATCAGGGTCAGGGCGAGTGCGGTCAGTAGACGCTTCGGTACCAGCATGGGAGCGATCTCTCGATTGAAAAATTGAAGCCAAATGATATGGACTCACATTTAGGTTCTCAATCGAACAGTTCGCGGAGGAGTTACCAGATGTTGCACAGGTTGGGATGTGTGGTGAATGTACCGACGTCTTCGCGAGCAAGCCCGCTCCCACAGTTGAAATGCATTCCCATGTGGGAGCGGGCTTGCTCGCGAAGAGGCCATCAGCCGCAATGAAGATGTCAGGCCTTGGCGAGTGCCGGCAAATCCCCGATCAATCCCAGCGCTTCACGCACGAACAGCGCCTTGGCTTCGGGCATCTGGTCGACCATCTTCAACCCGGCATTGCGCAACCAGCGCACCGGCAACGGATCAGCCTGGAACAGACGCTCGAAACCCTCCATCGCCGCCATCAATGCCAGGTTGTGAGGCATGCGCCGACGTTCGTAACGGCTGAGCACTTTCACATCCGCCAGACGCTCGCCACGCGTGGCCGCTTGCAACAACACTTCGGCCAGCACGGCGGCATCGAGGAAACCGAGGTTCACGCCCTGCCCGGCCAGCGGGTGAATGGTGTGCGCCGCATCGCCGATCAACGCCAAACCTTCAGCCACATAACGCTTGGCATGACGCTGCCGCAGCGGCACGCACAGACGCGGGTCGGCGCTGAGCACCGTGCCGAGTCGGCCTTCGAAGGCCCGCTCCAGCTCTTTGCAGAAACCTTCGTCGTCCAGCGCCATCAGGCGTTCGGCTTCGCTCGGCGTGGTCGACCAGACGATCGAACACCAATCCTGCTGACCGTCACGTTCCAGCGGCAGAAACGCCAATGGACCGTTATCGGTGAAGCGCTGCCACGCGGTCAGTTGATGAGGTTTGGCGCTGCGCACGCTGGTGACAATCGCGTGGTGCATGTAGTCCCACTCGCGCGTGGCCATGCCGGTCAGACGCCGAACGGCGGAATTAGCGCCATCCGCCGCGATCACCAAAGGTGCACGCAAGGTGCGGCCATCGGCCAGGGTCAGCAGCCAGTCATCGCCGGAGCGACGCATCTGTTCCAGACGCGCATTGGCCAGCATTCCGAGGTCACAGTCGTGCAAGCGGTCGAGCAAGGCGTCCTGAACCACGCGGTTCTCGACGATATGCCCCAGCACGTCGGCATGCACACTGGCCGCCGAAAAATGGATTTGCCCGGTGCCGCTGCCGTCCCAAACGTGCATGTCGGTGTAAGGGCTGCTGCGCCGATTGGCGATGCCGTCCCAGACGCCCAGACGTTCAAGAATCCGCTGGCTGGCAGTCGATAAGGCGCTCACTCGCGGCTCGAACGAAGCCTGGGCATCGAAGGGTTTGACACTCATCGGGCTGCCGTCCAGCAGCAGGACTTCCAGTCCGCTGTCCTGCAACGCCAGCGCCAGGGCGCTGCCGACCATTCCGGCCCCGACAATCAGCAGATCTGCGCGCATTTCCATGCTTTAAGCCTGTCTCGCTTGCGGCTTGAGCCGCCTATAAAGGAATTTTCCGACCGCCACTCAAGCATCGGGACGCGTACCCAAACCCATGGCCTGTCGCGCGAACCAGCGTTTGGCCGGTGGCAACAGGTCCAGCCCGAGCAGACCGATGTTGCGGCCCAGGGAAACCAACGGCTGAGTGCTGCCGAACAAACGGGTGACCTGATCGGAGAAACCCACGGTCAGGTTCTGATCCAGACGCTGACGCTCGCGGTAAGCCTGCAAGGTCGCAAAGTCTCCGGGAGATGTTTCGCTGGTCAACAACGCATCGGCCAACGCTTGAGCATCACGCAAGGACAAGTTGAAACCTTGCCCTGCAATCGGGTGCAGGCTGTGGGCAGCATTGCCGAGAATCGCCAGATGCGGACGCACCTGCTCTTCGGCCTCGATCAATGTCAGCGGGTACAAATGCCGCGCGCCAACCTGCTTCAAAGTGCCGAGGCGATAACCGAACACGCCTTGCAACTCGCTGAGGAAGCTCTTTTCATCGAGGGCCGCCAGCCGTTGCGCGTCCATGCCCAATCGGGTCCAGACCAGTGCGCAGCGGTTTTCCGGCAACGGCAACAAGGCCATCGGCCCGTCATCGGTGAAACGCTCGAAGGCCATGCCGTTGTGCGCTTCACTCGGTGTGATGTTGGCAATCAGCGCGCTCTGGTTGTACGGGCGCTTTTTGATGCCGATCCCCAGTTGCTCACGCAGGCCGGAACGGCCGCCATCAGCCAGCACCGCAAGATCGCATTCCAGAGTGGTTTCGTCGTTGAGGGTCAGGCGATAGCCATCGATCAGCGGCTCCATGCGCGTGACTTCCGCCGGGCAACGCCAGCTGATCACGTCCTTGTCCAGCCCCTGCCAGAGGCATTGGCCGAGCCAGGCGTTTTCCACCACATAACCCAGCGCCGGAACGCCCTCTTCCATTGCCGACAATCGCGCGGTGGAGAAGCGTCCACGGTCGGACACATGAATCTGCTTGATCGGCTCGGCGCGGCGGGAGATTTCCTGCCACACGCCCAACCGTTGATAAATCTGCTTGGCGCCGTAGGACAACGCCGAAGAACGGGCGTCGTAGCTCGGTTGATAAGTATCGCCGGGAGCGAACGGTTCGATCAGCACGATCTTCCAGCCACGAGCCTTGGCTCCGGCCTGCAGTGCCAACGCCAGGCTGGCGCCGACCAGACCACCACCGATGATTGCCAGATTGACTCGACTCATGCCGCTTGTGTCCGCGCGGCGGCCATCAAGGCCTCGATCTCGGCGACCGTTTTCGGCACGCCTTTGGTCAGGATTTCACAGCCGGTTTTGGTGACCACTACGTCGTCCTCGATGCGCACGCCAATGCCGCGCCATTTCTTCGCCACGTTCTGGTTGCCCGGGGCAATGTAGATACCCGGTTCCACGGTCAGCGCCATGCCGACTTCCAGCACGCGCCATTCGCCGCCGACCTTGTATTCGCCGACATCATGCACATCCATGCCCAGCCAGTGGCCGGCGCGGTGCATGTAAAACGCTTTATAGGCTTCGCTGGCGATCAACTCGTCGACGTCGCCCTGCAACAGGCCCAACTTCACCAACCCGGTGGTAATCACCCGGACCGTGGCTTCGTGGGCCTGATTCCAGTGTTTGTCCGGGGCGATTTCCGCAAACGCAGCTTCTTGCGACGCCAGCACCAACTCGTAGATCGCCTTCTGTTCCGCTGAATACTTGCCGTTGACCGGCCAGGTGCGGGTGATGTCGCTGGCGTAGCAGTCGATCTCACAACCGGCATCGATCAGCACCAGGTCGCCGTCCTTGAGCACCGCGTCATTCTGCTGGTAATGCAGGATGCAGCTGTTGCGCCCAGCGGCGACGATCGAACCGTACGCGGGCATTTTCGCCCCGCCCTTGCGGAACTCGTAGTCGAGCTCGGCTTCGAGGCTGAACTCATGCAACCCCGCACGGCAGACCTGCATCGCGCGGATGTGCGCCTGGGCGGAAATCCGTGCGGCTTCGCGCATCACTTTCACTTCTGCCGCCGATTTATACAGGCGCATGTCGTGAAGCAGATGATCCAGGGCAACGAATTCGTTCGGCGGCTGGGCGCCGAGGTGCGCTTTAGAGCGGATCACGTTGATCCAGTCCATCAGGTGCCGGTCGAATTCCGGGTTGCTGCCCATGGCCGAATACACCCGGTCGCGACCTTCGATCAGGCCCGGCAAAATGTCGTCGATGTCGGTGATGGGGAAGGCGTCGTCGGCGCCAAAGTCGCGAATCGCGCCTTCCTGCCCGGCGCGCAGGCCGTCCCACAACTCCCGTTCGGCATTGCGTTCACGGCAGAACAGTATGTATTCGCCATGTAAACGCCCGGGCATCAAAACGATGACCGCCTGAGGCTCGGGAAAACCGCTGAGGTACTGGAAGTCGCTGTCTTGACGGTAGACATGCTCGACGTCGCGGTTGCGGATCGCAACGGCGGCGGCGGGCAGGATGGCGATGCTGTTGGGTTCCATCTGCGCCATCAAGGCCTTGCGGCGACGGCTGTATTCCGATTTCGGGATATGAATCATGGGCAGATGGCTTTCCCTGGCACGCGATTAATGCAACGACGGTTTGGCGGCAGCCGGCGCGTCCGGCTTTTTGTTTTCGGTGAACAGCAGCAGCGGCGCGACGCGCAGGTACTCCATCACTTCCATGTAATCGCTTTCGCCGTCGTCGGACTCTTCCAGGGCGTCTTGCACTTGTGAAATAGCCGCCAGGTCCTGGAGTACTTCAGTGGCCTCGGTGCTCAGCATGCTGCTGTCACGGCAGTTCAGGCCGAAACCGCTGAGGAAGCCCTGGCACCATTGGCCCAGTGCGGCGGCGCGGTCGGCCAGTGGCTCGTCATCGGTCGGCAGCAGCAGAACGACGGTCACGTCGTCGCCGGTGAGCTCGCCCTTGACCATCTCCTGCAAGCCGATCAAGGCGTTGCGGACATTATCTTGCGGCTCGCTTTCGAGCAGCTCGGCGGCATCGATCAACCATTCTTCTGCATTGAAGCCGGCACCGGCGCAACTGCGGCCGAGCAGCAGGCCATGCAGTTCGGCAGGCGAGACATTATGACCGCTGGAAGTCAGCAGTTTGGCGAAGGCTTGGTACGGGGAATTCTGAATGGGCATGGGCAGCTAGGCGCCAGACGGCGCTATGTCTAGAATGAAGGCCTTGTATCCTACATCGACAGACTCGCCAAGACTATTAAAGGCTGTCCGCCAGCCAGGGTGCAGACCCTGCCACTCATCAGACACAATTCAGTGGAAACAATGGAAGACACCGACCTGCAAGCGCTGATGGCCAGACTTGAGCTGCTAATTAGCCGCGTCGAGCAACTAAAGAGTCAAAACGGACTCCTATTAGCTCAGGAAAAGACCTGGCGCGAGGAACGCGCTCACCTCATTGAAAAGAACGAAATCGCCCGGCGTAAGGTCGAATCAATGATTTCGCGCCTCAAGGCCCTGGAGCAAGACTCATGAGTTCAAGCAATAGCGTTACCGTGCAGATCCTCGATAAAGAATATTCGATCATCTGCCCCCAGGAAGAGCGCAGCAATCTGGTGAGCGCCGCCCGTTACCTGGACGGCAAAATGCGCGAAATCCGCAGCAGCGGCAAAGTCATCGGCGCCGATCGCATCGCCGTGATGGCCGCCCTGAACATCACCCACGATCTTCTGCACAAGGAAGAACGCCCGGATGTACAGGCCAGCGGCTCGACCCGCGAGCAGGTTCGCGACCTGCTGGATCGCGTCGATCTGGTGCTCGCAACCGATCCGGACGTCACCAAGGGCTGAAACGCGAAACCGCTTGGGGTATACTCGCATCACTCCCTGGGGTGCTTGCCAGTTGGCGATGTCCCTGAGCCGATTTGCTATACCCTGGAGGTTGCACGTTGGGCTGGTGTGCATGTCCGCTAGACGGAAAGCCTTAAAGCCTACTGCATCTTCCACCTTGAACTTTCGGGTTCAAGGGCTAAGTCGACAGCGGTACATCCGGGGAGCCTGATTCCAGTCCGATGCCGGTTTAATTACCGGCATCGGCTTTTTTACGGGTACGCTTTATGTACCCGCACTGCCGAAGCCCGAATCCATGACCGAACCTGCGCTGCTGCCCCGCCCGCAACTTCGACGCATGCTGCGCAAGGCCCGCCGCGCACTGACACCCAGTCAGCAACGCCAGGCCGCTCGCGGGCTGTACAAGCAATTGGCCCAGCAACCGCTGTTTCGCCGCGCAAAACATATCTCTCTGTATCTGCCCACTGACGGTGAAATCGACCCGCGTGTTTTGCTGCGTGCCGCTCAACGTCGGGGCAAGGCGACTTATCTGCCGGTGCTCAGCGCCTGGCCACGAACCAAAATGGTGTTCCAGCGAATTCGCCCCGGCGAAAAACTCAAACCCAACCGCTTTCGTATTCTCGAACCCCGGCACAACCTCGCCCGACAACGCAAAGTCTGGGCGCTTGATCTGGTGTTGTTGCCATTGGTGGGATTTGACGATGCCGGTGGACGCCTGGGCATGGGCGGTGGTTTCTATGATCGAAGCCTGGCGTACCTGGCACGACGTAAAAACTGGCGCAAGCCGACGCTATTGGGGCTGGCCCATGAATGTCAGAAGGTCGAACGATTGGCGCAAGCTAGCTGGGATGTGCCGTTACAGGGAACGGTGACAGACAAGGCGTGGTACTTCGCCGGCTAGACGCCACTGGAATCAGCGGCGTCCGAAGACAGTTTCAGCGTTTGAAGGCCGACGGCTGTTGTTGCTGCGCGATTTCGATCGGAGCGTCGGTCTTGTTGCTCCACAGGCTTTGGGCATAGCCGGTGGTCACGACGCCGAGGCCGAACAAAATAACCAAAATCCATAGTAAATCCGGTTTGCGTTTCATCGATTGCCCCCCAAAGGCACATCAACACGATGACAGCAGCGGTTTCCGTTGTAGGTGTAGGCCGTGCAGCAGCGTCAAGCTTAGAAGGCCGGCATTTTGCGGCAACGTGAACCGACACGCAAACGCTGGCGTCAACCGACCGTCGGTTTGTCATAAAATTCCCCGACAACTTGCCCACTCACCTCGCAAGGAGCAAAAACCATGGCTTATTGGCTGATGAAATCCGAGCCCGACGAGCTCTCGATCAAGGGCCTGGAGGCGCTTGGCAAGGCGCGCTGGGACGGGGTTCGCAACTACCAGGCGCGTAATTTTCTGCGGGCCATGGCCGTGGGCGACGAGTTTTTCTTCTATCACTCCAGCTGCCCCGAACCGGGGATTGCCGGGATCGGAAAGATCGTCGAAGCCGCGTATCCGGACCCGACGGCGCTGGAGCCGGAGAGTCATTACTACGATCCGAAAGCCACGACAGAGAAAAACGCCTGGAGCGCGATCGATGTCGCGCACGTCGAGACGTTTCCCAACGTGCTTAAGCTGGATTATCTGAAACAGCAGACCGCGCTGGCCGAGATGCCGCTGGTGCAGAAAGGCTCGCGATTGTCGGTGATGCCGGTGACGGCCGAGCAGTGGGCGGCAGTTATCGCATTAAGGCCTTGATTGATTTATTGCCTGAAAGAATGCCATCGCGAGCAGGCTCGCTCCCACAGGGGATCTTCAGTGAATGCAGATCCATTGTGGGAGCGAGCCTGCTCGCGATGAGGCCCGCCCGGACAGCGAAGGACTTATTGAATGATCAGGTTGTTGAACAACAGATCCTCAACCACCGGGCTACCGGTTTCGTCGTTCATGATTTGCTGGGTCTGCTTCAGGGCTTCCTGACGCAGCTTTTCCTTGGCCTCGACGTTGTTCATCGCTTCAGTGGTCTGCTGGGCAAACAACGCCACCAGTTGATTACGAATCAACGGCTCATTGGCTTTCACCAGTTTGGTCGCTTCATCACCGGTCACTCGCAATGCCACATCGGCCTTGTAGACCTTGAGCTTCGGCGTCCCGTCCAACCCGTAGTTGCCCACGAACGGCGGGCTCAGGGTGATGTAATTGACCTTCGGAGCTGCACCTTCTTTGGCTTCTTCGGCCATCGCTGCCACAGGCAGAGACAGGGCCAGCAACAACATGATCCACGCTTTCACAATTCGCTCCTTATCCGGTTTGCGGCCTAGCATAACGACCCGCCGCTCAAGCACAAGCTTATGGCTGACTATCAGGGCCGGGCATGCTCGTTGACCCATCGACTCACACACCTACACTTATCGGCCATCACTCCCAAAGGAATAGCCCTGATGAAAGCCGTGCTGTGCAAAGCCTTCGGCCCTGCCGAATCGCTGGTGCTGGAAGACGTCGCCAGTCCTGTCGCGAAGAAGAATGAAATCCTGCTGGACGTGCACGCCGCCGGGGTGAATTTCCCGGACACGCTGATCATCGAGGGCAAATATCAGTTCAAACCGCCCTTCCCGTTTTCCCCGGGCGGCGAAGCGGCGGGCGTGGTCAGCGCGGTGGGCGAAAAGGTCAGCCACCTCAAGGTCGGCGACCGGGTCATGGCGCTGACCGGTTGGGGCAGTTTCGCCGAACAAGTCGCGGTGCCGGGCTACAACGTGCTGCCCATCCCGCCATCGATGGACTTCAACACCGCCGCCGCGTTCAGCATGACTTACGGCACCTCGATGCACGCGCTCAAGCAACGGGGCAACCTGCAACCGGGTGAAACCTTGCTGGTACTCGGTGCTTCCGGCGGTGTCGGTCTGGCCGCCGTGGAAATCGGCAAAGCCATGGGCGCCCGCGTGATCGCCGCCGCCAGCAGCGCCGAAAAACTCGCCGTGGCCAAGGCTGCCGGCGCCGATGAGTTGATCAACTACAGCGAAACCAGCCTCAAGGACGAAATCAAGCGCCTGACTGATGGCCAGGGTGCCGACGTGATCTACGACCCGGTGGGCGGCGACCTGTTCGACCAGGCCATCCGCGCCATTGCGTGGAACGGCCGTCTGCTGGTGGTCGGCTTCGCCAGCGGTCGCATTCCCGAACTCCCCGTGAACCTGGCGCTGCTGAAAGGCGCAGCCGTGGTCGGCGTGTTCTGGGGCTCGTTTGCCCAGCGCCAGCCTCAAGATAACGCGGCGAACTTCCAGCAATTGTTTGGCTGGTTTGCCGAGGGCAAGTTGAAGCCGTTGGTGTCGCAAGTGTATCCACTGAGCAATGCGGCGCAGGCAATCAATGATCTTGGCCAGCGTAAAGCGGTCGGGAAAGTGGTGGTTCAAGTTCGCTGAATTTTCACCGTATATAAGGCCAGAACAATTGACGAGGTTGTTCTGGCCTTTTTATTTCGAACAGTCTCACCAACAAAACCACAAGCCAGCTTTATTTAATTTGGCGGTAACTATTTACACCTCAAAATAAAATATATAAGTTAACTTTCCGCCATACAGACAAAAGGAGCAACTGTATGAGCGACCAACATTGGCAACCCGGCCAACCACTACCTTTAGACCTCACCGAAATCAACCCATACAGGACGCAAACGTATTCAACATCCTTCGGCGGCGGCGGTTATGACCGCACCGGACGAACTAGAGGTAGAAGTCGAACAGGCTCTGACTTATTCAGTGTTTTGAGTCGACAAGACATGATTGATATAAATGATGGAATCAACATCGCAAACACTGCTCAATATATTGAAGCCAACTCCCAAAACATAATTAACCAGCATCAAACAAAGCTCAATCAACTGCCACATACCCTGCAATCTGAAATCAATACTACGATCAACAACACAGGCGGAACTCATGGTCTTTCACGTATAGAAATACTCAGCCGAGAGCAAACAGCCGTACATCAAGTGATGCATAGAAAAAACTCTGAACGTTATATCCATCAAACCAAAGCAAATGCCTTCTATGGGTCAGATCCACTGGCACGCACCCATCAAGACCTTGTTGAGGCCTATCTCCAAAATCCGTCCTCGGGGGCTCCTCAAAGGTGGGCAGACTCTTATTCCGCTGCTTATGCGGTGCAACTTGCCACGGAAGAAATCAGGCAGCTGACTGAAAGATCCCATGCCTTGACCTCACAAATAAGTCAGGCGCAGGCAGAAGCCCAGTCACTGGCGAGACAACAAGCAGAGGTGGCGGCAAGAGCCGCTGCAGAGCAGAGAGCAGCGCAAGCAAGAGTTGAGGCAGAAGTAAAAAGGCAACTTGAAATAGCACGGCAAGCCGAACACAGAAGGAAGCAGCAGGTCGCGAATGAACTTGCTGACCGGTTCGATGCACAGCTTAAAAAACTCGCACATAACCAACCGCAGGATATTGACGAGAAACTGCGTTGGATAAGGGAAAAATACCAGGAACTGTACGCTGCGCACCTAAAAGCGGCGGGAGCGGAACGCAAGGTAGGAGGATTCTACAATTTCCCAAGGAACAGCAAACGCTGGCGCGCGTTGGAAAAGGTACAACACTACACCGAGGCATTAGTCCGTACAAAACATGGGATAGAGAATGTAACGCTAACCCCGGTCGGCGGTGCGATAGCATCCGCCCGACCCTTAGTAATCACTCCAGACGGGCTAATCGCCGGATATGAAGGCGCGCCTTTTTCTGTCACTGGAGCAGCTGAATCCCTGAGTAAACTGCGAGCCTTGGCTGGCGGACCAGTGACCGCATTTTTTGCATCAGTGCTCTACACGCCGACGTTAGGAAACGGCGAACTGCAACGCAATCCTGTCGTGGTCACCATCCCGCTGTCGCAATTTGGAGAGGACGAGGCATATACCCCGATTCGACACAAAGGCAAAGCCCAAACAGATTGGTTGCCATATCGTGTCGTGGCGTCAGTTCACGGAGATCACACCCAACTCTATTTCACCCCGTCCGGTAATTCACCCTTCGTCCAAGTAAGGCTAGTAACACTTGATCCTAAGACGAATCTCTACACATTCACGACGGAAGGCCTTCTGCCAAGAACGCTGACCTGGACGCCGAATCACGCACCCGGTAATGACTCCCTTGGTTCAACGGAGCTACCTGTCGCTCAATCTGACATCAAGATTTACCCAGGTGCCAGAGTCACTCAAATAGAGGGCCGGACTGACGAACATCCGATGTGTGATCAGGCCGACATCGATGATTACATTTTGGAGTTTCCAATAGAGTCCGGGATTGAACCCGTCTATGTCATGGTCAGCCGTTCGGGCCCCCGCTATGAACCGGGGACGGCGACTGGAATGGGGCAACCCGTTGGAGGAAATTGGCTTGGCAGCGCCGGGGATGCAGGTGGATCTCCGATTCCTGCTCAGATCGCGGATCAATTGCGTGGTCAGGATTTCAGGAGTTTTGATAAATTCAGGGAAAGTTTCTGGAAAGCGATTGCTGCTGATGAGTCGCTAAGACGGCAGTTCGGTAAAGTCGATTTGGAGCAAATGACCAATGGCGCAGCACCTTATGCCGAACCTCTCGACAGTGTCGGCGGCAGAGAAAAAATTGAAATACACCACAAGCAAAGAATCACAGATGGCGGAGCGGTATACGATCTGGAAAACCTGAGTATCCTAACCCCAAAGGCACACATAGACCTGCATAAAAAAGGTACTCCACAATGAATTTCAAAGATAAGTTAGAAGACTATACAGAGGCAGAATTCTTAACTTTTTTAAGAGGTTTTTTCGAGAATGACAGCGGCCTATCGGGTGATGCATTTAGCGAGTATTCGGTTAAGCGGATGCGGCATTTTGAGAAAATCACCGAACACCCAAGGAAACGGCTGGTTTTAACTCGCCCGATAGGGCGCGAAGATAGTCCAGAAGGCGCGCTCGAAGAAATCAAAGAATGGCGTAAAGCAAACGGTAAACCCGGCTTCAAACCAGAGTAAAACGCTCTAAACATCAGCCCCACCATCGGTGACGGTGGGGCTTCAAAACTTGACCTAAAGTAACTTCCGAATATCCTCCGGCAGCAAACTCATGTATTTGCGCACAGGGCTCGCCCGGCAATCCCTGACGATTTTCGGTACGCGCTTATTCAGTTTGGCAATCAAGGCCAGACGCTGCTCATTCTGCAACTGCGTCGTATAAATCACGTTCGATAGATAGGCGCGAGTGTAATCAAACACTTTTGAATCAACCCACGCATACTCCGGAAAATCGACCAGCGCCTCGTTGAGGTCACGACATCTCAATTGTTTGAGCCACTGGTTGGTATGAATGGGCGTGTCCAGATCCAGTCTGAAAACCATCGGCGCAGTCACTTCCTGTGAAGCGGGTTTGTCGCCTCCTGCTGTCCACGGTTTAAAGCGCCACTGCGCTATCGCCTTCTGGGTCGCTTCGACCAGATCAGGATGATCGCTTTGCAGAATGCTCACCTTGCTGACCGAACCATCGGCATTGGCAGTGAACCTGACTCGAACTTCACCCGTTATTCCGGCCCTGAAAAGCGCCCTTGGGTAAATCGGCTTGGGATTGTTTTCCGGGATCAGAAACACTTCCTCGGCCCGAACACCGACCGTCACAACCAACAAAAGCACACACACAAACCACCGCATAACCCCTCCCCTTCACAACCGAAACGCCAGAGCTGGCAGCTGGCAGCTGCGTAAAGGTTAAGGCTCGACGACCGGGAACAGAACGCCACGACTTCCCATTCAAACGAAGGACATTTCCCAAAGCCTCGTCCTATCCTGGACCGAAATGCGGCATGAAGACCTGCCAGTAACGTTTCCCACAACGCCCTACATTTATACCTGAGCGACATGTTCATAAAAGAACATGCAATCTCCAGCATTTCCGCTATTTGGCCGATGCGAACCGGTGCTATTTTCGGTAACGAAACTGTAACATTCGCATCCGCAGTCAAAACAAGAAATCTGGAGCTCTTGAATGTTTGCTTTCTTTCGTCCTGCCGCACATCAGGCTCCATTGCCTGACGAAAAAATTGATGACACGTACAAACGCCTTCGCTGGCAGATCTTCGCCGGGATATTCATTGGGTATGCGGGTTACTACCTGCTGCGCAAGAACTTCACCCTGGCGTTCCCGGACCTGATTGCCCAAGGCTACACAAAGGGTCAACTGGGCGTGGCCATGTCGGCGATTGCAATCGCCTACGGTCTGTCCAAGTTTTTGATGGGCATCGTGTCCGACCGCTCCAACCCGCGTTACTTCCTGCCCTTTGGCCTGGTAGTTTCCGCCGGGGTCATGTTCGTGTTCGGTTTCGCACCTTGGGCAACGTCCAGCGTGACCATGATGTTCATCCTGTTGTTCATCAACGGCTGGGCGCAAGGCATGGGCTGGCCGCCGAGCGGGCGGACCATGGTGCATTGGTGGTCGCAGAAAGAACGCGGTCAGGTGGTGTCGGTGTGGAACACCGCACATAACGTGGGCGGCGGTTTGATCGGCCCACTGGCGATTCTCGGCATGGGCTGGTTCAACGACTGGCACAGCAAGTTCTACGTACCTGCCGCCGTGGCGCTTCTGGTCGCCGTGTTTGCCTTCATTGTGATGCGTGATACACCGCAATCGACCGGCCTACCGCCAATCGAGAAATACAAAAACGATTACCCGGACGGCTACGACGCCAGCCACGAAGAGGAATTCAGCGCCAAGGACATCTTCGTCAAATACGTGCTGCGCAACAAAATGCTCTGGTTCATCGCCCTGGCCAACGTCTTCGTCTACCTGCTGCGCTACGGCATCCTCGACTGGGCGCCGACCTACCTCAAAGAGGTCAAGCACTTCGATTTCGACAAGACTTCGTGGGCTTACTTCCTGTACGAGTGGGCCGGTATTCCGGGCACGCTGTTGTGCGGCTGGATGTCGGACAAAATCTTCCGTGGCAACCGTGGCCTGACCGGCATGGTGTTCATGGCGTTGGTGACCGTTGCGACGATCGTGTACTGGCTGAATCCGCCGGGCAACCCGATGATCGACATGATTTCGCTGTTCGCCATCGGCTTCCTGATCTACGGCCCGGTGATGCTGGTCGGCTTGCAGGCGCTGGAGTTGGTGCCGAAGAAAGCCGCCGGTACTGCCGCAGGCTTTACCGGTCTGTTCGGCTATCTGGGTGGTTCCGTCGCGGCCAGTGCTTTGATGGGTTACACCGTGGACTATTTCGGCTGGGATGGGGGTTTCATTCTGTTGGTCGTTGCCTGCCTGCTGGCGATGGCGTTCCTCGCGCCCACACTGGGCCACAAAAACGTCGCCAGTCAGAGCCGCGAAGCAATCGCCTGATCGGCCTTTGATTTGCAGCGCTTGAGCCGCGCCTCCAGATTCCGGTCTGGCATGGCGTGGCTACGCAGGGCGTGGGCGGTCTGCTCGACATAATCGCGAGTAGTGCCGTAACGCCCGCAAGCGTTTTCGAACACGTGGCTCAGCACGTGATCCGGCAAGTTGCCCGCATAGCTGGGCAGATGCCGCTCCAATACAAACCCCAAAGCCTGAACCTGACTTCCGTCTTCAAGACGGCAGTTGAGCCAGTGTGGGCGATAGGACGGAAATGGCATTTCGCGCTGCCAAAGTGCGTAAAGAGAGGCTTCAAGTTGTTCTTCAGGCAAGCGATAGGCGAAGCCGCTGCAAGAACCACCGCGATCCAGGCCGAATACCAGCCCAGGTACTTCCGGTGTGCCGCGATGTTCGTGGGACCACAAATACAAACCGCGATGGTAGCCATGCACACGACCACGCACTCGCTCCACCGCCGCACATTCAGGACGCCAGATCAGCGAACCGTAAGCGAACAGCCACACCGGCCCGCCCTTGTGGCGCGCCATCGTCGACTGCATTGAGCTGAGCAATTGTTCGTGCGTGAGCTGCGGCCCCAGATCGAGCTGCGGAGGGTAAGCCAGATTCAAAAAAGCAGATTCAATGGCACTCATGGCGATGAAATTTCGGCCCTGCAATCATTACAAAATATAAGCAACATTCACGTCATAGAACATATAGCAGTAATACTAAAACGAAAAGTGCTAAGAGACGGTCGACCTGCCGGCGCAGCCATAAGCAATCAAATGCCGAAGCTGTAGGCCTGCCCATATACCCTAATATCATTTAGAAAAATTCTTAAATACCAGAACGAAATAAACATAAGCATTAGCGCGTCCAGGATAAAGCCCAAGCAGGAGAAACTTCCTACACATCCTTCAGTTTTCCCGCCTGTCCGTTGCAGTATGTATCGCGTATAACGGCCACCCACAGGCGCAAGCCAAACTGCCTTACAGGCCTGAGCAATGAAAAAACCATGGATTTACGGATTACTGCTGGTGCTTATGGCGCAGCAGTCGCGGGCAGAAGATACCTCCGAGAAAGACACGGGCTCCTGGTATTTGCAGACCAGCGTCTATACCAAACACTACTCCTACGACTCCGACCACAATAACAATCAGGACCTCATCGGCCTTGAGCGTGAGCAAGCGTCCGGCTGGTTGTTTGGTGGCGCAACTTTTCGCAACTCGTTCAGCCAGCGTTCATTTTATGCGTATGCGGGCAAACGCTACGAGAGCACCGACTATCCCGTGTACTTCAAACTGAGCGGTGGTTTGCTACAAGGTTACAGCGGCAAGTCTAAGGACAAGATCCCCCTGAATCACTTCGGCGTCGCGCCGGTGATCATTCCTTCAGTCGGTGCACACTACGGACCGTTGGCAGCCGAGCTGGTGTTGCTCGGCTTCAATGCCGTCATGGTGACGACCGGGGTGCGCTTCTAGAACGGTTCGCCCACCTACGATCGCGGCGCGTACGCAAACACATCTGCGCGCATTTGATGAGCGTCCATCCCCGCTTCGACCAAAGCATCCAGCGTGCCGTAGACCATGGCCGGAGAGCCGCTGGCGTAGACATGCAAGGGTTTCAGATCCGGGAAGTCCTCACACACCGCCTCATGCAGCATCCCGCAGCGCCCCTGCCAGCCGCATTGATCGCTGACGACTTTATGCAGGAATAGATTGGGCAGTTTCAGCCATTCATCCCAATGTTCGATGGCATAAAAATCTTCAGGACGACGCACACCCCAATACAGATGCACCGGATGTTTGAAGCCCTTGGCGCGGCAATGTTCGATCAGGCTATGGATCTGGCCCATGCCGGTGCCTGCGGCAATCAGCACCAGAGGACCGTCCGGCAGTTCCGCCAGATGGGTGTCGCCGAATGGCATTTCGATCCGCACCATCGGGTTGCGTTGCAACTGGTCGATCAGGCTCAGCGCACTGCTTTCGCGCGCCAGCACATGGATTTCCAGATCACGCCCGCCATGCGGTGCCGAGGCCAGGGAGAACGCGGATTTCTCACCATTCTCGCGCTCGATCATCAAGTACTGACCGGCGTGATAACGCGGCGGCTTACCGGCCGGCGCTCGCAGACGCACACGCCAGGTATCGCCGCCGACGTCCCTGCATTCAATGACCTGACACGACAAGCTGCGCACCGGCAATTCTCCCAGCGCGAGCACGCCATCCCACAGCACGATGCAGTCTTCCAGCGGCTCTGCAATGCAAGTGTAGAACTCGCCATGGTCGCGCACACCGCCTTCCTGTTCGACCCGCCCTTCCACCAGCAATGCCGCGCACACGTGGCAATTGCCGTTTCGACAGCTTTGCGGGCATTCATAGCCCAGACGCCGCGCGCCATCGAGAATCCGCTCGCCGGGCAGAATCTGTAGCACTGCTCCGGAGGGCTGCAAGGTTACACGCATCAATCTATTCCTAACTGATTCCAGATGGCATCGATCCGCTGGGTAACGGCTTCGTCCTTGACGATCACCCGGCCCCACTCGCGAGTGGTTTCGCCTGGCCATTTATGCGTGGCATCGAGCCCCATCTTCGAACCCAGGCCGGAAACCGGCGAGGCGAAGTCCAGGTAGTCGATCGGCGTGTTGTCGATCATCACCGTGTCGCGCTTGGGGTCCATGCGCGTGGTGATGGCCCAGATCACGTCGTTCCAGTCGCGTGCGTTGATGTCGTCGTCAGTGACGATAACGAACTTGGTGTACATGAACTGTCGCAAAAACGACCAGACACCGAGCATTACCCGCTTGGCATGGCCGGGATACGACTTCTTCATGGTCACGATGGCCATGCGGTACGAGCAGCCTTCAGGCGGCAGGTAGAAGTCGGTGATCTCCGGGAACTGCTTCTGCAGGATCGGCACGAACACTTCGTTCAGCGCCACACCAAGAATCGCCGGCTCATCCGGTGGACGGCCGGTGTAGGTGCTGTGATAAATCGGTTTGATCCGGTGGGTGATGCGCTCGACGGTGAACACCGGGAAGCTGTCGACTTCGTTGTAGTAACCGGTGTGGTCGCCGTACGGGCCTTCGTCGGCCATTTCGCCCGGATGGATCACGCCTTCAAGGATGATCTCGGCGGTCGCCGGGACCTGCAAGTCGTTGCCACGGCACTTCACCAGCTCGGTGCGGTTGCCGCGCAACAGGCCGGCGAAAGCATATTCGGAAAGACTGTCCGGCACAGGCGTTACAGCGCCAAGAATGGTCGCCGGGTCAGCACCCAGCGCCACGGACACCGGGAACGGCTGGCCAGGATGCTTCTCGCACCACTCGCGGTAATCCAGCGCGCCGCCACGATGGCTCAGCCAGCGCATGATGACCTTGTTGCGGCCGATCACTTGTTGACGGTAGATGCCGAGGTTCTGGCGATCCTTGTTCGGCCCTTTGGTGACGGTCAGGCCCCAGGTGATCAGCGGGCCGACGTCGCCCGGCCAGCAGGTCTGCACCGGCAGCATCGCGAGGTCGACGTCGTCGCCTTCGATGACCACTTCCTGGCACACCGCGTCTTTGACGACTTTCGGAGCCATGGCGATGATCTTGCGGAAGATCGGCAGCTTGGACCAGGCATCCTTCAGGCCTTTCGGCGGCTCGGGTTCCTTGAGGAACGCCAGCAACTTGCCGATCTCGCGCAATTCGCTGACCGCTTCTGCGCCCATGCCCAGCGCCACGCGCTCAGGGGTGCCGAACAGGTTGCCGAGCACCGGGATGTCATAACCCGTGGGCTTTTCGAAAAGCAGGGCCGGACCTTTGGCACGCAGGGTGCGGTCGCAGACCTCGGTCATTTCGAGCACTGGGGACACCGGAACCTGGATGCGCTTGAGTTCGCCGCGCTTTTCCAGACCGCTGATAAAGTCGCGCAAGTCGCGATACTGCATGCGTGAGCCTCGTGTTGGCCGTGCCGTTCGGGGGTGGCAGTTTAGCGCCGAACCCCTCTATTCAGAACCACGAACTGCCGGTTGATCAAAAATCAGATAGCAAAAAGCCGGGTTTCCCCGGCTTTTTGGCCCGTTCGACTTACTTGCGTTTCATCGACAGGAAGAACTCATCGTTGGTCTTGGTCGTTTTCAACTTGTCGACCAGGAACTCGATGGCAGCGATTTCGTCCATCGGGTGCAGCAGCTTGCGAAGGATCCACATGCGTTGCAACTCGTCGTCGGCTGTCAGCAACTCTTCGCGGCGGGTACCGGAACGGTTGATGTTGATGGCCGGGAAGACGCGCTTTTCAGCGATACGACGATCCAGCGGCAGTTCCATGTTGCCCGTGCCTTTGAATTCCTCGTAGATCACTTCGTCCATCTTCGAGCCGGTTTCAACCAGCGCGGTGGCGATGATGGTCAGCGAACCGCCTTCTTCGATGTTCCGCGCGGCGCCGAAGAAACGTTTCGGTTTCTCCAGGGCGTGGGCATCGACACCACCGGTGAGCACTTTGCCGGAGCTCGGGATCACGGTGTTGTAGGCGCGAGCCAGACGGGTGATGGAGTCGAGCAGGATCACCACGTCCTTCTTGTGTTCGACCAGGCGCTTGGCCTTCTCGATCACCATTTCGGCAACCTGCACGTGGCGGGTTGGCGGCTCATCGAACGTCGAGGCAACCACTTCGCCGCGCACGGTGCGCTGCATTTCGGTCACTTCTTCCGGACGTTCGTCGATCAGCAATACGATCAGATGAACTTCAGGATTGTTACGTGCGATGTTGGCTGCGATGTTCTGCAGCATGATGGTTTTACCGGCTTTCGGCGGTGCAACGATCAGACCGCGCTGGCCTTTGCCGATCGGGGCGCACAGGTCGATGACACGACCGGTCAAGTCTTCGGTGGAACCGTTGCCGGCTTCCATCTTCATGCGCACGGTCGGGAACAGCGGGGTCAGGTTCTCGAAGAGAATCTTGTTTTTCGCGTTCTCGGGACGATCGTAGTTGATCGTGTCGACCTTGAGCAGCGCGAAATAACGCTCGCCTTCCTTTGGAGGACGGATCTTGCCAACGATGGTGTCACCGGTGCGCAAGTTGAAGCGACGGATCTGACTCGGCGAGACGTAGATATCGTCTGGGCCGGCGAGATAGGAAGCGTCAGCGGAGCGAAGGAAGCCGAAGCCGTCCTGGAGAATCTCCAGCACGCCATCACCGGAGATTTCCTCGCCGCTTTTAGCGTGCTTTTTGAGCAGGGAGAAAATCACGTCCTGCTTGCGCGAACGGGCCATATTTTCTATGCCCATCTGTTCGGCCAATTCGAGCAGTTCGGTAATCGGCTTTTGCTTGAGTTCAGTCAGATTCATATAGGAATGACGTAATCATTTATGGAGGGGGGGAAATTAAGCTTTTGGCTTAATGAGGCCGCGCCGCAGAGAAGGCGACAGGATCGCGTACTTATTCGAAAAGGAGTGCGTCGGCGACGGCTAGCAGGGGGCAGTGGAGAAACCAGTGCGGGGCCGAATGTACCACCTGAGTTTCGGAGCGTCTAGCCCTCAATAACGAAAAGGCCCCGCAATGTGCGGGGCCTTTTTGATGACACTTTAAACGACGCTTAGATGTTGGCGTCAAGGAAAGCAGCCAGTTGCGACTTCGACAGTGCGCCGACCTTGGTCGCTTCAACGTTGCCGTTCTTGAACAGCATCAGAGTCGGGATACCACGCACGCCGTGCTTGGCCGGGGTTTCCTGGTTTTCGTCGATGTTCAGTTTGGCAACGGTCAGCTTGCCTTTGTAGGTTTCAGCAATTTCGTCCAGAACAGGAGCGATCATTTTGCAAGGGCCGCACCATTCAGCCCAGTAGTCGACCAGTACAGCGCCTTCGGCCTTGAGGACGTCGACGTCGAAGCTAGCGTCGGTGACGTGTTTAATAAGATCGCTGCTCATGGAAGTCTCCAGGTTGTAAGCAAAAAAACGTGGCCCATCATAGCTGCCCTTCCTTCGTTCAGGAAGGTGCAGATGATTGAGTCTCGCTATGGTGCCGCATGAGTTTGGGTATAGCCCAAGTCACGAGGTGGCGGGAGCGACGAAGGCAATTCCTGTGCGCAGTGCTGCATTGCGCACATGCTCCTGCATGGCTTTCTGTGCCGCGCCGGACGCCCGCCGGGCCAGTGCGCGGAGGATTTTGCGGTGTTCCTGCCAGGTTTCCATGGCCCGCTCCGCCCGGATGAACGGTAGTTTCTGGCTCTCTAGAAAAATGTCGGCGCTGGCCGTCAGGATGCTCAGCATCGCCTGATTGCCGCTCGCCAGCAGGATGCGTCGATGAAACTCGAAATCCAGTCTCGCCGCGGCCTCGAAGTCGCCGGCCTTCAATTCGATGCGCATGGCGGCGACGTTATCTTCCAGTGTATCGAGCTCGTGAGTACTCAGGGTCACCGCCGCCAAACCGGCTGCAAAGCCTTCCAGGGCATAGCGCAACTGAAAGATGTCCAGCGGCGAGGCCTGGGCTGCGAACGGCCAACTCAGCCCCGCATCACCTCGCGGCAAATCAACCGGCGACTGCACGAACACGCCTTTGCCCGGCTGGATGCTGATCACCCCCAACGCACTCAATGACGACAACGCTTCGCGCAGCGACGCCCGACTGACCCCCAATTGCACCGCCAAATCCCGTTGCGAGGGCAAGGCATCCCCAGGCCCGAAGCCCTGTTCGGTGATCAGTTTACGGATGGCTTGCAGCGCCACTTCAGGTACGGCGCGAGAGATCGAGTTCATGGTTTTTCAGACGAACCAGGCCAATGAGCGGTTAGTTGTAAAGCTATTCGCGACGCCCGGCAAGTCGTGCCCCATGGGGGTTCGGAGACTTTCATGGATGCGCTATCGGGGTGCGAAACGCTGCCCAACTGTTCAGACCAGTAAGACCGAGCGACACCAGCAAAACCGTGGCCTTGCGCCCCCAAAACCCGATATTGGCACGGCCCGTGCTCTGTCGATCCGCAGAATTCACTTCTCGCCGATTCGGAGATTTGCCATGACCCAGCGTTACAGCGCCCTCCTCGCCGCCCTGTTTGCCAGCCTGATGCTGAGCCAGGCGCCCGCCCACGCCGACGGTCTGGAGGATGTGGTCAAGCGCGGCGTCCTCAAGGTTGCCGTGCCTCAGGACTTCCCGCCGTTCGGCTCGGTCGGCCCGGACATGAAACCGCGCGGTCTCGATATCGACACCGCCAAGCTGCTGGCCGACCAACTCAAGGTCAAACTCGAACTGACGCCGGTCAACAGCACCAACCGCATTCCGTTCCTGACCACCGGCAAGGTCGATCTGGTGATCTCCAGCCTCGGCAAGAACCCCGAGCGCGAGAAGGTCATCGACTTCTCCCGTGCCTACGCACCGTTCTACCTTGCCGTGTTCGGTCCGCCAGACGCCAGTATCAAAGGCCTGGACGACCTCAAGGGCAAAACCATCAGCGTCACCCGTGGTGCCATCGAAGACATCGAGCTGACCAAAGTCGCGCCCGAAGGCGTGACCATCAAGCGCTTCGAAGACAACAACTCGACCATCGCCGCTTACCTCGCCGGGCAAGTCGATCTGATCGCCAGCGGCAACGTGGTGATGGTGACCATCAGCGAGCGCAACCCGAAACGCATTCCGGCGCTGAAAGTGAAGCTCAAGGATTCGCCGGTCTACGTCGGCGTGAACAAAAACGAGCCGGCGCTGCTGGACAAGGTCAATCAGATCCTCGCCACCGCCAAGACCGACGGCGCGCTGGAGAAGAACTCCCAGACCTGGCTCAAAGAGCCGCTGCCAGCCGATCTCTGATCGTCGTTGCGGAGACTGAACATGGCTTATCAGTTCGATTTCATACCGGTGGTGCAAAACACCGACCTGCTGCTGCGCGGTGCGCTGTTCACCCTTGAACTGACGGCCATCGGCGCAGTGCTCGGGGTAGGTCTGGGCATCGTCGGGGCGCTGGTGCGAGCGTGGAACATCCGTCCGTTCGCCGGCATTTTTGGGGTCTACGTCGAGTTGATCCGCAACACGCCGTTTCTGGTGCAGTTGTTTTTCATCTTCTTCGGCCTGCCGTCACTGGGTGTGCAGATTTCGGAATGGCAGGCCGCGGTGCTGGCGATGGTGATCAACCTCGGCGCCTATTCCACCGAGATCATCCGCGCCGGCATTCAAGCAATCCCTCGAGGACAGCTGGAAGCCGCCGCCGCGTTGGCGATGACCCGTTTCGAAGCCTTTCGCCACGTGGTGCTGCTGCCGGCGCTGGGCAAGGTTTGGCCGGCATTGAGCAGCCAGATCATCATCGTGATGCTGGGTTCGGCAGTCTGCTCGCAGATCGCCACCGAAGAGCTGAGCTTCGCCGCCAATTTCATTCAGTCGCGCAACTTCCGCGCCTTTGAAACCTACGCCCTGACCACGCTGGTCTACCTGTGCATGGCGCTAATGATCCGCCAATTGCTGAACTGGATTGGTCGCCGCTACATAGCCCGGAGCAGCCAATGAGCGATTTCACCTTCTGGGACGTCGTACGCAACCTGCTCACCGGCCTGCAATGGACCCTGGCGCTGTCGCTGGTGGCGTTTATCGGTGGCGGACTGATCGGCTTGCTGATCATGGTCATGCGGATCTCGAAAAAATCCCTGCCGCGCAGCTTCGCCCGCACCTATATCGAACTGTTCCAGGGCACGCCGCTGTTGATGCAGCTGTTTCTGGTGTTCTTCGGTGTGGCGTTGGCGGGGGTTGAGATTTCGCCGTGGATGGCCGCCGCGATTGCCCTGACGCTGTTCACCAGCGCCTACCTGGCGGAGATCTGGCGTGGTTGCGTCGAATCGATTCCCAACGGCCAGTGGGAAGCCTCGTCGAGCCTGGCGCTCAATCCTCTGGAGCAACTGCGTTACGTGATCCTGCCGCAAGCCCTGCGGATCGCCGTGGCACCGACCGTGGGTTTCTCGGTGCAAGTGGTCAAAGGCACCGCCGTCACCTCGATCATCGGCTTCACCGAACTGACCAAGACCGGCGGCATGCTCGCCAACGCAACCTTCGAACCGTTCATGGTCTACGGCCTCGTGGCCCTCGGTTACTTCCTGCTCTGCTACCCCTTGTCCCTCAGTGCCCGCTACCTGGAAAGGAGACTGCATGCCTCTGCTTAGAATCTCGGCCCTGCATAAATATTACGGCGACCACCATGTACTCAAAGGCATCGACCTGAGTGTCGAGGAAGGCCAGGTCGTGGCGATCATCGGTCGCAGCGGCTCGGGCAAATCCACGTTGCTGCGCACCCTCAATGGTCTGGAATCGATCAACGACGGCGTGATCGAAGTCGACGGCGAATACCTCGATGCCGCCCGTGCCGATCTGCGCAGCTTGCGACAGAAAGTCGGGATGGTGTTTCAGCAGTTCAACCTGTTCCCGCACCTGACGGTCGGCGAGAACGTGATGCTCGCGCCGCAAGTGGTACAGAAAGTGCCGAAAGCCAAAGCGGCCGAACTGGCGCGGGAGATGTTGGAACGGGTCGGGCTAGGGGAAAAGTTCGATGCCTTTCCGGATCGATTGTCTGGCGGGCAGCAACAGCGGGTGGCGATTGCCCGGGCGCTGGCGATGTCGCCGAAGGTCTTGCTGTGCGATGAGATTACCTCGGCGCTGGACCCGGAATTGGTCAATGAAGTGCTGAGCGTGGTCCGGCAACTGGCCAAGGAAGGGATGACGTTGATTATGGTCACCCATGAGATGCGCTTTGCCCGGGAGGTTGGGGATAAGTTGGTGTTTATGCATCAGGGCAAGGTGCATGAGGTAGGGGATCCGAAGGTGTTGTTCGTGAATCCGCAAACGGCGGAGCTGGCGAATTTTATCGGGACAGTGGAAGCGGCGGGCTGAAAGCTCTTCAGCGCCGTAGAGACCGCCTTCGCGAGCAAGCCCGCTCCCACAGTTGACCGCGTTCTGCTGAGGGACTCGGTTAAATGTGGGAGCGGGCTTGCTCGCGAAGAGGCCATCAGCCGCGGCGCAGGTGCCCCGCAGTTAAAGATCGCAGCCTTCGGCAGCTTCTACGCGTTGGCGGCAGCGTTTGATCGTGGCACGATGTCGAGGTTATCGACCGAGACCCCCTGACCATGCCGCAATCCCAAGCCAAGAATCTGTCCCTGATCGCCGCAATCGATCTGGGCTCCAACAGCTTTCACATGGTCGTGGCCAAGGCCCAGAACGGCGAAATCCGTATTCTCGAACGACTCGGGGAGAAGGTTCAGCTGGCGGCCGGCATCGACGATGAGCGTCAGCTCAGTGAAGAATCCATGCAACGCGGGCTCGATTGCCTGAAGCGTTTCGCCCAACTGATCAGCGGTATGCCAACCGGCGCCGTGCGGATCGTCGGCACCAACGCCTTGCGTGAAGCCCGTAACCGTGGCGAATTTATCCGCCGCGCTGAAGAAATTCTCGGCCACCCGGTGGAAGTCATCTCCGGCCGTGAAGAAGCGCGCCTGATCTACCTCGGCGTTTCCCACACCCTCGCCGACACCCCGGGCAAACGCCTGGTGGCCGACATCGGCGGCGGCAGTACCGAATTCATCATTGGCCAGCGCTTCGAACCGCTGCTGCGCGAAAGCCTGCAAATGGGCTGCGTCAGCTACACCCAGCGCTATTTCAAGGACGGCAAGATCACCCCGGCCCGCTACGCCCAGGCGTACACGGCGGCGCGGCTGGAGATCATGAGCATCGAACACGCCCTGCACCGCCTGACCTGGGATGAAGCCATCGGCTCCTCGGGCACCATTCGCGCCATCGGCCTGGCGCTGAAAGCCGGTGGTCATGGCACGGGCGAAGTCAACGCCCAAGGCCTGGCCTGGCTCAAGCGCAAGCTGATCAAACTTGGCGACGTCGAGAAGATTGACTTCGAAGGCATCAAGCCTGACCGCCGGGCGATTTTCCCGGCGGGTCTGGCGATCCTCGAAGCGATCTTCGACTCCCTCGAGCTGCAACGCATGGACCACTGTGAAGGCGCCCTGCGTGAAGGCGTGCTCTATGATCTGTTGGGCCGTCATCATCACGAAGACGTCCGTGAGCGCACCCTCAGCTCGTTGATGGAGCGTTATCACGTCGATCTGGAACAAGCGGCGCGGGTAGAGCGCAAGGCGTTGCATGCCTTCGATCAAGTCGCCGAAGATTGGGATCTGGATGACGGCGTCTGGCGCGAACTGCTGGGCTGGGCGGCCAAGGTCCATGAAGTGGGCCTGGACATCGCGCACTATCAGTACCACAAGCACGGTTCCTACCTGATCGAGCACTCGGACCTGGCCGGGTTCTCCCGCGAAGACCAGCTGATGCTCGCGCTGCTGGTACGTGGGCACCGCCGTAATATTCCCCGGGACAGGTTTGCCGATTTTGGCGACGAAGGCATCAAGCTGATTCGCCTGTGCGTGCTGCTGCGCTTTGCGATTCTGTTTCATCACATCCGCGGCACCCAGGAAATGCCTCAGGTCGTGCTACAGGCCAATGGCGACAGCCTGGATGTGTTGTTCCCGGAAAACTGGCTGGACGAAAACCAGCTGACCCAGGCCGACTTCGGCCTGGAGGCGGAATGGCTGACCCGCGTCGGCTTCGTGCTTAACGTTCGCTGAAATTGAAAAAGGCCTTCTTCGGAAGGCCTTTTTTATGTCCGCGATTCAGCAGACGACGCAGCTCCCACAGGTTTTGCGCGTTAACGAACGGCCAGAATCGGGCTGCCCAAACGTTCCAGCAGTGTTGCCTGCGCGCTACGCGGGTTCTGGTTGCCGGTCGGCGTGTTGCGGATGTAACGACCGTCCGCCTGCAAGCTCCAGCTGTGGGTGTTATCGGTGAGATAAAGCTCCAGCTCTTTCTTGACCCGCAAGATCAGCTTCTTGCCCTCGACCGGGAAGCAAGTCTCGACGCGTTTGTCGAGGTTGCGCTCCATCCAGTCGGCGCTGGACAGGAACATCTGCTCTTCGCCGCCATTGAGGAAGTAGAAGACCCGGGTGTGCTCCAGGAAGCGCCCGATGATCGAGCGTACGTGGATGTTGTGCGAAACCCCGGCAATGCCCGGACGCAGGCAGCACATGCCGCGCACCACCAGATCGATACGCACCCCGGACTGACTGGCCTTGTACAGCGCGCGGATGATCTTCGGATCGGTCAGCGAGTTGAACTTGGCGATGATGTGCGCCGGTTTGCCGTCGAGGGCGAACTGGGTTTCGCGGGCAATCATGTCGAGCATGCCCTTCTTCAGCGTGAACGGCGCGTGCAGCAGCTTCTTCATGCGCAGGGTCTTACCCATGCCGATCAGCTGGCTGAACAGTTTGCCGACGTCTTCGCACAAGGCGTCATCCGAGGTCAGCAAGCTGTAGTCGGTGTACAGACGGGCGTTGGCCGCGTGGTAGTTGCCGGTCCCCAAGTGGGCGTAACGGACAATCTCGCCGGCCTCGCGACGCAAGATCAGCATCATCTTGGCGTGGGTCTTGAAGCCGACCACGCCGTAAATCACCACCGCACCGGCCGCTTGCAGACGGCTGGCCAGTTGCAGGTTGGACTCTTCGTCGAACCGCGCACGCAACTCGATCACCGCAGTGACTTCCTTGCCGTTACGCGCCGCATCGACCAGCGCATCGACGATTTCCGAGTTGGCGCCGGAGCGGTACAGGGTCTGACGGACCGCCAATACATGCGGGTCCTTGGCAGCCTGGCGCAGCAGGTCTACCACCGGGGTGAATGACTCGAACGGGTGCAGCAACAGGATGTCCTGCTTGCTGATCACGCTGAAAATGTTCTCGCTGTTCTGCAGCAGTTTCGGGATCTGCGGGGTGAACGGCGTGTATTGCAGCGCTCGCTGGCTGTCCAGACCGGTGATGCTGAACAGGCGAGTCAGGTTGACCGGACCGTTGACCTGATACAGCTCGGTCTCGTGCAGGTTGAACTGCTTGAGCAAGTAGTCGGACAGGTGTTTCGGGCACGTGTCGGCGACTTCCAGGCGCACCGCGTCACCGTAGCGACGGGAGAACAACTCGCCGCGCAGGGCGCGGGCCAGGTCTTCTACATCTTCGGTGTCGACGGCGAGGTCGGCGTTTCGGGTCAGACGGAACTGGTAGCAGCCCTTGACCTTCATGCCCTGGAACAGGTCATCGGCGTGCGCGTGGATCATCGACGACAGGAACACGTAGTTGTCGCCCGAGCCGCCCACTTCTTCCGGCAACTTGATGACCCGCGGCAGCAGACGTGGCGCCGGGATGATCGCCAGACCGGAATCGCGGCCGAAGGCATCGATACCTTCGAGCTCGACGATGAAGTTCAGGCTCTTGTTCACCAGCAACGGGAACGGGTGCGTCGGATCGAGGCCGATCGGGGTAATGATCGGCGCGATCTCGTCGCGGAAATAGCGACGCACCCAGGTTTTGATCTTGGTGGTCCAGTGACGCCGGCGGATGAAGCGGACCTGATGCTTTTCCAGTTCCGGCAACAGGATGTCGTTGAGGATCGCGTACTGACGGTCGACGTGACCGTGTACCAGTTCGCTGATGCGGGCCAGGGCCTGGTGCGGTTGCAGGCCATCGGCGCCGGCCTGTTCACGGGCGAAGGTGATCTGCTTCTTCAGGCCGGCCACGCGAATCTCGAAGAACTCGTCCAGGTTGCTGGAGAAGATCAGCAGAAACTTCAGCCGCTCCAGCAACGGGTAGGACTCATCCAGCGCCTGCTCCAGCACGCGGATGTTGAACTGCAGTTGCGAGAGCTCGCGATGGATGTACAGGCTGCTGTCATCCAGGCCGGGAATGGCAATCGCTGGCGCCGCTATTGCGGGCTCGGCCACCGCCGCGGGAGGAGCAGGCTCCAGTTCCGGCGGGGTTTCGGCGATTTGCTCCACCACAGGTTGAGCGTCTTTTACGGCAACTTCAGTGAGTACTTCGGTATTCATCGAATGTTCCTGGGAGGGCTATTTTTGCTCTCGTAACAATTGAGCAGCGCGGACGGCAAAGTAAGTCAGGATGCCATCAGCGCCTGCACGTTTAAAAGCGGTCAGGGATTCGAGGATAACCCCTTCGCTCAACCAGCCATTCTGGATCGCCGCCATGTGCATGGCATATTCACCGCTGACCTGATAAACAAAGGTCGGCACTTTAAATTCTTCTTTGACCCGGTAGAGGATGTCCAGATACGGCATGCCTGGCTTGACCATGACCATGTCCGCGCCTTCTGACAAGTCCGCCGCCACTTCGTGCAGGGCTTCGTTGCTGTTGGCCGGGTCCATCTGATAGGAGGCCTTGTTGGCCTTGCCCAGGTTCAGCGCCGAACCGACCGCATCGCGGAACGGGCCGTAATAGGCGCTGGCGTACTTCGCCGAGTAGGCCATGATCCGCACGTTGACGTGATCGGCCAGTTCCAGCGCTTCGCGGATCGCCTGGATGCGACCGTCCATCATGTCCGACGGGGCCACCACCTGAGCGCCGGCTTCGGCGTGGGACAGCGCCTGCTTGACCAGTGCGTCGACGGTGATGTCGTTCTGCACGTAGCCTTCTTCGTCGAGGATACCGTCCTGACCATGGGTGGTGAACGGGTCCAGGGCAACGTCGGTGATCACACCCAGCTCAGGGAATTGCGCCCGCAATGCGCGAGTGGCGCGCTGGGCAATCCCGTTCGGGTTCCAGGCTTCGGCGGCGTCCAGAGACTTGAGCTCCGGCGGCGTCACCGGGAACAGCGCCAGCGCCGGAATCCCCAGCTCGACCCACTTGGCCGCTTCTTCAAGCAACAGATCGATGGTCAGGCGCTCGACGCCTGGCATCGACGCCACCGCTTCGCGACGGTTTTCACCGTCCAGCACGAACACCGGCAGGATCAGATCGTCGACGGTCAGAACGTTTTCACGGACCAGTCGACGCGAAAAATCATCACGGCGATTGCGACGCAGGCGGGTTGCTGGAAACAGACGGTTGGCGGGGGTAAAGCTCACGGCAGACTCCTGAGCCCGCGCTGGCGGGCGAGCGTGACAGTTATAAGCGGCCATTATGACGAAGGTATTACAGTTGTGTGCACCCCTGTGACAGGTAGTCGCATTCCATTGTCCTTGTAGGAAATGTTCACGTCGAGACACATTTGGACACTTTCATGAATGTTCCCGAAGGGTTAGGCTGCGCGTTCATTTCGCCAGCATCCAGACAATGCTCCAACAATTTCTTCAGGAATTCGGCTACTTCGCCCTCTTTCTCGGCACGTTTTTCGAAGGCGAAACCATTCTGGTGCTCGCAGGCTTCCTCGCGTTCCGCGGATACATGGACCTCAAAGTGGTCATGATCGTGGCGTTCCTCGGCAGTTATGCCGGCGATCAGCTGTGGTATTTCCTGGGGCGCAAGCACGGCCGCAAGTTGCTGGCGCGCAAACCGCGCTGGCAGATGATGGGCGATCGGGCGCTGGAACATATCCGCAAGCACCCGGACATCTGGGTGTTGAGCTTCCGGTTTGTCTATGGCCTGCGCACGGTGATGCCGGTGGCGATCGGCTTGTCGGGCTATCCGCCGGGACGTTATCTGCTGCTCAACGGGATTGGTGCCGCGATCTGGGCCGCTGCGCTGGCTGCCGCTGCCTATCACTTCGGCGCGGTGCTCGAAGGCCTGCTCGGCAGCGTCAAGAAGTACGAGCTGTGGGTGCTCGGCGCCCTGCTGATACTGGGCTTTTGCCTATGGTTGCGCCGTCGCCTCAAGAACGCCCGTCTGGCGAAGAAGATCTACGCCGACGAGCAGGCTGAACGGGCCAAATCTGTCGAGACTAAGACGCCAGTCGAGTGAAACGGTTTCTGCAACAGTAGAGACCGATACCACTGAGCAGGCTGTAACTCAGCAGGCCGACCCAGCCTGCCGCGCTGGCCGGCCACAGCCCAACGACCGGTGCCAGCCACACCAGCGGCACGTTCGACGCCAGGCGCAGCAGTTCCAGCTTCAGCGCCCACGGGCGATTCTCCAGGGCCACGCCCAACGTAAACAAACCCAGTGCCACGGCACTCCAGCCGAGTACCAGCGCGGCGGTTGGCAAACTCTGCTCCAGGTTCATCAAGTAGCTGCCCAGCGCGATGTAGACGCAGAACTGCAACACGACGTAAAGCTGCTGACGCCCGTCCAGCGCTACCTCGAATTTACGGAACTGACTCAGGTCTGGCTTGTTCATCGGGTACTTGGCCGCCACGTCCGCCGGCCGCCAGCCGGTGCGCATGAACCAGATGCGCAGCTTGTCCCATTTGCTTTGTGCACGCCGCGCGTCATCCCACAGCTGCGCGTAGAACTGCACGTTCGCCCACAACGGATTCCAGCTCGCCAGCGGCGTGGTCACGCCGAAAATCACCGGTTCGTTGTCGTCTTCTTCCTGGAACGAGCCGAATAGACGGTCCCAAATAATGAACACCCCGCCGTAGTTGCGATCCATGTAGAGAGCGTTCTGTGCATGGTGAGCCCGATGATTGGACGGCGTGACGAAGAACCACTCGAACCAGCCGAGCTTGGGAATGTGTTTGGTATGCACCCAGAATTGGTACAGCAAGTTCAGCGAGGCGACGCTGATGAACACCAGCAGCGGCACGCCGAGCACGGCCATCGGCAGGTAGAAGATCCAGCTCAACAGGAAGCCGGTACTGGTCTGGCGTAGCGCCGTGGACAGGTTGTAATCCTCGCTCTGGTGATGCACCGAATGCGCCGCCCAGAGGATGTTGCGTTCGTGGCCCATGCGATGCAGCCAGTAGTAGCAGAAGTCGTAGAGCACAAAGGCGAAAACCCAGACCCAAACGCTGTCAGCCGAGAGTTCGAACAGCGCCAGGTGCTTGAGGGCAAACGCATACGTCACCAGGCCGACGCCTTTGGTCAACAGGCCGGTGGTGGTCGACAGCACGCCGGTGCTCATGCTGTTGATCACGTCAGCCACGCGATAATTGCTCACTCCGCGCCAACGGTCAGCCAGCAGTTCGACGGCAATCAACACAAAGAAAAACGGCACCGCATACAGAATGAAGTCCATGACGCGCCCTGATCGGAATCTTGAGGACAGATCCTAGGTGTAGCCGCGAATTAACCCTATGGCAACGAGTGACAAATTAGTGGACATTTAACGCCATGAATCTGGAGAAAAGCCCATGAGCAAAAAAATTGCAGTGATCCTATCCGGCTGTGGCGTGTACGACGGCGCCGAGATCCACGAAAGCGTGATCACCCTGCTGCGTCTGGACCAGCGGGGTGCTCAGGTGCAGTGTTTCGCACCGAACATCGCGCAGCTGCACGTGATCAATCACCTGACCGGCGAAGAAATGCCCGAGTCGCGCAACGTACTGGTGGAGTCGGCGCGGATCGCCCGAGGCAACATCAAGGATATCCGCGAAGCGGACGTGGAAGACTTCGATGCGCTGATCGTTCCAGGCGGTTTCGGGGCGGCCAAGAACCTGTCGAACTTCGCCGTCGAAGGCGCCGGCTGCACCGTACAACCGGAAGTCCTGGCGCTGGCTGAAGCCTTTGCCGAGGCCGGCAAACCAGTCGGGCTGATCTGCATCTCGCCGGCGCTCGCGGCGAAGATCTATGGACCGGGCGTGACCTGCACCATCGGCAACGACGCCGATACTGCCGCCGCCATGAACAAGATGGGCGCTACCCACGCAGACTGCGCGGTAACTGACATCGTTGAAGACAAAGCACGCAAACTGGTCAGCACCCCGGCGTACATGCTGGCGCAATCGATCAGCGAAGCGGCGTCAGGTATCAACAAACTGGTCGACCGCGTCCTCGAACTCACCCACGAAAACGACGCCTGACACTGTTCAAATGTGGGAGCGAGCTTGCTCGCGATAGCGGTCTGACCGTCGACATCAATGTTGAATGTGCCGACCCCATCGCGAGCAGGCTCGCTCCCACAGGGATCACCGTCATGCTTAAGACTTGCGGGAAAGCCGCGTGAGGATCCGGTCCAGCGCATTGGCAAACGCCTGCTTCTCACGCTCGCCAAACGGCGCTGGGCCACCGCTCATCTGCCCCTGTTCACGCAAGTCGGTAAACAGGTTACGCACCGCCAACCGATCGCCCATGTTCTGCGCATCGAACTCTTTGCCCCGTGGATCCAGCGCCGCAACGCCCTTTTTCACCAGACGGTCGGCCAGCGGCACATCGCTGCAGATCACCAATTCGCCGGGGACCGCGTATTCCACCAGGTAGTCGTCGGCGGCATCCGGACCGCTTGGCACCACGATCAACTTCACCAGGGCCAAACCCGGTTTGATCTGCGGCTGACCGGCCACCAGCACCACTTCGAACTGGCGCTTGAGGGCGAACTTCACCACCAGATCCTTGGCCGCCCGAGGGCAGGCGTCGGCATCGATCCACACACGCATGTTTTTACCTCTTGAGGATCACTCGATTCAGGAAACCGGCACCCGCCGCTTCTCAGCCAGCCGACTACGGCTATACAGCACGATGATCGCGATAATCGCCACCGCCTGCGCACTCAGCGAATACGCATCAGCGTGGATCCCCAGCCAGTCGAAGTCAAAGAACGGCACCGGCCGGGTGCCGAAAATCCCGGCTTCCTGCAACGCCTTCACGCCGTGCCCGGCAAACACCACCGACAACGCGCACAACAGACCGGCGTTGATACTGAAAAACAACGACAGCGGCAGCTTCGCCGAGCCACGCAGAATCACCCAAGCCAGACCGACCAACACCACCAACGCCGTCGCACCGCCAGCGAGCACCGCGTTATGGCCCGCCGGACCTGCCTGCAGCCACAAGGTCTCGTAGAACAGAATCACTTCAAACAGCTCGCGATACACCGAGAAGAACGCCAACGTCGCAAACCCGAAACGCCCGCCGCCGCCCACCAGGTTGCTCTTGATGTAATCCTGCCAGGCCGCCGCGTGACGACGATCGTGCATCCACACGCCGAGCCAAAGCACCATGACGGCGGCAAACAACGCCGTCGCACCTTCCAGCAATTCGCGCTGCGAACCGCTGACATCGATCACGTACGCCGCCAGCGCCCAAGTCCCGAGACCGGCCAGCAACGCCAGACCCCAGCCGACGTTGACACTGCGCACCGCCGATTGCTGGCCGGTATTGCGCAGGAACGCGAGAATCGCCGCGAGCACCAGAATCGCTTCCAGACCTTCGCGCAACAGAATCAACAAACCGGAGATGTAGCTCAGGGACCAACTCAAGCCATCGCTGCCCAGCAGACCGGCAGACGTCTTCAACTTGGTCTTGGCCGCATCCAGTCGTTCCTGAACCTGGGCCACCGGCAAACCGTCCTGCAACGACTGACGGTAAGCCATCAGCGATTTTTCAGTGTCTTTACGCACGTTGGCATCGACGTTATCCAGAGAACTTTCGACCAGTTCGAAACCCTCCAGATAAGCCGCCACCGACAGGTCATAAGCCTGATCGTGATCACCGGCACGGTAAGCGGCGATGCTCTTGTCCAGCGTTGCGGCAGTGTAGTCGAGCAACTGTGCCGGACCACGCTTGACCTGCAGCGGTTGCGCTCGCTGCGCACGGAAGGTCGCCGTCGCTTGCGACCCCTCGGCAACCTGCACTTCTGCGGGAGTCTGACGGGCCAGGTCGGCGATGTTGTAGGTCTTTTCGGATTTTGCAGCCGCCGGATCGGCGCTGAAGCTGGCGATGTAGGTCGCCAGGTCCCACCGCTGACGATCATCCAGCTGATCGGCGAAAGCCGGCATGTCGGTGCCTTCGACACCGAGGCCCAGGGTGCTGTAGATCGCGTAGAGGCTCAGGTGATCCAGCCGCGCCGCATCACGCAGATTGGACGGTGGCGGTGTCAGACCAACACCCGCCGGGCCATCCCCGGCACCCGCGTCGCCGTGGCACACCGAACAATGCTGAGCGTACAACGGCGCACCACGGGTCGGATCCGGCGTAATGATCGGCGCCTGGCTGACTTCATAGGTCACCGCCAGCTTGGCGCCGAGTTGCCGTGCCTGACGGCCGACGTCCGCGCCGTCCTGACGCGCAGTGATCGCGTTGCGCAGCGTGCTGACGCCCTGCTCCAGCCCGGCTTTTTCCGATTTGGCCGGCATCGCGGCGATCAAGCCTTGCAGCGCCTTGATGGAGTCCAGCTGCTGTTGGTATTCGGACTCATTAATGACCTTACCCGCTTGCACCGTTTCCGGGTAATCCGCACCGATGTAATCGAGCAAATGCAGCGCTTGCGGCGCGCCTTCCACGGTGTCGGCCAGCAGGTTGAAACTGCACAGGGCAAACAACGGCAACATCAGCCAGGCCAGGAAACGGGACGGGGCAGTCATGAATGAATCTCAATTGGTAATACGAAGTAACACATTGTTCACTTCCAATGACTTTCACTCAAGCTTTGTTCGCATGCGCTGCTGGTTCTGTGCGGTTCCGGACATGAAAAAGGCGACCTCGAGGGTCGCCTTTTTTGCACCTGAGTGTGTTTAAACCACGGCTTTACGCAATGTCGCCATGAACGCCGCCGCACCGATGAACAGCCCGGCAAAGGTGCGGTTCATGCGTCTCTGCTGCTTGGGCGTGCGCAACATCCGCAACACCTTCGATGCAAGCCCGGTGTAACCGGCCATGACGATCAGGTCGACGCAGATCATGGTCACACCGAGGATCAGGTACTGCGCCACCAGCGGTGCATGCGGATCAATGAATTGCGGCAGCACCGCGAGCATGAACACCAACGCCTTGGGGTTGCTGACGTTCACCAGGAAACCCCGGAACACCAGCGCCATCGGCTTGCCGATTTGCCGGACGGCCGCGTCGTCGCTCATGTCATGGGGCAGCGCGCGCCATTGCTTGACCGCCAGGTAAACCAGATAGGCCACGCCAAACCATTTGATCGCGTAGAAAGCGGAGGCCGACGCCGCGAGGATTGCACCAACACCGGCGGCGACAATCGCAATCTGTAACGCCAGACCCAGTTGCAGGCCCAGGGCGTTCCAATAACCGCGCCAGAAACCGTATCGCAGACCGCTGGACATCGACGCAATGGCGCCGGCACCGGGAGACAGACTGATCACCCAGCAGGCGGCAAAAAACGCCAGCCATGTTTGAAGCACCATCGCACACCTCGACTCAGACTCGTGACAGACGTCTAAGCTAATGCGGCTTTGGGCCGATGACTACCGATTTTTTGCAGGACAGAACAGCTGCCGACCAGCGTGATCGGCATTCAGGCTACTTTTCGAAACCGCTGGAAGGGAATACATCGCTGCCGCGCCAGCGTCGAACCGAGCGCTGGAAGAACAGGCTGTTGGGCACTTGCACCATGGCGCTGCCGGTGCCGAGTTCTTCAGCTTCGATCAGCGTGGTATAGAGCAGATTGATCGCCACCACCCGGCCTTTGACGCCGGGCTTGTCGGTGGTGTCCACCAATTCGACCACGTCGCCGAGGCGGAACGGGCCCACGGTGAAGATCAGGATTGCGCACAAGAGATTCGAGAGCACGCTCCACATGGCGAAGAACGCCACTGCCGCTACCGCGACAAACCCGGACAACGCGGTCCAGAGCACCGTCGCCGACACCCCGAGGCGCTCCAGCACGAAGATCAGCGCGCTGCCCATGATCAGCCAGCGCAGACCACCGCGCAGCGGCATCAGCAGCTGTGGTGGAAACGGGTAGCGCTCACCCAGGCGAGTCAGGCACTTAGCGACGAAGCGTTGAGCGAAGTAACCCGCCAACAGGATCAGCAGGATTTGCACGACGAACCAGATTGGCTCGCCCCACACAGCCGGCAGCGGCAGCGTGAAGGCTTCCATCAGGACAGCGCCTCCAGCTCCGCCTGCATGCTTTCAAGCAATTCCAGCGCTTCCATCCAGGCTTCTTCCAGCTCGGCTTCACGGACCTTCAGCTTGGCCTGTTCGGCCAGCAGATCACGCAAGTCGTTCTTGCGCGCGGGCTCGTAAATGTCGCTGTCGCCGAGGCTGGTATCGATCCTCGCCAGTTTCTCGTGCAGCTTGCCCAGCTCGGCTTCGAGCTTGTCAGCCTCACGCTTGTGCGGCGCCAGTTGCTGACGCAACGCGGCCGCCGCCTGGCGCTGGGCTTTCTTGTCGGTCTTGTCCGGATTGACCGGCGTATTGCTGACCGGGGCGTTGCGCTGGCGGTAGTCCACCAGCCAACGGGTGTAGTCTTCCAGGTCGCCGTCGAATTCCTCGACCTTGCCGTCCGCCACCAGATAAAAATTGTCGGTGGTGCTTTTGAGCAAATGGCGATCGTGGGAGACCACCAGTACCGCGCCGCTGAATTCCTGAAGGGCCATGGTCAGCGCGAGGCGCATTTCCAGGTCCAGGTGGTTGGTCGGTTCGTCGAGCAGCAGCAGGTTCGGCCGGCCCCAGGCGATCAACGCCAGCGCCAGACGAGCCTTTTCGCCACCGGAGAAGTTCAGCACCGGCTCATCGATTCGCGCGCCGCGGAAGTCGAAACCACCGAGGAAGTCGCGCAGCGTCTGCTCGCGCTCGGTCGGCGCCAGGCGCTGCATGTGCAGCAACGGGCTGGCTTTGGAGTCGAGTGAGTCCAGTTGATGCTGGGCGAAGTAGCCGACGACGGTGTTCTCGCCACGGGTCAGGCGGCCGGACAACGGCTCGAGTTCACCGGCAAGGTTTTTGATCAGGGTCGATTTACCGGCACCGTTCGGGCCCAGCAAACCGATCCGCGCACCGGGGGTCAGTTGCAGCTTGACCTTCTCCAGCACGGCCCGCTCGCCGTAACCCAGTCGGGCGTCGGAGAGGTCAATCAACGGGCTGGAGATTTTCACTGATTCGCGGAAAACGAAATCGAATGGCGAATCGACGTGGGCGGCGGACAGCTCTTCCATCCGCTCCAGCGCCTTGATCCGGCTCTGGGCCTGACGGGCCTTGGTGGCCTGGGCCTTGAAGCGGGCAATGTAGCTTTCCATGTGCGCACGTTGCGCCTGCTGCTTCTCGTAAGCCTGCTGTTGCTGGGCCAGACGTTCGGCACGGGCGCGTTCGAAGGCGCTGTAACCACCGCGATACAGGGTGATCTTGCGCTGATCGACGTGGGCCACGTGATCGACCACGGCATCGAGGAAGTCCCGGTCGTGGGAAATCAGCATCAAGGTGCCAGGGTAGCTTTTGAGCCATTCTTCGAGCCAGATGATGGCGTCGAGGTCCAAGTGGTTGGTCGGTTCGTCGAGCAACAACAAGTCCGAAGGGCACATCAAAGCCTGCGCCAGGTTCAGACGCATCCGCCAACCACCAGAGAAATCTCCTACCTGGCGATCCATCTGTTCATTGGTGAACCCAAGGCCGGCCAGCAGCTTTCGGGCCCGGGCATCGGCGGTGTAACCGTCGGCGCTGTCGAGTTCCGAGTGCAGGCGGGCCTGAGCGGTACCGTCATGGGCCGCTTCGGCTGCGGCGAGGTCGCGTTGCACCTCGCGCAGGCGCAGGTCGCCATCGAGCACATAGTCGACCGCCACCCGATCGAGGGTGTCGATCTCCTGGCGCATGTGGGCGATGCGCCAGTCCGCCGGCAGGAAGCAATCACCCGAGTCCGGGTGCAGGTCACCCAGAAGCAAGGCGAACAGGCTCGATTTGCCGGCGCCGTTGGCACCGATGAGGCCGGCTTTGTGGCCGGCGTGCAGGGTCAGCTCGGCGTCTTCTAGCAGACGTTGAGGGCCACGCTGTAAAGTCAGGTTCTGAAGTCGAATCATAATGGCGGCGGAGTCTACCAGCTTCGCTCGCAACTGGCGCGAGTAGCACTATGTCCTCTGACCTGTGGAGCTTTTCCCTTAGTACTTACGCCCGTCCCGGCGTTGAACCCGCCTGCCTGAAATTGCAGTCGGCGGGTATCAATGTGTGCTTGCTGCTCTGCGGGCTGTGGCTGGGAGAACGTGGCGTCGCCTGTAACGAACACCGATTGCAGCAACTGCGTAGCGTGGCCGAGCCGTGGGACGCAGACGTGGTGCGCCCGCTGCGAGCCTTGCGGGTGAATTGGAAAGTCGCCGCCGCCGACGATAGCGAACTGAATGCTTTGCGCGAGCAAGTGAAGGCACTCGAACTGGAAGCCGAGCGACATCTGTTGGTGCGACTGGAACGATCGGCACTGAGTTGGCCGCAGGGTGAGGCGACCGATCTATCGGCCTGGCTGGAAGGTGTAACGGCAGGCGCCGCCCACCTGGACCGCGACGCGCTGCATCAGCTGCGCGTCGCGGTAAGCAGCACTTAAGAAGCGCTGGTTGGGGTGGTTGCTGCGATCGATGCGGCGGCCGGCGTTGGCGCTGGCGTGGCTGTCGAGGTGGCTGCTGCTAAAGCAGACGTTGCTGCCGGAGCCGGGTTGGCTGGCCTGGCAACTGGCGCGGCGGCCGGCTTGGCGGCAACCGGTTTTTTCACTGCTGGTTTTGCAGCTGGCTTGGCTGCTGGTTTCGCTGCGGCAGGTTTTGCAGCAGCAGTTTTGGCAGCCGGTTTGGCTACAGCTTTTACAGCTGGTTTTGCAGCAGTTTTAGTAGCGACTGATTTCGCGGCAGGCTTGGCAGCAGGTTTCGCAGCGGCAGTTCTAGCCACTGGTTTTGCGGCCGGTTTGGCAGCTGCTTTCGCCGCTGCAGTTTTCGCCACCGCCGGTTTAGCAGCAGCGGTTCTTGCAGTCGGTTTAGCGGCAGCTGTTTTGGCAGCGGCTGGCTTGGCGGCAGGTTTTGCTGCGGCTGTTTTAGCAGCCGGTTTTGCAGCCGGTTTTGCAGCGCTAGCAGCGACTGGTTTTTTTGCCGCAGGTTTAGCGGCAGGTTTTGCTGCGGCTTTCACCGGTGCTTTGGCGGCCGGTTTGGTGGCAGGCTTGACGGGTGCTTTTGCAGCAGCCGGTTTGGCAGCGGCTTTCTTGGCAGGAGCCGCAGCAGGCTTGGCCGAACGCAGGGACAACGCCTTGCCGACAGCCTCTTGTACACGACCGACGCCCTGGGCCAGTTTCAGGCTTTCTTGAGCATCGCGCTTGAGTTGCAGAATGTAGCTGCGAGTTTCGGATTGACGATCCTTGAGGGCATCGAGCAGGTCCTCAAGCTCCTTCACCGCGCCCTTGGCTTTGGCTTGTGCCTTGGCCTTGCCGGCCGCCGCAGCGTCCTGCAATTTGGTACGGGAGTTGTGCAGTTTTTCTTGCGCTTTTCCGCGTTGCTTTTCGAGTTTGGCGAGCAGTTTTTCAGCATCAGCCAAGGCTTGGGAACAAGCGTTTTCCAGATGCTCGAGCAAGCTGCCCGAGAGTTGTTGGAGTAAGTGCAACGGAGTATTTACAGGCTTCTTGGTGGCCGACATGGTTTACCTCCTGGCTGACGTGGGTGCGGCTCATACTAGACCTCTGCTGCTACCGCCGCTAGGGCATGTTGACAGTATCCAAAGCGCTGCGTTGCAACGGATTGAAATTCTTCTGCGCCTGCGCAAAACCAGTTCACCGTAGAGCACATTCACACTGGCATAATCCCCCGCATCTCAGGTCGGAGAGTGCCCATGTCGCGCTACCTTTTTTTATCACTGTGCGTGTTTTTTTCCGTGGCCCAGGCCGCCGAAAAAACCAAAGAAAATGACACTCATGATCTCTCTTACAGCCTGGGCGCAAGCCTCGGCGAACGCCTGCGCCAGGAGGTTCCCGATCTGCAACTTCAGGCGCTGATCGAAGGCTTGCAACAAGCCTATCAAGGCAAACCCCTGGCGCTGAAAGATGAGCAGATCGAACAGATTCTTGCCGAGCACGAAGCCCAGGTCGCCTTGCAACCGAGCACGCCGCAAAGTGAAATCGCCCTCGAAAAAGAGCAGGCTTTTCTCGCCAAGGAAAAAGCCAGACCGGGCGTTCGTGAGCTGGCCGATGGAATATTGCTAACGGAGTTGACGCCAGGCACTGGTGCCAAAGCTGGCCCCAACGGCAAAGTCCAGGTGCTGTATATCGGTCGCCTTCCCGACGGCACGGTGTTCGATCAGAACAGTCAGCCGCAGTGGTTCAGTCTCGACAGCGTGATCAGCGGATGGCGCAGCGCGTTGCAGCAAATGCCGGTCGGTGCGAAATGGCGTCTGGTGATTCCATCGGCCGAAGCCTATGGCGCCGAGGGTGCTGGCGACCTGATTGCGCCGTTCACACCGCTGGTATTCGAAGTCGAATTGCGCGGTGCCACAAGCTGAATACCGGAAACGAAAAACGGCGCGCATAGCGCACCGTTTTTGGAGGTCTTGCAGGAAGGAGGTTCAAGCCTGAACCGAATCCTCTTCCTTGTGAGCGGTGTGCAGCACTTCGATCAGGCAGTCTTCCAGTTCGAAGCGTTCGTGCAACAGGCCACCCAGCTCTTTGAATTTCTCTGCCACGCATTGACCTGCATCACACAGGTCATTGAACGCTAGCAGCTTCTCGGTGATGACATCGATACGAGGGTAGATGGTCTCGGCCAACTCGAGCCCGCGAGTATCACCAAACGCTTTGGCTTCGCCGGTCAGCTGTTCGTAGATCTCGAAGTGCCCGGCAGACACGTAATCGACCAGCACGCCGCAGAATTCCTGCAACGGCTTGCGGTTCTCACCCAGCGCCTCAGGCTTGGCGCCGAGAGCATCATAGGCCCGAACCAGTTCGTGACGCTCCTGCAACCAGCGATCGATCAGCAGATGCACTCCACCCCAACGTTCCTGAGCATTCTGACAACTTTCGAGCATGGTGATCTCTCTTCCCTTGTGGGTCATGCTGCCCTACACCCGTCGCCACACTTGAAGGTCAAGTATCGGCCAGGCAGAGCGTCATTCGAGCAACATAATTCCAATGACACGTGCGGGCCAGATTATGCCCGCGCGACAATGGCTTCAAGGTACGCAGGAGATAAAGTTCATACAAGTGTTTAATCACCCGCCAGCGCCCGGTGCGACGAACCGCCGCTGAGCGGTCGCAGACAGGCTTTCCAGACAACGCGCAGCAGCTGATAAATTCCCAGAATTGTCATCGCCATGAAGAACAGCAGACTCCATTCAGGAATGCTCAGGTCGAACAGTGTCCAGGAAATCTCCGCGCACTCGGCCTCCCCTTTAAACATCTGCGTGGCCTGACACAACCAAGGCATACCCTCGTACTGAACTGCCAGATTGGGCGAGCACGTCAACAGCTGATGCATTGGATCGCTCTGCAGCAAAACCTGCCGCCACGCCGTGACCGTACCCGCCAGACTGCAAAACAGCCCGAGCATCCAATACAGGAAAGATCCGAAGCGGCCAGGCCCATGCACCGAAGCCGCCAGGCAGATACCTGTGAGCAATGCGAGGCAAAAGCGCTGCAACAGGCACAACCCGCAAGGCTTGAGGCCGACCGCATATTCCAGGTAATAGGACACGCCCAGGGCCAGGGCACCTGCAATGAAAGCCATGAAAAACAAGGAGCGTGAGCAGGCCAAAGACATGGCATTTCCGTAACAGTAGAGACAGGCGGTTACGGTAGAGGAAAGCGCTGCAGCCTTTCAAGGCAGGCCAGCGGGGACACTTCAACAGAAGTGTAGGGAATTCCCGACAGGAACGAGAGGATTAGGTGTAGTCCTCTGTAGGAATCTGCCGTTGACGGACTACAAAGGTAAAATTCCGGCAGTTTGCAGGCGACGGGATCGCTCCTTCGAGCGACCCGTCGTCCACTCTTCAAGCGTGAACAGGAACCGGCAACGGTGCCGCCAGCAAGCGCTCGTCCAACAAGCCCAAGCCCTCCTGGAACAACTGATTGCTGCGTTCTGTGTCGCCCAGCTGCGCCAGCAGCCGCGCCAGCTCCGCGCAGGCTTCCGGGTTGCGCTGCACACGCAGACTGCTCTCCAGATAGTCCCGGGCCTTGCCCCAAAGGCTGCTTTGCAGACACAAGCGCCCCAAGGTCAGCAACAGGCTTGGGTCGGCCGGATGTTCCTTGAGCCAACTCTCGGCGGTGTGCAGTTGACGTGCCGGATCGCTGCCGCGAACGAGTCCGTAGAGGCGCGCCAGATGACTGTCGTAGTTGCGCTTGAGCGCCGTGCGCAGGATCTCTTCGGCCTCGACCTGAGCACCCAGCTGCCGAAGTTGTTCGGCATAAGCGAGCACCAGTTGCGGCTCTTGACGCTGCGCTGAGGTCAGCTGCTGCCAGGCGCGATTAAGCGATTGCAAGCCGACCGTCCCGTCTTCTTCCTGATGCGCCGCCAGGGACAGGTTCTCACCCCAGGCCCGGCGTTCCAGCTCGGCCAGCTCGGCCGGTGGCAGGGCCTTGTCCTTGCGCAGCTCCGGCAGCAGACGAATCACCGCCGACCAGTCGCCCCGCTGTTGGTGCAAGCGCTGCAACTGGCGCAAGGTCTGGACGTTATGGGGATGACGCTCGTGCATGGCTTGCAGGGTCACCAGGGCGCCTTCGGTATCGCCGCGGTCAGTCTGTAATTGAGCGTGGCTGAGGGCAATCGCCAGCTCTGCCTGGGGTTGTCGCTCAAGAGCGCGTTCCAGCAGGTTGTCGCTTTCCTCGTAATGACCTTGTTCGTTCGCGGCCCGGGCAGCGCCGAGGTAGTAAAGCAACGGCTGGCGCTCGGCTTCCGCAGCCCGATGCAGATGGCGCTGCGCACTGGCCCAGCGACCTTCGGCCAGATCCAGCTGACCGTGTTCAATCGCCACCTGCACCCGGCGACTGCGATTGCGCCGCGACCAGGGATTGACCACGCCGCTGGAGGTCGTCACCAATTCGATCAACGCCTTGATGCCCCAGAACACCAGCCAGAGCACGGCGACCAACGCCAGGGTTGCCCACAGGCTCGATTCGTAACGGAAGCTTTTGTAGGCGATCAGCACGTAACCGGAATGCTCGGCAATCGCCAGCCCCAGCGCGGCAGCCGCAGCGATCACCAGGAACACGATCACATAGAGGCGTTTCATGGCGTCGCCTCCTGAGCGGTGTCCGCAGCAGGTTTGGCCATCGGTTTGATCGAGTCCTCGGCGTTGACATTACGCCGCTCCAGATACCCCTGAACCGCACTCAGCGTGCCGGTCAGGTCTGGCGTGACAACGGTGACCGGTTGTTTGCTCAACTCGCCAACCTGCTCAAGCATCACTTTGCTCTGAGGATTGTCCGGGTTGAAGTTGCCTTTGAGCACGTCGCGCGCCTCCGCCAGCGCCTGGGTATAAACCGCGGCCTGGCCATTGAGCGCGGCCCATTGCGCCTGCTCCAGCGCCAGGCTCAGGGCCAGGCGCACCTGGCTCAGGCTCTGCCCGGCCAGCAACGGACGCACATTCTTGTCGGCATTGAAGTCGATGCGGATGTAGCGCGAGACCTGATCCCACCATTGCGCCCAGCGACTGGCGCCGTCGCCATCGGCGGTGAGACCCAACAGGGATTCACCACGGTCCTTGTACTCGGGTGCCAGCTCGGTGAGGCTGATCACCTGATTGCGCAGCGCTCCCAGTCGCAGGAACAGACCGGTGCGATCCGGCTGTTGGGTGCTACGCAATGCCACCAGCGTTTTGGCCACTTGTTCGCGAGCGGCAAAAGAGCCCGGGTCGTTCTGTTCGCGCAGAATTTCATCGGCGCCCTGCACCAAAGCCTGGGCACTGCTGATGTCCTGCAACGCGGAAAGACGCAGGCTGGCCAGACGCAGCAGGTGCTCGGCCTCGGCCAGACGCCAATCCTTGCGGCTGGCGCCGAGAACCGTTTCCAGGCGTTGATTCAAGCGTTGCTGATCGCCTTGAAGTTGAGTAACCAAACGACTGCGCGCGTCGAGCTCGGCGGCGGCAGGCATTTGTTCCAGGCGAGCAGTCAGGCGTTGTTCATTGAGCTTCAGATCCTGCGCCTGATCGTTCAATGCCTGGACCTGGCTCAACTGCTGTTGAGTATTGGCTTGCAGGTGACGCACCTGCCAGACTCCCCAGCCGCCCACGGCGACACCGGCGGCGCCCAGCAATAGCGCGACGATTGCCAGCCCATTGCCTCGGCGCTGCACTGCGGCAGGTGGCCCGGTTTCAACCGGTGCTTCAACCGGTGCATCGAGCACTGGCTTGACGTCATCTTTAGGCAAGGCTGTTTCGCTCACGTATCCATCCTTTGCATTAGAGAACGGGTCCGGGATGCTCCCGTAACGCCGTCAGCAAAGCCGCGGCACTGGCGCCACGACAATCCACAACTGTTTGAGCCCCGGCGGCACGTGCCAGCTCGGCGACCCGGGGGCTTGGAACAAACAACGGCAACCGCGCCAATTGCGGCCAGGCATCGCCGGCCAATTGATGCAGGTGCTCAAAACCCTGTCCACTGCTGACCACCAGCCCGTTCAAGCGTTCCGCTTCGATCCGGTCAGGCAGCGCTGCCGGCGGGTACTGCGGCAGGTCGCGGCGGTACAACTCCAGATACTCGACACTAGCACCAAGCTCGCGCAAACGCTCAGCCAGCAACTCGCGCCCGCCCTCCCCGCGCATGATCAGCACACGTGGACCGGGCCGCGCGATTGCCTCGCGCAACTGAGGAAGTTCAAGCAAGGCTTCGCTGTCATCGCCATCCACCGGGAAGCTGATGTCCAACCCGCGATCCTCGAGGATCTGCGCGGTGGCTGCGCCCACGCTGAACCACTTCAAACGAGGGGGTTGCGGCCGATACCGGTCGAGCAGTTCCACAGCAATTCTGGCGGCAGGCTTGCTGACCACGATCACCGCGCAATAGCGATCCAGTCGCTGAATCACCTCGCGCATTGTGTCAGAGACAGGAATCGGCTCGATCTCCAAAAGCGGCAAACTGCTGCTGAAAATCCCCTTTTCAGCCAAAAGACTGCTCAGCGCCGCCGACTCATCCGCGGGACGCGTCAGCAGCAGGCGCCAGCCCGTCACTCGTGACCTGCCTCGCCGTAGACTGCTTTCAGAATGTCGTTGGCGCCTTGACTCAGCAGGTCTTCAGCCACTTGCACGCCCAGGGCTTCGGCGTCGCTGCGTGGCGCACGAGCCTCGGCGCTGAGCAGCAGACCGCCGTTCGGATCACCGACAAGACCACGCAACCAGATCTGCTCGCCTTCAAGCACGGCATAGCAGGCGATCGGCACTTGGCAGCCACCATTCAGATGTTTGTTGAGAGCACGTTCGGCGGTCACGCGGATCGCAGTGTCCTGGTGATGCAGCGGTGCCAACAGCGCGTGAATTTCGCTGTCGACGCTGCGGCATTCGATACCCACCGCGCCTTGGCCACCGGCCGGCAGACTGTCGTCGACGCTGATGGCCGAGGTGATGCGATCTTCAAAGCCGAGACGAATCAGGCCGGCGGCGGCGAGGATAATGGCGTCGTATTCGCCGGCATCGAGCTTGGCCAGGCGCGTGTTGACGTTGCCGCGCAGGAAGCGAATTTCCAGGTCCGGACGACGGGTCAGCAACTGGGCCTGACGGCGCAGGCTGGAGGTGCCGACGATGCTGCCTTGCGGCAATTCGTCCAGGCTGGCGTAGGTATTGGAAACGAAGGCATCACGCGGGTCTTCTCGCTCGCAGATGCAAAACAGGCCGAGGCCTTCAGGAAAGTCCATCGGCACGTCTTTCATCGAGTGCACGGCGATGTCGGCTTCGTTTTCCAGCAGCGCGGTTTCCAGTTCTTTGACGAACAGGCCCTTGCCGCCGATTTTCGACAGTGGCGAGTCGAGCAATTTGTCACCGCGACTGACCATGGGCACCAACGTCACGAGCAGACCCGGATGGGCCTCTTCCAGACGGGCTTTGACGTATTCGGCCTGCCACAGGGCGAGTGCACTTTTACGGGTGGCGATGCGGATTTCGCGAGAGGACATGGATCAATCCGTACTGAATAGATACGGCGGATAATAACAGCTCAGCCAAATCCACTTTGACTTGTATCAGAAAACGCGTGGCCTCCCTGGCCTCAGACGTCCAGCAATCGGGATGAAACCCGCCCGTAAATGGCGGATTAAAGCTGTTGCATCATCTTGCGCACGCCGGCCACATGCCGTCGGCTGACGATCAGGGCGTCGCCGTTCAAGCCTTTGAGGAACAGCTGAAAATGCCCCAGAGGCGTGCGCTGCAGACGTTCGATGCGTTCGCGGGCGACCAGCGCGTTGCGGTGGATTCGCACGAAACGGTCGCCAAATTCATCTTCAAGGGCCTTGAGCGGCTCATCCAGCAGCACTTCGCCACCTTCGTGGCGCAAGGTCACGTATTTGTGATCCGCAATGAAGTAGACCACCTGACCCAACGGGATCAGTTCGATACCTTTACGGGTACGGGCGCTGATGTGGCTGCGCGGGCCGCTGCCACTTTCGGCGGCGGGACGGGTCAAGGCAGCGAGCTGGACACGATTGGGTCGCTCGGCTTTTTTCAATGCGTCATGTAAATGTTCAGTTCGCACAGGCTTCACCAGATAGCCCACGGCGCTGGCCTGCAGGGCTTCCACGGCAAATTCATCGGGCCCGGTGCAAAACACCACGGCGGGCGGGGTTTCGCGTTCGCACAATCGTGCAGCCACTTGCAGGCCATCGAGGCCTGGCATGCCGATATCGAGCAGCACGATATCCGGTTTGTGGCTGTCGATCAGTGCCAACGCCTCATCGCCGTTCGTGGCGCTAGGCTCCAGGACACTGTATCCCTCGAGTTCGCCAACCATTCGGCTCAGGCGCTCGCGGGCAAGGGGTTCGTCATCAACGATCAGGACATTCATATTGCGCTGGATTCCTGCGTGAGTCTCGCACAAGGATAGCGTAGACAGGTGAAGTGACGTCCGTCACCGCGATCCACGCTAAGACTAGCGCGAGGGCCAAAAAGTGCCGCCCGTCCGACGGCTAAATTTTCATCCGTCATGCGTTTGGCGGCCCAGGCCCGCGTTAGCGAGGCATCGCCGTAGGGTTTGTTGATACACAATATGAACACCCCCTCTTCTTATAGTCAGCTGCAGCGTCTGGAAGTGCGCTGATCCTACTGTCCTACTGTCCAACTGTAGACGGTTGCCGGCACGATATTGCTCAATTGAAAAATATCGTTGCGCAAATCCCCTCGGCGTTGACTCGAGTATGGACCGCCGCCTGAGAAAAAAACGTATCGACCAGTGCCAGCGACAGGATTGGCAACCCTGTTATTATCCGCGACAGCTTTCTACGCCATCTTTCTTCAGCCGACACGAGCGAATTCATGAGCACTGACAAGACCAATCAGTCCTGGGGCGGCCGCTTCAGTGAACCCGTCGACGCCTTCGTCGCCCGCTTCACCGCCTCCGTCACTTTCGACCAGCGCCTGTATCGCCACGACATCATGGGTTCGATCGCTCACGCCACGATGCTGGCCAAGGTCGGCGTGCTGACCGATGCCGAGCGCGACAGCATCACCGATGGCCTGAAGACCATCCAGGGTGAAATCGAGGCCGGCCAGTTCGACTGGCGCATCGACCTCGAAGACGTGCACATGAACATCGAGGCGCGTCTGACCGACCGCATCGGCGTCACCGGTAAAAAGCTGCACACCGGCCGCAGCCGTAACGACCAGGTCGCCACCGACATCCGCCTGTGGCTGCGTGACGAAATCGACCTGATCCTGAGCGAAATCACCCGCCTGCAACAAGGCTTGCTGGAGCAGGCCGAGCGCGAAGCCGGCAGCATCATGCCGGGCTTCACTCACCTGCAAACCGCGCAGCCGGTGACCTTCGGGCATCACATGCTGGCCTGGTTCGAAATGCTCAGCCGCGACTACGAGCGCCTGGTCGACTGCCGCAAACGTACCAACCGCATGCCGCTGGGCAGCGCCGCACTGGCCGGCACCACCTACCCGATCGACCGCGAATTCACCGCCCAACTGTTGGGCTTCGACGCTGTGGGCGGCAACTCACTGGACAACGTGTCCGATCGTGACTTCGCCATCGAGTTCTGCTCGGCCGCGAGCATCGCGATGATGCACCTGTCGCGCTTCTCCGAAGAGCTGGTGCTGTGGACCAGCGCGCAGTTCCAGTTCATCGATCTGCCGGACCGTTTCTGCACCGGCAGCTCGATCATGCCGCAAAAGAAAAACCCAGACGTTCCAGAGCTGGTGCGTGGCAAGACCGGTCGCGTATTCGGCGCACTGATGGGCCTGCTGACCCTGATGAAAGGCCAGCCACTGGCCTACAACAAGGACAACCAGGAAGACAAAGAGCCGCTGTTCGACGCCGCCGACACATTGCGCGACTCGCTGCGGGCCTTTGCCGACATGATCCCGGCGATCAAACCCAAGCACGCGATGATGCGTGAAGCAGCCCTGCGCGGTTTCTCCACCGCCACCGACCTGGCCGACTACCTGGTTCGCCGCGGTCTGCCGTTCCGTGACTGCCACGAAATCGTTGGCCATGCCGTGAAGTACGGCGTGGAAAGCGGTAAAGACCTGGCGGAAATGAGCCTGGAAGAGCTGCGCAAGTTCAGCGACCAGATCGATCAGGATGTGTTCGCCGTGTTGACGTTGGAAGGCTCGGTGAATGCCCGTGACCATATCGGCGGGACTGCGCCGGCACAGGTCAAGAAGGCTGTGGCTCGCGGCCAGGCATTGCTCGCCAGCCGCTAAGGCAGTCAAAAAGCATCGCGAGCAGGCTCACTCCCACAAGGACCGCGCGAAACCTGTGGGAGCGAGCTTGCTCGCGATGGCTGACTTCAGAACACTACAAAACTTACTTCTTGGACGCGACCATCGCCAAAAATGCTGGCATTGCCGCTTCCTTGTCCTTTGCGATCCGCTGCACATTCGGATTTTGCCCCAGATGCTCCAGCAGCGCCTTGGCCGCCGGCATCTCAGCCAGCAAATCCAGGTCAAACAGCTTCTGCGCCACCGCACAGGCCAGCGGCACGCTGTAGAGGAAATACAAATCCGCAATGCTCAGGCTGTCACCTGCCACATAAGGGGCGAACTTGCCGTGCCTGCCCAGTGAGGCAAACCCCAGCAGCAACTCGGCTTTGGTCTTGTCCTTGATCGCATCCGGCACCGTCATGCCGAAAAATGCTTCGCCGTAGCAGGCTCGCCCCGGCAATTCGATGTACAGCTCGATTTCCTTGGCCAGCGCCAGGACCTGCGACCGCTCAAAGGGATCGCTCGGCAACAGCGGCGTGCCCTTCTGGCTTTGTTCGAGGTACTCGAGAATCACACTGGTTTCGTTGATGAAACCCTGTTCGACGCCCAGCACCGGTATCTTCCCACGCGGGCTGATGGCTAATGCCTCGGGGCTCGGCCCCGGGTAAAACAGTACCTCTTCAAACGGCAGTCCCTTCTCGAGCAGCGCCAGCTTGACCATGTTGTAGTAGTTGCTGACGGAGAATCCATAAAGCTTGAGCATCACATAGCCTCCAGGCCGTGCGGGGTTGGCAGGTGCCTTTTATAGAACGCCGCGACGTTTCTTGCCAGCAGCATCACAGCGTTGAATGCAGGTAAACTGGCCGCCTTAACTTGAGGAGCCTGCCATGAGCGAGCCAACCCCCGGCATCAACAACGACGACATCGACGAAGAAGAGTTCGCCGAAAACACCCTGGTCGAAGCCATCGAAAACCAGATCGAAAGCGACAACCCGCCTGCCGCCAAGGCGACCTTCAACAAGCTGACCCTGGTGGGTTACGAGCGTGAAGAAATCCTCAATCTGATGGCCCACGTTCTGGCGGTGGAAATCGACGCGATCCTCGAAGAAGACCGCGCGTTCAACACCGAATGGTACGAAGCTGCGTTGCGTGCATTGCCAGAGTTGCCGCCGGAAAAGAAATAAAATCAAAGATCGCACCTGTCGAAGGTTGCGATCTTTTTCATTTCAGACAACCGTTTCTCAGACCCTGACTACACTGTATCCACCCCGCTGCCGCACCACCCACCGGGGAATGCTTCCCAAGGTGAAAAAACCCTGTTGCGAGCACTGGACATGCCGCCCGAGTGGGATCACCTTAGGGACGCTGTCGTCCAATTCCTAGAAAGTCTGGAGTCCTTATGTCGCTTACCCCTGAGTTGGTTGCCGAACTGGAAATCCTCGCACTCTTCAACCTGGACAGTTCCCAGGAAGGTTTGAAAATTCATCAGACCGCTGCCCCGAAAGCCATTGCCGCCGCCCAACGCCTGTTCGACAAAGAACTGATCACTCAGCCCGATGGCGGTTATCTGACCAGCCTGGGTCGTGATGCAGCGCAAAATGTGCAAACCGTTCTGACCATTCTCAACGTCCGGGAAACTGCCTGAGCATTACCGTAGCGCCCACGGAAACCCCTGCTACGGGATTTCCGCGGGCACATTTCGTTACTTGCCCTGTTGCCTGCCGTCGCCCCGCGATAAAAATCTGACGCCAGAAAAACAAAATCAGCTTAAAAGTCCTGGAGCCGAGGCGCTAAACTGCCCTCATCCGCAGACACCCACGTCTGAGCCCCGCGAGCCGGTTTGAGCTGACATGACCCGCCACCATGAAATCCGCCCCGATCTGGACGAGGGAATCGACCGCAAGGTGCTCAGCCAGCTGCGCGCACGGTTTCTGAAGCTCAACGAAGGCCGTATGGCCCGCGCCATGGAAGGGTTGTCGACCCGCCAGCAAGCGGTGCTGACCCTGTTGCCGCTGTTTTTCCACGTCAATCATCCGCTGTTGCCGGGGTACGCTTCGGGCAGCACGCCGGCCGGGCTGTCGAATTACGAACCCGACGCCAACACGCTCGCCGAAGCCCAGCGCCTGACCCGCTCGTTTTCCTATAAGCCCCGCCATGGCAGCAATCCGCCGCGACCGATTCACGGCCTGTTCCTGATGGGCAGCCTCGGCACCCTCGCCCAGGCCGACCAGAGCGACATGGACGTGTGGGTCTGTCATGGGCCGGACTTGAGCGAAAGCGAGCTCGCCGAGCTGCGCAAAAAATGCCAGCTCCTCGAAGTCTGGGCCGCCAGCCAGGGCGCCGAGGCGCATTTCTTCCTGATCGACCCGACCCGTTTCGTACGCGGCGAACGTGATACGCAACTGAGTTCGGAAGACTGCGGCACCACCCAGCACTATCTGCTGCTGGACGAGTTTTATCGCACCGCGATCTGGCTGGCCGGACGCACACCCATCTGGTGGCTGGTGCCGGTCTATGAAGAAGCGAGCTACGACCGTTACACCCACACGCTGATGTCCAAGCGCTTCATCCGTGCCGACGAAACCCTGGACCTGGGGCATCTGGCCTATATCCCGCCTGGCGAATACATCGGTGCCGGACTCTGGCAGTTGTTCAAAGGTATCGAGTCGCCGTACAAATCGGTACTCAAACTGCTGCTGACCGAGGTCTATGCCAGCGAACACCCCAAGGTTCATTGCCTGAGCCTGCGCTTCAAGCAAGCGGTGTTTGCCAATCGGCTCGACCTTGATGAGCTGGACCCGTACGTCGTGGTCTACCGACGCATCGAGGAATACCTGACCGCCCGTGGCGAGCCGGAACGCCTGGAGCTGGTACGCCGGGCGTTGTACCTGAAGGTCAATCGCAAACTCACCGGCAGCAACAGTCGCACTCAGAGCTGGCAGCGTTCGTTGCTCAAACGCCTGGCCCACGAATGGCAGTGGGATCATCGTCAACTGGCCCTGCTCGATAGCCGCAGCCAGTGGAAAGTCCGTCAGGTCGGCTCTGAACGCAGGGCCTTGGTCAACGAGCTCAATTACAGCTATCGCTTCCTGACCCAGTTCGCCCGCAACGAACAGACCGTCAGCCTGATCAACAAGCGCGACCTCAACGTGCTGGGGCGACGGCTGTACGCGGCCTTCGAGCGCAAGGCCGACAAGGTCGAGTTCATCAACCCTGGCATCGCCCCGGATCTGGCCGAAGACACCCTCACGCTGGTGCATGCGCCGAACAAAAAAGAATCGGGTCAAACTCAGTGGGGTTTGTACAACGGCAGCCTGACGGCCCTCGAATGGGAGCATTTCGCACCGATCAAGCGCAGCCGTCAATTGCTGGAACTGCTGACCTGGTGCCACCGCAACGGCGTGATCGACAGCAGCACCCGCCTGGCCTTGCATCCCGGCAGCAGCGACCTGAGCGAGTTCGAACTGTTCAACCTGCTCGGCAGCCTGCAACAGAGCATTGTCCTGCCGCTGACGACCGTCGCCGAAGAGCCGTTACTGCGCGCCAGTGAGCCGAGCGAAGTGCTGATTTTGGTAAACGTCGGCGTCGATCCACTCAAGCACCACCGCGACCTGAACATCCTGATGACCACCGAGCGCACCGATTCCCTCAGTTACGCCGGCGTCCGGGAAAACCTGGTGCTGACCCTGGATCAGGTCACGCTCAATAGCTGGAACGAAGTGTTGGTCAGTCGCTTCGACGGCCCTCACGCGCTGCTCGACTGCGTGCGTGATTACCTCAACAACCTGCCCGGCGGGCTACAACAACCCACGTTGCGGGTTCGGTGCTTCTGCCACAACCGCGCACAGTTTATTGCCCGGCGGGTCGAAGAGATCCTCGACACCGCGCAGAACCTGCTGTTGAGCAAACTCAATCATCGCTACCTGATTCAGGTCCAGCAGCACTACCACGTGCTGGAGCTGGTGCCCGGCCAGGTCAATCATGTCGCCCTCGCCACGCTGCCGGCGCTAGTCGATTACCTGGGCGAAGAGCGGCCAAGCTACAGCCCGCTACACCTGGACCCGATGGCACTGGAAGACCACGATCTGGCGCTGGTCCTGCCGATGGGCCAGCCCGATTGCATTCAGGTGTTCTACCGGATCAACGAATACCACGCCGATCTGTACGTGCTGGATGAATTCAATGCCTTATGGCAGCAGCGCTTGCCCTACCACGACGAGCAAAGCCTGCTGGTGCCGCTGCAACGTTTCCTGCAATCGATCCAGTACCGGCGCGACGCCTTGCTGCCGATGGACGTCGCCCAGCCGCTGAGCCTGGACACCTTGTATTACCAACTGCTGCCCTCTGGTCCCGTGCGGGCGCGTCGGGTCGAAGCTCGGCCAGCGCCGCAAACCCCGGTCAACAAACCGTTCTACGACGTGCAGGCGATTGTCGGCAAAGCCGCACCGGGACAGGTGCAGGTCACGTTGTATTGCAATCAGCGGGAGTTTTCAGAGCTGGAACATGGCGACCAACTGTTCAGCGTGGTCGCCCGGGAAATCGTCGAGCAGCGCCGTGAAACCGAACGCTATCGCTGCTACATCACCGACCTGGATCTGTCGGGCCTGCTCGGTGATGGTCAGAGTTCAAGCATTTTGTATTTGCGCTACAAGGCTGACCTGGAACGCGCATTGAACGAGGCGCTCGAGCAGGTCTGAGGGGGTTATTCCGGAAAGTGGCCGCCCTCGGCCGGCTGCGATTCGACTTCCAGCAGGGTCAGTTTGAGCGTCTTGCCGCCCGGAGCCGGCCAGTCGATGTGCTGACCAACCTTAAGGCCGAGCAGCGCGCTGCCCACTGGCGCCAGAATGGAAATCTTGCCTTCGTCGGCATTGGCGTCTTTGGGGTAAACCAGCGTCAGGTGATAGTCCTTGCCGCTGCCTTCTTCGCGGCAATGCACACGGGAATTCATGGTCACGACATCGGCGGGTACTTCATCGTGACCGACCAGGGTATCGGCGCGGTCCAGTTCGGTTTGCAGCGCGATAACGCCCGGCAGCGTGTCATCCAGGCTGTCGATCAGGCGTTCCAGACGTTGCACGTCCAGACGGGTAAGGGTGATTGAAGGTGCGGTCATGATTTGGGCAGACTCCTTTCTTCTGCACAGAAAAAGCAAAACCCCGCCAGAAAAAGGCGGGGTTTTCACGAGCCTCGATGGGTTGAGGCGTTTCTCGACACTATCACAGCTCAATAAATATACAAGTCAGGCCCCGCCGACCTGTTTGCGCTGTGCAGCCTGGGCGCAGATCACCCGCCGCCGATCGTCATCGGCCGAGCGCCATTCGCGGATGTCTTCGACATGGCGAAAACACCCAAGGCAGACCTTCTGCTCATCCAGCCGACACACACCGCTGCACGGCGAAGCCACCGCCGGGCTGACATTGCTGTAGAGCGGTTTTGGCGGACGAACGGGCGCAGGCTGGGTCACGATTTCACAGACCTTCGAAATCGAGCTCGGCGTCAGCTTGCTGCTTGACGATGCGCTCAAGCATTTCGCCCAGCTGTTCTTCGCTCTTGTCGCACATCCAGCGCTCGCTCTCTTCGTCGTAATCGAAGTGGAAACCACCGGAAACGGCCGCCAGCCACAGCTGCCGCAGCGGCTCCTGACGACTGAAGATCAACTGGCTGCCGTTTTCGAACTTGACGGTGAGCACACCGGCCGAGCTCTCCAGATCGATATCCAGGTCACACTCGTCAAAAATATCTTCCAGCGTCTGCTGGGTGGCATCGACCAGGTCGTGGAAACGGGCTTCAGTCAAACTCATTGCGGGAACCTCAAAAAGTGTCTACTCACGCTCAAGCGCCGCAAGATACGGGCGAGCCCCGGTGATTGCAAAGGATAACGATCAAGGGCCCGATAGCGTTACGAAATATCCACGTACGGCGCAGGATAAGTTACCGCGCTACGGTTCAAGCCCCGCCGGACGGGAGCCCCGTCGCATAGGCAAGCTGCCGGGTGGCCGGTATACTCCGGCGCAATTAATGCATTTTCAAGGATTTCGCCATGAAGCGCCTGATCTCTTCCCTTGCTGCGCTCGCTTCGCTCGCCGCTTTTGTCAGCTTATTATCGGCCTGTGGTCAAAAAGGCCCGCTGTACCTGCCTGACGATTCCCAGGATCCTGCCGAGCAAGCTCAGTCCTCGCAAAAGAGCCCGTCGAAAGCACACAAGCACGACGTCTACCAATAAGGGAACGCCATGGACGCTTTTAACTACCGTGACGGCGAGCTGTTCGCGGAAGGTGTTGCCCTGTCCGCCATCGCCGAACGCTTTGGCACACCGACCTACGTCTACTCCCGTGCGCACATCGAAGCCCAGTACCTGGCTTACGCCGATGCGCTGGCCGGCATGCCGCACCTGGTCTGCTTTGCGGTCAAGGCCAACTCCAACCTGGGCGTTCTGAATGTCCTGGCGCGTTTGGGCGCCGGTTTCGACATCGTCTCCCGTGGCGAGCTGGAACGCGTACTGGCCGCTGGCGGCAGCGCCGACAAGATCGTCTTCTCCGGTGTCGGCAAGACCCGTGACGACATGCGTCGTGCCCTGGAAGTCGGCGTGCACTGCTTCAACGTCGAATCCACCGATGAGCTGGAACGCCTGCAAGTGGTCGCCGCCGAGCTGGGCGTTCGCGCGCCGATCTCGCTGCGCGTGAACCCGGATGTCGACGCCGGCACTCACCCGTACATTTCCACCGGTCTTAAAGAGAACAAGTTCGGCATCGCCATCGCTGACGCCGAAGACGTGTACATCCGCGCCGCCCAACTGCCAAACCTGGAAGTGGTCGGTGTCGACTGCCACATCGGTTCGCAACTGACCACCCTGCCACCCTTCATCGACGCCCTCGACCGCCTGCTGGGCCTGGTCGACCGCCTCGGCGACTGCGGCATTTACCTGCGCCACATCGATCTCGGTGGTGGTTTGGGCGTGCGTTATCGCGATGAAGAGCCGCCATTGGCTGCCGACTACATCAAAGCCGTGCGCGAGCGTCTCGACGGTCGTGACCTGGCGCTGGTGTTCGAGCCGGGCCGCTTCATCGTCGCCAACGCCGGCGTGCTGCTGACCCAGGTCGAGTACCTCAAGCACACCGAACACAAAGACTTCGCCATCGTCGACGCGGCCATGAACGACCTGATCCGCCCGGCGCTGTACCAGGCCTGGATGGACGTCACCGCCGTGCGCCCGCGCACTTCCGCTGCCCGTGCCTACGACATCGTCGGGCCGATCTGCGAGACCGGCGACTTCCTGGCCAAGGATCGTGAGTTGGCCCTGGAAGAAGGCGACCTGCTGGCCGTGCATTCGGCCGGTGCCTACGGGTTTGTCATGAGTTCCAACTACAACACCCGCGGCCGTGCCGCTGAAGTGTTGGTGGACGGTGATCAGGCATTTGAAGTGCGTCGCCGTGAGACGGTAGCCGAGTTGTTTGCTGGCGAAAGCCTGCTGCCGGAGTAAACCCATGCTGCTGCGTTTTACCAAGATGCACGGCCTGGGCAATGACTTCATGGTCCTTGACCTGGTCAGCCAGCATGCGCACATCCTGCCCAAACACGCCAAGCAATGGGGCGATCGGCATACGGGTATCGGTTTCGACCAGTTGCTGATCGTCGAAGCGCCCAGCAACCCGGACGTGGATTTCCGCTACCGGATCTTCAACGCCGACGGCTCCGAAGTGGAACAGTGCGGCAACGGTGCGCGCTGTTTCGCTCGCTTCGTGCTCGACAAGCGCCTCACCGCGAAGCGGCAGATCCGCGTCGAGACCAAAAGCGGCATCATCGAACTGGATATCCGCAGCGACGGGCAGATCGGTGTCAACATGGGCGCACCGCGCCTGGTGCCGGCCGAGATTCCATTTGAAGCACCGGAGCAGGCCACGAGCTATCAGGTTGACGTCGACGGCACCCTGGTCGACCTGGCCGCCGTGTCCATGGGCAACCCCCATGCCGTGCTGCGGGTCAGCGACATCAACAATGCACCGGTGCATGAACTGGGGCCGAAAATCGAAAACCATCCGCGCTTCCCGGCGCGGGTCAATGTCGGTTTTCTCCAGGTCATCGACCGGAGCCGCGCGCAGCTGCGCGTCTGGGAACGCGGGACCGGGGAAACCCAGGCTTGCGGAACCGGCGCCTGCGCTGCCGCAGTGGCCGCGATCAGCCAGGGGTGGATGGATTCGCCGCTTTTGATCGACCTGCCCGGCGGGCGTCTGTCCATTGAATGGGCAGGCCCTGGCCAACCGGTCATGATGACTGGCCCGGCAGTGCGCGTTTATGAAGGACAAGTGCGTCTTTGAGAGAGTCGAATCCATGAAAGATAAGCCCCAGGTTCCCGCCCTACAGCCCGACGAATCCCCTTCCGAAAGCCTTGAGGCGGCGGCGATTGCCGCGTACCTGGAGGCTCATCCGGATTTCTTCGTCGAACATGAAGAACTGCTCGCAACCTTGCGCATTCCGCACCAGCGCGGCGACACCATTTCGCTGGTCGAACGCCAGATGAGCATCCTGCGCGACCGCAATATCGAGCTGCGTCATCGCCTCTCGCACTTGATGGACGTGGCCCGCGACAACGACCGCCTCTTCGACAAGACCCGCCGCCTGATTCTCGCGCTGATGGACGCCACCAGCCTGGAAGATGTGGTGATCAGTGTCGAAGACAGTCTGCGCCAGGACTTCCAGGTGCCCTTCGTCAGCCTGATCCTGCTGGGTGACAACCCGATGCCGGTCGGCCGTTGGGTCACGCATGCCGACGCGCAAACAGCCATCGGCGGCTTGCTCTCGGAAGACAAAAGCGTCAGCGGCAGCCTGCGTGAACACGAACTGGACTTCCTGTTTGGCGAAGAACAGCGCAAGCAGATCGGTTCCACCGCCGTCGTCGCCATCAGCTACCAAGGCATCCACGGCGTCCTGGCCATCGCCAGCCGTGACCCGCAGCACTACAAGAGCTCGGTGGGCACGCTGTTCCTCAGCTACATCGCCGAAGTCATGGGCCGCGTGCTGCCACGGGTCAACACCTCCCTGCGCTCGGTACGCTGATGATGGAACGGCAACTGGACGCTTACTGCGAACACTTGCGCAGTGAGCGGCAGGTGTCGCCTCACACGCTGTACGCCTACCGCCGTGACCTCGACAAAGTGCTGGGCTGGTGCGTCAAACAGAACATCAGCAGTTGGGCGGCCCTGGACATCCAGCGTCTGCGCAGCCTGATCGCTCGCCTGCACTCACAGGGCCAATCTTCACGCAGCCTGGCGCGGCTGCTGTCGGCGGTGCGCGGGCTCTATCACTATCTGAACCGCGAAGGCCTCTGCGACCACGACCCGGCCAACGGCCTGGCGCCGCCCAAGGGCGAACGACGGCTGCCAAAAACCCTCGACACCGACCGTGCGCTGCAACTGCTTGAGGGCGCGGTGGAGGATGATTTCCTGGCGCGTCGGGATCAAGCAATCCTGGAGCTGTTCTATTCCTCGGGTTTGCGGTTGTCGGAACTGACCGGACTCAATCTGGATCAGCTGGATCTGGCTGACGGTATGGTTCAAGTGCTCGGCAAGGGCAGCAAGACCCGACTGCTGCCGGTCGGCAAAAAAGCTCGAGAAGCACTTGAGTTGTGGCTGCCGCTGCGGGCCATGACCAACCCTGCGGACGACGCGGTGTTTGTCAGCCAGCAAGGCCGGCGCCTCGGCCCACGGGCGATTCAGGTGAGGGTTAAAGCCGCTGGCGAGCGCGAACTGGGGCAGAACCTGCATCCGCACATGCTGCGGCACTCCTTCGCCAGCCATTTGCTGGAGTCGTCCCAGGATTTGCGGGCGGTTCAGGAGTTGCTCGGCCACTCGGACATCAAAACCACCCAGATCTACACCCACCTTGACTTCCAGCATTTGGCGACGGTTTACGACAGCGCCCATCCACGGGCCAAACGCATCAAAGGCGATGAGTCATGAGAATTCAATTAATCACCTTCGACCTCGACGACACCCTGTGGGATACCGCCCCGGTGATCGTCAGCGCCGAAGCCGTATTGCGTGAATGGCTGACCGAGCATGCACCGAATCTGGGCGCAGTGCCGGTGGAGCATTTGTGGGCGATTCGCGAACGGATCCTGAGCAGTGAGCCGGGCCTCAAGCACCGCATCAGCGCCCTGCGCCGCCGAGTCTTGTTCCATGCGCTGGAAGAGGCCGGTTACGACCATGATCAGGCCTCAGACCTGGCCGATCAGAGCTTTGAAGTGTTTCTGCATGCGCGGCATCAGCTGGAAATCTTCCCGGAGGTGCAACCGACCCTGGAGACGCTGGCCAATCACTACGCCCTCGGCGTGGTCACCAATGGCAACGCCGATGTGCGTCGGTTAGGGCTGGCGGATTACTTCAAGTTTGCCTTGTGCGCCGAAGACATCGGCATCGGCAAACCGGATGCGCGACTGTTTCATGAGGCGTTGCAGCGTGGTGGTGCGACGGCCGAGACGGCCGTGCATATCGGCGATCATCCGGGTGACGACATTGCCGGCGCCCAGCAGGCGGGATTGCGGGCGATCTGGTTTAACCCGGCGGGCAAGGTTTGGGAAGCCGAGAAGGCACCGGATGCCGAAATTCGCAGCCTGAGCGAGTTGCCGGCGTTGTTGGCCCTGTGGAACGCCCAACACTAACCCTTAGATCACCGATATTCCCCTTGTGGGAGTGAGCCTGCTCGCGATAGCGGAGTGACATTCAGTATTTATATTGCCTGACACACCGCTATCGCGAGCAGGCTCACTCCCACAGGGGATCGACACAGGCCCAAGGCTTTTGTTCCACCCATGAAAAAGCCCGCAGCGACGGCGGGCTTTTTCAGCAAGCAAGTAGCAGGCTCAGATAGGCCGGCTGCCGTACTTGTTGTCAGGCTTCTTGGGCGGATCGGCGACCACATTGGCCTCCACTTCCTGCACCTTGCCGCCCTTGGCCAGGAACTCTTCCATGGCCCGCGCCAGAGCATCACGCTCCTTGTTTTTCGCTTCGACGCTCGGCAGCTCATCGACCGATACCGCTGCCTTGGCTTTGCCTTTGGCGGTCGGAACGGGCGCTTCACCGCCATCGTCGTCAGCAACGTCTTCCGCTGCTGTTTCCAGACCTTCTTCGGTTTCGTCGTCGTCGCCTACTTCGAGGTCGTCGTTTTCCAGATCATCGTCGCTCATGTTCTACCTCATGACTTGCGAAAAGCAGATTAGTTATAGCCCAGCTTCGCCGTCTGTCGAAGGCCGCCGGAAAAAATTCTACAACCGCTGGCAACCAGCGGTTTATGCCTCTTCACCGTGCACGGTGGCGAGGACTTTACGGGCACCGCCAAAATCACGGTGCTCGCCCAGATAAACGCCTTGCCAGGTCCCCAGCGCCAGTCGGCCTGCCGAAATCGGCAAACTGAGCTGACAGCCAAGCACGCTGGCCTTGAAGTGCGCCGGGAGGTCGTCCAGGCCTTCGTCGTTATGCTCATAGCCGTCTGTTCCTTGTGGGATCAGACGATTGAAAAATCGTTCGAAGTCGCGACGTACCGCCGGATCGGCGTTCTCGTTGATGGTCAACGACGCCGAGGTATGCTGCAGCCACAAATGCAACAGACCGACCCGACATGCCTTGAGTTCAGGCAGGCCGGCGAGTAACTCGTCCGTTACCAGATGAAAGCCCCGGGGCCTCGCCCGCAGGGTAATCAGAGTCTGTTGCCACATACAGTTCTCCGCACGTTCGGGGCGCATTCTAGCGCGCTCTGGGAAAAAACAAAGGCCCTAATATTCCTTCTATCATGTAAGCCATTGGCCGCAGAAAAACGCCCGTCGTAAACGCCACTAAACGTGTACGAAAAAACCTTTCAGCAGTTCCTTCACTGACAAACTCCAGACAAAAAAATGCCCGGCAAGCCGGGCAAGTTTTTTTGTGCGCGTACTTACAAGTTGTAGCCGCGTTCGTTGTGAAGTGCCAGATCGATGCCGACGGCCTCTTCTTCTTCAGTGATACGCAGACCCATGACAGCGTCCAGCACCTTGAGGATGATGAAGGTGACGATCGCGGTGTAGATCACCGTGAAGCCCACGCCTTTGCACTGAATCCAGACTTGTGCGGCGATGTCGGTGACGGTGCCGAAGCCACCCAGCGACGGTGCAGCGAAGACACCGGTCAGGATCGCGCCGAGGATACCGCCGATACCGTGCACGCCGAAGGCGTCCAGGGAGTCGTCATAGCCGAGTTTGCGTTTCAGGGTGGTGGCGCAGAAGAAGCACACCACGCCGGCTGCCAGACCGATGGCCAGAGCGCCCATCGGGCCCACGGTGCCAGCGGCTGGCGTGATTGCAACCAGACCGGCCACAACACCCGAAGCGATACCCAGGGCACTTGGTTTGCCGTGAGTGATCCACTCGGCGAACATCCAGCCCAATGCAGCGGCAGCGGTTGCGATCTGGGTCACCAGCATCGCCATACCGGCCGTGCCGTTGGCCGCAGCGGCGGAACCGGCGTTGAAGCCGAACCAACCTACCCACAGCATCGCGGCGCCCATCAGGGTGTAACCGAGGTTGTGCGGCGCCATCGGGGTGGTCGGGAAACCTTTGCGCTTGCCCAGTACCAGGCACGCAATCAGACCGGCCACACCGGCGTTGATGTGCACCACGGTGCCGCCGGCGAAGTCCAGCACGCCCCAGTCCCACAACAGGCCGCCGTTACCGGACCAGACCATGTGCGCGATGGGTGCATAAACCAGGGTGAACCAGACGCCCATGAAGATCAGCATGGCGGAGAACTTCATCCGCTCGGCGAAGGCACCGACGATCAGCGCAGGGGTGATGATGGCGAAGGTCATCTGGAAGGTGACGAACACCGCTTCAGGGAACAGCGCCGCAGGGCCGGTCAGGCTCGCTGGCGTAACACCGGCGAGGAACGCCTTGCCCATGCCACCGAAGAACGAGTTGAAGTTGATGACGCCCTGTTCCATCCCGGTGGTGTCGAACGCGATGCTGTAGCCATAAATGACCCACAGGATGCTGATCAGACCGGTAATGGCAAAGCACTGCATCATCACGGAAAGAATGTTTTTGGAGCGAACCATGCCGCCGTAGAACAGCGCGAGACCGGGAATGGTCATGAACAGCACGAGGGCTGTCGAGGTCATCATCCAGGCAGTGTCGCCGGAATTGAGGACTGGGGCCGCCACTTCGTCTGCCGCCATAGCCAGGCTGGGCATTACGAGGGACAACAGGGCTCCTAGCCCTGCGAATTTACGCAGAGTCATATTGTTTTCTCCTGGGGCGTTGGGTTTGTGGCGGCTTAGATTGCGTCGGTATCGGTTTCGCCGGTACGGATGCGAATCGCCTGTTCCAGATTGACCACGAAGATCTTGCCGTCCCCGATCTTGCCGGTGTTGGCAGCCTTGGTTATCGCCTCGATAACCCGGTCAAGATCCTTGTCGTCAATGGCGACATCGATCTTCACCTTTGGCAGGAAATCGACCACGTATTCCGCGCCGCGATACAGCTCGGTGTGACCCTTCTGCCGACCGAAGCCTTTGACTTCAGTAACGGTAATGCCCTGCACGCCGATCTCGGACAGCGACTCGCGTACGTCGTCCAGTTTGAACGGCTTGATGATGGCAGTGACTAGCTTCATGAAAACTCTCTCCCGAATTGGTGGACTTGCCCCAGGAAAACAAACCCGACTCAAGTCTAAGCGCAGTGCCTGGCTTTGTAACGCATCGTCGGCCTTACCTGCCCGTCCGACGCCTGCTAACCACTCCGCACGAAACACTTCCCCCGTTCCGCTTGGCGCACTGCATTCGTCACAGCGACTGCATCAGTGCATGGGTCACTACCGACTAAGCAGAAAGCTTGCCATCTCGCCAAAACCCACTGATTTCAAGCCTTTGGCCGCTGCTGCAAGCTGCTTCGCGCAAATGGCCCGACGGATACGCACAACAACAGTGCGCGGCCGCCCGTCACCATGCGCGAAAAGCGTGCACCCCTGACCGCGAGATTGACTATAGACACTGCGTGATACACTGCCCGCCATTGTTGACAGGACATTTCCCATGCTCGCGCCCAAAGACTTCCTCGATGCCCTGAGCGGCACCGCCTCCCGCCTCTTCAGCGGCGATACCCCACTGCCGAAAAGCGAAATCGAAAGCCAGTTCAAGGCTCTGTTGCAGAGCGGCTTCAGCAAGCTGGACCTGGTGAGCCGGGAAGAGTTTGATAGTCAGATGGTCGTGCTGGCACGGACGCGGGCACGGCTGGAAAGTCTTGAGGCGAAGGTTGCGGAGCTTGAAGCGAAGCTAAATCCACCGGTCGAGTAACACCACAGATCCCACGGTGAAACCCAATCCACTGTGGGAGCGAGCCTGCTCGCGATAAGGTCGGAACGACCTTCAGATTCAACTGTAGGAGCTGCCGAAGGCTGCGATCTTTTGATCTTTTAGCGCTCAAAAATCCCGGCAACGTCCTACAAAGATCACCACCACCGTCCGATAGCGCCGTGACGCCCAGGTTCCTAAGCTCACCCTCTGCTGAATGTTCAGCACTGGGTTTGGCGACCCGGATAGCATCTAAACGCATCGCGACCACGTTCGAACCAGGGAATTATCCCCATCTCGAATTATGGTGGCTATGCGTGGGAGACCTTCGGGTCTGCCGGTTTCCGGATGCACCGGTTCGCCAACCCGCGCATAGCTGCCACCCTTTTCGTTTGGCGACGATCAGAGGCAGTTTCCTTCATTCGCATCCGGGAGCTGCACCATGGAAGAAAACTATCTAATCCCTCACGTCTTCATCCGCCACAAACTCCACCTTCACGCGCTTTTGATCGAAAACCAGCCTTGGTTCAGCGCCCGAGACTTAGGCCGTCTGCTTCGTCTTTTCCTCGACGAACGCGCCGTCCGCAAACTCGATCCCGATCAACACCAAACATTACGAATGCTCATCCACGGCAGCATCGAAAACACCCTGCTGATCAGCGAATCCGGCGTCTACGCGTTACTGGTCTATCACTACTGCCCGGAATACCGAGGCCTGCGCGAATGGCTGACCCACGACGTGGTCCCAGCCCTGAGAGACGCCCAGCAACCCACCTCAACCGAACGCCCAATACTGAGCCTGCTGAACTGGCCGGAAATGTCGCTGAGTTTGCTGCACTGGAATAACCAACCGTGGATTCGGTTACAGGATGTGCCACACGTACTACCTGATCAGGAGGAGTCAAAACGTACGGTCAATGCGCCTTGGTGGAAGCGTGCTTCGCGGATGCTGCAATCGTTTTAACACCCAAATGCACCTTCTATTGACTACGTTTGCTGCGCGCCAAACGTAGTCCTTTCCATAACCAAACCCAATTCCACACGCTGTGCTTCTGACGTCCTTCATTCATCTAAGTACGGTCCTACAGTAGCCCGCTCCTGCGCCTGATTACGTGACCATGTCCGCGTCCGTTACCTTCTTCGCCTCGATTTCAACAGTACAAAAGCGATGAGAAGAAAAGGAAAAGGCACGGAACTCCGCATTCAAATATTCAAGTCTGATGCTCGAGATCTTACTTGCGAAGCCATGTCCTATGATCCTGACATTCGTGCCGCAGGAATCAACGTCTCAGCACTCAGGCTCGATCCGATCACCCTGGCTGCCATCAACTCCTGTCATCTGTGGGAAGAAGTGATCCCGTACCCGTGGGAATGCATCCCGGAATGGAAGCGAAAGGATGCAAGGGGACTGGATCTGGCCATCTGGTATGAAGAAGAGCTCTGTGGCTTGTGCTATGCGACTCCGCGTGAAAGCACTATCTGCATAAAAATTGTGCTTTTACAGGGACATACAAGAAACACCCACCCTTTGCGGGGCTGGATCGCTCCAATTGCATTGAGGGCTACGGAATTTTATGCGCGGATGCTGGGCTGCGATGAGATTGAGGTACAAGAACCTGACCCAGGCGCCATCTCCTACTATCAAAAACTTGGATTCGTTTTTGACAAAACCAACCGCCTTGTCTTTTCACTAGACGACCAATAAGATCAATCCACTCATCCAGGCACGCGAGGTGTCTATGAAACGCAAAAAGCAAAAAGCGAAGCCGTTAATGATCGCTGAGTACCATGCCGAGGCGCTCCGTTTAGCGGGAAACGTTTCTACCAGCCAACATCGCTTTTTTAAAGTGGCGGCAACGTATGGCAAAGAACTTGAACCTGATGGCTTGCTTGCAGGTGCACGAGTCTGATTAGACTCCCCGTCGTTGTTGTTAACGCCGACCATCAGCAGATCCTTATTGACGCTTGCCCGGATGATCAAATTTGAATAGGCTTCCCGTCGTGGGTGTATCTGTTGAGGAAACACAGGCTTCGGCCTCACCGAAGCCTGCAAATAAAAAACCGTCTCCTCAAGGCGGTTTTTTTTCGCCTTCAATTTAGCTTTCGCCGATGTCCTTCATTGTTCCAGGCAACGTCCTACAAAAACCTCATCCCGCGACTGATTACGTCGGTACTCCACACTCGCTTACGCTTCACCAACTAGAAAGACACTCGCAACATCCTGCGAAAGTTTGGTGCCTGTGCCGTCACGCGACCCGACTACTCTTCAAAAAACCGCAGGAAGCGGTTCTCTGTCAGCTCAAGGAACGACCATGTCTCTCTCCATCGTTCACAGCCGTGCCCAGATTGGCGTGGATGCGCCCGCCGTTACCGTCGAAGTCCATTTGGCCAACGGGTTGCCATCGCTGACCATGGTCGGTTTGCCCGAAGCAGCAGTGAAGGAAAGCAAAGACCGGGTTCGAAGTGCGATCATCAATTCGGGCCTGCAATTCCCTGCGCGGCGCATCACGCTGAATCTTGCCCCGGCGGATTTGCCGAAGGACGGCGGACGATTTGATCTGGCGATTGCCTTGGGGATTCTGTCGGCCAGCGTGCAGGTGCCGACCTTGACGCTGGATGATGTGGAATGTCTGGGAGAGCTGGCCCTGTCAGGCGCTGTACGAGCTGTGCGTGGCGTATTGCCGGCGGCGCTGGCGGCGCGCAAGGCCGGGCGATCGCTAATGGTGCCGCGGGCAAATGCTGAAGAAGCTTGCCTTGCCTCGGGACTTAAGGTGATCGCGGTGGATCATTTACTGGAGGCGGTCGCGCACTTTAATGGGCACACACCTGTCGAGCCTTACATTTCCAATGGTTTGCTCTACGCCAGCAAACCCTATCCCGACCTCAATGAAGTGCAGGGGCAACTCTCAGCCAAGCGTGCTTTGCTGATTGCGGCGGCAGGGGCACATAACCTGCTGTTCAGTGGGCCGCCGGGGACTGGGAAAACGTTGTTGGCGAGCCGTCTTCCGGGATTGTTACCGCCGCTGGCTGAAAATGAGGCGCTGGAGGTCGCGGCGATCCAGTCAGTTTCCAGTTGCGTGCCGTTGAGCCACTGGCCACAACGACCTTTCCGCCAGCCCCACCACTCCGCGTCCGGGGCCGCATTGGTCGGCGGCGGCTCAAAACCGCAGCCCGGCGAAATCACCCTCGCCCACCATGGCGTTCTGTTCCTCGATGAACTCCCGGAATTCGATCGCAAGGTGTTGGAAGTCTTAAGGGAGCCCCTGGAGTCCGGCCACATCGTGATTTCCCGCGCCAAGGATCGAGTGAGGTTTCCGGCCCGCTTTCAGTTAGTGGCCGCGATGAACCCGTGCCCCTGTGGATATCTTGGCGAACCCAGTGGCAAATGCAGTTGTACGCCGGACATGGTCCAGCGCTACCGCAACAAACTGTCGGGGCCGTTGCTGGACCGAATCGACCTGCACCTGACCGTCGCCCGGGAAGCCACGGCGTTGAACCCTGCGCGCAAACCCGGTGACGACACCGCCACCGCCGCATTACTGGTCGCCGACGCACGAGAGCGACAACAAAAACGCCAGGGCTGCGCGAACGCTTTCCTTGATCTGCCGGGCCTGCGCCAACACTGCAAGTTATCCACAACCGATGAGACCTGGCTGGAAACGGCCTGTGAGCGATTGACCTTGTCGCTGAGAGCAGCCCACCGCCTACTAAAGGTTGCCCGTACGTTGGCAGACCTTGAACAACTCGATGCAATTACCCGCGAACACTTGGCAGAAGCGTTGCAATATCGACCTGCCTCAGCGTAACCGATGGCTATTCGCACAATTCATTCATGCAGATCACTTTCAGAGAGAGCATCAGTAATACATGGAGTTATTAAAAAGTCATTGGATCAGATTCGTCTATTGCTTGATAAGCATTGCCATCGTTTGGACGGCGCTGCTGCAGCAAAAAATCGTTGTCGGCTCTCCGACATCCCTGAATAATTTTTCCTACGTTGGCACGGTGATAACCATCGTCGCGCTCATCATTTCAATATCTGAAGTTTTGCACAGTGTTCGTTACTCACGGAGCATCAGCGCAGAAGCCAACAGAGTGCTCAAGGACGCTAAAGCTGTAGAGGGCGCCTCAGCCGTAAGCGAATGCCTTGCGACGCTCAATGAGACAGCAGGTTATGTGGATACCGAAAACTATCAATTGGCGCTGAAGTGCTATCAGCATTTCAGGATTCTATTTGCCAAAATACCTGGCACAGGTCAGGAGTTTGAAAGGATTGACAATATCCTTGGAGAAACTGAAACCGCGATCAGAAAAGGAATTTTCACGTCAGCAAGCGCTCGGCTTGAGAAATCGACCCGAATATTTATTCATCACAATCTCGAAAACATCAAAGAGAACCTTGAAAAGGTTAACCCGGCCAGAGGGCGACAATATGTTACCGCCTAAATTTCTCGATTTTGTCAAAACGCTTACAGCGAGAACGGAGCAAGGCGAATTCTCCTGGAGTTATGATGACAATAACTCGCTTGTGAAACTCAAAGAAAAAGCCTTTTCCCTTTCATTACGTTACAGCTTCAACTCCGATGAAAAATATGCGGAGTACGTCATCTATTACTTCGATGATATCGAAGACAAGGAGTACCGGTTTTATACCAATCAAACCTGGAATGACTTCGATTTCATCCGGCGATTGTTTGATGCCGCACAAGCCTCAAAAATGAGACTTCCCTTTTGACCCATCAATGAGCAGTGAACACCACAGGCAGCATCACTGCTCATCTAGCATCTGTCGATCGATAGAGAAAGGCCGCTTACTCCTTGGCCAAATCCACCAACGGCGCCTGCCGAACCTCAGTTTCCCGCCCACCTTGAATATCACTCACCGTCTTCAACGCCTTTTCCACAGCCCCTTTATCCGCCAGCAAGCTGTAGCTGATCTGGAACTGCTTCTGCTCCTTGGCAGCAATCGTTGGCACCAGATTCAGTGGCCGCTGATACCGGCGGTTGTAAGAAAAACTCGTCCCCGGCTCCAACCCGGTCACATACCCCTGCCCTTGTGTGTCCGTGTTTTTCCACAGGGAGAACACCGGCAACTGTTGAGTATTGAAACCCACCGAAACCCCAAGGCTGCCGGCCTTGTTATGCAGCACGGTCAACGTGTCACCCTTGGCATCGCCATAAGGCACAACGTTGTAAACCGTCTCGTCATAGTCCTTGGTCGGTGCGCGGTAGGTTTGCCAGTCCGGCAGATCCACTTTTGCCTTGTCATTGAACGGCGAGACCTGTTTCACCGGTGCAACAAAGCGTGCGCCCTGCTCCAGGAATGGGGTGCTGAAGTTGCTGTGGTACAGCGCTTGGTATTCCTTCGGATAATCGCCGTTGTTGGTCAGGGTGTCGTTGAGGGCAAACGCTACGCTGCCGGGCTCGGTGACCAGTTCGGTCGCGACGGAAAAGTCGACTTTCTTGAACGCCTGCTCTTTCAGTTCGCCACGCAGGCTGATGGCGTAAGGCGCTTTTTCATCGATGTGCAACGTGACTTTGCTGGCCGGGATGTTGGCGGCGCGGCCGTGGAGCGTCAGCAGTTCACCGTTATCCATGCCGGGGTGACCAACCCACTCGTAGCCGCAGCGGGCGACCAGTTCGTTAAAGCCCTCAAGCCAGCCCAGCCCGCCGCGACCGTTGAGTTCGATGAAGGACGGATTGACCACGTCCTTGACCGGCGAATCCCAACCCATGCGCACATTACCGACCGACGCCTGGAGGACGTTCATCCCGCGGGTCGGCACCACCGAGAGTTTCATCGTGCCGTTATCGATGTCGACGATGCTGACGCCCTCCTGCCGACCGCCGTGCAAGGTGCGCAGGGTCACGGAGAAGGGTTTGCCGGTTTTTACCCCCAGTTGTTGGCTGGTGATCTGCCAGTTTTGGGAAGCTTTGTCGCTGTCGAGCAGGACGTAATCCCAGGCCATGGCATGGGAAGCAGCGGACAGCGCGCCAAAGGCAACGATGAGTTTGAGCGGATTCATGGGTAAGCCTTTCTTGGAGTTGTGTATTTTTTATAGCGCTGATGAAACGATTCAGCAAGCTTAAAAAGCGTACACCCGAGCCATCCCAAGCGAATTTAAATTGACCCCATGCAACCTCCGCACGCTTACGCTAGTCTCATACGGTTTTGGACCTCCGGCTGATTGACGGCGACATCATTATGACATTAAGGTCGCCCGCTAATTGCAGGAGCAAGAACAGACACCTTTGTCTGTCATTTTTGCGCAACAGAACATATGGAGTTTGAATGCGCGGGGCACTATTACGCAGCGGTAAGAGCGGGTCATTCACTGCCCTGGGCGAAACAGGTCAACCGGTCTACCGGGCAGCCCTGCAATTGCGCGAAGCCATTCGCCGAAAGAATCCTGAAATGGTCGATCATCTGGCCATCCCTCAAAGCGATGAACTCGGTAACCAGATCGACTGGTACAGCGGCCTCGACGGCGATGTGATCCCGTGGAGCAGCGCGACCGAAGAAGAACGCGCCCCTGCCCGCCGCCAACTCGAAGCGCTGAAGACCGCGCTCGAGGAGTTGAGCCAGCGTTTCCTGGGCACTGATTCCGGCGAACAGCAGCAAGGCGACAAAGCCGTGTTCGGCAAGCTGCTCAAGCGCGTGATTCATTTCCCCGACGAGAATTTCGTCTACCTGGTGCAAGGCAAGCCGGTGCTGACCTTTTGGGGTTTCGAGCATGCCGGTACCGGCAATCGCGATCCCCTGCACTGCCTCTATCAAGTTCCGCCCGCGTTCACGCTGCCCCCCGTGGCCGAAGCCGCGCCTGTAGTTGCGCCCGTCGTGCCGGTGGTTGCTCGTCCGTGGTGGCGTCGCTGGTGGTGGCTGTTGCTGCTGCCGTTCCTGCTGCTGCTTTTGTGGCTGTTGCTGGGTCTGCGTGGTTGCGTCCCGATTCCGTTGGTGGCGGTAGACCTGCTGCCTGAGGGCATCGTGCCGGTGGAAAAACAACTGGAAGAGCCGAAACTGACTGGCAATGTCACGACGTTGAACGGCGTTCCGGTGACGAGCACCGTTGTAGGCTCTACCACAGGAAGCGGCACCGGTACCGCCGTGACCGGAACCCAGGGCGTGGAAGCGCCGGGCGTCGAGGGCAACGAGGCTGATGCAGCGCCCGCCGACGTGACCCAAGACCCCGCCAAAGACCCGGCAGCAGACCCGACAGCCGAATCACCAACCGCGCCACCCGAAAACAAAACCACGCCACCGGATATCACATCGCCCGAGGCAGAAAAACCCGCCGCCACCGCAAAACCCGGCCCTCCCCTGAGCATTCCGCCAAACGCCGCCGACGGTGCCGCCAAGTTCCTCGACGGTCAGTTCCGCGCCGGTGCCGGTATTCAGGATCGCCGAACCGGCAAACCCCTGCGTCTGGAATACCAGCTCAAGGACGGCAAGGGCGAAGTCACCGTACACCAGGCCGACGGCACCAAATGCAGCGGGCCGGTGAGCGCTACTATGAAGGGTGGCAGCCTGGCCATCGACAGTCAGGGCCAGGCCGTCTGCGCCGACGGCAGCACTTACGACATGCCCAAGGTCAACTGCCGCAAAGGGGCGACCACAGTCGCAGACTGCACCGGCGGTTACGGAAAAGAACAATTCCCCATGTCCATGCGGCACGTGGCCGAATAAAAACGGAATAACCCGACATGTTGCCTGAAGTCACCCAATTCGAAGACACCGTCACGCTGGTCAGCGACACCGGCATCCAGTTCATGGATTTCGCCCTGCGCCTGGATCCCCGCAAGGAACCGGCGGGTGAATTCGCGCCGATGATCAGCGGGCTGATCTGCCGCCTGTCGTACAACGAAGAGAAAGACTTCTTTTTCTACGAACCTGAACCGGAAAAGGTCGAAAAAGCCAAACCTGCGTTCAGCGTCGACATGAAAAGCAGCCTCGAGTTGCTCGACGGTATCTGGCTGCCGACCCCGTTTTTCCGCTTCATGCCGCCGCATCGTTTCGACGAAGGTCCGACCAACTGGTCGCGCATGCGCCTGGTGAAGTTGACGACACCCGACATTGACGGCAACACCCACCGCCTGACGATGGCCTTCGACAGCCGCGTCATGCCCAAGCGTGACGGCACCGCGTACCTGGCGCCAAACGAAGAAGACATCAGCTCCGGCGTGTCCTTCAAACTGGCGACGAAGGCCAGCGAAACCCGCTGGTTCCTCGCACAGCCGTGGGTCAACGAGTGGCTGCTGGAAGTGTTCAACGAGGGCAATGCCCACCGCTCGCGCGCAGAGCTGGACACCGACATCCGCGCCAACTATCACTTGGCGCACTACCTCAACCTGCTCAGTCTGTTGAGCAAGCCGTCCGCCGCCCAGCAGTCGACGGCCCGGGCGAAAGTTGAAATCCCCGAGCTGAAAGTGGTCGCCAACGACAGCAATGGCCTGGTCAAGCCGATTCCGGTGGACCTGGTGCTGGACGTCGGCAACTCGCGCACCTGCGGCATCCTGATCGAAAACCACGGTCAGGCCGGTTCCGGGTTGAAACAGAACTACGTGCTGGAACTGCGCGACCTGATCACCCCCGAACACACTTACAACCTGCCGTTCGAAAGCCGTGTGGAATTCGCCCAGGCGTACTTCGGCAAGGACCACTGCTCGGTCAAAAGCGGCCGGCACGATGCGTTCCAATGGGCGACGATTGCCCGCGTCGGCAATGAGGCCAGCCGTCTGGCCAGCCGTCGTCGCGGCACCGAAGGGTCCACTGGCCTGTCCAGCCCGAAACGTTATCTGTGGGACGAAAACGCTTACGGCCACGGCTGGCGCTTCAACTGCTCGTACATCAAGACCGACAGCGAGCCGTACGCCACCGCCGCACCGTTCTCGCACCTGATCAATGAAACCGGCGAGGCGCTTTACAGCCTCGAAGAAGACGATCGTCTGCCGGTGTTCATGCCGCGTTACTCGCGCAGCTCGCTGATGACCTTCATGCTCGCCGAAGTACTGGCCCAGGCGCTGTCGCAAATCAACAGCCCGGCCCAGCGTTCACGCCAGGGTCACACCCGCGTGCCGCGCCAGCTCAACAGCATCACCCTGACCGTGCCGCCGGGCATGCCGCAGGCCGAGCGCAGCATTCTCAACGAACGCATGTTGCAAGCCATCGGCCTGGTGTGGAAGAGCCTCGGCTGGCACGCCGGCGAGGAAGACCCGCATCAGGATCAGGCCGTCAGCCCGCGTACGCCGATCCCAAGTATCCGCGTGGAATGGGACGAAGCCTCTTGCGGCCAGCTGGTGTACCTGTACACCGAGGTCAACGAGAATTTCGCCGGTCACCCGGAAGAGTTTTTTGACACCATCGCCCGGCCAGACAAGACCGACCGCGAACGCATCACCCTGGCAACCATCGACATCGGCGGCGGTACCACGGACCTGGTGATCACTGACTATCGCCTCGACCGCGCCGGCAACACCGGCAGCGGCAGCAACGTGCACATCGTGCCCGAGCAGCGTTTTCGCGATGGCTTCAAAGTGGCCGGCGATGACATCCTGCTGGACGTGATTCAGGACTTCATCCTGCCGAGCTTCGAAAAAGCCTTGCAGAACGCCGGCGTGAAAGCCCCGGATTCGCTGATGTCTCGGTTGTGCGGCGATGAGTCGGTCAGCGCCCAGGACATGATTCTGCGCCAGCAATTGAACCTGCAAGTGTTCGCACCGCTGGGCCTGGCGCTGCTCAAGGCGTACGAGCATTACGATCCGCAAGTGCCGCAAGAAGTCACCCCGCAAAGCTACCGCCAATTGCTCGGTGACAACGCGATCAGCCAGACCGTGCTCGACTACGTCAACGCCGCCGTGCGCCGCGATGTCGGCGGTCAGAGCGGTTTCGACCTGTATGACGCGCCGATCAGTTTCGACCTGCAGAAGCTTCACGCCGCGTTCCTCAACGACCAGATCAACATCACCAAGATTCTCGGTGCGCTGTGTGAAGTGGTCGCGCATTACCCGTGCGACGTTCTGCTGCTGACCGGCCGCCCTTCGCGCTTGCCCGGCATCCAGGCGTTCATTCGCAAGGTGCTGCCGCTGCCGCCGGGGCGCATTCTGGCGCTGCAAAACTACCGCACTGGCGGCTGGTACCCGTTCCACAAGAACGGCCGGATCGACGACCCGAAAAGCACCGCGTCGGTGGGCGCCATGCTCTGCCTGTTGTGCGCCAACCACAGCGTGCCGAACTTCTACTTCCGTGCTTCGGCGCTCAAGCCGTATTCGACCGTCAAGCACATCGGCGTCATCGACCTGAACAACGTGATCAAGGATGCCGACGTGCTGTACCGCGACATCCAGTCCGAAGACTACAAAATCAAGCTGCCGGAAATCGGCGTTGGCGATGCCGCCGACACGCCACAGCTGGAAATGCGCGGCGATCTGCGCCTCGGTTTCCGTCAGTTGGCCGCCGACCGCTGGGCCGCCTCGCCGCTGTATACCTTGCGGTTCACCAAGGCCGGTCGGGAGAAGTTTTCCCGGGCGATCGGTGAAAACGGCAGCGCGCCGCTGCTCAAGGTGCGGTTCGAGGTCAAACCGGCGGACAAGTACACACGCAAGCAGGATCTGGTCAGCGACCGCCTCTCGGTTCGCGACATCGAATCCAACAGTAACAACGTCAACTTCAACCCGCGCAGCGACCTCGAGCTGGAACTCAACACCATGCTCGACGCCGGCCTGAGCGAGACCAAGTACTGGCTCGACAGTGGAAGTGTGAAACGCAAATGAATGATCTGACCCCCGATCAAACTCAGCTCTCTGCCAGTTGGGCCGCTGTTTATAAAGGTGCCGGTCAGGCGCTGGACTGGATTGGCCAGACGCGCGGCAACGCGCCGCGCCTGGACAGCGAAGCCGACAACCTGAACATCCGCCTGCACCGTGCCCGCAACCTGGCTCAAAGCCTCGGTCGCGTGGCCTGCACGCCAATGACCATCGGCTTTTTCGGCTTGTCCCAGGCCGGCAAGTCCTACCTGATTTCAGCCCTCGCTGCGGGTCAGAACGGCAAACTGGAAACCGACTTCGGTGGCCAGCGCCTGGACTTCATCAAGCACATCAACCCGGTGGGTGGCGGCAAGGAAGCCACCGGCCTGGTGACGCGCTTCAGCCGTCGGGCGACGGAGAGTCAGGACAATGACTTTCCGGTAGAGCTCACGCTGTTCAAGGAAATCGAGCTGGCGAAGATTCTGGCCAACTCCTGGTTCAAGGATTTCGACCTTGAGCGCATTTCCTACGAGATCGACGAAGAACGCATCCTGCGCGTGCTGAAACCGTTCGAAGGTCGGGAAACCGGGCCGCTGCAACCGGGCGTCAACGCCGACGATCTGGTGTCGCTGTGGGATTACCTGCGGGACAACTTCCGCAACTCGGTGAAGAAGCTCGAACACCTTTATTGGCCCACTGCGTTGCAACTGGCGCCACGGCTGAATTTCCAGGAGCGTGCCGAGCTGTTTTCAATCCTGTGGGGTGAGCAAAGCGAACTGACGCGCGTGTACCAGCAACTGGCCGGCGCGCTGCACAAGCTGGGCCTGCCCGAGACCGTGTTCGCCCCGCTGCATGCCTTGGTGAGTTTCGAAAACGACACCTACAGCCAGCGCGACAGCATCATGAACGTCGACATCCTCGAGCGCTTCGGCAGCCCGCTGGACTTGCCGATCGACGTGCGGCCACAGGTCGACGGACGCCTGCAAAACAGTCAGGGCATTGCGGTTGCGCAATTGGCGGCGCTGACTGCCGAAATGACCTTCGGCCTGATCGAAGCCCCGGCGGACGACATCGTCAATCAAGTCGACTTGCTGGACTTCCCCGGTTATCGCGGGCGCAAGAAACTGCACGAGATCGCCGACTCCAACGACCCGCAATCCGCCACCAAGGACAACTCCGTTTCGCAGCTGATCCTGCGTGGTAAGGTCGCCTACCTGTTCGAACGCTACACCGATAACCAGGAAATGAACGCGCTGGTGGTCTGCACCGGTTCGACCAAGCAGAGCGACGTCAACGACGTAGGCCCGGTACTGACCCGCTGGATCGAAAAGACCCAAGGCGCCGACTCGGCCGCTCGCAGCAAGCGCGACACCGGTCTGATCTGGGCGCTGACCATGCTCGACCTGCGCATCACCAACTCCCTGAGCCTGACGCCTGATCAGTACGACGAGAGCTGGAACGGCATGGTCAAGCTGACCATGCTGGAGCGCTTCGGCAGCCTGAGCTGGATGAGCGACTGGGCCGGCACACCGTTCCAGAACACCTTCCTGGTGCGCAAACCGCGCATGGACGCGGCGTTCATCGAGCAAGACGCGACCGGTGCGGAAACCGGCCTCAATGCCAGCTACCAGGAGCGAGTCGACGCCTTGGGTACAAGCTTTGCCGGCAACGACCTGGTGTGCAAACACATCCACGATCCTGCCAACGCCTGGAAAGAAATGCTGCGCAACGATGACGGTGGCATCAGCCACTTCAGCGGCAGTTTCAAAGGCGTGGCCAATATCGAATTCAAATTGCAGCGCATCCGCGAGCAATTGAGCGAATGCCTCGAAGGCCTGACCACTCATGGTCTGAGTACCTGGTACCACGCCGACGGCGACGGTGCCGCTGCCGCCAAGAAAGCCCAGGCGCAGATGATTCTGACCGGCCTGGGCCGTCGCCCGGCAGTGCTCGGCGAGCTGATCGATCAACTCGACATGCCGAGCGAAGAAGTCCGCGACCTGTACCTCAGTGGCGTGTACGAAACTGATGACGAGCCAGCCGCGAACGATGAGCCAGTCGCCCCGACACCGAGCCAGAGCCTGTATGGCAACGACGCCGGTTTCGATTTCGATTTTGGTGACGACACGAGCCCTGACACGCCGGTCAGCAGCAACACCGGCACCCCGGCGCCCGAACTGCAAAGCAACGAACACCGATTCGCCAAAGCGGCATTCAAGGCCTGGATTGCGCACCTGCGTGAACTGACCACCCGGCAAAGCCTGCTCAACCTCCTGGGGTTGGAAAAAGCATTGCTGGAAGCGGTGGTCGACGAACTGATCACCGCCGGCTATCGCCAGGACTTGCCGGGGCAACTGAGCCGCGCGGTGCTCAAGCGCGCACAAAGTGGCGCGCGGCGCGATCAACTGGTCGAGCGCCAGGTCCTGGAAGTGCAACGGGTGCTGCGCGATTTCGTGTCGTGGTTCGGCTACCTGCAGAAGCCGGTAAGCGAGCGTCCGAACAGTCGCGCCGGAGCCAAGGCGCCGCTGTTCTCGTTCTACACCGACATCAGTCCCGGACAAGTGCCCGTGCTGCCGGCGCAACCGGCGAATCAGGCGCAGCGGTATCTCGGCGACTGGCTCTCGGGCCTGGCCTACATCACGCAGGACAACGCCGGCCATGGTGCCGGGCGCGAAATCACCCCTGAACAGAACGAACGGCTGGGCCAAGTGCTCACAGCCTTCACAGCGAGATAAGCAATGCCAATTCGTGTCGACCTGCTCGCGTTAGAGCCCAATGTGCCTGGCCAGGCCCGCCTCACTGTGAAGAAATGGCAGGGTAGCGAGGAACAGCTGGAGTTTTCCATTCAGCGTAACCAGGACGGTTTTTACCTCCAGGACCACAAGGCCTGGAGCAACAATCCATTCTGGTTCAAGGTCTCGCGTTTCAACGTCACGGCCAGCGGCGAAGGCCTGGAAGCGCAGGTCGGCCCGGACGTAGTCGACCCGCTGCTGGAAGGCGGCGCCAACTCGCAATTCCAGATTGAACTACGCGAACAGAGCCAAGGGCATGCAGACAAAGGCGTGGTTCGGCCCGGCGTTGGTGTGCTGCCGTCCACGGCCGGCGGCCAGACGCGCTCGACCTACGGCGGCGCCGATCTGACGGCGCCGAGTGCACCGGCACCGGAAATCCCGGAGCTGCCAGAACTGGTCCTGTCCACCGCCGAGCCAGAAGTAGAATTGGAGTCGGTGCTCACCGAGCCCGACTACACGCCGCCTCCCGCACCGGTGAAGAAAAGCAACAAAGGCCTGATCGGCCTGTTGATTGTCGTGTTGTTGCTGCTGGCAGCGGGCGGCGGATTCTGGTTCTACAAACGCATCCCGGCGCCTGCCCCGGTGGCCGCAACCCCTGCCGGCGCACCGGCCGGCGCTGACACTCAAGCCTGCACCCTCGAGAGCATGAACAGCCTGCCTGAATTGACCTTCGTCCAGACCTGCATCAAGGCTGCGCCCGACAGTGCCAAGTTGCTGGAAATCATCAACCAGGCCAAGGCCGGCAAACACTGCGGCGTCGCCCAACGACTGTACGCCAACCGTGCCCAGGCCGGTGACGCGCTGATCGCCAACGCTTATGCCCGCGAATACGATCCTAAATACCTGAAGGCCAGCGAGTGCTTCCCGGTCGCGGACAACGCCACCGCCGCCTATTGGTACGAAACGATCCTCACCCAGGACCCGAACAACGCCGAAGCCAAGCAGCGTTTCGAGGAGTTGCAGAAGTGATGCGCTCTCCCCTGAGTCGATTCCTGTTGAGCGGCGCCGCCCTGTTGGCGCTGTGCATTAGCCCGCTGTCCCAGGCCGATGACAAGCCGCTGATCCAGGCCGGTAAAAAGACCCTGTTCCAACGCGTGCTGACCACGCCGGGCTGCAAGATCAGCCCGACAGCGGGCGGTGCAGCAGGCGATGCGCAACCGGTCTTCAGCCGTTTCTATGTGTACGAACGCGCTCAAGCGGCAAACGCCGAATGGCTGAAAGTCGGCCCCGACAGCTACGGCAAAACCATTGGCTGGCTGCCTGCCAGCTGCACCACCGACTGGAAGATGCAGCTGACACTTGCCTTCACCAACCCGGCCAACCGCGACCGGTTGCTGTTCTTCAAGGACCGCGCCACCGTCGAAGGCATCCTCGATGCGCCGGACCCGGTGAGCAAAGTCGCGCCGCTGCGGGCCACGCTGAAAAAGGGCCAACAAGCACCGGGCGTACTGGCTGAAGAACCTGAATACTTCGTCGACCTGCAAAAGCAGTTCTACCTGCTGCCGGTGCTCAGTGGCGAAGAAGTCATGACCGAAAGCGGTTTCCGCACGCGCCTGCTCAACGTCGCGTCGGTCAGCAAACCGGATGACAAGAATGCCAAGGGCGGTGCTGCGAACAGCGCTGCCGGCGGCAAGGCAGCCGAGGACAAAACCGCCAACCAACTGAAAGAATTCAGTGCGGCGGTGGTGTTTGTCATCGACTCGACGATCTCGATGGACCCGTACATCGACCGCACCCGCGAGGCGATCCGCAAGGTTTATCAGCGGATCGAAGCGCAGAACCTCGGCAAGCAGGTCAAGTTCGGCCTCGTGGCTTTCCGCTCCAACACCCAGGCGGTGCCGGGGCTGGAATACACCACCAAGATGTACGCCGACCCTACCAAGGTGAAAGACAGCGCCGACTTTTTCGCCAAGATCGCCGACCTCAAACAGGCCACCGTGTCGAGCAGCAGCTTCGATGAGGACGCCTTTGCCGGCGTCATGGACAGCATCGACAAGGTCGACTGGAGCCAGTTCGGCGCGCGCTACGTGGTGCTGATCACCGACGCGGGCGCCATCGAAGGCGACGACAAGCTGTCGAAGACCGGATTGAGCGCCGCGCAGGTGCGTATGGAAGCCGCCAACCCGGGCGTGGCGATTTACACCCTGCACTTGAAAACCCCGGCCGGGGCCAAGGACCACGCCAAGGCCGAGGCGCAGTACCAGAACCTGTCGACCTACCCGGGCACCAACACCTCGCTGTACTACCCGGTGAACGCTGGCGATATTCATGAATTCGGGCGCAAGGTCGACGCACTGGCCGCCGCGATCACCTCTCAGGTGAAAGCCGCCTACATGGGTGAAGACGCCATCGGCAGTGCGGCGAACGCCAAACAGGACCCGGCCGAGAAGAAAATGCTCGAAGACGCGGCGCTGATCGGCCACGCCATGCAACTCGCCTATCTCGGCGAGAAGACCAACAGCAAGGCCCCGCCGGTGTTCAAGGCGTGGATCACCGACCGCGACCTGATCAAGCAGAACATCCCGACCACCGATGTGCGGGTGCTGCTGACCAAGTCCCAGCTCAGCGACTTGAGCGACGTGATGAAGCAGATCCTCGACGCCGCCAACGAAGGCCTGATTTCGCCGACGGAAATGTTCGATCGCCTGCGTTCGGTCGCTGCGACCATGGGCGCCGACCCGAATCAGCTCAAGCAGAACAGCAAAGCCAAACTGGCGGACATGGGTGTGCTCGGCGAGTACCTCGAAGACCTGCCGTATCAGAGCGAAGTATTGAACCTGGACGAAGAAACCTGGAAGAGCTGGGATGGCCTGGCGCAGGAGAAATTCATCCGCACGCTCAATACCAAGCTGCGGCACTACCAGCGTTACAACGCTGACGTCGACCGCTGGGTTGCTTTAGCCAAGGACAGCGATGCGCGGGACAACGTGTACCCCGTGCCACTCGAAATGATGCCTTAACGAGACGCTGATGCTCGATATCAAAAACTTGCTGGTGCGCCGTGGTGAAGGCGCGCTGGCCCATCACGTGCGCCTGCCGCATTTGCAGGTCGGTGCCGGAGAAATCCTCGCCATCACCGGCGAAAGTGGCAGCGGCAAAAGCACGCTGCTCGAAGCCATCGGCCTGTTGCTGGCGCCGGTCGAGCTCGAGCGCTTTCGGTTGGGCGCAACCCACGATCAGGACATCGCCCAACTGCTTGCCAGCGATGACCAGCCAGCCTTGGCGGCGGTGCGCTCCCGGCATTTGGGCTTCATTTTGCAGAGTGGCGGCTTGCTGCCGTTTCTGAGCGTGCGCGACAACATCAGCCTGCCGCGCCGCTTGCTCGGGATGTCGGTGAAGAGCGAGCACATCGACCACGCCGTTGACGTGTTGCGCCTGCAAGGATTGCTGGATAAACAACCTCAGGCCTTGTCGATCGGCGAACGCCAGCGCGTTGCCTGTGTGCGCGCCATTGCCCATGAACCGCTGCTGTTGTTGGCCGACGAGCCGACCGCCGCGCTCGACCCTCACAGCGCCCGGCGTTTGTTCGAGTTGCTGCTGAGCCTGGTGTCGAACATGGGCCTGAGTGCGCTCGTCGTGTCCCATGACTGGGCCCTGCTGAAGGATTTCGGCTTGCCGCGCCTCGGCGCTATCAGCCGCCAGGGAGAGACACTGTTTGAACCGATGGACTGATCGCTTGCGCCTGCTGGGCTCACTGGCGCTGCAAGACCTCTGGCACGACCGCAAGGTCTCGCTGTGCATCGCCGCCTCCCTGGTAGCGGTGATCGCGCCGTTGCTGCTGCTGTTCGGGCTCAAGCACGGGGTGGTCAGCCAGTTGCAGGACGAACTGCTGCGCGACCCGCGCAACCTTGAAGTGAAGATGCTCAGCAACGGCAACTACGACACGGCCTGGATCGAGCGTTTGCGCCTGCGTCCCGAGACCGGTTTTGCCCTCGGCCAGACGCGCTCGCTGAATACCCAGGCAGACCTGCTGATCGGCATGCAACGGTTTGTCGAAGGTGCAGAAATCATCGCCACGGAACCTGGCGACCCACAACTGGATCTGCCGTCGCTCAACCCGGTCGGCAATCAAGTGATCCTCAGCGCCAGCGCAGCGCAACGCTTGCAGGCCAAGGCCGGCGATAGTGTGCAACTGCGGGCCTTGCGCCGTCTGGAAGGTGTCAATGAACGCGGCGAAATGACGCTGACGGTGCTGGCGGTGCTCGACGGCGCCCGCTTCGGCCGCGCGGCCGGGTTTGTCGCCCCGCCGCTGCTGCTGGATCTGGAGCGCTTTCGCGACGGCTATCAGATCAGTGCGTTCGGCGTTGACACCGGCAAGCCTCTGGGCAATCTGCAACCGCTGTATGCCCGCGCCCGCGTGTATGCACGCGACATCGATCAAGTCGCGCCGCTGGAGCACTGGCTCAACGAACAACACATCGAAACGTCGAGCCGGCTGGCCGATATCGATAACGTCAAAGCCATCAACCATGTGCTGGGGCTGATCTTCGGCGTGATCGCCGTGGCGGCGCTGATTGGCTGCGTGGCATCGATGGTCGGCGCGTTCCTGGCCAACATCGACCGCAAACGCAAAAGCCTCGCGGTCCTGCGTCTGTTAGGTTTCAAGCGCCGGGCCGTCGGCGGTTTCGTGGTCCTGCAAGCGCTGTTACTGAGCCTGGCCGGCTACGTTGGCGGGCTGGGGTTTTATGCCGTCGGCAGCCATTTGTTCGACTACCTGCTCGGCAGCAGCCAGGCCACCGGCACCTTCGTTTGCCACATCACTGTCTGGCATGGCTTTGCCGCCCTGCTCCTGACCTTTCTGGTCGCTGCACTGGTGGCCGTGATCGGCGCCCTGCGAGCCATCAACATCCAACCTGCGGAGAGTCTGCGTGAGCTATAAACGTTTTGGCTTGCTGTTGCCCCTGAGCCTCGGCTATGTACTCGACGCCTCGGCAGCGGGCTGGGAAGAGAAGTTTTACAACCCGATGCCGGACGCCGCCGACGTGGTGCTGCCGATGCCCTGCGAAGGCTCGATGGTATTTCGCAAAGTGTTCATCCCCGTGGCAGGGCCGCTCGACGACTATCCGATCAACATCGGTCAGGACGGCGCGGAATACGGCTACGTCGAACAGACCCGCCCGACCTTTATCGCTGGCAGTTTTACCGGGGCCAAGAACAACAAGTCCCGCTACTACCTGATGGCCAAGTACGAGATGAGTCAGCTGCAATACGCCGCACTGACCGAAGCAACCTGCCCCACCGCAGCCACCAAACTGCGCGTGCCGCAAACGGCGGTGAGTTGGGTGCAAGCCATCGAAGCCGCCGACAAGTACAACCTGTGGCTGCGCAAAAACGCCGCCGACAAGTTGCCCAAGGAGGACGGCGCACAGGGCTTCCTGCGCCTGCCGACTGAAGTCGAGTGGGAGTTCGCCGCACGCGGCGGGCTGGAAGTCGGTGCCGCGGAATTCCGCGACACGCACTACCCGATGCCGGACGGCATCAACGCTTACGAGTGGTTCGCCGGGGCGCAATCGTCCAACGGCAAAGTGCAGTTGTCCGGTCTGCAGAAGCCCAATCCGCTGGGTCTGCATGACATGCTCGGCAACGTCGACGAAATGATGTTCGAGCCGTTTCGCCTGAACAAACTCGACCGCCAGCACGGCCAGGCCGGCGGCTACGTCGTGCGTGGCGGCAACTACTTGACCGCTCAGGCCGACCTGCGAACTGCGTTGCGCAAGGAAGAGCCGTATTACAACGCCGACGGTCAGGTGAAAAACAAAACCACCGGCCTGCGCCTGGTCATGGTCTCTCCGACCCTCACCTCTCGCGAACGGGTCGCCAGCATCGAAAGCAGCTGGAAGAAACTCGGCACTGGCAGCAAGGAAACCGAATCCGCCGACAAAGGCACCGTGCAATCCCTGAACAGCCTGGCCTCGGGCGTCGAAGACAAAGCGCTCAAGGAAAAGCTTCAGGCCTTGGAAAACCAACTGCGCGCCAGCAACCAGCAGCAGGAAGAAACCCGCGACCAGGCGATTCGCGCCAGCCTCAATCTGGGCGCATTCTTGTGCACCAAGATGCTAGACGACGGCCAGTACTTGGACTTCCTGCAAAAGAACTACAAGCTTAACTGCGAAAGCGCGGACAAAGACGCCAGTTGCGACATGCGCAAAGGCAAGCTCGACGAGCAGAAGGATCGCCTGCACAAACTCAGCCGTTACTACGCCAGCAGCCTGGTGGAATCGGCGACCTTGTACGGCCAGCCATTGCTTGAAACGCAGGTCCCGGTAATGGAAGAAATCATCACCCGCAACAAACAGCTGCAAGACCTCAAACCTTACTTGCGCACCCACTGGGCCAATCAAAAGGCGTTCCTGCAAAAGCAGAAAATCGACACTGAAGCCTGGCTGAACAGCTGCAAAACCGTTACTCAATAACAACATGTCAACACCGTCACCGAGGAGTTTCACCATGTCGCGCAGCCTTTGGACTCGCTTCAAGCTACAGATCGCTTTCGTACTCGCCGGCAGCCTGCTGCTGACCGGTTGCGCCAACACCGGTAGCTCCATGCTCGGCGACAGCGACGGGACCGACCCGCGCCTGACCCAAGGTCAAGACGCAGAGTTCTTCAGCAAGTCCGGCTATCAGGCCTGCGCCATGGGCGCAGGTGTCGGCATCCTCGCTTGCGCGCTGTCCAACAGCAACAACAAAGCCGTGTGCGCCGTCGCCGCCGGTATTACCGCGTGCGGCGTGGCCATGGGTGCGAACTACTACCTGGATCAGCGTCGCAGCGAATACGCCGACACCTCCACCCGCTTGGCTAAAATGAACAGCGACGTCGAACAAGACACCCAGAACGTGATCGCCCGTACCGCGACCGCTCAGCAAGTGATCAATGATGATCAGGCAAAAATCGCCCGGATCAAAAAGGACATCGCCAACAAGAAAGTCGACAAGTCCCAGGCCCAGGAGCAAATCGCCGAGATCGATTCGAACATCGCGCGCCTGCGTAAAGACCTCGGCAACATGCGCATCAAAGTCACCGAGTACACCAAAGTGGCAGACGCCGAGCGTGCACAAGGCGCCGCCGGCGCCGAGATCAAGCAAGTTGACAAGAACATTATGAAAATGAACCAGAAAGTCGCTGCCCTGCAGAAGGAAGTCGACGGTCTGTACAGCCAACGCTCCGCAATCACCCTGGGATAAGCACATGACGCTACGACAACTGGCGGTCCTCACCGCCGTCCTGGCCTTGAGCGGTTGCGCGACCAAGCCGGGCGAATGCGATGCAACCAATCGCGACAGCAGCATGCTGACCAAAATGAACTGCGACTACTCCGGTGGCTACAGCGATCAGGTCAAGCAGAAGGAACTGACCCTGAGCGAGTCCCGTCAGCAAAACGCAATGTTCCGTCAGGTGTACGAGAACATTCAGGCCCAGCAGCTCAGCACCAAAACCGACCTGGCCAGCCAGCAGAAAGCCCAGGCGGCGCTGAATCAGTCGCTGGGACAATTGCTAAGCTCGCTCAAGGCTCGACGTGGCAACGAAAGCGGTGTGCAGAAGCAGATCGCCGGTCTCGAGCAGCAGCTCAAGGCTTCAAAAGCGCCAACGGCCAAGTCAACGCCAGCGACGCTGGCGGCCAAGCAGGAAGAGCTGAAGGCATTGCAGAAGAAGGTCAATCAGCTGCAATTCAGCCTCGGCTACGAAGAGTAACTTTTCACCCCGCAGGCCTCCCGATGGAGGCCTGCACCTTTTTCAGGAATCGTCGTCATGCAGCGGGTCATCAGGGATGCGCAAGCCACACCGGAGGGGATGAGTGCGCTGCAAGCCAAAGTCGCCCTCATCCAGAAACACTTTCCGCCGACCGTCGCCAGCCTGTTTGCCATCCCGCGGATGGGCAGCGGCGACGTGCTGGAATGGTGGACCGAACTGGGTGGCCAACCCACGCCCTACGCCGACCTCAACGAGGACGCGCAACGACGTTTGCTGGAAACCTATGAAGTGCGTCAGACGTCCCTCGGACAGCTGGCGGATGAACTGCAAAAACGCGGTCAACCGACGGAAGCGCAAGACCTGCGCAGCCTGCTCGGCACGCCGGAGCTGGACAAACTCTACAGCCTCAACGGTGAGCCGTTGGTGGTGCGCTGGAACCTGCGTCCGCCCAAACCGATCGTGCCGCCGGTGGTTCCAGTGGTGCCGGTTGTTCCGCCGTCGCGCCGTGGCTGGTGGATCGCGGCGGCCTTGCTTGCGCTGCTGTTGCTGCTTCTGGCGCTGTGGCTCTGGTGGTTCCTGCACCGTGAACCGGTTGTCGTGGTTCCGCCTGTAGCGCCGGTAGCGCCAGTGGTGACGCCCGTCGAGAAACCGGTTGAGCCTGTTCCCGAGCCAGTTCCCGAGCCTGCTGTGGAACCGGAACCGGAACCTGTTCCGGAACCAGAACCGGTGCCCGAACCAAAACCAGTGCCGCCACCCAAGCCCGTCCCACCACCAAAACCGGTCGTGGCCGCGCCGCCACCACCACCGCCGCCACCACCAGCCCCGACGCTGGACAACTACGCGTGCCGTAAAAAAGCGCCGGATGCCGTGCCCCCGCAATTTGTGGTGGTACTCGACACCTCGGGCTCGATGGACTTGAACATCAGGTCGGTGAAATCCGATGAGGACTGGTTCTTCGGCAATGAGATGAACAAGTACCTGGACCCGAACCGCACCATGCAGATCTTCGCCAAGCCCAGCCGCATGGACGTCGCCAAGGACTCGCTGGCCGGCATGATCAATGGGCTGGACCCGAAGATCGACACGCGCCTGATCACCTTCGCCGGTTGCGAAAGAACACCGGACCAGGGCGTGTTCAAGTTTGGCGATCGTCAGCGGCTGATCAACGGGATTCGCGGTCTGGTGCCCAACGATGGCACACCACTGGCCGACAGCCTGGCCTACGCCGCCAGCAAGGTCGACGGGCGCAATAACGATGCGGTGATCGTGATGTTCGTCGACGGTGAAGACGGTTGCCAGAAAGACGCTTGCGCGGTGTCCCGCCGAATCGCCAGGGAACAACCGCGCCTGCGGGTCAACGTGGTGAAAATCGGCGCCGGTGGCCCGTCCCGCTGCATCGCCGAAAACACCGGTGGCCGGGTTTACAACAGCACCAATGCGGCTGAGCTGGGTAGCCAGTTGAAACAGGCGACAAAGGAAGTGTCCAGCAATGCCAAGTGCAACTAGCTGTGGGCCTATCCTAAATTGAGGTGACCCCATCGCGAGCAGGCTCACTCCTACACTGGATTTGTTGTGAACACAGAACTTGTGAACACCAAAGATCAACTGTAGGAGTGAGCCTGCTCGCGATAGCTATTTCAGCGGCGCCTCAACGAAACCGGTCAACCTCATGCCGCAAGTCCGCCGCGAGCTTCTCCAGCTCTTTGGCCGTCACCGCAAGGTTCGACACCACCTCACGCTGCTCACTGTTCGCCAGGGCAATGCTTTGCAGGTTGCTGCTAAGCAACGTCGCGGTACTACTTTGTTCCTGAGTCGCGGTGGTGATCGCCGCAAATTGCTGACCCGCCGAACGACTCTGCTCATCGATCCGTGCCAGGGCACTGGCGACGTTGGCGTTGCGCGACAAACCTTCCTGCATCAACACGTTGCCCTGCTCCATGGTGCTGATGGCGTTGCCGGTTTCCTGCTGGATGCTTTGAATCATTCCGGAAATTTCATCTGTCGCCTGGCGGGTGCGAGAAGCCAGGTTGCGAACCTCATCGGCTACCACGGCAAAACCACGACCCTGCTCACCGGCACGAGCGGCTTCGATGGCGGCGTTGAGCGCCAGCAGGTTGGTTTGATCGGCAATCGAGGTAATCACACCGACAATGCCGCCGATTTCCTGGGAGCGCTGACCCAAGGTATTGATCACCGTCGCCGTGCTGTTCAGCGCGCCAGCGATTTGCTCCAGGGACGAGGACGCTTCGTCCATCGACGTACGACCGATCTGGGTTTGCTGTGCGTTTTCCTGGGCCAGACGCTGAGTGCTGCCCATGTTGTCGGCAATGTTCAGGGAGGTGGCGCTGAACTCTTCCACGGCGCCGGCCATGCTGGTGATTTCGCCCGACTGCTGCTCCATCCCTTCATAGGCGCCACTGGACAGACCGGACAAGGCCTGGGCACGGCTGTTGACCTCTTGCGAGGCCTTGCGGATGTGCTCGACCATGGTCGACAGCGCTTGGCTCATCTGGTTGAACGCGCGGGCCAGCTGACCGATTTCGTCGTTGCTCGACACGTTCAGCCGCACGCTCAAATCACCGGCGCCCAAAGCTTCGGCCTGACGCACCAGATCACCCAAAGGCGCAAGTTTGCTGCGTAGCAACCAAACCGCCGCCCCCACAGCGATCAGCATCGCCAGCAGACTGCCAATCGCCAATTGAATGCCGACACTCCAGGTCACGGCACGGATTTCGGTTTTCGGCATGCTCGCCACGACCGACCATGGGCCGCCTTCAAACGGTACGGCAATGCTGTAGAAATCTTCGGACTTGTCGCTCCAGAACTCGCCCTTGCCCGGCGTTTTCGCCAAGCCAACGATGGTCGGAGTCGCCTGATCCAGCGCTTGTACGCCCGCGATCGGCACCAGCCATTTGCTCTGTTCATCCAGCAGCGCCAGGGAACCGGTTTGGCCGATACGGAAGCGCTTGAGGTTGGCGAACTGCGCGTTCTGCGCGTCGGTGTAATCAAATCCTACGAACAGCACGGCAATCACCTTACCGCCGCTGTCACGTACGGGGGTGTACTGAGTCATGTAGGAGCGTTCGAACAACAAGGCGCGACCGACGTAGGCCTGCCCCGCCATCAAGCGGGCATAGGCCGGGTTCGCGTGATCGAGCAGCGTGCCGATGGCCCGGCTGCCGTCCTGTTTGCTCAGGGACGTGCTGACCCGAATGAAGTCTTCGCCGCTGCGCACAAACACCGTCGCAACGCCGGCGGTCATTTGCTTGAACTCGTCCACTTCCTTGAAATTGTTGTTCAGCACTTCGCTGCCCAGGTGCAGGCCCGGCGTCTGCGCGCCCGCTACCGCCACCGGTTCATCCGGGTGCACGCTCAAACCGGCGCTGAAGCGCTTCTCGAACAGACCGCTCAGGCGCTGGGTGCTTTCACGCAACGTGCCGTGAAAGGTACTCAACTGATCGGCCAGCAACCGGGCTTCACTGGCCAGGTGCTCTTCGCGGGTGGCGAGGTTGGCTCTGTCCAGCGAGCGCAGGGCGAACACGGTACTGCCGCTGATGACAATCGCCAGTATCACGGCAAGCGCAAGACCAAGCTGTGAGGCGATCCGGGCACGAGGTTGAGACATGACAGCTCCTGGCCGAGCGACCGGATCATCCTGATCACGACGCACACTCAGCAAAATTTCTAATGGGAATTACGTCGAACCTGCACGAAGGTTCCACCTGCATTTTCGGCGGAAAATCTGAATACTTGAGTAATTAACCGGGATATGGCTCAAGGCCGCCATTGCGGAGGCTCTATCGATTCAGCCCAAGTGTTGAACATCGGGCAATTCCATTGCTCGGGCTTCGCTTTGCAGGAAGTCGCTGAGCCTGCGCAAACGTTCACCGCCGGGGCGGGTTTTCGGCCAGACCAGGTAATATTTCTCACCGCTGGCGACGGCCGTCGGCCACGGCAGACTCAGACGTCCCTGAGCCACATCTTCCGCCACCATCAGCAGATCGCCCATGGACACGCCATAACCTCGGGCGGCGGCGATCATGCCCAGCTCCAGCGTGTCGAACACCTGCCCGCCCTTGAGCGACACCTGATCCGACAGCCCCATGCGCTCCAGCCAACTGCGCCAGTCGCGACGATCCGGCGTCGGGTGCAGCAGTTCGGCATTGGCCAGCCGTGCGACATCCCACGGTTGATCCTGCAGAAGATTCGGCGCACCGACTGGAATCAGTTCTTCCGGGAACAGGAAACTCGCCTCCCAGTCCGGCGGAAAATGCCCGTTGCTGAGGATGACGGCACAGTCGAATGGTTCATGGTTGAAGTCCACCGAGTCGACGTCCATCCAGGCGCTGGTCAATTGCACCTCATTGCCTGGTTGCAGGTGCCGAAAGCGGCTGAGCCGTGCCAGCAGCCAGCGCATGGTCAGGGTCGACGGCGCTTTCATGCGCAGGATGTCATCTTCGGCACGCAAGGTATTGCAGGCCCGCTCCAGGGCGGTGAAGCCTTCGCGAATGCCGGGCAGGATCAACCGCGCCGACTCGGTCAATTGCAGATTGCGCCCACTGCGGTGAAACAGCCGACAGGCAAAATGCTCTTCGAGTGTACGAATGTGCCGACTGACCGCGCTTTGGGTGATCGATAATTCTTCGGCCGCACGGGTAAACGAACTGTGCCGCGCCGCCGCTTCGAATGCGCGCAGGGCATACAAGGGAGGAAGACGACGGGACATTCGGAAAGCTCCTATAGCGGGATTCGGCCACCCTAGCAGAAACTCTCCAGCATGAGTTTGAATCATGCAACCCATCCTTTTTATCCCTTTGTGCAAACCCCGTAGAGCGCCGAGAATCGACGCTTTCCTGTCCCTCTTTAATTATCGAGCGTGATGACCATGCAGCATCCAGCACGTACCGAACTCTGGGCCATCCTGCGGCTGGCGGGGCCGTTGATTGCCTCGCAGTTGGCGCACATGCTGATGGTCCTCACCGACACCTTGATGATGGCGCGCCTGAGTCCAGAGGCGCTGGCCGGTGGCGGTCTGGGCGCAGCGACATACTCGTTCGTGTCGATTTTCTGCATTGGCGTGATCGCCGCGGTCGGCACCCTCGTGGCTATTCGTCAGGGTGCCGGCGACATCGTCGGCGCCACCAGGCTGACCCAGGCCGGGTTATGGCTGGCGTGGTTGATGGCGTTGGTGGCCGGGCTGCTGCTGTGGAACCTCAAACCGGTGTTGCTGCTGTTCGGCCAGACCGAAACCAACGTCCACGCAGCCGGGCAGTTCCTGCTGATCCTGCCGTTCGCCCTGCCCGGCTACCTGAGTTTCATGGCCTTGCGCGGCTTCACCAGTGCCATCGGCCGCGCGACGCCGGTGATGGTCATCAGCCTCGGCGGCACCGTGGCTAACTTCCTGCTCAATTACGCATTGATTACCGGCATGTTCGGCCTGCCAAAACTGGGGTTGATGGGCATCGGGCTGGTTACCGCTGTTGTCGCCAACTGCATGGCGCTGGCGCTGGCCTGGCACATCCGTCGGCATCCGGCCTACGACGCTTATCCCTTGCGTCAGGGCCTGTCGCGACCTAACCGTCAATACCTCAAGGAACTGTGGCGCCTGGGCCTGCCGATTGGTGGCACCTACGCGGTGGAAGTCGGACTGTTTGCGTTCGCCGCGCTGTGCATGGGCACCATGGGCAGTACGCAAATGGGCGCACACCAGATTGCCCTACAAATCGTCTCAGTGGCGTTCATGGTTCCGGCGGGGATTTCCTATGCGATCACCATGCGCATCGGGCAGCACTACGGCGCCGGGCAGCTGCTGAATGCACGGCTGGCCGGACGGGTCGGCATCGCCTTTGGCGCGGCGGCGATGCTTGCCTTCGCCATGGTCTTCTGGTTGCTGCCGCATCAGTTGATCGGTTTGTTCCTGGACCACAACGACCCGGCGTTTCGTGACGTGATCAACCTGGCCGTGAGCCTGTTGGCGGTCGCCGCGTGGTTCGAACTGTTCGACGGCACGCAAACCATCGCCATGGGCTGCATTCGCGGGCTCAAGGATGCCAAGACCACGTTCCTGGTGGGGTTGGGATGTTATTGGCTGATTGGCGCGCCAGCCGCCTGGTGGATGGCCTTCCATTTGAATTGGGGGCCGACGGGTGTCTGGTGGGGATTGGCGCTGGGGTTAGCGTGTGCCGCGGTGAGTTTGACGTTGGCGTTTGAGTGGAAGATGAAGCGGATGATTCGGCGGGAGCCTGCGCCGCAGAATAGTTTCCCGGTCGCCCAGCCTGACTGAGAACCCCTGTGGGAGCGGGCTTGCTCGCGAAAGCGGTGTGTCAGTCGAAATTGATGTTGACTGACACGGCCTCTTCGCGAGCAAGTCGAATCGTCGCACCGCCGCTCCCACATTGGTTCGGCGTTAACTCACGACTTCCAATGCGGGCTGCTGATTGCTGCCAAAGGTCAAATACTCAACCAACTCCGCCAGCGGCAACGGCTTGCTGATCAAATACCCTTGCACCTGATCGCAGCCAAACCCGCGCAACAGATCCAGTTGCTCCGGCGTTTCTACGCCCTCGGCGACCACTTCAAGATTGAGGTTGTGTGCCAGATTGATCATCGCGTGCACCAGCTTGCGATTCTCTTCCCGTTCTTCCATGCCGCCGACAAAGCTCTTGTCGACCTTCAACAACGCAATCGGCAGGCTGTTGAGGTGTACGAAGGACGAGAACCCGGTGCCGAAGTCATCCAGCGAGAAGCGCACCCCAAGGCGTCCGAGGGCGTCCATGGTTTGCTTGACCAGATCGCTGCGGCGCATCACCGCGGTTTCAGTCAGTTCGAATTCCAGCCATTGCGCCTCGACGCCGCGCTCGGCAATCAACCGACTCAGTGTCGAGAGCAACTGGCTGTCCTGAAACTGCCGGAACGACAGGTTGATTGCCATGTGCAACGCCGGCAAACCCCGTTCGCGCAACGCTTGCATGTCACGCAGGGCGCGGGAAATCACCCAGTAACCGAGTGGCACGATCAAACCGCTCTGCTCGGCCAGCGGCACGAATTCGCTCGGTGGCAGCAAGCCGCGCTCGCCATGACGCCAGCGCACCAAGGCTTCGAGGCCAACGATCTGCCCGTCCTCAAGGTTCAGGCGAGGCTGGTAATGCAGTTCCAGTTCATCCCGGCGCAACGCCCGGCGCAGCTCGCTTTCGAGGTCGGCCATGCTGCGGGCATTGCGATTGATGCGTTCGTTAAAGATGTGAAAGGTACAGCCCTGAGTACTTTTGGCCTGCTGCATGGCGATGTGTGCGTGCCACATCAGCGGGTCGGCGCCGGCCTGGGCCCGGGCGTGGGCGATGCCCAGGCTGGAACCGATCAACAGGCTTTCGCCGTCGACCCAGTAAGGCTCGGCCAACGCTTCGGTAATGCGCTCGGCCATCCATTCGGCGCGCTGAGGCGCGCGGCGGGTGTCGATCAGCAGGGCGAACTCATCACTGCCCAGTCGAGCCAGTTGATCACCGGCCTCAAGCTGGCTTTTCAGCCGCGCGACCACTTGCAGGATCAACCGGTCACCGGCCTGGTGGCCGAGGGCGTCGTTGGCGTGACGGAAGTTATCGAGGTCGAGGTGACCGAGGGCCAGGCCGCGGCCGTCGTTTTCCGCCAGGCGTGCCGCCAGCAAGGTCTGGAAACCCTGGCGATTGGCGATACCGGTCAGCGGGTCTTGCTCGGCCAGGCGCTGCAGGGTGTTTTCCAGCACGCCCCGCTCGCGCACATGCCGCAGGCACCGGCGCAACATGCCGGGATCGAGATGATCGCGTACCAGCCAGTCACTCACCCCATCGGGCGGTGACAGCGGCTCATGTTCGAGCAGCAATACCGTCGGCAGGCTGCAACGGCCAGGTAGAGGTTGAAGCGCTGGAATCGTCAACAACACCGCGTTGCGGTTGTCATCGAACAGACTGCTGACCGACTCCCAGCTCGGCGCGCTGATCAGCACGGTCGAGCTCCCCATCGGAGCCAGACACTCGCGCAACAACGCTGCCCACGCTGGCTCTTCGGCCAGTAGCAGCAAACGCAAGGGTTCGACAGGCGTAGACAAGCTAGCTCCCTAGACTCTGCAAAGATGTAGGCGGCGGCATTATGCAGCGCCGATAACCAATGACCAAATGACACCGGTTAACAAACGCGGCTTTGTATCCGGAATTACGAACATTAGACGCAAACTCACCGCGCATCCTGCGTGAAAGTATCAAAACCGGCAAATATAGATAGCGTGCTGCGTCACAAGTCGGAGAGAGCAGCACAATTCGCTGAGCCTGTTAAAATGCCGGCCCATTTCGCAAACGACTCCCTGATTTCGTATGTCCCGACTCAATCCCCGGCAGCAAGAAGCCGTGAACTACGTCGGCGGCCCTCTATTGGTGCTCGCCGGTGCAGGCTCCGGCAAGACCAGCGTGATCACGCGCAAGATCGCCCACTTGATCCAGAATTGCGGCATTCGCGCCCAGTACATCGTCGCGATGACCTTTACCAACAAGGCCGCGCGCGAGATGAAGGAACGGGTCGGCACCCTGCTCAAGGGCGGCGAAGGCCGCGGCCTGACCGTCTGCACCTTCCACAATCTGGGCCTGAACATTATCCGCAAGGAACACGTGCGGCTGGGCTACAAGCCAGGTTTCTCGATCTTCGACGAAACCGATGTCAAAGCCTTGATGACCGACATCATGCAGAAGGAATACTCGGGCGACGACGGCGTCGACGAGATCAAGAACATGATCGGCTCGTGGAAAAACGACCTGATCCTGCCGCCCGAAGCCCTGGAAAACGCGCGCAACCCCAAGGAACAGACCGCCGCCATCGTCTACACCCACTATCAGCGCACGCTCAAGGCGTTCAACGCGGTGGACTTCGACGACCTGATCCTGCTGCCGGTGAAGCTGTTCCAGGAACACGCCGACATCCTCGAAAAATGGCAGAACAAAGTCCGCTACCTGCTGGTGGACGAATACCAGGACACCAACGCCAGCCAGTATTTGCTGGTGAAGCTGCTGATCGGCATACGCAACCAGTTCACCGTGGTGGGCGATGACGATCAGTCGATCTACGCCTGGCGCGGCGCCCGGCCGGAAAACCTGATGCTGCTCAAGGACGATTACCCGTCCCTGAAAGTGGTGATGCTGGAGCAAAACTACCGCTCCACCAGCCGCATCCTGCGGTGCGCCAACGTGCTGATCTCGAACAACCCGCACGAATTCGAAAAGCAGCTGTGGAGTGAGATGGGCCACGGCGACGAGATCCGCGTGATCCGTTGCCGCAACGAAGACGCCGAAGCCGAACGCGTGGCCGTGGAATTGCTGACCCTGCACTTGCGCACGGATCGGCCCTACAGCGATTTTGCGATCCTGTATCGCGGTAACTACCAGGCCAAGCTGATCGAGCTGAAGCTGCAACACCACCAGATTCCGTATCGGCTGTCCGGCGGCAACAGCTTTTTCGGACGTCAGGAAGTGAAAGACCTGATGGCCTACTTCCGCCTGATCGTGAACCCCGACGACGACAACGCCTTCCTGCGGGTGATCAACGTCCCACGCCGGGAAATCGGTTCGACTACGCTGGAAAAGCTCGGCAACTACGCCACCGAACGCAAAATCTCGATGTACGCCGCCACCGACGAAATCGGTCTGGGCGAGCATCTGGATACGCGCTTCACCGATCGACTGTCGCGCTTCAAGCGCTTCATGGACAAGGTCCGCGAGCAGTGCGCCGGCGAAGACCCGATCTCGGCGCTGCGCAGCATGGTCATGGACATCGACTACGAGAACTGGCTGCGCACCAACAGTTCCAGCGACAAGGCTGCCGACTACCGCATGGGTAACGTCTGGTTCTTGATCGAGGCGTTGAAGAACACCCTCGAAAAAGACGAAGAAGGCGAGATGACCGTCGAAGACGCCATCGGCAAACTCGTCCTGCGCGACATGCTGGAACGTCAGCAGGAAGAGGAAGACGGCGCCGAAGGTGTGCAGATGATGACCCTGCACGCCTCCAAGGGTCTGGAGTTTCCCTACGTGTTCATCATGGGCATGGAGGAGGAAATTCTCCCGCACCGTTCCAGTATCGAAGCCGACACCATCGAAGAAGAACGTCGGCTGGCCTACGTCGGAATTACCCGGGCGCGTCAGACCCTGGCCTTCACCTTCGCCGCCAAGCGTAAGCAATACGGCGAGATCATCGACTGCGCGCCGAGCCGCTTTCTTGATGAGCTGCCGCCGGACGACCTGGCCTGGGAAGGCACCGACGACACGCCCGTTGAAGTCAAAGCTGTTCGCGGCAATACCGCATTGGCGGATATACGCGCGATGTTAAAGCGCTAGAATCGACTACTTTTTAACCAGCCTTAGACGCATAGCCGTCCTTAGAGGAACGCTTCATGGAAGCACTGCACAAGAAAATTCGCGAAGAAGGCATCGTGCTTTCCGACCAGGTCCTGAAAGTCGACGCCTTTCTGAACCACCAGATCGACCCGGCCCTGATGAAGCTGATCGGCGACGAATTCGCCACGCTGTTCAAGGATTCGGGCATCACCAAGATCGTCACCATCGAAGCCTCGGGCATTGCCCCGGCGATCATGACCGGTCTGAACCTCGGCGTGCCGGTGATTTTTGCGCGCAAGCATCAGTCCCTGACCCTGACCGAAAACCTGCTGTCGGCGACCGTTTACTCGTTCACCAAGCAGACCGAAAGCACCGTGGCAATCTCCCCGCGTCACCTGACCAGCAGCGACCGCGTGCTGATCATCGATGACTTTTTGGCCAACGGTAAGGCGTCGCAAGCGCTGATCTCGATCATCAAACAGGCCGGCGCCACCGTCGCGGGTCTGGGTATCGTGATCGAGAAGTCGTTCCAGGGCGGCCGTGCGGAACTGGATGCCCAGGGTTATCGCGTTGAATCCCTGGCTCGCGTGCAGTCGCTGGCTGGCGGCGTCGTAACCTTCATCGAATAACGCCACACCGCAACACCCCCTGTAGGAGTGAGCCTGCTCGCGATTACGGTGTATCAGTCGACATTTTCGTTGGCTGATACACCGCAATCGCGAGCAGGCTCACTCCTACAGTTGTTTTCGGCTGGCTGTTACTGTGCGGTGGCTTTGAGGCCGGTGAGCAGCAACCGCTGAAACAAGTCCTCTTTCAACCCTTCCGGGTTGGTCAGCTGCATTCGTTCCAGATGTTCGGGAAACGATGAAGGTTCTGGCGCATCCAGCGCTGCCTTGCCCAGTTCCAGAATCTCCGTGAGCTTGAACTTGCTCTTCAACCAGTTCAGCGCCCGCAGCAGATCCTTCTCCTCGGCGGTGAAATCACAGCCCAACGGATACTCCGGAAACAACTGCGGATGCCGCGCCTGGATGGCCTGCAAGCGCTGCGGACTGTTGTCGGCGAACCGTGGATCGATACGGAAATGCTTCGGTAACTTGCCGACGGCCTGAGCTTGTTCGATCAACCCCGGCTGGAAACGTGAGTCGCTGATGTTCAGCAACGCTTCGATCACCGCCGCATCGGTCTTGCCCCGCAGATCGGCGATGCCGTACTCGGTGACCACGATGTCTCGCAGATGTCGCGGGATCGTGCAATGGCCGTACTCCCAGACGATGTTCGAACTGACCTCACCGCCCGACTCGCGCCAGCTGCGCAGGAGCAGCACCGAACGCGCCCCTTCCAGCGCATGTCCTTGCGCAACGAAGTTGTATTGCCCGCCGACACCGCTAAGTACTCGCCCGTCTTCAAGCTGATCCGATACGGCTGCGCCAAGCAGGGTCATCGTGAAGGCGGTGTTGATGAAGCGTGCATCAAGGCGCTGCAAGCGTTTGAGTTCTTCCTGTCCGTAGAGCTCGTTGATGTAGCTGATGCGCGTCATGTTGAACTCAAGCCGCTTGCTGTGCGGCAGCTCGCGCAGGCGCTCATAGAAACTGCGCGGCCCAAGGAAGAAACCGCCATGCACCGAGATGCCGTCAGTCTGCGCGGCTTCGTCCAGCGTGCCGGCATTCGCCTGTTGCTGGGTCGGCACATCCGGATAGACCTTGCGCCGCACGATCCCGGCGTCGGCCAGCACCAGCAAGCCGTTGACGAACATTTCACTGCAACCGTAAAGGCCTTTGGCGAAAGGTTCGACGCCGCCTTCGCGGTCGATGAGTTGCGCCCACTGGCTGAGATTCACGTCCGTCAGCAACGCCTTGTAACCGTCATTGTCGGCCTGCCGCGCCAGCAGCGCAGCGGTCAGCGCGTCGCCCACGGCACCGATGCCGATCTGCAAGGTGCCGCCGTCGCGCACCAGCGTGCTGGCGTGCAGCCCGATGAAGTGATCCTGGAAACCCACTGGCATGTTCGGCGTGGAGAACAGCGTGGTGCTGTCCTTCTCGTCGATCAGCAGGTCGAACGTGTCGATACCGATTTCGGCATCGCCGGGCATGTACGGTAAATCGTTGTGCACCTGGCCCACCAGCAGGATCGTCTCCCCCGCCGCCCGGCGTTTCGCGATCATGGGGAACAGGTCGAGGGTGATGTCCGGGTTGCAGCTCAGGCTCAGGCGGTCGGGATGTTCGCTGTGGCTCGCCACCAATTGCGCCACCAGGTTCAACCCGGCGGCGTTGATGTCTCGAGCGGCGTGGCTGTAATTGCTGCTGACGTAATCCTGCTGGGCCTGTGCGCTGTGGAGCAGGCTGCCGGGCTGCATGAAGAATTGCTGGACATGGATGTTGGACGGCAGGCTGTCGCGATGCAGGTCGCCCAGGAAATCCAGTTCCGGATAGTCGCCGAAAACCCGCTCGATGAAGGGCTCAAGAAAGCGCTTTTGCAAACCGTCGCCCAAGGAAGGACGGCCCAGGCACAGGGCGGTGTAAATCGTCAGCTGCCGTTCGGGCAACTGCGCGATGCGTTGAAACAGCGCGTTGACGAAATGGTTGGGTTTACCCAGACCGAGGGGCAGGCCCATGTGGATATGCGCCGGCAACCGTGCCAGGACCTCATCGACCGCTTGCTCGATAGAACACAGCTGCACCATCTGATCCTCCCTTACATTCCGTGAATTGGGGTTGGACCGAGCTTGCCGGGTCTTTGCTGCAATGGATAGCCTCGGGCGTAAATCGCAGGCACAAAAAAGCCGCTCGAAAGCGGCTTTTTGATGAAGATGAAGGCTTATTTCAGGCCGGACATCTTCTGGATGGCGCCTTTGAGTTCGGCGTCTGCGCAATCGGCGCAGGTGCCTTTTGGAGGCATTGCATTGAGGCCGGAGATTGCTTTCGCCAGCAAACCGTCAACACCGCCTTCCTTCTTGGCGCGCTCGCCCCAGGCTGCGGCATCACCGATTTTCGGCGCGCCCAACAGGCCGGTGCCGTGGCAAGCGTTGCAATGTTTGGCAATCACTTCGTCAGGAGTTTTGGCACCACCACCGCCGCCAGCAGAAGCAGCGACTTCCATCCCCTTGCACTCTTTACCCTGAACGCAAACCTGGCCGACTGGCTCAAGGCGTTTAGCAATATCGTCGTTGGTCGCAGCTTGTGCGCTGACTGCCCAAAGGGCCAATACGGTTGCTGGTACGGCCAGCATTTTCATAATTAGATTCACGCGTTCACCCTCAATGGTGGCTAGTCACGCCCACGGCCACGGTTCGCAGGCGGGCGCAAGTATAACGGTAAGCCCGCCACACTGAAACAACCCTAAAGTCGAAGGGGTCTTATGCGTGGCGGAAAAACAACTCGGGCACCTGCGCAATGTTGGCGGGACGCCTCTTTTCTTAGAAATTCGCTGGAGTCGCTGCGCTGATTAGTCGCGCTGGCGCATCGAACGGATTACGGAAACGGTGCGGTTTAGTACTCTCAAAGTAGTAGCTGTCGCCGGCTTCGAGCACAAAAGTTTCAAGCCCCACCACCAGTTCAAGTCGACCTTCGAGCAAAATCCCGGTTTCTTCGCCCTCATGGGTGAGCATCTCGTCACCGGTGTCGGCGCCTGGCGGGTAGATTTCGTTGAGGAACGCGATGGCCCGACTCGGATGAGCCCTGCCGACCAGTTTCATGGTCACTGCGCCATCGGAAATATCGATCAGCTCGTTGGCTTTGTAGACGATCTGAGTCGGTTTTTCCTGCAGGATCTCTTCGGAAAAGAACTCGACCATGGACATGGGAATCCCGCCCAGTACCTTCCTCAGCGAACTGATCGAGGGGCTGACGCTGTTCTTCTCGATCATCGAAATGGTGCTGTTGGTGACGCCCGCGCGCTTGGCGAGTTCACGCTGGGAAAGTCCTTTGAGCTTACGGATGGATTGCAGTCGTTCACCGACGTCCAATGCTGGAGCCTCCAGGGATTCAGGTTGTAAGGATATTGAGCGTTATCATGGCGACAGCGTTCAGTATTTACAACACTTGGACCTGAATCCTGTTCGGTGAAGCGACTTTCGGTCGGCGTGCTTTGACCTAAGCCCCGGAATAGAGCATTGGCACCCGGCGCAGGTTGCAGAAGATCTGGTAAGGAATCGTGCCCGCAGCCGCCGCCACGTCGCTGGCGAGAATGTTTTTGCCCCACAACTCGACGGTCGAACCGAGGCCGGCTTGCGGCACATCGGTCAGGTCGATGCAGAGCATGTCCATCGACACCCGGCCAATCAACTGGCTGCGCTGCCCGGCAACCATCACGGGCGTACCGGTCGGCGCCTGACGTGGGTAGCCGTCGGCGTAACCCATGGCCACCACGCCCACGCGCATCGGTTTCTGGGTGATGAATGTGGCGCCGTAACCGATCGGCTCGCCGGCTGGCAGTTCACGCACGCAAATCACTTTCGATTCGAGGGTCATCACCGGTTGCAGGCGGGACGCCACGGCGTTGGCTTCTTCAAACGGAGTCGCGCCGTAGAGCATGATGCCCGGGCGAACCCAATCACTTGGAATTTGCGGCCAGCCGAGCACTGCCGGCGAGTTGCGCAGGCTGACCTCGGCCGACAAGCCCTGGCGCGCCGCTTCGAACACCGCGACCTGCTCGGCACTGGCCTGACTGTGCAGCTCATCGGCCCGGGCGAAGTGGCTCATCAGAACAATCTTCGCCACCTTGCCGCTGGCCAGCAGCCGTTGATAGGCCGCCTGATAATCCTTTGGATGCAAGCCCACCCGATGCATGCCCGAATCGAGCTTGAGCCAGACCGTGATCGGCTTGCTCAGTGCGGCGTTCTCGATGGCTTCGAGCTGCCACAGCGAATGCACCACGCACCAGAAATCATGTTCGACGATCAGCGACAGCTCATCGGCCTCGAAAAAACCTTCCAGCAACAACACCGGCGCACGAATGCCTGCGGCTCGCAGCTCCAACGCTTCTTCGATGCAAGCCACGGCAAAACCGTCTGCTTCGGCTTCCAGCGCCTGGGCGCAACGCACCGCGCCATGACCGTAGGCATCGGCCTTGATCACCGCGAGGGCCTTGGCCCCCGTGACTTCACGGGCGATTTGGTAGTTGTGACGCAGGGCTTGAAGGTCGATCAGGGCACGGGCTGGACGCATGGCGGCAGACTTCTAGGCGGTCATGGGAAGAAAAACCGGCGCTGGCTGACGGCGTGAACCGCCAGTAGCACCGGGAGAGGGATTTTTCAGACGGGTTTATGGCAGAGCGGCGACAACCGACAGCTCAACCAGGATTTCCGGTTCGCACAACTTCGATTCAACGGTGGCACGGGCCGGTGCGACGCCTTTTGGCAGCCACTTGTCCCAGACCGCGTTCATGCCTTCAAAGTGTGCATCAATGTCTTTCAAGTAAATCGTCACCGACAGCAAACGATTCTTGTCGGTCCCGGCCAGATCCAGTAAACGCTCGATGTTGGCGAGCGTTTCACGGGTCTGCTGTTCAATCCCGGCGTTCATATCGTCGCCGACCTGCCCTGCCAGATACACGGTACCGCTGTGGACTACGATCTGGCTCATGCGCTCATTGGTGAGCTGGCGCTGGATTGACATGTTTTGCAGACTCCTGAAGTTTTTTTCCATAACGGGAAATATCGAGGCCTTCGGCGCTGATTTGCGGTGTTTTCTTCGCCATCAGATCGGCCAGCAAGCGACCGGAACCGCACGCCATGGTCCAACCAAGCGTGCCGTGACCCGTGTTCAAAAACAGATTGCTGAACGGCGTAGCACCCACGATCGGCGTGCCGTCCGGAGTGGTCGGACGCAGACCGGTCCAGAAACTCGCCTGGGCCAGATCGCCGCCCTGAGGATAGAGGTCGTTGACGATCATCTCCAGGGTTTCGCGCCGACGCGGGTTCAGTGACAGGTCAAAACCGGCTATTTCAGCCATGCCACCGACGCGAATGCGGTTGTCGAAACGGGTGATCGCGACCTTGTAGGTCTCGTCGAGAATAGTCGAAGTCGGGGCCATCGCCGGATTGGTGATCGGCACAGTCAAGGAATAACCCTTGAGCGGATACACCGGCGCCTTGATGCCCAGCGGCTTGAGCAGTTGCGGCGAGTAGCTGCCCAGCGCCAGCACGTAGCGATCAGCGGTTTCCAGCTTGCCGTCGATCCAGACACCATTGATGCGATCACCGGCGTAGTCGAGGCGTTGGATGTCCTGGTCGAAGCGGAATTCCACACCCAGTTTGGTCGCCATTTCGACCAGGCGGGTGGTGAACATCTGGCAGTCGCCAGTCTGGTCGTTCGGCAGGCGCAGGGCACCGGCGAGGATGTTGGTGACGCTGGCCAGCGCTGGCTCAACGCGGGCAATGCCGGCGCGGTCGAGCAGTTCGAACGGCACGCCGGACTCTTTCAGCACGGCGATGTCTTTCCAGGCGCCGTCGAGTTGAGCCTGGGTGCGGAACAGTTGCGTAGTACCGAGGCTGCGGCCTTCGTAGGCAATGCCAGTTTCGGCGCGCAATTCGTCGAGGCAGTCACGGCTGTACTCGGACAGGCGGACCATGCGCTCCTTGTTCACCGCATAACGGCTGGCGGTGCAGTTGCGCAGCATCTGCGCCATCCACAGGTATTGGTCGATGTCGGCGGTGGCCTTGATCGCCAGCGGTGCGTGGCGCTGCAACAGCCACTTGATGGCTTTAAGCGGAACACCCGGCGCAGCCCACGGCGAGGCATAACCCGGCGAAACCTGCCCGGCGTTGGCGAAACTGGTCTCCATGGCAGCAGCCGGCTGACGGTCCACGACCACCACTTCAAACCCGGCACGCGCCAGATAGTAAGCACTGGTGGTACCGATGACGCCGCTACCCAAGACCATAACGCGCATTTTCATATCCCTCATCGCGGCTTGCCGCTGACGTTCGTAGTTGTCGAGCATTGATGTGCGCAGTGTAAAAAAGATTAGGCAGTGCTTTTCACTATATAAGTGCCTATATTTGGCGAGAATTCTCGGCAAAAACGCTTTTCACGGAGGCGCATCCCCTATGCGTACCAACACTCAGACCAAACGTGAGCTGGACAAGATCGACCGCAACATCCTGCGGATCCTGCAAGCGGACGGGCGTATCTCCTTCACCGAGCTGGGGGAAAAGGTCGGGCTCTCGACCACGCCGTGTACCGAGCGGGTCCGGCGGCTGGAGCGCGAAGGGATCATCATGGGCTACAACGCCCGGCTCAATCCGCAGCATCTCAAGGGTAGTCTTCTGGTGTTCGTCGAGATCAGCCTCGACTACAAGTCCGGCGATACTTTCGAAGAGTTCCGACGCGCGGTGCTGAAACTGCCCCACGTGCTGGAGTGCCATTTGGTGTCAGGGGATTTCGACTATCTGGTGAAGGCGCGGATTTCCGAGATGGCCTCGTACCGCAAACTGCTGGGCGACATCCTGCTCAAGCTGCCGCATGTGCGCGAATCCAAGAGCTACATCGTGATGGAAGAGGTGAAAGAGAGCTTGAACCTGCCGATTCCGGATTGAAGTATGCGGCGTCTGTTCGGCCGCCTTCGCGAGCAGGCTCGCTCCCACAGTGATCTTCACTGGCCACAAATCTGTGTCTTACACAGATCCATTGTGGGAGCGAGCCTGCTCGCGAAGGCAGGCGACTCGGTCTTCCCTTAGACCAGGACCTGCCGCGTCGAAGCCATGTACTCATGAATCTGCTTCTCGACCCGCGGATGAATCAGCTCCACCGGCCCCCGCCCATTCGGGCACGGCAAGGTCTTGGTGGTGCCGAACAGCCGGCAGATCAGTGGCCGCTCGTCATACACGGTGCAGCCATTGGGTCCAAGATGAACACAATTGAGCTCATCCATCGCAGCGTCCTGCTCGGCCCGGGTCTTGCGCGGCAGGCGGGACATTTCTTCCGGTGAAGTGGTCACCGGCCCACAGCAGTCATGGCAGCCGGGCACGCACTCGAACGAGGGAATCTGCTGCCGAAGCGTGCGAATTTTCTGACTGTTGCAGCTCATCGAAGCGGTGACCAAAAGCGGAATAGAGCGGGATTCTGACGCAAAAGCCCCGATCCAGACAGCACCAACCGACCAGTGTTGCCCGTGTCCGAAGGTCCGGCTTATGCTCCGTCAAATTTTCTAAACACAAGAATCAGGAACACGCACATGAATGCCCGTGCTCAGCAACCGGCCCCGAACCACCAGCACCCTGCTTCTTACTACGCCGCCAGCAGCCTGCCGCAGCCCGATCATCCGGTGCTCACAGCTGACCTGGTGGCTGACGTGTGCGTGGTCGGTGGTGGATTCTCCGGGTTGAACACGGCGCTCGAACTGGCCGAACGCGGCTTCAGTGTGATCCTGCTCGAAGCCCACAAAATCGGTTGGGGCGCCAGTGGACGCAATGGCGGGCAGTTGATTCGAGGCGTCGGCCATGGCCTCGATCAGTTCGCTAACGTGATCGGTGCGGACGGCGTGCGTCAGATGAAACTCATGGGCCTGGAAGCGGTGGAAATCGTCCGACAGCGCGTCGAGCGTTTTCAGATCCCTTGCGACCTGACCTGGGGCTATTGCGACCTGGCGAACAAGCCCCGGGACCTCGAAGGTTTTACCGAAGACGCCGAAGAGCTGCGCAGTCTCGGTTACCGTTACGAAACCCGTCTGCTGCAAGCCAGTGAAATGCATTCCGTGGTGGGTTCCGACCGCTACGTTGGCGGATTGATCGACATGGGCTCGGGGCATCTGCACCCGCTGAACCTGGCACTGGGCGAAGCGGCGGCCGCGCAGCAGTTGGGGGTGAAGCTGTTCGAACAATCGGCAGTCACCCGCATCGATTATGGCCCCGAGGTCAAGGTCCATACCGCCCAGGGCTCGGTTCGCGCCAAGACGCTGGTGCTGGGCTGCAACGCCTACCTCAATGAACTCAATCCCGAACTCGGCGGCAAGGTGCTGCCCGCCGGCAGCTACATCATCGCCACCGAGCCCTTGAGCGAAGAACTGGCTCACTCGCTGCTGCCGCAGAACATGGCGGTGTGTGATCAACGGGTGGCACTGGATTACTACCGGCTCTCGGCGGACCGACGCTTGCTGTTTGGTGGCGCCTGCCATTATTCAGGTCGCGACCCGAAGGACATCGCCGCGTACATGCGGCCGAAGATGCTGGAGGTTTTCCCGCAACTGGCCGGGGTGAAGATCGACTATCAATGGGGCGGGATGATCGGCATTGGCGCTAATCGCCTGCCGCAGATCGGGCGGTTAAAGGATCAGCCGAATGTGTATTACGCCCAGGCTTATTCCGGTCATGGCGTGAATGCCACGCACCTCGCGGGGAAGTTGTTGGCTGAGGCTATCAGTGGTCAGCAGGGTGGTGGGTTTGATCTGTTTGCCAAGGTGCCGCACATCACGTTCCCTGGCGGTAAGCATTTGCGCTCGCCGTTGTTGGCGTTGGGAATGTTGTGGCATCGGCTTAAAGAATTGGTTTGAAAGATCAGTGGCGTTCTTTCGGACGCCTTCGCGAGCAAGTCGAATCGTCGCACCGCCGCTCCCACATTAGATTCTCAGTGAACACAGATTTTGTGTTCGGCAACGATCAAATGTGGGAGCGGGCTTGCTCGCGAATCGGTTCAAAGAACACCACAAGGCTCAGATCCGCCAGAACGGTTTAAGCCCCTCCTCCCGCGCCTGCTCCCGACTCAACCCGACATCCCTTAGCTGCTCAGTCGTGAGCTCCAGCAATGCCTTGCGCGTGTGCAGACGATGCCAGAACAGACCCCAGCGACCCAGGCCGGACGGTGCGTTGCGCATGACCGCCTCGCGTGCGCCGTTGATTTGCCCTGCCGCCAGTTCCTGACTGTGTAACGTCAGCCGCACATCGCTCAAGCCGTTCATTTTGATTGCTCCTGTTTACTTGGGTAGCCAGAGCTTTCATGATGCGCGGGAGGCGAAAAGCATTACAGATTCAACGAGACTGTATTAACCCCATACAGATTTTGCGTTTCAGCGTCTGAATCTTATATTTTCGACCCATCTGTACTGGTTAACCGAATCACCCACACCGAGACTGCGCCATGACCCTGTACGTCAACCTCGCCGAACTGCTCGGCACGCGTATCGAACAGGGCTTCTATCGCCCCGGTGACCGGCTGCCGTCAGTTCGGGCGTTGAGTGTTGAACACGGCGTCAGCCTGAGCACGGTGCAGCAGGCCTATCGCGTGCTGGAAGACAGCGGGTTGGCGACACCGAAACCCAAGTCGGGTTACTTCGTACCGGTGGGTCGCGAACTGCCGGAGCTTCCGGCCATTGGACGCCCGGCCCAGCGTCCGGTGGATATTTCCCAGTGGGATCAAGTGCTGGAACTGATCCGCGCAGTGCCACGCAAGGATGTGGTGCAACTGGGTCGCGGCATGCCGGACATCACCACGCCGACCATGAAACCGCTGCTGCGCAGCCTGGCGCGAATCAGCCGTCGGCAGGACATGCCCGGTCTGTATTACGACAACATCTACGGCACCCTCGAACTGCGCGAACAGATTGCCCGTCTGCTGCTCGATTCCGGTTGCCAATTGACGGCCCACGACCTGGTGATCACCACCGGTTGCCACGAAGCGCTGTCCACCAGCATCCGCGCCATCTGCGACCCGGGCGACATTGTCGCCGTGGACTCGCCAAGCTTTCACGGCGCCATGCAGACCCTCAAGGGCCTGGGCATGAAAGCCCTGGAAATCCCTACCGACCCGCTCACCGGGATCAGCCTCGATGCCCTCGAACTGGCCTTGGAACAATGGCCGATCAAGGCCATACAGTTGACCCCCAACTGCAACAACCCGCTGGGCTACATCATGCCGGAGTCACGCAAACGCGCGTTATTGACGCTCGCACAGCGTTTCGATGTGGCGATCATCGAGGATGATGTGTATGGCGAACTGGCTTACACCTACCCGCGCCCACGCACGATCAAATCCTTCGACGAAGATGGCCGCGTCCTGCTCTGCAGTTCCTTTTCCAAGACCCTGGCGCCGGGGCTGCGTATTGGCTGGGTGGCGCCGGGACGGTATCTGGAACGGGTGCTGCACATGAAATACATCAGCACCGGCTCTACCGCGCCGCAGCCGCAGATTGCCATCGCCGAATTCCTCAAAGCGGGGCACTTCGAGCCGCATTTGCGACGGATGCGTACGCAATACCAGCGCAATCGCGACGTGATGATCGATTGGGTCAGCCGCTATTTTCCGGCCGGTACCCGAGCCAGTCGCCCCCAGGGCAGCTTCATGCTCTGGGTCGAGCTGCCGGAGGGTTTCGACACCCTGAAACTGAATCGTGCGCTGCATGATCAAGGCGTACAGATTGCCGTCGGCAGTATCTTTTCCGCCTCGGGCAAGTACCGCAATTGCCTGCGGATGAACTACGCTGCCAAGCCAACGCCGCAAATTGAAGAAGCGGTGCGCAAGGTCGGCGCCGCGGCGATCAAACTGCTCGCGGAAACCGACTGCTTCACCGACTGACCTTTCTCGGGAATCCAGCGTCCATATGCCGACACCTGCCGCCAATCGGAACGATCCCACGTGAGAGTCAGACAGCCCCTGCTCGCTCTTCTGTTACTCGCCTCGCTCCTCGACGGCTGTGCGACGCTCAACGTTCCGCGCGAACCGAGCCAGGCGCTGCCTGCCAGTGACTCGGCGTTCGGTCGCTCGATTCAAGCTCAGGCGGACCCCCATCAGGGACAATCCGGCTTTCGCCTGCTCTCCGACAGCACCGAAGCCTTCACCGCCCGCGCCGAGCTGATCCGCAACGCCCAAAGCAGCCTGGATTTGCAGTACTACATCGTGCATGACGGCATCAGCACACGGATGCTGGTGGATGAACTGCTCAAGGCTGCCGACCGCGGCGTGCGCGTGCGCATTCTGCTCGACGACACCACCAGCGATGGCCTGGACCGGATCATCGCCACGCTGGCGGCGCATCCGCAGATTCAGATCCGTGTGTTTAACCCACTGCACCTTGGCCGCAGTACCGGCGTGACACGAACGGCGGGACGGTTGCTCAACCTGTCGCAGCAACACCGGCGCATGCACAACAAGCTGTGGCTGGCCGACAACAGCATGGCCATCGTCGGTGGACGCAATCTGGGGGATGAGTACTTCGATGCCGAACCCAACCTGAATTTCACTGACATCGACATGCTCAGCGTCGGCCCGGTCGCCGAACAGCTGGGGCACAGTTTCGACCAATACTGGAACAGTGCGCTGAGCAAGCCGATCGACGAGTTCCTCTCGAGCAAACCGACGGCCAGGGACCTGGAAAACACCCGGACCCGACTGGAAGAATCGCTTGAGGAAACGCGCAAACAGAATCACGCGCTCTACCAGCAGTTGATGACCTACACCACTCACCCGCGCCTGGATATCTGGCGTCGGGAGTTGATCTGGGCCTGGAATCAGGCGCTGTGGGACGCACCGAGCAAGGTGCTGGCCGACGGCGAGCCCGACCCGCAGTTGCTGCTGACCACGCAGTTGGCGCCCGAGCTCAATGGCGTCAGCAAAGAGCTGATCATGATTTCGGCCTACTTCGTACCCGGCCAACCGGGGCTGGTGTACCTGACCGGGCGCGCCGATGCCGGGGTGTCGGTGAGCCTGCTGACCAACTCATTGGAAGCCACTGACGTCCCGGCGGTGCATGGCGGTTACGCGCCGTATCGCAAGGCGCTGCTGGAGCATGGCGTGCAGCTGTTCGAATTGCGTCGCCAGCCCGGCGGAGGCGGCGGCAGCGGCCCCCATCTGTTCTACAGCAAGTCCTACCGCGGCTACGACTCCAGCCTGCACAGCAAGGCGATGATCTTCGACCAGCAGAAGTCGTTCATCGGTTCATTCAACTTCGACCCACGCTCAGTGCTGTGGAACACCGAAGTCGGGGTGCTGGTGGACAGCCCGGAACTCGCCGCACGCGTGCGTGAACTGGCGTTTCAAGGTATGGCGCCGCCCCTGAGTTATCAGGCGAAACTGGAAAATGGCCAGGTCGTCTGGGTCACCGAGGACGACGGCAAAATGCACACGCTGACCAAGGAGCCGGGGACTTGGTGGCGGCGCTTCAATGCGTGGATGAGCACCACCGTCGGCCTTGAGCGGATGCTGTAGCCGCTGGCGAAGCCTGCGTTCGCCAGCGGCTACAAAACTATGCCGGCTGAACGGCACCAAACGCCCCTTGCCGCGACAGCAGAATCACTAACCCCAGCGCACCGGCCGCCATCAGCAGCGGCAACGCATGCCCGCTGATCCACTGACTGCCGGCACCGGCCGCCAGCGGTCCGATCAGGCAACCGATACCCCACAGCTGCGCGATATGCGCATTGGCGCGCACCAGCGCATCGTCGCGATAACGCTCGCCGATCAGGATCAGTGACAAGGTGAACAAACCACCGGCACTGGCACCGAACAACACCCACAACGGCCAGATCAGCAACGTGTCAATCAGCAACGGGATGGCCAGGCTCGATATCAGCAGAACCACCGCACACCCGGTGAACAACGTACGTCGCGACAAGCGATCAGCCAGTGCGCCAATCGGCAATTGCAGCAAGGCATCACCCACCACCACCGTGCTGACCATCGCCAGCGCAATGTCCGTCGTAAAGCCCTGACGCAGGCAATAAACCGGCAACAACGTCAGGATCATCGCTTCGAACGCTGCGAACAGCGACACCGCCCAGGCAATCGCCGGCAGGCCACGGCAGAAACCCAGCAAGTCGCTGAAGGTCACGCTGCTGGCTTCACTGGCCGGTGCGCCGCTGCGGCCCAGCAACAGGAACGGTGCCGCCGTCAGCAAACCGACGCCGACCCAGAATCCGTAATCGTGTTCGGTGCCCACAACGCCAAGCAGCAACGGCCCGGCCAGCTGACTCAGCGCATAGCTGCTGCCATACAACGCCACCAATCGCCCGCGCCACTCTTCAACCACAAGCTGGTTGATCCAGCTTTCGCCGAGGATGAAGACGAGGGTCAGGATCACCCCGATCATCAGCCGCAATACCAGCCAAATCGGATAGCTTGGCAACAGCGCCAGCAAACCGATGGACAAAGCCCCGGCCCACAGGCACAGACGCATCAGATTGGCCGTGCCCAGACGCGCGGCCAGATGGCTGGAGATCTTTGCCCCCAGCAATACGCCAATCGCGGGCATCGCTGCCATCACGCCGATGGCGAACGAGCCGTAACCCCAGCCTTCCAGGCGAAACGACACCAACGGCATGCTGACGCCCAAGGCGAGGCCGACACTCAAGACAGACGCCAACACGGCGAAATAAGTCGCCCAACGCATTTCCCACGCTCCTGTGGATATTATTTTTCACAGACAACACAAAACAAATGTGGGAGCGAGCTTGCTCGCGATGGCAGTTTCACATTCAACATTGACGTCGACTGTCAGACCGCTATCGCGAGCAAGCCCGCTCCCACAGGGGATCTTCGTTGTGTGGTGCTTACAACTTGATCCAGGTCGCCTTCAGCTCGGTGTACTTGTCGAACGCGTGCAGCGACTTGTCGCGACCGTTGCCGGACTGCTTGAAGCCACCGAACGGCGCCGTCATGTCGCCGCCGTCATACTGATTGACCCACACGCTACCAGCGCGCAGTGCCTTGGCAGTCAGATGGGCCTTGGAAATATCCTTGGTCCATACCGCTGCAGCCAAGCCGTAAGGGGTGTCGTTGGCAATCGCAATGGCTTCTTCGGCGGTATCGAAAGTGATCACCGACAGCACTGGGCCGAAGATTTCTTCCTGAGCGATTTTCATCGCGTTGCTGACGCCGTCGAAAATCGTCGGCTCAACGTAGGTGCCACCGGTTTCCTGAAGAATGCGTTTGCCGCCCGCCACCAGTTTGGCGCCGTCGGTGTGACCGGATTCGATGTAGGACAGCACGGTGTTCATCTGCTGGGTATCCACCAGCGCGCCGACGTTGGTTGCCGGATCCAGCGGGTTGCCCGGCTTCCAGGTTTTGAGGGCCTCGATCACCAGCGGCAGGAATTTATCCTTGATCGAACGCTCCACCAGCAGGCGCGAGCCGGCGGTGCAGACTTCGCCCTGGTTGAAGGCGATGGCGCCGGCCGCCGATTCAGCGGCAGCTTGCAGGTCCGGCGCATCGGCGAACACGATGTTCGGGCTCTTGCCGCCGGCTTCGAGCCAGACGCGCTTCATGTTCGATTCGCCGGAGTAGATCAGCAGTTGCTTGGCGATTTTGGTCGAACCGGTGAACACCAGGGTGTCCACATCATTGTGCAGGGCCAGGGCCTTGCCGACGGTGTGACCATAACCTGGCAGGACGTTCAACACGCCTTTCGGGATGCCGGCCTCAACGGCCAGCGCAGCGATGCGGATGGCGGTCAGCGGGGATTTTTCGGATGGCTTGAGGATCACCGAGTTACCGGTGGACAGCGCCGGGCCGAGTTTCCAGCACGCCATCATCAGCGGGAAGTTCCACGGCACGATGGCGCCGACTACGCCGACCGGTTCGCGGGTCACCAGACCCAGCTGGTCATGGGGGGTCGCGGCCACTTCGTCGTAGATCTTGTCGATGGCTTCACCGCTCCAGCTCAGGGCTTGCGCCGCGCCTGGAACGTCGATGTACAGTGAATCGCTGATTGGCTTGCCCATGTCCAGGGTTTCAAGCAGGGCCAGCTCTTCGGCGTGCTGTTTCAGCAGGCCGGCGAAACGAATCATGGTGGCTTTGCGTTTGGTCGGTGCCAGGCGCGACCAGACGCCGGAATTGAAGGTGGCGCGGGCGTTTTCAACAGCGCGCTGGGCGTCGGCGGCGTCACAGCTGGCAATCTTGCCCAGCAGACGGCCATCGACCGGGCTGATGCACTCGAAGGTCTCGGCGGAGACAGCATCGGTGTATTCGCCATTGATGTAGGCGCGGCCTTCGATCTTCAGATCGCGAGCCCGTTGTTCCCAATCGGCACGAGTCAGGGTGGTCATACGAGTGTCCTCCTCTTATTGAATACGAACGCTCCACGGTCTTCGCGGGCGCTGTCAGGAATTCTGCCCGGCCAGCCTGCATTTTCGGCCCAAGGCAACTGCCACCCTAAACCAGTGGCCGGGGTTGTTTCAATATATTTGACACAAGGTCGGCAAACGGCCTTGCGGTGTTCATTTTAATAAACATAGACTTTGGGCTTTTCAGGCAATCACGGGAAATTACAACAATGAATATCCAGGATGTCGTCGACTTCAGCCAGGCCACGACCGCGCCCGAGCGCTATCGACCAGACCCGACGAAAGTCCTCAAGGGCGATCCCGAGCAAGCGGTGTACAACCACTACAACAGCCCGTGCGGCCAGCTGAACGCCGGCGTATGGGAAGGCGATGTCGGGCAATGGACGGTGAATTTCACCGAACATGAGTACTGCGAAATCGTTCAAGGGGTTTCGGTACTACGCGACAACGACGGCAACAGCAAAACCCTGCGCGCGGGTGACCGCTTCGTGATTCCTGCAGGGTTCAGGGGTACCTGGGAAGTGCTGGAGCCTTGCCGCAAGATCTATGTGGCGTTTGAACAGAAAGCTTGAAACCTTTCTCGAGGCAACAAAAAAGGCCCGTATCTCGCGATACGGGCCTTTTTCGTAAGAGGGAAAAATCAATTACTTGATTTTGCCTTCTTTGTAGATCACGTGCTTGCGAACAACCGGATCAAATTTCTTGATCTCGATTTTGTCCGGAGTAGTGCGCTTGTTCTTGTCGGTAGTGTAGAAGTGACCAGTACCGGCGCTCGAAATCAAACGAATCAATTCACGCATGATTAGCTCCCTTAGATCTTGCCAGCTTTGCGGATTTCGGCCAGCACGACAGTGATGCCACGCTTGTCGATGATACGCATGCCTTTGGCAGATACGCGCAGACGCACGAAACGTTTCTCTTCTTCAACCCAGAAGCGGTGATGCTGCAGGTTCGGCAGGAAACGACGACGGGTTTTGTTGTTTGCGTGGGAAATGTTATTCCCAGTCACCGGACCCTTACCGGTAACTTGACATACTCTCGACATGCCTCAGCCCTCTAAAACCACATGCCCAACCCGGCATGGGTTGGCCGCTTAATCTCTCAGTCATTTGGCGCCAGGCGCCGCGTTTCTTTAGAGGTCTTACCGGCTACACCTACAGTGAAGGAACCGGGCCCCTAGAAAAGAGCGCTGCTTTATACCAGAAAGACTGGAGAGCAACAACATTCCGTGTGCACAGACTTAATAAAAACCCCGCTTTTCTGGCTCTGAGCGCCTTGGATAAAGGCTATCGTCGATGAAGACCGCTCGTCGCAGAGAATCGGCCAACAGGCCAATCCAGGGTTTTGCTCAACCGGTACCCACCGAAAACAATCGCCTATAGTCCCCTTAAAATGAAAAAGGGGATAGTCATTTACAAAAGAGCCCACTAGGGTAAGCCTTTTCCAGACTGCACTTGCAGATGGGCCTTCGATCTGTAAAGGAATCCGACCATGCGCCTCGCTGCCCTACCGCTGTTGCTCGCCCCTCTTCTGCTGAGCCCATTGGCCCATGCCGCCGCTCTGAGCGTCTGCACAGAGGCAAGCCCGGAAGGGTTCGACGTGGTGCAGTACAACTCGCTGACCACCACCAACGCCTCGGCCGACGTGCTGATGAACCGTCTGGTGGACTTCGATACCGCCAGCGGCAAAGTGGTCGCCAGTCTCGCCGACAGCTGGGAAGTCACGCCCGACGGCCTGACCTATGTCTTCAAATTGCACCCGCAGGTGAAATTCCACCGCACCGAATATTTCAGCCCGACGCGTGACCTGACCGCCGAAGACGTGAAGTTCAGCTTCGACCGCATGCTCGACCCGGCCAACCCGTGGCACAAAGTCGCCCAAAGCGGCTTCCCGCACGCCCAGTCGATGCAGTTGCCAGCATTGATCAAGAAGATCGACGCATTGGACCCGCTCACCGTGCGCTTCACCCTCGATCACCCGGACTCGACCTTCCTCCCGACGCTGAGCATGGGTTTCGCCTCGATCTACTCCGCCGAATATGCCGACAAACTGATGAAGGCCGGCACCCCGGAGAAGCTCAACAGCCAGCCAATTGGCAGCGGGCCGTTCATCTTCACGCGTTTCCAGAAAGATGCCTCGATTCGCTACAAGGCCAACCCGGACTACTTCGGCGGCAAGCCATCGGTTGATCCGTTGATTTTCGCCATCACGCCGGACGCCAACGTGCGTTTGCAGAAATTGCGCCGCAACGAGTGCCAGATCGCCCTGTCGCCCAAGCCTCTGGACGTACAGGCAGCGCTGAAAGAACCGACCCTGAAAGTGGAAAAGACTGGCGCCTTCATGACCGCGTTCGTCGGCATCAACAGCCAGCATCCACCGCTGGACAAGCCTGAAGTGCGCCAGGCCATCAACCTCGCATTCGACAAGGCCAACTACATCAAAGCCGTGTTCGAAGACACCGCCGAACCTGCCAACGGTCCATACCCGCCGAACACCTGGAGCTATGCCAAAGGCCTGCCGGGTTATCCACATGACGTCGAAAAAGCCAAAGCACTCATGGCGAAGGCCGGGCTCAAGGACGGTTTCCAGACCACCATCTGGACCCGACCTTCTGGCAGTCTGCTCAACCCGAACCCGAGCCTCAGCGCTCAACTGCTGCAATCGGACCTCGCGGAAATCGGCATCCAGGCCGAGATTCGGGTGATCGAATGGGGCGAACTGATTCGCCGCGCCAAGGCCGGCGAACATGACCTGCTGTTCATGGGCTGGGCCGGCGACAACGGAGACCCGGACAACTTCCTCACGCCGCAGTTTTCCTGCGCCGCGGTCAAGTCCGGCACCAACTTCGCACGCTACTGCAACCAGGACCTGGACAAGCTGATCAGCGCCGGCAAGACCACCGGCGAGCAAGGTGTGCGCACCAAGCTCTACGAACAGGCCCAGGCACAGATCCAGCAGCAGGCGCTGTGGCTGCCGCTGGCCCACCCGACCGCCTTCGCGCTGACGCGCAAGGACGTTGAGGGCTATCAGGTCAGCCCGTTTGGTCGTCAGGATTACTCAAAGGTCATCCTCAAATAACCCCACCCCTGTAGGAGCTGTCGAGTGAAACGAGGCTGCGATCTTTTGATCTGAAAAACAAAATCAAAAGATCGCAGCCTTCGGCAGCTCCTACAGGTGGAAAAGGCCAGCCAAGGCTTACATCCACCCGTACTCAGCCATGGACAGCGGATCGCCGTCACCGATGATGAAATGGTCGAGTACCCGCACATCGATCAGGTCCAGCGCCTCCTGCAGGCGCTTGGTCAGCATTCGGTCGGCTTGACTGGGGTTGGTATTACCCGACGGATGGTTATGGCAGAGGATCAACGCTGCGGCGTTGTGGGCCAATGCGCGCTTAACCACTTGTCTCGGATAGACACTGGTGCTGTCGATGGAACCGCGAAACAGCACTTCAAAGGTCAGCACTTGATGCCTGGAATCCAAAAACAGACAGCCGAACACCTCGTGAGGCTCATGGCGCAGCATTGACTTCAGGTAATCACGAACCGCCTGCGGATTTTCCAGCGCCGATTTTTGGCGCGCACGTTCGGCCAAATGCCGCCGGCTCATTTCCTGCACCGCTTGCAACTGAGCGAATTTCGCCGGCCCGAGCCCCAACTGCCGGCTGAATGCTGCTTGATCGGCCTCGAGCAGTGAGCGCAGGCTGCCAAACTGACTCAACAGGTGTCGCGCCAGATCTACCGCGCTTTTACCCGACACGCCCGTTCGTAAAAAAATCGCCAGCAGTTCCGCGTCCGAAAGGCTCCTCGAGCCCAACTCAAGCAACCTCTCCCGCGGCCGTTCCGCCGCTGGCCAATCGCGAATACTCATAGCACCTCCCTGGTCTGTGGGCGCCGCTGTTCCGTAGCGGTCGCTGTGATATCGTAGCCCATCTTTTTTGCGGGCGATTTCACTCCTGGGGAGGGGGTATCGCCATGCAGTCATCAACGAAATGAAAGGCAGACCTATGCAGCGGCTGTATCGGAAACGCATCGTTCTGGGCGTCGGCGGCGGCATTGCTGCCTACAAGAGCGCCGACCTGGTTCGCCGACTGATCGACCAGGGCGCCGAAGTGCGCGTGGTCATGACCCGTGGCGGCAGCGAGTTCATCACGCCGTTAACCATGCAGGCCTTATCCGGCCACCCGGTCCACCTCGACCTGCTGGACCCCGCGGCCGAAGCCGCCATGGGCCACATCGAACTGGCCAAATGGGCCGACCTTGTGCTGATCGCTCCCGCCACCGCGGACCTCATTGCCCGCCTGGCCCAAGGCATTGCTGACGACCTGCTGACCACGCTGGTGCTGGCCACCGACGCCGTGGTCGCCGTTGCCCCAGCAATGAACCAGGCCATGTGGCGCGACCCGGCGACCCAGGCCAACCTGCAAACCCTCGAAAGCCGTGGCCTGAAAACCTTTGGCCCAGCCTCCGGCAGCCAGGCCTGTGGCGACGTCGGCATGGGCCGCATGCTCGAAGCCACCGACCTCGCCCAGTGCGCGGCGGACTGCTTCCAGCGTCAGGCGCTGACCGGTAAACACGTGCTGATCACCGCCGGCCCGACCCAGGAAAACATCGACCCGGTGCGCTACATCACCAACCACAGCTCCGGAAAAATGGGCTTTGCCCTGGCCGAAGCCGCGGTGGAAGCCGGCGCCCGCGTAACGCTGATCACCGGACCGGTGCACCTGCCGACCCCGGATCGCGTCACGCGCATCGACGTGGTCAGTGCTCGTGACATGCTTGCCGCCTGCGAAGCCGCGATCCCTTGCGACCTGTTCATCGCCTCGGCAGCGGTCGCGGATTACCGCCCGGAAGTCGTCGCCCCACAGAAACTCAAGAAAGACCCTACGAACGGCGACGGCTTGTTGCTACAGATGGTGCGTAACCCGGACATTCTGGCCACCATTGCCACACGCCCCGACCGTCCGTTCAGTGTCGGGTTCGCCGCCGAAACCGAACACCTGCTCGACTACGCTGCCCGCAAGTTGAAAGACAAGAACCTCGATTTGATCGTCGCCAACGACGTCGCCAACCCGAGTATTGGTTTCAACAGCGAAGAAAACGCCTGCAGCGTGATCGACCGCCAGCTACACGCCACACTTTTCGCCCAGACCAGCAAGAGCAAGATTGCTCGCCAGCTGATCACTTTTATCGCCGAACGTCTGAACCAGGTTTAATTTACATGCACGCTTTGCAAGCCAAGATCCTCGACCCTCGCATCGGTACCGATTTCCCGCTGCCACAGTACGCCACGCCAGGCTCCGCCGGCCTCGACCTGCGTGCCATGCTGGAAAAAGACATCGTGATCAAGCCGGGTGAAACCGTGCTGATTCCTACAGGCCTGTCCGTCTACATTGGCGATCCGGGTTTGGCAGCGCTGATTCTCCCGCGCTCCGGCCTGGGCCATAAGCACGGCATCGTGCTGGGCAACCTGGTCGGCCTGATCGACTCCGATTATCAAGGACCGTTGATGGTGTCGTGCTGGAACCGTGGCCAGACCGAATTCACCATGGTCGTTGGCGAACGTTTGGCCCAGTTGGTGCTGGTACCGGTGGTTCAAGCGCATTTCGAGATGGTCGAAGAGTTCGTTGAAACCCAGCGCGGTACAGGCGGCTTCGGACATTCCGGCAGCCATTGATGACTTTGCGGGAGCAGCCGGTCGACGCTCGATTGCTCGCTCCCACAGCTTTTGCACTGAATTGCACAGACGTCATCTGGAAGGTTTATCACTGAAAATCAACGCATTGGCCGTTCCATTACACGCCGATGTCGGGGTCATGGCCTTTACACACCACGAACTCTCAGTGGAAAACGCCGTCATACCCTTCAGTTTGAGCCGGCCGACGAGTTCTTCGCGGCAGGTCCAGCCACTTTCGAGATGGAGCATTTCTACAGATGAGCACCCCAGCCCAAGTCGCACCCAAGTTCCCCGACAGCATCTTCCGCGCCTACGACATTCGCGGCACCGTCCCGGAGTTCTTGAACGCTGAAACCGCTTATTGGCTCGGTCGCGCCATCGGCTCCCAGAGCCTGGCCCAGGACGAACCCAACGTGTCCGTCGGCCGTGACGGTCGCCTGTCCGGTCCAGAACTGGTCGAACAACTGATCAAAGGCCTCGCCGACAGCGGTTGCCACGTCAGCGACGTCGGCCTGGTGCCAACGCCTGCGCTGTACTACGCCGCCAACGTGCTGGCCGGCAAATCCGGCGTGATGCTCACCGGCAGCCACAACCCGTCGAACTACAACGGCTTCAAGATCGTCATCGCTGGCGACACCTTGGCCAACGAACAGATCCAGGCCCTGCACGAACGCCTCAAGACCAACAACCTGAGCAGCGGCAAGGGCAGCATCACCCAGGTCGAGATCCTCGACCGCTACAACACCGAAATCGTCCAGGACATCAAACTGGCTCGCCGCCTCAAAGTCGTGGTCGACTGCGGTAACGGCGCGGCCGGCGTGATTGCCCCGCAACTGATCGAAGCCCTGAACTGCGAAGTCATCCCGCTGTTCTGCGACGTCGACGGCAACTTCCCGAATCACCACCCGGACCCGGGCAAGCCTGAAAACCTCGTGGACCTGATCGCCAAGGTCAAGGAAACCAACGCTGACCTGGGCCTGGCTTTCGACGGCGACGGCGACCGCGTCGGCGTAGTGACCAACACCGGCAGCATCGTCTACCCGGACCGCCTGCTGATGCTGTTCGCCCGTGACGTGCTGGCGCGCAACGCTGACGCGGAGATCATCTTCGACGTCAAATGCACCCGTCGCCTGACGCCGCTGATCAAGGAATACGGCGGACGTCCGCTAATGTGGAAGACCGGTCACTCGTTGATCAAAAAGAAAATGAAACAAACCGGCGCCTTGTTGGCCGGTGAAATGAGCGGCCACATCTTCTTCAAGGAACGCTGGTTCGGTTTCGACGACGGCATTTACAGCGCCGCTCGTCTGCTGGAGATCCTCAGCAAAGAAAAATCCAACGCGGAAGAGCTGTTTGCGACCTTCCCGAACGATATTTCTACGCCGGAAATCAATATCCATGTGACCGAAGAGAGCAAATTCAGCATCATTGATGCTCTGCACGACGCGAAGTGGGGCGAAGGCGCCGACCTGACCACCATTGACGGCGTGCGAGTCGACTACGCCAAAGGCTGGGGCCTGGTTCGCGCGTCCAACACCACACCGGTGCTGGTGCTGCGCTTCGAGGCCGATGACGAGGCTGAACTGCAGCGCATCAAGGACGTATTCAAAGTCCAGTTGAAGCGTGTTGCACCTGATCTCCAATTACCGTTTTGATTTAACGAAGCACCCGGAGCCCTGAATGACCCTCGAACGCGAAGCCGCCGCCAACACCGCCAAGGTCCTGTCCGAAGCGCTGCCTTACATTCGCCGCTATGTCGGCAAGACGCTGGTGATCAAATACGGCGGCAACGCGATGGAAAGCGAGGAGCTGAAAACCGGCTTCGCCCGCGACATCGTGCTGATGAAAGCCGTCGGCATTAACCCGGTGGTGGTTCACGGCGGCGGCCCGCAAATCGGCGACCTGCTCAAGCGTCTGTCGATCGAGAGCCATTTCATCGATGGCATGCGCGTGACTGACGCGCAAACCATGGACGTGGTGGAAATGGTCCTCGGCGGCCAGGTGAACAAGGACATCGTCAACCTGATCAACCGTCATGGCGGCAGCGCCATCGGCCTGACCGGTAAAGACGCCGAGCTGATTCGTGCGAAGAAACTCACCGTCACGCGCCAGACACCAGAGATGACCCAACCGGAAATCATCGACATCGGCCAGGTGGGCGAAGTGGTCGGGATCAACACCGACTTGCTGAACCTGCTGGTCAAAGGTGACTTCATCCCGGTGATCGCGCCAATCGGTGTCGGCGCCAACGGCGAGTCATACAACATCAACGCCGACCTGGTGGCCGGTAAAGTTGCCGAAGCACTGAAAGCTGAAAAGCTGATGCTGCTGACCAACATCGCCGGCCTGATGGACAAGTCGGGGACGGTCCTGACCGGCCTGACCACTCAACAAGTCGACGACTTGATCGCCGACGGCACCATCTACGGCGGCATGCTGCCGAAGATCCGTTGCGCGCTGGAAGCCGTGCAAGGTGGCGTGGGTAGCTCGTTGATCATCGATGGCCGGGTGCCAAATGCGATTCTTCTGGAAATCTTCACCGACACCGGTGTGGGTACCTTGATCAGCAATCGCAAGCGTCACTGATTCAAGAACATCAAAAGATCGCAGCCTTCAGCAGCACCTGTGGATGTACGAATATTCCGTAGGAGCTGACGAAGTCTGCGATCTTTTTTATGCGCGCAGGAAATGCCTGACCTGATTAAGCGAAACGTCCGACATCCCGCCAGCACAAGTCCGCATAGGATCTTCCCTGTATCCACAGGAGATCTTCCCCATGCAAAAAGACCACGTTCCCTACGGCAGTGATGTTTCAGCAGGCACTTACGAGTGCGCAGACTGCGGGCGCGAATACACCAATCAGTCAAAGACTTCGCTTCCGCCGTGTCCAGACTTCAAACCAAGCACCCACGTACTTAATGGCTGGAATATCCTGACCGGCCAAGGTGACGCCGTGGCAGATCCGTATCCAAACAAGCCTTCCAAGTAATCACGGGGGTCTGAACCATGCAGATCTCGTTCACGATCGACGCCCAGGTATTCGACCTCGAGCAAAGGGAGCCGGTCAAAAAGACCTTGAGGATCTCCGACCACGAAATCGCCCACGCCCTGCAGCGAATCGCCAAGGCGAGCCTGACCGAATACTTGAAAATGCTGGTAGAAGGCGGCATGCCGAGTCGGGCCGATGAAGCGAAACAGGACCGCTTGCTGTATCTGATTCAAAGCTACTTCGGGCAGACATTGCCCACCGAATCCCAAATATCGACGATTTTTCAGCTGACCCAGAGCCAAAGCAAAACCCTGCTGAAAAACACGGTTTCGCGCTTTCGTAATCAGCTGGACGATATTCTGCAGCACAGCATGCGAGCCGTGATCGAGTCTGCGGAACATGCGCAGACGGTGTACTTGGTGGTGATCAGTTCGGACGTCATTCGTGATGAGCTGAACATGCTGATCACACAGAACGAACCGACCTTCAAACCCATCACAAAACGTAAAGGCAGCGCCGGACAGTTCGAGATCAGCGAGGATTCCCACGACTTGCTCTGCGCAACGCTGGGGATCAATGCCGTTCAGTGACATCGTGGCGGTCAGTGGATTGCTGCTGACCTTGACCACCTTCATGTTCAACCTGGCGTGGCCGAGGTTGCATGAAGCACTGGAGCTGGATGAAAGCCAATCTGGCCCGCTCGCCAGAAAACGTAGCCGAAAAAAGCTAACGAACGTTTTGTTCGCCTGCGCCCTCCCCCTGACCAGCGCCTTCCTGGCGCTGTTTTACGTCAACTTGCCTGCCGCCGTGAAAATCATGGGCAGCAGCACGCTGAATCTTTGGGACTTTGACGTGGATCGCACGCTTTACGTGATGGTTGTGTTTGCACTGATGGTGTTTGCGTTGTTCAACCTCGGGGCGGCGCTAAAGCTGATAGGGAAATGGCGCAGGCTTCGCTGACGGCAAAAAAAAGACCCCGCTCAGGCCGACTGAGCGGGGTCTTTTTGGCCTACACAACCCTGTGGGATTATGGTCAGACGCCGAACTGCGCGCGGTAGGCTTCAACCGCCGGCAGGTGTTGCTTGAGCTGCGGATCGTCCGCCAGGAATTCGAGCACCTGGTTCAGCGAAACAATGCTGATCACCGGGATGCCGAAGTCACGCTCCACTTCCTGGATGGCCGACAACTCGCCGTTGCCACGCTCCTGACGGTTCAGGGCGATGAGCACGCCCGCAGCCTTGGCGCCGTCCTGGGAAGCGATGATCTGCATCACCTCGCGGATGGCAGTGCCAGCGGTGATCACGTCGTCGATGATCAGCACGTCGCCGGTCAACGGTGCGCCGACCAGACTGCCGCCTTCGCCGTGAGCCTTGGCTTCCTTGCGGTTGAAGCACCATGGCAGGTCGCGGCCATGATGTTCGGCCAGGGCCACTGCGGTGGTCGCCGCCAAAGGGATGCCTTTGTAGGCCGGGCCGAACAGTACGTCGAACGCAATACCGCTCTCGACGATGGCTGCCGCGTAGAAACGACCCAGCTGCGCAAGGGCCGAACCCGAGTTGAACAGGCCCGCATTGAAGAAGTAAGGACTGGTGCGTCCGGACTTCAGGGTGAACTCGCCGAAGCGCAAAACGCCGCGATCGATGGCAAAACGAATGAAATCGCGCTGATACGCTTGCATGAAAAAAACCCCAAATACCACGGATTTAGCTAATTAGGTTGACGCCGTGTATCATACACGCACGCGATTTTTGGGGCCATTTATGCGGATCATCAGTGTGAACGTCAATGGTATTCAGGCTGCAGTGGAGCGAGGTTTGCTCAGTTGGCTGCAAGCACAGAATGCCGACGTCATCTGCCTGCAGGACACCCGCGCCTCCGCCTTTGAACTGGACGATCCAGCTTTCCAACTGGATGGCTACTTCCTTTATGCCTGCGAAGCCGAAGTTCCCGCCCAAGGTGGCGTGGCTTTGTATTCGCGGCTGCAACCGAAGGCAGTCATCAGCGGTCTCGGCTTCGAGACGGCCGACCGCTACGGGCGCTACCTGCAAGCAGATTTCGACAAGGTCAGCATCGCGACCTTACTGCTCCCTTCGGGGCAGAACGGCGATGAAGACTTGAACCAGAAGTTCAAGCTAATGGACGATTTCGCCCGTTATCTGGATAAACAGCGACGCAAACGTCGCGAGTACATTTACTGTGGCTCGCTGTACGTGGCGCAACAGAAGCTGGATATCAAGAACTGGCGTGACAGCCAGCAATCCCCGGGCTTCCTGGCACCTGAACGTGCCTGGATGGACGAGATTGTCGGCAACATGGGCTATGTCGATGCCCTGCGTGAAGTCAGCCGTGAAGGTGACCAGTACAGCTGGTGGCCGGATAACGAACAGGCTGAAATGCTCAACCTCGGTTGGCGTTTCGACTATCAGTTGCTGACTCCGGGCCTGCGTCGCTTCGTACGCAGCGCACGCTTGCCACGTCAGCCACGGTTCTCGCAACATGCACCGCTGATCGTGGACTACGACTGGACGCTGACCATCTAAGCGTCGTTCCGCACACACAAAAAAGCCGACATCAACTGTCGGCTTTTTTGTGGACAACGATTTATTTGATCAACCGCCAGGTGAATGGATACCGGTAAGGCACCCCTTCATTGGCCTTCACGCCGGCGATGATCGTCAGCACCAGCGCACCGATCGCCAACAGGCCGAACAGGAAGAACCCGACGATCACCACCATCAGCAGCAAGCAGATGGCGGAGGCAATGGCGACGGTGATCTGGAAGTTCAGCGCCTCCTTGCCTTGAGCATCAACAAACGGGTCCATCTCGCGCTTCATCTGCCAGAGAATCAGCGGGCCGATCAGCGTACCGAACGGAACCCAGATCCCCAGCAAGGCGGACAGGTGACAAAACATTGCCCACTGCCGAACCTCTTTGCTCGGGGTGGGAAGTAGCTGTTGCTCGTCACTCATGGCGTCCTCCTTGGTTGGAGCAGATCCGATCAGTCGGCCAGTGCAGCCTTTTGCAGTTCGAAGATTTCGGACATGCCTTTCTTCGCCAACTCAAGCATAGCGTTCAGTTCTTCCGGCTGGAACGGAGCGCCTTCGGCAGTGCCCTGGACTTCGATGAAGCCGCCAGTGCTGGTCATTACTACGTTCAGGTCAGTCTCGGCAGCCGAGTCTTCCAGGTAGTCGAGGTCAAGTACCGGCTCGCCCTGGTACATGCCCACCGATACGGCAGCGATCATTTGCTTCAGCGGGTCGCCGCCTTTCAGGCCGCCGCGCTTCTTGATCACTTTCAAGGCATCGACCAGTGCAACCATGGCGCCGGTGATGGACGCGGTGCGGGTGCCGCCGTCAGCCTGGATCACGTCGCAGTCGACGTAGAGGGTGACGTCGCCCAGCTTGGACATGTCCAGCGAAGCGCGCAGGGAACGACCGATCAGACGCTGGATCTCCAGAGTGCGGCCGCCTTGTTTGCCGCGGCTCGCTTCACGCTGGTTACGCTCGCCAGTGGCGCGCGGCAGCATGCCGTATTCAGCGGTCAACCAGCCTTGGCCCTGACCTTTGAGGAAACGCGGCACGCCGTTTTCGACGCTGACGGTGCAGATGACTTTGGTATCACCGAACTCGACCAGTACAGATCCCTCGGCGTGTTTGGTGTAGTTGCGGGTAATGCGGATCGAGCGGAGCTGATCGGCAGCGCGACCACTTGGACGTTTCATAGGGAATACCTGTACGGGGGACGGAAAACTGCGGAGCATTATAGAGCCGCAGGGCCACGAGTGGGCACTTCTAAAAAATCCCCCGACGACTGAAGGCCCTGCACAGCGCTTTGCCGACGACCTGCAGCCCTTTGTCACACCGTGTGTTTGGGCGCATTCGCCCCACTGCGCTACAATCCTGCGCCTTTGCTGCCTCTGGGCTTAAATTCATATAGATCAGGCCTGCGAAACCTTTGGTAACGCATGAACCTGCATTGCGAGGTACCTCCATGGTGCACAGCATGACCGCCTTTGCCCGCGTCGAAAAAGCCGGCGCCCAAGGCACCCTGAGCTGGGAACTGCGCTCGGTCAACAGCCGCTACCTGGAGCCGCACCTGCGTCTGCCGGAGTCCTTTCGCGACCTCGAAGGCGCGGTCCGCGAAGCACTGCGCCAGGGAATCTCGCGCGGCAAGCTCGAATGCACCCTGCGCTTCACCGAAGAAAATACCGACAAACCACTGCAAGTGGACCGCGAGCGCGCCGCGCAATTGGTCGCCGCCGCCGAGACCATCGCCAGCCTGATTAAAAATCCGGCCGCGCTGAACCCGCTGGAAGTCCTGGCCTGGCCCGGCGTGCTGGTGGGCGACGCGACCGACCCGCAAACCCTGAATGCCGAAGCCCTGGCGCTGTTCAACGAAGGCCTGAAAGAACTCAAGGCCGGCCGCGAGCGCGAAGGCGCGGAGCTGGCGCGGTTGATCAACGATCGCCTGACCTCCATTGAAGAAGACGTGGTGACCCTGCGTGAACTGGTCCCGCAGATGCTTGCCACCCAGCGCCAGAAGGTCCTCGACCGCTTCGCCGACATGAAGGCCGAGATGGACCCGCAGCGGCTGGAGCAGGAAATGGTCATGCTCGCGCAAAAGAGCGACGTCGCCGAAGAACTGGATCGCCTGAGCACTCACATCATCGAAGTTCGCCGGGTGCTCAAATCCGGTGGCGCTGCCGGTCGGCGCCTGGACTTCCTGATGCAAGAGCTCAACCGCGAAGCCAACACACTGGGCTCCAAAGCCTTCGACCCGCGCAGCACCCAGGCGGCGGTCAACCTCAAAGTGTTGATCGAGCAGATGCGCGAACAAGTGCAGAATATTGAGTAAGGCAACCCTGACATGACCCACAGCACCGGCACCCTGTACATCATTTCCGCACCTTCAGGCGCGGGCAAGAGCAGCCTGGTCAAGGCCCTGACCGACGCTGATCAGGAGATCCGCGTCTCCGTCTCCCACACCACCCGCGCCATGCGCCCCGGTGAAGTGAACGGCGTGAACTATCACTTCGTCGAACGCAGCGAGTTCGTGAAGATGATCGAGCATGGGGATTTCCTCGAGCGCGCCGAAGTGTTCGGCAATCTTTATGGCACCTCGCAAAGCCACCTGCAGCAGACCCTGGATGAAGGCCACGACCTGATTCTGGAAATCGACTGGCAAGGCGCCGAACAAGTGCGCAAGTTGATGCCCCAGGCCCGTTCGATCTTCATTCTGCCGCCGTCCCTGCAGGCCTTGCACCAGCGCCTGACCAATCGTGGCCAGGACAGCGACGAGATCATCGATGGCCGGATGCGCGAAGCCGTCAGCGAAATGAGCCACTACGTCGACTACGATTACCTGATCATCAACGACGATTTCGCCCACGCACTGCGCGATTTGCAGGCAATTTTCCGTGCCAATCAGCTGCATCAGAAGCGTCAGCAGCAGCGTAACGGAAAACTTTTGGCCGAATTGCTCGGCTAAACAGCTCTTCCCAAAACTGCTGCAAGGGCTTTACATTGGCACTTGCAGCGCGTTGAAGGGCGTGGTCAAAAAATCAGCGCTTCCCTAATCGCTGGTGATTTTTTAAACTGTTGAGTCCGCTCGCCCAACCGGGCAGCGCGCATATTGCATTCGCTCCGAGGAATACCATGGCCCGCGTAACCGTTGAAGATTGCCTAAACCACGTGGAAAACCGCTTTGAGCTGGTCATGCTGTCTACCAAGCGTGCCCGTCAACTGGCCACCGGCGGCAAAGAGCCACTGGTTCAGTGGGAAAACGACAAGCCTACCGTTGTAGCCTTGCGTGAAATCGCTGAAGGCCTGATGAGCTACGAGTTCATCGCCAACGCTGAAATCGTCGAAGACGAACCGCTGTTCGCAGCGTTCGAGGACGAGTCCAACGAGGCAGTCTAAGCCATGCCTGGTCGACGTAGCACGGCGCGGGGTCACAGCGAACGGCAGGATTCATCATGCCGAGCATAGACGCCCTCGCCGATCGCTTATCGACCTACCTCGGCAAGGACCAGGTCAACCTGGTCCGCCGAGCGTACTTCTACGCCGAACAAGCCCACGACGGCCAACGCCGCCGTAGCGGCGAGGCGTACGTCACGCACCCACTCGCGGTTGCAAATATTCTTGCCGACATGCACATGGACCATCAGAGCCTGATGGCTGCGATGCTGCATGACGTGATCGAAGACACCGGTATTGCCAAGGAAGCGCTGCAAGCGCAATTCGGCGAAACCGTGGCCGAACTGGTCGACGGGGTCAGCAAACTGACCCAGATGAACTTCGAGACCAAAGCCGAAGCCCAGGCCGAAAACTTCCAGAAAATGGCCATGGCCATGGCCCGCGACATTCGCGTGATCCTGGTCAAACTGGCTGACCGCCTGCACAACATGCGGACCCTGGAAGTCCTGTCCGGCGAAAAACGCCGACGGATCGCCAAGGAAACCCTGGAAATCTATGCGCCCATCGCCAACCGGCTGGGCATGCACGCCATCCGCATAGAATTCGAAGACCTCGGCTTCAAGGCGATGCACCCGATGCGTTCCGCACGGATCAACCAGGCGGTCAAACGCGCCCGGGGCAATCGCAAGGAAATCGTCAACAAGATCGAAGAGTCCCTCAGCCACTGCCTGGCCATCGACGAAATCCAGGGCGAAGTCAGCGGCCGCCAGAAACACCTCTACGGCATCTACAAGAAAATGCGCGGCAAGCGTCGGGCCTTCAACGAGATCATGGACGTCTACGCGTTCCGGATCATCGTCGACAAGGTCGATACCTGCTACCGCGTGCTGGGTGCTGTGCATAATTTGTACAAACCGTTGCCGGGGCGCTTCAAGGATTACATCGCGATCCCCAAGGCCAACGGCTACCAGTCGCTGCACACCACGCTGTTCGGCATGCACGGTGTTCCGATCGAGATCCAGATCCGCACCCGTGAAATGGAAGAAATGGCCAACAACGGCATCGCCGCCCATTGGCTCTATAAATCCAGCGGCGACGAGCAGCCAAAAGGCACTCACGCCCGCGCCCGTCAGTGGGTCAAAGGCGTGCTGGAGATGCAGCAACGGGCTGGCAACTCGCTGGAATTCATCGAGAGCGTGAAGATCGACCTGTTCCCGGACGAGGTCTACGTGTTCACGCCCAAAGGCCGGATCATGGAGCTACCGAAAGGCTCCACGGCCGTCGACTTCGCTTACGCGGTGCACACTGACGTGGGCAACAGCTGCATTGCCTGTCGGATCAATCGTCGTCTCGCACCGCTGTCCGAACCGCTGCAAAGCGGCTCCACGGTCGAGATCGTCAGCGCCCCAGGCGCGCGACCGAATCCGGCGTGGCTCAACTTCGTGGTCACCGGCAAGGCGCGGACCCACATCCGCCATGCGCTGAAACTGCAACGCCGCTCCGAATCCATCAGCCTCGGCGAGCGCCTGCTGAATAAAGTCCTCAACGGTTTCGACAGCTCGCTGGAGAAAGTAGCAGCCGAGCGCGTCAAGGCGATGCTCACCGAGTACCGCCTGGAACTGATCGAAGACCTGCTCGAAGACATCGGCCTGGGCAATCGCATGGCTTATGTGGTCGCCCGCCGACTGCTTGGTGAAGGCGAACAGCTGCCGAGCGCGGAAGGCCCGCTGGCGATTCGCGGCACCGAAGGCTTGGTGCTCAGTTACGCCAAGTGCTGCACGCCGATCCCGGGTGACCCGATTGTCGGCCACCTGTCCGCGGGCAAAGGCATGGTCGTGCACCTGGACAATTGCCGCAACATCAGCGAAATCCGCCACAACCCGGAAAAATGCATCCAGCTCTCGTGGGCCAAGGATGTCACCGGCGAATTCAATGTCGAGCTGCGCGTCGAACTGGAACACCAGCGCGGCCTGATCGCTCTGCTGGCCAGCAGCGTCAACGCGGCCGACGGCAATATCGAAAAAATCAGCATGGACGAACGCGATGGTCGCATCAGCGTGGTCCAACTGGTGGTCAGCGTGCACGACCGCGTGCACCTGGCTCGCGTGATCAAGAAACTGCGCGCCCTGACCGGGGTGATTCGCATCACTCGCATGCGTGCGTAAGCCACTCATTACAAGGAGTCATTCATGACCAAAACAGTTATCACCAGCGACAAGGCCCCGGCCGCCATCGGTACTTACTCCCAGGCGATCAAGGCTGGCAACACCGTTTACATGTCGGGCCAGATTCCTCTGGACCCAAAAACCATGGAACTGGTTGAAGGCTTCGAAGCCCAGACCGTCCAGGTGTTCGAGAACCTCAAAGCCGTGGCTGAAGCCGCTGGCGGTTCGTTCAAGGACATCGTCAAACTGAACATCTTCCTCACCGACCTGAGCCACTTCGCCAAGGTCAACGAGATCATGGGCAAGTACTTTGACCAGCCTTACCCTGCCCGCGCCGCTATCGGCGTAGCGGCCCTGCCAAAGGGTTCGCAGGTTGAGATGGATGCCATTCTGGTCATCGAGTAAATGCGTACGGCGCAGCCTTTAAAGGGCTGCGCTGACCGATCTTGTAAAGAAAGGGTTCTGAAAGGATTCCACCATGCGCAAAGCGCTAGCTCTCTCGCTGGTCGCCCTACTCTTGGGCGGTTGTGCCAGCAACCCTGCCGACCGTGACATCAGCGGCACCTGGATCAATCAAGTGGCGATCGATGCAGCAGCCAAAGGCGGCCCCCTGCGCGAAGCGCTCCAGGCCTATGGTCCGAACCTGGAATGGGACGTGAACACCAAGGCCGGCCAGGCCCGCTACACCAATGGTTTTGAAAATGTCGACGGCAAGTTGCTGGGCGAAGCGTCCGGCGCCTGGAAGGTCGACTTTTATGGCAGCTCCGCCAGTGAGCTGAAGCGTGACGGCAAGCAACTGAGCCAAATCGCCAGCGACAATGAGCCGGAGCAAGTCTTCGACCGCGCGCAGGTTACGGTGCCGGACGGCGCACCGGTGGGTGCCAGTTTCGAACGCGCACTGTATTCGGCCTACATGGGCGGCAGCTGGAAAGTCGTCAGCGGTCCCGGTGAAGGCAATACCGTGCAATTCCAGGCTGACGGCCAGGTTGCCGGCCTGCCGGGGGCGGATCGCTATGCCCTGTGTCTGGCAGGCGATTGCGCGTCGATGAGCGGCGGCAACGACAACATGTGGCTGCAACTCAATGGCCAGGGCAATACCTGGATCTTTGCGCGCAAGGGCAAAGAGCTGGAGATCTTCCAGACCATGAACACCGCTCAGACGGACGAGATGCCATCGTTCACGCCGGGTGATCGCAAGTGGTTGCTCGAGAAGCAATAACCCGGCCATAAGGCCAACGCATAACCAATGTGGGAGCGAGCTTGCTCGCGATGAGGCCGTAACATTCAACATCATCGTTGACTGTTATGCCGCCATCGCGAGCAAGCTCGCTCCCACATTTGGTTTGTGGTGACCGGAAGTTAGCCGCGGCCTTCAAGAATGGCGGCGTAACCTTCGCGATAGCTTGGGTACTTCGGTGCCCAGCCCAAGGCTTTGGCCCGTGCATTGCTGCAGCGCTTGCTGCCAGTGCGCCGCACGCTCGCGTCGTCATCCCACTCGGTCACGCCCAAATACTCCCGTAGCCAGCCCACCACTTCGGCCAGTGGCGCAGGCGCATCGTCCACACCGATGTAGACGTCATCCAGCGCCACACCGCGACGATCCGCTTCAAGCAGGCACGCCAGCAACCCCGCCGCATCGTCGGCGTGAATGCGATTGCCGTACAACGGTGGATCGATGGCCACGCGATACCCCCGACGGACCCGAGTCAGCAGCGATTCGCGACCTGGGCCGTAAATGCCAGTCAAACGTACGATGCTGGCCGGGATGCCGCTTTGGAGTGCCACTTGCTCCGCCTCCAGCATCAATCGACCCGAATAGCCTGTTGCAATGGTCGGCGAAGTCTCATCGACCCACTCGCCATCCTGCTGGCCATACACACTGCTGCTGGAAACAAACAGCAGGCGATTGGGCACCTGCCCGTAGTCGTTCAGCCATTCCAGAACATGCTGCAAGCCCTGCACATAAGCAGCGCGATAACCGGCTTCATCGTGATCGGTGGCAGCCGCGCAATACACCAGGTAATCCACCGCACCGACTGGCCAGGTCGCTGGACAGTCTTCATTGAACAAGTCACCGGCAACGCCGATCACGCCCTTTGGCAGACGCGAGACATCACGCCGCAAGCCGTGAACCTCCCATCCGCCAGCCAACAATTGCGTGGCCAGACGACTACCAACATCACCACAGCCGGCGATCAAAACAGAAGGCGCGGACATCAGAAAACTCCCATCAGAAAGGCACAGACTAGCGCTGGCAATGGACGAGCGGCTAGCAATGAAGGAAAAAAAGATACTCTATTACTTTTGTTAACAAGAATTACTTGCAATAATGCCTGCCACTTTTGTTCTCGGCCTCACGAGGCCTGGAAGAACATTTACCGTCTTTTTCTCTCAGGTCCGGCCAGCATGACACGCAATCAATTCCCCGCTTCGCCAACCAAACGACCTCGCGCCTGGAGCGCGGTGGCCGCCCTGCTGCTCAGCCTGATGCTGGCGCCGACCGCCGCTTTCGCTGACGCACAAGCGCCAGCCGCTCCGGCAGCCACTGCTGCACCAGCTCCAACTCCAGCCGATCATGTTACCCCGGCTGCGACCGACCCGGCCCAAGCCGTAGACACCACCGCCGAAGACGTTCCGGAAGTCCTCGAAGCCGACAACACCCTGGGCATGGCCCACGACCTGTCGCCGTGGGGCATGTACCAGAACGCCGACATCATCGTGAAAATCGTGATGATCGGTCTGGCCATCGCCTCGATCATCACCTGGACCATCTGGATCGCCAAAGGCTTCGAGCTGATGGGCGCCAAGCGTCGACTGCGCACCGAAATCGTCCACCTGAAAAAAGCCACCACCCTTAAAGAAGCCAGTGTGACAGCCACCAAGCAAGGCACCCTCGCCAATTTGCTGGTGCATGACGCCCTGGAAGAGATGCGTTTGTCGGTCAACAGCCGCGAGAAAGAAGGCATCAAGGAACGTGTTGCCTTCCGCCTCGAGCGTCTGGTTGCAGCCTGCGGTCGCAACATGAGCAGCGGCACCGGCGTGCTCGCCACCATCGGTTCCACCGCGCCGTTCGTCGGGCTGTTCGGCACCGTGTGGGGCATCATGAACAGCTTTATCGGCATCGCCAAAACCCAGACCACCAACCTCGCCGTCGTGGCTCCCGGCATCGCCGAAGCCCTGCTGGCGACTGCACTGGGTTTGGTTGCAGCGATTCCAGCCGTAGTGATCTACAACGTCTTTGCCCGCTCCATTGCCGGTTACAAGGCGCAAGTATCCGATGCCTCGGCTGAAGTCCTGCTGCTGGTCAGCCGTGACCTCGATCACCTGCCGACCACCGAGCGCTCCGCGCAACCCCACATGGTCAAAGTAGGGTAATCAGCCATGGGCTTGCATTTGAAAGAAGGCGCAGACGACGATCTGGCCGAGAACCACGAAATCAACGTCACGCCGTTCATCGACGTGATGCTGGTGCTGTTGATCATCTTCATGGTGGCGGCCCCGCTCGCCACCGTGGACATCAAGGTCGACCTGCCCGCTTCCAGCGCCAAACCGGCGCCACGGCCAGAGAAACCGGTGTTCCTCAGCGTCAAGGCTGACCAACGCCTGTTCCTCGGCGAAGACGAAGTGAAAGCCGAAGCACTCGGCGCCACCCTCGACGCCAGGACCAAAGGCAAGAAAGACACGACGATCTTCTTCCAGGCCGATAAAGGCGTGGATTACGGCGACCTGATGAGCGTGATGGACAACCTGCGCTCTGCCGGCTACCTGAAGGTGGGTCTGGTCGGACTCGAGACGGCAGTCAAGAAATGATCACGACGCGCCAAAAGCTGACGCGTTACAGCGCGAGCCTGGCCGTGGTGCTGGGCGTCCATGCGCTGGCCATTGCGCTGGCGCTGAACTGGACGTCGCGCCCACCGATCGAGCTGCCGCCGCAGGCGATGATGGTCGAATTGGCACCAGTTCCGGCCCCGCCACCGCCGGCACCGCCGAAGGTCATAACGCCGCCACAGCCACCCGCCCCGGTGGAAGAGCTGCCGATACCGAAGCTGGCTGAAGTGCCGAAGGCCGAGATTGCGGTGCCAAAACCGGTCAAACCCAAGCCAAAGCCTCAACCGCCCAAGCCTGTGGAGAAAAAACCGGAACCGCCTAAAGAGAAGCCGTCCGAGGAGAAACCGAGCGACGCGCAACCGACTCAGGCGCCAACGGAGAAATCCGCACAACCGGCACCGGGCCCATCACCGGCGCAGCAAGCGGCCAAGGCCAGTTGGCAAGGCACCCTGCTCGCTCACTTGGCCAAGTACAAGAAGTACCCGGCCAGTGCGCAGGCGCGGAACAAGGAAGGGGTGAACCGTCTGCGCTTCGTGGTGGATGGTGAAGGTAACGTGTTGTCGTTTGAACTGGTGACCGCTTCCGGCACTGCCGATCTGGACCGGGCCACCCTGGAAATGATCCGCCGCGCCCAACCGCTGCCAAAGCCACCGGCCGACATGTTGACCAACGGCGCCATCGAAATCGTTGCACCGTTTGTTTACTCGCTGGAAAAACGCCGGCGCTAAACCGCCGCAGATCCCCATGTGGGAGCGGGCTTGCTCGCGAAGAGGCCAGCACATTCAACATCTATGTTGACTGACGCACCGCTTTCGCGAGCAAGCCCGCTCCCACAGGGACTTCCAACAGCAGGGATATCTACGAAAGGCACCCGAAAAGGTGCCTTTTGCATATCCACCCGCGGCAAACCTGCTTTGCCCTGTGTCACTCAACACACTCAGTCTGATAACGTGCGTCTATCGATTGCAGCCGGTATGCTTGGCTCGCAACTTCATGGACGCTTGCTATGACTCTTACAGAATTACGCTACATCGTTACCCTCGCCCAAGAGCAGCACTTCGGCCACGCGGCCGAGCGTTGCCATGTCAGCCAGCCGACCCTGTCGGTGGGCGTGAAAAAGCTTGAAGACGAACTCGGTGTGCTGATTTTCGAGCGCAGCAAGAGTGCCGTGCGCCTGACTCCGGTTGGCGAAGGCATTGTCGCCCAGGCGCAGAAAGTCCTGGAGCAGGCCCAAGGCATCCGCGAACTGGCCCAGGCCGGCAAGAACCAACTGACCGCGCCGCTGAAAGTCGGCGCCATCTACACCGTCGGCCCGTACCTGTTTCCGCACCTGATTCCACAACTGCACCGGGTCGCCCCGCAGATGCCGTTGTACATCGAAGAAAACTTCACCCACGTGCTGCGCGACAAACTGCGCAACGGCGAGCTCGACGCGATCATCATCGCCCTGCCGTTCAACGAAGCCGACGTGCTGACTTTGCAGCTCTACGACGAGCCGTTCTACGTCCTGATGCCGGCCCAGCACCCGTGGACCCAAAAAGAATCCATCGACGCCGCCCTGCTCAACGACAAGAGCCTGTTGCTGCTCGGTGAAGGCCACTGCTTCCGCGATCAAGTGCTGGAAGCCTGCCCGACCCTGGCCAAAGGCAACGACGGCGCCAAGCACACCACGGTGGAATCCAGTTCCCTGGAAACCATCCGCCACATGGTTGCGTCCGGTCTCGGCATCTCGATCCTGCCGCTGTCGGCAGTCGACAGCCATCACTACGCCCCCGGCGTGATCGAAGTGCGTCCACTGACACCTCCGGTGCCGTTCCGCACCGTGGCCATCGCCTGGCGCGCGAGCTTCCCGCGGCCGAAAGCGATTGAAATCCTCGCTGACTCCATTCGCCTGTGCTCGGTGGCCAAGCCGCAAGCACCGGTGGTTGCGGCCTAAGTCGCTGCCATGACCGAGTTGTCGCAAGTGTCGGTGACGGCACTCAAGGGTGTCGGCGAAGCCATGGCCGAGAAATTGGCCAAAGTCGGCCTGGAGAATCTCCAGGACGTGCTTTTTCACCTGCCGCTGCGCTATCAGGACCGCACGCGCGTGGTCCCGATCGGCCATTTGCGACCCGGGCAAGATGCCGTGATCGAAGGCACCGTCAGCGGCGCCGATGTGGTCATGGGCCGCCGCCGCAGCCTGGTGGTGCGCCTGCAGGACGGCACCGGCGGGCTCAGCCTGCGTTTCTACCATTTCAGCAACGCCCAGAAAGAAGGCCTCAAACGCGGTACGCGGATTCGCTGCTACGGCGAAGCACGGCCCGGTGCGTCGGGGCTGGAAATCTACCACCCGGAATACCGCGCCATCACCGGCGACGAACCGCCGCCGGTGGACGAAACCCTGACCCCGGTTTACCCGCTCACCGAAGGCCTGACCCAACAGCGCTTGCGCCAACTGTGTATGCAAACCCTGACGATGCTCGGCCCCACCAGCCTGCCCGATTGGCTGCCGACCGAACTGGCGCGGGACTATCAACTGGCGCCGCTGGCCGATGCGATCCGCTACCTGCACCACCCGCCAGCCGATGCCGATGTCGACGAACTCGCCCTCGGTCATCACTGGGCGCAGCACCGTCTGGCCTTCGAAGAACTGCTGACCCATCAACTGTCCCAGCAGCGCCTGCGCGAGAGCATGCGCTCCCTGCGCGCGCCGGCCATGCCGAAAGCCACCCGGCTGCCGGCTCAGTATCTGGCCAACCTCGGTTTCACCCCGACCGGCGCTCAGCAACGGGTCGGCAACGAAATCGCCTACGACCTCAGTCAGCACGAGCCCATGTTGCGGCTGATTCAGGGCGACGTCGGCGCGGGTAAAACCGTGGTCGCAGCCCTCGCCGCACTCCAGGCCTTGGAGGCCGGATATCAAGTGGCGCTGATGGCGCCCACCGAAATCCTCGCCGAGCAGCATTTCATCACCTTCAAGCGCTGGCTCGAACCGCTGGGCATTGAAGTCGCGTGGCTGGCCGGCAAGCTCAAAGGCAAGAACCGCGTGGCCGCACTGGAGCAGATTGCCAACGGCACACCAATGGTGGTCGGTACCCACGCGCTGTTCCAGGACGAAGTGCAGTTCAAAAACCTCGCACTGGCGATCATCGACGAACAACACCGCTTCGGCGTGCAGCAGCGGCTGGCCCTGCGGCAGAAAGGTGTCGGCGGGCGGATGTGTCCGCATCAGCTGATCATGACCGCCACACCGATTCCCCGGACCCTGGCCATGAGCGCCTACGCCGACCTCGACACCTCGATCCTCGACGAACTGCCACCCGGCCGAACTCCGGTGAACACCGTGCTGATCACCGATACCCGGCGCGTCGAAGTCATCGAACGGGTGCGCGGCGCCTGTGCCGAAGGGCGTCAGGCCTATTGGGTGTGCACGCTGATTGAAGAGTCGGAAGAGCTGACCTGCCAGGCCGCCGAAACCACCTATGAAGACCTCACCGCCGCCCTCGGCGAGTTGAAGGTCGGACTGATCCACGGCCGCATGAAGCCCGTCGAGAAAGCCGCGGTCATGGCCGAATTCAAGGCCGGCAACCTGCAACTGCTGGTCGCCACCACGGTGATTGAAGTCGGCGTCGACGTACCGAACGCCAGCCTGATGATCATCGAAAACCCTGAACGCCTCGGCCTAGCGCAGCTGCACCAGTTGCGCGGCCGCGTGGGTCGGGGCAGCGCAGCCAGTCATTGCGTGTTGCTTTACCATCCACCGCTGTCACAGATCGGTCGTCAGCGTTTGGGCATCATGCGCGAAACCAACGACGGGTTTGTCATCGCCGAAAAAGACCTTGAGCTGCGCGGCCCCGGCGAAATGCTCGGCACACGTCAGACCGGCCTGTTGCAATTCAAGGTCGCCGACCTGATGCGCGACGCCGATCTGCTGCCCGCCGTGCGCGACGCCGCCCAGGCGCTGCTGGAGCGCTGGCCGGATCACGTCAGCCCGCTGCTCGACCGCTGGCTACGTCATGGGCAGCAATACGGCCAAGTGTGAGCACCGTCGCAGTTTCTGAACCACCGTTCTGAGCAAGCTGGTTATACTCCTGCCATTGTTTTAAAACGGATACAGACCATGACCGAAGTTGCCCTCGCACCCGCCACCCCGCACGCTCCGTCGGTTATTCGGCTGATGCTGGGCAAACTGGGTATCACCTACGAAGAAGTCCTCGACCATCACGGCCTGAACGCCGCACGCAAAGTGCAGGCTGTTCTGCTTGATGACGCCGTGGGCACGCTCATGGTGCTGTTCCCGCAGAGCCAATTGCTGGACCTCAATCGCCTCGCCGAACTGACCGGCCGCCGCCTCACCGCCGTGTCCACCGAACGCCTGGTAAAAATGCTCGGCAAACACAACCTGAGCCTGCTGCCCGGGATGCCGGCGCTCACCAGTTCACCGTGCCTGTATGAAGAAAGCCTGCTGCGCGAGCCGAAGTTGCTGATCAACTCGGGCGAGCCGGGCGTGTTGCTGGAGATCACCAGCGAAGACTTCAAGACCATGCTGACCAAGGCCAGCGCCGCCAACTTCGGCGAAGCGCTGATCAGCATTCGCCCGAACCTAGACCGCCCTCACGATGACCGTGAGGAAATCACCCAGGCTGTTCAAGCGTTCACCGCACGGCGCATCCAGCAACGCCTGGAAGAGACCATCGAGATTCCGCCGCTGGCCGAGACCGCGCAGAAAATCATCAAACTGCGTGTCGACCCCAACGCCACCATCGACGACATCACCGGCGTCGTCGAAACCGACCCGGCGCTGGCCGCACAGGTTGTGAGCTGGGCGGCGTCGCCGTACTACGCCTCGCCGGGCAAGATTCGCTCAGTAGAAGACGCCATCGTGCGGGTGCTGGGTTTCGACCTGGTGATCAACCTGGCGTTGGGCCTGGCCCTGGGCAAAACCCTGAGCCTGCCCAAAGACCACCCGCAACACACCACGCCGTACTGGCAGCAATCGATCTATACCGCCGCCGTCATCGAAGGCCTGACCCGCGCCATGCCCCGCGCACAGCGCCCGGAAGCCGGGCTGACCTACCTCGCCGGCCTGCTGCACAACTTCGGCTACTTGCTGCTGGCCCACGTGTTCCCGCCACACTTCTCGCTGATCTGCCGCCACCTGGAGGTCAACCCGCACCTGTGCCACAGCTATGTCGAGCAACACTTGCTGGGCATCAGCCGTGAACAGATCGGCTCATGGCTGATGCGCTACTGGGACATGCCCGAAGAACTGGCCACTGCCCTGCGCTTCCAGCACGACCCGGGCTACGACGGCGATTACGCCGAGTACCCAAACCTCGTGTGCCTGGCGGTGCGCTTGCTGCGTAGCCGCGGCATCGGCTCCGGCCCGGATGAAGACATCCCGGATGCATTGCTGGAACGCGTCGGCCTGACCCGCGACAAAGCCAACGACGTCGTCAGCAAAGTCCTCGAAGCTGAAGTCCTACTGCGTGAACTCGCTTCGCAATTCACCCAGGCCTAAAAAAACCCGCTCCCACACTCGGTCAAATGTGGGAGCGGGCTTGCTCGCGAAGAATCCAACTCGGTCCAACTGACCCACTCAAGCCTTAGCCTTCGCCTTCCTAGGCTTCAAATACTTGGTCAACCCCTGGAACCAGATCACCAGCGCCGGGTTGCCCTTGATCTGAATCGACTTGTCCTGAATCCCCGTCATAAACGCCAACTGCTTGTTCTTCGCCTGCATCGTGGCAAAGCCATACGCCGCGTCTTTAAAGGCAATCGCAAACGCCGGCTCGGCATACACGCCGGACCTGCTGGTGATGCGCTGATCCTTCACAAAGAAATGCCGCGCCACTTTCCCGTCCAGGGTCTGTAACTGGAATACAAGCTCCTTGTCACCCAACTGCTGCTGAAACGCAGGATTAGTCCGACTGGCCTTACCCATCAACAAACCCAGCATCCACAGAAGAAAACGAAATTTCATGCGCACAGCCTCAAAAGGAAAATGAACGGCCGGCGCAGTGTAGCGGCTTCAAGCGAGAACGCCACTGTCTGGTTGCGTTAGAAGAAGATGAACTGCTTTTCCCGCATGATGACCGCCAAGTCACACTTTCTACCCACCTGAACCGCGCCTACCTGATCGTTCCCACGCTCCCGCGTGGGAACGCATCCCGTGACGCTCAGCGTCACCTCCCGGCACCTTCCCTACACCTGAAGAAACACAATCCTGTAGGAGCTGCCGAAGGCTGCGATCTTTTGATCTTGATCCCCTCAAACCTCTCGGACATTTCCTTCAACACGCCGGGCTGTCCGTGAACTAGGCAGTCTTCGGTATCACCGATAGTCTCTGGTGGTCGCCGCAAAATCGGTGACACGGACGTGCAAGTCCGAATCCAGGTGCGCAATTGCTTATGGCTATTCGTCGAGCGTTTTCCTATGCTCGCGGATCGTTATGGCGGCTGTGCGTCGGAGACCTTCGGGTCTGCCGGTTCCTGGATCGGTCTTGCACACCAACGCGCAGCTGCCACCTCTTTCGAAGTGCAAAGCGAAACGGTGTCGGTCTCTTAATTCCAGGAGATACATCTATGATCAAGCCAACACCTAACCCCCCCGAACACGAAGACACATCCCCCTACGAATCCTTAGATTCAAAAAAACTCCACGAAGCCGCCGAACGCGCCCTCGATCTTCACCTCGGCACGCCTGCGGATAAAAAACCTAAACGTCGCAATGGCGACCTCTTCATCGTCGCTCCCGACCTCCACACCGAAACCGTCCTGGCCAACGCCTCGGAAGACCTGCTGTCCATCAGCGCCATCGCCGCCGACCTGGCCGACAGCGTAGAAGGCTCACGCCGCTCCGTCGCACTGGCACTCAGCAGAATGGCGGTCGGTGTGCATCTGTTAGTGGAGCGAGCGCTGGACCATATTGATTCGCCGAATCCGGCGGAGCATCGCGCCAACGCGAAATAGCAAACAGGGGGGGGCGATGGGTTCAGCCTGAAAACCCATCCTTCCCCCGCTCTACGGACGACTGTCTTTCGGCCAAAAAATAGCGACTGCGCCGCTTAACAAGCTCAAGACAAACAGCACCCACGCCACGGTGAAGGCAACATCAAGGCCACTGGATAGGCTTCCGCTGCCAGTCGCTCCGGCAGCGATCCCCCCCAACCCCAGCACTGCACTGAATATCGAAAGGGCTAACAACACAGCCGCCAAAATCCCCAAGGTTTTACGCATTACAGTGCTCCTTCATTCGTCGAGTCCTTCATGGACATGCTGAGTCGAAAACCTGTGCACCGCGAGTTTGAGCGGGATGCTTTTTTCTGACGCAGAGTCTCTCATTTCGTTGCAGGATTAGTAGTCGTCATCACGTCCCGTGGGTTTCCAGTTGATGTCTTTATCGGCGTGATAGCCCTGAATAGGGTGCGGTGGGAGTGGGTAGTCTTTTGCTAAATTAGGTAAACGTAGATCAGAATCACGGTAGAAGCGACTCGATATATCATCATAGACTTTCGCTAATTTGGCATTCTTCGGATAACCGTTCAACCCCTCTTGAAAAACATCCCTAACTTCCATAGCTCCTTTATCCTCCCCTAAGGCAGCAGCGCGCTGATAATAGTGCATAGCTACCGGATAATTTTTATCTATTCCCTGATAGTACGTGCCCAACTTATAATTAGCATCGGCATACCCTTGTTTAGCGGCGCACTTTATATAATTCAGGCCGGTAGCGTCTTTATTCTTATCATATACATATATGTATCCGATTCTTGTTTGTGCCTGTGGACTTCCCAGGTCAGCCGCCTTGATCAGGAAGAGCATGGCATTCTTATCGGACTGCACAACGCCAACGCCACGCTGGGTCATCAAACTCATATCGTAATAACCCAAGGGCACCTGTAACTTCACCATCTCCATATATAGGTCGACAGCTCTATTTGTATCCTTGACAACCCCGTCGCCACGCAAATAAAGCTCAGCGAGATTATGCATGGCCTTCCAATGATTTTTCTCTACCGCTTGCTGATAAAGCCGAGCGACTTCCGTCCAGTTTGCAGGGCGTTCTTTACTGATAGAGCGTCCCTGTTGAAACCACTGCTCCGTCTGTTGATTCAAAGGCGGAGCAGTATCTTGCTCGTGGAGACACCTGAATTCGTCTGCCACAACAAGTCCACTGACACTCAATAAGCTCGCGATCAGCGTCACTTTAATAATCGTCATCACGTCCCGTAGGTTTCCAATTGATATCTTTATCGCCGTGATAACCCTGAACCAAATTTGGTGGAAGAGGAATATCTTTGGCTAGATTGGGAAGACGAAGTTCTGGGTTATTTGATAATTGGCTCGACACTTCGTAGTACGCCTTAGCTAGCCTCTCATCCTTTCCATAAGAAAACTTGCCTTCCCGTAACGTATTTTCGATTTCCATAGCACCTTTACGTTCCCCCAAGGAAGCAGCGCGTTGATAGTAATGCATTGCCACGGGGTAATTCCTATCCACCACCTCATAGTAGCCACCCAATTCATAATTTGCCTCTGCGTTGTCCTGAAGCGCTGCGCAGCGCAAATAAGACACTCCTAGCTGATATTTTTTTAGGTTGTAAATGTACATATTTCCCAGTCTGATCTGCGCTATTGGGCTCCCCATATCCCCAGCTTTAAGCAAAAATAGCATGGCATCTTTATCGGACTGCACTACCCCAACACCCCGCTGAGTCATCACACCCATATCGTAATAACCCAAGGGTACCTGTAACTTCACCATCTCCATATATAGGTCGATAGCTCTATTTGTATCCTTGACAACCCCGTCGCCACGTAAATAAAGCTCGGCGAGGTTGTGCATGGCCTTCCAATGATTTTTCTCTACCGCTTGCTGATAAAGCCTAGCGACTTCCGTCCAGTTTGCAGGGCGTTCTTTACTGATAGAGCGTCCCTGTTGAAACCATTGCTCCGCCTGTTGATTCAAAGGCGGAGTAGTATCTTGTTCCTGGACACATTTGAATTCGCCGGCCACAGCAAGCCCACTGCCACTCAATAAGCCCGCAGCCAGCAATGCTTTAATAATCGTCATCACGCCCAGCCGGTTGCCAGTTGATATCTTTATCGCCGTGATAGCCCTGAACCGGATTTGGAGGTAACGGGTGGCTTTTCGCTAGGCTTGGAAAACGAAGTTCCGGATTACTCGACAACTGGCTTGATATTTCATAATACGCATCTTCAATTTTCTTATTTTTCTGATAAGAAAACAGTCCATCCCGAAATACACTTTCGATTTGCATAGCACCTTTTCGTTCACCTAAGGCAGCAGCCTGTTGATAATAATGCAATGCAACAGGATAATTTCTATCAACTATTTTGTAGTATGCGGCCAATTCATAATTTGCCTTTGCATCATCTTGATTCGCCGCACAGCGCAAATAAGACACCCCTAGTTGATATTTCTTCAGGTCGTAAATATAAATATTTCCCAGCCTGGTCTGTGCTAGCGGGCTCCCCATATCCCCAGCCTTAAGCAAAAACATCATTGCGTCTTTTTCGGACTGCACTACTCCGACACCACGCTGGGTCATCACACCCATAACGTAATAACCCAAGGGCACCTGTAACTTCACCATCTCCATATATAGGTCGACAGCTCTATTTGTATCTTTGGCAACCCCGTCGCCGCGCAAATATAGCTCGGCGAGATTGTGCATGGCCTTCCAATGATTTTTTTCTACCGCTTGTTGATAGAGCCGAGCGACTTCCGCCCAGTTTGCGGGCTGCTCTTTACTGATAGAACGTCCCTGTTGAAACCACTGCTCCGCCTGTTGATTCAAAGGCGGAGCAGTCTCTTGTTCATGGACACACTTGAATTCGTCGGCCACAACAAGTCCACTGGCACATAATAAGCCTGCCGCCAGCCATGCTTTAATAATCGTCATCACGTCCCGTAGGTTTCCAGTTGATATCTTTATCGCCGTGATAGCCCTGAATAGGATGCGGTGGGAGTGGGTAGTCTTTTGCTAAATTAGGTAAACGTAGGTCAGAATCACGGTAAAAGCGACTCGATATATCATCATAGACTTTCGCTAATTTGGCATTCTTCGGATAACCGTTCAGCCCTTGTTCAAAAACATTTCTGATTTCCGTTACCCCTTTTGGCTCTCCTAGAGCAGCAGCACGCTGGTAGTAGTGCATGGAAACAGGATAATTTTCATCCACAACTTCATAATACGACCCCAGCTTGTAAGCTGCATCCGCATAATCTTGCTTTTCAGCACACTTTAAATACCCAAGTCCAACAGCATATTTTTTCTTATCATAGATGTATATATAGCCAATCCTGGTTTGAGCCTGCGGACTACCCAAATCGGCAGCCTTAACAAGAAACAACATAGCATCCTTATCGGACTGCACAACGCCTACCCCACGCTGCGTCATTACACTCATATCGTAATAACCTAGAGGGACCTTCAAATCAACCATCCGCATGTAAAGATCAATAGCCTTATTGGTATCTTTCAGCACACCATCACCGCGCAAATATAACTCCGCCAGATTATGCATGGCTTTCCAATGGTCTATCGCTACTGCTTGCTGATACAACCGAGCGACTTCCGTCCAGTTTGCAGGGATCTCTTTACTGATAGAGCGCCCCTGTTGAAACCACTGCTCCGCCTGTTGATTCAAAGGCGGAGCAGTATTTTGTTCATGGACACACTTGAATTCGTCAGCCACAACAAGCCAACTGAAACTTAATAAAGCAGCGGTCAGCGTCGCTTTAATAATCGTCATCGCGTCCGGTGGGTTTCCAGTTGATATCTTTATCGCCGTGATAGCCCTGAACAGGGTGTGGCGGCAGTGGATAATCCTTCGCTAAATTAGGAAAGAGTAGATCTGGATTTTTGTAAAGCTGACTAGATATGTTGCTATATGCTTTCGCCAGCTTCTCATCTTTTACGTAGCCGAAATCGCCGACCATAAAGACACCTTCAATGACCAGCGCAGCTTTGCGCATACCTAATGCGGTCGCACGCTGATAATAGTGCATAGCAACAGGATAATTAGCGTCAATATTCTTGTTGTATGAAGCTATTTTGTAAGTTGCATCTGAATAGTCCTGTTCATCTGCGCACTTAAGGTACCTAAGCCCCAAAGCGTCTTTGTTTTTATCGTATATATAGATATACCCGATCTGTGTTTGTGCCTGTGGGTTTCCAAGGTCTGCTGCCTTAATCAAAAAGAGCATAGCGTCTTTATCAGATTGCACGACCCCAACCCCACGTTCGGTCATCACGCTCATGTCGTAATAACCCAGCGGCACCTCCAGCTTGATCATGTCCATATAAAGGTCAATGGCCTTATTTGTATCTTTGCCCACCCCATCTCCTCGTAAATACAATTCTGCAAGATTGTGCATGGCCTTCCAGTGGTTTTTTTCTATCGCCTTTTCATACAGTCGTGCCACCTCTGACCAATCAGGAAGACGCTCTTCACTAATAGATCGAGCCTGCTTAAAAAATTGATCCGCTTGCTGATCCAGAGGTGGAGCAATGTTTAGCTCATGAGTGCATTTAAAGTTGTCGTCGGCCATGGCTATAACTCCAATTAGCGATAAAAATACAGTGAGTAGTGAGTTAATCAACAGCTTTTGCATAAGGCGTCACCAAATCCCAAAATCTGACCAATTTACCAACCAACGGTAACTGCTTCTTTTGTTTTTCCCAATTATCAGTTACCACTTGATCCCAAACTTCATAATCGTCCGCAATATTTTCGATCAGCGTTCCTTTGTCTGTCTTAACCGCCACCCCCGAATGCATCGCCCACAACCGCTCTCGCCACGTCCGCGTCGTTTTCGGACTAGGCATGGCGATGTTCAATTCAGAGTCCGTCTGCAAGCTGCGTAAGTTGATATTGGCCGAACCCAAGGTGAAAAACAGATCATCAACCAACAGCAATTTGCTGTGCACATAAATCGACTTGTACTGCGCCGTGCCCTGTTCAGGGCCGAGGTGTTCTTCGATGGCCTTATCCGTTTGCCGCTCTGTGCTGGTTTTTGGGGCTACCGGAGCACCACTGTCCTTGCAACTGACCAGGGTGGTAACGATGATTTTGAGCCCCTTCGGCGGGATCAGTTCGGGTTCCCGTTCACGTGCCGCGGCCTGTTTGTAGTGCTTGTTGGGGTCCGTTTCGATCAAGTCGTCGGCGCTGCTGGAGTCGATGTTCTCCTTGGCCATTTTCGCGTGCACGGCGGCAAGGTCCCGATCGCGCTGAGGTGAGCTGGGGCGGGCCGTCAATTCACGCTCGCGGAGGGCGAGTTGGCGCTGATCGTATTTGAGATCGCGGTGAGCCAAGGGCATCAGTTTTCCCTGCCCGAGGGTATCCAGCATCTCGTGCGTGGTGCTTGAGAAGTGACCGCTTTCCGGGTTGTTGGTCACCACAAACAGGTACAGGTCTTGAAGCTTGCCCGCGGCGGTGTAGTCGGCCGCGGTCTTTTTCAGGCGTTCGGCCAAGGGTTTGTAGCGGAAATACTGGTTCTCGATGTAGGCGTACTGGTGCACGTTGCCCAGGGCCTTTTCATACACTTCGAGAATGGTGGTTTCCGGCCCTTCTTCTGGCTGGGTTCTGCAGATTTGCGCAGGTTCACCGCCATTGCAGATGAGGCTCAATGGCTTGACCACTTTTCGCTGGTCGATCAACGTGCCGCTGAAGACACGTTTTATCCAGTGGGTGCCCTTGTCCCAGGCATTGCAAAAGTTGTGATTCAGGTCGAACAGCACCGGGCCACGCACATGCAGGGAGAGGTCCTGCCAGGGTCCGAAGCCTTGGTCGCGCTTGCCGGTCTGGTCGTCGAAGGCATGCTCGGTGGTGTCCCAGTAGTTGCGTTGCAGGTTGTGCCCCATGACGAAGCCTTCGGCCGTTTGCGGGTCCATGTAGTCGATCACCAGGGTTTTCTGGTGATGGCTGGGGAACAGGCCGAGGGCAAGCATCTGAATAAAAGGCACATCCGGGGACTCGCTTTTCATCAACCGCCACAGAATGGCAAGACGCCCGTAATGGACCCGCAAGCCGTTTTGGTCGTCGTAGGTCAGTTCGCCCGCCCAGTTGAAGTCGCGCGTGCGAAATTCGATGTTGCGTGCCTCACTGCTGTGCACCCAGCGGTGCCAGTCACGCGTCTTGATCTGTTCGTTCGGGTCTTGCACTGTTCCGCCCGAATCGCTGCCCTTGGTGTAGCCGCTGTCCAGCGCATCCAGGTCAATCTGGATCTTGATCAACTTGTCACGCGCGGCGCGTCTGCCACTCTCGTCGCTGGGTGAAAGCTTGGCCAGCTTTGTCTGCTCTTCCTGCTGCTTTTGCAGGAGCTTCTGGCGTTTGGCGTCTCGTCCGCTGGTGTCCGCAGGCTGGCCCTGAGTCATGCCCGAGCCCATCGACGTTCCGCCAGAACCATTCCAGCCTTCACCGATGACCGAGTTTTCCCCGAGCTGGGCCAGTCGGTTATTCCAGATCAGTACGCGGACTTCCACACCCTGATTAGCCTTTTTCTTGAGCAGTTCGCCCAGGCTGAGGCTGTCGGCTGAGCCGCGATTGAGGCGTAAACCTGGGTCAAACCCCCAGCTGATGAGGTCGATACTGCGCTTGGCCTTCTGTATGCATTCATACACTTTGCCGAACGCTTCCTCGCCACACACCAGCGGAGTGACAATGTTGCCCGCCGGGCGTGGAGGGCTCAGCGGATTATTTTTGTGCGCGAACCAGTCAGCACTCAGGGTCGCTGCGCTTTCTTCAACCGAAAGCGATAATTTCTGATCGAGGTAGGTCATTCATGTAACTCCATTTACGCCTTCGGCTCACTTTGATCTGCCCACAGTTGGCGGAATACATCGCCGATATTCGCGGATTCCAATGACGCCGCGCCCTCAGGAAAATCACGGTAGCCTTCGCGCCCCAGCTGTTCAGTTCGGTGACGTGTCTGGTCGGTAGACTCTTCACTCATGTCCATGCTGAAACGATGGCCGTTGACGGTTTCCACGACATAGTTGCGGGTACCGGGAATGTGCTGAAACACCACGTTGCCCTGCTCATCACTGAAGCCTTTGCTGATCGGCGCGCCATCCGCATAGAGCTGATAGGGCTCATCGGCATAACCGGGCATGTTCGGCAAAGGCGCAATGCGCAGACGCAGCTGTCCGGGGGGCGTTTCCTTCACAGGATTGGCTAACGCCTGATCCATCAAACTCCCCGCCTTATCCGCATCCGCAGCCCCCGGCAGCACCGGTGGTTTAATCCCAATCCCCGTCCCACTCCCAGCAGCCCCACCGGCATTAATTTTCACCACCGGCCCAACAACTGTGATGCCGCCGGCATCGAGCTTGATGAAGCTGCCACCTGCCTTTACTGTCAGCTCCATCCCGGCTTCAATGACAATCTTGTCCCCAGCCTTCAGATGAATCTCTTTCCCAACACTGGTCAGCTGCGCAGTCCCCAGCTTCACATGCTGGTTCTGCCCAATAGTCAGGTGGTCATCCAGCCGCGCTTCTGTCTTGCGATCCGCAATCGTGGTGCGATGCTCTTCAGCCTTCAGCTCGGTGTAGGTGTTCTTCTCCACCGTGTCGTGGCGTTCGTTACCCACGCGAATCTTCTGATCATGCTCAATGTTTTCATCCCAATCCCTCTGGGCATGGATAAAGATCTGCTCGGCACCTTTCTTGTCTTCAATCCGCAGTTCGTTGTACCCGCCGCCCCCCGGTGAGCTGAGGGTTTTGAACACGCTACGAGTCTTGTTCGCCGGCAGGTCGTAGGGAACGAGGTTTTCCTTGTGGTACAGGCAACCGGTTACCAGCGGCTGATCGGGATCACCTTCGAGGAAGGTGACGAGGACTTCCATACCAATCCGCGGAATGACGATGGCGCCGTAGCGGTCGCCGGCCCAACTCGAAGAAACACGCATCCAGCAGCTGGTTTTGTCATCAGCCAATCCTTCCCGGTCCCAGTGGAATTGCACCTTGATGCGGCCGTATTGGTCGCAATGGATTTCTTCGCCTTTAGGCCCGGTGACCATCGCGGTCTGGCTGCCGAGCACACGCGGTTTCGGGTGTTCCAGCGCCGGGCGGTAGAACACGTCCCACGGGGTGGCGAGGAAGCGGTTGCGGTATCCCTGGTGGAAGTCGTCCTTGTTGTCGGTGGTGTCGCTTGTCACCGACTCTTCCAGCACTTGTGGCTGTTTGCCTTCGTGGAAGATTTCGGTGAGCAGCCACAGGTCGTTCCACTCGGTGCGCGGGTGGTCGGACATTTCCAGGAAGTGGCCGCTGACGAGGGTGGTCTGATCGCTTTTGCCTTCGGCCTGGCGGTAGTCGGCGCGGTGGCGTTCGAGGGCGCGTTGGCTGAGGAATTTGCCGCGCGCGCGGTCGATGAAGCGGCCGGGGTAGTCGTAGTCTTCGAGGTCCGGTTCATCGCTTTGCGCCTCGGGTTTGTAGGCGGATTCGAGTTGCAGACGCGGTTTTTCGAAGTCGTAGTCGCGGCGGGTGACGCGGCCTGTGCGGGTTTCCAGGCGCAGTTTGAAGCCTTTGATTACCGGCTCGTCGGCGACCATGCCGCTGCCTTGGACGTAGGCGGTGGGCTGCCCGAGTTTTGGAAACACTGTCTGGTCATCGCCGAATACCAAAAGATGACCTTTGGAGCTGTGCTGGAAGTGGTAGTGAATGCCTTCCTCTTCGCACAGGCGCTGCACGAAGTGCAGGTCGGTTTCGTCGTACTGCACGCAGTAGTCGCGATCCGGGCAGGGCTGGCTTAACTGGAATTTGTAGGCGTTGCCCTTGATCCCGTGCTCGTCGAGGATCAGCGCGATGATTTTCGGCGCCGACATCTGCTGGTAGATGCGCTGATTGGTGCGGTGGTGCAGGTATTGCAGTTGCGGCACCAGGGAGATTTTGTAGCGAGTCAGGCGTTTGCCGGCATCGCCTTGGGCTACGCGGTAGATCTGGCCGTGGATGCCACTGCCCTGTGGATCGAACGCCAAAAAAGCCTGTTTATGCAGGAGCTTTTCCAGGTCGAGGTCCGGGTTTTCGCTGACCAGTTCCAGGTCGAAGCGATACGGCTGGCTGATGCCTTCGGTGCCGGTGAACGACAGCACTTGCAGGTCGCCCGAATGCACGGCGCCGACGTAGTCTTCGACGGTCAGGCTGAAATGCGTTTCGTTGGAAGGGTTAAACATTGTTTGCTCCCTGTTCGGTAGTCATCCGTTACGCCCGACGTCGCAGACGTTGCAGCCAAGTCGATGTGGCGCCCATAGCGTCACGCAGTTGGGCGGCTGTGATCGTTCGATCTGCCGCATTGAATGCCAGCGCCGTTCGCAGGGCTGGCCAGCAGTGTTTCGGGAGATTCCTGGGGGCGTGCAGCTCGCGTTCGAGGTGGCCGTCCCGAGCTTCGGTCGAGGGCAAGCGGCGGAACGGGTGTTTGCCGCCGGCCAATTCGTAGAGCACGCAGGCCACGCCGTAGACATCGGCACTGGCTGACAGCGGCTGGCCTTCGAGCAGTTCGGGCGCGGCGTAGCCGGGGGTCCAGGCGTTGAAGCGGTTACGGCTCAGGTGTGGCAGGCCGGGCAAGATGCCCTCCTCGGCCTGGCCCAGACCGAAGTCGAACAGGCGCACGCCTTCTTCGCTGAGCATGACGTTGCTCGGTTTCATGTCACCGTGCAGCACGCCGCGAGCGTGGGCGAAGGCCAGCGCGTCGAGCAGCGGCAGCGCGATGTCGCGCAGTTCTTTCCACGGCAGGCCCAGCGGCCGCTCGCAGAGTAATTTGTCCAGGGTCAGCCCACGCATGAGTTCCATGGTGATGAAGGCGCGCTGGCAATCGGTGTCCACTTCAAAGCTGTGCAAACGCAGCACGTTGTCGTGGCGCAGGCGTCGGGTCAGGGCGAACTCGCTGTAGAGCAAGGCACTGGCGTCCGGCGATTCGGCAAATTCTTCGCTGAGGATTTTCAGCGCGATGTAAGGGTCGGGGTCGCCGAACTGTTCGCTCAGCAGATCCCGTGCGCGGTAAACCGCGCCCATGCCGCCGGCACCGAGCAGGCGTTCGATGCGGTAACGGCCTGCGAGTACGTCCGGCATTTCGCCGACGCTGGCCTTTGTAGGCGCCAGTGCGGGCTCAGCTTTGTGCGACTTGGCAAACGCAAAGTAAGTCAGGTTATTGGCTTCCTCGTCAGTCACCAGCAGGTCGTCGAGCGGCGGCATGAGTTCAGTCATTTTCGGATAACCACGGCAGTCAGATTGTCCCGAGCCGAGCCACGCAAAGCGCCGTCGAACAGACGCTCCAGCGCAACGTGCGGCGCGGTCAGGCTCAGGGCGTTGCCCAAGGCATCGGTGCTCAGCCCCTGGTACAAACCATCGCTGCACAACAGAAACGTATCGCCGGGGTAAACCTCGAGTTCGAGCACGTCCAGCGTCAGCACATCGGCTGCCCCGACCGCACGGGTCAGGGCATGGGCCGAAGGATGCGCACGGGCGTCTTCGACGCTCATGTTTTGCTCGTCGATGAGTTGCTGTTGCAGCGAATGGTCCTTGGACAGCTGATACAACCGCTGGCCACGCCACAGGTAGCAACGGCTGTCGCCGGCCCAGATGCAGGCCGCGCGATTACCTTCTACGAGCAGCGCCACCACGGTGCTGCCCATGATGCTGTCATGGCGCCCGGCCGTGACGGTCAACTCCTGACCCAAGCGACGGTTAAGCCAGTGCAGGCACTGGCGGATGCCTTTGAGTCGTTCGTCGAAGTCGTCCTGCACCGGCAATTCCGCCAGGCTGGCGACGATCAGCTGACTGGCGATGTCGCCACCCTGATGACCGCCCATGCCATCCGCGACCACCCACAGCCCCTGCTGTGGGCAGTCCAGGAAAGCATCTTCGTTGCGCGCCCGAACCTTGCCCGGATCGGTACGCGCAGCGCTGCGCCAGGGACTGGCAACCAGCATCAGAGCTGCACCGGCATACGGAAGGTACGCAGCACGCCCATGTCGAACGGGTTCGGTGTGCGCTGGCTCGACAGCAAGTAGTTGGCGCGCAGGCCGCCCACGTCAGCTTTGAGCACCAGCACATCGCGACCGCTCATGTACTCGGTCTGCATCAGGTCGAACAGACGGAACAGCGACCATGGACCGGTGTTTTTCTCGATGCCGATCGGGCGGCCGGCCATTTTGTCGAGGACCAGGCTGGTGCGACCGTCTTCAGCGTCGGTCGGCCATTTGAACGACACCGGCACGATCGGGCCGTGGCGGTATTCGATGGTCTTGTCGCCAAACTTGAACTCGGAACGGCTGACGGCCGGGTCGAGGGTGTACGGCTCCAGTTTGAACTGCACTTGTGGCTCGGCCGGATTGATCGAGAAGAAGCTCTGGCGAATCACTTGTGCCGCGGCCATCTGGTCGAGGTAGACCTTGGAGATCGGCATGCTGTGACCGTCGATGCTGCGCAGACGGTAGTTGCCTGGATCGCCACTCACGAACGGACGCATGTAGGTTTCAAAGAAGCGATCGTTGATGCCCTGCGCCTTGAAGAACTCGCGGAAGTCGCTGATCGCAACGTCGCTGGTGCTGTGGGCGCTGAACGGGTAACGCTTGTTGATCGCCTTGCCGTAGAAGCTGTACAGCTCGGTCTGATAACGCTGGTTCAGGTACTGGTAGGAATCGTTCAGCACCAGACGCCAGGTGTCTTCAGCCAGGACGTTGAACCACACGCTGACCGGACGCGGCAGACGGTTCGAGGCATTGCGCAAGTTGCTCAGCGCATCACGCTGGCCGCTCATGCGGGTCTTGGCCATTTCGAACGCAGCCTGCTCCGGCGCGCTGGCACGAGCGAGGCTCGCCAGTTGCAGTTGCAGGTCGTTGAGTGCCGTCAGGGCCGGGGTCAAATCAGCGGCCGGGCCGTTGTTGTCGTCCAGCAAACGGTGCAGCGGTTCGAAGCGGCGTTGCAGGGATTTCTTCGCGGTGTCCGGCAGGTTCTTGGTCATGTCTGCGGCTTTGTCAGCTGCAGCCGCCGCGAGTTTGCCGAGCTTACCGCCCTTCTCGCCCAGTTTGTCCGCCGCCTCGGCAGCTGCATCCGCGCTGTCGGCGATCACCGGGAAACGGGTGTTCTCGCGTACTTCCACCAGCAGTTGCAGCACCGGGGAGTTGGCGGACGTCAGGCCCGCCAGTTGCTCGGCGCCCTCACTGAAGTCGCTGATTGGAGGCAGTGCAACCTGGCCGACCGCTTCGCTCCAGAAGTTGGCGTAGTCGCGGAAGTACAGTTGCTCCAGTTCGACCATCAAGCGACGCAAGTCCATGCCGCTAATGCCCGAGCCTTCGCCCAGCACCCAGTTGTCACGCAGGATATCGGTGACCAGCGCAGAGCCCTGAACCGAGAAGTACTGCTGATAACCCTGTTGGGTGTAGAAACCCGGGATCACGTATTCGGTGCCGACAAACAGCGAACCCTGTGGGCCCAAGTGTTGGCTCAAACGGTATTCCGGCAGGTTGCGAGCCTGCTCGCGCAGCATCCGGTAAACCACGTTGGCCAGCGACTCGCTGCGCAACACCTGACGCGCCTGGGCCACCAGTTGATCGTTCAGCGGGTAGATAAACGGCTGCTTGAGCAAACGCTCGAAGTGCGTGTTCAAACCGTTCTGCACGGCGGTGTTGCCGGCGTAACGCTGGGACCATTCGGTGGCCACCCAATCCTTGAGCCACGGGCCGTCGCGACGGTCTTTCATGTTCAACATCAGGTACGCACGCAGGCTGTTGAGCAAGCGTTCGCGGTCCTTCATGTTGGCTCGGATCTGCCCTTCCAGCAGGGTCGCAACCTTCGGCAGCAGTTGCGCTTCAAGCTCACGCTCGTAGGCCTCCTTGACCACCGGATTGACCTCTTCGCCTTGGTACAGGCCGCCACGTTCGTGGTACGACACGTCACCTTTTTTCGGGAAGACCTGAGTCGCCGCGTAGCGGGTGTCGAGGGTCTTGAGCACTGCCATGGAATCATCACGCGCGGTCAGGGCCGAGCGCTGTTGAGTCCAGTTTTGAGCCAGGTTACGCAGGTTTTCCAGACGCTCGTAGTTGGCGGAGAAACCGCCCGCCCACAGCATGCCGAACAGTGCCAGCGCCGCCAATGCGCCTACGTACAGGGCACGTTGGCCCCAATGGATGCGGCTGCGTTCGCGCTTGTCCAGACCGGCCAGATCGGCTTCCGGGAAGATAACGCGGCTCAGCAAATGATGAATGAAGCGCGAACGGCCGCTGCGCAAGGTCGGCAGCACGCCAGCGTTCATCCCCAGATTGGCGCCGATGCCGGCGGTGGTCTGGTCCATTTCTTGAGTCAGGTGCGGTGCGCTGGTCAGGTAGAAACCGCGCAACTGGCTGACACGCTGGTAGCGGTTGCCGGTGAACGCCATGTCGACGAACAGGCACAAGCGCTCGCCGATCTGCCCCAGTTGATGCGGGAAGTCGAGAATGCGACCACGGCGCTGGGTGTCGCGCTCCTGGTGCATGCGCATGATCACTTGGCTGTTCAGGCGACGCAGCAGCTCTTCGAACTCGGCGCGCAGCACGGCGACGTCGGTGCCGCTCTGCTCTTTGCGGAAGCTGGTGCCGAGCACCTGATCGCTTTCTTCGCGGGTCAGTTGATCGAAGAACTCGTCGAAGCCGAGCAGCTTGTCAGCCTTGCTCAGCACCAGATAAACCGGCACATCGACGTGCAGTTTTTGATGAACATCCTGCAAGCGAGCGCGCACCTGGCGAGCCAGGGTGTCGAGGTCTTGCTCGGTGTTGCCCAGCAGCATTTCCACCGGAATGGTCACCAGCACGCCGTTCAACGGACGGTTGCGGCGACGCTTGCGCAGCAGGTCGAGCAAGGTGCTCCAGGCGCTGCCATCGACTTCGGCATCCGGCTGGGTCAAGTAACGCCCGGCGGTGTCGATCAACACACCGTGATCGGCGAAATACCAGTCGCAATGACGGGTGCCGAGGGTGTCGCGGGTCAGTTTGCGGTCGATCTTGTTGATCGGAAACTCAAGGCCCGAGAAGTCCAGCAGGCTGGTCTTGCCGCTGCCCTGCGGACCGATCAGCAAGTACCACGGCAAATCACTGCGCCAGCGTTCGCTGCGACCGCGATAGAGGCTCGAGGTCTTCAGGGTTTTCAACGCATCCTTGAAGCGTACGCGAAGCTCTTTCTGCTCTTCGTCGATCAACTCTTCACGGCGGATGCGATCCTGGCCGTCTTCGGTGTCTTCGATGGCTTTCTTGCGTACGCCAGCGCGCCAGCTGACAAAGACCATGGTCAGGCCCCAGATCAGGAACAGCACACTGATGGTCAGCAGGCGGGAGGTCGAACCTTCCCAGAACTTGTAGTCATTGACCGCCAGCAGCGGCCCGACGAACCACACCAGCAGCGCGACGAACAGCACCAGCAGCAAGGTCCAGACCCAGGTCTGACGCAAGAATGCGCCGACTTTCTTGAAAAACTTTTTCATCACACGTCCCTGTTTACGGCTGCGACTGCGGCTGGACCGCGGCCGGATCTAGCTGCTGATAAGGTTGCAGAACGGTTTCGCGTTGCTCGCCCAGTACCCAGGCGAAGCCCGAATACATCACCACCAGGCAAACCACGGTGAACAGCACCACCATCCACGCCGGCACGATGCGCACCAGGCTGCGGCGCTGATCGTTCAAGCCTTCCCAATGCGGCGACAGCTCACGTGGCACGTCGCCGCGCAACTGACGAATCTGGCGATACAAGGCGTCGCGGATGCCTTCGAGCTCGAGCATGCCGCGGGCTTGCACGCGGTACTTGCCTTCGAAGCCCAGCGACAGGCACAGGTACATCAGCTCCAGCATCGGCAGGTGCTTGACCGGGTTTTTCGACAGGCGATCCAGCAGCTGGAAAAACTTCTCGCCGCCGAAGGTTTCGTTGTGGAAGCTGCTGAGCAGGCTCATCTGCGACCACTCGCTTTCGTTGCCCCACGGCGTGGTCACGACGGCTTCGTCGACCACGGTGCAGAGCACGTAACGGGCGGCCATCACCTGGCTGCTTTCGGCGCCGTTGTGCAGCGCCCGCACTTCAAACAGTTTCAGCCCGGCAGTCAGTCGCTCGTTGAGCGCGTACATGTCTTCGCGAGTGTCGCTGTGCTTGAGTCGCACCACTTCCGACAACAGGTCGGAGGCGGCGGCGACCAGCGAGTTGAGGCTGATGTTGAAGGCTTCGGCCGGGCGCAAACGCGCGGCGTAGATCATCCGTTCTTCGAGCTGTTCAAAACGCGGCGGTGCGGCGAAATCGGTCAGCGGACTCTGCGCCGGGCCGTGGCCCTGACGGTCGAGCAGGACGGTTTTATCGTCCTGGGTATGTTCCATGTCCTTGATCATGTCAGTCAGTTCCTGATGGCCCAGAATTTCAGTTCAAGCTCGGCGAATTCGCCGGACACGTGGAACGCGAAGCCGCCGGAGCGCTCGAGTTGTGCCAGGTCTTCGGAACTGAGTTCGAGAATGAAATAGGTTTTGTTGGAGTGGAACGCGATCTGCCGCGGGGCCACCGGCAACGGTTTGACCTTGATCCCAGGCAGATGCAGGTTGACCAGTTGGCGGATACGCTCCACCGGGCCGACCTTGAGGTGCGCCGGCAAGCGATGGCGCAGTTCTTCGGAGTCGCAGTTGGCGCTGGCGGCGAGCACGAACGAGGCCGAGCCCAGCAGTTTGTGGTCGTGCAACGGCGAGACGATGATCCCGTACTGACGCGCTTGCAGGACCAGTTCGATGGCGTGCTGTTCGAGCACCATCGACAGCACCTGACGAATCGCTTCCATCAGTTTGCGGAAGCTCGCGCCCTGGTCGCTGTGTTGGTAACGGCTGTCCAGACGCGGGCGTTTACTGTCGCTGGAGAAGGTCGCCAGATCGCCGAGCATGGTCAGCAGCGTGCGGTACAACTCTTCCGGGTGAACCTGCTCCAGGCCGAGGTAGTGACGCAGCAGCAGTTCGGTGCGGTTGATCAGTTGCAGCATCATGAAGTCGCCGACTTCCGCGCCACCGACTTTGCCGTTCGAGCGGATGCGTTCAGCGATGGTGTCGCCCCGGTGGCCGAGCATGCTGATCACTTCTTTCAGACACGACAGCAGGTAGCTGGACGAGTGCGCCTGAATGTAGGTCGGCACGAAGTCCGGGTCGAGGCTGATCACGCCGTCGGGCGTGGTGTCGAGCACTTCGCAGATCTTCAGTTTCACGTAGGCCTGGTCGCTCTGCTGCTCGCCGAGCAACAGTTTGAAGTCCGGGCGACCACAGCTGACCTGGCTGGCGGAATCGTCGCCGGCGTTGGAGTCGGCGACTTCCGCTTCGTACGCGGTGTAGCGCGCCAGCACGTCGGATTGCTCCGGACGGCGCGACTCGATGTGGTTGCCGGTGACCAGCGGCAGCGCCAGGTAGATCGGCGTATTACCGGTGTTCGGCGGTACGTCGAGCGCCAGCGGTTCGGTGTTGCCGCCGAGTTCGAACAGGCTGCCGTCCGGCAGAATCCCCGAGGCCTGGCTGATCACCAGTTTGCCCATGTTGAGGAACTGCAAGTCGATGTCCAGGTTCAGGAAGCCCCAGGTGTAGCTGCCCAGCAACTGGGTGCGGGTCTTCATCTGGTGGTCGTAGTAGCGATCGTTGTGCTGGAAGTGCTGCGGGCGCAGCAGCATGCCTTCCTGCCAAATCACTTTATGGGAATTCATGATCAGTCATCCGCCTTGGCGAGCGTTTCGTTGCTGTTGCGAATACCGGCCTGGTCGAGGGTCAGATCAGCGTCGGTGACTTCCACCGGGGTGACTTGCACCGTGTAGCGCCATTTGGTTTCCGGCAGATCGCGGTAGGCGGCGAGGATGCCGACGTAGCGACTGCCCTCCTCCACGCTGAGTTTCATCTCCACGGTTTCACCTGGACGCAGTTCAATTTCTTCGCTGGCCACCAGGTCCGGGGCCAGGGATTCCTTGGCGCGCTCGTACAAGCTGAAGAAATCAGCGTTCTCGAACGTCACCGGATGCTTGAGCTCGAACAGACGCACAACGATCGGCGATGGACGCCCGTTGAGGTCCGGGTTCAGCTGATCGCTGGCGGTCAGCTTCAGGTTGAGCTTGGTGACGTGGGAATACGGCGACAGCGACGAGCAGCCGGCCAGCAGCACCAGGGCCGCGAACGCCGTCAGCGTCTTGAAAAAAGCGGTCGAGCAGCGAGACATGCGCATCATCCTTGGTGGTCGGTGTGAAGGGTGGAAATCAGGCGGATCTGTTCTTCGTAGGCTTGAGCGAAGTCGCGGGCCAGCAGGCGCTCGCTCCAGTCATCGTCCTGACGCAGGGCCTGGTGATAACGACCGTAGGCTCTCCAGCGACTGCCGGACGTGGCCAGCAAAGGCTTGTTGTCGCGCTCGAAACGCAGGGTCAATTGCTGTGGCGAGAAGTGCTCCAGCGTGCCGCGTACGGCGGCGCGACTGGCGGTCAGCAAGGCCACCTGATGCGCCTGCAAATCGCGGAACGCACGGGAGATCGCCTGCTCGGCCGGCAACTGACCCGGCTTGTTCGGCTGCAACAAAATGCCCAACGCTTCGCCGGCATCGACGGCAAATTTCAGCGGGTTCTTTTGGGTGCCTTGCACGGTGGTCTGGGCCAGACGCAGTTCGTTTTTCAGTTCGCTGCGGGTGCGCAGGCTCTGCTGCAAACCGCCGACGCTTTGCTTTAGCAGACGTGCAGCGTTCAGCGCCAGGGCTTCGCGGGCGTCGTGGTCGAGGCCTTTGAGGTCCACGCCCAGCGCCTCACCGAAGTGCTCCCAGAAACCTTCGCTCTGACGCTCGACCGCTTTGGGTGGTGGCGCAGGGGCTGGCTCTGCCGGGGCGTTGATCAGCTCCGGCACCATCAGGCTTTCCATGTCGATACGCGCATAGTCAGCGCGCTGACGGGTGTCCTCGATGGTGTTGCTCGGGGAGATCAGTTCGTCGATTTCCGAATACACCCGCTCTTGCTGATCGAGGGCATTGAGCGGGTCGAGGTCGAGAAACGCATCGTCCGGAATGATGCTGCCCGCTGCCTGCGGACGGCCGACTTCAACGTCGAAGGTCGCCGGGTCGCGCACCAGCCGCGCACGGATCTCGAAGTCACCCAGCACGTAGACACTGCCGTGCTCGATGCGCATCGCTTCGCCCTTGCGCAGGCGCGCGCCGCTTTCGCTGTCCTGGATACCGTTGCTGCTGGTATCGGTCAGGAAAAACGTGCCTTCGCGGTAGCTGATCACCGCGTGGTGGTTGGACAGGTGACGCTTGCGGTCCGGGATGATCCAGTCGCAATCCTCACCCCGACCGATCACGCCACCGGCCTGTTTGAAGGTCTTCTGGCACAAATCCGTGGGCACGAACTGCTTGGTGTTGAGCATTTCGAAAACCAGTTCCATGGTGATACTCCTTGCGGTCACTTGCCGCGATTGACCGCCTGCGGATCACCCAATGGGCGATAGGTGTTGTCGTTGTATTTGTAATTGCCGCTACAGCCGCCGAGGCCGCATAGAACGACGAGGGTCAGCAGGACGGCTTGCCAGTGACGAACAGGCATCAGAGGGTCTCCAGGGGTAGACAAAGTACAAAGCGCCGACCCGTTTGGGCGGCGCTGTTAGAAGCGGATGAGGTGAAATCGACGGTCGTTTGCCTACCCATCGAAATCACCCAAATTGATATTCAGGCGCCCAAGGCGGTACAGCAGCGTGCGGCGTGGCAGCCCGAGTTCGCGGGCGGCGAGGGTTTGGTTGCCGTCGTTTTTGCGTAGGCAATCGAGCAGCAGACTGCGCTCGACCTGTTCCAGGCGTTCGCGCAGGTTCAGGCCGCTGCTGTCTTCCGGCATGGCTTCCATGCGCAGAGAGAAATGTTCGGCCAGTAACTCGCCGCCCTCGCACAGCAGCACCGCGCGTTCGACAAGGCCTTTGAGTTCACGCACGTTGCCGGGGAAGGCATAACCGGACAGGTGATCCAGCGCCGCATCGGACCAACTCACGGCGTCCCGTTGCAAGAACGAGCACGCCTTGTCGGCGAAGTGCCGGGCCAGGTCGAGGATGTCGCCTTCGCGCTGACGCAGCGCCGGCAACTCGATCGGGAATTGCGCGAGGCGGTAGTACAAGTCCTCGCGAAATTTGCCTTCGCTGACCAGCACCGACAAATCCCGGTGAGTCGCGGCGATGATGCGTACGTCGATCTTGTGGGTGTCGTTGGAGCCCAACGGGCGGATCTCGCCTTCCTGCAGAACCCGCAACAACTTGGCTTGCAGCGACAACGGCATGTCGCCGATTTCATCGAGCAGCAAGGTGCCGCCGTTGGCTGCATCGAACAGCCCGGCACGGTCGCGATCAGCACCGGTGAAGGCACCTTTGCGGTAGCCGAACAGCTCGCTTTCCAGCAGGTTCTCGGGGAACGCCGCGCAGTTCTGCACGATGAACGCCTGGGAACGGCGCGGGCCGCAATCGTGAATCGCCCGCGCCACCACTTCCTTGCCGGTGCCGGTTTCGCCGCGCAACAGCACGGTATACGGGCTGTGCAGGACTTTGCTGATCAGCGAATAGGTCTGGCGCATGGCCGAACTCTTGCCGATCAAACCGTAACCGCTGGCGCTCGGGACGCTGACCTTCGCCGGTCGCGCATCACCGGTTGGCTGACGCAGACGTTGCAGCAAATGCAGTTGGCCGAGCACGAACGAACCGAGTTGACCGAGGGAATCGGCAAAGCCTTGCAGGTCGACATGCCGGCGACTGGCGCACAGCAGCAAGCCTTCAACGGCTTTCTGCTGATTGACCAGCGGCACACACAACAGCGACTGCCAAGGCATGACCTGAGGCGGTAGGAAACTGGTTTCGTGCAGGCTGCCGCTCAACTCGCTGAGGCACACCACGCGGTTCTGGCACAGGGCGAATTGCAGCAGTTGTTCACCGTTGTAATCCGCCGGCAGGCTCGCCGCTTCCCGGGGTTGCAGGATGCCGTTGAGGCATTCGGCGTTCATCCCCAAACACGTGTGAGTCGCGTCCAGCAGGTACAGCTGCGTCAACTCACAACCGCTGAGCTCGGCCAACCCGCGCACGAAGTCACCCAGCAGCGCAGCACCGTCCGCCGCGCGCGACAGGCTGGCGAATTGCGCCAGCAAGGCTTCGGCATAGACCAGCGGTTGCGGCACTAGAGTGAACATCACACCCACCTCAGGCGAACTCGCACGTCACGCTGGCGTTGCCGTCTAGCGTCGCGTGGACACGCTTGAGGCTTTCGCCCGTGGCCATCGCATCGAGCAAGCGGTCGGCCACCAACGGCAGCACGTGCAGGTCGAGCAAATGATCGATCAGGCGCGCGCCGCTGTCGCTTTGGGTGCAGCGTTCGGCCAGGTGATCGACGAGGTCTTGCGAGTAAGTGAAATCCAGCTGACGACGGTTCAGGCGCTCGCCCAAACGACCGAGTTTGATTTCGATCAGCTCGCGCAGCACCGGGCCACCGACCGGGTAGTAAGGCACCACACGCATGCGCGCCAGCAACGCCGGTTTGAAGTGTTTGCTCAGCACCGGGCGGATGGTTTCTTCAAGGACTTCGGCCGACGGTCGCGCGCCGTTTTCACAGAGCTCGGCGATGCGATCGCTGCCCAGGTTCGAAGTCATCAGGATCAGCGTGTTGCGGAAGTCGATCTCGCGCCCTTCGCCATCGTTGGCCACGCCTTTGTCGAAGATTTGGTAGAACAGGTTCAGCACGTCCGGATCTGCCTTTTCGACTTCGTCGAGCAGCACCACCGAGTACGGCTTCTGGCGCACGGCTTCGGTGAGCATGCCGCCCTCGCCGTAACCGACGTAGCCCGGCGGTGCACCGATCAGGCGCGAGACGGTGTGCTTCTCCTGGAACTCGGACATGTTGATGGTGGTGATGAAACGATCGCCGCCGTACAGCAAGTCCGCCAGGGCCAGCGCGGTTTCGGTTTTGCCGACGCCGCTCGGGCCGACCAGCAGGAACACGCCAACTGGCGCATCAGGTTTGTTCAGGCCGGCAGCGGTGGCGCGCATCGAGCGGTCCAGCGCGTGAACGGCTTGTTCCTGACCACGAATGCGCGTGCGCAAGTCGGTGGCGAAGCTCGCGACCTTGGCGTTGTGCTCACGGGCCAATTGCGCCAAAGGCACGCCGGTCCAGGCGCTGATCACTTCGGCCACCAGACGCGGGCAGACTTCGAAGCTGACCAGACGTTCTTTGACTTGCAACTCGGTCAGCGCTTTGTGAGTTTCGTTGAGCGCGGCTTCCAGGGTTTCGACGCTTTGCGCTTCGTCCACCGGCAGCGTTTCGATCACGGTGCCTTCGGCATCTTCTTCAACCGTGACAGTAGGCTCGACGGCGGCAGCTTCGCGGGCCTTGGCCAATTGCTGACGCAGGTCCAGCAGGCGCTCTGCCAATTCTTTCTGATCGGTCCACAGCGCTTCGAGGGCGACCCTTTCATCTTCGGCTTCGGCCAGACGATCTTCCAAAGCGTCCAGCGCTTCGTGATCGATCAGCAGACCGGCCTCGGCATCACGGCGCAGGGCCTGACGCTGACGACCGCCTTCAGCCAGTTCGCCACGCAAGCGTTCGAGGCTTTCCGGCGCGGCGGCGAGGCTGATGCGCACGCGGGCGCACGCGGTGTCGAGGACGTCGACAGCTTTGTCCGGCAGCTGACGACCGGCCAGGTAACGGGCGGACAGTTCGGCCGCCGCAACCACCGCGTCGTCGCGCAGGTAGATGCCGTGGCTCTTCTCGTAAACCTGAGCCAGGCCACGCAGGATGGTCACCGCTTCGCTGACGGTCGGTTCGTGCAGTTGCACCGGTTGGAAGCGACGGGCCAGGGCCGGGTCTTTCTCGAAGTATTTTTTGTACTCCGCCCAGGTGGTGGCGGCGATGGTGCGCAACTCGCCACGGGCCAGGGCCGGCTTGAGCAGGTTGGCCGCGTCGGAACCGCCGGCATTGCCGCCCGCGCCGATCAGCGTGTGAGCTTCGTCGATGAACAGGATGATTGGTTTCGGCGAGGCTTTGACTTCGTCGATCACGCCTTTGAGGCGACGCTCGAATTCACCTTTGACGCTGGCGCCTGCCTGCAACAGGCCCATGTCCAGCGACAGCAACTCAACGCCTTTCAAGACTTGCGGCACTTCACCGGCGGCGATGCGTGAGGCCAGGCCTTCGACGATGGCGGTTTTGCCGACGCCGGCTTCACCGACCACGATCGGGTTGTTCTTGCGGCGACGGGCGAGTATGTCGACCATCTGCCGGATCGCGCCATCGCGGCACAGCACCGGGTCGAGTTTGCCGTCGCGGGCCTGCTGAGTCAGGTTGTGGGTGAAGCGCTGCAGCAGCGATTCGCCCGGCACGGCAGGTTTGCCCGTCGCCGGTTGTTCTTTCTGCGACAGGGCGAATTCTTTCAGGCGCTCGATGTTCAGTTTGGCCAGCAACGACTGGTAGCGGCTGCCGGCGTAGCGCATCGGGTTGCGCAACAGTGCGAGGATCAACGCGGCTTGCTCGACCTGGCTCTGGCCCAGTTCAAGGTTGGCCACCAGCAACGCGTCTTGCAGCCACTGCACCAGTTCCGGGGCGAACACCGGGTTGCGCGAAGCGCTGTGCTCGACCCGCGATTGCAACGCGGCGCTCAGCTCACCGGCATCCACTTCGGCGTCTTGCAGCGCGCGTGCGAGCAAGCCTTGCGGGCGCTCCAGCAAGCCCAGCAGCAAGTCTTCGACGAGGATCTTGCTGCCGCCACGGGCGACGCAGCGTTCGGCCGAACTTTCCAGGTCACGACGGGTTTCGGCGTCCAGCGCCTGGATAAGTTGTTGCAGGTCTACGTTGATCATTGGTCATCTGTCCTTAATGAATTTTGCTGCCCAGGGTCACCACGCCGTCCGCTTTTTCGCGGCCGAGCCAACTGGTCCATCCCAGGCGACAGGCGTTCTGCTCACCGATGCGCAGTTCGCGGATTTCTTCCTGGCGCAGCACCAGTCGAATGTCGTAATCGAGCGGGTCACGCAGGGTGAACCGCACCAGCGCGCAGAGCGGCTGGTAGCCGAAACCGATCGGCAGGAATTCGTGGAAGCGTTGCCAGTCGAGTTCGCGGATGTGGATGCGGAATTTGCCGCTGCGGTCGCGCACGTGTTCGCCCAGCACCAGGTCTTCGCCGAGCAGGCTGTTGGCGCGGCCCAAGCGATTGCGCTGCTCGTCGAGGATTTCGACGCGACGCTCGATGCACTGCTCGATGGTCAGTTCGGCGTGTTTGAAGTAGTAACGCAGCACCGCCTCGATCAGCGCCGCCGAGTGCGCCCGCAAGCTGAGCAGGCCGAGGTACGGCAGCAGGCGTTTCCAGTTCAGTTCCCCTGCCTTGCGGATCTCTTCGCCACCCAGGCCGATCAACGCAAACAATTGCGAAGAGAACGGGTCGAGCGCGCCGCTCTCGAAGCTTGCGCGGTAGCGGTATTTTTTCCAGATCGGAAGCATCAGCCGTTGCAGGCGATGGTGAAACAGGTCGAGGAAGTTGCGGGTCGGGTTGCCGTCTTCGCTATCGCCCAGGGCCTGTTCGCCGTAGAACGCCGGCAGCGGCGAGCCGGAACCGACCAGGCCGATCAGGTTGAATCGCAGGCGTGCGCGCAAGTGGCCGTGCTCGGTGAAAAACTCCACGCGATCAACGTCACTGCCGGGAAAACCCAGGCTCGGGTTGGCCTGGAATTCCAGCTGATCGTACAAATCGTCCTGGCTCAGGTGCGGGTGGGCCTCACGCAGCCGGTCAACCACCAGCAGCACGGCCTGAAACAGCGAGTACTCGCGTATTCCTCGGGTCAGTCCGCTTAAAGAAGCGGCTGGAGGCCCATACGTGGTGTCCATTGGTACACCTCTCCCTGTGTGCTTTTTACCCGCAGCTCGTGGTACGAATTGAGACTGGCGTAAAGCGCGAAAAACTCGTTAAGAACCGAAGCGAAAACGAACAGGTCGCCCTCACCGATATACCCTTCCGGGTCGATGGTCAGCTCGGTGCGCAACCCGCGTACCGGCAACCCTCGGTGCAAGCGGTCGACGTGTTGGTGCTTGATCGACTTGAGCCCGCCCAGCAGACGCTTGCTGACTTTTTCAGCGTGTTGGTCGTAGTAGCGCGGCAGGTCGTAAGTTTCGAGAATCACCTTCAACGCATTGACGTCGGCCAGCGACAGATAGTTAAGCGACATGTTGCTGATCAGCTTCCAGAGGAAGTCACGGTTCAGCGGCGGCGCATAACTGGGCGTGGCCGGGGTGATGTTGCGGAAACTGAGGAACTCCGGCGTCTCTTCGCAGGCCATGCAGATGTCGCCGAGCTTGAGCTTGCGCGGCAGGTTCTGGTTGGTGCACATCAGATCGATCGACAGGGTTTCGTGGGCTTCGGTGTGGCGAATGCCGAAGCTCAGATAAGTGTCGAGGCCGTCGTGCAACGAGGACGAACGCTGGCGAATGCTGTAGTGCGGACGGCTGTTGGGCACGTCGAAACTCGGGTCGTGCTCGAACGATTCGAACGGCACGTACTCCTGATAACCGAGGCCGCCGGGCTTCCAGCCGGTGACGGTTTCCACCGAAAACACACCGCAGTTTTCCAGGTCGTACTCGGCTGGCAACAGCAGGTATTCGTCCTGCTTGCCGTCGAGGCGGATCGGCAGTGCATCGTGCTTGAACAGGTTGACGATGGGCGTGCAGTAGAGCTTCACGTTGTCCAGTGTCGGACGCATCCGCATGATGCCGCTCTTGCGAATATCGAAGCGCAATTCGAGGCCGCGCATTTGCTTGAGCGTGTCTTCCGGCAGCGCCTTGAGAATGTCCAGCCCGTTGATATCGACGAACAGGAATTTGTCCTGGAAGGCGAAATATTCCTGCAAGTAGCGGTAGCCACGGAAGGTGTTCAGCGGATACGGGATCAACGCCTCTTCTTCGGCAAAACCCACCGGCTGCACGCGGTCGCCGGGCATCTTGAATGCCATGGGAGTGCCATTGACGCCGTTGATGGGTTTGCCGGCGCCGTCCAGCGGGATCAGCTCGATGCCTTCCAGGTTGCGCAACAGGCTCAGGTAAAGCATCTGGCTGATGTAGCGTTCACCAGCGAAGTGCAGACGCAGACGGCTCAACTCCAGTTCACCGAGGTGACCGTCAGCGCTCATCTCCAGGCGCAGGCTCAACAGCGAACCGTCGCCTTTCACCGAGTAATTCAGCGCGGCCAGGTCCAGCGGCAAAACTTCGGTCGGGTAGCAGGTGCGAAAGCGGCAACGCACGTCATCGATCGGTACGCTTTCCACCGGCGTATCGCGCTCGACCATCAACGCAGGACCCGAACGCTTCAACGGGTCGAACTGCAGAATGCTGAACGCCGGCAGCGGGCGCATGTAGTTGGGCCACAGCAGGTGCATCAGCGAATGGCTGAGCTCCGGCAACTCGTCGTCGAGCTTTTGGCGCAGGCGGCCGGTCAGGAACGCAAAGCCTTCCAGCAACCGCTCCACGTCCGGATCTCGCCCGGCTTGCCCGAGGAAAGGCGCCAACGCCGGGCTACGCTCGGCGAATCGACGACCTAACTGGCGAAGTGCGGTGAGTTCGCTTTGGTAGTAGTGGTTAAACGACACGGGTTACCTGCCTGGTATTGAATCTCATGAATAAAACGTCCTGTAGAGCGCAACCGTCAGACCCGCACAGACGTAGCCGGCGATCAGCAGGTAAGGCAAAACCATGATCCAGCCGAACGTCATGAAAACCCCATCAGACTGCTCGGCGAACGCACGGCTCAAGCCATAAATCACCCACGGCACGGCGTAAAAAGGGATGAACTTCAAAGGCGCCAGCCAAACCATCCGCAGCGCTTGTTGCTCATCCCGGCCCTTGACGGCCCGGGTCATCCACAGCGAAAACGCACCGTACCCAGGGATGCCCCACCACAGCAGGTACAGCCACTCGGAATGGGTGGAATCCAGCTTTGAATACTCGCCGCCGGACAGGCCGCTGAAAAAAATCGCCAGCAACGCGGGCAATGGCCACCACAAGGCAACCATGAGGAAACTCCGTCGCCCTCTGCTAAGCATGATTGGCCACCGATTGAGGGGCGCTGTTCAGCTCTTCATAAAACTCGAAGTAATCGAGCCACGCCTGCGGGATCACTTCGATACCTCCGTGCACGACGGTTTCATGGGCAGGACTACGCCGCCAAATGCCAATTACCCGATGATCACAGTCCCGGAACCGGCCGTAACCTTGTTGCCATGAGTCCCCACCGAGTCCACGGTGGCGGCAGGTTTGCCGTTAATCAAAACGGTCCCCGACAACCCACCGACCATCGCACCACCACACGCCGAGGCATCGCCTTGGCGGGCGGCCGCGAGGCCGTCGAAGAACACGTCGCCGGAACCGGCGACAATCGGATTGGTGCCGTGACCGGGGAGCGGGCAAGCGGTGGGGTCGGATACACGGGCTGCGGGTTTGCCGGACATCGGAGTCTCCTTAGTTGACCTTTACTTGACCGCTGCCATCCAGGCGCGCGGCGAAACTGACCTGACGCTTGAAACCATCAACTTCCAGCAAGCCTTCGATGCTGAAGGACAGGCGAAGCTGATCGTGGTCACGCGGCAGGGAAATGACACGCACATTGCTCAGGCGTGGCTCGTAGGCTTCGATGAAATTTTCGATGGCCAAACGGGCCTGACTCAGGGAGTCGTGCAGGCTCAGACGCATGTCATTGAGATCGGGTAGCCCGTAATCGGACAGCGTTTGCACGCTGCCCGCACGGGTGCTGAGCATCTTGGCCAGATGGGCAGCCACGGACGCCATGGCGGAGACCTCGCGGCTCCAGCCGACGCGTTTGTCCGCGTCGCCACCCAGGCGTTCGAAAAGGCTGCCGTATCCAGTCATGAGTTTGCTCCGCTTACTCTTTGTCGAGCTTGCCAACCAGCGACAGGGTGAAATCGGCACCCATGTACTTGAAGTGCGGGCGCACGTTCAGGCTGACGCGGTACCAGCCAGGCTCGCCTTCAACATCGCTGACGATGATCTGGGCAGCGCGCAGTGGACGACGGCCACGGACTTCGGCACTTGGGTTTTCCTGGTCGGCCACGTACTGGCGGATCCACTTGTTGAGTTCCAGCTCGAGGTCGGTACGTTCTTTCCACGAACCGAGTTGCTCGCGCTGCAGCACTTTCAAGTAGTGAGCCAGGCGGTTGACGATCATCATGTACGGCAGTTGGGTGCCGAGCTTGTAGTTCAGCTCTGCTGCCTTGCCTTCTGCGCTGATGCCGAAGAACTTCGGCTTCTGCACCGAGCTGGCGGAGAAGAACGCCGCGTTGTCGGAGCCTTTGCGCATGGTCAGGGAGATGAAGCCTTCCTCGGCCAGTTCGTATTCACGACGGTCGCTAACCAGAACCTCGGTAGGAATCTTGGTTTCGATTTCGCCCATGCTTTCGAAGTGGTGCAACGGCAGGTCTTCAACCGCGCCACCGCTCTGCGGGCCGATGATGTTCGGGCACCAGCGGAATTTGGCGAAGCTGTCGGTCAGTTTGGTGCCGAACGCGTAGGCGGTGTTGCCCCACAGGTAGTGCTCGTGGCTGTTGGCGACGGTTTCTTTGTACACGAACGATTTGACCGGGTTTTCTTCCGGGTCGTACGGGTTACGCAGCAGGAAACGCGGCACGGTCAGGCCAACGTAACGGGAGTCTTCCGACTGGCGGAAGCTCTGCCATTTGGCGAATTGCGGGCCTTCGAAGTGATCTTTCAGATCCTTCAGGTCCGGCAGACCGGTGAAGCTTTCCAGGCCGAAGAATTTCGGGCCGGCCGCGGCGATGAACGGCGCGTGGGACATGCAGGCAACGCTGGACACGTACTGCATCAGTTTCACGTCCGGCGAGCTTGGGGACATGAAGTAGTTGGCGATGATCGCGCCAACCGGCTGACCACCGAACTGACCGTATTCAGCGGTGTAGATGTGCTTGTACAGGCCAGACTGCATCACTTCCGGTGAATCTTCGAAATCGTCCAGCAGGTCTTCTTTGGAGACGTTGAGGATTTCGATCTTGATGTTTTCGCGGAAGTTAGTGCGATCAACCAGCAACTGCAGACCACGCCACGACGATTCCAGGGACTGGAACGCCGGGTGGTGCAGGATCTCGTCCATCTGGCGGCTGAGCTTGGCATCGATCTCGGCGATCATGCGGTCAACCATGGCTTTCTTGACCGGCTCACCGTTGTTCTGCGGCTTGAGCAGCTCTTCGATGAAGGCCGACACACCGCGCTTGGCGATGTCGTAGGCTTCGTCATCCGGCGTCAGGCGGGTTTCGGCGATGATGCTGTCGAGAATGCTGTATTCGCCGTTCTCTTTGCTCTTTTGCTGTGCTGCGCTAGTGCTCATTGTGTTGGCTTCCTTGGCTGATGGAGACTCAGGCGTCCTGGGCTGCGGCGTTCAAGCCCAGCTCACCCAGTACGCGACCGCGGGATTCGTCGTCGGCGAGCACGCCTTCGATGGCTTTGCGGAACGCAGGCGCGTTACCCAGCGGACCTTTGAGGGCCACCAGCGCGTCGCGCAGTTCCATCAGTTTTTTCAGCTCAGGCACTTGCTCGACCAGGCTGGCCGGGTTGAAGTCCTTCATCGAGTTGACGCGCAGTTTCACGGCCAGTTCTTCAGTGTCGCCTTCTTCCTGAAGACGGTTCGGTACGCTCAACGTCAGCTGCAGCTCTTGCTTGGCCAGCACTTCGTCGAAGGTCATCTTGTCGATGCTGATCGGCTTGCGATCTTCGACTTTACGTTCGTCCTTGCGGTGGGTGTAGTCACCGATTGCCAGTAGTTTCAACGGCAGTTCAATCTCTTCCTGAGCACCACCGGTGGCAGGTTTGAAAGTGACGTTGATGCGTTCCTTGGGGGCTACCGAGCCTTCTTTGGCCATGGCTATTCTCCTTGCGGTTGTGGCCCTGGGGCCTATTCGAGTACCACTTCGAGATCGAGGTGGCACAGCCTGCGATAAATCTCTTCCTTGCGTTCACGTACGGCATGGTTCTGCGGTAACAACTCGCAGCAGCTATGCAGTAAATGCAGCACTTCCAGCGCAAGATCGGGCTCCCAGGCGTTCAGGCCTGAGTCCTGTAATGTTTGGTCCAGGGTTTCGAGTTGGGTCCTGGCCAGTTCGTATTTCTTGGCCATGAAGCACAACCGCGCGAGGGCGAACTGCCAGAAGAACCGGACGCGTCCGCCTTGGGCGCTTTGCAGGCCTTGCTTGAGGATCTGCACGGCGGCCTTGAGGCCGTCCTTGCGCAGGATCGGCAAGACTTCTTCCAGGGCCAGTTCCCAGGCCGGCTGGCTGTCGGCGACTTCGACCTTGCGCGGCGCACTGGCGCTTTGCAGATGCGGCATGACGTGGGCGCTGACCCAGGCGCGGGTGGCCGGATCGGCAAACGGGGCGCCGTCATGGAAACGCAATTCGATGATGCCGGGCAGGCGCTGAATCAAAAGCGCGAAGTGGATTTCCACTTCGCGCATAGCCATCTCGGCGTTGAGCCCCTGGAGGCACTCCCAAACCATTCGCTGGCCATCGAACCAGAACGGTGCCTTCGCCAGGCTCGCCTCCAGTTCCACCAGCAGGTCAGCGTATTTTGCCTGGTCGTAACGGTCCTGGTAGGCCTTGAGCTTGTCGGCTGGCAACCCGCGCAGAACGGTGATCTGCTCGGCGTTGCGCTCGGGCACCGCGTCGATGGGCAACCACAACAGTGTGCGATTGAGGCGCAAGGCGCGCAGGTCAGTGGCTTTCTGCTTGAGCCACCAGGCACACAACGGCCGCGCGCTTTCCTGTTGGGCGCGCAGGGCTTTATGGGCTTCTTTTTCGTTGTCGATGGGTGCGCCGGGGGTGAACAACTGCGTGGCAGCCTGTTTGACCTGGGCCACTGCGGCGCCCACCACACCCGGTTCGGGCTGGTTGTCGGCGGCGCGCTGAACCATGTTTTTCAAACGGCGGGAGATCGGCAGCAGCAATGGCGCATCGTCGCCCAAGTGCTCGGTGCAAGCGGCATCGAGACCTTCAAGGTGTTCGACCAGCCGCCGGAACATCGGCAACTGCTCTTTGATCGCGACGTTCTCGGTCAGCACCTGCTCAAGACGCGGTACCAGCCAACTGATGGCAGCGGAGCGGGTGCGGGCCTTGTTCGGGTGGACTTCGGCCCAGTGGCTTTCGCACAGGTAGTGCAGCAAACCGAGGCCGGCCAGCAGCCCTTGAAAGGATTCGCGCTGGTACAGGGCCCAAGTCAGCCAGGCACCAACCCGCAAGTCTTTGGACTGGGTGCGCAGCAGGTTTTCACTGTTTTCGCGGATTTTCAGCCAGTCGATCTGACCGCTTTCGTGCATGGATTGGGCTTTGCCCAGCTCGCTTTCCAGCGCCTCATATTCGCTCGAAAAGCGAACGTCCTCGCCCGCGAAATTCTCTTTGGAAACAGAGGCTTTTGCGAGTTCGAGGTAATGAGCGGAAAGTTTGCTTGAGTAGGACATCCATGGCCTTTAATTAGGATTACAGTCATACGTCTATTGGAATTCCAACGACGCGAGACAGAATCAAAGAGCTGCGATGAGTCTCATCCAATTGAGTTCGTGCTCTTTCAAGTGCGCGCATCGTACTCACGATGATGGCCACTAGCAAGCATCTGGTTAAACAACAAGACGAAGTGTCTCTATTGCTCGTAGGAGATCTCCTTATATATCGCAAGGGATTCCCTGATATCAGTTTAATGTTTCCTCACCCGGCGTATCGATCGGAAAGCACCGGCTTAGAGCCATCGCTGTCAATCACCCGTGGCCGCTGCCGATTGAATCGCTGCCACGCGTCTGAATCATGACCAAAATAAAAATTATTAAATGTAGGAGGCTTCCGAAAGTCGCTGTCATCTTTCAACAAAATGGGAGCGACAACAGCCCGAATAAAAAGTGCCATCATAATGATGGCAGCCCATACAAAAAACAAAGTTCCACAATGGAACTTTCGGTATCGCGGAAATTTCATACCGGATTTAAGGAGCACCTACATTTACGATGATTAAACACCGCTCGATCGCGTTTGTTTAAAACACTTCAAGGTTACTTCCTGAGAGCTACAACACCTTGCGCCGTTGCCTACGGCTACGCCAGAATCCGCCGGCTTGTGCGCCTTGGGGGCGGTCGGTAACTTGGTTCCTGTCACTGCCCATCAGTGATCGGGTTTAGTCGCTCGCTGGTAATTGAAGATGCATGAGCATCCGTCAGACAGGTATTCGTACCTGAGTTTGATGGTGGCTGTGCGTAGGGCACCTTCGGGTGCGCCGGCTTCTTCAATTCCCCGGTCCGACTAACCTGCGTACAGCTGCCACCCCTTCGTTTAGTCGGCGAAGTGTTGTCAGCATCATTCAAGGAATTGAAGATCATGTTCAAGGTAACTCCAAATCCGCCGGACACAGATCCGGTCTCCCCATACGAAAGCCCCGACTCAAACAAACTCAACGAAGCCGCCAAGCGCGCCCTCGACCATCACTTCCCGCCAGCCGACCCCAAACCACCAAAACGCAACGGCCAGCTCTTCAGCGTCTGCTCGGGCATCAACCCTGAAACCCTTCTCGCCAATGCCTCGGAAGATTTGCTGTCCATCAGCGCCATCGCCGCCAACCTCGCCGACGATGTGGACGGTTCCCGCCGCTCCGTAGCCTTGGCGCTCAGCCGCATGGCTGACGGCGTGCATTTGTTGGTGGAGCGAACGCTGGATTATCTGGATGAGCCGGAGATGGCGGCGATTTTCGCCAAGCAACAAAGCCGCGTCATTTAATCCGCCACCCATAAAAAAATGGGCACCCAACCATGTTGGCGTGCCCATTTTTTATCCCGCTCACCCGCTATGCGGGAAGTCGGTGCGTGTTACGGATTAACGCTGTCTTTCAACGATTTGCCTGGCTTGAACGCAACAGTGTTGCTGGCCTTGATTTTGACGGGCTCACCGGTTTGCGGGTTTTTGCCGGTGCGGGCACCGCGATGGCGTTGCAGGAAGGTACCGAAGCCCACCAGCGTAACGCTGTCCTTGCGGTGCAGAGCGCCGGTGATTTCTTCGAGAACGGCGTTGAGAACGCGGTTGGCCTGCTCTTTGGTGAGGTCTGCTTTTTCAGCAATTGCAGCGGCGAGTTCTGGTTTACGCATTAGTGAAGCCCCTTTGACGGTTTTTTGTTGTTATGTCCGTGCTGTTCTCGTTGGAACAGCGCCCAAAGCGCCGCAGGTGCTCTACTCTGCGGCAGACGGGAGTGAGGATGGCACGCAGCGAAGAGCCGCGCCAGTCTCGGCGCGACCTTTGTATGGGCAAAAGAGGGGTGATTCCGACAGAACGACCGGTATTTACGCCAGCAGTGCCGGAAGCTCTTTGTTCAGGGCCAGTTTTTCCATCACCGCCGCGCCTGTCAGGGCATAACCCAGCAGTTTGCCGCTGGCATCGCGGCACAATACCTTGATGTCCGCGCCCTGCCCTTCGACCGTCCAGACGCCCTCCAAACCCCGTGGCGGCGGTGAAACCACCAAGGGGCAGACCGGCGTTTTAACGGTGATGGGCATCGGGCCATAACTCACCGCCGTCGGGTTTCCGGCGAGGGTCTGGGCCAGCGCTCTCGCACAGCTCATGAGGGGCATCACGTACAACAGATTCAGCCCATCGACTTCGGCGCAGTCGCCCAAGGCATAGATATTGGTGTGAGAAGTTTTCAGGTGGCGATCGACCACCACGCCGCGATTGACCTGCACACCGGCCGCCGCCGCCAGGTCGATGTGCGGACGCAGACCGATGGCCGACACCACCACATCGCAAGGGATCACCTGGCCATCGGACAGATGCGCTTCCAGTCCGTCAGCCACGCGCTGCAAGCGATTGAGCACCGGCCCCAGGTGGAAGCGTGCGCCGAGGCTTTCCAGCCCGGCCTGAACCGCTGCGGCCGCCGCCGGGTGCAACAGGGTCGGCATGACCTGCTCGCACGGTGCAACCAGTTGCACCTCGTAGCCACCAAGGATCAGGTCGTTGGCGAACTCGCAGCCGATCAGGCCGGCGCCCAGCAACAACACCCGACGCTTGCCGGCCGCCGCTGCGCGAAAGCGTGCGTAGTCTTCCAGATCGTTGATCGGGAAAACGGCGTCAGCTGCGTCGCCTTCGATCGGCACTCGTACGGTTTCTGCGCCCCAGGCGAGGATCAGGTCACGATAAAACACCGCTTCCTCACCGATCCACAAGCGCTTGTGGCCCGGGTCGATGCCGCTGATGCGCGTGTGCGTACGCACTTCGGCCTTCAACTGCTCGGCCATGGTGCCGGGTTCGGCCATGCTCAGGCCGTCGGCGTCTTTGTTTTTGCCGAAGCCGGTGGAGAGCATCGGCTTGGAGTAGGAGCGTCCGTCATCGGCAGTAATCAGCAGCAGCGGGGTTTCGCCATCGAGTTTGCGAAACTCCCGGGCCAGGTTGTAGCCAGCCAGCCCGGTGCCGACGATCACGACAGGTGCGTTCATTCCTTACTCCTCTAATTGTTTTAAGCAGCGATTTCGATCATTTCGAAATCCATTTTGCCCACGCCGCAGTCCGGGCACAGCCAGTCTTCCGGCACGTCTTGCCACAGTGTGCCCGGCGCAATGCCGTCGTCCGGCCAGCCGTCGGCTTCGTTATAGATCAGGCCACAGACCACACATTGCCACTTTTTCATTGGGTTCATCCTCAAGATTCAGGCTTTTGCCGGCGCGAACGGTCGATGGTTGGAGCGCTGCCGTCCGGCTCAGCGCGTTTTGTACTGATCGGGCCCGGCAGATGCAAGCCTGTTCGACGCAATGGCCGGCCGGATCAATCAAAATCACAGGCTGACATGGTAAGCTCGCCGCCTCATTTGCTGCCAATAATGACTCACTGTGCCGCACTCAAAATCCCCTGCCGCGACCCCGCTTTGGCTCCCTCGAAGCCAACTGACGCCCCTCCCCGACATCTCTACGCTCGACTGGCTGTTCGACGAAGGCTCTTTGACCCGACGGCTGATCCGTTTGTCGAATGACGGCTTCAGCGTCACGCCTCTCTTCGAAGGCTGGCAGCTCCTGCGCGCCGACGAATGTGCCGCGCTGGACCTGGCCGAAGGCAGCGAGGGCTGGGTTCGCGAGGTGTATCTGCGCGGCCACGGCGAAGCCTGGGTGTTTGCCCGCAGCGTGGCGGCCCGCAGCGCGTTGCAGGGCGACGGGTTGCACATGGACGAATTGGGCAGCCGCTCCCTGGGCGAATTGCTGTTTTGCGATCAAGCGTTCCAACGGCGCGTCATTGAGGTTTGTCACTATCCTCAGGAGTGGCTGCCGATGGAGTCCCGGGCACCTGAACTGTGGGGCCGCCGCTCGCGTTTCGACCGCGGCGCCTTGAGCGTGCTGGTGGCCGAAATTTTCTTGCCGACCTTGTGGAACGCTACCCGCGCCCATCCGGAGAACTGCTGATGTACCAGAGCCTGCTCAAGTCCCTGAATCGCTTGAACCCACGGGCCTGGGATTTCATTCAGCTGACCCGCATGGACAAACCGATCGGCATTTATCTGTTGCTGTGGCCGACGCTGTGGGCACTGTGGATTGCCGGCAAAGGTTCACCGTCATTGGCCAACGTCGTAATTTTCGTCCTGGGCGTGGTGCTGACCCGCGCCGGCGGCTGCGTGATCAACGATTGGGCAGACCGCAAGGTCGACGGCCACGTGAAACGCACCGAACAGCGGCCATTGGTGAGCGGCAAGATCAGTTCCAAAGAAGCACTGGTGTTTTTCGCGCTGCTGATGGGCGTGAGTTTCCTGCTGGTGTTGTGCACCAATGCGGCAACGGTCTGGCTGTCGCTCGGTGGCTTGGCGCTGGCCTTCACTTACCCGTTCATGAAGCGCTACACCTATTACCCGCAAGTGGTGCTGGGCGCGGCGTTCTCTTGGGGCATGCCGATGGCGTTCACCGCCGAAACCGGTGAACTGCCGGCGGCGGCGTGGTTGCTGTGGATCGCCAACCTGCTGTGGACCGTCGGCTATGACACCTACTACGCCATGACCGACCGCGACGACGACTTGAAGATCGGCGTGAAATCCACGGCGATTCTGTTTGGCGAGGCGGATCGGGTGATCATCCTGACGCTGCAAGGGTTGGCGCTGGGTTGCTTGCTGCTGGCCGGGTCGAAATTCGAGCTCGGTGGCTGGTTCCACTTGGGATTGTTGGCGGCGGCAGGCTGTTTTGCGTGGGAGTTCTGGTACACCCGTGGCAAGGACCGGATGCGTTGCTTCAAGGCGTTTCTGCACAACCACTGGGCCGGGTTGGCGATTTTTGTCGGGATTGTGCTGGATTACGCGCTGCGTTGACCGTTGGAAAAGATCGCAGCCTGCGCCAGCTCCAACAGGGGGATGGAGCGACCGCAGGCTGCGAACTGTTTACGGTGCAGGCGAATCGCTTACTTATGCTCGCGCATGACGTGCCAGACGTCCTTCATATTGTCGCCTGCCATGTCACCGGGTTTTTTGTCCTTCATGAACGTGTAAAGCGGCTTGCCGTCATAGGCCCACTGCATCTTACCGTCGTCACGCTTGATCGTGCTCCACTTGCCTTCGGGCTTGGCGCCCGCCGGCGCCATCATTGGCGGCCAGTATTCAGCGCACTCGCCGTTGCACATCGACTTAGCGCCAGAGTCCTTGTCGTATGTGTACACCGTCATGCCCTTATGATCGACCATCATCCCGTCTTTCATCATCGCCGGGTCGGCGGCGAAGGCCAGTGTCGGCAGCGTTAGCGCAGCCGTGACCAGCAGCGCCTTCCAGGTTTGAGCAATGTGTTTCATGGAAACCTTCCTTTTGTGGTTGTCAGGATTCGGAATTAGAGCTTAGTTCAGGATCATGACAATCGCCGGGCGACTAAAATACTGTCACACGACTGCAATAATTCCGTTATCTAATGCGGCGCAAGACAGTTAAATGACAAGAGGATTAAAGGCATGGTTGGCAGGAGCATTCTGATCGTCGACGACGAAGCGCCCATTCGCGAAATGATCGCCGTTGCGTTGGAAATGGCCGGCTATGACTGCATGGAGGCTGAGAACTCGCAGCAGGCCCACGCCATCATTGTCGACCGCAAGCCGGACCTGATCCTGCTCGACTGGATGCTGCCCGGCACGTCCGGCATCGAGCTGGCCCGACGCCTCAAGCGCGATGAGCTGACCGGGGACATCCCGATCATCATGCTCACCGCCAAGGGTGAAGAGGACAACAAGATCCAGGGCCTGGAAGTCGGCGCCGATGACTACATCACCAAACCCTTTTCACCACGAGAGCTGGTCGCGCGCCTGAAAGCCGTGCTGCGCCGTGCCGGTCCTACCGATGGCGAGACGCCGATCGAAGTCGGCGGCCTGCTGCTGGACCCGATCAGCCACCGCGTGACCATCGACGGCAAACCCGCCGAGATGGGCCCGACCGAATACCGCCTGCTGCAATTCTTCATGACCCACCAGGAACGTGCCTACACCCGTGGCCAGTTGCTGGACCAGGTCTGGGGCGGCAACGTTTATGTCGAAGAGCGCACCGTCGACGTGCACATCCGCCGCCTGCGCAAAGCCCTCGGTGATGCTTACGAAAATCTGGTACAAACCGTGCGCGGCACCGGCTACCGGTTCTCCACCAAGGCCTGATCCGGACCTTTCCCGCCCGATAAGCTGACAAGGACGCGCGTTCAAGTGAACCAAAACTGGCATGGCACCCTGATCCGCCACATGCTTTTGCTGGTGACCGGTTGCCTGGTGATCGGCCTGATTACCGGCTACTACGGCTGGAGCCTCGCCGCGGGCCTGGGCCTTTACCTGGCCTGGACGCTCAAGCAACTGCTGCGTCTGCACGAATGGCTACGCCTGCACAAACCCGATGAGGCACCGCCCGATGGCTATGGCCTGTGGGGCGAAGTGTTCGACAGCATCTACCACCTGCAACGTCGCGACCAACGTGTGCGCGGGCGTCTGCAAGCGGTGATCGACCGGGTCCAGGAATCGACTGCCGCGCTGAAAGACGCAGTGATCATGCTCGACAGCGACGGCAACCTCGAATGGTGGAACCGCGCCGCCGAAACCCTGCTCGGCCTCAAGACCCCGCAAGACAGCGGCCAGCCGGTGACCAACCTCGTCCGCCATCCGCGCTTCAAGGAATACTTCGAGCAGAACAGCTACGCCGAGCCGCTGGAAATCCCGTCACCGATCAATGATCGTCTGCGCATTCAGCTGTACATCACCCGCTACGGCAACAACGAACACTTGATGCTGGTGCGCGACGTGACGCGCATCCACCAGTTGGAGCAGATGCGCAAAGACTTCATCGCCAACGTCTCCCATGAGCTGCGCACGCCGTTGACGGTGATCTGCGGTTATCTGGAAACCCTGCTCGACAACGTCGAGGACGTGAACCCGCGCTGGTCCCGTGCCTTGCAGCAGATGCAGCAGCAAGGCGGACGCATGCAGACGTTGCTCAACGATTTGCTGCTGTTGGCCAAACTGGAAGCCACCGATTACCCGTCGGACAACCAGCCGGTGTCCATCGATGGCTTGCTGCAATCGATCAAGAGCGACGCTCAGCAACTGTCCGCCCAGCGCAATCAGAAGATCACCCTGGAAGCCGACCCGACGATTCTGCTCAAGGGCAGCGAAGCCGAGTTGCGCAGCGCGTTTTCCAATCTGGTGTTCAACGCGGTGAAATACACACCGGCCGAAGGCAATATCCGCATCCGCTGGTGGGGCGATGAGCAAGGCGCACACTTGAGCGTGCAGGACTCTGGCATCGGCATCGACAGCAAACACTTGCCGCGCCTGACCGAACGCTTCTACCGCGTCGATTCCAGTCGCAACTCCAACACCGGCGGCACCGGGCTCGGTCTGGCGATCGTCAAACACGTGCTGCTGCGCCACCGCGCGCGGATGGAAATCAGCAGCGTGCCGGGCCATGGCAGCACCTTTACCTGCCATTTTGCGCCGGCCCAGGTCACCAAATCCCGGGTCATCAGCGCCACCGACTGATACCGGCCGGCACGCGCCACTAGGCAATCGCCCGGTCAGCCGCTACATTGGCTGACTTGCGCCTGCCCTTCAGGCGCACTTTTTTCTTTCCTTTCGAATACACGGAAACCGCAAAACTCCATCATGGACCCTTCCCCTGGCTTGACCCTCGCGACACTCTTCGCCGATTTCGGCATGATTCTTTTTGCTCTGATCCTGGTTTTGCTCAACGGTTTTTTCGTTGCGGCGGAATTTGCCATGGTCAAACTGCGCTCGACCCGTGTCGAGGCCATCGCTGATAAAAACGGCTGGCGCGGACACATCCTGCGCACCGTTCACAGTCAGCTCGATGCGTACCTCTCGGCGTGCCAATTGGGTATCACCCTCGCCTCCCTCGGCCTCGGCTGGGTCGGTGAACCGGCGTTCGCGCACATCCTTGAGCCGATCCTTGAAGCCGTCGGCGTGCAGTCGGCCGAAGTGATCAAAGGCGTGTCGTTCTTCGCTGCGTTCTTCGTCATCTCGTACCTGCACATCGTGGTCGGTGAGCTGGCCCCGAAATCCTGGGCCATCCGCAAACCCGAGCTGCTATCGCTCTGGACCGCCGTGCCGCTGTACCTGTTCTACTGGGCCATGTACCCGGCTATTTACCTGCTCAACGCCAGCGCCAACACGATCCTGCGGATCGCCGGCCAAGGCGAACCCGGCCCTCATCACGAGCACCATTACAGCCGTGAAGAACTGAAACTGATCCTGCACTCCAGCCGTGGCCAGGACCCGAGCGACCAAGGCATGCGTGTTTTGGCCTCGGCGGTGGAAATGGGCGAGCTGGAAGTGGTCGACTGGGCCAATTCCCGGGAAGACCTGGTGACGCTGGAGTTCAACGCGCCGCTGAAGGAAATCCTGGCGATGTTCCGTCGCCACAAGTTCAGCCGCTATCCGGTGTACGACAGCGATCGCCAGGAGTTCGTCGGCCTGCTGCACATCAAGGACTTGCTGCTGGAACTGGCAGCCCTGGACCACATTCCCGAGTCGTTCAACCTCGCCGAACTGACCCGGCCGCTGGAGCGGGTTTCGCGCCATATGCCGCTGTCGCAGTTGTTGGAACAGTTCCGCAAAGGCGGCTCGCACTTCGCCCTGGTCGAAGAAGCCGATGGCAACATCATCGGCTACCTGACCATGGAAGACGTGCTGGAAGTACTGGTCGGCGACATTCAGGACGAACACCGCAAGGCTGAGCGCGGGATCCTCGCGTACCAGCCGGGCAAGCTGCTGGTGCGCGGCGACACGCCGCTGTTCAAGGTCGAGCGCCTGCTGGGCATCGATCTGGACCACATCGAAGCCGAAACCCTCGCCGGGCTGGTCTACGAAACCCTGAAACGGGTGCCGGAAGAGGAAGAAGTGCTGGAAGTCGAAGGCTTGCGGATCATCATCAAGAAGATGAAAGGGCCGAAGATTATTCTGGCCAAGGTGTTGATGCTCGATTGATTGCAATGCGGGAAACCGCATTGACCCCAAAAGATCGCAGCCTTCGGCAGCTCCTACATGGGATTGCGATACACCAGTAGGAGCTGCCGCAGGCTGCGATCTTTTGACTTTGGTTTCACTGCTTGCCCAACGCAAAGTTGGGCAACGCGCCCACCGGTTGATTGAACTGGTACGGGATCGACACCAGCCCCAACCCGGTATTGCGCTGCACCACGAAATGCAGGTGCGGCCCGCTGCTGTTGCCGGTATTGCCCGACAAGGCCAGTGGACTCCCCACCGACACCCGTTGCCCCTCGCGAACGCTCACCGAACCTTGCTTTAGGTGCAGATACACGCCCATCGTCCCGTCATCGTGCAGCACCCGCACGAAATTACCCGATGGATCGTTGCCGCGCCCGGTCTGGGCATTCTCGGTTTTCACCACCACACCGCCACGTGCCGCGATGATCTGCGTGCCTTCGGGCATGGCGATGTCCATGGCGTAGCGGTTCTTTGGACCGAAGTGGCTGTATTGACCGTTGGCGCCCTGACTCAGCCGAAACGGTCCGCCACGCCACGGCAGCGGGTACCGATAGGCCTGGGCGGCCCCTGAGGGGTCGCCCAGGGAGTATTCAAATTTGGGGACATACGCGAGCGGACTTTCGGGTTGCGTGGCCGTGAGCAGCGCCAGACGAATACTGCTGCGTGCCGGCATCACCCGGCGGATCGGTCGGCTCGGCGCACCACTGACGTTCTTCAGCCCGCCGAAGCTCAATTCGATTTCTACCGGCGCATACAAGTCATTGCGCACGTAAACGCTGTCCACGCCCTTCTTCTTCGTGATGACGAGGTACACCTGACGCTCTAGATTCTCGACCATGCGATCACGAAAAACGAACACCTTGGAGCCCGTCGTGGGGCGGTCGCTGTAGGAGACCACGCCATTGGCGTCGGTGGACTTGTAGATCGTCATGGCCATCGCCGAGGCGGATGCCATGAAAAGACCACAAAAAAACAGCAGGCGCGCGAGCATGGGCAAGATTCTGTCGAGTAAGGCCTGGGTAGGAGCCTAGCAGCTGCAATGGACCCGGGTAGTCGGCAGATGTTTCAAAATGGGCCGTTCAGCGGATGTGTGGTGAGTTCGAAGAACTCATCGCGAGCAAGCTCGCTCCCACAAGGGAACGCATTCCAATGTGGGAGCAGCCGGTCGACGCTCGATTGCTCGCGATGGCGGCCTAACAGACGATACCGAACTTAAGCGCCGGGTACGAAATGCTTCTGCGCCGTACCACGTGCTATCAATCGGGAGATGTAATCGAGCTTCTGCGCGTCCTGATCAACAAAGCGGAAGGTCAGTTGCAACCAGTCGCTGTCGGGCTTCGGCTCGTGGGCGACGATGGCGTGCAGGTAGCCGTTCAGACGGGCGGTTTCGGCGTTATCGCCCTGCTCCAGGTCGAGCACGGCGCTGTCGAGCACTTGCGGCAGGGCGTCGGTACGCTTCACCACCAGCAGTGCTTCCTTGAGACTCAAGGCCTTGATCACACATTGCTGAATGCCGTTCGGCAGACGCAGCTGGCCCTGACCACGACCGCCCGTTGGCGCTGCGGAGGACGCTGGAGGCTTGATCGGCGGGCTGTTGAGCAGACCGCGAGACGGAGCAGCCGCCGGGGCCGGCGCGGCGGCGACAGGTTTGGCGAACGGGTTGACCGGCGCCGCAGCAGGCGCGACCACAGCAGCCTTGCCTCCGGTCAATGCGCTCAGGGAATCGTTGCCGAACGCCGAGTTCATTTTGGTCGGCGCGCTGTTCATCAAGGTGTCGAGCTTGCCGACCTTGTTCAGGGCCTGCTTGACCTTGGTCAGCAGTTGCTCGTTGGTGAACGGCTTGCTGACGTAACCGGATACCCCGGCCTGGATCGCCTGGACGACGTTCTCTTTATCGCCACGGCTGGTCACCATCACGAACGGCATGGTCTTGAGGTTGTCCTGCTCGCGGCACCAGGTCAGCAGTTCCAGGCCGGACATTTCCGGCATTTCCCAGTCGCACAGGACCAGGTCGAACGCTTCCCGTGCCAGCAAGGCCTGAGCCTTTTTGCCGTTGACCGCGTCTTCGATCCGGATACCCGGGAAGTAGTTGCGCAAGCACTTCTTCACCAGGTCACGAATGAACGACGCGTCGTCCACGACCAACACACTGACCTTACTCATCCATCACCCCTTTAAAAAATCCCGGCAAGCATACCGCTTTGCTGATGGCACATTGCCAAAAACCTTCAGTCACGCCGGGACTTTTCGTTCGCGGGTGCTGCTTTCGAATTCATCAACCACAAACAAAAACGCCCGGCCAAAAGGCCGGGCGCTTTTCTCAGGCAATCTTACTTATCGTCAGCTTTGCCCGGAACATTAGCGGTTTCACCACTTGTGCCTTCAACTTCTTCTTTCATGCGCTTGAGGCCCAGGTGCCGCACGTCGGTGCCGCGCACCAGGTAAATCACCAGCTCCGAGATATTGCGTGCGTGGTCGCCGATCCGTTCCAGCGAACGCAGCACCCAAATGATGCTCAAGACCCGCGAGATAGAGCGCGGGTCTTCCATCATGTAGGTGGCGAGCTCGCGCAGTGCGGTTTTGTATTCGCGGTCGATGATCTTGTCGTACTGGGCCACCGACAACGCCAGGTCGGCGTCGAAGCGGGCAAAGGCGTCCAGTGCATCGCGAACCATGTTGCGGACCTGGTCGCCGATGTGGCGAACCTCGACGTAACCCCGCGGGGCTTCGCCTTCTTCGCACAACTGGATGGCGCGACGGGCGATCTTGGTCGCTTCGTCACCGATACGCTCCAGGTCGATCACCGACTTGGAGATGCTGATGATCAAACGCAAGTCCGACGCCGCCGGCTGACGACGGGCCAGAATGCGCAGGCATTCTTCGTCGATGTTGCGTTCCATCTGGTTGATCTGGTCGTCGATCTCGCGAACCTGCTGGGCCAGGCCGGAGTCGGCCTCGATCAGCGCGGTCACCGCGTCGTTGACCTGCTTTTCCACCAGCCCGCCCATGGCCAGGAGGTGGCTGCGCACTTCCTCGAGCTCAGCGTTGAACTGCGCGGAGATGTGATGGGTAAGGCCTTCTTTACTAATCATGTTGGCGTCCTTGGAGCGTCCGGTAAGGTGCGGTGGACCGCAGCGTCAGTTCAGTGAGCAACAACAGCTTCCTAGCCGTAGCGACCCGTGATGTAGTCTTCGGTCTGCTTCTTCGCCGGATTGGTGAACAGGGTATCGGTGTCGCCGAATTCCACCAGTTTGCCCATGTACATGAACGCCGTGTAATCGGAAACCCGCGCGGCCTGTTGCATGTTGTGGGTCACGATGACGATGGTGAACTTCGATTTCAGTTCGTAGATCAGCTCTTCGACTTTCAGCGTGGAGATCGGGTCGAGTGCCGAGCACGGTTCGTCGAGCAGCAGCACTTCCGGTTCCACGGCGATGGTGCGAGCGATCACCAGACGTTGTTGCTGACCACCGGACAAGCCCAGCGCCGACTCATGCAGACGGTCTTTGACTTCGTCCCACAGTGCCGCGCCTTTCAACGCCCACTCGACGGCTTCGTCGAGGATGCGCTTCTTGTTGATGCCCTGGATGCGCAGGCCGTAAACCACGTTCTCGTAGATGGTTTTCGGGAACGGGTTGGGCTTCTGGAACACCATGCCGACGCGACGACGCAGCTCGGCCACGTCTTCGCCCTTACGGTAAATGTTGTTGCCGTAGAGGTTGATCTCGCCTTCGACACGGCAGCCATCCACCAGGTCGTTCATGCGGTTGAAGGTGCGCAGCAGCGTGGACTTGCCGCAGCCGGACGGGCCGATAAAGGCCGTCACGCGCTGTTTCGGGATGTTCATGCTGACGTCGTACAGCGCTTGTTTGTCGCCGTAGAACAGGCTCAGGCCCGGCACTTCAATGGCCACGGTTTCCTGTTCGAGACTCAGGCTCTGTTTGTCGCGACCCAGCGCCGACATGTTGATGCCGTGGGTATGTGCTTCGTGCTGCATGGGAGGCTCCCTGTGCTAACAAATTCGGTTCAGTGAGCGGCTGGCATTGAGGCCAGCAGCCCATTCAATTTTTGCGGCAGCTATCAGCTATCCAGCGCTTTGTATTTTTCGCGCAGGTGGTTACGGATATAGACGGCCGACAGGTTAAGCGTGGCGATCACCAGCACCAGCAGCAGCGCCGTGGCGTACACCAGCGGCCGCGCAGCTTCGACGTTCGGGCTCTGGAAGCCGACGTCATAAATATGGAAGCCCAGGTGCATGATCTTCTGGTCCAGGTGAAGGTACGGGTAGTTGCCGTCCAGCGGCAGCGACGGCGCCAGTTTCACCACACCTACCAGCATCAGCGGCGCCACTTCACCGGCGGCGCGAGCCACCGCGAGGATCATGCCGGTCATCATCGCCGGGCTGGCCATCGGCAGTACGATCTTCCACAAGGTTTCAGCCTTGGTTGCGCCGAGGGCCAACGAGCCTTCACGCACGGTGCGAGGGATCCGCGCCAGACCTTCTTCAGTGGCCACGATCACCACCGGCACCGCCAGCAGCGCCAGGGTCAGCGAGGCCCAGAGCAGACCCGGCGTACCGAAGGTCGGTGCCGGCAGTGCTTCAGGGAAGAACAACCGGTCAACCGAGCCGCCCAATACGTAGACGAAGAAGCCCAGACCGAACACGCCGTAAACGATGGCTGGAACACCGGCCAGGTTGTTCACGGCGATGCGGATAATCCGCGTAAGCGCGTTCTGCTTGGCGTATTCACGCAGGTAAACCGCCGCCAGCACGCCGAACGGGGTCACGATCATCGCCATGATCAACGTCATCATCACGGTGCCGAAAATCGCCGGGAAGATCCCGCCTTCGGTGTTCGCTTCACGCGGGTCATCACTGAGGAATTCCCACACCTTGCTGAAGTAGAAGCCGATCTTGGTAACGGTGCCCATCGCGTTCGGCTGGTAGGCGTGTACCACTTTACCGATGCTGATTTCGATTTCTTTGCCGTTCGCATCGCGGGCCGTGAGGCTGTCGCGGTTGAATTGGGCGTGCAGGTCATTCAGACGGGCTTCGATGTCTTGATAGCGCGCATTGAGCTCAGCGCGCTCGGATTCCATGTCAGCTTGTGCGGTAGCGTCGAGCTGGCCTGCCAACTCCAGTTTGCGGCCGTGCAGACGCACACGCTCCAGACCCGAGTTGATCGCGCCGATGTCGACCTTTTCAAGGGTCTTGAGCTGCGCGGCGAGCTTGTTGACGCGTTCCACACGCGCCTGCAACTCAGGCCACGCCGCTTCGCCTTCAGCGATGACCTTGCCGTCCTGTTTGACGTTGACCAGGTAGCCGTAGAAGTTGCCCCATTCGCGACGCTCGATAGTCATCAGCTCTGGCGGCGTCTTCTGGTTGGTCAGCCACTCGCCGACGATCCAGGTGAAGTCGTTGCCGTTCAAGTCACGGTTGCCAACCTTGATCAGCTCGCGGGTCATGAACTCCGGGCCCTGATCGGGCACCGGCAGGCCGGCGCTTTTCAGGCGCTCACGTGGCACTTCTTCTTTCTGTACCACTTCACCGATGACCAGGTGATTGGCCTGGCCCGGCACGTCGTAACTGGCGTGGATCAGGTCCGCCGGCCAGAAGTGGCCCAGACCGCGCACGGCAATCACGGCCAGCAGGCCAATGGTCATGATGACCGCGATGGACACCGCGCCACCGCTGATCCAGACGCCGGGGGCGCCGCTCTTGAACCATCCATTCAGGGAGTTCTGTTTCACAGACTTCTACCTTTCTTAAAGCGACGAGTATTTCTTGCGCAGACGCTGACGAATCAGTTCCGCGAGGGTGTTCATGACGAAGGTGAACAACAGCAGCACCAGCGCCGAGAGGAACAGCACGCGGTAGTGGCTGCCGCCGACTTCCGATTCGGGCATTTCCACCGCGACGTTGGCGGCCAGTGTGCGCAGGCCTTCGAACAGGTTCATTTCCATGACCGGGGTGTTACCGGTGGCCATCAGCACGATCATCGTTTCACCGACCGCACGGCCCATGCCGATCATCAGCGCCGAGAAGATGCCCGGGCTGGCGGTGAGGATCACCACGCGAGTCATGGTCTGCCATGGCGTGGCACCGAGGGCCAGGGAGCCAAGAGTCAGGCCACGTGGCACGCTGAACACGGCGTCTTCGGCGATGGAGTAGATGTTCGGGATCACCGCGAAGCCCATGGCCAGACCCACCACCAGTGCGTTGCGCTGGTCGTAGGTGATGCCCAGGTCGTGGGAGATCCACATGCGCATGTCGCCGCCGAAGAACCAGGTTTCCATGTACGGGCTCATGTACAGCGAGAGCCAGCCCACGAACAGGATCACCGGGATCAGGATCGCGCTTTCCCAGCCTTCCGGCACTTTCAGGCGGATCGATTCAGGCAAGCGGCTAAAGGTGAAACCCGCTACCAGAATGCCGATCGGCACGAGCATCAGCAGGCTGAAGATGCCCGGCAAGTGACCTTCCACATACGGCGCGAGGAACAGGCCGGCGAAGAAGCCGAGGATCACCGTCGGCATCGCTTCCATCAACTCGATCACCGGTTTGACCTTGCGGCGCAAGCTTGGGGCCATGAAGTATGCGGTGTAGATTGCCGCAGCGACGGCCAGCGGCGCGGCCAACAGCATGGCGTAGAACGCGGCTTTCAAGGTACCGAAGGTCAGCGGAGACAAGCTCATCTTCGGTTCGAAGTCAGTGTTGGCGGCGGTCGATTGCCAGACGTATTTAGGCTCGTCGTAGTTCTCGTACCAGACCTTGCTCCACAATGCGCTCCACGAAACTTCCGGGTGCGGATTGTCCAGCAACAGCGGCTGCACCTTACCGTTGGCCTCGACGATGATGCGGTTGGCACGCGGCGACAGACCGAAAATGCCTTGGCCTTCCACCACCTGATCGACCAGCAACGTGCGGTGAGCGGTACTGTGGAAGACGCCGAGCTTGCCGGACGCGTCGAGGGCAACGAAGCCTTTGCGACGCTCTTCGGCGGTGATTTCCACAATCGGCGCGGTGCCCATCTGGAAGGTACGAATCTGCTTCAGACGCAGCTCGCCGTCCGGGTCGCGCGCCATGAACCACTGAGCCAGACCACCCTTGGAGTCACCGAGGATCAGCGAGATGCCGCCCACCAGTTGAGTACTGGCGGTGATCTGCGCTTCGCCATCATCCAGCAGTTTGTAGCGACCGTTGAGGCTCTTGTCGCGCAGGCTGAACACGTCGGCCTGGGCGCGACCGTTAATCACGTACAGCCATTGCTGACGCGGGTCGACGAAGATGTTCTTCACCGGCTCCGTCATCTGCGGCAGATCGATGCGCTTCTGCTCATTGGTGACTTCGCCGGTCATCATGTTTTCTTCGCTGGTCAGCGACAAAACATTGAGTTGTGAACCGGTGGAGCCGACCAGCATCAGGGTCGAATCGGTTGCGTTAAGGCTGACGTGCTCCAGCGCACCGCCCGCCTCGTTCAGTGCGATCGGCGTTTCACCGTACGGGTATTCAATGGCTGGCGAGATGGTTTTCTTGCCGTCCGGGTAGCTGACTTTATAAGTGTGACGGAATACCAGTGCCTGGCCGTTGGACAAGCCCACCGCCACCAATGGATGGCCTGGTTGGTCTTCACCGATGGAGGTCACGGTAGTGCCGGCCGGAATCGACAGATCGACGCGCTTGAGTTCAGCGCCACTGTCGATATCGAAGAACAACGCCTGGCCCTTGTCGGAAACCCGCATGGCGACCTGGTTCTGTTCTTCCAGGGAGATCATCAACGGCTTGCCGGCGTCTTGCATCCAGGCGGGCGTGATGGCGTCCTTGGCGGTCAGGTCAGCGCCCTGAAACAGGGGCGCGACAACGTAAGCCAGGAAGAAGAAGATCAGCGTGATCGCGCCGAGAACGGCGAGGCCGCCCACGAGGACGTACCAGCGGGTCAGGCGATCTTTGAGCGCGCGGATGCGGCGCTTGCGTTGCAACTCAGGCGTATTGAAGTCAATTCGCTTGGGGGGATTAGTAGTCATGGTGGAATTGGCCAGATCATTCATTCGCACACCCTAGCGATCCTGTATGACAGAAAGATGACAATGCAGTGACGCAACAAATCCGCCGCCAGCGGGAACTGGCAGTGGACTGAAAATTTGGGGGTTGTAGGAGCTGTCGAGGGAACCGAGGCTGCGATCTTTTGATCTTGCGGTTAGAGGCCAGATCAAAAGATCGCAGCCTCGTTTCACTCGACAGCTCCTACAGAGTCCGGGTTTATCCCGGACTCAAGGTTTTACTTTTTTGCGACTTCAGCGCCGCCTTCCTGCAGACCCAGGTCAGCCAGTGCTTTTGCAGCAACCTTGGCCGGCAGTGGGATGTAGCCGTCTTTCACTACAACTTCCTGGCCCTGTTTGGACAGAACCAGCTTCACGAACTCAGCTTCCAGCGGCGCCAGAGGTTTGTTCGGGGCTTTGTTGACGTAAACGTAGAGGAAACGCGACAGCGGGTACTTGCCGTTCAGGGCGTTTTCTTCGGTGTCTTCAATGAATTCAGTGGTGCCTTTTTTGGCCAGAGCCACAGTCTTCACGGAAGCGGTTTTGTAGCCGATGCCCGAGTAACCGATGCCGTTCAGCGAGGAGCTGATCGACTGCACGACCGAAGCCGAGCCTGGTTGTTCGTTGACGTTTGGCTTGTAGTCGCCTTTGCACAGGGCTTCTTCTTTGAAGTAGCCGTAGGTGCCGGATACCGAGTTACGACCGAACAGCTGAACCGGCTTGTTCGCCAGGTCGCCGGTCACGCCCAGGTCGCCCCAGGTTTTCACGTCGGTTTTAGCGCCGCACAGACGAGTGGACGAGAAGACTGCGTCGACTTGTTCCATGGTCAGGTGCTGGATCGGGTTGTCTTTGTGAACAAAGATAGCCAGGGCGTCTACTGCAACCGGGATAGCGGTTGGCTTGTAGCCGTACTTCTGCTCGAAGGCAGCCAGTTCGGTGTCCTTCATCTTGCGGCTCATCGGGCCCAGGTTAGAGGTGCCTTCAGTCAGCGCAGGTGGCGCAGTGGCGGAGCCAGCGGCCTGAATCTGGATGTTTACGTTCGGGTATTCTTTTTTGTAGTTCTCAGCCCACAGGGTCATGAGGTTGGCCAGGGTATCGGAGCCGACACTGGACAAGTTGCCCGACACACCAGTGGTCTTGGTGTAGCTCGGGATCGACGGGTCAACAGCGGCGAACGCGTTGGCAGTCGCAACGCCAGCAGCGACAAAAGTCATTGCCGCCATCAAACGCTTCAGTTTCATGCCTTACTCCTAGCAGATAGGTGTGTTAAGTCGGGGCCAAGTATCAGCAGGCCGTGTGAACACTCTATGGCTGAAATATGACAATTGGATGAAAGGCCAGCATTCGATCTTTTGCAGGATGATTCGCGTCGCCTTCATCGCGAGCAGGCTCGCTCCCACAGTGGTCCGCGTTCAACCTGTGGGAGCGAGCCTGCTCGCGATGGGGCCAGTGCAGTCGATACAAAGGGTCGGCTTAGCGACCTTTCTTCCAGAGATACGCGCCCACCAGAACCCCGACCCCACAAATAATCGCCACGTAATAGGCTGGCCCCATCGGGCTTTCCTTCAGCAGCAGCGTAACGACCATAGGGGTCAGGCCGCCGAAGATGGCGTAGGCCAGGTTGTAGGAGAACGACAGCCCGCTGAAGCGCACCACCGCCGGGAAGGCTTTGACCATCACATACGGCACTGCACCGATGGTGCCGACCAGCAAGCCGGTCACGGCGTACATCGGGAACAGCCAGTCCGGGTGGTTGAACAGGCTGTGGTAGAAGGTCCACGAACTGATCAGCAACGCGGCACTGCCGAACACGAAGACACGACCCGCGCCGAAGCGGTCAGCCAGTGCACCGGAGGCGACGCAGCCCAGGCTCAGAAACACGATCGCCAGGCTGTTGGCCTGCAATGCGGTGGTTGGCGAGAAGTGGTAGACGGTCTGCAGCACGGTCGGGGTCATCAGGATGACCACGATGATGCCGGCGGACAGCAGCCAGGTCAGCAGCATGGAAATCAGGATCGCCCCGCGATGGTCGCGCAACACCGCGCGCAGCGGCACTTCTTCTGCCAGTGCCTTGCGCAGTTGCAGCTCGGCGAATACCGGCGTCTCGTGCAACCAGCGGCGCAGGTAAACCGAGAACAGGCCGAACACGCCACCCAGCAGGAACGGAATCCGCCATGCGTAATCCGACACTTCGACCGGGGTGTAAATGCTGTTGATCGCGGTGGCGACCAGCGAGCCCAGCAGGATACCGGCCGTCAGGCCGCAGGTCAGGGTGCCGCAGGCGTAGCCGATGTGCCGCTGCGGCACGTGTTCGGAAACGAATACCCACGCGCCCGGCACTTCACCGCCAATCGCCGCGCCCTGAATCACCCGCATCAGCAGCAACAGGATCGGCGCCCACATGCCGATCTGTGCATAAGTCGGCAGCAAACCCATGATCAGGGTCGGCACCGCCATCATGAAAATGCTCAGGGTGAACATCTTCTTGCGTCCCAGCAGGTCGCCGAAGTGCGCCATGACGATACCGCCCAGCGGACGCGCCAGGTAACCGGCGGCAAAGATCCCGAAGGTCTGCATCAAGCGCAGCCACTCGGGCATGTCGGCCGGGAAGAACAGCTTGCCGACCACCGTGGCGAAGAACACGAAAATGATGAAGTCGTAAAACTCCAGCGCGCCGCCCAGGGCAGACAGCGATAACGTCTTGTAGTCGTTGCGAGTCAGCGGACGTGCGGACTGGGTTGGCTGCGCGATGCTCGAAGGCGCTGTGGTCATGGCAAGGCTTCTCTTATAGTCGGATCTGCAACCCCAACAACGCTGGCTGAGGCTTGGGCAGGTCCGGCACGATAGCAAATTGTTCGAAAAAGCACATAGAGGTGCGTATTTGACGGTCGAAATGAGAACCGGACGGTCGTCTCGGAGTCTACCGACCGATATACTCGCAATCCTGCACCTGCTTGTAAGGGGTTGCTGTGCGAAAACGTCGTTGGCAGCCGTCAGCCGATTTCGCAGAGTTTCCCTTTAGGCGCCTTACGAAAAACGTGACGAACGTAGTATGTTCGGGGCTGAATCGTTTTTCCTTGAGACGGCTATTCACCTGAAGTACCAATGAGAGTCACGGGTCAGAGGCACCCCCGGCATGATAGAGCTCGAACAAGAAGATCCAATCCCGCAAGGCGACCTTGCCCTGCAAATTACCGCGCTTCCTCGCGAAACCAACGGCTTTGGCGATATTTTCGGCGGTTGGCTGGTGTCGCAGATGGATTTGGCCGGCACCGCAATGGCCAGCAAAGTCGCGGGTGGCCGCGTGGCTACGGTTGCGATCGACCGCATGGCGTTTCTGGTTCCGGTAGCGGTGGGCGCTCAGCTCTCCTTCTATACCCAGGCGCTGGAAATCGGCCGCAGCTCGATTCAGATGATGGTCGAAGTCTGGAGTGACGATCCGCTGTCCAGTGAATGGCGTAAAGTGACTGAAGCCGTGTTTGTGTTCGTCGCCATCGACGGCAGCGGCCGCACCCGTTCGGTTCCGCCGAGAGCTCGTTAAACACTGCGACTTTTCTGCGGTCCATTGCAGTCATTGTTCCTGATCGAGAGTTGCCCATGAGTACGCCCAACGTTGAAGCCGTGAAACTGGATGAACTGAACTGCTGGCGCATCCGCCACGGTCAGGCCGAATTGCTGGTTGCCCAGCAGGGCGCGCACATCCTCAGTTATCAAGTGGCCGGGCAACCGCCGCTGATCTGGCTCAACGACGAGGCCGTGTTCAAGACTGGCAAGAGCATCCGCGCCGGGGTTCCGGTGTGCTGGCCGTGGTTCGGCAATCTGCCGCGCAACCCGCAGAGCGTTCAGGCGATGCGTGTCAGCAACGAAGCGCCGACCGCCCACGGGCTGGTAAGAGCGATGGACTGGGAACTGGGCGGCATTGAAACCGAGGGCGAAAGCCTCAAGGTGGAGTTTGTTCTGCCTTACCCTGAAGGCGGCTTGCCAGGCTGGCCGCATCAGTTGGATTTGAAGCTGAGCATTCGTCTGGATGAGCAACTGCACATCAGCCTGACCAGCCATAACCAGGGCGCTGACACAGTCACCATCAGCCAGGCGCTGCACAGCTATTTCGCGGTCAGCGATGTACGCGAAGTGCATGTCGAAGGGCTGGATGGCTTGAGTTACATCGAAACTCTGGACGACTGGAAAACCGTCACTCAGACCGGCGATCTGCGTTTTGCCGGCGAGACCGATCGTATCTATCTCAATACCCCGGCGAAGCTGAGCATTGTCGATCCGGCCTGGGAACGACGCATCGAGCTGACCAGCAGCGGTTCACGCTCGGCGGTGATCTGGAATCCGTGGATTGATCGCGCTGCGGCGTTCAGCGACATGGCCGACGATGGCTGGCAGCGCATGCTGTGCATTGAAACGGCGAACGTGATGAATGATGTGGTGACGCTGGCACCGGGTGCGAGCCATACCCTCGGCGTCAGCATCGGTAGCAAATCCCTGTAACACCGTAAAACCAATGTGGGAGCGGGCTTGCTCGCGAAGGCGGTGTGACAGTCAACGATGATGTTGAATGTTATGGCCTCTTCGCGAGCAAGCCCGCTCCCACATTTGGTTTGTGCCAGGCTGACTGACGCGTTACAAATCCGACTCTTTAACTACCCGCACTTTCGCCGCATCCAGCGCATACGCCGCATCAGCCAGGTCGTTGTTGACCTTCTCGACCTTCAGCGTGCCGGTCACCCACAGCGGCGTGTAGATGTCATTCAGCTTCAAACCTTTCGGATAACGCACCAACACCAATTGATTAGGTGGCGGCGGCGGCACATGGATGCAGGCGCCCGGATACGGCACGAGGAAGAACAGCGTGCTGCGGCCCTGGGCGTCGGATTCCAGCGGCACCGGATAACCACCGATGCGGATGTTCTTGTCGTTCATCGACGGCACGGTTTTGGTCGAATACATCACCGCCGGCAAACCCTTGCTCTGCTTCATGCCACCCTTTTTGGTAAAGGTGCCATTGGCTTCGGGTGAGTTGTGGTCGATTTCAGGCATGGCCTCGAGGGCTTTCTGGTCCGACTTTGGCATCAATTCGAGCCAGTCGGTTTCCGGCAATTCGCCGGCATGGGCGAGGCCCGAGCCCAGTAAAAGGAAAGTCAGTAAAAGACGGCGCATGGAGGTGCTCGGTAAAGGAGAGGACGGTGCAACGCCGAGCATTCTAGCCCTCTCTGCGTGCGGCGCAGAGGGGGCTTTGTCGCTTTGGATCAGTTCTTTTTGATCAAACCGTAGATCACCAGCAACACCACCGCGCCAACCAGCGCACCGATGAAGCCTGCACCTTGACCGGCCTGGTAGATGCCCAGAGCCTGGCCGCCGTAAGTGGCCGCCAGCGAACCGCCGATACCGAGCAGGATGGTCATGATCCAGCCCATGCTGTCATCGCCCGGTTTCAGGAACCGTGCCAGCAGGCCGACGATCAAGCCGATAAAGATGGTTCCGATAATTCCCATGGCATTTCCCTCTGATTGAATGGCAATGCCCAAAGCCTAGTCAGACTTTGGCATCCTGCCATGAGAGAACGGCGGCCCCTGAATGGTTCCGCCGCTGCCACATGAAACTATTTTACTCGGCGATGAGCGCTTCGACCTTGAGGATCTGTGCCGCCAGCGTATCGCGGTCTGCACAGCGCAGGTTGGCGTGCCCGACCTTGCGACCGGCCTTGAACGCCTTGCCGTAGTGGTGCAGGTGGCAATCGGCAATCGCGATCACCTTCTCAACCGGCGGTACAACGCCGATGAAGTTGAGCATCGCGCTCTCGCCGACCTTGGCCGTCGAACCCAGCGGCAGACCGGCAATGGCCCGCAGGTGGTTTTCGAACTGGCTGCACTCGGCACCTTCAGTGGTCCAGTGACCCGAGTTATGCACACGCGGGGCGATCTCGTTGGCCTTGAGGCCACCGTCGACTTCAAAGAACTCGAACGCCATCACGCCGACGTAATTCAGCTGCTTGAGCACACGGCTGGAATAGTCTTCCGCCAAGGCTTGCAGCGGGTGGTCGGTGCTGGCCACGGACAACTTGAGGATGCCGCTGTCGTGGGTGTTGTGAACCAGCGGATAGAACCTTGTTTCGCCATCGCGAGCGCGCACGGCGATCAACGACACTTCGCCGGTGAACGGCACGAAACCTTCCAGCAGGCAGGCCACGCTGCCCAATTCGGCGAACGTACCGGCCACGTCTTCAGGCTTGCGCAGGACCTTCTGGCCCTTGCCGTCGTAACCCAGGGTGCGGGTTTTCAGCACGGCCGGCAGACCGATGGAAGCCACGGCAGCGTCCAGATCGGCTTGCGATTGAATGTCGGCGAACGCCGGGGTGGGAATCCCCAGGTCCTTGAACATGCTCTTCTCGAACCAGCGATCACGGGCGATGCGCAGGGCTTCGGCGCTCGGGTAGACCGGGACGAATTGCGACAGGAAGGCCACGGTTTCGGCCGGGACGCTTTCGAATTCGAAAGTCACCAGATCGACTTCATCGGCCAGCTGACGCAGGTGATCCTGATCGCCGTAATCGGCCCGCAGGTGTTCGCCCAACGCGGCTGCGCAAGCATCCGGCGCGGGGTCCAGGAAAGCGAAGTTCATGCCCAGCGGAGTGCCCGCCAGCGCCAACATGCGACCCAACTGGCCGCCACCGATTACACCGATCTTCATCGTCAACAACCTCAGGCGATGCGTGGGTCTGGATTTTCCAGGACGCTGTCTGTCTGCTCAGCGCGGAATTTTTTCAGCACCGCGTGGAACTGCGGGCGTTTGGCGCCGAGGATGCTCGCCGAGAGCAGCGCGGCGTTGATCGCGCCAGCCTTGCCGATGGCCAGGGTGGCGACCGGAATGCCCGCGGGCATCTGCACGATAGACAGCAGCGAATCGACGCCCGAGAGCATCGACGACTGCACCGGCACGCCCAGCACCGGCAGGTGGGTCTTGGCTGCACACATGCCTGGCAAGTGGGCTGCGCCGCCAGCACCGGCGATAATCACCTCGATGCCACGCGCCTCAGCCTCTTCGGCGTACTGGAACAGCAGGTCCGGGGTGCGGTGGGCAGAGACCACTTTCACCTCGTAAGGAATGCCGAGCTTTTCCAGCATATCGGCGGTGTGGCTAAGGGTGGACCAATCGGACTTGGAGCCCATGATCACGCCAACCAGTGCACTCATCGTCGTGCCTCTTCTCTCTGGGCGCCCGCAGGCGCGTCAAAAAACAACAAGCCACGCAAAATGCGTGGCTTGATTGTACGAATTATGGCCGGACGAACCGGCCGAAGGCCGCGCAGTATACCTCAATGAAGCAGATAAACAGCCCCCATAGCGACCATCTGTCATTCGGCGCAAAGTACCGGTTTTATTGACTTGAAGGTCAATCAATTACACCACCAACCCCTGTGGGAGCGAGCTTGCTCGCGATGGCGTCGGGACAGTCACCATTGATGTTGAATGTTAGTCCGCTATCGCGAGCAAGCTCGCTCCCACATTTGATCTTCAGTGGTCTCAGGAACCCGTTGTACCTTGCGCGGCGCCGCCTTCCAGCTTGCGCCACAACAACCGCACGTTCGCCTTGCGCACCAGCGCGCAGCGATACAGACGAATCTCCAGCGGTACATGCCATTGCGGGCCACCGCAAACCACCAACTCACCGCGCGCCAGTTCGGCCCGCACGCTGAGCCGCGGAACCCAGGCAATGCCCAATCCTTCCAGCGCCATGCTTTTGAGGCTGTCGGCCATGGCCGTCTCATAGATGGTGGTGAAGCGCAGCGCACGCTGGCGCAGCAGCATGTTCACCGAACGCCCGAGAAATGCACCGGCGCTGTAGGCGAGCAGCGGGACGCTGCCTTCGCCTTCCAGATCGAACAGCGGCTTGCCCTCGGTGTCCGCCGCGCAGACCGGGAGCATTTCAGTGTCGCCAAGGTGCAGCGACGGGAAAATCTCCGGGTCCATCTGCATCGCGGCATCCGGGTCGTAGAACGCCAGCATCAGATCGCAGCCGCCTTCGCGCAGGGCATGCACCGCATCACCGACGTTGGTTGCCACCAGGCGCGTCGCGATGTTCAGGCCTTCATTACGCAACTGCGCGATCCAGCGCGGGAAGAAACCCAGCGCCAAGGAGTGAGCAGCGGCAACCTGCATCACTTCACCCTGCCCGCCTTCCAGATGATGAAGGTGACGTAACACTTCACCGAGCTGCTCGACCACCGTTCGCGCGGTGACCAGAAACAACTGCCCCGCCGCCGTCAGCTCGATCGGCGTGCGCGAACGGTTGACCAGTTGCAGGCCGAGCGCGGCTTCGAGGCTGCGGATTCGCCGGCTGAACGCTGGCTGCGTCACGAAGCGTCGTTCGGCAGCCTGGGAGAAGCTGCGGGTGGCAGCCAGAGCACTAAAGTCCTCCAGCCATTTACTTTCAAGGTTCATCACGCCCTCCCGGACACGCACCAATTTAGGTCACACGCTCGCCGCACACGCGGCGTCACACGGGCATTATGCCGAATGTGCATAGGCTAGTGTTTAACAGCATTGGCCCAAAATTCTCCACAAGCCTAGCATTTGCAGTGTTCCGGCACAGACCGGGTCCATATCGAGATGATTTCTATCATGTCCTCCGCTGCATCTTTCCGCACAGAAAAAGACCTGCTTGGCGTACTCGAAGTACCTGCTCAAGCGTATTACGGCATCCAGACCCTGCGAGCGGTGAACAACTTCCGTCTCTCCGGCGTTCCGATTTCGCATTACCCGAAGCTGGTTGTCGGCCTGGCGATGGTCAAACAGGCCGCCGCTGACGCCAACCGCGAACTGGGTCACCTGAGCGAAGCCAAGCACGCTGCCATCAGCGAAGCCTGTGCACGTTTGATCCGCGGCGATTTCCACGAAGAGTTCGTGGTGGACATGATTCAAGGCGGCGCTGGCACTTCAACCAACATGAATGCCAACGAAGTCATCGCCAACATCGCGCTGGAGGCCATGGGTCACCAGAAGGGCGAATACCAATACCTGCACCCGAACAACGACGTGAACATGGCGCAGTCGACCAACGACGCCTATCCGACCGCGATCCGTCTGGGTCTGCTGCTGGGTCACGACGCGCTGCTGGCCAGCCTCGACAGCCTGATCCAGGCGTTCGCTGCCAAGGGTGTTGAGTTCAGCCACGTCCTGAAGATGGGCCGTACCCAGCTGCAAGACGCCGTGCCAATGACCCTGGGTCAAGAATTCCGTGCCTTCGCCACCACCTTGAGCGAAGACCTGGCACGTCTGAAAACACTGGCACCTGAACTGCTGACCGAAGTGAACCTGGGCGGCACCGCGATCGGTACCGGCATCAACGCCGACCCGCGTTACCAGCTTCTGGCCGTTCAGCGTCTGGCGCTGATCAGCGGTCAACCGCTGGTTCCAGCCGCCGACCTGATCGAAGCCACCTCCGACATGGGTGCCTTCGTGCTGTTCTCCGGCATGCTCAAGCGCACCGCGGTCAAGCTGTCGAAGATCTGCAACGACCTGCGCCTGCTGTCCAGCGGCCCACGCACCGGCATCAACGAAATCAACCTGCCAGGGCGTCAGCCAGGCAGCTCGATCATGCCTGGCAAGGTCAACCCGGTTATCCCGGAAGCGGTTAACCAGGTGGCGTTCCAGATCATCGGCAACGACCTGGCCCTGACCATCGCGGCCGAAGGCGGCCAGTTGCAACTGAACGTGATGGAGCCGCTGATCGCGTTCAAGATCTTCGACTCGATCCGCCTGCTGCAACGCGCCATGGACATGCTGCGCGAGCACTGCATCGTCGGCATCACCGCCAACGAAGAGCGTTGCCGTGAACTGGTCGAGCACTCGATCGGTCTGGTCACCGCGCTGAACCCGTACATCGGCTATGAAAACGCCACCCGCATCGCGCGTATCGCCCTCGAAAGCGGCCGCGGCGTGCTGGAACTGGTGCGCGAAGAAGGCTTGCTCGACGACGAAATGCTCGCCGACATCCTGCGCCCGGAAAACATGATTGCTCCGCGTCTGGTGCCTCTGAAGGCTTAACCGAACGCAACACCGGCGCTTGCTCTTTTAACGAAGAGCACGAAGCGCCACGCTCACCAGGTCGAGGGACTAGACACCTCTCACCTTTTGAGGGCTTGGGGATTTATTCCCCAAGCCCTTTTTTTTAACTCTTTTGCGGATAGCGAATATGTCTTACACCGCAAAGATCGCAGCCTTCGGCAGCTCCTACTGGATTTGATGTACACCCTGTAGGAGCTGCCGAAGGCTGCGATCTTTTGATCCTGGCAGCACCTCGTTTCGATGCTTGCACCACAATCGTGCAGACGGACGGCACGCTCATCGGTATAGTGCCGCCCCTCTTCGCGTGAGCGGTCGTCGGTAACGAGGCCCAAACCCATGCGAAACCCGAACTAATAACAAACCCGCAATATGAAATCGGGACGAACCTTCGCCTCACCTGTTTTGCCGCGCGCAATCCGGTGTAACGCGATGTTTCTGACCGCCCAGCATTTGCCTACACAAAAAACAGCGAGGAAAAATCCATGCTCGAAGTCATTAACGACTTCCTCTCAGGGAAAGTACTGATCGTGCTCATTGTCGGGCTCGGTAGCTACTTCACGATCCGCTCGCGTTTCGTTCAATTGCGCCACTTCTTCCACATGTTTGCGGTGTTCCGCGACAGCCTGAAAAGCAGCGCCGGCCAACTCAGTTCGTTCCAGGCCTTGATGCTCAGCCTCGCCGGCCGCGTCGGTGCGGGTAACATCGCCGGTGTCGGTATCGCCGTGACCCTGGGTGGTCCGGGTGCGGTGTTCTGGATGTGGGTGACCGCGCTGGTCGGCATGTCCAGCAGCTTCTTCGAATGCTCCCTCGGCCAGCTCTACAAGCGTTGCGACTCCGACGGCACATACCGTGGCGGCCCGTCCTACTACATCCAGCACGGCCTGCAGAAACGCTGGCTGGGCATGATCATGGCGTTCCTGCTGCTGATCACCTTCGGCTTCGCCTTCAACGGCCTGCAATCCCACGCCGTGACCCACTCGCTGAACAACGCTTTCGGCCTCGACACCACTTACACCGGCCTGGCCTTGGCGGTGTTGCTGGGTCTGGTGTTCATCGGTGGGATCAAGCGCATCGCCAAGGTCGCTGACCTGTTGGTGCCGGTGAAAACCCTGGTGTACATCGGCGTGACCCTCTACGTGATCGTGCTGCAATTCGACCACGTGCCGGGCATGTTGATGACCATCGTCAAAAGCGCCTTCGGTCTCGACCAAGCCTTCGGCGGCCTGATCGGCAGCGCCATCGTCATGGGCGTGAAGCGCGGCGTGTTCGCCAACGAAGCAGGCCTGGGCAGTGCGCCAAACGTGGCCGCAGTCGCGTCGGTCGAGCACCCGGTGGCACAAGGTGTGGTTCAGGCGTTCAGCGTGTTCCTCGACACCTTCGTGATCTGCACCTGCACCGCGTTGCTGATCCTGCTCTCGGGCTTCTACACCCCGGGCTTCGAAGGCGACGGCATTGCCCTGACCCAGAACTCCCTGGCCGCCGTGGTCGGTGACTGGGGCCGGAGTTTCATCTCCGTGGCCCTGTCGTTGTTCGTGTTCACCTCGATCCTCTACAACTACTACCTGGGCGAGAGCAACCTGCGTTTCCTGATCGGTGAAAACCGCAAGGCGCTGATCGGCTACCGCGCGCTGGTATTGGTGCTGATCTTCTGGGGTGCGATCGAAAACCTGGGCACGGTGTTCGCCTTCGCGGACATCACCATGACGATGCTGGCGTTTGTGAACCTGATCGCGCTGTTCCTGCTGTTCAAAGTCGGCATGCGCATCCTGCGTGACTACGATGACCAGCGCGCGGCCGGCATCAAGACGCCCGTGTTCGATTCGAGCAAATTCCCGGATCTGGACCTGGACCTGAAAGCCTGGCCAGCCAATCCACCAGCGGCCACCAAGGCTGAAGCCGAGCCGCAAGGCGTACCCGCAGCGCAACGCTGATCGGTAAAAAACCGGGCGCATCCCCCGCGCCCGGCGTGACACAGCGTGCGGTCAGCGTCATGCTCGACCGCATGCTGTCATCGTTCTCGGAGAACCCCCATGAATTCCTCGACCTACCCTGCCGCCCAGCACGTCATGGTGCTCTACACCGGTGGCACCATCGGTATGCAAGCCAGCGCTCATGGCCTGGCCCCGGCGTCCGGTTTCGAAGCCCGGATGCGCGAGTATCTGCACAGCCAGCCTGACCTTGTCGTACCGCAATGGCGCTTTCGCGAGATGTCGCCGCTGATCGACAGCGCCAACATGAGCCCGGCTTACTGGCAGCAACTGCGTGAAGCGGTGGTCGACGCCGTCGATGTCCAGGGCTGCGACAGCGTGCTGATCCTGCATGGCACCGACACCCTCGCCTACAGCGCTGCGGCCATGAGTTTTCAGCTGCTCGGCCTGCATGCTCGCGTGGTGTTCACCGGTTCCATGCTGCCGGCCGGCGTGACCGACAGCGATGCCTGGGAAAACCTCAGCGGCGCGCTGGTTGCCCTCGGCCAAGGCCTTGCGCCGGGCGTTCATCTGTACTTCCACGGCGAACTGCTGGACCCGACCCGTTGCGCGAAGGTGCGCAGTTTTGGTCGTCATCCGTTCAAGCGTCTTGAGCGTCAGGGTGGCGGTGAGAAGGCTTCTTCAATACCGGCGTCGCTGACCTACAACCAGCCCAAGCAACTGGCGAAAGTCGCTGTGCTGCCGCTGTTCCCCGGCATCGGCGCCGAGATACTGGACGGCCTGCTCGACAGTGGCATTCAGGGCCTGGTGCTGGAGTGCTACGGCAGCGGCACCGGACCGAGCGACAATCCAGAATTCCTCGCCAGCCTGGAACGGGCGCGGGACAAGGGTGTTGTGGTAGTCGCGGTTACGCAATGCCATGAAGGTGGCGTCGAGCTGGATGTTTACGAGGCTGGCAGTCGGTTGCGCGGCGTGGGCGTGCTGTCGGGTGGTGGCATGACCCGTGAAGCGGCTTTCGGCAAGTTGCATGGGTTGCTCGGTGCCGGGCTCGATACCGCTGAAGTACGACGCCTTGTAGAACTCGACCTCTGCGGCGAACTCATCTGACACCACAACAATCCCTGTGGGAGCGGGCTTGCTCGCGAATGCGGTGTAGCAGTCACATAGATGTTGGATGTGCTGCTGCCTTCGCGAGCAAGCCCGCTCCCACAGGTTCATCTCTCGGCATATAACTTGCTGCGTTCCAGCCATTCCACGGCTGGAAGCCACCCATGCTCCACTCCCACCTCACCACCCTCAACGCTGTCTCCCTGGTGCTCAACGCCTTCAAGGCCGAGGGCTTGTCCAGCGAAGCGCTGCTGGCCGGCAGCGGCATCAGCGCGGCGGATCTGAGCCGGGCGGACACGCGCATCACCACCAATCAGGAGATGCAGGTCTGCGCCAACGCCGTGGCGCTCAAGCGTGACATCGGCCTGGAACTGGGCCGGCGAATGCATGTTTCGTCCTACGGCATGCTCGGGTACGCCTTACTCACCAGCGCCACTTTAGGTGACGCCTTGCGGCTGGCACTGCACTATCCGGCGCTATTAGGAACACTGTTCGAGTTGAGCCTGGAAGAGGATAACGAGCGCATCTGGCTCACCGCTGGCGACTATCGGGAAAACCCTGCGCTGGCGCCATTCAATGTCGAGTTTTGCCTGGTTTCGATGAAGGTCACTTGCGAAGACCTGCTCGGCCAACCGTTGCCGTTGCTTGGCGCCCGCTTCGAATACCCGGCACCGGACTATCAGGCACGCTACACCGAACGTTTCGATTGCCCCTTGCAGTTCGACGCTGCGTCCAACGCCTTTGCCTTCGACAAAGCCTGGCTGGAGCACCCCCTGCCTCTGGCCGACGCCATCACCCATCAGGCCATGGCCGAACGCTGCCGCAAACAGAACACCGAGTTCACGGGTCGCCAGGTGTGGCTGGGACGAATCCGCCAGCTACTCAGCGCGCAGTTGAATGCGGTGCCCGGCCTCGAAGGTTTGGCCGAACAGATGAATTGCTCGGCGCGCACCTTGCGTCGGCACCTGAATGACCTGGGTTGCAGCTATCAGGAATTGCTTGATGAGCTGCGGTTCGAGCAGGCCAAACGCATGCTCTGCGAGGACCAACTGCCGATCTATCAAATCGCCGAGGCATTGGGTTTCAGCGAGACCGCGAGTTTCCGCCATGCGTTTGTGCGCTGGAGCGGTGTGGCGCCGAGTCAGTTCAGGCCACACGGATAGCCCCTGTGGGAGCGAGCCTGCTCTGAGGTGGGGCATGTCGCGCCAATAAGGGGCGAATTCCGGTCAATTCTTTTGGCCATATCGATCCCCTTTTGGCCTTTCCTGCCGTTCTCTCAAACGCCGCGCGCCGCAAGACTGTGTTCAACCGAATCAGCCTGCGGAGAACAAGAAATGCTGACGATCTACTCGGACGATCACCACCTGCACCACGGCCGTTGCGAATTGATGGACGGGCAACTGATGCCCTGCTTCGAAATGCCCTCGCGGGCCGACCATGTTCTGCAGCGCGTGCAGTACCGAGACCTCGGTCCGGTCGAAGCGCCGCAGGATTTCGGCCTCGACCCGATCGCGCGCATCCACAGCCGCGATTACCTCGACTTCTTCAAAGGTGCCTGGGCGCGCTGGACCGAATTCGGTACCGACGGCGACTTGCTGCCCTACACCTGGCCGGCCCGCACCCTGCGCCGGATCATCCCCACCAGCCTGCACGGCCAGCTCGGCTATTACAGCTTCGACGGCGGCGCACCGATTACCGCTGGCACCTGGCAAGCAGCGTACAGCGCGGCGCAAGTCGCATTGACCGCTCAAGCTGTCATTCAACGCGGCGCCCGCAGTGCCTTCGCTTTGTGCCGTCCACCGGGACACCACGCCGCCAGCGATTTGATGGGCGGTTACTGCTACCTCAACAACGCCGCCATCGCTGCGCAGGCGTTCCTCGATCAGGGCCATAAAAAGGTCGCGATCCTCGACGTCGACTACCACCACGGCAACGGCACTCAATCGATTTTCTATGAGCGCAGCGACGTGCTGTTCACCTCGATCCATGGTCATCCGGAAGCCGAGTTCCCGTTCTTCCTCGGCTATGAAGATGAGCTGGGTGAGGGGGCCGGCGAAGGCTTCAACTTCAACTACCCTTTGCCGGCCGGCAGCGGTTGGGACAGTTGGAGCGCTGCGCTGGAACAAGCCTGCAAAGAGATCGAAAAGTATGGCGCCGATATCGTCGTCGTATCCCTGGGCGTCGATACGTTCAAGGACGATCCGATCTCCCAGTTCAAGCTCGACAGCCCGGATTACCTGGCCATGGGCGCACGCATCGCGGGCCTCGGCAAGCCGACGCTGTTCGTGATGGAAGGCGGCTACGCGGTAGAAGAAATCGGCATCAATGCCGTGAACGTACTTGAAGGTTTTGAAAGCGCCCAATGAGGAATTAGAACAATGATCCGTCTCAAGCGTTTTATCGCGCCCGCACTCTTCCCCACAGTGCTGTGCGCCACAGTGCTCAGTGGCGCCGTTCATGCTGAAGAGCGAACGTTGCGCGTCTACAACTGGTTCGACTACATCACCCCCAAAGCGCTGGAAGACTTCAAGGCCCAGAACACCCAGACCAAACTGGTCTACGACATCTTCGATACCAACGAAGCGCTGGAGGCCAAGTTGCTGACCGGCAACTCCGGCTATGACGTGGTCGTGCCGTCCAACGTGTTCCTCGCCAAGCAGATCGAGGCCGGCGTTTTCCAGCCGCTGGACCGCAGCAAACTGCCGAACTGGAACCACCTCGATCCCAAGCTGATGAAGCTGATCGAAGCCAACGACCCGGGCAACAAATTTGCCGTGCCGTACATGTACGGGACCATCCTGATCGGCTTCAACCCGGACAAGATCAAGGCTGCACTGGGTGCCAACGCACCCGTGGACAGCTGGGACCTGATCTTCAAGGAAGAGAACATCAGCAAGCTCAAGCAGTGCGGCGTCGCGCTACTCGACTCGCCGTCGGAGATCCTTCCGCTGGCCCTGCAACACCTGGGTCTGGACCCCAACAGCAAGAAACCGGCGGACTACGACAAGGCTGAAGCGCTGTTGATGAAGATCCGTCCGTACGTCACCTACTTCCATTCTTCGAAGTACATGGCCGACATCGCCAACGGAGACATCTGCGTCGCGGTCGGTTACTCCGGCAGCTTCTCCCAGGCAGCGAACCGCGCCAAGGAAGCCAAGAACGGCGTGATCGTCGACATGCGCCTGCCGAAAGAAGGCGCGCCGATCTGGTTCGACATGCTCTCGATCCCCAAAGGCGCGAAGAACCCGGAAGACGCCTACACCTTCATCAACTACTTGTTGCAGCCGCAGGTGATAGCACCGGTCAGCGACTTCGTCGGCTACCCGAACCCGAACAAGGACGCCACAGAATTGGTCGACCCGGCGATCCGCAACAACCCGAATCTGTACCCGACCGAAACGGCGATGAGCACGCTTTACACCCTGCAACCGCTGCCCCGCGATGCCGAACGGGCACGGACCCGGGCCTGGACCAAGATCAAGTCCGGTACCTGACGGAAGTCCTCGATCTCAGGGCCGCCAGGCCTTTTGCAATCGCCCGAGCGCTGCGCTGATCGCCGCCTCGGGCACCGCCGCAAAGCCCAGCACCAGCCCGGCGCGTTGATCCACCGTGTTTTTCGAATCCGGTAGCCAATAACTGCTCAGCCCATTGATCTCGACATCGACGCTGGCGGCGGCTTCAATCAGTTCGCGTTCGCGGGCCTGAGTGTCGACCGCCACCGTCAGGTGCAGCCCTGCCGCCACACTCGGCAAGCTACCAACCCCAGGAATGTCCGAGGGCCAGTTGGCCAGAAGCGTATTGCGGCGACTCAACGCAGCCCGGCGCATGCGGCGGATATGCCGCTGGAAATGCCCGGCCGCCATGAACTCGGCCATGACGGCCTGGGTGCTCACCTCGGAGTGGCGCACATCGACCGCGCGACGCTGGGCGAAAGCGTCCACCAATGCCGGTGGCAGCACCAGATAGCCCAGGCGCAATGCCGGGAAAGCCACTTTGCCGAACGTGCCGACGTAGAGCACCCGCCCGTGACGATCAAGCGCAGCCAGTGGTGCCAGTGGCGCGCCGCTGTAACGATACTCGCCATCGTAATCATCCTCGACGATCCAACCCTCGGTTCGCTCGGCCCAGGCCAACAACTCCAGCCGCCGCGCCAGACTCATCACCACCCCGGTCGGGTATTGATGCGACGGCGTGACATAGGCCAATCGACAATCGTTAAGCCCGTTCAATTCGGTGCAGTCGATGCCCTCGCTGTCCACCGCCACCCCATGCAATCGCCCACCGGCCACGGCGAACGCATGACCCGCCGCCCGATACCCCGGATTCTCGATCGCCACGCCATCGCCCGGCTCTACCAGCAGCTGTGCACAAAGGCTAATCCCCTGCTGTGCGCCACTGGTGATCACTATTTGCTCAGCCGTGCACTGCATCCCCCGGGAGCTGCGCAAATACGCGGCAATCAGACCGCGCAAGCGCGCATCGCCTGCCGGATCGCCGTAACACAGCTGCTGGAGATCCGGTTTGCGCCAGAAAGCCGCATTCAGCTTGGCCCAGACCTCGAAAGGGAACAGATCAAAGGCCGGAACACCCACGCGAAATGCGCGGGGCGGACCGACGGGAGGCAGGGCCAAATGATTCCTTTCAACCCGCCCCAATGCGCCGCTGTGGATAACTTTGCTGGATGAAACCACAGGTAAATCCAGCCAATTTGTGGATAAGGCTGTGGGTAACCCTGTTGACAACCCTGTGGATACTTTTGTGGATAGTTTTTTCACCGGCAACACTGATTGAGGCAGTTGCGCGACATACGTTCCGTCACCCACACGCCCTTCAATAAAGCCCTCGGCGTAGAGCTGATCGTAGGCCCGGACCACGCTGTTTCGGGAAATCGACAACGCCGCCGCCAGATCGCGACTGGCGGGTAATCGCGTCCCACTGGCCAGACGACCGTCGAGCACTCGCACCCGCAAGGCCTGATAGAGCTGACGACTCAAACCCTGACGGCGATCGAGTTCGATACCCGCCGGGTTGAATGACAAGGACAGTGGCTCGCTGGTCATGGCAATGGACCTATGAAATTGGTCATTAATGGCTCTTACAACAGACCATTAGCCTGCCTAGGATGCAGGCATTCGCCAAGGAAAATCTCCATGTACACGCCAAGCAGCTTTGCCATAGATGATTTGCATGAACTGCACCAGCAGATACTCGGCACCCGCCTCGCTATGTTGGTCACACACGGGGAACAAGGTCTGCAAGCCAGCCATTTGCCGCTGCTGTTGAGTTCGGACCAGGGCCCGAATGGCACCCTTTACGGACACTTCGCCAAGGCCAATCCACAATGGAAGGAACTGCAGAACGGTGCCGAAGCCCTGGTGATTTTTGCCGGTGCTGACGCCTACGTCAGCCCGGGGTTTTACCCGAGCAAGGCCGAGCACGGCAAAGTGGTGCCGACCTGGAACTACGTCGCCGTGCATGCCTACGGCACGGCCGAAGTGTTCACCGACGCCGATCGCCTGCGCACGCTGGTCAGCGCGCTGACTGATCGTCATGAAGCGGGCCGCGCCAGTCCATGGAAAGTCGCCGATGCCCCCGCCGACTACATTGACGGGATGCTCAAGGCCATCGTCGGTTTTGCCCTGCCGATCCAGCGCCTGGAAGGCAAGCGCAAGCTCAGCCAGAACCGCAACGCTGCAGATATCGCCGGTGTGCGCGAGGGGCTTGCCGCCAGCCCTGATGTGCACGACCAGACCCTCGCCCACTTGATGCGTTAAGGAACAAACATGAGTCAGATCGACATCCGCCAGGTCACCGCCGACGACCACGCCGCCTGGTTGCCTTTGTGGCATGCGTACCTGCGTTTCTACAACACCGAACTGCCTGAGGCCGTCACCCAAAGCACCTGGCAGCGCCTGCTCGACCCGAGCGAGCCGACCCATGCGGCGCTGGCCTGGGCCGATGGCAAAGCGGTGGGCATGGTGCATTTCATCTACCATCGTTCGAACTGGAGCATCGAAAACTCCTGCTATCTGCAAGACCTGTTGGTAACGCCTGAAACCCGCGGCACTGGCGTCGGCCGGCAGTTGATCGAATTTGTTTACGCGACAGCCAAAGAGGACGGTTGCTGCAAGGTCCACTGGCTGACCCACGAAACCAACGCCACTGCGATTCAACTCTATGAGCGCATCGCCGAACGCCCTGGTTTCATCCAGTTTCGCAAAGCCATTTAAGGTTCAAGGAGAGCAGCATGTCGACTTCACTCGCCGACTGGAAAGGCGTCCCGGCACCGTCGGTTCAAATCATCGAAGGGCGTTTCATCCGCCTGGAAAAACTCGACCCCGCGCGTCACGCCGACGGTTTGTGGAAAGCCCTGCAAGGCCCGGGTGCCGACCCGAAACTCTGGGATTATTTGCCTTATGGGCCTTTCCCGGAGCGCAGCGCGTTCAACGATTGGCTGAACAATCATGCGGCCAATAGCGACCCGTATTTCTTCAGCGTGATCGACCGTGCCAGCGGCGATGTGCAAGGCATCCTCAGTTTGATGTCGATTGTTCCTTCACAAGGTCGGATCGAGATCGGCCATGTAACGTTTGGCGCGCCGATGCAGCGTTCGCCGAAAAGTACCGAGGCGGTTTATCTGCTCGCCAAAGAGTCGTTTGCCTTGGGTTACCGACGCTTGGAGTGGAAGTGCAACAACGGCAACGCCCGCTCCAAATACGCGGCCGAGCGTCTGGGGTTCAGTTTTGAAGGCGTGTTTCGCCAGCACATGGTGGTCAAGGGTCAGAACCGGGATACGGCGTGGTATTCGATTCTGGACTCGGAATGGCCGGCAATCGGGGCGGGGTTTGAGCGCTGGCTATCCGATGAGAACCAGACGGATTCGGGGCAGGTGAAAACGTTGGCGGAGTGCCGCGGGTAAGTCCCAACAGCAAAAGATCGCAGCCTTCGGCAGCTCCTACATGGGATCGCATTCCAATGTAGGAGCTGCCGAAGGCTGCGATCTTTTGATCTTTCTACGCCAATTTCTGGGCGAGCACCGCAATATGCTCCGGCCCGATCCCGCAGCAACCACCCAAATGACTGGCGCCGCGTTCTTTCCAATCCGCCGCCCACTGCAAGTAACCCGGCGGATCAAGGTCTTCACGCAACGCGTCCAGACCGTCATTGGCCGTGGCCTCTTTCGGTTGCGGCGGGAAGGCATTGGCGTATGCACCGATGTGAATCTTCACACCCAAACGCTCGAAGGTTTCCCGCGCGGCATCAATCGCAGCACCGATCACTTCCGGCTGGCTACAGTTGAACAGCAACGTCTCGACGCCCAGCTCAGCCGCTACTGCTGCGGCTTCAGCCACCGGCTCGCCCGAACGCAGGCGCGGCACCTCGTCCGTGTCCTCATCCTTCAGGGTAAACGACAGCCAGAACGGCTTGCCGTCCGTTGGCAGACCGGCGTGGATCGCTCGCGCTTCAACGATCGAACTCTGGGTTTCCGCCAGCCACAGATCGACATGAGGTGCCAGCCCCTTCACCAGCGGCGCCAATAATTCGGCCGCCCGAGCAGCATCGAAAAGGTCCGGGCGATAGGACCCAAACAGCGGCGGCAATGAACCGGCCACACGCACCGCTTTGCCCGAAGCCTCTACTGCGCGCCGAGCCAGCTCACCGGCCAACGCCGCGAGCGCTTGCCCTTCTGCTGCAAAACGCTCTTCACCAATGTGAAACGGCACCACCGCGTAACTGTTGCTGGTGATCACGTTCGCACCGCTTTCGATATAAGTCGTGTGCACCGCCTCTACCTCTTGCGGCGCTTCGCTCAAGGCCAGCGCCGACCACTCGGGCTGTCTGAACGGCGCGCCTCGGCGTTGCAACTCACGACCCATGCCGCCATCCAGAATTACTGTGCTTGCTGCGCCCATATGCTTTTCACTCATAAGCTTATGAAAATAACTCACTATCAGAGTCGTTCTTATAACTATTTAATACGCACCATCCGGTTAATAACAACCTCTTTTTTATCAGGGATCGACTGTGAAATTCCAACCACTCCTGGCCCTGGGCCTGACGATGCTGGCTGCCTCCACCCAAGCCTTTGGCGGCGCCACGCTGGATCGTGTCGAGCAAGAAAAAGAACTGGTGGGCGTGTTGATGGAAAGCTATCCACCCTTCTCGTTCCTCAATGATCAGAACCAACTCGATGGCTTCGACGTCGACGTGGCCAAGGCCGTGGCAGACAAACTGGGCGTCAAACTGCGCCTCGAAACCCCGTCCTGGGACGTGATCGCGGCCGGCCGCTGGAGTGGTCGCTACGACATCTGCATCTGCTCCATGACCCCGAGCAAGGCCCGCGCCGAAGTCTTCGACTTCCCGGTCGAGTACTACGCCTCGCCAGCGGTGATCGTGGTCAACGCCAAGGACGACAGCATCCACAACGCCAAAGACCTGAGCGGCAAGAAAGTCGGCCTCACCAGCGCCTCCAGCTACGAAAGCTACCTGAACAAGAACCTGGTGATCGAAGGCGCCGAAGACACTCAATTGCAGTACCCGTTCGAGGACGTGCAGATCGCGCCATATGACACTGACAATGTCGCCTTCCAGGACCTGGGGCTGGGCGCTGGCGTTCGACTGGACGCGATCCTCACCAACCTTGTCACCGCGCAACCGCGCCTGACCGAAGACAAGCGCTTCAAGCTCGCCGGCGAGCCGCTGTACTCGGAGCCGAACTCGGTGGCCATTGAAAAAGGCGACGCCCAGTGGGACGCCAAAGTGCGTGACGTCTTCGCTCAGCTGAAACAGGACGGCACCCTGAGCAAGCTCTCGCAGAAATGGATCGGTGCCGACATCAGCAAATGACTTCTTTCCCCAAACCTCCTCAGCCGCCACAACCGGTGGCTGAGTCGCTGTTGCAACGGATCTTCGGTTTCCGCACGCGGCTGTACCTGACCTGGGCAGCGATGCTCGGGTTGTTCGCCAGCTTCTTCCTGAGCTTCGACCTGAAGTTCTCGATCATCCTCGACAAACTGCCGAACCTGATCGGTCTGCACCTGGCGCCCAACGGCTTCCTGCAAGGCGCGGCACTGACGCTGTTCTTGTGCCTGTGCTCGATCGTGACCTCCTCGCTGCTGGGCTTCATCACCGCCCTGGCGCGGCTGTCGAAAAGCGCCGTGGCCTTCGGAATTGCGAGCTTCTATGCCTCGTTCTTTCGTGGCACACCGCTACTGATCCAGATCCTGCTGATCTACCTCGGCCTGCCACAACTCGGCATCGTCCCCGGCGCCATCGCCGCCGGCATCATTGCCCTGTCGCTCAACTACGGCGCGTACCTCAGCGAAATCTTCCGCGCCGGCATCCTCGGCGTCCCTCACGGCCAACGCGAAGCATCCCTGGCCCTCGGCATGCGCGAAACCGTGATCTTCTGGCGCGTCACCCTGCCCCAGGCCATGCGCACCATCATCCCGCCGACCACCAACCAATTCATCTCAATGCTCAAAGACTCGTCGCTGATCTCAGTGATGGGGGTTTGGGAGGTGATGTTTCTGGCGCAATCGTATGGGCGCTCGAGCTATCGCTACATCGAGATGCTGACAACGGCGGCGGTGATTTATTGGGTGATGTCGATTGGGTTGGAGCTGATTCAGGCGCGGATGGAGCGGCATTATGGGAAGGCGTATTTGAGCCGTAGTTAGCGAAAGGCAGATGAGTTTCCGAGTTGCGATAGCCGACCATGTCTCGATTTGCTGTAAGAAAAAGCGTCAGCCCGAACGGGTAAAAACAGACTTCCCCAGGGGGCCGGCAATTTTCTACACAACCTTCTGACAACCCCCGCAAGCCTGCGGGAAGCAGCTGACATCGGTACCTATAGCCTGCCTCTTAGAGTTGGCCTCCTTTCAAAAGAGGCCGTACTCGATGCCCGTTCAACACAAATACAAACCTCAACACCTTGTCCTGGCCATTGCGATTGCAATCGGTTGTGCAGAAACCTCCCTGGCCGAGCAACTGACAGTTCAGGCCGACTCCAACACGAAGCCCACCAAAACCCGAAAGAAAACCGCCACACCTGTTGCCCCCATCGGCCCACTTGAACTTACAGCCCGACCAGCAGCCCCACCGAGCGAAGATCAGACAACTCCGCAGGCCACGACAAAACCAGTCAGCGCTGCAATCGAGTTCGACGATACTTTCTACGAAGCCCTTGTATTCCCCGAACCCTCCGCGACAGAAGAGGTAGTCGTTGCAGGCGATGAGAACCCTTTCGACGACTTCCAGAATGCCTACACCACTCAACACACAATCTTCGATGGTGTTTCCTTGCAGCTGGGTGAGGCCGACGACCTGCTCGTGATCAACAATGGAACCCGATGGGACGGCCGTATAGACGGGGGTGAAGGAAAAAACGGCTTGCTGCTGAACGCCACCGAAGGCGGTGAGATTGGTGAAACAAGTAACTTTGAAGCTGTACGCGTCGCCCGAGGCCTTTGGACGCTAAGCCATGATTTCAACGGCACCGCCGAGGTCAAGGCCGGAGCCGCTCTATTGAACAACGGCTCGATAACGGGTGATGCCTATGTCGACCAAAGTGCAGTCTTTGGCGGTAAGGGCGACGTTGGAAATTTGTACGTGGGCGGCAGGCTGCTTGTCAGAAAAGATAGCGCCCCCATCATTAGGGGCAACCTGGAGTTATCCCAAGACGCAGCTGTCGACTACATCGTGTCGGCCACTGAAGGCGCTTCAGCGCTTTCGGTCAAGGGTACGGCCACACTAGGTAACGCAGGTTTGAATGTTATTGGTATCCCCGGTGACTACGCCCAAAGCACCGTCCACACCGTGCTGAATGCCGGAAAAATTGAAGGTGAGTTCGGGCGAGTCAGCAACAATCTGGCGTTCATGACGCCGAAGGTTTCCTACAGTGACACTCAAGTGGCCCTGACCTATACGCGCAACGACGTGCCGCTCGAGAAACTTGCCACCTCTGCCAGTGCGCAGGCCCTGGCCCGCAGTGTGGACACCCCAAAAGCCGCGACCGCCAACGCCGCCGTCACCGCCCTGCTCGCCTCCACCACCGAAACAGCCTCCCAGGCCATCGACCAACTGGACGGCAGCCAGAATGCCAACCTTGCGAAAGCGACCCTGAACAGTGACAACCCAATCAGCGCAACCATGCTCTCGGCCATGCGTCAGCTGGACAGCGCCAGTAGCTATAGCAATTCCAGCAAGCGCAATGCACCACGCCTGGCCGCCGGCAGCGAAGACAATGGCCGAGTCTGGCTTCAAGCATTGGGTCACGGCGGGACGCTGGATCGCGACTACGACGCTCTGAAACACTCCACCCAAGGCCTGGTTTTGGGCGCAGATTGGGGAATTGATGAGGAATGGCGCATCGGTGTAATGTCCGGCAAATCCGAAACGCGCCTGGATAGCCGTGGACTCGACGGCGATCTCGACAGCTGGCATTTGGGAGCTTATGCCCTGCGTCAAAACGGACCAATGTCCCTGCGCCTGGGCGCGACCTATAGCAACCACGACGGCAGCACTAAACGCCGGGTTGCCTTCAAAGGTTTCAGCGACCGCCCCGAAGGCCGTTACGATGCCAACACCCAGCAGGCCTTTGCGGAATTGGGTTACAACCTGGGCCAGGCGAACGTCAGCATCGAACCGTTTGCCAGCCTGGGCTACCAACGCTATCAACGCGACACTTACACAGAAAAAGGTGGCGCAGCGGCACTGAAGGTACAAGGTGAAACGCAGAACAACTTGAACAGTACATTCGGCCTGCGACTGGCAAAGCTCAACACGCTGGATAACGGCATGCAACTGACGCCGCGGTTCAGTGCCGGCTGGAAACACACTTACGGGGACGTCTACAGCGATACCCGCCAACGATTGGTGACGGGCGGAAAAAACTTCACCGTTTCCGGCGCGCCGCTGGATCGTGACAGTCTGCTGGTCGATGCAGGGCTGGACCTTGGATTGTCAGCAAAACACACCCTGGGCGTCGGCCTCACTGGCGAGATCGGCACAGACAGCCGCAACCATGGCGTAACGGGTCAGTGGCGAATGAGTTTCTAACGGCCACAAATTCGGGGCGAAAAAAAAGGGGAGCACATGCCCCCCCGAGGTTTAAAGCGGTGTATCGAGGCTGTTAACTCAGCCTTCGATCTCGATCAGGATCTCGCCCGGGTTCACCCGGTCGCCCTTGGCCACGTGGATGGCGGTGACTTTGCCGGCGATGGCCGCCTGCACTTCGGTTTCCATCTTCATCGCTTCGGTGATCAGCACGGCCTGGCCGGCTTTCACGGTGTCGCCTTCCTTGACCAGCACGTCGACGATGTTGCCCGGCATGGTGGTGCTGACGTGGCCCGGTGCAGTGGCTTGCTTGCGCTTGCTGCTGCCGCCGCTGACGAATTCGTTGAGCGGTTCGAACACCACTTCTTCCGGCATGCCGTCGATGGTCAGGTAGAAGTGACGCTTGCCTTCAGCCTTGACGCCGACACCGGTGATGTCGACGCGGTAGGTTTCGCCGTGGACGTCGATGACGAACTCGGTCGGCACGCCTTCGCCGCCGGCCGAGGCCACGCTACCGGCTTCGGGAATTGGCAACAGCACTTCCGGCGTCAGGGTGCCGGCGGCGCGTTCTTCGAGGAACTTGCGGCCGATGTCCGGGAACATGGCGTAGGTCAGCACGTCTTCTTCAGACTTGGCCACGGTGCCGATTTCGCCACGCAGCTTGGTCATTTCCGGCTTGAGCAGGTCAGCCGGACGCACGTCGATCACTTCTTCGCTGCCGATGGCCTGGCGACGCAGTTTTTCGTTCACGGTGCCCGGCGCTTTGCCATAGCCGCCTTGCAGGTAAAGCTTCACTTCGTTGGTGATGGTCTTGTAGCGCTCGCCGGCCAGCACGTTGAAGAACGCCTGGGTGCCGACAATCTGCGAGGTCGGGGTCACCAGCGGCGGGAAGCCGAGGTCTTCACGAACGCGCGGGATTTCGGCCAGCACTTCGCTCATGCGGTTCAGGGCGCCCTGCTCTTTCAACTGGTTGGCCAGGTTGGAGATCATCCCGCCCGGTACCTGGTTGACTTGAACGCGGGTATCGACGGCGGTGAACTCGCTTTCGAACTGGTGGTACTTCTTGCGCACGGCGTAGAAGTACAGACCGATCTCTTGCAGCAGTTCCAGGTTCAGGCCGGTGTCGAACTCGCTGCCTTTAAGGGCGGCAACCATCGACTCGGTGCCCGGGTGGCTGGTGCCCCAGGCGAAGCTGGAGATCGCGGTATCGATGTGGTCGGCACCGTTCTCGATGGCCTTGAGTTGGCACATCGCGGCCAAACCAGCGGTGTCGTGCGAGTGAATGAACACTGGCAGCGATTGCTCGGATTTCAATGCCTTGACCAGTTCACCGGTCGCGTACGGAGTCAGCAGGCCGGCCATGTCCTTGATCGCCACCGAGTCGCAACCCATGGCTTCCATCTGCTTGGCTTGCGCCACGAACGCCTCGATGGTGTGCACCGGGCTGGTGGTGTAAGCGATGGTGCCTTGAGCGTGTTTGCCAGCAGCTTTCACCGCTTCGATGGCCACTCGCAGGTTACGCACGTCGTTCATGGCGTCGAAGATGCGGAACACGTCGATGCCGTTGACCGCGGCCTTGGCGACGAAGGCTTTGACCACGTCGTCGCTGTAGTGGCGGTAGCCCAGCAGGTTCTGGCCACGCAGGAGCATTTGCAGGCGAGTGTTAGGCAACGCCGCGCGCAGTTGGCGCAGACGCTCCCACGGGTCTTCTTTGAGGAAGCGTACGCAGGCGTCGAAAGTCGCGCCGCCCCAGACTTCCAGCGACCAGTAGCCGACTTTGTCGAGCTTGTCGCAGATCGGCAGCATGTCTTCGGTGCGCATGCGGGTCGCGAGCAGCGATTGGTGGGCGTCGCGCAGGATTGTGTCGGTAACGTAGATTTGTTTGCTCATTGTTCTATTCCTCACAGGCCTGCGTGGGCGGCGATGGCGGCGGCGATGGCCAGGGCCAGCTCTTCGGGTTTGCGCTTGATCGAGTAGTTGGTCAGTTCAGGGTGGCTTTCAACGAAGCTGGTGTTGAACTGGCCGCTACGGAATTCCGGGTTACGCAAGATTTCCTGGTAGTACGCGGCGGTGGTCTTGACCCCTTGCAGACGCATGTCGTCGAGGGCACGCAAGCCACGGTCCATCGCCTCTTCCCAGGTCAGCGCCCAGACCACCAGTTTCAGGCACATGGAGTCGTAGAACGGTGGAATGGTGTAACCGGTGTAGATCGCCGTGTCGGTGCGCACGCCGGGGCCGCCGGGGGCGTAGTACCGGGTGATCTTGCCGAAGCTCGGCAGGAAGTTGTTTTTCGGGTCTTCGGCGTTGATCCGGAATTGCAGCGCGAAACCGCGGTGCTGGATGTCTTCCTGTTTCACCGAAAGCGGTAGACCGGAAGCGATGCGAATCTGCTCGCGAACGATGTCGATGCCGGTGATTTCTTCGGTGATGGTGTGTTCCACCTGCACCCGGGTGTTCATCTCCATGAAGTACACCTCGCCCTCGGCGAGCAGGAACTCCACGGTGCCGGCGTTCTCGTAACCCACGGCCTTGGCTGCGCGCACCGACAGGTCGCCGATGTAGGCGCGCTGTTCAGGGGTCAGTTGCGGACTCGGGGCGATCTCGATGAGCTTCTGGTTGCGACGCTGAATCGAGCAGTCACGCTCGAACAGGTGCACCACGTTGCCGAAGCTGTCGCCGAGGATCTGCGCTTCGATGTGTTTTGGATTGACGATGCATTTTTCCAGGAACACTTCCGCGGAACCGAAGGCCTTGGTGGCTTCGGAAATGACCCGCGGGAATGCTTGTTCAAGTTCTTCCCGGCTGTCGCAGCGACGGATACCACGGCCACCACCACCGGAAGTCGCCTTGAGCATCACCGGATAACCGATGCGGTCGCCTTCGATCAAGGCTTCCGCGATATCCGCGACGTTGCCTTCGGTCCCCGGGGTGACGGGTACGCCAGCCTTGATCATGCTGCGACGAGCTTCAGTCTTGTCGCCCATGCGGCGAATCACTTCAGCCGATGGACCGATGAACTTGATGCCGCGCTCGGCGCAGATATCTGCCAGTTCAGCGTTTTCCGAGAGGAAACCGTAGCCGGGATGCAGCGCATCGCAACCGGTTTCTACCGCCAGATTCACCAGCTTGCGCGCATTCAGGTAGCCGGCCAGTGGCTCGGCACCGATGCTGTGGGCCTCGTCCGCACGCTTCACATGCAGCGCATGGCGGTCGGCGTCGGAATAGATCGCGACCGAGCGAATGCCCATCTCGGCGCAGGCACGTACGATTCGTACGGCAATCTCACCACGGTTGGCGATCAGGATCTTTTTTATCACTTGGAGGTTCCCTTGAGCCGGTGGTACCCACGACCTGCTAGACCAGGTCGACGCGTGACCAAATGTTTCGATTCAGTCGCAGGCCCACACTAGCCCCCACAAGGGATTAACAAAAATGAATAATAATTGGGTCAGGCATAAGCAAAGACTTATAGTTGGCTCATCAGCCTGCGACCAGAGTCCTTAGATAATGCGTAAGTCCTTGATGCGTATGACATTGCGTCAATTGCAGATCTTTAATGAAGTCTGTGATTTGCGGTCCTACAGCCGCGCAGCCGATGAAATGTCTCTCACACAACCTGCCGTGAGCCTACAGATTCGTCAACTTGAAGAGCTGATTGGTCAGCCTTTGTTCGATTACGTCGGCAAAAAGCTCTACATGACCGAGGCGGCCGAAGCCCTTCAACGCGCCAGCCGGGACATTTTCGGACGCCTGGAAAACCTCGACATGCAGCTTTCAGACATGCAGGGATCGCTGCAAGGACAGCTGAAACTGGCGGTGGAATCCAGCGCCAAGTATTTCGTGCCACACCTGTTTGCCGCGTTCAAGCGCCAACATCCGGAAGTGAACCTGCAACTGACGGTGGTCAATCGCGGGCAGGTCATTCGACGACTGTCGGACAACCGCGACGACCTGGTGATCATGTCCATGGTGCCGCAGGACATGGGGCTGGAGTTCTTGCCATTCCTCAACAACCCGATCGTTGCCGTGGCGCCACCGGATCATCCGCTGTGCCACATGGGCCCGCTGCGCTTGCAGGATCTTGAACCCTACACACTGCTGATGCGCGAATCCGGCTCCGGGACGCGGCTGGCTTGCGAAGAATATTTCAAAGAGAAGCGCGTGCACTTCAACCAGACCCAGGAAGTCTCGTCAGCCGAAGCCCAGCGTGAATGTGTGCTGGCGGGTCTGGGCGTGGCGCTGTTGACGCGTCACGCCCTGAACCTTGAGTTGGCGACCGGCGGATTGATCGAGTTGCCGGTCGAAGAGCTGCCGCTGTACCGCAGCTGGTGCCTGGTGCAAGCCAAGGCGAAACGACTGTCACCGGTGGCGCACGCGTTCCTTGCGTTTATTCGCAGCGAGCGGGTGCAGATCAGCGTGCTGGTTGAGCGTTTCGGCGGGAAGTTGCCGGTGCCGCCTGCCAGTAGTTGAGCTCCAGCTCAGGGAAATCACCGATCTCGGCCAGCAGTTGGCGACGTTCGCAGCGATCTTCGATAGCGCGGCGAAATTCCATGCGACGCTGGTCTTCCTGCTGACGACGGGTTCTGGCGGCGCTGTTGCGTTCTTCGTAGGGCTGGGCCATTTCGAGTCTCCCAAGGCGATTACGGGAGTTTCAAGATAGGCGCAGGGGATGACGGTTTGGCGGCGGGCGGGTTACAGGGATGTGAACATTGAAAAGCAAAGATCGCAGCCTTCGGCAGCTCCTACAGATGTACACATTCCCATGTAGGAGCTGCCGAAGGCTGCGATCTTTTGACTTTAGTCGTCCAGCGCTTTTACCGATTTAGGCGACAACCGCAAGCTGCGCAGGCTGCGCTTGACGCTCTTGAGGTGGTTGACCAGGCTCGGCCCGCGCGCCATGGCCACGCCCATCGCCAACACGTCGATCACCACCAGGTGGGCGATGCGCGAGGTCAGCGGCGTATAGATCTCGGTGTCTTCGTGCACGTCGATCGCCAGGTTGACGGTCGACAGTTCGGCCAACGGTGTCTGGCTCGGGCACAAGGTAATCAGCGAAGCGCCGCTTTCGCGCACCAGATTGGCAGTGATCAACAAATCTTTGGAACGCCCGGACTGGGAAATACAGATCGCCACGTCGGTCGGTTTCAACGTGACCGCCGACATCGCCTGCATGTGCGGGTCGGAATACGCCGCCGCCGTCAGCAACAAACGGAAGAACTTGTGCTGGGCATCGGCCGCCACTGCGCCCGAAGCACCAAAGCCATAGAACTCGACCCGCTGAGCCTGAGACATGAGCGACACAGCCCGCTGCAACTCCACCGGATCGAGCTTCTCGCGAACCTCCATCAAGGTGTGCAGAGTTGTATCGAAGATTTTCAGGCTGTAATCAGCGACCGAATCGTCTTCATGAATCGCGAATTGTCCGAAGCTCGCGCCAGCAGCCAGGCTCTGTGCCAGCTTCAGCTTCAAGTCCTGGAAACCGGAGCAACCGATGGCGCGGCAGAACCGCACGATGGTCGGTTCGCTGATGCCCACGTTGTGGGCCAGGTCGGCCATGGAGCTGTGCATCACCGCCGCAGGATCAAGCAGCACGTGGTCGGCGACCTTGAGCTCCGACTTGCGTAAGAGGTGGCGTGACTGGGCGATGTGTTGCAGCAGATTCAAAGGGCTGGACTCTTTGTTATTGGCAGGTGCCGGGGATGTAGCACGCTTGTAGTTATACTACATGAATCGGCTTTTTGCCTGCTCAATGCGTAACTCGATGTCCCCATTTCACGCCACATGCGCTCCATGTAGCCCTTACAAGGGTTTCTCGTCCGCACGCAACAGCGCCGCCAGGCCATCGGCCTCGACCGGGCGGCTGATGAGATAGCCCTGCACTTCATCGCAGTGCTCGGCTTTCAAAAACTCTAGCTGCTCCTGCCGTTCCACCCCTTCAGCCACCACTTTGAGCGACAGGCCGTGCGCCATGGCAATGATTGCCCGGGTGATCGCCGCATCCTCGCTGCCCTCCCCCAGACCGCGGATAAACGCCTGATCGATCTTCACGTAATCCACCGGGATGCGCTTGAGGTAGCTCAGGGACGAATAACCCGTGCCGAAATCGTCGATCGCCAGTTTCACGCCCAAATCACGCAATTGCTGGAAGGTCGCGATGATGTGCTCGACGCTGTCCAGCAACTGACTTTCGGTGAGTTCCAGCTCGAGGTAGTGCGGCGCCAGACCGGTTTCCTCCAGCACCTGACGCACCAGGCTGACCAGTTTGCCCTGACGCAATTGATGCACCGACAGATTGACCGACACTCGAATCGGTTCAAGCCCCTGACGCTGCCACTCACAGGCTTGCCAGCAGGCCTGACGCAACACGAACTCGCCGATCGGGCCGATCAACCCGGTTTCCTCGGCCAGACCGATGAAGTCCCCAGGCGGCACACGGCCCATGGTCGGGTGATCCCAACGCACCAGCGCCTCGGCGGCATTCAGCCGGCCCGTGGCGAGGCACAGCTTCGGTTGGTAAAACACCATCAACTGTTTCTCTTCGATGGCTTTACGCAGTTGATTTTCCAGCTGCAAGCGCTCCAGCGTGCTGGCTTGCAGGCTGTCGGTGTAGAACTGGAAGTTATTTCCGCCCAAGTGCTTGGCGTGCTGCATGGCCATATTTGACTGATGGACCAGCGCGGAAATTTCTCGCGCGTTGTCCGGCAACATACTGATGCCCATGGACGCGCTAACCACCAGTTCATGGCCCTCGACAGTGATCGGCAAACGCAGCTTGGTCGACAGTCGGGTCGCCACCCGCGCCAGGCTCGACAGGTTGCCGTAGGCATTGAACAACACGGCAAACTCATCGCCGGACAAGCGAGCGATGGTGTCCGCTTCAGGCAACGCATTGACCAGCCGCCGGGCCATTTTCTGCAAGAGCTGGTCAGCGATTTCATGGCCAAGGCTGTCGTTGAGCAGCTTGAATCGGTCCAGATTGATGTGCAGCAACGCCAGACTGCGGTAGCCGCCCTGGCGCACCCGCTGATGAGCTTCGCTTAGCCGTTCGCGGAACAGAGAACGGTTGGCCAGGCCCGTTAATTCGTCGTAATGCGTCAGGTAACGCATGCGCTCTTCAGATTCGCGCCGAGCGGACAGATCGGCGAAGAAGCCCACGATATGGCTCACATTTCCCCGAGCATCGCGCACAGCGTTCAGTTGCAACCATTGCGGATACAACTCGCCATTCTTGCGGGTTTCTACCAGCTCGCCCTGCCAACTGCCGTGCTGCTCCAGCGCCTGATGAATCGCCGTGTAGTGCCGGCGGGCATCGCGGCTGCACGGCAACTCGACCACGTTGCGTCCGATCATGTCTTCAATGTCATAGCCAGTGACTCGGCTGAAGGCCTGATTGACCGCGATCAGCGCGTAATTCGGATCGAAAATCACGATGCCTTCGCTGGCGGCTTCGAACACCGTCGCGGCCAGTTGCCGTTGCTCTTCCAGAGCTTTGCTGTCGCTGATGTCGCGACGGGTGCCGACCATGCGGATCACCCGGCCATTTTCGCCGCGCTCAACCGCTCGACCTCGGTCCTCGATCCAGACCCAATGGCCATCGCCGTGGCGCACGCGGTACTCAATCTGGTAATCCTCGCTGCGGCCTTTCAGATGCTCGACCAGCGCACGCTTGAGCGACGGCAAGTCATCAGGGTGCAGGCGCGGCTTGAGGTGGCGAAGCATCGCCGTCACGAATTCCGGCTCCAGGCCGAACAGTTCCTGAAGATGGGTGTGATGGACTTCGTCGGTTTGCAGGTTCCAGTCCCACAACCCGAGTTCACTGGCCTTCAACGCCAGGGCGAGACGCGCTTCACTCTTGCTCAGAGCCTGATTGGCAGCGTCCAGCTCCAGGCTGCGCTGGGCAACACGGCTTTCCAACTCGATCTGAATTTGACGTAGCTCGTCTTCAGCACGACGGCGCTGGTCGATTTCCTTGGCCAGCTTTTGATTGAGCTGGTCGCTGCAGCTTTGAGCCTGCTGCAAATGCTCGATCAGTGCCTGATTCTGGAAGCGCCGCAACAGTCCGCTATCGATGAGCCGATTGACCTGCCAGGCGACCACACTCAACGCACCCAGTAAAATCAGACCAAACCAGCCCCAGCCCTGACTTTGTTCATCGCCGCCCCAAAACAGATAGCCGATGGCCGGCAACAAACAGGGCAAGGTAAAGGACAGGAACGCCGGCAGGTTGACCGCGTAGGCCACGCTGGCCGAAAGCGCTGCGGCACCAATCAGGCCGAACACCCAGGCTTGTTGCATGAAGTTATCGGCGGGGACCAGCGCAATGCCGGCGCCGGCCAGGGTCAGACCGGTCATGGCCGAACCCAGCAAAAACATGCGGCGCCAGATCGGATGGGCCTGACGGTTGGGTATCGCCGAATCGAAGGCTGCGACTTGAATCACCCGCAACGCCACCAGCGACAACAGCCACACCAGCCAGACGCTCACCAGGAAGTAACGCTGCGGACTCCAAAGCAAGCCAGCGCAGACCAGACCATTGATCAACATGAATAATGTGGGCAGCAATGAGCCCTGATAAAGCAGACGCGTGCGTTCGACCGCCATTTCCATGGCGTACTGTTTGCGGATAACCCGGGGCTCCACAACGGGGCCCGACAGGTCGGTGCTGAGGGTCATAGGCAATGTTCTTGTTCTTATAATGGTGAGCATGAGCCCGAAACGTCGAAGGAGCATACACAAGCAAATGCCCGGACCAAACTGCTCCAGATCATAAAATCGACAAAAACTGCAGCACCCCTGACCCGCTGAAAAGCCTTGGAGCGAGCCCCGCCAACGCCTGCAGCCAGTGACCGACCGGTCGTCATCCGTGCTTCTTTCATCGGCTAATGCAAAGCTCGGTTTGCCCGGTGTGACGGCGCACCCTAGAATGCCCCGATGCGCGATGATCTCTCCCTTCTGCTGAACTCCCTCAACGATGCCCAACGCCAGGCCGTAGCTGCCCGCGTGGGTCGTCAGTTGGTCCTGGCCGGTGCTGGTTCCGGTAAAACCCGAGTGCTGGTGCACCGCATCGCCTGGTTGATCCAGGTCGAAAACGCCTCGCCCCACTCCATCCTGTCGGTGACCTTCACCAATAAGGCCGCTGCCGAGATGCGTCATCGCATCGAGCAGCTGATGGGTATCAACCCGGCCGGCATGTGGGTCGGCACCTTCCACGGCCTGGCGCACCGCTTGTTGCGGGCGCACTGGCAGGAAGCCGGCCTGAGCCAGACTTTCCAGATTCTCGACAGCGACGACCAGCAACGGCTGGTCAAGCGGGTGATCCGCGAGCTGGGCCTGGACGAGCAACGCTGGCCGGCCCGTCAGGCCCAATGGTTCATCAACGGGCAGAAAGACGAAGGTCTGCGTCCGCAACATATTCAAGCCAGCGGTGATCTGTTCCTGGCAACCATGCGCAGCATTTATGAAGCCTATGAGGCTGCGTGCCTGCGCGCTGGCGTGATCGACTTCTCCGAATTGCTGCTGCGCGCCCTCGATCTATGGCGCGATCATCCGGGCCTGCTGGCGCACTATCAGAAACGCTTCCGGCACATTTTGGTGGACGAGTTCCAAGACACCAACGCCGTGCAGTACGCCTGGTTGCGTCTGCTGGCCAAGGGCGGCGACAGCCTGATGGTGGTCGGCGACGACGATCAGTCGATCTATGGCTGGCGCGGCGCGAAAATCGAGAACATCTATCAGTACTCCGATGATTTCCCGGATGCTGAAACCATTCGTCTGGAGCAGAACTACCGCTCCACCGCCGGCATCCTCAAAGCGGCCAACGCCCTGATCGCCAACAATACCGGGCGCATGGGCAAAGAGCTGTGGACCGACGGCGGCGAAGGCGAAGCGATCAATCTGTACGCTGCGTTCAACGAACACGATGAAGCACGCTACGTGGTGGAAACCATCGAAAGCGCGCTGAAAACCGGCTTGGCCCGCAGCGATATCGCGATTTTGTACCGCTCCAACGCCCAATCACGCGTTTTAGAAGAAGCCTTGCTGCGTGAGCGCATTCCGTACCGCATCTATGGCGGTCAGCGCTTCTTCGAACGGGCAGAAATCAAAAACGCCATGGCCTACCTGCGCTTGCTGGAAGGTCGCGGCAACGACGCAGCGCTGGAGCGGGTGATCAACGTCCCGGCCCGTGGTATCGGTGAGAAAACCGTTGAAGCGATCCGCGACCATGCCCGTCACAGCGATGTGTCGATGTGGGAAGCCATGCGTCTGCTGGTGGCTAATAAAGGCCTGACCGGTCGCGCGGCCGGCGCGCTGGGCGCATTTATTGAGCTGATCGAGAACCTCGCCGCCAAGTGCATGGAAATGCCGCTGCATCTGATGACCCAGACCGTCATCGAGCAGTCGGGGCTGATCGCCTACCACGAAGCGGAAAAAGGCGAGAAAGGCCAGGCCCGGGTAGAAAACCTTGAGGAACTGGTCAGCGCCGCGCGCAACTTCGAAAACGCTGAAGAAGACGAAGACCTGACGCCATTGGCGGCGTTCCTCGGTCACGCGTCGCTGGAGGCCGGGGACACTCAGGCTGACGAGCACGAAGACAGCATTCAGTTGATGACTTTGCACAGCGCCAAGGGTCTGGAATTCCCTTACGTGTTCCTGGTGGGCATGGAAGAAGGTCTGTTCCCGCACAAGATGAGCCTTGAAGAACCGGGTCGTCTTGAAGAGGAGCGCCGTTTGGCCTACGTCGGTATCACCCGGGCGATGCAGAACCTGGTGATGACCTATGCTGAAACCCGACGCCTGTACGGCAGCGAGACCTACAACAAGGTGTCGCGTTTCGTACGTGAAGTGCCGAAAGGCCTGATCCAGGAAGTGCGGCTGTCCAACAGCGTCAGCCGTCCGTTCGGCGGTGGTCAGCAGCAGAGCTCCAGCAGCCTGTTTGGCGGTAGCGAAATCCCGGACACCGGGTTCAGCCTCGGCCAGGCCGTACGGCATTCGGTGTTCGGCGACGGCGTGATCCTGAACTTCGAAGGTGCCGGGGCTCAGGCTCGGGTGCAGGTGAACTTCAGCGAAGGCAGCAAGTGGCTGATGCTGGGTTACGCGAAGCTCGAAGCTATTTAATAGCTATCTAATTAGCTTTTCTGTGGGAGCGAGCCTGCTCGCGAATGGAAGCACCGCGGTTTGCCTGATAAACCGAGGCGTGGCTATCGCGAGCAGGCTCGCTCCCACAGGGCTTTGTGTTGAACCTACCTCACCTGGTTATCTGTAAAGGCGCGAAATAATGGGCTCAGGCTTCTTTTCTTCCTGGACATTCTGGGCCCTGTTGTCAGCGGCATTTGCAGCCATGACCGCGATCTTCGCCAAAATCGGTATCGAAAACGTCAACTCCGACTTCGCCACCCTACTGCGTACCGTGGTGGTTTTGGTCAGCCTGGCCTTGATTTTGTACGCCACGGGCCAATATCAGTCATTAGGATCGATCTCTGCCAGGAGCTACCTGTTCCTGCTGCTGTCGGGACTGGCCACCGGTGCCTCGTGGATCTGCTACTTCCGCGCACTGAAACTGGGGCCGGCCTCGCTGGTCGCTCCGGTGGACAAGCTCAGCGTGGTGCTGGTGGCGGTGCTCGGCGTGATCCTGCTGGGCGAAAAACTCGACCTGCGCCAATGGGGCGGAATCGGCCTGATAACGGCCGGTGTGGTCATGCTGGCGCTGCGACGCTAGACACCCTTCCTACAGAACTAATCCACTCGTCCTACAAACCAAAGTTAACAGGCCTTACTGCGCTGATTGAAGCTGAACACAACCTGTCAGGCAAAAGCCCGAAACACTCTGCCGCTAGCCAGTAACACTTCAGCTGTGCAACATGGCGCGCGTGCCATCCACAAATGGGAATTCCCTTTATGAAACGTTTTCTTAGCATCGCCATGGCGTTGTGCATCGGCCTGACGATGAGCCTCGACGCCAACGCCAAGCGCTTTGGTGGCGGCAAGAGCTCCGGCGCTGCGCCGACTCACCAGACCAGCCAAATGGCTCCTTCTTCTCCTGGCGTAGGCGGTGCTGCTGCCACTGCCGGCGCGGCCGGTGCCGCGGGCGTTGCCGCCAAGGCCGGCGGTGCTTCGCGCTGGCTCGGCCCTCTGGCCGGTATCGCTGCCGGTGGCCTGTTGGCCTCCATGTTCATGGGCGGCGGCTTCCAGGGCATGCAGATCTTCGACATCCTGATCATGGCCGTCATCGCCTTCCTGATCTTCCGTTTCATCGCCGCTCGTCGTCGCAAGCAGCAGGAGCACATGGCTCCAGCTGGCGCACCGATGCAGCGTGAAGTGTTCGAGCAGAAGCCAGCGGCCATGGGTTCGATCTTCGGCGGTTCGGCAGCACCGGTTGCCGCTCGTCCGGTGATCAACGCTCCGGCCTGGTTCAATGAAAAGAACTTCATTGAAGCGGCCCGCAACCACTTCCAGTCCCTGCAGCAACACTGGGACGCCAATGAAATGGACAAGATCGCCGAGTTCGTGACTCCGCAACTGCTGGAGTTCCTCAAGCGCGAACGTGCCGATCTGGGCGACGGTTTCCAGTCCACCTACATTGATAACCTCAATGTTCAACTGGACGGCGTGGATGATCGTGCCGACAAGACCATCGCCACCCTGACCTTCACCGGTGTGTCGAAGACCTCGCGTTTCGACCAGGGCGAAGTGTTCAGCGAAAGCTGGAACATGGAACGTCCGCAGGGCGAGAACCAGCCTTGGCTGGTCGCCGGTATCCGCCAGAACGGCTGATCCCTCCCGCGTTAAGCATGCTGTAATAAAAACCCCAGCCTCGGCTGGGGTTTTCTATTTCGCGGTTGCATCTATAGCGAGCTACTGTATAAACCGCCCCAACTAAACCGCGCCATCAAGCAAGAGGATCCCGGACGTGGAAGAAATCATCGAACAACTGCGTGAAGCCAACGAACCGGTACCGGTCCCCTTGGAGTTGCCCGACGAAGATCAACTGGTGGAAATCGAAGAACAGCTGTTCATCGACATCCCGTTTGTCTTCAGAGAATTTTTGCTGACCGTCAGCGACGTCGTCTACGGCAGCCTGGAGCCGGTAACCGTTACCGACCCGCAATCCCACACCTACCTGCCGGACGTTGCCGCCAACGCCTGGGATGCGGGTGTTGATCGCAGCATGATTCCGATCTGTCAGGACGGTGACAACTACTACCTGGTCGAAGAAGACGGCACCGTGGTGTTGTGGCTGGCCGAAGAAGAGCTGATTGCCGAAGAAACCTGGGAATCGGTGTGGCACTGGGCGCGGGACGTCTGGCTGGAGAGCTAAGACGTTTGACGCGCCACAGGGTTAATGCCCGGACGAGTCCTTGTGGTTGTCCAATGTTTCGAGCAACGCCACCTGCATCCGTGTGTGCACGCGGATGAACCAGCGCCAGAGCAGCGCCGCTACAGCGGCTGCGACGACGACGATCAGCACCAGCAACTTGTTGGTCGGCAGAATACTGGCCGACAAGGCTGCCAGCAGCAGGAAAATCACCAGCAGCGAGAGGATCGGGATCACTTCGGCGATCACCCGACGCACTCGCTGCGTGTGGCGGCCAGCCATCTCCGGCTTCACGCCCATCTCCGCCAACAGCATCGAAAGCGCCTTGAGCTTGCGATAAGCGGCGATCAGAAACGGTAGCGACAACAGCAACGCCCCGCCCCAAATCAACGCTTTCTGCCAGCTCGGGTCGCTGATCCAGTCTTGCAGGTAAGCGGACATGCGCTCGGCGAAATAAGCGCCCGAGAAGAAGATCGCAATCACCAGCGCCAGATTGACGCCCACCTGCAACAGAATCCGCCGAATCATCGACGCCAACAGCGCGCCCTCGCCCTGAGGCTGGATGCTGCGCAGCCATTCGCCGTACATCCCCAATACCCTGCCCAGTCGCTTCGGCACCACCGTGGCAAGCTTGATCGACAGCGGATCAGCCGCGCGGATCAGGTAAGGCGTCAGCAACGTGGTGATCACCGAGACGGCTACGGCGACCGGGTAAAGGAAGTTGCTGGTGACCTGCAACGTCATGCCCAGCGCCGCGATGATGAAAGAAAATTCGCCAATCTGCGAAAGCCCCATCCCGACGCGAAGTGAGGTGCGTCCATCATTGCCAGCGATAAAGGCGCCAAGACCGCAAGACAACATCTTGCCCAGCACCACGGCCACGGTGATCACCGCAATCGGCCACGCGTATTGCAGCAGGATCATCGGATCGAGCATCAGCCCAATGGCGACAAAGAAGATCGCACTGAACAGGTCGCGAACCGGTTCGATCAAACGCTCGATTTTCAGCAATTGCCGGGATTCAGCCATGATCGCGCCAATCAGGAAGGCGCCGAGCACCATGCTGTACTCAAGTTTGACCACCAGTAAACAGAAGCCGAAACACAGCCCCAACACGGTGATCAGCAGCATTTCATTGCTTTCAAACTTCGCCACGTAGGCCAGCAATCGCGGCACCAGCAGGATGCCGATGACCAGTGCGACGATCATGAACAGCGAGAGCTTGCCGACGGTGGAAAACACTTCGCCGGAACTGACCGTGCCGCTGACCGCGATGCTCGACAGCAAGGCGATGATGCCGATGCCAAGGATGTCTTCAACGATCAGCACGCCGAAAATCAGCTGCGCAAAGCGCTCGTTCTTCATCTTCAGATCGTTGAGCGCCTTGACGATGATGGTGGTTGAGGAAATCGCCAGGATTGCGCCGAGGAACAGCGAGTCCATGGTATTCCAGTCGAACCAGCGACCGATCTCGTAGCCGATCCAGATCATCAGCACGATTTCCAGGAACGCCGCAATGAAGGCCGTGGCACCGACCTTGAACAGCTTGCGCAGGCTGAACTCCAGGCCCAGGCAGAACATCAGGAAAATCACCCCGAGTTCGGCGAGGGTTTTGATGGTGTCTTCATCGTGGATCAGGCTGAACGGCGGGGTGTGCGGGCCGATGATGAAGCCGGCGACGATGTAGCCGAGTACCACCGGTTGTTTGAAGCGATGAAACAGCACGGTCACCACACCCGCGATCAACATGATCACTGCCAGATCTTGAATGAAACTGATGGCGTGCATGGTGTGGGGCTCCTTAAGGGGGACTTTTGGAGGTTAACACCACGACTTCCGCTGCAAAGGCGGTGCAATATATGGAAACAGATCGATCCGGGCGTGACGGCAGCCACCCGCCCGGCGTCCCGATAACTGTTGGTTTGAAAAAGCTGACAAGGCACCCGCAGAGGTGCCGCCCTCCCGAAATTCTGCCTTGAACCGTGAGAACGCTATGGAACCCGGAAACGCACAACTGTCGATGACGGTATTGATGACCCCCGACATGGCCAACTTCTCTGGCAATGTCCACGGCGGTACCTTGCTCAAATACCTCGACGAAGTGGCCTACGCCTGTGCCAGCCGTTATGCCGGCCGCTACGTGGTGACCCTGTCGGTGGACCAGGTGATTTTCCGCGAGCCGATCCATGTCGGCGAACTGGTGACCTTTCTGGCCTCGGTCAATTACACCGGCAACACTTCCATGGAGGTGGGCATCAAGGTGGTGACCGAAAACATCCGCGAGCGCTCGGTGCGCCACACCAACAGTTGCTTCTTCACCATGGTCGCGGTGGATGACGACCGCAAACCGGCTGTTGTCCCGCCACTGCAACCGCAGAACAGCGAAGACAAACGCCGCTTCATGCAGGCCCAGCAACGTCGGCAGATTCGTCAGGAACTGGAAAAGCGTTATCAGGACATCAAGGGCGACGCCTGAACTGTTCAGTCAGTTTGATGTGGTTCTTGAGTGAGTCATCGCGAGCAAGCTCGCTCCCACAAGTGATCTACGACAGACACAATTTCTGTGTCCACTGAAGATCAGTGTGGGAGCGAGCTTGCTCGCGATGGGGTCTACGCCATTCAGAGACTGATCGCCGTCGCTTCGAACCGCACCCGCGGGTGGGCAATCCGGTCCTGAGCCCGTACCAGTTCCAGCTCATAGCTGGAGCAAGCCTGGGTTTCCAGCAGCACTTCATGCACCGCCGACGCAGCGAATTCAAAAGCCGCCACCAGGCTATCGCCCAACAGTACGCGAGCCAGAAACAGTCCAGAGGTCAGGTCGCCGACGCCCACCGGCTGACGAGGGAACGCCAGCAGCGGACGGCGCAGATGCCAGCTGTCTTCGGCCGTCACCAGCAACATCTCGAAAACATCCGCCGGTTTACCGGGATAGTCCAGATGCTTGACCAGCACAGCCTTCGGACCACGCACCAGCAGCGCTCGCGCCATGGCCAGGCAATCGAACAACGATTGCGGCTTGCGCCCCGAAAAGCTGTCCAGCTCCAGCTGGTTGGGGCACATGAAGTCCGCCACGGCAGCCGCCTCCTCCAGCAGGAAATCGCTGACTTCCGCGGGCACGCTGCAACCCTTCTCCGGATGGCCCATCACCGGGTCACACAGATACAGAGCCTTGGGATTCATCGACTTGATCCGCGCCACACCTGTCAGGATCGCCCGGCCCTGAGCGGCACTGCCGAGATAGCCGGACAATACGGCGTCGCAGTTGCCCAGCTCGCCAATCGCCGCGATGCCTTCGACCAGGTCGGGAATCTGATGCGGTGCCAGTACTTCACCGGCCCACTGGCCGTACTGGGTGTGGTTGGAGAACTGCACCGTATTGAGCGGCCAGACATTCACCCCGACCCGCTGCATCGGGAAAACCGCGGCGCTGTTGCCAGCGTGGCCGAACACCACGTGGGACTGGATGGCGAGCAGATGGGGCGTACGTTTCATGCGGTGAGTTTTCCGTCAAACGATTGAAATTCAAGCCGCGCAGTATGCGACTAAACGCAGCCTGTACGACAGACCGGTGACGCAGTTAAGCTGACACTATCTTGTTGGAGCAACGTGTTGATGCTGACCCTTGGAAATATCTTCGTCCTGATGCTGCTTGCCACCGGTGGCGCGTGGGTATGGCACAACCATGGCTTGCGCGAGCGCGCGCTGGAGCGGGTCAAGCTGCATTGCACAAAGCTCGGAATCGAGCTGCTGGACGGCAACGTGGCCTTGAAGAAGATTGCGTTCATTAAAGACGCCAACGGCCGGCGGCGCCTCGCCCGTGTGTATAACTTCGAATTCACCGTGACCGGTGAAAGCCGTCACAACGGCACCATCACCCAGTTCGGCGCCCACAGTGCGCAGATTGAGCTGGCGCCCTACCCGATGCCGTTCGACGACACACCTGCGGTGACCGATGCAGTGAAACCGCGCGCCGAGGTGATCGAGATGAGTCAGTGGCGGCAAGAACACACTAAATGGCGTCCTTGATTTAAGTCGCGCTCGACAGACAGTCGGCTAGCTCTCTTTGCAATGAATCAACATCCTGCGGCTCGCTGAAAATCAGCTCGATGCGCGAATCACGCCGCCATTCGCTGGGCTGCCAGTCCAGCACCGAATTATCCAGCACATTCGCCGAAACCCACCCGTCGACGCTGTGGATAACCAGCTTCGCCCGCCGCCAGGCAAGGCTTTCAAGCCAACGACCAACGAGCGTCGCATCGAAAGCCTGACTCGGATGCCAGCGCCACCCAACGCTCCAGCCGCCCTCCTGTTCCTGGCTCAAGCAAATTGGCAGCGCAGGATCGGTCCAGATGGCCGGCAACTGCGCCAATCCTTTGGGCGCAACGAAGTTATCCACACCCGCTACAGCCTGAACCCCAAGCCCTGGTAACTCACTCAATGGCAACGCGGCTTGCTGCGTCCAGTACAACGGACGCGCCGGCAACTGTGCGGCGATTCGCTGGCGATCAGTATCGTCAATATTTTCGGCTTTATTCATCAGCAACAACCCGGCGCTCTTCAGCGCTTCCTGTTGCGCCACCGGCAGCGGTTTGCCGGCAGCAAGTGCCTGGGCGTCCAGCACCAGCACGCAGGGTTGAACAGCCAACACGCCTTGCCACGGCGCCTCACTCAACTGCCTGAGCAATTGCGCCGGATGCCCCAGCCCGGAGGGCTCGATAAACAGCCGATCCGGCCGCGCCTTACGCAGCAAACGCCCGAGACCGATCTGAAACGGCGCACCATTCACGCAACACAAACAGCCCCCGGCCACTTCACCCAGTGCGATACCATCGGCATCCCGGGTCAGCAACGCCGCGTCGAGGCCGATCTGGCCGAACTCGTTGATCAGCACCGCCCAACGCTCATTCGCCGGCCGCTGCGCCAGCAGGTGCTTGATCAGACTGGTCTTGCCGGCACCCAAGGGGCCAGCAATGACGTGCGTGGGAATATTCTGCAACATGGTTGATGTGTTCTGAGGAGGTAAACGATGCGGTTGATGGGGTTGTCGGTGCTCTTGGCGCTCATGTCCGGTGACGCGCTGGCCCAGGCTTGCGTAGTACATAGCACGGCTGCGCGACTCGACGTGAAAGTCTGCCAGCAGAACCGCAACATACCGGAAAAGCTATTCGCCGATGGTTTCTGCCAGCCGAACCTTCCTGGCCAGAAAGTCGAAGTGCAGTACGTCGACCAATGCCCCACCGGCGCGTTTGGCGTATGCAGCAACGCCCAAGTCGCCAATATGCCTTACCGGCAGGATATTCACTATTACGGCGTAGCCACGGATGCGGCGTATTTGAAGCCGTTTTGCGAAGCCCAGAGCCAGGGAACCTGGCTCAAACCGTGAGCCGCTAGCTCAGCCAATCGAGCGTCAGGATCAGCCGCCGCTCACCGGACGCCAGCTGTGGCGAGCGGTGAATAAGGCCGAAGCCTTCGTTGCCATGCCATTTCTCGCCTTTGAGCAACGCGACTTCGCCGCTGACGATCTGCTCGATCAGCGGACCGTCCTGGGGTTCGGCTTCGGCTTTACCCAGTTGTCGGCGATCCATCGCACCTTCCTTCAGCCACTGGCTGCCGATCCCGCAATACGTGGTGATCAACCGCACCGGCACATGATCGACGTGGAAACGCGGGCACATGGCCTTGTCCAGGACCCGCAGGCGCAGGCCGACACGCTTGGCGCCCAGCAAACAGGCGAAAGCACTGACCAGCCAGGAAACGTCGGCGATGAAACCTTCGTAACCTTCGAGATCACTGAAACCTGAGGCTAATCCATGAAGATTGGGTTCGGTGTCATCGCTGGGCAGTTCCAGGACCAGCGACTCGGCCAACGGCTCGTTCAGGGACAGCAGCAAACTCCCGAAATCAGCGATGTGTGCCGGCAGTTGGCGCTGCCAAACGGCGAGGTTTACGCCGTCATCCAGTATTCGGGGGAGCGCTTGCGGCGTCTCACCTTGAACCTGATGAATGATCGGCCGCAGTTTCAGACTGGGCGCCAACATCAGGCTGCCGCCTCTTCGTGCCACGGGCCAAATGGATCTGGCAGTAGTCGCCAGCCCTCGACGCCTAACGCCATTTCATCGTCGGTCAGCAGGCAATTGTCGAGTTCGCTGGTGAGTTGCGCGAAGTCGATGTTCTGGCCGATGAACACCAGTTCCTGGCGGCAATCGCCAGTGGTTGCGGTCCAGTTTTCCATGATCCCGGCGGTGCTTTCTTCGTCCTGCGGCCACTGGGTTTTCGGCACGAAACGCCACCAGCGTCCGGCGAAACCATGGCGCATCAATCCGCCGGCCTGGGACCAACTACCGGCGTCCATGTGCTTGCTGGCCAGCCAGAAGAAGCCCTTGGAGCGCAGCAGTTTGCCGTTCACCCACGGGCGGTCGATGAAGCTGAAAAAGCGCTGCGGATGAAACGGTCGGCGGGCTCGGTAGGCTGTCGAGGCAATGCCGTATTCCTCGGTTTCGGGCACGTGTTCGCCACGTAGTTCCTGTAACCAGCCCGGCGCCTGAGCGGCCTTTTCGAAGTCGAAACGGCCGGTATTGAGGATCTTCGCCAAGGGAATTTCACCCATGACCATCGGGATGATTTCCGCTTGAGCGTTAAGCCGCTCAAGGATCGCGATCAGCTCCTGGCGTTCGCTGCTGCTGATCAAGTCGATCTTGCTGATCAGAATCACGTCGGCGAATTCGATCTGCTCGATCAACAGGTCGGTGATCGAGCGTTCGTCTTCCTCGCCCAAGGTTTCACCACGGGATGCGAGGCTTTCGGCGGCCTGATAGTCGAGCAGGAAGTTCATACCATCGACCACGGTGACCATGGTGTCGAGTCGGGCGATGTCGGCCAGGCTCTGCCCTTCTTCATCGCGGAAGGTGAAGGTTTCCGCCACGGGCAGCGGCTCGGAAATGCCGGTGGATTCGATCAATAAATAATCAAAGCGACCCTCCTTGGCGAGTTTGCTCACCTCTTCCAGCAAGTCTTCGCGCAAGGTGCAGCAAATGCAGCCGTTGCTCATCTCCACCAGTTTTTCTTCCGCGCGATTCAGGCTGACATCGCGCTGGACTTCGCCGCCATCGATGTTGATTTCGCTCATATCATTGACGATCACGGCGACGCGCAGGTTGTCGCGATTGCGCAGCACGTAGTTGAGCAGCGTGCTTTTGCCAGCGCCGAGAAAGCCCGACAGGACGGTGACGGGGAGACGATTGGGCATCAGGTATTCCTCACAGAGATGCCCGGTCGCAGTGTCGGGCTTAAGCTGATGTTATAGTATAACAACACAATCAAGCCACTCTCCTCTTGTCCACGATGACAAAAGGCACGATGCTCAAGCCCGTTCGGTCCGTGAGAAATCCTATGCGTGTAGCCCTGATAATAACGCTGATGAGCTTTTCGCTGCTGGTCGCTGTCGATGCCTGGGCACAAATCCCGAGCCTGGCCAAATGCACCCGAAGCGCCAATCTGCTGGCCTGCGTGGATGGCGACGGCAACGCCTACAGCGTCAACACCGTCGGAAGCACGATCTATCTGCGGGGCTTCGAAGCGGCCGGAAAACGCCATTGGGTGCAGACCAACAGTCGCTACGGACAACTCACGTTCTTCACTGGGCTCGCTTCCGATGGCGAGGCCTGGGTCGGCTACAACCGTCGCGTCGGCTGGACCACGATCAATCGGTTTTCCAGCTCCGGTGGCAGCAGTGGCAAGTTCACCTGTAGCCGAATTACAGGGTGTTAGGCCTGGGATTTTTTCTGCTCTTGCTGCCAGGCGATGTAACTGTTTACCGGCGGATTTTTCTGGAAATAGCGCTGTAATCCTTCGAACAAGCCATCGGCTACGGCCTGCTGGTGGCGCGCGGTGACCAGTCGCTGACTGTCGCGAGCGTTGGAGATGAAGCCGGTTTCCACCAGGATCGACGGCACATCCGGCGACTTCAGCACCGCAAATCCCGCTTGTTCCACGCGCTTCTGATGCAATGTGGTGATGCCCGCCAGACTGCCGAGCACCGTGCTGCCCAACTGCAGACTGGCGGCGAGGGTCGCGTTCATCGACATGTCGAGAATCACCCCGGCAAGCATCGGGTCCTTATCCTTGAGATTGAGCAGGCTGGTAGCGCCCAGCAGGTCTGCGCCGTTCTCACGTTGCGCCATGAAACGCGCCGTCGCCGAGGTTGCTCCACCCTCGGACAGGCAGTAGACCGACGCGCCTGACGCCGTCAGACGTGGTGCCGCGTCCGCATGCACCGAGATGAACATGTCGGCGTTGTGCTTGCGAGCGATCTCCACACGCTTGCGCAACGGGACGAAGAAGTCGTCGTTGCGCACCAGTTTCACGTCGAAGCCCTTCTCGCGTTTCAGCCGTTTGGCCAACAGCTGGGCGATGGACAGCACTACGTCTTTCTCACGCTCACCTTTGGCGCCGACCGCACCGGGGTCTTTGCCGCCGTGACCTGGGTCGACCACCACGATGATGTCGCGCTTGGGGTGAGCCTTGTCGACGGTCGGCTCGGGCGCAGCCGCCATTTGTAACGGCGCAGCCGTCTTCAGATCGAGTACCAGTCGATGGCCCTGACCGTCCTGCGGTGGCAGCAAAAAACTGGCGAGCTGCACTGGGCCGCTGAGGTCGAGGACGATTCGCGTATCGCCCTGGCCGAAGGGCCCAGAGCGGATCGAACGAATCACTGTGTTGCTGAGCGCCAACTGACTGAAGTCGCCACTGAGGTTGGCGCCACTCAGATCGATGATCAGCCGTTCGGGAGCGCTCAGGGAAAACGTCTTGTATTGCACCGGCCCGCTCAGATCGAACACCAATCGCAACTTGTCATCCGAACGCCAGAGCCGCGCATTGCGAATCTGTGTGGCCGAGACGCCAAACGGTAAAGCGAAGGCCGCGCTGGCCAGGATCAAGTTCAACAACTGACGTCTGTGCATGATGAAAGCCTGTTCATGAAAAAGGCATGGTTGATTTTAATGTAATAACATAACATACAGAATCGACTCCCACGATGGACCTGCTCATGAATGCGCTGACTCTGCCGGATATCGCCGCGCAGGCCTCACGCCAAGCCCTGCCACTCGACTGGGTGGGCATGTGCGGCATTGCTCTTCCTGTTTTGTTCGATGGTCAACGGCTGAGTGCGAAAGCCGACGCGGGCGTTAGCCTCGACGATGGAGAGGCGCGCGGTATTCATATGTCGCGGCTGTACTTGGCGCTGGAAATGCTCGAGCGAGAAAACCTGACGCCCGCCTTGTTGCGGAAAGTTTTGCAAAGTTTTCTCCAGTCGCATGAAGGACTGTCCAACAGCGCGTACTTAAAAATCCACACCGATTTACTGCTCAAAAGACCGGCGCTGGTCAGTCCATTGGCCGGCTGGAAAACCTATCCAGTGAGCATCGAAGCACGTCTGAAAAACGCGATGTTCCACGTGGAACTAAAAATCGACGTGCCTTATTCCTCGACTTGTCCGTGTTCGGCTGCGCTTTCCCGGCAGCTGATTCAGCAGCAATTCGTCGATGACTTTGCCAATAAGCCGTTGCAACACGCCGATGTGTTGGCTTGGCTCGGCTCCACAAAAGGCATCGTTGCAACGCCTCACAGCCAACGGAGCAATGCTGAATTGCGGCTTCGACTGGATGACTTCTTGGATGACTTGCCGCTGATCGCGATCATCAACGACGCTGAAGCGGCCCTCGGCACCGCCGTACAAACCGCTGTAAAACGCGCCGACGAACAAGCCTTCGCGCTGGCCAACGGTCAGAACCTGATGTTCTGCGAAGACGCCGCACGACGTTTGAACCTGGCCCTGAAACGCTCCCCCGGCATCAACGCCTTCCACATACGAGTCGTCCACGCGGAAAGCCTTCACGCCCACGATGCCGTCGCCGAAAGCCGCTGGAATTGGGAGGCCGCATGATTCATTGCCAAGCCTTGCGTTGGGGTGCCCCCGGCCAGCCACTGACTCCATCCGTGGATTTCAAACTGGCCAAAGGAAGTCTGACCGCCGTAATCGGTGCGAACGGTTCGGGTAAAAGCAGCCTGCTGAAAGTCATCGCTGGTTTGCAAAAACCGCTGACCGGCAAAGTCATCCTGGATGTTCCACGCAAGGGCAGCCTCTCGTTCCTGCCTCAGCAACAACACCTGGATCGCCAATTCCCCATCAGCTTGCAAGAGTTAGTGGCCGCCGGTTTCTGGGGTAGCACGCAGTCTCCCGAGATACGCAGACAACGCCTCAAAGCTGTGCTGGAAAACTGGTGTCTGAGCGGACTGGAACAGCGCCCGTTGATGGCCTTGTCCGGCGGCGAACTACAGCGTGCCCTGCTCGCCCGCTTGAGCCTCGCCGACGCACCATTGCTCTTGCTCGACGAACCCCACGCCGCCCTCGACGAGCTCGGCCAAGCGCTGCTCTGGAAACACATTCACGCCTGGCATGCCGAAGGCCGAACCCAAGTGATCGTCTGCCATGACCTGGCCGCCGTTCGCCAACACATTCCTCAAACGTTGCTGATCAAAAGCACCGGCTGCGTCCTCGGGTCGAGCGTTGACCTGATCCATCAACAACCCCATACGCGGGTGGCCTGATGCTCGCGACCGCTCATCTTTGGCAACCGTTCCAAGAGTTCGTGTTCATGCGTCGAGCACTTCTCGGCGGGTTGGTTCTGGCATGCAGCACCGCACCGTTGGGCGTGTTTCTGATCCTGCGACGGATGAGCCTGATCGGCGACGCGGTGGCTCACGGCATTCTGCCGGGGGCCGCTTTGGGCTTCTGGTTTGCCGGATTGAGTCTGCCGGCGCTGACCGTCGGCGGCCTCGGTGCCGGTCTCGGCATGGCCGGACTCGCCGCCTGGATCACCCGTCGCACCGGCCTGCGGGAAGACGCCAGCCTCGCCGCGATCTACCCGATCTCACTTGCCTGCGGTGTGCTGATCCTCGGCATCGCCGGCAAACGTCTGGACCTGTTGCACCTGTTGTTTGGCTCGGCGCTGGCGGTCGATGGCCCGACGTTGACGGGCATGCTCTGGGTCTCCGGCTTCAGCCTGATCGCCATGGCCTTCATCTACAAACCGCTGTTGCTAGACACCCTCGACCCACTCTTTCTGCAAACCGTCAGCCGACTTGGTCCCCTGGCTCACGGCGTATTTCTAACCCTGGTGGTGCTGAATCTGGTGATCGGTTTTCAAGCCATCGGTGCGCTGATGGTGGTCGGTTTGATGATGTTGCCCGCCGCCGCGTCGCGCTTCTGGAGTCGTCGCTTGCCGACGTTAATGGCCATCGCCGCCCTGCTCGGCTGCCTCTCGGTGTGGCTCGGACTGTTGCTGTCGTTCTACTACTCGCTGCCCAGCGGCCCGGCGATCGTGCTGGTGGCTGGCGGTTTGTATCTGCTGTCCGTGGTGTTCGGACCGGTGCACGGTTTGCTGCGCCGCCCGCCTTTGCTCACATCCCAATGAGGTGTTACCCGATGCGCGTTCTACTCGTGCTGTTCAGTTTGCTGCTGTCGATGTCGCTGTCTGCTGCGGAAAAACTTCAGGTAGTCACCAGTTTCAGCATCCTCGCCGACATGACCCATCAAGTCGGCGGCGACCATATCCAGATCACCAACATGGTCGGCGCGGATGCCGATGCTCACACGTACGAGCCGACACCTGACGATGCCAAGGCGTTGCTCAAAGCCAAACTCATCATCAAAAACGGCTTGGGTTTCGAGCCTTGGCTGGACCGTCTGGTGACCAGCACCGAGACCAAAGCGCCGGTGATCAGCGCGAGTCGCGGCGTCATCCCGCGCTCCCTGGATGAAGATGGCGAGACGATTCCCGACCCGCATGCCTGGCACAATCTGGCGAACGCTGAGCTGTATATCAGCAACATCACCAAGGCGTTGATCGCCGCCGACCCGACGAATAAAAACGACTACGAACGCAACAGTCAGGCCTACCTGAAACAGATCTACGCGCTGCTTGCCGAAGCCAAGGTCAAACTCAGTTCGCTGCCACCGGGCAATCGCAAAATCGTGACGTCCCATGACGCCTTCGGTTATCTCGGTCAGGCTTATGGCATCGACTTCATGGCCCCTCAAGGTCTGTCCACTGAGCGCGAACCGTCAGCCGCGGAAGTCGCTGCACTGATCACCCAGATTCGCCAGGCCAAGGTCAAAGCGGTGTTCATGGAAAACATCAAGGATGCACGCCTGCTCAAGCAGATTGCCGATGAAAGCGGCGCGCACATCGGTGGCACGTTGTACTCCGATGCGCTCGCGGCCAGCGGGCCGGCCAGCACCTTCGTCGGGTTGTTCGAGTACAACCTCAACACCTTGTACGAGGCGTTGAGCAAGCCATGATCCGCAAGAATCCTTCCGGTGATTTGCCGGTGATAGCCGAATCTGCCTACGTGGATAAAACCGCCATCATCTGCGGCAAAGTGGTGATCGGCGAGAACGTCTTCGTCGGTCCTTACGCGGTGATTCGTGCCGACGAAGTGGATGCCTCAGGCGAGATGGAACCGATCACCATCGGCGCCAACTCGAACATCCAGGATGGCGTGGTGATCCACTCCAAGTCCGGCGCGGCAGTGACCATCGGCGAGTTCAGTTCCATCGCCCACCGCTCGATCGTTCATGGTCCGTGCAAGGTTGGCGACCGGGTGTTTATCGGGTTCAACAGCGTGCTGTTCAACTGCGCAGTCGGTGACGGCTGCGTGGTGCGGCACAACTCGGTAGTCGACGGTCGCGACCTGCCCGAAGACTTCTATGTGCCCTCCACCACCCGCATCGGCCCGAAGACTGATCTGTCGCAGTTCCCACCGGTGAGCGTCAGCGCCTCGGAGTTTTCCGAGGACGTGGCGCGTACCAACGTCGACCTGGTACGCGGCTACAAAGCCCTGCAGAACGAGTTCTGACCATGAGCAGCGTGCTGATTCGCAATGCCCGACTGGTGAATGAAGGCCGTGAGTTTGACGGTGATCTGTTGGTGAGCAACGGGCGAATCGTGAAGATCGCCAGCAGCATCCACGGTGAAAATGCCGACGTGGAAATCGATGCACAAGGGCAATGGCTGCTGCCCGGAATGATCGACGACCAAGTGCACTTCCGTGATCCAGGTTCGCCAGACAAAGGTAGCTTCTACACCGAATCGCGGGCGGCGGTGGCCGGTGGCATCACCAGCTTCATGGACATGCCCAACACTAATCCGGCGACCCTGACCCTCAGCGCACTGGCCGACAAAAAGCGCCGAGCGGCGATAAGCTCCGTCGCCAATTACGGCTTTCATTTCGGCGTGAGCAACGACAATCTCGACACCGTCGCCAGGCTAAATCCCTGTGAAGTTGCCGGCGTCAAAGTGTTCATGGGCGCCTCGACCGGCAACATGCTGGTCGATGACCCAAAGATTCTGGAGCGGCTATTCGCCGAGGTGCCGACCCTTTTATTGGCCCACTGCGAACACACGCCCAGCATCGACGCCAATGCCGCGAACCTGCGTGACTTGTTCGGTGAACACATTCCTGCTGCGGCCCACCCGCTGATCCGCAACGCCGAGGCCTGCTTTCGCTCTTCCTCTATGGCCGTGGACCTGGCCAGGCGTCACGGCACCCGACTGCATGTTCTGCACCTGACCACCGCCCGCGAACTGGCGTTGTTCGAAGACAAGCCGCTCGCCCAGAAACGCATCACCGCTGAAGTCTGCCTGCACCACTTGCTGTTCGATGACCGGGATTACCCGAGCCTCGGCAACCTGATCAAGTGCAACCCGGCGATCAAAACCCAGTCCGACCGCGACGCCTTGCGCGAAGCATTGCTGAGCCATAGGCTCGACGTGATCGGCAGCGATCATGCGCCCCACACCTGGGCCGAAAAACAGCGGCCGTACAGTCAGGCACCTTCCGGTTTGCCGTTGGTGCAACACGCCCTGCCCGCGTTGCTGGAACTGGTCGCGGATGAAGTGTTGCCGATCACTACACTCGTGGCCAAGACCAGTCACCGGGTCGCCGATCTGTTCGCCATTCCCGACCGCGGTTATCTGCGCGAAGGCTATTGGGCCGACCTCGTTCTGATCAAACCGGAACCCGGTGGCGTCGCCGTTTCCCAGCAGCCGATCCTGTCTCAATGCGGCTGGACACCTTTTGCCCGGCAGCGTTTTCGACACAGCGTCAGCACCACGATCGTGTCGGGGCAAATTGCCTGGCACGACAAACGTCTTAATGACAACTGCCTGGGTTTACCACTACGGTTTATGCGCTAGCACTCGAGAGCACCGACATGATTCATATCACCCTGAGCGATGGTTCATTGCGTGAATACGACCAGCCACTGTCGGTGTACGAACTCGCCGCGAGTATCGGACCCGGGCTGGCAAAAGCAGCAGTCGCAGGTCGAGTGGACGGCATCCTGGTGGACTGTGAGTTCATGATCGAAGCCGATGCCCGGGTCAGCATCGTCACCCCTCAAGAGCCCGATGGGCTGGAGATCCTGCGACGCTCCTGTGCACTGATGCTCGCCATGGCCGTTAAACAACTCCATCCACAGGTGCAACTGCACACAGGAACGGCGCTGGGCGACGGGTTCTTTCATGAGTTTTCTGTCGAGCGATCCTTAACGCAGGCAGACCTGCCACTGATCGAAGCCCGCATGCAGGCTCTGGCGGCGACCAATCACTCGATTCGCCGTCAAGGAAAGACACCGCTGTACCGCCTGGGGAACTTCGAATCTACGACCGCTGGCCCGCATGTCCCCGCGACCAGAGTGTTGCAAGCGTTCACCCTCGACCACATCAGCGATACGTTGCCGCAACGGATTTACGGTACGTGCTGGTCCTGCCAACAGGAGCTCGATAACTGGCGCACACCGCCGCACGTCATGATCGTCAGCATGGACGAGCGCCAGGCGGATTACGCGCAGTCGGTGACCGAGGCATTGCGTCGAAGTGGCGTGCGCGCCCGCGCGGATCTGCGTCACGAGAAAGTCCGCCAAAAGATTCGCGAGCACAGTCAGCACGTGCCGTATCTGGTGGTGATCGGGGAGAAAGAAAAAGCAGGCGGGTTTGTCAGTGTGCGTAGCCGCACAGGTGAAGACTTCGGGAGGATGGGTGTTGAGAGGGTGTGTGAGTGGTTGAATCAGGCCCGCTCCCACACAGTCATGTAAGGGCGCGGGCCTGCTGGCGAGTTTTTAAGCTCTTGGCTTAACGGTCCCGCAATCCTGCCCCAACCACACGGCGCGGCTATCGAGGCTGCCCTTCTGCTGAATGCCGGTGGCATTGAAGGTGCCGTTAACCTTAGTGGTGAACTCACGATCACTGAGGAAAGTGGCAACACCGGTGCCCTGCGCTTTCGGACAGCTGAAGCGGAATTTCCACTGATTCCCGGTGCGGTCGGTGATTTCCTGCTTGCAGCCCGACTGTGGATCGGTCAGCGGAATATTGTCTGTCTTCACCTGCTCCGGAGTCAGACAAGCCCGAATCCCTTTGCCGCCCATGGTGATGCCCTGCTTTTCGAGCTGCGCGCGCTGTTGAGGGGTCATCTGGCTTTGTAACTGGCCAAGGATCAGCTGCAAATCCGGGAGATTCTGGTCATCGACCTTCATGTTGCTTGTGGTCATTTCCCACAAACCGGGCTGCAACATCTGCGCCTGAGCGGCCACAGGAAGTGACAAACCAATAGCCATGGCCAAACCCAGCAGACGAACGTTCATCGAGTAACTCCTGATCAGTAGTGGCCGTTAGACGTCAGCGAGTGGCTTCGGTTCATGGGCCAATTAAATAGCGACATTCTGCACGGAACATGGTCTGTTAAGCATTGAATCTTCAGGAGCAAGGCTGCCCCATGGATTACTTTGGACCGCATATTTTCGGCTACATGATTGCACTGCTTCACACCCTGGGCCTGATCGCTGCCATCCACGCCGTGCTCACCGTCCGGACCGCCCAGGGATCGATCGCCTGGGCCCTGTCGTTGCTGTTTATTCCCTACCTCACGCTCATCCCCTATCTAGTCTTCGGCCGCAGTACCTTCGATGGCTACATCAAGGCTCGGCGCCAGGCCAACGAAGAAATGCGCAAGGCAATCTCCGAGCTCAACTGGCGCCCTTGGGTAGAAGAGGCGCTGACCGCTCGCGCCTCAAATGCTTACGCGTCCTTGAGGGCCATGCCGAAACTGGGGCGAATGCCGTGCCTGGCGAACAACGAAGTGCGTTTGCTGATCGACGGCCAGGCCACGTTCAATGCCATTTTTGAAGCCATCAGCAACGCGAAGGAAGCGGTGCTGATTCAGTTTTTCATCATCCACGACGATCGCCTTGGCCAACGCCTGCAAGCCTTGCTGCTGCAGAAAGCCGCCGAAGGCGTGGCGGTTTATTTATTGTACGACCGCATCGGCAGCCATTCCCTGCCTCACAGTTACGTTCAGCCGCTGCGCGATGCCGGCGTCGAGGTCAAAGCCTTTGCCACCCGCAGCGGCTGGCTCAACCGCTTCCAGGTCAACTTCCGCAACCACCGCAAGATTGTGGTGGTCGATGGAGTACTGGGTTTCGTCGGTGGGCACAACGTCGGCGACGAGTACATGGGCGAGAAACCACCCCTCGCCCCGTGGCGCGATACCCATGTGCAAGTACGCGGTCCGGTGGTGGCCTGCATGCAGGAATCGTTTGCTGAAGACTGGTTTTGGGCTGCCCGCTCATTGCCGCCGCTGATCCTACCGGACGTTTACCCGGACGACGGCGTGCTCTGCCAATTACTCGCCAGCGGTCCGGCGGATTCCTACGAAACCTGTTCGTTATTCTTCGTCGAAGCCATCCATGCGGCAACCGAGCGGGTGTGGATCACCAGCCCGTATTTCATCCCCGACGAAGCCGTGTTCGCTGCGTTAAGGCTGGCGGTTCTGCGAGGTGTGGATGTGCGGCTGCTGCTGCCCTCACGACCGGACCACCGAATCGTCTACGCCGCCTCCAGCCTGTATGCCTTCGAAGCCGTGCGCGCTGGCGTGCGGGTGTTCCGCTATGAGCCGGGATTCCTGCATCAGAAAGTGGTGTTGATCGACAGCGAAATCAGCGCCATTGGCAGTGCCAATCTGGACAACCGCTCGTTCCGGCTGAATTTTGAAGTGATGTTGTTGACGGTCGACAGCGCGTTTGCCGCCGAAGTAGAACAGATGCTCAACGATGACTTTGCCCAGGCTCACGAGATCGCCAAAGAAGAAAGCCGGGAGACCCACCGCCTGCAACAGGTCGGCATGCGGGTCGCCCGGCTTATTTCACCGATACTTTAAGGATTGTAGATATCGTCGCGCGTCCATGGCAGTTCATGGCTGCCATCGGGGTGGGCTTTTACCGCGAGAATCTGGTGCAGATTGATCCAACCCTTGGCGAACGCATAAGCGCATCCCGCCAGGTAAAGCCGCCAGATACGCAGAGCCTGCTCTGGTACCAGCCTGGAAGCCGCTTCCAGATTGTCTTCCAGGCGTTCGCTCCAGTGGTCCAGGGTACGCGCGTAATGCAGGCGCAGACTCTCGACGTCGACGATCTCCAGCCCTGCTTCGCTGATCTCGGCAGAGATCATCGACAAATGCGGCAGCTCGCCATTGGGGAACACATACCTCTCGATGAATTCGCCGGCACCGCGCCCCACCGGACGGCCGTCGATGCGTTTGGCGGTGATCCCGTGGTTCATTACCAGGCCACCCTCCTTCACCGCACCGAACAAGGTCTTGCAGTACTCGGCCAGATTGGCGTGGCCAACGTGTTCAAACATGCCGACGCTGACCACTTTGTCGAAGCGACCGTCCTGAGGCAGGTCGCGGTAGTCGAGCAGTTGCAGTTCGACCAGATCGTCCAGGCCTTCGCCAGTCACCCGTTCACGGGCAAGTGCCAGTTGCTCTTTACTGAGTGTGATCCCGAACACCTTCGCGCCAAACTCCCGAGCCGCATACCGTGCCAGTCCGCCCCAACCGCAGCCGACATCCAGCAGATATTCCCCTGGTTGCAGCCGCAGCTTGCGGCACAGGTGGCGGAACTTGGCTTGTTGGGCCTGTTCAAGGGTTTCACTGCCGGTCTCGAAATAGGCGCAGGAATACGCCATGTCACTGTCGAGCCACAGCTGATAAAACGCGTTGGAAAGGTCGTAGTGGTAGGAAATCGCCTTGGCGTCGGCTTCTTTGTCGTGAGCGGTGCGCACTGGCTGACTGTCTTGATCGCCGAGCAACGCCTGGCTCCACTCATCGCAGACGCGGATCACGTCGCTGATGGAGCCTTCCAGCTCAAGTTTACCTTCGACAAAGGCCGCTCCGAGCGCGTCCAGGCTTGGGTGAGTGAACTGGGTAACCATTTGTGGGTCCTTGACCACAATAGTGACGCTGGGCGTCGGCCCCAGATTGAATTCATGGCCGTCCCAGAGTCGCAGGCGTAGCGGTAACTGCAGATTCTGTAAGGCCGGAGGAAGGTGCGCGAGCATGGATAGACCCTCTTGTTTCAGACGTCTGATGTGAGGGTAGTCCATCCTTGAAAAATAGCTGGCTATCGAATTAATAGCCCTTTTCTATAGTTCGTAACGCTCGAACCCACCGTCGCGAATTCACAAAAGTGATTGCCCTCACCCTAGATGACTACGAATTCATCGCACAGTTCTGAAAACTTGAAATCGACCGTGATCGCGCTGTTTAGAGCATTCACCCGGCGTACTCAATCCTCATCCTCAAGCTTGAGCAATGGTTCCTGAAAACGCAGTAAACGCCCAGCGTTCCCCAACACCAGCAACGTGCTGAAGTTGTGCAACAACGCAGCAATCATCGCCCCCGCAGCGCCAAGCCAACCGAAGGCGGCGAAGGCTACAATCGCCAGCGTCCAGCCCAGACCGATGATCACGTTAACTTGCAACGTGTGCCGGCATTGGCGACTCAAGCGCACACACGTGCCGAGCCGACGCAGGTCGCTGCCGATCAGGACGATATCGGCCGAGGCCAGCGCGATGTCCGCCCCGCCCGCGCCCATGGCCACGCCGACCACACCGGCCTTGAGCGCCAGCGAATCGTTGATCCCATCTCCCACGACCATCGGCCGGAAGCCGCTGCCGATTTCCTTCAGCACGCGATTGAGTTTGTCCTCGGGCAAGGCTTGAGCTTCAACGTCGCTGATCCCGACATCCTGCGCCAGTGTGCGCGCGACGCTTTGCCGATCACCTGTCAGCAGCAACTGCCGGCCCAACCCCAATTCGCGTAGCTCGCTCAACGCAAATCGAGCTTCAGGTTTGACGCTGTCGGCCAGCAACAGCCAGGCGAGGAATTCACCGTTGAGCGCCAGCCCGGCAATCGGGCCATCGTGGTCGGGGACACTTGAAGTGGCGATACCCAACTGCGCGAACAACTCCGGACGACCGAGCGCCGCCTCACCCTGCTCCGTCATCGCCACCACACCCAGCCCCTGACGCTCGTGGATGTCGGAGAGCAGCAGAAAATGTTCCTGGGTGACCAACCCGGCGAGCGCGCGGCTGACCGGATGACTGCTGGCAGAACCGAGACTGGCAGCGAGTTTAAGGACGTGGCTGCGATCCTCGAGCGGACTGTCGATGGATTGCAAACGCAAGGTGCCGAAGGTCAGGGTTCCGGTCTTGTCGACCACCAGTGAGGTGAGGTCTGCCAACTCTTCGAGGAACGCGGAGCTGCGAATCAGAATCCCGTGACGAGCCGCCACCGCCACGCCGGCAATCGCCGTGGCCGGCGCGGACAACACCAGCGCGCAAGGACAGGCCGCCACCAACACCGCGAGCATGGCCTGAGCATCGTTAGTGACGAACCAGGTCACGGCGGCCAGCAGCAACACCAGCACCATGTAGCTGCCGGCGTAGCGTTCCAGCAAACGCGTGATCGGTGGTTTGGAACGCTCGGCACTTTGCATCAGCGCAATGACTTTGCCGAGGGTCGACTCATTGCCGGTACGGGTCACTTCGATGCGCAGCAGACCGTCGAGGTTGATCGCACCGCCGAAGACTTGCATGCCGACGCCCGCCTCCATCGGCACCGATTCGCCAGTAATCGAAGCGGTGTCCAGGCTCGCCTGACCGGACAACACCCGACCATCCGCCGGCACCCGATCACCCGCGCGCACCTCGACGAGGTCGCCGGCCTTGAGTGTGCCGTTATCGACTTCGACGATGGAGCCATCGGCCTGAACTTTGCGCGCATGGCTGCGCGTCAGTTTGCCGAGGGCGCGAATCGCCTCCTGCGAGCCGATCACACTGCGCTCTTCCAGCACGTGGCCGAAGATCATGATGATCGGCAGCAACGCCGCGGTCAGCAGATCACCCGTGGCCCACGCCCCCAGCATGGCCAGGGCGATCAATTGATCAGTGATCCCGTGCAGGCTCGGATAACGCAGGCTGTACCAGGCTGAACGCATCACCGGCACGGCCACCAATAACGAAGCAAAGCCCAGCAGCAATTGACTGACGCCCGTCTGCTCCGGCGACAACCAGCGCCAGGTCAGACCGAGTGCGAGCAGGCCCAATGCGAGCATGGCCAAGGTCAATTGACGTGCGGCGCTGCGTTGTTCAGCCGAGGACAACATGCTCGGTGCGGCGGCGGTTTGGGTGGTCATTGAGCAGCTCCCTGAATGATCAGGCGGGAATCGTCTTTCGGGTTGACCGTGGTCACCGAGCCGGCCTGACCGAGAATCTTCGGCATCCGCTCGCGGTAGATGCGCAGCAGCATTTGCGGGTCGGTGCCCTGTTGTTGCGCCTTGGCCAGGCTCAATACCGTGGCCGTGTCCGCCGAGGCTTTGGCCAGACGCTCGCTCGCTTGGGCGTGAGCGACTTGCAGCGTGCGATCGGCTTGTTCGTTGGCAGTCTGAGTCAGTTTCTCGGCTTCAGTCCGCGCATTGGCTACGGCTTTGTCGGCTTGTTGACTGGCGGTCAGAACAGCGTTGAAGGCGTTGACCGCTGGCCCGGGCAGACTCGATTGCACGTCGACCCGCGTCACTTCAATGCCTAACCCCTGCCCGTTCGCGGTCAGGTCCGCCAGGCGCTGATTGATGGCTTGCACCAGATCACCGCGCAACCGTTCGCGGCGTTCAGCAGCCTGACTATCGGCGCCGATCAGCTCCGGTCGGGCAACCAGAATAGTGTCCAGATCTCGTGCGGCAGTCAGGGTCACTGCGCTGCGAGTCACCAATCGATCCAATGCCGGCAACACATGTTCGCCTTGAAGAACGAAGGCGTACGGCTCGGTGACTTTGTAGAAAACACGCACATCCAGTTGCACCACGCCCGCGTCACCGGTGAGCAAATAACCGGAGCCGGCGAGTGCATCGCTGATCGGTGTGGCGAAACTCGCTGCCCGGTCTGCCTGCAACGCGACATCTGTGCGCAGCAGATTTTCCACCCGACGCTCAATCACCCGATCCGCCGCAGGCAATAAAATCACCTGCTCAAACGGACGTGGCCAAGCCAATAGCAGGCCAGCATTCTGGATGCGATCCAGCGCGCCAAAGTGCAAAACCACCGCGCGATTTTGCGGATCGATCTGCCGCACATTGGAAAACGCCCACACCAAAGCGGCGAGCACTGTCACGGCGTAAAGGGCCAAAAAAGCCAATCGCCCCGCCTGAATCCAGGGACTGCTTAACTCATTTGTTCCACGTGGAACTAATTTCATGGCTGCGACCCGGACTTGTTCTCAAGGGTCGGCGGACCGTCAACCAACACCCGGAACGGCGCGGCATCGGTACGCAGAATCAGTTTGGTGCCGGGCGTGACGATCGTGCCTAGCGTATCGAGGGAGCGCAGAAGGTTGTAGAGCTGTGGCGATCCAGCGTAGGCGCGGCCATAAATCTGCGCGGCTTCGACGCGCGATTGTGCTTCGATGTCCGCCGCTTTTACCGTGGCGTCGGCCTGCACGATGCGCGCATCACGCTCAGCAGCGGAACGGATTTGCGCCGCTTCGCGCTTACCGATCGCCGTGCGTTCGGTGGCGATTGTTTCACGCTCGGCACGCATGCGATCGACCGTAGCGGTGAGGGTTACCGACGGCAAAGTCAGACGCTCGATACCGACTTGCAGCACCCGCACGCCATAAGTCGTTAGCAGCTGCTGATCAATTTGCTGACGCAGTTGCGCTTCAAAATCAGCGATGTGTACTTGGTTGGCGTCGGTGTTCACCAGGTTAGCCAGATCAAAACTGCTGGCCGTGGTTTCCAGAGCCGAACCCACAAACGTACGAATCTGCCGCGCTGCTTCGTCTGGCTGATTCTGTACGGCACGCATGAAGCGTTGCACGTTGTCCGGATCGCCCTGAACCTGCCAGGCCACGTAAGCCTGAACGATGATGCGCAAACCGTCCCGCGTACCCACATCCTGTAAACCACTCGAGGTTGTGCGCAGTCGCAGATCGACAGGAATCGCCGCTTCAAAAGGAGCAGGCCAACGCCAGCCAAGACCCGGCTCCAGCAGTACTCGCGACGGATTACCGAAACGGGTGATCACCGTCGCCTCCCCCGAGCGTACTTGCACCAGGCTCGCTGCCGCGATGGCGAACGCCACCAGCAACGCTGCCCAGCCCATTCGCCGCCATGGGAACGGGCCAGCTTCTTGGGGATCACCGTGGTGGTGATGTCCGTGATGATGTCCGCCATGGCCGTGATCGTGGCCAGTGTGGTCGTCGTGATCGTGAGTGTGCGACTGGCTCAATTGGCAGCTCCTGGCTGAGCGGTTTTACGCGCCGGCGCAGGGTCAGCCGGCAGCGTGAACGTACGTAAGTCGATGGTCGGCGCGTTACTGCTGCCGCCCAGACGATGATCGAGCACCAGCAATCTGGCATTGGCCAGGCCCTGGGACAGTTGGCTGAAGTACTGCTCCAGCACGAAGGCCTGGCCAGCGCTGGCGTAGGCTTTTTGCTCGGCGCTGAACCGCAGATCCGCCGCTTGAGCAGTAGCGTTGATTTCACGAGCGCTGGCGGTCGCTTGATCGCGAGCGATGCTGGCCTGCAATTGCGCCTGGTTGGTGGCTTCCGCCGCCGCACCGCGCTCGCGGGAAATCAATGCCTGGGCGCCAATCTGCGCAGCCTGAACGCCGTGATAGGCATTGGCGGCACCGGCCGGCGGATGAATCGCCTCGACCACGGTGGCGAGAATTTCCACGCCGCTATCGAGTTTCTGCAAGTCAGCCTGTACCGCCCGACCAATCTCTTCGGCGAGCCCTACCCTGTCTTCGCCGAGCAAACCGTCGAGGGTTCGCGAGGCGAAATCGTGGACCAGAATTCGGCTGGCGGTGCTGCGGATCAGTGTCGGGACATCAGCGCTGTTGTAGGTTGCGGCCAACGCCGCTTGATCGCTCAGGCCGATGCGGTAGACGAAACGCACGTCCATGTTGACGATCTGGAAGCTCTGCTTGTCGGCTCGGCTGCTGGCAATGACTTGGGATTTGTCGTTCACATGGCTGGCGTCCCACAAGCGATTGGCAATCGCCGGCGCCGGGCCTTCGGCGGGTTCCGCCACGACCGGCGCCGGGGTGTCGCCAACACTGGTGGCCAACTCGTGGACCACACCGTTCTCGACGCTCAACACTCGGCCCAGCGGCCAGGGCAAACCTGCGTGCAAACCAGGACCGAATACCTCCACCGGTTTGCCGAATCGCTCGTAGATGCCTCGCCCTTGCATGGGGATTTCGTGAATGCCGGTGAGTGACCAACCCACAATCGAGACCACGGCCAGCACCGGCAGAAATGCCCGACGCATGTAGGTGAAGGCCCAGATCTGTCGCAGGTCGATGCCGAAGCGGTTGTGCAATTCGTGCTGCAACGCCAACAAAGGTTGCGGCGGCCAGCGCAGCATGTCGGCGACGAAGCTGCGCGCCAGCAAGGCAGGTTCGAGTTGTTCGCGCTGCGGACTGAACAACGACAGCAGGGCGCGCAACAGCAGCTCGGCGGCGACCAACCCTGGCAGCAAGCCAATCAGCACCGCCAGACGCGCCGGCCATACCGAGGTTTCGCTACCCAACAACAGGCACAAAGCGCTAAGCACCAGACAAATGATCGCCACCCGTGTGAGCTGCGCCAACGACGCAGCTTCGGGCCATTGCGCGACGTTTTCTTGCGCGAGTTGACGCTCCAGCACCAGCAAACCGAAGGCCAGCAACAAGGACAGCGCCGCACCGACACTGGCCGACAATCCCAGTGCGGTCGACGGCAGTCCAAGGTTCCAGACTTGTTCGATGCTCAATAACGTCAACAGCGACCAACCCGCGAGCCACAGTGTCGGGGCGCCGATCTGCACCAGCATTCGCAGCCATCGCTGGCTGAGCCGATCCAGCAGCCGTTCGTACCAGCCCACCGGGGCAACGACTTCGTCAGCAACGACGACCTGCACGACCGGGTTCAACGCCCGCGCGCGCCACTGCGTCACCCACCAGGCCGATTGCAAACCGGCGACCAGCACCAGCAAACCGGCGCTCTGATTGACCAGCAATGCTGGCCAGAGCGACTGCGGCGCAAACAGCCCGACGAAAAACGCCAGCAACCAACCTGTCGCCGCAAGAGCGCCCAGACCGATTGCGAACTGACGCAATCGTCGCCCTTGAAAAACCGCCTGCTGGAAACGCGGCAGCCCGGCTACTTGCGTCCCATCGACATCGAGATCGACTTGCATACCACCCCAGTGTTTATCGTTGCTCATATCGCAATACGTTACGGTATAACGAAAGCCGTGAAATTTCCGTTCTTAAATGCTGTATCTAAAGGCGCTCGACCTGTCGCTTGGCTGAAGCCTTGACCGAAATGCTGCGGAACGCACATATTACGTTCGTAATTTTACCCAAGGACTACGTTTTACCCATTCCGATCCGATTCACTCCAGGAGTACACCATGAGCATCTATGACGTCGTGATTCTGGGCGGAGGCCCCGGTGGTTATAACGCGGCGATCCGCGCCGGTCAGTTGAGCCTCAGAGCGGTTTGCGTAGAAGGACGCGCCACGCTCGGCGGCACCTGCCTGAACGTCGGTTGCATGCCATCAAAAGCGTTGCTGCACGCCTCCGAACTCTACGACGCCGCCATGGGCGCGGAATTCGCCAACCTGGGGATTGAAGTCAAACCCACACTCAACCTCGCGCAGATGATGAAGCAAAAGGATGAAAGCGTTGCCGGGTTGACCAAGGGCATCGAGTTTCTGTTTCGCAAAAACAAAGTCCATTGGGTCAAGGGCTGGGGCCACATCGACGGGCCCGGCAAAGTGACGGTGACCGACAGCCAGGGCGGCAAGACCGAACTGAACACCAAAAACATCATCATCGCCACCGGTTCCGAGCCCACTCCCCTGCCCGGTGTGGACATCGACAACAAACGCATCCTCGATTCAACGGGCGCGTTGTCGCTGACCGAAGTACCCAAGCATCTGGTGGTGATCGGCGCCGGGGTGATCGGTCTGGAGCTGGGTTCTGTGTGGCGGCGTTTGGGAGCTCAGGTGACGGTGATCGAGTTTCTCGACCGGATCTGCCCCGGTGTGGACAGTGAAGCAGGCAAAACCCTGCAACGCTCGTTGAGTAAACAGGGCATCAACTTCAAATTGAGTTCCAAAGTCACCAGCGCCACAACCTCGGCGACCGGCGTTCAGCTCAGCGTCGAGCCCGCCGCCGGTGGCACGGCCGAAACGATTGAAGCGGATTACGTGCTGGTGTCTATCGGACGCCGGCCTTATACCCAAGGCCTGGGGCTGGAAAACGTCGGCCTGGCCACGGATAAACGCGGCATGCTTGCCAACAAGGGCCATCGCACCGAAGCGGCTGGCGTCTGGGTGATCGGCGACGTGACGTCCGGGCCGATGCTTGCCCACAAGGCCGAGGACGAGGCCATGGTCTGCATCGAGCAAATTGTCGGCAAGGCGGCCGAGGTCAACTACGACCTGATCCCCAACGTGATCTACACCAAACCCGAACTGGCCAGCGTCGGCAAGACCGAAGAACAACTGAAGGCTGAAGGTCGTGCGTACAAGGTCGGCAAGTTTCCCTTTACCGCCAACAGCCGGGCAAAGATCAATCACGAAACCGAAGGCTTCGCCAAAGTGCTGGCCGATGAGCGCACCGACGAGATTCTCGGCGTGCACCTTGTGGGACCAAGCGTCAGCGAAATGATTGGCGAATATTGCGTGGCCATGGAGTTCAGCGCCTCTGCCGAAGACATTGCCCTGACCTGCCATCCACACCCGACCCGCTCCGAGGCCTTGCGCCAGGCGGCGATGAATGTGGAAGGGATGGCGACGCAGATGTAAGCATGGAAACTCAAAAGTAAATGGCACAGCCTTGGTTGTGCCAAACGAAAGAGTGATGAATTACACGATTTATTTTTTCAAGAAATACAGGCATTTTCAGAAACGACCTACATAAGTAGCTACCTCCTTTGCCATAAACTCCCCCCCATTCTGAGCACAAGGAGTGAAGGCATGGCGAGTCATAGCTACATGACCATTTCCGGTAAAAAGCAGGGTCTGATTTCTTCCGGCTGTTCCAGCCAAGACTCTATCGGTAACAAATGCCAGTTTGGACATGAAGACGAAATCATGGTGTTGGCTTACGCCCATACCATGTTAACGGGCAGTGATGGCAGTACGTCAGGTGGGCGAGGCAAACACATGCCTATTGCCATCACCAAAAACATTGATAAATCTTCGCCACTGCTAGCCAGTGCTCTGGCTGAGGGTGAAGAAGTAGAATGCAAGATTGATTTTTATCGCACCTCTCCTGCTGGCGGCCAGGATAAATATTATTCGGTGAAAATAACGGGCGGCCGTATTGCGAATGTAAATCTTCAAATCCTCCACGCCATTCATATGTCTGACGCGGAGCCGCAAGAGCTGGTGTCCATTCGTTATCGAGATATTAGTTGGACGCACATCCAAGCGGGTACAAGTGCCTATAGCACATGGGGAAACGAAGATGAATGAGACGTCATGTGATATCCATGACGTCACCAAAGCCGCTACGGACCTGGTTGCATTAGGTTGCACAGTAGGCGCTACACATTTTCATGACGGTATTACGCAGCTTCAATTCAGCTCGATGGTTTCTTCTTATGCCAACGAAGTTATCAAGGCCGTTGATGAAGGGCTCATCACTGCATGGGAGGGAGTGCAATCGATAACAAGTGAATATGCAGAGCTGTCTTCCAAGGCGATTTTTTATGCTCAAAATGGCATTGGTGTGGTCGCTGGTGCCATGCAAGTTGAGGTAGGTGTAGCGGTGACTGTAGGCTCAGGTGGATGGGCCGCGCCATTGGGTGGAATGTTTATTGCGCATGGCGCCAATAATATCTATGAAGGCTTTGGCAATATTTACAACGGATCTGAAGCACCTGGCGTACAGGGACCCGTGCGGCGCATTTATCAAGACGCTCGGGGAGGAAAATACGAGGGAGATATGCTCTATGGCTCTATGGACTTACTATTGTCTGGTGTTGGTATTTTTAGACTAGTACGCAAGCCCGACTCAGTGCAGCTGTTCAGGCATGACCCGATAAATTATGAAAGGGCGTACATACAAACAGGAAAGGTAGCTCTATTTTTCGAGGCTCTTGTTGACTACATCACATTAAATTCAATGCTTTCTAAAGAAAAATCCGAATAGACACAAGGCGCTATGCGCCATTTAAATCAAATTACTCCACGTAACTTTTTGACCAAAAAACAAAACCAGAAAGAGCAAAGAATAATATAAGTAACTATATAAGCAATATGTAAAATCATGCCCTCCATGGGTATGAAGTATCTTATTACCCACACAATAGCTGCCGCGTAAAGGCCATTGGTCCCAAGCACCAAAAGAAGTAATGTAAAATAGTAACGAATATTTTCAAAATTCATGATTAGAGAGTTTCACATATATAAAACACAAGGCTAGTTTATCCACAAGGATTAATCAATTCCCCTTTTAAGTTCTGACCACTGCGTAGTATTGGGTTAACCCATCTTCGCGATCTACAGTGGTAAATGCTCCAACGGCAACGCCCCCGGTGTCTTCACCGTATGAATCGCAAAGTTGCTGCGGATGTCACTGACACCCGGCAATTTCAGCAAACGCCCCGTGAGGAAACGGTCATAGGCGCGCAGGTCCGGCACCACCACTTGCAGCAGAAAATCCGATTCCCCTGACACCAGAAAGGCCGAAATCACCTCAGGCAACGCGGTCACGGCCAGGCGAAAGGATTCGGCCTGTTCATCGTTGTGCCGTTCGACCTTGACCCCGACAAATACGGTCAGCCCAAGCCCTACTTCGTCGCGATCCAGATTGGCCTGGTAACCGCGTATCACCCCAGCTTCTTCGAGCATCCGTACCCGGCGCAAACAAGGCGAGGCGGACAGACCGATCTCGTCAGCCAGTTGCACATTGCTCAGGCGACCGTCCCGTTGCAGCGCTGCGAGAATCTTGCGGTCGTAGGCGTCGAGTTTCATGGTTTGGCAGATCCTGATGGTTTTCCCACAATTGAGTGGCAGGTTATGCCAACCATAAGCATTTTAGAAGCGAACTACGCAACCACCTGCCCTGCCCTTCAGCCCTAGACTGGCCGTACCGAATCGACAACGAATGGGGTGCAACGTGGCAGGACTCTGGGTGTTTTTCATGGCGCTGGCGGTGGTCTATCTGTTGCCGGGCCCGGACATGATCCTGTTGTTGCAGACCGGTGCCCGTCAGGGCAAAGGCGCGGCGCTGGCGGCTGCGGTGGGGCTGGGTGTGGCCCGGGGGTGCCATGTGGCGTTGGCAGCGTTGGGGCTGGCGGCACTGTTCAAGGCTGCGCCCTGGACGTTCGACGTGGTACGCCTGGCCGGGGCCGCGTATCTGCTATGGATCGGCATTCAATGCCTGCGAACCACAATGCTGCCGAACTTGAACGGAGCAGACGCCGCCAACGAGAAACCTCGCTGGCGTACAGCGATCCAGCGCGGTTTGCTGACCAACCTGCTCAACCCCAAGGCGTTGCTGTTCTGCTCGGTGCTGCTCCCGCAGTTCATCGATCCACACGCCGGGCCAGTGCTCGCGCAATTTGCGACCCTGGGCGTGGTGTTGGTTGGCGTTGGGCTGTTGTTTGACAGCGCTTACGCACTGACCGGCGCAGCGCTTGGCCGTTGGCTGCAACGCAGTCCTTCGGCCCAGCGCCTGCAACAGTGGCTGTTTGGCAGTCTGCTGATCGGCTTCGCCGTGCGGCTAACCTTTGTGCAACAGGCTTGAGCCTTACCTCGTCTTGCGGCGGCGGTTGATCAACAACAGCGCCGCTGCCATGACCGCTATCACACCGCCAATCTGCAACGGTGTTTTGTAAGGCCGCAGCTGCGAGCGCGCGGCGTCGGTGACCTGGGTCACATAGCGCTTGTCGGCGCTCTGAAAGTCCGGATCCTGGCATTGATGACCAAAATCGCCGGCCCAGACCACATACGGGCCTTCCTCGACATAACGACGGTAGAACGCGCTTTGCTCTTGCAGGCTGGTGCCCCACGACGAAGCCTTGCACAGCACCGAAGCAAACGCCTGACTGCTGTGGGGCAGATGATCCGCGGCCTTGCTTGCCAAAGCCGTGGCGACAAAACGGTAGTGGAAACGCTCATCGGGCTGCGCCACGGTGGCTTGCTGGCGCTGCACTTCACCCTCGGCCATCAGCGGCCCGACCTTGAGTTCCGCGCTTTCGAGACTGTAATTGCCGCCGAAGGTGGCGTAATCCGGGGACAGCTCGTAGCCCAACAACTCCATTCCGTCGAAACGGGCCAGTGTCGCGGCATGGTAATAAGCGAATGCCCGTTTGGTCGGCCACCATTTTGATTCGGCGTCGTGGCGCAACTGTCCGTACCACTTGGCCTTGGCCTGCAAATCGGCGTTATCGAAATAGGCTGGCGCTTCGTCGTACCGCTCTTCGCGCAGCAAGCGCCGCCCGAGCAAATTGCGCAGTTTCGCCGCCACCGGTAACTGCACGTAGTTATCGCGATCCTGTTGAGTCAGAGGGGGCGGCGACGGCACTTGAGTGTTGACGTATTGCTTGAGCTCATCGACGGTCAACACCCGCTCGGCGACCGTGGCGGCGTCGAACCAGTAGATATCTTTACTGCGATAAAGCTGATCAAACGCTTGCAGGTAATCCCCGCGTTGCAACGCCAGGATCGCGCTTTCCCCCTCGACCCGGCATTTAGGTTGAAGCGTTTCGAAGTCCCAGTCCGGCGTGCGTCGCTCACCCCACGACTCGTTCTGCGGGAAGGCCTGGGCAGCCTTGGCATACGCCGCGGCAGCCGCGTTTTTATCGCCATCGCGCACGGCCAGTTTGGCCCGCAGCCACCACGCCAGCCCGCCATCACCGGCGTGTTCGAGGAACGCCTTGGCGCTGGCGTAATCACCCTGTTGATAATTCACTGCCGCCAGACGATCCGCGTTGTCGAGGCTACCGTGGGTGCTGTTTTGCAGCAGTTTGATCAGTTTCAATTCGTTCGGCGGTTGATCGCCGAATGACCAGCCCAGTCGGCTGATCAACGACGCCGTCACCAGTTGCTGTACCGGTTTGCCCTTGAGCAACTCGGCCAGTTGATCGTCAGGCATCGCCGCGAGGTCGGCCACCAACAGTTTCAGCGAGGTATAACCCACCGCCGAACCCTGAAGGTTTTGCGTGGCGTAGAGTTCGATGGCGCTGTTCCAGTCGCCAGCGGTGCGGGCCACGCGGGCCTCTTCACCGAGGCTGGCGACGCCCAGTTCCAGTGGGTCGCTGAAGCCGTCGATGCTCAGTTGGCGGGTCTGCTCGAAGGCCTTTCGAGACTGAGCCAACAAGTCAGGGCCAGCGTCCGCTTCGGAGCTCATGGCAAACAGCGCCCGACCTAACGAGTAAGCCGCCCAGGTACTGCGTAACGCCCGTTGATCCGCCGGCAACGCCAGCACCTTCTGGAAGTACTCGGCTGCCAGTCCATGATCACCCGCATTGAATGCCACCGCGCCGGCCAGATAAAGCTTGAGTTCCGCCGGCAGGCTCGCGCCCTGACTCTCGACCTCATGCGCATCGGTCAGGCTGCGTAGCTGTTTCACCAGCGCTTGCTGCTCAGCCGTCAAACCGGATTGCTCAGCCTTATCCCGCTGTTCTGCGTAGTCGGGCGCATCCATGTTATAGGCGGTTTCGCTGACGTTCTTCAGCCCGGCGACCGCATGCCCGAGGCGACTGATTTCAAATCTGAAGTTACCTTCCGGCAGTTCCGCCAGCGACTGGCCGCGGTTGTCCAGCAGACGCATCGGGAAATCCGGCCCACAGGCCAGCGCCGAACCCAGCGGCAGGCTGAGGCTCAGGCAAAGCAGATGGCGGGGCCAGTTACGGGTCAACATTCGAACCTCCTTGATCAATATGTGCGCAACGAGCCCAACCCACGGCGCGCTGCCCGCCGGCCGGTATTCGACCGTCGCGCAGGCGGGTGAAGGTAAGCAGATCCGGACGCTGTTGCAACGCATAACCGGCCAGCGCATCGGCACCGTCACAACCCTGCACCGCGAGAGTCAGGCGTTCGGGCCAGGCGCTGTCGAGGTTGCCCTGATTGCTGAGGCTGATGTCATAGAGGTCGTTCTGCACCGAGAGTTTCAACGCCAGTCGACTGTCGAGGGCATCGCCACGCGCCACGGCGCCCAAGGTCGTCAGGCTCCAGGCCCGGCGGTCGCTGGCCAGCGGCAGGCGAAACCAGATCAGGCCCGCCAGATGCGCCGGTGGATCGTTGCGCAACTCGGTCCCGAGTCGGCTCAGTTGCTGCGGATCGGCGAGTAATTCCCGACGTTTGCCGCCCTGTTCGATCGGCACTTCGCTTTCCACTAACGGCGCACCGCCGCCTCCCGGCAACAACGCCACACCATAGGCCGGCAGCGCCAGATAGAAATGTTTCGAAGTGATGCGGCTCCAGGCCTTGGTCCATTGTCGGGCTTGATCCGGGTTAGACAAGCCAAGACGCGGATCGCTCACCGCGTGCACCTGCAACACGCTGCTGTCGACTGTGGATAACAACGCCGGTAATTCGGGACTGTCGAGCCAGGCCGGCAATGCGGTGATGCTCAGCGCAATAGTGGCCGGCAAAACTGCGCGCAGGTGCGTAAGAAATTCGCGGTAGGCCGGTAGCCGAGCATTACCGGCATCGTGGTCGATTTCCACGCCAGAGAGATTCAACCCCTGCCCTTGCCAATCGCCGAGCACCTGCAGGATCTGCGCGGTGACTTCGTCCCGATCCAGCGACTTAAGCTGGCCGTCGAGACGAATCACCGCGATCAGCGGCCGACCATCACGCTTGAGCAGCGCCGGATCAATCCGCGCCCGACTCCAACCCGCCTCAGGGAATGCCTGCAAGGCCAGCACCCGCAGGGTGGAAAAGTCAGCGCGGCTGTCCCTCAGCGCCGCTTCGTGGGCCGGTGTCCATTGCCGTTGCCAGACGTAGAGTTGCTGATCGAGCGGCGGCGCGTCCTGTCGTTCGCAACCGCTGAGCAACGCCACCGCGACAATCAACGCCGACAGACGAGCAAAAAAATACATAAATCCCCTTGAGCGAATCAGATCCTTTGTAGCAGCTGTCGAGCCTGCGAGGCTGCGTTCCGCAGATGCTACAGGTCGAGGACCAAAGGCTGCGACCCCTGCGCCGGAATCGCACAACAAATCAGCACGTGTCCGTCGTCCGGCACTTCGGCCGGCGGCTGTGGATAATTCACCTGGCCGCTGATCAGGCGAGTCTTGCAGGTCCCGCAGGAACCACCGCGGCAACTGAATTCCGGGCGCAACCCTCGGCTTTCCGCCAACTCCAGCAAACTGCCACCGTCAGGTTGCCAGCGGGCCTCTTTTGCCGAGCGCTGAAACACCACCGGCACCGAGGTCGTAGCCGCGGGCGGTTGCTCGATGATCACCGCATCGGGGTCCGGCACCCGGCGCAAGGTCGAGGGGCCAAAGGTTTCGGCGTGAATCCTTGCATCACGGATGTCCAGTTCCCGCAGGCCGTCGTACAGCCCTTGGGTAAAACTGCCCGGACCGCAGAGGACAAAATCCAGCTGATCGTAGTCCTCCACTTCAAGGAGGGTCTTGAGCAGCGCGGTGTCGATCCGTCCCGTCAGGTCGAAATCCTCACCCTCCAAGGCCCCGGCTTCGGGCTGACTCACCAGACGCAGCACCCTGACCGCATCACCTGCGCCATCGAGCAAGCGATCCAGCTCAGGACGAAACACTTGATCGGCCAACGTGCGCGAACTCTGGAGAAACCAGGTCGGCCGGATGCGGCGGGTGCGCAGGCCTTGGTAAACCACCTCGCGCAGCATCGACAGCAGCGGCGTGATGCCGACACCGGCAGCCAACAACACCAGAGGCCGACGTTCATTAGGTGCCACGGTGAAATGCCCTTGAGGCGCACGGGCTTCCAACAGATCACCGACACGCACCTGTTCATGCAGGTGCGAAGACACCAAGCCTTCACGCTTCACGCTGATGCGGAAAAAATCATCGGACGGCGCGCTCGACAGACTATACGTGCGGATATGCACCTCGCCGGCAATGGTGAAGCGCAGCGGCAAATGCTGCCCGGCCTGAAACACTGGCAACCCCGCGCCATCGGCAGGCTCCAGATAGATCGAGCGGATGTTGTGGCTTTCCTCTTTGATGCGCGCCACCCGCAGCGGCCGCCAACGATCGCCCAACGCCTGGGCTTGCAGACGGGCGTTGGCCTGCGCCCAGGTGCCGGTCAGCAAACTGGTGGGAGACACACCGTCAAAGCGCCAGCGCAGAGCAAGCGCGGCGGGCCGACGCACCACGCTTTCCACCTCTAATGTCCACAAGCGCTCGGCCCCTTGAAACGCCTCGACCTGTGGGCCTTCAAGAATGACTTCGGTGCGACCGCTGAGGTGCAGCAGGTCTCCCGAATTGAAATCGATAAACAGCAAACCGGCCCGGGGATTGAGCAGCAGGTTGCCCAAAGTGTTGAAAAACAGGTTGCCGGCGAAATCCGGAATGGTCAGGCGATTGCCTTCCACCTGTACGAAACCGGCCTGGCCGCCGCGGTGAGAAACGTCCACCGAACGTTGGCCATCGACGTCCACGTAACTGGCGACAAAGAACGTATCGGCTCCTGCAATCAGGGCTTTGGCCGCCTCATCCAGCCCGTTGAGGTGTTGCGCGATGCGAGTCGACGGATCCGCCAACGGCACCGAGCGAAACTGGCGCAATTGAATGTATTGCGGGCAATTGCCGAAGGACTGCTCCACCGTCACATCGAAGCCGCTTGCCGTGATAGCGCCGACTCGGCCGTTGAGGCGGTTGCGGCGGCGGGTGTGCAGTTCGATCCCCAGCAAGCCGATCGCCGCGCCCTCCGTCAATTGCGCCGGATCATCAGCGCCCGGCAGGCTGCTAAATTGCAGCGTGCCTGGCTCGGGCGAGTGAGCGAAACCCGGTGGCCCTTCAAGAATACTGGCCCAAGGATTACCGTCGGCATCCACCGCGCCGTACAGCATGAACGGCAGTTGCTCATAGAACGTGCGGTGCTGATCCGGCATCTCGCTGCGAATCACCTTACGACCGAGCACCTCCATTCGCTCGGCAATGCCCACATGAGCCTGCAACTGTTTCTCGCCGGCGTGCCAGGGTGAACGGTCCACAACGACTTCTCCCCTGCGCCATCGGCGCAGTGTGAACGACCCGAGAGTGTCGGGCCGTAAGCATCAGGCAGTTTTTTGCAGGCCGGCAACGGTGCGCGGCATGCCGACAAACCCTGGCAACGCTTCGACCCGCGCCAACCAGGCGCGGATGTTGGCGTAGTCCTCAAGGGACACGTTGCCTTCTGGCGCATGGGCGATGTAGCTGTAGGCCGAAACGTCGGCAATGGTTGGCTCGGCGCCCGCCAGATACGGCGTTGCTGCCAGTTCCTGATTGATCACCTTGAGCACGGAGTGGGAGTAAGCGATCACCTCTTCAGCGTTGTAAGCCGCACCAAACACCGTTATCAGCCTCGCTCTGGCGGGGCCAAAGGCAATCGGCCCAGCGGCAATCGACAACCAGCGCTGAACCTTGGCCGCCCCCACCGGATCGGTTGGCAGCCAGCGGCCGTCGCCATATTTTTGCGCCAGATAAACCAGAATCGCGTTGGAGTCGGCCAGCACCACGCCTTGATCATCGATGACCGGAATTTGACCAAAAGCGTTGAGCGCGAGGAAATCCGGCTGTTTGTGCGCGCCTTTGGGCAAGTCGACAAAGATCAGCTCGGTCGGCAGCTGCAGCAGGGACAGCATCAGCTCCACACGGTGAGCGTGGCCGGAACGTGGGAAATTGTAGAGTTTGATCGCTTGCATGGTCGACTCCGCTGGGTGGTGGCGCTGTTGAACAGTGTTCGGCACCGATGGGGCGCTATCTTCCACCCGCAACCAAAACAACAGAATAACCAGCCAACGCAATCCATTATTTCACCAGGTGAAATAAACCATCACGCCTGCAAGGACGGGTGCTCACGCAGCGCGCTCACTGCAAAATCCACAAAACTGCGGATCCGCGCAGGGGCCTTGCGCCCACCCTGATAGACCACATGGATAGGCAAGGGCGGCAGTTCGAAGTCCGCCAGAACGATTTCCAGCTCACCGGAGGCGACTTTGCTCGCGACCTGATAAGACAGAACCCGGGTCAGCCCCAAACCCAGGCAAGCCGCCGTAATGGCCGCCTGATTGGCCGTCACCACCAGGCGCGGTGCTGGTCGAACACTCAGCGGCTCTCCCCCTTCGAGGAACGGCCAGGTTCTCGACTGACCGATAGAGGACGTCGCAATAACCGGCGCCTGAGCCAGGTCCTGAGGATGTCGAGGTCGGCCATGAGCTGCCAGAAAGTCCGGCGAGCCGCAAATCACCCGCCGAACCTCACCCACGCGAATCGCGTGCTGATTACTGTCTGGCAACTCACCGATGCGCACGGCAACATCAATGCCCTCCTCGACCATGCTGACCACTCGATCGACCAGCAACCCATTGATGCTGACTTCAGGAAACTGCGTCAGATAATTCACCATCACCGGCGTGACAAACAGCTCACCGAACAACACCGGCGCAGTAATTGTCAGTTGCCCACGCGGTTGGGTGTGACTGCCCGCCGCCGAGTCCTCGGCTTCCTGCACCTCGGCGAGAATCCTCCGACAGTCTTCCAGGTAACGTTGACCCGCCTCGCTCAAATGCACACTGCGGGTGGTGCGCGTCAGCAGCACCGTGCCGATGCGTTTCTCCAGCGCCGCCACGGCGCGAGTGACGCTGGCGGCCGACAGGCCCAAACGCCGCGCCGCCGCCGAGAAGCCTTGGTCTTGGGCGACGGCAGCGAAGACCTGCATTTCCTGGAATCGGTCCATGGGCGTGTCCTCAATTCAGATAAAAAAAATCGCAACCGTAGGCTGCGATTTTTAATGTTTCCATCACCTGTGGATAACTTATTCCACCGTCACCGACTTCGCCAGGTTACGCGGTTGGTCAACGTCGGTGCCCTTCAACACAGCAACGTAATACGAGAGCAACTGCAGCGGAATGGTGTAGAGGATCGGCGACAGGATGTCGTGGATGTGCGGCATTTGCACAACGTGCGTGCCTTCGCCATTGGTCATGCCAGCTTGTTCGTCCGCGAAGACGATCAGCTCGCCACCACGGGCGCGGACTTCCTGGAGGTTGGATTTCAACTTCTCCAGCAGCTCGTTGTTCGGTGCCACGGTGACCACTGGCATGTCGTTATCCACAAGCGCCAACGGGCCGTGTTTCAGCTCGCCGGCCGGATAGGCTTCAGCGTGGATGTAGGAGATTTCCTTGAGCTTGAGCGCCCCTTCCATCGCCACCGGGAATTGCGCGCCACGACCGAGGAACAGGGTGTGGTTTTTTTCGGCGAACAGCTCGGCGATTTTTTCAACGGTGCCGTCCATGGCCAGGGCTTCGCCGAGGCGGGTTGGCAGGCGACGCAGCTCTTCAACCAATGTGGCTTCGACGCCTTTGGCCAACGTGCCGTGAACCTGACCCAAGGACAGGGTCAGCAACAGCAGACCGACCAACTGAGTGGTAAAGGCTTTGGTCGAGGCCACGCCGATTTCGCGACCGGCCTGGGTCAGCAGAGTCAGATCGGATTCACGTACCAATGAGCTGATGCCGACGTTGCAAATCGCCAGGCTGGCGAGGTAACCCAACTCTTTGGCGTTACGCAGAGCGGCCAGGGTGTCGGCGGTTTCACCAGACTGGGAGATGGTCACGAACAGGGTGTCGGCCTGCACCACCACCTTGCGGTAGCGGAACTCGCTGGCGACTTCGACCTGACACGGGATGCCGGCCAGTTCTTCGAGCCAGTAACGGGCAACCATGCCGGCGTGGTAACTGGTGCCGCACGCGACAATCTGCACGTTACGCACTTTGGCGAACAACTCGGCAGCCTGTGGACCGAACGCTTGCACCAGCACTTGATTCTGGCTAATGCGACCTTCCAGGGTGCGCTGCACCACGGCCGGTTGCTCGTGAATTTCCTTGAGCATGAAGTGGCGGAATTCACCCTTGTCGGCGGCTTCGGCACCATCGCGGTACTGCACCGACTCACGCTCGACCACTTGGCCGCTAACGTCCCAGATTTGCACGCTGTCGCGGCGAATTTCGGCAATATCGCCTTCTTCCAGGTACATGAAGCGGTCAGTGACCTGGCGCAGGGCCAACTGATCGGAAGCCAGGAAGTTTTCACCCATACCCAGACCGATGACCAACGGGCTGCCGCTACGGGCCGCGACCAGACGATCCGGTTGCCGAGCGCTGATGACCGCCAGACCATAAGCACCGTGCAGCTCTTTGACAGTAGCCTTCAGGGCCACGGTCAAATCAGGCAGATCCTTGAGTTTGTGGTTCAACAGGTGAGCAATGACTTCGGTGTCGGTGTCTGAGGTGAACACGTAACCCAAGGCTTTCAGTTGCTCGCGCAGGGCTTCGTGGTTCTCGATGATGCCGTTGTGCACCACCGCCAGATCACCGGAAAAATGCGGGTGAGCGTTGCGCTCGCACGGCGCACCGTGAGTGGCCCAACGTGTGTGGGCGATACCCAGGCGGCCGACCAGCGGTTCTTCGGCCAGCGCCAGTTCCAATTCACTGACCTTGCCCGGGCGACGCAGGCGCTCAAGCTTTTGGTCATTGGTGTAGACCGCTACACCTGCACTGTCATAGCCACGGTATTCCAGGCGTTTCAGGCCTTCGAGCAGGATGGCGGTGATATTACGTTCTGCTACTGCGCCGACAATTCCACACATGCTATTTCTCCTGACTGACAGCCGCGAGGATCAAGTTGATTCCGCGGGCCTGTATCTGATCCCGTGCCTCGAGCGGCAGGCGATCATCGGTAATAAGGGTATGGACGCTGCTCCAGGGCAGCTCCAGGTTGGGGATCTTGCGGCCGATCTTGTCGGCCTCCACCATGACAACCACTTCCCGGGCGACTTCAGCCATGACCCGGCTCAATCCCAGCAGTTCGTTGAAGGTGGTGGTACCGCGAACCAGGTCGATGCCATCGGCACCGATGAACAACTGGTCGAAATCGTAAGAGCGTAGTACCTGCTCGGCCACCTGCCCCTGAAAGGACTCGGAATGCGGGTCCCAAGTGCCGCCGGTCATCAACAACACCGGCTCATGCTCAAGTTCGCTCAAGGCATTGGCGACATGCAGCGAGTTGGTCATCACGACCAGGCCCGGCTGCTGGCCGAGTTCCGGAATCATCGCCGCCGTGGTGCTGCCACTGTCGATGATGATCCGCGCATGCTCGCGAATCCGCGTAACGGCGGCGCGGGCGATAGCCTGCTTGTATTTAGACACCGGCTGACCAAGGTCGGCCACCAGCTCTTGAGGCAGGGTAATCGCTCCGCCATAACGGCGCAGCAGCAAACCATTGGTCTCAAGCGCCGCGAGATCCTTGCGGATCGTAACTTCCGACGTTTCGAAGCGCTTGGCCAGCTCATCCACACTGACTTCGCCCTGCTCATTGAGCAAGGCGAGGATGTTGTGACGGCGTTGAGGTGTATTGCGTTTCGACATGGCTTGGCAAGTTTCGATTCGAAAGATAACGAAAGCAATAAAAACCTATTGGCGAAACTTCGTCAAGCGTGGGCCGATAAAAAGACCTGTGGATAACCAAAAAAGATCGCAGCCTGCGGCAGCTCCTACAGGGAGTTTGTGTTCACTCTGTAGGAGCTGCCGAAGGCTGCGATCTTTTGATCTTTCAATCTGTGGATAACTTAGCTCTTCTTGATTTTCTCAGGCCGCTTCCAGCCATCGATATTCTTCTGCCGCGCACGACCCACGGCCAACTGCGCCTTATCCACATTCTGCGTAATGGTCGAACCCGCCGCCGTGGTTGCACCCGAAGAGATATCCACAGGCGCAACCAACGAGTTGTTGGAACCGATGAACACATCTTCACCCAGCACGGTTTTCCACTTATTGGCGCCATCGTAGTTGCAGGTGATGGTGCCCGCGCCGATGTTGGTACGCGCGCCGATCTCGGCATCACCCAGATAGGTCAGATGACCGGCCTTGGCGCCCTCGCCGAGATGAGCGTTCTTCAGCTCAACAAAGTTACCCACATGCGCTCGTGCTTCCAGCACAGTACCTGGACGCAAACGAGCGAACGGGCCGGCATCGCTGCCTTCGCCGAGAATCGCGCCTTCGATGTGGCTGTTGGCCTTGATCACCACACCTTTGCGCAGGGTGCTGTCCTTGATCACACAGTTCGGGCCGATCACCACGTCGTCCTCGATAACGACCTTGCCTTCGAGGATCACGTTGATGTCGATCAGCACGTCGCGGCCGACGGTGATTTCACCGCGCACATCGAAACGAGCCGGGTCACGCAGGGTCACGCCCTGGGCCATCAACCGACGACCGGCGCGCAGCTGATAGTGACGCTCAAGCTCGGAAAGCTGCTTGCGGTCGTTGGCGCCCTGCACTTCCATGGCGTCATGCGGTTGCTCGGTGGCCACCACCAGACCATCGCTAACCGCCATCGCGATGACGTCGGTCAGGTAGTACTCGCCCTGGGCGTTGTTGTTCGAAAGACGGCTCATCCAGCCAGCCAATTGCGCGAACGGCAGTGCCAGAATGCCGGTGTTGCCTTCAGTGATCGCTCGTTCGGCTTCGTTGGCGTCTTTCTGCTCGACGATGGCTGTTACTTTGCCGTCGGCGTTGCGGACGATGCGGCCATAGCCGGTCGGGTCGTCCAGTTCTACAGTCAGCAAACCCAGCTGCTGCGGCGCTACTTGCTTGAGCAGACGCTGCAGGGTCTCGACTTCGATCAATGGCACGTCACCATAAAGAATCAGGACGGTGTCGGACTCAATGAAGGGCACCGCTTGAGCAACGGCGTGGCCAGTCCCAAGCTGCTTGTCCTGCAAGACGAAATTCAGATCATCAGCCGCCAGACGCTCGCGCACTGCATCGGCACCATGACCGATGACGACGTGGATGCGCTGTGGATCAAGTTGCCGGGCGCTGTGGATAACATGGCCGAGCATCGAGTTGCCGGCAATCGGATGCAGAACTTTCGGCAGTGCCGAACGCATGCGGGTGCCTTGACCAGCAGCGAGGATAACGATTTCTAAAGACATGACTGGCTACCAATCCTGGGAGGTCAGCGGCTGCGACCAGGTTTTGAATATCTAAAAAGAAAAAAGGGTAGCCGAGGCTACCCTTTTTAATCAATCGCACAACAAGCGGTGGCCTATTAGTGGCCGAACTTCTTGCGGATCTGCTGGACGGTGCGCAGCTGAGCTGCAGCCTCGGCCAGACGTGCGGCAGCAGAACCGTAATCGAATTCTGCACCACGGTCATGCAAGGCCTTCTCGGCAGCCTTAACGGCTTCCTGAGCGGAGGCTTCGTCCAGGTCGGCAGCACGTTGCACAGTGTCGGCAAGTACCTTGACCATGTTCGGCTGAACCTCGAGGAAACCGCCAGAGATGTAATACACCTCCTCTTCCCCGCCCTGCTTGATCAGGCGGATCGGGCCCGGCTTGAGATTAGTGATCAGCGGCGCGTGACCCAGAGCGATACCAAGATCACCCAGTGCACCGTGCGCAACCACCATCTCGACCAGGCCGGAGAAGATTTCCCCTTCCGCGCTGACGATATCGCAATGGACTGTCATAGCCATCTGATTGCCTCAACCTAAATTAGCGCCCGTTGCCGGGCGCCGGGATTACAGTTTCTTGGCTTTCTCGATCGCTTCTTCGATGCCGCCGACCATGTAGAACGCTTGTTCTGGCAGGTGGTCGTAGTCACCGTTGAGGATGCCTTTGAAGCCAGCAATGGTGTCTTTCAGGGAAACGTATTTACCCGAAGCACCGGTGAAGACTTCAGCCACGAAGAACGGCTGCGACAAGAAACGCTGGATCTTACGAGCACGGTTTACCAACTGCTTGTCGGATTCCGACAGCTCGTCCATACCCAGGATCGCAATGATGTCCTTCAGTTCTTTGTAACGTTGCAGAACATACTGTACGCCGCGAGCGGTGTCGTAGTGGTCCTGGCCGATTACGTTCGGGTCCAGCTGGCGCGAAGTCGAGTCGAGTGGATCGACCGCTGGGTAGATACCCAGGGAAGCGATGTCACGGGACAGAACGACGGTGGCGTCCAAGTGGGCGAAAGTGGTCGCTGGCGACGGGTCAGTCAAGTCATCCGCAGGTACGTATACCGCTTGGATCGAAGTGATCGAACCGTTTTTGGTCGAAGTGATACGCTCTTGCAGAGTACCCATCTCTTCGGCCAGGGTCGGCTGGTAACCTACTGCGGAAGGCATACGGCCCAGCAGTGCGGATACTTCAGTACCGGCCAGGGTGTAACGATAGATGTTGTCGACGAACAGCAGAACGTCGTTACCTTCGTCACGGAACTTCTCGGCCATGGTCAGGCCGGTCAGTGCTACGCGCAGACGGTTACCCGGCGGCTCGTTCATCTGACCGTAAACCAGTGCCACTTTGTCCAGAACGTTGGAATCCTTCATCTCGTGGTAGAAGTCGTTACCCTCACGAGTACGCTCACCCACACCGGCGAACACGGAATAACCGCTGTGCTCGATGGCGATGTTACGGATCAGTTCCATCATGTTTACGGTTTTGCCTACACCGGCACCACCGAACAGACCGACTTTACCACCCTTGGCGAACGGGCAAACCAGGTCGATAACCTTGATGCCGGTTTCCAGCAGGTCGTTGCCGCCAGCTTGTTCAGCGAAGGTTGGCGCAGGACGGTGAATGCCCCAGCGCTCTTCGGTGTCAATCGGGCCAGCTTCGTCGATCGGGTTGCCCAGAACGTCCATGATCCGGCCCAGGGTCGCTTTACCGACCGGTACGGAGATGGCTGCGCCAGAGTCCTTGACTTCCAGACCGCGCTTCAAGCCTTCGGTGGAACCCATCGCAATGGTACGAACCACGCCGTCGCCCAGCTGTTGCTGAACTTCCAGAGTGGTCCCTGCCGCGCTTTGTACCAACAGCGCGTTGTAGATGCTCGGTACGCTGTCGCGTGGAAATTCCACGTCGATAACGGCGCCGATGATTTGAACGATACGTCCGCTACTCATAGCTGGATCCTCTGAATATTTGAACCGTTAAACCGCGGCAGCGCCGCCGACGATTTCCGAGATCTCTTGGGTGATCGCAGCCTGACGCGCCTTGTTGTAGACCAGCTGCAAATCGCTGATCAAATCACCGGCGTTGTCGGTAGCGTTCTTCATCGCGATCATCCGCGCAGCTTGTTCAGCCGCGTTGTTCTCGACCACCGCCTGGTAGACCTGCGACTCGACGTAACGGACCATCAAGCCATCAAGCAGCTCTTTGGCATCCGGTTCGTAGAGATAGTCCCAGTGGTGCTTGAGCGATTGATCCGGGGTCGCCTCCAGTGGAATCAACTGCTCCACAGTAGGCTGTTGCGTCATGGTGTTGATGAACTTGTTGGACACCACGGACAGGCGATCAATACGGCCGTCCAGGTAGGCATCCAGCATCACCTTGACGCTGCCAATCAGATCATTGATCGACGGCTCTTCACCCAGGTGGCTGATAGCTGCAACGACGTTGCCGCCGAAGTTGCGGAAGAAAGCCGCACCCTTGCTACCAACAACACACAGATCGATCTCGACGCCGTTTTCGCGGTTTACCGCCATGTCCTTGACCAGGGCCTTGAACAGGTTGGTGTTCAAGCCACCACACAGACCACGGTCACTGCTCACTACGACATAACCGACGCGCTTGATTTCACGCTCGATCATGAAAGGGTGGCGATATTCCGGGTTGGCGTTGGCCAAATGACCAATAACCTGGCGGATGCGCTCCGCGTAAGGACGGCTAGCAGCCATGCGCATTTGTGCCTTGCGCATTTTACTGACCGCCACTTTTTCCATGGCGCTGGTAATCTTTTGCGTGCTTTTGATGCTCGCAATCTTACTGCGAATCTCTTTTGCGCCTGCCATGTAACACCTATCAGGTTAGCAAGCGGGAGCCTTGCGGCTCCCGCTGCGGCTTACCAGGTTTGGGTGGCCTTGAACTTCTCGATACCGGCTTTCATGCCAGCGTCGATTTCGTCATTGAAGTCACCCTTCACGTTGATCTTCGCCATCAATTCGGCGTGATCGCGGTTGAAGAAAGCAATCAGCGCTTGTTCGAAGCTGCCGATCTTGGCGATTTCAACGTCGGTCAGGAACCCACGCTCAGCGGCATACAGCGACAGCGCCATGTCAGCGATCGACATTGGTGCATATTGCTTCTGCTTCATCAGCTCGGTAACGCGCTGACCATGCTCAAGTTGCTTACGGGTCGCTTCGTCCAGGTCAGAAGCGAACTGGGCGAATGCCGCCAGTTCACGGTACTGAGCCAGAGCGGTACGGATACCACCGGAGAGCTTCTTGATGATCTTGGTCTGAGCGGCACCACCCACACGGGATACCGAAACACCGGCGTTCACAGCAGGACGGATCCCGGAGTTGAACATGGCCGATTCCAGGAAGATCTGACCGTCGGTGATGGAAATCACGTTGGTCGGAACGAACGCGGAAACGTCGCCAGCCTGGGTTTCGATGATCGGCAGTGCGGTCAGGGAACCGGTTTTGCCGGTCACTGCGCCGTTGGTGAACTTCTCTACGTACTCTTCCGAAACGCGGGATGCGCGCTCCAGCAGACGGGAGTGGAGATAGAACACGTCGCCTGGGTAAGCTTCACGGCCTGGTGGACGGCGCAGCAGCAGGGAAATCTGGCGGTAAGCCACTGCTTGCTTGGACAGATCGTCATAAACGATCAGCGCGTCTTCACCGCGGTCGCGGAAGAATTCACCCATGGTGCAACCGGAGTACGGTGCCAGGAACTGCAGTGCTGCAGATTCCGAAGCGCTCGCGGCAACGACGATGGTGTTAGCCAGTGCGCCGTTTTCTTCCAGTTTGCGAACCACGTTAGCGATGGTCGATTGTTTCTGACCGATCGCTACGTAGACGCAGAAAATACCGCTGTTTTTCTGGTTGATGATCGCGTCGATCGCCAGAGCGGTTTTACCGATCTGACGGTCACCGATGATCAGCTCACGCTGGCCACGGCCGACAGGAATCATGGCATCGACAGCCTTGTAGCCAGTCTGTACAGGCTGGTCTACCGACTTACGCCAGATCACGCCTGGAGCAACTTTCTCGACCGCATCGGTCTCGGTGTTGTTCAGCGGACCTTTGCCGTCAACTGGGTTACCCAGTGCGTCGACTACGCGACCCAGCAGTTCCTTACCAACCGGAACTTCGAGGATGCGGCCAGTGCACTTGGCGCTCATGCCTTCAGCCAGAGACTGGTAAGAGCCCAATACAACGGCACCTACGGAGTCTTGCTCCAGGTTGAGAGCCATACCGAAGACGCCGCCCGGAAACTCGATCATCTCGCCGTACATTACGTCGGCCAGACCGTGAATCCGCACGATACCGTCAGATACGCTGACGACAGTGCCTTCGTTACGGGCTTGGGAGGTCACATCGAGCTTGTCGATGCGGCCCTTGATAATTTCACTTATTTCGGAAGGATTGAGTTGCTGCATTGCTCTGCTGCCCCTTCAAACTCAAGATTTCAATGCTTCGGCAAGGTTCGCGAGTTTGCCGCGAATCGAGCCATCGATTACCAGGTCGCCGGCGCGGATGATGACACCACCAATAAGGGTGGCATCCTCCGCAGCGTGCAGTCGCACTTCCCGGCCGAGCCGTGCACTGAGAACCTTGGCGAGTTTGTCTTGCTGTTCTTGGTTCAATGCAAAAGCACTGGTTACGTCCACGTCTACCGATTTCTCTTGTTCGGCCTTGTACAGGTCAAACAGAGCGGCGATCTCCGGCAAAAGCGGGAGACGGTCGTTTTCGGCAACGACGTGAATGAAATTCTGTGCCTTGGCATCGAACTTGTCGCCACACACGTCAATAAACGTGGTGGCCTTGTTTGCGCTCGTCAGTCGCGGGGCCTTGAGCACGCGCTGCATAGTGTCGTCTTGCGACACTGCTGCAGCCAGGCCGAGCATGGCTGACCAAGAGGCCAGTTGCTGGTGGGCCTGGGCGTGCTCGAAGGCTGCCTTAGCGTAAGGTCGGGCCAACGTGGTCAATTCTGCCATGATCGCCCTCGCTTAAATTTCAGCAGCCAGTTTGTTTACCAGCTCCGCGTGCGCGTTTTGATCGATTGTGGCACCCAAGATCTTCTCGGCGCCGCCAACGGCCAGAGCACCCAATTGGGCACGCAGCGCGTCTTTGACACTGTTCAGTTCCTGCTCGATCTCGGCCTGAGCCTGAACCTTCACACGGTCAGCGTCGATACGGGCTTTTTCAACAGCCTCATCGACGATCTGGTTACCGCGTTTCTTGGCTTGCTCAATGATTTCGGCTGCCTGAGCTTTTGCTTCGCGCAGTTGATGACCCGCTTTCTCTTGGGCCAACTCCAGGTCGCGAGCTGCTCGGCTGGCAGCATCCAGTCCATCCGCGATCTTCTTCTGACGTTCGTGCAAAGCCGCGATGACCGGAGGCCACACGAACTTCATGCAAAACAGTACAAAAATGAAGAACGCAACGGACTGGCCAATCAGGGTTGCATTAATGTTCACGCCAACACCTCGCTCGTTCGTTGCACATCACACCAATTACTCGAAGGTTCGAGTAATTAGCCAGCGAGTTGACCAACGAATGGGTTCGCGAAGGTGAAGAACAGAGCGATACCAACACCGATCATGGTTACGGCGTCGAGCAGACCGGCAACGATGAACATTTTGACTTGCAGCATTGGAACCATCTCTGGCTGACGCGCTGCGCCTTCCAGGAACTTGCCGCCCAACAGGCCGAAACCAATTGCGGTACCCAGTGCGCCCAGGCCGATCAACAGTGCAACAGCGATAGCGGTTAGACCAACTACAGTTTCCATCTTTCCTCCCGACTTTTACGTCGTATGGTTTAGGTTTTTTAGATTTTAAAGCGGTAAAACAAATCGTTTCATAGCCCTGTTCGGGCCCCCACTCGTTTGACCGAGTGGGACATCAGACTAGTCGAGACTGGTCTTAATGGTTCTCTTCGTGCGCCATCGACAGGTAAACGATGGACAGCATCATGAAGATAAACGCCTGCAGGGTGATGATCAGGATGTGGAACACAGCCCACGCCCACTGCAGAACAATGCCCAGGCCGCTAAGCCAGAGCAGACCGCTGCCGAACATCACAGCAATCAGAATGAAGACCAGTTCGCCGGCGTACATGTTGCCGAACAGACGCAGTGCCAGGGAGATTGGCTTGGCAACCAGCGTCACGAACTCCAGCAGGAAGTTCACCGGGATCAGCAGAGCTTGAACGAAGATGTTCTTGCTGCCGAACGGGTGCAGGGTCAGTTCGCCGATGAAGCCGCCGATGCCCTTGACCTTGATGCTGTAGAAAATGATCAACGCGAATACCGACAGGGACATACCCAGGGTCGCATTCGGGTCAGTGGTAGAAACAGCACGGAAGACCAGGTGCGGGTCGCCGGTAATGAAGGCAGCCAGCTTAGGAATCCAGTCAACCGGTACCAGGTCGACGGCGTTCATCAGGAACACCCAGACAAAAATCGTCAGGGCCAATGGCGCGATCAATGGATTACGGCCGTGAAAGGTATCTTTCACGCTGGTGTCTACGAACTCGATCAGAACCTCTACGAAGTTCTGCAGGCCGCCAGGCTGACCGGAAGTCGCCTTCTTTGCCGCCATGCGGAAAAGAAGAACGAAAATCAGACCCAACGCGACCGACCAGCCGAGAGTATCGACGTGGAAAGCCCAGAAGCCCATTTCTTTGGCTTCTGCTGCGGTGTGGGCAAAACCCCACCCGCCAGTTGGGTGCTGACCGAAGGTCAGGTTCTGCAAGTGGTGCTGGATATAGCCCGAAGCGGTTGTCTCTGCCATGGTTGCCTCAAACGCCCTAAGGTCTCGAAAGTCTTGTTCTCATCAGCAGGGGCGCGAACCAGCTGACCAGTTGGGTCAACACGAAGACGCCGAATACAGCTAGCGGCGCCAATGGCTTCACACCTGCAAACGTCAATGCAAAGAGCACTGCCGTCAAAATTAGTTTGCCCGCCTCGCCGGCATAAAAAGACCGGACGATGGCTTGAGCTGCTCGGGCGCCGGAAAACCGAAATGCCCTGTGAGCGAAATAAACATTGGGTAGCAAGGCTATCAGGCCTCCGCAGAGTCCTGAGTACCCGGCTACGACTCCATGCCAGTACCAGAGCGCCAAAGCGGCCAGTACCAAAACGACAAATTGAGCCAGTAAGACCGGAAAAACTGCCAGGCGATGGAACGGCAAGCGGTTTGGCGTGCGGCTTTCCATCGTTTTGCTCCCCAATGATCGGCTGCCAGAATTCAATAACTTGGCATAATTTGTGCCGACAAAATGCGCGCAGAGTATAGGGGCGGTTCTGCCCCTATTCAACTGTCAGGTAGTGATTTCCGACTGCACGCTACATGAGGAAATGTTTCAGCGAATGTGTGCAAGTACACCTTGAAGCTCATCCAGGGAGTTGTAACCGATCACCAACTGCCCCTTCCCCTTTTTCCCGTGGCGAATCTGCACCGCAGAGCCTAGGCGCTCAGCCAGACGCTGTTCGAGTCGAGCGATATCCGGGTCCGGCTTTACCGGTTCAGCAGGTTCCTGTTTGCCACTCAACCACTGGCGAACCAGTGCTTCAGTCTGGCGTACAGTCAGCCCCCGTGCGACAACGTGTCGCGCCCCTTCAACCTGTTGATTTTCCGGTAAACCGAGCAAAGCACGGGCATGACCCATTTCCAGGTCGCCGTGGGACAGCATGGTTTTGATGACTTCCGGCAACGCGATCAAGCGTAGCAGGTTGGCCACGGTTACGCGGGACTTGCCCACCGCTTCGGCCACTTGTTGCTGCGTCAGCTGGAATTCCTGCTGCAAACGCTGCAACGCAACCGCTTCTTCGATCGGGTTGAGGTCTTCGCGCTGGATGTTCTCGATCAGTGCCATGGCGATCGCGGTTTCATCCGGCACATCGCGAACCATCGCCGGGATGGTTTCCTGGCCGGCCTGCTGGCTGGCGCGCCAGCGGCGTTCACCGGCGATGATTTCGAAGCGGCCGCTGCCAATCGGACGAACCACGATCGGCTGCATCACGCCCTGAGCCTTGATTGACTGCGCCAGCTCCTCCAGCGCCTGAGGGTCCATGTCCCGACGCGGCTGGTACTTGCCGCGCTGGATCAGGTCCAGGGGCAGGTGCTGCAACTCACGCTGATCAGCCTGCACCGCTTGTTCTTCCAGCGAGCTGACAGTCGGACCACTCAGCAGTGCATCCAGTCCACGTCCGAGACCTCGTTTCTTGACGGCCATGGGGATTCCTTAAGTTGCCTGAGCAGCGGCAGTGCGTGAGTTTTTGCGTTGACGACGAACCATCTCGCCCGCCAATGCCAGATAGGCAATGGCGCCCCGCGATGATTTGTCATACGCCAGCGCCGGCATGCCGTAGCTTGGCGCTTCGGCCAGGCGGATGTTGCGCGGAATCACCGTGTCGTAGAGCTGCTCGCCGAAGTGTTCCTTGAGCTGCGCCGAAACATCGTTCATCAGGCTCAGGCGCGGGTCATACATGGTCCGCAACAGGCCTTCGACTTTCAGGTTCGGGTTCAGCAACTCAGCGATGCGCTTGATGTTATCCACAAGGTCGCTCAAACCTTCGAGCGCGAAGTACTCGCACTGCATGGGGATAATCACCCCGTCAGCGGCGACCAAAGCGTTCAGCGTGAGCATCGACAACGACGGCGGACAGTCGATCAAAATGTAATCGTAGTTTTCACGGATCGGCGCCAACGCACTGCGCAGGCGGCTTTCCTTCATCTGCATTTCCAGCAGAACCACTTCGGCCGCGGTCAGGTCGCGGTTGGCCGGCAGCAGTTGGTAACCACCGTGCTCGGAATAGTGCATGGCCTGGGCCAGATCGCATTCGCCGATCAGCAGGTCGTAGACCGAGTTTTCCAGGCCGTGTTTATCCACACCGCTACCCATGGTGGCGTTGCCCTGTGGATCGAGATCGATCAACAGCACCCGGCGCTTGGTAGCGACCAGGGAAGCTGCGAGGTTGATGCAGGTGGTGGTCTTGCCCACACCACCCTTTTGGTTCGCTATCGCGAATACCTTAGCCATTCTTGCTTGTGTTCCCAATCATGCCGTGCGGCGCAGTATCAGCAGATGGCGTTGGCCTTGGCAACCGGGTACGGCCAGGGCGTGTTCGCTATCGAGGTGGAAGTCTGCCGGCAATGCTACCAGCTCATCGGCGGGATGAACGCCCTTCATTGCCAGCCAACGTGTTTCGGTGTCGCCGAGGTGGCGAGTCCAGTTGCTGAAGTTCTCCATGCTGCTGAACGCCCGGGAGATGATCCCGTTGAATGGCTGATCAGGCTGAAAAGCTTCGACGCGACTGTGGATAACTTGCAGGTTATCCAGTTTGAGTTCGAGTTTGACCTGGGTCAGGAAGCGGGTTTTCTTGCCGTTGCTGTCCAGGCAGGTCACTTGGGACTCTGGAAACAGGATCGCCAACGGAATACCCGGCATGCCCCCACCGCTGCCAACGTCCAGCCAGCGACCGTTTTCGACGAACGACATCACGCTCAAACTATCGAGCAAGTGACGGGAAACCATTTCATCCGGATCGCGTACGGCAGTCAGGTTGTAAGCCTTGTTCCATTTTATCAACAGGGCCAGATAACCCAGCAGCTGGGCATGCTGGGTTTCTGTCAGCGTGACACCGAGCTGGCGAGCACCTGTGGATAACTCTTCTGCGTGTTGCGAGGTGACCAACGAACTCAAGCGCTTTGCTCCAACTGACGGCCCGCGCCGCGTTTTTTCAAATGAATCATCAACAGCGAAATCGCTGCCGGCGTCACACCCGGGATACGCGACGCCTGGCCCAAAGTCTCTGGACGGGTCGCACCGAGCTTGCTCTGGATCTCTTTGGAGAGACCGGAAATGTTCGTGTAATCGATATCCACAGGCAGTTTTGTGTCTTCGCTGGCCCGCAGCCGTGCGATTTCATCCTGCTGGCGATCGATGTAACCGGCGTATTTGGTCTTGATTTCGACCTGCTCGGCGACTTGTGGATCTTCTGCGCCGCCACCAGTCACGGCGATCAGACCAGCGTAGTCGATTTCCGGACGGCTCAGCAGGTTGAGCAAGTTGTATTCGTGGGTCAGCGGCGTGCCGAATTTTTCGGAAATCGCATCGCCTTGCTCGGTGCCCGGGCGAACCCAGGTACTTTTCAGGCGTTGCTCTTCCAGCGTGATGCTTTCGCGTTTGGTGCAGAACGCAGCCCAACGCGCGTCATCCACCAGACCCAGTTCGCGACCTTTTTCGGTCAAGCGCAGGTCGGCGTTGTCTTCGCGCAGGATCAGACGATATTCGGCACGGGAGGTGAACATCCGATACGGTTCCTGGGTACCCAGAGTAATCAGGTCGTCGACCAACACCCCGATGTACGCCTCGTCGCGACGCGGGCACCAGGCATCTTTGCCCTGAGCACGCAGTGCGGCGTTGGCCCCGGCCAGCAAACCCTGGGCGCCGGCTTCTTCGTAACCGGTGGTGCCATTGATTTGCCCGGCGAAGAACAGACCGCCGATGACTTTGGTTTCCAGGTTGTACTTCAGGTCACGCGGGTCGAAGTAGTCGTATTCGATGGCGTAACCCGGACGAACGATGTGCGCGTTTTCCATGCCGCGAATCGATTGCACAATCTGCAGTTGCACGTCGAACGGCAGGGATGTGGATATCCCGTTCGGGTACAGCTCGTTGGTCGTCAGGCCTTCCGGTTCGATGAAGACCTGATGGCTTTCCTTGTCGGCAAAGCGATGGATCTTGTCTTCGATCGACGGGCAGTAACGCGGGCCGATACCTTCGATCACACCTGCATCGGAATACATCGGCGAACGATCGAGGTTCGCGGCAATGATTTCGTGGGTACGGGCGTTCGTGTGGGTTATCCAGCAGCTCACCTGTTTCGGATGCTGCTCTTTGGAACCCATGAACGACATCACCGGGATCGGTGTATCGCCTGCTTGCTCGGTCATCACCGAGAAATCCACAGAACGGCCGTCGATACGCGGTGGCGTACCGGTTTTCAGGCGACCGACACGCAGTGGCAATTCACGCAGACGGTGAGCCAGGGCGATCGACGGCGGATCACCGGCACGGCCACCGGAAAAGTTCTGCATTCCGATGTGGATAAGTCCACCGAGGAAGGTGCCAGTGGTCAACACCACGGAATCCGCTAAGAAACGCAGGCCCATTTGGGTGACAACACCACGCACTTGTTCCTGCTCGACGATCAAATCATCGGCAGCCTGTTGAAATATCCACAGGTTCGGCTGGTTTTCCAGTATTTCGCGGACAGCGGCCTTGTACAGAACCCGGTCTGCCTGAGCGCGGGTTGCACGCACGGCCGGGCCTTTGCGGCTGTTCAACACGCGAAATTGAATACCACCCTTATCGGTAGCCATGGCCATCGCGCCGCCGAGGGCATCGATTTCCTTGACCAGATGGCTTTTGCCGATCCCACCGATAGCGGGGTTGCAACTCATGGCACCGAGGGTTTCCACGTTATGCGTCAGCAACAGGGTTTTTGCACCCATACGTGCTGAGGCCAGTGCTGCCTCGGTACCGGCATGACCGCCGCCGATGACGATCACTTCAAAACGGGAAGGGAAATCCACCACGCACCTCGTGCCTGCTTCAGTTAGGTAATCCGGAATAGGTTGATCTCAGGTTTTTGGACCTGGTCGGCAAGTATAGGGACTTCGCCCTTCCTAAAGAACCCTTTGCACAAAATTTAACCAGCTGTGGAGAAGTCACGGTTATAGAAATTAAAAAGAAAGAAATTTATTAAATCTTTGTTTTTATGTTTATTTCTACTGAGCCACCTTTCTGTGGATAGATATCTACAGGCCTTTATATTCAATATGTACAGAGATTCAAAACCCTGTGGTCATGTGCCAAGGAGGCCCTTGGATAACCGGTCTAAGCCTGTGGATGAAAGGGGTGCTTATCCACAGGGGCGGTTATCTTCAGTTTTGAGGCCCTGTTATCAACTGCCCTTAGTGGCAGTTATTCACAGGGCTTAATCCACAGAAAACTGCTGAATAAGCAAATCCAGGGCACGGAAAATCCGCTCAAGCAGAAAGAATCTGCTCAGCACTGGAAGAGAATTCATGAAAAGGAGGGAACAGACAGGCACGAATGGCCTGTCTGTGGACAACGGGAGGACTATTTACCGATACAGAAGCTGGAAAAGATCCGTCCCAGCAAGTCATCGGAGCTGAAAGCACCGGTGATTTCACCCAAAGCGTGTTGGGCTTGTCGCAAATCCTCGGCCAACAGTTCGCCGGCACCCGCAAGGGTCAACTGTGCACGGCCGTGCTCAAGGGAAGCACTGGCGTGACGCAACGCTTCAAGGTGACGCCTGCGAGCACTGAAGCTGCTTTCCGAGGTCTGTTCGTAGCCCATGCAGGCCTTGAGATGGTCACGCAGCAATTCCAGCCCTTCACCTGCAGACTTGGCGCTCAGGCTGATGGTGACGTGGCCATCCTCGCTGACTTCCAGGGCAATGGCTTCGCCCGTGAGGTCTGCCTTGTTACGGATTAGCGTGACTTTCGCCGGATCGGGACGGATTTCCAGAAATTCAGGCCATAACGCGAACGGATCAAGTGCCTCAGGAGCGGTAGCATCGACCACCAACAGCACGCGATCAGCCTCGCCGATGGCTTTCAGCGCCCGTTCGACACCGATTTTTTCCACCTGGTCGTCGGTATCTCGCAGACCAGCGGTGTCGACCACGTGCAGCGGCATACCATCGATGTGGATATGTTCACGAAGAATGTCCCGGGTGGTGCCGGCGATCTCGGTGACGATCGCTGCTTCACGACCGGCCAGTGCATTCAACAGGCTGGATTTACCGGCATTCGGCCGGCCGGCGATCACAACGGTCATGCCGTCACGCAGCAAGGCACCCTGCCCGGCTTCTCGTAGTACGGTGGATAACTCGTCACGCACTTTGTCGAGCATGCTCAGTACATGACCATCGGCGAGGAAGTCGATTTCTTCTTCAGGGAAGTCGATCGCCGCTTCGACATAGATGCGCAGGCCAATCAGTTGCTCGGTGAGGTTATGCACACGCTCGGAAAATGCGCCCTGCAAGGAACGCAGGGCATTTCGTGCAGCCTGTGCAGAACTCGCCTCGATCAAGTCGGCAATCGCCTCGGCCTGAGCCAGGTCGAGTTTGTCATTGAGGAACGCGCGCTCGCTGAATTCACCCGGCCGGGCCAACCGACAGCCCAGTTCCAGGCAACGCTTGAGCAGCATATCCAGAACTATCGGACCGCCATGGCCCTGGAGCTCCAGCACATCTTCGCCGGTGAACGAGTTCGGGCCTGGAAAATACAGGGCAATGCCTTGATCCAGCACCTCATCGTTTTCACTGAGGAACGGGCCGTAGTGGGCAAACCTTGGCTTGAGTTCACGACCGCTGAAGGCCTTGGCGGCAACACTTGCCAGCGGTCCGGAAATACGGACGATGCCCACACCGCCGCGACCTTGAGCGGTGGCGACGGCGGCGATGGTTTCACGAGGAACGCTCATAAACCGTTATCCAGACAAAAGTGACAGATAGCAAAACGCCCCACTAGGGGGCGTTTTGAGTGGTTATTCACAGTGTAAATCAGGCAGCTGCTTTGGTAGCTGCTTCGATCTTACGAGTGATGTACCACTGTTGGGCGATCGACAGGCAGTTGTTCACTACCCAGTACAGCACCAGACCAGCCGGGAACCACAGGAAGAAGAAGGTGAAGATGATTGGCATCAGCTTCATCACCTTGGCCTGCATCGGATCCGGAGGAGTCGGGTTCAGCTGCTGCTGGATGAACATGGTTGCACCCATGATGATCGGCAGAATGAAGAACGGATCCTTGATCGACAGGTCAGTAATCCACAGCATGAACGGCGCTTGGCGCATTTCAACGCTTTCCAGCAGAACCCAGTACAACGAAAGGAAAACCGGCATCTGCACGAGGATTGGCAAGCAACCACCCAGCGGATTGATCTTCTCTTTCTTGTACAGCTCCATCATGGATTGCGACATTTTCTGCCGGTCGTCGCCATGTTGCTCTTTCAGCGCGGCCAGTTTCGGTGCCACTGCACGCATGCGCGCCATGGATTTGTAGCTGGCAGCCGACAGCGGGAAGAAGATCCCTTTGATCAGCATGGTCAGGAAGATGATCGACCAGCCCCAGTTACCGACCAGCGCGTGGATGTGTTGCAGCAGCCAGAAGATTGGCTGGGCAATGAACCACAGAATGCCGTAGTCGACGGTCAGTTCCAGACCTGGGGACAACTCTTTCAGCACAGCCTGACTTTTTGGACCGGCATACAGAACGGCACTGGTCTCGGCTTTTGCACCTGGCGCGACAGTCATTGCCGGAGCGGTGTAGCCGATGATGTAGTTGCCTTTGCTGTCTTTACGGGTCTGGACGAGGTTATTTTCGCCTTTCGCCGGAATCCACGCGGTCACGAAGTAGTGCTGCAACCATGCAACCCAACCACCGTTAACGGTTTCTTTCAGCTGAGCCTTGTCCATGTCCTTCATGGACACTTTCTTGTACGGCTCGTTACTTGTCCACAGGGCGGCGCCCAGGTAAGTCGCGGTGCCGGTGGCGGTGCTGGAAGAAGGATCGGAGCTGGCGTCACGCTTCAATTGCGCGAACATTGCACCGGACCAGGGTTTGGCACTCTGGTTATCGATCAGGTAGGAAACGGTTACGTCATACAGGCCACGTTTCAGGGTGAAACGCTTGATGTAGTTGACGCCGTCCTTGCTGAACTTCAGGTCTGCGACCAATTGGTCCTGACCGTCAGCCAGTTGGTAAATCTTCTTCTCCGAGGAGTAAACCGGACGACCGGCAGGACTTCCGTCCGGACCGTCGGTGCCGATCAAACCGCTTTGAGCCAGATAAGTCCGCTCGTTGCCGTTATCGAACAACTGGAATGGAATTTCCGGATGGTCCTGGCGACGTGGATACAGCGGCAGCGTCAACTGCGCAACATCACCACCTTGTGGATCGATTGCCAGGTTGAGCACATCCGTTTTGATCTGGATGAGGTCTTTGCTTGCAGCTACTGGTGTTTCAGCAGGTGCAGTTGCACTGGTATCGCTTGCGGCGCGTGGAATGTCGTCACTGACAGAAGCATTATTGCCAGTCGCCGTATCCGGTAGGCCCGGTGCGGTAGTACTGGAAGCAACATTCTGAGTCGGCAGGGCAGCCTGGCCATAGTCCTGGTTCCATTTAAGAACCATAACGTAGGACACGATTGCCAGGGCGACGATCAGGATCGTGCGTTTGATATCCATGATTACTCGGCCATCGAAGAAGAACGGGAGGTAGGGATAGATGGAACCGGGTCATAACCACCGGGATTCCACGGATGACAGCGACCTAAACGACGAAAGGCCAGCCAGCCACCGCGCAGAAGGCCATGATTTTCTATGGCTTCATACGCGTAGCAGGAACAACTGGGGTAGAAACGACAGTGACTGGCCATCAGAGGACTAATGGCATAGCGATAAAACTGGATCGGAACGAGTGCCAGTTTACGCATCGGGACTGTCTACCCCTACAGTTTCGGTTTTGACTGCTGGTACCGGCGTGCTACGTGCCAGACGCTTCCAGAGTTTGCCGAAATGCTGAATCAATTCGGGGTTTTCTACGTCACCCAAACCTTTGCGCGCGACGATAACGATGTCCCAGCCGGCCAGTGAGTCCTGGTTCAGACGGAACGATTCGCGCATCAGACGTTTGAGGCGATTGCGCTCGACGGAGAGCTTTACGCTCTTTTTCCCGATAACCAGCCCGAGACGGGGGTGATCGAGATCGTTGTTGCGCGCAAGGAGCAGGAGATTTTTCCCCGGAACCTTGCCGGTAGGGGAGTCAAAGACTGCCTTGAAATGCCGGGGAGTAAGCAGACGCTTTTCCCGACTGAAGTCCTGACTCACCTCCAGTGCCGGCTTATCAAACTGCCAGACGCGCACGACCTTTGGCGCGACGACGCGACAGAACGGCACGACCGTTTTTGGTAGCCATGCGAGCACGGAAACCGTGGGTACGAGCGCGTTTGATAGTGCTTGGTTGGAAAGTACGTTTCATTGTCGTGTTACCTGGTTCGTCCACAACGGGCCGGAATGGCCCCCGTTTTAAGAGACCGGGGATTCTAGAGAAAGCAAGCCTCTAGGTCAATTTCCAACCAGCGTTTCCTTATAAATAGATCTCCAGACGTTTTTCCTTCCGCGCTCCCTGGCTAGATATAGAAATTAAGAAGGAAAGTATTTAAAGCTTTTCTGTAAAGCTTATAAAAGCTAGGGGCACGATCATCTGTGGATAACTGCCATCAGCCCTTTAAAGTCGTGATGTACAGAGAATGACAACTACGGTGGAAAACGGTGGTAACCCTGTGCTGCGCTGTCGGATAAGCTGTGTGTGAAAGAGGTACTTATCCACAGCGTGGTTATCCACCGAGTTTCCCCCCCACTTGTACAACGACCTTAGACCCGGTTATCCACAGAGCTTATGCACAGACCGCTGGTCGTCTTTTTTTCGTATAAATCACTGATTCTTCATGGGAGGTGCACAACCTTCGTGTGGATAAGTCGGGGCTTGGTCGGCTACAATGGCGGCTTGTTTTTGCCTCACCGGCTTTCAACTTAGGGGATATCCGTGTCAGTGGAACTTTGGCAGCAGTGCGTGGAGCTTTTGCGCGATGAGCTGCCTGCCCAACAATTCAACACTTGGATCCGTCCACTACAGGTCGAAGCCGAAGGCGACGAGTTGCGTGTCTACGCACCGAATCGCTTTGTTCTCGACTGGGTCAACGAAAAGTACCTGGGCCGCGTCCTTGAACTGCTGGATGAGCATGGCAATGGCATGGCGCCGGCGCTGTCCTTATTAATAGGCAGCAAACGCAGTTCGGCACCGCGTGCCGCCCCAAATGCTCCGTTGGCCGCTGCTGCTTCACAGGCTCAGGCACCTGTCAGCGCTACGGCGCCAGCCCCGGTAGCCGCTCCGACCAAGCGTGCGACGCAAAAAGTTGCCGAAGTTAATGAAGAGCCATCGCGCGACAGCTTCGATCCAATGGCCGGTGCCAGTTCGCAACAAGCTCCGATTCGCGCCGAACAGCGTACGGTGCAGGTCGAAGGCGCGCTCAAGCACACCAGCTACCTGAACCGCACCTTCACCTTCGAAAACTTCGTCGAGGGCAAGTCCAACCAACTGGCCCGGGCTGCGGCCTGGCAAGTGGCGGACAATCCCAAGCACGGTTACAACCCGCTCTTCCTTTATGGTGGCGTCGGCTTGGGTAAAACCCACTTGATGCACGCGGTGGGTAACCACCTATTAAAGAAGAATCCGAATGCCAAGGTTGTGTACCTGCATTCCGAGCGGTTCGTGGCCGATATGGTCAAGGCCCTGCAGCTGAACGCCATCAACGAGTTCAAGCGCTTCTACCGTTCAGTGGATGCGTTGTTGATCGATGACATTCAATTCTTCGCCCGCAAAGAACGTTCCCAGGAAGAGTTTTTCCACACCTTCAACGCCCTGCTTGAAGGTGGCCAGCAGGTCATTCTCACCAGTGACCGCTACCCGAAAGAAATCGAAGGCCTTGAAGAGCGCCTCAAATCCCGCTTCGGCTGGGGCCTGACGGTAGCCGTCGAGCCGCCGGAGCTGGAAACCCGTGTGGCGATCCTGATGAAAAAGGCCGATCAGGCCAAAGTCGATCTGCCCCATGACGCGGCGTTCTTCATTGCCCAGCGTATTCGCTCCAACGTCCGTGAGCTGGAAGGCGCGCTGAAACGCGTGATCGCCCACTCGCACTTCATGGGCCGCGACATCACCATCGAGCTGATTCGCGAATCCCTGAAAGACTTGTTGGCGCTGCAAGACAAACTGGTCTCTGTGGATAACATTCAGCGCACGGTCGCCGAGTACTACAAGATCAAGATCTCCGACCTGCTGTCCAAGCGTCGTTCACGCTCGGTCGCACGTCCGCGTCAGGTTGCAATGGCATTGTCCAAAGAGTTGACTAACCACAGCCTGCCGGAAATCGGCGATGTGTTTGGCGGCCGGGACCACACGACTGTTTTGCACGCCTGCCGCAAGATCAACGAACTTAAGGAATCCGACGCGGACATCCGCGAGGACTACAAGAACCTGCTGCGTACACTGACCACTTGATGAACACCAGCGCAGCTTATTAAGGCAAGGGACTAGACCATGCATTTCACCATTCAACGCGAAGCCCTGTTGAAACCCCTGCAACTGGTCGCAGGCGTCGTCGAGCGCCGACAGACCTTGCCGGTGCTCTCCAACGTGCTGCTGGTTGTCGAAGGCCAGCAATTGTCGCTGACCGGTACCGACCTGGAAGTCGAGCTGGTCGGTCGTGTACAACTCGAAGAGCCTGCTGATCCAGGTTCCATCACTGTGCCTGCGCGCAAGCTGATGGATATCTGCAAAAGCTTGCCGAACGATGCGCTGATCGACATCAAGGTCGACGAGCAGAAGCTCGTGGTGAAGGCCGGCCGTAGCCGCTTCACCCTGTCGACCCTGCCGGCCAATGACTTCCCGACTGTGGAAGAAGGCCCCGGCTCGCTGACGTGCAGCCTTGAGCAAAGCAAACTGCGCCGTTTGATCGAACGCACCAGCTTCGCCATGGCCCAGCAGGACGTGCGTTACTACCTCAACGGCATGCTGCTGGAAGTTTCCGAAGGCATCATCCGCGCCGTGGCCACCGACGGTCACCGTCTGGCCATGTGCTCGATGAAGGCCGATATCGGTCAGCCGGATCGTCACCAGGTGATCGTGCCGCGCAAGGGTATCCTTGAGCTGGCGCGTCTGCTGACCGAACCGGACGGCATCGTCAGCATCGTTCTGGGTCAACATCACATCCGCGCCACCACTGGCGAATTCACCTTTACCTCGAAACTGGTCGACGGCAAATTCCCTGACTACGAGCGCGTTCTGCCTAAGGGCGGCGACAAACTGGTTCTCGGCGATCGTCAGGCCCTGCGTGAAGCGTTCAGCCGTACCGCGATTCTGTCCAACGAGAAGTACCGCGGCATTCGTCTGCAACTGGCCAACGGTCAGCTGAAGATCCAGGCGAACAACCCCGAACAGGAAGAAGCGGAAGAAGAAGTGGGCGTCGAGTACAACGGCGGCAATCTGGAAATCGGCTTCAACGTGAGCTACCTGCTGGACGTGTTGGGCGTCATGACGACTGAGCAGGTTCGTCTGATTCTGTCCGACTCCAACAGCAGTGCGCTGGTGCAAGAGTCCGACAACGACGACTCGGCCTACGTTGTCATGCCGATGCGTCTGTAATCATGCTCAGCAGAAGCTAGATGTCCTTAAGTCGCGTCTCGGTCACCGCGGTGCGCAATCTGCACCCGGTGACCTTCTCCCCCTCCCCCCGAATCAACATTCTTTACGGCGCCAACGGCAGCGGCAAAACCAGTGTTCTGGAAGCCATTCATCTGCTGGGGCTTGCCCGTTCGTTTCGTAGCACCCGCCTGTTGCCTGTTATCCAGTATGAGCAGCTCGCCTGTACGGTGTTTGGGCAGGTGGAGTTGGCCGAGGGTGGGCACAGCGCCTTGGGGATCTCCCGCGACCGTCAAGGGGAGTTCCAGATCCGCATCGACGGGCAGAACGCTCGCAGCGCGGCGCAACTGGCGGAGATCCTGCCGCTGCAGCTGATCAACCCTGATAGCTTCCGCTTGCTGGAAGGTGCACCGAAGATTCGCCGGCAGTTTCTCGACTGGGGCGTGTTCCACGTGGAACCAAGATTCATGTCCACCTGGCAGCGCTTGCAGAAGGCCCTGCGCCAGAGAAACTCTTGGCTGCGGCATGGTACACTTGACGCCGTTTCGCAAGCCGTTTGGGACAGGGAACTGTGCCAGGCCAGCGCTGAAATTGATGAATACCGCCGCGCTTATATCAAAGCCTTGAAACCAGTCTTTGAACAGACCTTGAGCGAACTGGTTGAGCTCGAGGGCTTAACGCTCAGCTATTACCGAGGTTGGGACAAAGACCGCGAACTGAGTGCAGTGCTCGCCGGGTCCCTTCAGCGGGATCAGCAAATGGGTCATACCCAGGCCGGACCACAGCGTGCTGATTTGCGTCTTAGATTGGGCGCACACAACGCCGCGGACATCTTGTCCCGCGGTCAGCAGAAGCTGGTGGTCTGTGCATTGCGGATTGCCCAAGGGCACCTGGTCAGCCAGGCCCGACGCGGCCAGTGTATTTATCTGGTGGATGACCTGCCGTCCGAACTGGACGAGCACCACCGCCGCGCGCTTTGCCGCTTGCTGGAAGACTTACGCTGCCAGGTGTTTATCACCTGTGTAGATCACGAATTATTGAGGGAAGGCTGGCAGACGGAAACGCCAGTCGCTCTGTTCCACGTGGAACAGGGCCGTATCACCCAGACCCACGACCATCGGGAGTGAAGGCATTGAGCGAAGAAAATACGAATACCTACGACTCAACGAGCATTAAAGTGCTGAAAGGCCTGGATGCCGTACGCAAACGTCCCGGTATGTACATTGGTGACACCGACGATGGTAGCGGTCTGCACCACATGGTCTTCGAGGTAGTCGACAACTCCATCGATGAAGCGCTCGCTGGCCACTGCGACGACATCAGCATCATCATCCACCCGGACGAATCCATCACCGTTCGCGACAACGGTCGTGGTATCCCGGTAGACGTGCACAAAGAAGAAGGCGTCTCGGCAGCCGAGGTCATCATGACCGTGCTGCACGCCGGTGGTAAGTTCGACGACAACTCCTACAAAGTATCCGGCGGTCTACACGGTGTAGGTGTGTCGGTTGTGAACGCCCTGTCCGAAGAGCTGGTCTTGACCGTTCGCCGTAGCGGCAAAATCTGGGAACAGACTTACATCCACGGTGTTCCAAAAGAACCGATGAAAATCGTCGGTGAAAGCGAAACCACCGGTACCCAGATTCACTTCAAGCCATCTGACCTGACCTTCAAGAACATCCACTTCAGCTGGGACATCCTGGCCAAGCGGATTCGTGAACTGTCCTTCCTCAACTCCGGTGTCGGCATCGTCCTCAAGGATGAGCGCAGCGGTAAGGAAGAGCTGTTCAAGTACGAAGGTGGCTTGCGTGCGTTCGTTGAATACCTGAACACCAACAAGACCCCGGTCAACCAGGTGTTCCACTTCAACATCCAGCGCGAAGACGGCATCGGCGTGGAAATCGCGTTGCAGTGGAACGACAGCTTTAACGAGAACCTGTTGTGCTTCACCAACAACATTCCACAGCGCGATGGCGGTACTCACCTGGTGGGTTTCCGTTCCGCTCTGACGCGCAACCTGAACACTTACATCGAAGCTGAAGGTCTGGCGAAGAAGCACAAAGTCGCGACCACCGGTGACGATGCCCGTGAAGGCCTGACCGCGATCATCTCGGTAAAAGTGCCGGATCCAAAGTTCAGCTCCCAGACCAAAGACAAGCTGGTTTCTTCCGAAGTGAAGACCGCGGTCGAACAGGAAATGGGCAAGTACTTCTCCGACTTCCTGCTGGAAAACCCGAACGAAGCCAAACTGGTCGTCGGCAAGATGATCGATGCGGCTCGCGCTCGTGAAGCGGCGCGTAAAGCCCGTGAGATGACACGTCGTAAAGGCGCGCTGGATATCGCCGGTCTGCCGGGCAAACTGGCTGACTGCCAGGAAAAAGACCCTGCCCTTTCCGAACTGTACCTCGTGGAAGGTGACTCTGCTGGCGGCTCCGCCAAGCAGGGACGCAACCGTCGGACCCAAGCCATCCTGCCGCTCAAGGGCAAGATCCTGAACGTCGAGAAGGCGCGCTTCGACAAGATGATCTCTTCGCAAGAAGTGGGCACCTTGATCACCGCGCTGGGCTGTGGCATTGGCCGCGATGAGTACAACATCGCGAAGCTGCGTTACCACAACATCATCATCATGACCGATGCTGACGTCGACGGTTCGCACATCCGTACCCTGCTGCTGACCTTCTTCTTCCGTCAGTTGCCGGAGCTGATCGAGCGCGGTTACATCTACATCGCTCAGCCACCGCTGTACAAGGTCAAGAAGGGCAAGCAAGAGCAATACATCAAAGACGACGACGCCATGGAAGAGTACATGACGCAGTCGGCCCTGGAAGATGCGAGCCTGCACCTGAACGAGGAAGCCCCGGGTATTTCCGGTCCCGCCCTCGAGCGTCTGGTGAATGACTTCCGTCTGGTAATGAAGACACTCAAGCGTCTGTCGCGCCTGTACCCACAGGAGCTGACCGAGCACTTCATCTACCTGCCTGCCGTTAGCCTGGAGCAATTGTCCGATCACGCTGCGATGCAGGATTGGATGGCCCAGTACGAAGTTCGCCTGCGCACCGTCGAGAAGTCCGGCCTGGTTTACAAAGCCAGCCTGCGTGAAGACCGTGAACGTAACGTCTGGCTGCCTGAGGTCGAACTGATCTCCCACGGCTTGTCGAACTACGTCACCTTCAACCGCGACTTCTTCGGCAGCAACGATTACAAGACGGTTGTTTCTCTGGGCGCTCAACTGAGCACCTTGCTGGACGATGGCGCGTATATCCAGCGTGGCGAGCGCAAGAAGCCGGTCACCGAGTTCAAGGAAGCCCTTGAATGGCTGATGGCCGAAAGCACCAAGCGTCACACCATCCAGCGATACAAAGGTCTGGGCGAAATGAACCCGGATCAGCTGTGGGAAACCACCATGGACCCAAGCCAGCGCCGGATGCTCAAAGTGACCATCGAAGACGCCATTGGCGCGGACCAGATCTTCAACACCCTGATGGGTGATGCGGTCGAGCCTCGTCGTGACTTCATCGAAAGCAACGCCCTGGCGGTTTCCAACCTGGACTTCTGATCCAGCGAACCTGCCAAACGAAAAAGGCCAGCGCTCAAGCGTTGGCCTTTTTTATTGTCCGTAAATGGCTCTGGTAACAATCCACTCTTGATGATGTGCAACGATTGAAACACGGCCATTGCGGGCATAAAAAAACCGGCTATATCAGCCGGTTTTTTTACGTCCAAAAAAAACTTATGCACCTTTTTCGGTTTTTTATGGGTTTATAAAATATGTATATAAATCATAAACCTACGAACTAAATTCGACGCATTTCAACCAAACGGTACACAGGTTATCCACAAAATCTCAGACAGCCACTTGATCGGTAGCAGCCGGGGCTTGCGGGGCGGGTGGCAGCGAACCCATTTCACGTTGCATCTGCTCGTTCCAGGCCTGGACCCGATCATTCAACTCGGCAACCGCACGCGGCCCGCTACCCTCGGCATACAAGGGTGCGCCGATGATCACGGTGATGACGCCCTGCTTCTTCGCCCAACCGGTTTTCGGCCAGAACTTGCCAGCATTGTGCGCAATCGGCAGCACGGGAAGTGCGGCGTTGACGGCTAAAGCGGTACCACCCCGAGAGAACTTTCCGATGGTGCCGTAAGGAACGCGCGTTCCCTCTGGGAAGATCAGGACCCAGACGCCGTCTTTGAGCAGTTCATCGCCTTTCTTCGCCACATGCTTGAGCGCCGCTTTCGGGTTGTCGCGGTCGATGGCGATCGGTCGCAGCATGGCCATGGCCCAGCCGAAAAACGGAACGAAGAGCAGTTCACGCTTAAGTACCTGGCTCAATGGCTCAAAGTAGGCGGATAGAAAGAACGTCTCCCACGTGCTCTGGTGGTTCGACTGAATCACGCAGGGCTGGTCTGGCACGTTCTCGGCGCCCTTCACTTCGTAGCTGATGCCCAGGAAAACCTTGCTCAGCCACAAGGCGCAGCGGCACCAGTACACATTGATGAAGCGATACCGCGCCTTGAACGGCAGAAAAGGCGCGATAAAAAAGCTCAGGCTGCACCAAAGCAAAGAGCTGGTGCCCAGCAGCAGGTAAAAGAGGAAGGTTCTGATGGCCTGCAGTATCGACATGGCGACATTTACCGTTGCGGGCACTGCCCGCCTATTCAAGCGCACTCCCGATCAATCCTTGGTCAGGAACAATCGAAGCACTCTAATTGTGGATAAGTTCTGCGGCAATCGCCGCCAGATCGTCAAAAATCAAGGTGCCTACCGGTAGGGTCTTGCCCAAAGTCTTTTCGCCTTTCCCGGTCTTTACCAAAACTGGCTGAGAATCGACGGCTTTGGCGGCCTCCAGGTCACCAAGGGTATCGCCGACGAACCAAAGATCAGTCAGCGATACGTTGTAATGCGCGGCGATGGTTTTCAACATCCCGGGTTTTGGTTTGCGGCAATCGCAGCCATCGTCCGGCCCGTGCGGGCAATAGACGATCAGCCCGACTTCACCGCCCTGCTCCGCCACCAACGAGCGCAAGCGCTCGTGCATGGCGTCCAGGGTGGCGATGTCGTAATAGCCGCGAGCGATGCCCGACTGGTTGGTAGCTACCGCTACCGTCCAGCCGGCCTTGCTCAACTGCGCGATGGCTTCGATCGAACCCGGGAGCGGAATCCACTCCTCCACCGACTTGATGTAAGCGTCGGAGTCGTAATTGATCACCCCGTCCCGATCGAGAATCAGCAGTTTCAACAGCAGCCCCTCAACCCAGCAGAGAAATGTCGGCAACGCCGAGGAACAGCCCACGCAGACGCGACAGTAGCGCATAACGGTTGGCGCGGACCTTGGCATCTTCAGCGTTGACCATCACCGCTTCGAAGAACGCATCCACTGGCTCGCGCAAGGCAGCCAGACGTGCCAGCGATTCGCTGTATTGACGCGCCGCCGCCATCGGCTGGACAGCCTGGTCAGCCTGCTGGATCGCCGAGTACAGGGAGAACTCGTTGGCGTTGTCGAAGTACTTGGCTTCCACGACCGAAGGAACAGAGCCTTCGACCTTGCTCAGCAAGTTCGAAACGCGCTTGTTCACTGCGGCCAGGGCAGCGGCTTCCGGCAATTTGCGGAAAGCTTCTACCGCTTGTACGCGCTGATCGAAGTCCAGCGCCGAACCCGGTTTCAGGGCACGAACCGACAGGTAAGTCCCGACATCCACGCCTTCGTCTTCGTAACGGGCACGCAGACGGTCGAAGATGAACTCCAGCACCGAGTCATTGAGGCCGGCAGCCTTGACCTTGGTACCGAAGGCATTCACGGCGAAAGCCACGGCGTCGTTCAGGTCGAGGTCGAGCTTCTTGTCGATCAGGATGCGCAACACGCCGAGTGCAGCACGGCGCAAGGCGTACGGGTCTTTGCTACCGGTTGGCAGCATGCCGATACCGAAAATACCCACCAGCGTGTCGAGCTTGTCAGCGATGGCCACGGCCGCACCGGTCAGGGTGGTCGGCAGTTCAGCACCGGCACCGCGCGGCATGTACTGCTCGTTCAGTGCCAGTGCAACTTCTTCCGGCTCGCCGTCGTTGAGGGCGTAGTAGTAACCGGCGACACCTTGCATCTCCGGGAACTCACCGACCATCTCGGTCGACAGGTCGCACTTGGACAGCAGGCCTGCACGGGAAGCCCACGCGGCGTTGCCGCCAATGCGTTGAGCGATGAACGCAGCGAGTTTGGAAACACGCTCGGCCTTGTCGTAGACGCTGCCGAGTTTTTCCTGGAACACCACGTTCTGCAGACGCAGGTTGAAGTCTTCGAGTTTCTGCTTCTTGTCTTGCTTGAAGAAGAACTCGGCGTCGGTCAGGCGTGGACGAACCACTTTCTCGTTACCGGCGATGATCTGTTGCGGGTCTTTGCTTTCGATGTTGGCCACGGTAATGAAACGTGGCAGCAACTTGCCGTCGGCATCCAGCAGGCAGAAGTACTTCTGGTTGTCCTGCATGGTGGTGATCAGGGCTTCTTGCGGCACGTCGAGGAAACGCTCTTCGAACGAGCACACCAGCGGCACCGGCCATTCAACCAGCGCGGTCACTTCGTCGAGCAGCGCTGGGGGCACGATCGCCGTCCCTTCCTGCATCGTCGCCAGCTCTTCGACGCGCTTGCTGATCAGCTCACGACGCTCATTGGCATCGGCCAATACATAGGCGGCACGCAGGTCGGTCAAGTAGTTGGCCGGCGAGGTGATGCGCACGCTTTCCGGGTGATGGAAGCGGTGACCACGGGAATCTCGACCCGCCTTCTGGGCGAGGATGGTGCAATCGATGACCTGGTCACCGAGCAGCATCACCAGCCACTGGGTCGGGCGAACGAATTCTTCCTTGCGAGCGCCCCAGCGCATGCGCTTGGGAATTGGCAGGTCGTTCAGGGAGTCTTCGACGATGGTCGGCAGCAGGCTCGCGGTTGGCTTGCCGGCGATGCTTTGGCTGTAGCGCAGTTTCGGGCCGCTTTGATCGATTTCGCTCAGGTCGACGCCGCACTTCTTGGCGAAGCCCAATGCCGCTTGAGTCGGGTTGCCTTCGGCATCGAACGCGGCCTGACGTGGCGGGCCATCGAGGTTGATGCTGCGATCCGGCTGCTGAGTCGCCAGATCGGTGATCAGCACAGCCAGACGACGTGGCGCGGCGTAGACGGTTTTGGTCTCGTAGTTCAGGCCAGCGGCTTGCAGGCCCTTGTCGATACCGGCCAGGAACGCATCGGCCAGGGTGTTCAGGGCTTTGGGTGGCAGTTCTTCGGTGCCCAGTTCAACCAGAAAATCTAGAGCACTCATTGTGCTGCCTCCAGCTTGGCCAGTACTTCGTCACGCAGGTCCGGGGTCGCCATCGGGAAGCCCAGCTTGGCGCGAGCCAGCAGATAGGCTTGCGCAACGGAACGCGCCAGGGTGCGGACACGCAGAATGTATTGCTGACGCGCGGTCACCGAGATTGCCCGGCGCGCATCCAGCAGGTTGAAGGTGTGGGAGGCCTTCAACACCATTTCGTAGCTCGGCAACGGCAGCGGCTGGTCGAGTTCGATCAGGCGCTTGGCTTCGCTTTCGTAGAAATCGAACAGTTCGAACAGCTTCTCGACGTTGGCGTGTTCGAAGTTGTAGGTCGATTGCTCCACTTCGTTCTGGTGGAACACGTCGCCGTAGGTCACTTTGCCGAACGGACCGTCAGCCCAGACCAGGTCGTAGACCGAATCCACGCCTTGCAGGTACATGGCCAGACGCTCAAGACCGTAAGTGATCTCGCCGGTCACCGGGTAGCACTCGATGCCGCCCGCTTGCTGGAAGTAAGTGAACTGCGTCACTTCCATGCCGTTGAGCCAGACTTCCCAGCCCAGACCCCAGGCGCCCAGTGTTGGCGATTCCCAGTTGTCTTCAACGAAGCGAATGTCGTGGACCAGTGGGTCCAGGCCGACATGCTTGAGGGAGCCCAGGTACAGTTCCTGGAAGTTGTCCGGGTTCGGCTTCAGCACGACCTGGAACTGGTAGTAGTGCTGCAGACGGTTCGGGTTTTCGCCGTAGCGGCCGTCAGTCGGGCGACGACTGGGCTGCACATAAGCGGCGTTCCAGGTTTCCGGGCCAATGGCACGCAGAAACGTGGCAGTGTGGAAAGTCCCGGCGCCTACTTCCATATCGTAGGGCTGAAGTACCACACAACCTTGCTCGGCCCAGTATTGCTGGAGGGCGAGGATCAAGTCTTGGAAGGTACGCACGGCTGGCGTAGGCTGGCTCACGAAATTCACCTGTTTCTTGGGCTGCGATTTAAAGAGCGGGAGTATACCCGATTCGGTCCTGCGCACGCCCCCTGGAGCCTTATGCCACGCTGCTTTTGGTGTTCCGAAGATCCGCTGTACATGGCTTATCACGATCAGGAGTGGGGCACGCCGCTACGCGATGCGCAGGGATTGTTCGAGTTGCTTTTGCTCGAAGGGTTCCAGGCCGGCCTTTCCTGGATCACCGTGCTGCGTAAACGTGAGCACTATCGTCAGGTAATGTTCGGCTTCGACGTACAACGCGTGGCGCAAATGAGCGACGCCGAAATCGATGAATTGATGCTCGATCCGGGCATCATTCGCAATCGCCTCAAACTCAATGCGGCCCGGCGCAATGCCCAGGCCTGGCTGGCGCTGGAGGATCCGGTGGAGTTTCTCTGGTCCTTCGTCGACGGCAAGCCTGTGATCAACCATTTCAAGGATCGCAGTGAAGTGCCGGCCGTGACGCCGACCGCCGTGGAGATGAGCAAAGGCCTGAAAAAGGCCGGCTTCACGTTCGTCGGCCCGACTATTTGTTACGCGCTGATGCAGGCCTCGGGCATGGTCATGGACCACACCCAGGATTGCGATCGCTACGCGGCGCTGGCGATCGGCGGTTAGAATAGCCGCCTCGCGCACAGCACAAGATCAGGAGTGACCTGTGGATAAGTTTAAAGGCGCCTTGCTGGTAGGCGCTCTGCGGCTGTTTGCCCTGCTTCCGTGGCGGGCAGTGCAGGCAGTGGGCTCGGTCATCGGCTGGGTCATGTGGAAAACCCCTAACCGTTCCCGCGATGTCGTGCGGATCAATCTCGCCAAGTGTTTTCCGGATATGGACCCGGCCGAGCGTGAGCGTCTGGTAGGCCAGAGCTTGAAAGACATCGGCAAGTCCCTGACCGAAAGCGCCTGCGCCTGGATCTGGCCGGCCCAGCGCTCCATCGACCTGGTGCGTGAAGTCGAAGGTCTCGACGTATTAAAGGACGCCCTCGCCTCCGGCAAAGGTGTCGTCGGTATCACCAGCCACCTGGGCAACTGGGAAGTGTTGAACCACTTCTATTGCAGCCAGTGCAAACCGATCATTTTCTATCGCCCGCCAAAGTTGAAGGCGGTGGATGATTTGCTGCGCAAGCAGCGGGTGCAATTGGGTAACCGAGTTGCGGCTTCTACCAAGGAAGGCATCCTCAGTGTTATCAAGGAAGTGCGCAAAGGTGGTGCAGTGGGCATTCCCGCTGACCCGGAACCGTCCGAATCCGCCGGGATTTTCGTGCCGTTCTTCGCCACCCAGGCCCTGACCAGCAAATTCGTACCGAACATGCTCGCCGGCGGCAAAGCGGTCGGCGTGTTCCTGCATGCGCTACGTCTGCCCGACGGTTCGGGTTACAAAGTGATCCTCGAAGCCGCGCCAGAGGCCATGTACAGCACTGATACCGAAACGTCCTGCGCAGCCATGAGCCAGGTGGTCGAGCGCTATGTGCGGGCGTATCCGAGCCAGTACATGTGGAGCATGAAGCGCTTCAAGAAGCGTCCGCCGGGTGAAGAACGCTGGTATTGAGTTGATTGGCATGATCTGTGGATAACCTGAGTCCAGGGTTATCCACACCGTTCAATAAAGGGCGCAGAAGATGTCCGAACACCGCAAATCATTTCGTATCAAGATCAGTCACCACAGTTTCGGCGAATGCCTGGGCCAGACGCGTAACCTGTCGACGACAGGCGTCTACGTCAAGCATCCGGGCTTGTCGGCGTTGCGCAAGGGCGCGGTGGTGTACGGTCAGGTGCAGGACTTACCCACAGGCGCGCCGCGGGTGCGCATGGAAGTGGTGCTGGTGGATGCCGATGGCATTGGCCTGCGCTACCTCTGATCAGTGAGCCTGACGCTCAAGCTTCTTCAGAAACACCGTCATTTCTTTTTCGGCCTGCTTGTCGCCATGGACGCGAGCGGCTTCCAGGCCCTGTTCCCACGCCTGACGTGCGGACGCGAAATCCTTCAGCCCCAGATGGGCCTTGCCCAATAGCTTCCAGGCTGCCGAATACTTCGGATCGAATTCGACGCAACGCTGGAAATGCTCAGCAGCCTTGGCGTTTTCCCCAAGGTCCAGATAACCCTTGCCCAGCCCGAAGCGCAGCAATGAGTTATCCACACCCTTGGCGAGCATTTTTTCCAGGGATTCGAGCATGGTGAATTCCTTAATGAGTGGTGCCAGGGGGGGATCTGTCTTAGTAAGACCGCTATCGCGAGCAAGCTCGCTCCCACAGTGGATTTTTGCCGGACACAAAATCTGTGCTCACTAAAAGTCTACTGTGGGAGCGAGCTTGCTCGCGATGAGGCCAGTCTTGCCACCGCAAATCCTGGATCAGAAGAAACTGAGTCCCACATGGAACAGCTTTTCCACATCCCGAATATGCTTTTTATCCACAAGGAACAGAATCACATGGTCACCCGCCGCGATCACCGTGTCGTCGTGGGCAATGATCACCTCTTCGTCACGGATGATTGCGCCGATGGTGGTGCCCGGCGGCAGGCCAATGTTCTCAATGGACTTGCCGATGACCTTACTCGACTTTTCATCGCCATGGGCAATCGCCTCGATGGCTTCCGCCGCGCCCCGGCGCAATGAGTGCACGCTGACGATATCGCCGCGACGAACGTGCGCCAGCAAGGTGCCGATGGTTGCCAATTGCGGGCTGATGGCGATGTCGATGTCGCCGCCCTGGATCAGGTCGACATAGGCCGGGTTGTTGATGATGGTCATCACCTTCTTCGCGCCCAGGCGCTTGGCCAGCAGCGAAGACATGATGTTGGCTTCGTCGTCGTTGGTCAGCGCCAGGAAAAGATCAGCGTCGGCGATGTTCTCTTCCATCAGCAAGTCGCGGTCGGAGGCACTGCCCTGCAACACCACGGTGCTGTCGAGAGTGTCCGAGAGATGACGGCAGCGCGCCGGGTTCATCTCGATGATCTTCACTTGGTAACGGCTTTCGATGGCCTCGGCCAGACGTTCACCGATCTGCCCGCCGCCCGCGATGACGATGCGCTTGTAGCTCTCATCGAGGCGGCGCATTTCGCTCATCACGGCGCGAATATTCGCCTTGGCGGCGATGAAAAAGACTTCGTCGTCTGCCTCGATCACCGTATCGCCTTGAGGGAGGATCGGCCGATCACGACGGAAAATCGCCGCCACACGGGTTTCGACATTCGGCATGTGCTCACGCAACTGACGCAGTTGCTGACCCACCAGCGGGCCGCCGTAGTACGCCTTGACCGCCACCAATTGGGCTTTGCCTTCGGCGAAGTCGATCACTTGCAAGGCGCCCGGATGCTGGATCAGGCGCTTGATGTAATTGGTGACCACTTGCTCCGGGCTGATCAGCACGTCCACCGGAATCGCTTCGTTGTCGAACAGCTCGGAGCGAGTCAGGTAGGCGGCTTCGCGAACCCGGGCAATCTTGGTCGGCGTGTGAAACAGGGAGTGGGCCACCTGGCAGGCAATCATGTTGGTTTCGTCGCTGTTGGTCACCGCCACCAGCATGTCGGCGTCGTCGGCTCCGGCCTGACGCAGCACCGTCGGCAGCGAGCCGCGGCCTTGCACGGTGCGGATGTCCAGCCGATCGCCGAGGTCACGCAGGCGTTCACCGTCGGTGTCGACCACCGTGATGTCGTTGGCCTCGCTGGCCAAGTGTTCTGCCAGCGAACCGCCGACCTGCCCTGCGCCGAGGATGATGATTTTCATCCAGTCACTCCCTTAAAACCCATTAACCGCGCGCGGCGGCGATCTTGATCAGCTTGGCGTAGTAGAACCCGTCGTGACCGCCGTCCTGGGCCAGCAATTGGCGACCGTGAGGTTGCTTGATGCCGGCCTGGGTGGCGAGGTCCAGTTCACGGGCGCCCGGCGTGCGAGCGAGGAAGGCTTCGATGACTTCGGTGTTCTCGGTCGGCAGCGTGGAGCAGGTGGCGTAAAGCAGGATCCCGCCGACCTCCAACGTTATCCACATGGCGTCCAGCAGTTCGCCTTGGAGAACCGCGAGTGCGGCGATGTCATCGGGTTGGCGAGTCAGCTTGATGTCCGGGTGACGACGAATCACACCGGTGGCCGAGCATGGCGCGTCCAGCAGAATGCGCTGGAACGGCTTGCCGTCCCACCAGGTGGCGGTGTCGCGGCCGTCGGCGGCGATCAGTTCGGCGCTCAGGCCCAGGCGTGCGAGGTTTTCCCGTACCCGCACCAGACGCTTGGCTTCCAGGTCCACCGCCACCACGCCGGCGAGGGCCGGTTCGGCTTCAAGGATGTGGCAGGTCTTGCCGCCCGGTGCGCAGCAGGCATCCAGCACCCGTTGGCCCGGTGCCAGGTCGAGCAGATCGGCGGCCAGTTGCGCGGCTTCGTCCTGCACGCTGATCCAGCCTTCGGCGAAACCCGGCAAGCTGCGCACGTCGGCAGCGGCGTCGAGAATGATGCCGTCCTGACTGTAAACACACGGCGTGGCGGCAATGCCGGCGTCGGTCAGCAATCCGAGATAAGCATCGCGGCTGTGATGACGACGGTTGACCCGCAGGATCATCGGCGGATGCGCGTTGTTCGCCGCACAAATGGCTTCCCACTGCTCAGGCCAGAAAGCCTTGAGGGATTTTTGCAGCCAGCGCGGGTGGGCAGTGCGCACCACTGGATCGTGTTCCAGCTCGGCCAGCAGCGCTTCGCTTTCACGCTGGGCGCGGCGCAACACGGCGTTGAGCAAGGCCTTGGCCCAAGGCTTTTTCAGCTTGTCGGCGCAACCCACGGTTTCACCGATGGCGGCGTGGGCCGGAACCCGGGTGTAGAGCAACTGGTAGAGACCGACCAGCAACAGCGCTTCGACATCGGCGTCGGCTGCCTTGAACGGTTTCTGCAGCAACTTGGCCGCCAGCGCCGACAAACGTGGCTGCCAGCGCGCGGTGCCGAACGCCAGGTCCTGAGTGAAGCCGCGGTCGCGATCCTCGACCTTGTCCATTTGCGTCGGCAGGGAACTGTTGAGTGAGGCTTTTCCGTTAAGAACAGCAGCAAGTGCCTTGGCGGCGGCCAGACGTGGATTCATTGAGCGTCCGCCGCTTGACCGAGGACGGTGCCGACGGCGAATTTCTCACGACGGCTGTTGAACAAGTCGCTGAAGTTCAGCGCCTTGCCGCCGGGCAATTGCAGACGAGTCAGACACAGGGCTTGCTCACCGCAGGCGACGATCAAACCGTCCTTGCTGGCGCTGAGGATTTCACCTGGAGCGCCCTTCCCTTCGGCGAGGCTCGCGGCCAGGACTTTCAGCGCTTCGCCGTTCAGCGTGCTGTGACAGATCGGCCATGGATTGAAGGCGCGGACCAGACTTTCCAACTCAACCGCCGGGCGACTCCAGTCGATGCGCGCTTCATCTTTGTTCAATTTGTGAGCATAAGTGGCGAGGCTGTCGTCCTGCACTTCGCCTTCCAGCGTCCCGGCAGCGAGGCCGGCAATCGCCTGAATCACCGCAGGCGGGCCCATTTCGGCCAGACGGTCGTGGAGGCTGCCGCCGGTGTCTTCACCGGTGATCGGGGTGGTGACTTTCAGCAGCATCGGCCCGGTGTCGAGGCCCAGTTCCATGCGCATCACGGTCACGCCGCTCTCGCTGTCGCCCGCTTCAACGGCTCGCTGGATCGGCGCCGCTCCGCGCCAGCGTGGCAGCAAGGAGGCGTGGCTGTTGATGCAACCCAGGCGCGGAATATCCAGCACCACTTGCGGCAGGATCAGGCCGTAGGCGACCACCACCAGCAAGTCCGGCTTGAGTGCGGCCAGTTCAGCCTGAGCGTCTTCGTTGCGCAGGGTTGGCGGTTGCAGCACAGGAATGTTGTTTTCCAGAGCCAACTGCTTGACCGGACTTGGCATCAACTTTTGCCCACGGCCCGCCGGACGGTCCGGTTGGGTGTAGACCGCGACGATCTCGTAAGGGCTGTCGAGCAGGGCCTTGAGGTGTTCGGCGGCGAATTCCGGGGTGCCGGCAAAGACGATGCGCAGTGGCTCAGTCATTCAAAAGGTCTCGCAAAAGAAAAAGGCTTGCCGCAGCAAGCCTTTGAAAGGAGGGCATCAAGCGTTCTGGCGATGGAGCTTTTCCAGTTTCTTCTTGATTCGGTCGCGTTTGAGATTGGACAGGTAGTCGACGAACAATTTGCCATTCAGGTGGTCGCATTCATGCTGGATGCACACCGCGAGCAGGCCTTCGGCGATCAGTTCGTAAGGCTGGCCGTCTCGGTCCAGAGCCTTGACTTTAACCTTCTGTGGGCGATCGACGTTTTCGTAGAAGCCCGGCACCGAGAGGCAGCCTTCCTGATATTGCTCCATCTCGTCGGTCAGGGTTTCGAACTCGGGGTTGATGAACACCCGTGGTTCGCTGCGGTCTTCGGAGAGGTCCATCACGACGATACGTTTGTGCACGTTGACCTGGGTCGCGGCGAGGCCGATGCCTGGCGCTTCATACATTGTTTCAAACATGTCATCGACCAACTGACGCACTTCGTCGTCCACTACGGCCACAGGTTTGGCGATAGTGCGCAGGCGCGAATCGGGGAATTCGAGGATGTCTAAAATGGCCATAAGCTTAATTGCTGCACGTTTGAGGTAATGTCGGGTCGATGGCCTGGCGGGTCCGAAGATGCAGGCTACCGTTGTAAAACGTAGCTTCCTGCTCTTTTTGGTAAAGAGTCGGGAGCGAGCCACGAGGGCTCTGGCGTTCTACGCGAATGCACATAATAAAGGGATTCACCGCATGAGGAAATCACTACTCGCCTTGCTCCTTCTGGCCTCGGCCGGTTTGGCGCACGGGCAAGTGCAACTCAAGGAAGGTTTTCCACAGCAATACACCGTGGTATCCGGTGACACACTCTGGGACATATCGGGGAAATTCCTTCGTGAACCGTGGAAATGGCCGGAACTCTGGCAGGCCAATCCACAGATCGAAAACCCTAATCTGATTTACCCTGGCGACTCGCTGTCGCTGGTCTACGTCAACGGGCAGCCACGCCTGACCCTCAACCGCGGCGCTTCCCGGGGCACCATCAAGCTGTCGCCACGCATCCGCAGCAGCCCGGTAGCCGACGCTATACCGAGCATTCCGCTGCAATCGATCAACAGTTTTCTGCTGAGCAACCGCATCGTCGACACGGTCGAGGACTTCAACAAGGCGCCTTATATCGTCGCCGGCGATGCCGAACGCGTGCTCAGTGGCACCGGTGACCGAATCTTCGCTCGCGGTCACTTCGACCCGGCTCAGCCGGTTTACGGCATCTTCCGTCAGGGCAAGGTGTACACCGATCCTGTCAGTAAAGAATTTTTGGGGATCAATGCCGACGATATCGGCGGTGGCGAGATTGTGGCCACCGAAGGCGACGTCGCCACCCTGGCGCTGCAACGCACCACTCAGGAAGTCCGCCTCGGCGACCGCTTGTTCAGCGGTGAAGAGCGCTCGATCAACTCGACCTTCATGCCCAGTGCGCCAAAAACCGAGATCAACGGGGTGATCATCGATGTGCCGCGCGGGGTTACCCAAATTGGCGCGCTGGATGTGGTCACGCTGAACAAGGGTCAGCGCGATGGCCTGGTCGAAGGCAACGTGTTGGTGGTGATGAAAACCGGCGAAACCGTGCGTGACCGGATCACCGGTCAGCCACTGAAAATCCCGGATGAGCGCGCCGGTTTGCTGATGGTTTTCCGCACCTACGACAAGCTCAGCTACGGGCTGGTGCTCTATGCATCACGCTCCCTGGCGGTGCTGGACAAGGTGCGAAATCCTTAACAGGCTCCACAAGTTACCAACAGAGTTATCCACAGCTTATTCCCGTTTGAACGGGGCTCATAACGATCAAGGATGATCCATGTCGCTGTCTGCTTTTGCACCGGTTTCCCCTGCGGAACTGGAAGCTCGTTTACGTTTGCATCGCCTGCCGGAACTCGGCCCTGCGCGTTTCAAGAAATTGCTTGAGGCCTTCGGCTCGGCGTCCAAGGCTCTCAGCGCGCCGGCCAGTGCCTGGCGTTCGTTGGGTTTGCCCCTCGCTTGCGCGGAGGCCAGGCGCTCCAGTGAAATCCGTGATGGCGCAAGCCATGCATTGTCCTGGTTAGAGCGTCCGGGCCAGCATTTACTGATGTGGGACCAACCTGACTATCCGGCACTGTTGGCAGAAATCAGTGATGCGCCGCCGCTGTTATTCGTGGCGGGCGATCCCGGCATTCTGGAAAAACCGCAGTTGGCGATGGTCGGCAGCCGTCGCGCTTCGCGGCCGGGCATGGACACCGCCGCCGCATTTTCCCGCAGTCTGGCCGGCGCCGGTTTTGTCATTACCAGCGGTCTGGCGCTGGGCATTGATGCCGCGGCCCATCAAGCCGCTTTGGACGTGGGCGGGCGAACGGTCGGTGTACTTGGCACGGGACTTGAAAAGTTTTATCCACAGCGCAATCGACGGCTGGCAGACGCCATGATCGCTTCGGGCAGCGCAGTGCTTTCAGAGTTCCCGCTGGACGCCGGACCGACCGCCAGTAACTTCCCTCGGCGCAATCGGATCATCAGCGGTTTATCCCTGGGTGTGCTGGTGGTCGAGGCGAGTGTCGCCAGCGGTTCGTTGATCACCGCGAGGCTGGCGGCGGAGCAAGGGCGCGAGGTGTATGCGATTCCAGGTTCGATCCACCACCCGGGCGCAAAGGGTTGTCATCAGCTGATCCGCGACGGGGCGGTGCTGGTGGAAACCATCGAGCACATCCTCGAAGCCTTGCGTGGCTGGCAACGGTTGCCGTTATCCACAGCGACACCCTTGGTGACACATCCGTTGCTCATGCTCCTGCATGCCGCGCCCCACACCAGTGAAGCGTTGTCCGTCACCAGCGGCTGGGCCCTGCCAAAAGTGCTGGCAGCGCTGACGGAGCTGGAAATGGACGGCCGTGCGGTCTGCGAAAGCGGGCGCTGGTTTGCGCGGGTGAGCTAGGTTTTATAAGGAAGATCGGTAAACTGCGCAGAGCCTTATTCCGGAGAGTTTTTCATGGTCAACAGTTGGCGTGTGCAACAAGCCGCACGAGCCATTCGCGCAGGCGCGGTGATTGCCTACCCAACCGAAGCGGTCTGGGGCCTGGGTTGCGACCCGTGGGACGAAGAAGCGGTCTATCGTCTGCTGGCGATCAAGGGCCGGTCGGTGGAAAAAGGGTTGATTCTGGTGGCCGACAACATTCGCCAGTTCGACTTCCTCTTCGAAGACTTTCCTGAATTGTGGATGGATCGCATGGCCAGCACCTGGCCAGGGCCGAACACCTGGCTGGTGCCGCATCAGAATATGTTGCCGCAGTGGATTACCGGCGTGCATGAAACGGTGGCGCTGCGGGTCAGCGATCACCCGTTGGTACGGGATTTGTGCGCGGTGGTCGGGCCGTTGGTTTCAACGTCGGCCAACCCGCAGGGCCAACTGGCGGCGCGGACGCGGATTCGCGTCGAGCAGTATTTCCGTGGGCAGGTGGATTACGTGTTGGGTGGGAATCTGGGTGGGCGCAAGAATCCGAGCGTGATTCGCGATCTCGCGACGGGCAAGGTTGTGCGCCCGGATTGATACCGTGCTGCAGCCAATCACGAGCAGGCCTGCCCGCATCTGATCGTCGGTGGGACACAGAGTCTGCGTTCACTGGAGATCATATGTGGGAGTCGGGTGCTTACTTGGAAGTGTTTCTCTACTTCGAGTCGAGCGAGATTTTTCTAAAATCCGGTAGTAAGGCTCCCGATCAGTAGTAAATACAAAATACGAGTCAACCTTCATTCGTTTATCGGACTTTAACCCGAGAATACTCTTGTTAAGTCATAAGTATCCCCGTATTGCTACGGGGTTTAAACAATATTTCCTACAACTTGTCGACGATATCGTCAATTACAGCCAACGCTTGATCTTTATAGTCGACCTTAACCTGTACCCGATGGCCTCCAATATCCAGTTTTCCTGTAGGCATTGTCGAAAACGCACACCCTCTGGCAAATGCTACTACACCAGTTGTACCGAAATCACGTACATCCACGATCCCGCTTATGACTTTACTAAATGTGAAGTACTGGGGGTATGCCCTAACCAAGCCTTTCAAGTCTTGATCTATACCTACGAGGACAGCGGCATAAGCAGATGCCTTACCCATATATTGAGTAAGCCTGTTTTTCAAAATTAAATGTATTTTAGGTAATGGCCTACCTGCGTCATTCATTTTTGTTGCGAAAGTATATTGTGCATATACCTCCGATGGCAATTTTAGGCCATATATTAGTGAAAATGCATTTTGTATTGCCCGACGTGAAGAGTCGTCTGCCATCACTGGCAAAATCACGCGATCAGCTGAAGACAGTGCGATCTGTGTGTACATAGAAAAACTTGGATTTGTGTCAGTGAATACATAATCAAAATCGTCTTTCACTAAATTCAGCAAGTCTTTCAACCAGTCGATAACGCCGAGCCAAGAGTTAACCCCTGGTAAATTAGCGTTAGCTAACGTGTTCATTGCAATTGCTTGCAACTCTAAAAGCGGATCTCCACAGACCAAAAAAATATTTTCTGGAATTTGACTATTATAGTCAGAAGGCCTAGTAATGTAGTCCCATGCATCAAATGCGGGAGGAGAAAATGGCGAAGGCAATCGAGAGTCAAAATAGCCGCCGATACTGCAACGCGGAGTGAGGCCTTGGCGCTCTAGTAGCTTTGAACTACCTTCGTTTGATAAACCACCCAAAAAAAGTTCTGAAAGATTAGCTTGTGGACACATGTCGACCACCAGAATTCTTTCTTCTGGATTTCTTTCGGCAAATCGAATAACGGATTGGAATGTCAGGCTTGTTTTACCAGTGCCGCCTTTGTTATTCCATACTGAATAATTAATCATAAATGCTCTTTGGTTGTTGTTAGTTGGCTGAATATAAAGTCCTATTTGGACGCAGTCAAGTCTTTATGAGACGTTTTTACGGTCTAAATGGACCTTTTGTGGTCGCGAGTGGACGGCGACTTATGAGGTCGTGCCACGACTGAATCTCTTGGCTGTACAAAAGCGGCGGCTGTCCAATGGCACCCAAATCATTCCTAGGGAGGTTTGATTGTGAGGTGTTGGTCTGTCGTTATGGAGAAAAGTGACGGTAGCCCTCCGCTTGGGCGCGAGGGCTCGGTGCCGTTCTGATGCGTAACGTAATTCGGATGATGGAAGGTCGTTTGGAGAATCTCCGAAAGGTTTCGCCGTTAAACCTTGAAATTTCGCGGGCGAGTCAACGACTGACGGGTTCCATCAGCCTAGGATCATCTCCCCCCCAAGTTTGGAACGCCTGTCTGGAGAGCACTCGCTCGCGACGAGGTCTTTTTAGACCCCCGAAATCTTAAGGCAGCAACACGGTCGAGCCAGTCGTACGCCGCGCCGACAATTCGGTCTGTGCCTTCGCTGCTTCGGCCAATGGATACTTCTGGCTGATGTCCACCTTCAGCTTCCCGCTGATGATCATCTCGAACAGCTCATCCGCCATACGCTGCAGGTTCTCGGCATTGTTGGCGTAGGTCGCGAGCGTAGGCCGGGTCACGTACAGCGACCCCTTCGCCGACAGAATCCCCAGGTTCACCCCGTCTACCGCGCCCGACGCATTGCCGAAGCTCACCACCAGACCGCGAGGCGCCGCGCTATCAAGCGAAGTCAGCCAGGTGTCCTTGCCCACGCCGTCGTACACCACCGGGACTTTTTTCCCATCCGTCAATTCCAGTACGCGCTGTGCGACGTTTTCATGGCTGTAATCGATGGTCGCCCAAGCGCCGTTAGCCTTGGCCAGTGCGGCTTTCTCCGGTGAGCTGACCGTGCCGATCAACTTCACGCCCAAGGCCTTGGCCCACTGGCAGGCCAGGGAACCGACACCACCGGCCGCAGCGTGAAACAGGATGGTTTCGCCACCCTTGAGTTCATAGGTCTGACGCAGCAGGTACTGCACGGTCAGGCCCTTGAGCATCACGCCCGCGGCCTGTTCGAAGCTGATCGCGTCCGGCAGATGCACCAGGTTGGCCTCCGGCAACACGTGAACGTCGCTGTAGGCGCCCAACGGACCGCTGCCATACGCCACGCGATCACCGACCTTGAACCGGGTGACTTCACTGCCCACCGCTTCGACCACGCCCGCGCCTTCCGAGCCCAGGCCCGATGGCAGGGCTGGCGGTGCATAGAGACCGCTGCGGTAATAGGTATCGATGAAGTTCAGGCCGATGGCCTTGTTGGTCACGCGAACTTGCTGCGGGCCGGGCTCGGCGGGTTGGTAGTCAACATACTCGAGCACTTCGGGGCCGCCATGGGCGCGGAACTGGATACGCTTGGCCATCAGAACTCTCCTTAGGTCTTGGCTACTGGAGTTGTAGCGCGAAGCTCCCTATCGAACTCCCAAGCTTGATCTTCGTCAACTGCGGCAGGTCCATCTGCGATGTTATGCTACGCGCCCATTTGCGCCGGCCCCGCTCCCATGGAGCGCCGCGTAGCTTTGCCCGATTCAAGGTGATGACATGACGACCCGCACCGAGGCCGTAAAAGCCTACCTGCTCGACCTGCAAGACCGCATTTGTGCGGCCCTCGAAGCTGAAGACGGCGGCACGCAGTTCGTCGAAGACGCCTGGACCCGGACTGCCGGTGGCGGCGGCCGCACCCGGGTGATCGAAAACGGCGCGGTCATCGAAAAGGGCGGCGTCAACTTTTCCCACGTCTTCGGCAGCGGTCTCCCACCGTCCGCCAGCGCCCATCGACCAGAACTGGCCGGCCGTGGCTTCGAAGCCCTTGGCGTCTCTTTGGTTATTCACCCGCACAACCCGCATGTGCCAACGTCCCACGCCAACGTGCGCTTTTTCATCGCTGAAAAAGAAGGCGAAGAACCGGTCTGGTGGTTCGGCGGTGGCTTTGACCTGACGCCTTATTACGGCAATGAAGAAGACTGCGTGCATTGGCACCGCGTCGCCGAGCAGGCCTGCGCGCCGTTCGGTCCGGATGTTTACTTGCGCTACAAGGCCTGGTGCGACAGCTATTTCCACATCAAGCATCGCCACGAGCCGCGCGGCATCGGCGGCCTGTTCTTCGATGACTTGAACGAGTGGGACTTCGACACCAGCTTCGCTTTCATGCGCGCCATCGGTGACGCGTTCATCGACGCCTACCTGCCGATCGTGCAGCGCCGCAAAAATGATGCGTTTACCGCCAAACAGCGTGAATTCCAGGAATTCCGCCGTGGGCGGTACGTTGAATTCAACCTGGTCTACGACCGCGGCACGCTGTTCGGTCTGCAATCGGGCGGGCGTACCGAGTCGATCCTGATGTCCCTGCCACCCCAGGTGCGTTGGTCCTACGACTGGAAAGCCGAGCCGGGCAGCGAAGAAGCACGGCTGACCGAGTACTTCCTGCAAGACCGCGATTGGTTGGCCAAGGCCTGAACGAGGAATTCTGATGGACCGTTATGTCGTATTCGGTAACCCGATTGGTCACAGCAAGTCGCCGCTGATCCACCGTCTGTTCGCCGAGCAGATGGCTCAGAAACTGGACTACAGCACCTTGCTGGCGCCCCTCGACGATTTTTCCACTTGTGCCCGAACGTTTTTCCTCGAAGGTCGCGGGGCGAATGTGACGGTGCCGTTCAAGGAAGAGGCCTATCGTCTGGCGAACAGTCTGACGGCACGGGCGCAACGCGCCGGTGCGGTGAACACCCTGAGCAAACTCGCTGATGGCAGCCTGCTGGGTGACAACACCGATGGCGCCGGGCTGGTGCGGGACCTGACGGTCAACGCCGGTTTCAGCCTCAAGGGCAAACGCATCCTGCTGCTCGGTGCTGGCGGCGCAGTGCGCGGTGCGCTGGAGCCGTTGCTGGCCGAGCAACCCGCCTCGGTAATTATCGCCAACCGTACGGTGGAAAAAGCCGAACTGTTGGCGGAATTATTCGCGGACCTGGGGCCGGTGTCGGCCAGTGGTTTTGATTGGTTGAAGGAGTCGGTCGATCTGATCATCAACGCGACGTCCGCCAGTCTGTCAGGGGATGTTCCGCCGATTGCCAGCAGTTTGATCGAGCCGGGCAAAACGGTGTGCTACGACATGATGTACAGCAAAGAGCCAACCTCGTTCTGCCGTTGGGCCAGTGAACATGGCGCGGCGGTGTCGATGGATGGTTTGGGGATGCTCGCCGAACAAGCGGCAGAAGCCTTCTTCCTGTGGCGCGGCGTACGTCCGGACACGGCGCCGGTGCTGGCCGAGTTGCGTCGGCAACTCGCGCTTTAATCCTCAAACCGGATCGGGCATTTTTCCGCCCCTTCCAGCTTCCTCAATTCTTCCACCACCTGCGGCCGCGCGCGCCGCAGGGTCAGGCTGCGATCCTGGCGCAGCAGTCGTCGCGCTTCCTGGTGCAGCATCTCTACGCCTGAATAGTCGATGAAGTTGATTTGTTGCGCTTCGATCACCACGCGTACGCCGTGCATCCGTTGCAGGCGAACTTGCAGGTAATGGCTGGCGCCGAAAAAGATCGAACCACCAACTCGCAGAATGTCTTCATCCCCATCCCGCCAATGCTGGACTCGCGGTTGCGAGGTGCGTTTGAGGTAGAAGAACAGTGAAGCCAGCACTCCGGCGTAGATCGCGGTCTGCAATTCCAGCAGCAGCGTGGCGACACAGGTTAGCGCCATGACCAGGAACTCGGCACGGCTGACCCGCAACAACGCGCGAATGCCACGATGATCCACCAGCCCCCAGGCGATCAACAGAATGCTGCCGGCCATGGCCGGGATCGGAATGTGCGCGATCAAATTCGCGCCGAAGATGGCGAACAGCGCCACCCACAGCGCCGAAAAAACGCCGGCCATCGGCGAACAGGCACCCGCTTCGTAGCTCAGGCCGGAGCGGGTGAAGGAACCGGCTGACAGCGATCCAGAAAAAAACGCACCGACGATGTTCGATAAACCCTGGGCGCGGACCTCTTGGTTGGCGTCGAGCAACTGTTGTGAGCGGGCCGACAAGGAACGGGCAATCGACAGACTGGTGACCAGCCCGAGCATGCCCACCGCCACCGCGCTGGGTAACAAACGCAGAATCAGGTCCAGATCCAGCGGCAGCGGGCTGAAAGGCGGCAGCCGCCCGACAAACGCGCTGACCAACTTCACATGGCCAAACATCGATGGCCAGAGCCAGACCAGCAATCCGCTCAGCGCCAGGGTGATCAACAGCGTCGGCCAGCGCGGCAACAGCAGTTTCAACACCACGCCCACCACGACCGTCGCCAGGCCCAGCATTAGCGACGGTTTATCCACTTCGCCGAGGTGACTGAAGAGCATCATCAAACTGTTCAGCGCTGTTGCCTGGTTGGGCAATTCCAGCCCCAACAGATTCGGCAGTTGGCCGATGGCAATCACCACCGCCGCGCCGAGGGTGAAACCCAGTACTACCGAGTGCGAGACGAAATTCACCAAGGCGCCAAAGCGCAGCAAACCGAGCAGCCACTGGAAAACGCCGGCCAGCAGCGTCAGCAACAGGATCAGGGTGACGTAGTCCTCTGACGCAGGAACGGCCAGAGGACTGACGCTGGCGTACAAGACAATAGAAATCGCCGCCGTAGGACCGCAGATCAAGTGCCACGAAGAACCCCAGAGACAGGCGATCAGCACCGGGATAATCGCCGCGTACAGACCGTATTCAGGTGGGAGACCGGCGATCAGCGCGTAGGCAATGGATTGCGGCAACGCGAGAATCGCGCCGCTGAGGCCGACGATCAGATCGCGACCGACGCTGGCGCGGGTTTGCCGAGGCATCCAGCTGAGGAAGGGGAAGAGCGAATGGCGGCTTGGGAAGGCCATGGGTCCTCTCGGGTGGGATTTTGCGCAAGGGTAGCAGGGTGGGAGGAGTGTCAGGTGAATCCACCCCTCACCCTAACCCTCCCGAAACGTCGGACCGCCCCAGAGGGGCGAGGGGACTGACCATGTGAATCTTAAGAAATTCTGCGACCTGCGATATCGAGGCGAACTCAGGTTTGGCTAACACTGGAGGTCTGCTCCCTTTCCCCCTCTCCCCTCTGGGGAGAGGGCTGGGGTGAGGGGTCGATCCTGAGTCCGACACAGAATCCACGATCACCCGATCAAAGCTTCGCCTTCACCGCCCCCAACGCATCCTTTCCATCCACTGTCTTCACCCCGTCCAGCCACTTATCCAGTACCGCCGGATTAGCCTTTATCCACGCCTTGGCCGCATCAGCATTGCTGACCTTCTTGTTCACTACCTCGGCCATGATGCTGTTCTCCATGTCCTGGGTGAAACTCAGGTTGGTGAGCAGTTTGCCGACGTTCGGGCAGGCCTGTGCATAACCTTTGCGGGTCAGGGTGTGGACGCTGCCGGTGTCGCCGAAGTACTTCTCGCCGCCCTTGAGGTAATGCATTTTCAGCTGCACGTTCATCGGGTGCGGGGTCCAGCCGAGGAAGGTCACGAACTTCTGTTTCTTCACCGCGCGAGACACTTCCGCCAGCATCGCCTGTTCGCTGGACTCGACCAGTTTCCACTGGCCCATGTCGAAGTCGTTCTTCTTGATGATTTCCTGCAAGGAGATGTTGGCGGGAGCGCCGGAGCCGATGCCGTAGATCTTCTTGTCGAACTTGTCGGCGTATTTGTTCAGGTCGGAAAAGTTATGCACACCCGCGTCCCAGACGTAATCCGGGACGGCGAGGGTGAATTCGGTGCCGTCGAGGTTCTTCGCCAGTTGCGTGACATCGCCGGTGGCCACGAACTTGTCGTAGAAGCCCTGTTGTGCCGGCATCCAGTTACCGAGAAACACGTCGACCTGGCCATCTTTCAAGCCGCCAAAGGTGATCGGCACTGCAAGCGTGTCGACTTTGGCCTTGTAGCCCATGCCGTCCAGCAGAAACCCGGTGATGGCGTTGGTGGCGGCAATGTCGCTCCAGCCCGGGTCGGCCATTTTCACCGTCTCGCAACTCTGATCGGCATACGCCGATGCACTGCCCAGAGCCAGAAGCCCGACCGTCATTGCTGTGGATAACCTACGCATGGCATTCCCCTTAACATTATTGGTTTTGGCAGGGTTGTGGATAACGTGCTTTACGCTCCAGATCGTCGAGGTCGATGTGGTTGCGCATGTACTGCTGACTGGCGTCCACCAGCGGCTGGTGATCCCAGCTCTTCAGCTTGCCGATGGTTAACGCCTCCGCGACAAAACGTCGGCGCCGTTGGCTGGCGAGCACTTGTTGGTGGATCGTCGGGATATCCCATTTGGTCCGGGCTTCGGCGAGAAATTCATCGAAAAGCGGCCGATGTTGCGGCGATTGGCTGAGTTCTTCCTGTTCGCGCGGGTCGTTGTGTACATCGAAGAGCAGGCAAGGATCATCTTCGCTGTAGATGAATTTGTAGGCGCCGCGACGAATCATCATCAGCGGGCTGATGGTGCCTTCAGCCATGTATTCGCCGAAGACCTCGTCATGACCGCCCTGCCCTTGCAGGTGCGAGACCAGCGAGCGGCCATCCAGCGGCAGCCCCGGCTCCAGCGAACCGCCGGCCAGTTCCACGAAGGTTGGCAACAGATCGGCGGTGGAGACCGCCGCGCTGACCCGGCCAGCCCCGAATTGCCCCGGCGCACTGATCAACAGCGGTACGCGGGCGGCCATTTCGTACCAGTGCATTTTGTACCAGAGCCCACGCTCGCCGAGCATGTCGCCGTGGTCGCCGGAAAACACAATGATGGTGTCATCGATAAGACCGGTTTCCTCGAGTGTTTGCAGGAGTTTACCGACGTTGCTGTCGATATAGCTGCACGCACCGAAGTACGCCCGGCGTGCGTCGCGAATCTTATCCACAGGCAGCGGTTTGTCCCACAGGTCGTAAACCTTGAGCAAACGCTGAGAGTGCGGATCAAGTTCGGTCTGCGCCGGGGTTTCAGGCAACGGGATGTCGGCGTCGTCGTACATATCCCAGAAGGCCTTGGGAATGGTGTACGGGTCGTGTGGGTGAGTCATCGAAACGGTGAGGCAAAACGGCTGATCGCCGTCCTCTCGGATGTGATCGAACAAATACTGTTGGGCCTTGAACACCACCTCTTCGTCGAAATCCAGCTGATTGGTGCGAACGCACGGCCCGGCTTGCAGCACCGAAGACATGTTGTGAAACCAGGTTGGACGCACGTCTGGCTCGTCCCAGTTCACCGACCAGCCGTAATCGGCCGGGTAGATGTCGCTGGTCAGGCGTTCTTCATAGCCGTGCAACTGATCCGGGCCGCAGAAATGCATCTTGCCCGACAGCGCGGTGCGGTAGCCGAGTCGACGCAGGTAGTGGGCATAAGTCGGTACATCGGCGGGGAAATCGGCCGCGTTGTCGTAGGCGCCGATCTTGCTCGGCAACTGACCGCTGACCAGGGTAAAACGCGACGGCGCACACAGTGGGCTGTTGCAATAAGCGGCGTCGAACACCACGCCTTCGGCGGCGAGACGGCTGAGATTCGGCAGTTTGATGGGCGAAGGGCCGTAGAACGGCAACATTGGCGCGGCCATCTGATCGGCCATGATGAAAAGAATATTCTTGCGCTTCATGTGATCGCGGCATTCCATAGTGAATATTTATGCGAGAGTGCTGCGATCGAGCATGTAGCCCACGCAATTTGTGGTAAAGCCCATGCGCGGCAATGACTAGGATAAGCACAGCTTATGTATGACGCCCTTGGTGATTTGTCTCTGGATTTGCTTCGCGCCTTTGAAGCGGCGGCCCGTCAATGCAGCTTCACGGCGGCCGCGGTGGAGCTCGGCACCACGCAACCGGCCATCAGCCAGCAGATCAAACGGTTGGAAGAACAACTCGGGACGCGGCTGTTCGACCGGATCTATCGCGGCATCGAACTGACTGAGGCCGGGACTATCCTGTTTGAGCAGGTTCAGCTCGGATTGCAGAACATCGACGCAGGGTTGAGCGCGATCAGCGCACAGCACCAGCATGAAGTGTTGCAGGTCGCCACCGATTTCGCCTTCGCTGCGTATTGGCTGATGCCGCGGCTGCACCGATTTCATGCCGCCAATCCTCAGGTGGATGTCAGCCTGGTCACCAGCGAACGCAGCCTCAACATGCTGCGCACCGATATCGATGTGGCGGTGTTGTTCGGTGATGGCCGATTCAAACAGGGCGAAAGCCATTGGCTGTTCAGCGAGGAAGTCTTTCCGGTGTGCAGCCCGCTTCTGTTGAAGGATCGTCCCCTGCCCTTACCGGCCCAGTCATTGCTCGAGTTCCCGCTGCTGCACCTTCGAGGCGAAAACAGCAGCAACTGGTTCGACTGGAGCGGCGTGTTTCGGGAGTTGGGGATCGCTTCGGCACCTGCGCCTGGGCAATTGCGCTTCGACAATTACACGTTGCTGATCCAGGCGGCGATTGGCGGCCAGGGCGTGGCGATTGGGTGGCGGCACCTTGTGGATAACTTGCTGGCGCAAGGTTTGTTGTGTCGACCGATCGCGGAAACGGTGATTTCCAGGCTCGGCTATTACGTGGTCCTGCCCCAGCGGAAACGGCGTGGCGCGCTGATTCAACAGTTTGTGGACTGGCTGATGGCTGAGCAGGCCAGCAGTGCGCAATCGTTGAATGGCCTGCCGCTGCCGTCTATCGCTGTATAGCCTCGGTCGCGACAAAGGTCACGTGTTCGCCGACATGCAGGTTCAACCGCAACTCATCGGCAATCCCTGTCGCCACCCGGCTCAACCGTTCAAGCGGTTCGGCGAGGCCCAGCTCCAGGCTGCGGCTGACGTGGCTGAAATGCTCGATGGTCAGTCCGGGCACCCCGCGCGGCGCATTGATCAGTGTCCAGTGCAAGGTGCTGCTTTGCAGGGCCTCGCGGATTTCTTCGGCGGCGTGGCGTTGCAGTCGATCTTCGATCTCCGGATCGTCCAGTACCTCGAAATCTCCGACCAGAAACAGCCGGGAAATCCCCGAGGCCTGCATGCCATCGATCAGCGCATCCACCGCCAGCACTTGCTCGACCGGGCCGGGCACGATGGATTTTTCCACGTGCTCGCTGTTCATCGGCAACCCGGGTGCATCCAGCAGACAGATCACCGCCGAACACCCGGCGACGCTCTGCTTGACCCGCTTGGCGTCGAACAAATCGCCGGTCTTGGTCCGCAATCCCGGGCGCGGCGCGAGGGCCGTCAGGTCATCGAGAATGGCGATCACTTCATGTTGGCGCCGCAGCATTTCAGCCATCAGCGCACTGCCCAGGCTACTCATGGCACCATAAAGCACCACTTTCACCACCGGGGTTTCGGCATTTTTCATGGCCGTGCTCCGTTCTTCCTATCTCTATGGCGTGTGACCTGTGGGAAACAACGCCGGTTCGACTCGATTCAGAGGGTTTCAAATGCAGCGGATCAAGGGCTACCACGCCCATGTCTACTTCGACGCCAGCACCCTTCCTCAGGCGCGAGCCTTGTGTGAGCAGGCGGCGCAACTGTTTCCAGTGAGGATGGGTCGCGTCCATGAACGCCCGGTGGGTCCGCACCCGGACTGGAGCTGCCAGTTGGCTTTCGAGCCGCAATACATCGGCGACGTGTTGCCCTGGCTTGCGCTCAACCGCAAGGGTTTGGTGGTGTTCCTGCACCCGGACACCGGCGACGATCTGCTCGACCACACCGAGCACGCCATCTGGATGGGCGCGATTCGGCCACTGGATCTGTCTATTTTTTGATCAGTTTACAACTGTTCCTCAGCTTCGCCGGGCAAATGTTCATCCAGATGCAGCCAGGGCAGACGGTTGTCAGTCCAGATATGTTTTTCGGCGGGTGCCTGCTCGGGATGATCGAGGGTGGCGATGGTCACATCGATGCTGTCCGGGCTCAGGTGCGAGACCAGCGCCAGCTGCGCCCCACAGTTGCCGCAGAAATACCGCACGCAGGTTGTTGATGAGTCGTACTGCGCGGGTATCCCTTTCACCCATTCAAAGGCTGACGCGGGCACGGTGATCCAGGTGGTCACGATCCCGCCGCTGACCCGTCGGCAAATCGAACAATGACAGTGGGCGATGTCGTGCAAAGGCCCGCTGAATTGATAGCGCAGATGTCCGCAATGGCAGCCGCCCGTATGAATTTCGGCCATGTTTTGTCCTCCTGCCCTGTATTCAGGGACTTGAAACCCGTCCGACGACCGGTTGCACATCTGGTCAATGCTTTCATCCGCGAAAGCTGGGTGAAAGCTTCCGCGATTAGGATCGCCCCCACTACCGGCAACAGACCGGTTGGCCAACGTGAGTGTTTGATTGCTTGCACGGTCCATTTAACAACAACAATGGTGATCCTGATGTCCTCTTCTACCCGCCGCTTCGCTGTCACTCCACCCATACGCCTCGTGCTTCCCGTTCTGCGCTGACCCACCCGGTTCGCCCATTCCCTAGCCGCGCTATGCCTGGAGTATTCCCATGCTGACTTTCCTTGGCTTTGCCATGGTCATCACGTTCATGTTCCTGATCATGACCAAGCGCCTGTCCGCGCTGATCGCTCTGATCATTATCCCGATCCTGTTCGCGCTGTTCGGTGGTTTTGCGCCGAAGATCGGCCCGATGATGCTCGAAGGCATCACCAAGCTCGCACCGACCGGTGTGATGCTGATGTTCGCCATTCTGTACTTCGCCCTGATGATCGATTCCGGCCTGTTCGACCCGGCCGTGCGCAAGATCCTCAAACTGGTCAAGGGCGACCCGTTGAAAGTTTCGGTCGGCACCGCCGTACTGGCGCTGATCGTGTCCATGGACGGTGATGGCGCCACCACTTATATGATCTGCGTGGCCGCCATGCTGCCGCTCTACGCCCGTATCGGCATGAGCCCGCGGATCATGGCCGGCCTGATCATCCTCGCCGGTGGCGTGATGAACATGACGCCATGGGGCGGCCCGACCGCTCGTGCTGCCAGTGCGCTGCATGTGGACCCGTCCGACATCTTCGTACCGATGATTCCGGCGATGGCTTTCGGGGTGCTGGCCATCCTCATGATTGCCTACTTCTATGGCAAGCGTGAGCGTGCGCGTCTGGGTGAACTGCACCTGGTGGGCGATGAAATCGACCACAGTGAAATCAGCGTTTCGCAATTCCCGGATGCCCGTCGTCCGAAGTTGATCTGGTTCAACGGCGCCCTGACCCTGGCCCTGATGGGCACCCTGGTCGCCGGTCTGTTGCCGCTGCCGGTGCTGTTCATGGTGGCTTTCAGTATCGCGATGATCGTCAACTACCCGTGCCTGCAACAGCAGAAGGACCGCGTCGCGGCCCACGCCGGTAGCGTGCTGGCGGTGGTCGGCTTGATCTTCGCGGCCGGTATCTTCACCGGTATCCTGACGGGCACCGGCATGGTCGATGCGATGTCGAAAAGCCTGTTGGCGGTCATCCCGGACTTCCTCGGCCCGTACCTGGCGGTGATCACTGCACTGGTGAGCATGCCGTTCACGTTCTTCATGTCGAACGATGCATTTTATTACGGCGTGTTACCGGTACTTGCGGAAGCCGCCAGCCATTACGGTATAACCGCGGTTGAAATGGCACGTGCCTCGATCGTCGGTCAGCCCGTCCACCTGTTGAGCCCGTTGGTACCATCGACCTACCTGTTGGTGGCCCTGGCCGGTATCGACTTCGGTGATCACCAGCGTTTCACCCTGAAGTGGGCAGTGCTGGTTTGCATGTGCATACTGATCGCCGCTTTGCTGATGGGGATTTTTCCGCTGTTCAGCACTCTATAAGCCCAAGACTCACCATGACGGGTCCAGGCTTTGTTGTTTGAAGCCTGGGCCCTTCGTGGTTTAACACACGCACAAAGGAATACACATGGAATGGCTGACCAACCCTGAAATCTGGGTTGCCTTCTTCACCCTGACCGCCCTGGAAATCGTTCTGGGTATCGATAACATCATCATGATTTCGATCCTGGTCAGCCGCATGCCCAAGCACATGCAGGCACGCACGCGGATTTTCGGCCTGGCACTGGCCATGGTCACGCGGATCCTGTTGCTGCTGTCTATCACTTGGGTCATGCGTCTCACTGCAGACTTGTTCGAAGTGTTCGGCCAAGGCATTTCCGGGCGTGACCTGATCCTGTTCTTCGGTGGTCTGTTCCTGCTGTGGAAGAGCTCGCAAGAGATGTACCACGCGCTGGAAGGTGAAGACGAAACCAATGAGGAGCCGGGCGGCAAGGGCGGCAACTTCCTCTACACCATCATTCAGATCGCAATTATCGACATCGTGTTCTCGCTGGACTCGGTCATTACCGCTGTGGGCATGGTGTCCTACGTACCGGTCATGGTCGCGGCGATCGTCGTTGCCGTGCTGGTGATGATGTGGGCTTCCGGCACCATCAGCGAGTTCATCGACAAGCACCCGTCGCTGAAGATGCTGGCGCTGTCGTTCCTGTTGATAGTCGGTACTGTGCTGATTGCTGAATCCCTCGACGTTCACGTGCCAAAAGGCTACGTCTACTTCGCCATGGCGTTCTCGCTGGCGGTGGAAGCGATCAACATCAAGATGCGCACCGCGATGGCGAAAAAGCGCAAACAGCAGGACCCGGTGAAACTGCGCAAGGACATTCCGGGTCAATAACCCGAGCCTGTGCACTGGCTGGTGTCAGCCAGTGCACAAAACTTGTGGGAGCGAGCCTGCTCGCGATAGCGGCCTGTCAGTCAACATCGATGTTGAATGTGACGGCCCCATCGCGAGCAGGCTCGCTCCCACATTTTTTTTGCTCTGTGATTACCCTGGCGGATCGAGGTTATCCAGCACTCGATTCACCGCCAATTCCCCCAACATGATGCTTTGCTGAATCCCCAGCAGGGTGTTGCGCTGAGAACCTTCCAGAAAACCGGCAAAATCACTGGCCATGACACTGGCCGACGCCAACGATTCGCAGGCGTGAGCGAGCAGGGTTTCGTTATCGACCTCGGGGTTGATGAGGAAGATGGTGCTGGGTTTTCGCGGTGGGTTGGGTGTGACTTTGAACATAGGGACTTTCTCCAGTATGGCCGCAACCCGTTCGCTACTAATACGAAAGGGTGGCAGCTGTGCACAGGTTAGTAGACCGGCAAAGTCACCTAAAACACCCGGCGCGCCCGAGGGCGCCCTATGCACAGCCACCATCAAGCGCAGGCGGATACCTGACTGGATGACGCTGTACAACCGAGATGACTGGCCGGACTACTAAACCCGATCACTGATGGGCAGTGACGGGAGCCAAGTTACCGACGAGCCTCTAGGCGCACAAGCCGGCGGATTCTGGCGTAACCGTAGGCAAGGGCGCAAGGCGTTGTAGCCTCCGAGAAGTAACTCTGGGTGTCATTAAACATATGTCGCAGAGCGCGTGAATCACATCAACGCAGTTGAAGAATTAGCCGACAGTTCTTTCCAACGGTTGACGCACAGAGTTCTGGTGGTTAGCGTCCCCCGCTTGCTTCAAACGACAATGACAAGGAATGCATATGTCTGGAAAACCGGCTGCACGCCTCACGGACCCGACCACCTGCCCCCTCCCCGGTCACGGCACCAACCCGATTGCCAGCGGCTCATCCGATGTCTTTTTCAACGGTCTCGCCGCCGCTCGGGTCAGCGACAAATGCACCTGCGGTCAAGCCCTCAGCGGTGGATTCTCTTCAACGGTGTTCATTAACGGCCTGAACGCCATAACCCTCGACAGCACCGCTAGTCATGGCGGTGTGGTGATCGGCGGCTCCGGCAACGTCATCATCGGCAGCAGTCACTCCTCCGCGCCATTCATTCCGCCCCTGTCGATCATTGGTCAGCCTTTGGTCGAATTCAAAGCCGTCAGCGCCGGCAATGGCGAACCGATTGCCCAACAAGACTACGAAATCGAAACCGCCGAAGGCCGCATCGTCAAAGGACAGACCAACGCCCTGGGCATGACCCAAAGCGTCGCCACCTTACAGCCCGACCTCGCCGTAGTCCGCTGGACCGTCTGAGCCTCAAGGAAGAATGGAAATGACCGGACAATGCATCGCTCCAGACGATCTGGACATGAAAAAACTCTGGGACAGCACCTGCGAACTCCCCGCTTGCAAGCGCGAAACCACTAAGGCCGGCCCCAACCCGAAAACCCGCGTCGAGGTGCCGTTGCTGACCTGTAATTGCCTGTGGCGCAGGTTTCAGAAAGAAGCCGAAGAATGGGTCGCACCGGGCGGCGTGTTGATTGCCGACCCGCAAGTACGCAACCGCAAGATCAACGCGGCCTACGCACAGTTATGGCTGGCGGATAACCGGTTTCAGTGGGCGGGATTGGCGGCGTTTGCTTCCAAGCAAGTGGGGTGTGGGTTGATTCATGCCACCAAATTGCAAACGGCTATTGCGGCGCAGAAGACGGCGCAGGAGAAATTGCGGACGGGTAAGTCGGAAACAATTTTCGAAGGGTTTGGGTTCAAGCTCAGCAAGACTGATCCAGAAATCGAGAAAGAGTTAGCGAACGCCAAAGCGGCCAATCCTCTTCCCACTGAGGATATTACCTTCGGCGACAACTCCCGTTCCGCTGTTCAGCAGCAGTTGGACTACGTGTATGAAATGCTGGCGCTTGGGAACACTTCGCTATTTCTGGACGTATATCCATTGCATCGGTTTTTTATGGTGCGCGGCTTCAAAGAAATGGAAGCCTGTCTTCCCAAACGCAACAAACTCAAAAATGAAGTTCTCTGGCCCATCGCTGACAAAGTAGAGTTCGGTGCAGTGCGGGCAGAAGTGACCGATACTTTTAAAGCCATCGATGAAGGAAGAATTACCAAAAGCGTCGAATTTATGGCCGGTCACGAACAGCTGAACATTCTGCAACCTGCGATGTATGACGATTCTCACTTCGCTTACCTAATGCGCGGCACTCATGCCGGAGATGTCGTATCCGTGGTCACGGGCATACTGTCCGGGGCTGCAGAAGAAATCCAGTTGACTCTGGCAAGTCAATGCAAGGCGGCAGACGGACGAAAGGTTACCTTCGGTAGTAATCCGTTGGCCAATCTGGCAAACAAGGATCAGCGAATGGAGTTCGTACTTCGTGCTGCAACACAATTCGATGCCTTATTAAAAAATCCCGAGTCAAAAGCCCAACTGAAGCAGTCCATTACAGAAATCTCCAAAGGCGGGGGGATCCGTTGATGAGATTCCTCTGCAGGTTGTCTCTGATAAGTATGAGTGCAATTCTTATTGGCCTGGGTGTCGCCTACTTCAATTGGAACACGGAAATTTTAAGTGCGCATATTGGAAAGTCTTACAACGACACCGTTGAGGACTCCACATTTTCGGTGACTGCAAATACCGCTTTTTATCCCAGCAAGCCGCCGCACCCTAGCTCTACATGGATATCGAAGCCAGTCATCATCCATTTTGATGATCCTGAGCATGGTTTTACGCTACCAGCAACCAAGTTTGGCGCCATTGGTTTTGATGAAGGCAAAGTCTCGACCATGACGACTTCTCCAATGCTGGAGACCCTGCCTTTCGATCAGCTGATGCCCTTACTCAATCAGTTGCAGGGGATGCTAAAAGACTCGGGCTGGGTACCGCGCAACCAAGAGGACAACTCGTGGTTAACTTTAGGCAGCGAAGTAGAGAAAAACGCGCTGCAGAAGCAGTTGTTCGATCAGGTCGTAGTCGTGATGCTCCTGATACCCCACAAATACAGTCTTGCGCTTAACGTCAAATGTTACGCCCGCTGTAATGAGCGCGACCCGAAAACGGCGAAGTATCTGATCGATGTCAGTGTAGGCTCGGATTACTACAGCGAATGAAGAGTCGCTCCAGACGGCGGCGTCGATGCTTGCAAAGAGCAGCATTTTTTATGCTATTCATTTGTCTGACTTCCTTTCACCACCCGGTTGATTTTTTGAACGTTCATATCGGGAAGCCATACAGAGAAGTCGCACGAGACTCGACCTTCCCTGTTCAAGGCAACACGGCAATTTATCCTGGGGATCCTAACGACGCTAAAGATCCACCTCATCCGAGCTCTACCTGGATCAGCAATCCAGTTGTCATCCGATTTGATGATCCCGACTATGGCTTTACGCTGCCCGCTACCACGTTCGGTGCGATCGGGTGGTCCGAATTCAAAGCGATCACCCTGACTACGTCGCCGATGCTGGAAACCTTGCCGTTCGAGCAAGCGGTAACACTCCTTGAGGAGTTACACCAAAAGTTCAAACAAGTCGGGTGGACTCCAGAGCCTGTAGAAGGTAACGACTGGCTAAAAATAGAAACCAAGGAGGATAAGGTGCGGCTTCAGACAAAACTCTTTGATCAAGCGGACGGTGTCATCTTGTTGATTCCGCACAAATACAGCTTGATCCTTCACATCAAATGCTATGCCCGCTGCGCCGAACGAAACCCCGAGACAGCCAAGTATCTGATCGACGTAGGGCTGGGCGACGATAACTTCAGCGATTGAACGCTGCTGCGCAGCCCTGCGGGAGCAAGCCCCTTCACCACAGGGGTTGTGTTCGTGCACCTTTTCAACTGAGTGGCAGGGGCCTTCGGGCCCCTTTTTCATATCTGCATCAAGCTGTTTTCATGACAGTTTTGTTTCAATCGCTACTTTAGCTGTGCGATGCTGGCGCCCAGACCGTTAGCCAACTACAGCTTAAGTACAGAACGTAGAAGAACGCGCGGCACCGTCAAATTTGCCCCAATGGGGCGCTACCACCACAGGGGGCCTGCATGCTCACCCTGCTCAATTTGTTATCTGCCGTGGCCTTGTTGATTTGGGGCACGCACATCGTCCGAACCGGCATCCTGCGGGTCTACGGTTCCAACCTGCGCCATGTGATTGGCCGGAACATGTCCAAGCGCTGGCTGGCGTTCGTCTCGGGGATCGTCGTGACGGCGATGGTCCAGAGCAGCAACGCCACCGCCATGCTCGTCACCTCCTTTGTCGGTCAGGGCCTGATGGCGCTGACCCCGGCCCTGGCGACCATGCTCGGGGCCGACGTCGGTACCGCGCTGATGGCGCGAGTGCTGACCTTCGACCTGTCGTGGCTGTCGCCGCTGCTGATCTTTCTTGGGGTGATTTTCTTCCTGTCGCGCAAACAGACCCGGGTCGGACAGATGGGTCGGGTCGGTATCGGCCTGGGGCTGATCATCCTGGCGCTGCAACTGATCGTCGAATCCGCTGCGCCGATCACTCAGGCCCAAGGCGTGAAGGTGATTTTCGCCTCGCTGACCGGCGACATCCTGCTGGATGCCCTGGTCGGTGCGTTGTTCGCAATGGTTTCCTACTCCAGCCTGGCCGCCGTCCTGCTGACCGCGACCCTGGCCGGTGCCGCAGTGATCAGCCTGCCCGTGGCCATCGGCCTGGTGATCGGCGCCAACATCGGCAGCGGCATCCTCGCCTTCCTCAGCACCAGCATGCAGAACGCCGCCGGCCGCCAGGTGGCGTTGGGCAGCTTGCTGTACAAGTTGATTGGTCTGTTGCTGATCATTCCGGTGCTCGACCCGTTGGTGCACTGGATCGACAGTCTGGACTTCAGCCCTCAGGAAATGGTCATCGGCTTTCACCTGCTCTACAACACCGCGCGCTGCCTGCTCTTGCTGCCGAGTGTCGGGCCGATGGCCAGGTTCTGTGCGTGGGTGCTGCCGGAGCGCCCGCAAGTCAACGGCACTGCCAAACCGCGGCATCTTGATCCAACAGCGCTGGTCACGCCCAGCCTGGCGCTGGCCAATGCCGCCCGGGAAACCCTGCGTATTGGCGACCTGATCGACAACATGCTCGAGGCCATGCTCGACGTGCTGAACGGCAAGCAAACCGCCGTTACCCAGGAAATGCGGCGCCTGACCGATGATGTGGAATCGCTCTACGGCGCCATCAAGTTGTATCTGGCGCAAATGCCCCGTGAAGACCTCAGTGAGCAGGACAGTCGGCGCTGGGCGGAAATCATCGAGCTGGCGATCAACCTCAAGCTCGCCAGCGACCTCATCGAACGTATGCTGCGCAAGGTCCAGCAGCAGAAAACTTCGCAGCGCCGGTCTTTTTCCGAGGTCGGCCTGGAAGAGTTGGCGGGGTTGCACACTCAGTTGATATCCAACCTGCGCCTGGGGTTGTCCGTGTTCCTCAGTGCCGATAAGGAAAGTGCTCGCCAGTTATTGCGTGAGAAACGTCGCTTTCGCGCACAGGAACGCCGCCTGGCCCATGCTCACGTCAGCCGATTGCAACGTAAGATCGTGCAGAGTATCGAGACCAGTTCGTTGCACCTGGAGTTGATTGCCGACATGAAGCGTCTGAATTCGCTGTTTTGCAGCAGCGCCTATGTGGTGCTGGAAACTTCCGACACCGGCGCCCTGGCGGTCGACGAATTCGCTGACATCACTCATTCACCCTGAACGTCCACAGTTGCCTGAAGTCTGTTGAACTTACGCTAGCCGTATGGAAACCCGTTATGCGTTGTTTGTTGTTCGTCTGTCTGTTGCTTGGCTCATTCCCTTCATTTGCCCTGGATCGCTTTCAGGTCGAGGGCTATACGCTGCCCAACGGCCTGCAATTAATGCTCAAACCCGGCACCGAGCGTGGGCATGTTGCGATTCGTTTGGTGGTCGGTGTCGGCATCGATGATTTCAGCTGCGCCGACAAGGAGCTGCCGCACCTGCTTGAGCACTTACTGTTCAGCGGCATCGACGCCACGGGCGAAGGCGGGCTGGAAGAGCGCATGCAGGCCTTGGGTGGCGAGTGGAACGCCTACACCAGCAATGCCGACACGACGTTCGTCATCGAAGCCCCGGCGAAAAACCAGCGCAAGGTCCTCGACCTGCTGCTGGCGCTGCTGACTCAGACCCGAATCGACGACAACGCCATCAACGCCGCCAAACAAGTGGTCGAGCGCGAAGACGGCGGCCATTACTCGCACCTGCAACGCTGGCTGGATCGCCAGGACCTTGGCCACACGGCGAGTAATCAGCTGGCGGTGGAACTGGGCCTCAAATGCCCCGAGCGGCCTGAGGTCGATCACCTGACCCGCGATCAGTTGGAAAAGGTACGCAAGGCCTGGTACGCGCCCAACAACATGACCCTGATCGTGGTCGGCGACCTCGAGCGGTTGCTGCCGGCCTATCTGGAACGGTCTTATGGCGCGCTTGAAGCGGTCGACCCGACTGATCACCCGCCCCTGCCGGCCATCCAGGCCAGTGCTGCCCATGAGCGCACCCTGAGTCACGGTTTTGTCGGCGGCAGTGCCAAGTTGCATTGGCTGGTGCCAGAGCCGGTGCTGGAGGATCAGCACGATGAAACCTTCGACTTGCTCAAGGAGTATCTGGACTGGGCGCTCTACCGCAAATTGCGCTTGGCCCATGGCTTGTCCTACGGCCCCTCGGCCGAGCGCGAGGTGTTTGGTGGCGTGGGCTTCATGAGCCTGAACGCAGACCTTGAGCGCGACGACGTGCCCGAGGCCGAACAGGTGCTGGATGATCTGAAGGCAGGGTTGCTCAGGGATGGTCTCAATGCCAACACCTTCAACCGCCTCAAGCAGGCCGCCATCGCCCGCCAGGCCTGGGCCGTGCAAGGCAACAGCGCGTTGGCCGATTATTACTGGAGTGCCCTTGGGGACTACGAGGACGGCCATTTCGCCAACCCGGCCAAGGAACTGCAAGGAGTGACGCTGGAGGAAGCCAACAAGGCCATGCGTGAATTGCTCATGCAGCCGGGCTACCTGCGGATCGAAAAGCCGTTGATCAGTGATGATCAGTTTATGTGGGCGATTGCCGGGGGGCTGGGGCTCATCGTATTGATACTGATGGGTTGGCGCTTGCATCGAAGAGCACCGCGAACCGTGTAACAGCTGGCGCAGCCTGCTGCTACAAGGGTTTTGTGATCGGATCGCAGCCCCTCGCCACGCTGACCTTCGGCGGTTACCCTGTCGAGGATTTTTCCCACGACTATTGCGAACCGCCGAATGCCTACTCTGACCCTATACGTACAGCGCATCCTGGAATTGATGAAGCGCTACCCTGGGGTCATTGCGCTCGGCGGTTTCATTTCCGGGGTCGGCAGCTTCATTCTGGTGGATCGCCAGCAAGGTCTGGCGACCTGGATCACCACCATCATGCTGGTCAGCTGGATCTGGCTGATGCTGGAAAACAGCCTTACCAAGCTGTTCGCCAGGATCTTCAAACGCGAAATCCCCCAGCCTCTGCTGCGCTACGCCACGCAGATGATCCACCAGGAAAGCCTGTTCTTCGTCCTGCCATTCTTTTTTATCACCACCACCTGGAATAGCGGCCAGCTGTTCTTTACCGGTCTGCTGGGCATCGCCGCGCTGATTTCCATCATCGACCCGCTCTACTACAAATGGCTGGCCCCCCGGCGCTGGGCGTTCCTGGCACTGCACACACTGACGCTGTTCGCTGCACTGCTGACCGCCCTGCCCGTCATCCTGCACCTGACCACCGCTCAGAGCTTCAAACTGGCCCTGGGCACCGCCGTCGTGCTGTCGTTCCCGAGTCTGGCGTCGATCTTCCCGATTCGTACCGTGCGCAATGCCTTGGCGATTCTCAGTATCACGCTGGGCATCGGCGCACTCGGTTGGGTGCTGCGATCCTGGGTGCCGCCGGCGACCCTGTGGATGACCGACGTGGCGATCAGCACCGAAATGCAGGATCGCACCCCCGGCGACAGCCTCGATGAAGTCAGTGCCGATCAGATTCGCGGCGGCGGGCTGTACGCCTATACCGCGATCAATGCCCCGCGCGGTCTGGATGAGCGGATCTATCACGTGTGGCAGTTCAACGGCAAAGAGGTCGACCGCATCCCGCTGGATATCCACGGCGGGCGCAAGGAAGGTTATCGGGCCTGGACCCACAAGCAGAATTTCCCCGGCAACCCCGCGGGTAAATGGCAGGTTCGGGTGTTGACCGAAGATGGCCAGGTCATCGGTGTGTTGCGCTTCGTGGTAAAGGACAACAAGCCGGCGACTGCCGCAAAGTAACCCGTTCGTGCTATTACGTAGAGCTGCGTAATAGCCGATAAAGCACGGAGCTTATGACCAGCAGCACAATGCCCGGCAGTGCCCGACTGGACACCTCTCATTCCCCTGCTCAGTTGCGGGTCACGGGTGACTGGACGCTTGCCCATTACGCCGATCTCAAGCACCTGAGCGAAAAGCTCCGCGGTCAATACGACGACAGCACTCACATCGACCTCAACGGCCTCGGCGCGCTCGACACCGCTGGCGCGTCGCTGCTGGTGGAGTTGCTCGGGTCCGAGCGTTTGGGCCGATCCGCCGAACACCCCGATTGCACACTGTCCTCGGCCGACCGTGCCTTGTTGCAGACGGTCTATTGCTCGCTGACCGACTTCTGCGTGCCGATCAAGGAACCGGAAATCAGCGTCGGCATTCAACTGCTGACCCGCATCGGCCGCGCGGTTGACGCGGTCTGGCAGGACACCTTGCAACTGCTGGGTTTCGTCGGCCTGATTCTGGAAACCATCGCTCGCGGTCTGTTTCGCCCGAAACGCTGGCGCATTACGCCGATGGTGGCGCACATCGAACAGACCGGCCTCGACGCCGCGCCCATCGTTGCCCTGCTGACCTTTCTGGTGGGCGCCGTGGTGGCGTTTCTCGGGGCGACGGTGCTGGCGAGTTTCGGCGCGAGTATTTTCACCGTGGACCTGGTGGCGTTCTCCTTCCTGCGCGAATTCGGTGTGTTGCTGACCGCGATCCTGATGGCCGGCCGCACCGCCAGTGCGTTCACTGCGCAGATCGGCTCGATGAAAGCCAACGAAGAAATCGACGCCATCCGCACCTTGGGCCTCGACCCGATGGAGCTGTTGGTGGTGCCGCGCGTGTTGGCCCTGCTGGTCGCACTGCCGATGCTGACCTTTCTGGCGATGCTTTCGGGGATCGTCGGCGGCGGTGTGGTTTGCGCGGTGGCGCTGGATATCTCGCCGGCGATGTTCCTGTCGCTGCTGCAATCGGATATTGGCGTTCAGCATTTTGTGGTGGGGATCGTCAAAGCGCCGATTTTCGCGTTTCTGATCGCCGCGATCGGCTGCCTAGAGGGCTTCAAGGTCAGCGGCAGCGCCGAATCCGTCGGCGCGCACACCACGTCGAGCGTGGTCCAGTCTATTTTCGTGGTGATCGTGCTCGACGCCGTGGCCGCGCTGTTTTTCATGGAGATGGGCTGGTGAATCGTCTACCCCGAGCGCCCTCCGAGGCGGTGATCGAAGTCCGTGGGCTGTGCAATCGCTTCGGTCGCCAGAGCGTGCATGAGAACCTCGATCTGGATTTGTACAAGGGCGAAATCCTCGCCGTGGTCGGCGGTTCCGGCAGCGGCAAGTCAGTGCTGTTGCGCAGCATCGTCGGCTTGCGCCAGCCCAGCGAAGGGGTGGTGAAGGTCTTTGGAAAAAACCTGCCGACGCTGTCCGAACACGAACGCTCGATGGTCGAACGGCGCTTCGGCGTGCTGTTCCAGAAAGGCGCCCTGTTCTCTTCGCTGACCGTGACCGAGAACGTCGCCCTGCCCCTGATCGAGCATGCCGGTTTGAGCCGAGAGGACGCCGAACACCTGGCGGCAGTGAAAATGGCCTTGGCCGGGTTGCCGCTTTCGGCGGCCGACAAGTACCCCGCTTCGCTGTCCGGTGGCATGATCAAGCGTGCGGCACTGGCCCGCGCGCTGGCGCTGGACCCGGACATCCTGTTTCTCGACGAACCCACCGCCGGCCTCGATCCGATTGGCGCGGCGGCGTTCGATCAATTGATCCTGACCCTGCGCGATGCGTTGGGCCTGAGTGTGTTTCTGGTCACCCACGACCTCGACACGCTCTACACCATTACCGACCGGGTGGCGGTGCTGGCGCAGAAAAAAGTGCTGGTGGCGGATGCCATCGACAAGGTGTCGGAAACCGCCGATCCGTGGATTCACGAATACTTCCATGGCCCTCGCGGCCGCGCGGCGCTGACCGCCGCTCAACAGCTTAAGGAGGTCTGACATGGAAACCCGAGCCCATCATGTATTGATCGGCCTGTTCACCGTGATTGTGGTGGCGGGCGCCCTGCTCTTCGGCTTATGGCTGGCCAAGTCCAGCGTCGACACCGAGTTCAAGGATTACGAAATCGTCTTCAACGAGGCGGTCAGCGGCCTGTCCAAGGGCAGCGCCGTGCAGTACAGCGGGATTAAGGTCGGCGACGTGGTGACCCTGCGCCTGGACCCGAAAGACCCGCGCAGGGTGTTGGCGCGGATTCGTCTGGGCGGCGATACGCCGATCAAGGAAGACACCCGGGCCATATTGGCGCTGACCGGGATCACCGGCACCTCGATCATTCAGCTCAGTGGCGGTACGCCGCAGAGTCCGAAGCTCAAGGGCAAGGACGGTGAGTTACCGACAATTATTGCATCGCCCTCGCCTATCGCTCGCTTGTTGAACGACAGCGGCGACCTGATGGCTGGCGTGAACATGCTGATGCATAACGCCAACCAGATGTTTTCCTCGGACAACGTCGAGCGCATCAGCAATACCCTTGAGAATCTGGAGCAAACCACCGGCACCATCGCCGACCAACGCGGTGATATTCGCCAGGCGATGCAGCAACTGGCCTCGGTCGGCAAACAGGCAGGCGCCATGCTGGAACAGACGTCGGCGCTGATGCGCAACGCTAATGGCATGCTCAACGATCAAGGCAAGCAGATGTTCGGCAGCGCCGAGCAGGCGATGAAGTCGCTGGAACAGAGCAGCGCGACCATCAACACGTTGCTCACGACCAATCAGGATTCGCTCAACAGCGGCATGCAAGGCCTCAATGGCCTGGCCCCGGCGGTGCGTGAACTGCGCGACACCCTGACGTCGTTGCGGGCTATTTCCCAGCGTCTGGAAGCCAACCCCACCGGTTATTTGCTGGGCAATGACAAGAACAAGGAGTTCACGCCATGAAGCGGCCTCACCTTGCCCTCCTCGCTAGCTTCATTGTGCTCAGCGCTTGCTCGATCCTGCCCAAGGCCGAGCCGTCCGATGTCTATCGGTTGCCTTCGACCCAGAGCAGCGCATCGGCCAGTCACGGGACGCCGCAACGCTGGTCGCTGCGCCTGACCAAGCCGCAGGCCAGCGAGGCCTTGAACAGCCCGAAGATCGCCGTGATCCCTCAAGGTGATCTGATCAGCAGCTACAAGGCTTCGCGTTGGAGCGACCCGGCACCGGTGTTGCTGCGCAATCGTCTGCTTGATGGTTTCCAGCGTGATGGTCGGGTGCCATTGCTCAGTACCGATGACAGTAATTTCCAGGCGGATCTTGAACTGGGCGGTAGCCTGCAGGCATTCCAGACTGAATACCAAGGAACGAACGCGAGCGTCGTCGTGCGTCTGGATGCGTTGCTGGTGCGCGGTTATGACCAGCGAATCCTCGCCAGCCGACGCTTCGAAGTACGCCAGCCGTTGAGCGATGCGAAGGTGCCGGCGGTGGTGGCCGGGTTTGGTCAGGCCAGTGACCAGTTGACGGCGCAGGTGGTGGCTTGGGCGGTTGAGCAAGGGCAGAAAGTCGCTCCGCCGCTGAGACCTTGAAGTCGACGCAAACCCAATGTGGGAGCGAGCCTGCTCGCGATGGCGGTTTAACAGCCAACAGAATTGTTGAATGTGCCGACCTCATCGCGAGCAGGCTCGCTCCCACAGGGTTTTTGGTTTATCCGAAGAACCAGTAGCAAACGCCGATCGCGCCCAACACCCCGGCAAGCTCCGCCAGCAACGCACACCCCACCGCATGCCGCGCCCGCTGGATCCCCACCGCGCCGAAGTACACCGCCAATACATAGAACGTCGTTTCGGTACTGCCCTGAATCGTCGCCGCCACCAGCGCCGGGAAGCTGTCCACGCCTGACGTTTTCATGGTTTCGATCAGCATCGCCCGGGCGGCACTGCCGGAAAACGGCTTGACCATGGCGGTCGGCAGCGCATCGACGAAGCGCGTATCCCAACCGGCCCATTCCACCAGATGCCGAATCCCGTCCAGGCCAAAGTCCAGCGCTCCGGATGCCCGCAGCACGCCGACGGCACACAGCATCGCCACCAGATACGGCAGCAGGTTCTTGGCCACGTCGAAGCCTTCTTTGGCGCCTTCGACGAACGCTTCGTACACCTTCACCTTACGCAGCGCGCCGATCACCAGAAACAACATGATCAGCCCGAACAGCGTCACGTTGCCGAGGATCGATGACAGGCTGGCCAGAGCGGTCGCTGAGAGCGTCGCCAGCAGCGCCATGAAGGCACCGAGGGCCAAGGCACCGGGAATCAGGTACGCGAGCACCACCGGGTCCCACAGGCGCAGACGCTGCATGAACGCCACCGACAGCAGGCCGACCAATGTCGAGCAACTGGTGGCGAGCAGGATTGGCAGGAACACCAGGGTCGGATCGGGCGCACCTTGCTGGGCGCGGTACATGAAGATCGTCACCGGCAGCAGGGTCAGGGAGGAAGCGTTGAGCACCAGGAACAGGATCTGCGCGTTGCTGGCGATGGTGTCGCTGGGGTTGAGCTCTTGCAGCGCCTTCATGGCTTTAAGGCCGATTGGCGTAGCCGCGTTGTCCAGGCCCAGGCCGTTGGCGGCGAAGTTCAGCGTGATCAGGCCGATGGCTGGGTGCCCGGCCGGCACTCCCGGCATCAGCCGCAGGAACAACGGGCCCAGCGCTTTGGCCAGCCACTCGACGATCCCGGCTTTCTCGGCAATCCGCAGAAAGCCCAGCCAGAGCGTCAGGGTGCCGAACAACAGGACCATGACTTCGACCGACAACTTGGCCATGGCGAAAATGCTTTCCACCATCGCCGCGAAGATCCCGGCGTTACCGCCGATCAGCCATTGCGCCAGTGCCGAAACGGCAGCCACGATGAAGAAGCCAAGCCACAGGCCATTAAGCATCAGTCAAATCCCCCGAAGAATGCGGCGAATGATAGCGGGGTAGCCAGAAACGACAAACCCCGGATTTCTCCGGGGTCTGTTTAGCGCGATGTACGCTCCCACAAGGGGTTTTGCATTAGTTGCTGGAAATCTCGCCAGCTGGCAATTTTTCCTTGCTGCGCCAGTGCGGCAGGGAGTTCCAGTAGCGCTCGCCCTTGGCGTCGTCGTACATGCCTTCCCAGCGGGAGATGACCAGCACGGCCAAGGCGTTGCCGATCACGTTCAGTGCGGTACGGGCCATGTCCATGATGCGGTCGACACCGGCGATGAACGCCAGGCCTTCGAGTGGAATACCCACGCTGCCCAAGGTGGCCAGCAGCACCACGAAGGACACACCCGGTACGCCGGCGATGCCTTTGGAGGTGACCATCAGGGTCAGCACCAGCAGCAATTGCTGGCTGATCGACAGGTCGATGCCGTAGAGCTGGGCAATGAAGATGGCCGCGATGCTCTGGTACAGGGTCGAACCGTCGAGGTTGAACGAGTAGCCGGTCGGTACCACGAAGCTGCAAATGGCTTTCGGCGCGCCGTAGGCTTCCATCTTCTCGATCACGCGCGGCAGCACGGTTTCGGAACTGGCGGTGGAGTAGGCCAGCACCAGCTCATCCTTGAAGATGCGGATCAGCTTGATCACCGAGAAGCCGAACAGGCGAGCGATCAGGCCCAGCACCACAAAGGCGAAGAAGGCGATGGCGACGTAAACCAGGATCACCAGTTTGGCCAGCGGTATCAGAGAGGCGAAGCCGAAGTTGGCCACGGTCACCGCGATCAGTGCGAAAACGCCGATCGGGGCGTAGTTCATGATCATGTGAGTGACTTTGAACATGCTTTCCGACACGCCCTGGAACATCTTCACCAGCGGCTCGCGCAGGTCCGATTGCAGGCTCGACAGACCGAGGCCGAACAATACGGAGAAGAAGATGATCGGCAGCATCTCGCCGCGGGCCATGGCCGCGAAGATGTTCGACGGGATCAGGTTGAGGATGGTTTCGATGAACGCATGTTCATGCTGAACCTCGGCGGCAGTGGCCTGGTACTTGGAAATATCCACAGTACCCAAGGTGCTCATGTCGATGCCGGTGCCCGGATGGAACACGTTGGCCAACACCAGACCGACCACGATGGCGATGGTGGTGACGATCTCGAAGTAGAGGATGGTCTTGAGGCCGATACGCCCGAGCTTCTTCGCGTCGCCGACGCCTGCAATACCGACGATCAGCGAAGAGATCACGATCGGGATCACAATCATCTTGATCAGACGGATAAAGATATCGCCTGCTGGTTGCAGGACGTTGCTGACCCACCAGGCTTTTTCGGCACTGAAATGGTTGAGCAGCGCACCGATTGCAATCCCCAATACCAGACCGATGAGGATCTGCCAGGCGAGGCTAAGCTTTGCCTTCTTCATATCTTTACCCTTACTTGCGTTTGACTCAGACAGATGCAAGAACTGGAACGCTTGTGGCGAAAAAGTCTTGTGCATCTGCCCCCGTATAAGGTGCCCCGGAGCGCTTGTTATCGGCTCTCTGGCAGGCGAAAAAAGGCGCAACTATTCAGATGCAAGGAAGCGACGTCTAATGCCGTAAACGCCTACCCTATGCCGAATCGGCATGAGCTTTTTTTACTGAAACTCGCGTCCCAACCGGTTCGAATACGACATTTCGGCAGGCATAAGTGCCGTGAACCGGCCATCGCAGAGGAGGTTGGTTGTTTTTTGAACAAGGGAATGAGGACTAAAACTTGGGAAAAAGCCTACGTTTAAGCGCGAAAATTCTCGGTCTTTGAGGTGCAGTTTTCTCGATATACGGTCACCAAAGAAACACCGCGAAATGGTTTTGCGAGGGATTAGCGGAGGAGGCGAGCAGAACGCTCTAGGACAACACTTTGCGCTGAGGAGCTCTTCGCAAGTCCGTCGATCCATGAGTGACCGACGAACTTGCGTCGCAGCTTCTGCCTGATCCGGCCCTTGCGCAGGCACTCCCTGTACCCGTAGGTCACTCCGCCCCTGAAACAGGCAGAACGTCCCGGCCCCTTGATCATGCGTCTACCGTCCTCGGGTAGCGCAGTGGAAAGAAGCCATGCTGCTTCTTTCATGTTACGAATTCAGTACCCGTGTGGATCTTTCTTCCATGGCACTACCGCCCAGAAGCAGGGCGGCTGCCGGTGTCTTTAACAAAACGCTCATGTTCACCCTCGACCGCGACGGCCAAAGAAGAAGGAAGCAATGAACATCACCAGGAACACGACAAAGAGAATCTTGGCGATACCCGTGGCGGTGCCCGCGATACCACCGAAGCCCAGTACCGCAGCGATGATGGCAATGATCAAGAATGTGATTGCCCAGCTCAACATGGTGATTCTCCTTACGCTTCTATTTAGAGATGTTGCCTGTGGTGCTTTTCCCGGCGCCTCGAACGCGCCAAGTTCATGTGTCTAGAACACCCAACGTTCCTGGCGAGGCATCTCATCCGCAGGCTGAGCCTGGTCGACGTCCATCATTCGCATTGGGGGGCTGTCAGCCTGGTTACTGCTGGCCGCGCTGAAATGGGTTTGGGTCGGGTGCTGAATCGACAAGCGTGGCGCTTCTTGCTGCTGGCTCTGCTCCCAACGCTGAAACTGCTGGCCGGCGATCAAGGTGATCAATAGCGCCAGAACAGCAAACAGGCCTTGCTGGATATGCAGTGGCGAGATACGCAACTGGGCGGCACGTTGGCGACTCATCCTGAAGCTCCTCCCACATTGTGGTGATCTTGTTGGGGCCACGTCTAAATGCCCTGGTTACTCAGACCATTGCAGCCTGCATGCCAGCTTTTCTTGATAATAAAAACCAATAAAATCAATCTGTTATGAATGATGTGGAAAACGGATCGGACGCATCCTGCACGATGGTCCTTTTGAAGTCGTGCGTAATGCACGATGGACTTGTAAGAAATTTCAATATTTTTGAATTGCGAGGAGGACGTGGATGTCACAAGGGGACAGCGGGAATCGCCCGCGAACCGGCTATCTGATAAAAAAACAACAAAATCAGGCGATTAGCCGTAGGGTGAGGAGAGAGCTACGCTGCTGTGGCTGGAATCGACCAGAATCAACCATGCAACTTGCCCGATTATTCCGGGACTAACCAAGATCATTCTTTAAGGAGCGTAGGAAAATGGAATCAGCCACTGAGCATCAAGGCCGCATTCTGCTGGTGGACGATGAGTCCGCCATCCTGCGTACTTTCCGTTATTGCCTCGAAGATGAAGGCTACAGCGTCGCTACCGCCAACAGCGCCGCTCAGGCTGATGCACTGCTTCAGCGCCAAGTCTTCGACCTGTGCTTCCTCGACCTGCGCCTGGGTGAAGACAATGGCCTCGATGTGCTGGCCCAAATGCGCATTCAGGCGCCGTGGATGAGGGTGGTGATCGTCACCGCTCATTCGGCCGTGGATACTGCTGTGGATGCGATTCAGGCCGGTGCCGCCGACTATCTGGTCAAGCCTTGCAGCCCCGACCAATTGCGCCTGGCCACCGCCAAGCAGCTGGAAGTGCGGCAACTGTCGGCACGTCTGGAAGCCCTTGAAGGCGAAGTGCGCAAACCCAAAGATGGCCTGGACTCTCACAGCCCGGCGATGAAAGTCGTGCTCGAAACCGCCCGCCAGGTGGCCAGCACCGATGCCAATATTTTGATTCTCGGCGAGTCCGGTACCGGTAAAGGCGAACTGTCCCAAGCTATTCACGGCTGGAGCAAGCGCGCGAAGAAATCCTGCATCACGATCAACTGCCCGTCCCTGACCGCCGAACTCATGGAAAGCGAGCTCTTCGGCCACAGCCGTGGCGCGTTCACCGGGGCCAGCGAAAGTACTCTGGGTCGTGTCAATCAGGCCGACGGTGGGACGCTGTTTCTTGACGAGATCGGCGATTTTCCGTTGGTTTTGCAACCTAAACTGCTGCGTTTCATCCAGGATAAAGAATACGAACGGGTGGGCGACCCGGTCACCCGCCGCGCCGATGTGCGCATCCTCGCGGCCACTAACCAGAACCTCGAAGACATGGTCCGCGATGGCCGTTTCCGCGAAGACCTGCTCTACCGCCTGAACGTCATCACCCTGCACCTGCCGCCACTGCGCGAACGCAGGGAAGATATTCTGAACCTGGCCGATCGCTTTCTGGCCCGTTTCGTCAAGGAATACGCGCGTCCGGCTCGGGGCTTCAGCGACGAAGCCCGTGAAGCGCTGCTCGGCTACCGCTGGCCGGGGAACATTCGTGAACTGCGCAACGTTGTGGAGCGGGCAAGCATCATTTGTCCACAGGAACGGGTCGAGATCAGTTACTTGGGCATGGCTGAAACCCCGGTCAACAATGCACCTCGCATCGGCGCTGCGCTGAGCCTGGATGAATTGGAAAAAGCCCACATCGGAGCGGTCCTCGCCACTGCAGATACGCTGGACCAGGCCGCCAAGACCCTGGGTATCGATGCCTCGACGTTGTACCGAAAACGCAAGCAGTACAACTTGTGAGCTGTCTCCGATGAGACTGGCGATGAAGTTGCGCACGCGGCTGTTTCTGAGTATTTCCGCACTGATCACCGTGGCGCTGCTTGGGCTGTTGCTCGGGCTGGTCAGCGTGATGCAGATGGCGAGTTCCCAGGAAGCGCTGAATCGCAATAATTTCGTCACGCTCGACCTGGGGCTGAAAATGCGTCAGACCTTGGGCGATCAGCTGATGATCATGCTCAGCGAGAAGCCGGATCCTGCAGCGTTCGAGGCGTCCAAGCAGCATTATTTTCAGTTGCTTGATGAAGGCATTGTCCATGCCCAGGCTGGCGATGAGCGCCAGTTCGGTTTCGAACAGGCCAAGACTGACTACCTGAGCTTTCTGCAGGCGTACGACCTGTCACGTGACTCGACGCAGGTGTTGAGTGGCAACAAAGAACTCACCGAAAAATTCAATGCGCTGCGCACTGGTTTGCTCGTCGAGCAACAGCGTGCGCTGGATAACATCAATGCCACCGAGCGCCAGGCTCGGGAGAGGGCGCTCCTGATTGCCGGCCTGCTCGGGTTGGTGGGGTTGGCGGTGCTGATCATCGGTTTCGTCACTGCCCACGCTATTGCTCAACGTTTTGGTGCACCGATCGAGGCCCTGGCCCAGGCGGCGGATAACATTGGCCAAGGCAATTTCGAAGTGACGCTGCCGATTTCCTCGGCCGTGGAAATGAACCTGCTGACCAAGCGCTTCGGGATCATGGCCGAGGCCTTGCGCGAGCATCAGGCCACCAATGTCGATGAACTGCTCGCCGGCCAGCAGCGTTTGCAGGCCGTGCTCGATAGCATCGACGATGGGCTGTTGATGATTGACCGCGATGGTCATTTGGAGCACCTCAATCCAGTGGCGCAGCGTCAGTTGGGTTGGGACAGCGATCGTCTCGGTCAAGGTCTGGGTACGGCGCTTGAGCGTCCCGAACTCGATGATCAGCTGCAACTGGTGCTGCGCGGCGGCACCCTGGAGCGGGCGCCTGAGGACCTGAGTATCGAGGTCGACGGTGAGTCGCGGTTGCTGACCTTCAGTCTCACGCCGGTCAGCCATACACAGGGTCATATTCTCGGCGCCGTGATGGTGCTGCATGACGTGACCGAACAGCGGGCGTTTGAGCGGGTGCGCAGCGAGTTCGTGCTGCGTGCCTCGCATGAATTGCGAACGCCGGTTACCGGGATGCACATGGCATTCGGTCTGTTCCGAGAGCGCGCGCACTTTGCCAAAGACTCGCGTGAAGCTGATCTGCTGGACACCGTGAATGAAGAGATGCAGCGCTTGATGCAGTTGATCAACGACCTGCTGAACTTCTCCCGCTACCAGAACGGATTGCAGAAACTCACGTTGGCGCCGTGCTCCATCGAGGATTTGCTGGAGCAGGCCCGGGCACGTTTTGCCGGCCCAGCAGAAGAGCAGGGCATCGACCTGCTGGTGGAAGTGCAAGGGCCATTACCGCGATTGCAGGCCGATCAGCCGCAGCTGGACCGGGTGCTCGATAACCTGATCGACAACGCGTTGCGCCACACCGCTTCCGGCGGGCAAATACGTTTGCAGGCTCGACGCCATGGGGAGCGAGTGATTATCAGCGTCGAGGACAACGGCGAAGGCATTGCCTATGGTCAGCAGGGGCGGATTTTCGAACCGTTTGTACAGGTGGGTCGCAAGAAGGGCGGTGCCGGGCTCGGTCTGGCACTGTGTAAGGAGATCGTGCAGTTGCACGGCGGTCGGATGGGGGTTTATTCGCGGCCAGGGCAGGGTACTCAGTTCTATATGGCGCTGTCGGTATAAGCTGCAGCCGCTTCAGGCTTCGTCATCAAGACGTCGGGCAGCCAATCGGCGACCACGGGTAATCAGCTCGATGAACTGCACCGCACTCAGCGCATGGGCGAATAGCCAACCCTGACCGAACTTCACGCCTTCACTGCTCAGAAGCGCCGCCTGGGATTCAAGTTCGATGCCCTCGGCAATCACCTTGAGTTGCAGGGCCTGGGCCATGTGAATGATGTGTGGGGCGACACCGCTACTTGCAGCGTCATGACCCAGCGCATCGATAAACGCCTTGTCGATTTTCAGGCAGTCGACTGGCAGGGTTTGCAGATAGGCGAGGCTGCAATAGCCGGTGCCAAAGTCATCAATCAGCACTTGATGCCCGACATCCCGCAAGGCTTGCAGGTTTTCCCGGGCTACCACGACATCGATCAATCCCCGCTCGGTGACCTCAAAGGCAATTTGCTTTGCCGCGACGCGGTGCAAGGTCAGCAGTCGCGCCATTACCTGACCGATACGCGGCACCATGACGTCGCAGGCCGCCAGGTTGACCGAGATGTACAGTTGCGGATTGGCCCGCAACAATTGACCCAGCTGCTCAAGCAGGCGTTGCAGGACGAAGTCGGTCATCTGGCGGATCTGGCCGGTGTTCTCCGCCATCGGAATAAACAGGTCGGGGCTGGTCAGGGTGCCGTCCGGCCGTCGCCAGCGCAGCAAGGCTTCTGCCCCGACACAGTTGCGGCTGTCGAGGTCGAAGATCGGCTGATACAGCACCTGCAATTCGCCTCGCCGTATGGCACCACTCAGTTCGGCGTCCAGCGACTGTCGCTGGCGCACGAGTAAAAGCACCAGAAAACCCACGCATAAGGCGAGTGCCAGGCTGGCCGGCAGCAACCACCACCAGACAGCGGGCACATGCATACCGGTGCGCGGGCTGATCAGCACCAATTGGTATTCCGGATTGTTGGTGGGCATGCGGTAAATCAAGCGGGAATGCGTCACTTGTAGCGCGTCGAGGCTTTTCGGGGGCCACGGTTCGGTGGGTGGCCAGGCCTGCGAGACACCCAGTACCGGAATCGCGCGCGTACCGTGGTCGAGCACCACCAGCAGGCTGCTTCCCGGTGGCAAGTCGACCATGTCGGTCAAATGCCCGCGAGACGTTGCGACACGAAAATTGCCGCGTCCGAGCATCAGCGCGGCGCGGTTTTCATCGGGTTCGGTGGTGGTGTTCAGCCAGTAACTGTAGGTCGGCCCCATGATGTCTGGCGGCCTTATCATCGACAGCCCTTCCTGGCGGGGGCGGTTGGAACAGATCCGCGAGGCGTCCATATAAGCGGCTTCGTAAACGAAACGGTAATTGAAGCTGACCTGTTGCAAGGTCGCGATCATTTCGTCATCGCAGCCGCGTAACGGCTGGGCTTCCAGGTCGTCGAGGCTTTCACGCAACTGCCCGAAAAGTTGCTCAAGACGAGCAAGGAAGCGCTCGCCCTGGGCATTCATTTCTTCGCTTTCGCTCTGCTCGACTTGATGCATGGCCACGAACAGGCTGCCGGCCATCAGGAGTGTCGCGCTCAAGGCAGCAGCCAGTATCGCCAAAAACCAAGGGCGAAAGAACCAACTACGTAGTGTCTCTCGAGCAGCAGGCATAGGGAATATCCGAAGAATTACCAATGAGTTATAGCTGCTGATTGGAAAATAGCCCTGACCGTCGGGCGGGCGTCATTATTTTGTCTGATTCAAGACTTGTAGAAGTGCCGCGGTTTGCGCATCCGGTGTGCCATCGAAACGTGACGGTCGGAAATGCATCTGGAAGGCCGCAATCACATGACGTGTCGCAACATCCAGTTCGCCGGTTTGCGGCGTGGGATAACCCGCGCGGGCCAGCTGTGCCTGAAACCAGCTGATGGTTGGCAGTTGTACTTCGAACTGTGCTTGCTGGCGCGTTACGGCCTGCTCGTTCGGCCAGATTCCCAGGCCTTCGGCAGCCAGACGCTTCCAGGGGAACAGCGGCCCTGGATCAAGCTTGCGCAGTGGGGCGATGTCGCTGTGGCCGATGATGCTGCGGGGGTTGATGGCGTAACGCTTGCTGATGTCCTTGAGCAGGACGATCAGGGACTGGACCTGGTCTTCGCTATAGGGGTACCAAAGGCGCCCGGTCGGGGTGTCTTTAAAACCCGGGTTGACGATTTCGATGCCAATGGAGCTGGAGTTCAACCAGGTCCGGCCTTGCCATTCGCTTTCCCCGGCGTGCCAGGCTCGGAGGTTTTCATCCATCAGCTTGTAGATGGTGGCGCCCTTGTCGTCGCCAATCAGATAGTGGCTGCTGACCTCGCCGTGGGTCAGCAGTTGCAGCGAGCGCTCCAGTGACGCGGAGGTGTAGTGCACCACCACGAACTGAATGCGGCTGTCGTAATTGGCTGAAGGGTGACGGGTGTCGAACCGGGGGCCGCTGGCACAACCGGCCAACAGAATCAGCGACACGATGAGAGATAGATATTTCATGGCAGAAGGCAATACACGCAAGACAGTAATGCAACAGTGTAACGTACTGCTTTGCGCGCAGACGGCCAACGCGAAGTTTTAAACAAAATGGAACAATTGACTGTCAGCCCAGTGCCACTTGGTTGCGGCCGGCATGTTTCGCGCGATATAGGGCCTGATCGGCTCTTTTAAGGACCAGATCGCTATGTTCGCCGGGCTTGAATGCAGTCAGGCCCATGGAAATGGTGATGGTGACCGGCTCACCTTTGAAGTGGAAAGGGCAGGCTTCGATCGAGGCGCGCAGCTTTTCCAGCAGTTTCGCGCCAGCAGTTGGCGCTGTGTCTGGCATCAAAAGGACAAATTCCTCACCGCCAAACCGGGCAATGAAATCCGTCCCGCGCAGGCGCTTGCTTAGCACGCTGGCGATGATTTTCAGTACTTTGTCGCCCGCCAGGTGACCATAGTTATCGTTAATGCGTTTGAAATGGTCGAGGTCGAGCATTGCCAGCAACAGGGTGTTGCCGTGTTGCTGCCACTGGTTGATTTCGTGATCCAGCCGTTCGCTCCAGGCTGCCCGGTTAGGCAGGCCGGTGAGCGGGTCGATCAAGGCTTTCTGACGCTGCTCTTCAAGATGCTCGCGGTAGCCCAGGGCTTCCTGCTCCATGTGCGCAACGCGTTCGGCCAGACCATGGAGGCGGGCCGCGACTTCCTGCTCGCGCTCGTTACGCTGCTTCTGGTGCTGGTCCATGGTACCGAGCAGGCCTTCCAGATGGTTTTCCAGAACGTGCTTGAGATCGTCCAGGTCGGCGGCTTCCTGCATGCTGCTCTGCAAGCCGTCGACCTGCTCGCGGATCTGCGTGTCCATCTCGCGTGCGGCGGAACGGTTGTCGGCATGGCCTTCGCTGGCGGCTTGCAAGTTGCTTTGGAACGACTCGAGGCGTTCGTTTAGCTGTTGCAAGTAAGCTTCGAATTCATGCTGGCCACTGTCGGTGATTGCCAGCATCAAGGTTGCCAGATCGTCGAGGATCGGCAGAAGTTCGTACCAATTCAAACCGTTTTGCAGACGATCACGCATCGCTTCGGCTTGCGGACGATGACGCTCGGGCAGCGTCAGGTCGTCGAGCAGGCCCAGTAACGTGTCTTCGATGTGCTTGGCCACCGAGCTGTAGGACGGCTCGGGAGAGTCCGGCAGGGCGTAGAGAACATCCGGCTCGGATTGTTCAGCGTCTACGGCGGCCAACACCTCGGCCATGGCCGGGGGCAACGGCAGGCTGTCGAGATAGACCACCGGGGTCAGTTCGTCGGGATTGATTGCCGGTTGAGTCTGTATTTCTGGCTCGATGATTGATGGCGCGGGTTCTTCTGGATGGTCTATGTCCGGTTGTGGTTGCGTCTCTGGAGTCTGGGCGTGTGCTCGCTCCGGCTCGAGCACCGGCGGGACAAACGCTACAACTGCAGGAGAGGGCGCTGCTGCGGGCGGAGCCTCGATCGTCGTTGGCTCGGAGGCAGTAGCGGGCGCGACAACTTGTGCGACCGCCACTTGCGGCTTATCAATCTCTGGTGCGAGATCGACGGTTACCTGTGGTGTCTCGGCATGAGGCACAGCAACCGCTTCGGCTGGCTGCGGGGCGGGCGACGGGAAGGTGCCGGAGGCAACCTGTAATGCCGCTTCATCCGCTTCACGGCTACCAAACAGTCGCTGCAGCAAACCAGGGCGACCGGGTTCTGCCGGGTTTTCAAGCTGATTCAGCGCTTTGCCTTGCAGACCGCTCAGTTCGCTGAGCAGCAATGGAATTTCGCGCGCCTGCCCGACTCTTGCATCCAGATGCTTGGCGAAGTTTTTCAGCGGCCGGCTCACTTCGCGGGGCAGCGGTAATGTTTGCAGCTGCGAGACCAGTGCGGTCAATGCAGCGCTGGTCTGATTGACCCGGGTTTCCCGGCGTTGTTCGGAGTCGAGCACGGCTTTTTCCAGCCGCGGAAGCAGGGCGGCCAGGCCGGCGTCCATGTCGTCGGTGCGCACGACTTCACGCATTTCCTTCATGCATTGGTCAACGACGCGGTCGGTGCCCTCGGCGGCCAGCGTGCTGCGCACCAGGCCACGACGCAGCAGGTCGAGTCGGGCGTCCCATCGACGTTCGAGCTTTTCCTGTTGTTCGATGCTCTTGAGGTATTTCTCTTTCCAGCGCTGTGCTTCGTCGCTCATTCATGGGATCCGCGAGGGGCAGGACTCAACGCGGGCAATGCATCAGCCGTGAGCGAACCCGGCAGACGAATCTCTACCGCGACCGGCAGGTGATCGGAAATGGGTTGTGCCAGCACCTCGACCTTTTCAAGGGTCAGGGTGGGGCTCAGCAGAATATGGTCCAGACAGCGCTGCGGGCGCCAGCTAGGGAACGTCGCTTCCAGTTGCGGCGCGAGCAGGCCGAGGTCACGCAACGGAGATTTTTGCAGCAAGTCACTGGCATGGGTATTCATGTCGCCCATCAGCACCTGGTGTTTATAGCCGCCGATCAACTCGCGGATATAAGCCAGTTGCATGCTGCGGGCGCGAGCGCCCAGTGCCAGGTGCATCATGACTACCACCAGCGCCTCAGGACCTTCGCCAAAGCGCACCAGAATCGCCCCACGACCCTTGGGCCCCGGTAGCGGATGATCTTCAATCGCCCATGGGCGCAGGCGACTGAGCACACCATTGCTGTGCTGGCCGAGGCGTCCGAGATTGCGATTGAGTTGTTGATACCAGTAGGGGAATGCGCCGAGCTGGGCCAGGTGTTCGACCTGGTTGACGTAGCCTGATCGCAAGCTGCCGCCATCGGCTTCCTGCAAGGCGACCAGATCGAAGTCGCCCAGCAGATTGCCGATCTTTTGCAAGTTGTCGGCACGCCCGGTGTGCGGCAACAGATGCTGCCAGCCCCGGGTCAGGTAGTGGTGATAGCGCTCGGTACTGATGCCAACCTGGATATTGAAGCTGAGCAAGCGCAGACGACTGTCTGCGGGCAGGCCCGTCGATTCCAGATGATGTTCGTTGACCCGCGGATCATGCAGGCCAACGACGCGTTCAGTGCCCCAGCGGCGCATGGCAGTCGCCGCGCTTAGTTGGCAGCAGCCTTGTTAGCCGCTCGCTCTTTGTCGATCAGTTTGTCGGCCAGTTGCAATGCTTGCTCGGCACCGCCGGCAGAGCCCACGTCGAAGCGATACTTGCCGTTGACGATCATGGTCGGAACGCCGGAGATTTCGTACTTTTTGGCCAGGTCAGTGGCCTTGACGATCTGGCCCTTGATGGCAAAGGAGTCGAAGGTGGCCAGGAACTTGTCCTTGTCTACGCCCTGAGTGGCCAGGAAATCGGCCATTTCATTCTTGTCGACCAGCTTCTTGTGTTCTTTCTGAATCGCGTTGAACACCGCAGCGTGAACCTTGTTTTCGACGCCCATGGCTTCAAGGGTCAGGAACATCTGGCCGTGTGCGTTCCACGGGCCGCCGAACATGGCCGGAATGCGGACGAAGTTCACGTCGGAAGGCAGTTTCTCAACCCATGGATTGATCACGGGCTCGAAAGCGTAGCAATGCGGGCAGCCGTACCAGAACAGCTCCACCACTTCGATCTTGCCAGGCACAGCTACCGGGACGGGATTGGTCAGTTCGACATATGGCGCTGCGGGTGCTTCAGCAGCTTGGGCGGTCATGCCGAACAGGCTGGCAGCGACGAGTGCGGCGCTGATGATCAGATTACGCATGCTTTACTCCTGGACAATTTTGGTCGCCTCGCGCGACCTGTTTTCAGACAGGTCCTGGCGGGCTTGAGTTCTGTAGTGTAACGGCAGCGGCCACAAAAAAGGGCGGCCTAAGCCACCCTTTTTATACTTGCCGCGACGGATTAATAGAGCGTTAACGTTGCAGGAGATGTAAGTCTCGCGCAACGCCCGATTCGTCGGTCTTAGTGCAGACCTTGAATGTAGCTGGACACCGCTGCGATATCTTCGTCGCTCAGCTTTTTGGAGATGCTCTGCATCGGCTTGGTGTCGCCATCGTTGGTGCGGCCGGCTTCTTCCTTGCGGAAGTCGGTCAGTTGCTTGGCTACATACTGAGCGTGCTGGCCGCCCAGGTGCGGGAAGCCGGCAGCTGCGTTACCCGCACCATTTGGCGAGTGGCAACCGGTGCAGGCTGGCAGGCCCTTGGCCAGATCGCCGCCGCGGAACAGTGCTTCACCGCGAGAAACGACTTTCGGGTCGGCGGCGCCAACGCTGCCTTTCTGGCTGGAGAAGTAGGCGGCGATATCGGCCAGGTCCTGATCGCTCAGGTTGGTCAGCAGGCCGGTCATTTCCAGTACCGTGCGTTTGCCGGATTTGATGTCGTGTAGCTGCTTGTTCAGATAACGCTCGCCCTGGCCTGCCAGTTTCGGAAAGTTAGGCGCCATACTGTTGCCATCCGGGCCATGACAGGCGCCACATACTGCGGCTTTCGCCTGACCAGCAGTCGCATCACCTGCAGCATGGGCAATGCCGGAGATCCCCACGGTCAACAGCAGACTCACGATCAATTTGTTCATCAGCTAATCCAACTACGGCTAAGGGTTAAAGAGTTATGGACCGGGATCACTCGCTCATCCACTGGATGATTGCTTGGTAATCCTCGGCACTGCAGTCCATGCACAAACCACGCGGCGGCATCGCCTTGAAACCCTGGGTCACGTGTTGCACCAGCGTCTCCATACCTTTCGCCAACCTCGGCGTCCAAGCTTCCTGATCGCCCTTTTTGGGCGCCATGGGTAGTTGGCCGGAATGACAGGCACCACAAACACGGTTGTACACAGCTTCCGGATCCTGTGTAGCCTGAGCGCTGTAAAGCGGCATCAAGACACCGGCAACTAGCAGCCATTTCGTCATAAAACGACCTTTTCAGGGTTGAGAGCGTTCTGCGTTCTAGTGCGCAATCAAGGTCAATCGCTCTCGTGAACTTCATCCTACGCTGGGACAAAGCGCACACAAAATCTGCGGCATTATATACTGGCGTCACTGAAACGGAAACGACACTGCTCGCCGCGTCCATTCCCGGCGCCGCCCACATCGGAAATCCCATGCAACTCAAGAACCCCATCCTCGGCCTGTGCCAACAGTCCACCTTCATGCTCAGCGCTGCCAAAGTCGATCAATGTCCCGACGACGAAGGCTTTGAAGTGGCCTTCGCCGGGCGTTCCAACGCCGGCAAGTCCAGTGCGCTGAACACCTTGACGCACGCCAGCCTTGCGCGGACCTCGAAAACTCCGGGTCGCACGCAGCTCTTGAACTTCTTCAAGCTAGACGATGATCGTCGTCTGGTCGACCTGCCGGGTTACGGTTACGCGAAAGTGCCTATCCCGTTGAAGCTGCACTGGCAGCGTCACCTGGAAGCCTATCTGGGTGGTCGGGAGAGTTTGAAGGGTCTGATTTTGATGATGGACATCCGTCATCCAATGACCGATTTCGACCTGCTGATGCTCGACTGGGCTGTCGCCAGTGGCATGCCGATGCACATTTTGCTGACCAAAGCCGACAAGCTGACCTACGGCGCGGCGAAAAACGTCCTGCTCAAGGTTCAGGCAGATATCCGCAAGGGTTGGGGAGATGCGATCAGCATCCAGCTGTTCTCGGCGCCAAAACGCATGGGCCTGGAAGACGCCTACACTGTACTGGCGGGCTGGATGGAACTGGCGGACAAGGGCGCCGAGCTCGCGGAGTAAGCCATTTGCAAAAACCGCGGGCAAAAAAAACCCCGGACTTCTTATGGGGAGGGGGAAGTTCCGGGGTTCAAGTTCCGGACCGCTAGGGCGGGGTCCAGATATCTGCCAACACTTAACACAACATTAGGAGCATCGAAGGGCTTCACCACCCATTCAGTAACTCTGAGTGGCGATTCAGGCGATTAGTTCAGAATTTTTTAAAAAGCCTTTGGAATAGGCCATCGAATTTTCCGAACTAAGCACCCTTCGGTCCTTCTGCCGCGGCACTATGCCGCAGCGGAAAATACCTTTTCAGACGGCTCAGTGAGCCTCATCCCAGTTATTTCCTACCCCAACCTCTACCAACAGCGGCACATCAAGCTTCGCTGCGTCGCTCATGTGCACGCGAATTTCATCACGGACCTGGTCGACCAAATCTTCACGCACTTCCAGAACCAATTCATCGTGCACCTGCAGGATGACTTTGGCGTCGAGGCCTGATGCTGTCAGCCAGCTATCCACGGCAATCATGGCTTTCTTGATGATGTCCGCCGCGGTGCCTTGCATCGGGGCGTTGATCGCCGTGCGTTCGGCACCTTTGCGCAGTGCCGGGTTTTTCGCGTTGATTTCCGGCAGGTACAGGCGACGACCGAAGATGGTTTCGACGAAACCTTGTTCGGCAGCCTGGGCGCGGGTGCGCTCCATGTACTCGAGCACGCCTGGGTAGCGGGCGAAGTATCGGTCGATGTAGGCCTGGGATTGCTTGCGATCAACACCAATCTGCTTGGCCAGGCCAAACGCGCTCATGCCGTAGATCAAACCGAAGTTGATCGCCTTGGCACTGCGCCGTTGGTCGGTGGTGACCTCTGCCAGTTCAACCCCGAAGACTTCCGCTGCGGTGGCTTTGTGCACGTCCAGATCGTTGCGGAACGCGTGCAGCAAACCTTCGTCCTTGGCCAGGTGAGCCATGATTCGCAATTCGATTTGCGAGTAGTCCGCTGCCAGTAGCTTGTAGCCTTTTGGCGCGACGAACGCCTGACGAATCCGACGCCCTTCGGCGGTGCGGATCGGAATGTTCTGCAGGTTCGGGTCGCTGGACGACAAACGCCCGGTTGCCGCTACGGCTTGGTGGTAAGAGGTATGAATTCGCCCGGTGCGCGGGTTGATCTGCTCTGGCAGGCGATCGGTGTAGGTGCTTTTCAGCTTGCTCATCGAGCGGTACTGCATGAGCACCTTGGGCAGCGGGAAATCCTGTTCGGCCAGTTCCGCCAGCACGGCTTCGGCGGTGGACGCCTGGCCCTTGGCGGTTTTGCTGAGGATTGGCAGGCCGAGCTTTTCGTACAGGATCACGCCCAATTGCTTCGGTGAGCCGAGGTTGAATTCTTCCCCGGCGATGGCAAATGCCTCGCGCTCGAGGGCGACCATTTTCTCGCCCAGCTCAACGCTCTGAATACCCAGCAGGTTGGCATCGACCAGCGCGCCTTGGCGTTCGATCCGTGCCAGAACCGGCACCAACGGCATTTCGATTTCGCTCAGGACCTTGCTCAGGCTCGGGATGGCGTTGAGTTTTTCCAGCAGGGTTTGATGCAGGCGCAGCGTCACGTCGGCGTCTTCGGCGGCGTAAGGCCCGGCCAGTTCGAGGGAGATCTGGTCAAATGTCAGCTGTTTGGCGCCTTTGCCGGCGATGTCCTGAAAACTGGTGGTGGTGTGATTCAGGTACTTGAGCGCCAGGCTGTCCATGTCGTGACGGGTCGCGGTGGAGTCCAGCACGTAGGATTCGAGCATCGTGTCGAAAGCGACGCCTTGTACGGTGATGCCGCAGCTCTGATCGCCACCGATGGCGCAGTTGGCCAGGATGTTCATGTCGAACTTGGCGTGCTGGCCAACCTTGAGTTTGCTCGGGTCTTCCAAAATCGGCTTCAGCGCGCGCAGCACGGTGTCGCGATCGAGCTGATCCGGAACGCCCATGTAGGAATGGGTCAGCGGGATGTAGGCCGCTTCGTTGGCTTGTACAGCGAAAGACAGGCCCACCAGTTGCGCCTGTTGCGCATCGATGCCAGTGGTTTCGGTATCGAAGGCAATCAGCTTGGCGTCGTTGAGCTTTTTCAGCCACAGGTCGAAATCAGCCTGGGTGAGGATGGTGGTGTACTTGAGTTCGGTATCGACGGCCGCTTCTTCAGCCACCGGAGCGACGACTTCCTGACCGGAACGCTTGGCGTCGCGCTGGTTATCTTCGAACCAGCTCTTGAACTCCAGCAGGGTATAGAGCTCGGCGAGTTTGTCGTGATCCGGCTTGCCCATTTGCAGGTCGTCGAGGCCAATATCCAGCGGCACGTCGATCTTGATGGTTGCCAATTGATAGGAGAGAAACGCCATCTCCTTGTGCTCTTCGAGCTTGGCAGGCAGGGTTTTGGCCCCGCGAATCGGCAGGGTCGGGACGATGTCGAGCTGCGCATAGAGCTCGGTCAGGCCGCCGTTCACACCGACCAACAGGCCGGAAGCGGTCTTCGGGCCAATACCCGGAACGCCCGGAATGTTGTCGGAAGAATCGCCCATGAGTGCCAGGTAATCGATGATCTGCTCGGGAGCGACGCCGAATTTCTCCTTCACGCCCTCCACGTCCAGCGCGCTACCGGTCATGGTATTGACCAAGGTAATGTGGCCGTCGACCAGCTGCGCCATGTCCTTGTCGCCGGTGGAGATCACCACCGGGCGGTCGGCTGCCGCGCTGCTGCGGGCCAGGGTGCCGATCACGTCATCGGCTTCAACGCCTTCGACGCACAGGAGCGGGAAGCCCAGGGCGATCACGCTCTGGTGCAGCGGCTCGATCTGAACACGCATGTCGTCGGGCATGCTTGGGCGGTTGGCCTTGTATTCGGCGTACATGTCATCGCGAAATGTCCCACCCTTGGCGTCGAACACCACGGCGAACGGACTTTCCGGATACTGCTTGCGCAGACTCTTGAGCATGTTCAATACGCCCTTGACCGCACCGGTCGGCAGACCTTTGGAGGTGGTCAGCGGTGGGAGGGCGTGAAAGGCGCGGTACAGGTAAGAAGAACCGTCCACCAGGACGAGGGGGGCTTGGCTCATGAGCAGGATCAACCTTTTCGGCGGGTCCGGCGCTAGAATAGCGGGACCGTTGACGACAAAGGGACAAGGTTATCATGCGCACACTAAATCGCCTGTTGCTGGCTGGGTTGTTTGCATCCGTTCCGTTGGCCGTCATGGCGGCGAACGATGCGCCGACACCGGAGCCGGAAGTCACTATCCGCACGGAAGGGGATAAAACCATCCAGGAGTACCGTCAAAACGGTTTCCTGTATGCAATCAAGGTCACACCGAAGGGCGCACCGCCGTATTTTCTGGTGCGTGCGGACGGGACAGATGCAAACTTCATCCGCTCGGATCAGCCGGATATGCTGATTCCGTCGTGGAAGATCTTTGAGTGGAAGTAGTTTCTTAATTTCAATCGGCGCTGGCTCAAGCAGCGGCGCCCGTACTGGCAGTTCAAACATGTCTGTGTTCACCCCGCTGGCTCGGCCCGAGCTGGAAACCTTTCTCGCCCCTTACGGGCTCGGCCGCCTGCTTGATTTCCAGGGGATTGCCGCTGGTAGCGAAAACACTAATTTCTTCATCAGCCTGGAGCAGGGCGAATTTGTCCTGACCCTGGTTGAGCGTGGTCCGGTTCAGGAAATGCCGTTCTTCATAGAGCTGCTCGACGTGCTGCATGACGCCGACCTGCCAGTGCCTTATGCCTTGCGCACCACCGACGGCGTCGCCTTGCGCGAACTGGCCGGCAAACCTGCGCTGTTGCAGCCACGTCTGGCCGGCAAGCACATCAAGGAAGCCAATGCGCAGCATTGCGCTCAGGTGGGCGAGTTGCTCGGCCATCTGCATCTGGCGACCCAGGCCAACATGATCAAACGCAAGACCGATCGCGGCCTGGACTGGATGCTGGAAGAGGGCACGCAGTTGCTGTCGCACCTCAATCCCGAGCAAAGCGATCTGTTGCAACGGGCGCTGGACGAAATCACACAGCAGAAGACGAAAATTCTGGCGCTGCCGCGAGCCAATATCCACGCCGACCTGTTCCGCGATAACGCGATGTTCGAAGGCACCCACCTGACCGGGTTGATCGACTTCTACAACGCGTGTTCGGGGCCGATGCTCTACGACGTGGCGATCGCCTTGAACGACTGGTGTTCGGACGAGAGTGGATTGATCGACGGGCCGCGGGCGAGGGCGTTGCTCGGCGCTTATGCAGCGCTGCGACCGTTCACGGCGGCCGAGGCGGAGTTGTGGCCGACCATGCTGCGGGTGGCGTGTGTGCGGTTCTGGTTGTCTCGGCTGATTGCAGCTGAGTCGTTTGCCGGGCAGGACGTGTTGATTCACGATCCGATGGAGTTTCAGCAGCGTTTGGCGCAGCGGCAGCACGTCAGCACGCCGCTGCCGTTCGCCCTATAAAAGCTTCGCGAGCAAGCCCGCTCCCACATTTGATCTTCAGCGAATACAGAGTGTGTGTTCGGCCGAAATCCAGTGTGGGAGCGGGCTTGCTCGCGAATGGGGCACCGCAATTTTCGAATTACAACGACTCCAGACACCCAGCCAAATCATTCCCCAACTTCTCCAATACCTGCTCATACCCCTGAGCGGTCGCCGGCGTGTACCCGCCCAACGCGTCCAGTTCCGCCAGCTTCACCGGCAGCCCCGCCACCAGGGTTTCCGCCAGGCGCGGACGCAGCGGCGGTTCGCTGAACACGCAGGTTTTGCCGACTTCCTGCAAACGAGTGCGCATCGCCGCGACGTGCTGGGCGCCGGGCTGGACTTCGGCGGCGACGCTGAATACGCCGGTGTGCTTGAGGCCGTAGGCGTCTTCAAAGTAGTCGAAGGCCTCGTGGAATACGAAGTAAGGTTTGCCCGCGATGCCGGCCAGGCGAGCCTTCAAGCGAAGATCCATTGCATCCAGACGCTCATCGAACGCCTTGAGGTTGCTCTGATAACGCGCGGTATTGGCCGGATCGGCTGCACTCAAGTCAGCAGCCATTTTTGTGGCGATAACACGGGCGTTGACCGGCGAAAGCCACAAGTGCGCGTCCAGACTGCCTGGACGGTGATCGTGATCGTGTTCGTCGGCTTCTTCCGCATGGGAGTGGCTATCTTCGGCGAAACGTCGCAGTTTCAGCCCCGGCAAATCCTGCACGGCGACGCTGGGCAGCGTACGACCGTTCAGCACGCGTGGCAGGAAACCTTCCATGCTCGGACCGATCCAGTAAACCAGATCCACCGATTGCACTTTCCGTACGTCGGATGGGCGCAAGGCATAGTTATGAGGCGAGGCACCAGGCGGCAGCAAGACTTCCGGTATCGCCACACCGTCCTGCACCGCCGCGGCGATCAGCTGTAGAGGCTTGATACTGGTGAGAACTTTGACTTCGGCGTGAGCTGAACCCATCAGCAGAAAACTGGCGGCAAATGCGACAAAGATAGAAAAAAGTCGGGACACGATGACCACTCGAAGAGGCGAGAACGGGTAACATAATAACGTCTCTCACAAAACTCGTCGCCGCTCATGCCTAAAACACCGATTGCCAGCCGTCCCCACGACCACTCTCATTGCGTTCATAGCGCATTGTCTGAGGCCGATGCTCTGTGCGCACGTCAAGGCCTGCGCCTGACCGCCTTGCGCCGGCGGGTGCTGGAACTGGTCTGGCAAAGCCACAAGCCGTTGGGTGCCTACGACATTCTCGCGGTACTCAGCGAGCAGGACGGCCGCCGTGCGGCGCCGCCGACTGTGTACCGTGCGCTGGATTTCCTGCTGGAAAACGGCCTCGTACACCGCATCTCCTCGTTGAACGCCTTCGTTGGTTGCAATCACCCGGAACATGCCCACCAGGGCCAGTTCCTGATTTGCCGCGAATGCCACGCCGCCATCGAGCTCGAACAGAAATCCATCAGTGACGCGATCATCAGTAGCGCCAAGGATGTCGGATTTGTCGTCGAGGGCCAGACCGTTGAAGTGGTCGGCCTCTGCTCAGGTTGCCAGGGGGTTTGATGAGCAACGCGCTGATCCGCCTCGAGCAGGTTGCTGTCACCTTTGCCGGGCAAAACGTGCTGGATAACATCGAGCTGAGTGTCGAGCCGGGGCAGATCGTCACCCTGATCGGCCCTAACGGCGCCGGCAAGACCACGCTGGTGCGCGCTGTACTCGGTCTGTTGAAACCGGACAGCGGCAGCGTGTGGCGCAAGCCGAAACTGCGGGTCGGTTACATGCCGCAAAAACTTCACGTCGATCCGACGCTGCCGCTGTCAGTGCTGCGCTTCTTGCGCCTGGTGCCGGGCGTGGACCGCGCCATGGCCTTGGCGGCACTCAAGGAAGTCGGCGCCGAACAGGTGATCGACAGCCCGGTGCAAACTGTTTCCGGTGGCGAAATGCAGCGGGTGCTGCTGGCCCGGGCATTGCTGCGTGAGCCGGAACTGCTGGTGCTCGACGAACCGGTGCAAGGCGTCGATGTGGCCGGTCAGGCCGAGCTCTACAGCCTGATCACACGATTGCGCGACCGCCACGGCTGCGGCGTGTTGATGGTGTCCCACGATTTGCACCTGGTGATGAGCACCACCGACCAGGTGGTCTGCCTCAACCGTCACGTCTGCTGCTCCGGGCACCCTGAACAAGTCAGCGGTGATCCGGCTTTCGTCGAGCTGTTCGGAAAGAACGCACAAAGCCTGGCGATTTATCACCACCATCACGACCACGCCCATGACTTGCATGGCTCGGTGGTCAGCGCCGCCTCGTCGGCCCCTACCCACGTTCACGGAGATAGCTGCAAGCATGGCTGATTTTCTGCTCTACGCCCTGCTTGCAGGTCTGGCCCTGGCGTTGGTCGCGGGCCCGTTGGGTTCGTTCGTGGTCTGGCGGCGCATGGCCTATTTCGGCGACACCCTTTCGCATGCCGCGTTGCTCGGCGTGGCGCTGGGTTTTCTGCTGGATGTCAGCCCGACCGTTGCGGTCACCGTAGGCTGCCTGCTGTTGGCGGTGTTGCTGGTGACCTTGCAACAGCGTCAACCGCTGGCGTCCGACACGCTTTTGGGAATTCTCGCACCGAGCACGCTCTCTTTGGGTTTGGTCGTACTAAGCTTCATGCACGAAGTGCGGATCGACCTGATGGCTTATCTGTTCGGCGACTTGCTGGCGATCAGCCCGACCGATCTGGCCTGGATACTCGGCGGCAGCGCGGCCGTTCTGGCCTTGCTAGTGACGTTGTGGCGGCCATTGCTGGCAATCACGGTGCACGAAGAATTGGCCAAGGTTGAAGGTCTGCCGGTGGCGGCGTTGCGCTTGACCCTGATGTTGCTGATCGCTGTGGTGATCGCGGTGGCGATGAAAATCGTCGGTGTGTTGTTGATTACGTCCTTGCTGATCATCCCGGCGGCTGCGGCACAACGTCACGCCCGGTCACCGGAGCAGATGGCACTGGGCGCGAGCCTGCTGGGTATGCTCGCGGTCTGTGGCGGGCTGGCGCTGTCGTGGTTCAAGGACACCCCGGCGGGCCCATCGATTGTTGTGACGGCCGCCGCACTGTTTCTGCTGAGTTTTGTCCTGCCCCGTCGAGGGGTGTAGACTTGCTCGTTTTTTGCGCAAATAGAGAGTCGCAGGAATGAAGCCGTTCGCCTCCCGTTATCTGCTCCTTGTCGTATTTTCGCTGCTACTGGGCGCTTGTCAAAGCACGCCACCGGCGGCCACCGAGGCTACCGGTGCACGGGCCACGGCCATCGCACAGCTGGAACAAAGCCTCGCCAGCAGCGAGCTGGCGACTGCCGAAGATCAATTGGCTGCCTTGCAGGCCGAGTCGCCCAACGATCAATCCCTTGAGCAATACCAGCGGCAACTGGCCGAAGCCTATCTGCGCCGCAGTCAGATCGTGCTGCAAAAGGGCGATGTGAATGCGGCTGCCACGGCGCTGAGCCGCGCCCGGTCGTTGATGCCCAAGGCTCCGGCGCTGACTGGCGGGGTCAACAATGCCATCGTTGATGCCCGCAAAGCTGAACTGGATAGAGCCGAAGCTGCGCTCATGGCTGCCGAAGCCAAGCCACAGGCCAAGGTCATTGATCCGACGGCTGAAAGCACCACGGTTGCATTGAATCTGACTGATATGACCAAGCTTCGTCGTCAACTGGATGCGATCGCCGCCGATGTGGTGAATTACCAGTGCGACGTGAGCATTCAGGCGCCACGCACCCAGGACTTCCCTTGGTTGACCACGTTGCTGACCAAACGCGTGAAGAAACTCGATGCGGATTTTGATCTGAATCTGGAGAAGCAGATTTTGCGCAACGTTCCTGCGCAGATGGTCTTGAGTCCGCGTAAACCTTAAAAGCTTCGCGAGCAGGCTCGCTCCCACATTAGACCGCGTTCTTTTGAACAACCCGGCCAACTGTGGGAGCGAGCCTGCTCGCGAAGGCGTCCTTGCCATCGATACAAATCCTTAAGCCGGAATCGCCTTGGCTTTCGGCTCCCTGCCCCACACCCGATGCTGCCCGATCGCGGCAAAAAACGGTTTGATCAACTTCGCATCTGCCCCCACGATCAACCCCGCATCAGCCTCCAGCTTCAACACATCCAGCAACTGTTTGGCCTCGCCTTGCAGCGCAATCGCCTTCAAATGCTTGTACGCCTCCAACAGGTAATGCAGCGCCACGCCGTCGGTGCTCAACGCCTTGATCGACGCCGCGCCGCCGGGCACAAACACCGCATCGAACGCCACCGAAGGCAAGCCCTCCATCGACGCATCGACCGGCAGCGTCTTGCCATCGGCGGTGGTCACAGGGGCAGACGTCGGGCCGAGCAGTTTGGCGTGCGCACCTTCGGCCTTCAGCGCTTTCTTCATGGCATCAATCGCTGCACCATCGACGCCATTGGCTGCCAGGATTGCCACTTTGCGGGTTTTTATATCTGCCGGCAGCAAGTTGGCCTGACTCAGGGCTGGCGAGCGATCCGGTGAGGTTTTGCGTACTTCGACCGTCCCGGCTTTGGGCGCTGGCAACCCCAGGTTCTGCGCCACGCGCTTGGCCAGATCCAGATCGATGTTGGCCAGAATCTCATTCACCTGGCGCGCGCGGATGAACGCCCGCTCAACTTTGCCCAGCTCGAAGCTGTAAGCCGAGATGATGTGCTCCTGCTCGTGCTTGCTCATGCTGTGGAAAAACAGCCGCGCCTGGGAGAAGTGGTCGCTGAAGGATTCGCTGCGCTGACGGATCTTGTTGGCGTCGATGCGCTCTGGGTAACTTTCAAAGCCACCATCCTGGGCTGCCGGCGGTGTTTCTTTCGGCCAGCCGCTATCGATGGAGTTCGGCTCGTAGGACGCGCGACCCTTGTCGATGGTGGAGCGGTGCAACGCATCCCGTTGACCATTGTGGAACGGTGCCACCGGGCGGTTGATCGGGATCTCGTGAAAGTTCGGCCCGCCAAGTCGGCTGATCTGCGTATCGGTGTAGGAAAACAGCCGACCTTGCAGCAATGGATCGTTGGAAAAGTCGATCCCCGGCACGATATGCCCAGGGCAGAAGGCAACCTGTTCGGTTTCGGCGAAGAAGTTGTCGGGGTTACGGTTGAGGGTCATTTTGCCCAGTGGGGTGATCGGCACCAGTTCTTCCGGAATCAGCTTGGTCGGGTCGAGGATGTCGAAGTCGAATTTATGCTCGTTTTCCTCTTCGATGACCTGTACGCCAAGTTCCCACTCCGGATAGTCGCCCATCTCGATCGACTCCCAGAGATCGCGACGGTGGTAGTCCGTGTCTTTACCGGCGAGTTTTTGCGCTTCATCCCACACCAGCGAACAGGTCCCGGCCGTGGGGCGCCAGTGGAATTTGACGAAGCGCGATTTACCTTCGGCGTTGATCAGGCGGAAGGTGTGCACACCGAAGCCTTGCATGCTGCGCAGGCTTTTTGGGATCGCCCTGTCGGACATGGTCCAGATCACCATGTGCGCCGACTCCGGAACCAGCGAGACAAAATCCCAAAAGGTATCGTGAGCTGAGCCGCCGGTGGGTATTTCATTGTGCGGCTCGGGTTTCACCGCGTGTACGAAGTCAGGAAACTTGATCGCATCCTGAATGAAAAACACCGGCATGTTATTGCCCACCAGGTCGAAGTTGCCTTCATCGGTGAAAAACTTCACCGCGAAACCTCGTACGTCCCGCACGGTATCGCCCGACCCGCGAGGGCCCTGCACCGTGGAGAAACGGACAAAAACCGGAGTTTTCTTCGCCGGATCTTGTAGGAACCCGGCCTTGGTCAACACGGAATGGGTTTCATAGCACTGGAAATAGCCGTGAGCACCGGTGCCGCGGGCGTGGACGATGCGCTCGGGAATGCGCTCATGGTCAAAGTGCGTGATCTTTTCACGCATGATGAAATCTTCCAGCAACGATGGCCCGCGGGCGCCGGCCTTCAACGTGTTCTGGTTGTCCGAGACTTTCACGCCCTGATTGGTACGCAGGGCCTGTTCAGTGGCGTCGGAGCGAAATGGCTCCAGGCTGTCGAGTTTGGCATTGGTGTTCCCGCGGTCCGGGGTATCGGTCCCGGCGAGTGCGCTTTTGGTTGCGGCAGGCTTTTTAGTACTCATCAGACAAAACTCCTCGTTGCGATTCCCGCCGTAGCCAGGACTCTTGAGCAATAGCCCAGGCACGGACCGGGGCGTTTTCGAGTTGCCTAATTAGTGACTGATGACGTTTTGTGCCGTTCCTTTTTTCTAACCTTTGATCGCGTTATTGCCAAATGGAAGGTTGAATGCGGAATAAATGCTAATAACCTCTATACGGACAGGCTAAAATGCGCGCCCGGCTAACCGCTGATCCTTTTCCAACGCGCCCCACAAGGTTCGCTACGTGATCGAGTTTCAAAACGTCCACAAAACCTACCGCGTCGCCGGTAAGGATATTCCCGCCCTGCATCCGACCAGTCTGACGATTGAGAACGGTCAGGTCTTCGGTCTGATCGGCCATTCCGGTGCGGGAAAAAGTACCCTGCTGCGTCTGATCAATCGCCTGGAAGAGTCCAGTGGCGGCAAGATATTCGTCGACGGCGAAGAAGTCACCGCGCTCGACGCCAACAGCCTGCGACGCTTCCGTCAGCAAGTCGGGATGATTTTCCAGCACTTCAACTTGCTGGCGTCCAAGACCGTGGCCGACAACGTCGCGCTGCCACTGACCCTGGCCGGTGAACTGTCCCGCAGTGAGATTGACCAGCGTGTGGCCGAGCTGCTGGCACGGGTCGGCCTGTCCGACCACGCCAAAAAGTACCCGGCGCAGTTGTCCGGTGGCCAGAAGCAGCGCGTCGGCATTGCCCGCGCCCTGGCAACCAAGCCGAAAATCCTGCTGTGCGACGAAGCCACCAGCGCACTGGACCCGCAGACCACCGCGTCGGTCCTGCAATTGCTGGCTGAGATCAATCGCGAGCTGAAGCTGACCATCGTGTTGATCACCCACGAGATGGACGTGATCCGCCGGGTCTGCGACCAGGTCGCGGTGATGGACGCTGGCGTGATCGTCGAGCAAGGTTCGGTGGCCGAGGTGTTCCTGCATCCGAAGCACCCGACCACCAAGCGCTTCGTGCAAGAAGACGAGCAGATCGACGAAAGCGAACAGCGCGATGACTTCGCTCACGTGCCGGGCCGTATCGTGCGTCTGACCTTCCAGGGCGAAGCGACCTACGCACCGCTACTGGGCACCGTCGCTCGTGAAACGGGTGTGGACTACAGCATCCTGGCCGGTCGTATCGACCGCATCAAAGACGTGCCCTACGGGCAGTTGACCCTGGCCGTCACCGGTGGCGACATGGAAGCGGCGTTCGCCCACTTCACCGCAGCTGACGTCCACATGGAGGTGCTGCGCTGATGGAAGTCCTGGCAAGTTTCTTCGTCAATATCGACTGGTTCGAAATCTGGCTGGCCACCGGCGATACCTTTCTGATGCTCTTCGGTTCGCTGTTGTTCACCGTTTTGCTCGGCCTGCCCCTGGGCGTGCTGTTGTTCCTCTGCAGCCCGCGTCAGTTGCTGGAAGCCAAAGGCGTCTACGCGATGCTGTCGCTGATGGTGAACATCCTGCGTTCGCTGCCGTTCATTATTCTGCTGATTGTGATGATTCCGTTCACGGTGTTGATCACCGGTACGTCCCTCGGTGTCGCCGGTGCGATTCCACCGCTGGTGGTGGGCGCTACGCCATTCTTCGCGCGGCTAGTGGAAACCGCCCTGCGTGAAGTGGATCGCGGCATCATCGAGGCGACCCAGGCCATGGGCGCGACGACGCGGCAGATCATCACCAATGCCTTGCTGCCGGAAGCCCGCCCGGGCATCTTCGCCGCGATTACGGTGACAGCCATTACACTGGTGTCCTACACGGCGATGGCGGGTGTGGTGGGCGCGGGTGGTTTGGGCGACCTGGCGATCCGTTTCGGTTACCAGCGTTTCCAGCCCGATGTGATGGTTGTGACGGTGCTGTTGCTGTTGGTGCTGGTCCAGGTGCTGCAAACCGTTGGCGACAAGTTGGTTGTGCACTTCTCCAGGAAATAAAGAGTCCCGTAAATGACAATTGAGCCGGCCATTCGCTGGCAGGCGTCGAAGACCGGCGCCGCACAAGGAGTTAGCTGAATGAAAAAACTACTCGTAGCGCTCGCAGCCGTTGCAGCGTTCTCTGCTCAGGCCAATGAAACCCTGACCGTCGCGGCCACCCCGGTTCCGCACGCAGAAATCCTCGAATTCGTGAAACCGGCCCTGGCCAAAGAAGGCGTGGACCTGAAGGTCAAAGTCTTCACCGACTACATCCAGCCGAACGTGCAGGTGGCCGAAAAACGTCTGGACGCCAACTTCTTCCAGCACCAGCCGTACCTCGATGAATTCAACAAGGCCAAGGGCACCAACCTGGTGGCCGTTGCCGGTGTGCACCTGGAACCGCTGGGCGCTTACTCCAGCAAGTACAAAGCGCTGAGCGAGTTGCCCGGCGGCGCCAACGTAGTGATCCCGAACGACGCCACCAACGGCGGCCGTGCGCTGTTGCTGCTGGCGAAGGCTGGCCTGATCAAGTTGAAGGATTCGAACAACATCCTCGCGACTGTGAAGGACATCACCGAGAACACTAAGGACCTGAAATTCCGTGAACTGGAAGCCGCGACCATCCCGCGCGTGCTGACCCAGGTCGACCTGGCGCTGATCAACACCAACTACGCGCTGGAAGCCAAGCTTGACCCGTCCAAGGACGCGCTGGTCATCGAAGGCAGCGACTCGCCTTACGTGAACATCCTCGTTGCCCGTCCAGACGACAAGGACAGCGAAGCGATGAAGAAGCTGATTGCTGCCCTGCACAGCCCGGAAGTGAAAGCCTTCATCCTCGAGAAGTACAAAGGCGCGGTCGTGCCGGCGTTCTGATTCGAAGCTGTAACGAAAAATGGGGCGCATTGAATACGCCCCATTTTTTTGCCTGGAATACGGACCCTGTGGGAGCGGGCTTGCTCGCGAAGGGGCCAGTACATTCAACATCCATGTTGACTGGAACACCGCTTTCGCGAGCAAGCCCGCTCCCACATTTGTTCTATGTCAGCCCAACTATTTGCGGTTAAGCATCACCGGCAACTGCGCCACCAATTTCACGTTGTTCAACGGCGCCCGAATGAACCCACGCTGCGTCCCGTCCGGCCCGATCACCGCCAGGTTGCCGCTGTGGTCGACGGTGTAGTTCGGCTTGCTGGTGTCCGCCGGAATGAACGGAATACTCACCGCGTTGGCCAGTTTCTGAATGTCTTCAACCGACGAAGCCGTCAGCCCTTGGAATTGCGGATCGAAATAGCCCAGGTACTGCTTGAGCTGCTGGGGCGTGTCGCGATTCGGGTCGACGCTGACCAGAATGATCTGCAACTTATCCACCGCTTCCGGCGGCAGTTCGCTCTTGATCTGACGCAACTGGGCGAGGGTGGTCGGGCAAATGTCGGGGCAGAAGGTGTAGCCGAAGAACAGCAGCGACCATTTGTCTTTCAGCTCATTGACCGCCACCGGTTTGCCGTTCTGGTCGGTCATCGTCACGTTCGGCAGGTTGCGGCTTTGCGGTAGCAGAATGATCCCGGCATCGATCAGCGCCGTCGGGTCGCCCTGGCCTTTTCCAGACAGCACTTTGTTGATGGTCAGGCCCAGGACCAGCGCGATCAGGGCAACGAGGATGAAGACGGTTTTCTGGGTTCGAGTCATAGGTTCAACAGTAAGTAGTGGTCTACGAGCAGCGCGATAAACAGCAGGAACAAGTAGTAAATAGAGTACTTGAACGTGTTGATCGCCGCGTGCGGCCGAGTGCCACGGTACAGCACGATGGCCCATTGCAGAAACCTCGCGCCCAGTCCCAGCGCGCAAATCAGGTAGAGCACGCCGCTCATGTGGATCACGTACGGCATCAGGCTCACGGCTAGCAGCGCAAAGGTATAAAGCAGGATGTGGACCTTGGTGTAGTGCTCGCCATGGGTCACCGGCAGCATCGGAATGTCGGCCTTGGCGTATTCCTCTTTACGGTGAATGGCCAGCGCCCAGAAGTGCGGCGGGGTCCAGGCGAAGATGATCAGCACCAACAGCAAGGGTTCGGCGCTGACGTGGCCGGTGGCGGCGGTCCAGCCGAGCAGTGGCGGGGCGGCGCCAGCCAGTCCGCCGATGACGATGTTTTGCGGCGTCGCGCGTTTCAGGAAACCGGTGTAGACCACCGCATAGCCGAGTAGCGAGGCCAGGGTCAGCCACGCCGTCAGTGGATTGGTGAAGGCCAGCAGTACGGCTTGCCCAAGCACCGCCAATACCAAGGCAAACGTCAGCGCGGCCGCCGGTGACACCCGGCCTTCGGCCAGGGGACGTTTGTGCGTGCGGGCCATGACCGCATCGATGCGTCGGTCCACCACATGATTGACGGCTGCCGCACCACCGGCACACAAGGCGATCCCCAGATTGCCGAACACCAGCACCGTCCACGGCACCCCGGCGCGGGTCGCGAGGAACATGCCGACCAGCGAGGTGATGAGCATCAGCACCACCACTTTCGGCTTGGTCAGTTCCAGGTAGTCACGCCAGATCGCCTGACTGTGACGTGCGCCGATCAGAGTCGCCATGGCATCTCTCCTTTTATTGTTATGGGCCCGGCTGAGTGTTTACGCGGGCGGAACCGCCAGCGTGCAGGGGGTTGCTGCTTGACCCGAACCAGACTGGTTCGCGCGTGATAATTGACCAGCACCATCGTCAGCAACAGTGCCGCGCCGCCCGCGTTGTGCGCGACGGCCACTGGCAGCGGCAGGTGAAACAGCACATTGCTGATGCCGAGGGTGATTTGTGCGGCGAGTGCGATCAGCACCAACCCGGCCAGCCGCGTCATGCCGACCACCTTCAGCTGCCAGGCCAGCCCCAGCAAAACCAGGGTCACCAGCAAAGCGCCGATGCGGTGAGTCAGATGAATCGCGGTGCGGGCATCGCTGTCCAGTTGCCCGCCGAGGTAATTGGGGCCGATGTGTTGGGTCAGGTGAAAACCGTTGGCGAAGTCCGCCGGCGGCAACCACTGCCCATGACAGGTCGGGAAGTCGATACAGGCTACCGCCGCGTAGTTGGAACTGACCCATCCACCCAAGGCAATTTGCAGGATCACCAGCAGCAACCCGGCGGTCGCCCAGTACTGCAATCGCCGTGGCACGGTCAGCGCTGGTAGTACGCCGGACAGGCGCAAGGTCAGTAAAAACAACAGACTCAACGTCGCAAAGCCGCCGAGCAAATGCCCGGTGACCACTTGCGGCCAGAGCTTGAGCGTCACCGTCCACATGCCGAACGCTGCCTGGGCGAACACCACGGCGAGCAGGAACAACGGCAACTTCACCGGCTGCCCCGGATGACGACGATGAACCCAGGCGCGGCCGGCCAATACAGAGATCAACAGCCCCAGCGTGCCGGCGAAGTAGCGGTGAACCATCTCGTTCCAGCCCTTATGGGCTTCGACGGGAGCGTCGGGAAAATGCAGTTCGGCATGGGCCAGTTGAACTTCGCTTTTCGGCACGCTGATAAAGCCATAGCACCCCGGCCAGTCCGGGCAACCGAGGCCGGCGTGGGTCAGGCGGGTGTAGGCGCCGAGCAACACCACAATCAGTGCCAGCAAGGTGGCAAACAGCGCGAGGCGAAATCCAGGTTTGGCCATGACGATGCCCTTATCCGATGTTCGACAGTTTCAGCAAATGGCGCAGGTCGTTGAGCAGATCCTTACCCTTCACCGTCGGGTCGTAGCGCAGCACCAGATTGCCGTGAGGGTCGATGATCCACAGCTGTGGCACTGACTGGTCGCCGGCGGTCTTATGGAAGTCGGTCAAATTCAGTGGATAACGCTGTAATTGAGGATACTCGCGCGTCAGCTTGGCGTCGTATTCACTGCTCAGCGGTTGTGCCGCAGCCAAGGCATGACTGGCGCGCCCGGCATCACGGCCGAGGCCGATCTGGATCTGCCGCGCCAGGTACACCAGTTGCTGGCAGTCCACCGAGCAATCCTTGGGCGCGGTCACCAGTATCTGCCAACGATCCTCCTGCGCCTGCACGCCGAGGTCGGCGCGGGTCTGGCCGTTGCCGATCAGTTCGCCGTGGTAGCTGCGACCTTCCGGCACCCAGAACTGCAATTTGTACATGCCGGTGGCGAGGATCATCGGACCGATCACCCCAAGCAGGATCAGCAGCAACTGCAAGCGACCCTTGCGCCGACTCGCCGGCGTTTTCGCCTCAGACATGCTGGGTGGATTCATGGCCGCTCCCATGGTGTTTCTCCTTTGCGTTGTGCCAGCCGAGATAGAGATAGAGGCCGAACAGGGCGATCGACATGGCGAACCACTGCACGGCATAAGCCAGGTGTTTTTCCGGTCCCATGGCGACTACCGGCCAATCAGCCTGGTAAGTCGCGGGGCCGCTTTCTGCGCGTAATTCGTAGGCGAAACCTTCACGATCCAGCGCCTTCCACAGCTTCGCCGGTTCAACGGCTGTTACCAGCTGCGGCCAGGTCGTGGTGCTTGGGTCAGCGTGCAACTGGAAAGTGGCGCCGGGGGAGACGTAGACCCAGGCCACGAGGCTCAAGGCCTGAGTCGGTGTGGTGAATTGCGGTGGGGTGCGCCGATCCGGCCACGGCAGCCAGCCGCGATTGACCAGCAGCCAGAGCCCGGTCGCCTGATCCTGAAACGGTTGCAGCAGTTCGACGCCAACCTTGCCGTCGCGCTGACGGTTATCCAGCAACAAGCTGTGTGCGGCATCGAACTGGCCGTGCAGGTGAACGCGGCGAAAGGCTGGATCTGCGGTGGGTTGCAGCTCGGTGCTGGCCATCGGTTCAGCTGCGCGGCGCTCGGTGTAGGTTTGCAGCAGCGCACTTTTCTCTGCGCCCCGGCTCAATTGCCAGAACCCGAGTGACACCAGCATGGGCAACAACGCCGCGACCACCAGGGTCGGCACGATGCCTGGCCGAAAACGCTTCATGGCGTCGCCAGAAAGTCGGTAGTCGCGATAGCTATACTCAAGTGCATCGCCTTTCCCCCGGAGTCTCACCATGCTCAAAGCAGCCATCGTCCTGATGCTGATTGCCACGGTTGTCAGCCTGTTCAGCGGCCTGTTTTTTTTGGTCAAGGACGACAGCAGCTCGAACCGCCTCGTCATTGCCTTGAGTGTTCGTGTTGCGCTGGCCGCCATTACCGTCGGCTTGATCGCCTGGGGTTTTTTCAGCGGCCAGCTGGTGTCGCACGCACCTTGGTAAGCCTCAGAGCACGTAGACGAAAACGAAAAGCCCGATCCACACCACGTCCACGAAGTGCCAGTACCAGCTCGCCGCTTCAAACGCGAACTGATGATCGGCGTCGAAGTGCCCGCGCATGATCCGCATCAACATTACAAACAAGATGATGGTGCCGATGGTCACGTGGGCACCGTGGAAGCCGGTGAGCATGAAGAAGGTCGCGCCGTAGATGCCCGAACCGAGCGTCAGGCCCAGTTCGTGGTAGGCATGCATGTATTCTTCGGCCTGAAAACCAAGGAACGCGCAGCCCAGTAACACGGTGAGCGCCAGCCAGATTTTCAGCGCGCCGCGATGGCCCTTTTTCAAGGCGTGGTGGGCGATGGTCACGGTGACGCTGGAACTCACCAGCAGAACGGTATTGAGCAGTGGCAGGCCCCAGGGGCTGATGACTTCCTTGGGTGGCGGAAAGAGTTTCGGGTCAGGGGTATGCAGCAATGGCCAGGCGAACTGGAAGTTCGGCCAAAGCATATGAGCGATGCCTTTGACCCCTTCACCCCCAAGCGCCGGGCCGGAAATGTTTCTCACATAAAACAGCGCGCCGAAGAACGCGATGAAGAACATCACCTCCGAGAAGATGAACCAGCTCATGCCCCAGCGGAACGAGCGATCCATCTGGGCGCTGTACAACCCCTGGCGGCTTTCCTTGATCACCGTACCGAACCAGCCGAACAGCATGTAGGCCACCATCAGACCACCGACGAAAAAGATCAGCGGGCCGTGGGACTCCGGCCGCGCCGCCTTCAGGTCGTTGAACCAGGTGGCCAGGCCGAACACGGTGGTGAACATGCCGGCGGTGGCAATGATCGGCCATTTGCTCTGGGCCGGTACGTAATAGTGTTCATGAGTTGCCATTTATTGTTCTCCTTATCGGGCACGCTCAGCCGCCAGTATTTACAGCCACCGGTGGATGTCGGGCGGTGATATCGAACAGCGTGTAAGACAGCGTCAGGTGCTTCACATCCTTGGGCATGTCACGGTCAACGATGAAACGTACCGGCATCTCGATCCGTTGACCGGGCTGCAGCACTTGCTGGGTAAAGCAGAAACATTCGGTCTTGTGGAAGTACGCTGCCGCGGCGCTGGGCGCGATGCTCGGAACCGCCTGGGCGCTCATCGGGCGATCGGTCGGGTTATGGGCGATGAAAATCATCTCGTTCACCGCTCCTGGATTCGCCACCAGTTCATCGCCCTTGGGATAGAAATCCCAGGACATGTCGGCGGCATTGGTCGACAGAAACTGCACGCGAACCTTCCGCGAGGTGTCGACCGTCTGTTCGCCCTCATACTGCCCGCCGGTCTTGCCGTTGATGCCGAACGCCTTGCACATCACGTCGTAGATCGGCACCAGGGCAAACCCGAAGACAAACATCGCCACCACCACCAGCAGCAGGCGCGTGACCAGTTTCTTCAAAGAAATTGAGTCAGCCACGATATAAGCCCTCCACAAAAACCCATGTGGGAGCGGGCTTGCTCGCGAAGCAGGCGCCGCGGTTCAACAGGAACACCGCGTTATCGTTCTTCGCGAGCAAGCCCGCTCCCACAGTCATTTCACTTCCGGCGGCGTGGTGAAGGTGTGATACGGAGCCGGTGACGGGACGCTCCATTCTAGACCTTCAGCCCCATCCCACGGTTTGGCCGGTGCTGGCGGGCCGCCACGGATGGTCTTGATCACGATGAACAGGAAGAAGATCTGCGTGGCGCCGAACATGAACGCGCCGATCGACGACACCATGTTGAAGTCGGCGAATTGCAGGTTGTAGTCCGGAATCCGCCGCGGCATGCCCGCCAGCCCCACGAAGTGCATCGGGAAGAACGCCATGTTCATGCCGATGAACGAGAGCCAGAAGTGCAGCTTGCCGAGGGTTTCGTCGTACATGTGGCCGGTCCATTTCGGCATCCAGTAGTAGGCCGAGGCGAAGATCCCGAAGATCGCCCCCGGCACCAGTACGTAATGGAAGTGCGCGACCACAAAGTAGGTGTCCTGGTACTGGAAGTCCGCCGGGGCGATGGCCAGCATCAGCCCGGAGAAACCGCCGATGGAAAACAGGATCACGAACGCCACCGCAAACAGCATCGGTGTCTCGAAGGTCAGCGAGCCTTGCCACATGGTGCTGGCCCAGTTGAACACCTTGACCCCGGTGGGTACGGCAATCAGCAGCGTGGCGTACATGAAGAACAACTCGCCCACCAACGGAATGCCGACCACGAACATGTGGTGCGCCCAGACGATGAACGACAGGAACGCGATACTCGCCGTCGCATAGACCATCGAGGTGTAGCCAAACAGCGGCTTGCGCGAGAAGGCCGGAATGATCGAGCTGACGGCACCGAAGGCCGGCAGGATCATGATGTACACCTCGGGGTGACCGAAGAACCAGAACACGTGCTGGAACAACACCGGGTCACCGCCACCGGCGGCACTGAAGAAGCTGGTGCCGAAGTGGATGTCCATCAGCATCATCGTCACGCAGCCGGCCAGTACCGGCATCACCGCGATCAACAGGAACGCGGTAATCAGCCAGGTCCAGACGAACAGCGGCATTTTCATCAACGTCATGCCGGGGGCGCGCAGGTTGAGGATGGTGGCGATCACGTTGATCGCGCCCATGATCGAACTGATCCCCATCAAGTGGATGGCGAAGATGAAGAAGGTCACGCTTTCCGGTGCGTAGGTCGTCGACAGCGGGGCGTAGAACGTCCAGCCGAAGTTCGGGCCACCGCCGGGGGTGAACAGGGTCGATATCAACAGGATGAACGCCGCCGGCAATAGCCAGAAGCTGAAGTTGTTCATCCGTGGCAGGGCCATGTCCGGCGCGCCGATCATCAACGGGATCATCCAGTTGGCGAGGCCGACGAAGGCCGGCATCACCGCACCGAAGACCATCACCAGGCCGTGCATGGTGGTCATCTGGTTGAAGAACGCCGGTTCGACGATTTGCAGTCCCGGTTGGAACAACTCGGCACGAATCACCATCGCGAACGAGCCGCCGAGCAAAAACATGGAGAACGCGAACCACAGGTACAGCGTGCCGATATCCTTGTGGTTGGTGGTCAGCACCCAGCGCATCAGGCCTTTGGCGGGGCCGTGGGCATGGGCGGTGCCGGTGTGAACATGGTCATCGACGACAGCAGTCATGTCCTGTCTCCTGCAAACAGATGGGCTGGGCAGGCCGGGGCGCGATGCCCCGACTGGTTCCTTACGTGCGCAATAGACCGGGTCATTTGCTTTCCGCCTGTTTCAGCTCCAGCACTTCTTTAGGGGTGACCATGTCGCCCTTGTTGTTGCCCCAGGCGTTACGTTCGTAGGTCACGACCGCTGCGATATCGACTTCCGAGAGCTGCTTGCCGAACGCCGCCATGGCGGTGCCGGGCTTGCCGTGGAAGACAAGGCTCAGGTGTCCTTCTTTCGGTCCGGTGGCGATTTTCGAGCCCTTGAGTGCCGGGAACATCGGCGGCAGGCCCTGACCTTCGGCCTGGTGACAGGCGACGCAGGTGGTGTGGTAGATCTTGTCGCCGCGCTCTTTAAGCTCGTCGAGGGTCCATTCCTTGCTGGTCAGCTCTTTGAGTTGCATGGCTTCAGCCTTGCGCTCGCCCAGCCATTTTTCGTAATCGGCCTTTTCCTTGACCTCGACCACGATCGGCATGAAGCCGTGGTCCTTGCCGCACAATTCGGCGCATTGACCGCGGTAGATGCCGGGCTTGTCGACGCGGGTCCAGGCTTCGTTGACGAACCCCGGAATCGCATCGCGCTTGACCGCAAAGGCCGGCACCCACCAGGAATGGATGACGTCGGCGGAAGTCACCAGGAAGCGCACCTTGGCGCCGATCGGCAGCACCAAAGGCTTATCGACCTCAAGCAAGTAGTGCTCGCTCTTGGCTTCCTTGTTGTGGATCTGATCGGCGGGCGTGGTCAGGTTGCTGAAGAACTCAACGTCCTGGCCCAGGTATTTGTAGTGCCACTTCCACTGATAGCCGGTGACCTGGATATCGATATCCGGCTCACTGGCGTCGTACATCTTGATCAGGGTTGCGGTCGCGGGAACCGCCATGGCCACCAGGATCAGGAAGGGCACGATGGTCCAGAGGATTTCAACGGTGGTGCTTTCATGAAATTTTGCGGCCACCTGCCCGGTCGAGCGGCGGTGGAGAATCATCGACCAGAACATGGCGCCGAAGACGATGATGCCGATCACTACACAGATCCAGAAAATGGTCATGTGCAGGTCAAATACTGCGTGACTGATTTCAGTCGCTCCCGGCGCCATATTCACAGTCCAGGCCGCTTGTGCCTGACTGAAAATCGACCACAACAGGAGGCCCATCCAGACGTGTGGATGTCGCATCATTGCGGGTTCCCCTTATCGTTCTTGTTATCCCGCCGGCTTTCACCTGCGGCAAGGGAGCGGCTTTTTCAGACTACGAACTTGAATCGCCGAGCCTTGCTGCGTGTGCAGTCGGGCGTCATCAGCTAACTCCATTCCCACCCGAGTATAGACAGCGACTGCCACCTCGCAATGTGAGGGCGTAAATCATCTGAAACAGGTGGGACTTGCGTTCTAGGTCACGAATGGAGAAGGATGCAGACGAGTGGTGGCAAACCGATATAACTTTGATGTCTCAAGGATGAAATAATTATGACAAATGCGTCTTAGCATTTTTCGTATGCCAGCTAAGTTATGTCTTCCCTATTTCATTGCCTTTGTTTCCTGGAGTTTTCATGAACACCGCCGCATTGCGCGAGCAGATCCAAAAAGCCCAACAACACGAAGCTGAAACCGGCCTGCTGACTCGTCAGCTGGAAAGCAAACTGCCTCATCTACACCCATCCATCCAATTGCCGGAAGCGGACGCCAATGGTGTGCTGACGCGTTTTGTCGCCGCCTACATCGATGAAGTTCCTGATCTGCTGGATGCAGCCAATGAAGTTGCCAGGGAAGCGGGTATCGAGTCACAGATCAAACCGGTGCTGAAAATTGCCGAACAGTACTTCCTCCAGCCGCCGACGATAATGGCTGGGCACATCGGGCTCGACAGCCTGTTGGACGAAGCCTATCTGGCGCACCGTTTTGTCGAAGAGGTCAACGACCTGTACATCAAGCATTTTGGCCAGCCACTGATCCCCTTGGACATGACTGTCGCCAACCTGATTGCCCACCAACTGATCGGTGAGGAGTTCGCCAACCAACTGGATGAGGCTGTACATCACGCCGTGGACGAGATGCTCGACGACGAAAGCTTCGCGCTGGAGTCGGTGGAAGCCTACCGTGGAAAGCTAAGCAGCCCGGACACTGGCGCTGCGTGGAAGCGCTGGCCGTGCATGTCGCGCCGGTTAGGCGTGGGCCTGGAACTGGATCAGCCAGCGGCTTGATCCATTGATCAACACAATCCCCCTGTGGGAGCGAGCCTGCTCGCGATGGCAATTGTTCATTCAACATTGATGTTGATTGACACACCGCTATCGCGAGCAGGCTCGCTCCCACATTGTTTTCTACGCAGCCGAACCTACTCCGGTTGTGGTACGTAACCGCCCTTCCAACCTGCGCTTCAACCCCCGCGCTTCAATCAACAGTTTTGATCCCTTGGCCGCATTGGCCCGACCCCATTCCTCCAGCAACTCCAGACACGAGTGATCGATGTAGCTCAGGTTATTGAGCGGCACATGCACCGTCGCGCCTGCCGGAATGGTCCCCAGCACTTGGGTCAGCGCCGGCACTTTGAGAAAGGTCGCTGCACCTATCAATCGCAGTTCCATTTCGCCGTCCTTGGGTAGATCGATCAGGCTGATTTTCAGCCGCGAAGCCTTCCAGGCCAGTTTGGCCAGGGTCAGGCCGAAGCCGATCAGCACGCCGGTCAGCAGGTCGGTGAAGATGATTGCCAGGGCTGTTGCCGCGTAGGTGAACATCGGCATCCGGCCATAACGGCCCAGACCGCGGAAGGCCTTGAGGTCGACCAGTTTGAAGCCGGTGTAAACCAGAACGCCCGCCAGGCTCGCCACCGGTATGCTTTGCAGCACGCTGGACAGCAGCAACACGAAAGCCAGTAGCCACAGGCCATGGAAGATCGCCGACAGTCGCGTGGTGGCGCCGGCCTGGACGTTGGCCGAACTGCGCACGATCACGCCGGTCATCGGTAGCGCGCCGAGCAGACCACAGAGCATGTTGCCGACGCCTTGAGCTGACAATTCCCGGTCGAAGTCTGAGCGTTGGCCGCTGTGCATGCGGTCCACCGCGGCGGCCGAAAGCAGGGTTTCGGCGCTGGCGATAAACGCCACGGCAAATGCGGCAATGAGCAGCGTCGGGTCAGCGAGGTTGAGTAAATCTGCGGGTTTCAGCCAGTCGATGGCTTCCGCCAGGTTGGCCGGGACCTCCACTCGTTTGACCTGCAAGGCGAGCACCAGGCTGGCGACGGTCGCCAGGCCTACACCCAGCAGTGCGCCAGGAATGAAGCGCAGGGAGTGGGGGCGGAATTTCTCCCATAACCACATCACCGCAATCGTCGACAGCCCGAGCAAACCGGCTTGCCAACCCAAGGACGGCAAGGCCTGCACGACAGCAGCCGGGAAGGCGGCCAGGTTATCCAGCCCGGAAGGCTTGGGCACGGCGTCGAGCATCACATGCACCTGTGACAACACGATCAGTACACCAATCCCGGCGAGCATGCCGTACACCACCGCAGGCGCCGTGACCCGAAACCAGCAGCCCAGCTTCAAACGCCCAGCCACCAGTTGCAGAAAACCGGCCAGCAGCAGGATTGGCCCGAGCATGTCGATGCCGTGCTGGCGTACCAGTTCGAACACCAGAACCGCCAAACCGGCCGCCGGGCCGCTGACTTGCAGTGGCGAACCGGCAATCCAGCCCACCACCAGGCCACCGATGATCCCGGTGATCAAGCCTTTGGACGGCGGCAGCCCCGAGGCGATGGCGATGCCCATGCACAAGGGCAGGGCGACGAGAAACACAACCACGGACGCCAGCAGCTCCCGTGGCAGAACAGCTTTAAGTTGAGCAGCACGCATGGTGACTCTCCCGAAGTTTTCTTCAGGCGTGGCGAAGCCGGGCTGCTTGATCAGCAGCCTCGGCTAAACCACACAATTATTTAGGAGGATTTAGAAGCGCGCTTTGGGCGTCGCCACCGGAATCGGATGAGTGCCATCGAGCGGCAGGAAACAACCCTTGTCCGCGTCGTACGCTCTGATTTCGCTGGTTTCGATGTTGTAGATCCAACCATGGATAAACAGCTGACCATTGGCCATACGCGAGGCAACCGACGGGTGCGTGCGCAAATGTTGCAGCTGGGCGATCACATTCTCCTCGGTGAGGACGTGCATGCTTTCGTTTTCGTCAGCGCAATGGCAGTTTTCCTGGACCATGGTTTTTGCCACTTCGGCGTGACGCAACCAGGCTTTGACCGTCGGCATTTTTTCCAGGCTTTGCGGGTTGAGCACTGCGCGCATCGCGCCACAGTCGGAGTGCCCGCAGATGATGATGTGTTGCACGCCGAGGGCCAGTACCGCGTATTCGATTGCCGTGGAGACACCGCCGTTCATTTGCCCATAAGGCGGCACAACGTTGCCGACGTTACGGGTGACGAACAAGTCGCCGGGGGCGCTTTGGGTGATCAGCTCAGGAACGATGCGCGAATCGGCGCAGGCGATGAACATCGCCCTGGGGCTCTGGGCCGTGGCGAGTTTTTTGAAGAGTTCTTCCTGCTGTGGAAAAACCTCGTGATGAAAATGCAAAAAGCCGTCAACGATATGCTGCAGCGCTGCATCGGCGGTTTCCGCCTCCGGTTGGGCTGAAGCCGACGCAGCCAACGGCTGTTTATCCTTGTCACTCATGATTCATCCTCTTTGGCGGAGTCAGGGAATTTTCCCGTTTTGTCCGGTGTGAAGCCAGTGGCTGTTTAAAAAACATCCAGGCCGAGAATCTCGACCCGTCAGTCACTCGATGAACAAGGTAGCGGCCGAAACTTAACTCAAACTGAATAAAACGCTCTAGAACGTGTGTTCCAGGTCACAAAAAACGTGACCGGCGTAGTGGCAAAGTGCATTTCACCCTACTCAACCATAGGCCAATTGTCCTCAAATCAACGACATTTGGCGACCCGGCGGACAGAAGGCTTCGCAGTCCAGATTGAAACCTTCCCGACGATTGAGCCCCAGGCGTTTGATGGTTTTGGCAAAGCGTTGCGCCAGCAGATCGGCAAACGGCCCTTCGCCACGCATCCTGGCACCGAAGCGACTGTCGTAGAGCTCGCCACCACGGCTCTGACGAATCAGGCTCAACACATGAGCGGCACGCTGAGGATAGTGGGCCGCCAGCCATTCTTCGAACAGCGGCGCGACTTCCAGTGGCAAGCGCAGCATCATGTAGGCTGCACTTTGCGCCCCCGCGGCATGCGCTTCGGTGAGCAGGCTTTCGAGTTCGCTGTCGTTGATCATCGGAATCATCGGCGAACACAGAACGCCCACCGGAATTCCCGCTTCACGCATCACGCGGATCGCCCGCAACCGAGCCTTTGGTGCAGCGGCACGCGGTTCGAGGATGCGTTTAAGCTCGTCGTCCAGGGTGGTGAGGCTGATCATCACCGCCACCAGCCTTTGCTCGGCGAGTTCGACCAGCAGGTCCAGATCCCGAAGAATCAGCGAGCCCTTGGTAATGATGGTCACGGGATGGCGATAGCGCAGCAGCACTTCGAGGGTTTTGCGGGTGATTTTGTGTTCGCGTTCGATCGGTTGATAAGGGTCCGTATTGGAGCCCAGATTGATCGGCGCACATTGATAGCCGCGCTTGGACAGTTGTTCTTCCAGCACATCGGCGGCGTTGGTCTTGGCGATCAGTTTGGTTTCGAAGTCCAGCCCTGGCGACATGTCCCAATACGCGTGGCTGGGCCGCGCGTAGCAATAGATGCAACCGTGCTCGCAGCCGCGATAGGGATTGATCGAACGATCGAAGGGCAAGTCCGGCGAGTTGTTGCGAGTGATGATGGTTTTCGCCGTTTCGATGCGCACCTCGGTGCCTTGGGTGATCGGCGCTTCCTGATACCAGCCGTCATCCTCGGCCACCGAGCGATTCGGCGCGAAGCGGTTGTGCGGGTTGGTGGCGGTGCCGCGGCCGCGAGGTGGCAGGGGAGTAGGCATCGACAAGGTCCTTTGGCTGTATGTTCATACAGTATAGGGCCTCGACAAATTCGGCCAGTGCCGTTCGGCGCCTGTTAATTACAAAAAATCTGGTTCTTTGTATTTCTACCGATTGGTTAAAGCGTTCGTCACCATGAGATACATATAACGCCTGGCATAGTTATAAGAGCTATTAGTAATATCCTCCTCACACGAAGTTCTCGTGCACAGCGATTAAATGGAATTTATTAATGTCGAGTTACAATCAGCGCGGTGTTTTTTTGCAACTGATGCGAGCGTCCATTGTTAGTCCGAAAGAAGTTCGGGTTTCCATGCAGTTTGCACTAAAGGAAGAGGGTTACGATCAGGAAAACCGTGCTGTCACTTACGCTCTGCTGGACTCGAGCACCCGCGAGGCCGTATCGAACGATGGCGGCATGACGTTCACCATGGGCGCCGCCCCTGCTGATGTGGACGGTGATGGTGATATCGACGCACAAGACAAGGTCATTCTGCTGGCCTTGGCGGGTGCCTATTCGAAGATCGTCAATCCGTAATCGCGATTGAACGCATGCAGTAGGTAAATATTGAGTACGCGGTAGGTTGTAACTGATACCTAAAAAGCGGTACGGAGTTTCCGTACCGCTTTTTCATGTTGTTTTAATGAGTCGTCGCTTTGCCAATGTCATCATTCGAAGTTGTTTTCATATCGTCTTCCCTTAACGCCATTACATCACTGGCTTTAACCGTGGCACCTTTATTCCCCCAACTAGTGGCAATGAAGCTAACCACATCCGCCACTTCCTGATCCGACAAGCGCCAGGCGAATCCCGGCATGGTAAAGGTCGAAGGTGCCATGTGGGTCGCAGGCAGCGTACCGCCCTTGAGCACGATGTGAATCAGTGACGTCGGATCCTCCGACTGCAACACCGGGTTGCCCGCCAGCGCCGGGAACACTTTGGTGTAGCCATGGCCATCGGTTCGGTGACAGGCCGCGCAGTTGTCGATGTACACCGAAGCGCCAGGCTTGCTGTCGTCCCCGTTCCACAGCGCCTGTGCGACCTGTTGGTCGTACTGGTGCGGCTGATCGTCGGGATCATTCGCCGGCAAGGACTTGAGGTAACGGGCAATCGCGGTCAGATCGTTGTCGGTCATGTACTGCATGCTGTGCGTCACCACATCACTCATGCCTCCAAACACTGCGCTGCGATCGCTGCGACCGGTCTTGAGGAACTGCACCAGTTGTTCTTCGCTCCAGCTGCCGAGGCCGTCTTTGTGATCGCCGCGCAGACTTTTCGCGATCCAGCCTTCAAGCGGTGCACTGCCTGACAGAAATGCGCTGCCTTCGCCTGCATTCAGGGCTTTTTCCTGCATGGTCAGGGCACGGGGCGTATGGCACGCACCGCAATGTCCGAGGCCTTCCACCAGATAAGCCCCACGACTGACCACGGCATCTTGACCGGGTGCCGCTTTGTAGTCCGCCACAGCCGGGGCAAACATCCAGCGCCAGCCCGCAAGCGGCCAGCGCATGCTCAAAGGCCAGGGGATGTCGCTGGCCTTGTTCTCCTGAGCGACAGGCGCCACGCCATGCATGAAGTAGGCGTACAAGGCTTGCATGTCGGGTTCGTTGACGCTGGCGTAGGACGGATAGGGCATCGCCGGGTACAACGTACTACCGTTTTTGGCGACGCCATGGCGTACGGCTTTGTCGAATTCTTCGAAGCTGTAGTCGCCCAGGCCGGTTTTATCCGGCGTGATATTGGTGGAGTAAATCGTCCCGATCGGCGTTTCCATCGGCAGGGCACCGGCGAACGGCTTGCCGTCCTTGGCGGTGTGGCAGGCCACGCAGTCGCCAGCACGGGCGAGGTACTCGCCTTGTTTGATCAGGTTTTGATCAATTTCTGCGGCATTGATCGAGCCACAACCGAGCAGCGCCAGGGTCGCGATAACAAGTGCTTTCATGGTCATCGCTCCTTAAGCCTGAACCAGCGGGCCGGGGTTTTTCAGGTACTGCTCGCGGATCGCCCGGGCCGACCAGTAGGTCAAAGCTGCCACCAGGCCGGTAGGGTTGTAGCCCAGGCCTTGTGGGAAAGCTGATGCACCAGGGACGAAAACATTGTGTACGTCCCAGCTCTGCAAGTAACGGTTCAGGGCGCTGGTTTTCGGATGGGTGCCCATGATCGCGCCACCGTTGAGGTGGGTGGTCTGGTAAGACGCGGTGTTGAAGTGATCACCAACTTTCTTGCCCAGTACGGCGATGGCCTTGGGGCTCATCGCTTCGGCGATCTTGCCCATTTTCTCGACCATGAAGCGGTTCATCTTGATGTCGTTTTCCTGCCAATCGAAGGTCATCCGCAACAGCGGCAAGCCATAGGCATCGCGGTACACCGGGTCCAGATCGAGGTAGTTGCCACGGTAGGATTGATGCGCGCCGTGGGCATCCATCGACACTTGATGGGTGTAGTAATCGGCGGTGGCACGTTTCCAGGCACTGCCCCAGGCCGGGGTGCCTGGCGGGTTGGATGTGCCTGCGATTGGTCGGCTGCCGGCCTGGTTGACCCACATCGGCGAGCCGCCGACGAAGCCATGGGGCCCGTGATCGAAGTTGTCGGCGTTGAAGTCATCCACCGCCACGCCGTTACCGCCGGCACCAATAAAGTTATTGGTGTGGGTGTCTTTGTCGAAGTAGGCCTTGATGGTGGCCATGTTCTGGTAGGCGAAGTTCTTGCCGACCACGCCTTCGCCGCTGATCGGGTCGTACGGTTTGCCGATACCCGAAAGCAACATCAGCCGCACATTGTGGAACTGGAAGGCACCGAGGATCACCAGGTCGGCGGGCTGCTCGATCTCGCGGCCCTGACCGTCGATGTAAGTCACGCCTGTCGCCTTGCTCTTGGTGCTGTCGAGATTGACCCGCAGTACGTGGGAGTTGGGCCGCAGCTCGAAATTGGGCAGCGGTTTGAGCGCCGGCAGAATGTTTACGTTCGGCGATGCTTTGGAATACATGTAGCAGACATAGCCGCTGCAAAAACCGCAGAAGTTGCACGGGCCCATCTGTGCGCCGTAGGGGTTGGTGTAGGGGCCTGACGTATTGGCCGAGGGCAGGTTGTAGGGTTTGTAACCCACTGCGGTGGCCGCTTTCTGAAACAGCTGTGCGGAAACAGTGTTCTTCTGCGATTCCAGCGGGAAATGATTCGAACGGTCCGGCGCGTACGGGTTGCCGCCCTTGCCTTCACCGACCAACTGACCCTTCACCGTCCAGGCCTGACCCGATGTGCCGAAAACCTTCTCGGCGTAATCGAAAAACGGCTCCAGCTCTTCATAGCTGACGCCGAAGTCCTGGATGGTCATGTCCTTGGGGATGAAGCTTTTGCCGTAGCGTTCTTCATAGTGGCTGCGCATGCGCAACTCGATCGGGTCGACCCGAAAGTGCACGCCGGACCAGTGCAAACCGGCGCCGCCGACACCGTTGCCGGGCAGAAAGGCGCCGAGTTGGCGGTTCGGCAGCGCGATGTCATTCACGCTATGGCGAATGGTCACGGTCTCTTTGGAGATGTCCTGGAAGAGTTTTTTCCGCACGCTGTAGGTGAGCTCGTCGATCACCTGTGGATAGTTGCCGTCGGGGTAAGTGTCCTGCATCGGCCCGCGCTCCAGCGCCAGCACATTCAGGCCGGCTTCTGTCAGCTCCTTGGCCATGATCGCGCCCGTCCAGCCAAAACCGACGATCACTGCGTCGACCTTCTTCATTACCGTTGCCATGCTTACGCCCTCTCGCCGCGAATCGAAACTGCCGGGAAGGGGTATTGCTCGTTGCGTTCCACCCAATCCATGAAATCGGCGCGGGCGCCGGGGAAGCCGATCATGGTCCAGCCGACCATGCCTTTATTGCCGCCGTGAATCGGGTCGCAGAAGAACCCTTCTTTGGTGTTTTGCAGCAGCAGGTTGAAGAAAATCTTCGCTGGGACACTGTCGAACTGAGGTTTTCCGGCCTCGAGTTGTTTGAGCAAATCGTCTCGGGTAGCGCTGTCTTGCTCAGCAAATACTTTACCGTTGAACGTTTTCGACCAAGCATCCGTGGCGGCGATGCCCAGGCGATAAATCTCTTTGGGCACCAGTTTGCTCTGCCAGCCCATTTCCGGAGCCGCGTCTGCGTTGAACGGTCCCTGCATGAACCACAGCGCGCCGGCCGCGTAAGGCGTGTTCATCTGGCGGTCGATGTATTCGGGGACACCGGCTTCCAAGGCACCTGGCCCTTGGGCATCGCTCGGAATCAGCTGCGCGACAGCTGCCTGGATGAACGTCCATTCTTCGGCGGTGAAGTAGCTGGGTTCATAGGTGCTGGTGCTGACCGGCGCTTTGCCGGAACTGGCCGGGGCTGCTTCGGGCGCGGCCATCAGGACCGTGCTGCCCAGACCGGTGCTGGCAACGGTGACCACCGGGATCAAGGTCAGGGATTTGCGCAAAAACTCACGCCGCGGGTTGTCTCGATCTTGATCGGACATAGGGTGGCACCTCATCAGGCATAGCGGTTTTTCAGCCGTCTCGCAGGACGACTTTTCGTTTTGGCACCGATGCAGATCGCCAGCAAGCGGGGAGCAATAGGGCGCATCGGCAATATGGAGAAACAAATGGTAGCAGGCTAAGCATAAAGATGAACCGGTTCAGCTGAAAAACCTCGGTTTTGCGACGAAAGCGATCGGCCGATTCACGATTCTTTGACAGACGGCTCACAGGCCTTTGACTGCTCGGGGGGGAAGCTGGGCCGTCATCTTCCCAATTCTCCTGAACGGTCACCCCGAGCATGTCCCTATCGCGTTTTATCCCAGCGATCTGCCTGTCGCTGGCCGCACTGTTGAACCTGACGCCGGCCCTTGCCGACGACAGTGCGTTGCCCCGACCTGCGGAGTGGGCTCAATCGGTCGAGGTGCAATACAACCTCTTCAAAATGTCCCCGACGCTCTATCGCAGTGCATTGCCCGACAGAGGCGCCGTGCCGTTACTGGAAAAACTCAAGGTCGGGACGGTTATCACGTTCCTGCCCGAGTCGGACTCCAGCTGGTTGTCGACACCAGGGATCGCACAGGTACAGCTGCCCTATCGCACCAACCATGTGGATGATGCGGATGTGCTCAAGGCCCTTCGCGCGATCCAGACTGCCGAAGCCAAGGGACCGGTGCTGATGCACTGCAAGCATGGTTCGGACCGCACGGGCCTGATGGCGGCCATGTACCGGGTCGTGGTGCAGGGCTGGAGCAAGGAAGACGCCCTGAACGAAATGACCCAGGGCGGCTTTGGTGACAGCACTCATTTCAAGGACGGCGTCCGTTACATGATGCAGGCCGATGTCGACAAGCTCCGCACCGCGTTGGCCAACGGCGATTGCAGCACGAGCCCGTTCGCCAGTTGTTCGATGAAGAGCTGGTTCAAATCGGCCCATGTCGAGTAGACCGTTACCTCAGCGGGCAATGGCCTCTGGGCCTGCAAAAGCGAATTGGTATCGGGCATGGCGTCTTCCTTGAGTAGAGGCTGAATGTGGTCAGCCTATAAAGGAAGCGCAGGGGAAAGGTGGTAGATAGATACCACCTTCCAATCCGTTCAGGAGTGGAAGGTGGTGTTGACTCAGTGTTGCTCGTCAGGCTTTTTCTTCAGCTTCGGGTTCGGGAAAAACTGCACGGCCTGAACCTTGGCGTCCGGCACCTTCAGCGCCGAGGTGTTGACCCGCGTGCCCAATTCCTTGGGTACCGACAGGCCTTGTTCATTCAACGTGTCGGAATAACCGCAAGCCACGCACTCGCGGTGCGGGACTTCGTCTTCGTTCCACATCATCAACTTGTCCGGCTCGCTGCAGGCCGGGCAGACTGCCCCGGCGATAAAGCGTTTTTTCGTGATCACAGGCCCCTCGCTCATGCTGCCGCGACCTCACTCAGGCCGCTGTGGCGCAAGAGTGCGTCAATCGACGGCGGACGTCCGCGGAAGTCGACGAACAGTACCATCGGCTCCTGGGAGCCACCGCGCGCAAGGATCGCTTCGCGGAAGGCGCGGCCGGTCTCGGCGTTGAGTACGCCGTCTTCTTCGAATTTCGAGAAGGCATCCGCCGACAGCACTTCAGCCCATTTGTAGCTGTAGTAGCCCGCCGCATAACCGCCGGCGAAGATGTGCGCAAAGCTGTTCGGGAAACGGTTGTAGGCGGGTGGGCGCATGACCGAGACCTCGTCGCGCACACCTTCAAGTACCTGCGCCACGCTACGGCCGTCACCGTGGGTGGCGTGCAGGTCGAAGTCGAACAGCGAGAACTCCAGCTGACGGACCATCATCAGACCGGACTGGAAGTTCTTTGCGGCGAGCATTTTCTCCAGCAGGTCCTGAGGCAGCGGTTCGCCGGTTTCGTAGTGACCGGAAATCAGCGCCAGACCTTCCGGTTCCCAGCACCAGTTCTCCATGAACTGGCTTGGCAGCTCGACCGCATCCCAGGCCACGCCGTTGATGCCGGATACGCCGGCGTGTTCAACGCGGGTCAACAGGTGATGCAGGCCGTGACCGAATTCGTGGAACAGGGTGGTCACTTCATCGTGGGTCAGCAGGGCCGGTTTGCCGCTGTCGGCCGGGGTGAAGTTGCACACCAGGTTCGCCACCGGACTTTGCAATACGCCGCTGATCGTGCGGCGACGGTCACGGGCGCCGTCCATCCAGGCACCGCCACGCTTGTTGGCGCGAGCGTAGAGGTCGAAGAAGAAGCGGCCGACGTGCTGGCCGTTTTCCTTGATTTCGAACAGGCGAACATCCGGGTGCCAGGTGTCGAAGCCTTTCAGTTCGGCGATTTCAATGCCATACAGGCGCTGAACGATAGCGAACAGACCGCCCAGCACTTTGTCGATCGGGAAGTAAGCGCGAAGGGCTTCCTGGGCGACGCTGTAGCGCTGCTCGCGAAGCTTTTCACCGTAGAAACCGCTGTCCCAGCTTTGCAGGTCCGGGCAGCCTTGTTCGGCGGCGTACGCCTTGAGCTGTTCCAGATCCTGGGCGGCGAACGGTTTACTGCGCTTGGCCAGATCGCGCAGGAAACTCAGTACCTGATCGCTGGATTCGGCCATTTTGGTGGCCAGGCTCAGCTCCGAGAAGCTGGCGAAGCCCAAGAGTTTTGCAAGCTCCTGACGCAGGTCGAGGATTTCTTCCATGACCGGGCCGTTATCGTTCTGACCGGCATTCGGGCCTTGGTCCGACGCACGGGTGCAGTAGGCGGCGTAGACTTCTTCGCGCAGGGAGCGGTCTTGGGCGTAGGTCATCACCGCGTAGTAGCTCGGGAATTCCAGGGTGATCAAGAAGCCTTCCAGGCCTTTGGCCTGTGCAGCCGCGGCCATTTGCGCCTTGGCCGAATCGGTCAGGCCAGCGAGGGTAGCTTCGTCAGTGACGTGTTTGGTCCAGGCCTGAGTGGCGTCGAGCAGCTGGTTGGAGAAGCGGCTGCCCAGCTCCGACAATTTGCTCTGCACTTCGGCGTAACGCTTTTGTTCGGCTTCCGGCAGGTCGATACCCGACAGACGGAAGTCACGCAGCGAGTGTTCCAGGATAGTTTTCTGCGCCACCTCGAAACCGGCAGCTTCGGGGCTGTTAGCCAGCGCTTCGAACGCCTCGAACAACTCGCGGTTCTGGCCGAGTTCGGTGGCGTAGGCGCTCAAGGCCGGCAGGCAGGATTCGTAGGCTTCGCGCAATTCGGCGCTGTTGCACACGGCATTCAGGTGGCTGACCGGGCTCCAGGCGGCGCCCAGTCGATCATTCAGCTCGTCCATCGCCAGCACCAGGCCGGCCCAGGTCGGTTGTTTGCCCTGGACTTTGAGGATCTCGATAATGGCGGCGCGGTTGTCAGCCAGGATCTGTTCAATGGCCGGTTGCACGTGTTCGGCCCGGATCGCCGAGAACGGCGGCAGGTCGTAGGACTGCAAAAGAGGGTTGTTCACGCTCACGTTTGGCACCTTGGCTGGAAGAAACATTGCGCCATCTTAATTACAATCGACGCTCACCGCAGCTATCAGCAAAAGAGAGAGAGCCTATCGTGACCCTTCGCAAGTATCAGAACCACACGCCGCTACTGGGCAAAGGCGCCTTTGTCGACGGTTCGGCGGTGGTGATCGGCGACGTTGAAATCGGCGAAGACAGCTCGGTCTGGCCGCTGACGGTGATTCGTGGCGACATGCACCGCATCCGTATCGGCGCGCGCACCAGCGTGCAGGATGGCTGTGTGCTGCACATCACCCACGCCGGGCCGTTCAATCCCGATGGCTTTCCGTTGCTGATTGGCGACGATGTGACCATCGCGCATAAAGTCATGCTCCACGGCTGCGCCGTGGGCAATCGGATTCTGATCGGCATGGGCAGCATCGTCATGGACGGCGCGGTGGTCGAGGACGACGTGATTATTGGTGCTGGCAGCCTGGTGCCGCCGGGCAAACGCCTTGAAAGCGGCTTCCTTTATGTGGGCAGCCCGGTGAAGCAGATTCGGCCACTGACTGACAAAGAAAAAGCCTTTTTCACCTACAGCGCGGCGAACTACGTGAAGCTCAAGAATTTGCATCTGGCCGAAGGCTACGACCAGCTCTGACCCTGCGCCCTTATTCAGGATTCAACATGCATTACCAAACCGTATTGTTCGACCTCGATGGCACCCTGACCGATCCACGCGAGGGCATCACCCGTTCGATCCAGTTCGCCTTGAGCAAACTGGGCATCGATGAGCCCGACCTGACCAAACTTGAACACTTCATCGGCCCGCCGTTGTTGCAGGCGTTCATGCAGTTCTACGATTTCGACGAGCCCAAGGCGTGGGAAGCGGTGAACTTCTATCGCGAACGCTTCAAGGTCACCGGCCTGTACGAGAATCGCGTGTTCGATGGCGTCACACCTCTATTGGAAACCCTCGGCGGGCAAGGGCGACAGCTGTACATCGCGACGTCCAAACCGTGGATTTTCGCCCGGGAAATTGCCCGGCACTTCGACTTCGCCAAACACTTCAAAGTGATCTATGGCAGTGAACTGGATGGAACTCGTACGAACAAAGTCGAGCTGATCGCTCACTTGTTGGCCGAAGAAGGCCTGGACCCGGCCAACACCCTGATGATCGGCGACCGTAAGCACGATTTGATCGGTGCGCGCAGTAACGGGCTGGATGCGGCGGCTGTTGGTTATGGTTTTGGCAGCCGGGAAGAATTGAGTGCAGAAGCGCCGGCTTATCACTTTGAAACGCTGGATGAAATGCATCAGGCGTTTTTGCAGCGATAGTTCAATCGCCTTCGCGAGCAGGCTCGTTCCCACATTAGATCTGCGAATACAAGTCCATTGTGGGAGCGAGCCTGCTCGTGAAGAGGCCCGCTCCGCCTCTGAAGTTTTATGCTCCAGCCAATACCTTCAAAGCTGCCTTACGCTTTTCAACCGGCAACGCCCCAAGCTGCTCGGCTGCCGCATAAAACTTCACCCAATCCCCGCCCACCTGTCTGAACAACGCCGCAAACGCCGGCACCCATTGGTCGTACAGCCCAAATGGCAACAGCCGGGCATTGTTCATCGGCGCATTGATCCACGCGTCATAGCGTTTGTCCCCAGCCCATCGGCTGTCGCGCAACTGCCGGTATTCACCCCGCAATCGTTCGAACTCGTCGGCTTTGCGCTGGCGCATCTGGTCGGCGGGCAGGGGCAGGGTGTACAGCCGTTCGAGTCGCGTGCGGGTATCCAGAACCAATTGAATGAACTGGTCCCGCTGCTGCACCTGCGTGCCGCTGTCCGGCGCCACGCCGCGGAATGCACGCCATTGGCGGGTGCCTTCCTGTTCGACGAAGGTGGCGAAAGACTCATTGAACTCGGTGTCGTCCTTCACATAAAAACGTTGATGCGCCAGTTCATGGAAGATCAGCGTGGCCAATTGTTCGTCACCCCAGGCCATCATCGAACTGATAATCGGATCGTTGAACCAGCCGAGCGTCGAATAAGCCTCGACGCCGCCGATCGACACGTCCATACCTTGCAATCGTTGCAACGCAGCTTCACCGCGGGCCGCGCTCTGACTGTAATAACCGCGATAGGCGACGCAACCGGCGATCGGGAAGCAATGGTTCTGGGGTGTCAGGGAAAATTCCGGCGTGGCAAACACGTTCCAGACTACGAACGGCCGGCCAATGTCGGCGTACAAACGGTAACTCTGGTTATCCGGTAGTCGCAGCTGTTGGCTGGCGAAGGTGCGGGCCTTTTGCGATTGAGTCAGGTGCGCACGCAATAGCGGATCGCGACCGGGATCGGCAATCACTGTGGAAACCGGCTCGCGTGCCCGCAGCAATTGCAGCTGACCACTGGCCAATTGGCTGTAATAGCTGACGCCGGCGCAACCGTTGAGAAACAAAAACAACACACCCGGAAACAAAATGCGTAAAACGCGATCAAGTAACCCAAGGCTTGGAAGCGGCCTGATCAAAATGAATCATCCATGGAGAGTCTGCCCGCAAGACTATCCCGCCTGACTGGAGCTCCGCTATGCGCACGTTGATGCTGACAGGAAGCCTGCTGTTGCTGGCCGGTTGTGCTGGATTCGGATTACCCCGCCATGATCCGGCTCAAGCGTGGATCGACCTGGAGTCGAAGCAGGAAGACACCGCGCTGCAAGCGCTGGAAGTCGATGACAAGGCCGCCACCGACAAGCGCTATTTTGAGGTACAGCCGGGTAGCCATGAGTTGACGGTTCGTTACCAATTCCCGGTCGCGCCAAGCAATATCGGCCCCGACGCCGAGCCGCTATGGCGTGATTGCCAGTTGAACGTGAAATTCAAGGACTTCAATGCCGGCGAGCGGTATCAGCTCAAAGCAGGAAATATCGGTTTTCGGCCGTGGGCAAAACTCTACGATCAACAGCGAAAAGTGATTGGCCAAGGTGTACCGGCAGGCTGCCAACGCACCTGATCGGCGTTATTCTTAAGGTCTAGTCCTTGAGAAAATCATCATGCGCAGGTTAACGCTGTTACTTGCTGCAAGCATCGTTGCTGGCTGTCAGAGTCCGTTGCCAGCGGTTAATCCACAGATGGCCTGGGTCGAGTTTTCTACGCCATTCCCCAACGATAAATTGCTGATGGCCGAACGACTGGACAAGCAGCGGTTGCGCGACGGGCGTTTTTTCCAGGTCACCCCCGGCAGCCATGAGCTGATCGTTCGATTCGACTTCGAAGTGCCCGGTGGTGGTGGATTAGGTGTGATGGACGGTCCCTCGGAACGGCTGTGCTACCTGACCATCAACTATGACCATTTCGAAGCCGGCCAACGTTATGTGCTGGTAGGCCAGTCGATAGCGTTTACTCCCGGTGCCCGGCTGTACAACGCCAAGCGTGAAATCGTCGCTGAAGATCGAGAATCCTATTGCCTCATGTGAGGTGAATCAGCGGTCGTTCTTCTGGTAGATGATTTTCTTCGTGCCGCCTTCGCACGAGCCAACGACCATATTCTGATCGTGTACTTCGTCGTTGGTGACGATTTCCAGCGTGTAGGACGAGACGTTATTGGCCTGGATCTTGGCTTCAATCTCGGCCTTGAGTTCTTCACAGGATTTCGCTGCCGCCAGGGCCGATGTGGCCAGCGCGCAACAGATAACCGCCAAGGCAAAACGTTTCATGGTTGAAGCTCCTTTGAGGCAGCGCGCACGATGATGCGTTTTAGCTGCTGTCATTTATTCGACCACAATCTCGCCAGCCAGGTTTTGTTTCAGCGCAAAAAAAGAACGCAGCCCGCCGAGGCTGCGATCTTTTATCGGGGAGCGCGACAACCCCCTATCAGCTGACCAATGTTGCATCCAGGCTGATTTTCGCATTCAACACTTTGGAAACCGGGCAGCCTTCTTTGGCTTTATTGCTCAACTCCTCAAATTGAGCCTGAGTCGCCCCAGGAATCTTCGCTTTGAGGATCAATTTCACTGCCGTGATCGCGAATCCGCCGTCCACCTGGTCCAGGGTGACTTCGGCAGTGGTATCAATGCTGTCAGCCTTGAGACCGGCATCGCCGAGAATCATCGAAAACGCCATGGAGAAGCAGCCCGCGTGCGCTGCGCCAATCAGCTCTTCCGGATTGGTGCCCTTGCCGCCCTCGAAACGTGCCTTGAAGCCGTAGGGCGCTTCTCTGAGGACACCGGTTTCCGTGGAAATCGAGCCGATGCCGGTTTTCAGATCACCTTCCCAATGAGCCGATGCTTTCTTCGTAATAGCCATGTCTGCCTCCTCAAGATTCCGGTGCGCAACGTCGCACCTTCGTGGTTTTCGGTTGCTAGGGTTCTGAGGATAGACCGTGGTGCAAAGTTCACCTGATCTCATTAGTCCTACCGTTTTCGTAGGAATTTATGCCTTGGCTATTGAAACTCGGGTATATGCCCTCATTGCATGAATCACGCTTATAGATTCGGCAGGTTTTCGTTTGTAAGAAAAAACCTGCGCCCTCAATTGGAGAAGCAGGCTTATGAAACGACTGTCCGATATCAAGTTCTCGACCCTCGATCTGGTGCCCGTGCGGGAGAACGGCAGCGCGGCCCAGTCGCTGCGCAATTCCCTGGACCTGGCTCAGCACGTCGAAAAATTCGGCTACAACCGTTTCTGGGTTGCCGAACACCACAACATGGATGGCATTGCGAGTTCGGCGACTTCGGTACTGCTTGGCTACCTGGCGGGCGGCACCTCGACCATTCGTGTTGGCTCGGGCGGTGTGATGCTGCCAAACCACGCGCCGCTGGTGATCGCCGAGCAGTTCGGCACGCTCGAAAGTCTGTACCCGGGCCGGATTGACCTGGGCTTGGGCCGTGCACCCGGTTCCGACCAGATGACCGCCCGCGCCTTGCGTCGTGAACGCTCCGGCAGCGCCGACGATTTCCCGGAAGACGTGGCGGAGCTGATGCGCTACCTCGGACCGCGCACCCCGGACCAACGGATCATCGCAATGCCAGGCACCGGCACCAACGTCCCGGTCTGGCTGCTGGGTTCCAGCTTGTTCAGTGCACAACTGGCGGGTGAACGCGGTTTGCCCTACGCCTTCGCTTCACATTTCGCACCGCGCTTCATGCATGAGGCCATTCGCGTCTACCGCAATCACTTCAAGCCTTCAGCAATATTGGATAAGCCTTACGTAATGCTCGGTGTGCCCTTGGTGGCTGCCGACACCGACGAGCAGGCCGATTATCTGGCGACTTCGGTCTATCAGCGCATCCTGGCGTTGATGCGTGGCCAGAGCCTGGTGCAACGTCCTCCGGTAAAAACCATGGACGGCCTGTGGCTGCCTCATGAGAAAGAGGCGGTCGGCGATTTCCTTGGTCTGGCGATGGTTGGCAGTCCGCAGAAAATCCGCGCCAAACTGGAAGTGCTGATCGAGCAGACCCAGGCGGACGAGCTGATTTTTACCTGCGACCTGTACGAACATGCCGATCGCGTGCACTCCTATGAGCTGCTGGCCCAGGTCATGAAGGGCTGACGCTCAAATAGCGAGTGCAAAAAAGCCGACGTCATTGCGTCGGCTTTTTCATTTTCGAGGGAGGTCAGCCCTGTTTGTAGATGATTTTCTTGGAACCTTTTTCACAGGTGCCGACGATTTTGCCGTCAGCGGCAGCGCCTTTATCGACGATTTCCAGTGAATAATTAGAAATGCCCTTGGCATCAAGTTTCGCGGCGATGTCGGCTTTCAGCTCTTCGCACGACTTGACCGGAACAGCCATGGCTGTTCCCGCAAAAATCAACAAACCTACCGCCAAAATAAAATTCTTCATCGGTCGCATTCCCTGGTCGGGTCAATAGGGTCACCCAGCAATCAGCCGGATGTAAATATGTAGCGCTTTGCCATTCCCTATGGCGCTCGGCCAGCGCGCAGGCTCAGAAGATTAGCTCAAACTCAGCTACTGGCAATCCGGAACCCGACTTTGAGCGTCACCTGAAAGTGCGCAGCCTTACCGTCCTTGATGTGCCCGCGGGTTTCGGTCACTTCAAACCATTCCATATATTTGAGGCTTTTGCTGGCCTCGGCCAGTGCGTTGTTGATGGCGTCTTCAATGCTGCTGGTGGACGAGCCGACGAGTTCGACTTTCTTGTAGGTGTGATGGTCAGTCATGGCGTTCTCCTCAGGGTGTGAAATACAGCCTAGCAGTGATTTTTCGTATTACTTCTGTCGGCCAATCCAAAGTGGAAGTTCAGATTTACTGCACTTTCTTGAACCCCTGAAGTCCCAACCAACACACGCAACTCAATCAATGCAGGAGAGCCACCATGGCCAACACCTCTTTACGTAAAGCCTCATTGCAAAGCATGGAAGCCGAGATCGAGAGTCTGCTGAAGTCTTTGGAAAACCTGAAGGACGACGCCTCGGACGAGTCGCGTAAAACCCTTAATGTCTTGAAAAGCAACGCCGAGAACGCGCTGAAGCATTCGCGCCATCTGCTCAGCGATGCGTACGAAGACGTCAAAGTCAAAACCCGTGAAACCGGGATTGCCACGCGGGACTACGCCCAGGAACACCCTTGGACGACAGCGGGTGTGGCTGTCGGTGCATTGGGTCTGCTCGCGGCTTATCTGCTGTTCAAACGCGGTGACTAATCCGTCTGGCGCAGCTCGTGTTTGAGCCACTGCGCCAGTTGCCGAGCGCGCCCGTCCGCGGCGCGCTTGGGTAGCCACAACGCCAGTTGCGCCGGGGTTTCACTGAAGCCCCATGGCGCAACCAGGCGCCCGGCCTTCAAGTCCTCAGCGACCAGCGGCTCGGGCGCAATCGCCACACCCAAGCCGGCCACTGCGGCCTCCAGCAGATAATACAAATGCTCGAAACCTTGTCCGTACTTCAACGCTTTGGCGTCGAGGTCGCTTTGCTGTGCCCAGCTTGGCCAGGCCTGAGGGCGTGAGGTGGTGTGCAGCAATGGCTCGCTCAGCAGCGCTGCGGGCGGTGCGTCTTGCAGTCGTTCGAAGCCGGCGAATCGCGGGCTCATGACCGGGCCGATCCGTTCGCTCGCCAACTCATAGACTTGCATGTCCGCTGGCCACGGTGGCTCGGCAAACACGAGCAAGGCGTCCAGTCCCGGGCGGCGTGGATCGAGATCACCCTCGCCAGCCGACAGGTGCAGGCGCAGGTCCGGCAGGTCGGTATTCAGCCGTCCCAACCTGGGAATAAACCAGCGTGCCAACAAGCTGCCCGAGCAACCCAGTACGAACGGTGCATCGACGGTGCTTTGGGTCAGCTCTGCACACACAGTCCGTAAACGCTCGAACGCCTCGCCGCTGGCATCGCGCAAACGAATGCCGGCATCTGTGAGTTTAAGGCCGCGACCATCCTTGATGAACAGGCTCACGCCCAGGTGTTCTTCAAGCACCTTGAGTTGCCGGCTGATCGCACCATGGGTGACGTGCAGCTGTTCGGCCGCCTTGCTGACGCTATTCAGGCGGGCAGTCGCTTCGAAGGCCCGAAGGGCGTTCAGCGGGGGAAGGTCATGGCTCATGAGATCTGTGAGTTTTCCTGACAGGTTGCAGCGATCTTATCGGTTTTCAGCTCAAGGCGTCAGGGGTAGAGTTAGCCCACTCTCTCTTCAAAAGCATCATCCCACGCATTCAACTGGAGCGACCCATGACCCAGACTAATCTGCGCAACGGCCCCGACGCCAACGGCCTGTTTGGCGCGTTCGGCGGCCGTTACGTCGCCGAAACCCTGATGCCATTGATCCTCGATCTGGCCCGTGAATACGAATTGGCCAAGGATGATCCTGCATTCAAAGAAGAATTGGCCTACTTCCAGCGCGACTACGTGGGTCGTCCAAGCCCACTGTACTTTGCCGAACGCCTGACAGAGTTCTGCGGCGGCGCGAAGATTTACCTCAAGCGCGAAGAGCTGAACCACACCGGCGCGCACAAGATCAACAACTGCATCGGCCAGATTCTGCTGGCGCGGCGCATGGGCAAGAAACGCATCATCGCCGAGACTGGCGCGGGCATGCACGGCGTGGCGACCGCCACCGTGGCTGCGCGTTTTGGCCTCGATTGCGTGATCTACATGGGCACCACTGACATCGAACGTCAGCAGGCCAACGTATTTCGCATGAAGCTGCTGGGCGCCGAAGTGATCCCGGTCGTGGCCGGTACCGGCACTCTGAAAGATGCGATGAACGAAGCCCTGCGTGACTGGGTGACCAACGTCGACAGCACCTTCTACCTGATCGGCACGGTGGCCGGTCCGCACCCTTATCCTGCGATGGTTCGCGACTTCCAGGCCGTTATCGGCAAAGAAACCCGTACTCAACTGCAAGACCAGGAAGGTCGTCTGCCGGACAGCCTGGTGGCGTGCATCGGTGGCGGTTCCAACGCCATGGGCCTGTTTCACCCGTTTCTTGATGACAAGAGCGTCGAGATCATCGGCGTTGAAGCGGCCGGCTACGGCATCGAAACCGGCAAGCATGCAGCCAGCCTGAACGGCGGCGTACCGGGCGTGCTGCACGGCAACCGTACTTTCCTGTTGCAGGACGACGATGGCCAGATCATCGACGCTCACTCGATCTCCGCCGGCCTCGACTATCCAGGCATCGGCCCGGAACACGCCTGGTTGCATGACATCGGCCGCGTCCAGTACACCTCGGTAACCGACGACGAAGCCCTCGACGCGTTCCACAAATGCTGCCGCCTGGAAGGGATTATTCCTGCACTGGAAAGCGCCCATGCCCTGGCCGAGGTGTTCAAACGCGCACCGAACCTGCCGAAAGATCACCTGATGGTGGTCAACCTGTCCGGTCGCGGGGACAAAGACATGCAGACCGTGATGCACCACATGGAACAATCGAAGCAGGAGAAACACTGATGAGCCGCCTGCAAACGCGTTTTGCCGAACTCAAGGAACAGAATCGTGCCGCCCTGGTGACCTTCGTGACCGCTGGCGACCCGAGCTATGACACCTCGCTGGCGATCCTCAAAGGCCTGCCTGGCGCCGGTGCCGACGTGATCGAGTTGGGCATGCCCTTCACCGATCCGATGGCCGATGGCCCGGCAATCCAGTTGGCCAGCATCCGCGCCCTCGGCGCCAAACAGAACCTGGCGAAAACCCTGCAAATGGTTCGCGAGTTCCGTGAAGGTAATACCGAGACGCCGCTGGTGCTGATGGGTTATTTCAACCCGATTCACATGTATGGCGTGCCGCGCTTCATCGCCGACGCCAAAGAGGCCGGCGTCGACGGTTTGATCGTGGTCGACCTGCCGCCCGAGCATAACGGCGAACTGTGCGATCCGGCCCAGGCTGCCGGTCTGGACTTCATCCGTCTGACCACCCCGACGACCGATGATGTGCGCCTGCCGACTGTCCTGAACGGCAGCTCAGGTTTCGTCTATTACGTGTCTGTCGCCGGTGTGACCGGTGCGGGCGCTGCGACGCTGGAGCATGTTGAAGAAGCGGTTGCGCGTCTGCGTCGCCATACCGATCTGCCGATCAGCATCGGTTTTGGTATACGTACACCGGAGCAAGCGGCGTCCATCGCGCGTCTGGCTGATGGTGTGGTGGTGGGTTCGGCGTTGATCGATCACATCGCCAATGCGTCAACGCCGGATCAAGCCATTGATGGCGTGTTGAGCCTTTGCTCGGCGCTGGCCGAAGGCGTGCGTAAAGCCCGCGTCAGCTGAAGGTAAAGTTCCTGATACAGAGGAATTAGAGCCTCGCGGCACAGACTAAATAGCAAGACCGAGGGCTTCAGAACTACGTTCTGAAGCCCTTTTTGCTGTATGTGCAGTGAGGAAAGACCCGATGAAAATGCCGAAACGTCTGATTGCCAGCCTGGGTGTGCTGATGCTCAGTGCCACCCCGTTGCTGAATGCGAGTGCTGATCAGCGCGACGATCAAGACCGCGGCGGCCAGCAGCAAGGCCATTACGATAACCGCGGTGACAATCATGGCGACGATCACCGTGGCCCGCAGGACAATCATCGCGGCGGCCCTCCGCCACGGGACTTCGGCCCGGTGCGCCAGACTATCCACGATAACCATGGCTATTTCGTGCGCGGTGCTCCGCCACCTCCAGGTATTCATCTGGTGCGTGGCCGACCGTTGCCTCACGGCTATTACGGCGAACGCCTCGATAACCGGGCGTTGGGCCGGCTGCCGTATTACCCAGGGTACGAATGGCGCCGTGCGGGCGGCGACATTGTGTTGATCGCCGTAGGAACCGGGATCGTTTATGAAATTCTCGAAGGGGTGCTTTGAATAGCAGGTAGGTGTTGAAGGCTTCGCGGATTAGCCGCGAAGCCTGTTGTTTACGGCAACTCCAAGCCGCCCGCAGCCTTGTGCAACTTCCTCAGATGCTCGCCAACCTGCTTCAGGTTGGCTTCATTGGCGGCCATTTCGGCTGCACGGCTCGGTTCGAGCAGCGCTCTCACTTCCTTGTCCAGATCGCCTGTCAGCGCCTGAAGTTGTTTCTGCCGCAGGCTGCTTTCCGATTCCAGGCGCTGCCACTCACTTGGCTGCGGCAATCCATAGCCACCGGTGCCGAGCAGCTCCGCCGGGCGGCTGAGGAAGCCGCTGTTGGCAAGAATTTGCTGCAAGGTCGCGTTGGCCTTGTCCATGCCTCCGTTCTTCAATTCCCGAGCGCCCAGATAACGTTGCTTTACTTCGTCCTGTGCCAGCACCAATTGCTGACGGAAGGCAGCCTGCTCCAATAACAGCAAGGCTGCGCTGGTGCGCAAATCGGCTTGGTCGATCCATTGCCGGCGCTCTTCAGCTTTCAGTGCGAGCCAGTCTTCGACCTTTTCCTGCTTGATCGGCAAGTGCTTCTTCAGCACTTCGAACATTGCTTGATAACGATCACGGAAGGAGTCGAAACGATAACCCAGGCGCAGCGCTTCACGAGGATCATCCAGCACGCTGGTGTCCGCCAGTCCGCGGCCCTTGAGCACTTCCAGCAAACCGTTGGGCATGATGCTGTCCAACCCGACCAGTTTTGTATTGTTGGTACTGCTACGCAGTAACTTCAGGCCCTCTACAGCGCAGTTGTTGGACAGGAAGAAGTAGTTGCCGTCGTAACTCCAGTGCATTTCGGCGGCGTGTTCCACCACGTCTTCAATCTCGTTGCGCGACAGGTTCAGCGGCACCGAGGCCAGGCTGCGCAGTTCGGTCTTGGTGTATTCGTCGATCACCTGCGCCAGCGGCAGAACAAACAGGCGCGATGGATATTTGCCCACCAGCCCGTCCCAACTCGACAGCTGCACGTCACCGACGAAGGCGCGGTAGGACAACACCAGGTGCTGATCCAGATCCAGGCGACAATCCGGCCCACGGGGGCGGCCGGGTGCACAGATTACCAACCGCAACATGCTGTGACCCCAGCGGCTGACCCAGTTCTGGTTGGCTTCTGCCAGCAGATAGTCGACGGCGTAGACCCGTTCCGGATCGACCTGACCCAGTGGCGTTTTGGCGAAATCATTGCCGGCATTGAGGAAGGAGAAAGTTTTGCCGCAGGTGTCTTTAGCGGCGGGTGCCCAGCCAAAATGTTCTTTGTAGTAGCGGTACAACGCAGGACGGCGACAGGCGTAGGCCGGGTCGAGAAGGAAATACTCCATGTTGACCGCGACGAACTCCTTGGGGCTGCTCGTCTCGTAAATGTCCGGGCTGCGGGCAATTTGCCGGTTGTACTGTTCGCGTTCGCCACGACGGCCAACATACTGTGGCCAGCCGGCGAGGTCGAGCAGGTGCGGGTCGTCGCTGAGTGTAAAGCGTCGGTCGGACTGGCCGCGGCATTGATCGGGAATGCCAATCAGCCCTGAGCTGCTGTTCCGTCGGGTGCAGCGCTGAATCAGCGTGCGCTCCGCGTTTGGCCACAGGCGCGAGCGGTCATAGATGTGGGTGAGTTCGTGCAACACCGTGGCAAGCATTTCGCGGCGTACGGTGCCATGGGGACGATAAGTCTTTTTGGTCGCGGCGCTGCCGTCAGTGAGGCTGGCAAGCAGGTTGCGGTTCAGATCGAGCTCGGACACCAGCGACGCCTGGCCGTAAGCGTTGCTCGGCATGTCAGCGGTCCAGCCAACGTCGATGCGTCGGTCGAGCTGCTCGATGAACCGCGGCGGCAGCGCCTGCATGGCTTCATCGAGCAACGCTTGGCTGGCCTGTTGTTGAGCGGGGCTGAGGCCTTCGGTTTTAAGCCTTAATTGCAAGTCAGCCTGGGCCGTGTTGCCGAGCAGCAACATGACCCCGGCCAACAGCCAGGCGCCTGGCGACCTCACAGTGCGAGGATGGCTTCGGCGAGAACCTGATCACTGGCGTCGCGGGCTTCCGGTACGCGGGTGCGCAGCGTGTTGAAGGCCGCTTCCAGGTGCGCGCCACGAATTTCGCCATCGCTGGCGACGAAACTGGCCGCATCGTCGTGGGCTTCACGAACGATCTTCGAGTCACGGATGGACGTCGTGGTATCGGAAGTGAAATCAAGGGTGCGCCGGGTGGCGTTGATGAGGATGTTACTGGTGGCAACCAGGGTGTGCGCCTGAGTCACATCGGCCAATAACAGCAGGCCAAGGGCGGCAACAATCAGGGGGCTACGCATGGAACGACTCCGTAAGAACAAGGATAACTATTGGACGAGAATTGCCTGCGCCAGTTCAAGGTCGCTGACATGAAGTTTTGGCTGGGTCCGGCGCAGATAAATAAGGGCGGACTCCAGTTGTGCTCCTCGCAGTTGGCCGTCACTGGCGATGAACGCCGCAGCGTCATCCTGTGCCGCGACTAGCAGCTTACGGTCGAAGGGGGCGGAGGTCACCATGCTTGTGGCGTAGCCGGTAGCCACGATGCCTTGTGTAGACAGGTTGAAGGCGTCAAAGGCATGGGCCGAACCCACCCAGCAGGCAATGGCGAAAACCGGAGTGATTAACAGATTTGAAAGGAAACGCATGAGACTCGAAAGCTGAAGGCGAGTCGCAAGGCTAGCGCAACGCCCGGTCTAGAGCCAGCGCCGAAACATTGGGACACGGCGGGCGTGTCCCACGTCAGTGATGTCGCTTAGATCGTCAGTATGGCTTGCGCCAGTTGTGCATCGGTCGCGCTCAATTGAGGTGCCTGGTGGCGAATATGGTCGAGTGCGCTTTCCAGTTTCACGCCACGAATGGCGCCTTCGCTGGCCACGAAGCTGGCGGCGTCGTCACGGGCGGCGCGCACGATTTTGTCATCGCGAAAGGAAGAAGTGACATCGGAGGTCGCATCGGACGTGGCCTTGAGCGCATTGACGACGGTATCGGTGGTCACGATAAAGCTGGTGGCGTGGGAATTGGCAGCCACGGCAAGCAGGGCTGCAGCGCTGAGCAGACGAAGACGGGACATGGTGAAACTCCTTTGGAAAACCGATTGAGAGGTGGCGCAGTGTCTGTTGAATCAGACGCCAATCATGCGGCGTTCGCCACTTTCAATCTGGATATTAGGCCTATGAGTATCGGTTCGCACAGTCCCGTCTGTTCAAGTAGGAAGCTAGCGCCAGAACGGTTTGTCCAATTCGTTGAGACGATCCGCGTGGCTGATGTTCAGGTCTGAGAGCTGCCGGTCATTGAGTTGGCCCAATAAACGCCGGGTTCGAGCCCTTTCCAGGTTGTTGGCGAGACCCCTCAGCAATCTACGAACCCAGTGGGAGCGAGGCGTTGATTGAGGTGTGGAAGCGGAAACATCCAGTAAGTGATTCATGGCGCGGTCCTTTTGCTGGCAGTTCGGGATTTCATGGTGATCCCGTCCTCTCTTCCGCAACAGACACACTGCACTGAAATTGTACTGGTTCAGTTGTGCAAATAGTAAAACTGTACCTGTTAAGCGATAGCTCTACTGTATGACCCATGTTGAGGGTCCAAAACGACAAAGCCCGTCGTGGTTTCCCACGACGGGCTTTGTTTTTTCAATTTGGAGTGCTGGCGGTGGACCCGGTGGGTCAGAGCCAGCGACGCTAACTTAGCGCCAGAACGGCTTGCTCAGCTCTTCGTAGCGTTGTGCTTCGCTAATCCCTGCGTCAGCCAGCAGACGCGAATCCAGACGAGCCAGTTGATGGCGGCTGGAGATGCGGCGCTGCCACAGCATCAGGTTGGCGAGAACGCGAAGAGGCGTGGAAGCCTGGGTTTTTACAGCGTTGTCTTCGAAAAACAGCTCGGAACTGAGTGTACGTTCCATGGTTGACATCCTTCCGCTTATGGCGGGATTAGGTAGTGGTTTAACTGATGCCAATGATCCTCTCGTTTGGCCAGTCTCCCTAGATACAGTTCACCTGTATTGTGAGGGACCAGTTAACTGTTAAAGGGTGGTGTACTGGTCGAAATTGAGGCAACTGTACTTGTCTGCACTAATATCGTGCGTTTTTGGTTGGTTGACTCGAAAAGGTAGGCAATTAAGGTAGGAAAAGACCGGTACAGCAGTACAGTTTTATTCAGTATTTGATCTGGCAACAGCAGGCTGACGAAACTGTGTTTGCGTCAGCTGCTATCTGTACCAATTACACCGTGAGCATTCGCCCGGTTTCTTCCAGGTTGATGTGCCAGCTCAGGGCATCGCGCAGGATATGCGGCGTGTGCCCGCCGAGTGCGCACGCGGCTGTGAAGTAGTCATCCAGGGCTTGGCGATAGTCCGGGTGCACGCAGTTGTCGATGATGACCCGAGCGCGCTCTCGCGGCGCCAGGCCACGCAAGTCCGCCAGACCGATCTCGGTGACAAGGATGTCGACGTCATGCTCAGTGTGGTCGACGTGGCTGACCATCGGCACCACGCTGGAGATCGCGCCGCCCTTGGCGATCGATTTGGTCACGAAGATCGCCAAATGCGCATTGCGCGCAAAGTCGCCCGAGCCGCCGATGCCGTTCATCATCCGCGTGCCGCAGATGTGGGTGGAGTTGACGTTGCCGTACAAGTCGAACTCAAGCGCCGTGTTGATGCCGATGATGCCGAGCCGGCGCACCACTTCCGGGTGGTTGGAAATTTCTTGCGGGCGCAGGACCAGTTTGTCCTTGTAACGCTCAAGGTTGCCGAAAACATCGGTATTGCGACGGCTCGACAAGGTGATCGAACTGCCCGAAGCAAAGCTCAGCTTGCCGGCGTCGATCAGGTCGAAGGTCGAGTCCTGAAGCACTTCGGAGTACATCGTCAGGTCTTCGAACGGCGAGTCGATCAGCCCGCACATCACCGAGTTGGCGATGTTGCCAATCCCGGCTTGCAGCGGGCCGAGCTTGTTGGTCATGCGCCCGGCAGCCACTTCCTGCTTGAAGAAGTCGATCAGGTGGTCGGCAATGGCCTGGGTATCAACGTCCGGCGGCAGCACGGTGGACGGCGAGTCGGACTGATTGGTGATCACGATAGCGACGATCTTTTCCGGCGGAATCGGGATGGCAGTGCTGCCAATGCGATCGTCGACCTTTACCAGCGGGATCGGCGTGCGGGTCGGCCGATAGGTCGGGATATAGATGTCGTGCAGACCTTCGAGATTCGGATTGTGCGCCAGGTTGATCTCGACGATCACCTGTTTCGCGAAAATCGCGAAGCTGGCCGAGTTACCCACCGAAGTGGTCGGCACGATATGGCCCTGCTCGGTGATCGCCACAGCTTCAATCACCGCGATGTCCGGCAGCTTGAGTTGCTGATTGCGCAGCGACTCCACGGTTTCCGACAGATGCTGGTCAATGAACATCACTTCGCCGGCGTTAATGGCCTTGCGCAAGGTGCTGTCGACCTGGAAGGGCATGCGTCGTGACAGTACGCCAGCTTCGGTGAGCTGTTTATCGAGGTCGTTGCCCAGGCTGGCGCCGGTCATCAGCGTGATTTTCAGCGGGGTGATTTTGGCGCGTTCGGCCAATGCGTGGGGCACGGCTTTGGCTTCGCCGGCGCGAGTGAAACCACTCATGCCGACGGTCATGCCGTCCTCAATCAGAGCGGCAGCGTCAGCGGCGCTCATCACCTTATCCAACAACGAAGGCAAGCGAATACGATCACGGTACATGGATTGTTATCTCGGGCAACGAAAGCAAGGTGTGCAGTTTAGTGATTTCAAAAAAATTCCTCCCGCTACCATGGTCGAATGCAGAGCCCCGATTTAGAGCCTTTGGTCGGTTTTTAGCGGGCAATAAAAAACCCCAGCCTACTAAAGGCTGAGGTTTTGGGTATTGCGCTGGAGCAGGTTTTACTCGACGGCTTTGACCATGTCTTCGATGACTTTCTTGGCGTCGCCGAAGACCATCATGGTTTTGTCGAGGTAGAACAGCTCGTTGTCCAGACCGGCATAGCCGCTGGCCATCGAGCGCTTGTTGACGATCACGGTCTTGGCTTTATAAGCCTCGAGAATCGGCATACCGGCAATTGGCGATTTCGGATCGTTCTTCGCGGCCGGGTTGACCACGTCGTTGGCGCCGAGCACCAGCACCACGTCGGTCTGACCGAACTCGGAGTTAATGTCATCCATCTCGAACACTTGCTCGTAAGGCACTTCGGCCTCGGCCAGCAGGACGTTCATGTGCCCTGGCATCCGACCAGCCACCGGGTGGATCGCAAACTTCACGGTGACTCCCCGGTGAGTCAGCTTCTCCGCCAGCTCCATCAGTGAGTGTTGGGCGCGTGCCACCGCCAGGCCATAACCCGGAACGATGATCACGGTGTCGGCGTTGGTCAGCAGGAAGGTCGCATCGTCAGCCGAACCGGATTTCACCGGACGGGCCTCTTTCGAACCTGCCGGGCCAGCTGCCTCTGCCGTGTTGCCGAAACCGCCGAGCAATACGTTGAAGAACGAACGGTTCATCGCCTTGCACATGATGTACGAGAGGATCGCACCGGATGAACCCACCAGGGAGCCGGCAATGATCAGCATCGAGTTGTTCAGCGAGAAGCCGATACCTGCCGCTGCCCAGCCGGAGTAGCTGTTGAGCATCGAAACCACCACCGGCATATCGGCGCCGCCGATCGGGATGATGATCAGCACACCCATCACGAAGGCCAGGGCCAGCATGAGGGCGAAAGCACCGAGGTTGCCAGTCATCATGAAGGTGATGCCCAGGCCGAGCGTGGCCAGGCCCAACAGCAGGTTCAGCTTGTGCTGACCGCCGAACTGCACGGGTGCGCCCTGGAACAGGCGGAACTTGTACTTGCCCGACAGCTTGCCGAACGCGATCACCGAACCGGAGAAGGTGATTGCACCGATGGCCGCGCCGAGGAACAGCTCCAGACGGTTACCGGCAGGAATGGAATCACCCAGTTGCTTGACGATGCCTAGCGATTGCGGTTCAACGACAGCAGCGATGGCAATGAACACCGCGGCCATACCGATCATGCTGTGCATGAAGGCGACCAGTTCCGGCATTTTGGTCATTTCAACGCGCTTGGCCATGATCGACCCGGCAGTACCGCCGACCAACAGACCTACGATGACGTAGCCGATGCCGGCAGTCGCGAGCTCAGCCCCCAGCTTATAGACGAGGCCCACGGTGGTGAGGATCGCCAATGCCATGCCGAGCATGCCGTACACATTGCCGCGCCGCGACGTGGTCGGGTGCGACAGGCCTTTGAGGGCCTGGATGAAACAGATCGACGCGATCAAGTAGAGCGTCGTTACAAGATTCATGCTCATTACTTAGGCGCCTCTTCTTTTACTGCTTTCGGGGCTTTTTTCTTGAACATCTCAAGCATCCTGCGGGTAACCAGGAAGCCACCAAACACGTTGACCGCCGCCAGGGCTACCGCCAGGGTGCCCATGGTTTTGCCCAGAGGTGTGACGGTCAACGCCGCGGCCAGCATGGCGCCGACGATCACGATCGCCGAGATCGCGTTGGTCACCGCCATCAAAGGCGTGTGCAGTGCAGGTGTAACGTTCCAGACCACGTGATAACCGACATAAATCGCCAGCACGAAGATGATCAGGTTGTAGATACCGGGGGAGATAAGCTCTTCCATCGTCTGAATCCCTGCTTAGGCGTTTTTGCGGATGACTTGGCCGTCGCGGCACATCAGGCACGCGGCGACGATGTCGTCTTCGAGGTTGATCTCGAACTGGCCTTCTTTGTTGAAGACCAGCTTCAGGAAGTCGAGCAGGTTGCGCGCGTACAGTGCCGAAGCGTCTGCCGCGACTGCTCCGGCCAGATTGGTCGGGCCGCAAATGATCACGCCATTCTCGACGACGACCTGATCGGCCACGGTCAGCGGGCAGTTACCGCCCTGGGCTGCAGCGAGGTCGATGACCACCGAGCCTGGCTTCATCTGTGCCACGGTTTCCGCGCTCAACAGCGTCGGTGCCTTGCGGCCCGGGATCAGTGCGGTGGTGATGATGATGTCAGCCTGCTTGGCGCGTTCGTGCACGGCCAGGGCCTGACGTTGCATCCAGCTGGCGGGCATTGGTCGCGCGTAACCGCCGACACCAACGGCGCATTCGCGCTCTTCATCGGTCTCATAAGGCACGTCGACGAACTTGGCGCCGAGGGATTCGATCTGCTCTTTTACCGCAGGACGTACGTCAGACGCTTCGATCACTGCACCCAGACGTTTCGCCGTAGCGATTGCCTGCAAACCGGCTACGCCTGCGCCGAGAATCAGCACACGCGCCGCTTTCACGGTACCCGCAGCGGTCATCAGCATCGGCATGAAGCGTGGATAGTGGTGAGCGGCCAGCAACACGGCTTTATAACCGGCGATGTTGGCTTGGGAGGACAGCACATCCAGGCTCTGAGCGCGGGAGGTGCGCGGCGCGGCCTCCAGTGCGAAAGCGGTAATGCCGCACTCAGCCAGCTTGGCAATGGTTTCATTGCTGAACGGGTTGAGCATGCCCACCACAACGGTGCCGCTTTTAATCAGCGTCAGTTCGCTGTCGCTGGGGGCGACCACCTTGAGAATCAGCTCGGCACCAAACGCATCATTGGCGCTGCCAATAATTGCGCCTGCCGCTTCATAGGCACTGTCGACAACGCTGGCGTTAATGCCGGCGCCGCTTTGCACAGTGACCTTATGACCCTGGCCGATCAGCTTCTTGATGGTTTCCGGGGTTGCAGCAACCCGCGTTTCACCGGTCTGGGTTTCGAGAGGAACACCAATGTGCACGTCAAATCTCCTGCGTGATCTTATTGAGTAAACCCAGGCACTTCGGATGGTGCGGCTGGGGGCGGCCGATCAGCACGATCCCGCCAAATCAGGGCGGGGCGCGGCATTTTGCAGGCGAACTTAGTACCCTTCAAGGGTTTATGACGGGTGACGGAAAATTAACTACAAGTCACCCCGTGACCGAATGTCGCAACTGACCGGTTCAATCCCTTGCAGGCCGTGCCTTGTAAGGATTCTTGTAAAAAATGAAGAATTTACGCATCTGTCAGGTGAATGAGTCGTTATTGCTCCGCAATAGAGGCTCAAGGCCACGTTTTCAGGCTCTTGTGGGACGTTTGTACTGCTTGTCGGTACAGTCTTCGAATATGCGACAAATACTTATATCTGTAGTGCTTTGATATTGTTGACTACGTGGTCAGCTAATAACGCAAAGCCTTTATCCTTCTAGGCTGTAGCTCTGTGCCTGATTGACCAGCCAATCGCGAAATGCCCTTAAAGAGGCCGATTCGACCTTTCGCTCGGGAATCATCAAGTAGTACGCCTTGATGCTTGATAACGCTTGGGCGTTGGCAATGACCAGCCGCTTCTCGGCCAGTTCGCGTTGAATCAGGAACGGCGGAATCAGCGCTATTCCCATATCGTGCATGGCCGCTTGGGCAAGCATGGAGAATAGCTCGTAGCGCGGCCCTGTCATGTCTCGCGGGACATTTAGGTTTTGAGAGTTGAACCACTGGCGCCAGGCATAAGGGCGAGTGGTCTGCTGCAACAGGGGCAATTCGGCGATTTCGCCGGGAGACAGGGTTGTCTTTTTCCCCATGAGATTGGGGCTGCACACCGGCATCGGATTTTCGCCCATCAGCCTGTGGGATTCGGTACCCGACCAGTCCGCGTCGCCAAAATAGATCGCGGCATCGAAGTCGGTATCGGCAAACAGGAAGGGCCGCGTTCGGTTGGTGAGGTTGACCGTCACTTCCGGGTGTTTTTGCTGGAAATCCTTGAGTCGTGGCAACAGCCATTGAGTGCCGAAGGTTGGAACCACCGCCAGCTCGATCACGTTGGCACCTTGCTGGCCCATCACTGACAAGGTGTCCCGTTCAACGGCATCGAGTTGGGTGGCCACCCGGCGGCTGTAGGAAAGACCGGCCTCCGTCAGCTTGACTCCGCGCCGCGAGCGTCGGAACAGTTCTACGCTGAGGAACTCCTCAAGGCTGGCGATCTGTCGGCAAATGGCGCCTTGAGTGAGCGAAAGCTCCTGAGCGGCCTTGGTAAAACTTTCGTGGCGAGCGGCCGCTTCAAAGCTGATCAGGGCCGTTGTGCTGGGGATTTTCCTGCGCATGTACGTCAACCTCACTAATACATCGCATAAAAGCTATTTTGCGATGTTTCGGAGTGAGAAATTAGCACAACAGTATGCAAAATCCTCGTTTGCCGTAACGCCGAACCCGGCCTAGGATCAGCCCACGTTATTTGACCCGATTCGAGAGGACACACTCATGGGCGGTAAAGCTAGCTTCAACTGGATCGATCCCCTGCTGCTGGATCAACAGCTCACCGAAGAAGAACGCATGATCCGCGACACCGCTGAGCAATTCGCTCAGCAGAAGCTCGCGCCGCGTGTTCTCGAAGCTTTCCGCCATGAAAAGACCGACCCGGCGATCTTTCGCGAGATGGGCGAAATAGGTCTGTTGGGCGCGACCATCCCTGAGCAGTATGGTGGCAGCGGCCTGAATTACGTCAGCTACGGCCTGATCTCCCGTGAAGTCGAGCGTGTCGACTCCGGCTATCGCTCGATGATGAGCGTGCAGTCCTCGCTGGTCATGGTGCCGATCAATGAATTCGGTACCGAAGCCCAGAAGCAGAAGTACCTGCCGAAACTGGCCTCGGGTGAATGGATCGGTTGCTTCGGTCTGACCGAGCCTGACCACGGTTCCGACCCGGGCTCGATGATCACTCGTGCACGCAAAGTGGAAGGCGGCTACAGCCTGACCGGCAGCAAGATGTGGATCACCAACAGCCCGATCGCCGATGTGTTCGTCGTATGGGGCAAGGACGATGCGGGTGACATCCGTGGCTTCGTTCTGGATAAAGGCTGGAAAGGCCTGAGTGCTCCTGCGATTCACGGCAAGGTCGGCTTGCGTGCATCCATCACCGGCGAGATCGTCATGGACAACGTGTTTGTCCCTGAAGAAAACATTTTCCCGGATGTGCGCGGTCTGAAAGGTCCGTTCACCTGCCTCAACTCCGCACGCTATGGCATCTCCTGGGGTGCGCTGGGTGCTGCCGAGTTCTGCTGGCATACCGCTCGCCAGTACACTCTGGATCGCAAGCAGTTCGGTCGCCCATTGGCCGCCACTCAGCTGATCCAGAAGAAGCTGGCCGACATGCAGACCGAGATCACCATGGCGCTGCAAGGCTGCCTGCGTCTGGGTCGTATGAAGGACGAGGGTACTGCTGCGGTCGAGATCACTTCGATGATGAAGCGCAACTCCTGCGGCAAGTCCCTGGACATTGCTCGGATGGCGCGCGACATGCTGGGTGGTAACGGTATTTCCGATGAGTTCGGTGTTGCTCGCCACTTGGTCAACCTGGAAGTGGTGAATACCTATGAAGGTACGCATGACGTCCACGCACTGATCCTCGGTCGTGCGCAGACTGGCATCCAGGCGTTCTATTAATAGGAGAACGGCCATGGGCGCGCTTTCGCATCTACGGGTACTGGATTTATCGCGGGTGCTGGCCGGGCCTTGGGCCGGGCAGATCCTTGCTGACCTTGGCGCCGAAGTGATCAAGGTCGAGCGCCCGGGCAATGGCGATGACACGCGCGCCTGGGGGCCTCCCTTCCTGAAAGACGCTTATGGCGAGAACACTAGCGAGGCCGCCTATTACTTGTCGGCCAATCGCAACAAACAATCGGTCACCATCGACTTCACCCGGCCTGAAGGGCAGAAGCTGGTGCGTGATCTGGCGGCGAAGTCGGACATCCTGATCGAGAACTTCAAGGTCGGTGGGCTGGCAGCATATGGTTTGGACTATGAGTCTCTAAAGGCGATCAATCCGAATCTGATCTATTGCTCGATTACCGGGTTTGGTCAGACTGGCCCTTACGCCAAGCGCGCGGGTTATGACTTCATGATCCAGGGACTGGGCGGTCTGATGAGTCTGACGGGGCGACCCGAAGGGGATGAGGGTGCCGGGCCGGTGAAAGTCGGCGTGGCGCTGACGGACATCTTGACCGGCCTCTATTCGACCGTGGCGATCCTGGCAGCGCTTGCGCATCGGGATCATGACGGTGGCGGTCAGCATATTGATATGGCGCTGTTGGATGTTCAGGTGGCTTGTCTGGCTAACCAGGCAATGAATTACCTGACTACGGGCAATGCTCCGAAGCGCCTGGGTAATGCTCATCCGAATATTGTGCCTTATCAGGACTTTCCTACGGCGGATGGAGACTTCATCCTCACCGTGGGTAATGACGGGCAGTTCCGCAAGTTTGCTGAAGTGGCTGGTCAGCCGCAGTGGGCAGATGATCCACGCTTTGCGACCAACAAGTTGCGGGTGGCGAATCGTGCTGTGCTGATTCCGCTTATTCGCCAGGCGACGGTGTTCAAGACGACTGCTGAGTGGGTGCTGCAGCTGGAGCAAGCAGGTGTGCCGTGCGGGCCGATCAATGATCTGGCTCAGATGTTTGCGGATCCTCAGGTTAAGGCGCGCGGGTTGGCGATCGAGCTGCCCCATGTGCTGGCCGGGATGGTACCGCAAGTGGCGAGTCCGATTCGTCTGTCCGAAACGCCTGTGGAGTATCGCAATGCGCCTCCTCTATTAGGGGAGCATACGCTGGAGGTTCTGCAGCGGGTGTTGGGTCTGGATGCCGGCGTTGTGGCGGCATTCAAAGAGGCCGGGGTGCTCTGAGGATTTCTTCTATATAGGGGGAGTGGTTTTACTCTCCTATATAGAGAGGAAGCGGGCTGTTTTCCGCCGCTCTGCAAGTGTTTGATAGAAAAGCGTAATTAAGGGTTGACGGCAGATTCTGGAAGTCTATAATTCGCCCCACTTCCGGCGCAGTCGAAACGGAAAACTCCTTGGTAAACAATGAGTTACGCAGTTTTCGACAGCGAGTTGCTTCAGGTTATCGAAGCCCAGAAGGAGTCGGTCAGGCAGGGTGGTTTAGCTTGATTGACGATTCGATCTTCTCGGTCGAAAGCGGTGTAAAAGAGGTGTTGACAGCAGCGAGTAACGCTGTAGAATTCGCCTCCCGCTAACGAGAGATCGAAAGCGCAAGTGGTTGAAGTTGCAAAGGAAACTTTGAAAACTTCGGAAAATAACCGCTTGACAGCAACAGAGGCTGCTGTAGAATGCGCGCCTCGGTTGAGACGAAAGATCTTAACCAACCGCTCTTTAACAACTGAATCAAGCAATTCGTGTGGGTGCTTGTGGAGTCAGACTGATAGTCAACAAGATTATCAGCATCACAAGTTACTCCGCGAGAAATCAAAGATGTAACCAACGATTGCTGAGCCAAGTTTAGGGTTTCTTAAAAACCCAAAGATGTTTGAACTGAAGAGTTTGATCATGGCTCAGATTGAACGCTGGCGGCAGGCCTAACACATGCAAGTCGAGCGGCAGCACGGGTACTTGTACCTGGTGGCGAGCGGCGGACGGGTGAGTAATGCCTAGGAATCTGCCTGGTAGTGGGGGATAACGCTCGGAAACGGACGCTAATACCGCATACGTCCTACGGGAGAAAGCAGGGGACCTTCGGGCCTTGCGCTATCAGATGAGCCTAGGTCGGATTAGCTAGTTGGTGAGGTAATGGCTCACCAAGGCGACGATCCGTAACTGGTCTGAGAGGATGATCAGTCACACTGGAACTGAGACACGGTCCAGACTCCTACGGGAGGCAGCAGTGGGGAATATTGGACAATGGGCGAAAGCCTGATCCAGCCATGCCGCGTGTGTGAAGAAGGTCTTCGGATTGTAAAGCACTTTAAGTTGGGAGGAAGGGCATTAACCTAATACGTTGGTGTCTTGACGTTACCGACAGAATAAGCACCGGCTAACTCTGTGCCAGCAGCCGCGGTAATACAGAGGGTGCAAGCGTTAATCGGAATTACTGGGCGTAAAGCGCGCGTAGGTGGTTTGTTAAGTTGGATGTGAAATCCCCGGGCTCAACCTGGGAACTGCATTCAAAACTGACAAGCTAGAGTATGGTAGAGGGTGGTGGAATTTCCTGTGTAGCGGTGAAATGCGTAGATATAGGAAGGAACACCAGTGGCGAAGGCGACCACCTGGACTGATACTGACACTGAGGTGCGAAAGCGTGGGGAGCAAACAGGATTAGATACCCTGGTAGTCCACGCCGTAAACGATGTCAACTAGCCGTTGGGAGCCTTGAGCTCTTAGTGGCGCAGCTAACGCATTAAGTTGACCGCCTGGGGAGTACGGCCGCAAGGTTAAAACTCAAATGAATTGACGGGGGCCCGCACAAGCGGTGGAGCATGTGGTTTAATTCGAAGCAACGCGAAGAACCTTACCAGGCCTTGACATCCAATGAATCTGCTAGAGATAGCGGAGTGCCTTCGGGAACATTGAGACAGGTGCTGCATGGCTGTCGTCAGCTCGTGTCGTGAGATGTTGGGTTAAGTCCCGTAACGAGCGCAACCCTTGTCCTTAGTTACCAGCACGTAATGGTGGGCACTCTAAGGAGACTGCCGGTGACAAACCGGAGGAAGGTGGGGATGACGTCAAGTCATCATGGCCCTTACGGCCTGGGCTACACACGTGCTACAATGGTCGGTACAGAGGGTTGCCAAGCCGCGAGGTGGAGCTAATCCCAGAAAACCGATCGTAGTCCGGATCGCAGTCTGCAACTCGACTGCGTGAAGTCGGAATCGCTAGTAATCGCGAATCAGAATGTCGCGGTGAATACGTTCCCGGGCCTTGTACACACCGCCCGTCACACCATGGGAGTGGGTTGCACCAGAAGTAGCTAGTCTAACCTTCGGGAGGACGGTTACCACGGTGTGATTCATGACTGGGGTGAAGTCGTAACAAGGTAGCCGTAGGGGAACCTGCGGCTGGATCACCTCCTTAATCGACGACATCAGCTGCTCCATAAGCTCCCACACGAATTGCTTGATTCATTGAAGAAGACGATAAGAAGCAGCCCGAAATTGGGTCTGTAGCTCAGTTGGTTAGAGCGCACCCCTGATAAGGGTGAGGTCGGCAGTTCGAATCTGCCCAGACCCACCAATTTTGTGTGGGAACCTGTAGAAATACGGGGCCATAGCTCAGCTGGGAGAGCGCCTGCCTTGCACGCAGGAGGTCAACGGTTCGATCCCGTTTGGCTCCACCACTAACTGCTTCTGTATTGTAAAGCTTAGAAATGAGCATTCCATCGTGACGATGGTGAATGTTGATTTCTGATCTTTAAGATTAGATCGTTCTTTAAAAATTTGGGTATGTGATAGAAAGATAGACTGGACAGCACTTTCACTGGTGTTGTTACAGGCTAAGGTAAAATTTGTGAGTAATTGCGAATTTTCGGCGAATGTCGTCTTCACAGTATAACCAGATTGCTTGGGGTTATATGGTCAAGTGAAGAAGCGCATACGGTGGATGCCTTGGCAGTCAGAGGCGATGAAAGACGTGGTAGCCTGCGAAAAGCTTCGGGGAGTCGGCAAACAGACTTTGATCCGGAGATGTCTGAATGGGGGAACCCAGCCATCATAAGATGGTTATCTTAAGCTGAATACATAGGCTTAAGAGGCGAACCAGGGGAACTGAAACATCTAAGTACCCTGAGGAAAAGAAATCAACCGAGATTCCCTTAGTAGTGGCGAGCGAACGGGGACTAGCCCTTAAGTGGCTTTGAGATTAGCGGAACGCTCTGGAAAGTGCGGCCATAGTGGGTGATAGCCCTGTACGCGAAAATCTCTTAGTCATGAAATCGAGTAGGACGGAGCACGAGAAACTTTGTCTGAATATGGGGGGACCATCCTCCAAGGCTAAATACTACTGACTGACCGATAGTGAACTAGTACCGTGAGGGAAAGGCGAAAAGAACCCCGGAGAGGGGAGTGAAATAGATCCTGAAACCGTATGCGTACAAGCAGTGGGAGCCCACTTTGTTGGGTGACTGCGTACCTTTTGTATAATGGGTCAGCGACTTATTTTCAGTGGCGAGCTTAACCGAATAGGGGAGGCGTAGCGAAAGCGAGTCTTAATAGGGCGTCTAGTCGCTGGGAATAGACCCGAAACCGGGCGATCTATCCATGGGCAGGTTGAAGGTTGGGTAACACTAACTGGAGGACCGAACCGACTACCGTTGAAAAGTTAGCGGATGACCTGTGGATCGGAGTGAAAGGCTAATCAAGCTCGGAGATAGCTGGTTCTCCTCGAAAGCTATTTAGGTAGCGCCTCATGTATCACTGTAGGGGGTAGAGCACTGTTTCGGCTAGGGGGTCATCCCGACTTACCAAACCGATGCAAACTCCGAATACCTACAAGTGCCGAGCATGGGAGACACACGGCGGGTGCTAACGTCCGTCGTGAAAAGGGAAACAACCCAGACCGTCAGCTAAGGTCCCAAAGTTATGGTTAAGTGGGAAACGATGTGGGAAGGCTTAGACAGCTAGGAGGTTGGCTTAGAAGCAGCCACCCTTTAAAGAAAGCGTAATAGCTCACTAGTCGAGTCGGCCTGCGCGGAAGATGTAACGGGGCTCAAACCATACACCGAAGCTACGGGTATCACTTAGGTGATGCGGTAGAGGAGCGTTCTGTAAGCCTGTGAAGGTGAGTTGAGAAGCTTGCTGGAGGTATCAGAAGTGCGAATGCTGACATGAGTAACGACAATGGGTGTGAAAAACACCCACGCCGAAAGACCAAGGTTTCCTGCGCAACGTTAATCGACGCAGGGTTAGTCGGTCCCTAAGGCGAGGCTGAAAAGCGTAGTCGATGGAAAACAGGTTAATATTCCTGTACTTCTGGTTATTGCGATGGAGGGACGGAGAAGGCTAGGCCAGCTTGGCGTTGGTTGTCCAAGTTTAAGGTGGTAGGCTGGAATCTTAGGTAAATCCGGGATTCTAAGGCCGAGAGCTGATGACGAGTTACCCTTTGGGTGACGAAGTGGTTGATGCCATGCTTCCAAGAAAAGCTTCTAAGCTTCAGGTAACCAGGAACCGTACCCCAAACCGACACAGGTGGTTGGGTAGAGAATACCAAGGCGCTTGAGAGAACTCGGGTGAAGGAACTAGGCAAAATGGCACCGTAACTTCGGGAGAAGGTGCGCCGGTGAGGGTGAAGCATTTACTGCGTAAGCCCATGCCGGTCGAAGATACCAGGCCGCTGCGACTGTTTATTAAAAACACAGCACTCTGCAAACACGAAAGTGGACGTATAGGGTGTGACGCCTGCCCGGTGCCGGAAGGTTAATTGATGGGGTTAGCTAACGCGAAGCTCTTGATCGAAGCCCCGGTAAACGGCGGCCGTAACTATAACGGTCCTAAGGTAGCGAAATTCCTTGTCGGGTAAGTTCCGACCTGCACGAATGGCGTAACGATGGCGGCGCTGTCTCCACCCGAGACTCAGTGAAATTGAAATCGCTGTGAAGATGCAGTGTATCCGCGGCTAGACGGAAAGACCCCGTGAACCTTTACTATAGCTTTGCACTGGACTTTGAATTTGCTTGTGTAGGATAGGTGGGAGGCTTTGAAGCGTGGACGCCAGTTCGCGTGGAGCCAACCTTGAAATACCACCCTGGCAACTTTGAGGTTCTAACTCAGGTCCGTTATCCGGATCGAGGACAGTGTATGGTGGGTAGTTTGACTGGGGCGGTCTCCTCCTAAAGAGTAACGGAGGAGTACGAAGGTGCGCTCAGACCGGTCGGAAATCGGTCGTAGAGTATAAAGGCAAAAGCGCGCTTGACTGCGAGACAGACACGTCGAGCAGGTACGAAAGTAGGTCTTAGTGATCCGGTGGTTCTGTATGGAAGGGCCATCGCTCAACGGATAAAAGGTACTCCGGGGATAACAGGCTGATACCGCCCAAGAGTTCATATCGACGGCGGTGTTTGGCACCTCGATGTCGGCTCATCACATCCTGGGGCTGAAGCCGGTCCCAAGGGTATGGCTGTTCGCCATTTAAAGTGGTACGCGAGCTGGGTTTAGAACGTCGTGAGACAGTTCGGTCCCTATCTGCCGTGGACGTTTGAGATTTGAGAGGGGCTGCTCCTAGTACGAGAGGACCGGAGTGGACGAACCTCTGGTGTTCCGGTTGTCACGCCAGTGGCATTGCCGGGTAGCTATGTTCGGAATAGATAACCGCTGAAAGCATCTAAGCGGGAAACTAGCCTCAAGATGAGATCTCACTGGGACCTTGAGTCCCCTGAAGGGCCGTCGAAGACTACGACGTTGATAGGTTGGGTGTGTAAGCGCTGTGAGGCGTTGAGCTAACCAATACTAATTGCCCGTGAGGCTTGACCATATAACACCCAAGCAATTTGATGCTCCTAGTTGAAGAAACGAAAGAGGCCAGATTGCGGTGTGTGAAGACGAAACGAACCGAAAGTTCGAGATACTCACAAAACACCTGCTGTCACATACCCAATTTGCTGAAGCGAGACCAACAGGTCGCGACTCAGTACCCGAATTTCTTGACGACCATAGAGCATTGGAACCACCTGATCCCATCCCGAACTCAGCAGTGAAACGATGCATCGCCGATGGTAGTGTGGGGTTTCCCCATGTGAGAGTAGGTCATCGTCAAGATTAAATTCCGAAACCCCTATCTGCGTATGCAGGTAGGGGTTTTGTTTTAGTAGAAGTCACCAGTTTTGCTGGCACGTTACGCTGTAACGGGCTGGTCACAGAATTTCTTGACGACCATAGAGCATTGGAACCACCTGATCCCATCCCGAACTCAGCAGTGAAACGATGCATCGCCGATGGTAGTGTGGGGTTTCCCCATGTGAGAGTAGGTCATCGTCAAGATTAAATTCCGAAACCCCTATCTGCGTATGCAGGTAGGGGTTTTGTCGTTCTGGGTTCGCTAAACGCTCAAAAGGGCAATCAGCTGTAAATGGGCGAGATGCAGCACCTGCTGATGCGGTTCACCGCGCCGTTTCAGCGACAGGTTATCTACAGGCATCAGCGATACCGCGCGTCGGCCGCGTAGCGCTCCACTGAACGCAGAGACAAACCCATTTGCTCGGCGCTTTCCAGCAACTCAAGCACTAATTCCCGCGCTTCGACATTCCGAGTTTTGGACTCGGGTAAATGGGCGATGATTCCAGGCGGGCGCGTTCGTTTTTTCACGGCGCTAATGGTCGATCACCAGACCACAGGCAATCCTTCACAGAAAGGCGCGGGGAATTTGTAACTGCCGCACGAACAACCGTCATCACAAAGGGGCTGATCAGGCGCTCTGGCACGCCGTTCGGCGGGTATCTGATACGAATACCGACCATTTCGTACAAACGCCTAAGTTTTCTCCGGTTTGTGCCGACAGCCTGATGAGACATGCGTGCACCAAAGTAGAGCGGCCCCAGAGCCCTGCCTGCGCTGTTACTTGGAATGTTGCAACCCGGAACGCATCCCCACTTTTTGCATAAGAAGTCCCATGAAATGAATCTCAAATTCAGCCATAAAATCCTTCTGGCCGCCTCCGGCGTCGTGGTGCTGGCTTTTGCGTTGTTCACTTTGTACAACGACTATCTGCAGCGAAACACCATCCGTCAAAACCTTGAATCCAGCGTCCAGCAGGCCGGCGATCTGACCGCCAGCAGCGTGCAGAACTGGATGAGCGGCCGTGTGCTGGTACTGGAAAACCTCGCGCAAAACGTCGCCCATCAAGGTGCCAATGCCGACCTCCCGGGGCTGGTCAGTCAACCGGCCCTGACCTCGAACTTCCAGTTCACCTACGTGGGCCAGGCCAACGGCGTGTTTACTCAGCGCCCGGACGCGAAGATGCCTGACGGTTACGATCCGCGTCAGCGTCCCTGGTACAAACAGGCTGTGGCTGCCGACAAGACCATGCTGACCCCGCCTTACATGGCTGCCGTCGGTGGCCTGGTGGTGACCATCGCCCTGCCGGTGAAAAAGAACGGCGAGTTACTCGGTGTGGTCGGTGGTGACCTGAGCCTGGAAACGCTGGTGAAGATCATTAACTCGGTGGATTTCGGTGGCATCGGCCACGCATTCCTGGTCAGCGCCGACGGTCAGGTGATCGTCAGCCCGGACAAAGACCAAGTGATGAAAAACCTGAAGGACATCTACCCGAACGCCGGGGTGCGCATCGAGAAGGGCAATCAGGAAGTCACCCTGAACAAGCAGGACCGCATCCTTTCGTTTACTCCGGTCAGTGGTTTGCCGAATGCCGAGTGGTACATCGGTCTGTCGATCGACAAGGACAAGGCCTACGCGCCACTCAGCCAGTTCCGCACTTCTGCGCTGATCGCGATGTTCATCGCCGTGACGGCCATTGCCGTGCTGCTGAGCCTGCTGATCAACGTGCTGATGCGTCCGCTGACCACCATGAGCCGTGCGATGCAGGACATCGCTCAAGGCGAGGGCGACCTGACCCGGCGTCTGGTTGTGGAAAGCAAAGACGAGTTCGGTGAGCTTGGTGGTTCGTTCAATCAGTTCGTGGAGCGAATTCACGCGTCGATTTCCGAAGTGTCGTCGGCCACCCGCCAGGTTCACGACCTGTCGCAGCGGGTGATGGCTTCGTCCAACGCCTCGATCGTCGGTTCCGACGAGCAAAGCGCCCGCACCAACAGTGTGGCCGCGGCGATCAACCAGTTGGGCGCCGCCACCCAGGAAATCGCCCGCAACGCCGCCGATGCTTCCCAACACGCCAGCGGCGCGAGCGAGCAGGCCGATGACGGTCGTCAGGTGGTGGAGAAAACCATTCTGGCGATGACCGAGTTGTCGCAGAAAATCAGCCTGTCCTGCACGCAGATCGAAACCCTGAATGCCAGCACCGACAACATCGGGCACATTCTGGATGTGATCAAAGGCATCTCCCAGCAGACCAACTTGCTCGCGCTCAACGCGGCCATCGAAGCGGCCCGCGCTGGTGAAGCCGGTCGTGGTTTTGCGGTGGTGGCGGACGAGGTGCGTAACCTCGCTCACCGTACTCAGGAATCGGCGGAGGAGATCCACAAGATGATCACCTCGCTGCAGATCGGTTCTCGTGAAGCGGTGACCACCATGAACGCCAGTCAGGTCTCCAGCGAGCAGAGCGTCGAAGTGGCGAACCAGGCCGGTCTGCGACTGGTCAGCGTGACCCAGCGCATCGGCGAAATCGACGGTATGAACCAGTCGGTGGCCGCGGCGACCGAAGAGCAGACGGCGGTTGTGGAAACCCTCAACGTCGACGTTAACCAGATCAACCTGCTGAACCAGCAAAGCGTGGCCAACCTCAATGAAACGTTGAAGGATTGCGATGCGTTGTCCCTGCAGGCGAACCGGTTGAAGCAGTTGGTTGATAGCTTCAAGATCTGATCAAACGATGTAAAAGAAGCCCGCTGTGGAGTGATCCACAGCGGGCTTTTTCATGCCTTACGCAAACAGCTTCTGCACATTATTCATCGAGTCATCGGCAAAACCCTGCACGAAATCCGTGAACCCCGGCAACGCCTCCGCGCCGCCCTGTGCGGGTTCGGCGATGATGGTCCAGGTCGCTCGGGATTTGCCCGCGCCCAACGGTTCAACACTCATCGCCGCCCACAAATTGGCCACGCCCAAGGTGTTGTAAATTGTGGTCCAGGTCATGTTCAGCGCCTGGTCATCCCGGGAGTTGAGTTGCTCGACCACCAGGTTGCCGTCCTTGAAGAATTTCTTGCGCAGGGACGACACGCCTTCACCGGTCATCTCGATGTGCGACAGCGCCGGAATGAATTGATCGAAGCCGGCAAAGTTACCGACCACCGCCCAGACCTTCTTGGCATCGGCCGGCACTTCCACCGAGGACACCACGTGGCAGCCTTGAGGATTCTTGATCAGGGTATCGGGTTGCAGAGTGCTCATGGTCTTGCTCCATTCTTGGGGTTGGGTTGAATCAGATGAAGTTGATTTCTTTCAGGTAATCGCAGCCGCGACGTAGCAGCGCCGGGGATTTTTCCGGGTAATGCGCGCCCATCTGCCGTACGCCCGCCTGGGCGTTGGCGTGGCCGATCATTGAGATGTCGCCGATGTCTTCCTCGAAGCCGTTTAGGTAGAAACCAAGCACGCCGAACAACGCGTTGTCGCTGTCGACCCGGCCCAGTTGCTGCTGCCAGTCGGCGACGCTGACCATGGAAAACTTCCGACCCGCCTCACGAAATGACGCGACGTAGTTGTCCCAGCTCAGAGGCTCGGGGTTGTGCAGGTTGAACACCGCTTTTTCGGCTGAATAACGGCTGGCATGGAAGGCGATGAAGCGGGCTAGAAAGTCCACCGGCATCAGGTCGAAATTCAGCGCGAATTCCGGCACCTGGCCGAGCTGGATCGAGCCTTTGAGCATCAGCATCAAGCGATTTTTGTGAGGCTGGCAGACACCGGTGAGGCTGTTGAAACTGATGTTGCCGGGGCGGTAAAGATTGACCCGTACGCCACGTTCGCGAGCGCGTTCGAGGATCCGCTCACCGACCCATTTGGACAGGTTGTAGCCGTTCTTGATGTAGATCGGCGGGGTCTGCGCGGCGGGCAATTCCAGCACCCGTCCATCGGCGGCAATCGTGCTGGAAGCCGAGAGCGTCGAGACGAAGTTGAAGATCTTCTTGCTGCGCCCTTCGCACAACCGAAGGCACTCGAAAATCGGCTCGACGTTGTCCCGCGCCAGCGACTCGTAATCGAGTACGTGATTGACGTTGGCGGCGTTATGCACCAACGCGCCGAACTGCCGATCCAGTCGCTCGTAAACATCCGCTTCGAGCCCCAATGACGGACGCGTAATGTCCGCCGCATAAACCCGCACCCGACTCAGGTCCAGATGCTCCAGACGGTTTTCTCGCAGTGCATGGGTAAACCGCTCGGCCGCTGATTGCCCACCGCCGTCGCGCACCAGGCAGGCGACTTCGCTGGCGCCCCAGGCGAGCAACGCTTCGACGATGTGCACGCCGACAAAGCTGTTGGCGCCGGTAACGATCACCTTGTGCACATCGCCCATGCGGTTGACTGGCAACGGCTGGATATCCAGTTCGCGGAAGGCATCGGCCAAGGCTTTTTCGCTCAATACCTCTTCGGTGCCGGAGCCGCGCACCAAGGTCGCCAACTTGGTGATGGTCGGCAATTCGATGAAGCGGTTGATCGAGATGCTGCGACCGAATTCCTCACGCAGACGCAACAACATGCGCGACAGCAGGATCGAGTGGCCGCCCAGATTGAAGAAGCTTTCGTCGGTGGAAATATCGCTGGCCGGCAGCTCCAGCAGCTCGGCCCAGATCTCCAGCAACAGCGCCTCATCGACACTGGCGGGCAAGCGCCGCAGCGTGTTTTCGGACACATTCACGGGCATCGCCAGCAGCGCCTTGCGGTCGACCTTGCCGTTGCTGGCGAACGGCATGTTCGGCAGTTCGGTCCACGCTGTGGGCTGCATGTAATCCGGCAGAAACTGTATCGAGTGAGCTTTCAGCGCTTCGCGAGCGGTGCCGGGTTGATCCTCCTGAGGCTGCGCGAGGAAGGCCAGAATCCGGCGCTGGCTGTCGATAACCACCGCCACCTGGCGGTACAACTGACTGTCGCGCAGGCAGCGCTCGATCTCTTCCGGCTCGACCCGAAAGCCGCGAATCTTCACCTGATTGTCGCGCCGCCCGCACAGCTCGATGCCGTCGCGGGTCCACTTCGCCATGTCGCCAGTGCGGTAGGCGCGCAGGCTCTGGCCATTCGGCAGGCTCAGGTTCAGATAACGTTCAGCGGTCTGCTGCGGGTTGTTCAGATACCCCAGGCACACGCCCGGCCCGACGATGTACAACTCACCGACAGTCTGTTCGGCCACCGGTTGAAAATCCTCATCGAGAATCAACACCTGACTGTTAGCGATAGGCGCGCCGAGGGTGCGGTTGCTGTCGCCGTCGCGCAGTTGCCGCGCGGTAATCAACACCGTCGCTTCGGTCGGGCCATAGAGGTTGTAGAGGTTGCCCTGACGGGTGAGCTGCTCGATGACGTAGGGTTCGCAGACATCGCCGCCGGTCATCACGTGATCGAGGCATTGCAATTGATCCAGCGGCAGGATGCTCAACAACGCCGGCGGCAAAAAGGCATGGCTCAGTTGTTGATGGCGGATCAGCTCGACCAGTTGCAACGGGTCGCGGCGCTGATCGTCGCCGGGCACGATCAGTTCGGCGCCCTGGAGCAGGGTCGGGAAGATATCGATCAGCGACGAGTCGAAACTCAACGACGAAAACTGCAGTACCCGGCTCTGTTCGGTCAGCTGCACATAGTCGGCGTACCACGCGGTGAAGTGCGCGAGGTTGGCCTGGCTGAGCAACACGCCTTTGGGATGGCCGGTGGTGCCCGAGGTGTAGAGCGCCATGCACGGCGCGTCTGGATCGGGTCGTTGGCGCATCAAGGGTTGATCGAGATCCACGTCACCGATGTCGATGCGGCTGATGTCGAGTCCCGGCATTTGCGCCGCGAGCGGATGCTCACCGTCATGCAGCAAAAACACTGCCCCGGCGTTTTCCAGAATGTACTGCTGACGTTGCAAGGGATGGCTCGGTTCCAGCGGCAGGTACACCGCGCCACTGCCAAGAATCGCGAGAATCCCCGCATACAACGCGCTGCATTTTGGCAGGCAGATTCCGATCACCAACGGCCCGTGACGCTGAGCGATCAACGGCTGCAAACGCTGCTGGATGGCGCGGCTGTGGGCGTGCAAATGCCGATAGCTCAGGGATGAGCCGGCAATGTTCAGCGCGGGTCGTTCAGCACACTGGATGAAACGCCGCTCAAGGCGCTCGATCATCGGGATTTGGCTGAGCGCCAGCAGCGCGGGTGCTTCCGTGAGATTGAGCTGATGGAAAAACGCGAGGTTCTCCAAATAGAGCAGGTTTTCCACGTGCTCGAAGCAAGTGGGAGCAGCAGTACCGGCCAATAGAAAATAGTCGGCATCGCGAGAGAAACGGCTGACCAGCAGCGCCACGTGATCGACCAGTTCTGCCACTGCTCGCAGGCGCAATGCCTGGCCGTTGCCCGAAGGTTCGTCGGTGATCGGCACGCGAGTGAACAGCGTTGAACCGTACGTGCACAGCACGTCCAGCGGCGGCAGGCCAGAAACCCCAGGCACACCGATACCCAGCTGCAGCGTCAGTCGCGGCGTATCGCCGACGTCTTGAACAGGCAGGCTGGCGTCGTCGATCAGCAAATCAGCGTTACCCAAAGGCTGCTCGTCGACGGCTGTCAGGCGCACCAGAGAATGACCATGTTGTTCAAGTTCCAGCGCCAGGTCGGTCAAGGCCTGGCTGTGTCCGATGAGCAGAATGTCGAGACGTCTCATGATGGCTCCTCGTTAAACCAGGTAATCGCTGAGGGCGTCTTGCACGCACGCCGAATCGAGCAGCGAACTGCTGCGGAAAAACCGCACGATGTTGGCGACCAGCGGGTGATGGCGATTGATCGGGAAGGCCAGCCCCGACACTTCGCTCTTCAGTGCGTGGCGCGCGCCATCGCTGATCTGCAAGGAATCGATCAGCCGGAAGTCGAACGACTTCTGGATGTCGTTGGTCAGGTAATGGCTAATGAACACCGGCAGGATCTGCGCGATGCACCGGCGGTCGTCTTCGCTCGCGGTGTGCCAGTAGATGCGCACCAGCCGCGCCCAGAATCCGGAGTGGCGACCTTCGTCGAGCAAGTGGTCGGCCATCAGGCCCTTGATCGACTGCTTGACCGTGTCGTCCTTGGCGAACGCCGCAACATCCCCGGTCACGGTGTTCTCGGCGATGGCCACGCAGATCAATTCCACGGCGCTGCGCAGGTGTTCCGGCGCGAGCGCCACGGCCGCTGGAATGGCTCGGCTGAGCTCGATTTCATCTGGCAGTTCGATGGGCGTGATGCCGGTCATGGCGACGGTCTGTTGCATGAAATCCATCGCCACGAGTGCGTGGTAATCCTCGTCCACCACCACGGTCATGGCGTCGTAGCGGCAGGCGAACGGGAAGGCCACGGCGAAGCGATTCTTGGCGATGCTGCGGGCGGTCTTGTCGACGATTTCGGTTTCGAAAATCACCACGTCGTTGATGAATTTGTAGAGCGTCTGCACCAGCGCAAAGTCGCGCTGATCCGGGCATTCGCGCAGGAAGGTTTCGCTCAGTACCAACGGTTGGCGGCTCAATGGGTAGATCAGCTTGTCGTCGTTCTCCAGCACGCGCCGGGGGCGGGTACGGATGGTCGCGCGGCTTTCCCAGGCGTCGGCGAAGGATTGGTAGTCGGCGGCGTTCATGCGTTCACCTCGGCAACCGGTTCGCTCATGCTCAGGCGCAGGCCGTCCCACAGGGCGATGCGGCTTTCCACGGCAGCGATGGCGCTGGCGTAGACGTCTTCCTCGCGTTGCGGATCGCCATTGACCAGTCGGGCGAGGAGTTTTTCAGCGGCGGGGCCGTGGTCTTCGGAATCGACTTCGATGTGCCGTTCGAGGTAGTAACGGAAGGTCGGCGCCTGTTCGATGCCGATGCCCCAGTCATCAAGAATTCGCTGGAACATCTGCGGGATGACGCTCTCGCGACCATGCAGAAATGCCGCCGCAACGCTGTGCCCCGGCGCATGCAACGCGGTGTGCAACGTGTTGCGCACGAACTGCGCTGCCGCCGGATCGACGTCCACGCTTTGCAGTGCCACGTCGTAACTCACGCCTTCTTTTTGCAGCGCGACGAAGCGTTCGACCACCACCGTGCTGGCGCCAACTTCGCGCATCGCATCCAGGTACAACTCGAAATGGCTGTAGTGACCGTGAGCCGGACGATCATCGGACTCTTCACCCAGCACGATCTCGTTGATCAAACGCGCCGCCTGCGGATCTCGCGGTGGCAGCCAGGGCAGCTGGACGCAGGTCAGTTCCTGTTGCAGGCGTTTGGTCAGTGACATGAAATCCCATACCGCAAACACATGGGTTTCCATGAAACGTTGCAATACCGACAGTGAGTTGATTTCAGAAAAGATCGGATGAGCGCTAAGTTCTGCTTTCTTCTGGTTGAGGCGGTCTTTAGTCGATTTCATGGGCGAGCCTATAAGTGAATTGGATATACCGTTGGGTTTTAATGAATAAGCGATCGTTAGTTAAAGCTTTCTGCTGGCGAGCGGATGCCTCAAACGAATTGATATGGGCAAGTTGAAATACGTCGTTAAGAGACGGCCTGGCGCCAGTGTTCAAGGCGGCGGAGAAAAACTAATACATGAATAAAGTGTCGAGCAAGTTATTTTTATATTATTTAAAAGTTTAACTTTCTCGCGCGCGACAAGTTCCAATAAAACTTTTCATTTGAGTTTTATTTGGATGTAGTTACTCCTTCCGGCTTATATAAGTCAGAATTAAAATAAAGAGTGAATGCCTCACTCGAAGTAACTTTCTAACTGAATCGTTGAAGTGAATTGAGGGGGCGGAAGTTGACTGGGATCAACGTCGGTTCTTCCTTTCCCGTGGCAAGACTCCTTCCGTAGGTTCTTGGTGCGGGGACTGCTCCGCTCGTGCGGTGCGTCGCCCGTTCATTGTTTGTTGGCAGCCCAAGAGTGAGCGTAAATCACGACAGCCGCTATCACCGGCGCGTCATCGACTCGGAGTCATTGTTGGTCTTGAGAGGGGTAATTCGAGGGCAGGGCTTTGGAGAGGGGCGCAGCACAGCGCGGCAAGCGAGAGCGAGCAGTTCGATCTGCTCGCTCAGGCTTGCCGGCGCGGTTTACTTGGAGGTTTTCTTGTTCAGCGCTTCGGGGCTGTTGAGGTAGCGTGTGATGACCTCGACGCCCCGGTTGAGGTGTTGTTCGAGCAACTTCACCGCGCGCTCGACGTCCCGGTCTTTGACGGCCAGCAACAGCGCCCGGTGGTCTTCCTGGGACAGGTTGCCCAGGCCCATGGCTTCCAGGTTGAAGCGCAGGAAACGCTCTTCTTCGTTCAGCCCGTCTTCCACCAGCCTCAATAGCCGTTGGTTCGGCGCCTTGCAGTACAGCGCCATGTGGAAGAGCCGATTGAGCCGGCCGATTTCGGTGTAGTTGTTTTGCGTTTCCAGTTCGTCGATGTAGCGGGCAGCCTGTTCGAGATCCTCATTGACCAGTAACGGGATCGACAGGCGCAACGCTTCGGATTCCAGCAGGATCCGCAGCGCGTAGGTTTCCACGGCATCACCCTGAACCAGCGGTGCGACCACGGCGCCTTTATGGGCGATGACGTTGAGCAGCGCCTGAGCTTCGAGCTGGCGCAAGGCTTCGCGCACCGGCATGCGGCTGACACCGAAAAGATCGGCCAAATCTTGCTGACGCAGGGCGGTGCCGCAAGGTATGCGACCGTCGAGAATGGCCGAACGCAGGGTTTCTTCGATCACCGAGCGTGCCAGATGAGCGGGAATCGGCCCGTTGACCTTGATGCTGTTCAGAGGATTGGGCTTCTGTGTCACAACTACGCACCCTGTTTGACTGAAATGAATTTGGATCCACGAGGACCCTAGTGACTGCCTGACAGGTTGTCAAACGGACAAAAGCTCGCCCTGACGTGGCCGCGATGTTTTTAATGACACCTGCCATACAAAGTTTAGCGCGCCAGCAGTGATCTCACCGTGCCATTGTCTTTTATCGGGCTAACCTGCACCATCGACCGCTTTCCACCTGCCTGACCTGGATGCCTCGCATTGGCGGTACGTTTCGCGATCCCTCGGACTTTGCGCTGGCTGTGCTGCGCGTTGCTGCTGGCCGGCGTTATGCTGGGCGGGCTGCATGCCGATTGGGATTTTTCGCTGATCAGCCGTCGCGCGCAGGCATTGTACGGGCCATTGGGCGAAGGGCAGCCACGCATTGACGCCTGGCAGCACTTATTGGCCACGCAAAAGCAAGTTGGCGAGCTCGAACAGCTTAAAGTGGTCAACCAGTTCTTCAACAAGCAGATGCGTTACGAGGAAGACATCGACCTGTGGCACGAGGTCGATTATTGGGAAACACCCATCGAGGCCCTGTGGAAGGGCGCCGGCGATTGCGAAGATTACGCGATCGCCAAGTATTTCAGCCTGCGTCATCTCGGCGTCGCCAGTGACAAGCTACGCATCACTTACGTCAAGGCCTTGCGCCTGAATCGGGCGCACATGGTGTTGACCTACTACTCAAGCCCCGAAGCCATGCCGCTGGTACTCGACAGCCTGATCGATGCGATCAAACCGGCCAGCCAGCGAACCGATTTGCTGCCGGTCTACTCTTTCAATGCCGAAGGGTTGTGGTTGCCGGGCGCCAAGGGCAACAAGAAAGTCGGTGACACCAAACGCCTGTCTCGTTGGCAGGATGTATTGAAGAAAATGCAGGCCGAAGGTTTCCCGGTCGAGACGACTAACTAGGAGCACGCGCTCAGATGTCCTTGTTCAAACAGCTGTTGATCGCTATCTGTCTGTTCCTGGTGATCGCCTTCACCGGTAGCTTCGTGGTCAGCCTGGAAAGCTCGCGCACCCAATACGTCAACCAGTTGCGCTCCCACGCCCAGGATGCCGCGACGGCATTGGCGCTGTCCCTGACACCGAACATCGACGACCCGGCGATGGTCGAGTTGCTGGTCAGTTCGATCTTCGACAGCGGTTATTACGCGAGCATCCGCGTGGTCGATCTCAAGACCGATCAGACCATCGTCGAGCGCAGCGGCATTCCCGCGGTGAACAACGTGCCGGACTGGTTCGTCAAAATGATCGGGCTGGAAGCGGCCGGCGGTGATGCCCTCGTCAGCCGTGGCTGGGAGCAGGCGGCGCGGGTCGAGGTGGTCAGCCATCCGATGTTCGCGTTGGCCAAACTCTGGCAGAGCGCGCTGGGCAGTCTTGGCTGGTTGCTGATCTGCGGTGCGGTGAGCGCGGTGCTGGGCGCACTGTTGTTGCGCCGGCAACTGAAGCCGCTGGATTACATGGTCAAGCAATCCCACGCCATCGCTCGCCGCGAATTCCTCAGCCTGCCGCAACTGCCGCGCACGCCGGAACTGCGGCGAGTCGTGCAGGCCATGAACCAGATGGTCGAGAAGCTTAAGGCGCTGTTCCAGGAACAGGCCGAGCGCAGTGAAAAACTGCGGGCCGAGTCCTATCAGGACAACCTGACGGGGCTGGCCAACCGTCGCTATTTCGAAATGCAACTGAACGCCCGAGTGAGCAATCCAGAGCAGGCGAGTTCCGGTTATTTGCTGCTATTGCGGGTCAGGGACCTGGCCGGGTTGAACCAGCGGTTGGGCGGTCAACGCACTGACCAGTTGTTGAAAGCGGTGGGCGAGCAGTTGTCCCGAGAGTGTGCCAAATACCCGGAAACCCTGAACCTCGTGACGCGGATTCGCGGCGGTGAGTTCGCCGTGCTGGCGCCGGGGTTGGTGCGCGAGGAAGCGCTGCAACTGGCGCAGAACCTCGACAGTGCCTTGGCGAGCCTGCACGCGACGGGCGCCACCGACGTGGCCTCGGTGGCCTCGATCGGGCTGGCGCCGTTTGTGTATGGCGACTCCCCGCAAGCGGTTCTCGGGTTGGGCGATCAGGCGTTGGCTCAGGCGGAAGGCCAGGGCGATTCGAGCTGGGTCTGCCTGGATCACAGCGCGTCGGCCAGCGTCGGCGACGACCATCATGCCTGGCACAACTTACTGGAACAGGCGTTGAGCCAGCAGCGTTTCGAGCTGTACTTCCAGCCGGTGGTGGCTGCCCAGGACACGCAGTTGGTGCTGCATTACAAGGTGCTGTCGCGTTTGATCGACGACGAGGGCCAGACCATTCCCGCCGGGCGCTTCCTGCCGTGGCTCGAGCGCTTTGGCTGGACCGCGCGGCTTGATCGGCTGATGTTGGAGCTGGTACTTGAGCAGATGGCCGACCATAAAGAGTCGCTGGCGCTGAACCTGTCTTCAGCGACGCTGGCCGATCCGCAGGCATTGAATAAAGTCTTCGAAATCCTGCGTCAGCATTCGGATCTCGGGGAGCGATTGACCCTGGAAATCGGTGAGGAGCAGTTGCCGGAGCAAGCCATGCTGGAAGAGCTGACGCGACGTCTGCACGAACTCGGGTTCTCCCTGAGCCTGCAACGCTTTGGCGGGCGCTTCAGCATGATCGGTAACCTGGCGCGGCTTGGGTTGGCGTATCTGAAGATCGACGGCAGTTACATCCGGGCGATTGATCAGGAGAGCGACAAGCGCCTGTTCATCGAGGCGATTCAGCGGGCGGCGCACAGCATCGATTTGCCGTTGATTGCCGAGCGGGTCGAGACGGAAGGGGAGTTGATGGTTATTCGTGAGATGGGGTTGTATGGGGTTCAGGGGCAGTTGTTTGGTGAGCCGAAGCCTTGGAAGTAATGCGTCGTCGGTGATGCCGCCATCGCGAGCAAGCTCGCTCCCACATTGGTTATGCGTCGTACCGCAATTGTGCGTACAACCGAATCCCATGTGGGAGCGAGCTTGCTCGCGATGGCGTCAGCGCAGGCAACGAAGAAGGTGGGAGTTAGATCAACCCCGTCTCATCATCATCGATCAATTGACTCAACCCGCCCAACGCTTCACGGGCCTGGGTCCGGTCCATCAGCTTGGCTTGTGCGGCCGGCGGCAGGTCGGTGACGCGGATCACGCCTTTGCTGGTCAGCACCTGGATCAAGTCGTCGAGTACCCGGATCATTTCCAGGTCGCTCTGCTTGAGTTGTTTGAGGCTGGTTTCCACTACTTCATTGGCATACCAGGCCTGGATTTCATGGTGGTCGGCCGGCAGTGTTTCCGTGGCCTCGGCGTAGGCCGCGGCTTCCACGCGCACTAACTGACCTTGCGCATCGCGTTGCACGTAGAACATTGAACATCCCTCGGAAATGGACCCGCGTCATGCTGTCAGCAGCATAGGCCAACTGGACGCGAGTATGCGGTGCGGCGACGAAATCGTCACCGGGGTGTTGGGCGCAAACGTGACGGCCGCCCCATAAGGGCGGCCGTTTTTCGTTGGGTCAGGTGTTGTTGTGATCGATTTTGATGGTCGGGTCACTGCCGGCAATCAACGAGTTGATGTTGGCGCTGGACCAGTTGTTGCCTTCCAGTTTGATCGTCACATCTGGTGCTGCCGCTGCGGCGTCGGCGCCGTTGAACTTGCCGGCGGAGCTGACTTGCAGGGACGAAACGCCATCCACGGTGGTGATCTTCAGGAAATTGTCGATGGTGCTGCCGGTTTCGCCCTGCAGCAGATCGCGCAAGTCGATGCGATCACCCTCGCTGGCCTTGAAGTCCTTGATCACGTCGCTGCCAGTGTCGCCAGCCTTCCAGACGAAGGTGTCGGCACCTGAACCACCGATCAGAATATCGTTGCCCTGACCACCCATCAGCGAGTCATTACCCGAGCCGCCGAGCAGGATGTCATTGCCCTTGCCGGCGTCGAGCAGGTCGTTGCCACCCTGGCCGAAGAGAATGTCATTGCCGGCACCACCCAGCAGCGAGTCATTACCGTCATGCGCCCCGGACACATCGAACGCGGTGTAGTGCTCGGTGATGAACTGGTGCACGTTGCTGGTGGTGACTTTGCTGACGTCCACGCCGGTTTGCTGGGCGACGAACGCCTGCATCGCCTGATAACCCTCACCGGCGACACCGTTGAAGCTCACCAGGTCGCCGAACAGGATGTCGTTGCCGTCACCGCCATTGACCGTGTCGGCACCTGGCATCGTCGCTTCGGTATGGCCGATGATCGAGTTGGCCAGGTCTTTCGGGTCAATGTTGGTTTGTGGCGTTTGATCCGAGTCGTATGGCTTCAGATCAGCAAGGGTGACGTCCTTGTTTATGCCGATGGCTTCTACCGTCGAGACCTTGCCCAGCAGCGCGAAGCTGTCAGTGGAGTTGTCGATGGCATCCCAGCTGGTGCTGCTGCCGGTACCATCGCGATAGGACAGCTCGTACGTGCCGTTACCCTCGGCATGGAGGGTGCCCAGTTCGTCGCTGTTCCAGCGCCCCGAGTTTTTCTGAGTCTGCAGCGTGACATTGCCGGCGCTGTCGATGGTCAGGTAGTGAGTGCTGTCCAGGTAGTTGGAATAAGTCTGCCCCAACTTGTAATTGGAGGTGGTGATGACGTCATCGAGCTTCACATTGCCGAACAAGGTCGGGTTGGTTTGCTCGCCGCTCTGGTAGTAGGTCGGCTTGCCATCGGTGATGAAGTACGTGAGGTTCTTCGCACCGGTGTTGGCCATCGGGTCGGCACTCTGGAACCAGTTGGCCGTGGTTTTGAACACGTCCTCGTAGTTGGTGCCGCCGCCGGATGACATCGAGTCCAGAACGGATTTGAGCAAGGTCAGGGCATTCGGGTCGTTCAGGTTCACCGACACCGACTTGTTGACCTGGTTGTCGAAGTCCGCCAGGAAGATATTCACCGTCCCCGAATTGCCGCCCATGCTCTGCTTGAGGGTGTTGAACACCGAGGTCAGCGAGTCCTTGGCTGAGTTGATCGACGACGCGCTCATACTGCCCGAGCTGTCGACCATGAACGCAATGTTGTAGTTGGTGCCCGGCACCACGGTCAGCCCGCCAATATCGGCGACCATGATGTCGTTGCCGTCGGTGCCGGTGATGGTGTCGTTGGCAGCTGTGGCGGTGACAGCGTTGTAGACCGTCGGGTAAACCGTCACCGGGATCGTCGCGGTGCTTTGCGCCGAACCGCCGAGCGATTCGGTGGAGGTCGAGGTCACGGTCAGGTTGAACTGGCCGTTGTAGTACGGTGGCGGCGTGACGGTCAGGGAGCCGAGGTTCCAGCCCGTGACGTTGGCTTCGCCGGAGGTCGCGCTGGCGGTGAAGGTGTGGCCGGCGCCATCGGTCAGTACCGAGCCCGCCGGAATCCCGCTGATTTTCACGCTCAGGCTTTCGGAGCCGTCGATATCAGTCAGGGCCGTCTTGATCGCGGACAGATGAACGCTGGTCCCTTCCGCGGCTTCATTGAGTTTGTAGCCTTCGTAGTAGCCTTCGCCGCTGGTGCCGTGCAAATCGGACACCGTCACGCCGGAAGCGGCGAGATCCGCCACGCCGGTGTACAGCGGCACGCCGGCGCTGCTCAGGTCGACCGCGGCACTGCCGTTGACCGACAGGTTGACGTCATAGTTACCCGGGCCGCTCTGGTTGTGGTGGTAGATGTCCAGGGTGTAGTAACCGCTGGTGGTCGGGGTGAACGAACCGTTCAGACTGCCGCCCGCGCCCCACGTCGTGGCCGCCACGTTTTTACCGCCGATGGTCACCAAAAGGCTGTCATCGCCGGTGCCGCTGAAAGTGTAAGTCTTGCCGGCTTCGAGGTAGATCAGCCCGGAGGTTTTCGATGCCGTGCCAGCCGCGACGCTGCCGTCGGACTGCACGTTGGTCACCGTGCCGCTGGAGTTCGGTTTACCCGCGCCGTCGATGACGCTTTTCAGGGTGCCGGTGGCTGCGCCGCTGCCATCGGTGCCGAGTGGCAGGCCCGTCCAGACTTCCTTGATCAGGCCTGTGGATTTGACGCTGTTGTCCGCAACGCTCAGGGACGGGGCGTCGGCCACGGGTGTGATGTCGATTTTGATCGTGCCGGTGTTGCCCAGTAGCGAGCCGTCGGTTGGCTGGAATTTGATCTGTGCGTAGTCGGCCTTGATGTTGCCCACTTCGGTGCCGCCGTAGCCGTTGGCACCGGATTCGTTGGTGCCAGGCATGAAGCGCAGCTTGCCGGCATCGATGTCGGCCTTACTGAAGGTCTGGTTGAGCGTCACGTCTTTCCAGGTCGCGCCGTCCAGATATTGCAACTGGTGAACACCCGGCAGTTGGGTGATTTTCACGCCCAGGTTAGCGGCGGCACTGTCAACATCACTGACGCCGAAGGTCGACCAGCCGAGGATCAGCGGCGTGTCTTCGGTGCCGGTGACGTTAACCGGTGCGGCGATCGGTGCGTCGTTTACGCCGACCACGTTGACGGTGGTGGTCGCGGTGTTGGAGTAGTTGCTGCCATCGGTCACCGTCACGGTGATGATCCGCGGCACGCTGCTCGGGTCCTCACTGTTGTTGGTGAAGCTGATGTTCTTGATCTGTTGCATGTAGTCGGCCAGCGTCGCGTTGCCGGACAGTGTCAGCGTGACCGTGCCATTCGTGCTGTTGGCATTGATGGTGATGCCGTTGACGCTGAGGCCCAGGTTCAGAGCATCGCCATCTTGACGGTTGGTCAGCACGATCGTCGCGCCGGTCAGCAGAGTGCTGTCCGGGTCGGTGATTTTCAGGTCGGTGTCGCCGATCGATACGCCTTGGCCGGTGGTGCCTTCGGTGAACGTCACGTTGTAGTTGGCACCGGTAGCACCGCTGGAGTTGTTGGCATCCAGGTCGAGCACCGGCGGCGCGTCGTTGTCGATGATCGAGGTGCTGACGCTGCCGTTGGAAGCGCTGATCGCCAGGTTCTCGAAGTTGCCACCGGTGGCCGAGTCGATCTTGATCACGAAGTTTTCAGTGCCTTCGGTGATCCTGTCGTCCAGGGTCGCGACGTTGAAGCTCGCGCTGCTGCCGCCCGCCGGGATCTTCACGGTGTACACACCGGTGAAGTCCGAACCGTCGGCGGCGGTGCCGCTGTAGGTGATTTTCAGGGTGACTTCAGTCTGCGCCGGGTTTGTCAGGCTGACGGTGTAGCTGGCGGCCTGGCCTTCGGTTACCGAGGTACTGCCGGTGATGCTGACTTCGGTTTTGTCGAAGGTGTCGGTGACGTTGGTCACTGCTGGAGTCGTGCTTGGTACCAGGTTCTCGAAGTTGCCGCCGGTGGCGGTGCTGATCGTGGTACTGACCTTGCCGGCGTCGATGTAAGCATCGTCCTTCGGCGCATCGACGGTCACGGAACCGCTGGTGGCGTTGGCGGCGATGGTGATCACGGCGCCGTTGCTCAGGGTGACGGTCACGGGTGTGCCGGCGGCGTTGGTCAGGGTGGCGGTGTAGACGATCGAGCCGCCTTCAGCGACCGAGTTGCTGGCGCTCAGCGTCAGGTTGGTCGTGTCGGCTGTGTCGGTCACGGTGGTGCTGACCGGTGTTTTGTCGGCAACCAGGTTTTCGTAGTTGCCGCCGCTGATGTTGGTGATCGAGTTGGTCAGTGGTGCGTGACCGGTCAACGCGTCGTTGGGGGCGAGGGTGCTCACGGTGCCGGTGGTTTGCCCGACTGCGATGGTGATGGTCTGGCCGTTGGCCAAAGACACAGTCACTGGCGAACCGGTTACCGGCGCGCCGACGGTCGCGGTGTAAGTGACGGTGCCACCTTCAGCGGCCGACTCGGTGGCTTTCAGGGTCACGGTCGACGTGTCGAGGGTGTCGGTGACGTTGGTCACTGCCGCAGCCGGGTCTTTGACCAGGTTCTCGAAGTTACCGCCGGTGGCGGTGGTGATCGTGGCGCTGACTTTGCCGGCGTCGATGTAGGCATCGTCTTTCGGCGCATCGACGGTGACGGAGCCGCTGGTAGTGTTGGCGGCGATGGTGATCACGGCGCCGTTGCTCAGGGTGACGGTCACCGGAGTGCCGGCCGCGTGGGTCAGGTTCGCGGTGTAAACGATCGAACCACCTTCAGCGACCGACTCAGTCGCGCTGAGGTTAACCGTCGTGGTGTCAGTCGTATCGGTAATCGAGGTGTTCGCCGGCTTGCTGTCGACTTCCAGCTTCTCGAAGTTGCCACCCTTGGCATCATCAATCTTGACGCTCAACGAACCGCCACCGACGAGGGCATCGTTTGGCGCGATGAAGTTCACGCTGGCACTGCTCGAACCGACCGGAATGGTGATGGTCTGGCCGTTGGACAAGGTCACCACCACCGGCGAACCAGTGACTTCAGCAGACACGGACGCGGTGTAAACCACGGTGCCACCTTCGGCGACAGTGCCGTTGGCGGTCGTCAGGCTGACCGTCGACGTGTTGATCGTGTCAGTCACCTCAGTGACTGCCGCCGCCGGGCTGGTGACCAGGTTCTCGAAGTTGCCGCCGGTAGCGGTGCTGATCGTGGCGCTGACTTTGCCGGCGTCGATGTAGGCATCGTCTTTCGGCGCGGCGACGGTGACGGAGCCGCTGGTAGCGTCGGCGGCGATGGTGATCACCTTGCCGTTGCTCAACGTGACGGTCACTGGCGTGCCGGCCGCGTGGGTCAGCGTGGCGGTGTAGACGATCGAGCCGCCTTCGGCGACCGAGTTGCTGGCGCTCAGCGTCAGATTGGTCGTGTCGACGGTGTCGGTCACGCTGGTGCTGACCGGCGTTTTGTCGGCCACCAGGTTTTCGTAGTTGCCGCCGCTGACGTTGGTGATCGAGTTGGTCAGCGGTGCGTGACCGGTCAACGCATCGTTCGGCGCAACAAAGTTCACGCTGGCGCTGCTCGAACCGACCGGAATGGTGATGGACTGGCCGTTGGACAAGGTCACGACCACCGGCGAACCAGTGACTTCAGCCGACACGGACGCGGTGTAAACCACGGTGCCGCCTTCGGCCACAGTGCCGTTGGTCGTTAGGCTGACCGTCGAGGTGTTGATGGTGTCAGTCACCTCGGTCACTGCCGGAACAGTGCTCGGGACCAGGTTTTCGAAGTTGCCGCCGGTAGCGGTGGTGATCGTGGCGCTGACCTTGCCGGCGTCGATGTAGGCATCGTCTTTCGGCGCATCGACGGTCACGGAACCGCTGGTAGCGTTGGCGGCGATGGTGATCACCGCGCCGTTGCTCAGGGTGACGGTCACTGGCGTGCCGGCCGCGTGGGTCAGGTTCGCGGTGTAGACGATCGAGCCGCCTTCAGCGACCGAGTTGCTGGCGCTCAGCGTCAGATTGGTCGTGTCGGCGGTGTCGGTCACGCTGGTGCTGACCGGCGTTTTGTCGGCCACCAGGTTTTCGTAGTTGCCGCCGCTGACGTTGGTGATCGAGTTGGTCAGCGGTGCGTGACCGGTCAACGCATCGTTCGGCGCAACAAAGTTCACGCTGGCGCTGCTCGAACCGACCGGAATGGTGATGGACTGGCCGTTGGACAAGGTCACGACCACCGGCGAACCAGTGACTTCAGCCGACACGGACGCGGTGTAAACCACGGTGCCGCCTTCGGCCACAGTGCCGTTGGTCGTTAGGCTGACCGTCGAGGTGTTGATGGTGTCAGTCACCTCGGTCACTGCCGGAACAGTGCTCGGGACCAGGTTTTCGAAGTTGCCGCCGGTAGCGGTGGTGATCGTGGCGCTGACCTTGCCGGCGTCGATGTAGGCATCGTCTTTCGGCGCATCGACGGTCACGGAACCGCTGGTAGCGTTGGCGGCGATGGTGATCACCGCGCCGTTGCTCAGGGTGACGGTCACTGGCGTGCCGGCCGCGTGGGTCAGGTTCGCGGTGTAGACGATCGAGCCGCCTTCAGCGACCGAGTTGCTGGCGCTCAGCGTCAGATTGGTCGTGTCGGCGGTGTCGGTCACGCTGGTGCTGACCGGCGTTTTGTCGGCCACCAGGTTTTCGTAGTTGCCGCCGCTGACGTTGGTGATCGAGTTGGTCAGCGGTGCGTGACCGGTCAACGCATCGTTCGGCGCAACAAAGTTCACGCTGGCGCTGCTCGAACCGACCGGAATGGTGATGGACTGGCCGTTGGACAAGGTCACGACCACCGGCGAACCAGTGACTTCAGCCGACACGGACGCGGTGTAAACCACGGTGCCGCCTTCGGCGACAGTGCCGTTGGCGGTCGTCAGGCTGACCGTCGACGTGTTGATCGTGTCAGTCACCTCAGTGACTGCCGCCGCCGGGCTGGTGACCAGGTTCTCGAAGTTGCCGCCGGTAGCGGTGCTGATCGTGGCGCTGACTTTGCCGGCGTCGATGTAGGCATCGTCTTTCGGTGCATCAACGCTGACCTGGCCGGACACTGCATCCTTGAGGATAGTGATGGTCGCGCCGTTGCTCAGCTTCACGGTCATGTCGCTGCCGGCGGCCTGGGACAAGGTCGCGGTGTAAACGATGGAGCCGCCTTCCTGCACCGAGCCGCTAGCGCTCAAGGTCAGGCTAGTGGTGTCAGCAGTGTCCGTCACTTTGGTCACGACGGCCGAGCGATCGGTGTCCAGTTGTTCGAAGTTGCCGCCAGTGCTGTCCGCGATCGCTGCCCTGACAGGCGCCGCGCCGGTGTAGACGTCATTTGGCACTGTGTACGGCACCGAACCGCTGGACTCGCCGGCCTTGATGTTGATCACCAAGCCGTTGTTCAGCGTCACGGTCATCGCCGTGTCGGCCGGGTGGCTAAGCGTGGCGGTGTAGACGATCTGGCCACCTTCGCCGACGGTGCTCACATCGGCACTGAGCTTCAGCGTAGTGGTGTCGGTGGTGTCATTGACGGTGGTGGTGTGGGTGGTCTTGCTGACGTCGAGCTTCTCGAAGTTGCCGCCGTCGGTGCTGGCGATGCCAACGGTGATCTTGCTGCCGTCCTTGTAGACGTCATCGGCCGGTGCAGGAACGGTAATGGAGCCCGACTTGTCGCCGGCCTTGATCACCACGTTCTCGCCATTGCTCAGCTTGACCGTCATGTCAGTACCGGCGGCGTTGCTGAGGTTGACGGTGTAAGTGATCGTGCCGCCCTCGACCACGTTATCGCTGGCGGTCATGGTCACTTTGGTGGTGTCCACGGTATCGCTGACAGTGGTGTCCGCCGGTTTGCTGTCGATGCTCAGTTTTTCGAAGTTACCGCCCTTCGCATCGTCAATCTTCACGCTCAGGGAGCCGCCGCCAGCCAAGGCATCGTTCGGCGCGGTGAAGTTCACGTTGGCACTGCTCGAACCGACCGGAATGGTGATGGTCTGGCCGTTGGACAAGGTCACAACCACCGGCGAACCGGTGACTTCAGCCGACACCGACGCGGTGTAAACCACGGTGCCACCTTCGGCGACAGTGCCGTTGGCGGTCAGGCTGACTGTTGAGGTGTTGATCGTGTCAGTCACTTCGGTGACCGCAGCCGCGGGGCTGGTCACCAGGTGTTCGAAGTTACCACCGGTGGCGGTGTTGATCGTGGCGCTGACCTTGCCAGCGTCGATGTAAGCGTCGTCTTTCGGTGCATCGACGGTGACAGAACCGCTGGTAGCGTTGGCCGCGATGGTAATGACTGCGCCGTTGCTCAGGGTGACGGTCACCGGTGTGCCGGCCGCGTGGGTCAGGTTCGCGGTGTAGACAATCGAACCGCCTTCAGCCACCGACCCCGTCGCGCTGAGGCTAATCGTCGTGGTGTCAGCCGTATCGGTAATCGAGGTATCCGCCGGCTTGCCGTTAACTTCCAGCTTCTCGTAATTACCACCTTTGGCATCTTCAATCTTGACGCTCAGCGAACCACCGCCAGCCAAGGCATCGTTCGGTGCGGTGAAGTTCACACTGGCACTGCTCGAACCGACCGGAATGGTGATGGTCTGGCCGTTGGACAAGGTCACGACCACCGGCGAACCAGTGACTTCAGCAGACACGGACGCGGTGTAAACCACGGTGCCGCCTTCGGCCACAGTGCCATTGGCGGTCAGACTAACTGTCGACGTGTTGATCGTGTCAGTCACCTCGGTCACTGCCGGGACAGTGCTCGGGACCAGGTTCTCGAAGTTTCCACCGGTGGCGTCCTTGATGGTCGCTTCAACTTTGCCCGCGTCTTTGTAGACGTCGTCTTTCGGTGCGGCAACGCTGGCATGGCCGGACACCGCATCCTTGAGGATGGTGATGGTCGCGCCGTTGCTCAGCTTCACGGTCATATTGCTGCCGGCGGCCTGGGACAGGGTCGCGGTGTAGACGATCTGGCCGCCTTCCTGCACCGAGCCGCTAGCGCTCAAGGTCAGGTTGGTGGTGTCAGCAGTGTCGGTGACTTTGGTGACGACGACTGAGGGATCGGTGTTCAGTTTTTCGAAGTTGCCGCCGGTGGTTTCCTTGATCGAGGTAAGGACATCCGCGGCGCCGATGTAGACGTTGTTCGGTACGGTGAAAGACGCAGAGCCGCTGGACTCGCCAGCCTTGATGTTGATCACCAGACCATTGTTCAGGGTCACGGTCATCGCCGTGTCCGCTGGGTGGTTCAGGGTCGCGGTGTAGTTGATCTGACCACCTTCGCCGACGGTGCTCACGTCTGCGCTGAGTTTCAGCGTGGTGGTGTCGATCGTATCTTTGACGGTGGTGGTGTGCGCGGCTTTGTTGACGTCGAGCTTCTCGAAGTCGCCGCCGCTGGTGCTGTCGATGCGGACGGTGATTTTACTGTCGTCCTTGTAGACGTCATCGGCCGGTGCAGGAACGGTAATGGAGCCCGACTTGTCGCCGGCCTTGATCACGATGCTTTCGCTGTTGCTCAACTTGACCGTCATGTCGCTGCCAGCGGCATTCGTCAGGTTGGCGGTGTAGGTGATGTTGCCGCCTTCAAGCACCTGACCGCTGGCGGTCATGGTCACTTTGGTGGTGTCCAGGGTGTCGCTGATAGCGGTCGAGGTCGGGGTCTTGTCGGCGACCAGATTCTCGTAATTGCCGCCGGTCACATCCTTGATGGTGTTGCTCAGCGGCTCGTGGCCGACCAATGCGTCATTCGGAGCTTTGACGGTGATCGAGGCCGTGCTTTCACCGACTGGGATGGTGATTTTTTCACCGTTGGCCAGGGTGAGGACCACGTCCTTGCCGGTGACCTTCGAGGTCACGGAAGCGGTGTACACCACATTGCCGCCTTCGGCTGCGGTGGGTGTTGCCTTCAGGCTGACCGTCGACGTATTGAGGGTGTCAGTCACTTCCGTGACCGCAGCTGCCGGGCTGGTGACCAGGTTTTCGAAGTTGCCGCCGCTGGCGCCTTTGATGGTCGCTTCGACTTTTCCCGCATCTTTATAGACGTCATCGGCAGGTGCCTTGACGGACACGGAGCCGCTGGTGGCGTTGGCGGCGATGGTGATCACTGCGCCGTTGCTCAGGGTGACAGTGACCGGCGTGCCAGCCGCGTGGGTCAGGTTCGCGGTGTAAACGATGGAGCCGCCTTCAGCGACCGAATCGGTAGCCGTCAGGCTAACTGTCGTGGTGTCCACCGTATCGGTAATCGAGGTATTCGCCGGCTTTCCGTTAACTTCCAGCTTCTCGTAATTGCCGCCCTTCGCGTCGTCGATTTTGACGCTCAGGGAGCCGCCGCCGGCCAGGGCATCGTTCGGTGCGATGAAGTTCACGCTGGCACTGCTGGCGCCAACCGGAATGGTGATGGTCTGGCCGTTCGAGAGGGTCACGACCACTGGCGAACCGGTAACTTCAGCAGACACGGACGCGGTGTAAACCACGGTGCCGCCTTCGGCCACAGTGTCGTTGGCCGTCAGACTGACGGTCGAAGTATCGAGGGTGTCAGTCACCGCAGTGACTGCCGCCGCCGGGCTGGTCACCAGGTTCTCGAAGTTGCCGCCGCTGGCGTCCTTGATGGTCGCTTCAACTTTTCCGGCATCTTTGTAGACGTCATCGGCAGGTGCCTTGACGGTTACGGAACCGCTGGTCGCGTTGGCCGCGATGGTGATCACGGCGCCGTTCGACAGGTTCACGGTCACTGGCGTGCCGGCAGCGTGGGTCAGGTTCGCGGTGTAGACGATCGAGCCGCCTTCAGCCACTGACCCAGTCGCGCTGAGGCTAACCGTCGTGGTGTCCACCGTATCGGTAATCGAGGTGTCCGCCGGCTTGCCGTTAACTTCCAGCTTCTCGTAATTGCCGCCCTTGGCGTCGTCGATCTTGACGCTCAGCGAGCCGCCACCGGCCAGGGCATCGTTCGGCACAGTGAAGTTCACGCTGGCACTGCTGGCGCCAACCGGAATGGTGATGGTCTGGCCGTTCGAGAGGGTCACAACCACGGGCGAACCGGTGACTTCAGCCGACACCGACGCGGTGTAAACCACGGTGCCGCCTTCGGCCACAGTGCCGTTGGCCGTCAGACTGACGGTCGAAGTATCGAGGGTGTCAGTCACTGCAGTGACTGCCGCCGCCGGGCTGGTCACCAGGTTCTCGAAGTTGCCGCCACTGGCGTCCTTGATGGTCGCTTCAACTTTGCCGGCATCTTTGTAGACGTCATCGGCCGGTGCCTTGACGGTCACGGAACCGCTGGTAGCGTTGGCGGCGATGGTGATAACGGCGCCGTTCGACAGGTTCACGGTGACCGGTGTGCCGGCCGCGTGAGTCAGCGTCGCGGTGTAGACAATCGAACCGCCTTCCGCCACCGAATCTGTAGCGCTCAGGCTCAGGGTGGTGGTGTCTTTGACGTCGGTTACCGACGTGACTGCCGGGGTTTGATTCGCCACCAGGTTTTCGTAGTTGCCACCGGTGGTGCCGTCGATTTTCACGCTCAGCGAACCGCCGCCAGCCAGTGCGTCGTTCGGTGCGGTGTATTTCACGTTGGCGCTGCTGGCGCCGACCGGAATGGTAATGCTCTGGCCGTTAGACAAGGTCACGACAACCGGCGAACCGGTCACTGGCGCATTGACCGATGCGGTGTACACCATGGTGCCGCCTTCAGCCACAGTGCTGTTGGCCGTCAGACTGACTGTCGACGTATTGAGGGTGTCGGTCACATCGGTAACCGCTGGCGTCTTGTCGGCCACCAGGTTCTCGAAGTTGCCGCCGGCAGTCTTGGTGATGCTGGCGTCGACTTTGCCGGCGTCTTTGTAAACGTCATCCTTCGGTGCGGCGAAGTTCACCGAACCGGTGGTGGCACCCTTGGCAATGTGGATCACCGCGCCGTTGTTCAACGTCACGGTCATGGCGGAGCCAGCGGCATTGGTCAGGGTCGCGGTGTAGACGATCGAACCGCCCTCGGCGACCGAACCGGTGGCGCTCAGGCTCAAGCCGGTGGTGTCTGCCGAATCGGTGACGGTGGTGACCGCCGGCGAATGGTCGGTGATGACTTTCTCGAAATTACCGCCGCTCTGGCTGGCAATCGTAGCCTGGACTTTGCCGCCGTCGATGTACGGGGTGTTGGCCGGTGCAGCGAAGTTGACCGAACCGGTGGTGGCGCCGGCGGCGATGTTGATCACGGCGCCGTTGCTCAACTTCACGGTCATGGCCGTGTCTGTCGGGTTGCTCAGGGTGGCGGTGTAGGTGATCTGGCCACCTTCGCTGACGGTGTGGCTGGCCGACAGCGACAGGGCCGTGGAGTCGACCGTGTCTTTGACGGTGGTGGTCACTGACGCTTTGCTGATGTCGAGATTTTCGAAGTTGCCGCCGGTGGCATCCGTCATCGTCACGGTGAGCTTGCCGGCATCCTTGTGGACGTCGTCGCTTGGCGCCGCGATGGTCACCGAACCAGTGGTTTTGCCGGCGTCGATGGTGATGGTCTCGCCGTTGCTCAGCTTGACGATCACCGGCGTTTGCGCGGCGTTGGTGAGGGTCGCGGTGTAGGTGATGTGCGAACCTTCGAGTACCGCTTTTTCAGCGCTGAGGGTCAGGTGTGTGGTGTTGGTGGTGTCCGCCACGTTGGTCACGGCCGGGGTCGGGCTGGTGACCAGGTTTTCAAAGTTGCCGCCAGCAGCGTCCTTGATGGTGACTTCCAGTTTGCCGGCGTCCTTGTAGACGTCGTCTTTGGGCGCATCGACTTTCACGGTGCCGGTGGTTTTACCGGCATCGATGGTGATGGTCGCGCCGTTGCTCAACGTCACGGTCACCGGGGTGCCGGCCGCATGGGTCAGGGTGGCGGTGTAGGTGATCTGGCCACCTTCTTTGACGTTGCCAGTGGCGGTCAGCGACAGGGTGGTGGTGTCGACGGTGTCGGTCACGCTGGTGCTGACCGGGGTTTTATCGGCGACCAGGTTTTCGTAGTTGCCACCGCTGACTTTGGTGATCGAATTGGTCACCGGCGCGTGGCCGCTGAGCACATCGTTCGAGACCACGGCATTGACCGTGCCGCTGCTTTGGCCAATGCCAATGGTGATGGTCTGACCGTTGGACAAGGTCACCACCACCGGCGAACCGGTGACCGGTGCGCCGACAGACGCGGTGTAAACCACGGTGCCGCCCTCGGCCACGCTGCTGCTGGCGGTCAGGGTGACGGTCGAGGTGTCGACGGTGTCGGTGACGGTGGTGACGGCCGCAACCGGGCTTTTGACCAGGTTTTCAAAGTTACCGCCGGTAGCATCCGTCATCGTTACGGTGAGCTTGCCGGCATCTTTGTAGACGTCGTCGCTTGGCGCCGCGATGGTCACCGAACCGGTGGTTTTGCCGGCGTCGATGGTGATGGTCTCGCCGTTGCTCAGCTTGACGGTCACTGGCGTTTGCGCGGCGTTGGTGAGGGTCGCGGTGTAGGTGATGTGCGAACCTTCGAGTACCGTTTTTTCAGCGCTGAGGGTCAGGTGTGTGGTGTTGGTGGTGTCCGCCACGTTGGTCACGGCCGGGGTCGGGCTGGTGACCAGGTTTTCAAAGTTGCCGCCAGCAGCGTCCTTGATGGTGACTTCCAGTTTGCCGGCGTCCTTGTAGACGTCGTCTTTGGGCGCATCGACTTTCACGGTGCCGGTGGTTTTACCGGCATCGATGGTGATGGTCGCGCCGTTGCTCAACGTCACGGTCACCGGGCTGCCGGCCGCATGGGTCAGAGTGGCGGTGTAGGTGATCTGGCCGCCTTCTTTGACGTTGCCGGTGGCGCTCAGCGACAGGGTGGTGGTGTCGACGGTGTCGGTCACGCTGGTGCTGACAGGGGTTTTATCGGCGATCAGGTTTTCGTAGTTGCCGCCGCTGACTTTGGTGATCGAGTTGGTCAACAGCGCGTGGCCGCTGAGCACATCGTTCGAGACCACGGCATTGACCGTGCCGCTGCTTTGACCAATGCCAATGGTGATGGTCTGACCGTTGGACAAGGTCACCACCACCGGCGAACCGGTGACCGGTGCGCCGACAGACGCGGTGTAAACCACGGTGCCGCCCTCGGCCACGCTGCTGGTGGCGGTCAGTGTGACGGTCGAGGTGTCGAGTGTGTCGGTGACGGTGGTGGTCACTGACGCTTTGCTGATGTCGAGTTTTTCAAAGTTGCCGCCGCTGGCATCCGTCATCGTCACAGCGAGCTTGCCGGCATCTTTGTAGACGTCGTCGCTTGGCGCCGCGATGGTCACCGAACCGGTGGTTTTGCCGGCGTCGATGGTGATGGTCTCGCCGTTGCTCAGCTTGACGGTCACTGGCGTTTGCGCGGCGTTGGTGAGGGTCGCGGTGTAGGTGATGTGCGAACCTTCGAGTACCGTTTTTTCAGCGCTGAGGGTCAGGTGTGTGGTGTTGGTGGTGTCCGCCACGTTGGTCACGGCCGGGGTCGGGCTGGTGACCAGGTTTTCAAAGTTGCCGCCAGCGGCGTCCTTGATGGTGACTTCCAGTTTGCCGGCGTCCTTGTAGACGTCGTCTTTCGGTGCATCGACTTTCACGGTGCCGGTGGTTTTACCGGCATCGATGGTGATGGTCGCGCCGTTGCTCAACGTCACGGTCACCGAGCTGCCGGCCGCATGGGTCAGAGTGGCGGTGTAGGTGATCTGGCCGCCTTCTTTGACGTTGCCGGTGGCGCTCAGCGACAGGGTGGTGGTGTCGACGGTGTCGGTCACGCTGGTGCTGACCGGGGTTTTATCGGCGATCAGGTTTTCGTAGTTGCCGCCGCTGACTTTGGTGATCGAGTTGGTCAACGGCGCGTGGCCGCTGAGCACATCGTTCGAGACCACGGCATTGACCGTGCCGCTGCTTTGGCCAATGCCAATGGTGATGGTCTGACCGTTGGACAAGGTCACCACCACCGGCGAACCGGTGACCGGTGCGCCGACCGAGGCGGTGTAAACCACGGTGCCGCCTTCGGCCACAGTGCCGTTGGCCGTTAGGGTGACGGTCGAGGTGTCGAGGGTATCGGTGACGGTGGTGACGGCTGCAGCCGGGCTTTTGACCAGGTTTTCGAAGTTGCCGCCGGTAGCGGTGGTGATCGTGGCGCTGACTTTGCCGGCGTCGATGTAGGCATCGTCTTTTGGTGCATCGACGGTGACGGAACCGCTGGTGGCGTTGGCCGCGATGGTGATCACGGCGCCGTTGCTCAGGGTGACGGTCACGGGTGTGCCGGCCGCATGGGTCAGGTTCGCGGTGTAGAGAATCGAACCACCTTCAGCGACCGACTCAGTCGCGCTGAGGCTAACCGTCGTGGTGTCGGCCGTATCGGTAATCGAGGTGTCCGCCGGCTTGCTGTCGACTTCCAGCTTCTCGTAATTACCACCCTTGGCGTCGTCGATTTTGACGCTCAGCGAACCACCGCCAGCCAAGGCATCATTCGGCGCGATGAAGTTCACGCTGGCGCTGCTCGAACCGACCGGAATGGTGATGGTCTGGCCGTTGGACAAGGTCACGACCACTGGCGAACCAGTGACTTCAGCCGACACGGACGCGGTGTAAACCACGGTGCCGCCTTCGGCCACAGTGCCGTTGGCCGTCAGACTGACCGTCGACGTGTTGATCGTGTCAGTCACCTCAGTGACTGCCGCCGCCGGGCTGGTCACCAGGTTTTCGAAGTTGCCGCCGGTGGCGGTGCTGATCGTGGTACTGACTTTGCCGGCGTCGATGTAAGCATCGTCTTTTGGCGCATCGACGGTCACGGAACCGCTGGTAGCGTTGGCGGCGATGGTGATCACCGCGCCGTTGCTCAGGGTGACGGTCACGGGTGTGCCGGCCGCATGGGTCAGGTTCGCGGTGTAAACGATCGAACCACCTTCAGCGACCGACTCAGTCGCGCTGAGGCTGACCGTCGTGGTGTCAGTCGTATCGGTAATCGAGGTGTTCGCCGGCTTGCTGTCGACTTCCAGCTTCTCGTAATTACCACCCTTGGCGTCGTCGATTTTGACGCTCAGCGAACCACCGCCAGCCAAGGCATCATTCGGCGCGGTGAAGTTCACGCTGGCACTGCTCGAACCGACCGGAATGGTGATGGTCTGGCCGTTGGACAAGGTCACGACCACCGGCGAACCGGTGACTTCAGCCGACACCGACGCGGTGTAAATCACGGTGCCGCCTTCGGCGACAGTGCCGTTGGCGGTCAGGTTGACCGTCGAGGTGTTGATCGTGTCGGTCACTTCGGTCACTGCCGGGACAGTGCTCGGGACCAGGTTTTCGAAGTTGCCGCCGGTGGCGGTGGTGATCGTGGCGCTGACTTTGCCGGCGTCGATGTAAGCATCGTCTTTCGGCGCATCGACGGTGACAGAACCGCTGGTAGCGTTGGCGGCGATGGTGATCACGGCGCCGTTGCTCAACGTGACGGTCACTGGCGTGCCGGCCGCATGGGTCAGGTTCGCGGTGTAAACGATCGAACCGCCCTCGGCCACTTCGCTGGACGCCGACAGGCTCAGGCCGGTGTTGTCTTTTGAGTCGGTAATGGTGGTCAGCGCCGGCTCGGTGCTCGGGGTCAGCTGCTCGAAATTGCCGCCGGTGGTTCCCGTGATGGTGGTGCTGACGGTGCTGCCATTGTTGTAGACGTCATTGGCTGCGGTATCGACGGTCACGCTGCCGGTGGTCTTGCCCGCTTCGATGGTGATGACCGAGCCATTGCTCAAAGTCACGGTCATCGGCGTGCCGGCCGGGTTGGTCAAAGTGGCGGTGTAAGTGATCTGCCCGCCTTCGACGACGGTGCCGGTGGCGGTGAGGCTCAGGCCGGTGTTGTCTTTCGAATCGGTGATGGTGGTCAGCGCTGGCTCGGTGCTTGGAGTCAGCTGCTCGAAATTGCCACCGGTGGTCCCGGTGATGGTGGTGCTGACAGTGCTGCCGTTGTTGTAGACGTCATTGGCAGCAGTATCGACGGTCACGCTGCCGGTGGTCTTGCCCGCTTCGATGGTGATGACCGAGCCATTGCTCAAGGTCACGGTCATCGGCGTGCCGGCCGGATTGGTCAGGGTGGCGGTGTAGGTGATCTGGCCACCTTCGACGACGGTACCGGTGGCGGTGAGACTCAGGCCGGTGTTGTCGACCGAGTCGGTAATGGCGGTGACCGCTGGCGTGGTGCTCGGCACCAGGTTCTCGAAGTTGCCACCGGTAACGCCAGTGATCGTGGTGCTAACGGTGCTGCCGTTCTGATAAACGTCATTGGCCGGGGTGTCGACGTTCACGGCCCCGGTGGTTTTGCCGGCTTCGATGGTGATGGTCGAGCCGTTGGACAGGGTGACAGTGACCGGCGTTTGAGCCGGGTTGGTCAGGGTGGCGGTGTAGGTGATCTGGCCGCCTTCGGTGACTGTAGATCCCGCCGTCAGTGTGACGGTGGTGCTGTCCGGCGAGTCGGTAATGGTGGTCACGGCCGGAGCCGGGTTTGGCACCAGGTTCTCGAAGTTGCCGCCGGTGGCGCCAGTGATCGTGGTGCTAACGGTGCTGCCGTTCTGATAAACGTCATTGGCCGGGGTGTCGACGTTCACGGAGCCGGTGGTTTTGCCGGCGTCGATGGTGATGATCGAGCCGTTGGACAACGTGATGGTGACCGGCGTCTGCGCCGGGTTGGTCAATGTCGCGGTGTAGGTGATCTGGCCGCCTTCGGTAACGTTGGCGCCAGCGGTCAAGGTGACCGTGGTGGTATCGACGGTGTCAGTGACCTGGGTCACGGCCGGGGTTGTCGGCGGGGTGACGATGATGCCGCTACCACCCGTGGTGCCGGTGACGGACACGTTGATCTGGGTCGGGTCGTTATAAACAGAATCGTTCGGCGCAAGCGGAACGTTGACGGTACCGGTCAACTGGCCAGCCTGGATCACAATCACCGAGCCATTGGACAGGGTGATGGTCAGGTCGGTCAGCGGAGCCTGGGTCAACGTCGCGGTGTAAACCAGTACGCCGCCGGCCTCGGTGATGGTAGGCGTGGCGCTTAAGTTCAGGGTCGATTCGCGCTGCACGTTGGCGCTGGTATCGGCCGTCTGGCCGCCGATGGTGTTCTGTGCAGCCAACGCGGCAGTGCCGATGCCCGCAGTCGGGAAACCAATGGTCGGGTCCACCCGGCCAGCGGTTGCATCCAGCATCACGAAGCTATGGCCGCCACCTGCCGCGCCGCCTGTGCCGGCAGCCGTCGGGCCGGCCGCGGTGGCTTCAAGGGCTGTGGTCGGGTCGGCACCGGCAACGATGGCTTGCTGCAGCTCTTCAACCGATGGCGCGGCTTGTGCAGTGGCTTGTGCAAGGTCAGTGCTGGAGTCCGGATCGCTGCCGCTCCACTGAGTGTCGCGGCCGAGGTCCAGGGTCCGGCCGTCAGCCAGTTCAAGCGTAACGGCGCCCGCCGCACCGGTGTCTACCTGATCGCCGACAAACAATCGATCGCCTTCAACGAGTACGCGGCGCACGCCCTCTGGGGACACAGCGAAAACCTGACCGACAATGCTTTTGACGATGGCCACAACACTGCTCATTGAAGACTCTCCGGGTGTCGCATTCAATTAACTTCCATGGACTTGACGGCGTGTTTGCCAAACCAGTCTGGACGTACTTTCAAGGTATTAGAGGCACAACTTTGACGCGGTTATTCGTCAATAAATTGGCTATATTTTTTCGCTATAAACTTTATGCCAAACTATTGACCTTCTGCCCGTCATCCTAAACACTCGCCTCGGTAATGTCACATTGATATTTCGGTGCCGACCTGCTCCGCGAGTGTGACGCAGTTCAAACATCCAACTTTCCGACACACGGTCATTCCGGTTGTCATCATCCGATGCAGCGGCACGTTCTGCAGTGATTCAAGACAAGCAATTCCGGGAAATTCCAACAATGCGTTTGCACCTGCTCACGGCTTTACCCTTCGCCCTTGCCGCCAGTTTTGTTCAGGCGCAGTCCCTTCCGGAGGCCATGCAACAGGCACTGGATGTCCATCCGGAAATCCAGGCAGGCGTTAATAGTCGATTGGCCGCGGATTATCAGTTAAAGGCAGCCAAAGGGGGATACCTCCCACGGGTCGATCTGCTGGGCGGTTATGGCCGCGAAGGTACGGACAACGTCACCACGCGTGCCGCTGGCAACAACAATCACTGGGAAACCCTGAATCGCAGCGAGTCGAGCGTGCGGTTGTCGCAAATGGTATTTGACGGTTTTGCGACGTCGAGTGAAGTGGGGCGTCAACAAGCCACTGTTAATTCCCGCGCCTATTCCTTGCTGGGCACGTCCGAACGCACCGCGCTCACCGTTGCTCAGGTGTATCTCGACGTACTGACCCGCCGCGAATTCGTGCGCCTGGCGACCGAGAACCTGAAGAGCCACGAACGGATTTTCGACCAGATCAAACTGCGCACCCAGCGCGGCGTGGGCAGCGGCGCCGACCTCGATCAGGCCGAAGCGCGCATGGCCCAGGCCCGCAACAACCTGATCACCGAGCAGACCAACCTGGCTGACGCCGAGACCAACTTCCTCAGCGCCGTCGGTCAGATGCCCGATCAACTGGAGCGTCCTTCCGATTTCATGGCGCTGTTGCCGGCCAACCTGAATGAAGCCCGGACGCAGATGCTGGAAAACAGCCCGATCCTGCGTTCCGCTGAATCCGACATCGCCGCTGCCGAGAAACAGTACGAAGCCGCCAAATCGACCTTCTACCCGCGCTTCGATGCCGAATTGGGTCGCACTGCCGACAACGATCTCGATGGCCAGAACGGTCACAGTAATGAATGGCAGGCCATGTTGCGCATGCGCTTCAATCTGTATGCCGGCGGCAGCAACAAGGCGGAACTGGAATCCAAGTCCTACCAGTCCAACCAGGCACTGGATATTCGCAACAACGCCTTGCGCGTGTTGAATGAAGAGCTGGGCCTGGCCTGGAATGCCTTGAACAACGCCAACGCCCAAGTGCCGATCGCTCAGCAATATGTCGATCACAGCACCCGCGTGCGCACTGCCTATCAGAAGCAGTTCAGTCTCGGCGAGCGTACCTTGCTCGACCTGCTCGACAGTGAAAACGAGCTGTTCTCGGCTTCTCGTCGCCTGGCGGAGATCAAGAACATTCAGTTATTTACTCAGTACCGAATCAAGGCGACCATGGGCGAGTTGCTCAAGAGCCAGGGAGTGGTCGCACCGTTGGCATCCGTCGTGCAAAACGACGTGAAGCCTAAGGTTCAACTGCCCGGTATGAATTGAGCAGAACCTTCATTGTTCAATTGTTAGTCAAGAGTGTGCCGAGCGTGGAATCAGAAGTCAGTCGAGTTCAACTCATTCATGATCCACGCGCGCTGCACGACGATCCATTACTGGACGGCTTGCTGGCTCTTTGCACCCTGCATCAGAAACCGGCCAGCGCCGCGATGTTGACCACCGGCCTGCCGTTGCCCAAGCAGCGCCTGAGCGTTGAACTGCTGCCCCGCGCGGCCGCTCGCGCCGGCCTGCAAGGGCGGGTGCTGGTACGCAAACTGGAACAGATCCCGGCGATTGCCATGCCGGCGCTGTTACTGCTCAAGGATGGTCGCAGTGCCGTCCTGCTCGGTTGGATCGGTGACGATCAGGCGCGGCTGCTGCTCAGTGAAAGCGATGGCGGCGAAAGTGTCGTCAGCCGCGAACTGCTGGCCGATGACTACATCGGCAAAGTGTTCTTCGCTCAACCCCAGCACAAATTCGACGTCAATCACGGCACGCTGATCCCGCGCGCACGCTCGTGGTTCCGCGACACCCTCAAGCGTTCGCGCTGGCTGTACGCCGACGCCATCGCCGCCAGTTTCCTGATCAACATCATTGCCATGGCCGCGCCGCTGTTCGTGATGAACGTCTACGACCGCGTCGTGCCGAACCAGGCCGAATCGACCCTGTGGGTGTTGGCCATCGGCATCACCGGGGCGTACCTGTTCGACCTGATCCTCAAGAGCCTGCGCAGCCTCTGCCTGGACCTGGCCGGGAAGAAAACCGACCTGATCATTTCGGCCACGTTGTTCGAGCGCATTGTCGGAATGGCCATGAAGTACCGCCCCGCACGGGTCGGCAGCTTCGCCCAGAACATCCATGAGTTTCAGAGCCTGCGGGACTTCCTTGCTTCGCTGACCCTCACCAGCCTGATCGATCTGCCGTTTACGCTGCTGATCTTCATGGTCATCGCGATTCTCGGCGGGCATCTGGTGTGGATTCCGGTGCTGGCGTTCCCGATTGCCCTGCTGATCGGCTATGCCTTGCAGAAGCCGCTGGTGGCGACCATGGAGCGGACCATGGCCCTGGGCGCCGAGCGTCAGTCGAGCCTGATCGAAACCCTCGCCGGCCTCGATGCGGTGAAGGTCAACAACGCCGAAAGCGAACGCCAGTATCAGTGGGAGCAGACCATCGGCACCCTCAGCCGCCTCGAGCTGCGGGTGAAAATGCTCTCCGGTCTGGCGATGAACATCACCTTGCTGATCCAGCAACTGGCCGGGGTGATCATGATCGTCTTCGGCGTGTACCAGATCATCGACGGTCACCTGAGCATGGGCGGTTTGATCGCCTGCTACATGCTCAGCGGTCGCGCGCTCAGCCCGCTGGCCTCGCTGTCTGGCCTGCTGACCCGTTACCAGCAAGCACGGGTGACCATGACCTCGGTCGATCAGATGATGGAGCTGCCGCAAGAGCGCAATTTCGAAGAGCGTCCACTGAGCCGCAAGGTGCTGCAAGGCGCCATCGAATGCCGGCAGATGAACTTCACCTACCCGAACCAACAGAACGCGGCGCTGAAGAACATCAACCTGATCATCAAGCCTGGCGAGAAGATCGGCATCATCGGGCGCAGCGGCTCGGGGAAAAGCTCCCTGGCCAAACTGCTCGTAGGCCTCTACCAGCCGGACGACGGCGCGCTGTTGGTGGATGGCGTCGATATCCGTCAGATCGACGTCAGCGAATTGCGCCACAACATTGGTTACGTGGCGCAGGACATCCAGCTGCTCGCCGGCACCCTGCGCGACAACCTGGTGTCGGGCGCACGCTATGTCGAAGACGAAATGGTGCTGCAAGCGGCCGAACTGGCCGGCGTCCACGAATTCGCCCGTCTTCATCCCCAAGGTTATGAGCTGCAAGTCGGCGAACGTGGGCAGAACCTGTCTGGCGGTCAGCGCCAGAACGTTGCCCTGGCCCGTGCATTGCTGCTCAACCCGCCGATCCTGCTGCTCGACGAACCGACCAGCGCCATGGACAACACCGGCGAAGAACGCCTCAAGCAACGCCTCGCGGCGGTGGTTGAAAACAAGACCGTGGTGCTGGTAACGCACCGGGCTTCGCTGTTGTCGCTGGTGGATCGGTTGATCGTCATCGACCGCGGGCAGATTCTTGCCGACGGCCCAAAAGCCGCGGTGATGGAAGCGTTGAAGAAGGGGCAGATCAGTGTTGCTTAAGTCGGGTTTCAAGAATTCGATCGGCCGTTATTTCAAAGGCACCGATTCGCTGCATGGCCAGCCACTTCCCGAGGTCAACAAAGCGCTGATCGAAGACGCCCCACGCGTGGTGCGGCTGACCATCTGGGCGATCATCGGCTTCTTCGTGTTCCTGATGCTCTGGGCCAACTTCGCCGTGATCGACGAAGTCACCAAGGGCGACGGCAAAGCCATTCCGTCGTCCAAGATCCAGAAAATCCAGAACCTTGAGGGCGGCATCGTCTCCGAGTTGTACGTGACCGAAGGGCAGATTGTTGAGGCCGGCGCGCCGCTGATTCGCCTGGACGACACGCGATTCGCCTCCAACGTCGGCGAAACCGAGGCCGATCGGTTGTCGATGCTGCTGCGAGTCGAACGCTTGAGCGCGGAAGTCGACGACCGTCCGCTGAACTTCCCGGCAGACGTGCTGAAGGCCGTGCCCGGTCAGGCAGCCAGCGAAGAGTCGCTGTACATCAGTCGCCGTCAGCAGTTGCACGATGAAATTGGCGGTTTGGAGGAGCAGTTGATCCAGCGTCAGCAAGAGCTGCGCGAGTTCACCTCCAAGCAGTCGCAGTACCGCAACGGTCTTGCGTTGCAACGCCAGGAAATCAACATGTCCGAGCCGTTGGTGGCCCAGGGCGCGGTATCGCCGGTTGAAGTGCTGCGACTCAAGCGCGCCGAGGTTGAAACCCGCGGGCAACTGGATGCGACCACCCTGGCCATTCCTCGCGCCCAATCGGCGATCAAGGAAGTGCAGCGCAAGATCGACGAGACGCGTGGCAAATTCCGCAGCGAGGCGCTGACTCAACTCAATGAAGCGCGCACTGATCTGAACAAGGCCCAGGCTACCGGCAAAGCGCTGGAAGACCGGGTCAGCCGGACGCTGGTGACATCGCCGGTGCGCGGCATCGTCAACAAGTTGCTGGTGAACACCATTGGCGGCGTGATCCAGCCGGGCAGCGACCTGGTGGAAATCGTGCCGCTGGACGACACCTTGCTGGTAGAGGCGAAAGTTCGCCCGCAAGACATCGCCTTCCTGCATCCGGGGCAAGAAGCGACGGTGAAGTTCACGGCGTATGACTACACCATTTATGGTGGGCTGAAGGCCAAGCTTGAACAGATCGGTGCTGACACCATTACCGATGAAGACAAGAAAACCACTTACTACATCATCAAGCTGCGCACTGATCGCAGCCACTTGGGGACGGATGAAAAGCCGCTGCTGATCATCCCGGGGATGGTGGCTTCGGTGGATATCATCACGGGCAAGAAGACCATTCTCAGCTACCTGCTCAAGCCAATTATTCGGGCCCGCGCCGAAGCGTTGCACGAGCGGTAGTTCTCCTGCGCGGCTGATGGCCTCATCGCGAGCAAGCTCGCTCCCACAGGTTATGTGATCGACACAGAGCCAATGTGGGAGCGAGCTTGCTCGCGATGGCGGCATTAAAATCACTGCAGCTCAAAAGCCATATCGTTATTCGCTAACGGTATTTAAATTTCAGTTCTTATATCTATAAAGTCATTCTCCTGCGTACCTGCCGACCAATCGGCGCGCCGCACGACACGAACCAACACGGGACCTCCGTGAGTTTCTTGATCGACGCGCGCGCCCTTGAGCGTGCCGTGCGTGGGAGTGATTTATGTCTGCAGCAACGGCTTCCCCAAGCGCCGCGAACATCGCGCCGCAAACCTTCGACATCCGCCCGTTCAGTGGCGCCGTCGGTGCCGAAATCATCGGCCTCGACCTGTCCCGCCCGATCAATGATCAGGACTTCGCCCGCATCCACCGCGCGCACCTGGATCATCACGTCGTGGTGTTCCGCGACCAGCGCATTACCCCCGAGCAGCACATCGCCTTCAGCCGCCGTTTCGGCGTGTTGCAGATTCATGTGCTCAAGCAATTTCTGCTGGCCGGGCATCCGGAAATTCTCATCGTTTCCAACATCATCGAAAACGGCCAATCCATTGGCCTCGGCGACGCCGGCAAGTTCTGGCATTCCGACCTTTCCTATAAAGAACTGCCAAGCCTGGGCTCGATGCTGCACGCCCAGGTGTTGCCGTCCGAAGGCGGCGACACGCTGTTCGCCGACATGCACAAAGCCTGGGACAACCTGCCCGAAGCGCTGCGCAAAGCCGTCGAAGGGCGCTCGGCGGCGCACTCTTACACCGCGCGCTACAGCGAGACCAAATTCGAAGGCAACTGGCGCCCGACGCTGACGCCCGAGCAGCTCGCTCAGGTCGCTGAAGTGGTTCATCCAATCGTGCGCACCCACCCGGAAAACGGCCGTAAGGCGTTGTTCGTCAGCGAGGGTTTCACCACGCGCATCGTTGGTTTGCCGGAAGACGAAAGCAAGCAACTGCTCGACGAGCTCTACGCCCACAGCGTGCTGCCGCAAAACATCTACCGCCATCAATGGCAGGCCCACGACCTGGTGTTCTGGGACAACCGTTCGCTGATTCATCTCGCCGCTGGATGCCCAAGCTACCTGCGCCGCAAGTTGTATCGCACCACCATCCAGGGCGACGCGCCTTTCTGATTTGTCGGAGAAACTCTCATGTCCAAACGTCTTCCATTTGCACCGCTGGCTGCGGCCATCGGCCTGGGTTTCAGTCTGATTGCCGGCAGCCTGGTGGCACCGACCGTGGCCCACGCTGAAGGTGAGATCCGCATCGCCGAGCAGTTCGGCATCGTTTATCTGTTGCTCAATGTGGTGCGCGATCAAAACCTGATCGAGAAGTACGGCAAGCAGGAAGGCATCGACATCAAGGTCGACTGGACCCAGCTCTCCGGTGGTGCGGCGGTCAACGATGCGTTGCTCTCCGGTTCCATTGATATTGCCGGTGCGGGCGTCGGCCCGCTGCTGACGATTTGGGACCGTACTCACGGCAAGCAGAATGTCAAAGCCGTGGCTTCCCTCGGCAACTTCCCTTACTACCTGGTGAGCAACAATCCCAAGGTCAAAACCATCGCCGACTTCACCGAGAAGGACCGCATCGCGGTGCCGGCGGTCGGCGTGTCGGTGCAGTCGCGCATCCTGCAATACGCGGCCGCCAAACAGTGGGGCGACAAGGAATTCAATCGCCTCGACAAGTACACCATCGCCGTTCCGCACCCCGACGCCACCGCAGCGCTGATTGCCGGCGGCACCGAGTTGACCGGGCACTTTTCCAACCCGCCGTTCCAGGATCAAGAGCTGGCCAACCCTAACGTCCACGTTGTGCTGAATTCCAATGACGTGCTCGGCCCGAACTCGCCGACGGTGCTGTTCGCCACCGAGAAATTCCGCGACGAGAACCCGAAAACCTATAAGGCGTTCGTCCAGGCGCTGACTGAGGCGGCCGAGTTTGCCCAGAACGATAAAGGCGCGGCGGCGGACACTTACATCCGCGTCACCAAGGCCAAAATCGACCGTGCCGCGTTGCTGAAAATCATCGATAACCCGCAGTTCGAATTCAGCGTCACGCCGAAAAATACTTACCCGTTGGCCGAGTTCCTCTACCGCGTCGGTGCGATCAAAAACAAACCGGATTCGTGGAAGGACTACTTCTTCCAGGACGCCAAACCGCTGCAAGGGAGCTGACCGAGATGAACGCCCCTTTGCAAGGCCACACGGTCAGCAAACCGATCGCGGCAGCCCAAGCGCTGCTGTCGGTCGACAATGTCAGCCTCGAATACCGCACGCCTCAGCGGGTGGTTCGTGCGACCCATCAGGTCAGCTTTGAAATCGATCCGGCGGACCGCTTTGTGCTGCTCGGCCCATCCGGTTGCGGCAAATCAACGTTGCTCAAGGCGGTCGCCGGGTTCATTCAGCCCTGTGAAGGCGAGATTCGTCTTCAGGGGCAAACCGTTCATGCCCCGGGACCGGACCGGATCGTGGTGTTCCAGGAATTCGATCAACTGCCGCCATGGAAAACCGTCAAACAGAACGTGATGTTTCCGCTGCTTGCCTCGAAAACCCTCAAGCGCAAAGAAGCCGAGGAACGAGCGCTGCACTATCTGGACAAGGTCGGACTGGCGGCTTTTGCCGATGCCTACCCGCATACCTTGTCCGGCGGCATGAAAGCGCGGGTGGCGATTGCTCGTGCGTTGGCCATGCAGCCGAAAATCCTCTTGATGGACGAACCCTTCGCCGCCCTCGATGCGTTGACCCGCCGCAAGATGCAGGAAGAATTGCTGCTGCTCTGGGAAGAAGTGCGCTTCACGCTGCTGTTCGTCACTCACTCCATCGAAGAAGCGCTGGTGGTGGGCAATCGAATTCTGCTGCTGTCGCCGCATCCGGGCCGGGTGCGGGCGGAAGTCCACAGCCATCAATACGACTTGCACAGCCTCGGCAGCGTGGCCTTTCAGGAGTCGGCGCGGCGGATTCATCGGTTGTTGTTCGATGAAGGTCAGTCCCCGGAAACCGATCGTGAGCTGGATTTCTCCGACATCCGCATCGCTTATTGAGCCATTGAGAGGAGTGCCCGATGAGCCTTTTATCATCCCCGCGTGAAGAATTTGAAACGGTGTTGCAACCGCTGACGAGCGTGCCGCTGGAGCGTGAATTACCGCTCGGCCAGCGCCTGTGGCAACAAGGCTGGTTACGCAAAAGCCTGATCCTGATTTTGCTCGCGGTCCTGTGGGAGGTGGTTGCCCGTGTTCAGAACAACGACCTGCTGCTGCCGAGTTTTCTGCAAACCGGCAGCGCGCTGTATGACGGTCTGCTCAGTGGTGAGTTGCTGGGCAAGGTGTGGATTTCCCTGGTGGTGTTGCTCAAGGGTTACCTGATCGGCATCGTTCTGGCGTTTGCCCTGACCACGCTGGCGGTGTCGACGCAGTTTGGCCGCGACCTGTTGAGTACGTTGACCTCGATGTTCAACCCGCTGCCGGCGATTGCGCTGTTGCCGTTGGCGCTGCTGTGGTTCGGTCTGGGGCAGAACAGCCTCATTTTTGTGTTGGTGCATTCGGTGCTCTGGGCGCTGGCCTTGAACACCTATGCCGGGTTTCTCGGCGTCTCGGAAACCCTGCGCATGGCCGGGCGCAATTACGGCCTCAAAGGCATGCGCTTCGTGCTGTTCATCCTGATCCCGGCAGCACTGCCATCGATTCTCGCCGGGCTGAAAATCGGCTGGGCCTTCGCCTGGCGCACGCTGATCGCCGCTGAATTGGTGTTCGGCGCCACCAGTGGCAAGGGCGGCCTGGGCTGGTACATCTTCCAGAACCGCAATGAGCTGTACACCGACAAGGTGTTTGCCGGGTTGGCGGTGGTGATCCTGATCGGCTTGCTGGTGGAAAACCTGGTGTTCAGCACGTTGGAGCGGGTCACGGTGAAGCGTTGGGGGATGCAGCGGTAAGATTTGTGGTGACAGGTCTGATGCCATCGCGAGCAGGCTCACTCCCACAGGGGATCTTCAAGGGTTACAAATTTTATGTATGGCAAAAAACCATGGACGAACGTTGGTGGGAAGTGTTCCACGACCCGAAACTCTCGGCCCTGACTCAACGCGCCCTGACCGACAACCTCGACCTGAAGTTTTCTTGCTTTGACTGCCAGTTTGTAAGGAAGTGAATACTCACGCTCTTCTAAACAATGATGGCCCTTCGCTTGACGTCCACCCACGCTGTCATAGACTCCGCTCATCCGTCAGGGAGTAACGGTTATGCGGCGTGTTCGTGTGTGGGTTATTGGATTGACCTTTGTAACGTGTTTTGTACGGGCGCAAACACCTGCGCCAGATGATCCGCTGCTGGACAGCAGCGGCAGTGCAAATGTCAGCAGCGAGGCCCGTGGCGTGCTGCGTGCCCGGGATCAGGCGGTGCTGGCGAGTGAGTTGTCCGGGCGTATTGTCGAGTTGCCGTTCAGTGAGGGCGAATCGTTCAAGAAGGGCGACACTCTGGCGCGTTTCGATTGTTCGGCTTATCAGGCCCAGCTCAATGCAGCTCAAGCTGCCAGCCGTGGTGCTGGTGAAGAACTGTCCCACAACAAGCAACTGGCGGCGTTGAATTCGGTCGGGCGTTTTGAAGTGGCGCGGGCCGAGGCCAAGGTCAGCGAGACTCAGGCGCAATCCCAGGTTTATCAGGTCCAGGTCAAACGCTGCAGCGTGCTGGCGCCGTTCGACGGCCAGGTCGTCGAGCGCAAGGTCAAGCGTTATGAAAGCGTCGCTGCCGGCACGCCGTTACTGGACGTGGTCGACAACCGCACCCTGGAAATTCATCTGCTGGTGCCGTCGCGCTGGATGGCCCGGCTCAAGCCTGGTCAGACCTTCAGCTTTGTTCCTGATGAAACCGGTCAGCCACTGGATGCCACGGTCAAACGCCTCGGCGCGCGGATTGACGAAGGCAGTCAGACCTTGCTGCTGGTGGCGACGCTTCCCAACGCCAACGGTTTGCTGGCCGGCATGAGCGGCACGGCGCGTTTCGCGGAGTTCAAGTGAACGCCCCGGTCACGGGTGGCGCTGAACAGGTGTTCGCAAGGTTTCTGGATCTTGAACGCCTGACCCGCGCCGCTCGCACGCCTTCGCAATTGGCCTATAGCCTGGTCAATGACGGTCAGGCGCTGTTCGGCTTTCGCCATGCGGCGCTGGTGATTGCCGGCAAGGTGCAGGCCGTGACGGGTGTCAGTGCGGTGGAGCCGAATGCGCCGTTCGTGGCGTTTGTCGAGCAGGCAGTGGCGCAGTTGTTCAAGCTGGAGGTGCTGAAACAGGCGCGGGTGATTCCGGCGAATGTTCTCAGTGAGTCGATTCAGGCGGACTGGCAAAGTCTTTCCGCGGCTCAGGTGTTCTGGCTGCCGCTGATTGATCACCAAGGTGAGGTGTTTGGCGGTCTGTGGTTGGCGCGGGATCTGCCGTGGAATCCTTCCGAGCAAGTGTTGCTGTCGCAATTGGGTGACACCTACAGCCATGCCTGGCTGGCGCTGCAACCGCGCAAACCGTGGCGACTGCGCTGGACGCGAAAACGTCAGGTGGCGCTGGTCGCGGTAGTGTTGCTCGGGTTGCTCATTCCGGTGCGCCAATCGGTGTTGGCACCGGCCGAAGTCGTTCCGCTGGGCGGCCGTGTCGTTGCGGCGCCGCTGGACGGGGTGATTGCCGAGTTCCTGGTCAAACCCAATCAGACGGTGAAAGCCGGCGACCTGTTGTTGCGCTTCGAAAGCACCACGCTTCGGGCTCAGGCCGACGTGGCCGAGCGCGCCTTGGGCGTTGCTGAAGCTGAGCTGAAGGCCAATTCCCAGCGCTCGTTCGCCGACGCCGAATCCAGCTCGAAAATCGATCTGCTGGCCGCGCGAGTCGAGCAAAAACGTGCTGAACGCGATTACGCCCGCGAACTGCTCAAGCGCAGCGAAGTGCGCGCCGAGCGGGGTGGTATTGCGGTGTTCGCCGACGCGGAACGCTGGACCGGTAAACCGGTGCAGACCGGCGAGCGGCTGATGGAAATCGCCGACCCGACCCAGGCTGAGTTGCGCATCGAACTGGCGGTGGGCGATGCGATTGCGCTGGAGCCGGGTGCGCAGGTCGCGCTGTTTCTCGACAGTGATCCATTGCAACGGCATCTGGCCCGGCTCGAACGCGCGGCATACGAAGCACAACCCACGGCCGGCGGACAGCTGGCTTATCGGCTCGACGCCAGTTTCCAGCAAACACCACCGCGTATCGGGTTGCGAGGGACAGCGAAAGTCTTCGGTGATCGTGCGCCGCTGGCGCTGTACCTGTTACGTAAACCCCTGGCCGGTTTGCGCCAGAGCGTGGGGCTTTAGATGAGCCTGCCGAACCTGCGTGCAGATTTGCAGCTGACGCCTGCATCACCGGCGCTCGATGGCTCGCCGCGCTGGACCCTGGCCGATCCGGTGCGCGGTCGCTATTTCAAACTCGGTGTGGCGGCGATGCGCCTGCTGCGCCATTGGTCCTTGGGTGATCCCGAGCAAGTGCTGCGTGCAGCCAACCGCGAGCCAGGTTTGCCGCTGGATGGCGCGGAGCTTGAGCAATTGCTGGGCTTTTTGCGCAGCCACGACCTGATCACCGCCCTCGATCCGCAACAGCGCGCCAGTTACAGCCTCAAAGCGGCCGCTCAACGGCAGTCGCTGTGGCAGATCTTGCTGCACCAATACCTGTTTTTTCGCATTCCGCTGTGGCGCCCGGACGCTTTTCTCAATCGCGCCTGGCCATGGCTGGAGCGCTTCGGTCCGCGCGCGTTGCGCTACGGATTGCCGGCAACCCTGGGCCTCGGCGTGTTTCTGGTGTCACGGGACTGGCAGCGCTTCATCGCAACCTTTCCGCATCTGTTCAGCCTCGGCGGCGCGCTGGCGTTCGGCGTGGCGCTGTTCTTCGCCAAGCTTTGTCACGAGTTTGGTCACGCTTTCATGGCCAAGCGCGCCGGTTGTCGAGTGCAGAGCATGGGCGTGGCGTTCATGGTGTTGCTGCCGATGTTTTACACCGATGTCAGCGACGCCTGGCGGGTCAATGATCGCCGTGCGCGGTTGCTGATTGGCGCCGGCGGCGTGTTGGCGGAATTACTTTTGGCGAGCATCGCGCTGCTCGCCTGGTCGCTGCTGCCAGACGGTCCCGGACGCACGGCGGCCTTCATGCTCGCCAGCGCCACCTGGATGACCACGTTGGTGATCAACCTCAACCCGTTCATGCGGTTTGATGGTTATTTTTTGCTCAGCGACTATTGGCAGGTCGACAACCTTCAAGGGCGCGCATTTGCCCTTTGTCGCTGGCGCTTGCGCGAGTTTTTATTCGGTTACGGTGCGCCGGCGCCGGAGCCATGGTCGCCGAAGATGCAACGGCGTTTGCTGATCTGGGGTTACGGCTCGTGGCTGTGGCGTGCGGTGTTGTTTTTCGGGATTGCGCTGGCGGTCTACCACTTGTTCTTCAAGGTGTTGGGGATTTTCCTGATGCTGGTGGAACTGGTGTGGTTCATCTTCCTGCCGATCATGAGTGAGTGGCGGCAATGGTGGACTCGCCGCGAACAGGCGCATGCGCCTCGGGTGCTGCTCAGTGGTCTGGCCTTGCTTGGGCTGTTGCTGATGCTGGTTGTGCCGTGGCGCAGCGCCGTTGAGTTGCCGACGATGCTGGAGGCTGGCCGCGCCAGTGCCTTGCATGCGCCAGTCGCTGCGCGGGTCAAAACGGTGAATGTTCACGATGGTGAAGCGGTTGCCCAGGGCCAGGTATTGATCGAACTGGAATCCCCGGACCTGGATTCGCGTCAGGCCATCGTCCGCCGCGAAATCCAGATCCAGCAGTTGCAGATGCGCCGCCAGGCCAGCCGCAGTGAAACCGCCGCCGACGCCGGTATCGTCGAACAGCGCCTGGCCGAAGCGGTCGCCGAATACCGAGGCCTGGCCGCCCAGCGTGAGCGCCTGCTGCTGCGAGCGCCCCACGCCGGCAAGGTGCGCGATCTGTTGCCGCAGTTGACGGTCGGTCGCTGGTTATCAACCAAAGATCCCCTGGCGCGGGTGGTCGAAGACGGCGCGCGGTTGCGCGGTTATCTGGCCGAAGTCGAGCTCTGGCGCGTCGCCACGGGCGCCAGCGGACGCTTCATCGCCGACGATCCGATGCACCCGGCGATTGCCGTGCAACTGAGCGAAATCGACACCAACGGTGCAGCCTTTGTCGATCAGGAAGCATTGACCTCCGATCACCATGGACCGATTGCCGTACGCCGGGATCAGCATCAAAGAGCGGAGCCGGTACAGGCTCAATATGGGGCGCGGTTGAGCGTCCTCGAAGAGGTGCCGACGCCGGTGCAACCCTTGCGCGGCATTGTGGTGTTGCAGGGGCGAGGCGAGTCGTTGCTGGGTGTCGCCTGGCGGCGTCTGGCGGCGCTGGGCGTAAGGGAAAGCGGGTTCTAAGGAGCGCAGCGATGGCAAATACCGATTCAGTGACGGCCGATGGCTTGGTGGTTCGGCCTTCACGGGCCAGCGATGGGGCTTTTTTGCAGAGTCTTTATCAGGCCGCGCGGCCGGATCTGCAGTGGATTGATGGTGAGCAAGAGGTGGTTGAGCAGGTGGTGGCCCAGCAATTTCGAGTGCAGGAACAAGGGCTGGGGGAGCGCTTCCCCAACGCCATGCATTACGTGATCGAGAAGCTCGACACGGCCATCGGTGCGCTGACCACCGATTTTGGCCCGAATGAAATTCGTGTGCTGTACCTGGCGTTCATTCCAAAGGCCCGCGGCCAGGGCTATGGCCGCAAGGTGCTGCAAGGTGTGCAGCAAGCCGCGCAACAGATTCGTTGCCCGGTAGCGACGGTGGTTTGGGCTAACAATCCCCACGCGCGCCAGCATTACCTGGCGCTGGGGTTTCAGGTCGAAGAGCGCAACCCGGCGGCAGAGCGGTTGGTGTGGTATCCAATAGTTTGAAAACACCACTACCCCCCTGTGGGAGCGGGCTTGCTCGCGAAGACGGCTTAACATTCAACATTGATGTTGACTGACCCATCGCATTCGCGAGCAAGCCCGCTCCCACATTGGGATTGCGTGCGTTCAGTTGAACGCGATGTAGAAATACCCCACACCCGGGTCCCGTCCCATGGCCGGTACACGGGAGACAAAGATGTTTTCCACCTGACCCAGTTCCGGCAACTCCAGCGTGCATAACCCATCGACAAACTCTGTGGGTCGCAGGCTGTTGAATTCGACACTGAACGGCATGCGCTCGTTGTTGGGCATCCGCGAGCGGGGTGTTTCTTCAAGGCTGTCGATATGGATCGGCAATTCACTTCCATCCGGCAGTCGCAGGGTCCCCGTCTTGCCCAGCAGCGCCTGAAAGTGTTGGCTTTGAACCTGTTGCAGCATGGCGTCACTCCAGAATTGAAAGTGGCCGGGGGAGTTGAATCCCCCGGCGCGTCCTCAGTTGCGCGAAGGGAACAACCCGTTCAGGGCGATGCTGAAGTTGAGCACCAGGAAGGGGTTCATCGTTTCCATGGGCAAGCCATTACCTGCGGACGAGATTTCCCCCGTGACCGTGGTGGCCACGCCTTTGAGTGGCACGGCCGCAGCGCCTTGCGCATCGGAGTAGATGCTCGCCGAACCCGGACCGCCGCCTGAGGCACCGATGTACGAGTTGGTCGCGGTCGGGTTGGTGACCGGGTTGCTCGCCGGGCTGGCCAGTTGCAGGGTGGTGGTGGCCGTGAGCCCGGACAAGGCGTGGGTGTGATTGGGCAGGTTGGTGATGGTGGCGGTGACGTTCTCGGTCCCGGAGAATTCACCGATGACGCGCGGGGTCAGATTCAGCCCGTTGCCCATGCACACCGGCATCCGGCCTTGCAGGTTGGGCAGCATGAAGTTGGTGGTGCCATTCCCTCCGAAGTTGACGCCCAGCAGTGCAAAAACCGTGTTGTATTGCGAGATGCTCAGCGTCTGGCCATTGCACAGGGCCCAGCCGTTGGGCGCGTAGTTAAAGGCGAAAGGTTGGATAGTGCCGATAAATACTTCCATAAGTCCTCATCCCTCAGGTTAGTTGTCTGGCGCGCGACAAGGGTGGCCCGGGCATCCGGGCACATCGTTGCGATCAGCCGACTCCATTCATCTCCGTGGCTGGGTCACGCCACGCCAGAGCGTAGTTGATCCGCATAGCCGTCGAATGTCGTTGGTCGTAAAGCCAGCATCGACGACGGCGCTGTGGCTGTCCTACAGTGATGGCAAGCATCAAGATTTTTCACCGGCAGTCCCGAGGGGAGGCAATGGAGGCACGCAGAGAAACGCCGCTTGACGGCACCCAAGGCCCCCACGCGGCACCCGGCGCCTGGGCGAGTGTTCAGCGCTTGCTTCGATGGGTGCGCGAACATTGGCTGCTGCCGATCCTGGCATTGGCCGCGCTGGCACGTTTTTATGACCTGACAGCGGCGGCTATATGGGGCGATGAAGGTTCCAGTCTGCTGATGAGCCAGTATTCGCTGGCCGATATCTGGACGCATGCCGCCCATGATGTGCATCCGCCGCTGTATTTCATGCTGCTGCATGGCTGGATCGAACTGTTCGGCGATGGCATTTTTTCGATTCGAATCTTGAGTGCGCTACCAGGGATTGCCACCGTGGCGCTGGGCGTCTGGCTGGTGGACTTGCTCGCCACTCGCCGCGCCGCGTTATTGGCCGGCGTCCTGTTGGCGCTGCTGCCTACCGCCGTGCGTTACAGCCAGGAAGTGCGCATGTATTCGTTGCTGGGGCTATGGTTGATCGGTGCCACGGTTGCCCTGGTTTACTGGATCAAACACCCCGGACGTCAACGCTATCTGGTGATTTACGCATTGCTGATGAGCGCGGCGTTCTACACCCATTACTTCACGGCCCTGTGCGTGCTGTGTCACTGGCTGTACCTGGGGCTGATCCGCGTACAGCCTGGCTATCGCTTGCGGCATATCCAGCAGCCCGGCTGGTGGGTGGCGAACATGGCGATCGTGTTGGTGTACTTGCCGTGGGTGCCCAACCTGATCGATCTGATTCAACACATGGATCAACTCAAAGCCAATGGCGATGTCGGGTGGGAGACACCGGTCACGTTCGGCTCGTTGCCTTCGATGATCTGGTCGTTCCTGATCCAGGACGATGGCGAGAACCTGCCCACATGGATTTTCATCACGTTGCCCTTGGCGTCGCTGGCCTTGGTGTGGGTGGCGCTGGCGCGGGATCGCAGTGTCATTCGTGGCAGTGCATTGGTGGTGATCTACACCGTTTTGCCGTTGTTGCTGGTGTTTTCGGTGTCGTTTATCTCGCCGGTGTTCATCGAGCGTTACCTCACCGCGTACGCCCTCGGCCTGCCGATGATTGCCGCGCTGGCCATTGATCGCCTGTACGCCGTCTTCCGGGTGCTGGCCGTGACGGTGCTGGTGTTGTTTGTCAGCGTCGAACTGGTGGGCCTGAACAACAACGCCACGGTCGATACCAAAGATCAAATCAGCGTCATGGTCGACTACGTGAATCAGCACTTCATTCCCGGTGACCGGATCGTCACCAGCGACATGCTCTGGTACCTCAGTTATGTCTATTACAACCGCACCGACGCCAAACCGCTGCTGTACACCCCACCGTCAGCCAAGGGTGTTTCGAGCCGGCCGAATGCCTATGGTTTCGGCACGCTGGTAACCCAGGATATTTACCTCGACAGCCTCGGTAATTTGCCCAAAGGGACTGGCCGGGTGTGGTTGATCGGCACCATCGATTTGCCGAACGAATTCGCGCCGTTGCCCGCAGGCTGGCAGAACGTTGGCGAAACACAGGCGGGAGGCGCCAACGCGCGTTTATTCGTGTTGCATTGAGCCCGTAACCAAAATCGCGATTTTCAGACGATTTAGTTTCGATTTGATATCAAAACACCATTACCCGTAACGCCATTCATGGTCTAGGCTCCGTCATACATAAAGGACTTATGACTAGGGTGAAGGGATTGCCACAGTTCCATTTTATTTCCGGCTTGCCGCGCTCAGGCTCGACCCTGCTTTCTGCGATCCTTTTGCAGAACCCGCGCTTTCATGCCGGCATGACCAGCCCCGTTGGCGCCCTGTTTTCCGGTGTTCTGGAACAGTGCAGCGCCGGCAGCGAGTTCGGTGCGGTGATCGATACCGACCTGCGCCGCCGTTTGCTTCGCGGACTGTTCGACTCCTTCTACGCCGACAAGGCCGACAAACCCGTGGTGTTCGACACCAATCGGTTATGGAGTTCGCGCCTGCCGGCCATCAGCGATTTGTTCCCTCAAGCCAAGGTCATTGCCTGCGTGCGCAATGTCGCCTGGGTCATGGACAGCATCGAGCGTTTGTATCGTGCCAACCCCTTTGAAAACACCAAGCTGTTTGGCGACGCGGTCGAGCGCAACACGGTCTACAGCCGTTGCGAAACCCTGGCGCAGCGCAATCGTCTGGTGGGGTTTGCCTGGGCAGCGCTCAAGGAAGCCTATTACGGCGAACACGCCGATTCGTTGCTGATTGTCGATTACGACTTGCTGAGCCAGGCCCCTGATCGGGTCATGCGGCTGGTCTACGACTTCATTGGCGAGCCCTGGTTCGAACACGATTTCGACAACCTCGCCTACGACGCGCCGGAGTTCGATCAAGCCCTCGGCGTCTCCGGTCTGCACAAAGTCAAACCGAAGGTCGAGCTGCAATCGCGGCGCACGATCCTGCCGCCGGACTTGTTCAAACAATACGCAGAATTGTCCTTTTGGCTCGATGGCTCAGCCAGCGCCGCCAATGTCATTCGTATGAAGGCCGACGCCGCGATCAGTTGATCGCGGCGTTTTCATTGACGCATCAAGCAAGTTCGAGTCCGGGTGAGCAGCATGTGGTGGAGCAACGGCAAGTCGCGAGTTACCGAAGGCGCACGGGCGCTGGCCTCACCCATGATCATGTCCCTGGAGCCGCGAATGCTGTTCGACGGCGCGGTGGCGGCCACGGTGGCCGATACCGCTCAGGCGGACAGCCACAGCACGGCTGATGCAGCCAAGACGCCGACGACCGACCAACCGGTCGCCAGCAAGGACACTCACGGCCAGGCCGATGCCACCCCCGCGCCAGCACCCGTTGCAGTGCCGGGCCAGAGCGTGGTGTTCGTCGATTCTCGGGTCAAGGATGCCGACAGCCTGCTCAAGGGCGTGGCGCCTGGCACCCAAGTGGTCCAGCTGGACGCAAGCAAGGACGGCTTGCAGCAGATTGCCGCCTATCTGGACACGCATCAGGGCATCAGTTCGGTGCAGATCATTGCCCACGGCAACGCGGGCGACCTGTGGCTGGGCGACAGTTATCTGTCGGCCGACAACGTCGCGGCCCGTAGCGCCGTGCTGGCGGAAATCGGCAAGGACATGAATGTCGGCGGCGACATCATGATCTATGGCTGCTACACCGCCGAAGGCGAGCGTGGCTTGAGTTTTGTCGACTCGCTGGCGCAACTGACCGGCCGCGATGTGGCCGCTTCCAGCAATCGCACCGGGATCGGTGGCGATTGGAATCTGGAAATTGCCACCGGCAACATCGAAAGCGCCAACGTCCTCTCGACCACGGCCATGAGCGAGTATCAGTGGGGCCTGGCCACCTGGACCGCCACGAACAACGGCAACACGGGCGTCGGCTCACTGCGTGCCGCCATCGCCTCGGCGCAGAACGGCGATCTCGTCACCTTCAACTCCAGCATGACAGTGCAGCTGACGTCCGAGCTGCTGATCAACAAGAACATCACCGTTGATGGCGACTTGAACAACGACGGCGTGGCTGACGTGACTCTCGATGGTCAGTACAGAACCCGAGTGATTGAAGTAGCGGCGGGCAAAATCGTGACCCTTGATGGCCTGGTGATCACCCGGGGCCTGGTGTCGGGCACTGGCGGCAACGGAGGCTACGGTGCTGCGGGTGCGATGGCCGGGGGGATTTTCAACGCAGGGATTCTGACCCTGAACAACGTTACCGTGACCTCCAACGCCGCTTCCGGTGGCGGTGGTGGCGGCGGTGTGACCGGCCCTTTTTACGGCGGTGGCGGTGGCGGTGGCGGCGGTCTGGGTGGCCAGGGCGGCGGGCATGGCGGTTCGGCAGGGCCGGGCACCGGCACGTTGGGCGGCCAGGCGGGCAGCGGCGGTGTCGGCGGTTACGGCGGCGGTTATGACGCGACCCACATGGGCGGTCGCGGCGGTACCAGCACCGGTGGCGCAGGCGGGGTGGGCGTTTCCTATTACAGCAACGGCGGTAACGGTTCGACGGCCACCAATGGCACGATTTCCATTGGCGGCGGCGGTGGCGGGGCCGGTTGGGACAAGGTCGGTGGCGCTGGCGGCAACGCGGCGGGCGGGATCTACAACGCCACCACCGGCACCATGACCATCGTCGGCACATCATCCATTACCAATAACATTGGCGCCGGTGGTGGTGGCGGTGGCGGTGGTGGCTATGGCAGCAACGCCACCAATGGCGGTGCGGGCGGCAAGGGCGTCGGTGCGATCTGGAACAAAGGCACGCTGCTGATCACGGCAGCCAACTTCGCGGCCCTGGCCGGTAATGCTGCGGGCAGTGGTGCCGGGGGCGCCGCGCTGGGCGGTGGGACAACCGGCACCTCGCCAACCTCCGTCGCGGCAATCTACAACGACGGTGGTGTACTCAACACCGCGTATTCGCCGCCCCCGACCGCGACCATTGTGGTCGCCGACACCACCCTGAGCATCGGCGAAACGTCCTTGGTGACGATCACCTTCAACGAAGCCGTGACCGGTCTCACCAATGCGGATCTAACCATCGCCAACGGCACGTTGACCTCGGTGAGCAGCGGCGATGGCGGCATCACCTGGACGGCAACGTTTACGCCGACCGCCAGTCTTTCCGATACGACCAACGTCATTACCCTGGACAACACCGGGGTGATCAACGGTCTGGGCACTGCCGGCGTCGGTACCACCAATTCCAATAACTACGTCGTCGACACCGTACGCCCGACCGCCAGCATCGTGTTCGCCGATACGGCCCTCAAGGTCGGAGAAACCTCGCTGGTGACCTTCACCTTCAGCGAGGCTGTGACCGGTTTCACCAACGCCGACCTGACCATCGCCAACGGTACGCTGACGGCGGTCAGCAGCAGCGATGGCGGCATCACCTGGACGGCGACCTTCACGCCGAGCGCCAGCCTCACTGACGCGACCAACGTTATCACCCTGGACAATACCGGGGTCAGCGACACGGCGGGCAACGTCGGTACCGACACCACCGATTCGGGTAACTACGCGATCGATACCGTGCGTCCAACCGCAACCATTGTGGTGACGGACACTGCGCTGAAAATCGGCGACACCTCCTTGGTCACGATCACCTTCAGTGAAGCGGTCACCGGCTTCACCAACGCCGACCTGACCATTGCCAACGGCACGTTGAGCGCGGTAAGCAGCGGCGATGGTGGCATCACCTGGACGGCGACCTTCACCCCGAACGCGAGCATCAACGACACGACCAACCTGATCACCCTGAACAACACCGGGGTCAGCGACCAGGCGGGCAACGCCGGCAGCGGTACCACCGATTCCAACAACTATGCCATCGATACCGTGCGGCCGACGGCCACCATCGTGGTCGCGGACACGGCGCTGAGAATCGGCGAAACCTCACTGGTGACCATCACCTTCGCCGAGGCGGTGAGTGGTTTCACCAACGCCGACCTGACGATTGCCAACGGCACCTTGACCGCGGTTAGCAGCAGCGACGGCGGTATCACCTGGACGGCGACCTTCACCCCGACCGCCAGCATTTCCGACACGACCAACCTGATCACCCTGGACAACACCGGGGTCAGCGACCTGGCGGGCAATGCCGGCAGCGGCACCACCGATTCCAACAACTACGCCATCGACACCGTGCGCCCGACGGCCACCATTGTGGTCGCAGACACGGCGCTGAGAATCGGCGAAACCTCTCTGGTGACTATCACTTTCAGTGAAGCGGTCAGCGGTTTCACCAACGCCGATTTGACCATCGCCAACGGCACATTGACGGCGGTGAGCAGCGGCGACGGCGGCATTACCTGGACGGCGACGTTTACCCCGAGCGCCAGCATCAACGACACGACCAACCTGATCACCCTGGACAACACCGGGGTCAGCGACCTGTCGGGCAACGCCGGCAGCGGCACCACCGATTCCAACAACTATGCCATCGACACGCTGCGCCCGACCGCGACCATCGTCCTGGCCGATACGGCGCTGACGGCGGGGGAAACTTCGCTGGTGACCATCACCTTCTCCGAGGCGGTGAGCGGTTTCACCAACGCCGACCTGAGCATCGCCAACGGCACGTTGACCGCGGTGAGCAGCAGTGACGGCGGCATCACCTGGACTGCCACGTTTACCCCGACAGCAGGCATCATCAGCGCGACCAATGTCATCAGCCTGGCTAACACCGGCGTGGCCGATCTCGCGGGTAATACCGGCAGCGGGATCAGTTCCTCGGGCAACTACGCCATCGACACCGCTCCACCGACCGCGACGATCGTGGTGGCTGACAACGCCCTGAAAATCGGTGAAACGTCACTGGTGACCATCACCTTCAACCAGGCCGTGACCGGTTTCACCAACGCCGACCTGACGCTTGCCAACGGCACGTTGACCGCGGTGAGCAGCGGTGACGGCGGCATCACCTGGACCGCCACCTTCACCCCGACTGCCAGCATCACCGATACGACCAACCTGATCACATTGGACAACACCGGCGTACAGGCTACCGCCACCGGCAACGTGGGCAGCGGCACTACCAATTCCAACAACTACGCCATCGACACCGTGCGCCCGACGGCCTCGGTCGTGGTGGCGGACACCGCGCTGAAAATCGGCGAAACGTCGCTGGTGACTATCACTTTCAGTGAAGCGGTCAGCGGTTTCACCAACGCAGATTTGACCATCGCCAACGGCACATTGACGGCGGTGAGCAGCAGCGACGGAGGCATTACCTGGACGGCGACGTTTACCCCGAGCGCCAGCATCAACGACACGACCAACCTGATTACCCTGGACAACACCGGAGTCAGCGACACGGCGGGCAACGCCGGAAGCGGCTCTACCGATTCCAATAACTACGCGATCGATACAGTCCGCCCTACGGCGACCATCGTTCTGGCGGACCCGGCCCTGAGTGCCGGCGAAACCTCGCTGGTCACGATCACCTTCAGTGAAGCGGTCAGCGGTTTCACCAACGCCGACCTGAGCATTGCCAACGGCACGTTGACGGCGGTGAGCAGCAGCGATGGCGGCATCACCTGGACCGCGACCTTCACGCCAACCGTTGGGGTGAATGACGTGACCAACGTCATCACCCTGGCCAATACCGGCGTGGCCGACATAGCCGGCAACGCGGGCAGCGGCACCACCAACTCTGGCAATTACACCATCGACACCGTGGCTCCGACGGCCACCATCGTGGTCGCCGACAACGCGCTGAGAATCGGCGAAACGTCCCTGGTGACCATCACCTTCAGCCAGGCCGTGAACGATTTCACCAACGCGGATCTGACCATTGCCAACGGCACGTTGACGGCAGTGAGCAGCAGCGATGGCGGCGTGACCTGGACCGCGACCTTCACGCCGACAGCGAGCATCACCGACGCGACCAACCTGATCACCCTGGACAACAGCGGCGTTCAGGCCGCCGGCTCTGGCAACATCGGCAGCGGCACCACCGATTCGAACAACTACGCCATCGATACCGTGCGTCCAACGGCGTCTATCGTGGTGGCGGACACCACGCTGAGAATCGGCGAAACCTCGCTGGTCACGATCACCTTTAGTGAAGCGGTCGCCAGTTTCACCAACGCCGACCTGATCATTGCCAACGGCACGTTGACGGCGGTGAGCAGCAGCGATGGCGGCATCACCTGGACCGCGACCTTTACCCCGAGCGCCAGCATCAACGACACGACCAACCTGATCACCCTGGACAACACCGGTATCAGCGACCTGGCGGGCAACGCCGGTAGCGGCACCACCGATTCCAACAACTACGCGATCGACAGCCTGCGTCCGACCGCCACCATTGTTGTCGCCGATCCAACCCTGAGTGCCGGCGAAACGTCGCTGGTGACCATTACCTTCAGCGAGGCGGTCAGCGGTTTCGACAACAGCGACTTGAGCATCCCTAACGGCACCTTGAGTGCGGTGAGCAGCAGCGACGGCGGCATCACCTGGACGGCGACCTTCACACCGACAGTCAGCGTCAGGGACACCACTAACCTGATCAGCCTGAACAATAGCGGCGTGGCCGACATTGCCGGAAACGCCGGCAGCGGCATCACCAATTCGGCCAACTTCACCATCGACACCGTGCTGCCGACGGCCACCATCGTGGTCGCCGACAACGCGTTGAGCGTCGGTGAAACGTCGCTGGTAACCATCACGTTCTCTGAGGCAGTGACCGGTTTCAGCAACGCCGACCTGACGATTGCCAACGGTACGTTGACGGCGGTGAGCAGCAGCGATGGCGGCATTACCTGGACGGCAACCTTCACCCCGACCAATGCCGTCACTGACAGCAGCAACCTGATCACCCTGGACAACAGCGGTGTGCAAAACGCCTCGGGCAACGCCGGCAGCGGCACTACCGATTCCAACAACTACGCCATCGATACCGTGCGTCCAACCGCGACCATCGTCGTGGCAGATTCAACACTGGCGCTGGGCCAAACCTCGCTGGTGACCATTTCTTTCAGCGAAGCGGTGACCGGTTTAACCCTTGCCGACTTCACGGTCGACAACGGCACCCTGAGCGGCCTGACCACCAGCGATAACATCACCTACACCGCGACATTCACGCCGACGGCGAGCATCAACGATGCGACCAACATCATCACCCTGGACAACACCGGCATTGCGGACGCGGCCGGCAACACTGGCGCGGGCACCACCGATTCCAACAACTACGTGATCGACAGCCTGCGTCCGACCGCCACCATTGTTGTCGCCGACCCAACCCTGAGTGCCGGCGAAACCTCGCTGGTGACCATCACCTTCAGCGAGGCAGTCAGCGGTTTCGACAACAGCGACCTGAGCATTCCAAACGGCACGTTGAGCGCGGTCAGCAGCAGCGACGGCGGCATTACCTGGACCGCAACGTTCACGCCAACCAATGGCGTGAAGGACACCACCAACCTCATCACCCTCAATAACGCCGGGATTGCCGACCTTGCCGGCAACGCGGGTACCGGCATCACCAATTCGGCCAACTTCACCATCGACACCGTGCTGCCGACGGCCACCATTGTGGTTACCGACAACGCGCTGAACATCGGCGAAACCTCGCTGGTGACCATCACCTTCTCTGAAGCAGTGACCGGTTTCAGCAACGCCGACCTGACCATCGCCAACGGTACGTTGACGGCGGTGAGCAGCAGCGATGGCGGCATTACCTGGACAGCGACGTTCTCGCCGACGGCCAGCATTACCGACGCGACCAACCTGATCACCCTGGACAACAGCGGCGTGCAAAACGCCTCGGGCAACGCCGGCAGCGGCACCACCGACTCGAACAACTACGCCATCGACACGGTTCGGCCAACTGCGACCATCGTAGTGGCCGACCCGGCCCTGGGCGTCGGCCAGACCACTCTGGTGACCATCACCTTCAGCGAGGCAGTGAGCGGATTCGATAACAGCGACCTGACCCTCGATAACGCCACCCTGAGCAATGTCACCAGCAGCGACGGCGGGATCACCTGGACCGCCACATTGACGCCTTTGGCCGGCATCACCGACACCAGCAACATCGTCCGCCTGGACAACACCGGCATCCAGGACCTGTCCGGCAACGCCGGCAGCGGCACCACCGACTCCAACAATTACGCCATCGACAGCCAGCGCCCGACCGCCACCATCGTGCTGAGCGATACAACCCTGAAACCGGGCGAAACCTCACTGGTGACCATCACCTTCAGCGAGGCGGTGAGCGGTTTCGACAACAGCGATTTGAGCGTCGCCAACGGCACGTTGAGCAATGTCAGCAGCAGCGACGGCGGTATCACCTGGACCGGGACGTTCACGCCGACCCTCGGTGTGACCGACGCCACCAATCTCATCACCCTGAACAACAGCGGCGTCTCGGACCTGGCCGGCAACGCGGGCTCGGGCACGACCAACTCCGCCAACTATGTGGTGGAGACCCAGGTGCCGACTGCAACTATCGTGGTGGCCGACAACGCCCTCAAGGCTGGTGAAACCTCAGGGGTGACCATCACCTTCAGCGAAGCGGTCAGCGGTTTTACCAACGCTGACCTGACCCTCGCCAACGGCACGCTGAGCAACGTGTCGTCCAGCGATGGCGGCGTTACCTGGACCGCCACCTTCACGCCCACCATCAATGTGACCGATACCAGCAACCTGATCCGACTGGACAACAGCGGTGTAACCAACGCCTCAGGCAACAGCGGCGTGGGCGTGACTGACTCCAACAACTACGCCATCGACACGGCGCGGCCGACGGCGACCATCGTGGTGGCGGATAACCGCTTGGGTATCGGCGAGACGACCACGGTCACCATCACCTTCACCGAGACGGTTTCAGGTTTCGACCTGTCGGACCTCAGCGTCGCCAATGGCACCTTGTCCAACCTGCTCAGCAGCGATGGCGGCAAGACCTGGACCGCCACGCTGACCCCGACCGCCAACATCAACGACACCACCAACCTGATCCTGCTCGACAGCAGCAATGTGGCGGACGCCGCAGGCAACGCCGGTGCCGGGATCGCGATCTCCAACAACTACGCGCTCGATGCCACCCGGCCGACGGCAACCATCGTGGTCGCCAACCCGAACCTGGGCATGGGTCAAACCACGCTGGTGACGATCACCTTCAACGAAGTGGTAAGCGATTTCGATCTGTCGGACCTCAGCGTCACCAACGGCGAGCTGACCAACCTGGTCAGCAGTGACGGCGGCAAGACCTGGACCGCGACTTTCACGCCGACCGCGAGCATCACCGATCCAAGCAACTTCATTGCGCTGGACACCAGCAACGTCAGCGACCTGGCCGGCAACACCGGCGCCACCGTGGCGGTTTCCAACAACTATGTGATCGACGGTGAGCGGCCGACCGCCACGGTGGTGGTGGCTAACCCGAACCTGGGTGTTGGCCAGACTTCGCTGGTGACGTTTACCTTCAACGAAGCGGTGAGCGGTTTCGACCTGTCGGACATCAACGTGGCCAACGGCACCTTGTCCAACCTGTCGAGCAGCGACGGCGGCAAAACCTGGACCGCAATGCTGACCCCGACCAGCAATGTCAGCAACGCCGATAGCGCGATCAGCCTGAACATCGCAGGTGTGAGTGACGGTTCGGGCAATACCGGCGCCGGCGTGGCGGTCTCCAACAATTACGTGATCGACACCGTACCGGCGCCTGCCGTGGTCGTATCGCCTGACCCGCTGGCCCGGATCCCACCACCGGTAACCGTTTCCGATCAGCCCAACGTGCCACTGCAACCGATCATTTTCACTCCCCCGACCGGCGATCTCGGCTCACCGCTGACCTTTACCCCGTTGTTCGAAAGCCGCGTGATCGGCAACGGCATCCGGCCGCTGGGCGACATCTTCATGAACCACGGCGCGCTGGCGCCCAGCTTCATCGCCCAGGTGTTCAGCAGCAGTGACAACGGTGGCGATGGCGCGGGCAACGGCTTCCTCGGCTTTGGCGGTGGCGATGGTGGGGTGTTCAGCAGCAGTACGTTGTCGAGCCTGTTCAATCAGGACTCCGGCAGCGCACGAGACTCGCTGGGTTCATTCGGCAGTCATTCGATCAAGGCCGGGGATGTTTCACAGGGGCTGCGCGGCGTGTTTGGCGCGCCGAGTCTCGTCCAGCAATTGCAACAGCTCAAAGACACCGAGCAACGGCAGGTCGACAGCCTGGCCGCGGCTTTACGACAGGTCGGCATCAGCGAAATGCAGGCCTGAAAATAATACTTAAATCTGTGCGTTACCCAGGGGCAGTCAAGGATGAAGAAAAGTCAGAAGTTGTTCGGCGCCAGCCTGCTGGCGCTTGCGATCAGCGGATGTGCAGTTACCAGTGAACCGATAGAACGCAGCGTCAGCGAGCAGCGCGCCAGGAGCGACCTGCAAAACATGTACAAGGATCAGGAGCCCCTCAGTGGTCCACTGACCCTGCATCAAGCCATGGCCCGCGCGGTGAAGTACAACCTCGAAGGTCGACTCAAGATCATGGAAGAGGCCCTGGCCAAGCGCCAACTCGACCTCGCCAGTTTCGACATGTTGCCGCGCATGGCGCTGGACGCCGGGTACGTCGGCCGCAACAACGTCAACGCCTCCAGCAGCCAGAGCGTACGGACCGGAACCCAGTCGTTGGAGCCATCGACCTCCCAGGACCGCGACCGTGAAGTCGCCGACCTGACCATGGTCTGGAACGTGCTCGATTTTGGCGTCAGCTACATCAGCGCCAAGCAACAGGGCGACCAGCGACTGATCGTTCAGGAGCGTCGGCGCAAGGTGATCAACACCATCGTTCAGGACGTGCGCTCGGCCTATTGGCGAGCGATGGCGGCTGAGCGTTTGCTCAAGCAGATCGACAGCCTCATGGCCCGGGTCGACACCGCGCGCGGCAACAGCCAAAGCATGAGCCAGCAGCGAATCGGCGATCCGATTCAGGCGCTGGGTTATCAACGCTCGCTGATCGAAGCCACGCGCCAACTGGAAGAACAGCGTCGTGCGCTGTCGCTGGCGAAAACCGAACTGGCGACCCTGATCAATCTGCCGCTGGGCACCGATCTGACCCTGGCGACCCAGGACGACTATGTCATTCCGGAATTGAAAGTTGACCTCGCCAGCCTGGAACAGGAAGCCCTGACCAGTCGTCCCGAGCTGCGCGAACAGGATTACCAAAGCCGCATCAGCGCGGCCGAAACCCGTAAAGCCATGTTGCGGCTGCTGCCGGGGCTGGAGTTCTCGGCCGGCGGGCATTACGACAGCAACTCGTTCCTGGTGGAGCAGGGCTGGGCCGACTACGGCGTGAAAGTGACGTGGAACCTGTTCAACGTGATCTCCGCACCGGCGGCGATCAACGTCGCCAAGGCCGGTGAAGAAGTCGCCGCGGCGCGCCGCCAGGCCATGTCGATCGCGGTGCTGGCGCAGCTTTATGTGGCCAACGCCAACTACCGCGAGGCGATGCGGCAGTTCAAGACCAACCAGCAACTGTCGGACATCGACGGACAGATCGTTGGCCAACTGCGCAACCGTTATCAGGCGGCCAGTCTGGGTGAACTGGACTTGATCCAGGGCGAACTGAACACCTTGCAGGCCGATTTACGTCGCGACCTGTCGTACGCCGATCTGCGTAACGCCTACGGCCAGATCTTCGCCAGTGCGGGGCTCGATCCACTGCCGGATCAGGTGCAATCCACCGAAGTGCAATCCATTGCCACCGCGTTGGCCAATCGCGAAGCGGCGTGGGCGGCCGGGAACATCACGATGCCGGTGGCCCATGCCCCGGTCCAATAACCTGCTGGCGCCGACGGCGAGCATCAGCCGCACACAACGGGAGGCGCGCAACGGTCATCGCGGCACGGCGATTTTGCTGACCGGTTTGCCGGCGGCGGGCAAATCGACCCTGGCCCAGGCGCTGCATGCCGAGCTGTTCGAGCACGGCGTGCAGTCGGTTGAGGCCTGTCTCGATCACTTGCTGACCTGGCTCGGCGAGTGCGCGGTGTTGCCGAAACGATGAGCCGAGCGGCGTTCTCTCGCTTGCCGGTGACGGTGGATCTGCCGTTGCTGTTGCAGGCACTGACGGCGATTGGCGAGGACGAGTGGCGCGGTCATTTCAACAGTGCTTACTACACCGGCGACTGGAGTGGTGTGGCGCTGATTTCTGCGGCGGATGCGTTGACCGAACTGGCGCCGGGTCGCGGCGAACCGCTGTTGCGTGTGCCTTGGCTGCGAGATGTCAGGTGGCAGCAAGGCTTGCGGGATCTGCCATTGGAAATCGTGTCCGCGCGCCTGTTGCGGCTCGGTCCGGGCGGGCAAATTCATGAACATCGCGACTATGATCTGGGCGAGCCGGACGCCGACTTACGTCTGCACATTCCGCTGCTCAGCCCACCTCAAGTGGACTTCCTGCTCGACGGGCAGCGCATGCCGATGGCTGTCGGTGAGTGCTGGTTTCTCGACCTGTCGCGGCCCCATCGCGTGGACAATCGCGACACCCGCACACGGATTCATCTGGTCCTCGATTGCCGTCCCGGTCCCTGGCTGGAGCAGGCGATTGTCGAGGGTTTACCGACCACGCCTTCGTCAGATGTCGGTGATGGGGCTTTGCTGCAGTTTCAGCGTTTGGTGGCCAGCGATTCGCAGCTTTCGAAGACGTTGCAGGGCTTGCCGGATACCGAGGTTTTTATCACCCGCACTCTGGAACTGGCGGTTGAGCGAGGCTTGATGTTCTCCCGCGAAGAACTGCGTGCGGCGATGCGTTACGGCCGACGCCAATGGAATGAACAATGGAACGCCTGAATCTGGACGGTTGGTTGCCGATCCGGGTCTGGCAGCAGGCCGGCGAGTGGCAGGTCGATTGGTGCTGGTTCGGTGACACGCCGCTGCATCAGCCGTTTTTTCGTGATGCCGTGGAAGACGCGCTGAGATTGCCGTTCAATCAGGCGTTTCGCCGGCAAACACCGCTGTCTACCCTCGGCGACTGGCAGACGACCCGCCCCGGTTTGGCGCCGAGCGCGTTTATCTTCCACGCTTCGCGCTGCGGCTCGACCTTGATCAGTCAAATGCTCGCCCGACTCGACAGCCACATCGTTGTCAGCGAACCACCGCCGTTGGACGCCTTGCTGCGCAGTGGTTTGCCGCCGGCCGAACGGCGTGTCGCCATCGAAGGCTTGTTGTCCGCGTATGGCCAGCGTCGGCTCGGTTCAGAGCAACGTTTGGTGATCAAGCTCGATGCCTGGAACATCGGTGAACAGTCGTTGTTGCGTGAGTGTTTTCCCGATACTCCGTGGCTGTTTCTTTATCGCGATCCGTTGGAAATTGCCGTTTCACATTTACGCCGTCCTGGCATGCACATGGTGCCGGGGATGATCGGGGCGAGTGTGCTGGATGATGAGTTGCCGTTTGCTGGCCGAGAGGACTTCATCGCACGGCGGTTGGGGCGATTGCTGCAAGCTGGGTTGGCGCAATGCCGGGCGTTTGGTGGGTTGGCGGTGAATTACAGCGAATTGCCCGGGGCTATGGCCGGGCGGTTGGCTGGTTTTTTTGGATTGGATGACGTGCAGCGTGAGCAAGTGTTTGCGGCGGTGGGGCAGCATGCCAAACAGCCTTCTGACGTGTTTGTCGGGGACAGCGATGACAAGCGTCGCGAGGCCTCGGTGCTGTTGCGTGAGCAGGTAGAGCGTTGGGCGCGAGCGCCTTATGACGCGCTAGTTGCCGAGGCATGTATCGACGGCACTGGCGCTTTCGCGAGCAAGCCCGCTCCCACAGTTGATCTTCGGTGAACACAAGATATGTGTACGACTGAAATCCAATGTGGGAGCGGGCTTGCTCGCGAAGGCGGCGGTCAATTCACCACAAAAACTACCCGGCTAAACCTTGACCCGAGCCTGCATGATCTCCGACTCCTCCCAATGATCCATCGCTCGCTCTACAAGCAACTGCACGCCATCGGCCATGCGGCTGAGCGCCAAAGCTACCGAGCGTCGTGTCCCGTCCACATCGTCTGCCAGATTGGCAGCGATGGCGCTGATGGACAGCAGGTCTTCGGAGGCGTTGGCCAGAAGGGTTTCGGTGTTGACCTCGGGGGCGACGGTGAAGAGGTTGCCTTTGCGGTGCCTGGGCGGCTTTTGGGTGGTCGGGGGGAAGTAGTGGGCGAAGGCGCGGTCGGCGGCTTCTTTGAGTTTTTCGTCTTCGAGGGAATCTTGGGAATCGGTTCCAGAGTTCTCTGGAGGATTGGGCGTTACTTTGAACATTTAAAAACTCCTAAACAGTAAGTTGGAACCGCCACCGTTCGTTTGCACGCGAATTGGGTGGCGGCCGTGCGCAGGTGTGCAAGACCGGGACTGTTTAGGACACCCAGCAGATCCGAGGATCTCCTGCGCGCAGCCGCCATAAAGCAGCGAGCCTATAAATGCTCATTGAGATATATGGCAATTGCGACCTAAACAGTTTCGTCGGACTTGCACGTCCGTGTCACCGTTTTTTCGGTGACAAGGCCAGACTAGACCCGGGTTCGGACCGGAACAAGTTCACCAACACCACTACAACTTGAAGGAAATCTCCGACGCGGTTACCGGACGTTGGTGTTTGCGCAGAAGGTCAGGGCTTGGACGACAAATCCGCCATCCCCTTGAGCAACTCGATCGGCAGCGGAAAGACAATCGTCGAACTCTTGTCCCCGGCAATCGAACTCAACGTCTGCATATACCGCAGTTGCATGGCCCCAGGCTGGCGCCCGAGCATTTCGGCGGCCTGCATGAGTTTTTCCGAAGCCTGCAATTCGCCTTCGGCGTGAATCACCTTGGCCCGCCGTTCCCGTTCGGCTTCAGCCTGTTTGGCGATGGCGCGGATCATCGATTCGTTGAGGTCCACGTGCTTGATCTCGACGTTGGCGACCTTGATCCCCCACGCATCGGTCTGGGCGTCGAGCACTTGCTGGATGTCGATGTTCAACCGCTCACGCTCGGCCAGCAGCTCATCCAGTTCATGTTTACCGAGCACCGCCCGCAAGGTGGTCTGGGCCAATTGGCTGGTGGCCATGAGAAAGTCTTCGACCTGAATAATCGCTTTCTGCGGATCGAGTACGCGGAAATACAGCACCGCGTTGACCTTGACCGAGACGTTGTCGCGGGTGATCACGTCTTGCGGCGGCACGTCGAGGACCACGGTGCGCAAATCGACGCGAACCATTTGCTGAACCACCGGAATCAGCAGGATCAGACCAGGGCCTTTGACCTGCCAGAAGCGCCCGAGCTGGAACACCACCCCGCGCTCGTATTCGCGCAGGATGCGGAAGGTCGACCCCGCCAGTGCAATCACCAGTAACAGCAGCGCGGCAAAACCCAGTTGCAAGCCCATGGTTATTCTCCACCCGGCGCCGCGTCAGCCGCGGCCACTTCCAGCAATAATCCCTTGCGTGCCACCACCCGGACCCTTTGCCCGGGTTGCAGCGGCGTGGCGCTGAGCACTTGCCACTTTTCTCCTTGCAGGTGCACCCAACCGTTGTAGGCATTGCCGGCCAGCGACATCACCGGTGTCACGCTGCCCACTAGCCCTGCATCGCCACTGACGTTTTCGCGCGGTCGGGTTTTCAAAGCGTGGATCAGCAGGAAAATCAGCAACAGGGCACTGATCAGTCCCAGGCCGATCATCAACGGAACCGGCACCTCGGTGTTGCTCAGAATCACCGCACCGATCACGAACATCACAATGCCGCCCAGACCGATCACGCCGTAATTGGGCAAGGCCGCCTCGGCGATCAGAAACGCGATGCCGAACGTGATCAGCCAGATCCCGATGGGGTTGGGCACCAGCAGGACGACGGTGTCCGCTGCGAATACCGATCCGCTCAAGGCCAACAGCAGCGCAACTGCACAACAACGAGTGTTCACGTGACCCTCCCTGTGGGAGCGAGCTTGCTCGCGAAGAACCTGAGAGCACCGTGCCGATTCAGGTGATCCGCGTTACATACAGTCTAGCTGAGCTCTGAATTGTACGAATTTTGATCAGTTGTTGACGTTATTCCGGCGGGCAGATTTCCCGCGCGATTGCGCCAGCGGGCCTAGACTTTTAGTGGAGAGAAAAGGTTTAACCATCGTCCGCGAAACGTTGTTGCGGACTCCGAGGTGCATCATGCGTATGGCAAGAACTGTGCAGGACAGCCTCAACAAGGCTCACTGCGAATTTGACATCGTCACCCATCCGCACTCGGCCAGCAGCCTTGAAACGGCGCGGGTCGCGGGCATTCCTGCCGAACGGGTGGCCAAATCGGTGATCCTCGACGACCACCACGGTCATTTTCTAATGGCTGTGCTGCCGGCGAGTCGTCACCTGGACCTGAGTAAAGTACGCGGCAGCGGCGAATGGCAGATCACCCGGGAAAGCACCCTGGCGCATCTGTTCCAGGATTGCGAACGCGGCGCGGTGCCTGCGTTGGGTGAATCCTATGGCCTGGACATGGTCATCGACCCACTGCTGACCCGGCAAAAAGACATCTACCTGGAGGCTGGCAACCACAACAACCTGGTGCACATGAGCGTGCCGGAATTCCTGAAAATGGTGCCGCATGCTGAAGTGTGCGAGTTGAGTCAGTAGTTTTTCGGCGTCAGTTACATCGCCATCGCGAGCAGGCTCGCTCCCACAGTTGAGCGCGATTCCATGTGGGAGCGAGCCTGCTCGCGATTGACTGCGCAGCAGTCACCCAATTATTTGCCATTACAAAGGAGCCCGACATGGAATCCCCAACCCACAGCCTCCCCAACCTGTTCAAACAACTCGGCCTGCCTGATGACGCCGAAAGCATTGATAAATTCATCGCCACCCATTCACCGCTCAAACCCGAATTGCACCTGGCGGATGCGTTCTTCTGGAGCAAGAGCCAGGCGGATTTCTTGCGCGACGATATTCTGGATGACGCCGATTGGGCTGAGGTGGTGGATCAGTTGGATGTGCTGTTGCGGAAGGGGCGGGGGGTGTAAAAATCACCTTTCTGGTGGCCACTGTCGGGATGTATGGACTAGCGCGAGTATCCAAATTGCATCCGATCCTGGCTGATAAACCACGCGATAACTTTGATGGGGGATCATCTCGCGAGTACCTGCAATGATTCCGACAGGGCCGCTTTCAGGGAACTGGGAAATACGAGATATCGCATTAATGAAGCGGTTGTCCATTTCGAGGGCGGCTATCGGGTTGACGGAATGCAGGTAATCCCAGATGTCTGCACGATCCTGTGCTGCTGCGGGCGTCCAGATTATCTTCATCCTTTCTTGGTTACCTGCGCACGCCTGGCAGCGAATTGTGCTTCAACTTCCTCATTGGTCAAGCCTTCACCAGCTCGCATGGAAATACGTGCACTGTCGACTTTGCGTTGCAAGTACGCTTCGTACTCGCGCGACTCTCGTTGTGTTTGAACGAACTGACGCATCATTTCCCTGACGATTTGCGATGCGGGGCGATGAGAAGCTTCAGCTTCGGCCATGAACTCTTCTCGCAGTTCTGGTTCAAGTTTCATCGTGAAAACAGCTTGTTTAGACATTTTCATATCCTCGATTCGAATACTGACGAAGTATATACGTCTTCAGTACCGGCGTTCATTCAGGCAGCCGCCTCACGACGGATGGCAGCCAATTTGTTTCAAAACTTGACCAACTTTCCCCTCAAATGCCATATTGATAGTTAGCAAACTAACAGTGTGTATTTCCCCTCGTGCCGAAGAACCTCGACGCTCTCCAGATGAACATCAGCAGCTCCATGGTGGTGGCCGCCAGGCATTGGCGGAAGATCTGCCAGACCACGCTGGTCAACTATGGAATCTCCGAAGCCTGCGCCGTTCCGTTGTTGATGATCGGGCGTTTGGGCGAGGGTGTGCGGCAGGTGACGGTGGCGCAGGCGGCCGGGATGGAGAGCCCGTCCCTGGTGCGCCTGCTGGATCAGTTGTGTCATGCCGGTTATGTCTGCCGTACCGAAGACGCCCATGACCGGCGCGCCAAATGCCTGAGCCTGACCGAGACGGGTCGTGAGTTGGTGCAAGCCGTCGAAATCGAGTTGGTGCGCTTGCGCCATGAAGTGCTCGAAGGGATCGATCAGCGTGATCTGGAAGCAGCGTTGCGGGTACTGAGGGCTTTTGAATCGGCCAATCATCTGCCGGTGATCAACCCTTGAGCGGATTTTTGACCGGCATGCCCCCGGCGCGGGACTGGTTCTACGGTGTGCGAACGTTCGCGGCATCGATGATCGCGTTGTACATCGCCATGCTCATGCAAATGCCCCGGCCGTATTGGGCGATGGCCACGGTCTACATCGTTTCCAGTCCGTTTGTCGGCCCTACCAGTTCCAAGGCGCTGTACCGCGCAGTCGGCACCCTTCTCGGTGCCGCCGCCGCGGTTTTTTTCGTGCCGATGTTTGTCCAGAGCCCCTATGTGCTGGTGGTGGTCATCGCGCTGTGGACCGGGATTCTGTTGTTTCTGTCGCTGCACCTGCGCACGGCCAACAGTTACGCCCTGATGCTCGCCGGTTACACCCTGCCGCTGATCGCTCTGCCGGTGGTGGATAACCCGTTGGGGGTGTGGGACGTGGCCGAAGCGCGGACGGAAGAAATCTTCCTCGGCATCGCCGTGGCGGCGGTGGTTGGCGCCATGTTCTGGCCCCGGCGGCTGGCGCCGGTGTTCAATGACTCGGTGAACAAATGGTTTGCCGATGCTTCGACTTACAGCCTGCGTTTCCTCAGCCGCAACGTGCAGCCGGACGAAGTCAGCGCGCTGCGCTCCTCGATGGTCGCGACCTTCAACACACTGGAATTGATGATCGGTCAGTTGCCCCACGAAGGCGCGCGGCCGCAAACGGTGCGCAACACCAAGGAACTGCGCGGCCGCATGATTCACCTACTGCCAGTGATTGATGCCCTCGACGACGCGCTCTATGCCCTTGAGCGGCGCACGCCCGAGCTTGTGGATAAGTTCGCGCCGCTGCTGGCCGCGACCACCGAATGGCTCGGCCACAAAGACGCCGACCTCGCCCGCTGGCAGGCGCTGAAAGACCAACTCGAAGCGCTGCAACCGTCCGCCGAAGCGCTGGATGATCGCAAGCAGCTGCTGTTCTCCAACGCCCTGTATCGCCTCGGCGAGTGGATCGATGTGTGGCAGGACTGTCGCAGCCTGCAGTACGCCATCCAGTGCGAAAGCCAGGACAGCTGGCGCGCGGTCTATCGCCACTGGCGGCTTGGTCGGCTGTCGCCGTTTCTCGACCGCGGGCTGATGCTCTATTCGGCGGCGTCCACGGTCACCGCCATCATCGTCGCGTCGGTGCTGTGGATTCTGCTCGGCTGGACCGACGGTGGCGCCGCGGTGATTCTGGCGGCGGTGGCGTGCAGCTTTTTCGCGTCGATGGACGACCCGGCACCGCAGATTTACCGGTTCTTTTTCTGGACGGCGATGTCGGTGTTGTTCGCCAGTCTTTATCTGTTTCTGGTCCTGCCCAACCTGCATGACTTCCCGATGCTGGTGCTGGCGTTTGCCGTGCCGTTTATTTGCATCGGCACCCTGACGGTCAAGCCACAGTTCTATCTGGGCATGCTGCTGACCCTGGTCAACACCTCATCCTTCATCAGTATTCAGGGTGCCTACGACGCGGATTTCCTCAGCTTCGCCAACTCCAACCTGGCCGGTCCCGTGGGCTTGCTGTTCGCGTTCGTCTGGACCCTGATCGCCCGGCCGTTTGGCTCTGAACTGGCGGCCAAGCGCCTGACCCGTTTCAGCTGGCGCGACATTGTCAGCCTCACCGAACCGGCCACGTTGTCTGAACATCGACACTTGGGTGTGCAGATGCTCGATCGCCTGATGCAACATTTGCCGCGCCTGGCCATGACCGGCCAGGACACGGGCATCGCCCTGCGGGAAGTGCGCGTGGCGCTGAACCTGCTGGATTTGCTCGCCTATACACCGCGAGTACTCGGCGTACCGCAAATGCTGCTGCATCAGGTGGTGGCCGAGGTCGGCGAGTATTTCAAGGCCTGCCTCAAGGCTGGCGAACGGTTGCCGGCGCCGAGTCCGTTGCTGATGACCCTTGATCGCACCCGCCGTGCCCTCAACACGGAGTGCGATGAAGACGCCCGTTTGCATTTGCTGCACGCCCTGAGCGGCCTGCGTCTGTCGCTGCTGCCAGGGGTGGAATTCGTCGGCGCCGGCGAGCTCGAAGAACCGCTTCCCCATGGCATCGATGGAGCGCCTTTATGATCGGTGATCTGGATATCAGCGGGGTGTTTCTGCCCACGCTGCTGGTGCTGATGGGCATTACGTACGTGTTGTTCCTGCTGGTGCACGGGTTGCTGACGCGTCTGCACTTTTACCGTCTGGTCTGGCACCGGGCATTGTTTAACGTGGCTCTCTACGCTTTGCTGCTCGGCGCCGTGGACTCACTCAGTCGATACCTGATGACATGAAAAAACCTTTTTTGACCATCGGTCGCGTGGTGCTGACCCTGCTGATCGTGACCTTCGCCGTTGTCGTGGTCTGGCGCATGGTGATGTATTACATGTTCGCGCCCTGGACCCGGGACGGCCACATCCGCGCCGACATCGTGCAGATCGCGCCGGACGTGTCCGGGCTGATCCAGCGGGTCGACGTGCGTGACAACCAATTAGTCAAACGTGGCCAGGTGTTGTTCAGCATTGATCAGGACCGTTTCAAACTGGCCCTGCGTCAGGCCAAGGCAGCGGTCGCCGACCGTCAGGAAACCCTGGCTCAGGCGCAACGCGAAGCCAAGCGTAACCGTGGCCTCGGCAATCTGGTGCCGGGCGAGCAACTGGAAGAGAGCCAGTCCCGGGTGGCCCGCGCCGAGGTGGCGCTGATGGAAGCTCAGGTGGCGGTGGACAGCGCCCAGCTCAACCTCGACCGCTCGACCATCCGCAGCCCGGTGGATGGCTACGTCAACGACCGTGCACCGCGCAATCAGGAATTCGTTACCGCCGGGCGTCCGGTGTTGTCGGTGGTGGACAGCAATTCATTCCACATCGACGGTTATTTTGAAGAAACCAAACTGGACGGCATTCATGTCGGCCAGAGCGTCGATATTCGGGTGATCGGCGACCGCGCTCGCCTGCGCGGGCATGTGGAAAGCATCGTCGCCGGCATTGAAGACCGCGACCGCAGCAGCGGCAGCAACTTGCTGCCCAACGTAAACCCGGCGTTCAGTTGGGTGCGGCTGGCCCAGCGGATTCCGGTGCGGATCGCCTTCGACGACGTACCGGCGGATTTCCGCATGATCGCCGGGCGGACCGCCACGGTGTCGATCATTGACGATCAAACTCAGGAGCCCGCGAAATGAGCAGGGCCTCGGGTTTGGCTATCGCCGGGTTAGGCCTGTTGCTGTCGGCCTGCCAGGTGGTCGGGCCGGATTATCACGTGCCGGACGAGGCCGCCGTGCACCGTGAAGACTTGCAGGGCGACTTGGCGGTGAACGGCAAAAATGTCGTCTCGGCACCGGTGCCCAGCGATTGGTGGCGCTTGTATCAGGACCCGCGCCTCGATCAATTGGTCCAGCAGGCCATGGCTTCCAACACCGATTTGCGCGTGGCGGCGGCGAACCTTTCCCGAGCCCGCGCGCAGGTCGATGAAGCTCAAGCGGCAGGTGGCTGGAGCGGCGGGGTGAAGATGGGCGCCCAGCGTTTGCAGGAGTCCGGCGAAGCATTCCTGCAGCCAGAGAAAGTGCCGGTGGCCAACGTCGGCGACATTGGCATTACCACCTCGTATCAGTTCGACCTGTTTGGCACGTTGCAGCGCGGCATCGAGGCGGCCAAGGCTAATGCCGATGCGACTCAAGCCGCAGCCGATACCGCAAGAATCACCTTGGTAGCCGATGTGGTCCGGGCCTACACCCAAGTCTGCGCAGCCAACGAAGAGCAGGAAATCGCCCAGCATTCCCTCGACCTGCAAGCCCAAAGCACCACGCTAATCCAGCGCTTGCGCGACGCCGGGCGCGGTGATGAGACCCAGGTGACCCGCTCGCAAACCCAATTCAAATCCCTGCGCGCCGACATGCCACGTTATGAGGCTGCGCGGCAGGCCGGGTTGTTCCGGTTGTCGATGCTGCTGGCCAAACCTGTGGATCAACTGCCGGCCGGCACCGACCGCTGCGCGGAGCTGCCAAAGATTGCGCAATTGTTGCCGGTCGGTGACGGCGCCACTTTGCTCAAGCGCCGTCCCGATGTGCGGCAGGCCGAGCGACGACTGGCTGCCGCGACCGCCGGCATCGGCATCGCCACCGGCGAGTTGTACCCGGACATCAGCATCGGCGCGACCGTCGGTACCGTCGGCATCCTGGAAAACCTCGGCAAACCGGCGACCAATCGCTGGGGCTTCGGGCCGTTGCTGACCTGGACCGTGCCGTCCAACGGCTCCCGGGCGCGAATCCGCGAGGCTGAAGCAACGACCCAGGGCGCGCTGGCACATTTCGATGGCGTGGTGCTCAACGCCATCCGCGAAACCCAAACCGGCCTGGCCCAGTACTCCGCGCTGCTGCAGCGGCGCGACGCACTGGCTGACGCCGAGCAATCGGCACAACTGGCGGCAGACCAGACTCACCGCTTCTTCCAGGCCGGCCGCGCCTCGTTCCTGGCGGACTTGCAAGCGACCCGCACCTACACCGACGTGCGGGCGCAACTGGCTTCCGCCAGCACGCAGGTTGCCATGAGCCAGATCGATTTGTTCCTGGCACTGGGTGGCGGCTGGGAAAGCGGACGAACGCAAGGCACGAACCCCGGCAAACCCTGAGGCCGTTGCTATGCTTTGATTTGATGAGGTCGCGCGTCGAACTCATCAATCAAGGCTCGCGTTGGTCATGGGGATTCCAATAATGAAAAACCCTTATGCTCCCGGCTTCTGGTGCGCTATTGCGGCATTGGTGTTGCTATCGGCCACTTATTTCTACGGCATCATGCTGGCCCACCAGATCGACAAGGCACTGGTGTTCCTCGACAGCGCCACGGCACTGATTGCCGTGATGGCAATCGTGGTGGTGGCCTGGGCTTCAGTCCAGGGCGCGCGCATCAAAAAAAGGCAACTCGAACAAGGCAAGACCCTGGTGCTGATCTGGGACACCAAGGTCGCGCTGCGCCGTGTCGAAACGGTGTTCGATCGGTATTTCTGGGGCAGTTACTGGCAACCGGGGCGTACGTTCCAGGAAGTCATGGGCGAACTCACCGGCACACCGCTGGAAAAAAGCCTCGAAACCCTGAAAAAACAATGCCAGGCGCTGGACAAGCAAGTGTCCGAGGACGGCTGGCACTGGCTCAGTAACGCTCGTGAACTCTCCGATGTCGCCGCCGCCATGGCCCGCGAACGTTATCAACTGGACTTCTGCGACCCGCGCTCGGAATCCCCAAGTGGCACGGCGGTGATCAATCGCGACTTCGAAGTGCTGGTCTATACATGGACCGCACGGCTCAAGAGCTTTGATCATCAGCTTGATGAGATCGAGGTTCAGTATTCCTGATCTGTGTTTGCAGGACTGACGCCATCGCGAGCAAGCTCGCTCCCACAGGTTTAGCGCAATTTCTGTGGGAGCGAGCTTGCTCGCGATGGCGATTTCATATCCGCCGAAACTCTCAACCCCTGCGCACGGTCCATAGACACTCTTTAACCTTTAATCATTGGGTCGCCCGGTGCGCCTGATGCTAATCTCCATCGCACTTTTAACGCAGTCGTGACCGCAACCCGTCATGGGTTCAGGGAAGACGACCACACTTCAAACAACGGACATTGATCGGGTCATTCATGAATAAATCAGCAGGCGTGCTTCTTGGAATCGTCGTTGCCATCGGTGCAATCAGCGCCGGCGGTGCCTGGTACACCGGCACCAAACTCGAAGGCGTGCTGAACACCTCGATCGCCGATGCCAACAAAGAGCTGCAAGCCGCGCTGGTCGGTTCCAACGGCACGGCGTCGCTGGAACTGGTCTCGCTGGAGCGCCATGTGTTCAGCAGCACCGCGCACTACCGCCTCAAGGGCGAAGGTGAGATGTTCGGCGAGGCCCCGGTCGAACTGCTGTTCGTCGATCGCGTCGAGCACGGTCCGCTGCCGTTTTCGCGCCTGGTGTCGCTGAAGTGGCTGCCGGTCCTGGCCACCAGTCACTACGAACTGGAAAGAACCCCGACCACCGAAAAATGGTTCGTCGCTGCCAAGGACAAATCGCCACTCACGGGCGTGGTCAACATCGGTTACGACAATGCCACCAACGGCACCCTGCAATTGCTGCCGCTGGACGTGGCGCTGGACGACAAGTCGAACCTGAAATTCTCCGGGCTGAACCTCGATGTTGCCGCCAGCGCTCAAGCGCAGAAGGTCAAGGCCGACGGTTACATGGACAGCCTGACCCTGAGCACGGTCGCTGAAGACCAGACGCCGGTGAAGGTCGAACTGAACGGCCTGACCCTGGCCAGCAACCTGACAAAAAGTACTTACGGCTACTACACCGGCGAGAACACCGTCGAGCTGACCGACAGCAAGACCACCTTCGGCGCCAAGCAGTCGGTCTTGGGTTTCAAGAAATTTGAAATGAAGAACCAGACCGAGGAATCCGGCACCAGCGCTTCGGGGCGTGCCGATTACAAGGTGGGTGAGGTGAGCCTGAACGGCAAGACGGTCGGCTCTGCGCAGATGGCCATGAGCCTGAAGAACCTCGACATCCCGGCAACAATGTCGCTGATGCAGATTTACCAGACCAAACTGCAACCGTACGAGAGGGCCGCCGCTGAGGCCGTGGCTGCGGGTCAACCGGCGCCAGAGCTGGTCCTGACCCCGGCCGAAGAGGCGCAGGTCAAAACCGGCCTGGAGAAACTGCTGGCCGCCGGCCCGCAGGTCGCCCTGGAGAATCTGTCGTTCAACACTGCCAATGGCGAAAGCCGCGCCAACCTGGTACTTGACCTGACCAAACCACAATCCATGGACCTGCCACCAGACCAGTTGACCCAACAACTGATCGCGCTGCTGGACGTCAACGTGAAAGTGTCCAAGCCAATGCTCGTTGACCTGCTGAGCGTGCAGTCGCAAATCGACGGTCAGACCGACGCCAAGCTCATCGCCGATCAGGCCACCGCCACCGCCGACATGTTTGGCAGCATGGCAGTCGGTACGCAGTTGGCAAAACTGGAAGACAACAACATCGTCGCCAAACTGCATTACGCCAATAATCAGGTGGAATTCAACGGCCAGAAGATGACCGTCGAAGAGTTTGTCGGGTTTGTCATGAGCAAACTCGGCGGTAATGTCGCCGTCGAGTAAAACCAGGGTTTACACACCGACGCCCGGCCTCTGCGCAATGCAGACGCCGGGCGTTTTGCTGTCTGGCGTTTGAAGCGGGGGAGAGCAGTTGTTAATTCAGATCCCGAATCAGCCGCCACGCTTCATCCACCGGCAACGGCTGTTTCATCCGTTCGGCGAGCAGCGCTATCGCACGTTCTTCATCGCATGCCACCGCGGCGACCACCAATCCATCCTTGCCGAACAGGCCGATAAAGGGTGGATGGTCAGGGTCGCCTTTGAACTCGACCTCATCCCAGGTCGCGGCGTGTCCAAGGTAGTCGTAGTTTTTACCGAAGTGCCAGGTCCAGAAATAGGGGACGTCGAGGTAATGCTCGTCACCGCCGAGCATGTTCATCGCCGCGATCCGTGCCTGTTGCTGCGCCAGGCGCCAATGTTCGATCCGTTGGGGCTGGCCGTTGAGCGGGAAGGTCGCGATATCGCCGGCGGCCCAAAGCCCATCGGTCACGCGCATCCCGCCATCGACCTTCAGCGACTGGTCCTTTTCCAGGGGAAGGCCGGTAAATGCGCCAGTTGCCGGGCTGACGCCAATGCCGACCAACACCAGATCCGCCGGTAAACGTTGACCGTTGTCCAGGCGCACCGCTTCGACCTTGGCGCTTCCTTCGATGTGCGTTGCGTTGCCATCCGTATGAAACACCACGCCGTTGGCCTCGTGCAGGGCACGAATCGATTTGCCGACGGCATCGCCAAACTGTTTGGCAAAAGGCACGGCGTGACGGGCCAGCACGGTGACGTCCAGGCCGTATTGACGCAGAGAGGACGCGGATTCCATGGCAATAAAGCTGTCGCCGATGATCACCGCTCGTTGGCCTGGTTTTGCCGAGCCCAGAATCCGCTGTGCCTGATCCTTCGAACGCAGCACGAACACCTGCGGCAGGTCGGCGCCAGGCAGCGTCAGCGGATTGGGTGTGCCGCCGGTGGCGAGCAGGGCAGCGTCGTAGCTCAGCGATTGACCATCAGCCAGGCGCAACGTCTTGTTCGCGGCGTCCAGGCTCGTCACTTCAGTGTTTATTCGCTCAATGCGCTGTTCGCGGTAAAAATTTTCATCACGCAGCGGCGGGACTTCTTCCGGCGGCATCTCCCCGGCAATCACGAATTTGCTTAATACCGTGCGGTCGTAACCGGCGTCGGTTTCACGGTCGATCAACAGCACCCGGCCACCGAAGCCCTTTTCGCGCAACGCCGCCGCGCACGCCGTGCCTGCTGCACCGGCACCGATGATCACAAAGGTTCGCTCGTCATCCGCCGGAGGGGTGTGAGCGTCGGACATCGGCTGATCGTCGACCCAGACCTCGCCATCGCGCACTTCCAGCGGATAGCGCTTGAGGCTGTCCAGGGCCGGCGGTTCGCACAGCGCACCGTCCTCGATCCGATACGCAGCCTTGTGCCACGGGCAGATCAAACGTCCGTGGCACAGAGCGCCGTCGGCCAGCGGCGCTCCGGCATGGGGGCATTCGCCCTGAAAGGCGCGTAGTTGATCGCCCACCCGCAGCAGGACAATTTTTGTGTCTGCGATCTGAACCTCAAGGCCCCGGTTTTCGGACACATCGGCGAAACGGGCGACACGGTGCAGTGCCATGATCACTCTCCAGGCAAGCGTTTCACTTAAGAGTTTGGCGCTTATATGGAGGTTCAGCCAATTCCCACTGCCACGGAATGAACGGTCCGGCTATAGTTTGCACGCCGACGACGGCCCCACCCGCACAAGGTGCTCCGGTATGACCCGATTGACCTCTCTGAACCCTTGGCTGGCGGCCGTTGCAGTCGCCCTTTGCGTGCAATTTCCGGCGCAGGCCCAGGAGCGTTTCACCCTGAACATCCCAGGTGTCACCGACGATCGACTGTTTACCTCGGTCGCCGCCAGCGATGCGCCCAATTGTGGTGGGCACAACCAGTCACCGGCCTTGAACTGGAACGCCGGTCCGGCGGGTACCCTCAGTTACGCCATCGTTATGCATGACCCCGATGGTGCGAAAGGCCAGGGCGTCGATCACTGGGTGCATTACGGCATCAAACCGACCACCCACCAGATCCCGGCCGGTGTCGGCACCAAATCTGGCCTCGAAGGCGTCGGAGGCACGAACGTCAAAGGCACCACGACTTATGTCGGCCCTTGCCCTCCGGTCGGCGATAGCGCGCACCACTACATCATCCAGATTTATGCCCTGGACCTGGCACCGGACGCCTTGCCTGCTGGCCTTACCCGCGCACAGCTACTGGAAAAGATCAAAGACCATGTGCTGAGAAACAGCAGCGTAGTGCGGCGTTATCACCGCTGAAGATTCTTTTCACTGCGGTTTAACCCGAACCTGTCGGGCTGTCCGTCTCAGAGGATGAATGGATCAATTTCCTCCTGAGGTCAGCCCCCATGTCCCTCCCTCTGCATTTCCTCCGCCCGGCCGCCCAGGGTTTCGCCGCCGGGTTGCTGCTGGCGATTGCCGGTTGCGGCGTTTCATCCAAGCCTGATTCCGCCTCGGTTGCGCCACCGGTTCAAGGTGCGCTGCCGGCTGAAGTACTGGTGCGCAACGAGGCTGTCATGGCAGACACTTCGATGGCCAAGCGCAGCGTTCACCCTGCACCGACTGCGAGCTATGCGCCGATGCCCGCGGGCGAAGCTTATCCGCAGGGATATCGGGATGAGCAGCGGGAGCAGTATCAAGCGCTGGCGGATAACCCGATTCACAGCGTGGCCGAAGCGCCCGTCTCGACCTTCAGCGCCGACGTCGACACCGGTGCTTACGCCAACGTCCGCCGCTTGCTCAATCAGGGGCGTCTGCCACCGGAAGGTGCGGTGCGACTGGAGGAAATGGTCAATTACTTCCCCTACGATTACGCATTGCCCACCGATGGCTCACCCTTCGGCGTAACCACCGAGCTGGCGCCGTCGCCGTGGAACCCGCATACCCGATTGCTGCGCATCGGCATCAAGGCCTCGGACCGCGCGGTCGCGGAGCTGGCCCCGGCGAACCTGGTGTTTTTGGTGGACGTGTCCGGCTCGATGGACCGACGCGAGGGGTTGCCGCTGGTCAAAAGCACCCTGAAATTGCTGGTCGATCAATTGCGCGAGCAGGACCGGGTTTCCTTGGTCGTCTATGCCGGTGATTCGCGTGTGGTGCTGGAGCCGACCTCCGGACGCGACAAAGCGAAGATTCGTACCGCCATTGATCAACTGACCGCTGGCGGCTCCACCGCCGGGGCGTCAGGCATCGAACTGGCCTATCAGATGGCGCAGCAGGCGTTTATTCCCAAGGGCATCAACCGCATCCTGCTGGCCACCGACGGTGACTTCAACGTCGGCATCAGCGACTTCGACAGCCTCAAGCAAATGGCTGTGGATAAACGCAAGACCGGCGTTTCCCTGACTACATTGGGTTTTGGTGTGGATAACTACAATGAACACCTGATGGAACAGTTGGCCGATGCTGGCGACGGCAACTATGCCTACATCGACAACCTGCGCGAGGCGCGCAAGGTGCTGGTGGATCAGCTCGGTTCGACCCTCGCGGTCGTGGCGAAAAACGTGAAGCTGCAAGTGGAGTTCAACCCGGTACAAGTCAGTGAATATCGGCTGTTGGGGTATGAGAATCGTGCGTTGAAACGTGAAGACTTCAACAACGACAAGGTCGATGCCGGTGAAATCGGCGCAGGGCATACGGTGACGGCGTTGTACGAAATTGTGCCGAAGGGCGAGAAGGGTTGGCTGGAGCCGCTGCGGTATGGCAACTCCGGGGCAGTTGCTTCCGGGAAATCTGGGGAAATGGCCATGCTGCGCGTGCGATATCAGTTACCCGAAGGTGGGAACAGTCGCTTGATCGAGCGGCCGATCACTGACAGTGCTGCGCCAGCCAGTGAAGACCTGCGATTTGCGGCGGCCGTCGCGGCGTTTTCCCAGCAGCTCAAAGACGGGCGTTATACCGGCGATTTCAGCCTGAAGGACACCGAGGCTTTGGCTCGCGGTGCGCGGGGCGAGGATCGATTTGGTCTGCGGGCAGAGTTCGTGCAATTGGTGGAGTTGGCGCAAAGTCTGCGAACCACCACCGCATCCAACAGTGAGCCGCTAAAAGGAGGCTACAACTGAAATGTCAGCGCCTGAATCGAGCGACGAATCGCTGCTGGCCCGTTATCGCGCAGGCGACGGGCCGGCGTTCGAGATTCTGTACGCCCGTCACCGCCAAGGGCTCTACCGATTCCTGCTCGGCCTGAGCGGCAAGTCCGAGCTGGCCGAAGAGGTTTATCAGGACACCTGGCTGAGCCTGATCCGCAGCACCAGTCAGCCACAAGGCAGGGCGAACTTTCGTACCTGGCTTTACCAGATTGCCCGCAATCGCCTGATCGATCACTGGCGCAAACACGGAATCCACAACCCCTTGCACGACAGCTATGACGAACAGATCCACGCGCTGAGCGATGATGCAGCCGATCCCGAACAACTGCTGAGCCTGAGCCGCGACAACCAGCGCCTCGAAGCGGCCCTGCAAAACCTGCCCGCGGACCAGCGCGAAGTGTTCCTGCTGCGCGCCCATGGCGATCTCGACCTGTCGCAGATCGCCACCCTCACCGAAACACCGCTGGAAACCGTCAAAAGCCGCTTGCGCTACGCCCAGCAAAAACTGCGTCGGCTGCTGGCCGAGGAGGTACTGACATGACTGACGCCCGTCCTACGCCAGAAGACGAAGTGTTGAAGCACTATCGTGAACACGCGACCGGCGAACCCCCGGCCCATCTCGACGCGTTCCTCCTGGCTGCCGCACACCGTGAAGCCCCTGTGCAGAAGCCAGGTCTGTGGAAACGCTGGGTCCAGGCCTGCCAGAAACCCCGTTGGCAAGTCGCATTTGCCAGCCTCGTCGGTGTAGCCCTGATGCTTGCACTGGTGCAACGCACGGAGGAGCCGCTGCCGAGTTACGACTTCGCTCCTGCATCCAAAACGTCTGCACCGGTCGCCAAAAAAGAAGCCGCAGAGGTATCACCTTCGGTTGCTCGCTCGCTGGCTGCCCCGGCCGGCGCAATGTCCGCCCCCGCGCCTGCGGCGCCAATGGCCGATTTTTCCGCCCCCGCGCAGAGCGAATCGATCAATGCCGAAATGGCCGATGAAGCCAAGCTCAGCAAGCGTGCAGCAGCGCCGACGAAAACGCTGGATGAGCAATTGCATGAAGTAGTGCGCCTGCAAAAGGCGGGTAAGACGCAAGCCGCCGATGCGCTGTTGAAGACATTGCACAAGCGTTTCCCTGACGAAAACCTCACGGCCCGACTCAAGGCATTGCAGAAAAACTGAAGGACATAACGGTCGCCAATTTGGCATCGACACCCGAAAGCGCGCACTATCGGCCTATAGCCGATGCGTTGGAGGTAGCCATGGCGAAAAAAATCGACCGCATCGCCCAAATGCTCAACTGCCCGGTGAAGGGTCAGGAATTACGGCGGGCTGTTACTGAGAGTCGTAAGGAGTTTCTGCTGGCGAAGCAGGCAGAGGAAGCGTTTGAGGAAGACGTTCTTGATGATGAGTTGATCGAGGATGAAGAAGACGATGATGATTACGACGAGTTTGATTGGACGACTGAATGAAAAAACCGCTTCGGCGGTTTTTTTTCAGACTCAGTTGTTCGGTTAAACCGAACAACTGCATCCAGCGCCCGTCCTGAGGCTGTAACGACACCGACAAAAAAGCCCCAGACCCTGCGGTCTGAGGCTTTTTCGTTTCTACGTATGGTGCACCAGGCGGGATTCGAACCCACGACCACTGCCTTCGGAGGGCAGTACTCTATCCAGCTGAGCTACTGGTGCAATGCGGGCGCCATGATACTCATATGCACTGCGGGCGTCCATGCTGCTGAATCGCCTGCGTTTTTCCAAAGCGTAACCTGCGGTTGCTACGTTGATCAGAAAAATTAGGCAAATGCGGCGTTTTCGTTCTTTTTTTCGAACAGGCTATTGTCCTTTACCCCCTTTGATCCTAGGATTCGTTTGAGATTTCAAACGCTCTTGTCTGGGTGCTGAACCGCACGAGTTTCAATCAGTGCGCTATTTATGTGCTTCAGCCCGGTGAATGATTTCCCTGACGGCAGCCTATAAGGCGCCTTTCTACAATCATAATTCGCTCCGCGCTTGTCGCGGTGCTGTTAAGGAAAGCCGACATGCAGCTTAAAGACACCCAGTTGTTCCGCCAGCAAGCCTTCATCGATGGCGCTTGGGTTGATGCGGACAATGGTCAGACGATCAAGGTCAACAACCCGGCAACGGGCGAAATTCTGGGCACCGTGCCGAAAATGGGCGCTGCCGAAACCCGCCGTGCAATCGAAGCCGCTGACAAAGCGCTGCCGGCCTGGCGTGCACTGACCGCCAAGGACCGTGCGAACAAGCTGCGTCGCTGGTTCGAACTGATCATCGAGAACCAGGACGACCTGGCTCGCCTGATGACCCTCGAACAAGGCAAGCCATTGGCCGAAGCCAAGGGCGAAATCGTTTACGCCGCTTCCTTTATCGAGTGGTTCGCTGAAGAAGCCAAGCGCGTCTACGGTGACGTGATTCCGGGCCACCAGCCAGACAAGCGCCTGATCGTGATCAAGCAGCCAATCGGTGTGACCGCTGCAATCACTCCGTGGAACTTCCCGGCCGCGATGATCACCCGTAAAGCCGGTCCGGCCTTGGCCGCCGGTTGCACCATGGTGCTCAAGCCTGCTTCGCAAACTCCGTTTTCCGCATTCGCTTTGGCTGAACTGGCCCAGCGTGCCGGCATTCCTGCCGGTGTGTTCAGCGTGGTGTCCGGCAGTGCCGGCGACATCGGCAGCGAGCTGACCAGCAACCCGATCGTGCGCAAATTGTCCTTCACTGGCTCGACCGAAATCGGTCGCCAGCTGATGGCTGAATGCGCCAAGGACATCAAGAAAGTGTCCCTGGAATTGGGCGGCAACGCGCCGTTCATCGTGTTCGACGACGCGGACCTGGATAAGGCCGTCGAAGGCGCGATCATTTCCAAGTACCGCAACAACGGCCAGACCTGCGTCTGCGCCAACCGTCTGTACATTCAGGATTCGGTCTACGACGCGTTCGCCGAGAAGCTGAAAGTGGCCGTGGCCAAACTCAAGATCGGTAACGGTCTGGAAGAAGGCACCACCACTGGCCCGCTGATCGACGAAAAAGCCGTGGCCAAGGTTCAAGAGCACATTGCTGACGCAATCAGCAAAGGTGCAACCGTCCTGGCCGGTGGCAAGGTCATGGAAGGCAACTTCTTCGAGCCGACCATCCTGACCAACGTGCCGAAGAACGCTGCCGTGGCCAAGGAAGAAACCTTCGGTCCATTGGCTCCGCTGTTCCGCTTCAAAGACGAAGCCGAAGTGATCGCGATGTCCAACGACACCGAGTTCGGTCTGGCTTCGTACTTCTATGCTCGCGACCTGGGTCGTGTGTTCCGTGTGGCTGAAGCCCTGGAATACGGCATGGTCGGCGTCAACACCGGGTTGATCTCCAACGAAGTCGCGCCGTTCGGCGGCATCAAGGCGTCGGGCCTGGGCCGTGAAGGCTCCAAGTACGGCATCGAAGATTACCTGGAAATCAAATACCTCTGCCTGGGCATCTAAGCTCGAAGGGATAAGCCCGGCAAGGCATTGCTTCAAACGCAAAGGGCACGAGAGCGCTGTCCCTTTGCGTGCAACAAACGGAATTTTCTCTGTGGCCGGGAAAGCTGTGGCAGTCGATCATCGCATGCTGCCGTAGTTGCCTCCCCGCCGCATTTTCCTTGAACCACGCCGCCCGATGAGCGGTGAATGAGGACTTTATGAGCAAGACTAACGCATCCCTGATGAAACGCCGCGAAGCCGCTGTACCACGCGGTGTTGGCCAGATTCACCCGATCTTCGCCGAGTCCGCGAAGAACGCCACCGTGACCGACGTTGAAGGTCGCGAGTTCATCGACTTCGCCGGCGGTATCGCCGTGCTGAACACCGGCCACGTGCACCCGAAAATCATCGCCGCCGTGACCGAGCAGCTGAACAAGCTGACCCACACGTGCTTCCAGGTACTGGCTTACGAACCGTACGTAGAAGTGTGCGAAAAAATCAACGCCAAGGTGCCGGGTGATTTCGCCAAGAAAACCCTGCTGGTGACCACCGGCTCCGAAGCCGTGGAAAACTCCATCAAGATCGCCCGTGCCGCCACTGGCCGTGCCGGCGTGATCGCCTTCACCGGCGCTTACCACGGCCGCACCATGATGACCCTGGGCCTGACCGGTAAGGTCGTGCCTTACTCGGCCGGCATGGGCCTGATGCCAGGCGGCATCTTCCGCGCGCTGTACCCGAACGAACTGCACGGTGTGAGCATCGACGATTCGATCGCCAGCATCGAACGCATCTTCAAGAACGACGCCGAGCCGCGTGACATCGCCGCGATCATCATCGAGCCGGTTCAGGGCGAAGGTGGTTTCTACGTCGCGCCTAAAGAGTTCATGAAGCGTCTGCGCGCACTGTGCGACCAGCACGGCATCCTGCTGATCGCTGACGAAGTACAAACTGGCGCTGGTCGTACCGGCACTTTCTTCGCCATGGAACAGATGGGCGTTGCTGCCGACCTGACCACCTTCGCCAAATCCATCGCTGGCGGCTTCCCGTTGGCCGGTGTTTGCGGCAAGGCCGAATACATGGACGCCATTGCTCCAGGCGGCCTGGGCGGCACTTACGCGGGTAGCCCGATCGCTTGCGCCGCGGCCCTGGCCGTGATGGAAGTGTTCGAAGAAGAGCACCTGCTGGACCGCTGCAAAGCTGTCGGCGAGCGTCTGGTCACTGGCTTGAAAGCCATCCAGGCCAAGTACCCGGTAATCGGCGAAGTCCGTGCCCTGGGCGCGATGATCGCGGTCGAGCTGTTCGTTGATGGCGACAGCCACAAGCCGAACGCTCCAGCGGTAGCCGCCGTTGTGGCCAAGGCTCGCGACAAGGGTCTGATCCTGCTGTCCTGCGGCACTTACGGCAACGTTCTGCGCGTCCTGGTACCGCTGACTTCGCCGGACGAGCAACTGGACAAAGGTCTGGCGATCATCGAAGAGTGCTTCTCCGAGCTGTGATCTCCAGGCTCTGATCGATTTGTGAACTGATCGACAAAAAAACCCGCTTCGGCGGGTTTTTTTGTGTCCCTGGAACCCATCGATGACAAATGCGCTGTATCGAATGGCCAGCATTGACTAAGGTGCAAGCACTACTTTGGAGTGTGTAAATGACTGCTGTGGTGTTACCCGCTGCGCCGCGTGTGCTGATTGCCGAGGCCGACCCCTGGTCCCGCGACCTGCTCAAGCAGGTGTTGTTGAATGTGCGCTGCGACGCACGGCTGGATCTGTGTGCCGATGGTCAGGAAGCGCTGCACCTGTTGGCGGAAAATCCTTACGACCTGGTGATCGTCGACTGGGAGCTCCCCGGCATCGATGGTTTGAATGTCTTGCGCAATGTTCGCCAACGCAAACGTAATCCCCCCCTGCCGTTTATTCTGATGAGCAGCCGCAACGACGGCGCCAGTGTGCGCGAAGTCTTGCCCCTGGCGCCTGCGGCGTACCTGACCAAACCCCTGAACATGGAAAGCCTGACCCACCGCCTGCAGGAGTTGCTGCTGAACGCCGGTGAAGAGCTGTCTTGCGAAACGCCTTCGCTGTCGCCAGGCATGACGTTGGCGGTTTACCTGGAGCGTCGTCGTGAGTTTGCCGACGGTGCGCCGCTGATGACTGACGTGCAGCTGGCGGTCAAACGCAGCCTCAATCCCAATGGCCTCGACCTGACACTGCTGCATGACGAGATCCGTACCGATCCGCAAATCACTGCCGTGCTGATCGCCGCCGCCAACAGCGCCGCCCATCACCTGGGGGCCGCCGTACAAACCCTGTCCCAGGCGCTGCACCGCCTCGGCACCGGGCAAAGCATGAACCTGATTCTGGGGCTGGCCCTCAAGCGCAGTGCCCGCCTCAGCGATCCGTTTCTGGCCGACTATGCCGAGCGCTATTGGGAGCTGTCGCTGCGCACCGCCGAGTATGGCCGGACGCTGGCGCGCTTGCTGGATCTGGATCAGGAGCGCTGTTATTGCGCCGGCATGCTGCATCGCCTCGGCGACCTTGCGCTGTTGCGGTGTTTGCAGGAATGGAAGCAGGCCGGTGGTGAGCTGGATGAATGGGAGGAGGTCGGCGAGGCGCTGGCCGAATTCGGCGCGGCTTATGGTTCGGCGCTTCGCACCCGTTGGCGCCTGCCGCTGGAGCTGCGAGAGCTGATTGCGGCGGTCTACCAGTTCGGTGGCGGGGTTTACTCCCGCGAAGCGCTGGTGATGAACATGGCTGCGCAACTGGCGCGACTGACCGAGCATGAGGGCATTGAGGACCTGGCAAAGAGCCGGACGGCGCGGTTGCTCAAAATCGGGTTGCCGGAATTGATGCGCCTGCGCAAGAAGTAAACGCACCACCAAACCCTGTGGGAGCGAGCCTGCTCGCGATAGAGGTCTATCGGCCAATATCAATGCTGAATGTCAGTCCCTCATCGCGAGCAGGCTCGCTCCCACAGGGGGATTGGGTGTTGACCTGTCAGCCCACGACAATCCGGTTCTTGCCCTGGTGTTTGGCTTGGTACATCGCCGCATCCGCGCGGGCAAACAGGCTGTCGATGCTTTCGTCCTCGGCGGTGAGGCTGGTCAGGCCCTGGCTGACGGTGATGCCGAACGTCTGTTCGCCATGGCTGAAACTTAAGCGCTGAATCTCCCGTTGCAGGCGCTCGGCCACTTGCATGGCCATGTCTGGCGCACAGCCGGGAAACACCGCTGCGAATTCCTCACCGCCAACTCGCCCGAACACATCACCTCTACGCAACGTCGCGCGACCGCTCTCGGCGAGTCGTTGCAGCACGTTGTCGCCTTCCTGGTGGCCGTAGGAATCGTTGATTACTTTGAAGTCATCGATGTCCAGCAGCAGGAAGGCCAGCGGCGTGCCTTGGTGCCGTGCCTGTTCGAATTCACGGTGGGCGCAGTCGAAGAAGTGTCGGCGGTTGCTGCTCTGGGTCAGCACGTCGGTGGTGGCCAAGCGTTGCAGCTCGGTTTCCATCTGCTTCTTGTCAGTAATGTCTTCGGCAATGCCGACGATGATCACCGGTTGCCCCGGCTCGGCCTGACGGTTGATGAAGCACTTGTCACTGAGCCAGCGGACCTGGCCGTCGGCGGCAATGATTCGGTATTCGCGGTCTTCATCGGCGCCTTTGACCAGTACTTCGGCCAGGCTGCGTTCGGCATAGTCCAGATCGTCGGGGTAAATGCTGTCGCGCCATTGGTTGTAGTCGGACAGCAACAAGCCTGCGGAGCGGCCGAAAATCCGTTCATACGCAGGGCTGACATAGAGCACCCGACGGGATTCCCAGTCGAAGGCCCAAAGCACCGCGTTGACGCTCACCAGCAGAGCGCTGAACAGTTGTTCGCGTTCGCTCAGGCGCGCCACTTCGCCTTGTGCATGCATTAGCGCCAGCAGGGTTTGCGCGGCCTCGGGCCACTGCGGGAGGGATGAGTCTTGCAGGCTTTTATTGACCATCGACACAAAATCTCAAAGGGCGTGTGCCGCTCGAGGTTCGAAAGCGGCCAATACCAGAGCCCGCCTGGATGGCGAAGTGTCTTTGAGATAGGGGATTTGGAGCTTAGTTCCGAAGGGTGCGCCCACGAACGGGGCGCACCGATCAACGGCGTCAGACAGCGGCGGGGCGCAGGGAGTAAGTTTTCAACTGATCGGCGAAGTCGCGCAGGGATTGAATTCCGCTGACTTCCGCTTCGTGTACCCAATCCTTGATGGCGGCCAGCATGTCGTGACCATTTGAGCTGGTCTTGACCCAGATCTGCTGCAAGGCCAGGCGTTTCTCGTAAATTACCTTCAGCGCCTGACTGTGCTCGAGCATGGTCTGGATGCGAATGTGGTGTTTGTCATCCAGCAGGCTGGTTTCCCGCGAGAGCAGGCGCTTGGCGCGGTGGAACTGGTGACGGACCGAGTGATCGACCTTTTCCAGCTCTTGTTTGACCAGCGGCGCGATCACCAATTTGCGGTACTGGGCCATGATCTGGAAGCGGTTGTTGAGGATCGCCATGGCGGTGTCCATGTCCAGGTTGCCTTTGCCTTCGACCCGATGGGCGATGGGCGCGACCCGCTGAACCTTGGCCAGACGCAGGAAGCTGAAGACCTGGATCCAGGCCCACCCGAGATCGAATTCCCACTTCTTCACCGACAGTTTTGCCGAATTAGGGTAGGTGTGATGGTTGTTATGCAGTTCTTCGCCGCCGATCAGGATGCCCCAGGGCACCAGATTGGTCGCCGCATCGCGGCATTCGAAGTTGCGGTAGCCGATGGCATGGCCCAGGCCATTGACCACGCCGGCGGCCCAGACCGGGATCCACATCATCTGGATCGCCCAGATGGTGATGCCGATGGTGCCGAACAACAGCAGGTCGATGACGCCCATGATCGCCACGCCCAGCAGCGGAAAACGGCTGTACAGGTTGCGTTCGATCCAGTCTTCGGGGCAGTTCTTGCCGTAGATGCGCAGGGTCTCGGGGTTTTCCGCCTCGGCACGGTACAGCTCGGCGCCTTTGCGCAGAACCGTGGACAAGCCCTTGATGACCGGGCTGTGCGGATCATCGACGGTTTCGCATTTGGCGTGGTGCTTGCGGTGGATAGCGGTCCACTCACGGGTGTTCTGTGCCGTGGTCAGCCACAGCCAGAAGCGGAAGAAATGTTTCAGGCCTGCATTCAGCTCGAGCGAGCGATGGGCTGAATAACGGTGCAGATAGACCGTGACGCCGATGATCGTCACGTGGGTCATCAGCAGGGTGACTGCCACCAGTGACCAGGGCGACAAGCCGAGAAAACCTTCGTACCACATAGGCTATTGGGCCCTCGATAAAGAAAATAACAGCCGTTGCATTATCACTAAGCCCACAGATAAAACCAGTCGCCCTTTCAGATAAGAGTGGCTGGATGTTTCTTTAAACTATAATTCCATCCTTTTTGAAGGGACATGGACAGCCGAATGTCTGCCACCTATCGCGATGCTTTGCGTGCAGCGCTGCTTTACCTTCTGGTTTCTGTAGGTTGGCTGCTGTTCAGCGGCTATTTATTGAACAGTTTCTTCGATAGCTCCGCTGAGCTAATGCGATGGCAACTGATCAACGGTTATGCCTGGGTGGTGTTCAGTGCCGGTTTGATTTTTCTCGCCCGGGCGCGATTGTTCCGTTGCCTGGGGATCGGCGCAAAATTGCGTGAGCGCACTGAAGAGCGCGAGCGTTTGCGTCAGGCGGCCGCGGTGTTCGATTGCACGCGTGAAGGGGTGCTGGTCACCGACAACAAAGGGTTGATCGTCCATGTAAACCGGGCCTTCATGGCAATTACCGGCTATCAGAGCGAGGAGGTGCTCGGCCAGCGCCCCAGTCTGTTCAAGTCCGGTCATCACCCGCCGGCGTTCTACCAGGCGATGTTCGCGGCACTCAACAGTACCGGCGAGTGGAGCGGTGAAATCTGGAACCGCCGCAAAAGCGGCGAGATCTACCCGCAATGGCAGACTATCCGCGTCATTGACGACGAGAGGGGGCGGCGCAGCCATTACGTGGCAGTGTTTTCCGACATTAGCGCAATCAAGAACTCCGAACATGAGCTGACGCACCTGGCTCACTACGATCCGCTGACCGATCTGCCCAACCGCTTGTTGTTCACCGACCGCACCGAACAGGCCCTGGCTTCGGCGCAGATCCACAAGCGCGGCTGCGCGTTACTGATGATCGATCTTGATCACTTCAAGATGATCAACGACAGCCTCGGGCATAGCATTGGGGACCAGTTGCTCAAGGGCGTTGCCGAGCGTTTGAAAGCGATGGTCGGCCCGGGAATCACCCTGGCGCGCCTTGGCGGTGACGAGTTCGCCGTGCTGGCTGAAAGCTGTCCGCAAATGGTGCACGCGGCGGCGCTGGCTCAGCGGATCATCGATGGCCTCAAAGAGCCGTTCCAGATCGACGGGCATCAGTTGTTCGTCAATATCAGCGTCGGCATCAGCCTGTTCCCCGGCGACGCCTTGAGCGCCGAGCAGTTGTTGCGCAACTCCGACTCGGCGCTGTTCAAGGCCAAGGGGGCCGGCCGCAACGGCTACGCCCTCTATACCGAAGAATTGACCGCCCATGCCCAGCAGCGGGTCGAGACTGCATTCGAATTGCGCCGTGCGCTGGAGCAGCAGGAGTTGCGGGTTTATTACCAGCCGGTACACGACCTCAAGACCAGTCGCCTGATCGGTGTCGAGGCATTGGTGCGCTGGGAGCATCCACAGCGAGGGTTGGTGTCGCCGGCAGAATTCATTCCCATTGCCGAGCGCACCGGTCTGATCGCCGAAATTGATGCCTGGGTGATGCGCCAGGCGTGTGAGCAGATGTGCCTGTGGCAGCAGGCCGGGGTGGTGTTGTCGTTTGTCGCGGTGAATGTTTCTTCTCGACTGTTCGCCCGCCGTGAGCTGTTTGGGCAGGTGGCGAAGGTGCTGCATGAAACTGGGCTGGATCCTGCCTGTCTGGAGCTGGAAGTTACCGAGAGCGCTGTGATGGATGACCCGGAAGTCGCGCTGGAGCAGATGCACCGATTGCGCGAGTTGGGCGTGCGACTGGCCATCGATGACTTCGGTACAGGCTATTCGTCGTTGCTGCGCCTCAAGCGGATGCCGGTACAGAAACTCAAGATCGATCAGGGCTTCGTTGCGGGGTTGCCGTGGGATGAGGATGACGCGGCGATTGTGCGGGTGATCATTGCGCTGGCCCAGAGCATGGGGATGCAGGTTCATGCCGAGGGGATCGAGCAGGTCGAGCAGGCGGGTTTCCTGCTCGAACACGGCTGTGATCTGGGGCAGGGCTACTGGTTTGGACGACCGGTGCCGGCCGGGCAGCTGGATTGGAACCGGACTCCACAGATTCTCCAGCACTGATCAGTCTTTTGGTTATATTAAAATTCTTAAATAGTCTTTTTAAGAATATCCGCGCTTATCTACTATTGGTCTCACGCCGCAAGCAGTCTCGCCACTGCCAGGCAACCTCTAGTTGAAGGAGCAGCACCATGAGCGCATCCCTACGTAGCGTTGACGGCCAGGACGAAGCAACCATTTTGCGTGAGATCCAGAGCGCCTTGCGCGATCTGCGTTTTGGCGCAGTGGAAATTACCGTGCACAACGCCCAGGTGGTCCAGATCGAACGCAAAGAGAAATTCCGGTTGCAGAATCCAAGCAACAAACCGAGTTAAAAACCGGCAACCCGATACCAGCACACCATAAGAAAAAGCCAACACAATCAGAATTCCAGGAGCTTTCACCATGTCGTCGATTCGTCATTTCGCTTTGGCCGCCCTGGCCAGTGCCCTTTTTGCTGGTTCCGCGGTTGCCAAGGATTACGAACTGCTCAACGTGTCGTACGACCCGACTCGCGAGCTGTATCAGGACTACAACGCCGAATTCGTCAAGTTCTGGCAGAAAGACCACGCCGGCGACAGCGTGAAAATCCAGCAGTCCCACGGTGGTTCAGGCAAGCAGGGCCGGGCGGTGATCGACGGTCTGCGTGCCGACGTGGTGACCTTGGCCCTGGCCGGTGACATCGACGAAATCGCCAAACTCGGCAAGACCCTGCCGGCGGATTGGCAGAAGCGTTTGCCGGAAGCGAGCACGCCTTACACCTCGACCATCGTGTTCCTGGTGCGCAAGGGCAACCCTAAAGGCATCAAGGACTGGGGCGACCTGACCAAAAACGGCGTGGAAGTCATCACCCCGAACCCGAAAACCTCCGGCGGCGCTCGCTGGAACTTCCTCGCGGCGTGGGCCTATGGCCTGAAAGCCAACGGCGGCAACGAAGCGAAAGCCAAGGAATACGTGCAAACCCTGTTCAAACACGTTCCTGTGCTGGACACCGGTGCTCGCGGTTCGACCATTACCTTCGTCAACAACGGTCAGGGCGACGTGTTGCTGGCCTGGGAAAACGAAGCCTTCCTGGCCCTGAAAGAAGACGGCGGCGCTGACAAGTTCGACATTGTCGTGCCTTCGCTGTCGATCCTCGCCGAACCGCCGGTAGCCGTGGTCGACAAGAACGCCGAGAAAAAGGGCAACACCGAGATCGCCGACGCGTACCTCAAGCACCTGTACAGCCCGGCCGGCCAGGAAATCGCGGCAAAGAACTTCTATCGTCCACGTGACAAGGATGTTGCCGCCAAGTACGCCAAACAGTTCCCGACACTGGACCTGGTGACCATCGACAAGGACTTCGGCGGCTGGAAAACCGCTCAACCGAAATTCTTCAACGACGGTGGCGTGTTCGACCAGATTTATCAGGCGCAATAACCTGAAATAAGCCATAAACGAGCCCCGGATTTACGTTCGGGGCTTTGCGCGTTCTCAACCAAGGACTTTTATGTCGCGTCGTATCTCCCCCGTCATACCCGGCTTCGGGCTGACGCTGGGCTACACCTTGGTGTACCTCAGCCTGATTGTGCTCATTCCACTGGCGGCGATGTTCGTGCATGCCGCTCAACTCACCTGGGACCAGTTCTGGGCGATTATCTCGGCGCCACGGGTGCTGGCGGCGTTGAAGCTCAGCTTCGGCACCGCGCTCTATGCCGCGATCATCAACGGCATCATCGGCACGCTGCTGGCCTGGGTGCTGGTGCGCTATACCTTCCCGGGACGCAAAGTCATCGACGCGATGATCGACTTGCCCTTCGCGCTGCCCACTGCGGTGGCCGGTATCGCACTGACTGCGTTGTACACCCCCACCGGTTTGGTGGGTCAGTTTGCAGCGGACCTGGGTTTCAAGATCGCGTATACCCCCCTCGGCATCACCCTTGCCCTCACTTTTGTGACACTTCCATTCGTAGTACGTACCGTACAGCCGGTATTGGCTGATATCCCGCGTGAAGTGGAAGAAGCGGCGGCGTGCCTGGGTGCGAAACCGCTACAGGTTTTCCGCTACATTCTGGTGCCTGCGTTGTTGCCGGCGTGGCTGACCGGTTTCGCGTTGGCCTTTGCCCGCGGGGTCGGCGAGTACGGTTCGGTGATTTTCATAGCCGGCAACATGCCGATGAAAACCGAGATCCTGCCGCTGCTGATCATGGTCAAACTCGACCAATACGATTACACCGGCGCCACGTCCATTGGTGTACTGATGCTGGTGGTTTCCTTCGTCCTGTTGCTGCTGATCAACTTGCTGCAGCGGCGCATCGAAACCCCATAAGGAGGCGCGAAAATGTCCCAATCGTCTATTAGCGCCGCTTCCTCGGCCAACGCCGCCCGCCGTGGCAGTGCCACTTCGCGGCGAATCCTGATCAGCCTTGGCTGGTTGGTCTTTGCGCTGTTTCTGTTGCTGCCACTGTTCATCGTAGTGTCCCAGGGGCTGAAAAATGGCCTCGGCGCGTTCTTCACCGCGATCTTCGAACCCGACGCTTTGTCGGCCCTGAAACTCACGGTGATCGCCGTGCTGATTTCAGTGCCGCTGAACCTGGTGTTCGGCGTCAGCGCCGCGTGGTGCGTGAGTAAATACTCGTTCCGCGGCAAGAGTATGTTGGTCACGTTGATCGACTTGCCGTTCTCGGTTTCGCCGGTAATCGCCGGTCTGGTCTACGTGCTGATGTTCGGTGCTCAGGGCCTGTTTGGTCCGTGGTTGCAGGACCATGACATCCAGATCGTCTTCGCCTTGCCGGGCATCGTGCTGGCGACGATCTTCGTCACCGTGCCGTTTGTGGCGCGCGAGCTGATCCCGTTGATGCAGGAACAAGGCACACAGGAAGAAGAGGCCGCGCGCCTGCTCGGGGCCAATGGCTGGCAGATGTTCTGGCACGTCACCGTTCCCAACATCAAATGGGGCCTGATCTACGGCGTGGTGCTGTGTACGGCGCGGGCCATGGGTGAGTTCGGTGCGGTGTCGGTGGTTTCCGGGCACATTCGCGGGGTAACCAACACCCTGCCGCTGCACGTCGAGATCCTCTACAACGAATACAACCACGTGGCCGCGTTCGCCGTGGCGAGCCTGTTGCTGATCCTGGCGCTCTTCATCCTGCTGCTCAAGCAGTGGAGCGAAAACCGTATTAACCGCCTGCGCGCCAGCGCCGCGGAGGAATAAGTCATGTCGATCGAAGTGCGTAACGTCAGCAAGAATTTTCACGCGTTCAAGGCGCTGGACAACATCAGCCTGGACATTCAAAGCGGCGAACTCGTGGCGCTGCTCGGCCCGTCTGGCTGCGGCAAGACCACCCTGCTGCGGATCATCGCCGGTCTGGAAACCCCGGATAAGGGCAACATCGTGTTCCACGGTGAAGACGTCTCCGGCCATGATGTGCGTGATCGCAACGTCGGTTTCGTGTTCCAGCACTACGCGCTGTTCCGCCACATGACCGTGTTCGACAACGTCGCATTCGGCCTGCGCATGAAGCCGAAAAACCAGCGCCCGAGCGAAAGCCAGATCGCGGTGAAAGTCCACGAGTTGCTGAACATGGTGCAACTGGATTGGCTGTCGGATCGCTACCCGGAACAACTCTCCGGCGGTCAGCGTCAACGTATTGCCTTGGCTCGTGCCTTGGCGGTTGAACCGAAAGTCCTGCTGCTCGACGAACCCTTCGGCGCCCTCGACGCCAAGGTCCGTAAAGAACTGCGTCGCTGGTTGGCGCGGCTGCACGAAGACATCAACCTGACCTCGGTGTTCGTGACTCACGACCAGGAAGAAGCGATGGAAGTCGCCGACCGCATCGTGGTGATGAACAAGGGCGTGATCGAGCAGATCGGCTCACCGGGCGACGTCTACGAGAACCCGGCCAGCGATTTCGTTTATCACTTCCTGGGTGACTCGAACCGGTTGCATCTGGGTGAAGACAACCATGTGCTGTTCCGTCCTCACGAAGTGTCGCTGTCGCGTCATGAGCTGGAGGATCACCACGCGGCCGAGGTGCGGGATATTCGTCCGTTGGGCGCGACGACACGGGTGACGCTGAAGGTCGAAGGCCAGAGCGAATTGATCGAAGCTGAAGTGGTGAAAGATCACGACAGCCTGATCGGGTTGGCGAAGGGCGAGACGCTGTTCTTCAAGCCGAAGGTCTGGCAGAAACTCGCCAACATCTAAAAGCATCGCGAGCAAGCTCGCTCCCACAGTGATTTGTGTCGTTCACAATTCCCCTGTGGGAGCGAGCCTGCTCGCGAAGGCGTCCTACGCCGCAGCATTTTTCTGACGCAAACGCACACCACCCACCCGCGCCTCGATCTGCTCTTTCAGGTCATGCCGCAACCCCAGCAAAAACGCCAACTCAACCACCACAAACAACGGCCCGACAATCAACCCCGTCACATCATCGACAAACGCCGGTTTGCGTCCTTCGTAGTGATGACCGACAAATTGAATCGCCCAACCCACCACAAACATCCCGATGCCGCTCGCCAGCCAGACCAGCGTGCTCTGCTGCGCGAGCACATGACCCAGCCAGATGCAAAGGCCCAGCAACACCGTCATCAGCACGCCCAGCCGTAACTCCAATCGCAGATAAAACCACGCCGAAGCCAGCGCCAAGAGCACGGCCGGTGACACCCAAACCCCGGCCAGCGGCCACTCGGGCCGTGACAGCAGCACTGCAACCGCGACAACGATCAGCGGAATACCGATAAAGTGGCTGGCAATATTGCGCGGGTCACGGTGGTAGGCGGCGTATTGACTGAGATGGTCGACGAGGCTTTTCATTGTTGTTCCTCCTGTTGGGTGATGGATCATGCCCCGGGTCCACATTTCGCTCTGTCAGGCAGGCGACAATCTCCAGGAGTTTTCATGGACATGCAGGTTTGGCGTTCGCGGCTGGATAAAGGGCAGTGGTTCAGCCATTTACCTGTTCCTTTACAGGATAGTCTGCTGGCCGCCGCCAAAGTGCGGCGCTTGTCGCCGGGCCAGCGGCTGTTCAAGCGCGGCGATCCACCGTGCGGGCTGTACGCGGTGCTCGAAGGTTCGGTGCGCATCGGCGCAGTGAGCGAGCAGGGCAAGGAGGCGCTGTTGAGCCTGGTGGAGTCGCCCCACTGGTTCGGCGAAATCTGCCTGTTTGATGGCCAGCCGCGCACTCATGATGCGTTCGGTCTGGGTCATTGCGTCCTGTTGCACATCCCGCAAACCGCGCTGCTGACATTGCTTGATGAGCAACCGGCGTACTGGCGGCAACTGGCGTTGCTGATGAGCCAGAAACTACGCCTGACCTTCATCAATCTCGAACAGCTGAGCCTCATGCCAGCCGCCGCTCGACTGGCTCATCGTTTGCTGATGATCGCCGAGGGTTATGGCGAGATCGACCCGCCACGCAGTGTATTGCAGCTGCCACAGGAACAATTGGCGTCGATGCTGTCGCTGTCGCGCCAGACCACCAACCAGATTCTCAAGGACTTGCAGGGGCAGGGGATTGTGAATCTCAAGTACGGCGAGATCGAGATTCTGGATGCGCAAAGATTGCGGATGTTGGCGATTATCTAAAACCCGGCGTTAGTGGTGGGCTTTGGGCGCGAAGGCGCCTAGCCTGTGATGACGACAATCGAGGTGTGCCATGCGTGTGCTGTTAGTGGAAGACGAACCTGAAACCGCCAAGCTCCTGGCTAAAGGTCTGAACGAGGCAAGTTACTCAGTCGATGTGGCGGTCAACGGTATGGACGGCCGTCGTTTCATCGAGTCTGGCGAATACGAGCTGATCATCCTCGACGTGATGCTGCCCGGGCTCAATGGCTGGCAGTTGCTGCAGCAGATCCGCAAGCTCGGCGATACGCCGGTGCTGTTCCTGACCACCAAGGACGGCATCGAGGATCGCCTGCGCGATCTGGAGTTGCATGAAGATGATTACCTGCTCAAGCCGTTTGCCGTGAGTGAACTGGTGAAGCGAGTGCGCAAATTGTTGCGGCGGGATCGGGGGCGCTGAGACCGGGTCCGATCAATCAATGAGCTAGACTTCGACCTGGTTATGCATTAAATACAATGCAAATAGATTGTTTCAATAAATATGCACTGTATATGATGCAGGTGGGCGGGATGGAAAACCTCGGCGAACTGATCAGGTTGCTGCGCAAAGAGCGAAAGATGTCTCAACAAGACCTGGCAAAGCAGTACGGCATGAGCCGTTCCACGATTTCGGGTATCGAGAACAACACCATTTCCGAAATTGGCCTGCGCAAGGTTGAAGCGATCCTCAATGGCTTCGGGTACGAACTGACGGCCGTGCCGCGGCGGTCGACGCGTCCAACATTGGGCACCCTCAAAAAGGTGAACTTCCATGGGTGAGCAGCAGGAAAAGGACCGGCTGCACATCAGTGTTTCCGGCACAACGGTCGGAACCCTCGGCCGTGGTCAGTCTCGCATTGATTCAGTGTTTGCCTACGCCGAAGACGCGCTGGAAGAAAACGCCGTCTCGTTGACCATGCCTGCTCGTCTCGAGAGCTACACGTGGGAGCGAGGTGTACCGCCGGTTTTTGAAATGAATCTACCGGAAGGCGCACTGCGCGATGAATTGACTCGTCGCTTCAGCAAAGCGATTCGAGGGTTTGACGACTTCGCGATGCTGGCGATCGTCGGCCCGCACCAGCTTGGGCGAGTGGGGATTAAAAACGCGCAAGAGGCAAGTGACCGGCTACCTGAAACCAGTCTCGCGGATCTGCTGGTTCATGACGGTGCACAAGGTTTGTTCGAAGATCTGCTGCACACCTATGGCCAATATTCGGGCGTTTCCGGTGTGCAGCCGAAGGTGCTTATCCGTGACAGTGCGACAACTGTCGACCGATTGACCCATCGCGGGGCAACGCATCTGGTCAAATCGTTTCGGCCAGAGGAATCCCCGGAACTCGCTGCCAACGAATACTTCTGCATGAGGGCTGCGCTGCATTCGGGTCTTGAAGTGCCGGTTTTCGAACTGAGCGATCACGGTAAATTTCTGGTCGTCGAACGTTTCGATCTGAATGAAAGAGGTTATCTGGGCTTTGAGGATTTCTGTGTGCTCAATGCCTGGCCTTCGAAGGCCAAATACGATGGTTCGTACGAAGGTGCCGCGAGGCAGATCAAGGAGTTTGTCTCCCCGCCGTTGCTCAACGACGCCCTTGAGTCTTTTTTCAAAATAGTGGCGTTGTCATCCGCTCTGAAGAATGGCGATGCTCACCTCAAGAACTTCGGTGTGCTGTACGAACATTGTGGTGCTGATGCGCAAATCAGACTGGCTCCGGCCTACGACATCGTCACGACTTCGGTCTACATCAAGGCCGACAGTATGGCGTTGCTGTTAGGCGGATCAAAGGCGTGGCCCAAATACAAAATGCTGATGCGTTTTGGTCGGTCGGCTTGCAACCTGACCGAGGGACGGTGCAATGAACTGCTGCAGCAAGTCACTCATGGAATGGATGTCGCGAAGGCGGAAATGGTTGATTACATCAGGGAAAATGGCGCCTTTGCCATGGTTGGCGAAGCGATGATCGAGCAGTGGACATCAGGCATAGCGCGCAGCTTGGTCAAAAGCTGATCACCGCAACCCATCCCGAAACTGCCCCGGTGTCATCCCGGTCCAGCGCTTGAATGCGCGGCTGAAGCTGCTCGTGTCCGCAAATCCCAGCAGATAGCTGATCTCGCTCAATGAGCATTGCGGATCGCGTAAATGCAGCAGCGCCAGGTTCTCGCGACTCTCGTTGAGCAACGTATCGAACCGGCAACCCTCGTCCGCCAGATGCCGTTGCAGGCTGCGCAAACTCAGGTGCAGGGCCTGGGCGATGTGTTCGGCGCTGGGCTCACCTTCCGGCAATTGCTCCTCAATGGCGTCGCGAACCTTGCGTTCCCAGGTCAGGGGTTTGAGTTGGGCGAGGGTGCGTTTGAGCACGGCTTCGTTGTGCTCGGCCAGTTCCGGGTTGGCGTCGTCCAGGTGGCTGTCGAAGTCCACGACGGCGAATTCCAGTCGGTCTTCATCGGCGGCGAAGTACACCGGTGAACGGAAGACTTTGTGCCATTGATGCGGGTCCGCCGGTTCCGGGCGACGCAAGTACACCGCCAGCGGGGCGTAATCGCGGCCCAGGCGATTGCGGCAGGTGCGTACGTAAATCGCTGTGAAGGCGTCGATGGCTTCGAAGGCCGGGGCCGGATTGCCTGGCGGGATCTTCAGGCGGAAGCGGTAGCGGTCCTCGGTGCGGGTCAGTTCCAGGTCCAGGGCATCACTGACCACCTGGTGATAACGCACGATGCGCTCGAACACTTCTCGCAGACTGCCGCTGGCCACCAGCGCATAGCCGAGTGCGTGAAACGTGGTGGGGCTGACGAAGCGCGATACCCGCAAACCAATCGCCGGGTCGCCGCTGACTTGCACCGCGATTTCCCACAGGCGCGTGGTGCCGGACAACGGGTAACGGGCGTTCGGGTCGTCCATCAGTCGCGGGTCGAGCCCCGCCTGTTGGCACAGGGCGGTGCTGTCGAGGCCCAGCGCATCGAGTTGCTTGCGCAGGGCGCGGGTCCAGCTGGCGAGGGAGGTTGGTTCAGTCATGCTGATTGGCGCTTCCGGTCAACAGGTTGGCGTTCACGGCTACCGCTTTGCGAGGGTTCACAAGGCAGGATGCGAACATCAATAACCAGAGGATGGAAGCATGCACGGTACTTCTGCAAGTCCCCAGCGACTGAATGCAGCTCAGCGATCAGCGCATATTCGCCAAGTGGTGCTGGCCAAGGGGGTCGAACTGCGTCAGCGCTACCCGATTCTCAACCATCAGGACGCCCTGGGCGCGGGCATTCTGGCCTTCGCGCTGGTCGGCATGATTGGCTCGGCGACGCTCTACATGACCGGGCACATGGCGTGGTGGGCATGCCTGTTGCTCAACGCATTTTTTGCCTCGCTGACCCACGAGCTGGAACACGACCTGATCCATAGCATGTACTTTCGCAAGCAGCGCGTGCCGCACAATCTGATGATGGGACTGGTGTGGCTGGCGCGGCCGAGCACGATCAATCCGTGGATTCGTCGGCATCTGCACCTCAATCACCACAAAGTCTCCGGCACAGAATCCGACATGGAAGAGCGCGCCATCACCAACGGCGAACCCTGGGGTTTTGCGCGGCTGTTGATGGTCGGCGACAACGTGATGTCGGCGTTCATTCGTATGCTGCGGGCCAAGACCTGGGCTCACAAGATCAGCATCATCAAGCGCGCGCTGAAGGTCTACGCGCCACTGGCGCTGGTGCATTGGGGCGCCTGGTACATGTTCCTGGGCTTCCATGCGGCCAATGGCATCGCCTATCTGATGGGTACGTCGATCGAATGGTCGGCGACCACGCTGTCGGTGATGCAGCTCATCGACATCGCTGCCGTGGTGATCATCGGGCCGAACGTGTTGCGTACCTTTTGCCTGCATTTCGTCAGCTCGAACATGCACTACTACGGTGACGTGGAGCCGGGCAACGTGATTCAGCAGACTCAGGTGCTCAACCCTTGGTGGATGTGGCCGTTGCAGGCGTTCTGCTTCAACTTCGGCAGCACTCACGGGATTCATCATTTTGTGGTGAAGGAACCGTTTTACATCCGTCAGATGACCGTGCCAGTGGCGCATAAGGTGATGCGCGAGATGGGTGTGCGGTTCAATGATTTCGGGACGTTTGGGCGGGCGAACCGATTTGTGCGCACGGAAACAGCAGAGGCGCAGGAGGTTCGTGCCGCTCAGGTTTAGTGGATGTACTCGGGAGCTCAAAACGTTGGTCATCAATTTGACCCAAAGGGGCGCTAAGTTGTGACGCAAGGAGTGATTGGTATATGCGATTTCGGCCTATCAAAGTAATTAAATATTCCTTTATTAGATAACCGTTTCAGCCAATCATCGCATCCAGTGATGTTGATCGCGCTTACAGATTTTGAGTTTCCGGGGCCGTCTCCTTGGCAGGGTGCGGCCCCTTTTTTTGTCTGTACCAAACTGCTGCATATTCTTTATAGGTCTTAATAAATAGCTTCTTATTCCTTAACGAATATAACTCTCCTCCCTATACTTGCCCAAGAACAGACACGCAGCAGGAGAGCTCCCCCCATGCGCAACGAATCAATTCGCTACCTGATTGTGCCGGGCTGGCAAGGATCGCCAGAAGATCATTGGCAAAGCCATTGGCAGAACAGCCTGCCGAACAGTGCGCGGGTGGAGCAGGCCGACTGGCTGACGCCGCGTCGTGAAGACTGGGTCGCGGCACTGGCTGAGGCGATTGCCGCTGACAGCACGCCGGTGATCCTGATCGCCCATAGCCTGGGTTGCATCACTGTCGCGCATTGGGCGGCCACGGCGCCCGTGCAGTTTTTGCGTCAGGTTCGCGGCGCCTTGCTGGTCGCCCCCGCGGACGTCGAGCGTCCGGCCTGCGCACCGGCCCTGCGCAATTTCGCACCGATTCCAACCAACCTGCTGCCGTTCCCGAGTCAGGTTGTCAGCTCCGACAACGACAGCGCCGTCAGCACACCGCGTGCATTGGAACTGGCACGTCACTGGGGCGCCGAGGCGGGGATTTTGTCGGGTGCCGGGCACATCAACGTGAAGTCCGGTCACCAACGCTGGGAGCAGGGGTTTGCGTATCTCTATCGGCTGCAAAACCGAATGGAACACCACGCTCTGCGACGTGCTTAACCTTTTCTTTTTTGCTTTTGTTTTTTAAAACACGCCCCCCGTCTCCCGGCGGTTTAGGGCGGGAGTCTGCCATGAGTTTTGAAGCCTTCGGTCAGCCGCTGCTGACCTTCCCCGATGCAGAAAAAAGTCCCCTGAGCATTCGCGCCAAGGCGCTGGTGTTTGTCGATCCGCGTTCGCGTCAGTTACGCCAGGAGCTGGAGCTATTGGCACCGCGCTCGATCTCGGTGTTGATCCGTGGCGAAACCGGCAGCGGCAAGGAGTTGCTCGCGCGGCACATCCATCGCGCGAGTGATCGCGGCGGGTTGTTCGTCTCGGTCAACTGCGGCGCAATCAGTCCGACTTACGCCGATGCTGAATTGTTCGGCTATGCCGCCGGCAGTTACAGCGGTTCGGCCAGCAGTCGTGCGGGTTGGTTCGGTTCTGCCAACGGCGGGACGCTCTACCTGGATGAGATCGGCGACTTGCCGCTACCGATCCAGATCAAATTGCTCGCGGCGCTGGAAAACCACGAAGTCACTCGGGTCGGCGCTCACCAACCGAGCCCGGTGGACGTGCGCCTGGTCGCCGCGACCAGTATCGACCTGGCCCAAGCAGTGGCCGCCGGAAAATTCCATGAGCGGCTCTACCACTACCTCAGCGAGGGCCAGCTCGAACTGCCGGCCTTGCGCGAACGGGTGGGCGATATTCTGTCGCTGTCCGAATATTTCCTCGGCATCTATAGCCAGCGCCTGGACCTGCCGGTGCCGCTGATCAGCGAAGCCGCGCAGCATTTGTTAGAGCAACACAGTTGGCCGGGCAACACCCGGGAGCTGGAGAACGTTATTCACTTTGCGTTGCTGGTCAGCACCGGCGATGAGATTTTGCCGGAGCATTTGAATCTGCCTGAAGCGCCCACCTCACTGGCGCAGATCGAGCGGCAAGTGGCTCAAACGATCAAAAACGGCAGCGCTGCCGAGCGATCCGCACTCAAGCATTTGCTCGAAAGCCTGACGCAGACGCTGTAGCGATCTGTATGAACAAAATGGAATATGAAAGTGAATAAAAGATATTGTTCGGGAATAAAAAATCCCGGTATTGTCCGCGTCACGCCAGCGATAGCACTTCACTGGCACTCGTACTAAACAAGCCGTCGTCGATGACGACCGTGATTTTCGATAAGGACACTGCATGAAAAAGGTTCTGTTGTTCACCGCATTGGCGGCTGCCCTGACCGCGGGCCTGGCCCAGGCTGGCGAGAAACTGGTGGTTGCGGCGACCCCGGTTCCACACGCCGAGATTCTGGAACTGATCAAACCCACCCTCGCCAAAGAAGGCGTGGACCTGGAAATCAAAGTCTTCACCGACTACGTTCAGCCGAACGTGCAAGTTGACCAGAAGCGTCTGGACGCCAACTACTTCCAGACCCTGCCGTACCTGAAAAGCTTCAACGAAGGCAAAGGCACCCACCTGGTGACCGTGATCGGCGTACACGTCGAACCGTTCGGCGGCTACTCGAAGAAAGTCAAAACCCTGGCTGAGCTGAAAGATGGCGCGACTATCGCTATCCCCAACGAAGGCAGCAATAGCGGCCGTGCCCTGATCCTGCTGCAGAAGGCTGGCCTGATCGAGTTGAAGGACCCGAAAAACGCTCTGGCCACCCCTAAAGACATCGCCAAGAACCCGCACAACTTCAAGTTCAAGGAACTGGAGTCGGCCATGCTGCCGCGTGTTCTGGACCAGGTCGACCTGGACATGATCAACACCAACTACGCGCTGGAAGCAGGTCTGAACCCGGCTAAAGACGCGCTGGTGATCGAAGGTGCAGATTCGCCTTACGTGAACTTCCTGGTGGCTCGTCCGGACAACAAGGACAGCGTTGCCATCCAGAAACTGGCCAAGGCTTTGACCAGTCCTGAAGTGAAAGCATTCATCGAGAAGAAGTACAGCGGCGCGGTATTGCCGGCGTTCTGATTCGCGAGGTAAACCCCTTCAAGGTTTCAACGCCGACGGCTGGTAATAGCGTCGGCGTTTTTTATTGCGCCAGGATCAAAAGATCGCAGCCTCGTTTCACTCGACAGCTCCTACATTGGAATGTGTTGCCCTGTAGGAGCTGTCGAGTGAAACGAGGCTGCGATCTTTTGCTTTAAGGTTTCAGGCCACCCCGGCCTTCAACGCCCTGCGCAACGCCATCAACAACTTCACGATGTCCTGCGGATCCAGCCGCTGTGGCACTTTTGCGTCAGCCATTTTCTCTTCCTTGTGATGGTTCGGCCGGGGAGTCTGGCCAAAAGCTGTGCATCCTTGGAGGGGGATTCTGAAAAAAAGATCCTTCCTACAGCGCAAAGAAAAATAGTCGTCTTCCGCCGCCACAGCAAATGCGGAGGATAGTTTTTTGCGTGATATCAATATGCTTTATCGGTATTTAAATTCTTCTTTTTATACCTTTAAAGTCGGTGCCTGCCGGGTAGTTATCCACTGCCCATGGACTGCACCACCGTCGCTTACCCTGCGGCGTCCAGGATGTTCAATGAACTTCGATTACGCATTTATCCTCAGCACCCTGCCGGCGTTTCTTAACGCCGTGGGCGTGACGCTGCAGGTCGGCTTCATCGCTATCGGCACATCGCTGCTGGTGGCGCTGATCAACGCGACGATTCTGGTGTTCCGCACACCTTACTTGCAGCGCCTGGTCGGGCTGTATGTGGAGCTGGCGCGCAACACGCCGCTGTTGATTCAGCTGTTCTTCGTCTACTTCGCCTTGCCGGCACTGGGCATCAAGGTCTCGGGCTTTGCGGCGGCGATCATCACCATGACCTTCCTCGGCGGCGCCTACCTCACCGAAGTGCTGCGTGCCGGCGTCGACGCGGTGCCCCAGGCGCAGCTCGAGTCCGGCCGCTCCATCGGCCTGTCCCACGGGCAATTGCTGCGCTACGTGATCCTGCCGCAAGCCGGCATTCTCAGCCTGCCGTCGCTGTTCGCCAATTTCATTTTCCTGCTCAAGGAGACCACCGTGGTCTCGGCAGTGGCGGTACCGGAGATTCTCTACACCACCAAGAGCTACATCGCGCTCTACTACAAAACCTACGAAATGCTCGCCGTGCTGACGCTGATTTGCGTGCTGCTGTTTCTACCGCTGTCGCTGCTGCTCAGCCGTCTGGAAAGGAGGCTCCAGCATGGCCAGTTCGGGTCTTGAGTTGCTCTGGGTGTCATTGCCGCAACTGGGCAAGGGCGCTGCGCAAACCCTATCGATCTCTTTTCTGAGCATCGCCATCAGCACCGTTGGCGGCGTGCTCTATGGCGTTTTGCGCACGCTGAATTCGAAATGGCTGAACGCAATCCTGCGCGTTTATCTGGAACTGTTCCGGGCGATCCCAGTGCTGGTCTGGCTGTATTTGCTGTTCTTCGGTCTGCCGATTTTCTTCGGCCTGAGCATTCCGAGCTTCTGGTGCGCAGTGCTGGTGTTGTCGTTGTGGGGAGCCAGCGAAGTCGGCGAAGTGGTGCGCGGTGCGTTGCATTCGTTGCCGCGTGGTCAGCGTGAGGCGGGGCTGTCGATCGGCCTGAACGGTCCGCAACTCTACGGCTACGTGCTGCTGCCACAAGCGCTGAAACGCATGACGCCACCGACCATCAACGTCTACACGCGGATCATCAAGACCAGCTCCCTGGCGGTGCTGATTGGCGTGGTCGACGTGATCAAGGTCGGTCAGCAGATCATCGAACGCACCTACGAATCAGTGCTGATCTACGGCGCACTGTTCCTGTTTTTCTTTTTCATCTGCTACCCGCTTTCAGCCGCCTCGCGCGTGCTGGAGCGGCGCTGGACGCAAGCATGAGCGCATTGATCGAGTTCAAGGGTTTCAACAAGTTTTTCGGCGAGCAGCAAGTGCTCAACGGCATCGACCTGCACGTGAAGTCAGGCGAAGTGATCGTCATCCTCGGCCCCAGCGGCTGCGGTAAAAGCACCTTGCTGCGCTGCCTCAACGGTCTTGAAGTCGCCCACAGCGGCAGCTTGAATTTTGCCGGCCGCGAGTTGTTGGACAAGGGCACCGACTGGAGCGAAGTACGGCAGCAGATCGGCATGGTGTTCCAGAGTTATCACCTGTTTCCGCACATGAGCGTGCTCGACAACCTGCTGCTCGGCCCGCTCAAAGTGCAGAAGCGCGACCGCCGCGAGGCCCGTGCCCAGGCTGAAGCGTTGCTTGAGCGCGTGGGCCTATTGGACAAGCGCGATGCCTTCCCGCGTCAGCTCTCCGGTGGCCAGCAGCAACGCATCGCCATCGTCCGCTCGCTGTGCATGAACCCGAACGTCATGTTGTTCGATGAAGTCACCGCCGCCCTCGACCCGGAAATGGTCAAGGAAGTGCTGGAAGTCATCCAGGGCCTGGCCCGCGAGGGCATGACCCTGTTGATCGTCACCCACGAAATGGCCTTCGCCCGTGCCGTGGCTGACCGCATTGTGTTCATGGATGCCGGGCGAATCCTTGAGCAAAACCCTCCCGAGATTTTCTTTACGAACCCGCAAACCGCACGAGCGCAGCAGTTCCTGGAGAAGTTCTCCTACGTCGCCGCACTACCCAAAACGACTCAAACAAAGGAACTGGAACTGCTATGAAAACTGCCAAGACTTCTCTGCTGCTACTCCCGCTACTCCCGCTGCTCGGCCTCGCGTTGCTGGCCGGTTGCAACAAAACCGATGAACCCGCCAAACCGGCGGCCACCAGTGTCAGTTATCTGGAAAAAATCAAAGCACGGGACAAGCTGATCGTCGGTGTCTTCACCGATAAACCGCCATTTGGCTTCGTCAATGAAGCCGGGCGTTATGTCGGTTTCGATACCGACATCGGCCGTCAATTCGCCAAAGATCTGCTGGGCGATGAGAACAAGGTCGAGTTCGTCGCGGTAGAACCGGCGAGCCGGATTCCGTTCCTGCAAAGCGACAAGGTCGATCTGATTCTGGCCAACATGACCGTTACCCCGGAGCGTAAGGAAGCGGTGGAATTTACCAACCCGAACCTCAAGGTGGCGGTGCAGGCGTTGGTGCCGCAGGCCAGTTCGGTGAAAAACCTTGATGACCTGGCGACTCGCACCACCATCGTCACCACCGGCACTACGGCCGATATCTGGCTGACCAAGAATCATCCGGACTGGAAACTGCTCAAGTTCGAGAAAAACTCTGAATCTCTGCAAGCGTTGGCCAATGGGCGCGGCGATGCGTATGCGCAGGACAATCTGGTGCTGTTCAGCTGGGCGAAGCAGAACCCTGGCTATCGCGTGCTGACCCAGACCTTGGGCGCTGAAGCACCGATTGCGCCGGCGGTGAAGAAGGGCAATATCGAGCTGCGTGATTGGGTGAATGTCGAGTTGGCGAAGCTGGGTGAAGAGAAGTTTTTGCTCAAACTGTATGACCAATATGTGCGCAAAGAGCTGAGCGATGACACCAAGCCTGAGAGCGTGATTGTCGAGGGTGGGAAGTGGCAGGGGTGATCTGCTGATTATTCGGTGAGGCTGGAAACCACCCCTCACCCCAGCCCTCTCCCCACGGGGGAGAGGGGGAAAGGGGGAAAGGGAGCAGATTGGGGCCTTTCAGAACCTGAGTTCGACTCGGACTTTCAGGTCGATGAAACTCGAAAGTACAATTCGGTCAGTCCCCTCGCCCCTCGGGGAGAGGGCTAGGGTGAGGGGGTGGATCTAAACCCAGCCAATCAATCCGGCCAATACCACGCCGGCTCATCCAGCATCCGCTGCCCGACAATCCCGGTCTGGCCCAAGTTCCTCTCCAGCACAATGCAATTGCACTCCGGGTCCAGGGCAAAGTACGAGCGCGTCGGTGCCGGCAGGCCCAAGGCAATCGAATAGCTGAAATCCTCCCCGGCAAAGCCCAGGCGCGGGCGTTTGACGCCGTGGCGCACGGTCGCTTCGATCGGCACTTCGCCGTTTCGCATCCGTCGGCTGATGTTTTCCGGCCCGGCCCAGAAGGTCGAATCCAGCCCACCCTCGCGGGCCAACGCATTGACCACGCCGCCCTGAGCGGTTTCCGCCAGCAGGCGCAGCGCGCGGTAGAGGTTGGATTTGCCGCTGCCGTTGGGGCCGGTGATCAGGTTCAACCTGCCCAGCGGAATCACCAATTTATTGATCGAGCGGTAATTGGCCACCGCGAGGGTTTTGAGCATGGGAAGCTTCCTGCTGCGTGGTGCGCGATTCTGCCTTATTGTCGACGTCATCGTGCGCCAGGCTTTATTTTTAACCGTGAGGCGCACCCTTGGAACCCTGTTCTAAGCTCACAGTCGTATCGCCATTGGCACGAACGTACAACGCAAAGGAGTCTGCATGGTAGGTCCCGGATTGAAAACAGTGGTTGGCCTGAGCCTCCTTGTCCTGCTGAGCGCCTGTGGCGATAAAAAACCGGTCGAGAAGGACCGCCCTCGGGTGTTCGTGCAAGAGGTCAAATCGGCGGATTACGCGGCGACGGTGACCCTGACCGGTGATGTTCAGGCACGGGTCCAGACCGACCTGTCGTTCCGCGTTGCCGGCAAGATCATCCAGCGTACAGTCGATGTCGGTGATCGGGTATCGGCCAAACAAGTGCTGGCCAAGCTCGATCCCAAGGACCTGCAAACCAGCGTCGACTCGGCTCAGGCGCAGGTCGTTGCCGAACAGGCCCGAGTCAAACAGACCGCCGCCGCTTTCGTTCGCCAGCAAAAACTCCTGCCCAAGGGCTACACCAGCCAGAGCGAGTTCGATTCCGCCCAAGCCGCCTTGCGCAGCAGCCAAAGCGCCCTGACGGCGGCCCAGGCGCAACTGGCCAACGCCCGTGAACAACTGGGCTACACCGCGTTGGTCGCCGACGCGCCGGGGGTGATTACCGCGCGTCAGGCCGAGGTTGGCCAGGTGGTGCAGGCCACCGTGCCGATTTTCAGCCTGGCGCGCGATGGCGAGCGCGACGCAGTGTTCAACGTCTACGAATCGCTGCTGACAAAGCCGCCAGAAGGCAAAACGGTGGTCGTCAGCCTGCTCGACAACCCCGCGATCAAAACCACCGGCAGCGTTCGGGAAATCACCCCGGCCGTCTCCGCGCAGACCGGCACGGTGCAGGTCAAAGTCACTCTCAACGGACTACCGGAAGGCATGCAGCTCGGCTCGGTGGTGAGTGCCACGGCGAAGACGCCGGGCAAATCAGCGGTCGAACTGCCCTGGTCGGCACTGACGAAAAATCTCAGCGACCCGGCCGTGTGGCTGGTGGACGGCGAGGGCAAGGCGCAGCTGCACACCGTCACGGTCGGCCGCTACCTGACTGGCAAAGTGATCATCAGTGCTGGCCTGAAGGGTGGCGAAAAAGTTGTCATCGCCGGCGGCCAATTGCTGCACCCCGGCGTGAAGGTGGAAATCGCCGAAAACACCTATAAGGACTTAGCCGAGGGAGCCCAGCCATGAAGCGTCTGTTACTGGTGTGCGCCGGTGTGATGCTGGTGGCCTGCTCGAAAAAAGAACCGCCGCCGGAGCCGGTGCGTCCGGTGCTATCGATCAAGGTCCAGGCGCTGGACGAAGAAAGCCTGGGCCGCTTCGCCGGCAGCATCCAGGCGCGTTATGAAAGCAATGTCGGCTTCCGGGTGCCAGGACGCATCGCCAGCCGTAATGTCGATGTCGGTGCCGAAGTCGATAAGGGCGCGTTGCTCGCCACGCTCGACCCCACCGATCAGCAGAACCAGTTGCGTTCCGCTCAGGGCAATCTGGCCAGCGTCCAGGCGCAACTCATCAACGCCCAAGCCAACGCCCGGCGTCAGCAAGAGTTGTTCGATCGTGGCGTGGGCGCCCAGGCGCAACTCGACGTCGCACAGACGGACCTCAAAACCACCCAGGCCTCCCTCGATCAAGCGAAGGCTGCGGTCGATCAGGCCAATGACCAACTCAACTACGTCGAACTGCGCGCCGACCACAAAGCCATCGTCACCGCGTGGAGCGCAGAAGCCGGGCAAGTCGTCTCTGCCGGCCAGCAAGTGGTGACCCTGGCGCAGCCGGACATCAAGGAAGCGGTGATCGACCTGCCGGACACGCTGGTCGACCAGTTGCCGGAAGACGTGGTGTTTCAGGTTGCCGTCCAGCTCGACCCGAGCATCACCACCACTGCCATCGTTCGCGAAATCGAACCCCAGGCGCAAAGCGCGACCCGCACCCGTCGCGCCCGGCTGACACTGACCGAGACGCCACCGGGGTTTCGCCTGGGCACGGCGATCAGCGTGACCCTCAGCTCTGCGATCAAACCGCGTATCGAACTGCCCCTGACCGCGCTCCAGGAGGTCGATGGCAAATCGCGTATCTGGGTCATCGATCCGCAGACCCAAACCGTTTCCCCACGAGACGTCAGCCTGATCAGCCGCACTGATTCAACGATGGTCCTGGCCAACGGGGTGAAGTCCGGCGAGCGAGTGGTCAGTGCCGGCGTGAATAGCCTGAAACCGGGGCAAAAAGTAAAAATCGATGAGGACAGCCCGCAATGAAAGGGAGTTTCAACTTATCCGAATGGGCCCTCAAGCATCAGTCGTTTGTCTGGTATTTGATGTTCGTCGCGCTGCTGATGGGCGTGTTCTCGTACATGAACCTGGGCCGCGAGGAAGACCCGTCGTTCACCATCAAAACCATGGTGATCCAGACCCGGTGGCCGGGCGCGACCCAGGAAGAAACCCTCAAGCAGGTCACTGACCGGATCGAGAAAAAACTCGAAGAGCTCGACTCGCTCGACTACGTGAAAAGCTACACCCGCCCCGGCGAGTCGACGGTCTTTGTTAATTTGCGTGACACCACCAGCGCCAAGGACATCCCGGAAATCTGGTACCAGGTGCGCAAGAAGATCAACGACATTCGCGGCGACTTCCCCCAAGGCCTGCAAGGGCCGGGGTTCAACGATGAGTTCGGTGACGTGTTTGGTTCGGTGTACGCCTTTACTGCAGACGGCTTGTCGATGCGCCAATTGCGCGATTACGTCGAACAGGTCCGCGCCGAGATCCGCGAAGTGCCGGGGCTGGGCAAGGTCGAGATGGTCGGCGAGCAGGATGAAGTCCTCTACCTGAACTTCTCCACGCGCAAACTGGCGGCGCTGGGCATCGATCAGCGTCAGGTGGTGCAGAGCCTGCAATCGCAAAACGCGGTGACCCCGGCCGGGGTGATCGAGGCCGGTCCTGAGCGGATTTCTGTGCGTACGACGGGGCAATTTGCCTCGGAGAAAGACCTGGAAAACGTCAACCTGCGACTCAACGATCGCTTCTACCGCCTCGCCGATGTCGCCGAAATCAGCCGTGGCTACGTTGACCCGGCGACGCCGGAATTCCGCTTTAACGGCCATCCTGCCATCGGCCTCGCCATTGCGATGAAGAAGGGCGGCAACATTCAGGCGTTCGGCAAAGCGCTGCACCAGCGCATGACCGACCTGACCGCCGACCTGCCGGTGGGCGTCGGCGTGCACAACGTTTCCGACCAGGCCGAAGTGGTGGAAAAAGCCGTCGGCGGCTTCACCAGCGCACTGTTCGAAGCGGTGGTGATCGTGCTGATCGTCAGCTTCATCAGCCTCGGCGTGCGCGCCGGGCTGGTGGTGGCGTGCTCGATTCCGCTGGTGCTGGCGATGGTCTTTGTCTTCATGGAATACAGCGGCATCACCATGCAGCGGATTTCCCTCGGCGCGCTGATCATTGCGCTCGGGCTGCTGGTGGACGACGCGATGATCACCGTCGAGATGATGGTCACGCGCCTGGAAATGGGCGAGACCAAGGAGCAAGCGGCCACGTTCGCCTACACCTCGACCGCGTTCCCGATGCTCACCGGTACGTTGGTGACGGTGGCCGGTTTCGTGCCCATCGGCCTGAACGCCAGCTCGGCCGGCGAGTACACCTTCACGCTGTTTGCGGTGATCGCGGTGGCCATGATCGTGTCGTGGATTGTCGCGGTGCTGTTCGCCCCGGTGATCGGCGTGCACATCCTTAGCGCCAACGTGAAACCTCACGACGCAGAACCGGGACGCATCGGTCGGACGTTCAATTACGGCATGCTCTGGGCCATGCGCAATCGCTGGTGGGCGATCGGCATCACCGTTGCACTGTTTGTGGCGTCGGTGTTTTCCATGCAGTTCGTGCAGAACCAGTTCTTCCCGTCCTCGGACCGCCCGGAAATCCTCGTTGACCTGAACCTGCCGCAAAACGCCTCGATCGCCGAAACCCGCAAGGCGGTGGACAAGCTCGAGGCAACGCTCAAGGGCGACCCGGACATCGTGCGCTGGAGCACCTACATCGGCGAAGGTGCGATCCGTTTCTACCTGCCGCTCGACCAGCAATTGCAGAACCCGTACTACGCGCAATTGGTCATCGTCAGTAAAGGGCTGGAATCGCGTAACGCGCTTAGCCAGCGCTTGCGCGAGCGGCTACGCAAGGATTTTGTCGGTATCGGCAGCTACGTCCAGGCGCTGGAAATGGGCCCGCCGGTGGGTCGGCCGATTCAGTACCGGGTCAGCGGCAAGGACATCGATCAGGTGCGCAAGCACGCCATCGCCCTGGCCACCGAACTGGATAAAAACTCGCACATCGGTGAGATCATTTACGACTGGAACGAACCGGGCAAAGTCCTGCGCATCGACATCGCCCAGGACAAGGCGCGGCAATTGGGGCTGTCGTCGGAAGACGTGGCCAACCTGATGAACAGCATCGTGGTCGGTGTACCAGTGACTCAGGTCGATGACGACATCTACCTGATCGACGTGGTGGGGCGTGCGGAAGACGCCGAACGCGGCACCCCGGAAACCCTGCAGAATTTGCAGATCGTCACGCCGGGCGGCACGTCGATTCCGCTGCTGGCGTTCGCTTCCGTGCGTTATGAACTTGAGCAACCGCTGGTCTGGCGCCGCGACCGCAAACCGACCATCACCATCAAGGCGGCGGTGCGCGATGAGATTCAGCCGACCGACCTGGTGAAACAACTCCAACCCGACATCGATAAATTCGCCGCCAGTTTGCCAGTGGGCTACAAGGTCGCCACCGGCGGCACCGTCGAGGAAAGCGGCAAGGCCCAGGGGCCGATTGCCAAGGTTGTGCCGTTGATGCTGTTTTTGATGGCGACCTTCCTGATGATCCAGTTGCACAGCGTGCAGAAGCTGTTCCTGGTGGCCAGCGTCGCGCCGCTCGGATTGATCGGCGTGGTGCTGGCGCTGATCCCGACGGGCACGCCGATGGGCTTTGTGGCGATCCTCGGCATTCTGGCGCTGATCGGCATCATCATCCGCAATTCGGTGATTCTGGTGACGCAGATCGATGCCTTGGAGAAGGACGGTCATGCACCGTGGGATGCCGTGGTGCAAGCCACGGAGCATCGTCGCCGGCCGATTCTGCTGACGGCTGCGGCGGCGAGCCTGGGGATGATCCCGATCGCCCGGGAAGTGTTCTGGGGGCCGATGGCCTACGCGATGATTGGCGGGATTATTATTGCGACGTTGCTGACATTGCTGTTTTTGCCGGCGCTTTATGTGGCCTGGTACAAAATCCGCGAACCGAAGAAAGGTGATCGGCTTGAGACCCACCCCTCACCCTAACCCTCCCGAAACGTCGGACCGCCCCAGAGGGTAGAGGGGACTGACCGAGTGGTTTCTGAGAAATTCTGCGACCGGGGAAATAGAGTCGAACTCAGGTTTTGAAAAGCTTGAAGATCTGCTCCCTTTCCCCTCTCCCCCTTGGGGAGAGGGCTGGGGTGAGGGGTGGATCTTCATGACACACACAAAATGTTACCCCTTACGCCAAACACTCGCCAACCAAGGCTGCTGCTCCCGCGGCAGCCCTGCCGGCCGGTAGTAATGCTCCAGCTCCACAAACCCCGCCGCCGTCAGTAATTGCTGCCACGTCTCAAGATCGTGATACGCCCCATAACGCGGCCCATTCCACCCTTCCTGATTCTCGCCACGCGGATTGGAACTGAACAACACTCCGCCCGGCTTCAAAGCCCCGCACAACTCCTTCAACACCCGAGGCAATTCCTGACGCGGAATATGAAACAGCACCGCATTGGCGAAGATCCCGTCAAAGCGCTCAGCCGGCAAATCCAGCTTCAGAAAATCTTGCTGCCAGACCTCGCAACCACTGTCTTCGCGCGCCATCTGCGCAAACTTCTCCGAGCCATCAAGCCCGACAGCGGTGTGGCCCATGCGCGTGAAGGTTTGCAAATCACGACCCGGCCCACAGCCAAAGTCGAGAATGGCGAACGGTGCCTCCCCCTGAACATGCCGCAGCAGCGCATCAATGTTCTGGCTGACATCATGATCGCGAGTCCCTTCGCGAAAACTTTCAGCCACCGAGTTGTAATGGCCCAGGGTGGTGGAGGTGATCTGCTCAAGGTCGGTGGGGGTCTGTTTCATGGTCGGCTGCGCAGGCAATTGGGATTTGCCGAATATACGCCAAGGCGCCGGTGGCTGCTTCGCAGCCATTCGCGAGCAAGCCCGCTCCCACAGTTGGCCGGCAGTGAACACAAGATTTGTGTACGACGCGATCAATGTGGGAGCGGGCTTGCTCGCGAAAGCGGTGTCACTGACAACCAATAACTTCAGCCAGGCTCAACGCTTATTGAGACCCCGCGCCAAACGATCCCCGCCCAACTGAATCACCGCCACCAACACCACCAGCAACACAATCACCGTCAACATGATCTGGCTATCAAACCGCTGATACCCGTACCGATAGGCGATATCTCCCAACCCGCCGGCACCAATCGCCCCCGCCATGGCCGATGAGTTGATCATGGTCACCAGGGTGATGGTGAAACCGCCGACAATCCCCGGCAGCGCTTCGGGCAACAACACATGCCAAACGATATGCCAGCGCCGGCAACCCATCGCCTGCGCTGCTTCAATCAACCCGTGATCAACCTCACGCAAACTGACTTCGGCAATGCGCGCAAAGAACGGCGTGGCAGCGATGGTCAGCGGCACCACGGCCGCCCAAACGCCGTACGTGGTGCCGACGATCAGCCGCGTAAACGGAATCAGCGCCACCATCAAAATCAGAAACGGAATCGAGCGGAACAGGTTCACGAACGCGCCCAACGCACGGTTCAGCGCCGGTGCTTCATAGATTCCGCCCTTGGAACTGGTAACCAGAATCACCGCCAGCGGAATGCCCGCCAGCAGCGCGATCAATGACGACACGCCGACCATCAGGAAGGTGTCGATGAAGCCTTGCAGCAAGCGATCAAACCACATAACCCAGCACCTCCACCTGTTGCGCCCAGTTGCCGGCGCGTTGACGCAACTCCTCTGCGCCGAGGGCCGAACTGGTCACCGCCAGCAGCAATTGCCCGAGGGCATGGCCTTGAATCCGTTCCACGCCGCCTTGCAGCAAGCGCACGCGACCGCCGAGGGCACTGAACAACGCGGCCAGGTCCGGCTCGTCGCTGGCGCTGCCGGTGAACTGCAAACGCAGCACAACAGCGGCGTCCGAGGACTGTGGATGTGCCTGTAAGCGGCTTTGCAGTTCTTCCGGCAAACCGTGTTGCAACGGCGCCAGCAAGGTTTTGCTGACCTCGTGCTGCGGGTTGCCAAAGACTTCCCAGACCGGGCCTTGCTCGACGATTCGTCCGTGTTCCAGCACGACGACCCGATCACAGATATCGCGGATCACCGCCATCTCGTGAGTGATCAGCACGATGGTCAGGCCCAGGCGCTGATTGATCTCGCGCAGCAGGCCGAGGATTGATTGCGTGGTCTCCGGGTCCAGCGCCGAAGTGGCTTCGTCGCACAGCAGAATCGCCGGGTCATGCACCAAGGCGCGAGCGATGCCGACGCGCTGTTTCTGCCCGCCGGAAAGCTGCGCCGGGTAGGCCTTGTGTTTCTCTTGCAGGCCCACCAGTTCCAGCAATTCTCGGACTTTCTGCTCGCGCTTTTCCTTCGGCACACCGGCAACTTTCAGCGGCAATTCGACGTTCTGCCAAACCGTCTTGGCCGACATCAGGTTGAAGTGCTGGAAGATCATGCCGATGCGCCGACGCAGCGCCACCAGGCGGTCTTCATCGAACTCGCCGATGTCGACCTGATCGATCAGCACGCGCCCCGTGCTCGGTTGTTCCAGGCGGTTGATGGTGCGGATCAGCGACGACTTGCCGGCGCCGCTGCGACCGATGATGCCGAACACTTCACCGCGCTGGATCGCCAGGTCGATGCCGTGCAGCGCGGCGACCGGACCTTGCTGGCCGTTGTAGGTTTTGCCCAGACCGATGAAGCGCACGTGAGCGCGGTTCAGGTCTGGGTGCAGTTCGGTTTGTATAGCGTTGTGGGGCTCTGGAATCTCCAGTCGCAGTTGAGTGGCTGCCGTCATATTCAGCTTTCCCAACCGGCTTGGTAGAGCTTGCCGTGGGCTTTATCCAGCGCGGCACGAACGGCCGGCGAATGCTGGTAGATGTCGACGAATTTGATCAGGCGCGGGTCGGTTTTGCTTTTCGGCTGGATCACGAACTGAATCACGTATTCCTTGTGATCGAGGCCGTCGAACAGCAGGGCGGAGCCGGCATCGAAGGTCTTCGACAAGCGAATGTAGGCCGGGTAACCCTGAACCAGATCGGCGTCGTCGTAGGCGCGTACCAGTTGCACGGCTTCGACCTGAAGGATTTTGATTTTTTTCGGATTGGCGATGATGTCTTCTTCGGTGGCCTTGTAGCCGACACCCGGCTTGAGGGTGATCAGGCCAGCCTTGGCCAACAGTTGCAAACCACGACCGCTGTTGATCGGGTCGTTGGCAATTGCCACGCTGGCGCCTTCCGGGAGCTCGTCGAAGCTTTTGTATTTCTTCGAATAGAGACCGACGTTGTTGATGATCCCCGGCGCGAAAGGCACCAGGTCAAAACCGGCGGCAGCCTTGGCGTTTTCCAGGAACGGGACGTGCTGAAAGTAGTTCACGTCGATGTCGCCGGCGGCGAGGCTGACGTTGGGCGCGATCCAGTCGCTGAACTCCACCAGGTCGACTTGCAGGCCTTGTTTCTTGGCTTCTTCGACGGCGGCTTCCAGGGGAATGGCGAAAGCGGCGGTGGTGCCGACCTTCAGCGGCGCATCGGCGGCGAAGGTGATGGAGCTGAAAAGGCCGAGGGCCAGGGCCAGTGCTTTGACTGGGTGAGTTAAGAGTTTCTTGGTCATGATGGTTATTCCAGTCAGTGCATTAAATGTGTGGTGTTTGGTCGGGCCTCATCGCGAGCAAGCTCGCTCCCACAGGGGTTGTGTGAACACCCGAGATCCAATGTGGGAGCGAGCTTGCTCGCGATGCTTTTAGCGGCGGAACGCGGAGCCAGTGTGTTGCTCAGGTAAATGCGCCTCGCCGTGAAACAGTTTTTCTCGCAGGCTGCCGCTGTCGTAAGCGGTCTTGTACGACCCTCGGCGTTGCAACTCCGGAATCACCAAGTCGATGAAATCCACATAGCTTTCCGGCGTGACAATTCGCGTCAGGTTGAAGCCATCCAGCCCGGTCTCGGCGATCCACGATTCCAGCTCATCGGCGACTTGCTCAGGTGAACCAACCACCGTGATGTAGCGACCACCCAGGGCGTGTTGCTCGAGTAATTTGCGGCGGGTCCAGTCGTTGTTTTGCAGGTTCTTGGTGGCGGACTGGATCGCATTGCTCTTCACGTACTGGATCGGTTCGTCGATTTCGTATTCGGAGAAATCTATCCCGGTGGACGCCGAAAAATGCGCCACGCCGGCCTCGGCGCTGGCGTAGCTCAAGTACTCGGCGTGCTTGGCCCAGGCCAGCTCTTCGGTGGCGCCGACAATCACGTTCAGCCCCATGAACACCTTGATGTCCTCGGGGTTGCGCCCAGCCTCGACGGCACTGGCGCGCACCTTGTCCACTTGAATCTTGGTCGACGGTTTGTTCTGGCCACTGATGAACACGCACTCGGCATGTCGCCCGGCGAACAGCAATCCGCGATCCGAACTGCCGGCCTGGAACAGCACGGGTGTGCGCTGCGGCGACGGCTCGCAGAGGTGATAACCCTCGACCTGATAGAACTCGCCCTTGTGCTCGACCTTGTGCACTTTCTCCGGTTGCGCGTAGATCCGCTGCTGCGGGTCGTTAAGCACCGCGCCGTTTTCCCAGCTGCCTTCCCAGAGTTTGTAGAGCACTTGCAGGTATTCGTCGGCCTGGTCGTAACGACGGTCGTGTTCCACCTGTTCGCTCAGGCCCATGGCTTTGGCGGCGCTGTCGAGGTAGCCGGTGACGATGTTCCAGCCGACCCGGCCACGACTCAGATGGTCGAGCGTGGACATGCGTCGGGCGAACAGATATGGCGGTTCGTAAGTCAGGTTGGCGGTGAGACCGAAGCCAAGGTTTTTGGTGACCGCGGCCATGGCCGAGACCAGCAGCAGCGGGTCGTTGACCGGCAACTGGATCGACTCTTTGAGCGGCACGTCGACCGAGTTTTGGTAGACGTCGTACACACCGACGATGTCAGCGATGAACAGACCGTCGAACAGCCCGCGTTCCAGCAATTGCGCCAGTTCGGTCCAGTATTCGATCGTTTTGTATTGGGTTGAAGTGTCCCGTGGATGCGTCCACAGACCATGGTTGATGTGCCCGATGCAGTTCATGTTGAACGCGTTGAGCAGGATCTTCTTTTTGGCATCGGCCATCAGATGGTCCCCCGCAGTGGCGGGTTTTCATCGTTGAGGTAGTAATTGCCGACCGCGTGATACTTCCAGCGCACCGGGTCGTGCAGCGTGTGCACCCGAGCGTTGCGCCAGTGGCGATCCAGACCATGTTCGATCAGGGTTGCCTGGCTGCCGGCCAGTTCAAACAGCGTGCTGCCAGCGGCGAGGGAAATCTCGGTGCTGATGGCGCGGGCTTCAGCGACGGCAATCGACGCGGCGGCGACGGTCTCGGCGTTGGTCTTGGCCTGAGCCTTGTCGAGGAATTCGCCGGAGCGTTCCAGCAAGGCTTCTGCGGCGTGCAGACGAATGCTCAAGTGGCCGAAGCTCTTGATGGTCAGCGGGTCCTCGGTGGCTTTGTCATTGCCGGAATCGATCCACGGCCGGGTCTTGGTGCGCACGAAGTGCAGCGCATCTTCATAGGCAGCACGGGCGATACCGGTGTCGATAGCGGCGTGGAGGATCTGCGCCAGCGGGCCGACGGTGGTCGGGCGCTCGAACGCGCTCTGAAACGGGATCACGTCTTCGGCGGCGACGTAAACATCTTCAAACACCACCGAACCGCTGCCGGTGGTGCGCTGGCCGAAGCCGCTCCAGTCGTCGATCACCGTCAGACCCTTGGCGTTACGAGGGACGAAAGCGAGTTGCTGAACACCGTTTTCGTCCACCACCGACGTCGGAATGCGCTGGGCATAAATCGCCCCTGTGGCGTAGAACTTGCGGCCGTTGATTCGATAGCCGTCACCGTCGCGGGTCAGGCTGGTGACGCGGTCATGGGCAGTTTTGGTGCCCAGTTCCGCGAGGGCATTGCCGAAGCGTTGACCGGCCAATACTTCTGAGTACAGGCGTTTTTTCTGCTGTTCGCTGCCATTCACCCGCAACACTTCGAGCGCGTAGAAATGGTTCTGCGGGATCTGGCCGAGGGAACCATCAGCTTGGGCGATCAGCGCGATCACCTTGGCCAGGGTGACGTTGGAAACCCCGGCACCGCCATATTCTTTTGGCACGCTGATGCCCCAAAGCCCTGAGCGGGAAAACACTTCCAGCTCCGGGTGCGGCAGGCGACGTTCGCGGTCGCGCAGGGCGCTGTCGCGTTTGAAATCTTCGGCCAGGTCACTGGCGACGATCAGGGCTTGCTCATCGCTGGTTATGACCGCGACGTGGTGAGAAAGAGTCATGTGTTTCTCCAGAGATCTGGTCAAAAGTGTTCTGGTCGTTAGATCCAGGAGTGCCGTGCGGGCAGCGTGCCGTTCAGGTGATAGGTGCCGACGGCGTGATATTTCCAGCGCACCGGGTCGTGCAGCGTGTGCACGCGGGCGTTGCGCCAGTGGCGGTCGAGGTTGAATTCGGCGAGGGTGGCGCGGCTGCCGGCCAGTTCGAAAAGCTTTTCGCTGGCCAGCAGCGAGATCTCGGTGGTCAGCACTTTGGCTTCGGCCACGGCAATCGACGCGCGGGCGGCGGACTCGGCGGTGAGCGGTGCGGCATTGACTTGATCGAGCACTTGCCCGGCCTTGCGCAGCAGCGCTTCGGCGGCGTGCAGTTCGATTTTCAGTTTGCCGATGTCGGCGATCACATAAAGGTCGTCGCTGGCCCGTTCGACCTTGGCGTCGATCCATGGCCGTGCACGGGTTTTCACGAACGCGATGGCGTCGTCGATGGCGCCCCGGGCGATGCCGGCGTCAATGGCTGCTTGAATCAGCTGCGACACGGCACCCTGAATGTTCGGGCTGTCATTGATCTTCCAGTTGTCCACCACCAGCTCGGCGTCGACCTGCACGTTGTTGAGCAAAATGGTGCCGCTGGCGGTGGTGCGTTGGCCGAACCCCGACCAGTCATCCACGATGCGCAGGCCAGGAGTGCCGCGACGAACGAAGGCCAGCACTTGCTTGCCGTCGTCGTTCAGCGCCTTGACGGCGACCCAGTGGGCGAACAGGGCGCCGGTGGAATAGAACTTCTGCCCGTTGAGGATGAAGCCGTCGCCGCTGGCGGTGATTCGTGCCTTGAGTTCGAGGGTGTTTTTGGTGCCGCGCTCAGGTCCCGCGTTACCGATTCGCCAACCGTCGAGCACGCTTTTGAACAGCTGTTTTTTTTGCGATTCGGTGGCGCTGCCGAGCACCAGGTTGAGAATGCCGAACTGGTTCTGCGGGATCTGTCCCAATGCCGGGTCGGCCGCGGAAATGATCGCGAATACGTCGGCAACCGTGACGAACGAAACCTGCGGGCCACCGTACTCACGCGGGATGGCAATGCTGCCCAGGCCGCTGCGGGTGAACTGTTCGATTTCCGACCACGGCAGCTTGCGCTGCTGGTCGCGTTTGGCTGCTTGCAGACGGGCGACTTGCGCCAGCTCATGGGCGGCCTTGATGGCTTGTGCGTCGTTGCGCAAGACCTGCGCGGGCAACAACAGGGGGGCGATGTCCAGATCACTCTGGACGATTGCATCTGCCAGACTGGACATCAGTGCCGCTCCTTGGCTGCACGCAATGCCCTGGCGATCTGCACTGGGGTGATTGTGTTCCGGACCATACCTACCTCACATCTCATGGAAACGTCGCGATGGTTGCGACGAACGAAAACAAGAATGTCCGGTGGTCCGGTGCATATACCCTAAGCGTGTATAAAAAATTAATAAACTAACTTTTAGGAATATGCATAGAAGAGGTGTCACAGTGTTTGCTGGGTTCGGCGGCCATGAGCATTTCTTTCGGCCGGGCCTTCAAGTAGGGATTGGCGCAACCGATCTTCAGCCGGCGCGGGGGTGCCCAGCGGGAGTTGTTACCCACCCGGTCGAGGATGCAGTAAGTCACTTCCAGCCGCAGGTCTTCGCCGGCTTCGAGAATGATCGCCGGCGGCACCCAGACCTGGATCGGCTGGCCGACATCGCCGGTCTTGAGTCGTGGCAGATCCATACGCACATCGCCCCAGCGCAGGGTGATTTCGTCGTCGACGGCCATGTTCAGGTAGGGCTCGATGGTCAAAGGAACCCCGCGCTTGATCTGGTTCGGATTGACTCCCTGACGGCGAATGGTCTCGGGGATATTCACGGGCTCCAGACTCTGGTTTTCATCGCCGCACAGCGCAGACGGTTGGCCGCCGGGGCAGTCGAGTTTGATTTGCACCCGTCTGATGGCTGAAAGGGTTGGCCCTTGCCCGATCTGCATGATCCGGTAGTGAACGCGCGAGGTGCCATTGGCGATGAAGCTTTCGGGCACACGCAGTTGGACCGGTTGGCCGACATCGTCGGCCGTCAGCACTCTGGAGGCCACATAGCAGTTATCCCAGAACAGTTCGATCAGGTCGCCTTCGTCCATGCCGGAGTAGGGCGCCACATCGATCAGCAGGTGCGCCGCCGAAGTGATGTTGATGCAGGTCTTGTGAGATTGCGCCAGGGTCGGGGCCGCAAGTTCGGGTTTGTTCGAAGTGCTTGTCATGGGGTTTCTCCTTGAAGCCTTGCAGCGAAAGTCCGTTTCTGAAAGTTCGAAAGGCATGAATTACCGAGCAACAAAACTGTTCACCATATGTGAAATTAAATAGTGAATGAGTGCGAGGTTAGACGCCTGTTGGAGACTAGATAAGAGTGCGCTTGAATAGGTGTCAATAGAGCTGGCTAGTTAAGTATGGGATCTAGTGTTATTCAGAAAATTCCTACGCATTGAAGTTAATAAGCCACACCGCTCTGTCGAGCTTTGCCTTGGTTTATGGGGTTTTATTGCGTTTTTGACGACGAGGAACGGTTCGATGATGGCGCTGAGTTTGGCCAATTTTAGGCGAGGTTATTCTGTTGCAGGACATATATATGTACCGCACGCAGCTCTAAAAAATTATCTATTGTTCAGATGGATGAATAAACGAAGAGAGCGTAGCGAGAGATTTTGTTAGTAGGGGTGGTTGTCACTTCCATCCATGGAAGTTAACAAGTAGTGAAGCGATGTTTCAGTGGTGAGCGTTATTCAGAAACTTGCTGAGAAACTGCTTCGTCCGCTCTTCTTTCGGGTTGGCAAACAGCGCCTTGGCTTCGCCTTGTTCGACGATCACACCCTTGTCGAAAAACACCACGCGGTTCGCCACGTCCCGGGCAAAGCCCATTTCGTGGGTGACGATGACCATGGTGCGTCGCTCTTCGGCGAGGCTGCGAATGGTTGCCAGCACTTCACCCACCAGCTCCGGGTCGAGGGCTGAGGTAGGTTCGTCGAACAGAATCACTTCCGGCTCCATCGCCAGCGCACGGGCAATCGCCACACGCTGTTGCTGACCACCGGAAAGGCGACGCGGGTACGCGTCTTCCTTGCCCGCCAGACCGACCCTGGCCATCAGCTTTTTACCCAGGGCAACGGCTTCGGCGTGCGGGATCTTCTTTACGATGATCGGGCCTTCGATAACGTTTTCCAGGGCGGTGCGATGAGGGAACAGGTTGAAGTTCTGGAACACGAAACCCACGTGCTGGCGCAAACGTCGCACCAGGCCTTGCTGCTGGTTCAGCGGACGGCTGCCATCGATCTCGATGTCACCGACCTTGATCCGGCCGCTGGTGGGTTCTTCCAGGAAATTCAGGCAACGCAGGAACGTGGTTTTACCCGAGCCGCTAGGCCCGATGATCGCCACCACCTCGCCTTCCTTCACTTCCAGATCGATGCCGTTGAGCACCACTTGACCCTTGAACTGCTTTGTCAGTTTTTCCACGACAATCATTGGGTCAGGACTCCTGGTCGTGCCGATTGACCCGCGCTTCCAACTGATTCTGGAAGTGCGACAGCACCGTGGCCAGAATCCAGTAGATCAGCGCGGCGGCAAGGTACATGGTGAAAATTTCGAAGGTGCGAGCGGTGATCAGCTGCGCCTGACGGAACAGCTCCGGCACCTGAATGGTGGCTGCCAGCGCGGTGTCCTTGACCAGCGAAATGAAGCTGTTGCCCAGCGGCGGCAGGGCTGTGCGCATCGCTTGTGGCAGGATGGCCCGGCGCAGGGTCTGCGCACGGGTCATGCCGATACTCGCGGCGGCTTCCCACTGACCGCGCTCGATGGAGCTGATCGCGGCGCGGAGGATTTCGCAGGCATAGGCCGCCATGTTCAGCGAGAAGCCGATCAGGGCCGCCGGCAGCGGATCAAGTTCGATGCCCAATTGCGGCAAGCCGTAATAGATCACGAACAGTTGCACCAACAACGGCGTGCCGCGAAAGAACGACACGTAGATGCGGGCGATCCAGCTCACCAGTTTGAAGCGCGACAGGCGCATCAACGCCAGGCCGAAGCCCATCACCAGGCCGAAGAACATCCCGCCCAGGCTCAGGATCACCGTGTAGTACGCGCCCTTCAGCAGGAAGGGCGCGGAATCCAGCGCGAGTTGGAAAGCTTCTTCCATTATTTAGTGACGTCAGCGCTGAAGTACTTTTCCGAAAGCTTTTTCAGCGTACCGTCGGCACGCAGCTTGTCGATGGCCTTGTTCACTGCTGCCAGCAACTCAGGCTCGCCTTTGCGCAGGGCAACGCCGGCTTCCTGACGGGAGAACGCTTCACCAGCGGCGGAAGTGTCCTTGGCCTTCTTGGCGTATTCCAGCGCGGCGAGGCGGTCGATCAGAATGGCGTCGGTGCGGCCGTTACGCAGGTCTGCGAACTTGCTCGGATCATCTTCGTAGGTGCGCACGTCAGCGGTCGGCACGTTGGCTTTCACCCATTGCTCATAGTTGGTGCCCAAGCCTACGCCGACTTTCTTGCCACCCAAGTCGGCGGCAGTCTTGATGTTCAGCTCGGCAGCCTTCTTGGTCAGCACCAGCGCCTGAATCCCGGAAACGGTGTACGGCTCGGAGAAGTCATACTTCTTCTTGCGCTCTTCGGAGATGGTCACCTGGTTGATCACAGCGTCCAGACGTTTGGATTCCAGCGCCGCGAGGATGCCGTCCCATTTGGTCGGCTGCAGTTTGACCTTCACGCCCAGCTCTTTGGCCAGGGCTTCGGAAAATTCGACTTCGAAGCCGGCCAGTTTGCCGTCGGCGTCGACGAAACTGAACGGTGGGTAAGTGCCTTCCAGGCCAACGTTGATCACGCCAGCGTCTTTGATTTTTTGCAGCTGCTCACCGGCAACCGCTTGCCCCAACAGACCGGCGCTCAGCGCCAGGCCCAGCGAACCTACCAGCAGATTTCGTCGTAGTGCGGAAAAATTCATGACAAGCCCCTGTGTTTTCTTATGAAGACGCTTTTAGGAATGTTGGCAAATTCGGGATTTGAACGACTGCAATATCCTGCCCTAAAGCATCGTATGCGTCTCGCTGCAAATTCGCCTGCGGCGTGACTATATGATGGTGTTGCTAGATAGGAAAATACTAAATATTAGGTTTGTTATTCTTTTTAGAGATATGTGGTGTCTATTGAAAAGATCGCAGCCTTCGGCAGCTCCTACAAGGGAATCGGCGTACACCAGTAGGAGCTGCCGAAGGCTGCGATCTTTTGATCTTTGATTTCTTACAAAAAGCTTGTGTAGGCAAACAGTGCCGGTGCCCCGCCGGTGTGCAGGAAGATGATCGGGCCGTCATTGAAGCGCTGGCGGCCGATGCCATCGAGCAAACCCGCCATGGCCTTGCCGGTATAAACCGGGTCCAGCAGCAAACCTTCCTGACTCGCCACCAGCTTCACGGCGGCCAACGTCCCGGCATTCGGTTCGCCGTAGCGCGGGCCGAAATACTCGTCCCACAACTCGACCTTGAAACTCGCTGGCAGGCTCACGCCCAGCAACTCGGCAGTGCGTTCGGCGAGGCCTTGGACTTTCGGGCGTTGGTCTTCGTCGCTGCGAGAAACCGTGACACCAATCACTGGCAAATCCGGCAGTGCTTCACTCAACGCCAACGCCAGACCGCTATGGGTCCCGGCACTGCCCGAAGCCAGAACCACGGCGGCGAATGTCAGTCCGGTGTCCTTGATCTGCTCGGCCAATTCCAGCCCGGCACGCACATAACCCAAAGCGCCCAATGCATTCGAACCACCAATCGGCACCAGATACGGCTTCTTGCCGTTGTTGCGTAGACGGTCGGCCAGAGCCTGCAATTGCTCGTCGGCGTTGTCGAGGTTTTCCACCAGCTCCACCTTGGCGTCGAACAGGTCCAGCAACAGCCGATTGCCGTTGCCGACATAGTTGGCGTCGTCGGTGCCGAGAGGGTTTTCCAGCAACGCAACGCAGCCCAGGCCGAGCTTGGCCGCAATGGCGGCAGTCTGGCGCACGTGGTTGGACTGAAGCGCGCCAGCGGTGATCAAGGTGTCGGCGCCTTGTGCCAGTGCATCGGCCGCCAGGTATTCGAGCTTGCGCAGCTTGTTGCCGCCCATCGCCAGCGGCGTCAGATCATCACGCTTGACGTACACATCGCGACCCAACCAGGCCGACAGGCGTTCGAGTTTTTCCAGGGCGGTAGGATGACCGAGCAGGTCGAGGCGGTTAAAGCGGGCAAGCTGTTGTTTGATCATGGGGTCCGTACTGGCGGAGGGAGATGACAGGACTATAGGCACGCCTATTTAGCGGGGCAACTGCCAATCGGCCTTATGCCAAAAAGTGCTGAGCACAGCACAATCAGTTCTTAATTCGGCTTCCAGACCATGCCGTAAAGTAATCGCGGTTAACGCGGCCAGACAGTCCGGCCGCCCGTGAGGAGTTTTTACCGTGAGCGAGCGTTCCAGTCATTGGCAACTGCAGACCATCGTCAGCCAACTGCGCACGGCGCGTGATCAGTGGCGCTTACAAAATGGTCGCGCCAGCACCGAACAGGGTGGTCGCGAGTTGCCTTCCCGAGCGGCCATGGCAGAGATTCTCGAAGCCCTCTGCGGCGCGTTGTTCCCGATGCGCCTCGGCCCGGTGGATTTGCGCGAGGAGAGTGAAGACTTCTACGTCGGCCACACGCTGGACGTTGCATTGAACGCGTTGCTGGCTCAGGCGCGACTCGAATTGCGCTACGCCGCTCGCCACAGTGCCCAGGCCGACACTGAAGTCGAGGCCAAGACCATTCAGATCATTCAGGACTTCGCCCTCGCATTGCCGGGGCTGCGCAGTCTGCTCGACACCGACGTGCTGGCGGCCTATCACGGCGATCCGGCGGCTCGCAGTGTCGATGAAGTGTTGCTGTGCTATCCGGGGATTCTCGCGGTGATTCACCATCGCCTGGCCCATCATTTGTACAGGGCCGGATTGCCGCTGCTGGCACGGATCAGCGCGGAAATCGCGCACTCAGCCACCGGCATCGACATTCACCCTGGCGCGCAGATTGGCCGCAGCTTCTTCATCGATCACGGGACGGGTGTGGTGATCGGCGAGACCGCCATCATCGGCGAGCGTGTGCGGATTTATCAGGCCGTGACGTTGGGCGCCAAGCGCTTCCCGGCGGATGAAGACGGTCAGTTGCAGAAGGGGCAACCGCGACATCCGATTGTCGAGGATGACGTGGTGATCTATGCCGGTGCGACGATTCTGGGGCGGATCACCATCGGCAAGGGCTCGACCATTGGCGGCAATGTCTGGCTGACCCGCAGCGTGCCGGCGGGGAGCAACCTGACTCAGGCGAATCTGCAGCATGATGATGGGACGCAGAAGTAGATCCGGAATCTCGACTGACTGATCCGGCCTCATCGCGAGCAGGCTCGCTCCCACAGGGTTTTTATGGTGTTCACAATGGTGTGGACTGACACAAATCCACTGTAGGAGTGAGCCTGCTCGCGATTGGTTTCAAGGCGAACCAAGATGTTGGCATTCCGCTAATTTCTCACTGAACGAATCCCCCAAACCCCGCTTCATACCCATCCTTGAGCTAGCGTACGAACAGTGCCGCCGAGCCTTGCGATTAGTCCTTAGCCCCCTATTCATGTTTAACTTGAACGCTCATTCAAGTTAAACCGCCGGTTTGCTGCCCGCTCACAACAGGAGGCTTGCCTTTGCCGAGTCCGTTACTGATTGCCCTGTTTCACCCCCTTGAGGTGCACCTTTCATGAGTGCATCGCCCACCCCCGCCAGCGGTCAGGTCCGCATGAATCCGCCGGTGTTTTACTTCTCGGCGACGTTCATTTTGCTGTTCGGCATCATCGTCATCGCCATGCCTGAACAGGCCGGCGCCTGGCTTCTGGAAGCGCAAAACTGGGCGGCCAACACGGTCGGCTGGTACTACATGCTCGCGATGACCCTGTATCTGGTCTTCGTGGTGGTCACCGCCTTGTCCGGCTACGGCAAGATCAAGCTCGGTGCCGACCACGACGAACCCGAATTCAGTTACCTGTCCTGGGCCGGCATGCTGTTCGCTGCCGGGATCAGCATCACGCTGTTTTTCTTTTGCGTGTCCGAACCGCTGACCCATTTGGCGCAACCCCCGCAAGGTGAAGCCGGCACGGCGGATGCGGCGCGTCAGGCGATGCAGATTCTGTTTCTGCACTGGGGCCTGCACGGCTGGGGTGTGTTCGCTTTCGTCGGCATGGCGCTGGCTTATTTTGCCTACCGTCACAACCTGCCGTTGGCCCTGCGTTCGGCGCTCTATCCGCTGATTGGCAAGCGCATCAACGGCCCCATCGGTTACGCGGTGGACGGCTTCGGCATCATCGCCACGGTGTTCGGTCTTGGTGCCGACATGGGCTTTGGCGTGTTGCACCTCAACTCGGGTCTGGACTACCTGTTCGGCATCGCTCACACCCAGTGGATTCAGGTCGGCCTGATCACGCTGATGATGGGCGCGGCGATCATCGTCGCGGTGTCCGGCGTCGATAAAGGCGTGCGCGTGATGTCCGACATCAACATGCTGCTGGCCTGCGCGCTGCTGCTGTTCGTGCTGTTCGCCGGCCCGACTCAGCATTTGCTCAACACCCTGATCCAGAACATCGGCGACTACCTCGGCGCGTTGCCGATGAAGAGTTTCGACCTGTACGCCTACGACAAACCCAGTGACTGGCTGGGCGGTTGGACGGTGTTCTATTGGGCCTGGTGGATTGCATGGTCGCCGTTCGTGGGCCTGTTCATCGCACGGATTTCCCGTGGCCGGACCATCCGCGAATTCGTCTTCGGCGTGCTGTTGATTCCGCTCGGCTTCACCCTCGCGTGGATGTCGATCTTCGGCAACAGCGCCATCGATCAAGTCCTCAATCACGGCATGAGCGCGCTCGGTATGTCGGCCATCGATAACCCATCGATGACCCTCTACCTGTTGCTGGAAACCTACCCGTGGAGCAAAACCGTCATCGCGGTCACGGTGTTCATCAGCTTCGTGTTCTTCGTGACGTCTGCCGATTCCGGCACCGTGGTGCTGTCGACGTTGTCCGCCAAGGGCGGCAATCCCGATGAAGACGGGCCGAAATGGCTGCGAGTGTTCTGGGGCGCAATGACCGCGCTGGTGACCAGTGCGCTGCTGTTTTCCGGCAGCATCGATGCGCTGAAGTCAGCGGTGGTGCTGACCTCGTTGCCGTTCTCGATGATCTTGCTGCTGATGATGTGGGGGCTGCACAAGGCGTTCTACCTGGAGTCGCAGAAGCAGATCGCGCAACTGCATTCCCTGGCACCGGTGTCCGGCTCGCGGCGTGGCGGCTGGCGTCAACGCCTGAGTCAGGCCGTGCATTTTCCGTCACGGGATGAGGTCTATCGCTTCCTCGATACGACGGTGCGTCCAGCGATTGAAGAGGTCTCGGCGGTGTTCGTCGAGAAGGGTTTGAAGGTGGTCACTCAACCGGACCCGGCCAACGACAACGTCAGCCTGGAAATCGGTCATGGCGAGGAGCGTCCGTTCATTTATCAGGTGCAGATGCGTGGCTACTTCACGCCGTCCTTCGCCCGTGGCGGCATGGGTTCCAAGGAACTCAACAACCGTCGTTATTACCGGGCCGAAGTGCATTTGAGCGAAGGCAGTCAGGACTACGATCTGGTGGGTTACACCAAGGAACAGATCATCAACGACATCCTTGATCAGTACGAACGGCACCTGCAGTTCTTGCATTTGGTGCGTTGATCGAACACTCACGTCTCGGTGGTCAACACCATGAACAACACCAGCGCCGCCACCGGTACACCGAACACGGCGCTGCCGACCACCAGTTCCGTGCTGAACGGCTGGCCGGCATTGACCATGCCGACCGCGCCGTTGATCAACGTCAGCGCCAGCCACAGCACGACAAAGCTGAAGGCCAGGGTCTGGCGACTGAAGCCGATTTTCTCGCCGATGAACAGCATCAGCGCCAGGAGGATCAGGCCGAAGGTGATGATGATCGTGGTGTGCATGATGTGTTCCGCCCTTCGAATGTGTGTTGCTTTTGGGGCCGCCTTCGCGATCAAGTTCGCTCCCACAAGGTCGTCGCAATCCTGTGGGAGCGAGCCTGCTCGCGATAGGGGCGCTGCGGTGTCAAGTGAGCATAGTTAAACCAGCCCGCCGTTGACGCGCAGGATTTGCCCATTGACCCACGCCGAATCCGGGCCGACCAGGAAAGACACAACGCGGGCGATGTCTTCTGGCTGAGCCAGACGTTCCAGCGGGGCCATCTTGGCGAAGGTCTGGATCTGCTCTTCGCTCTTGCCGTGCAGAAACAGGTCGGTAGCCACCGGGCCGGGGGCCACGGCGTTGACGGTGATATTACGACCGCGCATTTCCTTGGCGAACACCTGGGTCAGGGATTCCACCGCCGCTTTGCTGGCGATGTACACCGCGTAGCCCGGCAGGTTCATGCCGACGGTGCTGCTGGAGAAGTTGATGATCCGCCCGCCAGCATTCAGGCGAGTGGCGGCTTCACGCAGGGTGTTGAACGTGCCGCGAGCGTGAATGTTGAAGTTCTGATCGAACAGCTCATCCGAGTGTTGCGCCAGCGGCAGGACTTTGAGGATGCCGGCGTTGTTCACCAGCACATCGACTTTGCCCAGTTGCGTTTCGGTCTCGTCGAACATCCGGCGTACGTCGTCGGCGTTCGCGACATCCGCCTTGATCGCTATGGCCTGGTGGCCGGCCTGACGCAATTCGACCACCAGTTTTGAAGCTTCGGTGGCACTGCTGGCGTAGTTGATGGCGACGGCGAAACCTTGTTTGGCCAGTTGTTTGGCGATCACCGCGCCGATGCCGCGGGAGGCGCCGGTCACGATGGCAACTTTCGAAGTTTGAGTAGTCATGGCGGTGATTCCTTTGAAGTTAATGGCTTGGGGTGAAGCCAGATTCACATGTTTACTCAGGCGGATAAATGCACGAGAGTTGCCTTGACTGTTCAAGAATCGCCAACAATCGACCGCCAGGAGACCCGCGTGGATCAAGTCAAAGCGATGAAGGTTTTCGTGCGGATCTACGAGCGCAGCAGCTTCACGCTGGCTGCCGATGACCTGAACCTGCCGCGGGCGACGCTGACCCACACGCTGAATCAATTCGAAGCCTGGCTCGGTATACGTTTATTGGAGCGAAGCACTCGAAAGGTGCGTCCTACGCTGGATGGCGAGGCGTATTACCTGCGTTGCGTACAACTGCTGGCGGAACTGGAAGAAGCCGAACTGGCATTCCGTGGCGTCGCACCGAAGGGCCGGTTGCGCGTGGATTTGCATGGCACGCTGGCCAAGCACTTCGTTATCCCGGCGTTGCCGCAGTTCATGGCGCGCTACCCGGACATCGAACTGTCCATCAGCGAGGCCGACCGCTTTGTCGACCTGATCGCTGAAGGCGTCGACTGCGTGCTGCGCGCCGGCACCTTGGGCGACTCCGCGCTGATCGGCCGCCGCGTCGCCAACCTGCGCCAAATCACCTGCGCCAGCCCCGCGTACCTGCGCAAATACGGCGAACCGAAAAGCCTCGACGACCTGAAACATCATCGTGCCGTGAACTATGTCTCGCGCACGACTGCCAAGTTATTTCCCTTCGAATTCATGGTGGATGGCGAACTGAAGGAAGTGGCTATCGATGGCGCGCTTTCAGTGTTCGGCGCGGAAATTTATGCGGCGTCGGCGATTGCCGGGCTGGGCCTGATCCAGTGTCCGCATTACCGAATGGACACGCAGATTTCCCAAGGCTTGGTGCAGGAAGTCCTGATCGACACGCCACCGCCATCAATGCCGGTTTCGGTGTTGTATCCGCACAACCGACACATGTCGCCACGGGTTCGGGTGTTTGTGGATTGGCTGGGGGAAGTGTTTGCGGGGGCACAGTAGCCGCGGTTCCAAAGATCGTTCCCACGCAGAGCGTGGGAATGATCAGTTTCAGGATGTGTGTTGTGGGTATTGGTGCTGCGTTTTTGCCTATAGTTCGCCGCATCAACTTGCTGGAAAAGGGATTCGCCGAAATGAAATTCCCGGTCGTTCTGCACAAGGATGCCGACTCAGAATACGGAGTAATTATCCCGGACGTGCCGGGTTGCTTCTCCGCAGGCGGTACTGTGGCGCAGGCATTTGAAAACGTGAAGGAAGCGTTGTCGTTGCACTACGAAGGCTTGGTGGCCGATGGCGATCCACTGCCGCAGGTGCATGAGATCGACGCTCATCTTGATAACCCTGATTACGCGGGCGGCGTGTGGGGGGTGGTTGAATTCGATATCACGCCTTACTTCGGCAAGTCGGTGCGCTTCAATGCCACACTGCCTGAGCAGTTGCTTGAGCGTATCGATCAAACAGTCAGGCGGGATCAGCGGTACAGCTCAAGGTCTGGCTTTTTGGCTGCCGCTGCCCTGCGTGAGTTGTCGGCGTAAATGTTGATCGCTCCCACGCAGAGCGTAGGAACGATCAACTGGCGGCAAAGATGAAACATGTGAAACGTTTCAGCATTTTCTCGAGTCCGAGGTTTATCGGCGTTTGTCTGGGCGTATGCTGGGCAACTTGCGAAGCAGTCGATACCAACTTCAAGACAGACAAGAGAGGATTCGATGACCTACACCGCTGCCGAAAACCGCTACGACTCCATCCCTTACCGCCGCGTGGGTCGCAGCGGTCTGGTGCTGCCGGCGCTGTCCCTGGGCCTGTGGCACAACTTCGGCGACAGCACACCGATCGACACCCAGCGTTCATTGCTGCGTACCGCGTTTGATCTTGGCATCAACCATTTCGACCTGGCCAACAACTACGGCCCCCCGTATGGCAGCGCCGAGATCAATTTCGGTCGTTTGCTGCGTGAAGACTTCAAGCAGTATCGCGACGAGCTGATTATCTCCAGCAAGGCCGGTTGGGATATGTGGGCCGGCCCTTATGGTCAGGGCGGCGGTTCGCGCAAATACGTGCTGGCCAGCCTTGATCAGAGCCTGCAGCGTCTGGGCCTGGACTACGTGGACATCTTCTATTCCCACCGCTTCGACCCGGACACGCCGCTGGAAGAAACCGCCAGCGCACTGGCCACCGCGGTGCAACAGGGCAAGGCGTTGTACATCGGTATCTCCTCCTACTCGGGCGTTAAAACCCGTGAAATGGCCGCGCTGCTGAAAGAGTGGAAAGTCCCGTTGCTGATTCACCAACCGGCTTACAACCTGCTCAATCGTTGGGTGGAAAAAGACCTGTTGGATACGACGGATGAACTCGGTACGGGCGTGATTGCGTTTACGCCGCTGGCTCAGGGTTTGTTGACCGACAAGTACCTCAACGGTGTACCGGCGGACGCGCGGGTCAATCGTCCGGGAGGTGGTTCGTTGCAGGCGGCGCACCTGTCCGAAGCCAACATCGCTCATGTGCGTGCGCTGAATGAGATCGCCAAGCGTCGCGGTCAGAGCCTGGCGCAGCTGGCATTGGCGTGGACGTTACGCGATCCGCGCGTGACGTCGGCGCTGATCGGTGCGAGCCGGCCGGAGCAGATTATCGAGAACGTCGGGGCGTTGAAGAATTTGAGCTTTAGCTCGGAGGAATTGGCGGAGATTGACCGGTTTGCCCAGGAGGGCGGGGTCAATTTGTGGGAGAAGCCTTCGACGGCTGAGTAAGTGTTCGGCGCCGGATATTCTGGCGCCCGTTCTGGCCCCATCGCGAGCAGGCTCGCTCCCACAGTGGACCTGCGTGACCACAAATTCTGTGGTCAACCGATAACCCTGTGGGAGCGAGCCTGCTCGCGATGGGGCCATCAAAATCAATCAAAAATCCCGAGGCTCACCGAAAAAACGGCACATCCCCCAACACCGTCGCCCGCTGCATCACCCGCCGAGCCGGCCGGTAATCATCCACGGCGTAATGCTGTGTCACGCGGTTATCCCAAAACGCCACGTCGTCCTTCTGCCAACGCCAGCGAATGGTAAATTCCGGCCGTGTCGCGTGGGCAAACAGAAACTTCAGAATTACCTCGCTTTCTGTTTCCGACAGCTCATTGATCTTCGACGTGAAGCCTTCATTGACGAACAACGACCGACGTCCGCTCACCGGATGAGTGCGAATCACCGGGTGTGACAGCGGCGGGTTTTTCCTGCGCGCTTCTTCCCACTGGGCCAAGGCTTGCGGCGTGTTGCCATAGCGCTCCAGCGGGAACGAACGAGTGAAATCGTGGGTGGCGGTCAGCCCTTCGAGCAAGTTTTTCATCGGAGCCGAAAGCGCTTCATACGCCGCGATACCGCTGGCCCACAGCGTGTCGCCACCAAACTCCGGCAACAACTTGGCGCTGAGCACCGCGCCCAGGGCCGGGGTCGGCAGGAAGGTCACGTCGGTGTGCCAAATCGCGTTGTCGCGCACGTCGGTGACGGCGGTGTCGAGGATCAGCACTTCGGGTTGTTCCGGCACATTCGGGTAGATCGGGTGAATGTGCAGGTCGCCGAAATTGGCGGCGAAACGTGCCTGCTGCTGCGGTGTGATCGGCTGATCGCGGAAGAACAACACTTGATGTTTGAGCAGCGCCTGCTCGATGGCGTCGCGCTGTTCCAGGTTCAGTGGCTGGCTGATGTCGACGCCGCTGATGTGCGCGCCGAGGGCGTAGCTTAAGGGGACGATGGTCAGGTTGCTCATGGTCTTTCTCTTCAATCCGGGGCGCCGAGGGTTATTCAGTGAGCCAGGCCATGCCACGGCACCAGTTTACGTTGCAAGGCGCGCAAGCCCATCTCCATGGCGAAGGCGATCAATGCGATCACCAGAATCCCCAGCACCACCACATCGGTGACCAGGAATTGCGCGGCCGACTGCACCATGAAGCCCAAACCACTGGTGGCGGCGATCAATTCGGCGGCGACCAGCGTCGACCAACCCACACCCAGGCCAATCCGCACACCGGTCAAAATGTCCGGCAACGCGCTCGGCAGAATCACATGGCGAATCAACTGCGCCCGGGTCGCGCCCAACGACTGCGCTGCGCGCAATTTGGCCGGGTCAACGGTGCGCACGCCGGTCGCGGTAGCGATGGCGATGGGGGCGAAGATCGCGAGGTAGATCAGCAAGACTTTCGACAGCTCACCGATGCCGCACCAGATCACGATCAGCGGCAGATAAGCCAGCGGTGGGATAGGGCGGTAGAACTCGATCAGCGGATCGAGAATGCCGCGAGCGATGCGGTTGTGGCCGATGGCGATGCCGACCGGCACGGCGGTCAGCACCGCGAAGCCCAGGCCCAGACCGATTCGGCTGAGACTCGCGCCCAGGTGCTGCCACAACGTTGAATCCATGTAGCCGGTGGTCACCAGCAGCCAGCCTTTTTGCAGCACTGCGGAGGGTGGCGGCAGGAACAGCGGTTCGATCATTCCAGTGGCGGTGACGGCCCACCAGATAACCACGAGTGCGACGAGTGTTAGCAGACTGATCCAGCGAGTACTGAGGCTGCGTCGAACAGGAATCACCGTCGAGTGCGGTTTGACCGTGACGGCCGGAATCTCATAGCTGCTCATACGGTCTCCTGCCGCTGGGCGGCGCTGCGTTGGGAGAACACTTTGGCGAGCACGTGTTCGCGGGTTTCGATAAAGCGCGGGTCGGATTTGATTGATCGAGCGGACTCCCCGGCGGCATAACGCTGACCGAAATCCAGGCTCAGGCGCTCGACAATTTGCCCAGGGTTTGGCACCAGCAGAATCAGGTCCGTGGCGAGAAACACTGCTTCTTCGATGTCGTGAGTAATCAGAAAGACGGGTTTTGCGGTGCGTTGCCAGACTTGCAGCAGCAACTCCTGCATCTGTTCGCGGGTGAAGGCGTCGAGGGCGCCGAAAGGTTCGTCCATCAACAAAACCCGAGGATCGGCAGCGAGCGCGCGGGCCAGACCGACTCGTTGCTTCTGGCCGCCCGAGAGTTGCCAGATTCGGCGGTTTTCGAAACCGGAAAGGTCCACCAAGGCGAGCATTTCCCGAGCGCGCAGTTCACGTTTTTCCCGCGCAATGCCGGCCAGTTCCAGGCCGAAACCGACGTTGGCCAGCACGTCCTGCCAGGGCAGCAAGGCATCGTCCTGGAACACCACGCCGCGTTCGGCGCTCGGGCCTTTGACCGGCACGCCATCAAGGGTGATGCGCCCGGCGCTGGGCTCGACGAAACCGGCAATCAGGTTCAACAGCGAGGTCTTGCCACTGCCGGATGGGCCGAGGGCGACCAGCAATTGCTGGGGCCCAAGGCTCAGGGAAATATCCGCCAGTACCGGTTCGGCGGCGCCGGGGTACTGTGCGCTGATGCGCTCCAGCTGAAGCAAAGCCATCGCGGTTAACTCCGATCAGTTGGTGATGTATTTGGCGCTGACGTAGGGGGCGTAGTCCGGCAGAACGGCTTCAACCTTGCCTTGTTCTTTCAGGAACGCGGCGGTGTCGGTGATGGCCTTGGTGGTCGGCGCGCCGAGGGTGATCACCTGATCAGCCGCCAGCGGGAAGACGTTGCCTTGCAGCAGCAATGGAATGTCGCTGGCCTTGGCGCCGGAGAGTTTCACCAGCTTGTCGACATTGGATTGGTTGGCGAGCCAGGCTTTCGGGTCTTTGCGGTAGTCGGCGTAGGCATCGAGGGTCACTTTGGCGAACGCGGTGACGATTTCCGGGTGCTTCTCGGCGAAATCTTTACGCACGATCCACGCATCAAAGGTCGGTGCGCCGAACTTGGCCAGTTCACCGGAGGTGATCAGCACTTTGCCGTTTTCCTTGGCGACACCGAGGGCTGGGTCCCACACGTAAGTGGCGTCGATATCACCGCGCTTCCACGCGGCAATGATGGCTGGCGGGGCAAGGTTGAGGACGGTGACTTTCGACGGGTCGATGTTCCAGTGCTTCAGCGCGGCCAGCAGGCTGTAGTGGCCGGTGGACACGAACGGCACGGCGATTTTCTTGCCGATCAGGTCCTGCGGGGTTTTGATCCCGGAACCGTCGCGGGCAACCAAGGCTTCCGCGGCGCCGATCTGCGTGGCGATGAGGAACGTTTCTACCGGGACTTTGCGGGTGATTGCCGCCGTCAGGGGGCTGGAACCGAGGTAACCGATCTGCACGTCGCCGGAAGCGATGGCGGCGATGATGTCGGCGCCGTTGTCGAATTTGCGCCAGTCGATTTTGGCGTTGGTGGCTTTTTCGTACGCGCCGTCGGCCTGGGCGACTTTTGCCGGGTCTACGGTGGTCTGGTAGGCGACGGTGACGTCAGCCGCCTGGGCAAAGAAACTCACCGCAGCCAGAGACGCGGCCGCCAGCAGGCGAAGGGGGAAAGTCAGTTTCATTGAGAAGCTCCTTGTCAGGCGACCGAGAGTCGGCGTGAAAAGGAGACTAAATGATATAAGAATCCGAAAATAAATAACTTTTTCGAATGAGCTTATGAGCGGAAAATTCTAAGGAAGACCGCGGTGCAGCCATCGCGAGCAAGCTCGCTCCCACATTGGATCTTCAGTGTGACCACAATTGTGTGAACACCACTGAACCCTGTGGGAGCGAGCTTGCTCCGGGCGGCGCTCCGACGATAAGGTCCGCAGGACCTTCAGAGATTAGTTGCTAATTGCCAGAATGCTCGCCTGATACGACCCGACAAACACATCGAAATCGCCGACTTCGTTCTGCTCCAGCTCAATCTGCTCGGCCAGCGACGAACGCGCCCGGTCTTCAAATTTCGCCTGGTCTTCGCTTGAAAGCGGCTCGCTGCGGAAAAACTCCGCATGTGCCTGGCTCTGACGCAGAGAGAACTGAGCAAAGCTCTCCTTGTGCTCAGCCATCGCCGCCAGCACTTGGGCCGATGGCGTTAGCGATGGATCCTTGACCTTGGCCAGCTGCGCATCCAGCGCCTTGCTATGCGCATCACCGCCATGACTCTGATCCAGCATCGCCGCCAGGGGTGCAATTTTCTCCAGCAACTCGCTGGCCCACTCTTTCAGGTCCACCGGTTGACCATCACGCTGCAGTTGCAGGCCCGGACGGCGACCTTCCTTGACCACGCTGAGGAAGTTCGAGGTCGCGTTGCCGCACGAGGTATTGGTCAGCAGCGGGCTGTCGTTCAGCGCGCAATACAACAGGAATGCGTCGAGGAACCGCGACTCCGGCAGGTCGATGCCCATCGGCAGGAACGGGTTGATGTCCAGGCAACGCACTTCGACGTACTGAATGCCGCGAGCCACCAGCGCCTGAATCGGCCGTTCGCCGGTGTAGGTCACGCGTTTCGGGCGGATGTTGGAGTAGTACTCGTTTTCGATCTGCAGGATGTTGGTGTTGAGCTGAACCCACTCACCGTCCTGATGCGTGCCGATTTCGACGTACGGCGCGTAAGGCGTTGCGACCGCTTTGCGCAGGCTGTCGGTGTAGCTCGCCAAGTCGTTGTAGCACGGGGTCAGACCGGCCTGGGCGTTGCTTTGGTAACCCAGGTCGCTCATGCGCAGGCTGGTGGCGTACGGCAGGTACAAGGTGTCCGGGTCCAGTTGTTCCAACTGGTGCGAGCGGCCACGCAGGAAACCGGCGTCCAGCGCAGGCGAAGCACCGAACAGGTACATCAGCAGCCAGCTGTAGCGACGGAAGTTACGGATCAGTGCGATGTAGGCCGACGATTGATAGTCGCGGTCGGTGCCGACAAAACCTTCAGCCTCCTTGAGCAGCGGCCAGAGCTTTTCCGGCAGGGAAAAGTTGTAGTGAATCCCGGCGATGCACTGCATGGTCTTGCCGTAGCGCAGGGCCAGGCCCTTGCGGTAGACGTACTTGAGCTGACCGATGTTGGAGGTGCCGTAATAGGCAATCGGGATGTCTTCCTCGGCCGGCAACGGGCACGGCATCGATGGACTCCACAGGTACTCGTTGCCGAGCTTGCTGTAGGCAAAGCGGTGAATCTTGTCCAGGCTCGCCAGCGTATCCGCCGGGTCGGGCAGGGCGGGCGTGATGAACTCCAGCAGCGACTCGGAATAGTCGGTGGTGATTTGTTCGTTGGTCAGCGCGGAACCCAATTCTTCCGGGTGCGGCGTTTGCGCCAGGCGACCTTCGCCGGTCACGCGCAGGCATTCACGTTCGATGCCGTGAAGGCACTGTTCGAGCAGAGAGAGGTTAGCGCGCTCGCCGAGCAGAGCCAGGCGGCGGTTGAGAAGTTCGCTCAAGTTGGATTCCTTCACGCGTCAGTCGCCCCAATATGGGGGTGGGCAAGACGGTCTACAAGGGTGAAGTTGAAACTGGCGTTTTCGCCTGGTTTTGGATCGCCACAATCCCTGTGGGAGCGGGCTTGCTCGCGAAGGCGGTGTGTCAGTCAGCACTTAAGTCGACTGGCACACCGCCTTCGCGAGCAAGCCCGCTCCCACAGGAAACTCCGACGCTGCGGTCATAGCGCCGAAATTAACTCAAATTGATGATCACTAGCTACAGGACAGCGAACGTGCCTTGTGCTTTTGCGACGAGTTTGTCGCCTTGCATCACGTCGGCTTCGACCACCAGCGTGCGCCGGCCCGGGTGGATCACCCGCGCCGTGCACATCACTTCACCGTCTGCGACGGCGCGAATGTAGTTGATCTTGCACTCGATGGTCGCGCTCTGCTGGTCAAAACCATGGGTGCTGGAACAGGCCAGCCCCATGGCAATGTCCACCAGACTGAACAAGGCCCCGCCGTGCAGCTTGCCGCCGCGATTGCGCAGTTCTGGTTCCAGCGCCAGGGCGACTTGCGCCACCCCGGCTTCCAGACTGTGCAAGCGACACCCCAGCAACTTGAAAAAAGCGCTTTCGGTCAGCCCGGCCGGGATGTCCATCAGCGTTTCTTCAACTGCTTGGCGTTGGCGAACAGCGAAGCCATGGCGTTGTTGGCCGGGGCCGCCGCCGTGGTTTCTTTACGCGGCGCGGTGTTCTGGGACTGGCGTGGCGCCGAACCCGGACGTGCACCACGGGCACCGTCGATTTTCTCGCCCGGCGTGTCGCTCATGCGCATCGACAGGCCCACGCGTTTGCGCGGGATGTCAACTTCCATGACCTTCACTTTCACCACGTCGCCGGCCTTCACCGCTTCACGCGGATCCTTGATGAACTTCTCCGAAAGCGCAGAGATGTGCACCAAACCGTCCTGATGCACGCCGATGTCGACGAATGCACCGAAGTTGGTCACGTTGGTCACCACGCCTTCGAGGATCATGCCCAGCTGCAGGTCCTTGAGGTCTTCGACGCCTTCCTGGAACTCGGCGGTCTTGAATTCGGGACGTGGATCGCGGCCAGGTTTTTCCAGCTCTTGCAGGATGTCGGTGACCGTTGGCAGACCGAAGGTTTCGTCGGTGTACTTTTTCGGATCAAGACGCTTGAGGAAGCTGGCGTCGCCGATCAGCGAGCGAATGTCGCGGTCGGTCTCAGCAGCGATGCGCTGGACCAGCGGATAGGCTTCCGGGTGAACCGCAGACGAATCCAGCGGGTTGTCGCCGTTCATGACACGCAGGAAGCCAGCGGCCTGTTCGAAGGTTTTCTCGCCCAGACGAGCGACTTTCTTCAACGCCGCACGGGTTTTGAACGCGCCGTGCTCGTCGCGGTGGCTGACGATGTTTTGCGCCAGGGTCGCGTTGAGACCGGAGATGCGGGCCAGCAGCGCCACGGAGGCGGTGTTCACGTCGACGCCCACGGCGTTCACGCAGTCTTCGACCACAGCGTCCAGGCCGCGCGCCAGTTTCAGCTGCGACACGTCGTGCTGGTACTGGCCGACACCGATGGATTTCGGATCGATCTTCACCAGCTCAGCCAGTGGGTCCTGCAGGCGACGGGCAATCGACACCGCGCCACGGATCGACACGTCGAGGTCCGGGAATTCTTTCGAAGCCAGTTCCGACGCCGAGTAAACCGATGCGCCGGCCTCGGAGACCATGACTTTGGTCATCTTCATGGCTGGGTATTTTTTGATCAGCTCAGCGGCCAGCTTGTCGGTTTCGCGGCTGGCGGTGCCGTTGCCGATGGCGATCAGGTCCACTGCATGCTTGGCGCACAGGGCCGCCAGAATCGCGATGGTCTGGTCCCATTTGTTGTGCGGCACGTGCGGGTAAACCGTGGCGTGATCCAGCAGTTTGCCGGTGGAGTCGACCACGGCCACCTTGCAACCGGTGCGCAGACCCGGGTCGAGGCCCAATGTGGCACGCGGGCCAGCCGGTGCCGACAGCAGCAAGTCGTGCAGGTTATGCGCAAACACGTTGATCGCTTCGGTTTCCGCGCCATCGCGCAGTTCGCCCAGCAGGTCGGTTTCGAGGTGGGTGTAGAGCTTGACCTTCCAGGTCCAGCGCACCACTTCGCCCAGCCATTTGTCGGCGGCGCGGTTCTGGTTCTGAATGCCGAATTGCTGGCCGATCATGCCTTCGCACGGGTGCATGGTGCCCGGCAGTTCGTCGCCGACTTTCAGCGCCGAACTCAGAATGCCTTCGTTGCGGCCACGGAAAATCGCCAGCGCGCGGTGCGACGGCATGCTTTTCAACGGTTCGTCGTGTTCGAAGTAGTCGCGGAACTTGGAGCCTTCCTCTTCCTTGCCGGCGATCACGCGGGCACTCAGAGTCGCTTCTTGCTTGAGGTAGCTGCGCAGCTTGTCCAGCAAGCCGGCGTCTTCGGCGAAGCGTTCCATCAGGATGTATTTGGCGCCTTCGAGGGCAGCCTTCACATCGGCGACGCCTTTTTCGGCATCGATGAAGCGCGCGGCTTCAGCGTCTGGCGTCAGGGTCGGGTCGTTGAACAGGCCGTCGGCCAGCTCGCCGAGGCCAGCTTCCAGGGCGATTTGGCCCTTGGTGCGGCGCTTCTGCTTGTACGGCAGGTACAAGTCTTCGAGGCGGGTTTTGGTGTCGGCGAGCTTAATGTCGCGTTCAAGTTGCGGGGTCAGCTTGCCTTGTTCCTGGATGCTGGCAAGGATGCTGATACGCCGTTCGTCGAGTTCTCGCAGGTAGCGCAGACGCTCTTCCAGATGACGTAACTGGATGTCATCGAGGCTGCCGGTCACTTCTTTCCGGTAGCGGGCGATGAAGGGCACCGTGGAGCCTTCATCGAGTAGCGCGACGGCCGCTTCGACCTGTTGTGGGCGTACACCGAGTTCCTCGGCGATGCGGCTGTTGATGCTGTCCATAAAACCACCTGACAAATTGTGAAAGCAGGCTCGCAGGCGCAGAGATAAGGGCTCGGCGAGTCTGGTTGAGCGGCCTGGCCTGCGCCGCTACCTGGATCAACAGGTATCCCGTTGACCCGTGAAATCGAACAATTACTGCCGGCGCCATGAAAATAAAAAACGGCCACCTACAGTAATGATCAGACGTTGCCTGACACAAAAGGCCGCGCATTATAACCAGCGTTCTGTCATTCGGGGGCATCGCAGGCTGTAGGCATAAAGCCCGGATTTCTGGCGATCAAGGAAAAATCTGCTAACAATGCACACGGTGCGTATAACGGCAGCTACGCCATAATGCGCGCCGAGATCAAAGGAGCATCTAATGAGCAGCACTGCAAACATTGCTGAAGGCGAAAAAATTCTTATTGTTGACGACGATCCAGGGCTGAGCAGCCTGCTGGAACGGTTTTTCGTCAGCAAGGGCTATCGCGCCCGCGCCGTACCGAACACGGAACAAATGGATCGCCTGCTGGCGCGTGAAGTGTTCAACCTGGTCGTCCTCGACCTGATGCTGCCCGGCGAAGACGGCTTGACCGCCTGCCGCCGCCTGCGCACCGCGAACAATCAGATCCCGATCATCATGCTCACCGCCAAGGGCGATGAGCTGAGCCGCATCAAGGGCCTCGAACTGGGCGCCGACGATTACCTGGCCAAGCCGTTCAACCCGGATGAGCTGATGGCGCGTGTCAAAGCCGTCCTGCGCCGTCAGTCGACTCCTGTGCCGGGCGCACCGGGAAGCGAAGACGAAAGCGTGACCTTCGGTGACTATGAGCTGTCCCTGGCGACTCGCGAACTCAAGCGCGGCGACGAAGTGCACATGCTCACCACCGGTGAGTTTGCGGTGCTCAAGGCATTGGTCATGAACGCGCGTCAGCCACTGACCCGCGACAAACTGATGAACCTGGCCCGTGGCCGCGAGTGGGATGCCCTGGAGCGTTCCATCGACGTGCAGATCTCCCGTCTGCGCCGGATGATCGAGCCCGATCCGTCCAAACCGCGTTACATCCAGACAGTCTGGGGCGTGGGTTACGTGTTCGTTCCGGATGGCGCCGCCACCAAGTGATCGGCGATTTGTAGGAGCGGGTCTTGCGGGCAACGGGTCAGATGACCTTGCTCGCAGACTCGTGATCCGCAATATGCGAGCATCGCTCGCTCCTGCAAGTGTGTAGCGGTTATCCATGAAAACCCCCGTTTGGTTCCCCCAGAGCTTCTTCTCCCGCACCCTTTGGCTGGTGCTGATCGTCGTCCTGTTCTCCAAGGCGCTGACCCTGGTTTATCTGTTGATGAACGAAGACGTGCTGGTGGACCGCCAATACAGCCACGGCGTCGCCCTGACGCTACGCGCCTATTGGGCGGCCGATGAAGAGAACCGCACGAAGATTGCCGATGCCGCGACCCTGATCCGGGTAGTGGGCGCTGGCGTGCCGGAAGGTGAGCAACACTGGCCTTACAGCGAGATCTATCAGCGGCAGATGCAGGCGGAGCTGGGTGCCGACACCGAAGTCCGATTGCGTATGCACTCGCCGCCGGCCCTGTGGGTTCGGGCGCCAAGCCTGGGTGATGGCTGGCTGAAAGTGCCGCTTTACCCGCATCCGTTGCGCGGCCAGAAAATCTGGAACGTGCTCGGCTGGTTCCTCGCTATCGGTCTGCTGTCCACCGCCTCGGCGTGGATCTTCGTCAGCCAGCTCAATCAGCCATTGAAACGTCTGGTCTATGCCGCGAGGCAACTCGGCCAGGGCCGCAGTGTGCGCCTGCCGATCAGCGACACGCCAAGTGAAATGACCGAGGTTTACCGCGCCTTCAACCAGATGGCGGAAGACGTCGAACAGGCGGGGCGTGAGCGTGAACTGATGCTGGCCGGGGTGTCCCACGACTTGCGCACGCCGCTGACCCGTTTGCGGTTGTCTCTGGAGCTGATGGGCGACCACAGCGACCTGACCGACGACATGGTCCGTGACATCGAAGACATGGACGCGATCCTCGACCAGTTCCTGGCGTTCATACGCGATGGTCGTGACGAGTCGGTGGAAGAGGTGGACTTGAGCGATCTGGTGCGCGAAGTCGCGGCGCCGTACAACCAGAATGAAGAGAAAGTGCGCTTGCGCCTGGAGCCGATTCAGCCGTTTCCATTGCGTCGGGTGTCGATGAAGCGGCTGCTGAACAACCTGATTGGCAACGCCTTGCATCACGCGGGCAGCGGGGTAGAGGTGGCGGCTTATGTGTCCGGCGATACCAGCGCGCCGTATGTGGTGCTGAGTGTCATGGACCGTGGGGCGGGGATTGATCCGTCGGAGCTGGAGGCGATTTTCAACCCGTTTACTCGGGGTGATCGAGCCCGGGGCGGGAAGGGGACCGGGTTGGGCTTGGCGATCGTGAAGCGGATTGCTTCGATGCATGGCGGGAATGTTGAATTGCGCAATCGGTCTGGTGGCGGGCTGGAAGCGCGAGTGCGGTTGCCGCTTGGGCTTATGTTGCCTAGAGACGCTGTGTAACGGCCGAAAAAAAGATCGCAGCCTGCGGCAGCTCCTACATGGGAATGCGTACTCTGTAGGAGCTGCCGCAGGCTGCGATCTTTTCGCTTTTAGCCCTTGCCTTTGGTGCGCGTCATATTCGGCCCACCATTCTTCTCAAGGTGCTCGATGATGATCCCCGCCACGTTCTTGCTGGTGGTGGTTTCAATCCCTTCAAGCCCAGGCGACGAATTCACTTCCATCACCAGCGGCCCGTGATTGGAGCGCAGGATATCCACACCAGCGACCGCCAACCCCATGACCTTCGCCGCGCGCAACGCCGTCATGCGTTCTTCCGGCGTGATCTTGATCAGGCTGGCGCTACCGCCGCGATGCAGGTTGGAGCGAAACTCCCCCGGCTTCGCCTGTCGTTTCATTGCCGCGATCACCTTGTCGCCCACTACGAAGCAGCGAATGTCCGCCCCGCCGGCCTCCTTGATGTATTCCTGAACCATGATGTTCTGCTTCAGGCCCATGAACGCCTCGATCACCGACTCCGCCGCTGTCGCTGTTTCACACAGCACGACGCCGATGCCCTGAGTGCCTTCCAGCACCTTGATCACCAGCGGCGCACCGTTGACCATCTCGATCAAGTCGGGAATGTCATCCGGGGAGTGCGCAAAACCGGTGACTGGCAAACCGATTCCTCGGCGCGACAGCAATTGCAGGGACCGCAGTTTGTCCCGCGAGCGGGCGATGGCCACCGATTCATTGAGTGGAAAAACGCCCATCATTTCGAACTGACGCAACACCGCGCAGCCATAAAACGTCACCGACGCGCCAATCCGCGGGATCACCGCATCGAAACCCTCCAGCGGCTTGCCGCGGTAGTGGATCTGCGGCTTGTGGCTGGCGATGTTCATGTAGGCGCGCAGGGTGTCGATCACCACCATTTCATGGCCACGCTCGGTACCGGCTTCGACCAGACGACGGGTGGAATACAGACGCGGGTTCCGCGACAGCACAGCGATCTTCATGCAACACCTGTGGAGGAGGTAGATACCGGGAACACCGGCTTGTCTTGTACGTATTTAATGCCCGGATTGACCACCAACTGGCCGTCGATCAAGGCTTTGGAACCGAGTAACAGGCGATAACGCATGGACTTGCGGCAGGCGAGGGTGAACTCCACCCGCCAGACCCGATCACCGAGGGCCAGGGTGGTGCTGACCACGTAACGCATCTGCGCGTGGCCGTTGGAGCTTTTAATGGTTTTCATCGTCACCAGCGGTGCTTCGCAGCGCCGGTGACGCAGTTGCACCACCGTGCCCAAGTGAGCAGTGAAGCGCACCCACTGTTCCCCGTCGCGCTCGAACGGTTCGATATCGGTGGCATGCAGGCTGGAGGTGCTGGCACCGGTGTCGATTTTTGCGCGCAGGCCCGCGACTCCCAAATCCGGGAGCGCCACCCACTCGCGCAGACCGACAACGGTCAAATGGTCAAATGTCTTCAAAAGTGCTCAACCGGTAGAAACCGCTCAGGCCGCACGCGGCCGAATTCGCGGTATTCACGCAGAATAATGGGTAAAAGGCGACAGATATCTACGGCCCGGATTTCCAGCCCTCAAGGGAGGTACTGGAACGTGTGCATTGTAATCCGAGTCGGCGTAATTCATGGCACGACAGAAACGGTAGTACAGTTCAGCAATATTTCAGAATGAGGAAATTCCATGGCACAAAAAAGCGAAGAGGACGACAAAGTCCGTCTCGATAAGTGGTTGTGGGCCGCGCGTTTTTATAAAACACGCGCCTTGGCCAAGGCGGCGATTGAAAGCGGCAAGGTGCATTGCCGGGGCGAGCGCTGCAAACCGGGCAAGGAGCCGAGGATCGGCGACGAGTTTCAGATTCGCGCAGGGTTCGAGGAACGCACGGTGGTGGTTCAGGCGCTGTCGATTGTACGCCGTGGCGCACCAGAGGCTCAGGCGCTTTACGCCGAAACCGACGCCAGCATCGCCAAGCGCGAGGCGGCTGCGGCCATGCGTAAGGCTGGTGCGTTGGGCGTGAGCACTGATGGCAAGCCGAGCAAGAAGCAGCGACGGGATTTGTTCAAGTTTCGTGGAAGCAGTAACGACGAGTAAGCCAGTGAAAGTGCCACTCGTCGAAAACCACACACAGCCTCTGACCCGTAGGCCATAACCAGAAGGCCAGCAGCGCCAGAGGTAAGAAATTGCATAAAGCCAACCGGCGGAGGTTCCTCCTTGCTTGGAACAAACCCGGATTGTTCATAAAATGCCGCTCACGGCTGAACATCGCGCACCCAAAGGGTGCCGCAGAGGCGCAATTTCTCACTGTTTGAAATCATTTTGTCATTACTTCAGATACCCAGACCTATGACCGATTTACCGGATACCGACTACACCCAACGCTTCATCTTCGATGACAGCGACACCCGCGGCGAGCTGGTTGCGTTGGAGCGTAGCTACGCCGAAGTTCTCGCTAAACACCCGTACCCGGAGCCGGTTGCACAACTGCTTGGCGAGCTGATGGCGGCGGCGTCGTTGTTGGTCGGCACCTTGAAGTTCGATGGCTTGCTGATTCTCCAGGCCCGTTCCGAAGGCCCGATCCCGCTGCTGATGATCGAGTGCTCCAGCGAGCGCGAAATCCGTGGCCTGGCCCGATACGAAGCCGACCAGATCGCCCCCGACGCAACACTCGCCGACCTGATGCCCAATGGCGTATTGGCGCTGACCGTCGACCCGACTCAGGGCCAGCGTTACCAGGGTATCGTCGACCTCGATGGCGAAACCCTGTCGGAGTGCTTCACTAATTACTTCGTGATGTCCCAACAAGTCGGCACGCGTTTCTGGTTGTACGCCGATGGTCGTCGCGCCCGTGGCCTGTTGCTGCAGCAACTGCCTGCTGATCGTTTGAAAGACGAAGAAGAACGCGCCGCCAGCTGGCAGCACATCACCGCGCTGGGCAGCACCCTGACCGCCGATGAATTGCTGAGCCTGGACAACGAAACCATCCTCCATCGTCTCTACCACGAAGAGCAGGTTCGTCTGTTCGATGTGCAGAAACTGCGCTTCCGTTGCAGCTGCTCGCGCGAACGTTCTGCCAATGCGCTGGTCAGTTTGGGTCTGGAAGATGCTCAGTCGCTCGTGATCGAACACGGCGGCAACATTGAGATTGACTGTCAGTTTTGCAACGAACGCTACCTGTTCGACGCCGCCGATATCACTCAATTGTTCGCTGGAGCGGGTGTCGATACGCCGTCAGATACCCGTCACTAAAACGGTTCAGCGCAGGTAAATTCACTGGTTTGTGCCGGAATAACGCCGTTACGACGGGAGGGCCCTACTATTTTTGGGCTTTTCTGGCATAATCCGGCCCACTTTTTGTCGCGGTAGTAGTGCACGACTTTCTACTACAAAACGTTTGGAGCACACTCGGCCACTGGCCGACGGGGAATCTCATGACGCAAGCCAATAACGCCGTGTACACCGATCTGAGTGTTGATGATCTGGTAAAAGAAGCTCTGAGTCGCGGTGAGGGCGAGCTTGCCGATACCGGCGCGCTGGTTGTTCGCACCGGTCACCGTACCGGCCGCTCGCCAGTCGATCGTTTCATCGTTGACGAGCCGTCCACTTCGGCTTCCATCGCCTGGGGCCCGATCAACCGCAAGTTCCCGGCCGACAAGTTCGATGCCCTGTGGGACCGCGTTGAAGCGTTCAACAACGCGCAAGAACATTTCGTTTCCCACGTTCATGTAGGTGCGGCTGAAGACCACTACCTGGCCGTGAAGATGACCACCCAGACTGCATGGCAGAACCTGTTCGGCCGTTGCCTGTTCATCAACCCGGAAAAGTACAACCCGGCTGGCCGTGATGAGTGGCAAGTGCTCAACGTTGCCAACTTCGAGTGCGTGCCAGAGCGTGACGGCACCAACTCCGACGGTTGCGTGATCCTCAACTTCGCTCAGAAGAAAGTGCTGATCGCCGGCATGCGTTACGCCGGTGAAATGAAGAAAGCCATGTTCTCGGTGCAGAACTTCCTGCTGCCGGCTGCCGACGTACTGCCAATGCACTGCGCCGCCAACATCGGCGAAGCGGGCGACGTGACCCTGTTCTTCGGTCTGTCCGGCACCGGCAAGACCACCCTGTCCGCCGATGAAAGCCGTTACCTGATCGGTGACGACGAGCACGGCTGGGGTGAAGGCGTTGTCTTCAACATCGAAGGCGGCTGCTACGCCAAGTGCATCGACCTGTCCGAGAAGAACGAGCCGGTCATCTGGAAAGCCATCAAGCACGGTGCAGTCCTGGAAAACGTCGTTATCGATGACGCCAAGCACGCCGATTACGCTGATGTCAGCCTGACCCAGAACAGCCGCGCCGCCTACCCGCTGGAGCACGTCGCCAAGCGTTCCGAGAAAAACCTCGGTGGCGAGCCAAACGCTGTGATCTTCCTGACCTGCGACCTGACCGGCGTACTGCCGCCAGTCTCGATCCTCAGCGAAGAACAAGCGGCCTACCACTTCCTGTCCGGCTACACCGCACTGGTGGGCTCGACCGAAATGGGTTCCGGCAGCGGCATCAAGTCGACCTTCTCCACCTGCTTCGGCGCACCGTTCTTCCCGCGTCCGGCTGGCGAATACGCAGAACTGCTGATCAAACGCATCCGCGGCTTCGGCTCCAAGGTCTACCTGGTCAACACCGGCTGGACCGGCGGCGGCTACGGCGTCGGCAAACGCTTCAACATCCCGACCACTCGTGGCGTGATCGCAGCCATCCAGAGCGGCGCGTTGATCGGTGCTGAAACCGAACACCTCGACACCATCAACCTCGACGTGCCATTGGCTGTGCCAGGCGTTGAAACTGGCCTGTTGAACCCACGTAACACCTGGGCTGACAAGGCTGCTTACGATGAGTCTGCCAAGGCGTTGGCTGGGTTGTTTGTTGAGAACTTCAAGAAGTTTGAAGTGAGCGACGCGATCAAGGCTGCTGGGCCGAAGTTGTAAGATTTGGTTTGATGGAATGAGAAAGCCGCCCCTTGGGGCGGCTTTTTTGTGGTCGAGAGAAGAGCATTACGAAGGTCAATTGCCAGAGAGTCGAAACGCCGGAGCCATATTGTCTTGCTCACGCTTTGATAACCCGATTGCGCCCGCCAGCGTTGGCCATTGGCTGACGATTCCTTGGAAGCTTTCAATAATTTCTTCCGCATCCGCACGACTGATCCGAAAGTATTCGGCCACTTCGCGAGCAAGTTCAAGATCCAGTGCGTTGTCGGCGTCTGTGATGTTGAGCTTCAATCCATCGGCGTGTGCTACCGGGTTCATGTCGTAGGCATCAGACAGGCGCCATCCCCGGCCGGGGTCGAGGATAAAACCATGGTTGCGCAGGTGGTCGTCGGTATTGGAGACCAAGATGTTGAACACGATCCGAGACCATAACTCGCGAAGATCTGCGTTGGTTTCCGAGCCGTGCTTCATGAGCACTTCTGCTAACTCAAGGTAGCTGGCGCCTACCGATGCATCGTCACCGTCAACACGGTCGGTCATGGTCATTGCTGAAGCAAAATGCAGTCGGCCACCCTGTTCGGTGCGGTCGAAACGCTTGACCATGAAACAGTGATGATCGCTCGCGAAACGGCGTGCAGTGCCGGTCGCGACCCGCAAGCCACAATGATTCGCCAAGGCATTCACCACCATTTCCCAACCGCCGACGTCATAGTCATCGCGTGTGCTCGGGAATTTTGCGATCCACAAATGACCATGCTCGTCAGCGACGCTGGCCTTGGGTCTGGCTCCGCCCAGTGAGCCACCGGGTGCTATCAGCATTCTCAGCCATTCGCGCCCATCGGGAGAGGTGTTGTCCGGATCGTTTTCCAGGGCTCGGCTTGCCTGCTCCAACGCGCGCAACTCGACGAAGGGTGGGGCTGCCAACCCATCGCGATCATCCAGAAAATTGCCTTCGTCATTGAGCTTGTAGCGGATCGCTCCAACCCGATAGAGGTCATGAACGCCTAGAAGGAAATCTGACTCGTACAGCTTGGTGTCTTTAGGGGCCACCCCGTCACGGATGTCTCGTTCCAGCCGCCGCTTCATCAGCAATTGGCCCCATCGATCCGGGCTTGAGTCGGCAAAAACGCCGAACCGGGTCTGATGTTGGCCAGGGAACTGCCGGCCCTCAAAGAGGCCGATTCGGGGATCCAGCGATGTGAAGTTCAACTCGGGATCGGCCAGAGCAGCAGTGTCGTACTCAAACTCAAACACGTTCGTGGAGCGAGCCTTTCGGGCATGGAGGAACCCAACACGCCTTGGGCCGTTCAAGGATTCCCAATCGGCATACACCGCGATCAGTGTCATTTTTTACCCGTCGTAGGTTTGGGGGCTTTCTTGGTTAACAAACTGGATAAAGAGTGAGTGTTCAAGGGGAAATCATCACCAAGGTCCGATTTAGAGGGACTTTCGAATGTCCCCATCTCTCTGTCGCGAATAGGCGGCGATACCTTCGCTGGCGTTACGCTGCGTACTCGTTGGAGTTTGCTGGCTGCGAGGTTTGCTCTTGGGGTTAATTGAGCGTCTTGCAGTTGGCGCCCCAGCTCATCCACTGCGGCGAGTTTGCTCAAGTCTTTCTCCAAGCCCAGCACCTGCATCACTGACAAATAAGCCCCCATTGTCACGCCTGATCCACCTGACTCTAGAGAGCGCAATGTTGTCAGTGACATGCCAGCCCTCTCGGCAACCTGCTTGGCTGTCAGCTTGCGGCGCAGCCGAGCGAGTTTGAGCCGCTCGCCAAACTCGGAGAGCAGCTTGGCTGCTGCTGGCAGGAGCGCCGCTGTTTTCTTAGCCATGTGCCATTATTCCTTCGTTTTTAGGCTTTAACTGCCAGAATAATAGCACTTATGTGGTGAATTACTGGGCTGCCCCAACATGTAGCAAGGCTCGCTCTGCCAGTACGGCCGCTCCAGATGTACGTGGGAGGCGGATTATTGAAACTGCCATTATTCCAGCTAAAATCGGTAAAAACAGCCAGAATATTGCCACTTAAGTGGTCGGCTAGATCTCTTCCAGAGCTTTTGTATCCCACCGTTGCAACTTGACCGCTTGGTAAAGCATGCCGATGGTCAGTGGGGCTTTGTCGCCACGACCTTTGGCTCGGCGTTTGAGGAACACATCAAACCCTTCCGGTTGGAAGTAGCGGTAGGCGTCGTAGTCGATGAAGTCGATGGCGAACTGTTCTTCCAGTGCTTCCATCAGGTTTCGCGCATCGGCGCCGTCGCAGCCCAGGTCAAAATTGATCGAGGTGGTGAGGCTGAGGGTTTTGCGTTCGGGCAACCCGAGTTCTTCGTGTAGCAACTGCATAAGCAGGTGCATGGTGTGGTCGTCGGGGAAGTTGGGGGCGAGGTTCATGGGGCGTCTTCTGTTTAGGGCCATTTCGTGAGACGGATTAAGCCTGATTTTGCGGTGCGTTGGATGTCGATCAGAGCTGCGAACATGGAATTCGCGGGAAGGCTGGCACTCAACCCGTACGATCTCGTCCATCTGTTGCACGCTTTCCATCAGCTCATCAAAAAAACTGCTCAAGGTTATCTCCGGGTTTTGATCGTTCCCACGCAGAGCGTGGGAACGATCTTCGCTCGGCGTCAGGTTGGTGCTTTCCAGCCCATCATGCGTTGTTGGGCGACTTTCAGTAGGTCGCAACCGTCCTGAGTCAACAGGTAGAGGGCGTGGGTGATATGCGGGATGTCTTCCACGTCACCGTTTTTGAAGCATTGGCAATGTAGGGTTTTGAGTAGGTCGCTGGAAGCGCGGATGCGCTGGAGGGCGGCTTCGAGGATGTCCTGAGGGTTGGCCTCTGTGTCGATGATCAGGGGCGGGGAATCGGTGAGGTTTGTTTGGAGGGGGCGGTAGCGGTTTGGAAACGGATTTAATGTGGTCACTGAAGAACACCTCTACTTAATTGGGAATGAGCATTCTCTTTGTCGAGTGACCAAGCCCGAGTCGCTGAATTAGCAGCGACAACCCGACTATAGGTGTGAGCAGCCGGGCAGCGATAGACGACAAAGAGTCCCCGCTTGTAGGATCGGGCCGAACCTCGGCTAGGCCCTTTCTATAGGAATTTTCGCGACGAATTTTCTCGCGCTTTCCATCATCCCGCGCCCCATCACCTCAACGAATATGCTGATACGAAGCAACATCCAGAAGGCCAGTGGTCAGCCCGGTCGCCGGCGCATAGATCGTGCCTTTCACTGCCGAGAACTTGACCCCGTTGCTGCCCAGCGAAACGTAGCGCTCGCCCTGGTCCAGTTCGGTGAAGTAGGTGTACGAGCACTTTTCCATCGCTTTGTATTTCGCGGCGGTGCTGACCATGGTGTTGTGGTGGTTCTGCAGGTCGGCCGGGGCCAGGTTGAGGGTTTTGTTCAGCGGCACGCCCCAGCGCTTAAGGCACACTTCGGCAAAGTGGCGGACGATCAGACCGGGTTCGGACAGTGCTTTAGGGCCGCTGACACCGTCTGCTGCGGCGTTGCCAACCAGCGTGCCATGGCGGCCGGGCATGGGATAAATGTGGGTTCGGGTGCCGGTGGCGGTTTGCGGGATGACACAGCTGAAGCCTTTGGAGCGCTCGTCCCGGGCGTAGAAGCCGACGTATTCTTTTACGTTGGCATTCAGTTTTACTTTGTCTTCCTGAAAGTTACCGATGCCCGGTACCGGATCAATCGCAAAGATGTTGACCGGGATGTTCTTCAGTGCGCTGTCCTTGAACATGGCATTGGCCAGCATATGGCAACTGATCCCGCCGCGGCTCCAGCCTACCAAGTTGACCTTGGTTGGAATAACGCCGTCCTTGCGAAATGTTTTAATGATTTGTTCTTGCAACTTCTGCTGGGTCACACTGCGGTCGCCGTAGTTGTATTTACGCCACAGCCAGGAGCCTTCGACAATCACGTCTTCGATGGGAATGCCTGCAGCCTTGAGGCGGTTGTATTCGGTCTCGGTCAGCTTTTCACGCTGCCAGTCACACTGACCTTTGATGATGTTGATGGCGTGCTTGACGTTCTCCTCCCAGCCGTTGCCGAACAACGTTCCGCTGAGGCCGTAGCCTTTGGATTGGGTAAACAGCTCATCAGCTTGCAGGTTGCTGGTGCCCGGACCGTCGATCACGATCCATTCGGCGAACTCCCGGCCGGCATGATGGGAGGCCAGTGTCGAAACCAGTTCGCCATTCCAGTAAGTTGGGTTCAGGCTGTCGAATTTGGTCGAGCCGGTGCCGCAAAAGAAAATAGTTAATGTAGTCATTGTAGTGCTCTTGTTTGATTTAAGAGCTTGCAGACTAGGGTTGGTTATTTAAATAGTGAAGTTGTTAGTTGTTGCCGGGTTTGTAGTGTGTGTTTAAAGTTTTAGTATTCTATTTTTTGTTTGGCAACTTCCAGGAGTTCGCAACCCTCCTGCGTTAGTAAATAAAGAGCATTCACTATATGAGGGATGTCTTTAACATCGGCCTGTTTGAAGCACAGACAATAAAGTGTTTCGAGCAAATCGCTGGCTGCGCGCAGGCGTTGGTGCGCTGCGTCGAGGACGGCACCCGTGCTGGCGGCGGTGTCGATGACCAGAACGGGTGTTTCGCTGTAGCTGGTTTTGAGTGGACGGTAGCGGTCTTGCATTTAGGTCATTCCTGTAGGAAGTCGGGCAGTCTCGCCGGCAGGTCGACACCCTGTTTTCAGCCGCGCCGCAAACTATGAAGGTGGCGACGCAGTGCGGCAATATGGCCGCGATGGACAGGTTTTGTAGGGGTTTTACCTGCCTTTTCGGACCGAACCTACGCGTTTCCCGAGGGTTTTTACGCCTAAACCCTTAGACGGCAAATTTCCTACGGGTTTGTCAGGCGCAACGCAGCAAACCTCTGTATGGTGCGCGCCAGAATCAGTAGGACGTTTCGAAACGTCCGTCCCACGCTTAAAGGGAATTAAGTATGCAATGGCTACGTATGGCCTCGATTTTGTTGCTGTGGGCCGGGGTTTGTCGCGCGGCGGGTGCTGCTGACGCCGGCAACTCGATGGTCCTGGCCAATATGGACCGCACCGGTTGGCCGGATGCGCTGACCAGTCAGGCGAGCATGGACACCGCTTTCCGTGCTGAAGTGCTGAAGTGCTGATGTTCGGTAAGGCATTGCTGGCCAGCGAAGCGCTGGACGAACAGAGCCTGAAACAACGACTGGGCGTGCAGGATGTGAAGCTCAAGTCGGTCAGGCAGGTGCGTGACGGGCTGTGGGACCGGCTGCTGACCACCTACCGCAGCGCCAGCCAGAACTGCGACGGTGAACCCTTCTGCCCCCGCGTGCGAAGTGTCGCTGATTTGCGTCAGTTGGCGGCGGCGTTCACCGGCGAAATCAGTCCGGCCCATGCCATTTGGGCGAGCAAGAGCCAGGTGTTTCACGAGCAGGCGCTTAATGAGCAACTGCGGGTGGCGGTGTTGGTGCCGTAGCCTCATCGTCTGCTGACGATCGTTCGAAGCTGTATCATCCCGTATCGTTTTGGTCCCCGACCTTTTCTCGACTCGCTGCGTTTGCCGGCTAGGCTTTGGGCTTCGCAGCGGTCAACGGAGTGACAGCTTATGCACAACACCCTGGAACAGGTTTTCGGTTATCCACAGTTTCGGCCCGGCCAGGAAGCGGCGGTCAGCGCGGTGTTGGCCGGGCGTTCGGCGGCGGCAATTTTCCCCACCGGCTCGGGCAAGTCCCTTTGTTACCAATTGCCAGCCTTGCTGCTGCCGCACCTGACGCTGGTGGTCTCGCCGCTGCTGGCGTTGATGCAGGATCAACTGGCGTTCCTGCAGCGCCACGGCATTGCGGCGGGCAGTATCGATTCGGCCCAGAGCCGCGATGACGCCAGCGACGTAATGGCCCGGGCCAAGTCTGGCGAGCTGAAGATTTTGATGATCTCCGTGGAGCGCCTGAAGAACGAGCGTTTCCGCAATTTCTTGCAGCAGGTGCCGATCTCGCTGCTGGTGGTGGACGAGGCGCACTGCATCTCGGAGTGGGGCCACAACTTTCGTCCCGACTACCTCAAGCTCCCTGACTATCAGCGCCAGTTCAACATCCCTCAGGCGCTGCTGCTGACCGCCACCGCGACACCCAAAGTGATCGCCGACATGGAGGCCAAGTTCGCCATCGCCCCCGACGATGTGGTGACCACCGGCTTCTATCGGCCGAACCTCAATCTGCTAGTGGAACCGGTGCGTGGCCAGGACAAGCGCCGACGCCTTGTCGAATGGATGAGCCAGCGTCCCGACCAGCCAAGCATCGTGTACGTCACCCTGCAGAAAACCGCCGAGCATATCGCCGAACACCTGAACCGCAACGGCATTCAGGCCGAGGCGTATCACGCTGGTTTGCCCCATGAACAACGCGAAGCAATCCAGCGCCGGTTCATGGGTGGGCAGTCCAATTGCATCGTTGCCACCATCGCGTTCGGCATGGGCATCGACAAGAGCGACATCCGCAACGTGGTGCATTTCGACCTGCCCAAATCCATCGAAAACTACAGCCAGGAAATCGGCCGCGCCGGGCGTGACGGGCAGCCATCCGACTGCCTGGTATTGGCCAACCGCGACAGCCTCAATGTGCTGGAAAACTTCGTCTACGGCGATACGCCTGAGCTGGATGGCATCCGCTATGTGCTCGACGAGTTGCAAGCCGCCGCGCCCGAGGGGCAGTGGGAGTTTCTGTTGGGGCCGTTGGCGGACCAAAGCAACATCCGCCAATTGCCGCTCAAGACCTTGCTGGTGCAGTTGGAGCTGCGCGGAATCATTGCGCCGCGTTACGCCTATTACGCCGAGTACCGCTTCAAATATTTGCAGGAACCCGAGGCTTTGCTGACCCTCTTCGAGGGTGAGCGCAAGGACTTCGTCGCGGCGATCATCCAGACCTCCAGTCGCGCACGGACCTGGGCCACGGTGAATTTCGACGCGCTGTATGAGCAGCATCAGGCCGAGCGTAATCGCGTGGTGAAGGCGCTGGATTATTTCCAGGAAAAGGGCTGGGTCGAACTCGAAAGCAAGCAAATGACCGAGGTCTACAGCCTGCTGCAAACGGACTTCGACAGCCAGGCCCTGAGCGCCGAGCTACACGCCTATTTCACCCGGCACGAGCGCACCGAGATCGCGCGGATTCACGCCATGCTGGACCTGTTCGCCACGGACCATTGCCTGGGTTATCGCCTGGCCGAGTACTTCGGCGATGAAAACGCGCCGCAGCAGTGCGGGCATTGTTCGGTGTGTCACGGGGATGTGGCGCGCTTGCCGACACCACCGGAATTACCGGCGCTTGTGGATAAAAACTTCGAGGCATTGTGTGGTGACTTTATCCACAGGCACGAGCAGCACACCGGCAACGTTCCGTCGGCGGAACGCGTGACGCGGTTTTTGTGCGGGATCGGCGTGCCGCTGTTCACCAAGCTCAAGGCACGGTCGATTCCCGGGTTTGCGGCGCTGGAGGATTATCCGTATGCCGAAGTCCGGACGTGGGCCGAGGCGCATTTGCCGGCGTAGATCCATCCGCTGAATGTTGCTCATCACAGGAATAAATTTCAAAAATGCGCGGTGGCTGACTATGGTGAAGGCTGTCTTTGGATCGCCAACAAGAGAACAACTATGAGCCAGACACCGTTCAATATTCAGCGCGCCGCCGTCATTGGCGCCGGCACCATGGGCCGTGGCATTGTCATGTGCCTGGCCAACGCCGGCGTCCCGGTGCAGTGGGTCGATAACAATCCACAGATGCTTGAGCAGGCGCTGGCTACCGTGGCGGACACCTACGCCCACAACGTGCGTCAGGGACGGATCGATCAGGCCGAAGCGGACGCTCGCATAGCACGGGTAACGGCAGCTGCTGACTACGCGGCGATTTGCGATGTCGATCTGGTCATCGAAGCGGTGTACGAAAACCTCGAGCTCAAGCAGAAAATCTTCCGTGAGCTGGACGGTCTGCTCAAACCTGAAGCGATTTTGGCCAGCAATACCTCGGCGCTGGATATCGACGCCATCGCCACGGCCACTGGCCGTCCGCAACAGGTCCTGGGCCTGCACTTCTTCAGCCCGGCGCACATCATGAAACTGCTGGAAATCGTTCGTGGTGCCCAGACTTTACCGGTGGTGCTTGAGGCAGCTCTGGCACTGGGCAAGCGCATGGGCAAGGTCAGTGTGGTGTCGGGCAACTGCCACGGTTTCATTGGCAACCGCATGCTGCATCCGTATGTGCTCGAAGCGCGCAAGATGTTGCTCGAAGGCGCTTATCCCTATCAGGTCGATGCGGCATTGCAAGGTTTTGGCTTCGCCATGGGGCCGTTCCGCATGTACGACGTGGTTGGCATCGATCTGGAGTGGCGCGCTCGGCAGTTGGCCGGCATAGGGCAGGATGCGCCTGAGGTTCAGGTGGACAATCGTCTGTGCGAATTGGGTCGTTTCGGCCAGAAGAGTGGCAATGGCTATTACCACTATGAGCCGGGCAGTCGCCAGGCTGAGCACGATGTTGAAGTCGATGCGCTGGTGCTGAAGGTTAGCGAAGGGTTGGGCTTCCAGCGTCGCGAGATCGGGCCTGAGGAGATTCTGGAGCGCTGCTTGCTGGCACTGGTCAATGAGGGTGCGAAGATTCTTCAGGAAGGGATTGCCGAATCGGCGCACGACATCGATCTGGTGTACCTCAATGGCTACGGCTTCCCGGCGGACAAGGGCGGGCCGATGGCTTGGGCGGACCTGCAAGGGCTGGCGGATATTCACCAGCGGTTGCTGGCGCTTGAGACGAAGCAGGGTGATCAGTGGAAGCCAGCGCGGTTAATTGGGGAGCTGGCGGCGGTGGGTAAAGGGTTTGCGGATCGGTAGACTTCACCTGTTCGAACGATCCTCAAGGCGAGACCCATGAATCAACGCACCGACTACCCCCACTTCCAACCCATCACCACCCGCTGGCACGACAACGACGCCTATGGTCACGTCAACAACGTCACCTACTACAGCTTCTTCGACACGGCAGTGAACACCTACCTGATCGAAGTCGGCGATCTGGATATCCATGATGGCGAAGTAGTTGGCTTTGTGGTGAGTTCGGCCTGCGATTACTTTGCTTCCATTGCCTTCCCTGACCGGATAGAAATCGGTTTGCGAGTGGGCAAGTTGGGCAACAGCTCGGTGCAATACGAGCTGGCAGTGTTCAAGGCCGGGGAAGACGAAGCCTGCGCGGCGGGGCGCTTCGTGCATGTGTTTGTGGATCGTGCGTCGAATCAGCCGGTGGCGATTCCTGCCGGGTTGCGCGGGGCGCTGGAGCGGTTGGTGGTGTGACGGGCAAAAAAAATCGCAGCCCTTGGGCTGCGATTTTTTGATGCATCGGCAAGCGAGGCGATTCAAGCCTCAGTCGCGATAGCGATGGTGATGCTTGCGATGCCCGTAATGGTGGCCGCGATCATGGCGGCCTCCACGGTAGTAGCGACGATCATCATCGCCACCACGATAGGAACGGCGATCATCGTCGTCGTTGCTCGAGTTGCCCATGTAGTTACCCAGCGCGCCACCGGCGCCGCCGCCTGCTGCGGAGCCGATCAGGCTGCCGGTGGTGCCGCCCATGCTGCGGCCGACCACGTTACCGCCTGCTGCGCCCAACGCACCGCCGATGGCGGCTTGGCCACGGCTGTGTTTGTCGGCGCCGACGGCGCTACCACCCGCGCCGCCCAGGGCCGCGCCAATGGTGGAACCTGTACTGCCGCCTAATGACTGACCGACGACCGAGCCCAGAACCCCGCCCAATGCGCCGCCCACACCAGCTTCGGTGGTGCCGCCAGCAGAAGCGAAGCCACTGACCAGGCCAAGGGACAACAAGAGAATCGAGGAGAACTTCATTTGAGAAACCTCAAGGGGATGACGGCGCGATCCTGAGGCTGTGTCATGGTTGTGACAATCGAAATCCGACGAGTAACACGACTTGAGCACATTTCTATAAGTTACTGTTTTTTAGCCGGAACTTAAGTGTTTTTCGCCGGTCTTTAGCTACTTCGGATAGGCTGTTTTCATGCAAAACGGCCTTTTTTGTGGACGTTTGGAAAGTGTTCGCAATGATCGCTCCACGCAGAGCGTGGGAACGATCAGGGTCAGGCCGACTTGGCCATGATGAGCTGGGTCTCACTCGCCGCTTCCAGCCGGATCGCCACAAACTTCGACGTCGGTGTATGGCTGCCATCCCCGGTGCTTTCCAGCGGCACCAGCGGATTCACTTCCGGGTAGTAAGCCGCCGCTTGCCCGGCAGGGATATCAAACGCCAGCAGCGTGAAGCCCTTCACCCGACGCTCACGGCCATCATCCCAGATCGAAACGATGTCAGCCTTCTGCCCCGGCTTGAACCCCAGGCGAATGATGTCGGCTTCGTTGACGAACAACACATCACGCTGACCTTTCACGCCGCGATAGCGGTCATCAAGCCCATAAATCGTGGTGTTGTACTGATCGTGAGAGCGCATCGACTGCATGATCAGGTCCGGCAACACACCGGTGGCGCGAGTGCGTTCGTGCACCAGATCTTTAGGCAGGATGTTCGCACGAAAATTGGCGCGACCCGACGCGGTATTCCAGCGGCGCGCACCGGCGCTGTTGCCGAGGTAGAACCCGCCCGGGTTCTGGATCTTCTCGTTGAAGTCCTTGAAACCCGCAATGGTGTCGGCGATCAGGTCGCGGATGCGCCGGTAATCGGCCACCAGCCAGTTCCAGTCCACCGGTGTGCTGCCCAGGGTCGCGGCGGCGATGCCGGCAATGATCGACGGCTCAGAGCGCATCTGGTTCGACAGCGGCTGCAACTGGCCGTTGGAGGCGTGAACCATGCTGAACGAGTCTTCGACGGTCACCGCTTGCGGGCCTTCGGTCTGGATGTCGATGTCGGTGCGGCCCAGGCACGGCAGGATCAACGCGTCTTTACCGTGCGCCAAATGGCTGCGGTTGAGCTTGGTGCTGATTTGCACGGTCAGGTCGCAGTTGCTCAGGGCCTGGAAGGTCCGTGAGCTGTCCGGGGTGGCTTGGGCAAAGTTGCCGCCCAGACCGATAAAGACTTTCGCGCGGCCGTCGGCCATGGCGTGGATCGCCTCGACCACGTTGTGACCGTTTTCACGCGGTACCTTGAACTTGAAGCGACGCTCCAGGGAATCGAGGAACGCCACCGGCGGACGCTCGTTGATGCCCATGGTCCGGTCACCCTGCACGTTACTGTGGCCGCGCACCGGGCACAGACCGGCACCGGGCCGGCCGATGTTGCCGCGCAGCAACATCAGGTTGGCGATTTCCTGGATGGTCGCCACCGAATGGCGGTGCTGTGTGATGCCCATCGCCCAGCACATGATCACGTTCTTGCCTTTGGCGTACATCCGCGCCGCTTGCTCGATTTCAACCAGCGTCAGTCCGGATTGTTCGACGATCTGCTCCCACGAGGTGTCGTCGACGATGCCTAGGTATTCCAGCACGTTGACACTGTGTTCATTGAGGAAGTCGTGGTCGAATACGGCAGGCTCACCCGCCTTCTGTGCGTCACGCTCCCACTGCAGCAGGAACTTGGCCATGCCGCGCATGATCGCCATGTCGCCGCCCAATGCCGGACGGAAATACGCGGTGTTGGTCGGCTTGTCGCCGTTGGTGAGCATTTCGATCGCGTGTTGCGGGTGCTGGAAGCGCTCCAGGCCGCGCTCCTTCAAAGGGTTGATGCATACCACCTGAGCGCCGCGTTTCACCGCTTCGCGCAGCGGTTCGAGCATCCGTGGGTGGTTGGTGCCAGGGTTCTGACCCCAGACAAAAATCGCGTCGGCATGTTCGAAGTCGTCGAAGGTGACGGTGCCTTTGCCGACGCCGACACTTTGCGCCATGGCCACACCGCTGGCCTCGTGGCACATGTTCGAGCAATCGGGGAAGTTATTGGTGCCATAGGCACGCACGAACAATTGATACAGGTACGCCGCTTCGTTGCTGGCGCGGCCCGAGGTGTAGAACTCGGCCTGATCCGGGCTCGACAGGCCCTGCAAATGTTTGGCGATCAAGGAGAACGCAGCTTCCCAGCTGATCGGCTTGTAGCGATCGGTTTCGGCGTCATAGCTTAATGGCTCGGTCAGACGGCCCTGATACTCCAGCCAATAGTCACTTTGTTCCAGCAATGAACTGACGCTGTGCTTGGCGAAAAACGCACCATCGACACGGCGTTTGGTCGCTTCCCAGTTCACTGCTTTGGCTCCGTTCTCGCAGAACGCCACCATGCCGGCCTCATTGGAATCGCCCCAGGCGCAGCCGGGGCAGTCGAACCCGCCGTTCTTGTTGGTCTTGAGCATCATGCGCAAGTTTTTCAGCGCGTTGTCGCTGGTCAGCCAGGCACGGGCAACGCTGGCCAGCGCGCCCCAGCCACCGGCCGGGCCTTTGTAGGGCTTGTAGCGGGGGACGGGTTTCTGATCGGCTTGACGATGTTGACTCACGCTTGGTTCTCCGTCGCAGGGCTGTAGACCCGCGGCGCACTTTTCTGCGGCAGGTGGATGAGATTGAGGTTGTGGCGTCGGGCCCATTGCACGGCAAGGCCCGTGGGCGACGACAGGCTGACCAGGGTCTGGATACCTGCGCGCAACACTTTCTGGATCAATTCGAGACTGCAACGGCTGGTGACAATCACCAGCCCGCCGGTGGTCGGGATCTTCTGACGGATCAGTCCGCCAATCAGCTTGTCGAGGGCGTTGTGTCGGCCGATGTCTTCGCGGCCCAGCAGCAATTGGCCCTGACTGTTCATGAACACGGCGGCGTGCACCGCGCCGGAGTACTGGCCAAGAGGTTGGAACGCACCGATGCGCTGACGCAAACCATCGAGCCATTCGGCGGGCGGCAAGGGTGCTCCGGGCAACACCTTGAGGTCTGGCAATGCCTGTTCCACCGCTTCCACACCGCAGAGCCCGCAACCGCTGGTGCCAGCCATTTGCCGACGCTGTTGCTTGAGGTTCCAGAAGGCGCGGTTGGCGATGGTCACTTGCGCGTATTGCGCTGAACCCGAGCCGCTGAGTTGCAGGTCATAGATATCGCAGGCGTCTTCGATGATGCCGCTGCCAAGGCTGAAACCGACGATGAAGTCTTCGAGGTCCGTTGGCGTCACGAGCATCACAGCCTGACTGATGCCGTTATAGGCGATCGCCAACGCGACTTCTTCGGCCAGCGCGGTGCTGGCTGATTCGGTGTCTTGAAGGTCGCAGTAACTGTAAGTCTGGCTTGCGGCGGGCGCTGGCGTTTCAAGGGCTGGCGCCGCGCAGGCAGGGCGCTTGGCGTTCATGGGGTTATCACCGACGGTTTAGGCTGCTTTAAGCCTAGGCGCGTCAACTTGTCGCGTCTAATCGCTAATACTGATCTGCCGATAGATGGCGTCGATCAAGAGCTCGGCAGCGATTGCTGAAGAATCGCGAAACAGGCTTCCGCGAGCGCCGAACGCGGGGCGCTACGACGCATGATCAGCCCCAGCCGGGCGAGGGTTTGAGCATTTTCGATGGGGTGCAGGCGCAAATGATCGGTGAGTTTTTCCAGGCCTCCGTCCAGCGGCATCACGGCGCAGCAGAATCCGCCGTGCACTGCTTGTAACAATTGGTGGACGGCATCGGTTTGCAGCAACGGCTGCGGGGTGAGGCCGCGACTGTGGAAGTTGTGGTCGATGGACTGCCGAAAATGCATACCGCTGGTGAGCATGCCCAGCGGCAGTTCGATCAGCGATTCCCAACTCAGCGGCGCCTCACCGAAACTGAAGAAGCGCTGATCGTAGAGCAGGCCCATGCGGGTTTCGCTGAACGCCAGGGAATCGAAGCGTTCGCCGTCCAGTCGCTCCAGGTACGACACACCGAGGTCCAGGCGATTGTTTGCCAGTTGTTCGAGGATCTGTTCAGAACTCAGGGCCGAGAGTTCAAAGCGCAGGTTCGGGTGTTCGGCGTGCAGGCGTTGCATCAATGGCAGTGGATCGAAGCTCGACAGCGGCACCACGCCCAGACGCAACGTACCGACCAGACTGCCGCGACAGGCAGCCGCCTCGGCCTGCAAGCCGTCGTAGGCCGCCAGCACGGTGCGCGCCCACGCCAGCACCCGTTCACCCGGTGCGGTGAAACCTTCGAAGCGCTGCCCGCGATTGACCAGCGGCAGCTCGAGTTCTTCTTCGAGGCTGCGTAGGCGCATGGACAGGGTCGGCTGGGTGATGTGACAACGCGCAGCGGCCTGGCCGAAATGCCGGGTCTCGTCGAGGGCGATGAGGAATTTCAGTTGCTTGATGTCCATCTTCGCTCCAGGGCGCGGGAAGGTTCGGATTCTAGCGCTTGGGGGGAAGCGGCGTCATTGGTCGGGTTGGAACCGCAAGTGACAGCCTTGGTCTAGGCTTTTGCGTCTGGAACCCAAAACCCAAGGAGAGCGCACCATGAGTATTTTTAGCTTTGTGAAAGAAGCAGGCGAAAAACTTATCGATCTGCTGACGCCAGGCAACGCCAATGCCAGCGAGCAGTTGAAGGAACATATCAGCAAGGTCGGCCTGGGTAACCCGAATGTGCAGGCGACGGTGGATGGCGACAAGGTCATCGTGACCGGCGAAGTCGGCAGTCAGGAAGAGAAGGAAAAAATCCTGCTGGCGGTGGGCAATATTGCCGGTGTCGGTAGTGTGGATGACCAGATCACCGTGACCGGGCCGGTGGTTGTGGCCGCGAAGTTTGTAACGGTCGTGAAGGGCGACACCCTCAGCGCGATTTCCTTGCGCGTGTATGGCGATGCCAACAAATATCAAAAAATCTTTGAGGCCAATAAACCGATGCTCAAGGACGTGAACAAGATCTATCCGGGGCAGTCGTTGCGGATTCCTGAGTAACCCTCACGACCGCTTTCGCGAGCAGGCTCGCTCCCACATTGATCTACAGTGAACACATCATTTGTGTACGACGCAGATCCGTGTGGGAGCGAGCCTGCTCGCGAAGCAGGCACCTCGGTCTCAAAGCCCGGCAATCAACTCCCGATAATCCCCCACCGCCGCAAACTCGGCCGTGTCCTTCGGTCCTTTACGGCTGTCCGGCTGACGCACGGCCAACAAATGCGCCACCCCAAAATTCCGCGCGCTACGCAGGATCGGCAAGGTGTCGTCGATAAACAGACTGCGCGCCGGATCGAACCCAATGTCCGCCTGCAAGGCATCCCAGAACTGCGGGTTTTCCTTGGCGAAACCGTAATCATGCGAGCTGATCAAGCGCTCGAAGTACGGCGCCAGTTCGATTCTTTCCAGTTTCAATGACAGCGAATCGCGGTGTGCATTGGTGATCAGCACCACGCGCTTGCCGGCCTGTTTGATGGCGGCCAGAAAGGTGTCCGCGTCCGGTCGCAAGGCGATCAGGTGTGCAGTTTCCAGTTTCAGTTCGCGCACCGGCAGTTTGAGCTCGGCGCTCCAGAAATCCAGGCAATACCACTGCAACTGGCCGGCGTTGCGTTCGAACAACGGCTGCAATTCCATCTCGGCCATGGCCCGACTCACCCCGTGCAACTCGGCGTAACGCTGGGGCAGGTGTTCCATCCAGAAATGGTTGTCGTAATGCAGGTCCAGCAGCGTGCCGTCCATATCCAGCAGAACGGTGTCGATGTCGCGCCAGGGCAGCAGGGACATAAAAACTTCTCCAGCGGTAAAAAAGATATCCGACGTAAACAATCAGGATAGGCCGGGTATAGTAACGCGTTCACGCCAAGGAGCTTTTCATGCGCCAGAAACCCACCATCCTCGCCCGCGAGATCGTCGCCACCAGCCGTTTGTTCTGCGTCGAAGAGCTGAAGTTGCGCTTTTCCAATGGCGTGGAGCGTACGTATGAGCGACTGGTCGGCAAGGGCGCCGGTTATGGCGCGGTGATGATCGTGGCGATGCTGGATGCGGACCACGCGGTGCTGGTTGAAGAGTATTGCGGCGGCACCGATGAATACGAGCTGTCCTTGCCCAAAGGCTTGATCGAGCCAGGCGAGGACGTGCTGGCGGCGGCCGAGCGGGAGCTCAAGGAAGAGGCCGGGTATGGCGCGCGGCAACTGGAGCATCTGACGGAGTTGTCGTTGTCGCCCGGTTACATGAGCCAGAAGATCCAGGTGGTGTTGGCCACCGATCTGTATGAAGAAAGCCTTGAAGGCGATGAGCCCGAGCCGATGGGCGTGGACAAAATCAACTTGCGTGAGTTGTCGGCCCTGGCCCAGAACCCGCGATTCACTGAGGGCCGTGCATTGGCAGCACTGTATTTGGCCCGTGATCTACTGACTCAGCGTGGAGTGTTCCAGCCATGATTTTCCCCCATCCGTTGATGGCGCCTGTTGTTGAACTGGCGCTGAAAGCCGGTGAAGCGATTTTGCCGTTCTGGCGTGCCAACGTCGCCGTGACTGCAAAATCCGATGATTCCCCGGTGACGGCCGCCGACATGGCCGCTCACCATGTGATCCTGGCCGGGCTGACGGCGCTGGACCCGAGTATCCCGGTGCTGTCCGAAGAAGACGCCAACATTCCCCAGAGCGTGCGCGCCGGGTGGCAGCGTTGGTGGCTGGTGGACCCGCTGGACGGAACCAAGGAATTCATTTCCGGTAGCGAAGAATTTACCGTCAACATTGCGCTGATCGAACAAGGCCGTGTGGTGTTTGGCGTGGTGTCGATGCCGACCAACGGGCGCTTCTACGTCGGTGGTGCGGGTCTGGGCGCGTGGCGTGGCGATAAAGACGCGAAGCCTTTGCCGATTCAGGTTCGCGACGTGCCAGCTGCAGGTGAGGCGTTTACCGTGGTTGCCAGTCGTCGGCATTCGAGTCCGGAGCAGGAGCGTTTACTGGCTGGGTTGAGTGACAGTTTGGGTGAACTGCAATTGGCCAATATCGGCAGTTCGCTGAAGTTCTGTTTGTTGGCGGAAGGGGCGGCGGATTGTTATCCGCGCCTGGCGCCGACTTCGCAGTGGGACACGGCGGCGGCGCAAGGCGTGCTGGAAGGGGCTGGTGGTGAGGTGCTGGATTTGAGCGGTGCGCCGTTCAGTTATCCGGCGCGGGAATCGTTGTTGAATGCGTTTTTCCTGGCGCTGCCGGCGAAGGCTGCGTGGCGCGAAAAACTGTTGGCGTTGGCTCGGAGCTGATCGTTCGGATTCAAGAACCACCCCTCACCCCAGCCCTCTCCCCAGTGGGGAGAGGGGGAAAGGGAGCCGATCGGGGGCCTTTCAAACCTGAGTTCGACTCGATATATCAGGTCGCTAAATTTCTAAAGAAAGCCACATTTAGTCCCCTCGCCCCTTTGGGGCGGTCCGACGTTTCGGGAGGGTTAGGGTGAGGGGTGGTTCTCAAGCCCTACCGATGCAGTACGTACTGCCCGGTAAACTTCACGGCATCGTCATCACTGTCGGCATTGACGATCCGAGAATGCAGTGTCAACCGCGCCCGTCCATACCGCACATACATCGCCAAAAACTTCTTCCACACCGCCGCACTCGGCGCATGGCAAATCGCTGTCGCGTCCATGGTCACCGGCAGCGGATAGTTGATCTGTCCTTCCTGAATCACGATGTGCCCGCCTTCAACCCCTTCTTCACGCAAACGCAAATGCAACCAGCCCCAACCGGCCAGCACCGCGCCGCAATACAGGCTGCCACCGAACATGGTGCTTTTGTGATTGACGTTGGCCTCCAGCGGCAAGTGCAGGCGCAGTTGCTGGTCATGCCAATCGAGCACTTTGAGGCCCATGTCCCGGGTAAGGGGAATGTCGCGATGGAGGACTGATTCCAGATGACGGCTGTCGCGGCTCATGCACGGATCTCTTTTTTGAAGATGATGATTTGACGGTAGCTCAATCGGGTTCGTCGGTGTGGCTGGTGCCACCGTCGGCGAAGTTCAGCCCGTGCTTGCGCAGTTTGTCGTGCAAGGTCTTGCGTGGGATGCCAAGGGCTTCGGCGAGGCTGCGCACCGAGCTGTGAGAACGCGCCAGTTCGGCGGCGATCAAGCTCTTCTCGAAGTTTTCCACTTGTTCGCTGAGGCCGCCGCTGACCACGTCGACCGTCATGCCGACAGCGCCATCCGCTGCGTTATTGTCCAATGCCAGTTCCAGGCCCAGGGCAAAGCGTTCGGCGGCGTTCTGCAACTCCCGCACGTTACCCGGCCAGGTGTGGCGCAGCAGCAGGGCGCGTTGTCCCGGTTGCAACTCGTGGGGTGGCAGACCGTGACGGGCGCTGGCTTCATCGGCGAAATGCTGGAACAGCATCAGCGCATCTTCGCCGCGCTCGCGCAGCGGTGGAATACGCAGCGGTGCGACGTTCAGGCGGTAATACAAGTCGGCACGGAAGCGGCCCTGATCGGCGGATTGACGCAGGTCTTCCTTGGTCGCGGCGATGATGCGGATGTCCAACGGGATCAGCTGATTGCCGCCCAAGCGCTCGACGACCCGCTCTTGCAGCAAACGCAGCAATTTCACCTGCACATCCAGGCTCATGCTTTCGATTTCATCAAGAAATAACGTGCCGCCATTGGCGAATTCGAACTTGCCGATGCGGCGCTTTTGCGCGCCGGTAAAGGCACCGGGCTCGTGACCGAACAGCTCGCTTTCTACCACCGACTCGGCCAGGGCGCCGGCATTGATCGCCACGAACGGGCCGTTACGACGGTTCGACAAATCGTGCAGCGCTCGGGCCACGACTTCTTTGCCGGCGCCGGTTTCGCCAAGGATCAGCACATCGGCCTTGGTCGCCGCCAATGCGCCGATCTGCTCGCGCAGGCGCAGCATCGGCGCCGATTGCCCGACCAGTCGAGTGCTCAGCTCATTGCGATCGCTCAGGGCCAGACGCAGGCTGCGGTTGTCCAGCACCAGCCGGCGCAGGGCCAGGGCGCGGCGAACACTGTCGAGCAGGGCGTCGCTGGCGAAGGGTTTTTCCAGAAAGTCATAAGCCCCGGCGCGCATGGCCTGCACCGCCAGCGGCACATCGCCGTGACCGGTGATCAGCAGCACTGGCAGTTCCGGGTCCTGGGCATGCAGTTCGGTCAGCAGTTCGAGACCGTCCATGCCCGGCATGCGGATGTCACTGACCACCACGCCGGGCCAGTCGCGCTCCAGTTGTGCGGCCAGGCCCTTGGCTTCAGCGAGCGGCAGGATTTTCAGGCCGGCGAGATCCAGGGTCTGGCTCAGGGCTTGACGCAGGTGCGGATCGTCGTCGATCAGCACGACCTGGATGCGGTTGTCGATGGTCATGCACTTCGGTCCTCGGACGGTTGCAGGCTCACACCCGGTGCGCCTGCACGCAGCTTCAGGGTAATCAGGGCGCCACCTTCCTTGTGGTTGGAGAACGACAGTTCACCACCGAAGGCGCGCATCAGGGTTTCGCAAATCGCCAGCCCTAACCCAAGCCCCTGAGTGCGGGTCTTGGTGGTGTAGAAGGGCTCGCTGGCGCGGCCAAGTGCCTCCAGGCAGAACCCGGGGCCATTGTCGCGAATGTACAGATTGACGCCATCGGCAGTGGATTGGGCACTCAACCAGAGCTTACGCGGCGGGCCTTTTTCCGTCAGGGCGTCCAAGGCGTTGGCCAGCAGATTGCCGAGCACCTGACGCAGACGGGTTTCCCCGGCCTCGACCCACAGGGTGGCGGCCGGCAAGTCGCGGATCAGCTCGACCTCCATGCTGCGTCGACGCTTGGCCAGCAGCGCCAGCGCATCGTCCAGCGCCGGTTGCAGGGCGACGCTTTCCGGGGCGTGGCGATCGCGCCGGGCGAAGGCGCGCAGGTGGGCGATGATCGAGGCCATTCGCCCGGTCAGTTCGCTGATCAGCTTGAGGTTGCCGCGCGCATCGTCGGTGCGCTGATGATCGAGCAGCACCTCAGCGTTTTCTGCGTAGCTTCGGATCGCCGCCAGCGGTTGATTCAATTCGTGGCTGATGCTCGCCGACATGGTGCCAAGGGCCGACAGTTTGCCGGCCTGCACCAGATCATCCTGAGCGCGAACCAGCTCTTGCTGGGCCTGTTCGCGTTCCAGCACTTCCTGTTTCAGTCGACGGTTGAGGCCCTCGAGGTCGCTGGTCCGCTCGGCTACGCGGCCTTCCAACTCACGACGGGCCTTGGCTTCAAAGGCGATTCGTTCAAGGTAATGGCGGCGGCGCTGCATCATCAGCCCCAGCAGCAACATCAACACCAACAATGTCGCGCCGCCGATGGCGACGACCGTGCGTACCGGGCGATCGATCAACGTGCGTGGGGCGAGGATGCTGACGTTCCAACCGGTTTCTGCGATGGGCTGGGTTTGTGTCAGCCAGGCGTTGGGGTTGAGCCGCAATGGCTTGGGATCGCGGGTCGGATAAGGTTGAATCGCAGTGATTGCCTTACTTTCCTCTTCGCCCAACGGGCGGGTCGAGCGGAATCGCCACTCGGGCCGCGACGTGAGAATGACCACACCGTTATGGTCGGTCAGCAGCAGTTGTTCTGGGGTTTTGCCCCAGAGGCTTTCGGTGTGGTCGAGGTCAACCTTGACCACCAGCACACCGATGATCTTTTCGCCGTTACGCACGGCGGCGGCGAAGAAATAGCCGCGCTTGGCTGATGTCGTGCCCAAACCGAAAAAGCGCCCAAGCCGCCCGGCCATGGCTTCGCTGAAATACGGCCGGAAGGAAAAATTACGCCCGACGAAACTGTCGTGTTTGTCCCAATTGGACGCGGCCAGGGTCTTGCCCGTGGTGTCCATCAAGTACATGACTTCGGCGCCGGTCTGAGCGCTGATGTTTTTCAACAAGCGATTGGCGTTGCCCTGGGTGACGCCATCGTCGGGCGCGCCGAGGACGGCTCGCAGGGCCGGCAGATCGCCGAGGATCTGCGGCAACACTTCATAACGGTGCAGAGTGCCCAGCAAGTTGGCGACGTAAAGGTCGAGGGTCTGACGGTTCTGCCCGGCCAGTTCGCTGCGGTAGTAACGCTCGGCCAGATGCTCCAGCGGCCACAGCAACGGCGCCAGGCACAGCGCGAGCAGGGCCAGGCTGCGCCAGCGGGGTCTGCGGGGGAGGGTCGGAGTCATGAGCATCGAGCGCCTGTGGGTACAGGCGCATTATGCCTAGGCTTGCGGGCGCAGTCTGCGCGCCGTGGGTCAGGCACGCTTGCGGGGTGAAGATTCAGACGGTGCTTCAGGAAAAGACTTCAGCGTCCTTGAAGAACGCGGCAGCCTGATCTTTGCCGGACAGTTGCGGTGCTTCATCCAGTTGCCAATCGATGGCCAGGTCCGGATCGTCCCAGCGAATGCTGCGCTCGGCGGACGGTGTGTAGTAGTCGGTGGTTTTGTAGAGGAATTCGGCGAACTCGCTCAGCACCACGAAACCGTGGGCGAAACCCTCCGGGACCCAGAGTTGGCGATGGTTCTCGGCGGACAGACGCACGGCCACCCATTTGCCGAAATGTGGCGAGCTGCGGCGAATGTCCACAGCCACGTCGAGTACTTCGCCCACTGTGACGCGAACCAGTTTGCCCTGAGTGTTTTCCAGTTGGTAATGCAGGCCGCGCAATACGCCTTTTTGCGAGCGGGAATGGTTGTCTTGAACGAAATTCGTTTCCAGGCCAGTCGCTTCATTGAAAGACTTGGCATTGAAACTTTCATAAAAGAAACCGCGCTCGTCACCAAATACCCTGGGTTCGATGATCAGAACACCGGGCAGGTCGGTGGTGACTACTTTCATGGTCTTTCTCCAGCAATAGACGTTGATGGACGACATTCTTGCGCAAAGTGGCGGCGGGCGCGAGTGGACCGTGATTCAGGCGCTGAAGGTTTTGTATCTCCAATGGTCTTAATCCGAGCCATCGTTCGCTACATTCACCTCGCCGAAGTACCAGTGCCTGGACTATAGGCACTGTCCGTTTTCATTGACGTGAACAAAATCTCATCATCCACGATGAAAAAAGGCCTTGTCAGGAAGGCTACGTTGATCATCTGCCGGGCGCATTCTTTTCGTACAGCCGATGTAGCTTGTTTCCCCCAGAGGAATGCAATCCGGGATGGGCGTAGGAAAGTTCAATAGAGAGGCCGCTGGCTTGAAGGGGGGTTGCGTATCGCCCCAAGCAGTGGCGATATAAGCGCCTAATAAAATTTCAGGGGTCGTTGTATGCCACTCGCCACGTTGATTCATCGCGCCAGTTTGCCCAGCCCGCAAGTGTCTGCGGAGCAAGCGCTTGAGCTGCTGAAGGGACATTACGGGCTGAGTGGAAGGTTGCAGGCCCTTGGTAGCCAGCAAGATCTTAACTTTCGGGTCGACAGCGACCAGGGGCGTTTTGTCCTGAAAATCTGCCGTGGCGATTACTCGGCGCAGGAGCTGCACGCCCAGCACGCCGGGCTCAAGCATTTGGGTGAACACCCCGATGTGCATGTGCCGCGAGTGATTCCCGCCAAAAACGGTGCAGACCTGCTTTCCCTGGAAGTCGGCGGCCAGCCGGTGCATGTGCGCCTGCTCGATTACATCGAAGGCCAGTCGCTCACACACCTGGATCATCTGCCCGGTTCAGTGGTGGCCGGCTTCGGTCGACTCTGCGGTGAAATGGACCTGGCCCTGGCCGGTTTCGACCATCCGGGCCTCGAGCGCACCCTTCAATGGGACGCCCGTCACGCCAACGCGCTGATCGCTCATTTGCTGCCGGTCATCAACGACGAGCAGCAACGCCGACTGATCGCCGATGCGGCTGAACAGGCCGAGCGTCATTTGCAGCCGCTTGTGGATAAGCTGCCGGTGCAGGCCATTCACATGGATATCACCGACGACAACGTGGTGTGGCAGCGAGATTCGCAACGCCAGTGGCAATTGCAGGGTGTGATCGATTTCGGCGACCTGGTTCGTACCTGGCGCATTACTGATCTGTCGGTGACGTGTGCGGCGCTGCTGCACCATGCCGATGGCGATCCTTTCTACATTTTGCCGGCGGTCCAGGCCTATCACGCTGTCAATCCGCTCACGCATGAAGAGCTACTGGCGCTCTGGCCGCTGATCATCGCCCGTGCGGCGGTGTTGGTGCTCAGTGGCGAACAGCAGGTCAACATTGATCCGGGCAACGAATACAGCCGCGACAACCTCACCCACGAGTGGGAGATTTTCCGCGTCGCCACATCGGTGCCGTTGGCGTTGATGGAAGCGGCGATCCTTACCGCGGTCGGCCAGAACGTGCCGAGCATCGGTAGCGAAGGCTTCGCGCCGCTGCTGCCGAGTCTGGTCGGGCGTGAGTTTGCGTTGATCGATTTGGGTGTGCTCAGTCCGCATTTTGAGGCCGGCAACTGGGAGCAGGAGGGGATCGATCAGCGTCTGCTGACCGAAGCCGCCGCGGCTCATGGTTTGGCGGCCAGTCGTTATGGGCAATATCGCTTGTCCCGCACCCGGTCGGACAGCGCCACTGAGCCGGACACTTGCCCATTGCACGTCGAATTGCGAGTGCCCCACGGCACGGCAGTCGAATCGCCGTTCGCCGGGGTGGTGCATCAGCCGGCGGCAGGCGTGCTGCAATTGGATGGCCCGCAACTGAGCGTGCGCCTGTGGGGTGTGACGCCGTCGCTGCACATCGGCGCAGCGCTGGTCAAAGGCCAGGTGCTGGGTTCCGTCAGCGGGCCGTTGATTGTGCAGTTGTGCCGGGGCGCTTCGTTCACGGCGCCCTTGTTTTGCACGCCGTCTCGCGCCGCGGCCTGGCAAGCATTGTGCCCGTCGCCAGCAACTCTGCTTGGATTGGCCTGTGACGCCGAAGAGGAGCTCGATTCGCAGACGTTGCTGGCGCGCCGTGACGCCAGTTTCGCCCGTACCCAGAAGCACTATTACGTCGACCCGCCGCGCATCGAACGTGGCTGGCGCAATCACTTGATCGACATGCAGGGCCGCTCCTACCTCGACATGCTCAACAACGTCGCGGTGCTGGGCCACGGTCATCCGCGCATGGCTGCTGTCGCCAGTCGTCAGTGGTCGCTGCTCAATACCAACTCGCGTTTTAACTATGCGGCGGTTGCCGAGTTTTCCGAGCGCTTGCTGAAGTTGTCGCCGGACTCCATGGACCGGGTGTTCCTGGTCAACAGTGGCAGCGAGGCCAATGACCTGGCAATCCGCCTGGCATGGGCCTACAGCGGCGGTCGCGACATGCTCAGCGTGCTGGAGGCCTATCACGGTTGGACTGTAGGCGCGGACGCGGTCTCGACTTCGATTGCCGATAACCCGAAGGCTTTGAGCAGCCGTCCGGACTGGGTGCATCCGGTCATCGCGCCGAACACCTATCGCGGGGAATTCCGTGGCCCGGGCAGCGCGCCGGATTACGTGCGCAGCGTTGAACACAACCTGGCGCAAATTGCCGAGCAGAAACGTCAGCTGGCCGGTTTCATCTGCGAACCGGTGTACGGCAATGCCGGCGGTATCTCGCTGCCGCCAGGGTATTTGAAGCAGGTTTATGCGCTGGTTCGAGCCCAGGGCGGTGTCTGCATCGCCGACGAAGTGCAGGTCGGTTACGGCCGCATGGGCAACTTTTTCTGGGGCTTCGAAGAGCAAGGCGTGGTGCCGGACATCATCACCATGGCTAAAGGCATGGGCAACGGCCAGCCGTTGGGTGCGGTGATCACCCGTCGGGAAATCGCCGAAGCGCTGGAGGCCGAGGGTTACTTCTTCTCGTCGGCCGGCGGCAGCCCGGTCAGTTGCCAGATCGGCATGGCAGTGCTGGATGTGATGGAGGAAGAAAAGCTCTGGGAAAACGCTCAGGTCGTGGGCGGGTATTTCAAGGAACGGCTTGAAGCGCTGATCGATATTCATCCGCTGGTGGGCGCGGTGCATGGTTCCGGCTTCTATCTGGGCGTCGAGTTGATCCGCAATCGCGAAACCCTGGAACCGGCAACCGAAGAAACCACGGCGCTGTGTGATCGGTTGCGCGAACTGGGGATCTTCATGCAGCCGACCGGCGATTACCTGAACATCCTCAAGATCAAACCGCCGATGGTGACCTCGCGTCAGAGCGTGGATTTCTTCGTGGACATGCTTTCGAAGGTTCTTGCAGAAGGTCTGTAAACACATAACCCCGTGGGAGTGAGCCTGCTCGCGATTGGGCAGGCTCAGTCGACATCCATGTTGAATGTTCGACCGCAATCGCGAGCAGGCTCACTCCCACATTGGTACGGTGTTAATTCGATAGATATCGGCTTTTTAGCAAAAAAATATGACAGAAGGTTTGCTGGTGGCTTCTAAAGCCGATTTTTATCGGTTATAAAGTCGCCACTGCCCCGGTGTGGACCCACCACGCCCGGTGCTTCCCTTTTCTGTCATTGGTCGGTGCCACACTCGACCCTAAAGCAATTGCCCCGGAGATGATTCATGAGCCGTATCGTTACCGTCGCCGCCACCCAGATGGCCTGTTCCTGGGACCTTGAAGCCAACATCGAGACCGCTGAGCGGCTGGTCCGTGAGGCCGCGGCGAAAGGCGCGCAGATCATCCTGATCCAGGAACTGTTCGAGGCTCCGTACTTCTGCCAGAAGCCGAACCCGGATTACCTGCAGCTGGCCACGACCGTTGAAGACAACGTCGCCATCAAGCACTTCCAGAAAGTTGCCAAAGAACTGCAAGTCGTTTTGCCGATCAGCTTTTACGAACTGGCGGGCCGCGCGCGTTTCAACAGCATCGCGATTATCGATGCCGACGGCAGCAACCTCGGGATTTATCGTAAAAGCCACATCCCGGACGGCCCTGGCTACCACGAAAAGTACTACTTCAACCCGGGCGATACCGGCTTCAAAGTCTGGAACACCCGTTACGCGAAAATCGGCGTAGGCATCTGCTGGGACCAGTGGTTCCCGGAATGCGCTCGCAGCATGGCGTTGCTGGGCGCAGAAATCCTGTTCTACCCGACTGCGATCGGCAGCGAGCCACACGACAAGACCATTTCGTCCCGTGATCACTGGCAGCGCGTGCAACAAGGCCATGCCGGCGCCAACCTGATGCCACTGATCGCCAGCAACCGCATCGGTAACGAAGAGCAGGACGGCTACGACATCACCTTTTATGGCTCATCGTTCATCGCCAACCAGTTCGGCGAGAAGGTTCAAGAGCTCAATGAAACCGAAGAAGGTGTGTTGGTTCAGAGCTTCGACCTGGATGAACTGGAGCACATCCGCAGCGCGTGGGGTTCGTTCCGTGATCGTCGCCCGAACCTGTATGGCACACTAAAGACCCTCGACGGATCCCTGGAGTCCTGATCGCTATGACCACTTTGCACAGCACGCCGCGCGCCGACGGCTTTTACATGCCGGCCGAATGGGCGCCGCAAACCCAGACCTGGATGATCTGGCCCGAGCGCCCGGACAACTGGCGCCTGGGTGGCAAACCGGCGCAAGCCGCGCACGTCGCGGTGGCTAAAGCCATTGCACGTTTCGAACCGGTGACCGTGGCGGTTTCCGCCGGCCAATACGAAAACGCCCGTGCCCGTCTGGACGTGCCGAATATTCGTGTGGTGGAAATGTCCAGCGACGACGCCTGGGTTCGTGACACTGGCCCGACGTTTGTCATCAATAACAGTGGCGAAGTCCGTGGTGTGAATTGGGACTTCAACTCGTGGGGCGGTTTCGACGGGGGGCTGTATTCGCCGTGGAATCGCGATTCCCAGGTGGGCGGCAAGATCCTCGAGATCGAGCGCAGCCAGCGCTACCGCACCGAGGGCTTTGTGCTCGAAGGCGGTTCGATCCACGTTGATGGCGAAGGCACGCTGATCACCACCGAAGAATGCCTGCTTAACCGCAATCGCAATCCGCACATGAACCGTGCAGAAATCGAAGCGGTGCTCAGCGCGAATCTGGCTGTGGATAAAATCATCTGGCTGCCGGACGGTTTGTTCAACGACGAAACCGACGGTCATGTGGATAACTTCTGCTGCTACGTGCGTCCGGGCGAAGTGTTGCTGGCCTGGACCGATGACCCGCAGGACCCGAACTACCCACGCTGCCAGGCGGCAATGAAAGTGCTGGAAAGCAGCACCGACGCCAAGGGTCGCCCATTCACGGTGCACAAGATGCCGATTCCGGGGCCGCTATATGCGACCGAAGAAGAGTGCGCGGGTGTTGATCCGGTGGACGGGACTCAGGAACGTAATCCGACCGTGCGTCTGGCTGGTTCCTACGTGAACTTTCTGATCGTTAACGGCGGCATCATCGCGCCAAGCTTCGACGATCCGTTGGATGGTCCGGCAAAAGAGATTTTGCAGGCACTGTTCCCGCGGCACAAAGTGGTGATGGTGCCCGGCCGCGAACTGTTACTGGGAGGCGGTAACATCCACTGCCTTACCCAACAACAGCCAGCACCGCACAAGGAGTGAGTGGGGTTGTAACAGCTTGAGTTGATTGCAGAATCGATTCGGCAAGCGTTTTCCCTTCCCGCTTGGTAGCGAGCCCGCAGTCCTTCAGGACTGCGGGCTTTTTTGTATCCACTTGTCGACAGTTACGAAACCTTGGCACAGCTCTTGTATCTCTCATGGTGCAAAACAGGGAGGGGGAGAACTGCGATGTTCTGTCATAAACCTTGGATAAGTTAGCCGCTCACAAACCAGGAGAGAGCGCGGAAATGAACGCCGAAATGAATGTGGTGAGCGAGCAGGCGTTGCATCCCCTGGCAGTAAACAGCGAATCGCTCCAGGTCCTGGCGCACTGGTTGAAGTCCAATGGAACGCGTCAGATCAGAGAACCTGATCCGCGCCGGATGATGATCGAACGCTACCCCGCTGGTTTATTCAGCGAAGCGGAGCTGGAAGCGTTGTGGGATGTGATGGAAGGATAAGAAGAAAAAACAACGGATTGGTAAAAGCGCTGCCGGGATGGCGGCGCTTTTTTATGGGCGAAGGTTTTGTGAGTTACACAGAACCACTGTGGGAACACATTATTTGTGATCCACACCGGTAAAACGATGTTTAGAAGCTATAGGTGCCAGTTACGACCACGCTACGCGGTTCACCCGGCTGAATCTGCGCCGCACTGGTGGCCGACGAGTAGTAGGTCTTGTCGCTGATGTTGTTCAGCGCCGCGCGCAAATCCCAATCCTTCTGCCGGAACCCGGCCAATGCATCCCAACGGCCATAACCCGGCAGCACGGTGGTGTTGAGGTTGTCGGCATAACGCTGGCCCACCAGGGTCAGACCGGTTTCGGCGTACCAGCCCATTTCCGGCTTCCAGGTCAGGAACAGGCTGCCGTTGTGCTTGGCCACGTTGCTGATGCGTTTGCCTTCAAAGCCGTTGTTGTCCTTTTCGACCGTCGCGTCCTGCACACCCACGCCACCGCGCACGTACCAGTTGCCAGCGATCTTGCCGGTCCCGGTCAACTCGATTCCGCGGGAACGTTGCACGCCGGTGAGCAAGGTCACGCTCGGATCATTCGGATCGCTGGTACGGCGGTTGTAGAGTTCCAGTTCGTAGATCGCCAACGTGGTGCTCAGGCGGTCATCGAGCCAGTCGCTCTTCACGCCGATTTCTTTTTGCTTGGTCAGTTCGGGACTCAGGTCGTTGCTGTTGCCGGCGGCACCCGGGGTGATACCTATCAAACCACCGCCGACCGGGGAAAAGGTCTTGGTCCAGGAGGCGTAGAAGGAATGATTCTGCAGCGGCGTCCACACCAGTCCTACACGCGGGCTGGTGCTATGGCTGTCGCGATCTTCGGAAATGTCCCGCAGCTTGTTGGTCGACTCGATGTCGAAGGTGTCGTAACGCAAGCCGGCCAGCAATTGCCATTGATCGTTCAGACGCAGTTGATCCTGCACGTACACCGCACGGCTTTCGACTTCGGTGTGAGAGCTACTGGAAACCTGCATCCGCCCGGTATGGCGCAAATTGCGGTCGGGGTTGTACAGGTCCAGTGCCGGTACAGGCTGAGTCCCGCGTCCGGTGGCTGCGTTGTACAACGTAGGGTCGCGCCGCTGGCTGCCGATTTCGATGCCGGTCAGCAAACGATGCTCAAGGCCGAACGTGTCGAAACCGCCTTCCAGCTCGACGTTGTTGTAGACGTTGCGGGTGGTCAGGTCCTGTTGCCAGTGCTGGCGCGTGACCTTGTTGGTCGCCGGGGTGTAACCCGTCAGGTAGGTGTTGTCGAAATCGCTGTTGAGCTTGAACACGCCCAATGTGTGGCGCAGCTGCCAGTTGTCGCTGAGCTCATAACTGAGTTTCGAGCGCAGGGATTGCGACTTGTCGTCGATGAAATCGTGTTCGCTGCCGTAGGTCGTATCCCGTCCTACGTCCGCCGGGCGTCCGTTTACACCGGGGATACCGCGATCCGGCGTACGGTTGTAGCGGCTGTATTCGTACTGCACCAGCCAGTTCAGGTCCGGCGTCAGTTGCCAGCTCATCGACGGAGCGAACAGTTGGCGATTGCCGCTCACGCCGTCGCGGAAGCTGTTTTGATCCATGTTGCCCATGTTCAGGCGCAGGCTGATGTTCTCGCTCGGGTCGGTGCTGAGGTCGGCGTAGAGGCTGCGCAAATCATCGCTGCCGCCCTGGGCCTCGAGGGTCGAGCGGCGACCGAATTCAGGCAGCTTGCTGACCCGATTGACGATCCCGCCCTGACTGCCACGGCCATATAAAACCGCGGCCGGGCCTTTGAGGACTTCGATGCGCTCGATGTTGTGCAAATCGCGCACGTATTGGCTGTCGTCACGGATGCCGTCGAGGTAGAAGTCGTTGCTGGCGTCGAAACCGCGGATGCGCAGGCTGTCGAAGCGCGTGTCGGCGCCGCTGCTGACGTTGGGGATGCCGCTCAGCGCGGTGCCCAGATCGTTGGTGCCGTAATCCACGACGTTCGAAGTTTTGATCGAGTCGATGGCCTGTGGAACGTAGCGCACCGGCGTGGCGGTGCGGGTCGCGGTGCTGGTTTCCTTCACACGCGGGTCATCGGCTTCAGCTTCGGCGCTGATCGACGTTTCGGGTAAAACGGTGGGGGCGGCGCAGGCAAAACCGGCAGAGAGAAATGCAGAAAGCCCAAGGGTAACGGGCGTGAGGCGAAAGGGGGCAGGCATCTGAAGCGCATCCGAAAGGGTGGAGTAATTCGAGGGTGCGAATGGTAATGCTTGTTATTTGCTTCCGTTAATTATTCTTGAAAGGTTCCGCTGTTTGATTATTTCGAATTGTGTCGAGATGGCGACAGTGGGGCCGTGAGGTCATTCGACCGATTCATGAAACAGACTGAAAGCCATTCCAGCGTTTTTCAGAAACGGGCGGAGGACTAATCTGCCGGCATCTCGTTTTCCTACGCTTTTGCCGGAGTCTTCCCATGATCCTTCATTACATTTACGACCCGTTGTGCGGCTGGTGCTACGGCGCAAAACCGCTGGTGCAAGCCGCCCAGGCTGTGTTGCCAGTGATCGCCCACGGCGGCGGCATGATGACCGGCGCCAACCGCCAGACCGTCTCGCCACAACTGCGCAACTACGTGATGCCCCATGACCGGCGCATTGCCGAGTACACCGGCCAGCCGTTCGGCGAGGCGTATTTCGAAGGTTTGCTGCGCGATGAGACGGCGGTGTTCGATTCCGCCCCGCCGATTGCCGCGGTGCTGGCAGCCGAGCAGATCGCCGGTCGCGGACTGGAGTTACTGGGGCGTTTGCAGAGTGCTCACTACGAGGAGGGGCGACGCATTGCCGATGAAGCTGTGTTGTTAGAACTCGCGACAGACATCGGTCTGGAACCTCAAGCGTTCCAGGCTGCTTTCAAAGAAGCTGAAACCGATCACCACATCAAGGACAGTCGAGCGTTGCTGGCCGAAGTCGGCGGTCAGGGTTTCCCGACCTTCGCCCTGGAACACAACGGCCAATTCACCCTGATCGATATCAGCCCGTGGCTCGGCAAGCAGCAAGCCTTCGCGGCATGGCTGAGTCAGTCGCTTCCCGCACAAGCGTCATCATCGGAGCTTCAAGCCTGTGGCCTGAACGGCTGCGCCGATTGACGTCGACAAGTGATTTCTTAGACGTTTTTCGCCTGTTTACAGACGATTCATGAAATTGACACATCCTTAAGGGCGCGGCTAGGATTCGCCCCACGCCTGTGGCTAACCGCCATGACTCATAAAATAACAAAAAGGCCCGCCACGATTTTTCGTGTGCGGGCCTTTTTGTTTGGGGTGAAAAAAGAGTGCGATAGCGCCGTTTCAGCCGTTCGACACAGCGCGTATCAACCGATCATAAGGAAAAGAACAAAATGTTGAACAAGCGAATCAGCCTGATCGCTCTGGGGATGTTGAGTGCTACACAGGTCATGGCTAACGACCAGGCCGAATCCAAGGGTTTTGTTGAAGACAGCAGCCTCAAAGTGCTGCTGCGCAATGCCTACATCAATCGCGACAAAAAAGACGGCAACGACGACCAGCGTGAATGGGGTCAGGCTGCCATCGGCACCTACACCTCGGGCTTCACCCAAGGCACCGTCGGCGTGGGCGTTGATGCCTTCGGTCTGTACGGCTTGCGTCTGGACCGTGGTAGCCACAGCGGCGGCCAAGGCATCGACTTCTTCAAGGAAGGCGACAGCGGTAACCCGGCCGGCGATCTGGCCAAAGCCGGTGGCGCGGTAAAATTCCGCCTATCCAGCACCGTTCTGACCTACGGCGACCAGATGCCGGTCCTGCCGGTGTTGAGCTACGACAATGGGCGTCTGCTGCCGGAAAGCTACACCGGCACCCTGATCACCTCCAGGGAGATCAAAGGCCTGGAGCTGAACGCCGGTCGCTTCACCGCCGAATCGCGCAAAAGCGCTGAAGGCCATGACAGCGGCGGCCTGAAGTCGATCAACGTGTTGGGCGGTAGTTACCAGTTCACCGAACAGTTCAAGGCTGCGCTGTACGCCTCCGACGTCGAAGACGTGTTGAAGAAGCAATACGTGAACGCCAACTACATGTTCCCGATCGACAAGGATCAGTCCCTGACCCTGGACTTCAACGGCTACCGCACCAAGCTGGACGATTCCTACGTCCGCGAAAGCGGTGCGACCGGCGACGACAACAAGATCTGGAGCCTGGCCGCCACATTCGCCACCGGCGCGCACTCGTTCACGCTCGCCCACCAGCGCAGCACCGGCGACAGCAACCTGGGCTACGCCTACGGCGGCTACCAGAAAGATCAAGGTCGCGTCGGCGACGGCGGCAATACTATCTACCTGGCGAACTCCTACTGGTCCGACTTCAACGCCGAAGACGAACGCAGCTGGCAGCTGGGCTACGGCCTCGACTTCAGCACCTTCGGCGTTCCAGGCTTGAGCTACAACTTTGCCTACGTGCGCGGCGACAACATCACCACCTCCACCAGCGAAGGCGGTACCGAGCGCGAAATCTTCAACCAGTTCAAGTACGTCGTGCAAAGCGGCCCGGCCAAAGACCTGAGCGTGAAACTGCGCAGCTCGATCCTGCGTGTTTCGCAGAAATCGAGTGAGTACAACGCCAGCGGTAACGAAGTGCGTGTGTTCGTGGATTACCCGATCAACATTTTCTGATGATCGGTTGCACCATCGAGGCCTGATGCAAGGCTGAGAAAGGAAATGTATGGTCAGCCCATCTCCTGCAACCTCATTGGCTGTTTTCGGTAAAGCTGGCTTGCGCTAATGTATCCGGGCTCATTGTGAGCGTTGCGGTAACAACGCTCGGCCCTCGATGAGTAGCCGCTCCCGACTGTCCTAAAAAAGCCCTCAGCCTTCAAAGCTGATTTCCATGCCAGGTTCTCAGTCGGGCCATTTGCCGTTTACTGTCATCAGTCAGTGATATCGCAAAAGCCGGTGATAAAGCTGTAGCTTCAAGTGTTCGGATGTGGGTTGTACTGGCCACCCTTGGCCAGTACCGCCCACACGATTCGCGCCAGTTTGTTTGCCAACGCACACGCGACGACATTGGAGTGCCGACGCGTCAGCAACTCACGGACCCAAGACCCTAGCGCATCCTCTCGTTTGTCGATACGCAGCATGATCGATCGCGCGCCCTGTACCAGCAATCGACGTATGTGCTTGTCGCCGCGCTTGCTGATCCCCAGCAGCACCGTCTTTCCACCCGTTGAATACTGCTTCGGCACCAACCCTAACGAAGCGGAAAAATCGCGCCCATTGCGATAGTTCGACGCATCACCCACGTCCGCCAGTAACGCGCTGGCGGTGATGGGGCCGATGCCCGGAATGCTCTGCAAACGACCGCCGGTATCATCTTCTTTCAACTGCTGTTTCAGGCTGGACTCGATGTCCTTGATTTCATCATTGAACTGTTGAATTTGATGATGCAGGCGCATTACCAAGCCCTTGAGACGCAATGGAACCGGGTGCTGCGGGTCATCCAACAGCGCCGGCACGCGGTGCAACGCAGCGATGCCAATGGGTAGGCTGATCCCGAACTCCAGCAGAAAGCCATGAATCTGGTTGGTCGCGACGATGCGATGGCCAATCAATGAATCGCGGACCCGATGTAGGGCTGAAAGTGTTTGTTGCTCTGCGGTTTTGATCGAGCAGAAGCGCATCGCGGGGCGGCTTGCCGCCTCGCAAATCGCTTCGGCATCAATGAAGTCGTTTTTATTGCCTTTGACGAACGGTTTGACGTACTGCGGAGCAATCAGCTTCACCTCGTGACCCAAGGCCCTGATCTGTCGAGCCAGCCAGTGGGCGCCGCCGCAAGACTCCATCACCACCGTGCAGGCCGGTAGCTGGGCCAATGTGTTGAGCAATTGTCCGCGGTTGGTTTTCTTGCGCAATACCTGATGACCTTTGGCGTCCTGGCCATGCAGGTGGAAGCTGTGTTTGCCAATGTCGATACCGAGAAGCGTCATCGTGTTCATGAGAGATCCTCCGCCGAAAAACGAGAAAAGCCCTGCAAGCGTAAACCTGCAGGGCTTCTCGGTCAGGCTGACCATCTCATTAAGCCCCGACTGGTTCGGGGCTTTTTTGTGGGCGCGATTTAGAGCTCAACGCTCTCAGCTATTTCCTGCGTTGAACCAGGACGGTTCTCGAGTAGGAAAGGGATCAGGCTGATATTCATCGCGAGCTCAAACAGTTGAAATACTGGGCGAGGAATCCAGCTGATTTTGGTTACTACCATGGGCATATTGCTGAAAACTACAGTGCGTTGCCGCATTGATGAGGATTTGAAGGCGCAGGCTACTGAGGTCTTGAGTGCTTGCGGCCTGAGCATCAGTGATGCCATGCGTCTTTTTCTTCGTCAGGTTGTAGCAACTCAGGGCCTCCCGTTTGAGGTGCGCGTCCCTTCGGAGAAGACGGCCCGCGCCATGACGGAAGCACGAGGCATTCGCCAGCGGTTCGACTCGATAGACGACATGCTGAGGGACGCTGATGGCGGAACCGGAGAAAAAGCAAAAGCAAAAGCGCGCTGAGCTGCCCAACAGTGCGCACAAACATCGGTCCGGACGCTGTGACATGAATGAAGTCCTTCAGATTCTTGATGATTTATGAGCACACGCGCTCCGATCTGATCACATTTGTTGATCTCGGAAGTCATTCCGAACTGTTCAAGTAACGCCTCTCAACACAAGCCCCGACTGGTTCGGGGCTTTTTTGTGGGCGCTGCAGTGCTCTGGCTTGCGCCACCTGGCGATTCGAGCTGCCCGTCACAGCCTAGATTTTCCATCCGAATGATCGAAACGATCATTTGAATGATTGATTTGCGCAAATTAAACCGAAGGCCTAAGATAAATTTGACTGAAGCAATCAGTAAATGATCGGTTCAGTCAGTTTCGAGGTGATGCACGTCTTACCCAACAATTATAAAAGGAGACCCTCGTGGCCCAATTTCCTATTAAACGCACCATTGAGCGCATACCGGGCGGCATGATGATCGTGCCCCTGCTGATTGGCTCGCTGGTGGCAACCTTCCTGCCCGACACGCCCAAGTTTTTCGGCTCATTCACCAATGCACTGTTCACCGGGGCGCTGCCGATCCTCGCGGTGTTCTACGTCTGCATGGGCGCGAGCATCAACATCAAGGCCACGCCTTACTTGCTCAAGAAGGGCGGTACGTTGCTCGCGACGAAAGTCGGCATCGCCGTCCTCATTGGTATTGTGCTCGGGCACTTCCTGGGCGAGCAGCCGATTTCCTCGGGACTCTTCGCCGGCATTTCAACGCTGGCGGTGGTCGCTGCGATGAACGACACCAACGGCGGCTTATATATGGCGCTGATGGGGCAGTACGGTCGCTCCGAAGACGTCGGCGCCTACTCGGTCATGTCGTTGGAGTCCGGTCCTTTTCTGACGATGGTCACTTTGGGTATCGCTGGGCTGTCGGCATTCCCCTGGCCGACGCTGGTGGGCAGCATCCTGCCGCTGGCGCTCGGTATGTTGTTGGGCAATCTCGACCGTGACATGCGCGATTTTCTGGCCAAAGCCGTTCCCGTCATGATCCCGTTCTTCGCCCTGGCTCTCGGCGCCAGCCTGGATTTGCATAACGTCTGGCAGGCCGGTTTGCTGGGTCTCGGCATGGGTGTTGCGGTTGTCGTGCTGACCGGTATCCCGCTGTTCTTCGCTGACCGTTTGACCGGCGGCACTGGCGTCGCCGGTGTTGCAGCCGCCACCACCGCCGGGAATGCCGCCGCCGTCCCTGCGCTGATCGCGGCAGCCAATCCGGTGTACGCCGAAGCAGCCAAGAGCGCGACAATCCTGGTGGCTTCCTGCGTCGTAGTGACCGCGATCCTCGCGCCGCTGCTCACCGCCGCCGTCGCCAAGCGCGTGCAGCAGCGCAACCCCATCGCCATTCCTGAGCCAGAAATTGAACCTCAAAAGCAGGAGGCCTTGCGATGAGGATGCTGATCATCGCTGACGATCTGTCGGGCGCGGCGGATTGCGCCATCGGCTTTGCGAGCGCGGGAATGCAAACGGTCGTCACGCTCGACCCCTTGAATGACAAGGCTGACGCTCAAGTGATTGCCGCCGACACGGACACCCGGCGCCTCTCACCGGCGCGGGCCGCCGAGCGTACCGTCGCCGCCTTCAAGGCACTGCATCAACCCGGGCAGCGGCTGTACAAGAAAATCGATTCGACCTTGCGCGGCAACTGGGCGGCGGAAGTCGCCGCCCTGCAACCGTTGGCGGGTCTGGCCATTGTTGCCCCGGCATTTCCTGCTACAGGCCGTACGTTGCGCGGCGGTCGGGTGTTCGTGAACGACCAGCCGCTGGAAACCACCGATACCTGGAAACTGGAAAATGCCGACCGCCCGGCCGATGTCGAAGCGATGCTTGTCACCGCAGGTCTGACCACCGCGAAACTTGACCTCGACACCTTGCGCGGCAACGAAGGCGCGCTCGCCCGGCACATTGCCGAAGTCGCCCGCAGCGGCACGCAGGCTTTGATCGTCGATGCGCAGACCGAAGACGACTTGCTAACCCTCGCTCGCCTGACCGCGTCGATGGACCAGCCACTGTTCTGGATCGGTTCGGGTGGCCTTGCGCGGGAAATAGCCAGCCTTCCCGATTTCTCCGAAGTACGCGACGCAGTCATCGACCCCGCTGCGCTCGAAAAAAGTCAGGCACCTATTTTGATACTCGTCGGCAGTCTGTCCGGCGTCTGCGAGCGGCAGTGCGCGCTGCTCAACGAGCTCGGTGGGGTTAGCGAACTGGTCGTCCCGCCTGAGGTCCTTCGCCAAGGCACAACCCATGACGATTGGGCACTCTGGCAGGCGCGCATCGGTGAGCAACTGGACGGCTGGAGCGACCTGTTGCTGCGCATCGGCCGCGATGAAGCGTTCGATCCCCAAGAGGGCGCGCAACTCTCGGCCATGCTGGCCGTGCTGGTAGAACCGCATTTCGCCAAGGTCGGCGGCCTGATCGCCACGGGCGGCGAGACGGCGCGGGCCATATTGACCACCGTCGGGATCGACAGCCTGCAATTGCTGACGGAAATCGAAGCTGGCGTCGCCTTCGCGCGACCGACCGTTTCCCGGCAAGGCCATCGTCCCGCAATTGTTACCAAGGCGGGCGCGTTCGGCAGCGATCACGCGTTGTACGCGGCATGGCAACACCTGAGCGATAGCGCCGATCGCTCCCCGCCCAAACGCACACGAATCCAAGGACTCGAATGAACACTATGAACAACTACCTCCCGATCATCGGCATCACCATGGGCGACGCCACGGGCGTCGGTCCGGAAATCATCGTCAAGAGCCTGACTCATGACGTCGTCTACCAACAATGCCGGCCGCTGGTCATCGGCGATGCCCGTCGTCTTGAGCAGGCCAATGTCATCGTCGGCGGCAGCGCCAAAGTGCGCCGTATCGAGGACGCCTCCCAGGCGTTGTACGAGGCCGGCACCATTGACTGCATCGACCTCGACCTGATCCCCGACGATCTGCCGTTCGGCGAGCTGTCGCCTATCGCCGGTGACGCTGCTTATCAATACATCGCCCGTGCCGTCGAGCTGGCACAAGCCAAACAGATCGATGCGATTTGCACCGCGCCGCTGAACAAGGAAGCGCTGCACGCCGGCGGCCACAAGTACCCGGGCCATACTGAAATGCTCGCGCACCTGACCAACGTCGACGAAGTGTCGATGATGCTGGTGGCGCCGCAGCTGCGGGTGATTCACGTCACGACCCACATCGGCATCATCGACGCGATCCGCAAGATCGAGCCGGGCCTGGTCCAGCGCACGATCGAGCGCGGCAACGCGACGCTGATCAAGGCCGGCATCGCCAAGCCGCGTATCGGCGTGTGCGGGATCAATCCCCATGCCGGCGAAAACGGTTTGTTCGGCTATGGCGAAGAGGAAGAAAAAATCATCCCGGCGGTGAAGCTGTTGCAGGAACGCGGCCTCGACGTGACGGGCCCACTGCCCGCCGACACGCTGTTCTTCCGTGCCGGACGCGGCGACTTCGATCTGGTGGTGGCGATGTATCACGACCAGGGCCACGGCCCGGTCAAAGTGCTGGGACTTGAAGCGGGCGTGAATGTGACCGTCGGCCTGGACGTGATCCGTACGTCGGTCGACCACGGCACCGCTTTCGATATCGCGGGCAAGGGCATAGCCGATGAACGCAGCCTGCTCGAAGCGCTGCGCCAGGGTGCGGAGCTTGCCACGCGACGGGGATGAGTCGCAGGGACGCGGTCGTGTAAGATCGACCACCGTCCATACAACGAGACCCGCCATGAAAGCATCCGAACGCCACCGCGCCATCCTCGATCTCGTGCGTATTGGCGATGCCAACGTCGAGCAATTGAGCGCGGCGCTCGGGGTCTCGGAGGCGACGGTGCGGCGCGACCTGACCATGCTCGCCAAACAGCGGCATCTGGTGCGCACCTACGGTGGCGCGACTGCGGTGGTGGGCGTTCATGAGCCGGAAGCTTCGCTGGAAGAGCGCAAGACCAGCCAGTGGGAGCAGAAAGACGCCATCGCCCAGGCGGCAGCGGCTCACGTCCAGGATGGCGATACCGTCTTGCTCGACGGCGGCACCACCTGCGCCGCACTGGCCCATCATCTGTGCTCGCGACAAGACGTGCACGTGGTCACCAACAACCTGCTGGCCGTGATGACCCTGGCCAATGCGCCGGGCGTGCGACTGACCTTGATCGGCGGCGATCTGCGCGGTTCGAGCATGAGCACGTTGGGGCCGTTGGCCGAGCTGACGTTGAGCCGGTTGAGTGTCGACAAAGCCTTCCTTGGTGCTGACGGCGTGGTTGCCGAGTTTGGTTTGTGCGAAGCGAGCGCGCAGCAGGCGTATCTGAAGGAATGCATCATCAAGCGTGCGGCGCAGATTGTTGTCCTCGCCGACACCGACAAACTCGGTCGTGCGCGGCAACAGCATTGGACGCCGATTGAGCGGGAATGGCGGTTGATTACCGGTGCTACGGCCGATGAAGCGGCACTGGCGCCGTTTCGGGCGATTCAGCAAATCACTGTGGAAACCGTGATCGTCGAAAAGCCTTAGAAAATCCGCAAACGAACAAAAACTTAAAAGATGTTCAGATCTGTACTACTCTGAAGGCACATCCCTTTGCCCGAAGGAGTCCTTCCAATGGCCACTTCATCCCCCGTCCGCACGGCTCCCCAAGAGCTCGACACCCCGGAAGCCGGCCGTGTGGCGCTCAAGTTCTTCTTCAACCTGATGGAGCGTTGGGGCTGCACCGCCGAAGAACAGCGCACGCTGTTGGGCAAAGTCGGCAACACCACCTTCTATAAATACAAACACCTGCCGCCCAATGTGCGTCTCCCGCACGACACCCTGGAGCGCATCTCCTACCTGATGGGCATCCACAAAGCGCTCAGCATCATCTTCAGCAACAACCGCGACCGCGCCTACAAATGGGTCAGCAGTCCGAACACTGCCGCGCCATTCAATGGTCAATCCGCGTTGAGCTATATGCTGGTCGGCCGGGTAGTGGACATCGCTGACGTGCGTCGCTACCTCGATGGCGTCCGCGGCTGATGGCCCCGGAAGTAGCGCTCCCCGAGTGGAACCGTGCTTACCGGATGATCAACAGCGCGTTCCCCCCGATCACCCTGTTTGAAGACGTGCTCGACCCCGAAGACCTGCAAACCGCCTACGCCCTGGAAGCCCTGACCAACGACCGGTTGGCGCAAGAAGCCGGCGTGCTCTCCCGCGTGCTGCCCGAAGACCGAATCTCCGGCCCCGGCTCATCACCGGTCATGGCCGCGTTCACCCACATCGGTAAAACCAGCCGCTTCACCGACGGCACCTACGGCGTCTACTACGCCGCCAGCAGCCAGGCCGCCGCCATCGCCGAAACGAGCTATCACCAGGAACGCTTCCTCGCCGCGACCAACGAGCCGGACATCGAGTTGACCTTACGCACCTACGTCAACAAAGTCGTTAAACCGATGCACGACGTTCGCCAACACTACCCCGAGCTGCACAACCCGGATCCTGACGCTTACGGGCCGTCACAGGCGTTTGCCCGGCAACTGCGTGAAACCTTGTCGTGGGGGCTGCTTTACAACAGTGTTCGGCTGCCTGGGCATGAGTGTGTCGCTGCGTTTCGGCCGCCGGCCGTGTCTATTCCGAAGCAAGGCAAGCACATTCGTTATGTGTGGAGTGCGAGCAGTCGGAAGATTTCGTTTGTGTTTGAGGTCAGCGAGGTGTGAGCCGGAAACTGAAAAACCCCGATTGATTCGGGGCTTTTTCTTGTGTGCGATTTGTTTATGGCGCGACGTTACTGGCTCGGTTGTTACCCGGTGCATCGAGCACCTTCGCTACGTCATCGATGATCGCCTTACTCATATCCTGCAAAAAATGCGACGCCCAGGCATGCCGGTCGGTGTCACGAACCATGGCGGCGTCAGATGCGAGAAGTTTGGCGATGTGGAGCAGGTCGGAGGCGTGGGAGAGGGCCTGGATGACCGGGACGCCGGCGTTGATGCGGAACAGCGGTTGGTTGTCGTGGTAGGAGAAAGGGGTGAGGCCGATGGTTTTCAGGTCTTGGGGGTTGGTCATTGGGCACCTCCGGTTTTTGGGCGGTGGTGGGCGTGACCCGGTGTAGCAGTAGCGAAAATTTTGAATGGATTGCGGGCATGCATAAGGAGAACTCCGATTGGTTTCTGCATCGAATTCGAGTTCTCAGGCCCGGTCGCTGAATTGGCAGCGACGGGTTGAAGGTAGCTGGAGAGGGGAGGATGCGCAATCGTGGCTAGGTGGTGGCGTGGGGTGAAGGTTTTAGTGATTTTTATGGCTGGGCAATAATTATTGGTCAGCCATAATTTTCATAATTTGAAGAAGGCGTGCTGATGGCCTTGCCGACTTGCTGAAGGAGATATCAGGAATGGACATTGAATTGGATAAGTTTCAAAAGGATTTGCTGGAATCTGTACGCGAAATGAATGAGAGCCAAACGCTTCCAATCGCTGAGGGGAGGCCGTTAACGAAGGAACGCATCGACTCGCGTATGTCGTCTCCAGCGACACGTTCTAATAACGTGTCGCTGAAAGTGAAAAAAAGCGACACGTAACAAGACGGACTACATCAGAAGGGGCTGAGTCCTACTGCAAAATCGCACAACGTCTAGCAGGCGTTAGCTTGTGAAATTACGATCAGAGGCAAAGCCCCGCCATCGTTGGACGGCAAGGTAAAAGTCGTTCGAAAGCCGAGTTTATCCAGCATGTCCATCATTGCATCGATCGTAAATTTCTCGATCTTGCCAGTGGTGAGTTCTGAGACGCGTGATTGGGTCACGTTCAACCTGGCTGCAGCCTCACTTTGTTTGAGGCCCAGGGTTTTGATGTAGTCAGTGATGAATATCGATAGCTCCATCTTCAACGCTTTTTTGCTAGCGACTTCGCTGTGATGCGTGGCATGGAATGGGCTGTCGAAAAATTGAATTGCCATGAACGTCTCCCTCCTTTGATTTATCTAAAATTTACGATAAATGCAGGCTAGTCGATTGATCGTTTTTGATGCAAACGTATTGTGTCTGCGAGGCATAACTCATTACACCAAGTAACTAATGATGTTCCCGCCCCCACCTTTATCCCCTCCAGCCAACCCCCTACATTGAGCTCCAACGCCTACCCATTCATTCCGAAGGGAAGGTCACTGGAGATTCCTCATGCCTTTCGTAAGCGTACGCATCACCCGCGATGGCGTTACCTCTGAGCAGAAAGCTCAGGTGATCGCCGAAATCACTGAAACCCTGGAACGCGTCCTCAACAAGGATCCGCACCTGACCCACATCGTGATCGAAGAAGTCGACACCGATAACTGGGGCTACGCCGGCATCACTACCACCCAGTACCGCAAGCAGCTGGCTGAGGCGGAGGGCAAGTCGTGACCGCGTCCGTCTCCATCGATTTCATCTCCGACGTGGTGTGCCCGTGGTGCGCGTTGGGCGCGACGGCGCTGGAGCAGGCCATCGAAAACGTGGCCGGTGAAGTGTCGGTCGAGCTGACCTACAAGCCCTTCGAGTTGAACCCGGACATGCCGGCAGTCGGTGAAAAAGCGGTCGAGCACTTGATGCGCAAATATGGACGAACCGCCGAAGACGTCGCCGCCGGCAAGGCGATGCAGATCGCTCGCGGTGAGGCCATTGGCTTCAAGTTCGATCTGGAGAAGCGCAGCCACTTCTACAACACCTTTGATGCTCACCGGTTGTTGATGTGGGCGTTGCAGGAAGGGCGGCAGGTCGCACTCAAGAAGATCCTGCTGCGCGCTTACTTCACCGACGGCCAGAACCCGAGCGATCGCGAGACGCTGGTTGGTCTGGCTGCTGAAGCGGGAATGGATGCGGGGGCTGCTCAAGAAGTGTTGGCGTCCGGAGCGTTCGCTAAAGAAGTGCGTGAGCATGAAGAGTTTTACCGCCAGCGCGGCATCAATTCGGTTCCGGCCATGGTGCTAAACGGTCGTCACCTGGTGTCCGGTTCGCAGTCGGTCGAGTACTACGAACAGATGTTGAGACAAATGGCGAAGGCCCCCGCCGAAGCCTGATTACTTACTTTTTCAAACCATCATTTATTAGTTGAGGTTCATCATGAGCAATTCGAAGAAAGTCATCGTTATTACTGGCGCCTCCCAAGGTCTCGGCGCAGGCATGGTCAAGGCGTTCCGTGATCTGGATTACAAGGTTGTCGCCACTTCACGTTCGATCAAACCGTCCACCGACCCCGACATCCTCACCGTGGCGGGCAATATCGGCAACCCGGAAGTCGCCCAGCAAGTCATCCGTGAAGCCATCGCACGTTTTGGCCGCATCGACACCCTGGTCAACAACGCCGGGATCTTCGTTGCCAAGCCGTTCACCGCTTACACCCCGGAAGACTACGCCGCCGTGTTGTCGGTAAACCTGAATGGCTTTTTCTACATCACCCAACTCGCGATCACCGAGATGGAAAAACAAGGCAGCGGCCACGTCGTCAACATCACCACCAGCCTGGTGGACCACGCCATCGACGGTGTGCCATCGGTACTCGCGTCGTTGACCAAAGGTGGCCTGAACGCGGCGACCAAATCCCTGGCCATCGAATACGCCAAGCGTGGGATTCGTGTGAACGCGGTCAGCCCCGGCATCATCAAGACGCCAATGCACGGCGAAGAAACCCATGAAGCGCTGGGCAATCTGCACCCGGTCGGGCGCATGGGCGAGATCAGCGACATTGCGCAGGCCGTCGTGTATCTGGACAGCGCCAACTTTGTCACCGGCGAGATCCTGCACGTTGATGGTGGTCAGAGCGCGGGTCACTAAGACCTGACTTGTCCGAAGCGCCGTCGATCAATGTCGACGGCGTTTTCATTGGAGAGCGCACCATGACCATCCATGTTCACAAGGTTTTCCTGATCACCGGGGTCAGTTCAGGCTTCGGTCTGGCTTTTTCGCAAGCAGCGCTGGCGGCTGGGCACACGGTGGTGGGGACGGTGCGGCGCGAATCCGAGCGTGCTGCGTTTGAAGCGCTGGACGCCCATCGCGCCAAAGCGTTCGTGCTCGATGTCACCGATTTTCCGGCGATCGAGCCGCTGGTGGCCGATATTCTGCGCGAGGTAGGCCAGATCGACGTGTTGGTGAACAACGCCGGTTATGGTCATGAGGGCATTCTAGAGGAGTCACCTCTGACTGAGCTGCAGCGCCAGTTCGACGTTAATGTGTTTGGCGCGGTGGCAATGATCAAGGCGGTTCTGCCCGGTATGCGTGAGCGGCGCAGCGGGCATATCGTCAACATCACCTCCATGGCCGGCTTCATCACGTTGCCGGGCATCGCCTACTACAGCGGCAGCAAATTCGCCCTCGAAGGCGTGAGTGAAGCGCTGGCCAAAGAAGTGGAAAGTCTGGGCATCCACGTGACCGCCATGGCGCCGGGCTCGTTTCGTACCGAATGGGCAGGCCGCTCGATGATCCGTTCGGGTCGCACATTGGGTGAGTACGACGCGGTGTTCGATCCGGTCCGCAAGGCGCGTGAAGAAAAGAGTGGCAAGCAGGCCGGCGATCCGCACAAGGCGGCGCAGGCATTGTTGACCCTGGTGGCTGCTGAAAAGCCGCCGGTTCATCTGTTACTGGGTAAGGATGCTGTGAGGCTGGTGCGCGAAAAGATTGCGCACCTTCAGGCGGAAATCGACGCTTGGGAGCACCTTTCGGAGTCGACGGAGTTCGACTGATCGAAACCCTCGGGGCATAGAAACTCAAACCCCGGAAACAACAAAGCCCTCGTATTTCTACGAGGGCTTTGTTTTGTATGGTGCGGCACCAGGAGTCGAACTATACAAAAAATGGTAATTATCTCAGTAGCTTGTGTTCGTGCTGAGCTCCTATTTACCCCTATTTCTATCCTTAAGCGGCTGGTCCTCACTGAATTGCCTTGGATTTTCTACGCACCTTGCAAGCTCATTTGGACTGCTCCCCGTATCCTAGATATCTTCAACCCATGCAGACCACGATTTTACTAACTGATAAAACGGCCCATCCCATAATCGTGGCATGTCCCCGCTTTCTGATTGATCTTATTATTTGATTTTCGTTTTAATCGGATTGCGCCCAGTAATAGGGAGTACTTCGTTTATGCAGCGGTAATGCATGGCATGCTAGATAAAGGCATCAATAGAAAATGCGCGCTGTTTGGAGTTGGATAGTTGTAATATTGCTGGCTTGAGTTGAATTAGAATTGTATTTTTGGAATAACCTAGAAACGCCATAAATATTATGCGTGCTAGTGAAAGAGTAGTGATGACGTCCGGTTGCCGACTTATCTGGAGCGGTGCAGAATTCTAGCTTTATATTGATTTCAATGCAGGTTATACTTAAGTTTCGATACTGTGGATAATTAATATTTTCCAGAAAGTTCGGGGAGTGCTGAAAATGTCAGGAGGGCTGAAAATATTTTGTTTTCGTGTCTGCTGCAGAGATGCTTTGTTATTGGGCTGTGTGCGTTGGTTAAATGTATGAAAGCGGTGTTTAAATATGGGTGAGAAAGAGATTAAAACGACGGTTTTAGACAAGCTTTTGAAAACAGGGCAGATTGATTTTTCGTCCATTGTTTTTAGTGAGATGAACTTGGCAAGAAAAGCTCGCAGGGTAGATCTTGGTTATATTCGGAATCAAGAGATGGTCGCAATTGAAATTAAGAGCGAAAAAGATTCGTTATTTCGATTGGCGGGACAGCTCGAAGAGTATAGAAAATACTTCGATCGCGTCATTGTTGCCGTTGCTGGGAAGTACGTTGAAGGGGTCCTCGCTATCGCTGATGATGATGTGGCGGTTTGGGAGGTGACCTCGGACGGGTTAAAGGTTATTCGCAAGGGGCGTCTGATTAAAAATATATCTAAGCAAAATTACCTTGAGCTTATGACGAAGAGAGAAGTCTCCCTTCTAGCTAGGCGGATCGGCATAATTCCTTCCGACCTTGCAATGTATGAGTTGAAAATCGAAGTCTCAAGTAGGTTGAATAAGATTTCTAAATCTGATGTGAAAGACATACTTCTAGACGGGATTTCTAAGAGATTTAGCATGCCGTCAAATAGGTTCCTGGCCAAGGTCTGTGCTTTTGGTAGTGTCAGACCATCCGATGTGATTTTGTTAAGCCCATATTTGAAGCGCGTAGTCGAGGTAGCATGAGAGAGTGGTCAATCCACCCACTCTTCATCGGTGTTAATTATATCCCCAATAGCATTGTAATGAAGCTGGTTGAAAAGATGGATGTTGATGCGAACTGCGGTGGATTTTTGAGCGCTGTAAATTCCGAACTCATTATTTTCAGAGGTTATTTCAATCTGTTGGGTGCCCCAAAGGCGTAGCTCTGGAATCCAATATTCATCACTGATTATTTCCTTTGCAATATCTATATAGGCAGTCGTGCGTTTGGCTTTGGAGTCTGGCGCGTTATCGTCAACTTCTCGTCTGACGAATTTCCAATCTTTTTTTAATGGGTAATCAATTCTAGGAGGAGGAACTCCCGAACCACCATCTTGTTTCTCTGCACGTGCGCTTCCTCTGTCGGAATAAACGACAGGATTGAAGATTCCTTTTTCTGCTATTGTATTAAACAGAATTCTCTCGTATATAGAGTTCGTTCCTCGATGTTGCCCTGCAAAACCTGAAGGGAAAGAGGACGCGCTTATTGATATCGTAACATTTGCAATCTGGCGTTTTGCTTCTAGCATCAGCCTTTCTAAAAGCGGAATCCTCTCGTGGAAATTTACGTCGATCCCACCTAGATCGTAAATAATAAGAACATTTTCCGCTTTAGTAACATTGAGAGCGGTAACCAAGCGTTGATGCTTCTCAATATTTAGCTCGTTTGGACAGATCCTCAAGACTAACCCTCTATCAAGGGATGACAGCTTGTTAATCTGGCCCTCAATACCTTGTAGGCTTTCATGTCGAAGGCAAGGGATCGCATTTTTTTGGCTTTTTATGAAACTATACCAATTGTCATAACTGTTACTAGGGTCTAAAAGCTGCACTAATTCTTGATACACGGGTTTTTCTGGATATTCTCCTGTGAACAGGAATACTTTATTTTCGGAAAGAAATTTTTCGTCGATATCTGAGATCCAAGGACGGTTTCCTATGGACTCCTCAATTTTCTTGAGTGAGTTTTCCAGGCGATGAGCACTAACCCATCCTCTCAGGGAAAAGAGCGGAAGTAGTTCATCTTTGTCTTTGTCGGGGAGTTGTGCAATCGCCGTCATTTCAGCAAGACTTATTGCTAAGATCGGTATGTATTCCCAATTTGGAAATGTATCTTGCATAAACTATTTTTTCCCCGTCCTGATTTTTATTGCGGCGAGCGATACTTGGGCGAGCTCAGCGATTTTTTTATATCGATCATCTGGTTTTAGCGCACCATGCATAATTAGCGCTTCTTGGATAAGCGATGCAGGCATTATTATATCTGCCGCTAATCTATTGGCTTCTCTTTCCAGGTCATCCGAGAGTCTCGAGCGATAAAGTACATCATCTGTGATGCCGCCAGCGAGACGTTCACGATGTAGCAAAAAATGCGCGATTTCATGCGCAATAGTAAATCGTTGCCTTTCTTTAACATCGTGGCGATTAACCTTGATCGTAATAACTCCCTCCGTCTCCCTTATTTCTCCTGAAATTGAACCTGGCATAGTAGATTTAAGAATGGTTAATCCGAGATCCTTGGCGATTGCTCCGACCGCCACTGGCAGATTAGTTTGATGCGAAGATATGACGGTTCTTTGATGATCGCTCAAAGAGTTCCATTCTGGCGAAGTTCTCAATTTGACCGCTCCTCATCTGCAACTTCATCCGGCATTGAAGTATCTCGATATACAATATTTTCCACAGCGTTTTGAATTAGCCTGTCGAATCTATTTTCTTCGATTAGCTTAATTATATTCTCTTCTGTTGCTCTCGGAATTTCTTCTTTGGCGACTATTTCTACAGTTTCTTTTGCGGTTTTTCGAGCGTCTTTAATAGCTTCGTTCTTGATGTTGCGATACCCAAGTATTGCTAGTATCGCAATAAGTACTCCAAGTACAGTGATGATTACTGATACAGCGGATAATAAAAGCGTGGCCACGCTGTTATCGTCAGGTTTTCTTAATTCTGAGACTTCTTTCTCTAGATTTTTTATTTTTTCAGCTTGGAGTTTTACTTCCAGTGCGAGATCTCGTGTGCTGGAATCCGCTTTGGGAGTCATCGACTGGACGATCTCCTGAATAAGAAGATAGTCTTTCAGGTTGTTGTGATTTGTCAGACTTGACTCTTCTTGATTTTGTTCTTTTGTTTCGGTGTTGGATGTTTCTGCAAGAGTCTTGATGGCGTAGAGACTAATAATTAAAGCCAGAATCAATGTGGCTAACGTTGTTGTTAAGCGCATATGTCTTATATTTAGAATAGGAGTACTATTTTTTTGCGCTGTGTTGGGCATGCTGTTGTTCATCATGTTGTCGACGCTGCAATGCGCCGGTTTGTTGTTCCCAAACCTTTAATTACTGTATAGACTGGTGATAAAAGATGGAGTATGCCAGCAGGGGGCACGAAGAAAAGACAAAGCATAAATGAAAGTGTTTGTTGCATGCGCGTTAAATCGTGTCGATGTTGAGAGTACGACGGCGTGGATTTCTCCATACGCTTTCGTTCTCGGATATCTGATAAAGTCTCTTTCCAAGATTTTATATATTCCATCACTGCACTTTCTCCTTCTACTACCTTGAAGCTTGAAGTAAGTAGCCCTACTATCTGCCTATACTTTTATGATGATTGGATGTCTAACTTTAATATATACTTTCATCTGCTCATTAGTGTCAGTGTGCCATTAGACGGGGCCAATATTCAACCTCCGATGCTGTTTAGGGTTGCTCCTTCAAATTATTCAAGGGCTTGAGTCTAAACCGATTATCGACTCGGTCATTGATCCGACCACGAATGCTGTGTGTTATCAAGCCTTTAGAGCTCCCAGCGTGGATATACTGACTTGATGCTAGCCACGTCGCCCAGAAAGCTAAATTAGCCTAAAAACGGGAGACGTCGAGAAGCACCTCGCGATGACCTGCAAATTCAAGTGAGCGTTTGCCGGTTTAAAATGCCCAACAACCGTCCTCCATCGAGGCGGCCAGGATCGGGATATCCCTGAACCTATCGGAAGACCTTTCACGCTATCTCGCCGATCTGGCCAAGACGAGTGGCCAAGTGCGAGTTGCTTGGTGTTGGACGTTTTTCACGATGACATCGAGCATGAGAGGACTCAGAACGAATGGGTCGAACTGCGGTGGAGCAGACCGATTAAGGTAAATTCATCCACTGATGAACAACTAGCAGGGATGCGTGCCCCGCGCGGGATGCGGGTTGAGCGGCTGGAAAACTCTCAAGAACCTGGAAGACGAAGATAATTATGGCGATTAGGGTCCTTCGCCTTATGGCTGAACTGCCATGACTTTTCTAAGCGCTTCGTGAGCAACCGTATCGTCAGCACAAAGTAATAGCGTGATGATTCCGCATGCCCATTCACGTGGTGATTTAAAAACCATACGAGGTGCTTCTGCTGCCACGTCCACGGATTGTCTCGATGCCAGCGGTCTGCAATTGCATTTTGGATAGCCTTAGCCTGCCGAATATGGCGCTGGCGCGTGGAATGCGACCCGCTCAGGACTCCCGCCAGAAACAGCTCCATTTCGAATGCTTTGCTCATGCTCGGCCTCCGATGTACGCCGACACTATGTCGATACGCCCGTGACCAAGTTCATAGCTGATTTGCACCCGAGCTTCACGATCCAAACGCTGTTCCAGTTGATAGCAATGGCCGCCATTGATGGGCGCGGGATGCTGGGTGATCTGCTCATAGCGTTCACACGCATAGGCCGCCCGCAATTCGTGGAAGCCTTTGAGGTGATAGGTCTGCAGGATGCCCCGTGCGAGTCGGACGACTTCCCGCAGAAAGTCTCGATAGCTTTCATTTGGTGCCAGCAGGTTCCGACTACCAGTGGGCGACACATGCTCGGCGTAGTTCAATGCTTCGCGAATATGATCATTTGCGAATATCCAGCGAGGTGCTGACGTTCCCGAGCGACCTCCTTTGGTGCCATCCTGAATGTTGATCTTGTCGTAGTGTTCGACCTCCCGTTGAAGACGCGGTAGGTCGGCTAAGATGGCTTCGCGCAGGCGCATCCCTGTGGCGCGTGCCAACTGTGCGATGGCGGCGGCACGAGGATGCTGTTTGCGGAGCGCATCTAGGATGAGCATCACGTGTTCGCGATCCTGGCCTTGTGGAACTGTCGTGCGGATTGTGGTGCGCTGCATTTCCAGCGCCTTGCTCGGACTCGGCACTTTCACGCGCTGATCACCGCGAAGCGCTGCCATGGTCCGGTTCACGCTGGATAATCGATTTTGTGCGGTGGCGATAGTGAAGTCGCCGCGCTCGACTAAGTGACGCAGATGCGCCGCGTAATCCGACAATATCTGGCGATCTATCTGCCGTGCATCGTTGAGTCCTGGTCCATCGTCTGAGCGGCACCAGCGCACGAATGCCTGCCAACGATCACTGTGCGCTTTGACGGTCCCGTAATGCCCTCCGCGGAACATGTCTTTTAACGCCTGCGGCCCGGCATAACTCATTTGCCGACCATAGCCAAAATTGCGCCCGTCACGTTTACCTACCAGTGCCATGATCGAACTCCGCTCAAAGCCAAAACTTTTAAAACCTTCCCCACGTCATCCCGCCAAGAATGTTGAGTGTTATCAGGGATCAAGGCCCCTGCGACCTGTGAGGGTTGTCCACTAACGCGGGACTGGCGGCTCCTTACGACCGGGAGCTTGGGCATCTCATGATCTGGCCTCCTGAGCACTTCCGCAGAAGTGGGCGGGTGGAGGCTACATTGGCTGACGAGACCAACGCCGCGAGATCCTGAGTCGGGTGAAGGCAGTGAAGCGATGACCGGGGCATGCCTGACTGTCAGTCAGGTGCAGTCCATTCCTTGGGCTGCGGCACCATCATCTGCATCGCTGTTGCTGGTGATTTCGGTGTTTGTCACGCCGATTGTCACGAGGGGGAATGCCGCAAAGCCTTGTACGAGTTGTGCTGCAGCAGCGGTAGGAGCGCCCGTCTCTTTCCGGGAGAAAGAGACGGGCGCAGGTTGGCGCAAGGAAATGGCCACGCGGATAGCTTGCTGCAGGGCAGCTATGAAAGGGGATGAGTTGCCGCAGTGGGCACACTGGTAAAAGTAGGCATCCATCACATCGCTGTGACCGTGCGAGCCGCCGGACGCTAATCGCACTTTGGGAGAACCACCACGGTGTGGCGTAGCCTCAAAGGTTCTGGCTGCCTGGGGTTGCTGTCGACGACAGCGCTTTGCCCGATCTTTTCTACGCCTGTGGATAATTCGGGTCAAGGCTCGAATTTTCGGGGATTCTCCGGCTGTGGATGAAATTATCCACCAGTGGAAATCAGTAGTTTTCCACAGACAGTTGCGTGGGCTTTAGATTTTTTAAGTGAGGTCCATCCAAGCAGGGCGGCTTTGCAGCCCTGTTTGGATGGACCCGCGTGGACAAGCGGATCACTGAAATATGAAGACCGAGCGCTTACTCAGTTGCGCCACGTTTTGCTTTTAGGCGAGTGACGTTCGCTCCTGTCTGGTTCGCGAATTCGTGTGGAGTGACGTGCTCCTGCCGGTTGGCCTCCAGGTACCGGCTCCACCAGTTCATGATCAGTCTGCGCTCCTCGAGGAATTCAGCCTTGTGGATATAGGCTGCTCGGACGTTGTTGCGCTCCTTGTGGCTCATCTGCCGTTCAATGGCTGTCTCCGACCATAATCCTGACTCGATCAGTGCGCTGCAGGCCATCGAACGAAACCCATGCCCGCAGATATCGGTTTTGGTGTCGTATCCCATCGTCCGAAGCGCGTTGTTCACGGTATTTTCGGACATGGGCTTCCAGGGTTTGGCATCCCCTGCAAATACCAGGTCGAATTTGCCGGTGAGGGCGTGGATCTGTTCAAGCAGGGCCACGGCCTGTGGCGATAAGGGTACTAAATGGATATCTCCTGCCATCTTCGTACCCCTTGTGGAAAAGGGTACTCCCTCCAACGCTGGTCGAGTGTCAGGTATCTCCCAGGTGCCGCGCTTAAGGTCGAACTCGCTCCAGCGGGCGAAACGCAGTTCGCTGGAGCGTACAAACACATGCAGCGATAGCATCACCGTTAGACGGGTAAGTGCGCGGCCTTTATAGGTGTCGATCCGCTCCTGTAGTTCCGGCAGTCGCGACAAGGGTAGAGCGGGGCGATGTGCCACCCGCGGGGCTTTGATCAAGCCTTCGAGGTCGTAAGCAGGGTTTGCGGTGATAAGCCGGAGGCGTTTTGCCTCGCGCATGATGCTCTGCAGGTAGTTTTGTACCCTTAAAGCTACGTCTATCGTTCCGCGCTTCTTGATCGCTTCCAAGGGCTGCATGAGGTCATGGGTGTCGAGGTCGACAATGGCACTGGCGCCGATCAGCGGGAACACGTGGGTTTTGAGGCGGCTCATCACAGTCTTGGAATGGCCTGGTGCCCACTTGGCCGACATTTCCGTATGCCAGTCGAGCGCAACGCTTTCAAAGGTTCTGCCTTTGATCACGGCTTCCGCCTTGGCTTGGTGCTTGGTCTCTATAGGATCAATGCCATCCGCCAGCATTCGCTTGATCTCCAAGCGCTTGCGGCGCGCATCGGCGAGGCCAATGACGGGGTAATTGCCGAACGAGGTCAGTCCTTCCCGTCCGTCAGGTTTGACGTAACGGAGCCGCCAGCCTTTGCGGCCATTGGGTTGGACTAGGAGGTAGAGGCCGTCGCCGTCGAAAAGCTTGTAGGCGCGGTCGGTGGGCTTGGCTGAGCGGCAAGCCGAATCAGAGAGTGGAGCAGTGGTGCGCGACATAAGGGTACTCCCTTTTATCGAAGTGACCTTTACCCCAAACTCTACCCTTAAACGGGTTGGAATCCACCAGTTTCTGACGGAAACCGATGGAACCCCAAAACGAAAAAACCCGCCAGAAGGCGGGTTTTTCGGGGGTTCCAGAGATTTTGAAAGCCTTCTCTGGAACCTTGTATGGTGCCGGCACCAGGAGTCGAACCCGGGACCTACTGATTACAAGTCAGTTGCTCTACCAACTGAGCTATACCGGCGTGTTGGGCGACGATTATAGCGATTGGGTTGGTTCTGTAAACCCCTGAATTCAGACTATTTTTGCGCAGGCGTCAGGCTGGCCCCGCGGATGCTTCTGCGGGGCCGACCGGTGCAATTGCTTTCGCCCCCTTACACGCCGTTTTTAACCGCGTTGATCAGGTCCTGACTCAGCACCTGCGCGGGCGCCACTTGCACGCTTTGCGTGTAGAACGGCGGCAGGTTCTGGGCCAGTGTCGATAACGCTTGGGCGGTGGTGTTGCCGGGCAGCAGCACGTATTGGAGGTTGGACGGATAGCTCTGTGGAACCGGGCCTTCCATGGTCGAGCCGTAGGCGCCGAAGGTCATCACGGCCTGCGGTGTGGTGGGATCGGGTGCATAGAGGAAGACGAAGGTGCCGTACTTCGGATGCGTCAGGTACTGCTCGGCCTGGGCGCGAACCGCCGGGTCGGGGTCGTTCATCAGGGTCCAGCGCATGACCGCGTAGTTGCGGGTGGTTTCCATGAACGCTGTACGAATCGGCGACTGGTTCTCTACGCCGCCCAGGCACACCAGCAGGTTGCCGAACGGATCGATGAGGGCTACCGAGTTGAACACCGTGCTTTGTTGCGCGGTTTGTAACAGTGGCGGGGCGAGTTCTGCGCCGGGGTCGCGTGGGTTCGCCGATTGCACGGTCAGCGCAAACGGGCTGAGCGCAGTCAGTGCCTGGCGCACTTTGCTGTTGGCCGGCAGGTTGGCCGGGTTTTGCAGTTGATCCGGCGGCAGACCGCTGTTGTTGCTGGCCTCGCGTACGGTGTTGACGCTGGCGGAGAAGATCGAGCTGGTGAGGAAGTAAGCCGCCGAGTCGATGGTCTGGCCGCCGAATACCGGGCTGGTCGAACCTTGATAAGCCCGGCTGACAGGCGCCGCAATCGCGTAATAACCCCAGGTGTCCTGCGCCTGTTGGCGGATCTGCGGCGGCAGCGACGGAAAGGTGAACTGGCTGTTGTAGTTGATGCCTGCGTAGTCATCGATCGCACTGACGGCGACGTTAAATCCTGCAGTCAGCAGCGAACCGGCGCACATGGCGCACGGGTCCAGCGTGGTGACGACAGTCAACTGATTGGGCGGTGGCAGGTTCAATGGCGCGACGTTTTCGTAGTACCAGTCCACCAACTGTCGCTCGCCGTGGGCGGTCGGGTCATGGGGTAGAAAGTAAGTGGTGCCATTGCCGGGGAAAGGCATCAGAACGTTGTTGTGCAGCGCGGCGATGACCTCGCCCGTTGCGTTGTTGATGATGGCGCCGCCCACCGCGAAGGTTTGCTGCAGCGCAGCATCAATGGCTTGGTTGGCGACGGTATCGACGGCTTCCTGTGCACTGTTCAATGTGCTCATGATTTTCCCAGCTCCTTGCTGTCCCTGATGCCAGAGAATTCTGGCGCTTTGCAAAGATAGTTGAGGATTTCCAGGTCGTTTATGTTCTTTTGGCTTAACGCTTATGCACAACGCAGACCTGTGGCACCTACAGTCAAGAGCGCAATTGTGGATCGGTTCTCAATTTGCTCGCAAATGTCTGTTTTTCCGGTTTTTTATTCATGTGTACGAAAAATGAACAGTGGTGTTTCAACCCCGAAACAGGCGTGTTTATTGGATCCATGATAATTCCATCAACAGAGTTATCCACAGGCTGGGCGTATTTAAGGGCGTTCGGCCAAGAGTAGAAAGTTACGCGGTGTGAGCGGGGTTTCGCAGAAGGTGCCGAGGCGAATGGCATAACCCTGCTCGAAGAGGAAAAGTGCCCGATCGAGTACCAGCCAAAGCTCCAACGGGCGTCGGAAAAGACCGCGCAACAGCTCCAGATTGCGCACTTCGGCCAATCGCTGCCAACCGGCGGCTTCGAGTGCTGACCAATCCTGCGGGCCGATTGTGGATAACTCCTTGAGCGCGGCCAAATGATGGCAGTAATCGGCGAACGGTTTATCCAGCCAGGCACTGGGCAGCGAAGGGGTGGGCAGGTATTCGTCAACGCCGCGCAGTTGTCGTTGCAGCAGGTCGAAACCCAGGCGTCGGGCCATGGAGGTGTCACGCTGACGTCGGACGCGAGCGCCAGCGGTGACGGTTTCGCTCATCGGTAGCGAAAGATCTTCGAGGGATAGCTGTAGGTCGGAGCGCTTGGCCGACGAGGAAAGCGGCTGATACTCGCTCAGACTGATCCGGTTGTAGCAGCAAGGCGCGATGGCCAGTTGCTTGCAACCAGACGCACTGACGAGCTGGATCAGCCGCACATGCAGATCACCGCAGGCATGCAGCGCTACCGGCGTGTGGTCAGCATTCAGGAAAAACGCGGTATCCGCAGCGAGTACATCTTGCTCGACATGCAGCGCATGCAATTGATGACGCTGGCTGAGTGCCTGACCGCTGGCGACCAGCGCGGGATCGTATTCAAGGCAAGTGAGCTGCTGACCGGTTTGCAGCAGCCGTCGCCCCAAGTGGCCCTTGCCAGAACACCAGTCCAGCCAATGCTTCGGTGGTGCAGCAAACGACAAGCAGCTGGCAAACGCCTCAATCTGCTGCCACTTGCGCCCCGGCACATCGACATTCAATCGATGCCCGGCCGCTTCCAGTGCATGCGCCGGCAGTTCACCCACTGCGCTCAGCTCAAGCGACAGCGCCGCCAGCGAAGCAAAAGGTTCCGGCGCATCCAGCAAACAAGGTTGGTTATGACTGTTTTCTGCATCTTCCAGCGACTGACCCCGTAGCCAGCGCGCCAATTCCGGGTAGGACGCTTCCCAGGGAAGCTGCAGATGAGTAAACGGCCGAGGCTTCCACAGCGCCTGGTGCTCAATCAGAAAAGCATCCAGCGCCGCGAAACGGGCGAGTAACGCCTCGCCCGTCAGCACGCAGGCATCAACGCCCTTGGCAGGCATCGACGCGCAGCCAGCGCTCCAGCAGCTTGAAGCCGCGAACCAGCACGTAAGCCATCAACAGATAGAACATGCCCGCGGCGAAGAAGATCTCCACCGGCAGGTAGGTCCGGGCAATGATGGTGCGGGCCATGCCGGTCAGTTCCAGCAGGGTCACGGTGCTGGCCAGGGCGCTGGCCTTGAGCATCAGGATCACTTCGTTGCTGTAGGCCGGCAGACCGATGCGCGCCGCTCGGGGCAGGATGATGTAGACCAGCGCTTTGGCCCGGGACATGCCCAGGGCGCGCGCCGCTTCGATTTCGCCGGGCGGAATCGCCTGGATCGCGCCGCGCAGGATCTCGGCGATGTAGGCCGCCGTGTGCAACGTCATGGTCGCGGTGGCGCACCAGAACGGATCGCGCAGGTACGGCCACATCGAGCTGTTACGGACCGCGTCGAACTGCGCCAGGCCGTAGTAGACCAGGAACAGCTGAACCAGCAACGGCGTGCCACGGAAAAAGAAGATGTAGCCGTAGGGGAATGCCCGCACGTACCAGAGTCGTGACGAGCGAGCGATGCCCAGCGGAATCGCCAATAGCAACCCAGCAATCACGGCGATGGCCACCAGTTCCAGGGTCAGCGTCGCACCTTGAGCCAGTTTCGGCAGCCACTTGATGATGACTTCCCAGTTCATTGGGTGCTCCTCGCGAAGCCGCGAGCGGCGCGTTTTTCCATGAAGTGCATGCCGGTCATGGCGAGAACCGTCAGGCCCAGGTACATGAACGCGGCCACCATATAAAAGGTGAACGGTTGCTTGGATATGGTCACGCCGATTTGCGCGTGACGCATGATTTCTTCCAGGCCGATGACCGATACCAGCGCAGTGTCTTTCATCAGGATCATGAACAGGTTGCCCAGGCCGGGCAGGGCGATTCGCCACATCTGCGGCATGATCAGTTTGGTGAAGATACGGAATTTCGACAGGCCCAACGCCACACCCGCTTCGCGGTGACCCTTTGGAATCGCCAGAATCGCACCACGAAACACTTCCGTGGCGTAGGCGCCGAAGCACAGCCCCAGCGCAATCACGCCGGCGGCGAAGGCATTGAGTTCGAGGTCGGGGTTGCCGAAGAACTCGCCCAAGGCACGCATCAAGTTGACCGTGCCGAAGTAGATCAACAGCACCCAGAGCAATTCAGGGATGCCGCGAACCAGTGTTGAATAAGTGCCGCCAAGCCATTGCAGTGGCTTGTACGGGGAAGTCTTGGCCAAGGCGCCGAGCAGACCGAGCACCAGCCCCAGGCACAAGGCCGAGAGTGCCAGTTTCACAGTCATCAGCGCGCCAGCGGCGAGCGCCGGGCCGAATCCGTAGAGATCGATAGTCATGGATTTCTTTTCAAATCGCGGCAGGCAATGCCAGGGACTGGCGCCGTCAAATAACGGCGCCGGCCCGGCAGGTCAGAATCAATAGATGCTGAACGGGAAGTACTTGTCGTTGATCTTTTTGTAGGTGCCATCAGCGACGATTTCTTTCAGTGCGGTGTTCAGCTTCGTACGAATCTCATCGCCTTTACGTACAGCGATACCGATCTTGTCGCTTTCTTCCACCGGGTCGCCTTTGAACTCATAAGAACGGCCGGCGTCGCTTTTCAGCCACTCGTAGTTGACGTATTTGTCCGCGAGGATGCCGTCCAGACGACCGGAGGTCAGGTCGAGGTAGGCGTTTTCCTGGGTGTCGTAGAGTTTGACTTCAACGCCTTCCATGTTGTCTTCCAGCCAGGTGCCAGCGAGGGTCGCACGTTGTGCACCGATCACTTTGCCTTGCAGGGAAGCCTTGTCGGTTTTGAAGTCGACGTTTTTCGGCGCGATGAATTGCAGCTTGTTGGAGTAGTACGGGTCGGTGAAGTCCACCGCTTGCTTGCGCTCGTCGGTGATCGACATCGAGGAGATCAGGAAGTCGAATTTCTTGGCGTTCAGGGCCGGAATGATGCCGTCCCAGTCGGACGTAACCACGGTGCATTCGACTTTCATCTTGGCGCACAGGGCGTCGCCGATTTCTTTGTCGAAGCCGACGACATTGCCACTGGCATCTTTGTTGTTGAACGGCGGGTAGGCCGCTTCGATGCCCATCTTCAAGGTCTCGGCGGCGGCACCGGCGCTGAAGGCCAGGGTGACGGCAGCAGCCAGGAAGATTTTTTTGTAGTTCTGCATGCGGGTAGCTCCGTTAGCGGTTGCTGGACATGAATTGTTTGCAGCGCGCCGAAAGCGGGTTTTCGAACACCTGCTGTGGCGATCCTTGCTCTTCTACCAGGCCCTGGTGGAGGAACACCACCTCGCTGGAGACCTGACGGGCGAAGCCCATTTCATGGGTGACCAGCAGCATGGTGCGGCCTTCTTCGGCCAATGCGCGGATGACATTAAGTACTTCCTGGACCATTTCCGGGTCAAGGGCGGAGGTCGGCTCGTCGAACAGGATCACCTTGGGCTGCATTGCCAGCGTGCGGGCAATGGCCGCGCGTTGTTGCTGGCCGCCGGAGAGTTGCGCTGGGTAGGCATGGCGTTTGTCAGCGATGCCGACCTTGGCCAGCAAGGCTTCGGCGACTTCGATGGCTTCGGCTTTGCTCTGGCCGAGCACCCGACGCGGGGCTTCGATGATGTTGTCGAGCACGCTCATGTGCGGCCAGAGATTAAAGTTTTGAAATACAAAACCGATCTCGCTGCGCAGGCGATTGATCTGCTTTCCATCGGCTGCGACCAGTTCGCCGTTCTTGGCAGCTTTGAGCTTGAGTTCTTCGCCGGCCACCAGGATCTGGCCCTGATGCGGGTTTTCCAACAGGTTGATGCAACGAAGGAAGGTGGACTTGCCGGAACCGGAAGAACCCAGGATCGAGATCACGTCGCCGTCGCGGGCGGTCAGCGAGATGCCTTTGAGCACCTCAAGCTGTCCGTAGCGTTTGTGCAAGTTGCGGATTTCAAGCGCGGGCGTGGCCTCAGCCATGTGCGTTCCTCATAAGTATTTCGCTCCTGCTGTTGGCGGCCTTCCTGGCGAGGCGGCCAAGCTAGCATAGCGTCTGAATGGCAGCCAACAGCGCTACGGGCGGTAAACGGGTGGCCTGTGGCAGGTTGTCGCATCGGTACAGCAGACTGTCGCGCTGCTATCAACCGAACAGCCGTTTGAACCTGCTTTTAAATACAAAACAGCCGCGGGTCCCGTAAAAAAGGGCGCGATGTTGCCAGCTTTGGCGGGGTGTTGGAAGCGCTAACCGGCCAAACGTTCCTGATCCGCACTTTTATTGTGCGTCGCTATATTTTTGGGGGTGTTTCTGGTGCGCCGCTTCGTTCTTAAAGTGGGTCGCAGGGTAACGTTCTGGCGAATTGCCATTAATCTCAATGACTTGCGATGACTGCCCGGTCCGGCGGAGAGCCCCATGCTTGGGCGTTCTGTAACATTTTGGCGCAATTATTGCGTGCAGAATACGGAACGCCCCGTTGGTTTCTTTTTACGAGAAGGAACGCCACACCGGGTGGACGTAATCGCTTTTCCTTACAAAGGTAGTTTCAATGAGCAGTACCCCAAGCTCCAATGGCCTCGAACAGGGGCTCAAACCGCGTCATGTGACCATGCTGTCGATTGCCGGGGTAATCGGCGCCGGCTTGTTCGTCGGCTCGGGTCACGCCATCGCCGCCGCAGGCCCAGCCGTGCTGTTGGCCTACGCCGCCGCCGGTATGCTGGTGGTACTGGTGATGCGCATGCTCGGCGAAATGGCCGTAGCTTCGCCGGACACAGGCTCCTTCTCGACGTATGCCGATCGTGCGATCGGTCACTGGGCCGGTTTTACCATCGGCTGGTTGTACTGGTGGTTCTGGGTGCTGGTCATCCCGCTGGAAGCCAACGCCGCCGCGACAATCCTGCATGCCTGGTTCCCCAACGTGGCCATCTGGGCCTTCACGTTGATCATCACCTTGCTGCTGACGGTCACCAACCTGTTCAGTGTGAAGAACTACGGTGAATTCGAATTCTGGTTCGCCCTGGTCAAAGTCGTGGCGATCATCGGTTTCATCGGTCTTGGCATTCTGGCGATCTTCGGCTTCCTGCCGAACAGCCAAGTCAGCGGCGTTTCGCATCTGTTCGACACTCAAGGCTTCCTGCCAAACGGCATGGGCGCAGTGTTGGGCGCGATCCTGACCACCATGTTTTCCTTCATGGGCACCGAGATCGTGACCATTGCGGCCGCGGAATCGAAGAACCCTGGCCAGCAAATCTCGAAGGCCACCAACTCGGTGATCTGGCGGATTGGCTTGTTCTACCTCGTATCGATCTTCATCGTTGTGGCCCTGGTGCCTTGGAATGACCCGATCCTGGCCAGCGTTGGTTCTTACCAGACTGTGCTTGAGCGCATGGGCATCCCGAATGCCAAGCTGATCGTCGACATCGTGGTGCTGGTTGCTGTGACCAGCTGCCTGAACTCGGCGCTGTACACCGCCTCACGCATGATGTTCTCCCTGGGCAAGCGCGGTGATGCACCGGCCGTTTCCCAGCGCACCAACAAGAGCGGCACGCCGTACTGGGCCGTTATGTTGTCCACCGGCGCTGCGTTCGTCGCGGTTTTCGCCAACTACGTGGCCCCGGCCGCCGTGTTCGAATTCCTGCTGGCCAGCTCCGGCGCTATCGCGCTGTTGGTGTATCTGGTGATCGCCATCTCGCAATTGCGTATGCGCAAGCAGCGCATGGCACGTGGCGAGAAAATCGCTTTCAGCATGTGGCTGTTCCCGGCCCTGACCTACGCGGTGATCATATTCATCGTTGCGGCCCTGACGATCATGCTGTTCCAGGAAGCGCATCGCGTGGAGATCCTCGCGACCGGTCTGCTGAGTTTGCTGGTGGTGGCTGCCGGTTTGTTTGTGGCTCGTCGTCGCAAGCTGCAGAAGATGGGTGCGGTGGTGCTGAACTGATTCGTACCGCATAACGCAAAACGGCCGCTGTCAGTGATGACAAGCGGCCGTTTTTGTTTCTGAGGCGAGTGTTTACTCAGCCTTTTCTTCCTGCGCGTCCAGCGACTCGCGATAGCTGTCGAGCGCCGTGCCGAAGTCAGTGATGAACTGCGGATCTGTCAGCCAGGCCTGGGCGGTGTCGCGGTCCATACCGTCGGCCCACATGCGGTAATCGATCAGCATGTCGGCGGCCAGGTGAGTGGCGGCCATGGCTTCGTTGTCGGCGTTTTCCATGTCCAGCAGTTCTGGATGGTCGCTGATGATTCCGGCGAGGTTCGACAGTAGGGTCAGCAGCATGTCGTTGCGGCTGGTGCTTTCCGCGTCACGCATTTTGCTGAACATTGCCAGGGTGTATTCCGGGATCGGCTCGCCGATTTCCCCCATATCATCGTCCAGTGCGGCGGGTTTTCTGCCGTGGATGTTGATTTGCTTGGCTTTGATCTTGGCGCGTTTGGCGCGTTTCTGTTGCTTGTTCAGGGAGGCCATTAAATTCAGTTCGCTTTCGGTTGTGTTTGGGCCGCGATGGCGTCGGACGCCGCCACGTAGTCAGCCTGGAAGGCCGGGGATTCGATCCACGCCAATGCGCCGGCTTCGTCGACTTCGGTGGACCATTGGCGATACTCGATCAACGCCGCGAGGATGAAGTCTGTCGCGCCTTCTTCGCCTTCCTGCTCGTACACCAGCTCCAGCAGCGGGTCTTCGAGGAAGGCTGCGCACATGGCTTGCTGACTGGTTTTTTCAGCGTCGATCATTTTCTTGAACAGCTCGGTCAGGTCCACCGATTCGAAGTCGATACGGTCATCGTTCGGGTCCAGCTCGACCGGCGCGGCAGCCCGTTGGGTGCGGTTCTGCTTGGCCTTGGCTTTGGCGCGTGTGGCGCGTTTGTTCTGCTTGTTGGCGGATGCCATGGGCGTCGTTCCGTATTTCGTTGAGTGGGCAGTCAATCAGCTGCGTGGCACTAGCCGCCCGGGTGTGTCGGGGGCCAGTTTGCCGGTCTGCAGCCAGGACAGTGCAATGGGCCATAGTGTGGCTTGGTATGCGCTACGAAAAAAGGCGAAATGTCCGACTTCTTGTTCGCCGATGTCTTCGGGAGCGATTCGCAGGTGGCTGTTCGTTGCTCCGGTGAAGTAACTGAGCAGGCGTTCGATAGCTGGAATCGTGCCGTAAGGATCGTCGCTGATGCTGATGGCCAGGTTTTGTGCGGTGACGGATGAGAAGGGCAGTCGCCCGGATTTTGCGTGAAGGACGCGACCGCTGGGGCGTTTCTCGTAGTGCGCGGTGGGCATGCTCCAGTCGCGAACCACGCCGGCGGGGGTGTCCTCTAGCCAGCCGAGACGTTTGCCGGGGAAGTAGCCGCACAGCAATGTCATCAACGGCATCACCAGATGCCACTTGCCGAACATCCGCCAGCGATGGGCGGGCGCGTAATCGCGCCAGTAAGCGAATTGCGCACCAACGGTCACCAGACGTCGAATCATATGCCCGGAGGCTCCCAGACCCGCTGCACAGCCTCCAAAGCTGTGGCCTACAACATCGATGGGGTGCCCGGGGAATTCACGCTGAGCGCGCTTGAGCATCGCCTCAAAATCCAGCGCGCCCCAATCTGACCATGAAGCCCGAAGCCCTTTCAGCGACGCGGGTCGCGATTCACCGATGCCACGGTAGTCGTAAGTGATCACGTCGAAGCCGTTGGCGTACAGGTAATCGGCAAAGCGTGAGTAGTGGCGACAGCGGACTGAGGTGGCGGCGTTGATGATCACCACGGGACGGGTCGAGTCTTGATTCGCATGCCGCCAGGTGAAGCCACCAAGGATGAAACCGTCGGCGGCGGGTTCCTTGAACGGTTCGCCTGCCGTAGATGTTCGCGGTGGCAACTCGGTTTGAGTGGGTGCCAGTGAGGGCATGTCCTGCAAATTCATCGGCGTCGGACCTTTGCGGGTAGCTGCCAACGATAGTCTTCGCGCAACGTATGAACAATCCATCGGTGTTTATCCGGGCAACTGGTCGAGCAGTCTCTCTTCAATTGCCGCCCGCTCCCGATCCAGTTCCGCACGAAGCTCCTCCTCGCTCGGCAGCACTAGCTTGTACTTGCTGGCGAAAAGTTGTTCGTTGCCCTGCAACATCGAGTAGCGCACCACTGACTCGTTTTTTTGCGCGCAAAGGATGATGCCGACGGTCGGCCCGTCCTCATCGTTGCGCTTGAGGTCGTCATACATGCGTACATACATGTCCATCTGCCCGACATCCTGATGAGTTAATTCGCCTCGCTTGAGATCGAAGATGACGAAGCATTTGAGAAGGTAGTTGTAGAACACCAGATCGATGTAGAAGTCTCTACCTTCGGTATTTATGCGTTGTTGGCGGGCGACGAAAGCGAAACCTTTGCCCAGCTCAAGCAGGAAGCCTTGAAGTTGCTCGATGAGTGCTTGTTCAAGTTCGGTTTCCAGGATAACTCCTGCGTTGGGCAGGCCGAGAAATTCCAGCATCACGGGATCCCGGATGAATTCTCGAGGGCTGTCGTTCATTGCATGGATGTTAGTAGTGGCTTCTTTCATGGCGGTAAGCTTGTCTCGACTCATCAGCAGGCGCTCGTAATAGAGCGTGCTGATCTGGCGTTCCAGGGCGCGGCTTGACCAGTTTTGATTGGCAGATTCGTCCATATACCATTTGCGTGCCGCGTCACTATCGACTCTCAGCAGTCTGCGGTAGTGGGTCCAGCTCAATTCGAGACGCAGTGCGTCTCGAATTGGAAACGTCTGATAAAACAATCTCATTTTTCGCAAGTTAGTCTCATCAAAACCCTTCCCGAACTCCGCAGTCAGCACCTTCGCCAGCGATGCCAGCAACTGCTTGCCATAAACCGCCCGCCGAGCGCCTTCCTGCTCGAACTCCACGATATGCCGTCCGATCTGCCAGCAGGTTTGCACCTGAACGGTATCGACCGCTCGCAGCACCTTCTGACGCGCTTCGCGGATCAATTCGCCAAGATTGCCGAGCAGTGAAGTGATCTGTGGATCTTGAGTGTTACCGGGTTTGAGGGAGGTCATGACATTTTCCGCAGCTGAAGGAAACAGGCGGAAGAGGATGGCAAGAGAGTGATAGCCCGCGATGCCGGGCGCGGCTGGTAAACCGGAAGGAAAGTCCGACTGGTTTTGCGGGATCACGCCGACGGCAATCCGCGCTTGAGGAATACAACGTGTAGTCCTATTCGCAGTAAACCCAAGTACTAATCAATCTAAAACTTGAGCATTCAGCAAGAAATCTAAAAGGAGTAACGAAAGGGTTCTGTGGAGCCCGGGAGTCGCCATCATGAAGTACGTCCATTCACTCATGTTGCCCATCGCCGCAGTCGGCGTGTTGATGTTTCCAGCCATTTCACCGGCCGCCAGCCTGGAGCCCATCGACAGCTCAGGTGTGCAAGTCCAGAGGCAAGAGCAAAACGGGATCGCTTACGTGTCCGGCGGTGTTGGCGAGGATGAGTCAAAGGCCATCCAGCAAACCACTGGGTACAACCTGCACATGACCTTCTCCACCGGGCCTGCGAGCGAATATGTTCCCGACGTGGATGTAATCATCCAGAAAGCCCAAGGGCAGCCCGTGCTGACGCTGAGTGAGGCGGGTCCGCTGGTCTACGTTCAGCTGCCTGCCGGCAAGTACACAGTTGTCGCCACGCATAAAGGTGAAGTGCGGCGTGATACGGCGGAGATAGGCAGCGGCGCCGCTCGTAACCTGGTCTTCCACTGGGGGACTGAGAACTAGCGACGACCGCGTAACGTCATAAACTAAATCGCAGACATAAAAAAACCCTGAATCTTGCGATTCAGGGTTTTCGGTATTTGGTGCCCAGAGACGGAATCGAACCGCCGACACGGGGATTTTCAATCCCCTGCTCTACCGACTGAGCTATCTGGGCAACGGGGCGCATTAAACTGGTTTTTCAGGGGGTCGTCAAGAAAGTTTTCAAAAAAATTTTAATTATTACCGTCGCTTACGTTCCGACCCTCGAAAAAGCGGGATTATTCAGCCGGCGGAACGTAGCCGTCAGCCTTGGCGTATTCCTCGCCGGAAAAGAACTTGTCCATCTCGCCCTGAAGATATTTGCGGTCTTCGGCGTTCATCATGTTCAGGCGTTTTTCGTTGATCAGCAGGGTCTGGTGCTTTTGCCAGTCTGCCCAGGCTTTGGCCGAGACGTGGTCAAAAATGTCCTGACCTTTTGCGCCTGGAAATGGAGCGCGCTCCAGGGCGGGCAATTCTTCTTTGTACTTGCGGCACATGATGGTGCGGGTCATGACGACTCTCCTGCGTTCAATACGGCGGCCGCGCGTTCGAGCAAGGTTTTGACCGGGGCGGCAAGGCCCAGGCGCGGCGGGGTGGCGAGGTTATACCAGAGCCAGTCGGCCTCGGCCACGTGATGGCCGGCCTCCTGGACCTGAACCAGCCAGGGTTCGATGGACAACTGAAAATGACTGAAGGTGTGTACCAGGCTCGGCAGCGCCTGTTGGCTGCCAAGCTCCAGCGAATGCTGCGAAGCCAGATGTTGCAGGTCGTCGAGGTCGTCGAGTTCCGGCAGGCTCCATAGACCGCCCCACAAGCCCGTGGAAGGGCGACGGTAAAGCAGAATCGCGCCGTCACCGTTGGCGAGCATCGGCATCAGCGTGCGCTTCTGTGGCACGGCTTTACGCGGTTTGGGGATCGGGTAGCGCGTCTCCAGGCCGAGCATGTGCGCTTCGCAGCCCTTTTCGAGCGGGCAGAGCAGGCAACTCGGCTTGCTACGGGTGCAAAGCGTGGCGCCCAGATCCATCATCGCCTGGGTGTAGGCGTTGACCCGATCATGCGGCGTGAAGCGCTCAGCGTTCGCCCACAGCTGTTTGGCGACCTTTGGCTCGCCCGGATAGCCCTCCTGCGCGGTAAAGCGCGCCAGCACCCGTTTGACGTTGCCGTCGAGGATCGGCGCCCGCAGGCCCATGCTCAGACTGGCGATAGCGCCTGCCGTGGACAGGCCGATACCCGGCAGATCAACCAGCTTTTCCACATCGCGGGGAAACTCGCCACCGTACTGCTCGACGACGATCTTCGCGGTCTTCTGCAAATTGCGCGCACGGGTGTAGTAACCCAGGCCCGTCCACAGGTGCAGCACTTCGTCTTCCGGCGCGGCGGCCAGAGCTTCGACCGTTGGCAACGAGGCCATGAAGCGGTCGAAGTAGTTCAGCACGGTGCTGACCTGGGTTTGCTGCAGCATGATTTCCGAAACCCACACCCGATACGGGGTGATGCCTTGTTGCCAGGGCAAATCGTGGCGGCCGTGGCGGTCGTACCAGTCCAGCACCGCCGATGAAAACTGCTCGGCTCTCATCGCTTGAACAGCCCCTTCAACGCGTTTTTCAGCTCAGGGCTGACCTTGTCGCCAAGCTTCTCGTCGATTTTTTCGCTGATCCGTTCGCCGGCCAGTTTGCTCGCGACCTGGCCCATGCGTTCGTTATCGAGGCGGCAAGCCTTGGCGCCCAGTTCCAGCGGGCCACGGCAGCGCAGGGGCCACTCGATGCCGACGAACTTCTCGCCGACCTGGCAAGCCGGGTCCGGCATGTCGCTCTTGTCGCCTTCGACGATAACGCCCACGCGGTAATCCATGCCCAACACCCGCAGATCGACATCGCCGTCGCCGTTGACGGTCATGCCCGGGATGCGCACTTTCAGGTCCGGGTTGCTGGCCACTCCGTTACGGAAGGTCAGGTTGCCCTTGAGTTCCTGGAACGGTGTGTCCTTGCCCCGTGGCTCGCCGCTGAGGGATTTACGGTTCAGGGTGGCGATGCCTTTGCACAGCTGTTGTTCGAGGTTGGCATTGAGCAGCACACCGTTGTTGATGACGAAACTGGCGTTGCCGTTGAGGGTTTCGATCAGCGCTTTCTGGCTGTTGCCGCTGCCGGTCAGGTTGCTGTTGAGCGTCACCAGACCTTTGACCGGTGGATTTTTACCCTGGCTTTCGAGGATTTTTTCCACCGGTACTTTGCTGATGCTCGACTGCATGTTCAGCGCTGGCACTTGTTGGCGCACGTCGAGCGTACCTTTGGCGTCGAAGTTACCGTCGTACAGGTCGCCGCGAAGGCTTTCCAGTGTCAGCAGACCGCCCTGGCCTGTGGCTTTGAGCGCAGCGTTCTGGATCGGCAATTTATCGAGGGTCAACTGACCGAAGGTGAGGTCGGCGTCTACGTCGAGTTTGGCCAGGCGTTCCACCGGCAGCAGGCGCTCGTTGCTCCACGCGTCTTTGGTCGGTGCTTGCGGCAGCGGGGTGTTGCCCGGGCCAGCCATGGCGTCGGCTTCGGTGCTGGCCACTTCGGCCTGACGCACCTGCGTGGCGCTGTTGGCTTCGGCAGATTTTGGTGGCAGATAACGGTCGACGTTGAAGGTGTCGGCCTTGAGGGTCGCCCGCAGCGATTGTTTGGCGAAGTCCTCGACGGCGATGCGGCCACTGAAGGTGCTGTCGTCGACTTTCAGGTTGATGTTGTCGAGCACCACGCTGGTTGGCGTGCCAGCCAGGCGGCTGACTAACTCGACTTTGCTCAGGCTACCGTCAGCCATCGCCGGAAGCTTCTGGCCGATGCTGTCGACGAATTTCGCCAGGTCGAACTGGGCAATCGACAGGCCGCCGCTGATTTGCGGCGTTTTGTCGAGGTCGTTGACCTTCAGTTCGCCCAATGCGCGCAGTTGGTTGGCAGAGATCTTGATGCCAGTCCATTCGGCGACGTTCGCCGCTTTATCCAGCAGCAACTGACCCTGGGCGGCGAAGGTTATGGTTTTGCCTTGCAGCGGATCGCCAGCCACTTCGCCAGAGAGTTTCATGTCTTCGAACTTGTAGCGCTGCAGTGCGCGCTCGAAACGCAGCTCGCCATTGAGCTCGGTACGGACACGCAAGACCGGCTGGTTGGTGCCCAGGAACGCGGTGAGTTTGACCGGGATGTTCGTGGAGTCATGCACCGGCCCGGTACTCAGCTGGATGCTTTCGGCGCTGAATTGCTTGCCGGTTTGTTCGTCGCTGTATTCAACGCGGGCGTTGTTGACGGTCAGGCTGTCGATGTCCAGGCGGATCGGCTGGGCCGGTTTTTCCGCTTGGGCGGTGGTCTCGGTCGCTGGTTCGCCAGTGGTTGCGGGCGGTGTGGCCGGTGTGGCCGGCGCCGGTACCTTGCCGATGTCTTGCCAGTTGCCGTGGCCGTCCTTGTCGCGGGTCAGGCGCAGGTTCAGGCCCTCGACGCGTACATCGCTCATCTGCACTTCACGGCGCAGCAGCGGCAGCACGCGAACCGACAGGCCGAGCATCTGCAAATCAGCGAACGGTTCGGTGGGCTTGGCCAGGGTCGCGACGCTGGCTTCGTGCAATTCCAGGCCCAGCCACGGGAACAGGCTCCAACCGATATCGCCATTGAGCGTCAGCTCGATGTGGGCCTTGTCGCGGGCTATCTGGCGAATCTCGTCTTTATAGTCGTTGGGATCAAAGAGGTGGGTCAGGGCAAAGCCCAGCGCCACAATGATCAGCAACAGCCCGAGAAGTACCAGACCCAGGATTTTGCCGAACGCTTTCATGGGCGAGTCCTTGTAGTTAGTCGAATTCGAAATTTAGCCGGGGAGTATAGCGCTCCGCAGCGGACGACCGGTCAGCGATCACGTCGGCAACACATCCAGCGGTATTTTCAGTTTGGCCGCCAGCGCTTGCGCCTCCAGATGCCCGGCAGGCGCCAGCAAGCGCAATGTCGTACCCGCTTGCGACGCCATTTTCTGCGCTTCATTCACCAGGCGCTCGGCCACGCCACGACGACGGGTGATTTTTCGTACGCATAGTTGGGACAGATGCCAGACATCCGAGTGCCGTTGCAGACGTGCCGCGCCCAAAAGCCGATCGTTGAAGCGGCCAGCGATCAGCGAGCCGTCCAGCAGGCAGGCTTCGATCAGCTGCAAATCTCCGGCAAACGGGGCAAACAGCCAGTCCGGAGCATCGCGGTAGATTTTCTGTAGATCTTGCTGATCCTGATATGTGGCTTCGTTCAACGGCTCGACAATGATCGGCATGAGGGCTCCTTCAGTGGTACGAGAACTGATGACATACAAAAGGTGATATCACTTTGATTTTTCTGTCACGTACAGATGGTAACCTCTGCCGGTTCGTCCGTCCTTCTGCGACGTGATGTCGCACCAAAATGGAGCTTCACCTCAAAAACAGTCATGCGTGCGCATAAAGGCTGGGGGTGAGGAGCGCTGACGAACCATTCTAATAATTGGGGGATACACAATGACCACGAGCATCACGGCGGACGGCCTCAAAGCCGACCAGCCCGCGTTCCTGTCCAAGGAACGCATCATCGCCAAGCCCGGTTTCAACCGTTGGCTGGTACCACCGGCCGCCCTGGCCATCCACCTGTGCATCGGCATGGCCTACGGCTTTTCGGTGTTCTGGTTGCCACTGTCCAAAGCCCTGGGCGTGACCAAGGCAGTGGCCTGCGCGCCGGACATGAGCTTCATCTCGCAAGTCTTCTCGTCCCAATGTGACTGGCCGATCTCGATGCTCGGCTGGATCTACACCCTGTTCTTCATCTTCCTCGGTTGCTCGGCCGCCATTTGGGGCGGCTGGCTGGAACACGCCGGGCCACGCAAGGCTGGCGTTGTATCGGCGCTGTGCTGGTGTGGCGGTCTGCTGATTTCAGCTCTGGGGGTCTATACCCACCAGATATGGCTGATGTGGATCGGCTCCGGGGTCATTGGCGGTATCGGCCTGGGCCTGGGTTACATCTCGCCGGTATCGACCCTGATCAAGTGGTTCCCGGACAAGCGCGGCATGGCGACCGGCATGGCGATCATGGGTTTCGGTGGTGGCGCGATGGTCGGTGCTCCGCTGGCCGCAGCCTTGATGGGCCACTTCGCTTCGCCAACCAGCGTCGGCGTATGGCAGAGCTTCCTGGTGATGGCCGCGATCTACTTCGTGTTCATGATCGGTGGCGCACTGTCCTACCGCGTTCCGCCAACCGGCTGGAAGCCTGAAGGCTGGACCGCTCCGGCGAAGAAAGCTTCCAACGCGATGATCACCCACCGTCACGTCCACGTGAACGTGGCGTGGAAAACCCCGCAATTCCGTCTGGTGTGGCTGGTGCTGTGCCTGAACGTTTCGGCGGGTATCGGCATCCTCGGCATGGCTTCGCCGCTGTTGCAGGAAGTATTCGGCGGCAAATTGATCGGTGTGGACCTGCCATTCGGTCAACTGGACGCTGGGCAACTGGCCTCGATCGCTGCGATTGCTGCCGGTTTCACCGGTTTGCTGAGTCTGTTCAACATCGGTGGCCGGTTCTTCTGGGCCTCGTTCTCGGACTACCTGGGCCGCAAAAACACTTATTTCGTGTTCTTCGCGCTCGGTTTTGCGCTGTACGCGTTGATCCCGAACCTCGGTCACCTGGGCAACGTTGCGCTGTTCGTAGCGGCCTTCTGCATCATCCTGTCGATGTACGGCGGTGGTTTTGCGACGGTGCCGGCTTACCTGGCGGATCTGTTTGGTACACAAATGGTCGGCGCGATCCACGGTCGTCTGCTGACGGCGTGGGCGGCGGCGGGCGTGTTGGGTCCGGTGTTGGTGAACTACCTGCGTGAGTATCAGCTGAGCATCGGCGTTGAACGCGCCGCGGCTTACGACATCACCCTGTACATCCTCGCGGGCCTGCTGGTGCTGGGTTTCATCTGCAACCTGCTGGTGCGTCCGGTGGCTGACAAGTACTTCATGACCGATGCTGAACTGGCTGCCGAACAGGCGCTGGGCCACGACAAGGGTGCTGACAGCAGCACCGTATTGGAGTGGAAAGCGGATGCGGGCACCAAGCCTTTGGCAGTGGCTGCGTGGCTGGTGGTGGGTATTCCGTTGGCGTGGGGTGTTTGGGTGACCCTGCAGAAGACGGCTGTCCTGTTCCACTAAGTTAAGTAAACGCATCACCCCTGTGGGAGCGAGCCTGCTCGCGATAGCGGTCTGACAGTCGACAGAGATGTTGAATGTGATGGCCTCATCGCGAGCAAGCTCGCTCCCACATTTGTTTTGTGGTGTGTACAAATGGCTTGTATGGACATGTCTATCCCCGACAACACGGGATTCACTCCGTCAGTGATATCACCTCCCGTGTTTCTGTTTGGCGCCCGCGCCCCTATAATGGTTGCCTTTTTCGCCCAATGATTTTGCGGAGCTGGTGATGGCCGAACGTAAGGCGTCAGTCGAGCGCGACACTCTGGAAACCCAGATCAAAGCCTCGATCAACCTGGATGGCACCGGAAAGGCCCGATTTGATATCGGTGTTCCTTTTCTTGAGCACATGCTGGACCAGATCGCCCGTCACGGGCTGATCGACCTGGATATTGTCAGCAAGGGCGACCTGCATATCGACGACCACCACACGGTGGAAGACGTCGGTATCACCCTGGGTCAGGCCTTCGCCAAAGCCATCGGCGACAAGAAAGGCATCCGTCGCTACGGCCACGCCTACGTGCCGCTCGATGAAGCGCTGTCGCGCGTGGTGATCGACTTCTCCGGCCGCCCTGGCCTGCAGATGCACGTTCCCTACACCCGTGCCACCGTTGGCGGCTTCGACGTTGACCTGTTCCAGGAATTCTTCCAGGGCTTCGTCAACCACGCGCTCGTCAGCCTGCACATCGACAACCTGCGCGGCACCAACACTCACCACCAGATCGAAACCGTATTCAAGGCTTTCGGCCGCGCGCTGCGCATGGCGGTAGAGCTGGATGACCGCATGGCCGGTCAGATGCCATCGACCAAAGGCGTTCTGTAATGCAGACGGTCGCGGTTATCGATTACGGCATGGGCAACCTGCACTCGGTGGCCAAGGCCCTCGAGCACGTCGGTGCCGGCAAGGTCTTGATCACCAGCGATGCCGATGTGATTCGCGAAGCCGACCGGGTGGTTTTCCCCGGCGTCGGCGCGATTCGCGACTGCATGGCGGAGATCCGTCGCCTGGGCTTCGATTCGCTGGTGCGCGAAGTCAGCCAGGACCGCCCGTTCCTCGGCATTTGCGTCGGCATGCAAGCCTTGCTCGACACCAGCGAAGAGAACGACGGCGTTGACTGCATCGGCCTGTTCCCGGGCGCGGTGAAGTTCTTCGGCAAAGACCTGCACGAAGACGGCGAACACTTGAAAGTCCCGCACATGGGCTGGAACGAAGTGCAGCAGAAGGTGAGTCACCCGCTGTGGCACGACATTCCGGACCTGGCGCGTTTCTACTTCGTGCACAGCTACTACATCGCTGCCGGTAACCCGCGGCAAGTGGTGGGTGGCGGTCACTACGGTGTCGATTTCGCTGCGGCGCTGGCCGATGGCTCGCGTTTCGCCGTGCAGTTCCACCCGGAGAAGAGCCATACCCATGGCCTGCAATTGCTGCAGAACTTCGCCGCGTGGGATGGTCGCTGGTAAATGGCCGTCAAGAAGAAGCCGCCGATCCTGACCCTCACTCCCGAACAGGAGAACGAGGCCAATCACAAGATCAAACGCTTTATGGAAGATCGCTTCGAACTGGACCTGGGTTCGTTCGAAGCGGCTGAAATCCTTGAGCTGTTTACCCGTGAAATTGCGCCGCACTATTACAACAGGGCGATTTTCGATGTGCAGACGCACCTCAAAGAGAGGTTCGAAAGCATCGAAAGCGACTTGTGGGCGCTCGAGAAAAACTGATTTTCGAGCGAAGCTGAACAATCGAATTTGAAGGTTTGCCAGATGCTGATTATTCCCGCTATCGATCTTAAAGACGGTGCCTGTGTTCGTCTGCGCCAGGGCCGCATGGAAGATTCCACGGTGTTCTCCGATGACCCGGTGAGCATGGCTGCCAAGTGGGTGGAGGGCGGTTGCCGTCGTCTGCATCTGGTCGACCTGAACGGCGCCTTCGAAGGCCAGCCGGTCAACGGCGAAGTGGTCACCGCCATCGCCAAGCGCTACCCGAACCTGCCGATCCAGATCGGCGGCGGTATCCGTTCCCTGGAAACCATCGAACACTACGTGAAGGCCGGCGTGAGCTACGTGATCATCGGCACCAAAGCCGTGAAAGATCCGGCCTTCGTTGCTGAAGCCTGCCGCGCGTTTCCGGGCAAAGTGATCGTGGGTCTGGATGCCAAAGACGGTTTTGTCGCCACTGACGGCTGGGCTGAAATCAGCACCATTCAGGTGATCGACCTGGCCAAGCAGTTCGAAGCCGACGGCGTGTCTGCGATCGTTTATACCGACATCGCCAAAGACGGCATGATGCAGGGCTGCAACGTTCCGTTCACCGCTGCGCTGGCCGCCGCGACGAAGATCCCGGTCATTGCTTCCGGTGGCATCCACAACCTCGGTGACATCAAGTCGCTGCTCGACGCGAAAGCGCCAGGCATCATCGGCGCGATCACCGGTCGGGCGATCTACGAAGGCACTCTCGATGTCGCTGAAGCGCAAGCTTTCTGCGATTCGTACAAAGGCTGAGGACTGACCATGGCGCTGGCCAAACGCATCATCCCTTGCCTGGACGTGGATAACGGCCGGGTGGTCAAGGGCGTCAAGTTCGAGAACATCCGTGATGCCGGCGACCCGGTGGAAATCGCCCGTCGTTACGACGAGCAGGGTGCCGACGAAATTACCTTCCTCGACATCACCGCCAGCGTCGATGGCCGCGACACCACGCTGCATACCGTCGAGCGCATGGCCAGCCAGGTGTTCATCCCGCTGACCGTGGGTGGCGGTGTGCGAACCGTGCAGGACATTCGCAACTTGCTCAATGCCGGCGCGGACAAGGTTTCGATCAACACGGCTGCGGTGTTCAACCCGGAATTCGTTGGTGAAGCGGCTCAGCATTTCGGTTCTCAGTGCATCGTCGTTGCCATCGACGCCAAGAAGGTCTCCGGCCCGGGCGAAACCCCGCGCTGGGAAATCTTCACCCACGGTGGTCGCAAGCCAACCGGTCTCGACGCCGTTGAATGGGCGAAGAAAATGGAAGGCCTGGGTGCCGGTGAAATCCTGCTGACCAGCATGGACCAGGACGGCATGAAAAACGGCTTCGACCTGGGCGTTACCCGCGCGATCAGCGATGCATTGGGTATTCCGGTGATTGCTTCGGGCGGCGTTGGCAACCTGCAGCACTTGGCCGACGGCATTCTAGAAGGCCACGCCAGTGCGGTGTTGGCGGCGAGTATTTTCCACTTTGGCGAATACACCGTGCAGGAAGCCAAGGCCTACATGGCTCATCGCGGCATCGTGATGCGCTAAACAAACCGATACAGGCCAGTGGACATCATGGCGGGCTCAGGGCACTCTTGGGTACGCCATGGATTTCGGTAGCCAGACATGCTTAGACGCCTTCTTCTTGCCCTCGCCAGCGCTTCTCTATTGCTCGTCAATGGAGCGCATGCCGCAGAAAATCCCGACACCGGTCTGGTGTTGCTGACTGAAAATTTCCCCCCCTACAACATGGCGAAGAACGGCAAGAACTTCGCTCAGGACGAGAACATCAATGGCATCGCGGTGGACATCGTCCGCGAGATGTTTAAACGCGCCGAAGTCACCTACAGCCTGACGTTGCGTTTTCCTTGGGAGCGAATCTACAAGCTCGCCCTGGAGAAGCCCGGTTACGGCGTATTTGTGATGGCGCGGTTGCCGGATCGCGAGAACCTGTTCAAGTGGGTTGGCCCGATCGGGCCGGATGACTGGATCATGCTGGCCAAGGCCGATAGCAAGATCAGCCTTGAGTCGCTGGAGCAGGCGCGCAAATACAAGATCGGCGCCTACAAGGGCGATGCGATTGCCGAGACATTGGCCAAGCAAGGATTGAAGCCGATAGTCGTGCTGCGGGATCAGGACAACGCGAAGAAGCTGGTCAATGGCCAGATTGATCTGTGGGCCACGGGTGATCCGGCCGGGCGCTATCTGGCGCGCCAGGACGGTGTGACCGGGCTCAAGACCGTGCTGCGATTTAACAGCGCCGAGTTGTATCTGGCATTGAACAAGGACGTGCCGGATGACGTCGTCGCCAAGCTGCAAGCCGCGCTGGATCAGCTACGCAAGGAAGGCGTGGTGGACGACATCATGGCGAAGTATCTGTAACCATCACTTCGATGCAACCTGAGGCGGAGCGGCCGGCGTCGCGCTCAAGTACACGGCACTTGTAAACACGTTATTCAACATCGCCCTTGTCAGCTGCAGTTCCCCTGAGGCGACGCCGATAATGCACAGTGCATGTGCGCCGCTTTGTGGCCCGATTTCAGTATTGATGTAAGCATCTTCAGCGCTGATGGCGGCGCTGTAATTGTCGGAAGCTTTGCAGTCCCTGGCGTTATGGACCGTTTTGTAGCGATAGAAGGGCGCCTCGAGGGAGAACCTGAAGTCCCACGTAGGCAATACGATCTGCTCATCCACGTTTTGCGTTCTATGAACGTATGACTTGAGCTTCCAGGGCTCCGTGACAGTCAGTTCGACCGGCTCCAACGAACAGTTCGCCCCATCGCTGGTGAAGACACCGTCAATAAAGCAGTTGTGTAGAAAGTTGGCAGAGTAGCTGTAGTTGAAACGGCCAGCCGTGCAGGACGTCGAGTGCTCACAGCCAGGCGGCGCTGGTGTATTGCGCGAGCTCACGACTTTACTGACGATGCCGGTGATTTCATTGGTGCGGCGGTTCAGCATCGGGCTACCGGAGCTGCCAGGGCGAAGGTCGCAGCTGTTTTTCATGGCCAAAGGGAACACCCCGGGGTGGTCGATGAACGTTCCGGCGGTTTGTTCAGTGCAGGCACTCAATCGAAGCCCTTGTTCGGTAAAGCCGCTCGGCGCGCCAATGTTAAGCGCATCATGACTCTCGTTGGTTTGATGGGACGCCAGCTTGAGCGGGTTGACCCCGGCGTGTATCAGCGACGCCAATGTTGCGTCGACCTCCAGTACTGCAAGATCGGTCCCGACCAGACTGCTCCATCGGGCAGTCCGGATGGCGTATTGGCGCTTACGCTGTGGCATGTCATGAAAGTAGTGGAAGGTGACGCTGGCTTTCAAAGGCAGATGGGTCCGCGCCGAACCGTACTGAAACAACACGCAATGACCGCTGGTGAGCAGGTAGGCAGGGCCGGTGGCTCGGCCTTGGCTGTTTCGCGTATCCAGTAGAACGGCGCCGCAGGTCAAGCCCGATTGGAGATTGAGTCGTCCCACGCCGCTCCAGATTTCATAAAGATGTTCGCTGTTTTGCAGTGCCCTTGACGGTGAGTCGTTGACGGCGCCTTCGCCCAGATCGCGGGCCTGCACTGCGGAAATAGCCAGCAAGCCAATCAGCCCCGCGAAGTAAAAGAAGCTACGGTATTTCATGTCCATTCCTTGGTGATGAAATTCAGGGTGAGCGCTATCGTGGCACGCGGCGGTGTACCGGCAGGTATAAATAGTTATCGCGAAATGGAGTGGGCTGCGAGGAATTATCGGGCGGTCGGGAGGCGGTACTGGCCATCCTTGCCGTGCGCTGCCGTTGCACGATTGCCGCGCACGCTGATCATCTGTTTGATGTCGATCCAGTCAATGCCCTGAGCCTTGAACTTGGGCAATTCACGTTCAAGCACCGCTAATGTCTGCGGATACGGATGCCCGATCATCACTGCAGAACCCTGCTTGCGCGCCAGGCTGATAGCCGTCTGTAGCTGAGTAAAAATCGCGGCTTCAGTGGGCTCATTATCGAGAAATACATCTCGCGAGACGCTGGCCAGACCAATCTTCTGCGCCTCGGCGGCGGCGACTGTCTGAGCACTGGTACGGCTGTCGACAAAGAACTTGTGCCGGCCCTGCAGCTCGGCCATCAGCCAGGCCATCGCCGGTTGCTGGGCGGTCATGCGGCTGCCCATGTGGTTGTTGATGCCGCTGGTGTAAGGCACGGCTTTGAACGCCGCATCAAGACGCTTTTGCAGTTCTTCGATGGGAATCTCGGGATGCCAGGCAAACGGACCGGTGGCCGGGTCCATGGGCATGTGCAGGATGACGATCTTTCCGGCGCGATGGGCCTCGCGTGCGAATTCGGTGGCGTGGGGTGTGTCAGGCATGATCGCCGTGGTGACCGGACCGGGCAGGGCGAGCACGCGGCGATCCCGGGGCAGGTTCTGCCCCAGGTCATCGATGATCAGAGTGATGTAGGCCTTTTGAGGGGCGGGTGCTGCGTGAGCAACACCCGCCAGACAACACAGCAGACCGAGGAATAACCGCAGGCGCATCTCAGCGGCCGGAGGTGATGCTCAACCCTTTGAGCAGGCTCAGGGCCTGGGCCAATTGATAGTCATCATCCTGCGGCATGGCCTTGGCTTTGCCGCTGGAGCTGGTCGGTTTGTCGGCGCCGCCGTTGCCATTGCCCAGGTGACCTTGCAGATCGGCTTCCTTGAAGTACTCGCCGTCCTGCTCGTTGGTGATCTTGGCCTTGCGCACTTCGATGTCCGGAACGATGCCCTGAGCCTGGATCGAGCGACCGTTCGGCGTGTAATACAGCGCCGTGGTGATCTTCAGTGCGCGTTCGTTGTTCAGCGGCAGGACGGTTTGTACCGAGCCTTTGCCGAAACTGGTGGTGCCCATGACCACCGCGCGTTTCTGATCCTGCAAGGCACCGGCGACAATTTCCGACGCCGAGGCGCTGCCGCCGTTGATCAGCGCGACCATTGGCACGGCTTCGCTTTCGTCCTTGCCGGTGGCGGAGAAGCGCAGTTCGGAGTTGGCGATACGGCCCTTGGTGTAAACGATCAGGCCTTTGGTGATGAAGTGGTCGACCACTTCAACCGCCGCTTGCAGCACGCCGCCCGGGTTGTTACGCAGGTCGAGGATGATGCCTTTGAGCTTCTTGCCGTTGTCCTTGCGCAGCTTGGCCAGGGCCTTGGAGACTTCGTCGCCGGTCTTGACCTGGAACTGGGTGATGCGGATGTAGCCGTAGCCGGACTCCAGCAACTGACTCTTCACGCTCTTCACTTGAATGATGGCGCGGGCCAGGGTCACGTCGAACGGCGTACCGCCGTCGCGCACCAGGGTCAGGGTGATTTTCTGGCCGATCTTGCCGCGCATCTTGTCCACGGCTTCGGTCATGCTCTGGCCGCGGGTCGGCTGGCCGTTGATCTTGACGATGAAGTCGCCGGCCTGGATGCCAGCCTTGGAAGCCGGGGTGTCATCGATTGGCGAAACCACCTTGATGAAACCGTCTTCGGCGCCAACTTCGATGCCCAGGCCGCCGAATTCGCCGCTGGTGCTTTCCTGCAATTCAGCGAAGTCTTCCGGGCCCAGGTAGGCGGAGTGCGGGTCGAGGTTGCTGAGCATGCCCTTGATGGCGTTTTCCAGCAGGGTCTTGTCGTCCACCGGTTCGACATAGGCAGCCTTGATCCGATCCATGACCTCGGCAAAGGTGCGCAACTCTTCCAGAGGCAACGGCGCCTTGGTGGTCGCAGCAGTGCCCGCAGGCGCGACAGCCGGAGCAGGTTGAGCGGCGAACGCCAGAGGCGCGCCGATCACCAGGGCGATCGTCAGGGCCAGCGAGGTAAGGCGGGACAAATGCAGCATGTCGAACGAACTCCTGAAGTAGATGGCGTACTTATCCTTGCGCACGACACCATTGCGCCGGATCACTCGGGTGACCCTGCTGACGAATAGCGAAATACAGCGCTGGTGTGTCCTGCCCGCCACTGCTACCGACAGTGGAGATGGACTCTCCGGCTTTTACCACGTCACCCGCAGACTTGAGCAGCGTCTGGTTGTGACCATAAAGACTCAAAAAACCGTTGCCGTGGTCGAGAATCACCAGCAGCCCGGCGCCTCGCAACCAGTCGGCAAACACCACGCGACCGCCATGCACGGCGTGCACCTGGCTGCCGGCAGAGGCGCTGATCATCACGCCATCCCACTTGGTGCGGGCGTCGTCGCCACGGGTTTCGCCAAAGCGTGCCAGCAGTCGACCATCAACGGGCCACGGAAGTTTTCCCCGGCTTGAAGCAAAGGGGCCGCCAAAGGTCTCGCCTGAACTTGAAACCAGTGCGCCGGGTGTCGATTTAACGGGTTTGCGTGGGGCATCAGTGGTGTCTGCATCTGCTGCAGCCTGAGCCTCACGTAAACGCTTTTTTTCGGCTTCCTGCTGGGCGATCAGCGCTTTTTGCCGCGCTTCTTCTGCCTCTCGGGCCTGACGGGCCAAGGTTTCTTCAATGGTTTTAAGGACTTTAGACAGGTCTGCCTGATCCTGCTCGCGGGCTGCCAGCTTCTGATCGCGGGCCTTCACGTCGTCGCTAAGCTTGGCCAGGACTTGCTGGCGCTCCTTGCGGACTTTGTCGAGTTCGTCACGCTGGCTGTCGAGGCTGCTTTTCTGCACCAGCAATTGCGCCTGCTGCATGGCGATGTCTTTTTCGACATTGGCCAGTTGGCGCAGGGTTTCGTTGAAATTCTTCAGCTGCTCCAGGCGGGCCTGGCTCAGGTAGTCGTAATAGGTGAGGGTGCGGGCGAATTTTTCCGGGTTCTGCTGGTTGAGCAGCAGCTTCAAGTACTCCTGACGGCCGTTCTGATAGGCCGCGCGGGCCTGAATGGCGATCAGTCGCTGCTGTTCAATTCGCGCGCTCTGGAGTTTTTTTTTCTCGGCATCGAGTCGCTGCAGCTCGGATTCGCTTTTCTTCAGCTCTTTTTGCAGGGCATCGACCTGCTTCTCGAGCTTGCCCATCTCGGTTTCGGTGCCTTTGAGGTCTTTTTGCACACCGGATTTTTCTTCCTGGAGCTTGCCCAGCAGCTTTTTCAGCTCGGCAATGTCCTGACGCGTGGCGTCCAACTGTTGTTGGGTTTGCGCGCGCTCGTCAGCAAAAGCCGGTTGGAGCAGGCAAGTCAGAGCAAGGGCTATCAGGACGCGAAGCATAGAGGCGGGCGACACCAGGGAAAGGGACAGCCTAGTATGCCCGCCAAGCGCTGCAAAAAAAACGCCCAATTGGGGCTGTGTGATAACTGGACCGGGTAGCGGAGAAAATTGCTCTATCAAACCACCCAAAACCAATGTGGGAGCGAGCCTGCTCGCGATGGCGTCCTAATATTCAACATCGATGTTGGCTATCAGATTGCTATCGCGAGCAGGCTCGCTCCCACAGGGTTTTGGCGGTGTTTGATGGGGCGGGTTACACCAGAATCGAGGTCCCGGTCATTTCCGCCGGTTTTTCCAGACCCATCAGCATCAGCATGGTCGGTGCCACATCCGCCAGCACGCCGCCGTCGCGAACCTTGAAGTCACGCTTGCCGACATAGATGAACGGCACCGGTTCGGTGGTGTGCGCGGTATGCGCCTGGCCGGTGGATGCGTCGGACATCTGCTCGACATTGCCGTGGTCGGCAGTGATCAGCGCTTCGCCACCGACTTTTTCCAGGGCATCGACGATGCGGCCAACACACAGGTCGAGGCATTCAACGGCTTTGACGGCCGCGTCGAACACACCGCTGTGGCCGACCATGTCGCCGTTGGCGTAGTTGACCACGATCACGTCGTAACGCTGGTTTTCGATGGCATCGACGATGCGGTCGGTGACTTCCGGGGCGCTCATCTCGGGCTGCAAGTCATAAGTGGCGACTTTTGGCGACGGAATCAGGATGCGTTCTTCGCCCGGGAACGGTTCTTCACGGCCGCCGGAGAAGAAGAAGGTCACGTGGGCATACTTCTCGGTTTCGGCGATGCGCAGCTGGGTCTTGCCGTTTTTCGCCAGGTAGTCGCCCAGCACGTTGTCCAGGCTGCCCGCGGCGAAGGCCGATGGCGCAGGAATGCTGGCGGCGTACTGGGTCAGCATGACGAAGCCGGCCAGTTTTGGCTGGCGGGCACGTTCGAATTCCTTGAAATCGTCTTCGACGAATACGCGGGTCAGTTCACGGGCGCGGTCGGCGCGGAAGTTCATGAACACCACGGCATCGCCGTCTTCGACTTTCACCGGTTCGCCGATCGAGGTGGCTTTGACGAATTCGTCGCTCTCGCCACGTTCATACGCGGCTTGCAGGCCTTCCTGAGCGGTGGCGGCGTTGAATTCGCCGTTGCCATCGACAATCAGGTTGTAAGCCTGGGACACGCGATCCCAACGGTTGTCGCGGTCCATGGCGAAGTAGCGGCCGACAATGCTGGCGATCCGGCCTTTGCCGAGGGCCTGGAAGGCCGCATCCAGCAGTTCGATGGACGATTGAGCGCTTTTCGGCGGTGTGTCTCGGCCGTCGAGGAAGGCGTGCAGATAGATTTTTTCAGCGCCACGTTTGTAGGCCAGTTCGGCCATGGCAACCAGGTGATCCTGGTGGCTGTGAACGCCGCCATCGGACAGCAGGCCCATGAAGTGCACGGCTTTGCCGGCAGCAACGGCTTTATCGACAGCGGCGCAGATGGTCGGGTTCTCGAAGAACTCGCCGTCGCGGATCGATTTGGTCACGCGCGTGAAGTCCTGATACACCACGCGGCCGGCGCCGAGGTTCATGTGGCCGACTTCGGAGTTGCCCATCTGGCCATCCGGCAGGCCGACGTCCATGCCGCTGCCCGAGATCAGGCCGTTCGGCACGGTGGCCCACAGACGGTCCAGCACGGGCTTCTTCGCCGCAAAGATGGCGTTGGATTCAGGGCTCTCACTGTGACCGAAGCCGTCGAGAATAATCAGGACCAAAGGTTTAGGCGTGGTAGTCATGGATTCCACTCGTGGCTGAGTTAAAAGAGGGCGATGGAAAAGGGAGTGGCAGTTTAAAGCTAAGTTCCGACGGCGTCACCGCCGGACGGGGTTTGGCCCACCATAGTGGCTGTGTATACTGGCCGACATTTTAACGCCCTGGAACCTCCTTCGATGGTTGAACATCTGATTCAATTCGCCACCAACCACTACATTCTCGTGGGTATCTTCGTCGTACTGGCGGCCTTGCTGTTGGCCTATCAGATGCAAGGCGGCGGCCGCAGCCTGAGCACCGGTGAACTGACCGGGCTGGTCAACAAGGACGCGGGCGTTGTGATCGACATTCGTTCGACCAAGGACTTCGCCGCCGGTCACATTGTTGGCGCGGTGAACATTCCTCACGACAAACTGACCGCTCGCGTCGGCGAACTGGAAAAGCACAAGGCCAAGACCATCATCCTGGTCGACGCCATGGGCCAGACCGCCGGCACCCACGCCCGCGAACTGATGAAGTCCGGCTTCACCGCCGCCAAACTCTCCGGCGGTATTTCCAGCTGGAAAGGCGACAACCTGCCGCTGGTGAAGTGATATGAGCAACGTCGTCGTCTATTCCAGCGATTACTGCCCTTACTGTTCTCGAGCCAAGTACCTGCTCGAGAACAAAGGCGTGGCCTTCGAAGAGATCAAGGTCGATGGCAAGCCGCAGGTGCGTGCCGCCATGGCTCAGAAGGCCGGACGTACGTCCGTGCCGCAGATCTGGATCGGCAGCACCCACGTGGGTGGTTGTGATGATTTGTTCGCCCTTGAGCGCGCCGGCAAGCTCGACGCGATGCTCAAGGCCTGAATGCCTTCCCTATAAGACCCCAAGATCAGAAAGGATCTGAGATGACTGACCAACAGAACACTGCAGCTAGCGAAGAAGAAACCGCACCGCAATTCTCCTTGCAGCGCATCTACGTACGTGACTTGTCCTTCGAAGCCCCGAAAAGCCCGGCCATCTTCCGCCAGCAGTGGGAACCGAGCGTCGGTCTGGATCTGAACACCCGTCAAAAGGCCCTGGAAGGCGACTTCCACGAAGTCGTACTGACCCTGTCCGTCACCGTGAAGAACGGCGACGAAGTGGCGTTCATTGCTGAAGTGCAACAGGCCGGGATCTTCCTGATCAAGAACCTCGACGACGCTTCGATGAGCCACACCCTCGGCGCGTTCTGCCCGAACATCCTGTTCCCGTACGCTCGCGAAACCCTGGACAGCCTGGTCACCCGTGGTTCGTTCCCGGCGCTGATGCTGGCCCCGGTGAACTTCGACGCGCTGTACGCACAAGAGCTGCAACGCATGCAGGCGGCTGGCGAGACTCCAACCGTTCAATAAGCGGTCTGTGCGTCAAAGCAAGTCCAATGTGGGAGCGGGCTTGCTCGCGAAAGCGGTGTAACAGTCAACGAAGATGTTGAATGTTATGGCCCCTTCGCGAGCAAGCCCGCTCCCACATTTGTTATGCGGGGTTACTTGAAGCCCAGCTGGCGCCAGCCTTCGTACACGGCGACCGCTACGGTGTTCGACAGGTTCAGGCTGCGGCAGCCTTCACGCATGGGCAGGCGCAAGCGCTGTTCGCCGGGCAGGGCATCGAGTACTTCTGCCGGCAAACCACGGCTTTCCGGGCCGAACAGGAACGCATCGCCCTCGGCGAAGCTGGCATCGTGGAACGGCCGCGAGCCCTTGGTGGTGAAGGCGAACAGCCGAGGATGACCGAGGCTTTCCAGACAGCTGGCGAGGTCTGCGTGGCGTTGCAGGGTGGCATACTCGTGGTAATCGAGGCCGGCCCGGCGCAGACGCTTGTCGTCCATCTCGAAGCCTAGCGGTTCGATCAAATGCAGGTGGCAGCCACTGTTGGCGCACAGCCTGATAACGTTGCCGGTATTCGGCGGAATTTCTGGTTGGAAAAGGATGACGTGAAACATGCACGGCTCCGAAGGTAAAGATGAGCGGCATTCTACGCCTGAAGCAGACCCGCGTTCGAAGCTATTCCCGCGAGTGATGGCTTCGCTGGCGATTGTCGGGGTGATGGTGGGGCTGATGATCGGTCGCCTGACCACCCCCGACCCCAGCGAATTGCAGCAGGTCGAGGTCACGAACGACGGGTTGGTGGTGTGGTTCAACAACGAACCCAAGGCTCACGGCGAGTTCGTCGACGGTAGCCTCGCGTTGCTGTTCGAGGCTGAAGGCAAGGCGCAGAAAGGTCAGCTCAAGCTCAACGACAAGAACGTGAACTGGCGGGTGCGTTTGAGTGATGGTGGGTTGTTGCTGACGGTGGTGGCGGCCCGGCCGCTGCAGGGTGAGTGGTCCGGTAGCGAGGTCGATGACCGCTGGCGGCTGGAGATCCATCTCCGAGAGCAATAAAAGAGGGAATCCCCGGCCTGCCTGTACCAAGGTTCCCAAAACGGCAGGGCTCGCGCATTGCGTCGTGAGCCCGGTGTAAAGAAGGAACCCCTGACCTGCCTGTATCAAGGGCCCCAAAACTGCTTGGGCTCGTCGCTTGTGCGGTGTGAGCCCGATGTAAAGAGGGGAATCCCCGGCCTGCCTGTACCAAGGTCCCCGAAACCGGGTAGTGAACTGAATCACTGAATGGACTATTGCAGGGGGCGTGCCAGGTTTTAACAAGTTGAAACAGAAAGCCGCTGAGCAGCGCTGAAAGCCCCGTAATTCGGGGCTTTCGTGTTTTTTCGATAGGGGTTCGATTGCGAACGCAGGCGGGGTTTTGGATCTGTTGCCGTGCGCGATTGCGGTTCACGGTGCATTGCGGCGGTGCACGGAGGGTGTTGCGGTGCATCGTGGAAATGGGGCTGATCCTGAATCGACCCCTCACCCTAACCCTCTCCCGGGGGGAGAGGGGACTGACCGAGGTGTTCTTGGAGTTACATCGACCTGAACAATCAAGTCGAACTCAGGATATGAAAGATCCCCCGATCTGCTCCCTTTCCCCCTCTCCCCTATGGGGCGGTCCGACGTTTCGGGAGGGCTGGGGTGAGGGGTGGTTCTCAAGGCAAACGATTAACCCTCATCCCCTTCATCATCATCCCCACCATCAACCTTCATCCCCAATTCCTTGATCTTGCGCGTCAGGGTATTACGCCCCCAGCCCAGCAAAACCGCAGCATCGCGGCGGCGGCCGGCGGTGTGTTTGAGGGCGGTTTCGATCATGATCCGTTCGAAGGCCGGCACGGCGCTGTCGAGCAGGCTCGACTGACCGCGAGCCAACGCCTGATCAGCCCACTGGCGCAGCGCTTGCTCCCAGTTGGTCACCGGCGCCGAATCCTGCGGCAGGTTCAATAGCTCCGGCGGCAGGTCGCTGATGTGCACTTCGCGACCCGAAGCCATCACCGTGATCCAGCGGCAGGTGTTCTCCAGCTGACGCACGTTGCCGCCCCACGGCAGGTTCTTCAGGTATTCCTCGGTTTCGCTTTTCAGCAGCTTCGGCTCCACCGCCAGTTCTTGCGCGGCGCGGCTGAGGAAGTGCTTGGCCAGGGTCGGGATGTCTTCGCGACGGTCCGACAGCCGTGGAATGTGGATGCGGATCACGTTGAGGCGGTGGAACAAGTCCTCACGGAATTTCCCGGCGTGCACCAGGGTTTCCAGATTCTGGTGAGTCGCGGCGATGATTCGCACATCGACCTTCACCGGCACATGACCGCCGACGCGATAGAACTCGCCGTCCGCCAACACCCGCAGCAAACGAGTCTGGGTGTCTGCCGGCATGTCGCCGATTTCATCGAGGAACAGCGTGCCGCCGTCAGCCTGCTCAAAGCGCCCGCGACGCAGGTTGGCCGCGCCGGTGAACGCGCCTTTTTCATGGCCGAACAGCTCGGATTCCATCAGGTCTTTCGGGATCGCCGCCATGTTCAGCGCAATGAACGGCGAAGCCGCGCGAGGGCTGTGACGGTGTAGCGCGTGCGCCACCAGCTCTTTACCGGTACCGGATTCACCGTTGATCAGCACAGTGATGTTGGAGTGGCTCAAGCGCCCGATGGCGCGAAACACTTCCTGCATCGCCGGTGCTTCACCGATGATTTCCGGGGTGCGGGTCAAGGCGACCGGGACTTCCAGGCCTTGCTGTTCCTGGGCGTGTTGGTTCGCGCGTTTGACCAGCGACACCGCTTCGTCAACGTCGAACGGTTTTGGCAGGTATTCAAACGCGCCGCCCTGATAGGACGCGACAGCGCTGTCCAGATCGGAATGAGCGGTCATGATGATGACCGGCAGCCGTGGGTGTTGTTCGCGAATCCGCGCCAGAAGGTCCAGACCGCTGGCACCCGGCATGCGAATGTCGGAGATGATCACGTCCGGCTGCTGGCGCGCCAGGCGGCTCATCACGCCATCGGCGCTGTCGAAGCTTTGCGTGGTCATGCCTTCTTGCTGCAAGGCTTTTTCCAGGACCCAACGGATAGAACGGTCGTCATCGACGATCCACACGGTTTCACTACGGCTCATGTCGATGTGGCTCCTTGTTCCAGTGGCAGAAAGATCGAGAAGGTGGTGTGGCCTGGATGGCTGTCACATTCGATCAGGCCCTGGTGCTGGCTGATGATGTTCTGGGTTATGGCCAGGCCCAGCCCGGTACCGTCCGGGCGGCCGCTGACCATGGGAAAGAAGATGGTTTCCTGCAACTCCGCGGGAATGCCCGGGCCGTTGTCGATGATTTCGATCTTGGTCACCAGGCGATGGCGCACGTGGCCGATGGTGAACTGGCGCATGGCGCGGGTGCGCAGGCTGATGCGGCCAAGGCGCAGCTCGTTCTGGCTGCTGATGGCCTGCATCGCATTGCGCACGATGTTCAGCACGGCCTGAATCATTTGTTCGCGGTCGATCAATACGTCGGGAATGCTCGGGTCGTAGTCGCGCACCAAAGTGATGCAACCCTGGCTTTCGGCCTCCACCAGATGACAAACGCGTTCCAGAACTTCGTGGACGTTGCACATCGCCAGTGACGGCAGCTTATTGGAACCGAGCATGCGATCGACTAGATTGCGCAGGCGATCGGCCTCTTCAATGATCACGTTGGTGTAGTCGCGCAGGCTTTCTTCCGGCAGTTCGCGGGCAAGCAATTGCGCCGCGCCGCGTATCCCGCCGAGAGGATTCTTGATTTCGTGAGCGAGGCCGCGCACCAGCATCTTGCTGGTTTCCTGCTTCGACAGCTGCGCCTCTTCCTTGGTGATCCGCAGCAAGCGGTCACGGGGGTGGACTTCCAGCAGCAGCATCGTGGCGCCGTTGGCGAGGATGGGGGTTACCGCGTAGTCGACGGTCAGGGTCTGGCCGGTGAGGGCGGTGAGCATCGCTTCGCGCTTGGTGAACGGGTGGGCCTGCTGGACCGCCTGGCGCAGGGAGTTCAGCGCCTCGGTGGATTCGGTGAACAACTCGCTGATGAACTGCCCATGGCTACGCTGACCACTGATGGCCAGGAGCATCTCCGCCGCCGGGTTCATGTACTCGAGGCGCAGTTCGGCGTCGAGCAGAATGGTGGCGGTGGTCAGGTTGTCGAGTAGCAATCGATGCAGTGCGTCGCTAATGGTCATCAGGACCTCTTTTGGAGCAGGGCGCGCGCATGAATAAAGCGCTGATACGAGGAAAATGCAAAAACCAAACCAAGGCTCCGAAAAGAAGCGTTTAAGGCCTGAAACGGGCGTTTGACGCTCGTTTGCGTGGCGTTCTGCCAGCTTTGACGGGTACTTTCGAACCAAAATGGGTTGGAATGTGAGTACGGTGCAACCAATTGCACCAATATAGTGCGCAAACCTGAACGGCGTTAGAAGAAGCGCAGGAAGGGATTTTTTTCTTCTACGGGTTTGTCTTTGAGCGGGCACTCCGGCCGTTGGCCGTAGTCGGCAGGGGCGCAGGGTTTGACCTGACGCTTCTGCGCGAGGGAGATGCGCAGCATGTGGAACGGCTGGTTGGCGGTGCGCTCGACCGTGCGGCCCTGCTCGTCGAGGATTTCCACGGAGAGATTATGGCTGCCGCGATCGATGTTGCTCAGGGCGAATACCGGGCTCAGGCCGGGCGCTGCGGTGGGTTGGCCGTCGAGCAGCAGTTGGTAGCGATGGCCTCGCTGCAGGCCGGGTTCACTGGTGACGCTGACGATAATCTCGCCAGCACTGCTGCGCACCGTGGCGTCTGGCTCCGGCACCAGGACTCTAAGCATGTCGTAGTGGAACAGTGGTTTTGTTTCGGTCTTCTTTCCAGCATTCACCGGTGCTGCGCCGCCAGGGTTGGCGGACATGCGATTGCTCGTCGCCAGCGGCACGCGCTTGGCGTTGCCGGAGCCTGGCTGGTCGGTGTAGACCCGATTGCCCTGGGCGTCGACGTAGGTGAACACCTCGGCGGCCACCGGCAAGGCGATCAAGCATGCGATCAGCAACCACAGCTTCACGGCTTATGCACCCGTTGGACGGTGAACGTCACGGTGGGGCTTTGCTGGACGATGTTCTCTCCATCGATCACCTGCACCGCGAGGCTGTGTTCGCCGCGATCGACGTTCACCAGTTGCAGGATCGGCACGTTGCTCGGCTGGCCGTAAGGTTGATCGTCCAGCAACAGCCTGAGCAGATGAGGGCCTTGCAGGCGGGGTTTGATCAACACGTTGACGGTGAAGGTGCCGTTGTTGGCACGCAGCGCTTCGGTAGTGGGTAAGTTGGTCAACTCCAGCACCTCGTAAGCGCTGCGCGGCTGTTCGCGGCTGGTGGCTTCGACAGGTGGTGCAGAAGGGGCTTGAGGCTCAACCCTGTTAAGCGGTGGCAACTCGACCGGCTGAGCCTTCACGCCATCGGGTGGTTGATTGCTGTAGGCGGTGTTGCCGTCGGCGTCGGTGTACTTATAGATCTGCGCGGCGGCGGGCAGGGCGATCAGCAGCAACATCAGTAGAAAACCACGACCCATAAAATTGACCGGAAGCGAAGGCGTTGAGGTGCAGCATAGGTCAGGGCTGGCAATAGACCCAAGTCGTTAACATTTGGGCATGATTTGACAAGGCCTGTCAGGCGACGCGAAACCCTGTGGGAGCGGGCTTGCTCGCGAAGGCGGAGTGTCAGTCACCATCAATGCCAGCTGACAGACTGCCTTCGCGAGCAAGCCCGCTCCCACAGAGGGCATTGTCAGCCGTTGAATAGCGCCCACAAAAAAGGCCTCCCGAAGGAGGCCTCTTTTTTGTCACGCCGCTTGCGCAGGCGCTACTGGATTAGCAGCTGTAGTACAGCTCGTATTCCAGTGGGTGTACGAAGGTACGTACTTTGATTTCTTCTTCGCTTTTCAGAGCGATGTAAGCGTCGATGAAGTCGTCGCTGAAAACGCCGCCTTTGGTCAGGAACGCACGACCTTTGTCCAGCTCTTCCAGGGCTTCTTTCAGGCTGCCGCAAACTTGTGGAATCTCTTTCGCCTCTTCAGGCGGCAGGTCATACAGGTTTTTGTCAGCAGCGTCGCCAGGGTGGATCTTGTTCTGGATACCGTCCAGGCCGGCCATTACCAGGGCAGCGAAGGCCAGGTACGGGTTGGCTGCCGGATCCGGGAAGCGAGCTTCGATACGGCGAGCGCGAGGGCTGGACACGTAAGGAATACGGATCGAAGCGGAACGGTTACGAGCCGAGTAGGCCAGCATTACTGGAGCTTCGAAACCTGGGACCAGACGCTTGTAGGAGTTGGTCGACGGGTTGGTGAAGCCGTTCAGCGCTTTACCGTGCTTGATGATGCCGCCGATGAAGTACAGAGCGGTGTCGGACAGGCCGGCATAGCCTTCGCCAGCGAAGGTGTTCTTGCCATCTTTGGCGATGGACAGGTGAACGTGCATACCCGAACCGTTGTCGCCGTACAGCGGCTTAGGCATGAAGGTCGCGGTGCGGCCGTATGCATCAGCAACGTTGTGTACGCAGTACTTCAGGGTTTGAACTTCGTCAGCCTTGGCAACCAGGGTGTTGAACTTCACGCCGATTTCGTTCTGGCCAGCAGTTGCCACTTCGTGGTGGTGAACTTCGATGACCAGGCCCATTTCTTCCATGGCGTTGCACATGGAGGTACGGATTTCGTGGTCGTGGTCGAACGGCGGAACCGGGAAGTAGCCGCCTTTGACGCCTGGACGGTGGCCTTTGTTGCCGCCTTCCACGTCCTGGTCGGACATCCACGAACCTTGTTCGGAGTAGATCTTGAACATCGAGCCGGAGATATCGGACTTGAACTTCACTTGGTCGAAGATGAAGAATTCAGGCTCTGGACCAACAAATACGGTATCGCCGATACCGGTCGACTTCAGGTATTCCTCGGCACGCTTGGCGATCGCACGTGGGTCACGGTCGTAGCCTTGCATGGTCGAAGGCTCGATCACGTCGCAAACCAGGATCAGGGTTGGCTCTTCGGTGAACGGGTCGAGAACGGCAGTGCTGTCGTCCGGCATCAGGATCATGTCGGAGGCTTCGATGCCTTTCCAGCCAGCGATGGAGGAACCGTCGAACATTTTGCCTTCTTCGAAGAAAGCTTCATCCAGCGCGTCGCGAGCCGGCATGGTCACGTGGTGCTGAGTGCCTTTGGTGTCAGTGAAGCGCAGATCAATCCACTTGACGTCATGATCTTTGATGAGTTGAACCGACTTCGACATAGTGTCCTCCGGGTGGCTTCGGGCTTAGTAGTGGATGCCCTTAGAATGTGGGTGATGCCGGCGCGAATACTCTGCCAAGGCAACCTGCCTCACAAGGGAGCAAATTGCATGCCAGTGCCCCACCATGGGTTTTTTGCCCCAATTTCACGCTTATAAAGGTGCAAAGCGGAGCAAAGCAGGAAATAGCGCCCTGTAATGTGGCGTCAAATTCAACAAATGACCTGTTTTGGTGCGCGCAAAACCTTCTGCACATTAACTGGTTAAACCTTGAGCAATTTCCGCTATAATCCGCGCCCCCCTTTTTCGGCTGGCCCAGCGCGCGCTGTTTTCATGAAACTAATCGTAAAAGTCTTTCCCGAGATCACCATCAAGAGCCGCCCGGTACGGATGCGTTTCATCCGCCAGTTGGCCAAAAACATCCGTACCGTGCTCCGCGACCTGGACCCGGCTGTGGTGGTGAACGGTGTGTGGGACAATCTCGAGCTGGAAACCCGCGTCAGCGAGCCCAAAGCCCTGAAGGAGATGACCGAGCGCCTGAGCTGCATGCCGGGCATCGCGCATTTCCTGCAGGTCGATGAATACCCGTTGGGCGACTTCGACGACATCGTCGCCAAGTGCAAGCAGCACTTCGGTGATGCGTTGGCCGGGAAGATCTTTTCGGTGCGCTGCAAGCGTGCCGGCAAGCATGAATTCACCTCGATGGACGTCGAGAAATACGTCGGCAGCCAACTGCGTCGTCAGTGCGGCGCCGCCGGAATTTCGCTGAAAGAGCCGGAAATCGAAGTACGCCTCGAAATTCGCGACAAACGGTTGTTCGTGATCCACAACCAGCACAACAGCATCGGCGGTTATCCGCTGGGTGCCCTGGAACAGACGCTTGTGCTGATGTCCGGCGGCTTCGATTCCACTGTTGCTGCTTACCAGATCATGCGCCGCGGGCTGATGAGCCATTTCTGCTTCTTCAATCTGGGCGGACGAGCCCATGAACTGGGCGTTATGGAAGTCGCGCATTTCATCTGGAAGAAGTACGGCAGCTCCCAACGCGTGTTATTTGTCAGTGTGCCGTTCGAGGAAGTACTGGGAGAAATTCTCGGGAAAGTCGATAACAGTCATATGGGCGTAGTTTTGAAGCGTATGATGTTGCGCGCTGCTTCCCGTATTGCCGATCGGCTGGAGATCGATGCGCTGGTCACCGGTGAAGCGATTTCCCAGGTGTCGAGCCAGACGTTGCCGAACCTGTCCGTGATCGACTGCGTGACCGACAAGCTGGTCTTGCGTCCGCTGATCGCCAGTCACAAGCAGGACATCATCGACCTGGCCAACGAAATCGGTACTGCCGACTTCGCCAAGCACATGCCGGAATACTGCGGGGTCATCTCGGTGAACCCCAAGACCCACGCCAAGCGTCCACGCGTGGAGTACGAAGAACAACAGTTCGACATGGCAGTACTTGAGCGTGCGCTCGAGAACGCCAAACTGGTGCCGATCGATCGCGTGATCGACGAATTGGGCCAGGACTTGCAGATCGAAGAAGTCAGCGAAGCGCTGGCTGGTCAGATCGTCATCGACATCCGTCATCCGGATGCCGCTGAAGATGACCCGCTGGGACTCGTTGGCATTGAGGTACAAACGATGCCGTTTTATGCATTGAACGCTCGTTTCAAGGAACTGGACCCTACTCGCCAGTACCTGCTGTATTGCGACAAAGGCGTGATGAGTCGCCTGCATGCCCACCATTTGCTCAGTGAGGGGCATGCCAATGTGCGCGTTTATCGACCGAGCTAAGAGCCCGGGGCTGTATGCCTGTGGCCTGCGTCACCGGCCCCCCGACTCTGCCGTCAAGCTGTAACGGCAAGGCCTGACTCTACTGTAAATCGCTGCCAAGACTTGTCAGCACACCGAATCCTCTGATCGAGATACACAAGTGATCGAAAATCTACGCAACATCGCCATCATTGCTCACGTTGACCATGGTAAGACCACCCTGGTAGACAAACTCTTGCGTCAATCCGGCACCCTGGAGCGCAACGAGCTCAACGACGAGCGCGTGATGGACTCCAACGACCAGGAGAAAGAACGCGGTATTACCATTCTGGCGAAAAACACCGCCATCAACTGGAACGGCCACCACATCAACATCGTGGACACCCCGGGCCACGCCGACTTCGGCGGCGAAGTTGAACGCGTAATGTCGATGGTTGACTCCGTTCTGCTGCTGGTTGACGCTCAAGACGGCCCTATGCCGCAAACCCGTTTCGTGACCAAGAAGGCTTTCGAAGCCGGCCTGCGTCCAATCGTGGTCATCAACAAGGTTGACCGTCCAGGCGCGCGTCCGGACTGGGTTCTGGATCAGATCTTCGACCTGTTCGACAACCTGGGTGCGACCGAAGAACAGCTGGACTTCAAAGTCGTCTACGCCTCGGCCCTGAACGGCATTGCCGGTCTGGAACACACCGATATGGCTGAAGACATGACTCCGCTGTACCAGGCGATCATTGACCACGTGCCGGCTCCAAAAGTTGACCGTGACGGTCCGTTCCAGATGCAAATCTCGGCACTGGACTACAACAGCTTCCTGGGTGTTATCGGCGTTGGCCGTATCGCCCGTGGTCGTGTCAAGCCGAACACTCAAGTTGTGGCTATCGACGCTGACGGCAAGCGCCGTAACGGTCGTATCCTGAAGCTGATGGGTCACCACGGTCTGCACCGTATCGACGTTGACGAAGCAGCTGCCGGCGACATCGTCTGCATCAGCGGCTTCGACCAGCTGTTCATCTCCGACACTCTGTGCGACCCACTGAACGTCGAAGCGATGAAGCCGCTGACCGTTGACGAACCAACCGTTTCCATGACCTTCCAGGTTAACGACTCGCCGTTCTGCGGTCGTGAAGGCAAGTTCGTCACCAGCCGTAACATCAAGGAACGTCTGGACAAAGAACTGCTCTACAACGTTGCTCTGCGCGTTGAAGAAGGCGACACCGCCGACAAGTTCAAAGTCTCCGGCCGTGGTGAGCTGCACCTCTCGGTACTGATCGAAACCATGCGTCGCGAAGGCTTCGAAATGGGTGTTGGTCGTCCGGAAGTGATCATCCGCCTGGTTGACGGCGTCAAGCACGAACCGTACGAAAACGTGACCATCGACCTGCCAGAAGAATCGCAAGGTTCGATCATGGAACAGATCGGTATCCGTAAGGGCGACCTGACCAACATGGTTCCGGATGGCAAGGGCCGTGTGCGCCTTGAGTACAACATCCCGGCTCGTGGCTTGATCGGTTTCCGTAACGAGTTCCTGACCCTGACCTCCGGTGCAGGCATCCTGACCTCGATCTTCGACCGTTACGACGTGATGAAGTCCGGCGACATGTCCGGCCGTCAGAACGGCGTGCTGGTTTCGGTTGCTACCGGTAAGGCTCTGACTTACTCGCTGGAAACCCTGCAAGCTCGCGGCAAACTGTTCCTGGGTCACGGTGAAGACGTGTACGAAGGTCAAATCGTCGGCATCAACAGCCGCGACAACGACCTGGGCGTTAACCCAACCAAAGGCAAGAAGCTCGACAACATGCGTGCTTCGGGTAAAGACGAAACCATCGCTCTGGTTCCGCCTATCCGTTTCACCCTGGAACAAGCTCTTGAGTTCGTGCAAGAAGACGAACTGTGCGAAGTCACTCCTAAGTCCATCCGTCTTCGTAAGAAGATCCTGGGCGAAAGCGAGCGTACCCGCGCTGCCAAGAAAGCCGGTAACTGAGTTTCGACTTAGTTAGCTGCTAAAAAAACGCCCCCGACCGCAAGGTCGGGGGCGTTTTTGTTTGTCTGGGGTTTGGTGTTGTCTGGGCTGACGCCATCGCGAGCAGGCCCGGTCAGGCGGTGAGATTCCGGATCAGAATTTCTCGAGGGTCCGACGGCTCTCGCTGCTCTCGCGTGCCACTTCTTTTGGCTTATACGCGCAATACCCCGGGCGCGGCCCGATTTTCGGGTGGTTGCGGCAAGTATCCGGGCGCTTTTCATAAATAGTGCACAGACGGCTCTTACGATCCAGGTACAGGCAATCGTTGTTGCTCATGCGCTGAAGGGTGAAGATCTCGGACTTCTGGTTGTAACGCTCGACGATCCCGTCCTTCTGCAAACGCTTGGCGATGTTCTTTGGCGGCTCGCCGCGCTCGAATTCATCGACGATGCCGATACGGATCAGATCCTTGATCTTGACCTCGACCGGCAGGGTGCAGCAGCTGGAAACGCACGAACCACACATCGGGGCGGAGTACTTGGCCCAGGTATCGAGGCGATCGATCTCCGCGGCGGCGATCAGGTTGGACTTCATCATCGGTTGTTACCAGCGTGCATCAGGGCGCGCGATCATACCGGGACTGGTGGATTTTTGAACAACCTTTCGCCAGATTTTTTCGTATTCCGCCCAATAACACCTGTATTCCGGCACGGGCCCTGCATTCTTTCCGGCACATGACGTTGTAATGTCGACCTATCTTGCACTATCAGGAAAAACTGCCGAACCAGAGTTCCAACGGCCTGTCAGACCGTCTAGGCTCAGACAATTCCAAGCTCGCTCGAGGTCCTATCGATGACTCAAGAACCACTTGTTCGCGAAGCAGAGGTGGCCGCATTCCGCGACGCCGTCTTGACCAAACTCACCTACGCGGTGGGCAAAGACCCAGATCACGCCTTCGACCACGACTGGTTCGAAGCCATTGCCCTGGCGGCGCGCGATCACATGGTCGAGCACTGGATGGATCACACCCGGCAGATCTACCGCAAAGGTCAAAAGCGGGTTTATTACCTCTCCCTCGAATTTCTGATCGGCCGTCTGCTCTACGACAGCCTGAGCAACCTAGGCCTGCTGGACGTCGCCCGCGAAGCCATGACAGAACTCGGCGTCGATATTGAACGCATCCGTCTGCTGGAGCCCGACGCAGCGCTGGGCAATGGCGGCCTCGGTCGTCTGGCCGCGTGCTTCATGGAAAGCATGTCGACCCTCGGCATCGCCGGCCACGGTTACGGCATTCGTTACGAACACGGCTTGTTCCGCCAGGCCATCGTCGACGGCTGGCAGCAGGAACAGACCGAACACTGGCTGGATTTCGGTAACCCTTGGGAGTTTGAACGACCAGAGGTCGTTTACCCGATCGGCTTCGGCGGCAGCGTCGAAACCGTCACCGACGAAACTGGCAAGTCCAAGCAAGTCTGGACGCCAGCGGAAACCGTTCGCGCGATTGCTTACGACACGCCGGTCGTCGGCTGGCGCGGGGCGAGTGTCAACACGCTGCGCCTGTGGCGCGCCCGGGCCATGGAAGATTTGCACCTGGAACGCTTCAATGCCGGCGACCACTTGGGCGCCGTGGCAGAAGTCGCCCGGGCCGAAAGTATTTCCCGGGTGCTCTACCCGGCGGACAGTACCGAAGCCGGCCAGGAACTGCGCTTGCGTCAGGAGTATTTCTTCGTCGCCGCGTCCTTGCAGGACTTGCTGCGCCGCCATCGCAACATGCACACCTCGGTCCTGACCCTGGGCGATCATGCCGCGATCCAGCTCAACGACACCCACCCCTCGATTGCCGTGGCCGAACTGATGCGGCAACTGGTCGACGTTTACGACGTCGCGTGGGATGCGGCATGGCAAGTCACCGTCGACACGCTGTCCTACACCAACCACACGTTGCTGCCGGAAGCGCTGGAAACCTGGCCGGTCGGTTTGATGGAGCGGATGTTGCCGCGGCACATGCAGATCATTTACCTGATCAACGCCCAGCACATCGATTCGCTGCGGGCCAAGGGTATCCATGACTTCGAGGTGCTGCGTGCGGTGTCGCTGATCGAGGAAGACAACGGCCGCCGCGTGCGCATGGGCAACCTGGCGTTCCTTGGCTCCCACAGCGTCAACGGCGTGTCCGGGCTGCACACGCAGCTGATGCGCAAAACGGTGTTCTCCGAACTGCACAAACTCTACCCGGACCGGATCAACAACAAGACCAACGGCATCACCTTCCGCCGCTGGCTCTACCAAGCCAACCCGGAGCTGACCTCGATGATGGTCGACGCGCTCGGCCCGGATCTGCTGGACAACGCCGAAGAGCGTTTGCTCGGCCTGGAACCGTTCGCCGAGAAAGCCGCGTTCCGCAAGGCGTTTGCCGAGCAGCGGCTGCATAGCAAGAAAGCCCTGGCGTACATCATTCACGAGCGACTTGGCGTTGCGGTCAACCCGGCGGCGATGTTCGACGTGCAGGTCAAACGGATCCACGAATACAAACGTCAGTTGCTGAACCTGTTGCACACCGTTGCGCTGTATCAGGCGATTCGTGCCGAGCCGGAAATCGATTGGGTACCGCGGGTGAAGATCTTCGCCGGCAAGGCAGCGGCCAGTTATCACCAGGCCAAGCTGATCATCAAACTGACCAACGACATCGCCCGGGTGGTGAACAACGACCCGACGGTGCGCGGTTTGCTGAAAGTGGTGTTCTTGCCCAACTACAACGTCAGTCTGGCGGAAAGCATCATCCCGGCAGCGGATTTGTCGGAGCAGATTTCCACCGCAGGCTTCGAAGCCTCGGGCACCAGCAACATGAAGTTCGGCCTCAACGGTGCGCTGACCATCGGCACCCTCGATGGCGCCAACGTCGAAATGTGCGAACGCATCGGTGCCGAACACATGTTCATCTTCGGCCTCAGCGCTCAGCAGGTTGAAGCGCGCAAGCAGAACCATGAATTCAACGCGACGCCGGATATTGCGGCATCCCACCGGCTGAATGACGTGCTGCAAGCGATTCGCGGCGGAGTGTTCTCGCCGGATGATCCTTCCCGTTACACAGGATTGATCGATTCACTGATCGACTACGATCGCTTCCTGGTCTGCGCCGATTTCGACTCTTACTGGGACGCGCAGATGCGCGTTGAAGCCCATTGGCACGATTCGAAGGAATGGTGGCGTTCGGCTGTGTTGAACACTTCCCGGATGGGCTGGTTCTCGTCCGACCGGACCATTCGCGAGTACGCCACGGATATCTGGAAAGCTTTGGAGTAACTTTTAGCAATAATTGCGAGCAAGGCCCGACGGTTGTTGGGCCTGATCGATATACTAAGCGCCGGTTACACCGGGCCAAAGTATGGCTAGGCTCAGTCAAAGGCAATCCAATGTGGGAGCGAGCTTGCTCGCGATAGCGGACGTACATTCAACTTCAATGGTGAATGTACGGGCCCCATCGCGAGCAAGCTCGCTCCCACAAGGTTTGTGTTGTTTCAAACTAGACTGAAGCCCAGATGCTGTATTGCCCGGATTTGCCCATCGCGGGGCCACTTAGGGATATCGACCATGCAATGGATGTTCATGCTGATTGGGCTGGTGCTGGGCTGGATACTCGACGAGTCGTTCAGTGATGCGCTGCTGGGCGGGCTGCTCGGGTTGGGTATTGGCCAGGCCATTCGCATTGGCCGCTTGGGTACACAAGCTGACCAGCAGCGCCAGTTGCTTCAACAGGCGCAGGTGGCGCTGAATGCGGTCGAGCAACGTTTGGCATTGCTGGAGGTGTCAGGCGTCAAGGCGCCGCTAACCAGTGAGCCAGTTGCCAGCGAAGCCGCTGCACCTCCTGAATTCACACTCGACGAAATCCCTGTCGAAGCCCCGGAGCTGATCTGGGAACTCCCTCCCGAACTGGAACCGATGACCGCGGCCGCGGCCGCGGCCGCCGCCGAAGCGAGCCGTCCAGTGCCCGTCGATGCCTGGAAACCCGAACCGGTCGCCCGCGAACCACAACAACCCGCCATCCCGCGTGGCCCGAACTTCATCGACCGCGCCATCAGCGGCGCACGCAACTGGCTGTTCGGTGGCAACACCGTGCTGCGGGTCGGTGTGGTGCTGTTGTTTCTCGGTCTGGCCTTCCTGCTGCGTTATGCCACCGAAGGCATGGTGGTACCGATCGAGTTGCGTTACGCCGGTGTTGCGGCGGCGGCATTGGGTCTTCTGGGGCTGGGTTGGTGGCTTAGAACACGCAACAGCCATTACGCGTTGATGTTGCAGGGCACCGGGATCGCGGTGTTGTACCTGACCGTGTTTGCTGCGATGCGCCTGCATCCGCTGCTCGATCCTACGGCGGCGTTAGGTCTGCTGGTCGCGGTGACGGTGTTCTCGGCGATCCTCGCTATCACCCAGGATGCCTTGGGCCTGGCTGCCGCTGCGGCGTTGGGCGGTTTTGCCGCGCCGATCCTGACCTCCACCGGTGCTGGCAACCATGTCGCGCTGTTCAGCTACTTCGCCTTGCTCAACGCCGGCATCCTCGGCATCGCCTGGTTCAAGGCCTGGCGGCTGCTCAACCTGATCGGTTTCGTCGGCACCTTCGGCATCGGTTTCGCCTGGGGCCTGCGTTCCTATACCCCGGAACTGCTGTGGAGCACCGAGCCGTTCCTGATTGTGTTCTTCCTGATGTACCTGGCCATCGGTCTGCTGTTCGCCCGGCGCAAGTTGCTGGAAATGAGCGACGCACCCGAGGACGACAGTCGCGACGCGTTGCTTCGCTGGTCGACGCGCAAGGGCGATTACGTCGACGGCTCGATGCTGTTTGGTCCTCCGTTGGTGGGCTTCGGCTTGCAGTTCGCGTTAGTCCAGCACCTGGAATTCGCCGCAGCCTTCAGCGCGTTGGCGTTGGGCATGATTTACATGGGGCTGGCACGGCTGCTGATGGGGGGACGAGCGCTGCTGCTGGCGGAAACCTGTCTGGCGCTGGGGGTGATCTTCGCCAGCCTGGCGATTCCGTTGGGGCTCGATGCGCGCTGGACTGCTGCTGCCTGGGCCGTCGAAGGCGCTGGCATCTTCTGGCTGGGCCTGCGACAGCAACGACCGCTGGCCCGAGCCTTTGCCTTGATGCTGCAGCTGGGCTCGGCGCTGGCCTTCCTCAGTGAACTGCGAATTGGCGAAAGCAGCCTGCTGGAAGGGGCACCGTTGGGCGCGCTGATGCTTGGCGTGGCATTGCTGTTCAGTTTCTACCAATTGCGCAAAGCCTTGCCCGAGCAGACGTCGGAATGGGAGCGCAAAGGGCTGCCGGTGTTGGCCTGCCTCGGTCTGACCTTCCTCTATTTGCTGGCACCGTTGTTCTTCTTCACTCACGGCACGACTATCAGTTGGGCGCTGGCGGGGCTGGCGACCTTGTTTGTTGGCTTGCGTCTGCAATCGCGCACCTTCCTGTTCACCGCGTTCGCCGTGCAATTGCTCGGCGGTGCATTGTTCCTGCTGCGGCTGCAAGGTTCGAGCGGTGAGTCCGGCGCTGTGTTCAACGCGGGTTGGAGCGGTTTGCTGAGCGCGTCGTTGATCGGCCTGGCGCTGATCGCCGGCATGTTGCTGGCGGCGCGCGATGAGATGGTCCGAAGCGACGTGAGATTGCTGCGCGGTTTGTCAGTGGTGCTGCTGGCCGGTCTGGTGTTGATCAATCTGGCGGTGCTGTTCGTCCTGCCTTGGCAAACGGCGAGTGCGGTATGGGCGGCCAGCGGTTTGTTCATCATCTGGCTGAGTCTGTACCTCAAGCAGCGCGTGAGTTTTGTCTTCGGTCTGCTGTTGCAGGTCATCGGCGGCGCGGCGTTCCTGATGGCCGGGCCTGATTTGCTCGGACCGCTTGCGAGCGAAGGATTGAAGCCTCTGGCTCATAGCGGTTTCTGGACGCCGCTGGTGTTGGGTCTGGCCGCGATGGTTGGCGCCTGGCGCTTGCAGCTCGGCAACCATGCTTCGGCCTTCGATGTGCTGAGCTTGCAGCGTTTGTCCGAAGTTTTGCTGGTGTGGGGGGCGGGATGGTGGGCGCTGGCGTGGATCAGTGAAGTGCTGCGCTTCGCACCGTTGAATCTACAAGCGACGTTGTTGCTGGCGGTCGCGGCAGTGAGCGTGGCGCTGTGGACAGTCTTGGCGCTCCGCCTGAAATGGTCGGCGCTGGGCTTGCTCTGCACCTTGCTGATACCTGCTGCCGGTTTGGTGTTGCTGGCTGCGTGGCACTCGCGTTATCACCCAGCGGCCAAATTCGGTTGGCTGGTATGGGCGGCCGTGTTCGTCGTGCATTTCCTCTCTCTGCGGCGTCTGGCGTCGATGTTGCCGGCGCGCGCCCTCAGTACCGCCCATGTGCTCGGCTGCTGGCTATTGATCGGTGTGTTGGCCCTGGAGCTGCGTTACGGCCTGTTGCTGTTGTCCGAGCAGTACAACGCCTGGCGCTGGTTGGGTTGGGCGATTCTGCCGAGCCTGTATCTGGTGCTGATGGCGGCACCCCGTGCCTGGCCATGGCCGGTGTCGGGGTATTCGCGCGAATACCGCGTGTACGCGGCAGCACCGCTGGCGTTGCTGATGCTCGGCTGGTTCTGGCTGGCGAACGTCGTCAGCGACGGCACCGCCGAGCCGTTGCCTTACGTGCCGCTGATCAACCCGCTGGAGTTGGGTCTGCTGTTTGCGCTGTTCGGCGTCTACGTGTGGTCCCGCAGCGCTGTGGCGCAACTGGCGATTCGCAAGGACTATGCCGAACACGCCACGCAACTGATCGCTGGCGCCTCGCTGTTTGTGTTCTTCACGGCGCTGGTGATGCGCACTGCCCATCATTGGGGCGGTGTGCCGTTCGAGCTGGAGGCGTTGCTCGAATCCATGCTGGTGCAGGCCGGTCTGTCCATCGTCTGGACCTTGATGGCCCTGAGTCTGATGATCGGCGGCCATCTGCGTCATCGCCGCGAAGTCTGGCTGATCGGTGCGGCGCTGATCGGTGTGGTGGTGGCCAAACTGTTCTTTGTCGAATTGAGCAACCGCGGCGGACTCGCCCGGATCGTCTCGTTTATCGGCGTTGGTGTGTTGCTGTTGGTGGTGGGCTATTTCGCCCCGTTGCCGCCCAAGCGCGCCGAGGCTGTGCCGGAGGCTGAAAAACCGGCTCCGCAAACCGAAGGAGTGTCGTCTTGAGTCAGAAGCTGAACCGTGTCTGGTTGGGCGCTGTTGCGCTGGGTGTGGCGCTGTCGGCCAGTGCTCAGGAAAAATTGGCGGACTTCGCCACGCAGGTGCCATTGTCGGTCAGCGGCGAAGGTCCGTGGTATCGCCTCGAATTGCCGTTGAGCGTGCAACTGAATGCGCGGCAAACCGATCTCAGCGATGTGCGCGTGTTCAACGCCGCCGGTGAGGCTCAGGCGTATGCCTTGGCACGTGCGCCGGCGCAGACCAGCGACAACCGCACCCTGACCGACGTGAAATGGTTCCCGCTGTACAACTCGGCGGATTCCACTGAGCACGCGCCGAGCGTGCGGGTGCAATCGAGTGCCAACGGCACGCTGGTCGAAGTGCAACCGTCCAGTCAGCTGGAGGCGGGCGAAGAAATGCTGCGCGGCTGGTTGCTCGACGCCAGCAGCATCAAAGCACCCTTGCAGCAGTTGATCCTCGACTGGACTAGCGAACGCGACGGTTTCCAGCGTTTCACCATCGAAGCCAGCGATGACCTGCAGCATTGGCAGTCGTGGGGCGAAGGGCAGGTGGCGCGTCTGACGTTCGCCGACGAGCGGGTCGAGCAACATGAAGTCGCCTTGCCGGGTCAGTCGGCCCGGTATCTGCGATTGCTATGGAGCACGCCGCAATCGGCACCGACATTGACCTCGGCGCAACTGCAAAGCGCCAAGACCCGCAGCCTGCCGCTACCGCTTGTCTGGTCGCAACCGCTGGCCGGCAGCAGCGTGAAGGCCGGTGAATACACCTGGCAATTACCCATGGGGCTGAATGTCGAGCGTTTGCAGGTCGAGTTGAGTCAGCCCAACAGTTTGGCGCCCGTGACCTTGTCCGGTCGTCGGGAAAGCAGCCTGCCGTGGCAGCCGCTGAGCAGCGGTTTGCTCTATCGCCTGACTCAAAGTGGCCAGGACGTGGTGCAGAACGAATTGCAGCTGTCAGGGCAAACCGTTCAGCAGTTGAAGCTGACGGTGGACGAGCGTGGCGGCGGTCTGGGGGCCGAGGCACCGACTGTGCGATTCGCCGTGCGCTCCATTCAATTGGTGTTCCTGGCGCGCGGAGCAGGGCCTTATACGCTAGGGCTGGGAAGTGCCACGGTGAAGGCGGCGAGCCTGCCGCTGTCGACGTTGATTCCGGATTACAACGCTGCAAAATTGGCGACATTGAGCAAGGCTACGGTCGAAGGCGGTGCGGTGGCCACGCCAGCGTCGACTGTGACAACGGCTGCGACGATCGACACAAATTGGAAGAAGATCGGGTTGTGGGCGGTGTTGCTGCTCAGTGTTTTGTTTCTGGCCGCGATGGCCTTCAGTCTGTTGCGCAAGCCGCCGGTCAAGCCCTGAAACTGGCAGCAACGCCCGGTGCACATCCGGGCGGTTTCGAACTACGCTCAACCGGGCGCATGAACTCTATTGGGTGTAACACGTCTGATAGGAGGAAATGCGCCCCGACTCGCGTTAAACTGCGCGGGTTTTTAGCCCCCCCATTCCACCGGAGCCTTCCATGTCCCGCGTTACCCTGAGTCGCTATTTGATTGAGCAGACCCGTAGCAATAACACCCCTGCCGATCTGCGTTTCCTGATCGAAGTGGTGGCGCGTGCTTGCAAAGAGATCAACCACGCCGTGTCCAAAGGCGCCCTCGGTGGTGTTCTGGGCAGCATGGGCACTGAAAACGTCCAAGGTGAAGTGCAGAAGAAACTCGACGTGATCTCCAACGAGATCCTGCTCGAAGCCAACGAATGGGGCGGTCACCTGGCCGGCATGGCGTCCGAAGAAATGGACAACGCCTACCAGATCCCGGGCAAATACCCGAAAGGCGCGTACCTGCTGGTTTTCGACCCACTGGACGGCTCGTCGAACATCGATATCAACGCGCCGGTCGGTACGATCTTCTCGGTGCTGCGTTGCCCGAACGAATACCTGAGCCAAAACGAGCCCTTGAACGAAAAGGCTTTCCTGCAGCCAGGCACCGAGCAAGTGGCTGCCGGTTACGCGATCTACGGTCCACAGACCATGTTGATCCTGACCTTGGGCGACGGCGTAAAAGGCTTCACCCTGGACCGCGAAATGGGCAGCTTCGTGCTGACCCATGAAGACATCAAGATCCCGGAGTCCACTCAGGAATTCGCGATCAACGCGTCCAACCAGCGTCACTGGGAAGCTCCGGTACAACGCTACGTCGGCGAATTGCTGGCGGGCGAAGAAGGCCCGCTGAAAAAGAACTACAACATGCGCTGGGTCGCCGCGATGGTCGCGGACGTGCACCGCATCCTGACCCGTGGTGGTCTGTTCATGTACCCACGCGACAGCCGCGAGCCGTCCAAGCCGGGCAAGCTGCGCCTGATGTACGAAGCCAACCCGATGTCGTTCCTGGTTGAACAGGCCGGCGGCGCTTCCACCGATGGCCATCAGCGCATCCTCGACATCAAGCCTGACGGCTTGCACCAGCGCGTAGCGGTGTTCCTCGGCTCGAAAGAAGAAGTCGAACGCGTCACGGCTTACCACAAGGAATAAACCATGACCGCGCCCTGGCAGCCGTTGCTCGAATGGTGGTTCGGAACGCTCGAATCCCCCAACGAAATATCGGCTGACAAGGGCAAGTTGTGGTTCGGCAAGCGCGACAGCCAGGACCTCGAAGCGCGCACGCGTTTCGGGGACTGGGTCGAGCAGGCACTGGCCGGCGGATTGACCGAGTGGGCGCAACGCCCCGAAGGTTGGCTGGCTCTGGTGCTGTTACTCGACCAACTCCCGCGAATGATCTATCGCGACACTCCCAAATCCTTTTCAGGCGATCTCAGGGCTCAGGCACTGGTGGCGCAAGGCATTGCTGCGGATTTCGATCGGCAGTTGCGGCCGATCCAGCGGGTGTTCATCTACCTGGTGTTTGAGCATTGCGAGAATCTGGCGGTGCAGAACGAAGCGGTTTCGCGATTTATCGATCTGGTGGCGCAGCAGCCTGAGGCTGATCGGGCGGTGTTTGCCGATAACCTGGATTATGCCGAACGGCATCAGAAAGTGATTGCGCGGTTTGGACGGTTTCCGCATCGCAATGCGGTGTTGGGAAGGGAGTCTACGGCTGAGGAGATGGCGTTTCTTTCAGGGCCGGGGTCTAGATTCTAGAGCCGCCCCTCACCCTAACCCTCTCCCCAGGGGGTAGAGGGGACTGACCGAGTTGTTCTTTCGAGTGACATCGACCTGAAATATCGAGTCGACCTCAGGTTTCGAAAACCATGAAGATCTGCTCCCTTTCCCCCTCTCCCCCGTGGGGAGAGGGATGGGCGGGCGGCGTTCCGATGAGGGGTGGATCGTGAAGTTTAAATCCGGAAGCTGCCAACCAACTGCTTCAGCCGCGCTGCCTGCTGCTCAAGGTCCGCACACGCACGCAACGTCGCCTGCAAGTTCTCCACACCTTCCTGATTCAGCGTGTTGATCTCGGTAATGTCGACGTTGATCGACTCCACCACCGCCGTTTGCTCTTCCGTCGCAGTGGCTACCGACTGGTTCATCCCGTCGATCTCACCGATACGCTGGGTCACGCTCCCCAGGCGTTCGCCCGCCTGGTTGGCGATGCCGACGCTGCTTTCGCTCTGGCGCTGGCTGTCGGTCATGGTGATCACGGCTTCCCGGGCGCCGACTTGCAGTTCCTCGATCATCTTCTGCACTTGCTGCGCCGAATCCTGAGTACGGTGCGCGAGGTTACGCACTTCGTCCGCTACCACGGCAAAACCACGACCGGCTTCACCGGCACGGGCCGCTTCGATGGCGGCGTTGAGTGCCAGCAGGTTGGTCTGCTGGGAGATGCTGGTGATCACTTCCAGAATCTGCCCGATGTTCACGGTGTTGCTGTTGAGTGTTTCGATATTGCCGCACGAATCGCTGATCTTCGCCGAGAGCTGCTGCATCGCCGCGATGGTTTTATCCACGACTTGCTGACCGTCTTCGGCCAATGCGCGAGCATCGCTCGAATGCTGAGAGGCGAGGGCGGCGTTCTGAGCAATTTCCTGGGCGGCGGCGCCCAGCTCGTTGATGGCGGCGGCGACGCTGCTGGTGCGCGAGGCTTGCTGGTCGGAGTTGAACATCGACGAGTTCGACGCGGCAACCACACGCAAGGCGACTTCGTTGACCTGGCCGGTGGCCGAGGACACTTCGCGAATCGAGGTGTGAATACGCTCCACAAAACGGTTGAACGAGGTGCCCAGCGCACCAAATTCGTCCTGGCCGTGAATGGTCAGGCGTTTGGTCAAGTCACCTTCGCCTTCGGCGATGTCATGCATGGCGCGGCCCATGGTCAACAGCGGCTGCATCAGGAAGCTGATCAGCATGCCCAACAGCGCGATGATGATCACCACGGCAATGACCATGGCGATGATCGCCGAGGTGCGGAATTCGCTGAGCATCGAGAACGCGGTGTCCTGATCCAGCACCAGCGCCACGTACCAGTCTGCCGAGGGCACACCGTTGACGTGGGTAAAGGAGATGAATTGAGCCTTGCCGTCGATCTCGACTTCTTTCATGCCCGGGCTGACTTTCGGCGCGCCGTTCGGGTAGGCGTCGGTCAGGCTCTTGAGCACCAGCTTGCTGTCCGGGTGGATCAGGATCTTGCCGTCGGCACTGACGATAAACGCATGGCCGTGGCCGCCGAAGTTCAGCGAGTTGATGATCGCGCTGACGCTGGACAGGTCGATGTCTGCGCCGGCGACTCCGATCATTTGATTCTGATGTTTCACCGGAGTGGCAACGGTGATCACCAGTTTGCCCGACGATGCGGCGATGTACGGTTCGGTGACGATGGTCTGTTGCGCACCGTTGGCCGCCTTGTACCAGCCACGGGCGCGGGGGTCGTAATCTGCCGCACGATTGCCGGCCGGGACCGAGAACATCACGCCGTCGGTGCCACCGAAGTAGCTCAACTGAAAATTGCTGGTGTAGGCGGGCAGGTCGATGGCGCGCTTGAGGTTGGCCGGGGCGCTGCCGTCCACGGCGATCTGCTGGGACAGCGATTGCAGCAACTGGATGCGGCTTTCCAGCCAGGTCTGGATGTTGCTGGTGGTCAGGCTGCCGAGTTCCTGCATCGAGGATTCGGTACTGCTGCGCAGGGTTTGCCGCTGGCGGTAGTCGTTGAAGAGGATGAAGCAAGCGAATGCAACGGCCACCACGAGGGCGGCAGCCAACAAGATCTTGTGGCTGAACTTCATGTTTCTGGTCATTAAATGAGCTACCGCGAAGAGGCTGGTCAACAAAGGGGCGTCAATTTGCCACAGTCGTGGGCTTTGCGCTGCTTTTATGTCGACTGACCGGCGCCAAAGATTAGGCGGCTTTTTGCGAAAACCGACGAAATACTCAATAGCGAAAGAAAGTTGCTGATTTTTCGAAAAAAGGTAGACGAGCGGCCTGATAAATAGCCGGCCGACCAGGGAACCAGACAGGGGTTTTCTCTTCTAAGCTTCAGCTTGGCAGCCATGCCATTCCCCTTCGCCCCAGGAGCTACACCATGTCGCTGCGTTCTATCGCCCTGCTTTCGTTCTGCGTGTTGTTGGCCGCTTGCAGCAAGATCAATCAGGAAAACTACTCGAAGCTGTCGTCAGGCATGCCCAAGGCCGAGGTAGAAACCTTGCTGGGCAAACCCGCTGATTGCTCGGGCGCGCTCGGCATGTCCAGTTGCACTTGGGGCGACAAGAACAGCTTTATCAGCGTGCAGTACGCCGGTGACAAAGTGCTGATGTTTTCCGGCCAAGGCCTGAAGTAATCCGGGGCTATGCGCCCACGGGAGAAAAACAATGAAACGGTTACTGATAGTCCTTTTAGCCGGCCTGGTATTGGCCGGCTGCGCCACTTCCGGCGTAGATCCGTTGGCACCGAAAACCGTCAACAGCGTCAATCTCAAGAAGTACCAAGGGACCTGGTACGAGTTGGCTCGTCTGCCGATGTATTTCCAGCGCAACTGCGCGCAATCCGAAGCCCATTACACGCTCAAGCCTGACGGCAAGGTGTTGGTGCTCAATCGCTGCCTGACGGCAGACTGGCAATGGGAAGAGGCCAAAGGCGTGGCCTGGCCACAGGAGCCGGGCAAAACCGACAAGCTGTGGGTCGAGTTCGATACCTGGTTTTCGCGGCTGATTCCGGGTGCGGCGAAGGGAGAGTACTGGGTGTTGTACGTCAGCGATGACTACAAGACCGCCATTGTTGGCGACCCGAGCCGCAAGTATCTGTGGCTGCTGTCACGGACCCCGACGGTCAATGGTGTAGTGCGTGAGGAACTGCTGAGCAAGGCGCGTCAGCAGGGTTACGACACTACGCGGCTGATCTGGCGCGCGACCGATACGCAGATGGCCAAGACTTCGAACTGATTACTCCGCTACTGATCGTTCCCACGCTCCGCGTGGGAATGCAGCCCGGGACGCTCCGCGTCCCAAAGCGGACGCAGAGCGTCCATTGAGGCATTCCCACGCAGAGCGTCACTAGTGTCCGGTAAAAACCCAAGGGGGAGCTTGCTCCCCCTTGCTGTGCCTGCTTCGTAAGCAATAATCAGGTTTTCAGACTCGATTTTCGCCCATGTTCAGCAGCACTCGATTTGCGCAAATGCTCCAGGCCCTTCCTCATCAGCTCTTCAAAGCCGCCGTCAAACGCTGTGGCGCTGATCGTTACGCCAAACAATTCACGTCCTGGGATCTGCTCGTCACGTTGATTTTTGGCCAGCTGACACAAGCCAAAAGCTTGCGCACGTTGGCGACAGCTTCACAGTCGCTGCAACCCCATCGTCACCACCTCAACGCCAAGAACATGGTGCGTTCAACCCTTTGTGATGCGTTGAACAAGCGCAGCTCAGAGCCGTTTCGGCTGGCCTGCGAGCACCTGCTTCAGGGCATTGGCCGCAAGCAGCGCAAGTCGCTCGAAGCCATGATCACCCTGATCGATTCGACCTCGATCAGCCTGCGCGGACCCGGTTTTGACGAATGGACCACCGCGACGAAAACCCGCATAACCCAAGGCTTGAAGGTGCATGTGGCCATCGATCCACAGCAAACAGCCCCGACTTACGTAAACATCACCGCCGCCAACGTCAACGATCTGAGCGATGCCCTGACCATGCCGCTTGAAGCGGGTATGACGTACGTTTTCGACAAGGGTTACTGCGACTACAACTGGTGGCACCAGATTGATCAGATGGGTTCTTTCTTCGTCACACGACTGAAGAAAAACGCCAATCTAAAGCCGGTAGAAAACTTGAGGGAACAGGATGCACCGGAATTCATTGAGGCGGATGAATCGGTCTTGTTCGGTAAGAAATACCTGAACGCTCGACGTCCGAATCACTACCAAAATCAGGCTGTGCGTCGGGTTCAGATCCGCCGAGAGGACCACGAAACGCCATTGATTCTGGTCACCAACGACTTCTCTCGCTCAGCGGAGGAGATCGCCGATCTGTACAAGCAACGTTGGCAAATCGAGCTGTTTTTCAAGTGGATCAAGCAAAACCTCAAGCTCAAACGGTATTTCGGCTTCTCTGAAAATGCCGTTCGTTTGCAGATCTACAGCGCCTTGATTACCTATCTTTTGCTGCATCTTTATCAGCGCCGTTCAGGTTGCTCCGGGTCTATTTCAGACTTTGCCATTCGGCTAACCCACAGCTTGTTCGAACGCCCATTAAGCATCGAACACCTGGAACACCGAAGGCAAAAGCGAACAAAGCTGAAGGCTGCCCAAGGCAGCCTTCAGCTTTGAAAAGGTTTTACCGGACACTAGTGACGCAGAGCGTGGGAATGATCAGTGGGGGGGGTTAGCCCAGAAGATCGCGCAGGACTTGGGTGAACGCCCGATTGCTCTCTTCTTCGCCCGCATGACGCCCGTCGCGCACAACCCACTGGCCATTGACCAGCACATCCCGCACCTGACGATCACCGCCGGCAAACAACCAACGATTGAGAATCCCGTCGCCGCTGGCTGTCGCCAGGTACGGATCGTTGCCATCCAGCACCAGCCAATCCGCACGTTTGCCAACTTCCAGCGCACCAATCGACTGACCCAGCGCTTGAGCGCCGCCATCCAGCGCCGCGTCGTACAGCGTGCGGCCAACCATCGGCTGATCCGCGCCATACAAACGATTACGCCGTTGGTCGCGCAGACGCTGGCCGTATTCCAGCCAACGCAATTCTTCCACCACGCTCAAAGACACATGGCTGTCGGAACCGATGCCCATGCGCCCGCCCTGAGCGAGGAACTCCACCGCCGGGAAGATACCGTCGCCGAGGTTGGCTTCGGTCGTCAGGCACAGGCCGGCGATGGCGCGACTCTTGGCCATCAGCGTGACTTCTTCCGGGTTGGCGTGGGTCGCGTGAACCAGGCACCAGCGCTGATCGACTTCAGTATTTTCGTACAGCCATTGCAGCGGACGGCGGCCACTCCAGCTCAGGCAGTCGTCGACTTCCTTCTGCTGTTCAGCAATGTGAATATGCACCGGGCACTGCTTGTCGCTGGCCGCCAGCACTTCGCTGATTTGCTGCGGTGTTACCGCGCGCAACGAGTGGAAACACAAACCCAGCGACTGCGCCGGTTGCTGCGCCAGGATCGGCTGCAAGCGCGATTGAAGCTTGAGGTAGTTTTCGGTGCTGTTGATAAAGCGGCGCTGGCCTTCGTTCGGGGCCTGGCCGCCGAAACCGGAATGACTGTAGAGCACCGGCAGCAGGGTCAGGCCGATCCCGGCGGAGCTGGCGGCCTGACTGATGCGTAGCGCCAGTTCGGCCGGGTCCGCGTAAGGCTGGCCGTTGGTGTCGTGGTGTACGTAATGAAATTCCGCGACCGAGGTGTAGCCGGCCTTGAGCATTTCGATGTACAGCTGACGGGCGATGACGCCGAGTTGATCCGGGCTGATTTTTCCGACGAGGCGATACATCAAATCGCGCCAGGTCCAGAAACTGTCATTCGGATTACCCGCCACTTCCGCCAGCCCGGCCATGGCCCGCTGGAAGGCGTGGGAGTGTAAATTCGGCATACCCGGCAGCAGCGGACCGCTTAGCCGTTCAGCGCCATCTGCATTGGAATCGGCCTGGATATGGGTCAACACGCCATCGGCGCTGACCTCAAGACGTACATTGTTGGCCCATCCACTAGGCAGCAGCGCGCGTTCGGCAAAGAAGGCGGACATGGTTCAGCACCCCATCGTGTGTTATTTGTATATACATATACAGACGTTTGCCTGCTCGGTAAACTCCGGCAAGCTAGCAACCTTTACTAAACGAACAAGGATTAACCGTGCCGACTCCCTCTGCCACATTGCCGCCGAATGCCAATCTGAGCGCCAATCTGGGCGACAGTCCGGCGCCCTTGTACGCCCGCGTCAAACAGATGATCACCCAGCAAATCGACAGTGGGAACTGGCCGCCGCACTACCGCGTTCCGTCGGAAAGCGAGCTGGTCAACCAGCTGGGTTTCAGCCGCATGACCATCAACCGCGCCCTGCGCGAGATGACCGCCGACGGTCTGCTGGTGCGCATGCAGGGTGTCGGCACGTTCGTCGCCGAGCCGAAAAGTCAGTCCGCGCTGTTTGAAGTGCACAACATCGCCGATGAAATCGCCTCCCGTGGCCATCGCCATACGTGCAAGGTCATCACCCTCGAAGAAGAGGCCGCCGGTTCCGAGCGGGCACTGGCACTGGACATGCGCGAAGGCCAGAAAGTCTTTCACTCGCTGATCGTGCATTTTGAAAATGATATCCCGGTGCAAATCGAAGACCGTTTCGTCAACGCGCTGGTGGCTCCGGACTACCTCAAGCAGGACTTCACCCTGCAAACGCCATACGCCTATCTGAACCAGGTCGCGCCGCTGACTGAAGGCGAACATGTGGTCGAGGCGATTCTGGCTGAGGCCAGCGAGTGCAAGTTACTGCAGATTGAAAAGGGCGAGCCGTGCCTGCTGATTCGTCGCCGCACCTGGTCCGGCCGTCAGCCAGTGACTGCCGCCCGTTTGATCCATCCCGGTTCCCGTCATCGTCTGGAAGGACGCTTTCATAAATGAGTCAGTTCAAGGTTTTACGTGCAATAGATTACCCACGCATGCCATGGAAAAACGGCGGCGGCAGCACTGAAGAAATCACCCGTGATGGAGGTGCCGGCCTTGAGGGTTTCGGCTGGCGCCTGTCGATTGCCGATATCGGCGAGTCGGGCGGTTTCTCGACATTCGCCGGCTATGAGCGAGTGATCACTGTGTTGCAAGGCGAGGGCATGACCTTGCGGGTTGATGGCCAGGACACGCAGCCATTGTTACCGCTGGACCCGTTTGCCTTCAGCGGCGAGAGCCAGGTTTCCTGCACATTGCTCGGTGGGCCGATCCGCGACTTCAACCTGATTTATGCGCCGCAGCGTTATAGCGCGCGATTGCAGTGGCTGGATGGCGAGCAGCGGTTTTTCAGCTCGGCAGGCACTGTGCTCGTGTTCAGTGTCACCGACGAGCTTGAAGTGAAGGTTGGTAACAGTGCCTCACAACTCGGTCGCCATGATTGCCTGCAACTCGACGGTAACGCCGGCCTGCTGGAAGTCTCCAGCAATGGCCCGTGCTGTGTGATCGAACTGATCGCACGCTGATTCAAAACTCCCAAAAGATCCCAGCCTTCGGCCGCGCCTACAGTTCGATGTCCATCCGCAAAATTTGTGGTGTACACGATCAATGTGGAGCTGCCGGAGGCTGCGATCTTTTTGCTTTTCAATGTTCCCGAATGCGCACCAACTTGTTACCGAACGCCCCAGCGTGGCGCAAAACCCCACTCAAGTAACAGCTGTAACCCTCCTCGCAAAATCCCCCCGAAAAATTTCATCTTTGCCAGAACCCTTGATCCAGGCGCTTTCCAGCCCTTTCAAAACTTTTCTTGAACACTCATCCAGCAAGTTGGCCGCTTGATTGCATATGCTTGTATGTACAAGTAAAGACGTATGCGTATGAGTCGATCGAGACTCCTCGCAACGTCCACTGATTCGCTTGTGTCGCTTTGACGCGCACAGGCTGGCTTACCCACCGCCAGGGTTGGTTTGGATTGATCGCTGAGGAGTCTTTTTCGTGACTGACAATACCCAGAAACCTACTAAGTTTCGTGACGTTGAAATTCGTGCCGCTCGCGGTAACACGCTGACCGCCAAGAGCTGGCTGACTGAAGCGCCGCTGCGCATGCTGATGAACAACCTCGACCCGGAAGTCGCCGAGAACCCTAAAGAACTGGTGGTTTACGGTGGTATCGGTCGTGCGGCGCGTAACTGGGAATGCTACGACAAGATCGTCGAAAGCCTGACCAACCTGAACGACGACGAGACTCTGCTGGTGCAATCCGGCAAGCCGGTCGGCGTGTTCAAGACCCATAGCAACGCCCCGCGCGTACTGATCGCCAACTCCAACCTGGTGCCACACTGGGCGAGCTGGGAACACTTCAACGAGCTCGACGCCAAAGGCCTGGCCATGTACGGCCAGATGACCGCCGGCAGCTGGATCTACATCGGCAGCCAGGGCATCGTTCAGGGCACCTACGAAACCTTCGTCGAAGCCGGTCGCCAACACTACAACGATGACCTGAAAGGTCGTTGGGTCCTGACCGCAGGCCTCGGCGGCATGGGCGGCGCTCAACCTCTGGCCGCTACCCTGGCCGGCGCTTGCTCGCTGAACATCGAATGCCAGCAGGTCAGTATCGATTTCCGTTTGAACAGCCGTTACGTCGATGAGCAAGCCACCGACCTCGACGACGCGCTGGCCCGCATCGCCAAATACACCAAAGAAGGCAAAGCGATTTCCATCGCCCTGCTGGGTAACGCGGCTGAAATCCTGCCGGAACTGGTCAAGCGCGGCGTGCGCCCGGACATGGTCACCGACCAGACCAGCGCCCACGACCCGCTGAACGGTTACCTGCCAGCCGGCTGGACCTGGGAAGAGTACCGCGCTCGCGCCAAGACCGAGCCAGCCGCTGTCGTCAAAGCCGCCAAGCAATCCATGGCCGTGCACGTTAAAGCGATGTTGGACTTCCAGAAAATGGGCATTCCGACCTTCGACTACGGCAACAACATCCGTCAGATGGCCCAAGAAGAAGGCGTCGAGAACGCATTCGACTTCCCAGGCTTCGTACCCGCTTACATCCGTCCGCTGTTCTGCCGTGGTATCGGTCCGTTCCGTTGGGCTGCACTGTCGGGCAACGCCGAAGACATCTACAAAACCGACGCCAAAGTAAAAGAACTGATCCCGGACGACGCCCACCTGCACAACTGGCTGGACATGGCGCGCGAGCGCATCAGCTTCCAGGGTCTGCCGGCACGTATCTGCTGGGTTGGCCTGGGCCTGCGCGCCAAGCTCGGTCTGGCGTTCAACGAAATGGTTCGCAGCGGTGAATTGTCCGCGCCAATCGTGATCGGTCGCGACCACCTGGACTCCGGTTCGGTCGCCAGCCCGAACCGCGAAACCGAATCCATGCAAGACGGTTCCGATGCCGTGTCCGACTGGCCACTGCTCAACGCTCTGCTCAACACCGCGAGCGGCGCGACCTGGGTTTCCCTGCACCACGGCGGCGGCGTCGGCATGGGCTTCTCCCAGCACTCGGGCATGGTGATTGTCTGCGACGGTACTGACGAAGCGGCCGAGCGTATCGCTCGCGTCCTGCACAACGACCCGGCGACTGGTGTCATGCGTCACGCCGATGCGGGTTATCAGATCGCGATCGACTGCGCCAAGGAACAGGGCCTGAACCTGCCGATGATTACCGGCAAGTAATGCTTGCCCTGTAGGAGCTGCCGAAGGCTGCGATCTTTTGGCGTCGTCACTGACGCCGGAGATCAAGATCAAAAGATCGCAGCCTCGTTTCACTCGACAGCTCCTACACAGCTCTGACAGAGAAACAACAACACCGAATAACAATCCACAGAGGTTGAATCATGGCTGTTAACAGCGATCGTGCAGGCAGTAAACCGTTGATCGAGAAACGTTCGATCGACTACATCCCGGAAGCGGAAAGACACGGTCGTCTGTTGAGCCAGTTCACCCTGTGGATGGGTGCCAATCTGCAAATCACCGCGATTGTCACCGGGGCCCTGGCCGTGGTGCTGGGCGGTGACGTGTTCTGGTCGTTGATCGGTCTGTTGATCGGTCAACTGCTGGGCGGTGGCGTAATGGCACTGCATGCGGCGCAAGGGCCAAAACTTGGCCTGCCGCAGATGATTTCCAGCCGGGTACAGTTCGGCGTGTATGGCGCGGCCATCCCGATCGTGCTGGTCTGTCTGATGTACCTCGGTTTCACCGCAACGGGAACCGTGCTTTCCGGCCAGGCGCTGGGCCAGTTGTTTGGTGTCAGCGACAGCGTCGGCATCCTGATCTTCGCCAGTGTCATTGTGCTGGTGACGGTGCTCGGTTATCGGGTGATCCATTGGATAGGCCGTGTCGCTAGCGTCATTGGCGTGATTGCCTTTGTTTATCTGTTCAGCCGTCTGATGAGCCAAGTTGATGTTGGCGCACTGTTGCAAATCCGCCACTTCAGCTGGAGCAGCTTCTTGCTCGCGGTATCGCTCGCGGCGTCCTGGCAGATCGCCTTCGGTCCTTACGTGGCTGACTATTCACGCTACCTGCCGAGCAAGACGTCTTCGGTGAAAACCTTTTTCGCCGCTGGCGCGGGTTCGGTGATTGGCGCACAAGTGGCGATGGTCCTCGGCGTGTTTGCCGCCGCCTCGGCCAACGGCCAATTCGCCGGCCATGAAGTGGCCTACATCGTTGGTTTGGGCGGTACCGGTGCCACCGCTGCGCTGCTGTATTTCAGCATCGCATTCGGCAAGGTCACCATCTCCACCCTGAACTCCTACGGCAGCTTCATGTGCATTGCGACCGTCATCAGCGGTTTCCGAGGTGATCTGAAAGTAACGCGCTTGCAGCGTCTGGTCTTCGTGCTGGTCATCGTCGGTGCTGCGACCCTGATGGCGTTGCTCGGTCAGCACTCGTTCCTCGGTGCGTTCAAGTCCTTCATCCTGTTCCTGCTGGCGTTCTTTACGCCATGGAGCGCGATCAACCTGGTGGACTACTACTGCATCACCCGCGAGCGCTATGACGTGCCGGCGCTGGCCGATCCGAATGGTCGCTACGGCCGTTGGAACGCCCTCGGTATCAGCGTTTATGTCTTCGGTGTGCTGGTGCAGTTGCCGTTCATCTCCACCAAGTTCTATACCGGTCCGCTGGTGGCGGCCCTGGGTGATGTGGATATTTCCTGGATCATCGGTCTGGTGCTTCCCGCAGCCCTGTATTACGTGTGCGCGAAAAAATGGCACAGCGCAGTACCCGATCACCTGATTCTGCCGGTCGAGCAGGACAGCAATGCAGCACCTATAACAAGCGGGGCCGGTCGCGCTGCGGCGCAGGCCTGATTGGACGTGGACAGGGCTGGATGCCTCTTGACTGCCGTAAGCCAACTCATGATTAGGAGCGTCACTACAATGAAATCGAACAAGACCCTGCTGACCACATTGCTTTCCATGGGCCTGCTGGCCAGCGCCGGCGCCACTCAGGCGGCGGGTTGGTGCGAGTCGGGCAAGCCGGTGAAATTTGCCGGCCTGAACTGGGAAAGCGCCATGCTGCTGACCGACGTGCTGCAAGTCGTGTTGGAGAAAGGCTACGACTGCAAGACCGACAGCCTGCCGGGCAACTCCATCACCATGGAAAACGCCCTGAGCAGCAACGATATTCAAATCTTCGCCGAAGAGTGGGTTGGCCGTAGCGAAGTCTGGAACAAGGCCGAGAAGGCCGGCAAGGTCGTCGGTGTCGGCGCCCCGGTCGTGGGTGCTGTCGAAGGTTGGTACGTGCCGCGTTACGTGATCGAAGGCGACGCCAAGCGCAAGCTGGAAGCCAAGGCACCGGACCTGAAAAACATTGCTGACCTGGGCAAGTATTCCGCTGTGTTCAAAGACGCCGAAGAGCCATCCAAGGGCCGTTTCTATAACTGCCCGGCCGGCTGGACCTGTGAGCTCGACAACAGCGAAATGCTGAAAAGCTACGGCCTGGAAAGCACCTACACCAACTTCCGTCCGGGCACCGGCCCGGCGCTGGATGCCGCGGTGCTGTCGAGCTACAAACGTGGCGAGCCGATCCTGTTCTACTACTGGTCGCCAACCCCGCTGATGGGCCAGGTGGACCTGGTCAAACTCGATGAGAAACCAGGCGTGAACAAGCAAGTGACCATCAAGGTCGGCCTGTCCAAGACTTTCCACGAGCAAGCCCCGGAACTGGTGGCGGTGCTGGAGAAGGTCAACCTGCCAATCGACCTGCTCAACCAGAATCTCGGACGCATGGCCAAAGAGCGGATCGAGTCACCAAAACTGGCGAAAATCTTCCTCAAGGAACATCCTGAAGTCTGGCACGCATGGGTGAGCGAAGACGCAGCCAAAAAGATCGACGCGGCCTTGTAGGTTGAGCCTCTCCGGCTGCCCTGAGCGGCAGTCGGATGCTTGATCGCAACCCCTTGATTGAGAGTCTCTTATGTTTCCCGAAAGCTTTACCTTTTCCATCGCCGACTGGGTCAACAGTTGGGTCGATTCGCTGGTCACCAACTACGGCGATGTGTTCCGGCAGATCTCTGACACGCTGCTGTGGGCCATCGTCAACCTTGAAGGCCTGCTGCGTGCGGCACCCTGGTGGTTGATGCTCGCCATCGTCGCGGGCGTTGCCTGGCACGCGACCCGCAAAGTCGTGACCACGGCCGTGATTGTCGGTTTGTTGTTCCTGGTGGGTGCGGTCGGCCTCTGGGACAAGCTGATGCAAACCCTGGCGCTGATGATGGTGGCGACGATCATTTCGGTGCTGATCGGCATTCCACTGGGCATTCTTTCGGCGCGCAGCAATCGCCTGCGTTCGATCTTGATGCCGTTGCTGGACATCATGCAGACCATGCCGAGTTTCGTGTACCTGATCCCGGTGCTGATGCTGTTCGGCCTGGGCAAGGTCCCGGCGATTTTCGCCACTGTGATCTACGCCGCACCACCGCTGATCCGTCTGACTGATCTGGGCATTCGCCAGGTCGACGGCGAAGTGATGGAAGCGATCAACGCCTTCGGTGCCAACCGTTGGCAGCAACTGTTTGGCGTGCAACTTCCGCTGGCCCTGCCGAGCATCATGGCCGGGATCAACCAGACCACCATGATGGCTCTGTCGATGGTAGTGATTGCCTCGATGATCGGTGCCCGTGGTCTGGGTGAAGACGTGTTGGTGGGGATTCAGACCCTCAACGTCGGACGTGGCCTTGAAGCCGGTCTGGCGATCGTGATTCTGGCAGTGGTTATCGACCGCATTACTCAAGCGTACGGTCGGCCACGGCATGAGGTGAGCAAATGAACGACGCAACCGTGAGCAAAATCGAAGTCAAAAACGTCTTCAAGATTTTCGGTAACCGATCCAAGGAAGCGCTGGGCATGATTGGCCAGGGCAAGACCAAGGATCAGGTGCTGGCCGAAACCGGCTGCGTGGTCGGCGTGAATGATTTGTCCCTGAGCATCGGCACCGGTGAGATCTTCGTGATCATGGGCCTGTCGGGTTCCGGCAAGTCGACGCTGGTGCGCCACTTCAACCGCCTGATCGACCCGACCAGCGGCGCGATCCTGGTGGACGGCGTGGACATCCTGCAATACGACATGGAAGCCCTGCGCGAATTTCGCCGGCACAAGATCAGCATGGTGTTCCAGAGCTTCGGCCTGCTGCCGCACAAGACCGTGGTGGATAACGTCGCCTACGGCCTGAAAGTGCGTGGCGAGACCAAGCAAATGTGCTCCGAACGTGCGCTGCACTGGATCAACACCGTGGGCCTCAAGGGCTACGAAAACAAATACCCGCATCAGCTCTCGGGCGGCATGCGTCAGCGTGTGGGCCTGGCCCGCGCGTTGGCGGCAGACACTGACATCATCCTGATGGACGAGGCGTTCAGCGCCCTCGACCCGTTGATTCGTGCCGAGATGCAGGACCAGCTGCTGGAACTGCAAAAGACCCTGCACAAGACCATCGTCTTCATCACCCACGACCTCGACGAGGCCGTGCGCATCGGCAACCGCATTGCGATTCTCAAGGATGGCCGCCTGATTCAGGTGGGTACGCCGAGGGAGATCCTGCATTCGCCGGCGGATGAGTATGTCGACCGGTTCGTTCAGCGTCGGGCTGCGGTGGTTTAAAGGTTTGCGGTGTTTGTGCCGGCCCCATCGCGAGCAAGCTCGCTCCCACAGGGATTTTGTGAACGCTGGAGATCCACTGTGGGAGCGAGCTTGCTCGCGATGAGGCCGGTGAAGCTGCATCAATATTCAAGTTGTACGCACGAGGTTGAAGATGTCCCAGGCTGAAAAAATCGTTATCGCCGACGCCCCGTTGCGTTGGCAGGATGTGGTCGCCGTAGCCCGTCATGGCGCACAGCTTGAGCTGTCACCACAGGTCTGGGCGCGGATCGAGAATGCCCAGGCAATCGTCCAGCGCATCGTCGTCAGCGGCGAACGTGCGTATGGCGTCAACACCGGCCTCGGCGCGCTGTGCAATGTCTCGCTCAAAGACGAGCAACTCAGCCAACTGTCGCGCAACACTCTGCTCAGTCACGCCTGTGGCGTCGGCGCACCATTGGCCGACGAACAGACCCGCGCAATCATCTGCGCCGCTATTCGCAACTACAGCCATGGCAAATCCGGTATTCACCGCCGGGTGGTCGAAGCGCTGTTGGCGCTGCTCAATCGCGGCATCACCCCGCAAGTGCCGTCCCAGGGTTCGGTGGGTTACCTGACCCACATGGCCCACATCAGCATTGCACTGCTGGGTGTCGGCAATGTCAGCTATCGCGGGCAGATCGTTTCCGCACAGCAAGCTTTGGCCGAAGAAGGTCTGCAACCGGTTCAGCTGGGCGCCAAAGATGGCCTGTGCCTGGTCAACGGCACGCCGTGCATGTCCGGCCTCAGCTGCCTGGCAATCGCCGACGCGACGCGTTTAGTGCAATGGGCTGATGTGATTGGTGCCATGAGCTTCGAAGCCCAGCGCGGTCAGATTGCTGCGTTCGATGCCGAGATCATCGCGCTCAAACCGCATCCGGGCATGCAGCAAGTCGGCATCAACCTGCGGGCGTTGCTCGATGGCAGTGAAGTGATTGCCAGCAGCAAAGGCATTCGCACTCAGGATGCGCTGAGCATTCGCTCGATCCCGCAAGTCCACGGCGCCGCTCGCGATCAGCTTGAGCACGCGAAAAAGCAGATCGAAACCGAACTCAACTCGGTCACCGACAACCCGATGCTGCTGGGTACGCCGGACGACTTCCGGGTGGTGTCCCAGGCCAACCCGCACGGTCAATCCGTGGCCTTGGCGGCGGACTTGCTGGCCATCGCCATGGCGGAAATCGGCTCCATCGCCGAACGTCGCCTCGACCGCTTGATCAACCCTCACGTCAGTGGTCTGCCGGCATTCCTGGTGGCCAATCCGGGGGTGAACTCCGGAATGATGATCGTCCAGTACGTCGCCGCTTCGCTGTGTGCGGAAAACCGTCAGTTGGCGCAACCGGCGGTGCTCGACAACTACGTCACCTCGGGCCTGCAGGAAGACCACCTGAGCCTGGGCACCAACGCCGCGTTGAAGCTGCATCGCGCCCTGGAAAACTGCACGCAGATCCTCGCCATCGAGTACCTGCTGGCGTCTCAGGCGTTTGAATTCTTGAAAGAGCAACGCTTCGGCGCCGGTACCGATGCCGCCTGGCGTCTGCTGCGCGAGCGAGTTCCGGCCTACGACCAGGACCGCTGGCTGGCACCGGACATCGCCAGTGCCGCCGCCGTTTTGAAAGACCCGATTTTGCTGCACAAAGTGTTACCGAACCTGAACTGACTTCCACCACACCAGCGTGCCAAGGCGCGGCTCCCCAGAAGGCGAGACGCGACGGACAACGGACATCTCCGGAGCGTCTGGTGAGTACTCTTCATTTATGAAGAATAAAACTCTCAAAAGGAGCATAGAAATGACTGCGTTAAACCTGATTCCCGGCCAACTGAGCCTTGCCCAACTGCGTGATGTTTATCAGCAGACGGTCAAAATCACCCTCGATGAAAGCGCTGCGGCCCAGATTGAAGCCAGCGTTGCCTGCGTGGAACAGATCCTCGCCGAGAACCGCACCGCATATGGCATCAACACCGGTTTCGGCCTGCTGGCGTCGACCCGTATCGCCAGCGAAGACCTGGAAAACCTGCAGCGCTCGCTGGTGCTGTCCCACGCCGCCGGTGTCGGCGAGCCGATCAGCGACGCGCTGGTTCGCTTGGTCATGGTGCTCAAGGTCAACAGCCTGAGCCGTGGTTTCTCCGGCATTCGTCGTAAGGTCATCGACGCGCTGATCGCCCTGATCAATGCCGAGGTTTACCCGCACATTCCATTGAAAGGTTCGGTCGGCGCGTCCGGCGACCTGGCGCCTTTGGCCCACATGTCGCTGGTGCTGCTGGGCGAAGGCAAGGCTCGCTACAAAGGCGAATGGCTGGAAGCGACCGAAGCGCTGAAAGTGGCCGGTCTGACTCCATTGACCCTGGCCGCGAAAGAAGGTCTGGCGCTGCTCAACGGTACTCAGGTGTCTACCGCTTACGCGCTGCGTGGTCTGTTCGAAGGTGAGGATCTGTTCGCTGGCGCTGTGGCGCTGGGCGCACTGACCGTTGAAGCGGTATTGGGCTCACGCTCGCCGTTTGATGCTCGCATTCACGCCGCTCGTGGCCAGAAAGGCCAGATCGACGCCGCTGCCGCTTACCGCGATCTGCTGGGCGAGCGCAGTGAAGTCTCCGACTCGCACCAGAACTGCGAAAAGGTCCAGGACCCGTACTCCCTGCGCTGCCAGCCGCAAGTCATGGGCGCCTGCCTGACCCAGTTCCGTCAGGCCGCCGAAGTGCTCGCCATCGAAGCCAACGCCGTTTCGGACAACCCGCTGGTATTCGCCGCTGAAGGCGACGTGATCTCCGGCGGTAACTTCCACGCCGAACCGGTCGCCATGGCTGCCGACAACATGGCGCTGGCCATCGCGGAAATCGGTTCCCTGAGCGAACGTCGTATCTCGCTGATGATGGACAAGCACATGTCGCAACTGCCGCCGTTCCTGGTGGCCAATGGCGGCGTGAACTCCGGCTTCATGATCGCCCAGGTGACTGCTGCGGCATTGGCCAGCGAGAACAAGGCGCTGTCCCATCCGCACTCGGTGGACAGCCTGCCGACGTCGGCGAACCAGGAAGACCACGTCTCCATGGCGCCGGCTGCCGGCAAGCGCCTGTGGGAAATGGCCGAAAACACGCGCGGCGTTCTCGCGGTGGAATGGTTGGCTGCGGTCCAAGGTCTGGATCTGCGCGATGGTCTGAAGACTTCTTCGAAGCTGGAAGAGGCTCGCGGGATTCTGCGTGCGCAAGTGCCTTTCTACGAGAAGGATCGTTTCTTTGCGCCGGACATCAACGCGGCAAGCGAGCTGTTGGCGTCCCGTTGCCTGAACGCGCTGGTACCGGCGAAGTTGCTGCCTAGCCTGTGATGGCCTCTTCGCGAGCAAGCTCGCTCCCACATTGGATTGCGCTGAACCTGTGGGAGCGACGGTGCGACGATTCGACTTGCTCGCGATTCGATTCTGATCGTTCCCACGCTCTGCGTGGGAACGATCATTTCCGCCAATAAAAATAATAGGGACGAGCAATGCAGCAGTCAGAAAAAGGTTTGAAACGCGGGCTCTCCGCCCGACATATTCGCTTCATGGCGCTGGGGTCGGCAATCGGCACCGGGCTGTTTTACGGTTCTGCCTCGGCCATTCAAATGGCCGGGCCTGCGGTCCTGCTCGCTTACCTGATCGGTGGCGCGGCGGTGTTCATGGTCATGCGCGCCCTCGGCGAGATGGCGGTGCACAACCCGGTGGCCGGCTCTTTCGGCCACTACGCCAGCACTTATCTTGGGCCGATGGCGGGCTTCATCCTCGGTTGGACCTACGCGTTTGAAATGGTCATCGTCGGCATGGCCGACGTCACCGCGTTCGGTATTTACATGGGCTTCTGGTTTCCGGAAGTCGCCCGCTGGATCTGGGTGCTGGGCATCGTTTCGGTGGTCGGCGGCTTGAACCTGTGCAACGTCAAAGTCTTCGGTGAAATGGAGTTCTGGCTGTCGCTGCTCAAGGTCGCGGCCATCGTCGCGATGATCCTCGGTGGCTTCGGCATCATGCTGTTCGGCATCAGCACGGCGCCCGGCGCCCAGGCGACTGACATCAGCAATCTCTGGAGCCATGGCGGCTTCATGCCCAATGGCGTGGGCGGCCTGATCGCTTCGTTTGCGGTGGTGATGTTTGCGTTTGGCGGCATTGAGATCATCGGCGTGACCGCCGGTGAAGCCAAAGACCCGCAGCGCGTACTGCCCAGGGCGATCAATGCCGTACCGTTGCGTATCCTGCTGTTCTACGTGCTGACGATGTTCGTACTGATGTCGATCTTTCCATGGCAGCAGATCGGCAGCCAAGGCAGCCCATTCGTGCAGATTTTCGACAACCTGGGGATCAGCTCGGCGGCGACCATTCTCAATATCGTGGTGATCTCGGCGGCAGTGTCGGCGATCAACAGTGACATCTTCGGCGCTGGCCGCATGATGTACGGTCTGGCCCAGCAAGGGCATGCGCCCAAGGGCTTCGCCCGCTTGTCGCACAATGGCGTGCCATGGATGACCGTGGTGGTAATGAGTGCCGCGCTGCTGCTGGGCGTGCTGCTGAACTACCTGATTCCGGAAAACGTATTTCTGTTGATCGCCTCTATCGCGACCTTCGCCACTGTATGGGTCTGGTTGATGATTTTGTTCACCCAAGTGGCCATGCGTCGCTCCATGAGTGCCGAGCAAGTCGCCCAACTGAAATTCCCGGTGCCGTTCTGGCCCTATGCGCCAATGGCGGCGATTGCCTTCATGCTGTTCATCTTTGGCGTGCTGGGCTATTTCCCGGACACCCAGGCGGCTCTGATCGTCGGCGTGGTGTGGATTGTATTGCTGGTGCTGGCCTACCTGACGTGGGTGAAACCGGCGGCAGGCAAGGCAGTACCGGTGGAGCGGGAACCCTCTTTTTCTCATCGATAACCTAACGGAGGCCACGGATGAAAACTCTCTGGCAACACTGCCACGTCGCAACCATGGCGCAAGGCGCCTACTCGATCATCGAGGATGCGGCCATCGTGACGTCAGGAGCGCACATTGAGTGGATCGGCCCACGCGCTGAACTGCCGTCGGGCGAGTACCCGGCAGTCAATGATCTTAAAGGGGCCTGGGTGACGCCGGGCCTGATCGACTGCCACACCCACACGGTGTTCGGCGGTAACCGCAGCGGTGAATTCGAACAGCGTCTGCAAGGCGTCAGCTATGCAGAAATCGCAGCGGCCGGGGGTGGCATCGCCAGCACCGTGCGCGCCACTCGCGCGGCCACTGAAGACGAGCTGTTCGCCAGCGCCGTCAAGCGTCTGAAGAGCCTGATGCGCGACGGCGTGACCACGGTCGAAATGAAATCCGGCTACGGCCTGGACCTGGCCAGCGAACGCAAGATCCTGCGGGTCATCCGCCGTCTCGGCGCTGAATTGCCGGTCGGCGTGCGCAGCACCTGCCTGGCCGCTCACGCGTTGCCGCCCGAATACGCGGACCGTGCCGACGACTACATCGATCACATCTGCGCCGAGATGCTCCCGGCCCTGGCCGCCGAAGGGCTGGTGGATGCGGTGGACGCGTTCTGCGAATACCTGGCGTTTTCGCCGGCGCAGGTCGAGCGGGTGTTCATCACCGCGCAGAAACTCGGCTTGCCGGTGAAGCTGCACGCCGAACAGTTGTCGTCGTTGCATGGTTCGAGTCTGGCGGCGCGTTACCACGCACTGTCGGCGGATCACCTGGAATTCATGACCGAAGACGACGCCATCGCCATGGCCAAGTCCGGCACCGTCGCGGTGTTACTGCCCGGCGCCTTCTACTTCCTGCGGGAAACCCAATTGCCGCCGATGGAGGCTTTGCGAAAGCACGGCGTGAAAATCGCCATCGCCAGCGACCTCAACCCAGGCACCTCACCGGCGCTGTCGTTGCGTTTGATGCTGAACATGGCGTGCACCTGTTTCCGCATGACCCCGGAAGAAGCCTTGGCGGGTGCAACGATTCATGCCGCCACCGCGCTGGGCATGGCTGAAACCCACGGTTCGCTGGAAGTCGGCAAGTGTGCAGATTTCGTCGCCTGGCAAATCGATCGTCCGGCTGATCTGTCGTACTGGCTGGGCGGTGACCTGGAAAAACGCGTCGTGCGTCACGGCGTTGAAGTGAGCATTTAGGAGAACAGTTGTGGATAAGGTTCTGAACTTCAAACAAGGTCGCGTACCGCTGCTGATCAGCATGCCCCACGCCGGCCTGCGCCTGACCCCGACGGTCGAAGCCGGGTTGATCCCCGACGCGAAAAGCCTGCCGGACACTGACTGGCACATTCCGCAGCTTTACGAATTTGCTGCCGAGCTGGGCGCCAGCACCTTGGCCGCCGAGTACTCGCGTTTTGTCATCGACCTGAATCGACCGTCTGACGACAAGCCTTTGTATGTCGGCGCCACCACCGGCCTGTACCCGGCGACGCTGTTCGACGGCATTCCGTTGTTCCGCGAAGGGCATGAGCCATCGGCCGCAGAACGCGCGACTTACCTGGAGCAGATCTGGACGCCGTACCACAGCACGTTGCAAAACGAGCTGGCGCGACTGAAAGCCGAGTTTGGCTACGCATTGCTGTTCGATGCGCACTCGATCCGTTCGATCATCCCGCACCTGTTCGACGGCAAACTGCCGGACTTCAACCTCGGCACCTTCAACGGCGCCAGTTGCGATCCACAGTTGGCCACTCAGCTGGAAGCCATCTGCGCGCGCCACGGCGATTACAGCCATGTGCTGAACGGTCGTTTCAAAGGCGGCCACATCACCCGGCATTACGGCAATCCGGCCGAGAACATCCATGCCGTGCAACTGGAGTTGGGCCAGTGCACGTACATGGAAGAGTTCGAGCCGTTCCGTTATCGCCCGGACCTGGCGGCGCCGACTCAGGTGGTGCTCAAGGAATTGCTGCAAGGGCTGCTGACCTGGGGCGAGAAAAACTACAAACGTTAAAGCCTGACGCATAACCCTGTGGGAGCGAGCTTGCTCGCGATGGCGGACTGACATGCAACATCAATGTTGAATGTTATGGCCTCATCGCGAGCAAGCTCGCTCCCACAGGTAAAGCATCTCTGACGGTCGCCACCGTGCAAAACACGGTCGCTACAGTTCGCTTTTGGCCTCGCGTGGCTGCGTAATGTTCTGGGCACGGTGCATGAAGACACCGGGCCCACAATAATCCGCTGCCGCACGAGATCATCCCGATGAAAAGACTGTTCACCCGCTGTCTCTCAATCCTCTGCGGCACTGCTCTGCTGAGCACCAGCGTCCTGGCCAGTGACGACGCTTCCTGCAAGGCCGTGCGCATGGGCGTGGTCAACTGGACCGACGTGATCGCCACCAGTGGCATGGCTGACGTACTGCTCAACGGCCTCGGTTACGAAAGCAAGCAAACCAGCGCCGTGCAGCAAATCATCTTCGCCGGCATCCGCGACAAGCGCCTCGACATCTTCCTTGGTTACTGGAAACCGGCGATGGACAAAAACATCGCGCCATTTGTGGCCGCCAATCAGGTGAAGGTCATGGAAAAACCGAGCCTGGCCGATGCTCAGGCAACGCTCGCCGTACCTGAGTATGTCGCCGAAGCGGGCCTGAAAACCTTCGCCGACATCGCCAAATTCAAGGATCAACTCGGCGGCAAGATCTACGGCATCGAGCCGGGCAGCGGCGCCAACACCACCATCAAAACCATGATCGAGACCAATCAATTTGGCTTGAAGGATTTCAAGCTGATCGAATCGGGTGAGGCCGGCATGCTTGCCGCCGTTCAGCGGGCGGTGAATCGCAAGGAATTCGTGGTGTTCGTCGGCTGGACCCCGCACCCGATGAACATCAACATGAAAATCGCCTACCTGACCGGCAGCGAAGACGTTTACGGCCCGAACGAGGGCGCCGCCACAGTCTCCACCGTGACCGCCCCGGACTACGCCCAGCGCTGCCCGAACGTAAACCGTCTGCTGGAAAACCTGACCTTCACCGCCGCCCAGGAAAGCCAGTTGATGGTGCCGATCATGGAGCGTAAAACGCCGCAGGACGTTGCCAAACAATGGCTGCGTGATCATCCCGAGGATCTGCAGCGCTGGCTCGCCGGTGTCAGCAGTTTTGATGGCAAGGATGGCGTGGCGACCGTTCAGGCCAGTTTGAAGCCTTTATGAGTTCCTATCCGTTATCCGAGCAAATGACGGCTTTCGTCGAGAAAACCGTCAGCTTCAACAGCACCGACAGCAGCCTCGGTGGTTTGCGCCAGGCTTACAGCGACATGTGCCGGGCGTTCACCCCGTCGCGTCCCGCCGGGCTTTACGTGGTCGACTTTGAATTGGCCGGCGTACCAGTGCGGTCTTATCAACCGCCGGTTTCGCCGCCGACCAGCGGTTGCCCGTGCATCGTGTATCTGCACGGCGGCGGGTGGGTAGTGGGGGACTTGGACTCCCACGACTTCATCTGCGCCGAACTGGCGTCGACACTCGGCGTGCTGGTGATCGCGGTCGATTATCGATTGGCGCCGGAATATCCGTTTCCGGAGGCGTTTGAGGATTGCCTGGGTGTCTGGCGCGCGCTACGGACCGGGCCATTCCGGCTCGACCCTGAACGAACGCTGGTGGCCGGGGACAGCGCCGGTGGCAACCTTGCGGCTGCGTTGTGTCTGGCCTTGCGCGATGCGGGCGAGCCATTGCCGGCGGCTCAGGTGCTGATTTATCCGGGGCTGGGCGGTGATCACCGATTGCCGTCGCGCAGTGAATGCGTCGATGCTCCCTTGCTCAGCAGCAGCGATCTGGACTGTTATCACGCCCTGTACTTGCGCGGCACTGGACAGCCAAGTGCCTACGCGATGCCGTTGCTCGCCGAGGATTTCAGTGGGTTGCCGCCGGCCTTGATCGCCGTGGCGCAATTCGACCCGCTGCGCGATGACGGCGTGCTGTACGCCGAGCGATTGAACGCAGCAGGCGTGGCTGCGACGCTTTATTACGGGGAGGGGTTGGTTCACGGCTGTTTGCGGGCTCGGGGGCAGGTCGCCGAGGTCGACGCACTCTATGAAACGCTGCTCGGCTATTTGTCTGAAAAAACCGGCTGAAAAACTCTGACTCTGCAAGGCATGCTCATTGGCGTAATTCGGGTTTATGATGCCGGACGGCAGAATAATAGAAGTCCCCCCAGGGATGACCTCGACCCCTTACGGAGCGCGCAATGCAGACTTTGTACCCGCAGATCAAACCCCACGCCCGGCACGATCTGGCCGTCGATGAAACCCACACGCTGTATGTCGACGAAAGCGGTTCGCCGGAAGGTTTGCCGGTTGTATTCATCCACGGCGGCCCCGGCGCCGGGTGTGATGCCCAGAGCCGTCGGTTTTTCGATCCAAACCTGTATCGCATTGTGACCTTCGACCAGCGCGGTTGTGGTCGTTCCACGCCCCACGCCAGCCTGGAAAACAACACCACCTGGGATCTGGTCGCCGACCTTGAGCGGATTCGCCAGCACCTTGGCATCGATAAGTGGGTGTTGTTCGGCGGTTCGTGGGGTTCGACCCTGGCATTGGCCTACGCGCAAACCCACCCGGAGCGTGTACACGGTCTGATTCTGCGCGGGATTTTTCTTTGCCGTCCGCAGGAAATCGAGTGGTTCTACCAGTGTGGCGCCAGTCGTCTGTTCCCCGATTACTGGCAGGACTACATCGCGCCAATCCCGCTGGACGAGCGCGAAGACTTGCTCTCGGCTTTCCACAAGCGCCTGATCGGCAACGATCAGATTGCCCAGATGCACGCGGCCAAGGCCTGGTCCACCTGGGAAGGCCGGACTGCCACCCTGCGCCCGAACCCGATGGTGGTCGATCGTTTCTCCGAGCCACAGCGCGCGTTGTCCATCGCCCGCATCGAATGTCACTACTTCACCAACAATGCGTTCCTTGAGCCCAACCAGCTGATCCGCGACATGGGCAAGATCGCCCATTTGCCTGGCGTGATCGTCCATGGCCGCTACGACGTGATCTGCCCGCTGGATAACGCCTGGGAACTTCATCAGAACTGGCCGAACAGTGAATTGCAGGTGATCCGTGACGCCGGCCACGCCGCCTCCGAACCTGGCATTACTGACGCACTGGTTCGCGCCGCCGATCAGATGGCCCATCGTCTGCTCGACCTGGCCCCTGAAGAAGCATGAAGGGCCTGCTGCAACGCGTGCGTGGCGCGCGAGTCGAGGTAGCGGGGGAGGTGGTTGGCGCCGTCGATCAGGGATTGCTGGTGCTGGTGGCGGTCGAGCCCGAGGATACTCGGGCCAGCGCCGACAAACTTCTGCAGAAACTGCTTAACTATCGTGTGTTCAGTGACGCTGAGGGCAAGATGAATCTGTCCCTGGCGGATGTAGGCGGTGGGTTGCTGCTGGTCTCACAGTTCACCCTGGCCGCCGATACCAAGAGCGGGTTGCGCCCGAGTTTTTCGACCGCTGCCCCTCCGGCCCTGGGCGAGGAACTTTTCGACTATCTATTAGGCAAAGCGAAACAGGTGCATGGCACTGTGGCATCAGGTAGATTCGGCGCGGATATGCAGGTGCACCTGGTCAACGACGGCCCGGTAACCTTCCTGTTACAGACCTGAAAGCCCTTGAAACATGTTTTTAAGGGCTTTTCGACTGAAAACAGGGGTTTTTCGCGATAAATACTTTGCTGCCCCTGATGCGTTGTAACGCGGCCTACTAGATAATCGCGCGCTACGGGGATCAGCGTTCGTTGGTCCATTTTGACTTAGGTAGAGACTTGTCCTGGACCTCTTGGGGAATCATTTAGCCCCATAGGAGTCGGAACAATGCTCGCCAACTTGGCAAGAGTGGTCTGTAGGGTCGGTTTTTTCATGCCGAACACCCCACAGGCACTTTAACTGGCCGTTGGTTTTTTGATCTGTTTTCGGCGAGGGTTGCTCGTGATTGTTAGTCCCTGTAATGCAAAATTGTCTGCCAAACGGTTACGAAGCGCTCTGGTAGCGGGCTCTGCACTGCTCTGCCTGCTCAGCGCCGGTCAGCTTTGGGCATTCAATCTGGATGATGTATCGGTCAAGGCAAAAGAGCTGGCCGGGCAGAAATACGAAGCTCCGCGCAGTAACCTGCCGAACGAGTTCCGCGAGATGAAATTCGCGGACTATCAAAAAATTCGTTTCCTGACCGAAAAAGCCGAGTGGGCCGATCAGAAAACCCCGTTCAAGCTGTCGTTCTATCACCAGGGTATGCATTTCGATACGCCGGTGAAAATCAACGAAATCACAGCTAACACCGTCGAAGAGATCAAATACGACCCAAGTCGTTTCGATTTCGGCGACGTGAAGTTCGATCCGAAAGCCACCGAACAACTGGGTTATGCCGGTTTCCGTGTGCTGTACCCGATCAACAAGGCTGACAAGCAAGACGAAATCATGACCATGCTCGGCGCGAGTTACTTCCGCGTTGTTGGCAAGGGTCACACCTATGGCTTGTCCGCTCGCGGCATGGCCATCGATACCGCGTTGCCGTCCGGCGAAGAATTCCCGCGTTTCACCGAGTTCTGGATTCAACAGCCAAAACCGGGTGACAAGCACCTGGTGATCTTCGCCCTGCTGGATTCGCCACGCGCTACCGGTGCCTATCGCCTGACCCTGCGTCCGGGCAGCGACACCGTTGTCGACGTCAAGGCCCAGATGTTCCTGCGTGACAAGGTCACCAAGCTTGGCGTTGCGCCGCTGACGAGCATGTTCCTGTTCGGCGCCAATCAGCCGTCGAAAGTGCTGAACTATCGTCGCGAACTGCACGATTCCAGCGGTCTGTCGATCCATGCCGGCAACGGCGAGTGGATCTGGCGCCCACTGAACAACCCGAAACACCTGGCGGTGAGCAACTTCTCGATCGAGAACCCGCGCGGTTTCGGCCTGCTGCAACGTGGCCGCGACTTCAGCCACTACGAAGACCTCGACGACCGCTACGACAAGCGCCCAAGTGCCTGGATCGAACCAAGGGGCGATTGGGGCAAGGGCTCCGTCGATCTGGTAGAGATTCCGACTGCCGACGAAACCAACGACAATATCGTTGCGTTCTGGAGTCCGGAAAAACTGCCTGAGCCTGGCCAACCGCTGGACGTCGCTTATCGCATGCACTGGACCATCGACGAAGCCGCGCTTCACGCACCGGACAGCGCCTGGGTTCAACAGACCCTGCGTTCTACGGGTGACGTGAAACAGTCCAACCTGATCCGTCAGCCGGACGGTAGCGTTGCTTATCTGGTGGACTTCGAAGGCCCGTCCCTTGCGGCATTGCCGGATGATACGGACGTTCGTAGCCAGGTCAGCGTTGGCGAGAATGCCGAGCTGGTCGAGAACAGCGTGCGTTACAACCCTGAAACCAAGGGCTGGCGCCTGACGCTGCGGATGAAAATCAAGGATCCGGGCAAGCCTACCGAGATGCGTGCTGCACTGGTCAAGAACATCGTGACTGCCGACCTGGCCAAAACATCGTATCCGGCATCCAATTCTTCCGTCGCCAAGGCTGACAAGATTGCCGCTCGGCAGCAGGAGAAGCTGGACAAGGAAGCCAAGGAAGCCAAGGAAACCAAGCAAGCTGAGGCCAAGCAGGTTGAAGCCAAGAAGGTCGAAGCCAAGCCAGCCGCAGATTCCAAGGACAAGGACAACAAAGACGCCAAGCAGCCAGTCGCTGCCGAAGCGGCCCCAGCCACACCGGAATCGGCACCGACTGAAGAAGTCCTGACCGAGACCTGGAGCTACCAGTTGCCTGCCGATGAGTAATTCTCAAGTACAGCCAGAGACTCTTGCCGAGTATCTGGCGCATCTGCCGATGACCGACGAGCAGCGCGCGGAACTCGCGGGCTGCCAGTCTTTCAGCGAATTGCATGAGCGCCTTTCGTCCTCGACGTTCGACGCGCCGACCGAGGCTGCTCAAGCTTCGGTGGGGCGTCGTTTGACGCTGAACACCGCCGAAGAATTGGCCGACGCTGAAATGCTGGTGCTCGACGCCAGCGGCCGTGTTTGCCTGCGGGCAACCCCGCCGATTCGTCGGACCAAAGTCGTGCCGGAGCCGTGGCGCACCAACATTCTGGTGCGTGGCTGGCGTCGTCTGACCGGTCGCACCAATCCGCCGGCCCCGCCGAAGGATGAGCGTGTGTTGCCGGCTGCTCGCTGGCGCACCGTCGGTTCGATCCGCCGCTACATTCTGCTGGTGCTGATGCTCGGCCAGACCATCGTCGCCGGCTGGTACATGAAAGGCATCATGCCGTACCAGGGCTGGTCGTTCGTCGACTTGAACGAAGTGCTGCATCAACCGCTGTCGCAGACCGCCACGCAAGTGCTGCCGTATGCACTGCAAACCAGCATCCTGATCTTGTTCGGGATTCTGTTCTGCTGGGTGTCGGCCGGTTTCTGGACCGCGTTGATGGGCTTCCTCGAGTTGCTCACCGGTCACGACAAGTACCGCATTTCCGGTAAAAGCGCAGGTAACGAGCCGATTCCTACGGACGCGCGCACCGCACTGGTGATGCCGATCTGCAACGAAGACGTGCCACGGGTGTTTGCCGGTTTGCGGGCGACCTTCGAGTCGGTTGCGGCCACGGGCAACCTGGATCGCTTCGACTTCTTTGTCCTCAGCGACAGTAACGACGCCGATATCTGCGTCGCCGAGCAACAGGCCTGGCTGGACGTCTGCCGTGAAGCCAAGGGCTTCGGCAAGATCTTCTATCGCCGCCGTCGCCGTCGCGTCAAGCGTAAAAGCGGCAACCTCGACGACTTCTGCCGTCGTTGGGGCGGTGATTACAAGTACATGGTCGTGCTCGACGCGGACTCCGTGATGAGCGGCGATTGCCTGACCAGTCTGGTGCGCTTGATGGAAGCCACCCCGGACGCCGGGATCATCCAGACCGCGCCGCGCGCGTCTGGCATGGACACGCTGTATGCACGCATGCAGCAGTTCGCCACCCGCGTGTACGGTCCACTGTTTACCGCCGGTCTGCACTTCTGGCAGTTGGGCGAATCCCACTACTGGGGCCACAACGCGATCATCCGCATGAAGCCGTTCATCGAGCACTGCGCCCTGGCGCCGTTGCCCGGTAAAGGCGCATTCGCCGGTGCAATTCTGTCCCACGACTTCGTTGAAGCGGCGCTGATGCGCCGTGCCGGCTGGGGCGTGTGGATTGCCTACGACTTGCCGGGCAGCTACGAAGAATTGCCGCCGAACCTGCTGGACGAACTCAAGCGTGACCGTCGCTGGTGTCACGGCAACCTGATGAACTTCCGGTTGTTCCTGGTTAAAGGCATGCACCCGGTGCACCGTGCGGTGTTCCTGACGGGCGTGATGTCTTACCTGTCGGCGCCGTTGTGGTTCTTCTTCCTCGTGCTGTCGACGGCGCTGCTGGCGGTCAACACGCTGATGGAGCCGCAGTACTTCCTTGAGCCACGTCAGCTGTATCCGTTGTGGCCACAATGGCACCCGGACAAGGCGATCGCGCTGTTCTCGACCACCGTCGTGCTGCTGTTCCTGCCGAAGTTGTTGAGCATCATCCTGATCTGGGCCAAGGGCGCGAAAGAGTTCGGTGGCAAGTTCAAGGTGACGTTGTCGATGCTGCTGGAGATGCTGTTCTCCATGCTGCTGGCGCCGGTACGGATGATTTTCCACACCCGCTTCGTGCTCGCCGCGTTCCTCGGCTGGGCCGCGACCTGGAACTCGCCGCAACGTGACGACGACTCCACGCCATGGAGCGAAGCGGTCAAGCGCCACGGTCCGCAAACCTTGCTGGGCTTCTTCTGGGCCCTGTTGGTGATCTGGCTGAACCCGAGCTTCCTCTGGTGGCTGGTGCCGATCGTCGGTTCGTTGATGCTGTCGATTCCGGTGTCGGTGATCTCCAGTCGAGTTGGCCTGGGCCTCAAGTCCCGTGACGAAAGCCTGTTCCTGATCCCTGAGGAATACAATCCGCCACAGGCGTTGCTGGCGACCGACCAGTACACCCACGAAAACCGTTGGCATGCGCTGAACGACGGGTTCGTCCGGGCAGTGGTCGATCCACAGCAGAACGCCTTGGCGTGCTCGCTGGCGACGTCCCGTCACCGTGAGGCCGAGCCGATTGAGTGGCTGCGGGTCGAACGGGTGCGTCATGCGCTGAAAGCCGGGCCTGAGGGGCTGAACAACAATGAGCGCGTGCAACTGCTCAGTGACCCGGTAGCACTGGGTCGTCTGCATGAGCAGATCTGGAACGAAGCTCACCCCGAGTGGCTGGAGGCGTGGCGTAAATCGGTGAAAGCCGATCCCCATGCGCCGCTGTTGCCGCTCAAGCCGCTGAGTGTGCAGCCTCAGTTGGCCTGACAAAAAACCCCGCTAAATTAGCGGGGTTTTTTGTTTGTGGTGGGGCATGAATTTGGATCAACCCTCAGATCCACCCCTCACCCTAGCCCTCTCCCGAGGGGAGAGGGGACTGACCGAGTTGTTCTTAGAGTTACAACGACCTGAAATATCGAGTCGAACTCAGGTTTTGAAACGTCCCCGATCGGCTCCCTTTCCCCCTCTCCCCCGTGGGGAGAGGGCTGGGGTGAGGGGTGGCTCTTGAATTCACAACAAATCCCAACCAAACCCTTGTGCAAACGAACGAGTGCGTTAGCATCCGTCCCCGAATTGGTGCGCCCGGACAACTTTCTGTTCGTATCTGCCGGTTTTCCAAGGGAAATCCGCAGTTTGCGCGCCTCACAACGCGATAGTTTTGGGGACTTGATGATGAAGAAGTATCTCTCGATGCTGCTGGTCGGCGTCACGGCATTGGTTGCAGTCAACACGGCGCAGGCCGGTGCCATCGATGACGCGGTCAAGCGCGGCACGCTGAAAGTCGGCATGGACCCGACCTACATGCCGTTCGAAATGACCAATAAGCGCGGCGAGATCATCGGCTTCGAAGTCGACATCCTCAAAGCCATGACCAAGGCCATGGGCGTCAAGCTGGAGATAGTTTCCACCGGCTACGACGGCATCATCCCGGCCTTGCTCACCGACAAGTTCGACATGATCGGCAGCGGCATGACCCTGACCCAGGAACGCAACCTGCGCCTGAACTTCAGCGAACCGTTCATCGTGGTGGGCCAGACCCTGCTGATCCGTAAGGAGCTGGAAGGCACCATCAAGTCCTATAAAGACCTGAACACCGCCGACTACCGCATCACTTCCAAGCTCGGCACCACCGGCGAGATGGTGGCCAAAAAGCTCATCTCCAAAGCCAACTACCATGGCTACGACAACGAGCAGGAAGCCGTGCTCGACGTGGTCAACGGCAAGGCCGACGCCTTCATCTACGACGCGCCTTACAACGTCGTGGCCGTGAACAAGGTCGGTGCCGGCAAACTGGTGTTCCTCGACAAGCCGTTCACCTACGAACCGCTGGCCTTCGGTCTGAAGAAGGGTGACTACGACAGCATCAACTTCATCAATAACTTCCTGCGCCAGATCCACGAAGACGGCACCTACGACCGCATCCATGACAAGTGGTTCAAAGACACCGCTTGGCTCAAGGACATGGAATAAGGCTCGGTCAGACAGACCGCGTCGCCCCAATCGCGAGCAGGCTCGCTCCCACAGTTGATCAGTGTGAACACAATCATTGTGTCCGGCACAGACCCTGTGGGAGCGAGCTTGCTCGCGATGGCGCCGTCCTTGGCGACACAGAATTCGGAACTTTAAGACTCAATGAAACAGAAAAAAGCCCAATGGCCGTGGCACGTGTTAACCGTGCTGCTGCTGATCGGCCTGGCCGGCGCGTTGTATTACGCCACCTCGCTGATGTCCTACGAATGGCGCTGGAACCGTGTGCCGCAATACTTCGCCTACCACGCCGAAGAATCCCAGCGTGCCGCCGATATCTCCACCGTCAGCGAACTGGTGCGCAAGGGCGACAAGGCTGAAGTCACCCTTCGCAATGATGCCGGCGTCGAGCAGCACCTGACCGTCGACGACAACAGCCTGCAAGTCGCCCAAGGTGATGACGTGGCCGAAGGCGACGTGATCGGCGTGACCCGCCATTGGGCCGCCGGACCGCTGATGTGGGGGCTCTGGACCACCTTGTGGTTGTCCGTGGTTTCAGGAGTGCTCGGTCTGCTGATCGGCCTCGCCACGGGCCTGTGCCGACTGTCGAACAACCCGACCCTGCGCGATCTCTCGACGGTCTACGTCGAACTGGTCCGCGGTACGCCGCTGCTGGTGCAGATCTTCATCTTCTACTTCTTCATCGGCACCGTGATGAACCTCTCCCGGGAGTTCGCCGGTATCGCCGCGCTGTCGCTGTTCACCGGCGCTTATGTGGCGGAAATCATCCGTTCCGGCGTGCAATCCATCGCCCGTGGCCAGAACGAAGCCGCGCGCTCCCTGGGTCTGAGCGCCGGTCAGTCGATGCGCCACGTGGTGCTGCCGCAAGCGTTCAAACGAGTGCTGCCACCGCTGGCCGGTCAGTTCATCAGTCTGGTCAAGGACACCTCGCTGGTGTCGGTGATCGCCATTACCGAGCTGCTCAAAAGCGGTCGCGAAGTCATCACCACCTCGTTCTCGCCGTTCGAAATCCTGTTCTGCGTGGCCGGTCTGTACCTGTTGATCAACCTGCCGCTGTCGAAAATCGCCAGCCGGCTTGAGCGGAGGCTCGCGCAAAGTGATTGAAGTCCGCGATCTGGTAAAAGTTTTCGACACCCGCGGCCACGTGGTTCGCGCGGTGGATAACGTCTCGACGCACGTGGCCAAGGGCGAAGTGCTGGTGGTGATCGGTCCGTCCGGTTCCGGCAAGTCGACTTTCCTGCGCTGCCTCAACGGCCTGGAAGAGTTCGACTCGGGCTCGGTGAGCATCGACGGCTTGCAACTCGCCGACCCGAAAACCGATGTGAATGCCTATCGCCGTGAAGTCGGCATGGTGTTCCAGCATTTCAACCTGTTCCCGCACATGACCGTGCTGGAAAACCTCTGCCTGGCCCAGAAAGTCGTGCGCAAGCGCGGCAAGAAGGAGCGCGAGGCCAAGGCCTTGGCGTTGCTGGAGAAGGTTGGTATTGCACAGAAGGCCAACGAGTTTCCGTCGCGTCTTTCCGGCGGTCAGCAACAGCGAGTGGCCATCGCCCGGGCATTGGCCATGGAGCCGAAGGTCATGCTGTTCGATGAGCCGACCTCGGCGCTCGACCCGGAAATGGTCGGCGAAGTGCTGGACGTGATGAAAACCCTGGCGGTGGAAGGCATGACCATGGTTTGTGTCACCCACGAAATGGGCTTCGCCCGGGAAGTGGCGGATCGGGTGCTGTTCTTCGATCACGGCAAATTGCTGGAAGACGCTTCACCGGCCGAATTCTTCGATGCGCCGAAGGATCCGCGAGCGCAGGCCTTCTTGCGGCAGGTTCTCTAACTTCAGCGTTTGTCAGACCGCTTTCGCGAGCAAGCCCGCTCCCACAGTGGATCTGGTTGGGCACAAGAAATGTGTTCACCGAAAATCTACTGTGGGAGCGGGCTTGCTCGCGAATGCATCCCCCCGGTTCCAAGCGAATCGAGGCACTCGCATCACCTTAAACCTTGAACCGCCCCACCAGCATCTGCAGATGCGTCCCCAACCGTGCCAGCTCAACGCTGGACGCCGCGGTTTCTTCACTGGCAGCCGAGGTCTGCTCGGACACATCGCGCACGTTCAGCACGCTACGGTTGATCTCTTCAGCCACCGCGCTCTGCTGCTCGGCCGCTGCAGCAATCTGCTGGTTCATTGACTGAATCGCCGAGACGGTGCGGGTAATGCTTTCCAGCGAGCCGCCGGCGCGGCGGGTCAGTTCGACGCTGCTGTCGGTCAGGCTGCGGCTGTTGTCCATGATGGTCGCCACTTGCTGGGTGCCGGTTTGCAGGCCGACGATCAGCTCTTCGATTTCTTCGGTGGACTTCTGGGTGCGCTGGGCCAGGCTGCGGACTTCGTCGGCGACCACCGCAAAACCACGTCCGGCCTCACCGGCACGCGCGGCTTCGATGGCGGCGTTGAGGGCCAGCAGGTTGGTTTGCTGGGCTACGGATTTGATCACGTCGAGCACGCTGCCAATCTTGTCGCTTTCGCGTTTGAGATGACCCATGGCCTCGGTGGAATTGCCGACTTCTTTGGCCAGTCGCTCGATCTGGGCGATGGCTTCGCCAACTACTTTGTCACCTTCGCGGGCCTGCTGGTCGGCAGCGACGGCGGCTTCGGAGGCTTCTTCGGCGTTACGCGCGACTTCCTGCACGGTGGCGGTCATTTCGTTCATGGCGGTGGCCACCTGGTCGGTCTCGACCTTCTGGCTGTTGACCCCGGCGCTGGTCTGCTCAGTGACTGCCGACAGCTCTTCGGCAGCGCTGGCGATTTGCGTGACGCCGTCACTGATGCCGCCGATCAACTCGCGCAGGCCCAGGGTCATGCTCTGCATGGCGCGCTGTAGCTGACCGAGTTCGTCCTGACGCTCAGAGATAAGGTTTTGGGTCAGGTCGCCGGCAGCAACACGCTCCGCCACTTTGAGGGTCTGGCTCAGGGGGATCACGATCTGGCGAGTGATCGCCCACGCGGCAAGCAGGCCGAAGGCCAGCGCCAGGACGGTGGCCAGCAGCAGGAGGTTTTTGGCGTGCGCGGCGTCGGTGTCTCGGACGATGGTTTGCGACACGGTGAGTTTTTTGCTGACGTCGAGCAGGATGTCGCCTTGTACGGCCATGCGTTGGAGGGCCGCGGCGCTGGCAACCTGAGAGTCGCGGAACTGGCTGACGGCGGCGCGATAGGCCTTGAGCGAGTCAGTCGCCTGCTGCAGGTTGGCAATGTGCTGTTCCGGCAGTTTGGAGGGCAGGCTTTCGAGGTTTTTCAACGCGTTGTCGATGGCGTCCAGCGCTGGTTGCTCGGCCTCGGTTTTGCCGCTGTAGGTATAACCGCGAACCTGGAAGCGCGCTTGCTGGATCAGTTTGCTCAGGTCGATGACGCTGTTGAAATCGGCGACGCTGTCACCTTGCAGCATGGATTTTTCGACTTCGGCGACACGGGCCACGGCGTTGTCGGCGGTGGCGCCGAGTTTGCCGCGGGCGTCTTCGCGGTTGGCGCCGGCCTGGGTCATGGCGGTGAAGGCTTGTTTGTACTCACTGACGGCGGCCAGTTGCTGGTCGATCATGGCCACGTCGGCCGGTTGTTCGATCAACGTGCGCGCGGTTTTCAGGCCGGTATCGAGTTGGCCGAGCAGGTCGTTGACCGCACCGGGGCCTTGTTCGCCACGACGCATTTCGTAATCCAGACGGGCCAGGCGCAGGTCTTTGGTCAGGTCATTGAGGCTGGCAATAAACCCCAGCTTATCGCCACGACTCATCACACCGCTCAGGCCGGTCCAGCCGGTGAAAGTGATCAACAAGGTAAGCAGCAGCACCAGACCGAAGCCGACACCCAGTTTGCGATTGACGCTGACGTTCCCCAATTTCTCGGCTAGCCATCGGTACATGCTGCAACTCCCTCGAACCATTCGTTGGTTTTATGGGGACTGTATCGGCAGGCAGCCGGGAATCTATAGGGATTAGAAGAGGCGGGCGAGCAGTGCAGTGACGGCGGTTTCGACCCGCAGGATGCGGTCGCCGAGCTGCACCGGTTGCAGGCCGGCCTTGCCCAGCAGGTCGATTTCGTAGGGAATCCAGCCGCCTTCGGGGCCGATGGCCAGGGTCACCGGTTCGTCCAGGCCGCGAGGGCAGGGCGGGTAATGGCCAGGGTGGCCGACCAGGCCGAGGGTGCCGTCGGTAATCGCCGGCAGACGGTCCTCGACGAATGGCTTGAAGCGTTTCTCGATGACGATTTCCGGCAGCACGCTGTCTCGGGCCTGTTCGAGGCCGAGGATCAGTTGCTCGCGAATCGCCTCGGGCTCCAGGAACGGCGTTTGCCAGAAGCTCTTCTCGACGCGATAGCTGTTCACCAGAATGATTCGTGGCACACCCATGGCCGCCACGGTCTGAAACACCCTACGGAGCATTTTCGGCCGCGGCAGGGCCAGCACCAGGGTCAGCGGCAGCTTGGCCGGAGGTGGCTGGTCGAGCGTGACGCGCAGTTCGGCTTCATCGGCGTCCAGGCGCAGCAGTTCGGCCGAGCCCATCAGTCCGCCGATGCGCCCGACCCGCAGGCTGTCGCCGACAACGGAGCGGTGGACTTCCTGCATGTGCGTCAACCGGCGATCGCGCAGGATCGCCCGGTCGGCCGCAATGAAATCGGCCTCTTCGAGCAGCAGCAGGTTCACGGTTGAGTCGCTGGCGGCTGGTCGTTGTGATCGTCGGCCGGTTGGTCGTCAGGGTGCTCGCCGCGCTTGCTGACCAGGCTGCCGAACAGGATGCCAATTTCAAACAGCAGCCACATCGGTACGGCCAACAGTGTCTGCGAGAAGATGTCCGGTGGCGTCAGGATCATGCCGACCACGAAGCAACCGATGACCACGTACGGGCGGATCTTCTTCAGGTATTTGACGTCGACCACGCCGATCCACACCAGCAGCACCACGGCCACCGGAATTTCAAACGCCACGCCGAAGGCGAAGAACAGCGTCATGACGAAATCGAGGTAGCTGGTGATGTCGGTCATCATTTCCACGCCGGCCGGGGTGGCGGCGGCGAAGAATTTGAAGATCAATGGGAACACCAGGTAATAGGCGAACGCCATGCCGGTATAGAACAGGAGGATGCTGGACACCAGCAGCGGCACCGCAATGCGTTTCTCATGCTTGTACAGGCCCGGTGCGATGAAGCCCCAGATCTGATGCAGGATCACCGGGATCGCCAGGAACAGCGAGACCATCATGGTCAACTTCAGTGGCGTCAGGAACGGCGACGACACGTCGGTGGCGATCATCGTCGCGCCGGCCGGCAGGTACGCGCGCAGCGGCGTGGAGACGAAGGTGTAGATCTGCTGGGTGAAGGCAAACAACCCGGCGAAGATGATGAAGATCGCCGCTACGCAACGCAGCAGACGGGTACGCAACTCGGTGAGGTGCGAAACCAGCGGCATGTGCTGGTCATTTTCGGGAAGATCGCTCATGGGGCTCGCGGCGGCAATGTTGGGTCATGAGGGGCCGGCGCAACAGGCGCAGCCGCAGGCGTAACGGGTTCAACCGGGGGCGCTGCAACAACGGGCGCGGATTCGACAGCCGCTACCACAGGTGTTGGCTCGGCGACTGGAGCATGAATCGTCTGCTCCGCCACAGGCTCAACCGGCTGAACCGGCGTAGCCTCCTGCTGAGTCGGCGTGAAAATCTTCCGCGCCTCCTGCTCCAGCGACAGAATGTGCTCGTTGTGCAGCTGCCGACGAATCTCGTCGGCACCGATTTCACGTTCAACTTCCTGTTTGATCGCGTTGAAGCTGCGCTTCAGACGGCCGACCCACAGGCCGGCGGTGCGCGCAGCACCCGGCAAACGCTCGGGACCCAGCACCAGCAGGGCCACGAGGCCGACGAGCAGCAGTTCAGAGAAGCTGATACCAAACATTAGTCAGTGCTCACACGTCTTTGCGGATCGGCTCTTCGACTTTTTGCGCCTGCACGTCGATGGTGTGCGGCTGGTTCACGGACTGCGTGGTCTGTGGCTGAACAGGCGGAACCGGGGTCGCTGCCGGGTCGGCCGGCTTTTCGTCGTCGTTCATGGCTTTCTTGAAGCCCTTGATCGACTCACCCACGTCAGTGCCGAGGTTTTTCAGTTTCTTGGTGCCGAACACCAGCACGACAACAACCAGGATGACGATCCAGTGTTTCCAGTCAAAAATGCCCATGTCGCTGCTCCTCTCTAATAGTTGTTCAGGCGGACGGACGCGAGGCTTTCTCGGCGTGTCCGGACAGACCGAAACGACGGTCCAGTTCATCGAGTACAGCCTGTGGATGCTGCCCCAGTTGGGCGAGCATGACCATGCTGTGGAACCACAAATCGGCGGTTTCGTAGATCACATCGCTGCAGTCACCGCTGATGGCGGCATCCTTGGCGGCAATGATGGTTTCGACCGACTCTTCGCCGACTTTTTCCAGAATCTTGTTCAAGCCCTTGTGGTACAGGCTGGCGACATACGAACTGTCGGCGGCGGCGCCTTTGCGCTCTTCCAGCACTTCGGCCAGACGGGTCAGAGTGTCACTCATGGCTGTGTCCTGCGGAATAGATAGCGTGCGGGTCTTTCAGAACCGGGTCGACGGTTTTCCAGTCGCCGTTCTCGAAGACGCGGTAGAAGCAGCTCTGACGGCCGGTATGGCAAGCGATGTCGCCGATCTGCTCGACCATCAGGATGATCACGTCGGCGTCACAGTCCAGGCGCATCTCATGCAGGGTTTGCACGTGGCCGGACTCTTCGCCCTTGCGCCACAGCTTGCCACGGGAACGTGACCAGTAAATGGCGCGGTTCTCGGCAGCGGTCAGTTCCAGCGCTTCACGGTTCATCCAGGCCATCATCAGGACGCGCCCGGTCTTGTGATCCTGGGCAATCGCCGGCACCAGGCCATCAGCGTCCCACTTGATCTCGTCCAGCCAGTTTTTCATCTTCGACTCCGACAGCGGGCCCGACACTTCATTAGTCGGGCAGGCGTTGAAACAGTGTGCCAGCGCGCGGGAGCTCTGGCTATCGGCGAACGACCAGATACAAGCCGACGGCCACCATGATCCCGGCCGGCCAATGACCCAGTTCGTTCAGCGGCCCACCGGCAGCGAGTATGGTGCCGCCGGCCAGGTGCGCACAGCCGAGCAGTCGCAGCAGCCAATCGTCCTTGCGGCGGTGCCACGGTGGCGGCGGGTCGTAGGCGTGGGGCTGGGACATGCGCTCGAGCAGGTCGCGGGCCATGTTGGCCAGGTGCGGCAGCTGTTCGAACTGGCTCTGCACGTTGCCGATCAAGGCTTTGGGGCTGACGCGCTCACGCATCCAGCGTTCGAGGAACGGCTGGGCGGTGTTCCACAAATCGAGGTCCGGGTACAACTGACGGCCCAGGCCTTCGATGTTCAGCAGGGTTTTTTGCAGCAAAACGAGCTGCGGCTGCACTTCCATGTTGAAGCGTCGGGCGGTCTGGAACAGGCGCATCAGCACCTGACCGAAGGAAATATCTTTTAACGGTTTTTCGAAGATCGGCTCGCACACGGTGCGGATCGCCGCCTCGAATTCGTTGAGTTTGGTTTCCGCCGGTACCCAGCCCGAATCGATGTGCAGCTGCGCGACGCGACGGTAATCACGCTTGAAGAACGCGAACAGGTTGCGCGCCAGGTAGTCCTGGTCTTCCGGGGTCAGGCTGCCGACGATGCCGCAGTCGATCGCAATGTACTGCGGGCTCCACGGGTTCACGGTGCTGACGAAAATGTTGCCGGGGTGCATGTCGGCATGGAAGAAGCTGTCGCGGAACACCTGGGTGAAGAAGATCTCGACACCGCGCTCAGCGAGCATTTTCATGTCGGTGCGCTGGTCGGCCAGGGTCGTCAGGTCGGTGACCTGAATGCCGTAGATGCGCTCCATCACCAGCACTTTCGGCCGGCACCAGTCCCAATAGACTTGCGGCACGTAGAGCAGCTCCGAGCCGTCGAAGTTACGCCGCAACTGGCTGGCGTTGGCCGCTTCGCGCAGCAGGTCGAGTTCGTCGTAGATGGTTTTTTCGTAGTCCTGGACCACGTCCACCGGGTGCAGCAGGCGCGCGTCGGCCGAGAGTTTTTCGGCGGCGCGGGCGAGGATGAACAGCCACGCCAGATCCTGCGCGATGATCGGTTTCAGTCCCGGGCGGATGACCTTGACCACCACTTCTTCGCCGGTTTTCAGCTGCGCGGCATGCACTTGCGCCACCGAGGCCGAGGCCAGCGGCTCGACGTCGAAGCGGCTGAAGACTTCACTGATCTTTTTGCCGAGCTGTTCTTCGATCAGATTGACCGACACTTGCGAGTCGAACGGCGGCACGCGGTCCTGCAGCTTCATCAGCTCATCGGCGATGTCTTCCGGCAGCAAGTCGCGGCGGGTGGACAGGATTTGCCCGAACTTGATGAAAATCGGTCCCAGGTCCTGCAATGCCAGACGCAATCGCGCGCCACGGCTCAGGTCCAGCGTCTTGCGCGGGAACCAGCGCCACGGCAAGGCGTAGCGCAGCGCCAGCAGAAACCATGGCAGTGGCAGGGCGAACAGCAGGTCATCGAGGCGGTAGCGAATCACAACGCGCTGGATGCGCAACAAACGGCGGACGGCAAGCAGCTTCATGCGTTATCGCTTGGGTCGAGGGATCGGGAAAGGCGCTCGAATCGCGCCTCGAGACGTTCCAGATCGAGTTTGATCTGGTCCAGTTCACTGAAACGGGCTTCGGCTTCGCGCTGACCGACGAGGGTGCGCGATTCTTCGGCCAGGTACTCGCCAAGGTTCTGATTGAGGCTGGCGAACCCTTGCTGATACCAGCGTGCGCGACTGCGCAGGTGACCGCCAAGCAGTTGCGTGGCGACTGGTCCCAGCCAGCGCGAGAGTTCGTACTCCCAGTCCAGCTCAAGGTCCTGAAGGATCGCCGCCAGTTCCAGCAGCACGCCGCTGTCGCCGTCGAGTTCGACTTCAGGAGCATGCAGGACCGAAGTCTTGTCCTTGCTCATGGCCAGTTTCAGCAGGCTGGAGGCCGGTGCGCGCAAGGTACAGTCGGCGCCGGTTTCCCAGTGGGAAGCCAGCATCAGGCCTTCGTCGCTGGGCAGGATGAACACTTGCAGCGCCGGGCTGCGGCAGTCGACGGCAATCACCTTGCCACTCAAATGCGCCAGCCGCGGCAACGCCGTGCTGTCGAGACGCAGCACCCGGTTCAGACCGAGTTCAACGCTGGCGAGCAGGCCGGCCAGCAACATCAGGGTTTGATGCCACGGTGCAGGGCGACGATGCCTGCGGTCATGTTGTGGTAGGTCACGCGGTCGAAACCGGCCTCGACCATCATCGACTTCAGGGTTTCCTGATTCGGGTGCATGCGGATTGATTCGGCCAGGTAGCGATAGCTTTCCGAGTCGTTGGTGATCAGCTTGCCCATCAGCGGCATGAAGGCGAACGAGTAGGCGTCGTAGGCTTTGGACATCAGCGCGTTGGTTGGCTTGGAGAACTCCAGCACCAGCAAACGGCCGCCCGGTTTCAGCACGCGCAGCATCGAGCGCAGGGCGTCTTCTTTATGCGTAACGTTGCGCAGGCCGAATGCGATGGTCACGCAGTCGAAATGGTTGTCCGGGAACGGCAGCTTTTCAGCGTCGGCCTGGACGAATTCGACGTTGCCGGCCACACCCAGATCCAGCAGGCGGTCACGACCGACCTTGAGCATGGATTCGTTGATGTCGGCCAACACGACCTGGCCGGTCGGACCAACGAGGTGCGAGAACTTCTTGGTCAGATCGCCCGTGCCGCCGGCGATGTCCAGCACGCGGTTACCGGTGCGAACGCCTGACAGTTCGATCGCGAAACGCTTCCACAGACGGTGCATGCCGCCCGACAGGAGGTCGTTCATCAAGTCGTACTTGGCGGCTACCGAGTGGAAAACTTCAGCGACTTTTTCCGCTTTCTGGCTTTCCGGAACGTTTTTGAAGCCGAAGTGAGTGGTGGGTTCGGCATCGCTGCCTTTGCGCTGATCAGTCATATCGCTGTCACCAAAAGAGAATGCGGGACATTCTAATCCCGGTGGCCTGCTTTGTCTTGGCAAGGCTGCAGGTAAGATAGGTAACCGCCGGGACGTTTTGCCGCAGTAGCGGTCAAGATGCTTCAGGAAAGTATTCATAAAGCAGGAGTCATTTGATGGCCCGTATTAGTGTTGAGCGTTCCCACGGCCTGGGTAAGGAAGCGGCCCGCGAGAAGGCCGACCAGTTGGCGCAGAAACTGTCCGATCAATATGGCCTGGAGCCGCAATGGTCCGGCGACACCCTGAACCTCAAACGTTCCGGTGTGAAAGGCGCGGTGTATGTGGGCGAGGATTCGATCAAGGTCGATGTCGAACTTGGCTTGTTGATGTCGGCCATGAGCGGCACGATCAAATCGGAAATCGAAAAGGCGCTGGATAAAGCGTTGGTGTGAGACCGAAAAGATCGCAGCCTCGTTTCACTCGACAGCTCCTACAGGTGTACACCGCCGTCTTTTGTAGGAGCTGTCGAGTGAAACGAGGCTGCGATCTCTTCCATCAGGCATCACCGATTTGTGTCAGTTGTTAGGGTGCCGTTTCTAATTATTCTCACTACTTTGTGCCTGAGCCCGATTCTTTCGCGGGCAGTTCCTCAAACCTTCTGCGCGTGAGGTGCACCATGGCCAAAGTTATTTTGAAGAAAAAAATCGACGCTTCGACAACTGCTCTGAGCGACGTTAAATCTTATGCCCGCAAGATCTGGCTGGCAGGCCTGGGTGCCTACGCCAAGGTCGGCCAAGAGGGCAGCGAGTACTTTCAAGAGCTGATCAAGGCTGGTCAAACTGTTGAAAAGAAAGGCAAAAAAGTAGTTGCCGAGAAGCTTGAAGCGGCCAATGCCGAGATCGATGAAGCCAAGAGTGAAGTGAGTACTTTCAAAGGTAAGGTCGAACTTCAACTCGACAAGGTCGAGAAGGCTTTTGACTCGCGTGTCGCAAGTACCTTGAATCGTATCGGCATTCCGTCTAAACATGACGTTGAGACACTCTCTGCCAAGCTCGATGAGCTGACGGCATTGCTCGAACGCGTCGCGCGTAAATCTTAAGGAGAACGGGATGGCTGGTAAAAAGAACACCGAAAAAGAAGGCAGCTCGTGGATCGGGAAAGTCGAAGACTACTCCCGCAAAATCTGGCTGGCTGGTTTAGGCGTGTACTCGAAGATCGACACTGACGGCAGCAAACTCTTCGATACATTGGTTAAAGACGGCGAGAAAGCCGAGAAGCTCACCAAGAGCGCTGTCGGCAAGAAAGTCGATGCTGCCAAGGACTCTGCTTCGTCGGCCAAGTCGCGCATCAGCGGCGTGAAAGATCGCGCACTGGGCAAGTGGGATGAGCTGGAAGGGGCTTTCGACAAGCGTCTGAACAGCGCCATTTCGCGCCTGGGTGTACCGAGCCGCAATGAAGTCAAAGCACTGCACAGCAAGGTCGATACCCTGACCAAGCAAATCGAAAAACTCACCGGTGCCAAGGTCGCGCCTGTTGCGGCGAAAACCGCGGCGGCCAAACCTGCAGTGAAGTCCGCTGCCAAACCGCTGGCTAAAGCTGCCGCTAAACCGGCTGCCAAAACTGCCGCAGCGAAACCTGCAGCAGCCAAGCCAGCGGCCAAACCGGTCGCCGCCAAACCAGCTGCTAAACCGGTTGCCAAAACTGCAGCGGCCAAACCCGCTACCAAGTCAGCGGCAAAACCTGCCGCAGCGAAGAAGCCAGCGGTGAAAAAGCCGGCAGCTCCGAAAGCGGCTGCACCAAAACCAGCAGTGGCTGCCGCCAAACCGGCAACCCCGGCGCCGGTCAGCACATCGAACTCCGCTACTGCACCGACCCCTGCTGTAACCCCGACTGTTGCGCCAGCTCCTTCGACGCCAACCAGTCAGTCCTGATTTTCAGGGCTCAAGAAAACGCCCGGCCTGCAAAGGTCGGGCGTTTTTGTTTTTGGGGGGCGGCAGGGGAGTGCGGTGAATTCCAGAGCCACCCCTCACCCCAGCCCTCTCCCCAGTGGGGAGAGGGGGAAAGGGAGCCGATCTCCATGCTTTTCAAATCCGGAGATCGACTCGGTAGTTCAGGTCGATGGAGTTCGGATGAACTACTCGGTCAGTCCCCTCTACCCCCTGGGGAGAGGGTTAGGGTGAGGGGTGGTTCCAACTGATTCACTCGTGTTCTTCGAGGTATTGAAGCGCCAACTGCTCGGTCGCGACCTTGATCGGCGGCAGCAGATGCGGCGCCACCAGCATCATGATCTGGTAAACCACCAATCTCACCTCACCCTCCCGATCAAGAATCCGCTGATAGTCCAGCGAGAACAGCAGCGTCATGGTGATCTGTTCCACCAGTTGCCCCAACGCTTGGGTATCGCTGACCAATTGCCCCTGAGCCTTCAATCGAGCGAGCAACGAAGCCAGCGTGCGCTTCAATGCGTTGAGCAGGTTGCGTATGCCCTTGGCCAATTTCGGCAAGCGCCCGGCGAGGTTCGACAGGTCCTGGAACAGAAACCGGTAATGGGCCAGGCGTTCGACGATCAGGTGCAGAAACAGCCAGTAATCTTCCGGTGCAAGTTCCACATCGGCCGGTGGATCGAGCAGGGGCGCCAGTTCGGCCTGGAAGCGCTCGAACAGTCCGAGAATCAACGGTTCCTTGCCGTGGAAGTGGTAGTAGAGGTTGCCCGGGCTGATGCCCATTTCGTTGGCAACTTCCATGGTGGAGACGTTCGGCTCGCCCTTCTGATTGAACAACTGCAAAGCACATTCGAGAATCCGGTCGCGGGTTTTCATCCAGTCTTCTTAATGGTTCGTTGAACGTCAGCGCACACGCACGTAAGTACCGGGTGCTGCCTCCATCGGTGGATAGTTCGGGTTGCCAAGCGCCATGTGGGTTTCTTTTAGCGCGCCTGAACGTTCTTGAATCCAGCCCAGCCACTGAGTCCACCAACTGCCGCTGACTTGCTTGGCGTCGTAGTACCAGGCCCGTGGGTCAGTGCTCAGCTTCGTGCTCTCGACGAAGTTGGCTTTCGGGTTTGAGGGTGGGTTGAGAATGCTCTGTATATGACCGCTGTTGGACAACACGAAGCGTCGCTCGCCACCCAGCAGCAAGGTCGAGCGATACACCGCATCCCACGGGGTGATGTGGTCATTGATGCCCGCGACGCTGAAGCTGTCGACGTTGACTTTCTGCAAGTCGATTGGCGTGCCACACACTTCCAGACCACCCGGATGACTCAGCGGGTTGTGTTTGAAGAAGTCCAGCAAGTCGCCATGGAGGGCTGCCGGCAAACGTGTGTTGTCGTTGTTCCAGTAAAGGATGTCGAATGCCGGCGGCTCCTTGCCCAACAGGTAGTTGTTAACGAAATAGCTCCAGATTAAATCGTTGGGGCGCATCCAGGCGAAGATCTTGGCCATGTCGCGACCGTCCAGCACGCCTTTCTGATAGGAGCGACGCTTGGCCGCCTCAAGCGTCTGTTCGTCGGCGAAGAGGGTCGCCGGCGAGTCCATCTGACTGTCGAGCAGGCTCACGAGATAGGTCGCGCTGGACACCCGCCGAAGTTGTCGCTTGGCCTGCAAATGGCCTTGCAGCGCGGCAATGGTCAGCCCGCCAGCGCAGGCGCCCATCAGGTTGACCTCACGAGCGCCGGTGATCGCCCGGCACACATTCATCGCTTCTTCCACGGCTTCGACGTACGTCGAAAGCCCCCATTCGCGATGACGTACATCCGGATTACGCCAACTGATCATGAAGGTTTGCAGGCCGTTCTTCAGGGCGAACTGGACGAAACTGTTGTGCGGGCTCAGGTCGAAAATGTAGTACTTGTTGATCTGTGGCGGCACCACCAGCAGCGGTTTGGAATACTGCTTTTCGCTCATGGGCTTGTACTGGATCAACTCCAGCAGCTCATTGCGAAACACCACGGAGCCCGTAGTGGTGGCGACCGTTTTGCCGACCTCGAAAGCTTGCTTGGTGACTTGTCTGGGCAGACCGTCGTTGTGCAGGAAGTCGTCGACCAGGTGGCCGAGACCTCGCACCAGGCTGTTGCCGCCAGAGTTGAAGATCTCTTTGATCGCCAGCGGATTAAGCAGGCTGTTGGACGGCGCCATGGCGTCGTTGAGCAGGGCGAACGCAAAGTGCGCGCGGGCGCGATCGTCCGGGGTCATGTTGCTGTCGTCGATCCAGTGTTTGACTTGCTTCTGCCAGCTCAGGTAGGCCTGCAAGCTGCGGCGATAAAAAGGGTTGAGGCTCCACGCCGGATCGGCAAAGCGATTGTCCTGCGGATTGGTCGGGTGCAGGGTTTCGCCCAGCAGCACGCGGCCCAGTTGACCGCCCAGCTTCAAGGCGTGTCGGGCGGTATGCACCGGATTACGCAATCCATGGGCGGCAACGCTGCGCAGGGTGGAAAACAGATCCCGGCCACGCAGGCCGGTAATCGCACTCTGTGCGTTGATGAACGCGGCGGGAGTGGGCAAAAATTCCCTCGCTGGTTTTTCGCGCATGAATAAACACTCCTTCGTCTTCAGGCCAAATACAGATACACCGAACCAGAACACCATAGACGCTGTTGCGGAATGTTGCGCGGCGCTGCGTCTTTCCGACCCCTTTTTTGTAACAAAAGCCAGGGCCGATTAACCACCCAATGGCGCGGGATGCGGATGCATCACGGCACGCTGACGTTCTTCCTCGAGAAACTTCATGATGATCGGTGCCACTGCTTCGGCCCGGGTAATCAAAAACAGATGCCCGTCATCGATGATGTGCAACTGGGCGTTGGGAATCCGCCAGGCCAGTAACCGCATGTTGACCAGCGGAATCAGTGGATCGTCGTCACCGGCCAGCACCAGGGTTGGCTGGTGGATCTTGTGCAACCAGTGAATGCTGGTCCAGCCGAGGCCGGCGAACAGCTGCCAGTAGTAACCGAGTTTGCCTGCCGAGCGGACCTTGGCGGCATGGCTGGCGGCGAGGGTTGGATCGCGACGGAACGCACCGCCATAGATCATCGGCGCAATGCGAATCACGTGAGACGGCTGGATGTAGCGTCGTGGGCTGGCCATCATCCACAGGACTTTCGGCTTGCCCGGCACCATCACCGTGCCCGCCGCCGTGGCCGCCAGAACGAGTTTCTTGCAGCGCTCGGGATAGTCGTAAGCGAACTGCTGGGCGAGGGCGCCACCCCAGGAAACGCCGATTACGTTGACTTGCCCATAGTCGAGATAGTCGAGCATCCGCGCCGTGAGTTTCGCCAGGCCCGGAAAGCGATACGGTCGCCTTGGCGTCGACGAACCGCCGACACCAGGGACGTCGAAGGCGATGACTTCCAGGTCCGGGTCCAGCGCCGCGACGAACGGAAACACCAGCTCCAGGTTGGCGCCGATGCCGTTGAAAATCAGCAAGGGCGTCAAGTGAGGCTTGCCGGGGCGTACTGCCGTGCGGAGGGTCTGGCCATCCAGGTCGACGGTACGAAATATGAACGGTTGCGGCATGCTTCAAGCCCTGTGGGGTTGGGTCTTTATCTCTTCTTTACTGTGGGAGCGAGCTTGCTCGCGATGAGGCCATCACATTCAACATTGATGTTGATTGTTAGACCGCTATCGCGAGCAGGCTCGCTCCCACAGGGTCAATTACCGCTCATGCACATAGGTGCCCGGTGCAGCTTCACCTGCTGGATAAGCCTTGTTGCCCAAACTGCCCGGAGACTTCTTCAGCTTGCCCGAACGCTCGGCTTGCCATGCCTGCCAGTGCAGCCACCAGGAATCGGTGTGCTTGGTGGAGTTTTCTTGCCACTCCTCAGCCTTGAGCGGCATCTCGGTGCTGGTCATGTAGCGCGATTTCGGATTGCCCGGCGGGTTCAGAATGCTCTGGATATGCCCGCTGCTGGACAGTACGAATTCAACCTTGCCACCGAACAGTTGCGCCGACTTGTAGCAGGACTTCCACGGGGTGATGTGGTCGTTGGTTCCAGCCAGGGAGAAGATGTCGGCAGTGACCTGCTTCAGATTGATCGGTGTGCCGCACACTTCCAGTGCGTCAGGACGGATCAGTGGGTTGGTTTTGAACATCTCGATCAGGTCGCCATGGAACGCCGCGGGCAACCGTGTGGTGTCGTTGTTCCAGAACAGGATGTCGAACACCGGCGGCTCGTTGCCCAGCAGGTAGTTGTTGACCCAGTAGTTCCAGATCAGGTCGTTGGGGCGCATCCAGGCGAAAACTTTCGCCATGTCGCGGCCTTCCAGTACGCCGGCCTGATAGGAGTGGCGCTTGGCGGATTCGAGGGTCTGCTCGTCGACGAACAGTGCCACGTCGCTGTCCAGGGTGGTGTCCAGCACGCTGACCAGCAGCGTCAGGGCGTTGACCTTGTTCTCGCCGATCGCGGCGTAGTGGCCCAGCAGGGCGGTGCAGGTGATGCCGCCGGAGCAGGCGCCGAGCATGTTGATGTCTTTGCTGCCGGTGATCGCGGTGACCACGTCGACCGCTTCCTTGAGCGCTTCGATGTAGGTCGACAGACCCCACTCGCGCTGCTCCTTGGTCGGGTTGCGCCAGCTGACGATGAACGTCTGCATGTTGTTGCGCAGGCAGAAGCGCGCCAGGCTCTTGTCCGGGCTCAGGTCGAAAACATAGAACTTGTTGATCTGCGGTGGCACCACCAACAGTGGGCGCTCGTGCACCTGCTCGGTGGTCGGCCGGTACTGGATCAGCTCCAGCACATCATTGCGAAACACCACCGCGCCTTCGGTGACGCCCAGGCTCTTGCCGACCTCGAACGCGCCCATGTTGACCTGGCTCGGCATGCCGCCGTTGTGCACCAGATCCTTGGCCAGATGGGAAAGGCCGTCGAGCAGGCTTTTGCCACCGGTTTCGAAGAAGCGTTTGACCGCCGCCGGGTTGGCCGCACTGTTGGTCGGGGCCATGGCTTCGGTCATGAGGTTGATCACGAAATGCCCGCGTGCGACGTCCTTGGGCGAGAGGTTGCTTTCGCCGATCCAGTCGTGGAGCTCCTTGCGCCACGCCAGGTAAGTTTGCAAATAACGTTTGTAGAGCGGGTTCTGACTCCAGGCCGGGTCGTGGAAGCGACGGTCATCGCTTGTCGGTTGCAGCGCGGATTTGCCAAACAGCACGTTCTTCAGTTCGATACCGAAATGAGCAACATGCTTTGCACTGTGAATCGGTTGTTTGATGGCCTGGGTCAGCACCATGCGGGCAGAGCCCAACAGATCTTTTCTACGCAGTCCAACGACCGGATTCAGCCCCAAGGTATTTTCCGAGGCCTGTACTTTCAGGTCATCGTTATTCTTGTTACTCATCTACGACGCTCCATTGTCCTGAGACGAGTACCTGGGTCCAGCTGTGCAGTCCACAGCCAATGCCAGGTACTACTGCTCGGGTGACCGTTAATTCTGCATCGCTGCTTTTTAGTTCAGAGAGCACTGCAGGTACCTTGCCAGCTCCATTGGTTACCCGAGTTTAATTTTTTTCGCAAGCAGGCCAATCGTCGGCCAGGAAGCGGAGCATTCAAACAGATGGAATTAGAAAATGCCTTCTAATGAGCGAAAGTCCTGATTTAGAGCATCAGCTTGACGATGGATTCGTTCGGATCGCGGGTCTTTCCGGCGGCTTTAAGCTCGGCAAGATAATCGTTCCAGAGATCCTCTTGGCGTACGCCCAACTGGTACAGATATTCCCAGGTGAACAGGCCGCTGTCGTGGCCGTCGTCGAAGGTCAATTTCAGTGCGTACTGACCGGCCGGTTCTACCTTGGTCAGGCCTACGCCGATCTTGCCAAATTGCAGGATAGGTTTGCCGTGGCCCTGGACCTCGGCGGAAGGAGAGTGCACGCGCAGGAACTCGGCGGGCAGGTGATGTTCCTCACCGGACGCGTATTTCAGCGACAGGGTTTTCGAGGCTTTGTGCAGTTTGATGTCAGTGGGGAGTTGGGTCATGACCGGTCATCCGTCTGGTGAAGCGCCCTGTAGGAGCTGCCGAAGGCTGCGATCTTTTGATCTTGATTTTAAGGGTCAAAAATCAAAAGATCGCAGCCTGCGGCAGCTCCTACGGGAGAGTAGGTGACCTACAGGATATAACGGGACAGGTCTTCGTTCTGCGCCAATTCGCCCAAGTGGCTGTTGACGTAATCGGCGTCGATCAGGATCGCCTTGTCGTCGTGGGCGCTGGCCAGATCAGCGGCGCTGAACGACACCTCTTCAAGCAGGCGCTCAAGCAGCGTGTGCAGGCGACGGGCGCCGATATTCTCGGTCTTCTCGTTGACCTGCCAGGCGATCTCGGCAATACGCTTGATGCCGTCCGGCTGGAACTCGATCACCAGGCCTTCGGTTTTCAGCAGGGCACAATACTGCTCGGTGAGCGATGCGTGCGGCTCGCTGAGAATGCGTTCGAAATCTTCAGGCGTCAGCGCCTTCAGTTCGACACGAATCGGCAGGCGACCTTGCAGCTCGGGCACCAGATCGCTCGGCTTGCTCAGGTGGAACGCACCGGACGCGATGAACAGGATGTGGTCGGTCTTGACCATGCCCAGTTTGGTGTTGACGGTGCAGCCTTCGATCAGCGGCAGCAGGTCACGCTGTACGCCTTCACGGGAGACGTCGACGCCACCGGTGTTGCCTCGCTTGGCGACCTTGTCGATTTCGTCGATGAACACGATGCCGTGCTGCTCAACGGCTTCCAGCGCCTTGGCCTTCAACTCTTCTTCGTTGACCAGGCGACCGGCTTCTTCGTCACGCACCAGTTTCAGCGCTTCCTTAACCTTGATCTTGCGGCTCTTGCGTTTGCCCTTGCCCATGTTGGCGAACAGGCTCTGCAACTGGTTGGTCATCTCTTCCATGCCCGGTGGCGCGGAGATATCGACACCGGCCATTTCGGCGACTTCGATTTCGATCTCTTTGTCATCCAGCTGACCTTCGCGCAGGCGCTTGCGGAACAGCTGACGGGTGTTGGAGTCGGCCGATGGTGCGGCGTCGTCGTTGCTGAAGCCCATGCGTGCCGGTGGCAGCAGGGCGTCGAGGATGCGCTCTTCGGCGGCGTCTTCGGCGCGGTGGCGAACCTTGGTCATTTCCTGTTCGCGCAGCAGCTTGATCGCCGCGTCGGCCAGGTCACGAATGATCGATTCAACGTCGCGACCGACATAGCCGACTTCGGTGAACTTGGTCGCTTCGACTTTGATGAACGGTGCATTGGCCAGTTTCGCCAGGCGACGAGCAATCTCGGTTTTACCGACACCGGTCGGGCCGATCATCAGGATGTTTTTTGGTGTGACTTCAACGCGCAGCTCTTCAGGCAGCTGCATCCGGCGCCAGCGGTTACGCAGCGCGATGGCGACGGCGCGCTTGGCATCGTCCTGGCCGATGATATGGCGATTGAGTTCGTGGACGATTTCACGGGGAGTCATGGACATAGTAATTGGCGGTCCTCAGGTAAAAGTGAGCCGTGGCGTGGTGGCCAAAACAGGCTTACTCAGCGAGGTCCTGCTCCTCAATGGTGAAGGTGTGGTTGGTGAATACACAGATGTCGCCGGCGATGCCGAGGGCGGTTTCGACGATTTCCCGGGCCGACAGATCGGTTTTCTTCAGCAGCGCGCTGGCGGCGGCCTGGGCGTAACCGCCGCCGGAACCCATGGCGATCAGACCTTCTTCAGGTTCGACCACGTCGCCGTTGCCGGTGATGATCAGAGAGGCGTCTTTGTTCGCGACCGCGAGCATGGCCTCGAGGCGGCTGAGGGAGCGGTCAGTGCGCCATTCTTTGGCGAGTTCGACAGCGGCGCGAACCAGGTGGCCCTGATGTTTCTCAAGCTGACCTTCGAAACGCTCGAAGAGGGTGAAGGCGTCAGCGGTGGCCCCGGCAAAGCCGGCGATCACCTGGCCGTGGTACAGGCGGCGAACTTTCTTCGCGTTGCCTTTCATCACGGTATTGCCGAGAGAAACCTGGCCGTCGCCGCCCATGACGACTTTGCCGTGGCGGCGAACTGAAACGATGGTGGTCAAGGGAGAGTCTCCACGCAGCGGGGCGAAAATGCCTTATGCCAACTCATATGGGGGTGGTGGAGCGTATTTCAACTGCGGAGAGGGAGAGGGGACGAGCGGTGCGAGGCGAATGAGATGTGTGGTGCTGTTAAGGACGCCATCGCGAGCAGGCTCGCTCCCACAGGGTTAGTGCATATCCTGTGGGAGCGAGCCTGCTCGCGATGAACGATGACGCGGTGATACTGACGAAATCAGCGGCTTTGGCGTTGTTGTAACAACAGGTTGCTGAACCCGCTACCGGCCAGTTGTTTCTGGGCGGTAGTCAGTTGTTCGCGGTTGCTGAACGGTCCGACCAATACCCGATACCAGGTTTCATCCTTCACGGTGCCGGATTCAACCGCCACAGCCTGACCGAGCAAAATGATCTGCGCCCGAACCTTGTCCGCATCAGCCTCCTTGCGGAACGAACCGGCCTGCAGGAAGAACTTGGTCACTGGCGCCGCTTTGGACACTGGTGGCGCAGGCGGCGGAGTAATCCCGGCCAGTGCGGCCTGAGCCCGCGCGGTATCGATCTTCGCCGCTTGCTCTGGTGTGACCGGCGTCGTCGGAATGGCCGGCACTTGTGGCGTCGGCAAGGTTTTCTCCGGCACGGCATCCGGCGGCACGATGACTTCCGATTCCGGCAGCAACGTGTAGAAGTCGTACTTCGGCTTCACCGGTTGCGTCGGGCTCGGCGGGGTCTTGTTGGCCTCGACGATCTTGGCTTTCTGCTGCTCGATCTTCTCGCGCTTGACGCTCTCGCTGCCCTTGCCCGGTTCCAGCTTCATCAGGAACACAACAAACGCGCCGACTGTCAGGCCGATGGCCATCCACAGCCAGCCCGGGATCGGTTGCTTTGCAGGAGCTTGGTAACGGCTGGCGCCACGCTTGGGTGCAGGTTTTTTCTTGGCAGCCAACTTACATACGCTCCAGAGTTTCCAGACCCAAGAGTTCCAGGCCTTGCTTGAGAGTGCGGCCGGTCAGCGCAGCGAGGCGCAGACGGCTCTGCATTTGCGCCGGGGTGTCGGCGCTGAGGATCGGGCAGTTCTCGTAGAAGCTGGAGAACAGGCCGGCAACATCGTACAGGTAGGTGCACAGGATGTGCGGCGTGCCTTTGTCGGAAACGTTGTTCAACACTTCGCCGAACTGCGCGAGCTTCGCCGCCAATTCGTGTTCGTGCGCTGCTTCGAGGACGATCTGACCTTCGACTTCGCTGAAGTCCTTGCCGAGTTTGCGGAACACGCCGGCCACGCGGGTGTAGGCGTACAGCAGGTACGGCGCGGTGTTGCCTTCGAAGTTCAGCATCAGGTCGAAGTTGAAGCTGTAGTCGCTGGTGCGATGCTTGGACAGGTCGGCGTATTTCACCGCGCCAATGCCCACGACCTTGGCGATGTTGCGCAGCTCGTCATCGGCCAGCTCCGGGTTCTTGTCCTTCACCAGGGTGTAGGCGCGTTCCTGGGCTTCGGTCAGCAGATCGATCAGCTTCACGGTGCCGCCATCACGGGTCTTGAACGGACGGCCATCTTTACCGTTCATGGTGCCGAAGCCCATGTGTTCCATTTCCATCGGGTGCGTCACGAAGCCGGCCAGGCGCGCGACCTGGAATACTTGCTGAAAGTGCAAGGCCTGACGCTGGTCGACGAAGTACAGCGCGCGATCAGCCTTCAACTTGCCACTGCGGTAACGCACGGCCGCCAGGTCGGTGGTGGCGTAGAGGTAACCGCCGTCAGCCTTGACGATGATCACTGGCAGCGGGTCGCCGTCGGCGTTTTTGAATTCGTCGAGGAACACGCACTGGGCGCCGTTGCTCTCGACCAGCAGGCCGGCGGCCTTGAGGTCGTTGACGACGTTGATCAGGTCGTCGTTGTAGGCGCTTTCGCCCATCACGTCGGCCATGGTCAGTTTGACGTTCAGCAGTTCGTAGATTTTCTGGCAGTGGGACAGCGAGATGTCTTTGAACTTGGTCCACAGCGCCAGGCAGTCCGGGTCGCCGGCTTGCAGCTTGACCACCAGACCACGGGCGCGATCTGCGAACTCTTCGGATTCGTCGAAGCGTTGCTTGGCCGCACGGTAAAAGTTTTCCAGGTCCGACAGCTCGTCGCTGGTGATCGGGTTTTCCTGAAGGTAAGCCATCAGCATGCCGAACTGGGTGCCCCAATCGCCGACGTGGTTCTGACGGATCACTTCGTCGCCGAGGAATTCCAGCACCCGGGCCACGCCGTCACCGATGATGGTCGAGCGCAAGTGGCCGACGTGCATCTCTTTGGCCAGGTTCGGCGCCGACAGATCAACCACGGTGCGCTGCACCGGGCCGGCTTTGCGCACGCCGATGTGGGCGTCGGCCAGGGCGGCGTCCAGGCGAGTGGCCAGGGCTTGGGTGTTCTGGAAGAAGTTCAGGAAGCCGGGGCCGGCGATTTCGGTCTTGGTGACGTTTTCATCAGCCGGCAGCGCGGCGATGATTTTCTCGGCCAGGTCACGCGGCTTCATGCCGGCCGGTTTGGCCAGCATCATGGCGATGTTGCTGGCGAAATCGCCGTGAGTCTTGTCACGGGAGTTTTCCACCTGGATCGCCGGCGACAGGCCTTCAGGCAACACACCTTCGTTGACGAGTTGGGTGATGGCTTGTTGGATCAGCTGGCGAATGGTGTCTTTCATGGTGTTCTCTTTCGACCGCAAGCGCGGCGGCGCCTGGATGCGCTAGTGGAAAAACTGGGCATTATCCGTTGCGAAGACGGGCTTGCCAACTATAGCGGGCAGGTTATGGATATGTGGTGACAAATCGGCCGCCATCGCGAGCAAGCTCGCTCCCACAGTGGATCGGTGGTGTACAACAATTTTGGACCTGGCTCAAAACCCTGTGGGAGCGGGCTTGCTCGCGAAGGCGATCTCGAAATCAATACAAATCGACCGGATCGACATCAAGGGACCAACGCACCGCCCGCCCGCTCGGCATCTGCTCCAACACCAGCAGCCAGCTGCTTAATAGTCGATGCAGCGGCGCGCGAGCCGTCGCTTGCAGCAACAACTGCGCACGATAACGCCCGGCCCGGCGCTCCATCGGCGCCGGCACCGGCCCGAGCAGTTCAATCCCGGTCAGGTTCTGTTCGGCCAGCAAACGCTCGGCCTCGCTGCACGCCTCATCAAGAAAACCTTCAGCTTGCCCCGGTTTGTGCGCTTCGGCCCGCAGCAGCGCCAAGTGCGCAAATGGCGGTAGACCTGCCGAGCGGCGTTCGCTCAAAGCCTGTTCGGCAAAGGCGAAATAGCCCTGTTCAGTCAATTGCACCAGCAGCGGATGGTCGGCCAGGTGTGTCTGGATGATCACTTTGCCCGGCTCTTCAGCCCGGCCCGCGCGCCCGGCAACCTGAACGATCAGCTGCGCCATGCGCTCGCTGGCGCGGAAGTCGCCGGAAAACAGCCCGCCGTCGGCATCGAGAATCGACACCAGCGTCACCCGTGGAAAGTGGTGCCCTTTTGCAAGCATTTGCGTGCCCACCAGAATGCACGGTTGGCCCTTCTGGATGGTCGCGAACAGCTGATTCATCGCGTCTTTTCGCGAAGTGCTATCGCGGTCGACCCGCAGCACCGGGACGTCTGGGAATAGAATCCCCAGCCGTTCCTCGGCGCGCTCGGTGCCTGCGCCGACTGGCCGCAAATCGACTTTGCCGCATTTCGGGCAATGCCGAGGGACGCGTTCGACGTAGCCGCAATGGTGGCAGCGCAGTTCGCCGGAGCGCTGGTGCACGGTCATGCGCGCATCGCAGCGCTGGCACTCGGACATCCAGCCGCAGTCGTGGCACAGCAAGGTCGGGGCAAAACCGCGACGGTTGAGGAACACCAACACTTGTTGGCCAGCGGCCAGCGTCTGACCGATGGCCTGCTGCATCGGCCCGGAAATGCCGCTGTCCAGCGGACGACTTTTCACGTCCAGGCGCAGGAAGCGCGGTTGCTTGGCGCCACCGGCGCGTTCGTTTAATCGCAGGAGGCCATAACGACCGGTGTAGGCGTTGTGCAGGCTTTCCAGCGAAGGCGTGGCGGAGCCGAGGACAATCGGGATGTTTTCCTGGCGTGCGCGCACCAATGCCAGGTCGCGGGCGTGGTAGCGCAGGCCTTCCTGCTGTTTATAGGAGCCGTCGTGCTCTTCATCGATGATGATCAGGCCCGGGTTCTTCATCGGCGTGAACAGCGCCGAACGGGTGCCGATAATGATGTCGGCGTCACCGTCCCGGGCGGCAAGCCAGGCTTCGAGGCGCTCGCGGTCGTTGACCGCCGAGTGGATCAGCGCGATGCGTGCATTGAAGCGCTGCTCGAAGCGCGCCAGGGTCTGCGGGCCGAGGTTGATCTCCGGGATCAGTACCAGTGCCTGCTTGCCGGCCTCAAGGGTTTCGCGGATCAGTTGCAAATAGACTTCGGTCTTGCCGCTGCCGGTGACGCCGGCCAGCAGGAACGCATGATAACTGTCGAAGCCGGCGCGAATCGCTTCATAAGCGGCGCGTTGCTCCGGGTTGAGCGGCAGTTCCGGCTGCGCCAGCCAGTGTTCGTGGCGGGCGTCGGGGGCGTGCTTGCGGATTTCGACTTGCACCAGATCCTTGGCCAGCAGCAAATCCAGGCTGTCCTTGCTCAGCATCAGTTTGCTCAACAACTGATGGGCGACGCCGTGGGGATGCTGGGCCAGGGTCGCCAGGGCCTCCTGTTGACGCGGGGCGCGAGCGATGCGCGGGTCATCAAGACTGGCGCCGGGCGCGGCGGACCAGAAGCGTTCCTGCCGTGCTTCGGCCAGTTCGCCTTGTCGCAACAGTACCGGCAGCGCCCAGCTCAACGTGTCGCCGAGGCTGTGCTGGTAATACTGGGAGGTCCACAGGCACAGTTTGAACAGCGCTGGCGGCAGCGGCGGCGTGGCATCGAGCAGGGCCAGGGCCGGCTTGAGCTTTTCTACCGGCACTTCGCTGTGATCGGTCACCTCCACCAGAATCCCGATCATCTCCCGTCGGCCGAACGGCACCCGCAGGCGCATGCCCGGCTGCAACTGGGCACGCAGGACCCCGGCCGGGGCACGGTAATCGAATAGACGGCGCAGGGGCGAAGGCAGGGCGAGGCGCAAAATGGCGTCGGGCACGCGGTTGTTTTCTCGATGATGGGGCGGTGAAGAAGGCCGGGAGCCTAGCAGACGGTCGGTCTCAGTGACAGCTTGCGTGATCAGGATTGTCTGGTAGAATCCGCGGCCTAATTATGTGCGGTATTCAACAATAGTGTTGAGTGGCGGCACACTAGCCTGAGGAATACACCATGAAAGCCGATATCCATCCAGCGTACGAAACCATCGAAGTAACTTGCAGCTGCGGCAACAAGTTCGAAACTCGTTCGAACCTGTGCAAGCCACTGGGTACTGACGTATGCAACGAGTGCCACCCGTTCTACACCGGTAAGCAGAAGACTCTGGATACTGGCGGCCGTGTACAGCGCTTCGCAGACCGTTTCGGTGCTTTCGGCAAGAAAGCTCCTGCTGCTGCAGAGTAAGGTTGCAAAGCCCCATGGGCTTTACCTTGCTGATGAAAAAGGCGTCCCTCGCGGGCGCCTTTTTTGTGTCTGCGATTTGGCTTTCCGGTGCCCAGGCCTTCTGCCCGGCGCCGAGCGGACTGACATCGGTCGCGGTGCAGCGGGTGGTGGATGGTGACACGCTGCGCCTGAGCGATGGCCGCAGCGTGCGCATGATCGGTTTGAATACGCCGGAGCTGGGCAAGAAAGGCCGCTCCGACGAGCCGTTCGCGGTGGCGGCACGTCAACGCCTGGAGGCTTTGGTGGCAGCCAGCGATGGGCGGGTCGGTTTATTGCCCGGCAAAGAAAGCAAAGACCATTACGGTCGCACCTTGGCCCATGTCTACAGCGCCGATGGCACCAACCTTGAAGCGCAGATGCTCGCTGAAGGACTCGGTTTCCAGGTAGCGGTCGCGCCGAATGTCGATCTGGTCGACTGCCAGCAAGCGGCGGAACACAGCGCCCGTCAGGCCGGGCTGGGCTTGTGGCGCCAATCCCCTGTACTGAAAGCGGAGCAGATCAACACTTCCGGTTTCGCTGTGCTCAGCGGACGTGTTAGCAAGGTTCAGCGCAATCGCGGTGGGGTTTGGATCGAGTTGCAGGATTCGGTTGTACTGCGCGTTGCACCCAATTTGCTGGGGCAGTTCGATGTGGCGGATCTCGAGCGGCTGAAGGGCAGGCAGATCGAGGCTCGTGGCTGGGTGCTGGACCGTTCGCGGCGCGGCGGACTGAAAGAAGGGCAGGCGCGCTGGCTTCTGCCATTGACCGACCCGGCGATGCTTCAGATGGCGCAGTGATAAGAAATTGTAGACATTTTCAATGTCGATTGTGAACAGTCAATCCCTTGTGTTCCGTGGCTCTTGGTCCAAAGTCGTAGGGCCGGGTGCTTGACAGGGGTGACCGGTCAGTCTTGTAGGGACTTTGCGACACGAGTATCCTCGGCGGTCCGTCTGTCCCACAGTAAAAAGCGGAATGCCCATATGTCTGATTTGAAAACTGCCGCTCTCGAATATCATGCCCATCCTCGTCCAGGGAAGCTGAGCGTCGAGCTCACCAAAGCCACCGCTACCGCCCGCGACCTGTCGCTGGCTTACAGCCCCGGTGTAGCCGAACCAGTCCGCGAAATCGCCCGCGACCCTGAACTCGCCTACAAGTACACCGGCAAGGGCAATCTGGTTGCAGTCATTTCCGATGGCACCGCAATTCTCGGCCTGGGTAACCTCGGCCCATTGGCTTCCAAGCCAGTGATGGAAGGTAAAGGCGTGCTGTTCAAGCGCTTCGCCGGCATCGACGTTTTCGACATCGAAGTCGACTCCGAAAGCCCACAAGCCTTCATCGACACCGTCAAGCGTATCTCCATCACCTTCGGTGGCATCAACCTGGAAGACATCAAGGCGCCTGAGTGCTTTGAGATCGAACGTGCTCTGATCGAGCAGTGCGACATTCCGGTATTCCACGATGACCAGCACGGCACCGCGATCGTTACTGCGGCCGGCATGATCAACGCCCTGGAAATCGCTGGCAAAACCCTCGCTGACGCCAAGATCGTCTGCCTGGGCGCCGGTGCTGCCGCCATCTCCTGCATGAAATTGCTGGTGAGCATGGGTGCCAACATCGAAAACATCTTCATGGTTGACCGTACCGGTGTGATCCACTCCGGCCGTGACGACCTGAACCAGTACAAGGCTGTTTTCGCTCACGCGACTGAAAAACGCACGCTGGCCGACGCCCTGAAAGGCGCGGACGTGTTCGTTGGCCTGTCCGGCCCGAACCTGCTGAGCGCTGAAGGCCTGAAGTCCATGGCGGCCAACCCGATCGTGTTCGCGTGCTCCAACCCTGATCCAGAGATCGCCCCGGAACTGGCTCATGCCACCCGTGACGACGTGATCATGGCGACCGGCCGTTCGGACTACCCGAACCAGGTCAACAACGTGCTGGGCTTCCCGTTCATCTTCCGCGGTGCCCTGGACGTTCGCGCCAAGCGCATCAACGAAGAAATGAAAGTGGCTGCGGCCAACGCCCTGCGTGAACTGGCCAAGCTGCCGGTTCCTCAGGAAGTGTGCGACGCCTACGGCGGCATCAAACTGGAATTCGGTCGTGAGTACATCATTCCGAAACCAATGGATGCCCGTCTGATCACCGTGATCTCCGATGCCGTGGCCAAGGCTGCGATCGAGACCGGCGTAGCGACCCTGCCGTATCCGAAGAACTACCCGCTGAAAAGCGTGGATGACGTGTTCAACGGCTAAGTCGTTGTAGCGCTTCAACACAAAGCCCCGGCTCTTGCGAGTCGGGGCTTTTTTTGCCTGAGAGTTTTGCAGCGGTTGTGATGGCCTCTTCGCGAGCAAGTCGGATCGCCGCACCGCCACTCCCACATTGGAACGCGTACCCCTGTGGGAGCGGGCTTGCTCGCGAAAGCGGTCTGGCAGGCGACACATCTATGTGGGGAATATACAAATCAAAAAAAGCCCCGCTCTTCTTTCGAAGGCGGGGCTTTTGCGTTGCGTTACGCGATCAGAACAAATCGATCGGTGCCGCTTCGTCCGCAGGCAGTGGGCTGCCCGGCGCAGTGCCGTTGCCCAGCTCGTTCGCCGACGGTGGCGTGTCTTCGGCCTTGAACAGCTCGAAGTAGGCGCCTGGCGTGCCAGGGGTGGCCGCACGGCCGCTGACCGGGTCGACTCGCAGACTGAGAATGCCTTCCGGCTCTGGCTGCGTATGAGGCGGCAGGCCTTTGAGTGCGGCGCCCATGTAACTCATCCAGATCGGCAGGGCGACGGTACCGCCGAACTCCTTGCGACCCAGGCTTTCAGGCTGGTCGAAACCGGTCCAGACAGTGGTTACATAATCGGCGTTGTACCCAGAGAACCAGGCGTCCTTGGACTCGTTGGTGGTACCGGTCTTGCCCGCAATGTCGCTGCGGCCCAAGGCCAGGGCACGGCGGCCGGTGCCGAGTTTGATCACGTCCTCGAGCATGCTGTTGAGGATGTAAGTGGTGCGGCCATCGACGATGCGCTCGGCCACGGCCGGCGTTTGTGGCGCTGGCTGGGCGGTCAGAGCTTCGCCCGGGGTTGCGTTGACGGTGAAGGCGTTGGCCGCGACAGGGGCGGCGATGCCGTCGGTGGCGACGTTGCCTTTCGGGACGCTCGGCGGGTTGGCGACGAACAGCGTGTCGCCATTGCGGCTTTCGATCTTGTCGATGATGTAAGGGCTGATCTTGTAGCCGCCGTTGGCGAAGGTGCTCCAGCCGGTGGCGATTTCCATTGGCGTCAGCGTCGCGGTGCCCAGCGCCAGCGACAGGTTGGGCGGCAGGTCCTGCTTGTTGAAGCCAAAGCGCGTGATGTAATCGATGGTCTTGCCAACGCCGATGGCTTGCACCAACCGGATCGAAACCAGGTTACGCGACTTGTACAGGCCTTCACGCAGGCGGATCGGGCCGAGGAAGGTGTTGGTGTCGTTCTTCGGGCGCCAGACCTTGTCCAGGTACTCGTCGACGAACACGATCGGTGCGTCGTTCACCAGGCTGGAGGCGGTGTAGCCGTTATCCAGCGCGGCACTGTAGACGAACGGCTTGAAGCTCGAACCCGGCTGACGCTTGGCCTGCATGGCACGGTTGTAGTTGCTCTGTTCGAAGGCGAAGCCGCCGACCAGGGAGCGAATGGCACCATTCTGCGGATCGAGGGAAACCAGCGCGCCCTGAGCCTGCGGGATCTGGCTGAATTTCAGCGAGTTGTCCGGCTGGCGTTGCACACGAATCAGGTCGCCGACTTGGGCGACGTCCGAAGGCTGCTTCGGATTGGCGCCCATGCTGTTGGTGTTCAGGAATGGGCGTGCCCATTTCATGCTGTCCCAGCCGACGTGTTCGTCACCGGTACGGGTCATCACTTGCAGGCCGGTCTTGTCGACCTGGGTGACGATGGCGGGCTCAAGGCTGCTGATGGTGCGCTGCTTGGTCAGCTCGGTTGTCCAGGCCTCGCGAGTCTTGCCCGGCAGGCGCGACTCCGGTCCGCGATAACCATGACGCTGGTCGTAGGTCATCAAACCTTCGTGGACCGCGGTGTTGGCCATTTCCTGCAGGTTGCTCGGCACCGTGGTGGTGACGCGGAAACCCTCGGTATAAGCGTCGCTGCCATAACGGCCGACCATTTCGGCGCGGGCCATTTCAGCGATGTACGGCGCATTCACTTCCGGGGTCGGCACGTGATAACTGGCGTTCAGCGGCTCGTTGATCGCGGTGGTGTAATCGGCTTCGGTGATTTTGCCGAGCTTGTACATGCGCCCAAGGATCCAGTCGCGACGTTCTTTGCTGCGGGCCGGGTTGGCCAGCGGGTTGAAGCGCGAAGGGGCTTTTGGCAGGCCGGCGATCATCGCCATCTGCGCCAGGCTGACGTCACGTATCGACTTGCCGTAGTAAACCTGTGCAGCGGCTTCGATACCGTAGGCGCGGTTACCCAGATAGATCTTATTGACGTAGAGCTCGAGGATCTCGTCCTTGGTCAGCTGCCGTTCAATCTGCAGGGCCAGGAGAATTTCGGTGGTTTTGCGCGAAAAGCTGCGTTCGCTGGTCAGGAAGAAGTTCTTCGCCACCTGCATGGTGATGGTGCTGCCGCCGGACTGAATGTGTCCGCTTTTTACCAACTGGCTGGCCGCGCGCATCAGGCTGCTGGGGTCGACGCCGTAGTGGTTGGCGAAGTTGTCGTCTTCAGCACTTAGTAACGCATTAATGAAATTGGGGGGAATGTCGGCGAACCGGATCGGTGTGCGGCGCATTTCGCCAAATTCTGCGATCAGCTTGTTGTCGCTGCTGTAGACCCGCAAAGGAATCTGCAACTGGATGCTTCTCAGCGCCTCCACGGATGGCAAACCCGGACTAAGGTAGAGAAAGGCGCCGCTAAGACCGAGGAGCAGTCCGCAGAAAACGGCGACGATGGACCAACCGAAAAATTTCAGCAGACGAATCAAGGCTTTTGGACATCCAGGGCAAAGAATGAATTTGGCATCAGGGTTCAGATAAACAGGGAACGACCCGCGCTTGAAGTAAAAACCGGAAAAAAACGCTGGGCATTATAAGCATTTTTCCGTCGAGGGCGTCATTTGCGCTGCTGTCAAGACGGGTGGTTTGAACGCAACGGATATTACAGAGTCCGTAAGACACGGATAGTCATAGGGAATTGGTAGTGCTAGGACTCTTCAATAAAAAGGCCAATACGCTTCTGGGGATCGACATCAGCTCCACGTCGGTCAAGCTTCTGGAGCTAAGCCGCCAAGGCGACCGCTATCGGGTCGAGGCCTATGCGGTGGAACCTTTGCCCACCAACGCGGTGGTCGAGAAAAATATCGCCGAGCTCGAAGGCGTAGGGCAGGCACTCGCGCGCGTGCTGCTCAAGGCCAGAACCAACCTCAAAAACGTCGCCGTGGCCGTGGCCGGTTCGGCGGTGATCACCAAGACCATCGAGATGGACGCCGGTCTTTCCGACGACGAAATGGAAAACCAGCTGAAGATCGAGGCCGATCAATACATCCCTTATCCATTGGACGAAGTGGCCATCGACTTTGAGGTCCAGGGCGTTTCTGCGCGCAACCCCGAGCGAGTCAATGTGCTGCTGGCGGCCTGTCGCAAGGAAAACGTCGAGGTCCGGGAAGCGGCCCTGGCCCTGGCCGGCCTGACAGCCCGTGTGGTCGACGTCGAGGCTTATGCGCTGGAGCGTTCCTACGGATTGCTGGCGAGCCAACTGGCGGCTTCTCAGGAGCGTCTGACGGTAGCGGTGGTCGATATCGGCGCCACCATGACCACCCTGAGCGTGCTGCACCAGGGGCGGATCATCTACACCCGCGAGCAATTGTTCGGCGGTCGTCAACTGACGGAGGAAATCCAGCGACGTTATGGCCTGACCCTTGAGCAGGCGGGGCTGGCGAAGAAGCAGGGTGGTTTGCCGGACGATTACGTCAGTGAGGTGTTACAGCCGTTTCGCGATGCGCTGGTGCAGCAGGTGTCGCGTTCGTTGCAGTTTTTCTTCGCCTCCGGTCAGCACAACTCGGTTGATCACATTCTGTTGGCCGGCGGTACCGCATCGGTCCCGGGGCTGGACCGGTTGATCGAGCAACGATTGGGTACGCCGACGCAAGTGGCCAACCCCTTCTCCGACATGGCCCTGAGCAGCAAGGTCAACGCCGGTGCCCTGGCCAGCGATGCGCCGGCACTGATGATCGCCTGCGGGCTGGCCCTCAGGAGTTTCGACTGATGGCACGGATCAATCTTTTACCCTGGCGCGAAGAGCGGCGTGAAGCGCGCCGCAAACGCTTTTTGCTGGCGCTGGTCGGTGTGATGGTGGGGGCTGTGGGCGCGGTGCTGATCGCGAACCAGGTCATCAGTGGCGCTATTGATCGGCAAGTGGCTCGTAACGATTACATCGGCAAACAGATTGCCGTGGTCGACGAGCGGATTAAACAGATCAGCGATTTGAAGGCCCGTCGCCAGCAACTGGTCGAGCGCATGCGCATCATCCAGGACCTGCAAGGTAACCGTCCGATCAGCGGGCGGATCTTCGATCAGTTAGCGCGTACCTTGCCGGACGGGGTGTACTTCACCAAGGTGAAAATGGCCGGCAAAACCCTGTCCATTACGGGCGCGGCAGAATCCAACAATCGTGTTTCGGACCTGATGCGCAATCTGGATGCGTCCGATTGGTTTGATGCGCCCAGCCTCACGGAAGTCAAAGCGACGACCGCCGGTCAGCTGGATCAGGCCAACGTCTTTCAGCTGACCGTTCGTCAGACTCAGCCCGCCGCTGCGGAGGGCGGCAAATGAGGCTGTCTGACTGGTTCGAAGGCCTGCGCAAGATCGACATCAATGACCTGGACACCAATAACATGGGTTCCTGGCCGCCAGCCATCAAGGCACTGGCGGGTATTTTGCTCATTATCCTGGTGCTTTCACTGGGTTACAGTTTTTCCATCAGCGACCTCCAGAGCCACCTCGAACTCAAGCGCGAGGAAGAGTCGACCCTCAAGGAGCAATTCGCCAACAAAGCCCACATGGCGGCGAATCTGGATCTGTATACGCAGCAGATGAAGGAAATGGAGAACTCCTTTGGTGTGTTGCTGCGGCAATTGCCCAGCGACACTGAAGTGCCCGGCCTGCTGGAGGACATCACTCGCACCGGCCTGGGCAGTGGCCTGGAGTTCGAAGAGATCAAACTGCTGCCGGAGAACACGCAGCAGTTCTACATCGAGCTGCCGATCCAGATCACCGTCACCGGTGCCTATCACGACCTTGCCACCTTCGTCAGCGGCGTGGCCGGGCTGCCACGGATTGTCACCCTGCATGACTTCGACCTTGCGCCGGCCAACCCGGATGGTGGCCCGAAGTTGCGCATGAGCATCCTTGCCAAGACCTACCGCTACAACGACAAGGGGCTGCAAAAATGAGCCCGATTCGTTGCTTTTCGATGGTGGTGTTGGTCGCCAGCCTGACTGGTTGCGGCAGTGGTAATGACTTCAGCGACCTGGATGCGTACATGAACGAAATGCGTTTACGTGCGCCCGGCAAGATTGAACCAACGCCGACATTTCGGTCTTACCCAACATTCACCTACAGCGCCGCCAACCTGCGAAGCCCGTTTTCCCGACAGATCAGAGTCGATCTGGCCGGCCAGAAACACGGCTCGCGCAACGTCAAGCCCGACCCGAATCGGGTCAAGCAGTACCTCGAAGGTTTCAACATCGAGCAGTTTGAAATGGTCGGAACGATCGCCAATGCGACCGGCTCCTTTGCGCTGCTGCGCGGAGCGGGCGGGGTGCATCGGTTGAAAGTCGGCGATTACCTGGGGCGTAACGATGGGCGGATCGTCGCCATCAGTGGCTCGCAGGTCGATGTGGTCGAAATCGTTCCCGACGGCGAAGGCGCCTGGCTGGAGCGGCCGCGGACCATCCCTTTGAAAGAGCACTCATAGTGGAACTCGAATAATGAACAGGATTTTCTTAACCTTCGGTATTTCGCTATGGATAGCGTTGCTGTCGCCGATGGTACTAGCGGCCAACCTCAAAGCGCTGGATGTCGCCGCGCTGCCGGGGGACCGCGTCGAGTTGAAGTTGTCGTTCGATGGGCCGCCACCGCCGCCCCACGGTTACACCACGGAATCGCCTGCGCGGATTGCGCTGGATCTGCCCGGCGTCGTCAGTCAGCTAAAAAGCAAAAATCGTGACCTGGGCGGCGGAAATGCCCGCAGCGCCACGGTGGTGCAAGCCAAGGACCGTACGCGTCTGATCATCAATCTGACCCAGTTGACGCCGTATAACGCACGGGTCGAAGGCAATACTCTGTTCGTGGTGGTCGGGCAAGGCGCCAACAAAACGGCCTCCAGCCCGGCGCCCAAAACGCCGCGCGCCGCGACTGCAACGCCAGCCCCGGCAAAAGCCTATGCGCCGGTAGGCAAGGCCATTCGGGGTGTGGATTTCCAGCGCGGCACCCAGGGCGAAGGCAATGTGGTCATCGATCTGTCGGATCCTTCCATCGCCCCGGACATTCAGGAGCGCGACGGCAAGATCATCCTCAGTTTCGCCAAGACCCAATTGCCTGAACCGTTGCGTGTACGTCTGGACGTCAAGGATTTCGCCACGCCAGTGCAGTACGTCAACGCCAGCGCCACGGGCGATCGGGCCACGATCAGCATTGAGCCCGGCGGCGCCTTCGATTATTCGACTTACCAGACCGACAACAAGCTGACCGTCAGCATTCGACCGATGACCGTCGATGACTTACAGAAACGCAACACCGAGCGTTTCGCCTACACCGGTGAAAAGCTCTCGCTGAATTTCCAGGACATCGATGTGCGTTCGGTGCTGCAACTGATCGCCGACTTCACCAACCTCAATCTGGTGGCCAGCGACACAGTGCAGGGCGGCATCACGCTGCGTTTGCAGAACGTACCGTGGGATCAGGCGCTGGATCTGGTGTTGAAAACCAAGGGCCTGGATAAACGCAAGATCGGTAACGTTTTGCTGGTCGCTCCGGCCGATGAAATCTCCGCCCGCGAGCGTCAGGAACTGGAGTCGCAAAAGCAAATCGCCGACCTGGCCCCCCTGCGTCGCGAGCTGTTGCAGGTCAACTACGCCAAAGCTGCCGATATTGCCAAGCTGTTCCAGTCGGTGACCAGTGCCGAGGCAAAAGCCGACGAGCGGGGCTCGATCACGGTGGATGAGCGGACCAATAACATCATTGCCTACCAGACCCAGGATCGCCTCGACGAACTGCGCCGTATCGTCGCGCAACTGGATATCCCGGTGCGTCAGGTGATGATCGAGGCGCGCATCGTCGAAGCCAACGTCGACTATGACAAAAGCCTCGGCGTGCGCTGGGGCGGTTCGTTGCAGAACAAGGGCAACTGGAACACGTCCGGGGTCAGCAATGGCGCTGACGCTTCATCGACCATCGGTACGCCTGGCAGCACCAGCACCAACTCGCCGTTCGTCGACCTGGGCACCGCCGCCAACACCTCGGGGCTCGGCATCGCCTTCATCACCGACAATGTGCTGCTGGATCTTGAGCTGACGGCCATGGAGAAAACCGGCAACGGCGAAATCGTCTCGCAGCCCAAGGTGGTCACGTCGGACAAGGAAACCGCGAAAATCCTCAAGGGCACGGAGATTCCCTATCAGGAAGCCAGCTCCAGCGGCGCTACCTCGGTGTCGTTCAAGGAGGCCTCGCTGTCGCTGGAAGTGACGCCCCAGATCACTCCGGACAACCGGATCATCATGGAGGTCAAGGTCACCAAGGACGAACCGGACTACCTGAACAAGGTGCAGGACGTACCACCGATCAAGAAAAACGAAGTCAATGCCAAGGTCCTGGTCAACGACGGCGAGACCATCGTGATTGGTGGGGTTTTCTCAAATACTCAGAGCAAGGTTGTAGATAAGGTGCCATTTCTCGGTGATGTGCCGTATCTTGGCCGCCTTTTCCGGCGTGACGTGGTTTCGGAGAAAAAATCCGAGCTGCTGGTATTCCTCACTCCGCGTATCATGAATAACCAGGCGATTGCTGTGAGTCATTGATTCTGTGCGAAATTTGATTCTTGTTGGACCGATGGGGGCTGGAAAAAGCACCATCGGCCGGTTGCTGGCCAAAGAGCTGCGCCTGCCATTCAAAGATTCCGATAAGGAAATTGAATTGCGCACGGGCGCCAATATCCCGTGGATTTTCGATAAGGAAGGCGAACCGGGCTTTCGTGACCGCGAGCAGGCGATGATCGCCGAGCTGTGCGGGTGCGACGGCGTGGTGCTGGCGACCGGTGGCGGCGCGGTGATGCGTGAGGCCAATCGTCGGGCGCTGCACGCCGGCGGGCGGGTGGTCTATCTGCATGCGTCTGTCGAGCAGCAGGTCGGCCGCACGTCCCGCGATCGCAATCGACCCCTGTTGCGCACTGCCGATCCGGCCAAGACCCTTCGAGATCTGCTGGCGATCCGCGATCCGCTTTATCGGGAAATCGCCGATCTGGTGGTGGAAACCGATGAGCGGCCGCCGCGAATGGTGGTGCTCGATATTCTCGAACGCTTGCAGCAGCTACCTCCCCGTTAAAGCGCAGCGCGAAATGCGCTATCCTCGGCGTCCTGTCATGGCCGCTCAAGGTTGTGGCGGATGGCTACCGAACGGCGTCACACCAGCAGACGCCGTGGACATTCGTTAACTCAAGGCAGGACGCCTGATTCCATCTTCACTGTGGGGACACATGCAGACACTCAAGGTCGATCTAGGCGAGCGCAGCTACCCGATTCATATTGGCGAAGGTTTGTTGGATCAGCCTGAGCTGCTGGCCCCGCATATCCGCGGACGGCAAGTAGCGATCATCTCCAACGAGACCGTTGCGCCGCTCTATCTCGAGCGTCTGACCCGCAGCCTCGCACAATTCTCGGTGGTTTCCCTGGTACTGCCCGACGGCGAAGCGTTCAAGACCTGGGAAACCCTGCAACTGATTTTCGACGGTCTGCTGACCGCGCGGCACGACCGCCGTACCACGGTCATCGCCCTCGGTGGCGGTGTGATTGGTGACATGGCCGGTTTTGCGGCCGCCTGCTACCAGCGTGGTGTCGATTTCATCCAGATCCCGACCACGCTGCTGTCGCAAGTCGACTCTTCGGTGGGCGGCAAGACCGGGATCAACCATCCGCTGGGCAAGAACATGGTCGGCGCTTTCTATCAGCCGAACGTGGTGCTGATTGATACCGCTACCCTCAATACCCTGCCGGCCCGCGAACTGTCCGCCGGGCTTGCTGAAGTCATCAAATACGGGCTGATCTGCGACGAGCCGTTCCTGACCTGGCTTGAAGAAAACGTCGATCGCCTGCGTGCCCTGGACCAGGTCGCCCTGACTTACGCCATCGAGCGCTCTTGCGCGGCCAAGGCTGCGGTGGTCGGTGCCGACGAACGGGAGACCGGTGTTCGCGCCACGCTCAACCTGGGTCACACCTTCGGCCACGCCATCGAAACCCACATGGGCTATGGTGTCTGGCTACATGGTGAGGCGGTCGCTGCTGGCACCGTAATGGCCTTGGAAATGTCCACACGCCTGGGCTGGATCAGCGAGCAAGAGCGTGATCGCGGCATTCGTCTGTTCCAGCGTGCCGGCCTGCCGGTTATCCCGCCTGAAGAGATGACTGAAGCCGATTTTCTCGAACACATGGCAATTGACAAGAAAGTGATCGACGGTCGTTTGCGCCTGGTGCTGCTGCGCCACATGGGCGAAGCGGTGGTGACCGACGATTATCCGAAAGAGGTTTTACAGGCCACGCTGGGAGCGGATTACCGCGCTCTGGCTCAGCTTAAAGGTTAATAAGATCCCGATGACTAGTTTGCACGCCGACGAGGCTTTCCTCGGCCATTACCAGTTGAGTCATGACCCTTTTTCTCCACGGGTGCCTGGCTTCAAATTCTTCCCGGCCCAGCGCAAACCGGTGCTGGGGCAACTGCATCACCTGGCACGCTACAGTCAGTTGTTGCTGGTCGTCACCGGCCCGCAAGGCAGTGGCAAGACGCTGTTGCGTCAGGCCCTGGTGGCCAGCACCAACAAGCAATCGGTGCAGAGCGTGGTGGTTTCCGCCCGTGGCGCCGGCGATGCGGCCGGCGTGCTGCGTCAGGTGGCTCAGGCGCTGAACGTCGCCCAGGCCGAGATCGGTGCGATTCTGGCTCAAGTGGTGCAGCTTGCGCTGACGGGGCAGGAAGTCTATTTGCTGGTGGATGACGCCGAGCAACTCGACGAGTCCGCGCTGGAAGCCTTGCTGGCCCTGGCCGCCGGTGCACCGGAAGGTCGCCCGCATGTGTTCCTGTTCGGTGAGTCGTCGCTGATTGCTCAATTGGAGGCTCTGACCCTCGAGGAAGAGCGTTTCCACGTCATCGAGTTGCAGCCTTACACCGAAGAAGAAACCCGCGAATATCTGGAGCAGCGGCTCGAAGGCGCTGGCCGGGGTATCGAACTTTTCACCGCAGATCAGATCTCTGATATTCACGAAAGCTCCGACGGTTGGCCTGGCACCATCAACCAGGTTGCCCGCGATGCGATGATCGAAGCCATGATTGCCAGCCGCTCAGCGGTGAAGCGTCCAAGTATGGGGTTCAACATGCCGAAGAAACACGTATTGGCGATTTCCGCCGTTGTCGTGGTCGCGGTAGCCGCCGCCTGGTTGATGCCGGGTCGCAGCAAAGCACCGACCACTGGCGCACCTGCCAACGAACAGGCGCAACTGCCGCTCGGCCAGGGCACGCCAAAACCAAACAGCGGCGGCGCGCCTGCCGTCGAATTCGCCGGTAACTCGCAACCGATGCCATTGCCGCTGGTCGGCAACTCGCAGCCGGTCATGCGCGGTCCGCTGGCTGAAGCCGCCGGTGGCATCACCGAAGGCGACGACGGTGTGCCGGTCGAAGGTTCGAGCGCTACACCGCCGACTGTGACCACCACCGCGCCGCCTGCGGGCATCCAGCCTGGCCCGGCACCGACACCTGCCGCCAAGCCTGTGCCTGCTCCGACTCAGGTCGCGACGGCCAAGCCAGCCCCGGTGGCGCCTGCCGTGAAGCCAGCTCCAGTGCCAGCCAAACCAGCTGCCGCTGCTGCCGCCAAGCCTGCCGAGAAGCCAGCCCCCGTAGCCAAGGCCGCTGGCGGTACGTGGTACGCCGGTCAACCGACGAGCAACTACGTGGTGCAGATCCTCGGCACCAGCTCTGAAGCGGCCGCGCAATCCTTCGTCAAGGAGCAGGGCGGCGAGTACCGTTATTTCAAGAAAGTCCTCAACGGCAAGCCGCTTTACGTCATCACTTACGGTAACTTCGCCAACCGCGATGCAGCCGTTACCGCTATCAAGGCCTTGCCAGCGAAGGTTCAGGCTGGTAAACCTTGGCCTCGCACTGTCGCCAGCGTCCAACAGGAACTGGCAACAACTCGCTGAAGATTCGGCGGCCTTACCCAGGCCGCCTCTCCCGGCACCTCAAAATTTCTACAAGCGCATGCCGCCTCTACAGGCCGCGTGCCTTGTGGTGTCTGCGTCACAGTAGTCTTTGAGTCGTTGCGGTCAAAATTAAAAAAGTTTTGACTAGCACAGCATATCGCTTTAAACCTTTCACAAATGCGACATAGATTTGCGACATTTCGTCGTCAAATTTGTGAGCCTCTGTGTCGGTGTGTACAATGACCTCCCTTTTGCCCCCGCAAAGCTGGCGTACGTTCGGCGCGGATGGTAAGTGGTTGAATTGAAAAGAAATTTGCCTCGACAAGAGGCAGCCTGGTGAGAAAGTGTCTATGAAAGCAGGTCTGTACCAACCAGATGAATTCAAGGATAACTGCGGTTTCGGCCTGATAGCCCATATGCAGGGCGAGCCCAGTCATACCCTTTTGCAAACGGCCATCGAGGCCCTGACCTGCATGACCCACCGCGGTGGGATCAACGCCGACGGCAAGACCGGTGACGGTTGCGGTCTGCTGATTCAAAAGCCGGATGTGTTCCTGCGAGCCATCGCCCAGGAAACCTTCGGCGTCGAACTGCCCAAGCAATATGCGGTGGGCATGGTCTTCTTCAACCAGGACCCGGTCAAAGCCGAAGCTGCTCGCGAAAACATGAACCGCGAGATCCTCGCTGCTGGCCTTACCCTCGTCGGCTGGCGCAAAGTGCCGATCGACACCAGCGTCCTCGGTCGCCTGGCGCTTGAGCGCCTGCCGCAGATCGAACAAGTGTTCATCGCCGGTGATGGCCTGAGCGATCAGGACATGGCCGTCAAGCTGTTCACCTCCCGTCGTCGCTCGTCCGTGGCCAACGCCGCCGACGCCGATCACTACGTCTGCAGCTTTTCGCACAAGACCATCATTTATAAAGGCCTGATGATGCCGGCGGATTTGACCGCCTTCTATCCAGACCTCAGCGACCAGCGCCTGCAAACTTCGATTTGTGTGTTCCACCAGCGCTTCTCGACCAACACCCTGCCGAAATGGCCGCTGGCTCAGCCGTTCCGCTTCCTCGCCCACAACGGCGAGATCAACACCATCACCGGCAACCGCAACTGGGCAGTGGCCCGTCGCACCAAGTTCACCAATGATCTGATGGACCTGGAAGAACTCGGCCCGCTGGTCAACCGTGTCGGTTCCGACTCCTCCAGCATGGACAACATGCTTGAGCTGATGGTCACCGGTGGTATCGACCTGTTCCGTGGTGTGCGGATGATCATTCCGCCTGCGTGGCAGAACGTCGAAACCATGGACCCGGATCTGCGTGCGTTCTACGAATACAACTCGATGCACATGGAACCGTGGGACGGCCCGGCCGGCGTGGTAATGACCGACGGTCGTTACGCGGTGTGCCTGCTCGACCGTAACGGTCTGCGTCCGGCGCGTTGGGTCACCACCAAGAATGGTTTCATCACCCTGGCCTCGGAAATCGGTGTCTGGAACTACCAGCCTGAAGACGTGATCGCCAAGGGCCGCGTTGGCCCGGGTCAGATCTTCGCCGTGGACACCGAAACCGGCCAGATCCTCGACACCGACGCCATCGACAACCGCTTGAAGTCGCGTCATCCGTACAAGCAATGGCTGCGCAAGAATGCCCTGCGCATTCAGGCGACCATGGAAGACAACGACCACGGTTCGGCGTTCTACGACGTCGACCAGCTCAAGCAGTACATGAAGATGTACCAGATCACTTTCGAAGAACGTGATCAGGTGCTGCGTCCGCTCGGCGAGCAAGGCTACGAAGCCGTGGGTTCGATGGGCGACGATACGCCGATGGCCGTGCTGTCCCAGCGCGTGCGCACGCCGTACGACTATTTCCGCCAGCAGTTCGCGCAGGTCACCAACCCGCCGATCGACCCGCTGCGTGAAGCCATCGTCATGTCGCTGGAGATCTGCCTCGGTGCCGAGCGCAACATCTTCCAGGAGTCGCCGGAACACGCCTCGCGCGTGATCCTCAGCTCGCCGGTCATTTCCCCGGCCAAGTGGCGCTCGCTGATGAACCTCGATCGTCCGGGCTTCGAGCGCGCGATCATCGACCTCAACTACGACGAAAGCGTCGGTCTCGAAGCGGCGATCCGCAACGTCGCCGATCAGGCTGAAGAAGCTGTGCGCTCCGGTCGTACCCAGGTCGTGCTGAGTGACCGTCACATTGCTCCGGGCAAGTTGCCGATCCACGCTTCCCTGGCCACCGGCGCGGTGCACCACCGCTTGACCGAAAAAGGCCTGCGTTGCGACTCCAACATCCTCGTGGAAACAGCGACGGCTCGCGATCCGCACCACTTCGCGGTGTTGATCGGTTTCGGCGCCTCGGCGGTCTATCCGTTCCTGGCTTACGAAGTGCTGGGCGACCTGATCCGCACCGGTGAAGTACTGGGCGACCTCTACGAGGTGTTCAAGAACTACCGCAAAGGCATCACCAAAGGCCTGCTGAAGATCCTGTCGAAGATGGGCATCTCGACCATCACGTCGTACCGCGGTGCGCAGCTGTTCGAAGCCATCGGCCTGTCTGAAGAAGTCTGCGACCTGAGCTTCCGTGGCGTGCCAAGCCGCATCAAGGGCGCGCGTTTCGTCGACATCGAAGCCGAGCAGAAAGCCCTGGCCGCCGAAGCCTGGAGCCCGCGCAAGCCAATCCAGCAGGGCGGTTTGCTGAAGTTCGTCCACGGTGGCGAATATCACGCGTACAACCCGGACGTGGTCAACACTCTGCAAGCCGCTGTGCAGCAGGGCGACTACAGCAAGTTCAAGGAATACACGGCGCTGGTGGACAACCGTCCGGTGTCGATGATCCGCGACATGTTCAAGGTCAAAACCCTGGACACGCCGCTGGACATCAGCGAGATCGAACCGCTGGAATCGGTGCTCAAGCGCTTTGACTCCGCGGGCATCTCCCTCGGCGCCTTGTCGCCGGAAGCTCACGAAGCCCTGGCCGAAGCCATGAACCGCCTCGGTGCGCGTTCCAACTCCGGCGAAGGCGGCGAAGACCCGGCGCGTTACGGCACCATCAAGAGCTCGAAAATCAAACAGGTTGCGACTGGCCGTTTCGGTGTGACCCCGGAATACCTGGTCAACGCTGAAGTGCTGCAGATCAAAGTCGCTCAGGGCGCCAAGCCCGGCGAAGGTGGTCAGTTGCCAGGCGGCAAGGTCAACGGTCTGATCGCCAAGCTGCGTTACGCAGTGCCGGGCGTGACCCTGATCTCGCCTCCGCCGCACCACGACATCTATTCGATCGAAGACTTGTCGCAGCTGATTTTCGACCTGAAACAAGTCAACCCGAAGGCCCTGGTCTCGGTGAAGCTGGTAGCAGAAGCAGGCGTCGGCACCATCGCCGCCGGTGTGGCCAAGGCCTACGCGGACTTGATCACCATCTCCGGCTACGACGGCGGCACCGGTGCATCGCCGCTGACCTCGATCAAATACGCGGGCGCTCCGTGGGAACTCGGCCTGGCCGAAACTCACCAGACCCTGCGCGGCAATGACCTGCGCGGCAAAGTGCGGGTACAAACCGACGGCGGCCTGAAAACCGGCCTCGACGTGATCAAGGCTGCCATTCTCGGCGCTGAAAGCTTCGGCTTCGGCACCGCGCCAATGATCGCCCTGGGCTGCAAATACCTGCGTATTTGCCACCTGAACAACTGCGCCACCGGCGTCGCGACTCAGAACGAGAAGCTGCGCAAGGATCACTACATCGGCACCGTCGACATGGTGGTGAATTTCTTCACCTACGTCGCCGAAGAAACCCGTGAGTGGCTGGCCAAGCTGGGCGTGCGCTCCCTCGAAGAGCTGATCGGCCGTACCGATCTGCTGGACATCCTCGAAGGCCAGACCGCCAAGCAGCAACACCTGGACCTGACGCCATTGCTGGGCAGCGATCACATCCCGGCGGACAAGCCTCAGTTCTGCCAGGTGGAGCGCAACCCGCCGTTCGACAAAGGTCTGCTGGCCGAGAAAATGGTCGACCTGGCCACTTCGGCGATCAACGACATGAGCGGCGCCGATTTCGCCCTGGATATCTGCAACTGCGACCGTTCGATCGGCGCGCGGATTTCCGGTGAAATCGCTCGCAAGCACGGCAACCAAGGCATGGCGAATGCGCCGATCACCTTCCGCTTCAAAGGGACGGCCGGTCAGAGCTTCGGTGTGTGGAACGCTGGCGGCCTGAACATGTACCTGGAAGGCGACGCCAACGACTACGTCGGCAAAGGCATGACCGGTGGCAAGCTGGTCATCGTTCCGCCGAAGGGCAGCGTCTACAAGACTCAGGACAGTGCCATCATCGGCAACACCTGCCTGTACGGTGCCACTGGCGGCAAGCTGTTCGCCGCCGGTACCGCGGGCGAGCGTTTTGCCGTGCGTAACTCCGGTGCTCACACGGTTGTGGAAGGCACGGGCGATCACTGCTGCGAGTACATGACCGGTGGTTTCGTCTGCGTATTGGGCAAGACCGGTTACAACTTCGGCTCAGGCATGACCGGCGGTTTCGCCTACGTGCTCGACCAGGACAACACCTTCGTTGACCGGGTCAACCACGAACTGGTGGAAATCCAGCGGATCAGCGGTGAGGCGATGGAAGCCTATCGCAGCCACCTGCAACGCGTGCTGAACGAATACGTTGAGGAAACCGACAGCGAGTGGGGTCGTAACCTCGCTGAAAACCTCGATGACTATCTGCGTCGTTTCTGGCTGGTCAAGCCCAAGGCTGCCAACCTGAAATCGTTGCTTTCCAGCACCCGTGCCAACCCGCAGTGATATGCGCCTGAAGAGTTTGATGAGGTTTTAACAATGGCTGAACGTCTGAATAACGACTTCCAGTTCATCGATGTCGGGCGCAAGGATCCGAAGAAGAAACTGTTGCGTCAACGCAAGAAAGAGTTCGTGGAGATCTACGAACCCTTCAAACCCCAGCACTCGGCCGATCAGGCCCACCGCTGCCTGGGTTGCGGTAACCCGTATTGCGAATGGAAGTGCCCGGTGCACAACTTCATTCCGAACTGGCTGAAGCTGGTGGCCGAGGGCAACATCCTCCAGGCTGCCGAGCTGTCGCACCAGACCAACACCCTGCCGGAAGTGTGCGGCCGGGTGTGCCCGCAGGATCGTCTGTGCGAGGGTGCCTGCACCCTCAACGACGGCTTCGGCGCGGTGACCATCGGTTCGGTCGAGAAGTACATCACCGACACCGCGTTCGCCATGGGCTGGCGCCCGGACATGTCCAAGGTCATACCGACCGGCAAGCGTGTTGCGGTGATCGGCGCAGGCCCGGCGGGCCTGGGCTGTGCCGACGTGCTGGTACGCGGCGGCGTGACCCCGGTGGTGTTCGACAAGAACCCGGAAATCGGCGGTCTGCTGACCTTCGGCATCCCTGAGTTCAAGCTGGAAAAGACCGTGCTGAGCAATCGCCGCGAAGTCTTCACCGGCATGGGCATCGAGTTCCGTCTGAACACCGAAGTGGGCAAGGACGTGACCGTCGAGCAACTGCTCGAAGAATACGATGCCGTGTTCATGGGCATGGGCACCTACACCTACATGAAGGGCGGCTTTGCCGGTGAGGATTTGCCGGGCGTGCATGACGCGCTGGACTTCCTGATCGCTAACGTCAACCGCAACCTGGGCTTTGAAAAGTCGCCGGAAGATTTCGTCGACATGAAAGGCAAGAAGGTCGTGGTATTGGGTGGCGGCGACACGGCGATGGACTGCAACCGTACGTCGATTCGCCAGGGCGCCAAGTCGGTGACCTGTGCTTATCGTCGTGACGAAGCGAACATGCCGGGTTCGCGCAAAGAGGTGAAGAACGCCAAGGAAGAAGGCGTGAAATTCCTCTACAACCGCCAGCCAATCGCTATCGTCGGTGAAGACCGCGTCGAAGGCGTGAAGGTGGTCGAGACCCGTCTCGGCGAACCGGACGCCCGCGGCCGTCGCAGCCCTGAGCCGATTCCGGGTTCCGAAGAGATCATCCCGGCTGATGCCGTGGTCATCGCGTTCGGTTTCCGTCCGAGCCCGGCGTCGTGGTTCGAACAGCACAGCATCCAGACCGACAGCCAGGGCCGCGTTGTGGCCCCGGAGCAAGGTCAATACAAGCACCAGACCAGCAACCCGAAAATCTTCGCCGGTGGCGACATGGTTCGTGGTTCTGACCTGGTGGTAACGGCGATCTTCGAAGGCCGCAATGCCGCCGAAGGGATCCTGGATTACCTGGGCGTCTGATCACTTTCTATAACTGAAATGCGATCAAAATGTGGGAGCGGGCTTGCTCGCGAAAGCGGTTTGTCAGTCAACATCTCTGTTGAATGTGACGGCCTCTTCGCGAGCAAGCCCGCTCCCACATTGGTTTCTGGGTGTCAGGACGACCGCATTCACCGCGACAAATTGACCCGATAGACAAAAGGCTGACCTGCAACCGTGCCTTTTGCGTCGCGCTCTGAGAAAATGCCCGCACTTTTTTTCCGGATGCCGACATGACTGCCCTGAAGAACGACCGTTTCCTTCGCGCCCTGCTCAAGCAACCCGTAGACGTCACGCCTGTCTGGATGATGCGTCAGGCCGGTCGCTACCTGCCGGAATACCGCGCCAGCCGTGCCAAGGCCGGCGACTTCATGAGCCTGTGCATGAACCCGGAGTTCGCTTGCGAAGTCACGATGCAGCCGCTCGACCGCTATCCGCAACTGGACGCGGCGATCCTGTTCTCCGACATCCTGACCATCCCCGATGCCATGGGCCAAGGCCTGTACTTCGAAACCGGTGAAGGTCCGCGCTTCAAGAAAGTCATCAGTACCCTGGCTGACATCGAAGCCCTGCCAATCCCTGATCCGCACAAAGACCTCGGCTACGTCATGGACGCGGTCAGCACCATCCGCCGCGAACTGAACGGCCGCGTGCCGCTGATCGGCTTCGCCGGCAGCCCATGGACCCTGGCCACCTACATGGTCGAAGGCGGCTCGTCGAAAGACTACCGCAAGACCAAAACCATGCTCTACGACAACCCGCAAGCCTTGCACCTGCTGCTGGACAAGCTCGCGCAGACGGTCACCAGCTACCTCAACGGCCAGATCATGGCCGGGGCGCAAGCGGTACAGATCTTCGATAGTTGGGGCGGCAGCCTCTCGGCGGCGGCGTACCAGGAGTTCTCCCTGGCTTACATGCGCAAAATCGTCAGCGGCCTGATCCGAGAACACGAAGGTCGCAAAGTGCCGGTCATCCTGTTCACCAAGAACGGCGGCCTGTGGCTCGAAAGCATTGCCGACGCTGGCGCTGATGCGCTCGGCCTGGACTGGACCTGCGACATTGGCAGCGCCCGTGATCGCGTCGGCAGCAAAGTCGCCCTGCAAGGCAACATGGACCCGACCGTGCTGTACGCCAAGCCAGAAGCCATCCGCACCGAAGTCGGCCGCATCCTCGCCAGCTACGGCAAGGGCAGCGGCCACGTGTTCAACCTCGGCCATGGCATCACGCCTGAAGTCGACCCGGAACACGCCGGCGCCTTCCTGCGCGCGGTGCATGAACTGTCGGCGCAGTATCACGAGTGATGTGAACTGATAAAGCGCTAGGCTTTTCTGTGGGAGCGAGCTTGCTCGCGATGGCGGTATAACAGCCAACTTAGATGTTGAATGTTATGGCCTCATCGCGAGCAAGCTCGCTCCCACAGTTGTTTATGGATGACTGGATATTTGTGTTTAAGCCTTTACCCCACCCAGCGGTGGTAACTTCGCCAGTTTCAACGCCACCAGCAGGGCAATTACCAGCAACCCGCCAATGAACAGCCCGATCCCGTTCCATCCACCCATGTGCCAGAAAACCCCGCCCGCCGTCCCGGCGATGCTCGACCCGGCGTAATAGCTGAACAGATAGAGCGAAGACGCTTGCCCCTTGGCCTTGATCGCCCGGCGGCCGATCCAACTGCTGGCCACCGAATGGGCGCCGAAGAAGCCGAAGGTAAAGATCAGCATCCCGATGATCACCACCGGCAGCGGCGTAAGCATGGTCAGGGCGAGGCCGGCGATCATCAGCACTATGGTCGCCCAGAGCACTTTGCGACGGCCGAGTTTGTCGGCCAACGAGCCGATTTTCGCTGAACTGTAGATGCCCGACAGATACACCACCGACAGCAGCCCGACGAAGGCCTGATCCATGTGATACGGCTCGGCCAGCAGGCGATAGCCGATGTAGTTGAAGAGGGTGACGAACGCGCCCATCAGCACAAAAGCTTCGAGGAACAGCAGCGGCAGGCCGGCGTCACGAAAGTGCATGGTGAAGCCGTCAATCAAGCTGCGCGGGTGTAATGAACGGGCGCGGAAGTTGCGCGACTCGGGAAGGATTTTCCAGAACACCGCCGCTGCGATCAGCGCCAGGCCGCCGATCACCAGCATCGCCGTGTGCCAGCTGACGAAGTCGATCAACACGCCAGTGATCAAGCGTCCGCACATCCCGCCAATCGCGTTGCCGCCGATGTACAAACCCATGGCCAGACCGATGTGCTGCGGGTGGATCTCTTCACTCAAGTACGTCATGGCAACCGCTGCCAGACCGCTCAATGACAACCCGATCAGCGCCCGCATCGCCAGCACGCCGTGCCAGCTCGGCATCATTGAGCTGGCGATTGTGCAGAGCGCGGCGGCGAACAGCGCGGCGACCATCACCGGTTTGCGCCCGATGCGATCAGAGATCGGGCCGGTGATCAGCAGACCAATGGCGAGCATCCCGGTGGCGACCGACAGGATCAGGCTGCTCTGGGCGGCGTTGATGGAGTACTCATGGGACAGCAGCGGCATCATCGGCTGCACGCAATAGAGCAGGGCGAAGGTCGCGAAGCCGCCGGAGAACAGCGCCAGTACCGTGCGCATGAACATCGGCGTGCCTTTTTCGATGTAGATCTCCTTTAATTCGGCGACAACATCGTCCACCGCTGCGGGCGGAACTTCATGGGCAAGTGGAGCGACAGCAGTTTTCACTTCGGACCTCGGAGGACGCAGCCGGTCAGGCAATGAAAAAAGCATATAGCTGCCTAATGATTCAATCCAATATATTGTTCGACCTGTTTGATAGGTTTAACGACCTAATGGAGTTTTCATGGAATTGCGTCACCTGCGCTACTTCATTGCTGTTGCCGAAGAACTGCACTTCGGCCGCGCCGCCCAGGTGCTGGGCATCTCGCAACCGCCGCTGAGTCAGCAGATTCAGGCGCTGGAGCAGGAGGTGGGTGCGCGATTGTTCGAGCGCACCAATCGTCGGGTCGAACTCAGTGAAGCCGGCCGGCTGTTTCTGGAAGAGGCGCGGTTGGTGTTGGCGCAGGTCGACAAGGCGGCGGATGTTGCACGGCGGGCGCAGTTGGGTGAGCTGGGTGAACTGAAGATTGGCTTCACCTCGTCAGCGCCGTTCAACTCGACCATTCCCCAGGCGATTTTTTCATTTCGTCAGCGATCCCCGGCGGTGCACCTGAACCTGCGGGAGATGAGCAGCACCCAGGTTGCCGATGCGTTGGTGGATGAGTCGATTGAAGTCGGGATCATGCGGCCACTTGGGTTGCCGGACTCGCTCAGCGTGGTGGAGTTGATGCGTGAGCCGCTGGTGGCGGTGCTCAGTTCCAAGCATCCATTAGTGACCGATAGTGAGGAAGGCTTGTTTCTGTCGGCCCTGGCCCTCGAGCCCTTCGTATTTTTCCCACGCAGTTATGGCAGTGGCCTGTACGCACAATTGCTCAGCCTGGCGCGGGATGCCGGGTTCAGTCCGCACTTTGCCCAGGAGGCGGGCGAGGCGATGACGATTATCGGGTTAGTGGCGGCGGGGTTGGGTGTATCCGTGCTGCCGGCGTCTTATCAGCGGATGCGCATCGAGGGGGTGGTCTATCGGCCTCTGCTCGATCCTGAGGCTGTATCGGCGGTGTGGCTGGTGCAGCGCAAGGATCAGAAGTCGCCGATGGCCAAGGCGTTTGTGGAGTTGTTGACGCGTAAGGTCGAGCCGTTGAAGACGTGACTGCTTCGCAGTCATTCGCGAGCAGGCTCGCTCCCACAGTGGATGGGTGGTGGAACACAAATCGGTTCACACCGTAAATCCCTGTGGGAGCGAGCCTGCTCGCGAAAGCGTCCGCAAGTTCACCAAAAAAGGTGCAGTTGCCTATGCCAAAGCGGACGCTTCGCTGAAGGGCGTAGGACATTTCCGAACTGCCTTGAACAGGCTACAGCGCCTTGCGGCATTGCCTACAACTACTCCAGAATCCGCCGGCTTGTGCGCTTTGGGGGCCATCGGTAACTTCGTTCGCATCACTGATTTCCAGTGATCGGGTTTAGTAGCCCGTGGATTAACGAGGCGCTTTTGTGCTCCTGACAGTCAGGTATTTCAACCTGCACTTGATGGCAGCAGTGCGCAGGGCGCCTTCGGGCGCGCCGGTTTCTCGTGTCCCCGGTCTACTAACCTGCGCACAGCTGCCACCCTTTTGTGTAGTAGCGACTCGGTGACGGCTCCACTTTTGGACCGAATTATGACTAATACAACAGCAAACCCACCGGGCACCGATCTGGACGCCCCACGCCAACCAAGCAAAATCTTCCTCATCGCCCCCGATATCGACAACCACACCCTGCTGGAATACGCCTGTGAATCCCTGGCATCAGCGAACGTCATGGCGAGCGATTTCGCGAGGTATCTGGAAGGATCGCAAAGCAACACACTGCTGGGGATTCAACAGTCGATCATGCTGGGAGAATTGGCGGTGAATCGTGTGCTGGATAACCTCGATCCATCCTGAACGATCAAAAATCCTGGCAGGAGTAGACCCATGACCGAACAATTCACTTGCTGGGACTCTGCCGAGTACCTCAAGACTGAGGAGGACATGGCCAATTATCTTGACGCTTGTATGGAAGAAGCAGGAGATGATCCAGCATTCATCGCCAAGGCTCTCGGGACAATTGCACGTGCTCGCGGCGTGATTCAGGTGGCGCTGGATGAGGGGCGGCGATGACAAGCCGACCTGTTTGTGAAGGGGCGCCGAAAGGCGCCCTTTGTCGTTTCTGACGTTACGGAAATCGTTGAATGACTCGATTGATGACCCGCGCAGGAAGACCAGCGGGGCGGTTACGTTGATTGAATGGCTGACGCCATAGAGCTTCAAAGTTTTGTTGGGGACGGCCGATAACCATCGTTGGACTCATCAAAACAATGGAGATACAGGATGTTCAAGCAGATAACCTTCACCGCTTTGCTGGCATTGACCGCTTTGACCGGTGGTTGTGCTTCGGTAAAAATGGCTGATGAAACCCAGGACGCTCAAGCGAAAACGTTCCAGGTCACCCCGGACAAAGCCAACATCTACGTTTATCGCAACGAGAGTATGGGTGCAGGCGTGAAAATGCCGGTGGCACTCAATGGCAAGCCGGTAGGGCAAACCGTCGCCAAGTCTTACCTGATGTTATCCGTCCCGGCCGGTCAACAGACCCTGGTGTCTTCGGCGGAAAACGATTCTGAACTGAAACTCACCGCAGAAGCCGGCAAGAACTACTTTGTCTGGCAGGAAGTGAAAGTGGGCTTCATCAAGGCGCGCAACAACCTGCAAGTCGTCGACGACAAGACAGGTCGCGCTGGCGTCGCTGAAAGCAAATTGATTCAAGCTCAGTAAGCGACTGGGCGACCCCTGCGTAAATCGCGGGGGTGGTCCCGTTCACTGCATCCGTACCAAATCCCCGCGCAACGCGACTCGCGCCACAAACACTCCGGCCCGGCACTCATAGCTGTTCAGGTCCTTGCGCACATGCTGATCGTAATAACTCACGATGTTGGTCACCGCATTCGCCCCGACCCGCTTTGCTTCTGCTTGCAACTCGATCAACGTCGATTGCACTGCCCACTCGCAGGCATCGAAATCGCTCTTGTTGGAGGCATTGGTGGGCCAGTCGCTGACGACATTCGTGCGCAACACTTGAAGGTGCTCCGTCGGTCCGTTGCCGGCCAGGTAGAACCTCACGCTGCCATCGAGCCGCCCGGCGCGGATCGCATTGGACAGGACTGTCTCAAAAGGCAAGTACATCAGATTGGTCGCCTGGCTGGCGCTGGGCAGCAGGCCGAACAGTAACGCGGCGATCAGGGCTTTCACTTGCATGGTCATCTCCTTGACGGTGAAAGAGAGCGGCGAGTCATGCGACGTATCAGCGTTATCGATTCGAGCAGGCTGGGTGCATGCGGTCTGATTCAGCGAGTGTAGATGGGATTGACTGATCCTTCCCCCGCTCCTGCGTGGGAAGGATCAATCACCTACTTCCCTGTTACGACCAGCGCCGAAAGATCAGCGAAGTATTAACGCCACCAAACGCAAAATTATTGTTCATCACGTACTGGTTGCTCATCTGCCGGAACTCACCGCGCAGGTAATCGAGCTTGCCGCAGTTTGGGTCGACGTCGTCGAGGTTGAGGGTGTGGACGTACAGGTCGCGGTTCATCATTTCGATGCTGAACCAGGATTCCAGCGCGCCGCAGGCTCCGAGGGTGTGACCGAGGAAACTCTTCTGCGAGCTGATCGGCATGTGCTCGCCGAACAACGCGCTCGTTGCCAGTGTTTCGGCAATGTCGCCCTGTTCAGTCGCGGTGCCATGACCATTCACGTAGCCGATGTCCGAAGGCTGTAACCCGGCGTCTTCCAGCGCCAGCTCCATGGCCCGGCGCATGGTGACCTGCTCTGGGCGGGTGGCGTGCTGGCCGTCGGCGTTGCTGCCGAAACCGACGAGTTCGGCATGGATGTGCGCACCGCGAGCCAATGCGTGTTCGAGTTCTTCGAGCACCAGCATGCCGCTGCCTTCACCGATCACCAGGCCATCGCGGCCGCTGTCGTACGGGCGCGGGGAAGTCTGCGGCGCATCGTTTTTCAGGCTGGTGGCGTAGAGCGCATCGAAGACCATCGCTTCGGTCGGGCACAGTTCTTCGGCGCCGCCGGCGAGCATCAGTGGCAGGCGACCAAACTTGACCGACTCGTAGGCATAACCGATGCCCTGACTGCCGCTGGTGCAAGCGCTGGAGGTCGGGATCAGCCGGCCGGTGAGGCCGAAGAAGATGCTGATATTCGCCGCCGTGGTGTGCGGCATCATGCGCACATAAGAGTTGGCGTTCAGGCCCTCGGCCACCGAGTTGAGCAGCATGTTGCCGAACGCCTTGATCTCGTCGGTGCTGCCGGTGGATGAGCCGCAGGAAACGCCCATGCGCCCGTCCTTGATCGACGGGTCACCCAACAGCCCGGCATCGGCCAATGCCTGTTCTGCCGCGCCGACCGCCAGGCGCGAGACGCGGCCCATGCTGCGCAATTGCTTGCGGGTCCAGTGGCTCGGCACTTTGAAGTCGTCGATCGGCCCTGCCAGGCGTGTGTTGAGTTCGGTGAAGCGGTCCCACTCGTCCATCCGGCGGATACCGCTGCGGTTGGCCGCGAAGTTGCCGACGATGGTGTCCCAATCGCTGCCCAGTGAGGTGATGCCGGCCATGCCGGTGACGACGACGCGCTTCATCAGCACAGGCCTCCGTTAACGGCCAGAACCTGCCGGGTGATGTAGGACGCTTCCGCCGACATCAGGAAATTCACCGCGCTGGCCACCTCTTCCGGGGTGCCCATGCGTTGTGCGGGGATCATTTTCATCATTTCTTCCACCGGCACGTTTTCATCGAGCATCGCGGTGTCGATCAAGCCGGGTGCGACACAGTTAACGGTAATTTTGCGCTTGCCCAACTCGATCGCCAACGCCTTCGCCGCGCCGATCAAACCGGCCTTGGAGGCGCTGTAGTTGACCTGGCCACGGTTGCCGATCAACCCGGAAACCGAGGTGATGCAAACAATCCGTCCGGCGGCGCGACGACGAATCATCGGCATCATCACCGGGTGCAGCACGTTGTAGAAACCGTCGAGGTTGGTGCGCATCACCACATCCCAATCATCCTCGCTCAAGGCCGGAAAAGCACCGTCGCGCGTCAGGCCGGCGTTCAGCACCACACCGTAATAGGCGCCGTGGGTTTCCACGTCGGCTTCGAGAATGGCTTTGCAGTTGGCGCGATCGGACACGTCGAATTGCAGAATGCGCACGTTGCGCCCCAAGGCTTCGATTTCGGCCTTCACGGCTTCAGCGTCCGCCAGGCCACTGCGGCAATGCAGCACGATGTCATGCCCGGCCTGGGCCAGACGCAAAGCGATAGCACGGCCGATGCCACGGCTGGAACCGGTGATCAGTACGGATTCAGTCATGGCTGGGTTCCTTGGGTTTCATGAAGGTATTGAGCGGCCTGAGGCGGACGGAACACGTTCAGACGAGCAGTGGCGTGAATGCCGGGGGCGGTGATGTGGCATTCGAACACGCCCATGCCGTTGTCGTCTTCCAGCGAGCGGATGCCATGGATGGTCAGCTCGGTGCCGGCGGGGAAGTGCTCGACGTTGCATTCGAATTTGCGGGTGCCGAGCAGAAACCCCAGCTCCACCGCATCGCCACGCTGGCGTGCATGACAACCGGCGTAGGCGGCGACGCTCTGGGCCATCAGTTCGATGCCGACCCAGGCCGGCAGGCTGCCGTCCGGGCGGTTGAACAGGCCATCGGGTTTGACCGTGAGGCGGGTGTAAATCTGCTCGTCATCGAACGACAGGATCTGCTCGATGAAGATCATGTCGCCAGCGTGCGGCAGCAGTTCGGCGATCGGCCAGTCAATCATGGGGCGTCTCCGATAATCAGGCTGACGTTGTTGCCACCGAAGGCAAAGGAGTTGCTCATCAGATAGCGAGGTGCAATGGACGTCAGGCGATTGGCCGGGGTCACCCAATTCAGGGCTGGCAATTGGGGATCCGGTTGGCCGTCCCAGACGTGAGGCGGCAGGGCGTGCTCGCGATTGCCTGCACTCAGGCTCAACCAGCAGAACGCCGCTTCCAGAGCGCCGGCCGCCCCGAGGGTGTGGCCGGTCATGGGTTTGGTCGACGAACAAGGCACCCCCGCCGGGAACAACGTCGCCACCGCCAGGCTTTCCATGGCGTCGTTGTGTTGAGTGGCGGTGCCGTGCAGGTTCAGGTAATCGATCTGTTGCGGCTGCAATTCTGCTCGGTTCAAGGCTTTGCGCATCGCTTGCAGGGCGCCGCGGCCGCTGGGTTCCGGTGCGGAAATGTGATGTGCATCGGAGCTGGCGCCACTGCCGAGCAGGGCAATCGGCTGGCTGTCGCCGACATTTTTGCTCATCAAAAACAGCACCGCTGCTTCACCAATGTTGATGCCGTTACGGTTCACCGAAAACGGGTTGCAGCGTTGCCCGGACACCGCTTCCAGCGCCGAGAACCCATTGAGGGTCAACTTGCACAGGCTGTCGACACCGCCGCACAGCACCGCGTCGCAAATGCCCAGGTCCAACAGTCGCTGAGCACTCATCAACGCCCGGGCGCTGGAGGTGCAGGCCGTGGAAATCACATACGCCGGTCCGCTCAGTTGCAGCCAGTCGGCGAGGAAGTTCGCCGGCGCGCCGAGTTCCTGTTGCTGGTAGTCGTAATCGGCCGGGAACTGATGCTCACGGATGTAATGGGCCAGGCCGCGACTGGCTTCGTCGATGCCCGAGGTGCTGGTGCCCAGAACGATACCGATGCGGTCGCGGCCGTAGGTCTGGATCGCCTGGTCGATGTCTTCGCGAATTTGCAGCGCGGCTTCCAGCAGCAATTGATTATTACGGGTGTCTTGCGGCGCAAGCTCAGCCGGGATCGGCGCCAGTTCGCCGCGGACCGCGGCCACGGGCAATGACCGTTCCGCCACCCAGCCGGCCTCATTGCGCATGCCCGAACAGTCACCGGCAAACAGGTTGCGGGTGACTTCGGACTTGTCACGGCCCAGGGCGCAGATCACCCCGAGGGCATTCAGGTAGGCCGTCATGGCGTGTCCCCGCTGAGTGGCGTGACTTGATATTTCGGGCCTTTGGGCAGGTTCAATTCAAAGCTCATGGGTTGTGAGTAGCGGACTTCCCAGTGCGCTGGCAAGGACCGTTGCGAGCCATGCTGCCACGCGGCGGGGTAGTTGCCCGACAGTTCATCTTTGGGGGTCAGCGCAAACAGCAGCGCGGCGAACAGTTCTCGCGCTTCCGGATTAGGCGGCAGCAGACCATCAGCCTGCCACTCGCCATCGACCAGTTTCTGGCGTGCCTGGGGAATGCCCAGCAAGTCCATCATCGACCAGCGAATGCCAGGGCCTTCACGCTGGATCACCAGCACCCAGTCCTGACGTTGGTCGGCCACCAGGCGCTGGATGTGCAATTGCAGTGGCAACGACAGGTTCGGGGTTTGCTCGGGCAGCGGCGCCCGGCTGGCGCAGGCGCTCAGCAACAGAACTGCGCCAAGTAGCAGAAATCGCAGAATGTTTGCAGTCCCTGTGGGAGCGGGCTTGCTCGCGAATGCGTCGGCACATCCAACACTATTGTTGACTGACACACCGCTTTCGCGAGCAAGCCCGCTCCCACAGGGTTTAGCGTGAGTAAACATCAAACAGCACCTTCAAGGGGTTTGCGCGCGACCACATTGACCAGGGTTTCTTCCCGTTGGCCGAAGGGCTTCGGCCGGCGCAGACCCAAGCGTTCAAACAGGCCGAAATCCTTGGCGCGGCTCCACCACAAGTATGGATAAGACACGTTTTGCGGGCCGAGTTCGAAACCCTGCTGGCGAATCATGTCCAGATACCCGGCGGCGCTCTTTTGCACGTGCATCGGATGACGGAACAACCAGCGGATCACCCAGGTATCAATGTAAGCCTCGGTGGATTCGGCGAACAGCAGATAGCCACCGGGCTTGAGCACGCGGTAGAACTCGGCCAGTGCCTGTTCCTGCTGCACCAGATGGTGGAAAGTCTGGTGACAGAACAGCAGATCGACGCTGGCGTCCGGGACGTTGATACTCGCGCAGTCGCTGCCGGTCAACTCAACGGCCATGCCCTGACGGACGGCTTCTTCGCCGGCCAGCTTCAGGCTGTGAGGGTCAGCGTCCAGACCGATCAGGCGCTGGGGGGCAAAGGTCTGACGCAGGTATTGGAACGACTTGCCCTGACCACAACCGGCATCCAGCAGCACTGGGTTGCTCGGCGGTGTTTCGCTGAACAGGCTACGCAAATCGCTGATTGCCACTCGCAGAACATGGTGCTGCCAGGTGTGGCTGCGCAGGAACCAGAGACCAAAGCGGGTTTCTTCGACGTAAGTGTCGCTCAAGTAGCTCATGTGGCGTCCTTTGCACAGAGCTCCGAGAGCATCCGCAGCCGGCGTTTGGGTTCGGCAACGAACGGATTGCGCTCGTCCCAGGCATACCCGGCCAGAATCGAGCTGATCATGCGGCGAATATCGGGCGAGCCGCCCACGTGATAAATCACGTCCTGGAACGTCCCGGCGTACCAGCCTTCGACGTAGCAACGGAACGTGTCGACGCCGCGCTTGAGCGGGATGGCGAACTCAGTCTGCCAATCGACACTTTCGCCTTGCAGTTGGCGATGCAGAACCCCGGCGGCCATGCTCGCCGAGCGCATGGCGATGGTCACGCCGGAGGAGAACACCGGGTCGAGAAATTCCGCCGCGTTGCCGAGCAGGGCAAAGCCTGGTCCGTGGAGGGTTTTGACGTTGGCCGAGTAGCCGCCAATGGTTCGAGCAGGCGTATCCCACACGGCGTTGTTCAACACACCGGCCAGGCTTGGGGTTTCAGCGATAAACCCACGCAGGCACTCGTCCAGGTTCTCCATGCGGCCTTCGAAGTGTTCGGCTGCCGCGACCACGCCCACCGAGCAACGGCCGTTGCTGAACGGGATGGTCCAGAACCAGATATCGCGGTGGATCGGATGGGTGGTGATGAGGATTTTTTCCCGCTCGAAGGTCGGGCTGTCGATGTGGTCTTCGACGTGGGTGAACACGGCCTGGCGCACCGGGAAATCCGACGGTGCTTCAAGGTCGAGCAAGCGCGGCAGCACACGGCCGTAGCCGCTGGCATCCAGCACGAAATCGGCTTCGACGCGGTACTGGCTGCCGTCTTCGCGAAGCACATCGAGCTGCGGTTTTGGCAGGCTGAAATCGACGCTGACGATGGCTTCGCCGTAACGAACGTCGACGCCTTGCAGCGCGGCCTGATCGGCCAGCAGCTTGTCGAAATCGGCACGCTGGACCTGGAAGGTGGTCGGCTTGCCGTTGCTGAACGTCTCGCCGAAATCAAAGGCGCTGTATTGCTCGCCCCAAGCGAATGCCGCACCGTTTTTCATCTGGAATCCGGCGGCGTTCACCGCCTCGAGCATCCCGGCTTCTTCGACGAAATCCAGGCAGTGGGACAGCAGGCTTTCACCGATGGAAAACCTTGGGAAATGCTGGCGTTCGATCATCAATACGTCATGACCTTTGCGCTTGAGCAGCGCGGCGGCGATGGCGCCCGACGGACCTGCACCGATAACCACGACCTGGCGATGTTCCATTTCAACTGTTGGCACGGGGGCTCCTTGCCGGGACGGCGATGTTCAGAGGGGTTCGGTGCATACCGGCGAGTGCCGGCAGCAGTGTCGCGAGCAGGCCCATCACCATCAGCGCGAAGTACAGCGCCGGGCTGATGAGTTGTTGTTGCAGCAGCAGGTTGAGAAAGACGATCTCGCTCAAGCCACGAATATTCAGCAAGACACTTTCCCGCCAGCGACTGGCGCCTTCAAACGAGGCGCCGGCCCAGCCGAGTCCCAGCCAGTTGCCCAGCAGTTTGCTGGCAATCGGGAACAGCAGCAGTGCCGCCAGTTGCACCCAGCCGAGGCTGGCCATGGCCGCGTGGACGTTGATTTGCACGATGCCGAACGTGAGGATCAGCGGGATCGCGATATACGTCTGCAAGTGACTCATCCAGATCACCGGCAACGGCAGCACCAGCGGCACTTTGAGCGCGGCCATCCACAGCAGGTAACCGATGCCGAAAATCAGCGCATTGAGCTTGAAGTGTTCCGCCACGACCAGCAGTGCGAAGAAGCAACCGCTGTGCAGCAACGGTTGGCGCAAGCGGAGCAGACGCAGCAGCAACGGCAGGCAGGCGCCGGCCAGCGGCAGCAAGAGGCTGCTCAGGTGCAGGCTGCCTTGGGCGATAGCGAACAGGGTCCAGCAGGTGAGGTCGATGAGGATGGCGGTCTGCACCAGTCGCCGGGTGGCGGCAGGCGGGTATTTGATGTGCCGCAGGTACAGATACAACACCGGAATCGCCGTGATAGCGAACAGCAGGCCGACCGCCAGCGAACTGATCCAGGGTTGCGGCGGTAACAGCCACACTGCAGTCGCGAGGCCGCAGGCAAACGGAATACAGAAACTCGGCAGGGCGATTTTCAGGCTCTGACGGTCGAGTCGCAGGTCGATCACGTCACTGAGAATGTGCCCCAGCAACAAGGCAAAGCCCAGGCTGTAGAGGTTTTTCAGCCAGGCCGGGGCGACCATTGCGGCGCCGCTCAATTGCCACTGGGGTTCGATCCAGAAGTACATCAGCAGCGGCAGGCCGAAGGTGGCCAGCAGCAACTGGCTGACGATCGGGATCACGCCGAAGTGACGACCGACACGGGTGGCCACGGCGAATAGCGCCAGGGCCATGACCCAGAACACGGCGATCATCATGTTGCCGACTCTGTGACCGGGGCGGCGTGAACCTGGCGTCCGGCCCACGGCGCAAGGATGAAGCTGAACGCCAGGCCCAGGCTCACCGACAGACCAAAGTTGCTCACCGCCGGCGTGCTGGACACCGCCAGCAAACCGAACGACAGCCAGGTGGTCAGCGCCGCCAGCAAGGTGCCCAGCAGGCTCACGGCAGCGCCGCCGACCTGCTCGCGCATGAGGATCGCGTAATCGACGCTGATGGCCGTCACCAGCAGCAGGCCGAACAGGCTGAACAGCGTCAGTGGTTGCCCCAGCCAGCCGAGACTGGCCAGGCTGCACAGCGCGGCCAGCAGCGGCAGGGCGACGATCCGCAGCGCGCCGCCGAAGCCGAACGGCAGGATCAGCACCAGCACGATCAGCGCACAGGAAGCGAGTTTCAGCTCTGCGGCACTGATCTGGGTGTCGGCGAACACCTTGTTCAATTCACCGAGGCGATCCACCAGTTCTACGCCCGGCAAATCCAATGCCTGGACTCGCAGCAGAGAGGGGTTGTTCAACCCTTGCAGACTGACCATCGCCGCTACGCCGTCATCGGTCGGTCCCAGCCACAGCGTGCGATAGGGTTCCGCCAACGGACCGAGCAGCGCTGCGTCGATGTCTTCGGTGGGCAGTGCCTGCAACTTCGTTAGCTCTGCTTGCAGCGCCTCGGCCGGTACACCGACATCGAGCAGCGGTTGCCAGAACTGCGGCAACTTGTTCAGCGCCTCGCGAACTTTCTGCTGTTCGGTGGGTTGGCTGACCAGTTGATTGAGCGACAGATAACCCTGGAGTTTTTCCAGGTTGACCAACTGATCCAGCCGCTCGTTCAGCGCGGTTTGGCGTTCCAGCAGTTGCTGCTGATTGGCGGCGCGCACCAGGAAGAACTGGCTGGTGGGTTGATAGCCGGTGATGCGTGCAATGGTTTGTGCTTCGTCAGTCAGTTGCTGCGGTGCGCCGACCCACTGGCGAATGTCGTTTTTGGTGTCGAGCTGCAACAGGCCGCCCACACAAAAGGCAATCAGCAGCGCCAGCAGCACCGGCGTGCTCGCGAGTTTGAGCAACGCTTCACGGCGCCCCAGCAAAAACTCGGACACCCGCAGCGGCCACTGCGCTGGACGCAGGTCTGTGCCCTTGAGCAGTGCCGGCAGCAGGCACACGGCGGACAAATAAGCGCCGAGCAGACCGGCGGCAGAGAACACGGCAATCTGGGTCAGCGCCGGGAACGGTGTCCAGGCCAGGGCCAGGTAACCGATGCAACTGGTGATCAGGCTCAGCGTTAGGCCTGGCAACGTCAGGCGCAGGGCCGGCCAACTGTGCCAGGGTTTCAGGCTCCAGCTCTTGGACAGGTAATGCAGCGGGTAATCGACCGCCACGCCGATCAGGCTCGAACCGAGCACCAGCGTCATCACATGCATATGGCCGAACAGCGCCACGCAGGCCACCGCGCCGAAGAGCATGCCGACCAGCACCGGGACGAAGGCCAGCAACACCCGCCAGCGCCGGAAGGCCAGCAGCAACAGCAATAGAATGCCCACCGTGGCGCCACCACCGACCCAGGTCATCTCCCGGGTGGCTTGCTTTTGCCCACTGGCCGCATAGAGCAAGCCGCTGGCGGCAAGCAATTGAACGTTTGCCTGGGCGGCTTCTTCACGGCTGTGCTGGAGCAGGTCGGCCACTTGCAGCGGCAAGTTCATGTCGAAGGCATTGCCCGTGGTGCGCGAGCGCAGCAGCACCCAACTCTTGCCGTCGGCATCGGCGACCAGCGCACCGCTGCCGATGTCCAGTTGCACCGAACCGTGCTGCGGCTGGCTGTTCTGGATGCGCCCGGTCAGGCCCAGCCAGTCATCCTGGCTCGGCACCAGACTGAAACCGGTGAAAGGGTCGAACAGCGCTTGTACTCGCTGCTGGATAAAGGCGTCGGGGTGCTCGATCAGTTGCTGCCGGTCAGCCGCTGAGAGCATCGCCAGTCGGCCATTGAGCAATTGCGTGCGCAGCGCCGGCAAGTCGGCTTGCAGGTTCCACTGGACCTTTTCGAACAAGCCGCTGGCCTGCCACTGCTCGCCCAGTTTCTGCGCCATCGCGACCGCTTGCTGGCGATCGGTGTGGCCGACCAGCACCAGCATTTCGCGGTTCAGCGGTTCTTGCATGCGTTGTTCTGCGCGCAGTTCCAGCGCGTCTGGCGCCGTGCCCGGCACCAGTTCCATCAGGTTGGCCGACAGCGGGGCGCCGTCACGCCATTGCCAACCGGCGAGCGCGAGCACCGCCAGCAGCAGGATCAGAAATAGCCGCGGAAGACTCCGTTCACTCGGCAAAGTCATGTTGCTCCGCATCGCTCAACGGTTGGGCGCTGGTGCTGTCCTGCATGCGCAAGAGGGTGCTGTCACCCTGAGTTTCGAGCAGCTCGATGCTGTGCACCAGTTCGCCGCCGGTGATGTTGATCTGAGTGAACACCTGCTTGAGCAGCATGGAGCGCGGGGTCAGCGTCAGTTTCCAGTTCTGCGCATCGCCGTTCAGTGAAAGCTCGAAATCCCGTTGCAGCCCGCTGCTGTCGCCTTGCAGTACGGCGAGGAACAAACGGTTCTGCTCGGCGCCGGCACTCTTGCTCGGCAGCATTTGCCAACCGTTGGCGTCTCGCCGGGCAATGCCTTTGTCGCTGATGCGGTAATCCTGTTGCAGCGGGGTTTTCAGCAGCCAGAGCAAACCGTGGTTTTTAGCGAGGACGAAAGTGCCCTTGCTGGTCAGCGGCTGGGGCAGGGCGCGCAGGTGTTTTTCCTGGATGAAGTTGCCGTGGATCACATCAGGTTTTGCCAGTTGATCGCTGAGCTGTTGCAGATCGAATGCCTGAGCGATCGATGACAACCCAAGCAGCGCCAATGCGCCGAGGCATTTGAAGAACGGGGTCATGCGAGCATCCTTTCAACAGCGTCGGTGAAGACCTTGGGTGAGGCCAGCTGCATTTCGCGGCTGCTCATGTCGACGGCGACCTGCACGGAACTGGCGCGGGTCAAGCGTTCGCCGGTTTCCAGATCGCTGATCAGGTAGCTGATCTTCAGACGGTTCTCCCATTCCACCAGATTGGCGCGCACGTTGAGCTTTTGGCCGAACACGGCGCCGCGCACATAACGCAGTTGCAGATCGATCACCGGCCACGCGTAGCCCGACTCGACCATGGCCGTGTAGTTGTGGCCGATCTTGTCCAGCAGCGCGCAGCGGGCGACTTCCAGGTATTTGATGTAATGGCCGTGCCAGACGACGTTCATGGTATCGACATCAAAGAACGGCACGAGGATTTCCGTATCGGTGTGAAGCACTCCCTTGCTACGCATGCAGCCTCCAGTGTTGCTCGGCAATTCGCTTCAGGCACAGGCGCAGTTCACCTTCCAGCGCGCGGTCTTCGATGACCGGCGGGAAGTCCTTGGCCAACTCTTCGTGCATGGCGGCCAGGGCCGGCGGTAATGGGCGTGCATCCTCGGCCTTGCTGCGCAGCCAGACGCCTTGGTTGGCGGCCAACAGGGTGGCAGCGGCGACCTGTTCGGTCAGCTCCAGCACGCGGATCGCATCGCGGGCGGCGATGGTGCCCATGCTCACTTTGTCCTGGTTGTGGCACTCGGTGGAGCGCGAGAACACGCTCGCTGGCATGGTGTTTTTCAGCGCTTCGGCGGTCCAGGCACTGGTGCCGATCTGCACGGCTTTGAAGCCGTGGTTGAGCATCGCGCGATCCGCGGTGGCGCCGGACAGGTTGCTCGGCAAACCGTGGTTGTAACGCTCGTCCACCAGCAAGGCGAGTTGACGGTCGAGCAGGTCGGCGACGTTGGCCACCAGGTTCTTCAGGCTGTCCATGGCGAACGCAATGTGGCCACCATAGAAGTGCCCGCCGTGCAGCACGCGTTCGGCTTCGGCGTCGATGATCGGGTTGTCGTTGGCGCTGTTGAGCTCGATCTCGATGAACGAGCGCAGCCAGTTCAGGCTGTCGGCCAGCACGCCGAGGACGTGGGGTGCACAACGCAGGGAATAACGGTCTTGCAGGCGATGCAGCGGTGCGGTCGGCGCGTCGATCGCCAGATCCTTGCGCAGCCACGCGGCAACTTGCATTTGCCCCGGATGCGGTTTGGTGGCGAACAGGCGCTCGTCGAAGTGCTCGGGGTTGCCTTGCAGGGCGACCACGTTCAGCGCGGTGATGCGAGTCGCCAGTTGCAGCAGGTAATCGGCGCGGGCGTAGGCCAGGCACGCAAGACCGGTCATGACGGCGGTGCCGTTCATCAGCGCGAGCGCTTCTTTCGGGCGCAGAACCAGCGGCTCCCAACCCAGTTCGCGGTGCACGTCGGCGGCTTGTCGGCGTTCGCCACGGAACATCACTTCACGCTCGCCGGACAAGGTCGCGGCGACGTAAGACAACGGCGTCAAATCACCGCTGGCGCCCACTGAACCTTCTTCCGGAATCAGCGGCAGAATGTCGTGTTCGAGGAAGGCTTGCAGGCGCTCCAACAGTTCCACGCGCACCCCGGACACGCCGTGGCACAGCGACTGCAAACGTGCCGCCAGCACCGCGCGAGTGGCCTGTGCGTCGAGCAGTTTGCCCAGGCCGCAGCCGTGGAACGTGTACAGATGACGGGGCAATGCCTCGACGTGATGCAGCGGCACCGCGACTACGCAGGAATCACCGTAGCCGGTGGTCACGCCATAAATCACGCCTTCCTTGTCCAGCAGGGAGTCGAGGAATCGCGCACCCTTGGCGATACGCTCGCGGTACGCAGGGTCGCTTTGCAACTGCGTCGGCACCTGACGGTTGGCCAGGGCCAGCACGTCTTCGATGCGCAAAGGGAGTTCGCCGAAGGTTACCGGCTCAAGCGTTGGCGTCGTCATCGGTCTTCCAGAAAGGGTAAAAGTTGAACCATTGTTGGGGCGCTTCAAGGCAATAGTGACCCAAGCGTTCGGCATAGCGGGAGGCCCACTGATGAATGACCTGCTCGCGGTCGCTGCGCTTCCACACCACGGCCTCGGCGAACGGTTCGAGGGTCAGTCGATAGTCGCCCTCCGGCTTCTTCAGGCACAGCATCAAGTTAATCGGGCATTTCAGCAGACCGGCCAGCAACCATGGCCCCTGAGGGAACGCGGCTTGATGGCCGAGGAAGTCCACGGTCACGCTGCGCCCGCCGTGCAGCGGCACGCGATCGCCGGCAATCGCCAGCCACTCGCCGCGCTCCAGACGTTCATGGAGTTGCAGCATGATCAGCGGGTCCAGCTCGCTGACCTGAATCAGCCGCAAATTGGTCGCGCCGGCTTCGCCGAGCAAGCGATTGAATTGCTCAGCGTGTTTGGTGTGCACCAGCACGTTCATCGTGACTTTTTCGCCGATCTCGGCCAGCGCGCGGCAGACCTCGAGGTTGCCCAGATGCGCACCCACCAGCATCTGCCCGCGGGTGCCGCGCAGTTGATTGCGCAGCAAGGCCGGGTCGATGATTTCGATCTGCTCGATGCTCAGCTTGCCGTTCCATACATCGAGCTTGTCGAGCATGGAATCGGCGAAGGCCATGAACTGTCTGAAGACTCGCCAATGGGTCGGGCGCAATTCATTGCGACCACTCCAGTCGGCGAGCCTCTGCTGGTATTGCCAGGCGCTGTGACGGGCACTGCGACCGAACAGGAAAAAGTACAGAACGATGCCGTATAGCAACGGGCTCAACACCCTGCGCCCGAGTACTTTGGCGCAGAACGCGGTGAACTTCATCAGCCAGAAGCTGCCGCGCTCCTGGCGGTCAGCCCAGTGTTCCGTGTCTGTGCTCATGCTCGCCACCGTCGCCAGAGGATCACTGGCGCCCGCAGCAACATGCCGAAGAACAACCGGGTGTGCATGCTCGTAATCAGCACGTTGTCGTGGAACAGGCGGAAATGCGAGACGCCATCCAGTGGGTAATGGACGTTGGTTTGCAGCCATTGCATGGGGAGATTGCGCCAGGCCAGTCGCACGAGAATGTCCGAGTCGAAGTCCATGCGCTTGCCGATCTTCGCCGAATCGATCAGCGCCAGGGTCGGTGGTAACGGATAGACGCGAAAGCCGCACATGGAATCGCGAATCTGCAACGACAGGGTGTTGATCCAGACCATGACGTGAGTCAGGTAACGGGCGTACAAGCGACCTTTCGGCACGCTGGCGTCGTATCGCGGATAGCCGCAGATCACCGCCTCGGGATGGGCGCGTGACAGTTCGATGAAGGTCCGGACGTCTTGCAGATCGTGCTGGCCGTCGGCGTCCACCTGCAAGGCATGGCTGAAGCCCAGGCGCGAGGCTTCGCGAAACCCGGTCATGACCGCGCCACCCTTGCCCTGGTTGGCGCCGAGTCGGATCAGGAACACCTTGTCGCGCAGGGCCAGTTGATCGAGCACCTTTGCGCAGGCCGGGCTGCTGGCATCGTCCACCAGAATGCACGGCAGGCCGCTGGCGAGTACCGCATCGACCACCGTGGTGATGGCGGTTTCGTGGTTGTAGACCGGGATGATTGCGCAGGGGTTATGCATGTTGGCTCACACCTGAAAGACCGAGGTGCCTGCTTCGCGAGCAAGCCCGCTCCCACATTGGATCTCTGTTAAACACGAATCCCCTGTGGGAGCGGGCTTGCTCGCGAATGAGTGCGCAGCACTCACCAAAGTTATGCATCGCCTGCCGCCTCCAGCAAGATCCGCCCACTGGAGCAGGTTGCGGTCTCGTTGCGATAGGTGAAATACAACTTGCTGCGCGTCGGATCGAAGCGCAGGTGCAACTGCACTACATCGCCAGGGCGCACCAGCTGTTGGAATTTCAGCACTTCCATGCCGGCGAATTTTGCCGGCAGGTCCATCAATTGCTGACCCAGGGTTAGCGCCCACTCTACTTGCACCACCCCGGGCAATACCGGCGCCCGAGGGAAGTGGCCGCTGAAGTAGGCGAGGTCGGGTGGTACCGTCAGTTGCAGGCTCCATTCGCCATCGACTTCGACTTGATCCAGCACTTCCGGCGCCCTTGGACGCGGCGCCAGCAGCAGGGCTTCAACGGTGGCCTGGGGCAGTTTGCCCTGAGCGTTCAGCGGCAGTTGCCGCAGCAAGCGCCAGCGTCGTGGCAACGCCAGGGCTTCGCAATGCTGGCTCAAATGCTGACGCAGTTCTTGCGTGAGGGTGCGTCGACCCTGATTGCGCAAGGCATGCAGGCCTGACTCGGTCAGCACCAGCAGCGCACCCAACGAAGCGCGGTTTTCCTGAACCACACCAAGACGCGCTTCGGCGACCCAGTCGTGGGCCATTAGGGCCTGTTCCAGCATTGGTAGAGAGATACGTTTTTCTTCCAGTTTGACGATCCGGTCCAGCCGTCCGAGCAGTTCGAATCGGCCGTCGGCAGCGATTCGCGCGGCATCCGTGGTGTGTTCGATATGGCCGGGCGGCAAGTATGGCGAAGCAATGAGCAGTGCACCGTCGCTGTCCTGACTCAACTCGATGTCAGCAAAGGGCTGCCAGAGCGCGTGGCCCTGACGCCAGGCGATACCGCCGGTTTCCGAGCTGCCGAGGATTTCTGTCGGCCATTGCTGCAGGCGTTGCTGAAGGCTTTGCGCGGCCTCGGCCGGCAGGGCGCCACCGGAGGAAAATACCCGGCGAACAGCACTTAAAGCGGGCCAGTCGAGGTTGTCGCCCATGCGCTTGAGCAGCGCCGGGCTGGCGACCCAGGCGAACACCGGGTGTTCGCGGCTGGCGCGCTGCAGGTCTTCAGGGAATGCCAGCTGCTTGCGCACAAACGAGCGCCCGGCGCACAGCGGCCACAGCACTCGAAACAACAATCCGTAAATATGCTGAGTGGCGACGCTGCCGATGATGCAAGCCGCGCCAAGATCGGCGCCCCAGAGCAGTTCCAGCGCTTCGACCTCATTGCCCAGTTGGCGCAGGGTTTTGTCGATGCGTTTGGGCTCGCCACTGGATCCGGACGTGCACAGGCTCAGCGAACAGCGATCCAGATCCAGTGCGGCCGCCATTAACGGCGGACGCCGGTAATCGCTCAGGTGTGCGTCATCGGCCTGATCGGTCAGCCACAGATCGACTTCGGTCGACCAGCGTTGGCGAGTCTGGGCTTGCAGGTCTGCGGGCAGCAGCACGCTGACCCCTGCACGCCAGGCACCCAGCAGGGCAATCGCCAGGTCGGCGGCGTCCTCAAGGTGCACGGCAATGCGCCGCACACCCTGGGCTTGCAGGCCCGCGGCGAGGCTCAACGCCTGTTCGCACAGCTGTGCGTGACTCAGTGTCGGTTCGGCCGTCACGGCACGTTCCGGTTGCGCCTTGAGCAACAGGTGCTCAAGTTTTATCCAATTCATGGGTGGCCTCGTACCCGTTGTCGTATCAGCCATTCAATGGCAAACAGCAGGCCCATCAATCCGTAGGAAATCAGGCCGGTGTACAACATCCACCAACTCAGCGGCGCCCAGAGGGTCAGGGCGGCGGCGAGCAAACCGTTAAAGAAGAAAAACACGCACCAGACGATCGTCACCTGGCGGGTATAAACAATCGCCTTGGCCGGCAATTGCGGTTCACGCAATCGCGCCAGGCGTTCGATGATCGGCGGGCCAACGATCAAGCTCAGGCCAAACAGCCCGAGCATGAACGCGCTGATCAGCACCGGGTACCAGCGCAGCAACAGCGGGCTGTCGAACAGTGCCAGCAACAGGCAAAAAGTGATCGCAGTGATCGCCATCCACAAACTGCCGGGCTTGCGCGTACCGAGCAGTGCCCGGGCCAGCCACAGGCTGCCCAGCAGCAGACCAAACTGCCACGGCGCGAAATGTTCCATGCCGAAATACACCGCGAAGGGGTACAGCAGGCCCGCCAGCAGCAGGCCGAGGCCGATCAGTCGGCTCATGCGGCCGGCTGAACCAGGCGGTAGACCGCCTCGACCACATCGCTGACGGTACGCACCGATTTGAACTCTTCGGCAGCGATTTTCTTGCCGGTCTGGCGTTTGATGTGATCGATCAGGTCGACCGCGTCAATGCTGTCGATTTCCAGGTCCTGATACAGGTTGGATTCGAGGCTTACGCGCTCGGGGTCCAGCTCGAAGAGTTCGACCAGAGCATCGCGCAGGGTGTTGAAGATGTCGTCACGAGTTTGCATGGTCCGGTCTCAAGCTGCCTGTTTTGCAGTGACGAACGCCGCAAGGCTCGCCACGTTGCTGAAGTGATTGCGGGTGTCTTTGGCGTCGGCGTCGATTTTGATGCCGTATTTTTTCTGGATGGCCAGGCCGAGTTCCAGGGCGTCTACCGAATCCAGGCCCAGACCTTCGCCGAACAGCGTCTGGTCGTCGCCGATGTCTTGTGCGCTGATGTCTTCAAGGCCCAGGGCGTCGATGATCAGTTCTTTGATTTCACGGTGTAGATCGCTCATCTTCGGCGAGCTCCTTAATATAGTAATGATGCAAATAGTCATTGAGCTTGCGCGAGGCCTGAGGAGCAGGGCCCAGCGATGCGAAGGCTTGTGGGTCTATATCGGCCCCGACACGGAAACTGAAGTGCACACGGCGTTTTGGGATCCGATACCAGGGCTCGGCCTTGGTCAACGTGGTCGGGCTGACCTTGATGATCACCGGGGTGAGGATTTTCGCACCCCGCAGAGCGATTGCCGCAGCACCCCGATGGAAGGCTGGCGCCTGACCGGGCTGAGTGCGGGTGCCTTCGGGAAAGATGATCAGGGTCTGGCCGCTTTTCAGTGCGTCGGCAGCGGCATCGAGCATGTCCATGCTGCCGTCATTGCTGATGTATTCGATGCAGCGCAGCGGGCCGCGGGTAAAAGGGTTCTCCCAGAGACTTTTCTTGACCACGCAGTTGGCGTGGCGCACCAGACCGATCAGGAACACCACATCAATCAGCGACGGGTGATTGGCAATGATCATTTGCCCCGGTCGACCGAGTTTTTCGGCGCCCTGGATGTCGTAAGTCAGCACGCCGGAGCGAGCCATGAATCGCACAAAAAACCAGAACAGACGGGCGACGGTGTGCCGCGCTCGCCGCCGATGTGTCAGGGCATCGCCGGGCAGGCAGTTCAGTAGCGGGAAAACCACAAGCCGCAGGCACAGCCCGCCCAACCCGAACAGGGTGAAGCTTGCGGCGGTAGCCAGCAGGCGCCAGTAATAGGCGTCGCGGTTTTTTTCGGTTACAGGTTGCGTTGCCAGGTCCATACACGATTTTTCCAGGCATGTTGGCAGGTTGTCTGCTGGCCGAGCAGGGTACTCAATAGGTTCAGGGCATGGGGCCAGTGGGCTTTGGACAACTCATCCGAGCCGCTGTTCAGGGACAGCTGCCAGTCGTTGCCGGGAGTGATCAGCAGGCCGACCGCGTAAGGGAACGGCACGTCGTCGATCCAGGTCGAGTAGGCTTCGGGCGGTTGCTCTTCGGTGACGATCAGCAGTACCGCGGGAGCACCCTCGGAAAGTAAAGCCGCGGCCTCTAGCATGCCGTGTTCAAGGCCGTCGCCGGCTGCAGCGAGGGCCGTCATTTCGCTGGTTTCGCCGCGCATGATCGACCACAGGCCGATGATCGCGTTGTGCACGGACAGGCTGAATTGAGTCGGCGACAGCGGTTGATCGGCAGCCAGATCGCTGAGGATATCGAAAGTGCGCGGGGTTTCGCCGTGGCGAGAAATAAAGACCAACGGTAGGTCCTGGCGGCCATCAGCCAAAGGCCAGCCGACACTGAACGCCATCCGCGCCAGACGACTGAGTCGCCGGCGCTGCATGGCCGGCAGAAACGAGACGTCGGGGGCGGCATCGCTGCTCGCAAGCACGACCGGTTGTCGGCTCCAGGCCTGCCAATCGTCCACGCTTTCGAGCCCAGGGGCCCACGCGCGCCATTGGGCGATGTTGAAATTGATCACAGGCATTCATCCCGCCCTTGCGGGCTTCTTTGATGCGTCGAGTCGCAAAGACCGCAGCTGTGCTTACGTTGCGCATTGCGCCGAGTGGCGCGCATTATCCCGGTGCTGCGGACGTGTAGCAAATGCTGGTTACATTTTGCTCAGCGAAATGTACTGGTTGGTCCGCGAAAAACTGTCGTATGGCCATTATCCACGTCGTGGTGGGTATGTCTGTCGGCACGGGTTGTTTTTTTATTGAGAGATTGCCGCTGACTGTGTAGTCCCGCTGCCGGCGAGGTAGCTAAGCGGCGCCGTGGACTACTACACTCGGTCATTCTTTGATACACGGAGGTTTTGACATGCGGCGCGTGGTGTTCAATCAGAAAGGTGGCGTAGGCAAATCCAGCATTGCCTGCAATCTGGCAGCGGTCAGTGCCAGCGAGGGTTATCGCACGCTGTTGGTGGATCTCGATGCCCAGGCCAACTCCACTCAGTACCTGACGGGGCTCACCGGTAATGACATTCCTATGGGCATTGCCGACTTTTTCAAACAGACCCTGTCTTCCGGACCGTTCTCGAAGAAAAACCAGGTCGATATCTACGAAACCCCGTTCGACAACCTCCACGTCATCACCGCCACTGCCGAGCTGGCTGACTTGCAGCCCAAGCTTGAGGCCAAACACAAGATCAACAAGCTGCGCAAATTGCTCGAGGAGCTGGACGGCGATTACGACCGGATCTATCTCGATACCCCGCCAGCGTTGAATTTCTATGCGGTATCTGCGTTGATTGCCGCTGATCGTGTGTTGATTCCCTTCGATTGCGACAGCTTCTCGCGTCAGGCGCTGTACGGTCTATTGGCGGAAATCGAAGAATTGAAGGATGACCATAACGAGGGGCTGGAAGTCGAAGGTATTGTCGTTAACCAGTTCCAGGCTCGCGCCAGTCTGCCCCAGCAAATCCTCGACGAACTGATCGCCGAAGGCCTGCCGGTATTACCGGTGTACCTCGCCAGCTCGGTGCGCATGCGCGAATCCCACCAGGCCAACACACCGCTGATCCACCTCGACCCGCGTCATAAGCTGACGCAGCAATTCGTCGATCTGCACAACTTGCTGGAAAACACCTGATTCCTGCAAACAACACCGAACTATTGTGGTGGTTCTAAATCCCTTGGCTACGCAACCAGCTCATCAACTGCGGTAACGGGAAGGCGCCGCTCTGACGCGCCACTTCCCGGCCGTTTTTGAACAGGATAAGACTCGGAATCGAGCGAATCCCCAACTGCGCCGACAGCTGCTGGTTTGCCTCGCTGTCCAGCTTGGCCAGTCGACACTTGCCGGCCAATTGCCCCGCCGCCTGCTCGAACACCGGCGCAAACGACTTGCACGGCCCACACCAATCCGCCCAAACGTCCACCAGCAACGGCAGATCGCCTTTGATCTGGCTGGCGTAATCGCTTTGCTTCAGTTCGAAGGGTTTATTCAGCAGGACTTCGGCTTTGCAGCGACCGCATCTTGGATGGTCGTTGAGGCGTTCGGCGGGGATGCGGTTGAGGCCGTTGCAGTGGGGGCAGGGGATGAGGAGTGGGTCGGGCATAGTCGTGCTCTGAATGAGTGGGCAATCTAGAACTGATCTGGTGTCGCAAACTGCTTTTATCAAGCCGTGAAAGGCCAGCAGGCGCGACGCGCTTGTCGCAAATCCTCACATTTCCAAGCGTTCCGTTTGGGATCGGTGGCTACGCTGAAAGCAACGCCACCATCTTCAAATCACCTTAGTGAGGAGTTCGCTTTGCCTTCATTCGCGTGCTACTTTTGTTGCACTTATCGAGAAATCGATGCCTTTCAATTATCGGATAGGAGTTATCCCATGTCCGTGACTTCCAAAATTCGCCGTCAAGGTGGGGCTGCGGTGATTACCCTCCCGCCAACTTTACTGAAGCTCCTGCACCTTGAAGTAGGGGCACAGTTGGAACTGAATGTGGTCGATGGCGAGTTGATTGCCCGTCCGGTTGTACAGCCTCCTCGCAAGCGCTACAGCCTTGCCGAGTTGCTTGAAGGTTCCGAAGAAGTCGCTGAGCTGAACGCTCAGACAGCGTTTGCACGTGAAGGCGATTCAGTTGGCCGGGAGCTAGGTTGATGGTTAGGCGGCAAGCCCCGCAGCGGGGCGATGTCTACTGGATTGACCCGAACCCGGTCGCGGGACGAGAGATGATGAACCGGCATCGGTTCGTGGTGATTACGCCAAGGGAAATCAACTCACTGGGTGTCAGCATGACTGTGCCCGTGACCAGTGGCGGGAGCTTCAGTCGAAACTCCGGTTTGGCAGTCATCGTCTCCGGCCATGAAACAAACGGTGTCGCGGTTTGTAATCAGGTACGCAGTTTTGATATTGAGCAGCGTGTCCGGGACGGTTCAGCCAAATTCATTGAGCGACTTGATGACATCACGATGGCAGACATCATTGCTCGAGTCGTCAGTGCCATCGATCCCATGGATTGATCCGTCTCACGACGAACAACTGATCTCCAAATGCTTGCCCCACTCCGGCGGCCGCTCGGCATAGCTCTCCATCCCCGGCTGCTCCTCGAACGGTTTACTCAGCACCGCGTGCAGACGACGAACTTCTGAATAGTCGCCACTCTCCGCCGCATCGATGGCTTTCTGTGCCAGGTAGTTACGCAGGATGTACAGCGGATTGACCGCATGCATGCGTTTGCGGCGTTGTTCCTGATCAACCTCGCCTTCACGCGTCACCCGGGCGACGTAGAGCTCGCCCCAGGCATCGAAGCCTTTGATGTCGACGAAGTCATCGCGCAAACGGGCGACGGCCAGTTCAGGTGATTCTTCCCCCAAACGGCGGAAGAACAGGCTGTAGTCGACGCCACTGTTCTGCATCAGTTGGAGCAAGTGCTCCAGTAGTTTCTGGTCATCGTCTTCGGCCGTGGTGAACCCGAGGCGGCGGCGCATCAGGTCCAGGTAATGGGCCTGGTACAACGGGAAGTACAGGCCGAGCGTTTCACGCAGGGCTTCGACGCTGATAAACGGCGTCAGGGCCTGGGCCAGGGCGCTGAGGTTCCACTGGCCGATCGGCACCTGGTTGCTGAAGGAGTAACGGCCCTGGTCATCGGAGTGGTTGCAGATGAAGTGGGCGTCGAAGTCGTCGAGGAAGGCGAACGGGCCGTAGTCGAAGGTAATGCCGAGGATCGACATGTTGTCGGTGTTCATCACGCCGTGGCAGAAGCCATAGGCCTGCCATTTGGCGATCAGTTCGGCATTGCGCTCGACGATTTCGCGAAACATCGCCAGGTACGGCTCCGGCTGTTCCAGGCATTCCGGGAAATGCATGGCCAGCACGTGGTCGCCGAGTTCTTTCTGCTTCTCGGGGCGTTTGGTGTAGTAGAAGTATTCGAAATGCCCGAAACGCACATGGCTCGGCGCCATGCGCAGGACCATGGCCGCGCGTTCCTGCTTCTCGCGCCACACCGGCGTGTCGGAGCCGATTACGCATAGGGCGCGGGTGGTCGGGATGCTCAGGGCATACAGCGCTTCGGAGGCGAGAAATTCGCGGATCGAGGACCGCAGGACCGCCCGCCCATCACCCATGCGCGAAAAGGGCGTCTGGCCGGCACCCTTGAGGTGCAGGTCCCAATGCTCGCCGGCCTCGTTGTAGACCTCGCCCAGCAATAGACCGCGACCATCGCCCAGTTGTGGGTTGTAGGAACCGAACTGATGACCTGAATAGACCATCGCCCTCGGGATCGCGTCAGCCCAGAGCTTATGGCCGCTGAACAGTTCGGCGAACTCCGGGGTTTCGGCCTCGGTAGGGTCGAGATCGAGCAATGCCATGGCGGCGGGGCTGGCCACCACCAGACGCGGATTGTCGATGGGCTCGGGCAGCACGTGGGTGGAAAACGTATCGCCCAGGCGGGCGAAACGATTATCGAAGGTCAGTTCGTCGAGGGCTTTCAAGGGCCATCTCCAGCAGAATGTCCGAGCATTCTGCTAGGGATAGGACTGTTAGTCGAGTTTGGCGGCTGGCGGCTCTTGAGGCGCTTGACCATCCACCTTGGGCGCAATGGTTTTCACTTCCGGATCGACGGGCACCATTCTGTATTCCTGGCCCTGGATGTTCTTGAGGTAAACCTCCATCTGCCGGAACGAGATGTTGATGTGCTGTTTCTTGAACTCGCGATTGATGAAGCGGTTGACCTCATCGAGCACCGGGTTACGGTCGCCGAGGTCGCGCACATGCATGCGCAGCTCGTGGTCGAGGGTGCTTTCTCCGAAATTCAGGAAGTACACGTGGGGTTCCGGGTCTTTCAACACTCGCGGGTTATCGCGCGCGGCCTTGAGCAGCAATTCCTTGACCAGGTCCAGGTCGGAGCCGTAATCGACACCGAGCTTGAGGGTCACTCGGGTGATGGTGTCGGTCAGGGACCAGTTGATCAGTTGTCCTGTAATGAACGTTTTGTTCGGGACGATGATGTCCTTGCGGTCGAAGTCGGTGATGGTCGTGGCGCGGATGCGGATCTTGCTCACCGTACCGGACAGGTTACCAATGGTGATGGTGTCGCCGATCCGCACCGGACGTTCGAACAGGATCATGATCCCGGAGATGAAGTTGGCGAAGATTTCCTGCATCCCGAAGCCGAGACCCACCGACAGTGCTGCCACCAGCCATTGCAACTTGTCCCAACTCACGCCGAGAGTCGACAGGGTCGAGACGAAACCGATGCCAGCGATCACGTAGGACAGCAGGGTGGTGGTGGCGTACGCACTGCCTTGAGCCAGGTTCAGCTTCGACAGCACCAACACTTCCAGCAGCCCCGGCAAGTTGCGCGCGAGGGCGAAGGTGATGCCGATGATGATCAGCGCGCCGAGCATATCGCCAATGCTGATCGGCACCATGCTCATGTTGGCGCCGGTGCCGCTGGTGTATTCGTAGAGGGTGACGTTATCCAGGTACGAGAACACAGAGATCAGGTCCGACCAGACCCAGTACAACGCCGCGATGAAACCGCCAAGCAATGCCAGGCGGATCAGGCGCAGGGACTGTTCGTTGACCTTCTCGATGTCCAGGGTTGGCTCTTCGATCACCGCTTCACCGTCGCCGGCCTCTTTCGCGGCCTGGCGTTTGGCCAAGGCGCGCTGGTAGGCCAGACGGCGTGCCGCAACGCTGAGGCCGCGCACGAAGGTGGCCTCGATCACCAGCCAGAACATCAGCAGGTAAAGGGTATTGATCAACCGGTCACTGAGCTTCAGTGCGGTGTAGTAATAGCCAAAGCACACCGCCACGAACAACGCGACAGGCAGGACGGTGAACATGATCCCCACGGCCTTGCGGAACAGCGAAGCGTTCTGGTGAGTCGGGCTGCTGATCAGCAGGCGGCTGAGCAGCCAAGCCATCAACGCGTAGCAGGTCAGCACCACCGGCATGCCGAGTACATCATCGGCCAGGGTCGCGGGTTGCAACTCGGCGACCGCCACCACCGCGACCAAGGCCATTACCACCAGCCCGAGTCGACGGACCCAGCCCTGGAGGAATTCGACCTGAGGTTTTTCCCAGCGGAAATGCAGTTCGGCCACGCCGCCCGGCGCGAGGATCCGGTAAGCGGTGTAGAACACTAGCCAGGCCTGGGCCATTTGCAGCAGCGCTGCGCCCATGTTCGCGTTCTGTCCGCGGGCGTCGATTTGCAAGGCCAGGCCACACAAGGCCAAGCCCAGGGAGACCGGCATCGCCAGCAGAATGTTGATCAGGATTGCCTGCGGCGTGTGCCACTGACTGTCGCGTTTGAAGTGGCCGATGTCCTGGTGAACCTTGCTCAGTCGGGCATACAGGCTTTTGCGCCGCCACAGCAGGGCACCGATCAGCAGTGCCAGGGGCAGGAACAGCAGCGGCCGTTGGGTCAGGCCGTCACTTAATTCGCTCAGGCTGGAAGCCCATGGCAGCGTGGTGACCTGACGTTCCAGGCGCTCCGGCACGGCGCGCATCCACTCCGGGTCCAGCGGTTTGTTGCTGGGAATCCAGAACATCTGCTCATCGAGAGTCGCCCGCAGGCTTTGCGCGGTGCTGAGCAGTTGCTTCTGATTGAGTTGCAACGTGATGGATTCGTTGAGCACCGCGCTGAGTTCGCGGTTCAGCCGCTCCAGCAGGTCGGCGCGGGTCGTGGCCAGCTCCAGCAGGCTCTTGCGCAGTTGCGGGGTGACTTGCTCGGGAGGCTGAGTCGACAGCAGGTTGTCGACGTAGGTCGCCGGGTTGCTGAGCAGTTCCCGTTGCTGGCTGACTTCGAATTGATACAGACGAATGTCGGCGATCTGGTCGGCCAGGTCACGGTCGAGCCTGAGGCGTGGCAGGGCCTGTTTCTGTTTGTAGAGAATCTTGGAGAGCAGCAGGCTGCCCTTGAGCACGTTGATTTGCTCGTCCAGCGCCGAGTCGCTCTGGGTCACGTTGTCCAGTTGCTGCTTGGTCTGCAGGTTCTGCTGGGTGACTTCGTTGAGGCGGTCAGTACTTTTAAGCAGGTAGTCCGAAAGCTTAAGGTTGGCCGCGCTTTCGGTAGCCAGCAGGCTGCTGCCGCCGGACTTCTGCGCTTCGATGGACTGCTGCGTCACCGTCTCCTGGGACTGGGCCAGGCGCTTCTGGTTGATCAGGTTTTGCAGCTCCTGGATTTCCTGATCCAGACGATCGGATTTTTCCGAGAGCAAGTCATGTTGGCTTTTGCCCAAGTCCTGCAACTGGCTGTTGCCGGCCAGTTCCTGGCGACGCAACGGGATCAGGGCGTTCAGTGCCGCGAGTTCGGCGTTGAGCAGATCGCGTTGCTCAGGGGTCAAGGTCTTGCCGGCATCCTTGCCGGCCTTGAGGATGTTGTTGATCTGCTGGATGCGTGTCTGGCTGGTGGAAATTTCGGCCTGTGCGCGCTCGGGGCGGGTCTGGGCAGTAATCACCAGACTATTGGCGTCGGCCAGGGATTTCTGCAGATCGCTTTGCTGGGTGGAGCGCTCGGTGAGCATCTGCTCCAGTTGTTGAATAGGCTCTTTGGCATAGCGCTGCGGTACTGGCGGCACTTTGGAGGCTTTGAGCTTGGTCAGTTCTCGCTGGTTCTCGATGTTCTGCTTCGGGGCGTTGGCCAGTTGCTGTTTGAGATCGGCCAGTTTCTGCTCGTAATCACGCTGGTTGTTGAGCTGTGTCAGCGTGCTTTGCAGGATGCTCTGCAGGGCTTTCTGATCGGCTTCCGGCAGTTTGCGGTCGGCGATCTTGTCCAGGTTCGCCTGCACGGCTTCGCTGGACGGCGGTTCGGCCGCTTGCAATGTACCGACTGAAAGACTCAAGCCCAGCAGGGCCGTGATGATAAGCGTGCGCAGGGTTGACATAGAGACCGATCGAAAACGAGACGAAGTGTGGAGTTTAGAGGAACAAGCCCGGACCGGGGCGACTTCCTTCGGGGAATCTGACGCCCACTTTACCGATCTTGTTCCCTTCCATGACCGCGACGGTCCAAATGGTGTTGTTCCACTCCACCTGGTCACCGACGACTGGCGCACCGCCCACTTTCTGGGCAATGAAGTGGCCGAGCGACATGTCTGGATCGATGTCTTCCACTTTCAACCCGTAAAGCGCCGCAACCGCAGCCAGCTGGGCGTCTCCTTCGAGTACGAAGTCGCCGAAGAAGCGCAGATCGAGGCCCCGTTGCGGTGCCTGGCTGAAGAGTTTTCCGAGGGCCGGAAGGTTGTGTTCATGACCGATTACGCACAGCAAATCGTCGACTTCGAGCACCGTACTACCCGACGGATGGAGCAGTTGCTGGCGACGAAACAGGGCTGCGATGCGAGTGCCTTCGGGCATTTTCAGCTCGCGAAGGGGCGAGCCGATGCACCATTTCTCGGCACCGAGGCGATAAACGAACAGCTCCCACTCACTGGTGACGTGCACTTCCAGGGCTGCGCGGGAGATCGGCGCCGGCTCCGGCGGAACGGTCACTTTCAAAAGCTTCGCCACCCACGGCAGGCTCGTACCCTGCACCAGCAGCGACACCAACACGATAAAGAAGGCGAGGTTGAAATAGAGCTGGGCGTTGGGCAGGCCGGCCATCAGCGGGAACACCGCCAGAATGATCGGGACCGCGCCGCGTAACCCGACCCAGGAAATGAACGCCTTCTCGCGCCCATGGAACGCCTTGAACGGCAGCAGACCGACGATCACCGACAGCGGCCGGGCAAACAGAATCATCCACAGCGCCAGACCCAGAGCGGGCAGGGCAATCGGCAACAAGTCGTGAGGTGTCACTAGCAGCCCCAGTACCAGGAACATGCCGATTTGCGCCAGCCAGGCCATGCCATCGAGCATGTGCAAAATGCCGTGGCGGCTGCGCACCGGGCGGTTGCCGATGACCAGGCCGCACAGATAAACCGCCAAAAATCCGCTGCCGTGCAAGGCGTTGGTCAGGGCAAACACGACCAGTCCGCCAGCAATGACCAGAATCGGATAAAGGCCGGTGGCCAAGTGGATGCGGTTGACCAGTTGCAGCATGAACCAGCCGCCGCCCAGGCCGATGACAGCACCGATACCGAACTCACGCATCAAGTGCCCGAGCAGGCTCCAGTGCAGGCCGGTCTGGCCGCTGGCGAGCATGTCGATCAGGGTCACGGTGAGGAACACCGCCATCGGGTCGTTGCTGCCGGACTCGATCTCGAGGCTGGCGGTCACCCGTTCGTTCAGGCCTTTGCCACCGAGCAGCGAGAACACCGCCGCGGCGTCGGTGGAGCCGACGATAGCGCCGATCAGCAGGCCCTGAATCAGGTTCAGGTTGAACAGCCACGCGGCTGCCATGCCGGTCAACCCGGTGGTGATCAACACCCCGACCGTCGCCAGCGAAAGCGCCGGCCATAACGCTACGCGGAAGCTGGAAACCCGGGTGCGCAAGCCGCCGTCGAGCAGGATGACTGCCAGCGCGAGGTTGCCGACCAGATAAGCCGTTGGGTAGTTATCGAAAATAATGCCGGCGCCATCGACGCCGGCCGACATGCCCACCGCGAGGATGATCACCAGAATCGGGATACCGAGGCGCGATGAAAGTGAGCTCACCAGAATGCTTGCACCTACCAGCAACGCGCCGATCAAGAACAGGCTGTTGATGGTCGTCGCATTCAAAGGCAGTACTCCAGAAAGCTGAAAGGCGGGCGCAAACTGACCATGCAGTCTGCGTGCCAGCGATTCTAACCTGTTGAAATGTGATGCTGTCAAAAAGCTTTTGACGGTGTGGTGTTCAGGTTTTTTGTTCGGCTTGCGACCAGCCCCTCACCCTAACCCTCCCGAAACGTCGGACCGCCCCAAAGGGGCGAGGGGACTGACCGAAGTGTTTGTGCGAAATATTGCGACCTGAGGTATCGAGTCGAACTCAGGTTCTGAACAGCATGAAGATCTGCTCCCTTTCCCCCTCTCCCCCGTGGGGAGAGGGCTGGGGTGAGGGGTGGCTCTTGAGACCATTGCAAATCTACAGGCTAAACCGCCCAACCATGTTGTTCAGGTCCAGCGCCAACCGTGACAGTTCATTGCTCGCGGCACTCGTCTGATTCGCCCCGGTCGCCGACTGCACCGACAGATCACGGATGTTCACCAGGTTGCGATCCACTTCACGGGCCACCTGTGCCTGCTCTTCGGCAGCGCTGGCGATTACCAGGTTGCGTTCGTTGATTTCGACGATGGCGCTATTAATAGTGTCCAGCGACATGCCAGCACCACGAGCGATGTTCAACGTCGACTCAGCGCGCTCGGTGCTGTTGCGCATCGAATCCACCGCGTGTTCGGTTCCGCTCTGGATGCTGCCGATCATGCGTTCGATTTCGCTGGTCGACTGCTGGGTGCGATGCGCGAGGGCACGGACCTCATCCGCTACTACGGCAAAACCACGACCGGCCTCACCGGCACGGGCCGCTTCGATGGCCGCGTTCAATGCCAGCAAGTTGGTCTGGTCAGCCAGGCCGCGAATCACGTCCAGCACTTTGCCAATGTCACGGGACTCGTTGGCCAGGTCGCCGATCAGGGTCGCGGTGCTCTGCACATCGGCGCTCATGCGTTCGATGGCGCTGACGGTTTCCTGCACCAGGTCACGGCCATCACCGGCGGAGGTGGTGGCGTTTTTCGAGGCTTCGGACGTGCTGACGGCATTGCGCGCGACTTCTTCCACGGCGCTGGTCATTTCGTTGACCGCGGTGGCGGCCTGTTCGATTTCGTTGTTTTGCTGGGTCAGGCCGCGGGCGCTTTCGTCGGTGACACTGTTGAGCTCTTCAGCGGCGGACGCCAGTTGCGTGGCGGACCCGGAAATCCGTTGCAGAGTGTCGCGCAGCTTGTCCTGCATTTTCGACATGGCCAGCAGCAAGCGGCCGGCTTCGTCCTCACCGTCAACTTTGATCGGGCGAGTCAGGTTGCCTTCAGCTATTTCTTCGGCGGCGCTCAGGGCATTGGCGATCGGCTTGGTGATGCTGTTGGTCAGCAACCAGGCGAACAACAACGTCAGGCCGGTGGCGATCACCAGCAGCGTTACCACCAGATTGAACGCCGAGGCGTACTGGTCGGCAGCTTGCTGATTGGTGTCGACGGTTTGCTGCGTGTTGATCTCCAGCAAACGGTTCAACACGGTGTTCACCGCTTCGGAGTTGGTCAGCAGTTCGGTATTGAGCAAGGTGCGCAGTTCATCGACCTGATTGTTGCGCGACAAAGTCTTCATGCGGTCTTCGATCTGACGGTACTGGCCGAGTAACTGCACGTACTGGTCGTAGGCCGAACGTTCCTGCGGGTTGGTGATCAGTTTTTCGTAAGTCGCCTGAGCGGCACGAATCTGCTGATTGCGGGTTTCCAGCAGTTCCATGGTCTTTTGCTGGACGTCCGGCTCGCGGTTCACCAGCAAACGGTAGGACAGCACCCGTAGGCGCAGGGTGAGTTGCGTGAACTCGTCGAGGCTTTTGATGCTCGGCACGCTGCTCAAGGTGATGTCCTCGGCGGCACCGCGAATCTTGCTCATCTGGTTCAAGGCAAACACACCCAGAATCAGCATCAGGCCGCCAATCAGGGCAAAACCGAGGAACGCCCGTGGCGCGATATTCATATTACGAAGGGACATGGTGTTTACCGAAATGAGCGCATCCGTGCGGCGCTGAGACTGACGTATGGGTGACTTATCGGTCGTACGACTAAAGTCTTGAGGCCCTGCGCGTTTTTGTCGCACAAAGGCTCCGGCGACGAAGTGCAGGAACCAGATCCGCCAATCACAGTCTTTAAAGTTCGCGAGGAAGGTCGCCCGCCAGGAAAATCAAGGCCTTGCGCCCCAATAACCCTGGCATCCGTGGTGACTTTTCTTTATCGTACGCGCCCTTTGAAAATGCTTGGAAAATCAAAATGTTGGAAGCATCCCTAAGCCAATTGGAACAGCTGGTCAGCGACCTGGTGCAACAGAACCAGACCCTGCTCGGCACCAACCAAACCCTGAGCGCAGAACTGGCTCAGGCCAAGGATGAAAACGAGAGCCTGCAACTGAGCCTGATGGAACAGGAAGAGAAACAAGGTGCCACCGCCGCACGTATCCAGGCCCTGGTTGAGCGCGTCAGCGCCGGCCCAGTCAGCGCATGAATCACGGCGCCGCAGGGGTAAAAGTCGTCTCGATCCTGGGGGAGGACTATTCGATCAAGGCGCCGGCCGGGGAAGAGCAAACCCTGCTGGACGCCGCGTTAATGCTGAAGGCTGCCCTGGCCGACACCAAACGGAAGTACCCGACGCTGATCGGTGACCGCTTGCTGGTGCTGGCCGCGATGAATCTGTGCTCGCAGCAGATCGAAATGCAGAAACAGCACAAGCAGGAACTCGACCGTTACCAAGAGCAAGTCAGCGCCACGGTTGAAGTGATCTCCAAGACGATCAATCAGGCCTGATCGGCTTTGCGCACAACCAAAGAATAAATTGTCGTTTGCGTTGTATACAATCGGCACGGCTGTTGCAGCGTTTCAGCCTCTTATTCTTTGGGGGTGCTCCATGCAGTTCTGGCGACGCAGTATTCAATGGCAGTTGATCCTGAGCATGGGCACCGCCCTGCTGGTCAGTATTCTGATCGTGGTTGGCATTTATACCCTCGTGGTCAACCGTCTCGCCGAGCGCTATCTGGTCGAACAAGCGCTACCGTCGAGCATCGAAGCGATGCGCAACGACATCGAGCGAATCCTCGTACAACCCCTCACCGCCGCCAAGGACATCGCCAGCAATAGCATGGTGCGCGACTGGCTGGTCGGGGGTGAAAACAGCGCCCAGACCAACGCCTTCGTCACCTATCTGGAAGGCATCCGCGCCGAGCACAAAGCCTTTACCGCGATTATTGTCGGCACCGCGTCCAACCATTACTTCACTGAAAAAGGCCTGGACCGGACCCTCAGTCGCTCCAATCCAAAGGACGCCTGGTTCTATGCTTTCCTCGACAGCAACCAGCCGCGCACCCTCAATATCGACAATGACACCGCCACCGGCGAATTGGCCCTGTTCATCGACTTCAAGGTCGAGCAGGCCGGCAAAGTCGTGGGCGTTGCCGGGCTTGGCCTGAGCATGAAAGAGTTGTCGGAGCTGATCCACAACTTCAACTTTGGTGAGCGCGGCAAGGTCTATCTCGTGCGTTCCGACGGTTTGATCCAGGTTCACCCCGAAGCGCAGTTCAGTGGCAAACGCACGCTGGTCGAACAGATCGGCGCTTCGGCGGCGCAAGCGGTCATGGGGCAAAAAGGTGCTACCAGCAGCTTTGTGCGAGAAGGCGAAGATTTCCTGGCATTGAGCCTGCCGTTGCGGGATTTGGGCTGGACCTTGGTGGCCGAAGTGCCACAGTCGCAGATCTACGCCGAAGCCCGCCGCGCGATGTGGATGAGCAGCGGCATTGGCCTGGCGGTGGCGCTGGTTTGCCTGATGCTGGTGGTGTTGTTGGCCCGTGGGTTGGTGCGGCCGATCCGTCAGGTAACAGCGGCGCTGGTAGCCATCGGTAGCGGTGGTGGAGATTTGACCCACAGGTTAGATTCCAGTCGCGCCGATGAACTGGGCGACCTGGCGCGTGGTTTCAATCGATTCCTTGAAAGTCAGCGCGACATGATCGGCGAAGTGCTGACCACCAGCGAGCGTTTACGCACGGCAGTCGGCCAGGTGGCGCGGGTGGTGGACAACACCGCAGAGCGTTCCGGCCGGCAGCAGGAAATGACCGACATGGTCGCCACCGCCGTCCACGAAATGGGTTTGACCGTGCAGGAAATCGCCCAGAACGCCGGTAACGCTGCGGTGGCTTCACAAACTGCCCGGGATGAAGCGATGCAGGCGCGGGAAGTGGTGGGCGGGTCGATCCGGCATATTGAAAGCATGTCCGATGAGATTGGCCTCGCTGCCAGTGCGGTGGGCGAGTTGGCCCATCAGGTGGCGTCCATCGATCAAGTGCTGGCAGTGATTCGCGGGATTTCCGAGCAGACCAATTTGCTCGCGCTCAACGCGGCCATCGAAGCGGCGCGGGCCGGGGACATGGGGCGTGGGTTTGCGGTCGTGGCGGATGAGGTGCGGACGTTGGCGCGGCGGACGCAGTCGTCGACTGATGAAATTCAGCAGATGATCGGCAGCCTCAAGCAAGGCGCGGAGAACGCGGTGTCGTCGATGCACACTGGGCAAGCGGCGACGGGGACTGGTGTTGAGTCGAGCCAGCGGACCGGGGCGTCATTGACGGCGATTACCGGGCAGGTGGAGCGCATCAGCGACATGAACCATCAGGTGGCGGCGGCGACGGAAGAGCAGTCGGCGGTGACGGAAGAGATTAACCGGAACGTGCAGGGGATTTCTGATCTGGCGCGGGCGACGGCAGGGGAAGTCAGGGCTTGCCGTGAGGATTGTCAGACGTTGCAGCGGTTGGCCGATGATTTGGCGCGGCAGATGGGTAGCTTCAAGCTGAGTTGATGTGTTGTCTGCGCTGACGCCATCGCGAGCAGGCTCGCTCCCACATTGGAATGCAATCACCTGTGGGAGCGAGCCTGCTCGCGAAAGGATTTCAGCAGTTCAGCAACTCTTCAGTTAAAACCACTCATCCCGCATCCCAAGACATACATCATCCCGCGCCTCAAGAATCGCCAGTTCATGGTGGCAACCCGGCACTTCCCATGTCAGAAAATACCGCGCCGCCTGCAGCTTGCCTCTATAGAAGCTCACATCCGCCGCATTCCCTTTGGTCAGCCCTTCCTCCGCGCGAATCGCCTGCTCCAGCCAGCGCCAGCCAATCACCGTGTGCCCGAACACTTTCAGGTACAGCGCCGAGTTCGCCAGGCTGCTATTAACCTTGCCTTGCCCCAAATCCGTCAGCAAACCAATGGTCACGGTTTGCAGGCGCGCCACCAATTTCTCCAACGGCTCACGCAGCGCGGTCAACGATTCATACGCTTGAGCGCGCTCGGCGGTATCGGCAATCAGACGGATCAATTGCTTGAGCCCCGCGCCGCCGTTCTGCGCCAGTTTGCGGCCCAGCAAATCCAGTGACTGAATGCCGTGAGTCCCTTCATGAATCGGGTTCAAACGGTTGTCGCGGTAATACTGCTCCACCGGGTATTCGCGGGTGTAGCCATGGCCGCCGAGAATCTGGATCGCCAGTTCGTTGGCCTTCAGGCAAAACTCCGACGGCCAGGATTTGACGATCGGCGTGAGCAAATCCAGCAGTTCGTGGGCCTGTTTGCGCTCGGCTTCGGTCTCAAGCGTCGTGGTGTCGTCAAACAGTCTCGCCGCGTACAACCCAAGGTCGAACGAGCCTTCGACGTAGGCTTTCTGGGTCAGCAACATGCGTTTGACGTCGGCGTGCTGAATGATCGCCACCGGCGCGGTATTCGGGTCCTTGCTGTCCGGCACGCGACCTTGCGGACGCTCGCGGGCGTATTCCAGGGAATACAGATAGCCGGCGTAACCGAGCATCACCGCGCCCATGCCGACGCCGATCCGCGCCTCGTTCATCATCTGGAACATGTAGCTCAAGCCATGATGAGGCTTGCCCACGAGGTAGCCGACACACTCGCCGTTGTCGCCGAAGTTCAGCGCGGTGGACGTAGTACCGCGCCAGCCCATCTTGTGGAACAGCCCGGCCAGCAACACGTCGTTGCGTTTGCCCAGACTGCCGTCATCGTTGACCAGAAACTTGGGCACTATGAACAGCGAAATTCCTTTCACGCCAGCCGGTGCATCCGGCAACTTGGCCAGCACCATGTGCACGATGTTTTCCGACAACGGGTGATCGCCGCCGGAGATGAAAATCTTGTTGCCCTTGAGCCGATAGCTGCCGTCAGGCGCAGGCTCTGCGCGGGTACGAATATCCGACAGCGATGAGCCGGCATGCGGCTCGGTCAGCGCCATGGTGCCGAAGAAGCGACCGTCGATCATCGGTTGCAGGAAGCGCTGTTTCTGCTCCTCGGTGCCGAAACTTTCGATCAGGTTCGCCGCGCCCATGGTCAGGAACGGATAAGAGGTCGACGCCGCGTTGGCCGACTGAAAATGCGCAAAGCAGGCCTGGGACAACAGCGTAGGAAGTTGCATCCCACCCGCGTCGAAACTGCGTGCGGCGTTGAGGAAACCGGCCTCAAGGAAGGCATCCACCGCCGGTTTCACTTCCGGAATCAGAATCGCCTGACCGTCCTCATAGCGCGGCTCATTCTCGTCGCCCTTGCGATTGTGCGGGGCGAAGTACTTCTCGGCGATGTTGCGAGCGGTGCCGATGGCCGCGTCGAAGGTCTCGCGGTTGTGCTCGGCGAAACGCTCACGCTGGGTCAGGCCCTCGGCATCAAGGACTTCATACAGCTCGAAAGCCAGATTGCGGGAACTGAGCAACGTCTCGGACATGGCGGCCTACCTTTTTTTGGAATGGACCGAGTCTAGGCGTGGGAAGGGCGGGGTGAACAGGATGATTGATGAGCGTGATGGTGGAGCAGCGCAGCGACTTACCAGACACCCCAAAACAACTGTGGGAGCGAGCCTGCTCGCGATAGCGGTGTGTCATCCGACACATGTATTGGATGACACACCGCTATCGCGAGCAGGCTCGCTCCCACAGGGGATATTGCATACCGGGCGTCCATTGCGGGCGCCCGGTCTTGTTGCGGTTTAGCCGATCGTCATCAGGCTGGCATTACCACCCGCCGCAGCAGTGTTAACGCTCAACGCCCGCTCGATCACCAGGCGTTCCAGCGCAATGTTGGTCTCGCCTTGCGACAAGCCATGAACCCCAACGATCGCACCGGCACGCTTGGCCACTTGCTGGCACACCGCACGCAGCTGATCGGAATGGCCGTGATGCAGAACCGCATCAAACAGCACTTCGTCCTTGCTCCAGTCGGAAACCAGCTTGATCTTCGCCTGAATTTCCTTCGGCAAACGTGCGAACAACGCCTTGGTCAATTCAGCTTCCGGCCATACCGCCGAACCGCCGACGGCCAATACCGCCGCCAGTTGCGTCAGCAGATCGCCTTCGACTTCCGCCAGGCACAGCACGTGTTCGCGCGGCAGGATGGCGTAGCTGTTGCGCTCGCCGGTCGGGCCCGCCAGAACACGGGTGATCCCGCTTTGCGATTGCGCCGCGAACTGCACGCACAGGGTGCTCAGGTCGGCAAACTTGTTGCTGTCAGCCCAGGCTTGCAGGGCCTTCAGCGGTTTGCTCATGGCATCACGCAGACGAACGTCCGGTGCAGCGATGGCGTCGCCGCGAGCGAAAGATTGTTCGATTGCATCGGTAGGACGCGTCGACAACAGACGGTACAGGTACAGCGGACCACCGGCTTTCGGGCCAGTACCCGACAGGCCTTCACCGCCGAACGGCTGCACGCCGACTACAGCACCCACAATGTTGCGGTTCACGTAGACGTTGCCGGCATTGACGTTGTCGATCACCTTGGCGATGGTCTCGTCGATGCGAGTGTGCACGCCCAAGGTCAGGCCGTAGCCGGACGCGTTGATCTGACCGATCAATTGATCGATGTCTTTGCGCTTGTAGCGAACCACGTGCAGCACCGGGCCGAAGATCTCCCGTTGCAGCTCGTCGAAGCTTTCCAGTTCGATCAGCGTCGGCATCACGAAGGTGCCGCGTTTGACTTCTTCGGTGTTGGCGATTGCCACCTGGTACACGCTGCGACCTTTGTCACGCATGCCCTGGATGTGCTTCTCGATGCCGGCCTTGGCTTCGGCGTCGATCACCGGGCCGATGTCTACGGACAGGCGTTCTGGATTGCCGAGACGGCATTCAGCCATGGCACCTTTAAGCATTTCGATGACACGGTCCGCGGAATCTTCCTGCAGGCACAACACTCGCAGTGCCGAGCAACGTTGACCAGCACTGTCGAAGGCCGACGATACGACGTCGATCACGACTTGTTCAGTCAATGCGGAGGAGTCGACGATCATCGCGTTCTGGCCGCCAGTTTCAGCGATCAGCGGAATCGGGCGACCTTGAGCATCCAGACGACCCGCAACATTGCGTTGCAGCAAACGAGCGACTTCAGTGGAACCGGTGAACATCACGCCTTTGACCCGATCGTCACCGACCAGACGAGCGCCAACGGTTTCGCCACGGCCCGGCAGCAATTGCAGCACGCCTTCCGGAATCCCGGCTTCGAGCAGCAAGCGCACGGCTTGAGCCGCCACCAGCGGGGTTTGTTCCGCAGGCTTGGCCAGTACCGGGTTACCGGCGGCCAGTGCAGCAGCGACTTGACCACTGAAAATGGCCAGCGGGAAGTTCCACGGGCTGATGCAGACCACCGGACCCAATGGGCGGTGGGCGTCGTTGGTGAAATCGTTGCGCGCCTGCACCGCGTAATAACGCAGGAAGTCCACGGCTTCGCGTACTTCGGCGATGGCGTTGGCGAAGGTCTTGCCGGCTTCGCGAGCCAGCAGGCCCATCAGCGGCTGGATCTCGCCTTCCATCAAATCAGCGGCACGTTCCAGAATCGCGGCACGTTCGGCGGGCGGGGTGGCCTGCCAGATCGGCGCAGCGTTCAGGGCGCACTGGATCGCGTTGTCGACGTCTTCGACGGTCGCTTCCTGTACGTGGCCGACCACGTCACGCAGATCGGACGGGTTCAGAACCGGTGCAGGGGTTTCAGTGCTGGAGGCGCAACCGAGCATCGGCGCGGCTTTCCAGTTGTTATGAGCGGTTGCCAGCAAAGCACAGGACAGCGAAGCCAGACGATGTTCGTTGGCCATGTCGATGCCGCTGGAGTTGGCGCGCTCGGCACCATAAAGATCACGCGGCAGCGGAATACGCGGGTGCGGCAGGCCGAAGCCGCCTTCCAGCGTCGCCATCCGCTCGATGCTGGCCACTGGATCGGCCACCAGTGCCTGAATCGAGATGGACTGATCGGCGATCTGATTGACGAAGGAGGTGTTCGCACCGTTTTCCAGCAGACGACGCACCAGGTACGCCAGCAGTGTTTCGTGTGTACCGACCGGTGCGTACACGCGGCACGGACGGTTCAGTTTGCCTTCGGAAACTTTGCCTACAACCTGTTCGTACAGCGGTTCGCCCATGCCGTGCAGGCACTGGAACTCGTACTGGCCGGGGTAATAGTTCTGACCGGCGATGTGGTAGATGGCCGACAAGGTGTGGGCGTTGTGCGTGGCGAACTGCGGGTAGATGACTTCTGGTACCGACAGCAGTTTGCGGGCGCAGGCGATGTAGGAAACGTCGGTGTACACCTTGCGGGTGTAGACCGGATAGCCTTCCAGACCTTCGACCTGGGCGCGCTTGATTTCGCTGTCCCAGTACGCGCCTTTCACTAGACGAATCATCAGGCGATGACGGCTGCGGCGAGCCAGGTCAATCACGTAGTCGATCACATACGGGCAACGCTTTTGATAAGCCTGGATCACGAAACCGATGCCGTTCCAGCCGGTCAGTTGCGGCTCGAAGCACAGGCGCTCCAGCAGATCCAGCGACAGCTCGAGGCGGTCGGCTTCTTCGGCGTCGATGTTCAGGCCGATGTCGTATTGCTTGGCCAGCAAGGTCAGCGACAGCAGGCGCGGGTACAGCTCGTCCATCACGCGCTCGTACTGTGCACGGCTGTAACGCGGGTGCAGTGCCGACAGCTTGATGGAAATGCCCGGGCCTTCATAAATCCCACGACCGTGGGACGCTTTGCCGATCGAGTGGATGGCTTGTTCGTACGAGGCCAGGTACTTCTGGGCGTCGTGCTCGGTGAGTGCGGCTTCACCCAGCATGTCGTAGGAATAGCGGAAGCCTTTGGCTTCGAACTTGCTGGCGTTGGCCAGGGCCTCGGCGATGGTTTCGCCGGTCACGAACTGCTCGCCCATCAGGCGCATAGCCATGTCGACGCCCTTGCGGATCATCGGCTCGCCGCTCTTGCCAATGATGCGGCTCAAGGACGACGTCAGGCCGGCTTCGTTGTGGGTGGCGACCAGTTTGCCGGTCAGCAGCAAGCCCCACGTGGCGGCGTTGACGAACAACGACGGGCTGTTGCCCAGGTGCGGGTGCCAGTTGCCGGTGCTGATTTTGTCGCGAATCAGTGCGTCACGCGTGCCTTTGTCCGGTATGCGCAGCAGCGCTTCGGCCAGGCACATCAGCGCCACGCCTTCCTGGGACGACAGGGAAAATTCCTGCAACAGGCCCTGAACAATCCCGGCACGGCCGCCGGCGCTCTTCTGATTGCGCAGTTTTTCGGCAATCGAAGAGGCGAGCTTGTTGGTGGCTTCAGCCATCGCAGCGGGCAGGCGAGCCTGCTCGATCAACATCGGCACCACTTCCGGCTCAGGGCGACGGTAAGCGGCGGTGATCGACGCGCGCAGCACCGATTGCGGCAGGATGCTTTCTGCGAACTCCAGGAAGCACTGGTGCGCGTGGTCACCGTGGACCTCGCCGGCGTCGTCAGCGTCTTTGCTGATCAAACCGCTCAGCTCGGTCAGGGTTGCACCACCCTCGAGTTTTTCCAGGTAATTGAAAATTGCCTGCTTGATCAGCCAGTGCGGCGTGCGATCAATCGAGGTCGCGGCAGCCTTGAGGCGCTCGCGGGTCGGGTCGTCAAGTTTGACCCCAAGGGTGGTGGTCGCCATATTTTTATCCTCATGTTTGCCACGACCGCGTGGCATCAGCTGGCGGCAAGATTAGCCGTGCAACCGTCGAGGTGCAACCGGGTGCAACCCTTTTTTTATCGGAATAATACGCAGCTCGTCAGGAAATAAATTCCGGTACGAACGTACCGCCCCTGCTTGGTGCTTTTGCTTCTAGTAAACCGAGAGGACTGCGCTAAAAGGGAGCAAAAACGGGGCTTTTTCAGGTAAATCCGCCTAGGTGCAACTTATTCTCGCGAAACTGGTTGCACCTTATTTGCTTTGTTGAATAGCATTCGCGCCCAAGGTGCAACCGGTCAAAAAAGACAGGTGCACCGGCTGATGGCTTTCCTGGGGAAACATCAGTCATAAATGCGCGGGCCCCGAAATCGTCTGAACAAACGTTGTCGTTTGTCGGTGGTTTCACACTCTGCCGCTACATAAAAACAAAGCCAGGGCATCACTTAATGAGCGTAAGCAATCCAACACTGATCACGTTCGTGATCTACATCGCAGCAATGGTGCTGATCGGCTTCATGGCCTATCGCTCCACCAACAACCTTTCTGACTACATTCTGGGCGGTCGCAGCCTGGGCAGCGTCGTGACTGCATTGTCCGCCGGCGCCTCCGACATGAGCGGCTGGTTGTTGATGGGCCTGCCGGGCGCTATCTACATGTCCGGTCTTTCCGAAAGCTGGATCGCCATCGGTCTGATCATCGGTGCTTACCTCAACTGGCTGTTCGTCGCCGGCCGTCTGCGCGTGCAGACCGAGCACAACGGCGATGCGCTGACCCTGCCGGATTACTTCTCCAGCCGTTTTGAAGATAAAAGCGGCCTGCTGCGGATCATCTCCGCGGTCGTGATCCTGGTGTTCTTCACCATCTACTGCGCTTCCGGCATCGTGGCCGGCGCCCGTCTGTTTGAAAGCACCTTCGGCATGTCCTACGAGACTGCACTGTGGGCTGGCGCTGCGGCGACGATTGCCTACACCTTCGTCGGTGGTTTCCTGGCCGTGAGCTGGACTGACACCGTACAAGCCACCCTGATGATCTTCGCCCTGTTGCTGACGCCGATCATCGTGCTGCTGGCCACTGGCGGCATCGACACCACGTTCCTGGCCATCGAAGCACAAGATCCAAGCAACTTCGACATGCTGAAAAACACCACCTTCATCGGCATCATCTCGTTGATGGGCTGGGGCCTGGGCTACTTCGGCCAGCCGCACATCCTGGCGCGCTTCATGGCGGCGGATTCGGTCAAGTCGATCGCTAACGCTCGCCGTATCTCCATGACCTGGATGATCCTGTGCCTGGGCGGCACCGTCGCTGTCGGTTTCTTCGGTATTGCCTACTTCTCGGCAAACCCTGCTGTAGCAATGCCAGTGAGCGAAAACCACGAACGTGTGTTCATCGAACTGGCCAAGATCCTGTTCAACCCGTGGGTTGCCGGTGTACTGCTGTCGGCCATTCTGGCTGCTGTCATGAGCACCCTGAGCTGCCAATTGCTGGTGTGCTCGAGCGCCCTGACCGAAGACTTCTACAAAACCTTCCTGCGTAAAACCGCCTCCCAGGTAGAGTTGGTCTGGGTCGGCCGTGCCATGGTTTTGCTGGTTGCCCTGATTGCTATCGCATTGGCCGCTAACCCGGAAAACCGCGTATTGGGTCTGGTCAGCTACGCCTGGGCCGGTTTCGGCGCTGCGTTCGGTCCGGTTGTCCTGATCTCCGTGATATGGAAAGACATGACCCGCAACGGCGCACTGGCCGGCATCCTGGTCGGCGCGATCACCGTGATCGTCTGGAAACACTTCGAACTGCTGGGCCTGTACGAAATCATCCCTGGTTTCATCTTCGCCAGCCTGGCGATCTACATTGTCAGCAAGCTGGGCGAGCCTACTAAAGGCATGCTTCAGCGCTTCGCCGCTGCCGAGGCAGATTTCCGCCTGAACAAGTGATCGGGATGAGCTGATGCTCTGACCTTTCGGCTACAACAAAACGGCCCGCTTCCTACTGGATGCGGGCCGTTTTTTTGTCCGCGCAAATTTTGAATCCCTGTACATACCCCTGTGGGAGTGAGCCTGCTCGCGATAGCGTCGGGTCAGTCGACATTAATGTTGAATGATTAACCGCTATCGTCGGAACGCCGCCCGGAGCCGGCTCACTCCTACAGGGGAGGGTGGTGGTCTTGAAGGGAATGTCTGTAGCCAAACACACCGATTGTTGAAGGAGAAATCTCTAAAAAAGCAGGACAAATCTGATTTCCCTGTCCCTCCATCAACACCCCTTGTCGCTCATGCAGAATCGCCCGCCTTCATTCTGCAGAGACACATCGGATGTTCGCTCCTGCCAATCAACCGCGTTTCACGTTGACGATCGACGGTGTCCAGAATGAGCTCAAGGTGCTTGAGTTCACGGGCACGGAAGCCATCAGCCAACCCTACCGTTTTGACCTGGAACTGGTCAGCGAACGGCCCGACATAGAGCTTGAAAGCCTGCTGCATCGTCATGCATTTCTGAGTTTTGATGCGCAAGGGGCCGGCATTCATGGTCAGATATTTCGCGTCGGCCAAAGCGATTCCGGACAACGTCTGACGGGCTACCAAATCAGCCTCGTACCGCGACTGGCCTACCTCGGTCGGCGCATCAATCAGCGGATTTTCCAGCACAAAAACGTACCGGCGATCATCACGCAGGTCCTCAAGGACCACGGCATCCAGCGCGATGCCTTCGAGTTTCGTCTCGGCAGCGACTACGCCGATCGCGAGTACTGCGTGCAATACGCCGAAAGCGATCTGGCGTTCATCCAACGCCTGTGTGCCGAAATCGGCATTCACTACCACTTTCAGCACAGCCTCGACGGGCACCTGTTGGTGTTTGGTGATGACCAGACGGTTTTCCCTCGTCTGCCCGAGCCGACGCTCTACCTGCCGGGCAGCGGAATGGCGGCGGATGCGCCGGCCATCAAGCGTTTCAACGTGCGACTGGAAACCCGGACGACAGCGGTAACACGTCGCGACTACGACTTCCAGAAACCTCGCCTGCAACTTGAAAGCCGCCTCGACAGCGAGCTGCGACCGGTACTCGAGGATTACCACTTCCCCGGCCAATTCACCGACCGCGAACACGGCAAACATCTGGCCCAACGAGCACTCGAACGCCACAACGCCGACTTCCGTCAGGCCGAAGGTCGTGGCGACGAATCGGCGTTGGTCAGCGGGCACTTCCTACACCTGGCCGAACACCCGCGTCAGGCATGGAATGACCTGTGGTTGATCACCGAAATTGAACACCGTGGCCGCCAGCCGCAAGTGCTGGAAGAGTCGGTTACCAGCGACGGCCCGGATGATTTTCAGGGCTATCGCAATACCTTTCTGGCGACACCGTGGGACGTTTCGTTTCGCCCTCCACTCGGGCCGGAAAAACCACGCATGCTCGGCTATCAACCCGCCGTGGTCACCGGCCCCACCGACAGTGAAATCCATTGCGACGAGTTCGGTCGGGTCAAGGTTCAGCTGGCTTGGGACCGCGACGGTCAACTCGATGAACACTCCAGCTGCTGGCTGCGCGTCGCCACCGGCTGGGCCCACGACCGTTATGGCAGTGTGATGATCCCGCGAGTCGGCATGGAAGTGCTGGTGGGATTCGTCGACGCCGATGCCGACAAACCGCTGGTGATGGGTTGCCTGCCAAACGCCGCAACTCCGATGCCGCTCGATCTACCCGCCGACAAAACCCGCAGCATTTTCCGCAGCCAGAGCAGTCCCGGTGGCGGCGGTTACAACGAATTGCGCATTGAGGATCGCAAAGGCGCCGAGGAAATCTACCTGCGTGCCCAGCGAAACTGGACCCAGCACGTGCTGAACGATCAACAGGTGCAGGTCGATAACCAACGCAGCATCGTCGTCACGGGCACCGCTCGCCATGAGCTGAAGGCCGACGAGCAACGCATCACCCATGGCCAGCGCCAGACCGAAGTGAAACTGGATGATCACCTGGTGGTGATCGGTGATCGATACATTCGCGTGACCAGTCAGGCGCTGAATGCCAGTCAGCAATTCCATGTCAGCGCCGGTCAGCAAGTGGTGATCGACGGCGGGGCCAGCGCGACGATTCAGGCGGGCGGGCAGTGGATCAACATCGGTCCCGGCGGGATCTTCAGCAGCGTGCCAATCCAGGTCGGTGGTGCGTTGATGCCGGCCATGGCTGCATCGCCAGCCTTGCCGGATACGCCGTTGCAACTCGTCGCCGTCCCGGCAGCGCTGCTGAGTGCCGCACAGATTCTGAGCCTGAAAAGCGACGCGCCGTTCTGTGAGGAATGTGAGCGCTGCAAGGACGGTGTCTGTGCAGCCTGATCGCATGTCACCTCGTGACTGGCTGGAGCGCCAGCCGCTTAAACCCTCGGAACAGTTGTTCGCCATTTTCAGCAATGCGAGTGCCGCTGAACCGTTCAAAGCCTGGCAGCAGTCGGTCACTGCTCAAGCACCCAGTTCGATCTGGGCCGACACCGTTTACGCCGAGTGGGAGCCGGTGATGCCTTATGTGGGAATCATCGCTGCGGACGGTGAGTTTTTGGAGTGGGTTGCCACAACCGAGTCTCGTGATTGGGGTTGGTTGGCGGTTTCTACTGCTTCTCAAGAGGTGCTGGTCGAGCATCTTCGCAGCCTCACTCAAGTCCTTTTGCCCAACGGCAACGCAGTGTTTTTTCGCTTTTGGGATGGGCGCTATTTGCTGTCGATCCTTCAGTCTGCCGAGGTTAACGCTACGCAGCTAATGCCCGTGATCGGGCGCTGTTTGATCAATGGCCAATCACTCGAAATCGGTGGTCAAGCGCTGAACAGTTCCCGGGTTTTTCCGTGGTGGGAAGTTTCCGAACCACTGCTCAAACACCTCGGTACCGAGTTCGCAACAACTCGAATAAGCAACTTGCTGAAGTGGTTGAGCGAGGAACGCCCTGACCTTTACGAGGCGTTTTCCGAAAGCGTTTTGCGCCACAAGGTCGCGATCTTTCTTGAGGCACCGGACCTGCCACAAGCACCCAAAACAGCCTTGGCGAACTACCTGATGGCGGAGCTGAACTGATGGATCAGATCGTACTCATCGAGCAGGAGCTCGACAGTTTCCCGAACACCCTTTCCCTCTACCGTGAACAGCTTAAGCATTGGTTGAGCCGGGCGGCAGACAAGGCCAGTCACGCGACTGATATGCCTTCGCTAATGGGGATGGAACGGATCATTCGGTTCGGCAATGCCAGCACCACTGTGAGCAGTGGCGATGACGATTTTCTCTCTACCGTCGTGCAGTGCCCGAAGGGTGGGATGCTGGAAATCGAGAGCAAGTTCGAATCGGTTTATGACGTTCCCGTTGGGAATATCCAGGTTGATGTGATTGCCATCGACGGCGGTAAAACAACGTCTGTCACGCTTGATGAAAATGGCAAAGGGACGTTCAAGGGAGACGAGGGCAAGTTCTACCGCATTCACGTCCAAAGCGAAGTCACACCGCAGCAAGTTGATGATCTTTTCTCTTCCTACGATGGCCTGACCCAAGAGTTGGAAGGGTGGCTGCGCAAAGAATGGGAAGGCTTTAAACCGCAATGGTCACAGTCGACTTTTGCGGCCGCCGGCAACGGAATGCAGGCGGGAAGTTGGGCAGCAGTCATGGGTGTTTGGGATGGCCTGAACCTAGTCTTTGAAATCCTTAAAAATCCTGGTGCCCACCTTGAGCGGCTCGGCAGCAGTGCGCAGCAACTTATCGATCTGGCGGAGCAATCACCCGCCGCGATGGAAAAAGCCATGTTGCTGGCCAGCGATGAAGCGGCGCTTTGCCTGCTGTTTCGTGCCGCGACTCTTTGGTTTTCGGCGTTACCGTCTAGCGAAATTGCGGGTACCACAGCAGAGGCGGCCAGCCATGCCATTGTCGCGGTACTGATCGATATTCTGATTGCTTCGGCGCTGGCTCTCACGGGTGTCGGCATGCCCGCCGCCGTAGCCTATTTGAAGCTTCGTGGAATCAAGTACGGAAAGGTGCTCGCCGGTCTGGCTACGCGCTTCGTCGAGGCTGTTTTCAATATCCTCAACACCTTCATGAAGTACGTCGACCAATACAAATCGGTCGCCGCGCGCGGTGTGGCTGCGGGTCTAAAAAAAGGTCGGATGCAACTACGTTGGGACGCCAAGCGCAATACCACGCTCAAGCAAAACGAACACCACGACAACGTCCCGGATCAGGCGAAAAACCCCAACGGCGATAGCGCCGATTCCGTTGATAAAACCGCCACCAACAAATGCCCGGTATCGATGGTCACTGGCGAAGAACTGCTGACCCTCACCGACGGTTCGCTGGATGGCATCCTGCCGTTCGACTTCACCCGGCTCTATCGCACCAGCGCCGCCGAGATCGATATCGGCCTCGGTTTCGGCTGGAGTCACAGCCTCGCCCATCGACTGGAAATCGATGGCGAGACCGTCATCTGGATCGACCACGAAAACCGTCGTACGACCTTTCCGCTGCCAAACAGTGAACGCCCGGCGATCCACAACAGCCTCTCGCGGGCAGCGATTTATCTGGGCGGTGAACCCGAAGAACTGATCCTCGCCCAGGCTGGCGAGGACGCACGGTTCTATCACTTTCATAACGGTCGGTTGGCGACCATCAGCGACGGTTACGACAACCGCCTGCGCATCACCCGCGACCGACAAGACCGCATCAAACGCCTCGACAATGGCGCTGGTCGTGCCTTGCGATTGCGCTATGACCGCAGCCATTTGGTCGCCGTCGACTATCAGGTTTTTGTCCCGGCCCAGACCCTCGACGAGGCCTGGCACACCGAGCTGACACTGGTCAGTTACAGCTACGACGAACGCGATCAGCTGATCGAAGCGACCAATGCCGCCGGCGAAAGCGAGCGTTACGACTACGACGATCAGCACGTCATCCTGCAGCGGCAGTTGGCCGGTGGGGCGAGTTTCTTCTGGGAGTGGGAAAGGTCCGGCAAGGCGGCCCGCTGCATCCGCCACTGGGCGTCGTTTTCACAGATGGACGCGCGTTACGTCTGGGATGACGAGGGCGGTGTCACCGTCCAGAACATCGATGGCAGCGAAGAAGTTTACGTCCATGACGACCGGGCGCGGCTGGTGCGCAAGGTCGAGCTGGACGGCGGCGAACACCTCAAGGCTTACGACGACAACGGTCGGCTGATGGCCGAGCAGGATCCGCTCGGCGCCGTCACCGAATACCGTTACGACGAGGTCGGACGGCTGATTGCGCTGATTCCGTCGGAAGACGAACCGACGGCCTACGAGTATCGCCACGGTTTCCTGCATGCGCGTTCTCGCGGCAAAGCGGTGTGGAAATATCTGCGCAATGCTCAGGGCGACATCACCGAAGCGACCGACCCTGACGGTCATGTCACTCATTATCACTACGACGAAAAAGGTCAGCTGCTGTCGATCCGTTACCCGGACACCAGCCGGCATGTCTTCGTCTGGAATGGCTTGGGGCAGTTGGTTGAGGAAACGCTGCCGGATGGTGGTATGCGGCGGTTTTCCTACGATGCGTTGGGGCGGCAGATTACCCGTCAGGACGAACACGGTGCCGTCACGAAGTACCAATGGGATGCCATCGGCCGACTGATCCGGACGACGCTTCCCACAGGCGCCAGCCGTGCGTTCAGCTACAACGCCTACGGCAAGATCACCGCCGAACGCGATGAATTGGGCCGCGTCACCCGCTACGAATACATCGACGACCTGCACCTGGTCAGCCGCCGCATCAATGCCGACGGCACCCAGCTGAAGTACCGCTACGACAACGCCCAGCTGTTGCTGACGGAAATCGAAAACGAATCCGGCGAAAAATATCAGCTGGACTACACGCCCAATGGCTTGATCCGACAGGAAACCGGGTTCGACGGCCAGCGCACGGCGTACGCCTACGACCTCAATGGCCAGCTGCTGGAGAAAACCGAGTTCGGTGAGGACGGTTCGCAGCTGGTGACGGCGTATGAGCGGGATTCGGCCGGACGTCTACTGGTCAAAACCCTGCCCGACGGCATCAAGGTTGAATACCGCTACGACAGCCTCGGCCGACTGGTCTGCGTCGACGACGGCCACGATCACCCGCTGGAGTTCGAATACGATCAGCAAGACCGCCTGATCACCGAACACCAAGGCTGGGGCACGCTGCGTTATGGCTATGACGCCAGCGGTCAACTTAATCGCCTGCGCCTGCCGGACGGCAGCAAACTCGATTACCACCACGCCAAGGGCGGCGCGCTGGCGGCCATCGACCTCAACGGCGCGCGACTCACCAGCCACCAATTCGCCTTCGGCCGCGAACAGCAACGCCAGCAGGGGCAACTGCTCAGCGAATATGCCTACGACGATCAGGGCCGATTGAAGGCCCACGCTGTCAGTCAACAGCGCCAAACGCTGTATCGCCGCGACTATGCCTACGGCACCAACGGCAACCTCGACAGCATCGCCGACACCCGTCACGGCCAACGCAATTACCAATACGACCCGCTCAACCGCCTGACCCGCGTCCGCCACACCCGCGACGACCCACCGGAAAGCTTTGCCCACGACCCGGCCGGCAACCTGCTGATGCAGGACCGCCCCGGCGCCGCGAAGGTGCTGGGTAATCGCCTGCTCATGCAAGGCGACCGCCACTACGACTACGACGCCTTCGGCAACCTCATCCGCGAACGCCGCGGCACCGCGCAAAAACTCGTCACCGAATACCGCTACGACTGCCAACACCGCTTGGTCGGCATCACGACCCCGGACGGCCGCAGCGCCAACTACCGCTACGACGCCTTCGGCCGCCGAATCAGCAAAACCGTCGACGGCAACACCACCGAGTTCTTCTGGCAAGGCAACCACCTCATCGCCGAAAGCAGCCGCGAGCATTACCGCAGCTACGTCTACGAACCGGGCAGCTTCCGCCCACTCGCCATGCTCGACGGCAAAGGCCCGCGCAAGGCCTGCCCGTTTTACTACCAACTCGACCACCTGGGTACGCCGCAGGAACTGACCGATTTTGGTGGCGAGATTGTCTGGTCGGCGAAGTACAACGTCTACGGCAAAGTCACTCGCCTCGCGTTCGGTGGGGGAGAGCAGCTCGAACAACCGTTGAGGTTTCAGGGGCAGTACTTCGACGCCGAGAGCGGCCTGCATTACAACCGCCATCGGTACTATGATCCGGAGGTTGGTCGGTACCTGACACCGGATCCGGTCAAGCTAGCGGGCGGGCTGAACCAGTACCAGTACACGCCGAATCCGACGGGGTGGGTTGATCCGTTGGGGTTGGCGTGTCTACCTTGCCCCGGTGATCCTGAAGGACCGTTTAGCGTAATTGTTCCGGGCGGTGGTTTGGCTGCACACGAAGCTCAGGGAGGCCATCTCATTGAGAAACATATTGGTCGGACCGAAGCCCAGTTGCGAGAAAGGCTCGAGGCAGAGCCACATATACCAATCGCATCGACATTTCCTAATCAAACTGTCGCAGAGGCCACAGTTTCAAGCGTCATGGATAGAAATAAAGAACTAATAGATGATTTTATAAGAGGTAATGCGCGCAGACTCGTTATTACACAACCAATGTCGGCGCCGGTAGGTGTTGGAGTTGTTCGACGCAGTGGAGAACTTGAGTCTTTATCTGTTGTAAAGTTAATACTTCAGAGAACTAACGAATCGCCGTCCGGCTACATTATATTTACGGGGTATGCAAGTGATCGATAATTCGTTTTCGCAGCTTTACCAGTTCTTTGGAGCCTATTTTCATGAGGACTGGATGTGTGAATTTCACACGGCGGATGATGTTGTTAGATCTTTCCTGTCTGACTCAACAGCCGAAACAATTTCGGTTTTGAAAAATGAAATTGCTGCTCTGCTCGAGAGGCATATGACCGAGATAGAGTTGCGAGAGTTTCTGCTCAAAAAGATGAGCTGCTGCTACTGCTACTGGCACGAATGGGATTCGGGAGCGGTATGGTTGAGTCACCTAGTTGATATTTTTGATGAGTAAAAAATATCCCAAGGCGCGCGATTTTTTACTGTGTACTTTCATGGAGCAAAGGGGGTGGGCTTATATTTTCCAATTTTCGAGGTTTGTGGCTGTTTGAAGGGGGCTTGAGTAACAAATAAACTCCGTCAATTTATGCTTTGTTATCATCGGTGGTGAACGACAATGGAGTAAGTGAGTTCGTTATTTTGTTGCAACTTTATTGTGTTTCGTTATGGTCGGTTTTTGAAGAATGACGTTATTAATAGCTATTAGAAAGTGTATCGCTATAGTGCGAGTTGCGTATAAGAATCGGGCCGAGAATTCGGGTTTTGCTGTTCAGCAACAAACCACTAGCTGCGAACTTCATGGTGGAAGCAAGAGGTGGAGAGCCGTTCCAAGCTCTAAGTTTATAAGTCATAGAGCGCAGCTGAATGCTTATAATGAAGCGATGACAAGGGAGACTAGAAAAATGTCTCGTTTTACTGGGGAGGATAGTAAAGGAAATTTGGTAGTAAGAATGGAGGCTGAAAATGTGGGTCAGGGATATGAGCCTAATCCTTTAGATCCACAAAATCCGCGTTTCATTCCGCAGATGAATGCTTTTGAGATGAAATTCGACTTCGAGACATTACAGCCCTTGGCGCTTTATCCGATAGAGAAAATTTAATGCTGATGCATCCGTATCTGAATGTTCCAGATAATCCAAGTTTAGGGCACTTTCTCGGTGGGTTTGATATATATGATCGCGAGGAGAGTCTTGGGGTTGAATTGTCGACGTACGATCCTGATTGTCCTTCAGATAGAGCATTTTTAATATCTCGGTTTATTGTCAAGCGTTTCGCTGCGTTGAGTTATCGGCACAAGTTTGTTTTGTTTTTTGTGTTGGGAGAGGCTCTTGATGGGGACTCGAGTGTTTTTTCTGAGGTTTTAGAACATGATCCGATATCTCCCTCCTTGCTCCCTCCTGGGTGGAACGAAATGAGAAATCCGCGGGCGTTTTTTGAAGATGTGTACCTTAAGTTGTCCGAGGCGTGGGTTGATGATCTTTATAAAGCGAGTCAGGAGGACTTTTCAACTTGGTGAGGCTAGTGCTTAAGCTAGTCATGAATTTCTGAAAACTTAGAAAAATAAATAAGTCTGTCTCCTTTCTTGTGTCCACTTCCTTGGTTTATGAGTGATATTTAACGGGCTGCTACTTTGAAGATAGTGAAATCTACTCGCTTTGATGATGTCGACCACGATTTTGGATATGAGTACCGTGGTTATAATTACGAGATACAGAGCGAAGAGGATGTGTTTCTGATCAGGATTTACGATGACGAACCCGGACAGGCAACGGTAGTACGTCCGACTACGATGTCTAAAAACGGTAACCTTAGAAAGCTTGTTGAGTTCTTACAAACCGAGCTAGAAGTGTCCAAGATCTATCTCTACAAGGGCGATTTGGGGATCTACGCCGAGATCGATCTTGATAGCTTGGCATTCTGCTTCGTCTGAAGTCGGCGGCAAGAGAGTGGCGGGCATTTTTTACACACTCTTGGCCGAATTCTGTCGTTGCTGAGCGGCAGCTATAGGTGGTGGATTCAACAGGTGGCGAAATCAAGCCAAGCTTTAGTGAAGCCTTTCGCCACGTTTGCTTTTTGAGCGAAATTTCTGGGCAAGTTCTTCGGAAGTTTCCTTCAATCCGCGGCGGTTTCCATGAACTGGTGTGAAATGTTCTCCATCGATAGTCTCTGGTGGTCACTGAAAATTCAGTGGCAGGGTGTAGGAACCCTTCAAGACTAGAGAGGACGCTCCGGCGTCGACACCTGAATTGCGGCCGTCAACATGCGTCCGTAAGATCAGTTGCGGCGGCTGTGCGCGGGCACGCTTCGGTGTGGTCGAGTTCTCTGGTCTCGATATTCCTACCCCGCGTATAGCTGCCACCCAAGCCTGTAGGAAGGCCGATGGTAGCTCCACTTCTACCAGAGGTTCAAAAATGAAAAGTATTCATCCCGACCCACCCTACGAAAAACCAACCCCCCATCCCCAAAGCCGTTTCATGGCGCTCACCAGCAATTGCGATGACATGCCAACCCTGTTCGTCGACACCCAAGCGCCGCTGGATGTTTTGTATGACGCTGCCAACTACCGAATTCGCGCCGTCACCCAAGTGATGGAGAACCTGTCCATGCGCGGTTCGATCGAGTGTCAGTCCTTCATTCTTAGTGATTTTGCTTTGCTCTGTGCCATTCCGTTGCGGGATGGGTGTGATGTGCTGGATGTGTTAGGGCGGCGGTTGCGGGCGCGCTCTTCGGAGTAGGTGTAAGGCTTGAGATCCATGCCCCTCACCCTAGCCCTCTCCCCACGGGGCGAGGGGACTGACCGAGGTGTTTGGGGGATTTTCTGCGACCTGCGACTGCAAGGTGACCTTGGCTTGGCCAAGCTTGAGTTCACTTTGATCGTTCAGGTCGATGGAGGGCGAGAGATCGCCAAAATCAATCCCCTCGCCCCTTGGGGAGAGGGTTAGGGTGAGGGGGGATTGTCCGCTCGGCTGTGAGGCCCTGACGTTCGCCTCGGTACAAGGTAAACTTCCCGCCCTTCGCAGGAGCAGCCATGAATTATCGTCACGCCTTCCATGCCGGCAATCACGCCGATGTGTTCAAACACCTGACTTTGACCCGCATCATCGCTTTGATGTCGCGCAAGGAGCAGCCGTTTGCCTATCTCGACACTCACGCCGGCATTGGTCTGTATGACCTGCGGGGTGATCAGGCGAGCCGTACCGGTGAGTACCTGGAAGGTATTGCGCGTTTGTGGGATCAGCCGGATCTGCCGGAGTTGACCGCGGATTACATGAAGGTGCTGCACGACATGAACCCGGATGGTCAGTTGCGCTATTACCCGGGGTCGCCGGAGTTGGCGCGGCGTCTGACGCGGCCGCAGGATCGGGTGATGCTCAACGAGAAGCACCCGGAAGACGGCTTGCTGCTCAAGGACAACATGGCCGGTGATCGTCGGGTGAAGGTGCATCTGGGCGAAGGCTGGCATGTGCCGCGTGCGATGTTGCCGGTGCAGGAGAAGCGGGCGGTGATGTTGATTGATCCGCCGTTCGAGCAGCTGGATGAGATGCAGCGCTGTGCGGCGTCGCTGAAAGAGGCGATTGGCCGGATGCGGCAGACCGTGGCAGCGATCTGGTACCCGGTGAAGGACCAGCGCCTGTTGCGTCGTTTTTATCAGGACCTGGCGGGTACGGGCGCGCCGAAGTTGTTGCGGGTCGAGCTGCTGGTGCATCCGCTGGATACGCCGAACAGTCTGAATGGCTCGGGGCTGGCGATTGCGAATCCGCCATGGGGCTTGGAAGAAGAATTGCGTGAGCTGTTGCCGTGGTTGTCCAAGAAGTTGGGGCAGACCCAGGGTGGGTGGCAGATGGATTGGTTGATCGCCGAATAGGGTCAATCGACGAGCAAGATCAAAAGATCGCAGCCTCGTTTCACTCGACAGCTCCTACAAGGGAATGCGTAACCCGGTAGGAGCTGTCGAGTGAAACGAGGCTGCGATCTTTTGCTTTTTGGGGTTTATATCGGGCAAGTCACGCCTGTACCGCCAATGCCGCAATACCCTTCAGGGTTTTTGGCCAGGTACTGCTGGTGATAAGCCTCGGCAAAGTAGACCGTCGGGGCTTCGTCGATTTCAGTGGTGATCGTGCCTTTGCCAGCCTTGGTCAACTCAGCCTGGAACACTTGCTCGCTGTGCTTGGCGGCTGCCAACTGAGTCGGGTTGGTGGCGTAGATTACCGAGCGGTACTGGGTGCCGATGTCATTGCCCTGGCGCATGCCCTGAGTCGGGTTGTGCAATTCCCAGAACATTTTCAGCAGCTCGTCGTAGCTGACTTTTGCCGGCTCGTAGACCACCAGTACCACTTCGCTGTGGCCGGTCAGGCCCGAGCAGACTTCTTCATACGTCGGGTTCGGCGTAAAGCCGCCGGCGTAACCCACCGCCGTACTGACCACGCCTTCGCGCTGCCAGAACTTGCGCTCTGCGCCCCAGAAGCAGCCGAGGCCGAAGATCGCGAAATCCACGTCCATCGCGAACGGGCCCAGCAGCGGGGCGTCGTGGACGAAGTGTTTTTCCGGCACGGTCATTGGGGTTTCACGGCCAGGCAGAGCTTGTTCTTTAGTCGGGAGCACGTTTTTGTTCACCAGAATTTCCGAGCGCAGAACCATGATCAGTCCTCTCAGTCAGGTTTGGATGTAGAAAGTCAGACCGCCAGTTTGCCCAATTATCCCTGTGGGAGCGAGCCTGCTCGCGATAGCGGTGTGTCAGTGACGTAGATGCTGCCTGATACAACGCTATCGCGAGCAGGCTCACTCCCACAGGGATTGGGGTGTCCCACAAGTAATTGCTGTCAGGCGATCGGGCCACGCGGATAGCGCTTGAGCTTTTCGATCAGCTCGGTGCCCGGAATCGGTCGGTCGAACAGGTAACCCTGGCCGACGTCGCAGCGGTGACGGCGCAGGAACGCCAACTGCTCGGCGGTTTCGATGCCTTCAGCCACGACCTTGAGTTTCAGGTTGTGGGCCATGGCGATCACCGCGGAGGTGATTTCCATGTCGTCCTGGTTGTCGGGGATTTCGTGGATGAAGCTTCGATCAATCTTAATGATGTCGATCGGGAATTTTTTCAAGTAACTGAGCGACGAGTAACCGGTGCCGAAGTCATCCATGGCCAGGGTCAGGCCCAGGCGCTTGAGCTGATCGAGCTGCAAGTGGGTGTCTTCGGTGGCTTCCAGCAGCAGGCCTTCGGTGAGTTCGAGTTCCAGCAGGTTGGCCGGCAGCGCTTCTTCCTTGAGGATGTTAGCGATGGACGACACCAGGTCCGGATCGGAGAACTGCTTGGGCGACAGGTTGATTGCCACCTGAAGATTGCCCAGGCCCGCGGCGGTCAGGTCTTTGCTCATGCGGCAGGCCTGGCGGGCGATCCATTTGCCAATCGGAATGATCAGCCCGGTTTCTTCGGCGACGCTGATGAACTGGTCCGGGCGGATCATGCCTTTTTCCGGATGGTTCCAGCGCAGCAGCGCTTCCATCCCCAGCAGGCGACCACTGCGCAGGCAGAGCTTGGGCTGGTAGAACACGTCCAGCTCGTTCTGGGTCAGGGCGCGGCGCAGGTTGTTTTCGACGAACAGTTTGTAGCTGGCTTCGGCGTTCAGCGCTTCGGTGAACACCTGAACCTGGTGTTTGCCGTTGGCCTTGGCCTTATGCAGCGCGAGACCTGCGTTGCGCATCAGGGTTTGCGGATCGCGACCGTGCAACGGCGCGCAGGCCAGGCCCACGGAGCCGGTGACGCTGATCAGCTGGTTGTCGACGAACATCGGCTTGTCGAGGGTCGCCAGCAATTGATTGGCGATCTGTTGGCCCGCACGCAGGTCGGTGTCGTCCAGCAACACGGCGAATTCGTTACTGGCGAACCGCGCCAGGCTGCCACTCGGGCTCAGGCTGTTGCGCAGGCGTCGGGCCAGGCTGATCAGCAGTTTGTCACCGGTCTGGTGGCCGAGGCTGTCGTTGATCCGCTTGAAGTTGTCGATGTCCACCAGCAACAAGCTGATCGGGGTATCGCTGTCTCGGGCGAAACGTTCATCGAGATTGCGGATGAAGGCCGGGCGGTTGCCGAGGTTGGTCAGGTTATCGGTGTAAGCCAGACGCTCGATGCGTTGCTGAGCGAGCTTGGTCTGGGTGATGTCTTCGTAGATGCCGATGTAATGCGTCAGCTCGCGGTTGTCGCCGTAGACCTTGGAAATCGACAACTGGCCCCAGTAGGGTTCGAGGTTTTTGCGGCGGCTTTTGAACTCACCCTGCCAACTGTTGCTCTTGGCCAGCGCCGAGTGCGCGTCGAATAACAGTTCGCTGAGGTTTTCCAGTGCCGGCAGTTCCGACAGCCGCTGGCCGTGGACTTCTTCGGTGGTGTACTGGGTGATCGCCGTGAAGCTCGGGTTGACGTATTCCACCACGCCATCGCAACTAACCAGCAAAAAGGCGTTGGCGCTTTGCTCTACCGCACGCTGGAACAGGTGCAGGGCGCTGGTGGCGGTGCGGCGGTTGTGGTTGTTGATGACTTGGGCAAACTGATCCGCCAACTCACCGGCGAAAGCAATTTCGTCCGATTGCCAGGCGCGGGTCATACCGGTCTGTTCCAGGCAGAGTACGCCGACCACTTGGCCATCGACGCGGATGCTGGCGTCGAGCATCGCATTCACATCGCGTGGGCGCAGGTGTTCGGCCATTTCCCGGGTGCGCGGGTCGCGTATGGCGTTGTGGGCGTCGATGGCGCGGCCGGTGTGCAAGGCTTCCACGTAGTCGGGGAAGTTGCTGACGTCGATCGGCTCCGGCAGCAGGTATTCCTGGCTGGCGCGGTGATAGGCCGAAATTGGTACGAGCAGTGAACCTTCGAGGTTCCACAGGCTGGCGCAGTCGATTTCGTAAATGTCACAGGCACTGCGAGTGATCAGTTCGGCGGCTTCTTTCAGGGAGTTGTTGCTGCTATAGCGCTGGCGGGTCAGCAGCAGGATCAAGTCTTGCTGGGCGCGCACCCGGTCCAGGTGCAGAAGCTGTTCCTGCTGCGCGCGCTGATTGAGTTCCAGGGCGATTTGCAGGCGAGAGTTCTGGGTTTCGAGGTCCAGGGCCGGCAGCAGTTGCTCGCCCTCGAACAGGCCGTCGACCACCAGCAGGTAGCCGCGCAGCAGGTGTCGATTGTGTTGTTTGTAGGCTTCGCCCAATTCCAGCAGGTTCAAGGAACCGGCGGCGGTGTGCAGGGTGTAGCGGATCAGGTAATGCGGGCTTTCGGTGAGTTGCTGCTGAACCGCGTCATGCAGTTGGTAACGCGCTTCGGGCTCCATCAGGCTGGCGTAGGGCGAGCCGACCAGAGCGCAGAGCTCCACAGCCGGCAGGCCGAACTGTCGTTCGCAATTGGGATCGAGAAACAGCAGCGCCCAGCTCGCTTCATTCAGCCGTTCGAAACGAAGCATGCCGAGCCGCGAGGGCACAGGCAACTGCGTCACTACCTCGGCCACCATACGGCTGGCGGCATCGGGTTGGCTCTTCATATGGAAGGAAACTCACTTCGAATAGGCTGATCGCGCCGGGCTCTCGCCCTCTTTACTGTTACCTGCGGCAAGGTTGCATCATTGCGACACTGACTGACAAGAGACATGAAGGCCAAGTGCTATAAGAATATGTCGGCCGGCGCGAAGATTTCTCCAGCGCCGGGCCGAAACTAATGCATTTGGCCCTCAAGGGCTCAGCGGAGCGGGATGCTGGTCGACTGCAAAAAGTTGCCGTCCCGGTCGTGATAGCTGACACGAACCTGTTCGGCATCGACGACCACATGGGCAAAGTTGTCCTGGCTGACCACCTGGCTGGTCAGTTCATGCTGATAGTCGCCAGCGGCTGTTCGCGCCAATGGTTGATCGAGGATGAAGGTGGAGGCCTTGGCGTACGGCAGCAGTTTGCTGTTGCACAAGGGTGAGGAGACGATGGTGTGCACCTCGAAATCCGGGTCCTCGCTGTGAGTCAGGCGACTGGTCAGGGAGCCATGGACATCACCGGAAACGAAGATGACGTTCTTGATGCGGTGCGTACGAATCGTCTCCAGCAGCCGCAGACGTTGTTCGGGAAAGGCCTTCCACGCGTCATCACCATGGGCTTTGCGGTCGGGGTAGAACATCACGCTGGTGACCACGAATTTGACTCTGGCCGGAGTGTGAATCAACCATTTGCACAAGGCTTGTTCCTGCTCTTCGTCGAGGATGCGTCGATCATTGGCCGAGAGGTTGCGTCGGGTTCGACTGTCAGTGACAAACCATTCGATATCGCCTTCGGCGAATTGATACCAATAGTGTTCCAGTTTTCTATTTATTTGCCCGTTGGAAAGAAGTTCATGTGCCGGGCTGTGACTGGCTTGATATAACTCATACGCTGTGATGGCGTTTTTGTATAAATAGGCATCGGCCTTACTTTCGTTGGCGGGCCAGTTGTCTTCAATTTCATGATCGTCGAGGATCATGTAAGTCGGCACGCTGGACATTAACTTTGCAATATTGGGTTGGGAAAAAGCTGCGCGGTACTTACTGAGTATTTCCTCGTATTCCCGGTCGGGAGCAATGACGTTCAGGTCGTCGACATAGATTTGATCGCCGGTCATCAACATGGCGCTGATGGGCGGTTCGGCCTGCTGCGCCAGATTCGTGATCGAGGCAAAAATCCGGTCCCCCAGATGCGGTGCCGCCGGGACGCCAGTGGTCATGCGCAGGTAACGACATGAACCGACGATATAGGCCCGTGGAATCTTGGTTTTGCTGGACTGTGTGCGAAACCGGTAGATACCCCGCGGCCATTGCAGCGGCAGTTCCTGAACCGTTTCCACGGTGTGCACCGGGCTCATGGGGCTGAACCAGCCTGCCTGGTACTCGTACTCGGCATCGGTGGCAAGGTCGTTGAGCGAAATGACATCGGACATATCACGCAAGATCGTCAACTTTGCAAATACACCTTGGGACCAGCGCACTTCGCCAAAAATCCGATAACGAATACCCGCAAATACTAAAGCGTTGTTTTGTAGCTCGCCCCGCAAGAAGATGCGTGCGTGACTAGTTGTGGTGTGGCCAATAATAGGGCCGACAGTCGGTTTAAACATGTTCGAATCCATTCGAATTGATGCTAACTAAGCAAAAGAGGCTGGTGAAAGTTATCAGTGATAATTAGTTAAACTAAGCTTAGTTATTGGTTTGCGAAAAATATCGAGCAGAAATGGACTGGCATTGTGGGCGACGTAAGCCGCGAACGTAGGAAAAGGATGTTGCCTGGCTTTCTTGCAGGCAAAAAAAGCCCCGCCAAACTGGCGGGGTTGAGGTACGAGCGTGGCGCTCGGAAAACGTGGAACGCGACGGGCCCTCCGGTGAAGGAGGGCCGATCGGTGTTACAGCAGGATGGTGCGGATGTCCGCCAGCAGGTCGCTCAGACGCTTGGTGAAGCGTGCAGCAGCGGCGCCGTTGATCACACGGTGATCGTAGGACAGCGACAGTGGCAGCATCAGTTTCGGCTGGAAGGCTTTGCCGTCCCAGACTGGCTGAATGGTTGCCTTGGAAACACCGAGGATCGCCACTTCCGGCGCGTTGACGATCGGCGTGAAGCCGGTGCCGCCAATGTGGCCGAGGCTGGAAATGGTGAAGCAGGCGCCTTGCATGTCGTCAGCGGTGAGCTTTTTGTCGCGGGCTTTGGCGGCCAGCACGGCGGCTTCGGCTGCCAGTTGCAGCAGGCTCTTCTGATCGACGTTCTTGATGACCGGTACCAGCAGGCCTTCAGGGGTGTCGACGGCGAAGCCGATGTTCACGTACTTCTTGCGGATGATCGCTTTGCCGCTTGGTGCCAGCGAACTGTTGAAGTCCGGCAGTTCCTTGAGCAGGTGCGCGCAGGACTTGAGCAGCAGCGGCAGGATGGTCAGCTTAACGCCAGCCTTCTCTGCAACGGCTTTCTGAGCAATACGGAACGCTTCCAGGTCGGTGATATCAGCCGAATCGAACTGAGTCACGTGCGGAATGTTCAGCCAGCTGCGGTGCAGGCTCGACGCGCCGATTTGCATCAGGCGGGTCATCGGCACTTCTTCGGTTTCACCGAAGCGGCTGAAGTCTACGACCGGAATCGGCGGGATGCCCGCGCCGCCGGTTGCGCCAGCAGCAGCGGCCGGTGCTTCCTTGGCCTTCTGCATCATGGCTTTGACGTAAACCTGCACGTCTTCTTTCAGGATGCGACCGTGTGGACCGCTGGCGCCGACGGCGTTCAGCTCGACGCCGAACTCGCGAGCCAGTTGACGCACGGCTGGGCCGGCGTGAACTTTGGCGCCCGGCTTGGCTGGAGCCGCAACCGGGGTAGCAGCAGGTGCGGCTGCGGCAGGTGCAGCAGCGGCTGGAGCTGGAGCACTAGGAGCAGCAGCGGCTGGAGCCGGGGCAGCAGCAGGCGCAACGCCTTTGACTTTCAGCTTCAGGATCAGGTCGCCGGTACCGACTTCGTCATCCAGCTTGATGGAAACGCTTTCCACCACGCCAGCGGCAGGCGATGGAATTTCCATGCTCGCCTTGTCGGATTCCAGGGTGATCAGCGACTGATCGGCTTCAACGGTATCGCCGGCCTTGACCAGGACTTCGATGATCTTGGCCTTGCCCGAAGAGCCGATGTCCGGGACATGAATGTCCTGAACGCTGTCGGCAACCGGTGCAGCCGGGGCCGCAGCGGCTGGCGCTGGAGCAGCGGCAGCAGGTGCCGCCGCCTGAGCTGGCGCGGCCGCAGCCGGTGCCGCGGCACCTGCCACTTTCAGGGCCAGAATCAGGTCGCCAGTGCCGACTTCGTCGTTGAGCTTGACGCTGATGCTTTCGACCACGCCAGCGGCGGGCGAAGGAATTTCCATGCTGGCCTTGTCGGATTCCAGGGTGATCAGCGACTGATCAGCCTCGACGGTGTCGCCGACCTTGACCTGGATCTCGATGATCTGGGCCTTGCCCGACGAGCCGATGTCCGGCACGTGCACTTGCAGGGTGGTTGCAGCAGCGGGAGCAGCGGCAGGTGCAGTTGCTGCCGGAGCAGGAGCAGCAGCCGGTTTCGCTTCAGCTTTGGCAGCCGGCGCAGCGGCAGCCGCAGGGGCCGCAGCAGCGGCACCTTCGACTTCCAGCTCCAGCAGTTCGTCGCCTTCTTTCAGGCGATCGCCCAGCTTCACTTTCAGGCTTTTGACGATGCCGGCCTTGGGAGCAGGGATTTCCATGCTCGCCTTGTCCGACTCAAGCGTCAGGATGCTCTGGTCAGCTTCCACGCGGTCGCCGACTTTCACAAATAGTTCGATTACTTCACCTTCACCGCTGCCGATGTCAGGTACGCGAATGAGTTCGCTCACAGAGTGTCTCCTCAGCAGTCCAGTGGGTTGCGTTTTTCCGGGTTGATCCCGAACTTGGCGATGGCTTCAGCCACCACTTTAGGTTCGATATCACCACGGTCAGCCAAGGCTTCCAGGGCTGCCAACACCACGAAATGACGGTCGACTTCGAAGAAGTGACGCAGCTTCTTACGGCTGTCACTGCGGCCGAAACCGTCGGTGCCCAGGACTTTGAATTCCTTGGACGGGACCCACTGACGAATTTGCTCAGCGAACAGCTTCATGTAGTCGGTAGACGCGATGACCGGACCTTGACGGCCGTTCAGGCACTCTTCGACATAGCTCAGTTTAGGCTTCTGACCCGGGTGCAGACGGTTGCTGCGCTCTACGGCCAGGCCGTCGCGACGCAGTTCGTTGAAGCTGGTAACGCTCCACACGTCAGCGCCGACGTTGAACTGTTCACGCAGGATTTTCGCCGCTTCACGAACTTCGCGCAGGATGGTGCCGGAGCCCATCAGCTGAACGTGGTGCGCCGCTTCGCGGGTGTCTTCCTCGAGCAGGTACATGCCCTTGATGATGCCTTCCTCGACACCGGCCGGCATGGCTGGCTGCTGATAGGACTCGTTCATCACGGTGATGTAGTAGAAAACGTCCTGCTGCTCTTCGGTCATCTTCTTCATGCCGTCCTGAATGATCACCGCCAGCTCGTAGCCGTAGGTTGGATCAAAGGTGCGGCAGTTCGGGATGGTGGCAGCCAGGATGTGGCTGTGACCGTCTTCGTGTTGCAGGCCTTCGCCGTTCAGCGTGGTCCGGCCGGCGGTGCCGCCGATCAGGAAGCCACGGGTGCGGCTGTCGCCAGCGGCCCAGGCCAGGTCGCCAATACGCTGGAAACCGAACATCGAGTAGAAGATGTAGAACGGCAGCATCGGCTGGTTGTGGCTGGAGTACGAAGTACCGGCAGCGATGAAGGAGCTCATGGCGCCCGCTTCGTTGATGCCTTCTTCGAGGATCTGGCCCTTCTTGTCTTCTTTGTAGAACATCACCTGGTCTTTATCGACTGGCTCGTAGAGCTGGCCGACGGACGAGTAGATGCCCAACTGACGGAACATGCCTTCCATACCAAAGGTACGGGCTTCGTCCGGGATGATCGGAACGATGCGCGAACCGATTTCCTTGTCCTTGACCAGCTGCGCGAGGATCCGCACGAAGGCCATGGTGGTGGAAATTTCACGGTCGCCCGAGCCGTCCAGGATTGCCTTGAGGGTATCCAGCGATGGCGTCGGGATGTCGAAGCTTTTGGCACGGCGCTGTGGCACGAAACCGCCCAGTGCAGTGCGGCGCTCGCTCAGGTAACGGGCTTCAGCGCTGTTTGGCTCTGGCTTGAAGAACGGCAGGTTTTCCAGCTCTTCGTCCTTGACCGGGATGTCGAAACGATCGCGGAACAGCTTCAGGCTTTCAACATCAACCTTCTTGGTGTTGTGCGCGGTGTTCTTCGCTTCGCCGGCACCGGTGCCATAACCTTTGATGGTCTTGGCCAGGATGACGGTCGGTTGTTCTTTGTGGTTGACCGCTTCGTGGTACGCCGCGTAGACCTTGTACGGGTCGTGGCCGCCACGGTTGAGTTTCCAGATCTCGTCGTCGGACAGATCAGCAACCATCGCCTTGAGTTCTGGCGAGTTGAAGAAGTGTTCACGAACAAACGCGCCGTCTTTGGCTTTGTAGTTCTGGTACTCGCCGTCGATGACTTCGTCCATGCGACGTTGCAGGATACCGTCGACGTCTTTGGCCAGCAGTGGGTCCCAGAAACGGCCCCAGATGACTTTGGTCACGTTCCACTGAGCACCGCGGAACACGCCTTCGAGTTCCTGGATGATCTTGCCGTTGCCGCGAACCGGGCCATCAAGGCGCTGCAGGTTGCAGTTAATAACGAAGATCAGGTTGTCGAGCTTCTCACGGCCAGCCAGCGAGATCGCGCCCAGGGATTCTGGTTCGTCACACTCGCCGTCGCCCAGGAAGCACCAGACTTTTTGCTTGCCTTCAGGGATGAAGCCACGGGCTTCCAGGTACTTCATGAAGCGTGCCTGGTAGATCGCCTGGATCGGGCCCAGACCCATGGATACAGTCGGGAACTGCCAGAAATCAGGCATCAGCCAAGGGTGCGGATAGGACGACAGGCCCTGACCGTCCACTTCCTGGCGGAAGTTGTTCATCTGGTCTTCGGTGATGCGGCCTTCCATGAACGCACGGGCGTAAACGCCTGGCGAAGTGTGGCCCTGGAAGTAGATCAGGTCGCCGCCGTGCTCGTCGGTCGGGGCCTGGAAGAAATAGTTGAAGCCGATGTCGTACAGGGTTGCGCTGGAGGCGAAGCTGGAGATGTGACCGCCCAGGTCAGAATCTTTCAGGTTCGTACGCATCACCATGGCCATCGCGTTCCAGCGTACCAACGAGCGAATGCGGCGTTCCATGAACAGGTCGCCAGGCATGCGTGCTTCGTGGGTAACGGGGATCGTGTTGCGGTATGGCGTGGTGATGGCGTAAGGCAATTGCGAACCGCTACGGGTTGCGAGTTCGCCCATACGGGTCATCAGATAGTGAGCGCGGTCTTCGCCTTCTTTGTCGAGAACCGATTCCAGGGCGTCCAACCATTCCTGGGTTTCGACGGGATCGAGGTCTTGCATGGCTTGCTCCAGGGCGGAAAGGCTTCCAGAATCGGTTGCCTGAGTTTGCGACTGGCCTTGTGGGCAGACGATATAAATTCTTGGATTGCCGAGAGGTTGTTCCGGCGGCGTGTAGTTTTACTACAAATCATCGGGCATTTCAGCCTTTCGAATGTATATACGAGTAGTAAAACTACAGATGAGCGGCTTGTGGCCTCCAGCTGCGTTGTGAGAATAATCGTTAAGGTTGGTCTTTTGCCAACCAGAAAAGGTGAAAGCTTGATGCTGTCTGCCAAAAATAAAGAAATTTCAGCTATTTCTAACCTTTGTTCGACAGTCGATCAGGTAGTGCATTCTCGCGAATCACTACATGCAGCCCTCTACACGCCGATCAAGGATAGACCATGAGCCTCCCTTCGCTTGCCGAACTGCCTGGCATCCTCCTGCCGTTTGTCACCCGCGCCGAGCAGTCGTTCCGTGCGGCTGTCGCGGGGCTTCCCGACGATCATGGCCTGACCGGCTGGACGCCTGAACGCTGGGCGCAATTCGCCCGCGTCACCGCTGCCAGCGACTTCGTGATTGAACAAAGTGTCCGTGACCCGTTGATGTTGCTGGAGCTGGTGCAGTCCGGTGAGCTGGACCGAAGTTTTGCGCCCGGCGAGTTGTGCGCACAGATTGCGGCCGCGGTGAATTCAGCAGAAACCGACGATGGGCTCGGTCGCGCCCTGCGTCGTCAACGTACCCGTCATCAAGTGCGGATCATCTGGCGCGACCTGACGCGTCAGTGCGATCTGATCCAGACCTGCCGCGACCTCTCGGACATGGCCGATGCCAGCATCGATCAGGCCTATCAGTGGTTGTACTCGCGGCATTGTCAGCAGTTCGGCGTGCCGACTGGCCGGCGCAGCGGCGAGCCGCAGCAAATGGTCATTCTCGGCATGGGCAAGCTCGGCGCGGTGGAACTCAACCTGTCGTCGGACATCGACCTGATCTTCGCCTATCCCGAAGGCGGCGAAACCGTCGGCGTCAAACGCTCGCTGGATAACCAGGAGTTCTTCATCCGTCTCGGCCAGCGCCTGATCAAGGCTCTGGACCCGATGACCGTCGACGGTTTTGTATTCCGCGTCGACATGCGCCTGCGGCCTTACGGTTCGGCCGGCGCATTGGTGCTGAGTTTCAACGCGCTGGAGCAGTATTACCAGGATCAGGGCCGCGACTGGGAACGCTACGCGATGATCAAGTCGCGGGTGGTGGCCGGCGATCAAGTGGCCGGTGCGCAATTGCAAGACATGCTGCGGCCGTTCGTTTACCGGCGTTACCTCGACTTCTCGGCGATCGAAGCGCTGCGCACCATGAAGCAGCTGATTCAGCAGGAAGTCCGGCGCAAGGGCATGGCCGACAACATCAAACTCGGCTCCGGTGGCATTCGTGAAGTCGAATTTATCGCCCAGGCGTTCCAGCTGATCCACGGCGGCCGCGACCTGAGCCTGCAACAACGTCCTCTATTAAAAGTACTGAGCACGCTGGAAGGTCAGGGTTACCTGCCGCCGGCGGTGATCAGCGAACTGCGCGAAGGCTACGAATTCCTGCGGTACACCGAGCACGCGATCCAGGCGATCGCCGATCGCCAGACCCAGATGCTGCCGGACGGCGCTCAGGATCAGGCGCGTATTGCCTTTATGTTGGGCTTCGCTGATTGGACGGCTTTCCACGAACAGCTTATGTATTGGCGCGGTCGCGTGGCCTGGCACTTTGGCCAGGTGATTGCCGACCCCGACGAAGAGGAAGGCACCGAAAGCGAAGTGGTGGTCGGCGGCGAATGGCTGCCGCTGTGGGAAGAAGCTCAGGATGAAGAGGCCGCTTGTCGTCAGTTGGAAGAGGGTGGCTTCGTCGATGCCTCCAAGGCTTTGAAAGCCTTGGCTGGCTTGCGCAGCAGTCCGCAATTGCGCGCGATGCAGCGCTTGGGGCGTGAGCGCCTTGATGCCTTTATTCCGCGGTTGCTGGCTCAGGCTGTCGAACACGCCAATCCGGATCTGGTGCTGGAAAGAGTATTGCCGCTGGTGGAGGCCGTGGCCCGTCGTTCCGCGTATCTGGTGTTGCTGACCGAGAATCCCGGCGCGCTGCGACGTTTGTTGACCTTGTGCGCCGCGAGTCCGTGGATCGCCGAACAGATCACCCGCTTCCCGCTGCTGCTCGACGAATTGCTCAACGAAGGTCGGCTGTTCAAACCGCCGCTGGCGCCGGAACTGGCCGCCGAATTGCGCGAACGTTTGACGCGGATTCCCGAAGACGACCTCGAACAGCAAATGGAAGCCCTGCGGCATTTCAAACTGGCGCACCGCTTGCGCGTCGCCGCTTCGGAAATCGCCGGCAGCCTGCCGTTGATGAAGGTCAGCGATTACCTGACCTGGCTCGCCGAAGCGATTCTTGAACAAGTGCTGGCCCTGGCCTGGCGCCAGACCGTGGCCAAATACGGCACGCCGCAGCGCACCGACGGCACCTTGTGCGATCCCGGCTTTATCATTGTCGGTTATGGGAAAGTCGGCGGTCTGGAACTGGGGCATGGTTCGGACCTGGACCTGGTGTTCATCCACGATGGCGACCCGCAGGCGGAAACCGACGGGCCGAAACCTATCGACGGCGCGCAATTCTTTACTCGGCTGGGGCAGCGGATCATTCACTTGCTCACGGCCCAGACCAACTCCGGTCAGCTGTATGAAGTGGACATGCGTCTGCGGCCGTCCGGTGCGTCGGGGTTGCTGGTGAGTTCGCTCGGTGCGTTTGCCCGGTATCAGGAAAATGAAGCCTGGACCTGGGAACATCAGGCGCTGGTGCGGGCGCGGGTGTTGGTGGGCAGCCCGGACGTCGGCCAGGCGTTCGAGAAAGTCCGCGCGGCGGTATTGGGCAAGCCGCGGGACCTTGCAACCTTGCGCCAGGAGGTCAGTGAGATGCGCGCCAAAATGCGCGATAACCTTGGCAGCAAGAGCACCGCGGCGGGCACCGGGGCAAATGCCTTCGAGGCCACGGCGCCATTCGATCTCAAGCAGGACGCCGGAGGTATCGTCGATATTGAATTTATGGTGCAATACGCGGCCCTGGCGTGGTCCGAATCGCACCCGCCATTGCTGCGCTGGACTGACAATATCCGCATTCTGGAAGGGCTGGAGGAGGAAGGGCTGATGCCCGCCGAAGACGCCAGCCTGTTGCGCGAGGCCTATAAAGCCTACCGTTCAGCCGCTCACCGGCAGGCCTTGCAGAAGGACGCCGGGGTGATACCGGGCGACCAGTTCGTGGACGAACGGCGGCAGGTAGTGCGGATCTGGCGCGAGTTGGGGCTAAGCTGAAACCGGATAGTTGAGACATCAAATACCCAAAGTGGGAGCGAGCTTGCTCGCGATGAGGCCGTCACATACAACATTTATGCTGACTGTCACGCCGCCATCGCGAGCAAGCTCGCTCCCACAGTAGATCTGCAGTGTTTTGTAGAATTCTCGAGGCGGGGAGGCGTATGCCTCCCCGGCTCGTTTATGGAAACCACATGAAAATTCTGATCGTTGGGCCCAGTTGGGTCGGTGACATGGTGATGGCGCAGACACTGTTTCAGTGTCTCAAGCAGCGCCACCCGCAATGCGAAATCGACGTGCTGGCCCCCGAGTGGAGCCGGCCGATTCTTGAGCGCATGCCCGAAGTACGCCAGGCCTTGAGCTTTCCGCTCGGTCACGGTGCCTTGGAGCTGGCGACGCGTCGGCGCATCGGCAAATCCCTGGCCGGCCAGTACGACCAGGCGATTCTGCTGCCCAATTCCCTGAAGTCGGCATTGGTGCCGTTCTTCGCCGGCATCCCGAAACGCACCGGCTGGCGTGGCGAGTTCCGCTACGGCCTGCTCAATGACGTGCGCACGCTGGATAAAGAACGTTATCCACTGATGATCGAACGCTTCATGGCCCTGGCTTACGAGTCCGGTGCCGAGCTGCCGACGCCTTATCCACGGCCGAGCCTGCAGATCGACCCGGTCACTCGCGAAGCGGCAATGGCCAAGTTCGGCCTGGCCCTCGACCGCCCGGTGTTGGTGCTGTGCCCCGGTGCCGAATTCGGCGAGTCCAAGCGCTGGCCGTCCGAGCACTATGCCAAGGTTGCCGAAGCGAAGATCCGCGAAGGCTGGCAAGTCTGGCTGTTCGGTTCGAAAAACGATCACGCCGTCGGCGAAGACATCCGTTCGCGGCTGATTCCCGGTCTGCGTGAAGAGTCGGTGAACCTCAGCGGCGGCACCTCCCTGGCCGAGGCCATCGACCTGATGTCCTGCGCCGACGCGGTGGTGTCCAACGACTCCGGCCTGATGCACGTCGCCGCCGCGCTGAATCGCCCGTTGGTGGCGGTCTACGGCTCGACGTCGCCGGGTTTCACGCCGCCACTGGCCGAGCACGTCGAGATCGTGCGCCTGGGCATCGAATGCAGCCCCTGCTTCGATCGCACGTGCCGCTTCGGTCATTACAACTGCCTGCGCCAGCTCATGCCGCAAGCGGTGAACGAAGCCTTGCAGCGTTTGCAGGGCACTGTGGTCGAGGTCAAATAGTTTGCGGGTACTGCTGATCAAGACTTCTTCGCTGGGCGACGTGATTCATGCGTTGCCGGCGTTGACCGACGCGGCACGGGCGATCCCCGGCATCCAGTTCGATTGGGTGGTGGAAGAAGGCTTCGCCGAAATCCCGAGCTGGCACCCGGCCGTGGGCAAGGTGATTCCGGTGGCGATCCGTCGCTGGCGCAAAAACATCTGGCAGACCATCAAGAGTGGCGAGTGGAAGCGCTTCAAGCAAAGCGTTCGCGCCAACAAATATGATTTGGTGATCGATGCCCAGGGCCTGCTGAAAAGTGCCTTGCTGACCCGATACGCCAAAGCCCCGGTGGCCGGGCTGGATAAAAACTCGGCCCGTGAGCCGATTGCCGCACGCTTCTATTCGCGGCGTCTGGCCGTGGCCCGTGGGCAGCACGCGGTGGAGCGGGTGCGTCAGCTGTTCGCCGTGGCCCTGGGTTATGACCTGCCCAAAGGTTTGGGCGATTACGGCCTGAACGTCGAGCGACTGGTGGAATTGCCGCGCAAGAATCCTTACGTGGTGTTCCTGCACGGCACCACGTGGGACACCAAGCACTGGCCTGAAGCCTACTGGCGCGAGTTGGCCGAGCGCGTCGGCTATCTCGGTGTCGCGGTGAAGCTGCCGTGGGGTAATCCGATCGAGAAAGCCCGGGCCGAGCGCATCGCCAAAGACATGAGGCACGTCGAAGTGCTGCCCAAGCTGAACCTGGCGGGTGTCGGCAAAGTGCTGGCCGGCGCGCAAGCCTGCGTGGCGGTGGACACCGGTCTCGGTCACCTCGCCGCTGCACTGGACGTACCGACGCTGTCGCTGTTTGGCCCGACCAACCCGGGCCTGACCGGTGCCTACGGTAAAGCGCAGATTCACATCGCCAGCGATTTCCCCTGCGCGCCGTGTATGCAAAAGAAATGTATGTATCAACCGACGGCCGAAGATGCCCGTCAGTTTGACCTTAAGCGCGAGTGGCCCCTGTGCTTCACGCGTCTGAATCCCGAGCGTGTCGCGACCCGACTGAGCACGTTGTTACTGGCTGAGGAGCTGCGCTGATGCAATTGGCATTCGTCTTGTACAAGTACTTTCCATTCGGGGGCTTGCAGCGCGATTTCATGCGCATTGCCCTTGAATGTCAGCAGCGCGGCCATCAGATTCGGGTCTACACGCTGATCTGGGAAGGCGACATTCCACCGGGCTTCGAAGTGTTGGTGGCGCCGGTCAAAGCGTTCTTCAATCATCGACGCAACGAGAAGCTCAGCGAATGGATGGAAGCGGATCTGGCCAAGCGTCCGGTGGACCGTTTGATCGGCTTCAACAAAATGCCGGGTCTGGACGTCTACTACGCCGCCGACGGCTGCTTCGAAGACAAGGCGCAGAACCTGCGCAACTCGCTGTACCGTCGTTGGGGTCGCTACCGGCACTTCGCCGAGTACGAGCGCGCCGTGTTCGCCAAGGATGCCAAGACCGAAGTGCTGATGATTTCCGAAGTCCAGCAGCCGCTGTTCATCAAGCATTACGACACGCCGCTTGAGCGCTTCCATTTGCTGCCGCCGGGTATCTCTCAGGACCGTCGCGCGCCGGCCAATGCCGCCGAGATCCGTGCCGAATTCCGTCGCGAATTCAACCTGAAAGACGATGATCTGCTGCTGGTGCAAATCGGTTCCGGGTTCAAGACCAAGGGCGTGGATCGTAGCCTCAAGGCGCTGGCCGCATTGCCCGCCGATCTGAAGAAGCGCACCCGGCTATTTGTAATTGGCCAGGACGACCCCAAATTATTCCAGGTGCAGAGCGCCACACTGGGGCTCGGCGATAACGTGACATTCCTCAAGGGCCGCAGCGACATCCCGCGTTTTCTGCTCGGCGCCGATCTGTTGATTCACCCGGCGTACAACGAAAACACCGGGACCGTGTTGCTCGAAGCCCTGGTGGCCGGGTTGCCGGTGCTGGTGAGTGCGGTGTGTGGTTACGCCCATTACATCGCCGAGGCCGACGCCGGTCTGGTGCTGGACGAGCCTTTCGATCAGGCGCAGCTGACTCAGTACCTGACCGGCATGTTGAACGACGCTCAAGCACGGGCGGCCTGGAGCCGCAACGGTCTGGCCTTCGCCGAGACGGCCGACCTCTACAGCATGCCGCAGCACGCGGCCGATGTGATTCTGGCGGAGCACGCTTAATGAAGTTGATGCTGGCTGAACCGTTCAAGAGCCTCTGGGCCGGACGCGACCCGTTCGCTGAAGTCGAGGGCCTCCAGGGCGAGGTATACCGCGAACTTGAAGCGCGCCGGACCCTGCGTACCGAAGTCAATGGCAGTGGCTTTTTCGTGAAGATCCACCGTGGCATTGGCTGGGGCGAGATCTTCAAGAACCTGCTCACGGCCAAGCTGCCGGTGCTCGGTGCCGGCCAGGAATGGAAGGCCATCCAGCGCCTGCAGGAAGTCGGCGTGCCGACCATGACCGCCGTGGCTTATGGCGAGAAGGGCAGCAACCCGGCGGACCAGCATTCGTTCATCGTCACCGAAGAGCTGGCGCCCACTGTCAGCCTCGAAGACTTCAGCATCGACTGGGTCAAGCAGCCGCCCGAGCCAAAACTCAAGCGCGCGCTGATCGCCGAAGTCGCGCGCATGACCGGCATGATGCACCGCGCCGGGGTCAACCATCGCGACTGCTACATCTGCCACTTTCTGCTGCACACCGACAAACCGGTGACGGCCGACGATTTCAGGCTCTCGGTGATCGACCTGCACCGTGCCCAGACCCGTCCGACGATTACCCAACGCTGGCGTAACAAGGATTTGGCGGCGCTGTATTTTTCGGCACTGGACATCGGCCTGACCCGTCGCGACAAATTGCGCTTCCTCAAGGGTTATTTCCAGCAGCCCCTGCGCCAGATTCTGGGTGAAGAAGCCGGGTTGCTCGCCTGGCTCGAAGGCAAGGCCAACAAACTCTACGACCGTAAACAGCGATACGGGGATGCGCTCTGATGGCGGGTTGGAAACTGGAGCCTGAGTACAGCGATCTGGCAGAAGATTTCGGCAGTCTTGAGGCTGTGTTTGCGCTTCAGGGAGAACGCCTGACGCGCGACCTGTTGTCCGAGGTCATTCGCGTCCAGCGCAATGGCGTCAACTATTACGTCAAACGCTACACGGGTGCCGGTAAAGGTCTGCGCCGTTACCTGGGCAAGCCTCGAGTGAAAGCCGAGTGGCAGAATCTCAAGCGCTTCGCCAAGTGGGGCATTCCTACCGCTGAAGTGGTGGCCTGGGGCCTGGAACGTCGCGGTGCGGCGTACGATCGCGGGGCAATGATCACCCGTGAGCTGCCGCATACCGAAGACTTGTCGGCTTTGGCCGAACGGCATGATCCGAAACTGACGGACCGCGCCTGGGTCGACAACGTCAGCCGGCAGCTGGCGGGTTATACCCGGACCATGCACGACCACCGCTTCACCCATAACGATTTGAAGTGGCGCAACCTGTTGATCGACGATGAGCCCCGGCTGTTTTTGATCGACTGCCCCAATGGCGATTTCTGGCGCGGCTTTTGGCTCAAGTACCGGATCACCAAGGACCTGGCGTGCCTGGACAAGGTTGCCAAGTATCACTTGTCGGCTACCCAGCGCCTGCGCTTTTACCTGCAATACCGCCAGTGTGATCGGCTGAATGCCGCCGACAAAAAACGGATCCGGCACGTGGTGAGATTTTTCGAGGGGCGCGAATGACTGATTTCCTGGCGGCTGAAGACCGTGCGCTGCTTGAGCGTCACGGCCTCGGCACCTTTGACGCACTCTGGGCCAAGCAGCTCGACGCTGTGGACGAGCCCAACACAGCTCGCGGTGGCTGGAGCAGCGTGTTTCGGCTGGATCTGGAAGGTCATGGCTACTACCTCAAACGCCAGAGCAACTACCAGATGCGCACCTTGCATGCGCCCTTTGGCGAGCCGAGCTTTGCCCGTGAGTTTCGCAATATCAGTCGCTATGAAAAGTTCGGTATTCCGGCGTTGAAAGCGGCGTTTTTCGGTGAGCGCAAAGTCGACGGCGAAGTCCGGGCGATTCTGCTGACCCGTGCCCTGGACGGTTGGGATGACCTGGATTCGCTGTTGCAGCGCTGGTCTGATCTGAGTTCGGCACAGCATTCGGCCATTCTGAAGGCCTGTGGGCAACTGGCCCGGCGCCTGCACGGCGCGCGTCAGGTTCACGGTTGCTTCTACCCCAAGCACATTTTTCTCCAGGCCACTGGCGACGGTTACCTGGCCCAGTTGATCGATCTGGAAAAGACCCGGCCGTTGCTGTTTGGTCTGCGTGATCGGGCCAAAGACCTGGAGCCGTTGCTGCGTCGGGCGCCTGAGTGGAGCGAAGCGCAGTTGCGCGAGCTGCTGGCCGCCTATCTGGATCAATCGCAAGACAGTTCGCTGATCGACAGCTGGCTTACGCGTCTGACCGCGCGGCGCACTCACAAGGAGACGCGCTGATGCGTTTGTCGGAACTGAAAAACGCAGGTCGCAGCCCGAGCCTGCCGCTGAGTATTCCACTGGCCGATGCCGCCGGGCCTGCCGAGTTGCAGTTGCTCAGTCTGCTGCGGGTATTGCCCGGTCAGCGTTACGTCGGTGCGGGCGTCTGGCGTGGGCGGCCGGTGCTGGCCAAGTTGCTGGTCGGCAGCAAAGCGGCGCGGCATTTTCAGCGGGAACGCAACGGTGTGCATTTGCTCGCCGCCCAGGGCTTGACCACGCCGCAACTGTTGGCCGACGGCCTGAAGGACGGCGAGGGCGGCTGGTTGCTGTTCGAGTTCATCGAGGGCGCCGAAAGCCTCGGTGAAACCTGGAAACAGGTCGAGCATTTGCCGGTGCTGGCGGATATGCAAGGGGCTGTGCTGGCCGAGGCGTTGGGCGCTATCGGCCAAATGCATCGCAAGGGGCTCTGGCAGGAAGACCTGCACCTGGACAACCTCTTGCGCCAGCGCGGCCGGTTGTATTTGATCGATGGCGGCGGCGTCTGCTCCGAAACCCCTGGCCAACCGCTCTCGCGGCAGAAAGTCCTGGAAAACCTCGGGGTGTTTTTCGCCCAGTTGCCCAAGTCGCTGGAGCCCTTCACCGAAGAATTGCTGGTGTATTACCTGCTGAGCAACGGCGAGCATGCCCTGCCCATGGAGGCGTTGCAGAAGCAGATCAGCAAGGTTCGCACCTGGCGTCTGAAGGACTTCCTGATCAAGGTCGGCCGCGAATGCACGCTGTTCAGTGTTCAGCGCGGAGCGTTCGGCTTGCGGGCGATTCGCCGCGAGGAAGAGGCAGCGATGCTGCCGGTGCTGGCGCAGGCCGATGCGTTGCTCGATCAGGGTCATCTGTACAAGACCGGCGGCGCGGCGAGCGTCGGCAAGGTCGAGGTGGCGGGTCGTACGCTGGTGATCAAACGCTACAACATCAAAGGTTTTGCCCACTGGCTCAAACGCTTCTGGCGCCCGAGCCGTGCCTGGCACTCCTGGCGTGAAGGCAATCGCCTGGCGTTTCTCGGCATCGCCACGCCGAAACCGTTGGCGTTGCTGGAAAAGCGTTTTCTCTGGTTCCGCAGTCGGGCTTATCTGGTGACCGAGCATTTGCCGGGGCCGGACATCATCGAGCGGTTTGCACCTTACGTTGAAAGCGGTGAGGCGCCGGAAGCCGAATTGCTGGCGCTGGATCATTTGTTTGCCGAGCTGATTGGCGAGCGGATCAGTCACGGGGATTTCAAGGGGCATAACCTGTTCTGGCAGCACGATCGCTGGGCGCTGATTGATCTGGATTCGATGTGTCAGCACGCCTCGCTCAGCAGCTTCGCCCCGGCCTATGCGCGGGATCGGGCGAGGTTCATGCGTAACTGGCCTGAGAGCAGTGCGCTGTATCGGGTCATTGATCAGCGTCTTCCCAAAGATATCTCCAGCGCTGCCTGAATCCCCATCGCGAGCAAGCTCGCTCCCACAGGGGATCTTCGGCGTTACATAGATCCAGTGTGGGAGCGGGCTTGAACTGGCCTAATAATTCCGGACACCTCTTAAGGGCGATATGATTTCGCCAACTTGGAGGCTCCATGAACGAAAGAAAGGTCTATTCGCGCGAGTTCAAACTGCGTGCTGCCAGCATGGTACTTGATGATGATTGTCCCGTTCCAGACGTCTGCGCGTCGTTGGACATTGGGCCTACCGCTTTGCGGCGGTGGGTCGAACAGGTTCGTAAGGAGCGCGAAGGCCAGCCGGTAAAAGGAACCAAAGCGATTACCGAAGATCAGCGTCAGATTCAGGAGCTGAAGGCCAAAATCAAGCAAATGGAGTTGGAGGCCGAGATCTTAAAAAAGGCTACCGCGCTCTTGATGTCGGATCCCGCTCGTTTTCGATGATCGCGGAGCTGAGAGCGTCGTATCCGACCGCCACGCTGTGTCGTGTTTTCAACGTCAAGCGCAGTAGCTTCTATGAATGGATTCAGCGGCGCTCCCGCCCCAAAATCAGGCGTGAAGAGCTTATGGCTCAGGTGGTCAACCTACACGCTGAGAGCCGCGAAAGTATGGGCTCCAGAATGATCTCCAAACGCCTGAAGGCCGAGCATTTTCCAGTAGGAAGAAGCCTCGCTGCGTCGCTGATGAAGGAAGCCAACATTGTCAGCAAACAGCGCCGACCGCATCCATTCAGATCCAAGGGGGTCGAAGCCTTTGTTGCGCCTAATCGACTCGAACGTAACTTCAGGCCGGCGGCCATCAACCAGGTCTGGTGTGGCGATGTAACAGTCTTTTAGTGGGAAAACGCTGGTGCCACCTGGCAATCGTGATCGACTTGTTTGCGCGGCGTGTCATTGGCTGGGCGTTTTCCCTGATCAATGATGCCAACTTGGTCAGCAAAGCACTGCGCATGGCAGCAGACCTTCGACAAGGTGCGCCAGGGCTGATGTTCCATTCTGATCAGGGCTGCCAATACACGAGCCGCAAGTTTCAAGGGGAGTTGGAGCGATATGGCATATTGCAGAGCATGAGCCATCGTGGGCAATGTTGGGACAACGCACCGACGGAGAGGTTTTTCGGAACGCTGAAGTCGGAATGGGTACCTCGCAAAGGCTACGGCAGCACCGAAGAAGCACAAACCGACATGGTTCGCTTCTTCATGTACTACAACCGCACTAGGCTCCACAGCTACAACAACTACCTGTCGCCAATAGCTATGGAGCAAAAAGCGGCATAAACACCGTAACCGGTGTCCGGATTTGCTTGACCAGTTCAGCTTGCTCGCGAAGGGGCCAGAACAGCCACTCGAGATTTAGGGACAGGTTTTTATGAATCGTCCTACATGATCTACAGAGCCCATGAACTGTGCCCTGAATACCCGCGATGCTAGTTTGCCTGACGTTCACGGAGGGCAGATTTTGACGATGAAAATGACGGTGCTACTGAGCACTTTTGCGCTGGTTTTATCAGGCTGCGGGACCGCTGTTACGGTACTGCAGGATGACGAAGACTCGGCTCGTAGCCTTAGAAAGCAAAAGACCTACTGTCAGTCCATCCCGCGTATCTACAGTGGTCTGGCCTACGACTTTTGCGTATTAAACGCAGCGCCTGACCCCACGGGTATTCTTTTGCCGTTCGTATTGGTGGATTTCACCCTGTCGGGTGTTTTCGATACCGTCCTCCTGCCCTATACGGTTTACCGGCAGGCTACTGACGGCAATATCAGTATTTACTGGAGGTCAGGCCGCGGATGAGCAATGCCGCCTGCTTTCGCCCAAGTCATATTTACGGGGGTAATAAGCGCTGGGTCATTCCCGTCATGTTTACGCTATAATCCCGCCCTTTAGCTGCCACTCGCCCTTTGCGAGGGCACATTAATCTTTGAGGCGCCTTGCGCCTGCATGCAGACTAAAGAGGCTAGACCCCTGTGGCATTGACGATTCTTGGCCTGTCCGGCGCCCTTAGCCATGATCCTTCCGCAGCGTTGTACATCGACGGCAAGCTGGTCGCGGCGGCTGAGGAAGAGCGCTTTGTGCGCGATAAACATGCAAAGAACCGCATGCCTTACGAGTCGGCGAAGTTTTGCCTCGAACAGGCTGGCATCAAGCCGTCCGACGTTGATGTGGTGGCGATTCCATTCGCACCGATCAGTCTGTTCGGCAAGGCTCGTTGGCAGTACGCCAAGCGTTACTGGTACGCCCCGGATCGCGCTCTTGACGCGATCCTGATGGGCAACCGTCGCTACAAGCGCTATCGCAACAAGATTGTCTGGTGCCTCGAGCAACTGGGCTTCGATCCGAAGAAAATCAAGATCGAGCCGGTCGAGCACCACCTGGCCCACGCCTCCAGTGCTTACCACTGCTCCGGTTTCAAAGAGAAAACCGCGATCCTCGGGATCGACGGCAAGGGTGAGTACGCCACGACCTTTTTCGGTTACGGCGAAAACGGCAAGATCCACAAGATCAAGGAATTCTTCGATCCAGACTCCCTCGGCGGCCTGTACGGCGCGATCACCGAGTTCCTCGGTTTCGATATGCTCGATGGCGAGTTCAAGGTCATGGGCATGGCGCCGTACGGCGACGCCAGCAAATACGATTTCTCGCGCCTGGCTTCGTTCGAAAACGGCGAGTTGGTGATCAACACCGACTACGCCAACGTCATTGGCCTGCGTCGTTACAAAGAGAAGGGCAAAGGCTACTACTTCTCGCCGAAGCTGATCGAGTGGCTGGGACCGAAGCGCGAAGGCGACATCGCTGACGAGCCGTACATCCACTACGCCGCGAGCATTCAAGCGCTGTTCGAAAAAATCTCGCTGCAGATGATCGATTACTACCTGGGCGACGTGCTCAAGGAAACCGGCAAACTGGCCTATGCCGGTGGCTGTGCATTGAACGTCAAGCTCAACCAGAAAATCATCGCTCGCGATGACGTCAAAGAGCTGTTTGTCCAGCCTGCATCCGGCGACGCCGGCACCGCGGTTGGCGCGGCGGCCTATGTGTCCCACGCCCGTGGTGTGCCGGTCGAGAAGATGGAACACGTCTACCTCGGTCCGTCGTACACCAACGAAGACGTGCTCGCTGCATGCGCCCGTCACCCGAGCAAGCCGGTATGGCGCAAGCTTGAGAACATGCCGGAAAACATCGCCAAAATCATGGTCGACGGCAACCCGGTGGCCTGGTTCCAGGGCCGAATGGAGTTCGGTCCGCGCGCCTTGGGCGGTCGTTCGATCATTGGTTGCCCGAGTGCGACCGGCGTGGCTGACCGCATCAACCACCAGATCAAGTTCCGCGAGCGCTGGAGGCCTTTCTGCCCGTCGATGCTCGACACCGTTGCACCGCAGATGATCAAGATCGATCACCCGGCGCCGTTCATGACCTTCACCTTCGAAGTGGCGGAAGAGTGGAAGACCCGCGTGCCGGAAGTCGTCCATGAAGACGGTACGTCCCGGGCTCAAGTGCTCAAGCGCGAATACAACCCGCGCTACTACGACATGATGAAGGCGCTGGAAGTGCTGACCGGTAACGGCGTGTCGCTGAACACCTCGCTCAACCGTCGTGGCGAACCGATGATCTGCTCGCCGACGGACGCCCTGAACATGTTCTTCGGTTCCGATCTACAGTATCTGATCATGGAAGACATCCTGGTGGTGAAAGAGGGCGCGGACGCATATGACACGCTCGGCTGAACGCCATGTGCTGCAGTTCTGTCACGGCTATGACGGGCCGTTTCTGGACTGCGCCCGGCAGTACGCCAGCCTGTTCGCGGGGACCGGTTATCGAGTGACCACGGTGTTTCTGACCGGGGCTGCCGATGCCGAAGTTGCCGCGGGCTGCGCTTCCGATGAAGTGCTGTTCATGGAGTACAGCTCCAAGGCCATTCGTGGCCTGAAGCTGGGCGCCATCGGCGATCTGCGCAAGATCGCCGCCTCGCGCAATTTCAGTTTTTGCATCGCTCACCGTTTCAAACCTATTTATATCGCCTTGCTCGGTACGTCGTTGCCGGTGATTGGCGTGCATCACGCGTTTGACGATTACAAGCGCGGCACGCGCAAACTCTTCGCGAATATTTTCCGCAAGCGCCTGAGCCTGCTCGGGGTTTCCGATGCCGTGCGCGACGACATGCGCCATTGCCTGCCGAAGTGGCCGGCGGCGCGGATTCAGACGCTCTATAACCGTATCGATGTGCAGACCTTGCAGGACAGCCAGGTGTCGGTTCGCGAGGCCCGGGAAACCCTCGGCCTGGCGCCGGATGCCTGGGTTGTCGGCAATGTCGGACGGCTGCATCCGGACAAGGATCAGACCACGCTGCTGCACGGTTTTGCTGCGGCGTTGCCGGGTTTACCGGCCAGCAGTCAATTGGTGATTCTCGGTGCCGGTCGACTGGAGCAGGACCTCAAGGCTCTGGCGCGTGAGTTGGGTATCGGCGACCGCGTGCTGTTCCTCGGTCAGGTGCCTGAAGCCCGACGTTATTTTCGTGCCTTCGATGTGTTTGCCCTGAGTTCCGATCACGAACCGTTCGGCATGGTGCTGCTGGAGGCCATGGCTGCCGGCGTGCCGTTGCTCGCCACGGCGTGTGGCGGGGCGAAGGAAGTGGTCGAGGGCGTCGGTATTCTGTTCCCGCTGGGCGATGCCGAACACTTGGCTCAAGGGCTGCAACATCTGGCCGCGATGGACGAGCAGCAACGTCACCAGTGCGCCGAGCTGATGCTCGATCGCCTGCGTGAACGCTTCTCCGACCGCGCGGTTCGCGATGCTTTCTGGCGTTTGCCACACGTTACCGAACTGGCGCCGAGGGGCTGATGCTCAACCGATTTCAAGGCTGGCGCGAACGTGGCTGGGCGGTAGTCGACGCCTCGACATATGCCGAGGCCTGGCAACGTTATGGCGGCAGCGTCGCCACTCATCCCATGGTGGTCGAGCGGCTGGCGCAGTTGGCCGACATTCCTGTGCGCTACCTGGCCTGGGAGCAAAACGGTGAAGTCAAAGCCGCGATCCCGACCTGGGGCCGCGACCTCGCCTTGTCCAAGGACGTGCTCAAGCGCTGCGGTAAAAAAGGCCTGTTCGATCTCGGTAATGCCGAGTTCATCCTGCCGGCCGCTGCCGATGCACAAGCGCCGCTGCGTCATCGTGGACGCTACCTGTCGGCGCTGAATGAGGGCCGCTTCACCGGCATCAAGTTGCAGGCTGAACAGCTGGCGATGGCCCGCACTCCCGAAGAACTGTCGAAGAAGTTTCGCTACAACCAGCGCCGTGAATTGCGATTGCTGGAGGAAGCGGGCGGAGTGGTCCGGCCGGTCGCGGAGTTTTCCAGCAGTGAACTGGCGGCGATCTATTGCGACCTGTTCCAGCGTCGCTGGGGCTTCCCGGCGACGGGGGCCGAGCGCATGGCTGAGGTCATCGAGTTGCTGCGTGATTTGCTGATCGGCTCGGTGATTTTTCTCAACGATGCGCCGATAGCGATTCAACTGGTCTACCGTGTCGAGACACCGCAGTGGATCAGCGTCGAGTACATCAATGGCGGCGTCGATCCCGAAACCCGCGAATTCAGTCCGGGCAGCGTGCTGAGCTTTCTCAATACGCAAAGCGCCTGGGAGCATGCCCGGGCGTTGGACAAACCGTTGCGCTTTTCTTTCGGTCGCGCCGACCGTGAATACAAGGATCGCTGGTGCAATCCTGTGCCGGTGTTCACCGTATGAGCCAGCCCATGAACCGCAAACAACAATTGCTCAAGCGCCATCGGCGCAACAAGCGCATCGGTCTGCTCATCGCGCTGGTGCTATTGATTGCCATGGGTGTGCTGGTGACCTGGTGGCTGCCGTTGGTGCTCGCGGTTCTGGGCTGGATTGCCCACGAGGCATGGTTTGCCGACCATTTGTTTTATTCGCCCAAAGACGATTATCAGTACAGCTTTCCACCGTACACCCAGCAGCCCAAGGTTCACCTCGACGGTGAGCGTTTGCGCCTGGACGACGGTGTCATGCTGGTCGACGACGCCACTCTGGTTTTGGCGCTGCGGATAAAAAGCACCTGGCTGGGACGCTTCATCGATCCCGTGGTCGAGTTGTCGGGGGGGGATAACCCGGACCGACAAACTTTCGAGCGTGGTGTGAACGGCCTGCGTTACCTCAACCTCAGTGGTCAGGCGCAGGTTCTGTCGCAAGGTGAGTTACGCCTGCGTGGGCGTTTCTGCCGACTGCTGGGTGAGCCGGTGCTCAGGGCGTTCGAGCATCCGGATTACAGCCGTCAACGGGTGATGGTGATCGCGCCTCACGCCGACGATGCCGAGTTGGCCGCCTTCGGGTTGTACAGCAGCGCCAGTCAAAGCTGGATCGTGACCTTGACTGCCGGTGAAATCGAGGCCGGGCACTATCAGCAGATGGGGCTCAATGGCGTTGAAGCGTCCCGGTTGAAAGGCTCGCTTCGCGCCTGGGATAGCATCAGCGTTCCGCTGTGGGGCGGCGTACCTCAGGAGCGCTGTATTCAGTTGGGGTATTTCTGCCTGCAATTGGCCGCCATGCAAAGCACGCCGACCGAGGCCGTGGTGTCCCGTGAGGCACAGCTTGGCGATACCCGATATTTTCGACGGTTCAATCCGTTTGCCCTGGCCAGTGACGTCGATGGCATACCGTCCTGGAACAATCTGCTGGCCGACCTGAGTGAGTTGATCGAGCGCATTCAGCCTCAGGTCATCGTTTTGCCACATCCGCGTTTCGACCCGCACCCAGACCATCTATGCTCACAGCAAGCGGTGATGCAGGCACTGAACGGTACAGCCTGGCAGCCCGAAACCTTGTTGCATTACGCCAATCATCTACACGACAACGATCGCTGGCCAATGGGTGATGCCGGGACCGGTGTGACACTGCCGCCACAGATCAATAATCACGAACCGTTGCGGCCCTGGGCGCTTTGTCTGTCGACCGAAAAACAGTGGCACAAGGCTATGTCGTTGGGCATGATGCACGACCTTCAGCCCCGACTTCCCCTCAAGCGTCTACTTCGCCGGGCGATCCAACGTTGTCTGGCGGCCCGACACTGGCCGGCTTTCGGCGAAAACGAGTTCTTCCGTAAAGCGGTGCGACGCCACGAATTATTCTGGGTCCAAGAGCTGTCTGGAAAGAGAGAGACCAATTGAAAGTTCTGTTTCTGGTGCAGAAAGAGCAGCGAGCGATCCTCGATCGACTGTATGACGGTATCGCCGAGCACTGCGACTGCGACAAGCGCGAGCTGACCAGCGCAGAGCAGGACGACTTGCGTGGATACTTTCGCAAGCATGTCGATGTGACCCGCTACGACCGGATTGTTTTTTTTCTGCGCTTCAAAAAAGAAATCAGACAGGTGAGGTTCATCCAAACCCTGCCCAACCTGGTTATTCTGGAACACGATGCGTACCAGAATTACATCCCGTGCAAGTACACCGGCAAGTTCAGTGCGCATTACCGCAAGCTGCCTTGGGCGCGGGTGATCAGCTCGGGTTTCATGGTCAGCCAGCGCTTGCGTGAGGAAGGGTTTGACGCGCATTTCGTGCCCAAGGGCTACGATCAGGCACTGTTGCAAAACTGCCAGCGTGAACGGGATATCGAGCTGGGTTTCGTCGGCAGTCTCAACAGCGTGGCGTATGCCGGACGCAAGGCCATGCTCGAGTCCGTGGCCGAAGTGGAGAACCTGCTGATCACCCGCACCAAGTCGGGTGAGGAATACTGCGAGACGTTGAGCCGGATCCGTTACTTCGTGAGTGCCGACGTCGGCATGGGCGAATACATGATCAAGAATTTCGAGGCCATGGCCTGTGGTTGTGTGCTGTTTGCTTACGATCAAGGGGAAGCAGAGAATCGCGCGCTGGGGTTTGTCGATATGCACAACATCGTGCTCTATCGAACCCGCGACGAACTCAGGGAAAAGCTGGCGGTGTTGCGCGAGTCCCCACAGCTGACCGAGACCATTTCATTGGCCGGACAGGCTTTGGTAGAGCAGCGTTACACCTTCCGGGCTGTAGGGCATGCGATTGTCGACGCCCTGCGTGCGCCGCTGCGCGAGCATGTCCCGCTGGGCTGGAAAGAAAAATTACGCTTGTCGCTGGGGCTGTGAAGCCGGGCGATTAAACAACCAATGGTGCGGTGCAAATAAATGCTGTTCAGCGAGACTAGCGACATTTCGGTAGTAATCACTAGTTGCGGTCGCTTCGATCTGTTGAAGCGTACCCTCGAGACGTTTGACCGGTACAACACGGCTCCCATCCGTAAAGTGTTCATTACAGAGGACTCCGGTGACAGCGCCGTAGAGGCCTGTATTCCGGAGCACTGGAGGGCGCATACCCAGTTTTTCATCAACAAGCCACGCCTGGGTCAGTTGCGGTCCATCGATGCCGCTTATGCTCAGGTGCAGACATCGTGGATTTTCCACTGTGAAGACGACTGGGATTTCTACCGCGAAGGGTTCATCGAAGAGTCCCAATGCCTGCTGGAGGAAGATCCGCAGGCACTGCAGGTTTGGTTGCGCAGCTTCAATCATGACCTGATGGTTCATAGTCCTTACGTGTTCCTGAACGAGCGCAAAGTCAGCCATGGCATTCCTTTCTATGTACTGGGCTCGCAAAAAGCCGAGTGGCAAGGTTTTTCCTTTAATCCAGGGCTGCGCCGTCGTGCGGATTACTTGATGCATGCGCCGTATTCCGGATTTTCCGGGGAGAAAGACCTGTCGCGTCTGTATGCTGGCGAAAATCGCTATGCGTTGATTCTGGAAAACGACGCGGTATTGCACACCGGTTTCGGTGAGCATGTGGTGGTCCCGAAGGAGCGGGAGAACAAATTACGACGTAAACGTCTCGATCGGCTGAAGCTGATCGCAGCTCTTATCTTGGGTCTGGCAATAGGTTGGGTACTGCATGGAATTTAGCGGCATGAAGCCAGGAAAGAACACCATGGCGTATTTCGGAACGGTGCTCTGTCTGTTTCTTTTGAGCTTTGTGGTGGGCTGGTCGTCGAAGTGGACCAACAACCTGTTCTACGTCCTGGTGGCATTGCCGGGCCTGGTCTTCCTGATCAAGGAACGCGGTGCGGGCTTGCTCAAGGAGCCGCTGGCGTGGGGTTGGCTGGCGTTCATTCTGTGGTTTCTGGTGCCTGCGACGATTGCAGGGCAGATGCAGTTCTACAAACACGTCTTCTATGTACTGATGTTCGTCATGGTGGTCGGCGCCCTCACCGATCCGCAGTTCTTCCGCAGTGCGGCGTTCATTCGCGCTCAGTTCTGGATCCTGACGTTGTACATTTTCAGCAGCGCGCTCTACGGTTGGGTAACCGGTGAATTCGCCATCGGCGGCCGGGTGGCGATACTTCCGGCACGCTTGGAGAACGTCATCTACGCCAGCATTTGGCTGTTCTGTGCGCTGGCGCTGGCGCTGCCAATCTGGCTCAGGGAACGAAAGTATATCGAAGGTGGCCTGGCCATTGTTTTGTCGGTGTTCGCGGTAGCCTTCGTCCTGCAGACGCGTACTGCGTTTGTGGGGGCTGTGTTCCTGTTTGGCATCTGGTTGCTTTACGGCATTTACCTCAAGCCGCGGCTGGTGGGTACTGCGGTGGCGATTGGCGTAGTTGTTTTAGGCCTGCTGTTCCTGGTGGTGCACAACGAAGCCTGGTACCAGTCCCTCTGGAACCGAGGTGATTCGTACCGCCTCGAGATTTTCCATATCATGGTCGGCGAGTGGCGCCACTGCGGCTGGGCACTGGGCTGCGGTATCGGCTTCCACACCGCTCAGGTACTCGATGGCTGGATGCCGATTCAGCATCCGCACAACATTTTCGTAGCGCTGGGGCTGTACAGCGGCGGGGTCGCGCTGGCGTTGTTCGTAGCGCTGATGGTTGCAAGCCTTTGGCAGGCCTGGCGTCTGCGCGACGGCTGGGGTATGTACCTGGCGTGTGCGCTGGTGATGCTGAATTTCGATGGCAGTTTGCTGATTGGTAACCCTGACGAGTTGTGGCCACTGGTGCTGCTGCCCGCTGCGATGATCCTCTCTCGCGTGCTGAAGGCGCGACAACCCGCGCTGGCGTAATGCCTGACCTTCGCCTCCTCCCCGGAGGCGAAGGCAGTCAGATCATTTTTGCAGGGCGACGCTCAACTCCTCCGGGGAGCAGATGCTCTGAGTCTGGCCATAATGGTGCATGAAGACTTCGCCGTGACCGTCGAGCAGCCATTGCCGATCTTGTGGGTAACGCACCATATGCTTGAAGTTGCGCAGCCGCAGAGTCTTGCGCAACGGACGGCGATACACCCGCATGTCGGCGATGTCGATCAGGCCCAGCTGATGCTCGGGTGTGAGCACGATGTTGCCCAGGTGCGCCGAGCGAAAATAAATCCCCCGCTCATGCAAAGTGGCCATGAAGACCCCCAATTGACCGCGTAACGGATCGGCATCGCCCTGGATGTCCAGCAGCTGACGCAGGGTCTGGCCCGGCAGTGGATCGTAGTGCACGGCATCGCGCTCGATACTCGCAATACGGTAAACCTGACGAATCGACGGGCAGGGGATGTGCCGTTCACGCAACGCATCGCAGTTGTCGGCAAAGCGTTTGGCGTACGGGTACCACGCGGCCGACGTCAGCAGGCGTTTGCGGCGAAACAGTTTGAGTATTGAACCGTCCGTCAACCGCAGAACCTTGTCCCCCGAACCATCCGCTTCAAGGACTTGTGCTCCCTCGCGCAGGGCGAGATATCGGGTGTGATCAAGCGCTTGCATCAATACTCCGGGTTGGGCGCCGTGAGGCATGGATAGCCGGCCATGTTACCGCAGCTCAGCGACTAAAATGGCCTGTGTTACACTCGCGGGCTCTTTTCTCATACAACGGGTTCTCATGACCAGCCCTGATTCGCCTGCGCCGTCGAGCTTGAAGATTTACCTGCGCCTGCTGTCGTATGTGCGCCCGTACTGGGGCATGTTTGCCATCAGTATCGTCGGCTTTGTTATTTTTGCCTCGACGCAGCCCATGCTCGCAGGGATTCTCAAATATTTCGTCGATGGCCTGAGCAACCCCGAAGCGGTGCTCTTCCCGACTGTTCCCTATCTGCAAGACTTGCAGTTGCTGATGGCCGTGCCGCTGCTGATCATCCTGATCGCCGCCTGGCAAGGCCTGGGGTCTTTCCTGGGTAACTACTACCTGGCCAAAGTCTCCCTTGGGCTGGTCCACGACTTGCGTGTCGAACTGTTCAACAAATTACTGGTATTGCCCAACCGTTATTTCGACACCCATAACTCCGGGCACCTGATTTCGCGCATCACCTTCAACGTGACCATGGTCACCGGTGCGGCCACGGACGCCATCAAAGTGGTCATTCGTGAAGGCCTGACCGTGGTGTTCCTGTTTGCTTACCTGTTGTGGATGAACTGGAAACTGACCCTGGTGATGTTGGCGATCCTGCCCATCATCGCGATCATGGTGAGCAGCACCAGCAAAAAATTCCGCAAGCAAAGCAAGAAAATCCAGGTGGCGATGGGCGACGTGACTCACGTGGCCTCCGAAACCATCCAGGGTTATCGCGTGGTGCGCAGCTTTGGTGGCGAAAGCTATGAAGAGCGTCGTTTCGCCGAAGCCAGCCAGGGCAACACCGACAAGCAACTGCGCATGACCAAGACCGGTGCGGTCTACACACCCATGCTGCAATTGGTGATCTACACCGCTATGGCCGTGCTGATGTTCCTGGTGCTGTTCCTGCGCGGTGACGCCACCGCCGGTGACCTGGTGGCCTACATCACCGCAGCGGGCCTGTTGCCCAAGCCGATTCGTCAACTGTCGGAAGTCAGCTCGACAATCCAGAAAGGCGTTGCCGGTGCCGAGAGCATTTTCGAGCAACTGGACGTCGAGCCAGAGATTGACCAGGGTACCGTCGAGCGCGATCGCGTCAGCGGCCACCTGGAAGTGCGCAACCTGAGCTTCACCTATCCGGGGACCGAGCGTGAAGTGCTGAAGAACATCAGTTTCACGGCGGCACCGGGGCAAATGATCGCCCTGGTCGGTCGTTCGGGTAGCGGCAAGTCGACCCTGGCCAGCCTGATTCCGCGTTTCTATCACCACGAAACCGGTGAAATCATGCTCGATGACGTGGAAATCGAAGACTATCGTCTGCGCAATCTGCGTCGACACGTGGCGCAGGTGACGCAGCATGTGACCCTGTTCAACGACACCATCGCCAACAACATCGCTTACGGTGACCTGGCCGGCGCCCCACGTGCCGACATTGAAAAGGCCGCGACGGATGCTTACGCGATGGACTTCATCTCGGAAATGCCGCAAGGCCTGGACACCCAGGTCGGGGAAAACGGCGTGTTGCTGTCCGGTGGCCAGCGTCAGCGCCTGGCGATTGCCCGGGCCTTGTTGAAGAACGCACCGTTGCTGATTCTCGACGAGGCAACGTCGGCGCTCGATACCGAGTCCGAGCGGCACATTCAGGCGGCACTGGATCAGGTCATGAAAGGTCGCACCACGCTGGTGATTGCTCACCGGTTGTCGACCATCGAGAAAGCCGACCTGATCCTGGTCATGGACCATGGTGAAATCGTCGAGCGTGGCACCCACGCTCAACTGTTGGCGCAAAACGGCTACTACTCGCGCCTGCACGCGATGGGCCTCGATGCCCCGGTTGGCGACATCGCCTGACCCCACAAAAGGGGTGAGCCTGGCTCACCCCTTTTGCACACCTGGCGTGCAATGCGTCCGGTGATGTGTACCCAGACCTTTACCCTTCTTGACCAAGCCTGAATAAATCTGCGCACCGCGGACGGATTTTCTGATCAATAAATGAGCAAAAAGCCCCGCCGAATCATCCCATTGCAGCCGTCACACAAGCCCACGCCAACCCTGTGTTAATATCGCGCCCCTGTTCATTTTGTATGTGGGTTGCTCCATGAAGTTGTCCATGCCGCGATTCGATCAAGCCCCTGTCTTGGTGGTCGGCGATGTCATGCTCGACCGTTACTGGCATGGTGGTACCTCACGGATTTCCCCTGAGGCGCCGGTACCGGTAGTCAAGGTCGAGCAAATCGAGGACCGCCCGGGCGGTGCCGCCAACGTTGCGTTGAACATTGCCGCCCTCGGCGCACCGGCCTCGCTGGTCGGCGTGACCGGCGACGATGAAGCTGCCGACAGCCTGGCCAATAGCCTCAAGGGCGCTGGCGTACGGGCGTTGTTCCAGCGCATCGCGCACCAGCCGACCATCGTCAAGCTGCGGGTCATGAGCCGTCACCAGCAACTGCTGCGTATCGACTTCGAAGAACCTTTCGCCACCGACGCGTTGGCGTTGGGAGAGCAAGTCGACGAATTGCTCGAAGGCATCAAAGTATTGGTGCTGTCCGACTACGGCAAAGGCGCGCTGAAAAACCATCAGGTGCTGATCCAGGCGGCACGTGCCCGTGGCATTCCGGTGCTGGCCGATCCCAAGGGCAAGGATTTCTCTATCTACCGTGGTGCGAGCCTGATCACCCCGAACCTCAGCGAATTCGAAACCATCGTCGGCGGTTGCGCCGATGAGCACGAGCTGGTGAGCAAGGGCGCGCAGCTGATGCACGACCTCGACCTCGGCGCGTTGCTGGTGACCCGCGGCGAACACGGCATGACCCTGTTGCGTCCGGATCATCCGGCGCTGCACCTGCCGGCCCGTGCCCGTGAAGTGTTCGATGTGACCGGTGCCGGCGACACGGTCATTTCCACCCTGGCGGCCGCCATTGCCGCTGGCGAAGAACTGCCTCACGCGGTGGCGCTGGCCAACCTGGCGGCGGGCATCGTGGTCGGCAAACTCGGTACGGCGGCCATCAGCGCACCGGAGCTGCGTCGCGCCATTCAGCGTGAAGAAGGTTCGGAGCGCGGTGTACTCGGCCTTGAGCAGCTGTTGCTGGCGGTCGATGATGCACGTGCGCATAAAGAAAAGATCGTTTTCACCAACGGCTGCTTCGACATTTTGCACGCCGGCCACGTGACCTACCTCGAACAGGCGCGGGCCCAGGGCGATCGACTGATCGTCGCGGTCAACGACGATGCGTCGGTCAGCCGCCTGAAAGGCCCGGGCCGTCCGATCAACAGCGTCGACCGTCGCATGGCCGTACTGGCAGGTCTGGGCGCCGTGGATTGGGTGATCAGCTTCGCTGAAGGCACCCCGGAAAACCTGCTGCGTGAGGTCAAGCCGGACGTGCTGGTCAAGGGCGGGGACTACGGAATCGAGCAGGTTGTCGGCGCGGACATCGTGACCGCTTACGGCGGAACGGTGAAAGTGCTGGGGCTGGTGGAAAACAGCTCGACTACCGCGATTGTCGAGAAAATCCGCAAGTCCGAGTGAAGCCTAAAAGATCGCAGCCTCGTTTCACTCGACAGCTCCTACAGGGAATCGCATTTCAATGTAGGAGCTGTCGAGTGAAACGAGGCTGCGATCTTTTGACCTTTTGCTTTAAGAGCTGACTTTTTTACGCGGTACGATTCTCTTCAGCAATTGCTTCGCCTTCCCACGCAGCCGCGCCAAACCTGAATCCTTCCCCGGTGGGCTCAAGCCCTGTTGCCGCACCCAATCCTTCCAGCGAATCCGCTCATCCCTCACCAGCCAGCCTTCCTGCTGGGCAAAACTCTCTGCCAGGTACAACCCGCGAGTACTCGCCGGGTACAGCTGATCCTTTTTCAAGGTATAGAGCTCGGCCATCGGTTGGCCGTCCTGCAGCGGCATCAAGTACAAATCGGGACGTTTTCGATCGAGCCGGGCCACCAGTTGATCGCCTTCCAGTCGCTCGTCGACATGGAACAGGCTCAGGGATTTGGCTTCCTTGGGCACGTCCAGGCGCAAGTCATAGATCAATTGCAGCGAAGCCGTCGGCAAATGCACGTAAGCCCGCGGGCGTTCGATCAACTGCATCTTGGCGCAACGCACCGGCCGCGCGGAGCCGGACAGCGGCGTCAGGCGAAACGGCAGGGCTTCGCGATAATGCAGCGCGGACGAGTAAGGCGCCGGCAGCCAAGTGTCGTTGAAGCGCCCGCCGAGCCAGCCTTCCGGGGTTTCCAGCAGGCACTCTTCGGCAATTTCCTGAATCGCGGTGTGCAGCGGCAGGTTCAGCTCATGGGCGGGCACGTAACCGGAGATCAGCTTGAGCACCACGTCGCCACGGTCTTGCCGACGCTGACGCACCAACACCCAGTAATCGCGATTCTGCCAATGCAGGGTCAGGCGCACCGAGACCCCGAGGTTGGCCAGCTCAAGCGAAAACCGCTGAGTGTCGGCGACCGTCACCGGGCGGCGACGTTGCAGCGTCTGGGAGAAATTGAGCGGCATCCCGACGCTTTGATAACTCAGGCCTTCGGGAGTCGCTTCGACGAATAACGGCAGGGTCTTGAAGTTGCTCGGGTTCTTTCTTATGAGCGTACGCGGCATGTCGGCTCCTGCTTAAGGCCGCGTGGGCGGCATCAGTTTCTACGTAGGACCTGGGCAACGGTCGCGACGTTATGGGCGAGGTGCAGCGGATTAATGGTCCCGACAATAGCACTGGCAACACCCGGATGTTCAAACAACAACTCGAAGCTGGCGCGAACAGGGTCCACACCCGGACTCAGGCATACGTGGCCACTGGCGAGGGCTTTTTTGACCAGAATGGCTTTGCCGTGAGCAGCAGCATAGTCAATGACTGGCTTCTCGTTCTGCTCGTTCAGATTGTAGGTGACCATCGCGCAATCACCTTGTTCCAGAGCCTTCAAACCGCCTTCGACGGTTTTGCCGGAAAAACCGAAGCCGCGAATCTTGCCTTCGCTCTTCAACGCCGCAAGAGTCGCATAGACGTCGCTGTCATTGAGGATCGCCAGGTCGTTGCCATCGGAGTGCACCAGCACCAGGTCGATAAAATCCGTTTCCAGGCGTTGGAGGCTGCGCTCGACCGAGAGCCGGGTATGAGCGGCGCTGAAGTCGTGATGGGACTGCCCGTCGGCAAACTCTTCGCCGACCTTGCTGACGATCACCCAGTCCTGACGCTGACCCCGCAGCAGCGGACCGAGGCGTTCTTCGCTGCGGCCATAGGCCGGGGCGGTGTCGATCAGGTTGATGCCCAGGTCGCGCGCGAGTTTGAGCAGCCTGCGTGCTTCGTCGTCATCGGGAATCTGGAAACCGTTGGGGTATTTCACGCCTTGGTCGCGGCCGAGTTTGACGGTGCCCAGACCCAGTGGCGAAACCAGCAGGCCGGTGCTGCCCAAAGGGCGATGCAGATCGTGCAGGGTCGGTTGGCTCATGGCAGCAGTTGCTCCCAGGCAGGCACGCCCATCGGCGGTTTTGGCAGGTCGGGCAGCGGCGCCGGATGGCTTGGCTGGATGCCGTCGCGCTGCAAGGCCGCGATGACGCGATCAGCAAAGTCTGGAGCGAGCGCCAATTTGGTTGGCCAGCCGATCAGCAGCCGGCCTTCTTCGGCAAGGAATGCATTGTCAGGGCGGGTCAGTCCCGATTGCAGTGGCTCGGCGCGATCCACTCGAAGGGTGGCCCATTGCGCCGTACTCAGGTCGATCCATGGCAGCAGTTGGCCGAGTTCTTTCTGCGCGGTGGCAATTTGCTCGGAGGGTTCGCGGGCAACACCTTCGGCTTCAGCGATATCGCCGCCCAGATACCAGACCCACTGACCATCGGCGGCCGGATGGGTGGTCACGGTAATGCGCGGCTTGGTGCCGCCGCCCAGGCAGTGGGCATACAGCGGTTTGAGACCCGGACCTTTGGCGATGATCATGTGCAACGGTCGGCGTTGCATGGCGGGTTGGCTCAGCCCCAGTGCTTCGAGCAGCGCTGCCGTACCGGCACCAGCGCTCAAGACGATGCGCTGGGCGCGAATCTCGCGCTCGTCAACCTTCAGGCCGACCAGTTTTCCACCTTCCAGCAGCGGTTCGATGTTCTGGCCGGCGAGCAGGCCATCACCCGCCAGATCGGCCAGGCGCTGGATCAGGCTCGGCACGTCGATCACCAGTTCCGCCAGGCGATAGACCTTGCCCTTGAAGCGCTTGTCTTGCAGGGCGGGCGGCAGTTGCTCGCCCTTGACCTGATCGACACGGCCGCGCACGGCCTTGCTGGCGAAGAAGCTGGTGAGATTGCCGGCGATCGTGCCGGGGGACCAGAGGTAATGAGCTTCGGACAGCAGGCGCACGCCGGTCAGGTCCAGCTCGCCGTCACCGGCCAGGGCTTCACGCCAGCGCCGAGGCATGTCGGCGATGGCTTCCGAGGCGCCGGTCAGTGCGCCATGCAGTGCGTACTTGGCGCCGCCATGGATGATGCCTTGGGACTTCACGCTTTGCCCGCCACCGAGACTGGCGCTTTCCACCAGCACGGTCGAAAAACCCTGGCGGCGCAGGCGCGCATTCAGCCAGAGGCCGGCGACACCAGCGCCGACAATCAGAACGTCGGTGGAAATAACGGATGGCATGCAGCGACCTCAGTGTTCAAGACGAGGGCGCAGTATACAGACTCGAAGAAAAGGGGATTTGCTGGTGATCAATTGGAGGGATGCAAAACCTGTAGGAGTGAGCCTGCTCGCGATCGCGTCATGCCAGCCGATACCTATGCAAGCTGACACACCGCTATCGCGAGCAGGCTCACTCCTACACTGGATCGTGTTTTGGCTTTAGTGGCCGGCGGTTTTGGAGAATAGTTGGATCACTACGACGCCCAGTACGATGAGCGCCATCCCCAGCATCGCCGGCACATCCAGTTTCTGCCCGTAGATAAACAGCGCCGCAACGCTGACCATCACGATCCCCATGCCGGCCCACACCGCGTAAGCCACGCCCACCGGAACGCTACGGACCACCAGCGTGAGCATCCAGAAGGCAATGCCGTAACCGACAATAACCAGAATCAGCGGCAGCGGAGTGCTGAGGCCTTTGACCGCTTTCATCGAAACGGTGGCGATCACTTCGGCGCAGATGGCAATGGCCAGGTAGTAGTAAGCGGTCATAGGTGCATCCTCGTGTGAAGTGTTGCTTTCTGAGGTCGGCATTTTAGAGATTCTCCAGATGCGGTAAAGTCATTACCTATCTGTTCTGAAGATGGGTTGAGCCATGAACACGCAATGGAATCTGGAGCAGCTGCGGCTGTTTGTCAGCGTAGCGGAGCAGCGTTCGTTTTCTGCGGTGGCGCGGGATCAGCGCAAGGCGCAGTCGGCGGTCAGCAGTTCGATTGCGCTGCTGGAAGAGGACTTGGGCGTCAGCCTGTTCGACCGTAGCAGCGGCCGCCAGCCGAAACTCACCGAGGCCGGTAACGCGTTGCTGGATGAGGCGCGGGAAGTGCTGCGCCAATGTGAACGCCTTAACGGTCGGGCGCTGGCCATGATGCGCGGTCAGGAGGCGCGTTTGCGTGTCGCCCAGGATGAGGCGATGCCCTATCAGCCGATCATCGAAAGCTTCGAAGCCCTGGCTCAACAATTTCCCAGCCTTGAAGTGCAACTGACCAGCGCCGCCCAGGGCGATGTGGCGCGCAAACTGGTGGAGCGTCGGGCCGATCTGGGGTTGCTGTTTTATCACGATCAGATTCCCGAAGCGCTCGAGCGGCGGGTGTTGGGCAGCGTTGAAATGGTCACGGTGTGCGGCGTCGGCCACCCATTGGCGAAACAGGCTCAGGTCGATTGTCAGCAATTGGCGCAACACCGACAGTTGCTGATGTCCACGCAGTCGAGCGTCTATCCCGGAAGCGAGCCCGCCAGCCCGCAAGTCTGGCGGGCCGACAGTTTCTACGTAATGGCTGAATGGTTGGTGCGCGGCCTCGGTTGGGCCTGGCTGCCGCGCCACGTGGTGCAGTACCCGGCATATCAGGACCTGATGGTCGAACTGGTCAGCGAATGGACCCCGCCAGCGCTGGTGGTGGAACTGGTCTGGCGCCGCGATGAACCTCTGGGGCCGGCGGCTCGTTGGTTGGCGGAACGTTTTGCCGTGCACTTGCAGACGATCGGTGAAAAAAGCCGATAAACTCCGCCGCCATGAATAGAACTCTCTACACCGCGCTGTTTTACCTGGGGCTGCCACTGGTAGCGATTCGGCTTTGGCTGCGGGCGCGCAAGGCGCCGGCGTATGCCAAGCGCATTGGCGAACGTTTCTCCCTCGGGTTACCGACGATGAAAACGGGCGGCATCTGGGTGCACGCGGTGTCGGTGGGCGAAAGCATTGCCGCGGCGCCGATGATTCGCGCTTTGCTGCAACGTTATCCACAGTTGCCCATTACCGTGACCTGCATGACCCCGACCGGTTCGGAGCGCATCCACGCACTGTTCGCCAATGAGCCGCGCATCCAGCACTGCTATTTGCCTTACGACTTGCCTTGCGCAGCGAAGCGCTTCCTTGATCGGGTCCAGCCGAAACTGGCGGTGATCATGGAGACCGAGCTCTGGCCGAACCATATCCATCAGTGCGCCAGGCGCGGGATCCCCGTGGCCCTGGCCAATGCGCGACTGTCCGAGCGTTCGGCCAAGGGCTATGGTCGCTTCAGCAAACTGACCCAGCCGATGCTCGCCGAGATGAGCCTGTTCGCGGTGCAGACCGAGGCCGAGGCGCAGCGCTTCCGCGATTTGGGTGCACGCTCGCAAACCGTGGAAGTGACCGGCTCGATCAAGTTCGACCTGACCATCGACCCGGCACTGCTTCAGCGTGCCGCCGAGTTGCGTGCGCAATGGCAGGCGCAGGAGCGTCCGGTGTGGATCGCCGCGAGTACTCACGAAGGTGAGGACGAAGTGGTGCTGGCGGCTCATCGTCAGTTGCTGGCCAATCATCCCGATGCGTTGCTGATTCTGGTGCCGCGCCATCCAGAGCGTTTCAACCCGGTGTTCGAGTTGTGTCGGCAACAGGGTTTCGCCACGGTCCGTCGTTCCACTGGCGAGCCCGTCACCGCCGGTACGTCGGTGCTGCTGGGCGACACCATGGGTGAGTTGCTGTTTCTGTATGCCTTGGCTGACAGCGCTTTTGTCGGCGGCAGTCTGGTGCCGAACGGCGGGCATAACCTGCTGGAGCCGGCGGCTCTGGCGAAACCGGTATTGAGCGGGCCGCACCTGTTCAATTTCCTCGAAATTGCCACGCAACTGCGCAACGCCGGGGCATTGCAGGAAGTGGAGGATGCCGAAGGTCTGGCGCTGGCGGTGCAGCGGCTGTTCGAATTGCCGCGCGATGCGCAGCGGATGGCGGAGGCAGGGTTGAAAGTCATGCGCACCAATCAGGGTGCGTTGCAGCGGTTGCTGGATGGGTTGGGGCGGTTGATCGAGCGTTAGACCGAGTCGCTTGACATAAAAAGATCGCAGCCTCGTTTCACTCGACAGCTCCTACACGAGTGAAACGAGGCTGCGATCTTTTGCTTTTTATTGCGTCGGATTTGCCTTCAACTGCGCCGCCGCAGCCTTCGCCAGATCCGGCGGCAGGAAGTCTTTGTCCGGGTTGTAATCAGCCTTGAGATAGCGCGCCAGGTCCTGCAAATCCCCCGGGTTCAACGTACCCGCGGCCTGTTTCAAGCGCAGGTTGTCGAGGATGTAGTCATAACGCGTGTTGTTGTAGTCGCGCACCGAGGTGTACAGCTGACGCTGCGCATCCAGTACGTCGACGATGTTTCGCGTACCCACCTGATAGCCGATTTCGGTCGCTTCCACGGCGCTCTGGTTGGAGATGATCGACTGCTTGCGTGCCTGCACCTGTTCAACGTCAGTGTTCACTGCGCGATGCAGGTTGCGGGTGCTTTCCACCACTTGCCGGCGCAGGGCTTCACGCTGCTGCTCGGACTGATCCAGCTGTGCATACGATTGGCGCACCTGGGAGTTGATCAGGCCGCCGCTGTAGATCGGGATGTTCAGCTGCAGGCCAACCGTCGTTTGCTCGACGTTGCCACCGTACGGTTGGGGGAAGCCATTCGGGTTGCTGAAGCCCAAAGCGTCGTTGTCACCTTTCTCGTACTTCGCCACGGCGTCGAGGGTCGGCGCATGGCCGGCCTTGCGCTGCTTGAGGGTTTCTTCGGCGGCGTTGACGGCGTAGTTGCTCGCGAGCAGATTGAGGTTCTGTCTGGCTGCCGTATCGACCCAGGCCTTGGCGTCGTTCGGTGCTGGCGGCAGGATCGGCAAGGTATGGGAAATGCCCCAGATCGAGTTGTACTGACGGTTGGTCAGGGTGATCAGGGCTTCGAACGCATCATCTACCTGGCGCTGCGCGACGATTCGGTTGGCGCGTGCAGTGTCGTAGCTGGCTTGCGATTGCAGCACATCAGTTTTGTCCGAGAGACCGACGTCGAAGCGTTCGTTGGACTGATCGAGCTGGCGTTTGAACGCGGCTTCTTCGGCCTTGGTTGACGCCAGATTGTCCTGGGTTCGCAAGACATTGAAGTAGCTGACGGCAGTTTGCAGGATCAGGTTTTGCTGGGTTGCCGAGAGCTGCAACGCAGCCTGTTCGTTAACGTCTTTGGCGGCCTGGAACTGGAACCAGCGATCAGCACGGAACAGCGGTTGCGCCAAGGTCGCCTGATAGGAATGAGCATTGCGGTTGGCGGTAGCTGAAGGCTGATCGATCACCGTGCGCACGTTGGCAAGTTCGGCGCCGCCAGAGAGGTTCGGTAGCAGCCCGGCGCGGGCCTGGGGCACGACTTCTTTCTGAGCGCCATATTGAGCGATGGCTGCAGCAAGGTCGGCGTTGTTGTCCACCGCTTCCTGATAGACGCTGACCAGATCGTTCTTGGTCGATAAGGGCGCTTCTGCTGCCCAGGCCATTCCATTGGACGCACAAGACACGGCAAGGGCCAGTGAGAGTTTGCGCAGCATGAGGCCATCCCTAAAAAATTACGCTGATAATTTGAGCGCCAAGGCTACGGCGCGGCTCATACAGCGTCAAGGCGCAGCATGGCATGGCGAGTGTAGTTGTGCGCAACGACCGCAACAATCCTGTAATTACGCCATTCATCATGGTGTTTACTGCGGTGTTGGCGTTCTTTGCCAGTTGTGTCTAGACTGGCCGGGTTCTTGTCGGGGTGCCTTGCTATGAGGCTGAGATCGAATAATTTCGGATCCCGTTGAACCTGATCAGGTTAGCGCCTGCGTAGGGAACAAGATTTCTCGTCACCCGGCGAGTCCTCTTGTGCTTCGTCCGGGATGTTGTTCGACAATCGAACACCCCTCGAGCACTGAGCACAGCACAGCTGGTTTTCCCAGCGCCCGTGCGTCCATTCGTTTACAGGTTCGCTCCGACAAAAAATCCACTGCCTGGATGTGTTCGGAGAGCCCGTGATGACGATAAAACTAAAAAACACTACGAACCTGAGTGATTCGGCCCAAGTCGATCAGCAATCGGTTCAGCCGTTTACCCGCTCGCAAAAAATCTATGTTCAGGGCTCTCGCCCGGACATCCTCGTGCCGATGCGCGAAATCAGCCTTGATGTGACCCCGACCGACTTCGGCGGCGAGATCAACGCGCCTGTCGTTGTGTACGACACCTCGGGCCCTTACACCGACCCCAACGTCATCATCGACGTGCGCAAAGGCCTGGCCGATGTGCGTTCGCCGTGGATCGAATCCCGTGGTGACACCGAGCGTCTGCCGGGTCTGAGTTCCAACTTCGGCCAGGAACGCCTCGCCGATGCCGAGCTGACCAAGCTGCGTTTCGCTCACGTGAACAACCCGCGCCGCGCCAAGGCCGGTGCCAACGTCAGCCAGATGCACTACGCCCGCAAAGGCATCATCACCGCCGAGATGGAATACGTCGCCATCCGCGAAAACATGAAGCTTGAAGTGGCACGTGCCGCTGGGCTGCTGGACCAGCAACACGCCGGTCACAGCTTCGGTGCCAGCGTACCGAAAATCATCACCCCCGAATTCGTCCGTGACGAGATCGCCCGCGGTCGCGCGATCATTCCGGCCAACATCAACCACACCGAACTGGAACCGATGATCATCGGCCGTAACTTCCTGGTGAAGATCAACGGCAACATCGGCAACAGCGCTTTGGGTTCGTCCATCGAAGAAGAAGTGGCGAAACTGACCTGGGGCATTCGCTGGGGTTCGGACACGGTCATGGACCTGTCCACCGGCAAACACATTCACGAAACCCGCGAGTGGATCATCCGTAACTCGCCGGTGCCGATCGGTACGGTGCCGATTTATCAGGCCCTGGAAAAAGTCGGCGGCGCGGCCGAAGACCTGACCTGGGAGCTGTTCCGCGACACGCTGATCGAACAGGCCGAGCAGGGCGTCGACTACTTCACCATCCACGCCGGCGTGCTGCTGCGCTACGTGCCGCTGACCGCCAAACGCGTGACCGGAATCGTCTCCCGTGGCGGCTCGATCATGGCCAAGTGGTGCCTGGCGCACCACAAAGAGAACTTCCTCTACACCCATTTCGAAGACATCTGCGAAATCATGAAGGCCTACGACGTCAGCTTCTCGCTGGGCGATGGCCTGCGTCCGGGCTCGATTGCCGACGCCAACGACGCGGCACAATTCGGTGAGCTGGAAACCCTCGGCGAGCTGACCAAGATCGCCTGGAAGCACGATGTGCAGTGCATGATCGAAGGCCCGGGCCACGTGCCGATGCAGTTGATCAAAGAGAACATGGACAAGCAGCTTGAGTGCTGCGACGAGGCGCCGTTCTACACCCTAGGTCCGCTGACCACTGACATCGCGCCAGGCTACGACCACATCACCTCGGGTATTGGTGCGGCGATGATCGGCTGGTTCGGTTGCGCGATGCTGTGCTACGTGACGCCGAAGGAACACTTGGGTCTGCCGAACAAGGATGACGTGAAGACCGGGATCATCACCTACAAGATCGCCGCACATGCCGCCGATCTGGCAAAAGGGCATCCGGGCGCGCAGATCCGCGACAATGCCTTGAGCAAGGCGCGTTTCGAATTCCGTTGGGAAGACCAGTTCAACCTGGGCCTTGATCCGGACACGGCTCGTTCGTATCACGATGAGACCCTGCCGAAGGATTCGGCCAAGGTCGCGCACTTTTGCTCCATGTGCGGGCCGAAATTCTGTTCGATGAAGATCACCCAGGAAGTCCGCGAATACGCGGCCAACCAGCGCATCGAAACCGTCGACGCCGAAGTCGCCCAGGGATTGGCGGACCAGGCCGAGCGGTTCAAGCAGGAAGGCAGTCAGCTGTACAAGAAGGTTTGATCTGACCTGAAAAGGCGGGGCCTGAAAGGGCCCCATCGCCAGCAGGCTGGCTCCCACACTGGATTTGTGGTGTTCACAAGTCCCCTGTGGGAGCCAGCCTGCTGGCGATAGCGATCAAAAGAACAACAAATGTCCCTCTGAGATAACACCCTTGAGCATTCAACCCAGCACTTACTCCCCGGATTCTGCGGTTCCGATCGACAAACGTGTCTTCGGCGGCCGCGATCTGTTTTCCCTGTGGTTCTCCCTCGGCATCGGCCTGATGGTCCTGCAGACCGGCGCTCTGCTCGCGCCAGGTCTGGGCCTGTCCGGCTCGTTGCTGGCAATCTTCCTCGGCACCCTGGTCGGCGTTTTGCTGCTGGCCGCCGTCGGCGTGATCGGCAGCGACACCGGACTGTCGTCGATGGCCGCGCTCAAACTCAGCCTCGGTGCAAAAGGCGCGAGCCTGCCGGCCGTGCTGAACCTGCTGCAACTGATCGGTTGGGGCTCGTTCGAAATCATCGTCATGCGCGACGCCGCCAGCCTGCTCGGCGCGCGGGCGTTCAGCGAAGGCAGTCTGCTGTCCAATCCACTGTTGTGGACCGTGTTCTTTGGTGGTTTGGCGACCTTGCTGGCCGTCAGTGGTCCGCTGACATTCGTCCGTCAGATCCTGCGCAAGTGGGGCATCTGGTTGCTGCTGGCCGCGTGCATCTGGCTGACCTGGAACCTGTTTGCCAAAGCCGATCTGGCGGCGTTGTGGGCGCAGGCCGGTGATGGTTCGATGCCGTTCGCCGTGGGCTTCGACATTGCCATCGCCATGCCGCTTTCGTGGTTGCCGCTGATTGCCGACTACTCGCGTTTCGGCAAGCGTGCGAAAAATGTGTTTGGCGGCACGGCAGTGGGTTTCTTTATCGGTAACTTCTGGCTGATGAGCCTGGGCGTGGCCTATACCCTGGCGTTTGCGCCGAGCGGTGAAGTGAATGCCTTGCTGTTGGCATTGGCGGGTGCTGGCCTCGGGATTCCGCTGCTGCTGATCCTGTTGGACGAGTCGGAAAATGCTTTCGCCGACATTCACTCGGCGGCCGTTTCCAGCGGGATTCTGCTGCGCATGAAGGTCGAACATCTGGCGCTGGCCATCGGTGTGATCTGCACACTGATCGCGTGTCTGGCGCCATTGGCTCAGTACCAGAACTTCCTGCTGTTGATCGGTTCGGTGTTTGCGCCGCTGTTCGGCGTGGTGCTGGTGGATCACTTCATCCTGCGCAAACGCGGTGCTCGCATGGCGTCAGCCGCATTGCGCTGGCCGGCGTTGCTCGCCTGGTTGGGCGGGGTGAGCACCTATCATTTGCTGGCTAATCTGTATCCGGACATCGGCGCAACCCTGCCGTCACTGATTCTGGCAGGGCTGCTGCAACTCGTGCTGGGTCGGGCCTTCAGTTACGGCCAGGAAACAGCTCGGGCTTGAGAATGCCGTTCAGGCGAGGGTAAGGGATCTTCAGTTCGACGTGACCCAGCGCGTAAGGCGCGATGGTGCTCACTTCGTACTTGAGGATCACCCCGCCGTACGTCAGCGCCACGTTCGGGGTTTTCTGGAACGGCCACTGCTTCACGAACTCCGGTTCCTGATCGAGCTTGGTGCTGATCAGCCAGCTGTTGTGCGCGACTTGCGCGGCTTTCCAGAACGCCTCTTCCTGCCCCGGCACCAACATGTCCGACAGTGTCAGCACTTTGTGTTGCTGGCGCGAATAGTTGATGAAGCTGCGGCCCGGCGTGCCATGGTCGCCGCCGGTGTCCAGGTAGCTGGAGAATTCAACGATCACCAAGCCGTCATGCTGCTCACGTACCTTGGCTTGCAGATAACTGCTGTAACGCGGGCCGGCACTGCTCAAAAACTGCTCGCGATACGCTGCCAGCGTCGGCGCCACCGGGGCGTCGGGCGAAGTGCGGGTCATTTGCAGCAGGCGTTTTTCGATGATGCCGTCCAATTGCGGTTCGGCCGGGAAGCGCAGCGTATCGATGTTCACCAGCGGGCAGTCAGGTGTTGTGCAACCCGGTTTCAGCTGTTCGGATGCATCGCGGGTAGTTTCCAGCGGCGTCCGGTAGTTGGGCTGGAACAAACTCTGGCACGCGCCCAGGGTCAGGGCGATTACAGCCACGGAGGCGATTTTAAAAAGCGACATGGGCGTCCTTCATAAAACAGGGAAAGGCAAAAAGTTATCCGCTTCGACTCTCAACGAAGCAGTCAGTTCGCCACTAAGCTAATTAGAGTTGGTTTCACCCTCACCGTCTATCCCGCTGACTGTAAAGGGGCTGCATCAAAGGTCGCGGGCGCGTTAGGATGGCGCGAAGTCGAGGTTGCAAGTAACAAAAAGGAGCCTCATAACGGATTTGCAGTAAAGAGGATAGTCATGACTGATTTTGCCAACGCCATTCCGACCGCCGTTGATATCGTTCGGCGCGAAAGGTGCTACGAGGGCTTCTACAAGCTCGATCGTGTGCACTTGCGTCACGAATTGTTCGCCGGTGGCATGAGTCGCGAGATCAATCGTGAAGTGTTTGTTCGCCACGATGCGGTGTGCGTGTTGCCGTACGATCCGCAGCGCGACGAAGTGGTGTTGATCGAGCAGTTTCGCGTCGGCGCCATGGGCAAGACTGACAATCCTTGGCTGATCGAACTGGTCGCCGGTCTGATCGACAAGGATGAAGTGCCGGAAGAAGTTGCTCACCGCGAAGCGCAGGAGGAAGCTGGGCTTGTGTTCGGGGCGCTCTGGCCGATGACCAAATATTTTCCATCGCCGGGCGGCAGCAATGAATTTGTGCACTTGTACCTGGGGCGTTGCGACAGCACCGGCGTCGGCGGCCTGCATGGGCTGGAGGAAGAAGCAGAAGATATCCGCGTCACGGTCTGGGCGTTCGAAGATGCCCTGCAGGCTGTACGCGACGGACGAATTGCCAACGCGGCCAGCATCATTGCCTTGCAATGGCTAGCTTTGAACCGCGCTGAAGTGAGGGGGTTATGGTCGTAAACAAACTGCGCGATCGCTATCGGGTCGACCTCGTGGGGCTGCAAGCCTCCTGCGAGGCCAACTACGCGCGCCTGATGCGACTGTTGCCAGACATGCGCAACGAGCCGGAGGCGCGGCGCATTGCCGTGACCCACGGCGACCAGATGCTCGGCGTGCTGGCCCTCGAAGTGCTGCAGGTCTGTCCGTATACCACGACCCTGCAAGTGCGCCAGGAACACAGCCTGCCGTGGCTGCCGGTGCCGCAACTGGAAGTTCAGGTCTATCACGACGCGTGCATGGCCGAAGTCGTCAGCGCCGAACATGCGCGACGCTTTCGCGGCATCTATCCTTACCCGAATGCCTCAATGCATCAGCCGGACGAAAAGGCCCAGCTGAATATGTTTCTGGGCGAGTGGCTGAGCCATTGCCTGGCCTGCGGGCATGAGTACGCGGTTGTGCGGTAGATGTGAACTGCGTCAGGTTCACACGTTTCCCCTTTTGATCATCCCCCAGCATAATTGCGGCACTCATCCATCCCGTGATTCAGCCCTGGGAGAACGCCTTGCCGAGCGTATCCACATTGACCACCGCCGATTCGGCGTTGCTGGTGCAACTTTCCGACAGTCATCTGTTTGCCGAAACGGACGGGACGTTGTTGGGCATGAATACCCGTGACAGCCTGCAAAAAGTCATTGAGCTGGTGCGGCTTCAGCAGCCGCAGATCGACCTGATTATTGCCAGTGGCGATCTTTCTCAGGACGGGACGCTGGAGTCCTATCAGCAGTTTCGCGACCTGACGCGGCAGCTCGATGCGCCAGCGCGCTGGATTCCCGGTAATCATGATGAGCCGCTGATCATGGCGGAGGCCGCCGTGCAGAGTGCGTTGCTGGAGCCGGTGGTGGATGTCGGTAACTGGCGCATCACGTTGCTCGATTCGGCCGTACCGGGTTCGGTGCCGGGGTATTTGCAAGATGAGCAGCTACAGTTGCTGGCCCGTTCGTTGAGTGAGGCGCCGGAGCGCCATCATCTGGTGTGTTTTCACCATCATCCGGTGTCGATCGGGTGTGCGTGGATGGAGCCGATTGGATTGCGCAATCCAGACGCTTTGTTTGCCGTGCTGGATCGGTTTCCGCAGGTGCGCGCTGTTTTATGGGGGCATGTGCATCAAGAGATCGACCAGGATCGCAAGGGTGTGCGGCTGATTGCCTCGCCTTCGACGTGTATTCAGTTCGAACCGGGCAGTGATGATTTCAAGGTCAGTGACCAGGCGCCGGGGTATCGGTGGTTGCGACTTTTGCCGGATGGCCGGCTCGAAACCGGCGTGGAACGTGTTACCGGGTTCGACTTTCAGGTCGATTACGGCTCCAACGGTTACTGATTTTTTGGCATTTCCAAAGACCGAGGTGCGGCCATCGCGAGCAAGCTCGCTCCCACATTGGAATGCATACCCCTGTGGGAGCGAGCTTGCTCGCGATGGCGGCGGCTCAGGCAACCTGAATCCTGCGGATTCCCCCGACACCCTGTAAACTGCGCCTCTTTACCCGACGCACAGGGAGCTCAAATGTCTGGTTCGATCCTTTATATCCACGGTTTCAACAGCGCGCCTTCGTCTAAAAAGGCCACGCAGTTGGTACAAGTAATGGAACGTCTGGGCTTGAGCGATCAACTGCGCGTTCCAGCCTTGCATCACCACCCGCGCGAGGCCATCGGTCAGCTAAACAAGGCGATTGAGGAGCTTGGGCGGCCACTGCTGGTCGGCAGCTCACTCGGCGGCTACTATGCGACTCACTTGGCCGAGCGCCATGGCCTCAAGGCCCTGTTGATCAACCCTGCCGTCAGTCCGCACCGGATGTTCGACGGGTATCTGGGGACGCAGAAAAACCTGTATACCGATGAGGCCTGGGAATTGACCCACGACCACGTGATGGCCCTGGCCGAGCTGGAAGTGCCGGCGCCCCAGGATCCGCAGCGGTATCAGGTGTGGTTGCAGACCGGCGACGAAACGCTGGACTATCGCCTCGCCCAGCAGTATTACCGGGCCTGTGCCTTGCGCATCCAGGCCGGCGGCGACCATAGTTTCCAGGGTTTTGCCGAGCAATTGCCGGCAATGCTGAGTTTTGCCGGCATCGGCGCAGATTTGTATCAGGCGATCGATTTCACTGCACTGTGAGTCGTCGCCTCTATTTCACAGAACATTTGACGACGAGACCCCATGGCCACTCCCAGCGCTAGCTCTTATAACGCAGACGCCATCGAAGTCCTCTCGGGCCTCGACCCGGTGCGCAAACGCCCCGGCATGTACACCGACACCAGTCGGCCGAACCACCTCGCCCAAGAAGTCATCGACAACAGCGTCGACGAAGCCTTGGCCGGGCATGCGACCTCGGTGCAGGTCATCCTGCACGCCGATCACTCCCTGGAAGTCAGCGATGACGGCCGTGGCATGCCGGTGGATATCCACGCCGAAGAAGGCGTGTCGGGCGTCGAGCTGATCCTCACCAAGCTCCACGCAGGCGGCAAGTTTTCCAACAAGAACTACCAGTTCTCCGGCGGTCTGCACGGGGTGGGTATTTCCGTGGTCAACGCCTTGTCGAACGAAGTCCGGGTGCGCGTAAAGCGTGACGGCAACGAATACCAGATGACCTTCGCCGACGGTTACAAGAAAACCGAGCTGGAAATCATTGGTACCGTCGGCAAGCGCAACACCGGTACCAGCGTATTCTTCGCGCCGGACCCGAAATACTTCGATTCGCCGAAATTCTCCATCAGCCGCCTCAAGCACGTACTCAAGGCCAAGGCCGTTCTGTGCCCGGGGCTGCTGGTCAGTTTTGAAGACAAGGCCACCGGCGAGAAAGTCGAATGGCATTACGAAGACGGCCTGCGCTCCTATCTGGTGGACGCGGTCAACGGATTCGAGCGTCTGCCGGACGAGCCGTTTTGCGGCAGCCTGGCCGGTAACAAAGAAGCGGTCGATTGGGCGCTGCTGTGGTTGCCGGAAGGTGGCGACAGCGTGCAGGAAAGCTACGTCAACCTGATCCCCACGGCGCAGGGCGGTACCCACGTCAACGGTCTGCGTCAGGGCTTGCTAGACGCGATGCGCGAATTCTGCGAGTTCCGCAGCCTGCTGCCTCGTGGCGTGAAACTGGCGCCGGAAGACGTCTGGGAGCGCATCGCCTTCGTTCTGTCGATGAAGATGCAAGAGCCGCAATTCTCCGGCCAGACCAAAGAGCGTCTGTCGTCCCGTGAAGCGGCCGCGTTCGTTTCCGGTGTGGTCAAAGATGCCTTCAGCCTGTGGCTCAACGCCAACCCGGAAACCGGCATGTTGCTGGCGGAACTGGCGATCAACAATGCCGGCCGTCGTCTGAAGGCCAGCAAGAAGGTCGAGCGCAAGCGCATCACCGCGGGGCCGGCGCTGCCGGGCAAACTCGCCGACTGCGCCGGGCAGGACCCGATGCGTTCCGAGCTGTTCCTGGTGGAAGGTGATTCCGCCGGTGGTTCGGCCAAGCAGGCGCGGGATAAAGAATTTCAAGCGATCCTGCCGTTGCGCGGCAAGATTCTGAACACCTGGGAAGTCGACGGCAGCGAAGTGCTGGCCAGCCAGGAAGTGCACAACATCGCCGTGGCCATCGGTGTCGATCCGGGCTCGGCGGACATCGCTCAGCTGCGTTACGGCAAGATCTGCATCCTCGCCGACGCCGACTCCGACGGTCTGCACATCGCCACCTTGCTGTGCGCGTTGTTCGTCCAGCATTTCCGCCCGTTGGTGGATGCCGGTCACGTCTACGTCGCGATGCCGCCGCTGTACCGTATCGACCTGGGCAAAGAGATTTACTACGCCCTGGACGAAGCCGAGCGCGATGGCATCCTCGATCGTCTGGTGGCCGAGAAGAAACGCGGCAAGCCGCAGGTCACACGATTCAAAGGTCTGGGTGAAATGAACCCGCCGCAGCTGCGCGAAACCACCATGGACCCGAACACTCGGCGTCTGGTGCAGCTGACGCTTGACGATTTTGAAGCGACCTCGGAAATGATGGACATGCTGCTGGCGAAGAAACGCGCCGGTGACCGCAAATCCTGGCTGGAATCCAAAGGCAACCTGGCCGAGGTTCTTGGCTGATGCGGGTTGGCTTTGCCCTGGCGTGTGCGTTACTTCTGACCTCGATTTCGGTGTTTGCCGAACCGGTGCCGGAACTGCGCCTGTTGTCCGAGCATCCCGTTGACGGTATGCGCGGCGGCAACCTGTCAGGGCTGGCCCAGTGTGGCAAGGATATGTGGACGGTGTCCGATCGCGACGACGATCAGATTTACCGGCTCGATACCCGCGACAGGGTATGGCAAGCCGAAACCGTGGGCATCGGCGTACCACCGGTGCCAGACAGCGGTTTGCCCTGGGGCTTGCGTGCGCGAACCTGGGTGGCGTCGTTTGTCCGTGGCGGGGATCTGGATTTTGAAGGCATTACCTGCGACAGCGCCGGTAATCGCTACATCGTCAGCGAATCCCATGCCGCGATTCTGCAAGTGCCACCCGTTGGGCCATCGTCCTGGCTGAAGATTTCGCCGATTTTGATTCGCGAAGCGCGGGCCAGCGGCATGCTACTGCACTTCAATGCGTTGTTTGAAGGCTTGGCGGTCAATCCGGCGGGTGATCAATTGTGGCTCGCCGCCGAGCGTCAAAGCCGTGGCTTGTTGTTGATCAAGCGCAAACAAACGGTATGGGATTGCGATGGTGGCTGTGTGTTGCTGAGCGAAGCCGGGAAAGAAATGCAGCCGGCGCAGTTTCCCCGAGCCAAAGCAGTGTCCCGAGACTTTGCCGACCTGTCGCTGTTCAACGGCAAGCTGTTTACCCTTGAGCGCAACGCTTACCAGATCTGCCGCCGTGATTCGGTGACGGCCAAGGTCGAGCGCTGCTGGTCGTTTGCCAATGAAGCCTTGCAGGCGCATCGCCGCTATTCAAATCCTTACGGCCTGACCGAAGCGTTGATTATTGACGCCGAGGGCGCGTGGATTGGCACCGACAACAACAACGATGCCCGCGCCGATGGCGAGGAACGTCCGATCGTCTGGCGCTTTGCCGCACCTGAAGGTGGCTGGAGTGCCAAGCCATGAGTCAGCAGCCGCCAGGCAAACGCGCCGGTCGAGTGTTGATGGTGCTGGCGTGGTGCGCGGCGCTGTTTCTGGCGACGCGGTTTTTCGGCCAGTGGGAGGCGCGTCAGCAGAACCCCAACACCGTCGTCAGCTCTGAGCAGGGCGAAGGGTTTATCGAAGTGAAACTGGCCAGCAACACGCAGGGCCACTTCGTCGCCAGCGGCCAGATCAACGGCCAGCCGGTGGATTTCATGCTCGATACCGGGGCGACCGACGTGTCGATCCCGGCGGAAATGGCCGAACAGCTAAAACTGGAAAAAGGCTTCGGGGTGACCCTGAGCACAGCCAACGGTCGCACCCAGGGTTACCGAACCCGTATCGACCGGCTGCAACTGGGCGACATTGTGTTGCGTGATGTGCGCGCCCTCGTCGTGCCAGGCCTGGATGGCAAACAAGTGCTGCTCGGAATGAGCGCGCTGAACAAACTTGAATTTACCCAGCGCGGTGGCACCATGCTGCTGCGCCAGACAACGAACCGATGAGGCCCGCATGAGCGACTCCCTTGATCTCAGCCTGGACGGTGTAGAACGCCGGTCACTGGCTGACTTCACCGAAAATGCCTACCTCAACTACTCCATGTACGTGATCATGGACCGTGCCTTGCCGCATATCGGCGACGGCCTGAAACCGGTACAGCGGCGCATTATCTATGCGATGAGCGAGTTGGGGCTGGACGCCGATTCCAAGCACAAGAAATCGGCGCGTACCGTCGGTGACGTGCTTGGTAAGTTCCACCCGCACGGTGACTCGGCCTGCTACGAAGCCATGGTCCTGATGGCCCAGCCGTTCAGCTACCGCTACACACTGGTCGACGGCCAGGGTAACTGGGGTGCGCCGGATGATCCCAAGTCCTTCGCCGCCATGCGTTACACCGAGGCGCGGCTGTCGCGCTATTCCGAAGTGCTGCTCAGCGAACTGGGCCAGGGCACCGCGGACTGGGGCCCGAACTTCGACGGCACCCTCGACGAGCCGCTGGTGTTGCCGGCACGTTTGCCGAACATCCTGCTCAACGGCACCACCGGCATCGCCGTGGGCATGGCCACCGACGTACCGCCGCACAACCTGCGCGAAGTCGCTACGGCGTGCGTGCGTTTGCTCGATGAGCCGAAAGCCACGGTCGAACAGCTCTGTGAACACATCCAGGGCCCGGATTACCCGACCGAAGCGGAAATCATCACGCCGCGCGCCGACCTGCTGAAAATCTACGAAACCGGCAAGGGCTCGGTGCGCATGCGCGCCGTGTACCACATCGAAGACGGCGACATCATCGTCACCGCGCTGCCGCATCAGGTGTCGGGCGCCAAGGTGCTGGAACAGATCGCGGCCATGATGCAGGCCAAACCGTCGAAAGCCCCGCAGATCGCTGACCTGCGAGACGAGTCCGACCACGAAAACCCGTGCCGGATCGTGATTATTCCGGGCGCACGCAAAAACTTTGATCACGACGCGCTGATGCAGCACCTGTTCGCCAGCACCGAGCTGGAGTCGAGCTACCGGGTCAACATCAACATCATCGGCCTCGACGGCAAGCCGCAGCTGAAAAACCTGCGCGCGCTGCTGGTCGAGTGGCTGGAGTTCCGGGTTCAGACCGTTCGTCGCCGCCTGCAATTCCGCCTCGATAAGGTCGAGCGTCGCCTGCACCTGTTGGACGGTTTGTTGATTGCTTACCTCAACCTGGATGAAGTGATTCACATCATCCGCACCGAGGAGCACCCGAAAGCCGCGCTGATCGAGCGTTTCGCCCTGAGCGAAATCCAGGCTGACTACATTCTCGACACCCGTTTGCGTCAGTTGGCGCGACTGGAAGAAATGAAGCTGCGTGCCGAGCAGGATGAACTGCTCAAGGAACAAGCCAAGCTGCAAGCCCTACTGGGCAGCGAAGCCAAGCTGAAAAAACTGGTTCGCACCGAGCTGATCAAGGACGCCGAAACCTACGGCGACGACCGTCGTTCGCCAATCGTCGAGCGCACCGAAGCCAAGGCCCTGACCGAGCACGATCTGCTGCCAAACGAGAAAGTGACCGTCGTTCTGTCGGAAAAAGGCTGGGTTCGCTCCGCCAAAGGGCACGAAATCGACGCCACTGGGCTTTCCTACAAGGCTGGGGATGGTTTCAAGGCCTTGGCGCCCGGACGCTCCAACCAGTTTGCGGTGTTTATCGATTCCACCGGTCGCAGCTATTCGGTGGCTGCGCACACGCTGCCATCGGCCCGTGGCCAGGGCGAACCGCTGACCGGTCGTCTGACGCCGCCACCAGGGGCGACGTTTGAATGCGTGCTGATGCCGGAAGACGATTCGCTGTACGTGATCGCGTCCGACGCCGGTTATGGTTTCGTGGTAAAAGGTGAAGACCTGCAAGCCAAGAACAAGGCGGGCAAGGCGCTGTTGAGCCTGCCGAACAACGCCAAGGTGATTCTGCCGCGTCCAGTGGCTGATCGTGAGCAGAACTGGCTGGCCTCGGTGACCACCGAAGGTCGCCTGCTGATCTTCAAAATCAGCGATCTGCCACAATTAGGTAAGGGCAAAGGCAACAAGATCATCGGGATCTCCGGTGAGCGTGTTGCCAGTCGCGAAGAATATGTCACGGACATCGCCGTATTGCCGGATGGCGCCACATTGGTGCTGCAGGCCGGAAAACGTACCTTGTCACTGAAAGCGGACGACCTCGAGCACTACAAAGGTGAGCGTGGACGTCGTGGTAACAAATTGCCACGTGGCTTTCAGAGGGTAGATGCGCTGCTCGTCGAAAACCTCAATTAAGCGTCCTAGAGCGCTCGATCTACGATTTAACGCGTAGATCGACGCTTTGGCGCTGGAGTCGGAACGCATATTCACGGATGATATGGCCTTTCAAGCGCCGGCGTGGCCGAGCGTTCTTCACATTTATTGAGTATTTTCACTGTGGTTAGCCTTGTGGCAACCACCTGGATGGGACGATGACTGCTCTGCGCCTTCCTTTTATTTTGATGCTCGCTGGCGTTCTTGGCCTGGCGGGTTGCAGCGTTCACCAACCGGTGTCGCTGTATCAGCTGGACAGCGGAAGTCCGGCTCAGCCTGCGCAAAGCGCGGGCATGGCTGTATTGCTGGGTCCGGTAACGGTAGCCGATTATCTGCAACGCGAAACATTGTTGCAGCGACAGCCGGATGGCAGCCTGCAAGCTTCGGTGGATGGTCGTTGGGCGGGTAGCCTTTCGTCGGATATCGACCAGCTGTTGCTGCGTCAGGTCGCCGGTCATCTGGACAGCCAGCGCGTGGTGCTGGCGCCAGCGACAGTGGGCTTCACGCCGGATGTGCAGGTTCTTCTGACGATTACTCGCCTGGACTCGGGTGAGGCGCAACCGGCGATCCTTGATGCGCAATGGCGTCTGATCGACCGTCGTGGCCAGGTTCGTGATAACCGCATCATTCACCTGCAAGAGCAACATGCGGGCGGGACGGCGGCTCAGGTTCAGGCTCAGGGTGTGTTGCTGCAGCGTCTGGCCGAGCAACTGTCGACGGCGCTCAAGCCGCTGGCTAATCAGCCACCGATTGCCGAAGCGCCAAAAAAACCGGCTGCCAAGCCGGCGGCACCTGCGGCGGAAGCGGAAAAGCAGCCGAAGATCCCGATGGCTTCGCCGATCCGGACCGATATGGAAGTGTTCAGGTTCTAAGCCTGGATTGATCCAAGAACAAAGCCCGCATTAATGCGGGCTTTGTTGTTTCTGCAGGTTGGAGATCTTCGGTGCTGCTGAAGGCCTCATCGCGAGCGGGCTCGCTCCCACAGGGGATTTGTGAGCAACGCAGATCCAATGTGGGAGCGAGCTTGCTCGCGATGAGGCCCAAACAGGCAACAAAAAGCCCGCAGGCGAGTGATCACCTGCGGGCTTCGTTATTGCGGGGCTAAGATTTACGCCCGACGCTCATGCATCCGCGCCAGTTGCCGCTCAAGCATCGATGGATAAGGCTCCATCAGTCGCTCCACACAGCACGCACCCTCAGGGCTGGCGATCGGTCGGATTCGTGCGCGTTGGCGGATCAGCGCGTCGTCACCGATCTTGCGCTCCACCAGCAACAGATTGCGGCTGTGTTGCGACAGGGCCAGCGCATCCTGAGCGGTTTCGGTCAGCAGCAGATCAATCTGGCTCAGGCCGAACAGTTCGTCACCCAGTGTCAGGCCCAACTGCAATTGCAGAGTGATGCCGCTGTCAGCGACTTCGATCTGCAACTGATGGCCCAAGGCACGCAACAATTCACCGCAGCAGATGGCGTTGGTCAGGTAGTCGTCGCCGCTGTCTTCGGTGTGGAACAGCATCAGCGTGCTGCCATCGTTCAGGGTGTGCAGCTCGCTCTGGTAGAGCGAGGCGGCCTGATCGAGGCAGTCGCGATAGCGTTTGAGCAGTTCTTCCAGGCGTGTGCGGGGCAGACGACGCAGCTGATCCTGAGCGCCCAGTTGCACGGCCAGCACCGCGCTGTGCTGCGGCACGTTCGATGGTTGTGGTTTTGCTACCGGTTTCGGCGCGGTCGACGCTGATTCATCACGCAAGTCGGCAAATGCATCGTCGTCATCATCGTCTTCAACGGTGCTGACAATGCGCCGTGGCGCAGGTTTGAGGCCGGCCACAGGCTTGGATTCATCGAAACTCGGGTCACGCAAATTGCGCACTTCGAAGGTTGGCTCGTTATCGTCCGCGTCTTCGTAGTCGCTTTCGTCGTATTCAGGCTCAGGAGCGGGTTCCGGCTCGGCGGGCTCTGGCGCGAAGTCGGCGTGCAGCTGGCGAGCCAGATCGCCGATCTCATCCTGACGCTCGGTGGCCGGGGTGTATTCGTCGATATGGCGCAGCCACACCCGCAATTGCAGCAGCGGCGTGGAGATGTGCCGACCCAGGCGCAGGCTCAAGGCCAGGGATAGCGCCAGCAGAATCGCACTCAAAATGCCCATGCTTTGCAGGCTGATGGTCATCGGCTGCTGGAACTGATCCATGTCCAGGCTGATGCGCAGTTGCCCGGCGGTCACGTCCTGGAAAGTGATCTTGCTCTGGTACATGCCTTCGGCTTCGCCCAGCAGGCTATGCTTGGGGCGCTGACCGGCTTCGGCGAGGATGCGGTTATCCACGCTGTAGATGGCAGCGTGAGCCACCAGCTTGTTTTTGGTCAGGTTGTTGAGCAGCACGTTGAGGCTGAGGATGTCGTTGGACACCAACAGCTCCGTGGCGGACGTGGCAGTCTGCGTGGTCAGGCTTTCGCCCAGGGCATCTGCCTGCTCGTGCATGGCCTGCTTGAACTGCAAACCCATCACGCAGGCATAGATCACCAGGGCCAGAGCGACCAGGATCACGTTATGGCTGGCGATGCGCAATGCAATCGGTACACGGCGGTGGCGCAGTGCACGGAAGATCAGCAGAAAGAAGTTATCGGTTTTTACTGGCGTGGGCCGGTTCACTTGAGCTCGGCTCTTTTGTCCGTGAAGTTGACGCGCAGTATAGCGACAGGCCCTAGACCGTCAAAGCGCTCACGGTGCCCGATGGTCACTGAATGTGGGTAGAATGCGGTTTTTTTCCACCTGCGGGGGTGCGCCTTGCGCGAAATCGTCCTGATAAACATCACGGGAGTCGACCGTCCGGGTCTGACTGCGGCCATTACCGGCGTTCTGGCCCAGGGTGGTGTGAACATTCTCGACATTGGTCAGGCGGTGATCCACGACACCCTGTCGTTCGGCATCCTGGTTGAAATTCCTGACACCGAGCAAGGCAAGTCGGTGCTCAAGGACATCCTGTTCACGGCTTACAAACTCGATCAGCAGGTGCGTTTCACGCCGGTGTCCGAAGAGGATTACCAGCAGTGGGTCGGCAATCAGGGCAAGAAACGCCACATCGTGACCCTGCTGACCCGCAAAGTGACCGCCGGGCAATTGCAGGCCGTGAGTTCGATCACCGCCAAATACGGCCTGAACATCGACCACATCGATCGTCTGTCCGGGCGCATGCCGCTGGACACGCCGGCTGATCAGGGCAAGGGCTGCATCGAGTTTTCCGTTCGTGGTGAAGCGGCTGATCCGCAAGCGCTGCGGGCAGAATTCCTCAGTGTCGCGCAGGAACTGAACGTCGACATCGCCTTCCAGGAAGATTCGCTGTTCCGTCGTAACCGTCGCCTGGCGGTGTTCGACATGGACTCGACGCTGATCGAAGCCGAAGTCATCGACGAACTGGCCAAGGCTGCCGGCGTGGGCGATCAGGTGTCTGCGATCACCGAGCGGGCGATGGCCGGCGAATTGGACTTCCGCGCCAGCTTCAAGGAACGCCTGGCCTTGTTGAAAGGGCTGGACGTCAGCGTACTGGATTCCATCGGCACCTCCCTGCGCCTGACCGAAGGTGCCGAAACCCTGTTCGCCGAGCTCAAGCGTCTGGGCTACAAAACCGCCATCCTGTCGGGCGGCTTTACCTATTTCGCCAAGCAATTGCAGGCCAAGCTGGGCATCGACTATGTGTTCGCCAACGAACTGGAAGTGGTCGACGGCAAGGTCACCGGTGTGGCGGTCGAGCCGATTGTTGATGCGCAGCGCAAGGCGGATCTGCTGAAGGAGCTGGCGCACAAGGAAGGTTTGCGTCTGGAGCAGACCATTGCGGTCGGCGACGGCGCCAACGATTTGCCGATGCTGGCGATTGCCGGGTTGGGCGTTGCGTTCCGCGCCAAGCCGCTGGTCAAGCAGTCGGCGAAGCAGGCGATTTCCACCTTGGGGCTGGATGGCGTGCTGTATCTGCTGGGCTTCCGGGATCGCGACGGGCAACTTTAAGAAAGATCAAAAGATCGCAGCCTGCGGCAGCTCCTACAAAGGAATATGCGTTTCCCTGTAGGAGCTGCCGCAGGCTGCGATCTTTTGCTTTTGTAGCCCCCGGTTAAAGCGTTTTCCACAATGAATCAAAATCCTCCTCTGCACTGACCACGCCGCTCACCGCGGCGTTGTCGTTTCTGGCGGTCTCCAGCGAGCGATAAGCAAACTGATTAAAGCTGTTGGTACTCGCCACTCGCCGATCCAGCCCGGCTCGGCGTTCCTGGCCGTTGGTGTTGATCAGCACTTTGCTGCCTTCCTGAAAGGGCAGGCGCGGGGCAAGCAGCGTGGCGGGCAGGTCGATGGCGCTGATCTCCGGTAGCAAAAGACCGCGTAAATATTGGCTGTGGTCATCACGGGTGCGCACCAGTTGCAGGCCGCAAGGCTCGGCGAAGGGCGCAACCTGCTCGACGCCCATCTGCGTGCCACCGCCGCGCACCTGGCGGATCCAGCGCACCACCGCGATGCTCCAGCCCTGCCCGGTAGAATCCTCGATACCGACCATCTCACCCGCCTGTAACTCGGCCGGCACAGCGCCGGGCCAGGCCAGGCAGTAACCGCCGGGGCTGTGATTGACCACTGACAGGACATGGGTCGGGAAGTGCTGATTGCGGTCGGATGCCTCGTGGCTGTCGTCATTCTGAAGCTGCGGGTATTCGATCTCTTCGTAGGGCAATAAAGCGTCTGCATTGCCTTGGGGAGCGGCGTCGAAGGCCTGGTGCCATTGGTCCTTTTCCCGGCCGGCCACTGACGTTACCGAAAACTGTGCAGGCCGGGCGCCGGGGTTTTTCAGGATGTCGCTGAATGAGCGTTGCCCACCTAGATAAAAGTGCAGTGCGCTCATGCCTATGCACAGGGTCAGCGTGCCTTGGCCGACGGTGCGCTGGAAACTGCGCTCGGCAGTCTGGCCCCAGGCGGCATGAAGGTGTTGCAACGTATCCAGGCTTAATTCTGCTGGCACGGGCAGCGGTGATGGACTGTCGTTTTTTTGCAAATGAGCTTCAATCGCCGCGACCAACGGCTGCGGATCGATCCCCAATAAGCGCTCTTGCTGCTCGGCCCGGAACTTGGTGCGGTAACGCGGTCCGGTGTCGAGGTCTGGCGCGACGGCAAACAGCCCGGTGGCCGGTTTGTCGGGTTGCAGCTTGATCCATTGGCTCCAGGGCTCCAGCACCTCGGCCACCCGGGCAATCTGGTGCTGGCGCAGTTGGTTGCAGCGTGAGGCGCCCAGCAGCAAGGCGACCACGTAAGTCTGTTCGATGCTCAGGTTTTGCGTCTGGCTGGCCAGCTCATCGCGCAGGCTCGTGTGCTGGAGCCGGTGCGCACAGGCGATCCGGTATAGCTCATGCAGCTCCAGCCACAGGCCCTCCGGCACCGGGCAATAGAGTTTGGTGGCGCGAATCAGCGGCCCGTTCAGGCAATGGATCGCCCGTTGCAGCGCCTGGGTCAGTAGCGGCGCATGGTCCTTGCTGAGCTTTGGTGTGATGTGCACGACGATCTGTTTATAGCCAACGGCCAAGTGACTTTGCAGTGCCTGGCAAAGGTTGGCGATCTTGCGCGAACGCTCGTCGAGCACAATCGACTGATGCAGGAAATGCTGCTCAAGGTGTTTGCAGACGTAATACACCTCGGGCCGCAGCAGTTCGAGCAATTGCAGGCGATTGTCGCTGGGCGTGAGCAGCTGGTTGAGTTCGCTCAGGCCTTGATACAGCTGGCGAGCGGTTTCGCCGATGTTGGCTTTGGGTAGATTGGCGATCCAGCGCTTGAGATCACGCGGGGTGGCTTCACAGAACGACAGGCGCAACTGCGTCGGGATCGGCGCGCGTAGCAGGAGGTGGGGGCTGGTCTCATCCATGCCGTGGAAAAACTCCAAGCGGTAAATGGGCAGTGAATGATCTGACTGTAGCAGCTATGGATTTATACCGTTTGTCTGTCAGTCGAGTGCCCTCCGGGCGTACTACTAATCTGACAGTCGTGCGACTGGATACGCACAGTCGTACGGCCTGCTGCCTACGCAGGGCAGGTCTCTTTGTAACTTCAAGGAGATGAAGTTTATGTCTAGATATGTAGTGGCAAATCAATGGGGCGGTAGTTCGGCACCCTGGCATCCGGGCGGAGACTGGACGCTAGGCGCGCGGGACAACCAGAACGTTGTCGCGATCGAGATCAAATCGGGCGATGGCGGGAAGAGTTTCACCGGCACCATGACGTATGCGGGTGAAGGTCCCATTGGCTTCAAGGCTCAGCGCACGGGCCAGAACCAGTACAACGTTGAAAATCAGTGGGGCGGCAACGATGCCCCGTGGCATCCGGGTGGCAAATGGGTCATCGGAGGCCGGGATAATCAGAACGTTGTGGCGTTGAGCGTGACCTCCGGCGATGGAGGGAAAAACCTCAGTGGCACCAATACCTACGCCAACGAAGGGCCGATCGGCTTCCGAGGACAGATAGAGTAACGGCACCACCGAAATGTCCGACCCCGCGAAGACGTTCGCGGGGTCGGATCAGGGGATCAGGCTTTTGCCAGACCCATGCCCTGGCCCATCTGCACCGGCGAACCGGCCGACAGCTCTTCAGCCCACTTCACTTGATCAGGCCCGAACAGCACGACAGCGGTCGAACCCAGTTTGAACCGACCCAGTTCTGCACCTTTCTCCAAATGGATCGGCGCACGGGCAGCTTCGTCGTAGCGGAAGGTTTTCAGCTCGCGTTTTGGCGGCGTGACCAGCCCGGCCCAAACGGTTTCGATCGACGCAACGATCATCGCGCCCACCAACACCACGGCCATCGGACCGCGCTCGGTGTCGAAAATGCATGCCACACGCTCATTGCGGGCGAACAGTTCCGGAACGTTTTCGGCAGTGGTCTGGTTGACCGAGAAGATCCGGCCCGGGATGTAGACCATCTCGCGCAGGGTGCCAGCCAGCGGCATGTGCACGCGGTGGTAGTCCTTCGGCGACAGATAAATCGTCGCGAAATCACCGCCCATGAACGGCGCTGCGTTGGCAGCGTCGCCGCCCAGCAATTCCAGCACGCTGAAGCTGTGGCCCTTGGCCTGGAACACGCGACCGTGTTCGATCGGGCCAAGTTGGCTGACCGCGCCGTCGGCCGGGCTGAGAATCGCGCCTGGCGTCTGGTCCAGCGGGCGAGCGCCGTCCTTCAAGGCGCGAGTGAAGAACGCATTGAAGTGCTCGTAGGCCGTCAGGTCTTCGACCAGTGCCTGCGACATGTCCACTTGATAACGCTTGGCGAACCAGGCGGTAAACGCGTTTTTGAACCAGCGCACGCGGCATTCGGCAATGCAGCCGGCCAGTCGCGACAGCAGGTGATGGGGCAGCAGGTATTGGCTGAGGATAAACAAACGCTTATTCATTAACTGTCCTTAAAAACCTTAAATCTCTACGGGGGTATCGGGGTGGTTGCCCCATTCGCCCCAGGAACCGGCGTAGCCTTTGACCCGCGGATAACCGAGGGATTTGGCCACCAGATAGGTGAAGCCAGAACGATGGTGAGTCTGGCAGTGGGTAATCACTTCTTTGTCTTTGCTGATCCCGAGCTTTTCCAGGATCTGCGGCATGTCGGTGCGGATGCGCAGGTTGCGCGTCTGATCCATGCCCGCGGTCCATTCGAAATTGACCGCGCCGGGAATGTGCCCGGCCTTGGCCGCCAGGACTTTCTCGCCGGAGTACTCCAGCGGCCCACGCGCGTCCCAGATTGCCAGGTCGGCGGCACCGAGACGGCTTTGCAGGTACTCGCGGGTGGCAGTGGGTTCGTCGTGCAAGGTCAACGCAACCGGGCCGCCGACCGGAGCCGGGATCTGGATCGACATGGGCAAGCCCTCTGCCAGCCAGGCCTTCAGGCCGCCGTCGACATAGTGGTACTTGCTGTGGCCGATGACATCCAGCAGCCAGATAAAGCGCCCGGCCCAACCGCCGCCTTCGTCGTCATAGACCACGTAGACCGCGTCCTTGTTGTGTCCCAGCTCACCGAACAACGCTTCGAGTGCCGCTTGCGGCGGCATCAGTCCCGGCGCAGGTGCCTGACCGAGTTGCGTGCGTTTCGGATCGACAAAACGCGCACCAGGGATATGCCCTTCGGCATAGCGGGCGCTGCTGGTCAGGTCCACCAGAATCAGTTCGCGGGAGTCGAGACGGGCGAGCAAGTCGCTCGGCTCGATGACCAGCGGCAAGCCAGAGAAGTCAGACATGTGAGGTCTCCAGAACACAAAGGGGAGGATTGTATAGCAGCGTCATTGGCCGCGGTGACTAAAGCTGTGCAGTGCCTTTTCGATGCACTGTCCGGTTTTGCCGAAGGCTTGCACGGTGATTTCCGAGAACGGCCCGCCGCCCTGATCCGCCACCACAATCATGATCACCCGACCATTATTGACCAGTGAGCGCAGCAGCAAGTGTTCGCCGCCGAACTGTGAGCGCAGGCTGGCCGGTAACAGGGCTGAGAATTGTGCGTTGTTGGCGGGTGTCAGGCGCACTTGGGCTTGTTGCGAGAGCAGACGTTGCAGCACGGTGCTCTGGCTGACGGCGAAGTTCAGACCGGCCACTTCTTTTGGCAGCCCGGCCGTCTGGTGCACTCGCAGATTGTCATGGGTGCGGTCGGCCATCAGGATCATCACCCGACGCATGCCGCACGCAACCAAAGCGTCCCGGGCAGACGTGGTCAAGTGCATGGCATTGGTGAAGCGACTCGGCTCGACCAGCAACTCGGCACACTGTTTGCGCCATTTCGCCAGGTCTTCGGCAGTCGGTGCCGGGGCCGGCAGCAAGCCTGCGTGAACGCGGTTCATGCCCCACGGCCAGATCAGCGACACGGCCGGGTGCCAAAGGTCTGGCATCGCATGATGGCGGGCGCTGTTGGCGGCCTGTTGGTGCAACTGCTGCTGCACGTCGTCCATCGGCATTTGCAGGTAAAGGCTGGTCAGGTACTGCCAGCGCTCACTGTGCGGACTGTCCCAGGCCTGTTGTGCCGACAGCGCCAGTCCGTTGGCCAGCAGCACCGTGTTGGCCGGCTGATTGAGCCAGCGGCGCAGGGTCGGATCGTCATCGAGGCGGTTCTGCTGGCGCAATGGATGATCGCTGTCGCGCGCGATGCGCAGCACTTTCACCAGCTCACGCTGCTCGTTGAGCAGCAGCCGATAACCCTGCTGCACCCAGATCGGCAGGCGCCAGATGTCCACGAGCGCCAGGCAGATATCCAGCAGGCGAGCGCCGAACAATTGCTTTTCAACTTTGCGCGCCGACTCGCCTTTATGGATGACCCGCAGCTCCCATTCTTCGAGCAGCTGCGGATGGGTCAACGCCATCGGCCAGAGCGGCGAGAGAAACAGCAGGCTGCCCCAGTGGATGTCCTGCCACAGCCGCGCCAGGCGACTGGCGAAAAAACCGTTGGCCTGTTGGGTCGCGTGCTGGCTGATCAGCTGCAGCTGACGCAGGCCAACCGGGATTTCGGATTGAGGTTCGGCAGGCAGGCGGGCAAGCAGTTCTTCGGTGCGCTTCAAACCGAGGCGATTGATCGCCACCTCAAGGTTTTCCGCAGGCTCGGTCATGCTGCCATGGGTGTGGCGATTGGCTTCGCGAATCACGCACAAGGCCAGCGCGGGGCTGTCCTGTATCAGTTCGGCGATATCGCGCAGGGAGCTGCGGCTGTTGGCGATGGCCTTGCAGACACGGTCATGACTGGCTTGCGGAACCGGCAGGCGCACGCCATCGAGAAGCTTGACCCAGCCTTCGAGAGTGGTTGGTTTTGGAGTTGGAACGTTCGTTTCGTTAGCCATGGTTGGACGCGATCATCGTCTGCATTACCTATGCCCGGAGCGGGCCAAATTGGCTTTTCGCCTGAACTGGCTATAGTCTGGCGCAGTTTTGCCGATAAGTAGAAGAAGAGATTTTTTAACTTCCGAATATGACCTTGAACCCGACTCAGTAAGTGCTCTCCTACCTATGGCTAAATTAATCGGCATCATCGTCGTATTCGCGAGCGTGCTCGGCGGATACGTGCTCTCCCACGGCAAAATTGCCGCCCTGATTCAGCCCTTCGAGGTGATGATTATTGGTGGTGCGGCACTCGGTGCATTTCTGCAGGCCAACCCCGGATACATGACCATGCACGTGCTCAAGAAATCCTTGGGCATGTTCAGTTCGCGTTTCAACCACACGTTCTATCTGGAAGTGCTGGGCCTGATCTACGAGATCCTCAACAAGAGCCGCCGCGAAGGCATGATGGCTATCGAAGGCGATATCGAAGATGCCGCTGCGAGCCCGATTTTCGCCAAGTACCCGGCTGTGCTCAAAGACGAACGCATGACCGCGTTCATCTGCGATTACCTGCGCATCATGTCCTCCGGCAACATGGCTCCCCATGAGCTTGAAGGCCTGTTCGACATGGAGCTTTACAGCCTCAAGGAAGACCTCGAGCATCCATCCCACGCGGTGAACGGTATTGCCGACGCCATGCCTGGTTTCGGTATCGTCGCGGCGGTACTCGGTATCGTGGTGACCATGGCTTCCCTGGGTGAAGGCGATCAGAAATCCATCGGCCTGCACGTCGGTGCGGCACTCGTCGGTACCTTTTTCGGTATTCTCGCGGCGTACGGTTTCTTCGGTCCGCTGGCCCATTCCCTGGCCCACGATGCCAAGGAAGAACTGAACGTCTACGAAGCCATCAAGGCCTCGCTGGTGGCTTCCGCTTCCGGCATGCCGCCATCGCTGGCGGTAGAGTTCGGTCGTAAGGTTCTGTACCCGGCGCACCGTCCTAGCTTCGCTGAGCTGGAACAAGCGGTTCGCGGTCGCTAAGTCATGGAAAATAACCAGCCGATAATCATCAAGCGCGTCAAGCGCATCGCCGGCGGGCATCACGGGGGCGCCTGGAAAATCGCCTTCGCGGACTTCGCGACGGCGATGATGGCGTTCTTCCTGGTGCTGTGGCTGCTGTCCACCGCAACGCCTGAACAGAAGATCGCCATCGCCGGTTACTTCAAGGACCCGGTCGGCTTTTCCGAAAGCGGCACGCCGTACATCATCGACCTGGGCGGCACGCCGACCCTGGCGCCGGAGAACACCCTCAACCCCGAGGTGAAATCCCAGCCGCAGCCAGACAAGGTGACCATCGACGCCGAGCAGGTTGAAGGCATGGCCGAGCAGGTCGAGAAGGAACGTCTCGAGCTGTTGCTGCAAGAGCTGCAGACCAAGGTTGAAGAGAACCCGCAGCTGAAGAAATTCAAAGACCAGATCAGTTTCGAAATCACGCCGGACGGTTTGCGCATCCAGATCGTGGACGCCGAAAACCGGCCGATGTTCGACTCCGGCAGTGCTCGTCTGAAGCCGTACTTCGAAGACATCCTGCTGGCCATGGCCGACACCATTAAAGCGGTGCCGAACAAGATCAGCATCAGCGGCCACACCGATGCCAAGCCGTACACGGGCACCGGTGACTTTGGTAACTGGGAGCTCTCGGCCAACCGTGCCAACGCTGCACGTCGTGCGCTGGTCGCGGGTAGTTATCCGGATACTCAGGTGGCGCGGGTCGTCGGTTATGCCTCGTCGGCGTTGTTCGATCGCGAGCACCCGTTCAATCCGATCAATCGCCGTATCGACATCGTGGTGCTGACCAAGAAAGCCCAACGTGCCATCGAAGGTTCGCAAGGTGCGGAACCTGCGCCGGAGCAAACACCAACGCAAGGGCAGGGCGGCCCGGGCGAAGTGCCCGCCACGCCAGCCGATCCGAATGCGTTGCCGGCGGATAAGGAACCGTTGCCGGCGCATGAGCTTCGTGAGCGGTTGAACCTGTTCGATAACCCGGCGCCGAAGCCGGCGGAACCGCCGAAGCAGTGACCCACAAAAAAGCCGACAGCGATGTCGGCTTTTTTGTGCCTGCAAGAATGAATTTAAGTCCGACCGATTGCGGTAAAAATCAAGGAATGAGGGCATGTCCGAGAAAGGTGTAGGAAGTCTCCGAGACGTATAAACCGGGTTTTTCTTCGCTTAAGGCTCGCCTATAGTTTGTCCGTCGCCGACGAATCGGTGACGGACCTTAGCCGGTCGTTTGAGAGGAATGCACGAGCGCCCGTATAATCGCGGCGCTATTTGCTGCCTGACATATCTGTCTATGGTGGCTGTGCGTGGGACACCTTCGGGTGTGCCGGGTTCCTCTGACCGGTCGGCTAACCCACGTACAGCTGCCACTCCATTCGATTAGCCGCGAAAAGGGTGGGAGTTTCATCTTTCAGAAGGAATTCATACCGTGCCCAAATACCACCCGCTCCAAGGCAATTTCAGCGTCGGCCCGACGCTGTACATCGACACCGAAGCCCGGGCTTCCGATCTTCTTGAAACCGCCGTCCACCGACTCAACGCCGCGCGAAATCTGCTTAACAGCGTCACCTGCCTGTGCGTCAAAGACGCCGAAGGACACGACCTGGAGCATTTCGCCAATGCTGCGCACATGTTGATTCAGGATGGCTGTGACGCCTTGGATGCCCTGGGCTGGAAGTTGGAAAAAGCCGTACGCTGAAAATGAAAAAGCCGCGATCATCGCGGCTTTTTTGCACCTGGTCAGAAACCGCGTCGGATGCGGTTCTTGAGTTGGTCGTGGAACAGATCTGCATTTCCTTTGTAAATACCGCGAACCGACTCACTGATCGATTCCAGTCCTATCGAGCGTTTGGTTATCACCTCCTCACGATAAGCATCAATGAAAAAATTGATGTCCGTATCGCCGCTCAGTTTCGGCCATTTGTCGAGGTACAACGGTAAAGCGCTGGGGCCAACCTGGTACGAGCAGATGCGGCGATTGCTGATGGTCGCTTCGCCGATCTCGAACGGCACCCACCAGGACTGTGCGGTGTTCTCCGAAATCACGGCGAGCAAGTGCGTGCATGCGGTGATGTTGCGGGTGATGACCCCGGTGATGTCGTCAGTGGTTTGTGATTCCGGATCCAGCACGTCGAAATAGGTCTTGATGTTGGCTTGAATAAGACGGGTGTTAATGGCGATGGCGTGGGGCCGATCGCTATGGCGGTAGCTGATGAATACGGGCATCAGAAATGTCCTTTGATCGCGAGTTCGCGGTAATAGGCGCCGAGGGCGGTCAGGCGGCAGCCGGTGGAGTAGATGGCGGCGTAGTACATGTGTTCGGCGTCTACCGGTTCGATCAGGCTGTGGCGGTTGCACTTTTGCAGTTGGGAGAAGACTTCGCCGTGCTCTGGGTTGAACGTGGCTTCGGTAGGTTCGTAGCTTGGATCGAGGGCGAATATTGATTCCGCCTCTTTGAACCAGTCGGGCAGTTTGCGCAGAATCTCTTTGGGGATCAGCGGCGAGACTTCTCGCAATGAAATGAACTGCGACACATTGGTCTTGAACACCGGGCGCTGTTCCCATGCGTCGAGAGCGTTGTCGACAAATGAATAGAGGCTGCCGGGGGTAATCTTTCCCAATATGTTCGCGGCGCCGCCGTGCAGTGCTTGCAGCAACAGCCCAGTGAAGACGCCATGGTTGGCGCCTTCCATCGCCGGCTCTTCCTTTTTGCAAGCGGTGAGGATGGTCATGCCTTCGCACACCATGCTGCTTTCGCTGCGTAGCGCCCGCACTTCGCCCGCCGAGCCCGCCTGGCAGCAGTCGAGAATAATTACTTTGTTTTTGATTTTTACGGCTTTGGTCGCCCAGTTCAGGATGTCGCTGATGCGAATTCCATCCTTGGCGGATTTGTAGTCCTGGGGGATCAGCATGCCTTCGTCCGTATCGACGTCGAAGTTGCCGTGACCGGCGAAGTACAGCAGTGCAACGCTGCAATCGCCTGAAAACAATTCCTGGATATGCCCTTCGAGCTTTTCACGGCTCAGATAATCTTCGGCGGAGGTCAGGACCAGGTTCTTGAAATTCGGATCGCCATTGGCGTCGGTTTTCAGCACCGAAGCCATGGCCATCGCGTCGTTGTTGCAACCACTCAATTGCGAAACATGGCTGTAGTTATTAATGCCGATGAACAATCCTTTGCGCATGGTTCAGCCCGCCGCGTGAGTGCGAATGGCACTGATGATGCTGTTGGTGTTCCACGCACACTCCGCGTGTGCTGCCCGGCGCACCACGGTAGAAATCCGCTCCGCACCAAACGGCTTCACCGCAATGATCACCTTGCCCATTCGCCTGGCGATCTCGATTTCCTTGTTGATCCACTTGCTGTAGGTCGAATACATCCCCGCCATGATCAGCACTGCCGAGCAGGGGCGGATTTTGTTTTCGATGGCTTCTTCCAGCTGTTTGTCGGTTTTCGCGCCGATGATCGGGTTGTCCGGCGGCACCGAAAAATTTTTGAAGGTGAAGCCGGGTTTAGCGTTGAGCAGCCGCACGAGGTTGTCGTGGGCGTGGGGGTAATTCCACGAATGGCTGATGAACAAATGATAGGTTTGCATGGGTATCCCTCGGTATCGCCAAAATGCGAAGAGGGCTCGAATGTATGCACTTGAGTGGTCGCAACAAGACCTGCATTGATAAAGAGAATTCCCCTACAAACAGGCGCGCAAGAGCCTTACAGAAGTCTCTGACGTTTAAAGGGTGAGGATATTTGTAGGATGCTACAAGCGGCGCGCCGCCCCGTCAGTGTCGAGGCAGCGGGCGCGTCTGTTTAGTAGCTGGTTTCGGGCAGGCTGGCGATGATCGAGCGGTAGCTGTTCATCCGTTGCTGCTGCACGCGGCCTTCTTCAAGAGCCTTGAGCAAGGCGCAACCCGGCTCGCGGTCGTGCTTGCAGTCGCGAAAGCGGCAGGTGCCGATCAGGTCGTTGAACTCGATGAAACCGGCTTCGACGTCGGCACGGCTGACGTGGCCCAGGCCGAATTCGCGGATACCCGGGGAGTCGATCAACTCACCGCCACCGGGGAAGTGGAACAACCGCGCGGTAGTGGTGGTGTGAGTGCCCTGGCCGGACAACTCGGACAGCGGGCCGACACGGGCTTCGACTTCCGGCAGCAGGCTGTTGACCAACGAAGATTTGCCGACGCCGGACTGGCCGACGAATACGCTGATGCGTCCGTCCAGCTGTTCTTGCAGTTGCTCCATACCATTGCCGTGGTGCGCCGAGACTTCCAGCACCGGGTAACCCAGCGTGCGGTAAACCGCCAGCAAGGCATTCAACGCCGGGGCGTTCTGCTCGTCGATCAGGTCGAACTTGTTGAGCAACAGCAGCGGACGAATCCCTGCGTGCTCAGCAGCGACCAGATAGCGGTCGATCAAGTTGGCATGGGGCTCGGGCAGTGGCGCGAAGACGATGACGATCATGTCGACGTTGGCGGCTACAGGTTTGAGCTGACCACGGCTGTCCGGACGGCAGAGTTCGGTTTTACGCGGCAGTTGCGCCACGATTACACCGATGCCCTGGTTGCCGGCACGCCAGACCACCTGATCGCCGGTCACCAGCGCCGGCAGGTTGGCGCGCAAGTGACAGCGGAACACCTGGCCGGCCAAATCGCCATCGAGGGCTTCGACTTCGACCTGCACACCGAAGTGCGCGATCACCAGGCCCGTCTGTTCCGGACCCAGATCGCCACCCTCAAGTGCCTCGACAGCCGAGGACTCGCGTTTGGCGGCGCGGGCAGCGCGTTCGCCCTGAATCTTTTCGATGCGCCAGTTTTGACGACGATTGAGTTGGCGTTTGGCCATGGGTGTTCCGTATCAAGAATGCAGCGATTAGGTAAAACGGCCGCGAGTTTAGCACGCCCCGCCGGTTGCCTAGGCTAAACTGCGCAGCATTGCCTAGGAGCCGACACATGCAAAACCCGCAGAATCTGATCTGGATCGACCTGGAAATGACCGGTCTGAACCCTGATACCGACGTCATCATCGAAATGGCCACCATCGTCACCGACAGTGACCTGAACACCTTGGCCGAAGGTCCGGTGATCGCCATCCATCACAGCGACGAAATTCTCGCTGGCATGGACGAGTGGAACACCCGTCAACACGGCGGCTCCGGGCTGACCCAACGCGTTCGCGACAGCCGTATCAGCATGGCCGAAGCCGAAGCCGAGACCATCGCCTTCCTGGAACAATGGGTGCCGAAGGGCAAGTCGCCGATCTGCGGCAACAGCATCTGCCAGGATCGTCGCTTCCTTTATACCCACATGAAATCGCTGGAAAGCTTCTTCCACTACCGCAACCTCGACGTCTCGACCCTTAAAGAGTTGGCCGCACGCTGGGCACCGGACGTGCGCGACAGCTTCAAAAAGGGCAGCACTCACCTGGCCCTGGACGACATCCGCGAATCGATCGCCGAGCTGCAGCATTACCGCAAGCATTTCATCAAGTTCTGATGGAATTGAGGGCTGCACGGAATGTGCAATGCCCTCTTTTGGTGCCGTCCCTAAATGGCTAGACTGCGCGCCTTCCTGCAAGGACCGCCGCCATGTTGCTGATGCTTTACCTGATCGCCATTACCGCCGAAGCCATGACCGGTGCCCTGTCTGCCGGTCGTCGCGGGATGGACTGGTTTGGTGTGGTGCTGATTGCCTGCGTCACGGCTTTGGGTGGGGGTTCGGTGCGTGACGTGCTGCTCGGCCACTACCCGCTGACGTGGGTCAAACACCCGGAATACCTGGTGCTGACCTCGGTGGCGGCGATGTTCACGGTCTTCGCTGCACGCTGGATGCGGCACCTGCGCTCGCTGTTTCTGGTGCTCGACGCCGTGGGCCTGGTGGCGTTCACCCTCATCGGCTGCATGACCGCGCTGGAAATGGGCCACGGCATGCTGGTGGCTTCGGTCAGTGGCGTGATCACCGGGGTTTTCGGCGGCATCCTGCGCGATATCTTCTGCAACGACATCCCGCTGATTTTCCGCCGCGAACTCTACGCCAGCGTCTCGTTCGCTGCGGCGTGGTGCTACATGCTCTGCATTTACCTGCAATTACCGGGTGAACAGGCGATTTTGATCACGCTGTTTGGCGGCTTCCTGCTGCGTTTGCTGGCGATCCGGTTTCATTGGGAAATGCCGAAGTTCGTTTATAACGACGAAGCCTGACATCGCGCGGCCTCTGGTAGCAGCTGCCGAAGGCTGCGTCCGGCTGCGAAGCAGTCGTAATCTTGCAAAGCGAGTCCTTCGGCCTCGAACGCAGCCTTCGGCAGCTGCTACAGGAGTCCGTGTTGTTTCAACGCCCACTCCACATGCTCTCGCACCAACTCCGACGGGTAATCCCTGCGGGCCTTCAACGCTTCCAGCACCGGAATGCTAGACGGCGCGTTCCCCAGGCCTACCGCCAGGTTTCGCAACCAACGCTCATAACCCGCCCGGCGTAACGGCGAACCTTCGGTACTACTAAGAAACTTCTCCTCATCCCACATGAACAGCTCTGCCAACTCCGCGTTGTCCAGGTTGTGCCGTGGCTTGAAGTCGCTTTCGCCGGACGGACGGGCGAAGCGGTTCCACGGGCAAACGATCTGGCAGTCATCACAGCCAAATACCCGATTGCCGATCAGTGGCCGCAAATCTTCCGGGATCGCGCTTTTCAGTTCGATGGTCAGGTAGGAAATGCAGCGTCGGGCGTCGAGTACATAAGGGCCGACGAAGGCGTTGGTCGGGCAGATGTCGAGGCATGCGGTGCAACGGCCGCAATGTTCGGTGCTGTGTGGCGGATCGACGGGCAGCGGCAGGTCGACGAACAGTTCGCTGAGGAAGAAGTAACTGCCGGCCTTGCGATTCAAGACCAGGGTATTTTTACCGATCCAGCCAAGACCGGCCTGTTCCGCGATGGCTTTTTCCAGCACCGGCGCGCTGTCGACGAAAGCGCGGAAACCAAACGGGCCGATCTCGGCCTGAATTTTATCGGCCAGTTGTTGCACGCGTTTACGGATTAATTTGTGGTAATCACGGCCCAAGGCATAACGCGAGACGTAGGCTTTTTCCGGTTGTGCCAGGCGCTTGGCCATTTCAGTGTCGCCCGGCAGGTAGTCCATGCGTAGGGAAACCACCCGAAGTGTGCCGGGCACCAGCTCTTCCGGGTGTGAGCGTTTGCTGCCGTGGGCGCCCATGTAGTCCATTTCGCCGTGGTAGCCGGCCGCGAGCCAGCGCTCCAGGTGCTGCTCATGCTCGGCCAGGTCGAGGCCGCTGATGCCGACTTGCTGAAAGCCCAGCTCGCGGCCCCAGTCCTTGATGGATTGGGCGAGGGCGGGCAGGTCTGTGGTAATTGCGGGCATGAGGCGAGAGAAACCGGAGCTGAGGTGCGTATAATTCTGCCAGACATCGGAGCCCGAAGACGCATGCCGCACACTAAAGTTGATTTACCCGACGCGCTGTATAGCGCCGCGCAAGTGCGAGCACTCGATGCGAGCCTGATCGCGGCCGGCACACCGGGCTTCGAATTGATGCAGCGCGCGGCGCGGGCGACCTGGCGTGCGCTGGTCCGTCATTGGCCGACGGCGAACGAATTGAGTGTTGTGGCCGGCCACGGCAATAACGCCGGCGACGGTTATCTGGTGGCCGTGCTGGCCCGACGTGCGGGCTGGCATGTGCGGGTGCTGGCGGCCGGTGATCCCAAGCGTTTGCAGGGTGATGCGGCATTAGCCCATGCCGAGGCCGTGTCCGAAGGTGTCGCGGTTCAAGCCTGGAGCGCACAGTCCGAGTTGCGCGGTATCGTGCTGGATGCCTTGCTCGGTACCGGTCTGACGGGAGAGGTGCGAGAACCCTACGCGGGCGTCATCGCAGCGATCAATGGCAGCGGGCTGCCGGTTGCGGCAGTGGATATCCCTTCGGGGTTGTGTGCTGATACCGGCCGAATACTCGGCGCTGCGGTGCGGGCTGACCTGACCGTGACGTTCATCGGCCTGAAACTGGGCCTGTTCACCGGCGATGCTGCAGACGTGGTCGGCGAGTGGGTGTTCAACGATCTGCAGGCCTCCGCCGAGTCGTTTAACGGAGTCGCCATCAGTGCACGTCGCCTGACGGCCAGTTCCTTGCCGCGTCTGGCGGGCCGGGCTCCAACCTCCCATAAAGGCAAATTCGGCCATGTATTGCTGATCGGCGGTGATCGCGGCTTTGGCGGCGCCATCCTGCTGAGCGCGCAAAGTGCGCTGCGTAGTGGTGCGGGCATGGTGTCGGTGGCGACGCGCAGTGAGCATGTTCCGGCCGCGCTGGCGAGAATCCCCGAAGCCATGGTGCTGGGCACTTCGTCGGCCAATCAGCTGATGGAACTGCTGCAAAAGGTTTCCGTGCTGGTTGTCGGCCCAGGCTTAGGTCAGGCTTCCTGGGGGCGCAGCCTTTTGTCGGCGGCTGCCAATGCGCCGCTGCCGCAAGTCTGGGACGCCGACGCATTGAATCTGCTGGCCACAGAGCACGTGAGTTTGCCCAAGGATTGTGTGATCACTCCGCATCCGGGCGAAGCGGCGCGCTTGTTGGGGATCAGCACTGCCGAAGTGCAGGCCGATCGTCCTGCGGCGGCTCACGCATTGAGCAAAAAATACACAGCTGTCGTGGTGCTGAAAGGCGCCGGCAGCCTGATCGCCAGTCCCGATGGGCGCCTGGCATTGTGTCATCAGGGGCACCCGGCCATGGCCACCGCCGGTTTGGGTGATGTGCTGGCCGGTCTGGTCGGCGCGTTGCTGGCGCAAGGCATGGAGGCGTTCGACGCCGCTTGCCTGGCCGTCTGGCTGCACGCCAATGCTGGCGCGCAAGAAGGTAAATCGGGCCGTGGGCTGGCGGCCAGTGATCTGATTCCAGCCATTCGTCAGTTGTTGGAGGAGCAAGCACCGTGTCTGAAGTAACCCTGTACCTGGCTGATGAAGAGGCGATGACCGCGTTTGGCGCACGCATCGCACAAACCACCGAAGGGCACGGTCTGGTTTTTCTCGAGGGAGATCTGGGCGCGGGGAAAACCACGCTGTCCCGGGGCATCATCAGGGGGCTGGGGCATCAAGGGTCGGTAAAAAGCCCTACGTTTACCTTGGTCGAACCCTACGAGATTGGCGACATCCGGGCCTTCCATTTCGACCTCTATCGCCTGGTCGATCCTGAAGAGCTGGAGTACCTCGGCATCCGCGACTACTTCGAAGACGATGCGTTGTGCCTGATCGAGTGGCCCGAAAAGGGTGCAGGCTTTTTGCCAAAGCCCGACCTGACCATTACCATTAGCCCGCAAGATGGCGGGCGTTCGCTGAAAATTTTGTCCCAGGGCTCGCGTGGCGAGTCGTGGTGTGCCGCTTTGGCATTGGAAACCAATTAAATGATGGGGTTAGGTATGCGCTTTCGCGCGATGGTAGCTGCCGTAGGATTGTTGTTTTTGGCGGTGACCGTCGACGCTGTGGCCGAGACGAAGGTCAACAGCGTTCGCCTGTGGCGGGCTCCGGACAACACACGACTGGTGTTCGACCTGAGTGGTCCTGTCCAGCACAGTGTCTTTACCTTGACCGCCCCGGATCGGCTGGTCATCGACATCAATGGCGCGACTCTGGGGGCGCCGCTGAACGTCAACAGCTCGAACACTCCGATCACCGCCATGCGCTCGGCTCAACGTACGCCGACCGACCTGCGAGTGGTCATCGACCTGAAAAAAGCCGTGACGCCGAAAAGTTTTACCCTGGCGCCAAACGCCCAGTACGGCAATCGCCTGGTGGTCGACTTGTTCGACAACGCCGCCGACGCCGCGCCAATTCCGGCGCCGACCAACGTCGCGACGGTCGCCCCGGTACCGGTCACGCCGGTGGAGCCTGCGGTGAAGCTGCCGCCAGCCCCGGCCGGCAAGCGCGACATCATTGTGGTCATCGATGCCGGTCACGGCGGCGAAGACCCGGGTGCCTCCGGCTCTAGCGGTCAGCGTGAAAAAGACGTGGTGCTGGCCATCGCCCGCGAACTGCAGCGTCAGGTCAACGGCATGAAAGGCTTCCGCGCCGAACTGACCCGCACCGGCGACTACTTCATCCCGTTGCGTGGCCGTACTGAAATCGCCCGCAAGAAGGGCGCCGACCTGTTCGTTTCGATTCACGCCGACGCCGCGCCTTCGGCCGCAGCCTTCGGTGCCTCGGTGTTCGCCCTGTCTGATCGCGGTGCGACCTCGGAAACGGCCCGTTGGCTGGCCGACAGCGAAAACCGTTCCGACTTGATCGGCGGTGCCGGCAACGTCAGCCTCGACGACAAGGACCGCATGCTGGCAGGCGTGCTGCTCGACCTGTCGATGACGGCTTCCCTGACCTCCAGCCTGAACGTCGGTCAGAAAGTCTTGAGCAACATCGGTCGCGTCACGCCACTGCACAAACAGCGCGTGGAACAGGCCGGGTTCATGGTGCTGAAGTCGCCGGACATTCCATCGATCCTGGTGGAAACCGGGTTCATCTCCAACGCCAACGAAGCGTCCAAGCTTGCCGCAGCGAACCACCAGCAAGCGCTGGCGCGTTCGATCAGCAGCGGCGTGCGCCAGTTCTTCCAGCAGAATCCGCCACCGGGCACTTACATCGCCTGGCTGCGCGACTCCGGCGGGATCGCCCAAGGCCCGCGTGACCATCGAGTGAGCCCCGGCGAGACGCTGGCGATGATTGCCGTGCGATATCAGGTGTCTCCGGCCACGCTGCGCAGCGCCAACAACCTGTCGAGTGATGAGCTCAAGATCGGTCAGCACTTGACCATCCCCGGCACTGAACTGGCGGCCAAAGAATGAACCAGGTGCTGACCAACACGGCTCGCATCGAGCTGCTCAGCCCGCGACTGGCGAACCAGATTGCCGCCGGTGAGGTGGTTGAACGCCCGGCCTCGGTGATCAAGGAGCTGCTGGAAAACAGCCTCGACTCCGGCGCCAGGCGTATCGATGTCGATGTGGAGCAGGGCGGCGTCAAGCTGCTGCGGGTGCGCGACGATGGCAGCGGCATTTCGGCCGATGACCTGCCGCTGGCCCTGGCGCGACACGCCACCAGCAAAATCCGCAATCTGGAGGACCTCGAGCAGGTCATGAGCCTCGGGTTTCGTGGTGAAGCACTTGCCTCGATCAGCTCGGTGGCGCGTCTGACCCTCACCTCTCGCACTAAAGATGCCGATCAGGCCTGGCAGGTGGAGACCGAAGGCCGGGACATGGCGCCTCGCGTGCAGCCGGCGGCCCATCCGGTGGGCACATCGGTGGAAGTGCGCGACCTGTTCTTCAACACCCCGGCGCGACGCAAATTCCTCAAAACCGAAAAAACCGAATTCGATCACCTGCAAGAAGTGATCAAGCGTCTGGCGTTGGCGCGCTTCGACGTGGCGTTCCATCTGCGCCACAACGGCAAGACCATCCTCAGCCTGCACGAAGCCCATGACGACGCGGCCCGTGCCCGGCGTGTGGCGGCGATTTGCGGTTCGGGTTTCCTCGAGCAGGCGCTGCCGATCGAGATCGAGCGCAATGGCCTGCATTTGTGGGGTTGGGTCGGTTTGCCGACGTTCAACCGCAGCCAGGCAGACTTGCAGTATTTCTTTGTGAACGGCCGTGCCGTACGCGACAAACTGGTGGCCCACGCGGTGCGCCAGGCCTATCGCGACGTGCTGTTCAATGGTCGGCACCCGACATTCGTGCTGTTTTTCGAAGTCGATCCGGCAGGCGTGGACGTCAACGTGCACCCGACCAAGCACGAAGTGCGCTTCCGTGACGGGCGCATGGTTCACGATTTCCTCTACGGCACCCTGCACCGCGCCTTGGGCGATGTGCGGCCGGAAGACCATCTGGCCGCGCCGGTCGCGACGGCCATCGTTCGACCGACCGGCATTGATGCTGGCGAGTTCGGTCCACAGGGCGAAATGCGTCTGGCGGCCAATGCCTTGCTGGAGCAGCCTCAGGCTCAGCCGTCGTTCAATACGCCGGCAGGCTCGGGCGCTGGTGCCGGTTATCAATATCAGTACTCGCCGCGGCCTCAATCGGGTGTGCCTGTGGCTGAAGCTCAGGCCGCCTACCGTGAGTTTTTTGCGCCGCTGCCAGAAGCGAACGCGGTCGCGCTGCCGGCCGGGCAGGACGACATTCCGCCGCTGGGTTATGCACTGGCGCAGCTCAAAGGCATCTACATTCTTTCGGAAAACGCCCAGGGGCTGGTGCTGGTGGACATGCATGCCGCTCACGAGCGGATCATGTACGAACGCCTGAAAATCGCCATGGCCAGCGAAGGCCTGAGCGGTCAGCCGCTGCTGGTGCCGGAGTCCCTGGCGGTTAGTCAGCGTGAGGCCGATTGCGCTGAAGAGCACGTCGCGTGGTTCCAGCGCCTGGGCTTTGAATTGCAGCGTCTGGGCCCGGAATCCCTGGCCATCCGGCAGATTCCGGCCTTGCTCAAGCAAGCTGAAGCCAATCGATTGGTCAGTGACGTTCTGGCGGATCTGATGGAGTACGGCACCAGTGACCGGATTCAGGCGCACTTGAACGAATTGCTCGGCACCATGGCCTGCCATGGCGCGATTCGTGCGAATCGGCGCCTGGCCCTGCCGGAAATGAACGGTCTGCTGCGCGACATGGAAAATACCGAACGCAGCGGTCAATGCAACCATGGCCGACCGACCTGGACCCAATTGGGCCTGGACGATCTGGACAAACTGTTCTTGCGCGGTCGTTGATGAACCAGCTCCCTCCTGCGATTTTCCTGATGGGGCCGACCGCCGCCGGCAAGACCGACCTGGCCATCGAACTCACCAAAGTCTTGCCTTGCGAGTTGATCAGCGTCGATTCGGCGCTCGTCTACCGTGGCATGGACATCGGCACCGCCAAGCCCTCCAAAGAGCTTTTGGCTGAATTTCCACACCGATTGATCGACATTCTCGACCCGGCAGAGAGCTATTCGGCCGCCGATTTCCGTCGTGATGCCCTCGAAGCCATGGCCGAGATCACCGCGCGGGGCAAAATTCCGCTGCTGGTGGGCGGCACAATGCTCTATTACAAGGCTTTGGTTGAAGGTCTGGCAGACATGCCGGCGGCCGATCCGGACGTTCGCGCACAGATCGAAGAAGAAGCTGCACGCCTTGGCTGGCAAGCCTTGCACGAACAATTGGCCGTCATCGATCCGGAATCTGCGGCGCGTATACATCCGAACGATCCGCAGCGACTCAGTCGAGCGCTGGAAGTTTATCGCGTCAGTGGTCAGAGCATGACTGCACTCAGGTTGCGACAATCTGCGCAAAGTACTGAAGCAGCCGCCTCGGGACTGCAACAATTGCCCTATACTGTCGCGAACTTGGCCATTGCTCCGGCAAATCGCCAGGTATTGCACGAGCGAATTAAACAAAGATTCACGAATATGTTGGAACAGGGATTCATTGACGAGGTCGTAGCCCTGCGTAAGCGAAGTGACCTGCATGCCGGGTTGCCGTCTATACGTGCAGTAGGCTACCGACAAGTCTGGGACTACCTGGATGGCAAGCTGACGCAAGCCGAGATGCAGGAGCGTGGAATCATTGCCACGCGCCAATTGGCGAAGCGCCAGTTCACCTGGCTGCGCAGTTGGGCTGATTTACACTGGTTGGACAGCCTCGATTGCGACAATCTGCCGCGCGCCTTGAAATACCTTGGGACCATCTCCATATTGAGCTGAGTCCTTGCATTTGCCGTCTATCCTTGGGGGTGTGACGGCCACAAGCCATTTGTTTACCTATTTTTTATATTGAATCCTTAAAGGAGTGCGGCACATGTCAAAAGGGCATTCGCTACAAGACCCTTACTTGAATACTTTACGTAAAGAGAAAGTGGGGGTTTCCATCTACCTGGTCAACGGGATCAAGCTGCAAGGCACGATCGAGTCTTTCGACCAGTTCGTTATCCTGCTGAAAAACACCGTCAGCCAGATGGTTTACAAACACGCTATCTCTACAGTGGTGCCGGTTCGTCCAATTCGTCTGCCTAGCGCAACCGAATCCGAAGCAGGTGACGCTGAGCCAGGTAACGCCTGATAGGAGTCTCCTTTGTTCTTTGAGCGCCACGGTGGTGGTGAGCGAGTAATCCTCGTTCACTTGGATGGACAGGACCCTGAGGCGCGCGAAGATCCGCAGGAGTTTCAGGAATTGGCTAATTCGGCCGGCGCCGAGACCGTTGCGTTTTTTAACGTGCCGCGTCATCGGCCAACCGCCAAATTCCTGATTGGCAGCGGCAAGGTCGAGGAGCTGCGCGATCTGGTCCATGCCGAAAAGGCAGATCTGGTCATCTTCAATCACATCCTCACGCCCAGTCAGGAACGTAACCTCGAACGTGTTTTCGAGTGTCGCGTGATCGACCGTACCGGTCTGATTCTCGATATTTTCGCCCAACGCGCCCGTACCCATGAGGGCAAGCTCCAGGTAGAACTGGCCCAGCTTGACCACATGAGCACCCGGCTGGTTCGTGGCTGGACTCACCTTGAGCGTCAGGGTGGCGGTATCGGTATGCGTGGCCCGGGTGAAACCCAGCTGGAAACCGACCGCCGTTTGCTGCGGGTTCGCCTGCGACAGATCAAGGGCCGACTGGAAAAAGTGCGCAGTCAGCGCGAACAGTCGCGACGCGGCCGTTCACGTGCGGATATTCCTACCGTGTCCCTGGTGGGGTATACCAACGCCGGCAAATCCACGCTCTTCAATAACGTGACGAAATCCGACGTGTACGCGGCTGACCAGTTGTTTGCCACGCTGGACCCGACCTTGCGCCGTCTGGAACTCGACGATCTGGGGCCGATTGTCCTGGCCGACACGGTGGGTTTCATACGCCACTTGCCCCACAAACTGGTCGAGGCGTTTCGGTCTACGCTCGAAGAGTCGAGCAACTCGGACCTGCTGTTGCACGTGATCGATGCGGCCGAACCGGATCGCATGTTGCAGATCGAGCAGGTGATGGTGGTGCTGGGCGAGATCGGTGCCCAGGACTTGCCGATCCTCGAGGTCTATAACAAACTCGATTTACTTGAAGGCGTTGAGCCACAAATCCAGCGCGACGAAAACGGCAAGCCCCAACGGGTCTGGCTGTCGGCGCGTGATGGCAGTGGTCTGGAATTGCTTGAGCAAGCCATTGCCGAGTTGCTGGGCGGTGATTTGTTTGTTGGCACCTTGCGCTTGCCGCAACGTTTTGCTCGACTGCGTGCGCAGTTTTTCGAACTCGGTGCGGTGCAGAAAGAAGAACACGACGAAGAAGGCATCAGCCTGCTGGCCGTTCGCTTGCCGCGGGTCGAGTTGAATCGACTGGTGAGCCGCGAAGGTCTGCAGCCGATGGAATTCATCGAGCAACACACTTTGCAATAAAAGCCTGGTAAAGCGGTTGTGCCGCGGTGACAGGCATTCTGTAGCATTGGTCGGCGCGCCGTGGGTGCGTCTTTGCTTTATCAGATGGAGAGCGCTATGGCTTGGAATGAGCCGGGTGGCAACTCGAATAATCAGGATCCTTGGGGTGGCAAACGCCGCAATAACGGCGACCGCAAGGGACCACCGGATCTCGACGAGGCCTTCCGAAAGCTGCAGGAAAGCCTGAACGGGTTGTTCGGTGGTGGTAAGAAACGCGGTGATGACGGTGGCGGTTCGGGCAGGAGTAGCGGCTTCGGCGGTCTGCTCGGTATCGGCCTGGTCGTGTTGGCGGCCGTGTGGCTGTACAGCGCGGTCTATGTAGTCGACGAGCAGGAGCAAGCCGTGGTGCTGCGCTTCGGCAAGTACTACGAAACCGTTGGCCCGGGCCTGAACATCTATTTCCCGCCGATCGATCGCAAGTACCTGGAAAACGTCACGCGTGAGCGTGCCTATACCAAGCAAGGTCAAATGCTGACTGAAGACGAGAACATCGTCGAAGTGCCGCTGACCGTGCAGTACAAGATCAGCAATCTGCAGGACTTCGTGCTGAGCGTTGATCAGCCGGAAATCAGCCTGCAGCACGCGACCGAAAGTGCCTTGCGCCACGTGGTGGGTTCCACCGCGATGGACCAGGTGCTGACTGAAGGTCGTGAATTGATGGCCAGCGAGATCAAGGAGCGTCTGCAACGCTTCATGGATACCTATCGCACCGGTATCACCGTCACTCAGGTCAACGTACAGAGCGCAGCCGCACCGCGTGAAGTGCAGGAAGCCTTCGATGACGTGATCCGCGCCCGTGAAGACGAGCAGCGTTCGCGTAACCAGGCTGAAACCTACGCCAACGGTGTCGTGCCGGAAGCCCGTGGTCAGGCCCAGCGCATCATCGAAGATGCCAATGGTTACCGTGACGAAACCGTCTCGCGCGCCAAGGGTGAGGCTGATCGCTTCACCAAGCTGGTGAGCGAGTATCGCAAGGCACCTGAAGTGACCCGTCAGCGTCTGTATCTGGACACCATGCAGGAAGTCTTCAGCAATACCAGCAAGGTTCTCGTGACCGGCAACAAGAATGGCCAGAGCAATCTGCTGTACTTGCCGCTGGACAAGATGGTCGAAAGCGGTCGCAACACCAGCACTCCGGTGACCGGCGCGGCAGCCTCCAGCAATGAAGCGAATGTGCGTGCAGCCGATCTGCAGCAACAGCAAGCACGTACCAGGGAGAGTCGCTGATGAGCAATAAATCGCTGATCGCCCTTATTGTCGGCGTCGTCGTGGCGATCGCTGCCTGGAACTGCTTCTACATCGTGGCTCAGACCGAGCGTGCGGTGCTGCTGCAGTTCGGTCGTGTGGTCCAGGCAGATGTTCAGCCGGGCCTGCATGTGAAAGTGCCTTACGTTAACCAGGTGCGCAAATTCGACGCACGCCTGATGACGCTGGATGCACCGACACAACGCTTCCTGACGCTGGAAAAGAAAGCCGTCATGGTTGATGCCTACGCCAAGTGGCGCGTGAAAGATGCCGAGCGCTTCTACACCGCGACTTCCGGCCTCAAGCAGATTGCTGACGAACGTCTTTCCCGTCGTCTGGAATCGGGCCTGCGTGACCAGTTTGGTAAGCGCACGCTGCACGAAGTGGTTTCCGGTGAGCGCGATGCGCTGATGACCGATATCACGGCTTCGCTGAACAAGATGGCGGAAAAAGAGCTGGGCATCGAAGTTGTCGATGTTCGGGTCAAGGCCATCGATCTGCCGAAAGAAGTGAACCGCAGCGTGTTCGAGCGCATGAGTTCCGAGCGTGAGCGTGAAGCTCGCGAGCACCGCGCCAAGGGTAACGAACTGTCAGAAGGCATTCGTGCCGACGCTGATCGTCAACGCCGCGTGTTGCTGGCTGAAGCCTATCGTGAATCCGAAGAGGTTCGTGGTGATGGTGACGCCCAGGCGGCTGCGATCTACTCCAAGGCCTACGGCCAGGATCAGGAGTTCTACGGTTTCTACCGTAGCCTGCGTGCCTACCGTGAAAGCTTCGCGAACAAATCCGACGTCATGGTCCTGGACCCAAGCAGCGACTTCTTCCGTTACCTGGAAAAAGCCAAGCCTTGATACGACGTTGACCTGAATCATCCCCCGCCTGACGGCTAACACCTCGGGCGGGGTGATCCTTTGGGAAAACGTGTGTATGATGCGGCAGCCGGGAAATTCCCGGCTTTTTTGCGTCTGCACGTTTGATTGCTGTTTTTTATGCAGGCGTCCGAGTTGAATGACTCGACAGGTTTTTCGAGGAAAGTGGTTGGTGAAGCCGATTTCAGGCTTTTCGCCTCGTTGTTCATGCGCGTGGTTTGTGCGCATGAGCCGATCATTTTCTGCTTCACTCAAGGCTCGCCCAAAGGCTTGCCGCCCGGATCATAGGGGAATGGCGTAATGGCAACGGTAGACCGCTGGCTGCTGCCAGATGGCATCGAAGAAGTACTGCCACCAGAAGCGGCGCGCATTGAAGTCGCGCGTCGTCAGGTGTTGGATCTGTTCCAGAGCTGGGGTTACGAGTTTGTCGTGACTCCCCATATCGAGTACCTGGAATCCCTGCTGACCGGCGCGGGCCAGGACCTCGATCTGCGTACCTTCAAGGTCATCGACCCGCAATCGGGCCGGCAGATGGGTTTCCGTGCTGACATCACGCCGCAAGTGGCGCGCATCGATGCGCACACCTTGCGTCGCGAAGGCCCGAGCCGTCTGTGCTATGCCGGTAGCGTGCTGCACGCTCAACCGCGCGCCTTGTCGTCCTCGCGCAGCCCGATCCAGCTGGGTGCCGAGTTGTACGGCGATGCCAGCCCGAGCAGCGACGTGGAAGTCATCAGCCTGATGTTGGCTATGCTGCAACTGGCGGATGTGCCGGATGTGCACATGGACCTCGGTCATGTGGGTATCTACCGTGGCCTGGCTCGCGCCGCCGGTTTGTCCGGTGAAGTCGAGCAACAGCTGTTCGATGCATTGCAACGTAAAGCCATCGACGAGGTCATTACCTTGACCGAAGGCTTGCCTGCCGATCTGTCGGGCATGTTGCGGGCGCTGGTCGACCTGTGTGGCGGCCGTGAAGTATTGAGCGCTGCCCGTGAGCGTCTGGCGAATGCGCCAGCGCCGGTATTGGCCGCTCTGGACGACTTGCTGGCGATTGCCGAGCGTCTGTCCACGCGTTTCCCTGAGTTGCCGTTGTATTTCGACCTGGGCGAGTTGCGCGGCTACCACTACCACACCGGTGTGGTGTTTGCGGTGTTCGTACCGGGTGTTGGCCAGTCCATTGCTCAGGGCGGTCGTTACGACGACATCGGTGCCGACTTCGGTCGTGCTCGTCCGGCAACCGGCTTTTCTACCGATTTGAAAACCCTGGTGACCCTGGGGCGTGCTGAGATCGAGTTACCGTCTGGCGGTATCTGGATGCCTGACAGTACGGATGCGGCACTCTGGCAGCAGGTTTGCCAGTTGCGCAGTGAGGGTCAGCGTGTCGTTCAGGCGTTGCCTGGGCAACCTTTGGCCGCCGCCCGTGAAGCGGACTGCGACCGGCAATTGATTCAGCAGAACGGGCTTTGGCAAGTATCGCCACTGGCTTCTTGAGTTTTCCTGTCGGCCGCGGCCGGCACCAAGTTTGCGCGAATGAGGACAAGTGTTATGGGTAAGAATGTCGTAGTCCTGGGCACCCAATGGGGTGATGAGGGCAAAGGCAAGATCGTTGATCTGCTGACCGAACATGCTGCCGCCGTAGTGCGCTACCAGGGTGGCCACAACGCTGGTCACACCCTGGTGATCGATGGCGAAAAAACCGTCTTGCACCTGATCCCGTCGGGCGTGCTGCGCGAAGGCGTGCAGTGCCTGATCGGCAACGGCGTGGTGGTTGCACCCGACGCTCTGCTGCGGGAAATCATCAAGCTGGAAGAGAAAGGCGTACCGGTGCGCGAGCGCCTGCGTATCAGCCCGTCCTGCCCGCTGATCCTGTCCTATCACGTAGCGCTGGACCAGGCGCGTGAAAAGGCCCGTGGCGAGCTGAAGATCGGTACGACCGGTCGCGGCATCGGCCCGGCGTACGAAGACAAGGTTGCACGTCGTGGCCTGCGCATCGGTGACCTGTTCCACCGCGAGCGTTTCGCCGCCAAGCTGGGCGAGTTGCTGGATTACCACAACTTCGTTCTGGTCAATTACTACAAAGAGCCTGCGATCGACTTCCAGAAAACACTCGACGAGTGCATGGAATACGCTGAGCTGCTGAAGCCGATGATGCTCGACGTCACCGCTGAGCTGCACGAGCTGCGTCGCGCTGGCAAAGACATCATGTTCGAAGGCGCCCAAGGCTCCCTGCTGGACATCGACCACGGTACCTACCCGTACGTCACCAGCTCCAACACCACCGCGGGCGGCATCGCCACCGGTTCGGGTTTTGGTCCGATGTACCTGGATTACATCCTCGGCATCACCAAGGCCTACACCACTCGCGTCGGTTCGGGTCCGTTCCCGACTGAGCTGTTTGATGATGTGGGTGCTTTCCTGGCCAAGCGTGGCCACGAGTTCGGCGCTACCACTGGCCGTGCCCGTCGTTGCGGCTGGTTCGATGCCGTCATCCTGCGTCGCGCTATCGACGTCAACAGCATCTCGGGCCTGTGCCTGACCAAGCTGGACGTGCTGGACGGTCTGGAAACCATCAACATCTGCGTTGGCTACAAGAACCAGGATGGTGCAGTGATCGACGCACCGACTGACGCCGACAGCTACATCGGCCTGGAGCCAGTGTACGAAGAGATGCCAGGCTGGACCGAATCCACCGTCGGTGCCAAGACCCTGGAAGAGCTGCCACAGGCTGCACGCAACTACATCAAACGCGTTGAAGAGTTGGTCGGTGCGCCGATTGACATTATTTCGACGGGCCCGGACCGCAACGAAACCATCGTTCTGCGTCACCCGTTCGCTTAATAAGTCGTTGATGTAAAACACAAAGGCCCCTCATTTGGGGCCTTTGTCGTATCTGTCTGCCGGACGGCACGACCCTTGCTGTGAACTTCATTAAGTGCATCGCTTTTAGCGTGCCATCAATTTAATGGCGTTAAAGCAGAGGGATTCTAAGTGTCAGCCGTTCTCTCACTGTTACAAAGCCGTCTATTACGGCCTGTGTTCGTTACCCTTGGTATCGCCCTTTTGGTGCAGGTGCTGGTGGCTGTTGCCTTGACTCGGAGCACAGTGACCGCGCTGGAAGCCGATCTGGGTGTGCGCCTGGGTGCCGACAGTCAAAAACTCTCCGGGGAACTTGAGCAGGCAGGGCGTGAAGTCACGTCGAGCCTCGACAGCCTCTCTACCAGCACGCGTCAGCGCCTTACGGCGGGCTTGTCCTCGCGATTGAAAGACGAGCAGGCACAACTGCGTGCGACGCTGGAGACGGATCTGAAGGACTCCGCCAATGATATGGCGCAGCTTTTGGCTTCGGTCGCACCCCGCGCCATGTGGGACAGCGACGTTCCAACCCTGTCCGAATTCGCCCGCCGGGCTCAGCGTAATCCCAACGTGCTATTCGTGGTCTACGACGACGCCACGGGGCAGCACCTGACGCGATACCTCAACCGCGAGAACCCGATCAACAAGGCGCTGCTAGAGAAAGGCCAGGGCGAACGGGCGCTGGACAAGGTGCTGGATGCGGCGAAGAACGATCCATCGGTCTATTACCTCGAAGCCTCGATCAATCCTAACGGCGTGGAAATCGGCAAGGTCTTGATGGGCGTCTCGACCGCCTCGGTGGAAACCGATCTGGCGGCCCTGGACAAACGCTTCTCGGCGCTGATCGCCAGCAGTGATCAATTGGTGGGCGACAGCCTCAAGGGCGCCGCAGCTGATAGCGCAGCCGCGATGGGCGCGCGCTTGCAGTCGGCGCAATCCACGGCCTCTGAAATGCAAGCCAACACCACCAGCACTGTTCAGGAAGCGGCGGGCACTTTGCGCTGGCGCATCGGCATGGGCCTGGCGCTGGTCGGTTGTGGTGTGCTGCTGTTGCTCGCGGTGGTACTGGGTCGTCGGGTGGTCAATCGCTTGAAATTGCTCATCGCTGCCATGGACGACCTGGCGGCGGGCGAGGGCGATCTGACCAAGCGCGTGCAGATCAACAGTAAGGACGAAATCGGCGACATGGCCTCGGCGGTCAATCGCTTTGTGGATAAGTTGCAGCCGATCGTGCGCGAAGCGGGCGATGTAGCTCAGCGTACCGGCGTGGAAATCGGCGCGATGACTTTGCGCAATGCCGGGGCCGATAAAGCGGCGGGCATGCAGCGCGATGAAGTGGCCGAGAGCCTGCGTGCGTTGTCGCAAATGGCTGACGAAGCCCAGTCTGAAAGTCATGCCATGCAGGCAGCCTTGCAGCAGGTGGTGGATATTCGTTCGGCCACGGATGAAAACACGCGGACGTCGGCGAAAGTCGGCAGCCTGATCGAGGCGTTGGCCGGGCAGGTAGACACCGGGGCGAAAGTCATCGAGCGGCTGGCGCAGCAGAGTGAGCAGATTGAAGTGGTGCTGACGGTGATTCACGGGATCGCCGAGCAAACCAACCTGCTGGCGCTCAACGCGGCCATCGAAGCCGCGCGTGCGGGCGAGACCGGTCGCGGGTTTGCCGTGGTGGCCGATGAAGTGCGGGCGCTGGCGAGCAAGACTCAGAGCTCCACCGGCGACATTCAGGCGCACATCGTTGCCTTGCAGCAAGGAGCGCGTGAGGCGGTGGCCGCGATCGGTCAGGCCGGGCGTCAGGCCAGTGAAGGTTTGCTGGTGCTGCGTGACAGTGCGCGGTTGCAGCAATCGGTGCAGGCGTCGGTCGAGCAAGTGCATGCGGCAATAGGTCTGGCAACGCAGGCAGCGGCGCATCAGGCGCAAGGCGCGCAAGCGGTGCGCGGTCGGGTTGAGACCATTCATGCGCAGGCTGAGAAAGCGGCTCAAGCGGTGGTGGAAACCACGGCCAGCGGCAAGGTGCTGGATGGCTTGGCGGCGCAGTTGAAGGCGAGCCTGGGGCAGTTCAGGGCTTAAGATTTGTGTTGGTTGGTCTGGCGTCATCGCGAGCAAGCTCGCTCCCACAGTGATTGTGAGTGGACACAAAATTTGTGAACACCTCCAATCAAAATGTGGGAGCGAGCTTGCTCGCGATGGCGATATCAGCGGCTCAGATACATCCGAGTCGTAAGCAAATAGACCGGCAACCCCGACACCAATATCAACAACGCCGCATAAGGCGCCGCCGCCGCAAACTCCACATTCGCGGTATGCGCCCAGACTTCCGTCGCCAGCGTATTGAGCCCGGTCGGACTCAGCAGCAAAGTCGCCGTCAGCTCCTTCATCGCATCCAGAAACACCAGCGCAAACGCCGCGCCTAGCGCCGGGAAGATAATCGGCAACGTCACCCGACAAAACGCACTGAAGGACGACGCTCCCAGCGTGCGTGCAGCCTCTTCCAGTTGCGGCGCAGCCTTGTTCAGCGCCGTGCGAATCGGTGCCTGTGCCAGCGGCAGAAACAACAGCGCATAAGCAATCAGCAGCAGCGCAGAAGTCTGGTACAGCGCCGGCACATAGTGCAGGGCGAAATACACCAGCGTCAGCGCGATCACCAGTCCTGGCAGCGCATGCAGCAGATACGGCACGCGCTCGGCCCAGATTGCCAATTGGCCTTTGTAGCGCACCACCAGCAACCCCACCGGCACTGCCAGCACCAGGCACAGCGCCGCGCCGCCCAGCGACAGCGCCAAAGACGACAACAGCGCCTCGCTGATCGCCGCCACCGGAAATGCCGCCGACGAGCCCACTGCCAGCCAGTACGCCAGCATCCCCAGCGGAATACCGCTGCCGATGATCGCCAATGACAGGCAATAAAGTTGTCCGGCAGCAGCCCAGGGCCCCAGCCGAACCTGTTCCGCATGCCGAGCCGCGCCCTGGCCGGTACGCACGTGTCGGCCCTTGCCGCGTACGCGCAGCTCCAGCCACAGCAGCATCAGACACAGCGCTAGCAACACGGCGGAAAGCATCGCAGCATTTGCGTTGCTGAATTCCAATTCGAACTGCTGATAGATTGCGGTGGTAAAAGTTTGCAGTCCGATGATCGACAGCGCACCGAACTCCACCAGCATGTGCAGGGCGATCAGCAGTGAGCCGGCGAGCAGTGACGGCCAGAGCAGCGGCAGGGTAATTCTGAAAAACACGCCCCAGCGATTCTGCCCCAGTGTGCGGGCGGATTCTTCGAGGGAGGGATCGAGATTGCGCAGGGTCGCCGCGACCGGCAGAAAGATCAGCGGGTACTTGGACAGGGTCATCACCAGGATCGCCCCGCCCAAGCCTTCGAAATGAGCGCTCAGCGATACCCAGGTAAAGCTGCTGACAAATGCCGGTACCGCGAACGGCAGGCACAGAATCACGCCCCACAAGCGCCGCCCCGGCAAGTTGCTGCGCTCAAGCAGCCAAGCCAGCGACAGGCCGATCACGCCACAGGCGAGCGTCACACCGACCATCAGCGCCAGGGTGTTGCGCAGCAGGCCAAACACATAAGGGCGCCACAACAAATGCAGCGCCTCGGCCCAGCCGGCCTGCCAGGTTTTGAGTCCGACATACGCCAGCGGCAACAGGCTGAGCACCACCAGCAACAAAACCGGTAGCAACAGCCAGATCGATGGCCGCTTGCGCCGTGGCACGTAACCCCCGCGCGCGACGGGGGCGGATAACGATGTGCTCATCAGTTCAAGCCAACGTCACGTTCCAGGTCCAGGGCTTCTTCGGCATTGCCGAGATCGGCTGGCGTGACCTTCGGTGCCTCAAGTTCGCTGAACGGCTTGAGCCCGCGATCCGATTCCATGCCTTTGTGCAGCGGGTATTCGGCGGTGGTCTGAGTGATCACGCGCTGACCTTCTTCACTGGCCATGTAGGCGAGAAATTGCTGGGCTTCTTTTGGATGCTTGCTGGATTTCAGTACGGCCGCACTGGAAACAGTGATCAGCCCGCCGACGTCGCCGCCGGTGAAGTAATGCAGTTTCGAATCGAGCTGGCCTTTTTCACGCTGCAAGGCAAACCAGTAATAGTTGTTCACCAGCACGGTAGCGACTTCGCCGTTTTCCACCGCCTTCAGTGCAACCATGTTGTTGCTGTAAGTCTTGCCGAAAGCACGCAAACCGGTCAGCCATTCTTCGGCCGCGTCCATGCCGTGCACTTTGATGATTGCCACGGCCTGTTCCTGGAAGGCGCCGCTGGTGGGTACGAAGCCGACTTTGCTTTGCCATTTCGGATCGGAGAACTCCATGACCGATTTGGGCAGGTCTTTTTCGTCAATTAGCTTGGGGTTGTAGGCGACCACGCGGACTCGGGCGGTGATGCCGATCCAGGTGCCGTTGCCGGCGACGTAGTCTTTCGGCAGAACGGCAAGGGTGGCGGCATCGGTCTGTGCCAGCAGGCCTTGTTCGCCGAGTTTGTTCAGTGGTGGCGATTCTTCGGTGTAGATCACGTCGGCAGGGGAGCGATCGCCTTCTTCGACGACCTGGCTGGCGAGCTGGTTGCTGCTGCCTTTGCGCACATTGACGTGAATCCCGGTCTTGGCTTCGAAGGCTTTGGCGATAGCGTCGCCGACTTCTTTGTGTTGACCGTTATAGAGTGTCAGGGAAACCGGTTCGGCGGCTTGGGTGAGGGGAGTGGCGAGTGCCAGGCCGAGCAGGGTGATGGTCAGGCCGCGGCGCAGGGTATTTCGAAACATCATTCGCAAGGTTCCTCACTGTCGCATTGCAAAAACTTGCAACAATGATAAACGATATTGTTTCTCAAGTGCGCCTTGCAGCGGGTGAGGGGTTGGTAGGAGCTGCCGAAGGTTGCGATCTTTTGATCTTGATTGTTGGCGGAGTTGAAATTGCTGAAGATCAAAAGATCGCAGCCTTCGGCAGCTCCTACACAAACCCCGGAAACGCAAAAACCCGCTTTCGCGGGTTTCTGTGAAATTCAAGATCGTGACCTTGAATTTGAATTGGTGCCCAGAAGAAGACTCGAACTTCCACGACCTTGCGGTCACCAGCACCTGAAGCTGGCGTGTCTACCAATTTCACCATCTGGGCATTATCTTCAGCGTTGCCGCTGTTGATGTGGCGCACTATACGGAGAGCTTTTTGATCTGTAAACCCCTGATTTAGTTTTAATAAATCAGAGGCTTAGAATGCAAAAAACCCGCTTTCGCGGGTTTTTGTGTGAGCCTTGAAATTGAACTAATCTCAAGCTCGAAATTGGTGCCCAGAAGAAGACTCGAACTTCCACGACCTTGCGGTCACCAGCACCTGAAGCTGGCGTGTCTACCAATTTCACCATCTGGGCATTATCGGCAATGCGTCTGCGTCGTCGATGGCGCGCACTATACGGAGCGTCTTTTTAACTGTAAACCCCTGAGGTCGAAAAAACCTGGAAAATTTTACCAATGGCATTTAATTCAGCTTCGCGCTGTCGATAAAGGGCTTTAGATGGGCTGTCATAGCCTGAAATTTCCCGTTTCATTACGCCTATGCCAAACTAACCCGCATATAGACAAGGTGAAAACTCTCTAATGGCCGATTGGCAGTCCCTCGATCCCGAGGCCGCTCGTGAAGCGGAAAAATATGAAAACCCTATTCCTAGCCGCGAACTGATCCTTCAGCACCTTGCTGATCGGGGTTCGCCTGCTAACCGTGAGCAACTGGTCGAAGAGTTTGGTCTGACCACAGAAGACCAGATCGAAGCCCTGCGCCGCCGCCTGCGCGCCATGGAGCGCGACGCTCAACTCATCTATACCCGTCGCGGTACTTATGCGCCGGTGGACAAGCTCGACCTGATCCTGGGTCGCATCAGCGGTCACCGTGACGGCTTCGGCTTCCTGGTCCCGGACGACGGCAGTGACGACCTGTTCATGAGCCCGGCGCAAATGCGTCTGGTGTTCGATGGCGACCGTGCCCTGGCCCGTGTTTCCGGCCTTGACCGTCGCGGTCGCCGCGAAGGCATGATCGTCGAAGTGGTCTCCCGTGCCCACGAGACCATCGTTGGCCGTTACTTCGAAGAGGGCGGCATTGGTTTCGTCGTTGCGGACAATCCGAAGATCCAGCAAGAAGTGCTGGTCACACCGGGTCGTAACGCCAACGCCCAGATCGGTCAGTTCGTCGAAGTGAAGATCACTCACTGGCCGACGCCACGCTTCCAGCCGCAAGGCGACGTGGTCGAAGTCGTGGGTAACTACATGGCGCCGGGCATGGAAATCGACGTTGCCCTGCGCACCTACGATATTCCTCACGTCTGGCCTGAGGCTGTGCTGAAAGAAGCCGCCAAGCTCAAGCCGGAAGTCGAAGAGAAAGACAAAGAGAAGCGCATCGACCTGCGCCATCTGCCGTTCGTGACCATCGACGGCGAAGATGCGCGCGACTTCGATGATGCGGTTTACTGCGAAGCCAAGCCGGGCAAGCTGCGCCTGTTCTCCGGAGGCTGGAAGTTGTACGTGGCGATTGCCGACGTTTCCAGCTACGTGAAAATCGGTTCGGCGCTGGACAACGAGTCCCAGGTTCGTGGCAACTCGGTGTACTTCCCCGAGCGCGTCGTGCCGATGCTGCCTGAGCAGTTGTCCAACGGCCTGTGCTCGCTGAACCCGCACGTCGATCGTCTGGCCATGGTTTGCGAGATGACCATCTCCAAATCCGGCGAAATGACCGACTACTGCTTCTACGAAGCGGTGATTCACTCCCACGCTCGCCTGACCTACAACAAAGTCAGCTCGATGCTGGAAACGCCGAAACTCACCGAGGCGCGTCAGCTTCGTGGTGAGTACAACGACGTTCTGCCGCACCTCAAGCAGCTTTACGCATTGTACAAAGTGCTGCTGGCCGCTCGTCACGTGCGTGGCGCGATCGATTTCGAAACACAGGAAACCCGGATCATCTTCGGGACCGAGCGCAAGATTGCCGAAATCCGTCCGACCGTTCGTAACGACGCCCACAAGCTGATCGAGGAATGCATGCTGGCGGCCAACGTGGCCACCGCCGAATTCCTGAAAAAACACGAAATCCCTGCGCTGTATCGCGTCCACGATGGCCCGCCACCGGAGCGTCTGGAAAAACTGCGCGCCTTCCTTGGCGAGCTCGGCCTGTCCCTGCACAAAGGCAAGGACGGCCCGTCGCCGAAGGATTACCAGGCATTGCTGGCGAGCATCAAGGACCGTCCGGATTTCCATCTGATCCAGACCGTCATGCTGCGTTCGTTGAGTCAGGCGGTGTATAGCGCCGATAACCAGGGCCACTTCGGCCTGAATTACGAAGCCTATACCCACTTCACTTCGCCGATCCGCCGCTACCCGGACTTGCTGACACACCGGGCGATTCGCAGCGTCATCCATTCGAAAATGGACACCCCGCACGTTCGCCGTGCTGGCGCGATGACCATTCCGAAGGCGCGCATCTATCCGTATGACGAAGCGATCCTGGAGCAGCTCGGCGAGCAGTGCTCGATGAGCGAGCGCCGTGCCGACGAAGCGACCCGCGACGTCGTGAACTGGCTCAAGTGCGAGTTCATGAAAGACCGTGTGGGTGAGTCGTTCCCGGGTGTGATCACTGCCGTGACTGGTTTTGGTCTGTTCGTCGAGCTGACCGATATTTACGTCGAAGGCTTGGTGCACGTCACCGCGCTGCCGGGTGATTACTACCACTTCGATCCTGTGCACCACCGCCTGGCCGGTGAGCGTACCGGTCGCAGCTTCCGTCTTGGCGATACCGTTGAAGTGCGCGTCATGCGCGTAGACCTCGACGAGCGCAAGATCGACTTCGAGATGGCTGAAAAAACCATCAGCGCGCCGATTGGTCGCAAGAAGCGCGGGACTGAAACCGCTGCACCCGCTTCCAAAACGGCTGCAGAGCCGGCCCCGGCGAAAACCGGTCGTCGTCCTGCCAAGGAAAAGGCTGTCGAGGCCTATCGCCCGAGCGATGCGGCGGCGAAAAATGCCGAACTGCGCAAAAGCCGTGAGATGAAGCAGGCGTTGCTGTCTGAAGCGAAAAGCGGCGGTAAAGCGGCGTCTGGGGGAAAGACCGGACGGTCGGCGCCTGACAAGGCTCCCGGCGGCAAGCCAGCCAAACCGAGCAAACACCGTAAAGGCCCGCCAAAAGCGGGTTCTGCTCCAGCCGCCAAAAGCGGCGGGGCGCGTAAACCGAAGGCCAAGTCATGAGTCAGTTGGAAAAGATCTACGGCGTGCACGCTGTAGAAGCGTTGCTGCGTCACCACCCGAAACGCGTCAAGCAGATCTGGTTGGCCGAAGGCCGCAGTGATCCGCGCTTTCAGACGCTGATCGAGCTGGCTAACGAAAATCGCGTGGCCGTCGGCAACGCCGAACGCCGTGAGCTGGATGCCTGGGTTGAAGGCGTGCACCAGGGCGTGGTGGCGGACGTGAGTCCGAGCCAGGTCTGGGGCGAGGCGATGCTCGACGAGCTGCTCGATCGCACCGAAGGCGCGCCGCTGTTGCTGGTGCTCGACGGCGTGACCGATCCGCACAACCTCGGCGCTTGCCTGCGTTCGGCTGATGCGGCCGGTGCGCTGGCTGTGATCATTCCGAAGGACAAGTCAGCCACGCTGACCCCAACGGTACGTAAAGTTGCCTGCGGCGCGGCGGAAGTGATTCCGTTGGTCGCCGTGACCAACCTGGCGCGCACCCTGGAAAAACTCAAGCAGCGCGGCTTGTGGGTCGTGGGTACGGCAGGTGAGGCTGAGGTCAATATTTATGACCAGGACATGACCGGGCCGACCATCCTGATCATGGGCGCCGAAGGCAGCGGCATGCGCCGCCTGACTCGCGATCTTTGCGACTACCTGGTGCACCTGCCGATGGCCGGTAGCGTCAGCAGCCTCAACGTGTCTGTGGCGACTGGCGTTTGCCTGTTCGAGGCTCAGCGTCAGCGCAGTGTCAAGGCTGCGGCGACTACCAAAAAGCCTTAAGTCGCACGCGATCCAAATGTGGGAGCGGGCTTGCTCGCGAAGAGGGAGTGTCAGTCGACATCAATGTTGACTGATGTACCGCATTCGCGAGCAAGCCCGCTCCCACAGTGGTTTGTGTCAGGGCAAAGATCGGTGGTGTGAGCGAGCTGTTCAAATAATCACCAATTGCCTTGCACCTCTTCTGTCCCTTCTCTACAATTGCGCCCCTTGCTGTGACGGCAGGCACGCATGTGTCTATCGCAAGCAAGTCCATAAGTGTCATTCACTCCTTGTCTGACCGCTTTTGAGCGGCAGGCTACAACCCGTAAGGAGCATTCATGCGTCATTACGAAATCATCTTTTTGGTCCACCCGGATCAAAGCGAGCAAGTCGGCGGCATGGTAGAGCGTTACACCAAGCTGATCGAAGAAGACGGCGGCAAAATCCACCGTCTGGAAGATTGGGGCCGTCGTCAACTGGCCTATGCAATCAACAATGTTCACAAGGCTCACTACGTGATGCTGAACGTTGAATGCACTGGCAAGGCCCTGGCCGAGCTGGAAGACAACTTCCGCTACAACGATGCAGTGATCCGTAACCTGGTCATCCGTCGCGAAGAAGCCGTTACCGGCCAATCCGAGATGCTCAAGGCTGAAGAAAACCGCAGTGAGCGCCGTGAGCGTCGCGACCGTCCTGAGCACGAAGGCGCTGAAAGCGCTGATAGTGATGACAGCGACAACAGCGATAACGCTGACGAGTAATCCACGGACCTTTTAAGGAGCCTATCAAATGGCACGTTTCTTCCGTCGTCGTAAATTCTGCCGCTTCACCGCTGAAGACGTGAAAGAGATCGATTACAAAGATCTCAACACTCTGAAAGCTTATGTATCCGAGACCGGCAAAATCGTTCCAAGCCGCATCACCGGTACCAAAGCACGTTATCAGCGTCAGCTGGCCACCGCTATCAAGCGCGCCCGCTTCCTGGCCCTGCTGGCCTACACCGACAGCCACGGCCGCTGAGACCGGGCAGTCGACACGTAGCAAAGGATTGAAAGCATGCGTGCCATAGCTGAGTTCATCATGCGCGGCCGTATGCAGGCCACTCTGGTAGTGGCTGGATGCGCAACATTGCCGTTGTTGTATTGGTTGGGTGCTGCCGCTGGTTGCCTTGTGCTCCTGCGGCGCGGATTGAAGGACGCCCTGGGCGTTCTTGCTCTGGGACTGCTGCCGGCGTTGATCTGGTGGTTTTACTCCGATGACCCACGGGCACTTCTGGTGCTGCTGGGGTCTTGGGGCCTTGCGTTGGTTTTGCGCGCAAGCGAGTCCTGGAACCGCGTGCTGCTGGTCAGCATAGCGATGGGAGTGGTGTTTTCAGTGGTGCTGGGGACGGCTTTTGGTCCCCAAATCGAGATGCTGGCGCAGGCTTTGATAAAAGTCATGCCGTCGCTACTCGGTGATGTCTACCAGAAGTTGTCGGTAGACGAGCAAGCGCATTTTGCGTCCCTGATCGCACCGGTCCTGACCGGCCTGATTGCGGCCTTGTTGCAAATCGTCAGTGTGCTGAGCCTGCTTGTCGGGCGCTACTGGCAGGCGTTGTTGTACAACCCGGGTGGTTTTGGTCGTGAGTTTCGCGCCATCCGATTCCCGCTGGGGCTGGCGATGTTACTGCTGGCGTTCATGCTTCTGGGACCGAACATCGGTCCACAGATGGCCATGTTGACGCCGTTGTGCAGTGTACCGCTGGTGTTCGCCGGGCTGGCCCTGATTCACGGGCTGGTGGCGCAAAAGCGACTGGCCAGATTCTGGCTGGTGGGGTTGTACGTCACGCTGTTGCTGTTCATGCAGCTGATCTATCCGTTGCTGGTGGTCTTGGCCATCGTCGACAGCCTGATTGATTTTCGCGGTCGTTCGACGCCGAAAGACGTCGATAGCGCGAACGGTGAAGGTTAAAAGTTAAGAGGATTTTCACATGCAACTGATCCTTCTGGAAAAAGTCACCAACCTGGGCAACCTGGGTGACAAAGTGAACGTTAAGGCTGGTTACGGTCGTAACTACCTGCTGCCTTACGGCAAAGCTACCGCTGCGACCGCTGCCAACCTGGCTGCGTTCGAAGAGCGTCGCGCTGAGCTGGAAAAAGCCGCAGCAGATCGTAAAACTTCGGCTGAAAGCCGCGCTGCCCAACTGGCTGAGCTGGAAGTGACTATCACTGCCACCGCTGGCGACGAAGGCAAGCTGTTCGGTTCGATCGGTACTCACGACATCGCTGATGCACTGACCGCCTCTGGCGTTGAAGTTGCAAAAAGCGAAGTTCGTCTGCCGAACGGCACTATCCGCAACGTAGGCGAATTCGACGTAGCCGTGCACCTGCACGCCGAAGTTGAAGCCACCGTACGCGTTGTCGTGGTAGCAGCTTAAGCAGCACTTGTCGGCTGGCACCCTCGGGTGCTTGCCGGTAACATCGGGCACGATCCTGTTTACAGGTCGTGCCCTTTGTCTTTCTGCAGTTCCTGATTTTCACAAAACTAATTCAAGTGGCCATGAACGATATCTCCGCTCCCGAGCAATACGATCTGCAAACCGCTGCCCTGAAGGTGCCGCCGCATTCCATCGAGGCCGAACAGGCCGTACTCGGTGGTTTGATGCTGGACAACAACGCCTGGGAGCGCGTGCTTGATCAGGTGTCGGACGGCGATTTTTATCGACATGACCACCGCCTGATCTTCCGTGCGATCGCCAAGCTCGCCGACCAGAATTCGCCGATCGACGTCGTGACCCTTGCCGAGCAATTGGACAAGGAAGGTCAGACTTCGCAAGTCGGCGGCCTCGGATACCTTGGCGAACTGGCAAAAAACACGCCGTCCGTCGCCAACATCAAGGCCTATGCGCAGATCGTTCGTGCACGAGCGACCTTGCGCCAACTGATCGGCATCGCCACCGAGATCGCTGACAGCGCCTTCAATCCGGAAGGTCGCTCCGCGGAAGAGATCCTCGACGAAGCTGAACGGCAGATCTTCCAGATCGCTGAGGCCCGGCCAAAAACCGGCGGCCCGGTGAGCGTGAATGACCTGTTGACCAAGGCCATCGACCGCATCGACACCTTGTTCAACACTGACAACGCCATTACCGGCCTGTCCACCGGTTACACCGATCTCGACGGTATGACCAGCGGCCTGCAACCGTCTGACCTGATCATCGTCGCCGGCCGTCCATCCATGGGTAAAACCACCTTTGCGATGAACCTGGTGGAAAACGCCGTGCTGCGCAGCGACAAATGCGTATTGGTTTACTCGCTGGAGATGCCAGGCGAATCGCTGATCATGCGTATGTTGTCGTCCCTCGGCCGGATCGATCAGACCAAGGTTCGTGCCGGTCGTCTGGAAGACGACGATTGGCCGCGCCTGACATCGGCGGTCAACTTGCTCAACGATCGCAAGCTGTTCATTGACGATACGGCCGGTATCAGCCCCTCGGAAATGCGCGCACGGACCCGCCGATTGGTGCGTGAGCACGGTGACGTCGCCCTGATCATGATCGACTACCTGCAATTGATGCAGATTCCAGGTTCCAGCGGTGACAACCGGACCAACGAGATTTCCGAGATCTCCCGTTCCTTGAAAGCCCTGGCCAAGGAATTCAACTGCCCGGTGGTGGCGTTGTCCCAGCTCAACCGCTCCCTGGAGCAACGACCGAACAAGCGCCCGATCAACTCTGACCTCCGGGAATCCGGAGCGATCGAGCAGGATGCCGACGTGATCATGTTCGTGTACCGGGACGAGGTGTATCACCCGGAAACCGAGCACAAAGGCATCGCCGAGATCATCATCGGCAAGCAGCGGAACGGCCCGATCGGTACGTCGCGACTGGCGTTCATCGGTAAGTACACCCGCTTCGAAAACCTCGCGCCGGGCAGCTATAACTTCGACGACGAATAACACTGGTGTGCCGACGGTTGATGACCTTGTTTCAGGGGAACAGGGCTCTGATCGCTGGCTCGGTGTAGCCATAGTTCCAGCGCAGTTCGTTGTCGACGGGAATGTCGTCGATGGCAAAGAACACATACAGCAGGTAGTTTTCTTTGCGCCCGCCTTGGGCTTGAACCTCCACGTCAAACGGCACGGCTTCGACGTTGTAACCCGCTGCCGCCTGTCGTGCCGGTTTGCCCTGCTTGTATTCAAAGATGGTATTCATTCGGGACAGTACGTTGTCTCCCGACAACAGAACGTTATGGCGCTTGGTGTGGGTGAACAGCTTTCTAGGTAGTACGTCGATGAGGAACGGGTCCTTTCTGGCAACTCCGACATAACCGGGTATCAATCCTCCGCCATAGACCCCAAGAATCTCCCCTTTCGCCAGCGGCTTTTTGCTGCTCACCATGTCTTGCCCGATCAAGGTTCTTTCTTCGGGCGCCTTGCAGTCGGCGGCGGTGAATGTGCGTAGCGCCAATTTTTCTTCGTACAGGTTGGCAACGCCTTCGAAGCTTTCCCATTGAATGTAAGGTTTGACTGCTGCGGCCCCATAGCGGGTGCCGCCATAAGCAGATGTGACCTGTTGCTGAATTTTTTTGATACGCAACGGCTGCCCTTGCAGGTCCCTGATAGGGTAGCGGCCGTTGTTGGCGCGATCATAGCCACCGAGAGTGTTGGGGGCCTGTTGAAAGGATCTGATGCTGGACATGTGGTCACGTTCGGCGGCAGTGAATGGCACAGGCATGATGTATTCGGTGGTGCTGTAATAGCTGCCGCTTGTCTCCTCCGGGATATCAAGGTGTCTTGACGAGCCAACGCCCGGTGTACCGCCCGGTAGTCCCATATCGGAATCGATCTCCCAGCCGCCCCCAACCTTTTGTCGTACGTAGGGCTTGTACGCTCGATAGGGGCTGCGCGCATCAATGACTTGCCAACCCGGTTTGGCGTACTGCACCTGATAGTACTGGCGGTTTTCCAGCACGTAGTATTTGTACATGCCACCTTGTAGGGGGGGCTGTTCATAGACTCCGTCTGCGCGTAGCGACAGGTTCGTCGGTGTTTCTTGTCGGGCAAAATGGGTGTCAAGGGGGAAGCCCGGGTTTACGGGCTCGGTAGCCCATGACGCAGTACCTTCCCGAATAGCCAGGGGTTGTTTGTGCAGACGCTCTATGACGTTGTTGAGCACGCTCTTCACACGGTCAGACCACCGGTTGTCATCTCTGCTCAAGGCAAGGCGTTCAGTTTCGGGTAGGACCGCTTTGATCGAGTTGTAGAGGTCGGCCGGTCCATCAAGCGGATTTCCCGCAGCATCGTAAGCCCTGTACAGCACGCCCTCTCGAACCAGAACTCCGCGATGAACGGCTGTGACACTGCCGACACTGCTCAGCAATGTGCCGTTGAGGGTTCCATCGCGCATTTCGATACGCACTGAGTCGGCCCAGTTGGGCAATTGCTCAAGGCTCGTGAGGATGAGTTGGTCGGTGTTAAGAGGGCGAGCGGAATCAAGATAAAGCCCCTCATAAATACGTACTGTTTCAATTTCTCTGGAGTACTCGGCTGCTTCCTTTTCCATGAGTGGCAGCAACTGTTTTTCCCGCACGATTTGCTGTTCTTCCTGTGGGCTGATGCTGAGCGTCAACTGCTGCAGATAGCTTTTTGGAAGCGTTGGGTTCTTCGTGCGAATGTGTTCCTGTCTTACGGTTTACGGTTTCCGGTTGTTCGGTCAGCGCATAAATCTGTGGGAACAGCAGGTCTTTTGTTGCCGCAAGATGGGTCTCGAGACGCTGCGCCAGGCGCTCTGCGTTAGTGGCAGTGGACGGCGCCAGCCCGTTGAGCAGTTCATTGAACTCATCCGTTCTCAGCTTCTCGACAACGGTGTCTATTAGTTCTCCATTTCTGAGTTGAGCGTAGGTCAATCTAAGTTCGGGCTGTGTTGTATTGGCGGAGTCACCAAAAGAAAAGAGCGTTTCAGCCCCATCGACGACGGTCAGGCGTCGAGTGGTTGACCAGCCGCTCAGTGTGGTGAGCAGGTGCAGCAAGATGTACGGTGAATAAGGGCCGGTTTTATTTCCTTTGCTACGTTCTATCTTGAAATCTTTTATTTCCTGCCTCAAATCAAAGCGCTTCAATACATCGGTCAGCAGGGCCGGCGGACGTTGGGTGCTTAGATGAAGTTCAATGAGAGCCAATCTGTCTAATCCGCTGACCAGCAGAATGGGCTCGACGGCTTCTTGGCGGATATTGCGTGCGACAGTGCCAAGACGCCTGATCAGTTTCAACCCATCCCAAGTGCTTGGGTCCTCGTGCAGATGGCGCCATCCGGCGGCATCGTTTTGTAACATCTGTGGGGCATACCCGTTTGGGTCAGAAGGGTGTTGCAGCTCCCACTGCTGGGTGGCGATGTCGACCTTTACTTCATAGAAATGGTCTTCCAGTGCTACATAGGTTTTTGCGTTGTGGTTATAAAGCCCTTGAGCGTCGGGGTGGATGTTCTCGGGTAGTTGAAGTGCCTGACGATAGGGCGTCAGATCGGGGTGCCAGAGTTGTTCGCTATTGTTGCGCAACCTGATTCTTACCAAGTTGGTGGCGAGCCCGGTGGTTTTGATTGCGCCGGCCGTGAGGATGCCCAGGGCAGCGGCGTCTGCGACATCCAGCAGATCATTCAGTGCTTCGTCGGTATCGCCACGACTCCAGGCGGCAACGCCGTGATAGACCGAGTTGAGTAACTGCAAGGCGGTTACCGCCAACATCACCTCACCGATGATCGGTATGAAGGACGCGGCGAAAAATAACAGCGACTCTCCTGCTGCTTCGAGCTCCTGACGTTTTTTCAAGCTGCCGGCGGTGTTGGCATCTGCCGTGGGGACCGACAGCACACGAGCGTCAGCTTTCAGGTGGGCAATGCGTTGCCTGAAGGCCGTTTCATAGAAGTCACCGGCAATATCCACACGCACCAAGGGTTTGGCAAAAGACGGATTACCAAGGCGGTTTGCGCCTGACCACAAAGTGCCTGTGGTCAGCGGCGTTCCCTGGCGCTCAAACGGAATGAAGCGATTGAAGAACTTCCGGTAGGAGGGAGCCTCCAGTTTGATTGCCAGGGCTGTTTGAAGATCGCCATACGAGTTGTATCGTTTGATCGCGTCATCGGGATCATCGGGAATGTAAAGGACGTGTTTGATCTGAGGCCATTTGTCCCGAAACATCAGGATGCCTGGCAGGGCTGTGCCGTCCAGGGTCAGGTGTGAACAGATCAAGTCCCTGTGGCTGCCGGCGTGGCTCAGTTCGAGTAATAGTGCGTAAAGATCTGTGCTGATGGATTTCTTCATCAGGGCGATGTGGATCGCCGCCTCAAAGGTATTTTGGTCGTCGCTCCTGATCAGGGCTTTTATCTGGTTTGCCGAGCGAGTGGCGGTTGTTCCCGCAGTCGCAGAAGGTTCCAGTATTTCGCTGATGTGTCTCTGGTACTGCATACCGATGTCCAGCTCGCGACACACCCTGGCGAAGTGCTCTGGGCTGACAGCGCTTTTTTTCTTTTCGTCGTACCCGGACACATAAATGGCCGATCCCGCTTCAAAACCACCGTTCAGAGCTTCGGAAGATTCGAAGTTCTGCAGGGCGGCGTCTACAAGCGTTTGTTCGGTGGTTTTATGGTGTGTTTTGATCAGCCCCAAGAGGTGGGAGTGCTTCCACTCGCGTAGCAGTGTGGATTTTTCAGCGTCCAGCGATCCCAGGTGTCCTGTGAGCTTTTCGCTCAACAAGGTTCGGGCAAAGTTCAAGGGGTTTTTCAGATCTTCGAAGACGGGGGCCAACGCCTGCCGGGCTGCATTGCTTTTGAGCAGGCAGGCGCGAAACGTTTTGCGCTGTTCAGGTGATCCATCGACTAGCCAGTCAGGCAGCTTGCTCTGGATGAAGCTTGCATGAGCAGATAGGGGCGGCGGGGTAGGTGCGGGGGCTGTATTGAGTAAAGTCGAATCGTTCAAGGGCGCTCCGTGGCTCTGGATAAGCCAGCCTGGTAGTTGAAGCGCCAGACTACCCGCGGGATTTTTTCTTGAGGAATACCTATGTAGTGACATGTGCTCAGCGAAATGTGATGTATCGGTCAGGGGCAGACCTGATGGTAAAAGCCGACCGCTATTGTCGGAATTGGTTATTTTTTGTGCTATATTCCGCCCCCGCGATTTTTCATCTCAACACCGGTCATCGTCATGCAAACAGCCAAGCCGTTATTTGACTATCCCAAGTACTGGGCCGAATGCTTCGGTCCAGCGCCATTCCTGCCGATGAGCAGGGAGGAGATGGATCAGCTTGGCTGGGATTCATGCGACATCATCATCGTCACCGGTGATGCGTACGTTGACCATCCGTCGTTCGGCATGGCAATCATCGGCCGGCTGCTGGAGTCGCAAGGCTTCCGCGTCGGGATCATTGCCCAGCCGGACTGGCAGTCCAAAGACGACTTCATGAAGCTCGGCGAGCCGAACCTGTTCTTCGGCGTCGCGGCCGGCAACATGGACTCGATGATCAACCGCTACACCGCCGACAAAAAAATCCGCTCCGATGACGCCTACACTCCCGGCGGCATGGCGGGCAAACGTCCGGACCGCGCGAGCCTGGTTTACAGCCAGCGTTGCAAGGAAGCCTACAAGAACGTGCCGATCGTTCTCGGTGGCATTGAAGCGTCCCTGCGTCGCATCGCCCACTACGATTACTGGCAGGACCGGGTTCGCAACTCGATCCTGATCGACGCCTGCGCCGACATCCTGCTCTACGGCAACGCCGAGCGTGCGATCGTCGAAGTCGCCCAGCGTCTGTCCTACGGTCACAAGATCGAAGACATCACCGATGTGCGCGGCACCGCGTTCATCCGTCGTGACACGCCGAAAGACTGGTACGAAGTCGATTCCACGCGCATCGACCGTCCGGGCAAGATCGACAAGATCATCAACCCGTACGTGAACACCCAGGACACCCAGGCCTGCGCGATCGAGCAGGAAAAAGGTCCGGCTGAAGACCCAAGCGAAGCCAAGGTCGTACAGATCCTGGCCAGTCCGAAGATGACTCGCGACAAGACCGTGATTCGTCTGCCTTCGGTTGAGAAAGTCCGCGGTGACGCGGTTCTTTATGCTCACGCCAACCGCGTGCTTCACCTGGAAACCAACCCGGGTAACGCCCGTGCGCTGGTGCAGAAGCACGGCGAAGTCGACGTCTGGTTCAACCCGCCTCCGATTCCGATGACCACCGAAGAAATGGACTACGTGTTCGGCATGCCCTATGCGCGCATTCCGCACCCGGCGTACGGCAAGGAAAAGATCCCTGCCTACGACATGATCCGCTTCTCGGTGAACATCATGCGTGGCTGCTTCGGCGGCTGCACCTTCTGCTCGATCACCGAGCACGAAGGCCGGATCATCCAGAACCGTTCCGAAGAGTCGATCATTCGCGAAATCGAAGAGATCCGCGACAAGGTTCCAGGCTTCACCGGCGTCATTTCCGACCTCGGCGGCCCGACCGCGAACATGTACCGTATCGCCTGCAAGACCCCGGAAATCGAATCCGCGTGCCGCAAGCCGTCGTGCGTGTTCCCGGGCATTTGCCCGAACCTGAACACCGATCACTCGTCGCTGATCCAGCTGTATCGCAGCGCCCGTGCCTTGCCGGGTGTGAAGAAGATCCTGATCGCTTCCGGCCTGCGCTACGACCTCGCGGTCGAGTCGCCGGAATACGTCAAAGAGCTGGTGACCCACCACGTTGGTGGTTACCTGAAGATCGCCCCGGAACACACCGAGGAAGGTCCGCTCAATCAGATGATGAAACCGGGCATCGGCAGCTATGACAAGTTCAAGCGCATGTTCGAGAAGTACTCCAAGGAAGCCGGGAAAGAGCAGTACCTGATTCCGTACTTCATCGCCGCTCACCCGGGCACGACTGACGAAGACATGATGAACCTGGCCCTGTGGCTCAAGGGTAACGGCTTCCGTGCCGACCAGGTGCAAGCGTTCTATCCGTCGCCGATGGCCACCGCCACCGCGATGTACCACTCGGGCAAGAACCCGCTGCGTAAGGTGACTTACAAGAGCGACGCCGTGACCATCGTCAAGAGCGAAGAGCAGCGTCGTCTGCACAAGGCGTTCTTGCGTTATCACGACCCGAAAGGCTGGCCGATGCTGCGTGAAGCGCTGACCCGCATGGGCCGCGCCGACCTGATCGGGCCGGGCAAGAACCAGTTGATCCCGCTGCACCAGCCTGCGACCGACAGCTACCAGAGCGCCCGTCGCAAGAACTCGACACCGGCCGGCAGCCATAAAGTGGCCGGGGAAAAGACCACCAAAATCCTGACCCAGCACACGGGCTTGCCACCGCGCGCCAGCGATGGCGGTAACCCGTGGGACAAGCGTGAACAGGCCAAGGCAGCGGCATTCGCCCGCAACCAGCAGGCGGCCAAGGATCGCAAGGACGCGGCCAAAGGCAAAGGACCGAAGCCTGCGCGCAAGCCGGTTGTACCGCGCTAAGCCACGTTTGAGCTGAACAGAACGCCAACCTTCGGGTTGGCGTTTTGCGTTGTGGATATCTGCTTTTGTAGTGTCAGGTAGAACCACCCCTCACCCCAACCCTCCCGAAACGTCGGACCGCCCCATAGGGGAGAGGGGAAAGGGGGCCGATCCCAAGCCTTTCAAAACCTGAGTTCGGCTCGATATCTCAGGTCGATGTAGCTCTAAGAACAACTCGGTCAGTTCCCTCTCCCTACGGGCGGTCCGACGTTTCGGGAGGGCTAGGGTGAGGGTTGGATCTCAAGCCGAATACAAAATCCGAACCCAGCTCTCCCTCCGCAACATTTCCGTGCAACTCCCCAAACCAATTTCCCGCATCGCCCGATTTTGGTGCTGTACTGCCTCAAGCAACCGGAGAAAGCGCCAGCGCTGCTGGATGGCATAAGTCTTGCGCGCTTTCCAATACGCTTAAGGCTCGCAGGAGGCACGCCGTGTCGATTCATGTCGCATTGCACCACGTCACGCATTACCGCTACGACCGCGCCGTCGAGCTCGGTCCGCAGATCGTTCGCCTGCGCCCGGCTGCCCACAGTCGCACGCGGATACTGTCCTACGCGCTGAAAGTGTCGCCCGAGCAGCACTTCATCAACTGGCAGCAGGATCCCCAGGGCAATTACCTGGCGCGGTTGGTGTTCCCGGAAAAAACCGATGAGCTGCGGATCGAAGTCGATCTGCTGGCGGAGATGGCGGTCTTCAATCCGTTCGACTTCTTCCTTGAGCCTTACGCGGAAAAGATTCCGTTCGCCTACGCCGCGGATGAGCGCAAGGAACTGGCGCCGTACCTGGAAACCTTGCCCCTGACGCCGAAGTTCAAGGCGTACCTGGATGGCATCGACCGCACGCCACTGCCCAGTGTGGATTTCCTCGTCGCACTCAATCAGCGCCTGAGCGAGGACATTGGCTACCTGATCCGCATGGAGCCAGGTGTGCAAACGCCTGAACACACCTTGGAACATGCCTCCGGTTCCTGCCGCGACTCTGCGTGGTTGCTGGTGCAGCTGCTGCGCAACCTCGGTCTGGCGGCGCGTTTCGTCTCCGGCTACCTGATTCAACTGACTGCCGACGTCAAAAGCCTCGACGGTCCGTCGGGCACTGACGTGGACTTCACCGACCTGCACGCCTGGTGTGAGGTCTATTTGCCCGGTGCCGGCTGGATCGGCCTGGACGCGACGTCAGGGCTGTTTGCCGGTGAAGGACACATTCCGTTGGCCTGTAGCCCCGATCCGGGCTCTGCGGCACCGATCAGTGGCTTGGTTGAACCGTGCGAGTGCGAATTCACCCACGAAATGTCGGTGGAGCGGATTTGGGAAGCGCCACGGGTAACGAAGCCCTACACCGAAGACCAATGGCTGGCAATCCAGGCATTGGGTCGGCAGATCGATGCCGACCTGCTGGAGGGTGACGTACGCCTGACCATGGGCGGCGAACCGACGTTTGTTTCCATCGATGACCCGGACGGTGCCGAGTGGAACACGGCGGCACTGGGGCCAGACAAGCGGCGTCTGTCCGCCGAACTGTTCCAGCGCATGCGCAAGCACTACGCGCCCCAAGGTCTGGTGCATTTCGGTCAAGGCAAATGGTACCCCGGCGAGCAATTGCCGCGCTGGTCGCTGAACTGCTACTGGCGCCGCGACGACGTACCGATCTGGCACAACAGCGCGCTGATTGCCGATGAGCAGCAAGACTACGGTGCCAATGGCGAGCTGGCCGGTCGTTTTCTGGCCAGCGTCGCCGAACGCCTGAAAATCCCCACACGTTTTGTGTTTCCGGCCTACGAAGACAATTTCTATTACCTCTGGCGCGAAGGTGCTTTGCCGCAGAACGTCAGCGCCGAAGACTCACGTCTTGAAGAACCGTTGGAACGTGCACGCCTGCGCAAAGTCTTCAGCCAGGGCCTGGACAAAGTCATCGGTCAGGTCCTGCCGCTGGCGCGCACCGCCAAGGGTGATCAATGGCAGAGCGGTCGCTGGTATCTGCGCGATGAGCATTGCCGACTGGTGCCGGGGGATTCGCCGCTGGGCTATCGCTTGCCGCTCGGCTCGCAGCCTTGGGTGAAAGCGGCGGAGTACCCGTTCATTCATCCGGTGGACCCGAATCAGGATTTCCCCGCACTGCCCGACACGGCACAACTTCAGAGCCAAGGTGCCGCTGCCGTTGCTGAGGAGCGTGAGCCGAAGATCGACGAATCCGCCGACTGGCTGACCCGCACGGCGTTCTGTGCGGAGGCGCGAGAAGGGCGGTTGTACCTGTTCATGCCGCCGCTGGAGCGGGTCGAGGATTATCTGGAACTGGTCAGCGCCATCGAAGCCACCGCCGAGGAATTGCATTGCCCGGTGTTGCTGGAAGGCTATGAGCCGCCGAGCGATCCGCGGCTGAGCAACTTCCGCATCACGCCCGATCCGGGGGTGATCGAGGTCAACGTGCAGCCGTCCGCCACGTGGGATGAACTGGTCGAACGCACCGAATTTCTTTACGAAGAGGCACGCCAGACCCGACTGACCACCGAGAAATTCATGATCGACGGCCGGCACACCGGCACCGGCGGCGGTAACCATTTCGTTCTGGGGGGCGCGACACCGGCTGACTCACCGTTTCTACGCCGCCCCGATCTGCTGCGCAGCCTGATCAGCTACTGGCATAACCACCCGTCCTTGTCCTACCTGTTTTCCGGATTGTTCATCGGCCCGACGTCTCAGGCGCCACGGGTCGATGAAGCACGCAACGATGCGTTGTATGAACTGGAAATCGCCTTCGCCCAGATGCCTGAGCCGGGCGAGGAGTGCGCGCCGTGGCTGGTGGATCGGCTGCTGCGCAACCTGCTGATCGACGTGACCGGCAACACCCATCGTGCCGAGTTTTGCATCGACAAACTGTATTCACCGGACGGTGCTACCGGTCGCCTTGGATTGCTCGAATTGCGCGCCTTTGAAATGCCGCCCCATGCGCGCATGAGCCTGGCGCAGCAATTGTTGTTGCGGGCGCTGGTCGCGCGGTTCTGGCGTGAGCCTTATGCACCGCCGAAACTGGCGCGCTGGGGCACCGAATTACACGACCGTTTCCTGTTGCCGCACTTTATCGAGCAAGACTTCGCCGACGTCATCGTTGACCTTAATGCCGCCGGTTATCCCGTGCGTGCGGAGTGGTTCGCGGCGCATCTGGAGTTCCGTTTCCCCAAGGTCGGCGATTACGCGGTCAGTGGCATCGAACTGGAATTGCGTCAGGCGCTGGAGCCCTGGCATGTGCTGGGCGAGGAGGGCGCAGTCGGCGGCACGGTGCGTTATGTGGATTCGTCGCTGGAGCGCTTGCAGGTCAAACTCACGGGCCTGCCGCCGCAGCGTTATCTTCTGACCTGCAATGGCATCCCGGTGCCATTGCAACCCACCGGGCGGGTCGGCGAATTTGTCGCTGGCGTGCGTTTCCGCGCCTGGCAACCGGCGAACTGCCTGCAGCCGACCATCCCGGTCCACGCGCCGTTGGTGTTCGACTTGCTCGACACCTGGATGCAGCGTTCGCTGGGTGGCTGTCAGTACCACGTCGCCCACCCGGGCGGGCGCAACTACGACAGCTTGCCGGTGAACGCCAATGAGGCCGAGAGCCGGCGGATGGCGCGTTTCTTCCGCATCGGACACAGCCCTGGGAAACTTCCTACACCGAATGTGGAAGTGAACGACGAGCTACCGATGACTCTCGATTTACGACGCTTCTAAACCGTACGCGACGCTCGGACTTTTCGTATATCCGAGCGTCATGAGCCTGCGTTAGTCTGACCGTTCTTTGCTGTCTGCCGAGCTTTCCATGCCTGACCTGCTTGACCGCTACCCGCTGACGGCGGGCACTTATCACGAACTGCTCGACGACAGCGGCGCGGTGCGCCCGCACTGGCGGAGGTTGTTCGACCAATTGCAACGCAGCACACCAACACAATTGGTGCAGCGTCAGGCGCTGCTGACCCGGCAGATCCAGGAAAACGGCGTGACTTACAACGTCTACGCCGACCCCAAGGGTGCCGATCGGCCGTGGGAACTCGATCTGCTACCGCACGTGATTGCGGCTGATGAATGGCAGCAGTTATCGGCCGGGATCGCCCAGCGGGCACGCTTGCTCAATGCTGTGCTGGCAGATCTGTACGGCCCGCAACGCTTGATCGCCGAAGGTCTGCTCCCGGCCGAGCTGGTATTCGGTCACAACAACTTCCTCTGGCCCTGTCAGGGCATCACGCCACCCGACGGGGCTTTTCTGCATCTGTACGCCGTAGATCTGGCACGTACGCCCGACGGTCGCTGGTGGGTCACGGCGGATCGGACGCAAGCCCCGTCCGGTGCCGGTTATGCGCTGGAAAACCGTACCATCGTGTCCCGGGCCTTTCCCGAGTTGTACCGCGATTTGAAAGTGCAACACCTGGCCGGATTCTTCCGCACGCTTCAGGAAACCCTGGCCCGTCAGGCGCCGAGTGATGACGAAGCGCCGCTGATCGTGCTGCTCACACCGGGACGTTTCAACGAAAGCTATTTCGAACATCTGTATCTGGCGCGCCAACTCGGTTATCCGCTGGTAGAGGGCGGCGACCTGACCGTCCGGGATGCCACGGTCTACCTGAAAACCTTGAGCGGACTGCGCCGGGTCCACGCGATCATGCGGCGGCTCGACGATGACTTCTGCGATCCGCTGGAGCTGCGCACTGACTCGGCCCTTGGCGTGCCGGGATTGCTGGAAGCGGTACGCCGAGGGCGGGTGCTGGTGGCCAACGCACTCGGCAGCGGCGTGCTGGAGTCGCCGGGGTTGTTGGGCTTCCTGCCGAAGATCAATCAATTCCTGTTCGGCGAAGAACTGATCCTGCCCTCCATCGCGACCTGGTGGTGCGGTGAAGCACCGGTGCTGGCTCAGGCCCTGGAAAAATTGCCGGAGTTGCTGATCAAACCGGCTTTCCCGTCACAGAGCTTCACTCCGGTATTTGGGCGCGATTTGAGTGAAAAACAGCGTCAGGAACTGGCCGAGCGCATGCAGGCCCGGCCTTACGCCTATGTCGCGCAAGAATTGGCTCAGCTCTCTCAAGCCCCGATCTGGCAGGCAGAAGACGGTCAACTGCAACCTCGGGCTATTGGCATGCGCGTGTACGCAGTGGCCAGCCGTCAGGGCTATCGGGTTCTGCCCGGCGGCCTCACTCGCGTTGCCGCCGAGGCTGACGCCGAAGTTGTGTCGATGCAGCGCGGTGGCGCGAGCAAAGACACTTGGGTGTTGGGCGATCGCCCGCCGAGCGGTGAGCAATGGAAAACCCAGCGCACGATCGGTGTGCACGACCTGGTAAGGCGCGATCCGTATCTGCCGTCGCGGGTGGTGGAAAACCTGTTCTGGTTCGGCCGTTATTGCGAGCGCTGCGATGACAGCGCGCGGCTGCTGCGGATCATGCTGGCGCGGTATGTCGATGGCGATGACCCGCAAGCCCTGGAGGCGGCGGTCGATCTGGGTGAGCGGTTGATGTTGTTGCCCGACGAAGGCGAGTTGCCGGAGCGTTTGCTGGCGGCATTGCTCGGCGACGACTGGTCGTTCAGCCTGCGCTCCAACCTGCAACGTTTGCAGTGGGCGGCCTCGCAGGTGCGCGGCAAGCTCTCGCGGGAAAACTGGCAAGCGCTGGTGGAGTTGCAGCGCGAAGCCATGGAGCTGGAAGCCGAAGAGCCGGATTTCGGCGAATTGCTGGATTTCCTCAACCGTTTGGTGATGTCCCTGGCGGCATTATCCGGTTTCGCCCTCGACGACATGACCCGGGACGAAGGCTGGCGCTTCCTGATGATCGGCCGCCGGATCGAACGTCTGCAATTTCTCAGCGCCAGCCTGGCGGCGTTTCTGCGCGGTGCCGGCGCTTTCGATCAGGCCGGCCTGGAATGGCTGCTGGAACTGGGCAACAGCAGCATCACTTACCGTTCGCGGTATCTGGCGGTGGCGCAACTGATCCCGGTGCTTGACCTGTTGTTGCTCGACGAGCAGAACCCCCACGCTGTGCTGTTTCAGTTGAAACTGGTGACGCGTACCTTGAAACGCTTGAATGACGACTTCGGCGTACCTCGCGAAGCGGGGTTGCCGCAGTTAGTGGAACGCTTGGCGCGGTTCGATCTGGGATGCCTGGAGAACTCGCTGTTCGGCGAAGCCAGCGTTCGGGCGGCCATTGAGGGGCTGGCCGACCTGTTGCAAGAGATCGCCGACGCCAGCGGGCAAGTGTCGGATCGTCTGGCCTTGCGCCATTTCGCCCACGTCGATGACGTCAGCCAGCGCACGGTGTCCGTCTGATGAGCGCCCATTACCAGATTCTCCACGACACCCATTATCACTACGACAGCCCGGTCTCTTTGGCTCAGCAGCTTGCGCACCTATGGCCGCGGTCGTGTGCCTGGCAGCGCTGCACCGAGCAGCAACTGCAGATCAGTCCCGCCCCGACGACCCGCCGCGATGAACTGGATGTGTTCGGTAATCCGCTGACCCGGTTGGCGTTCGAGCGGCCGCACGATGAATTGCTGGTCAATGCCCGGCTCACCGTCGAAGTGTTGGCCCGGCCTGCGCTGGATTTCAATCAATCCCCCGCTTGGGAAGAAACCCGCAACGCGCTGACCTACAGCAGTCAGCCGCTCTCCCGCGAGTTGCTGGAAGCGTGTCGTTACCGGTTCGAATCGCCCTACGTGCATTTGAAGCGCAACTTCGTCGAGTTTTCCGAAAGCTGTTTTCCATCGGGTCGGCCGCTGCTTTTGGGTGTTCAGGCGCTGATGGAGAAGATCTTCAGCGAATTCACCTTCGACGCTGAAGCGACCCAAGTTGCGACGCCACTGGTGGAAGTGCTGGAGCGCCGGCGCGGTGTTTGTCAGGACTTCGCTCACCTGATGCTCGCCTGCGTACGCTCCCGTGGGTTGGCGGCGCGGTACATCAGTGGCTACCTGCTGACCCAGCCACCACCGGGCCAGCCGCGACTGATCGGCGCCGATGCGTCACATGCCTGGGTTTCAGTGTTTTGCCCGATGCTCGGTTGGGTGGATTTCGACCCGACCAACAACGTGCAGCCGGCGCTGGAACACATCACCCTGGCCTGGGGCCGGGATTTTTCCGATGTCTCGCCGTTGCGTGGGGTGATTCTCGGGGGCGGCAGCCATGATCCGGAAGTCCGCGTCACCGTAATGCCACTGGATTAACAAAGATCCACTGTAGGAGTGAGCCTGCTCGCGATAGCGGTGTGTCAGAAAAATAAATGCTGAATGTGCCACCGCTATCGCGAGCAGGCTCACTCCTACAAGGGACTATGTGCGTTCTTTGGATAAGGGTATTTCAGATGGGACTGTGAGGGTCAGCAACATCGTTGCTGACCCTGGACACAGATCCGGTGGGCCTGATCAGATCATCGGGCCCTGAGGGTCTCAGGCGTCGGGCGCCTGATCTTTCGGTGCTTCAACAGCATCTTCTGCGGCCACTTCACCTTCTGCATCCGGGTTCAGTGCGGCGGCTTCTTCTTCAGCTGTAGCTTTCTTGCGCTGAAGCTTTTCCTCTTTCTTCTGCTCCTTGGCCAAGTCTCTCTGACGTTTGGCGAAGGAATAATTGGGTTTAGCCATGGGCGATCCTCTGGGGTCGAAGGTGAGGTTGAGCGGCGCGTATTCTGCCCTGTATCGATGCCCAGCCGTTAGCTGGGTTTTTGCTCGGCCCATTTTGGCAGTACCGAGGGTTGCCAGGCGTCCAGTGCATCGAGCAAGGTTTGCGGCGATTCGCTCACTTGCAGCATGTCACGGTGCGGTTCGCGAACGAAGCCTTCGCCGACGATATGATCGAGAAAAGACGTCAATTTGCTGTAGAAACCGTTCACTTCCAGCAGCCCCAGCGGTTTGCCGTGGTAGCCGAGCTGGCCCCAGGTCCAGACTTCGAACAGTTCTTCAAGTGTGCCCAGGCCGCCGGGCAGGGCGATAAAGGCGTCACTGAGCTCGGCCATCCGCGCCTTGCGCGCATGCATGCCGTCGACCACTTCCAGACGAGTCAGGCCGCTGTGACCGATTTCCTTGTCTTTGAGGCTTTGCGGGATGATCCCGATCACTTCACCGCCGGCCGCCAGCGCAGCATCGGCGACGATTCCCATCAGCCCGACGGCACCGCCGCCATAGACCAGAGTCAGCTTACGCTCGGCCAATGCTCGCCCCAAGGCGACAGCCGCTTCACGATAAGCCGGGTTGGTGCCAGTGCTGGCACCGCAAAATACACAAACGGACGCTAAAGACATGCCTTACTCCATGGTCAGGATGGCCACAGAGTAAAGGCAGGCACGCGGCGTTCCAAGGTCTACACTTCGCGTTCAGGTGTTTCACAGGTTCCGCTGGCGCCACAGGCGTAGGCGGCGAGCAAACTGCGCAACAGGCTGTTAAGGGACATGACTGTCGCTCCGATGAGTGATGACGGCTTGATGATAGGGCCGCCCCAGACGTCTGGCTGGTAGATTGTTTCGATAGGTGTCATAGCCCGAAAGTTGTATACAATTTTTGATTCAGGTCATAGGAACTTGCGAAGTTTTCAGGCAGTCTTCTGTCCATTCGCACTTTTGTTAACCCTGCCTTGGAGATTCACCATGTTTGCCAAACTTGTTGCAGTATCCCTGCTGACACTGGCCAGCAGCCAATTGATGGCTGCCGAGTGCAAGGTCACTGTCGACTCGACTGACCAGATGTCCTTCGATACCAAGGAAATCAGCATCGACAAGAGCTGCAAGACGTTCACCGTTGAGCTGACCCACTCCGGTAGCCTGCCGAAAAACGTCATGGGCCATAACTGGGTGCTGAGCAAAGACGCTGACATGCAGCCGATCGCCACCGCTGGCCTGGCCGCAGGCATCGAGAAGAACTACCTGCCGGAAGGTGACGCGCGCATCATCGCCCACACCAAAATCATCGGCGCCAAGGAAACCGACTCGGTGACCTTCGACGTGTCGAAGCTCGATGCTGGCGAGAAGTACGGTTTCTTCTGCTCGTTCCCGGGCCACATCTCGATGATGAAAGGCACTGTTGTCCTGAAGTAATCGAATCGAACGCATAAAAAAAGCGTCCACCTGGACGCTTTTTTTGTGCCTGTCTGTTCGCTCAATCAAGGCGCGAACGGCATCACTCGCTTGTGATGAGTCTTTTTATACGTGTCACAAATGATCTTGAACGCTTCCTCACGCACCGGTTCCCCGTGCAGGAACGCGTCGATCTCGGCATAGGTCACGCCGTGGGACGCTTCGTCCGGTTTGCCAGGCGACAGGTCTTCAAGGTCGGCCGTGGGGGTTTTTTCCACCAGCGACTCCGGCGCGCCGAAGCTGCGGGCGATATTCCGGACCTGGTTTTTCACCAGACCGCTCAGTGGCGCCAGGTCGCACGCGCCGTCACCGAACTTGGTGAAGAAACCCATCACCGCTTCCGCCGCGTGGTCGGTACCGATCACCAGGCCGTGGGCCGCGCCGGCGATGGTGTATTGGGCAACCATGCGCATCCGCGCCTTGGTGTTGCCGAGCACGAAATCCACCGAGACCGCGTGCTTGCCTTCGAAGGCCGCGACTTCACTGGCCAGGGCTTTGACCGCCGGGCCGATGTTCACGGTGTGGCGCTCGTCCGGGGCGATGAAATCCACCGAGGCCTGGGCGTCGTGTTCGTCGAACTGGGTTTCGTATGGCAGGCGTACGGCGATGAATTTGTAGCTGTTGTCGCCTGTACGTGTGCGCAGTTCGCGCATGGCACGCTGGGCCAGCAGTCCGGCGGTCAGGGAATCGACGCCGCCGCTGATGCCGAGCACCAGGCTCTTGAGCCCGGAATTGACCAGGCAGTCCTGGATGAAGGTGATCCGCCGGGTGACTTCAGCCTTGAGGGCGGCCTGGTCGGCGAACGGCGGCTGGACCTTGAGCTGTTCAGCAATCTCACGCTGTTCGGCTTGCATGAATTCACTCCTTGCTAGATGTGCTTGATGTGCTGGAAAGGGCGGCAGGTACTTTGAAAACGTGTCGCAAATAGGCGACGAAATTCGGGTCTTTGCAGTGAGTCTTGCCAGGCTCATCGGAAATTTTTGCCACGGGCTGGCCGTTGCAGGCGGCCATTTTAAGCACGATGCTCATCGGTTCAACACCCGGAATATCGCACGTCAGGTTGGTGCCGATGCCAAAGCTGACATTGATCCGACCGCGCAGCGCCCGAAAAATCTCCAGCGACTTGGGCAGCGTCAGGCTGTCGGAGAACACCAGCGTCTTGCTCATCGGGTCGATGCCGAGCTTGTGATAGTGGGCGATGGCCTTTTCCGCCCAGAGCACCGGATCGCCGGAATCATGGCGCAAGCCGTCAAACAGCTTGGCGAAATACAGATCGAAATCGCCGAGAAAGGCATCGGTGGTGATGCAGTCGGTGAGGGCAATCCCCAACAGGCCACGGTACTCGCGGACCCAGCAATCGAGGGCGGCAATCTGACTGTCGATCAGCCGTGGGCCGAGTTGTTGGTGGGCCATGATCCATTCGTGGGCCATGGTGCCCAACGGCTTCATGTCCAGCTCCCGTGAAAGGTGCACGTTGCTGGTGCCGACAAACCGACCGGGGAAATCGTGCTTGAGCACGTTCACCACTTCTTCCTGCACGCGGTACGAGAAGCGACGGCGAGTGCCGAAATCGGCGACCTGCAATTCGGACAATTCCTCCGCGCTGGCGTTGGCGGTCAGCCAGTCGAACTTGCGGTAGAGCTGCTCACGCGCCTGTTCCAGGACGACTTCACGGTAGCGATAGCGGTTGCGCACTTCGCTGACGATGGACAGCAGCGGCACCTCGAACAAGATCACGTGCAGCCATGGCCCGCGCAGGCGGATGAACAACTCGCCGTTTTCGATACCGGTGTGGACGTAGCGCAGATTGAAGCGGAACAACCCGAGAAAACGCAGGAAATCCGGTTTCATGAAGCTGATGCGCTCCATGAAGCTCAACTGGTCGGCGCTCAGGCTCAATTCGGCAAGGCGTTCGATCTGGAAGCGGATTTCCGCCAGGTACGGGCGCAAATCTTCACTGTTACGGCAACGAAACTCCCATTCGACTTCAACGTTCGGGTAGTTGTGCAGCACCGCCTGCATCATCGTCAGTTTGTAGAAGTCGGTGTCGAGCAGGTTCTGCACGATGCGATCGCCAAACACGCTCTCGCTCATAACGGGGTTCTCCAGGCTGGCCGCGGCCCGTGGCAGCGACGTTGCAGCTGTTTCAATGAATGGGGCTAGTGGCGCATATCAGTGGTGAGGATTGCCAGTGTTTTTTTCGCAGGAGGTCAGGCCGCGCGGCTATCAATCTGCTCCAGCATCCACTTCACAAAATCCCGCACCTTGGGCACTTCCGCCGAATGCTCCGGATACGCCAGGTAATAGGCATCGGTGCTGGGCATTGCGTGCTGCCAGGGTATGACCAGTTTGCCGTCGGCCAATTCCTCTTCCACCAGAAACCGCGGTAACAGCGCCACACCGCAGCCCACCTGGGCTGCGCGGATGCACATGTAAAAGGTTTCGAAACGCGGGCCGTGGTAGCTGTGTTCGGTGTGGTAGCCCTGACTGTCGAACCAGTCGTGCCAAGCCTGGGGCCGGGAGGCGTTTTGCAGCAGGACCAGGTCGGTGAGTTGCGTAGGATCGGTGAACGGCGTGTCCGGCAGACTGCCCGGTGCGCAGACCGGCACCAGCTCTTCGCCGAACAGCTTCAGGCATTCAGTGCCGGGGCGTGAGCCCTGGCCGAAGTAGAACGCCAGGTCGCTGCGACCTTGCAGCAGATCGTCGGCTTCCTGCTCGCTGCACAGGTCCAGATGGATCGAGGGATGGCGCAGACGCCAGCCTTTCAAACGTGGCACTAGCCAGCGCGCGCCGAAGGTCGGAGGCGTCGAGACGCGCAGGACTTCGGTTTCACCGCCGTAGGAGCGCAGGTAGTGGGTCGACATCTCGACCTGCGTGAGGATTTTTCTGACCTCCACCAGGTACAAATCACCGGCCGGGGTCATTTGCAGGCGTCGGCGCACCCGGCGGAACAACAGGTGCTGCAGCAATTCTTCGAGTTGCGCGACCTGTTTACTGACAGCGCTCTGGGTCAGGTTCAGCTCTTCAGCCGCCCGGGTGAAGCTCAAATGCCGGGTCACGGCCTCAAAACACTGCAGCGCGGTGATCGACGGCAAGTAGCGTTTATTCAGCATTGGTTGTCCTTTTTCTTGTTTCTTTCTTACCAGCAATTCGCAGCATGAATAAACGGAATGATATCTCTCTTAAAGGTCGTTTGTTGGGTAACGTCGGGAGCGCTAAAACTACAGGCCTCACCAGCCGAATTAATCCGGCTGCACGTTTTCTGTTTTTCGCTTGAGGAGTGACCCATGGTTGCCGCATTGCTTGATCGTCTTGGTGTGAATCCGGCCCTGTACCAGAACGGCAAAGTGCCGGTGCATTCGCCGATCGATGGCAGCCAGATCGCCGCCGTAAACTGGGAAGGCGCCGCTGAAGTCGAGCAGCACATCAGTCGTGCAGATCATGCGTTCGAATTGTGGCGCAAGGTCCCGGCCCCGCGCCGTGGTGAACTGGTGCGCCAACTGGGCGATATCCTGCGTGAATACAAGGCCGACCTCGGCGAGCTGGTGTCCTGGGAAGCCGGCAAGATCACTCAGGAAGGCCTGGGTGAAGTTCAGGAAATGATCGACATCTGCGATTTCGCCGTCGGCCTGTCCCGTCAGCTGTACGGTTTGACCATCGCTTCCGAGCGTCCTGGCCACCACATGCGCGAAACCTGGCACCCGCTGGGCGTCGTCGGCGTCATCAGCGCGTTCAACTTCCCGGTTGCGGTCTGGGCCTGGAACACCGCGCTGGCGCTGGTCTGCGGCAACCCGGTGATCTGGAAGCCTTCGGAGAAAACCCCGCTGACCGCCCTGGCCTGTCAGGCGCTGTTCGACCGCGTACTGAAGAACTTCAGCGACGCGCCTCCGCACCTGAGCCAAGTCATCATCGGCGGTCGCGATGCCGGCGAAGCCCTGGTCGATGACCCGCGTGTCGCGCTGATCAGCGCCACTGGCAGCACCCGCATGGGTCGTGAAGTGGCGCCGAAAATCGCCGCACGTTTCGCCCGCAGCATTCTGGAACTGGGCGGTAACAACGCAATGATCCTCGGCCCAAGCGCCGACCTGGACATGGCCGTACGGGCCATCCTGTTCAGCGCCGTCGGCACTGCCGGTCAGCGTTGCACCACGTTGCGTCGCCTGATTGCCCATGAATCGGTGAAGGAAGAAATCGTCACCCGCCTGAAAGCCGCGTACTCCAAAGTGCGCATCGGCAACCCGCTGGAAGGCAATCTGATCGGTCCGCTGATCGACAAGCACAGCTTCGAAAACATGCAGGACGCGCTTGAGCAGGCCTTGAGCGAAGGCGGCCGGCTGTTCGGCGGCAAGCGCCAACTGGAAGACAAATTCCCTAACGCTTATTACGTCTCGCCGGCCATCGTTGAAATGCCGGAGCAGAGCGACGTGGTTTGCAGCGAAACCTTCGCGCCGATTCTGTACGTGGTCGGTTACAAGGATTTCGCAGAAGCGCTGCGCCTGAACAACGCCGTGCCACAAGGCTTGTCGTCGTGCATCTTCACCACTGACGTGCGTGAAGCCGAGCAGTTCATGTCGGCGGTGGGCAGTGACTGCGGCATCGCCAACGTCAACATCGGCCCGAGCGGCGCGGAAATCGGCGGGGCGTTTGGCGGTGAGAAAGAAACGGGCGGCGGTCGTGAATCCGGTTCCGATGCATGGCGCGGCTACATGCGCCGTCAGACGAATACCGTGAACTATTCGCTGGAGTTGCCGTTGGCTCAGGGCATTACGTTCGATTAAACATCGAATGAAGCAGTGATCCCCTGTGGGAGCGAGCCTGCTCGCGATAGCGGTTTGTCAGTCACATAGATACTGGATGTGCCGACGCTATCGCGAGCAGGCTCGCTCCCACAGTTGAAATGGTGTGTTGGTTAGGTTTCTGTTGGAGTCTGGCAATGCCGTTACGCGAAGAGTGTCTGTGGGAAAAACTGACGCCGCAAAGGCCTGACAACGCGGCGCTCAAGGGCGAGGTGACGGTGGATGTCTGCGTCATCGGCGCCGGTTTCACCGGTCTGTCGGCGGCGGTGCATCTGCTGGAAAAAGGCAAAAGCGTCTGTGTACTGGAAGCCCATCGCGCCGGTCATGGCGGATCGGGGCGCAACGTCGGGCTGGTCAATGCCGGGATGTGGATTCCACCGGACGAGATCGAAGCCGGTTTCGGCGAGGCGGTCGGCAGTCAGCTTAATCGCATGCTCGGTGCGGCACCGTCCCTGGTGTTCAGCCTTGTGGATAAGTACAACATCGATTGCCAGTTACGCCGTGAAGGCACGTTGCACATGGCGCACAACGCCCGTGGCGAAGCGGACTTGCGCAGTCGTGAAGAACAATGGAAACGTCGCGGCGCGCCGGTGGAACTGCTGACCGGTCAAGCCTGCGAACAAGCGACGGGTACCAAAAAAATTGCCGCTGCGCTGCTCGATCGACGCGCCGGCACGATCAACCCAATGGCTTACACGACGGGGCTGGCCAAAGCGGCCATCGGTCTCGGCGGTCAGTTGTTCGATCATTCCCCGGTGACCCGACTCGAACGTCAGGGCCAGCGCTGGTCGGTGCAAACCGCTCAGGGTTCGGTGCTTGCCGAGCAAGTCGTGATTGCCTCTAACGCCTACACCGAAGGTGACTGGACGGAATTGCGGCGCAACTTCTTCCCCGGTTATTACTATCAAGTGGCCTCGGTCCCGCTGACCGAAGAGGCAGCGCAACAAATTCTCCCCGGTGGCCAGGGTTCCTGGGACACCCGCCAGGTCCTCAGCAGTGTTCGTCGCGATAAGGACGGCCGTCTGCTGCTTGGCAGTCTCGGTAATGGCAATCAGAAACCGACCTGGTTTCTCAAGGCCTGGGCCGACCGGGTTCAGCAGCACTATTTTCCTTATCTCAAACCGGTGGAATGGGAATGTACCTGGACCGGTTGCATCGCCTTCACCCCCGATCATTTGATGCGTTTGTTCGAGCCGGCGCCCGGTTTGGTGGCAGTCACCGGTTACAACGGCCGGGGCGTCACTACTGGCACTGTCGTCGGCAAAGCCTTTGCCGATTATCTGTGTAACGGAAATCCTCAAGCACTGCCGATTCCCTTTGCGCCCATGCAGCCATTGGCGGGTGTGGGATTGCGCAGCTGTCTGTACGAGGCCGGATTCTCGCTGTATCACGCAGGCCAGTGCCTGCGGATCGTTATTTGATTGTTGAAATTTGTTGCTGAAAGCGGCGCTTTTTCGCGCAGCGTCTAGCCTGTAAAAGGTGCGGGTTGTAGCAGTTGCGCACCAGCAGTGTGCACTTCGGTGACGCATGTTGTTACAGGCTGGTTGCACGTCGTTTGGCGCCGCGGTTGCAATGATGGCGCGCTCGGGTTGCGCCTTTAAAAATAAATGGTTTCACCTTCCGCGGTTTAGACGGTTGCACACCCAATGAAAATGGGATCGAAACAGTCGAAATAACAATAAAGCAGCGACTTTTTTCAGAATAAAAAACCGATGGCACGGCCCTTGCTCTGAGCATTCAGGAAGTCGCAGTGCCAACTAAAAAAAAACCTTGGAGCACCACCTCATGTCCCAGACGTTTTACAAAAAAGGCTTTTTGGCCCTCGCAGTGGCAACTGCGTTGGGTGTTTCTGCGTTTGCACAGGCTGATGTGAAAATCGGTGTGGCGGGACCGATGACCGGCGCCAACGCGGCATTTGGCGAGCAGTACATGAAGGGTGCACAGGCTGCGGCCGATGCGGTCAACGCAGCGGGCGGCGTAAACGGGGAAAAAATCGTACTGGTCAAAGGCGATGACGCCTGCGAACCGAAACAGGCTGTGACGGTCGCCAAGGACCTGACCAACCAGAAAGTCGCTGGTGTAGTCGGTCACTTCTGCTCCTCCTCGACCATCCCGGCTTCGGAGATCTACGACGAAGCGGGCATCATCGCGATCACTCCAGGCTCCACCAACCCACAGGTAACCGAACGCGGCCTGGCTGCCATGTTCCGTATGTGCGGTCGTGACGACCAGCAAGGCATCGTGGCCGGCGACTACATCGTCGACGTGCTCAAAGGCAAGAAAGTCGTGGTCCTGCACGACAAAGACACCTACGGCCAAGGTCTGGCGGACGCCACCAAGGCGCAACTGGTCAAGCGCGGCGTAACGCCGGTGCTGTACGAAGGCCTGACCCGCGGCGAGAAAGACTTCAGCGCCGTGGTGACCAAGGTCCGTGCGGCCGGTGCCGACGTGGTCTACTTCGGTGGCTTGCACCCGGAAGCCGGTCCACTGGTTCGCCAACTGCGTGAGCAAGGCCTCAAAGACGTCAAGTTCATGTCCGATGACGGCATCGTGACCGACGAACTGGTGACCACCGCCGGTGGCCCGCAGAACGTTGACGGCGTGTACATGACCTTCGGCGCCGACCCGCGCCTGCTGCCGGACAGCAAGACGGTAGTGGATGAGTTCCGTAAAAAAGGCACCGAGCCTGAAGGCTACACCCTGTACGCCTACGCTTCGGTCCAGACCCTGGCGGCTGCCTTCAATGGCGCCAAGTCCAACAAGGGCGACGACGCAGCCAAATGGCTGAAAGCCAACAAGGTCCAAACCGTGATGGGCGAGAAGACCTGGGACGCCAAGGGCGACCTGAAAATCTCCGACTACGTGGTTTACCAGTGGGACAAGGACGGCAAATACCACCAACTGGAAAAACAGAAGTGATATGAACTGCTGATGGCCCGGCGCCTTGTGCGCCGGGCCATCCATCAACATGTCCGTGCAGTACCTGTCTTTTCTCGTAGAGCTGCACACAACCGTGTTGCGCCGGCGGCTGAACCCCGGTCCGTCGTACCCGGCTTCTGTGCAGTCTCTCAAATGCGTGAGATTGCGTTATGGATGGTATTTTCCTGCAGCAACTGGTCAACGGCCTGACCCTCGGGTCGGTCTATGGCCTGATCGCCATCGGCTACACAATGGTCTATGGCATCATCGGCATGATCAACTTCGCCCACGGCGAGGTTTACATGATTTCCGCTTACCTCGCGGCAATCAGTCTGGCTCTGCTGGCTTACTTCGGTATTGAATCCTTCCCTCTGCTGATGCTCGGCACATTGGTCTTCACCATCATCGTCACGGCGGTGTATGGCTGGGTCATCGAGCGCGTCGCTTACAAACCGTTGCGCAACTCCACACGACTGGCACCGCTGATCAGCGCCATCGGTATTTCCCTGATCCTGCAAAACTATGCACAGATCGCCCAGGGCGCCCGCCAACAGGGCGTACCTACACTGCTTACCGGTGCATGGCGAGTTGAAGTCGGGACCGGCTTCGTTCAGCTCACCTACACCAAGATCTTCATTCTGATCGCCGCATTTGTCGGGATGGGCCTGCTGACCTACGTCATCAAGTACACCAAGCTCGGCCGCATGTGCCGCGCCACCCAGCAAGACCGCAAGATGGCCTCGATCCTGGGGATCAACACCGACCGGGTGATTTCCTATGTGTTCATCATCGGTGCAGCGATGGCGGCTCTGGCCGGCGTGCTGATCACCATGAACTACGGCACGTTCGACTTCTACGCAGGCTTCGTCATCGGGATCAAAGCGTTCACTGCCGCGGTACTCGGCGGGATTGGTTCGCTGCCTGGCGCCATGCTCGGCGGGATTATTCTGGGGATCTCCGAATCACTGTTCTCAGGTCTGGTGAACTCGGACTACAAAGACGTTTTCAGCTTCTCGCTGCTCGTTCTTGTTCTGGTCTTTCGGCCTCAAGGCCTGCTCGGCCGTCCTCTTGTGTCGAAGGTGTAAGCGATGTCTTCAACCACTAAAAAAACCATTGATCTCAAAAGAAGCCTGGTTGACGCGATTCTTGCCGGTCTTGTGGCCCTGATTGTGTTCGGCCCGATTGTCGGCATCGTCCTCGACGGCTACGGCTTCAACCTGCAGCCGACACGCGTGGCATGGATTGTCGCCATTGTCATGGCCGGCCGCTTTGCCTTGAGCCTGTTCCTGCAAACCCCCAAGGGCCTGAGAATTCTCGAAGGCTTTGAAAGCACCGGCTCCGGGGTTCATGTACTGCCGCCTGATTACAAATCCCGATTGCGCTGGATCATCCCGGTGTTGATTGTCGTCGCCGTGGTGTTCCCGTTTTTCTCCAACTCCTACCTGCTGGGCGTGGTCATCCTCGGGCTGATCTACGTACTGCTGGGCCTGGGGCTGAACATCGTGGTCGGCCTGGCCGGTCTGCTCGACCTGGGTTACGTGGCGTTCTACGCCATCGGTGCCTACGGGTTGGCGCTCGGTTACCAATACCTCGGCCTGGGCTTCTGGACGGTGCTGCCGCTGGCGGCGATCACCGCCGGACTTGCCGGTTGCATCCTCGGTTTCCCGGTGCTGCGTCTGCACGGTGACTACCTGGCGATCGTGACCCTGGGCTTCGGTGAAATCATCCGGTTGATCCTCAATAACTGGTTGTCCCTGACTGGCGGCCCGAATGGCATGGCTGCTCCGTTGCCAACCTTCTTCGGCATCGAGTTCGGCAAGAGGGCGAAAGAGGGCGGGGTGCCTTTCCATGAGTTCTTTGGCATCGCCTATAACCCGGACGTGAAGTACTACTTCATCTACGCGGTGTTGTTCCTGGTGGTATTGGCCGTATTGCACATCAAGCACCGCTTGACCCGCATGCCGGTCGGTCGCGCCTGGGAAGCCTTGCGTGAAGACGAAATCGCTTGCCGCTCCATGGGCCTGAACCACGTACTGGTCAAACTCTCGGCGTTCACCATCGGTGCATCGACGGCCGGTCTGGCGGGTGTGTTCTTCGCCACCTATCAAGGCTTCGTCAACCCGACCTCGTTCACCTTTTTCGAATCGGCATTGATCCTCGCCATCGTGGTACTCGGCGGCATGGGCTCGACCATCGGCGTGGTGATTGCGGCCTTCGTGCTGACCGTCGCCCCGGAACTGCTGCGCGGCTTCGCTGAATACCGCGTGCTGTTGTTCGGGGTCCTGATGGTGTTGATGATGATCTGGCGACCGCGCGGCCTGATTCGGATCAGCCGTACCGGTGTGACCCCGCGTAAAGGAGTAGCGCCATGAGCGAAGTCGTACTCTCGGTCGAGAAGCTGATGATGCACTTCGGCGGCATCAAGGCGTTGAACGATGTCAGCCTGAAGGTCAAACGCAACTCGATCTTCGCCCTGATCGGCCCCAACGGCGCCGGCAAGACCACCGTGTTCAACTGCCTGACCGGGTTCTACAAGGCCTCGGGCGGCAAGATCGAACTCAACGTGCGTGGCGAGCGGACCGATGTCATCAAAATGCTGGGTGAACCGTTCAAGGCGACTGATTTTGTATCGCCGAAAAACTTCATCAGCCGGCTCCACTACAAGATGTTCGGCGGCACTCATCTGGTGAATCGTGCCGGCCTGGCGCGGACCTTCCAGAACATTCGCCTGTTCAAGGAAATGTCGGTGCTGGAAAACCTGCTGGTGGCCCAACACATGTGGGTCAACCGCAGCATGCTGGCCGGGATCCTCAACACCAAGGGTTATCGCAAAGCCGAAAGCGATGCACTGGACCACGCGTTCTACTGGCTGGAAGTGGTGGATCTGGTGGACTGCGCCAACCGCCTGGCCGGTGAGCTGTCCTACGGTCAGCAACGCCGTCTGGAAATCGCCCGGGCCATGTGCACCCGGCCGCAGATCATCTGCCTCGACGAACCGGCCGCCGGCCTCAACCCTCAGGAAACCGAAGCGCTGAGCGCGATGATCCGGCTGCTGCGCGACGAGCATGATCTGACCGTGGTGCTGATCGAACACGACATGGGCATGGTAATGAGCATTTCCGACCACATCGTGGTGCTGGACCACGGCATCGTCATCGCCGAGGGCGGCCCCGACGACATCCGACACGATCCGAAAGTGATTGCGGCCTACCTGGGCGCCGATGAAGAGGAAGTGGTGCTATGAGCCAACCCATCCTCGAACTGAAGGATCTGGATGTGTTCTACGGGCCGATCCAGGCTCTGAAGAATGTCTCGCTGCACATCAATGAAGGTGAAACGGTCAGCCTGATCGGCTCCAACGGCGCCGGTAAATCGACCCTGCTGATGTCGATTTTCGGTCAGCCGCGGGCGGCGGACGGGCAGATCATCTATCAGGGTGTGGATATCACCCACAAGTCATCCCACTACATTGCGTCCAACGGCATCGCTCAATCGCCGGAAGGGCGGCGGGTGTTCCCCGACATGACCGTCGAGGAAAACCTGCTGATGGGCACCATTCCTATCGGTGACAAGTACGCCAAGGAAGACATGCAACGCATGTTCGAGTTGTTCCCGCGACTCGAAGAGCGGCGCACCCAGCGGGCGATGACCATGTCTGGCGGCGAGCAGCAAATGCTCGCCATCGCCCGTGCGTTGATGAGCCGGCCGAAACTGCTGTTGCTTGACGAGCCGAGCCTGGGCTTGGCGCCGATTGTGGTGAAACAGATCTTCGCGACCCTGCGGGAACTGGCCAAAACCGGCATGACGATCTTCCTGGTGGAGCAGAACGCCAACCACGCCCTCAAACTGTCGGACCGGGCGTACGTGATGGTCAACGGCGAGATCCGCCTCACGGGCACCGGCAAGGAGCTGCTGGTTAACGAGGAAGTGCGTAACGCCTATCTTGGCGGCCACTAAACGGCTGAGCCCATAAAAAACGCCCTGACGCATCCACGTCAGGGCGTTTTTTTATGCCGGTCGTAAAGGTTTTTTGAAATTGTGGAAAACAATATTCACAAGCTCTCAAAGCGCGACATAAAGCCGCTGCAAATAGTTGTTTTGTCACGGTTTTGACTTGTCCCCGTTTGCTGTGGAGCTGGCTGTGAATAACGTGGGAGTAGCTGGCTGAAAGCCTTTGAAACCGCGGCTTGCAGAGTTGTGGATGTTTTTTGATCAGGCGTTTTTGCGTGACCGCGAGCGGGCTTTGTCAACCTTTTTGTTGATGACGAAAACGGGCCAAAACAGGGTGGAGCTGCCTGTGGATAAGTCTGTGGTTAAACTCTGGAAAGACTCGGCTGAAGGCCGTAGTTACTGGCTTGGCGCCATCGTCGATATGACCGGTTAATCGTGCAAAATGCCATGGGCTACACAGCCGGCGTTCCAGGGTCAAGCAAAAAAATTTCAAATTTGCCCGCAAAGCCTTGTGCACAGCGGCTTACAGCTTTTCCACTTGCCCCCGGAAACTGTGGACCGGCCTGTGGATAAGGTGCGTGCACATGGCTGAGAGCCACGGCGGGCAAGGTGTGGCAACGTTTGATTGTTTTTTGTACAGCTTCTGCGGTAGTTGCCGCTATGGGCAAGGCCGGGCATGCTGCCTGCTGATTTTCTATTCCAGTGGCTGTCGATCAGCCGAAGCAAGGAGAACACGATGTCCAACACCCTGTTTATTACCGGCGCGACCTCCGGTTTTGGTGAAGCCTGCGCCCGTCGTTTTGCCGAAGCCGGCTGGAAACTGGTGCTGACCGGCCGTCGTGAAGAGCGCCTCAATGCGCTGTGCGCCGAGTTGTCGAAGCAGACCGAGGTTCATGGCCTGGTGCTCGACGTGCGTGATCGCAAGGCCATGGAGGAGGCGATTGCCAACCTGCCGCCGTCCTTCGCCAAACTGCGCGGGCTGATCAACAATGCCGGGCTGGCCTTGGGTGTTGACCCGGCGCCCAAGTGCGACCTCGACGATTGGGACACCATGGTCGACACCAACATCAAAGGCCTGATGTACAGCACTCGTCTGTTGTTGCCCCGCCTGATTGCTCACGGTCGTGGCGCCGGCATCGTCAACCTTGGCTCCATTGCCGGCAACTACCCGTACCCGGGCAGCCATGTGTATGGCGCGAGCAAAGCGTTCGTTAAACAGTTCTCCCTGAACTTGCGCTGCGACCTGCAAGGTACGGGCGTGCGGGTGAGCAATATCGAGCCGGGCCTGTGTGAGAGCGAGTTCTCACTGGTGCGTTTCGCCGGTGACCAGGAGCGTTACAACGCGACCTACGCCGGTGCCGAGCCGATCCAGCCGCAAGACATCGCCGACACCATTTTCTGGGTGCTCAATGCCCCGGCGCACATCAACATCAACAGCCTGGAGCTGATGCCGGTGAGCCAGACGTGGAGCGGGTTTGCGATTGAGCGGAATGCCAAGGCTTAAGACCGCGTAACGGCCATCGCGAGCAAGCTCGCTCCCACAGGTTTTATGTTGACTCGCCATTTCGCGAACGACACAACCCCTGTGGGAGCGAGCTTGCTCCGGGCGGCGATCCGACGATAGCGATCTATCAATCAGCGCAGATAATCGGCTAATCCGCGATAGCAGGTTGCCAAGTGATAAGGCGTGGTCGATGGCATGTCCCGACGTGTCACATCACCGTTCTCATCACGGCACTCATACCAGCCCCCCGCATGCAGAGAGCGCTGCTGCAACGCCTGCAATTGGCGCAGCACCGCAGCCTCGCTGTCTGGCCGCAAGGTCAGGGCGCGCAGGTATTCAGCCTGAGCCCAGATTCGCTGCGTAGCGTCCCGAGCTTGGCCGTTCGGTTCCAGGTCGAGCATGGCCCGCACGGCGCCGGTCTGTTGATCGACGCCCAGTTGTTCGGTGAAGGCAAAGGCGCGTTCCAGAGAGGCGTGGAGTGTCGAACCTCGCAGCAACGAAGACGATTCCAGCAGGAAATACCACTCGAACTGGTGCCCCGGTTCAAACCAGTTATCCACAGCCCCCAGTGGTTTTTCCATCAACACACCGTGTTGCGGGTCGATAAAACGCTTCTGCATCGCTGTGCATAACTCGACGAGCGCGTCTTGCACGGCGACGTCTTTGCGCACCGATAGCGTGGCGAGGAAGGCTTCGGCCAAGTGCATCAGAGGATTTTGCAGCGGCCCGGACTCGAGCGAGGACCAGTCACGGCCGAGGCTGGCTTCGTACAGGCCGTCGCCCGAGGCAAAGCGCTGCGCAACCACTTCCAGTACGGCGTTGAGCACCGATTCCACCAGCGGTTCGCGGACCTTGTCCCAGTAATGGGCGCAGGCGAACAGGATGAAGGCGTGGGTGTAGAGGTCTTTGCTCTGATCCAGCGGCGCACCCTGCGGGTCGACGCTGTAGAACCAGCCGCCATGCTCGGCATCGTGGAAATGCTGCTGCAGGGAACGGAACAGCGCTGCAGCGCGCTCTTCGGCGGCCGGAACCTGGCCGATCAGGCTGGAAAACAGGTAGAGCTGCCGCGCGCAGGCCATGGCCCGGTAACGTTGGGGCGGCAGCGGATGGTGCTCGGCGTCCAGCGCCTCATAGGGCAGCGCCATGTCGGCATTCCAGCCGGGACCTTGCCAGAGCGGCACGATCACGTCCTGGAAGTGCTGTTGCACCGAGGCAAACAGAGCGGTCAATTCAGGCTGGGAGGCGGAGCGGGAAACAGGCGGCATTGGCTGGCGTCGTCACGGCAGGGTTGATTGCGCGACATGTTATCAGGCCTGAGAGATGCGGTGTCTGTCAGACCGCTATCGCGAGCAGGCCATCACAGGCGATAAAGAAGTCAGCCCGCTAGTAGCCACACGCCAGTCGCCGCCGAGGCCGCACCCGCCAGTCGAACCAACGGCGCCGCCGCTTGCGGCAACACCCGCACCACGGCATAACCCAACCCGTGCAACGAAGCCGTCGCCGCCACAAAACCCGCCGCATACGCCCAAGTGCTCGACATCTGCGGCAACTCCAGTCCGTGCGCCACCCCGTGGAACAACGCAAACAAAGCGGTTGCCGCAACGGCGAGGCTCAACGGCGGACGCACGGCCAATGCCACCGCCAGACCCAGCGCCAGCACCGACGCCGCAATCCCGCTCTCCAGCGCCGGCAGGTTCAGCCCTTCAAACCCCAGCAACCCGCCGATCAGCATGATGCCGACGAATGTGCACGGCAGCGCCCAGCGTGCAGCGCCTTTCTGCTGCGCTGCCCACAAACCGACCGCAACCATTGCCAACAAGTGATCGAGGCCTCCGATCGGATGGCTGATGCCGGCGATCAAACCGTTGTCACCATGCCCCGGGTGGGCGAAGGCGATGGCCGGGGTCAGCAGCAGGGCGATGGCGCCCAGAATGCGTTTAAGTGTCATGGATAAGTTTCCTTGTTGATAAAAGTTGATCGTGTTCACGCCGCTGTCAGCAGCCCCTGGCGTTCGATGAAGGCGATGATTTCTTCCAGGCCGAGGCCGGTTTTCTGGTTGCTGAAAACGAACGGTTTGCCGTTGCGCATGCGCTTGGTGTCGCTGTCCATCAGTTCCAGCGACGCACCCACCAATGGCGCGAGGTCGATTTTGTTGATCACCAGCAGATCCGATTTGCAGATCCCCGGCCCACCCTTGCGCGGCAGCTTGTCGCCGGCCGAGACGTCGATCACGTAGATGGTCAGGTCAGACAGTTCAGGGCTGAAGGTGGCAGACAGGTTGTCACCACCGGACTCCACAAGGATCAGGTCCAGCCCCGGAAAGCGGCGGTTCAGTTGGTCCACGGCTTCGAGGTTGATCGAGGCGTCTTCGCGGATCGCCGTGTGCGGGCAGCCGCCGGTTTCCACGCCGATGATCCGCTCCGGCGCCAGGGCTTCGTTGCGCACCAGAAAGTCGGCGTCTTCGCGGGTGTAGATGTCGTTGGTGACCACCGCCAGGTTGTAGCGGTCGCGTAGCGCCAGGCACAGGGCCAAAGTCAGAGCGGTTTTGCCGGAACCGACCGGGCCGCCGATACCGATGCGCAGAGGTTGTGTGTTCATGTGCTTCTCCAAAATAACAGGCCCAAAATAAAGGCCCTAGGAACGGAACAGACGGCTGTACTGGCGCTCATGGGCCATGCACGCCAGGGACAGGCCGAAAGCGGCGCTGCCATAGTGTTCGGGGTTGATTCGGGTGGCGTTCTGCTGAGCCTCTTGCAGCAGCGGAAGCAACTGGCTGGTCAGGCGTTGCGCGGCTTGTTGGCCCAGCGGCAGGGTTTTCATCAGCACCGCCAGTTGGTTTTCCAGCCAACTCCAGAGCCACGCCGCGAGTGCGTCCTGCGGGCTGATATTCCAGGCGCGAGCGGCCAGTGCCCAGCCGAGGGCCAGATGAGGTTCGGGGCGTTGTTCGAGAAAGGCGCGGGCCGATGCATCCAGCTCAGGCAAACCGTTGAGCAGTTGCTGCAACGAATAGCCCATCTGCCGGCTCTCCTGATGCAGCTCCCTGGTTTCCCGGCTGGCGCGATGTTCTTCGCAGCGTTGCAGCAATTCACCCCAGTTTTCATCAGCGGCGGCCACGCAATGGGCGAGCAGCAACGGTGCTTCGAAACGCGCCAGGTTCAGCAGCAACTGATCACTGATCCAGCGGCGGGCGCTGTCAGGATCATTCACCCGGCCGTTGTCCACAGCCATTTCCAGACCTTGGGAATAGCTGTAACCGCCAATCGGCAGTTGCGGACTGGCCAGGCGCAACAGCGCCCAGGCTGGGTTCATAGCCGCACGCCGAACTGGTGCAGTTTCGGCGGGTAGTTGAAGTCTTCATCGCCGTGGCGCGAATGGTGGTGGCCGCCACCGTAGGCGCCGTGTTCCGGCTGGAACGGCGCTTCGATGTTCTCGACCTTGGCATCAAGCTGTTCGAGCATGGCCTTGAGCACGTAGTCGTCGAGCAGGCGCAACCAGCCATCGCCAATTTGCAGGGCGACATGGCGGTTGCCGAGGTGATAGGCGGCGCGAGTCAGTTCGAAAGCATTGGCGCAGGTGACGTGCAGCAGGTGTTCGGCCCGAGCGCAGACGCGGACGATGCGCCCGTCTTCGGCTTGCAGGCACTCACCGTCATACAGGGGTGGCTGACCGCGCTCCAAAAACAATCCGACGTCTTCACCCTCGGCACTGAAACAGCGCAAACGGCTTTTGCTCCGGGCTTCGAAGGTCAGGTGCAACTCGGCGGCCCAGACGGGTTGAGGGTCGATTCTGCGATGAATCACCAGCATCGGAAGGCTTCCAGCAATGGACAATGCTTAGGCTAGAGCAAGGGGCTTGCCAATCGAGCTAAGAGTAGGAAATGCCTGTCGGAGCTCAGCAAGTGCTTCAGGACGCTGCGGCGATTTGGATGAGTTTGGTGCGCGCCTATTTCGGCTGCACCAAGTTGAGGCGAGGTTTTTTTGTGGGAGCGAGCTTGCTCGCGATTGCGGTGGGTCAGTTACTTCAATGTCGACTGTGGGGCCGCCATCGCGAGCAAGCTCGCTCCCACAGGGGGGTTATTACTCAGTACTGCCGAGTCCTTGCCAATGCTTCAACCCGATAAAGATAAAGCGCAATTGCTGAGTGATTTTCGCCTGCGGCGTCAGATGCTCGGGCAATGCCTGTGCCGGCGGATCAATGATGTCCGGCAAGGTTGCGAACACGCTTTTAACAATCAGATCAGCCATGACGCTCAGGCCAGCGATGTCCAGGTGTTGCAGTTTCGGCATCAAGGACAGGTCGGCCGCCAGGTCCGAGCTGATGTCTTCGCGCAAACGGCCGATGGCCAGCCGCACTGGCAGCGAACCGCCGTACTGCTCACGAGCGAGAAACAGGAACTGCGAGCGATTGGCCGTGACCACGTCGAGAAAGATCCGCACCGAGGCGTCGATGATGCCGCCCATGACGAACTCGTTGTGGCGCACCAGGCGAATGGTTTCGCGGAAGGTTTGACCGACTTCACTCACCAGTACCAGGCCCAGTTCATCCATATCGGCGAAATGCCGGTAGAAACCGGTGGGCACGATCCCGGCGGTTCTGGCGACTTCGCGCAGGCTCAGGCTGCCGAATCCTCGGCCGCATTCCATCAAGTGGCGGGCAGCGTCCATCAGGGCGTTGCGGGTCTGTTGTTTCTGTTCGGCGCGGGGCAGCATCGCAAGGGTGTTTTCTGGATAAGACAGCGGCGCACTCTAGCAAATCGGCTTTGCCGGCGTCGAATGACTATCGGGGGATCAAGCAGGGAAGTGAGGCATCTATAACGTCAAAAGCCCAATCCGGGGATTGGGCTTTTTTTCAGGGCCGCCATGGGCTCAGCTCAAAGCGCTGTTGCGTTCGATGACACGGTCACCACCACCTTCAGCCAGAGTTTGACCTTGTGGAGTGCGATCGGAACCGTCAGCAGCCAGGGTTTGACCTTGTGGAGTGCGATCGGAACCGTCAGCAGCCAGGGTTTGACCTTGTGGAGTACGATCGGAACCGTCAGCAGCCAGGGTTTGGCCTTGTGGAGTGCGATCAGAACCATCAGCAGCCAGGGTTTGACCCTGTGGAGTGCGATCGGAACCGTCAGCAGCCAGGGTCTGACCTTGTGGAGTGCGGTCGGAACCATCAGCAGCCAAGGTTTGACCTTGTGGAGTACGGTCCGAGCCATCCTGGGTGATCAGGCCTTTTTCTTTCAGGCGATCATTGCCACCTTCGGCGACGGTTTGGCTGAATACCGAGTGGGTGGATTTGACTTGTGGGGTCGCCTGGTCAGCAGCTGGCAGGGCGAAAGCCGTGCTGGCCAGCATGGAGAGGGTAAGGCTAAGCAGTAATTGGCGTTTCATGATTGGGTGCTCCGTAGGAGGGCGATAAAGTGGGTACGAGGGCAATGCTACTCTCGATAAGTCGATATAAAAGTTCATAAACGCAATGGTAATAATCAACGGAATTGATTGTTCCGTGAAACGGCTCTAAATCGGGCGTTTCCGCCGGACGATTTTGCGCTGAGATGGGTATTTTCCACTCACTCGCGCCTTGCAAAAGTGCGGGTCCGGTAACGCATCCTGTCGCCGGCCGATTATTTGAGAGTTAAGCGGTATTTCGGTTAAACCTGCGCGCCATTTTCCAGTCCTAGACTTCATGGCAGGCCGGTTCTGGCCTAACGTTTCAAGCGTGCGTCGCAGTCAGGGCGCTCAGTCGTATCAGGAGCCCTGTGCAATGACGCGCACTCGTAAAGTTTTTACCTGGACCCTCGCCAGCCTTGTTGTCCTGCTGGCCGTACTGGTTCTGATCATCGCGTTCTTCGATTGGAACCGGATCAAACCACCGCTTAATGCCAAAGTTTCCGAAGAGCTGCACCGCCCGTTCGCCATCAACGGCAATCTCGCGGTGGTCTGGCAACGTGAACCCGACGAGGGCGGCTGGCGCGCGTGGGTGCCGTGGCCGCATGTGGTGGCGGAGGACTTGAGCCTGGGCAACCCGGACTGGTCGAAGAAGCCGCAGATGGTCACCCTCAAGCGTGTCGAGTTGCGCATCTCGCCCTTGGCCTTATTGGCGCAGCGCGTGGTGATCCCGCGTATTGACCTGACCGAACCGAATGCCGACCTCCAGCGCCTGGCCGACGGCCGCGCCAACTGGACCTTCAAATTCGATCCGAAAGACCCGAACGCCGAGCCTTCAAGCTGGGTGGTGGACATCGGTGCGATTGGCTTCGACAAAGGTCACGTCATCCTCGACGACCAGAGTCTGAAGACTCAACTCGACTTGATCATCGACCCATTGGGCAAACCAATTCCGTTCAGCGATATCGTCGGTGACAAAGCCGCGAAAACCGCGTCGGAGAAGGGCGCCGCGCCGCAGGATTATGCGTTCGCGCTGAAGGTTAAAGGCCAATACCACGGCCAGAAACTCGCGGGCGAAGGCAAGATCGGCGGCCTGCTGGCCTTGCAGGACGCGGCCAGACCGTTCCCGCTTCAGGCACACGTGAATATCGCCGACACCAGCGTCGAACTGGCCGGCACCCTCACCGATCCACTGAACCTCGGGGCCCTGGATTTGCGCCTGAAACTGGCCGGCACCAGCCTGGGCAATCTCTACCCGCTGACTGGCGTGACCCTGCCGGACACACCGCCGTACGAGACTGACGGGCACTTGATCGCCAAGCTGCATGAAGCGGACGGCGCGGTGTTCCGTTACGAAGAATTCAACGGCAAGATCGGTCAAAGCGACATCCATGGCAGCCTGGCCTATGTCGCCAGCCAGCCGCGCCCGAAGCTGAGCGGCTCGCTGGTTTCCAATCAACTGCTGTTTGCCGACCTGGCCCCGCTGATCGGTGCCGATTCCAACGCCAAACAAAAGGCCCGTGGCGGTGAAAGCAAGCAGCCAGCAGACAAGGTGTTGCCGGTCGAAGAGTTTAAAACCGAGCGCTGGCGCGATATGGACGCTGACGTCGAGTTCACTGGCAAGCGCATCGTCCACAGCGAAAAACTGCCGTTCAACGATCTCTACACCCACCTGATACTCACTGACGGCGTGCTCAGCCTTGAGCCCCTGCGCTTCGGCGTGGCTGGCGGCAACCTGGATGCTCAGATTCGCCTCAATGGCCGAACCGAACCGTTGGAAGGCCGGGCCAAGCTCACCGCACGCAAGTTCAAACTCAAGCAGTTGTTCCCGACCTTTGAGCCGATGAAAACCAGTTTCGGCGAGCTCAATGGCGATGCCGACATCACCGGTCGTGGCAACTCGGTGGCCAAACTGCTGGGCACCGCCAATGGCAATCTGAAGATGCTGATTAACGATGGCGCTATCAGCCGCGAACTCATGGAGCTGGCCGGGCTCAACGTCGGCAACTATGTAGTCGGCAAGATCTTTGGCGACAAGGAAGTGAAGATCAACTGCGCCGCCGCGGACTTCGACATCAAGACCGGACTGGCGACCACGCGCCTGTTCGTCTTCGATACCGAAAACGCGATCATCTACATTGACGGCACCGCCAACATGGCGACTGAGCAACTGGACCTGACCATCACCCCGGAATCCAAGGGCTGGCGCTTGATATCGATGCGTTCGCCGCTGTATGTGCGGGGCAAGTTCATCAAGCCTGATGCCGGTGTGAAGGCTGTGCCGCTGATACTGCGCGGGGCGGGGATGGTGGCGTTGGGTGTGATTGCCGCACCGGCGGCGGGGTTGCTGGCGTTGGTGGCGCCGAGCGGTGGCGAACCGAATCAGTGTGCACCGTTGCTGGAGCAGATGAAGGCCGGCAAGGCGCCAGTCACCGTCAAACCCACCCGGTAACCAGAGATCGCTCCCACGCTCTGCGTGGGAGCGATCAGTCAGCTGCCGAAGTCCGCGATCTTGGCAATAGCCCCGACAACGCTGCTTCTTCCTGCAACCACGCAAAAAACGCCCGGACCGGCGGATGCCGTTCGCGCCCCGGAACGCACAGTGCAGCGTAACCGGCACCATCGACCTGAACCTCCCCCTTGTACGCCACCAGCAAACCACTGGCCACGCTCTCGGACACCAGAATATTGCTCGCCAGCACCAGGCCTTGCCCGGCAATCACTGCTTGCAGGGCGTAATGCTCTTCGTCGTATTCACGAACCGCTGGCTTTCCCGCAAGCCAGTTCTCGCCAGACTGCGCGCACCAGGCCTCCCAACCGTGGGCGTACAGTTTGGAGTTGTGCCAGCGCACGCTGATCAGTGTCGGCGTTCGGTTGGCGGCCAGGGCGACTTGCTCGGGCGAGCCATAGACGCCGAAGGATTCGTCGAACAGACACAGGCCATAAAGGTTCGGGTAATCATCGAGGCTGTAGCGCACCACCAGATCGACGCTGGCGTCCTGATGCAAATCGATGACTTCGCAATGGGTATCGAGCCGCAGGCTGATGTTCGGGTGCCGGGCGTAGAACCGGCCCAGCCGGGGCACTAGCCACAACGCAGCGAAAGCCGCGGTGGTGGAGATCGTCAGGCTCGCGCCGCTGCGTTGCGGGCGCAAGGTATCGACGCTTTGCGCCACTTCCAGCAAGGCGCCGTGCAAGCTGTGGAACAACCGTTCACCGCAGTCCGTCAGGCGAACTTGCCGTGGCAGTCGCTCGAATAACGGCACACCGAGCCAGGTCTCCAGCGAACGAATCTGATGGGAAACCGCCGTCGGCGTCACCGAGAGTTCTTCGGCGGCAGCCTTGAAGCTCAGCAGGCGCGAGGCGGATTCAAAGGCGCGCAGGGCGGTCAGCGGCAGCGAGGCAAACATTGAAAGCTCCATGGATGAAATTAATTCATCCAGACTGATTTTTGCTCATTTGAAGAGGGGCGGCTACGCGCTTCAAGCTGCAAGCCACAAGCAGTTTTAGTTTAGTCCTTCAGGAGATTCAGATGAGCACAATTCTTGCCGTACATGCCAGCCCCCGTGGCGACCGTTCTCATTCCAGGCGCTTGGCCGAGGTGTTTCTTTCAGCCTGGCAGGCGGCCAATCCTCAGTCGCACCTTACCCGTCGCGAAGTCGGTCGGGCGTTGATTCCGCCGGTCAATGAGGCTTTTGTGGCTGCCGCGTTTTACCCCGAGCCTGATGCGCGGCCGCTGTCGATGCAGGCCGATCTGGCGTTCAGCGATGAACTGGTAAGCGAGTTGCTTGGCCACGATTTGCTGGTGATCTCCACGCCGATGCACAACTTCAGCGTGCCCAGCGGCCTCAAGGCCTGGATCGATCAGATTGTGCGACTCGGATTGACCTTCAATCACACCCTGGACAATGGCGTGGCCCAATACGAGCCGCTGGTGCAGGGCAAAAAGGCGTTGATCGTCACCAGTCGCGGCGGGTTCGGTTTCGGGCCCGGTGGAGAACTTGAGGCGATGAACCATGCCGATCCGTTGTTGCGAACGGCGTTGGGGTTCATCGGCATCACCGACATTACGGTCGTGGCCGCCGAAGGCGAAGAATCCGAGGCGCGCACCTTCCAGATCTCCGCCGCTGAGGCCGAGCAGCGTTTGCGGGCGCTGGCCAGGGAGTTCTAGATGGCCTGGTTGTTTTTGCTGATCGCCGCCGGCTTCGAAGTCACCTTTGCCATGGGCATGAAGTACGCCGAGGGCTTCACCCGGCTCTGGCCGTCGATGATCACCGTGGTGGCCGCGGTGGGCGGGATCTACTTCCTGACCCTGGCCATGCGCGAGTTGCCGGTGAGCATCGCTTACCCGATCTGGACCGCCATCGGCTCCCTCGGCACGGTGTTTCTCGGGTTTGCGCTGCTCGGCGAAAGCCTGACGGCGGTCAAACTGGTGTCGGTCGGATTGATCGTGGCGGGGGTGGTGGGGCTGAAGTAGGGCGCGATGTCATAGACTGGTCGTCGAGTTGTCATCTTCGATGCCGATGCTTGGCTGATGTCTTGCTTTCAGCCTTGCGTCACCTCACCGATCACAAGGACGTTCGCCCATGTCGCAAGGTTCCGCCACGCGTTACCCGTTGGTGCTGGTCCCGGGAATGCTCGGGTTTATCCGTCTGCTGCTCTATCCATACTGGTACGGGATCATCTCGGCGTTGCGCCGGGGTGGGGCGACGGTGATTGCGGTGCAGGTCTCACCGATCAACTCCTGCGAAGTGCGCGGCGAGCAACTGCTGGCGCGGATCGAGGAAATCCTGCGGGAAACCGGGGCCGAGAAAGTCAACCTGATCGGCCACAGCCAAGGGGCGCTGACCGCCCGCTATGCGGCGGCCAAACGCCCGGATCGGGTCGCTTCGGTCACCTCGGTGGCAGGCCCCAATCACGGCTCGGAACTGGCGGATTACCTGCACAAACACTATCCGGGAGACAGCGCCAAGGGGCGTTTGCTCAGCGTTTTACTGCGCTGGATCAGTGCGCTGATGAGCCTGCTGGAAACTGGTTATCACGGGCCGAAATTGCCGGTGGATATCCATGCCTCCCATCATTCACTGACGACTGAAGGCGTGGCGCTGTTCAACCAGCGTTATCCCCAGGGTTTGCCTGAAACCTGGGGCGGGCATGGGCCGGAAGAGGTCAATGGCGTGCGGTATTACTCCTGGTCCGGGACCTTGCAGCCGGGCAAGACCAATCGCGGGCGAAACCTGTTTGATGGGACCAACCGCAGCTGCCGGTTGTTTGCCAGAACCTTCGTTCGGGAGGTCGGGCATTGCGACGGGATGGTCGGGCGTTACAGCTCGCATCTGGGGACAGTGATTGGTGACGAGTATCCGATGGATCACTTCGATATCGTCAATCAGTCGTTGGGTTTGGTAGGGAAGGGGGCGGAGCCGATCCGGTTGTTTGTCGAGCATGCTGCGCGGCTGAAAGCAGCTGGGGTTTAGCCGGTAAACCGCGTCATCGTTCTTCGCGAGCAAGCCCGCTCCCACATTTGGAATGCATTCCCCTGTGGGAGCGGGCTTGCTCGCGAAAGCGTCCGCTCAGGCTACGCGAATCTTACGGCCTAGAACTGTGGTCCAGCGCTCGGAAAGAATCACCCCACCCAACGTCAACACCCCGCCCACCAAGTGATACATCGCCAACTGCTCATGCAGCACCACCGCCGCAATCAGCGCAGTAATCAACGGCAGCAAATTAAAAAACAACGTGGTCCG
>NZ_JBUBVE010000002.1:0-24047 GCF_054897895.1 Pseudomonas sp. LB3P58
GACTGTCGAACGCCCAACGATCAAGGATCTGCCAGCCGCGGTGGTGGTACGACGGCGAGCGACGTACGCACTCCAGGGTGCTGCTGGCCAGCACGCCGGCAGCGATCGACAAGGGTGCAGGATTACTGATCATGAGCTGTCACCTCCCGGCGTAGGCGCGAAATCATCCGCGTATTTTGCCCGATCGCGGAGGCCCGGAAACCGCCCCGTTGCCGTAGCTCGGCAATGTGAGACGCGCTAAACCCTAACGCCTGCAGCGCTGCGTCATCACCCTGGACCAGTGCCTGATTGGCCGCCCGCATCAGTACATTGGCCTGCTGCAAGCGTTGTATATCGGCGTAGTACGCCCGGTCTTTGGTAGCATTCAAAGTTGCCATTGGTCACCTCGGTTGTAGGTGCTTGATGGAAGTCCCAGTGCTGTGTTGGCGCACAGCGCTGGGGCGCCTATAGCCCTTGCAGGTAGCTGCAAGAGCCGTCTTGCTCTTACCGCATACGCGGTGGCCTGCCCGTCCTGGATGGACCCTGACCAGATTGCGGGATGGCTGGAAGGTCCTTGTTAAGTAACTCACGCTCAGCGCGCAGCGCTTCCTGCAGCTCAGGGTTATTCAGAGTGAAGCCATGCTGTGCCGCCAAGCGGGCACACTGCGCTTTGTATTCGTCGGTACCAGTGACGGTAAAACTGCCCCACTTCTCACGGCTAAGCTGCATCGCGGCCAAGATTGTCGCGTCGCTGTTGTGGTCGTACACCGTCACCTGGCGCCCGCTATCCAGAAACGCGGGTGAAGCTTTGTCGGCGCCGGCCAGCCGATAAACGACATCGCTCCCACGTATTTCGCCGACATAATCCCGAATATCCTGAAGACGCGGGGGGACGTGTATATCGCCGACAAGCCGAGCCGGGATCTCGCCCGAATAATTGTCGCGGTACCGCCATTGATCGGCCGCCTGAGCAGAGATTTCGGCGCGTAGCCAGTCCTCATAGGAAGGAAAGGGTCTGTAGCGATGCTGTAGTTCTTCCCGCTGCTGGCGATACCGATCCGTCATGTTTGCTCTGGTCGAGGCTTGTTGGGCTGCTATTAGGCTGCGCAGGGCATTCATCGCATTTCCCCGCCCCTTCCAATTGCCGGCCATTAGCTCGGTACGCTGTTCGCGTTGCTGCTTAGCCACCGCGTCGCGCTCAATCTGCTGCCGTTCACGCATGCGGATCTGCGCCCGGTTCTTGGAGTCGTAGTGAGCACGGCGAGCCTGGATAAACTCAGTCCATCGTGGAGAGCGCTCACCTGGTTTGAGTTGAACCGGATCGGCCGCCGGCGCTTGTTCGTGCACCTGATCGGCTGTTTGGAACTCACCCAGACGCTTCTGCAGGGCAGCCAGGGAGGCTCCTCGGTCAGCGCTCGAGGCCTTCACGACTACATCACCAATCCATATGACGGCACCGCTGCCTTTGCGCTCGTAGCGCATGCCGCACTCACTCAACCTGATATGCAGTTCCGACCAACTGGTTGCCGCCTGGATGATCGGGCCGGCCTGCTCGATGCCGATCCGTTCGGCGCTCTTCTCACCGGTCCGGACTTCCATATCTCGGCGTGGCTGTGACGGTTGCTTCGCATTACCCGGGACAGCTCGGCGAGAGGTTTCGCCGTCTGCCATGTGATAGCGCGCGTTCTGCTCGCTTTGCCAGCCCTGCAGTGATTCGATCTTGGCGATCGCGCGGTGTCCTGCCTCGATGTCGAAGCCTTTGTTCGGCTTGATCACCCTGAGGGTGTCGGGATGTACACGGTTTACAGCAATGTGCAGATGCTGGTTGTCCGTGTCCTGGTGCAATGCATAGATGGCCTGGTGCTCAGACAACTCCAGCTCGGCCAGGAAAACATCCACCGCTTGCTCGATTTGTTCAGGGGTTGGGTATTCACCTTCACGCCAGCTCAGAATGTAGTGATTGATCGGGTTTTTACTCTTGGGCGCGTCCAGGGCCAAGGCAATCATTTCGTTCTGCTGCGTCCCGTGTCTGCTGCTGAAAAAACCACGCGCGCTGGCATACGCAACCTCTTCGCCCGGGTTGGTTTTCGCCGGGTCCCGGATGTAGTCGGTCAAATCACGAACGTGCTTTGCCTTCGACTTCACCCGGTCGGCCTTAACCTTTTTGAAGATCATTGTTCAAGCCTTTCGAGCTGCCTGGTCAGCTCATTTAACGCCTGTGCGGTATCACGGCTGTATGCGCCCTTCGAGCTGGTGTGTACGTGCTTTAGAAGACCGCCAATACGGCGTAGCTCACGCACCATCACCATGTCGATGTTGGCCACAATAGGCCGCCCGAAATAGCGTCGGCGAACCAACTCGGACACGCTCAAACCAGCTAGTTCAGCATCTTCGCGGAGCCGTTCCTTTTCGTCCTTCGTTAATCGCACAGCGATCTTCTCGCTGAGCGGTTCCGCACCCTTTACACCGAATGGCATTTGCCCACTCCAACTAGGCGCTCGGCGCCGATCAACGGGTTCCAAGGGTTCCCTTGGCAGGATGAGACACCATGTGAGAAGCGAAGCGCCGAACGTGGTGTCGTCCCTTGACTGACCATGAAACCGAAGGCTTTCATGTGTCAGACAAGGGCCATCCTGTTACACTGTAAGCATACGCTTATGTAGCAAATTTCGCCAAGCTGTGGAAGATCAAAAACAAGCAAAAATACAACTGCGGGAACAGCCATGAGGTCGCTCTAATGACGAAAAAGAGAATCACGCGGGAACAGGTCGAACTACTCCGGATGAAGCTACAAGAGCTTCCGCCGGTGAACGTTACTGAATGCATTGGTTACGCTATGGATGACAGCAAAATGATTTCCGAGGCAATCACCCAGTTGCAGGCACGTAGCTACTCGTTGGAGCAGATATCGGAAATTCTGAAAGGCAATCGAATGGACCTCACCCCGAAGTCGTTGAGGGATTATCTGAGCGATATTTAGGACGAATCAGTTACAGGCCAGGTGATGATTTGGTGAACGAACAAAAGCAACAAGCCATCAAGGAAAGGATGAAGCTGACGCGATAAAAAATTTGCTGCGACTGAGGCAAGGCGCGAGGTATGCCAATCACCATCGAAGAAACTTTCTGGTCGACCTACGTGTACAACCGCAAAATCAAAACAGGATCAGTCCCAGGGAAAAAGAAAAGCCTGGTCCCGCAAAAACTTCGACACGAGCGTTGGAGTGGAACCTGAAGAAGACAATGTCTTTGCAACGAAATAGCCAGGACGTATGCCGCGATGCTTACGCTGCTGGCACGGGCGCCGCTTTTTGACCCGTGAAAAACTCTCGATACCCGCGCATGAAATACTTGTTCGGTTCCTTTTTTTTGACGTCTTCCGAATGTTCACGCGACAGATTCGCGAGCAGCCCGCAGTTGATCAAAAATGCGTTCGCCCTGGGAATTCGCTTCTCTGCCACTCCAGTCTTTTCGCTGATGGTTTCGAAGGAGGCCATTGTGAACATCGTCTTGTTGTCTCGCGCAAAAGCAAAATAGAGAAATAGCTTTAGCGCATCGAGCTCGCAGACGGATCGCTTTTGGAACATCTGAAAAGCTTCGATATGGGTGTTCTGCAAGACGTTATAAAGCGGCCTTGCCGGCAACTTGCACCAGTTACCACTGAAGTCGTACCCCACAAGGATATACCTGCATTTTCGACCTTCCTTTTCGCTTTTGATCCTGCCTGCAACAACCAACCCTTCCAAACCAGCAGCGACCAGCTGCCGGCTCAGCCCTGTGATTTTCATCAGGTTGGTGTAAGTCATTTCAGCTATTAGCTTGCAGCCGTCATCCCTCCATTTTTCTTCGGCCTGAGTTAGGAGAGCGATGTACAGCTGCAATGCCGCAATCGCGGTCGAGCGAGAAACTTTGGCCTGGCTTGACCAGCCAAAATCTCGCAGTCCTCCCTCCTTAATCCATATCGCCGGCATCCGCACCCAAGGCAGTAATCTCATTTCCAAGCTCCCTGCATTCCGATTACGACGATAGCAGCGAACACTGCTAGTGAAAGCACCAACGGTACTAGGCGATCTGCGTTAGTAGCGAGGCGTTCAAGGGCTTCTACTGCTTTGCGAAAACTGTTCATTAGCCAGATCTCAAATGACTTGTGATGCGGCCTTTGTACCGATCTGCAGAACCTCTCTCTAGAATAAGGTGATCGTCATTTACAAAAAAAATCATAAAAAATGCTTATAAAACAAATGCTTATAGCCATTATAAGAAGTCTTTTATATTTAATAATTGGTTCACGAAAGGTAGGTTTTCGGCTGAAATTTTGAAAAACCTAACGAACCGCGTGTCAGATGAGCAGTTGCACCGTGTCAGGGTTGACCAGCAGCTGGTCGAGCTGCATAAGCCAAAAAAACATTGGTACTTTTATGCCCTCGGCCTAGCTCACGCCCACCAGGCCCGCGTGATACCCTAAAAAAAAGCCCTCTTCCTCGAGGTTGCTCGAGATGCGCAACTTTCAACAGTCAGACAACAGCTTTGCCGAGATAATGGAAGGTAAGGCACACCGACGCGATGAGCTGATGAAAGCCATCCAAGAAGCAGATCCAGCCGTCCTTGCCCCAGCCGCCGAGCGTTTGAGGGAAGCGATGCGCAAGAAAGATCCCAGTCATCGGCGCCAGCGATGGGATCCACCAATCCTCAGCAAGTAAGCTGGTCAGCACATGGCCCGCCTAATAAGCAACCTCAAAAAAGGTCATTCGACGCTTGATATTTATGAATTATGAATTATGATTAATGAATTCATAATTAAGTAAGGCAAGGCCTAATGATCACCATAGTTGGCTGTAACAAGGGCGGGGCAAGCAAGACCACGACAGCCACTAACGTGGCTGTCGCGTTAGCAAAGGCGGGGAAAGACGTTTGCTTAGTAGATGCAGACCCTCAACGTACCTCGGCTAAATGGCATGCTGAGAGGGAGGCCGGTGATAAAAAACCCAATATCACCCTCATCGAAAAGCGTGACAACATCGCATCAACTTTGCGAAGCCTGGACGAAAAATACGAACATGTGATTGTCGATGTTGCTGGTCGAAATTCGAGAGAATTGGTGACAGGCGCAAGCGTTGCACACAAAATTATAGCCCCCCACCAATGCAGCCAGTTCGACTTGGACACTCTGGAAGAACTCCAGGAACAAGTGATCAAGATCCGTGACCTTAATCCCGGGCTCATTGTTCAGATCTATCACGCCATGGCATCTACAAATGCCTCAGTCAAAGCCAAGGAGCGATCAGAGTTCCTCGGCTACCTGCAAGAGTTCCCCGAATTCACGGTGCTGAACGCGGTGGGCTTCTACCGTAAGGCCTACAAGGATGCCGCAAGCGAAGGGCTGTCAGTGCTTGAGATCGGTAACCAAGCCGCAGCAGATGAAGTAAGTGCCCTTGTCGCTGAGGTGTTTGGATAATGGTTAAGCCCAAAAGCCAATCGGCAGCCGGACGTCAAGCAGCAACACCCGATCAAATAGAGAAATTAGCCAGCCAACTGGCTGACAAACCATACGGGCATGTCAAAGAAAAAGAATCCGAAACAGAGAAAAAAGCTCAAGCCATCGGCATTAGCTTGCCCCCTGCAATGATCGAAAAACTTCAAGATCAAGCGCTAAAAAACAAGCGTGGAGGCACCGGACAGAAGACTGTCAGCGGCATTATTCGTGAGCTTCTGGAGCGAGAAGGTTACTAATTCATAATTGTGAATTGTGAATTGTGAATTGTGAATTGATAAGTTTTGCCTGGAAGCGAAATAGTGACGTATGCCGTATGCCGTATGCCGTATGGCCTGATCCCGACCGAAATCCTTACCGCAAGTGCCCGGCCCTGCTAGATCAGTAGATATAGGCAAATTGAGAAGGCCAGGAAACGAGCAGATGTTTTTCCTGATGTTTAGCACCCGCTAATCAAATTTGTTGCATCGCACACGCTATTACGCAATAATTCGCTCAACAACTAACCCTCACGACCGGCGTGGCTTGACCATCTGGTTGGAGGGGGAAAAAGCCGGCGCTAGCCGGTTTTTTCGTTTCTGGAGTACGAGAAATGCAGGGATCGCCTGAGCTAGAGCCTCTGCGCACTCGCATCTACATCGACGGATATAACTTCTACTACGGCTGCTTACGGGGGACTCCCTACAAGTGGCTGGATCTTTTGCCTCTCTTCGAAAAACACATCCTACCGTCTGCGCTGGTCACGGATGGTGATGGCCATATTCGGCAATCGGCCCTATTGCCCTCCTCCTCGATCAAGTTCTTCACCGCGAAAATCATCGAATCCGTTGCCAGGGCCCCTGACTCTGTGTCCTCCCAGGCACGCTATCACACAGCTCTGCGCAAGCTACATGACGGCCGGATCGAGCTGATCGAAGGCTACTACGCCGTCAACAAGATGAAGGTCAAAATCGTCGACGCCGAGGAACCTGACCGGCCACCTCGAGAGTGCCAGGAGATCCAGGCATGGAAGGTCGAGGAGAAACAGAGTGACGTGAACCTGGCCCTCCAGGCCTACCACGACGCGATCACCGGACTGATCGACCATGCTGTCATTGTCACTAACGACACGGACATTGCACCAGCGCTGGAAATGATCAGAGCCCATACCAATGTGCTGATTGGCGTGGTTGTGCCAACCACTGATCACACACGCCCGCCGAACACTGATCTCGTGAAGCTCGCGCATTGGAAGCGGGAGTATGTCAACGCAAGCGAACTCGCAGCCTGCCAGTTGCCCCGCGTCATCCAGAGTAGGAAGCCGACAACCAAACCGGAATCTTGGTACGGGCAACCTGAGCTGCTGCAGGAGATCCTGGATTTAGCTATTCCGGTGCGCGGGAGCAAGGCGGCAGCATTCAAGTGGATGGAGCAGCCTAATCAATACCTTGATGGCAAGCGGCCGATCGAACTCGTTGAGACTATCGAAGGCGCGAACCGCGTTCTGGAGTACATTCGAAACTGGATTGCGCAGCACGCCCAGCCGGCCGCTCCAGATAAGTAGACTTGAGAATAGCCATGAGAGCATCGAGCTTTATGGCATTGCGCCAGGGCTCTTTAGCTTGGCAGTGAACGTTTTCGCTTAACGTACTATTGTGCCCATGCTCTCTATAGTCCCCTCTGAAACACGAAGTAGACTGGTAAACAATTCATAATTGTTAATTCATAATTATGAATTTTGTCACCATCTTTATTCCTGTCGAAAAATCACTCCCCCTTAGGTTTGAGTACCCCCAACGGTGCTCAGCGCACTTTATGCAACATCCAATTCAGGCCACGTTAAAGGTGATCGTACATCAGTGACCGAAGGTCGCTGGTGGTAGAGCACCCGCCGCCGGCTAGGCGACGTTGAGTCATCGCCCTTGCTTATGAATGGTCGCCGGGGAACAACCCTCGCGAGCATAAGCAGCGGCACCAAAGGCTGCGCTACGTTGAAATGTGGCTAATCCGAAGGACTAGACACAGTGGCTTTTGAAAAGACATCCAACCTGTATAAACCCCATGTGATTCCAGTCAATTGCCATACGTTTCTTTGAAGGCAATGCCATATCAGTGCTTTAAACAATGCAGCGGCGTACATCACTCCCCGGCACTATGACGAATCTTCACTTTCAGAGCTTTGTCCATCAAGGTCAAAAGCGGCCGCAGAGCGGGCTGTTACCTGATGTACACCATACTTAACATCCGGGGTTGAGATTGCAGGGGTCGCGAAATGGTTGCATTCGCGTCCTCGATCGCCGGCGACGGTTGGGGATTCCATTTGGGGGGGCTGTGCTGCTCTTGGAGAGGCGCCCAGGACGGCAATAGTCTGTGGCCGGGCGACTTCTTTCAGGACGTGGCCATAGTTGGCCACCGTCTGCCGAGAGACGCGCGCAAGCGTGGCTATCGCGGCCTGTGTCAGCTTTTCGCCACGCTCCTGGAGGCCTCTGCACGCAGCGCGGATCTTCGATTCGGTGGCTTTATGACGTAGCTCATGCGTGCGCTTGGCTGCAAGGCTCTGACGCTCGGCCAGGGGCAACGACTTGTCGAGTTCCATTGCTCCACGGCAGCAATTGGTGCTGCCGTAGTACCGCGTCCACGACCACCGGGCAACGGATCTGACCGTCGCCCTGAGCGAGGATTGCATGAGGTCGTGTGTGAAGCCGTTCCGCGCAAACTTGTTATGGTTATGCGCAAACGCTTCCAGACGCCGCAGGAAAGAAGCGAACGTACCGCTTTCGCGCTCGCGATTGACGATGCTGTAAGCGTAGTAACGCATCTGCTCAAACAGAATGCAGTGCCGAGAGTGTGGGAGTTCGTCGAACTGGGGACCTTTACTCCACGGGGTAACTTCCAGCTCTACGCAATCTGCCAGTTCGCCCAGTTCGTAGATGTGGTTGTGCAGCTCTGTGGTCGACCACCATGGATGCCCTGGAGTCTTGGCGACAGGGCCGCTGTTGTACTCGGTGTCAGCGTCGAGGCGAATCGCAAAGGCAGCGTAGACGGCCTTCATGTACTGGATCGGTTTGTCTCTAGCGTTCTCCGTCGTGCAGACCGAAGGGATCGCGTAGTAGAGGTGCGAGTGGCCGTTGTTCCGATTGCGAACGATCAGATTCGGCGGGGGAAGCCCCGCATCGTCCCACGCAAGCGAGTTCGTGTGATCGAGGTCGAATATCAGCCATGACACCATCCCAGGGCGATTGATCTGCATGTAGGGATAGCGGAGCGCGTATTCGCGTGGACGAACAAGCGTAGCGGTCTTGTTATCGCTGCAACGTGCGAGATAGGGAGCTTCAAGGACAACGCGGTTTAAGGCCGTGCCGTCTTCAAAGAATCGCCTTGATGGCGAATATGCCCCTGCTGCGGGCTTGTCACGATGGCTGTCGTCCTGCCGGACGTGTGCACCATACGCTTTTGAGGTTGATTCCATTTTCCCCGCCATTCGGCGGTGAGCATAAGATCGAGGGCTTTTTGCAACTTGCAAGAAGCCGCAGTGAAAGCCATAATCTGCTCACCAAGTTGCTGAAGGGCTCTGCTCTGCCAAGATATGGCCCTTCACGAATTTTCCAAAAAGCCCCGCCTGCAAGCGGGGCTTTTTGGTTTCTACGATCTCATTTTTTCTCCAAGGGGCAGCTTCAGCTGCTCCTTACCTTCATCTTCGCGCTCCAAAAACTCAATCACCGCCTGCCGCAGAAAAACTGAGGTATTCGTGCCGCGCTTACGCAGCAGGGCTTCAAGAGCCAGTTTTTTGTCTGCTGGCAGCTTGAAACTAATGATTTTCAGATTTTCGCTATAGGTCATATGTCTTATCCGGTTTTACCCAGTAAAACGAAGCCTATACACGGACAAATAGGACGTCAAACATTAATTGGAATGTCGGTGATATACGAGTCGTCCTAATAGCTTAGGACTATCGATAAACGATCAGTCGTTGATAAACCTTCATGAACTCTGGATTCAGCCATCACCATGCCTGCCACTTCTGCGTAGGTCCCGCATGGACATCCGTAACGAGATTTACAGGTCTTACGGTCAGTGAAAGCACTTTTTAAAGCCGACGCTAATTCTTCCTCATATTGAAGCTTTGCGAACCATCCGGTCGGGTGTGGCGCCTCCTTGAGGTAGTACAGGGGGCAGTGAACACCCAGCGCTTTACTGTATGTATAATCACTGGGTATTCGTACATGCGTGGTAGGCCAAGCTGCTCACCACCTCGCCAAGCATTCTCGGAGAATTTGATGATCGCACCGAAAGGCATCATTGAGATCAGAACTCTCGACGATATCAACGCCCTCTACGTAATTGACCCAGAGTGCATTCTGACCAAAGAGACGTACTGCAACCCTCTGCGGCCCTACCGGCTGATTAAGTCAGAGGCCAAGTGTCAGTACCTCAAGAAAGGCAAGCGCTGCTCCCAAGAACACCAGCATGGCTTTGTTGTTGAATGCAAAGACGGGAAACAGGTGCTGATAGGGAATTGTTGTGCGTTTAATCATTTGGGCCTGAATGACGAGCAGGTCACAGGTGATTTCAGGATGCGGAGCGCCAAAGAGCAACAAGACATTCGCCGTTATCGAGTCGAAACGCTACTCGGCCAAAGGGAGCATCTCATTGAACGTGTGAAGACTGCTCTAAAATTGCTTTGGGCACTGCATGGCCAGACAGGCCGGATCTGTTCGGCTCTTCCTGCGCAGGTGGTGGCAAATCTCACGGATCGCTGGAAGCGAAATTCCATGGAGGTTTTCTGGGAGTACATGATCGTCAAAAAAGACACGGACGAGCGAGGCAAACCCTACCAGGAAAAACGCTGGTATCCGCATTCGTATGGCATGCTCAGAGGATTAGGGCTTTGGCTGCAGTTAGAAGAGCAGGGGTATACACATCGGCTCTACGAATTTCGCCGACAACTTGAAAGGATTCCCGTCAAGCAGCGACTGACAAAGGCCGAAATTGACCAGGCTGAGGCCACATTCAACCAGGTGGCGGAACTGTCGGTGATTGAGCGAGAACTTCAAGCTCAGTCCAAATTGATGGCTGACTTTGTCGCTCCAGGCAATTTACTACTGACCATCCAACTGTTCGGTAACAAAGAGGTTCGTGCCAAAGCGGTGGATGCGGTACACCGGCTTACGGGTGAGTCTTGCAGGACTACGCCTGAGCGGTTCATTGCGGATATCGATCAGGCTCTTCAACGTCAGCACTCGGCGGACGGCATCCGTATAGCTTCTTAACCCCCAATTTGCCCCTACCTTTAATAGAAGAAGGACCCAGCGCGTCGAGCAGGGCTTTGGCCTGCTGAGCGGCGAGGGCGAGCTGGTGACCTTCAGGGCTAAGTTATTCGGGTTACTCACCTGACCGTCCTGGTTATCTCAGACCTACACCTGCGCATTGGACCGGTCATACCTAATGCACTGCGTCCACGCCTATTCGAGCAGCTTCAATAAGTCCTCAGCGGAACGACACTCCGGCGAAAGCAAGGCTTGTCGTACTTTTTCATAAGCATGTGCAGCCTGCTCGTAAGGGTGATGACTTTCATCATAAGTCCATCCGGCGTGTTGCAAAGCGGCACATTTCAGTTGGCGTCCCGCTCCCCAGCCTTTCCAACCTTCCCAGTTAGGCTGCGTCCTAACGAGGCCTAATTGCCGGCCGAGTTTCTCAAAGAAGCCTTGATCCTTTTTCAATTCTGCCTCGGCCAGCGAATTGATCCTCCCCTCAATCAGTATGTAAGTAGGCAGGTTACCCTCTATGCGAACCATTTCGTATGCCGTTACCGGTGGCCGAAGTCGCAGTTCATCTAGTGCTTGCATTGCTTATCCCTTGGTTTTTGGTTTTGGTAAGGTAGCGCTGCTACTCTTCAATAGCTGATCTTGAAGTCGGTAACTCCTCCCGGCGCAGTTGCCGACGATCGCGGCACTAGGACGGATGCTGGCACGATCTGGCCAAGCCTGGACCGTTGCGAACTAGCATCATGCTCTAGGACACGAGCAGAAAAACCAGGTCCTTTCATAGCAACCTGGTTCGTTGTTAGACTTCCAAGTCGAGACGCAAACCTCGATGTACATGGCACCACCACAGCCCTGACCAGTTAAGACTCGACCCTCAGCTGGTTTAGGGCTTTATTTTTGAGGGCACCGAGGTGGGTGGATTGGCACTCGGTGCCCCAAGCTCTTCTCATCAGTAACCGCATACCAGGCCTCCTGGTTGTTCCTATTGTTAGTATGACGTTGCACCACCACAGCCCTGCCTGGTCAATACTCGACCCTCAGCTGGTTTAGGGCTTTATTTTTGAGGGCACCGAGGTGGGTGGGTTAGCACTCGATGCCCCAGTCTCTTCTCCTATGCATTTTCTTTCGCCCTCCGGAGACGTTTTGGTTTGGCTTGAGCCTCAGGTACTAGGGGCACTTCAGGCACTGTTTTTTCCGCTAGCGCCTTAGCCGCCTCGGCCTCCGCTGCTGTCTTGGCTTCATGTTGTGCCTGCCAGTATTGGTTCAGCACCTCAATATCGCCGTATGCGCCAATTTCAGGGAGCCGCTCAATGAATCGGCTATACAAACCGTCTTGAATAAGGCCGTTGTGGCGCATCCACTCCATGGCAGCGTTGGGGTTTGTGAGCATCACGTAGTGAAACTCGCCTGACGCCCCTGGCTTAGTGGTAATGAACTTCAGCTCCCGCAACTTCCTCATCCGGCGACGCCAGGTGTCTACCGCCCGCTCACCAAGGAAACCCGCTTCCGCTGCAAACGTTGTGGTATTTTCGATCGAGATGACAGGATGGTCAGGCGATCGGGCCCACAAACAGAACAGTACGTGTCCTGCAGGCTGCCCTTTTGATTGAGCATCGATAGCCTGCATTGCGATCGGCAGGGTCCTAGGGATCGTGATAAATCCATCGTTAGTCTTGCGATGCCATTTCCAAGCGTCTGGTACGTCTGGGAAATGCACCACCATCAGCTGTTGAGCCCGCTCAGCCATATTCAAGCGGCGCTTTGTAGATTGTTTTCCGTTGGCCATGTTCTTCTCTAGTTTTTTCGCTTGGAGCCAGTTTCCTGGGTTTGGCGATTCTCGGCAAACCGTTAATACGCGCTGATATCTTGTCGTCTCAAGTGTGCGAATGGACTACACAGATATTCGAGATGCACCATTAAGACTAGCTCACATACTTGTATTGCGTGATATCACGCAGTTATTTTTATAATCCATTGAAAACTAACAATTATTTTCAATATTGCGGTGCTCAGTGTGCTGCCTGTGCTCGCTTTGCTCGTGTACTCGATGTGCTCGTGGGGTATATAGGGGGATTATTGAGGGGCATCAGTCGCTGGAAAAGTTGATAGCCCCAGCCGAAAAATGGCTTGAAGGTTTCAGTACTTCACCTTAAGAGGTCAGTGAATCCTCGGACCACGACTGCCGGCGGTCGCAGATGATCGAAGAGGCTGGCCAGGTCGGCCAATTTTCGCCGAATGGTGGCACCGTTCCGCCCTGCTCCAGCTGGGCCCGTCAGGCCAGCACGTGTGCGCGGGTCAGCGCCCGAAACGCATCAGCGGTCGTGAGTCCCACAAAGCTGCAGGAGTCTTCCAGGACGTTCTGATAGGCGCGCCAAGTGCGCGGGTTGTCGAGATTGGCGAACCATTCCACAACCGCAGTCAGCCGGCGCTGCCCGGGGTGACGAGCAGACTCATAACGCCTGCCTCGCGTTGAATCCCGCCTCAATCTCAGGCCACTCCGGCGAGGCCATCATCTCGCGAATCTGCCGTTCGTGTGGCAGCTCAGGCACTAGGTGCTGCCAGCGCTGTTGGGCTTGCTCCAGATCGCCCGTATGAAGTTCAGGCTCGATCAGTGCACCGGCTGCTGCCAACCGCTGGCGGGCCTTGGACCAAAATCCCTTTGAGCGCCAGACTTCATGAATAGGCACCAAGGGCACCTGATGCATGCGCCAGAGCAACCACATCACGGATAGACCCACGCCCCTTCGTTGATGCTGGTCCTCGATATCGATTCTATTGATGTAGACCCGGTCGCCTAGCGGGTTGATGCCGTAGTCGACATAACCTACACGCTGGCCATCGACCTCGATGCCGGCAACGGTGTCGAGGCCTGGAAAAACGAAATGGCCACGGTAGGCGGCGGCGCGCTCCGTCAGCAGTTGCACCGTCGACGCACGCGCATTCAATCGGTTTTCCTGACGGCGCTGGAAAAAATCGCGGATCGGCTCAAACGCTTCCATCGTGTCCTTCTCCGTGAAAATTGGTGATCAGCATACGGATATGCCCGTTGAACCGCGGCGAGTGGATTACTCGCATCTCTGGTGGCCAAATCTGAGACCATATTTCGATCATCCTGATTGCATGCAAGGTATGCCTACCACCGTACTGATTACTCGCATTTGACTTTGAGGTTGTGTGCATTGCAGTTTTTTAGGTTGTGCGCACGTCGCTCTGACTTATTTCTCGTCTTCCTTCTTATATCTGTCTTCCTGACTTATATCTGTCTTTCTACCTGTATATTCATTCTACTTATATGTCACTCATTCAAGATACAGAACGCCTTTTACGCCCAGGTCAGTGATAGCCCTATCGACGATCTCCCAATCGAGGTTTATCCCTTTTGCAGTTTCAGGTGTCGCGCACCTGAATCTGAGCCGCCAAATACCGATCACTTTTTCTGGTTTTGAGGGCAGGTAGAACCAGCAGCTCTCAGGTTCCGATCGATCATTATCCTTGTGTTCGTAATATCCAACTCCAACGCCAGCCGCGTCATTTAGTAACGATGGGTCAGATCCAACGGCGTGAAAGTCATTAACTCGGATTGGCAGCCGTTTACTCTCGATGCTGATGGCTGTCACAACCTCATAAAACATGCCTGTATTTTTCAGCAGATTGAAGGCCTTCCAGAAAACCTTGCTGCTGCTTTCATCGTTTACCTTGCCACCCATGCCACCGGTTATCTTGTTTATATAGTCCCAGCTGGCCGTTTCGGCCTTCGGCTCTGCGGTCACCCGAAACCCTTCACCCTCTGTGCTGGTCAGGTGTTCCCAATGTCGCCACATCTGCTGGTGATTGATTCCGCCGAACTTCTCTAGGTCGTGCTCTGCGTAGCAGTTGATCAACAGCATGATGGCGCAGACAACCACTTCATCAGTCGCATCCTCCTTCAATAGGCGACCGATGCCGTCCGCATCTCCAATGCCTCCATCGATCAATGCATGAGGGATGTTTACTTCCCCTCGGTGTTGCATTGCCCATCGCGCCTGGGCGGGTGGCAGTCCTGCCGCTGCTTTCTTGATCAGCCCCATACCAGCCAGAGCGTTGACCATGCCTGTAGCCATTGGCGTCCCACAACCCGTTAGCACTCTCACCTTCTCGGCTCCCGCGCCAGTTAGCATGTTTGGGCCACGGCCATCTAAATCCCTCATGGTCGTATGTCTGGCCAGTCCAAGGTATGCCAGCAGCAAGCGCGGATTTTTTTTATCTCTAGCGATCAGCTCCAACGCCTCTAGTGATACCGGCGAAAACTGCCCAGCCTTTGTTCCTTTTGTCATTACTCATCCTCTTGGCGTTCTGCCGTTGTAGTTTCCACGGTGGTGGTTCGTCCATGCCAATGACCAATTGTTGCGCCTCGACGCAGGGTCAGTAACGGACCTTGAAAGTTGGCGAATCCTCGGGGCGGGCGTGACGCCGGTCGTAGAGCTTGGTCGTGCTGATATTGGCGTGCCCAAGCCAGGCCTGGACTTTGGCGATGTCAGCTTCGTGTTCCAGGGCGTTGGTCGCGGCGGTGGCGCGCAGGCCATGTACACCGAGACCGGCGACGGCGATTCCGGCCGCTTTGGCGTACTGGCCGACCAGGGCATAGATCCCTTCGGCGGAGATCCCCACGCCGGTTTTCGGCCCGCGCAGCGGGCGAAACAGCGGCGCTTTTTCTTGCTCCAGGTGATGTCCCGAAGCCTCGAGATAGGTATGCAGACGTTCGGCAGCGACCGGGTGCAACGGCACGTAACGCAGCTTGCCGCCTTTGCCGTGGATGCGCAGGTGCTGCAGGCCGCGACGCTGCTGCAGGTCGTCGACCTGCAGGCGGGAGGCCTCTTCGCGGCGCAGGCCGTGGTAGAGCAAAACCGCGAGAATCGCCTGATCGCGCAGGCCTTTCAGCGTACTTGGATCGGGCGCCTCGAGCAGGGCCTTGGCCTGGTAATCGGCGAGGGCCGGGGTTTTGCCCTCATTGGTTTCAATCTTTGGGCGCTTGACGCCGTGCACCGGATTGCCGCCGGCGACCGCGTTACTGTCCAGCAGGTGATCGAACAGGCTAGCCAGGGCGGCGAGTTTGCGTCGCTGGGTGGCGCCGGAGAGGCCGCGTTGCTCGAACTGGCCACGCCAGGCGAGGACGTGGGCGCGCGTCACTTCGCGAAACTGCTCGGGCGTGTGCAGGCCGATAAAACCGCAGAAATCCTCGATATCGCTCTGGTAGGCGCGGCGTGTACGGGGATTGGCCAAGTTGGCGAACCATTCGACGGCGGCCGGTACCGTGGCCAAGCCCTGGAATTCGGCGGCGGTGAGCCGGCGCGCGGCCGTGCTAGAGGCGTTGTCGGCATGTGAGGGCTCGCGAACGACCGTGCCAGAGCCTTCGGCGTGCACAGCCGAGGATTTGTCGGCATATGGGGGCGCGGTCGGCTCACTCATCCTTTGCCGCCCTCCACCGCGCCGCGAGTGACCTGATCCACCAGGTCGTCGAGGCGATCGCGCAGCTTCGGTGTTTTCGACAAGACCAGCGTCTGAGTCACCGGGTCGGCCTCGACGATATACAAGCTGTCGCCGACGTCCAGGCCGAGCTCCTGCAGGGCCGCGTCGGGAAGGCGGATGGCGCCGTCGCCGTCCCATTCTTCGATGATCACCTGGACGCTAGGCATGTTCGGTTCCTTATCTAAAAACTAACGATAACCTATTTTATCGTTAGTTTACGCCGACTTGTTTCTGTCGAAACGATTTGAATTTTTCTTTGCAAATTGCATTTTGAAATGCAATGATAGATCCACAAAGCAAGTTGCATAAGTCGATGTGCACGCATTTAAAAACGCAAGGAGTTCCGCATGAATATTTCACTGACACTGCCCAATGATGTTAGCGCTTGGGCAAAACAGCAGGCTGATGTGGAGGCAGCGGTCATCGAGGTGCTACAGACTCATGTCGCCGCACACAGTACGCCGGCCATGAAAGCTGAAGTCGCGCTGCGCGAAAAAGCCGCGATGTTGCCAGAAGATATGGAGTTCGAAATTCCGCAGATCCTGGGGCCAGCAATCTGGAGCACTCTGGATCGCTCGAGCATCGTCAAATTCGGGAAGAAGGTTAAAGCTGCCCCGGAGTCCTTTGGGCTGAGCTACGTTCGGACCACCACATCACGGCATGCGGTGTATAAAAAATTCACCATGGTGTTTGGTTTGAAGCCGCCCGTACGTTTCTAAACACGACAAAGCCCGCGTTTGCGGGCTTTTTTGCGCCCGCCAGGTGACGTACTGGGGATGCAAACCCCGTCCAGGAAGGGTGTTTTTTAGGGGCCACAATGGGGTTTAGCCAATGACGAGGTAAACGCTATGAAAATTGTGGTCCGTGAAGACGGGAAAACATATGAGGTGCAGGAGCGCATCAGAGAAATGGCGTACTACACGCCCTGGGGCAGGAAAACACAGGTAGATATCATTGTTGAGTATCGGGAATGTGTCGTGAATCAAGCGGATGGTTTGACCACAAATCCAAAAGGGGAAACTAAGGATTGAGTCCGCAAAAAGCTATAGATAGTCCTGCTCTTAGGTGGCTGGTGGACCACTCTGGGGCATGCCGAAAAATAGTTTGGTTGTTGCTTGAAAGGAGCAAGTCGGTCGTTATGGTAACTGTCGTGTTCAACAACCGTGAGTACGACAGATGCAAAAGTTTGACTTCCGTTCCTGGTGCCTGGGTATCGTCAATGGCGTCCTGATCAAAGTGCTGGCCAGTATCATTCTGGTCTACTTGCCTGTTCCTGAAGCACCAGTAAGCCCCTCGTGTTCTGCTCCAGCACTGATCGAGGTGGCCGCCCAAAGGGTCTGTATCTGATTGGGAACATTCCTGGGGGCCAGTAGGCCCACAGGAAAATCTATAGCCCGCAGCGTGTGGGCTTTGACAGCACCTGAATGCGAATTTCGCATCCGTGAAAACTGACAAGGAAATCGGTATGACTCAGCTGCAAGAGGCTCCACAGGACATCGTTGATACTTTTCTGCCGACGATATTTGAGAATGATGCCAAGGGTATTTTGGCTGATTTGTTGGCTCAACCTGGGCTCGCCATGCACTTCATGGCTTTCTCAAAAGCCGAAACAATGAAAGCCGTTCGACACGTAGTCGGCATCCTTGAAGAGTGCTACCGCGCAGGCCACCTCAAGGTTGCAGTGAGTCATGAAAACGGTCGGCTATACGGTTATGCCATATTCTTCGTGCACCCGGATCCCTCCATCTCACGTTACTGCCACAAAATCTTCGTGTTCGAGCCCTATAGAGGACATGGCATTGGCACTCAGCTGCTGAATGGCGTATTGGACTATTCGCAAGGCACTTGCCTGCTTTGCAATCACGATTTGATTCCGTTCTATGAGCGAGCAGGTTTGGAGTTCAAAGGCGACTTCACTCCCCCAACCGCTCAACAAGGCTTTGCCCTCACCAGGGATATGTACGTTGCCCTCGCCATAATGGGAAGCCCTGGGATTGAAGGCTCATCGCCAGTTTTTATGTTGAACGATGACGACATCAAACAGCTTCTGACACCCATTTAGTAGCGCCTAACGCGGCCGGCCATTGGTCTTCCTGATCATCAGGAATGCGGGTGTCGGCCTGCTTCAGCAGATCAATCAATTTGCCGGCCTCGACCACACCCTGGGCGCATTTCGACGGCCGCACACTTTGATCAGCACGTCCAATAAAGATCCCCACTCGACCAGTCGAAAAAGATTGAGAAGTTCAACCGAACTAGCCCATCTATCGCATCCACACCGTTACATTTTCTGATAATATCCAACGGGTCAGCCACTTATGTGGCAGGACCAGGGACTTGCCGACTGAACACAACAGGGAGCAAGTCCGAAAAGGCGCGCCGGTCGACCGGTGTACCTTTTCACCACTAACCCATAGAGGAAGTATCGATGAAACCTTTCCTGAATCCCCTAACATTTACCTGGAGGGACCCACACCGTGGCCCAGAAAAAACGCGACATCAACGAAAACACCCGTAAGCCCCTACAGATCAGTTTCTACCCTGAGAGGCCGGTTATTAAGGAAATGGGAAAGGTGCCTGAAAGGGACCGAGATCGCTTCCTGATCAACCTAAACCTCAAGGCAGCAAATGAGGAATTGACCTGCGATTCAAGCCCGTTGGGTTCTATGGGACATGGCGTCTACGAACTCTGTATCAACGGGAGCCCAGCGTGGCGGTGCGTTTACTACACCGGTTTGGCAGGGCAGATTGTTGTACTGCATGTCTGCGAGAAGACCACGAACGGAACAGATCGGCAGATCAAGAACGTGGTGGAGAAACGCTTGAAAGCCTTGAGGAGCGAACCCAAGGCGGCCTAAGCGTGAGGACAGCGGTGCTTTAGAGCATCGCTTTTTTCAGGTTTATTACCAGTGGCCGCGCTTTGTTCTCGGGATCAAAATCCGCATCCACTTTATAGCCGATCCGCACCAGCATCTGTAGCAGCGCATCAATAGAAAACTTTTCCAAATAACCTTTGAACAGGTTACTCATGCGCGGCTTGGTGATGCTCAACTCGTGAGCCGCCATCGCCTGAGTCCAGCCTTTTTGGCGAATCAAAGTGATCAGCACCATAAAAAGCTGAGTTTTCAGGTGCTTCATGTTGAATTCCACAGGGTCGTCTGTGAACAATTCGAATAGATTTTGGCTCATGGGTAGTCCTCCGTTGGTCAATGGAGGTTAGGTCTCGGTTGTGTACGATTGGGTTTAGGCGAATTCACGGTTGACATGTGTGTCAACCTCTCCAGTGATTTATTCGACCTTACACACATACTATTATCTTTTCTTGTAACTACGCAATAGCAGTATTCGTCAGAATTGTGTTCAAAGTGAGCGTCAAAAATCTGCTCATGCTTCATGAACGTCTTCGGCGCAGTCTTCATCAGTGTCTTCGGCACTTGAACGGCGCGGCCCTCTAGCACGCCCAACCCCAACCACTCGTCTGGCAAATCTCTCCTCTCTACACACCTCGCCTAAAACGTCTGATAAGTGGGCCCCCACAGCGTGCTATTGACCTCATGGACCCCCACCCGCGCTACGGCGGTCTTGAGACAGTTGGTAAGGTCTGGATTGGCAAACGCGCCTTGATCCCCTCGTTCATTTCGAGCCCATTGCTAACGCCCAATTCTTGTACTTTTCAAAACCCTCCGCCGGCAGGCCTTCGATTCCGTCCTGGGCTGTACGGCATGGCCCACCTTGCCGGGAATGTGCATTAATTCGGCTTCCAGCCCCCGGGTATCTCTCCGAGATGAGGAGATATTGGATTCTGTAGAATGCAACAATACAAACCACCCCCACACAATTCTAAAAATTAAAAAATCTTACAGCTCAACTAGTTAGCGCCACTTAAATTTCGTAAAGTAACATAATACAAAATACATAAACCTAGTTGCGTAATTACGTAATTACGCACAACTAAAAATTCCCGCACAATATACTTTCACATAAATCATCCTTGATACTAGACTGCCCTTAAATTTGTTCCGTATGACATCTGGAATACAAAATGAGAGCGCCCACCAAAACGGTAACTTTTGAACATGTTTACAACAAACGAATCAGCCAGTTCTGGTTGATTTTCTCAATTATTGGACTAATTAGCGGATGGCTTTATTCGTCAGCTATTTGGCTCGTCATTTTCCTTACCTGTCTGCTCTGGCTAGTTTCGGCATCAGGCTTATTGTGGTTAGCGCGCAACCCTGACGCCCATGCTTTTGACTTCTACCGGACGCCTTATTGGTGGCTAAAGCTGCTCGATTTCGAGTTCAAGAAGGAGCCAAAAAAATGAATGCTAAACAAACAAGCAAGAAAGCCGGTCAAATTGCCCTACGACTTATTTGGCCTGGCGCAGCAATCAAAAAGACGATCGAACACACAAGGAGTTCGAAGGAACAACATAAGAAGAACCTGGAACACATCCGTGCGCTGTATCAAGTGGTTCGTAAGAGCAGCAAACCTGAGTCTAAGAAGTCATCCCGTACGGATTGCACTTTCGAGGAAGCGATGAACAATCGCGAACCTGGTTCGCCAAGCATTCCAGCGCTCTATGACCTTTTTTTGTTCAAGAAGCGCCTAGCTCTAGCGGCAGGCACCGCGTTTATCACGCTGGGAATCTACGCCATGGTCAACGCCACCTGGTTGGGTATGACCACCCTGCTAGCCAGCCCTCCGGTGTTCTTCATGGTCGCCCTGTCAGCTCAATTGCGTCTCTGGCAGCTGCGCACTCGACGTCTATCCCAAACCGAGAAAGGCAGCCTGCAGGACTTCATCTCGGAGATCCGCGGCTGGTGGTGGACCGTGTTAAATCCGGAGCTGTCACGCAAGAAAGGAGCGCATCCATGAATAGGGATCGTGCACTTGGCGCCCTGGTATTGCTCTATTGCCTGCTGCAGAGCAATACCGTACTGGCCAGCAGCACTACGACCTTGGGAGAAATCGCTCAGGCGGCGCAGCGCAGCGAAGACAAGAGCCGGCAGGCCTTGGTGTCGATCTTTGGCCAGGTCGTGAACAACCCTCTCGCCGGGGGCACCAACAACGGCGGCGATACCATCCTGGCCAGCCTATTCCAGGTAATCAATAGTGCTCTGCTCGTCGTGGGTATGATGTTTGCCTGCTACATCCTGTTCCGCCGGCTGACCCAGATCGCCCACGACGGCAGCGTGTTTGGGCGTGATAAGACCACCCTGTGGGGGCCAATTCGGTTGGTGTTGGGTGTCTCCTCCCTGGTTCCAACTGCCAACGGATGGTGTCTATCCCAGTTACTGATGCTTTGGGCCGCCTCGGTCATGGGCGTGGGCATCGCTAACCTAGGCACCGACGGCGCGGTTGCCGCCTTCGATAACGGGCAATCTATGGTCATCCAGCCGGCGATGCCCAGCACCGTCACCCTGGCGCGCGCCCTCTACGAGGCAAACCTGTGCCTACACGCGATTAATGCGGGTAACGCGATGACCGTGGCGGCCGGCGGGCTCCAATCCCCCCGCGCGTACGTCCAGCAAACCGTCACCAACTCTGGCTTCATGCTGAAAAATGCGGAGGGTAAAGTCTGTGGGGGGGCAGAAATAGACATCACTCAACTTGAGCCCTCCGCCCAGTCAACGAACTGGTTCAGCGAGACGATCGACACCAGCACCATCTATCAGGCGCACCTGCGTGCCCTGTCTGAAATGCAGTCGCGTCTATCAAAATCGGCTCAGGATTTCGTTACGGCGGTAATACAAGGACAGCAGGACAGCATCACACTCCCCGACGCCCAAGCCAACATTGAGTCAGCGGCTTTAGCCTACGAGAATCTACTGAACCATGATGCCGGAACCAAACAGGGCGACATTGCCAACCTCGCCAGCCATCTCAGCAGTTCCATCAAAGAAGGCGGTTGGTGGACACTGGGCGCCTGGTACCAGACGTTTGCCCAGGCCAACAGCAAGCTCACCAGCGCAATCGCTGGTAAAGCCAAGGTATTTGGAGAATCGTTCAGCGGCGATCCCGGCATAAACACTCTACGAAACAGCGTGTTCCACGCCTATCAGACCCAGCAAGCCAACTCGGTCAATGCCTCCCCATTGGGCCGGATGGCTTCGACCGCTGGAGCTGACACCAACAACATTATCTCGTCGATCTTCTCCGGACCGGGCCAGAAGATCGTCAACTATATGACCAGCATCGATGTCGGCGCTGAGGCGCGAGGCACCATCAATCCGCTGATCAAGATGAAAAACCTAGGTGACTACACCCTCGGCGCCGCCGAAACCGCTGTAGGCATTTACGTGACGGCCAAGGTCGCAACCTCGGTAGCCGATGGCATCAACGCAGCAGGTGTCGCGGCTAAAACCGCCAATTTTTTCACCGGTGTGACCGATGGAATAAAAGGTCTATTAGACGCCATCTCGCCTATTATTTTTATGATATTGATCCCCTTATTCGTAGTTGGTGCTGGGCTTTCTATTTACTTACCACTGGTTCCATTTATTGTATGGTTCGGTGCGATAATCAACTGGATAGTTATTGTATGTGAAGCCATTATCGCGGCGCCTTTATGGGCAATGACACACTTAGGTGATGATGGTGATGGTATGGGGCAACGCACAGGCCATGGCTATATCTTCCTACTGAATGTCATGGTTCGCCCCATTCTTATGGTTGTAGGCTTTTTTGCCGGCGGCGCAATTCTTGTAGTAGGTGGAACTACACTCAATGAACTTTACGGCATTGCTGTAGCGAATGTTCAATTCGATTCCATTACCGGCCTAGTAAGCGTCATCGTTTTTCTTGGTATTTATTTTATGATGTGCTTGAATTTGATACACACCTGCTTTAACTTAGTATTTATTGTTCCAGACAACGTTATTAGCTGGGTAGGCGGTAATACACCAACTACTTTAGGCCGTGAAGCAAACGATCAGATTAAGAGCTCGTTCAACGTCATGGCCAACAAGTTTGAACATATGACTCCTAGAGGTGGAAAAAGCGACGGTGGTAAATCGCAATCCTCCGAAGGAAATGGCATGAAAGGATAAGGAGAAAATTCATGTATGTGCGGGTAACGTTGTTACAGATAGCCTATTTCCTGGGTGCGGTATTTTTCGCCGTGCCGACGATAGCCTACGCCCTGTGGGATCTGAAATTGCTACACGCGGCCTCGGCTGCTATTGCCCTAATCTTCGCACTAAGTTGGATCATCGGTGGTTGGCTGATGATTAAAGCTTGGGAAAAGCGCCTGAAGCAGGCGCTCACCCAAAAAATCAGAACCGTCGCGCCGACTACCTTCAATCCGAAAGTTGAGCTGGAGAGTCCGCATCACCTGGAATACTTCGGCGTCGATCCAGACACGGGTACCGTAGTGATCGTGGATACCAAAAAAGGGGTCGCCCGCTGTGAGCCGATCGGTTTTGTACAGCAATGGGCCAGCGAAGATAACGGGCGCCAGGCCTTCATGACGCTACGCTTCAATGACTTCGCCCTACCGGCGCTGTCAATCCGGGTAGCTCGTGGGACACTTGAGGATCTAAAGGCCAAGGTGCACTACGTCCTGAACTACAGGGCTGCTTTCTAGGCTTCCAAACTCATCAACCAGTGAAAAAGGCGGCCATCGGGCCGCCTCTTCATTTGCGCCATCGGTTCACAGCGCGATGGTCACCTCGTTCAACGCCAGAATCTCGTGCTCGACCAGCCCCAAGTGCCGTTGCTCCAGAGCTGCGTCCGAACTCAATACCTGATGCTCGATCTCCTGCTGTTCCAACAGACGCCCCAACAAGATCACTTCGCCTTCCGCCTCAAGGCGCTGTAGTTGCCCCG
>NZ_JBUBVE010000003.1:0-41963 GCF_054897895.1 Pseudomonas sp. LB3P58
GTTGTCAGATGGAGGGGCTATAGGGCCGCTGGGTTGTTTGGTCAATTTTACCGGGGGGTTGTCGTCGGTGGCCCTGACCTCAATTGGTTTGGCGGAATTGCCGACGATTAATTCAGGGACTATAGGGACGGTTTTTACCGGATCGGCAGCGGCGAGCATCACACGCTCGACGTAACTCGTTGACCCTGGCTTGTCTGGCTTAAAGCCGCGGCTGAAATTGCCCGAGTAGTAGCAGGAAATAGCAGCCTGTAAGGCCACTTGAGGATCAGGGCGGGTTTTTGAGGCCCTGACATAGCAGTCCTCAAGGATTTTCGAGCCGACGCGCAGACTGGTGCACGGATCGAACGCCTGATCGTAGGTCACATTGTATTTTGGGAGGTTGTAGCGGTTGACTTGTGCAGCACCGAGGGAGAAATTCCACCCGGCATTCGCAAGCGCTTGCGCAGTGGCTACAGCTTCTTCGCGGTTAGTCGGTTGACGGACAAGGTATCCGTCAACCACGCCAATTCCATAAGGGTTAGCCAGCGACTCGACAGTGACGACTGACGCCATCGTCTGCGGTGCTACGGTTGGCGCGCATTGCTGCGCCAAGGTCAAGAAATCCAGCATGGTTAGGTCTCCTTGTCTTATTTAGACGGAAACCATAATACCATATCTTGGTTATCTCCTAACCCCTTATTTGGTAGTCCGCTTCCGTGCGTTTTCTTGCGTTTCTGGCTGTTCTTGCTCGACCCCAAATTGTCGATCTGTAGGCGCTTTGTGATCACCTGGAGCGGGTACTTCTTGGTTCCTATGAAGCTCGAAACTGTCCGTGGGATACGCTTCTTTCAAATGATCGTTCAGCCTTTTCAGATCTTTGAACAGTTTCGGCTGTGTACGTTCGCGCCGAGTGGTCAAATACCACTCCTTACTTCCCGCCCATTTGAGCTGGGCGATGACAAAAAATCCTTCCGGCGTCTCCATGACCTTGAGTTTCTTCAAGGTCTGTTGCTGCACAGCTAGATCCAAGTCACCTTCCAAAATGCTGTTGGCGGGACTACATGGGGATAGCTTCATGTGAGTCCTGTCGGGTGCGGTCATGATCGTCCTATTTTATAGCCAAAACGCTATATTTTGGTAGGCGTTAATTAGTTAATTAGGCAAAACCTTTTAACTCATGTCCCTATTCGTACTCTGGCGTACCAAAAGTGGATATTTTGGATCCATGTTGAGGTGCGTCAGCGACCTTCAATCCAGTCGCCAAAGAGTAGCAAATTGGCGACTGTATTTCGACGTTAAATTGACACTCTGTCGCCATATCAAAATCGACAATATCCATCCAAAAACAGCGTTAACTCGGTAGTACGCTTACTTTTTTTTACAAAATTGACCCAAAGTTGGCGACAGCAAAGAGAGATGGCCACCGTCCAAATGTCGCCAATTTCAAACCGTGCTTATGGCGACAAAAACCCCGGCGCCGGCGCCGAGATTTGTCGCCATGGATTGGCGACTGAAATTGCCGATCGATCTTCCCGGGTTGTCACCAAAGACAGGCCAGCAAAGCCAACCACAGCAGATCCAGAGCAACAGCCTAAAAGCGGGCGTTCGTTCCTCACTATCAAGCCGGGCTACGCCCGTCTGCGCAGCGTGCCGCTGCAATAGGCCTGTGTTCATGTCCGTGTCCGACTTGAGGCCGTATGCCTCGCAGAGTCCCTTGCACCTGCCCTTGAAGGTAGATCAACCGGGGCACGTCACAAGGGTTCGGCTACGCCCGGAAACTTCCCCCGTTCAGACTCGCTGCGCTCCCTTAGCTGCGGCCTCAGCTTCCGCCCTTGCAACGCACTTTTCCCGGCCGATCCACCTACGGGCTACGGCGCAAGGCACTCAGCGAAGCAAGGTTCACAACCAAAGGCGGAAACCGACATGAATCACCCACAAACAAATCAAAATCCGGCGAAAGCATCTAGCAAAGCAATGGTAAAGCGACCAGCAAAGCAACGCTTTATTCCTGCCAATGCCGAGGCGCGGGAATTTCCAGCGGCGGCGGTCGTTGCCTACTGCTACCAAAATGCGCAGGGATTCGTTTATCTGGCCTACAAGGGGCGACAGTCGAAGGCGGCGCGGCATGAGGGGTATCAGACAGAGGCGGCGCGGGATGAATACTTGGCGCAGTACGTCAGCCAGCAGCTCAGCAACGAAGACTACAAGCGCAGCCGTCAGACGGCCTTGCATGGTCTGGTGCCCGGCGACATCGTGTGCAGCACCTGGGGCTGTGAGCAAACCAACGTGACGTTCTTCCAAGTTCTACGGGTGCCATCCGCTCGTTCTGCCGTCGTGCGACAGATCGAAGCCGAGTTGGTCGAGGGCGATCCGCATAGCATGACCGGCAAGAAAACCCCCATGCCGGGTATTTTTGCGGCCCGCTCCGAAGAGCTGACACGCCGGGCAATCGAGTTGCACGCGCTGACTGGTTTCCAAAGCTGGCACGGCAGTATGCGCAAATGGGACGGCAAGCCCTGCGCCGTCACGTCCTACGCCTGATCGACAGACACCCCCCCCGGCCGCGTGCCGGGTTTTTTGCGTCTGGTGACTGGCGGTGCAGATCCTGGGCGAATGTGTGTCACCAGTTAGACATGCGCTTAAACAACAAACCTAACCCTAGCCCTATGCAATACAAGGCCGCTACGACTGGAACGCAAAGAAGCAGATAGGCCGCAGGCCAAGAGAGCCCGTGGAGGCTTTCACGAAAGCCCATGGTATCCAAAGCCGAAATTTGCAGTGCGATAGGCAGCTGCAAAAGCACAAACCGCGACTTTGAATCGCCGCTGGATAAGGCCATTGCTACGCATGCGATGGCAGGCAGCAGATACATCAGGCAGAAAACAGTCCCTAAACGGCTTAGTCGCATGGCTTTTCCTTAGTCAGCGGATTGGAGCGCGGACAGTACAGGGTCGGCCAGATAGACGGCCAGCCCTGCCAAATGGCGGCCAAAGTGTTTTTACAAAGAAATTACCAAATTTTGTAGAAAACGCTTACCAAGATGATATACTTTGGTCACGCCAAACGAATGCTTTGGTAATCCAAAGGAGTCAGCAGCATGAACCAGAACACCGCAGCAGCAAAGGCCCCGCGCAAATCGAACGTCGAAATCATCACCGACTTGATGGAGTTTTCCAAATTCGGCGCGCTGGCACAGGTTTTCGTCATGGATGCCTTGAGCAAGCAGGCCCACCACGTCGTCAACGCATCGCCCGAAGAGCTGGCCGCAATGGGCGGCGGGATCATCCCTCCGAACGTTTGGCTGGGCGTGGCTAAAGAGATATCCGAAAAGCTGGAAGCTAACTCGGCCTTTTAAGGTTGCGGGGCTTGGCGACGTTAAGCGCTGCCAGGCCCTGACCTTTTGTCACCATTACCGGAGTTAACCGCCATGGATACCTACAAACAGATTCACGACTTCACGGCCGTAGGTGCGGCCCGTTTCACGGAATTTCTCAGCATTCAGGCCCGGCCAGATGTTAGCCCGGCGGTCTGCCGTCTGGAGTGCTTGGGCGTCATTGAAGACAACTTGAACAGCAACGCGGGCGGTCCGCTAGCTTGGGAGTTGGGCGCACTGGAGAGCAGCGACGGGAAGCGTCACACCTTTGCGGCCGTGGAAGACGACCTGATTATTGAAGTGGTGCGCCCTGATGAGTAAGCCCATGCGAACCATGACCCTCGAAGAAATACGCACCACGTTTCACAGCGGAGGCCTCACCGCCGCGCAGATAGTTGCCCATGGTCGCCGTTTCCACCTGACCGCCGATACCCGGACAGGCGAGCGCGTCATTTTGGTGAAGTACACCGGCCGCACTCCCCGGCCCATTGCTGACCCGACCACCGCTATCAAAATGCTTTACGACATCGGTTTTAAAGTTGTGACTGTTGAAATGACCGACTGGCAGCCGGAACAGTCCGAACTTAAGTTGAGCGAACAATAATAGGGAGTCAACAAAATGAAATATCAACACTTGATAGGCTGTTTGTTGGTAGTGCTGTTGTCCGGTTGTGCAAATGGCCCTTATTACTACGGCGGCACCGGATACCGGGCTTATAACATCGGCGGCTTGCCGGTTAACGGTTCAATGGGTGTAAACCTCAGCAAAACCGGCTTGATGTTCAATCCCAATGTGATGTTCCGCCCGATCTTCCGCGACTGGCGTTAACAATAAGTAAGTGTAAGATGTCATCCGCTGCCATCGGCATAACCATTTTTATCGTCACAAACAGGAAAACGTCATGCGGTTTATCAAGATTGCAAACGTCATAGCCCTAGCGGCTGGCTTGGTTTTGGGCGATTTAGTGTTGGCTGGATTTGGTGCTGTCGGGTTGGCTTTTTGCTTTCTGAACGCAGTAATCGAAACTGACAACAACCCAACTTTTCAAGCGTAACCAGCTGTATCAGAACCCGGCCGCGTGCCGGGTTTTTTGCGTCTGGTGACTGGCGGTGCAGATCCTGGGCGAATGTGTGTCGCCAGTGTGGCCGTTCCCCTGCCCGGCTCTGAGCCGTTTTCCCTGCGCACGTTCCCCATGGCTACCCGTGCCGGTCGGAAGCCGCGTCAGGTGCGCTACCGGAGGCCGCAGCTAAGGGAGCGTAGCGAGTCTGAACGGGTGAGGATAGCGGCGCAGCGGACACTTGATGCGGGTGTAGGCCACTTACCTTCCGCAAGGGTTTGTAGGGTGCGCTCTTCACCCTGCAAACCTGCTGCCGGTCGAGGCTGGGCGTCCAGAGGGCAAAGCCCTTTGGGGCAAGCCGGAGGCGCGCAGTAACCGAGCTAAGTACCTGACGCGCGTTGCTTGTCCCCCACAAACAAAAGCCCCGACAAGTCGAGGCGTTTTTTGCGGGTTGCCTACAAAAAATAGTTTCGGACGGCCTGCAAGTGTTCGGGCGCGACAGCAAAGGGTGCCGACTGCATCCCCATTAGTTTCATCATTGCGACGATTCTATGCCGACCATCCATCAGCACAGGGCTACCCTCTTTGTTTAGCGTCATTTCCGGGTATTCAATCCGACCAGCGCTCAGCATCTTTTTAACGCGGTGCCATCTAAGCGGGTTGAGTTCAAACCTCATTTCGTCATCGAGCGTGGAAAGTGCCTCATTTAATGGCAGTTCGATAAACTCAAAATCCACGTTGGCCGGTGCCGGATAAAACTCTAATTCCGTTGCAGGAGGAAAGTCGAATAAACCACAAGGCGGGATGTTCTCGATATTCTTCCAGTCGTACCAATCATTCCCCTCGGACAAATCAGTATTTGCCCAGAATCGGCGGAAAAAAAACAGCGACACGTTGTCCGGCTTTGGGGGCATAGGCATTTTCATATTCAATCCTTGGACTTGGCGAATTTGTAGTAGGTGCTACGGCTGATCTTTAATGCCGCGCAAATTTGTGACGGTGATTGATCCGTCATCGACAGTGTTTTAATGGCATTGATGATTTCGGGTGTTGCACCTGGGCGACCGCCCGTTCTCCCTCGCGCGCGGGCTGATGAAAGTCCGGCCTGAGTCCGTTCAATCATCAAGCGTCGTTCAAACTGTGCAATAGAGCCGAAGACGTGGAATATCAATTCCCCGGCCGCGCTGCTGGTATCGATCCGCTCTGTCAAACTCTCGAAACCGATGCCGAGGGCTTCAAGTTCGCTGACGAGCTTCACCAGCTCGTGCAGCGAGCGGCCGAGGCGGTCAAGTCGCCAGACCACAAGTAGATCCCCCGGCCGGGCGAACGCCAAAGCTTCCTTTAGTCCCGGTCTGTCCACTTTGGCCCCGCTCATGACATCAGTGAACAGGCGTTCACACCCGGCCGCAGTCAGGGCGTCTTTTTGCAAGTCTAGGTTCTGATCGTCCGTCGAAATTCTGGCATAGCCAATTTTCATTCGATGTTGTCCGTTAACTCGTTGGTGCGGAGAGTATACAGACTCTGTTTTGCGGACGAGTAAAAGAACAATTACCATTGGGCAATGGAGCTTTTCTTGCGAAAGGTTGACAGCATCCGTAAATCGTTCGTTTTACGAACACAGCAAGGAGAAAAAACGCGATGGCTAAGCAAACACCGATAATCCAGCCTCGGCTGGCAGTCGATTGCCTTATGTCGGGGCTACTGATCCTGAAAGCCTATAAGCCGGACATGGAAATTTACCCTTGTCATCGTTCTGGACGAGCCGTTCAAATTCAAGAGGTCGAATTTGAAAAACTTGCTAGTGCTGACCGGTCGCAATTGCTTGAGTTGGGTTGGTGGAACAACGATGCGTTGGTCTGGTGTTTTTAATCCGTGACGCCGCGCTTGCGGCGCTTATAGGGCGCTACCTTGTCGCGTCTGCGCCGTTTCAATACAGCCCCCGGCGTCACCCCTGCCCTATCGGCAATTTCAGCATCACTGAGTTTGCCCAGCACCGCCGCGAAGCTATCGAGCGGCGACGTTATTTTGCTCTTCCAAGAAGATACGCCCAAGTCTGTACGGCGTGAGGTGATAGCGTTTTTCGACACCCCAGCCAAATCCGCCACGGCTTGGTCAGGGATCGTGCCCAACAGATGATCGAAGTCAGCAATACACGACGTTGTAGCAAAGGCTGGAATTTCCAGCTTCACCCGGCGCTTGCGGATCGTGGAAACCGCCACATCTGCAAACTCTGCGATAACCTTATCTGACATTTTGCCCAGCAGGACGTCGTATCCACCCCACCCGGCCACTGTCCTTTTCTGCATTAATCGTCCCTCGATGGTGACAGCCGGTGCCGATGGCCACCTGATTTTTGTCGCCATTTAGTGCTTACATACATTGCACATACAATGTATGTGCGCGTAAAATGGTGCCCATGGAGCGTTACCACTCCAATCAGACAGAGGGCATGATTATGTCGAAAGAAATTCAATACACAATCCGCGTCGAACCAGCTCTTAAAGACGATTTCTTGCAAGCCGCTAACCGCCATCACACGAAAGGCGCTCAGGTACTGCGTGAGTTCATGCGTGGCTATGTTGCCAATGCTACCCCGGAGGCTTTGCCTCAGATCAGCGAAGACGAGCAGCGGGCCCGCCAAAAAGCGGTCGGCTTTGCCACGGCATCCGTGGGGCTGGAGGGCTTCGTATTATCCGAGAACGACCGAGAATTGGCGGATCGCTATGTTAGCGGCGAGTTGGACATTGAAGCGTTCATAGCGAGCGCAATCGAACAATCGACAGAGCATTAATCGTATGGCTCAGGACGGGCGCGAAGAACTGGAAGGCCGGATTACGTGGGCGCGTATCGTTGAACTGGAAGCAAAGCCAGTTCAGGGAAAATTCGACCTCGACCACCTCAAGGAAGTTAACCGGCGTATTTTTCAAGACATGCCAAAGGCTGGCTTTGACAAGTACACGCCGGGCGAATTTCGCCCCCCTGCCCGGCCGGGCGGAGATTGGGTGAAAAATCGGCCAATCGATCTAGAAGGCGTCAAAGGGACGATTTATGTCCGTTACTCAGACATGGACGAAAAAAGCCGTGAAGAGCTAGCTAGCACGCTGGAAAACGTCGATCCCGAAAAACTCAAAGGCATGAAGACCGAAGAGTTTACTAAGCACCTGGGCGAACTCTATACGAAGTTGGATTACATCCATCCGTTCATCGATGGCAACAGCCGCACCTTGCGCACGTTCACCAAACAACTTGCAGAGGCTTCGGGTTACGACGTTGATTGGAAACGCTTCAACGAGTCCACCAAGACCCGCAACGAACTGTATGTTGCTCGGGATATGGGCGTTAACGGAATCGCCCTAGAGCGGGGTATCAACAACCCCAAAGCCGCTGAGAATATCGCCAAGGTTCAAGAAATTTTGACGAGTCGTTTTCAGCCTTTACCCGAATTACTGAAAAGCGCAGTACGACCAAGCAGGGCCGTAGCCTTTGAACAGTTGCCGCAAGACAAGGCATTGGAAAAATTCCCTGAGCTTTCCACCGCTTTTAAGGCGATGGATTCTGCGCGGCTGTTCGCGGCCGAGAAGATGCCCGGCGATGCCGAAAAACAGCAACGGGCACTTGGCCTGGTCACTCAGCATTTACAGAAAAAGTTGGACGCAGGCGAGACGCGCCAGTTAGGGCAGTACGCGAGCCACAGGGAGCAGGGCCAAAGCAAGGCAGCGCCTGTTGTGGAGAAAGCCCGACCGGAAATCACCAAGCCGATAGACCGAGGCACTGACTACGAGCGTTAAATCGCGGGCAAAAAAAACCGCCAGATGGGCAAATCTGACGGTTTCGCCATCTAACCACTTAAGGGACGGGTTTCGATGACTGATCTACAGAATACCACAACAGGGGCAGCCGCTAAAAAAGCGCCCATTTTTACGTTCGATGAATCAGCCTACGTGGCCGAGTTGATCGAGGCCGGGGTTAGTCCAATGATGGCCGTCGAGGTTGCGGCCAACACTGCCAGAATCAGGCGTGAAGTGTTTGAGGCTGCGCAGATCGAGCAGCCGCGCGAGGCTGTAGAAACGATTCCACCTCGACCCCAACAGCCCAAGCCTCACCCCCTATCCGACGGCAATGGCACAACAAGCGCAAACGTAGTGCCAGCCAAGCCAGTGACGGACCCGGTATCCGCCGCGCGTGCTGCGGCACTGGCCGTTGAGAATGCGAAAAAGGAACAAGAAGAACGCGAGCTGGAAAACGACATCTTCAATACCTGTTTCTTTAAGGCGGAAGCCCCGGTACCCAAAAAATCCAAGGCCGCGAAAGACACACCCGTAACCCGGCCGATTGCCGTCTACGACTACCGCACTGGTGAACTCCCACAGCGGGTGCGTGAGCTGATTGAAACCCACCTTACGATTGAGGCAGAAGACGCCAAGAGCGCGGGCACGCTTGGCTTTATGACGCGATCCCTCGCTATTGCCACCCTGCCCCATCGCCGGATAGACGACTTCCGGTTTGTGCGCAAAAACGGCGACTTCACGCTAACCATGATGACCGCACATCCCGAGGGCCTGCCCTTCGGCACGATCCCGCGATTGCTCCTTACGTGGGTTTGCACCGAGATTGCCCAAAAGAAAGAGCGCGTATTGCACCTGGGCGACAACCTCGCCGCTTACCTTCAAGAGCTGGGCCTTAACAACTCTGGCGGCAAGCGCGGTGACATCACCCGACTGAAACACGCCATGACCACCTTGTTCAGCTCCATTATTTCTTGCCATTACGACGGCCGCGAAAATTTCGCCCTGAATAACGTGATGCTGGCCGATGACATTAATTGCTGGTGGACACCGCAGACCGAAGATGACGCCGGTAAATGGCAATCTACCGTCTCGCTCTCCGAGAAGTTTTTTAACGAGTGCGTCGAGCATAAATTGCCGTTCGACATGCGCGCCATTAAACCGCTGCGTTCGTCGCCGCTGGCTCTTGATATTTACATGTGGCTAACGCATCGCATGAGCTACTTGTCGCGGCGCACAACCATTCCGTGGATTGCATTAGCTGGGCAGTTTGGAGCGGGCTACGCCTCCAATGAGCAGGGCCTACGAGATTTTAAGCGGGCATTCTTGCGCGAGCTCAAGCATGTCCTGATCGTTTACCCAGCCGCGCGGTGTTCAGACAGCAAAAACGGGCTTGTACTTTACCCAAGCCCGACACATATCGCTCCGGCCGCCACGCCGAAGCAACCACAACTGCCATTTTAAGGTTTACGCATGGACGCTACTTTCAAGCTATCCCGCCGAGAAAAAATCACCTACAGCCTTATCGCTGTCTTTTTGATTGGCGGCTGGCTTCAACAGAAATACGAGAAACATCGGATGCAGACCGACTACGAAAATCACTGCGCAGAAATTGCCAAAAATCCGAACCAGATGCCGTGTATTACTCCGACCCCGCCAGACATCCCTATGCCTGCCAATGGCTAGGGTTCCGGCCGCTATGCACTGGTGACAATCACGCGCACCAGGTCACGCGCATTTGTCGCCATTCGCCAGACATGACAAGGCCCGCTTGCACGGGCCTTGTTTGATGTTTCGCGTCGGTCGGTGGACTAGGGCCTGACCTCGGCGGGATTTCCAACCCCCACGCCCTTTTTTAAAGCTGAATGGCTCAAGTCCACATCCATTCCAGCTCTAGACGGCTCGCATAGTGTCCGCCTGCTTTAGTGGCATATTTACGATAGCCCACCCCTGAAAAATCGCCACATGCTCTCAGTCCAGCGAAGGCATGGTGACAGTGATCCGTCCTGCAGGACGTTTCTCTGTCACCACCCCGGCCAATTGGTGACGGCTTGCAGACTTGGCCATGTCTTGGCCGTCACCACTTATAGCGCTCATTGGTGACTGAAACCCCGGCGCCGGCGCCGTGAATTGTCGCCATGGATTGGCGACTGAAATTGCCGATCGATCTTCCCAGGTTGTCACCATAGACAGGCCCAGCCAAAGCACAAGCCAGCAGATCCAGAGCAACAGCCTAAAAGCGGGCGTTCGTTCCTCACTATCAAGCCGGGCTGCGCCCGTCTGCGCAGCGTGCCGCTGCAATAGGCCTGTGTTCATGTCCGTGTCCGACTTGAGGCCGTATGCCTCGCAGAGTCCCTTGCACCTGCCCTTGAAGGTAGATCAACCGGGGCACGTCACAAGGGTTCGGCTACGCCCGGAAACTTCCCCCGTTCAGACTCGCTGCGCTCCCTTAGCTGCGGCCTCAGCTTCCGCCCTTGCAACGCACTTTTCCCGGCCGATCCACCTACGGGCTACGGCGCAAGGCACTCAGCGAAGCAAGGTTCACAACCAAAGGCGGAAACCGACATGAATCACCCACAAACAAATCAAAATCCGGCGAAAGCATCTAGCAAAGCATGGTTGAACAGCGAAAAGCTCAGCAAAGAAGAGCTGCAACAAAAGGCGCTGACTAATGCTTTGACCAGTGAGAGCGTGGCGAACTTTCAGGCGATTTATGACGGTTTCGAAGCTAAAGGCATTGAGGCTAAAGACATCTTGCCGCGAGTAAACGTGTTCACCTTTAAAGCGTGGAAAGCACTAGGCCGGGTTGTGATGCGCGGCGAGCAAGGCGTAAAGATTGTGACCGTTATCCCGTGCGAGAAAAAAGACCCGGAAACAGGCGAAAAAAAGCCGGTAAAAAAGATCAAAACTACAACGGTTTTTCACCTCTCGCAGACTCAGCCGCTGGACGCCGAGCCAGTCGAGCCGAACGAACAAGCGGACGCCGTGACCGTCGAGCCTGCCGCCGAGGAAGTCGCCGCACCAGAAGCCGAGGCCACCCAGGCACCGCGTGAGCTGAACGCATACGAAGCCAAACAAGCCGCACGGCGTGAGCGTTACGAGGATCGGGCGGCCAGCGCGCAATCACTCAGCCAAACCACCTACAAGCGCGCGCGTGACATGGCGTCGGTGATTCCTTTCGGCCAACCGATCCTAGTCGGCCATCACAGCGAACGCCGCGACCGTAACTATCGGGGCAAAATTGAAAACACGTTTGGCAAGTCATTCGCGTTGATGGATAAAGCCGACCATTACGCAAAAAAAGCGGAGTCCGTAGGGACTGGCGGAATTTCCAGCGATGACCCGGACGCCGTGGCGAAGCTGCGCGTTCAACTGGACAACGCAGAGCGCACGCAGGAAGCAATGAAAGCAGCGAACAAGGCCATTCGCAGCAATAAGACCCCGGATAGTCAGAAAGCCGCTCTAGTGGCCTTGGGGTTCTCCGAAGTACGCGCGGCCCAGGTACTGGAAAAAGACTTCGCCGGGCGTGTTGGTTTTGCCAGCTATTCGCTGACCAACAACAACGCGAACATAAAACGGATTCAAGGCCGCATTGCCGAGCTGGAGAAGCAGAAACAGCGGGTTGATGTCGAGCAGGCGGGGAACGGGTTCACCTATCGCGAAGACACCGCAGAGAATCGCGTGATGTTCTTGTTCGACGGGAAGCCGGACGAGGCCACCCGCAAGCTGCTGAAAGGCCACAGTTTCAACTGGAGCCCGAGCCGCGACGGTAAGCCGTGGGTTCGTAAGCTAACCGCCGAAGGAATTTGGCACGCACAGCAGGTAATGGCCGCATTAAGTCTTACCAATATTGGTGACTAGCTAGTACCAAGATGGTATACTTTGGTCATGTCGCTGGACCAAGCGCTAGCCGGATTTTCCGGTTAGTGCCCCGACTAGGAGTAACCCGCTATGAAGTTTTTCGATGACCTCATTGTGACCCTTGCAAAGAAGATTAATCGCGGCGTTATGGCCGCAGGGGCGGGCCTTGCATATGTCCAATTTGTAGCACTTGTGTTCTTGCTTGTGATCTTTGGGAGTGTCGCTCTTTCGGCACTTCTTGCGCAGGTATGAAACCCCGTTTGGAGTCGTAGTGATGGCTAAAAAGGCAAAGCATACGGGCGAACTCGCTGCACTCACGGCGAACATGCCTCAGCTCATTGACGAGCTGGAAAGCAAGATGGCCGCGGTTGACGCTCAAATGGCCGAACTTGAAAAGGCCGGGGTGATTTATGCGACCGAGCATTGGCGCAAGGATGCAGACGGCGAGCCGAAATATTTTTATCTGCTGTATCCGAAGAAGCCCGACGAAGCCCGCCGCCGCGATTACATCGGCAGCGACGCGGCGAAGATCGAGGATGCCCGCGCCGGTATGCGCAGGGCGCAAGAGTTCGACGGACTGGCTGCGAAGCTAGCGACCATGCGTAACCAGGTCTATCAGGCGACACAGGCCCTACGAGACGCGACCCGCTTTCTCAGTCGCTAAACCCCTGCCTACGTCACGAATGGAGTCGTTATGTTCACGCCAGAAACTACAGATACTTTTGCCCCCCGTGCGCTTAGCGCGGCCGTGGCGGCGCTCGATGCGATCACCGCAGGCCAAGGGCAGCACGAATCGTTGACCGACGATTTGTTGGCCGGGGCTTTGGCCCTTGAGTGGCTGGCCCGCAGAGGCTTGAACAACGCCTATGCCGTCGAGGCCGTCAAAGGTTTACGCCGCATGGTTTGCAGCCCGGCAACGGCCGAAAGCATAGAGGCCAGTCATTTAGCTGAGATCGTCCGCGACGTTCTCGGCAGGGGCTAACAGCTCCGCAACAGGCAAAAAAATGCCGGTGCGCTCTTCGACCTTCGCACCGGCCCAACACAACGAAACCCGCAAAGGATGCTCGCTATGTCTGATGTCCAGTATACCGCTGTCAGGAACACCCCGCTTATGAACGTGCGTAGCCTCACCCCGTATCTGTTACACCAGTTCCTTGATACCTGCACGGCACGTACAAAGCAGGCGATTTTGTCCAGCATTGCGGCATAGGAAAACATCCGAAAACCCTCTACCTGAAACCAATCAACCCGGCCGCGTGCCGGGTTTTTTGCGTCTGGTGACTGGCGGTGCAGATCCTGGGCGAATGTGTGTCGCCAGTGTGGCCGCTCCCCTGCCCGGCTCTGAGCCGTTTTCCCTGCGCACGTTCCCCATGGCTACCCGTGCCGGTCGGAAGCCGCGTCAGGTGCGCTACCGGAGGCCGCAGCTAAGGGAGCGTAGCGAGTCTGAACGGGTGAGGATGGCGGCGCAGCGGACACTTGATGCGGGTGTAGGCCACTTACCTTCCGCAAGGGTTTGTAGGGTGCGCTCTTCACCCTGCAAACCTGCTGCCGGTCGAGGCTGGGCGTCCAGAGGGCAAAGCCCTTTGGGGCAAGCCGGAGGCGCGCAGGCTGTGTGTATAACCCTGTGAACAGCCGAAGTTATCCACGCTGAAATTGTCTTGCGTTGTATCTCGTTGATTTATAAGGGCTATCGGCTGATTCGAAAAGTTATCCACGCTGAAATTGTCTTGCGGCTTCACGCTGAAATTGTCGTGCGGTCGCGCTGAAACGGTCTTATGTACAGCACCGACAAATCGGCTGAAACCCCCGTGGAACGGGGCTTCCAGAGGGGCCGTCGATGCGCCCCCCTGTAGGCCTTTGCTTTTAGTTTTTAAAAGAAAACCTAATAAAAAAAAGATCTTCCTAGTAGCTAAGGGCCAAAAGCAGTGGAAAACCGCAAAAACGACGGTGGCCGCAACGCCGCCGAAGCAAAAAGCGCCTGCCCTCCGGTCGTCCCTCCCTGCGCCCCGCCGCTACGCGCCGGCCTACGGCGGGCAAGCCCGCCTAATGATGCTGGCCGCACGCGGCCGTTTCTTACCTTGAGTGGTGTCCTCCAGATCTAAACCGACACAACGACGCCAGAAAAGGCCAGAGCAAAACCAAAGCAGAGCAAAACATTATTGCTGCACTACGTGCGGGCTTTTTTTGAAGAGCGCGAACGCTCGAGTTCTGCGTAAGTGTTGGTCTAAGTGGCCCAGCCGACAAGTCGGCTGCCCTCGCGCCAAGGCGCGACCCTACGGGCACTAAGACCCGGACAAATCGTCCCCGGACGGCAAGCCGCCCGCCGACTCAGCCGGGATCGCTTGCGATCCAACCCGAGACAATTCCGGTGCCTGGCAATCCGCAAATAGTAATCAAAGTAAGGGGTGGGCTGACTTCCTTATTCGTTCAGGAAGGCCCTCAGGAGGCCCGTGGCGGGCTTATTTGGAAAAAGGTAAGGGTAGGCCCTACCTAAAGGACCTGCGCGCGCACTGTGCGTGTTTCTGGCAACTTCTGGATAACAACACGTTTGCCGTTATTAGTAATGTTGGTTAACGGCCTGTAAGTCCATTAAATCATGGGTCTAATCGGTTTTTTAAAGCTTTTTGTTTGTTGTCATTTGTTGTCAGCGGTTATTTTCGTGGTATAGTTCATCTGCGGTCGGCTTCCCGGTCGCGCAAACTCAAGGAGAGTGAACATGCAAGCGAACGTCTTCGGCGGCAAGCTCGCCAAAGCTGCAACCGTCAGCGGCACCGGTAACAAGGCAGTCACCCGGTTTACCCTTATCACGAACGAGTACGCCGGTAAGGACAGTGAGACACAGGAAGCGCGGGAGCGCGTTGTGTCCCTCCAGTTCACCGCTTTTGGCGCTAAAGGCGAAACCATTGCCCGTACTTGCTGCAAGGGCGATCAGTTGTTTATCAACTATCGCGTGGAGAACAACAACTATGAGAAGGCAGGCGAAACGATCTACTCCTACAACTTCGTTGTGGAGTCTTTCGAGTACGGGGCACCTGGGCGCGAAAAACGCGAACAGCTCGCAAGCCGGGAAGGTCAGTAACCAATGACCTCCCCCATCCAGAAACTGGACGCCGCGCAATTTGACAAAGTGGCGTCAAAATGCCGGTGGTCGGCGCCTTCGTTGGGGGTTGCTCGCGCTTTGTTGGTTGATGGAAAGTCGCTGCCCGAGGCGGCAGCGGCTTTCAACATGAAAACCAAACAAGCGAGCGTCTACCGGGCGCGATTCATCGCAAAAGCCGAAGCCTACAGCTTGGAAGAGTTCATGCAGCGCGAAACTCCCAAGCTTGCCAGTTCGGTACTAGAGCCCTTTTCCTCTCAATTGCAGACCCTTCGGGACGGGGGTTACACGATTGAACAAATCGTCGGCTATTTGAAGGAAAAAGGCGTTAACACCTCCGCGACTACGGTTCGCAATTTCTTGAAGGACAACAGGGCATGAAAACATATGTACTTGCTAACCAGAAAGGCGGCGTCGGGAAATCCGCAATCGCGGTACAGCTCGCCTTCTTTCTCACGTTACTGAAAGGTCTGCGCGTGCTGTTCCTCGACCTCGATCATCAGCGCAACAGCTCAAAGGCTATTCGTACCAGTGGCCTTGCCACCATTTCGCAGATCCCCGCAAGCCGTGTGCTGACCCAGCGTGTCAGTGGCGTGGAAGAAGAAAAATTCGTGTTGCTTGCTGCTGACAATATCGAATTACTGCGCATGGAGCGGCAGGAGACTATGCACAACACGTTCGCGAACAACCTGCACTCGTTCCTCCAGGCCGTGGACGGTGATTTCGATATCTGCATCATCGACACCAACCCGAACCCGGATATTCGTCAACTTTCCGCGCTGGTCGTTTCTGACTTCGTGTTGTCACCGATCCAGCTCAACCAAGAAGCAATCGACGGCATTGGCGACCTGCTGAACCACGAAAATATCGGGATCAAGAAGATTCAAGCCACTCTGAATCCGAAGCTTCAACTCATCGGCATTCTGCCGAATCTCGTTGAACCTACACCTTTTCAGCGCGAAAACTTTCGCGATCTTTCGGCCGCTTATGCCAAATTGCTGATCCCGATGGAAACCGGGTTTGCTGCAATCAAAAAATCAACCGCAGTGCCGGAAGCACAAGCGGCGGGCTTGCCTATCTGGAAGCTGGGCAAGACCAGCGGGCGCGATGCTTGGACACAGATCAAACCCGTATTCGAAAAAATCGCATCGTTTGCAGGAGTTTAAATAATGGCGCTCGACCTTTCAGCACTTGAGGAAAAACCTGTAGTTCCGATGGCTACCGCAGCCATGGAAGCAGCACCAAGCGGTAAGCCGCTGATGCTCGATCAAGACGACGTGATCGAAGATCCGAACCAGCCGCGAACCGAATTTCCGAAAGAAAAAATGGACGAAATGACGGACGCGATAAAGCGGCGTGGGGTTCGTCAACCGCTGTCTGTCCGTCGCCATCCGACGTTGCCGGGCAAATGGATTATTAACGATGGCGCATGTCGCAAGCGTTGTTCCTTGGCTGCTGGACTGAAACAAATCCCAGCGTTTGAGGACGAAACCTTTGATGATTACGATCAGGTAAACGCGAACGAAGTTCAGAACCACCTGAAACCGATGGAACTCGCCATGTTCGTTCAGCGGAAGCTGACCGAAGGGGAAAAGAAGGCTGATATTGCCCGCAAACTTTCCAAGCGTCCGGAAGCTATCACCGAGCTGCTGGCATTGATCGAGGCCCCGGCGTGCATCGAGGCGGCATATCGGTCGGGTCGTTGCGTTTCGCCTAAAACGCTCTACGAGCTGCGCAAACTACACAACAACTGGCCCGAGCAAGTCGAAGCATGGTGCGAGTTGCAGACTGAGGAAGTGACCCGGAAAGGGGTCGCAGAATTGAGCGACGAATTGAAGGGCGTCAAGAAAACTAACGCGTTCACGAAACCTACGGATCAGCCGGGCGGCGATGATAAGACCCCCCCTACCCCACCCAATGGCGGTGAAGGTGGCGACGATGATTCCTTTGTTCATGAACAAGGAAATGGCAAATCGGGCGGCGGTGCAGGCGATGGCGCTGGAGGCGGTGAAAACGACAAAGACGGTAAGCAACCCAAGACCCCCGAAGTTGACCTGGGCGAGTTGACGAGCTGGCCGCGTGGTAAAGCTGTCTCCGATCCTGACAGCATGAAAAAGCCGCTGCTGCTGATTGAATTTGAAGGGCGAACCGGTGCCGTGCTGCTAAATCGTCGTCCAACCACCCCCGGCCTGATTCGTGTCCGCTGGGAAGACGGCGGCGGCGATGCCGAAGTAGACGCCACCCAATGCAAAATTCACATGCTTACTGAACAGGAGAAGTAAGGTGCGCCCGGTGATGAAATCCCGCGCGACGGCTGGTGTAGCCGCCGCGCTATTTCTCGCAGCTGTCGGCGTGGGCCGGGCGCACGCTGAAACATGCGACCTGACATTCAGTAATGGCGTGCGGCTGGCGGGTATCCCGGTAGCCGCAACCGTGGAGCAACAGAGCAAGGGCCTATCCGATATTGACGACATCGGGAGTGGCCTTTTTTTCGTCTGGCCCAATTCCGAGCCGCGCGCGTTCTGGATGCAAAACACACGGGTTCCGCTGACCGTTGGTTTTATCGCGGAGGACGGCACTTTGTTTGGCATTGAAGACATGGCAGTCAAACGAAACTCATATCACCTTTCCATGCGTCCGGCTAAAGCCGCGCTGGAAGTTGGACGAGGTAAATTTGCCGAGCTGGGATTACCCGAAGGCGTTCGGCTTTTGAAGCAAGAATGCCAGCCATCCCTATAACGGGACGATAAACCTACCGACACGGAACCCGGCCAAGCGCCGGGTTTTTTGTGACTGGTGACTGGCGGTGCAGATCCTGGGCGAACGCGTGTCACCACCAATTTTCCAACCGCGTTATGTCCGTGTATGCGTGCCGGTCGGAAGCCGCGTCAGGTGCGCTACCGGAGGCCGCAGCTAAGGGAGCGCAGCGAGTCTGAACGGGCGAGGATAGCGGCGCAGCGGACACTTGATGCGGGTGTAGGCCATTTACCTTCCGCAAGGGTTTGTAGGGTGCGCTCTTCACCCTGCAAACCTGCTGCCGGTCGAGGCTGGGAGTCCAGAGGGCAAAGCCCTTTGGGGCAAGCCAAAGGCGCGCAGCATCCCCCAAAAAAGCGAAAAATCCTCAACCGTGTACAAATTCCATTTGTGCAATTTTCAAAACCGCGTTCTATCCCCCCAAAGCTCAAAAATCCTTGTTCATGAACAAGAGTTGAAGCGAATGAAGATCTAGTGCAGGATAGGCTAACCGCCGGGTAAATAGGCGCCTATTTGGCTTCTATTGGCTGACGCTATGTGTTGTTGTGGGGTTTGTGGAGGTTGTATGGAAAAGAAGAACACGCACCTGAACATCTATCTCGGTTCGCTTCGCGAGCCGTGGTTGGCGTATTGCGAATCCCTAGGAAAAAAGCCGGGTGCGGCTGTAAAGGAAGCGATTGAGGCCCAGCTTGCAAAGGCCAACACTCCCAAATTAAAAACCTACAGCCAGCAACTGGAGTCACCGACAAAGGAGCCGAAAAAACGATTTGAAATTCTTCTGACCGAATCTGAACGGCAGGCGATTCGCGAGCGAGCAGACGCCGAGCGTTGTTCAATGCGTCGATGGATCATCGACGCTTGCCGTGCGGGGTTAACTGGCGAGCCACAATTCGGCATGAGTGAAATCGACGCATTAGGTGAATCGAACTATCAGCTTTTGGCCTTGGGCCGAAACTTGAATCAGATAGCCCGACGTTTGAACGAAGGCAATTACGAACCCGTGACGGTCGAAAGGATCGCAGCTTTAAGCGCCTTGGTTGATAAGCACACCGACAAGGTGAATACCGCAATTCGTGCCAGCCTTGAACGGTGGAACATCGAATGAGTAAGTCACCGGACGGCGTTATCAAGGACTGGGGCGAGCGCGCGTTTTATCCAACGCTTAAGGGCAAGAAGGGTAAAAACGTGCGTAGCGGGGGAAGTACCAAAGTGGCGACGAAAGCCAGCGGACCAGCTACCCGAGAGAAGGTAGCTTTGACCGTGAAGAAGACGCCCGAAGTGATGGTTAAGGTGTCGGGCGGTGGCAAGAACATGCAACACATCAAAGCCCACATGGACTACATATCTCGCAATGGAGACGTAGATATTGAGGACGAAAACGGCGACGTTCACTTAGGGAAGGATGCGGTGCGAGATATTGCCGACTCTTGGGAGAAAGGCAAAATCGGAATACCCCGCGAAGGCGAGAAACGTAAAGAGGCTTTCAACATCATTTTGTCCATGCCTCCAGGCACCGACCGACAGGCAGTGAAAGATGCCGCGCGGGATTTTGCCAAAGACCAATTTGGCAACCATCAGTACATTTTTGCCGCGCACGATGACGAGAAACACCCCCATGTTCACCTTGCAGTCAAGGCGGTTGACCATGACGGCGTTAGGCTAAATCCGCGAAAAGGTGACTTGCAGCATTGGCGAGAGATTTTCGCGGAAAAGCTAAGGACGCACGGAATAGAGGCCAACGCCACACCCCGGAAAGCCCGTGGGGTTGTGCGTAAGGCCGAGCATCAGGCGATAAAGCATATCGACAAGGGCTATAGCGCTGGAAAGCGCAAAGCCCCGGCGCGCGTCACAGAGGCTCAAAAGGCCGAGGCGGCACAGGAGATTTCTACCGGGAAGAAGCGTGCCAACCCGGCGCAAGACAATATCAGCGTGGTGCGGAAAACTGTTCAAAAAAGCTATGGTGACGTTGCCCGCGTCTTGGCTGCTGGTGACGTTGAAGACAAACAACTGGCGCTCGAAATCGTCCAGTTCGTAAAACAGATGCCGCCAGTGGTCACAAAGCATCAGCAGCTTGTCGCCAGCTTGCGCGACCGCCCGGCTCAAGAGCTGGTGAATGAAAAACCGAAAGGCAAAGAGCCTGACGTGTCCAAAGATCGTTAACGCACCTAAGCGAAATCAAGCCCAAAAAAAAGCCCGGTATAAGCCGGGCTTTTTCGTCAGAACACTTTCATTCTTCGGCGTTATCGTCGTCTTCTGGTGCCATGCCGATGGCTTCCAGCGCTTTATCCATTTGTTCAGGCGTGGCTTGAACATCGCCTTGCGGGCACATCTCTAAAAACTCTTTACGTTTCGCAGTTGTTTTCCAAGCCTTCTTAAATTTGATGCTCAAATATTTTTTGACTGAGGGCGAGCATTCATCTGGTCGTTTACCGGTTGAAAGGCACATGACGGCCTCACAAGCTAGTTTCTTGTCTCCGGTAAACATCGTCTCTTCCGCATGTACTTGCGCGGAGGCAAGGAATGTCAGGCCGAGAAGGGCAGCTATAGCGCGCGTTTTCATGGCTGGATGCTCTCCACAGCTCGCTCTAGTCGTACTTCGCCGTCGCTTGGGACTTTCATCAGGTGGCGCAGTCTGCGACCCAATTCGCGGTTGTAAGCGGCTGTAAATACAGAAGGCGTGAAGAACGACCGGATAACCATCAGACCGGCACTCAACATCACCGAGTAAATCAGCGCGAGCATAAGGCCATGGCGGAATTTCTCCGGTTGGGTGGCTGCAAGTTCCATCACCTGGGCGAACGTGCTCGGGTCTGCTAGTGCCGCGAAGATCATCCCCCAAACAATCAAAAGTGGCGGGACGGTAAACACAGCCGAAAGCTGGCGCATAGGACGCAAAAAGTCGAGGGCAGTTGCAACCCACACACGCGGATCGCGACGTACAAAACGTTTCATCATTTCGAATGTATTGTCGGGAATTTCCCCGACCTCAACATCAGAAACAAAAATCTTCCATGTATTCATATGCCACCCCGGAACACTTCGATGTCTACCCGGCGATTGAGTGCCCGGCCGATATTGGTTTCGTTGTCGCTAACGTAGTCACCGGCCGAAACGTAGTTGATGGAAATCATCGACGCGGGTACGCCCTGCGAAATCAGAAAGCGTTGAGCGGACAATGCGCGCTGCATGGCGATTTTGGCGTCTGCATCACTCGGGGTTCTGGCATCAGTCCGGCCGCGAATCTCAACCCGGCCAGCTTTGCCAAGAAGAGGCATCAGCTCCGCTATTTGGTAGCCAGACGGCCGAAAGTGGGTGTCGTTATAAGGGAAATTAACCGTGACAGTGCGGGACGATGGGGCAGGGGGGACGACCTTTAATGCGACTGGCGCGACTGGTCGCTGTTTCAGTTTTTGTTGGGCTTGTTCCAACTCCAAACGCAGAGCAAGGTTTTCTGCTGTTTGTGGCGAGTTGATGCCTTCGCGGTTCGATCCGTCAACAGTCGGGGGTTTGGGTGGCGATGAACATGCAGCCAAAGCCGCAAGGCTCGCCATAACTACCAATCTGCGCATTTTGTAGCTCCGTAATAGAAAACTTTGGTGAACCAAGAGTATATATCTTGGCTGCGCGCCTGCAATTCATTTGTAAGCGCTGAAATTGTCTTGAAATCCCTTAGAACCCTTATGCACTGGTGACTAGCCGTCCGTGGCCAGGTCGTAAGCCTGTCACCAATTTGACTGACAAACCAAATTGGTGACAGGTTGCGTGTTCCTGGGCGTCGATCTGGTCGCCAGTCGGGGTAGGGCAGGGCGACGGCGCGCATGGTGACAGATCTTTGCGCCGGCAGACTACGCGCAGTCCGCCAATTTGCTTTGGTGACTGCGAACTGTCCTCGATCGCCCCGGGTTGTCACCAACCGGGGCACAGCCTGCGCGCCTCCGGCTTGCCCCAAAGGGCTTTGCCCTCTGGACGCCCAGCCTCGACCGGCAGCAGGTTTGCAGGGGGAAGAGCAACCCCCTACAAACCCTCGCGGAAGGTAAGTGGCCTACACCCGCATCAAGTGTCCGCTACGCCGCCATTCTCCCCCGTTCGCACTCGCTGCGCTCCCTTGCGCTGCGGCCTCGCATGGCGCACCTGACACGGCTTCCGACCGGCGAAACCTCGACCAAAACCACGCGGTAAGACGCCGGGCGACGAGCGGGCGGAGTGGGATATTCACAGTTAGTAATAGTAGTAGTAAGATAACTACTACTATTACTACAGATTGAAGCGGAGTCAGGGAAATGGCCTTATCTCAAGACATCAAAGAACGGATTTTCGCGGCTGCTGATGCCCTGCACGCCGATAGCTCTACCGGCGAATTCCCCAGCGTCGAGGCCGTCAGGCAAGCGAGCCGGTCGGGCATGAACAACGTCGTCGAGGCGATGAAGGAGTGGCGCCAGAACCAACGCAAGCAGGTTCAGGCCGTGCGTGAGCCGCTGCCCGTCGAGCTGCATAGCGTTGTTCAGGCCATGGGCCAGAGTCTTTGGGAGACGGCGCAGCAACTGGCGAACGAATCGCTTGATGCGGCCAAGGTTGCCTTTGAAACCGAAAAAAGCGACCTGATCCAACTGTCAGCCGAACAGTCAGAATCGTTTGAAGCGCAGGGCCGGGAACTGGAATCAGCCAACGAGCGAATCGACGCATTGAATCAGCAGCTCATGGAAGCTGCCGCCGATGCCCGGCAGATGACGCAGAAGCTGGAAGAACTGCGCAATGCCTTGACGGCCTCCGAGCAGAAAGCAGCCCTTGCCGAGCAACGGGCCGAAGATGTCGAGCGCCGCGCTACCGATCTACGCGCCGAACTCGACCACGCACACACCGAGGCCGATGCCGTCGCAGTGGCTGCTAAAGCTTTGGCTCAGCAAGTGGCTCAGCAACTGGACGAGGCCCGTACAGCTCGCGCAGACGCTGAGCAGAAAACAGCCCTTGCCCAGCAAAAAGCCGAAGAATCCGAGCGCCGGGCTACCGATCTGCGCACCGAACTCGACCACGCACACACCGTGCGCGACAAGGCCCAGGCACTGCGCGATCAGGCAACCGTCGAAAACACGAAGTTGGCCGACCGCTTGAGCGAAAGTCAAAAACAGGTTGTAGAGTTGCAAGCAGCGTTGGCCGGAGAAAAGGCCAAGGCCGAAGCGGCGGAACAGTCCTTTGGGGATCAGCGTAAGCGTGCGGCCGATGAAGTCCACCACAGCGCGGAGCGTATGACCAAGGCAGAGACGGCGCGCGATAAAGCCCGTGAAGAGGCAGCAACAGCCAGAGAGGACGCGGCAACATTGCGTGGCGAGCTGGAGGCGACGAAGACGCAAAACGCCGGTTTACTTGCCGCTTTGAAGCCGACCGCGAAGCAGCCAACCGCGAAGCAGCCGAAGCCCGGCAAGGACTAATGGCGACAGATCCGCAACCTGGCTCAGCTGCTCCCGTCACCAAATCCGAACGCCAGAAACGCGAAACGCCTTGTAGGACAAGGCGTTTCTTTCAGTTCAAGACAGTTTCAGCGTGACTTTACCGTTCTTGGGTTTGCTCCCGGCCGGTGACAGTGCCAGCCCCTCGGACGTAATCAACTTTGGTCATAGAGCCGACTGGCGGCGGCTCTTTGTACAGCGACTTGTCGTGACGTACCAAGGTTGGCTTTCCCTTCGCTACTGCTGCGGCTTGGAGCTGGTAGACGTGTTTGTCGGTAACGTGCATCACGTTGCCTTCAAACGTCTTAGTCGCGGCTGTTCTGGCTGGCCGTTCTGCACCTGTCAAATCGTACAGACCTTTAGGCAGGCCGTTACGCGATCCCGCGTGACTGGAAATCCACTCCCCATTGGTGAACTTGTCATGCAGGCGTGATTCATTGGCGACAAGCAACATTTCGTGGCCTTCGGGCTTCGCGGCACGATGCGAGTTGTTGTCCACGTTGGTTTTCATTACGTCAGCCATTAGCTTGATTCCCTATCAGTTTTAGCGAGTACGTTCGGAGTTGCGTTCAACGACTGGCCCTGTCCGGTCTTGCTGCGGGCCCTGAGCGTCTTTGTCATAGACCTTGACCGTTGGGATTTTGCCCTGTTGCGCTCGTTCAACCAGCCGCGCGTCAATCGCTTTACGGAGTTGTTCGCGCTGGACTGGATCTTTGACCTTGGCGTCAATGACCTTGGCCGCTACAGCCTCAACGATTTTGTGTTTATCGGATTTCTCGACTTTCCACTCATTGCGTGGGGTGTCGATCATTTCCCGGCCGATGATTTTCCCGCTGTCATCACGCTTTAACGCCTCGACCTCGACAATTTTATTGCCCTTGTATTCGACGTTGATTTCGTCACCGACCTTGGGTTTGCCTTCTGCCATGGCCCGCTTTAGGTCGATGCCCCATACGGTTTTTTCACCTTCATTGGTGTTGAGCTTGACGTAGTAATTCATTTTTTCGTCAGGGTCGTGGTTGTACTTGGCCGGGCCGTGCTCCAGCAACTGGCCGCTGTAAGCACGCAGCGCGCCCGAGGCGGTTTGTTCTGGTGTTGGCTTGCCATTACCGGCGTTTTGCTCTGGCGCGGGCGTAGTGGATTCTTTGGCCGGGCTTGTTGCTGCGCGTTCAGCCGCAAGCGGGGCTTGCTCCTGGGCGCGGGTCTGCGGTTTACGTGGTGCAGCTCGTTCACGGTCTACGTCGCGCTCTACGGTGTTGTTAAGCGTGCGATCCCGGCGAGACTCAAGCAATTTCAGATCTTGTTCAGACGGCTTGAAGCCGCGAACCTCAAGGCCGCGCAGACTCGCTTCCATCCAGACTTCTTTTTGAAAGTCGGGATGTCCTGACACCTTGATCGTCTTCCAGCCCTTGGCTTCTGCCATCGTTGCCATAGCTTTGGCGACACGTTCGTCATTGGAGGCCGACACCATCCGTTCGCCTTTGTCCTTGAACGCAAGCTTGCCCGGCTGATCCTTGAAATGGAATTTCGGGCCGGATACGCGGAACTGGTGGTGAACCTGTTCCATCAGCTCAATCTGGCGGTTTTTCTCCCGTTCGGTTGATTGCTGGCTGTCGTAGTCCGTGGTCGCGCCTGTACGCTCGCCCAGCGCGTTGTCGTCCTTCTGTTCAAGGGCTTGTTCCGACAGGTTTTCAACGTCGATGCGCTTACCTTCTGCCCGCTGACCAAGTTTTTCTTGATCGAGCGCCAGTTGATCCCGGTCGCGCTGACGGTTGAACGCTGCACGGGCTAAAGCCTCCTGAACGTTTACCTGTTCAAGCTCGGGCACATGCTCGATGGTGTTTTGCTCTTCTGGCAAATCAATTTCACGGTCGGCGCTATTCAGAGCCGCTTCGTCATGTTCCAAATTTACCGTTTCAAGCACCGAATTTCTGTCAGCTTCGTAATTGAACGCTTCAATCTCCGACTCTTTTAAGCGCCGGTCTTTTTCTTCGGGCGTCAATCCGTATTCGTTCTGGAGCGATTCGCCTTTCAGCGACCCTTTGACCTCTTCGTTTTCCGAAATGGCCTTGGCGTTCTTTTCCCCGACCACATCACCCAGGGCGGCGGCGTCCAGATCCTTGATGCGCGCGACTGACTTTGTGCCCATATGGAACGAGACGTTGTAGCTAACCTCACCCTCGCGGGCTACACGTTCGTATCGCAACGAGGTAGCGGGTTTATCGTCAATCTGCATGATGCCAAACGCTGGGCCACGCGCGGCCGCGTCTGGGGCTTGCAGGTCGTCTCTGCCGGTGTTTTGAGTTGTTTCCGTAGCCATGATAAACCCCTTACCTTTCGATGCTGTTATCAGCTTTGGCCTGTTGCGGCTGCGGCTGTTTGGTAGTTTGTTTGGCTTCCGGCTGCTGGAAAGCCTCCTGCGTGACGTTGCCTAAATGCTTTAGAAACGCCTCGCGCTGATTGGCATTTTTGATGTTCTGTTTTGCGTACTCAGCAGCCTTAGCCATGATGGACTCGGGGTTCATCGCGTCTTTTGCCGGTGCCGATTCCTTGGCGGGAGTGTCGAGGGGTTTTTCCTGCGCAGTACGGGACTTGTCGGCCCAAGGAAAGACTTTGGCTTTGCCGCCGTTGTAGTGAACCTGCACGCTGAATCCGCCCATGTTCTTTTTTGCGTCCAGCATCGACAACGTAGAGCCTTGCAGCTCGACGTTATCTTTCGTGTGGACGACGGCGTACAACCGATCTTTACCGACCGCTTGCACAAGGTATTTATCATTGTTCAGAACTACAGGGCCGTAGTAGCTGCCGTTTTCTTTGGCAGTGGATACAGACGCCGTGACTTGCCGACCGGAACTGTCCATTAGACGGTTTCCTTCGGCATCAGTAGGGTTTAGGCGGTTAATAGCATATTCCCGAACTTCCTTCGGGACATCTTCTATCTTAGTGAGGTATTGGCCTACAACTTTATTGCGGCTTCCTGTTTTTGGAGAGGCCGGATTACCGGCGCTTGTCTCGTTCATCGTAAAACTCCCTTTACGTTAAATATGCGACTCTCGGTAAAGTCGCTCTTGGGCATCACCCGCATTAATCGCCAGTCGTTAAACTGGCGATTAAATATTAAATCAAACTGTATTTTTCGCGTTATTAAGTGGCTTGTCAAGAACACTTAAATCAATAAGGTGCTTTTCGTCTGAATCTTCGGGGTTAATGAAAGTTGGAACTTCCATTTCTTCCGTTGCGATCATATCGGCATAGTCGCTCATTTGATCCATGTCTATTTCATCTGGCAACTCGAAACTTTCAGCCATGGCTGCAAGTTGTTCATCAGATAATTCGTCGGCGGCTTCAAAAGCTTTTTCAAAGTCTTGTTCAAAGTCTTGTTCATGAACAAGACTTTGAACGTCATCGGCGGAAACTTCTTCGACTGGCGGCTGTGTTTTAATTTCTACCGCTTCGCTGACAACTACAACTTGTTCAACAACCGTCACGGCTTGTTCATCACCGCCATACAAACCCGTCTCTCTAGCAGCCTCAGCCTCAAGCTGGGCCATTTCTTCGGCGCTTGGCGGCATACTGCTACCGTCTGCGTCGATGTCGTCGCCTTCGTCCTGCTGCTCGCCTTCGTCACCATCGCTCCCGGCGTCCAGCGCGTCGAAAAAGTCATTTACAAAATCTTCGATTTGGTCAGGTTCAAGTGCAGTTCCGGCCGCTGCTACAGGCACCGCAATTTTTGATGTATCTACCGCAAGGGCGCGCAGGTCGATACCTTTAACTATGTCTTCGACTGTAGCGGTACGCACCTTGGCGCGAACGATAGCGTCGTGCAGATCCAAATCAATCAACGGTACATAGGACGAGAGTTCACCGCCGCCCCAGGTCGCTTCCAGTAGCTTGCGGGAAGGTTTCGCCTTACCCGAGAAACCCCATTTCCGCAGCCGTTGACGCATTGGTGTTTGGTCGATAGCCGCGAGGGTAGGGGAAACACTTTTAAGGCGATCAAGGAAAACGTGGTCGCTGTGATAGGCAATCTTTTCGCACATAATCGGTTTGGTGTTTTCCAAACTAACGATTTGCCGACGCTGGCTCATTTCCTTGAGTTCTTGCGGCCACATTAGCGGTCTTTTTTGATCCGATTCCGACTCACTGTGCCCACCAGTATTTTTGCCACCACGTTGACGGCTAATACCTTTGCCCTTGAATGTGTAGTGACCCAGCATTTCCGAGTATTCGTTAGCGTCACTTTGTTTGCGTGGCGTATAAAGAATCTGGCAAGCGTGGTTAGTTATCAATGTTGCAGCACCGGCTTTGCCGTAACCTTTTCGCGGCTCTTCTTCAAGTTGTGAGGGTGACTGAATAATCGAAACCAAACGCAAGCCGTAACCGGCCATAAACGAGTTCGATTTGTCGATAATGCCGATTCGGCCCGGCGCGACAAATTCGTCCATCATCAACATGACCTGAAATTGTATTTCAGGTGTGGCGTGCAGTAGTTCATCAGTGTTCAGATTGATAAGTTGGGAGAAAAACAAGTTAATAATCAGTTCGGCTTCTGCAAGTTTGTTTGCTGGAATACCGACATAAATAGTCATGCGTTTTTTTCGGATGTTCCGAAGGTCAAAATCGTTCTCACTGGTTGCCGCGTCAATCAGCGGACTTACCCAAAGCGTCAAAGGGGTATTAAACGAAGCAAGGATACTCGACAGCGTGTTGTCGGATGTCGATGTAAAGCGGTTCAGGGCGTCTACACATTCCATCGACAGCGGCGGCAGGCCGGTGCCGTCCCACTCAGTGATGGGCACCAGTACGGCGGTCGGCTCGCCTTCATCGTCCATTTCTTCTTCGACCCGATAATTACGCTCAGTAATCAGGCCCTGAATGTATTCCTTGATGGGACGGCCCTTGCCGGAGGACTGACGCAGCATTTCCCCGAAGGTTCTCGGCAGGCTAGGGGTTTCGCACAGGTACAGGACGAGGCCGAGGAAGAGGTTTCGGGCCGCGTCATCGAAAAACGTGTCTTTGCCACCACCCGGATAAAGGACATAGCCGATAGCCAGAATGTCAGTGACCCGCAACCGCGGATTGTCGCTGACATAGCCCAGCGGGTTATACCGGTGCGAATGCCCGGTAGTCGAAAAGGGGTTGAACAGAAAGACTTCTTGCCCGTGTGCGGCCCTGAATTTCGACGTGATCTTGAAGTTTTCAAGTTTCACGTCCAGGCACACGGCCGAGTCACTGAAATTGAGCATGTTGGGCACAACATTACCAACCCCTTTACCTGAACGGGTCGGTGCTGCCAGCAATACAAACTGCATCCCCGGAAACATCAGAAAGCGCTTTTTCCACTTACCAATGATGATGCCGGTGTTACCGAAAAGCCCGGCCTCTGCGACTTCGGCGTCATTGGCAAAACGTGCCTCACCGTAGAGCGTGATGGCGTTGCGCATCGCTCCGATGATTGCGGCAATGACGATCCCATACGACACGACGGCCGCGACGATTGCCGACACCTTGAGGCGTTTGGCAATTACCGGGTCATCTTGATACGACTGCCAGTATGTCCACCACGTCATAAAATCGGTCTTGCCGATGGGGTTTGCCTTGCTGAAAACGAAAAACAAGGCCCCGGACAACCACACAAGCCCAACCGTTGCGATGGCAAAGGCAATGAGCGCGAGCAGCCATTTAGCCCACTTAGGCATATTCATTGTTCAGTCCCTTTTGATGGTTGGTGACAACAAACGTCACCAGGTCGCGTGGATTTGTCGCCAGTAGCGACCCTAGAGGTTTGGTGACACTGAATCGTTCTGCAGAAGGTTTTGCTGTCACCACGTATGCCGTGGAATGGCGACCGAAGCCGTCGATGGCCATGTCCTCGATGTCACCAGTCGAAGCACTACACGAATCGGTCGGAAGCCGTGTCAGGTGCGCCATGCGAGGCCGCAGCGCAAGGGAGCGCAGCGAGTGCGAACGGGGGAGAATGGCGGCGTAGCGGACACTTGATGCGGGTGTAGGCCACTTACCTTCCGCGAGGGTTTGTAGGGGGTTGCTCTTCCCCCTGCAAACCTGCTGCCGGTCGAGGCTGGGCGTCCAGAGGGCAAAGCCCTTTGGGGCAAGCCGGAGGCGCGCAGGCTGTGCCCGGTTGGTGACAACCCGGGCCGATCGAGGACAGTCCATTGTCGCCATTTGCTCATGCCTCCACTTGCTGCAAACGCTCTTCCAGCGAATCTATTTTGTTCTGCATGCGAATGAGCATTTGCGCAATTTCCGCACTGTCTACGCCGCCTTGTGAGCTGCGTTCGCGCTTTTTCATTGGGTCATACCACATCTCGGTAATGTGGCGACCGTGGAAGCCGTCAGTGTCGTTGTGGACATGCACGACGACATCGACCACCAGATACAACAGCTTGCGAATCACTTCGTAAGGAAGCATTCGGCCCTGACGGTTTTGCAGGATCATCAGAGCCATACGCTCAAAGGTCAGCTCTGCCGAACCAGCGTGCACGCTGGTGATACCACCGCCATGACCAGAGGCCCCGACGTTAATAAAATCGAAGGTTTCCCCGCCGCGCAGCTCGGCAAGCAGAATCCGCTTCGGCTTCATCCGCAGGCAACTTTTGAGCAACGACGCCGGGGTAACAATCGCGTTCTCTTCTTCCTTCGCTTCGCTTGGGTAGAACAGATGGACGTGGTTCGGATGGTTGGGCAGGAACAGCTCGGCCACGTCTTCAATCGTAATGATGCGGTCGGTTGATGGGATTTCTTCCATCAGCCCTTTCATGAACGTCGTTTTGCCGCTGCCGGTTTCACCAGCAATAACGATGATTTTTTCCTGCTTTACTGCCGTGCGCAAAAACTCAAGGTACTTACCATCATCCTTGAGCTGCATCAGCATTTTTTCCCCGCTACTCAGACCCTGAGTAATCGGCCGGATATTCTCGAAAAAGCCCTGCTTTTCGTAGTCTTCCAGCTTGCGGATTTCAAAGCTCGGCTTACGGATGGTGACCGAGATAGTCCCATGCTCACAGGCAGGCGGCATAACGATTTGAACCCGTTCACCGCCCGGCAAAATGGCCGATAGAATCGGCCGCGTGCTGGAAATTTCATTTTTGCAAAACTTGGCGACAGCAGTTGCCAATGACTCTAGATGTTTGTACGTCAGCGCCTCGACGACATGCCGTTCGATTACTTGGCCGCGTTCAAACCAAACCTCTCCTGGCCGATTGATGTAAATCTCGAGAATCCCCGGATCGTCCATCCACGGCTTGACCAACGCAAGCAAATGCAGGACGGATGTTGCGCGGGAAAGGACGGCAGCGCCGCCCAAATAATCATTCGGCTGTAACATCGTAGACACCCGAAAAATCCAGATCCCGAGCAATGTAAATGCCCACTTGCTCACCCTGATTTTTGTAGAGGGTAGGCGGGATGTTGATTGTGTTTTTCAGCGCCTCGGTAGCCATGTTTTGCGAGGCGTCACCGGTGCTGTTGAAGTTGAATTGCGAGTCGCCGCTGCCGCTGGTGCTTTGAGTGAGGCCGCGCGCCACGTCGTCAACCAAACTCAACGCGAAGGCACCGCCGAAACGCTGCCAGAAGTGGTTATCAACGTAACCCGGAAGACCTGCACCACCCAGCGGATCAGTGCCCGGCGATCCAAGGTTGATGACGACACCGTTCGGCGTTTTGATGCGATCCCATAGAACGAAAATGCGGGCCATACCTTGGCGCATGTTCGCCTTGTATTCACCCGTTACCTCAGATCCGCGTTCGACCAACAGCAAATGGCCGTTATCGCTGTAAATGTCGCGGGTGACGGTACACGCAGTCATACCGGCAACGGTCGAATCCAAACGGGTTTTAAGTGCGCAGTCGATAAATGCGCCTTTGGCAATCAGGAAATTACGGTCGCCCAGCATGGACGCCGAACTACCGGGCGTGCTGGTCGCGGTCAACATCGACCCCAAGCTACCTTTGCCGCCTTCTTCGCTGCCGCCACCGTTGGTACCGGCGTTTTCATTGCCTCGGGTAACGGGTGAAGCCGCGCCAGTACCTCGGCTTTTGCTACCGGAGCGATCAACCATTAGGTCAGACCCTGCCTTGTCCAGCACTTGCGGCGGTTTATCGTTAGCCGATCCATTACCGCGACCACCGCCCGGCAGTGCTGGTCTTTGCCCCTCAGCCACATACGGGCCATTAGGCGCAGGAACTGTTGGTTGTGTTTGTCCTGGGAGAACAGGAGCAACTGGCGCGCTCGGCGCTGGAGGCGCAACGAACGTGCGAGCCGGAACGCTGCTACCCATGATGTCGCGCTGAACTGGCGCAGCATCTTCGGCTTTGTTTTTGTTCCATTTCCAGTACACAAGACCACCACCGACGGCGGCGAGAAGAAGCAACGCAAGGACGATAACTCCCCGACCCATCGTAGACGGGCCATGTTCATTAACGCTTGGCATACCCCGTTCGCCGTTCAGCGAATTCAATTGTTCATCCGGTGCGTTTGGTTGATTAATTTGATTGTTCATTTGCCATGCTCCGACGAAAGAAGTACCCGTCTAACACCGGGCACGGTGCTGCCATCTACTGCCGGAATGCCGTCGCGGTCGTAGCTGTCGTTGTAGACACCGACAACAGCATTCCCAAGGCGTAGAACGACCTCTTTCGAGACTCGTTGAATGACCAGCGTGTCAGGCTTGGCTGGGTCGATATGGCTGTTTACGATGCTTTCTGTTTTGTCTGCCGCAACCAGAAACGCGGTCGGGAAATCCCGATTATTCGGGAAGGTCAGATAGGTGAAGCGACCGTCATCGTAGGCGGTAGTCGGTGCGATACCTTCGGAGTTATCGCCAATCTGCATCGAGTAGTTCCAGTTACGCGGCGCTGGCTTAGCATCGAATTTCGCTTGGGCTTTCTGTTTATCCGCGAGCTTCATTGCCCGTGCGGCTTCATCGGCCGGATAGCGATATTCAACCCTGTAGGCGACCCCTTTGGCTTTGGGTTCCCGCAAAAACAAGTCAATGTCATACATTCGAAGGTTGGTTTTAACCATCAGGTTCGTGTCCCATGTAACCGGAGCCGGGATCATATTAGGCTGACCACTTTCACCCTTGATGGACTTAGCCTTGATGTACAGCATGTTTCCGCTGTCCGTAAACTCCCAACCTTGGGTAAAACCCGATCCCACATCGATAATCGTTTCATTTGGAGCGAAGACTACTCGGGAACCCCGACCGACAACTGTTTGAACGGTTACAACGTCTCCGGGGTTGTAGTTGACGTATTGGATACGGTTGTCGAAGCGCGACGCTTGCGGTACGTCGGCTGCGAACACAGATGCGCTGGACAGTGCCAGGGCGACGGCAAGAGCGAGATTTTTCATCGTGAAATCCCCATTTCAGGGTCAGCCCGCCAGCTAAGAACTTGGAAGCCGTTCGGGTTAATCAGTCGTTCGCTCTCTTTCATACGGCTTGCGCCGCGATACTCGTAACCAATCGTCGCAACAAAACGTTCGACGACAGCTTGCGAGGCGTCTTGATCTACCCGTTTCGTTGTCTTCACATAACGCACGGTGCCGCTGCCGTTTCCGCTGGGGATAACGCTCAAGATTTTTACAGTCGCTTCAACCGACTTGCCGTATGTCTTTTCGAGTGAATCATTGCCAGCGAAAAGCGCGGCATAAGCAGCACCGACAGTAGGAGACGACAACAGACCTACCTTGTCGTAATCACTCTGTAAGACGTTCCACTGGTAGGTTTCCCGAGCGATGACAAATTGGGCAAGCCAATACTTGTCCATCACGTCTTCGCCGGTAACTTTTTTGTCAGTCATGACCGTAACGATGTCGGGAACACCGGTCGCGTTGTCTACCCGGACGACGTAAGGGACAACGGTTTTGAGGGGCAACATTAGCGCGATGCCAACACCTTGCAATGCGGCAATCCCGACAGCAATCCCGGCAATGATCCAAGCGACTTTTTTGGATTTCTCATTTTCGACCGTGCGGCCTGATTCCCAGTCGTTGTTTTCATCGTGAAGCGCTTGCGACTTCGATCTCTGTTCCCCGCGCATGGTTACTCTCCTTGAACTGCGTTGACTGGTGCTGCAAGCACAGGCTTTTCCTGAGATTGCTTGTTAATTTGGATGCGCGGTTTGCCTTCCAGTGAAGGCACGACGGCTTTGTGGCTCGCGCAACCACAGAGGGTTGCGAGCAATAGAAATGCGAGTGCGCGTTTCATGCTTGATGTCCTGTGTTGGTCTGAAATTGAGGGTTGCCAGATTATACAACTGTTGACGCCAAAATACCCTATTTTGGTATTGCGAAAACGAAAAAAAACCGCCCTGTTTTCCCCAAAACAGAGCGGTCGAACGGTACGGTTATTCCTTAACGCTACCGCCTTTGGCCGAACCCCAATTTTTCCCCATGTTCTGCATGACGTGCTGCCGGTACGCCGGGTTCCACGCTGTGTTACCCGCTGCAAGGTGATTCAATCGGCCAGCAGTGACCATTTGACCCGATTGCATGTCGCGGCGCGTGGATTGACGGTTAAGACCTTTGGTGAACGGCGTAGCCGCGCCTTGGGCAATCTGCCTCAAGGTGATACCGGCGCTCGATATGCCCCCGGCCAAGGCGCCCCCGGCTTGATACGCCTGCTGCATCATGTAGAGGATTACCAATGCCAGCACGACGATTTCCAACATCGTCGCAATGGGGTAGTCATCAGGATTGCCCAATACGTCTTGAACCAGCACGCCGAACATCTTCACGCCGAAGGTCAGTACCGTACTCAGCAAGGCAACTTGCATGATGTACGTCATCACCTGGGCGAACCAGCGGTCAAACCATTGCGAGGTGAACTGTCCAAACAGCAACATCAGAATGAAGATAGGCCCAATACCAAGCATGATTGAAAGCATCGCCTTGGAGACGATAATCATGGCCCCGGCCGGAACGGCAATCACTAATGTCGCGAGATAAATTAGAAGGGCATTAAGCAAATCCCAAAACATCATCCCGATTTCGTAGAACTCGCGTTTGCCCATCTTTTCCATCATGTCGGCACCGATGGAAAAACCATCAGACATCGCGTTATCCACGACTTGAAAAACAGACGTGGGTTCTGTCGCGCTGTTGCTTGGCGAGAACGCCGAAGCCATGCCAGTTTCCAACCCGCGAAGCGCATCGACTACCCAGCTCATATAGGTTCCGGCTGACATTGCAAGACCGGAAATAATGATGAACTTGGCACACGTTTTTAAGAAGTGCGGCCCCGATTGTTCGATGCTGCCCATAATCATCATGTAACCGACCATGACGAGATAGAGCGTACCAAAGGCGACAACTACAATCGCGAACGAGTCGATAACGTTGGATGAAACAACACTGACAAACGTATCTAGCGTTTTGTCAATGCTCCCCCCGAGCCATTCAAATATCGTCGTTTTGGTTGCCATGTCATTTGTCCTTGAAATCCATTGGGGCACGCTCTCTGTAACCGCCGCGCTTCCCTAAGATGATTTCGTTGTCCGCTTTTTTGGCATTGATGCAGTTGGCCGAGGTCAGTTTCTCACCGACCTTGTCGCTGCATTCTGAAATCATCTTGCCGCGTTCTGCGGTGTGTTCCTTGTACCACTCGACTGTTTGCACGGGCGTATCTTCTTTGCAGCCAGCTAGGGCAACCACAAACAGACAGATAGCCAATTTCGGGACACAGGTTTTTAAAGTCATAACAGCACCCCTCATTGGGAAAGAAAGTCAGTTGGTTGACGTGCCTTGTACTCGCGCTTGGTAAGCACCTGGGCGTTCAGCTCGCGTTGCCGCTGGTGCTGCACTTTCTCTTCGGCTTCTGCAACCATTGAGTACATTTGCAATTTGGTCTGTTCGTTCTGCACGTTGGCCTGTTCGGCTGCCATTCGTGCCTGTAGCTCCGCAATGGCTTTCGGATCTTGGGTTTGGTCGATTTGAGCCATCAGGCCGTCGAGCTGGTTAATCCGGCTCTTGGCGGCCGTGTAGGCATCCATGGCAAACCCTTTGTCCTGTGACGCTTTGACGGCCTGAGCCTCACAGGACAGACGTTGCTGATCGTCGATGTAGCTTGCGCAGGCGTCGTAAATCCGGTTCTGTTCGTAAACGGTTTTGCCGCTACCACTCAAGCCCGAATAACCCCCGGTCTTCGTGCTGTCGTAAACCTTCTGCCAATCGCCCGGCAGGTAATCACGCAACGACGGATCGTTCATGATTTGGCCCATGTTACGAGTGCCGGTAGTCGAGGTATAGGTACGCACCATTTGCTGATAATCCGTCTGCATCTGGTCGTATTGCCGTTTCATTTCGGAAATCTGCTGTGCCCATTGAGCCATTGTTTGGACTTGGTTCAACGTGGCCGGAACGTCACTGGTGACAGTGACGGGAATTTGAGCGTATGCAGAGGTTGCGATAAGCGCAGTCAGTGCAAATCCTACGAGAGTCCGTTTCATAGTTACCTCAATGGCTATTTGCTGTTTGCAGCTTGGAGTTTTTGACACGGGCTTTACGACGTTCTTGGAACACCGGAAGCCACACTTCAGGATCATCGCCAAGTTCGGCAATGATGCTATCGGCAAGCTCGTTGTTATCGAGGCTACCCGACAAAATCGCCAGTTCATCGTCGAAGCCGTCAAGGTCAAGACGACCGAGCATTGACGTATGACCCTGTTTGACCAAGAACATGCGACTTTCTTCGCCCATGTTTCGGATAATGTCCCATTCGGCCACCGAACATTTGAAACCTTCGGTGTATTCGTGGAAGTCTGCTTTTGGGTTTGGCAGATAAATTTCGGTTGCCACCTGTTGAACCAAGGAGGCCGCAATTTTTGACTTCAAAAGGCTGCTTGGCATTTGTGTCGCAAACACCCCGAACCCGTTTTGTTTACGAATCGTCAATTGCTTGTTACCGGCGAACTCAGCAAACGCCTCATCATCGACCCACTTCCACGCCTCATCCATCCAGTAGATAAAGCGGCGACCGTCGATAATCGAATCCATGCGATGCAACAAGTACATGGAAATAGGCGTGCGAACATCGGCGTTATCGAGGAAGTCTGTTCCATCGAAACCGTAGTTGTTATGTGTGGTGAAGTCGATCATATCGGTTGGGCAGTCAAGCACCCAAGCCAAAGCCCCCTCGCGACCGTCGCCGTCGTCATAACACCAACGCGACAGACGTTTGGCAACGCTATTGTCTTGGTCTGCTTTGTCCGCGCCTTCCGTAATGTTCTGCAATACCGTTGAAAGGCGGCGCAATGACAGGTCCATTTCCATTACGGTACGAATGGCCTTGCTGATTCGCAATTCATCGGTTGTGGTTATGGTCTGGCCGTTGACCGAAACCAGATTTTTAATCAAGCGCTCCAGGAACAGAATGTTGCTTTCGGACTTTTCAATCTGCATTGGATTGAAGCCGGTAGGTCGGCCATTTTTAACGGACAGGTACTTACCGCCGAGTGCCTTAATGCAGAGCTTCGCGCCTTCGTCTTTATCAAAGAATACCGAGGCAAAACCACTTGGCGCACCAGCCACAAACTTTTGGGCCTGCATTTGCAGCCAGTTCATAAGCACAGTTTTACCCGAACCGGCTTGCCCGATAATCCGTGTGTTCGCCAAGACCTTTTTATCGAAAGCGTCTTCGTCGCCTTTTGAGTAATGGAAATTGAAATACAGCGGCTGGCCCGATGGGGTTTTCATCAGCGTGACAGCCTGGCCCCAAGGATTGCCGTCGCGCTTACCAGCGGTGAAGTTGTGGAAGCACGACAAGGACGCGAAATTCTTACTGGTCAAGCCAGCAACTCGGGGGCGGAAACTCCAGTTACAAGGCAACTGCGCATAAAATGCCGCGTCGGTCGCTGTAACAACCAAGGCAGCCAGAAAACCCGCATCCTGAATAATGGTCATGGCCGAGGTAGTGTTACGGCGCACTTTTTCAACGGATTCACCAAATACCAGAAGCGAATAATGATATTCACCCATGGTAAATTCGCCTTGAATCAGAGCGTCGATAGCGTCGGTGATTTGCTCAATTTGCGTAGCGCTTCCATCTTCAGTGTTCAGAAGTTGTTTGCGTTGACGCTCCAGAAACTCTTTACCTTTGCTTTTCGACATGAAGCTGTACGATTGAGTAATAACAAATTCGTAGTCTTCGTACATTAGGCCATTAAGAACACCAGGCTCTGTATGGGCCGCGTAATCTTTGAAGTCAATTCCCTGCGCAAAACGCGTTTTTGTAGGGGAACGAATTTCAATAGTCTCCGTGCCTACATGAACCCAGGCCGTGCCGAGGTATTCGTTAAGCGGTGCTTTGGGCACGCGCACTTTCTGCCACTCGCCTGTGATCAGAAAATTAAGGAATGACAAAGCATGTGAATAAACTACAGGCTCTTGATCGAACTCGCCTTGCTCTTCAAAGCAGGTAAGTTCTTCAAGGTCGTAGCGGCGCATGCTCGACTCGACTTGATAGCAAACATCATCGAGTTTCCGCAGGGCGTTTTTGCGCTGGGATAAAAGCTCAGCCCGGCTACGGCGAGCCGATTTCAGGAACATTTTATCCATGCGCGAAGGCGCCGGGCGGTAGATAACAGTCAAATACAGCTCGTTGGACATCATCCGATACCCGGACAACGAGTCGTAATACTTTTTGTTCATGTCATGGCAGAACTTGTTCTTGAATGTAGCGACCAGTCTGTCAGAGGTTTTGCGACGTACCGTGTGAGTCCACAATGCAACATGCTGCGAACCAATCGATTTAAGCAACGTATTCAGTTGCTCTTTACGCAACAGAATGTCTGCGCCGTCTACGGTTTCAAAGCTGATGCCAGACAGCTTGTAAATACGCACATAGTCACCTTCTTTGGTGACTAGGGAGTTATCAGAAACGTGATTGCTGTACGGAATGAATGGCGCTACATCCCGTTCGCGTGAAAGCTGCTGATGATATTTAGCTTGAGCGGTCATATCGCCTCACTTACGTTTTTTGAAGGAAAGCGGGCTATATGTTGAAGCTTTGTTCCAAAAGCGCCCGTTATGGTTGAAGTTGACCAGACGAAAAAGCATTTTCAGGCCGAGTAGCCGGAACTGCTGATCGTCCTTCTTGGCGATAAGCCGCATCACCATGACGATTGGAACGAGCAGCACAGCAACGAGAATTTTTGTCCAGATTGCCAACAGAATAAAAACGCCAGAGACGACGGCAAGCGGCACAACTGGCACGCCAAACATCATCGCTGGCCGGGTGCAGCCCTTAAACAGCGGGTCGCGGGGATCTTGTGGTTCCAGTTGTGCCGACATTGTTTGTTGCTCCGATTACGTCAACAGGTAGGCGGCCAACTCGGCAGCACCACCAATCAGAAGGCCACCGGCCAGGATCTTGCCGCATTCTGCGATGTCAGCGTGTTTGAACAGGAATTTGTAACCAGCCCACATAATCGCGATGGTCACTACGGTGATCGACACACCACGGAGAACGGACAGCAGGTTCTCAGCGAAGGTATCCACCTTGTCCAGCCCACCGGCCGCGAAGGCAGGCTCTACAGCGAGTAAAGCCAAGCAAGCCACTACGGCCATCAGCGGAAGGGCTTTCCCCTTGGTCAGTTTTTGCGTCATGTCATGAACTCCAATGTTTTGATAAAGGCTTGACGGGTATCCCGGCCCGTCACCGGCTACAGCTTTGCTCGGTCAAGACATCCTTATTTACCCCGCAAATCCGTACCCAGCATTATACGCCAGTAACGGCCAAAATATACTAATTTGGTTACTGAAATATCATTTCTTGGTCTGCTTAAGAACGAGCTTTTTCGGCATGGAAGGCTTGAGCGTCGGGGCTCCCGCAACCTTGGGCTTTTTCGGCACGGGTTTACCGTCCTTATCGTCCATAACGGTCTTGCATCCAGCCTGATAGGCGCTGCAACCCCACCAAAAACCGAACTCGCCTTTTTTGCGATGCAGCAAGCTGCCGCAGCTCGGGCACGGTGCTGTTTTGCCAGGCTTGCCCCGGTCGTCATCGAGGAAGGTCTTGCAATCTTCGCCAGTGCAGAACCAGCCATAACCTTTGGCCTTGCCTGTTTCTTTGTCCTTGCGCTGATAGCGACGTAACGGCGACTTCCTGCACGCTGGGCAGGTATGGACGGCCGGTTCAACCGGCTTGCCGTTCAGGTCGTCCATGAAGTGTTTGCACTCTTCGGTAGAGCAAGCCCAAATAAAGCCACCACCAGACTTGCGCTTAAATTTGCGCATAGTCCCTTCGTTACAAGTGGTGCAAGCGTAAACTTTCCGCTCCACTGGCTGAAAGTTCACATCATCCATAACGTGTTTGCATTCTTGACTACTGCAAAACCAGAACGGAACCTTGCCTACGGCTGCATATCGGCGTAGACCGCTTTCACACTTAGGGCATGGAAAACGGGGCTTCAAAGCCTTGTCGCTGCCCGCAGCTTCCATTTCTGAAATCAATTGCGCGTATGCTTGGCCTACTACTTCTTCGTAGGTCATTTCGCTATTCGCGATAAGGTCTAACTGCTCTTCCAGTTCCCGCGTATAGGCAATCTCAACAAAGGTAAACTTAGCCTCGACCAGTTTATCAATGATGTGATAACCAATTTCTTGCGGCACAAGGTAGCGTTTTTCCTCAACTACATAACCTTTACCGGTTATGTTCTGAATGATACTTGAGTAAGTCGCAGGCCTACCGATGCCTTCGGCTTCCATCTTTTTCACCAATGTAGCTTCGGTAAAACGAGTGGGAGGCGTTGTTTCTTTGTTAAGTACCTTGCCGTTATCCGCAACTTTTGAACTGCTGACTTCCAATGTTGGAACTTTACCCTGTTCTGGTTCTTTCTCTTCGTCGTCTGACTCGGTGGCGTCTTTAGCTGTCAAGGCCAACCACCCAGGGCTAACCAGCGTCCGGCCTTTGGCCTTGAACTGGAACGGCATGTTGTCCACAACAGCTTCCAGCTCTACCGTATTGACTGAGTACACCGCGTCAGCCAGTTGTGACGCTACAGAGCGTTGCCAGATCAGGCGATACAAGGCGCGCTGATTGTCATCTTCCCCGGCATCCTCAACTGAAAAATCAGTAGGGCGAATGCCTTCGTGCGCCCCTTGTGCATCACCCTTCGCGGTGAATTTACGAGGGCTATCGGGAATTGCCAGACCTTTTGCGGTTGCCAGCTCGCGAATGTCGCTTATTGCGTCCTCGCTGAGATTAACCCCATCGGTACGAATATAAGTAATGACACCTTGCTCAAACAGCTTTTGTGCAAGCTTCGATGTTACAGGCGGCGAAAGTTTCAAACTGGTGCTTGCCGCTTGCAACAACAACGACGTAGAAAACGCCGAAGGGGGCGAGCGTTTAGCTTTGGTCGTTTCCGAGTGAGTGACTGTGAAGTTACGGCAACTGGCGGCACGCTGAGCTATTGTCTGATCCAATATATAAGCTGAATCAGGCGTCAGGTAATTTTTTGTATTCCACTCCGCTTGCCATGAACCACCATCGAACGAGACGACAGCGCCGAAGTGCTTCGTTTTCCGAAACGCTTTAATTCTACGCTCAAGCTCAACTACCAATCGCAAAGCAACGCTTTGAACTCGACCAGCAGTTACAGACAGGCCGAGAACTTCTGTCAGCCACGGGGAAACTAGGTATCCATAAAGCCGATCTAGTGCGCGGCGGGCTTCCTGCGCTAGAACATAGTCATAGTCAATCATGCGCGGATTGTCTAAGCTCTTTTCCAACGCTTTCTTGGTAATTTCATCGAATGTAATTCGGGAAAAATCAGCATCACCCAGACCCAGAGTTTCTTTCAAATGCCAAGCAATCGCTTCACCTTCACGGTCCAAGTCCGTCGCAAGGTATATCTCAGTTGCCTTGTGCAATTGGCGGCTGATTCGCTCTAAACGCTCTTCACCGCCTGGGAATGTCTGTGTGCCCACTTTAGCCGCTGGGATAAACACATATTCCAGCGCAAAGCCGGGAATGGTGATACCCAACTCGTTGCGTGGCAAGTCACGAATATGGCCCACACTTGCGGCAAAACTCCAACTATCATCCAAGCAGGCTTTAAGTTTCTTAATCTTGTTTGGACTCTCGACTACCATAAGTTTCATTTGTTCTTCCCTTCATGTAGGCCGTACCAAAGTACGACTTGCGAGGTAAAGCCAACTACAAACATTAGGAGGCCGATACTGACAGGCCATCCCGAAGAGAAGACGAGTCCAATCACCGCAACTAAAACGCCAATAACTGCGATCAAAACCGGAATTCGGCGTACCCAACGTGTTTGATGTTTCACATTCGCATCGATCAAGCCGATTAACTCACGGCTGGCCTTATCCTTTTCCGGGGGCTGTTTGCCGTCTTCCTTTTTAAGTCCCATAAAATTCCACCCCCTTTAAAAGAGGACGACGGAGCGTCGTGTTTCAGATTGATTGGGTGCCGGGGGAGTTGGAGTTTCCGGCTGGGCGGTTTGCAAGCGCACTGGCTCGCTTGGATCAGTTACCGGTGCTGCCGAGGGAGCGGCCGTAGCGGCTGGTTTGGCTTCTATAAGTTCCGGTGGAACGAAAGCAACGCCTTGGCGACGGACCAGAACGGGCGC